>CAVPFH010000026.1:0-24626 GCA_963703675.1 uncultured Acidobacteriota bacterium | reverse complement strand
GTTGGCTTCGTTGACGTGACGGGAAATCCGAGGGGCGAAGAAGTCGAGCGAGGCCGTCCCTCGTCGGTGAAGAGGATGCGACGTTCGCCGGAGGCAGCTACGTCATGATACAAAAATATCTCCACGATCTTACGGGATGGAATGCCCTCTCGAGTGAGGCCCAGGAAAAAATCATCGGACGCAAGAAGCTTTCTGATATCGAATTGGATGCTTCCCTCAAGCCAAGCTCATCGCACAGCTCGCTCACGACAATCGTCGAAGACGGCAAAGAGATGAAAATCCTGCGCGACAATATGCCCTTCGGCCGGCCGTCGTACGGTGAGTTCGGGACCTATTTTATCGGCTACTGCCGAACGCCACACACATTGGAGCAAATGCTCGAGAATATGTTCGTGGGCCGACCACCGGGCAACTACGATCACCTGCTCGATTTCAGCCGCGCTGTTACTGGAAATTTGTTCTTTGCACCGTCGGCAACATTTTTGGACTCTGTATCCGAAGGCTAGGTGGAGTTGGCCGCACGACATTTCCACAACTGGCGCGGTTCACAGACGTCGCGCTTCTACTGTTGCGATTGATGGTTGCCATCGTGTTTCTTACCAGCGGATGGGAACATTTGCGAGACCCTGTCGGGCGCAGCAAAGATATTGTTATGAGCAAAGGCTTCCCTATTTTTTTTGGGTGCTGCCGAATGCGCCGGGGCGTTGGGCTTGATATTCGGAATTTGGACGGAATTGGCTGCTATCGGTTTGATCCTTGTAATGCTTGGCACCCACAAAAAGATTTTCGTCTGGCATACAGGGTTCTGGGGTAAGAGCGGAACGAACGGCCGGAGTTACGACACGATGTTGGTGATTATGAATTTTGTCATAGCCACGACGGGCGGAGGCCATTTTGCGCTCATGAAGTGATTCGAAATTCAAGCGGTCTGACGGAGCTGATCTGAATTGTTGCAGTTGTGTGAATAACGGACCGGCCGCTTACTTGCGTTTTCATAATCCTTGACAAGGGATATGCCGCGGGCTAATAAGTAAACGTCCGGCGGCCGTTGAAGTGATGGGGGGGTTCTCGATGCAAACGTCACGCAGAGACTTCTTCAAGATAGCCGCTGTCGGCGGCGCTGCCGCTACCATCTTCGGATTCGACCTCAAGCCTGCCTACGCTCAATTGAAAGAATTGAAAATCGCGCGCGCCAGCGAGACGCGGTCGACGTGTCCTTACTGCGCGGTGGGTTGCGGCGTACTTATTTACACGATTGGCGACAAGGCCAAGAACGTTACGCCGCAAGTGATCCACGTGGAAGGCGACCCCGATCATCCGACTAATCGCGGCACGCTGTGCCCCAAAGGCTCCTCGCTCGAGCAGGACATGCTTAACCCGCGGCGTCTTACCAAACCGCAAGTCCGCCGTCCCGGCTGGACCGATTGGCAGGACATTTCATGGGACGACGCGCTCAATGAAATTGCGCACTGGACGAAGAAGACCCGTGACGCGACATTTGTCGACAAGGATGCGAACGGCAAAACCGTCAACCGCTGCGAAGGCATCTCGTTTATCGGCGGCTGCACCGACACAAATGAGTTCAATTACCTGGTCGTAAAGGCCATGCGAGGCTTGGGCTTGGTGTATTTAGAAAACCAAGCCCGTGTTTGACACGGCCCCACGGTCTCAAGTTTGGGACCAACATTCGGACGCGGGGCGATGACCAACGGCTGGATCGACATCAAGAACACCGACATGATGTTGATCATGGGCGGCAATCCCGCCGAAAACCATCCCTGCGGATTTAAGTGGGCGATGGAAGCCAAGCGTAATCGCAACGCCAAGCTGATTTCTGTAGACCCGCGGTTTACCCGCACATCATCCACGGCCGATCTTTTCCTACAAATTCGCGCCGGCACCGATATCGCGTTCCTCGGGGGGCTGATCCGCTACGCGATCGAAAACAACCGCATCGCGAAAGACTACCTCATCAATTACACAAACGCCGCGTTCATCGTCAAAGAAGGTTTCAAACTGCCGGAGGACGGTCTGTTTTCTGGATTTGATTCCAACGGCGGGACCTACGATAAATCGACATGGAATTATGAAGGAAGCGGCGGCAGCGCGAATCCAGCAGGCAGCACCGGCCATGCGCCTGAGCCGCAGCCTGGCAAGACGGGAGCGCCCGCTGTTCCAGCACTTCCCGCCAATGTCAATTACGACTTGACGCTGCAACATCCGCGGTGCGTGTTTCAATTGCTGAAACAGCAATATTCACGCTATACGCCCGAGACCGTCGAGCGGATCACAGGCATTCCGAGGGACCAATACATCAAAGCCATCGACCTGTTCACGTCGGTCCGCAAAGACGGCGATATGAAGAAGGTGGCGACGATCATCTACGCCGTGGGCTGGACACAGCATACGTTCGGGACGCAGATCATTCGCACGGCCGCGATGATACAGCTCCTGCTAGGCAACGTCGGTCGCGCCGGAGGCGGTGTAAACGCTCTGCGCGGCCATTCGAATATTCAGGGCGCAACAGATATGGCCGGTCTTTACGACAGCTTGCCGGGATACCTCAAAGCCCCTACTCCCGCTGACACGGACTTGGCAGCTTATTTGAAACGCGTCACGCCTACTTCGTCGAAGCCTGCGCCGTGGGATTCGATGAATTATTACCAGAACACGCCGAAATTTTTCATCTCGCTACTGAAATCGATGTATGGCGACGCGGCAACGAAAGAAAACAGTTTTGCATTCGATTATCTGCCCAAAGTTGACCGCGATTATTCCTGGACCCACATTTGGGACGACATGTACAACGGCAAGGTCAAGGGCATGATGGCCTTCGGCATGAACGGCGTGATGATCGGGCCGGACACAAACAAGAACATTAATGCGCTGAAGAAGGCCGACTGGCTGGTGGTTGGCGAAATTTATCAGGACGAGACCAGCGAATTCTGGCGAGCTCCGGGAATCACAGCCGACGAGCAAAAAACCATCAATACGACGGTTTACCGGTTACCGTGTGCGGGCTTCGCGGAAAAAGACGGCAGCATGACGAACTCGGCCCGCTGGGTGACCTGGAAATATGCCGCGGTTCCCCCTCCGGGAGAGGCGCGGCTGGACCAGGACATCATCGCGCAGATATTCCTGCGCGTGCGCGACCTGTACAAGAAAGAAGGCGGCAAGTTCCCCGATCCGATTTTGAATTTGAACTGGGCATATGCGGACGCCGCCCATCCCCCGCTTTCGCAAGTGGCTATGGAGCTTAACGGCAGAGCACTCGCCGACCTAACAGATCCCGTGACCAAACAGGTGATCAAAGCAGGCCAGCAAGTCCCCGGTTTTGCGTGGCTAAAAGATGACGGCACCACGATGTGCGGCAACTGGATTTACTCCGGTTGCTGGACCGAAGCGGGCGCACAGATCCAGAGGCGAGGGACGGAAGATCCCTCCGGTATGGGCGTTTATCCGAACTGGTCATGGTCCTGGCCGGCGAATCGGCGCGTGCTCTACAACCGGGCCTCGTGCGACCTCGATGGCAAGCCGTGGGACGCCACGCGCAAGCAAATATGGTGGAACGAAGCAGCGGGAAAATGGGTTGGCAACGACGTGCCCGACTTCAAACCCGATTCGCCTCCAAAAGATCACATGGGTCCGTTCATCATGAATCCGGAAGGCATCGGGCGGTTGTTTGCTCCCATCGGAGTACTGGCGGACGGGCCGTTCCCCGAACATTACGAGCCGATCGAAAGTCCCACCAAGAATCTGCTGCACCCGAATCAATCGAATAATCCACTGGTCAAGAAATTCAAAACTCCCTACGACAAGTTTGGCGATCCTCAAGAATACAGCATCGTTTGCACCACCTATCGACTCACTGAGCAATACCACTACTGGACCAAAAATAATCCGATGAACGTCCAGTTGATCCCGGAGCCATTCGTGGAAATCCCGGTAGAGCTGGCAGACGAAAAAGGAATTCGAGGATCGGACACGATCAAGGTAATCAGCGCGCGCGGAACGTACATCGCGAAAGCATTCGTGACGCGGCGGCTGAAGCCGATGATGATCGACGGCAAAAAGGTCTATCAAATCGGATTGCCGATTCACCAGGGCTTCCGGGGAATTACCGAAGATGAAGGAAGAGATGCGCGCACGCCGGCGAATTTGCTGACCCCGTCGGTGACGGACCCGAATGCGCACACTCCGGAATCCAAAGGCTTCTTAGTGAAGGTCGAGAAGGCGTAGGGAGTGGACGATGAGCCAGGCGTCAACCGAAATAGTCAGAATTTCAGGACACGCGGGCACCGTTCCCGGCGCTGGGCTCAACCGCGAATTTCAAGTCTGTAAACTGGTGGACACCACCACGTGCATTGGCTGCAAAGCGTGTGAAGTTGCCTGCCTGGAATGGAACGGATACACGTTCAGCGAAACCACATTCGACAACAGCTACCAGACAATGCCGGAAACGGCTTGGAATTACTGGAACCTGATCAAGTTCAACGAGCACGAGCGCGAAGACGGCAGCATGATGCTGCTGATGCGCAAAGACCAGTGCATGCACTGCGAAGATCCGGGTTGTCTTGCAGCATGCCCCGCAGACTCAGCAATCGTTCAATACGCCAACGGAATCGTGGATTTCCAGGAAGCCCATTGCATCGGTTGCGGCTACTGTGTGACCGGTTGCCCATTCAATATTCCGAAATTCAGTCCGGAGGCGCATAAAGTTTTCAAATGCACGCTGTGCAATGACCGAGTTTCGCAAGGGCTCGAACCTGCCTGCATCAAAACGTGCCCGACGGGCTGTCTGCATTTCGGAACAAAATCAGAAATGAAAGAACTGGCCGAAACGCGTGCATCGCAGCTTCGTAGCCAGTCGGGCTTTCCCGACGCAGGCGTTTACGATCCTCCCGGAGTAGGCGGAACGCACGTGATCTACGTTCTCCACGACGCCAAGAATCCGGAATTGTACGGCGGCCTGCCGAGAGATCCGCACATCCCGTGGTCGGTGCGGCTGTGGAAAGGTCCGCTGAAGTGGCTGGGGAATTTGGCGATGATTGGTGGACTCGTCGGCTTGGCCGTGCATTACATGCGATTCGGCCCGAAGAAGGAAGAACCGATCGCGCCCGAAGATCGGAGGCCCAGTGAGCACAATTGATACGGTCCCGCGGCCGCGAACGGAAACGGCGTTTGATGAAGAGCTAATCCCGCGCTACTCGCTGGTCGAGCGACTGAACCACTGGTTCGGCGCGCTGACCTACGGCTACTGCTTAATCACCGGACTCGCTTTCTGGACACCTTACCTTTACTGGTTGGCCGCAATCGTGGGCGGCGGACCCACGGCGCGATTCTGGCATCCGTGGTTCGGTATTTTCTTCACCGTGTCTCAGTTCCTGATGTTCATGCACTGGGGCTCGGACATGGAAGTCGACAACGATGATCGCGTCTGGGCGGATAAGATCAAATTCTACATCGAGAATGACGACGACAAGCTTCCTCCCGTCGGCCGGTTCAACTGGGGACAAAAACTTTACTTTTGGGCGATGACTTTCAGCACAATTCTGCTGCTGCTCTCCGGCGTAGTCCTCTGGTATGTCGCGGACATTCCGTGGAAATTTCACATCCTACGCTACGCGGCAATCCTGATCCACTCCAGCGTCGCACTGATCACAATCGGCCTGTTCCTTATTCATGTCTACATGAGCACGGTCTTGGAACTGGGAAGTTTCGGCACCATGATTCATGGAACAGCTACGCGCGCCTGGGCGTGGACGTTTCATCGCAAGTGGTATTACGAGGTCACCGGTCAATCCCGACCTAAGCAATGATCCCTGGAAAATGGGATCGCCGCATCGACCGCGCTAACGAATTAACCTCAACTTACCCATTCGCCGGTGAAGGGCTGCGCTTTTACGCGCGCGTCGCAAGATTTCAGAAAACGCTGTACTCGGTAATCCACAAAGCACTCGAAGATTCTCCAACGACTCCGTCGGAAAGACCTCTGCGCGAGGAATTGGATTTATTTCTCCTCCTACCTAATTTTTCTCCATTTCTATCCGTGATCCAACAGGCTGCTCCCGAGCCGCTGGCGCAAGCGGCTTCCGGCTTGGCGCAAAAGGGACCGGTTGCATGGCAGCGGACTATTACAGAGTTCTGGCAGGGGCTATCGGAAATGGATGTGGACCCGGGGCCGCAAGAGGGACCAGTGCCGGTAAGTCCTGCAGGAGTAAGTTCGGTAGATCCACTTCTCGCATGGATTTTCCTTCAACCTTACGCCGAGTACCTTGCCGATCATCGCGCGCCGGAGAGCCTGGACGGAACTCCTTCGACCTGCCCACTGTGTGGCGGCAAACCGGTCGTCGGTGTCTTACGCAGTGAAGGGGACGGAGCGAAAAAGTCCCTGGTTTGCATGCTATGCGCACACGAGTGGAATTTTCGGCGAATCTATTGTCCGGCGTGTGGAGAAGACAGAGAGCCGCAGATGGGATTCTACTCAGCGCCGGAAATCGCGCACGTGCGCGTGGACGTCTGCGACACCTGCCACACCTATCTGAAGAGCATCGATTTAACGAAAACCGGGCTCGCCGTTCCCATCGTGGACGAGCTGGCGACGATACCTCTGGATCTGTGGGCGCGCGAACACGGCTACCAGAAATTGCAAATCAACTTGCTGGGCACTTGATCACAGACGCCGACCATGGGTCTTACGAAAACGCCGTGCGATGCAGCGCTGATGCGATCCGGGGATGGATCGGCACTGTGCGCATCGGCAGCGGGGCCGTGGGTGCTTGCTGCGACGATCCTCGGATCGAGCATGGCGTTCATCGATGGCACGGTAGTGAATGTTGCGATTCCAGCGCTGCAGGCGGCTTTTCACGCAACTGTTGTGGACGTGCAGTGGGTAGTGGAATCGTACGGGCTGCTGTTGTCCGCGCTGATTCTTGCCGGCGGCGCACTCGGTGATTTATTAGGACGGCGAGCCGTGTTTTTAATTGGCGTGGGAATTTTCGCGGCTGCTTCAGTTGCCTGTGGTCTGGCCCCAAACATTCATGCACTGGTGTTCGCGCGTTCCGTGCAGGGGATCGGCGCAGCCCTGCTTATTCCAGGAAGCCTTGCGATTATCAGCGCATCCTTCGACGAAAACTCCCGCGGACGCGCCATCGGCACTTGGTCTGGTTTCACGGCGATGACAACGGCCCTCGGCCCAGTGATCGGCGGCTGGCTCATCGAACACGCATCCTGGCGGTGGGCGTTTTTTAACAACGTGCCATTGGCTGCCGCAGTAATCGTGCTGTCGCTCCGCTACGTCCCTGAAAGCAGAAGGTCACGCGCGGACCATCTCGATTGGTTAGGCACGTTGCTTGCTACGCTCAGTCTCGGCGGTATGGTCACAGGGCTTCTGGAATCTTCAAACCTCGGCTGGCGGAATCATCTCGTGGTCGGAAGTCTGCTTGGCGGCCTGATTTTCTTGATTGCCTTCCTGTGGGTTGAGGATCACACGACTTCTCCGATGGTCTCACTCTCACTATTCAAATCCCGCTCTTTTCTCGGCGCGAACCTCGCGACACTATTTCTCTACGCGCCGATCGGTATTTTCTTTTTCTTGTTTCCGATTGTCCTTATGCAAGTGCATCACTATTCGGCCACATCTGCAGGAGCAGCCACGCTGCCCGTGATCGTACTCATGTTTTTACTGTCGCGCTGGTCGGGGGGCCTGGTGAGCCGCTACGGCGGGAAAATTCCTCTGATCGTCGGGCCGCTCACGGTCGCGGCAGGTTTTGTCCTTTTTGCGTTGCTATCAGCAGGGGGGAACTACTGGAAGACATTCTTTCCTGCATCGCTATTACTAGGTCTGGGATTGGCTGTAACGGTCGCTCCTCTGACGACAGTAGTGATGGGCTCGGTCGATAGCGACCACACTGGTGCAGCTTCAGGAATCAATAACGCAGTGGCGCGATTGGCCGGAGTGCTTGCCATCGCCGTATTTGGAATCATGATGGTGAACACATTCGCCGCTAGCCTGGATCGAAGCTTGGCGACCTTGCCGCTCAATTCCGAATTTGTCCGCGAAATTCGATCGAAGGAGATTGAACTCGCCGGCATGGAGCTGCCAAGAAATTTGGACGCAAACGTTCGGACACAGGTCCGCGGCGCCGTTTCAGAAGCATTTCTTTCCGGTTTTCGCCTAGTCCTATTCTCTTGCGCAGCATTGTCGGTGGCGAGCGCAATAGTCGCTTGGCGCCTGATTTCAAGCGATTGACACAATGTGAGGCAGCTCCAGTGAGTCTGGAACTGGTTCCAGCGTTACTAGTCAAACGTTATTTGGATGAGTCTCTTTCCGGCAGGCAATGCAGTTTCTGCGCAAAACGACCCGACGAGACTCTCTGCGCATTCATCGAAGCAGAGGGATATGTTCGCATTTGCGAGGGGTGTGTTCAGACATTCCACGACTTCCTCGACGATGACTCTTCACTGCTTCAGACATAAACCGCGTTGATCACGATCCATCGGCGGCGTTCCCTTCCCTGACAAGCCACGCAGTTGCGCAGACTTAGTGCGCGCTAACATGTCAAAAGATGTTCGGTCTCGATGGTGGTACGTCCCACAATCGGACGGCAGCATACGACGGTCACAAACTACGCATGATAAGTAACTTACCCGCACAGGCTTAGCCGACAGGCGGTGTGGACAGGAACATGCTTTGAATCATGCTAACTTGTTCCCGGTTCTGGAGGTACGCCGATGACCTCGTTCTGGCAGGATGTACGATACAGCTTTCGAATGATCGCCAAAGCGCCCGGATATGCGGCGATCATCATCCTGACGCTTGCGCTGGGTATTGGCGCGAATACCACGATTTTCAGCTGGATCAATTCGGCATTGCTGAATCCAGTGCCCGGACTCACCAGCCCGAGTGAGGTTGTGGCTCTGACGATGGGAAAGCCCGGCGATAATCCCCTCGGTTTTACCTATCCTGACGTAGAGGCCATGCGCGGCGGACAGCAGAGTTTTACGGGTCTCGCGGCGTGCTTATTCGCGCAATTGAGCCTGACGGGCAAAGGTACACCGCAGCGAGTCTGGGCCATGGCCGTGTCTGCGAATTATTTCGATGTGTTGGGCGTCCGGCCGATCCTTGGACGCGCGTTTCTGCCCGAGGAGGACGAGAAGCCGGGAGGCGCGCCAGTGGCGGTGATCAGCTATCGCCTGTGGCAAACGCGTTTCGGTGGAAACCCCGACATAGTGGGCCAAACAATTGACATCGACAAACACCCCTACACCGTTGTCGGCGTAACTCCGCCGGTCTTTCAGGGCAGCCAGACCGGAGTGCGAACAGAGATCTGGGTTCCGGTCATGATGGAAGCGGAGTTGGTGCCTCAAACGACGCCGGGAGAAGACCTGATTCATGACCATCGGAATTTTACCTTTCTGTTGTTTGGACGGTTGAAGCCCGGCGTTACGCGGGGCCGGGCGGAGCAGGAAATGACGCTGCTACTCCAGCCGGAAATAAAAAATTATCCCGAGGAACACAAAGGGAAAGACCGTGTGAATGTGTACCCGCTTTGGCGTAATCCATTCGGTCTGAATATGTTTCTCTCGATCCTGCTGCCGATGCTGATGGTCATTGCGGGCCTGGTGCTGCTGCTGGCGTGCGCCAACGTGGCAAATCTGATGCTGGTGCGGGCGATGGGACGGCGCCGGGAAATTGCTATTCGCATGTCGCTAGGTGCGAGCCGATGGCGGCTGGTTCGGCAACTGCTGGTGGAAAGCCTGATGCTAGCGCTGGCCGGAGGCGGGGTTGCCCTGCTGATCACGGTCTGGACTTCGGGATCACTGATGGAATTTATGCCGGTCACGGATTTCCCGCTCTCCCTCACCGTGCAGGCAGACTACACCGTGATGCTTGCGACATTGGTGATTTCGGTGCTGACAGGCGTGATCTTCGGAATCTTGCCCGCGCTGCGGTCCTCGAGCGTGGCGCCGATTGCGGTGTTGAAGGAGGACACGGGAAGCGCGTCAGGTGGACTCAAGAAGGCGCGCCTCGCGAGCGGGCTGGTAGTGGCCCAAATTTCCCTCTCGCTGCTGCTCTTGATCTGCGCGGGATTGTTCATTCGCAGCGTCCAGAGCGCGCAGCAAATCGATCCGGGCTTCAACTCTCACAATGTATGGGTTGCCTCATACGATCTGTTTACCGCGGGATACTCGGATGCGACCGGGTCGGAATTCGATCGCCAGGTCGTCGCGAAACTGGAAGCGCTGCCGGGCGTAGAGTCCGTGTCCCTAACGGACCGCGTACCGCTGGGATTCGACAGAAGCTCGACCAGTGTGAAGCCTGAAGGCTACGTGTCGCAGCCGAATGAACTGATGGAGACACAGGCCGCCATCATCACACCGAATTATTTCAAAACCTTTCAGATTCCGATTGTGAAAGGACGCGACTTCACTCTGCAGGATGCTAAAAATTCGCAACCCGCCGCGATCGTTAGCGAAGCATTCGCAGAGCGCTACTGGCCGCATCAGGAACCGCTCGGCAAGCAACTCAACTCCGACTTTACAAATGAGTGGTTCACTGTTGTCGGTGTGGCGCGGGACAGCAAAGTAAGCACCCTGAACGAAAAGCCGACGCCATTCGTGTATTTGCCGTTGTACCAGGTTTACCGGGCCAACATGATTATCAATGCGCGGGTGGCTGGGGATCCATTGACTGCCGGCAAGACCATCCAGAGCACAATCCATGAACTAAATCCCGACTTGGTGTTGTGGAATGTGAACACGTTGGAATCGCAGGAACAGTTTGCCAGCTTCGGCCAGCGCGTTGCTGGAACCTTTGTTGGAGCATTCGGCCTGCTCGCGCTGGTACTGGCCGCCGTAGGGATCTACGGCGTCACGGCCTACACCACGCGGCAACGCACCCATGAAATCGGTATCCGCATGACATTGGGCGCCACCAAGGAAAACGTACTGCGCCTGGTACTCGGCCATGGATTACGGTTAATGTTCACCGGCGTCGCGCTCGGACTCGTGCTCTCGTTCGCTCTCACGCGCTTTCTAAGTAGTTTGCTCCTCGGTGTGACGAGCACAGACGCCGTGACATTTTCGGGAGTCGCGATTCTACTGTGCGCCGTAGCGCTCCTCGCCTGTTTCATCCCCGCACGCCGCGCGATGCGCCTCGACCCAATGAGAGCGCTTCGTCACGAGTGACGTAGAGACGCTGAATGTTTCAGATACTTCGGCTGCTGTTGCCGGTCGGCCTCGTCGCGTGGGTAACTCAGCAGGTTCGAAAGCCCAGCGGTTTTCTCGGCAGGCGCGTGGTATGTGCGATGAACCTGAGCCACGCGACGATGACCGAGTGGGCGCTGAAACAGTTGACGGTGCCGAAGAACGCAGCGATCCTGGATGTCGGCTGTGGCGGCGGGCCGACGATAGGCGCGCTTGCAGCCTTGGCACCGGAGGGCAAGGTCTTTATTTGGGCCGGATTATTCGGCAGCAAGCGTGGCCGCGGCACGAGAGTTGAACGCTCATGCGATCGGCGCCGGGCGAGTTCAGATCGAGCAAGGCTTAGTTGCCGCATTGCCCTTCCCGGATTGCACGTTCGACATCGTCACGGCGGTAGAGACGCATTACTACTGGCCTGACCTTCCGGCCAATGTGCGGGAAATTCTGAGAGTTCTGAAACCCGGCGGCACGTTCGCCTTGATCGCCGAAACTTACCGCGGCGGGCCCTTTGGCTTACTCTACGGTTTAATCATGCCTCTGCTCCGCGCAGCGTTAGACTGACCCACAGCACCGGGACCTCTTGATCCAGGCGGGATTTACCGAGGTCACGACCAAACACATGCTTGGGAAAAGCTGGATCTGCGCCATAGGCCGCAGGCCAGTATAGTCGCGTTGATTCCCGATCATCCCGTGAAGAAAGCTGCAGTGCCTGGCGGGACTACGCCATACCCGCCGTGCGTTTTGATCCGGTTAAGCATTTGTACCAAGTTTGGTTCCAGCGGTGAGGGCCATTCGGGGGGCTCATTATGTAGCACACCTATTACCGACGCGCTCGTCGCCCTAGTCAGAGAACCGGCAGTGCAAAAGCCACAGTTATTGCGCGCCAGCAATCGCGACACGAAGCGACTTCGGTACAGATCCTGTCGTGGGGACGTTTTTAGACCAAAGGAATTCTTGACTTACTTCGTCTTGTGCGTATAAGCGTACCAAAGCATTAGTATTGGTTAACCGACCGGGCTTTCATGTTGGACAGCACGTCCGAGAGGTCGAAATGGCCCAACAGGCTGTTTCCGTCGGCGAGGGTTTGCACATCGATACTGTCGCACACGATGCCGGCCAGCGAGCGCTGCGCGCCGCTTTCTTCGGATTTTTCGTGGATATGTTCGATGTATATCTGCCTATCGTTGCCTTGGGTCCGGCCATGTCCTACTTCCAGCCTGTAACCCTGAGCCCCGCGCTGAAATCAACTTTGTTCTACGTCGTTTTCGCACTCTCGTTGGTAGGCCGTCCGGTGGGAGCAGCGGTCTTTGGCCATTACGCCGATAAGCTCGGCCGGCGAAGAGTCACGATTATTTCCATGGGTGGCTTTGCGGTGGTGACTCTGTTGATTGGATTGTTACCGGGTTATGAAAGCTTGGGCATTGCCAGCATCGTAATGCTTGTGCTACTCCGTTTCGTTGATGGAGTTTTCCTCGGAGGCGAGTATACCGGGGCCAACCCGCTCGCGATGGAGTTTGCGCCCAAGGAAAAACGAGGAAAATGGTCTGCGATCATCCATGCGGCGTTTCCGCTGGCTATGGCCTCAATGTCCTTGCTCACCACTGGTTTGTTGCGCGTGTTGCCGGCAGGATCACCGCATTCTCCGTACGTACAATGGGGCTGGCGCATTCCTTTCTTCCTCGGAGCCACGCTTGCCGGCGGAGTTTTCCTTTACTACATCAGAAAGGTCCCGGAATCCAAGGTTTGGGTCAAGGCCGAGAAAACCAGGTCTCCGCTGAAGGAGCTGTTCCAAGGAGACAATTTTCGCTGTCTGGCGCAAGTGTTCCTGGTCTTGAGCGGGACATGGTTCACGCTCAACGCGGTTACGTCCATTCTTCCAGGCGTTCTGCTGAACGTCAGACACGTGAGCAGCGTAGTCGTCACGAACGCGGTATTGGTCGCGAATCTCCTACTAGCGATCATCTTTGTCCCTTTCGGTATGTTGGGCCAGAAGATTGGCCGCCGGACTATCCTGTCCGTAATGGGATTGGCAGGGTGTACTGTGGGTCCTTTCCTGTACTACGTGCTCGTGAAATCCGGCTACCGGAGCCCTATGCAAGTGATCCTGCTCGTAACGTTGGTCAATCTGTGCGCCATACCCGCTTGGGCGATCGTCACGTGTTACATCATTGAACGTTTTCCCACCGGTGTCAGGGCATCAGGCTATGGCGTCGGTTATAGCGCGGCCACCATCATTCCCGCATTTTCTTCCTTCTACATGCTGGGTCTGAAGGGACTGGGAATGCCCTACGAGTACACCGAGTTAGTTATCTTCGCCCTGGGCGGCTTGCTGTTGTTGCTGGGTGCGCTGTCCGGACCGGAAACCAAGCACGTCGAATTGTCATAACGTAATTAACTGGAGGAATCATCCATGCCAGGCGATGTGTATCCTAAGTTTCGTGCGGCGGCGGTGCAAGCCGCTCCCGTGTTTCTGGATCGCGATGCGACCATCGACAGGCTGGAAACGTTGGTCCAGAAAGCCGTCGACGCCGGTGCCGAACTCGTTGTGTTCGGAGAGTCCTTCATCCCCGCCTTTCCAGTCTGGAATTTGATCTACGCTCCCATGGACCAGCACGGTTTCTTTCGACGCCTCTTCGAGAACGCCGTTCAAATTCCGGGCGAACACACCAGGAGATTGAGTGAAATCGCAAAACGTCATCGTGTGGTTCTGTCTGTTGGCGTCACGGAGAAGGGTGCCGTTAGCATGGGCACGTTGTGGAACACAAATCTCTTATTTGATCGTGACGGCACCCTGCTGAACCGCCATCGCAAGCTGGTTCCGACATGGGCAGAAAAACTAACGTGGGCCAACGGCGACGCTGCTTATCTTCGTCCCGCGGAGACTCACCTCGGTCGTATTGGCACGCTCATCTGCGGCGAGAATACCAATACCCTGGCTCGGTTCGCACTTTTAGCGCAAGGTGAACAGGTCCACATCGCTACCTATCCTCCGGCCTGGCCCTTTCACCGTCCCGGGGGTGACGCACGAAATTACAATTTGAGCGAGGCGATCCGCATACGCTCGGCAGCCCACGCCTTCGAGGGCAAGATTTTCAATATTGTCGCTGCGTGCGCGTTCGACGCCGATGCCATCGAGCGACTTTCGCAGGGCGATTCCAAAATGAAGGAGTTGTTGAAAGCAGTGCCGGCTCCGGTCTCGATGATCGTCGGGCCGAACGGAGACTTGCTGGGCGATCCAGTTGTGGGAACTGAAGGTATGGTGGTGGCCGAGATCGACATTGCTCGCAGTATCGAGCACAAAATGGCCCATGACATCGTAGGGTCCTACAATCGATTCGATATTTTTCACCTGGAAATTGATCCGACTCCGAACCGTCCAGTGTGGATCAAGAAACCGAGCCACCGCCAAGAGGAGGTGGATGACTGGTCGCAAATCCCAGAGACGGAAGACGCGACTTCCAGCCATGATCTCCATGCCAGCACTGAGATCCGACGCACCAAAAAGTAGCCAGGGTCATTGACTCATCCGTTTGTTGTCTCGGCCATTTTAAGATCTGCGATCATGTGACTTTTTCTCGATCGTGAGTGGGCCTGCCAAGGCGACTAGTCCACTTCGAGTTCTATCCACAATTTGCGGACGCGCTGAGATACGTGAGCACAGACATTTCACTCACCATTCACGGGAAGGTACTACAAGCGCGGCAGTGTCCAGTACGGGCGGTGCCGGACCGGCTTTCGAACAGACGGCGGTCCGTTGAACTTCGTGCAATTAGTAGCGGGGACTTGACGGCTGCGTGGAGCCGAGAGGTGTGAGGATCGCACGACGGATAAAACTTACTGCGATTGGCCGAACGTATTGCAGGCTGACACCGTGCCATTATCCAAGCCAGTTTGAAACCAGTGCATTCGCTGCTCCGAGGTCCCGTGGGTGAACGACTCCGGACTGACGTGCCCAGTCCCAGTGGCCATCTTCTGCAGTCGATCGTCACCGACTGCAGCCGCGGCTCCCAGCGCCGACTGTGCATCCCCCGGTTCCAGCAGACCGCGTTGCTGCGTCGAATGCGCCCACACACCGGCAAAACAATCGGCTTGCAGTTCCAGTTTCACTGAAAGCGGATTTGCTTCCCTCGAATCGCGAAGCTGTAACTGGTGGACCTTGCCCTCGATGCCGAGAATTTTCTGCACGTGATGCCCCAACTCATGTGCAAGCACGTAAGCCTGTGCGAATTGCCCTTTCGCGCCGAACCTCTGGCTCAATTCATCGAAAAAACCCAAATCGATGTAGACTTTTTCGTCCTCCGGACAATAAAACGGACCAGTGGCAGACTCCGCGCCCCCACATCCGGACGGCCAATAATCCCGGTACAGCACCAGTTTGGCGTGACGATAATTAAGCCGGGTCTGCTGCGGCAGCAAAATCGTCCATTCGTTCTGCACGTCATCAAGCACGAACGACACGAATTGCATCAAAGGTTTTTCGGCCTCATCGCGCGCAGGATCCGGCCGGCTGACCGCCGCCGGGCTGGTATCCGCCGTTCCTCCACCACCGAGGAGCGCAAAAAGATTTGTCTTGAAGATGAAGCTGAGGATCAAAAGTATGATCGCGCCGCCAATGCCGACATGCATCCCGCCGAATTGAAAGCCGCCGCCCCCGCCGCCGCTCGCGTCGCGTTGGTCTTCGATGTCCTGGCTCTCACCACCTGGCAACCATTTCATTGTCGCCCTCCTCCCGGCCGCGAACGCACTTGGACTTGCGGGCCCTGCAATCTCGGCGGTAAATCAGTCAGAGATCACTTGCGCAAACGCTAGCAGGAATGGAATGACGTGGCAATACAGTTGTAAGTGGACCTGGGGGCGCCTATGCGAGGACGCGCTGATGGCCGCCCGGCATTAGAACTCACGGCGCCAGATCACCGACGCGGACGCAGGTCGATGTCACGAAAATCGCTAACCAGGACCGAACCGACCACCAACTCGGGGCAATGGAATATATATTGATTGGGGAAAGAGACCGAATCCAGAGGCTTGAAGTACTTTCAATCCGTGCGAAACTGGATTCAGCTGCCTCGAGCGAAAAATAGGATTCGCCGAAGGTAGCAATTAGTGCTAAACGCACTGATACATAAAGACAAAAATAAAATGCCTGAAACGGAGACCGAAGCGCGTGGAAGAGACTAAGCGTTGGGACTTCTTTATTTGTCATGCTAACGAAGACAAGGAGGAGCTTGCTCGTCCATTGGCGGACGCACTGAACGCCAAAGGGTTGATCGTCTGGTACGCCGATTATTCCGTGAAAGCCGGTGATAATTTAATCAAGTCGATCGATTACGGCCTGGCCCGTTCGAGGTTTGGAATCATAATCATCAGCGGTCTGTTCTTGAAGAAACAATGGCCCCAGGAAGCCTTGAACGACCTAGCGACTCGCGAAGTCGGCGGCAAAAAGGCAATCTTGCCAATCTGGCACAAAGTAGGTTTCCAAGAAGTCTTCGGATATTCGCCGGTACTGGCCGATAGAGTCGCCATAAGCACCGACAAAGGTTTAGCCTACGTCGTGCAAAGAATATTAGACGTGGCGAAGTAAGTTGCATCACCCAAATAGCGTGTCATTGTGCGCTCATCCTAAACGGAAATCCGAGTCAGACTGCTTGAAGTTGACCGCCGCAGGAATCAACACCAGTTCCTTCTTATTAAGTCCTTAAGCCTGCTTGGGGTGGCGTTTCGCAACCTGGCAGTTAGTACAGGAATATCATTTAACTACTTACGCTTTTTGTTCCAATAGTAACGTGGATTTTGCAGGGCTATAATCCCACCGCTGCGGTGAATCCGGCCGCGGTAAGTGACCAATCGGAAAAGAGGCTCCCATGAAAAAACTATCCTTACTCTTAGTTATCGCTTTTCTAATGACAAGTTTCTCCGCTCGCCCGAGCTTTGCCCAGATCACCGACCCGGCCGATCGCAGACGGCCCAATATTTTGGTAGACGACGACAGAGTGCAATGCCCCCGCGCCGCTTACACTTCCATCCAGGCTGCCGTGAACGCGGCACACCCGGGCGACTATATCCGCGTCTGTCCTGGCACTTATCCCGAACAGGTGACCATCGACAAGTCGTTGTTTATCCGGGCCGATAACGGCGTGACGGTAATTCCCAGCGGCGTAGTCTCGAATGCCACTGGCCCATCGGGCGATGCAATCGCCGCCATCATCGTCGCCGAGAATACGGACCATGTTGACTTCGAAGGATTCATCGTCGACGGATCCGCAAACGGCCTCACCGAATGTTCCCCCAGATTGATCGGAATTCTTTACGAGAATGCCTCCGGCACGATCCGCCATAACGCGATTCGCAACACTCAACTGGGAAGCAGCTTGAATGGCTGCCAGAGCGGCAATGCAATCGAGGTGGAAAGCACTTCTAACATGGAGTCGAAGGTCGGCATCGCGGAGAACAGTATTGACACCTATCAGAAAAATGGAATTACGGCGAACGAGTCTGGAAGTCTTGTGCTCGTCGATGGAAACGCCGTCACCGGCATTGGTCCTACAACAGGCGCGGCGCAGAATGGCATACAAATCGGCTTCGGCGCCGATGGCCGAATTATAAACAATGTGGTTGCGGACAACGTCTATTCGCCTTGCATCTCCACTTCAAACTGCCCGGCGAACGCAGCTGGAATCCTGATTTACCAGTCCGACGGAGTTACGATCGATCACAACACGGTAGGATCGAGCCAGGTCGGAGTTCTGGTCGGAGCGAACAACGCTTTCGTTACAAACAACACGGTCTTCCACTCAGCTCTGCTCGATGGAATTGCGCTGATTGGCAATACGAATTCCGCCAGTCTGAATACAGTGAGCAACAGCGGAGAGGCTGCTGTCTACGTTCAGGGCAATAACAATAGTATCTTCGAGAATGAGATCATCGGTGCGTCTATCGGAATCCTGAAGATAGCGGGCTCGACTGGTACCGTGCGTTACGGCAATGAGTTCTTCGCTACGGGAATCCCGGTACAAGATCCTGCGCCGCCGCGAAAATTCACGCCTGTCCCATCGCACTAAGGCAAGAACATAGCCGAAACCATTGAGCTTCTCCCCACGTCTACAAGGGCGACACGGGAGAAGCTCGCTTCGATTTTCGCAGTATAGAGGGGCTGCTTGCTGCGCCCTGGTTTAGACTAAAGCCGAGCTGTTCGCCCCGGGCGTGCGAAGCACTTAGGAGCTAGTTGCCGTGTCCGTGGTGTCGGCTGCGCTTTGGCGTACTGTGAGGATTGGAGTGGCGACGTTGCTTGTGGTGAGGCGCAGACTGCACCTTGTCAGGGCGGGGTGTGAACGCGGATGCCCCTGCGCGTTGGACCAAAAGAACGCCAGCCAAGGCAATAAACACGATGGCAATTCCGCGAAGCAATTCGCGTCTCATAGGTCCCTTACCTCGCTATGGCAATCGGCCAGTATTGGAAAGTGAACACAACTGGCCCAACATACGTTTATCTAGCACTTCGATTGCCACTGTCCCAGTTGGCTAGAAACTTGCTCCATTTTCCTATATTCGGCTCGGAACTGTTACCCTAGGAGCCCAGATACATGGAAGCATCCTCGACATTACGGGAAAAACAAGTCTTCCACATACCCGCCCCTATAACTGTCGCCGACACGGGCATCAACAAGAGTCTTCTTGACCAGCTCGCTATTAAAATCCTGGGCCTCCACGGCGAAATGACTCTCATCGGTCTCGCCGATCGTATGGGCCTGAGCCTCCCGGTTGTAGACAGCGTCTTCCAAACCCTTCGCAAAGAACAACTCTGCGAAGTCAAAGGGATGGAATTGGGCACCTATCGCATCGTCCCCACGAGTCAAGGCAAGGCTCGGGCTATGGAGCTGCTGGCCGCAAATTCTTACGTGGGTCCGGCCCCCGTATCGCTCGCCGACTACACCGCTCGAGTTCGTGAGCAACGCTCCCATAAAGCTGTCATCCGCGCTGCTGGCCTGATTCAAACCTTCGGAAAGCTCGTACTCGGTCCGGAGATGTTTCTGCGTCTGGGCGCGTCCCTGGTATCCGGCACTTCATTATTTTTGTACGGCCCGACCGGGACAGGTAAGACCACGATAGCCAACTGCATTGCGTCAGTTTACGAAGATAAAGTGTGGGTTCCACATGCAATCGAAGTGGATAATCAAATCATCACGGTTTACGACAGCAGCGTGCACGAGCAGTTTGCAGGTTCCGTTCGCGAAGATGCTGACCATCGTTGGGTGCCCTGCCGAACGCCCAAAGTAGTAGCGGGCGGAGAGCTTTCGCCGAGCGAATTAGACCTGCAACTTAACGCAACGAGCCACTGCTATACCGCGCCGCTTCAAATGAAGGCGAATAATGGCGTATTGGTCGTGGATGATTTCGGACGCCAACAATTCGCACCCGCGGCCCTCTTCAACCGCTGGATGACCCCTCTTGAGCGAGGGTATGATTTCTTGACCCTGGCAGGCGGAAAAAAATTCGAAGTGCCCTTCGATCTTTTTGTTGTTTTTGCTACGAATCTCGATCCAGCGGATTTGGCCGACGAAGCATTCTTACGCAGAATCCCCAACAAGATTAAGATGGACTACGCAACACCGGAACAATTCACTGAAATTTTTCGCATGGAGTGCGCCGCGAGAGGGCTGACATTCGATCCCGCGATGGCGCAACACCTCATACAATATCTGCAAAAGGAAATGAAGAAGCCCCTCTCGCACTGCTACGCTCGCGACATCATCAACCAGATTGTGTGGAACGCCGCATATCTGGGCACGGAACCGGAAATCACCAAGCCGGCAATCGAAGCCGCCTGCCAAAGCTACTTCATCACGACCACGACGCCTACTGCGTAAAACCCCGAGGAACTTCCAGATAACCGGTAATCACGTCCTTGGTTACTTTGGTCGCGATTACCTGCAGCGCCGGAGAATCACGATTCAGAGCCACCTGCACGACTTCGTAAAGCGTGCGATCCTTCAATTCGACGCATGCACGCTGCACGTACACGCATACGGTGTAGCGTTGGCTCCGTGGATTCGTCGATTTCAGCGCCACCGTAACCGGGCCCAATTGCTGAGGACTGGATCCGCGGTGGAGTTCGAAAGGAAGCGCCGAGCGTTCGGTTTGCGCGAGAAGCTGGTTCAATTCATCCTGGCCGCGCAAAATCTCGCCGTGCTGCGAACCAACCTGGCCTGCAACGTCCGCCAGCCGGTCTGTCGTAGCCTGCCAAGCTTCGTGGTTCGCGTTCGCGTCACTTTGCGCCGCTCCCAAATCTTTCTGCATTGCTGAGAGTTTTTGCTGTGTCGCGGGATCGGGACCAGAGTGCTGAGGAAGCGTGGGCGATACGCGATAGATAACTTGAGCCGGGGCACTCGAAGCAGCAGCAGGCGCTGCTTGAACTGGCTCAGGCTTTTTGGAATTCGCGAGCGCTTGAGCGGCAGCCAGGCGATGATTCTCTTGGTCCAGTTTATCGAGACGATCGCTCATTTCGTTCAGGCGCTGCTGCATTTGCACGATGGAGCGAGTGTCGCCGGGCGAGATGGTTCCGCCACTCTGCGTCGCCATCCTGTAGCCTAAAAAGCCCAGGCCTCCGACCGCGGCGACTGCAAGCACCACCAACAGAATGCCCAGGAGACTCGGACCGGTGCCCTTCGGTTGCTGCGCCGCAGGGGCAAATAATTCACGATCGTATTCGATGCCTGTGCTTTTGTGGTCCATGTTGTTAGCTCACCATTGAGAGTTGGTTATTTTGTTGAGATATTTGCCGGATAGTGCGACGACAACTTCAACGAAATTTCTTGCGTCTCGTTCGCCATCAGTCCCACGATACGTTGTGCAACATCATCGCGCCCGCCTCGCATCTCGACGGTGTATTTTCCGGGAGCCACCATCAACAGCAGTGGAGTATGTCCGACGATCGCGCCGTTGATAAAAATTTGCGCACCCGAAGGAGTCGATCGCAGCAAAAGTTTTCCCGCATCCCGGCCCGCGTGGTCTTCCAGTTCTTTGCGATTTACTTCTTCGGCCGGCGGACCGCTATGCGCGATTAAATGTGGAGAAGAGCCTGTGCCCGACGGCGCTACCGGCGTCGCCAGAGTAACAGGCCCCGATTTTTTCTCGTCCGTCGTTGCGGTCACACCCGCTGCTGCCGTAGATGTAGCTGCAGCAGCCGAAGCCGCCGGGGCAGACGCTGCCGCGGCCCCCGTTGCTGATTGAGCCGCAGCCTGCGCATGTGCTGGCCGCCCGGCGAGCAATGCCAGAAGCATGGCTGCACTGCCAAATATCAATCGGGTAGACATTCTTTTGAGTGATGTGGATTCAGTCATCCCTAAGTTCCGATGAGTAGAGTTTCCGCCACTCGCTGGTACAGGGCGCGAGACACGGATTTACGTTGAGTTTTGTAGCAGGAGTGATACCAAAGTAATGGCAGGATTTCACTTACGGTATGCTTTACCTCAAGCCCTAGCTTCTGCTTGCAAACAAAAGCCCCAATGTGGCGGAGCGGTTATATTGACGGGAACCAAAACATCTCAACGGGCATTTTCACTGTCTCCGAATGGTGACTCCTTGTGACATTTTTTCCCCAATAGCGCAGGAGTTTGCAGTTAACTCGAATTATTGCGGCAATGGTATTGCATGTGCTTTGCTGATAGGCAGGGTGAGGTGCGGCCTTGCCCCTTGGACGTTAACTGGAAACCTCAATTGACCTGGAAAGGTGTCGTGCCAGCCGAACCTCCCGCAACCCCGCGGCGTAAAGACTCCAGCCTTACACTGCTGCGCGCGCAGCTGTCCGTGCGCCCGGCCTCTTCGCAGGTGTTCTCGCAAAATTCATCGTCGTCGCGGGTTCCCAGATTTTTGATTAAATCCGCACCGGGCTCCGATAGCTGGTGGGGTGCGCTGAAAGTCCTCTTCAGCCGATCGAAACTAACCCGTGGGAAAGATCGCGTCCTTTTTTTTCGTACGCCCTCGATGAATCGCGCACGTAGGCAATCTTATTTCGTCTCGATACTCATACACGCAGCATGTATCGCCGCTTTGTTTTACTTGCACAACGAATTTCCGATGGAAACCGTGCAGGCTCGCACTTTTGTTCCCGAACGAATTTATTATCCGCTTCCAGTCCGCGACACTGCGAAAACCATGCCGCGTCTCGCTCCTGCCGGACCCGGCGGACGCCCTGGCGAGGGCCTTAAGCTCGAAGCACCGGCGTTGGGAAGCACGGCAGCGCTCAAAAATCTAACTGCAGTTTCGAAACCAGCTCGCCCTGATAATAAGCGGCAAACAATCTGGCAACGCAATTCCCCGCCGGACCTGCGCATTCAGGATGACGTCAAATTGCCAATGATTCTGCCTGGAAATCCAGATATTCCGAAACCGAAGATCAACTTTGATCCTACGAACGCCAAGCCGATCCAGGCGAAAAAGACATACGGCTCGCAAACGGCGCCGGTCGAGGCGCCTCCTCAGGCTCCGCTGGCGACGGCCGTCATGCCAACTGTTGCGCAGCCACAACTGATGATTCCGTCAGGCACGTATGCGACACCAGTCCGAGCAGATAATGGACACGGTCAAGGCCAAGTATCGAATGGCGCGCCGGAAGTGCCCGCAGGCGGTGATAGCAAGGACCTCTTGGCAATTGGAATTGATCCCGCAGGTGCCGGATCGAATGTTGTGCTGCCTCCCGGCAATCGCTGGGGCGATTTTTCTGTATCTCCTAATGGCGGCCAGCCAGGCTCGCCTGGCGGCAGTCCGAATGGCGTAGTCGGAGGAGGCGGCAGCGGTAAAGAAGGAACAGGTGGCGACGGAAGCGTCGGACTTGGCCACGGAAATTCTGGCGGGGGCGGCGGGAATTCGACGAACACTTTGCCAGTAAGCGTGGAAGGGCGCGGGGGCACGGGGAACGGCGACGGAACGCTGTCCGGTACGCCACTCTCGCCAGAAGAAATGGTTGTTCCGGTGATCTCGATGCCGAATATTCGCAAGAACGAAACTGTCGTGGCCAGCGGTCCAGTGGGCGGCGGAGGTTTGGCCGAATACAACGCGCTAACCTGCGGCAAAATTTATACGATTTTCGTAAAAATGCCCGGGGGCAGCTGGAACCTCGAATATTGCCCGCACGGCGCCGTCGTGCAAAACACGGCCTCATCAGATGTGCGCTCGACCGTCATTCACATGGAGCAGGCGTTATTGCCTCCCCAGCCGACAACCAAGTTTGACTTCATGAGGTTGCCCGTCCCGGAAGGTAAACGAAGGAAGCTGATCGTGCTTAAGGCCGTCATCGGCGATGACGGCTCGGTTAGCGACGTCCAGGTCTACCGAGGTCTGGTGCCGGAAATGGATGAGGCTGCCCGGCTCGCCCTCGGCAAATGGAAGTTCATGCCCGCCATTCGAGGGGGGAAGCCTGTTGCCGTTGACATCCTGGTAGGAGTCCAGTCGACCCCTCCGGCAAACCCCTGAGTCAGGCATCGGGAAATATGCGTACGATCGATATATGGCAAACCCCGTCCGATCGAAGGTAATTCTTTAGACCAAATGTCTCAGTAGTTTCCCCTAGTCTTTGCCTGAGCAGCCTCCAGTATTACCAGTACGAAAAAGTGACCGCCGCAACCCAATGCAAAATAGACACTTAAACAATGACCGTTAACGAAGGGTGACGCCTGTCTTTGGTAGTGGACGTGCCCTTTATCTCACCATCACGCAGTGTTGAAGGTGCCGGATAGTTACTACTGATGGCCTAAAGCTCGATTGAGTCTCTATTCGAGCACCCCCTTTTCCAGCGTACAGGCAGCTTGGGACAAAGGGAAACTGCGCTAGAAACCGACTCTCAGGTGTTCACTGTAGGAGGATGAATGGCTTTTGACCAGACGATACGATTGTGTCTGATGGGCAAAGATTCCGCTTTAGCCGAAGCGATGGGCCGTGCGCTGGGAGAAGGTTTCGGGGCTCAGCATATTGGTGACTTTGAGACAAATAAGTGGGGCGAGTGGAAAGATCGTTGTGATGTCGTATTGCTTGATTTTCGCGCCGAGGATGGAAATTCCGAGGGCGGGTTCGCGCTGATCGACGAAATTCGCCGTTCCCCGAATCGCCCTCCTGTAATCGCACTCTGCCACGAAGAAGAGCGCTCGCTCACAGCGCAGCTTCTGGAATGCGGAGCCTACGACACAATCACCAGTCCTCCGAACATCGTCGAACTCAGACTTATTTTGCAGCGCGCTCACAAAATGCGCGCAGCGGAACGTGAACTCGAACGTCTTCGCGCCAGCGCACGCAGCGCTGGAAAACTCCACGATCTGATCGGAACCTCGGCGTCAATGCAGGAACTTTTCGCCCTGGCCCAGAAGATTGCTCCCTGCGATGTAAACGTGCTAATCACGGGTGAAACCGGCACGGGTAAGGAGCTCCTCGCG
>CAVPFH010000025.1:0-83920 GCA_963703675.1 uncultured Acidobacteriota bacterium | reverse complement strand
CGATTCTTACCCAATCTTGCGGCGTACCTTCCTGGATGCGGAACGGCAGCTCTTCCCAGTATGCATTGATCATTACATAGATGTCGTCATCCGCCTGGGACGCGCCATGCAGACAGAACGCCAAGCTTCGCGAATCCGGAGATAAATCGACCGCAGGACCAGTGCCATACCAAGAGACGTCCTCGTGCCAGAATCTGCTGCGACACAGAGAAGGATGCGACTTCCGAAAGGTGATCATGCTTTTGAAGAAACGAAAAATATCCTGATTCGCCCGCTGTTGGCTCCAATCCAACCAGCTGATTTCATTGTCCTGGTTATAAGGATTGTTATTGCCAAATTGCGTTTTCAGAAACTCATCTCCGGCTCGGAACATGGGGATGCCGTTAGATAGTAAAAGCAGACAGCAGAGGTTTTTGGTCTGTTTCCGACGAAGGTCCAAGACCGCTGCTGGCGCACCCTCGTCTCCTTCGTGGCCAGAGTTCCAACTGTAGTTTTCGACCGTGCCATCTTGGTTGTTATGGCCGGTCTTCCAGTTATTTTTCTGGTTGTAAGAAACGAGATCGTACAGGGTGAAGCCGTCGTGGGAGTTGATATAGTTCACGCTTTGAAAGGGGTGGTAGGCGTCGGCGCGGCTGTCGGGAAATAAATCATCGCTGCCGTAGATACGTCGCATCAGGTCTGGCACCATGGCGGCGTCGCCTTTGACAAAACGGCGGACATCGTCACGAAACCGCGCGTTCCATTGGAGCCAAGTTACTCCCGGGAATCCGCGCCCGAGCTGATAGCCGCCGACGTCCCACGGTTCTGCGATTAATGTCACTCGCCAGAGTTGGCCCAACTCCGGATCATCAGCAATTTCGCTGAAAATCGGAGCATCTCCCCAATTGAGACTCCCGTCGGCATTCCGGCTGAACACGGACGCCAAATCGAAACGGAATCCATCAACGTGCATTTCGTCTTTCCAATACCGCAGACTATCCAGCACCATTTTGCGCACGTGCGCCTGGCTGAAGTTCAAGGTGTTGCCAGTGCCCGAGTAATTGGCGTACGGGTTTCGCGGATCGACAGACGGCATGTAATAGCCAGGGTCGAAACCCTTAAGGCTATAGGTCGGGCCACGATGGTCGCCCTCGCACGTATGGTTATAGACGACATCAAGCACGACGCGGATGCCTGCTTTATGGAGGGCCATGACCATTTTCTTGAATTCAATATGCTGCCCGTCTTCATCACGAGTGGAGGCATACTGCGCGTGCGGCGCGAAGAAGTTCAATGGCATATAGCCCCAATAATCAGGCTCTTGAGGGTCGCGTTGAAATATGGGCATCAATTCGACGACCGTTATCCCGAGTTCCTGAAGATACGGAATCTTTTCCACCAGACCGGAGTAAGTGCCGGCGTGCGAACGATGCACGCCAGAATTTGGGTTTTTCGTAAAGCCCTTTACATGTAGTTCGTAGATGATCGCGTCCGACTCGTGGCGAGGTGAAACGTCTCCGGTCCAATCGAAGGCGATATCATGGCCAGTGAGGACCCCCAGCGGTGCTTTCCCAGCATTGGGACCGGGCCCAATTGCGCGATTCCGCTCAAAGCCGGGCGGAAAGAGCACAGATTTAGCATAGGGATCCAGCAACACCTTTTCCGCATAAAACCTCTGAAGCTCAGAAACCGCCTGTCCAGAGATCGAGTAGGCATAATAGCGAGCACCGCGCATTTCATTGAGCGGGAGCCTGCAGTGCCAGATTCGTCCGGACTTGTTACGGAGAAAATCGAATCGGAAGGTCAGGATCGGGTTTACCAGCTCGTCAGCGGAATAGAGCGACAGCGTTACGTTTTCTGCATGTTCCGCATAAACTGCAAAGTTGAAGGCCCGCTCCTCTTCGATCCACGTGGCGCCCAGCGGTAATGGCGTCCCTTCTGTTTGTCCCCATCGCGGGCGCTTCGGGGATGAATTTTTCGCCGGCGTTGCATCCGATGTGCGGTTGTCTGGTAGCGACTGCTTCATGGCTCACCCTATTCACATTTTTGTGAATCTGTATTCTCGGCTTGGATTACCCATTCGTGCCGGGAGCTACCTTTTACCCGCATCTGCGAGGAACGCGCCTTGTCACTGTTGGGACGCTTATGAACAATTCGTTCGCATAAATGTAGCGTCTTGCGATTTGCCCAGAGGAGCGCTTGATGTCGCGCAGCGCTTCGAGCTCTTGGTCAAATCGCGCAGCCATTCGAACGCGGTTGTCGATAGCATCTTGTCGGTGAAGCGCCAGCGCCAATTGCCGTTCGCCCGACCGGGTACGTTCATCCGAGCCCCGGTGCCGAGGTCAAAAACGTCCTGTAACGGCGCAATGGTCAAAGCTGCCACGGATGACCATGCTAGTTCGATCAGCGCTGGTGCAGCCTCCGCGCTATTCACCAGACGGCGCCTGAGATAGCTCGACAAAGTTTGTTGCTGGGAATCGGGCGACTGTTCATACCACTCGCTAGTTGTCGGGTTGTCATGTGTGCCGGTGTACGCGACCGTGTTGCTGACAAAATTGTGCGGAAGATACAGATTGTCAGGGCGACCATCGAACGCGAACTGCAGGACTCGCGTGCCAGGTATTTGAAATTGATCCCTTAGTGATGCTACGTCCGCGGTGATGATGCCCAGATCCTCCGCGATAAATGGCAAATGTCCTAGTTCTTGTCGGATCGCCTGAAAGAGACTGGCTCCTGGCCCTGGCATCCATTCGCCGGACTGCGCGGTGTGGGCGCCGGCTGGCACGTGCCATGCGGCCGCGAAACCACGGAAGTGGTCCAGTCGAATGACGTCTACGTGGCTCAGCAAAGTGCGAATCCTATCAAGGCACCATCGGTACCCCGTTGAACGAAGCGCATCCCAGTTATAGACAGGATTACCCCACAGCTGCCCGACCGCGCTGAAATAATCGGGCGGTACTCCAGCGATGAAGCGGGGCCGCCGCTGCTCGTCCAGCAGGAACAACTCGGGACTCGCCCACACATCGCTGGAATCCGGTGAAGCAAAGAATGGCAGGTCACCAATCAGACGAATGCCCTTGGCATGGGCGTATTCCTTCAGCTGCTCTGCTTGGCGCAGTAGCAGAAATTGTTCGAAACGATACCGGCCAATTTCATTGGCAAGCTCACAGCGCGCCTTGGCTAAAGCGGCAGGTTTGCGCTGGACTAAATCGTCGGGCCACTCAAGATAATAGGAGCCGCGGAAGTTGTTCTTTAGCGCCCGAAATAGGGCATAGTCCTCCAGCCAAGTGTCCTGTGTTGCGCAGAAATCCTCATAATCGGGGCGGAGATCGCTGCGCTCGCCGGAAATGAATCTCGCCCATGCGGTTTCGATCAGCTTCTCTTTGAAAGGAATAACGGAATCGTAGTCGACCAGATCGGAAGGAAACTTGGATGCGCAGTCACTCGCCTTTAGAAGTCCGTCCGAGATGAGGTAGTCGGGGCTGATGAGCAGGCCATTGCCCGCGAAGGAAGATAGTGATTGATATGGCGAATTTCCATAACCGGTGGGCCCAAGCGGCAATACCTGCCACCACCCCTGCCCACTGTCTTGGAGGCGGTCGACCCACGAAAACGCTGATGGTCCCAGGTCGCCGACACCGTAAGGCGCAGGCAAAGAGGTAACGTGCAGCAGAATGCCAGAACTGCGGTATTCGGACGGAAACGGCGGAAGCATAGGCACCTCGCCTCGGGAGCTCATTGCCGGATCGCCGCGGATGAACGCAATGCATTGTTCACTATCTCCTGGGCCTCAGCCACAATCGAGTCCAGATGCTGCTCGCTCTTGAAGCTCTCTGCATAAATTTTGTAGATGTTCTCTGTCCCAGAGGGCCGGGCTGCGAACCAGCCGCTTTTCGCCACGACCTTCAGCCCTCCAATCGGGGCATTATTGCCAGGCGCCTGCGTCAACTTGGCCAGAATCGGCTCGCCTGCGAGACCCGATTCCTTAACCGCTTCTGGCGAGAGCTTTTGCAATTTGCTTTTCTGCTCAGGAGAGGCCGGCGCGTCGATGCGCGTGTAGTAAGAAGTGCCAAACTCCGCTACTAGCTCATTGTAGTGCTCGCCTGGATCCTTGCCAGTGCGGGCCGTAATCTCAGCGGCCAGAAGATCCATAATCGGGCCGTCCTTGTCCGTCGTCCAAACGGTTCCGTCGAGGCGAAGAAAACTCGCGCCAGCACTCTCTTCTCCACCGAAACAGCACGAGCCTCCTAATAGGCCCGGTACAAACCACTTGAACCCCACGGGCATTTCGCGCAAATCTCGACCGAGCTTTCTGACGACGTTGTCGATCATGCTGCTACTCACCAGTGTCTTGCCTATTGCAGCGTCCTTACGCCATTCTGGCCGATGCCTGAGCAAGTACCGTATCGCGACAGCGAGGTAATGGTTCGGGTTCATCAGACCGGCTGACGGGGTGACAATTCCGTGCCGGTCCGAATCTGGATCGTTCGCAAAAGCAACTTGGTATTGGTTTTTCAAGGCGACGAGTCTAGCCATCGCGTAAGGACTGGAACAATCCATGCGGATTTTGCCGTCATGATCTACGGTCATAAACGAGAAGGTGGGGTCAATCACGGGATTAACGACCGCAATCTCCAGCCCGTAAATCGCATTGATTCGCTCCCAATATGGCCGGGCGGCGCCGCCAAGAGGATCCACGGCCAGCTTTAACTTTGCGTTGCGGATGGCCTCCACATCCACAACGTTCTTGAGATCACGAACGTATGGCAACATCAGATCTTCTTCGTGCGTAGTGGATGCCGCCAACGCTATGTTGAAGGCCAATGGCTTTACGCCCGTGTTCTCGGCGCGCAATAATTCGTTTGCCCTCGTTTCCACCCAATGCGTCGCATCAGTATCGGCAGGTCCTCCATTCGGCGGGTTGTACTTAACCCCTCCGTCTTCGGGCGGATTGTGCGAAGGCGTAATGACAATGCCATCAGCCAAATGTTCTTTGCGATCGCGGTTGTACACAAGAATGGCTCGTGAGATGACGGGCGTGGGTGTCACACCGTCGTTTTGCTGAATGATGGTCTCCACGTTATTCGCGGCCAGCACCTCAAGGGCGGTTCGCTGTGCAGGACCGGACAGCGCGTGGGTGTCTTTACCCATATAAAGCGGACCGTCCGTTCCTTGCAATCGCCGGTAGTCGCAAATTGCCTGCGTGATAGCAACGATGTGCGCTTCGGTGAAAGTGCCCTGAAAGGGCGAGCCACGGTGGCCGCTCGTGCCAAAGTTGACAAGCTGGTTGGGGTCTTGCAGATCCGGGCGTCGGTCGAAATACTCCCTCTCCAGCCGAGCGACATCCACCAGCAGTTCCTTCGGTGCGGGTTTACCAGCGAGTGGCGAAACCGAGTTTTGCTTCGGCTCACGTTCAGCAGAACGTGCTTCTATGGGATTGGGCATGGTTCTGCCTTCCAGATGTCGCGATTGTATTCAGCAATGGTGCGATCGCTGGAGAATTTCCCACAGCTCGCCACGTTCATGATCGCTGTCCGCGCCCATTCACCCGGATTTGCATATAACGCGCCTACTGCTTCTTGCGCCCGGCAATACGAAGTGAGGTCCGCCAGGTGCATGTAGTGATCGCCGTTCGTAAGAAGAGTGTCGCGTATCGGAGAGAAGATGCCAGGTTCGTTGCGGCTGAAATAGTCGGAGAAGATGAGATCCAGCGCTGCTCGCGTATCCGGCTCATTGTCGTAGTGCCAGTGCGGGTTGTACCACCCACGGCTATTTTCGACTTGCTCTACCGTGAGGCCGAATAGGAACAAGTTCTCCTCACCGGCCTCTTCGGCCATCTCGATCGTTGCGCCATCCCGCGTGCCGACCGTCAGTGCTCCATTCATCATGAATTTCATGTTGCTTGTTCCGCTGGCTTCGTAGCCGGCGGTCGAGATCTGGTTTGAGACGTTGCTGGCGGGAAGAAGCCGTTCCAACAGCGAAACGTTGTATTCGGGCAGAAAAACGACCTTGAGTCGACCGCGAATAGCGGGGTCTTCGTCAATCGTGCCTGCCAGATTGTTGATGAACTTTATGATTAGCTTGGCCAAGCGGTACGCCGGCGCCGCTTTACCAGCAAAGAAGAATGTACGAGGGACCATCTCCACGCCAGGGTTTTCTCGCAGCCGGTTATAGATGACGACGATCCGTAGCGCGTTCAGAAGTTGCCTTTTGTATTCGTGGATGCGCTTGACCTGGCAGTCGAAGATGGTGTCCGGATCCACGATCTGCCCCGACGTCGATTTGAGCCAGTTTGCAAACCGTTCCTTGGCACTGCGCTTTGACGCATGGAACAGCTCACGAGCGCCGGGGTCCTCGGCAAATGGTTTCAGTTTATTGAGCTGGCTTAGGTCAGTAATCCAGTGATCCCCAATGACCTGTGTGATTGCGCTGGCCAGGTCGGGATTTGTCCCGAGCAACCAGCGTCGCGGTGTCACCCCGTTGGTTTTGTTATTGAAGCGCTCCGGGTACATCTCCGCGAGATCCTTCACCGTGGCCGTCCGCAGAAGTTTGGAGTGAACTGCAGCGACACCGTTGGTACTATGCGAGCCGACGATTGCCAGGTTGGCCATGCGGATCTTGCGCTGGCTGCCTTCTTCGACAAGGCTGACGCGAGCCACGCTTCTGTCATCGCCGGGGAAGCGAAGTCGAACCTCGTCGAGAAGATGCCGGTTGACCTCGTAAACGATCTCTAGATGACGGGGAATAAACATCTCGAACAACTCGACAGGCCATTTCTCGAGCGCTTCCGGCAGCAAGGTGTGATTTGTATAAGCGAGCGTCTTCTTCGTCAAATCCCACGCCTGGTCCCATCCAAAGTGGGCCTCATCGAGCAGGATTCGCATCAACTCGGCCACCGCCAATGCGGGATGCGTGTCATTGAGCTGGATTGCTGCCTTCTCGGGTAGCTTGTCCCAATCGTTATTGAACCGTCGGAATCGCCGCACGATGTCCGCGAGTGAGCACGCCACCAGGAAGTATTCCTGGATGAATCGTAGTCCTTGCCCAATCGTCGTTGAGTCGTCGGGATACAGCACGCGCGTGAGCGACTCCGCCTCAAGCGTGTCCCCCAGGGCTCCCACGAAATCACCGGTACCAAATTCATGGAAATCGAAGTAGTTTGGCGCAGCTGCGGCCCACAGCCGCAGTGTGTTGATCGTTTTTCCTCCGTAGCCTACGACAGGTCGGTCAAACGGAATGCCGATCAGGGTTGACGGCCGTCCGCGTAGAACCTGAATGCTGCCGCCGATCAATTTGAACGAGCATCCTAGCTTTACTTCCACCATTTCAGGAGGCCGCACGATCTCCCAGGGGTCACCCATGCGGATCCAATTGTCTGGATGTTCCTTTTGCCATCCATCCACAATGGATTGCTTGAACATACCGTACTCGTACCGAAGACCGTAGCCTGTGGCTGGCAATTCCATTGTGGCCATCGAGTCCAGAAAACAAGCCGCGAGCCGCCCCAGACCTCCGTTGCCGAGGCCTGCGTCGGGTTCCTCTTCAATTAGCTTGAGCCAATCGAGTTCTTTCTCCTTCACCGCATACTGAAGCAACGGGCTAAGCAAGAGGTTGCCTATGTTGTTGGCAAGAGAACGCCCAAGAAGAAATTCCAAGGACAGGTAATAAACGCGTTTGGAATTGGCTCTGTTATAGGTACTCCTGGTCAACACCCAGCGTTGTGCGAGGACATCTCGAATCGAATGCGCAACCGCCTCAAAACGCTCTCGCGCTGTGGCGACCTTTGGGTCGATTACGCGGTCGAAGACCAGATGCCGTTCGTATAGTGCATTTTCCGAGCCGACAAATGGGATAGGGCCGCATCCGTACTGTTTGAGAAGTTCCGAAACGCGCCATTCTTCTGGCGTTCTAGGGGTGACCCCAGCGCTTTCCGCGGTTTTAACAGCTTTTGTGCTCATTGGAGGTCCTTTTGATCTGTGTTATCTGAAATCGGTACTACGCAACATTCAAACCCTCAATTTCTCGCCGAACGATTGGGGTGTCGTCGCCGCTGGTGTCCCGGCCTGCGCCAGCTTCCAACATTCTTTAGCGATAGCCCAATTTTCCTCAGCCCGAATCACCAGGACGCGCACACTTGAATCTGCCGTGGAGATTTCCTGATCGAGAGAAGGTCGTGCGTTCGTTTTACAATCGAGTCTGAGGCCGAGAAATTCCAATCCACGGCAGGCCGCGGCTCGTACCTCAGCGGAGTTCTCGCCCACTCCGGCGGTGAACACCAGAACGTCCATTCCGCCCAGAATAGCGGCCATGCCACCGATGGCCGCTCGCAGACGATGCACATAGATGTCGAACGCCAGCTTCGCTCGCTTGTGACCTTGCTCAATACCCGTCAGGATGTCGCGCATGTCGCTTGAGAGGCCCGAAACTCCGAGCAGCCCTGATTTTTCGTTCAACACCTTGTCGATGCCCTGCGAGTCCAGCTGGCCCTGGCGCATAAGATAAGTCAAAATTCCTGGATCCACCGACCCGGAGCGTGTCCCCATCATCAGACCCTCCAACGGTGTGAAGCCCATTGTTGTATCAATGCTCTGGCCGTCGCGGATTGCGGTGACTGAACAACCGTTCCCAAGGTGGCAACTCACAATTCTTAGAGCTTTCACATCCGCTCCGAGCATCTGCGCCGCCCGCTCGGCACAGTACTGATGATTGATCCCGTGGAATCCGTAGCGGCGAATGCCGCCCTCGAACCACGCATAAGGGCCAGGGTAGATTGCCGCCGATAGCGGCATTTGACGATGAAAACCTGTGTCGAAAACGGCCATCTGCGGAACATCGCCACGAAGATTCTCCACAATCTTCATGCCATCCAACTCGGCGCGAATGTGCAATGGCGCAAATGCGGACACGCTGGCGATTGCCGCGTACACCTCAGGCGTGATTACCACTGGATCCTCGAAATGGGGGCCACCATGGACCACGCGGTGTCCCACCGCATCAATGTCGGAGGCGGAAGTTATGGCACGCGCACTCCCGCTCACGAGCGTCCTCAATAAATGCCTGATAGCTTGCTCCCGCGATGCGACCGTTAGTTGTTCTTTTTGAACGATCCCCTTTGAATTCCTCACCTTAATCGCGGCGTTATCGCTACCCCACTCGATCCTCCCCTCCCAGAGGCAGGCCGGTGCATGAGTCGGAAGAGCCTCGCCAATTTCGTACAAGCAGGCTTTCTGGCTGCTGGAACCCGAGTTGAGCACGAGAATTTTCATACGTTGATAGGCCAGTTCAGTTTTTTTTCACGCCGCTGTTTGGGTCACCTTGGAGAGCGCGTAGTCTTCCAGATGGCAGGCGTCGCTGTTGAACTTACGGATGCCCTCGGCGAGTTTTTCCGTCGCCATGGCGTCCTCGTTGTGCATCCAGCGGAAGGTCTTCTCGTCCAGGTGAATGTGTTCTTCCTTGCTCGCCTGCGCTTTTGCCGGGTCGAGTTTGCGATCCACAACCCCGTCGGCCTGTTCTAATTTGTCAAGAAGGTCCGGACTGATGGTGAGCAAATCGGACCCGGCCAGGCGAACGATCTGATTCAGATTCCGGAAACTTGCCCCCATAACCTGTGTCTTGTAACCAAATTTCTTGTAGTAGTTGTAAATGCGAGTGACGGACGCAACGCCGGGATCCTGGTCCTCCGGAATTAAGTTGCCGCCACCTTCCTTCTTGTACCAATCGTAAATGCGGCCGACGAATGGCGAAATCAAAGTTACCTTGGCCTCGGCGCACGCGATCGATTGTGCGAAGCTGAAGAGAAGCGTCAGATTGCAGTGAATGCCTTCCTTCTCAAGGAGCTCGGCTGCACGGATACCCTCCCAGGTGCTGGCGATCTTGATCAAGATGCGTTCGCGCGCCACTCCTTTCTTCTCATACAGTGAGATGAGCTTGCGCGCCTTAGCGATGGTCGCCGCGGTGTCGAAGCTCAGGCTGGCAGCAACCTCTGTAGAGACGCGGCCGGGAACCACCTTTAGAATCTCACTTCCAAAAGAGACGAAAAGGCGATCAATGAATTCTTCCGCCATTTCTGCATGACCGCCGCCGCGTTCGAGAGCAAGTTCGGTCGCCTCATCCACTAGGTGGCGGTAAACCGGCATTTGGGCGGCGTTGAAAAGAAGCGAGGGATTGGTGGTAGCATCCTGCGGCCGGTGGCGGGCAATGGCCTCAATGTCCCCCGTATCCGCTACAACAGTCGTGTATTTCTTCAAGGAATCAAGCAATTTCATTGTCGTCTCCTATTCTTCAAACTCAAAAGTCTGGAGCTGCCTGCCATCGCGTGATGCGGCCATCTTGCTAGCTTCAAACTGAGTGACCTTGGCCAGCCGACGACGATGTCTGTCTGCACCACTGAACCTTGCACCAAGGAAATTCGTCGTGCAATCCCAGGCAACAGCGATCCCCATGGTACGGCCTCCGAAGCAGAGAATGTTCAGATCATCATCCTCCACCCCTTGGCGTGCTGAAAAGTCATCGTGGCAGAGTGCCGCGCGCGCGCCAATCACCTTGTTGGCAGCCACGGAGGCACCCACGCCGCTGCCGCACACTAAAATGCCACGCTCAACGTCGCCACATGCCACAGCATGGGCAAGAGGGATCGCAAAATCAGGATAGTCATCGTCGGCGTCAAATACCTTGTTGCCGAAATCGACCACCTGGTAGCCTGCTGTTGCCAACAACTGGGCGAGTTGCTGCTTCATTTCGAACCCGCCGTGATCCGCGCCGACACCCACTTTCATATCCAGTTCCCTTTTAGCCCTTAGTTTGGTGTTGCGAAATCTGGCTCTTCGCCGCAGCTACGACATTTTCCACGTTGAAACCGAACTTCTTCAACAGTTGCTTCAGTGGCGCCGAAGCTCCAAAGGTTTCGATGCAGATGTTGCACCCTTCGGAGCCAGTGTACTTGCTCCAGCCAAAATCAGATGCCACCTCTACTGACACTCTTGCCTTTACGCGCGGCGGAAAAACAGATTCGCGGTAGCTTTTATCCTGAACATCAAACAACTCCCACGACGGCATGCTAACCACCCGTGCCCGGACGCCCTCCTTCTTCAATTGTTCGTAGGCTTCCACACAGAGGGAAACTTCGCTCCCAGTGCCGATGAGAATCACCTCTGGGTTTCCACCCGAGGCATCCGCGAGAACATATGCTCCCCGGGCCAGGCCGGAGGCGGGGGCGTAATTTGCCCGGTCAATTGTCGGCAAGGCTTGGCGGGTGAGTACGACCACCGCCGGCTCGTGATGTAGTTGGAGTATTACTTTCCAGGACTCTCTCACCTCATTCGCGTCCGCGGGACGGATCATTATCAGACCGGGCATGGCACGCATGTGGGCGAGGTGTTCGATGGGCTGGTGGGTGGGGCCATCCTCGCCAACTCCAATCGAGTCGTGAGTGAATACGTAAATCACGGGAAGCTCCATCAATGCGCTTAAACGGAGAGAGCCTCGCATGTAATCGACAAAGATGAAAAATCCCGCGCCGAACGGGCGGACTTTCACCAAACTCATTCCGTTCAGTATGGCACCCATGGCGTGTTCACGAATTCCGAAGTGAAAATTGCGTCCGGCATAATTCTCCGCCGAGAAATCACCGGCGCCCTCCTGCGTGATACGAGTCTTGGTGGAGGGTGCGAGATCCGCGGCCCCTCCGATCAACCAGGGAATGTTCTTGGCGGCTGCATTCAGCACCTCGGCCGAGGACTCGCGAGTTGCCAGACCTTTCGGGTCTGCGGGGAATTCTGGCAAGTCGCGGTCCCAGCCCTCCGGGAGTTGGCGGTGCTGCATGCGGAATAATTCTTCGGCGAGCTCGGGGTACTGCTTGCGATAGTCGCCGATTCGCGCGAACCAGGCGTCGCGAAGCTGCTTGCCGCGCTTTCCGATGCCTTGACGGAAGTGATCGTAGACGCCGTCCGGCACGTAAAACTGTTTGTCTTCCGGCCAGCCGTAATTGCGCTTGGCGAGCCGGATCTCCTCCTCGCCCAGAGGTTCGCCGTGGGCCCCGCTAGTATCTTGTTTGTGCGGCGCGCCGTATCCGATGTGGCTGTCCACGATGATCAACGTGGGCCGATCCTTGGTGCTCTGAAAGGTTCGAAACGCGCGGGCCAACATCTCGAGGTCGTTTGCGTCTCCAACCCGCGTCACGTTCCAGCCGTAACCGATAAAACGCGTGGCCACGTCTTCCGTAAACGCCAGGGAAGTGTTGCCTTCGATCGTGATGTGGTTGTTGTCGTAGATCCAGCAGAGATTCGAAAGTCGCAGGTGTCCAGCGAGCGATGCCGCCTCGCTGGAGATGCCTTCCATCATGCATCCATCCCCGCAAAGCGCGTAAACGTTGAAGTCGAACAGGTCCTCGAAGCCTGGGCGGTTATAACGCGCAGACAGCCACTGCCGGCCGACGGCAATGCCGACGCTGGTGGCGACACCCTGGCCGAGCGGCCCCGTGGTGGTCTCGACGCCCGACGTCCAGCGGTACTCGGGATGTCCCGGACAGCGGCTGTCCAACTGTCGGAACGCCTTGAGGGAATCAAGCGGCACCGATACTTCACCGAGAGTTTCGTAGTCTTTGCTGACAGCCCGGACTTCGGTCAAGTGCAGCAGGGAATAGAGCAGCATGGATGCGTGCCCGATCGACAGCACGAAGCGGTCACGGTTCGGCCACACGGGATCTTGCGGGTCGAAGCGAAGGAACTGCTGCCAGAGACAGTAAGCCACCGGCGCCAAGGCCATAGGAGTCCCGGGATGCCCCGAATTAGCAGCCTGGACCCCATCCATGGAGAGTGTACGAATGGTGTTGACACAGGTCAGATCCATTGTTTGCGGCACGGTAGAACTGGAGAAAACGGTTGCTATGCTCATTGAGAATCAGAGTCCTTTCGCCGCCTCTCTCCGGCGGCCCACTCTCCACCGAACAAATCCAAGGTGACCGGTTCGCTCGTGCGTAACCATCCCCTACATTCGATCCGGTTAGGCTGACTCTTCGGGGCAGCGCCATCCGGTAACCTCAGGGCTGTCGATGCCATGCTTGTAGGCGTAGGCCCGGCAAGCAATCTGGGCGTTGCGAAATTTCTCCTTGGCATGGCCACCGATGTTCTGCAACCGCGGGACGCGGTCGATGGCGTCGATGGCCAAGCTGAAGCGATCGGTCTCGTTGTTGATGGCCAATTCCATTGGTGTATTGATGTTGCCTTTCTCCTTGTACCCGCGCACGTGTATAGCTTTGTTCTTACGTCCGTAAGTCAGGCGATGGATCAACCAGGGATAACCGTGAAAATTGAAAATGATCGGTTTATCGCAGGTGAAAAGAGAGTTGAAGTCCGCGTCGGTCAAACCGTGCGGATGTTCCGTGCTCGGTTGCAGCTTGAAAAGATCGACAACGTTAATGAAACGGATCTTGATATCAGGAAATTCCTGGCGCAGCAGCACCGTTGCAGCCAAGGCTTCCTGCGTCGGGATATCTCCAGCGGAAGCCATTACCAGGTCGGGTTCGCTTCCCTGGTCGTTACTGGCCCAGTCCCAGATGCCGATGCCCTTGGTGCAGTGCTCGATCGCTGCATTCATGTTCAGGTACTGAAGATGCAGCTGCTTGTCGGAAACGATCACGTTGATGTAGTTCTCGCTCCGCAGACAGTGATTGGCCACCGACAACAGGCAGTTGACGTCCGGCGGGAGGTAAATGCGCGTGACTGCGGCGCTCTTGTTCAGCACCACGTCCAGGAACCCCGGATCCTGGTGCGTGAAACCATTATGGTCCTGCCGCCAAACCGTCGAAGTGATCAGCAGGTTCAGAGACGCGATCTTCTGACGCCAGGACAAATGGTTGCAGATGGACAGCCACTTGGCGTGCTGGTTGAACATGGAATCGATGACATGGACAAAGGCTTCATAGGAGGAGAAGAAACCATGGCGCCCGGTGAGCAGATAGCCCTCAAGCATTCCTTCCATGGTGTGCTCGCTGAGCATCTCGATGACCCGTCCGTCCGTCGCCAGTTCGCTGCCATCTTGATCTTCGGGGAAGTATTCGGCGATCCAGAACTTCTTGGCGGCCTGATAGACTGCTTGCAGTTTGTTCGAGGTGGTTTCGTCCGGGCCGAACACGCGGAAGTTGTTCATGTTCGACTTCATCACGTCGCGCAGGAAGTTTCCCAAGGGTGGGACATTCTCGGCTTCGATGCTTCCCGGCTGATCCACCTTGAGCGCGTAGTCGCAAAAGTCAGGCAAGCGCAGCGACTTTTTGAGGACTCCGCCATTGGCATGCGGGTTCGCACTCATTCGGCGGTTTCCCTTCGGCGCAAGCTCTTTCAGTTCAGGAATCAACCTGCCGTTCTCGTCAAATAACTCTTCAGGCCTTTGGTCGCGCATCCACTTCTCCAGGATGCGCAACTGTTCGGGGTTCTTCTTCACGTCGGTCAACGGCACCTGATGCGCACGCCAGAAGCCTTCGAGGCGGTGACCGCCTACCTCCTGCGGTGCGCCCCAGCCTTTCGGAGAGCGCAGCACGATCATGGGCCAGCGTGGGCGCTTGGCTACGCCGGTCTCCCGGCATTCCCGTTGGTGCTTCTGGATTTCGAGAACGCAGTGTTCGACGGTCGCAGCCATCGCCTGATGCATCGTGTCAGGATCGGAACCTTCGACGAAGTAGGGCGTCCACCCGTAGCCCCGCAGTAAGTCTTCCAGTTCTTCGTGGGATATGCGCGCCAGCAGAGTCGGATTGTTAATCTTGTAGCCGTTTAAATGCAGGATTGGCAGTACTGCTCCGTCGCGAATAGGATTCAGAAACTTGCTGATGTGCCAAGAGGTTGCGAGGGGGCCGGTTTCAGATTCGCCATCGCCAACCACCGCCGCGACGATCAACTCTGGATTGTCGAATGCTGCGCCGCAGGCGTGGGAAAGCACGTAGCCCAGCTCGCCTCCTTCGTGGATCGAACCGGGAGTCTCCGGCGTGCAGTGACTACCGATGCCGCCGGGGAAGGAAAACTGCCTAAAGAACCCGAGCAGACCGACTTCGTCCTCACTCTTTTCGGGATATATTTCAGAGTAGGTACCCTCCAGATACCCCGGCCCTAGGACCCCCGGCGCACCGTGTCCAGGGCCAGCCATGAAAATCATGTCGAGATCGAATTTTTTGATCAGGCGATTCAGGTGGATATAGATGAAAGCCAGACCCGGGCTGGACCCCCAGTGCCCGAGCAGACGGTTCTTAATATGGTCGGGTCTCAACGGCTCTCTTAACAACGGATTCGATTCGAGATAGATCATCCCGAGCGCGAGATAATTGCAGGCGCGCCAGTATGCGTGAGTCTTTCTCAATTCCTCCGAACTCAACGGCGAAGCTTGGACCGTGGATCGCGCCTTCCCATACGCGCTCAGCGGCAGGGGAGCTATCACAGTTTTTGTGCTCATTGACACTCCTTGAGTCTTAGGCTCATCGAACTCGCCATCTAAGACAGAAACACTTTTCACTTCTGTGAGCGACGTCACATCACCAGGTGATGACGCTCACTGCGCACCCGAACGATCCATTTTTTATGTGCAGCCCTCAACAGTTTGACCCGTGGGCGCGGTAAGACCACTCGCGTCTTCCATCCCTTGCAAGAGCACCCTCAGCACTTGTAAAAGTCGGTTTCGAATATAGGCCCTGCCGATCTTTGCTCAGTAGTAACTACGCAAGCGGGGTGCCATTCGCAAACAACGAGAAAACAGGGGTTTCCTGCACTTTGCGGGGGTTCGAGTGCCCGAATGCAGGCAGTTGCCACTGGCAGTCCCTCATGCCGGATTCCTCAAAAAACGTTGTGCGCACCTACTGAATATTGAATAATATAGTGACACAAACAGATTCTTATGCTATGTTCAGAGCATGGGAAACCCAAAAGGTGTTCGGCGGAATTTCGAGAAACTGGAAGAGCGGCGCTTGCTGGCCTCAGGGCTGTTGCGGCAAGGCCTTCCTCAGGCGGAAGTGGCCAGGCAAGTGGGCGTGCATCGGCAGTCGGTGAGTCGCTGGGCCCAGCAACTGGCTTCGGGCGGACAGAAGGCACTGAAGAAAGCGGGGCGTGCCGGACGCAAGCCGCGCCTGAGTACCGCAGACCTGCGACGCATCGAACGCGGGCTGCAGCGCGGCCCCGAGGCGCTGGGCTACGAAACGAGCCTGTGGACCGCCTGGCGCGTGGCGCACCTGATCGAAGAAGAATGTGCAGTGCGCTACGACCCTTCACAAGCTTGGCGCATCCTGCGGAAGCTGGGCTGGAGTTGTCAGCGGCCCGTGGGTCGGGCCCTCGAGCGGGATGAAACCAAGATCCGGAAATGGAAGAAAAAGCGCTGGGTGGAAATTAAAAAAAAGCCCAAAAAGAAAGGCGAACCATCGTCTTCGCCGACGAAAGTGGACTAAGCGAGCGTCCGCACCGCATGCGCACCTGGGCCCCCAAAGGACAAACGCCGGTGCTGCAGTATCACTTCACCTGGAAGACCCTTTCGGTGATCGCCGGAATCACCTTTTGGAACTTTTACTTCCGGCTGTTTCCCGGAGCCATTCGCAGCCCGCAGATCATCGAGTTTCTCAGCCATCTGCTACGCCATATTCCCGGCAAGCTGCTCATCGTCTGGGACGGCTTGCCGGCACATCGCAGCCGTGCCGTGTGGGACTTCGTACGACAACAGCACGGACGCTTGTGGTTAGAATTTCTTCCCGCCTATGCCCCGGAACTCAATCCGACCGAATATATCTGGGGACACCTGAAGCAGCACGAGGTCGCCAATCTCTGCCCCAAGAACCTTGGCGAGCTGAGCCTGCACGCCATCCGCGCCCTGAAACGTATGCGTCGCCGCCCCACTCTGATCATGGCCTTCTGGCAGCAGGCCGAGCTTTTCCCATTGTAACTATATTATGCAATACTCGATAAGCAGCAGAGGAGCCGCAATTAGCATTGCTCCGAACATCGGCACCTACAAACACGCTTAGCGACTTGCTGACTCCTATGCCCTGGGTAAAGCAGCCGCCACGGACTTCCTAGATCACTGCGCTTCTCGCGGTCTTCGCCACGGGCCTCTTCCCGAGGTTTGAGATCGACTTTCCCTCTCGCTAACAGTTATGAGGTGCTATTCCCGCATTCGGTCCGGTTTCCGATTTGATCGCAAGGCAGGCATCCGAGGTCCACTGGGAGCGTTACTTCCATTGAGAGAGTTGGAAGTCCCAAAATCCCGGTGAATCAAGATGAATGAGCTATCACCGCAGAATACAAAACCCGCCCAGACTTTCCTCGAAGGCTTCTTTGAATTTTCGCCGGACGCGTTCGTTGTAACTGAGGGAAACGGAGCAATCACGAGCGCGATTTCGCAAGTTGAAAGCGTTTTTGGATAGATGCTGGCCAACTGAGTGGGAGTTCGGGCGGAGAACTCCATGCCAGAACGATTCCGAGCCACACATCCCGATCAGCGGGAGCCTGTGGCGCCCACGCAAGAATCCGCCCGGTGGGGGGCGGGGTTAGGACTTCGCGGCAGACGCAAAGACGGCGACGGATTCCAGATTGACTTCATGGTCAGCGCAATGGAAACGATCGGCAGTCCAATTTTTCTTTGGCATGGCACTTACTAGCTCTCTGGGGCGATCAAAGTTGTCACTGCTATCGCCTCTGTCCCTACAGCGATACTGCTTGTTCAATTAGTTCCGAACTCAAAGTTGTAGAGCGGACAGCGGAACTAAGGAAGAGCGAAAGGGAGCTCCGACAGCTCATCGATGCGATTCCCCAGCGGGTCTTTGTTTTCGACGTGGACTGGAGCCCTGTTTTTGCGAACCGACGAGAACTGGAATACATCGGTCTTACTTCTCAAGAGATGAAGTCAAAAGACGCAGTTGCCCGAGTCTTTCATCCCGAGGATTTGAAGAAGTTGGAGGCCGCTCGTGAACGGGCGCGTTCCGATGGTGCTCCTTTTGAGATGGAGGCACGAATACGGGCAAAAGACGGGGGGGTATCGCTGGTTCTTGATCCGGGACAATCCGCTCCGCGATAAGCGGGGACTGGTTCTTCGGTGGTACGGCACACGTACCGACATCGAAGACCGGAAACGGGCCGAAGAAGCGCTGCTTTCGGTTGCGAGCGAACGTCTGCGAAGTGAACAAATCAGGCCCGCTGGCGCAGAAGAAGCTGCGCGCGCAGGAGAAGAGCGCTTTCGAGCCGTCGCGGATTCGTTGCCTGAACCTTTCACCGAAGAGCGGGCAGGATGCGTCAGGTGCATCTCCATTGCGTGTCAACCCTTCGGTCACAGACCGGATGTTCTGACAGGTCCCAACTGATTGAAGAATGAGAGGCTGGCTCCCCGGTAGGATTTGAACTTACAGCCTGTCGGTTAGCAGCCGAAAACAGGTACGAACTGTTTCGGGTATATGCCACTCAACACAAGTGCGTTATTGGACCGCAACGCGATGCCGCTGAAGATCTCCGGACCACTTCCGCGTTACCGACAATCCGGCGAGTGAACGCACGGAGAGGTAGCCGGGACCAAGTTTCGGGCGGTAGCAGATTCTTTAGGACCAGATTCGAGCACTATCGTTCCGGCCTGGCGGTCACTCAATCTTTGCGATCCCAGGAGCCGGATTCGGAAACTTCGTCATGACTGCAGGATCGTGTCCAGGAATAATGAGTCCGGAACTGGCCGCGAGTTGTTTCATGCGGTCTTGCGCGTGCAGGTTCGACACCGCATCGAGCGTGGCCGCGATGGGCAAGTGCTTTTCCAGATTTTCGTAGAGATACATGTTGTCGCTGGCTAGCACCACGGTTCCTGCGCTGGTGTTCACACCGACATATTGCGATGCGTAGGTGTGGCGGCCTCCGGTGTAGCAGGTAACACCGGGGAGAATTTCCTGCGCGTCACCATTGATCATGCCAACCCGGCCCAGGGTATTTAACCTGACCAGGGTGAGCACATCCTCGGGATCGATGCCGCCATGCGTGTCCTTTGATTGCCATGCCTCTCCGGCGTAATACTGCAACTCATCTTTCTGAATCCAGATTCGGGCGTTGGGGAACAGATCCACGCCATCAGAGTGGTCCCAGTGCATGTGAGTAACGACCACGTCGGTGATGTCCTCGGGCTTCAAGCCGAGTGGCTTTAGCGCGTCGGACGGCTTGGTGAAGTCATTCACGTGCCATTCCTTGAAGAAACGGTCGTGATAAAAACCGGAGTCGACTAGGATGTTGCGCCCGTTGCCGCGAACCAGCCAGATCATCATGGCGATATCCAGTTTGCGGACTGGATCGGCGCCGGCCACGAGCTCCGCGACGGGGAAGTCAGGCAACGTGGCATAGCGGATGGCGTAGATTTCGTACCGTGGTTTCGACTGGGCGATCGCGGGAATGGCCGAGACGGCGGCAATGATGAGCAGCAAGAAAAAGCGGGTTGGTTTCATAGAAAATTCCTAGGTAATTGGACTGGCTATTCTAACAGATCACTGATGTTGCAATGGGTCGCGGTTGAAAAACGCAGGAAGTCGCGCAAGCGTATCTGTTCTTGATGCAGGAAGGATTCGGTACTGGGCAGACCGTTGTAGTTGACGGTGGTACGGTCCTAGTTTAGCGCTACGACCATAAACTGGTTTTCTTCCACGATCGAAAGTGTTGGGAGCTGCTAGCGCAGAGGGGCCAACGGCATTCGTACCGATTAGTAATGGGAAGTCGGCTTGTCGTCAGCAATGCAACGGTTCTTGCTAGGGCGTTTGCCGGTACTAACCGGACCGGCGAGCCCGTTACCGCTCGTCGTTTATCTGTTCCATCCAGTCGACATCTGCGGTTGCAACGAATATCGTTGTAAGCCATCTAAGATGTGAAAAGCAATTTCGTAACGCAACTTCAGATAAACGAGAGAGCGCTCCGCGCCAAGATATCGCAAGCCGCACTCGATGCCGAGAGGAGACAAGCCATGCCATACAGCATATCGACCTTGCTGATCCGCAATCTTCGTGATGTCTTCGGTGAAAACGATTCAGCTCGCCGGCGCGCCGCCATCGACGAGATTTACACTGAAGATTGCGTTTTCTACGACCCCAGCAAGGGAGTCTATCGTGGCCGTGACGAAATAGACCGCATCGCGGGCGCGATCAAAGCTACTCACCCTGAATTCCGATATCAGCCAATTACCGAGCCCGCGGAATCGGGCAATGGCGGGCTGGTCCGCTGGGTATCAGGACGGCCGGATCGCCGCCGTTTATCTCTTTTTCGACAAGCTACCGTGAGCTGGCCTCCGCCGTGCGACAAGGCGGGAAATCATGCATTCCGCCGCTTCCGCAACACGTACCTTCGGAACCACACGGCATGCCCGGATGGACTCATTAAATTCTGGTTGGGTCACGCGGACAAAGACATGACGGACCGCTACGACAAAATCAGAGAGGATACGACTTTCCGGAAAGACGTCGCCGAACGGTGTGGCTTCGGCTTCAAATTGCCTGGAATGGTACCGAATGTACCTAATTGTGTCGAAGAAACCGAAGTGGAAAACGTAGTGCAAGTCATTTAGTATCGGGGGACTACGATAATGCGCGCCCGTAGCTCAGCTGGATAGAGCATCTGGCTTCGAACCAGAGGGTCGGGAGTTCGAATCTCTCCGGGCGCGCCACCTCTAGTCGGGTCCGGCCCGAACACATAGGTTACACAATAAACTTAACCCCAATCCGATCGCACGATGGCCCGAGCCTAAAAACTCGGGCCTTTTTTATTTCCCAATCTTTATCGCTGTTGCGTCAACGCGCTGACAGACTTTTCGAAGAGATCGACCATGCGTATACCTTTGTAAAAACTTTACGAAGTCCTCATGCCTTCCTAATGCATGGTGGCCTACCATACATGCTGCGGATCTGATCCGACTCTGGAGGAAACACCAATGAAATCGATTACTCGGTTAGTCACAGCAGTGGTGGCAGTTATGTTCGGCGGTCGCCACCCTGTGTCCCGCGCAGGACGTCAAGCCGACCGACCTGGGCAAGGGGGCGGCGTTCAATAGCAAGAAGATCGACATGAAGGACAAAGGAGAGGTCGCTTACCTCCTGTCTTACACGGCGGGGAAAGAGTTCGAGGCCACTACGGACGGCCTGAAGAATACCGACGTGCACCTTTTCGTCTACGACTCCTCCGGCGCGGAAGTCGCTAAGGACGACTCGCCCGGACCGAAGTGTTCGGTTAAGGTCACGCCGACGAAGGACGGGCAGTACAAGTTCGTCATCACGAACGCCGGCGGGGCCAACACGGTGACCTTCAAAGTAAAGGTCGCCAAATAATGATGACTCGCCGCTTGTCAAAAAGACACTAGGATTCGCGCCGAATGGCTTCACGGGGCTGTTGCAATTGATGTGCTTACCGCCGATTCATCCGGTACCGCCAACCTGAGCCTCATGAAACTATTGAAGTAAGACCGCTGCTGAAATCGCCACGCCCAACGTTACAATTCTCAAGAATTCAACGCGGACCCTCAAGCCCAGCGAGGCAGGTTCCCGATGCCACAAGACGCTCCTGTAAAGCCGATATCAATTGTTGGCTTGATTCTAGTCGTCCTGGGGATTGTGTTGCTGGTGTATTTTGAATCGCCGTCGAGCACCCTGAGGGAAGAACATCCGATGAAGGTACGGAATACCATGGAAGACTCCAATGGTCGGCGCAGCGCGCACTTCCAGACGTGCCATGCGTGAACCATTTGCGCCGACCCCGCGTGTTTGCGGCCTAAGTCTTCGCGACGGGCCGCAAATCAGCGAGGAAGAACCAAGCCCCAAACACCAAGCGCGATGAAAAAGGCACCAATCACTGAGAGATATATAGCAGTCCGAATCGGACGCCTTGTCGCGAGCTCTCTCTTAAAATACTGGGCCAAAACGGCGGTTATGAACACGCCTCCGACGACGAAGTTGAAAACCGGATTCCCTGAGCCCGGTGTCGCACCCGAGACCGGTCCAAGAAGTATTATTGTTGCCCAACATTTGGAACGCGTCGATCCCGACTTAAATCGGATGATCGGCACTAACCGGCCTTCTCATGGTAGGAGTTGACGGTGTGTCGAAGACAGCTGATAGCTCACCCGCCCGGGACGTATTGCCTGATTTTCACTCTACAATGATCCGGTCTGCCCACTCCACGAGCGAGACAAAAATCGCCGGATTGCCAAATTTTGCGCCCCATTGATTCAAGTCTGTTTCCGTGACCCCACGGGCCCGGGAACACGCTCCTCAAGCAAAGATCGGAATGTGTCTTGCCACAACCTTGTCGAGTGTTTCGCTCAGCGGTGGCCAGCCAACCGGCAGAATCGCGTTAACCATGGACTTTCGCATCAGAGAAGTGGCCTCTGCGAGAAGGAAGATTTGTACCTCGTGACCCGCTTCTGCGAGCACGAGTCCGTGCGCGAACGGAAACGCCGCCCTTGTTGGGTCATCCGGACCCCACGCGCTTTTCATCATAATTTTAAGCGATTTTTTTGATTCCTCGACCTTCAGACCCAACGCTAGAAAAGGCAAACCCGCCAGCTGAGTCAGGAACGTGCGTCGCGCCATATTTTTAATCTCCTGATAGCGCCGGGCTAAACCGGCAGGTTGTTGTGAATGAAAGAGTCATACGGTAAAGGTCTAACGAACCATACCGACCTTGAGTCATGTGCGGTTGGCCGTGAGACCAACCTTGAAGCGTTGACAAAGGCATGTACAGGCCAGCCATCGAGCCGCGAAAGACTACTCCAGGGTGCCGACACTGTAGGAGAAAGTGGAAGGCCATATCGGAGGTCCCGAAAGCGTGAGGGACTGCCGAACCCTGCGCGGTCAAAGAACCTGAGCATGTACAGAAACAACCTGCGCGAGAACCGGGAGAGCCTATGTTTATCCGCCAGATGTCGGGCGGATCGCGTCAGCAAGTCCCAGGACGTAATCTGACGATGCACGAACATAGGCAGTCGTACAGAGCCGTAGTACCCGCGAAGTCTCTGAACAAGACGGGACAGCCAACCGTCGCGGAAGGGATGGAGGGAAGGGCTCTGGTCAAAGGGAACGAGTTCCAGCGAAACACGATCCGGGCTCAGTACCGGCGTATCGTGCCCCGTGAGTTGGAACGCGTGTGGGCGATAGTTATAGAGGGTGTTCATGAGATCCTCTGTCTGTCCCCATTTTCTCTGCGATAAGAACCGGATGCGTTAATCGCGCCCGTCCGGGTCCGTGCGGGGGGCGGGGAGCAATCCCCGTCCCTACCGCGACGAGATGGGATTCCCTTCGGTGGACGAATGCCGCAAGTCTACACCTTACTTCCTCCCGGGCGCTGGCCGCAATCGCGCAAAGCGCCAAAGCTATTGAGGCCAAGCCGCCGAGTTGACTCTCGCTTGCTTCCGGTAGTAATCCATTAGCGGCCCAACTGTGCTGTTCTCGCTGGTTCTTTGTGGCAAGAGGACCAAAGGTAAGGAGAAAGATTATGAGGTGCAAAATGACGGGAGCGGCGGGATTGGCCGCGGCGTTTGTTGCGGGCATGGTGGTGGCGACGGCGTTGGGCGGGGGGATGACTGGGGCAAGGGCGGCGGCGCAGCAGCAGCAAGTTACCGTGCAGAGGGTCATCAGCCCGACGGTGACGGACGAGGACATTGCTTTGCTGCGAAAAGATCTACGTGCAATGAAAATGCAGGTGATTGGGCAGAATATGTCGCTGTCGGAGGAGGAGGGGCAGAAGTTCTGGCCGATCTACAACCATTACGTGAGGGACTTGCAAGAAGTGAACAATCAGAAGTATGCGCTGTTGAAGCAGTACGCGGAGATGTGGGCAACGATGTCAGACCAAGATGCACTGATTTATGTGCGGAGCTGGTTGGAGACGGACGGGCAGGCGCAGGCGTTGCGCTTGAAGTATGTGCCGGTGGTAAGCCAGGTGTTGCCGGGAAGGAAGGCGGCGACGTTTTTTCAGTTGGACCGGCGGCTGAACATGATCATTGATCTGCAATTGTTTTCGCAGATTCCGTTGGCGCATGTCAAGGAGTAGGCGGGAAGAGATGTGCGGTTTTGCGGAGTTTTGAGGCGATAATAGCGGGCTGACAATGGGGACATCCAGCCGCTTCTGAAGTTTGCCCGTTCATGAACGAGATCCGCGCCCGCAATCTCAACTGTCGTTAATAACGCTGCCGAGGACAAAACCGCATCCCTATTTGCGCCGTTTGGTCCTTCAACCCCGCCGCTTAGGCCTTGCGCGGTATCAAGGAATTCGTGAATTCGTGAATTGAATCAGACCGTTCTCGACAATAGTAACCACGGGATGTGAGTTTCCAGGTGATTGTCCCGACTGAAACCGGGCTGGAATGCCACAACACTTGCTCGAACTGAGGGCACTATCTTCCAGACGCCGCTTTGTTCGCTTCAGCGAGGGTAATCATCAGGGTCATGGGATCGAGCGGCGATACACTGAAACCATGCCGCTCATAGAATCGTTTGGCATTTTCTGAAATTGCGTGAACCACAAGCGCACGGATACCGCTGATCTCAGCAGCCTGCAAGGTTCGCAGGACGGCATCGCGCAAGAGGCTTCGACCGACATTTCGACCGTGCCAGCTTTTGTCTACCGCTAACCGCCCCAAGATCATCACCGGCAGTGGGTTGGGCATATTGCGGCGAACTCGTCCGGGCGCGTTAACCACTGCCACACTGCCACTCGCCAGCGCGTAATAGCCAACTACGCGACCGGCCGCGCACACGACATAGGTGCGCGATGCCCCGGACTCCTCATTCGACAACGCCCTCTGTTTGAGCCAGTCATTCAGGTCGGCGACACCACAGTCGAAGGCGGATACACCGTGTGCCTCGGTCAGGTGCTCCGGCGCGCCAATTTGCTCCGCAGCGCCGCTCATTGCTTCCAGGGAACCTGCGACATCAGCAGACGCCGCAGACGCTTATTTTCCTTCGGTGGAGCGTCTAGCGCGTCGATGAACCGCTTGTAGGCTCTTTCATCGACCATAAACAATCTCTGGTCGAGCAAGATCTCCGTTGCCTGCCGACACGCTGCTTCCAACATGAATTCAGACCGATTCTTACCTGCCTTCTCTGCGGCTCGATCGATCAGGGCACGTCTTGTACGATCAGCGCGAAGGTTAATGGTCACGTCCCGGCTGCCACGCCCCGTTGTATTGCTGTTTCGCATCTCTATCTCCTGTCCTCAAATCACACTACACCATTGTATATACAATGTCAACACACTGACGAGGCGTCACAGAATCCCAAAACAGAAGTGCAGTCAAGAGTTTCTAGCTCAGAACCGTCTTGCCCGCGCGTCGCTGCCAATCCGTCCGCACTTGGCTGCCCGCAGAGCATATCCGCCGAATAGGCCGAGTGAACACTATGATGCAAACGAGTTTTACGTGGCGGGACCGATTGCAATGCCTCACAACCGGATGCCTTTTCCAGGCAACGCTAAGAGCAGTGAGTATCAGACACTGAAAATTTAACTATTGCGGCTTCGTGATTACTCCACAGGCGATTCGCGGCGGCGCGCTGGCGGAAACTTCGACAGCCACCGCATGAATCACGAGGGAGGTTCCTCCGTTGCTGAAAACGGAATTACTGTCGGTGCCCAGCGTTACACTCGGAGCGATCACACTCGTGTGGGCAGTACCATCCGCGGCCACCGTCAACACAAAATTCGGGATGTCTCCCGCAGATATGCCTGTGGGACCGTGCTCGGCATGGCTCGTGCCCGTCGGATTGAAATGGGCTCCCGCAGACTTGAAGTCAGGGGGCTCGCATTTCGCGAACTGGTGAATGTGCATCAAATGCGTTCCAGGCGGCAGGTTTTTGATGTCCAGCTTAATCCTCACGCCGTGCGGCGATTCGGAAAGTATGGCGGTTCCGACACTCTGGCCCTTCGCATTTATGATGTCCACGGTGACGGGTCTCGATATGCCATGCTTTTGGCCCTCTTGTGCGAAAACCGCTACGATCGAAAGTACAAGAAAGAATGCCACACTCGTGATGGCTCTCATGGTGCCTCTCCCTTGGTCGGTTCGAATATCCATCAGGCCCACAAGGGACGTAAAACAATCAATCTTATACATGGCCCACTCGTCTACCGGCCGCCAAGTCAACCGCGTTGTTCCATTCGATCACCGGCCGAAGGAGCCGCCCGAAAGAACGACTCCGTGCTCGATCGATTGTCTTGACGGGGTAGAAAAGGCGGTTTGGCTGTGAGGGAAGAGGGATGAAATCGTGCCGCAAATAGAACTCGCGTGCCCTCTCGTCTTTGGAGTCAACGGCTAGGACCGCCGACGCAATGGGCTGCTCTAGCTGCGGTTTGGCTTCCATGTTCATCTAGCCTGTGGAATAAAGCCTGGAACGCCGGTGTTCACCACTGCATTCAGCCGCTGTCTGATCTGAATTCGATTGATTTCGTCGAGCGCGTCTTCCGGAAGAGCGGAGATGTCGAAATTCTCTCTGGCGCGGGCCGCGGTCCTGGGCGTGGTAAGCAAAGCCGTGCCGCGCTGCACCGCCCAAGCCAGCAGCACCTGTGCCGGCGTCTTTCCAACTCGCGCGGCGATAGCCGAAATGACTGAATCTTCGAGCGGCCCCGGCCTCATCCCGTGGCCCAATGGCGCAAAAGCCAAAAACACAATGCCCCTCTCCTTGCAGTATTCCAATAGCTCCGTTTCCGGCAGATACGGATGTGCTTCTACTTGGACCACGGCGGGCTTGATTCTCGCTGATTCATAGATGGGCTTCAGTTCATTTAAACTGATGTCTGATAGTCCGATGGCCCGGCACTTGCCGTGATCCACGAGAGTTTCCATCGCTTTCCAAGTGTCAAACAAGGTCACGTCGTGGTCGTAGAGGACATTACCGTTTTGATCCCGCGGATCCTGCTCGTCCCCAGGTTGAAATGCAAATGGAGTGTGGATGAGATAGAGATCCAGATACTTGAGCCCGAGTCTGTCTAGACTCGCCTCGAAAGCCGGTTCGACGCGCTCGGGCCGGTGATTGGAGTTCCACAGCTTTGTGGTAATAAAAATGTCTTCGCGCGCGATCCCTCCCGCGGCAAGTCCTGCCTGCAACGCCCTGCCTACTTCGCGCTCGTTCCCGTATCGTTCCGCGCAATCGAAGTGTCGAAATCCGGCTTCCAGCGCGTCTCTGGTCGCAGTTATGGTCACGGCTGCGTCGGGAATTAAGGTGCCAAAGCCGAGTGCGGGCATATGGCCAGCACCGTTGTTCAGTGGAATTCTGGTCATCCCCAGATCAGAAGAGGCATTCATTGGTTACACCCCGGAGCTAATTTTGCGTCCAGCAGAACCGCCAGGTGCACTTAGATGCCAGGTGTCGCAGACTAGGCGCAACTAATTATTAGTCGCGGACACCGAGAATTGTTTAGCGCCGGATTTTTTGGACACTGAACCTTCGACATTCTGAAACACCGTGGCCCACAGCAACTGTTCTTTCAGCGTGCGGATGAACCGCTCGACGCATCCGTTACATTCTGGCTGGCGCACGAACGATGGCGAAGATTCCATACCCAGAAAGGCGATTTCCGCCTGGTAGTCGTCACTCATGTACTGGCTGCCGTGGTCGTGCCGGTTGCGGATGCCCGCCGCTGCGCCGGCACGGAAACCGCCGCAGTAAACGCGCACTGCTTGCCGTAGCGGTTCCAGGGCTTCGAACCGCGTGGCTTTCTTGGCTGCGTGCAGACCCACGCATTCTGTGGTGCAGTGATCCACCGCGACGAACACCGTCACTTGGCCTTCCTCGACGGTGGTTGTCATGGTGTGGTCGCTGGCCCAGACTTCGTTAGGCCGCGAGGTGATGATCGTGCCGGTATGCGGATTCTCGGCCTTTGGAAGTATCCGTGACGGCGCAAGCAACTGCGCTTCGCGCATCAGTCGAAGCACGCGTGCCTTGGACGTGCGCACTTCGGCGAAGCGCAGCCGCGCCCACACTTTACGATGACCTTCGCCGTGAAAGGGAGAAGTGGAGATGACCTCGCGGATCTTATCGAGTAACGTCGCCTCGCTCCAGGCCGTCTTCGGCCCGCGACGCCCGAGCACTCGCCCGGGGTGTGCGGCGATCCCTCGCTGATAGTAAAAACTGGAACGCGCCATCTCCCATTCGCGCGTCACACGTACCACGCCGTAAGGTCGTCCCGTGAAGGGCGAAGCGGCGCGGCTCATGGCTTCGGCCTCCGCCAGACCAAAGGGCGTCCGGCCTCCATGCGATGAATCTTTTCTCGCAGCAGCTCGTTGCTCATGCTTAGATCAGCGACCAGCGATTTCAGCCTCTGTGTCTCTTCGTTGTCCACATCGGCTTCCCGCGCTTTCAAGTTCGCTGCGCCGCCGTCGAGAAACTGATCACGCCAGCTGGAAAGCGTTGCGGCAGTCACGCCCAGTTCGCGTGAAAGTGTTTCGAGGTCTTCTCCGCGAAGCAACCGCAGAACCGCCGCATACTTGCGCTTGGCCGACCACCGGCCCCGACCATCACGCCGCTCTTCGGGAGTCCCTCCGGTCGCCCTGCGGGCTCCCTCTGGGACTCCCGAAGCTGGTTCTCTCTCTTTGCTCATAGACACCTCCTTGTGATGTCCTACCTATTTTCATCACAATTCGATGTCCAACAAAATCCTAGGGCGCGGGACGGACACCGAGAATTGGCAGATCGGCACGTGTACGATAGGCGCGACTTATCGGGACTTAGACCGAACTGTGATAGAACCAATGACGTAAAACATGATTTGAGCTTCTAATTGCTCAGGCAGTAGACAGCGGAGTGACCGACATTCCGGCACTGAACGTATCTGTAAACTTTAAAACCTATGCCGCATAGCACTAAGAATATAATGATATTCGCGATTAGTCGTCCCATAACTCTATTCGTTCGGGGCTGTTCGGAATCGCTCGAACACGATCAAATAGAACGCATATATTGGAAATTAAATTGGTGTCGCCCAACGCCGGAAAAGAAACCAGGCGATACCAATACCGAGTCGAGTCCCCTGCTCTTTTAAATGGAAACAATAGCGTGATGCTAGATTGCAAGCTGACAGAGTGTCAAGGAGTTAGCGAAATCGTAAATCATTAAGGCTGGTCCCACAGTCGATGCTTCGTCGCAACGTCCGATTTAGCGAGTCTTGGAGTTGCTATGAACCTCAGACGGCTTGCGCTATGACGAACTCAGCGAGATGATGCGGTACTCAGGATTGCGGAGTGCCGCTCCCGAGCCTTAGCATGTACTGGGTTAAGCTCGAGGACCTTCGAATAGGTGGAAAGCGCCCGGGAATTAAGTTCCATTTCTTCGTACAACTCCGCCAGCTCCAAATACGGTTCCAGTTTCCATGGATCGAGTTCGATAGCCTTCTGGAATTGAGCTATCGCATCGTGTCGGTACTGAACGATTTTCCCCAGGCTTCGAGCCAGCATCGCGTGATACGTGGCATCTTCTGGGACCATCTCCACGCATTTTCGGAGCCACACGATTGAACCCACGAAGTTGCCCGCGCGGATGCATTGCTTCGCACGATTAAGACTGTCTTCGGTGATCTTCTGAGATGCTGTCTTGCGACGAAGTCCGAAAGATCCGGATTTCTCGAGCTGTTTGTCGTACAGCGCCCTTTTGCCCTGATCGGTTAGGGTCTTGTAGGCCACATTGAGCCTATCCATCAATTCCTTCAGTGATCCGAGCGATTCTTCTCTATCCATGTGATGGTCCGGGTGAAATTTTCGCGCCAGCGAGTAGAATTTCTGTTTGATGTGGCTGGCCGTCATCTCCGACGTAGCTCCCAGGAGCTGGTAGTGAGTGCCTTCCCTGGCGACGTCCAGGATCTGCATCAGTTCCGCATCAAATGCAATCTCCTTTTTTTGCTCGCCAGAGGGAGGTACAGCGCGATTCTCATACTCGTCCTTTTCAGACTCCGCGGCGTGTTTCGAGAGGAACTGATCGAGTCTGGCGCGGTCCCCTGGCGTCATCTGGACAAACTGAACCCCCACGCCTTTACCGCTTGTAAAGTACCTCACCGTCCCCCGGGCACGTACCACGCGGCCCGCCAAATCAATCGCCACATCGATCGTCGAGTCGGTCGCCAGGGCGTTGCGCGTGTAGAGGAATATCCCCCCCAGCGAGATGCTCTGTGCGCGCGAAACCGCCTGGTGGCCGGAACATTTCCAAACCACGTGTAACTCTTTAGCCAGTTTCAGACGCGGATGTTTTCGGCGCGTGTGGGGTTTGGCTTGCATGCTAGGCGTCCAGGTTACAAATTGCTTTGGGAGTCTATTATCGACAATACGGCCCGGTAAAAGGAATTGCCAGCACTACGTTGAACGGTATTCCTCGAAAGGTAATATAAGCTTGGTGAGTTCTACCATTGCCTGCGGAAGAGCTCAGGAGCGTGGAGCGAGCGTGCCGAACGCGTGACCGGCAGGCGAATCGGCAAGAGGTTGCCAACCGAATTCGCGACGGTGTGGCTGTTCGCAACCGAGGTTTTGAGCAGCGCGACTAGTGTTTTCGCACTATTGCGAATTTGTCGGGCTCAGGTCAGATTGCGACACGTTCGCTGTTCATAGAGGCGCTGGCAAAAGCGCGAGCAACGCACGCGGAAGACAGTTCCTATACCTGATTTGAAGAAACCGGGCAACTGAAAGGATATCTTGAATTTGAAAGCACGAGCGGTATCGCTTGCGAGGAAGGGACTGAAAATTGCCGCTGCGGTTATCGCGCTCTATGCCGCAACTACGGCCGCACTTTTCGCGATCATGCTGCAATCGCCGGACAAGTTTGCCGGCACGATGAAATACGTTCCTTGGCCGGCGTTCGTAGTCCTGCCCTTCAAGCCGCTTTGGAACGTGGCGCGCAAAGGTCATCTGGCCGTTGGCGACATGGCTCCGGATTTTTCGCTTGAGAGCACCGACCACAAGAGTACGTTTCAGTTGTCGTCGATGCGCGGCCAAAAACCAGTGGTGCTGGTTTTTGGCAGTTACACGTGACCTCCCTTCCGGCGGGAGGTTCCCGCTCTCAACAAGCTTTACGACCAATATAAGGATCAGGTTGCGTTTTACGTGGTCTATATCCGCGAAGCGCACACGAGTGACGTCTGGCAGGATCCTGACAATCTGGATGACAACGTCGTGTTCGCCAGCCCCAAGAATTTCGCGGCGCGCGCGGAGATGGGCCAGATGTGCGTAGTAAAACTGGGAATTCATTTTCCGGCGGTCGTCGATAGCTTCGACAATGCGACCGAACGCAACTATACAGGCTGGCCGGACCGCCTCTATGTGATCGATCGTGACGGTCGTGTCGCATGTAAAGCCCAGCCTGGCCCGTTCGGGTTTCGTCCCGAAGGCGTCGCGAACACGCTGCAGGAACTCGTCCCAGATTCTGCGCACTGAGTTTCGGCAGTTCGCGGCATAAAAAGCAATGGCCGCCAATAAAAATGGACGGCCACTTAGATCCCGAAGCTGTTCTACGTTACATTTTTACAGCTGAAGTGTGACTCGCGACGCATTGCCATTTACCGCCCGGCATCTCTACCCAGGTGTCAGTCCAGCGCTCGTTCTCATCGAAGGGTTTTCCGTCGGCACCAGTGCCCTTGCCTTTAAAACCTCCGGTAGCGATGGCCGTTTTACCAAAGACCGTCACTCTTACGTCGCTGTACTCGGCACTGTCCCATTTCGTTTTCTTATAAAACGCCAGCACCTCGTCCCTGTGCTCCACTTTTCCTTCGGAGTCTGTAACTACGATTTTATCGGCGAGCAGTGGACTCACCAGATCAGGATTGTTTGTTTGCTGTCCCTTAAGCCACTGTTGTTCCAGTGCCGCGACAGCCTTTTCGGAGCCGCCGGACTGCGCCCGGGCGACACCGCCCAGCGAAAGCACAGCGAGCAATACCCACATACCACTTTGCTTCATAGAATCTCCTTAGCGTGACCTTGAGTTTTTCGAGAAATCAGTAGGGAGTTCTTTCTCTAGCGTGTGCATTCAATTCCCAATGCCATGTCTTGTCAAGTGGAATCCAGTTACCTCAGGCCGGTTCAATGAACTGATTGTTAAGCGAGAGCGGACAAACCTGGTCACATCCGCCTCGGGGTAATTGGGTATTTCAGTTCCTCGCCGAAAGATTGAAAATAAACGCGGTCTTTGAGAGCGCAAGGTTTCATCCGCGCGTATTCGTTTCGCTTCGCACGTGTTCCGGAGGATCGAGATGCCACACTCTAATACGGCCAGGATCTGGGGAGTCGCACTTCTATTCGTAGCGCTGATCTTCGGTTGTGTCAGTTGCGCGAGCGAAACCGATCAGCAACGCCGCGATCGTGAGGAAAAAATGCGGCAAGATGCGGCTAACGTCACGGCGAAAGCAAAGCCAGCGCTCGATGCAGCCGGCAAAGAACTGAATCGCGCGGCCGATCGCGCCGTGGAAGATGCGCGGGCCGCTGCCGAAGGCATCAGGGAAGGCTGGAGCAAAGGCGACGACGGGCGCGAGCGGCTCAACTTGAACGCTGCCAGTGAAAGTGATTTGCTAACGCTACCGGGCATCACCAAGCGTGAAGCGCGTTTGATCATCGAGGATCGCCCGTACGGCGACAAACACGACCTGGTTACTAAGCGAATCATCTCCGAAGATGAGTATTTAAAGATCCGCGATCAGATCGTAGCAAAATAAAACTGAGCATCGTTGTACGGCCTGCGAACAAATACGCGGCACGGACTTGGGGTGTATAATCCGCGCGCCCAAGGAGGGCAGAACATATGCGCATGCTACTGAAAGTGACAATTCCGGTGGAATCCGGAAATGCGGCGGCCCGTAATGGAAGTTTGGGGACAACCATCAAGAGTATTTTGGATGATTTGAAGCCGGAGGCTGCGTATTTCGCCGAGGATGGCGGTGAGCGAACGGGAATGATTTTTTTCGACATGAAGGAATCGTCACACCTGCCCGCGATCGCTGAGCCGTGGTTCCTGGCGTTCAATGCCAAGGTAACTTTGCGGCCGGCGATGACGCTGCAGGATTTGGCTGACGCCGGCCCCGGAATCGAAAAAGCAGTGAAACGCCACGGGAAAACGGCGGGAGCCTGAATTAGAGCGAAGGAGCTAGTTGTCAGCGTCGAGCCTCGTCGTGATTCAGAGCGCAGAGAGTTCCGTCATCTGCGAAGCGGACCGTTATCCTGAACGAGGATCTCTCTTCGCCTTGAATGGCGCCGCGAGAGACTCGATGTTTAGTACGCACGCGCCGCGTAAAAAGCCTCGGCGCTAAATTGAAGCTCGTGAAATCCACAAACTCCAGAAATATCCACAAGTTGAAGCAAAATTAAAATCCGATTACGCCTTGACACTCTGTGATCAGTTCGGTAGTATCGGGGTTCGTCTGTAGTCCTTCCAGCTGGCCTGGATAGACCTGCTCTTTGACAATCGGATGATACATGCCAGAACCCGTTTGGTTACGGTTCGTGTGCCGGGTGTACCGGTGCGCGGATCACATTTGAGATAACCGAGCGATTTAAACAGTTCGTTCCCTGCCAGGCCGTTCCCGATGCGAATCGGTGACGGATTCAGCAGGAAACACCAGATTTCAAACGAGAGTTTGATCCTGGCTCAGAGCGAACGCTGGCGGCGTGCTTAACACATGCAAGTCGAACGCGCAGCATTCTGTAGCAATACAGGGTGTGGGCGCGTGGCGAACGGGTGCGTAACACGTGGATAACCTTCCTTCAGGTGGGGAATAACCCAGTGAAAACTGGGCTAATACCGCATAACAAAACGATGAGACATCTCGCTGTTTTCAAAGGCGCAAGTCGCCAGAAGAGGGATCCGCGGCCGATTAGCTTGTTGGCGGGGTAATGGCCCACCAAGGCATTGATCGGTAGCCGGACTGAGAGGTTGGCCGGCCACACTGGAACTGAGACACGGTCCAGACTCCTACGGGAGGCAGCAGTGGGGAATCTTGCACAATGGACGAAAGTCTGATGCAGCAACGCCGCGTGGGGGATGAAGCTTCTCGGAGTGTAAACCCCTTTCGACCCGGAAGAAAGCCCGCAAGGGTTTGACGGTACGGGTATAAGAAGCCCCGGCTAACTACGTGCCAGCAGCCGCGGTAAAACGTAGGGGGCCAGCGTTGCTCGGAATTACTGGGCGTAAAGGGTCCGTAGGCGGTGTGGCAAGTCGGTAGTGAAATCTCTGGGCTTAACCCAGAGGCTGCTGCCGAAACTGCCGTGCTAGAGTGTGAGAGAGGCGAGTGGAATTACGGGTGTAGCGGTGAAATGCGTAGATATCCGTAGGAACATCCGAGGCGAAGGCGGCTCGCTGGATCACAACTGACGCTGAGGGACGAAAGCTAGGGGAGCAAACAGGATTAGATACCCTGGTAGTCCTAGCCCTAAACCATCAGGACTTGGGGTGTGCCCTGTACGGGGCACGTCCCGTAGCTAACGCGTTAAGTCCTGCGCCTGGGGAGTACGGTCGCAAGGCTGAAACTCAAAGGAATTGACGGGGGCCCGCACAAGCGGTGGAACATGTGGTTCAATTCGACGCAACGCGAAGAACCTTACCTGGGCTTGAACCGCACAGGACTAGCTTTGGAAACAGAGCCTTCCCGCAAGGGACCTGTGTAGAGGTGCTGCATGGCTGTCGTCAGCTCGTGCCGTGAGGTGTTGGGTTAAGTCCCGCAACGAGCGCAACCCTTACTCATAGTTGCTACCCGCAAGGGAGAACTCTATGAGGACTGCTCCGGATAACGGAGAGGAAGGTGGGGATGAGGTCAAGTCAGCATGGCCTTTATGTCCAGGGCTACACACGTGTTACAATGCGCGCCACAAAGCGTCGCGAACCCGCGAGGGGGAGCTAATCGCAAAAAAGCGCGCTCAGTTCGGATTGCAGTCTGCAACTCGACTGCATGAAGCCGGAATCGCTAGTAATGGCGCATCAGAACGGCGCCGTGAATACGTTCCCGGGCCTTGTACACACCGCCCGTCACATCACGAAAGTGGGCTGTACTAGAAATCGCCGAGCCAACCTTACGGAGGCAGGCGCTCAAGGTATGACTCATGATTGGGGTGAAGTCGTAACAAGGTAGCCGTAGGAGAACCTGCGGCTGGATCACCTCCTTTCTAAAAGAAAAGGGAGCACGATTCGTCTTTTGACGAATACGGCTCTTCACCGGTTCCTCACGGGACCGGGCTCGGCTCTCAAAGCCTGACGGGTTCTGGTAAGTCTCATCTCAATTCCGCCGCATTCGCGGAATTGACCCTGAGGAGTTCCGGCGCAGCCGGAACGACAAAGGGAGATTGTCATCCGAGTTTGTTACAGACAAACGCAAGCCCCGGTTCGATGCAAATCGAGCCGGGGCTTTTTGTTTGTGTGGCGAGCATGTTCAACAGCCTGGAGGTGCAAGTCCTCTTCACAACCTGATGGAGGTGAAGTGATAGCGAAGCGCAAAGGCGTCACCGTGAGGTGGGGTCCGAAAGAAGCGCGGAGCAAAAGCGCGAGCCGATGTACAAGAACTGGATTTGAGGCAGACGGTGCTGGGCGAGTGGGCAAACGACCACGAAGCCCATATCCATCAAGGGCACTGGATGTAAATCCAGCGGTTGCGCGCTGAAGGCGGCTGAACTTACCTCGGGAGATCTCCCGTCTGTCACGAAATCGTGACTGAGGATGGAGTGATTCATCCTGACCGGGCGGGAGAAGTCAGCAAAGGGCGTAGTACTCACGAAAGTGAGGAAGGCCCAAACGGTCCTCCGTAAGGAGGGTAATGGAAGTGGTGAGTAAGCGGCGCAACTCATGAGCGACAGGCGGCAGAAAAACCAGCTAGTGATGGCCTTTCCGGCAGAGAGTAGGAGTGAAGCTCCGATGGCTGGCGGGGAAGGGACCGAATCGCTTGCGGCGAAGCGCAGGACTGAAAGCTCGGCTATTACCGAACAGCTGATGGAAGAAGTCTGCGAGCGAGAAAACTGCAAGCAGGCATTGCGACGAGTCAGGGCCAACAAAGGTAGTCCTGGTATGGATGGGATGACCGTCCACAAGTTAGCGGGACACCTGAAACAGCACTGGCCAGCGATCCGAGAACAACTGCTAACGGGGACCTATAAGCCGCAACCGGTGAAGCGGGTGGAAATCCCGAAGCCGGATGGCGGGGTGCGAAAGCTTGGCATCCCGGCGGTGCTGGACCGATTTATCCAGCAAGCGGTGATGCAGGTTCTACAACGCAGGTGGGACCGGACGTTTTCCGAGCATAGCTATGGGTTCCGACCCAAGCGCTCGGCACATCAAGCGGTCCGCGCGGCACAGCTGTATGTTGCCGAAGGATACCGCTGGGTGGTTGACTTGGATCTAGAGAAATTCTTTGACCGAGTCAATCACGACAAACTGATGGCGAAGATCGCAGAGCGAGTCAACGACAAGCGCATGCTGAGGTTGATTCGTGCATTTCTGCAAGCCGGGGTAATGGAAAACGGGCTGGTCAGTTCCGTGGATGAGGGTACGCCACAAGGTGGACCTTTATCTCCCTTGCTATCGAACATCGTACTCGACGAGTTGGACCAAGAGCTGGGGCGACGTCATCTCCGATACGCTCGCTATGCGGACGACAGCAACATTTACGTTCGAAGCCGGCGTGCTGGCGAAAGAGTGATGGCCAGTCTTACGGAATTCATCACTTCGAAGCTGAAACTCAAGGTAAACCAAGCGAAGAGTGCGGTGGCGAGACCATGGCAGCGGAAGTTTCTGGGATTCAGTTTTACCTTGCATCGTGAACCGCAACGGCGCATAGCGCCCAAAGCGATCCTCCGGTTCAAGGAACGAATCCGGGAGCTGACGCGACGGACGCGCGGGGTAAGTGTGGAGAAAGTGGCAGAAGAACTCGGCCGTTATCTCCGCGGATGGCAGGGCTATTTCGGCTTCTGTCAGACCCCGTATGTGCTGAGAAACCTCGACTACCGGACACGGCGACGACTTCGATCGTTTCTGTGGAAGCAGTGGAAACCGGGCGACCGCCTACCTATGTTCAATTTTGGAACGACTTTGGGCAAGCATCCGAGGGCAGACTTTGCGGCCAATTTGGGGGTTGTAGCACCGCGCTCTGATTTATACCATATCAGATGCTGGTATCGAGTATGGTAAGATAAGGCATTATGAGAACAGCGCGCAAAATCACCGTGGAAGTCCCGCCAGAGCTTCTTGAGAAGGCGCAACGCGCGAGCGGCACGGGCATCACGCAGACGATTCGCACCGGGCTGCAACTGGTTGCTGCATCGCATACCTACGACCAGTTGCGGCGGCTGCGAGGGAAGGTGCGTTTTTCGCGCACGCTGGCGCAGTTGAAGGCTGACCGGTGATCGCCGCCGATACGAGTACGTGGGTCAGCTTCCTGGAAGACGAAGAGGGCCAGGACACGCGGCTGCTCGACAAGGCACTAGCCGATCGCCAAGTAGTGATGGTGCCAGTGGTGCTCACCGAACTGCTAAGCGATCCCAATCTTCCTTCGGATGTTGCTGAAACACTCTTAAACGTCCCATTGATCGACGTTGGCGTTGGTTATTGGCAGCGCTCGGGAGTTTTGCGAGCGAAGGCGTTGGCAAAACGCCGCAAATCGCGGCTGGGCGACGCGTTGATCGCTCAATGCTGCGTGGATGCGGCCATTCCACTGCTCACGCGAGATCGGGACTTTCGGGCGTTTGCTGATGCCGCAGGCCTTGATCTTGTGCGCACCTTCGAAAGAGACTGACGGGAGACTCGTGCGAATTGTATCAGGCGGTGACGTTCAGGCTGCCGCCTCTGGTCTGTGACGACGAGGTGCTTCCTCCAGTCGCTGAGTTGTTGTAGCCAGTGTACTGCAGCAGATCCTGCTGAAGCGTAGCAAAGGCAGACTGTGCGCTCGAAAGACTGCCAGATTGCGGCGCGCTGCTCAGCGAGTTAAGCGCTGCGGTGCTGCCTGTGATTGACATGATTTACCTCGGTTTGATGGTTTGTGAATACCTTACTTCGAGATGACTCCCTAACGCTCATCGGCCATCCGCGCCAAAACTTTAATACAGCCTGGGGCTTCAGCTGCTTAGCGTCGTTAGCAGTGCAAGGCATCTGCCAAGGGCGCGGTAGCTCGTCATAATATTTGTAGCCTCGGTATGCAGGACTTGAGAGCGCTTTGCCTTTGTGCCCGCCGCATCCAGACGAAAACTAGGGACGAATTCCTCTGCACCGCAATCAACTCGGCAAGATTTTCCAGGGTACTGAGGAAATCGTCTTAACAGTTTGCGGAAAAACTCGCCCTTAGCGCACAGGGTCGCCTTTTAGGCAGCCGGAGCAACCACGCTACAATCTCAAAGCGAACAAGCGCCGTAGCCGCACAATATAAAATCCTTGAGCGCCGGAGGCGCGACACATGTTTCACACTCCAGCGGTGATGAAAACGTGCGCGAATCAGGATCAAGAGATTTGGAACTGGCGAAGAGCAAGCTAGGGAGAAGGTCGCAAATTGGAGGCGCGCTCGCCATATTCCTGGGTGTGCTGTTGCTCGTCGCAACTCCTGCTGCAACGCAAGACGCGCCCGTTAATGTGCACCAGATGGCAACGATACTTGTGGTGATCGGGGTGCTCGCGTTGGCGGCCGGCACTTTTGCCCGCTGGTACTACCTTAAATAGATGTTTGTGTTTCTTTATTCTAGGGCGTCGGAGCTACGCGATCTATTCATGCTGGACGTACTGTCACCTCCGCCACATTGACTTAGCTCACATAGGAACCTACAATCGCGCTCTGTGACTGACGCAAACCTCCCAGCCGGACAAATCATCACGCACTACCGCATCGTCGAAAAGATCGGCGGCGGTGGCATGGGCGTAGTGTATCGCGCGGAAGATACGAAGCTGCGCCGGCAAGTGGCGCTGAAGTTCCTGCCGCGCGACGTGGTCCAGGATGAAGCTTCCCTGGAACGCTTCCGACGCGAAGCGCAAGCCGCCTCAGCCCTGAATCACCCGAACATTTGCACCATCCATGACATCGATGAAGACGGCGGCACGCCCTTCATTGCCATGGAACTGCTGAAGGGCTCGACGCTCAAGCACCGCATCAATGGCCAGCTAATGCCTCTCGATGCGCTGCTAGAGATCGGCATCGACGTGGCTGACGCGCTCGACGCCGCTCACGCCGAAGGAATCATCCACCGCGACATCAAGCCGGCGAATATTTTCGTAACTGACCGCGGTCAGGCCAAGGTTCTCGACTTCGGACTTGCAAAGCAAATTGTAGGCCGAGGCGTCGGCGAAGCCGTCACCATGGGCAGCGCAACGATTGACAGCGACCCGAACAACCTTACCAGCCCTGGGATGGCTCTCGGCACGGTTGGTTACATGTCGCCTGAACAGGTGCGCGCGGAAAAACTGGATGGACGCTCGGACTTATTTTCGCTGGGCCTGGTCCTCTATGAAATGGCAACGGGACGGCAAGCTTTCGCCGGCAACACTTCGGGCGTAATCTTCGCAGCCATCCTCGAGCGCGACCCCGCGCCGCCCTCGCGTGTGGATCCAAATCTGCCCCCGGACTTCGATCGCATCGTCAGCAAAGCGCTGGAAAAGAATCCGAAGCTGCGCTACCAGCACGCTTCGGACTTGCGCGCGGATTTGCAGCGGTTAAAGCGCGATACAGATTCAGGACGAACTTCAACTCCGACAATTGCATCGCCAGCGCAAACAGCCACAGTCGCCGCGACATCCTCCCCCGCAGCCACAAACACAGCCGCGACAGCGCCAGGCTCCAACAGCTCGGTGATTGCAGCAGCGGCGCAGCAGCACAAAAGCAAGATGATTGCTGGAGCTGTGATAGCGCTTGTGATCGTAGGCGCCGCGGCATTCGGTATTTATTCCATGTTGCGTGGGAAGGCGACTCCCGTGCCCTTCCAGAACTTCACAATCACCCAGGTAACAAGTTCAGGCAAAGTTCGGGATGCGGCAATTTCGCCGGACGGCAAGTATGTCCTCAGCATCGTAGAGGACAGTGGGAACAGAAGTCTGTGGCTGCGTAACATTCCGACGGGCAGCAACACCCAGGTTCTGCCGCCCGAGTCCGCTCTTTATCAGAATCCGGCATTTTCACCGGACGGAAATTACGTTTATTACAGCAAGGCGGCGGACGCCGCAGGAAATACGTTCAACCTGTTCCGCATTCCGGTTTTGGGCGGAGATTCGGTGCAGATTGTTCGTGACGTGGATGTCGGGCCGGTGTTTGCGCCAGAGGGTCAACGGATGGCGTACCTTCGTGCAAACGATCCGGTGGTAGGGAAATTCCTGATTTTAAGCGCGAATCTGGACGGCAGTGACGAGAAGGTCGTGTACTCCGGTCCAACGCCATTTCCTACCTGGCTGGCATGGTCGCCGGACGGCAAGCTCATTGCCTATATTCTGGCGGCTGGACAGGATGCACAAGGCGCAGTCCGGACCATCGAACTTGCGACTGGCCGGGACCAACCGCTCGCGACGCTGACCGAGAAATTCGCGACAAGCCTCGTCTGGATGCCGGACGGTCGCGGCTTGATGGTCGTTTACACGGACCGCTCCACAGGGTTCCGGCGAGCGCAAATCGGATTCGTATCGTTTCCAGACGGCCAATTCCACGCGCTCACCAACGATACGAACGGATACCAGACGCTCAGCATTTCCACCGACGGAAAGTCCATTGCGGCAATGCAGCGGCAGGATTCGAATTCCGTCGTCTTGCTACCGGCCTCCGGCCACGGAAGTCCGGCGACAGTTCCCGGAATTCCAAGCGGAGAAGCGATTCGGAACATATTGTGGGATAAGGACGGGAACCTGCTGGTGGTCACGGCACACGCAATCATGCGCACTTCGCTGGATGGAAATCGTCAGACGACGCTAGTGACGGATCCTAACGCCATGATTTTGGGGGCGGCGGCTTGCGCGAATGGCGGACCTATGTTGCTGAGCTGGTATTCCCGGGAGGGCCACAATACGACGAACATCTGGCGCGTGGACGCGGACGGTTCACACCCCAGGCAGTTGACTCAAGGAACTGACGACGAGTTACCCGGATGTTCGCCGGATGGAAAGTCTGCCTATTACGCAGACAATAACAAGAGCTACGAGATTAGCCGTGTACCGATCGAAGGCGGAACACCGGAGCTGATCAAGGCCAGTGTACTGAAGAACGGATTCGTCGGCAGCGCCGGCAATTTTTCGCCTGACGGTCGCTTGCTGGCGGCTATCGTGACACAAATTGATCCCGCCACACAGGCGGACATCCACGCGCTCGCTCTGCTTGATGTGGCGGCCAACACCGTGTCGTCGATACGAATATTTCCTTCGCAACCTACCATTACGTTCCCCGTGTTATTCACACCGGATGGCAAAAACGTAGCCTACCGCGTGATTGACAAGGGAACAGACAACATCTGGATGCAGCCCGTGGACGGCTCGAAAGGCCACCCGGTCACCGACTTCACCACCGACCACATCCGCGGATTCCAATGGTCCCCGGACGGTAAAACCTTGGCGGTTGTGCGCACTCACACCGTCTCCGACGTAGTCCTTCTCCGCGAAGGCAAGCCCGCGCAGTAGCAGCGGGTTGCATCGTCACCGGCGCAATCATTCTTCGCACACTGTTGCGTAGGAAGTTCGCCAGCCAAAAGCCACGTAGTCAAGTCGGCGATCTTTCCACCAATCACTACGCACCACCTACATTCTCCGTGTGTGCTCTTGAATACACATCCACGGATGTTGTTAACGTGAGTCGGTTCTCACGAACAAAGGCGCAGCATGGGGACCAGGACACCGCGAACTGTGACACGGACGACGGCCGAGCGCGACAAACGCCCGCGCGCTCAGAATACGTTCACCACTAACCTCCGCCAGCACATCGAACCGCGTACTGAATCCGGCAACCGCCCCTTTGGTTCCTCCGCGTTCTCTGCGCCTCTGCGGTTAGTCGTTCCTTACTCCGCCCGATGCGGTCATAAAGTCGCCGCAACAATCCGCGCCCGGCAGATCGAAACGACCCATGACACAGAAAAGCGCACATCACGCAATCAAGCCGCGCGCATTTCTAATCGTCAATTTCAACGTTTCAACGGGGGTTTGCTTGGGGCACAGAATCACAAATAGCGATTCATGATTCGTTCGGAAGCAAAGCTTGACGCGTTTCAGGGGATCGAAGCTTCAGCTCCGACAATCGATTGCTTGGTTCTGATAGGGCTTTAGCCCTCGGGGACGTGTGCGAGAACTTTTGTCAGAGCACGGCCTCAGGCTGTGCCGTAAAAGGAGGGCAAAATCAACGCGGCTCTAAAAACCACGGAATCAAGTTGGCGATCTTTCCACAAATTACCGATCGCCACTCACCACTCACATTCGTTACGGCGGATCGCGGAAGGGACGCTCGTTGCGCCCCCTCCGCGGTTTTGTTACCTCCGCCGGCTGTCTGTTACTCGATTTTCCCTTCACTGTTGAAGAGGAACGGCAACACGTGAATCTGGCCCTCTTCCACGGCTTTCAGCTCATTTGGATCGAAGCCGAGAGCCTTAACGATGGTCGGTGCAACTTGTTGGTTGAAGACCGGAGTCTGAATTCTTTTTTGTGTGGCCCCGGGGAAAGAAATGAGGAGTGCAGCGTGAATATCGTCCTCATTCAGCCCGCCGTGCTCCGCAATCTTCGAACCTCCGGTGAAAATAACGCCGGTATTGACCTTCAGGATAATGTCCGGCGTGCGCGGATCGCTGCCCGGATCATCCCATTTGTTTTTCAACGACTGCCCGGCGAATATTTCCTGGATGCCCAACGTCTCTTGGTTGGCCGGCTCGCTTATCTGCGCAACCACGCTCGACAGCAGTTCCTGATCGGTGAGCCAGATGAGTGAACCATCGTCGGAAATATCAAATGCATCCGGAGCGCCAAGCAAAGTAGTGGGTTGTCCGTTGCCGATTGTATGGAGTTTGTTGAAGTCGATGGGAGACTGGCCGTGCTTTGCGCAGAGGATGATGAGCGTTGAATCGTAGACGCCTTCTTTTTTCAGCTCCGCCACGATCCGTCCAAGGGTATGATCCACGAAATCGAGTTCAAACGCGAGACCCTCGTTGGGTGTGCCCAGAACATCGAAGTAGCCTCCGCTCACGTTGGGGCCGCCGTCGGCGATAGGACCGCTTCGCAACTTCTCCCCGACGCTCACAGACTGGTAGTTAAATCCGAAAAGAGCGGGGACGCCAACTTTCTTGGTGCGGTTGTGATTCCAACCATCGATCTCGTTGATGACGGCCGTCACATGGAGCAAGTCGTAGCACTGAATGTTTCTGAAGTCGGTCGTCCAACCATCGTCAAAGGTGGGATCCGGGAACGGCACCGGGTTGCATCCGGCAAATTGCGGCAGCCCGACGGGGATGGAATTAATTTCCGGTCCGTAGAAATCATCGACGCCTTTGCCGCTCGGTCCGTTGGTCCATTCGTAAGAAGGATGCTTGTCGATCCACGCCGTAGTGCCGCCATTGGCCTTCACCACCTCGAAGATCGTGTTAGCGCGCAGATACTCGTGCGGGTAGACGGGCTTGCAACCATTACTCGGATTGCGTGGGAGGTAATGGGGGTTGATGCCGCCTCCACCGTCCACCTTGGTCAGGTCGTAGTCAATCGATTCGTCATATGCCATTGGGGTGCCGACAACACTCGGGCACAGGTTCGGCCCTCCGGTTATTGGCAGCGACGTGGTGCTATAGGGTGGCGAGAGCGCTCGATTGTAAGTAACGTCATACCAAAGCCCTGCGGTGACTGGATCGCCACCGGTTACAAGGGCTGCGAGGCCGGGGAACGAATCCGACGGCGTGGAGGTGGAGTCACTGGTGTAGGTGACACCGTGGCGGCTCAACGATGCTAGCGTGGAGCCTTCGTGAGCGTTGACGTAATTTGAGAGATCGAGAGCATGAAGGCCATCGACGCTTATGAGCAGGACGTGTTTTACAGTCTGGGGCGAATCGCTCGTGCCATTCCCACCCGCCATTACAGGCAGGGGAGACATGAGCAGCGAAGCGGTCAGGGCAGACACAAGCAGATTTTGTGCAAAGCACATTCTTTTTCCTCCGGACGGTGAACTGCGAGCGGAAACTCTAGGCGAGGGAAGGAGGTGGCAGGTGAATATTGGGTGAATCAAATGTTAAAAATCGGCCTCGCAGGATTTGCGCGAGTACTAGAACGGAGTTCTTCTTTTACTCAATAACCACGGAGAAATCCGCAGTCTTAACAGGGGGAGTATCTTTTTCGAATGGGCGGACATACTCGAAATGGAGCAATACTGTTCCTTGACCTTCCGTGCCAAAGGTCCAAACTTCCAGGCCGGGTGCTGCCAATGCGTGGGACGCGGATGCATTGTAAACATTACTGATCAGCTTGAGGTTGGCGGGATCGAGAGTCGTCGCCAGCCGCCAGCTATATCCTGTGGTGTGGTTGGCATGAAGTGTAATTGAGAATTCCTTGCCTGCCAGCGCGCGAATTTGCTCGACGCCGGCATTCCCGAAAGTATTCGCGCCCGATGGGGACGATGAACCTTTCGAAGGCACGACGCTGGTAACCCTCGTTCCTTGAAATTTGCCTTGTGTGTCGAAGTCAAAAGCGATAATTGCGGTACCAACCTGCGCGCAGGCATGGCAGCCGTCACGCAGAATGTAGCTCGCCAGGAACGTTTGCGATCCCCAGCCCGAATTGGAAAGCGTGGGGGTGTTTGTGTCCAAACGATCGCCCGGCCAGAGACTAATATTTGGATATTGCTGCGCCAACGCTGCGTACGAAGCGTTCCCCTGAAGTTTGATCTTTGGAATCAAGTCCTCATCATCTACATCTATCGGTGACGGCTCGCCATTCACTAGGAACACGCCATCCAGTTCGTTGGAGCGAAATGCATATTCGATGTAGGCGACATCCAAGCGGTCGACCTTGCGAAAAGCGCGCATGTAGACGACGCCAATATTCGCGACACTTTTGGTGAAGGTGACTGCTTCCGCCGCCGCGCCCGCGGTCTTCATTTCGTCCAGGAAACAATTCTCTTGGTGGGACGGGTCGCCTTCTTCACCACACTTCTTGCGTATTGCCGCTAGCGCATCAGCGGAAGGATTCCAGACAGCGGCAGCAGTAGCGCGAATTTCCTGATACGTGGATGGTTTTGGAGTTTGTTGCGCGATTATAGTTAAACACGCAAAGGACATCACCGCGCCACACACCATAGCGCCTTTGAAAGGATGAATGCGACGCCTGCCATTGTTCGAACTTGCGCGCCTTGGGCCCATTCGTTTTCTACTTTGGCGCTGCGGTTTTTTGCTGCGCCGTGGGAGTCATCTCGATTGACCAAATCGATGCCGGACGCATGTACATGCTGGCCCGAAACAGGCCGCGGCTGTCATAAGCCTCAGGTGTGCGAAACCAGTAGCCGCGCCCGTCTTTCGGATCCCACACAACATTGTAAGGACCTTTCGCAGTGTTGTAACCCGGTTCGGTCAAACCTTCGAAAATCATTTCGGAAGCGATGCTGAAAGTTGTGCCGACCCAGACCTCGTGGAGCTGCTCATTGTCATTCATGATTTCGCCCTTCGCGCTGATGCCGTTGAGTGCGCCCATGCGGCCGTTGCCAAATTTCATCACGTTGTTGTCATAGACCTTTTGCAACGCCTTGAGCCGCATTTCCTGCGGAACCAGGTCGCCGAGTCCCGTCATATTTGCGTACCACTGCCCCGCAAGCTGCTCGGCCATGATTGCGGTCTTGTAGCTGCTGCCGGTGTCGTAGTTGAAGTAAGACCCGTTCCACAATTTCTTGATGAAAGCCGTCTGGGCTCTCTTGAACATTCCTTCGTATTGTTCCGCAGCGGCGCTATCGCCGAGGATTCGCGCCATTTCAGAGGTGGCGCGCAGCGCCGCCAAATATAAACTGCCGCAGTAAGCGCTCTCACCGCGGGCCGTCCACTCGTCGTAGGTCTGATCGGGAAAGCCACCATTTTCGATTAAGCCATCGCCGTCGGTGTCGTATTTCTTAAGATAGTCTAGTGCCTGGCGCACTGACTTGTAGTTGTATCGAAGGAAAGTGACGTCGTTGCTGCCGCTGAAAACGTAGTCGCGCCAGACCAGCAGTACGTATTTGCTGTTGAGGTCGCGCCAATTTGTTACGTCTTGCCAGTCGTACTGATTGACGTTGACGAGGGGATCCTCTTCCGGATTTCCAAGATCGTGCGGCGCCGCGCCGGGAGCTTTGCGCTGGATAGTTTCAAACTTATGCTCACGCTCCATCTTCCAGCGCCACTGCGCTCGCTGGTCATTTTCTTCCGGAATGGTGTCTGAATACTGGCGCATCTCCTGCTTTTCGAGCTCCGGCCAGAATTTTATCAGTGGCCAGGAACCATAGAAGCGCACGTCGAGCGTTCCATAAAAAGGATAATCGAAACATTCCAGGTAGCTGAACGAATCCGATTTTTCCGACGCGGGATGATACGGATGGGATGGACCGTTAAGTTCGTGGCCCCAGATAGTGCCACCATCAGTCAGATAATAAAGCTCGTTGAAAAGCTCCGCGCGATACCATGCGGGCTTGGACTCATCGGCGAGATACGGTTTCTGCCACGCGTCGATCTGGCGGCTCCAATCCTTGCCGTTCTCAAGTGCGATGCGAGCGATGCCCCAAGCATTTTTTCCTGACGCGTTGAAGAATTGGGTGTAGTGGCGCACCCATTTTCGTCCACCGCCATATTGCACGATGGGAAAGTCCCATGATAGCGCCATGGGGATAAGCTTCTTTTCGCCCGGAGCGAGCGTGAAGCGTACGGCAATGGCAGCGGCCATCTGCTGGACGCTGCTGGCGACTTTAGGATCGAAGTTCGAAAGACGGCCTTCGGCGGAAAATGGCTTCCACACTTCTTCCGACGGCGCTCCAGGATCGAAGTCTGTTGTATAGGTGACTTCGACGCCCGAGCTCGCAAGGGTAGCGATCGCCATTTGACCGTCCCACTCTTCGGAGACGTCACCTTGTCTGAGCCGATCAAAAACGATGCCCTGCATCTCGCCACTTGAAAGTTTTTCTGTGCGAAAAATGTTTGTGTCGAGCTCATTCAGCGCGCCGCCGAAACCGTGCGTCTGATCGCGGAACCATCCGACCATGTTAGTCCACGAGAACATGATCGAGACTGTGACTGGTTTGTCGCTGGGGTTCGCGGCATACCAGTTGTAAACGGCGACGGGGTAGCTGGATTCCTTGTAATTGTCAGGCAACACGGGCGAGAACTGCTCAAGAGTCAGCGTAATTGGCAATATCGGAGTTCGATAGTCAAACCAGGACTTTGGATACAGAGCTGCATAATCACCGCCACCCATGTATTTCCAATTCCATGCTGCGAGCGCCTCGCCCTGAGGCTTGCCCGTGGAAAGTACAACCGCGACAGGCTCTCCACCCTCTTTCTGAGCAAAAACAGAGAATTGATTCGCCGGAACGTTTTCGTACTTGTGAACGCCAGTCTTCAGATGCCAGCGTTCAAAGTTGCCTCGGTAGCTGCGAGAGAAAGTGCCGGCTCCGAATCCGCCGACCGGCGCACCTTGCCAGAAGCCGTCGTCAATATTATCGGTCAGTTCCGGTTTGCGGCCACCGGGGTTCGCAGGAGGCTGGCCAATCGGAATATGCCAGGCGAGAGGCGGAATTTCGTCTTGCGCTCGGGCAGTGAGCGGGCAAAGGACTAAGAGGACAGACAGAAGCAGAGTGAACCTCGCCAAAGATGTCCTCCATGGTCGCGGAAGGTTATTTTTGCCAGCGAGATCGGCCTACAGATCCGAGTTCCCTGGAAAATGCCAGTTATTTAGACCCAGGCCCGGGAACGAATGCTCGGTCTGGCGCCGAGATTTCCACGTTCTTCAGCTCAGTCTTAATTCGGAACTGGCGCAGTTCGCCTTTTGATTTGTTCGTCGCTTGCGTATTCCAACCCAGCCAGTATTGGTTTTTTAGAATCATGTCCAATTGCTGGAGGAAGGGTGCGAAGGCAATTGGAGTTTCAAGGCCCTGGAAAAATGATTCGCCGCCAGTCTTGTCCGTGATTTCCGCCAGATTGCTCTGTCCGTAATTCACGCGGAACGAGTTGTGGGTCACACGACCGACACCGGCAGCGTACAGCGTATGAATCATCACGCCGGCCCTTTGTGCGGTTTCGTATGTGTTCTGAATGTCGGGGCTGAAGGGATCGCCGCGGAAACGGTCGATGCCATCCGAGATCAGCAGAATTTCGCGGCGACTTCCGGGAGCCGGTGGCCAGCGCTTGATCAGATCCATCGTCGAAAGATAGATGCTGGAATAGGCGCCGTAATTTCCGAGCGGTAACCGGAGCGTCTTTGCGACCGCCTCGTGATCGGTACTGAACTGCGACGCGGGCTGTATGGTGCCATTGCTGGCGTAAAAAATTCCAACACCTGCGTTCTTCGGCTGGGCGGTAATGAAATTCGCGATGTCTTTCAGTTGAAGGCCGAGTTCGGTTCTGGTGCCGTCGTCAATCAGGATTGCAAGCTGCAGCGCGCCTTTATCTCCCTGCGCCGGCTCCCACCTGGTGACTTCTTTTTTCTGCTTGCCTTCGTAGACTGCAATGTCGTCCTTACTTACCGCCGGAGGCGGGGTGTAGTTCGGTCCCAAGACTGTAACGAACGTGGTGACTGGTTTGTTTCCCTGAGCTTGGGCGGGAACGGACGCAATGGTTGCCAAAAGAATGGCGATAACAGCAACGATTGTTATTACATGAAACGCCCTGCGCATTTTAACCTCCTGAACAAATCGCCCTCTTCGTATGTGATGGGGGAAATTAAGGACCGAAGCAAGGCTTTGAGCGCACAACTCTATTGAGGACTCGAACCTCTGTCAAGCTGGAGACTTACAACCTCTGTATTGCATCAGGCTCCGATTGCCCCGATGATGATGCTAGGTATCTCCGCTCTGAGCGCTAACCAGAACCTCAGGGCGGGTACATTGTTTTTCTCTCTCGTCGCTGTGGTTCGTTATCCCTTGGAGTGTTCACGAAATGCTCTCGATTCGTTCCGCTAATTTAGATGACGTGAGCTTGCTGAATGGTTTGATTCACGAATTCGCAAAATTTGAACGGCTTCCTGTTTCCATCACCGACCAGGCGCTTGTACGCGATGGATTCGGGCCGCAGCCAAAATTTCACGCGCTCATCGCAGAGTGGGATGGCCGGGCCGCAGGATATGCGCTTTTCTTCCACCATTATTCATCGTTTCAAGGCTGCGCAATATTTTTGGAGGATTTGTACGTTCGCGCAGAATTCCGCGGAAAAAATATTGGCAAGCCGCTATTGGCGCGCGTCGCGCTGCTGGCGCGGGAAAGCGGCTGTTTTAGCGTCTTGTTTAACGTGCTGGACTGGAATGAGCCCGCGATCAATTTTTATCGCAAACTTGGCGCGGAATTTCTGGATGACTGGAAAACAGTGTGCCTCAAAGGGAGCGCGTTACAAGCTCTGGCAAATCAAGGCAGGTAAACATTGAAATTATAGGGCGCCTCGTTGCGTGCTGTCCGGTGCGATCGTGCTTGTCCGAGTTCCGACAGGCGCGCAGCTAGTAAACGAGTGTGAGGTGCTTGCGGCGTTCGACCCACGCTTGATTGTTGAAGATCCGCGGGGTCAACTCAATCAGGCGCGGAAGCATATTGAAGATCGCGACGGGCCCCCATTCCGATCCATTGCGCATGCGGAAACCTTTGCGATTCAATTCTTCGGCGACTTTGCTGATGGAAATATCCTGAATGATCAGCTCCATCATCGACAGCAAGAATTCCATCTCGGCGGGATTTTCTTCCAGGCACTCGCAATCGCCGGCAACACGCGTTCCGAACGGAACTTCCCCAACACTCGACGACCTTTGCAGTGACGACGCCGTTGCGGATTCCGAATCGCGCTCCCATTCCACTTCCCACTCCACCCCGACCAGGCGCCAGCCTTGCTGCTCGCGCTTGCGAATGTATTCGGTATCCAGCGGACCCTTCACCGCCTCACGAATCCGTTCCAGCTTCGCCATCGTGGCCCTCCCGGAATGAATCTCTAACGCGCCTGTAAACCCCGTGCGCCTTCGCTGCTTTTGCCTTGAATCCTTCTCGCCTCAAGAGCCGGAAAGAATGCAATTACGGCAAGTTCGAGCTAACAGAACAACACTTCAAGTTTCGAATCTCCGGAATTCCATAGTTTGAGCGCAAAACGCACCATCGAACACCATCCCCGGGAACTTCTCGACTCACGGCAAATCGGGTGCCAGTCGATCGAAGGCTAAGCGCAATGCAGGAAAAAGGTTTAGCAGACAGTTGCGCCAAATGCCGTTTGTGGCGATGCCCGTTTCTGGGATGGTTTGTCGCCCAAGCGAACAGAGGGCCGCCTCCCTACATCCACGAATACGCCGCGGTAACACGCGGGAAATTGTTCAAACAGTTGAACTCGCCTCGATCGGAGTAAAAGTATCTGCCATTTATCCTCGAATGAGTCAAATTGAGACGCAATGGAACGTCAAAGACTATTTGCTGTGCAAGATGGCTAACATGTCTGGAAATCGCGCGTAAATCCGGCATAATATCGCGCATCGATTTACCGACGCTGCTGACGGATCGGTAAGGAGGGTGGGTGTAAGCAAGTGTTCCTGAGATGTGGTGCTCAGCATCGGATTGCATTGTGCAAACGCGTGTACCCGAACGTGTGGAACTCCATAACCATGCGCACTCAGCGGTAATGCCACGAACCTTAAACGTGTGATCGGCGCGCTCAGCCTGCGTTGCAGTGCGGTGAGACGTCCTCAATTCCAACCCCAACCTTTAAATAACGGAGAAATGATGAAATCCCAATATTTGGCGGTAGTGTTTCTTTGCTTTGCGATCGCATCGGTGGCGCGCGCGGACACGGTCATATTGAAAAACGGAGATCGCCTGACCGGTACGATCGAAGTTTCCGACGGCAAGGACGTGACGTTAAAAACAGATTACGCCGGCGAGATCAAGATCACATGGGATGCAGTGACACAGGTGATGACCGATAAGCCGCTGTATGTGGTGACGCCTGACAAAAAAACAGTCAGCGGAACGGTTACGACGGACGGCACCAATCTGGTGGTGCGCGCGGCAACTGGTGTGTTGCAGGTTCCCATGGCGCAGGTGACGGTAGTGCGATCCGGAGATGCGGAAACGGCTTACGAAAAGAGCCTGCATCCCAGCTTGATCGAAGGATGGAAGGGCGGGGTGAATCTGGGCTTCGGCCTCGCGCGCGGCAACAGCGATACGACGAACTTAACAACGGGATTTGCGGCTGATCGCAAGACGCTCAACGATGAAATCACTTTGTACGAAACTTCCTTATACAGCTCCAATGGTCTTCCCGGAGGCGGGACGACGGCCAATTCCATTGTGGGCGGAGCGAAGTATGACCGGAACATCACCAAACGGATTTTCGCGTTCGTAAGCGGGGATTTCACGCACGACGAGTTGCAGGATTTAAACATACGGCAGATTTACAGCGGCGGTTTGGGCTATCACGTTATCAATAGTCCGAACACTGTTTTCGACGTGCTGGCGGGCGCGAACTACACGCGTGAAACGTACAGCGGGAATTCGACGAACGTGGATCGCAACCTGGCAGGTATCACGCTCGGCGAAAATTTTATGCACAAGATCGGGAAGTCGACGACCGTCACCGAAGTATTTTATTTTTATCCCGATTTGACCAACACCGGCCAGTACCGGTTTTCATTGGACGCAGGCTGGGTGACCAGCCTCAACAAATGGCTCGGATGGCAGACGTCGCTAAGTGACCGGTACGTGAGCAATCCGCCGATCGCGGGGACCAAATCGAACGACTTCATATTTTCCACCGGGGTTAATGTGAGCTTCACGCACTGATAACGACGACTGCGACCGGATAGCAAAAGGCGACAGTTCAGGATCGACGACAGATGCTAGTGGGGCAACAATTTTTGCAGCTTCGCTAGTTCCGCGTTTGCCTGGTCCATATATTTCTGTGCGTTTTGGACATCAGCGCTTTGTAACGCAGCCTCGGCCTGCGCCAGGTAGCCATGCACGCGCTGCTGAGACGCCGCCAGATCACCGCTCGGCTGCGTTCCGGACTGTTGTTGCATCGAGGTGATGCGTGCATTCACGGAGTCGGCGCGGTTCGAAAGTTCGTCGAACTCTTCGCGCTCGACCGCCGCAAGTTGAGCAATGGTGGCGACTGTCGCACGCTTCGATTGTTCTGCGGCGCGCGAGGGCTGTTGCTGTGCGGGTTGCGGCGCCCCTTGCTGTACCGGTGGCGGCGCTGCAATTGGCTGCGCCGGACTATCGGCCGGCGTATCTTCATTCTGCGGCGGCGCTGAATTTTGCGACGCTCCGCGATCCGCTTGCGGATGCGGTTTTACGCTCGCGACTGCGGACGTTTTGCTCGAGGCTGCAACCGGAGTAGCCGGCGGATTAACTTTCGGCGCTACAGGACCGGGAGGCGCATCCGGCAATGTGGGACCAATCGCGCTGGGAGCCGCTGGTGTGATCTCCGGCGCGGAGGATGTGGAAGTCTCAGGTGAACGGGAACGCATCCAATGCGTGACGGCGAAACCAGATGCGACCAGAACAACGAACGCCATCGCGACGCTGAGAGCGATGTACAGACCGCGTCTATCGCCAGTGCTCGCTTCTGCGGGCGCTCCCGAAGGCGCAGTCGGAGGAACGAAAATTCCTCGACCTGCGGAGGCTACCGGCAGATCCACATTGGGTTGCGGCGACGGCGTAGGATTTCCCGGAGTAGGGACTGGTGGCCCTACGGGTTGAGCAGTGACCGGCCGAGCTGTGACCGACTTCGCGGTGATCGGACGCATGCCCGAGCCCGGTGTAGTCGGAGGCAGAGGCCGCGGTGTCGGAGGCGCGGTCATGTCGAGCGTCGAGACCGAAATAATCGGCTCGATCGGCGTGGGTTCGCCAAACGAGGGTGCCACGCTTTTTAATGCGGCGCGCAGCGCGCCAGCCGTTTGAAACCGCTTCTCCGGATCCTTGGCCATGGCCATGAGGATGAGTTGATTTAGCGCTGGCGTGATGTCGGGTTTCAGCTCGACTGCCGGCGTTGGCGGAATTTGAAGATGCGCCTGCATCATTTCGAAATTGTTGTCGCTGACGAAGGGACGCTGGCCGGTGATTGACTCGTAAAGCGATACGCCCACGGAATAGATATCGGAACGGCCGTCAATAGTTTCGCAGCGAATTTGTTCCGGCGACATGTAAGAAACCGAGCCCAAGGTAGTGCCCGCCATGGTCAAGCCCATATCGTTGCCGGAGCGAGCGATACCGAAGTCCATCAACTTCACAATGCCTTCCGGTGTGAGCATGATATTGGCGGGCTTGATGTCGCGATGGACGATTTGTTTGGCATGCGCGCAATGAAGCGCGGCAAGAACCTGGTCGAAGTAACAAAGCGTGTCAGCATAACGAACAGGACCTTGCTGAAGACGAGAGGCCAGCGTGACGCCTTGTACGTACTCCATAATCATCACCAGTTGATTGCCGATGGTGAGCGCGGTGCGAAGTTCGGCGATGTTTGGATGATGCAGGCTCGCGAGAACTTTTATTTCACGCAGGAAACGGTCGGCGAGATCTTTTTGTTCTGACAGATCGGGAAGCAAAACTTTCATCGCTTCTACTCGATCTGAAAGTGTGTTGCGGACTTTGTAGACCTTGCCCATTCCCCCGGCTCCGAGGGTGCCCAAGATCAGGTAGTCGCCCTTGCGCGCGCCGGTGACGTCTTCGGTCATGTGGCCTCTAAAAATCCACGATCGGTTCGTAGTGCAGGCTCGGAAACTGGCGCCATTCTACGATATTTGCTCCAAGGCGATACAGCGTAGAGTGTGATCATGGTGCTGTGCCGTGGCTCGACACGAATACCGAACGAAAGGTTATGCGTCCCCGAGTTCTACGGGTTTCTAGTGCTTGACAGTAACCAACTGCGGGCCTATGTTCTTTCACATTACTGTTGATGGATTGGTTCGTACACGTCTGTCCAGGCCATATTCGGGCTTAATATTAGTCAATTGGAAGTTTTTCCAGGCCATGACGGTTTTTTCTGGGTTTTTACGCATTGCGTAATGTAGAGGCGTCGGAGTAGACGATCTGTTGAAAGCCGTCGAACGATCGTAGCCGCGCAAAATATTCTGAGCCGCGGAGCCTCGACAGGCTTCGATAAACGATTTCGGTAGCACGGTATAGACGGAGTTTGAATGCAGAGGAGAGGAAGATGAAAACCCAACTTAACGTCAGCTCTGTGGCAAGGTGGCTTCTGCTTTTGAGTTTAATCTTGGCCCCCAACCTCGCTTGGGGCCAAAAGAACAAGAGTAGTGGCGGGGGCTCGGCGCCGGCGTCACATTCGGCACCGCCCGCATCGCATTCGGCGCCTGCTTCGCATCCTTCAGGTGGAGGCGCGAGCACAGCTGGTCACAGTGGAGGCGCGACGACTGCAAGCCACGGTGCGACAACCGCGAACAAGGGCACTACGACGACTGCAAACCATGGTGCGACAACCGCAAATCACGGTGCAACAACTGCGAACAAGGCCACCACCACCACTGCGAACCACGGTGCCACAACGACAACAGCTAACAAAGGAACGACGACCACAGCAAATAAGGGTGCCACGACGACTGCGAACAAGGGTGCCACGACGACTACCGCAGCGAATAAGGGAACGACCACCACTGCGAACAAGGGTGCCACGACCACTGCCAATAAAGGCGCGACGACGGCCAACAAGGGTGCAACTACAACGTCCAGTAAAGCGGGCGGCACGACAGCCGGAGCAAAGGCCGGTGGAACCGCGAACACGAAGGCGGGCGGAGCGAGCACGCACGCCGCAACCAAAACGGTAACCACGAAGAGCGGCAATACCGCACATGTCAACTCGAGCGGAAAAGTTACCTCCATCAAGACGTCCAAGGGGGCGACCATTAGCCACGGTGCGGGCGGAGCTCGGCGAGTTTCGTCAACCCGGCCTGGTGGTGGCCACCTTGTAAATACAGGCAGGCACGCCGGTTATGGTGAGCGCGGTTATCGCGGGCGTGACGGGCGCCGATACATGGGGCGCACGTACTATAGGGGTGGCCGCTACTACGGATACGGATACCGCGGTTACTACTACGGCGGCGGCTATTATTACGGTTACGTATCCCCCTATTACTACGGTGCCGGATTTTACGGCTGGGCATACAACCCGTGGGTAGCGCCCGTAAGCTACGCATGGGGCTGGGGAGGGGCGCCATGGTATGGAGCCTACGGCTACTATTTCAATCCGTATCCCGTGTACCCAAGCGCAGCTTTTTGGATGACCGACTATATCATCAGTCAGAATTTGCAGGCGGCATACGCGGCCCAGGCCGAAGCTAACGCCAACGCCGCGGCTGGGGCTCAAGCTGACGCGAACGCGGATGCTGGACAACAATCGGGCGGCGGAGCAGTCGCACTGACGCCGGAGGTGAAACAGGCGATCGCTGACGAAGTAAAGGCCCAGTTGGCTGCGGAACAAGCTGCGGCGGCGGCGCCACAACCTGCCGCAGCAGCGCCGACACCTGCCGCAGCACAAGACACAGCTGACGCAACGCCTCCGCCGGAAGAAACCCCGGCAGCGCTCGATCCCAAATACCGCACGTTTATCGTGAGCGACGTTCTCACCGAGACGGGACCGGACGGGCAGGATTGTTCACTGTCATCTGGTGACGTGGTGACACGCATTGAAGACACTCCGGACGCGAACAAGAGTGTAAAGGTGCTGGTCAGTGCGAGCCAGAAGTCCGATTGCCCGTCGGGTGCGCAGATTGCGGTAGCAGTTGACGACTTGCAGGAAATGCACAATCACTTCCGCGAACAGTTGGATACCGGGCTGAAAACGCTCGCGGACAACAAAGGGAAGAATGGTCTTCCGGATGCTCCCGATGCCACGACTCGCGCTAACCCCGATGGCCAGGTGAAGCCGGATACGTCGGTAAAGGGCGAGCTGGAAGCCCAGCAAGCAGATGCCGATAAAGCCGAGACCGATGTTCAACAGCAGCAATCTTCCGGAGCGGGCAGCGACGATTAGTCGGCTGCAGATTCAAGCAGGGATCAATGGATGACGGACTGGGAGCGGCGATGCTAAAAGCGACGACGCTCCCGCTTCCAGCGACGGGCCAAGTGGCATTGCAGACAGAACGCGCACGCAACGAAGCTTGCCTACCAGAAAACCGTGGGACTCACCGACCCGGAGGAGGGCGTATCGCCATGAAGGCGAGATTGGATATTCGGATACAAATCGTCGCATTGATAGTGGCAGTTCTTTTTCCCTGCTTCGCTGCGAACGCGCAAAACAGCGCGTTAAAGACTCAGTTAGAAGCGCAGTACAAGCCGACAAAGACGACCGACGATAGGTCAGACATCGTTACCGCCGGTTCCGTCTTAATATTGCAGAAAGACAAGATCATTATGTACAGCACCACGACGCAGATTCCGCCCCAGAACAGTTACAAGGATGGGAAACTTTCCGAAGGCGTCTTCGGAGTGCACCAGAAACTTTCGAGTTTCGGCAGCATGATCGGCCACCCGCCGCCAGCCAGCGACACGCAGTCGCGACAATTTGTGACCGGTGAAAAGTTTTGGGTGACGAGGATAGATATACAACCCGACGGCGTTCTTTTTACCCTGTTCAGTGATCCTTATAACGACATCCGCTATTACTCGACGCTCAAATTTGTTTTTCCGCACGGCTCCACTCCCACCCCGGATCAGGTGTTGAGCTTGGTGGGTGAAGTCCTGAAAGTAGACGCGGATGATTCTGCGAAATCCGATGACAAGGGTGCAGACCAGCAACAGGCCGCGCCGGCGGGCGGCGATGCGGCTCAGCAACCTGCGGCAGATCAGGCGGCGGCCGCGCCAGCAGCACCGCCAGCGCCACCTGCTACAGTCGAGATAGGTCAATCGACTGACGAAGTGGTCGCGATATTGGGGCAGCCGGAGAAGATCCTGAATCTGGGTCCAAAGCAGATCTATGTGTACAAGGATTTGAAAGTCACATTTGTGAAGGGCAAAGTTACCGACGCGCAATAAGCTGATAATTGCGTTTGCTGCGCAAAGAATTCGCGCGTTAGGATTATAACGAGCGGTGTTTTAGACGAGTAACTCCCGATTTCGGGTGAGCGGTGCGGAGGACTCGCCGGGTCTGGAAGCTTGTGTGATTGACCGCCTCCGATTCGCATCTACCCGCAAAGCGGCAGCGTTCGCCGCTCCACGCCTTACCAATCTTCGCGAGGCTGATCCTCCCGCCTGGCTGCTGAAAAAACTCCATTGATGGGCTGAATACCCGCTACACCTTGCTAGCGAAGTGACTGCGCACAGAACTGCATTTACACCCCATCCAACGCCGAGCCTTCGTTACTCGCACAAATTTCAAGTGTATTCCGAATATACGGAGGCGCCGAAGGCGCATTCGTCCCGTCGCATAAATTCCAACTCTCCGAATTTACATAGCTCTCTGTTACTAAAAGACTTATTTGCCGCAATGCGTGGCGACGAACGTGCCCTATCCGTCGACGGGGGAAGTCCGCTTTCTCTGTTCACCACCCCACAAATTGTAGAACTGGAGATCGAAAATGCGATTGAACAAGCACTCCTGGCTCGTAGCTCTGTTTACGGCTTTGCTGCTCTTGCTGCCTACTTTGATTTCGGCGCAGAGCGTCGTCACTGGAGCAATCAGCGGCAGCATCACCGATCCTTCGGGTGCCGTGATTGTCGGCGCCACCGTGAATCTGAAAAATAATGCCACTGGCGAGACCGGCTCAACTACAACGAGCTCGGGCGGCATATACCAATTCACGCTCTTGAAGCCGGGCACGTACCAGTTGACGGCTTCACAGCAAGGATTCAAGCAGGTGAATCAAACCGTGGAAGTTCTTCTCGGTCAAATCGCAACCGCGAATTTGAAGTTGGAACTCGGCAGTGGCGCCGTCACCGTTGAGGTGACGGGAGAAGGCGCGATGCTTCAAACCGAGGACGCCAACATTTCCTCAAACTTTGATACGAACCAGATACAGAACATTCCGAATCCTGGCGGTGACATCACCTATGTGGCGCAGAGTGCGCCCGGCGTGACCATGAACAGTGCAGCCGGCGGCGGCTACGGAAACTTTGTCGCCTTTGGCCTTCCCGGCACCTCAAACCTGTTCACGATTAACGGTAACGATTACAATGACGCATTCCTGAACTTGAACAATTCGGGCTCCAGCAACCTACTGCTTGGCGGCAATGAACTTCAGGAAGTCGCGGTTGTCAGCAATGGATATACCGGTCAGTACGGCCGTCAGGCCGGCGCCCAGGTCGATTACTCCACCAAGTCGGGTGGCAATTCCTTTCACGGCGACGCTGTCTATAACTGGACCGGCCGCGCCTTCAACGCAAACGATCCCCTCAATAAAGCGGGGCAGGAAGCCGCCGGACTGCCGAACAGCAGGCCATTTGAAAACAACAATCAGTGGGCCGCGTCTCTCGGCGGTCCAGTTCTGAAAAACAAGCTCTTCTTTTTCGTGAACACGGAAGGCATTCGCTACATTTTGGCATCGGTAAAACCGGTATCCGTACCTACGCCGGCTTTCGAAACGTTTGTACTCGGTAATGTCGCTGCTCAGGGACCAGCAGTAGAGTCTTTCTATTCCAACATTTTCAACCTCTACAACGCGGCGCCCGGCGTATCAAGTGCGACTCCAAATGCCAATAGTTGCGCTAGCCTGGCCGTCGCTGGTGGCGAATGCACGGCGAGCTACACACAGTCATCGCCCAACGGCAACAAAGAATGGTTGCTGACCGGCCGTATGGATTACAGCTTGGACGACAACAATAAAATATTCGGCCGCGTCAAGTTCGATCGCGGCGTGCAACCAACGTACACCGACTCAATTAACTCCATCTTCAACGCGACAAGTAACCAGCCACAGGACGAAGGCCAGTTGAACTACACGCACATCTTTAGCCCCACGGTAGTCAACAATTTTGTTTTCTCCACCCTGTATTACTCGGCGCTGTTTGGAAACCTGAGTCCAGGTTCGGCTCTCGCCGTATTCCCAGGAATTTTTAATTTCACCGACGGCTCTCTGACAAATTTGGGTATCGGCTCTGGGCTCAATGGATTCCAAAATGGATTTTTCTTCCCACAAGGACGCAACGTAACCCAGTGGCAGCTAATCGACGACGTTTCGGTAGCGCGAGGTAATCACGCCTTCAAGATGGGAATGAACTTCCGCCGCGACGACATTTCCGATTACAGCGCGGGTATTCAGACATTGTATCCAGCGATTAACCTGACGCTAACCGAATTTGCTAACAACGAGATTGCACCCGCAGGTTGCGCCGCAGCCAACAGCTGCGGCTCCGCGGTCTACAATTTCGCCACGACGCCGAAACAACCCGTTGCCTACTATAGTTTCGGGTTGTATTTCCAAGACGAATATCGGGTGAGTTCTAAACTCAAACTGACCCTTACCCTGCGCGCTGACCGCAACTCGGGTGGCGTTTGTCAGTCGAATTGCGCGAGTCTGCCTGTTACACCGTTCACCGACATGCCGCACGGTGCCACCATTCCCTACAATGCAGCCGACGGAGGATCCTTTGAAACGGGCCTGCACACGATTGTCCCAGGCGTCGAGAAGGTGGTATTCGAACCACGGTTTGGTTTCGCCTGGAGCCCAATCGGCCAGAGCACTGTAATTCGTGGCGGAGTCGGTTTGTTCTCTGATCTTTATCCCGGAACAATTCTCAGTCCCTACGACAACAATTTCCCGCAAACGAACCTCTGGGCGGTCCCCGCTGGCACCGTCGCCTTCGATAGTTTGCCTCCCGGCTCTTCCGCCTTTCCAACTAGCGGGCCCAGCCTGGTCACTCAATGCAACGGGGCATTTCTGGCCAACTACAATAGTGGTGGAAGTTTGACGACAGGCGGTTCCAGCGGTGGCGGTTACATGGGCGCCGCATCCGGAATCCCTGGAGGTTGCGTCAATGCACAGGGTAATCTGTCGGTCCCCACGCTCAGTGACGTGAGCCGCGACTTGAAAAATCCAAAGTATGTCGAATGGAACTTCGAGCTGCAGCATACCTTTGGGTCGCGCACGGTGGCTTCGGTAAATTATGTCGGCAACCATGGCTATGACATTCTCGTCACCAATAATGACCTGAATGGCTTCGGTTTTGGCGATCTTCCCGGGACGCCGACGGACCCGCGCGTTGGCAAGGTAGATTTTCTGCAAAATGGAGGTGTTTCAAACTATAACGGCGTGACCTTCAGCCTTCAGGAGAATACTTGGCACGGGTTAAGCGGTAGGCTCAATTACACCTATTCCCATTCGTTGGATGATATCTCGAACGGGGGAATACTACCGTTCAGCGTCTTCTATAGCATCAGCACCCCAGCATCGGACCAGGTTGATCCCTACAATCTCAGCCGTCAATATTCTTCATCCGATTACGATGCCCGGCATCAAGTGTCCGGCAGTTACGTTTACCGGTTGCCCTTTAAGAGTGAGAATCGTCTCCTGAATGCGGGAATCGGCGGCTGGATGATTTCCGGAACGATGTTCTATCGCACAGGCTTCCCGTTCAGTTTGATCGATGGCGGAGAGTCGGCAAATCTGGCTGGGAATAACCTGGGTGGCTCAACAATTCTCTTGCAACCCAATTTTACCCAAAGGAACTTTTCAAATGGAGCAGCCTGTGTAGTCACGGCGTGCTTTGGGCCGGGAACGGCGAATACTTTCGCTACATCTACTACGTTCCTGGGATCACCGCGAAACGCGTACCTCGGGCCGGGTTTTCTTGGTGGCGATATGAGCGTGAGAAAGGATTTTGCTGTTACCGAGCGAGTCACTTTCCAACTCGGGTTTAACGCCTATAACTTCCTCAATCACGCAAACTATGGCGCACCGTACCCAAACACGAACGGACCTCTCGGGAAAACAATCTTCACCCAGACACCGCCGACTTCGCCTTACGGCGCGTTTGCAAGTGCCGCGACAGATATGAGGATGGCTCAGCTCACTGCTAAGCTGATTTTCTAATCTGGAGAGCAGCGGAACTGAAAGGGCGGCCGTTCGGCCGCCCTCTCTCTTTCTCAAAGTTGCGCTTTCGACTTGATTCATTTGGCCTCGGCCGTATCCAGCGCCGACGAACCACGATAGCCCCTCCGCCTGTAATTAATCGATTCGACAATGAACCTCCGTCGTTGGCTCCTTGCACTCCTAAATGACCTTTGCCTCAGCACAGCACCGAGGGACCATTCGATCACCTCACCCACAGCCGTGCGCTGCTAACAGAACCCCCAGCAGGTTCCTCAGCCTTCGACCGGGCGAGCAAGGCCTCCGGTATTCGGCCCCGGTATGGGCGGTGCTTAGAATATGCCTCATCCGGTCCTACATATTTGCGTGCGTCTCTATGGAAAACAGTATGGAATACAGCATACCAATTTTGGCGTGTCTTGCAAGTAACTGATTATAGGAGTTTTATTTTTGATTCGGCATGGGTACCAACGTGCCATATGATCGACGGCAGATGATTTACTTGCTTTGGGGGCGACGGGTGATTTCACAGATTTCTTCGAAATTGTCAGCACCACTTCTAGGAGGCTGTATGAGTTGGAAGCGATTTTTTGTAGCAGTGTTTGCGGCGCTATTGCTGCTGCCGAGCATTTCCTTGGCGCAGAGCGTCGTAACGGGCGGAGTCAGTGGCGTGGTCACGGACCCGTCGGGTTCAGTGATCGTAGGCGCCACCGTGAGTTTGAAAAATAACGAAACGGGTGAGAGCCAGTCGAGTACGACGGGGTCGACCGGCACGTACCAGTTCACGCTACTAAAGCCGGGCAGGTATGTCGTGTCCGCGACGCAGTCAGGCTTTAAACAGACCACCGAAAGTGTGGACGTGCTGCTCGGTCAGATAGCGACTGGAAACTTGAAGTTGGAACTGGGCAGCGGCGCGGTGACAGTCGAAGTTACGGGTCAAGGCGCGTTGTTACAGACGGAAGACGCGAACATCTCATCGAACTTCGACACCAACCAGATTCAGAACGTCCCGAATCCTGGTGGCGACATCACCTATGTGGCACAAACCGCGCCCGGTATCACCATGAACAACTCGACCTTGGGCGGCTATGGCAACTTCAGCGCGTTCGGTCTGCCGGGAACTTCAAACCTCTTCACGATTAACGGTAACGATTACAATGACGCATTCCTGAACTTGAACAATTCGGGCTCCAGCAACCTACTGCTGGGCGGCAACGAACTGCAAGAAGTCGCCGTTGTGAGCAACGCTTACACCGGACAATACGGTCGTCAGGCAGGCGCCCAGGTGGACTATAGCACGAAATCCGGCGGCAACGGATTCCACGGCGATGCAGTCTACAACTGGACGGGTCGCGAGCTTACGGCGAACGATCCGATCAACAAATTTGGCGGCGGAACGAGGCCGTTTGCAAACAACAACCAGTGGGCGGCAAGTATTGGTGGTCCGATCAAGAAGGACAAGGCTTTCTTCTTTGTCAATAACGAGGGTATTCGTTACATTTTCGGTTCGATTCATCGTCCCACGGCACCCACTCCGGCATTCGAAAGTTACGTTCTGGGCAACGTCGCTCCTCAGGGAGCGGGTGTCGAGTCGTTCTACACGAACGTGTTTAACTTGTATAATGCAGCACCGGGAATCGCCAGCGCGGTCCCGAATGCCAGTAGCTGTCCCGGGTTTGCAACACCTCCCCCAGGGACAGGCAACGCTTGCACCGAGAGTTGGATTCAATCAGTCTCTAGCGGCAATAAAGAGTGGCTGGTAAGTGGTCGCGTAGACGTTAACTTGACCGAAAACGATAAACTATTTGGACGGGTGAAGTTCGATCGCGGCACGCAGCCCACCTATACTGACTCGATCAATCCTGTCTTCGACGACTTCAGCATCCAGCCACAGGATGAAGGCCAGTTGAATTACACCCACATCTTCTCACCGACGGTTGTCAACAATTTCATCTTCTCGGATCTGTATTATTCGGCGATCTTCGGCAACTTGAATCCTGGCCCTGCGCTGACCCTCTTCCCGGGTAACCTCGCGTTTTTAAACGACGGAACGCTGTCTGGGCTCGGGACCGGATCGGGGAACCCGGGAGGTTTCGCTGCAGGTTTCCTATACCCGCAAGGGCGCAAAGTTGAGCAGTGGGGCTTGGTGGATGACCTCTCGGTGACGCGTGGAAATCACGGTTTCAAGATGGGTCTAAACTTCCGTCGCGATGACATCTCGGACTTCAGCGCAGCCGAACAGACTCTCTATCCAGCCATCAATGCCACGTTATTTGGATTCGCTAACAACGAAGTTGCGCCTCCGGGTTGCGCCACGAGTACGATTCAATTCGGGTGCGGCAGCGTTTTTTACAACTTCGCGGTTCAGAATCACCAGCCCGTAGCCTACTACAGTTTCGGGCTGTACTTCCAGGATGAGTACCGCGTGAACTCAAAGCTGAAGTTTACATTAACCCTCAGGGCCGACCGGAACTCGGGCGGAACGTGCAACAAGCAATGTGCTAGCTTGCCGGCCACTCCGTTTATCGACGCGCCGAAAAGCGGAACGATTCCATACGACGAGTCCTACCCGACCGGGTTTACGACCATTATTCCTGGTATTGAAAAAGTCGTGTTTCAGCCAAGGTTTGGTGTGGCCTGGAGTCCAATAGGCCAAAATACCGTGATTCGTGGTGGTGTAGGCCTGTTCACCGACCTTTACCCTGGCGCCACTCTAAGCCAGTTCAATACAAACTTCCCGCAGGTAAATCTGTTTAACGTACCCGCTGGGACAGTAGCGTTTGATTTGAATCCCCCAGGAAGCACTGCTTTCCCAACCAGCGGTCCGGCCGTTGTATCGGAGTGCAACACGGCGTTTCTGTCTAACTACAAGAGCGGCGGAAGTTTGACGACGGGTGGGTCGAGCGGAACTGGCTACTCGGGTGCAGCAGCGTCGGTACCGGGCGGTTGTCTCAACTCGCTCGGTGCCTTGTCAGTTCCGACGTTGAGTGACGTGAGCCGTAGTTTACATAATCCGAAATATGTTGAATGGAACTTTGAAATTCAGCACACGTTTGGAGCTCGCACCGTGGTATCGGCGAATTACGTCGGCAACCATGGCTATGACCTGCTCGTTCAGAACTCAGATCCGAACGGCTTCGGTTTCGCCAACCTTCCGGCGACCGTGCCAGACCCACGCGTGGCGAGAGTGAACTACACGTACAGCGGTGCCATTTCGAACTATCAAGGAGTGACGTTTTCGCTTCAGGAAAACGAATGGCACGGATTGAGCGGACGCGTCAACTACATGTACTCCCACGCGCTGGATGATTTCTCGAATGTACCAGGCGAGCCTTTCAGTGTGATCACCAGCATCGCTACGCAAGTTAACCCCTATAACTTGGCGTCCCAGTATTCTTCGGGGGATAACGATGCGCGGCACCAAGTAACGGGCAGCTACGTCTATCGATTACCGTTCAAGAGCGAAAATCGCCTTATGAATGCAGCGATTGGTGGTTGGATGTGGTCCGGGACTTTGTTCTATCGCACTGGATTTCCGTTCAGCATAATCGATGGTGGGGAGGTTGGAGGGCTTGCGGGTAATAACCTGGGAGGCGCGACGATTCTACTGCAACCAGTTCCAAGCTTCACGCAGAGGAACTTCTCTAACGTACATGGCTGCCTCTCGCCAACGGCCCCGTGCTTCGCCAGTTCCGACTTTATACCGAGCACGACTGAGGGCTTCGGTGCGCCGGCGCGCAACGCATTCCGCGGACCAGGCTTCTTGGGTGGCGACATGAGCGTTCGGAAGAATTTCAACATCACCGAGCGCATGACGTTCCAGATTGGTCTGAATGCCTATAACTGGTTCAATCACGCGAACTATGGTTCACCTTATCCAAACACTAATGGTGGTCCGTTCCTCGGAGTCGTGCTGTTCACGCAGACCCCTCCAACGTCTCCTTACGGTGCGTTTGCGGCTGCTGCAACGGACCAGAGAATCGCGCAGATTACCGGGAAGTTCATCTTCTAACCCAAACCGCTTAATCAGCGAAAAAGGGGCGGCCTTCGCGGGCCGCCCCTTTTTTTTCGCCCGGTCCGATGAGAGGTGAAGCGCGAGGAGAGTCTGTTTTGTTTGCACGACCTGCGGATCAATGGCGTCTTGAGATATCAGGCTCGTAGTTCAGTCTCGCCGGCCGGGTCGCGTCCGCTAGCGTGCATACTGGTGATTTGCGAAGCGTCTTAGCGATGGTTCGAATGGGGACCGAGCTATGCCTTGCTCGGTGATTATTGCGGTTATGTAGCGCCCTGGGGTCACGTCGAACGCTGGATGGGCGGCTGTGACGTCTGGGGCCGTGCGCACGCCTGCTACGTGCGTAACATCGTACTGTGAGCGTTCCTCGATTGGGATTCGATCACCAGTAGCCAAGGACAAGTCGATAGTGGACACTGGAGCGGCCACGTAAAACGGCACGTTATTTTCCTTGGCCAGCACCGCTATTCCGTACGTGCCGATTTTGTTGGCAGTATCCCCATTGGCGGCGATGCGGTCCGCGCCAACCACTACAGCTCCTACGCCACCAGTCTTTAGGAAATGGCCAACCATATTGTCGGTGATCAGCGTCAAGGGGATCCCGTCCTGCTGCAGCTCCCAGGCAGTGAGGCGAGATCCCTGCATATACGGGCGGGTTTCGGGCACAAGAACTTCGATCTTGTGGCCCGTTTCAATAGCCACGCGAATGACACCCAGAGCCGTGCCAATGCCTGCGGTAGCTAACGCGCCGGCATTGCATTGAGTCATTACCCGGCCGCAATCGGGCATTAGCTGCGCTCCGAATTTCCCTATCGCCCGGTCGCCCGCCCGCCGCTCTTGGTGCACTAGCAGGGCCTCTTCGATCAGAGCGACGCGAATCTTTTCGAGATTTCCCGCTCCGTTGTTTGCGGTGGCTGATGCCAGAGACTCAAAGCGCCGTTTGAAGCGTTCAATGGCCCAAAACAAGTCCACAGCTGTCGGGCGGGTATGTCCCAAGGTGTCGCAGATGACCTGAAATTCCGCGCGCAATTCTTCCAATGATTTTGCTTCTGAATTTTTCACGCCGAGCGCTATACCCATAGCAGCGGCCACACCAATGGCCGGCGCGCCGCGGATCACCATCGTCTTAATCGCGTTTGCCACTTGGCGGTAATCAGTGTAGGTGTGATGAACGACTTGGCCGGGCAGCTTGAGTTGGTCCAGGATCAATACTCCCGTGGCAGTCCACTGGATGGGTTCCACGGCGTGCAATTCCTTGGTCTCGGCGGCTAACTTGTTCATCGGGTGGCGTCCAAACATCCATTCTAACTGAAAAAGGCCCTGGGGGGAATTAGTTGTGAAGTTTGAAGAACGAGTTCCAAACAAGCCTCGCGGCGGATGCCAAGAAACCGAATTCTGGGGCCTTAACACTGGCTTATTGTGGCGCCTCGAAAAATGACCAATGGACCGCGGTTGTTCCTTGTCTGCAAGTTGCGGACAATTCTAATCGACACCAGTGACGATTAGAATTGCGCGTGCGATGCTTTGCATTTTACTCAAAACCGTCGTGCAAGTCTGCGAACACACCGCCTGCAACGAACAGTGTCCGGCCGCTGCCCTAGTTGAATTGAGGTAAATGGTGGAAGCCCCGTGAAGCAATCAGAACCGAGAGCGCGATAAACGAATTATAGCTGACGTGCAGGATGTAGCTGGCGACCACGGTGCCCGTTTTCTCACGCACGTAGGTGAATATGATCCCAACGAGCACTAGCAACCCCACTTGCGGCCAGTTATTACCCAACTGCGAAGAATGAAGCAGTCCGAAAATTGTCCCAGTGAATAGAATGCCGAAAGGCACGCCGAATGATCGGGCGGCAACTGGATAAATGTAACCGCGAAAAACCGTTTCTTCGAGGAGCGGAGCTAGAGTCACGCTCATGATTAGCAGTAGAACCGCGGTGTGACGGTCCTGAAAAAATTGTTCGATAGGCATATTCGTTTTTGTCTTGAAGAGCGAAGATGCGCCCGCCACAAGAAACGAGAGTAAGAACCCGCCAGCGATTAATCCCAGATATGCGGTTCGCCTCGGTACCTGGCCTGTGTGGAGAGGGCGCCACCCGAGCGTACGCCAGACCGGCGAGCGAAAACGCAGACGCATTTGCGCAGCGAGATATACGAGTAAACACAAAGAGAGCAAGGCCATAGCGATGATTGAGACCAATCCCTGCTCGGTGATGGATTGTTTGATTTGCGTCATGGAGACGCCCGTGGCGCGTAATCCCGCAACAACCAGCGTAGTCAGGATAAGCAGCAATGCAAAAGCCACCACGAGCAGCACTAGAAGATCCGACCAGCCCCACGGAACGCGCAAATCTTCCGGAAGTGATCGGACCACCGGCCCGAGGTATCCTGGAGTGACTACGGGTGTAAACTCGCTGTGTGCGCTCGCAGAGGCCCCAGTAGCCGCTTCATTTGGATCTTGGGGCAATGGCGCGTTTACGAATTCAGGGGTGACGTCATTTGCGACCGGTTTTTCGTGAGTATCTGGATTGTGGTCGTCAAAGTTCATTGATTGGATCCGGCCAATTCTTGACGGTCATCGGGCTTAGCGATGCGTTTATGGTTCGCGCTGTTTCTACCCGTGCCGTTTATGTTGAGGCTGCGAGCCAAGATTTGGCCAGTGTAAGATTTTTTCACTCGCGCGACCTGTTCTGGCGAGCCTTGGGCGACGATGCGTCCCCCTTCTTCACCACCCTCGGGCCCGAGATCGATGATCCAATCCGCTTGTTTGATGACGTCAAGGTTGTGCTCAATGATCAGGACGGTGTTGCCCAGCGTCACAAGCCGATTGAGAACATCGAGAAGTTTTTTAACGTCGTCGAAATGCAGGCCGGTTGTCGGCTCGTCGAGAATATACAGCGTGCGGCCCGTCTGGCGCTTGGAAAGTTCGCGCGCCAGTTTTGTGCGTTGAGCTTCACCGCCGGAAATTGTGGTGGCAGATTGTCCGAGTTGAACATATCCCAGCCCGACATCGACGAGAGTTTGCAGCTTGATTTGAATGGACGGAATATTTTCGAGCACCTTTAGAGCTTCCTCGATGGGGAGATCGAGAAGATCTGAAATCGAAAGTCCTTTGTACCGGACGGCCAGAGTTTCCGCATTGTAACGTTTGCCTCGGCACACTTCGCAGGTAACGAACACGTCGGGCAGGAAATTCATTTCGATGCGGCGCTGGCCATCGCCCTGGCACGCTTCGCAGCGGCCGCCTTTGACGTTAAAGCTGAATCGGCCTGGCCGATAACCGCGCTCTCGAGATTCAGGAAGGATCGCATATAGTTCACGGATTGGCGCAAAGACGCCCGTATAAGTCGCCGGATTCGATCGCGGCGTGCGGCCGATGGGCGCTTGGTCAATCTGGACTACCTTATCGATGTGCTCGATTCCGGTAATGGCACGGTGCGCGCCGGGCTTTTCCATGGAGCGATAAAGTTTTGCAGCCAGAGCACGATAAAGAATATCGTTGATCAGAGTTGATTTTCCGGAGCCGGATACGCCAGTGACAACGGTCATCAGGCCCAGAGGAATCGTGACATCGATGTATTTCAAGTTGTGACCGTGCGCCCCCAGAATCGCGATGGACTTTCCGTTAGGACTACGGCGGGACTCAGGAAGAGCGATTTTCGCTTTGCCCGAAAGGTACTGGCCGGTGAGCGAAGCCCCGTTCGCGGCAATATCTTCGGGCGAACCTGCTGCGACTAGATACCCTCCGGCTTTTCCCGCGCCAGGCCCAAGATCGACGACGTAATTCGCGCGGCGAATCGTTTCTTCATCATGTTCGACAACGAGAACGGTGTTGCCGAGATCGCGCAATGTTTCAAGAGTGGTCAACAGCCGGCCGTTATCACGAGCGTGCAAGCCAATGGAGGGCTCATCGAGGACGTAAAGTACGCCGCGCAGCCGCGAGCCGATTTGAGTTGCGAGCCGGATGCGTTGTGCTTCGCCACCCGATAACGTGGCAGCAGAACGGTTTAACGTGAGGTAACCGAGGCCAACGTTGAGAAGAAAATCGAGACGCTCGGCGATTTCATTCAACGGACGACCGGCAATTTTGTGATGCCGCAGCGTAAGCTTACCGCGGATTTTGTCCACCGCGGCGCGTGCCTCAGTGAGCGCCAATTCAGTGAAATCAGCAATGGAAAGGCCCGCAATTTTTACCGCGAGACTTTCTGGACGCAGACGGCGTTCATTGCAGGCCGGGCACGAGACTGGAGACATATACTGCGTCAGCCATTCACGGTAATTGTCGGACTTTGATTCCTCAAGATTGGTTTCGAGGTGTGCCAGGAGACCCTGAAAATTCAGTTCCTTAGTACTTTTACCGTTCGAGGGCTTACCGTGAAGAATCAGATTCTGCGTCTTGCGTGAAAGCTTTTCGAATGGCGTATCGAGATCGAATTTGTATGCGGCGGCAGCTATCCGCAACGTGCGCTGTAAATACGCCGAACCCGATCCCGGACCAAGCCCCCCTTCGAAGAGCGGCTTGGTCCAATCTACGATCACTTTCGCGGGATCGAAATCATATTTCGATCCCAAGCCATGACATTCGGTGCAAGCGCCGTAGGGCGAATTAAAACTGAAAGAGCGGGGTTCAAGCTGCGGGACGGAAATGCCACAATCGGGGCAGGCCAGCTTCTCTGAATACACGCGTTCGTCGCCGCCTACAACTACGATGGTTACCAGGCCGCCGGTAAGTTTCAGCGCTGTCTCGATGGATTGTTCGAGACGCTGTGCGATGCCGTTTTTCAGCAGCAGTCGATCGACAACAATTTCGATGGTGTGGTTCTTGCGACGGTCGAGCGGTATCGGTTCGTCGAGATTCACCAAATCGCCGTCGACGCGGGCGCGCACGTAGCCTTCCTTGGCGTATTTCTCAAGTTCCTTTTTGTATTCGCCCTTGCGACCGCGCACTACGGGCGCAAGGACCATAATCCGGTCATCCGGTTTCAAAGCGAGAACTGACTGAACAATCTGTTCGGTTGATTGCCTGGTAATAGGTTTGCCGCAGTTCGGGCAGTGCGGCGCCCCGATGGCGCTGTAAACAACCCTCAAATAATCGTAAATCTCGGTGATGGTGCCGACAGTCGAACGTGGGGAACGCGTCGTGGTTTTTTGTTCGATGGCAATGGACGGCGACAGACCCTCGACGGAGTCCACATCGGGGCGCTCCATTTGATCGAGAAACTGACGGGCATACGCGGAAAGAGATTCCACGTAACGGCGCTGGCCCTCGGCGTATAGGGTGTCGAATGCGAGCGAGGATTTACCCGAACCGGAAAGCCCCGTGATGACCGTGAGGGTGTTGCGGGGTATTTCCAGGTGGATATTCTTCAAATTGTGTTGCCGGGCGCCCCGGACAACAATTTTTTTCAGAGCCATCGTGAGAAGGACGTCTCTTCAACGACGTCCCGGTTATCCATGAGGACGCACAGCGAGACAAACGCGCCCAAGGTAAACTCTCAACATAACAAGTTGTGCGGCATGGGGTCAAGAAGCAGCGGCGGGCCGGCCCCCGAACCTCATGGTCCGTTAGGTTCTAAGCTGCAGAAACGCGAGGGAAGTAAAAAAAACGCCTCTTCGGGCGTTTTCCCCGAAATCGGTACAGGCGAGGCAGCAGTTCAAAATCAAAATAGGAAACTCCATGGCAGAGGGGGGGAACGGAATTTTTACCGGTGATTGGATTTTTTACCAGGGTCCGGATGCTCAAGCTATTTGTTCTCTTAGGGTTAACTTTGGCTTTTGGCGTGCGACGCATACAGGCGTCAGAGGGAAGGAAAGCCGAGGATCCCTTCGGGGATTGAGGGCTGGGCCGGCTTCCTTCCCTCGGCCTACGTCTGCTTTCCCCCCTGCTTTTATCGCGTTGAGGTCTGATTCCGCTTCAGCCTACCGATCCTGCAAGACGAGTAAGCTTTCAGCTCGAAGATGCCGGGATAGATCTGCTTGTGGCAGCCAGGGATCGGCTGAAATTTTCTTGCCGCCTGCTTCGATCAATGTGCATGCTTGTCCATAGTAAGTAACGCGCTTACTGACCCCGCTATTCAGCTGCGGATGGATCGGCGCTCAGGAGTATCGGAGCGGCTGGGGGTTCGGTCCGCAGACCTACCGCATAGAACTTTCGAGTGTTCTCCTTTCCGTGTACCCCTCGACCACTACCCACGCTGCCTCCTAAGAGGAAGGAAAAAAAGAAGAAAACAGTTGCTCGTAGTTGACAGATCATTCCATATCAGAACTTACCAGATGGTCTTAGACTGAATTCGGATCTTCCCAGAACCAGATTTAGTCGGGATTATTTCTCCGTGAGGTCGGTCGAAGGCGTTTGCTGCAACCAATAGCTGGCCAGGACGGGGATGAGGAAAAGAATTGCGAAGGGTGAAGTAATCATGCCGCCGACGACAACGCGGGCCAGCGGCTGCTGGGCCTGCACGCCGATTCCTGACGAAACGGCTGCGGGGAGAAGTCCCAGGCCAGCCCCGGCGCACGCCATGATCACGGGACGCATCTCGGCGAGGCCGCCGAGCTCGATGGCGCCAAGCATCGTGGAGCATTCCTTCTCTTTTCGTCGAATGCCGGAGACGAAGACCACGCCGCCGAGCACGTTGGCAAAGGAAAATTGACCCAGGTCGTCTGTGAGTTTCTCCTCGCTTGGGGATTGATCTTCACGCGTAAGATGCACCTGGGCTCCGACGACGACGGCTCCCGTTAGATCAACAATTGTTCCGCTGATGCTTCCTGCTGCCTGCTGATCGGGCACCTGCCCGCCCGGCGCCTGCTGCGCACCAGTGGCTACAACAGCCGCCACCAGAAACAGGAGGGAAACGACGCTCAGTCGAAGCAAACTGCGAACTTGCGAAGTTTTCTTCGTAACCCTCAAAGCTTGCGTGTCTCCTTCTCGGAGTTACCAGGAATTTCGAGTTTACGGAGTCAGTCGCGAGTGGGCATAACCAGTAGGTGCTAGCCCATCAACGCTCCCAAACTCCGACCCTATTGCGCGCTCATCAGGAGGCTTAACGGAACCCCTTGGGCCGATACGTCTCACTTTTCCTTGGGGTTCTAGTGTTGATTCTGTGGTTAGGGCTTTTGGCGTGGTCGGCTTCCAGCGACTGGCCATATGCGCCAGAGAAAATCTCGACTCCAAGAGAAAGCAATCTGTTTAGTCAATTCGTCTTTGTAGTGCTTGTAACGTGGCCCTACGTCTCCTGGAAAAGGATCCTCGCTCGAGAATCGAATGTGGACCCTGAACGCCTGCGGCGCCATACGCGGATTTCCATAATTGCCGGGATGGTGTTTGTTGTTGTACTGTCGCTCGCGATCACCTATGGCATACAGAACGGCAATGACCGACGAACGGTGGCACGAGCGCATTCCCAGCCACGGGATTAGTATTTTCCGTGGAATACTGCCTGATTGATGTCCGGCCAGAACTCTTTTAATGCGTTGAACACCGCGTCCAAGCCCACCTCCGTTCCCCAACGCTGATATGTTTTCACCCAGACGTTGGATTGGTCGTGGTAATACGCGTTGGCGATGCCCGCGGCTGCTCCAGCCCCCACGATTTCCGAAATGTTAAAGGTGTTCTTTCCCCCATCGGTCCTGGTGATGAACAGGCGGCTCAGCGCATAGCCGGTCCGCTTGAGGAATGGGCCTTTGCCCAGTGTGTAGTATCTCGGATCTTCTCTCGTCAGCGTTGGCACGATCGCTTCCGTCATGTAGTTCTCGATTCCGCCGTCCGCAAAGATGTGCCAATAGTACCGGCCGTATCCTGCACCGCCTTGCCCAAAAGACGGCTCCGATTTTTGGGCCAGGGAAATTCCCGCGAGCCCTCCCACCAGTAGAAAATTGGAATAATCGAATGTGTCTTGCGTCGCCAGCCAGAATTTTTTCTCGATAGTGAGCGGAGGCAAATGGGTGTTGGCGCTCACCGCGCGGTAATTGGGAATGATCCCCAGAATTCTCTTGGGTTGTTTACCGTACTGGACATTTGAGCTATTCGGATCGGTAGGGTTGGTTTGGGGTGTCGGGGCGTCCGGTAATGGGGACTTTCCATTCGGAGTCGTGCCCGCTTGCTGAGGATCCTGGCTGAGCAGCGAAACGCCATCCAGCCGCAATCGTACCGTTCCCTCATGGGATTGTTCTCGCGTGTTCGTTGGTTCCTGGGCTCGAACACACGCAGTTCCCAACGTCCCCGCCAGCGCTACCGCCATGCAAAGCGATCGAATCGGTTTCAAATCTTCCCTCACATCGGTACCTTCACTTTCGGCCCGATCTGCTTTGCTCTTCAAGCATTCCCTACCAAGTCAATCGTTGGCTATCTGCTGCGGAGGTGGCGAGTTCTTCTTTTTCCGCAAATACCTGTGAATATCCGGCCAAAACTCCTTCAGCTCATTCCCGAAGGCGTCGATGCCCATCTGCACTCCCCAGTTGGTTATATTGCCTGAAACACTCCGATCAGCTGGCGGATAATAAAAGTTAGAGATACCGATCGCCGTTGCATTGCCCACAAACTCGGAAACGTTGAACATACTTCCACCCGAGTCTTTATGGGTGACGAAAATACGACTGATCGCGTAGCCAAAGCGGTGACCGTACCCGCCCCATCCCAATCGAAGATAGCGAGGATCTGTTTTTAAGATCGAGGGGAAAACGGCGCCTACCATGATATTGCCGTCCACTTGATCCGCGAATGCCGTTCCATACCGCTTCGCATATCCCTCCATACTCTGTCCAAATGCCGGATAGGCGTTATCCGCCTGGCGGATGCCGGCCACAATACCCACGATCACGAATTCATATGGATCGAAGGCGCCCTTCGCCGTGATGGCGAATTTCTCTTTCCAGGAGATCGGTTCGACTTGCGCCTGATTATCGACGGTCAAATAGTTCGGCATCACGTAAAACATCCGGTCGTTCTTGTTCTTCTCTGGCTCTTTTGGGACGGGGCTGTCTTGATCCTGAGAATTATTCTGGGCTGCCGGTTGGTCTCCGGGTTTGGCTCGCATCGGAAGGGCCGCCGGGTCCGAAGAAGGCTTTTCCTGTGACTCTTGGCAGAACACTGGAAGTGTAAGAAACAAGAAGGCAGCGACCGTCGCGAAGGAGAAAAGGAAACAACGGGGCAGCAAGCCTGGTTTGAGGATCAGCCACTGAAAAATCAGATTTGGAGCTCGGTCTCGCGGATCGGAGGCTTCTCCTGCCCTGGGCACAACGGACTTGCAACCAGAACAGAGTCCACGGAGATCAGCGAGGTTGCGACGGTTCCTTTTTCCCCGTTTCATCGGTCCCGCTTGCTGGTGTGTACGTGTAATTGATCCCCCGGACGCTGCTCCGATACTCCTATCTGGCCATCAGCTATTGTAATCAAATCGGAGTGTTATGTGCTGTCGTGATCTTGTTCTGGGTATTGAAACACACGTAGATAAAGGCGGCAAGCGATGCCCCCACCCGAAAACCAGCGATAATCTGACAGCCATCCGCCCTGGCTGTGGCGGCAAGGAAAGAAACTGCCTGAGAATCTTCGCACACCCACGGTAAGCTTTTCAGAACTCGCTCGTGACGCGCTCGCCTATTCTAAGACGTACAAGCGCACCTATGACGACGATGTACTAAGGATGCCATGGCTATTAGCCGATTTCCGCGACCGCACCGCTGAGTCAATTACCCCGCAAGATTTTGAGCATCACATTGTTCGAATGGCAGAGGAAAGAAAATGGGCACCGGCATCGGTGAATCGTTATCGCGCCCTAATTTCGCTAGTCTCTCGACTCGGAATCGAAAATGGGAAGGTCAAGGAAAATCCCGCTCGGCTAATAAAACATAGGCAGGTCAATAATACTCGCACGCGCTGGCTTGCCCCTGAAGGAGAAGTTCGCTTGCGCGCGGCAATTGAGGCGGGCTGCCCGGAGCACATGCCCGAATTGGAGTTGGCTTTGAACACTGGCCTGCGGCTGAGCGAGCTGTATGGTTTAACCTGGGAGAACGTGAACGCGCTCCGGCGAGTGCTGACCGTACCTCGCTCCAAGAACGGCGAGACCAGGCACGTGCCACTGAACAGTGCGGCGCTCGAGGCTCTAACTACACTCAGAACGCGAGGTGACGGCACGGGGGCTGTTATTCGCAACCCAGAGGGCCAATCGTTGCCTGGTCCCCGATACTGGTTTGAGCCAATGGTCAGAAGAGCCAAGATCCGGGCCTTCTCCTGGCACTGCCTCCGGCACACCTTCGCCAGCCGACTTGTAATGGCTGGGGTTGACTTACGCACTGTCCAAGAGCTCTTGGGGCACAAAAGCATCGCCATGACTGTGCGATATTCGCACCTTTCCCCGACCCACACCCTCGCAGCCGTTGAGCGCCTTACGGGGGCCATCCCAGATGTTCCAACTGACACCAAAACTAGCACCACCTCAATAGAACAACTTCAGCCGGTAGCCGCCTATGTTCAGTAAGCCCTTTCGCTGTATATTAATATGACCGACTACTGGGGCGTGGTCCAATTGGTAGGACACCTCACTGTTAATGAGGACGGTGTTGGTTCGAGTCCAACCGCCCCAGCCATTCTAACTTGCAGAAGATGAATCAATTGGGACGCTCCGTTTTCCCGTGTACCTGCTGCGTACCCTGTACTTGGAGCAACGCAACGGGATCTTCGCTCCAAGCCTTTTGTAGATCGGCCTCGATTTGCTCCTGCCTCGAACGTGTCCACGGCGCGTAGTGGCGCTCGGTGACTCGGATACTTTGATGTCCCAACAAAACAGAGACTCGTTCAAGTGGGACGCCCACGGGCCGTATCGGAAACATCCATTCCTTAAAGGCGAAGTCAAACCAGAAGAATCGAAGTTGGCAATGCAACTAATCGAAAGTCTCGCGGCGCCCAGCTTCTAACGCGCCGGACGAATTTAAACGAGGAGTAGGTGGAACTGTCGCAAACCGATAAGAAGCGGGAAACGTGGAAAACGATAAATACACGATTTTCGCCTGGCGCAGAAAGCTGTCCAACTTGAGTAGACAGGAGTAGCGGACCGAAGATGCCAGGTTAGAGTCACCTGTCAATTCCTGGAACTGCGTAGTAAGAGAATGAAACGTTTCGCCGCGGGATAGGCGCGACGATTTGCGGTGTGGCTCAGCGGGTTGCTGAGCAGGTTTGGCACCGCTCGGATGGCGCAAGAGCGAGCCGGATGGGGTCCCCTGGCTCCGGCAGTGTAATCCCTGTTGTGGTGAACTCGACCTCGAAACCGTAGCTTAATCCTGCTCTCACTTCGCTCCTATTTCCGCTGAAGTCAAAGACATCAACGGTATGGTCTACTAGGCTGAGGATGTCAAGGTCGGCCGGTTTGTTGCCCTCAAGTTCCTGTCCGACGACGTAGCCAATGACCCCGAAGCACTATACAGAAACCTCGCGTCAGGCGATTCCCGTATTTCTTTCAACGCATCAGATGAGTAATTTTGTCTCGTGCCCGAAACGCATTCCGCAGCCGGAAGCAACCTATTCTTACTTTGGACATTAGGGCTCGTTTGTTGTGCCATTGGAATTATTTTCCTGTACAAAGCGATGACATGCAAAGTATTCCGTGAAACTGATGTCGCCGAAGGCAAAGCGAGAAATTTCCCTATATGGATGGGTAGAACCATTTCTGTTTTTCTTGGGTTAATAGGTGTCGCGGTAGGACTGGCCATCATGATGAGAATTTTAAAAGGCTGACCGTCAAAATCGCACTTGCCGCAGTAAATATAGTTTCCTCTATACAAATTGTTTCTAATTGTTTCTAATTCTCCCTATGATTCCAAGCTGGACCTTCAGGAGTGATGCAAACTGACAGGCACCAGGAAGCGATAAGATGGCAATCATGCATCCCATCGTCCTTATCATTCTTTTCGGTATCCTCCTCAGTCTCGCAACATATGCACTTATGGAGAGGCGCACACGCTGTAGATCTGACAAGAAGCTGGAAACAAAGCGCATCGAGAAACTAGCTATTCGCCCACTTTCAGCTGACGAGCGGATGTGTTTCCAGGAGTTCTGGCGTGTCGTTCAGTCACAGTTTGTGGACGATCCTCGGGGTTCGCTCGAACGTGCCGATAATCTTATCACCCAGGTAATGGTCCTTCGAGGCTACCCCGTTGAAGACTTTGAGCAACGCGCGAGTGACATTTCCGTCAATCATCCGAACGTTGTGCAAAATTTCCGGGCGGGCCATAGCATCGCATTGCGAGCTGCAAAACGCGAAGCTAGCATCGAAGATATTCGGCAGGCGATGGTTGGCTACCGCAAGCTTTTCGACGATTTGGTCGACGGCACGGAGATGGCCCGAACGCATGCTGTAGGGCGGTGAGATCTTAATACATTCTCAATAATCGTTTCCCGGTATCGTGGAGGCTCTGAGCGGCTTGCCCGACGAGTCGATCATCGATGGCGAAACCGTCGCACTGGATGACGCTGGACGCTCGTCATTCAACCGGCTGCAGAATTTTTCGACCGCCAAAACGATCGCCTTTTTCGATGTCCTGATGTGGAAGGGCAAAGACCTACGAACGTCGTCACTTTATGCGCGTCGCGAGCTACTCCGGAAGGATGTAGTGTCGAAACTTCCTGACGTTCACTACTCCGAGAACTTTGCCGTTCCAGTCGACCGGATTCTTTCCGTATTGCGTGACCAGGGCCTCGAAGGTGTCGTTGCCAAACGCCGAGATAGCAAGTACGAAGCCGGGCGGCGAAGCGGCGTCTGGGTCAAGATGCGCATCAGTGAAGGTCAAGAGTTCGCGATAGGCGGCTACACACCAGCTCCCAAGAACTTCGACGCCATCCTCGTCGGATATTACGAAGGCAAGAAACTTCTATTCGCATCCAAGGTACGAAACGGATTCGTTCCCGCAACGCGGGAAGCCCTTTTTCGACACTTCAAGAACCTGCGAATTGGAACGTGCCCGTTCGCGAACCTACCGGAACCGAAAAAAGGCCATTGGGGTGAAGGTCTCACCGCGGTCGAGGTGGAAGAGTGCATCTGGCTCAAGCCTAAGCTCGTGGTCGCCATCGATTATGCAGAATGGATGCCAGCGAATCATCTTCGGCATGCTAAGTTTGTAGGATTGCGGGAGGATAAAAACCCACGAGAAGTTACTCGAGAGCGACCGATTTTAGCCGCCCAAAGAGTAGGCGCTCCTGCGGCCGAGCCGCCCAAAAACCCCTAAGGCCATGAGTGAAACCAGCAGCATAGCGCCTTCTGTCGGTTCGGGCGTAGAGATAGGGAGATAGGGTCTGTAACGCTCTGCGTTGACTGGGTTGGAAAGTACGGTGCGCCGTCGTAAAAACCGGGCGCATAGAGGCCCATGTCCAGAAAACCGCCTTTACACAGATAAAACGGGTCACTTTCAAAGAAGAAGCTGCCCGTTATAGGAGCGCCGAAGTTGTAATTGGCTACGTTGCTCCAGATCATCTCGCCAGCCTGGTCATCAAGCTGCAAGACTGGCCCTTGCTCGCCGGATATGGCGAAGGCGACGTTTGAAACGGTCTGATAGCCTTGCCGCTATTATGATTTAGGAGCACGATTCGTGAGCGAACAACAACTGCAATCGGACGAGGCTTTGCTGGACGAATTCCAGCGCGCCGCATTCGATTATTTTCTAAAGAAAATCAATCCCAATAATGGCTTGGTGGCAGATAGGACTCGCGAGGGCGCCCCGGCGAGTATCGCCGTTGTGGGATTTGCCTTGTCATCGTATCCGATCGCCGTGGAACACGGTTGGATAGACCGCACGGAAGCAGCGGCACGCACGCTCGTTACGCTGCGTTTTTTCTTGAACAGTCCCCAAAGTGCTACGCCCGATGCAATCGGCTATAAAGGTTTCTATTATCACTTCCTAGATTTAGAAAGCGGCAAACGTACGTGGAAGTCGGAGCTGTCACTCGTTGATACCGCATTTTTGCTCGCCGGTATATTGACAGCAGGAGTCTATTTTGATGAGAACATCCAGACCGAAACCGAGATCCGCGAACTCGCTGATACTCTCTATCACCGTATGGATTGGCATTGGACGCAAAACGGCAAGTCTTCTGTTTCGCAAGGATGGAAACCTGAATGTGGATTCCTGCATTACGGCTGGGAAGGCTACGACGAGGCAGCAATTCTCTATGTGTTGGGTTTGGCTTCGCCTACCTATCCATTGTCGGATGACAGTTTTCAGACGTGGACGTCGACATATCAATGGGAAAATATCTATGGCTACGATTTTCTTTATTCAGGACCCCTCTTCACGCATGAATACTCGCATGCCTGGATTGACTTCAGGGGCATACAAGATCAGTTTATGCGCGAGAAGAAATGCGATTATTTCGAGAATACCCGTCGAGCAATCTACGTCCAGCGGGAATACGCGATACGAAATCCGAACGAATTTAAGGGGTATTGCGAAAACTTTTGGGGCTTTACAGCAAGCGAAGGGCCAAGCCCCAAGATGCTAAGGATAGATGGTCGAGATCGTCGTTTCCTTGGTTATGCCGCTCGCGGCGTACCGTTTGGGCCAGACGATGGGACGATCGCGCCATCGGCGGCGCTCGCGTCGCTGCCGTTCACGCCGGCAATCGCCGTATCTGCGGTTCGTCATCTTTGTGACCGCTATCCGGAGTTTGTACGTGGGTACAGGATGCCGAGTGGCGTTAATCCGACGCTGTCCGGCAACAATCCCGAAGGCTGGATTTCCGAGGGTTATTTCGGACTTGACCAAGGCATGATCGTGTTGATGATCGAGAACTACCGATCGCAACTGATTTGGAAGTTGATGAAAAAATGCCCTTATATCAGAAAAGGCCTGCATAGCGCTGGGTTCAGGAGCGGATGGCTATAGGCACTTAGTCTTTATTAAGGTATTGCTCCCAATGACGCACGATACAGGTTCACCGCACACCTTACCCCTTGATTCTTACGACCGCATGTTATTGGGAAATGTTCATCCTCCGACCTGGCGAAATCCACAGCCTTCGGGAAAATACAGTCTGGTGATTATTGGGGCTGGTCCGGCTGGGTTGCTTGCGGCTCATAAAGCTGCTGCGCAAGGCGCGAAAGTGGCTCTAGTCGAACGCGACCGATTGGGAGGAGAGTGCTTAAATACTGGCTGCATACCTTCGAAAACAATCATTCGTACCGCAAGACTATTTGCGGAAATGCGTAATGCCGAAAACTTTGGCGCACAGGTGCCTAGCGACATTAACGTCGATTTTCCGTTCCTGATGGAACGCATGAGACGCGTCCGTGCGCGCATCAGCCACCTCAGTTTTTCAGCGCGACGATTGGCCTCTTTGGGAGTCGATATATATTTGGGGGAAGCGAGCTTTGTTGGGCCGACTGCCCTAGTAGTTAACGGAGCGACCTTACAGTTTAGGAAAGCGCTTATCGCTACCGGTTCGCGGCCAATCATTCCCGCGATTCCAGGACTCGCGGAAGCCGGCTATTTAACCAATGAAAATGTTTTTGATTTAACCGAGTTTCCGCGACGTCTATTAGTCATCGGCGGTGGTCCGCTGGGGTGCGAATTGGCACAAGCATTTTGCCGATTGGGATCGCAAGTCACCATCGTCCAGGATGAACCGATGTTCTTGCGGCAAGAAGAGCGCGATGCTGCGCAAATCCTTTCCGAAGCTCTGGTCCGCGATGGGATCGAGATACATCTCAACACACAGGCCGTCAATGTGCGAGTCGCAGGAAACGATAAAGTCATTGATCTAGTCAGCGAAGCCGACAAATACAGGGTCGTCGTGGATCAAATCCTTATTGGCGTCGGACAAACGCCCAACGTCGGAGGTCTGAATCTCGATGCGGTTGGAGTCAAATATGACAACGAGGCGGGAATTCAGGTTAACGATTTCTTACAGACCACGAATCCGCGAATTTATGCTGCAGGCGACGTCTGCTTTGAGCATACGTTCACACACATTGAAGATGCATCCGCGGGCATCGTGGTTCAGAACGCTCTATTTCAGGGTCGTAAAAGACTGAGCGCGCTGACGATCCCCTGGTGTACCTATACCGACCCGGAGATTGCGCATGTTGGCCTCTATGTTCGAGAAGCGCGAGAGAAGGGTATAGGGGTAAAGACCTTCACTGTGCTTATGCATGACGTGCATCGAGCGATAGCCGATGGGGAAGAAGAGGGTTTTGTAAAGATATCGGTCAAAGAAGGCACCGATAGGATTTTGGGCGCCACAGTGGTCGCGCGACATGCCGGAGAGATGATTAACGATATCTCACTCGCGATCACATCAGGGATCGATCTGCGAGCTCTCGCCAGCGTTATCCACCCCTATCCCACACAAGCGCAGGCGATCAAAATGGCAGCAGATGCCTGTTGCAAATCGCGCCTGCGTCCTTCTGTCAACCGACCACGCAAGCGGTGATTGCATGACAAGAGAGGACTGTTTGGGAAGATCGAGGTCTATTTAACAAACTAGGCGCGAACGGCTCATCGTCAGAGGCATTTGTGATTAACTTTGCTATCACAGGTCTTGAAAGCGTACGGTGAGCATGGTGGAGCGAAAAACCCGACATAATTGTTGGCAAAACGAGAATCTAAATGCGAAGGAGACATGAGAGATGTCCAGCATTGCACATTTTTCCATCAACGCTGATGACGTAACACGAGCTTGCCATTTTTACGAAAATGTCTTCGGTTGGAAGTTTGAACAGATGGGTCCTCACGACTTCTACAGGATCGACACCGGCGAAACCGGAGACAAGCGTGGCATGCATACGTTGCATCACCGAAGGGAAATAAAGGAAGGGGTGCGGATGACCGGCTATGAGTGCACGATCTCAGTCCCTTCAATATCGGAGGTCGTGACTGCGATTCGGGCGCAAAATGGCAAAATCATTATGGAAGAGACAGTCATTGTTGGAATTGGTCGCTTAATTTTCTTCGAAGATACCGAAGGAAATCTTGCTGGTGCGATGCAATATGATGAAAATGCGGGATGATCTTCGAACAACTATCAGTCGTAGCAGGCACGGTTGGGAGCGAAGAATTATGGTGGCGAAGTATCGGACGGAATTTGTGGAGACTTGCCGGATTCCCAAGTGAGCTGCTAGGACAAAGGAAGGTGAGGAGGGTGAAGGCATTCATCACGACACCGATAATGGGAACATCGAGATTCTCTCGGCGGACCATTTGTTGGAGCGCAGGGAAAATCTGCTTATAGGCGAGATCACCAGTCGCACCAAACAATACCAAAGCGTCTGAGGGTGCCGTTGTGAGCGGCCTCGTATCTGGTACAGTTTGTTCCGTTGAAACTGCTGCGGTTGTCATTAGAGTTATGGCGACAAGACTGCAGTATAAATGGGTGAGGTTCCGCACGTGCAGAACCCGAACTCGATCGAGGCGGACACTGACGGTTAGGGCGTCGTCAGGCCGAGTGGGTGTACCGTTGCTCCACCGCTGCATGAATCGCAGCTCGACTCGCCTGCGTGTCGAGGTGCGTATCGCGTTCAACGCTGCTGGCGACGGATGCGAGATCTTCATCGTGTATGACGTCGCGGAACCATCGCGAATAATCCCCGCGCCGAAGGTGATGAAGCCACGTCGCATCGTCGACGCCGTCGCCGAGCTGGAGGAAGAGGTTAAGATTTTGTGCGCGCAGGTTCAATTTGTCTTCAGGGCCCCGAAAGTAGAAGCTATGGTAGTCCGGAATTTCTCCCTCGGCATATTTGCGCTGGTGTCTGTGGCGGTCGCCGCGAGGCGGAGCGATCTGGAACCGAAAAGGCGGCGAATCATCACTGCGTGTCCACGCGAGTGCCTCGCCGGGCTCTAGGGTCATCGGCTCGAGACGGGCTGGCTGAAGACCGAGAATGGCACCCAAGGCGTGAATGCGGTTCTCAGGCGACCTGCCGATTGCAATCATCAAATCAATGGCCGAGAGCGCAGGAGCTGCCATATGTTCTGGATGTACGGTGATGAAGAAAATGCCATCGAGCTCGCGCGGGAGCGTCAGCGCGGATACATCCGAGCAGGCCGGCAGCAGATGATGAGCCTCGTCGACAACGATCCAGTGCGGCCGACCGGTGGCAGCACGCAGCTCCTGGAGTTGAGGCAAGAGGGCGTGGAAGAATGCCGGGCGGCGCTCTAGCGCGATGCCGAGCAGGTTGACGATCACGCTCTGAGTGGGTTTCGCCAGCACGTCAAACACTTCGGCGACACTGGGCTCGCGCTGGGAATCCCCCAGAACGATCGCCTCTGTGATCTCTCGATAATCACCTTCTGGATCGACGACGCAAAATTGGTACTCGCAGTCCGCGAGGCGTTCGAGCACGCCCGCGGTCAGCGTCGATTTGCCGCTCCCCGACGTGCTAACGAGTAGAACGCTCGTGCCATAGGGCTTTAGCATTACTTCGGTGCGATCAGGCCGGATGCCAAGAGGAATGTTATGGCGTCCGAGCGCTGGCTCGAGATCGCGCAAATCGGCAGCGATTAGCCTGTCGATCAGCTCTCTAACACCTGCGCCATGATCGTGCTGGGTCACTAAGTCGGCGGAGTCCTTCAGCATCGGCAAAGCGTTGGCCACTGCAATCCGGCATTCGCAGAGATGCAGGAAAGCATGGTCATTCTCGGCATCGCCGATGCCTACAACGTTATGGGCCGAAAAACCGAGCTCGCGGAGCGCCTCGACGAGGCCGGTCGCTTTGTTCAGGCCCGCCGGCAGCACCATCACGGCGTTTTTGTTGAAGGTCACGTGCAGTTCGAGCCCGAGATCACGGATGACCGCGAGGACGGTTGTCTCGTGGGGCTTCCAGGTCGCAACGATCACGCGCCCGACCGCGAGTGGGGAAACACCGCGGTCCCGCAGCCCTCGCACAAACGGTTCGGGCGGGGGATCGCCT
>CAVPFH010000024.1:0-35370 GCA_963703675.1 uncultured Acidobacteriota bacterium | reverse complement strand
ATCGAACCCACGACCTTCGGCTTAAAAGGCCGCTGCTCTACCACTGAGCTACGCCCCTAGAACGAATCTCAACATCTTACATTGATAAGATTTAGCGCGCACCACACATCTGGGTTGGCTATCAAGATAGGACTGCTATGTTGATCCTTATCGATTTGAACCACCGTAATTCGCCCAAGTCGCTCCATTTTCGCCCGTTCAGAGTAATGCTCTCTACAGGGTGTCAGAAGGCAAGGTCTGCCGCTTTGACGTTCAGATCCGTCAGAATTTGTGCCTTCAGTTTGTAGATCGTTGGATTATCGCTTGATCGCGCGTAAACGAACGCGCCGGATTCCTTCGAGATTTCGATCGTCAATTTCTTGCCATCCTTGTCTCTCAGAATTGCCTCGAAGGCAGGCCTCGAAAGCTTAGTGATTACACCCGGGGTTGGGTGGTCCAAGACTTCCTCAGCGCGCGCTAGTGCGAGCGCGCTGAAAAGTTTTTCGGGGCTCGCCGATTTTCCCTTCTGATCTGGCGGCTCATCGAAAGTCCATCCGGATTCGCTCTTGCGCGCGCAGACGATGGTCCCGCTGGCATTATGAATTTCCACATGCGTGATGCTGGGCTGATCCAGATGCACGATTTTCCTATCACGCAGGTCGCCGTAATTTTGGGCGAGCTTTTTGTAGACGTCCTGATTGACGCGGAAAATCATCTGCCGTTCGGGATCGCGGGCCAAATATTCGTCGTCCTCCTTCTTCCCGACTAGCAAAGTCACCGACTTTCCTTTCTCATCCGAGGCAGTGAACGTAATCGAAGGATTTGCGAGGCCGTACTTCGCCAGATTGCCTGGTGTTTCGCTGGCGATCGCAGTCATCTTCGCAGCGGAAACAGACGAGAGCAGCGACGTGATCGCGTCCTCGTCACCCCGCGCTTCAGCCGGTTTGGAAAACTTCCAGCCGTCCTTTTCCTTGGCAGCAATCAGATCGCCTGAGGAATTCTTGAGCTCGAATGAGTGAATATCCGTGTTCACAAAATGCAACACAGCGTTATCGCGCAGAGCCTGCAGAGGTTTGTCCGAACTCACCAGCAGCGATTCGGGCAGCAGCGGCACATCTTTAGTGTTGTTGTCCACCAATGCATACACGGAAGCGCCTGTGAAATCCTTTTTCCCCAGCTTGAGATTGTGCTTGGCGCCATTCTTGAGCTGAAAATCGAGCGAAACGTCGGGAGTATCCAAACCATACACTTTCAGACGATCGGGTGCGCCCGGCTCGGTTTGGTTTACGCGCGCAGTTGCAAGCTGTTCCACGATTCCCTGCACCGACGCGTCATCCGCACCGGTCTGAATCGGCTGCGTTATTTGCCAGGAGCCATTGCGCTTTTCCATTTGAACAGGTTGTGACTTGGGGTCCGCAGGATAGGAAATTGTGAGCGACGAAATATCCTCTGGTTGAACCGAGAAGGCCGGCTTGGATGAGTCCGCAGTCGCGCTTTCGGCTTCCTTTTGGCCGCGCTTCCAATCGAAATAATAAACCGCCGCGCCCGCAATGATGGCGACCAGCAAAACTATCAGGGTGGGTTTTTTAATCATTTGCGATCATGTGTGATTATTTTTGAATCGCTGGTCCCCAGAAATCAGCGCCGTTTCCACCAGATATAGACTCCGGAGAAAATCACCAAGCCCGGAAGGAAGCCGAGATCAAACCACTTCAACATGTTATCCTGACCTTCACTTAGGTTGACGCGACGATTGGCAGGCGCTTTTGGACGTATGGAGATTAGGGATTCGTCTTGCGCCAGCCAGTCAATCGTATTGAAAAACAAATCGCCATTTCGCTGCTGGCCGATCCACGGATTGGCCGCGAATTGCGAATTACCAATCACCACCAGCCGCGCATCCTTGTCCTCTACCTTGTGGTTCGCCGCGACGCCCAGAGAAAGTGGGCCGAGCGTGTCCGTCTTCGGATCGTAAGATATTCCCTTCTGCCCTGACTTCAAACCTGGAATCGTGAAACTGCGCGGCGAGGTCTTCAGCAGTTCCACCGCTTGCGGAATCGATTTGCTCTTATCGGCGATCGAAACGGTGCGCGCCAGCGGAAAAAATGTGACTGACCCCTGAAATCCCTTTGTGATTGGGCTGGCACCAAAATCCGCTACGAGTGGAATGATCGGGCCACCTCCGAACAAGCGGCCCATGCCGCTGGCATCCACCACCACGTTATTTCCCGCCGCAACATTCCAGGGTCGGAAGATATCGTCCAGTTTTGGGTCTGTTGCGGGATCCTCCATGATCAGCGCTTCGCCTCCGGCATCGAGATATTTTCCGATCTCGGCGGTTTCCTGTGGATAGTAAGCCTGTTTCGGTCCGGCGATCACCAGCACGCCGCAGTCCGCCGGCACGTTATTTTCAGTTATGAAATTGACCGACTTGGTTGCGTAATTTTCCTTCTTCAACCCCGCGTCAACCTGGCTGTAGCCGTCCTGCGAATTGTCGGTGAGGGACTTCTCGCCGTGTCCCGTGGCGAAACAGACGGTCTTCACTTTGTCGCTCGTGACTTTCAGAATCGCGCCGGTTACATCTTCTTCGCTGAGGTCACCGCCACGTGCGCCTGCTTCCACATGCTCTTTCTTCGAGCCGGAAGCCACGACAACGTCGCCCATGTGCGTTGCACCGTAATCCTGCGCCACTTCGGGCTTCTGTTGAGGATCGACATTCTGAAATTTGAAATGAGGCGAAAGATTCTTGTACTCAGCCATCAAATCGGTGAAGCCGGGATTAGCGGTTTTGTCAAAGCGCACCACGGTAACGTCTTGCTTCAATCCCTTCACGATGTTGCGAGTCTGATCGGACAGCGTATAGAGCTTTTCCGAGGTGAGGTCGAAACGTTTGTGGTGACCGTAACCGACGAAATTCAGCAACGCTAGAATTGCAATCACAGCAAGCGTAAGAATTGAAGTGTTCGTTCCTTGCTGCGCTGAGCGCTTCGAAAAAAATGTCATGAGGCCGCGGAAGCTAATCGCAATTGCCGCAACAACGAACACCCCGCCCGCGATCAAAAGAACCTTACTGAATGTGAGAAACTCCCCTTGAATCGAATAGCGCAGACAACCCGCGATGAGCATTGCTAGGCCCAGCGTCACGATGAACCTTGCTACTTCCTGTCGATCCCATTTCATACTGCAAATTCCTCCGAACCTCGCGCCGCCGACGCGGAAAATTTCACCCTACGCCCTGCGCCAGCGCATTGAATCGATCGAACGAACGGTCAAAAACACGAAAAGGACGGTAAAGCTTAAGTAATAAATCAGTGCCGACGTATCAACGATTCCTTTCGCGAAATCGTCGTAATGACGGATCACGGAAAGATACCGCAACGTAGCGCCGACACCGCCGCTCGCGTTGGTTCCGATATCTATTATCCAAACCAGCAGAAGTGCACCGAACGTAAGAGCTGCGGCGATGAGTTGACTTTCCGTAAGGGAAGAAATAAATGTGCCGAGTGCCAACAGCGATGCGCCCAGCAGTAGAATTCCTGCATAGCCCGCCAAAAGCATACGCCACAGCGGCGCGGGATCGCTGTGTAAGAACATATAAACCAAATAACTCGCCGTGGGCAGCAGCATGATCGCAAACAGCGACAGCGATGCAAAGAACTTGCCTAGTACGATTTCCACTTCGGAGATTGGCGAGGTCATCAGTAATTCCATGGTGCCGCACTTACGCTCTTCAGCGAACACGCCCATGGTTAGAAAAGGCGTGAAGAAAAGAATCAGCGTCGAAAGTAATCCGAAGAATGCACGCATGACCTCACCCGGAACATCAAGTTGCGGGGGCATTCCGAATTGCATGCTCTGCAGTTCCATCTGCTGGGACTGCAGCATCACCTCTTTAAGAAAAGCATTGAAGAGGAGGGCGCTGAAAAATAGAAAAATTCCAATACAGACATAGGCGATGGGTGAAACGAAGTAGTGCCGCATTTCCTTGCGGTAGATGGCATACAAATTGTGCATCGTTTTCTTTCGCTCCTAATGCGCGATCGTTACTTTATCAATTGGGTGATGCTTCCGCGTGCGCCGAATCATCGGTGGTCAATTGCAAGAAGATGTCTTCGAGGCTCAGGCTAACGCCGCGCAACTCCAAAAGCGGCCAGCCATTCTGCACAATCTTTGCCGCGATCTCGCTTCGTATATCGCTGCCTTGCGAAGCTTCCACCGTTGCTATCAGATTGCCGCCCGCGGGAACTTGTTCAACCCCAACACGGCTCGCGCCTGGTATCCGCGCCAGAGCCTCGCGCAAGGCGTTTTCCGGTGCCTTCACTTCAACCCGGATCTTCTGACCGCCTTTGAGCTGCGAAGTCAGATTCTGCGGTGTATCAACGGCGGCGATTTTGCCTTTATTGATGATCACCACGCGGTCGCAGGTCATGCTCACTTCCGGCAAAATGTGCGTAGAAAGAATGATGGTGTGGCTCCCGGCCAGGCCTTTAATCAAGTGGCGGACTTCGATGATTTGCTTTGGGTCAAGGCCCACAGTGGGCTCGTCGAGAATAATCACGTCTGGATCGTGGACCAGCGCCTGCGCGATGCCGACGCGCTGCTTATAGCCTCGCGACAAGCGCTTTATCAGCTCGCTGCGCCGATCTTCAAGACTGGTCTTGCGCATCGCGTCCGTCACGCGTGCCGCGCGCTTTTCCGCCGGCACATTCTTGATGCGCGCAACAAAGTCCAAATAGTCATCAACCGTCATGTCGGGGTACACCGGCGGAGTCTCAGGCAGGTATCCAATGTGCTTGCGAACGTCGAGTGAATCGCCGAACACGTCAAATCCCGCAATGCGAGCGGTCCCTGAAGTCGCGGGCATATAGCCCGTAAGAATCCGCATCGTCGTAGTCTTGCCGGCGCCGTTTGGGCCCAAAAAGCCCAATATTTCACCCTTATTTACGGTGAATGAAACATGGTCGACGGCCGTCACCTCGCCGTACGTCTTGGTCAGGTCCTGAACTTCAATCAACGCCTTCCTCCGAGTGGCTCGACGGTCTCAGCAGGACCGCCGTGCATCCCCAAACGAATCTTTATACTAGAAATTACGAAAAATTGAAAATCGAACGCATGCGTTCAGAGCGAGCTGCCGTCATCGTCCAATTCGCCGCGCATTCGACCTCAGCCGCCGGGAATGTTGTCTACAAAGATTCCGCACCAAACCGCGACGTGTTCCGCGTACAGTCTGCGAGTGGGTGAAATGAACCACACCGGCTAACACGAGGAGCGGAAGAAACATGAGGTAAGTGCCGGGCAACGATGCCCGGGTTGTATGCATCCACATGGCTGGATGGCGGGGCGGATTACCGCAAATTGGCATTCTGCAGTACATCTCCTCGACTCGCTGAAAGTGCCGAGGTTAGGTGGAGATGTGCGTTGACACGCCGCGGCGCTTTTGTTATTCAAATAGTTTCGCAAAATGAGCCAATGGTTCGACGTGGGAGCAACTTCCTCCTGCCGGGCGGATCCAGAAAAGAAATCCAAGGTGATATGAATACATTGAAGGCGTATGCCCGAACGAAGGACAGCCTGTTGTCAAAAACCGGAAGCAATCCGGTTGACGGCGGTCGAACGAACCGAATGAAATTATTTGCTTTGGTCCTTATGGCTATATCCTGCGGCACGTTCGTTTCCGGATGCGGAGGCGGAGGTAACGCCATCACGTTGGAAGTTACGCCTAAGACGGCCACCCTGGATGAAGGCGAGCAACTTTTGTTCGTCGCGACGCTGGGCAACGATACAAAGATGCAAGGCGTCACCTGGACCTTAACTGGATCCGGTTGCGCAGGCACTGGCTGCGGCACGCTGAGCAATGTCACGACAACCTCGGTTACCTACACCGCGCCTACTGGCCTTACCACCGGCATCACCGCAAGTCTGGAGGCCGCAGCGAATGCTCACATGAGCACCAACCTTACGGCGACTATCACAATCGTCCTCCCGGTCACTTTCACAACGACGACCTTACCCAATGGTTCCAATGGCGTTGGTTACACTCAGACTCTCGTCACCTCGGGCGGTGTCTCGCCTATCCTTTTCTCTCTCGGAACCGGCAGTTTGCCTCCCGGGCTCACCGTCAACTCGGCCGGGACGATCCTCGGCACCCCTTCTTCTCACGGCACGTTCACATTCACCGTTAATGCCACCGACAATGGAGGTATGATTCCTCACGTCGTGGTCGCTTCGCCTACTTACAGCATTACCATTAGTCCGCCTCCTCCGCTCTCGATTCCGATCTCGACCATGCCCGGAGGTCTAGTAAACACCAGTTACAACGCGTCCATTGTGCCGGCCGGACCCGGCGGAGTTCCGCCCTATATCTGGAGTATCGCTTCCGGCGCCCTGCCGCCCGGCCTTAGTCTCAGCCCTTCTAGCGGCGTTGTCAGCGGCGTTCCGACAACCGCAGGCGTTTACACATTTTTCCCTTCGGTACAGGATTCGGCGATCCCGCCACAAACCGCGACGTCCGCTACGGGCGTGACGATCACTGTCTCTAACGTGTCACCGTTGCAGGCTGTAACACCCACGTTGCCCACCGCCGACGTTAATGTTCCATATTCAGGAACGCTCAAGGCTACGGGGGGTCTTCAGCCCTACGTATGGGCTATCACTTCAGGCCAATTGCCTTCCGGCCTGATATTGAATGCACAAAGCGGGACCATCACCGGTACGCCGATTCTAGCGACCACTTCGAATTTCACGGTGCAGGTGAAAGACGCAAATTCCAATACGGCCGCCCAACCATTGTTGATTACAGTCGCCGCGGGAACCGCAACTACGACCTCACTCATAAACGGTGCTTACAGTTTCCTGTTCCACGGATTCGACTCTGGCGGAAATGTAGTAATCGCCGGCAACTTCACCGCCAATGGTGCCGGCGCCATTAACACCGGGCAGCTCGATAGTAATCGCTCGGGCGGCACGCTCGGAGTCTTCACCGGTTCTACGTTTACGGGAACGTACACCGTCGGAAACGACGGTCGCGGAACTATGCAAATTCTGGTCACCAATAATAAGGGCGCAATGGCCACTTTCAATTATTTGCTGGTGCTCTATTCCAGCGGCAGCATTGGCATGATTGAAAATGACATCCTCGCAAACAACCCCAACCAACCCCAAACTCACGGCTCGGGCATCATGAAGCCGGTAACCGGCGGTACCCTAAGCGCGACGGACTTCAACGGCAATTACGCGTTCGAACTCCACGGACAGGACGCTACTAATAAGCCGGAAGTGATCGAAGGCGTTGTGCATGGCGATGGCCAGTCGATTCTTGGCCCTGGAACGATCGATATTAACGACGCTGGGACATACAATTCTTCGCTCGCGTTGTCCGGCAATTTTGCGGTGAGTGGGAGCAATAGCAAAGGCGAGATGTTCTTGACGTTCCAGCTGCCTTCGACGGCCCAAGTGCAGCTCGAATATACGTTTTATTTCGTTTCTCCTACTGACATCTTTGCGATCGCGATTGATCCTACTGACGCTACCCACCCACGCCTCGCCGGCGAAATGATTCTGCAGCAGCCCACCGCATCGTTTACTGCTGCGGCCCTCAACGGTACGAGTGTGACTACCGGCACTGGCTTGGACGGCGCGAACTCCAGCGTCTTTGCCGGACTCTTGACCGGCAACGGTACCAGCGCGGCGACCCTTAGCTACGATCAAAATGACGCTGGGACCGTAACTTCAGGCAATACTGCATCTGGCACCTACGTCGCAGATCCGACCGCGAATGGCCGGTTTGCCTTCTCAGGCTTGGGATCGCGAATCACTGCGGCTTACTTGACGGGTCCCAATCAGGGCTTCCTCATCGGTTCCGATGCGGCCGTGACTTTCGGCAATCTGGACGCTCAGACCGCTACGGCGTCTTTCACTAATGCGTCAGTGATGGGCGGTTACACAGTCGGTGCGCCTATAACGCTTGATCCCACTACGTTGAATATTCTAGGACAATGGAATTCGCCGAACGGCAGTGGCACCATACTCGGCGTTCTTGACGAAGTGGACAACAACGGAACGGCTCACACAGACCAGTCTGTGGCCGGCACAACATACAACATTACTGGTGCTACTACCGGCCGCGGAACGATGACGACGAATTCTGTGCTGGGATTACCGACCAGTCTGGCGTTCTACGTGGTGTCGCCTTCCAGCATTCGGGCGATCTCAACAGATTCCAATCCTAATAACGGCCATCCCTTGGTGTTTTATCTTGACCACTGATAGACCTGGGTAGCGGTTGCATTGCTAGAAAGTCTGCCGCGCTTAAGGCCGCGGCGCTCTATTGAAATCTTTACGTTAAGCCGCGTCGGAATGGCGTCGACGCTCAAACAACTTCGCAATGGCGACGCACCATACACTTCGTCATTCTGAGCGCAGCGAAGAACCTCTCCGCTTAAAATTGTCGTGCCTACAGCGGCGTGCGCACTCCGCGCCGGGGAGGGATCTGCTCTGGTCTGTCTTTTGCGCTCACCGGCGTCCTATGTCGCAGAATTCATGAACATCAAGCTTAGAGCCGTGGCGGCTATCGCGCTCGTTTGCGCCAGTTGCGCGGCGCTTTCCCTGCCCGCTCAAGCTCAGCAATCACTGCAACCGCCTCCGAACGCGAAAGTAATCGCGTTGAACCCTACTCCCGGCTTTTTTACCGAGCCAGCCATCGCTGTGAACCAGAAAAACCCGAAACAAATAGTCGCAGCGTTTCAGGGCCAAGCGAGTGCGGCATACTCCGAAGATGCCGGGAACACCTGGCAGATTGCAAAAGGTACTGCGCCCGAAAATTACCGGATCTCTGGCGACGTCTCTGTCACTTACGATTCGCGCGGCCACGCAATTCTCTGCTACATCGCCTTCGATAGACTCGGCACCTCGCAATACTGGGCACATAATGCTACGCGCAACGGAATCTTCATACGCCGGTCTCTGGACAGTGGAAAGACTTGGGAAACGAGCGCTGTGCCGGTCGACGAGCAGCCCACGCGCGCGATAATGCCTTTTGAAGACAAGCCTTTCGTCGCGGCTGACAACAATCCCAATTCGCCATTCGTAGGGAATTTATATATCGGCTGGACTGAATTCAGCCTGGATAAAACGATCATCTTATTTTCGCGATCAACAGACGGCGGGCTTACATGGTCGAAACCGGTCGAGATCAGCAGCCATGAAGGATTGCCGCGCGACGATACTGGCGCAGTGGAAGGATTCACCGCGACAGCTGGCGCGGACGGCATGGTTTACACCGCGTGGGCCGATGGCAGTTCGATTGCCATGGCGACTTCGAAAGATGGCGGAGTGACATTTACGCCGTCCACAACGATCCTTGAAACAGCGCCGTCCTATTACAACGTCGAAGCAGTCGAACGCGCCAACGGCTTCCCGCAGATCGGGATCGATCCCAGCAGCAACAGGCTTTTCATCACGTGGAGTGATTATCGCAATGGAGATGTGGACGTATTCTGCTCCATTTCCACGGATCGCGGAGCTCGTTGGTCGCCTGCGATACGCGTGAATAATGATCCGGTCCATGACGGATTCGATCAATTCTTTCAGTGGCTTTCTGTTGATCCTGTCGACGGGTCAGCCAATGTGGTTTTCTACGATCGCCGCAGCGATCCTCAAAACCGCAACCTCTCGGTGGTGTTGGCACGTTCTACCGACGGCGGAAAATCTTTCGCGAATTATGCATGGGCCACGCCTAGATTCGATCCGCAGGGAAATTTTATCGGTGATTACAGTGGAATCGCGGCGTTGAACGGCCACCTATATGCCGTGTGGACCGGGGCGCCAGCCCCAGTTCAGCCGGCACCTGCTTCACAACCAAACTCGCAACTTAAACCCGCGAATAAGCCTCAACACTCAGCCATTGCAAAATCGCCTGGAGCGGAAAAAGACGTGGAGGAAGTGAGCGACCTTCGAATGATTCGCACCGTGATCTATGCCGGCATCGCGGACTTCTCGAACCCGGCTTCGGTGCCTAAGTAAACTTATTTCTGGTCTTTATTTTTCTCGACCAGCTTCAACGCCGCGGAGTTAATACAGAACCGTAGCCCTGTGGGCTGCGGCCCATCGTCGAACACGTGTCCCAGGTGCGCATCGCATTTGCTGCAGATCGCCTCCGTGCGAGTCATACCATGGCTTGTGTCGTGCTTTAGCTCGACACTATCCGCAGCCACCGACTGGTAGTAACTCGGCCATCCTGACCCGGAGTGGAATTTTGCTTCTGACTCAAACAATGGCTGGCCGCAGCAAACGCACACGTAGGTACCTTCGGTTTCCGTATCTTGGTATTCGCCGGTAAAAGGCGGCTCAGTTCCTTTCTGCCGGGTCACATAATATTGGTTGTCGTCCAGTTTCGATCGCCACTCCGGATCGCTCCTTTTTATTTTTTCGCTCATGCCTATAGCTTACACGAATTTGGGAAATGCGGAAGCTGCACCAGGATGTCCGTCTGTGAAGAACCTGCCAGGGATGGCCAGGCCTCGCTGTATTCCCTCATCGCGCAACGCCCCTCGCGAGCGGTCTAAGCTCGGATATACTTCGAATGGACGCAGTGCGTCATAGACACTCGTGCCGCGCCGGTTGAAGCGTCACGCGAATTCGCTTCATCCAATGTTTCGGAGATAATCAGTGAAGGAAGTTTTTATTTGCGATGCCGTTCGCACACCATTCGGGCGTTACGGGGGTTCTCTCGCTACGATCCGCACCGACGATCTCGCCGCGATTCCTATCCGCGCACTCCTGGCACGAAATCCTACCGTGGATTGGGCCGCCGTTGACGACGTGATATACGGCTGCGCCAACCAAGCGGGCGAAGATAATCGCAACGTTGCGCGTATGGCCTTGCTGTTAGCAGAACTGCCACAAGAAGTCCCGGGGTCCACCGTAAATCGCTTGTGCGGCTCCAGCATGGACGCAGTCGGAATCGCGGCGCGGGCCATTCGATCCGGAGAGACGGATTTGATGATCGCGGGCGGCGTGGAAAGCATGACTCGCGCGCCTTTCGTGTTGGGTAAAGCTGAGGCTGCGTTCAGCCGCAATACCGAGGTTTTTGATACCACGCTCGGTTGGCGTTTTGTGAATCCTACAATGAAGTGGAAGTACGGAGTCGATTCCATGGCGGAAACGGCCGAGAACGTCGCGGCAGAGTTTCACGTGGGTCGCGCCGACCAGGATGCCTTCGCGTTCCGCACACAGCAGCGCTGGGCCCGCGCAAATGCGGCCGGCCTTTTCAAGCGCGAGATCGTTGCTGTCTCTCTGCCGCAGAAAAAGGGCGATCCGAGAATTTTTGATACCGATGAGCACCCACGCCCGAATACCACTCTCGATGGTCTGGCCAAACTGAAACCTATCGTCAAAGCAGACGGCACTGTTACTGCCGGCAACGCCTCCGGTATAAACGATGGAGCCTGCGCCCTACTAATTGCTTCCGAAGTCGCGATATCAAAATACGGGCTCACGCCGCGCGCCCGTTTGCTGGCCACCGCAAGCGCGGGCGTCGCTCCGCGGATCATGGGGTTCGGACCGTCTCCTACCACCAAGAAAATCCTCCATAAGACCGGTTTAAAGCTGTCGCAAATGGACGTGATCGAACTCAACGAAGCCTTCGCAGCACAGGTGTTGGCTGTTACGCGCGATCTTGGATTGCCTGATGACGCCGAGCATGTGAACCCTAACGGCGGCGCAATCGCCATTGGCCACCCACTGGGAGCGAGCGGCGCACGACTGATAGCGACAGCGATGTATCAATTACAGGCAACAGGCGGTGAATATGCGCTTTGTACTATGTGCATAGGAGTAGGCCAAGGGATAGCTACGATCATTCAACGCAGCTGATCCAGAACGCCGATTCTGTTCCGGAATGAAACGTGGCGGGCGTCGTTCCTCTGGAGTCCACACCCAACTGGTCTTGAATCCTGTCGGCGCGTATCTCATCTACAACTTACGCAGTTACTGCGATTTACGAACCAGAGCTGGGCTCTTCTCGCTGGTATCTGAAACCAAAGTACTAGGGCAATCGCGTAGAACTTGCGACACGTGCGCAAAAACAACAGATTCAGCAATGACCGTAGGACGCCATATCTCTTTACTTCTTAGCGGTTTACGCGTAATTTGAGATTGGCATCCGACGTGCCCATCAGCAGAATGGCAACAATGAAGTCATAAGGCGTTAACAGAAAACGGAGAGACCCAGCCGTGAGCACGAGAGCATTAATCGGAAGTCAGCCTGTCAGCGAAGCAAAACCCGCCGAGGATCTGCCAAGCCCGCGATGGGGGGAACGGCTCCGCGCACTTCGGAACGTTCCTCCGGTAATGAAATTCGTTTGGGAAGCAGCGCCGGGCATCGTCTTAGCCAATCTTTTTGCCCGCGTAACAGCCGCACTCGTTCCTCTTTCGATTCTGAAAGTAACTCAGAAAATCATTGATTCCATTTACTTGCTGAGAGCGCAGGGCACGCCGCTGCCTCATTATTTCTGGGGCTTGGTGGCACTCGAATTCGTACTGGCGGGCGTCGCTACGCTGCTCATGCGCCTGGTTGATTATTGCGATACTGCTCTGGCCGAGCGGTTTACGCGGCACATCAGCGTTCGTTTGATGAAACACGCCGCGAATCTGGATCTGATGTCGTATGAAGATCCGGTTTTCTACGACAAGTTCGAGCGTGCAAAGGTGCAGAGCACCGATCGCGTTGCAATGATCAAGATCGCAGGCCGACTGATTCAGGAATTCGTCACGACCGTCAGCTTGGCGATCGGTATTCTGGTCTACTCGCCTTGGCTGCTTTTGGCCTTAGTGGCTTGCGTGGTGCCGGTGTTCCTCGGCGAAACACATTTTGCATTCCTCGGTTACTCCTTAGCATTCCAGCAGACTCCGGCTCGTCGCGAACTTGATTATCTCCGTGTGCTTGGCGGAACCAAGGAAGGCGCAAAGGAAGTCAAGTTGTTCGGGCTTGCTTCCTTCCTGGTGAATCGCTATTCCGACGTTGCCGGCAATCTATGCGACCAGACATTGCGAGTAGCGAGGCGACGGCTTTCGGTCGGTTCCTTGCTTGCGCTCGTGGGTGTTGCAGGTTACTACGGGACTTACGGATTTGTGGTCTATCAGACGGTCACGGGTGTGCTGACTTTGGGCACCATGACAATGCTGGCGGGCGCGATCGCCGGTGCAAGCACGAACATACAAGCCGTATTCACGACTTTTTCGGAGGTTACAAACCAGGCGTTGTTTATGACGGACTTGCTGGACTTCTTCTCGGTAAAACCCAGGATCATGTCGACGCCCAACGCTATCCCGGCTCCGAAGCACATCCAGCAGGGTTTCGAATTCAAGAATGTGTCGTTCCAATATCCCGGCAGCTCGCGGCAGATTTTGAAGAACGTCAGCTTCAAGCTGGGCCCGTCTGAGCGCATCGCGATCGTCGGAGAAAACGGCCAGGGCAAAACCACTATCGTCAAGCTGCTCACTCGCTTGTATGATCCCACTGAGGGCCAGATTCTGCTCGACGGCAAGGACCTGCGTGAATACGACCTGGAAAGTTTGTGGCAACAGATCGGCGTCATTTTCCAGGATTTTATGCGCTATGAAATGACGGCATCGGCAAACATCGCCGTGGGCCGCATTGAGGAGCGAAATAATCCGTTCCGCATTCGCACTGCCGCCAATAAGAGTCTTGCCGAGCATGCAATTCGCAGGCTCCCCAAGGGCTTCGATCAAGTGTTGGGCTCTCGTTTTGAGGGTGCAGTAGATCTGTCAGGCGGCGAATGGCAGAAGATCGCGATCGCTCGCGCTTACTTGCGCGACGCGCAGTTACTCATCCTTGACGAGCCGACTGCCGCCCTTGATGCCCGTTCCGAGAACGAAGTGTTCCAGCGCTTTTCGGAACTCACCGCCGGCAAAATGTCACTTTTGATTTCGCACCGCTTCTCGACAGTGAAAATGTCGAATCGCATCCTGGTTCTCAAAGACGGTACGATTGCCGAGCAGGGTCCGCACGATCAGCTGATGAAGGACGGCGGGCACTACGCGGAACTGTTCGAACTGCAAGCTGCTAATTACCGCTAATCGCTAGGTTGACGCAGAGACCCCGAGAATTTATCTTGGGGTCTCAACTGTTTGGTTGGGCGCTGTCCTTAGCGCCGTGTGTAAGTGCATTTCAACCAGTTCCTGAGGTGCCAGGGTCTGGGACAGTTTGAATCCCGCGCGATCCATGCCACGCTGTGCTTCCGGATTCTTCATGAACGTATCCCAAACGAAAGCAGTGCGCGCGTTTTCCGCCATTACCATTGTGATTCCGGAATCGATGCCGACTACGTCGCTGTCGTACCAGTTAATCAGCGGGTTGAAAGCGTCCACGAATCCGTAACGGCTCCATGTGCCGGCTCCATAACGGTTGTCGATCGTTCGAAGGACCCGCATCGCCGGCCCGGGCAAGAACGGTAGCGACCCCGCTGCAGCGCATGGAACTACGGTACCGTCGATAGGCCCAGTCTCGGGTGGGCCGCCCCACACCTGGTATCCTTTGATCGAATCCGATGCCGTAATTCCCCACAGGTCGTCGCTGTAGTCCGGAAACCGACTCGCCAGGCTCAGACAAAACCGGCGATGCACGTCGGTGGCGATAATCGAATTCTGGAAGTAGTCGGCGTAACGATCGCGTTTGCCGCGAAAGTCGAACCACGCCTGGGAATATTGATGAACGAACAACGGCGCGTAGGAGCCGATGAATTTGATGCCGTCGAATTCGAATGTGGTGCGTTTCCACGCGTCCCAACTGGGAGGCGGCAATGGGTGCGAAGAGGACCCAAGTCCGAGGAGATACATCATCATCATTTCGCTATAACTATCCCAGCGGTACTGCAGAAACCCTGTTTCGGGAGTCCAGCCGTGAGGCAAGATGCGCGTGTCTTCCGAGAGCCAGTTCCAGTCGACGCGATTGAAGATTTCGAGCGCCAGTTGGCTGATCTCGGAATGCTGAAAGTGCTCGCGGCACATCAGGATGCCGCACAGCAAAATGGACGTGTCAATCGAGGAAAACTCCGCCTGCCATAGGCGTTCGCCGGTATTGATGTTGGCCCAATGGTAGAAAAACCCGTGCTCATTGGGCAGCTTCTTCCACAGAAAACGCAGAGCGTTGATGGCGCGTTCACGGGCTTGGACGAACGAAACATATCCGCGCTTTTCGCCTATGCACAGCGCCGTCAGGCCGAATCCCGTCGCCGCGATACTGCCCAGTACGCCAGTATCGGAAGAACGAACGTTGCAGCGGTCCCGGGTGAGTCCCGTGTTCGGGTTCGTCTGATCCCAGAAATACTGAAAAATGGCTTTTTCGAGCTCTTCCAGGAAGGCGTCATCGCGGGGCGATAGGTATGACGGAGGCGGAAGCTGGGATGGCGAAGGGACAACCTGTTGAGGCAGTAGTGCAGAAGCCTCAAGTGGAAAGCCCGCGAGTATTGGGATACCGCATGCAGAGGCGGCGGCAAGCTGCCTGAGCAAATCGCGGCGGGAGAGCCGCCTATGTATCAAACTGTCCTCACCCACAATACGATGTTAGACGAACCAAAGGTCGAATAAAACCGCCGATCAAATCAAATTGGTGAGTGTTTCGTTCATGCTAAGAGCAGCAACAAACGTCGAGCGGACGGGTTTTCAGAGATGCTTCTCAGGGGGCATTAGAAGACCCGCAAGCTCTACTAGCCGGCAGCCATGCTCAACCCAGCACGATTCGGATTTGATGAACCGCACCGTCGTCAACCAGATTGATATCGGCCGAGCCCGCCAGCAATTTCCCGTCAAGTTCGGTCAACGCGACTCCACGGCTCACACCAGAGGGGTTTTCCACCGCAATCTTATAAGTGGAGGAGTGATAGCGGAATTCAATGCGGTACGCAGGCCAGTCTCGTGGAATGCACGGATCCATAGACAGCAGCATTCCGCGCACGCGGAACCCCAAGATCCATTCGATGCCTGAGCGGTAGAGCCACCCCGCCGAGCCTGAGTACCAAGTCCAGCCGCCGCGGCCGACATGCGGAGGCTGCGCATAAATATCTCCCGCAACGACATACGGTTCGACCTTGTAGCGCTGGACACCCGCACGCGAATTCGAGCGGTTGATCGGATTGATCATGCGGAACAGTTCGGCGGCCCTGCCGCCATCGCCAAGCTCGGCGAATGCGATCAGTGTCCACGTGGCAGCGTGGGTGTACTGCCCGCCGTTTTCGCGAATGCCCGGCAGATAGCCCCTAATGTAGCCGGGATCGTGGTCAGGATGGTCAAACGGCGGGGTTAGCAGCAGGATTAGTCCATCGGGGCGGCGAATGAGCTGCCGGTCCGCTGCGGCCATGGCCTTGATTCCGCGCCCGCGTTCGGTCGCGCCCGACATAATGGCCCAGGACTGAGCGATGCCGTCGATGCGGCACTCTGTGTTCTGCACTGAACCCAAAGGGGAGCCATCATCGAAATATGCACGGCGGTACCAATCGCCGTCCCAGCCGTCGCGTTCCAGCGCGGCCTTCAGGCCGCTGACGTGAATGCGCCACTTCTCAGCGCGTCCATGATCCCCGCGCATGTCGGCGAAGCTAGCGAATTCCCAAAGCGTAGTGTGCAGAAACCATCCCAGCCACACACTCTCGCCTTTTCCGTCCTGGCCAACGCGGTTCATTCCGTCGTTCCAGTCGCCGGTTCCCATCAAAGGCAGGCCGTGAGCGCCGACTCCTAAGCCATGGTCGAGCGCTCGTGCGCAATGTTCGAAGAGGGTTACTCGGGATTCTGAAACACGTGGTTGAAAATAGGACTCCTTCTGCCCCTCGGCCAGTTCATCGCCGTCCAGAAACGGTATGGATTCTTCGAGCACGCTCCTATCGCCAGTGGCTTCGATGAATTGAATGACGGCATAAACTAGCCAAATCGGGTCGTCCGAAATACGAGTACGAATTCCGCGGCCTGATGGCGGATGCCACCAATGCTGCACATCTCCCTGCTGGAATTGACGCCCCGCCGCTCGAATCAAATGCTCGCGGACTACTCCGCGTTTTGAAACTGTTAGAGCCATTCCGTCCTGCAGTTGATCGCGGAAGCCGTAAGCGCCGCTCAGCTGATAAAACGCAGCACGTGCCCATATGCGGCAGGAAAGGGTCTGATACAGCAACCAGCGATTCAGCATGATGTCCATAGACGGATCCGGAGTCGTCACCTGGACCGTTCCCAGGATGTCGTCCCAACGGCGCGTAACGCTTTCGAAGACTTTATCGAGGTCCGCCGCTCGGTAGCGAAGCAGCAATTCGCGCGTTGCTTCGCGATTTTCGGCTTCACCCAGGAAAAATACGACCTCGGTGCGTGCTCCGGGGCGCAGTTCGATTATCGTTTGCAGCGCCGCGCAGGGGTCCAATCCCGCTCCCACCCTTCCTGAAAGCGGCGTTCCCTTTTCGAGGCCGGCCGGGTCTTCGGGGGTCCCATTGCGTCCCAAGAATTCTGTGCGGTCGCCGGTAAATGAGGTTTGCTTCCCGGCCAAATCCGCAAACGCGATGCGACCGCCGAACTCACCGTTCCAGGCGCTGCGTGCCAGCACGGAGTTCGTTGGACCGTCAACTTCGGTGATGATGTATGGAGCTGAGGCACTGCGCGAATTGCCGAGGACCCATTCGGCATATGCGGTGATGGAAAGTTTGCGTGTGCGCCCCGAATCGTTTCGCAGTGCAAGGCGCGAAATCTTAATCGGATCTTGAGGCGGGACGAACTGCAACAGGTCCACCAGGATGCCATGCGATCCATGTTGGAAACGCGTGTAACCCTGCCCGTGACGCGCAATGTACGAAGCGTTTTCGTCCCTGATCGGCAAAGCGGTGGGAGTCCAAATTTCGCCGGATTCTTCGTCGCGGATGTAAATTGCCTCGCCGGGCGTATCGAAAACGTGGTCATTGGACCAAGGCGTTAGCTGATTTTCTCGACTGTTCTGTGACCAGGTGAATCCGGCTCCGGATTCCGACACTAGGAATCCAAAGCTGGAATTCGCCACAACATTGGTCCAGGGTTCGGGTGTGCGCAGACCCTCGTTGAGAACGACCACATACTCGCGGCCGCGCTCCGCAAAACCGCCAAGGCCGTTGAAAAATTGCAAGGTCTGATCCGGCAGTGGCAAATCCTGACGTTTCCGAAGGCGGGCGGTGCGCAAAAAAGCAGGCGCCGGATTTTCCGTCAGCAAGCGCGTGAGCTGTTCCGTGAGAGTGCCGCGGCGGCTCAAGAGCACGGCGCGGGCTACCGTTTGCAGCTGAGCATGGGTCTGGGGAGTGATGAGATCCCCTCGCAGCAGGAATATCTGGCCGCTCAATCCTCCAGAATCGGGCGACAGCCTTAGTTTGCTCCCGCGAACCAGCGCTTCCAGAGATCCTTGCAGCTCCTGCACGTACGATGGCGGCTTTTCATTGATGATGACGACGTCGGCGGAAAGCTGCTTCATCCGCCAGTATTCGTGCGCGCGCAACAGCTGCCGGATCATTTCAAAATCATCGGCATCGTCGATACGCGCCAGAATAATCGGCAAATCTCCGGAAATGCCCTGTGACCACAGCGCCGAAATGTCCAGAGGGGTTCGCGCCAGCAGATCGGTCGGAGGACGCAAGGTGGAATCGACATACAGCACCGCGTTGGCTAGGCGCTGGAACAAGAGCGCTTCTTCCGCGCTGATTCCGAGGTGGTGTAACTGCACCTGCGCCTGCGTCCACGCGAGAGTAATGGTGCGTTCGAAAGTCCGAACGTCGCGATATTTGTCCGCGAGGTCGAGGACTTCTTCGCGCGTAGCGGCGGCGATGGTGGAGAAAATCAAACGCACCGTGCTGCCGGACGGCACACGAACTGTGCGGCGAAGACTAAAAATCGGATCCAAGACTGAGCCAACGGTATTCGAGAGCGGCCGACCATCCATTACCGAGACAGGGTCGTGAAGATCACGCGCGCGCCCAATGAAGCGAGCGCGATCGGTTTCGTATTGCAAGTCGCCGACGGTGTCGCCGTCGACCACCACAACATGGGCCGCCCACACGGAGCTTTCGTCCTCCGAACGTTTTCTGCGAGTAGCCAGTAATGCGCTAACGCTGGGATCAAATTCAGTCTCGACGAATAACTTGGCGAACGCGGGATGCGCGGCATCCGCAGCCTGTGTTGTGAGCGAGAGTTCCGCGTAGGAAGTTACCTGCACATCGCGAGCGCGAACACCGAGATTCGTAATAGAAACTCGACGAACCTCGACATCGTCCTCGGACGAAACCACGACCTCGAGAGTCGTCGTCAACGAGCGATCCCGTCGTGTGATCTCCGCGTGGTCCTCATAGAAAACGGCTTCGTAGGCGTCGGGTTCGGTGCCTGACGGCTGAAAACCAGCGGACCACACGTTGCCCGTCTGTTCATCGCGCAGAAAAATGTACTGGCCCCAATTATCGCGAGTGACGTCTTCGCGCCAACGCGTTACCGCCAGGTCGCGCCAGCGGCTGTACCCGGAGCCCGCTGAAGTGAGCATCACCGAATAGCGTCCGTTGCAGAGCAGGTGCGTTCGCGGAGTTACGTCGTGTGGCGTTGTGAAACGACGAACGACGGGAGGAAGCCATTCGCGCACCTTCGATGTCGCGGAAACCTCTTCCGCTCGTGGCCGGGCCACCAATACGTCGCGCGGAGTGCGCTCCTGCAAAAGCAATTCAGTCGCCCGCACAATCGGTTCAGCATGAAAACGATTGCGCATGACTCCGCCATTGAGCACGTCGGCAATAGCCAAGATGGACATGGCCTGGTGATGGGCCATGAAGGTTTTTACGACCGCTACGTCCTTGCCTTCCGGTAGGCGGCTGGGCGTGTAATCAAGCGCGTCGTAAAATCCGTAAGGGCCTTCACCTCTTGCTTGCGCGAGACGCGCGAAATTCTGCACGGCTGCAGGGGGATTGATCATCGAAGCAAGCGCGGTGGCGTATGGCGCGATAACCAAATCCTGGCTGAGACCGCGCTTCAGGCCCAGGCCCGGAACTCCGAAGCCTGAATATTGATACGTTAAATCAATATCGCGCGCGTTGAAGGCCGATTCTGAAATTCCCCACGGTACGCCACGCTCATTTCCATATTCAATCTGGCGTTCGACGACGTTGTCGTAGGTCTGGCTCAGCATGCTGTGCGCCGGTGAGCGCATGATGATGGCGGGCATCAAGTATTCGAACATCGACCCGGACCAAGAAATCAGCGCGGCACCGCGTCCGACGGGAGTGAGAGAACGGCCAAGATGGAACCAGTGCGAAACCGGCACGTCACCTTTTGCGATGGCGATGAAGCTCGTCAGCCGAGCTTCAGAGGCCAACAAATCGTAACAGCTCGCATCCAAGGTTCCGTCCGCGGCTCGCATGCCGATGGAAAACAGCTTGCGCGAGGCGTCAAACAAGAAGCTGAAATCCATCGCGTCGAACATGCTCTGAGAAGTATCGGCAATCGCGAGCAGCCGTTTCGAGTGGGCTGCAGCTTCGTTTGCGGAGGTCTTCAGCGCGACCGTCAGCGCGTCGATGCGGGCGAGAACTTCACGATTTGCTGCCGGATCGGCCGACAATTTCTGGCGCAATGACGCCAAATCGTTTATCGCCAATTCAAAGCGCTCAGGCGCACTCGCCGACGATGGAAACGTTCGGAATCGACTTTCGATCGCCACCCACTCCGGCGAGTTTTCTTGCGAGCGGCCGGCGATAGCGACGATTTCCTTCGGATCCAGACGAAGCCATGGAATCGCGATGCACGCATCGCGCAGATTGCTTTCGATTGCGTTCTTGACGGCTTCGCCCCAGGCGCGCAGTTCGGAGTCGGGTGGCTCGCCGAGTTCCTGAGCCAGAGCTTGAGCGATATCCTCAAGCGTCTGAGCGTATTCTCTCAGTTCCACGAAGCGCGCCGCCCACTCCCGTGCGTCCACCGGAATCGGATCCAGCAAGGCAGCCAGCGAATCAATGGCGTTGCTGAGTTGTTTGCGCGTGACGGTGTGCGTGCGTCGCTCGTCCGTGATTTTGCCCAACACTTGGCGCAAAAGATGAACAGCATCCATCATGCCCGTGAACATACGCGTCTCAATCAAGGGCTCATGAACCAGGCTGCGGCATGCGCTGCTCAGAACCAGCAAACTTCCAGCGAGGTTTCCACTGTCTACGCTCGAAATGTATTTGGGATCGAGCGGAACGAGGGTCTGCGTGTCATACCAGTTGTAGAAATGGCCCCGATAACGTTCCAGCTGGCCGAAGGTTTGAAGCGTGGCCTCAAGCCTGTCCGCAAGTTCTCGTGCGCCAATCCAGCCAAAATCGCGAGCGCAAAATGCGGAAATCGGATATAGCCCCATGTTGGTAGCTGAAGTGCGATGGGCGAGGCGCGGCTTTGGATCCTCCTGAAAATTATCCGGAGGCAAGAAATGGTCTTCTGCAACGGCGAAGCGATCAAAAAAGCGCCAAGTACGCCGGGCGATGACCCGCAAGGCATTGGCATCGGGAGCTGATAAAGGCTTCACGTCCTCGACTGGCGGCGGAGTGCTGATCCAGCGAGCTATGGCCGGCGCAGCAGCCCAGACCACGACGAACGGCAGAGCCGCCCCAAGTGCGTGGTGCCGAAAATGGACAACGGAAACTAACGATATGGTCGCCAGAAAAACACTTCCGATCATCCGCCCATACATGCCCCAAAAACTCAGGTCCACTGCGTGTTTAGCTTGAGCCGCTGCAACCCACAGAAGCAGATTCCTGCGCGTGAACATCATTCGGCCCAGCGTTCGCAGAATGGCATCGGACATGAGCCATGCCTGGTATGCCATGAACGTGACCGTCAAACCAATCTGTGCCAAGCCCAGAGATAGATCAGAAACAAGATCGCGAATGAAGACTCGTTTCGAGATCCCGCTGAATCGAGGGTTCAGCCCGACGATAAATGGAATCAGCGCGGGAATCGAAATCATCGCCAGGACGAACCTGGTCCAAAGCCACGGAGAAACCTGCGGCGACACCCAGCCGATCAGCATGATGAGGAACATAAACGGGGCCGACAGCGTGCGGCGAAGGTTGTCCAGCATTTTCCAGCGGCTGATGGCTGGGATCGAAGTTCGGCGGCGATCGGCTTTCGACGCGCCGCCATGCCCGAAAATCCAGGGAAGAAGTTGCCAGTCTCCGCGCGCCCAGCGATGCTGCCGTGCCGCAGCTACTTCGTAGTGCGATGGAAATTCATCAAAAAGCACAATGTCCGTGGCCAGCGCGGCGCGGGCGAAAATGCCTTCGAATAAATCGTGGCTGAGCAGCGTGTTGTCTTTCACTTTGCCGGCTAACGCGGCTTCAAATGCATCGATGTCGTAAATTCCCTTCCCCGTGTAGGATCCTTCGTGAAACAAATCCTGGTACACATCGGAAACGGCCGCGGCGTAAGGATCGATGCCGCTCGGACCGGAGAAAATTCGCTGGTACAACGAGCCTTCACGATCGGTAGGCAGCGAAGGAGTAATGCGCGGCTGTACCACGCCGTAGCCATCGACCACGCGCCCCAGCTCTTTATTGAACTTCGGCCGGTTCAGGGCGTGCGCCATCGTGCCGACCAAACGTGCGGCCGTTCCCCGCGAGAGCCGTGTATCTGCGTCGAGCGTAATGACGTAGCGGACTTCGGGAATCATCTGTGGCGCTTTGCCGTTCACAGGCAGGAATGTTGTGTCCGTCGCTCCGCGAAGCAGCTGATTCAGCTCGTGGAGTTTTCCGCGTTTGCGTTCCCAGCCCATCCACTTTCGTTCGCGCTCGTTCCACACGCGCTTTCGATGAAACAAGAAAAATCGATCGCCGCCTCCCGGGGCTGGGCCATGAGTCGCGTTCAAATTCCCAATACCATTGATTGCTGCTTTCAGGAGTTCGTCGTCACCGGGCATTGTTTCGGCCGAAGCGTCAACCCAGTCGGTAAGCAATGCAAATCGCAGATCGCCTTCTGGATTGGCGAGGTAATGTATTTCAAGCCGCTCCACGAGTTCCTTGATCGCGTTGATGGAAGTAAGAAGAGTGGGTACGACGACAATCGTCCGCAGGTCCTCCGGCACGCCGTCACGAAGTTCGAGTCGAGGCAACGTGCGCGGACCAAGCACGTCTGTTACGGTGCGGTTGATAAGTGCAATCGCCAAGTCCGAGGCGGGGACTGAAGCAAGCAAACCAAATAGAATCAGATAAGGCAGGCTGACACCCAGGTCCCGTGCGTGACTTAGGGGCAGCGCCATAATGATAGCAGTGAGTGCGGCGATAGTTCCCAAATAGCCCGGAACGGCTGCCGCTACATACAACCGAAGCAGGCCGCGTCTCCAAGCCACCCGGAAATTGAGCTCGCGCTCGAAATCCATGCGGCCTTGCGAGATCAGATAATAGCCGGGGTCCGCGTTGCGGTCGTCGCTTGGATTTCCATCGGTCTGTACCGCAACGCGCGCGCGTTTGGCGCGCTCGATGGCACGCTTGGCAACATCGATCTCAGTATGATTCGAACCGCGCGAGAGGTCCTCGACCGCGTGCCGGTAATAATCGCGCGTGGCAAAATCCATTTCACTGAAATTGCTACCGTTGCGAAGGATTTCGTCCACAAGGCTGACGCTTTCAAAGAAGTCCTCCCAGCCAAACTCCGACATCAAACGCATGCTGGTAATGATGTTGCGGACGGTGACGGTCATTGCCGCCTGGTCTTGATGTTCGGCGCGAACGATCTCGTCGGCGCTCGTGTCCTGCTCGCCCAGGCGCTCATCCAGCCATATCAAAACCGGGCCGACCTTCGGATCGAGATCGCGCAACCGTTGTACTAATTGCACCGCGAAGGCGCGATCCAGGGGTTTGTTCTCGAAGCGGCGAAGAAGCGAATCGGTGGAGACCCCGGCTTGGACGGTCGTCCCGAGCACGCGATCAGCGAGAATGTCCGCATCTAATCGCGCGCTACGAGCCTGGACCATCCGTTCCGCAAGACGGCGCAAATTTTCCACCAGCACGATGCGCAGGGTGATGGCTACGGCCCAAAGCTCGCCAATCGTCAGCGGTTGCACACGCTGATAAGCGCTCACAAACCTGCGCAAGACCTCAGGATCGAAACGGCTATCGGTATGCGCAACGTAGGCCCAAGCCACGCCAAAGACTCGAGGAAAACCCTCTAGATGCCCGGACGCCAGTTTCGGAAGTTTGCGGTAAAAACCCGGCGGAAGGTCGTCGCGAATTTCGCGGAGCTGTTCTTCGACAATATAAAAGTTATCTACAAGCCATTCGGCGGCTGGAATAATTGCCTGCTCGTTCTGAATGGCACGCGCTGTGGCCCGGTAGTATTCGAGTAACACCCGCCCATTTTCTTGAACCCGCGGGATCAGGGGCCGTCCGGCCTCTGTGTTGCTGACCACCGTCTGAGCGGCGGCGAGAGACTCAGCGTGCTGCTCCAGACGCTCCATGCTGAAAAGCTCGGAACGTATCGGTTTCTCTGGTTCAGTAAAAATTGATGGTGGAGGGGCTTGTACAGACTTGGCCATGTTCTATTTTTTCTACCTCTCCAGCAACTTGGACCGGGGATCGATCTGCGTGCATAAGCTAAATAGGACACATCTCAACCGCCGAAAGAAGGGCGTGAGCGGCAAAACTTGATGAAAAATCCTAACTCTACAAACCGTGAACTTACAGAATAATATGCTCGTCCAATTGAGTCATCAGTTTAGGTCGCAAAACCACGACCGCGCGCGACAAAATAGATGGCACGGCAAGCGTCCCAGAAAGCAACGAATGATTCTCGTAGGTATGGGTGCCTAATGGCAATACCATTCCTTCCCATCCGCCCTACGGCTGTCTTGATACTTATCTGTGATGTTGGTGAGAAGACCGAAAAGGTTGCATCAGGCTCGAAGCTTAACTTGCAGATCGATGCTTCCTACTGTCCGGGGCTGAAGGTTTCTTTGAAGAAGTAAGCTGTGGAGTGGATCGTCTGTAGCATCGAGCGAGACTTCAACGGAACTGCTATTAGTCGTGATGCTGACGCCATCGAGCAGCTTTGCCATGGCCGGGCTGTCTTCCTTGGCGATGTATTTTCGGACCATGACGCCGGCGTTGAGGATTTCCTAAAGCATCACGGGCTCTTCAATCGAGTCGGTAGTGATTTCGAAATGCACCTCTACATCGGACGTCGATGCCTTGGCGCTCATTACCAATGATTTCATGTCACTGAAACATTTTGCCGGATTGCGTGAGGCCGGCGGGCGCTAGCTGACTGTTCGCTACTCGAGTGCCGGGACCGTTGAGTGCGCCCCAGAATGTCGCATCGTTGGCGTTTTCAATCAGCCCTAACATCTGGACATTTTAAAGCATGCTTTCGGCGAGCGCCGATTTCACGGAATCAGAGTCAACCTTGCCCACAACGATCGCCAAGAATTGACCGGAGTTGGGGCACGCGTCGGAAGGGTTCTTGGCGTTGGGTGCCGGAGCGCCGATGGACCAGACGACCTGGTTCACTTGTGTGTTTGGATTGATTCCAAGCGGCACGAGAAATTGATCGAAACCGTAAAATTGCCGTGGTCGGACCTGGCCTTTGAAATCGGCGAACCTAGACAGAGCTTCGTCCAGATTGGCGCAAGCGAACTCTGAAACGTTCTTCGGAAACAGCAAGATAATTCTGTTATCGACGCAATCGGCACGGAACGGAATCGCGCACGCCGCGGCCAAAAGCAAAGCTAGAGACACAATTCTCGAAATGCAACGTGGAATCATTCTCGGCATTTGGATCGCGAGAAAGGGCGGCGCAATGCTCGGGTACCGGGCCCTGCCCGCGCCGTTCCTCTTCGCACGGTACTCAACTTACGTAGTCGTAACCGCCTTACTCGATCCCGTACGTCATAAAATGCCGGTGGCCGAAAGCGGCATCGAATGGCTTGCGAGCGCTTTGAACGGGGGGATCATTCTGCTGCCTATGGCGATGCCACTTCTGCGGTCATCGCCGTACGCGCCATTTCGGCGGCCCCATAAGCGCGGCGCTCTGCACCGGCATTAGAATTGTTGCCAAGAGACGAGTTGGCGGCTTATCATGCCGCCTGACAAGCGTATTCACTCGCCGGGAACCCAATCCGTGCGCCCGCACAGCACGCGGGGCAAGGACATGCTCGAGACCAACACCACCCTGAGTGCCGGGGATCGCGTCGGCAATTATCAAATACTGGCAATGGCCGGCGCCGGTGGTATGGGTGTGGTGTACAAAGCGCTCGATCTAAAACTTGAGCGCACCGTGGCTTTGAAGTTTCTGCCTGTCGAAGTGAACTCCAACGAAAAAGATAAACAACGCTTCCTGAAGGAAGCGCGCACAGCCTCTTCGCTCGATCATCCCAATATCGGCGTCATTCATGGAGTGGAAGAAAGCAGTGATGGCCATTGGTTCATCGTCATGGCGTTTTACGAGGGCGAATCGCTTGCGCAAAAGATTCGCAAGGGGCCGATTCCCTTCCGCGACGCTGTGGATATCGCCATCGAGATGGCCAAAGGTTTGGAAGCGGCGCACGCGCGCAACATCGTGCATCTCGACGTGAAGCCTTCGAATGTGCTGATCACGAAGGATGGACTGGCGAAAATTGTCGATTTCGGCCTGGCCCGGGTGATCACCTCCGCAACCATGACCCAGAGCGGTGGCACCTCCGGCACCGTGGGCTACATGTCGCCTGAGCAGTCGCTGGGCAAGGCGGTCGATCGCCGCACGGATATCTGGGCGCTCGGCGTGGTGTTGGCCGAAATGCTTACCGGCCGGAATCCGTATTGGCGCGACAGCGTTTCTTCCATCGTAGTAGCTATTTTGAACGATCCTCCTCGCGAAATGGCTGGAGTGCCGGCTGAACTGCAGCAGATTGTTTATCGCACCCTCTCGAAGGAGGCTTCGCATCGCTATCAAAGCTGTTCCGAACTCCGCGCCGATCTTGAGAAGGTGCGCGATTCTCTGCCGCCCGCCACCGTAGTGGACCCCTCGGCCCCGACCATGACCTGCAAATCGGCGCAGTTTCAAAAGTACATCGACCGTGCATCGCAATCAGCCTTGGTCCACGCTGCACCGCACAAAAATCGCCGCTGGCAATTATGGGTCGGCCCTGCCGCCGTTCTCCTGATTGCCGCGTTCGCGTTGCTTGTTTTTCCGTCCTTGCGAAACCGCCTGGCTCAAACTCTTCTCGCGTCCAATCAGCAGCACATCGCCGTGCTTCCGTTTGACAATGTGGGCAACGATCCAGCAAACGCTCCTTTGGCCGAGGGATTGATGGATAGCCTGGCAGGAAAATTGTCGGACCTCGATTCGAGTGGGAAGTCACTGTGGGTGGTTCCCGCAAGCGAGGTGCGTCACCGCAATATTTCTGACCCGACTTCTGCGTTGCGCGAATTGGGAGCCACCGTCGTGGCCAAAGGCAGCGTCGCGCGTAACGGCCCGAACGTTAATCTGACCGTGGACTTGATCGATACCAAGTATCTGCGGCAGATCGGCTCTGCCAATGTCCAAGACAGCAGCGGAAATTTAGCCGCTTTGCAGGATGAGGTTGTCACGAAGCTCGCCAAGCTGATGCACATCAGCGTGTCCGCCGAGACTGCGGCTAGAGCCGGCGCGTCGGGCACTCCCGCCGCTTATGAGTCGTACCTTAGGGCTCTCGGGTACGTTGAACGCTACGACACTCCGGGGAACCTCGATCTGGCCATCACCGAGCTCAACGAGGCCGTAAGAACCGATCCGCAATTCGCACTGGGCTATGCGGAGCTTGGCGAAGCCTACCGCCTGAAGAACCAGGTAAATCCGAATCCAAAATGGATTGATGAAGTAACCGCCAATTGCACCCGGGGATTGCAACTGAATGATCACCTTCCGGCTCCATACGTGACGCTCGGGCGCCTGCATACGCAACTGGGCAAGTTTGACCTCGCGTTGCAAGAATATCAGCATGCCCTGCAACTGGAGCCACACAATCCTGATGCTTTAATGGGTACTGCTCGCACATACGAAAAGATGGGCCGTATCGCCGAGGCCGAGGAGGTCTACAAAAAGGCAGCAGCGCTGCGACCAGATTACTGGGATGGATATAACTCTCTGGGTAACTTCTATGACGCGCAAGGAAAATACGCCGAAGCGATTGCGCAATTCCAGCACGCCGCTGAGCTGACTCCGGATAACTCCGTCGTCTATATCAATCTAGCCGCAGCATATTTGGATCGCGGAGATCCGAAAGATCTTCCGGAAGCCGAAGCTGCATTGAAGAGGTCCATTTCCCTCAGTCCCAGTTATCCGGCTTATGCCAATCTCGCATTTCTATACATGGCCCAAAAACGTTTTGCCGAATCCGTGACCATGAGCCAAAAGGCGCTTCAGTTGAACGACAAAGATTACCTGGTGTGGGATAACCTGATGAGCGCTTACCAGGCGCTAAATCAGAAAACCAACATGGAAGCCGCCCGGGATCACGCCATCCGCCTGTTGGAGCAGAACGTAAAGCTCCAGCCGCAGGATGCAGTAATGCAGGCGTCGCTTGCGGATCTTTACGCGCAGAAAGGACTGCGGGAACAGGCAATCTCCCGAATCGAAGCGGCGCTAGCACAGTCACCGGATGATCCTCAAGTTCTTAAAGTCGCCGCTGAAACCTACGAGAATATAGGCGACCGACACCAAGCTTTGGGGTACATCGAAAAAGCCCTGCAAAAGGGTTATCCCCTTGAGTCACTGAAGAACACTACCGATATGCAAAATCTATTGTCCGATCCGAATTTCCGGCCCAACGGAAAGTAGTCAAATCATCAAAAGGAGAATCACAATGCCAGAACCCGCACGAGCAAAATCTGACGCCGCGCAGAGCATTTCGATTGATATAACTTACGGCGGCAGCGGTTATTCCCCCGTACCCGATGAGGCAACCGTCGCTAACGACGGATCCGTGTATTTCATTTGCAGCCGTGCGTGTTGGGTTTGGACGATGGTGGATGACGTTCTGACCAACGCATTTAAAGGGGAAACGAAAGACTACTTGCCATGCGCAGCGGGCAATAATGGACCATTTACCCCCGCGGTTCTAGATGCGGCGATTACGATCATTCCGCTAGCTGTGAACTCTAACCCCCCGTCCGAAAATAGAATACCGGATAACCTCACGGGCACCATTCATGTGGGATCGGGCGCAGGGGAGAAAGAACTCGAAAAATAGGTAAGAATTAGTTCGTTTTGCTCCTGTTTTTGCGGTCTTCGTGCTCGCTGAAGATATCGGCCCGTGAATCGCCGCAACAAGACAGCCTCCGGAAGGTGTCTGTGTGGGTGTGCCTACCGAACCTTGGATGCTTCCTCCGCGCTCCTTAAATCGAGTACTAGGCTCCCAGTTGACAAGTCTGATAGGTGAGAGAATAATCCGCCCGAATCAGTTAAGTTACGCCTTTCCCTAGAACCGCCGTTCTCTCAATAGGATGAGGAGCTCATGAAAGCAATCGAACGCCGGAATAATCTCCCTGCCAAACTGGCCATTGTAGCAGTCTTACTGCTGGCGGCCGCTCCGCTGTGGGCGCAATCGGGTCAGCCAGCACCGTTCAAGGACGTTCCAAGCTACGTGGCGTGGATGCAGAAGCATCACAAGGCACCTTTCAACCGCAGCGGCGCGGCGACCAGCCAGACGCACACAAGGGCGGCTCTTAATGCCGCAGCTGCGGGGCGCTTTTTCCAAAATGTAAAAGTGAATCAAGACCGTAATCCTTGGCCCAAAGCGGGCACAGCTTCCGCAGTAGATCCTTCTGATCCGAAGAATTGGGTGGTGATGTCCAACGACTTTCGACTGAATCGGAATCACATTTTCTATCACGTTTCGACGGACCGGGGACAAACCTGGACTGACGATGCAATGGTAGGAGGTGCGGATCCCTTCATAGGGACTATTCCGCTTACGTTTCAAAGTAATCCCGGGATTTCGTTCGACGATCTTGGAAACAACTACCTCTCAGCGTTTAGCAGCAACCAAATCGTGGACTTTGCGAACAATTACCTCAACCTGGACTCAGAGGTTGACGACGTACAGGGCTTCTCTAACGGCATTTATTCGTCTGTGAACTCCACTCCAATTGACACTCAATCCTGCAGCGGCATGCTGTTTGGCCCATTTGTATGTGATGGCACGCTGAGCCAACCAATGAATTCGACAGATGCGAACACCAACAGTCCGAATGCCGGGACCAACTATGTTTATTACTCGTTTTTCTGCAATCTTCCGTCCGGCACCTGCACCGATGGCACAGCAACAATTCCAAGTTTCGGCTCCGCGATTCTGGAGTCGCACTCGTCCTCACCTGGTGAGCCGTTCACTACACCGGCGCTGGTGAGCGGTTCGTTGGTGAACGCGCAGTACTCCTACATGGTCATCGATCTCTCCGGCACGCCTCACATCTTTTTCGACGATTACACGAATCAGCCGCTGATCAACATGTGGGAGTCAACTCTGAGCGGCGGCGTATGGACGGTTTCGACAAATCCCGTGGCCACGTTCCTATATAACGGCCTGGGCAATGCCAACTGGTCTTTCACCGACAGCGGCGCGGCAATGCCAGGCTGCGGAATCCACGGCTACACGGCGTATTGCGCGTTTTCGGCCAACCAGGTCGCCGGTGGGATGCTGGAGAGCACGCCGAGCGTTTACCTCGTCAGGGTGAACCTGAACACCGGCGCGTCCAAGATCACGCGCGTGAACACTGATCCATTCAACGGAATGAAGGATCATTTCTTTGCGTGGGCAACGGCCACACCTGAGGGCGCGGTGTACGTAGGCTGGTACGACGATCGCAAAGATCCCACCAACACCAACGTGGAATATTTCGTCGCCAAGTCATTCGACGAAGGCCGAACATTCCCAATTCAAAGAGCAGTCAGCGACGTTCCGTTCAATCCGTGCAATGGCTTCCCTGGCTGCGGATACTTCGGAGACTACACGCAATTGGCGTCCGGAGCGGATGGCATAGTGCACGCGGCGTGGTCGGACACGCGCGACGGCGTAAGCATGCAGCTCTGGTCGCAAACAATCCTGTTTTAGTTTGCTGAAAAACCGCTACGCAACTGGGAACCTTGCCTCAGTTCTGTGAAAACCCAGAGTCGAACTCGAATTGTAAACAATACCGGCTAAGAACTGAAGATTGAATAGTGAGCCGGGGAGGACTGGAACCTCCAACCCGCCGCTTAAGGCAACGGGGTGGGATGGACGGCAAGAAAAACTCCGGCCACAGGAAGAAGTGTTTTTTCCTTGACTCCCTTATGGAACCTACCAGGCACTTGGGCGGATAACGGGGATGCCTTTCGAGAGAAGATCGTCTCAAAGAAACGGCTTCAAGTCTGATTCGACGACGCTCGTATACTCGAAGCCGATGATCTTCTTCCGCAGAATCCCGTGGCGATCATAAAGCATCGTGGTGGGCAATCCTTCGATGCCGCCGAACCGTTGCCTCAAGTCGTCTGATGCGACTGCTAGTGGGTAGCGCACTCCGATTTTACGAGCGAACAAGATAGGGTTTTCAGTGTCCGCCATCGTGTCGAATTTTAGGCCGATGACGGCAAATCCGCGCTTCCCGTAGATATCGACCAGTATTTGATAGCCTGGCATCTCCTTCTTGCACGGCTGGCACCACGTAGCCCAAAAATCAACGAGCACCACTTTGCCACCGAGGTCGGCTGAGGAAAGCTCCTTCCCACGCAAGTCCTTCAGTGAAAATTCCGGCAGATGTGAACCGATTTCACCTGCGCCGATTTCAACCTGCTTCCCGGCCGGAATTTTCGCCCAACGTGGTGTCCGTCCGGCGAAACCCATCGAGACGAGGGTTATAAGCAAAATTGCTCTTTTCATTTATTCCTTCCTCTGCACTTCCAGAAGCAAAAGCTTCAGTGGGATTGAAGCATCGGCCTTCTTTTTTCCGGTCGGCTTTTTGTACAATTGGCCGCGCACGGTGACTGTCGTTTGCGAACCCGCGAGCGACTCAAGCCCCTTTGACAATTCGTTCGGGTCAAACAGAAACGCCCGATTCGGTTCCACCCGCAAACCTAGATTGCCGGAAGAATCCTTGGTGATCCTCCCCTGCGCCACAATATCCATTTCGGCGACGCTCACTCCGCTGTCGTACGTCGCCTTCATGAGTTGCGCCGGGTCGATCTGGCCGTCGTCCTTCGGCGTCACTTGCACTTTTCCATCAATCAAACTGACTTCCACGTTTTGAACGCCAGACTGGCGTCCGAGGTGTTGTTTCACCCCGTATGCTCAAAAGTTTCAAGTCATTCCTTCCACGCGCATCTCGATGTGTTTGATCTGCGCTTGCGCTGCTCGCACTACTATGAAACTCGCTAGCGCCAGGAGCAGTAGGCTTCGCTTTTTCATTTTTCCTCCTTTCCCTTCAATTCCTTCCCCAAAAGTGCATACGAAATTGCTGTGTGATTCCAAAACTGATGTGCCGCCGCACCGGAAAAAACTGCGCCCCGTTCGTGTGCGCCACGTCCCAGTCCATCCCAAACCAAAGATGCATTCCGGGCCGCACGCCTGCGTACGTGGTGAATCCCGCGAGCAGCACATCGCCGCCGCTTCCGTTCTGATTCACTACGGCAATGCGGTCGTCCTGCGAATGCAGCCAGGTCACCGCCGGTCCGATGAACCATTCGCGGTAAAGGTTCGCCGACTCGTAAGGCCGGTACGACAGCCAGAACCGCGATTCCACGCCGCTGCCCATCCGCGTTCGCTGCGCGCCTCCTGTCCGTATCAGCGAATGGAAATCCTCGTCCGCAACCATCCGCCTCAGGTTAAATAGCCCCGTATACGTCCAGTTGGCTTGCAGGAATAAATCCGTTGAGCCGGACCCCGGCTGCAAACTTGTTGGAAGCCGGCCGCCACTTCCGTCAGTCAGATGCGTCGCTCCCGTGGGAATTTTTGGCCCGATTGTCACCGATGCTTGCGTCGTTCCTCTCGCAGAATCTTTCCGGTAGAAGCGGTATTTCACCAGCAAGATCGTGTCCCCGAGTCCTGTTCCCCCAACGGTCGGTACTCCCACGCTCGCGAAATGATTAGTGACTACCGGAACCAGCACAGCCAAATCGAAGTTGCTGCGGAATCCCCACGTGAAATTGAAATCGCCTTCGTGAGAAAACGTGGGCCGGGCCGTCGCCGACATTCCCGTCGCTGATTCAGGTTGCAATCCGCGCGTGGTGAACACAGAGTTGTACGAAATCAACCCGCCGCCAGGGAAAAGCGGTGGCGCAGTCTCAGGCGCGGCCCCCTGCGCAGTCGAGCGTTGAGCCCCGACCGTGGAAAGAAGCAACATCAGCGCAAACACTCGCCAAAATAGCTGTCCCAAGTTCAAAGGTCCTCCAAGAGATACACCTTCCGCGCACACCCATGCGCGGTTGTCAGTGCCTTAAAGGACAGATCAGATTCGGAGAGGCGAAAACATAGGCGGACTAAGGGAGGAAGGAGGGTGCGATCGCGGGGGGAACAACCTGCTTTGGGCCACCGCCAGGCCATCTGTTGCGGAGGGTGCGAGCGTCGCACCCGACGCGAGCGCGTGCGTTACCAGGTGTACCGTCGCTGGCTGCACGAAGGGAGCGTGCATCGATGGCATGGACTTGCAACAATCCTGACCGTCATGGCCGCGCGGTGCGCACGGCATCGAAGTGCAGCACTGCATTGCCTGCTCCGGCGTCGTGATCGCACCGCAGTCCAGCGCATACGCAGCCAAAGCGACAACCAGCGCCACCATTACAATCGACTTGAAAACTTCTCTCACCAACCCAACGTACTCGCCCCACGCGTCGCAGTCAACCTCGTCATGTCCCGATTAACCCCTGCGTTATCTCTAACGACGCCGACCATTACAAGGGATTTTTTCTTGATTTCTTGATTTCTCCAGGCACACCCCTCCATTGGTGCACGAACAGCATTTTCCCCGATCCTTTCTGATCATCGCTCACCCGAACCTGCCCGGCCTGCTTGCATTGCATCAACTCGGTGTTGCCCACCAAACATCTCTGCAGTCACGTTCAACCATGATGAGTCATGCGAACTCCCTTTCGGGAGGCGGGTAGCCTAATCAATCAGTCGGCGACTGTTCTGCGCCATAACGCAGCTCAGGCATCCCCGCACAGGCACCACCGGTTTTCCGTCGCATCTGCCCGCGACGACGGAACTCGTGATAATCAATCTCTTCCCGCAACATGATCCACAACCGGATCCCGAGTTTGCGAGCTGCGGCCACCCGTGCTTTCCCCAGACCTTTCTGGAATAATTTGCGTTGGTAGAAACGCCGCAGCTCCGGATCCCGACGCACGGCGTGTATCGCCGCTTCACACCAGAGAAATCGCAACAGCGGGTTGCCTTGTTTACTCAGCCCACCCAGCCGCTGACGGCCTCCGCTGGAGTATTCCCTCGGAATGATCCCCACATAACTGGCCAGCGCCTTGCCATCCACGAACCGCTTCGGATCGCCGAGAAAAACGTCGGTCGCCAGTGCCGTGATAGGCCGCACTCCGGGATGAGTCATCAACCGCAGAGTTCCGGGACGTTCCCAAGCTTGTTGTTCCACTCTCTGATTCAGCCGCTCGATCTCGGTCTCCAACTTCGCGTACAGCGCCTGCAACGCACTCCGCCGATCAGCCGTATGGGGCGCCAACGGCAAAGACGCCAGTGTGTCTTGCCCTGTTTGACTCCACAGGGACGGACCTCGTCGTAAGCCATGGGCCAAGGCGATCGCCTGCAGCGCGTTCTGTACTCGTGTCCGTAGACGCACCCACGGATGACGATGCAGCAGCAGGGCGCGTAGATCGACCAGTCCCCTCGAAGGCAGCCAGATCGAAGGAAAGCGGTTTTCCACCAGCAACTTCAGAATCAAGTCCGCATCTCGCCGATCGTATTTTTGCTTCCGGGGCTCGGCCGCGCGAATCTTGGCTGGGTGACCGACCTGACATTCAATTCCCAATTCTTCCATCAGGTTCAGAAACCATTGCATGGATCCCGTGGCTTCGATCCCCACACGCACTGGACGAGGAAGCTGGGAATAGAACTCCCGCACGCGGTTGCCTTCGTGCAGGAGAGTTGGTTCCACCACCTCTCCCGTTGCCGTGTCCAGCATCGCCAACGTTTGCTGGCGACTATGCAAGTCACATCCTATAATTTGCATCTCGGCCTCCTTCGGTCCGAGCGCTGTTCGGGCGAACACCAAACAGTCTACTCGGGCCGTCGCGAGGCCGGCGTCGCTATCCCATCAATCAGATGGAAGGCATTGTCCGTCTAGATAGAGGCGGTCTGATTCGGCTTTGGCTCCCGAGCAGCAACCGGAAACATTGCAAGGCGACCATCGGAATTCCCCTTGATCTCCGCGG
>CAVPFH010000023.1:0-398446 GCA_963703675.1 uncultured Acidobacteriota bacterium | reverse complement strand
AATCCGCTGTCCTTTACGGGACGTGTGGGTTCGACCCCCACCCCGGGCACCAATTTACTTCAAACAAAAATACTTAACTCCCACTTACTGTACCAATTGGCACTTCCGTACCAATTGAAAGTGCGACGGCCTCCATTGCCACACGCTGCGATTCAGGAATTGCGTGTGCGTACACACGAAGCGTTGTCTTTACGTCCGCGTGGCGCTATTGTTGTTGGAGAACTTTTAGAGGTACGGAGGCCTCGGCAAGTTCCGTTGCAAGCCCGTGCCTGAACGCATGAAGGCCAGCATCTTTTTCAGGCATTCCGAGCATACGGAGCAGCGGCTTCAGCCCATATTTCACCACAGATTCACGCTTGCGGGGCCGCGTGCCCTCGCGATTCGGAAACAGTAACCCTAACAGATTTTTCTGCCAGTGATGGTCGATGTAATTCCGCAGTGTTGCCTTACGGCAAGCGAATCTCTTGGTCTTCCGTGACCGTAGCGGGCTTGTCTCCGACTTTTCGATAGAGCGGATAGCGGGTTTGCACCAGCTTCAGTACCCACCGCGGGAACATATCCTCCTTCGAGTTGGCTTCGTTGGGACAGAAGATGCAGATAGCCATCGCGGGAAGTATAGCAATTGGACAATCGTTTTCGCGGCGGTCACGGAGGCAAATTTTGGAGTGACCCTACCGCCCGCGATCGAAGACGCCTTGCGTGAGTCCGAAGATTGCGAGTCCGCGGAAGCTAAATTAGTGCAACCGTGTGCCGCCACAGATGTGGGCGATTAGGCTTCCAGCATCTCACCGAGGATTATCTGCTAGCACGCGTCCGCTCAGGTCCCAGGCCCATTCATCGGAGCCGCAGGTCCGAAAGCTCTGGGAGCCTTTGTGACTAAAGCTACGTGGCGGCTGGCGGAGAGGCGTGGAGGATCGGGCGGAGCCTCGGTCCTTGCGAGAAGGCATTGGGCTGAAGACTGTGAAGACATGTGATATGCGCAAAGCGTAGAAACAAGCCGACATCAGGCATCTATCTCCGCTCCTCTTCTAGAGAATCGCCCTCACAACGCCGCCATCTACTCGCAGCGCGGCTCCGTTCGTCGCTGAAGAAAGCTCTCCAGCCACGTAAGTCGCCATCCCCGCAACTTCATCCACCGTGGCAAACCGCTTTAGCAGAGATGAAGGCCGCGCATGCTCAAGGAAATCGTTCTCCATTTCCTTTTTCGATTTATTCTGCCGTTTCGCCATCGCCTCAACAAATTGTCCCACGCCTTCGGACTCTGTCGGCCCGGCAAGGACACTGTTCGCAGTCACGCCCGTCCCAGCTACCGACTCTGCGATTCCGCGTGCGACGGCAATCTGTGCAGTTTTTGTCATTCCGTAGTGGACCATCTCCGCCGGAATCTGCACGGCCGATTCGCTCGAAATGAAAATGATGCGGCCCCAATTCCGTTTCAGCATCCCAGCGAGATAGTGTCGCGAGAGCCGTACTCCGCTCATTACGTTTATCTCGAAAAAGCGGTACCAGTCCGCATCAGGGATCTCTGCAAAAGGCTTCGGCTCGAATATACCCACGTTGTTTACCAGCACGTCCACCGAGGGAAGTTTCCTAATCACCGCCTCTGTGCCGGCTGAACCCGAAAAATCTGCCGCAATGCCATCAACCTTAGCCCTTGCTACATTCGATCGGATTGCTGTCATCGCCGTATCTACGCGCTCTTGCGTGCGTCCGTTCACGTAGACATGCGCACCTTCCCTTGCAAGCGACTTGGCTATGGCAAACCCAATCCCTGCAGTCGATCCTGTTACCAACGCGATTTTTCCAGTAAGTCTTAGATCCACATCATCCTCCATTAGACATGCGTATTAGGAGCACTTCCGACGTCGTTATGACATCAATCAGGAGTTGACCCGTACTCACGCAAGCCGACTGTCTTCCTTTAGCCACCTGTTGTGGACAACAGCATTTGTCATACCGCCGCCGCCCGCGTATAACGATGTTCCATGCTGCCGCCGTCTTTGCTCTCCGCCCTTCGAGGCCCGTCCTTCTCTCTGGCAGAGTTGCGATCGCAGACACCGTTGATCATCGTTGGATTCATCCTCTTGGCGGTTGGCATGGCCGCTCTGACGCTCTTTTTCGTCCGGCGCAAGAGCCGCGATCTGACGCTGATCTATTTCAGTATCTTCTCGATCCTCTATGCTGTCCGGCTTCTGTTGCGCATGCAAGTGGTTCGTTCTCTGACCGATGTTTCCGGCTCTTTCGCGGATCATCTCAATCTATGGATTACATTCACTCTTCTAATTCCCTTCCTGCTGTTTCTGCGCCAGGTACTTGGACCGCAGACTAAGGCGCTCCTAAATCGACTGCTGATTGCTGCTGTGATTTTCGCAGTGGTATCGATTACGGCGGACGTGATCGGTATCCGCGGTAGCTTTGCGTTTTCCTTAAATAACTATCTTGTGCTCGCCACCGTTGGGGCCCTGATGATCAACCTCATCGTGCAACGGTCTCGCGGCTTGGGACAGCCTTGGATCGGGGAATACCGTGTGCTCACTGTTGGTCTCGCGGTCTTTGGTGCATTTGTGCTCCAGGGCAATCTCGCCAGCCTTGGTTTGGGGCGCGGTGGACCTAGCGTGGAGGTTCTCGGTTTCTTGTTTTTCGTCGGATGCCTCGGCTATGTGGCTGCCCACCGAACTTTCGCCAACGAACATCGCCTGCTGGCCATTGACAAAGAGTTGGAAATCGCGCGCCACATCCAATCCTCGATTCTCCCTCGCGAAGTGCCCTGCATCGCTGGTCTGGAGATCGCCGCTCGCTATCTCCCCATGAGTGCGGTCGCCGGCGATTTCTACGATTTCTTCGCGCCTGGAAAAAATCAGCTCGGCGCGCTGGTTTCTGACGTCACTGGCCACGGCGTGCCCGCCGCCATCATCGCTTCAATGGTGAAAGTCGCCTTTGCCGGCCAGAAGGCGAATGTGCAGCATCCCGAACTGGTTCTTGCCGGACTGAATCGCGCGCTCTGCGGAAAATTCGAAGACCACTTCGTCACCGCAGCTTATCTCTACGCCGATCTCGATGCCAAAATCGTGCGTTACTCGGGAGCGGGACACCCTCCGCTCTTGCGCAGCAGTCGCTTGAACGGCGACACGAGTTCCGTCGAACAAAACGGCGTCTTCCTGGGCATGTTTCCCGAAGCCGTCTACACATCGATCGAAATCCCGCTGCAACCAGGCGATCGCTATGTTCTTTACACCGACGGCCTGCCAGAATCCACAAACGCCAGGAACGAAGAGTTTGGACTTCCGCGTTGCGAGCGATTTTTGGGAGCCCATTCTCAACTTGCTGCAGCCGCACTGGCGGATGAGCTACTCAGCGAGATCGCCCGGTGGTCCGCCCGCTCCTCAGGCCTGGTGCAGGAGGATGACATAACCCTCATCGTTATTGACTGGCAGGTTCAATCCTGAGTTCGCTAACCCGAAGTGAACAATCAAGCCCTCGCGATCTAAACCGACCCTCGCGAAGTCGACTAGGCGCGTACATCATGGCGGCCGGATCGCCGTACGCGTATGGGGCGTCCATATATTATATTCGCTGCCTCATTACTGTAAGTCCCGCGAACAACGGCGTTGCAACCGAGACAATCACAGGCACTTCCGGCGGGTTTCCGAGGCTCAAATGAATGCCGCTAGGCGCTAATAGCAGCCGCTAGGGCCGACGCTTTTTGGCCGAATGCGTAATAGCGCACTGTTATGTTTCTTGCATTGCCGCTCGCTGCTGGATATCACGCTGGTACAAAGTTCTGGATGGCCCATCAAGAGTGATCGCAACGCGCAGCCGTCCACCGATCAGAACAGCTCTCCGTCTTTATATGTCTTCACTTGCGTTAATGCGATGTATTAAGTAAGGTTAACCATAAACGATTCAGATGAACAGAATTAAATCAATCATGCGGCGTTCGACGCTTCCGATGTTTGTTTTTGTCGGGTCGCTTCTTTTTCTATTTCCTGCTGTAACTTTCTCTCAGGGAGAAACTACCAGCGCAATTACCGGCCAGGTGAGCGACGCAACCAGCGCAGCTATTCCGGATGCCACGATCACAATTATGAACCGAGAGAACGGCTCGCAGCGCGTTTTGAAAACTGATAATGAAGGCCGCTTCAATTTCACGCAGCTCAAGCCGGGGACTTACTCGGTCAGAGTGCAGGCAGACGGTTTCGACTCGCAGCAGAACGACACAGTGTCAGGTCTGGGCCAGAAGCAGACGGTAAACTTCATCTTAAAAGTAGCGCAATCAAGCCAGACAGTGGAAGTCACGGCTGCGCCTCCGCTTATCAATCCCGAAAACGCAAATACTTCCACCAACCTGAATGCGCCAGCTTTGGAAAATCTTCCGAATCCTGGCGGAGACCTCACTTACCCATTGCAATTTGCCCCAGGAGCGCTGATCAACACGGCCGGCAGTGGCAACGATTTCGTGGGAGGCTCGAATGGCTACGGCAACGTGCAATTCAACGGACTGCCAGCACTTTCGAACGGATACATCGTGGACGGTCTCGAAACCAACGATCCGCTCACCAATCTGAACAGCGGGCTTTCGACAAATCTTGTTCTGGGCCTGAATTCGATTTCGGAGGTTACCGTCAACACACTTTCTTACTCCGTGGACCAGGGAAGATACGGAGCGTCCCAGGTCAACTACGTCACCAAATCTGGCGCCAACCAGTTCCACGGAAATCTCTACGAAGTCTGGAATGGTTCCCTGTTGGACGCCGCGGATTATTTTACGAATGCAACGCCAGGGAATCACAAGCCGCGCTCCACCGTGAATCATTTTGGAGGCAGTCTCGGCGGCCCAATCATTCACAACAAAGTATTCTTCTTCTTCGACGGGGAATGGGTGCGCATCGCGCTTCCGATCGTCACGCCCACGACCGTGCCAACCGTTGCATTTCAGAACTACGTGCTTCAGCAACTCCCGCTGGGCGGCCGAGACGCCGTTACCGGCGCACTCTATCCTGCCGCGCCGCAGATGGTGCCGTTCTATCAAAAAATGTTCTCGCTGTACGGAAACGTGAACGGAACACCGCTAGTCGTGCTCGGCTGTCCCTTCAATGCCAACGGCAGCGCAGCGGCCGGAAATCCACCTGACGGGAATGGTTGCGCCAACCGCCAAAGCGTTTCGCACTCAAGCGACGACCACGAGCAGGTCCAGACAGGTCGCGTCGATTACAACATCAACGCAACTAACACTGCCTGGATTCGTTTTCAGGCCGACACCGGCGTGCAGGCCGCCTACACCGACCCCATCAATCCGATTTTCGATTCGGTTTCTCCGCAACCGCTCTATTCATTGGCGGCGGGCTATACGCATGTTTTTTCACCGAGCTTGGTGAACTATTTCAATCCTGGATTTTCCTGGTATGAAAGCTTGTTTTCACCCAGCGATTTTCAGAAGACTCTAGCGGCGTTTCCGATTGTGTTGCAAGGAAGCGGAGCCAACGCGCCTTTCACCACAGTCGGGGGTCTCGACAACACGTGGGTGCAAGGCAGACGCGCGTCGCGCTTTTTCATCAACGACAACCTGGCGTGGAGCCACGGCGCGCACGAATTCAGGTTCGGAACGAACACGAGAATTCTGCGGCTGAACGACTACGATTTTGGCGAAGGCAGCGTTCCCACGATCATTTACACCACACTGCCGCAATATATCTATGGAGTCGCATCGACAGCGACAAAGACTTTCCCCACCTCGCCAAACGAACCTTTCAATTTTCTGAATCTCGATTTATATGCCCAGGACACTTGGCGGCTTACTCCCAAACTGAGTTGGACAATCGGCGTACGCGACACGCTCAATTCGAATCCTTTGAATCCCCACGACGAAATCGCCCGGCTGCGCGGCTCGTTCGCGTCAATCTCCCATGACGTAAATCAACCGCTCAACGCTGCAATTCAAACTGGTCTCGGAAACGTATTCGCTGCAACTCCACTCGCAATCTGGCAACCGAGAACGGCGCTGGCATGGCAGTTCGAGCCCGACTCCGTGCTCCGAGCTGGCTTTGGTCTATTCAGCGACATCTTGCCCGGAAGTATTGCGGACGTTGTTGGTGTGAATCCACCGTATGTTCAGATTTTCCAAGGCGGTCTACTCGGCACAGTTGGTGGCACGGCCATCGCGCCAGGAGTGCCTAATAGCGCAGTCGACGCGACGGTCGCCGCAAATCAAATTTTCACTGCGGGCTTTCCGCACGGGGAACTTTCCTGCGCGTCTCCGCTGGCCAATGCGTCCGCATGTCTTCCGCCCGTCGCGATTTCGGCAGTGCCAAGCGGAAAACTCCACGCTCCCTATTTCATGCAGTGGAGTTTTGGGATCGAACATCAGTTCGGAAGTAGCGCTAGCGTACGCGCGCAATACGTCGGCACGCGAGCACTCAATCAGCCTTACTTGACGCAAGTAAATGGTTATCAAACCGTCTGCGATGGATGTTTCGCGCCCTTCCCCTACTTGCAGCCGACAGATCCTAGGTTCGGTGCAGTCACGCAGTTTTCCACCGGTGCCAGCAGTCATTACAATGGCCTTCAACTCAGCGCCACGAAGAAGCTCAGCCACGGTCTGCAGGGACAAATTAATTACGCCTTCAGCAAATGTATGGACGAAGTCTCCAACGGCGGATTTTTGCAATTCGCCGCCGGTGCAGTGCTCTCGCCTTTACCTGGAGAATTGGCTCGCAACTACGGTCCGTGCGATTACGACATTCGCCACAACCTCACTGCCGAGTACGTTTACGAATTGCCGCTAAAAGTGCGAAACCGCGGACTGGGCTATGCGCTAAACGGTTGGCAAATTTCTGGGACCGTGTTCTGGCACAGCGGGATTCCATTCTCGGTGTTGAGCACGCCGTACTCGGCAAACGGAAACGGCATCGTGCAAGGCGGCGGACCACAGTTTGCCAGCGTTGTTCCCGGTGTCCCGCTCTACGTACACAATCCCATTCCAGGTGTCACTCAACCCGGCACGATTCAGTGGCTCAACCCCGATGCTTTCGTCTCTACGGTGGATCCCAGCACCGGCGCATGCAATGCCGGAGACAGCGAGCAAATCTGTCAGTTTGGAAATCTTGGCCGCAATTCTTTGCGCGGACCTCAATTCCTGTGGAGTGACTTTTATCTTACAAAATGGTTTCCGTTGACCGAACGCGCTAAGTTGAGGTTCGAGGCGCAATTCTTCAATCTGTTCAACCATCCGAATTTCGGACTTCCGAGCATGGTGCTAGCCGGCGTCCCCGGAAAGCCCACAACACAGACTGGGTTCGGAGCGCTGACTTACACGACCTCTCCGCCGACTGGCCTGCTCGGCGTGGGCTTGGGCGGTGACAACACTCCTCGAATGATCGCGTTTCAATTGCGGCTAGAATTTTAAACGCGAGACCCGCATTGAGAATCTGACAAATCTTTTGGCAGTCATCGCGTGCTCGATGGAATCAACCTCGAAGTGCATCGCGCTAGCTGAGCGACCTTCTGGGATTGTACTGGTGGTTCACTAGCATGGTTGGCGGCTGATTTGGCCATCGCAGCTGACGGCCTGTGTGGTAAAGAGCCTGCGTCGAGCGCTAAACTTCGGGCCATCGCCGTCACGGAGATTTTAAAAAGCCTTCACTTGATGTCCGGTTCCCGCGTTAGATGGAAGGAGTTGAACGTCGATTGTCACGCCATAATGTGCAAAGGGCACGGCACTCGCCGTGCCCTTTGATTAACTACCTGTTGTAGTGGTTTCGCGCGAAGCGCCTGGGCGTGCTCGGCGAGCTGAACGCCGTTGGTCGTCAACGCCAAGTCTTGGATCCGCGAATTCTCACAGAGCATCCGGACCAGTCTGGGAAGGCCTCTCCGCAGCAGCGGCTCGCCACCGGTCAGCCGCACGTGGTCCACGCCCAAATCGGTGAAGGCGCTCACTAGCTCGCGGATTTCTTCGAAGGCGAGCAGCCCTTCCCGCGGCAGCCAGACGTATTCCTCCTCGGGCATGCAGTAACGGCAGCGCAGGTTGCACCGGTCGGTGACCGAGACACGAAGACTGCGCAGGGGTCGGCCGAATACATCTAAGAAAGGAGCCACTGGTGCGTGCGGGGTCATGACGGAGCAAACTCCATCTTAGCCGGAATTTGCGATTTCAACTCTATCTTTGCGGAAGACCATGCCGCAGCCACCCTTCCTGCGAGCGAGATCCCGACGCGAGAGCAGGTCACACTTGGGATCGGTGATATGGGCCAGCGCGTCGAACCCCGCGTGCTTCAGCTTGAAACGTCACTCGCGATGATCGCGGCGCTAGCTAAACTGGCTACTTTAGTAGCCGTTGCGTGAAACACGGGAAGCTCGCTCTGACCCCAACAGGAACGGGACTGTCATAACTTCTGCGTATCGTAAGTTCCCGGATAACCAACAACTGTTACAAAACCACGCTCGTTGCGCACGAGCCTATCACACATAAACAATGCGACCGCTACTGGCCCGGGTTCATTCACGCGCCAAGTAGAATTTCTCCGGCGCTTGCAGTATCGTGAGTTGCAGCGCAATTTTCAGAGGAGGCATTCCATGGCCGACGAAAAGTGTTCGGACACCAGCACAGCGGTGCCTTCGCCGCACCCAGCGGGGCAGAGTGGTCGTGTGGTGAAGTGCATTAAGTTCGGTCGGGAAATGCCAGGGCTCGACCGCATTCCGTGGAAAGGCGAACTCGGCAAGCGCATCTTCGAGAATGTTTCGAAAGAGGGGTGGACGCTCTGGATCGAGCACTCCAAGATGGTCATGAACGAGTACCGTCTGAATCCTCTTGACCCCCAGTCGCAGAAAATCATGGAAGAACAGATGGAGCAGTTCTTTTTCGGCGAAGGCGCAAAACTGCCGGAGGGCTACGTGCCGCAGAGGGCCAAAGACTAATCGCCCGCTGCCCTTCCTCCGTCGGGCATTTTCAGGTCTTTTTTACCTCCCAGAACTACGCCGCCCGGAATGGTCCTCCGGAGCGCATGCTTGATTTTCAAATAGGAAATAGAATTAATGCGCTCGCTTTGCAGCAGCTCTCCGCTGCTGCACATCCTTCGGCCACGAGGTAGTCATGGACTATGCGGATCTCGGAAACAGACTACAAACGCTCTTGGGACTCCAATAACAAGCGGTAGCAATTGCTTTTCTGGATAAGGCACCCGCTGGTGTACCCCACGTGAAAGCTCCACGCCCTGCAAAGCTGCTCCTACTGGAAGTTTGCCAGCGAAGGTGCAGTCTTCCATACGACGGCTGACGACCATCTGAATTGTTCAATCGGCGCTTACACACACGGTGTCTCTCTTTCGCCTGAAAAGGCCGCGGAACTGCAGTCCACGATCGGCCAATGGATTGAATTAAACTATCTTCGGAGAGAGGAGGTTCCGCGAATTCCTCACAGGACGGAGTCCTTCCAAGTGGCGGTCTATTCCCTGTTGGCGCAGTCTCCGTGTGAGCCTCAAATAGTTCTGATTCGTGGCAACGCGAGGCATTTCATGCTCCTAACGGAGGCAGCTATCGGAGCTGGCATCAACCCTAACGGAATTATGCCACGGCCTACCTGTGCGTTTCTTCAGGAAACATTGCTAACAGGGCGTGCTACTCCGAGCTTTGCGTGTATCGGGAACCGTGTTCACACGGGTATGAACAACGACGAACTTTACTACGCTATCCCAGGTTTGAGAATTGCCGAAGTCGTCGCCGTGCTCGAAAAAATCGTTGCTGCCAACCAAGCGCTTGAGAGCTTACGTCACGCAACAGTTGCTTCCCCGATCTACGATCCACCGAGCGTCTGCCAAGATACCGGACGCGCGACCGGCAGGCGTGGCGTGATGGTGAACCGCAGTGCGTCATGTGCTAGACGCAGGGCCGCTTCGACCTGCGCAGGCGTTTCTCCGCGAGCAAAGATAAAGCCCAGGTAGGTCGATCCTTCGGGCCAGGCGGCAATGAAGTCGTGCAGCCGCGCGGTGATCTGCACCTCATCCACGCCCGGTGTTGTGGCCGCTCGCTCCACGCCTTCTGCACCCTCGAGAACACCGCTCCGAGGCACCGGAATCATCATTACACCGGCCGCGAGCGCCTCACGGGACATCTCGACCCCCGCAAGCCCCGTCGCATGGCGGACGAGGAGTTCCTCCAGGAAGATCCGATCCGGACCAAACCGTAACGAGCGAGAGCAGAGCCCGCCAATGGGCCGTGGCGCCGCTTCGAGAACCCACGGACCGCAATCGTTCATGCGGAATTCGGCGTGAAGGGGTCCCTCGGAGAGCCCGAGTGCGCGCACCGTATGGGCGGCGCAGTCAAAGATGCGCGTCTGCATCTCCGCGGGCAGCCTCGATGGCGTCACGTAGATCGACTCCTCGAAGTACGGCCCCTCGAGCGGGGCGGGTTTATCGAAGAGTGCCAGGACCCGCAATCTGCCCTGTTTAAGCAGCCCCTCGAGCGCGACTTCAGCGCCCGGGATATAGCGCTCGACGAGCACGCAATCGAGTTCCCGCTCGCGCGTCGCCTGCACCTCGGGCGAGCTCAGCAGATGCCTGATACGCTCAACGGCCGCAGCAAATTCTGAGGCGTCGTTTGCGCGGATTACACCCTGGCTCGCCGCCAGCCGCAGTGGCTTCACCACGCTCGGAAACGACAGGCGTGGAAGAACTTCATCGAGCGGTTCCGTCAATGGAAATGAGAAGAACTCCGGCACGGGCAGGCCCGCGTCGCGCAATACTTCGCGCTGGCGCAGTTTGCTGCGGCAATTCTCCACCGACTCAGGCGAATTGTAACGCAGGCCGAGAATACGCGCAGCGTACGCGGCCGTTGCCGTCTGGCGGTCGCCGAGTGCAAGGATCGCGCACACCGGTGTTGCGCGAACGGCCTCCGCCAGCCGCTGGGCGGCCTGCTCGGGCTGTTCGAAATGCAGTGGGACGGCGCCGTCTGACCAGGGATCGTCGAGCTGATGGCAACGGTCGCTGCCGATAGTGACATCGACGCCCAGCCGCTTTGCGGCTTCAACAAAGCTGCGCGTCTGATAGCCTAGCTTGCTTGCTAGAAGCAATAGACGCGGATGAGCGTGGAGCGAAGCTTCGGCCAAGGGAACCTCAGAGGGTGGGCGTAACGGGACGGAGTCCTGCGGGCCCACGGAGTGTCACGAAAGTTCATTCATGCACCGCGTTCACAAAAATGCATCGGGCTGCGCAAGCGGCTGCGCAGTCCCGGCGATGGACACAAACTGATCCCGCGTCGGCTCCGCGCAGCAATACCAGGGCTCGGTGAAATGCGGGATCGACGGGCGCGAAGCCATTGCCGATGGCGGCCACAGGACTGCTGCGCCGTCTTGGCTCGACAGTTCAGATGTAGCTCGACAGATGCGTGTAAACTATCTGCGCGCGAGCGCTTGAGTTTTTCGCCTGCGCTGGCAAGATTTTGCACACACTCAGCGAGTGCGTCCAGACGCGGATCGGGGTGTTTCCACGGATAGACGAGGGCGGCCGGGTCGAATGGGTCGACAGTGCGGCGCACGTCCTCCAGCTCGAGCAAACGTGACCTGGCTGGAATGAGTAGACGGATGCCAAGCTGAATCGGCGCGATGTTTTCGACGAGATCCTGCTCCGCCACGACGCTGAGCAGATCGCGGTATCCTGCAAGCGTCGTCCAGGGTGTGAACGGCACGAACGTAGGCTGGAGCACCAGGCCGAGCTCGCGGAAACGCGCCACTACCTCCAGGAAATCGGCGCGTGTGTGTCCCTTCGCTAGCCGCGTGAGGATGGCGTCATCCACCGATTCGACCGCCGTCGTGACGAACAGGCAGCCGGTATTTCGCAGTTTGTCCAGATGCCTGGCGTGGCGAAGCAGGTGCTCAATTTTGATGGTGACATCGTAACTGAGCCGCGGGAATTCGCGGTGGAGCACCTCGGCGATGGCCACAGCGTGGGCTGGGCCGTTGAAGAAGTCAGGATCGCCGAAGGTGATGTGCTCAGCCCCCGCTTTGACCTGACGGCGAACGTCTTCGAGTACCACGTCGCGCTGCACGACGCGGAAAACGCCGCTATAAACCGGCACAATCGGACAATGACGGCAGAGATGCTTGCAGCCGCGGCTCGCCTCCGTGTAGCCTGCGACAAGGTATCCGGCCCCCGGCAGCACAACCTGCGCATACTGGCGCAGCGGCGGCAGGCCCGCGCGGTCAGGAACTATGAAGTTGAGACGATCAAGTGAGATCACCTGCTCGGGGCGCTCAAACGCCACCGTTCCACCGCTGCTCGCTGCATCCTCAAGCCGTGCGACCAATTCCACGAGGGCTCCCTCGAACTCCCCGCCCAAAATCGTCTCCACGCCGAGCCCGCGAAAATGGGCTTCGTTGATCGGGGCGTAAAGGCCGTAGCAGCACAAGTGCGCCCGAGGATTCAATCGCCGCACTGGCTCAACGAGCTGTGCGGCGAGCCGCGTGGCCGTGTGCATCGGAACGTAGAACGCGACCAGGCCGGCCTCGCGGAGAGGCTCCTCACGGAACGCCTCACGGGAGAGGTCGAAGCACGTGACCGCCGCGCCGCGGGCCCGAAGCCACGCCGCTGGCGACGCCAGACCGAATGGCTGGTGGCCAAGCTCATACGTTGAGATGAGAACAACCTTCATAGTCGCCGCCCGCTCCGGATACACCATTGTAGATGACGAGACGAACACTTCTATCCACTTATTTAATATGCGACTTGCGTCTTCCCGTGCCGAAATCATATTTGCCCACGACGGCAAAGTATTTCGGGAGCGACGAAACAATCGATTTGGCCTGATAGTTCGGATGGCGATGTGGAAAAAACACTGAATGCTCCTTAAACGAGGCGGCTACATGCCGCAGCCGCGAGCGGCGGCTGGCAAGAGCGATAGGGCACTGGAGCTGAGCGTTCTCTTAGGAGGCGCATCGAAATCTTTGTGGTGGTGTAGCTCTGGCCATGGCAACCCGTCAGGAATTGAAGGCCTTCCAGGATACGGCAATCGGCGGAGACTGAAGTTCCACCAATATTCAACCAGCAGTTTACAGAAGCTAAGTCTCCTGTCCCTACCAAAAACTCCGTTCTCGTTGAACCAGTTGAATTTGAAAGGCTCGGGTATAGTTTGCCGATGCCATGTTCACGATCATCTTCTCGCTGGTCTCTTCGATTCGACAAGGATTCCGAACCCGCGCAAGCTGCACGCCGAGATACTTGCCCTCCGCCCAGAGGCGCGAACTCTGGGTGTCGGACATCGACGGCGGCAACAAATTGAAACTCGCCACCGGAGAATTTCTAGCGACGGGGACTCGGGCGCCGGACAATTTTCACCTGTCTTTTGAAGAGTCAGAAGCTAGGGCAGGGGCCAAAGCCTACGTCGTTGGGGCTGATGGCAGCGGTCTTCATCAGCTTCCCCCGATGGGAGGTACGCCCAACATTTAGCGACGCAGGACGTAAACCATAACCGTTCCGATGGCGAGAACGAAAAGGACGACGACGAGAAACCACTCTTCCATTTCCTGCTTCATCGGGCTGCGATTCATGGCGTACTCGCAGTTGCGGATTTTGGGTTACGGCTGAGGGCTGGGCAGGGTCGCTAACATAGCGCCAACTTTGTGCAAAGTCCAGTTCTAGATTACAATTGCTATCAGTGCCGTCAAGTCCGTCTCCCCCTGTTTTTGTTTGCTTCTGCCCTCCTTCTTTAGATGCGTTCGATGCATGATGCGTTGAAAATCAAACACTCGGGCAGGATATTAATCAGGTTCGTACCTGCCATGTGAATTACAATCGCGAATTTCAATCACATTTTTCAATCGTCTTTGCTCCCGAAAGTAGCTTCTGAATGGTTTGCTGCGCAAATCGTCACCAACGAAGAACGACCATCCTGAACTCCCTGCTTTCCACAAGCGAACAAGAAAAAGTGATCGTCATCTGGGCGCCGGGCGCTCTTTATTCTTCCCGGTCCGCCAGAGCGCCAATGACGCTGGAAATTACGGTTATCCGCTGGCGCGGTTGGCATTGGCTACGATTTTGCCGTGAAATCAAAACTACTCGGTGCCACGGAAAGACGAGTTCATGGGAGAAATTACATAAATGAATCGCTGTAGAAGAGATTCAGGCCGATGGCTTCCACCCGCAAGTAGCAGATTCCTATAGGGTACATCCGCTCCGGGCTTGGCGGTTAAGATGCACCACCCTGATGTCGCTCCAGTATTAAGAGAAGATCAAAATGGATAAATTCGATATTTTCAAACGATTTGCAGACGGTACCTCTATTTGGTTAGGGGAAGTCGATGGGCTTGAGGAGGCAAGAAAACGGATCAGCGGTTTGGCCATTATCAAGCCTGGGGAATTTCTAATTTACTCGGACAAGAAGGGGCTCGTAGTTGAACACCAAACTGCTGACAGCTGAATCGCCCTGACATTGGCTCTAAGGAGAACATATGAGCAATTTGATCAATGAACGCAGAGCGACCGGTCTACTCGTGGTTGTTGCCGGTATATTGACGCTGATGGCGCTCTGGACAGTCGCGGAGACAGAAAGTTTCGGAGTGCGGAGCACGCAAGGTCACTTCACAAGAAAAAAGACACACGTAACCCCGCCCCTCGGGCCCAGTTCTTATTCCCCTTCGTCTGGAATGTCTTAAACGGAATGATCATCGGTTGCCTTGGGGTGATTGATTTCAGAGCCACGGTTACCTCCTTTCTCTGAGCGGTACGATTTAGTTTTGCTGATAGTGTCTTGCCGCCCGCAGGAAATTCAAACCTGGCAGCTTGAGTTGTTCCGTCTTGATTTTCATCAACTGCCTACAAGCTCTCTTCATTGCTTCGGACTCGGCAGAGTCGCTCGATGACAAGACGAGTTCTTGCCGCCTGTTGTATATGGCTATTGCTGCTGCAAGCACTCGTTCCGGCAATTTTTCTGGGTCGGTTTCTTCAATGGCCTGCCGATAGGCCTGTATCCAAGAATGAGACAAGTCGGCCATGGACGGCTACAAGACCAAGATTTGTCGATTGGCACAGAAAACGTCGCCGAGGGAACGGCACGGCGTAAGGAGTGTAAAGGGACAGTGTCACAATACATGACCGCGACGTACATATCAAGGCGAAAGGACTACCGTCACTGGCTCAATAAAGCGCCGTTACGGCGATCTGCGAATCCACCACAGTACTTTTCCGATGATGCGCCAATTTCGGTCTTTCCCTAATAGGATAGGTTTGTAATCGCGGTCTTCGGATTCCAGAAGCTGCGTCCCTTTCAATAGCAAGAACCGCGAGAGGGTAAGGCCAGTCTGGCGATTCCAGGCAACTACAATTTTGCCGTTGACTTCGGACATGTCGACGGGCGAGCAATCCACCGCCACAATATCTCCGTCGTAAATGAGAGGGTTCATGGATGAGCCGCGCACGCGCAGGCAACGGGTTGCCGAGGGATTTGGACACCACAGAAGCGGCGTTGCAATCATCTCGTCCACATTAGCCTGGCGGAGATCAAGCACCTGGTCGCCCTTCAATCCGTGCGACCCTGCATGTACATCCAGCACTGGGATGGCTACGAGTTTGGTCTTCGCTCGGGGATTGGCAATCTTTCTGGCGCCGTCAGCTACCACGATTTCGAAATCAGGAAAGCTTGTCTTACAAAGGACATTAGCGCCTTCCGGAAACATCCGCGAAATGTCGGCGCTCTTTAAACCGGCGCGAGTCCAAAACCAGGACGCTTCCGGTTCGGCCGAAAGATTACCCATTTGGATGTAGCCCTGGGCTGTAGGCTCGTGGCTTCCACTTTCCCAGCGGCAGAGAGTCATGGCGGAATAGTTCAGGCGCGCCGCAAATTCAGATTGGTTCAAACCTAAGCGACGTCTTACCGTTAAGATCTTACTGGCCCACTCCGGCGGCGAGCGTTTGCGAGACTTCATTTGCGTTGCCTATCTAACGATTACGGAATACCGTAGGTGTTAGTCACGGATAGTAACACGCGTCCGTTTCGAGCGATTCTTTTATTGACGTAAAGAGGCGGATGGCCGGGCAATTAGATGTGAACCCGCGTCGCTCGTGGAGAGCGCAAATCCAAGCTGATCGAAGCAACTCTCCTGAAAGAACTGGAAGAGATTCTTGGAACGACGGAGACCCGAATCTCCATTCGCTCATGCACATAAGACTTGAAGAAGCTCTGGGACTATTAGAGACGTGGCGGAACCTGGGAACGTCATTGCAGGTTCACGTTTCTCGCTCGGGAGCGCAGCAGGATGTTCGGGGCGCAATTCGGGACATACGTGGAACAGTTGTCGGGCTTGGCGTCGATCCAACGTATCTAGAGCTCAATTTACAGGGAGCCGACTTCAACGGCGACGAAAAATCTGCGGCGTACCTTGTGTGCGAATTTCCGAACGGAGACCGCTATTCTTTTTATCTTTCGCGCACTAATTAAATTCTTAGATCGGCCGGTCCCGGGTGACTTCTCGTGGATTTTTATCTTCCCGCAATCCGATGAACTTGGCGTGCCGAAGATGATTCGCTGGCGTCCATTCAGCGTAATCGATGACGGCGATTAATCTGGGTTCCAGCCAGATGCATTTCTCCATGCCCGTCGCAGTGAGCCCTTCGCCCCAGTGACCCTTCTTGGTTTCAGGCAGATTCGCAAAGGGACAGGCTTCAGTCCGCAACTTCTCGAAATTCCGGAATAGAGACTCACGGCTCGCCGGAACGAATCCGGTTCGTACCTTGGATGCGAATAGAAGTTTCTTGCCTTCGTAATATCCGACGAGGATGGCATCGAAGTTCTTGGGAGCTGGTGTGTAGCCGCCGATCACGAACTCTTGACCTCCGCCGATGAAGAAGGAGGTCGATTTCACGCTTTGCTTCCTCGATACGGCGGTCAGCTTCCCGTCGCTCCTCCCAGCTTGCGGTTGCACGGTTGGATATAGCCTGATTTTCGGCACAAGGAAGAACAGGATGTTGCCGACTTTGTAGAGAACGATTCCCGTGAGGTTTCGCTGCCGAGCTTCGCTTCGTGGCCATGTGTATGCCTCCCGTGACGTAGTTACGTCATCTCCCACTAAGATTCCCGCCGGGCCCCGCAATAATAACACTCGGGCGCAAGCGCCCTCCTTCCGAACAACCGAGCAATGGCAAAACGCGGGGGTATAATCCGTCTTGGAATCGACAGGGGGAAGAAATGGCCGAGCCGTCTTACGAGGAACTCAAAGCACGAGTCGCTGAAGTGGAAAACCAGGCAGGCGGTCGCCACTCCGGCGAGCTTGAATAGCCGACTTCACCGGAATGGTGTTCGCCGTGTTGTTTCCAGCCGCTTTCGACGCATGCTCGGATAGCGAGTCAGAGGACCCCGAACATAAACTCCCTTGGCATCAGCGTAACAGACGTACCTCGGAAGTTAACCACCGCGTCGCCCGATGCCCTGCTTGTCTCAGTAGCAGACAAATTGCACAATGCTCGCGCGGTGCTCGCTGACTATCGACGCCTCAACGACCGCCTTTGGAAGCGATTCAACAAAGAAGCGATCAAGCAGGATCACCTCAATTACTATCGTAAGTTGGTAACGACATTCCGCAAGGCTACGGCATCTCAAGCTTTGTTGGACGAACTCGATCGAGTCGTGACATAAATCAACCACCTAGCTATTTATTCCTCTTGCGTGCTTTGACAATATCTGCGCTGATGGTTAACCCGCGCTTACCTGCCGTCAGCCGAATGTCTTCCATGTTGATTTTCTTGAGTCCGGCCGTCAGGTGCGCGAACTGGATTTCGTCGAAGCCTTTGGCGTAAGCGAGTCCGGTCGGACGCTTGCCCTCTTTTTTCTGTTTTTCCTGCACCGTGCGGTCCATGTGTTCGATGAACGCCGCACGCTCTTCCGGCTGCGGCAACAGGATTTGCAGTTGCTCGATACGGCTGGACGAAGAAATGATGGATTCGTTTATCAGCGCCGCAGAGTCGGCGACCAAAATCACCGAATTCGCAGACTTGCTGATGTCGGGGTCTTTGGCCCATCCCAGGACTTTAATAACGCAGTGACGGTCTTCGCTCGACAGTTGTCCCCAGGTGCCATTCGGCATCAGGCTTTCCGCGTAGTCGATGATGGCCACCGCGTGCATTTGCTGCCCTTGAGAATTGGTGCGCGTGCTCTTCAGCATGGTTTCGATGGCTTGGAAAGCGCTCACAGGGTCACGCGGCAGTTGCCCTTGCTGCATCGCACCGCTGCCGAACACTCCGGCGGTCGCTTGCGGCTGCACGGTCAGTCCCAGTTCGCGCATGAAGGCTTGCTTCATGGAGTCCATCGGAAAGCGAATTCCGTTGGCGCGGTCGTAGAAGATGACTAGGTTATCCGCTGGATCTGGCGTTGCGGTTGCTCGGCTCCGTGTACCCGCCGTGTACCTGACTTGGGCGTTTCTAACGGTTTTGTAGGATTTGTCGAATCGTGGAATGAATAACTTGCGTGTTTGCGACAGGCTTGATGGTTCGATCCCCACCGCCCCTACCAACGTTTTCAATAACTTGCATCATGGTTCCAAGAGCCCTTGCTGCATTTTAGGGCCGATTGTCCGTGTTTTGTCCGTGTTCCAGCGCCCATAATTGCTTCTTTCTCGCGCACAGGGGCGATTCTCGCGCACGATCTGTGGCGTTACCAACTAGCGGCCGTCGCCCTCAACTCTATTTCAACACGGGGCAGTACACGTGTTGAATTGTGGGTTGGAGGCGACATGCCAATCCTCCAGTTGGTAACTGTCGGGCTTTTGCTGTTCTTCGTCACCGGTCTCAAATCCCAAGACAAATCCCCTCGCACCTATTTTGAAGACATTAAGGCGCGGAAGGGTTCGAACCGATCAGGCTCATTCACGTGGGCTGGGAAGCAAGAAAAGCTCCGGTCGATGCAGTTGTGTTTTCTCTTGACTTCCCCTTTTATAGAACTTATCAGGAACTGGCCTTTCGGGTGTGCGATCACCACGGATTTGCAGAATAAGTGCCTCAATGAAGTATTCGATCCAGCTACGCAGCGTACCCTTGCCAATTTCCAACCCGTGCCAGAACTGCGGCATCGGGGTGGGGAATTTAAACGCAACATAACTGCCCGCAGGCTGCGCCGAAACGGATACGATGACGCACTCTTGCGTCTGATCGTTTCCTTGGTTCGTTACCATTATTCGCTGGCCGGGTTGGACACTACTCGCCATCAAGATCAATCCGCCAGTTCCATTGATGGAGATTGTAAAGGCCTCCTCGTAAAACGGATCGCCACCTAGCAGAGAGCCGTAGATGAACAAAGGGAGATGGGCATCAATCCGGCTCGTCGTGCGGCGATCCGTGTGCTCGGCAGTGGATGTTTCAGTCATTTTGGTGTCCTTGCCCTGGAGCGCAATAACTCGACTCAATTTACGCCGGCGTCCAAAGCAGGTCTACTGGTCGAGGGAACAGTTCGGAAAAATTGGACGGCATGCCTTGAGCCGCGAGGAATTCGGCCAAAGGCAGCCGAAAAGCGACTGGTACTCCAGGGGAGTGGGACACATGGGCAGGCGAAAATACAAGTCGCATCTGGCTGTTCGACCAGTTGAAGTTCCGCGGACGCTGAGAGACTATTCCAGCGGTTCTCCAGAATTCGAGGGATGACTTGCAACGGCCTTTATCCAATGTGGATGGGAGAGTAGGAGGGTCCAGTGTCATCTAATCAGGTCGCAAACGCACCAAAACGGCGCAGCTCGCGCATTTCCAAAGCCATAATGCTGGCAGTGCAGAGCGTAGATGCCTCCCGTGCACCCTATCGGGAGGAAGTTACGACAGGCTCGATTAGTTGTCACGGTTGCACCTACAAGATGAGACATGAGCCTCGTCCTGGTGACATCGTGGTCCTAGCTACGGGACTGGGCTCGACAGGCCACTCTGGATTCCCCAGTCGGGCACGGGTGAAATCGATACAGAGGCTAAACACCTCCAACGATCCAACGTACAACGTCGGCGTGGAGCTCGAAATCGCCGGCAATATCTGGGGGATTTCGTCGCCGCCAGCAGATTGGTTTCCCCGGCAATCGGGCAAGCTAGTAGAGTCCGCGAGTCATGGACGAGAATCGCGGCTCATAGCGCGGACCGAACCGCAACGGGCTCTGGCCCGGACCGAAGCTGCTACACCGGTTCCCGTCTTGAAGAAAAATGAGGCGGCCGCTGTACTGTCACCTTGGTTTGCCAACCTGATGAACGCCTTAAGCAATCAGGTTCAAATAGCGGTCTCTGAAATTGCAGCAGTGACGTTAGCCAATGAAAGGAAGCGTCTGTTGGACGAATTTCGTTTTCAGATTCAGAACGAGGCGACCGGAACGATTGAGCATGTGATCGCGACCTCGAAAGATGAATTGGCCCGGCGCGCGCTGAAAGTACTGAACGAGGGGGCGCAGGCCATAGTCAAAAACAGCCAAGGGAGCTTAGTTGGGGCTATCGAGCGACACATTGAAAATGCCCAGCACAACCTCGACACTATGGCGACTGGCACGGTTGAGCGGGTGCAACGCAACCTCGAAACCTCACGCACCAAAGCAACGGAGCGCTTCGTATTGCGGCTGCGAGAGCAGGTTGCGCCTGTGATGGAAGAAGCGAGAGCGGACTTTCAGAAACTGGTGGCATCTCAGACCGTTTTCAAGGAAGAATCGCTGGCAATTTACAGGCAAGTCACGGACCAACTGGAAGGTGACGCGAACGCACGATTGCGTCAGACTCACGACCAGTTGGAGAAAAACTCCACTTCCGTTGTGAACGAGTGTAACGAAAAGATGCTTGAGCTTTCGCAAGCGTTCGAGAAGATTGCGCGAGATAGCGCACAGAACATGATCGCGTCGGCTACGGACGAAGGCAATAAGAACCTGGAAGAAAGAGCTGCCGAGATTTCCAGTCATTTCACGAATCAGCTGGAAGGCCATGTTCGCAGTTATCTCGAATTCATTGGGGAATCGATTAAAGAGTTTCCAAAGAAACCTCCGGCCGCTTAAGTCCGTTTATACTGCTGGGAGCCTCACCCTTGCGTCGTTGGCTAATGCAAGGGCGGGCGAATACCCGCGGAATTGAATTTTCCGGCGGCAGCAGGCTTCTCGACTCTTCCCAGGTCACGTTTTGACGGGCATCCCACAGACCCGGCCTCTTTCAATGGCGGAGCTAGAAGCTACCGCCGCGATTGGACTTTGGCTTTGATTCGCTTGAATCGGCCCGAGGCGCCTTTTCTGGAGAAGCAGAAGTGCGCGTAGCTGCAGATGCAACACTGCGAAAGGGAAGTGGGCCGTCTGCGCGGACCCTATGTGGCTGCAACCCAATACGCACGGGACCGTCTTCACAGCCGCCTGAGGAGTCCGGGAGTGCCGCGGAACTGTGGCCCGCCCTCAAGATTCGGCCTTTGCCGTTTTTCCGTGTTATGACGGTCGGCACCAGTCTCCCTGATGACAGTCGACGATGGTCACAAAGGCTCGCGGAGGCTTCGGACCTAAGACCCCAACTCGTAGCCTCGATCCGGCTAGCTATCGACCACGCTCGGCCCTAAAGTAGGTCTGCTCGCTTGCCCGGGCGTCGTCGATTCCCCTCTGCCGATGGAACGGGGTCTTGCTTACATTTCTTGTGATAAAGTACCGTTCTGTACCAATTGCCTGGAGGTTGTGGGCTGCAACGCCGATAAACATTGGGTATTTTCAATGTAGTGTTAATTCGACCCCCACCCCGGGCTCATTTTCCTATGAATCGAAAAAATAGAGTCTATTCCTCGGTGGATGAAAGTGTGGCGGACATTCCAGATGGCGCCGCGATCATGTTTGGTGGGTTCGGCGGGGCCGGGTTTCCGAATAATTTGATCCAAGGAGTGGCACGCCGCGGCGCGAAAAACCTCAGGGTCATCAGCAATAATTGCGGGACCGGCGACGGCGAGCTGGGGATTCTTTTCAAGAATCGCCAGATTCGGCAGGTCGTGGCGGCGTTTCCCGGACCCAGCGCGACGTATTTTCAGCAGCAATTTGATGCCGGCGAAATTGAACTCGAGCTGGTGCCGCAAGGCATTCTGTGCGAACGGATACGCGCCTTTGGCGCCGGTATTCCGGCATTCTATTCGCCGGTTGGCGTCGGGACCGACGTGGCCAAGGGGAAAGAAGAGCGCGTGATTCGCGGCAAGCGTTACATCCTGGAGGAAGCGCTCGGCGCGGACTATGCGCTAATCAAAGCCCAGGCTGCAGACCACATGGGCAACCTTGTGTATCGCAAAGCCGCGCGTAATTTCAACCCCATCATGGCGACCGCCGCGAAAACGATTATTGTGGAAGTCGAGGCAGTCGTCGAAACCGGCGAGCTCGATCCCGAGACGATTGTCACGCCCTCTATCTTTGTCGATCGTATCGTGGTGGCGAAGGGGCTTCGTTATGTCTAAGCAGCGGCTGACGCGCGAGCAGATCGCCGAGCGTGCCGCGCTCGAGTTGCCCGATGGCGCTTACGTGAATCTCGGCTGGGGCATACCGAATCTGATCGCAGCGTACGTTCCCAAAGACATCACGGTTTATTTTCACAGCGAAAATGGAATACTCGGCATGGGTCCGCGCGCGCGAAAAGGACAAGAGGACTTCGATCTCGTCGACGCAATGAAAGTGCCGGTGACGCTAATTCCGGGCGCGGCTTACTTTTCGCAGGATGATGCGCACGTCATGACCCGCGGCGAGCACCTCGATATTTGCGTCCTGGGCGGCTTGCAGGTGTCGGAGAAAGGCGATCTGGCGAATTGGCGGGTTCCCGGAGCGAAAGGCGCAGGTGGAATCGGAGGCGCGATGGACATCGCCGTCGGCGCGAAGCGTCTCATCGTCACCATGGAGCACACCGCAAAAGACGGCCTGCGTAAAATTGTGAAAACTTGCACCTATCCCCTGACTGCGATCGAGTGCGTGGACACCATCATCACGGACTTAGCAGTGATTGACGTAACAGCCGGGGGGTTGGTTCTGCGCGAAGTGGCCCCCGGCTTCAGCGCGGACGAAGTTCAGCAGCATACCGAGCCGAGATTACATCATCAGGGCGAAGTACCGGAAATGGCTCTTAGGAAGGTCTATCAATAATATTTTTCGCTGTATGACGTCAAATTGACTTCAGATCGTGTGTGGCAACTATTGTTCGCGTCAGGGCACGGCTTCGCACTTTGCGGAAAAACCCGCTCTTAGCGCAAAGATCCGCCTTTCAGGCGGTTGGAGCAACCGCGATACAATCTTGTCGCGAACGAGCGTCGGAGGGGCGACGCATGCTTCTGAGACATGAAAGTGCCGCGGGCTCCAGCAGTTCGGGATATGTAAGAAATGGCGAGCCAACAAAACGAGAGCAGTAAGCCGATAACCTATTGGATCGGCGAGGGTGGAGGCTGGCTGCTACGCCACGTCGTCAGCGGCCTCGCGGCCACCGGAATTACGCCAAACATGTTCACTTTTTTGGGACTGGCGGTAAATTCCTGGGCGGCCGCGCTTTTCGCCATGGGCAAATTCCGGCAGGCTGCGGCGGTTCTTTTCCTTGCTGGATTCCTGGATATGGCTGACGGCCAGGTGGCCCGCCGGGTAGGCCGCGTGACTGCCTTTGGCGCGTTTCTGGATTCCACGCTCGACCGCTACTCCGATCTCGCGTTGTACATGGGCCTGGTAGTGCATTACACGCTGACCGGCCGTCCTTTTTACATGGCCCTTGCCGCAGTAGCGATGGCCAGCTCGTTCATGGTGAGTTATTCGCGCGCTCGCGCTGAATCCATAATTCCCTCATGCAAAGTAGGATTCATGGAGCGCCCTGAGCGGCTTGTGCTCCTGATTATGGGCGGCGTATTCAATCGCATGGCGCAAGTGCTCTGGGTGATTGCGACCATTTCAACGATTACCGTAATCCATCGCGTGGTTTACACCTGGCAGGAACTTCGTGCCGGCCGTTCACTTCCAGCAGCAAGCGCGACGCAAACCCCTTAAGTCCTCGCCGGCAGTTTCAGCACGCGTTTACACTTTTTCGACTGGGTTGTACCGCAGCGATTCTTCCACCGGCGCAGAGACGATTTCATGCACTCGTTCTTTCAGTTCATCCAGGTCGCCGCGACCGATCTGCGTGGTATCGATCGGGTCGTGCAGAAAGACCGTAATTTTCCCGGGGAAAAGCATCCAGTTTCCGGTTTGAAAGAATTGATAGGCGCCGACCATGCTTACCGGAACGATAGGAACTCCGAATTTCTGTGCCAGATTGAAAATACCTTTCTTGAACGGACGAACGTGCCCGTCGCGCGTGCGCGCGCCTTCTGCAAAGGCAATCAAGCTGATACCCGAATCCAGTGCGGTCTTGGCGCACTGAGTCATCAGGGCGAGGCCTTCGCGACTGGGTTCGGCCGGCACTGCGATGTTTCCGAAACGTCGCATCATCCAGCCGTAGATCGGCAGCTTGAAGTGAGACTCTAGTTCAAAGCCGCGCACAAATTGCGGGATCGCGGAATAAACTACGAAGGGATCAAAAAGATTTACGTGATTGCAAATAAAAATGCAGGTCTGCGCCGGATCGAAACCAGCCGCACAGCATACTTCCAGCTTCGCGCCAGCCAGACGGAGAATATTCCGAAAGAAGAGCCGCTGCGGGTAATCGTTCTTTCTGGGGTCGACAAAAATTGCGACAAATATGAGCAACAAGCAGACAACCGCAAAATGAATTCCGCTGGTGGCCCAGAGCAGCAGCGAACGCACCGTGAGATATGCTTTCCTCATACGATAACGTCCAGCGCGCCGGGCAGGATCTCCACCGATTGACACTGGAGCCGCATGCTCTCGCCATCTATCATCACGTTTACCGGAGCATGCAATTCAAATTCAATTCGCTTCACTCCTGCACGCGTGGCCAAACGATGATTGATGTGCGTCCCAGTGAAGAGGCGCGGAAACATCCAGAGCAATCCCAGCCGTCCGATGGGTCCCCACCGCACATATTCGATTAGGCCGTCAGAAGCATCGGCTCGCGGCGCGATCATCATTTTGCCGCCCGTAAACTTGCTGTTGTTGATCGAAATAAAGAGAGTTTCGCGGCGATCCCAATTCGCGCTGCCGCTTTCGAGTTTATGAGGAAAGGCGAGATGTTCGAGCTGCACCAGGCGCATGAAAACAGCGAGAATATAACCCAGCTCACCCCAGCGTTTGAACCGGCGGTTGGCGGTTTCAGCGACGTCAGCTGGAAAGCCAAGAGTGAGCAAGTTCAGGAAGTAAAGGTCACCTTTCGTGTGACGCAAGCGAATTACGTCGCACGGGCGCCGGTTACCACGTAGAAGCGCTTCGATCGTGTGTTCTACGCCGCGGGACGTGAAGTCTTTCAGGAATGAATTTCCAGTCCCGAGCGGCAAGAAACCCAAAGCCGGTCGGCCTTGACTGATTGCTTCCGGGAAAACTCCGTTCGCGATTTCAAACGCTGTGCCGTCGCCCCCAACAGCCAGAAAGTTTCGGATTTCGTGGTTGTACGCCTTGCGAGCGATATCAGTCGCTTCTCCAGCGCGCGTGGTCATCACTATCGTGAGTTCAATTCCTGTTCGTCGGACGCGTTCAAGAGCGGCAGTCGCCAGTTCTCCGGAACGTCCTCCGCCCGCAGCCGGGTTGACGATCGCGAGGAATCGCTCGGTCACAATTACGAATGCTCCGCAGACAGATTGACGCGGCCGGTCACAGAGCCACCACCTCAGCGCGTTCACGACTTTGCCGGATCTGTTCGGCCAATTCGCCCCGCTTGATCTTGAGAGAAGCTGTGAGAGGAAAATCGCCGTCCCACACCAGATATCCGCTGATTCGCTTGTAATTCTGCAAGGCGCGATTCCGTCGCGCAATGTTTGCTACGACTTCTTCAGTGATCGTATGTCCAGATTCCGGATGAAGGACGAGTACGAGTCGTTCGCCTAGCATCGTTCTGGCGGGCCAAAGATAATTCGCGGCGAAAACGCAGAATTCCTTGACCGGCAGGCCCTCGAAAGACGTTTCGATATCCTCGGGATAAATATTCTTGCCTTCTTCAGTCACGATCATGTTTTTCTTGCGGCCAAAGAGTTGAAGGTGTCCGCTCGAATCAATTCGGCCCAAATCTCCGGTCATGAGCCAGCCGTCTACGATGGTCTCGGCCGTCATTTCCGGATCGCCCAGATAGTGCGACATTAGGGTCTTGCCGCGCACCGCCACTTCGCCGATGCCTTCAGCATCGGCATTTACAATCTTCAGCGTCATGCCGGGCAAAGGCTTGCCGACAGTATCGGCGCGAAAAGGTTTGAAGTCGTTCAACGTGATTGCCGTTCCCGCTTCCGTACAGCCGTAGCCGTTGCCGACTTGAACGCCGAGATCATAGAAGAATTGAAGCGTCGCAGGCTCGGTAAAAGCGCCTCCGACGAAGAGCCCCCGCAGTTCGCCGCCGAAGGCCTGGTGCACTTGCGGCAGCAGGGCGCGGCTGACTCCCAAGTGCGGCCTTCGACGCGTCAGCATGCGATTCACTCCAATTAGCGCGCTTAGCATCGATCGCTTTGTCTTCGGTAAATCGGTGAAGCGCTGGCGCAGACCGCGCTCGAGATTCTTGAGCACCATGGGCACCAGCGACATATACGTGATTTTGTACTTGGTGAAAGCCTCGCGGATGTATTCCGGACGAAGGGTGCGCAGATGCACGACTGTGGCGCCGCACGTAAAAGGTCCGATAAATCCCACCATGAAATCGATCGCATGATTTGTCGGAAGAATGCTCAGGTAGCGCACTCCCGGGCAGAAGGGATATAGCGAGGTCAACGCCATACACTGTTCGAGATAATTTTCATGCGTTAATACGCAGCCCTTAGGACGCCCGCCTGTACCGGATGAGTAGACGACGCAGGCTGCATCCTGGCGCACGCGCTGCACAAGTACCGGCTCGCCGGATTCGGCGACTTCTTCCCAGCGTTTCGCTCCCGCAAGGTCAGCGTTTTTCGGCGCCTCGGTCACCAGCACAACGCGCGTCAAGAGATCCTTAAATCCTTCCGCCTGCATGATCGCGCGCCAGAGATGGTATTCGACAATCAGGAATTCGGCTTCCGAGTGGGCCAGAAGCTTTAACTGCTCGCCAGATGTGAGTTTGTAATCGAGTGGCACCAGCACGCCGCCGCAAAAGAAGATCGCGTAAGCGGAAATCAGCCATTTCGACTGATTAGTCATGATGATTGCAGCGCGCGAACCATTGTGAAAACCTGCCGTCTGCATGGCATGGGCAAGCGGCAAAGCCGCCTCTTTGAATTGACGGTAAGTCAGCCGGACGTTCTCGCGATCGCGATCCGCTTCGATAAGGCAGATTTCATCCGGCCAGCGTTCCAGCGCTGCACGTAACGCTTCACCCAGTGAATTGTATTGGCGGAGGTCCAGCATTACAGGCGAGATTGAATCCGCTCAGCAAGAGCTCGGAAGTCGCTTACGCCTTGAAGCTCATAGTCTGGTAGTTCGATCTTGAAGTAGTGCTCGATGCGGGTCAAAAGATCGAGCGCCTGCAGGCTGTTGATCCCGAGCTTCTTGAAGAAATCATCATCGGGACTCAGCTGTTCGCGTGGCACCTTGAAGTGATCGGCAGCCAGGCGCAGCACTTCGTCAGTTGTCGTTTGAAGCGTGTTCATTGGCTACTATCTTGCCACAAAATCAAAAGAAAACTGCGTGTCGGCCCGGTCGTCAGTCGAGCAGGTCCTGCAAACCGGCTATGGCAGGTATGGCAGCGCATCGGTGCTTTCGACGAACTTGCGCAGGCCCTCTTCTACCGCCGGTCGCGTGAATAAATCGCAGAAAATCTCAATTTCGCGGCGAAGCTCTTCATACGGGATCGGCTTGATAAAATTTTTGGCTGCAATTGCGGTATCGCGATCAAATTTCTTCAGCTGTGCGGCAGTGGCGCGTGCCACGCGCAAAGCATCACCCTCTGCGACGACTTGGCTCACCAGACCGACCGATTGCGCCTTGGTGGCATGGATGCTCCGCCCGGTAAGAAGCAAATCGCGGACAACCGCATTTCCCAGATCGCGTTTCAGGCGCGGAATACCACCGAAACCGGGAATCAGTCCCAGCCGAAGTTCGGGAAAACAAAAGCGTGCCATTTTGTCGGCGATGATCAAATCGCAGACCAGCGCGAGTTCAAAGCCACCGCCGAAGGTAAGGCCATGAACTGCCGCGATAGTAGTCAACGGCGCCGCGTCCAACGTATTCATCACGCGATGGATGCGTTCGAGGAAATCGTGCACTCCAGCCAGACGGTCGACGGTGCGAAGGGGTTGGGCCACGCGATGTAACTCGCGAAGGTCCGCGCCGGCGCAAAACCCTTCCGTTCTTGCGCTCGCAATGATCAGAGCATGCGAATCTCGCTGCAACGATCCGAGCGAAGTAACAAACTGCTCGAGTTCTCCGAGAGTCTCGAGGCCAATTTCATTGCACGGCTTGCGATGAAGCGAAAGCTCAATGGTGCCATCAACCACCTGCCACGAAAGCGTCTCGCCCTGGAAGCTGTTCATGAGGTTTTCTTTTGGTACAGAGCTTCGATCTGATTCGCAAAGCGTGCGGTAATGGCGTCGCGTTTGAGTTTGCCCATGGTGGTCAGCAAGCCGCTCTCAATGGTAAGTGGTTCTGGCAGCTTCTGAAAAGCGCGAATTTGCTTGTAATGTGGCAAGCCGTCATTCGTAGCTTCGATTGCGGATTGAATGCGCGCTTCGCTGAGCCTGTTAGCGCCGGATGCCGCCACAAGCGCTGTAAGAAAGCTGCGTTGATTGCCAACGAGAACCACTTGCTGCGCTTCGGGCATGAGTTGCGCAAGTTTTTCCTCGATAGGCTCAGGCGCGATATTGTGGCCGGAATTTAGAATGATAAGATTCTTGATGCGCCCCGTGATGCGCCAGTTCCCGTTTGCGTTTACTTCACCTTGGTCGCCGGTGTGAAACCATCCGCCCTCGAGCGATGTGGCGGTATCAGCAGGACGTTGCCAGTAACCCGGGAAAATATTGGGACCACGCACAAGGATCTCGCCGTTCTCGGCGCATTTCATTTCAATCCCTGGGATCGCCGGGCCCACATAGCCAGGTTCGACGCGACGTGGATCATCTGCGGTGCAGATGGCGGTGGTTTCAGTAAGTCCATAAGCCTGGAGAACAGGAATGCCGATCATCATAAAGAAAAGCTGCGTTTCGATCGACAAAGGCGCGGAACCACAGATTAAAGCCTTCAAATTCGGGCCTATGCTCTTACGGATCATCGGAAACATGAGTGCATTTGCAAGTCCCAGCCAGAAGAAATCCGCGAACTCGCTTTGTTTGCTCTGCTGGTGAATGAAGGCTCGCTGAGCGCGCGAGAATATTGTCTTCGCCAAACCGCCTCGCTCTTTTACCGAGTCCTGAATCTTCGTGCGCACCCGCTCAAGCAGCGTCGGAACATTCAAAAAGTATTCAGGCGATGCGATTTTCAGCTCATCCGACAGCTTCGTAAGATCCGTTGATAGGGTCAAAACGCTGTTTCGCGACAGTACCGACAACAGCACGATCCAGGAAGCTGCAAAGCAGAACGGCGTGTATTGGAACGCCTGCTCCGGCGCTGTCTTTGCACCCATCAGGAGATCGAGCCGCCCGTTGGTGCAACCCAGCATGAATGTGATGTTGCTCGCGTTCAGCACCACACCTTTGGGTTCGCCCGAAGTTCCGGAGGTGTAAATAATGGTGACGGGGTCGGAATCAGCCTGTCGAAGGGGCGGAGTTACGGTATTCGCACTCGGCGCACTAAAGATGCTCTCCGTCAGAGAAATGGGAGGCGCTTGAGGCCAAAGGTTCTTTACCTCAGCTGCAATGACTGCGTCATGACAGAAAATTCGACTAGAGTCGGAATCTTTCATCATGGTAACGAGCTCTGCCAGCGTCTGTCGCGCGTAGAACGGCACGACGATGATGCCTTCAGCCATGAGCGCGAGATCGAGCGCGATCCAATCAATGCTGTTGGGCGCGAGCAGCACGCAGCGGTCGCCCTTTTGCAATCCCTGCGTCCTCAGATTCACCCGGGCTTGCTGGGTCATTCCCAACAATTTGGCACCGGTCACGGAGACAATTTTTCCATCGCGGATCTCGCGGACCACCGAAGCATCCGCAGCGCGCAGCAGCCTTTCGAAGATTTGCTCCAGAAACGTCATCCCACGAGCACTCCGCTATTCGTTTCCAGCAGTTTCACCAGGCATGGACTAAGCGGAGGGAGATAGTCTTCCCAACCAAGCACTCCGTTACGCACAGGAAATTGGGGATAGCGGCGGGCTACCTGCTCTTCGAAATACGTGCCCATACGTGCCATGAGTTGAAGATTACGCGCTACGGTGCTGCTCATTCCTTCGCGAATTTCTTCTGCTTCTGCGTCGAGAGCGCGAAGTGCGGCCACAATTTTATCCGCGAGATCAGATTCGTCTACTTGCATAAGAAGATGCTCATGGCCACGTTCACGCATCAGGTTCCGGATTCTTTCGTCCATGGTCACGCCCGCGGAAGGTATTCCTGCGGGCATCGAAGTGACAATCGCGTGATAGCGTGAGGAAAGAATGAGATTGGCAGCCCGCAAGATGCTCACCAGTTCATACATGTTGTACTGATCGGACGCAAAAACAGGAGCCCCTCCAATCTTTTCGGCAACCCGCCCGCAGGCATCGCGATCAAGCATTTCCATCGCGATCAAAATCGGGAAAACTTTACTCGCTTTGCGATAATTCGAAACGCCCAGCGCCATCTGAAAGAGGTATTGCTCATAGGCGTTGTCTACTTCCGAACCCGAGCGATGAAAATAAATCGTTCGGTAGTAGCTTTCCTTGTATGCGCCTGTAACCGAGTGCGCCAGCCATTTCGCGAGCGAAGCCTTCACCGGCCACCAAAACGGGTTGATCGGGCACACAGCGAGAACGGGAGTCATGCCATCCCAACCGGCGTCAAGCAGCGCCTTGTGGCCGTATTCCGGGCCGAGCGGCTCAAACGTCCAGGCTGTATCGGTGCCAAGCTCGGTCGGCACGCCCAATTTTGCCAGCACAGCCTGCGATTCCAGGTTGCGCGTGATGACCAGCGAATCGCGGCAGAAACGGCTGCACATTTTCTGCAGCACCGCATCCATCTGTCCGGCTTCGGCGCCGTAGGCGATGCTCAATTTATTTTGCGCCGAGGCAATTCCCAACGCGCCGATCATCATGGTAGTGAGCGCATTTGCGAATTTGCTCTTAAACATGGACCCTTCGCAGGCCACCACGCCATCGTTCCGTCGAACCTCGGAATGTAGGAATGGCGGAAAGACATCAGGAAGATGAACCTGTCGAGCGTCGCCAAAGTATCCGCGCGTGAGGTTGAAATCTTGCGACATCACGCTGAGCGCGAGATTCTTGGCGCCCAGAATTCGCCGCACCTGCCGCATCATCTCTTCCACGCGAACGTCGGAGCCGGTATTGCGCGTGCCGTTGTACCCCGCAAACAGAAACTTCAGTTTCGTCCCCGGTTTCCATGCCTCCCCAGCCCCGAGCATCCATTCGAATTTATTCAGCTCAATCAAGCCGCTGACCCAGGTTTCGAGCAACAGGTCGGTCATAGCGGTTGATCCCCGGTCGCTGCGCGCGCCACTGAGCTTAGAGCAGCGTCGGAAGGCCAGTCGCGATACTTGAACACGAAATGATTTTCGCGGCTGAAACGAAGAAGCGGCAAACTGTATTCCGAGAAGGGCGCGGGATGACGCTCCAGTTCTTCCACCACTCGGGTGTTGTCAAAAACCGTGTTCCACACCAGATAGGGAAGAAAAACTTTTAGAAGCGTCGCAAGGCCGCCGATTTTTCCCGCGCGTCCGGCCAGCGCGTTTACCATCTTGGAAGTGGACTTTTCGAACTTCGGCACGAACAGCGGGCCGCGCTTGCCCTGGGACTTTGAAAGCGATTCGGTCAGCTGCGCAAAAGTCTCAGATTCTGTGCCCGAAGATAGATGATAAATCTCGTGCGCGGGTTTTTCCTTTTGATGCAGCGTAGCGACAGCATCGGCTACAAAGTCTACTGGAACGATATCAATGCGATCGTCGGGGCGGAAGGGAAGCACGGGTAGCCCGGCCAGAAAAACAAATGCACGCACCATGTCAAACTGATTGGTTTCCGGACGGCGGCTATCTCCCAACACGATGCTCGGGCGAAAAATCGTACGCTGGACATCCGGTAGAAGTTGCCGAACCATATGCTCACAGAATTTCTTCGTGCGCGCGTACGGATCGTAATCCGAGCGATTCCAATCAATCGCCGTGTCTTCCTGAATCACCTCGTTAGCGCGTTGTCCTGCCACGGCCACTGTGCTCACGTGGCTGAACCGCCGCAAACCATGCTGATCGCGTGCTCGCATAGCCAACTGGACAACTTCGAGGGTGCCGCGCAGATTCACGTTGAGGCAACTCTTCTCTGACTTGCGATTTAGCGATGCCGCACAATGAATTACCGAATCGGTAGTGCGCACCAGACGCGAATACTCATCGTCCGCAAGGCCAAAACGCGCATCCGTAAGGTCGCCGCGAAAAATCCGGATACGCAAATCCAGAAATTCCTGGAAGCGCGGAAAATCCAAATGAAGCTGTAGCGATCTCCACAAACGCTCCTGCGCTTCCTGCTGGTCGTGCGCCCGCACCAGCAGATTTAGCGGATCGGAATGACCCGTCAGCAAATTGGACGCGATGTGGGCACCGATGTAGCCGGTGGACCCGGTCAGGAAGATAGCCACAGTGATTAAATGTCAGGTCGTCGACGCCGAATCTGCGCCCGACGCCCCTGCAGCGCTAGCTCCAAAATGCGCATCAAGAGGCACAGAACGCCGGGGACGAGCTTCTGGCTGACGGCCCTCGATGAGAGGATAACACCACTTTCGCAAGGCCGGAATGTGCACGTTGATCCAATAATCCCACCAGTCGAGGCTGCGGACATCGTAACCGAAATCTGCGCGCTCATTCGCGGGCAGAGCAGCGCTGAGTCTTTCAACATTTGCGGCTTCGAAAACGTGGTCGTTGTACAGAATGAATGGCTCGAATAGCGAAATTAATTTGACGACTCTTTCCAGGTCACGTTCCTGCCGTGCCAAAGGCGGCTTGGACGCAAAGGGCTCGACCGTTCGATTGATTGCCTGAACGATGGCCTTCTGCATGGGCGCGGAAAGCGTCTTATAACGCGTTTTCGAAACCGGGATGGCGTCGAATTTCAATCGCAGGCGATGTTCCAGGTTATTCTGCGCGCGATAGAATTTGCGGTGCCCGAGCCCAGTAAGCTCGATGGATCGGCGCATGTTGCAGGCATTGGCAACCGATGTGGCGAGTTGATAGACGGTCTTATGGCGGCGCGCTACCAGAGCAGCGGAAATAAGCGTCATGCCGCGGCAAACTAAGTCCACGGGAATGAGGTCGAGGCACTTCGTTTCATTCGTGGGAAGCTGGCGGAAAAATGTTCCCAATAAATACGAAAGCGAAGCGGAGGTATTAATTCCTTCGTTCCATCCAAGGAATGGTTTTTCCAGCGACGATTCCACAATGGCGGGACGCACCACGGCAATCGCCGCCCAAGGATTTTCGTCGAGAAAATTGCGTATCAGCGATTCGGAGAGGCTCTTCGTGAAGGTATATGTATTAGGCCAGCCGAGTGCGCTGGCACGGTTCGAACCCGCGTCTCTGAGCGTCTGACGCAGCCAGCGGACGCGGTTCTTGCGGATTTGATTCTCGAGCGCGGCGCCATGGAGATCTTTCGCTGCATGTTCTTTTTTCAGTGCCGCGCTGCGGAGTTCCTCCGTGATTTCCTGCGATTCGGCAAGTACCTCTGTCTTACGAATTGATTCTTCGAGCGATTGCCATTCCTTCACGGCATCGTAATCAGCGATCCCAAGCGGGTTGTAGTTTCTGGGCAGTTCTTCGAGCACACGGCCGTCGCGCCGGCCGACCACGTAGCAGGTGGAAAGGTGCAGCAGGGAAGCATGTTGGCACTCGCGCAAGAAATTCAAGACGTAAGCAGTGGCGCGGACGTTGGTCGCCAGCGCATCGCGCAGGTCAGGATTGAAATCAGTCAGCCCGGAACTATTAACGATGACGTTCAGCGAACTCGCCAATCGCTGCCTGATGTTCGGAGCCAGACCCAGATCAGGCTTGCTGACATCTCCATCTACGACTTCAATTCGTTGATGCAAAAATTCCGCGAATCGATCTCCATGACGTGAGGCCAAGGTTTCGAAAACCGGAGATTCCTCTAGTACCCGCTGAAATCGCTGGAGCGAAGTATCGGCGCGATTACGACGCACTAAAACGTAAATCCGCCCGATGTCCGGTAAATCGGTAAGCAGGTTTGCCAGCCAGACTTTACCGATGAAACCAGTCGCACCGACCAGAAGAATATGTTTTCCGCGCAACGTTTCGCGCACGGACAAGACAGACCGGCCGTTGCGCGATTCAAAATGCACAACTGGAACGTACACTTTCGGGGTGGGGCGCTCGACACTCTGGATGGCGTCGTCGAGAATCTCGGGATTTTTCTCAAAACCAAGCACCGAGATCAACTTTTCGCGCGACAGGTGACCGTCAGGCTGGCTACCGGTAAAACGGGCGAACGCGCCTCGCGGACGGATGACCGGATCGCGCAGCCGTCCCGTAGCGATGCCTTCGCGAAAATCGAGCCTGTTGGAAACAAAGCGCGCCACACCGAGATGCTTCGCCAGCGGACGCATAACGTGATCAAGCCCTTGGCTGACCAGAACGATTTCCGAACCAGCGGCAGTGGCTTCATTCAGCTTCGCAATTCCCTGTTGTTTCAGGCGCGGTTTCAGGAAATATTCGAAAAACTCATCTCCCAGCAAATCGAGGCGGTCGCGGCTGACTCCGCGAAGCACGGTGTGGAGCAGACGCGTGGCAAACACGCGATCGGTAACGTAGAAAAAAGGCCGCGCGAGGGCAAGAACGGCCATAGCGCCCCGGCGCGTCCAGCGCTGCAAAAAGCTCTGCGAATTCCAGGCAAAAAAGCCCACAGGACGCACGGCGGTAAGGTTCAGCAGACTCCCTTCCACGCGCCAAAAGGCAGGCTCGCGCACGGGTAGGGGAACGTCACCTTCGTTCGCGGCAATTTTCGAGATTTGATCGTTTGAATTAGACAACGACATCGCCAGGTGGCTTATTGCGAGAGCTTACTGAAGGACCGAAATTATCATGCTATTTCGCGGCAATCAAGCGGCTACCAGTACCCAGGTCTAGGTTCGAGGCGGGTAACAAGTGACGACCTATCGCTTTGATATAGTTCCGCTGTCAGTGGTACGTCTAATTTCTTGCCAAGAAACTAAAAGCGCTGTCAACTGACAAACACAAGGGAGCCCTGGGGGGCATTAAAGGCCGAGCAGCCATGAAAAAAGCGGCACTGATTCTCGGGATAGTGAGTCTCGCGTTAGCTGCCACCGCCGGATGGCAAATTGGTTCTTGCTTTGTAGCCAATTCCGAGCTGCAAAGCGACATGAACTTCCTGACAGCGCAAATCGGGTCTCGCATCGGACTGAATTCGGCGCTCGCCGACGGGGATCTACCTAACGCGGTAGTCCGCAAAGCCGAGGACCACGGGATTCATCTTGAGCCTGCCAAGTGAGGGTGCGGCAGATCGGCACGGACGAGCCCGCGTCTTCTACCTAGCGACGGAGTACGACGCGCGCGTGGACCCGTTCGGATATGCATTGGTCCTTCACTTCAATCCGGCGAGCGGACACACCTAGCAACTTCCAGACTTCTAGACCTGCAGCGTTTATAAACAATCACACGGCGGCGGGATGGGTGCCTCGACTCCGCACGCGTCTACTTCTCGGGCTTCGGATAGTCGAACCGGAAGCTGTCTCCCGCAGGCCCTGCAACGCCACGCGTGTTGTATTCGAGCATGTATTTCAGATGTTGCGGGTCCTCGGGGTATGCCACGCCGTCGGGATACGGATACGGCACGGTCGTATGGAAGGGCAGAGGCGCGACCGTATCTCCGTGCGCGGAGTAAAAATCCATATCTTTGGCGAAGCCATCGGCGTAGAAGAAGTAATCGCGCGTCCAGCCGTCAGGTATCTCTGGAAGGTGCCGGGAATCGAACTCGACCGCGACTTCGTCGCCGGATCCAAAGATCACATATTTGTCATCAGTCTTGCGCAGCAGGTCCGTCACGTCACCATATCGGGTGTAATTTCCGATCTGCCGCGCATATGGTCCGGTGGCGCTCAGGTCCTCGTAGACATAGCTCAAATCATTCTTGGGATTGCCCTCGACCACGCGCGGATAGCCGCGAAATTGCAGGTTCGCGCCAGCCAGCGGGGCTTCGGTTAGCGTAAACGGAAGATCTTCGGGGGAATTATCCACGCGAATGCGATCCCAATAAACTCTCAGGTTTGTGGCGATGCGGATGAAGCGCGTTCCCGGCTGCAATTTTCCAGTAAGGTCGGCGACCATCGTGCGAGAAAGCCCGGCGGGGAATCCCATGTCTTCTACCACACGCACCCACTTGCCAGAATCATCCTGCGCGTCCAGGTACGGCGGCACCGGCGCGATGCCCGCCTGCCACGCCGCATACATCGAGCTGGCGCTGAAATAATCGGTAAAGCCATCCATCAGCAAACGCAGGGGGCGCGAAGAATCCCACGGTCCCAAATCCAACTCGATCCAGTGCATTTCCGCAAAGCCAGCGTAAGGAGTTAGCGCGAAATTCGTCACGTACTTGTGATCGAGCTCGCGCAGCAGTGGCAATATGTCGTGGCTATGATCGTCCCATGCGCCGGCGGGCAGGTGGGCGTCGCGGCCCGCAATCACCTTGAATTGCGGGAACGGCGGCTCACTCGCGAACCGTTCATTGGGATAAACTTCGACGTCGATTGGATGATCGACCGCAATCAGCCTTGCCTGGTCGAGGTAATCAAGTTCCTCCATGGGCTCAAGCATTCGGAAATGAATCAGACCGTCCTGCGGCTGCACCAGCGAGCCCGTAACTTTGAGATATTCGTCCGGGTCGGGAATATTCCGCTGATCGGGTCCAGTCCAGTGGCCGACAATTCCAGGACCGATCATGTCTGCCAGGAACTCGAATTTCGAGCCGTTCCAGACGAACACAATCGGGCAGGAACTGCCGCGCCGGTCGATTTCGGCAACGATTTCATCCTTGTGCGCGGGAATTTCCAACTCATCCTGCAGCACGCCCGTAGGCCACAGAAGGCGAATAACGTCGGCTTCGCGTTCCGCGCCCAAGCCCGCCACAATCGACGTTGGCCCTTGTCCCAAATAGCCCGACGCTCCGGTAACTTCCCATTTCTGTCGCAACGCCCCGGCGAATAGCTCGACCTTAGTGCCGATCGCAGATTTATTATCGTTCTCGCCTTTCAGCCCAATACGTATCCAGTTATAACGATTGCCGCCGTCATTCTTCAAAAGCACCGGGGGCAGATTATTCTGCGTGATCAAAAGATCGGTCGTGCCGTCGCCATCGAAATCAAATGCGATCACCCCACGCGGATTGTGCAGCACAACTTTGTCGAGACCAGTCGCCGTAGTCAGATCCCGAAACCCAGCCTGACCCTCGTTGCGCAGCAGGACGATATGTCCTTCACCGTTGAAATTCTCGCCCACGGCCACAAGGTCGATCCAGCCATCATTGTCGTAATCGATCGGCGCCAAGCCCCACGCGCGCATCCATTCCAGGTCGGGCAGCGCCACGCGTTCGAAAGATTTTCCTTCGAAGTTGCGCCATAAGCTGAGCCCCGGTGCGCCCCAATGCGTGAAGGCCAAATCCATCCAGCCATCCTTATTGAAATCGAGCGCAACAACACCAGCCGTAGGTGCGGGCATGTCAGTCGCCCATGGCGCGACGGCACGGAACGCGCCTTCGCGGGGATTCAGATACACGGTGGGCGATTTTTGCCAACCGGTAATCACAAAATCGATGGCGCGATCGTTGTTGATGTCGCTGCCGATGGCTCCGATCGAAGGCCCGTTGCCCGTGAGCGCTGTCTGGCTGGTCCAGTCGGTGAAAGTGCCATTGCCATTATTGCGCCAGAGAATATTCCCCGGTGGCGTAGCGCCATTCGGGAATTCTAAAGGCTTTGCCGGATCCTCAATAGGGAAGTCGTTGAAACGCGTGACGTAAAGATCGAGATCGCCGTCATGATCGTAGTCAATAAACGTAACACCGAGCGCCAACACGCCAGGCTGCGGATCGGTCTGAAACCCCGCTGCTTCGGTAACATCCTTGAAAGTGCCATTGCCTTCGTTGTGGAAAAGCCGCACGCCACTGTTGACAGTGACGGCGATGTCAGGTTTTCCATCGTTGTCATAATCTCCAACGGCGCAGCCCATGCCCCCGATAATTTCGAGTTTCGCCTGCCGCGTGACATTTCCAAATTTCCCGAACCCGTAATTCTTATAAAGCGCAGAATTCCCTTTGCCGTCGGAATCTACGAGAAAAATGTCGGGCTTGCCGTCGCCATCGTAATCAATGACACAGGCACCGGCACCCAGGAAATGCGCCAGCGAACTCCCGGAATTATCCGCGGCGATTTTCATGGCACGCAGTTTGCGAGTTGGCGCTCGACCGTCCGCCGGTGCCCCTTCGAGAGTCGCCGGCAGCGGCTGTGCCGCAACTCGCGCCGCTGAAACAGGCAAGCCCGCCGCTGCGGTGACGTTGACAAAGTGCACAGGGATAGCACGGGGGACGGGTTCCGGCGCAGGCTGCATAATCTCAGCGAGCGAATACTTGCCTTGTTCGCCGTAAATGAAGCTAATGGGTTTGCCTAACTTCTCGGACGTCATGTGCTGAAAACGATCGAAGTGTTCTTTGGCCTTAGCGGTGTTATCCGTGCGCTGAAGTGCCTGGGCCAGGCCAAACTCGGCGGACACATGGAACGGATTGAGGAAGAGCGCCCGCTGGAACGCTGTGATGGCCTTGTCATATTGCTGCTGTTGGGAATACACCAAGCCAATGAAATACTGAGAATCCGCATCGTAGGCATCGAGTGTAGCCACTTTCTGAAAGTCGGCGATCGCCGCGTCGGAATTCCCCGTCGCTTTCTCGAGCAAGCCCAGATTGAACCAGGCATGCGGATCGCGCGGGTTGCGTTGCGCGGATTTTTCAAGAATTTCGCGCGCGTGATCGAATTGCTGCATGTTCAGCAATGCAATGCCGGTATTCAAGCAGCCAATGTCGGTTTCCGGATCGAGGATGCACGCGCGCTGAAATTTGCCCAGCGCTTTTTCGAATTGCTGCCGGTTCATCAGCGCAACACCAAAGTTGTTTTCGCGGATAACTAAAGTGCGCGGATCAACCTTCTCTTCGGACTCCTTGGAGGCCGGTTCGTCGTTTTTTTGCGCGACAGGTGCATGTCGATGCACCGGCGGAGGTGATGACTGCTGGCTCACGGCGGTTAGCGCGCAGGCAAGAATCGCAGCGCAAAGGGCTGCGCGCACAATTCGAATCATTCCGGCCTCAATTCAGACATGCCGGGTATTCTACCGTTTCGCGAGTGGCTTGGCAGCAATGCTGCCCTCTTTTTCTTTTACCGTGATGATCTGGTCGGCGGCGACGTTCTTGAGGTGATCCATCTGCCCGCTGGGCCAGCGAATTTCGATGGAATCGGCTTGCGTGTTCGCTCCCAGGCCAAAAGTCAATATCAATTCGCTGGAGGAGAGATAGCTCGATCCACTGCGAAGCATCTGCGATTGTTCTTCGGTCCCGGCGCTCACGCGCACGGTCGATCCGATTCCATCGCGGTTTGACTTTGCGCCGACAAGCTTGATGCGCAAACTGTGATTTGTCGCGCCCGTATTGCGAAAGAGCACGGTTGGACCGCCATTGGTCGCGACCAGCAGGTCCAACGCGCCGTCATTGTTGATGTCGCCGTAAGCGGCCCCGCGCGCCACGCGTGGCGTTGCAAAAGCGGCACCCGCCGATTGGGTGGTTTCAGCAAATTTTCCGTCGCCCTGGTTGTGAAATAGGTGTGGCGGTTCAGCATAACGCACGCGCGGCTGGACGCGCTCGATAGCATCTTCGATGTGTCCATCGGCGACATAAAGGTCAAGCCACCCGTCGAGATCATAATCAAAGAAGAAGCACCCGAAACCGAGCGTCAGAAGGGAATTGTGGCCTACCTCGGATCGCGGAGCTTCGTCCACAAACAAACCATTGCTCTCGTTGTGATAAAGCGAAATCATTTGATTGGAGAAATTCGTGATGACCACGCTGGGATAACCGGAGCGATCGTAGTCGGCAGCATCCACTCCCATACCAGCGCGTGCTATGCCGTCCTCACTGTAGCCAATCCCCGCCGGTATCGCCTTTTCGGTAAACGTTCCGTTGCCATCGTTCATGTACAGCTTGTTTGGCTGTGTGTCATTGCTGACCAGAATGTCCGGCCATCCATCGTTGTTAGCATCAAGGATTGCGATTCCCAGACTCTTCGATGTGGGGTCATACAGTCCCGCCTTTTGCGTCGTATCTTCGAATGTGCCGTCCCCGCGATTGTGCCAAAGCCGAACCGACGTGCCCTTATACGCCTCCGGCGTGCAGTACGATTTCGTTTTTCCATCGAGCGCACAGTAGAGGTCGGTTTGCGGCGACCAGTTCACATAATTCGCCACCACCAAGTCGAGCTTCCCGTCGTGATCATAATCCACCCATGCAGCACTCGTGCTGAATTCGTTGGGACCTTCCAGGCCGGCGCGCTTGGTCACGTCCGTAAACGTACCGTTGCCATTATTGTGAAATAGACGGCTCTGCCCTAGCGCCGTGATGAAAATATCGTCGAACCCATCGTTGTCGTAATCACCAATCGCGACCCCCATCCCATACATCTCGACTGCGAGGCCAGCCTTTTTTGTCACAGCAGTAAACGTTCCGTCGTGATTATTGTGGTAAAGCGCTAGCGTTGAATGCTTACCGGCGTGATCCGGCCAATCCATTCCGTTTACAAGCAGAATGTCCTGCCAGCCATCGTTGTCATAGTCGATAAAACCGACCCCCGGCCCCATCGTCTCCGGCAGCCACTTTTTTCCGAAGGCGCCATTATTGTGAATGAAGTTTATTCCTGCGGCTCGCGTTACATCCTCGAAGTGGACGCCCGATTTGGCCAGTGTAGTTTTCTGCGCGGAAGTGATTGCGGGCGTTTTGGCGGAGCCAAGAGAGTCTAGCGTCACAATGGCGAACAACATGCACACTACGACCGTCCGGGTACCACTCGTGCGAGAGTTCATTAGTCGGATTCCTTGGATTTTTGAGGAGTAACTGCGCGTTTGTCGGCGACCGGTTTTGTATTTGAGAGCGGCGCTGAAACATGCTCGTGGATAGGTTGCCGCTCGTTGTTGTCCTCGGGATGCGTGCGGAGATAAGGTCCAGCGATAGCCTGGGCGGATTCGTCAGCTTTGAAACGCAGATAGCGCTTCTCGAATTTCGCCGCGAGATCGGGCTTACCCAGTCCGGTGTAGGTGAGCATCAAATTGTAATTGGCTTCCAGATCCTCGGGATCGATAGCAATCGTCGCGTTGAATTCCTTCACTGCCTCCTCGTAGCGGCGCTGCAAGAAATAAATCCGGCCTAGATCATCATGTACAACCCGATCTCGTGGATACTGCGCTAGAACCGCGCGCAAATGCTGGATGGCGTCATCATAACGGCCTTGCTGGCGCAGCACCTTGGCGTAGAAGAAATCGGCACGAGCAAGATCAGGTTTCAGCGACAGCGCCTTCTCCAGCACTTCTTCCGCTGCCCCGAGATTCCCTTCTTGCAAGCGGACACGGCCGACATTCGTCCAGCCGTCAAAATTCTCGGGCGCCATTTGCGTGATTTTCTCGAAGATGCCTGCTGCACCAGCCAGATCACCCTGCAAGAAAAGCCCAATACCGTAATCGTTCCAGCGCGTCCAGTCGTCGGGATTTAGAATCACCTTCGGGTTGTTTTGCGAAGCAGTTGCCGGCGCGACGGTGAGATCCACCGCATTTTCCGCCATCACCACAACGGGTAGATCAGGAATGCCCTTACTTCCACCGGGGATCTTGGAGGGATCGCCCGTAAAAACGTAGTGCGAATCATCATAATTTGGAGCGATATCGCCGGCCTTTTGAGCGGAATCATGCACGCCCGCAAATGAAAACTGCGTATTGAACCATGAGAATTTCCGGTAATTCACTTTGGCCTGCAGATGAATTTTCTGACCGGCACTCGGGGGAACCTGCAGGCGGTAATGAATGGTGTCGGCTGCGCCCGGCGGAATTAAGCGCACGTATGCAACGGAACGAGTAGCCCAGGCATTGCGCTTATTGATCGGATTGCCGTGCGCATCAATTTGCAGCGAACGATAAAAATGCGCGCCGGGATCGACGGGTCCTTTGCCATCATCGGCCACCCGGCCACTGCGGAAAATATCCCGCCCCTTATCGTCCGTTGCGATGAGTTCCACCCAGCAGTCGAATGCATCCACCGTGCCACCGGGGAAGAAATGGCCCAGTTTGCGCGTGCGCACAACCACATCCACGCGATATGTGCCGCCGCGCCGAACTGATGCAGTAGTCCGATTTAAGGGCGCGGTGAGCAGCGCGACGGGCGTCGCAGACTCCGGCGACGAATTCGCCGGAACCGAAGACTCTGCTTCTTCGCCAACCGCGAAGGTCGTTTGCAAGGACGGCGGCGACTGCAACGCAGCCGGTGAGGACTTACCCGACGTGCCGCCCTTCTCTTCGCCGGGTTTCTTCGCGCTGGTTTCCGCAGAAATCGCAAAGATATCCACGCTGAGTTGGCCATTCTTAAGGAAGTCTTCTGTTGCGGTCAGCTGCGCCGCGTCTTGATTGGCTGTGGGCAACGCCGTGTTGGCGGCGGGGAACTGATGCGAATGGATCGACCCCGCAATATTTCCGGCATCAGCGGACTTGGTCAGCGGCATGTGACAATCGGCGCACATCTGCCCCCTTGCCGGATAATAAAACGATCGCGCACCCTGAAATGAAACGCCGCTAGCCTGCCAGTTGTCGTAATCATCGAAACCGCGCACCCAGCGGTAGTGATTGACCGGCACGTCGAGGTGAACCTTGTGGCAGGTCGAGCAAAACTCCGCGGTCTGCGTACGCATAAAAGGCTTCAAAAACACGCGACGGTGCGGTTCCGGATTTAATTCCGTAAGAAAATCGTGTAGGCGTACCACAACGGGGTTTTTGCTCGCGGCCATCTTATGCAGCACCGGGTATTCGAGCAAGAAATCCGCCTGCCCCATCGTGCTCTTCACCTGTGAAATGGAATGGCACATCATGCAGCCCAGGCCGGCTTGTCCGGCAGGGGTATCTTCCACTTCGCGTATCGGACGGTCGAACATCCCACTGTAAAGCAACGCAGGATCGTGGCACCCGGCGCACCATTTCGAGGATTTTACGCCGATGGTGTCCTGCATGTACTCTATGCTTTTGCGATACCAGGCGTTATTGAACGAAGAAAAATGGTGCGCGGAACTTTTCCACTGTTTGTAGATATCCTGGTGACAGCGTTGGCAGGAATCAGACTCCATGAAGTAACTCGCAGGAATGGGCTTGCCGTCACCCGTCTGCGCCGAACTGGGGAAGAAGGGCCCTTGCGGTCCGTCGCCTTCGCTATCCATTGTCGCCGGAGCGATGTCCGGATTCTGAATCCGGTGCGCGTGCTGCCAAGGAACCGTGCGCAACCACCACGCCCCGCCTGCAATCAGCGCGGCCGCAACCAGGCACAATGCGCTCCGAAGTATGCCTGCCGCAAAACCATTGGCGAGGAAGCCGCGTTTGGAAGCCCAGGCTGAAACAAGAAACGCACATCCCGCGACGCAAGCGCTGATGTGCGCGTACACTAATGGCCATTCCGCGCGCCTCGTGCCGGTAAGGATCAACGCCGCGCCAAGTGTCCCTCCCAAAGCAAGCAGCAGCCAACCGAGCCGTGCCACTACGGGCCGATCCCGCAAGATCGGCCGCAATGCAAAAATGAAAACCACAAGAAACGCGATGCCAGCAAGGAGATGAAGGACAATCGCCGCGAAGTACCAAACGTTCGCCACGGGCCATGCGAAAAGATACACAGCGGTAATCGCAAGAAACGACGTTAGAAATATTAAAGCTCGCTTCAATCGAGGGCCTCAATCCGCAGAGATATCACCGATCGGAGATCGGACACGCCAATCTGCATGACTATTCGGCGAAGTCTCCTTTAATCATAAAGTTGGGTCAATAGTGGTTTCATATTACTAGCGTTGTTCTAAGGGCGTCTCACAGATCTTCCCTATGCACCTTGCATCCTAATCGTTCCCTGTAGCGCGTGTTAGACTGCTGTCCGCGTCCATTACGTACCGGCAGGATAATTCCAAGTGAAGTTCCCACAGATTCCAGAATGAACGATTTGAACTTCCTCTCAGCGGTCGCGATGGCCGACTCCATCCGCGCGCGCAAAATTTCCCCGGTCGAATTGATCGACGCTCATCTGCAACGAATTGAGCAACTAAACACGAAGCTGAACGCGTTTGTGTACATGAATACCGAAGGCGCGCGTGCGGAAGCTCGCTCCGCGGAAGCTGCAGTCGCCTCACTTGCGAATTCAAATTCGCTGGGTCCGCTGCATGGCGTGCCCATCTCAGTGAAGAGCTCAGTCGATGTTGCAGGCTGGCCATGCGAGTGCGGCAGCGCCTTGCGCAAAGGCTACATTCCGAGTGAAGACGCACCGTTAGTGACGCGCCTTCGTGCCGCAGGCGCGATCCTGCTCGGGAATACGAATGCACCGGAATTTTTGATGGCCTACGAGACGGACAATCTTCTACATGGCCATACCAACAACCCTTGGGATCTTTCGCGCACTTCTGGCGGGTCCAGCGGCGGTGAAGCCGCAGCGATCGCAGCGGGCTGCTCCGCAGGAGGAGTAGGTAGCGACGGCGGCGGTTCGATTCGAATACCCGCGCACTACACCGGCATATGCGGACTAAAGCCAACTCCCGGACGCGTCCCTGCGACAGGGCATTATCCTGCGTCAGCCGGGCCCTTTGCGCAGCTGGGAGTGGTCGGCCCAATGGCGCGAACCATCGCGGATGTCGCGCGCCTCTTCGAAGTAATGGCGGGACCAGACGTCGGCGACCCGTCCTCAGCGCCTGTACCGCTGCGGCGTTGGAACGAAGAAGAAATTCGCAAACTGCGGATCGCATACTTCGAAGATGACGGGGAAACTCCCGTGACGCCGGAAACGGCGGCAGCTGTTCGCAAGGCTGCCGAAGGTCTGCGCCAACAGGGATTTCAAGTAGAGCGGTGGCGCCCGCAAAATCTGAATCGAGCGTGGCAACTATGGTGGAATTTATTTGGCCGCGGGGTGCAGATGGCGTTCGAGCCCACAGTCAATGGGCGCGAAGAAGAGCTAAGCCCGATGCTGCGCGCCTGGCGCGCGAATGTGGCGAAGGATCCGCCGCTAAACGGTCGAGACTGGCTGAACACGCTGATTGGCCGTGACGCCTTGCGCGAAAAGTTGCTCCGGCAAATGGAGCGGTTTCCGATCCTGCTTTGTCCCGTGTGTGCCATCCCGGCTTTTCGTCATGGCGAACGCGAGTGGAACGTGCGGGGCCGGAAAGTTGAATACTTGAAGGCGATGAGCTATTCGCAATGGTTCAATTTATTCGGCAATCCCGCCGCCGTCGTCCCGGTCGGCCGCTCACCCGAAGGCTTGCCGATAGGCGTGCAGGTCGTGGGAAGACCGTGGGAGGATGAAGCCGTGTTGGCTGTAGCAGCCAAAATCCAAGACGCAACTGGCGGCTTCCGCCCGCCACCGGTATAGCTTCCGTGTTACGCGGGCCAGTCTAGCCCGCTGTATTGGCGCGGGCTATCAGCAGAATCGCAAGGATGTAAAAAACGAACATCATCGCCAGGTACGCCTTGGCCTTTTGGTTCGCCCCGGCGAATTCTTTCCACACAAAAACGCCCCAGAGTGCGGCGACCATCGGCGCAGATTGACCAATCGAATAGGAAATGGCCACACCGGTAAAATTTGCCGCAACAAGATTGAAAACAGTTCCGGTGGCCCAGATGGCGCCGCCAATCAGACCCAGCACATGGCCACGGACCGGCCCGTGAAACAGCCCGCTGAATTCGACAGGTTCGCCGACAAGCGGTTTCTTCATGAAATAAACATTCCAGATAAAACAAGAAAGCAACGCGCCACCGGTGAGCAAGACCGCGATGCTATAAGGTCCGAGGCTGTTGCCGTGAGTGAGCGCACGCGTGGAAAACGGCGCCCAAAGGCCCATCAGCACGCCGGAAACGATACAGGTGAGAATGCTCTTGCGCGAAATCGACCGGCCGGAGCTGACTTCACCGTACGCCTTGCCATCCAGAATCACAGCCACGACGGCGCAAGCAACGCCCGCGCCCAGCATCGCGACGTTGCCTTTTTGCTGCTGGACGAAACTCAGCACCGTGCCGACCACAAGAGCGATACCGATTCCGATAGGAAAAGCAATCGCAAGACCGGCCATATCAATCGCCGCGACCAGCAGCAGATTCGCGAGGTTGAAAATCACACCTGCCAACAGCGCCCAACCGATATTCGACAGGTCCGCGCTGCGCACGTTATTCAAGAAGCTTGTAGGGTCATTCGAGGTCGAACCCATGGTGAACGCATACAACAGCGACGCGACAAAAATCCCCGCCGCATAATCCCAGTAGAAAAGTTCGAAGCGATAATTCTTGACGCCCTTGTAGGTGTTGGCCCACGATCCCCAGCAGATTGCGGAAATCACCATCATCATTAATGCCGTGCCGGAGTTCAGGGGAGTGAACATGTTCTCCTTTCAAATCGCTGCGCACCGCGTTAGAACCCGCCGGCGTCCTTCGGTCCTTGCTTGCGAATCAAATCCACCACTTCTTCGCGTTCCGACATGGCCCGCGCCCCAACCTTGGTGCAACAAAGCGCGGCGCAGGCATTTGCGAACAAGCCCACGCGTTTGAAATCCCAGCCTTGCAGAAAAGCGTACGAAAGCCCTCCCATAAACGCGTCGCCAGCACCGGTCGTATCAACAATGTTCACTTTGAATGCCGGTACGTGCACCACTTGGTCTTTGCTGGCGATAATGCAACCGTCGGCACCAAGGGTAAGAGCGACGATCTTCGGCCCGAGCCCGAGCAATGCCTTGGCAGTTTGTTCGTAATCCGTCACACCGGTCATCTCGCGCGCAGCTGCCTTGCAAGGTTTCAACACGTCCACCAGGCGAAGCGACTTGCGAAGTTCTTCCTGCGATCCTAGATTTGCCTGCGCGAAAAAATTGGGCGACACATCCAGATCGAAAATCACACGCACGCCCGCGTCATGCGCCACTTGCATGGCTTCCTTAACCGGCGCAATGGGAAGCTGCGAAGCCTCGGTGTGAAAGTGCTTGGACGCCTGAATGTGTTTTCCAAAACGGCTGCTAACCTGATGAACTGAAATCTTCCCGGTAACGTTGGGGAACATGTAGATGCATCGCTCACCTGCCGTGTCCACAGGAATCCAGGTGAGCGAAGAATACTCGCCCTTCACGACTTCAATTCCGGAAATGTCCATGCCGTCAGCGGCGAAAGCCTTTTGAATGATTCGGCCGTTCTCGTCGTCGCCGATAAGCCCCAGCCAACCGGTACTTGCCCCAAGCCGCGCAACCTGAGTCAAGTTATTGGCGGTAACACCACCCGCGTGAATTTCCAAGCGCGTAGCGTTGATTTTTTCTTCCGGTCCCAGCAGGCGCGGCACGATTGCGAAGTAATCGACCGTGCAGCTTCCGATTCCCACGACATCCACTTTTGCGCTCATAGCTAGGGCCTCACTTCGTTCTTTATTGCGCCGCGACTGCAGCATGCGTCGGCGGTGGAAGAGCCATCAAATCGACAAACATTTTGTAGAACTTTTCTTTGTTCAGCTCTTCGGGAAGATTGACGAGCTGTTCACCGAGCCCCGGCTGCTCACCCGAATTCCAGACCAGCACGTTACCGTAGCCTGCGCCGTGCGAAATGTCGATGTCCATAAAATATTGGGTCTGGTCGGTGATTACGCTGGGATCAAGCCAACCTGCAACCGCCAGTTCATCCCACATGTATTCTTCATCGGCATATTTCGCTAAATACTGTGAGGCCGGACTTGGAGACTTCGCAATTTGGGCTATCAGATCCTTCGTCATGCGCGCCTTCACCGAAATATCCACGGTAGTAATCGTGACTTTGTGCCACGGCGAAGTGAGCACAATATGCACAGCTTCGGGATCCCACCAGAAATTAAATTCCCGGCGATTTTCCGTTTGCCATGCCTTTGGCACCACAGGAGCGATACTGCCGCCCATCACTACCAATTCTTGCGCCAGTTCTGAGACCTGTGGGTCCAAGCTGATGGCCTGCGCTATGTCCGTCAAGGGACCACCGGCATAAATCGTGACTTCGTGTGGGTATTTATGGACCATGCGAATGATAAAGTGCGCCGCATCTTCGGTCTGAGCTTTTAAAGTCGGATTGCCTTCCGCGAGATCAGGAACCTCGAAGGGCAGATGATATTTGCCGCGCTGTCCATCGCCCATATTCATGCCGGGCCGGTGGCCGTTCCAGGCACCTTGATAGTGCACGGTGCCGTAGAGCTTCTCCCAGCGCTCAATCATCTCCATGCGATTGATCAGCGGATACACCGCGCCCGGATAAACCGGAATATCGGTGTGCCCTGTAAGCTCCAGCATGCGCAACGTGTGAGCCACTTCCTCGTCACGCCACATATCACCGCTAACCACAGTGATGCCCAACGTCTCAACATTCGGAGATTGCAGAATCATCAAAATGGATTGCTGATCGGTTGTCGCAGCACCGCGTGCATCCTGGTCAATAATTACCTTCCGTTTGGATTGAGCTGCGGTAGACACTGCGAGTGCGGCGATTACGACAAGCAGCAAAATAGTTCTCGAGCGCATATTTCTACCTGCTCCCTGGGTTCCCGGCGACGAATTTTATGGAGCCTTTTTTCGCGGGTCATTTAGTGAAAAGAACACCTGTTGTGCCGACGCTGCTTATAGTTCCGCGGGCAGCGCGAGTCAAGGAAAAACCGCTTATTCTCGGCGAAAAGCCGCGTTGCCAAATCGGGCGTAGTCAATATCGGATGTTATAATTCGCACGTGTCTGCGTGCTTCCAGCGAATATCGAAACCACTATTTCCCGGCAGATTTGCCGTTACTCTTCGGTTTTTGGTCAAGCCTCCTTTAATCGTTCTTGCACTACTCTTCTTCATTCCTGCGATAGCTCCCTACGCACAGACCGCAGCCGAGCAAGCTCAATCGTTGATCGAGCAGGGTTACACGCAAACAGCAGCTAGCCAATTCGCAGATGCAATCGCCAGTTATCACGCGGCTCTGCGCTTGACCCCGCACAACGTGAATGCGGAAATCGGGCTGGCGCAGGCGTATCGCGGCGTGCGCAACTTCGAAGCAGCCAAGGAAATTCTGGAGCGCGCGCATCGAGAGCATCCGAAAAGCGCAGCTCCGTTAGCCGTGTTCGGCGACCTGGATATCCAGCTGCAGACGTACGAAGCGGCGATCGCGCACTTGAGTGCGGCACTGGCGCTCGATCCCGCGAGCGCCCAAGCGCGAAACCGGTTGGCGATTGCATACAAAGCAAAGGGCGATGCCAGCGGCGCCCTCGCACAAATTTCGAAGATCCTGGCACGAGACCCCAACGACGCGCTGGCCCTTTACACGCGCGGGCAAATCTATGGGGACCAAAATAAAGATTCGCTCGCCCTTCCCGATGCCGAAAAAGTTGTGGAATTGCAACCGAAGAACCAGCGCGGCCGCCTTCTACTGGCGAAAATACTGATCCGTTCTCCGGCCGAGGCGAAGGCTGAGGGGGCCAGGCAGCGATGCAGTCGCGCGGTGACGGCGCTCGAACCTTTGGTGACGGCGCCGTCCACAGATTCAGAAACTCTGTTTCTCCTCTCCCGCGCCTATCAGTGCGCCGGCCAGGACGAAAACGCACAAGAGGCACTGACCAAATTCGAAAAAGCGTCGCAAAACGACCGCACCACCAACGAAAATAAAACGCAGGCAAAACACCTGGTGCAGCAAGCTGACCAACTCGCCATAAAGAACGATTTCGCAGGTTCACTCGATCTGCTGCAGCAGGCAATTGCCATGGATTCAACTTACGCCGCGGCTTACTCGCAGCTTGCGAAGCTGTACTACTCCGCAGGCGATATCGATAAAGCGAGCGAAGCCATAACGCAAGCGCTGGCGCGCGAGCCGTATCATCCCGAATATCTGTACGTGCACGGAAAAATTCTGGAAAAAGAATCCAACTTTGACGCCGCACTAGTGGCATTCCAGCAAACGACACTGGTAAATCCTAAAGAATCCGACGCGTATTTCGAGATAGGGACGATCTACCAGCATCGTGGTGATAGGGCGAAGGCGCTGGCAGCCTACAAAAAAGCCGTGGAACTCTCACCGGACGATCCGGACTACCGCCGCGCGTTGCAATCGTTACCATCCTCAGGCGCACCAGCGCATTAAGAAAACAGCCCACCACCGCGCTTAGCCTAAGGATCTTCGAAGAAAAGCGGCTCGCCTACTTGCGAGCCTCTGGCGTGGGGCGCGTTATCAAATCCACGAATTCGCTGTAGAATTTTTCCTTGTCCAAGTCGTCTTGAACTTCCACTTCGTGCTCACCCAAGTGCGGACGTGTGTCCTCGGTCCAGATCACGGTGTCGCCGTAAGAGACGCCACGATCGATCGAGACCTCCATATAGGTTTTGTGGGTCTTGGTAATGATGGAAGGATTGAGCCAGGCCACCGCGGCAAGTTCATCCCACAGATATCCGGGCGACGCATACTTAGCGGTGTATTGTGCCGCAGGTGTTTGGGCCTTGGCGATCTGCGCAATCAGTTCCTTGCTCATCTGCGTCTTCACCGAAATATCGACGGTAGTTACGACGATACGCGGCCAAGCGGCATGGAGGACGCGAGTCGATGCCTCCGGATCGATCCAGAAATTGAATTCGCGGCGTGGAGTGGTAGTGAATTCCGGATCGTTCGTCACCGGCGCCAAACTACCGCCCATCACGATTAGTTCCTTGGCGAGCGATGCGAAGTCGGGATCAATGGCCTGAGCCAATGCGACATTGGTAAGCGGCCCGCCTGCGTAAATCGTCACCTCGTGCGGATATTGATGCACCATGCGAATCAGAAAATGAGCGGCATCCTCAATGGACGCCTTTGTGGTTGGCGCACCTTCAGGCATCGGCGGAATTTCCCACGGCCCGTGAACCGCGTGGCCGTTCGCATAATTCCAGGCTCCTTGGTACACCACCTTGCCGTATAGCTTCTCCCAGCGCTCTATGTATTCCTTGGTGTTGACCAGCGGGAATGCCGCGCCGGACACTACTGGGATATCGGTGCGGCCAATGATCTCCATCAGGCGCAATGTGTGCTGCACTTCTTCGGCAAGCCACGCGTCGCCGCTGACGACCGTGATGCCGAGCACTTCAACGTCCGGCGATTGCACGATCGCGAGGACCGCTTGCATGTCCGTCCCTCCGGGCCCTGCGCAATCCTGATCGATAATGACTTTGCGTTTTTCGTGGGCAGCACCACTTCCGCCGCCTGCTTGCTGAGCGCACACCGGCTTGTTGACGATTGTGATGAAGCATAGAACGAACAAAGCGGCGACAAGATATTTGCGGATTGCTCTCATTCGGGTCACCCTCGATGCGATTTGTACGGCAACTTGCGGAATAACGCCGTTTGTGCGGACACGATCAGTATAAGAGACGGCCACCGTTAAGGCAGCCGGCGCCGTCTCAGTACATGATTGTACGCGTCAGATGATGCGGCCAGAACGTGGTGTGGTAGTGCGTCCAGAGCCGGGCGTCAACCTGCGGAATGATGATTTGCATATCTTTCGGCCGAATCTTATTGATTTCCTCGCTAAGCAGCGCCGTGGCGTACAAGCAGTGCGCGCGAATCTCGATTTCCTGCGTACTGTCGCGCGGAATTAGCTGGTAAGTGTTAATCGCGTGCTCCAACGCGGGTGAATAACTCGTGATTCCCAACAGGCGCAAAGCGACCGGAACAATGTAATCGGCGAACGCGGTCATGGCCGAAAGATCTTCGATTTGGAAATTGTATGGTTTGTGCAGATTGGCATAAAGCATCCATATACCAAGCTGCGGCAGTTTGTAGAATTTGATTTCGTGGCCGTCGTACTGGCTGACGTCGTTGAAACGCGGGAACTCCTTCACCAACCGGTCGACCATCCCATTCCCGTTGTCGTACAGCTTGGGCGAGCACGAATGGATAAAGTTCGAAAAGCGCCCATTATATTTTTGAAGGAGCACCGGCCCGACCTGGTGCAGCACTTCAAGCTTCTCATCCAGCATCGGCATTTCGATATTCCCGCTGAAAATACTCGCGAGCTCAGCGCGCGTGACGCTGGCCATCCACTTGCCATCGAGAACGGGAATGCCGTTATCCATTGCGCGCTTCAGGCACGCGAATTCCGCATCAGAATCCGACCAATGCTGCCCGGCATAATCCGTTTGAAATTTCACATGAGTCGAAAAATCGGTGAAAGCCGTATCGATCGAATCCGACGTCATGATGAAATCAATGGCGACATTAACGTCGTGCGCCCCAATGCCGAAAGGCAAAGCGTATTCAGGCACAGGAAGATCTTCGTAAGCCATCCACGCAGCGACTTCGGTGATCTTGTGCACATGCGTCTGGACGTCACGCGAGTGCTCGATGACCGGGCGCAAGCTATCGAGGACGGGACTGCCAATAGGCTGAGGCCAGCGCAATGTCGGAGAACTCCCCGAATCGGTGGTTACAGCGGATGAAGTGGCTGGGCCAGCAGCGTGCCGGAGGTTAAATCCCCCGGCGGCCGCCAGCATCATAGAACTGCTGAAACCCTGCAAAACCAGCCTTCTTCCAAGGGGCCCGAAGGTCATCAGAACATGAACTTCACGCCGGCCTGGAAGGCAAACGGCGTGCTGCCAGGCGCGACTTGATTGATTGACCGGTAACCAGCTGCAACTTCAGCCGCCTTGATGCTGGCGACCGTAAAGGGGGTACAACTGGACCCCAAAGCCCCAGAGCCTGGGAAAAGGGTCGCCCATGGGGTGCAGTTAGCTGAATACGAGATCGTCGCGCTGGTGTCCGGGTTTGAGTAAACATTGTGCCGGTTCGTGATATTGAAGAAATCTCCCGATAGCTGAATCCGATATCGCTCTCCCAGAGCGAAGTCCTTTTGCAACCGGCCATCCCACTCCGCGAATCCCGGTTGGTTGAAAGGATACCGATCCACCAGCACGGTCTTGCCGTTATTCAGAGTGAGGCTAGGACGGTCGTTATTGTGCGAATAGCCGGAATTGGCGACCGTATCTCCGTTTACGTCTGTATTGATGTAAAGAGGATACGGGACGCCCGTGTGAGCTATCACGCTGGAACTGACCGCAAAGCCCCACGGAAGATCGTAAACACCAGCGGCTTTGAATTGATGTTTGACGTCCAATCCATTTCGGCCGTAATCCAGATTGAGGTTGAAAGGATCTTGCTGCCCGAAATAAGTGTCGGTATCGCGCTCGCTAGCGCCATTGTCTTTATTCTCGGACCAAATATAGTTCGCGAACACCTGGAAGTGGTTCGAGAACCGCTTGGTGACATTTAAGACGGCCGACTCGTAGTTGCCGTGCGCATAGCTCGCGGTTGTGTTCGTGCTAATGGCTAACGTGGGGTCCAGAGGTCCGCAAAGGATAGAACGGCCAAAAGCATCAGTCGCAGGCGGCTGACCCGTCCCTCCACACCGAACAAAGTTCCGATACCACGCTTCTTCAGAACCGTACCCACCAGTTCTCAAGTGTTGCGAATTAACCCACGCGAACGTCGCGGTTACGGTCCAACTGCGAGCGAAGGTGTGTTCTATACCTGCCGTAAGGTTTGAAATCTGTGGATCCCTGAAATTCGGATCCACAAGGTTGGGTCCCGGGCAACCGTAGATAACTCCGTTGGACGGGTCGGGTGTGCTGCAAAGCTGATTGACACCCAGAGTCGTGCTGCTGGGGAACAGGTACGGAAATTGAGGGGAAGGTAGACAGCCCGAGTTGAAGAAACAGAACAATCCCACGGTCCTCCCGCCTCCTGCGGTAGGCATGAAAAGCAGCGGGATCTGAGCGTAGTAATAGCCCCAAGAAGCGCGGACGATGGTTGGTGACTCAGTTGAGCCCACATTCCAGGCCAGGCCGATACGCGGACCAAATTGTTTGAAATCATCGGGGACGCGCTGTGGAACGCCGATTTCATGTGTGCTTGATCCGGTGCCGGCATACGTCGCGGTGCCCGGAAATGCCGTTTGCGGCTGTGGATACCACGATCCCTCCCAACGCAGGCCGTAGGTGAGGGTAATGCGTGGCGTGATTTGCCATTTGTCCTGCCAATACAGTCCGAGCGTCGAGTTGTAATTGTTGTACAGGGTTCCCGAAGCGAAAAGCGGTTTGCCGTTCAGGCCGAGGTTTTGAATCAAGGCCTGCGCGTTGCCGGCCTGAAAATCAGTCAGTGAATCGAACTCGTACTGCCCCGAAGACCAGCCGACAAACGTATCTTTGCGGTCGGTGTAAGTGTCCGTGTCGCCCCCGAACTTCATGTCGTGTTTTCCGAAGGAGTAGGAGAAGTTGTCGGCAGCCTGCAGTTTGCCGCCGTCGCCGTTGATGGGCAGATAGTAGCGTTGCCCAAAGAGATAGCTCGAGTTAACGCTTCCAGCACTGCACGGACCAAAGGCGCAAATCAAGATAGTGGGTGTACCGGGAGCATTGGAGTGTCGCTTGCGGGTTTCGCCTTCGACGCTGACCCGGATTTCGTTGACCTTGCGGCCAAGCACAGTATTCAGAGAGAACACGCCGCTGATGCCCTGGTTTATGAAGTTTTCCGTTTCGCTGAAGTCGGCCGGTATCTCATTTTGACCCAAGCCGCCCGTAAAGCCGCTGGTATGGTTCTTGGTACCGTAACCGCGGATGCTGAAGTGGTTGGCCGGGCTGAACTGATAATCATAGTGGCCCAGGAGCGTGAATAAATTCTGAAGTTGGTTGCTGGACTTTTGAAAGTCCGCGAGTGAATTAACGCCAAAGCACGCGTTCAAGAACGATTGACCTGCCGTCGGGGAGGATGCGCAGCCAGCCGGCAAGGAAAATCCAGTTGTTGACGCTCCCGGAAGCGGGATTTGGCCACTGGCGCATGTACCTCCGGGCGCGGGACCGGTGCAGTTCGCGAACACAGGTCCCGTGATGGTGGACAAGGCAAACGCCGAGTTACAGTCCGCTGTGGACACGCCACTGCAAAAATTGGTCGCTAGAGGGCCATTCTCCCTCTGGATGTCCGTGGCGAGAAACAGAAACTGGCGGTTCTTGTGAATCGGAAAGCCGACCGAACCTCCAAACTGATTTTGATTGGTGATATTAGGTGGATTACCGATTGCATCCGTCGCTGTGAGATTGTTGCCACGGTAATACTCATGAGCTTCGCCATGAACCTCGTTGGTACCCGACTTCGTTACCACGTTTACGAGACCGCCGGTCGCGTGGCCGAATTCTGGCGCGAAACCGTTGGTTACCACCTGGAATTCCTGTACGGACTCCAGCGGCACGGTGAAGTTCTTGGTCTCAAGGGAGCCAAAAAACTCGCCGAAGAAATTGTTAAAGCTGTCCTGCCCGTCAATTACTAGCGAAGCGTAGTCACTCTGCTGGCCGCCCAAACGAATGCCGCCGCGCAAGCCAGGCACCACCTGTGCCGAAGAGCTCAACTCCGCCAAGTCGCGGTAGTCCCGGCCTGAAAGCGGGAGATTTTCCAGGTCGCGCTGGTTAATCACCTGATTGATGCCCGCGGTAGATGTGTCCACTGCGCCGGTTGCCTCGGCCGTCACGGTCACTGTCTGCGTCTGTCCCTTGACGGGTAGAGTCACATCCAGGGCAATGGACGATCCGACCTCCACGTGGATGTCAGTGATTTCGCTGGCCGCGAAGCCGTCCGCGTCCGCGTGAATCTTGTAGACGCCCGGGGGAACGTTATCGAAGGAGAAGTAACCGTCCGCGCCCACTGTTTGATCGCGGGTGAAACCCCTGGCGGGATTGCTGAGGTTTACTCTAGCCGACGGCACAATCGAATGCGATGTGTCGTACACCGTGCCGCGTACCGCGCCGTTCTGCAACGTTTGCGCGTGGGCATTGGTAACGACAAACAGCGAAAGTACCAGCGTTAGTGCGAGGTACACACTTTTCCACGTTTTCATCGATGCTCTCCTCAGCGTTAAACCGATTTAGCACGCACGACATCAAGCGCAAATCCTCGAACTGAAAAAAACCGGCCTATTTTCCTTGCAGCCGCGAATTCAGCAGCTGCAAAAATTTGTCCGCATTCACACCCGTGCAGACTTGCACGTTTGGCTTGACGGGCCTTATGCCTTCGATCACGTACCGGTCGCCGTGAAGCACGTTGTCCTCGACAGCGTTACGGCGATTCGCAACGGTCTCACCCCGCGAAAACTCGCCACGCGTTTCAACGTCGACGTGCATGGCTTGAGTGGTCACAATCGAAGGATCGATAGCTGCGCCCACGGCAAGCGGATCGTACATCGGTGAACCGCCGCCGTTGCCATACTTGGCTTCGAGACCCAGCAAATACGTCAGAACTTTGACGGCGAAATCATTTTCCGGCCCATGTGTCTTGGAAAGTTCGTCCAATTGCGCATGGCCATAAAGCGTCTTGTCGCCGACGTCGAGCCCTACCATGGTCAAACGCCACCCAGCCTGAAACACAATCTGCGCAGCTTCGGGATCGTTATAGATGTTGGCTTCAGCGGCAGCATTCACATTGCCGCCGGAAATTGACCCGCCCATGATCACAACTTCTTTAACCAGCGGCACGATGGAGGGGTCTTTTTCGACTGCCAACGCAATATTCGTCAGAGGACCCACCGGCACCAGCGTGATTTCGTGCGGCGCGTCGTGAATCATCTGAATGATCAGGTCAGGTCCAAACCGCGGGTCGGCTTTGCATTTGCTGGCTGGTAGCTCCACATTAGCCAAGCCATTCGCGCCATGCCAAAATTCCGCTGTAATCAGCTTCTGGAACAATGGATGCTGGGCGCCGCCAGCGACGGGAATGTCGCAGTGATTGGTGAGGGACGCCAGCTTCAACGCATTTTCCAGCCCCTGTTGCGCGGTAACGTTGCCGGGAACGACCGTGAGCGCGCGAACATCAAGCTCCGGCGAATTTAGCGCAAGCAGAATCGCAAGTGCATCGTCGGTGCCGGGATCCGTATCAATAATTACTTTTTTTGCGCCAGCCGCGGCGAAGGGCTTAGCAGCGACTGCCGGCAAAAGAGTGTTCGCGCCTGCTCGCGCTTGAGCTGCGATGCTGAAGAGAAAAGTTACGGCGAGGAACCCAAGGACAGATGCGTTCATCTGGGAGCATGCGCGAAGCTTTACACCTGCCGTACGCGCAGACCGCGCACTCTGTACTTCACCGGAAAACGAAACAGTCTCCGTCGACGTTTCTTTCACGAATTTATGGAAATATTGGCGCAGCACTTCTGGACTAGGGCCCCCACCCCGTTTGAATGACGAGAAGGTATATCTGACCTCTTGCAGAGTCAACACGAAACTGCCGTTCGCAATAAGAATTCCACAGTAACGCGCACCACTCTGCAGTGGAACCGAGTGCGTGTAACGTCAGCGGTGTGTAATTTTGCTCCGGATCGTTCCGAGTTGAAACGCAAGACGATTGGAGTTCCATCAGCCAGATGGGGACGCTGCCACTGAAGCAGAAACGAACTCTCACGATCAGCGTCTGGAGGCCGAAGCTCGCACGCAGAACACCAATTTAAGACGCGGAAGCCGCGCACGGGCCTTACGCAGAACCAAGAAATCATCGAAGGCTAGGAGGCTACGGCGCAGGCGAAAGTGATTTGGCAAGGCGGAGTGAGTAAATCACGCGCAGTGCGGAATTACCCGCTCTATGTAGCGTGTATTACGTGAGGCGCTAGACCCAGAGCGTGCTAGCTGGCGAGCATTCGGGTCCTTGAAAAGAATCGCAATTGCGGACCCGAGGACAGCGCCTCCAACGTGAGTTACGCCGCTCGTCTGGACTGCTGCCACCGAAACGGCGTTAAAAGACTTGGACCCTTAAGGCGACGAAATGGCGCGGCATTTCATCATACTGATAGAATTCTTGGGCAATGAAATTGCGCCGCTCGTCTGTCAACTGTTCCATTTTGATCGCAGCTACCATTCTCTTGCTCGCCACCGGCGAACTATGGGCGCAATTCATCGGATCCTCCGCCAGAGCGGCGTTCGCGAGTTTCACCAATTCGCGAGTTCCGTACGCCGCAGCAACAAAACAGAAGGACCAGTCTGCAAGGCAGGATCAAGACGACGACACCATCAAACTGCGGCATCGCAGCGAAATCATGAATCCATATCATGTCCAATTTCGCGACGTTACCCATCAGGCCGGAATTCATTTTCATCATGAACGCGCCGCATCCCCGCAAAGACTGTATCCGGAGACCATGGGCGCAGGCGTCGCGTGGATCGACTACAACCAGGACGGCTATCTCGATGCATTCTTCGTGAACAGTGGTTATACGCCATTTTTTCATCCGGATACGCCACCCCAGCCGGCGCTCTACCGTAACAATCGCGATGGCACATTCACGGACGTGACGACGCAAAGCAAAATTCATACGGACGGAACAATGTTCTTCGGCGTGGCTGTCGGCGACTACGACAACGACGGATTCCCGGACATCTATATGACCGGCTATCGCCACTCCGTGCTCCTTCACAACAATGGCGATGGAACGTTCGCCGACGTGACCGCAAAAGCCGGGGTGGGCAATGACGGTAACTGGGGCACGGCCGCAGGCTGGTTTGACTACGACCACGACGGCAAGCTCGACCTGTTGGTCACGAATTACGTGCAATACGACGTCGATCATCCCGTGCTATGCGGAGATATTCGTCCCGGCATGAAAGATGTTCCGCACACCAGCGCCTATTGCCATCCCGACAGCTTTCACGGTTCGTCAGCGAAGCTGTTTCACAACAATGGCGACGGCACCTTCACCGACGTTACTGAAAAAGCCGGCCTGAAGAATACGGACGGCAAGAGCCTGGCGGTAGTCCTCGCGGACTTGAACGGCGATAGTTGGCCGGACATTTTTATCGCCAATGACACGCAGCGCAATTTTCTGTACTACAACAATGGCGACGGGACGTTCCGCGACGCCACCTACAAGTCAGGTGCCGGCTTCAGCGAGGACGGACGCAGCGAAGCGGGAATGAGCGCGGACGCCGCCGACGTGATGAACAACGGTTTACTCTACCTTTTCGTCAGTCACCTTGATTTCGAGCTGAATCGCATGTATCGCAACAATGGAGACGGGACCTTCACGGATTACACGATTGCGTCCGGCGTGGGCCAGACCAACATCCTGAACAGCGCCTTCGGCGCGCGCTTTTTCGATTTCGACAACGACGGCTGGCGCGACTTGCTGGTCGTCAACGGCCACATTCTGGATAACATCCCGATTTATCATCCCGAAGTGAAGTACGAGGAAGAAAAGACCCTTTATCGCAATCTGGGCCAGGGCCGTTTCGTGGACGCAACTAAAACCGAGGGCCAGGACTTTCGCGCCCCGCGCGTAGGACGAGGTCTGGCGGTCGGCGACTATGACAACGACGGCTGGCAGGATTTTCTGGTCAGCAACAACGGCGAAGACGCCCAGCTTTTCAGAAATGAAGGCGGCAGTTCGCCGCAAGCGAAAGACAATCACTGGATCGCCGTACGACTAGTCGGAATAACATCCAATCGCGACGGCAACGGCGCTTCACTGAAATTGACAGCCGGTGATTTCACGAGTTATGACCAGGCCAAAGGTGGCATGAGCTACTGCTCGGCGCAGGACCCGCGCATTTATTTCGGCCTGGGCAAACACGACCACGTAGACTCACTGACGATTCACTGGCCCAGCGGCTACACGCAGATATTGACCAATATTCCCGCAGACGTAATCGTCACAGTAACTGAAGGCGTAGAAGCAAAAGCCGCACGTTACCCAGCCCCACCCCAACATTAGTAATCCCAGGAAATGTCCCTATCGAGAATATATCCACTAATGGCGTGGTCTAGAAATCTGCAACCACCGAGCGAAATAGCCGTAGGGGCGCTGCTTGCTGCGTCCCCGCTTGGCAAGTGCACAACCAGCTAACTATGGACGAACCCAACAGCCACAATATCGTTCCCGCGACGTTCAAGAATTACCTGCGGCAACGGTTTAGGCGGCGGTCCATCAAGCACAGCGCCATTCGTCGCGGAGAACACCCCTCCGTGGCATGGACAAGCAAAAACGTTCTGCTCGGGTCGAAAAAATACAGGGCAAGTGTGATGTGTACAAAGACGGCTGAAGCCGAGATAAATGTCTTCCGCCGGCCGCAGCAGAAAACAAGGCCGGTCGTCAGCCGGATACGAGAATACCGTTGAGCCACCCACAGGAATTTCGCCAACCTGCGCGACGACCGCGACAGGCAGTGCAGCGTGACGTCGAGTCCAATAGGCCGCCAACGCGCCAATGGCCGCAATCGCGCTTGCAATTCCTAAATATTTGTTAAAGCCCCGGCGGGAGATATGAGGTTGATCGGCCGGCTGTTGCTGTCCGTCAAATTCGCTGATAGTCGACTCCTCGAAACCTGCGCAGATCAGCCGAACGATTGAGCATGCCTGCTTTCCAGCTTGAACGCTTCAGCCTCGGGGGTGTGGTTGCCTGGAATTCATCAGCATTATATTTGGCAGGCCGTGGCTATGAGGCGAGATGCCCTAGCTGCAGGCGCGTCTGCAGCACGCGCAAAATCGTGTCGCGCGCGACCATCCCCACAATTTGCCCGTCGGAGACCACCGGCATCTGATTAACGTCCTCAGCCTGCATACGTTCGAGCACGCCCAGCGCCGGTTCCTGTGGCGTGGCGGAATGCACGTGGTCGATAGGCATCATCACAGCTTGAATCGAAGTATTCGCCCACTCGTCGCGCGGCAAAGTACGCGCGGAGTGCAAGGTGACCAAACCAACAGGCCGTCCCGCACCAGTGACAATGTGGCAGCGCCGCCCGGTACGCAGCACTTCGTGCACATAGTCCTCCACCGAAATGTTTCGTTCCACGGTCGGCACGTCCTGCGTCATAACGTCGGAAGCAATTAAGCCTGTCAGTGTGTTGCGTATGGCCACTTGCGCATAGCTCTCTCTCGCCGCGCTCAGCAAGAACCAACCGATAAACCCAATCCACAACCCGCCGATCGGATTGCCGTTGAAGGCCTGCCACACGCCGATGAAAATCATCAAGTAAGCGAATAATCGTCCCGCGTTCGACGCGATCTTGGTGGCCCGCGTGAAATCACCGGTAATTCCCCAGGCAATTCCGCGCAGGATACGTCCGCCGTCGAGCGGAAATCCTGGAATCAGATTAAACAATGCGAGCCAAACGTTGATCTGCCACAGCCAGGTACAGGCCGCGACGATCAATTCATTGCCGTGAAAATAATGTGCAACGAGCCAAAAAGAGCCACCCAAAAAAAGGCTCGAGAGCGGCCCGGCAATCGCGATGTTAAATTCCTGCATCGGCTTGGTCGGGTCACGCGAAATGCGCGACAGTCCGCCGAAAATGAACAGCGTGATGGAATCCACCGGGATGCGGTAATACTTGGCGATCACGCTGTGGCTCACTTCGTGAAACACCACCGAGCAGAAAAAAAGCACGCTGGTGATGATCCCCAGCGCCCAGTGCTGTTGCTGCGACCATCCTGGATGTTGCGACGTGAACTGTTTTGCGAGCGTGACGGTGATCAGCAGGAAGATGATCAGCCAGCTGGCGTGCAGGTAGATCGGAATACCGAAAATGTGGCCGAGGCGGAAACCGCTCGCGGCTGGCTCCGTGCGCAGGCGCTGATTTCCTGGCGGGTGCGCTCCGTAACTTGGAGGCTGATCCACGGCATGATCTCGATCGCCAGTTGGTGACGGCGAAGCCATCGCAAACCCCTAAGACCAAGTCTAGCAGACGCAGGCCCTTTTAGCGTATGCCTCGACTAACGCAGCTAGCTCGCTTTGGCGCATGACACTTCGATTGAGTGTTGTTTTCCACGACGTGTTGCCGCTACCACGCCCATGCGGGTTCCGCCTCAGTCACGGCTACCTCGTCGCTTGTGAGATTCAATCCGCAAATCATTGAAAAGATTGGTGACTCAGCGCGCCTGCCGCCGGAAGTACAGCAGCCTAAGAAAATGGCGCTACTCCTGCATTTATCATCGTGCGGCCCAGTCACAACGGAGGACGGTCATGGAATACACAATCAATTTCGTCGGAGTGGCGGGTGCGATTTTCGTCTCATTCGCGGTGGCGCTGGGGCTGGAATGGCTCAGCTTGGTAATGATGATGCGCCTGATGCCCGCGCGGAGCGACTCGCAAGCAGCAAGCTCAAAGATGGAGACAGTCGCCTCACAGCCGTTCGGCGAGTGATACGGGCAACATGCGCAGCGCCGGCCTGCCCTGAGGCACGACAGGTAGTGGAGGCGTCACATGCTCTTCTTACGGGTTCTATTGTTCGCAATCAGTTTTGGTTTTCTCGGCGCCGCAGCTATCGTGGTGCTCTACGACACTTACCTAGCGTTTGAGCTAAACCGCATCCTGCGGCGCGCTCCAAGCGCACCCGACAGCGCGGCCACCGAACGCACAGCGGTACCAACGGAAGGTACCTCGCAGCCAGTGTTAACCGAGGCCGAGCCAATTCCGCCACCGCGTCCAACTTTTCATTTGCCGCCGCGCCGCACAGGGCAACGTCGCTCCATAAGATGGTCCATCGCAGCAAAATTGCTGACGCTGGCAGCGCTCTGCAGTCTCGCGGGAAAAGCCATCCTGGTTGTCCCGGACGGCTACGCCGCGGTGCGCATCAGCCAAATCTCCGGCGTCCGCCCCGGAACTCTGTACCCCGGCACGCACCTGATCGTCCCGCTAATCGAGCACGCCCAATTGTTCGACATCCGCGACAAGGTATATTCCACCGCAGCGTGCCTCAACCCACACGATAAAGGTCTCGAAGTGCTCACAGTCGAAGCTCGCGAAGGACTCTCAGTCGGCCTGGCGGTGACGGTACGTTACCGCCTCGATCCCCGCCACCTGGATTACGTGCAAGCCACGCTCCCGCAGCCGATCGACGAGCAAATCGTCGGGCCGGTAGTCACCAGTATCTTTCGCGACATAAGCCCGAACTATATGGTTCGCGACGTTTTCTCCACGAAGCGCGACGAATTCCACGCTCGCGCCACGCAAGCCATCACAGCGCGGCTGGCGCAAGATCAAATCATCGTAAAGGAAGTGCTGTTGCGCAAGGTGCAGCTACCGGAAGAATACGCGCAAGGCCTCCAGGGCCTGCTGCTGAAAGAACAGGAAGACGACCGCGTCACAGTGGATCAAAGCATCGAACAGAAAAAAGTCAAGATCGCCGAATCTCAAGCCGAAGCGCAAAAAGTGCGCCAGATCAAACACGCAGAGGCGGACGCACGCACACGCGTTCTAATGGCCCAGGCGGAATCGGATTCCATGCAATACACCCTGCCACTAAAACAAAAACAAATCGAGCAATCACGTCTCGAAGCCGAAGCCCGAAAGCAAACCACGATCGAAGACGCCGACGCAGCCGCACAAGCCCGCGTGAAAAACGCCGAAGCCGAAGCCCAAGCCAAGGTTATTGACAGCAAAGCCGAGCAGCAGCGTCGCGCGCTCCTCGCAGACGCACAGAATGAAGAAATCATCAAAGGCGCAGAAGCGGCAGCGCAAGCGAAAGTGATCGACGGCAAAGCGGAAAAAGAGCGTGAGAACCTGCTCGCCGACGCGGAGGCGAACCAGATTCGCATGACGTCGCAAGCCGATGCCGAAAAACTGCAACTGGAAGCATCAGCGCTAAAAGCGAATCCGATGCTGGTGCAATTGACGGTAGCTCAGCGCCTCAGCGACCGCGTGCAAATCATGATGGTCCCAACCGACGGAAAATTTTTCTTCACTAACGACGTGCTGAAGTCAGCGCAAAGCGCGGCGAGCATGGCAGGGATGAATGATCCACCAACACGCGCCAATGGAAGGCCGTAACGTAAGGATTCCGAACGGGCTCTTCGCAGTATGTACCGAAGAAGAAAAGAGGCCCAAGTTCGGGAGCGATACCGGCAAATACCCTTGCGGGTGGCTGCGGTGCGCATCAAGGCTGGACGCTAGTAAATAAAATCAGCGCAGCTCCCATCCGAAACGCGAACCGCAGCCGCCCAGCCGGTGCGCACGCATCCGCGTGGCCGCAACTTACTCTCAGAGGCGATATGCTAATATGACGATTCGCGAACGCGCTTCACGATTCGCACAAACTGATGCGGTCTTCCCGCCGACTCCTTCTCCAATTTCAGACAGCATTAATCGCAATTTGCTTTGTCGCCTGCCCGCACGCCGTCGCCGCGCAAACTCCCACCCAGCTCCCCCCGCAGTGGGATGAAGCTGTGAGCCGGCTAGCGGACGAGATCGCAGCCGACGTCAGCCCGATGCATGCTCTGTCGCTCGAAACCAAAAATATCTCGGACCTCAGTGCCTCAGAAGCTGGCAACGTTCAAGCCGCACTAGAAACCAAGCTGAAAAATCGCAGTTTCCATTTTGCGAATTCCGATTCTTCGGTGTCGGAGCCAGCCGCGAACGTGCAGTTCACCATATCTCAGAGCGTTGAAGGTCACGTCCTGATCGCGGAGCTCCGCAGCGGCGTGGAACCTAATGTCCAGACGCAAATTGCAATTGTCGCCGCACCTAAACCGGTCCCCGGCATAGCCGAACAGAACTTGGGCACACTCACGCTCGATAAGCGCTTGATTTGGCAGCAGCCAACAAAATTCCTCGATTTTCAGCTTCTTGCTGTCGACGCTGCCGGGAACCCTTCGTTGCTCGCGATTTTGGAGCCCGATCGGCTGGCTTATTATCGTGCGCAAGATGGCGGTTGGCGCTTCAGCCAAGCCATTTCGATTTCTCACTCGCCGCGCCGTGATCTTCTCGGCGCTATTGATAATGACGGGAAGCGCGCCTATCTCGGCGATATAACGTGCGCGGGCGAACTTATAGAACCGGAGACCCTAGAATGCTTGGGAACCGGCACCCCGACGAACAGCGGGGTGACAATTATGGGTTTCGATACAGGAGTTTCCGTTGAACTTGGCTCACCTTGTGCGGGCCTGAGAGCATATTTAGAAACTGGTACAGGCGACTGGACCCAGCCTGATTCGCTCCAAAGTTTTGAATCTAAAGACCGTCAATTTACCGCTTCCGGCGCGCCAATCGCAACCGAAGGGCCGGTAATCTCAATCACACAGGGAAGCGCGCCAGCTTCAGCGCGGGCGGTGGTGTACAACCTCAAGACTAAGAATTACGAGGCATATATTGTCGCGGCGACTTGCAGCCATTAGCTTCGCATTGTTTTTCGTGCTCGTTGCGTCACCCGGGCGAACTGCGCGGAGGCCGCGTTATAGCGGAACTCTCCATGTGGAAATTGGCGCGACCGTTGCTTCCCTCAATCCGGCACTGGCCGCCACGATGCATGAAGAAGCGGCGGCAAAAATCCAGATTGACGCACTCATATACGATCACCGCGACGCCGATGGTACCTTCGCCGGCGAGCCGGGCAGAGGACCATTCCACGTTGCAACATGGGAACCAGGGAAGCGCGCGATGCTTGATGCGAACAACGGCTTTCGCGAAGGGCGTCCTTTCCTGGACTCCATCGAAATCGTCATGGGTGTTCCGGCGCGCGAACGTTTGCTTGACTTGCAATTGAACAAGACAGACTTCGCCGAGATTCCACCACAAGATGCGCGCGGCGCATCGGAGCACGGCGTCCGCGTCAGTATTTCGAAACCCGATGAATTACTGGCGCTAGTCTTCAACAGCCCTGACAGCACGGCAGGCCGCGATATACGAATTCGCGAAGCGATAGCGCAGTCCATCGACCGCGCTGCCATTGTAAACTTCATCCTGCAAAAAACGGGCGAACCCGCAGGTGGCCTGCTGCCGCAATGGTCCAGCGGAACCGCGTTCCTCTTTGGAACCGCCTCAGACGCATCGCGCGCCAAAGAACTTAGGTTGCAAATCTCATCTTCCCAGACATTGGTGTTGGGATATGATTCCGCTGATCCGCTAGAGCAAAGTGTGGCTGAACGTATTGTGGTGAATGCAAAGGAAGCCGGAATTCCCATGACTGTGCAAGCGATTCCAAGTGCCAAGCTCGAGAAGACCCGTGCCACCTCGCCGCCGCGTCGCATCGATGCGCAACTGATCCGATGGCGCATGCCCTCGCCGCTTCCTGGAGATGCGATTAAGAGTTTTCTTCAGGATTACGCTGCTGCACTGAAGATAGCGGGCACGAGTTCCAGCGCCATTGCGGACTCGCCCTCGCCAGAGGACGTTTATAATGAGCAACGCACTATCCTGAACTCCTTCGCCGTGGTCCCACTGGTGTGGATGCCGCGAGTCTATGGCTTGAGCGCGCGCGTGCGAGACTGGACGGTTCCGGATCCCGGCGAGCCCTGGCCACTAGCGGACGTGTGGCTCGATCCGGACACCGCAGCCGGTAAACAATAAACAACAATGAAGAGCTCTTCGACATTTGCACAACTGTTTGTAGTGCGAGCGCGCCAAGCCAGGCAAGCACCAGGAAATAATTGCGCGGCCAAAGGCAAATCGTGACGTTTCGCACCAGGCTTTTCGTCAGCTTCATCGCAGCACTGCTGCTTTCGGTAGCATTGGTGGCCGCTGGTGTGAGCATCGTGACTCGCCATGCCTTCGAAGAGCTGAACCGCGAACATAGCGATGCGCTTCTCGCCCAGTTCCAGCGCGAATTTCAGCGCCGCGGCAAGGACGTCGTCGAGCGCGTGAAGGGAATTGCCGACGCCGAAGCTACAGTGCGCATGGCGATTGACCTCAGCCGGCCGAACGCCGACGTGTCGGTCTATGTTAACGACGCCCACGGCATTGCGCGATCCCATCAGCTCGATATCCTCGATCTCGTCAGCAACGACGGCACCATTATTTCCTCCGAAGAATCCCCTGCGCGCTTCAATTACAAAATGGAATGGGTCACGAAGCCGGAGGACTGGACTGCGCGCGGCGCATTTTTGACGAAGATGGATACAGAAGCGGGTCCCACGCTCGCTTTATTGTCAGTAGCAACGGTACGCGTCGGCGACCGGGATCTCTATGTCGTCGGTGGCGAACGACTGGGCAAGGAATTCCTGGCCTCGCTGGTGCTGCCCTCGAATATGCGCGCCCTGCTGTATCTGAATCTCGATCCTGAATATCAAGAAACGAATTTGATCGATGCCAACGGAAACGCGCAGGACGCCGACCGTTTCGCGGCGCTGGTGGAGAAAGAGAAAGCGAATCCCGTCGAGCAAAGCTTCAAAATCGATTGGTCAATCGACCCCGCAAACTCCGAGATATTTCACGCCTGGCCGCTGCTCGGACGTTCCAAAGAACTTCTGGGCATCCTGTTTGTCGGCAGTTCGCAGCACATGGTCGTGAGTTTGGAACGGCGGATTCGCTGGCTAGCTTTGGGCGTAGTAGCGGTGGGTTTGTTGTTCGGCCTGCTACTAAGTTGGTGGGGAGCCTCGCGAGTCACACGGCCGGTGCAGAAATTGGCGGAGGGCGCAAGGGAAGTCGCGGGAGGAAAGTGGGACACCAGAGTCGATGTGCAGGGCCAGGATGAGATCGGGCAGCTCGCCAAATCCTTCAATCGCATGACCGAGCAACTCGTCGAACAGCGCGAGCGCCTGGTGCAGGCAGAGCGCGTGGCAGCCTGGCGGGAATTGGCGCGGCGCCTGGCCCACGAATTGAAAAATCCGCTCTTCCCGTTGCTGACCACGGTAGAGAACTTGCAAAAAGCCCGCGACCAGAATTCCGCGCAGTTCGACGAAATTTTCCGTGAATCGACCGCCATCCTGCTGACGGAAATCGAAAACCTGAAAACCATCGTCGGCCGTTTCAGCGATTTCGCCAAAATGCCGCACCCCGAACTGGGTCCGGTGAACCTGAACGAAATCGTGCGCAACGTGGTGAAATTATTCGAAGCGCAATTCAGCGCCGTAGGCCGTCCTGCGATCACTCCGGAATTGCATCTGGAAGAACACCTCCCCACGATTCAGGCGGACGCGACGCTGCTTCATCGCGTCGTAGAAAATCTCGTCTTTAACGCGATGGACGCAATGCCCGCGGGCGGAATCGTAATGTTGCGCACGCAGCATCACCATCATGAAGTTTCGCTGGAAGTTTCGGACACCGGCACAGGCCTGACGCCCGAAGAATCCGAACGTTTATTCACGCCTTACTACACCACCAAACAGCACGGCACAGGACTCGGCCTGGCCATCGTGCAAGCCGTCGTCGTGGATCACGGCGGCAGCATTTCCGTCGAAAGCGAAACCGGCGTCGGCACCACTTTTCACATCGCACTGCCCATCAAGCCGTCGCACACGCTCCAGGGATTTCCCATGGTCTTGGGAAAAAAAGAGGACGAGGCCTAACCGCCCGTGCCCGCGAAAGCCAGCATCCTGATCATCGATGACGACGCGAATACTCTGGCGTCGCTCGCCCGCGCTTTTCGCCTCGCCGGACATGAGGCCGCAGTTTGTGACAACGCAGCCCGCGCTTTAGAACTCGCAAAAACGGAACGTTTCGATCTGATTCTTTCAGACGTAGTAATGCCCGGACGCGACGGCATCGCGCTGCTCGAAGATTTCAAAGCAATCGGCCTCGCAACGCCCGTAGTAATGATGTCCGGCCAAGCTTCCATCGAAATGGCGGTGAAAGCCACACGCACGGGCGCCAGCGATTTTCTGGAAAAGCCTATATCAACAGAAAAGCTTCTGCTGACGGTGGAAAATGCGCTGCGCTTGAAACATCTAGAAGAAGAAAATCGCGATCTCAAGCGCAGGCTCGGCCGCCATCACATCGTCTGGGCCAGTCCCGCGATGAAAGAAGTAATGGCTCAGGTGGATCAAGTCGCCGCAAGCGAAACGCGCGTCTGCATTCGTGGCGAAACCGGCACAGGCAAGGAATTGATCGCACGCACGTTGCACGAAAAAAGCCCGCGCGGCGCAGGCCCATTCATCTCGCTGAATTGTGCTGCGGTTCCAAGCGAACTGATGGAAACTGAACTTTTCGGCCACGAGAAGGGATCATTCACCGGCGCGGCCTCCCGCCACACCGGAAAATTCGAACAAGCCCACCACGGCACGCTATTCCTGGATGAAATCGGCGACATGCCGCCCACAATGCAGGCGAAACTGCTGCGCGTACTGGAGGAAGGCGAAATCGAGCGAGTAGGTGGCGATAAGCCATTCCCGGTCGACGTGCGGGTCGTCGTCGCCACGCATCGCAATCTCGAGGAACAAGTGCGCCAAGGGCTCTTCCGCGAAGACCTGTATCACCGAGTTTTCGTGTTCCCGATCAACTTGCCGCCGCTGCGCGAGCGGCGTGAGGATATTCGCGTGCTGGCCGAGCATTTCGTGCGCCAACTGGAAGAGCAGAACAACTGGAAGCTGAAAAGATTCTCGCCCGAAGCGATGACCGAATTGGAAGGATATGCGTGGCCAGGAAACGTGCGCGAGTTGCGCAACGTAATCGAGCGCGCGCTGCTGATGTCGCCGCCAGGCGAGGTAGTCGACGCGGAAAGCGTCACGCGGGCGCTGCCGCGCACAGCAGTATCAGCCCACGCTCGCGCATCTACTTTCTCCACGGCATTAGGAACGGGCCCGCTAGCGCAACGAGTAGAAGCCTTCGAACGCGAAACCCTGCTTGAAGAATTAAAACTACACCACCACCACATGACCAACACAGCAAAAGCGCTAGGCCTGGAGCGCAGCCACCTGTACAAGAAATGCCAGCAACTGGGAATTGACCTCCGCGCGATCCGCCAAACACAATAAAAAGAGCTCGACGATGCGGACCGGTCCATAAGCACCACTAGCTGGGCTACGACTCTCTACGCGGCGGCGGAAACAAGCGGACCAATAAAAGGTGAGTAGGCAAATAAATCGCCAGCACCAGCGCAAGATAAGTAATCGCGATGTGCACCGGAGCCGGCCCGAGGCTGCGGTGGAAAAAAGGATCAGCAACCGCGAAATTCAGATTGTCCTTCGGCGTGAAGAACCTCGAAGCAATCAGAATAGGCAGGGCAATAGCAGCTTGCAGTTTCCATCCGCGGCGGTTGTAGCCCAACCTGTTCAGCGACCAAATCAAAATAACAGGCATCACGATGTGGAACAGCGAAAGCGTTCGCACCCACAGCGGGTACGTGGAATCGAAAAGATATTCCGTTCCGCCAATAGCGTGCCGGCCGAGCAAGATTCGCGCGGCCACGTCGAACGACCAGACAAGATCTATCACGACGGACGAAACTGCCTGACTCGATATCAGCAACGGATTGCGATCCCATATCCCGATGCAACTAAGGATCACCGCCACATCGCAAAGATGCAGAAAATTTGCCGGCCCCCAAGCGCGCCAGTAAGCCGCGAACCAGAAAATAAGCCACAGCAAAGACATCCAGCGCAGCCAATCCGGAATTTTGTGTCGCGCTGCTGGAGTGCTGTCCATTTTTAGCGGCGATCCGCGCCATCCTAACAAACTGCCCAATGAAATCCCATGCTATACGTGCCGCCGAAGTAAAATGTTCCTCGAGAGAGCTTTCGCTGGCGAGAGTCGCACGTGCGTGCGAGAATTTGACGCATGGCGATCAATCCAGGATGGTTCGTCGCAGGAGGAGTGTGCGCCGCGAGCGGCATGCTCGCGTGGGGCGCAGTCGCACCCTCATCGCAACTATTTGGCCGGACTGTCCGCCGCCTCGCCGATCCATCCGCGATTGCAATCACTTTCGACGATGGCCCGAATCCGTCAGTCACCCCGCAGCTGCTCGATCTGCTAGAGCGTCACAAAGTAAAAGCCACGTTCTTCCTGATCGGCAAGTACGTCCGAGCCGCCCCCGCACTCGCCGACGAGATCGTCGAACGCGGCCACGCGATCGGCAATCACACAGAAACCCACCCGCGCCTGACATTTCTGTCCTCGCAAGGAATCGAGCAAGAATTATCGCGCTGCGACGATGCAATTCTGTCTGCGACGCAAAAGAAGCCACGGTGGATGCGCCCACCGTACGGTTATCGCAGCCCGTTCCTGGACGAAATCGTGCGCAGCCGAGGCGGAGCCGGCGTCGCAATGTGGAGAGTGTCAGCGGCCGATTGGAAAACCAATTCTCCCCAGCCGCTGATCCGCCGACTGCAACGAGTGCAGGGGGGCGACGTGGTCCTGCTGCACGATGGCGATCACCGCATGCTCGAAGGCGACCGCCAACACGTGCTGAGAGCCCTCGAATACTGGCTACCTCGATGGCAAGACACAGGCATGCGATTCGCGAATCTGGACGAAACAAACTATAATTCGAAAGCTGACTAAAACTATGGACGAAAAACGCTACTACGACGAAAAGCCCGAAACCAAGCAAATGACGCTGACATGCCCGCACTGCCGCGAGGAAAATGTCTATCCGGTACGCTGGATGGCTCGCAACAAAAAGAGCCAGATCCCGCCAGGCGGCAACGAGGACGATCGCGCGAAATTCGCGAAAGCCCGCTCCTACATGGTCCGCATGGACGACCTGGTCGCCTGCCGCAACATCCGCTGCAGAAAGCGGTTTGACCTCACGGGCCAGACGGTCATTCTCACGTGATGGATCACCGGGGCGGATCGTCCGGAGTCCAAGAATGAATCCAAAAGGGAAATTTTGTTTACGCGTTGGGAGTGTGATTCTGACGCCCTGTGTGCTCAGTCCTCGTCAGATTCGCCGCTAGGCACAACCGCAGCCGGCACGCCTTTCAGAACTTCGCGAATTTTCGCGGCGAGCGCTTTCAAATTGAAGGGCTTCTGCAAAAATGCCATGCCGCCTTCTAGCACGCCATGCCGGAAAATGCTGTCGTCGGTATACCCGGAGATGTAGAGAACCTTCAACCCCGGCCGCCCAGCCGAAACCCGCGAAGCCAGCTCCCGCCCGCTCAACTGAGGCATCACCACGTCGGTTATCAGCAGCTGAATCTCGCCATCATGCCGCGAAGCAATTTCCAGCGCTTTCACGCCGTCAGACGCCTCCAGCACACGATACCCACGAGCCGCCAAATATTCGGTGACCAGTTCGCGCACACTTTCTTCGTCCTCGACGAACAGGATCGTCTCCGTCCCCGGCTCTGGCGCGCTGTGAATTTTTTCTGTAGCCTTCTTCTCAAACTGCGCCATTACCAACGGCAGGTAAATCTTGAAGGTAGTACCGTGGCCAACTTCGCTGTAGACCCAAATGTACCCACCGCTCTGCTTCACCACCCCGTACACGGTAGCGAGGCCCAGGCCCGTTCCGCGTCCCTGTTCCTTGGTCGTGAAAAATGGCTCGAAAATACGAGCCTGTGTGGCAGCATCAATCCCGCAACCGGTGTCGCTGACGGTCAACATGATGTAAGGACCAGGTTCAACCACAGCATGCTGCGCCGCGTACTTGTTGTCCAGTTCAACGTTGGAGGTCTCGATAGTCAGCCGCCCGCCCTTGGACATAGCGTCGCGCGCATTTACTACTAGGTTCAGCACGACCTGCTCGATTTGCGTAGGATCAGCCTTCACGCAGCCCAGGTTAGCGCCGGGCAAAAACGCCAGTTCAATATTTTCGCCAATTACGCGTGAGACCATCTGAATCATTCCACCCACTACTTCGTTCAGATCCAGAACCCGCGGCTGCAGCACTTGCATCCGGCTGAAAGCAAGCAATTGCCGCGTCAGAGCCGCTGCTCGCTCGGCGGCGTGCTGTATCTGCACCACATTTTGCCAGGCAGGATCTCGCTCCTCGGCTGATCCCGCGGCAGCCAACCGGTCGCGTAACATCTCCGCGTGCCCTTTCACGACCATCAAAAGATTATTGAAATCGTGCGCCACTCCGCCGGCCAGCTCACCCACAGCTTGCATCTTTTGTGATTGCCGGAGCTGGTCAGCCAGCTGTTTGCGCTCGGTAATATCAAGCGCGACGCCGATAACGCCGAGCAACTCGCCTTCGCTGTTCCGTAGCGGTTGCACGTGAGATTCGAAGATACGCTTCTGCCACTGAAGTTCGTAGGTGACGGATTCTCCCGCCAGCGCCCGTCGTTGCGCGGCAATCGAGGGGAACTCAGGATCATCAGTTTGGAAATATTCAAAAAGCGTTTTCCCAACGAGCTCCCCGGAACGCAGCCCGAGGTGCTCCAGGCCCGTACCCGTCGCAGATGTATAACGGAAAGTTTTGTCCGTGGTCCACAGAATGGCCGGCATCCTTTCCATCATCACCGCCAGACGCGTGCGGCCCTCGTGGCGTTCCAACTGGGATTTTTCAAGATCCTCGAGCATCCCGTTGATGGCGGTACCAAGATAAGCAAGCTCATCCTTGCCCGGGATGTCGAGCCGGGCCGAGAGATCACCGCTGGCGCCGATTCGCGTGATGTCTTCGGTCAAATTAGCTACTCGGGATATCACGAATCGTTCCAGCAGAGAGAGCGTAACCGCCCCAAAGCACAACCCCGCCGCCATTAGCAGCAAGAGAAATTGAATCAAGCTGGTGCGTCCCTGATGATAGATCGTTCTTCGAAGCAGAACGCGCATGACTCCCGCGGGCTGGCCGTAAATATCCGGTAATTCCTCGTAAGCAGCCAGAGATTCGCCATTAAGTTCGCGCGTTACAATCGGCGTGCTTGGAGAAATGGCGGCGGTCGCCGCCCGGAAATCCGGAGACAGGGCGAACGTATCGGGGCGCCGGATCTCGATCGGCATGCGCGTGATTTGTGCCAGGTGTTGCACTTCGGCATCGTCGATTGCTCGGCCCATAATCATCGTGCCCGCAATCGGTCCCTTTGATTCGCTGTTCAGAATTGGTCTGGAGTCCACCAGAACCGGACCGCCAGGAAGTCCGAGAATGCCCGCAGCCTTGCTATCGAGGCTTCGATGGGTAAGCAGGAGCGATCCGGGTCTCAGGTACTGTTCGATGCCGTTGGGAATTGGAATCTCGCCGGCGCGGGCCAGGTCAAATCCTCTGGAGAATAGTTCATGATCTTGAGCGTCAAAGATAATTACGAAGCTCACCTTAAGCTGCTGGAATGTCGCGGTAGGGAACTCTCTCTTTACATAGCCCGGGTCTTGGCCATGCACGAATGCGTAGGTGAGATCCCAGGAGGCATATTCACTGGTGGTTTGGTCCAGCGTGTTGAGCTCGTTTGTAAGTGCGCTCGAAGCGCGCCCCATGTTTTCCCGCGCGAAATCCTCTTCCAGCTTGGTGAAACCGCGCATCAGCAGGATGCGCGAAAGCATGAATAAGCCGCCAACCAACCCGATCATTGTGACGGCAATGATCAGCAGGGTCATCCGTCGAAGGGAGGACGGCGAATTGAGGTGCGCTATGGGGAGAGGTCCCAGGGTATGCCTCAATTACAATTATATCGGGCCAAGTGACAACGAAGTCGTTACAGTGTCCTAGTCGTACACCGTCTGCCTCGCGTCAAGGAAATACTAGTAGCGGGTCACGTCGAGGTTTATTCTGGGGGCATCTTAGCCAGGTGAGACGGCATCGGAATTACTAGATTCCGTGAAGGATTTCACAATGAGACGCGTTTTTCGCTTGCGATGCGCCGCCCTGTTAGGCGCCGTCGTCGGTTTGGCAATTCCAGCAGCAGCTCAGGATGCTGGACCGATGCCGCCCGCGACTCAGCCAGCTCCGCAAAACCCCCAAAGCCCGAGCCGCTCGACGCAAGACCCATCAGTTCCAGCTCCACCGCAACCACAGCCCTCGGACATTCCGGCTACCGGCAATACGGATGCCCCACCCGCATCGACGACAGCGTCGCTCGCGACGAAACCCGCCGCAAAGATTGAAGTTCCATCCGGCACACATATTCCTCTGGTCTTGCACAACTCAATTTCCACGCGCAGCGCGCGCCCGGGCGATCCGGTTTATTTCGAAACTCTGTTTCCAGTAATGATCGACGGCAAAGTAGTGATTCCAGCAGGATCATACGTAAGCGGCGAAGTCACCGAATCGAAACGGCCGGGCCGGGTAAAGGGCCGCGCCGAATTTATGATCAAGCTGACGACTCTGATTCTTCCGAACGCTTACATGGTCAATCTGAATGCAACACCGACCAACGCCGGAACCGGCGGCAACGAAACCACCGACAGTGAAGGAAAAATCATCGGAGACTCAGAAAAAGGTCATGACGTCGGCACGGTAGCGAAGACAACTGCCGCGGGCGCAGGCATTGGTAGCATCGCGACACGAAGTGGGACTGGCGCGGGAATCGGAGCAGCCGCGGGCGCAGCGGTAGGTTTGGCGGCAGTGCTGCTAACGCGCGGCCCAGAAGCAGAAATGCCGCGTGGCTCGACGGTTGAAGCAGTAATCGATCGGTCGATATATTTGGATTCGGATAAAGTCCAATTCACAAGCCCGGGCCAAGCATCTTCGCTAGCAGGTCCACCAAATCGCGAACCAGTGCGAAACAAAGATCCCTTCTAGAGTCTCCGCCGTAACCCACGAGCCGCCACGAAATAAAAAGCTCTTAGTCCCTGAAGCTCCGAAGGAACGAGCGCCGTAGGCGCGACCCGTGCCCCCCCCGGATGTAACAATCAGACCCCTCGCGATATTTGACGTTGTGACTCCGCGCGCGATCTCGCCGCCGTAAACCGGAGCGGCGAGAAAATCTCGGCGTTAAACTCAGCTTTCCCGCTAACAATCCAATCGCGCACAACTTTGGCGGTGACGGGTGCAAGAAGTATCCCGTTGCGATAGTGCCCGGTAGCGATTAGAAGTCCTTGTATGTCAGTGGGCCCTATGATGGGCAGACGATCCGGAGTGCTGGGCCGCAACCCTGCCCATCGCTCTACAATTTCCGCTTCAGCAAGCGCAGGCGCGAGCTCCGCAACACCAGCGATAATCTTAGAGATTCCGTCCGGCGTCACCTGTTTTACGAAACCCGCATCTTCAAGCGTACTTCCGGCAATGATGTCCGTGCCACGAGGGACAAGGTATCCATTCTTCGACCGTAACACTTTTTTCAGTTTCACCGTCTTGGAGCGCAACGCGATCATCTGCCCGCGCACAGGATGAACGGGGGCGTAGCGCCTCAGCCGTTCCTCTCCGTCGTTCCCATTCGCTCTTATCGTGCCGCAGAAACTTCCCGCGGCGACCACCACATGCGTGGCCTGAATTTTTTCATCGCCGGCCAGCACTCCGGTGCAGTCGCGGTCGTTGCATAAGAGCGAATCCACCGCACAGCCGGACCGAATTTCGGCGCCAAGTTGTTCTGCGGCAACTAAAACCGCATTCGTGAGGAGTCGTGGGTCGAGGGTAGCTTCATTAGGCAGCCAGGCAACCGCCCGCACGTCGGGGCCGAGCGAAGGTTCGATCTTACGGGCTGCTTCCGGCGACATCGCCTCCGCTCCCAATTCAAGCCTGCGATATTCCCGGATCATGTCGTCGCGTTCGGTTTCAGCATGCGCCCCAAAAAATATCTCGAACGTTCCTTCGCGCGCGTACTTAACGGCTATACCAGAGACGCTTTCGATTGCCACAATAAATTCGGGATAGAGCCGATAGCTTTCTTTTCCCAATGGAACCAGCGGTAAGGCCTCCGGAGCGTCCGGCCCGGGGGAGAGCATCCCGGCAGCAGCCCAGGAAGCTTCGCGCCCCGGTTCTTGACGATCCAGTACAGCCACACGCAGCTTTTCGCTCGCCAGTTCAAACGCGATCGCAGCGCCGATCAAGCCACCGCCAACGATGATGACGTCAAATCGATTCACGAAAGCATGATATCAGGAAGTTTTAGCCTAATAACGTTGCGCGAGGATCTCTTCAACGGAAGAAGCGTACAGCGGAACTTAGAGTGAATCCACGAGTTCGACGGAAAGTAATCTGGCCTTCTGCGAGAGGTTTTGGGCGCGAGCCCAGTCTCCAGCTTTACCAGCCTCACCCGACTGCGTCAGGAAACTCTGAATCTTCTCCACTAAATCGTGCTGAGCCGCGCTTAACACCCGTCCCGAGGACTGCTGCAAGTTTTTCTGAGCGACGCCTATATCCTCGTTCGTCTTGCGCTGCAAACTCGCCTGGTCGCCCGGTGACAGTTGCGGTGAAATTTGTGGTGCAGGTGTAGTGGGTCGAGACGGCTGTTCAGGCGGCGCATCCGAAGCTGTTTCCGTCGGCTGCTTGCGCGGAGGTGGCCCCGGTTTATGGGCCGGTTCAACAGGAAGCGTCGCGACAGCGGTCGTAGCCGGACTCGGCGGTGGCGGCACGTTCTGCGGGGGAGGCGTAGCGTCGGTGTCGGGCGCAATGGTTGTCAGGGGCTTCGCGTCGGCCTCGCGAGGAGAAGGAGCGGTCGTCACGGGCGGCGCAGCCTTCACAGCTTTCGGCTGACACCCGCCCACAACGAGCGCAGGCCCGAACAATGATAGTGCCAACAAAAACTTTAACTCTGTGCTGCGGCTGGACATTTATCCTTCGGCGAACGGCTGCCCGAAATCGCGAAACTTTCCTACCATTGCTTCCATGGAACGTGCCAGCGGCAATTCTAGACGAAACGTGGTTCCGCGCCCTGCTTCTGAATCAAATTCTATCCGACCGTTATGCAACTGGACAAATCGAAATGTGTTGGCGAGTCCTATCCCAGTACCTCCAGGACGTGTAGTAAAGAAAAGCTGGAAAATCTTCTTCTGATCTTCGGGCGGAATTCCCTTGCCGGAATCCGCTACGGCGATCACGGCGAATTCGCCGTTGCGTCGCAGGCTCAGCGTAATCCGTCCGCCGCGATTCGTGAAATCGCAAGCATTCAACAGCAGATTGAGAACTGCCTGGTGAATGAGTTGAGTATCCACTAACACGTGCGGGAAGTGCGAAGGCAACTCCACACGCAACTCAATACCGGCCTTAGTAATCGCCGGCCGCGCGGCATCGAGCACCCCGTCCAGTAACAATCGCAGATCAGTCTCCTCCAGCTTCAACTCAACCGGTTTGGTGAAATTCAAAAATGTTTTCACGGCTCGATCCAGCCGGTCGATTTCACTGTCGAGCATCTTCACAGCCTGCTGAGGTTCCGGTTCCACAGGCATGTTGTCTTTCAAAACTTCAAGCCACAGCCTCATCGAATTCAGAGGGTTTTTCACTTCGTGCGCCACACCGGCTGTCACGCGCCCCAGCGCAGCAAGCCGCTCGGAGACGTGCAACTGGCTGCCGATTCGTTCGAGCGACTCCACGTCCCGCAACGTCACGAGTGATCCCATCGGACTACCGTGTTCGCGAATCACCTGTGAACTCAGCCCGATTCTCTGCGGTCCGTTAACACCTTCCAGAGTAACCTCGGCATTTTCAACGTGACCAATTTCATCTCCATGTATGTCCAATGCGCCATGCATCGGATGCCCCGCGGGGAAAATCTCGCTGGCCCGCCGCCCTCGCAATTCTTCCGGCGCTATACCAAGAAATTTCTCCACTGACGGGCTCACCAGCACGGTGTAACCCTTAGCGTTGAACAACATCAGCCCGTCTTCGAGCCCGCTCATCACCTGGTCGAGATTCTCCCGCAGCGTGCTGAAAATTTCGCGCACGTCTCGCAACTGCTTGCCGATCCCGATAATTTTCGTGCTCACAGCTCCGAATTCATCGCCGCGATGTACAGGTTCCAGATCAAATTCGCCAGCGGAAATTCGATCCAGCTGAACGGAAATGCGATCGATCGGAGCAAGCGAGGCCCGGCTGACAACAAGCGCCAGCAAAGTGGAGAGCAGCACCGAACCCAAAGCGTAATATCCCGCTGATTCCAACCCGGGCGAAATTTCGCTGCGTATGAGCGCGGAAGACAAGCCCACTCGAATGTCGCCAAACGGCCCGTTGCCCACATTAAAGGGCAGGGAATCTTCATACACCAACGGTGGTCCGTAGAGCGTCCGAAGCTGTTGAAAAAACCCCCCGCGCACAAGCGAATTCACCGGAGGCCGTTGCGCCACTTTCTCGCCCCGCAAGGAAGCATCGCTCGACTTCAGCACGATGCCGTCGCGATCACTGATAGTGATTTCGTAAATTGTCGGCGAATAGCCGACTGCCGATTCCATCACCGAATCCAGCGTATTGCTCTCATCAAGAGCTCGCTGAACGTATTTGCGCAAGTCCTCCGCGCTCGATGAAGCGGGAAAATCCCCGCGGGCGGCAGCGTCGGTGAGGGAATTCTTACAGGCGAGAAAAACTTGTTCGGCAACGAAGCGCGCACGGTCATCCGCTTGGCGCAGCGTCTGCCGCGTGAGACGCGCAATATATAAACCCGACACGCCGGTAACGACCGCCAGCACCAGCAGCGAAGTCGTCAGCGTGAATTTAGTTTTCAGGCTGAGACGCATCTTTCCGCCCCGCCTCGTATTCTTTCAATTTATTGTGCAGTGTCTTCAGGCTGATGCCCAGCAATTCCGCCGCGCGAGTCTTATTCTGGCTGGTAGCGGCCAGCGTCTGCAAAATCAACTCGCGCTCGACGGCATCCACCGTCGTGCCAATCGGAAAATGCATCCCGCTCAATCCCGAGGTAGTCATGGCGGTTACGTGCCCGAATTTAGCCGGCAGATGTTGGCGCGTAATCGTCCCACGGTCGGACGCAATCGCGGAACGCTCCAGCACGTTCCGCAGTTCTCGCACATTACCGGGCCATGGATATGACTTGAAAAGGTCCATCACATCCGTTCCCACCCCAGTGATTTTCTTTTCGTGCTTGGTCGAAATGTCACACAGCAGATATTCCACGAGAAGCGGCAAATCATCTTTGTGGTCACGCAGGGGCGGCAGATGAATATTAAAAACATTCAGCCGGAAATAAAGGTCCTGGCGAAGATGCCCGTCGGCCACAGCCTGTTCCGGGTCCTTATTCGTTGCCGCAACCACCCTCACGTCAACGGGAGTTTCCACCTTGCTACCGAGCCGGCGAACTTTGTGATCTTCCAGGACGCGCAGCAATTTTGCCTGCGTAGGAGCGGGCATCTCGCCGATTTCATCAAGCAGCAGGGTTCCGCCGTCAGCCAGCTCGAAACAACCGATGCGCCGTTCCGCCGCGCCCGTGAAAGCGCCCTTCTCGTGCCCGAAAATCTCGCTCTCCATCAACGATTCAGGAATCGCGGAGCAGTTGATAGCCACAAAAGGCCGGCTCGCGCGCGGAGACAACATATGAATCGATCGCGCCACCATTTCCTTTCCCGACCCAGTTTCGCCGGTAATCAACACGGATGCAGTCGACGGCGCGGCAATCTCCACCTGGCGCATCACCTCTTGCATAGGTGAGGATGTGCCGACCAGGGTGCCCAGTTTACCGGCCGCACGCAGATCGCGCGTCAGCGACGCAACCACCTGCTGATCGCGCACGTGTCCCAACGCCCGCTCGAGCAACGCGCGAAGCACAGGCGGCTTCAACGGTTTCTCGATGTACCAGTAAGCTCCCGCTTCGATGGCTTGCACCACGCGTTCGTCGCTGCCGCGACCGGTAATAATAATTACAGGCACTCGCGAAATTTCGTCACCCAGCTGAGCCAGCAGATCGAGCCCGTTCATGCCGGGAAGTTCGACATCCGCAAGGATCAGGTCCGGCCGGAATTCCTGAAATTTCGCAAGCGCCTCTTCGCCACTAGCAACGCCGAGTATTTCCCAATTCCACTTGCGTAGCAGGGCTTCATAGCCCTTACGTGCGTTGTCTTCGTCCTCGACGATCAGGATGCGCTGCAGGCTTGGACTTTCGTTGACCATCTGAATTGAATCTACCAGCACTCCACCGGAAATCCAAGGAGTGGACCGCTAAGCGCTTGCGTCGAGTACAGAACCGCGTCCTCATCCTGTCTGCCTTGACGCAGGAAGGGAGCACCGCGAAGGATCTCTCTTCGTTCGCAGCACAATTCAGGCGGAAGGTTTTTTTGCGGTCAGCATTCAGAAGATCAGAGAATTTGACTTTACGTCTTGCCAATATAAAGGGGTCGCTGCAGAATCAATTCCAATTTCATATTCTGCTCGAGCGTCAGTTCCTGCCCCAATCCCGACGAGGTCATAAATCCGGTCGCAGCTCCCATAGCCGCGCCTTCGGCCGCATCTTTCTTGTCCTTCGCGGCGATGCCCGGCTCCGCGCCCACCAACGCAGCCTCGGCGGCAGCGATCATTTCGTCCTGCCGTTTCCCGGTAGCAGCTTCGATCTCACCTTCATGGTCAAACAGCACTCGAATAGAATGCACTCCCGGAGCATCAACCAAATCCGCCACCAATGGCGTCCAGCCGCTGGAGGTGCGGATATCATCAAACGTTAACCACATCCGAGCGCGCCCGGCCTTCCCCGCGGACTGAATCTTATCGATGTGCCCGCGAACTTCAGTCCCGCGCGGCAACACAGTGCCATCGACGGTCGGAATTGGTTCAAGCGTGCGCGCAAGCAAAGGCTTGCCGGCCTTGTCTTCCTTGGTGGAAATCCGCGTTTGCAACGAGATCAGAAAACGCGTTCCGCGCGCGGCAGTATTCGGCGGAACGTCCTGAGATTGTGGCGCGGGGTCGGTCGACCGCGCCAGCGCCGGCACGCCCGAGAGAATGAAAAAAGCAGTGACAGAAAGAAAAATTCTCCAGCGATTCATATTTGAACCTCCGAACTTGATTGTCGTTTTCTGCTGGAGCCGAAAACACATGAATCTTAAATCGAAATCTATCAACCCGATAGCGCGTCTTTAGTTTCGGTCTACCCAACGGTTCCATTTCCGTCTAAAGGCTTCATAATATGGATGTTTCCCGACTCCATTGTGATGCCGGCTTGCGTCCTTGGTTGCTTGGCCGCGCATTAAGGCTTGCAGCGTAATCGGTGTGCCATCGAGACAATTGAAGATGAAAGAGGGCGAGCACTTTCAGACCGATCAATTCATCCGCGTTGCATCCTTGACTGATGGGAATCCGCAGACTCCCATGGGTGAAAGAGATCGTCTTAACGACTTATCTGCTCTCTGAGAACAAAAAACGAGGCCCACCACGACCAGAAAAGACCTGGACAATAATATAGAACGGGATTCTATCGTGACCTATCGACCAAGCAAGTCAAGCGCGCCAACCGGACGTCAGTGCATCAGTAACCCAACGAAATTTCCACGGTTTCACCCCAGTGCAATGTTCCGTTTTGGTATCAGTAAGACTCATACTTCTTGTGAACCACAGTAATTGCCCTTATGATGCTGCCATCCTGATGGAAACGCACAGACCGTCGACCGCGACCGGGGATTCACCAACCGCCGCGAAGTCGCCCACCGGTTCCGGCCCAACGAACACTTCGCCATTCGCACTGACAGTAGTCACTGCGTTGTTCTTCATGTGGGGCTTCGTCACAGTCCTCAACGACATCCTGGTCCCCCATCTGAAGGCCATTTTCGACCTCACCTACACCAAGGTAATGCTGATTCAGTTCGCATTCTTCTCAGCCTATTTCATTTTTTCACTACCGTCGGCCAAATTAATCGACACGATCGGTTACAAGAAAACCATGGTCGTAGGGTTATTGACCATGGGAGCAGGCGCTCTGTTATTCATTCCGGCAGCAAGCGCGCCATCGTTTTCGCTGTTTCTAACAGCACTGATGATCCTCGCAGCGGGAATCACAGCCCTGCAAGTAGCGGCAAATCCATACGTAGCGGTCCTGGGCCCGCCAGAAACCGCATCCAGCCGCCTGAATTTAACGCAAGCATTCAATTCCCTGGGCACCACAATCGGCCCGTTTCTAGGCGGCATGTTCATTCTAAGCGCAGCACCGCAAAGCATGGACGTAGTGCGTCAAATGGGCGCCCAAGCTCTGCAATCCTATCGAGTTCAGGAAGCCTCATCGGTAAAGCTGCCGTACCTGGGCATCGGACTTCTGCTAATCGCACTGGCAATCGCAATCGGCGTGGCCAATCTGCCGGCCATGCCGGAAGCGGAGCGCCACGGGGGCGGGCCGAGCACAAGCGTTCTGAAGTACCGCCATCTAATGCTTGGAGCAGTAGCAATCTTCGTCTACGTAGGAGCGGAAGTATCCATCGGCAGCTTCCTGGTCAACTATTTCATCCTGCCTCAAATTGGAAACATCAGCGAACAAACGGCCGCGCGCTACGTATCGTTTTACTGGGGAGGAGCGATGTTAGGCCGCTTCATTGGCGCCTGGGTTCTGCAAAAAATTCGCACCGAATACGTGCTGGCATTTGCCGGAGTAGTTGCGGCTCTGCTGGTATGTACATCGATGCTCACATCAGGTCACGTAGCGATGTGGAGCATCATCGCAGTAGGCCTGTTCAATTCCATAATGTTCCCCAGCATCTTCACACTAGGCATAGCAAAGCTAGGCCCACTGACAGGAGACGGCTCAGGAATATTAGTAATGGCGATAGTGGGAGGCGCGATCCTCCCGGTGCTGCAAGGTTCGCTAGCGGATCATCTAGGCATTCACCACGCCTTCATCCTTCCAGTACTTTGCTACCTCTACATCGTCTACTACGCCCTAAGAGGTTCCAGGCCCATGGCCCCCGCTTGATCGTGCACTCTCCTGGTTTGACTTATCCGGACCTAGTGATGTACCAAAAAGAACATGCAAGACGCCGCGACCATCAGCACCAAGGCGATCAGTAGCAATTTCTCGCCGCATTCGGTCTTCGCGGCGTCACCTGTATTAGTAAGTGAGGGAACGGAAGGTCCATCCCCTGGCGGCGCCCGGTGGATAATGTGGACACCACGAAACCAAGATAAGCCTACGACTCTCGAATGAATTGAGCAATACGGACTAGCGTGTATCAGGAACCTTGCGACCCACGGAAGGGAAGTACTGGGTATCCCGTCGTCAATCATTTCTCGTCGGACACATCCAATCGCGATTTGGGCCGAAACAGCTCGGGTAGCGAGGCACTGCACTGCGCTACTGATTGAGATCGTTCGTGTGGGCCAGCGTTGCATAAATCTCCTGCATGAACTGCGGTTCACGGGGAACAGTCTCGGGAGTGAACCACGGCTTCCAGAGTTCAGGCAGCCCTGCATCCACAGTGTCCTTCTCGCTTTTGCCGGCTGCAATTTCCTGTCGCACGAGGCTGATCGTCTCATTCAGCAGTTGGACATATTGCGCGAGGTCGCGCCGATTCGACATTTCAGTGCGCCCCGTGATAATCACCGTATCGTCGTTGCTTCTGTCGAGCACAACAGAGAGAGATCGAACAGTTCCCTCAACATCAGCGCCGCGATAGGGAGTCTGTTTCGTCTTCAGTCGCTCCCGGACTTTTTCATGTGCCACAATTACGGCATCCGGCCCGTAGATCGCGTTGCCCCCAACGTGATCGTAATGCCAGTGCGTGTTCAAAAGAAACTTCACAGGCCGCTTTCCCAACCCATCCAGCACTTTTTGAATTGCCGGATTCGCAGCAGGTTCGGGGTGATCCACCAGCAAGTAACCGTCCGGTCCCGCGAGCACTACAGCGTTAAACGTGCTTTGAGGCGTGCGAATTTGAATAAGGATGATATTGCCACGTACCGGCAAAACCTTGGTCACAGCCTTCGCGAAGTCTGCATCGCCTGGAAGGAGCCACTGTGCAAACACAGGGGAACAAGTAAACAACAACGAAAATACCAACGACGCGCGGAGAACATTTTTCACGAGAGATCGGCGGGTGCCGGATGCGCGGGTGAAGGATGGCAGGGGGGCGGATGGACAAGCTGGGCAGCTGGCCGAGGCTCTGGAAGGCCTTCTATCGATGTTTCTCTCTGTCCCGTGACGCATCGCGAGGGTGAATCATACCATTGCGGCAGTTGACGCCCGAGGACGTTCACTTTGGACTTTCGCCGTCATCCTTCCGGCCGGCCCCGCCGGCCGGAAGGATCTCTTTTCGAAGCTCCGCAGCACATAGCCGATGTTTTGAAGCCTCTAATCTTCGGCGTTGCCTTTGTTAGGGTGCCGCACTCTTTGCCGGATTTGCAAAGGGCGCGCGGCCGCAACCCAAGCGATACGCGCCCGCCTGCAGTTGAACTTGTAGCGGCCGGTCTGGCGCAATTTAGCCAGGCCGGGCCACTGCGGCGCTCGCCCAGCCCTCGCGATACGTTCATCTGACTCTCATGCGGAGCGGTAGTAACCTCAATCATTATTCCAATCCCTACAAGCCACCGAACCCCGCGCACGCTGGATCTTCATTCTAGGGGATGTTTGTAACGTTTCTGAAAATCGATGAGCATTGTTCTAGTGATACGCCATCCAAAGTGCGACAAGAATTAAGACCACAATGCCCACAGCGATACCTAGAAGGTGGAGTTTGCCGTACCTCTGCCTATTCGCATTTTGCATGATGCTTGGGTGGCCGTGTATCCCGTTCACTATGGCGTAAACGTTACCCGCCCTGCGAAGCGTGTACCTAACGTGTGCCCGGAGGGAATTTCCCAGCTACATCCCTGAATAGATGGAAGTGCGTTTCACTCAATGTTTATGTGGGCTGGACCCGGTGAATGTGGCGCGCCCGGAGGGGTTCGAACCCCCGACCTTGTGCTCCGGAGGCATCGGCGCAATGCGTTACTAAGTCTTAATAGAAATAAATAAGCCTTTACTTTCAGTGGTTTAGCACGGTAAATTACGCTTACCATGATTACTCAAAGTTTACCGAAAGTAACACAAATTGCTGTCCAAAGTAGCACACCGGTAGCACGGCGCTCCCCGCGCCGGAAATTTAACTTCACCAAAAAGCAGCTCGATAAGGTGCCGGTGCCGACGAACGGACAACGCGCCTACGTCTATGACGCGATGACGCGGGGGCTAGCGCTCGCCGTCAGTCCATCTGGGAAAAAAGTTTTTGTGCTGTACCGCAAGGTTGCTCGACGTCCCGAGCGAATTACGATCGGTCCGTATCCGGATTTGTCCATTGAGCAGGCTCGCAATGAGGCCGCTCGACTGAATGGCGAAATTGCTGGTGGCGCAAATCCCGCCGCGGAGCGTCGAGCCATCCGCGACGAAATGAGCTTGGGTGAGCTGTTCGCGACCTGGTTGGAGCGTCACGCCAAACAGCACAGGAAAACCTGGAAGTGGAACCAGGACCTATTCGACAGACACTTAAGCGCATGGAAGTTGCGCAAAATTTCCGAGATTAGAAAGATTGACGTAGTGACTTTGCATGCTCGCGTCGGCGCGAAGTCTGGCATCTATGTCGCCAACCGCTTGGTCGAAATGCTCAGGGCGGTCTTCAACAAAGCTATCGACGATTGGGACTGGAAGGGACCAAATCCCGCACTAAAGGTCAAATCCTTCCCGGAACACAGTCGCGAGCGTTTCCTTCAACCGCAGGAAATCCCAAACTTCTTTCGCGCGCTGGCAGAGGAACCAAACGAAACGATCCGGGATTACATCCTTCTGAGCTTGTTTACCGGAGCGCGCCGGGCAAACGTCCAGGCGATGAAATGGGACGAAATCGATTTTCATGAGGCGACGTGGAGAATTCCCGAAACGAAGTCCGGCGAGCCGTTAACGCTGGCCCTTCCTCCCGCAGCGATAAGCATTCTCGAAACCAGAAAAACTACTACTGAGAGTGAATGGGTTTTCCCCGGCAATGGTGTGACCGGGCATTTAATGGAACCGAAGACCACCTGGAAGCGGATTCTTGCACGCGCCGGAATCAAAGACCTTCGCATCCATGACCTGCGCCGCACCCTTGGAAGCTGGCAGGCGGCCGCTGGATCGAGTCTCTCGATCATTGGAAAAACTCGAACTTGGCTGAGTATGCCAAGGTCATTAAGGAAAAGTCTCAGGTTCGCGACCGGATTTGGAAATACCACGATCAGGCCGAGAAGCTCATGCAGGCCAATGGCGATGCCGCCAAGTTGCTCGAGGCCGACTCGAAGGAATTCGTTTCCTATTTTACCCCTAGGGTAGAGGTTGAAAAGAAACGAATGCGGTTCAGAACGGCCGGCGACGCGCCCACCTATGACGAAACGGAGTGGATCGCCAAGGCCTTGGTTCCTATGGGAGCGATAACGTCCATTAACGCCAAAATCAAGCTGGGCAAAACGGCCTTCGTCCTAGCAATGGCTCGGGCAGTCCTGGACGGGCTCGACTTTCTGGGCCAGCCTACCAGCAAGACGTCGGTTGTCTATTTGACCGAGCAATCCGCGAGTTCATTTGACCGGGCAATTGAGATAGCTGGCCTTCGTGGCCGCCATGACTTCACTTACCTGCCGTTCACAGAGACTTGCGGGATGGAATGGCCAGACGTCGCGCACCGCGTTTCGCAGGTTTGTATGGACATGGATGCTTACCTCTTAGTGGTCGACACGTTGTCGCAGTTCGCGGGCATTGCTGGCGATTCCGAAAACGATGCCGGAGCGGCGCTCGCAGCGATGCTCCCGATTCAAAAGATTGCCGCTGGCGGAGTAGGCATTGTTACCGTCCGGCATGCCAGGAAGTCTGGAGGTGACGTAGAGGATGCGGGCCGCGGTAGCTCCGCTTTTGATGGTGCCGCGGACCTGATCCTCTCTTTGCGCAAGCCTGAAGGCAATCAACCGGAGAACCGACGCCTCTTATGCTCCAGTGGCCGCTATAGCGGTGAAACGCATAATGACCTGCTCATAGAACTGACGGATGCCGGTTATGTCGCCATCGGCAATCAGCAGGAAACCGTCATTAACGACGCCAAGGAAGCGATCCTAGCGACGGCGCCGCGCTCAGAGGCAGAGGCTGTCTCCACTGCGGACCTGGCTGAATCCGCCAAAATCTCTAAGGTGACCGTCCATCGCGCTTGTGATGAATTGGTGTGCTCCGGGCAGCTAAAACGCGGCGGAAAAGGCAAAAAAGGCAGTCCATTTGTCTATTGGAGAGAATAAATTCGATTCGTTTCAACCTCATTCTATAGGTTGAACATGAAACGAATCCGAATGAGAGGGAGCATGTCTAACGTCAGAATTAAGCTCAAGAATGGTGAAGTAAGAGATTTCTCATTGGGCCAGGCGGGTTGGTGAGACTGACCATCAGCTAAATTAACAGGGCGTCGGATGGCTCCGGAAGCGGGTGTTTCGGTCCAGACGTTTGGTTGTAGACCACAAGGTTGACGTTTTAAGTCTATGACGGCATTAAATTTGAATGACAGTCTTGAGAATATGCTACCTCTGTGCTACCAATGGTTCCAGGCAGCATCGTAGCGAGCAGAAGCAGGCGCAATGCAGGAGGTTTTAGGTAATGGCCAGATGGCAGCCAGGCGAGTCCGGAAATCCAAGAGGCCGTAAACCAAAGCGGCTTTTCGATGATCGGCTCCGTGAAGCGCTGTCTTCGAAGCGTGGCGACAAAGCCAAGCTCTTAGTCGAGAAGTTGATCGCCAAGGCCGCTACTGGCAACGTGGCGGCGCTCAAGCTGGTCTGTGAGCGTGTCGGCGGCAAGCCTAAGCAGACGGACCAGGCCGCAGTCGGTAGTGAGTCCCAGAGTCTGGAACAGGTTCGCATGCAGCTTGCAGCGCTGCTGGCTAACCCCGACGTGAGAAGGAATTTAGAGAAATTGATGCAATCGGAATCGGAAATCGTTCAATGACACTTGTGCAAGATCCGCACGCCGAAGTTCTCAGGCTGCTAGAGCTTGAGCGCGAACTCACGCGGCGCAATAAGCTCGACACGTATTACCCCGATGCTGGGCCGCTACGCAGAGACTTGTATCCGAAGCACATGGAGTTTTTCCGCGCTGGTCTTGATCACCGCGAGCGAGCCCTCATTGCCGCAAACAGAATCGGGAAATCGGAAGGCGTCGGCGCCTATGAAACCACCTTGCATTTGACTGGACGCTACCCAAGTTTCTGGAAGGGACGGCGCTTCAACCGTCCGATCAACGCATGGGTTGCAGGTGACTCGGCAAAAACTGTCAGAGATATTTGCCAGCGCATCCTGCTCGGTCCGATCGGCGAGTTCGGCACCGGCATGATTCCCGCAGACTGTTTGCTTCGGACTTCGGCCAAGCCCGGAGTGTCGGACGCCATCGAAGGCATCTACGTCAAGCACGCGAGCGGCGGCACGAGCGAACTAATCCTGAAATCATACGATCAAGGCCGCGAAGCATTCCAGGGAACGAATCGCGATTTGATATGGCTCGATGAAGAAATGGATCGCGATATTTACGTCGAGTGCCTGCTCCGCACCATGACCACCAACGGCATAATCATGCTGACGTTTACCCCGCTGCTTGGGTTGACCGATATCGTTCGCGACTTCCTCACCGGCGAGCAAGAAGCCGAAAAGGGAAAGTTTTGCATTCAAGCCGATTGGGACGATGTTCCCCATCTTTCGGCGGAAGCCAAGGCCGAATTGCTCTTATCAATCCCGCCGTATCAGCGCGAGGCCAGGTCAAAGGGCGTTCCACAGCTTGGCAGCGGCGCCATTTACCAGATTCCCGAATCCGACATTGTGGTTACCGACTTCGAAATTCCCGCGCACTATCAAAAAGTTTACGGATACGACATAGGTTGGAATAAGATCTCCGCGCTGCTTTCGCTCGTTATCAGGTTGCACTCGGCCACAGCGAAGCGACGATCGACACTTATTCCGCAAGCATCGGCCAGTTTCTCGAAACGTTGGGCAGCCAGAACATTCTCGACGTTACGCGTTCCGAGATTCGCAACTACCTCAGAATCCTTGCCGATCGCGGCCTTGGTTCAAACTCGATTCGCAAACACACGCACGCAATACGATCCTTCCATAAGTTCCTGCGTGTTTCGTCGCTAACGAAAGACGATCCGACGCTCCTGCTGTCGCAGCGCAAGCTTCCCCGGCGAATACCAAAAGTGCTTACCCCCGACGAGATGGTCCGGCTGATCGAAGCAGCCAAGAACCCGCTTGAGCGTGCTGTCGCTCAGGTTCTCTACTCGACAGGGATGCGAGTTTCCGAGCTAGTAAAGATGCGGATCGAGAACGTGAATTTTGAGACGCGCATCATGCGAGTCATAAAGGGAAAAGGCGGCAAATCGCGAATCGTTCCCTTCGGCCAATACGCGGCGGATTCCATCAGGAAATACCACAAGTGGCGAAAACCCCAAGCAGGATGGCTTTTCGAGTTCTACGGGCGCGAACCGAATTTGTATCTGAGGTATGGAAACTCTTGGTATGCCTGGTTCTACCTGAAGAGCAAACGGTGCAACTGGCGGATCGGCGATATTGCGGATTTGCCGACGATTGAAGACGCACGACTCGAGCTTGATCGGCAGTACGGAACACGTTCTGACTATCAACCGCCGCGTCCCGCAGGACCGATCGATGCTAGAACGGTCCGCTACATCCTCCAACGAATGGCGGATCGCGCCAAGCTTAAAGGCGTAACCCCGCACGCTCTGCGACGCGCTCTCGCCACTCACATGCTGGAATCGGGTGCGAGCATTCGCGTGGTCCAGGAAATCCTGGGCCATGAACGGTTAAACACGACCGCGCTCTACACCCTTCTATCAGCCGCAAAACTGTCCGCAGTTTACCGGGAATGTCATCCACATGGAGGAGACGACAATGCGAAAGGCTAAAAAGTCAGTCCAGATCGAAGTATTGGCTCCAGCACAGCCTTCCAACGAAGCCATGGCTATGATTGCAAGGCTCGTAGAGCAGAAGGTCAATGAAGCGCTCTCTGGTAAGTCAGACGACTCGATTTTCGAGCCGTTCTACCAGGGGAAATCTGTTGCAAATCGCATGAAAGGGCAAATGAGCGTCAGTGGGCAGCGCAAGTTCGCCGCGTACTTCGAGAAGTGGGGATGCATGCGCTGCGAAACAAAAGAGACTGGTCACAAGAGCCTTGGAATGTGCCTTCGATGTCACCACCTAATTTATAATCGCTTACTGGGTTGTATGCGCGACCTGGACGCCGAAAGGCCGGATTCGATACCGACGCTGGACCGCACGGACATGGCGCAGCAAGCCATTCTCGACATCTTGAAGAGAAAACGATAACGGCGTAAAACGGAGGTATCCCATGCCATTCTGCCAAGTCTGCGGCCGGACTCATTTCGACGATACGCCGCTCTGTGACCCGGAGGTATATCACTTTGGCAAGATCATCACGGAGGCTAATGGAAAATTAGCGTTTGAGCCGCCCGGCGACTGGAGCGAAGGCTGCCGGTCTGAAAACGGCAACGATGCGGAAAACGAAGGCCGAATGCCGCTCACGCGAGCCATACCAATCGTTGCGCATCATGCTCATTGCACGCGAGGGCAAGCTAAAGCGGCCCTGAGCAAGACCCATGAAGGTGAATGGCATCACGCCGGGCTTTTCTCGCGACGCGTAAACTATTATTCCATCGCTGCCGCCGTAGCCTTCTTGCGGCGTGCAAAGAAGTAAGTCACGTCCGCGCTTGCATCACAATCGGTCCGGCGTAACCGCTCTGTCGCGGTCCCCAACTGAGCTTGATATTCCTGTCTGCGAAGAGAATTAGCTGCACGCCACGCCAGCGACCCTCGCCGGAAGTGATGATAGATCGCGCATTCTCAAGCGTCGTGTAATAGCTGCTCTTGCCGTTGGGCAGGATAACCTCGATGTTTTTTCTCGCCAAGGTCGCTCCCTAGCATTTCGCGCCAGTAATATACTCCAGAACTGTTTTCTGCGGTAGCAAACTGGTAGCACGGTTACACAGTCACAATAGTCATCCTCTAAAAGCGTCATTTTTATTGAGGAAATGGCGCGCCCGGAGGGGTTCGAACCCCCGACCTTGTGCTCCGGAGGCACACGCTCTATCCATCTGAGCTACGGGCGCGCACTGTGCGTCGAACCGGAAACGAAGACGCATGCTGTGCGGTGATTGGCGCTCGCCCCGGCGGATTCACATAGCGAGCATCAGGACGTCGATTTTACCTTGGTTTCAACACACTAGCAAAAGCAATCCAGAATCAAACGATCGACCATCTCTCTCTCAGACCAATTCCAACAGCGATCGATACGCTCGGGCAATCAGAACCGCACGCAGCGAGCAGCGCCGATGCGCCATCCCGTTCCGTACAGCTAGTACCAGTCCTGTCCCTCGCATGTCCTTCCGCTCAATATTCCCGAAGACGTCCGCGTGCTAACGTCACACGGGAATCAACCAAATGAAAAAACTTTCGAGATCGCGCGACGAGGAAAGATTCGCCCTCACCACGCTGCGGAACCCCAACCTCGAAGTCCGCAGTCTCTGTCAAATGATCGCCGCCACCCAAAAACCTGTCGAAGAAAGAACCACCGCCCCCGAAACCAAGCCGTCAGGTGAACACCTTACGTCCGAAGATACCACCGCGAACCGCGGCTTAGCCGCGACAATGCCGCTCGTCAAAAAAAACGAGCCGCTGCGCAAGATCTACAACGTTCCCGTACCAGTTCCAGCCACTCAGGTTTCACAAATATTCGGCAACTTCCCGCATTTATCGCCAGAAATCGAAGCTCAGTCAACAATTTCTAATCCTCATTTTTTTTGCACATATAGCGAGCAAAATTCACACGGTGCTCCCTTCCCAAGGACGTGGTAAACAGAATACTCAAGCGGCCAAGTCCGCGGAACTAATCCGCGCGCGCCAAACCCCTAACCTGTTTGGCAAGCTTTTCAATCTGTTCCGTCTTTTGCAGCATCGACAGCGAAAGCACATTGATGAAATCGGTTTTCTCCACTTCGGCCTTCAGATCGCTAGCCAACTGAAACAATTTCTCCACGTCGTCGTGAATCTGCGTCTTATTCTGCTTCAGAATTTGCTTCGGATCGGCCTTAGGAGGCGTATTCGGAAAAGGATCTTCGCCACGCACATGCGGCATAGGATTCTGCGGATCCTGCGGAGTCGACGATTGCGCGAATGCCCGCAGGACAAGCGCTCCCAGGGGCGCGACAATCGCCCCACGTATCATTTGCGTTATGAAATTTCGTTTCTTGGGATCCATAGCGCCAACTCCTCACAGAACTCTTTCAAACCATTTCCTCTGCTGTCATCGCAGCACTTGCTCGATGGTATAATCTCGCTCGCTTTATCATATGACCGATTCCTTCGCACGTTGGCTGGAAACTGCGGTAAAGACCGGGCTGCGCCTGGTCGTCATAATTTTATTCGCACTGTTTCTCGCGCGCCTGCTCAAAGCCGTCACCTCCCGCCTGGTACAAGCCTCGAGAGGTCCGACGCGTGCCGGACAGTTGCGTGAGCAACAGACCCGGACCATGGCCGGCCTGCTCTACCACATCGGCACCACAATCATCGCGATCGTAGCCATCCTGATGGCGCTGGAAGTTTTCGACTTCAACATCGCCCCCGCAATCGCGACAGCAGGCCTAGCTAGCGTAGCCGTCGCATTTGGCGCACAAAGCCTTCTGAAAGACGTCATCAACGGCTTCTTCATAGTGTTCGAAGATCAATACGTAGTCGGCGACCTGATCCAGGTCAACTCCGAAATCGGGCGCGTCGAGCACCTCACCCTGCGCCGCACAGTGCTCCGCAATGCAGCAGGCGCGATCGTCACCATGCCCAATGGCCTCATCGGACAGGTGGCCAACCTCAGCCGCGATTGGTCGCAAGCCTTCGTAGATGTGACGGTCCCATCCGAGGAAATGGTTGGCCCCGCAATGGCCACGCTGGAAAAGGTCGCGGCCGATTTACGCAGCGACGCGGATTGGTCCGCAGCAATCGTAGACGGACCGCGCGTTCTCGGCGTCGAATCGATATCGCTCGAAGGTGTAGTCGTCCGCCTGCAAGTCCGCACGGTCCTAAGCCGCAAGGAAGACGTATCGCGCGAGCTGCGCCGCCGCATCAAACTAGGTTTCGAAGAATCCGGCATACCGCTAACTCGGACGCAGAGGGTTACTCTACAAGGCGAGTCGCCGCAGCGAACTCAATAAAACCACGAACGCAAAACAGGAGATCTCAAATGGGAGAAGTCACACACGAGCAGGTGAATCTGATGTTGCGCCTCTACGACATTCGTCGCGAGCCACGCCTGCGCGAAGCACGCGACTGGTTTGTTCGGGAATTCAAGCCGACTTCAGCGCAGGACCTGATGAAAATCGCGCCGCCGAACAGCCAGGAAAATGCCTTCATGCGCATGGTAATGAGCTACTGGGACATGGTTGCAAACATAGTCAATCGGGGCCTGATCGATGAGGAATTCTTCTTTCAAAACTCAGGTGAGCAATGGCTGGTATGGGAACGTCTGAAACCGGTAGTAGGCGAGTGGCGCAATTTGTTCAAGAATCCACACGTATTCAGCTCGCTCGAGGAACACTGCAAACGTCTGGAAGCATGGCGCGAAAAGCAGGCCCCGGGAACAACCGAAGCCATGCGGCAATTGATGGCACAAATGGAGCAGTCCGTCCGCAAACCCTAATAGCCACGCGAAGCAAGCGTCAGCGAATCCAACGAGAGGTCCAAAAGGATCTCGCGTTTGCGTGACACCGTTGCAGCTGAAGTTGTAGCGGCGGCCTTCAAGCGGGCGAATTGCTTCGCATCTGGAATTTCGCTATACCGAGCAGGGAACTTGTGATAGTTTTCTGGCCGATCCCCTGTGGTATTGCTGACGGAATTTCAACGTACCGGAGATGTCCTGTCCATGGCCAACAGCCGTCATAATCTTTGGGGAGGCGTCATTTCGATGAATCCCCGCCATTCATTCTTTGCGATAACCGCGCTATTGATGTGCGTCCTTCTGGCGATTCCAGCCGACGTGTTGGCCCAGGCGGCGGACGCTCAGCATGCCGGCAAGATCACGACGTTGTTGCCGATCGTAAACGTGATTCGCGGAGCCCAGCAGACCCCTGCTTCCGTTTCCGAATCGATCAACTGGGGCGACGTGATTAACACCGGCCACCTTGCGCGCGCCCGTGTGGCCCTGAATGACGGCTCCATCTTAAGCGTAGGCTCGGATTCCAATCTCGCAGTCGTAAAACACGACCCGGATGCGCAGCAGACCGACCTGGATTTGAATTACGGCCGAGTGCGCGCCCGCGCCGCAGCGCTGGTAAAACCCGATGCGCATTTCCGCGTGCGCACGCCGGTAGGCGTAGCCGGCGTCGTCGGCACCGAAATGGTGGTGATCTTCGATTCCAACGCTGGCACAATGCAAGTGGTTTGCCTCGAAGGAACGTGCCAGGTCTGCGACTTGGCAGGGAACTGCGTCATCCTGAAAGCGGGCCAGGAATCCACGGTACGCAGCGATCAAGCGCCGACAGCGCCTTCTCCAGCCACGCCAATGAACATAACCGATGCCATCAATTCGACAAACCCAGCAGGAGGCGCCGGAGCAGCAGGCGGAATTGGCGCAGGTGCCGCAACGGCAATCGGAGTGGGCGCAGCGGTCGCTGTCACCGCAGCGATAGTCGTGGTCCGTTCCGTAAGCAAGACGCCCACATGCCCATCGTCCGCAGCGGAAGCCGCTCACGTGGTACCAGCCGCAAGCTGCGCAGCCAGGAGCACGGCCGTGCCGGGAAAAGCGCCAGGCCAACGCCCGTAAATCGTCGGCCTCGAATCGAATTCGTAGCCCCCGAGCCCAAACTCCATCCGACCAGACGGCGGTCACCCCGACTCATTCCACCGCGTCCAGGACTCAGTGGTCGTCCTGCTTGCCCTGAGAGGTACGGCGAAGGATCTCTCTTCGTTTTGACCCCGTGTCACTCATTCCTTCTCAAAAGGATGCGGTGGCAGCAAGAACTGCAATCCAAAGTATCCAACGAAATATGGCTGGATGTTTCCAGCAGGTTGCAGGCTGCGTCCCGCCATTATCAGCAGGATCACCGGAGGATGAATTTTGTAGCGAAGACCGCCTTCCAAGGTTTCCTGGTTGGTGGATGGACGGAAGGTTCCCGTCGAGTAGAATTCCCCATCCAACTCCAGGTCCTTTGTAAATTCGTACCCCACGACCAAACCGGCTAGCCATCCATCGGGACCACGATGCACAAAATTGTACCCAGCCTCCCAATTGACGTCGACGGGCCCGACCTTCTTCGAAAATTCGGCGGGCAAGATCAAACTGGCCCCTCGCCGAGTAATACCCCGTTCAACGGAATGGTTCGGATTGTTAATTGAAAGCTGCGGAAAAATCGAAACGGCGAATCCGGAATGTTCGTCGTCATAAAATCGCCATTTCACTCCCAACTGATCCTGCCCCATCCCGAACTTCGCAGGCGATGGATTATCCACGCGAAGCCACGCAATTTCGTAAGTCAGCTGAATTCGATCGCCCAGGCCGAAATTGATATCCACGTCCGGGGTGTGCGTAATCGATTGGTTGGGATAGAGAAAGGGTTCATAACCCAAATTAATCTCCCATTGCAGGTTTCCAGGAGTGCCGGGATCGTTGGTGTAGTAAGGTGGTCCACCCTGGGCAGCAGCCGACGGGCACAAGAATGCAAGAACCCACAACAAGTGGCACGCGTATTTAAGAAAGAGGATGAGGGAGGGGCCGAAGTCCATCGTTGTGAGGCCAGGATTATACTCAGGCAACCGCCGAAGTCCGTACTCTAAAAATCCCTTGCGCTGAAGTCCAATAACCCCCCCAAAATGGTCAGGTCGTTTTTGGATAAATCGACGAACGCGGCCGAACCACTTTTTTCTGTGGTGAGCACGATGAATCGACATTTTACGCGACAGGTAACGGAATCTCTCGAAGGGTGTTGAGCAAGATCCTGGAATGCGGTCAGCATTCTTTCGTGACGGGACCAGGCTTGGGCCCTCGTCTACGTCGAACTCAGTCCGAAGACACTCCTGAATCGCGCCTGCTATAATCAGTTGATGAGAATTTTATTGTTTAGTGGCAAAGGCGGCGTGGGCAAGACGAGCCTGGCGGCCGCAACTGGTGTAAGACTAGCCGAGCACGGTCATCGTACTTTGGTTATGAGTATTGACCCCGCTCACAGCCTGGCCGATTCGTTTGACCTCGGCATCGACCTCTTCCACGCGCAAACTTCCGATCCGTTCCAGATCAGCGACCGGCTTTCCATTTTCGAGCTGAATATTCAGAAAGAGATCAAGAGGCACTGGCAGCAGATATCTTCTTACGTCACTTCGGTACTGCGCACGACGGGAATCAGCGGCGTCGAAGCCGAAGAACTCGCGATTCTTCCGGGCATGGAAGAACTCAGCGCCATGATGTACATCAACGAGTATCGCCGAGAGCAACGTTACGACGTAATTGTTCTGGACGCGGCGCCCACCGCCGAATCCCTACGCTTCATCAGTATGCCGACGACGCTCGATTGGTATATGAAGCATATTTTTCCGTTTCAGCGGAATCTGATCAAGGCCGTGCGGCCGATCGCGAATCGCGTAGCTCCTTTCGAACTGCCCACAGACAGCTACTTCGCGAATATCCGCGATCTTTTTGAAAAGCTTGAGGGTGTGGACGATTTGATGGAAGATCCATACACCACAAGCGTGCGGCTGGTCACCAATCCCGAAAAGATGGTGCTGCGCGAAACGCAAAGGGCATTCGTGTACTTCTCATTGCACGGTCTGACGGTTGACGCAGTCATCGTCAACCGCCTGTTGCCTGCGGATGTCACCGATGTGTGGTTCTCCGAGTGGCACAAGTCACAAGAGAAAGTCCTCGAAGAAATCGAGGAATATTTCGCACCGGTCCCAATCCGGCGAGTGCCGCTTTTCGCGCACGAGGTTCTTGGTAAGCAGCGGCTGCAGGAGTTGGCAGCGGTGTTGTATGATAAGGGCGAGGATCCGGCCGCCGTTACTCGGACGGAAAAGCCGTACACCTTCGGGAAGTCTGACGGATTTTACGAAATTCGCCTGCTTCTGCCGTTTGCAGCCAAGGGCGAAGTGGGGCTGTTCAAGAAAGGCGACGAACTGGTCGTGGAAATCGGCACCCTGCGCCGCCATATCGGTCTGCCACGGTCGATGGCCGCGCTGCAACCGGTCCGCGCGAGACTCGACAGCCGCATCCTGACAGTCGAAATGAAGGAGGCACAATGAGCGATCAACAGACATCTCCGAATCCAGCAAACGAGCGCGTAGTAACCGAGCGTTGCGTTTGCCATGAAGTCCTCGATCACCTGGGAAAATGCTTCGATGTATCGCCCGCGGTGCGCCAGCATCTCACAAACTCCCGGGTTGAATTCCTCAAGGCGATTCGCGCCGTAATCGATCAGCGCATCGAGCGCCTTTCAAGCACCGCCCAGCATGGATCTCGCATCGCTGTAGAGTAACGAACGGCTGTAATATCGAGCTGAAACGACGCTGCATTTGGTCTCCCAAGCCGGTCGATAGGCTCGATTTATTTTTCATCGCAAGCGTGACAAGCGGCGATCACTCAAACTCGAATGCCACTTCTGCCGCGCTGCAGACCGCGTCGCTACACTTAAACCTAAAGACCGGCGCAAAGATTTAAATCTAGCCGCAGCGATCCTCGCGACGCTGGCGGTTACTAGACACCTTCCGTTACCCGCTCTTCCTTCAGGCATTGAATTATTGTCAGCATGCGGACGCGTCTTAAAGCCGATTACAAAGTGTTGTTTACGATGAGTCAGTTTCCGTGCATGATGCACGAACTGGGCGTGTCCATAGCGCTCATGGCTTTAGGTAGCTAATCGACAGACTTAAAAGTTTCGTGAAGATCGCGCATTCAAGTGTTCACCGTGCGAGGACGAACTTGAGAAAACTATTGGTTTTGCTCTTGTTAGTTCTAACGAGCCTGACGGGTTCGAACGGTGGCTCCCCGAAGATGGAGTTGAGCTTCAAGAATCCACAGTACACCGGCGGGAGCCTCAAAAATATTCTCGTTCTCGCGCTGAACGGCAAGGCTGCGAATCGCGCGGAATTCGAGGACGAGTTGGTTACCGCGATTACGCGCCCGGGCGTGACCGCCGTGCAAAGCTATGTGTTTCTGCCGCGGCCGAATGCGACACCCATCGACATCAAAGATTTGAATACGGTGATACGTGATCAGAATTTCGATGGAATTGTGGTCGCGCGCTTGACCAAGGCGGGCAAAAATACCACCTACGTTCCCGGCCAAGTTTATACTCCGTATCCGTATTACGGGACTTTCGCCGATTATTACGGCGCAGTATATCCGGTCATCTACGACCCGGGATATATGGTTACGGAAAAATTCGCGCAAGTAGAGACAAATTCTTATTCCACCGTTGCAAAGCTCGACGGACAGCTTATATGGACGGGGACCACCAATACTTTCAATGCCGATTCGACGATGAAAGTCATCAAGGACCTGGTGAAGATATTGGTGCAAGAACTCGAGAGGCAGAACGTTATCGCCCCCAAAGCTTGATTCTGGCCATACCCACGCTCTCCATCCGTGCCTTGGATCTTAGACCCCAACTGGCGACATCGCTCGGATGCGAACTCCTGCTGCTTTGAGGCGCTCGGTGACCGCTCGAGCTATGCCGGCAGCTCCCGGAGTGTCCGAGTGAATGCAGAGTGTGCTGGCATTTACACGCAGATTTGAGCCATCGTCGAGATCCACTCTGTGATGCACCGCGATGTTGAGCGCTTGACTGGCGGCGCGCTCAGGATCTTCGAGCAGCGCGCTGGGAAGTTTTCGATGACGCAGCGTGCCCTCCGGCTGGTACGCCCGATCCGCAAACGCTTCGCCGGCGGTTTGCAACCCCTGATTGCGCCATGTGTCCAGGCACGGCGATCCTGCCTGCCCAACCATAATCAGTCGTGAATCCACGGTCATCACCGCCCGGCCTATAGCCAGTGCGACCTTGTTATGACGGTTTGACGCGTGATATAGCGCGCCATGCGGCTTCACGTGCCTTAGTTGAACGCTCACCTGATCTGCGATGCGTGCCAGCGTAACGATTTGTTCGCGCAGCGAATTTTCGAGTTGGTCTGCTGCAATTTCAACCTCCACGCGCCCGAAGTTTGCACGATCTGGGTAGCTTGGGTGCGCGCCCGCGGCAACTCCCAGTTCCTTGGCGAATTCAAGCGTCCGTTTCATCGTCTGCGCATCACCTGCGTGCCCTCCACAAGCAATACTCGCCGAGGTAATGTGACGCATAAGCTCAAAATCCGCGCCGCTCGCGAGCGATTCGAGGGATTCGCCCAGGTCCGCATTAATATCGATCGTAGGCTCGTTCACGAATTGGTCCGTCGCGTTCATTGATTCTGCTCGTGCTGAAAAATCTGGTTCAGCCATCCCTCTCGCTCTCGAAGTAAGCGGATCGCTTCCGGAATTGCTATCTCCGCGAACCTCACCTGTTCGCGTGGGCGCAGTTGTCCCACACGGAGCATGTCCGCCGAGATTACGTTCGCGATCTTCGGATAACCACCGGTGGTTTGCTGATCCACGGAGAGAATGATGGGCTGGCCGTCCTGCGGTACCTGAATCGCACCGAGCGAAACGCCTTCTGTGAGTAATTGCGATCTGACTCGCGACGAAATCGGCTCGCCCTTCAATCGCAAACCGGAGCGGTTTGATTCCTCGCTTACCGTGTAGGAACTAGAGAGAAATTTTTCGAATGATTCCGCGCCGAACCAATCGTTTTGCGCACCACGCGTCACACGAATAGGCCCGCGAGAATATAACTCGTCGATGGCCCCAGGCTTCAATATTCGGGCGCGCAACTTCGGATCTCTCAGCACGCGGAGCGAATCGCCCTTGTGCAGCCTGAGTCCATCGAATCCACCGAAATGTCCTGTGCAGTTCGTAGACGCGCTACCCATGATGGACGGAACAGCCAATCCTCCCTGAAACGCTAGATAGCACCGCGCGCCCTTTTTCATCGGTCCGCACGTCAGAATACTTCTCGCTGGCACTCGCAAGGCCTGCCACATTGGCATGCTCTCGCCTTCAATTCGGCAATCGCATTCCGCGCCGGTGAGTGCAACAACGGTCGCCGCGTCGAACTCGAGCATCGGTCCAGTGAGTGTCATTTCCAAGCAGGCGGCATTCTCTGCGTTTCCGACTAACAAGTTCGCGATGCGCATCGCTATGGTGTCCGCCGCGCCGCCCGACGAAATACCAAGGTGCGAGTAACCATAGCGGCCCAGGTCCTGTACGGTCGTGAGCAAGCCCGGCTCTTTTACGCCTATTACCATCTTTTGTCTCTAGAGATGCACTGTCGCATCGAATGTGGCGCGATTGATCGCAAAAAATTTCACCAGATCCCCGGGTTCTAAGCGAGTCGGGCGACTGGCGTGGGGATCGAACATCTTCACGGGCGTGCGCCCGATTAACCGCCATCCGCCCGGTGAGTCAACCGGATAAACCCCGGCGTGGCGGCCTGCAATCGCCACCGTTCCCGCCGGCACATGCTTTCGCGGTGTCGCAAGCCGTGGCACGTGCAATGCCTCCGGCAAACCGCCGAGGTAGGCGAAGCCAGGGACAAACCCGAGGAAGTGAACCTGGTATGTCGGCGAGCAATGTAATGCAATTACTTCTTGCACCGAGACTTTTGCGTGATTCGCTAGCTCTTGAAGATCGCGTCCGAATTCAAGGTCGTAGCAAACGGGTATTGTGACTACTTTCGCCCCCCGCTTGTATCGGGTCAAACGAGTACTCGCCAGTTTCCCCACCAGCGATGTTGCATCTTCGTGGCTCAGTCGCAGTGGATCAAAGTCGATGAGGATTGACGCGTATCCCGGATGCAGGTTGCGGATGCGCGGATCGTTGAGCCGCCGCAGTGCGTGGAAAAAGGACATCACTCGATCGTGATTATCGAGCGACATCGAATCCCCCAAAACCACCAGAATTGAGGAATCACTTGCGGCGACAATCTTCGTGTTTGCCCGCACTCGAGAGCCAGAACGCGGTCCACCGCTTTTGCCAATCGGCATAGTTCAGCCTCCTGTCCCAAGGTACAGCTAACTGTCTCCCTATCGTTACTCGCAAGAGACGAGCGCCGAGTCTACAAAGTGCTCAAATAGCTCAGAGAGCTGGATGCTTTGAGCGCAGGCCCCAAGACCCATTGAACTGTTAATACCTTCTCCAGAATTCCTGAGGACGTGACTGTGTACGACGCGGAAGAGTTTGCCAACGGCGCCACTTCCGACAAGCTTGAATTGCTAAACGATGCCGTCGCCACACAAGGTGTAGACGTCGATGCAACGTTAGATTGTGCCGAGTGCACAGTTCAGGATTCTTCCCGCAGAGACCCATCCGCGCCAGAACAGAAATTGATTGGCTCTTACCGACTGATAAAGAAACTCGGCGAAGGCGGCATGGGGCAAGTCTGGCTGGCCGAGCAAAGCGCTCCGCTTCGGCGCCGGGTGGCCCTGAAACTTATCCGGGCCGGCATATACGATGACGCGCTTTTGCAGCGTTTCCAATCCGAGCGCCAGTCTCTGGCCATCATGGACCATCCATCGATCGCCAAGGTATTCGATGCAGGCACCACTCCCGACGGCCAGCCGTACTTCGTCATGGAGTACGTACCGGGCCTCCCCATCAGCGATTATTGCGACCAACATCAACTCAAGATTGATGATCGACTCGAGCTCTTCATCAAGGTTTGCGACGGCGTGCAGCACGCCCACCAGAAAGCGATCATCCATCGCGATCTTAAGCCTGCTAATATTCTGGTCGTTGAGACCGACGGCAAACCTACGCCGCGCATTATAGATTTCGGCCTCGCGAAAGCCACCTCGCACGCAGCAGATGACATCGTGTTCACGCAGGTCGGCAGCTTCGTTGGCACCCCCGCGTACATGAGTCCGGAACAGGCCGATGTGAACGTTCATGATATCGATACCCGCACCGACGTGTACGCACTCGGCGTCATTCTTTACGAATTGCTGACAGGTTTCCTTCCCTTGGACGCAAGGCAATGGCAGGGGCAACCCTTGCAGGAGGTGCTGCGCCACATTCGTGACGATGACCCGCCACCTCCGAGCACCAAAATCGAATCTCTCAAGAAGTCGTCGTCCACTGCTGCGGGGACGCGCGGGACGGTGCCAACCCAGTTAGCGCGCCTTCTCCACGGTGACCTTGACTGGATCACCATGAAGGCCATCGAGAAGGATCGGACGCGCCGCTATGGCACGCCTTTGGAATTAGCGGCCGACATTACTCGTTATCTTAACAACGAGTCCGTGACCGCTCGTCCTGCGAGCGCTGCCTATCGGCTGAAAAAGTATGCCCGGCGGCACCGCATAATGCTGGGTGTCGCTGCCGGACTCGTGCTTGTTCTCACCAGCTTCGTGGTAATTCAGACTGCGCAATTGCGCCGAATCAAACGGGAGCGCGACCGCGCCACTCGCATCACCGACTTCATGACCAGCATGTTTAAAGTATCGGACCCTAGTGAAGCGCGAGGCAATTCCATTACTGCGCGCGAAATTCTGGATAAAGCGTCCGGGGACATCGGCACCGGCCTGGCAAAGGATCCCGAGCTCCAAGCGCAAATGATGTACGTCATGGGAAATGTGTACGATAACCTGGGTCTCTATTCGCGCGCCGAATCACTTGAACAGCAAGGGCTGGAGATTCGCAAGCGTGTTCTCGGACCGCGGCACCCGGACACGCTCAAATCAGCCAACAATTTGGCCAATATTCTTGATGATGAAGGGCACTATGCCGAGGCGGAGAAGTTGTACAGGGAGACGCTCGCTATCCGTCGCCTGACGCTCGGCGCTGAGCATCCGGACACTTTAAAGTCCACGTTCAATCTGGCCAGCATTCTGGATGATGAAGGTCACTACGCTGAAGCCGAGCAATTACATCGCGAAACGCTCGAAATCACCCGTCGCGTTTTCGGCCCGGAAAACTCGGAAACACTGAAGTCGATGAATAACCTGGCCAACGTGCTCGATGACGAAGGTAAATATGTCGAAGCAGAAAAGCTGGATCGAGAAGCGCTCGACATTCGTCGCCGCGTCTTGGGTGCCGATCACCCGCTGACACTGGATTCTGCGAACAACTTGGCCGTCATTCTGCTGGACGAAGGCAATTACGCCGACGCGGAGAAGCTGGATCGAGAGACCCTCGATATTCGCCGTCGCATCTTCGGACCGGAGCATCCGAGCACATTAGCTTCTATGGCTAACTTGGCCCTAATTCTGCGCGACGAGAAAAAGTACGCCGAAGCAGGAAACCTTCATCAGCATACACTCGAAATCTTGCGACGTGTAGCGGGGCCAGATCACCCAGACACTCTCAAGGCGGCGAGCAGCGTGGCCGACGATCTAAAACGTGAAGGTAAATTCTCCGAAGCAGAGAAACTGGATCGGGAAACGCTCGAGATCCGTCGTCGTGTCCTGGGTTTGGAGCATCCCAACACACTGGGGTCGATCGCCGATCTCGCGGATACGTTAATGAGAATGCATCAATACGCTGAGGCGGAAAAACTTCTAATTCAATCGCGGGATATCCAGCGCAAGGTTTTTGGCCCCGACCGTCCCGAAACCGCTGAGTCCACATACGCCCTGGCGTGCAATGCGGCCTTGCAGGGCGGGAACGATAGCGCCATATCGCTTCTAAGCGAGGCAATAGATCATGGTCTCGCCCTAGATATGGATCTAGGCATAGAAAAGGATTCCGACCTCAAATCGTTGCACGGAGATCCCCGCTTCACCGCTCTTGTCGCCCACGCCAAAGAGCGCGCAACTACAACACAAAAGCCGAATTAAGTTGCGAGCATTGCACTAAGCAACCAGGCTAACGAATCTGCCGCATAGCTGCAGTGCGAAACACGTAACCTGGCTTTACGGCACCGCTAAGTTCACTTACCTGTGAGCGCTACCCGAAACCGGAAATCACCGGATCCAAAAGATGCAGTATCATGCTTTTTGACAGTCGAGCAGCAAAAAAGGGACGAGGCGTCTGCTGTTGACTCCGGTTAGACCGAGCCGAAACAGCAGGACATGCGAGGAATATGTAAAAATCAACATCCGGCAAATTCTGGTTCTTGTGATTTTCCTGGGCCTCATCCACACCGTCACAACGGCTTCAAAGTCCTAAACTCGTACTGGAAGGCGGTAAGGTTTATTCTTCTCCAACCGCCTCGCGCGGGCAAGACTGTTTTCAAGGAGTTGCTGTTTCGCAAAGGCCGACCGCGCTTCTATGCTTTTGACCTAGTGTGGCTCAATGGTGAGGAAGGTGAGGAAGGTTGACAGGTCCGGCATTACGGTGATACACGCCAACTTTCTTCACCGCCCTGAAACGCCTGCTCGTGCCTCAAATTGGCAAACCATGAAACCAGAACTGACACCTGAAAATCCCAGTGAACACTCCTCATCTGAGTAGTCGCTGACAGGCTCTAGCCCTGGCGATGAGGCGTTCTGAGAGACGGTCGAGAATCGGGTGAACGAGGCCTTCGCGCTGTAACCGTTCTCGGATCGTCACCACGTGATCGGGCATAGCTTGGGCAATGGCTCGGAGATTGGTAAGCAATTCGTCTGGATTTAGATGTGCTTCGGCTGCCAAGCGTCGCCAATGCCTCGCGGCGATGTTCCGCAAAGCGTACTCTCCTCCGATTTTCATTGCGAGTTTCAGTCCAATTGGCCGCATGCCGTGATACGGCAGGGCGCTTGCGAGATCGTATAGCGGAGCTAATCGAATTCGGGACTCAGCACCCAAAAGGAGAGCATAATTCTTGGCGTGCGCGTCGGGGCCCGCGATGAACCAGTTGAAGGCGACGGCGGTAACGAAAGTGCGTACGTCTTCACTGGGTGCGGTCGAAGTGTTGGTCAGAAGTTCTGCTGTGGCGCGCACGCCGGGGCCACCGTCACTTTGGTACTTTTCAGTGGGTGGAAGTCCCAAGGCCTGACAAATGTCTTCCTGATGGACTCGGCGGATCGCACTGCCGGTCCGGAAGCGGTCATAACGTTCGATCACTATCGCGATTTCGTCTTTAAACCAGCGAATCTCCGAGTTTGCGACTGGTAGCTGGAGAGAGCGTGCCAATTCGAGGCAAAAGTGTTCGTTCTCGGCGTGCCCGTCGAATTCACCCGTTGGTGGTTTGAGAATATGTGTTGTGGGCGTTCGACCAGAGGGGACGCCCCAGCGACCTCTTTCTAGGAGCAGCGCGGTTTTTGGTTGGGCACCGGCTAGGCTAAACTGGCCTGTGTCATGAGCGATTCGCCATGCGGACTGATCTTGCCGCAAGGTGCGGAGCCGGTCTGCGACACCGGCCTCATCCAGCCATTCAACTTCCGGCGGTCCAGCCGATCGAACGGCATCGAGTCGTTCCGGCTTTACGAACTGGACTGCACCCGCGCAGTCTTCGCCCACATTTGAGATAAGTCCGGAAACATTTCTTGGCGAAACGTGGAATTTTCGCGCCCATTGTCCAAGCACAATTTCGTTGTCGGGAAGTAATCCCCAAAGGAAGGGATGGATTTTTCGCTGTTCTTGCTCCTCAGGAGATAAGGGCATGGACACAGACAAAGGATAGGCATTGGGTGACGCCAACCAGTCGTTGGAATAGAGAAAGGAAAGCCGCGCGCCTTTAGCGTTCGTCACCATTCCCATGACCAAGCCGTCAGCAAAAGCGATAAGCTGTGTTGTCATTTGCGTGGCCTACGCGCAGCCGCGACGATCTGGTCGATATCGACAACACGCTGGGGGCTCTTCGATGGCAGCTTCTCCGATGTTGTAGCGCTCAAGGTTATCCGAAGAGTATCGAGAGTCCGTAGCACCAAGCCAATTTCGGCGCGAGGCTTTCCTTTTTCGATCTCGACGAGCCAAAGACGACTAACCCCGATCTTCTTGGCAAGATTCGATTGGTGCAGTCGGAGTTTTTTGCGAGTGTTGCGAATCAGAGCGCCAAGGTCCGCCGGTGTACGAATCATCATTTGTTTTCCTCCTGTAAGCGAGCGCTTACATACTAGCAAAGTAAGCGAACGCTTACAATAACATAAAGTCAGCGAGCGCTTACACCGTCTCGGCTGGGTCAGTCGACTAACGATGATTCAGTCAACGTTGGGGGGCGCAATTAAGCGTCGACGGATTGCGTCGCATTATCATTTATTTGCCCAAAATCACTTCGATGGGATTCTCCGTGGTGGGAGAGAGCATCCCTACTCTGTCCACGACGTATGCGAAGGCGTGAATGAAGGCTTGCCTGATCGCTCGGTGTAGCGTAGGTTCGGTCATCATTTAGCGCTTGACAAAATCTACTTAGTGCTATAGGTATAGCGTTGAGAGACGGAAAACTTACGACTGCCGAGGCTGCTAAGAGAGTTGGAATTCATCAGATTACGCTGCAACGCTGGATTAAGTCTGGCAGAGTTCGTGCTCCAAAACCGACCCTCATCGGAGCGGTCGGTTATCGTCTCTGGTCCGAGTCGGACATAGAACAGTTGAAAGCGGTCAAGAGCTCGCAGTACCGTAGGCGCGCTCGCCGCAAGAAGCTGTGAAAGACTGAAGAAGCGGGACGCGCCGGTGTTGAAGCACCGCGCGCGCCCCTAACCAAGTCGCACGTCTGAGGTGCAACGATGGCTGCAAGTGAAGTTATCTATTTTCCGTTCCCCGCGCAACTCACCTCGCGCTCATTTTTTCCGGATCAACCTCCTCCTGAGCCGGTCTCAGAGTCCCCTCCCTGACTGACTCAATTGTGCTTGTCGGGTCCGGTCGGACTTCCGACCGGCTTGCTATCCGTGTCTCCCAACACTTCAATCAACTGCCGGACTGCGGCCTTCGGCCGCAAGCAACGGAGGAGATTCAGGTGCAAAAAGCACATCTGTACGAAGCAATTCTGTTGGTGAATCGGGGCGTTGACGAGGCCGTGCGTGGCCTCGAACGCCTCAAACGCCTCAAACGCGCGAAGGACTCGCAGCTCGACTCTTCGTGTTTCGATGAAGAGCTGGTGGTCTTCGAGGACCATCGCGCACGGCTCAATTCCTATTTCTGCAGCACTCTTCAACGCTCGGAGTTGCGGGATTCCGTCCGCTTCGAAACCCGGCATCACGAATACGAGAAGAACACCGTGGACGAAGTTCAGGTCTATCGCGATGTGCAGGTCGCGGAAGATCGCCGGCGCGTTGAGGGAAAACCACCCAAGGTGCGGTTCTTCACGCCGGAGGAACAGCGCGAATGGGAACGGCAGTATCCACAGCCGCCCGGCGACGTTCCGCGTGCGGAAGGAGAGGCCAGCCGATGACAAAGAAAAAAGCACGGGAGCAACCAGTGAGGGATTTACCCAGGCTCGGGAAGCAGTATCCTGGCGTCCACGGCAAGATCGTGGATTGGGCTGAGCACGTTTTTGAGGAAGGAATGCTGTATGTCCGGGTCCGCTTCACTGATAAAACCGAACTGTGCTGGACGCTGCAGACGGCTCACGTACTCAGGGAATCCGACCTGAGCGACTGGAAAACAGGAGACTGCAAACAACTGAAGGTGTACGCCGAGAAGGAAATCAGCTGGCCCGAGTGACCCGGAAAGGCAACCCGGGAGACGAATGGGTGCCGCGGAAGATCCCACCAGGCCTCTGGCTGAATCTTGGCTCACGGTTTAGGTTGTTATTCGGCGCACGGCAGCAAGCCGCGCTAAGGAAAATGCCCGAGGCATACGCATGCGCGCGCTAGTTTTACTGCTCCGTTTCAGTGGATTGCGCATTAGTGATGCCATTAATTTGAGCGCCGCACAGGTCACAGGAGACCGGCTATTCTTGTATACACAGAAGACCGGTGTGCCCGTTAATCTCATTCTCCCCGACGTGCTTAGCGACGCCCTCTAGCACACTCCCAGGACGAGCAAGCAATATTGGTTTTGGTCCGGTGCGGGTGAGCTTGAGACTGCCATCACGAATTGGCGAGCGCGACTGCAGAGGCTCTTTGAACTTGCGAAAATTCCCGACGGGCACGCCCCACCGCTTCCGCGATACATTCGCCGTCGAGCTTCTCTTGGCTGGTGTGCCCATCGAGAGAGTGTCCGTGCTCCTCGGCCATCAATTGGTCCGAATAACGGAAAAACATCACAGCCCGTGGGCGAAGTCGCGGCAGGAGCGGCTTGAAGCGGACCTATGGAAAGCCTGGAAGAACGATCCGCTAGCCCAGAAAACCGAGGATACGAGGTACACGGCGGGTATACGCGAAGTTGAGTTTGCAACAAGCCCTTATTTTATCGGCGGATTTGATGGAGGCGCGGGTGGGAATCGAACCCACGTATAAAGGTTTTGCAGACCTCTCCCTTACCACTTGGGTACCGCGCCTCAGGCCCACAGTATATCGAAACTGGGTCACAGTTTCAGCCTTGTAAGCATTGACACCGGGCGAGTGCCTCAACTGCCTGGTATCGCCTAAAACCCAGCAATCGCACATTTTCCAGCCGTCGCAACCGACTCACCGTCTTCGCCCATCAAGGTATCGCAAGTTCGCAGCGTTGGATTTCCAAACTATCGGATGTGCAGTTCGTACGGCATGCGAGCCTGCACCGGACCCATCTGTCCGACAATATGACGCAAAACGGCTTCAATGGATTGCGATTCGCTCATGTTGTTATCTTTTTGGCGCTCGAAAAACTGTTGGAAGAACGATCGTTCCTCGGGATATCGCACGATGTGCACGGATTCTCCCTTCGGAATGCCTGAGAGTTGCTTGGCGACTTCAATGGCGTGGTCGAGCCCGCCGAGTTCGTCAACCAGCCCCAGTTCCTTGGCTTGAGCGCCGGTCCACACTCGGCCTTTTCCGACTTTGTCCACCGCTTCCACGGTCATCTTGCGGCCGGCCGCCACGCCTTTGGTGAAATCCGCATAAGTCTGGTCCAGTGATTTCTGAATGTACTCGCGCTGCGCGGGAGTAAAATTTTGCTGATCCGAAAATAACGTGGCATTATCGCTGGTAGCCACATAGTCCGTGCTCAGCCCCAGCAAATTGTATAAGCCAGAAATATTCATCTTGCCGATCAGCACGCCAATCGAGCCGGTAATAGTGTCTCGATCAGCGACAATTTTTCGTGCTGGCGCCGCGATCCAATAACCGCCGGAAGCCGCGACATCGGACATCGAGACCACCACAGGCTTAACATGATCGGCCAGTTCCACTTCGCGCCGAATCACTTCGCTTCCCACCACCGATCCGCCGCCGGAATCCACGCGCAGCACAATCGCCTTGATTCCGGAATCCATCCGAGCCGAGCGAATGTCCGAGGCAACGGAATCGCCACCCATCACAAATCCGCCGCCCGGCGTGTTGCTCGATTCTCCCGATATGATCAGCCCCGTTGCGTGAACCACGGCAACCTTCGTGCCGCCATCGAATTTTACAAATGGGCGGTAGCGGTCCAGCGGAATTGGGTTCCATTCCTTGCCATTTTTCTTGAAATAATCTTGTACCTGGTCCCAATATCCCAGGCGGTCCACGACTTTATTGTTCAGCGCGTCGTTTGACGAAAATGGCCCGCGGTTCACCAACGCTTCGAATTGCGCACGGTCCATCCCGCGAGCCGTCGAAGCGTCGTTCAAGTATTGCTCGTAGATGCCATGTAAAATACCTTCGACCTCTTCCTTATGCGCGGGAGTAAATTTCTTCTCCGTGAACATATTGCTGGCGGTCTTGTACTCCGCGATGTGATAAAACTCCGGCACGATTTTTAGTTTGTCCAGCGTCCCGCGAAGAAAGAGCGCCTGGGCCATCATTCCACGAATGCTTACCGGCGCTGTGGGAACCAGCCAGATCTGCTGGCAGGCACTGGCCAGATAATACTCGGGGTTTCCTGTGCCATCGTAACCTAGGTAGCAAATGCTGGGCTTACCGCTCTTACGAAACCGAATTAAATGGGCTCGAATTTCTTCCAGTTTGCCCCAGCCGGTTTCCAAGGGTGCGATGCGCACAACCAGGCCAACAATCCGCGAGTCCGTAGCCGCCGTATCAATCGCGTCAACAAAATCGTGAAGCACCGGCACGGTTGAGCCAGTAAACGCGCTGAAAAAATCCGGAGCGCGCTGCTCTTCAATCAGGCCCATAGCATCGATCACCAAAACTCCGTTCGACGGCAGCCGCAGCGCCCTTGGTTTCGACGACACGATCAACAGCACCACAAGAAACAGGATCACGAGAACGATTACGATCGCGCGCCGTTTGCCCCAGGTCATTTCGCTCACCTCGTTGAAGATCTTACGCGGAAACTAGAACCAAAGTAGCATCGCGACCTTGAAAACTCCACATCGCAGTCTGTTCCGGTGTTCGCAACGGAAGTCTGCACTAGAGGGGATCACTCGCGGATCCCTACGGGATGCGGGTCTGAAAGTAATGTGCTGTCTGCTATAATCTTGCGCACAAATATGGATTTCGATCATTTGACAACCTTTCTGGAGATTGCCAAGTTGGGCAGTTTTTCGCGTGCGGGTCAGAAATTGTTCCGATCGCAGCCGGCCGTCAGCGCTCAAATTCGCCAACTCGAACAGGAGTATGGGCAGAAACTTTTCGATCGCGTCGGAAAGACGGTGAAACTGACCGCAGCCGGGGAAGCTCTGATCGTCTACGCCAATCGGCTGTTGAGCCTGAAGGAAGAATCGTTGCGTGCGGTCACTGACCTTTCAAGTTCACCGCGGGGAACATTGCAAATCGGCGCCAACGAAGCGACGTGCCTGTACGTGCTCCCGGAGTTGTTCGCGGCATATCATCGCCAATATCCGGCGGTACAGATCAGCATTTATCGGAACTTCAGCAGGAAAGTCATCGAGAAAATTGAAGACGGGAGCGTAGACGTCGGAATCGTTACCTTGCCGGCAAAATCGCCCAGCCTGAAAATTCATTCCATTTTTCACGACCGGTTGATGTTAATGGTCGGCGCCGGTAGTCCTCTGGCGCGCTCGAAAAGCGTCACCGTGAGCGAGGTTGCGGATCAGCCGCAAATCGTGCCCAAGACCGGATACACGCGCCAACTCTTCGACAAGCTTTTTCGCCCGTACCGCTCCAAATTGCGGATCACTATGGAGCTGGCAAGCGTCGGCATGATCAAACGCTTTGTCGTCGCGGGCTTGGGAGTGTCCATTATCAGCGAGAGCTTTGCCAAAGATGAAGTGCGCTCCGGTGAAGCGAAGCTGATACCGATTTCCGACGCTTTACTCACACGCGAACTGGGCTTGGTCTATCGGCGCGACCGTACCTTGCCTCGCGCTGCCGCCGCCTTCGTCGCGCTACTTCGACAACAGATCACAGCGCAAAATGAAGGCACCCACCACGCTAACAAGCACTGAGTTGTAACGTTTGGACCCGTCACAAACGCCTTTCGATAAACCTCAGCAGTTAGGTTCCGACAATCTACGGCAATTCAATAGCTTGCGAAATGGGCTCACGGCAATGGTGCGAAGGCGGAACTTCGAGCATCCAATCACACAAGGGGCGCGTACTCTAGGTAGATAGCTTCTAGGGCGACACGAAAATGCTGATCAAGAAAAAGCCCGAATTAACGTATGCGGATGTTACGCCTAAGGGCTTGTATATGGGCCGTCGCAATTTTCTCTTCGGCATCGCCGCCACTTATGGTGCTGTAGTCGGTTATAAAAAATTGACGCGCTTGTTGTCCGGCCCGGCGACAGGCTCAGCGCCAGAAAAGCTCAATGGTGTGACCAAGTGGCGCTACAGCACGACGGAGAAAGAAACGCCGCTCGAAGACGCTACCCACTACAATAATTTCTACGAATTCGGCACAGGAAAAACCGATCCAGCGCAAAACGCCAAGAATTTCGTCACAACGCCCTGGACCGTTACTGTCGACGGCGAAGTTGCCAAGTCGCGCAAGTTCAGCATGGACGAAATTCTGAAAATCGCGCCGCTCGAGGAGCGTATTTACCGTCATCGCTGTGTCGAGGCGTGGTCCATCGTGGTGCCTTGGATTGGCTATCCGTTCAGTGCGATCGCCAATCTCGTTCAACCCACTTCCAAGGCTAAATTCGTTGCTTTCGAAAGCTATTACGACGTAAAGCAAATGCCAGAAGGGCCCATGGCAGGTATCGAGCTTCCTTATGTCGAGGGCCTGCGCCTCGATGAAGCCATGAATCCTCTGACCCTACTCGCAGTCGGGATGTATGACGAAACGCTACCGAACCAGGATGGCGCGCCAGTCCGAATGGTCATCCCCTGGAAGTATGGGTTCAAGAGCATCAAGTCTCTCGTTCGCGTCCGGTTTGTAAAAGATCAACCGCCGACCACCTGGAATATCTCCAACCCTCATGAGTACGGTTTCTATTCCAATGTGAATCCAAACGTGGATCACCCGCGCTGGAGTCAGGCCAAGGAACGCCGCCTGGGAGAATTTCTCCGCCGTCCAACCCTCATGTTTAATGGCTACAGCGATCAGGTCTCCAGCATGTACAACGGCATGGACCTGAAGAAATACTACTGACCGTGAGCTTCGCGTGAAATCCATCTTCACCAGCAAGTGGACCAAGGTCGTGGTGTTTTTGGTCTGCCTGATTCCCGTCGGGCAATTGCTTTGGCGAGCCTTTCACAACGGCCTGGCAGGCTTTCCCAATAACATGGACTTCGGTGCCAACCCCATCGAGTTCATCACTCACGCGACAGGGGATTGGACGATTCGTTTCCTGATTATCACTCTGGCCATAACGCCACTGCGCAAGGTCCTGCGCCAGCCGGACCTCATTCGCTTCCGCCGCACGCTGGGCTTATTCGCATTTTTCTACGCGTGCCTGCATTTCGGCACCTGGATCGGACTGGACAAATTCTTCGCGTGGCCCGAAATGTGGAAGGACGTTCTAAAGCGTCGATTCGTCACCGTAGGCTTTGCGGCGTTCGTGTTGATGATTCCACTGGCGGTCACTTCCACGGCTGGCATGATCCGGCGTCTTGGCGGTAGGCGTTGGCAGCTCCTGCATCGCCTCATTTACGTGAGCGCGGTTCTGGGCGTCATCCACTACTACTGGCTTGTAAAATCCGATGTGCGAAAGCCGCTGCAATACGCCGTTCTTGTCGGAATTTTACTGGCGTGGCGCTTGGGGGCCTGGCTATACGATCGCAGGCAAAGCGCTATGCCGCGCGGCACTCCGCCGCATACGGAGCCTTCAACGACTGAGGGTGCGTAGTTCCGTCGCCGCCGTTTCATAAGCCATTGAGTACGGCCTCGGAAGCTGCAGGGATGGTTTTTTGACCTCACCCCACGGATCGAACGGTTGTTGTCCCGTTGACCGTGGATGTTAAGGACCGAGAGTACGGATTCGCCCTGCCAAAAAACTGTCCTTGCGCACAGGTTTATTTCAGTAAGTTCTAACTTACCATTTAAGGAGGCAGGATTGCTTCGTAGGAACTACCAAGACAACCTGAGTGCCAAATCGGGAATTGCGTGTTCGAATAAATAAAGGTTGGTCCGGTGCCGACGTTGTTTAATGGGGTGTTTCTCATTTGAAAAGTCCAAAACATATCCTGACCGTTTTGCTCGCGGGAGTCGCTGTTTACATTTCATCTTGTGGATATGCCGGAACCCCGCCGGGCGATAAGTCGACAGCCGTAGCGCCTACTATCACGCAACAACCTGCGAGCCAGACAGTAACGGCGGGACAAACAGCTACGTTTTCAGTGACGGCGACAGGCACCGCGCCGCTGAGTTATCAGTGGTATGTGAACGGCGCCACGGTAGGAACGAATTCGAGCATCTACGTCATTTCGGGAACCAGTGCCGCGCAAAATGCCGCGCAGATTTATGTCAACGTTACAAACACTGCCGCGACTGTGAAAAGCAGCGTCGTCTCGTTGACTGTGAATGCAGCGCCCACTGCTCCGTCCATCACGCAACAACCAATGAGCCAAACCGTCACGGCAGGGCAGAACGCAAGTTTCTCGGTCTCAGCTGCTGGCACTGCTCCGCTCGCCTATCAATGGTTCATGAACGGTGCTCCGGTGGGAACGAATTCAAACGCTTTTTCTACTCCGCAAACCACCACAGCTCAAACTGGCGCGCAGATTTATGCGAAAGTGACTAATGCGCAGGGAAGCGCGACCAGCGGCATTGCAATTCTGACGGTAACTCAGGCGCCGGTCGCTCCCACCATCACCCAGCAGCCCACCAGCGTTACGGTTAGCGCCGGGCAAGCTGCGACGTTTTCCGTGACGGCCACGGGAACCTCGCCCCTCACTTATCAGTGGTTTATGAGCGGATCTATGGTGGGGACAAATTCGAGTGCCTATTCGATTCGACAGACCACGACCAGCCAAAACAGCGCGCCAATCTACGTTACCGTAACCAATTCAGTCGGCAATGCGATGAGCAATACAGTGACTCTGACGGTAAATTCGGTGGCGCCACCCAATGCCGTTAACGTCCTGACGTATCACAATGACATCGGGCGGACCGGCCAGAATCTTGCTGAAACCAACCTAACTCCGGCAAACGTAAACTCCACAAACTTCGGCAAGGTGGGCAATCTGTCCGTGGATGCGGCGGTTGATGCGGAACCTTTATACGCGTCGAATCTCACCGTCGGAGGCAGCCAGCACAATGTAGTTTTTGGGGTCACCGAAAACGACTCCATTTACGCGTTCGACGCCGACACCTTCGTTCAGCTCTGGCACGTCTCGGTGTTGGGCGCGAATGAAACTGCCAGCGACAACCGCGGTTGCGGCCAGGTGTCGCCAATCATCGGAATCACTTCCACACCTGTAATTGACCTGCAGGCAGGATCGCACGGAGAGATGTTTCTCGTGGCGATGTCGAAGGACGGCAACGGGAACTATTATCAGCGTTTACACGCGCTCGACATTACCAGTGGCGCTGAGGAATCCGGCAGCCCCACTATAGTACAGGCCACGTTTCCAACCCTGAGTGGCACCACCACGTTCGATCCCGCGCAGTATAAAGAACGCGCCGCATTGTTGCTTTTCAATGGAGTGATTTACACCACCTGGGCCTCGCATTGCGACGACAGTCCCTACACAGGATGGATCATCGGGTACAACGAGTCCTCACTGTTGCAAACCAGCGTGCTGAATGTCACACCTAATGGCAGCGAGGGCGCGATCTGGATGTCTGGCGACGGCCCGGCCGCCGATTCTTCCGGCAACATTTACTTCCTCGACGCCAACGGAACGTTTGATGACACCTTGAATAGCAACGGATTCCCCGAGCACGGCGATTACGGCAACGCGTTCCTGAAGATTTCGACCGCGGGCAACACGCTCACCGTCGCCGATTATTTCACCATGTTCAATACGGACTCGGAATCGCAAGCGGACGAAGACCTGGGCTCCGGCGGAGAAATGCTCTTGCCCGATCTGCAGGACACCCAGGGCAACACATGGCACCTTGGCGTCGGCGCTGGCAAGGATGGCCACATTTACATCGTGAATCGCGACCTGATGGGCAAATTCAATACGAACAATGACAGCGGTATTTATCAGGAAATTGATTCGAACGGATTGAGTGCCGGCGTTTGGGCCATGCCGGCATATTTCAACAACTCTGTATACTATGGCGCCAGTGGCGACGTCTTGCGGGCGTTCGTGATCTCAAACGCAAAACTGGTGGCGCCGGCGAGCTCTCAGAGTGCGGTGAACTTCCCATATCCAGGCGCCACGCCTAGCGTTTCAGCGAACGGAACTTCCAACGGGATCATCTGGGTAGTTCAGAATAATGGCGGGGGCGTGTTGCGCGCTTATCCCGCCACCAATCTGGCCACCGAGTTGTATGACAGCAATCAAGCCGCGAATGGCCGCGATAACTTCGCCGATAACAAATTCATAACGCCCATGATTGCCAATGGAAAAGTGTACGTAGGAACGCCGAACAGCGTCGTCGTATTCGGTTTGTTTTAGCATCCACCACGCGCTCAATGGCACGCATCACGGTTGCGCGTTATTCATCAGCATGGACGCCCAGACGATCGTTCATTTCGCCAGCCTCCAGCGCGCGAATACATAAATCTTTTCCATTCACGCTGCACTGATACACTTGATACGCGGGCAAATCCTCCGGTTGCACTTCGTATGTGCCATCCTCCATATCAGACGTGGGATCGAACTCCGGCATCACGATTCGGCTTTCCGGCGTTACGCGTACGCGGAACTGGGCTGAGCCGGGCTCATAGTTGCCGTAGCTAAAGCAGTATCCGATACACGCGCGATCCACCATGTGCTGAATCAAAATACGCGACCCCGGAAACGGCTTTATGGTGGCGAGAACGCGCCGATCGGGCGGCAGAGTGCGCACGAGCCGCTCGACTTGAGCTTCCATCGCGTTGATCGTAGCCGTGTCCTGATACAGGAACGCGAAGAACACGGCGGCAATCATGCTGAATCCGATCAGGTGCCATTTATGCGGCTTCATGGCTCCCAGCAGACAACAAAGAAGCGCTGCGGATATCGAGGTGAAGCGCTCCGTCACCAGGGCTAGCGAAGAAGGCTGGTGCGGAAATCGTATGCCATCCGGCAACAGAATTACTGCCAAGCAGGCGATTACGTAAAGCTGCAACGAAACCGCGTAATCCGTCCATCGAATTTGCCGCCAGCCCCGGCTCCATAAATCCGCGGCCAGCGCAACAACGATGAAACCAAGAAGCGCGTATTCAGGAATCGCATAACGCGAACCGAATAAGAGTAATTGGTCTGTTCCATTGAAAAAGTAAAGTGGGCCGTCCTGCGCCTGTACGATGTCGTGGTGCCAGAAGTAATAGTGGGCTGCGTATAGGAACGCTGCTCCCGCAAGAAGCAAGAAAATCTGATAGCGCCGCGGAATTGCTTCCGCGATCGTCACGTAGGCTGAACCCGCAACCAGCCACGCAAATCCCAAAGGATGTGCCAGCATGATCAACGGCGCGAGCGCGACTGGAATAAGCCGCTCCCACCCTTTGCCGCGCCAGAAAATCGCGATGCCAAAAAATGCCAATCCCATCGAAATATAAAAATTAAGAAATCCCATGTGAAAGGAATAGCCGTAAGCGAACATCGCAATGCACGGAAATACAAACCACGGCATTCGTCGCGTAGCAGCGGCAACTAGAGCAACCGTTCCCCAGAAAAAAATCAAAACCGCCAATGAAACGGCGATCTTTTCGGTCACATTCCAGGAGAAGAACCTGCCAAGACCATCCAGCAAAAGGTCAAATAAGACGTTATTCCAGCGTTCCACGAGCCAAAGACCGGGCGCCTCTCCGTGCTCCACAAGCTGAGCAAGCCACGCGTTATACATGTGGCTTCCCAGGTCTCCCGCAACAATTGTCCGATGCCAAAAGCAGGGAAGCAGCACGGCGGCCGATATGGCAAGCAATCTCGCAAGGTTCTCCCTCGCGAACTTGATCGATTGCACAATTACGTATTCTTTCGTTTCAGATCGGGGCGGGATGGGGGTCGTGTCGAGCTGACTGTCGCGAAAATCGCGACCCGCCAGTGGTATACCTGCGTGCGCCGGCAATTGCATCCCAGGCGTATCGAGCTTCTTCATTCCGTCTTGCAAACATATCACGAGAAATTTCAGCTTTACCGGTCAAATGGACTGACTTCGCCTAAATGGGCGCTCGCTGCAATCTTCATTACTCCGAAGCTCACCGCGGTGGTATAAGGATGTGCAATTGCGGAATGCCGAGAGGTGAACTATGAGTGATCCAACCGTGGCGGATATCGCGAAGAAAGCATTGGGTTGGTCCATCGCCGTGAGCATCATCTTGATTGTCGCCGGGCTTTTGGCGATTGCCATGCCGCTCGAAGCAGGCCTCGCCGTGAATATTTTCGTCGGCTGGATGTTGATTTTTGCAGCCGCGGCCCATTTCGTTTTTGCCTGGTTCACCCGCCGCACCGGCAGCGTGCTGCTGAAAGTGCTTCTGGGGATCCTTTACTTGTGCGTGGCTGTGTATCTACTCAGTCATCCGGCACGCGGTCTGGCAACGCTAACTCTAGCTCTGGCCTTTTATCTTTTGATCGAGGGCATCACGGAGATCGTGCTGTTTTTTCAGCACCGGCCTGCGCGCGGCTCAGGATGGTTCCTATTAGACGGAATTATTACCCTGATTCTCGGCGGGATGATTTGGACAACCTGGCCATCAAGTACGGAGTGGGTGCTGGGAACAATCGTCGGCATCAGCATCTTCTTCAGCGGCGTCACGCGACTGATGATTTCTCTTGCAGCGCGGCGCGTAGTCACAAAAACAGCCTAGCGCGACGCGAAAATCCAAACGCGCCCACCTGCCATCAACAAATCTTAGTTCAAAAATTATTCTTGCGGGTGAGACAAAGACGACAACTAGCTTTCCTGGTCGTCCTTCTTCGGGGCGTAGGGGTATTTGGGAGGCTTCTGCATGTGTGAAGTGCGGTAGGCTTCCAGTTCCGCATCCGTTAGGTTGAAATGTGTTATCTGAGGATGGTTCTCGGTCGCGGCCAGCTCTAGATGCAACCGATGCGAGCAAATATCCGGCGCGTCCTGAAATCGCACGCGGCGGGTATTGAAGGCCTCGTTGGGAATACTTAGGGTAAACTCCCGCGGCTCGGTCGCCGTTTCGCGAACGGTAAACGTGTACTCGCGGCCTTGGGCCTTAGCCTCGAATCCAATGAACTGCACGATAACATTGTTATTGCTCATTTTCCGGATGGAACCGCCCCTGAGCCCGCTACGGCGGCAATCGCGACTGCCTTCTTCGTCCGCTTGGCGCGCTTGCGCTTGGGCGGTGTGCCTTCGGCAGGCTCAACGACCATAATACTGGTGACAAACTTCTTCATTCCATGCAGATCAAAATCGATGGAAGTACGATCGTTGTCGGATTCGGTTATGACGCCTAAACCATACTGAAAGTGCTTGATGTACTGACCTTCTGGAAGGGCTTTCAAGAGGCTCCTAAGACCGCAGTTACGTGTGCGAAAAAGAAGGGCGAACCGGCGCTAGGCCGGCTCGCCCTTCTCGACTAGAGGCTAGTGACGTTCGCTGCCTGCAGGCCCTTGGGGCCGCGGGTAACTTCGAACTCAACCGCCTGGCCTTCGTTCAGCGACTTATAACCTTCCGCCTGAATGGCCGAAAAGTGGACGAAAACGTCCTCGCCGGACTGGCGCTGGATGAATCCAAAACCCTTGCTGGCATTGAACCACTTCACTGTTCCTTGTTCTCTCACTGATTTACTTCCTTCTTTTTTTAAGCTATTTGTTTGCTTCTCGACCGCCTCCAGCCGTAAAGCAAAAGAGGCTGCAAGTGTGAACTTGCAGCCCCTTCAATCGATTCTAAAGGTGTTACAAGAGCAACAAACGCAGTCCAAACATAGCATGGTTTGGCCCTAACTCCTAGTGAATAGTACGGCGCCATTGGCTGGAGATCAGCAATCCGCCACCCATGGGCAATGAAAGAAGGCAGTTAGGGATTGCCAGGTTTGACGCAGCCCAAGTACAATTCAAGCAGGAACTCTCGGTGAGCAGAACTCAGTCCGTCAGTGGGCGAGCAATGAGAGTATTTGAGGGCTTCGCGCCAGCACAGATATGTTGTACCGCAGGGCAGCGAACAAATCGTCACCTGTGGAGGCTGCGGCAAAGTGATGAGCCCGCGCTCGGCGCGCTGGGGGTTGCAAGAATTTGACATTCTTTGAATATGTGGCTCTCGGCCTCTGCGCTATTCCCTTCATCTACTACTTGCTCGCTCTCTACAGCACACTGAGATTCTTCACCGCAGCCCGAGTCGAACCTTCGCGAAATTCCGATTTCGCGCCGCCGGTAAGCTGTCTTAAGCCGATCCGCGGTCTGACCGTGGAAGCCTACGAGAACTTCGCCAGTTTCTGCGTGCAGGATTATCCCGAGTACGAGTTTCTTGTCTGCGTAGATAGCGACGATCCCGCGGTGCCGGTTTTGAATAAAGTCATTGAGAATTTTCCGCAAACCAAGATTCGCCTGCTGTACGGCTCGTCTGGCGCGGGCATCAACGACAAGGTGGCTCGTCTGGTGCGCTTGTCGCAAGAAGCGAAATATGATCTCTTCGTAATCAGCGACGCAGACGTTCGCGTAGGGCCTGATTACCTGAAATCCGTGGTGGCGCCATTTCGCGATCCGAAAATCGGCGCAGCAACCACTCTGTACGCTTCCACTCCGGCGCGCTCGGCGCTCGAATCATTTCAGTCCGTCGCCATGCTTTCCGATTTCTTCGCCGGAATAATGGTGGATTGGAAATTGGAAGAAGTGAAATTCACCTTCGGGCAAACCATTGTCGCCACTCGAAAAGGCATAAATGGATTCGGCGGTTATCAAGCGATAGCGAATAAGCCGGCAGACGATCTGCTCGTCGGCCGCCTCGTAGCGGAACAAGGCTATAAAGTAGACTTGCTCCCCTACGTAGTCCAAACAGTTCCGGACTTTTCATCCTGGAAGGAATTTCTGCTGAAGCGAATTCGCTGGATGACGGTCATGCGCTTCATGCGGCCGTGGGGGCATGTCGGCCTGATCTTTACCTGGGGATTGATCTGGGCTCTGATAGCTGTGTCGGTGCATCCCACGCTGTCCGTGGCCGTAGCATACCTCGGCACCTATTCGATTCTACGGGTTCTGATGACTTGGCTGATCGGATCATGGGGAATGAAGCAGGGTGGTGTCTGGAAGAAGCTTCCGTTAATTCCTTTGTGGGACCTCTTCGCGTTTTCCATCTGGTTAGCGAGTTTCGCCACAGAAACAATCAGATGGGGAGGCAAGGATTTTCGCATCCGTCAAGGAAAACTGGTTCCAGTCGAAGCGGATGGCCCGCAGACCGCCGCCACTCACCACGCACCTAATCCAAAGGAAATCTGAACTGGGTAGACGATGCCGTTGGCTGGCATACGCTGGCCATCCGCGAATCCTAGATGACTGGAGGGCGAAATTGCTGAAATTTTCTCCGCCAGTGAAACTCCCGACGATTAGTTAAGTACACTTGACGAACGGGCCAATCGTGATAGATTGGCCCTGTTTAGCGCCTACCAGCCACAGCGCAAAGCACTCGCCTGGAAATTTGTCACTGGGAGGTTCACGGCCATGACCTGCCCGCAGTGTCACCAACGCATTCCATTAACGGTATTTTGGACGTCGAAGGGTATTTCGGGACTTTCTTGTCCTGATTGCCACGTCAGCCTATGCCCCACGCCTCTATCGGCGATCCTGGTTTTTGCACTTTCGTTCGGGCTGGGAAATGCCACGCTGATTCTTTTGCGGCACAAAGGAATGGATTTCTTGGCGGCGTTTGCCGGTTTTTTCGTTGTATTCGCGGCAGTCTACGCGGTCATAGCGCCCGTGATTTTGCGTATGCGGGTGAAGGAACACTCCAGTACGCATCTCTCAGGGCATCAAGTGTGAGATTTTAAGAGCCGTGGCGCGCTGAAAACGCGGCGCTAAACTTAAACCGAAAGCGCGGTGCTGCGGTCAAGATTTAAACGTAGAGCCGCGGCCTTTAGCGCGACAGAAGTGCAACGATGCGAAACCTCGCCTAAAGCATCTGCCGCAAAACGTATTGCAAAATACCGCCGTGCTGGTAGTACGCTACTTCAAAAGGCGTATCGATTCGTGCGACCGCACTGAATAATATTTCGTCGCCGTTCTCACGGCGAGCGCGCAGCTTCATCTTCTTGCGCGGCTCGAAATTGTGCGCCAAACCATCGATTTCGAAAACTTCCAGGCCAGTCAGCCCCAGGGATTTCAAATTCTCGCCGGGGAAAAATTCCAAGGGCAACACGCCCATCCCAACCAGATTGCTACGATGAATGCGCTCAAAGCTTTCGGCCATTACCGCGCGCACGCCCAATAAAATTGTTCCCTTCGCAGCCCAATCACGCGACGAACCAGAACCGTATTCCTTGCCGGCGAAAATAATGAGCGGAACTCCTTCATCGCGATATTTCATGGCCGCGTCGTAAATTGACATTTTCTCACCGCCGGGCCGGTGAATCGTCCAGCCACCCTCGGTATCCGGCACGAGCATGTTACGCAAACGAATATTCGCAAACGTTCCGCGCATCATCACTTCGTGATTCCCGCGGCGCGCTCCGTAGGAATTGAAATCCTTAGGCTGAACTCCATGCTCGATCAAATATTTTCCGGCGGGAGAGTCCGGCTGAATCGTCCCAGCTGGCGAAATGTGATCGGTGGTGACGCTATCGCCCAAAACCGCCAGCACGCGCAATCCTTTCAAATCCTCTAACGCCACCGGCTTCGGCGGCATACTTTCGAAATACGGAGGATGCTTGATGTAAGTCGATGTTTCATCCCAGGCATATAGATCGCCTTCGGGAATCGGCAACGCTCGCCAGTGCTGGTCGCCAGTAAACACATCAGCATATTGATGCCGGAACATCTCGCTGGAAATGGACAAGCGCATGGTTTTCTCGATTTCTTCCGGCGTCGGCCAAATATCGCGTAGGTACACAGCCTTCCCGGCCTTGTCGTTCCCGAGTACTTCGTTCACGATGTCGATGTCCATGCGCCCAGCTAGCGCGTATGCGACAACCAACGGCGGCGAGGCCAGATAATTCGCGCGACACAGCGGATTAATGCGCCCTTCGAAATTTCGGTTGCCGCTGAGTACCGAAACGGCCACGAGATTGTGGTCCTTGATCGCTTTGCCAATCGCCTCCGGCAGCGGCCCGCTATTGCCGATGCAAGTAGTGCAGCCGTACCCGACAAGATTAAAACGCAGCAAGTTAAGAAATGGCCACAGGCCAGCCTTCTCGATGTAGTCGGTCACGACTTTCGAGCCGGGCGCAAAACTTGTCTTTACCCACGGCTTGGTTTGTAATCCGCGCTCCACAGCTTTCTTCGCCAGCAGCCCTGCGCCTAACATCAAAGAAGGATTGGAAGTATTGGTGCAGCTGGTAATCGCGGCAATCACCACCGAGCCGTCGGCGAGATCGAACTCGTCTCCATTATTCTGCACGCTCACGTGTTTCTGCGCAGCGGTCAGCGTTTTTTCGAAGGATGACTTGGCATGCGTCAAGGGCACGCTATCTTGCGGACGCTTGGGCCCCGCCATAGTCGGCACCACAGTCGCGAGATCCAGTTCGATCTGGTCCGAGAAAATAGGGTCAGGCGTGTGATCCGTGCGGAAAAGACCCTGCTCCTTGGCGTAAATCTCGACCAAACGAATCTGTTCTTCTTTGCGCGCAGTAAACCGCAAATACGCGAGCGTTTCAGCGTCCACAGGGAAAAATCCCATGGTCGCTCCGTATTCGGGAGCCATGTTAGCGATGGTAGCGCGGTCGGGAAGCGTGAGGCTGGAAAGTCCAGTGCCGTAAAATTCCACGAACTTCCCCACGACGCCTTTCTTGCGAAGCATTTGCGTCACGGTGAGCACAAGGTCGGTAGCGGTCGCCCCTTCCGGCAAACAGCCATGGAACTTGAAGCCAACGACAGCCGGAATCAGCATCGAAAGCGGCTGGCCCAGCATAGCGGCTTCCGCTTCAATTCCGCCGACGCCCCACCCAAAAACTCCTAGTCCATTCACCATCGTGGTATGAGAATCAGTGCCCACGAGTGAATCGGGGTACGCGACCGGCTCGCCATTCTCTTTTTCGCTGAAAACCACGCGCGCAAGATATTCTAAGTTCACCTGGTGGCAAATCCCGGTGTCCGGCGGCACTACTTTGAAATTCTGGAAACTCTTCTGCCCCCAGCGCAAAAAACCATAGCGCTCGATGTTGCGTTGCATTTCAAGCTCGGCGTTAAACGCAAACGCGTTCGCCGTGCCGAATTTATCCACCTGCACGGAGTGATCGATCACCAGCTCTGCAGGGAGCAGGGGATTGATCTTCTTCGGCTCGCCACCCAATTGCCTCATGGCCTCGCGCATCGCCGCAAGATCCACCACGGCAGGCACGCCGGTGAAGTCCTGCAGCAGCACACGCGCCGGCATGAACGAAATCTCTTTTTCCGACGCTCCCCCCACACCGGAAGGATCCCATCCCGCCAAAGCGCGAACGTCGGCGTCATAAACGAAACGACCGTCTTCGTGACGCAGCAGGTTTTCAAGGAGAACTTTCAATGAAAAAGGCAGGCGCGAAACATTGCCGATCCCGGCTCGCTCGAGTTCGCCCAAGTGAAAAATCGTGAAGGATTCATTGCCGGAATGCAGAAGTGTTCGTGTTCCGAACGAATTTTTAGATTGCACACTCATGCGGGAATCATTTCTCCTCTCTTCTGCACCCTCTAGTTTAGCGCACTACCACCCGATCGCCGGGAAATTTCCCGGGAAGGCGCGTGAAACCGCAATCGTATCGAGCGCGACTGAACGACGCTTGGATTTAGTCTCTTCTAATGCTTCGGAGGGACGTAGCTATCTGGAAGTTTGGCGCCTTCGCCGAAGAAATACGTTTCCATCTGTTCTTCCATGATTTGCTGCGATTTCGGGTCCAAGGGATTCAATCGAAACTCATTCATCAGCATTTTGGAGTGTTCGACCCACAATTTCCAAGCTTCCTTGGAAACATTGTCGTAAATCCGCTTTCCGACGGCGCCCTTCCATGGGATGCGATCCAGCCCCGGCATTTCCCGGCTGAACTTAACGCACTTCACTACATGCACGCCCGGGGTTGCCTGCTGCGCCGAAGCGCCCGCGCCAGTGTTACCGGAATTCTTTTCGTCAGCCATGAACTCTCCTAAATCGGTACAACTCAAGATACTGCATATACAGTCTAATTTCCAGTTTAGGCCGCCGATCAGAGCCCATTCATCTGGTTGTAAGCGACTCTTAGCATAATTGTGGTAGGCTCTTGCGCTGCTACCTTAGTTTCATTAAAACTATATATCTGGCCTGCTACGACCAAGTCCCGGGAGACATGATATGAATACCCGCGCCATTACCGCCGAAGCCCCACGGACTTCCGGGTATTACTGCGAGGTGCCATCCGACCCTTGCGCCATTGTCATGTTCGGCGCCTCGGGAGATCTCGCGCGGCGCAAGCTTTTGCCTGCGCTGTATGACTTGGCGTTCCACGCCTGCCTGGCACCGCGATTTCGATTACTCGGATACGCCCGCACGCAAATGAGCGATGAGGATTTTCGTAAGAAAGCAGGCGAATCGCTGCCAAAGGCCAACGAAGAAGGCGGCGAGGAATCGAAAAAATCGGAGTTCCTGAATAATCTTCAATATTTCAGCGGCGACTACAACGATCCAGAGGCGTTTCGCCGCTTGGCGCAAAGGCTCGATCAACTCGATGGCGAAGGCCAACTCGGCGGGAATCGTCTTTTCTATTTGGCCACACCGCCGGAAGTTTACGAACATGTGATCGAGCAACTGAAGAACGCGAACCTGACCAAACCTAAATCCGAAAGATCCTGGACCAGAATCATCATCGAAAAGCCTTTCGGTCGCGACTTGGGCTCGGCGCGCGAATTGAACAGCAAAGTACTTGCCGCATTCAACGAATCGCAGGTTTATCGCATTGACCATTACCTGGGCAAAGAAACAGTGCAGAACATGCTGGTCTTCCGCTTCGGCAACGGCATATTCGAGCCACTGTGGAACCGCAATTACGTCGACAGTATCCAAATTACCGCCGCGGAATCTCTTGGCGTGGAACGCCGCGCGGCGTTCTACGAAACCGCAGGCGCCCTGCGCGACATGATTCAAAGCCACGTACTGCAACTCACTTCGCTTGTAGCCATGGAAGCGCCGGCAACGTTCGATGCCACCGCCGTGCGCAACGAAAAAATAAAAGTGCTGCAGTCCATGCGTCCGTTTACGAAAGAATTAATCTGGAAGTCGGTGATCCGCGGCCAGTACGGCCCGGGCCAAATAGACGGAAAACCCGTAGTCGGATATCGCCAAGAGCCTGGAGTGAAACCCGATTCCACGACGGAAACTTTCGTGGCCATGAAACTCTACGTGGACAACTGGCGCTGGAGCGGTGTGCCTTTCTACCTGCGCACAGGAAAGCGGCTGCGCCGCCCGCTGACCGAAGTCGCCATTCAATTCAAAAGCGCTCCCCATATGGTATTTCGCGGCGAAGACAGCGAAATGAATTCACTGGTCCTGAACATTCAACCAGACGAAGGAATTTCGCTTTCCTTCGGTGCCAAAGCGCCCGGCGGGCAAATGCACATCCGGCCGGTGACTATGGATTTTAAGTACAAGGATGCGTTCGGCACTAACTCACGCCCGGCCTACGCCACTCTCATCAATGATTGCATCCGCGGGGACGCCACGCTTTTTGACCGCGCGGATAGCGTGGAAGCGGCGTGGGCGCTGGTGGATCCAATTTTGCAAGCCTGGAAGGATGCATCGCCCCCGCCCTTTCCCAATTACCCGGCGGGGAGCCAAGGCCCGCGCACGGTTGACGACTTGACCGGGGCGGATGAGCGCCGCTGGCGCGAACTCTGAAGTCGCTCGGTATGTTTCTCATCCCGTTCGGAACTTATGCTCGGAGGATTCGATGATTTTGGCGGGCGACCTGGGGGGCACCAAAGCCAATCTCGGTCTATTCGATGTGAAAGCAGGCAAGCTGGTGCGCGTCGCCGAAAAACGCTACGCCACGCAAAAACACAGCGGCCTCGAAGAGATCACAGCCGATTTTCTGAATGGCGCACGCGCCAAAATCACCGGGGCGTCATTTGGAATTGCTGGACCGGTCGTCAATAATCGTGTTCACGCCACGAATTTCCCCTGGGTCGTCGACGGAGATGCTGTAGCAAAGCATCTCCGCGTTCCCAAAGTGCGTTTGATAAATGATGTGGAAGCCGCTGCCTACGGAATCGCTGTTCTGGAGCCGAGCGATATCGAAACCATTCATCCCGGCGTGCCGTCGCCGCAATCCACGCAAATCGTAATCGCGGCGGGCACAGGATTGGGCGAGGGCATTCTCTACTGGGACGGCAAGCGCCACATCCCCATGGCCACTGAAGCCGGCCACGCCGATTTCGCGCCCAACACAAAACAGCACGCCGAACTCTGGAAGTTCTTGAACGAACGGCTCGAATTTGTCAGCGCCGAATGCATCTTGTCCGGCGGCGGATTCCAGCGCCTGCATGAATTTCTCGATCCGTCGCTGCGGCATCCAGGTTTTGAAGATCCCACCACGGACCCCGCACCCGAAATCACGCGGCGCGGCCTCTCCGGCGAATGTAAAGTCTGCGACGCCACGCTCGATCTCTGGGTCGAAATCTACGGTTCGGAAGCGGGGAACTTGGCGCTGCGAACTGTAGCTCGGGGCGGAATTTACGTCGCCGGCGGCATCGCCGTGAAAGTACTGTCGAAAATGAGGAATGGCAAATTTGCGGAAGCAGTAAAGCACAAAGAAAAGCTCGAAGCATTCCTCTCCCAGATCCCCATTAATGTGGTCTTGAACGAAGATTGCCCGCTGTTGGGCGCGGCGTCTGTCGCCTGGCAAAATCTCTGACGAATTCGCACTCCGGTATTCGACCGGTACAACCGCCATGTCCATAGCCACCGTCAAATACATCGCGCGCGTCGAATTTGTTAGTGTCTCCGCGTAGTCATGGCCGGTTTTAGGTAAGTCCGAACCGGCGAAAGTTTGTAATTGCTTTGAGGAATTTACCAAGGCATTTCGAAAGCCAATCCAGAGGGCGCAGCACGTATATCAAGCGGACATGACCTCTCGTAAAGGCTTTTGCCGCCAGTGTATGATTATCCGACGTAGCGCTTGATTGTAGGACCATGACATTTTGAGAACGGATTTTTACGGCCATTCTTAGTCTGCCATACGCCCGAAGGTCTGCCGATAAATCTAAGCGGTTTTTCCTCAACGCCTGAGTTTTATTAGCGACGTTTGCAAAGGGTTTTAATGCGCACGCGGTTTCTTATAGTTGACGATAGCGAGCCCGTTCGCAAAGGGCTTCGCACCATCTTGCAGGCCAATCCCGAATGGGAGGTAGTGGGTGAGGCTGGGGACGGTGAATCTGCCATTGAGATCTTCAAAACCACACGTCCCAACGTGGTGATCGTTGATTTCCGGCTGCCCGACATGAACGGTCTGGACGTTGCTCGCCGCCTCTTGGACGTCGCGCCCGCAGTGCCAATCGTCATGTTCACGCAGCATGCCAGCCCGGATTTGGAACGGCTGGCGAAACAAGCAGGCATTCGATCCATTGTTTCGAAGACCGACGCATTTCCTATGGTGGGCATTATTGAAGCCCTACTGGGCCCCGACGGACCATCGCCGAGCGTCAAAGCAGTCAATGCCGAAGCGGCTCATGCTGGAAAAAAGGATCGTGGGGACCCCGCCTCGGGGTCCGGAACCAAGAGGGACAGCGCCTCCCTCACGAGTTCGCATGAAAAGTGCGGTAGCGACGGTAGCAGCGAGTCCTCGAAAGGAAAACGATAGAGTTGTTCTTGCCGCAATTTCTTCGATAGACAACGATTCGCAGTCACAAATTGGGAAACTTCCTCAGTCGATCTTCCATCCCCGGCGTTAACATCGCCGTAAAAATCAAAAAGGGAGGAAGCTGTAATAACTTCCTCTCTCACTAGTGAACTCAAATCAGTTTTACTGCAGTGGTTGCCCGCCAGAAGTCGTGCACGGTGACGCCAGCGCCGCTGCACCCCCGCGAATCACACCGCTTTCGTCGATGCAATAGTGCGTCGTTCCGGAGGTGACGGACAGGGGGTTATTGGCGAAGTTATAGCCGCTGCTTCCCCAGGCCGCACAACCCGAAGGAACTGCACCCACGCCAGCGACTGCGCCGTCGTTGGTGTAAGTGGCGGTGTAGCCACTCTTGGTGCCGCCTGCCAGAACCGGGTCAATCAATCCTGGAGCTGCGCAGGTTCCGCCAGCTCCCCCAAGTCCTGCCAAACTTGTGGCGTAACCGTCATTGTAAGTCGAGAGAAACGCCGCCTGTGCGGAAGAAAGAGTACGCAGCGAACCGACAGCCGAAGACTGGTTCGCGGCAATCTTGGCGCGCAGCAAGTTCGGGATGGCAATAGCCGCGATAATCAAAATAATCGCGACGACGATCAGCAGCTCGATTAACGAGAAACCCTTCTGTTTCTTGCTCATTGTCTCTCCCAAGAGCTCGACGTCAGATTTCAAAAACAATCCTGGCTTGATTAGTCGTACGATTTTTGCCGGAGACTATATTGGAAAGAGAACCGACGCCCTTAAACGCCCTCGTTGCCTATGCTCCACGATGGCACGCTCTAGCTAATCCCAACTGTCTTGTTTTGAACCTTTTATTCAAACGGTAACTAGCGTTCCAAGGATGGGAACTGGAAGTCGGACCGATCGAACCAGGTTGAGGAGGATCATAAGTAGGGAATTGGCGCAGATTTTCGCCCTCGCTACTCGGCTACATAGTTCGAGCGAGCACAACAACCTTACTATGCAAGTGGGTTGCTGACCTGTGAGGTAGGCAACCACGCACTTGCGACACGCTTCCGGAATGCTTCCGGCATGCACTGGGAATTTTCAAGCCGCGAATGCAAACACCGTTTTTTCGCCATTGCTCGCGATCTTACATGTCGCGAACGATTTCCGATCAGAACCATGTCCGGCGTTCGGTCTGATCGATCCAGGTTTCGATCAGGCTGGCGGTAGCCACGTCGTTGTACTTCTCGCATATCTCATGCGTGGCGCGCAGATAGCGAGTCAGATGCTGACTGTCTGAGGAAAGCTCGCCCAGCATGTCTTTTGGCGAAACAATTTCAGCATTGTTGTCTTCGAGCCGCTGATGTTTTGAAATGTCGCTGATCGATCGCAGCGTGGCTCCTCCAATCTTTCGCCCTCGTTCCGCGATGTCATCCGTCATCTCAAATATCTGGTCGGAGTGTTCGTCCAGCAGCAAGTGATAATCGCAGAAGTGCCGGCCGCTCATGTGCCAGTGGAAATTCTTGGTCTTGACGTAAAGCGCAAATACATCGGCGAGCAGTTGGCGCAGGGAAGCTGCGATCTCAGCCACTCCGCTGGCGCTGAGGTCGGTCGGGACTTCAATAGGATTTCTTTCGCGTTCTTTCGCCGGGGCTGCAGCTGTTTTTGCCATCGGTCGTCTCCTGATAGCGCCGGGCTAAACCGGCAGGTTGTTGTGAATGAAAGAGTCATACGGTAAAGGTCTAACGAACCATACCGACCTTGAGTCATGTGCGGTTGGCCGTGAGGCCAACCTTGAAGCGTTGACAAAGGCATGTACAGGCCAGCCATCGAGCCGCGAAAGACTACTCCAGGGTGCCGACACTGTAGGAGAAAGTGGAAGGCCATATCGGAGGCCCCGAAAGCGTGAGGGACAACCGAACCCTGCGCGGTCAAAGAACCTGAGCATGTACAGAAACAACCTGCGCGAGAACCGGGAGAGCCTATGTTTATCCGCCAGATGTCGGGCGGATCGTGTCAGCAAGTCCAAGGACGTAATCTGACGATGCACGAACATAGGCAGTCGTACAGAGCCGTAGTACCCGCGAAGTCTCTGAACAAGACGGGACAGCCAACCGTCGCGGAAGGGATGGAGGGAAGGGCTCTGGTCAAAGGGAACGAGTTCCAGCGAAACACGATCCGGGCTCAGTACCGGCGTATCGTGCCCCATGAGTTGCAACGCGTGTGGGCGATAGTTATAGAGGGTGTTCATGAGATCCTCTGCCTGTCCCCATTCTCTCTGCGATAAGAACCGGATGCGTTAATCGCGCCCGTCCGGGTCCGTGCGGGGGGCGGGGAGCAATCCCCGTCCCTACCGCGACTAACATTTTTTCGTTGGAGGTTATGCGGAACTCCGGACAGCCCACGCGCTAGCCAATGGTCTCCGACTCAGACAATCGCGAAGGCCATGGCAGATGTATTTTTAGGCTGAGACCTCAAGCTGTCAAGCATTTGCACAATTCACTGAACGTCAAAGCGAAAAATCCCGGAATTTACGCCTAAGCGGGAAATCATTCTGCAAAAATACCCGGACACCCAGGAAATGCTTGACGCCTACAACGATGCGTTGACTCAATGGAGTGGTGCCGGTTTTCTCCGACAGGATTTGTTTTCATCCCTGCTTGAAGGGTGTCGCTCAATTGCCCGTTGCGACGAGTGGGACAAGAGCCGTAAACTGAGGCAGTTGCAGACAACGCGCCCGTAGCTCAGTTGGAAAGAGCGTCTGCCTTCTAAGCAGAGGGTCGGGGGTTCGAATCCCTCCGGGCGCGCCATATTTTCAATGACTTGCACCAAGGCGTATAGAGCTGGGTGGCGCACTGTAGCGGAAACTGTAGCGGGCGCTGGTCTTTTTCTCGGCGCCGACCCTGCTTTTAACCCTCTGACACATGACTGGCTGTACTCATCGAGGCGTGCCAAAGGAATCGAACAACCGGATGAGGGCTCCAATTCCTAGGGACGTGTTTAAGCAGAGATTCCAAATCACGCAGTAGAGTTTCTATTCCATCGTTCATTGCTCCAACTGGCCATGTCTTGCTCACAATTCTTTCCTTGGTGCAGTGGTGGAGATATTTCGCGATCATGTCCGACCCGATACTAGAGTCTCTCCGAAGTTGCACTCCAGCTGCGTTCAGTTTATCGATAACGGCGGTGTCCTGTGGGACTGCGCCATCTAGAAAGTCAAGCTTGGAGACGTGTAGGTCAGTTGATCGCGGATCATCATGACCGAGAAAATCGATTAGGTTCCTGTAATGAAGCAAGAAGTCTTCAAGGTAGACCCATTGATCTTCTTCAGCGAGCTTACCGGAGAACAGTTTGCCGGCTGCGAAACGGAACATGTCTATCTCATAGAGAACGGTTTGGCCATGCGACAGTTTGCCCGGTCGAGAAACAATCATTCGTTGTCACGCCCACGATCCTCTTTCGCAGGTCACGCCGTCAGCGGGCAGCGTCTTCTCCACCAACTCATTCGAACGGCTTGCGCGGCGAGGGCCCGCTTACGCTCCGTTTCATGGACGCAACCATCGAGCGCATCTCTGCCATCGTGACGCCCTAAGCTCAGCTTTGCGATAGCCAAACATGAGGTCTAGTTGCTCTATGAAGCGTTGCCGATGGGCTCTCCTGGAATCTCTCTCGGTATTCCGCCGCAAAACGACCCAGATGAAAGAATCCCCATCGCATTGCGGCAGAAGTGACTGTAGTGTCGTGAATCGGATGCAGGAGTTCGTTCCGTACTCGTTCGAGCCTTATCCGGCGTAAAAATTCCATTGGAGAACAGCCTCTGTGGCGGCGAAATGTGTATTGGAGGCTTCGACCACTGACGCCGCCAATGACCGCGAGGTTGCCGAGGGAGAGGGGCCGATCTGCGTTTGCAAAAATGAATTCTTCAACGGCCCGAACTTGCCAGGGGGCAATATTTCTTTCGGGTCCATTCACAAACTTCGAATAGTTGTGTCTCAGGCCCTCCAGTATGAGCGTGATGAGCGATAGCTCAATCTGCCGCAATCCAAGACCAGACTTTGGCCATTCAGATTCATGTTGTCCCGTTTTCTCGTAAAGCTGCGCGAGCATTCGTCTTACGATCCGCCCCGCACCATAGTCGAAGTTCACCATCGGGTCGAAATCTACTGAGCGAACGATGTCCCGCCCAAGCAAGTGCGAAAGTTCAACTTGAATCGCGCCAGATGAGAAACGAGTGCCGAATACGTGCCAATTCTCGTTCGTTCGAACTTCGACTGGGTGCAACCCTGGCCAGAATGCGCCGCACGACGGGGAGGTGACAAAAATTTTTCCCGGTACACGGTACTCCGACGAACCCGAATGACGGAAATACAATGAGTAATACGGATCGGAAGGAATCGAAGAGATTACCATTGCCGGGGCAAACCACGTATAGCTCAACCTCAGATCGTTTAATTGCCTGAATTGAATTGTGGTAGAAAACGGCCTGTTACGACCTCGAATGTCAAACTTTGACGGACCGACCTCTCGGCGTAGGATGGAGCGGAGTTCGTCGAGGTCGGATGAGCTGAATTCCTTCTGCTCAGGACCAAATCGCCTGAGGGTACCGCCTGCCAAAGCATCCTGCTCATCGCGACGCGTGGAGTGCCTCCGTCAGTTCCAGGAGGTCTCGGGAGAGTCGGAACCACTCCAATCCTCACCTCTGACCACGGCGACGATCCCCAATCCTTTCCGTCATCGCAGCGATTGCAAATATATAGTCATCCCTTGGGAGGTGCGTCTATCCATTTTGCGAAGACCCGTAGTAGCTTGTTAGCAACCAGATCTGGCACATTATGCGTGGGGTCTTGAAGAGTGCCATGTCTTGCCTGTTGTGCGCATCGAACCATCAGGCGGACTTTTCTGCCGAGATGGTGACTCATTTTTCCGGCCGCCAAAGTTGGGACAAGCCCGGCGTCTTGTTATTCCGGAACATTTTGGTCTGCTTGGATTGCGGGTTTTCGCAGTTTACCGCTCCGAAAACCGAATTGGCTTTGCTCCTAACATATACGCCGCCAAGCGAATCCTGTACATAGGGTAAGAGCGTTGACGACATCGCACCTCTCGCCGGTTTGCGGCCCTTGGGATCATGAAGCTGTAGTTTGCTTAGGTGCTACTCACGAACCGCTTTCCCGAGATGACTGCTTCCACAGCAGCGAGCAGATCCGTTCCCGCACTTATCTTAGCAACATAGCCCCACGCGCCTATGCTCAGAGCTTCTTGCACCACTTCACCAGGAGGTTCCTGACTCACGAAGATTATCTTGGATTCCGGGACAAGTTTGCGTATTTGTCGAGCGGCTTCGAAGCCATTCAAGGATGGGAGTCCGATGTCCATCAGAATCAAATCCGGTTGCAGTTCCACCGCCTTCTGAACCGCTGCCAATCCGTCAGACACTTCGATGATCTGTAAATCGCGCACTCCCGCCAGTGTCGAGGTAACGAATCGCCGAAAGGGTTCGAAATCCTCTACGACAAGCACACGGACTGTCCCTGCCCGACTCAAACCGCGCCGATCATTGGGCTCGGGCTTGTTGGCCCATCCGGTACTTCATTTGTGAGCCCTGCGGTGGTCATAGCATCCAAAATGCTCACCTGACCTTTGTTCTCGGTGACGATGCCCAGTCCTTTCCAGCCATCGTAGCCTATTGCAAGATATATGCTCACGCCTTCCGAGGAACGTCTATCCACTTTGCGAAGAAGGGGCGGCTTGTAGGAAGTGATCTCGCAGGCAAAAGATTGTTATTCGGAGAGATCATGACGCCTTAGGGGCGCAATCATGCGCATCGCTATCGTGTCGGACATTCACGGCAACCGAACCGCATTTGAGGCGGTCCTGGCTGATCTCACACAAACTTCTCCCGACCTGATTTTCCATGGCGGAGATCTGGCAGATGGAGGGGCTAATCCTGCGGAGTCGTGGACTACATTCGCGATCTCGGATGGCAAGGAGTCATTGGCAATACAGATGAAATGCATTCGAGGCCAGAATCCCTGGAAGAGTTTGCGAGCCAATCATCAGCGCCGCCGTCCCTCTGGTCGGCCATTCGTGAGATGGCGGTGGCGACGCGAGCAGTGCTGGGAGAGGACAGGATCGCATGGATGCGCGGACTGCCGCGTGTTCAGATTCAGGATCCGATTGCCTTGGTGCACGCTAGCCCTGAGAGTCCCTGGCACTCACTAGGGCCGGAAGCGAGCGACGCCGAGTTGGAGTCAGTGTACAGGCCGCTCGGTCAGCCGATTGCAATCTCATATCCATCGTTCATTTATTCGGAGTATTTTGACTACGCAAGTTATACAGCCAATGAGCGATGTTCGTTGTGCCTGAAGTCTCTCAACTATCGTGCGCATGCGGTTTCGTTCTCATCAGCAATGGTCGTCCCTACCACGACAATGATGCGGTCCAGAAGTTCCGTCGTAGGAAGTTTGGGTGACCTGGTGACGTTAAGTGATTGGCTGAGTCGCTGTCACGAACTGCGTTGAGGCGATAACTCTCGGGTGCAGGATTGGGTGCATCCGACTTATCGTCCACTGAGACAACGTGAGGAGATGCTCTCGTCAGCTAATTCGGCCAACCGCCGATTAATGGGAATAAGCATGGACCAGCGTGTAGAATAAAACCATGAAAAGGGGTCTTGTAATCGGCTTCTTTCTCTTGATGGGCCTTTCGCGGCCAACCTCTGCGCAACAATCGTACAAACCGCCTGAACTCGCTTCGGCAGGTGATGTGTATGTTCCCTATCAAGTTGTTGTTGATGGGCTGTTCGTCCTCGATGTTTCCCTCGACGACGATGGCACGATGCAGAAGATCGACGCATTGAGAGATCCCGGGGCGATGCTTGGCGCTGCCAAGACATCCGTGCATAGATGGACATTCAAGCCAGCGTCTAAAGAGGGCAAGTCAGTACCTTCCCGCATGACGGTGAGCTTTGTCTACCGCCCGGCGAATAACGGTATCGCGGCCGCAGTTCCGCCCAAGGACTTTTCTCCGGTGTTGCCTTCCGACCAGTCAGAGTCCTCTGCGCGTGGCAACTACGTGCCCGTCGGCGTCCTGTCATTTGCTTACCCGGAGTATCCGGCCAACAGTGTCGCTTGGGGGTCCGTGGTGGTTCAGCTCACAGTAGATAGCTCGGGTGCCGTTAAGGACGTTGACTTTCTTCACCGGACGGAAGGCTTTAACACTTTGGTTTCGGACGCCTTAAAAAAGTGGCGCTTCCAAACAGCCACATTCAACGGCAAACCGATTACGTCTAAGACCGTTATCGCTTTTGTCTTACAGACTCCCTCTTCAAACTGAAAAGATCTGGGATGAGCCGAATTCATCCCGTCTTCCCCTAGAAATGGATCTCCGACGGAGATAACTCCTGTTGCGAACGCTGCTCGCGTTCGTTGGTCTCTGGCAGGTGCATGGAGATATGACCAAGCAGTTTTATGAAACCGAACAAGATAACTGCGATGGAGATGATCTCCGCTAGATGCCGCATTACGAAATCCCACAACTCCATGTTTGCCTCCTCAACTTCAGGTACAGCATTTAGGTTGGATCTCCGCAGTGTCCTCAGTCGGGCAAGTCGCACTATCCCCTAGAAAGCGACATTTAGCCTTCCCGTGGAAGATGTAAAGGTACACAATTAATGTGAAGCGAGGCTGCTACTGGTGTCCAATTCGGAACACGATGCCGATCGAGACGCGAACGTTATTCGTCGTGCTGCTGTTCGCGCGGAAACCGAAATAATCCAGTTGCGGACGCAGCGCGAATTTTCCGGCACTGTCGAGCCCAATATCGGCGCCCCCGCCGGCGCCGAATACAAACGAGTTCGTGCCGGTAAAGCCTCCAGCAATCTCCGAAGCGTGACCTCCTCCAAGGAGAAGCTGCCCGAACGGAATAATTCTGTCCCACTTGCGGTACGAAAACCGCGGGCCGAGCGCGTAAGTCGCGACGGTCAAACCGGTATGCGAGCTTGGAGCGGCCTGGTACACGCCGAAATCGCCGACAAGCCCGAGCCAATTGTTGGCATTGAAGGCGACTGAACCACCGCCGCCGTTCGTTGCGAGAGTAAAGCCTTTGACGACGTAAAAAAACGAATAGCCGGCGGAGATGTCGGCTACGGGAGTGTTCTGCGCCTGGATGCGGCCGCAAGCAAGCCCGACAAATAAGAGAACCATCGCGACCCGGTATCTCTTCTTGAAGAAACTCATCGCGCACCTCCATCTTCATCCTAGCCGGAATTTCCGATTTGGCTCACTTTCTCGCGCATCCTACACCTCTCCTGCTCTCGACACAGCGGATTGACCAGCAGAGCAGGCCCCAGCGAGATCAGCGGGGTTCCGACGGCTCGTTTTTGCCCGTCTGAGGAGCCTCGCTTGCTGCCTCATAATCGATTCCTCCGACACTGCTCCGACTCTCCTACTCGACTCCAGATTTTGCAACCGCAATCGCAGTGCTACCCGCTCGGCACCGCATAGATCCGTCGAAGCATCTGGCCAAACAGCCGCCTCGCGGTATCCTCGCAAAGGTCTGCTTCATCGCTTCCGGTGTCGTCGGTAGTTTCTGTTCCAGAATGACTTTGCCCGCTTCATCTAAAACGCAGTAGAACGACCAGCGATCGCCGAGGTCCAGACCAATCGTGAGCTGGTGTCCTTTGAAAATCATGTTTCCTCTTACTCGAACAGTGCTAGTCTTTTTCATAGCCGGTCTCCTTTTTTTGCGCCACGAGCGCGTCGTTCATTGGGAGCGTATCGCATCCCGTGGAGACCGGCCTTCTCATCCCATCTGTCCTTTTAGGGCCTTCGGCCCGCGAAACCTTATGAAAATCACTCAGTGATAAGATCGCCACGGTCTGGAGCGGCGAGGTCGAGCTTATCAGTGGAGATTTCGAGGCCGTCCATCTGTCTGATCCGGAGCGTGCGTGTTTGAGCGAATAATTGGGCGTCGTGGTCTTCCCCTGGGGGGAGCAGCGATAGCCCGCGACTCTGGTTAAGGTAATCGCAGCACGCTCTCCGCTCCCGGCCAGGAGGAACTATGTCCTACAGGATAGCGGGAATCGATGTTCACAAAAAGGTGCTGGCTGTAGTTGTGTCCGACGTTGAAATCGAAAGCGAATACCAATTTGAGCGGAGGATGTTTAACAGCACCCCTGAACAACTGCGATCGTTGGCTGCGTGGCTCGTCGAGCAAGAGGCCGAAGAAGTAGTCATGGAGTCGACGGCGCAATATTGGAAACCAGTTTGGGGAGCACTGGAACGGTCTTGGAAGCCGATGTGCGAGAAGCGAGAAGGCGCACACCGTAAGTCGGGAACGCTGCATCTGGCACAAGCGCAGTCCAATCGCGGGCGGCGCGGACGAAAGAGAGATTTCGTCGATGCCGAACGCCTGGTGAAGCGGCTGGTGGCCCGAGAACTGACGTTGAGCTTTGTGCCTGATGCCGAGCAGCGTTTGTGGCGGACGGTAACGCGCAAGAAGTACCAGTTGAGGCGCGACCGGGTGCGGCTGCAGAACCAATTGGAGGCACTTCTGGAAGAGGCCCATATTAAGTTGTCCAGCCTAGTCTCCGATCTGCTCGGCGTCAGTGCCCGGCGCATGTTGAAGGCGCTGGCTGATGGAGAAACTAATCCGGCAGCTCTGGCGGCTTTGGCCCATGAGAGGTTGCGGGCCACGCCGGAACAATTGTGTGATGCGCTCGGCGCGTGCACAGATCTCAAGCCCGTGTACCGGCGGCTTCTGAAAAGGGCGCTCGAGCAGTTGCAACTCCTCGAGCAGCAGATCGGCCAACTGGACCAAGAGCTAGCCACTTTGCTCCATCCGCACCAGGATGCTGTCCAGCGGCTAGCGGAAGTGCCGGATCTGGGAGTGGACTCGGCGCAACAGATCATTGCTGAAGTTGGTCCTACCGCAGCGACCTTTCCGTCGGGGGAACAGCTCTCCTCGTGGGTGGGCGCCCGCCCGGCGACGAAGAGAGCGCCGGCGTAAACTACAGCCACCGATCTCCGAAGGGCAACCGTCACATGCGGCGATTACTCAATCAGGCGGCTAACGCCGCCGTCAAAGTCAAAGGAAGTATCTTCGAGATTATCTATCGCCGTTGCGTCCCGCGACTCGGACATAATCAAGCCATCGGACTCATTGCGCATCGACAGTGTCGCCTGATCTGGTTGATCCTGCATAGGGGAACTCTCTACGAAGAACGGGGCCCGGCAGTCACCAAACGATCCAAATATCAGCGCACGTGGAGAATGATTCGGCAACTCCAACAGCTGGGCTATCGGATCGAATCACCGAATCCTCAAGCCAGCCAAGCACAGGCGTAGTTATTTTCGACTCTGATTAACGCCACTGCCCATGATTCTCCGTAGCCGAATTCGTGCGTGGCAAACCTCAGTTCTTGTTACGATTCCGCTCCGTGATCCGCGCAATCTTAGTTTGCGTCTCTTTAGTTCCCCAGTACTATTGCGTCCAGGCAGGTCGCGATTCTAAGTTCGGCGTGGTATGAATCCTCAGATTCGGCCAGGCAGGTCACTCCGAAGAAGCAAGCGGTTAGTGCTGTCCATCCACGTTCATGTATTTGGGCTAAACGTGTTCCGAGAGTCCTTCAACGAGTTCACCCACATGCTTTCGGTGAACGCTCACGGGGGATTGCTCGCGCTAGCTGCCAGGGTCCGGCAGGGCCAGAGCATTTTGGTTGTGAATAAGAGCACCGGTGAAGAGCGAGAATGCCGGGTCGCGGATGTGGGCTCCTTGCAGGACGGCAAATGGACGGTGGGAATTGAGTTCGCGGAACCCGTGGAAAACTTCTGGAAAATCAGCTTTCCAGCTCGCATTCCCGGGCAAACATCGAACGCAAGAAGATAGACCGTACGCACCCCCTGCCTCAGGCTTTAATCACTCGCACCGGAATCATCCAATGGCTGAAAACCGTAGGCGCGATCATTTCCTCTTGCCCGCCGCGTTCGACACGTCATAGATTACGCCTCACGGTTTCGTTGACAAGGTAGGGCGCGGCTGCGTTGGGCCGGGACCCCCGCGCCCTGCTTACTGGCAACACCGATGAACGTAAACACAGAGTTATTGATTGCGCTGGGAGTCATCCTTAGTGGCGTGGTGCCTTTCCTACTTCCTTGGTGACTAACATAGCCCGCTATCGCACGCTTCGATTTTCACAATCACAACCGCAGCGTGGCAGATGCGGGAGCCAGGAAGTAAAATGGCCGGCAACGCATCTGCGGGAGATACGCCACCGGCCAGTGAGTTAAACGAATTACAGCTTTCCAATAGCAACTTCGGCAGCATCAATGCCATTGAGCAGCCTTGTTGCCTCGACTCGAATGTTAGTCAGCAAGTTGTCAAGCTCGCCCATACTCTTAAGCTCGGAAGTGCGTTCTCAGGGGGCTGAGTCACCACAACGTTCATTCGTGACGCAACGCGGCCATGGGGTCTAAGCACATGGCGCGGCGGGCGGGAATGAAAGTGGCAGAAAGCGCGACGGCGCAGAGCAGGATCGCCACAGAGGAGAAGGTGAGCGCATCGGTGCTGGTCACCCCCAGCAACAAGCTGAGGCTTCCAACTCTGGAATCATCACGGCTGGACTCGACCTCACTGCATATTCCAGGAAATAGAAAGCCACTGTGAAAACCCAGGCAATGACGAATGCACGTGTCTGGGTCTGTTTTTGGTCCAACGCGAGTGTGGCCATAATTCCGCGAAACCTCTCTCCGCGACGAGAAGAAAGGAACCGCCTAACAACGACGATTCCTTGATCGATCTCCTCGGCGCCTTGCTCACTGCGACTGCAAACGCATCGTCAATAGGCATTTCATCGCCCAATTAAACGTACGTTTAGCCAGCTGAAAAAAACGGCTTAGCTTCTCCTCGCGGGAAATGCGACAAGACTTTGTTGTCAGCATGCTCACGCGTGCGCAGATATTGACATCGGCCCAATATCTCCTGCCAAGTTGCAAGCTTTGATCTGTTGGCGGCGGGAAATGATTGTGCGTCGAATTCGAGGCAAGCGAATCGAGAGAAAGTTCTCAAGCAAGCGGCGGCCGAATCTTGATTTCCGAGTTCAGAATTCTGTCTATTTAAGGAGTGCGCCCCATTGCATGGATCATTTCGTCTCTCGCCTGGACGTATTCAAGCTGAGACCGAAGCAGCATGGTCTTAGCGTCGAATTCCTGAGCGATAGCGGCATCGGCCTGCGAGGGGAGAGCCTCACCTCTTTCGAGCTGTTGTGCAGTGACCCGGCTCGATTCCGTCCGTAGCGTAAGAATCTCTTGCGACACCTCGACCATTTCTCGCGTGCGTGCCAGTTTGTTAGCGGCAGTCTCAACCTTGCGCTCAACCTCATCTGTTATTCGAGCGAGGTTTTCGCGCGCCTCTCCGAGACCAGCGTTGCTTTCACCCAGCTTGGCCTTTCGCCGGCCTCCATCGAACAAATCGTAGGTCAGCTCCGCGCCGAAAGTCCCAAAGTTGCGCGCAAGGAAAGGCACATTGTCCTGGTAACTGTACCGGGCAATAGCCGAGACATCGGGGAAGTAATCTGCCTTTGACAGGCGAACGCCCGCCGACGCTTTCTCCACTTCGGCCTTTGCCGCAAGAATTTCCGGGTGCGATGCCAGCGCAGTACTGACGCACTCGTCCCGACGGCAGGGTTCTTGGACCTCGGGGACTGTGCGATCAAGTTCGAGTTGCGTGTTTACCGGCAATCCCAGCACATCGTTCAACTCCATAGTCAGGTCAGAAAGTTGTAGCTCCATGGTGAGCAAGTCCTGCTTAGCTTCGAGAGTTTGCGCCCGGCTATCAATAAGTTGTTTGTCGAGCATGCTGCCATACTTCACCTGCTGCGTGCGCTCAGCCTCCATCTCCTGAGCAGCGCGGATCTTCGCCTCCGTTGCGCTCTTGTGCAGCTGCGTCACCAAAATTTGGTAATAGATTTCATGCACCCGCAACGCGACGTCGTTCTCGGTCTCCTTCTCGTTTGCCCGAGTGGCGTCCAAGTCAGCACGCGCAAGGTCATTTGACGGTTTGACTCTTGTGAATAACTGAGTGAGCGGCTGCACCAGACCCGTTCCACTCGTGACAAAAGTTTTCTCACCCTGATTGAGAATCGCCGGCGCCGTTGGAATTGGTGTGCCGCCTACTGTTCCTAGGCTCCCTGCAGGAATTGCAATGAACTGTGTATCCGTTAAACGTAAAACCCGGCTCTCGTTCGATATGGTTGGGAAATATCCGCTCCGCGCAGCCTCCTTCGCATGTTGCTTCACTTGTACTTCGAGTCCCGCGATGCGCACCACATGATTATTCTTCAAGGCCAACTGCACAGCTTCCGGAAGAGTAATCTTCCGCGGAGCCGGTTCTGCGTTCTGCGCTCGAGCGCAAAGGGGAAAACTGACCGCAAAAAGTACGATGCCCAGACCACTACAGCGGAATCTCATTACTTCTCTCCCTTCACTGCAGCCTCTTGCTGTTGAATCCCGCTGAGGTCGCCATATTTCAGCGGCGGTTCTCGCAAGAGAGCTACGAGGACCAAAGCGAACACGGAGGCCCAGGCGACCAAGTAGAATCCGTCGATCAAACTCAGCGTGTATGCTTGAAGACGAAGCCGCCCGCCCGTCACATCCAGGGCACGACCCGCCGCTTGAGCCAAGCCCGATGATTCGGCATAGAAACCAGCGGTCATTTGGCGAATGTTTCCGTCGGTGATCCAGCTTCCATGCTGTATGTGCAACCCCAGCAAGTTCGAGTGAAACTTTTCCCGCTCAGCAATGAACCGCCCCATAAGGACCGCGCCGAGCGTTCCTCCGAAGAGTCGAATGGTATGAAAGAAGGCAGAAAATGTGAGAATCCGCTGAGGCTTCACTAATCCGCCCGAGAAAAGCCCCTGCAGAATGATCGCTGAGACTAAACCGACGAAAGCAAAGCATTGCCCAAAGCCCATCAGCAATTCGGTTCGGTAGAAGTTCGGTGCCGCCCAGGCGCTGGTCATTTCAGCGTTCAGTAGAGAAGCAACCGCCATTGCCGCAAATCCTGATGCGAGGAGCAAGCGCGGATCCACATTCGAAAGCAAAAGGAAACCAGCCAGAAATGCGAGAGGAACGAAAGAAGCTGCCGTCCAAATCACCGCCGGCCCGATCTGGTCCGGTTCGAACCCATGGATGGCTAGGGTCTGCGGGACCAAGATGATCGTTGTCACTAGAAAAAAGCGAAAAAAGAACAGCCCGGTGCCGAGTAGAATGGTGTCCCAACTCCGGAGGTAGGGCATGTCAACAAGAGGATTGGGGCCGCGCAGACGACGCACCAGAGCGCACAATAGCAGGAACGAGCCACTGACGAAAAGCGCGTTGAATACCCCAGAGTGCCACCAGTCGAGCCTTTCACCCTGTTCGCACGCAGCCAAAACCAATGCGAAACCTGCAGTCGCATATAAAAATCCCGCGAAGCTTGGCGCTTCTCCGTGCTCTTTTGCAGGAGGGGATTTCGGTATGCCCGAGTAGATGCATAACATCATCAGTGGGGTGATCAGCGCCGAATTCCAAAACATCCATTCCCAAGAGAGATGATTTCTGTACCAGCCGTAAAGCGATGGGGCGATGTTCACAGCACCATCCACGAACGAAGCGTAGAGAGCAATCGTGAAAGGAAGGTAGCGGAGAGGAATGTTGCGCAGGGCGAAGGTGAGCGTCAGAGGATAGAAGGTACCGGACGCCAATCCCGCCAAGGCCGTGGCTACGATGAGGAAGCTGTAATTATGAATAAAAGGCAAAAAAATACAGAGCAGCGTAAACAGCGCCGCGGCCGTCAAAAGAATTCGCCGTGGCCCCATTAGCCCGCCCAGATACACGGTGAACGGGCCGATGAACATCAGGCCGACGTCGAAGGCCGTACCGATCCAGGCACTTCCGTCATAGCTGAACCCCTTGTGGCCGCGGAGGTCGGGAAGGCCGAGCGAGATCATTCGGCTGGTGAGAGTGACGACTCCGGCGCCCGTGATGACGCCGAGGATTCCAAGCAGTGGGCTCTTGGAAAGCTCGGCTGGCACGGCTCCGGCAATTCCGCGTGCGAGTTGCGCCGGACTGGGCTGAGGCAGGACAATCGAGGAAGCAGACATCCCACGCTCCGATTAGCGGCTCGTCCGGACTGTCGCGATTACGGAAAGTCCGGGGCGCAAGCTGTTCGCAAAGCTCGAATCCTCAAGGGCAATTTTCACGGGAATCCTTTGGACGACCTTGGTGTAATTGCCGGTCGCGTTATCGGGAGGTATCAGTGCGAACTGCGAACCGCTAGCCGGAGCAATTTCGAGTACTTTGCCGTGGACCACGCGGCCAGGATATTCGTCAATGCGTATTTCCGCCGCGTCGCCAACTTTCACATTGGTGAGCTGCGTCTCGCGATAGTTCGCTTGAACCCACTTGATGCGGGACACAAAGGAAATGACTTGCGTTCCCGGCGATACAAGTTGTCCGGGCCGCACTTGCCTTTCACCCACAGTGCCATCAGCTGGCGCCTCAATTTTTGTGTAGCCGAGGTTCACTTGCGCCGCATTGAGCGCTGCTTCCTTCGCATGTAAGTCGGCGATGAGTTGTAGGTCCTGAGATTCCAACACCGCCTTCGTGCGCCTCTGGGCCTCCGCCGCGTCTTCGTTGCTGCGGAGTATAGTCTTTGCCTCTTCCAGGTCCGCCTGCCGACTTGCGAGCTGGGCGGCAAACCGCTCGTCATCGGCGACTGCCTGCTCGACTTTCTGCTGCGTGCTCGAGTGCGTTTGCAAGAGCGCTTCCTGACGAACCCGCTCGGCGTGTGCGCGCACTACCTCTGCCTGCACGGCCTCAATACCGGCTTGCGCGGCGGCGATCTGTGCCTTTGCCTGGTCGATACCGGCGACCGCGCGCTCAATCTGGGTGTCCTGAAGCTCGCGCTGTCGCCGATTGTTCTCGATTGCAGCTTTCGCAGCCTCAATCGCAGCGGTGGCCTGGTCCAACTGTGCCTGGAAATCGTCATCCTCCAACTCGACTATCAATTCTCCCTTGCCCACCTGCTGGTAATCCGAGACCTTCACGTCCCGCACGATGCCCGTAACTTTTGTGCTGAGGGGAGTTAGATCGCCGCGTACATAGGCATCATCTGTGACCTGATCAGCCTGCCCACCCTCCCAAGCGTTCCAGTTCCAGCTGATCGTGGCGAGGATCACAGCAGCGAGCAGCACGATCAATGCGGGCACTACGAATTTCTTCCATTTCGCTTTAGGCTGTGCGTGAACTTGCTCCGGTTCCGGCGCCCTTGCAGGAGCTGGCGTGCCCGGTGTGGCCATGCTTGATACTCCTTCTATATTGGATTTGCGGCGTGCTCTGACACTTCGTCAGTTCAGACTCTCGAAAAAGATTCAACCTCAGCCCTATGGTTCAGACGATTCCTACGTTTCGTTCGATCGTCTCGATGACGGAATCGAGCCTGCCGCTCAGCACCTGCTTTGCGAAGCTGAGAGTGAAACCCTTGGCGGTGCGAAACGGAGCGTGCGAGGGCATGGCAAGCGCCAAAGGATCTACCACTGCATCGACAACTACAGGGCCACTCTTGTATGCAAGAGCTTCCGCGATACCCTCTCGAACGTGCCCAGGTTCCTCGATTCGAATCCCTTTCGCGCCCATGGCTTCAGCGACCTTTGCAAAATTCGGATTTTTGAACTCCACGCCGAACGGAACGATTCCGGCCTCCTGCTGTTCGATATGGACGAAGTCGAACTTCTCATTGTTGAGAATGACCTGAACTACAGGAGTTTTTCGTTCAATCTGCGTTAGCAGATCACCCATTCCCAACATCGTGAAGCCACCATCACCGCATAACGCGATACATTGCCTCCCTGGATATGCGAGAGCACAGCCGAACGCGTTTGGAGCAGCGTTTGCCATCGATGCCCATGAGAAGGAACCGAAGAGCCTGCGGTTTCTTCCGCCATTGATGTGCCTCGCCAGCCAGATGCATGCTGTACCCGTGTCGGCAAAAAACATCGCGTCATCGGAAGCGAGCTCGCTAAGCGTCGCGGCCAGAAATTCAGGGCGTATCGGTTTAATTTCAGGCCCCTTCCGGACGTAGTGCTGCAGGAGCTGATGAAAGGATTTCGTGCGCTCAGTCTGCCTATCGAGGAAAGCCGTGTCCGTTTTTTCACGGACCGCTTGGAGCAAGGCCGTGACCGTCGATTTAATGTCGCCCACAAGCCCGAGATCCACCGTAGTGCGACGGCCGATGTGTTTCGGATTCTTGTCGATCTGTACCTTTTTCACGCTGGAGCCTGGAAGAAACTCTGAGAACGGAAAATCGGTGCCCAACATCAGCAGCAGTTCGGCCTCATGAATCGCGTTGTAGGCTCCGCCATAGCCAAGGAGGCCAGTCATGCCCACCGCGTTTGGATTTTCATGCTCTAGCCATTGCTTGCCCCGAAGAGCATAACCAACAGGAGCCTTCAGCTTGAGCGCGAGTTCAATTACTTCGTCGCGACCCTCCCTACAACCGTCTCCTCCGAAAATCGCGACGGTTTTCGCTTCATCGATCATTCTGACCAATCTATCCAGATCCGTATTGGAAGGCCGGAGGACGGCCGGGGCCGCAATATTGAACTCTGCTGACTGCTCCGGCACTGTGGCCGAGGCGACATCGCCCGGAATTGAGAGAACCGTGGGCCCCTTCTCCAGAACAGCGGTGAGAATCGCGGTAGTAATGACCGCGCGCGCCTGTCCCGGGTTAACCAGCCGCGCGATATAGAGTGCGGCAGCCTCGAAAAACTTGTAGGGGTTAAGTTCCTCGATTGTGGATGTATCGATAATGCTCGACTCCACATCCCCTGCAATCGCGATAACGGGAGCGCCTTCTTTGCGCGCATCCATCAACCCATTGAATAAGTGCGTGACGCCGGGACCGCAAGTTCCGCATACGGCCACGGGGTTCCCTGTGAAATAGGCTTCAGCAACCGCGGCGAGAGCTCCATACTCTTCATGACGAACAGGAATAAATTCGATTTTGCCATTCCGCCGCAACGCGTCCACGACAGGGTTCAAAGCGTCCCCAACAATGCCGTAACACCGCTTGACTCCGGCGTTCGCCAGCATCTCCCACAAGAGGTCCGCGACTGTTCTCGACATAAGAGGTTCCTTTCCCGGCCTAATCACTTTCTCGTGACTCTGAGTGTTGTGCTCAAGCAACGGGTCGTCATCCACATCGAGGCGATGATCGAATCACCTTTCCGTTCTCCAAGTCCCGCATGGAGCATTCCGGGTTCCAAGTTACCAACGCGTCAATCTTCATGGAGAGAAGCGCCTTGTCGCCGAAAGAATCCCGTGGCAATTGAGAGCAGGTGCCAACTATTCGTCATTTGCAAAGATGCTGACAGGACGAGCCCGTAACCGCGACCGAAGCAAGGCGAGGAAAACGATTAAATCCTCGAGGCCGTATCTCATGTTGGATTCGTCGAGCAGACTGCTTCTCATTTCTAAACTGAGGTGTGGTGTCCAAAACGCCTTCTTCGTAACCGACCACCAATGGACTGGCTCCGGATTGTTCGGACACGCTTAAGAGACTCGAACTGCGATTACTGCCCGACGATGGTCGGCGCGGGCCTGCCATTTAGCACGGCGTCGACATTGTCCAGAGCCAGCATGCCCATTGCTGTACGGGTTTCGATCGTGGCGCTGCCGATATGCGGCAATAAGAACGTATTTTTTAGCGAAATATATTCGGGGTGAAGTTTTGGCTCGCCTTCAAATACGTCGAGTCCGGCAGCGGCCACTCGCCCGCTCTTGAGAGCAGCGATTAGATCCTCGTCGACTACCAATCCGCCGCGAGCGGTGTTCACCACGATGGCCCCCGGGGGCAGAAGGCTTATGGCTTTGGAGTTCAAGAAATGGCGGGTCTGAGGAGTCTCGGGGGCGTGCAAAGTAAAGAACTGGCTTGCGCGAAGCAGATCCGAAGGATCCTCGTGATAGACGGCATCACCTGCGATTTCCGCAGGTAATTGAGATGAGTCGTAATAGTGAATCTTCATTCCGAAGCCTCGCGCTCGACGCGCCACGGCTTGTCCCACGCGCCCCATTCCGAAAATGCCGAGGACCTTGCCACCGACTTGCCATCCCAACAGCATGTTGGGATTCAATGGCTTCCACTCTCCTGTTCGAACCAGTTCCTGAGCTTCGTAAGCGCGACGCGAAGCACCCAGTAAGAGCAGCATGGCGATGTCGGCCGTTGCTTCATGGTTAACCCCAGGGGTGTACGCGACTGGAATTTTCCTGCGAGCAGCGGCTTCCAGATCGATATGCTCAAAACCCACCGAGTACGTGGCAATGATTTTTACCGTAGGCGAAGCTTTCTGGAAAAAACCAGAATCCAACCGGTCCGCTAGCGTGATAAACATGGCGTCGGCTCCTTCGGCCGCGGAAAGGAGCTCCTGCTGATTGAAAGGAACCTCGTTCGGGTTTCGCCGGGCGATGTAATCGCGATCGATACGATCTTCAATTTCTTTGGTATAACGGCTGGTCACCACCAGAATGGGTCTAGTCATACCCGGCATCTCCTTCCACTTCCGCGCGAGACTGATGCAAAGGCCCGCATTCGCATTTTTCTCGGGCCGTTCAGGAAAACTCTAGCCTTCAACCTGCCATCATTGGAGCAATCTTGAGTGATCAATGTGTACAACGGCAGCGTTTGGCGGCCGCATTGAACGCACTTCCAATGCCGAGACTTTATTTCTTTGATGCGACTGAAAAGACGCTAGTCATAGCGGCTGCCAACATGCGGCGATGAACATGGGCGCTAACATCTGCTCGTTTGCCAACATGCTGACAGGACGAGCCCCAGCCAGGAGCTCAGAAAGGTTAGGAACATGAGCAAAGAGCAGGCATATAATGCCCGCCAGCCATGGCCTCCCCGAGACCAGAATCCGAGCCGTTGAATATTCAGCTTCTCGTCGACTCGATTCCTGCGCTGATACACACCGCTAGGCCTGACGGCTACCTCGATTACTTCAATAAACCTTGGCTGGATTACCTGGGCGCCACCTTGGACAAAGTGGCCGGCTGGAATTGGACCGCTTTCATTCACCCTGAAGACCTTGATGGAATTGTGGCTATGTGGCGGGCCTGCCTCGCAACAGGAGAAATCTTCGAATACGAAACGCGCGTCCGCAGAGCCAATGGAGAATACCGCTGGATGTTCCACCGAAAGGTGCCACTTCGCGACGCAAACGGCAATATCGCCAAGTGGTATGGATCGAGTCTGGATATTGAGGAGCGCAGAACTGCGGAGGAGCAGCTCCGCAGAAATGCCGAAGCGCTGCAAAGAAGCGAGTTTTATCTCGCCGAAGGGCAACGTCTTGGCCACATGGGAAGCTGGGCCTTCGATTCTGATGGATTCGACTACTGGTCTCCTGAATTATTTCGAATGCATGGACTCGATCCGACCAGGAAGCCGCCTAGCGTTCAGGAGTACCTGGATTGTGTCCACCCACAGGATCGCGAGTCCATGGCAGACCTGATCAAGGGAATCTTGGCGGAACCTTCGACCTTCGATGCCACAAAACGCATCGTGTGTCCCAATCGTGAGGTCCGGTACATTCGCTGCGTCGGTGCTCCTGTTGTCGAAAACCAACGCCTGAAGAAGTACGTTGGCAGCGCCATGGACGTTACGGGCCACGAGCTCCTGACCCAGGAACTCCGCAGGCGCGAAGCGTACCTAACGGAAGCTCAAAGGCTCAGTCACACGGGCAGCTTCGGGTGGAAACCTGATACCGGAGAGATTATCTGGTCTGACGAGACCTACAGGATATTCGAATACGAACCTGCTGAGAAACCAACCGTAAGCATGGTGTTGCAGCGCACATATCCGCAGGATAGGGCGCTTGTACAACAGGTCATTGAGCGCGCATCGAAGACCGGCAGGGACTTCGAACATGAGTATCGTCTGCTGCTGCCGAGCGGAACATTCAAGCACGTTCACGCCCTTGCCCAGGCATTTCAGGATGCATCGGGCAACCTCGAATTTGTGGGGGCGCTGACCGACATCACCGAGCAACGCCGTGCAGAAGCGGTGATCAGAGAACAAGAAGCGGAACTTCGCGAGGTAGTCGATACTATTCCTGCGGTAGTTTGGAGTGCGCTACCGGACGGCTCGAATTCTTACGCCAACCGCCGATCCGTAGAGTACTGTGGGATGACGCGAGAGCAAATCGTCGGATCTGGTTGGGAGGCCGGATTTCACCCCGATGATCTTGAGCGACACAAGGCTAAGTGGCTCGCGTGCGTTGCCAGCGGCGAGCCTTGTGAGGACGAGGTGCGTTTCCGCCGCGCGGACGGGCAATATCGCTGGCATTTGCAGCGTGGCGTCCCGCTGCGCGATGAAGTCGGCAACATCGTCAAATGGTATGGCGTCCTCACCGACATTGAAGATCGCAAGACGGCAGAAGGAAAGATCCGGGAACAAGAAGCAGAGCTCCGTCAGATAGTCGACCTGGTGCCCCAACTTATTGCGGTATACGGGCCTAACCGTGAACGCCTCTATGCAAACCGCACCGCGCTCGATTACCTCGGCATCAGTCTCGACGGATGGCGACACAAGAGCTTTGCGGCTTCTGCTCATCCTGACGATTCGGAACGGCTCAAGTCCCATGCGGATCACGCTTTATCAAGTGGCGCTGCTGACGAGTTAGAGTTGCGACTACGCAAACGTGATGGAAGTTATCGCTGGTTCTTGGCTCGTCTTAACCCATTGAGGGACGAACAGGGGCAGATTCTACGTTGGTATTTTACCGGGACGGACATAGAGGATCGCAAGCAGGCTGAGGACACTCTTCGCCGCGAAAACGTCGCTCTACGAGAAGAAATCGACAAAACTTCGATGTTCGAAGAGATTGTCGGAGCCTCTCCAGCTTTGCAAGCCGTGCTCTCGCGCATTTCCAAGGTTGCGCCAAGCAATTCTACGGTCCTCATAACAGGCGAAACGGGAACAGGCAAAGAGCTAGTTGCACGGGCCATACATCGAAGATCAGATCGAGCTTCGCGAGCCTTCGTTAGTGTGAACTGTGCGGCAATTCCCCGTGATCTTATCGCTTCTGAGTTCTTCGGCCATGAGAAGGGCGCCTTTACGGGCGCGACTCGGCAGCGCCTGGGCCGGTTTGAACTAGCAAATGGAGGCACAATCTTCCTCGACGAAGTCGGAGAACTTCCAGCCGAGACGCAGATTGCTCTGCTTCGTGTTTTGCAGGAGCACGAGTTTGAGCGTGTCGGCGGCACTCGTCGCATCCGCGCCGACGTTAGGGTGATCGCTGCCACCAATCGTGACTTGCAGGCCGCCATCAGCGCTGGGTCCTTTCGTAGTGATTTGTTTTATCGGCTGAATGTCTTCCCGATTGAGATCCCTCCTCTTCGAGAACGAAAAGAGGACATTCGTCTGCTGGTTGAATACTTTATCGATCGCTACGCACGAAAAGCTGGTAAGAACATTACGCGCGTCGACAAGAAGACCCTCCGATTGCTTGAGTCGTACTCTTGGCCTGGAAACATACGCGAATTACAGAACGTGATCGAACGTTCCATGATCCTCTGCGAGACCGAAATTTTCTCGATCGATGAAAGCTGGCTGCCGCAGCACCCGTTTCTGACACAGCCGGGAAATCATACGGAGCTCCCTCAAACCCTCGTGGCGCAAGAGAAAAGCATGATAGAGGCGGCCCTGAAAGAGAGCCGCGGGCGCGTGTTCGGAGCGACGGGGGCGGCGGCTAAGTTGGGCATACCGCGGTCCACGCTGGAATCGAAGATTCGATCGCTGAAGATCGACAAGAATCGCTTCAAATCAATTTCTTGACATTCAAGTCTGCTGCCCACAGCAGATCGGGCCAAACGAAGCACTCCCAGACACCCAGCAAGCTTCCTAACGAATGTTGCACGGGTTTTCGCCAATTGTCGAAAACTCACCAGCCATCGCGGAGTTAAATTAGTAATTTTCAGTAGCTTACGAATGGGCATCCGACTGCTAATCACCGATCAGCCTGCAATTTCGAATGGAGTTCGGATGCTCAAGATACAGAGGAAAGCCAATGGAAGGGTCCTCTTTACTCTAAGCGGTCGAATCGAGGCGGAGGATATTGACGAATTGCGTAGGCTCCTTGAGTTGGAAGGGGCCGACAGCCACATCGCCCTGGATTTGAAAGACGTAACACTGGTAGACCGCGATGCAATCAAGTATTTGAGTGATTGCGAAGCGGACAGCATCAAGCTCGAGAATTGTCCGCCTTACGTCCGTGAATGGATTGCGCGAGAAAGTGGGCGGGCGAGGCGGAAAAAACAGTGAACGCTCGCACGGGCAAACTGCAAACAAGGGAGCAACACAATGGGCTTGAATAGTCTCACCTATCCTCTGCAGTACGAGGCGCTAAGACCCAAAAGCGATCCGAAGATCACGCTTGCTATCGACCCACTCGACGAACCAGTGGACGCGGAGACCGGTTTCGAAGGGATCATTGGAAGAAGTTCGGGTCTTCGCCGCGTGCTGCAGATGGTCGAAACCGTCGCCTGGGGAGATTCGACCGTGCTCTTGTTAGGCGAGACCGGCACGGGCAAAGAACTCATCGCGCGCGCCATTCACAGTCACAGTCCTCGCAGGGATCGAGCCCTTGTCAAACTCAACTGTGCAGCCATTCCTACCGGGCTGCTCGAAAGCGAACTGTTTGGGCATGAGCGGGGATCGTTCACCGGCGCGATCGCACAGAAGATCGGCCGGCTCGAGCTTGCACATCAAGGTTCGCTGTTCCTGGATGAGATAGGCGACATTCCTCTCGAGCTCCAGCCGAAGCTTCTTCGTGTCTTGCAGGAGCGGGAATTTGAGCGTCTAGGAAGCACACGGACGCAAAAAGTCGACGTGCGCATTGTGGCCGCGACTCATCGTGACCTGGAAGGAATGATCCTGGAGAAGCAATTTCGCAGCGACCTCTACTATCGACTGAATGTCTTTCCGATCCATGTTCCTCCCTTGCGGGAACGTCCGGAAGATGTTCCGCTGTTGGTGCAACATTTTGTACAACAAGCCACACGAAAAATGCGCAAGAGGATTGATACGATTCCGTCGGAAACAGTGGAGGCTCTGATTCGGTACCGGTGGCCTGGTAACATCCGGGAGTTGGAAAACGTCATCGAACGCGCAGTGATTTTGAGCCCCGGTCCTGTGCTGCGGCTTTCGCCCCGGGACTTGAAATCTCGGATCACGCCCGGTCAAAACACAGACCACCATCAAACTCTGGAAGAGGTCGAGCGCAACCACATCCTAAAGACACTTAAAGAGACCCGGTGGGTTCTCTCCGGACCCAACGGTGCCGCAGCCCGCTTGGGACTGAACCGTTCAACCCTATATTTCAGGATGAAGAAGCTTGGGATTTACAGAAGCCTTAGCGCGAGCATAGAGCAAACCAAGAAAGAGGCGGAGATTCCTATGCTCGAAGTTGTGTAGCCGAGGGTGGCATATGATTAGCAGAATTTCAGTCGCAGTGATATTCGGGCTTTGTCTCCTCCCTTTCACCAAGGCGCCGGTTCGCGCGACGGACCAGACCGACGAGCCGAATAAATTCTTTCGCGAATACGTCGGCCTGAGCGACGATCAGATCAAACAGATTCGAAGCGGAAAAGCGATCGCGAAAATCATCGAGTCACGGACTCCGGATGAGGTCTTCGTCTTCGGCTCCGTGTACATCAAAGCTTTCCCACAGCAGTACCTGAAGTTAGCCCTGGACTTGGATTCCCTGCGCAAGCTTCCCAGCTACCTCGCGATTCAAAAGTTCAGCGATCCGCCGCAGCTTTCTGATCTCGATGGTTTCACTCTGGAAGCGGAAGACATAAAGGACCTGAAAAATTGCCAGCCAGAACACTGTGAGGTTCAGCTTCCGGCTGAGACGATGGAGTCGTTCCAACAGTCGGTGAATTGGTCGGCCCCGGACGTGGCCGACCAGGTGGACCATCTCGGGCAACAGATGGCTCTCGAAGCTCTCCAGAAATATATGCAAGGAGGCAATACGGCACTCGGGACCTACCGCGATAAAAAGCACCCTGCAACAGTCGCCGAGACATTTCAGTCTCTGTTGGGTCGGTCTAAGGCTCTTCCTGTTTATTTCCCGGACCTGGATCGGTACCTCCTCGATTATCCGAACGTTCATCTCGACAACGTTGAGACGCAATTTTACTGGGAGAAGGTTAATTTCGGGCTAAAGCCCACTCTCCGCATCGTTCAAACCATCGTTTACCGCAGCAAAAATACCAATGAGCCGGCATACGCGGTTGCAGAAAAGCAACTCTACGCAAGCCACTACTTCGAAACGGCTCTGGATCTATCTATCTGTGTAAATGACTCCGAACAGCCGGCGAGTGGATTCTATCTCATCACGCTGAAGGGCTCTGAACAAGCAGGGCTGACCGGGTTCAAAGGCGGCATAGTGCGGAAAGTTGCAGTCGATAAGACCCGCTCATCGCTTGAACGGGCCCTCGTGTCCATCAAAGAAAAGCTGGAGAGCGACTAGTGCGCAAGCTGCTTCGCCACCAGGTGGATCATGTCGATATTTGATCGTCGTACCACAAGCATACTGTTGACGATCCTTGTATTTGGTCTTGCCCTCGCATTTGTTTACGTAGCTCGCGCGGTTATCATCATCTTCTGCTTCGCTATCCTGTTCGCCTATTTGATCGATCCGGTCGTCCGATTTATCCAGCGACATTCTCTGTTCTTGAAGCAACTGCGGGGACCTCATGTTGCGGAAGCTTATCTCGCGCTGCTCATTTTCATCGCGCTCATTTTTCATGTCCTTGCGCCCGGCTCCCTCGGCCGTAGCGTCAGACTGTTACAGCGGCTCCCGACACTGAACGATCGCGTAGCTGGCGGCGAAATTGCGGCGGATATAGGTAACAAGTACGGCTGGAACGAAAATCAGACTCTTCGTTTGAAAACATTTCTTATCCAGCATCGCTCAAATATTGAGAAGATGACCGGGACTGCAGAGCGATTGGGGACGAGGGGGATTGGGGCGGTCGTCGTAATTCCGATCCTCGCGATCTTTTTCCTCAGCGCTGGCGAAAGCCTGGCAGATCAGATCATTCACCTCGTTTCGACCAAGGACAATTACGAAGACTTTTGCTCGTTGGCCGCTGAGCTCAATACGATGCTTCGGCACTATATCAGGGCCAAGGTGACGCTCGGCGTGCTTTCTTTCGCGTACGTGGCGATCGCGTCTCTGACCCTGCGCTTTCCCCATCCTCTGGCACTCGGCGTCTTGGCGGGAACCCTGGAATTCATCCCAATCGCGGGGTGGATGATCGCGGCGGCAACGATCGTCAGCGTAGGGGCTCTCATCCACGCCCACTGGATCTGGATAGCCGTGCTTCTCGGCCTTTGGCGAATGCTCATGGACTATGGGATCGCACCGCGAGTAATGGGGCACGAACTCGAGATCCATCCGCTTCTCGCGATTTTCACGTTGATGGCCGGGGCCGCGGTCGGGGGAATCGTAGGAGTCTATCTCGCCCTGCCAATGGTCGCTGCCTTGCGCGTTGTCTGGCGCAGGTTCGCAACTCACGCTCCGGACCTGGGCGCGATGAGTGCACACTAGTTCGAAGAAAAGCGGTCGCATGGTATCTTTCGATTCGGGCGTCGCGGTTGTGCGCGCCGTGTGCCAGAAGTGCGTAGCTCGGCCGGCAGAGCATCTCCAAGACGGACAATGCCAGACATCTTCTCACGGCGAAAAGTCTGAACCCACGAGTGCCACTCGGCTGACAGATATTGCCCGGCTGCCACCATGAAGGTTGCAAAGACAATTCACTCGATTCCTCCGGATCGCTTGAAAACCTTTGCGCTCGATTGCTTACAGAGTGATCTCGCTCAAAAGTGAATTGGCATCGAAAGTGCACTGCCATCAAGTGAAGCAGTTCTCGAGAGGGGGCTTCGATGGGTGAATTGCAAATTTCACTAGAGGGCGCGTCGACACGGACAATCGGAGCGCCTTTCCGTACACCACGCCCCAGCTGCACGCTAACCAGACCGGCCTCGCAGATTCGAAAATCCCAGGCGTCTGACGGGAAGGCCGCTTCAACTCTCATCGGAAAAGATTGGGATCTGGTCCAGCTGGCTATTGCGGGTAACGCTGACGCGCAGCAACGACTTTTCAAGAAGTACACGCCCAGGCTCTATCGGACAGTTTTTGCCCTCTTGGGAAATAGAGAGGATGCGGAAGATGCAGTTCAAGAGAGCTGGTATAAGGCTTACGCGAATCTTGATTCTTTTGAGGGGCGAGCTGCCTTTTCCACCTGGCTAACCCGAATCGCAATCAATTCAGCCCTCATGCTCCTCCGAAGGAAGAGCGTCCGTGTGGAGGCCTGTTTGAACGATTTTCTAGACAATCACTCAGAACCATTCTTCGACGGAACCGAGCCGCCGAATCCTGAGAAAATCTTTGTGGCAAGAGAATTGAATGCCCTCATCGAAGACCAAATCCGTGAGCTCCCCCCACGAGTTCAGGCAGCATTTCGGTTACGCAAGATTGAAGAATTTTCAATCACGGAAGCCGCCCAAGCTTTGGGCATTCGCGAAACTGCATTAAAGTCCCAAGTCTCACGGGCTCGCAGAAAGGTAGCACGCGGAATCCGAAAACTGCTTTCTACGCGCCTCGTCCGCACGCCCTATATGGCTGCAGTGTGCAACCGAGGCTGAATCAGAAATTCGCAAGTCTGCGCCCGCCAGCGACGGGTCATTTCAGGGAATGTCGCTGAGGAGTGAGCCGAAAAAGTGGCTCCTGCGAATCAAATATCAGTGGCGGTCCTCGGTGTCGCCAAACCGGACATGTTCCGGCTAGTGCCCACTTGGGAGGTTAGGGCGTCAGAACGAAGCCGCCCGGCGGCGGACGCTGCGCGTGAGGTCAACGGAGCAGTGTTGCTCTATGGTTGAGATAAATTTTGGGTCACAAGGAGGTCCCTGTGACCCATCTCAGAAAAATGATGTTGGAGGAACTCCAACGTCGTAATTACTCGCAACATACCACACGCAACTACCTCCGCACAGTCGAAGATTTTGCTCGACGCTTCAACCGCCCCCCGGACCGATTGGGGCCGCGACACATTCGTGAATATCAGGCCGAACTATTTCAGAAGCAGAAGTTGTCGCCGGGGACCGTTACGATACGTTTAGCCGCTCTGCGGTTCTTCTACATCAAGACTCTGAAGAAAGCCTGGAGCATCGCCGAGACTCCCTATCCGAAAAGGGCCCTGCACTTTCCTTCGATCCTGAGCCAGGAAGAAGTCACGCGGCTCATCGATTCGGCGCTCACTCCCTACCATCGCATTTTGCTGATGACGCTCTACGCCACCGGAGTGCGCAACGCCGAGTTGACCCATTTGAAAGTCAGGGACATCGATAGCCAACGCATGGTGATTCACGTCCAAGGCGGCAAGGGACGCACAGATCGCGATGTGATGCTCAGCCCAAAACTGCTGGAGGAACTGCGCGAGCACTGGCGCCGCTTGCCGAGAAAGCCCAGCGAATGGCTGTTTCCAGGCAACCGTTGGCACAACAGTGATCAGCCCATCGATACGAAAACACCTCGGAACGCGTGCAAGAAAGCTGTCCAGCGCGCGGGCATCCAGAAACAGGTCCATCCCCACACCTTGCGACACTGCTTCGCAACTCACCTTCTCGAGGCGGGCGCGGATCTGCGCACCATTCAGATTCTGTTAGGCCATCGCGATCTCAAAGAGACCACCATCTACCTCCATCTTTCCGAGCGTCATCTCCACGCCACCGCGAGTCCTCTGGACTCGCTGAAGCTGAAGGACTGGTCAACACAGGAGGAGTAGATGAGCCGGCCGCCCCTCGAGGTGGCCGATCTCATCCGCAGCGCAGGAGCTGCCTTCATCGAACGAAACCGCCAGTGGCTCAGCTGGAAGCACATCAAAGTACTGCTGGCCATTGCCAGGTGTCGTACCGCTGCACTGGGCGGTCATCTCGATCAATGCACCCGTTGCGGGCATCGTGCCACCGTTTCTTACAACAGCTGCCGCAATCGACACTGCCCGAAGTGTCAGACCGCGGCCCGCGAACGCTGGATCGCCGCACGTCAGAGAGAGCTTCTTCCGACGCGCTACGTCCATGTGGTCTTCACACTTCCTCCGCAGCTTGCTCCACCGGCCTTGCAGAACAAGAAAGTCATCTACGATCTGCTGTTCCGCGCCAGTGCAGAAACACTTCTCGAAGTCGCTCGCGATCCGAAACACCTCGGCGCGGAACTCGGCTTCTTCACCGTGCTGCATACCTGGAATCAGAAGCTCGGGCTCCATCCCCATGTCCATTGCGTCATTCCCGCCGGTGGGCTATCGCCCGATCACACCCACTGGGTAAAATCACGCCATCGGTTCTTTCTTCCCATTCACGTGCTCCGTCGCGTTTTCCGTGGCAAGTTTGTTGCTGCTCTCCGGCAGGCTTTTCAAGAAGGCCAACTCAACTTCCACGGAAACCTGACCTGTCTCGCTCAGCCCAAGACCTTCGCCGCTTGGCTACGGCCGCTGTTCAGAAAGGACTGGGTGGTGTACTCGAAATCACCGTTCGGTGGCCCGGAGTATGTGCTCCAGTATTTGGGCCGCTACACCCATCGCGTAGCCATCTCCAATCATCGCTTGGTCTCTTTTGCCGAAGACAAGGTCACTTTTCGCTGGCGCGATTCTGCTCACAACAACGAACAAAAATTGCTGACTCTTTCTCTCGATGAATTCCTGCGCCGCTTCCTGTTGCACGTGCTTCCCAAAGGTTTCGTGCGCATCCGAAACTTCGGCTTCCTCGCCAACCGCAGGCGCGCCACACTCGTACCACTTTGCTTTCATCGGCTCGGCTCAGCACCGCAGACAGAACCAGACATCTCCGGTAGCAAAGCCCCAGCGGATCTTTGGCTATGCCCAAAATGCGGTGGGCCGATGATGGTCATCGAAAGACTCACCGCTGCCGAAATCCAACTTCGTTCTCCTCCCGCCCTGGTCACCGAGGCCGCATGAAACGACTCACTACCACAAGAAATCTTTGCGTGTGTCAGCGCGCTCAGTCTCTCTCTGCCTTGCCGTTCTACAAACCGCGCCTTTTTACTTTCTCAAGTCTTCTCTTCACGATAGTTTTGCGCTTTCGTTACTCTTTCATCTCTCGCTGTCGTCTGTCGTGCTCTGCCGCACTGCCTCGGCGCATCTCGACACCGAATCTTCCCACCATTGAATTTGCATAGGGCCCGCGTCCGCCGCAACCACGGGCGGCTTCCTTCTAACGGCTCTATCGAACGCGCGCAGAACTCCCTAACTGCCTTCAGACCTCAGTGAGAACGCGCGTCCGATAGAGCTCTAACGTTAATCGGGACTTAGCCTCAAAGGATTCCCGGTTCGTTGACTTGCCTCCGACCCCAACCTAAGATGACCGCCGAGATCGGCCTCCGGCTTAAGAAGTTGCGCTTTGGAATAGTCAACTCGCGGAGTAGCCTGCAATGGACGCGCAAAATCTCCGCCCCACTCCCGGCCTGGAGATGGCACATGTCCTGTTCATGGACATCGTTTCCTACTCCACGCTGTCCATGGACGATCAGCAGCGAGTCCTTCATGAGCTCCAAGAGGCAGTACGCAGCACGCCCGAATTTGTTCGCGCGCAATCAGAAGATCACCTCCTCCGATTACCAACTGGAGACGGAATGGCGCTGGTTTTCTTCGTTGATCCGGAAGCTCCTGTTCGCTGCGCGCTGGAGCTGAGCCGCAGCCTACGTGACCACCCCGACATCCAGTTACGCATGGGCGTCCATTCGGGTCCCGTTTACCGTAGGGCGGACATCAACGCCAATTTGAACGTGGCCGGCGGTGGCATCAACCTCGCCCAACGCGTCATGGATTGTGGCGACGCCGGACACATTCTTGTTTCCAAAGCAGCCGCCGACGTACTCCGCCAGGTCGGCAGTTGGAATGAGTCTCTCCATGACTTGGGCGAGGTGGAGGTCAAGCACGGGCTCCGCCTGCACTTGTTTAATCTCTGGACGGAAGCCGACGGAAAAGGGGAGCAGCCGTCTCGGTTGCGCTCGGCGCGTGCCAAACGAGTCCGCCGCGCTCTGGCCACGACTCTAGCGGGACTCGTTCTCGCCGCCCTGCTCGCTGCGTGGATTTTCTACGGCCGAAAAGCTCACGCGCTCAGCGAGGCTGACACCATCGTCCTCGCGGACTTCGACAACAAAACCGGCGATTCTGTCTTCGACGACACGCTGAAAACGGCGCTCAATGTTTCCCTGCGGCAATCGCCCTTTTTGAATGTGCTTTCCGACAGCGAAGTGACGAAGACCTTGCAAGAGATGGCCCGTCCGACCGGAACGAAGCTCACGCCTGAAGTGGCCCGCGAGCTGTGCCAGCGTGCGGGCAGCAAAGCCTACCTTGCCGGGTCGATTGCCAGTCTGGGCAGCGAATATGTGTTGGGGTTTAAGGCGGTGAATTGCCAGAGCGGAGACACGCTGGCCGAGGGGCAGGTGACGGCAGCGTCCAAGGAAAAGGTGCTGGACGCGCTGGGCGACGCGGCAACCAAGCTGCGCGGCGAGCTGGGCGAATCGCTGGCTACGGTGCAAAAGCTGGATGTTCCGTTGTCAGATGCTACCACGTCTTCGCTCGAAGCGCTGAAAGAGTACAGTCTTGGCTTAAAGGCTTCTAATGAGAAAGGCGCCGCCGCGGCCCTGCCTTACGACCAACGTGCCATCCAGCTTGACCCGAATTTTGCCATGGGCTACGGGCAGTGGGCGGCGACTACTCCAGTCTCGGCGAGCTAGGGCGGACCAGCGAGTACTACACCAAGGCATTCCGGTTGCGGGAACATGCCAGCGAGCGGGAAAAGCTGAATATCGCCGCCGACTACTACCACGTTGTAACCGGAGAAGTGGATAAAGCGGCCCAGACGTATCAAGAGATGATTGAGAGCTACCCACGGAGAGACGAGGCATATAGCGATTTGGGTCTCGTGTACGGCGCAAAGGGTCAGTATGAAAAGGCAGCGGAAGTCACGAGGCAAGCCCTGCGCCTTGCTCCGGACCAGGTAGCTCACTACGACAATCTCGCCAACTACGCCCTTGCCTTGCAGCGCTTCGACGAAGCGAGGCAGACCATCCGCGAAGCGCAGGCGCGAAAACTGGATGATTTCGTATTGCACAGTGCTCTCTATGCTCTTGCCTTTCTCGGGGCGGACTCCGCTGCGATGGCGGAACAGCAACAGTGGTTTGCGGGCAAGCCCGAAGAGAACTCTGGACTGGCGCTCGCATCCGACACCGAGGCATATGGGGGTCGTCTTGGCGAGGCGCGGGAACTGACCAAGCGGGCGGTGGACTCCCCGATACGAGCGGATAGCAAGGAAAACGGGGCAATATATCAGGCGATTGCCGCTCAGCGGGAAGCCGCTTTCGGCAATGCTGCAGAGGCGCGACAGTCAGCGGCAGAGGCTTTGAAGCTGGCTCCCGCGAGTCAGAGCGTTGGGGTTGAAGCGGCGCTTGCGTTCGCCATAGCGGGCGATACGGCGCGAGCCGAATCCTTGGCGCAAGACTTAGGGAAACGCTACCCGCTGGCCACCCAGATGCAGTCGCTTTGGCTGCCCGCGATTCAGGCGCAATTAGCGCTGAACAAGAAGAACCCGGCTGCCGCAGTGAGTGCCCTGCAAGCTGCTTCCCCTATCGAGTTGGGGCAAATTCAGTTCGTCGCTAATATTTCCTGCCTCTATCCCACGTACGTGCGCGGCGAAGCGTACTTGGCCACCGGACAAGGCAGTGCAGCCGCCGCTGAATTTCAGAAGATTCTAGACCGCAGCGGGATCGTGTGGAATTGCTGGACGGGAGCGTTAGCGCATCTGGGAGTGGGTCGTGCGAATGCCTTGGAGGCGAGAACCTCACAGGGGACGGATGCCGATGTAGCCCGCGTCCGTGCGCTCGCCGCCTACAAAGATTTTCTCACGCTCTGGAAAGACGCCGACCCCGATATTCCCATTCTCATCGCCGCCAAATCTGAATATGCCAAGTTGCAGTAGCTCATACGGCCGAAAATGGACGCATCCTTCCCAACGGCCAAAAGCTGATCCTGAAGAACTGTGCTGATTGCACCGTTGAGTTTTGCGGGAATGAGATTTAGATTAAGTGCGAGAAGCTCCGCAAGAAAAAACTCACTGTGGGACGATGGGAGAGCGTGCTCAAATCACGGCTATTTTGGGTTTTTCTACTGGGCCTAGTTGTCTTAAATATTTGGTTCGATTATCGCCATCCTCTCAGAATAACGTTTGATAGCGGCCCGAGGACATTCCGCTGCTGGTGCTGCATTTTGTGCAGCAGTTCGCTAGAAGGGCGGGCAAAACAATAGATATGATACCGCCCGTCACAATGGATGCCTTGAGGCGCTATCTGTGGCCCGGGAATATCCGGGAATTGGAAAACGTAATCGAACGAGCCATCATTTTATCCCCTGGTCCTGTATTGCGAGTCTCCCACCAGGATTTGAGGACACGCCTAGCACCCGGCCACAATGCAGATTACGTGCAGACGTGTGGAAGAGGTAGAGCGCAATCATATTCTGAAGACGCTGAAAGAGACGCGATGGACTCTTTCTGGACAAAATGGCGCCGCGGCGCGCTTGGGATTGAACCGTTCAACTCTTTACTTTCGGATGAAAAAGCTCGGTCTTGCTCGAAGCTTGAATGCAAGCTTTGACCCGTAAGGAGTGCGCCGGACAACGCATCCAGTGGGCATTTTGCGGCGGAAAAAGAGATATGACTTTCCCCGATCGACGCACCGCCAACATCTTGCTGACGACACTCCTGTTCACGGTTGTGCTGGCGATTCTCTAGGGGGGCATCATTGCAAATGTCCGACCTGTAGATGGAAGCGGCCATGTCGTGCCGAATGTGTCTTGGACTTCGTTGAAACACTCCAAATAGGCGTTCTCGCCGGGAATTGAATCATGACGGACGCCGCTCGCGGCGAAAAAGCGGCCCCTTTCAAACTACAGACCGGTAGGATTGCATGAGGTTACGAAGCCGGAAACTTGTCTTTGTGACCATCCCATTAGTCAAGGCGACTGAGCCCGACCAGATCGTTGGGGTGCGCGTTAAAACCTGAGACAAGGGCCGCACGAGGATCGGCGAAGGCCTCCCAGTCAGGGCCGCGTCCACGTTGTCCAGAGCCAGCATGCCCATTGCTGCACGGGTTTCGATCGTGGCGCTGCCGATATGCGGCAATAAGAACGTATTTTTTAGCGAAATATATTCGGGGTGAAGTTTTGGCTCGCCTTCAAATACGTCGAGTCCGGCAGCGGCCACTCGCCCGCTCTTGAGAGCAGCGATTAGATTCTCGTCGACCACCAATCCGCCGCGAGCGGTGTTCACCACGATGGCCCCGGGAGGCAGAAGGCTTATGGCTTTGGAGCAGATCACACCCCCGTCACTTTCATAGGTGGCCTTGCATAGAATCGAGTTCCGCACGACAGGTCTCGCTGAATCGCATCAGGGGATCATTGCCCTTCAAGGCTCTGGACCGGATTTGCTCCGGTGTCAGGTTCGGCTCGCTGTAGTTCTTGACGATCTGCCTTACCAGTTCCTCCGCGCTCGCGAATACCTCTTCAGAAGAAGTAAGTCGAATGCGGCTCAATAGAGCATACGCAGGTACAAGTCTCTCGGGATCCTTGAAATTGTTTTCCAGTGCGTCGACCAAAACACGGGTGCTTTCGGTGATAAATTCGGAATACAACTGCACGCGATAGAAAACCCTTCTCGCGAGCAAGTCACGCCGGTCTGCATATCGCTGCGTAATCCAGGTGCTAACACTGGAGCCGAGCGCTCCTACTAGTGAGCCACAAAGCGCGGCCATGGCTGGATTCATTGTCGTGAGTGGTATCGGCGTCATTTCTTATCGAACATCAACCCGGGGATTGGATAAACAAGTTTGAAGCACATCCATAAAAGCTCCCTGGAGACGACCTGCACGGTCACGCGCTGAAGCACGCGCTTCATATCCATTCCGGTAGCCACAAATCGGGCGCCTTGATTTGCCATGATCCGCAGCATTCGCTCACCGATCTCGTCCACGAATGTTACTTCGTTGAGGTCCACAACTCTCGTTCGTCCCTGCCCAGTTTGCCACGCCATTCTCCAGTCCACTCTTAGCTGATTTACCCATGGCCACTTTAGAGAACCTTGCAGCACCCATTTTTCTTCCGTCGCATTCTCCGTGACCGTGACTTTCAAGATTTTTGCCTTCCTTGTCCCCATCATTTTCGTGACGACCTCTCAGCCTGCCAAAATGCAATCCGTCTGCCCTTTGCATGGAGGGTTGTCACCTCGCAAGTGACTGAACCGAAAGTGCTATGAGGCAGTTCGCAGGCTGAGCGAATTCGCCGGGAAGGCCTGGTGACGGTGGCAGGCTGACGGTTGTTAGCCGACTAACACGTGCAGGGCATCGGCATCATGACCGATGCCAAGCTCCATATCTTCTGCGCCGAATCGTGCCGTGAAGATTATTCTCGGCTTACCGACACAGAGCACTAGAATTCCAGTTTTAGCGCATATTGCATGATCCGAGGATTCACTGTGAGCGCGCTGATCACGCCGAAGGTGCTTGGCGGAAGCCAGGCGTTCTGTCGGAATCCGATATTCCACATGCGCGGAAGGGTTGTGTCTGTGCTTTTCGTCCATTTTTCGCATCCCGCGAGGAACAACATAATAGAATCTCCGGCGAAGAGCCATAGCACGCAGCGATGTGCGACTTTTTTCTTGGCAGGGGAAAAACGATGCGACGTGGTGCTATTGTGGGCCCAAAAGAACGAGTTTTCTAATCTTGAGTTTGGAGCACAAGATGAACGATCAACAAAAGAAGGAGCAGGATTCTGGAGTGCGAGATCAAGAGATCCGTGCGGCACTGGATCAGCATTGGGCGGCGTCCGATGCCAACGATTTTGAAACGGAGCACCGCATCTATCACGAGGACGCGGTGCTGGAATACCCACAGTCAGGCGAGCGAACCCGCGGTCGATGCAACATGCAGAACCAACGTGCTAGTCAGCCGAGCAAAAAGCGGTTTACTGTCCGACGAATCATTGGCAGCGGTGATCTTTGGGTCACCGAATTCATCCTGACATATGACGGCAAGCCGTCCTACACCGTGAGCATCATGGAGTTCAGGGGCGACAAGATTGCGCGGGAAACACAGTACTTTGCGGATCCATTCGTGGCTCCCGCATGGCGCGCTCAATGGGTCGAACGGATGGACACATAATCTCGAGGCGCGAGAATTCTCTAACGACATCGCCATTTGAAGTTTCCAGCATAATTGTCGAGAACAGAGATTAACGCCAGAGACCCGCTAAGCCCTGATTGATATGGGGTATCGTTGCAGCACATCCTCCGATGGAGGGACAAGAGATGGATTGGAAACGGTTGGTCCAGTTTGCGCTGTTGGGTAGCAGTGATTTGGAACAATATGCCATCCTGCTGGTACGCGTTTCGCTCGGGCTGTTCTTCGCCATCTCCGGGGCAAACAAATTGTTTGTCGCCGGCGGCACGAAACCTGTTTACGAAACGCTCGTTAAGGCCAAAGTCCCGTTTCCCCACCTGATGGCTTATTTCGTGTCGGGTGTCGAGTTCGTTGGCGGATCCTTGGTGACCGTGGGGTTTCTTTCGAGCCCGGCCTGCGTGGCTTTATTGGTCGATATGCTTGTCGCCGTCCTGACCAACACGCTTTCCACCATGCCTAAAGGACTTTCGCCTCTTAACTGGCTCGACGATTTCCTCTACCTTCCGGAAGTCCTGTACGTGCTCTTCTTTATCTGGCTCATCTGCTCTGGTCCGGGAAAGTTCAGTGTCGATTACTGGCTCGCCGACAAGTTACTGAGGTGATCGATCGACGAAGCAGCTTGTTACTAGACAAGAGCTTGATGGTCATTACCAGAATTTTTCAGCCGCAGGACTGGCGCTAAGTCCTTGATTAACGCCGTTCTCGGGGAAGTGAAGTAATACGCGAGTACATGTCTGGGAATCCGGCTTATGGGATCCAAAAGATACGCCGGGCCGCGTAGTGCCATCGCTCGCACGCGAAGCGGGCTTGGAATCAACCTTTCGGGAATCACCAAATTCCGCAAGGATCGATAGTTGGAGATTGCCAATGCTGTAAGCATTGGCGAACAATTATAGATTCATGCGAAGGATTTGGACGGAGACACGAAAATCTTAATCGCAGCAGTAGCCTTTGGTCTTGATTCTTTCAGTTGGAGGTCTTTTCGGATCCGGTCATCGTTAATTCCACATTTACCACCGGCTTAACCTTGAGCAACCAGTTGCTTGGGTCTTTGATTCCCCATTCGATGTAGGGAACCGGGAATGTCGTCGTTCCGTTCCAGTGGTCTCCGGCTAATTCCAGGTGCACTGGTACCGTAATTTCGTGGTCGCCACCGTGGAGGGACATGATTCCTCGCAGTTGAACGTCCGAAGCGCCTGAGCGCGCGACTTTTCCTTCTATCTGCTGCGGTCGGAATACAGCTTCAGGGTACTTTGCCGTTTCCAAGATTTCCTTGTGCATCCGCTTATCGCGCGAACTGTTGTCGGTGTGTCCGCTCGTGGCTAGCACGACCATCTCGCCCCCCACCTTGCCTGTATCGGGATTGAAATGAACTGTGCCGCTCTTGAGCGCAAAGGTGCCGTGCACCATGTGTAGGCTGCTGTCCACGTTCCAATCCACTTTTGTTTGTGCTGGATCGAAGGTCAAAACGATTTCTTGCGCGGAGATTTGCGCGCTGTGGAGTTGCGGAACGAAGATTGAAATGGGCAATACAAAGCAAAATGCAGATATCGCCAACGCCGCGCGCAACGATTTTCGAGTCAGGGTCTGCATGTCTCCCTGCGCCCTAAGCTGCCAGAAACTGCCAGCTCAGTTGTGCGCCGGTGGATAGGATTTCGGTGGTAGTAGCTTGGCCCACATGAATAGACAACAGCTTCCTGAACAATTCCGGCTTTTCTGCCAGCGCTTGAATCGCGCGCCGCTGCAGCCAGGGATTTTTGCCCATTTGCAACATCAGCGTGCCAATTCGCAGGGGTCGTTTCGCAAGTCGGCCGTGGGCGCTATCGTAGCTCTTCAAATCGCCGGATGCCAGCGCTCGGGCGAGCGTTACTGCATGTTGAAATCCCAGACGCAAACCTTCCCCTGTGATCGCATCCACGCCACCCGAAGCGTCACCCACCAGTGCTACGTTTCCCTTCGAAACTCGCCTCAGGACGTGCATCATCGTGATGGCGCCGCGTTCACGGCCTGACATTTCCGCGTCCGCCAATCGCTCTCTCAACTCCGGCATGTCTCGAAGCGCGGATTCGAACTTCGCGTCCTCAGACGTTTCTCCGATGATCACAACGCAGACTTCATCTTCGGAAACGGGCGTGACATACGCTTGGGCTCGCCGGTTCCAGTGAATCTCCACGTAGTCGTTCCAAGGGCGCAACCGATAGTGACGCCGCATCGCGGGGCGTTGCGTTCGAAGCGCGTATCCGTCTAGACCACTCCATGCCCTCACTCGAGAACCCACTCCATCCGCGCCAACGATCCACCGAGCGAGCACCGTTCGATCAGAAAGACGAACACCTTCAGGGCCGATTCCAGTGACGGAAGTCTTCCAAAGCAGCTTTACTCCCACTTGTTCGGCCTTCTCGGCCAAAAGTTTATGAAGAACCGTCCGGCGTATCCCTAAACCGTGGCCCTGCGGAAACTGGGCTGCCGCTCGCCGATTCGGCAGCACGAACTGAATTCCGTGAAATCTGAAACCGGCATTGGCGGGGAACTCGATTCCCAGTTCTCGCAGTATCTCCTGCGATTCCGCCGTCATGCCTTCGCCGCAGGCCTTATCGATATTCGGCCCGGCACCGTCGGCCACGGTCACGGAAAGACCCAGCTGGCGCGCCGCTATGGCTGCCGCTAATCCGGCGGGCCCACCGCCCACCACGAACACGTCCGTTCTGTCGCACTGTGCGATCACTGTCCCGCCTCAAGAATATAGTTCGTGCGCATTGAGGTGTTGTTCAACGTTGGCTTGGTTACACTTTTTGAAGGAGCCCTACCGGCTCGTGTGGACATATATGTAATTGATGCTGTCGCGTCTATCCGAGGATGCATAAAATTGCGCCAATTGATTGACCGCGCGACAAACGGGCAATATCGTTTTTCGCACGACGAGTCGTGGAGAACGGTTGAAGTCATCAAAGGTGCGTCTGCCAGGGTCTTCGACCACCATGTTTCATGTATCCCAGTGGCTGCAGTCGGTGTAGTCCGGAAGCAAAGTGCCGAAGTCGCCGGCAATCAATCAAAAATCAAAGCGGTAGCCGATAATCATTTTTGCGATCAGGTGATCTGTGGAACGCGTCAGCCCAACCCCAAGGCCGAAATTAATCTCCCACTGCGGCGCCAAATTCAAATCAATGGCGGGAAAAATCTGGTGCTGCTGTTGCGGAATAGCGAGAAACCCGGTGACCGGGCCGATCGAGCCGTAATATTCCAGGCCGCCGGCAATTTTGGAAGTGAAGTCGTAGCTGAGTTTGAAATTCGGAGCAAAGACGACACCCTGATGCACGTTGATTCCGTGAAACGAGCGGTCCAGAGTCGGGTTGATCGACCAATACCATCGTCCCACCTTTTGATCGATGATTGGACGTATCTCCCAGGTCCAGGTGTCGGTCGAATATTGGCGGCGCGCATAGCCGATCTCATTGGAGATGCTCAGACCGACAGGCCAGTTCCATTTGGCGGGAACCGCAAAACGAGGCCGTATGTGGCTGCCGACCCACTGCCAGCCCTGTCCTTCCGTGATCGAACTGAAAACATAAAATCCGCATTCAAAATAATCGGTAAATCCATGCGTAATTTCCAGGGTTTCATGCTCGGCGTGGTTCGTGGGATAGACACCATCCGTGATCATCTTTGAGCCATTAATCGTGAAGTTGCTGTGCAGTTCGAACATGGTGTGGCCGGGATCGACCAGCTCGGAACCGTACACCTGAATTTCGTAATTATCCTGCGCACGCGTTGGGGTCGCGATTAGGAAAGAGGCCAGAAGCGCCGCGAAGGCAAAACCAACGGCTCCAGTGCGCCCGCTGCTCCCGATATTTTTTTGAACGGCGCGTAATTCACGCATATTGGGACGGCGATAAACAGAAATTCGTACTGGGGCGTTCGGGTCCAGCTTTCTGCGAGCTATTCGCCCTTGCGGGGAATAAAAATCGACCCGGGTGGCGATATCTTATACACCTTTGAAAAATCTCCCTGATTCACCGCCACACCGACACGCCCGCGCGAATCAATATAGAGCAACGGCTGCCCGATCGGCACTTCGTTAAAAGTTTTCGCGAAGGGAATCGTGTGAGCCTTCTTGTCGATCTCGAGCGACACTTTATCCCCAATTAAGTAGCCCAGTTTTTTGAATTCGTCGCCGGGAATATCGGTAATCAAGCTGCCGAACGGATCGTCGAGTCCAATCACATCTCCATCAATTCCCTTGGCACCGACGCGTGCGCTCTTGACAGCGAGCCTCACCAACTCCCTCACCGCAGGACCAGCAAGCGTCCAATCCTCGCCCGCGGCGAGGTGCGCAGCCGCCGGCGAAAAAATGTCACGCCCATGAAACGTCGAGGAAATTTTATCGCCGATCATCCATGCAGGGTTCGTAATCTCGCGCACGCCCTCGACGCCGTCGCGATCGGCCACAGGCGTAATGAGCCCGTTGTCCGGAACAACGAAGTATTGACCTTTTTTCGACTTCAGCACGACGGCCTTGCGCGAAGTTCCCACACCAGGATCGACAACACCTAGAAATACCGTGCCGGATGGATAGTAAGGCGTCACACCTGCAAGGAATCGCGCGCCTTCCTCAATGGAAAATGGAGTCACCTGGTGCGTGATGTCCATGATACGAACGTCAGGAACGATCCCGATTATCACAGCCTTGCAGATCGCCACAGCGTCATTCGCCGTGCCGAAATCGGTCATAAAGACGATCGTAGGCCGCTGGTTGGCCTTTGGCGCCAGATCCTGCCCTGCCGCACGATTTCCGAAGCCGATGACCGCCAAAATAAGAAGGTAGAGAACTACTCTGCATTGCGTTTTCAAAGTCGACACGCCCCCAGATGACGCTCCAGCCGCAAATGCACCAGCGCTTCGCGTATTTTCCCGAACCCAGATGATCTTACTCGCAAACGATTTATCGAGTGGGCTATATTAGCGACCAATCCGGCCGGCGCGAAAGATTTTTCGCATCTTTCTTGGTGTAGTTGCGGTTTGATGCCATTCCTCCTTTTGTTTTCACAGCGGTGCTCTTACTTGAACTACGAGATTAACTGTATCCCCTAGGCACGCGCGGCGCGCGGTACACTTTCATGTGAACACTTCATCTTTGAATGACGTCCACCGCCGTACTGGGACCACTACAAATTCACACTGGGCCAAAATGCGGGCGTTTAGCTCGCGCGCGAAGTTCCGCATTGTGCCTCGCCGTCGCGATGCTGAAAACCAGCCGTCATTGAGAGGATGTTGGTGTGAAGCCTGCTTCGCGGCTACGGCCCTCGGGATTCTTATACATGTGTGCGATTGTGCGGCGTTGCTCCGACGCCTAGCTGGATTTGGCGAGGCGAGATAAGAGAGATCCTTCGCTGCGCTCAGGATGACGAAATCTTCGGTTTCATCCTTCCCGGGTCGGCAACACTCCCAAAGAATCTGGCACGTGGCCGGTTTACGTGCCAGAATCTCGCAACAATCTCGTGACCTTCTAGGAGCAACCCATGCCAGACCACCAGCCGCCTCCAGACCCTGCACTGGAATTGCAATCCGGGGGCACGCCCGAAACTGGTGCGCAGCCTCCCATTGAGCCGAGCCCAGCCGCACGGGCCTGGGGGCGCTCGGATCGCAACCGCCTTCTGATCTGGGTGGGGATCACTTTCATACTCCCTCTGCCTTTCCTCTTTCTATTGCCCGGGGGGATCAAACCATCTGTGTCGGTTTTCACCATACAGGGCATATTGCCGGGCAAAGCCCTGACCGCATTTTTCGCGGTGCTGGCGACGTGGATTGTGGCCCGCATGGAAAAGCGGCCCTTTTCCGACTACGGCGTTCCACCGCGCCAGGCGCTCGGATTACGATTGTGGGAAGGATTCACCTGGGGCTTCGCGATGCTTTCCGTCATCGTGATGACCCTTCGCCTCTCCGGCCACTTTCAAATTGACTCCGTGGAACTTGCAGGAGGCGCGCTGATCCGATACGCGCTCGGCTGGGCCGCGGTATTTCTGTGCGTAGGGATTAGCGAAGAATTTGCGTTTCGCGGCTACTGGCTTTTCTCATTCGCCAAACGATTCCGCTTCTGGCCGGCCGCTTTCTTTACGTCACTCATTTTTGGTGTCGCTCATCTTGGCAATCCGGGAGAAAATGCGTTCGGAATCCTCCAGGTAGTTGCGATTGGTCTGCTCTTCTGCCTGATGATTCGACGCACCGGCACACTTTGGTTCGCCGTCGGTTTCCACGCAGCGTGGGACTGGGCCGAGACGTTCTTTTGGGGCACGCCAGATAGCGGCCTCGTCGGCGTAGGCCGATTTCTGAACACTTCCGTTCACGGGCCCAATTGGCTCACGGGAGGTTCGGCAGGCCCTGAGGGAAGCGTGCTGGCTCTCGGTGTAATCGGCCTCTGCGCGCTGCTCGTCCACATTCGATTTCCGAGTTCGACGTACCCGGATCGCCCGCAATAGACGATTCCAGTTCAAAGCAACGCCGCGACAGGAACTTCGCGCGGTTAGACTCTCCCGAAGGGATTTACTTGCCGGCTTCTGCCTCGATGGGAGCGAGGTCGTTACGCTTTGCCACGGTGTCACTTCCGGATTCTTTTTTGATGTCGTCGAGGATTCGCCGTGCCTCTGCAAAATGGCTCGCCGCATCGCTGGCCTTGCCCGAAAGTTGAAGATCACGGCCGAGCAGATAATGGCTTTGCGCCAGCAGGGATTTCAGTCCCAGCTTGTCGCTGCGATTCAGCGCTCCCTGTAACACTTGCTGGGCCTTCGCGTAATTCTTGGTTTGAATCAGCGCTTCGCCGAGATATACGAAGCATTCCACGGACACGTACTTCAATCCCAGCCCGTCGGCAGCGTCGGAAAGCCCCTGCAGCGTATTCACCACAGATTGCGCACCGCCCTGCTTCACCGCGAGCTTAGCCTGGTTCACTTTCGTAATCAGGATCAGCCCGCGATCGGTGGTATGCGCCGCGGCCTGGGCCGCCAGCGCGTAGAGCGGCGCGGCGGCCTTGTAATCTCCCTGATAAAAGTAACTGTCGCCCTCGTCGCTTAGAGCCTGCGCGATCTTGGCATCATTCTTGATTGTGCGAGCACCGTTAAGGGCTTCGTCGAGGTTCTTTCGCGCATCGTCGGAACGCCCGATCTGCGCGAGCGCGCTGCCATAATTCGTAAGAATTTCAACCAGCCAGAATCCAGCCTCCTGAAGATCGCGCATCGCCTTCAAGGCGTCTTGCTGCGAACTGAGCGCCGCACCGTAGCGTCCCTGATAGCCGAATAAAATTCCCATTCCCGACGATTCGATCGCGGCTCCATGCTTATCGCCCGCGCTTCGCCGCAAATCGAGGGCCTTCAAGTATTGGTCCAGTGCCGGCTCGTATTGCCCCAACTTTGCCGATGTTTCAGCCAGATTGTGCAGCGTGTCGGCGACATCGGTCGGCACGTTGAGTTTTTCGCGCAGCGTCAGGGCTTGCGAAAAATAGGTCCGCGCATCCTCGTAGTCTCCTTTGAAGAGATACGAGTTGCCGATGTTGTTCAACACCAGCGCCTGATTGCTTTCATTTCCGGCGTCGGTCTGAATTTGCAGCGATTCTTTGAATAATTTCAGAGCTTGATCGTATTGGCCGCGATCGCTGTAATACTGCGCGAAGTCGTTTAATACATCTCCGGTGCCCGATTTGTCGCCGATTTCGCGAAGCGTTTGCAACGCTTCCGTAAAGTCCTTGAGCGCGGCGTCAGTTTTACCCAGCGCACTTTCGGTGAAAGCAATCGCATCCAGGCTGTCGGCGACTCCTTTCTTCATCCCCAGGCGCCGCTTGATCGCAAGCGATTCCTGGAAATTGCGCAGCGCATCTTCCTGCTTGTTCATGGTTGAGTACGCCATGCCGATGGCTTGCAGGATTTGCGCTTTTTGCTCGTCGTTACCTACCTCGATGGCCATACTTTGCGCGCGATTCAGGAATTCCAGTCCCGCTTGCGGGTTTCCTGCTTCGATGTTTACCCGACCCATGGCCAGTTGAGCATCCACTCGCTTCGGATCCAGCGTCAGAACTCGAGCAAACGATTCCTTCGATTTATCATAAGCTCCCGAATTTTCCTGCAAGCGGCCCAGGTCGAAAATCACATCCGCATTGTCCGGAGAAACCTTTACCAGGTTCGTATACGCTTCGATCGCCTTGGGATAATTTTTCAAAATCTCGTCGTGGCGCGCGACGATCAAATATTTTTCCGCATCCGGCAACTTGTCGCCGAGCTCTACCGCTTTTCGCGAGTATTGTTCCGCGTCACTTTCTTGCCCCAGGTTGGCGTAACTCTGCGCCATTTGTGAAAATGCCAGCGCAAACTGCGGATCTTCCGTGGTCGAAGCCTGGAATTGTTTTACAGCATCCTGATCCTTGCCCTGACGCGCGAATTGCAATCCTGCGTTGTAGTCGCGAAGCGCGGGAAGGGAAGTCGACGATGGCTTGAATGACTGCGCCTGAAGTTCCTTCACCGCGCTACTGGAAAGATCGAGGTTCTGCCGAATGTCTCCAGCCAGATGGTCTACCGCACCCAAAATATCCTTCTGGCTGGCAGCATCGGCCTTCAGCGATACAACGCGCCCGTGTTTTAAATCTTTCACTGTGGCGTCGATGCGAATCTGGTCGCCAAATTTGGCGTATTGTCCCCAAACCACGGTATCGGCGTTACTGAATTCCGCGAGCCGTTGAATCGTGGGATCGTCCAAGGCCGTATCGGGCGAAACACGCAGGTCGCGCAAAATTTGTCCCACGCGCTCGGAGGAAACCGTCCGCAAATGTGCCGACTGTCCGACGTCGGTGCTCAACATCTCCGCCATGCTCGATCCCAGCCAATCCAAAGACGGATCACCCGAAGCATTTCGAAAGGGAAGAATGGCGAGGGCCGTCGGGGGTGCCGCAACCGCCGGCTGCCCGCCGGAGCCAGAGAAAATTTTTCCGCGGAAAACAAAAAGCATCACCAGCACGGCGACGGCCGCGCCTGCGCCAATGGCACCCCAGCGCTTCCATTCGCTTACTGTTGGCGCTGGGGCGACGACCGTCTGTTGCGGCGCGGTGACGATTGACACTGTCTTGGACGACGAGCCGCCGTGCCATGATTCCAAATCCTCGCGAATTTCTTTCGCGCTCTGGTAACGCAGCGTCACGTCCAACTGCAGACACTTTTCCGCCACATCGCTCAGGAATTTCGGCACAGTCGGATCGATTTCGATCGCGGGCTTCGGCAGTTCGCGCGTTCGTTTGAACATCGCTTTCTGCACGGTGTCTGCTTTGTACGGCATATCGCCGGTGAGCAGTTGGTAGAAAATCACGCCCAACGTGAAAAGGTCCGAACGCGCGTCAACGTGCTCGCCCATCACCTGTTCGGGTGACATATATTCGGGCGTGCCCAGCAGCGTGCCGGTCTGCGTCATCCCGCCCATTTCGGTAGAACGCGCGATGCCGAAATCCATTACATATACACGCCCGGACTTATCGAGCATGATGTTCTGCGGTTTTAAATCGCGGTGCACTACGCCTTCCGCATGTGCAGCTTCGAGCGCCAGGCAGACCTGCTCCATTACCCGGACCGATTCGTCCCAGCCAAGTTTCCCCTGTTCACTTACGACATTCTTGAGGTCTTGGCCCTCGATGAAATCCATCGTGATGAACTTGATCCCCTCAGCTTCACCGAGATCGAAAATGCGGATCACGTTTCTGTGCGTCACCTGGCGCGCCAGGATTAATTCTTGTTTGAAGCGATGCAGGATGTCGGGATGAACCGCGAGTTCAGGACGGATGACTTTCAACGCGAGGAAGCGGTCAAGTTCTCGATCACGGGCCTTGTAAACGGCGCCCATGCCGCCCTGGCCGAGAAGTTGCAGGATCTCGTAGCGCGTGCCAAGAATAGTGCCTGGCGCGAGGGTATTTGCGGACGCAGCGAGTCCGCCCGTAGTTGGAGTGGCAGCGCCGATCGACCAGTTCTTGCCGACTTCACTAGGAGGCGTCATCGCGGCGGTGGCCGTCGCAATGGTCGCTCCTTCAAAACTGAACGGCGTGGCACACTTCGAACACTTGTCTGCCGACGGCGCGTTAACGGTGTGGCAGTTGGAACATTCCATAATTTAATGCGACAAATGTTGAAATTGATTCATCATAACACTACGGCTTCCGCGCGCCGAAATCAAGGGGATTGCTCCCCAATTGTGCCATTTTCCTCGCAAAATAACCGCTTTTTAGCGGCTCGAGATTATCCGCGGCGGACTTCACAAAAAAACTGTCACCCTAAGGTGACAGGTCGGAACGCTTGCGTGAATGCAACAGTCTCGTTGTGCAAATTCCTGGGCTTAGCTCTGGACTGATGGCCACAACTGCCGCTCTCGGAAGATTCGGAAGTGGAAGTCCGCCTGCCGGCAATGGCCCGGTAATTTGTGCGCGCTTAAGAGCGGTTTTAATCGATCTTGGCAAGCGCGGCGGACTGAATCCTAAGTAATTCGAACTCGCGAACAACGCGAATTCCAACAAATGCAGTATGTGGTAACAGCTCAAAGCGTTCGAGCGGTGTATATCAAATAGACGACTAATATTGTCCCGAATGATGCGGCGACCACAGCAAGAATGGTCACAATCGGCCCGGCAGGCTGGAATTTATCTTCATTCAATTGCTTCATGACAGTCCGGTAGCGAATCAACGACACGATCGCCATGAAAATCCCCATGACCATAAAACCCACCCCAATCGCCAGTGACATCCCGCTTTCGTGCCGCCCGGCGCCTTGAAAGCGCAAGAACTCGCGCAAAGTAATCCCAAACTTCGCCACGACAAATCCAAACACGATGATGCTGATGCTGGTGCGAATCCAGGCAAGAAAAGTGCGTTCATTCGCCAGGTGATCGCTAGGTTTTCCACTCGGCGCAGGTGGCGCTGAAGAAGCTGTCATAAGTTCGAAACGAAGCCTCGAAGGGTCTAAATGTAGCGCCGCGGCCTTCAGGGCGGCACGACCGGCAGCAGTCGCGGGAAATTCAGAACATATGTCCCGCCAATGAATGAAACTCAAGCAGAACGGTCGTCATCCTGAGCACAGCGAAGGATCTCTCTTCGATTTTTAGTTCTGGAGACGCCGCGAGTAGTGGAATTCCAAGCCTAAGCTTTCGTAGCAGCAATGTCTGTACCTAAAGAGCTTGCGCAGGGTAAAGTTGAGAGTCGAAGAGAGATCCTTCGCTGCGCTCGGGATGACGGCGGGAGCAAACAGCCGACCGTCAGCTAGCCTTCCGCGACTTCTTCTCTTTCTCGCCGGTTTTCGGCACGGCGCGCAGCAAAGTCTTCTTTGGCGCAGCCTCTTTCGCACTGAGACTCTTCTTTAATGCCGACATCAAATCCACCACGGGCTCGTGCTTCGACCGCGGAACGACAGTAAGTTTCTGTCCACGAGCCTTGGCTTCAATAAGCTTTTCTAATTCCGCCTGGTAAGCGTCGGTATACTGATCCGGCTCAAACGGCGCGGCCAAGCTCTCAATCAACTGCATGGCCAATTTCGATTCCTCAGGCTTCACTTCGGCTTTAGGAATCGAAGCCTCCGACACCGCCCTGATTTCATTCTTGTAGAACATGGTGTGTAACGTGAATCCATTTTCGCACGCGCGAATAATCACGATATTTTCGCGCCCATGCATCGTGATCTTAGCGATGCCCGCGTAACCGGTCTTGCGCATCGCGTCAACCAGCAGATTGTAGGCGCGCACGCCGGCTTCGGCAGGCTCGGCATAATAAGAGCTGTCAAAATACACCGGGTCGATCTCATCCACCTTCACAAAGCTCAAAATCTCCATGCTCTGAGCGGTGTCTGGTTCAATCTCATCCAATTCTTCCTTGCTGAACAAAAGATACTGGTCTTTTTCGTACTCGTAACCCTTGACGACCTCGGAGCGGTCAACAAATTTGTCGCAGGTCGGGCAAAACAGAGGCTGCTTCAATCGAGAATGGCAAACGGAATGTAGCTGGTTGAAGCTGATCCGTTCCGAGCGCGCCGCAGGCGAAAGCTGAATCGGAATAGAAATGAGCCCGAATGTGAGGTATCCCTTCCACGTCGCAGCCATAAAACCCTCCGGATCGCCACCTGCTATAGAGTGGGTGAATAGTATCCGGAATCGAATCACAATGGTATAGCGTCCCAGTTACGATATAACCTGAAGTTAAGCAAAGAAAAAGCGAAGGACGCCCGTGTGGTAGCCAACCAATGGTGAAAGACGAATGCGAAGCGGATTTATCCTGGATTCGGCGGCCGCCAGAAAGTCAAAGCCTCCAGTATCCGCATCGAAACTTCAAATAGTTTCTATCAATCTAATAACTACATAGATCTTGGAATCACTGCAGCGGAGCCTTCTCCTACCGCATCTAGTTACTAGGTATAATTAACAAGAAATAGCACCAAAATATTCACAAGCCGCTAATCATCAGCGCGTTTTGTGGCATTCATACTTACGTGGAATAATCACCGGAAACCAATCGAACAATTAAAACACATCAAAATCAGTAAGAAGCCGGAGGCTTATAATAACGATGAGCGACAGTGCAATGAAATCCTACTTATTCGTCAGCGACTTCGACCAGACCCTGACTTTCAATGATTCCGGATACGTTCTGAGTGAGATCGTCGGAATTCCCACAGAAGAATTCGAGCGCAAGGCCGCGGGAATGGCCAGAATCAATCTCGTGCAGCAGGGCGCCGAACTCGCCTACCTGCTGCTTCACGATCCCGAATTCCGTTCGCGAGTGCGCAAAGAACACTTGATCCAGGTGGGGAAACAAATTCGCCTGAAATCAAATATCGGCCTGCTGAACGAAATTCTCGATCATGGGATTCAGGGCTATCACTTTGATTTTTACGTTTTGTCCGCTGCACCGGTCGAGGTCATTCAATCCGCGCTGGAAGGCATTTTGCACCCGGACCGCATCCACGGCACCGAATTCAAATATAAGAGCACCGGTGAAATCGACACGATCGTTCGCGCCACCGCAGGCTACGGCAAGGTAGCCTTTCTCGACGAACTGCAAGCGGCCATGAAAATCGGCCCCGACCACGTGATCTATGCCGGCGACGGCAGCTCGGACATTCATGTGATGTTGCACGTGAACGCGCGCGACGGTTTCACCATCGCCGTGTCCGAAACCAAGTACGTTTGCCAGATCGCGCAACGGACCATTCTGAGCCAGAGCGCTCTGGGTGTTCTGGTCCCTATACTGGAAAAAATAGTGGGCAAAGGGCGCACTCAAATTCGCAGCTTCTTGGAATCCTACGGTTTTCTGATCCAGGAATGGGACAAAGTCCGGACGGACTGGCTCACGCTACGGCCAGCGGGCCCGGAACCGACGGAACAATCCGAATTAGTTCCCCAAGCGAAACATGCCGGCTAACGCGATGATTTGTGCGGCTGCATGCCCTCCTAATGACACTCTCAGTAGGACATGAAGAAAACCGAAGAGAGATTCTTCGCTGCGTCCGGAATGACGGCGTTAAAAGCCAATGACCGTGCTAAAGGTTAACTGCGGCGTCTCAACGCGAAAGTGACTTGAACACGCCCAAGCGTCACCATTCCTCCGGCGTCGTCATTCTGAGCGAAGCGAAGAACCTCTCTTCGAATGGTGCATCGCTCGGACTCTCCCGTCGTTCTCTCGGTACTTCACTGTATGGCTATTCCGCAGGCTGACAGGGCACACTACCTGACAGTGTTTAGCCACGCCGCATCGAAAACGAATCGCTCCTGACCGAAAAAACCGTGCCCGGTCAAGACACGTCGAAAGATGTCGAACACCTGCTTGGGGTCGTAGTCGCCGTCGTAGTTGTAGCCACACTCTACTTCGCGAAAGTCGTACTGATCCCATTCGCGCTGGCAGTTCTGTTCACCTTCATCCTCACTCCTTTCGTAAAAATGTTGGAACGCCTCTACCTGGGAAGGGTTCTTTCGACGTTGTTGGTGGTTCTGCTCGCCGTCGTAGCAGCCAGCGCCTTGGGATGGACCGTCGGCCAGCAATTCGGCCAGGTCATGAACGAACTTCCCGCTTATCGTTCGAACATCAAGGCCAAAATCGATTCACTGCATTGGAACAAGAATCAGGCCCTCAACAACGCCTCGAACACGATGAACGAGATTCGCAAGGATCTCGCAGCTCCCCCGCAATCAGCAGATGCCGATAGAGAATCCCGTTCGAGGACCCCGACGGCTCAGCGACCGCTTCCCGTGGAAATCATCAAGCAGCCCACCCTGCCGCTTGAATCTTTGCAGAGCGCGCTGGGCCTGATGGCAAGTTTCGGCATCGTGATCGTATTCACATTTTTCATGCTGATTCGCCGCGAAAATTTGCGCAATCGTTTCATTTTTCTCGCCGGCCAGGGGCGCCTGCATGTAATGACCCAGGCGATGGACGAAGCCGCGGCAAGAGTCAGCCACTATCTGCGCCTACAGTTAGTGGTGAACACTTGCTACGGCATTCTTGTCGGCACGTGTTTGCATTTCATCGGACTCCCCGGCGCGATGCTCTGGGGCGTGCTGGTCGGCTTGTTGCGCTTCCTCCCTTACATAGGACCGCCACTGGGCGGCATTCTTCCAGTCCTGTTGTCTTTCGCGATTTTCCACGGCTGGACGCGTCCGCTGATGACTCTGAGCCTTTTCGTCGCCACGGAAATCATTGTGTCGAATTTGATTGAGCCTTTGCTCTACGGCGCTTACACAGGCCTCTCATCGCTGGCGATCTTGGTGGCGGCAGTTTTCTGGACGGCAATCTGGGGCCCGATTGGCTTGCTGCTCTCCACTCCGCTGACGCTGTGCTTCGTGGTTATGGGACGGTACGTGCCGCGACTGAGTTTTCTTCCCGTGCTTTTGGGCGACGAGCCCGTGCTGACGCCTGATTCACGCTTCTACCAGCGTCTACTGGCGCTGGATCACGAAGAAGCGCGAACCATTCTGGTGAAATATCTCGACAATAAATCGCTGGAGGAACTTTACAACTCTGTCCTGATGCCGGCTCTGAGCATGGCGGAGAAGGACCGCCACAGAAATCGCCTCGACGAGAACACGGAAAAATTCATTATCGAAAATACCAAGAAGATGGTTCAGGAATTATTCGAAATAGACGAGCAGAAACACAGTGGATTGCTCTCGCCCGATTCAGCTCCAACCCCGGCAGACGCGGAGTCAAACGACGGTTCGGAAAGGCAGCTCGTGCCCGCACTGAGGATCGTTTGTGTTCCAGCGAGAGACCAAGCGGACGAGATCGCCGGCACTATGCTGACTCAAGTTCTAGAAAAAGCCGGCCAGCAAGCATCGTGCGTCCCGCTTCAGAGCGCCGCAGAGATGGTGTCGCGCGCATTGCAGAACAAGCCGGACGTCATCTGCATTTCAGCGCTGCCCCCGTTCGCGCTGGCACACGCGAAAACCCTCCACGCCAAATTCCGGAATCAAACTCCGCCCGTAAGAATCTTCGTTTGCCTCTGGAACTATCCCGGAAACGCAGAACGGATCGCAGCCCGTATGCAACTCTCCGAAAATTGCAAAATTGCGATCACATTGTCAGAAGTAGTGGGCGACCTGGCCGGCCCAACGCCGATGCCCGCCGAAGCAGTGACTCAGTCCAACATCTGAGCAACAAGTCCAACGCAGCGAGATCCAAGATTTAAATGTAGCGCCGCGGTCTTCAGCGCAGCATTCCGGCCGGGCCGCGAATCGTCACGTCCGTAAATCTAAAGCCCAATCCACCCAGCAGTAATCAACCACAGCGACGCGCTCGCCACCACCACCCAAAGAAACACCCCCTGCAACATAGGCCGCACGCCGACCTGTCGAATCGTAGCGCGCGAAATTCCAGTCCCAATCAGATAAAGGGTAGCCGTCAATCCAAGCCTTCCCGCGACGCTGAGGACATGCCACACCTGAGAAAATCGCGGCAAGTAGGTGTTCGCCAAGGCTGCTAAACAGAAGAGCGCAATAAACCAAGGCCACTGAATTCGCTGATTGGAGCGTTTGGACAAAGCAGCACCCACGGAAACCGGCACAATCCATAAAGCGCGCGTCAGTTTGACAGTCGTTCCCACCACCAGCGCCACCGCACCATATCGCGCGGCTGCGCCCACGACGGAACTGGTATCATGAATCGCCAGCGCTGCCCACAACCCAAACTGCTGCTGCGACAAATGCAGCAACCAGCCCAAAGGCGGAAAAATCAAAAGCGCAATCGAATTGAGAATGAAGATGGTACCGAGCGAAACAGCAGTTTCCTCGTGATCTGCGTGAATGATCGGTGCGACAGCCGCAATCGCGCTTCCTCCGCAGATAGCGGTGCCGACGGTGATCAAAGCCGAAGCCGTTTTATTCACTTCGAGGTATTTGCCGGCCAGCAAGCCTATCGTCAATGCAAATGCGATACTAAGCGCCGTATAGACAAACCCGTTGCGCCCCACGCGTAGCACTTCGTGCAAATTCATCCCGCATCCCAGCCCCACCACAGACGCCTGCAGCAATAATTTCGTCGCGGTCCGGCTTTCTGCATGGAATGGATGTTCGAAGCTCAAACCAAAAAGTAGACCTAAAGCGAGAGCAAGGGGCGGCGACAATATCCCAGTTGCGCACAACGCAAAACCTAACAAGAAAACAATTTTACGAGCCAAATATGTCTCCGGGCGCGGCGATACCACTACCGGCGGGTCTTAAGCACGTTGTTCATGATGGCACGGTTCCGAAGCATCGTAAAACAGACTTACGACTGCCGCGAACCGAGCCGTTAGTATCTGTCTGCCTCAATTTCGCGCGCTTTTCTCGAAGCGGCCCAGCGACCCCGCGGCTCACGCGACTTTCGCCTAAAGCCTCGGGTTGTTTACCACGAATGCGCCAGAACTCGCACCCATGCCAATGACCAGCGCAAGAGCCCCATAGCGTTATTCGCGCACATTTTGAATTTAAGGTGGACATCCGTACCCTTTCTCGGTCAAATTATGAGGGTATCAGCGAGTCTTTTTCGCAGTTCTTGGGAGATACGCGCAATGCGATACGTACATTTACTATTTGTACTGGTATTTTTTGTTGCTTTGAATGCTGGCGCACAGGTAAGCAGTTCCAATTCGGAATCGCTCACACCCTCAACTTCTGAGTTGCCAAATGCTCCGGCAGCTCCAGTAATGACTGCGGCTTTAATTCCGTCGCCCTTCGGCAATTCCGCACCTGTCGAGTCGGGCATCGCAGGGCAGCCGGTGGCGTTTTCATTGGAGCCGACTCCAGCAGCGCCGCCGCAGGACGTGACCAGCGTTTTTGAACGATACAGCTGGCAACTCTACTTGGGCTATACGTTCTTCCGCTTCTATGAATACCCCAGCCAGAATGGAATCCCCGGTCACAACCAGAGCTTGAATGGCTTCGACTACGGCATGGTCTACTACGTCAATAACTGGTTTGGCGGTGAAGGCGATTTCTCGGCGACGCACGGCACACAGTTCGGCCAAAGCGCCTGGTTTGTCTCCGGAACCGGCGGCCCACGGTTCCGCTGGGCCGCGCGTCGGAATATTGAGGTTTGGGCCCACGCGCTGATAGGTTATTCGCACTTCCGTCCGCAGACGCCCTTTGGAGGCCAAAGCGCCCTCGCCTATCAGTTCGGCGGCGGAGTTGATCTGCCATTTAAACCGCGTTGGGCTTTTCGGCTGAGCGGCGACGCGGTTGGCACTCAGTACTTCAGCACCTACCAGTACAGCCCGAAGTTCACTGCAGGCGTGCTCTTCAAATTCTAACGCCCAAAATTTTCAACCGAATGAACGGCAAACTCCCGGGCTAGCTTTTGCCGCTAACTCCGTGATTCTGAGCGAAGCGAAGAATCTCTCTTCGCCTTAAAGCTGTGGAAGATTGAGGTGTAGCGCCGCGGCCTTTAGCGCGACATCTTCCCGTGGCTGAGCCCGAAAAATTGGGCCGTTCACTTCCACTGCCATTTTTCGCACGCAGCAGTCAATCAAATCCCTGATACTTAACCTGCATGGAGGCAATAACGGCAATAAGCCAGGACGAAACGAGAATCGTCCTGCAAGTAGGCAGCTAGCTTCGCATCAAGAACAACGGTGACATCATCATCGACAATCCCGGACTCGAACTCACGCGCGAGGATGACGCCGCCGACGCAGTCCTGCTTCATGGCTTTGATCCCGAGGGCGGCGTTCATTCACAGCGCCTGCTTGATCCGGTTGCAGACCACAAACAGAAAAAAACCACAAAAGGGATGACTAGAAGCGTATTCGCTTTTTATTGGGGGTCGGAGCTTCCAGAGTCTGCGCGGCAACTCGAAATTCGCTGCGCTGCCTAGGGTTACCGCAGTCCTGATTTTTGTGGGTGTGAGAATGCGAAACCGGTGAACGAGATTGCAAGCGCGTGCAAGGCGTTAGGTGCGAGGCATATGCCGCGCCTGCGGCGCTTCTCTTGGTGAGGCGCGGCTTGACGCCGTGCCCTTCCTGAAACAATGGTTGCTACGCGGGCTCTTTGCGCTTGAAGACAGTTGGGCGGCGGGCGATCGAATTTCAGCCTCCACGCGCTCTCGAGTCAGGAGTAAACTTCAGCGCGAAACATAACGACTCGGAGCAGCCTTACGGCGCAGACATCGTGCGAACGCCCGAAAATTTCGCGTGAGTTTAATGTCAGCGCACAGCCCATGTAGCCGAGCCACTAACTAAAAAAGTAAAGGAAAGCCTCGATGCACCTATTCGACGAATTGCAAATTCGCGATCTCTTCCTGCGCAACCGAATCGCCGTCTCACCGATGTGCCAATATTCCAGCAAGGACGGCTTTGCCACGGACTGGCACCTGGTCCACCTGGGAAGCCGCGGCGTCGGCGGCGCATCTCTGGTATTCACGGAAGCAAATGCTATCTCGCCTGAGGGTCGCATCAGTCCCCAGGATCTCGGAATCTGGAAAGACGATCACATCGAGCCGCTGGAGCGAATCACTCGTTTCCTCCGCACGCAAGGTGCTGTGCCGGGAACGCAATTAGCCCATGCAGGTCGTAAAGGAAGCACCCCGGCGCCGTGGGAGCATGGCGGTTACATCCCGGAATCAAACGGCGGCTGGACACCGGTCGCGCCCAGCGCTATTCCTTTCTCCGACACCTACGCAAAGCCGGTCGCGCTCGATGAAAACGGCATCAAGAAAGTGATCAAAGACTTCGCCAGCGCTGCTACCAGAGCCTTGCAAGCAGGCTTTGAGGTAGTCGAGATTCACTCTGCCCACGGATATCTGCTTCACGAATTCCTCTCGCCGTTATCGAACCATCGCACCGATAACTACGGCGGCTCGCTGGAAAATCGCACGCGCCTCTTGCGCGAGGTCGTCGCGGCGGTTCGTCGCGTGTGGCCCGAACGCCTCCCGCTTTTCGTTCGCATTTCCGCGTCGGAGTGGACTGCGGGAGGATGGGACGTGGATCAATCCGTAGAATTGGTTAACCAGCTAATGCCGCTGGGCGTGGATTTGATCGACTGTTCCTCGGGCGGAATCCTGCCGAATATCCAGATTCCTGCGCGCCCGGGCTACCAGGTTGCATTTTCAGATGAGATACGCCAAAGAACAGGAATCATGACCGGCGCGGTAGGCTTTGTCACCGACGTAAGCCAGGCCGACAACATCATCGGACACGAAAAAGCCGATATAGTCCTGCTAGCGCGAGAATTTCTCCGTCAACCGTACTGGCCGCTGTCTGGAGCAGCCCACCTAGGATTCCCAGCAAGCTGGCCGGTCCAATACTTGCGCGCAGCCCCGGAGGGAAGCAGGCCCCGCGAACCCATCAAGCTGCCAGAAGAAAATCAATCCACGCTGGCAGAACACGACGCAAACCTGGAGTGATCCCTCGCTGTTGCCGACGTGCCAAAGCTAAAAGAGATTCTTCGCTTCGCTCAGAATGACGGCCCAAACGGCAAAAGATCGGCTGAGGAGTGCCGCGTCGTTGAATGTAAACGGCACCCGCACGGCGGTGTCTCGGGTTTTGTCTAGCCGCTGTAGTTATTGTCGTCATCCTGCTTGCCCTGAGCGACGTTTGCGAAGGGAGCGCAGCGAAGGATCTCTTTTCGCTTTGCGCACGAAGCGACGCGCGATCCCGACAGAGCGAAAGCATTCCACGCCGAGCATAGGCTGCTTCGACGCAGGTCCAGCGTCAGTGGTTTACTACACACTGCATCTGTTCGACCCATCGAAACACATACTCCAAACCCTCTAGTCCGCGCCCGCCAAACCATCTACCATTACGTTTGTGACGACTGAGCACCTGAACCGCCGCATCGCCTCAGCGACAGGTATCGTGATGGCGAGCGTCTTGCTCAGCCGCATCTTGGGTTTTTTTCGCGACTGGACGGTCGCGCATCAAATCGGCGCAAACGCCTCCACCAGCGCCTACTACACAGCCTTCACCCTCCCGGATTTCCTGAACTATCTGATCGCCGGAGGTTCGCTAAGCATCACGTTCATCCCGGTATTTGCGAAATACGTAGCCGAACATCGCGAAGACGAAGGCTGGCGCGTCTTCTCCACGGTAGTTACAGTAATGGGATTTGTCTTAGTGACCCTGGTGGTACTAGGTGAAATCTTCGCCGCGCACCTGGTGAAATACATCGCCCCGGGCTTTAAACCGGCAGAACTGCAACAAACAATTTTCCTCACGCGGCTGATGCTCCCAGCGCAAATTTGCTTCTACGAAGGCAGCATTTTGAGCGCGGTGCAATACGCGAAAGGCCAGTTCGTAATCCCGTCGCTGGCGCCAATCGTCTACAACATCGGCATAATCATCGGCGGAGTCGCACTCTCGCCGCGCATCGGAATCACAGGTTTTGCAGTGGGCGTACTAGGGGGAGCTATCGCCGGAAATTTTCTGCTTCAGATCTACGGGGCGCATCGCGCGGGCGCGAACTTCTTTCCAAATTTCAATGTTCGTCACTCAGGCTTCTGGATGTTTTTGAAGCTTTCCATCCCCATAATGCTCGCGCTGTCGCTGTCGTTCGTGGACGACTGGATCATCCGCTGGTTCGGCTCCTACCTGCAACCGGCTTCGATCACCTGGCTAAGCTATGGAAAAACTCTAATGCGCGTGCCGCTGGGCTTAGTCGGCCAAGCCATCGGGGTAGCGTCTTTCCCGATTCTTGCTCAACTCTATTCTGAAAAAAAATTAGACGATCTCAACCGCATCCTCAATTCTACTTTTAAAGCGCTGATCTTCCTGCTGCTCCCAATCTCAGCACTAATCATCGCTCAGAGCCTGCCGCTGGTGTACTTGGTTTTCTCCCACACACGCTTGCATGGTCCCGACCTGGCCGCCACGGGTTCGGCGCTGGCTTTTTTTTCGATCGGCTTATTCGCCTGGGGCGCTCAGAATATTCTGGCGCGTGGGTTCTACGCCACGCGAGACACCATCACTCCCGCAGTCGTTGGCACCGTTACCACGCTCTTAAGTCTTCCGTTATATTGGGTGCTGGTGCGTCGACTGGATTATCTCGGCCTCGCGCTTGCCAGCACCATCGGCATCATTGCCTATACAATAATTTTGTTCGTCCTGCTCTGCCGCCGCACCCAAAATTCCGAGGAGGGAGGCCTGGTGATATTTTTTCTGAAAATGTCGGCCGCATCGTGTGTAGCGGGCTATGTGTGCTCTCGGCTGGCGGGTTGGCTCGAAAATATCATCGCCTGGCAACATCTCGGCGGCGCGTTGCTTCTGTTGACAATGGTGACCTCGGCTGGCGTTGTGCTGCTCGGCGTGCTGTTGAAAATTTTGCGTGTGCCAGAGCTCGACACATATCTGCGCCGTGCCTATGCTTTTGGCGGTCGATTATGACCGGTGAACCCCGCATCCTGGCGTGCCAGTCTACATTCCTAAAAACAAAGGTGTGGTTTAACAATGACCAAAGCCAAATACGCGCTCGCCACTATTCCAGTTTTGCTGCTCGCCATCGTTGTTCTGCTGGCATGGCCAACAATCGCGCCTGCTCAGAATGATTCCGCGCTCGCCGCCCGCATCCGCGAAATCACCAGCCGGCCCGAATACAAACACGCCAGCTTCGGCGTCGAAGTCTACTCGCTGGACGACGACAAAGTTCTCTACGCTCTTAATCCGCAACAGCTTTTCACTCCCGCCTCCACCACAAAGCTGCTAACCGAGGGCACAGCGCTGGAACTTCTCGGCGCAGACTACCGGTTTCATACCCGGGTCTATCGCACTGGCCCGATCACAGCCGATGGCACCTTAAATGGAGATCTGATTCTGGTCGGGTCTGGCGACCCTAATCTGTCAGGGCGAATTCAATTAGATGGGAACCTTGGATTTCAAAACGAAGATCATTCTTACGACGGCAGCCCGGACACGAAGGCGGTCGCAGGCGATCCTCTCCTGGTGATTCGCGAACTGGCCGCGCAGGTCGCGGCAAAAGGAATCAAGCACATCTATGGTCGAATTCTCGTCGACGCCACACTTTTTCCGGAGGGCGGTCACGAAGGCGGCACCCAAGTGGTGATTTCGCCGATCGCCGTGAACGATAACATCATCGACGTCACCATCTCGCCGGGCGCGACGGAAGGTGCGCCGGTCGGCATCAACTCTTCTCCCGCGACTAGTTACGTGACGTTTGTGAATCACGCGACCACCGGTGAGGCCAATTCGAAGCCGGAGATTCAATTTGCCCCCGCAACCACAAATCCGGATGGAACCAATACCGTAAACATCAATGGCTCGTTCCCGCTGAGCAAGACGCCCATTCTTTATGCGTACGACGTTCCCGCGCCGAGCCGCTTTGCCCAAGCGACATTTGCCGAAGGTCTACGCGAGAAGGGAATCGCCGGGACCGCACCCGCCACAACGGAAAAAACGGATTTCACCGTGTTCCACGCTTCCTACACCGCCGAAAATCTCGTCGCCGAACACATCTCGCCGCCGCTTTCCGAAGAAATTAAAGTCACACTGAAGGTAAGCCAGAATCTTCATGCCAGCATGACGCCGTTCGTGCTGGGCGCGCTTCTAACGCATAACACCAGGGACTTCGATCAAGCCGGCTTCGACCTCGAACGCCAGTTACTTCAGAAAGCCGGCCTCGATCTGTCTGGAGCGTCTCAAGGCGATGGCGCTGGCGGCGCCGAGTCCGCATTTTTTACCCCGGACTTCATGGTGCATTACCTGGCGTTCATGTCGCGCCAGAAAGATTTTCCCGTATTCAAAAATGCGTTGCCGATTCTGGGGCGCGACGGCACTCTGTGGAACATCCAGATGGATTCTCCCGCAGCCGGACACGTTTTCGCCAAAACAGGAACCTACGGCACCTTCGATGCTCTGAACAAACGCCTGATGCTTACGGGTAAAGGCTTGGCCGGTTACACGACCACACCTGACGGTCACAATCTTGCGTTTGCGATCTACGTCAATCGAGTTTCGCTCCCGCTGGATGATCCCGACGGACCGCAGAAAATCGCCGGCGAGGCCCTGGGCGAAATCGCAGCCGCAATTTATTCCACTCCCACAGGCCGGATGGCGCCGTTCGACGTGATCATTAAGAACGGCCAAGTGCTCGATGGCAGCGGCGGTCCGTGGTACGCGGCCGACGTCGGAATTCGCGGCGACCGCATAGCGACGATTGGCAATCTTCAGGATGCGAAAGCAGCGAAAGTAATTGACGCCACCGGCCGCATCGTCGCGCCCGGCTTCATCGACATGCTGGGCCAGTCCGAAACCGCACTGCTCATAGACAATCGCTCGCTTAGCAAGCTCTCCCAGGGAATCACCACCGAAATTACCGGTGAAGGCGGTTCCATCGCGCCGCAAAATGAAAAAACGCTCGAGCCGTTAAAACCTTATCTTGATCACTACCACCTGATCATCGACTGGACCACTCTCGACGGCTACTTCCAGCGCCTGGAAAAAGACCGCACACCGATAAACCTGGGCACTTATGTCGGCGCAGCGCAAGTTCGGGAAGCCGTGATTGGCGACGACGATCGCGCGCCCATCCCCGCGGAGCTTGAGCAGATGAAGACGCTGGTAGCGCAAGCCATGCAAGACGGCGCGCTGGGAATCTCGACGGCGCTAATTTATCCGCCAGGGCACTTCGCGAAAACGGAAGAATTGATCGAGTTGTCAAAAGTGGCCGCCCACTATGGCGGCATTTATGCGACGCACATGCGCAGCGAAGGCTTCAGCGAGATGGACGCGCTGGACGAAGCGATCCGCATCGGCCGCGAAGCCGGAATCCCGGTCGAAATTTTCCATCTCAAAGTAAGCGGCAAATCGCGTTGGGGTTCGATGCCGCGCGTCGTGGATAAAATCCAAGCCGCGCGTGATGCAGGCCTGGACATTCGCGCCGACCAGTATCCGTACGTCGCCGGCGCCACCGCGCTAGCTTCATCGCTCCCACCCTGGGTGGCCGACGGTGGTACTCCTAAACTACTTGAACGCCTGCGCGATCTTGCCATTCGCCGGCGCATCAAGCGCGAAATGGCCACCGAACACAATGACTGGGAAAATCTTTATCTCGATAGCGGTGGCGGATCGGGCGTAATGATCTCCGGCGTCTTCGATCCAGTCCTGAAAAAATACGACGGCGGTACAGTCGCGCAAATGGCCAAAGCCGAAAAGAAGCCGGAACTCGACGCTCTTTTCGACTTCATCTTTGCAGATAACGCTCAAACAGGCGCGCTCTATTTCATGGCCAGCGAGCCGGACATGACCTACGCCCTGAAGCGGCAGTGGACATCCATCGGCCTGGACGCCGGCGAGCTGTCGCTCGACGGCCCTCTGTACGAGCCACACACACACCCGCGCGCCTTCGGCTCCATGGCTAGATTCCTGGGCCACTACGTCCGCGACGAAAAACTAATGCCGCTGGCCCAAGCCGTCCGCAAGATCACATCCATGCCCGCCCAACGCGAACACCTGACCGATCGCGGCCTGCTGCAAACAGGCTATTACGCCGACATCACAATTTTTGACCCCGCCAACATCATCGACGAAGCCACCTACGCAGAGCCGACAAAGCTCTCGCAAGGTGTGGACTACGTGATCATAAATGGCCAAGTAGAATTCGACCACGGCACTTTAACGGCGGCCAAAGCAGGCCGCCCGCTCAGAGGCCCGGGCTATCGCGCGACTCAGTAACACGCATCAACGCAACATGGAGTGATCGAGCCGCGTGGCGAAGACAGTGTGGGGCTTGTGGAAATACCCGCCAGGATAATCAGTGTGAAACGGAGTGGTGCCGACAACAACGCCATTGATTTCGACATTCGCGCCCGGCGGCGAACTCGTAACACTCAATGATTCCGCGCGGCTGTGCGGAGCGAGCGCTGTAGCCGCTGCCAATGCAACCAGACACACCAGTGAATGTCGCGGCATTGCGTGGCCCGAGAATCAAAACGTCAACGAGTCGAAGAAATAACTGGAGGGTTTATGCAAGATCGCACCAAGGAGCACAACTGTCAATCCGCACAAATACGCACACAAATACGCACAAGAGTGCAGCACTGGAAGCAAAACACCAAGAAACGTCGGAACCCCGAGGCAATTGCTTAGAATTTCCTAACTACCGCTCCTTGCGCTCTTCGGCCCGCAGCTATTTCAAATACTTGCCAAGCCAATCCAGAAAGGTCTCATACCAAAGCCGGCTATTCTGCGGTTTCAGTATCCAGTGTCCTTCATCGGGGAATATCATCAGCTTTGACGGCACGTTCTGTACTTGCAATGCAGTGAAAAATTCCAAATCCTGATTGTATGGGACGCGAAAATCCAGTTCGCCGCCAATCACTAAAGTCGGCGTCTTGTATCTTGCCAGCTCTGCCGCGTATTCGTTCGGCGACCATTTCTTGTACAGATCGGGATGCTCCCAGGGCGGGCCGCCAAATTCCCAATCCATGAACCACAATTCCTCGGTCGAACCATACATGCTTACTTCGTCGTAAGGCCCGGCATGAGTGATCAGGCATTTGAATCTGCCAGTGTGCGTCGCGATCCAATCGATCATGTAACCGCCGTACGAGCCACCCGCCGCGCAGATATTCGATCCATCAATGAAGGGATACTTCGCCACGGCGGCATCCGTGCCTTTCATCAGATCTTCATAGGCCCTTCCACCCCAATCGCGGCTCACTTCCGCGGCAAACTTCTGCCCGTAACCGATTGAGCCTCGGGGATTGATCATCACCACCACATATCCCGGCGCGGCCATCACTTGCTGGTTCCAGCGATATCCCCAGGCATCCGTCCAAGGGCTTTGCGGTCCGCCATGGATTAAGAGCAGCGTTGGATATTTTTTCGTCGCGTCGAATTGCGGAGGACGAATCACGAAACCTTCCACTTTGGTGCTCTCCGCGCCCTGAAACCAGAAAGCTTCAGCGGAGGGCAATTCAAGCTGCGCAAGCAATGCATCATTTTGATGAGTAATCTGCCGCAAATTTCTTCCATCCGCACTGGTCACAAAAAGTTCCGCAGGCATAGTCAGGCTCGTTCGAGCCAGCGCAAGCGTCCGCCCATCGAGGCTCAAATCAAAATCGGCGTTGAAACCATCGACCACCACTTTGGGTGCGCTAGCGGCCGTCGCCGCAATCGAATAAATCGGCATCTCGGCTTTCTGGTCGGACTGGAAATAAATTTGCTTGCTGTCCGGGGACCAGGTGTAGTCTTCCACGCTCTGATCGAAATTTTCGGTTAGGTTGAACTGCTTGCTCGCCTGGCGATCGTAAAGCATCAACCGCCAGCGGTCGGATTCGTACCCGCCCTGCATCTGCGCACGATAAGCGATCCACTTCCCATCGGGAGAGTAAGCAGGGCCCCAATCGTTGCCGGGATTCGTAGTGATGCGTTTTGGCTCACCCGCGCCTGATACCGCCACGATGAAAAGATCCCCATTCGTGCTGCGCGCTTCGTCTTTATCGGTGTTCGCGGTGAAACACAATTCGCTGCCATCGGGAGAAAACGCAATCGCCTCCGGCGCCTCCATGTTGAACGGTGGCACGTCGTAAGTCGCACCCGGAGTCAAATCGCGTGCCGACGAACCGCCATCCACCGACTGAACGAATAAATGGCTGCGTTTACCGTCCCACCAGCCGTTCCAATGCCGGAAGAGCAATTTTTCGTAAATCTGGGCCTTTACTTTGCTCTTTTCTTTTTCGGCGTCACGCTGTGCGTTGCAGGCGTCATCCTTGCAAATCGGATATACGGAAGAAACGAACGCCATCATCTTGCCATCCGGCGACCACAATTCGTTGTCCGCGCCGGTGGAAAGGGAAGTCATACGCGATGCTTCGCCGCCTTCCAGCGCGACGGAATAAACCTGCGGCGTGCCGCCGCGTTCGGAAATAAACGCGAGCCGCTTGCCGTCAGGCGACCAGCGCGGACGCCTGTCGCTTCCACCTCGTGTTAATTGCCGGGCAGCCTCACCGCCACTCACCGAAACCACCCAGATGTCGCGCACTGAATGGTTCTTGTCCAAATCCGGCGTGGCTACGGCGTAGGCAATCCATTTTCCGTCGGGCGAAATCTTCGGGTCGCTGAGCCGATGCATCGAGATCAAATCCGCAAAAGTGATCGGCCGCTTCTGTGCCATCTGCTGCGCTGTGGTCCGAGCCTGCGACCCTACTGCAAATCCCGCAACCAACAACGCCAGCGTCACCTCGATGACACGCAGCTTCCGATCCGTCATAGTTCCCCCAATATTATGAATATGCCCCAGGGCCGAAGCGTGTGATCATCACACTTCCAGTTTTTATTTCCAAGGGGTAACCTAACGCCTCCTGGAATTGTGGGCATATTGCGGTACGGGCCACCCGATGCGTGCGTTGCTTTCCGTCCTGATTCGCCGGTCGGAAGAATCAGCGCCGGAAAGAGGTGACATGGAAGAAGCCCTCACAGTGCATCGTGTTCAGTTCGCGTTCACGGTCACGTTCCATTACATCTTCCCGCAGCTGACCATGGGCCTCGCGCTGCTGATACTTATCTTGAAAACCGTGGCGCTGCGCACTGGCAATGACACCTGGGATCAAGCGGCGCGTTTCTGGGGCAAAATTTTCGGGATCAGCTTCGCACTTGGCGTGGTCACCGGAATCCCCATGGAATTTCAGTTCGGCACGAACTGGTCGCAGTTCTCCAGATCAGCCGGAGGCGTAATCGGCCAGACCTTGGCCATGGAAGGCGTTTTCTCGTTTTTCCTCGAATCCACTTTCCTGGGCTTATTTCTCTTCGGTGAAAAGCGCCTCGGCCCACGCGTGCACTGGCTTACCTCGCTGATGATGTTTTTAGGGTCCTGGCTCTCAGGCTACTTCATAGTTCTCACCGACTCCTGGATGCAGCATCCGGTTGGGTACCGGCTCGGTCCCAATGGTTCGTTCGACCTGCAAAGCTATTGGGCGCTGGTGCTCAATCCCTGGGGCATGTGGCAATACGCGCACACTATGATCGGTGCAATGCAGACGGGCTGCTTCACGATGGCCGCAATCGGCGCGTATTACGTCCTCTCCAAGCAGCACGAAAACTTCGGCAAGCTTTTCATCGGCGTCGCTGTCATTGTTGGGGTGCTGGCGGCGTTCCTACAGCTTTATCCCACTGGAGACGGGCAGGGAGTTATGGTCGCGCGCGATCAACCGCCGACGCTTGCGGCCATGGAAGGTTTATTCCACACGCAGCCGGGCGCGCCCATCGCAATTCTGGGCCAGCCGGATGTACCCAACATGCGTTTGGACAATCCTCTAACGGTTCCGAACGCGCTGAGTTTCTTGACGTATAAAAAATGGACGGCAACGGTGAAGGGGCTCGATCAATTTCCGCAATACGAATGGCCCGATAATATTTCGCTGCTTTATTTCAGCTATCACATCATGGTCGGACTAGGCACCATCTTCATCGCGATTCTCCTGCTCGCTGCATGGAAACTATTTCGCGGAACGCTTTACGCGTCTCGCCTCATGCTTTGGACATTGATGCTCGCGCTCCCGCTGCCCTTCATCGCCAACACCGCCGGTTGGATCACGGCCGAGGTCGGCCGCCAGCCGTGGATCATTTACGGAATGATGCGCACGCGCGAAGGCGTGTCATCGGTTGTGGCCGCCGGCGACGTCTGGTTCACGCTACTAGGTTTTATGGGCATGTACGCGATCCTCGGGATTCTTTTTCTGTTTCTGGTTTATCGCGAAATTGAACACGGCCCTGGTTCTGACGCTGCTCCTGCAACGAACGCCGTTGCCGTAGCCGCAGCGGACTAGGGAAGAACCTATGGGAACGATTTGGTTTTGCCTGGTCGCGATCATGATCGCCGGCTACGTCGTGCTCGATGGATTCGACATCGGCGTCGGCGTGCTGCACCTCTTGATCGCACGTACCGACCACGAGCGTCGCGCTCTGATCCGGTCCATCGGTCCTGTGTGGGATGGCAACGAAGTCTGGCTGCTAGCCGCCGGAGGCACGCTCTACTTCGCATTCCCGGTGCTCTACGCCGCGAGCTTCAGCGGCTTCTATCTTCCATTGATGATGGTTCTATGGCTGCTGATTTTGCGCGGAGTTTCAATCGAATTTCGCAGCCATGTAGGCGGGCACTTGTGGTCGGTTTTCTGGGATGGAATCTTCGCGCTCGCCAGTATTTTGCTGGCTGTGTTTTTCGGCGCGGCGCTCGGAAACGTCGTTCGCGGCGTGCCGCTCAATGCAGGCGGATACTTCTTCGAGCCGCTATGGACGAATTTTCAACCCGCAGGCCAGACAGGAATTCTCGACTGGTACACGATTCTAGTCGGCGTAGTAGCTCTGGCGGTGTTGGCGCTGCACGGCGCAGTCTGGCTAGACTGGCGAGTCGGCGGTGAACTGAACGATCGCGCACACGCCGCCGCCTCGCGCCTCTGGTGGGCTGTGGCCGTGCTCACGATTATCCTAACGTTCGTCAGTTTTCGCCTTATGCCATTTGGCTTGTACAGCTTCCGCGTCCATACATTCGGTTTCGTGTTCCCGGTGCTGGCGATCGCCGGGCTGCTAGGCGTTAAATTGTTTCTGCGCGGAAAACAGGAAGCGGCGGCCTTCGCCGCATCATGCACCTACATCATTGGCATGCTGACCAGCGTGACGTTCACGCTGTATCCAAACGTCCTGCCGGCCACCACAGGAATCATCAATAATTTAACGGTGGCAAACGCCAAAGCGGCGGATTACGGGCTGAAAATCGGCCTGATATGGTGGCTCATCGGCATGTCGTTGGCAGTAGCCTACACAATATTCAGCTACAGAAATTTTGCCGGCAAAATTCATGCAGGTGAGACGGACAGCCAAGAAAAGTACTGACAAGTTGAAAGAAACTTAGTCGCTGAAATCGCGCAACCATGAGTAGGGGCGGGTCTCAGGCCCGCCCGGCAGCTTCAAACGCACCGGAAACAAACGGGCCCGCCGGAAACTTGCGATCTGAGTGCCTTACCCTATCTTGGCACGTGGACATTGCGCTTGCGCGGACCCAACGGCCCAGGTATAGCCGTCCGGATCCGCGACAATCACATCACGCCATCCATGGGGCATATCTTGCGCGGGCTGCAGAATCGTCACTCCAAATTTCCGCGCTCGGGACTCAATCAAATCCGGGTCGGTCTGAAACAACCTCAACTCCGCACCGAAGCCACGCCGTTCGCCGCGCCGTAAATCCGCAAACCATGCATGATGATCGTAGGCATGATCGGCATGCAGCATAAATTCCAAATCTTTCAATTTGAGCGCCGCAAAATCCGCGTCGGAGTAAATTACGGCGGCCCCCAGCACATCCTTATAGAATGCCAATGACCGCTGCAAATCCCGCACCAGCAAGTTCACGGTAAAGAAGGGAAGGGAGCGCCCATAATCATCAGCAGTCTTCCAGGAGTCACCGGTGCGTTTCATGGTCATAGATCTCACCACGCGTAAATTTTAAACGAACCATTCAAGGCACACACTTAGACCCAAAAGAAATAAAAAGGTTTGCTTCTTCCCGGGGAAATTGCCAATCGAAATTAGTGAACGCGTTCGACGTAACGCCGCGCGCAATCGATCTAAACCCTGGACCGCACACGGCACGTAAGAAACACTTGCAACGCGCCGGCGAAAATCAGCAGCGCACTAAACGGCCGCGGAAAAGTAATAATCCTCTGCGTTTCAATAATCGCTTTGCCTTGAGCGACCTGAATTTCCTGCTTATGCGAAGGCATGCCGACCTGCGGGTGTATCATCCCGGCAACGCCCGCAGCCACCAGCAAAATTCCCACAAAAGCGATCGGATGAAATTTCATACACTAATTCCAATATACGCTCAGCCGTGCGTACGGGCACTAAGCCTTCGAGAAGGCTACTGCGCCAACGGATGTGTAATCTCGCCAAGATAATCAGGCCGGCTGGCATCGCGCACGACGTGCGGATACTGCAACCCGCCGTGATAATCCAACGACATAGCCTGAAATTGCGCGCCATTCGAAACAATCAATTGAATCGGCTGCGTCGCCGTCTTGGCGCTATCGATCGCTCCACGCAGCACATCCGGCCCGAATTGCGCTCCATTCACTGCCACAATCTTCATTCCCGGACCTATCCCTGCATTGTAAGCAGGCCCCCCGTGAACTACGTCGATCACCGTTCCCTCGTCGGAGGCCACCATGCCTACGGTAAAACTGAAATCAGCACGCCTGGTTAGTTCCTCCTCTAACGCCAGCGTGTCGTTGGGCTGTTCGGTATAAATCAACTTCCATCCGCTGTTGGTTACAGCCTCCTCGGGCGTTTTGGTCGCAAGGCTATCGAGGCGCGAACGCAGAAATCCAGTCCAATCAAATGGGGCCAGACCATTCAGCGTAGCCACCACATCCTCGAAGTCGTAAGTTTTCAGTTCCGGCTGTCCACCCTGGCCGCCACCGTGAAAAACCTTGCAAAAATCATTGATCGATTTCTTGTCTTTGGTCAGCGAACGCAGCGTCGTATCCACGTCCATCCACAACAACTCGCCTTCCTCGTAAAAATCCGTTCCACGCCGCCAGTTGGACCAGTCGCTGGTCGAATTGTAAAGAAAAGGAGCGGCGTCAGCCGTATCCTGCAGTGGACGCCAATCGCGGCCGGGACGATGCTCGTAAGTTGCCAGCAAATAAGCAAACTCGTCGCGCCACTGTTCGGGAGTCTGTAAACCACTGCGCGCCGTCAAAACCACGCCAAGATATTCCGTCAAGCCTTCATACACCCACAGCAAATCGTCCTTCATCGGCTGCTGATAATCGGGCGTGGCCAATCCCGCCGGCCGCCGGTATTTTCCATTCCAGGAATGCACGTATTCGTGTGGCAGCAAGGTAGCGAATTCCACGCGCTCGGCATCGTCAATCAAGCTTCGCTCCGTAGTACGGTCATCGCTCGATTCGTGATGCTCCAGGCCGAAGTGCGCCACGTCGTCGCTCAGCGTCAGCAGAAAGTGATAATCGCGATAATGACGCACGCCGAAAAGCGCTCCCGCTTCCATTACCAGATTGTGCAACGCCAGTTGAGTATCGGGAGTCATCGCCAGTGCCGCGGCGCTGTCGGCAGCAATGTCAACTTCGTGCGAAGGCTTCTCGCCCGGAGTCAGCTGCACGACGCGGAAATAACGTCCCGAAAGCACCGGCGAATCCACCAGGGTGGTCAAAGGTGCTGGCGCGAATTCGATGGTATCGCCGTCTTGTTTGGCAATCGGCAAAGCCGTGCCAAACTTCCAACCCGCCGGCAGCTTCAAACTCGCGACAAAAGTAAATTCCTTCGCCGGAGCGCCCGCCGGGTAAAGCAGCACTTGATTCCAACTCAGCACGTCGAGATTCGCCGTAGCGGACGCCCCAGCCGAAAATCCAGTCGACGGCGCGGAGAGCAGAAAATCCAGATCCGCGTCAATTGAGCTGACGCCGGCCGGAACGTCCAAATGGATCGAGAACATTTCCACCAGATCGCGCCGCCAGGGAATCGTCTTCCCGCCAGCGCTAAATCTCATCCCAGCAACTTCAATGATCGGCCCATCCGGCATGTGCTCGCCGGGAATCCACTCCGGGTAATACAAAGTAAGTGGCCCAGCGTGCACGGGAATCTGCAAATGCGCGTGCAAAATCTTCTGCGGCGCCTGCGTAGCATCGACGCTAAGCCGAATCGACCCCGCGGCAGCCTGTGCGTGAACCGCGCTCGCCATGGAAACAACACCTACCAACACGATCGCGATCATTAAGAGCGCGTTTCCGAGCCTCGACACGTTACTTGAGACTAATCGCATTAATCCTCCTCAAAATTCATCATCAAGCACGGCCGACCGGTTATTGTAGCGCCCAGGTCCCGTCGGTAATTTATTTCGCTGTGCGCGATCACTTCTGCTGTGACGACGTATGGTTGCATTCGACGTAGCCGCATGGGTCGCCTTTGTAGCGGCCATCTTCAGGTGGGCGAATTGCTTTCGATTTTGTTTGCTGTTAGTCGTCATCCTGCTTACCCTGAGCGATGTTGCGAAGGCAGCGAAGCGAAGGACCTCTCTTCGATTGCAACCACGGCATCAATCATTCCTAGCCCCCACTTGCCAGAAAAGAAAGGCCAGCATTTGCGTGTCTTCCTCAATAATCTTGCTCACAGGCCGCCCTTCGCTATGCCCCAACTTCGTATCATACAGAAGCAAAATCGGCTTATCGCCGCCCTGCGCGGCCTGCATCTCCGCAGCCATTTTTCGCGCATGCAAAGGAGCCACCCGCGTATCGCTATCGCCAGTAATAAAAAGCACAGCCGGATACTTCCGCCCCTTTATCACATGGTGATAAGGCGAATAGGCATAAAGAAAGGGAAACTGGGCAGGATCATCCGAAGACCCATATTCCGGCACCCAGAATCGCGCCACCAAAAATTTCTGATAGCGCACCATATCCAGCAGCGGATACCCGCACACAATCGCCCCAAAAAGATCAGGACGCTGGGTCATTGACACACCCATCAGCAAACCGCCATTGCTCCGTCCAGTAATTGCCAGTGTATCGGGCCTTGTGTAATGATTCGCGATCAGCCACTCCGCAGCCGCAAAAAAATCGTCAAACACATTTTGCTTCTTGTCGAGCATCCCGGCATGATGCCAGTCTTCTCCAAATTCGCCGCCGCCGCGCAAATTCGGCAGAGCGAAGACGCCACCGCGCTCCACCCACAACACAGCATCATCGCGATAACTCGGCGTCTCGCTCACATCGAACCCACCGTAAGCGGTCATCAAGGTAGGAACCGCGCCATCCAACTTCAGCCCCTTCTTATAGAACAGAAACATGGGCACACGAGTTTTGTCTTTCGATTCGTACCAGACCTGCTTCACCTCAAACGCATTGGCATCAATCGGAACGTTCGGTTTCGCCCAGGTGTCCAGCTTCCGCGTCGACACATCGTACTTGTAAATGGTCGTAGGAATCGCAAAAGACTGAAATGAGACAAAAACTTCGTTGCCGCTCCATCGGCCAGTGAATCCTTCAACGCTTCCCAATTGCGGCAGTGCGATCTCGCCCGCCACCGCTCCACCAGCTCCAAAAATTTTCATCGCGGAAGCGGCGTTGTGCGAATACTGCACCACAAGGTTTCCGCCGGCTAATCGAAAATCCTCCAATCGCGATTCGCCCTCCGGAATAATTTCCTTCCAATGCTCCTGCGCAGGCGTGCCCAGCGGCACAGCTATCACCTTCCACTTAGGCGCCTTGAAATTTGTCGCGAGATAAAGCGTGTCGCCGGCAATGTCACCCTGAAAACATCCATCGAGCGACGTCACGACCGGAACAATCGGGCCGCTCGTCTTCAAATCCTGAAAATAAACCTCCGATCGATCGCAGGCAGACCCATAAAACGCAATGTACAGAACATAGCGCCCATCGTCGGAGAGCGTGACGCTGAGGATTTTGTCAGCGGCATAAGCGTTGCCGAAAACTCTTGCATCCTGCGCGGTATCCGTCTCCATCACGTGGTAATAAACGCGAGGCCCCTGGTCCAACAGTTTCGAATAGTAAAATCCGCTCTTATCGGATTTAAACGCCGGCCCGGAAAGATAACGCGCCCGCGGCAGCACGTCGGGAAGTTCTTTGCGCGTATTCGTATCCAGAAGATGGATGGCGATTTCGTCCTCGCCACCCTTGCGCACTCCATAAGCGACAAGGCTTCCATCGTTCGAAAATCCTTCAAAACTGACGCTGGTAGTGTGATCCGCGCTCAGCGAAGCTGGATCAACCAGAACTTCCTCCGCTCCCGCAGCACCGCGACGCATATACAGCACAAACAAATCAGCCCCGGCCGCACGCCTCGAATAAAAATATCGCCCGGCACGTTCCGTCGGCAGGCCGATAGTGTCCACCTTAATCAATTCTCCCAGCCGTTTCGCGATGGCCTGCTGCCCGGGAATCGCGCTTAATACAGACCGTGTGCAAGCATTCTGCGCATCAATCCAAGCCCGCGTTTCCGGGCTGTTCTGATCTTCCAGCCAGCGGTAAAGATCGTTCACGACAACCCCATGAATCGTCTCCTTCACATCGTCCACGCGCGTGGGAGGAGGGCATTTCAATTTTGCGTCTTGAGCATTCACAGCCGGCACACTCACCATGAAAATCAAAAATGAAAGTAAGAATATCAGGCGGGCTACTTCACGTTCGGTTTTGTTCGTGGTTGCTCTGTTCTCCAAACTCAAACCTCAACCTTCGGTTTTCGCTTGCATCCGCCGTTAACGTCGTCATCCTGAGCGCAGCGAAGGCTCTTTCTTCGATTTGAGCCGCTTCCACACTCGCGCCGATGCGCCAAGCAGCGTCATTGCACCGCAACCCACTCGCTACGTTACCGGCGTGGCCATCTTTCTAGGAGGATTATAAAACGGTAACTCCTTGGTCGTTGCACGCACCTTGTGACGCACAGCTTCCACAGTCAGTTCCATCTGCAGTTCCGTCCCAGCCGCCGCATGATCCCGATTCAAACTCGCGAGCGCGATCATTTTCTTCAATGTCGGCGACCAGGTCGTCGAAGTAGCCTTGCCGATTTGCAGACCGCCGCGATAAACGGGAACCGCACTACGCGAAGCGGTACTCTGAACCTGCGGCCCGAGCCCAACCGCATCATAAAGCCGCTCAACGTCTTCCCAATGAATATCCAGCCCCATCAGCAGTCGCTTCGCACCGCGCTGATTTTCTGCAGCCAGCGCATCGCGCCCGATAAAATATTCTTTCTTCAAATCCACCATCCGCCCGAGACCGATCTCATATGGAGAATACTTCTGCAAATCAATCAGCGCCCGCTTGCTGCTGAAGTAATCCACTTCAATCAGGATCAGCCCAGCCTCGATTCGCGCAACATCCAGCGCCAGCATCCCTGCCGGATGTAGATCGAATTGCCGCCCCTTCTCCATCAACGCGTCCCAAACGCGAGGCGCATCGTTCCAGGGAATCCAGATTTCGTACCCGAGATCGCCCGTGTACCCAGTACGCGAAATATCCACTTCCACGCCGGCAATTTTTCCATGCGTGAATCTGAAATATTTCAGGTTAGCGATATCCGCCTCAGCGACTTGTTTCAGCAATCGCCCCGAAGTAGGCCCCTGCAAAGCCAGAGCAGCGAGATGGCCCGAAATATCTTCAATCTGCAGGTCGAGCCCCAGCGCATTCTGGTGAAACCAGCGAATGCTGGGATCTGCGGCAGTCCAGCGGTAAGAATTTTCGCCCAGGCGCGAGATCGTTCCGTCATCGATCACCTTCCCCTGTTCATCGCACCAGCAGCAGTAAATCACCTGCCCGACCACAACCTTGTTGATATCCCGCGTGATCACTCGATTGACGAACTTGGTCGCATCCTTGCCAGCGATGCGGTACTTGTACAGCGGGGTCACGTCAATCAGCGCGCAAGCATTGCGAATCGCGTTGTACTCATGCTCGTGATGCATCTCGTAGACGCTCACGGCGTAATAACCAGACCACTCGCGATAGTTCATGCTTTCGCAAAGCTTCGAAGTCCTGTCATGAACCGCAGTTCCAATCGGCACAGGCGCCCCCATAGAAGAAAAACACAAAATCCCGGCGCAGGATTATAGTTCCCGCATCGCGCGCTCTGCAAGCGAGGTTCTACCAGCCATCTCATAAATATCTTTGTAATCGCGGCTTCAGTCGCGACATCACAAGGCCTGAAACACCGGCGCTGTAGCGACTGAAGTTCCGACAAACGCTTGCCTCGGACATTCATTTGTTCCAGTCACTTGCCACGAATTCACTCGCCACTGAATCTTTGACCTCAAGTCAGCAAGTGTTGCGCTTCCTCCTTGTGGCTCCGCGCGTGCACTTGTAGAATGCATCAGCCTCGCCGTTCATCAATCGAACCGCCGAGTCACCCAAAAAATATTTATGGCCGGGAAATACGACGTCATCGTGATCGGCGGCGGCCACAACGGCCTTGTAAATGCGGCGTATCTCGCCAAAGCAGGCAAGAAAGTTCTGGTCCTGGAGAAGCGTTACGTCCTGGGCGGCGCGGCCGTCACAGAAGAAATCATTCCGGGTTTCAAATTTTCAGTTTTTTCTTACGTCGTCTCGCTTCTGCGCCCTGAAATCATTCGCGACCTTGATCTCCCGCGCCACGGCCTGGAAATTTTGCCCCTAGACGGCACCATGACGCCGATGGAAAACGGGGATTACCTCTGGCGCCGGAACGATCATGGCAAAACGCGCCGCGAACTTGAGCGACATTCCAAACTCGACGCCGAAGCCTACGAAGAATTCGCCAAATCCATGGTCGCGATGTGTCGCTTTGTCAAACCGATCTTGAGCATGATCCCTCCCGATCCAGCGTCCTTCGACCCGCGCGACCTCAAAAAGCTGGCCTTCCTCGGCAAGCGGTTTCAGGATCTCGACGCTGAAGACAAATACAATCTCGTCCAGCTCATGACCATGAGCGCCGCGGACTTCCTCGACCAATGGTTCGAGACGGACGTGCTGAAGGCTACCATGTCGGCATCCGGCATCATCGGCACATTTCTCGGCATCCGTTCGCCTGGCACGGCCTACGTCCTGCTCCACCACTACATGGGCGAAATTGACGGCGCGTTCCGCTCCTGGGGATTCAGCCGCGGCGGCACCGGCGCAATTTCTAATGCTATCGGAGACGCCGCGCTCGAAGCCGGAGTTGAAATCCGCAAGGAAGCGGCAGTTTCGAAAATTATCATCAAGAACGGCAAGGCCACAGGTGTGGCGCTCGAGGGCGGCGAAGAAATTCATGCGGATATTATTTCGTCGAGCGTCGATCCCAATCTCACGTTCTTGAAATTTATCGACGAGCGCGAACTCCCCGGCGATTTCCTGGAACACGTCCGTCGCTACAAATACCGCGGCTCTTCCGGCAAAGTAAATCTCGCGCTCGACGGTCTCCCGGATTTCACCTGCTTGCCCGGCCCCGGCAAACATTTGCGCGGCGCGATTTCCATCTCGCCTTCGATGGAGTACATGGAGCGCGCCTACGACCAAGCCAAATACGGCGAGTTTTCGCGCCGCCCGTACATCGACATGGTGATTCCGTCGCTCACCGACCCGTCAGTCGCCCCTCCCGGAAAACACATTCTTTCCTGCTTCGTTCAATACGCTCCTTACAAATTGAGCCACAGCACCTGGGACCAGCAGCGCGAGGCTTTCGGCAACACGGTCATCGACACCATCTCGCAATACGCGCCAAACCTGAAAAATCTGATCATCGGCAAGCAGTTCATCACGCCTCTCGATATCGAGCGTCAGATCGGCTTAAGCGAAGGCAATATTTTCCAGGGCGAACTTTCGCTCGAGCAGTTGTTCTTTCTGCGACCGGCCGCCGGCTGGGCGCGTTACCGCACGCCAATCAAGAAACTCTACATGTGCGGCTCCGCCACCCACCCGGGTGGCGGGATCATGGGCGCTCCCGGACGGCTCGCAGCTCTTGAAATCTTGAAAGATTCGGGGAGAGCGTGAGCGTGGCCGCAAAGCGCGACATCATCATTCTCGGCGCGGGACACAACGCGCTCGTCGCCGCCTTCTATCTCGCGAAAGCCGGGCACCTTCCACTCGTCCTCGAACGCCGTGACATCGTTGGCGGCGCCGCTATCACCGAAGAGTTTTATCCCGGATTCAAATGTTCCACTGTCGCTCATGCCGGCGGCCCGCCGCTGGGCGCTATCCTGAAAGACATGCAGCTCCCGCGCCACGGCCTGCAAAAACTCGAAGCGCCCGTGCGGATTTTCGCGCCTTCGCCCGATGGCCGCGCCCTCACGCTCTACAGTGACGCCAAGCGCAGCGCCGAGGAAGTTACAAAATTTTCGGCAAAAGACGGCGCCCAATATGTCGAATTCCAGGAAAGTCTAGCGCGAGTAGCCAGAATCGCCGCGCAGTTGCTGGAACTAACGCCTCCAGTAATTGAAGAGCCCTCAAAAGAAGACATTTGGAAGCTGCTGAAAATTGGACGCAAGGTCCGCGGCCTCGGCAAAAAAGAAATGATGCGCCTGATTCGCTGGGGACCGATGGCTGTAGCGGATTTCGTCGCTGAATTTTTCGAAACGGATCTGCTCCGCGGCACGATCGCAGCCCGCGGAATTTTTGGCTCCGCGCTGGGCCCGTGGTCTGCGGGGTCTGCAGTGCTTCTGCTCCTACGCGCCGCCTCCGATCCTTATCCGGTAGGGAACTCGGCCTACCCGCGCGGAGGCATGGGCGCGCTCACCGCCGCACTGGCCGCAGCCGCAAAAGAAGCAGGTGCTGAAATCCGCACCGACGCAGAGGTCAAGCAGATCCTGGTCAAACAAGGCCAGGTTACGGGTGTTACTGTCGCAAGCGGCGAAGAAATCCCCGCGAAAGCCGTGGTTTCCGGAGCTGATCCCCGCCGCACTCTGCTGGGCCTGCTCGACCCCGTGCACCTGCCGCCCAGTTTCGTAGTGAAGATGCTGAATTACCGATGCAACGGCACCGCTGCAAAATTGAATCTCGCGCTCGACGCGCTTCCGAATTTCACGGCGTTGAAAAATTCCGAAGATGCAAACGCCGCTCTCGCCGGACGCATTCACATCGGCCCAGGCATCGATTACCTCGAACGCGCCTTCGACGATTCCAAATACGGCGAATTTTCCCGCGCCCCATACCTTGATATTTCCATCCCATCGATTTTGGACGATTCGCTCGCGCCCGCAGGCAAGCACGTTATGTCCATCTGCATGCAATTCGCGCCGTACAAACTAAAAGACGGCATCTGGAACCAAAAACGCGATGCTCTACGCGACGTGATAATCAAGACGCTGGCGGAATATGCCCCGGATTTTCCGTCGAAGATCATCGCAGCAGAAACAATCACGCCCAAAGACCTCGAAACCACCTACGGCCTAACCGGCGGACATCCATTTCACGGCGAACTAGCCCTCGACCAGATTTTCACCATGCGCCCGATCCTGGGCTGGGCGCGCTACGCCACCCCGGTCAAAGGTCTTTTCCTCTGCGGCAATGGCACGCATCCGGGCAACGGAGTGACCGGAATTTCTGGACACAACGCCGCGCGCGGAATCCTGAAACAGCTGCATTAAACGATCTAACAGAGAAACGCGCTCGCCTATTCGCTCCGATACTGATTCCACCGGAAGATCGCATCTTCTTCCACCGTCTTTAAGCCCGCTAGCGACCCACAAAATTGCGGAATTCTTGCGGCCAGGTGGATTGCTTCTCGCGATCGCTAGAGGCTGCGATGCAGAGGATGCTGAAGGCGAAATGCCCTGGCCGTTAACGCGTGACGAATTCGACGAATTCACTCGTGCAGGCCTGAAAGCAACTTCATTCGGAGACTATTGCGATCCTGAAGATCCCGCCGTGAGAAGGTTTCGCGCCACGCACTCTGGGTTGTAGAATTTAACTGTCATAATTTCGCGGGATCGATCGTTTGTCAGCGCTGTCTGGAATTGCTGCGTAAACGCGGACGACCCGTGACGGACACCGGATGAACTCCGATCGCAGAAGATTTCTGAAATCACTCGCGGCGGCGAGCGCCGCAAGCGTCCTGCCGGGCGCCGGGCTCTTAGACATGCGTGTGGCCGAATCCGAGCCTCAACCCACCGGCTCCTTCGACTTCATTTTTTTCACCGACACGCACATTCAACCCGAACTGGACGCAGCTCACGGTTGTTCCATGGCCTTCGCGAAAATCGCGAAATCGAACGCGGATTTCGCCATCTGCGGCGGCGACCTGGTCTTCGATGCCATGAGAGTCGACCGCACCCGCGCGGACATGCTATTCGATCTGTACCAGCGCACCGAAGACAGCCTCAAAATGCCGCTGCACCACGCCATCGGCAATCACGACCTGTTTGGCGTTCTCGCCATAAGTGGAATCGAGCCCGCCGACCCCGGCTATGGCAAGAAAATGTACGAAGACCGTTTCGGCTCGCGCACGTACTATTCCTTCGATCACAAGGGTTATCACTTCATAGTGCTCGATTCAGTCGTACCGACGCCCGATCGCCAATGGGAAGGCCGCGTCGATGACACGCAACTAAAATGGCTCGCGAAAGATCTAGCCGCGCTCGATTCTCGCGCGCCCGTGATCGTGATCACTCACGTCCCACTAATCACCGGTTATCTGGCGTACGGCCCCAAGCCTGATGGCACGCCGCGCCACGACACAGTATCCGTAGCAAATTCTGCCGAGTTAACGGCACTCTTCGCGCAGCACAACGTCCTAGCCGTATTGCAAGGCCATCTCCACATCAATGAGTTGGTGCACTTCAAAGGATGCCAGTACGCGTGCTGCGGAGCAGTCTGCGGCAACTGGTGGCACGGCCCGCGTCTGGCATATCCCGAGGGCTACACACGGGTCAGCCTGAACAACGGCAAGATCACATGGCAATACGAAACCTACGGCTTCAAGAGCGTAGACCCGCGCCAAGAACTAGAACCAATGTGACCGGCAACACGAGACGTAATTGAAACGTCGCAAATCGTACCGGCTGCTGCGTTCGGCGAGATATGCAGTGAGTCACCGTTTTTGCGCACAGCTACACGCCTGCTCTCTCGATGAACTTCGCGAGAGCCGGCCCGGAATGGCTTTGCCGTTGCTGTAGCCCAATCACGCTAGGCCCACATGTCACCATCGGCGATTTTCCCTACCTTCACCGTCGCTTTTGTCGCGGCCTTCAGGTGGGCGAACTGCCGTTCAATTTTTGTCATGATGCGCATCGGGGCCAAGATTGAAGAGAGGTCCTTCGCTTCGCTCAGGATGACGTCAAAAAAAAAGTAGAAGCGTAAGAAAAGAAAAATTCGAAAACGCTGAAGCGGTGCTGTCTAAAGTGGCCGCTGTCGAGGGCAGCCCTTCGTGCCTGTTGCTAAGAAACGTCGCGGCCTGCTCGCCGGCAGCCATTCACCGGTGCGATCTTGCCTTTCTTACGCCTCTCCTCTTTTGACGTCATCCTGAGCGAAGCGAAGGCCCTCTATTAAGCTCTGCAGCCGATGCATCCGCGGACACTCATCCGCTCCCACGTTTCCGTACCACATGCTAATATCTCGCGCGAACATGAAAACTCCGCGCTGCTTACTGGTTTCTGCCGTCTTGCTGCTCGCGTGCACACCGCTCGTGGCGCAATCGATGCAATCAATGCAACCATCACCCGCGCACGCCATCGTTCTCCACGCGGCTCGCCTGCTAGACGTTGAATCCGGCCGCATTACCGCTCCCGGCGAAATCCTGATCGAGGGTGAGACCATCCGTGAAGTCGGCTCCACAGTAACTCATCCCCGCGACGCCGAAATCATCGATCTAGGTGACACCACGCTCCTACCCGGCCTAATCGACGCCCACGTGCACCTCTTCCTTCACCCCGGCGCGGAAGATTTCCAGACGATCCAGGAATCGGTACCACAGCGAACCATCACAGCCACGATCGCCGCCCGCGACGATCTAATGGCTGGCTTCACAGCAGAACGCGACATGGGCACAGAAGGCGCAGGCTCAGCGGACACAGCCGTCCGCGACGCCGTCAACCAAGGCCGAATTCCCGGCCCGCGCCTGCGCATCAGCGGCAACGCCATCAACACTCTCGGTGGCCACGAAGATGCCATCGGCTACAACCCGGAACAGCACCTGCTTCCAAACGCGACCTACGCCAACAACGCCGCCGAGCTAGTCACCGTAATCCGCGAACAACTGAAAGAAGGCGCCGACTTCATCAAAATTTACGAAACCGGCCCAGACAGGCTAGTAAACGGCCGCCTGGAAACGCCATTCCAATACACAGAAGAAGAACTAACCGCAGCGGTCAGCGAAGGCGCCCGCACCGGCCACCGCGTAGCGGTCCACGCCACGGGCGAACCAGGCACACTCTACGCCGCCCGCGCCGGAGTCGAATCCGTCGACCACGCCTATCAACTCAGTGACGAAACCATGCGCATCATGCGCGAAAAACAAATCTTTGCTGTCCCCACATTCACCATCGCAGAATATTTCGCCGACCACCCCGCGACTCCAGCAGCCGCGACGCGCGAGCGCCAAATGCAGGATCTGCACGCCAGCGAATTCAAAAGGCAGTTGGCTGCAGGCGTCCCCATCGCGATGGGCTCAGACGTCGGCCCATTTCCGCATGGAATGCAAGCCCGCGAATTCGTGCTAATGGTGAAATTCGGAATGACGCCGCTAGCGGCAATCCAAGCCGGCACAATAAACGGCGCAAAACTACTAGGCTGGCAAGATCAGATAGGGGCGCTAAAACCAAGCTACGCAGCCGACATCGTAGCAGTCCCGGGCAACCCACTTGACGACATCGCAGCGTTACAAAAAGTGACATTCGTAATGAAAGCCGGCGCCATCTACCGAAAATGAGGCCGAGGCATCCGGAGCCGGCAACCGAGAACAGGCTCTGAGTTTGCAGCGGCAGGTTTCGCAGCGCCGGCTTGCCCTGAGGCACGAAGGGCGTCCCGTCGGCTTGTAGCTGTGTCCTCAGCAACCCAGCCCTGGGGGTTCTGTTTGCTGCGCTGCCTTTCATTCACGCAACCACGGTTTCATGTCCGCGTCAGTTTTTGGTACTGTCACTCGATCTGATTCCAGTAAGGCACTCTGACCCGGGCCGATGTCTTAATGAATGATCGGCTTTGTAGTTGCTACATCGTTACAAGCACCCGAACTTCGCAAGGTTCACCTTGGCTTTAAAGCGGAGCCACGCAATCCTTACCACAGGGGGTAAGACTTTGAGCTCAACGTCGTTTTCCTCACACATCGAGAACGGATTGAAGACGAGTGCATTCTCACTGCAGGATTATTCTTTGCTGGCCTTTCAGTCGGTCCGCAACATCTTCACCACTACGCGTTACGCCACCGACTTGCTCCAGCAGATGGACCTGATCGGAGTAGGCTCGTTGCTGATTGTAGTCATTGCCCTGGTTTGCGTGGGCGGCGTAGTGGTAATGAATTCAGCGTCACAATTCAGCCGCTTCGGTGCGACGGTTCTAACCGGCGACGCTGTTTCGATCGCGCTCCTCCGTGAACTAGGCCCGGTATTCACCGCGCTCCTAGTCGCGGGCCGCAACGCAACCGCGATGGCTTCCGAGTTGGGTTCGATGGTGGTCACCGAACAGGTCGACGCGATACGAGGTCTCGGCATCGATCCAATCCGCAAACTGATGACGCCGCGCGTCCTGGCAACAATATTAGTGCTGCCGTTGCTAGTGACAGTGGGCGATCTCGCAGGACTGCTCGGCGGATTTGCGGTGGCAATCGTCACACTTCACATTGACGCAGAACAATTCTGGACACGCGCCATTCACGCCCTCGCGTTCGGCGACCTCTTTATGGGCTTCTCCAAGCCGATTATTTTTGGATTCATCATCTCCACGGTGGGCTGTTATGAGGGCCTGCGTGTAGAAGGGGGCACAGCAGGGGTAGGCCGCGCGACGATCATGGCATTCGTAGTGTCCTCGGTGGCAGTGCTGATCGTGGATTTGTTCCTAACTCGACTTCTTCTGTATGTCTTCAATATGTGAAGCGCCTTAAAGTTTAATTGTAGCGCCGCGGTCTTTAGCGCGGCATTTCCGGATGGAATATAAATGCGACCTCGCCTGCCAAATCCAAAACGGTCGGGAACCTCGGCTCTTTTAGTCGTCCCTGCAATCCACTGAAAAAAACTTTCCCCTTGCTTACCGAGAGGAGTCGCTGTACTGTTCTCTCGGTAACCGAGGAGAGCCCGTGAGCAAACCATCTGATCTGGTTCAAGGCACCCTGGATCTGCTTCTCCTCAAAATCCTCGCCCTCGAACCCATGAACGGTTGGGCCATCAGTCAGCGCCTGAAACAAATCTCCAGCGACGTTCTGCAAGTGAGCGACGGCTCCCTCTATCCCGCCCTGCACAAACTCGAACAAGAAGGCTGGATCACCGCAGAATGGAAGCCCAGCGAAAACAATCGCCGCGCAAAGTTCTACTCACTCACCAAACCAGGCCGTAAACACCTGGAAAAAGAAGCTGCCAACTGGAGCCGTCTCTCTAACGCTATCTCCCAAGTCGTTAGACTCGAGCAAGCCTGAGCGCCGCGCGCTCGAGGAGATCTCATGCGCCCTCAACACTGGCTCTACACCATCCCGCTTCGTCTCCGCTCTCTCTTTCGACGTCCTCAAGCGGACCAGGAGCTGAACGAAGAACTCCAGTTTCACCTGGACCACAAAATCCAGGAAGGTATCGCCAAAGGGCTTTCCCCAAAGGAAGCGCGTCGCGCAGCAATGCTAGCGATGGGCGGACTTGAACAGCGCAAAGAAGAAATGAGGGACGCGCGAGGCATTCACCGGCTCACCGATTTCTTCGACGACGCCCGCTACGCGATCCGCAGCCTTCGCCGCACCCCCGGTCTCACGGTGTTCGTGGTAATCACACTCGCGCTGGGGATCGGGATGACCTCTGAAACGTTCAGTATGTTGGACGCGATGATATTCAAGCCTTACCCCGTGCCGCATCCGAGCGGCCTGGTCACCCTGGTGAGCACTACGCACGGGAGTAACTTCGACAATTTCTCCTATCGCGAATATCTCGACATCCGCGATAAAACGAACAGTTACGACGGCGTGATCGCCAATGCGGAGATGGAAGCTGTCGGCTTCAGCGCCGATGCCGCCGCCATGCCACGGATCAAGGGCGGAATGATGGTCTCCGGTAACTATTTCCACGTTCTCGGCGTGGAGCCACGGCTTGGCCGGGCCTTTCGCGAGGACGAGAATCAGGTGCCCGGCCGCGATGCTGTGGTGGTGCTCGGGCCGGAATTTTGGAAGCACGAACGCGACCGCAACGCAGGCGCGGGAGGAGATTTAAATGTAGCGCCGCGGTCTTTAGCGCGGCATCTTTCTCACGTTTTGCGCCGCCAGAACTTGGACCGCAAGCTGTAGCGCGACCGGCAGCAAGCAAAGTGACCAGCGGCGGATTCACTTTCAGTGATTCGCCGCCCGTCATTGTCTTACGTCCTGTGACCAGCGAACGTTCCCAGGTCTGTCGAACTACGCTTTCGCCGCTGCTGCCATTTGCTCCTGCATCTGCTTCATCAATTTCCGCATGCCGGCAATGGCGCCCGGGTTATGCTGCTCGCTCCAGGCCTCATAACGCTGCACAGTCTTTTCGAAATGCCCGAGGAAATTTTTGTTTCCGAACAACTCGCGAAATTGCGGAACGACGACCTTCACCCGTTCCCAAACTCCAAAAAATTCGCCATTGGTTTCGAAGAACAGGTCTTCGTGGAGCAATCCGTAATTCAGAAGCGCACAAACCTGATCCCAATAAGTGAGCACCATCATGGCAAAAGCCCCTTGGTCGGTCCCCATTGGGGCCACACGCATCACGTCCTGCAAAGTTTCCACGAAGTAGTTCTTGAAGAACCAATCGCGAGCCTGCCGAAGCCGGGCCTCGCGTCGTTGATCGTAAACCTTTAATTGCAGTTGGGCCTGCTCATGCGTGGGTTTTGTTTCCATGTCTTTCTTCTCCTGATAGCGCCGGGCTAAACCGGCAGGTTGTTGTGAATGAAAGAGTCATACGGTAAAGGTCTAACGAACCATACCGACCTTGAGTCATGTGCGGTTGGCCGTGAGGCCAACCTTGAAGCGTTGACAAAGGCATGTACAGGCCAGCCATCGAGCCGCGAAAGACTACTCCAGGGTGCCGACACTGTAGGAGAAAGTGGAAGGCCATATCGGAGGCCCCGAAAGCGTGAGGGACAACCGAACCCTGCGCGGTCAAAGAACCTGAGCATGTACAGAAACAACCTGCGCGAGAACCGGGAGAGCCTATGTTTATCCGCCAGATGTCGGGCGGATCGTGTCAGCAAGTCCCAGGACGTAATCTGACGATGCACGAACATAGGCAGTCGTACAGAGCCGTAGTACCCGCGAAGTCTCTGAACAAGACGGGACAGCCAACCGTCGCGGAAGGGATGGAGGGAAGGGCTCTGGTCAAAGGGAACGAGTTCCAGCGAAACACGATCCGGGCTCAGTACCGGCGTATCGTGCCCCATGAGTTGCAACGCGTGTGGGCGATAGTTATAGAGGGTGTTCATGAGATCCTCTGCCTGTCCCCATTCTCTCTGCGATAAGAACCGGATGCGTTAATCGCGCCCGTCCGGGTCCGTGCGGGGGGCGGGGAGCAATCCCCGTCCCTACCGCGACTTACCCGTTCCCAAACTCCAAAAAATTCGCCATTGGTTTCGAAGAACAGGTCTTCGTGGAGCAATCCGTAATTCAGAAGCGCACAAACCTGATCCCAATAAGTGAGCACCATCATGGCAAAAGCCCCTTGGTCGGTCCCCATTGGGGCCACACGCATCACGTCCTGCAAAGTTTCCACGAAGTAGTTCTTGAAGAACCAATCGCGAGCCTGCCGAAGCCGGGCCTCGCGTCGTTGATCGTAAACCTTTAATTGCAGTTGGGCCTGTTCATGCGTGGGTTTTGTTTCCATGTCTTTCTTCTCCTTTTACCTTCGTCAATTATTTGGGCTAAGCTCGATTTGAACCGCCTCTCTACCAGTGAGTCGAACCGCAGCACATCAAATCGACAACTGAGTTCAGTAATCTGTGGGCAATCCTTGAATTTCCATTACTGGCCTGATTTCAACAGTTCCCCATTTCCCCGCAGGGATTTTCCCGGCGATGTTAATGGCTTCGTCCAGATTCTTGGCATCGACCAGGAAGTACCCGCCTAGTTGTTCGCGCGTCTCCGCAAACGGACCGTCAGTAATCATCTGTTTCCCGTCGCGCATGCGCACGCTGGTCGCCAGTGAGGTAGGATGGAGCGGCGATGCGCCCAGATATTGCCCACTGGTCGATAGCTGTTGCGCGAACTGGGCGGATTCGCCAAAACACTGCTCCCGTTCGGCTACACTCAACCCATTTTCATCGAGATAAATGAGCAACATGTATTTCATAGACGTACCTCCATACCATAAGTGAGTCGAACGGCGAGCCCCTAGATCGACAAGGCCGCTGCGACAAATTTACAATAAACCATGCTCGCAAGCGCAACTACAACCGTAGAAACGGTGTATCGCGACGATTGGGGCCGCATCGTAGCCACCCTGATTGGCCTGATCGGTGACTTCGACTTAGCCGAAGAGTGCGCCCAGGAAGCCTTCGCGGCAGCAGTAGAACAGTGGCCATCCGCTGGCATCCCCGAATTTCCACGCGCCTGGATTATACAAACCGCCCGGCACAAGGCCATCGACCGAATCCGCCGCAAAGGCCGCTACCAGGAAAAACTCGAGTCCTACACTGTTTCCGGCTTCATGCGCACCAGCAAAGAGCCAGACTATGACTCAAACGAAATTCCTGACGACCGCCTGCGCCTGATTTTCACGTGCTGCCACCCAGCCCTGGCTTTGGAAGCACAAGTGGCCCTGACCTTGCGCACCCTCTGCGGCCTCGAAACTGACGAAATTGCCAGAGCGTATCTGGCGTCGCCAACAACAATGGCTCAGCGCCTGGTACGTGCAAAGCGCAAAATTCGCGACGCAGGCATTCCCTACATCGTTCCCGAAGCGGGTGAGGTAGCCGCTCGGCTAGAGGCCGTACTCACCGTCATTTATCTAGTCTTCAACGAAGGCTATGCAGCCACTCGCGGCAATTCTCTCGTCAGGACGGACCTCTGCCTCGAAGCCATCCGCCTCGCTCGCCTTGTCGTAGCATTAATGGCGCCGCAGCCACCCGCCGAAGCGAAAGCGCTCCTGGCGCTAATGCTGCTTCACGACGCGCGGCGCGAAGCGCGTTTCGACGGGACAGGAGAAATCGTGGTTTTGGAGGATCAGGATCGAAGCAGGTGGAACCAGAAGCAAATCGCCGAAGCGTTACCTCTAGTAGACGAAGCACTGCGAGGCGCACCAGGAGTAGAAACACCGCAGAGCGCACCCGGAACTTTTGAGCTCCAGGCGGCAATCGCCGCCGTTCACTGCCGCGCCGCCCGCCCGGAAGACACAGATTGGTCCGAAATCGTAAAACTGTACGACCGTCTGCAAGCCGCGCAGCCAACTTCCGTCGTGTCGTTGAACCGCGCCGTTGCAGTAGCGATGATGGAAGGACCGCAAGCCGGCCTGACACTGATCGAACAGTTGGCCGCCACAAACGAGCTCGACAATTATCATCTCCTGCATGCGGCACGCGCAGACCTGCTGCGCCGCCTGGGTAAACACGAAGAAGCAACCAAGAGTTACCAGCAAGCTCTAGCATTGGTTACCAACGACAGCGAACGAAGATATCTCCAGCGCCGGCTAAGTGAAGTTCAGACAACAGAACCGAGGGAAAACCCCACAAAGAAGCAAACATCAAAGGTCTAAATCCAGTGCCGCGGGCTTTAGCGCGGCATGTTGGTTCGCCTCAGAACCTGGTCACCCGCCATGGCGACCAGCCAACGACATAGCCGTAGGGGCGCTGCTTGCTGCGCCCCAACTTGGCAAGCATACAACCAGCTAGTTCTGGAGAAAGACGATCGCCACCGTTCCTGCGTCGCGCACAACAGATTTTCGCCCTATTCGTACCTCATCGCGACCATGGGATCCACGCTCATAGCGCGCCGCGCCGGAATGAGACATGCGAAAAGAGCCACCGCAGCAAGCAGCGCCGAGATCACCGCAAACGTCACTGGATCGGTGGGCGCTATATTGAAAAGCATGGACCGGAAAAGCCGCGTCAGAATCGCAGCCGCAATCAATCCCGAACAAAGCCCGAGCGCCACCAGTTGCATTCCTTCTCCCACAGCCATGCGCAGAATATCCATGCGTTGTGCGCCAAGGGCGATGCGGATTCCCAGTTCCTGTGTGCGCTGACTGTAGGAATATGACATCACGCCATAAATGCCGACGGCGGCGAGAAGCAGCGCCACCGCTGCAAAAACACCGAGAAGCTCGAGCGCGAAGCGTCGGTCGGCCGTGGACCTGACAATAATCTGATTCATAGAGCTGATGCTGTGCACCGGGACATTGGAGTCGATAGTTTCAACCGCGTGCCGCACGGCGTCGCCGAGTCGTTCCACGTCACCACCCCTGCTGCGGAGAAAAACCACGGCGTTGACCGGCGCGAACTGCCCCAACGCAACATAAATGTGCGGCACACTGGCAGCCTCAAGCCCGTCCGACTTGATATCGCCAACTACCCCGACAATCGTCAGCCCTTCTAAACCTTTCCCAAATCCAAACTTAATTTCCTGTCCGAGCGGATCCCTGCCAGCCCAATACTGCCGCGCGAGGGTCTGGTCGATCACGGCGACCGGTTTTGTCTTATATGTATCGAGCACACTGAAATTTCGTCCGATAATCAGGGGGACTTCCATCGTGCGAAAATATTGCGTATCCACCACGGCAATATCTGCAACGGGGCCGCGCTCCGATTCCGCCGCATGCCCTTGAATCGAAAAGGGAGAGTAGTTCCTCCCGGAATTCATGGGCAGAGTGTCGTTCCCCGAAATCGACGCCTGTTGCACGCCGGGCAGAGCAGACACGCGGCGCGAAACCTCCAGAAGAAAATCGGCGCGCTTCTCCTCGACGCTATATGGATCCTTCGCGGGATCGTTGGATTGCGGAATCCAGATTTGCACGGTGGTCAGATGGTCGGGATTGAATCCGGGACGCACTTCGAGCACTCGCCAGAAACTGCGAAGCAGCAACCCCGCGCCCGCAAGCAAGACAATCGATAGCGCAATTTCCGAAACCACGAGAACCCGCGACAGACGAGTATGCCGCCTGCCTACTCCCGATCCGCGCCCGCCTTCCCTCAAATTCTCAATCTGGCCGGCATTCGCAGCTTGCAGCGCAGGCACCAGCCCGAAGAGGAAGCCCGTGAACACCGAGATCAGGAAGGCGAAAAAAAGCACGCTGCTGCTGACGTCCACCTCGTTCAACCGCGGAATATCCGCGGGAGCGAGCCTGATGATGGCGCTCTTTAGGAAAATAACTGTGACCAGAGCGACGCACCCGGAGAGTAACGACAAAAGCGTGCTTTCAGTCAGAAGTTGACTCACCAGCCGAGCCCTGCTTGCACCCATCGCCAATCGAATAGCAATCTCACGTCGCCGCCCGGAAGCGCGCGCTAGAAGAAGGTTGGCAATGTTTACGCAAGCGATCAGCAGCACGAATCCCACAGCTCCCAGTATCAGGAACAACTCGGCGCGCTGCGGGCCAACCAGATCTTCTTTTACTGGAACAATCCGCAAAGTCCATGCAGAGGCAGTGGGGTAGTCGGCGGGATATTGCTTGCTGAGCTGCGACACGTAGGTATCGAGCCGCGCTTGCGTCTCTGCAACGGACAGCCCGGGCTTCAATCGCGCAATCGCGCCGGCAATAAATCGCTGGGACCTCACGGGCGGGACAGGAAACGGAATACCGTTGAAGCCGGTAGCAATCCAGACTTCCACGTCTGTATCCAGCGTAGGGCCCGGATGCCGGAAGCCCGCCGGCATCACCCCCACGATCGTGTACATGTCATTATCGAGCCGCATTTTCCGGCCGATAATCTTCGGGTCCGAACCGTAATAGCTGCGCCAAAATCCGTTGCTGATGACAACAGGCTCCATGAACCCCGGAACAGCATCCTGCGCCGTATAAACCCGCCCAAGTTCCGGCCTAGCTCCCAGGAGCGAGAAGTAATCAGCACTGGTGACCAGACTTTCGGCGCGCACGGTTCGATCTCCGCCGCCCACCGCCGAATTACTGGACACTACCGCCGAGATGTCCTCAAACAGGCCAGAGCGATCCTGCAAATCCCAAAGCTCCGGCACGGACATTCCTATATCGCGATCATTCGTGCCACGAAGATCGTCGAACACACGCACAAGTTGTTCGGGGTGAGGGAGGGGCAGCGGTTTCAGCAGAACCCCGTACACCACGCTGAAAGTGGCGACGTTAGCTCCAATCCCGAGAGCGAGGGTCAATATCGCGACTGCTGTAAATCCCGGTGCCTTCACGAGCATTCGCAAACCATAAGCGCAGGTTTTGCCATAGCGTACGCATCAACACACCTCGGGAGAAACTGCGAGGCTAATCGCAAATTCGCTTCCCAATGGGCTGTAACCTAAATCTCCGCATTACAAATACTTACTCCACGAATACTTCACAGGTCCTTCCGAAATCGTCCGGTAACGGGAGAAAGCTGTCGCGCAGCCGGACAGCTGTGACAGTCGGAATTGCATTTGACATACCGAAGAAGCGATGTGAGCCTCTTGGCGACCCCCGTTTTCTCTATGCTCGGTTTCGGGAGAGACCTATGAAAAAAATAATCTTCGTTCTGCTAATAAGCGTTCTATTAGCCCCTAGCGGAATGGTAGCGGCGCAGGGAGATGTGACTGCACCTATCCATCAGTTCATCGACGGTTTTAATAGAGGCGACGTAAAGTCCGCATACGCCGCCTACGCAACAGGCGACATCATAATCGTCGACGAATTCGCACCGCACCGCTGGGTCGGCCCGAATGCACCTCAGGCATGGGCCGCCGACTACGACAAGCACGCTCAGGCTACAGGTGTCTCCGGCGGCACAGTGAAATACGGCCCACCAACGCGAACGGAAATCGAGGATGACGTAGCCTACGTAATCATCCCCACTACCTACATCTACAAACAACACGGCCAGCCCCTAACGGAAGAAGGACAAATGACGTTCGTCCTCCATGTAGAAGCGAGCGGATGGAAGATAAGCAGCTGGACATGGTCGGGAGTGAAGCCCCACGCAGCCGAGTAACGACAGAAAGAATTAAATGTAGCGCCGTCTATAAAGGCGTCGGCGTTGTCAAGGGACAGTTGCGCCTGGGTTCAAAGACCGGGAGTTTTCCGGTCTGTTTTTTTCTCTTCTTACGAGGGCCTTTTGCACCGTCGACCAAGACTCGCTTCGTTCAATCGTGCGGTGGAAACGTTGGTTCCACCAGCCATCTATGCGGTATGAAGAACGGCAAACTAAGAGGCAAAGACTTCTTCGACGCAGCGAACAATCCAACAATCGTTTTCCGCTCGACCAAATTCGTACAGACCAGCCCGAACACGATAGAGGTAGACGGCGATTTCACCATCCGCGGAGCGACGCAACCGGAGAAGTTAACGCTGATCGTTTCGCACAAAGAAGGCGACATGGGCGAAATCGAAGGGAAAATGAACTTCAACCGCAAAGACTACGGAATGAACAAGGGCATCCCATTCGTCAGGATCGGCGACCACGTCGACGTAACCTTCAACCTCAATGTAAAGCACGTCAGCGGTCCACAGGTCACGCTCAGCGAGCAGCACTAACTTCGGTTATCAGCAGGATGCATTACACAGGTCCGGGTCTCAGACCTACCCAGTCCCGTAGCGCCAGTGTCTCGCCGGCTTTTCGTATCCCACAACACGAAGCTTGCTCGCCGTTGGAGCGCGGCTGCTGCGCCCAGTTACCGACGTCTTAGACCCGATGTGGTTAGCAGTTGTAGAGGCCGGTTCGGCCTCATCGAACCGGGCAGTCGTCGAGTTTGTTTTTCGCATCCACACCATGCAGATCGCGCGTCGTAGGGACGCTGCTTGCTGCGCGCCAGTTACCGACCACATTAGATCCTGTGGTTTGCGTTTGTAGAGGGCGGTTCAGCCTCATCGAACCGGGCAGCCGTTGAGTTCGCGTCCGTAGGGGCGGGTATGAGACCCTCCCGCGCTGCCTCTACCACCGGCATTGGATCGACTACAAAGCCGCGCCAAGCAATTGTGACAATGAAGGGGGATCTTCAGCCCCGCCAAAACTTCTGACCACCACCGGATGTATATTACAGGTCGCATTCCACCAGCGAGCATACTGAGGAGGTCTCGCTCAAATGTCACAGACCGAGGAGCATCTCGAGCGCCTCACAAAAATCATCCTAGCCATTCTCTTCATTGCCGCAGCCGCCAGCGCTTGGTCTCAACAATCGCCCACCATTTCAACGCGGACGAACATTGTCACACTTTATGCGACGGTCCACGACGCAGACGGCAAGGTTGTCAAGAACCTGACTCAAGACGACTTCACGCTGCTGGAAGACGGCGTCCCGCAGAAGATCAACTACTTCTCGCCGGAATCGGATCTCCCTCTCACCATCGGACTCCTGGTCGATATCAGCCGCAGCCAGATTGAAGTTCTGGAAGAAGAGCGCAGTGCGAGTTACACATTCCTCGATCAAGTCCTGCGCGAGGGAGAGGATCAGGCATTCATAGCTTCGTTCGACAAACGCGTCGCGATTGCGGAACGTCTGTCGTCATCGCGCAGTGTACTCCAGTCGGAGCTAACCCAGCTGAAAGTCCCCACGGAGTACGGCACTCTCCTCTACAGCGCGATCAAGGACTCTTCAGAAGATGTGATGAAAAACCTGCCGGGCCGCAAAGCTTTCATAGCGCTCACAGATGGAGTGGCATTCAAGGATCCGACCCCAATCGGAGTTGCCATCGAATACGCACAGCGTGCGGACACCATCATCTACTCCATTCGTTATTCCGATCCGACGCAGGTTTTCCTTCCCATTGTGGGTGCGATTATCGCAGTGGCGAAGGAGTGCGGCAAAAAAGGGCTGCACCGAATGGCGGAGGACACTGGTGGCGTTACCTACGAAGTCACGAAAGGCCAGTCCATAGAAGCGATTTACGCAGAAATCGAAGACGCTCTTCGCAATCAATACAGCATCGGCTACACCCCACCGCGATTGGAAGGTGACGACAAGTATCACAACATCAAACTCACGGCGAACGATCGCCATCTGGTCGTCAACGCAAGGGCCGGCTACTACTCCAAGTGACATTACGCCAGGCCGCAGACAGAAAGCTCTCGGCACGGGCCTGTACTCGATAGTTGTTGGTAACCGATTTTGTCAGTCATCAGAATTATTTGTGGCAACGGGGTTTCTCAGCAGCAATCGTGGAAGGCATTATTGCTTATAGACCAACGGTGACCCACTTAGCCGTTTGGCCTTGATGTCGATCGTAACCTCCACGCGGTCGGCGATCCTGATGAACGGAATGCCGCTGTCCATGCCGAAGTCCTTGCGGTCGAAAGCCATCACGCCTTTAATATCGTGAAACCCGGTCGCAATATGGTTATCTGTTAATTGTAGAGTCTCGGGTTTAGACACTCCTCGTATTGTGAACGTGCCCGGAACATCAAAGGTGTTGGGTCCAGTCTGCACCATCTTGGTTGAACGAAACGTGATGAACGGATCCTGTTTGACGTCGAAGAAATCTTTGCTCTTCAGCTTGTCATCCTTAAAGCCACTTCCGGTGTCCACGCTGGCTGCTTGAATCTTGATGTCCAAAACGCCCGTTGACACATCGGGAGAGGTGAATGTCAGCGTGGCATTCCACTTGTTGAACTTACCTTCGAGATTCACCGATGACTTCACGAAGAACGTAATAGTGCTCACGTCTGTCGTTACCTGAAATTTGGGAGTGGTTTGTGTTCGGCTTATTAAAGGGAACGCTAGGGAGGCTAAGAGACAGAAAGTGGCTATCTTCAAGCTGCTAAAAGTGATTCTTTCCCGCGGCAATGTCATCGAACGAGCTTGCATTCCTGTTCCCTCCAAAGCGTTTTCTCTTACCGGTCCATTCTGCTTACTTTGAGCTGGTTTCCGTTCGCGCTCGGCTAGCAGGAATTGATTGTAGACACTTTAGGCTTGTTACTTGAGTTCGTCGATGGGATAGATGTGGACAACAGGCTTTATCACCGGCCAGTCGGATTACTGGTAGTAATCGGATTAATCAAAATCAATTCGGGCCGTGTTCGGATTGGTCGTTGATTGGAAGGCGAATTCCAATTTCCCGTCCGCCTCCGTCTCGATTCCTGGCGGCGACGCTGCCGCCATACGAAAGCACGATGCGCTGCGCGATCGACAAACCCAAACCAGTTCCGCCGGTCTGATGCTCGTGAGCTTCAGTGACGCGGTAGAAAGGCTCAAACAGATGAGGAAGAGCCTCCGCCGGCACGCCGTCACCACGATCAGAGACAAGAATTCGTGCCATGGGTGAGTCGCCTTGGTTTACTGCAGCTTAGTGACACGAAGACCTCAGTCTGCGGCTTCGTATAGTGCACCGCGTTCCTGACGACATTTTCAACGCAGCTTCGTAGCAGCGCGGGATCGCCTTTAGTCCAACAATCGCCGCTATGCGAAACCGTCACCGATTTTCCGTCTTCCTTGCCTTCGAAACACGCATCCTCGGCCACACTTTCCACAATCGAGCGGAGGTTCACTGCCGTTTCGGATTTGCGATCGCCGCGAGCCTGCAACCGTGTCAAGGTCAAGATCTGCCCGATGAGCGCGTCCAGATTATCGATATCCGCCTGCATGCGCTCGACGGCGTCTGTCTTGCCACGACGAATAAGCTCAAGATAAACATTCAAACGCGTCAGCGGTGATCGCTATTCATGCGAGATATCACCCAGCAGCTCCTGTTGTTTCTGCAGGAGTGCCTGAATACGGTCCGCCATTTTGTCGAAGTCCCGCGCCAGGTCGGCCAACTCATCCCTCCGCCGCCCCAATGCCGGCGAGGCGCGAACCGAAAGATCGCCATCCGCGATCTTGCCCGCCACGCCTTGCAAAGTACGGATTGGCGCGGCGATATGGCGCGCGAGAAGAAGGCAAAGTAATCCGCCACCCAGAGCTGGCATGAGCCATTGAAGGACCGTCGCTTCGAGCGCTCCACCTAGAACAAGGGGGTAGGGAATGATGACTTTGGCGACCAGGATATACTTTCCATCCGGCCGTTCATCCACAGACGCGCCCGTCCAAATCAGCCCGATGTGAAATTGCGTTTGCCCCGTGGCCCGCGCCTTAGCGAGAACCTCCTGCGCGTCCGGAGGCACACCGCGCCCCACGATGTCGTGGCCCTGAGGATCCAGTAAGGTCGACTGCAGAAAAGAAGCATCGTCAATCCTTTGTAAATATTCGGCAAGCCTGTCTTTTCCGCCGTATTCGTAGATAATTACGGCACTGCGCGCATACTGGTCCAGAACCCCGATCATCCAACTTGGTCCGAGGGATTGCATGTGAGTAGCGACGGTGATCAGAAAAACGGCTCCGCTCATCACACCGGTGGCGAATAAAAACCAGAGAAAAATCTTGGCGTAGATGCCGCGAATCATCAGAACTCCTTGCTGAGTTCGCGTGTGTAAACATAACCCGTCCCACGCACGTTGCGAATTCGCTCCGTTTCGCCGGCGCAAATGCCGAGTTTCTTCCGCAGATTGCTGATGTGATTGTCGATACTACGATCGAAGAGTCCAATCGAGCGTCCCAAAGCGGCTTCGGCAATTTCGTCACGGGAGAGAACTTTGCCGGCCGAACGCACGAACAGCAGAAGGATCTCGAATTCAGCACCGGTCAAAGCGACCTCGGTGCCATTGCGAATAACTTTCCTTTTCACGCAGTCAATCTGCAAGTTCCCAATCCGCAAGGTCTCCGGTACCGCCGCGCCGTTCTTGCGCCGAATAACGGCGCGCATGCGCGCCACCAGCTCGCGGGGATTGAACGGCTTGGGCAAATAATCGTCGGCGCCGCCGTCAAGGCCGGCAATGCGGTCGGCTTCATCGCCGCGAGCGGTCAGCATGATGATTGGTACTTGCGAAGTCAGTCGAATGCGTCGCAAAACCTTGCGGCCATCTCCGCCGGGCAGCATGACATCGACAATGACGAGCTCGTATTGCCCATCGAGAGCGTGCCGAACGCCCGAATCGCCGTCATGTACGGCCCTGATGCTGAAACCGTCCATCTTCAGCAGCCGCTTTAGCGAATTGCACAGGTCGACGTCATCATCAACGAGCAAGACCGGAATGGATTTCACGCTCGACATCTTTCGGCTGACTTTGGTTGTGAACGCATGGCGATGCTCTCGTTGCCACGCGTTCCGTTGGAACGAGAAGACCTGACCCGGGACGTTGCCTTGCAATTTCTAACACAACGGAACACATAAAAATGTAAGGAAGTGTCCAGAAGGAAGGACGCGCAGGGAATAGGCATGGAGATCACGACACTTCCTTACATTGCAAGTCACAATTATGAACTAGGATGAAGATGGAGGTGCACGATGAGTTTCTTCAAGAAGAGATATCGGGTTGCGATGGTTCTCTTATTTGTCGGGCTCGCTTGCGGCCGCATCCAGGCGCAGGAAACTCCCGCCGCCGATGTCGCCGGGGGATATTCGCTGCTCGTAGTCACCCACGGCTACACTCTCACGTTTATGGGCGGCAGCGGCTCGGTCGCCGTAAATGTCAACAAATGGCTCGGCGTGGTCGGTGATTTCGGCGCATATACCGTTACGAACGGTTCGCTTTCAGGTCTCAACAGCCAGAGTTACACATTTGGCCCGCGATTTTCCTACCGCCATTGGCCCAGCCTCGTTCCATTCGGGCAGGTTCTCCTCGGTGGAGCGCATGCTACATCGGTCCAATCAGGTTTCACCGGCGTCACCAATAGTTTTGCGTTCAGCGCCGGCGGGGGCGCTGATTTTGGACTCGGCAAAAGCGGGAAATTCGCGTTGCGCCCGCAAGTGGAATACTTCGGCTTCCGCGGGAATGGCAACACCACAGGCGCCATTCGGTTCTCGATCGGCGTCGTCTTCCGCATCGGAAACAAATAGCACCCATCGCTTCACGTTAAAACCTCGCGAAACGTTGAAATGAATCGCAAGAATTGGAACAGACCAGTAAAGTAAGCGAGAGATTCATTGCATCGCAACGGTTGCTATAGAACAGGGAAGTAACGAACCGACCTCCGCATCTGCTTCCAAACACACTTAGCGCATAAGACAGAAACCGCTAAGCTGCGGTATAGCCGCCGTCCATCAAGTGGATGCTGCCGTTGCAATATGAGGAATGGTCGCTGGCAAGGAATGCGGCAAGGTGCGCAACTTCCTCACTCGTACCCATCCGCTTCATGGCAATGCGCTCCTTGCTTAAATCGCGCATGGCGTCCGGATTCTCCGGCGAAAACTGCGTTTCGAGCGAGCGAAGCATCCGGTTGTCGATTCTTCCCGGCGCAACGGCATTGACGCCTATATTAAACTCGCCCAATTCGAGCGCCGCGCTTTTCACCAACCCGCGCACAGCGTGTTTGCTGGCGATATAAGGAGCCATCCGAGGGTAACCGGTCACGCCAGCGATAGAAGATATGGCGATCTCGCTCCAGAAAAAGTTTCGCGGGCTTCTCCGATACCACTCGTCGCTCCGGTAATCACAGCGGTCTTGCCGTTCAACTGCGTCATGGACACTCCTCCAAAGGATTTCCGGTAGTGCAATGAACCTCAGCATTCGCTCAGCGGGTGCCGAACAGGTGCAAAACGCGTGTGCGATACTAGGCAGGGTATGGCGTCACAACTAAATCGCTACTGGACCGCCAGCACAAGTTTGACGCTCGATGTCGCTCCGTTCGGCATCATGGCAGTCGATGGCGAACTTCTGTGAGGTTTAAATGTAGCGCCGCAGTGTTTAGCGCGGCATTTTAGCGCCGGCGTCCCGCCGGCTACTGGCTCCCAGAGCTAGCGAGCATACTCCTACACACCAAGAATCGCAGAAGCAAGAGTCCCAGAATTGCTACTGAACTTTCAGCGTAAGGTTTACGCTCGATAACGCTCCGTTCGACGTCGTAGCAGTCACAATGAGCGGATACGATCCAGCAGGCGTAGCAGACCCGCTCGGTGATTTTGGCAAGCTGCCGCACGCCGACATTCCCACGGCCAAGATGATCAGCGCTGCAAACGAAAACGCCCATCGCGGTTGCTTCTTGAACGTCCATGCGGCCCCACACAGAGACAACGTCGCCAGCATCAGCCCCACCCCGGTTCCAAATCCCCCGGGCATCGGCCGAGAGCTCGGGACAAAACCTTGACAGTATGTTTGGACCACGATGGCAACCTCGGTAGTTTTTCCAGTCAAGGTCACCGAACTCGGCACGATATTGCAGGTAATGTTTGGCGAAGAGCTAGTGCAAGTGAGCTGCACCGTGCCAGTGAAGCCCGGCGCGCCCGTAAGCACCAACCCAAAAGTAGCATTCCCTCCGGGAGTGGTGTTCGCAGTGGAAGAACTGCCCTGGCCGATACTGATGACCACTGGGCTGCTATTGAATGTGGCAGTCACCGATGTAGCCGCGCTGAGCGTAACTACGCAAGGCGCAGTGCCCGAACAACCCCCTCCACTCCAGCCGGCAAATGTAGAGCCTCGCACCGCCGAAGCCGTCAAAGTCACCTGCGCCCCACTAGCAAAATTTGCCGAGCACGCGGTGGGACAATTAATCCCCGACGGAGTGCTCGTCACGGTACCGGTTCCGGTGCCCGCTTCCGTCACAGTCAGCGCAACCCCTCCACCGGCGAAATTTGCTGAAACCGATTCGTTGGTTGTAATCGTAAACGTGCAAGCGCCGGTACCTTGGCAAATATCTCCGCCCCAACCGGTGAAGATCGCACCCGCATTCGGCTTCGCCATCAGCGTCACCTGACTGTTTCCAGCGAACGTGGCCGAGCAAGTCTCCGGGCAGCTGATTCCAGCGGGCGAACTTGAAACGGCTCCGGGGCCAATCACCGTAACAGTGAGTGACGCACCACCGGTCCCCGAAAGGTCGATCGTCTGCGTGCTTCCCGAGACCGGTCCGTTGTCTGAAATCGTGATCGTCGCGGTGTAAGAAATAAATTGCGTCGGCGCGAATGCAATTTCAAGCACGCACTGAGCGCCGACCGCCAGCGTTGCTGGTGCGATCGGGCACGGATTCGCGGAGATCGAAAAGGCACTCTGCTCGCTGATCGAAATGCTCGAAATCGTAAGTGGAGCATCTCCCGAATTGGTTACGGTCAGCGGCAAAGTGGCGGTCGCGTTGATAGGTTGGTTCCCGAACGGCACAGTCGTGCTGGAAAGATTTACATTAGGATTGAGGAGCACTTTCCTGACGCGGTTGTTATACAGATCGCCCACATACATGTTGCCTTGAGCGTCTACGACGACTCCAACAGGCGTAGCGAGTTCGGCGGACAATGCCGGCCCACCATCGCCCGCAAATCCAAAAGCGCCATTCCCGGCAAACGCCGTGATGATTGTGCTGGTTCCGTCCACGCGCCGAATCACGTCATTGCCCGAGTCGGAGATAAAGAAATTTCCAGCGACATTCACCGAAACTCTGTCGGGCATATTCAGCGCCGCGCTCGTGGCCAGGCCGCCATCGCCTTTGTGTCCCTTAGTTCCGTTGCCTGCCACAGTTGTAATGATTCGTGGCGAGTTGGTGTCGATTTTGCGTATTACATTGTTATAGGTATCGGCGACGTACAGATTGCCCAGCGAATCAATGTCGAGACCGAGAGGGCAATCCAAAGTGGAGTCGACCGCGGGCCCTCCATCGCCGGTGTACGTTCCATTTGCACATCCCGTTGGTGCGGTCCCGCTAGGTCCACCCCCCGCGATCGTCGTGATCGTACCCGCTGTGTCCACTTCGCGGACGCGATTGTCTTGAGCATCCACAAAATAAAGATTTCCAGCCGCGTCCAGCACCGCTCCGCGAGCGTCGTTGACGCTGGCGCTGGTGGCTGGCCCACCGTCCCCGCATGGCAGGGTAGCGGTAGTACACTGGGCACCGGATCCCACGATCGTGGTGATAATTCCCGACGAACCATTCACCTCGCGAATCTTAAAATCGCCGTCGTCCGCGACCAGCAAATTCCCGGACGGTTCGATTGTGATTGTGCGCGGCATAAAAATCGAGGCGCTGGTGGCGGGTCCGCCGTCGCCGCACGGCAGGATCGGCCGCGCGCACGGGATTCCGTTGCCCACCACCGTCGATACGATTTGGGTGGTGGCATTCACTTCACGGATCCGATTGTTTTCCGCATCGGTGATGTACAAATTGCCTTGCGAATCCAAAGCAGGGGTCCGCGGAAAATAGAAACTGGCGCTGGTAGCAACGCCGCCATCGCCCACCAGGCCGCTCCCGAACACGGTTGAGATTTGCAGGTTGTCTGCGTTGTACATCCGAATGCGATTATTCCAATAGTCCGCTATCCACAGGTTGCCGCTGGTGGGATCAACGAACAATCCGGCAGGATTCGTCAGCTCGGCCGACAGGGCTGGACCGTTATCGCCGCCGAATCCGAAAGTGTTGTTGCCGACAATCGTTGTTATGATGTTTGGCTTGGTCTTATTCGAGGGGGAAAAGACTTCTCGAATCACTGCGTTCACGGTATCGGCAATATAAATGTTGCCCGCGTTATCTACCGCCAGCCCATCTGGAACGCCCAGCATCGCCGCGGTCGCCAGGCCGCCATCGCCGCTGTAGCCTTGCGTGCCGTTTCCGGCGACGGTCGTGATGATCTTCGTATTTACGTCCACGCGACGGATTCTGTTATTGTTGGTGTCAGCGATAAAGAGATCCCCGAGCGTATCGACCGCAACCGCTTCGGGCAAATTGAGCAGAGCCGCGGTCGCCGCGCCGTTATCACCGGAATACCCCGCCTGATCGGGAATACCCGCATACGTGGTGATGGTTCCAGTCGTGTCAACTTTGCGAATGACAGAATTACCGAGGTCCGCGATGAACAGGTTTCCAAAATTGTCGATCACAATGCCTTGGACAAAATTCAACGAAGCGTTCGTCGCGGGCCCGCCGTCTCCCGAAAAACCGCAGGTGCCATTTCCAGCGACCGTCTGGACAACTCCACCAATAATCTCCCGGACTAGGCAGTTGTTAGAATCGGAATAGTAAAGATTGCCGTTCGCATCCACAGCCGAACCGTACGGTTCAAACGTCAATGTCGAGACAGCGGCAGTTTCGTTAGCAGAAAAGCCCGCGGTATTATTTCCGGCATAAATGGTCATCGTACTAGGAGACGTGTTGGCAGGAGTTATCTTGTAAATAATACCGCTATCGGTAACCACAAAAAAATTTCCGGAGGGGTCTCGCACAACTGATTGCGGTCCTTCCAGCGTCGCCGCGGCTGCCGTGGGAGTAACGTTGTTAGGCGGAGGTCCCCCAGCTACGGTTGAGATGGTGTTCTGCGCGGTGCTCTGCCCATGAACGATTTGCGCGAAAAGAAGTACAAATGAAGCCAGGAAGACCCGAATCAGGCGGCAGATGGCGCACTTCGCAGAATGGCCCACTAAATTCTCCTCAACAGATGCACACAAACACTCTCCCCGCGCACCAAACCCATCCGGCCTTGCGAATGTACCTCGTTTGTCCAAGAGCGACAGTGAGTGGGGGGAGGGAACAGCGCAAATTCTCTAATCCAGCAGCCTTACTCGTCAAGCAATAGTTTTTACTCCGATAGTTTCGAGAGAGTGGTCCTTTTCCAAACCTTCCTCCACGGAACCGGCACTGATGGACACGCAGTTCTTTCTCGTACCTCCTGTCGATGGATAATGAACACGGCGCTGCTCACTTAATACTGTGATATACAAAGCAAGCAATGTCCGCCAATTCCAAAATTTCCGATTTTATCGAACGCGCCAAGGCAGCCGGTGGGTCCGACGAGTCCATCGTCGGCGTCTTAACGGCTCGCGGATGGCCAGAAAGGGAAGTCTACGAGGTCTTGGCCGCCCACTATGAACGCGTAACCGGAATCGAGATCCCACGTCGTGAGGGCGCGGCAACAGCGGCCAAAGACGCCTTTTTTTATTTGCTGGTCTTTTCAACTCTAGCAACGTGGACGATCGGCCTGGGTTCACTCGCCTTCGCTCTGATTGACCGATGGCTGCCAGATACACTATTTGCGTCGTCTTACAACAACCAAGCCTACGAGACGTACAGCATCGCGGCGGCTCTGTCGTCAATTCTTGTAGCCTTTCCTATCTTTCTACTGGTGTCGAGAGCCGTAATCCGGGATGGAAGAAACCATCCCCAGAAACTAAATTCCCCAGTTCGGAAGTGGTTGACGTACATGGTGCTGGTAATCGCGGCCGGCGTTCTCATTGGCGATCTGATTGCTGCGCTGACCTATCTTCTGCGCGGCGAGATCACTCCTCGGTTTCTCGCAAAGACCTTCGTAATACTCGTGCTCTCGGGCGGCGTCTTCTATTACTACTTCGGAGGACTCAAGAAATCGGAAGAGCAAGAGGCACGCGGCCGGCTCAGCAGGGACGCCCGGATGGCAGCCGTAAGTGCGCTATGCGTGGTAGCGATGGTGATCCTGGGCTTTTGGGCAATTGGAGCGCCGAAGAATCAGCGAACGCTCCGAGCCGATACGAAGCGTGTGCAAGATTTGTACCAGCTAAGTGCACAGATCCAGGCGCACTGGACTTCCCGCGGCCATACGCTGCCGGAGTCTCTTTCCCAGCTCCCAGGTGTCGTATTAGTCGATCCTATAACGCGCACGCCGTACGACTATCACCTAAGAGATGGAAATCGCTACGAGCTCTGCGCCACTTTTTCACAGGCCAGTCAGCAAAAGGACGCGACATCGCGCCCGAGCATCTGGACTCATCCGACCGGGTATCATTGCTTTACCCTGAATGCAGCGGAAGCAGCAGACAATCCTTACCTCTACATTCCAGACTAGAATCTTTCAAGCGATCATCGCCGTCGCCACTAGCGGCATCGCTGAGATCAAGTCCGGTCGAGTCATCTGCGGTTCTTCAGCACTCGACCACCACTTCTAGAAATGATCTTTCTCTACCTGCAGAGATGTCGCAACGAACTGAGCGAGCAGGAGGCAGTCATACATCTCCTGGACCGTCGGCGCGCGTCGTCATCGTGTCATCGGACATTCTCATTTTGCGGCGACACGTCATCGTGTCATCGTGTCAACGCAAAGTAGAAATGTCCGGTTTTTCGCCAGATAGAGATGTCCGCTTCCATGATTTCCTCCAAGGGTGATCGGGAGGCGGACTGTGTTTGGTTTTGATCGTGGTTTGATGTTTTGGTTGTCATCGTGGTCATCGTGTCATCGTTGACTTGTCCCGGCCTGCAACCTAAGATGTGCGCCTGTCGACTCCCGCCGCGTTGGAGTCTCGGACTAACATGAAGGATTCCTCCTCCCTCATCGGCAAGACTTTCTCGCACTACCGCGTAATCGAAAAGCTTGGTGGCGGCGGCATGGGCGTGGTGTACAAAGCCGAAGACACCAAGCTCCACCGGTTTGTAGCGCTGAAGTTTCTGCCGGAAGACGTTGCTCGGGATCGTCAGGCCCTGGAACGTTTCCAGCGCGAAGCGCAGTCAGCCTCCGCCTTGAACCATCCAAACATCTGCACGATCTACGATATCAACGAAGAAGACGGCAAAGCTCACATCGTAATGGAGTATCTCGATGGCATGACGCTGAAGCATCGCATCGGTGGGCGCTCGATGGAAATCGAGGCCGTCCTCGATATTGCCATCCAGATTGCCGACGCACTCGACGCGGCGCACGGAGAAGGCATCATCCACCGCGACATTAAGCCGGCAAATATCCTCGTCACCAAGCGCGGCCACGCCAAAATTCTCGATTTCGGACTGGCCAAAGTTGCGCCGAAACAGATCGAAGCAGATTCCGAGGACACTCTCGCGATGAATGGCAGCGAGGAAGTGAATCCGGATCACCTGACCAGCCCGGGCACTGCTGTCGGAACGGTAGCTTACATGTCACCGGAACAGGTAAGGGCCAAGGAATTGGATGCGCGATCGGATTTGTTCTCGTTCGGTGCGGTGCTCTACGAGATGGCAACTGGTTCGTTGCCTTTCCGTGGTGAAAGCTCGGGAGTGATCGTCGAAGCCATCCTAAATCGCGCGCCTTCGCCTCCCACAAGATTGAATCCAGACATTCCAGCGAAGCTCGAAGAGATTATCGTCCGGGCGATGGAGAAGGACCGCAATCTGCGTTACCAGCATGCCGCGGATATCCGCGCCGAGCTGCAACGGCTCAAGCGTGATTCAGAATCAGGACGAACGGCTGTTCACGCAGGGCCTCCGGGCAGGTCCGTCGCGGTAGTTTATTTTGAGAATCTCAGCGGCGCGAAGGAAGACGAATACTTCCGTGACGGAATGACCGAGGACGTCATCACGGAACTAACGCAGATCAAAACTTTGCATGTCTTTCCGCGCGCCGCGGTCCTGGCCTATCGCGACAAACCGGCGACAGCTCCGGAGATCGGAAAGCAACTCAATGCCCAGTATGTGTTGAGCGGCAGCGTTCGTCGCGCCGGCAACCGCCTGCGGATCACCGCTCAATTGGTCGAAACCCGCGGCGGCCATTCCGTGTGGGCTGAACGCTTCGACCGCGAGATGAAGGACGTCTTCGAGGTCCAAGACGAGATCGCTCGCAGCATCACCCAGGCGCTGCGAATTTCGCTCTCTCCGCAGGAAGAAAAGACGATCGCGCAGAAACCCACGGAAAATCTTCAGGCGTATGACTATTTTTTGCGAGGGCGCCGTTACATGCGTCGTGAAAATCTCGAATTCGCCATGCAGATGTTCGAGCACGCCGTCCAACTCGACCCGAATTTTGCTCTGGCCTATGCCGGAATCGCAACCATCAGCGGCATGCAGTTTGAACTGCACGGCCGCGATCCGCACTGGATCGAAAAGGGAGTTGCCGCCGCCAATCGCAGTTTCGAGCTTGATCCGCAGAACCCCGAGGTGCTGGCAGGCCGCGCCCGGTTGTGCCACGTTCAGCAGAAATACGACGAAGCCATCCGGCTCGCGCAGATGGCGATTGAACGCCGCGCAGATTGCCAGAGCGCCTGGGATATTCTCGGCCGCGCGTTGTTCTCCTCCGACAGGTGGCAGGAAGCGGCGCGTCTGGCTGAGCGCGCCTGCCAGGCAGCGGGAGACGACTATAACGTCTACGTCCCCTATGTCAATGCGATCTCGGCTCTAGGCGAAAAGGAAAAGGCCAGGGAATTCATTGAGCGACTGATTCGCGTGCTCGAGCAGCAGATCGATACCGTCCCGGAGGACGTGCGTGCACACATCTTGCTTGCGTGTAAGTACGCCGAAGTAGGAAGGCGCAACGAGGCGGCCCAGCAGTTGGAAATGGCGGTAGCGATGCGCCCCAATGATCCGAGCGTCCTCTACAACGCGGCCTGTACATACGGATTGCTTTCGTTGAAAACCGAGTCTCTCGAGGTATTGAAGCGTGCGGTTGAGGCTGGCTTCACCGATATGGAATGGATTTCCCGCGATACCGACTTGGCGTGTCTGCGCGACGAACCCGAATTCAAGCGCATCCTCGATATGCGCAAACCAAATTAGAGCTTTTAGTGCAACTTCTACGGCAATGTTTCCTCTGTTTTTGACGTTGACGTCGTCCTGAGCGCAGCGAAGGATCTCCCTTCGATTTTGCTATGGAGGTCGCGAGAACTACATAGTTTACGCGCTCACTTAGTCCCCTTGGCAAGGAATAACGCGCGCAGAATAATGAAACGGCGCGTAATCAATCACGCCTCGCTAAATTGGAGGAGACAAAGAGTGGTCCTTCGCTGCGCTCAGGACGACGTCAACGTCAAAATCGAGCCGAGTTGACGCTACACTTAATCCTTCGGATTTTGCGCGGCCTGCTAGGTGACAGCCATTGCTTCAACCCAAGGTCGTCTTCGTGTCTTCGTGTCGTCTTCGTGTCTTCGTTGACTTACTTCAGGCTGCAACCTAAGATTAGTCTCTGTTGATTCCGACCATTCCAGGACCATCACAACTGAAATGACTGATTCTGCCTCACTCATCGGCCAGACCATCTCGCACTATCGCATTGTCGAAAAACTCGGCGGCGGGGGAATGGGCGTGGTGTACAAGGCCGAGGATGCGAATCTCGGCCGGTTCGTCGCGCTGAAATTTCTGCCACACGAACTTGCCGACGACCCGCAGGCCCTCGAACGATTCCGCCGCGAGGCGCGCGCCGCGTCGGCGCTGAATCATCCGAATATTTGCACGATTTACGACATCGGCGAAGCCAACGGCCAGACCTACCTCGCCATGGAATGCCTGGATGGCAAGACCCTGAAACATTCCATTAGCGGCCGTCCGCTGGATCTCGAGTTGCTCCTCGATCTCAGCATCGACATAGCCGACGCGCTCGACGCGGCGCACGCCAAGGGTATCGTTCATCGCGACATCAAGCCTGCCAACATTTTCGTCACCGAGCGCGGCCACGCCAAGATTCTGGACTTTGGGTTGGCCAAGCAGACGCGTCTCGCGTCGGTTCATACGATGACGCAGGACGCAACCATGGCGCACATGTCGGCGGGAGTGCGCCCGGAGGATCTCACCAGCCCCGGCGTCGCTGTGGGCACAGTCGCTTACATGTCGCCCGAGCAAGTTCGTGGAAAAGAGCTCGATGCGCGCACCGATCTGTTTTCGTTTGGCGTAGTGCTCTACGAAACGGCCACAGGCACGGTCCCGTTCCGCGGCGAAACATCTGGAGTAATTACCGATGCGATTTTGAACCGCGCACCCGCAGCCCCGCTGCGGCTGAACCCGGAGCTTCCTGCAAAGCTCGAAGACATCATCAACAAGGCCATCGAGAAAGATCGCGACCTTCGCTATCAATCCGCGGCGGAAATGCGCGCTGATCTGAAACGCCTCCGCCGTGACACCGACTCAGGCCGCATCTCTTCCACGAGTGGTCGCATGGTTCAGGACTCTGTTAAGATTGCTGCTCCAGAGACCGTCAGCAGCTCGTCGGCTGCTGTCGTCGCGCAACCCGCGGCGAAGAACGCGGGAAACAAATACGCAATAGCGGCTGTGTGCGCTGTTCTGGTGCTGGCGGCGGCCGGATTTGCGGCGTATCACTTCTTGGCCGGGTCGCAGGCGCCGGCAGGCCCGCTGAAGATCGCGCAAATCAGCCACTGGGACAAGCCCATGAATTTCGCGAGGCTTTCACCAGACGGCCACACGGTGGCATTCAGCTCACCCATAGCAGGCGTCGCGCAAGTATTCGTCATGCTCACCTCCGGCGGCGAACCGTTGCAGTTGACCAATGACGACCGCGACAAACTCGTTGACAGCTTTTCCCCAGACGGGGCGGAGATTTATTACGCCAGGTCCGAATCGCACGATGAAGAATGGGCGGTGCCTACGCTGGGCGGAAAGCCGAGCCGCGTCGTTGCCGGCGAGCTCGCGTCCCCTTCTCCCGATGGCGCTTTCCTTTTCTACACGAACGATAGAGGCAGAGACATCGTCCGCGCCAGCAAATCCGGATTGGATGAGGAAAAGATATATGGTTTTAGCGTTGCCGGACTTCCCATCGGCCGAATCCTGCCCTATGCCGACGGGAGCCATTTGCTGGTGCTCACCGCGGATCCGGTTTCTGCCCTGGAAGGCTTCCACGCCTACCAGGTCGATATCTCCAAAAAAACAGCAACCGATTTGGCCGAGATTCCCGGAGATGCGGCGGGGGTAGTGTGGGCCGATCCGGGAAACACGATCCTTTTCAGCCGTACGGTAAACGGCTTGACCAACATCTGGAAGTACGGATTTGCAGACAAAAAAATGGAGCAGGTTACGCAGGGAACCGGCCCAGACACCTGGCCGATGCCCGCCCCCGGAGAAAAAGGTCTCTACATCGTCAACGGCAAGTCTTCCGGAATTTTGACGGCTTACAATACCCGCACCAAGCAGTCCACCGACATTGCGTCTGAAAACGCCACGCAGCCTGGAGTCTCACCCGACGGAAAGCGAATCATCTATATCACGGTTCCGTCGAGAGACCGGAACGAGCTGTGGGTGGCGGACATCGATGGCAGCAACAAAACGAAAATCACCTCTGCGGAGTCGCTGGCAACAGGCACGTGGTCTTCAGACAGCTCTCGTTTTTCTTTCATCTCGGAGAAAACCGGCTCGACGGATAAACCCTACATCGTGGCGGCTGACGGCTCGGGCCTACAGCCACTGTCCTGGTCCGGAGCTACCGTCCAGAACGTGCTGTGGAGCTCCGACCGGAAGTCCGTGTATCTGAATAGCTACGAAAACTCGAACAGTATTATCTGGAAAGAGAATGTGGAAGGTTCCACGCCGAAGAAGCTCACCGAGCCTTGTGGGATTGCTTTCAGCGTACCGCCGGGAGGCAAATACCTGCTGACTTTGCGGGGCGGTGCAGGACAAGTGGGAATTTACCAGCTCTCTCTCGTCGACGAAAAGTGTACGGCTCTTTTGCCCGGTGTCGTAACGTTCGGCATCACCACTGCCAAGGATGGCAAGTCGTTCACGTACGCGGTCCCGTCGCAGCACGACGTCACAATTTATCGCCAAGGTTGGCAGGATGGAAAACTCATCGGCGCACCACAGGTCGCGCTCAAGCTCCCATTCGCTTTTCCTCTCGTCAGCGGCGGCAACGCCTACGATTATTCAGCCGACCTTTCCACAGTAGTCTACGCCCGCCCCGGCGGCCACGCCGACCTGTATCTTTTGAGCCAGAAATAAAAGCCTCGCTGAGGGCTGCGGCAGCGCTTGCCCGGACCAAGGGTTTTCAACTAGGAATCCGTCGCAATTGCTGTCCGGCTGCGCGACAGCTTTCTCCCGTTAGCGAACGATTTCGACCGCGCCATCCAACTGATAGGCACATAACCTCATATAGGGCAGAAACTTAAATACGAGGTAATTCGGCAAGATACCTGCGTTGATCCCATCGGATTAGGGGTGTGCGCTTATGCAAACACTTTGGCAGGATTTGCGTTACGGGTTGCGGACAATGGCGAGATCGCCGGGATTCACTGCAGTCACCATACTGACCCTTGCCCTCGGCATCGGCTCAAATACGGCAATCTTCAGTGTTGCAAACGCCGTTTTACTGCGGCCGTTGCCGTTTTACGAGCCAGACCGCCTGATGCAGGTTTGGCACACGCCGCCACAGACATCGTTTCCGGGCATTCCAACGTTCGCGGTCTCGCCAGCCAACTTCCTCGACTGGCGCAGTCAAAATCAAGCCTTCGAGGATATGGCTGCATACGGATTTGGCCGCTACACGTTGACCGGCACAGGCCACCCTGAAGCGATTCGAATGGTCGCCGCAACCAACGGCCTGTTTTCCATCCTGCGCGCAAAGCCCCAACTTGGCCGAGTTTTTATCAGCGGCGAAGATGAACCGGGCCGCGACCACGAAGTAATCTTGAGCAATGGTTTGTGGCGCAACCGCTTCGCAGCGAATCCAGACATCGTCGGCAAGAACATCGAACTCAACGGCCAGGCCTTCACCGTGGTCGGCATCATGGAACCTGGATTCGAATTTCCGATCTCCAGTGATCCGGATGATCGCCCACAAATGTGGAAGCCCCTGGCGTGGAGCGATCAGCAGCGTGCAATTCGCGAGGACCACAATTTTGGAGTAATCGCCCGCCTGAAGCCGGGCGTCACGTTAAAACAGGCTCAAGTCGACCTGGACAGCATCTCAAACCGCCTGGCGCAGACCTATCCGAAAGACAACAAAGGCTGGGCCGCGATTGCAGTCCCCATGCGCCAGGATCTGGTTGGCGATGTGCGCCCGGCATTATTAATTCTGCTCGGCGCGGTAGCATTCGTGCTGCTGATCGCCTGTGCAAACGTCGCAAATCTCGCGATGTCGAAAGCGCTATCGCGGCGGAAGGAGGTCGCCGTCCGTGCTGCATTAGGCGCCAGCCGCCGCCGGCTGTTGCAACAAGCGCTAACGGAATCGCTTCTGCTAGCTCTCGCAGGAGGTGCGCTGGGTTTGCTCTTCGCACACTACGGCGTGGTGTTAATCGTAGATTTTCTCGCAGGGCGGCTGCCGCGATCGAACGAGATCGCTCTCGATAGCTGGGTATTGACGTTCACACTGGCCATTTCGCTCCTGAGTGGATTCGCCGCTGGTTTGCTGCCGGCCCTGCGCATGGCCAAAGCCGACCTCAACGCAGCACTGAAGCAAGGCCTCGGTCGAACCGCATCGAACTCGGGTGGAAACCGCACACGCAACGTACTCGTAGTGTCCGAGGTCGCGCTTTCCCTCATGCTGTTAGTTAGCGCCGGCCTGATGATTCGCAGCCTATGGACGTTGCGACATATCAATCCAGGCTTCGACCCGAATAACGTCGTGACCATGGAAGTATCGGTTCCGACAGGGAAGTTTACAGAGCCGACGCAGCAGATCGCATTCTTCAACCGCGTCCTGGCTGGAGTGCGCGCGCTGCCCGGAGTTCAGTCCGCTGGACTCATTGACAGTCTGCCGCTAAGCGATAACGGTTCGCATCAACCGGTTTCGGTGGAAGGCCAGCCAAAGTTACCCATGGCAGATCTCCCAGAGGTAGATGTCCGCCTCACCAGCCCGGGGTACATGAGTGTGATGCGTATACCTCTTCTGCGCGGACGAGACCTCAACGACTCAGACGCCGCAGGCCGCCCCGGTGCGGTGCTGATCAGCCAATCGATGGCCAAGCAGTTCTGGCCGAACGAAGATCCGATCGGCAAACGCCTGACGCTGTACTTTTTTCCGAATGTAACGCGCGAAGTGGTAGGCGTCGTGGCCGACGTCAAACTAAATGCCATGAACGAAACCCGCCCGGCAGCAACTCTCTATGCTCCTCTCGCGCAAATGACTGCCGCAGCCGGTGAAGAATGGAGTTCCTTCGGAATGAACCTTACGGTTCGCACCAAGTCGGATCCATCGAAGGTCGTCGCGGCGATCACGAATTCAGTCCGGGAGATAGATCCGGAAGTCCCCCTGCTGAATGTCCGAACGATGGGCGATTCGGTCTCCGCGTCTCTGTTGCCAGAACATTTTACGATGCTGCTGCTCGTCGCATTTGCGGGGCTGGCATTGTTGCTGGCAGTAATTGGGATCTACAGCGTGATGAGTTATTCAGTATCGCGCCGAACAAATGAGATCGGCATCCGTGTCGCGCTAGGAGCAACCCCGTCCGACGTCCTGCACTTGGTCATTCGACAAGGGATGACGCTGGCAATACTGGGATCGGCCATCGGTATCGCGGGAGCTCTGGCGTTGTCACGGCTAATGGCCACGCTGTTGTATGGTGTCCAGCCAACCGACCCAGCCACATTCATCGTTGTCGCAATCGTGTTGACGCTCGTAGCACTAGCGGCCTGCTACGTCCCAGCTCGTCGCGCCATGCGAGTCGATCCCATCGTCGCAGTGCGCTACGAGTAGTGCCTGTCTGCAGAGGACCAGCCCTAATCTGCGCAGCGCTTCAACATTCACATCTAACATCTCGCCTTTTCGATCTTCCCACCACACAAGCGCCGGAGGCTCGACACCATTCCCCGTCGTTGACCTGCCTTCCAGCCACCAACTAATATGAGAGCTAAATGCCGTAATCCTTTTCTTCGATACCAGCGCGCTACGCCGCGTGATAGAGCCCGGAGATCCAGTAACTAAATGCGGAACAGAATGTTCTTCACGCTATGAAGACGCTGACCTGAGTAGACCGGCCCCAGACGACCCCTGATTGTTGTACCGAGTGGAGACCATCAGAAAATACGTGCCAGGAGGCACGCCGGGCAAAGTTCCGTCGCCATTGGCATCGGCCCGAACGGCCGAGGCGGCATCCCCGTCGATGGCGGCCAGACTTTTCTGGCAATCAGACGTTGTGTTGGTGCAAATGCTGGCAACATATTCATACGGCGACGTTCCCGTCGGCACCGTGACGCCACCCTTCGCCATTGCGTTTCCATAACTGTCGAGCAGCAATTGGGGGGCCAACACTAGGAGGCCCCTGATTTCTGTACGAAGTGTCCCGCCCTTTTGGCTACTTGGGAATCCTCGTGGCAGCAGCGATCACACTGCGAGCTGCGATTCACCGCACACTCTCGACGCTGTTTGCGATCCTGATGACCCTGGCCATCGCCAGTGCTGCTGCAACGCTCTGGTATTCAGCACAGATTTTCAAAACCATTTATTGATCTGCCACAAGCGCGTTTACTATTTCCTTCGCGTCCAGAGGGCGCCAGGTAGTCCTTCGATCCCACAACGTCTGGATCAATTCAGACCAGGCTGGACGCTTAGTGGGTAGAGCCGGGCCTGACTGCCTGGGTGGCCTTCAGGGGAACGACGCGTTCTGCGGCACGGAGATAGCGGAGGAGATGCTCCATAGGCGGCTTGGGCAGAAAGTGGTCAAGCGTTATTAAATCGCCGTCAGCGGGCTGCTGCACAGTAACTTCCGGCATGGTGCCGAGCGCGGCTACGAACGCTTCCATACTCATGGGAACCGCGTAGATGGTCACATCGGTTAGGAGCAGACGGCCAAGACCTTCGAGCACGGCGCCTGGCTCAGATTGAAGCCACTTTTCTTCCATGATCCGAAGAATATCTGACATCCAGAAAATCAAACGGATAGGCGCAGCTGTGTAGCGCCGAAGATAGTCGACGATCTGGTAACCTTCCCTATAATCCGTGACGACAACCGCGCCTTGCGGAGTCAGTTTTTCGATCAGCGCCAGCAATGCCGCGCTATCAGAGGCCGAGTCTGTGAGGTTAGGTTTAGTGAGCATGTGGATAGCGACCGGTTCATGATCGGAACCTTTCCCTTCAGCCAGGAACTGCTCCCGCGCACCCTGAAAGGGGACTGCGGCGGACACATTGAAGTCGCTGTGCAGAGTGGAATGCGCCAGGATAGGGCGCTTGCGAAGAGTAGTAGCCGGTTCCACTACTTGTCCCCCGGAATCGAAAACGAAGGCATTCGACAAGCCGCTGCGCAGCATCTGCAGGCACCACAGGCGCGAATCCACAGCAGCGAAAACGGGGCCTGTAAGTTCAAGGACGTCGATCTCAACCCGTTCGAGAGGCAAATCCTGGAGCAGGCTCGCCAGAAACTCCACCGGGGAAGATCGCTGGTGATAACAGGCATAGATGAGATTCACTCCCAGGGTCCCGACGGCCTCCTGCTGGAGTTGCGCGGTGGAATCCCTCAGATTAATGTGTAGAAGAATCTCATTCGGCTGGCCTTTGGGCTCGGTTTGGAAGCGCGTGCCCAGCCATCCGTGCTGTTCGTTGGTTCCCTGGTAATTTCGAGTAGCGACAGTATCGGCGAAAACGAAAAAACGGGTATTGGCGCCGCGGTCTTTGTCGAGCCGGTCGAACAGAATTTGATATTCGCGATCGAGCATGGCCAGCAGTCGCTCTTTCGAAACGTAGCGCGTGCCGCTGCCGTAAAGGTCGTCGCTGACGGTCTTGTCGTAGGCAGAGATAGCTTGCGCGACGGTACCTGAAGCTGCGCCAACGCTGAGAAACCAGCGAGCTACTTCCTGCCCCGCTCCGATCTCGGCAAAAGTGCCATAGATAGAAGCCTCGAGATTGATCGCCAGCGCCTTAGCATGAGCATCGGTAGGTTGTTGCGGTGGGGAAGAGGACATAAGCGGCTCCATCACTGAAATGCGGTATGCGCGGAGTATAACGCAGAATGCTACCCACAACAGTAAGCGTCGAGAGACTAAAGTATCCGCTACAATTCAATCCATAGTCAGAAAAAAACAGAAAAGCACTCAAGTTGTAGATGTGCCTTTGTACTTCCACCTTTAGGTGGGCGAATCGCTCCGCTCGACAATATTCGCCTCGGCCCTATGATCGTTTCAATGCTGTCAAGGATGTGTGCTCACGCTGCCGGGTGCTCCAGTATCTCTGCCAAAGCTCGCAACCGTTTCGCATCAGACGGACTCTTCGCCGTAGCAGCGCTAGCGTTCAACGACGCCGCGGTGCGCTTCAGCTTCGCCACGCTGCTCTTGCTCATGTGCAAGGTTTCCGCGCCACGGATCGCCTCCTGCACGGCTGCCATTCGTTCCGCCGGCAAAGCCTGCGAACGCTCCAACTGATCCACGTACGCCTTCGCCACCACCAAATTCGCAGGCCACACGATCTTCTGCTGGTTCTGAACATTCTCCTCGGACGCGCGCACAGTCTTCGCCGCGTCAATCTCGTTTTGCGTCAAAAACTTCGTAGGCGTCAGTTCAAAAATATCCAACCCACGCGCAATCTCCGAACCGTAGATGTACCCGTTGTACCAATACGCCGACCAGTCGCCGCCCAGCACCAGCGTCTTGCCATCGATGGCCCCACGGTCAAAATAAGCAATCTCAAACGGATGCGCAGCGTCAGTGAAATCCACGATCGAGACGCCGCCCTGATACCAGGCCTGCACTTCGATATCGCGGCCCGGCACAGGAATCAACGACCCATTGTGCGCCACGCAGTTTTCGGTATCGCCTTGCGCAGCCGGCAATTTGTAATAACTCGCCAAACTCAGCTTGTCGTCCTCCAGATGAAAAATCGCATCCGCGCCCCACTTGTTGGGATCGTTCGGACGGCACCGCGCCCCCAGCCCACCGCCCCACTCGTCGGTAAACATCACCTTGGTCCCATCGTTCGAAAACGACGCCGAATGCCAGTACGAATAATTCGGATCGTTCACAGCATCCACGCGCTTCGGATGCACAGGGTCCTTGATGTCCAGTAAGATCCCATTACCCGAGCACGCGCCCGCAGCCAGCCCAATCGCCGAGTAAACAGTGATGTCGTGGCACTGGTCCGTGTCCTTGGCCTTCTGCGCGTCCTGGTCATGGCTTCCGCCATTGTTCAGTCCGTTCACCGCACCCGTCCGCGCATCCATAAAAACGCGCGGGCTGGACACGACCTTCGAATCCTGCGGCGCAGCAACCGGCACCTTGATCACCTCGATCCGAAACAGCGCGGTATTCGGATCCTTGTCCGGCTCTGCGCCGCCCGAACACCCAGCCAGTTCTGCCGATTGACGCACAAAAGAAGTCCCCGACACGTAGATATAAACGTTGTCCTTATCATTCGGATCGACCACCAAAGTATGCGTATGCGACCCGCGGCAAGTTTGCACCGCGGCCACCTGCTTGGGATTCCGAATGTCCGAAATATCGAAAATCCTCACGCCGCGGAAACGGTCCGCTTGCGCCACCGGTATATGACGTTTTTTCTTCTGCCCGGGCGCCGGCGGAGGCTCCGGTGGGCCCTCGGGCTCCGGCGGAAACCCTTGCGTGCCGCAATCAATGCGCCCATTCGGCATTTCCACCGACATGAACATCAAATTTTTGTAAACCGACACATCGCCCTGTCCGCCCGGACACACCATCGTAGTCAGCAAAAAAGCCTTCGCCGGATCGGAAATGTCAAAAATATTCATGCCATAAAAGTTCCCCTGAAACAGGTGATTCCCCTGGAATGCAATGTCCGAATTCGAAAATGCCAGCTGCGCAATCTCCAGCTGCAGGTCTTTCGGCGCCTTCGAAGTGCCGGGAAAACCGAGCTGCCCAACCATCTCCTTCACCTTCGGATCATCCGGCTGATCGGTCCCGAGTTGAAACGCATCAGGCTTCTTGAGCAGCAGCACGTGCCTCAAGCCCATCGACGCTTCGCCAGCGTCATACAACCCGGGCGTCAGCTTGAAACGCGGATCGTTCGCATCCGACCCAGTCATACCGGCGGGCAGTGGCGGAGCAGGCTCCACAGCAAACGGATTTTTTTGCATGTCCTGGTCCTTGTCGGATTCCGGGGCAGGAGTCGAGGATGCGGAGGCCTGGGGCGCGGAGGATTGCGGCTCAGGAGTCTGTGCCGGTGGCTGTTCCTGTCTCGCGCTCGCGGCGCAACTCAAAACCATCGCAACCACGCCCACGCCGGCCAACCGGAAACCCAATCTACGCAGACGGAAAACATCATTGCTCAATCGAGTCATCGTTTCTCCTCAAACGGTTTCTTATCCAGCATCGACTGCATGATCCTGATCTCAGCCCGTTGCGTGTTGTCCGCATCGGTAGCAAAATTAAAAATGTCGGCATCCTGACCCGCGCCTGCGGTATCGAACAAGTCCTTCACCATCGTCAACGCGCCCTCATGGTGCTGAATCATCCCAGTCAAAAACAAATAGTCGAACTCCGCGCCCTTCGCCTGTCGCAACGCCTGCATCTGCTCCGGCGTCAGCATCCCCGGCATAAGAGCCATCGGTTGCGCGATTGGTTGGCCCGGCTTATCCGTGTCTGGCGATCCCGCCTTGGGTTGAGCGCTCGATTGCCCCGACATATCCATGCCCGGCATTCCTGCCGTAGGCAACGAAATCGGTTCACCGCGAGCGGCCAGCCATCGCTGCATAAATTTAATTTCATCCGACTGCGAGCTGCTGATGCGCGCCCCCAGCTCTCGCAATTCCTTGTTCTCGGTGTGCGACGGAATCAGTGCAGTCATCTCCACAGCCTGCGCATGATGCATGATCATCCCCTGCATGAACTCCATGTCAGCCCGCGATCGCGGCGGCAAAGTCCCGCGGGTCGAAGCCGGCAGCACCTTGCTAGGTTTCCCCGGCGGGCCAGGCTGCACCACAACAGGAGCATCGGTGGAATCAACCTGCTGCGCGAGCGCATGAAGAGAAAACAAACTTACGAGAGCGATCGCAACCGTAAACAAGCGCGCAGCGGCGCTGCCACCCCTGCGCAAGCCCGAAGAAGCCGTCAGGGAAGTGAGCGCGCCAAATAGCGTAACAGCCCTAATTGGAGAGCGAAACTTGCGTTTGCAGTGAAAACCGTAGCACTTCAACGTCAGCACGTAACCAGGCATTTTCAAGGCTTTCAAATTATCACGAAGCGGCAGGAAGAAGAGCAGAGATATGATGCTGCAAGGCGCAAGAATGGAGAAGCAAGAGGAAGCAAACTTTCGGCAGAATCGAAAGGTGTAAATGTAGCGCCGCAGCCTTCAGCGCGGCATCTTAATTGCAATTCCTCACACCGAATAATACGCGGCACTGCACCAAAGCGTAAGAGCAAGATTCGAAAAGTAAGCGGATCGCAGCTATCTGCGTTTTGCGTCCTGGCGCCTCGCTTTCGGGTCGCTCGCCGAGCCTTCCCGCGGAGCTTTCACCTACATCCGGACTCAGGATTTCTTGCCGCGGATTTCTTCGATGGCCCGGCGAAGAACATCGAAAACTCTCTTTCTCTCCTCCGGCGTGGCATCAAGTTTCTCGTAGAGCGCGGCCTTCAGCTCAGTTCGCAGTTCGCGAAATTCCTTCTTAGCCGTGCGCCACTCGGTTTTAATCCCTTTTCCAGAATCGTCCTCCGAGTCTTCTCGTTCTTCATTCTCTTGCTCGGAGAACTGCTTCTGGAATTGCGCGAGCTTCTTCCCAAGACGCGCCAGCTGATCGAGTGTCTCCTCCACGCTGGCACGGTTTTCTTTCAGATGAGCGCTACCGGCCTCGGTAATTTTGTAAAGCTTCTTGGCGCCTTCGGATTCCGAAGCCGCGTAGCCCATCTCTTCGAGATAAGTCAGAGCCGGGTAGACCATCCCTGGGCTAGGAGAGTACATTCCACTACAATGTTCTTCGACCTGCTTGATAATTTCATACCCGTGACGCGGCTTCTCGCTGAGCAGCGCCAGGATAATCAGTTGCAAATCGCCCGAAGCCAGCATTTTGGCAAGTCTCATTCCCGGCCCACCCATGAACGCGCCGCCAAAGCGCCGGAAGAATCGTCCGCGCCGTCCAAAAGTCCCATGGTGGCCGCAACGGTCAAACGAAGCATAATCGTGATGTCGATGCATTTTCTAAACTCCTCGATAGTCTTAAACTACATCACTAGTGTGTATCATAAGATATATTAAAAGTCAAAGTAAATCGTTAATTCAAAACATATCCAGGGCCACGGCTGTGTTGGAAGGTGTCGATTCCTTTGATTTTGTAGAGGCCGGTGTGGCGTTTTTCAGCCAGACCGGGCACTGCAACCCCCGCTCGGACCGCACTGGGAATGCTACATGTGATCGCGCCGATACCGCGGGCCACCTCATCCCCCGGATAAATCGCAGCTACAGAAACTCCAGCACCACGATCTCCGGATTGGAGCCCAACCTCAGCGGAGGCCCCCAGGTCCCCGCTCCGCTCGAAGTGAAAACCTGCATTTTCCCGACCCAACTCAACCCATACACGAACTGCCGGTAAATTCTCTGCGCCATCCAGCTCCAAGGAATGAACTGCCCCAAATGCGTATGCCCGGAAAGCTGCAAAGAAACGCCGGCAGCTTCCGCAATCTCCGGACGGTCAGGCGCATGCGTCAACAAAATACTGGCGCGGTCGCGATCCACGCCGATACGATTCAGCACCGACGCAAGATGCCCGTCCACGGTCGCGTGTCGGTAAGGCACTCCGATGATCTGCAACCCGTCTGCCTCCACCTTCTCATTGCTGAGAACACGCACACCGGCCGCCGCGATCGCACGCAAATATTTGCTGTCATCTCTGAATTGCTCGTGGTTTCCCGCGACAAAATAAACACCATGCGGGGCCGTCAGCTTGCCCAAAGGCTCAGCCGCTCGCGTGGCGTCAATGGCCGTGCCGTCAAACAAATCGCCGGCAATAAAAATCAAATCCGGTTCCTCTTTCAAAATCTTGGCAACGAGCCGCCGCAAAAAACCGCCATTGCGCACATGTCCAAGGTGCACATCACTGACCAACGCCGCCTTGCGCCCATGCCACGCGGCAGGCAAATTCGCAAGCCGCACAGTGGTTCGCGTGATTCGTGTGCAGTTCGCATTGAAAACTCCGTAAAGTCCGGCCAGCGCTGCTGCAGAGTACAGCGCGACGACGATTTGATGAAATTGAACGTCAACCCCAGCGATCCGCACAACCGCAAAAATGATCCAGGAGGAAACTGTTGCGAGGAACAGAAAACTCACCAGACCAACCCACACTGCAGCAACTCTGTAAAACGCGCGCACAGCAGCATTCGAATAGCGAAACGCAAGCAGCGAAGCCGTAACAAAGCTTACCGACAGTAGCCCAAGAAGTATTTTGATCCACAGCGTCTCTTGGGGGTGGTTTTCTGCGATCGAAAATGTCCACGTCTCATAGAAAAGATAATGCGTCAAAAATAGAATCGACTGAATCACTGCTATAAATCCAATCAGACGTTTTGGTATCCGCATAGTGAACGAGACTCCTCGACCTGCACTTGCCCTTAGAAACTAACTTGAGCGGTTCGATGATTGGATGCTACCCGGTCCTTAGGCGCTTCACCAAAGCCCAGGACTCGTAGAACTCATTACGTCTCGCTCACACCTCTGCTCAAAGACCCAGTCGAGCTTATGATCACGAGTCGGTTCCAGCTACTGGCGAGAGAACCTCAAACAAATCACTTCACATCTTTAACGAGGTAGAGATCGGAGAGAGTGCGCGCATATTCGTAAACGTAGCTGCGACCGTCGGGCGTAATAAGGATCCCGGTAATTTCCGTCACGCCCGAAATATCTGGAGGAAGAAGCTGCTTCCAGAATGCTTTGTGTCCGGTCGCAAGATCCAAACGGTAGATGTTCGCGGGAATCTCACCCAGGTGGTACACGAAGAGCGAACGGCCGTCGGCAGTCCAACTGATCGGCACGTCACCGTCCTTGAGGCCTGGGATGGGTCGCGGATCGCCACCTTCGGCAGGATAAAGATAGCTCTTCCCATCGGGGCCGACGTCGGAGACCAGCTTTCCGTCCGGAGAAATCGCGAATAAACTTGAGTTCACGCCCTCCGGACTAATCGGGTGCGCTTCGCCGCCGGAAATGTCTTGAACGTAAAGACGCACACCATGTCCCGGCTCATCACCAGTAAAGACGATTCGTTTCCCGTCAGGAAACCATCGCGCCTCCGCATGGTTAATTTTGTCGTTCGTCAGCGGCCTTTGCTCGCCCGCGCCTGTGGGCAGCAGATAATACTGCACCGGTGGCCGCGGCAGACCGCCTACTACCCATTTCATATCGGGAGAGAGGGAGAAAGTACTCCCTTCGCCCAGACGTATTGCGGCAGAGCCGTCCGTCTTACGTAAGTAAGCCCCATAATTATCCCCGCCTGCTTCGCCCGATTCGGTGAAAAGCAGAGTAGATCCGTCTGCAGAAAGATCGCGAGGGGCTGACCAATCGAGCCATGAAAGATCGCGTTCCTTCGTCGCTCCCGGCGCAAGTCCCACCATCCCGACGCGAGGAACGTCGCGAGTCAGCAGAACTCGTCCATCGCGTGCCACATCCTGAAGCGTTAAGGTCCCTGGCTCGCGAGCCAACAGACGTTCCTTGCCGTCCAGGTTCACCGCCGAAAGATAGCGGCCGTATCCAATTCGCGTGCTGGTGAACCAAACTTCATTCCCAGTGGGAGACCAACCCAAACCCCACACAGTCTCCCATCCTGTCGATAAAGTCCTTTTCTTACCCCCTAAGTCCACCACCGCGACCGAGCCAGCATCGTCCCGTCTCAAAGGATGCTCGATGAATGCTACTGAGTCTCCTTTAGGCGAGACACGCGGATGACTGAGCCAGCCGCCGGTTTGATACAAAACTTTTCCCATCGGATACTCCAGGCGGCTTCGACCGGAATACTCCCTGATAACCGCGAGATTCGATCCATCGGGAGACCAATCAGCCCATTGCACGTGTTCCAAAACTTCGCGCGGGGCTCCGCCGCCGAGCGGAACTCGTCCCAGCGTCCCTTCGTTGATGTACGGGGCCACGTTCCGGCTTTTCAACAGCACAGCCATCTCACCATTCACAGAGACGGAAAGTACCTCGGCTTCGGTAAGCCCAAATGGCCGCGATTCGGGGCTCTCCGGGCGAGTAGTGTAAAGTTCGACAGGATTGCCCTCCCACGCAGCGCTGTAAATTATTGTTTTTCCATCCGGAGCGAAACGCGCCAGCCGGATCGTTCCTCCGCGGAACGTAAGCTGTTGATAGGTGGGCGGCGAAATCGAATGCGAGAGGCCCTCGTGCACACCGAGGAAATATGTAGCGGCGATTAGAGCCAGGCCCAAGACAGCCGCCACTCCAACAGCAAGATATTTCCTTGAAGCCTGAGCGCGCGGCGGAACAACCGTCGCCGGCGCAGTTGCTGCTTCGCGTGATACAGAAGTCTCCGCCGTAGCTGCCTGCCGCCCGCTTCCCGTTACCGGCTGCGCTTCCGTTTCGCGTTTTAGCCGCTGCAAATCGACGCGCAAATCCGAGGCGGTCTGATATCGCAGCCTCCGATCTTTTTCCAGTGCCTTGCTCAAAATTTGGTCGAGCTTTTGCGGAACCTTGGGGTTCAAAGAATCAGGAGGCACCGGCGCGCGATTGAGGATCGCATCGAAAACAGCCGCTGACGTGGTTCCCGGAAACGCCTGCCGCCCGGTAGCCATTTCGTAGATCACGATGCCCAGCGAAAAAAGATCGGTGCGCCCGTCGAGATCTTCGCCCAGTGCCTGCTCTGGCGACATGTAAGCCACAGTCCCGACTGAACTGCCCGGACTTGTGAGCAGCGTTTCTCCGCCATCCGTCGGCATGGAAGCGCCTACGGTGTCCGCTACACGGTTCCGGTCCGTCGTCAATTTGGCTAAGCCAAAATCGAGTACCTTCGTCTGCTCGTTCTTGGTAACGAAAACATTGGCAGGTTTGATATCGCGATGAACAATTCCCTTCGAGTGCGCCGCTTCCAGCGCGTCAGCAATCTGAATCGCGATGTCAAGCACCTCGCTCATCCGCAAAGGCGTGCCTTCGATCCGGTGCTTGAGCGTCTTTCCTTCCATCAGCTCCATAGCGATGAAGGACCGCCCATCCTGCTGGCCAATTTCATAAATCGTGCAAATGTGGGGATGGTTCAAAGCAGAAGCGGAACGCGCCTCGCGCTGGAAGCGTTCGAGCGCCTGGGAATCGTGAGCCAATTCGTCCGGAAGGAATTTCAGGGCAACGCGGCGGCCGAGACTCAAGTCCTCGGCTTCATACACCACGCCCATGCCGCCACCCCCAAGCTTTTCCGTAATTCGATAGTGAGAAATGGTTTGCCCGAGGAGCGGATCAGCCATGGCGCGGTCATCTTAGTGTGCGGCAGGGAAGCAAGTCAATAAACCGCTTGACACAAACCGGTAACGCAAGAACCATGCCATCAGCAAAAGGTTTAAATGTGGCGCTGCGGTGTTCAGCGCGGCATCCTACTCTCGCTTCGCACACACCGAAAACAAAGAAAACAGAGACACCACTGCTACAGAGTTTGTGCGAGAACTCATCATGGCCGCAATCAATCGAAAGACGGAAGGGCGGGCTTCAGCCCCTGAAGCCATGAATTTCGAATTGTCACACGAACTCTACAGATCCGATCACAGCTGTGACAGGATGTATTGAAGCAGCCCGTGCAAATCGGCGCTGGTCGGCGCACGGCCGCCGATGAGCTGTCTTTTCGTCGACGCGTGCACACACGGGTTTTTGACCACTGCATCGCCGCGATGCTAAAATGCTCCAATAATCATGCGCGCAGCCCCCAACCACGTCGACCATACCGAATGAACATTGCATCAGCGGGGCCCCGCCCGTCGAGGTTTGACGTACCAGCTCACTCATTTCCTAAGCGAGAATCTCTATCGGCCCGTGTGAATTATTAGATATGCCGCAACGCGTTGGAAACAAACGGGCAGCAAATCTCTACCCGGAACTTTTGGACAGTTTGCACCGCGGTCCGTACACCATTACATCATCCGACACGACGCATGTCGAATTTTTCACGCCCCACTTGTCTCCTTGTTCGCTATCCCGCCGGGAGCTAAAATAGTATGCCAATCAACCGCGCACCAACGCACAGAGCGAGGCTTAAGACATGACTTCGACTATCACCACCGGTTCAACCAAAGCAGCGGTCGACCTGCGCCGCGGCGAATTCACCAACGAGCCGTTCATCGATTTTTCCCAGCCGGACAATCGCAAATCCATGGAAGCCGCGCTGGCTCAGGTAAAGGACATGTTCGGCCGCGAATACCCACTGACCATCGGCGGCCGACGCGTTACCACCACCGAAAAAATCCAATCGTACAATCCCTCGCACCCGGAGCAGGTGATTGGCATATTCCAGAAGGCCTCGGTCGCGATGGCCAACGAAGCGGTCGAAAAAGCGCACGAAGCGTTCGCCCGTTGGAAACGTGTTCCGGTAGAAGAGCGCGTAGCCTGCATCTATCGCGCCGCGGATATTCTGCGCAAGCGCAAATACGAATTGAACGCTTGGCTCTGTTATGAAATCGGCAAGACCTGGCCCGAAGCCGACGCCGACATCGCCGAATTGATCGATTTTTGCGAATACTACGGCAGGGAAGCGTTGCGATTGGGCGCGCCGCAGGAACTAACCCCGATGCGTGGCGAGAAAAACTATTTGAAATATATTCCGCTAGGCGTGGGCATCGTAATTCCACCCTGGAATTTCGCGGCAGCGATCATGGGTGGCATGACGGTAGCTGCCATCGTCACCGGCAATACAGTGGTAGTAAAACCGTCGAGCGACTCCCCGACGATAGCCACAATCTTCATCAATATTCTTTACGAAGCCGGCGTCCCGGGTGATGTCGTCAGTTTCTTCACCGGCCCGGGCAGCACAGCAGGCGAAGCGCTCGTAACGCACCCGAAGACACGTTTCATCGCCTTCACAGGCTCGAAAGAAGCAGGCCTGCGCATCGCCGAACAAGCCACCAAGACGCAACCTGGCCAGGTCTGGATTAAACGCACAGTACTGGAAATGGGTGGCAAGGACGCCATCGTGGTAGACGAAGAAGCCGATGTAGACGCAGCAGTAGAAGGCGTCGCGCTCTCAGCGTTCGGATTCCAGGGCCAGAAATGCTCGGCATGTTCGCGCGCAATCGTAGCCGAAAAAGTCTACGACGAATTCCTGAGCAAGCTGGTCGAGCGCGTAGAGAAAATCAAGGTAGGTTCCATCGAGGATCCCGCAAATTACATGGGCCCGGTAATCAACAAAGCCGCAATGACGTCGATCCTGGGCTACATCGATCAAGGCAAAAAAGAAGGCCGCCTGGTAGCAGGAGGAAAGCGTGCCGCAGGCGACGGATACTTCATCGAGCCAACAGTGATCGCGGACGTAGACCGCAAAGCGCGCATCTTCCAGGAAGAAATTTTCGGCCCAGTCCTAGCGATAACAAAAGCCAAAGACTTCGACGAAGCGCTATCAATGGCCAACGACAGCGAATTCGGCTTGACAGGAGCGGTATATTCAAAAAATCCAAAGAAAATCAAACGGGCCGAAGAAGAGTTTCACGTAGGCAACTTATACATGAACCGCAAATGCACAGGCGCAATGGTAGGCGCCCATCCCTTCGGCGGATTCAACATGTCCGGCACAGACTCAAAATCAGGAGGCCGGGACTACTTGCTGTTATTCGTACAAGCCAAAACAGTCTCAGAAAAACTAGGCGCAACAAGCTAGAAGCAGTCTGTCGCAATCGCGGGCCGGACATCGAAACTTAGGCGGCAGGTCGTAGCGCCGGCGTCTCGCCGGCTGATTTGAATTTTCAATCTCGTCCTCTGTTCAATAGAAAAGTCGGATTGGTGGGGATGGTTTTAGGGGGTCGGGGCTTCAGCTCCGACAATAGATCCTTGGCTAGAAAGTGGCTTTTTCCCCTGAGGGCAAGGTTTAAGCAGTTGATTGCTGCCTTCAAATATTAGACGCAATTTCCGGCACAGGCTTCAACCCAAATCCATGTCGCAAAATCAAATACGCCACAGGCCCGGAAGCCAAGAGCCAAGGCGCATACTTCCAAACATAATCCTCGCTCTGCGCAATTTTTAGCCCACACAAAATCACAGGAAAAATCAGAATGTACGCAAGCCCAACTGCGCCGCCAGGAATCCGAAAACTCCGCAGCGCATCGGGTCTTTTCCGACGCATCTGCCAGGCAGCAAACAAAGTCAGCAAAGTAGTAGCGATGCGCGTCCAGATATAAATGTTGACCAAATCCTCCACATCATATTTGGCCAGCACGCAATAAACCACAGTCGAGAGCGCAATCGCACGCACAGGCGTCCCGAACCGCGGATGTATCTTCCCTAGCCAGGCAGGCAAATAACCATCCTCAGCCATAGTAGCCGGAACGCGGGTGGTATACAGAATCGTGCTATTCGAAAGCGACAAAGTCCCAATCATCGCAGCAATCAACATCGCCGCCCCAAGCGCGGGTCCGCCAATCAATCGCGACGCCGTAACAATATAATCCGTCCGCCATTCCTGCCAGTTCCCAAGCACGGCCAAAGCAAGCGTAGTTGGCAGAATATAAGTGAGAATATTCATCGGCGTATTCCAAGCCAAAATCCGCACAAACATCTTCTGCGGCTCTCTCATCTCGCCGGTCGCACTGGAAAGCTGTTCGTAGCCCGCATAGTTCCACATAGCCAAAGCAAGCCCTCGGCCGAAAACGCTGCCAAACGGCGCCCCAGGCGGCACAAACGGCACGACCGGATTGTGACGCATATGAAACAGTGACACAGCGCAAAGCCAAGAAACCGGCACAAGCACAGCAACAAGCAGCGCCACAGAAAGCCAACCCGCTACTTGAATTCCGCGCGCATTCAGATAAGCCAGCAAGATCAGTACAAGACAAGCGCCAGCCCACTTCGTATAGCCAGTAATCGAAGGTAGATAAATGCTCAGATAGTCCATTACCAACACGCCATAAAGGCTATTCAGCAGAAACGTGCCAGTCCAATTCCACCAGCCACACTGAAATCCCCAGAAGTCCCCGAACGCGGCGCGGCTCCAACGATAAAACCCACCCTGCACAGGAAGAATGCTATTTAGTTCCGCGGAGGCGAACGAAATGGGAATACTCCAAAAGAAGGGAACAAACGTGAGGAACACCAACGCCATTCCCGGCCCGGAATCGCGGAAGATCTGCTCATACCCAAACGGTCCGCCAGCGGTATAGCCATAAAAGATGGCCAAAAGCGGCAAAAAGCCGATCTGGCGCAAAAGTGAGCCTTCAGGGGAAGAGGTTCGCCGCGTTTCGGAGGAAGCCGTTTCCATCAAGCCGCCGCACAGTGATGCGGGGAAGCGCGGCATCATAGTGAACTAACTCCAACTTTTCAATGGGAAATCAAAACTATCTCTTGACGGGCAAGGGTCTCGGGTTAGAGAATTCGCGCTGTATTTCCCCGCACGGATGAAGCCCCGAACGAGGAGTGTTTGGATGCGAGCACTGCGCGCCTATCTCTTTACAACAGCCATATTAGTATGTTGTGCGGTGCTCGCCCCCCAAGCGGGCGCGTTACCCCAGCAATCCACAACTCCCCCGCCTCCCAAAATTTCCGTTGCTGCGCCGCCACCAACAACCGGGCAAACCCACCGGGATCCTGACGACGGTCCCAGGCCCAAACGGCCGGCGGCAACGACAGTTTTCACGGGTCCTTATGCCCCGGGCGAGGTTTTTGTGTCGGACGGAACTGGTTTGGTTGACGTTTATATGCCCGACGGCACACTTTTGGGAAGTTTGGATAGCACACAAACTGAGACAACGGGTATGGCTTTTGACCATTCCGGTAATCTTTATGTGACGACGTTTGATGGCCTCGATAGCACGACGCCGGTCGGGATCGTCGAGTTCGGCATAAACGGAAATTTGATTGGTCCATTTGGCACTTTTCCAGCGAGCGCCGACGGAGTTGCTTTTCCGGAATCGATTTTGTTCAACCAAATGGGAAACGTATTCGTTGGCGCTGCTACATCGACTTACGTCTGTCCGGGATCCTCATCGGGCCCCGTGAACGCTTTTGAGTTTGGCTCAACTGGTTCCCTGCTGAACACCATCACTGTCACGGGTCAGTGCCGCGGAAGCGACTGGGTCGAACTTCTTCCAGATCAAAAAACGTTACTGTACACTTCGGAAGGCACTTCCGTATTGAGTTACAACATCAGCACAAACACGCAAAACCCAGATTTCGGCGACAATCTACCTGGGACTACGGCCTATGCGTTTCGCGTCCTGCCCAACGGTAACCTGTTAGTCGCAGATACAAGTGTAGTAGTCGAGTTAAATCCCAGCGGTCAACATATCATGACCTACACGCCGAATCCGGCTCCAGACGTTCTTTTTGCGTTGAATCTTGATCCAGATGGAGTATCGTTTTGGACGGCCGACGGGTTTACAGGGCAGGTTTTCAGATTCAACATAGCCGACGGCACTCAGCTCAGTGCATTTATTACGCCGTCGGGCAAGGCGTCAGGACTAGCGGTCTTCGGCGAAAAACTCGTCGGTCAGAATAACTTGATGGTGACTGATGCGGGTACTGGAAGTGGCACCGTAACCAGCACGCCAAGCGGCATTAGCTGTCCGTCGAGCTGCCTCTCTGCGTTTCCGGATAATACCAATGTGACGTTAACTGCTACCGCAGCCGCTGGATCTACCTTCGGAGGTTTCAGCCCGAATTGCGTGCCCCCTAATCCGCAGACCAACCCGCCTTCATGCACGATTCCAATCGCTACTTCTGATGTCACGGTAACCGCAACTTTCAATGGCGGCACGGGTGTGGCCCTCACCGTGACGGAAGCTGGAACCGGGGCCGGTGCTGTGACCAGTGCTCCGGCTGGGATCACGTGTCCAAGCACGTGCTCGGCGAATTTTGCCAGTGGTACGCAAGTCACTTTAACGGCGACGCCAGCGGCGGGATCGACCTTCACCGGATGGGGCGGATCGACATGCGAAGGCACGAGTCCCTGCACGTTTACAATCTCTACGGCCACTTCTGTCGTCGCCAACTTCGCAAGCGGAACCGGCAATCTCGTGCTGACGGTTACAGAGGCGGGTGACGGCACAGGCACGGTGACAAGCAGTCCAGCTGGCATCAACTGCCCAACCACGTGTTCGGCAAATTTCGCCAGCGGAACTCAGGTCACGCTCACTCCCTCTCCCGTGGAAGGATCCTCTTTCGGAGGTTGGAGTGGAGCTTGTAGCGGCCAGGGCCCCTGCGTTGTGACGGTAACGGCCGCCGCGTCTGTGACTGCGACATTTAATTTGGGTACATCGGTCATCATTACGGTTCCCCCGGGCGGATCGACCTCGGCCACAGCCACGCCCGGCGGAATAGCAAATTACGGCCTGTTGATCTCCGGGGCGCCCGGTGTGACGGGAACGGTAACTCTGGGCTGCACAGCATCGACCCCAACAATTACCTGCAGCGTGATTCCCAGCACTGTGACGTTAACTGGGGGAACCGCGGAGGTAGCCTTCAGCATACAAACGTATTGTCAGGCAGCAATGCCGCTCTTGATTTTTGGCCCCGGCGCAACTGGAACAGCATTAAAGCTGCTTCTTTTGTCGACGCTGCTATGCGGAGCATTTTTGATAATGCGACGAGACAGGCGCGTCGCGCTTACGTTCGCAGTGTTGACGTTGATGACGGTTGCGCTGGGTACCGCGGCCTGTGGCAACCTGGCAAAAAACCCGATCGGTGCAACGCTTCCAGGCACGTACACAATTACGTTGACTGCGACGTTCAATGGCCAAACGCAAACGCTGCCCAATTTCCTGACACTCATCGTGAAATAGCAGCGCCCGCATGACCGCAAGCCGCGGCGCTGCATTCAATCGTAGGACCAAATCCTCGTAGTCCTCTACGAATCGCCGGCACCGTCGACAGCGCAATAAGGCACCGCTTTCACGTCAAGAAGATGAGCTTGCAACCCTTCGCGGCGAATGAATAATCCCACTTTGTGAATTTCTTCGCCGTTTCTCGCATAATGCACATCATCAAGCTCATCGTGAAAATCGTATTGCTGCGAAGGCGAAATGTGGTCGCCAAAACGTATTCGTCCCTGCATAGCAACGCTCGTAAGGTTTACGGCAATCACTTTCCAGGCATTCGCGGAACGCCACTCGTAAACAATCAACCCTTCCGTCGGCACGTCTCCTTCCGGCACAACCTGCAGAAGATTCCACTCGCCATCGTGAAACACTTCCTGTTGCGTGATTTGAAGAATCTTTTGGAAAAACGCGATGCTGACGGGATCCAGCAGCTCCTCGGCGGCGATCCGCAGCGTAATGGGCAGGTGAATTTTGCGTCCCTCCAATTCGCCTTGATGATAAAAACGCATGCCGGGCAGTGTCCCCATTAACGTGCCGGCGGAGGCCAGGCGATCGTTGACAAAAACTTCAGGACGCCGCGCCTCGTCATGATTTTCCATGAAGCGCGCGAAATGACTTTGCTGTTGCGAACCGGTATTGAGCTGGTCGCGTATTCGCGGAATATTAATGTCACGGACAGCGTCGTAAAACGCCTTGTCGTAAACGAATGAAAATCCCAGATCGAGCAATCGCTGTTCGGTGCCCCAGTACGCTTCCGCAAGCAACACCAGGTTCGGAACAGCCGAATGGACTTCCATCCAGAATTCCTTGGCAGGAGGCAGCGGATTACCCAGCAGATGGCCCCAGCCGTTTGCAAATATGTCGTTCAACTGCAGCATAGCCATGTCGCAACGCACGCCATCGCAGTGGTTCGCGATAGTTCGAAGTTCGGCGATTTGTGCCGCCCGAAGCGCAGGATCAAAATGATTCAGTTGCGCGACGTCTTTCCAAGGAGGGTAGTACGGGTCTTTGGCGAGAGCGATGATGCGCGTACCTTTCGCCGTCTTCGCTGAATAATAAAACGACGGATTCCTTTCCAAGTCCTGCTGTCCCACTTGCACGTAATATTCCGGATGGTGACTGACCCAAGGATGATCGAGCGCGGTGTGGTTGCCGACGAAATCCAAAAACAGAGCCATGCCTCGTGCGTGTAATTTGTCTCGCACGAGATCGAGAGAATCCCACGTGCCGATTCGTGAGTCCGGAACATATTCCGCGACTGCATATGGCGAGCCGATGACGTCGGTCGGTTTCCAGCCAGGCAGGGCGCGCTCAAACTGAGGGAAATTCTGAGAATCTTGCACCATTATCCGTTGCGATTCGGGGCTGCGCCGCCACATGCCCATAAGCCAGATGACATTGAAACCCATCTTCGCAAGCGCATCCCATTTTTCGTCCGGAACGTCCGCAAGCTTTACCTTATGCCCGCTTCGCGTCGAAAGCTGTTCCAGCCACGCCCAGGTATTAATCTCAAAAAGGTGCGGGTGGGAGCGAAGGCGAAAGCCATTAGCTCGGTTCGAGATGGACATTGAATGGAGACTAATTACGTCGACAGTATGTGTCAATGGAACTGTGCATGTTTCATTCAGGTACATTTCGGCGCATCAACTTAAAAGTGCAAACATTTACGATTTGTGATCCAGAATCAAAATGCGCCGGATTCTGGACAGTGTGTTATTGAACCCATCACAATGAAGAAGAGCCCTTGCAGGAAAATTCGAAGGCTATACTCGGAAGCGAAGGCAAACGATGAAAAAGCAAATAATCGCAGTGTTCGCGCTCGCCGTGCTCTCGCTCCCAGCCGGTCTGCTCGCGCAAGAAGAGCCCCTCAATGTAAAGGGCGGTCATCAGCTGGGAGAAACCGCCGAGCAATTCTTTTCCGAAGGTCGCGAGAAGGATGCGATGACCGCATGCTCGCCTAACGCACTGAAGGGCCTGGATAGATCGACGAAACGCAAAGCCAAAGAAATATGCGAAGACCTGACCGACAAACGCCAGGAAGCGATCAGCGGCAAGCATACTGAGTTAAAACCTGCCCGCGACGCTAAAGAGCAACGCGAGGACACTTTTACATTCGAGGGCGGCCACCTTGTGAAAGTCGAGCTGATCTATACCGCCCCGAATGTGCAGAACAATTCCACAGGGCGCACGTACGGGGAAATTGCGACGACAATGAAACAATCTTATGGGCCAGCCACAACCGAGAGTAATGAACAGACGCAGGATGCCTACGGCGTGCAGTACGTAACCCACCGCGAAATGTGGCTAACCTCTCACTCCGTTATCCTTCTCACCGAGCAACCTGGCCAACATGCCACGACGACCCTGGTTGCATTAACACGCGCTGAATACGATCGCACCATGGATGGGTTCAAACCCAAGATCACGAATCCCCTGCAGTAATCACACGGATTTCAATGTAGCGCCGCGGTCTTTAGCGCGGCAGACTGCCACGCTTGGCGTTCACCAAGAAATCTTCATCTGTGTAGTCACAGGCCATGCTCTGTTTCTTACTGGTTGCGGTCCCCAATCGGATTTGCATTCGGAAGTCCTCCGCGTGCAAGCCATCTGATATACTGCGCGGCCGCGCTCACGAACCCGATTTTGAAAGGTTTTTACATGAATCTTCTCAGGCGATTTGCATCACTCGTCGTTCTAGCGTCGCTGGCGCAGGGCATTACTCGTTCCCAGGACGTCGCCGTCCCCGCCCGCGGCAAACCGCAGAATTCGTCCGCAACTGCGAAGCGTACCCTCACCGTCGACGACTATTTTCGAATTAAGGAAATCGGAGATCTGCACATCAGCCCGGATGGTAAATGGGTCGCGTACACGGTCAGGACTGCTAATCTGAAGGAGGACAAAAACAAAGAACGCATCTGGATGATTTCCAGTTCGGGTGGAGAAGCGATCGCCCTCACGGCGGCCGGCTTCGATTCTTCGCACCCACGTTGGAGCCCAGACGGGAAATTTCTCGCCTTTATTTCCGCGCGAACCGGAACCGGTGACGACGATGAAGGAAAGTGCAAAAAGCAGGTTTGGATTCTAAATCGCGAAGGCGGCGAAGCGCAGAAGTTGACGGACACGGTACAGGACGTGGAGAGTTTCGCATGGTCGCCGTCAAGCAACAGGCTGGTGCTTCTGCTGCAAGATCCAAAACCCGAAGAAATCGAAGTGGCTGGTAACAAGGCTAAAGAAACCAAGGCAAAACCAAAGGCGCGCCCTTGGGTGATCGACCGGCTTCATTTCAAGGAAGACGAGATCGGCTACCTCGACCGGCGACGCACGCATCTTTATGTCTTCAATATCGTCGACCGCAAGCTGACGCAAATCACCTCCGGCGATTACGACGATTCCGATCCGTCATGGTCACCCGATGGCACGAGGATCGCGTTTGCCAGCAACCATACTGATGATCCGGACCGCAACTACAACACTGACATCTGGACTGTGGATGCGGTCAATACAGACAAGGGCAAATCGTTGGTGCATGTGACCACGGGCCCGGGACCTGAAGGCGCACCGGTATGGTCGCCTGACGGAAAATGGATTGCATTCACCACGCAGTTAGACGCCAAGCTATTTGATTATGCGACGTTTCACATCGGCGTTGCGCCGGCTGCTGGAGGTGAGTCGAAGATTGTGACGATGGCGCTGGACCGCAATTCTACAGAGCCCAGATTTTCCAGCGACGGAAAGTGGATCTATTTCATCGCGGATGATGACGGGACTCAAAATCTCTTGCGCGTTCCGTCGACCGGTGGGGAAATTTCGCGGCCCATCGGCGGACGAAAGATGGTGGAATCCTATTCTGTTGCCAAAGATGGCTCGGTGGCAGCGGTAGTCGGCGAACTGACGCATCCGTCCGAAGTGTATTATTTGCCGCCAGACGGCGAACTTCGCAAGTTAACAACGATGAATGACGCGTTGATGGCCGAATTGCGCTTGCCGGATGTGCAGTACGTACATTTCAAAAGCAAAGATGGCACAACCGTTGCGGGATATCTATACAAACCTCCCGACTATCAATCAGGGGTTCGATACCCGACGATCTTGAGACCACATGGCGGACCGGTGTGGGCATACTATGCAGAATTTAATTTCAACCCACAGCTATATGCTGCGAACGGCTACGTGGTGCTGACACCGAACCCCCGCGGATCGTCAGGCTACGGAGTGGATTACGCCAAGGCAATTTTCGCGGACTGGGGTAACAAGGACTATGCCGACGACATGGCCATGGTGGATTACGCGATCGCGCAGGGGATTTCGGATCCGGCCAAACTTGGCGTGGGCGGCTGGTCCTATGGCGGAATCTCCACGAATTTCATAATCACGCAAACCACGCGCTTCAAAGCAGCCATCTCCGGCGCGGGAAGTTTTCTCAACGTCACCAACTGGGGTCACGATATGTATTCGCGCGGTTGGGAGTACGAATTCGGTCTTCCCTGGGAGAACCGCGCGTTGTGGGAAAAACTGTCATCATTCAATCTGGTCACCAAAATCACGACGCCTACGTTAATCATGGGCGGCGACCAGGATTGGAACGTCCCGGTAATTAACGGCGAGCAGATGTACCAAAGTTTGAAACGGCTAGGCGTGCCGACCCTGCTGGTGGTCTACCCGGGCGAATTCCACGAATTTTCGCGGCCGTCTTTTATCAAGGATCGCTACGAGCGTTACCTGTATTGGTACGGACACTACGTAAAAGGCGAAGGCCCAGCAATCCCGCCACCGACGGATTAACAAGGTAAGAATCACGAAGGGATTGTGCGTACGGCTGTGTGCTGTCGCAGAGGCGGGTCTCAGACCCGCCCTGCGATTGATGAGTTATTTCGATCCAGCGTCGATAAATGCGCCAACATTAGTCTTCAATTTGGTCAGATCCTCTTCGTGCAAATACATCATGTGTCCCGCACCGTAATACTCCAGCTGAATATTACTGCGCAGATTCCCTGGCAAGTACAGATGGTCCATGGTGTATTCAGTCGCGAAGAAAGGCGTGGCCATGTCGTAGTATCCGTTTTCCACCTGCACGTGTAAATGCGGATTCGTAAGCAGTGCGTGGATCAGATCACCTCCCACATTCGCCAAGCCCGGAAAAAAACCAGAGTCCCCCGGACCATGATGTTTCCAATCCCAGTTCTGGCTCACTTCGGGGTTCAGCACCTCATACGACCGGTCCATCGTCACTTTTAGATCTTCGCGCGTGTAGCTATTGAACGCCGCGGTAAACGCCCCACGTACGGCCAAATAAGACGGATCTTCTTCGGCGTACTCGGTCAGCAGATCGTACGTAGGCATGGTGTAACGCGCATCGTAGCGGCCGGTAGTCAATCTGCGAGTACGTTCCAGTTCCACAGTGAATTGCGACTGAGTCACGCGCAAATCCGCCTTCACCAGGTAGTCTTCGCTCAGCCCAGTAAAGTACGAAAGTTTTTTGGCGATATCCGATTTTTCAGCATCGGTAATGTGCGTACCTTTCATCAACGCGTCTGTGTATTCCGTAGCAGCAAATTTGCGTGCCTCGGTGAGAAACGTGTCCAAATCAGACGGCGGTTCCTTCAACACCTTTTGATACGCCGCGGCGGCAGCGTAGCTGGGCAAATACAAAATGTATGAAATGTCGTCGCCGGGAGCGAAAACAATCGTCTCGAGATTGAGCACCGAAGAAATCAGCACGATCCCATTGACGTACATCCCGTCGTGCGATTGCAGGTAATTTCCCAGCGCCACCGAACGGAACGTCCCGTAGCTTTCGCCGATCAAAAATTTCGGCGAGTTCCAACGGTTGTTGCGATTCACGTAGATATTTATGAACTGCGCGAACATCTTCACGTCCTGGTCCACACCCCAGAAATCCTTGTTCTGCGCTTTGCCCACGGCGTGGCTGAAGCCGGTTCCCACAGGATCGATAAAAACCAGGTCGGCCTTATCCAGCAGGGAATTTGTGTTGTCTTCAAGTTTATAAGGGGCAGGCGGAGTGAATGCGGCGTTCGAATTGACCACGCGTCGCGGCCCGAAGGCCCCCAGGTGCAGCCAGATGGACGACGAGCCCGGACCGCCGTTATAAACAAACGCGATTGGACGCTGGCTGAGATCTTTCACGTCGCTCTTAGTATAAGCCGTGGAATATATCAGCGCAGTCGGCTCGCCCTTGTCGTCTTTCAGCAGAGTGGTGGAAGCGGTAGCCTTATACGAGATTGTCTGACCGCCAATGTGCGTGGTGTGATCGGTGACGAAGGTTTCTTCTTTCGGCGGATTTGCCTCCGGCGGTTTGGGCTCGCCGGCCCTGGCATCGGGCGCGGGTTTCGCATCTTTATTCGGCTCTTGCGCTGCTACACGCGCGGATTGGCCGCAGAGCAGCAAGGCCGCCGCACACACTACGAAGATCCTGTTCATTTCACTCCGATCTGCTGATTAGCGCCCCAATTATCGCCGAGGGATTCTACGCAGCGGCGGAACTACAAGTCAATCGCGGCGGGGCTAGTTGCAAGGTGGTCGAATGAAGGTCAACGAGATGTCGCTGGTATCGGCATCGGCACCGTCAACAGTGCGCACGTCGGAATCGATGCGTGCTGGAATCGTGCAACTGATATCGCCGTGACGTTGGCTCAGCCTTTGCGGGTCCAGATCGTCCCATGCGGAAAACGTATAGCGACCGGATTCGAGCACCGTGAATTCGTAAACACCGTCGCCAATTTTTCTGGCGGCAGGATTCTCTCCTTCATCGGCTTTGGCCATGATGGTCACCTCGCCCGGAGGACGCCCGTCCTGCCATTTAAGCTGAACCTTAATATTGCGCGTGGGATAACCTTCTTGGAGCTTGATGTCCGCATTCAAAAGCTGCTGCCCGTCCTTCATCTTAATTATTTTTGCCTCGGATTGCTCTGCCTCGCCGGGATAGAACGCGCGCGGAAAAGGCGTGTTCGGGTCCATCCGATTCATGCGATTGAAGACCAGCAGGTATTCGCCCGGCCCAATGTGATCGAATTCGAATTTGCCGGTATCGCCCTGAAAACTCCACAGCCCTGGATGCGAAGGATTGTACTGATCCGCGCGATACAGCTCGACCGAAGCGATCTTAAGGGGTTTGCCATCGGGACCGAGGACACTGCCGTGAATTTTGCCGGTGGGCAGGGCATTCACGTTGTATTCGTAACACGCGTCGTTGGGAATCTTGAAAGGCGGCAATCCGCCCTTCAGCGTCTTCTGCGTGAATTCAAATCGAGCCGGCAGGTCGGCAGTATATTGATACTCGCCGGCATGTACGTCGTAAAAGGAATAAACGCCATCAGGGCCAGTGCTGGTAGAGAAGCGATCATATTTTGATCGCAGCTTCAATTTTATGTGCGGCAACGGATCATCGGGATCGTCGGTCGGAGCAAGCAACGGAGGATCAGCGCGCCGCAACACGCCGAATACGGAAGCCACGCGTGTGTGATTGCGCATGGCGCGCAATTGCGGCAGCAAGGCGCGCCCTTCGCTCACAGGACGAGTGTCACTGCAAATAATCGCGAACAGACGGCCTTCCGTTTCCTGCTGTGTGAAAACGATGTACTGATCGCCCTGCTTGAAGTTGTAGCCGCAGTCGCCATCATCGCCGCCGGAAAAAACGTCGATATCCTTCGTGTCGGGGCCGGCAAAGCGTTCGTCGATGTGAAAATGGTAACGGGTGATCGGAGCCGCGCCCTGCTGAACAGCATCGTTCGGATCAGTAGCGACACCGGCAACGTCGATAACGGTGCCTAGGAACACCACGTCATCTGATTGGAGCCCCGGACATTGGCCCGGCGGTTCCTTCGAACAAGTGCAAGCCCACAAGCCCGACGGCGCAAAAAACAACAAAAGCGCCGCGACAAAAAATCGACGATAGATCATCGCTAGATATCCTACATGCTGGGGCGCGCAGAAATCGAGTTTTGAAGCGAGAATATTGTCGCGAAGTTCTAAACAAGCGCGGAAGGAAATGACGCGCGGCAGCGCGATTGTCTCATTTTGAATAATCGAGATACAATGCATTTCCCGTAAAATCAAGTTACCTCGGGATGTGATGGGTCTTGCAATGAATTTGCCGTAAAGCGACAATTACCACTCAAACTGAGGAGCGTCCCAACGATGAAAATGAAAAAGGCGTGGTTTGTTTCCGGTATAGCGTCGCTCGTTTTTTCCGCAGCAGCGAGCGCGCAACAACAGAATCCGCAGCAGCGCGACCAATCCATCTATCACGTCACCGTGGTCGGCAAGACCATCACTGCGATTAGCTACCAACATCGCATGGGTTCGACCATGGTCAATTTTCAGGGCACGCCGCTAATGCCGCTGGCCAAAGGCGCCGCCAAGGTCGACAGCAAGGGAGGCTCCATCGTCATCAATGCCGATTTCAAAGACATGCAATCGGCCCAGATGTTTGGGAAGGAATATTTGACCTACGTCCTTTGGGCCATTACGCCTGAAGGCAAGCCCAGCAACCTTGGAGAAGTGCTGCTGGATGGCACCAAGAGCAAGTTGACCGTGACCACGAACTTGCAGTCCTTCGGCATGATTGTCACCGCGGAGCCGTATTTTGCGGTGAACATGCCGAGCGACGTGGTGGTGCTCGAAAACGTGGTCCGAGCCGATACGACGGGCACCTTCCAGCCGGTGAACGCGAATTACGAACTCATCGAACGCGGTCAGTACACCTACGATGTATCCAAATCGCGTGAGCCGATTACGAATTTCTCTCCCAAAGTGCCGCTGGAAGTTTATGAAGCGCGCAATGCGGTGAGTATCGCGGCGGCGTCAGGTGCGGAAACGCTCGCGCCTGATGCTTACCAAAAGGCAGTTGCTTCCATGAATAATGCTGACGCCTTGCTCAGTCGTAAAGCCAACAGAAAAGAAGTAATCGCGGCAGCTCGCGACGCAGTGCAAACGGCAGCCGACGCCCGGACGATTTCCTTGAAGCGCGCGGCGGACCAAAGAGCCGCGGCCGATCGTGCGGCGCAAGATGCTGCGACGGAAGCGGCCAACGCCAGGCAAAAACAAGAAGAGGTAGCACGCCAGCAAGCAGATATGCAAAGATTGCAGGCCGAGCGCGATGCGGCGCGTGAAGCGCAAGCGCGCGCTGAAGCGGACGCCGCCCGTAACAATGCTGATGCAGCGGCCTTAGCCGCGCAACAGCAAGCCAAAGCAGCTCAGGACGCAGCTGCCAGAGCCGAGGCGGACAAGCAGGCCCTGCGTGCGGCGTTGCTGGATCAATTCAATCGCATTCTGCCGACGACGGACACGCCCCGAGGCCTCCAGGTCAATATGGCCGACGTGCTGTTCGCGTTCGGCAAATACGATTTGCAGCCGCCCGCGCGCGAGGCTCTGGCGAAATTTTCCGGCATCGTGCTGGCACATCCGGGATTGCATTTGTCGGTTGAAGGATACACAGACAGCGTGGGCAGCGATGCATTCAACCAAACGCTTTCCGAGCAGCGCGCTAACGCAGTAAGGGATTACTTGGTGCAGCAGGGTCTCGATCCCTCTCAGATCGCCGCGACCGGGTACGGCAAGTCAAATCCGGTAGCGAGCAACGACACGGCAGCAGGAAGACAGCAGAACCGCCGCGTAGAAATAATCATCTCTGGCGAAGTTATCGGCACAAAAATCGGCGGTTCCGGCACTCCGAACACGGCGACACCTCCGCAACAATAGCGAGGTGTCACGCGCCCGAGGGTGTTCGGATCAAGGGCGGGTCTGAGACCCGCTCCTACACGGGTTTAAATGTAGCGCCGCGGCCTTCAGCGCGGCAGCTTTTGACTGCCCCGATATCGGCCACCGTGGGGTGGAGAGGGCGTCCGTGGACTTTGGCTGATCCTCAATCGTCGCCGAATTTCTCAGAGCCCAAACCATTAACTCTGTCATCCCCGAGCGCAGCGAGATCTGCTTTTTCCTTGTTTCCGTTTCGCGATTTCAGGCGAGGTTTTCCGGCAGCGCTATTTTTTCCCGGCGTGCTTTGTCTTAGCTTCATTTTGCCCGGCAACGGAGCGGCTGTCGTTTTGCCACAAACGAAAACCGCCCTTGAACGCATTTTCGTTCGTACCCAAGCGCGCCCCAGGAGGCAGCTTTTTCAGCTTCTTGACGTTTCCTCCACCCAGCACGACGTAGTCAGCTTCGAGCGCGTCCTTCAATTTCTCGGTAATCTTCGACACCTGCTGCCGCCACTTTTTCTTGCCTTCTTTTTCCAATCCGCGCAGGCCGATATAGTCCTCGTACGTTTTTCCATGCTTGTAGGAAAGATGCGCCAGCTCCATCGGCTCCAGCACGCCGTCCACGATCATCGCCGCCCCCAAGCCCGTGCCCAACCCCAGGAACAGCATTCGACCACCCTTGTAACTGCCCAACGCCTGCATCGCGGCATCATTGATTATTTTGATGGGGCAGCCGAAAGCTTGCCTAAAATTAAATCCCACCCAGCCGCCGGCAAGATTGTGAGGTTCGAGTAAGGGGTGGCCGCTAGCAACCGGTCCGGGGTAGCCCATAGAAATGCAGTCATACTTCCAATTGCGCGTAGCTTGCTTTACCAGCCGGACCATTTTGCCCGGCGTCATCTTTGGGCCGGACACTATCTTTACCGGTTGCTTTTGTCCGGTCATCAGCACTTTGACGTGAGTTCCACCCACATCAAGAACCAAAACTTTTCTATCATCGGAAGATTTGTTCAATGTTTCAGGGGCCATACACTCGAACTTACATCGCGCGGTACGTCACAGTCAAACAGTCAAACCTGGTGGGACAAGAAAAAAAAGGGCACGCGAAAGCGAACAACACTCACTTGCTTGCGTGCCCTTCAACCGCCAATGGAAAGCAGATTTACCGTGCCGGCAAACCGCCCATCGTCGGCAACGTGACTTTCGACGAATCGGCCAGCGCTGTCGCAAACGAAAAACCGGTCAACCCGGAGCCAGCGGCCAGGAACGGAGTCAGCGCCACGACAGCCGAATTCGGACCGTTGTAAACAGTCTTCAGCCCGTCGGTCTGTTCGAAATTAAGGTTATCGGCAGGGATGATGCTCACGCCATCAAATGTCTGCCCACTGGGAATTGCGCGAGCGAGCGTGCGGTGCTCCGATTCCACGCCCATGATCGACGCAGCCACCTTAGCGTAATAAACCAAGTCCTCGCGGGTGTAAGGTTTGCCCGAAGGATCGTGTTGGATTCCATACGACTCATCGCCAACTCTCGCCGCCATCGCCGCGAACTCCTGAACCGCCGTGAGGTAAGCGCCAATGAACGCAGTCTCAAGCGACAGAAGTACGGGGAAGAAGGCAGCGAGAGTGTCGAAAGTACCGGTGGGGAAGTAGAACGTCTGAACCGGGTCGCCGGACGCGGCCTTTCCACCGATCAATTCGCGAAGCAGATTAGCGTGAACGATTTCTTCGGAAAGCGCGCCGCGCAGATATCCCACGTTAGCTAAACTGCCGCCCGAAGTAACCATGGTTGCTGTACCACCCGGGCCAGCGAGATTTGGATCCTGGATCACGCCGCCGACCAGCGCGTTGTAGTACATGGTGGTCGCCAGGTCTTCAGCGATCAGGGCCGCCGTAAAAACTTCCTGGGCGGTATCTTCCTTTTCCCGCCTATCACCCCAGGGTAGAATGCCGCTCAAAGGAGCAACGCGCGGTTGTGCCCCGAAGTTCGCGGACGCGCCTCCCAGAAAGGTAAGCGCCGCTGCACCCGCGCCGACATAACCCACTCGCTTTACAAACGTGCGTCGATCGAAAGAGCTGTGGCCTTTTCCAGAATTTTCATCTTTCATGATTGCCCCTTTTTGGATGATCTAGTGTGCATCACCCATGTTGCTCATACGCGCAGGACCCGCCGAGTGGATTGCAGCGGCCCTAAAATTTGCAGGAATTAACAAGAGATTAGTATCGGGGGATACCGACAGAAGAAAAGAACCCTCGTCGAGATTGCACTCGAGCGAGATGCATCGAGCACACGAAGCCTGCCCTAGCGAGTTTGGCTGCGACTAAACAAACGGGTACTCCCGCATAACTTTGGCCGCACTACGCATGCATTCTTAGTACGTATGCAAAATGAAAATGGATTCGAGTGCGCACAAATATTTGAGCGGTACTAGAGCTGCCTCGAGAAAACTTACTCGCCAACGAAAAATAAAATGGTGTCGCGGGGCGAGTCTAAGGCGAAGTTGAAATGGCATCTCCAGCGCAGTACAATCCCGCCGCGATTCCGAACCACTCTGGCAAAGTAACAACGGCGTAAGTTCCGGGATGACTCGATTTCAGGATTTTCCTCATCCGAACCCGGAATTGCTTTCCCCAACGCATATGTAATTGACGGAGCGAAAATTTATGATCAGCCGTTGGATGTCCGCAATATTCGTAATTGCGCTTTTCCTTCTAGCCCCGCCCGGCCGCTGTCACGCGCAAAGCACAATGAATTGCGCGTCGAACGATGGCGGGCGCAATTACTGCGCTGCGGACACGCGCGGCGGCGTGACGCTGGTGAATCAGAATAGCCAGTCACCTTGCATAAAGGATCAATCGTGGGGATATGACTCGCGCGGAATCTGGGTAGATCGCGGTTGTCGCGCAACATTTCAATTGGGAAATGGCGGCCCGGGGCCTGGACCCAGTCCTGCGCCGGGCCCAGGCAGTTATACAGTCACCTGTGAATCGCAGAAGGGCCACCGCCAATACTGCGCCATCAGGGATCCGCGTTCGCAGGTGGACCTGGTTCGGCAATTGAGCAGTAATCCGTGCACGCGAGGTATCACATGGGGCAACGACGGTCTCGGCATTTGGGTAGACCGTGGCTGCCGCGCTCAATTCAGCGTTACGTTATACGACGGAGCGCCGGTATGGTGGTGGGATTCAGGTCACGGTCACCGTCCCACGGATCAGCCGCGAGTAGGAGCGTGCTTCTTCAAAGAAGCGCATTACCGCGGTGACTATTTTTGCCAACAGCGGGGAACTAGCCTCAACGTACCGCCGAGTTTCAACGACAAGATTTCTTCGATTCAAGTCTATGGCAGCCTAACTATCGCCATATACAACGACGCAAATTTTGGCGGCGCCAGCGCCACAACACGCCGCAGCATCGCCGACCTGCGCACGTGGAGCCTAGGTCCCTACACCAACAAAAACTGGAACAATCGCATCAGCTCAATCCGTTTGTACTAGCACCTGATATCCTTAGAAGAGATGGATCACCGCTTCCATTTCACAAAGCCTGCAGGCCAAAGATTTAAATGTAGCCCCATGGGCTTCAGCGCGCCACGTTCAGGCCATGCTCGGTGTCGCGTGCCGCGGCGCAAAAACAGTTTCGCATTGCAAACGACGCTGTTCTGCTCAGCGATAATAGCCGCCCTCGCAATTCTCGCGTTTTCTCCACGCGCCAATTTGACCGAGAAAATCCACCTCGTCCCTAAGTTCACCGGAGGCCAATCCTTCCGCTATCAAATCGAAACACGCACTACAACAACAGGAAACACCACAACCCCTGTCATAAATCCCGAAGCCGCATCAAAATTACAGCAAGTCACGGACATGCAAATTCGTCTGGATGTGCTCGATGCGCAGCCAGCGGCAGCAAACGGCACCGCAGGCGCGGTGCGTCTGCGCGTGACCTATGAAAAAGCCAGCGCCACATCCGAAAGCGACGCATACGATCCCGCCGCCGACGCGCTGCAAGACCAATACAACCGCCTGCAAGGCCGCTCCATGGAATTTACAATCGAGCCCAACGGAGAGGTTTCCAAAGTCACTGGCCTCGATGACGTACTCTCGAACCCATCAGCCGCAGGCACGGTTCGCGCCTGGATCAACTCACTTTCCGCCAGCGCGAAATTACCTCACGAAGGAATCGCCATCGGCCAGAAGTGGACCAACGAACGCCCGCTCGACGGCGCGCCGCTTTCAGGCTTGGTCACGCGCACGGAGTCCACATACCTTCGCGATGAGCCGTGCCGAACGTCCGACAGTTCGTCTGACAAGCCAACAAGCAATGCATCCGAAAACTCCCCGGCCAAGTTATCCGTCGACTCCTCGAACAAGCCGTCTGACAAAACGCAAGCATCCGCAGCCAGCCAGCCTGTCGCGAAAGAAGATCAACTTTGCGCCGTAATCCTGACGCACTTCGAAATCTTGCATCACGGCCCGAGCAGCCCGGACGCCACTCCGGAAGATTATCGTCACAATGGCCTGCGCACCTCAGGCACATGGACCGGTAATGGCGAGAGCCTTGACGCAATCTCGCTGCAAACAGGCATGATCACTCGTTCCACGCAAACCGGCACACAAAGCATGGACTTCGAAATAGTCAGCGCCCTTTCAGGTTCGAGAATGCACTACGTAGGCCACGTAGAAACCCAATCCGAAATCACGTTGCTACCCCCAACCTCGCCGACACAATAGGGACTCGGAACGCCGAGTAAAAGCGAAGGCTCTCTCTTTGCCTTTCGTTGCGCCGAAACCGTCCCATCGTCGCGTCCCTCGACTAAGAGAATCGATGCGATCGCGGCTGTACGTCGCCGGCACGCGGCGTCAATCTGCGTTATAATTAAAGTTTTCGACGCGACGCATTTGACGCCCTGAGGATCCGATTGTGAACTTCAAGTTAGCCAGTGACTACGACCCCCGCGGCGACCAACCGCAAGCCATCGACCAACTAGTCCGCGGCGTAACCGACGGCGACCGCCACCAGGTCCTGCTGGGCGTCACAGGCTCGGGCAAGACTTTCACGATCGCGAAAGTAATCGAGAAAATCAATCGCCCTACCATTGTGCTGGCGCACAATAAAACTCTAGCCGCCCAGCTGTTCCACGAATTCAAATCCTTCTTCCCGGACAACGCGGTTGAATATTTCGTCAGCTATTACGATTACTACCAGCCGGAAGCCTACGTCCCGGCCAGCGATACCTACATAGAAAAAGAATCCACAATAAACGACGAACTCGACAAGCTGCGTATGAGCGCCACCCGCTCCCTCTTCGAACGCCGCGACGTGATCATCGTCGCCTCGGTCTCCTGCATCTACGGCTTGGGCTCGCCCGAAGCGTACTACGGGATGATGCTGCTGCTCGAAAAGGGCATGTCTATCTCGCGCGAAGCAATCCTGCGCAAGCTGGTAGAAATTCAATACGAACGCGGCGAAGATTTGCGTCGCGGCACGTTCCGCGTCCGCGGCGACATGATCGAAATTTATCCGCCGTATGACGATCTAGCGGTGCGCGTCGAACTCTGGGGCACTCAGATCGAAGTCATCCGCAAGATCGATCCGCTGACAGGCGAAATCCGCGTCACCCGCGAAGGCGAAATCACTCGGCAGCCGATCTACCCGAAGACGCACTACGTGCTTCCAGCAGACCAAAAAGAACGCGCCATCCAGGGTATTTACGAAGAATTGGAATGGTGGAAAGGTGAACTAGGCCGCCAGGGAAAAATCGTCGAGTCGCAACGCATCGTGCAGCGCACGCACTTCGATATCGAAATGATGCGCACCATCGGCTATTGCCACGGCATCGAAAATTATTCGCGCCATCTTTCAGGACGCCTCCCCGGCGAAGCCCCACCTACGCTTCTCGATTACGTCCCGTCGGATTACCTGCTGGTAGTCGACGAATCTCACCAGACAGTCCCACAATTACACGCCATGTATCACGGTGACCGCTCGCGCAAGACAACGCTGGTGAATTACGGCTTCCGCATGCCCTCGGCTCTCGATAATCGCCCGCTGACATTCGAGGAATTCGAGCATCGCACCAATCAGGTGATTTACGTCTCCGCGACACCCGGGCCATACGAACTGACGAAAACAGGCGGCGTGGTAGTGGAGCAGGTAATACGACCGACGGGCCTGGTCGATCCCGAAGTCGAAGTCCGCCCGGTAAAAGGCCAGGTCGACGACCTCCTGGAACAAATCCGCCAGCGCACAGCCCGCAACGAGCGCATCCTGGTAACAACGCTCACAAAACGCATGGCCGAAGATCTGGCAGAATATTTCGCAGAGGTAGGCATCCGGGTGCGTTACCTGCACTCAGAAATCGACACGCTGGAACGAGTCCGCATCCTGCGCGATCTACGCCGCGGCGAATTCGACGTGCTAATCGGCATCAACCTGCTGCGCGAAGGTCTGGATCTGCCGGAGGTCTCGCTGGTAGCAATCCTGGACGCCGACAAAGAAGGCTACCTGCGCAGTGCCACTTCGTTAATTCAAACGATGGGTCGCTGCGCCCGACACCTGGAAGGCCGCGCCATCCTCTACGCCGACAACATGACAGACTCGATGCGCCAGGCGATCGGCGAAACAAGCCGCCGCCGCGCCAAGCAGGAAGCCTACAATCGCGAGCATCACATCACGCCGCAATCGATCATCAAATCGGTCGACATGCAACTGGCAAGAATCATCGAAGCCGATTACCACACAGTCCCAGCCGAAGACGCTGTAATCGGTGAAATCACCAGCGAAGCCCAATTGGTCCAAGCCGTAGCACAACTGGAAGCACAAATGCGCGAAGCCGCGAAGAATTTCAATTTCGAACGTGCAGCCAGCATTCGCGACCGCGTCCGCGCCTTGAAGCAACGCGACATGGGCGCCATCTTCTCGACGGTGTCGCCGTTGGAGGTCGGTGGCGCAACCGATGCAGCTGGCGCGGCGGCGGCCAGTGCCGCAGCGGTTTCGGTCGGATCGGCAGACGCAGCGACCGATGCAGCGGAACCGCAATCGAGCCCTGCAAACGCCAGTCTCGCAGCAGGCGCGGGAGCGCCAGCGAAGCGCGAAAAGTTTATCCCCCGCCGCAGGCGTGGCAGAAGTTGACCATCTGCGTTGCCTGCATAGGTACGCTTTGAGATTGCTTTAAGGAACGCCAGCCCATCGCCAGCCTTTCCTCGCTCGGAGCTTTACTGCAAACTAACAGCGACAAAAAACACCCATGAATACACTTCCAATGCCTTCAACCATTGTTGGTGGTTCGAGCTTTAGCTCCGATACAAGTCGCGGCGCGGGGTACAGCGCCGTCGGCGCGAAACAACTTAGCCCAGCGCGGAAGCGCTGGGTAAAAAACGGCGCGCAGCGCCTTCCATTCGCGGTGCGTTTACCGCGAACCTTTCGCTTCTTCAAATATTGGCTACCACTTGCCGTTCTCCTCGCGTTCGGTTTCTCCGTTCCGGCGTTCGCTCAAACCGCCGACCAAACGCAACCCACCGTAGAAAAGCAATCGGCAGCTCCGCTGTACCCGCCCAACAACGAATTCGGCATCTGGGGCGGCTACTCAGTAGGAAACTCGCATGTTTTTGGCACCACATCCGATCGTCAGCTGGGCGCTCTAGCCTTCCGGTACGCAAGAACTATCTACGACAGTCCTTCGACTTCGCTTCAGTACACGCTGGACATCGTGCCCCTCGAAATCCTGAGGCAATTCAAATATCAGCCCTGTTCGTCGTCCTCAAGTCTCAACGGCTACTGCACCAACGGCCGCGAAACTGTTTACGGCGGCGGCATCAATCCTCTGGGCCTGAAATTGAATTTCCGGCGCGAACACTTCTTCCAGCCTTATATCGCCTCCACCGCCGGATTCATCGCATCGGTGAGGCCAGTCCCGGTAGATATTCCCGGTGGCACGCAATTCAATTTCACATTTGATTTTCAGGCAGGAATGGACTTCTACAATTCGTCCCGAAACCGTGTCTGGCGCTTGGGCTATAAATATCAACACGTCTCAAATGCCTATCGCCACAGCTTCAATCCCGGTGTCGACGTTCATGTAATCTACGTCGGCTACTCATTTCTAAAATAAAAAATCGTACACCTGTGACCCACGGTTGATGAATCCCTCGCATCACCAGGATTTCAGCGTGGCAATCCATATTTTGGAGCACGGCGGTTTGCCGCTGCTTTGCATTTGGCGAAGCTCTTGCAATCCCGTGATTGCCACCGTCACTCACACCACCCCGCGCTTCAATTGGTCCAACGGATAAAACGTTCCGCGCCACTCAATCCCGCCTTGCCGCAGCGTAACAATCGTCGACCTCGTCAGCATCCAGGCAAAAATCACCGCCCCGATCGGATGCGTCAGCGCGTAAACCGGCGAAATATCGATTTCCAAAGCCACGCCGCCTTCCGCAAGGACCGAACACACCACTGCAACAGCCGCAAAAACCCGCGCCCAACCATGCACAAACGGCAACGCGATCCAGGGCAACAGGCTCAGCGTCAAGAGCCCTGGAATTTGAATGCAAACAAGCCACAATCTGAATCCAGTCGTAGCAAAAAAATTCTTGGTGGTTCCGCGAACGATGTTACGAACCCCAGAATGCCAGTACACGCTCACCGCCGTTCCAGCCTTGGCAATCCCAGACCGGAACCCTGCATCCTTTACAAGTTTTCCCAGTTTCACATCGTCGATGACTTCCATGGCCAGCCGCCGGTGCGCGCCAATCTTTTCGTAGGCCTTGCGCCGTATCAATTGAAACGCTCCGATGCCAACATAACTGCTGGATTTCGGATTACTCACGCGCCATGGCCGCATGCCGATCAAAAAAGCCATTCCAAAAAATGTCATCGCGATTTTCTCGCCCACGCTGAACATTTTCGACTCGCACAGCATCGGCATATGATCCAAATTCATTTTTTCGGCCAGCGCGATCGCGTAGCGCAACACATTAGACTCGAAATGAACATCGGCATCGGTGAAAACCAGCCAATCGCCAGTCGAATTCTCGAAAGCTCTTTGCAATGCGTGAGGTTTGCCGAGCCACCCAGAGGGAAGGGAAGTAACGCTTATGACTTTCAGTCGCTGACTCTTCGTGGCAGCCCTTTCGAGAATGCTTGCCGTCGCGTCCGCGGAGCGGTCATTCACAGCTACGACTTCGTAGTTCGGATAATCTTGCGCCAGGAATGTATCCAGCGCAGCGGGCAATTTTTCTTCTTCATCGCGCGCTGCGAACAAAATGGAAACGGACGGGCACTCACCATTGTTAAGCGGCACAACGCTCTTCAAAGCAGGAATCGACAGCGCTCCGAAGCCGATATCAATGGACTCAACCAGCCACAAAAACGCGGCGAAACCGAGCAATCCCGTCAAGAACCAATGCAAGGTACAATATCCCCCGGCGGTATTTGAGTGAACACGCTATGCTATCACCTCGCATGGCGCGTTCCGTTTCCATCGTCGGCGCAGGACGTCTGGGTCGTACACTTGCTCGTGGTATGGGCCGGCTTGGATGGCGCATCGGAGCAGTAGTAACGCGTTCCAAAGCCACTTCCCGCGCCGCGGTTCGCGCGATCAGATCGGGAAATCCCGGCGCGCAACTGACGCGCGAGGTCATGGATGCCGATGTTATCCTGTTAACCGCGCCGGATGACGCGCTTGCAGTCTTAGCGCGAGAGCTGGCTCGACTCGCAGGCAAAGAGTGCCGCGGAAAAGTGGTGTTGCACGCCAGCGGCGCATTGGACAGCACGATTTTAAAACCACTCGCGCGATGTGGCGCCTTCACCGGCTCTATTCATCCTATGCAAACATTTACCACCCATTCGCAGCCCGATCTGAAAGGAGTTATTTTCACGACCGAAGGACATCCGCGCGCGCAACGCGCGGCTCGGGAAATTGCACGGGCACTCGGCGGCACTCCGGTCTCAATCGACCGCAATAGCAAGCCCGCGTACCACGCGGCCGGAACGCTCGTCGCAGGTCACGCGCTGGCTCTAACGGAAAGCGCAACAAACATTCTGATGAATCTCGGCTTCACGCGGGGTCGAGCCCTTCAGGCCTTGCTACCACTAATGCGCCAGATGCTCGATAATTTCGAAAAGCACGGACCACGAGCCGCATGGACCGGCCCACTTTCTCGTGGCGATTACGCGACCATCAAAAAACATCGCCGGGCTTTGCGCCGGCATCCAATCGAATTCAGCGACTCGTATGCCGCACTGGCGCGACTGTCAGCGCGGTTACTGGTTAAAAATCCTGCAAAAACTCTAAAGCAACTCGAATCCGCGCTGAAAAATCCCAGGAGGAATCAGAAGTGAAGAATCTGCACATTCCAGTCGAGCACACCACGCTAGCCAATGGCCTGCGCGTAGTTGTGTCGCCGGACCGTTCCGCGCCGGTCGTCACAGTCGGCGTCTATTATCAAATCGGTTTTCGCCTAGAGCCCCGCGGCCGTAGCGGCTTCGCTCATCTGTTCGAACACATGATGTTTCAAGGCTCAGAAAACGCAGGCAAGATGGAACACATCCGCCTGATCAATTCATCCGGCGGCTTGCTGAATGGCACTACCAACTACGACATCACCAATTATTTCGAATCCGTCCCGTCCAACGCTCTCGAACGTGTTCTGTGGCTCGAAGCCGATCGGATGCGTGCACTGAAAGTAGACGACGAAAATTTACGCAATCAACGCGACGTAGTGAAAGAAGAAGTTCGCGTAAATGTAATGAATCAACCATACGGCGGCTTTCCGTGGCTCGACCTTCCGCCGGTCGCCTTTCGCAATTGGGCCAACGCGCACAATTTTTACGGGGATTTCGCCGACCTGGATGCCGCCACGCTCCAGGACGTCCAAACATTTTTTCACACTTACTACTCGCCGAATAATGCAGTTGTGGTGATTGTCGGCGACGTAGTTCCTGCGGAGGCCATTGCGCTTGCGAAGCGTCACTTCGAAAATATCCCGGCGTCCCCACTGCCGCCGCACGCCGACGTTTCCGAGCCGCCACAAACCGAAGAGCGCCGCGGCGAAGTCCCGGAAAAGTTCGGCCCGCTTCCGGCCATTGCGATCGGCTATACCATGCCTCGGCGCGGAAATCCCGATTGGTACGCCGCATCGATTCTAGACAGCGCTTTGCACGGCGGCCGCGTGGGACGCATCTATCGCCGCATGGTCCTGGAAATACAAATTGCCGTGGAAACCGCCGGTGGCGCGGACCTAATCGAAACCAACGGCCCCACGCAGATGGTCACGCGCATTTTTCACAAGCCGGACTTCAGCACCGAAAGCACCATCGCCGAATTCGATGGAATAATCGCCGAGATGCAGCAGAAGGGAATCGCGGAAGACGAACTGGCGGCCGTAAAAGTAAAACTCCGTGCCGACTACTACTCCAATCTCGAAAGTGGAATGGGAGCGCACATGCCCCGGTTCGGTTTGATGCACTGTCTTGCTTGCTTCACTCTATTTGACGGCGACCCTGGAAAAATCAATACGATACTCGAAGGATTTCAAGCCGTAACTTCAGCCGAAGTGCAATCCGCCGCAAAAAGATATCTGGTTCCGGGAAATCGGGCGATTCTAGTGCGGCGTCCCGTCGCAAAGGAAGTGGCGGCATGAGCGGAACAACGGTGAAACCTCTAGCCACTGGCACAAGCACTATCGCGAATCCGGATGCCAAGCTGCAAACAAGTGCCGTTCCGCCACTCGGTCCGGAACGCCCGGTCGCGTGGCCCAGGCGCTCGGTTCACACGCTCGCTAACGGAATGCAGGTCGTTCTCGCCGAGTTGCGCACTTTCCCGAAAATTTCCGCGCAGCTTTTCTTCCGGAGCGGAAACGCCAGCGTCGCGCATCGCGCTCCGGGCCTCGCGGAAATCACCGCCACGGTTGTTCGCACCGGAACGGCGTCGCGCCCCAGCCGCCAGATCGAAGAGGATCTGCGCCGCATGGGCGCCGATCTCGGCACGCAAGCAGGGGCGGACTCCAGCGCGATTTCACTTTCGGGCTTGGCTGAATTTTCGCAAGGAATTTTCGAGCTGACGGCCGACCTCGCGCGCAACGCTTCGTTTCCAGCCGAGGAATTCGAACGCGAACGCCGCCGCAAAATCGAGGGCCTGCGCATCGAACGCACCACGCCTTCGTTCCTCGCGAATGAGCGCTTCCGGCATGTGATTTTCGGTCAACATCCTTACGCCATCCTCTCGCCCACCGAAGAGCAAGTCGCATCCTACAAGCGCGAGCAACTCGAAGAGTTTTACCGCCACAATTATTCGCCCGCAAACGCGCTGCTGATCGTAGTAGGAGATTTTGCCGGTGACTCAATGCTCGACCAGATCGAAAAGGTCTTCGGCACGTGGGAAGCTCCGCAACCTGCTGCATTTATATCGCCGGCTCCGCCGCACAACACCGGGCGCAGAGTCCACATGGTCCATGTGCCTGGCAGCGTACAGACCCAAGTGCTCATCGGCAATCTCGCCATCACGCGCCGCGATCCGGATTGGTTTCGGCTGGTGCTCGCGAACTCGATTTACGGCGGAGCGTTTCATTCGCGCTTGGTCGTTAACATCCGCGAACAAAAGGGCTACACCTATAGCCCGCGCAGCGGTTTGAATGCGCTGCGGCAGCATGGATATTTCAACGTGCACGCTGCGGTGCGCAACGAAGTGACCGCCGCTACGCTCACTGAAATGTTCTATGAGCTCGACCGCATGCGCTCGCTTCCTGTCACCGCCGAAGAACTGGAAAGCGCGCGTAGTTACCTTACCGGAGTTTTCTCGCTCGGCGTCGCCACGCAGGACGGTTTGCTCGGCCAGCTCTCCACAATCTATCTTGATCGTTTGCCGGAAGATCATCTCGAAACGTATCGTGAGAAAATCCATTCGCTCGCTGCCGATGACGTTCTCATCGCCGCGCGCCGCCACTTCGATTCGCCTAACGTGCAAATCGTTCTGGTCGGCGATCGCGACCAAATCGCCGGTCAAGCTGCGCTATTTGGCGAGGTTACTGAATACGATTCGCAAGGGAATCGAGTGTAGGCAAATTTCACAAAGAGGATTCCGGCGAGACGCCGGCGCTACGTATCTCGGCGAAATTACGTTCGCGATTTTGCCGCGTCGAGAGTTAGCGGGACCTGTTCGATGATCTCCAGGCCGTAGCCATCTAGCGCGACGACCTTGCGCGGGTGATTTGTCAGTACTCGGATGCGCCGCAATCCTAGATCGATCAGGATTTGCGCGCCGATTCCGCTTTCGCGTTGCACCAGGCGTTGACGGCCTGCGTCGTGCTCGATTTCCTCGCGCGCGTGGAAGCGGATGCGCGGCAGTTCCGCGGCTTCGGCGTCTCTAGGCGCTGCGTCGATCTGAAATCCGCGGCCGGTGTGATGCAGATAAACGAACACGCCGCGATCTTCTTCGGCGATGGCTTCGAGCGAGTGGTCGATGATCGCGTGGCAATCGCAGGCCGTTGAGCCGAACACGTCGCCTGTGAGGCAATGCGAATGCACGCGCACCAGCGGCGGTCCAGCCTTGTGGCTTTCCCTCGCATCAGCGCCGACACGATCCGACTGCGTTCGGTCGCCTTGCGCAATGTCTCCGCGCACTAATGCTACGTGCAGTTCGTGGTCGGCGTCATTTGAATATGCAATCATGCGGAAATTTCCATGGCGTGTGGGAAGGATAGATTCCGCGATTCGCCGAACGTGGCGTTCGTGCTGCATGCGGTAACGAATCAGATCCGCGACGGTCAGCAATTTCATGTCGTGCTGGCGGCAGAATTCTACTAGCTGCGGGATTCGTGCCATGGTGCCGTCGTCATTCATGATTTCGCAGATCACGCCAGAATGATCGAGGCCCGCCAGGCGCGCCAGATCTACCGACGCTTCGGTTTGCCCTGCGCGCACTAGCACGCCGCCGTTGCGCGCGCGCAGCGTGTAGACGTGGCCAGGCCGCGCTAGATCTTCCGGGCGCGTGTCGGGGTTGGTTGCCGTCAGGATCGTGGTGGCGCGGTCGGCGGCGCTGGTGCCGGTGGTGGTGCCGAGACGCGCGTCAATCGGCTCGCAGAAGGGTGTGCCGAACATGGATGTGTTGCGCGGAGTGATCGGTGCCAGGGCCAGCGCGTCGCAACGCTGCTCGGTCATCGCCAGGCAAATCAAGCCGCGTCCGTACTTGGCCATGAAGTTGATCGCTTCCGGCGTCACTTTTTCCGCTGCCAGGGTCAGATCGCCCTCGTTTTCGCGGTCTTCATCGTCCACCAGGACAATCATGCGGCCGGCGCGGATTTCGTCCAGCGCTTCTTCCACGGATGCGAATGGCGCTTTTCGTTCATTCATTAGTGCCTGCTCCAAACGTCATGACTCAATCCTCTGAATATATCATTGTCGGAGCAGAGCTCGTTCCCGTTGTCAGCTCGGAACCGCCGTTATCCCGTTCGCCGCATTCGGGATCGCAGTTGATTGATACATGTAACAGCAGGCGGCGTACTGCTGAGCAAGATTAACTGAACAGAATCAATGACCTGTAAGTCTTGGTCGGCGCTTTTCTTGTTACATTTTGTACCGCTTCAAAATCAGAGATACTCATCTATTTATACTTAAGTAAATAACAACACAGTATAATATTTTTGAGTTGATCTAGTTCGGGCGGTTTTCCAGCACCGCTATATACTTGTCGGCCGACTTTCGTCTTCGCTCGGCCCCTAGATGTAGATTCGCTGCCCACAATTTTCGGAGCAGTAAGTCTGGGATCGCTGCGGGTTGGGCGCAAAGAGTTTGCTACATCCAGGGCAGACCTCAACTCCGCGGTAGGATACGAAGACGAACCCTGCTGTCGGGATGTCGGGACACAGAATACTCGGGAGGAAAGTTTCGCCCCGTTTCCCGTACATTACGAGCTGCGGCTTGCGGATCCTGTTGTTCAGAAGTGCGGGATACATCCATGCAACTCTCTTCGGATGTCGCCTTGCGTTCGACCTTCGCTTAGGGCCTCGGCGGGTAAAGCAGCAAATAGGTGTAAGCGTCGGCGGCTTCGTCCTGACTCAAATAAGTGAATACCGGCATCCTGCCTCTGTAAGTTGTCGGCGGAGTGCCCATGACGATGGGAGCGCCGTACGTAACCTTCTGTACGAACTGCGGCAGGCTGACCCGGGTGGTGAGAGTAGAGAGCGGCGGGATCGCGCCTTGCAAAATTTGCTGCGGCGTAGGATCGGGGCCGGTCGCGCTGTGGCACACGTGGCACGTTGATTTGACGATGTGCTCTCCCACGCGGACAGGTGTTTGCTTTATGGCGATCTGATTCTTTTCCGCGCTTGGTACGTCTGAAAGTTCTTCCAGGTAGGCAACCAGCGAATGAATTTCTGGTTCGGTTAACGTCGGCGCGGGCATATTTTTGCCGCCTACGTGGAGCCTCTTGATCAAACTTTCCTTGGATTCTTTTGCCATCGCTCTTGCATCGGCTGGATCCATGTCGCGGCCGGCTTTTTTCATGCGCTCCATGGTGGCTTCGACCGACGTGGCCTCCACTGGCCCGGTGACCGCGTTTATTTCAGGCGGCGCGCCCTGGCCGACTGGCCCGTGGCATCCGCGACAGCTGATGCGATATAGATCGGAACCGTGCATCGTCAGAGTTTGCGTCGAGTAGTCTGGCGATAATTGCAGTTTCCACGAAGATTCCTCGCCGGGGCCGGGTGGCGCTGGGCCTAAATCCCAGGTTTTGCCCATACTGGTGTGCGAGAACGACCGGTTGAGGTGCAGAATCCAGCTTTCGCCTTGTACGGGCGTTACTGTGCTGTCCTTCGTTGCAGCAGTCTGACCTAGTAACGTCGATACGAATACGAATACCGCGATGGCTATCACCATTTGCAGAAACGCTTTTGTCTTTGAGCTAGAGCCGCATGCCCGCACCTTCGGTGAACGGGTCAAGCGGTCACGTAGCGACATCCCGTGCCGTACTGTTCTGCCCGTCCCGTTCAGCGATTTGGCCGTTATCTTCATGGATGCGTCGTTTCTGCCGTTACTTCTGCACAACTGTCAAATCCGCGTTCGTCGTGGTGTCTGTCACTGTGATCGACTGAGTAGTTGGTTTGCCGTCTGCGCTCCAGGTTTTCAAAGTATAGGTCCCTGGCGGAACATTCTTGATCGTAAAAGTGCCGTCATTTCCTGTCAGCGCAAAGTAGGGAGTCGGAACGATTATGATGTAGCCAACCATGCCGGGATGCATGTTGCAGAGGATTGGCGCCGCTCCGACGTTGTCAAATTGATAGGATTTTTTCTCGCCCGGTGAAACAATCGTCATGCTGTGCTTGAGGGCCTTGTTGTCATTGATCGACGGCCAATACACGTTGTGGACCACCTGGTCACTATTGAGAAAATCCACTGTGGTTCCCTTCATAATCACCAAGGTATCCGGTATGAACTTCATGTTCTTTTGGTCCATTGTCACATGCTGCGCTGGCGGATCGAATTTCTTGCCCGGAACAGCGTCAATATACACAGCAATGTTTCCGGCAGATTTCAACCCCGTTTCTGATACCTTGCCTTTTACATCCCCCGCGTGCGCAGTGCCAGCGATCAAAAGCGCGCCGAAAAACATAGCTTTCACAGCAACCCCGGTAGTCTTCATTTAATCTCTCCATTCCAGAAAGTCGGCAGACTAAACTAGCCTGCAGCTTTCGCAGGATGAACCAATCCGTAGGCCGGGACCGTGATGACTCTCACTATCAATTGTGACGCAGGTCACAAAGGCAATTGATAAGAGGAAGGGTTTGTTGATGATATCACTTGGGGAACGATCACCCTATAAAAGCGTGGCACCGCAAGGAATCTTGCGACAGCGTCGAAATGTACAGCCTATTTCGCCTGCATGGACTTGATGTAGTTCATCAAGTTTACGATTCGAATCTTAGCAAGCTCGGGATCCGTGCCGGGAGTCGATGCGAAAAGAGGCCCCCACACGGGCATCTCCGTCTTTTCGTGCGGGAGTATTTTCACACCGTTTCGCAGTATGTCCTCAACGTACTCGTCCGGGAATTTCCCCTGGTGGCGTTGAGCAAGTGTGGTTAGGTCCGACGGCGGGTTCTTATATTCAGGTGAGATGGGGCCGTTGCCCTTTAAATCATTGCCATGACAAACAGCGCAATATCGCTTGTACAGCTGCAAGCCGGAGACCGGACTTGACCCTGGCTGATGCGTAGCTTTCTTGTCTGGCGCCTGTCCAACTGCGGTAAAACTCACAAGTGACCCTAGTAGTGCGCACGATGCGACGACGTTACGAATAGCTCGGTTGACCATCAGATGCCTCCACCGAAAGTCTACATGAGGCATTGGCTCTGCCACTAGCAAGGCAATCACGGGCTAATCAGAATCGTCGATTAGCCCGTCGCATTCAGGATGCACTGTTACCGGAAATTGGATATGCCGGACCCAATTCCTTGAACTCCTCTGTCAGCGGTAGTTCTGGCCAGAGCAGTTTGAGCACTACCCCTGCATCTTGCACGTAGGCCAAAGTAAAAACGCGGGAACACCTTTCGCAGAGCCAGAAATGCTTCACTCCGTGTACGTTATTCGATGAGTCGGCTGCCCGACCACTTGATTCTCCAGCAGCCTCATTGGGCCGAAATCGGAAGAACTTACCACCATGAACCCAATGAAAGGAAGTGGGGCAAGCCGGATTTGCGCATTTCGGATGAAGGTTTTGATGTAAGGGAGTGCCTTTCACGGCATCGCTACTGGCGGGCAACTTTTCCCTGTCATGATGAGCAGCGCTTCGCTGTACTTCGAGTTGAGCTATCGTGGCCAGCAGCCAGTTCTTCAATGTGTCTTCGATCTCATGATCATCGCCATATCGATACATAGAATCCAGGGTTTCCCCCGAAGCGTTGAGCGGAATTTGGCGGCAAGGAATTTTCCCCAAGCGAAGCTCGGGCGGCATCAACTGCATCAGTACACAATCACTGCATGGCTCCGGATTTTCTTTAGAATCGTAGTTCATGCATGTTGGAGAATCCTCGAAGATATACGCGGGTCTCCAGGCCTCTCTCGGCGAGCGTCCGTATCCGCCCTTCTCCAAGAATTCGAGCTCAAACTTTAGGACTGCCAGAAGGTCTCGTTCATCTTTGTTCATGGGGCCCTCCTTGTGCATTCCAACATCGCCGTTTGCTGACGCGGCCGCCGTGACCTGCGTCACGCATCGAGGTAATGTGTGTCACTTACGGAACGGAAGCTCGCGAGCACATTCAGGGCGGTTCAAGGAGGTAAACAAAATGTCTATCGAACAAATCAACAGCGTTAGTAGGACCCGCAAGCTGTGGCGATGGATCAAGGATCAACTGATTCAGGATGTGCCGAAAGACATCGCAACATGCGAGTACGATTGCCGAAGGGGCCGTTGCACTCACCAGCAATGGGAGACATGTGAGAGGCGTCTTTTGGGGAGCAGCGGGGAGGTGAAGCCTCCTTCAGATGCTAATGCTAGTAAGCTTGCGGGGCTTGACCTACCGCAAAACGACAAGGCGTAAGATCCTGGATGCATAGCCAAGACCTGGCCAAGAAAAAATGCCTCGCGAGCTCTCAGAGACTCAAATTTGTCTGAACGAGAATGCTATCCAGCCGCAGTCGGGTCAGTCGGAAACGAAAAAATCTACGAGGAACATCCCCGCTTGGTTCCGTTGGGTCCTCCACCGGGATATTGAGGCGATGAAACACCGGCTTATTCTCGAGCGCTTGCGAACACAGAACGTGCTTCATGACGTTCGTCTGTAAGCATCACCGCAGAGTGAAATTGACTTTTACCTCCATTTCGATTGAAACCGGTTCACCATTCAGCAGGGTTGGTTCGTATTTCCATCTCGAAACGGCGTCCAAGGCGGCTGGAATCAACAACCCAGGTCCACTGACGCTGTGGGCTTTCACCACGTCGCCCTGCTGGTCGATAACGGCATCGATCACAACTACACCCTGAATCTTTGCCGCTTTTGCGATAGCCGGATATTTCACCGGTTCAGCGTAAATCTGCCTTGGCGGTTTTACATTGCCGCCGACGCGGAGAATACGCTTCACCGGCGGTGGAGGAGGTGCAGCAACGGAAACTAAGGGGCTCGCGCCGCCTCCTAGGATCCCTCCAAGAACTCCTCCAACTTGACCTCCGGGAATTCCTCCGGGCACCCCGCCTATCACTCCGCCGCCAGAGTCGGGGGGAAGAGGCTCTTCCTTAATCATAGCAATCTTGTTGGGAATCATACTGGGTGCCATCATTCTGCCACCTTGAATTACGCGGGAGGCGGACTTCATCCCGCGCTGCGCGCTTGCAACCGCGGGCGGAGGTGGGGGTCCCGGCGGGACCGGGGCAGCTAACCATGTGCTCTGAAAAGCTTGTACATCAATCGCGTCGTTAAAATACAGCGGCACGATCATAAGTGCTGCAATCACAATGACGTGTAACAACAAAGAGCAAGCCCATTCTAGGGGATTCCGGCCTTCGTATTCACAGGGAAGCCTGAGCAAGGCCTTTATAACTGGGTCTTCAGGTTGGGATTCAACAGAATGTTCGCAACTGGTTGGTTTCCAACTGTTTCCTGGCTGCGTGATGGTGATCGGTGCGACCTGGGTAACCATTGCCGTTACCTCCGTCTGGGGGCACGAGCAAGGCCTTAAGTGCAAGTAGCTCGATCGCCTACAAAAGAACGAGGTCCTTGCCCGTACTCCTTTCTGCTGGGTTTATATAACGAGCTAATCGACAACGCAGCAACCTGCATCACATCGGCGTGTGACCCGCGTCACCGCGACGAAGGCTCAGTCCGCCCCGCAAAATCTACGTTGAGTAGCGCCGTATCGGTCAAAATCTTGCATAAGCAAGCTCGCGATCGCTTGCGCAGGAGATTACGGACTTTACAAAGACGCGCCACGTCAAAAAATGCTTCGTCGCGGAACTTAGTCAGACACTTCAGATGCGCATCCGACCCTACTCCGAGCGCTATTTTATCTGCAGCGATTTAACGTAGATGACGAGGTTCGTGATTCGGATACTGACTAGGGCTTGATCCGTTCCAGGAATCGTTTCGAACAGAGGTCCCCACACCGGCATGTCCGAGGTGCCGTGCGCGGGCGCCTTCACGCCGTTCCGCAGAACATCCGTGACATATGCGTCAGGAAACTTCCCGTCATGGCGCCGCGCTAACGTGGTCAGGTCGCGCGGTGGCGTCTTCAGTTCAGTCGCGGCGGGGCCATCCCCACGGCCGGTCCTGCCGTGACACACGGCGCAATACATTCTGTAAAGGCCCTCGCCGGAAACAGGATCCGACGATGGTAACTGCGGGGGCTTCTTGTCATCTTTCTGTTGAGGCTTGGCGAAACTAATCATTGAGAGAGAAAGAATTGATAATGCGACCATACTACGAAGAACTGGGATCGACATTCTGTGCCTCCATGCGAGGTCACCTTATCGCTGTGCGCCGCTTACGGTCATTTCTCGCGGGCTGCGCCTTCTGCACGCGAGAGTCCTACTGCCGACTCTACCGGATTTGCGCTGGCTCTACGGCCGGAGATTTGCTCAATGTGAATGCAATAGAACACTGCATCAGCCGGTTGCGATTCGCCGCAGGCTTGTCGTGACGCATACGCTGTTTGCCACCACAGCGCCCGTTTTTCGAGCCGCAACTGGGCTTGCAATCGTACGGCACTGTATTGCGGCGTGTCCGGAAGTTCTTCGTAGCGCCCGATCACAACGACGCTGGACCAGTGGAAATGGCTTAGCACCTCGTCAACCTCGACGCAAACCAGCGGATTTTCACGCATCCATTCAACTTTCTGCCCAGCGGTTGTAAAGCCGTAAAGGTGATCAGGTTCATACGCGAAATAGATAGGAATAATGTAGGGCTGGTTTTGACGCGCGCATGCCAGCCTTCCGAACCCAAGTCTCCCAAGCATGTGACGACACTCATCATTGCTCATTTCGCTGATCAACATTTCAGTTTTACCCCTATAGATTTCACGTTCTGAAATCAGTGCCCAATCAAATCTTGGTCTTCACCTGTATCGACTCCAAATATTTCACCAAATTGTCCAGCCGCACTGGGCCACGGTCCACGTCGTCCTCTACTTGGCTAAAAACCGGCCCCCACACCGGCATCTCGCGCGACCCATGCGATGCGATCATACCTTCGCCAGTAATAATTCTCCGCACCCGCGCCACCGGAAACGTGCCCTTATTATTCTTCGCGATCACGGTAAGGTCCGGCACTGTTGCTTTCAACTGCGACGCCACTGGCCCATTCCCTCTACCATCCTTCCCGTGGCATGATGCGCAGTACGCTCTGTACAAGTCGGCGCCTTCAACGGATCGTATTAATTTCTGTTGCTTTTCTGAATTCGATGAATCCTGTGCCGTTTGCGAACCCGCCTGAGCATTCGCAACTGTTCCGACTACTACAGCCACAGTCATCATCATGACCAACAAAAACCAAGAGGCTCTTCGAGTTTTCATAACTATCCAGTTGCTAGTCCTGGCCCTTCGAATTCCATCTGTCCGAATTCCATCTGTCTAAGAAACGTCTGGGTCGCACGTATCATGCGACTGCGAAGGATCGTTTCATACTGAACAGTGTCGGTCCTGGAAGGTTTTTGGTCTGTGATTTTCGTCACATTCTGCTGTGACGCCTATCCTAGGGTCTCGTCAATAACTGCGGGTAAATAGCACGACATGAGGAAGTTCGACAACCTAGCAGCTTTTTAGGGGCGTTCAGATGAAAGCATCTTCAGTCGTTATGGATGGGAACGAGGCGGTGGCGTCCGTTGCTTACCGCCTAAATGAAGTGATCGCCATCTATCCGATTACTCCGTCGTCGCCCATGGGCGAATGGGCCGATCAGTGGCATTCCGAAGGGCGAAAGAATATCTGGGGCGTGCCACCGACCGTTGTGGAAATGCAAAGTGAAGGCGGCGCCGCAGGCGCCCTGCACGGAGCGCTACAAGCAGGAGCGCTGGGAACCACATTTACGGCATCGCAGGGCCTTCTGCTGATGATCCCAAACATGTTCAAGATTGCGGGAGAACTAACTGCCGCCGTGATTCACGTTGCGGCACGGACCGTCGCCACGCACGCGCTTTCGATTTTTGGCGATCACAGCGACGTAATGGCAACCCGTGCAACGGGTTTTGCGATGCTTTCTTCGAATTCGGTGCAGGAGGCTTCGGACTTCGCGCTTATTGCGCAGGCGGCTACTGTCGAATCGCGGATCCCCTTTCTGCACTTTTTGGACGGCTTCCGCACGTCCCACGAAGTGAACAAAATCACACCACTCAGTGATGAGGATCTGCGGGCGATGATTGAAGAAAAATACGTGCTTGATCACCGCATGCGTGCGTTGTCTCCCGATCATCCAGTTCTGCGCGGTTCTGCGCAAAATCCCGACGTATTTTTTCAGGCGCGGGAAGTCATCAATCCCTTCTATTTGGCATGTCCGACGATCGTCCAAAGGATCATGGACAACTTTGCGGCCCGCATCGGTAGGAGCTATCACCTGTTCGATTATATTGGTGCGCCCGACGCAGAGCGCGTGATCGTAATGATGGGTTCTGGCACCGGAGCTGTGGAGGAAACAATCGAAAGCCTTTTGCTCAGCGGGGAGAAAGTCGGGCTGCTCAAGGTCCGGCTATTCCGGCCGTTCGATGCCGGGGCTTTTCGCGCGGCCCTGCCGAAGACAATAAAGGTAATCTCAGTTCTCGATCGCACTAAAGAACCAGGTGCCCTGGGCGAGCCCCTTTATATCGATGTGTTGACTGCCTTAAATGAATCGAGCGTCGATTCAGAAATCACGCCACGAGTAATCGGGGGCCGTTACGGACTTTCATCCAAGGAATTTACGCCAGCGATGGCGAAGTCAGTCTTCGATGAGATGAAAAAGGCCACGCCCAAGAATCACTTCACAATCGGAATACGCGACGACGTTACTCACACGAGCCTTGATTTCGATCCTGCATTCTCCACCGAAGATACGCAGACCGTACGTGCACTTTTCTATGGTCTGGGATCCGACGGGACAGTTGGAGCGAACAAGAATTCGATCAAGATCATAGGAGAAAACACCGATAACTTCGCGCAGGGCTATTTTGTCTATGACTCGAAGAAAGCTGGCTCAATCACCGTTTCACATTTGCGTTTTGGGCCGCGTCCTATCCGCTCGTCATATCTGATCAGCAAAGCGAGTTTCATCGCCTGCCACCAGTTCCAGTTTCTCGATCGCATGGACGTCCTCGGAGCGGCGGAGCCCGGCGCAACATTTCTCTTGAATTCGCCTTTTGGCCCAAACGATGTCTGGAATCACCTGCCGCAAACCGTCCAGCAGACGATCATCCAAAAGAGCCTAAAGTTTTTCGTCATCGATGGATATGCGGTGGCTCGCAACAGCGGAATGGGCAATCGAATTAATACGATTATGCAAACTTGTTTTTTCGCGATCAGTGGCGTTCTGCCGCGGGAGCAGGCGATCGACGCGATCAAGAAAGCGATTCGCGACACCTACGGCAAGCGCGGAGATGCGGTGATTGAAAGGAATTTTGCGGCGGTCGATCAGGCGCTGGCGCATTTGCATTCCGTTGCGGTGCCAGACCGGGTTACCAGCGGATTCGACATTCTTCCAGCCGTGCCCCGTAGCGCCCCCGCTTTCGTTCGTGACGTTCTCGGCGCGATGATCTCGGGTCGTGGAGATGATCTGCCCGTCAGCGCGATGTCCCTGGACGGAACGTTTCCAACCGGAACCGCCCGGTGGGAGAAACGCAACATCGCGCAGGAGGTTCCCGTTTGGGACGAAGAGCTCTGCATTCAATGCGGAAAATGTGTTCTGGTTTGTCCTCATGCCGTGATTCGCGCCAAGATTTACGACGATTCGCTGCTCGCAAATGCGCCTGCGGCTTTCAAATCAGCAAAGCCGCGCTGGCGTGACTTCGAGAGCCTGAAATACACGTTGCAAGTCTCGCCGGAAGACTGCACCGGATGCCGGATGTGCGTCGAGGCCTGCCCCGCGAAGAGTAAGAGCGAATCAAAACACAAGGCCATCAATATGCAACCGCAGCCGGCCCTTCGTGAGGTCGAAAGCGCCAATTGGAGTTATTTCCTGGGGCTGCCTGAATTCGAGCGCGATCGTCTCTCGCATGGGCAGGTGAAAGATAACCAACTACTACAACCTTTGTTCGAATTTTCAGGAGCGTGCGCGGGTTGTGGCGAGACGCCTTATATCAAGTTGCTTACCCAGCTTTTCGGAGATCGGCTCCTGATCGCAAACGCGACCGGATGCTCCTCGATCTACGGCGGTAATTTACCGACGACTCCTTACACAAAAAATGCGCAGGGCCGCGGCCCCGCATGGAGTAATTCGCTTTTTGAAGACAATGCCGAGTTCGGTCTTGGTATCCGGCTGGCGGTCGACAAGCAGGTGGAGTACGCGCGCGAGTTGGCTCATCACCTCGCCCCCCAACTGGGCGACAAGCTCGTGAGCGGATTATTGGCTTCACACCAAACCACGGAAAAGGAAATTGAAGAGCAGCGGCGTCGCGTGATTGAACTAAAAACGAAACTCAGTGAGTCGCAGTCTCCTCAAGCGCGGGAACTGCTGGCACTTGCGGATGCACTGGTTACCAAAAGCGTCTGGCTGGTCGGCGGTGACGGCTGGGCCTATGACATCGGTTTTGGCGGGCTAGATCACGTTCTCGGTTCTGGCGCCAACGTAAATGTTCTTGTTCTGGACACCGAAGTTTACTCGAACACCGGCGGGCAGATGTCCAAAGCCACCCCGCGAGCCGCAGTTGCCAAATTCGCGACAGGCGGCAAAACCACATCGAAGAAAGATCTGGCGATGGAAGCGATCAGCTACGGATCGGTGTATGTGGCCCGGGTAGCCATGGGCGGTAGCGATACGCACACGGTCAAGGCGTTTCTCGAAGCAGAAGCTTATAACGGACCTTCGTTGATCATCGCTTATAGCCACTGCATCGCCCACGGTTACGATATGGCGTTTGGTCTGGAGCAGCAGAAGGCCGCCGTGAATTCGGGATATTGGCCGTTGATGCGGTACAATCCGGCGCTGCGCGCACAAGGAAAAAATCCGTTTCAGCTCGACTCCAAAGCTCCCAACATCCCGCTGCAGCGTTACACGTCTCAAGAAGCCCGTTACACAATGCTGGCCAGAAGCAATCCTGAAGCCGCGAAGCACCTCTTGAGACTCGCCCAGGAGGATGTGGATCGCCAATGGCAGGTTTATTCGAATCGCGCAGCAATGCCGGGGATTGCGGACAAAGCCGGGACAGCGCCGACAGAGACTCCTTCGACTCCTGTACCGACCTCAACAAAGGAGACCGCTCAATGATAGACACGAAAACGCGATATCTCGGCTTAGCTCTGAAGTCGCCACTGGTCGCATCGGCCTCCCCTCTTTGTGAATCGGTGGATAATCTCCGGCGGATAGAAGACGCAGGAATAGCGGCCGTAGTGCTTCCTTCGCTTTTCGAGGAGCAATTGCAACTTGAGAGCTTGGCTCTGGATTCTGATCTTTCGCGCGGCTACGAAAGCTTCGCTGAATCATCGAGCTTTTTACCCGACCTGCAGACATACAATTCCGGCCCCGAAGGCTATCTGGAACTGATCCATCGAGCTAAGCAAAACGTTTCGATTCCCGTTATTGCTAGCCTCAATGGCGTTTCGCAGGGAGGATGGGTTCGATACGCCCGACTGCTGCAGGAGGCAGGCGCGGATGCGATCGAGCTGAACCTCTACGGCTTAGTCACTGATCCGAAGCTCAGTAGTTCACAAGTCGAGCAGGATTATTGCGAACTCGTGAGCCACGTTAAGGCCAGCGTCACAATTCCAGTAGCGGTAAAGATCTCCCAGTTCTTTACGGCACTTCCTTACGTGGCACAGCGTCTGAATGAAGCCGGTGCGGACGCGCTAGTCTTGTTCAACCGGTTTTATCAGCCGGATTTCGATTTGGAGTCGCTTGACGTCGTTCCCAATCTAAGTCTGAGCACTTCGCACGAGTTGTTATTGCGCATTCATTGGGTCGCGATTCTCTACGGGGCGCTCAAGTCCGATCTGGCAGTCACGGGCGGAGTGCATAGCGCTGAGGACGTTCTGAAGACGATCATGGCTGGCGCCAATGTCGCGATGATGACTTCGTCACTGCTACGGTATGGAATCCAGCATGCACAACTAGTTCTGGAACAATTGACGCGCTGGATGGAGGTGCACGAGTACGAATCCATACGCCAAATGCGGGGCAGCATGGCCTACCGGTCTGTCGCGCGCCCGGAAGTCTTCGAGCGGGTCAATTATATGAAGGTTTTGAGTTCTTATTCGTTGCGGTGAAGTCAGAGGCCACCGTCGAAACGCGAAGTGCGATCCTAAGAATCATCCAAATGGGTAGCTCACGCCGCTACAGCCTAGAATTAATCAAACACCGGGCGGCAGATTCTTCTGCGGCGCGGCCCAATCGCCAGCGGCGGGATTCAAATCCGTGTCGATCGGACCCGGCTGGATATTGTTGACCGTGATGCCCCGGGTCCCGACCTCTCTGGACAAGCCCGGCGCGAAACATCTTGAGGGCTCCCTTTGTGGCCGAGTAGGGCACGAGGCCGGGCGTGTTGTGCGGGCTCTTAAATCAAAAAGTAGGATCGCAATCGTGAGGAAACCCGACACTTGACCCTTGCAACCGGCTACTTAACCTGCAACGACTTGATGTAGCTCACCAAGCTCATAATCCGCACGTCCATGATCGCTGGGTCCGAATCCATCGATCTAAACAGCGGACCCCACACCGGCATTTCCGCATTGCCGTGTACCGGAGTCTCCACACCGTTCCGCAGCACTTCTTCCACATAGAGGTCCGGGAATTTCCCGTCGTGCCGCTTCGCCAGTGTCGTCAAGTTCGCCGGCGCGCGTTTCAGCGCCGACGCTGCCGGCCCGTCTCCCTTCGCATCTTTGCCGTGACACACCGCACAGTAGTCCTTGAACATGCTGGCCCCCGAAAGCGGCGCCGTCTGCTTTATCGGTTCCTTCTTGACCTGCTTGTCTTGCGCCAACGCCATGTTGCCAAGACCCAAAAACAAACCCATCGAAATCAAGATCCCAATCTGAAATCTCATGCCCCGACGTGTCTCGAAGTGCGCCATGGCCAACCTCCTTGCCACTTTTTCCTCTAATGTCTTTCATACTCACCGCTCACGACCAAATTGTCCCTCGCTAAAGACGTCGGTTATTTCGCCACCTATTTTTTCTGCGTATAGAGTGTGAGGTACATGTAGGCATCGGCAGCTTCGTCTTGGCTGAAGTAGAGAAAACCTGGAATCCTGCCTCTGTACGGCGTCGGTGGCGTGCCCATGATGATGGGCGCACCGCTGGGCAGGTTGCACGCCCATGAATGACGTGATCCTGGATCGTTTGCGTCGCCGCGATGAGTTTCGAACGAGGCGGGCGTTGTCGGGAATTTCGATGCCCAGCGCATCCTCGACCGCGTTGACCGAGGCGAGTGCGTGCACCATCGTGCACACCCCGCAAATGCGTTGCGCCCAAATCCACGCCTCGCGCGGATCACGGCCGCGCAAGATGAGCTCGATTCCACGGAACATCGTGCCCGAACTCCACGCGTCCGAGATCATTCCGCTTTTGACTTGTGCCTCGATGCGGAGATGTCCCTCAATTCGCGTGACCGGGTCGAGCACAATCCGCGCCATGGATCCCTCCCAAGCGCCGTGAGACTCCGGCGGTTCCGTGATTTCGTCGGCGGTCTGCTTCGGCCGAAGTTTGTCGCGTACGAAGTTGCCGGCCACCTGGGCGACCATCGCTGCGCCAACTGCCGCCGTGGCAACCCACCCGATCTGATCAGCCGTCACATCCACTCCGAACCCGGGTACCGACGGCAATCTTTTATAGAAGGGCGATTTCGTATCCCAAAAGCGATGCGAAGCGCAGGGCAATGCAGCCATGACCGGACTTCACGGGCCAACTCGTCCCGTCATTCCAGCGGAACTGTCGGATGCCTGAGTAGCATGGCGCAACCAGCCGTTCTGGGTCTGTGATCGGGGTCACAGTCACCGGTGAGGGGGATAACCGTGATTCGTGGGCGACCGTGGGAGTTTAGATGCAGAGGACGAGACGATGCACAGGCGCTCCAAGCAACAGCGCTTTCGCGGAAGAAAGTAGGAACTTTGTTCGGAGAGCCAATCGTAGATCCCCTTGCACATCTCAGTGCTCACTATCCGTTTCCGGCTCGTTTGAACGACCGCTATATGGCGAAACTCAAGACCTCGAACCATAGTGCAGCATTTTCCAAGGGTGCAATTCTATACGAGGAAGGAGAACGGTCCACCGGTGTCTACGTCATCTTGGAAGGGCGCGCCAAACTTTCCGTCAATTCCGGACAGGGAAAGACACTGGTGCTTGGTTTTTTTGGGCCAGGCACGATCCTCGGACTCGCCGCTGCAATCTTGGGACGCACCCACGTCGTCACTGCGGAAATTATGAAACCGACCAAGATCCTTTTTGTGTCTCGCAAAGAGCTCGCTAAAGAAATGTCAGGGCAACGTGACGGCAGCTCGTCAAGTTGCAGAACTCGTGAGCGAGGCGTGCTATTTCATTCTCGGCAAGATTAGGGCGGTTGAATGCTTGCCCACAATACGAGCTATGGCGAAGAAGCACCTTACAAGCTTGATCTGAGTCAGGAAGCCATCGCACAGATGGTGGGACTTTCTCGAGAAACCGTAACTCGGCTCCTGGCCCGCTTGCAGAAGAGACACATATTGAATTGGAAGCGTTCCGGGCTTGTCATTCGAGACAGGAGCGCACTGGAAAAACTCGCTGACTTACCGGGGACGTTCGCGAATCCCGTCCGAAGTGCCGCCATAGACAGAAGCGCTTTGGCCACTGACGAGCTCCAGTAGATTTTCGACTGCGCAAAATACATGGCATCCACATCGCTGTCTCACGAACGTTTGTGCGGTTGCAGTACGAACCCTGAGCAAACACGTCTATGTTGAGTTTCGAGACTCTCGCCCTTTGGAGTCCATGGCAAGTAGCAACCGTTCGGCAACGCGTAAGTCGTGACTCTACCCTCCACTACTGCATTCCGTGCACGCGCAGATTTACTGATGAGCATTGCCGCACGCTTCGGTGATCGTCCTCGGCAGATTGCATGCTGGGGCAGAACCATGATCTAGAACCGTGACAAAACTTCTCGAATAAGAAAAAGAGGGGGCACGATTCGCCCCCTCTTCTTGTGCGAGGTTCAGATCACTTAGACAGTCACTGCCTTCGCAAACTTCTGGAACGCTGGAATCGTTGCATACTGCAATTCAAACTCCTTCACCACCGGGGTGCCCTCAACGTACCTGTTGAGCAGCTTTACGATCTCCGGATAGACCTCGCGGTTGTATTTCTCGGCGTGCTCTTTCTCTTCCCACAGGCTGATGGCCACCGTCTCGAATTGATTCGGGGTGATCAGAACAAATTCCTCAACGAACCCCTTCTGCTTCCGGAGCAGGGGCAGAATTTCCTTTTCGATAAGGCGCGGGTATTCGCGGATTCCTTCGCGCTTCAGTTGCATTGTTACATGTCGAGCGAACATTTTTCTTCTCCTCAGATAAACTTCAGAGGGCGATGCCGCTGTTGTGCCTGTGTCTTTATCTAGACGCAAATGATCTTCCAGCTTACGCTGTTGGGTGACGTCCTCGACGATCACCTCGTAACTGTCCATCTCGGCCCCGTTGCTGACCTCACGTCCGCTAAGTCGAACTCTGAGGGGCGACCCATCCTTCCGCTTCCAGTCAATTTCCAGCTGGTCGGCTCTATCCTGTTCGACGGAGTTACCGAGTAATTGCGCCCGCTTAGAGGCGTCACAAAGGATATCAGCCACATGGTTCGTGGCCAGGAGCTCCTCACGAGATGAGTAGCCAAGCATGGTCACCAATGTCTGGTTGACATCCAAGAAATGGCCTTTCACGCTACAGCGACAGATTCCATAGGCTAAGTTTCCTACGAGAGCGCGATAGCGAGCTTCTGAATGGCGCAGCTTTTTTTCCGTTCGATCGCGCTCTTCGCGTAGTTTATTGTCACTGATGGCTCGTCGAATGGCTACGGGAAGGTGCCCAACGTGATCCATTTCAACGCAATCGGCAGCGCCTTTTGCAATAAGCTCCGCCTCAGTCTCTAGTAGCATTGTGCCGGTCAGGAAGATGCAAGGAATGTATCTGCCGTGTAGACGAAGGATTTCCAGCAGCTGCGCTCCTTGGCGAGTTCGGGCCTGGGTATTCGGCTAGCACCATGTCATAGTATTTTGCCTTCAGGCGTCTAGTAAACGTAAGTCGGGCGGTCTCAATGGGTCGACGCAACACTAGCTCGAAGTCTACTTGCACGAGTTTTCAAGAGCTAAAGTCGGTCGCGAGGGTTGGTTCGAACAGAACACTACCCTGTCAGGTTCTAATTGAGTACGGCCGGGCGCATCCGGTTCTCTGGCGGAAATACGGTCGTATCAACCGACTAGATGGTGTTGCATCGACCGGTTGAGCTCGCACGACTTATCGGGCACTTGGGTCGCGAAGTCTACTTGCTCGCCGCAACCTCCTGCTCCAGTTTTGCGACGGTTTTTTTCAACCAGCTTAGGACGGTGCCTTGAAGCTTGTAGGGATCGCCTTCGGCCTTGAGCGACTCGACGGTTTCACCCTTTTCGTTTAGCGGTATCTTGTGGCAGATGTCGTCGTTCGAGTTGCGCACTTCGGGTGGTGCAAACTCGCTCAAGAAGCAGCTCGAGCATGCGTGCTCTTTTTCCTCAAGCCCTACGTTCAGGCAGGTGATCGAGTCGCGGAAGATCTCCGGCTCGCGGCGGGCTTCCCGAACTGAAGGGTAGTATCCCCCTTTCTCGATCATCTCGATCTCAAACTTTAATTGCTGAATCATTTCCTTTTTGTCGGTGCTCATTGGCATACTCCTTACCGACAGCGCGGCAGCTCCTGCCCGCAGCATAACCTTGAACTGTAATGTTGCGTTAGAGGCGATTTGCGACAATTCATTTCCCATGAATGAGAGGAAATTCTATCTCAGTACCCGTCACATATTCGTAGGCCTCTAGACGCGGAATGCCGCCGCCCAGCCGCGTGCCCTGCGTCACACCGCGCAAGATGCGCAGGCCAGCCTTTCCCATCCTCGCTCTCGTTGACAACCAGCGCGAAAGGGCGTAAGTACACTTGAGTTCTCGGTGGCCGCTATCTGGGCATGGGCTGACATCACTGGGCAACAAGTTTGAGATTCCACACGGAGGTCTTCGAGTATGATCCGGCCCATTCGCAATCTGCTCGTATTCGGTGCGGCGCTGGTTTCCATACTCAGCGTCGCCGGAGCACAGGAAAATCAAATCAAGAAAACCCAGGTCAAGCCTACCAGCCCTCTTTCCGGCGCGCAGATGTTCAAGGAGTATTGCGCCGTCTGCCACGGACCCGGCGGTAAGGGTGATGGCCCTGTGGCGACTGCGCTCAAGGTGCCGACGCCCGACCTGACCACATTGGCCCAGCGTCACGACGGGAAATTTCCGGATGATTATGTCTCAAACGTTTTGAAAAATGGCGTGAACACGGCCGCTCACGGCTCCGGGGAGATGCCCGTTTGGGGGCCGATCTTTGACACAATGAACCGCTGGAAGGCTCTCTGCCCCGACATGGTTGAGACTCCAGTCACCCTGCGGATCACCAATCTCACGAATTACCTCAAATCAATTCAGAAGAAATAGTCTCGCACCGCCCCGTCTGGGGGGCCGCACTTTGTCTCCGCGGTCACAATGACCTCTGACGCCGGTCATAGCGGACTCCCGCAGAACTTTGTACACATGTCGAAAGTAGGACGCCGCGAAGCGCTCTCCCATGAGTCTGGGATGAACTCGGAGGGACCCGCCCGCGGCCAGCAAGGAGGATTTATGTTTCGCCGGTACGTTACAATGCAGATCAAGAAAAACTTGGTGGCCGAGTTTCCGTAAGTGATTGAAAAAAAATTCTTCTCCTGCTCCGCAGGCAGAAGGGTTTCCTCGACGAGCTGGTCCTGGTTCCGCCCAACAAGTCGGAAGCGATCGCTCGATCGCAGCAATTGGATTTTATGGCCAGAGGACTACTGAAAATCCAGGAGTCTTATGTACAGCTTGACGGACGGCGGTGGATCCGCGCGGGTCTCGCCCTTGCCTTGGTCGCGATGGCGGCGTTCTCTGCTTTCGAGGCGTACTCCCTTGAATACTCGAATGCGTCCGGCGTCGTTTCAGCGGCGCAAACAGCCAAGGAGTTTCAGAATCGCGCCAACAAGTATACGTGGGCTGGCTCGCTGCTGGAAGTGGCAGCGGCATTGGTGCTAGTGTCTCTGTTTCCATTGAGGGAGGACGAGGCAGGACGTTCAATTTGCCTCGAAGTCTTGACGAGATATCTGCCGTCCATCGTGATATCAACTCTTGGCACAGCAGCACTATTGTCAATCCTGATCTAGATATTCAAGACTTTCCGGCCTGCGTAATTTGGCAGCCAATTAGAGCATGTTGCTTGAGCCGGTCGCCGATGCCGGCACTGAACCGGGCGATCGCCAAACAACGACCGGCCCGGTCCGCTGCATTAATGGGAGGCCGTAGCGCTCAGCTGACAGGAGTGCGGAAAAACTCGTTTAGTAACATCGGATGATCTGTGTTCAATCGAGGTCACAATGCAGGCTTTCCTGGTGTGGGAAATTTGGGTTTCAGTTGGGGGCGTTGTGTGCTGCCACGAGCGCCTGTCCGAGGCTCAGACCACCGTCGCCCGCGGGAACCTCGGAATGAGTGAAAACTTCAAAGCCGTCGGATTCCAGTTTGCGAATCAAATGTTCGAACACAAGCGAGTTGTTGAACGTACCGCCGCTCAAGCATATCTGATTGATCGAGGATTCTTGACGCAGCAAGCACGCGAGGCGCACGAGAGTTTCCACCAGTCCGTTGTGGAATCGGCGACTGATTGTTTCCGTGGACACCTTTCGGCGGAGATCTTCGACGATGGCGCCGAATAATGGAGAGGGGTCGATCTGCCAGTGCCCGTCCTGGCGATGAATGGCGAGTGGATAACCATCGGTCTCGCTCGACGACCGTGCCCACATTTCCAATTCAATTGCGGCCTGCGCTTCGTAGGTCACTTGTTGCCGAATTCCAATTAGGGCGGCGACGGCATCGAACACACGCCCGCAACTCGAAGTCAGGGGAGAATTCACCCGCTGCGCCATCATTCGCAAAATCAACTCCGTCTTCCCGCGTTCCAGTTTTTGGACGAAGGGGATATCCAGGCCGAGGAAATCCTCGCCAAAAGTTTGCGCCAGATAGCTCACCGCCATGCGCCAGGGTTCACGAATAGCCGCGGCGCCTCCAGGAAGTGCCGCGTACGCAAAATGCGCGGCGCGCTCGAAGCTTGCATACCCCGCGAACAGCGCTTCGCCGCCCCAAATCTGCCCGTCGTTGCCATAACCGGTCCCGTCCAGGGACAGTCCAATAACCCGTCCATCGATCCGGTTCTCCGCCATGCACGCGGCTATATGCGCATGGTGATGCTGCACACCCACGAGACGCACTCCTTTCTGCATCAAGGCCCATTTCGTCGAAAAATAATCTGGATGAAGGTCATGCGCGATGACTTCCGGTTCGATTTCGAGAATCCTCGAAAGATATCTGACGGCATCGCGGAAGAAATCGAAACTCTCGATGTTTTCAAGGTCACCGATGTGCTGGCTCAGGAATGCGAGATTGTGGCGCGTCAGGCAGATCGTATTCTTCAGTTCTCCTCCGACCGCAAGAATCTGCGGAAGATCCTTGTGCAATCGCACAGGCGCGGGTACGTAGCCCCGCGATCTCCGTATCTGTCGCGGCCTCCCGACCGAAGGACGAACGACTGAATCGTCACAACGAAGTAGAATTTCTCGGTCATGCACAAGAAAGAAGTCGGCGATGCTGCCTAACCGCTCCACCGCCTCGCGGTTATCAATCGCAATCGGCTCTTCACTCAGGTTTCCACTGGTCATGACCAAAGCTGTGAACTTGCCTGCTGCAAAGAGCAAGTGGTGCAGCGGCGTATAGGGCAGGAACAGCCCGAGGTCGCACTGGTTCGGTGCGACGGTCTCAGCGATGGCAGTACTTTGCATTTTGGGCAGCAGCACGATGGGTCGTTGCCGGCTGTTCAGAACTTCCCGTGCTGCGGCATTGATCTCACAAAACCGGCTGGCGGCTTCCAGATCGCGCACCATCACGGCAAACGGTTTCTCAACGCGCCGCTTGCGCTGGCGCAGCCGTTCCACCGCGGCTGAGTTCATGGCATCTACCGCGAAGTGGAAACCTCCCAGTCCCTTAACGGCGAGTATCTCGCCCAATCGGAGGCGCTCCACAGCCGTCTCGATGCGATCGAGTGCATTCATCGGGAGACCCTGGGCGTTCCAAAGTTCGATTTGGGGGCCACATTCCCAGCAGGCATTCGGCTGCGCATGGAAGCGTCGGTTTTGCGGATCCTCGTATTCCGCGCAGCATTTGTCACACATCGGAAATGCCGACATCGACGTGCGCAGTCGGTCGTAGGGAACGTCCCGCACAATCGTGAAGCGCGGCCCACAGTTCGTGCAATTGATGAAGGGATAGAGATACCGTCGGTCACGAGGATCGAATAACTCGCGAAGACAATCCTCGCAGACTGCGACGTCCGGAGAGATTAGCGCGCTGGCGTGCTCGCCGGCATGACTGGATAGAATTTCGAAGCACCGCTCCGGCTTGCACGACATCTCGCGAACTGACACGTGGGTAATCTGTGCAAGGGCCGGTGCTTCCTCGGGAAGGCGTGAGACGAAATCCTCTACCAGATCCGGCGGGCCCTGAATTTCGATGGTGACTCCTGCCGGCGTGTTGCTGATGTTTCCACCGAGGTTGCGATCGGTCGCGAGGCGATAGACATACGGCCGGAATCCGACGCCCTGCACGATACCGGCGACTTGAATTTCCTTGCGGACTTGCATGACGCTTCAAGATGCGGGCGCAGCCGCGCGCGAGCTTTCCCGCTTGCGATCCAGCCAAGCGAGCCATTCCGTCATTCCCTGGCGCGTCTGGCAGGACACTCGAACGATGTCCATGTCGTGGTGAACGCTCCGCGAATTCGCTTCGGCGGCGATGATGTCGAATGGCACATAGGGCAGCAGGTCGATCTTGTTCAGGATCAGCAATTCTGACTTAAAAAAGATCGACGGGTATTTGAGCGGCTTGTCCTCTCCTTCCGTGACACTGAGAACTACCAGTTTCGCGGCCTCGCCCAAGTCGTAGCTCGACGGGCAGACGAGGTTTCCGACGTTTTCGATCAACAATAGGTCGATGTCTTCCAAGCGCCAGTCCAGAAGCGCTCTTTCGATCATCCGGGCATCCAGGTGGCATGTCCCGCCCGTCGTAATTTGCTTCACCGGGAACCCAAACCGCGCCAGCCGTTTCGCGTCGTTTTCCGTTTGAATGTCCCCGGTGAGAACTGCCACTCGTTCGCTGCGGTCGAAACTTTCGAGGGTGCGTTCGAGCAGGCTGGTTTTCCCCGACCCGGGTGAGCTGATCAAGTTCAGGCACAGAATATTGTGTTCGGCAAAGCGCGCCCGCAAACCGGCGGCAATGCGGTCATTTTCGCTCAGGACTTTACGTTCCAGCAGCACGCGCACCATTTTCGACCTCCAGATAGGAGAGCTCCAGTTCGTCGCCTCCAAAGAACTGTGATCCCGTCATGCCGCACTCCGGACATGCCGAATCTTCTCTCGGTGCGGCGTACGAGTGTCCACAGGCTCGGCATTGATAGCGGCGTGGGCAGTATTCAATCTCGAGTGCAAGCGGCTCCAATTCTGTCCCGCGCACGAGAGCTTCAAAACAAAAGCTCATGGCATCCGGGTCAACGCCCGCGAGTTCGCCGATTCGCACCCCTACTTTGTAGATGTGGCCATCCGGGTATCGACGTGTTTCCACGCGAATCGCATCGAGCACCGAATTGGCAATTCCCATCTCGTGCATCGGCTTCCCTCAGCAGATTCTCGGCAATTGATCGCCGGAGAGCAGATCGACGATCCGCGATGTTCCCAACCGCGTTCGCAGCGTGACCATTCCTCGGTGAGAATCCGTGAGCGTTCCGATCATCCGTGCGTTGCGACCCAGGGGATGCTGGTGCATTGCTTCGAGAATCCTTTCGGCCGCTTTGGGCCCAACAATTGCGAGCAGTTTTCCCTCGTTTGCCACGTACAGCGGATCGAGTCCTAACATCTCGCACGCGCCTTGGACTTCCTCCCGGATAGGGATCGCTTCCTCTTCGAGCTTAATCCCCACGCGCGACCGGGCCGCAATCTCGTTCAAGGAACTCGATAGGCCGCCGCGCGTTGGGTCGCGGAGACAACGAATTTCAGAACTGGCACGAAGCATGTCGGCAACAAGAGTGTGCAGAGCCGATGTGTCGCTGGCGATGGCACTTTCGAATTCGAGTCCTTCCCGTTGGGACAGTATCGTGATCCCATGGTCTCCAATAGTCCCGCTCAGCAGCACGCGATCTCCCGCGCGTGCCTGATCGGCGGAAAGCCGCACCCCGGATGAGACGAGTCCGATCCCCGAGGTGTTCACGAACAATCCATCGCCGCTTCCTTTTTCCACTACTTTTGTGTCTCCGGTGACGACAACGACGCCCGCAAGGGCAGCAGCGACGCGAATAGATTCCACAACCCGGCGAAGGGTATCGAAGGGAAGCCCTTCTTCGAGGATGAGTGCAAGGCTCAGGAAAAGAGGTTCCGCCCCGCCCATCGCCAGGTCATTTACGGTACCGTTCACTGCCAGCGTTCCGATATCGCCACCGGGGAAAAATAGCGGCTTCACGACAAAGGAGTCCGTGGTAAACGCAATTCGCGATCCCCCGACATCCACAATGGCCTGGTCATCCAGGCGATCGAGGACGGGATTTTGCAGAGCCGGAAGAAGGATCTCGCGCAGGAGCTTCGCGCTCATTCGCCCCCCGCTTCCATGGCCCAGCAGGATCGACTCCGTGGCCGCGATCGGAACGGGACAATTCAAAGCCACATCGACTTTCGTTTCCTGAGGCATCAGCGATTCGCCTTCGCCGCTAGCGCATGCCGACGATATTGGTAATACGCCGCGCAGGCGCCCTCGGAAGAGACCATCGGAGCGCCCAGAGGATTTTCCGGAGTGCAACGCGTCCCGAACGCGGAACAATCGGTCGGTTTCTTGAGTCCCTGGAGCACTTCCGCACTAATGCACTCCGCGGGCTCGTCCGCGGTCACACCTTCTGTGCCAAAAATACGATCCGCATCGAATGCGGAATACTCTTCGCGGAGATTAAGACCGCTCTCCGGAATTCCCCCGATTCCGCGCCATTTGCGGTCACAGACTTCGAACACTTCTCGTAGTACCTTCTGAGCGAGGAGATTGCCGTCGTTCGTCACGGAGCGGACGTACTGGTTTTCTACCTCCGCGCGCCCTTCTTCCAGCTGCTTCACCAGCATCAGGATCGCTTCCAGCAGATCGAGCGGCTCGAATCCGCCCACAACAATCGGCACGTGAAACTCCCGGATGAGTTCCTCATATTCGCGACAGCCCATGACCGTGCAGACGTGACCCGGACCAATGAAGCCTTGCACCCGATTGCGTCGTGAACTCAACAGCGCTCGAATGGCGGGCGGCACTAGGACGTGGGAGGCAAGCATCGAAAAATTCCCAAGCCCTTCTCGCTTGGCTTGCCAGACAGCCATGGCGTTCGCGGGAGCTGTCGTCTCAAAGCCGACGGCAAAGAAGACCACTTTGCGCGCGGGATTGGCGCGGGCGAACTTGAGAGCTTCGGTCGGGGAATAAACCACGCGCACGTCTCCGCCCTGCGCCTTCACATGAAATAGGTCGGTGCGTGAGCCCGGTACGCGCAGCATGTCCCCATAGGAAATCAAGGTCACATCAGGACGCGAAGCGATCTCGATGGCCTTGTCGATCGTTTCCAGAGAGGTCACGCACACGGGGCATCCCGGCCCATGAACGAGTTCAATCCCGGCGGGTAGCATCTCATCGATGCCATAACGCATCAGCGTATGGGTTTGCCCGCCGCAAATCTCCATTAACACCCAGGGCCGCGTAGCGCGACGGCCCAGTTCGGCCACAATTCCGCGGGCGATCTTCTCATCCCGGTATTCGTCTAAATACTTCATGCGCTCCTACGGAGCTTCGCCAGCGTTGCCTTACTTGTCTGCTTGCGACTCTTCCAGCTCCGATTCCAGTTCGCCCTTGAGCAATCCCATGGATTCGAGCGCCTCGTAGCTCCGCTCCGCCTCTTCCCGGTCCACAAGACTGATAGCAAATCCTACGTGCACAATCACGTAATCTCCGATCGACGCCTCCGGTACGAAGTCCAGGCAGGTTTCCCGCGTGATTCCGCCAAACTGAACGCGTCCCACGCGAATTCCATTCTGTAGTTCGCTGCTAACGATCTTTCCAGGGATGGCGAGGCACACGTTAGGTGTCTCCTTTTTCGCAAGGCTCAGAAGCGATCCGGTCCGAATCTTGGCCGGGCGGCAAACGCGACGGGTTCATTTTCAAACCACGATCCCGTGATTCCCTCCAGAGATGCAATTGCGCCACCGCTGCATCCACCAAGGGCACAAGGGCAGCCTCGACTTCGGGAGATAAAGTCGTGCCCCAATCGGTATGGGCAGGCTGCACGCCCAAGACAACAATCTCCTGAGGATCGCTCGACACCAGGAACAGAGCCGCGATCAGATCGGCAACTCCCAGTTGATGAACGCTCCGTCCCGCCGTCGTGCCGAGCAAATCTCGCCCGGTCATCCGAGCAAGAGTTCCAGGTGCATTGCCCGAATTCATGGCATCGAGGATCAATACCCGGCGGGCATCGGAAGCATACGGAATCAGCTCGAGACCGAGTGTGCCGCCGTCCAGAATCGTCACGCCCGCCGGTACTCGCGGATCACTCTCGAGCAGCCTTGCGGCATGCACGCCGACACCCTCGTCCGAGAGGATCGTGTTGCCTACCCCTATAACCACCGTGGCCGAAGACAGCAAGTTTTCCATGTCACGCTCTGGATTGGGAATTTTGTCGAGCGACCGGACTCGCCGGGATTGCTTCCGGGCGAGGTGCAGCGGGCTCGCCGCTCTCTTCGACCGTGACCTCCCGCAGTTCATGCTCGGGAACGAACTTGTAGCCGCTGAAGATGCTCTCCATCACCCCGTTCTCCTCTTCGATCGAGACCAGGATGGCCGTGTAGAGATGGTGAATGAAGAACATCCAGAACACGAACATCACCAGGAAATGAATTTCGCGAAGCCATTGAACGTCAACCAAGTGCGGAAGCCATCCGAAGAAGAAACTGACGACCCGATTGCCTAAAATCCGCGAGTAGAGCGCGAGTCCGGTTAGTATCTCAACCAATGCCAATCCATAGATAACAGCATAGGAAGCGCCGGCCAATGCGTTGTGACCGATGTGGGAAGTTGGCGACCAGACCATAAAACCGTAATACTTCCCGGTCTCGACGATATCCTTCAGGCGTTTTCTGGTTACGGGGATGAACTGATCCCAATGTGACCATCGGTTTCCGATAAACATCCAAACGATCCGTATCAGAACCGCGCCAAGAAACGCGAAGCCGGAGAGTAGATGTACAAACCGCATCGTTCCCATGACGTAGGCGGTTCTTCCATGCGGAACGATAAACGGGGAATGCATGTAATAACCGGTGATCGACAGCGACACGATCGTCGTGAAAATGATCCAGTGCGCAAATCGCACGGGCCATTCCCAGACGTATACCCTCACTTGCCCGTGCGCCGGCCTCTTCCATTCCGCCTCTTGGCCATGTCGCCTTTGTGTCTTTTTCATACGCAGCTCTCTGCCCGATCAGGCTTCTGCGCGGGCGAGCACATGCCCGCGAGCGTCAACTACGTGAACGGCGCAAGCGAGGCAAGGGTCGAAGGAGTGGACCGTGCGCAGAAGTTCGAGCGGGCGTTCCGGATCCGCGACCGGCGTCTTGAGGAGCGCCGATTCATACGGCCCGCGCTGGCCTCGTGCATCTCGCGGGCCGGCGTTCCAGGTGGACGGAACCACCGCTTGGTAGTTCTTGACAGCCTGGTCTTCGATCTCCACCCAGTGCCCCAGCGACCCGCGCGGCGCCTCGAAGAAGCCGAAACCCTGCGCGGTCTTGGGCCACGAGTTCGGGTTCCACTTTTCCCCGTTGTGAATGCGCACATTCCCGCTCGCCAAGTTGTCTCCCAGCTGCTCGATCCAGCCAACGAGACGGCTCGCGAGAAGTTGCGTTTCGAGAGCGCGCGCAGCAACACGTCCGAGAGTCGAAAACAACGCAGCGGGTGGAGCCTTGAGCTTTGCCAGCGTCGCATCGACCAGAGCTTTAACGTCTGGCTGGCCCGAGGCGTAGGCCACCAGCAGGCGTGCGAGCGGCCCAACCTCCATCACTTGGTCCTGATATCTCGGAGCCTTCAGCCAGGAATATTTTTCATTCACCTCGAGGAATTCATAAGGGGGTTTCGGCCCAGAATACTTCGGGTTGGTCTCTCCTTCATACGGATGCTTTGCGACCTGGTCTCCGCCGGAATATTCATACCAGGAATGGGTCACATATTCGGTGACGTTCGCCGGATCCACGGGGTGAACCTTCGACAGATCACGGTCCAGGATGATCCCTCGGGGAAGAAAGAAGTCCGCAGGATCTTTGATGGACCCTTGCGGATAGCCGCCATAACACATGTAGTTACCAACGCCCGCGCCGAGTTTGAACCACTCGGGGTAGAAACCTGCCACGGCCAGAACATCGGGAATGTACACCTGATTCACAAATGCGATCCCCGCCTTGGCCACCTGCACCAGAAAATCCATTCGTTCCGGGTTGATTGTCGCGCCCGGCTCGTTCGGATCCATGGCGGTGGCCATGCCGCCAACCAGGAATGTCTGCAAGTGAGGATTCTTGCCACCGAGAACCGCATGAATCCGGATGAATTCTTTCTGGAACTGCAGTGCTTCCAGGTAATGTGCGACGGCCATGAGGTTGGCTTCCGGCGGAAGACGGTAGGCGGGATGCCCCCAGTAACCGGCGCCAAATAGACTCAGTTGCTTGCTCGCGACCAGCGCGCCGACGCGGTCTTGCACACTCTTGAAATATTTCTCGCTCGACACTGGCCAGTCAGAGATCGATTGCGCAAGTTGTGCTGTCTTCGCCGGGTCCGCCTTCAGGGCGGAGAGGATGTCCACCCAGTCCAGTGCGTGGAGATGGTAGAAATGAATGACGTGATCCTGGATCGTTTGCGTCGCCGCGATGATGTTTCGAACGAGGCGGGCGTTGTCGGGAATTTCGATGCCCAGCGCATCCTCGACCGCGTTGACCGAGGCGAGTGCGTGCACCATCGTGCACACCCCGCAAATGCGTTGCGCCCAAATCCACGCCTCGCGCGGATCACGGCCGCGCAAGATGAGCTCGATTCCACGGAACATCGTGCCCGAACTCCACGCGTCCGAGATCATTCCGCCTTCGACTTGTGCCTCGATGCGGAGATGTCCCTCAATTCGCGTGACCGGGTCGACCACAATCCGCGCCATGGATCCCTCCTAAGCGCCGTGAGACTCCGGCGGTTCAGTGGTTTCGTCGGCGGTCTGCTTCGGCCGAAGTTTGTCGCGCACGAGATTGCCGGCCACCTGAGCGACCATCGCTGCGCCAACTGCCGCCGTGGCAACCCACCCAATCTCAGCCGCCGTCACATCCACTCCAAACCCGGGGACCGAAGGTAACCGCTCATAAAACGGTGACTTCGTATCCCAAAAGCGATGGGAAGCGCAGGCAATGCAGCCATGACCGGACTTCACGGGCCAACTCGTCCCGCCATTCCAGCGAACGGTGGGACAGTTGTAAGTTGCTTCCGGGCCTTTGCAGCCCATCTTGTAAAGGCAATAGCCCTTGCGATGGCCTTCGTCGCCCCACTCCTCCACAAAACGTCCCGCATCGTAATGCGCGCGGCGCTCGCATTGGTCGTGAATGATGTCGCCGTAAGCGAAAAGCGGACGGTTGTATTCATCGAGCGCAGGCAGATCGTGGAAGGTCAGATAATGGACCAGGACCGCGGCGGTATTCGCGGGATTGTGCGGACAACCTCCCAGATTGATCAGATTCTTCAGCCCCGGAACCGCTTCTTGCAATCCCAGGGCGCCGGTCGGGTTCGGGTTCGACCGTACCAGCCCGCCGTCCCAGGCGCACGCACCGACCGCAATATTGGCCGCGGCACTGCTACAGACGTACTTGGCGATGTCCAGCGCGGCCTTTCCTCCGATCGTGCAGTAGACGCCGCCGTCGGCAGTTGGAATTGCGCCCTCCACCACGGCGATGTACTCGCCGGCGTGTTCGCGAACAACACGTTCGAGTGCGTCTTCCGCCTGCTTCCCCGCACCGGCCATCAACGTTTCGTGATACTCCCAAGACAGCAGATCGAGAACAAATTCTGCAACCGGGGGGTTGCTGCTGCGCAGCATGGATTCCGTATTGCCTGCACAATCTTGAAACTCAAGCCACACCAGAACCGGACGGCTTGCCTGAGTGAGTGCCTTCACCACCGCGCCGAGATATCGCGGAGGCAGCGCCAGAGTAGCGACCATCGAGCTGCAAAACTGCACGAATTCACGGCGCGAAACCCCGCGCGCTTGCAACGCTGCCGGCAATGGGCTTCTGCTTGATTTCATCGTCTGACTCCCACAATCGTCCAGACCGGGTATATACTTTGCTCGCGAATAGCTCATGAATTAATCTTCGGCTCTCCGCCGCCTCATGCTCACGTCGGAACGATTCATCCCGTCCGTGACTCTCCGCTAGAGGCAATAGCACATGTTCGTCACGGCTGTCTGTGACGCCGGTCACAGGCATCCCGCTAAACTCCACGTATGCGAAGGCTTGAATAAATTTTAGAATTCTTGTGTGGAACTATAAGGCAAGAATAAACACTCCTGCATCGGCTGGAATTTTTCTTGCTTCGCAGCCCATTGGATCGAGCGAGATCTGTTCTGACCTGCCGCGCCATGTGCTCGGTATCGAGGGACTGAGCCCCTGTAGTTCGGGTTTTCTCTATCAGCGGTTTTCATCGCTCGTTCGCGACGAAGCCTGTCAGTTTCCGAAACCCACAAAGCAGAACGGTGTCCAATTTGGCGACCATGGTTCTATTTGGGGCTCGTGGCCTATAGCTTTTTCTGGTTATCCCAGAGGGCCTACCTTAGCTAAGCTAGGGTCGGCTGGGAGACTCGGTGCCCGAGACACACAGCGCCTAACTAATCGGCTGAGACTCGCTCTCGAACCAGAGTCTCGAGAACCCCACGGCCACCGCCAGAGAAATTCCCAGAGATGGAGCGGACTCGATCCGAGACACTCAAGCTGTTTGTGGTTTCAGATGTTGGGCGTCGAAGCACGCTCCTGTCTTCCACACGATGAACACGATGGTGGCAATTTTCCTGGCCAAGGTCGGACGTGCCATCTCCGGCCTGATGCCCTTGGTCAACAAAGCTGTGTAGAACTCCTGAAACGGCCCCGGTTTGCTCGAGGCCACGATCGCTGCACCCTTAAACAGATTCTTCAGATCGTGGTTCTAGTTTCGGTTCAGTCCGCGAATGGAGATCTGTTTCTTCGCTCGCTGCAGCTGCCCGGCGACCCTACGGTGATCGGCACTGCTCTGTGTCTCGATGCTAAATCCGCTGTATGTCCACAGCTGCCGCTTGGTGCGGAAACGGTGCGGGGTCTGCGGAATGCCCAGCAACACGGCCGAACGGATCGGGCCGATCGAGGGAATCTGGCAGAGCCGTTTCCAAACCGGGTGTTTCTTGCCCTCTGCCAACAGCTCCCGCCGCACCTCCTGACGTACCGTCCGCAGCGCATCCAGTTGTTGGTAGTAAAACTCGGCCCGCCGGCGCACACCCGGTTCCGTGATCTTCGCGAGCCATTCGGCACGATGGCGCGGTGCATAGACCTGCTTGCCGGTACAAGGAATGGCCCAACTGCGTTTGTATTGAGCGACTGGTCTTATTGGGCAGCTTGTATTGGCTGGAAAGCAGTTTGTTGTGCAGGTTTCCGAGCGTGTAGTAAGCCAGGGCTTCGTTTTTCTTGGGTCAGAGGATCGAGTCTAGCGGCGAGTTCTCATCCGGTGCGTGCAATGCTCCCCGGCAGAGTGCAGATAGAAATTCATCTGTCCGGTGCCGGTGATGCGGCCGAGAAGGGTTTCGGGTGATGAAGTTGACGGGTTGGCAGTTCGGCGGCGAGAGGGCGAGCCTCAAGAGCCTGCGCGATGCGGACATCCACGATTCCCCAGAGCATCGAGCGATCGCACCCGGCACGGTTCGTGTCGAGTCCCGGCGGCGGTTCCGCGAAGCTTCGCGACACGACAACGGCCTCCTCGGTGGCGGCGCGACGGACCGCTTGCGAGAGCCGTAAGCAGTAACCGGTCTCCGCACCATCTAGAATGTTCGAAAGCGCGAAGGCGTCAAAGCTCCCGGCAGGGCGCGATTCCAGCCACGATGCCGCATCTGCCAGAATGAATCGAATGTTCTGCGTCCTCGATTGAGTGTTCTCGCGATTCTCGCCGAGGAGGAGTGCCCGCGCGTAGGGATTCGTAGCATTAGGATGCCGGCCAAATCCCGTTTCCAATCGTTTTCGCAACACCGAGCCGAATCGCCGCGGCAAGGAAGCGAGGAGCTGCGGTGCGTAGACGGCACGCAAGATGGCGGGATACAGCAGTGCGTCGAACGCCGCGCGGAAGCGACGCGTGTCAAGATGCTTTCTCCAGTAGGCCATCTGTTCAGCGACGTCTGAGAGACCGAGGAAGGCGCGCACCGTTGGTGTCCTCCAGCCCACAAGGGGCATGAAAGCCCGCGCTAAATTCATGGCGCGTTCGGCGTCGCCCTGCTCGACCATCCCGCCGGCGGCGCGGCGTTCGGCGTAGGCGAGTTGCGCTGGATTGATGTCACAAGCAACCACTTCGTGCTGGGTGGAGAGGAGGAGCGCGGTGGAACCGGCGGACGCGATGCAAAACACGCGACATTTGCCCTCAAACGCCGCGTGCTCAATCTCCGTGTCTTCGTACATTGCGCCAAAGAGCAGCCGCTGTGGACCGCGTGACGCATCGAGTCGCCCCGCCTGCCAGGCCGTTGCCAAGTTCACATACGTCCTCCCGGAAGGGCGCCGCACACCCAGACCAATACGAGGAAGGCGATGTTCTTGACGATCATGCCGGCGGGCTCATGGATAATGCGCCGCGCCCAGAGCAGGCCGTTCGCGTTGAGTGCGACGAGCAAGGCTGTCTGCACAATCGCGCACAGGCCCGGGGTGATTCCGACGATCACCCACGCGGCAAGCGCGACCTCCACAGCGCCGAGCGCGTTGAGGAACGCCGATCCGAACCGCGGGCCAAGGCGCGGGACCGCTGTAACCACCTCGACTTGTAATGGAACGCGGCCCAGAATCTTGCACCATAGCCCTTCGTATAACCAAACAGCCGCGACGCTGGCACGTATGATTGCTAACGGCGGGAACGCAAGGGCGATGCTGTGCATGCGAGATCTCCAGAAGGGATGCGGTGTGACGGGAAGGGCTCGGCACCAAACGGGCGGATGGCTGGATTTCTAGGAAAAGCAACGGCGCTGACGCCACGGAGGATGTGCGAGTGGAGCTCGTGTATCAAGAACGCTTCCAATGGGCGCCACAGGTAGCGGGGCCGCAAGTATGCGTGGTAATTCGTCATGATGGTCACCTCGGTCGCGTCGCCACAGGTAGAGAGGTTGTAGGAACCGCGCAGCGTGAGGATGCAACTCTCGATGCCTAAATGCTGCTCAACGACCTCGAATTGCAGGAAATGCGGTGGTTCGACACGGGTGATGCGCTTTAGCAAGTGGCCTCCGCTGTATGCGCAGCACACCGTTGCCCCGACGCGGGTCTTCACGCCTTCCGTTCGCACCGGATGAGGCAACAACGCGCGAAGCGGGAACGGCGGGTATCCGGAAACTTCCTCGTAAAACAGCAGGTGATTCCAGACGGCTTCCGCACTGGCGTCGAAGCAAATCCCTGTCGCGACGGCTTCCTTCACGGGATTGCGCCCGAACAGCAGACTAGCGACCCGATAGCATGCTTGTGCAGGCTCGCTCAGCGGCCCTGTAGTCGGCATCGGTTTTGCCGGTGTGGCTGTCGCGTCCTGGTCACGAATCATTTGTGCTCCCTTGTCGAAGATTTTGGGCAGGCTAACCCGGGGGGCTCTAGCAATCCGAAGAACTGCGTCCCGAATCCGGCAGTCTACGCGCAGCGGTGCTAATTGCGAATTTTCGGGTGCGGTTTGAGCCACCATGGAGCACTCACAAGAACCTCCTCTGGATGGTTCAACGAACTGAACAGAACTGACTTGACTTTGTAAAAAATCGGTGCAAAGTGACTGGCGATTGTCACGGGCCGATCCAGCTTCCCGCAGATCTCCCGGAGCAGTGGTGGCGAAATTCCTGCAGACGATCGATCACGGTTCGCACCACATTACATCGCCAGAACACTGCGCAACAAATTCAAGAACGGAGAACTGCACGGCGTGCATCGATCCGAGCATCACCAGGCTCATGATCCAGAGCACAACATCGGTTGCACGTCGAGACAATCCCAGCGCGGAGTGAAAGGCATTGTGGATCAGCCGCAGCCCTGTGAGGGAAAAAACGAATGAGAACCCGAGAGCGATTATCTGGTGCCCGTACGCAGCTGTCAGAAGGGACGTGGCGAGCCACGCCGCTGGCAACAACGGTTCCCGCAGAATCTCGAACGAAGTAACGGGAACCAAGTCGCGCCACCCTACCACGAAAAGGCGGGGATCATGAAAAATATCGGGCGACGGTTCTCGATCGAGCAGACTCCAGAACGAGAGGCCGTCGATATTCGAAGTAAGTTGTTGGTTCTCGCGCTTCATACGCGGGTCTCATTGGGTGGACGAACAGCGAAAACGAGAGAGGCCAGGTAAACGAGGATACCGAGGCCAATCAAAGACGCACCCACGAACACGAACAGCACAAATGACAATGGATGGAACCATAAGAGACTCACTGCTTCGACGAGCAGGCCCAGGATTATCAGGGTGCTCGAAACCCGGATAAACCACTTGATCCCAAGAGTGCGAAATCTCATTGACCAGGTCTCCAGAATTTTACCTGGCTTAACTGCGCCACGTTGTGTACACTGTCATGGCAACCGCTCGAAATGCAGGACATCTGATTCGATTTGATCGAATCCATCAGCGCAGTATGGATAGGATTTTCTTCGAAGCTGCGAGCACCCGCGTGGCAGTGCAGGCACTGGCTGTTGTTGTAGCCTCCGGGAATTTCGATCTTTGCTGGTGGCGTACTCACGTACTGCATGTAGACCCGCGTTACGCCTCGAAGCTTGTCTCTCAATGGGCCGTAGATGGTGTAGTCAGCGTGGCAGGAGTAACAAGCCATGTCCGCCGGCACTCGATGATTCTGAAAGTGCTGGGCGGGAATCCATTTGGGATCGTCGACATATAAACTGCGACCGTACGGTTCCATGGCATGGCAGGAAACGCAGAACCTGGTTTGCTCGGAACGCTGCATGTGTCTGGACACACCCGAGGTTATGCAAAGCACCGGCAGCATAAACAAGGCCACGAAGGCCAGAATCTTGCCTGTCGCCCCGGCAGTGATCGATGGACGGGCTAGAAAAATACCCGCCAACGCAATCGTGAGCACGATCAGGGCGACGGGAATCTCGTTTATGGTGACCAACTACTGCCCCTTGTTCTATCGCGGCGCGCAATCTGGCGGCAGCAACCGCGCGCGGGTGACGTTTCGTTCCGTCATTTCTTCTTGCCAAGCTGCCGGACGTAGGCGACGAGATCTTTTATTTCTGCGTCACTGAGTTTGTCGGCATACGCAGGCATCTTGTTCTTGCCGTGCTTGGTGATTTCGATCAGCTCGGCGTCCGTCATTTTGGCAACCTCGGGCGACGTAAAATCATGGGCGCCGAGTTTCTGTCCCGCCGGTGTATCTCCCTTGCCATCCGCGCCATGGCAGGGCGCGCACTTCGCTTTGAAAGTGCTCGCCGCATCAGTTTGCGCTCGCAAAGGCGCACTGAAAAGCAACAGAGCAGCGGCCGTCCACAACGTCGTTCGAACAATTTGAGCTAACACTCGATCCATCCCGTCCCTCCTGAAGTCGCTGTGCGACGATAGTACTCCGTTTTCCCAATGCGGGTTTGCCTTCTTTCAGAACGCGTACAGAAACGAAAATGTCGCGGTGCTGCCGTTAAAGTTTTCTAGTTGGAGCGAAGGCAGTGCTGGATTGCTGGGAGCCAATGCCAGACCTGGCGGGAACTGGCTGCCGGCAATATTGAACCCGTAGTAGTTCCAGGCCATTTTGTAGCTGAAGCCTTTATAGACTTTGACCGCAACGGATGCGTTCGGCTTCAGATAATTGAAATTCAACGTGCCATTCGGCTGAAGCTGGTTGAGCGTGACCTGTTGCAGCGCAGGAGCTGGCGCCGTTGCGAACTGCGGCTCATTGAAATAAGGCGACGTGCCGCGCACGAAACTTCCGTCAAATCCCAGAGTCGCAGTCACGCGTGGAGTGACTTTCCAAATGAACCCTGCGTAAGCAAAATGATCGGTGCTGGTATAGATGGCAAGCGCTCCGAGCGGTACTGGTGATGTCACGGCAGGACAAGGCGTCGCGCCCGTCGGCGGAGGGCCAAATCCTTCCGTGTAGCAGACAATTGCTTGCGAATATACGTCCCAGTAGTTGTAGCCGAAATCGACGGAGAGCCGTTTGTTGGGCATCAGAATCGTTGTGAAGCTGTACATGCGGTCGTGTTCGAGATTGTTGACCGTGAACACATTGTCGCGATTCTCGTGGATGTCCACTGCTCCATTGAGATTTGCCCAGGGCTTAGGCTTGTAATTTGCGCTGATCCGGTAGGATTGCACCTGCCGCGGCGAAGTGCGCGTAAATGCGAAATCATTATAACCAAACTCAAAGTCGCCGGTGATTCGCAGGCTGTCGATGGGTCTCGCAACCCCACCCAGCAGTAAAGCGTTCCCATTGATAATTTCGGACGTCGGAGTAGTAAGCCCCACTGGCGGGCCCGGATTAAAGGTGATCGATCCGTCCGAGTTCAACGTGCAACCGGCAGGAAGCACCCCTCCGACCAGACCGCAGTCTCCACGGGCAGCCAAATAGAAGTTGCCTGCGTTCGCGCCCACTCCTCCTGGATAATAGATCTCAAGAGAATTGAAGCTGTTGCTGTTGTCCGTGATCTTGCGGTTGGTATAGAGATAGCCGATATGCGCGCTGTAGCGCCTGGTGAAGTCGTACTCGAGCTCGAATGTGTTTGATTTTAGATTCTGCGCGAAGTAGTTCTCGCTGACTCCGTTGGTCACGTCGGCGCCATCGGTGGCGGCGTGGAAAGGACACGTGGGTCCACTATACGAATTCGCTACGTTGCAATTTGCCGTATTGAAACTGCCGACGGCAGCTCCCAAGCCAGCGCCGCCAGTCGTGAAAAATGTTCCGAGTGTGCTGTCCCACATTCCAGGAATACGCCAATCGTCAAAACGGAATTGATCGCGAATACTCAATTTGTCGTTCACCGCATACACGCCGGACCAATCTGCATTTACTGAGTAACGCTTTGCACGCGCTGGGCCGGATGTGGTGCCTCCGGGCGACCCTGTGCGCGTCGTCCACCCCACTACCGTTTCATTGAAGTCTGGTATGGAGTTGTGCGCCGTGCTGTAACCTACCGAGCCCGACGTCTCGAACTTGTTGAAGTAGGTGGATTGGAATCTAAAAACTTCCGCGGGCATGAAGTTTCGCGGCCGGCCGACTTGGCTATACGACACGAAGCCATTGCAGACTGGATTCACCGTCGGTGGCGTTGTCCCAGCGTTCTCAATGGGGGCAGTGGGAGGAGTGGTGCTAACTGGGCAAGGCAAGACCTCGCCGCCCGACGAAGCCCAGATGTTGCCGAGATCCACCGGGGTGGTGACGCCACCATTGATAACTTGGAACGGAAAATTCTCATCGGCGACAACATTGTCCTGTTTGAAGTAGGTAAGCGTCTGGTCGTACGACAAAATCGTCTTCGGCAAAATTCGGAAATCAACTCCCACGTGATAAGCGTTCGTGGTGTAGCTGTAATTCTCATTGAATGGCGAAATCGTGCCTCCGTCGGTGGTGAAGAAGCCTGGTCCTTCATCGCGGTTTCGCGAGTAGCCCAATCGGAAGCGGATCTTCGATTGCGGAAGAAGCGTCAAATTATAGTCCTGCATGCGCCGCACCAGGTCCAGAGCGTGAGGTGAGTTCGCTACCGGCGTGGTCGGGCTCAGCGCCGGGTTGGTGGAAATTGGATTCAGCGGATTGACGAAGAGGTTCCAATCCCAGAAATTCTTATCCCGGCGGAACATCATTCGGAAGTCATACCACTTATTCTTCTCAATCCGCAGCCGGGTCACGTCGTTCGGATCGCCGCCGTATCCGAAGTTGCTGAAACTCAAGTTATCGAACAGCGCCCCGTTATGATCGATCGAGCGCATATCGAGCGAGTAATCGAAAAGGCGCAGACCTTGGCCCAGGTTGATAAATGTATCGTAGGTGTTCTTGTCGCCGTTGATCTCGTTTAGCCGGTAACCAAAGTCGATCGTCTGGTGAATGTTGTAACCGCCCGAATCAATGCCCTTCCCTTCGGTGGAATCGTCTTGTGCCCGTAAGCCCGGCGAAAAGAGCAGCGCGGAGGTCAACGCGAAAACGATCAAAAGAGGCAATCGAGAACGACGTTTCATGTTTTTTTCACCCTGCCGCTCTGGGTATCGGCCACTTCGGGCTGATGAAGGTTAATGGAATCGCATCCCGTTTCTGCCGCTGCGCAGGGATTCATTGAGACCCTATTTGAAAAAGGTCGCATCGAAGTTCGATCCGTGAATCTGGCTGTGGCACAGCGTGCAAGCCTGGAAAAAGGTGTTTTGGTTATGGAAGCTCGGAGTACCGGGAGCGCCGCTGAAACTTGATTGCGTGTGGCATTGCAGGCAGAGCAAATTCACACTGCTCACCTTCAGCATGTGCGGGTTCGGCCCGCCATGGGGAACGTGACACGATTGGCAGCCTTCGATTTTCACCGCTTCGTGCTCGAATACGAATGGCCCTTCCTTGTCGGTATGACAGGTGAAACAAACAAAGTTCTGCGTCGATGAAGTTCTGACCTGCTTTGGCTTTACCGTGCCATGCGGGTTATGGCAGTCAGTGCATTGAATTAGACCTTCATTGACGCGGTGGTGGAAGGGCATTTCAAATTGGGGCTTCTGTTGCAAATGGCAGCTGTAGCAAAGCTCGGGCTGGGCTTTGACCAGCAGGAATTCCCTGGTTTGCGCGTGGTGGGGCGAGTGGCAGGCAATGCAGCTGACCTCATTTTTTGCATGCGCAGAGTTGATAGAGTGCATCTGCTGGGTTCCACCCGCGTGGCATTCTAGGCAGCGCTCGTTGATTTCCCTTGCCGAGCGACCCTTGAAAACGAAAATTTTCGATACGTCTCCGCCACTATCGATATGTGCTGAGCCCGGGCCGTGACACGCTTCACATCCCTGGTGGGATGGGCCTTCTTTGACATTCAGGGTTGTCTTCCAGTGTGGAGACTTCTCCCACCCGTCGTAAATATCCTGGTGGCACGTCTTGCAATTCTCGCTTCCAACGTATTGCGCGGTCGAGGCCGGTGACTGGCTCGTCGTGGCCACCGATGCTGGTGTGGTTTTCGAGGCTGATTTCTCTTGTGCGCGGAGGTAACCCTGCTGTATGCCAAGCAGCGTAAAAACTGCAATCACCGCTGAGCCGAAGGCTCCAAAGCGAGCCATTGTTCTCACCCCCGATAATCTTCGGAGTTCCGGATGAACGACATCCGATTAAGCCAGGCGCTTTTTACCATGTCGATCAGGGTTTTGACTGTGACCGGAGTCACAGTTGGAAATTATTCTTATATGTTCGCTATCTATATGAATTGATAGATCGGAATTCGGTACATGTGGTCGGCTTGAATCAAGACGTCGCCTGCCCGCGAGCTATCGGTTTCCGAGTTTCGGCGCCAAGCTCGAGCACGATGCGCCCGTTCACCTGACCCTTCTTCAGCCTGCTGGGGCACATTTGGATGGGGCCAGCAGCCGTCGCTCGGATGAATCGACATTCAATCATGCAGATCTTTCTTACTGTGTTATTCAGGCCTTGACCGTGATCCGAGGCACAGGTTCGACGGAATCGCGCGAATCCCTTGGTTTATTGAACCGGGAACTACCTTGTTGCGGGTCGAAGCGACGCTCTCTCCAACCGCACTCCTGGCGAGTCCCGCTGCCGTGTCCGAGAAGTCAGCGAGCCTTTCGAGTGCGCTCCGGTCTCGAATGACAAGCCCGGAACGTTTCCAGTCCACTACGCATCTCCTCCGCAACCGGGACAGGAGTCGAGTCACGGTTTCTCGAGAGAGCCCAAGCATCTGTGCGAGGGTTTCCTGACTGAGACCCAGTTTGGGAGCTGCTCCTTCACCGGAGCTTGGATTTTGATCGAGCAATCCGAGGAGGCAGCGGGCAAGCTTTTGGACAGCGGACTGGGACAGATCGACAGCCCTCATTTTGCCCAGGATGAAATAGCAGGTCTCGCTCACTAATTGCGCCGCTTGGCGCGCGACTGTCGCGTCGTCGTGCATTTCTCTGACGAGTTCCAGGCGAGGCACAAAAAGAACCTTGGTTGGCGTCTGGACTACCGCAGTGGTCGGATGGGTACGTCCCAAGATGGCGGCCGCCAGTCCGAGGATCGTGCCTGGACCAAAGATACCAAGTACTAGCGTCTTTCCCTGTGCGGAATCGACGGAAAGCTTGGCGCGCCCTTCCAAGACGACGTAGACACCGGTGGTTTTTTCTCCCTCCTCGTACAGGATCGCCCCCTTGGAAAACGATGTCCCAATGTTCGACGCCCTGAGCTTCGCCAAGTAGTGCTCGTTCAAACGAGCGGGAAATGGGTACCGGGCACTCAAATGTCCCAACGGATCTATGATCGGCTCTCCAAACAGAGTTCCTGCCTTTCTTCTGCGAAAGCGCCGCTGCTTGGAGCGTCTCTGCATGGCTTCTTCCTCTGCATCTAAGGTTCTCATGATTGTCCCACGAATCGCCGTGATCTTTATTACGTCCAATTGTGACTGCGGTCACATAACCACGAGGTCGTGTCGCGCCATACTACGCAGCCGATAGGCCATGCGGGGTAGGAACGAACGAGAACGGATGTATAACTCCGCACCAGCGCCACCGGGGCTCCTTCAGGAGACACGATGTTTTGCAGACATTGTGGACGTCCTATGGCAAAGACGTGGAAATTCTGTCAGGAGTGCGGCCAAACCCAACAATAGATTATTCGTCGGTTTATGCGATCGCTAAACGAACATCCGAATTACTCCTTCAATATCCCGAAATCGAAAGCGCGGGGTAAGGAACGAGTCGGGTAGTCAAAAAACAGGCGGCGAAATAACCGACGTCTTTAGCGAGGGACAATTTGGCGGTGAGCGGTGAGTATGAAAGACATTAGAGGAAAAAGTGGCAAGGAGGTTGGCCATGGCGCACTTCGAGACACGTCGGGGCATGAGATTTCAGATTGGGATCTTGATTTCGATGGGTTTGTTTTTGGGTCTTGGCAACATGGCGTTCGCGCAAGACAAGCAGGTCAAGAAGGAACCGATAAAGCAGACGGCGCCGCTTTCGGGGGCCGGCATGTTCAAGGACTACTGTGCGGTGTGTCACGGCAAAGATGCTAAGGGAGACGGGCCGGCAGCGTCGGCGCTGAAACGCGCGCCGGCGAACTTGACGACGCTGGCGAAGCGGCACGACGGGAAATTCCCGGACCTCTATGTGGAAGAAGTGCTGCGTAACGGTGTGGAGACTCCGGTACACGGCAATGCGGAAATGCCGGTGTGGGGTCCGCTGTTTAGATCGATGGATTCGGACCCAGCGATCATGGACGTGCGGATTATGAGCTTGGTGAGCTACATCAAGTCGTTGCAGGTTAAGTAGCCGGTTGCAAGGGGATATGGCAAACGAACGCGGCGATTCGTGAAGCGCTGTTCGGCAGCGCGGATGCAGTCCGCCAGAACGCTGCCGCTGCTACGAATCAGCACGATGCTCGCGGGACCTGCTGTCGGCTTAAAGAAGAACCGAAAAAGTGAATTCATGAGGCTAGCTCACCCAGATAGAATTCGAGCTCAAACTTTAGGACTGCCAGAAGGTCTCGTTCATCTTTGTTCATGGGCCCCTCCTTATACGCTCAACATCGCCGTTTGCTGCCGCGATCGCCGTGACCTGCGTCACGCAGCGAGCTGTGACACTTATGAAACGGAAGCTGGCGAGCACAGGCGGTTCCGCGGAGGGAAAACAAAATGTCTATCGAACAAATCATCAGCACTAGTAGGATCCACTCGCTGTGGCAATGGACCAGGGATCGCGGACGCGCGATCGTGCGCAACTCAAGAGTTAGTGACGAGGGTCACACGTGAGGCGTGCAGCCGTCACAGCGAAAGTTCGGCCTTTCGATGCATGGTCTTATTCGGGAGGTGATTTATGGCATCCGTGGAATCCCGAATAGGTATCTCACTCAAGAACATCCTTTTCCTAACAGACTTTTCAGGGCCCTCTGAAGCGGCATTACCCTTTGCGGCCAGCATCGCCCGCGGCTATCAAGCGAGAATATACACCTTGCACGTTTTCGCTCCGACTCCGTACGTTTACACGACACCTGAACTGATGGCGGCCGCCATCGAAGCCGAGGAAGAAGCTGCGAAAGCTTCCATGCTGCGAGTGGAATCTCAGCTTGCTGGAGTGTGGAATGAGAGCATCGTGGAACGTGGCATCGAAGTATGGAAGGGGGTTGAGCAGGCCATCAAAGAACACGACATCGATTTAATCGTACTGGGTACACACGGGCGCACTGGTGTGGACAAATTCCTCCTGGGTTCGGTTGCCGAAGAGATTTTCCGGCGGTCACCGGTGCCGGTGCTTACGATTGGACCTGGAATCCGCAGCGGTGCACACAGCGGCGGGCGTTTTCATCGTGTGCTTTTTGCGTCGGATTTCACGGAGCCTGCGCTCGCTGCCGCGCCCTACGCGCTCGCATTCGCCAAGGACAATAAGGCGCACCTGATTTTGGTACACGTCATGCGTTTTCCCAAAAGTTCGAATAACAACGAAAAGAACCGGTTTGAATTGTCAGTGGCCGAGGCCATCCATCAACTCTATGAGAGCGTTCCACAAGACGCGGAACTGTCTTACCGCCCGGAAGTTTTTGTGGAGTATGGTGAGCCAGCGGACCGAATTGTTGAGGCTGTAAAGGAGCGCGAAGCGGACCTTATTGTTCTTGGCGTGCGCGAAGCCGCCGGCCGCATCGGTGCGGCCACGCACCTTGGGCGAACGACGGCACACAAGGTGGTAGCTCACGCCACGTGCCCAGTGCTTACGGTGCGATCGTGAGGGCCACGCTTTAGTAAGCCGCAAAGAGATTCGGGGATATTAGACAATAGGTTTGCGACACAATCTTTTCTTTGTTACGCGACTGTGCGCGAGGCCGATCACGCGGTGACGTAGCTTTCCAGGGCCGCCCGATTCGAAATCGTTAAAGTGGAACCCTTCAGAGTCACCAGATTCTGGTGCCTGAATTCGCTTAGCGTACGGGTTACAGTCTCCCTGGAACTTCCAATGCACTCCGCGATTTCCTCGTGAGTCAAAGGCAGCTTGATCCTCGTCCCCAGCTTGGTTTGCTCCGCTTCGGCAGACCATTCCAGCAACAGCCTGGCAACCCTAGCCGGTGCGGATGCGGAAAGACCAACGGTTCGCAGTTGTTCGCAAACCTTGTGATAATTTGAACTCAACTGTTTCGCTACACCCTGGTACACTTCCGGATTCTGCGCAACGAAACGCAAGAAATCGTCACGGCGAACAAACGCAATCTGGCAGGGGCGAAGGGTCTCGGCGGTTACTTCGTACGGTTTTCCTGAGAGAGCGGCCATCAGGCCGAGGATTTCTCCGGGCTTCGCAATCCGCAGTATCAGCGTTTTACCATCGCTGGAACTTATGGTGAGCTTTACTTCCCCTTCGCAGATCACAAACACGCCGCGCGAATCCTGATTTTCGAGGAACAGCATCGCGCCTTTTGGATATGCAGAGCTGGACCGGACTGAATCAAACTCTTTCATCGCCTTGGGCGTTAGCTGGCAGAAAAACGTGGACTTTCTCAGTTTGCACGTCTGGCAGCTCTCGCTCATTTCAAACCCGTATGGTCCTCGCATCTTATCTCTCCTCTCCATTTTGTCCGCCGTTGCTCGTTGCCTGGTCGGCGAAGTATTTGGTCATGGGCGTGTTTGCTAGAAATTCCGCTCTGGTCTTGCTGTAGATTTCAGACAGAATCTGTTTGCCGTTTGCGTCCACGTGAGTGACCCCGCGCAAATCAACCCGCAGTTTTCTGGATCCGAGGGAAGACGCAAGCGAATGCCATGCTTTCTGGACTTCGCTTGCCCATGGTCCGGTAACGCGTCCCTCAAGCTGCATCGTCGCTGTCTCCGGCCCTTCATTTGTGGTAATTCTCAGCATTGGCTTGTGATTGTCCTTGGCTATACCACGTGGTATTGCAAGGCGGGAACCAATGCTGAAATGTGCTAAGGCTGCGGCGTACCGAAGAGAAGCAAGGACTTACGGAAATCACACTGAAGCGTAACCCGTGTTACTGTTATGAGTGACAAGAATCACTGACGATATGTCGCCACCCTGACTAAATGTAGTCGTCGCGCTCGATATTCAGCTTTTTTAATTTCGAATTCAGCGTAGTCCGTTTGAGTCCTAGGCGGGCTGCCGCGCCTTTTGGTCCAGCAATGAGGCCCTTTGTTTCGCGAAGTATGCGGAGAATGTGGTCGCGCTCAGTAGTCTTGAGCGTCGCGTCGCTGGCTCTGGAAGGTTCGTCAGCGGTTTCGAGTTCAGCCAGAGGAACTCGCAGTACGGGACCTCTTGAAAGAATCACAGCTCGTTCCAGAAAGTTTTCAAGTTCGCGAATGTTGCCTGGCCAATCGCATTTCGCGAGCGCCTTCATAGCGTCAGGAGGGATCGTTTCGATCTGCTTGCCCATCCGGCGGGAGTGCTTCGCCACGAAGTAGCGCACTAGCAGAGGGATATCCTCGCGCCGCTCGCGCAGCGCAGGAACTGTGACCGGGAAGACCCTTAAGCGATAGTAAAGGTCGCTTCGAAACTCTCGATCCGCCACCATCTTTTCCAGATCGCGATTGGTTGCAGCCACCAGCCGCACATCGACCGGAATCGTACGGTTGCTGCCCAGTCTCTCGAATTCCTTTTCCTGCAAGGCTCTCAGGATCTTTGGCTGTAGTTCGGGCGGCAGGTCGCCGATTTCATCGAGAAACAGCGTGCCTTGGTGCGCTAACTCCAAGCGGCCGATCTTCTGGCTGATTGCGCCTGTGAATGCGCCCTTCTCGTGCCCGAATAACTCGCTTTCCAGTAAGCCCGTTGGAATCGCTGCACAATTCAATTTGACCAGCGTGTGTCCGCGCCGGGAGCTGAGCTGATGGATCGCGCGAGCAATGAGATCTTTGCCAGTGCCGGTCTCGCCCAGGATCAGCACAGTCACATCCGTCGGAGCGACCGTTTCAACTTGTTTCAGAACTCGCTTCAGCCCTGCACTTTCTCCGACGATATCTTCGAAACTGTGTTCGAGGTTGAGTTCCTCTTCCAGGTACTGGTTTTCGCGTTCTTTTCTTAGTAAAGCTTCTTCGGCTTGTTTCTTTTCCGAAAGATCGCGGATGACGCTGAGCACAACCTTGCCGCCCGCCGTTTCCGCGGGGCTGAGCATGATGTCCACTGGAAACTCGCTCCCATCTTTGCGTCGCCCGTAGAGTTCGAGTCCAATGCCCATCGGGCGGACCTGAGGATCCGCTGTGAACTGCTGCCGTTGACTTGGATGTATCTGCCGGAATCGCTCTGGAACTAAAATCTCCACGGCCTGACCCAACAGTTCAGAACGGTTGTAGCCAAAGGATTTTTCGACGCGTCCATTCACTTCGGCGATTTTCCCATCGCGGCCGGTCACTATAATGGCATCGGGCGAAGACTCGAAGAGCGACCGAAAGCGATTTTCGCTCACCCGCACGGCCTCTTCGGCTTTTTTGCGATCGCTAAAATCGCGCGTGACCTTCGCAAATCCAAGCAAATTTCCGCTCTCGTCCCGAATGGCAGTGATAATCACGTTGGCCCAAAACTTCGAGCCATCTTTTCGAACCCGCCATCCTTCGTCCTCGAATTTTCCCTGCGCCGCTGCTATTTTCAGTTCTCTGTCGGGTTTGCCGCTTTCAACCTCTTCCCTCAAGTAGAACCGCGAAAAATGCTGGCCTACAATTTCTTCCGCTTGATAGCCTTTAATCCGTTCCGCTCCAACATTCCATGTGGAAACTCGCCCCTGAAGATCGAGCATAAAAATCGCATAGTCTGTAACGCTTTCCACCAGTTGACGAAATATCTCATCACTCTGGTGTAAGGCATCGTCAGCCTTCTTGCGCTCTGTGATGTCGGGGTTGGTGCTCAAAATCGGTTGTCCTTCTTGAAGGGCCTCAGTCCGGCTGAGATTGCGCAATCGCTGTCATCTATTTACCATAATTCCCAAATCCGGCTTCGAAGTAAGACATAGCCAAGCTTTTGCGCATACGAATCATTTTAGCGCTTTCACGGATCGATCTGTCAGGGCGGCTTGGCGGAATCGCCCTATGTTAAAAACCGATTGGGGAGCTATTTTATCGGTGCATATCCATGGGCCCAGCTATATCTTTCGGACGGCGCAGCAGCGTCATCGAGATATACGCGCCAACCCACGATCCCGAGGCAGCAAAAAACCACATACATCCAGTTCTTCGTGTAGCTAATAACGGCAAATGCAGAGAGCAAATACACACGCTGCTCCAGGTGGCAGCGGGCACGCGCCGTTTCGCCGACACCCCGCATTGAACAGCACGTAAACCGCGTCCGTAGCAGCCGTAGATAAAAATACGCCGAGCGCCAACCAAGGTTCAATTCGCGGCATTGTCATTTCTCCTTGAATCTCCTGATAAGCAGTTGCCAAATTGTGATTGCAAGATACGCTTGTCGTACCGCGTGATTTTATAGGTGTCTTCAGCTTCTTCTTTGACTTTCCGCAGATGTACCTTCGCAAGAGACGTGAAGCTCGTAAACAGGCCATCCATCACGTCAATGCGTGATGCGGGTCACTGAAACGCGCAGGCGTTGGAGCAACGATGTGGTCGTATCCAGCGCGTCAAGACCGGGTCTCTCGGTGTGACGCGAGCAAAACAGGAGAACTAGAATGAGCGAATCCACTGCTGTGCAAATGGCTTCCGAACCAACAAGTTTGAAACTGGTCGAGCCCAAAACACTATTGGAACACATCAATCGAATGCAGGAGAGCATAGCGCGCCGAGCGTTTGAGATCTTTGAAAACAACGGCGGCGTATTTGGTCATGACCTATATAATTGGTTCAAGGCAGAGGCTGAACTGCTTCATCCAGTCCACATGAATATCGCTGAGTCCGACAATGCGCTAGTAGTTCAAGCGGAGGTCCCGGGATTCAACGCCAGCGAATTGGAAGTTAGCCTGGAGCCCAGACGCCTGACCATCACTGGCAAGAAAGAGGCGAGCAAGGAAGACAAAAAGAAAGGAAAGACAATCTATACCGAGCAATGCTCGAGCGAACTCCTTCGAATAATTGACCTGCCGGTTGAAGTCGATGCCGCAAAGACAACCGCCACCCTGAAGAACGGGGTTCTCGAACTCAATATTCCCAGGGGAGTTCAGGCAAAAAACACCCGCGTAGAAGTGAAAGCAGCTTGAAACACCCTGCATGGCAGCCCGGATCTTTTTCGGAATAAAAGCTACAACTCCGGGCTGCCTTGCGCAAGGGAATAATGGGGAAAGACTTCGTCGCTTAACATTCGTGGAGCGTTGCTGTGTTAATTGAGGAATTGACTAGCCGGGCCAGCTTGGATTTTCTTGCACACATCCATGTTGGCAGGTTAGGGTGCAGCCACGCAGGCCAGCCTTACGTCGTCCCCATCTATTTTTCCTATCAAGATGATTTTCTCTACACCTTTTCCACGATCGGACGAAAAATCGACTGGATGCGTGCCAATCCGTTGGTCTGCATTCAAGCGGACGAGGTGGTCAGTGCGGAACAATGGGTGAGCGTCGTTGTCTTCGGTGAGTTTGAGGAACTGCCGGACACGCCCGACTTTGTTCGTGAGCGCTCCTCAGCGCACGACCTTCTGCAGAAAAAGGCCATGTGGTGGGAGCCGGGTTTCGTAAAAACAATCCTTCATGGGACTGAACGCCCGCTAACTCCCGTCTTCTACCGGATTCACATCAAGCAGATCACCGGGCATCGCGCAGTTCCTTAACAGAACCGAACGGGCGGTGGCCTTCTCTCGTTTAGGAGCGTACCGCGAGTACAGCACACGGCGCGTGCGCCACCACTTTGTGCGCGATCGCACCCCCGAGATGAATTGCGGCGCCTACGTGTTCAGTGTGCCGAATCCCGAGCACAATCAGGTCCGCTCCGCGCTGCCTGGCAGCCTCAAGGATGCGCTCCGCGGGCTCGCCGTACTCAACAAACGCTTCCGGCGAGAACTCAAATTTCATTTCCTTCGGGACTATTTCGTGGAGGCGCTGAACTGCCTCGGCTACCGTGCCATCGAATAGCATTTTGTCGCTCTGGTTGAGCTTTTCATGCGTGGGCATGACGAACAGGAGATCGAGGTGCGACCGGTTTCCCTGTGCGAACGACACGGCATAGCGAGCGCCTGTCAAGGACTCGGGACTGAAGTCGGTGGCAAAGAGAATGCGGCCGAAGCGGTTTTCAGCTGGGAAAGAGCTGCGCACACCTGGCCCAATCGTGAGCACCGGCACAGGGGAACGGCGAAAGATCTCCTCAGCAACCGATCCCAATAAAAACTTTTCCGCCCCGGTACGCCCGCGCGTGCCGACAATAATCAAATCGATGTCCTCCTCCTGCAACTCCTGCGCTACCACCTCCCATACATCCATGCCTCGCTGGATAGTCGTTGCGTGATCTAAGCGGTCGAGCCGGTATCCCACGCGCTTCATTTCTGCCAGCGCATTTTCCTCCTCTGCTTCGAGCGCCGCCGCAGCCAAACCCGGTCCGGTGTACGGATAGGGTGCAGGGATCAGGATGTGAAGCGCATGCACTTTCGCGCCGTATTGGCGGCCAAGCGCGATCACAAATGGAAGTGCCGCTTCGGAAGGGGGTGAAAAATCTGTTAGATAGAGGATGTTCTTCACTCTTACCGCCGTACTTGGCTGGATAGTTCGCATAATCCACCTTCCAATGGGAACGATGTACTGGTTCGGGACTGATCGCTGTGACCTGCATCACAATACTCAATGACAAGTGTCACAGCATGGCAGGGGAGCCGCGTGTTAAAAGGATAGGCGACGGAGGTGGACTATGAAAGCCGTTCAAACCCGGGCTCGAGTTGAGATTAAGAATGTACTTTTCCCCACTGATTTTTCCGCGGCGGGCGATGCCGCAATTCCGTATGCAGCGGAGATCGTAAAGCGGTTCGGTGCCAAGCTCTACGCCTTGCATGTGCGGCCGCCAGTCATTAACCCAATGACGGAACCCGCCACATGGCCTGTACTGGAGAAGGCCGCGGCGGCGCAAGCAGAAGCACAAGAAAAGAGTTTGCAGGAAGCATTCAAGGCAACGAAGCCGGAAGTTATGATTGCAGAAGGCAACTTCTGGGAGACCCTGCAGTCGGCCGTTGAAACGCACAAAATCGACTTGATCGTGCTAGGGACACGAGGGCGGTCGGGCGCAGGAAAGTTCTTCTTGGGTTCGAAAGCCGAGGAGATTTTCCGCCAGGCCCCGTGCGCAGTAATGACCGTGGGTCCGCACGCGCACGGAATAACACCGCGGTACGGCGAGTTCACGGAAATTCTGTTCGCCACGGACTTCAGCCCTGAATCATCTGCGGCAGCGGAGTATGCGATTTCCCTGGCGCAGGAATTTCAGGCGCGGCTAACTCTTCTGCACGTAATCGCAGACGAAAAGCCGGGCGACCTGATTCTCCCCGGTGAACTCGTTACAGCGTCGGAGCAGCGTTTGCGCAAACTCGTTCCGGCAGGAGCTGAATTGTGGTGCGAACCGCGATTCGCGGTGGAACAGGGTGCGGCAGCCGAGACGATCCTGCAGGTTGCAAAAGACAGGAAGGCTGATCTGATCGTGCTGGGAGTGCGTCCTCCCACTGGTTTTCCAGGTGCGGCAACACATTTGCCGATGGCAACAGCGCATAAAGTTGTAGCTCAGGCAGCGTGCCCGGTGTTGACGGTACGCGGCTAGTCGGTAAGGCGATTCAAAGCCCAGCTAAACAAACGGAGAGGCGGAATCTTGACTTGTCGCAGAGCTATAAAGCCGACCTGTGACAGGCAGACCAGGCCTCTCCTTTTTTTGGAAGTTTTCGATAACACTTCGACTTAGTCAGTAAAGCCTCTGATCGTCCTGAAAAGGTGCAAATTCCTTCACCCTTTCGTAAGATTCAGCCGAGTCATCGGACGAAATAAAGGAATGTGAACAAAATGACTGCCCGTGCTGCTCTTCAGTGTTTTTTCAGGCCGAAAACCGTTGCCGTGATCGGCGCCACCGAGCGCGCGGGCAGCGTCGGGCGTACGGTTCTGGCCAATCTCACCTCTGGACAATTTCTCGGCAAGGTCTATGCGGTCAATCCGGCCCACGCCGAAGTTCTGGGCGTTCCTTGCTACCCAAGCATCGCGGCGGTTCCTCAAAAAATCGATCTAGCCGTCGTGGTTACTCCAGCCCAGACAGTTCCAGCCGTTATTCGGGAATGTGTTGATGCTGGCGCACACTCCGCGATTGTGATTTCAGCTGGGTTCCAAGAACGTGGCGAGGCCGGAACGGCGCTTGAGCAGCAGATTCATGCTGAACTACAGCGCGGGACGATGCGTCTGCTGGGCCCTAACTGCCTCGGCATAATGAACCCCGAGATCGGACTCAACGCGACTTTTGCCGAAAACATCGCGCGACCCGGCAACGTCGCTTTCCTCAGTCAAAGCGGCGCATTGCTCACGGCAATCCTGGATTGGAGTCTTCAGGAAGTGGTGGGTTTCAGCGCGATCGTCTCGACGGGATCGATGCTCGATCTGAATTGGGGCGATTTGATTTCGTTTTTTGGCGAGGATCCGCAGACGCGAAGCATTCTTCTGTACATGGAATCCATCGGAGACGCACGCGCATTTCTTTCCGCAGCGCGCGAAGTGGCCCTCACGAAACCGATCATCGTCATTAAGGCTGGGCGTTCGGAAGCAGCATCGCACGCGGCCAGCTCGCACACAGGTGCGTTGACAGGGAGCGATGAAGTATTCGACGCGGCCTTTCGCCGCTGTGGCGTCTTGCGAGTTCAAAGCATTTCGGATTTGTTCTACATGGCTGAAGTGCTCGGCAAGCAGCCTCGGCCGCTCGGGCCACGACTTACTATTTTGACGAACGCAGGCGGACCCGGCGTGTTAGCCACGGATGCGCTGATTGCCACAGGCGGGCAACTGGCGCCGCCATCAAATGAAACGATCGCTGCTCTGGATAAAGTCCTGCCGCCACACTGGAGCCATAACAATCCCATCGACATCCTCGGCGATGCTGATCCCGAACGCTACGCAAGCGCTATAAAAATTGCGACAGAAGATCCCAATAGTGACGGCCTGCTTGTGATTTTGGCTCCGCAAGGAATGACTGATCCTGGCAGCGTAGCCGACCGTTTGAAAATCTATGCGAAGAACACCGGAAAGCCATTGTTGGCTAGTTGGATGGGAGGCAAGCACGTAGCCGAAGGTGTGGCCATTCTTAACACAGCAGGGATTCCAACGTTTGCATATCCCGATACCGCCGCTCGCGCTTTCAATTATATGTGGCGCTACAGCTATAACATTCGCGGCCTGTACGAAACTCCGGTGGCGGCTGATCAGCCGGAGGCTGGCGAAGCTACGCGCCAGAGAGTGGAACAGATATTGTGTGACGTCGCGAATTCGGGGCGGACGCTGCTGACTGAACTCGAATCGAAAGAATTACTCGCCGTTTATGACATCCCGACAGTTAAAACCATCCTGGCGCGAAACGAAGACGAAGCGGCTAATGTGGCAACGACACTCGGATTCCCTGTAGTTTTGAAACTCCACTCGCACACAGTCACACACAAGACAGATGTCGGCGGCGTGAAGCTAAATCTAGAGAATGTAGACACGGTGCGCGAGGCTTTTCGCGCCATCCGATCTTCGGTAGCCGCAAAGGCTGGCGCGGGAGCTTTCCTGGGAGTCACGGTTCAGCCCATGGTGTGCCCCGAAGGTTACGAACTGATTTTGGGTAGCTCCGTGGACGCACAATTCGGGCCTGTGCTCTTGTTTGGCGCCGGAGGGCAACTCGTTGAAGTTTATAAGGACCGCGCGCTGGCACTTCCTCCGCTGAACACGACCCTGGCACAACGCATGATGGAGCAAACACGAATCTTCGGAGCACTGAAAGGTGTTCGTGGACGCGAGCCGGTGGATATGATTCTCCTGGAGCGAATTCTGGTGCGCTTCAGCCAAATGGTTGTTGAACAGCGACGGATTAAGGAAGTAGACATCAATCCGCTTCTCGCTTCGCCCGACAGTGTAATCGCCCTCGATGCGCGCATTGTTCTTTATGGGCAAGACGTCGCTGAAGAAAGCCTTCCTTGCGCAGCGATCACGCCATACCCGTCGCAGTACGTTTCGCGCTGGAAGACGATTCAGGGTATGGAAATCGTTTTCCGGCCAATTCGGCCTGAGGATGAGCCCCTGATGGTGAAATTCCACGAGACGCTTTCGGATCAGAGCGTCTACTTGCGGTTTTTTCACATGGAAAATTTGAGCGCCCGCGTAGCGCACGAGCGCTTGCTAAGAAAATGTTTTATCGACTACGACCAGCAGATGGCGCTGGTCGCGGACAGGCTGGACCCTGCCACAGGCCAGCACGAAATTCTCGCCGTCGGCCGGCTCAGCAAGGCGCGGTCTGCTCAGGAAGCTGAAGTTTCAGTTCTGGTCAGTGACCGCTACCAGCGGCACGGTTTGGGCACCGAAATGGTGCGGCGCTTGATCCAGGTGGGTCGCGACGAAAATCTGAAAGAAATTGTAGCCAACATCCTGCCTGAAAATCTCGGAATGCGTGCGCTCGCGGACCGCTTTGATTTCAAAATCCGAGAAACCGACGACCCCGAGATGGTTGTCGCAGCCTTGACCCTTTAGTTGGCGTCCCCGTAAGGCCTGCCGAGTGATGTCTTTCACAACCGATTGTGACGCAGAACACATACGTCCAGTCGCGCAGGTTGTATTAAGGAGTGTGCGTGGGAGGAAAACATGTCCATCACACTTGAGCAAGTGGTTCCAGAAACAAAGCCAATCGCTTCGACGATGAAAGCTCTGGTATTCCGAGGGCCAAACCAGATTAGCGTTGAACAAGTTCCGATTCCCAAGCCGGGCCCAGGTCAAGCTGTAATTCGTGTGACGCTGACCACGATTTGCGGCACCGATCTCCACATTCTCAAAGGCGAATATCCCGTGAAACCGGGGCTCACGATCGGACACGAACCGGTCGGAGTGATCCACGAATTAGGAGTAGGTGTTACAGGCTACAAAGTTGGCGAACGCGTGCTAGTGGGCGCTATTACCCCGTGCGGTCAGTGCGGTTACTGTTTGAGCGGCGACTGGTCGCAATGCGGCGGCCCGATCGGCGGCTGGAAATTCGGAAACACCATCGACGGGGCGCAGGCGGAATACCTGCTTGTGCCGAACGCGCAAGCGAACCTGGCAAAGATTCCCGACGATTTGTCGGATGAGCAGGTTGTTTTGCTGGCGGACATCGCATCCACAGGAATTTCTGCGGCGGAAAGCGGAGACGTGAAGTTGGGCGACACGGTGGCGGTGTTTGCGCAGGGACCAATTGGATTGTGTGCGACCGCCGGCGCTAGGCTGAGAGGCGCGGGATTCATCATCGCTGTGGAATCCGATCCGGTACGTGCGGCAATGGCGAAGCGGATGGGAGCGGACGTGGTCGTCGACCATACTCGGACGGACGCTGTCGAAGAGATTCGGCGCATGACCGGCGGAAAAGGTGTGGACGTCGCGATTGAGGCGCTCGGCACGCAAGGCACATTTGAAAGCGCACTTCGGGTTCTTCGCGCGGGCGGCACCCTGTCGAGCCTTGGTGTGTACTCCGGCAAACTGTCCGTTCCGCTCGAGCCGTTCGCGGCGGGCCTCGGCGACCACAAAATCGTGACCACACTGTGTCCTGGCGGCAAGGAGCGCATGCGAAGACTGATGGAGCTGGTCCGCCATGGTCGTTTGGATCTGCGGCCGCTGCTGACGCACTCGTTCCCTCTTGATCGAATTACCGACGCCTACGAGCTCTTTGGACAGCGAGGAGGTGGCGTAATCAAGGTTGCGGTTCGCCCTTGATGCGACGCCGACTGCGATCCTGAACTTCTAGTTTGACGAAGCCACTCTTGGGCACGATTGCGGCTTCCGAGATTCGCGTGCAATGGCCCAATCCTCTTGGGCTCGCACAACCAGCACACGCACTTTGGATTGCGGCGCGTCGATGTCCTGGTCGGAATGCACTTCCGCGTTTTTGCCAGGATTCTCTCCGATTCCGGCTGTGAAGACGATCGCGTCGACCCCGTTGCTACTACAGCCAGCACTGCCTCACTCCGCAATTCCTGCACCGGTTCAGCCGCACCCGCTATTTGGACTGGTGATTGTCGCGGCGTGGGCGCTGTGGTTGTGTAGAAAAAGCGGGTAGGGTGTGAGCAGCAGATCTCACCATCGACTACTGTGATACAAGTGCTATTGCCGACGCGCAGCCTCTTTTCGGGCTGCTTACAGCGGACTCAAACATTCACGAATGCGCGGTCAAGGGTTAGCTTCCGGGGACTGCGGCGGCCGCCTCCAGACTCTCGTTCACTTCCTCAGCGCGCCGCAGCGCTTCCTGCACGTTTGCACAGATGTTCTCGGGACCGACGAGGTGCGCAAATTCTGCTTGTTGGATGAGTCGTGAAGGTTGTTCGCGGGCACCGCAAAGAATCAACGTGCGCTTGGTTGCCTGGAGTTTTTTGGCGACCTCCTCCAGCGCGAACAGGCCAGTAGCGTCAAGCGCCGTCATATTGCGGAGACGCAGAATGACGACTGGCGGCAATCGGTGCAAGTTCTCGGTTACGACCGAAAGCTTGTCAGCTGCACCGAACAGAAACGGCCCGTGAATGCGGAAGATGGTGGCGTAATACGGAATGTCTTTGTCTTGCAGGATGTGCACACGCCCGTCTTCCACGTAGTCACTGGTCACCTGCGAGACCGTCGTCGTGCCAGCCACGCGGTTGATGAATAACAGGGCAGCGAGAATCATTCCGGCTTCCACCGCCACGGTTAAGTCTGCAAAAACTGTGAGCGCGAAAGTCACCAGCCAGACGCTAATGTCAGTCTTTGTGAGCTTGAGCAACTGCGGGATTTCACGCCACTCTCCCATATTGTAGGAGACGACCATCAAAATACCGGCGAGCACGGACATCGGCACGAAGCGGACCATTGGGGAGGCGAACAACACAATGCACAGCAAGGTCAGCGAGTGGATGACGCCCGCCATTGGTGTCTGAGCTCCGGCGCGAATGCTAGTTGCGGTTCGCGCAATGGCGCCGGTAGCAGGAAGCCCGCCAAACAGCGGCGACACAATATTCGCAAGGCCCTGTCCGAACAACTCGACATTGGGATTGTGCCGGTCGTTGCTCATGCGGTCAGAGACCACGGCGGACATGAGAGACTCGATGGCGCCCAGCATCGCCACGGTTACGGCTGGACCAAGTAAACCATGAATAAGGTCAGCGCGAAATGTGGGGATCACGAAATGAGGCAGGCCGCTCGGTATCCCGCCAAAGCGTGTTCCAATCGTCTCAATCCGCAGTTTGAAGACGACGACGGCGGCGGTGCCGAGAACCAACGCAACAATCGGCCCTGGAATGCGGTTCGAAATTAGCCGACACCCAACCATGATGGCTACCGTGCCCACTGCCAGAATGGTCGCCTCATAATTGAGACTGCGAAAATGACTTGCCAAGGACTCGATGCGTAGCCAGAAGACTCCTGGAACTTTTTCGAGTTGCAACCCGAAGAAATCTTTCACTTGAGTGCTGGCAATCAGGATCGCGATGCCGTTCGTGAAGCCTACCACGATGGGACGAGGAATGAACTTCACTGCAGAACCCATGCCTGTTATGCCCATGACGACAAGCATGACTCCCGCCATCACCGTGCACATGAACAAGCCATCCACACCGTGCACCGCAACAATTCCTGCAATCACTACGACGAAAGCGCCAGTCGGACCGGCGATCTGGGTCTTGGATCCTCCCAGTATAGAGACCACAAAGGCCGTGACGATTGCACAGTAAATACCGGCTTGCGGCGTGAGGCCGGAGGCGATAGCAAATGCCATGGCCAGCGGCAACGCAACTAAACCGACGGTGATACCAGCAAGAAGGTCGAGCAAGAACTTATCGAAACTGTAGTCCCGCAGGCAGAGCACGGACTTCGGGAGCCAACGTTGGTCACGAAAATCAAACGGCATTTGTTCATTATGCCAATGAAACGGAATGCGCGAACAAAAAGCTGCGATCGGCAGCCTCCAAATGGATATATGCGAGTAGAGCTAAGTACGAATCTAAGGCGGTAAGACCGACTAATCGGGGTTCGCGGCTTGGCCGTTTAGTGACGTAGGTCACAAAGGTTGGTGACCAGTGTCACGGATGTTGCCGGGCGGATAGCATTACTTTGTCCTCATTGGAGGACAACGTGCAGATTCCGGCTGAGGTTAATACCCGAATCGTGGTTGCCGATGATCAACCGTTAGTTCGTGCCGGGGTATGCAACCTTCTGTCTTGTAACCCGACCTGGCACATCTGCGGTGAAGCGGGAGATGGCGAAGAAGCGGTTGAAAAAGTCCGGAATCTAAAGCCAGATGTGATAGTTCTCGACATAAGAATGCCAGTGATGGACGGCATCGCAGCAGCCCGCACAATCCGCCAAATCTCGCCAGCCACGAAAATCCTGATTTTCAGCATGGACGACGGGGAACAGGTTTACGCCGAGGTTCGGCAAGCTGGGGCCGATGCATTCGTTTCAAAGACGGAGGATCCAGGTTCTTTAATCGATGCCGTGAAGCGTCTGGTAGGGATGAAGACGCTCGGTTACGTGTCCTAGCATGTGGCTTAGTTGATCTTCTGTTTACCCTTAGAAACTGGTTAGGTCAGCGTCGGAAATCGCATAACGATAACGAGGAACATTCGTGGCGCTCATTCATAATTTTCTTTTTCTTGCGATGTGGCTTAGTTACATCGCCTATTGGTGGGGAAAGTCGAGAGAGGTGGAGAAAACAGTGCGCAACGAGGCCGTGATGTCCCGGACGGCACGTCTTGTTTTGATAGCTTGCGCGGTTGCCCTTCTCTGTCTTCCAAGCGTTCCGCTTCCATTGCTGGACCAGCGATTTCTTCCCGTTGGCGAGTTGTGGTTCTGCATCGGGGCGGCAATTACAGCAGGAGGGTTACTCTTTTCTGTGTGGGCGCGTCGTCATCTAGGAAAAAATTGGAGCCAAGCGGTTACCGTGAAAGAAGGTCACGAACTGATTACAAGTGGCCCCTACGGGCTGGTTCGCCACCCGATCTATACCGGGCTTCTGCTGGGATTTCTTGGTTCCGCAGTGGCCCGAGGCCAGTGGCGAGGGCTAATTGCCGTAGCCCTCGTGTTCGTCGTTCTATGGCGAAAACTACGGCTTGAGGAAAAATGGATGCGCACACAATTCGGCGAAGCGTATGAAGCCTACTCACAGAAGGTAGCGGCGTTGGTGCCTTACTTCATTTGAGCGGGAGCCACACGGTGAAGGCCTAGCGAGCCACTCCCGCTCCGAGTCATCACATCGAACCGTGATCTGGATCACAGAGAATGGTCGACGTCGCACGAATAATAGTTTCGCCCGTGAATCTCAAGCAAGAAAGGTGATCCGAAGAATCATATTGCCAAAGGGAAGGAAAAGTTATGACTGAGAAATCAACCGCAGTCAAAACGACACTGTCTCCGTCACCGATCGTCGAGCCAAGGTCGCTGCACGATCGGATCCACAAGTTTCACGCGGACATCGAACGCCGTGCATACGAAATTTTCCGCGGCCTTGTGCCGCACGGGTGGAAGTGATGTGAGACAAGAGTTCAAACGGCCGTGACTTTCCCCTGGCTTCTATTCCTCTCAGCGAACCCTCGTTAAAGGTAGATCAGCCCTGATACGTGTTGCCGATGTCGCGGTACAGGCTTTATGCCGTTCGCCGCATTCGGGCTCGCAGTTGATTGATACATGTAACAGCAGGCGGCGTAGTGCCTGAGCAAGATTAACTGAACAGAATCAACGAACTGTAAGTCTTGGCCGGCGCCTATCTTGTTACATTTTGTACCGCTGCAAAATCAGAGATACACAACTATATATACTGTAGTAAATAACAATACAGTAATATTTACAACACGAATCGTCTAGTACGCGCGATTTTCCAGCCCCGCAATATACTTGTCGGCCGTCTTTCGTCTTCGCTCGGCCCCTAGATGTAGCGCCGCTCGACACATCAACGATATTTCTGTCGACGTCTGTGCCGCTTTTGATAGATTCGCTGCCCACAATTTTCGGAGCAGTAAGTCTGGGATCGCTGTGGGTTGGGCGCAAAGAGTTGGCTACATCCAGGGCAGACTTCGACGCCGCGGTAGGATGTGTAGACGAACCCTGCTGTCGCGATGTCGGGACACAGAATACTCGGGAGGAAAGTTTCGCCCCGTTTCCCGAACATTACGAGCCGCGACTTCTTAATCCTGGTGTTCAGAAGTGCGGGATACATCCATGCAACCCTCTTCGGATCGGCGAGGACCTTGGATTCGGAGAATACCGATTTCGGAGCTGGATAGTCCGGAACCAGCAGCAGTGTCACCTCATACAGCTCTTTCGCAGCGTCGGAGCCTGGGGGCAATGAATTGGCACGAGCAAGGAGGACGAGCGCGTGCAGCGTCCTGCGGTCCTCCTCACTCGTCGCTGCCTCCCACCTTCGGCGCTCCGGCGTTCCAAGTGTAAGGTATGCGCGAGTAAACTCCCGTGCTCCCGTAGCCGGGCTGTGGCCATACATCTGAAAGAATAACTTGGTATCCTCTGGCCCCCCGCTTCCCCGAACTCGAAACAGGATCCTGGGTCTCGCCGTTAGGTGGAAGTTAGATTCATTCATTCTCTCACCATTGTAATCGCTAAGATAGCCTGATACTTTCTTTCTGTCAAGACATGGGCCGGCGAAGAATGGCCGCCCACTAACCGACCACTGATTGGTGAGAGGTAAAAATGACTAACCAATACGCAAACAGAAGTGAAGCCGAGTTAGACATTATGCAGGAGAATGACGCAAAGGGGCAAACGGGGCTGCATCGGTTGGATCTTCCGCGGAAGCGCAAAGGCAAATCTAATGGTAAGACACCGCTCGATTCGCCAGTGGATGAGGCGGTCGCTCAGCACTTGGCAGCTCCTAAATCGATTCGCGAATTCCGATCGTTTTCTGAATTAGCTGGGCATTTCGAGATCAGTCGCATGACAGTCTATCGGCGTACGAAAGATCCGGTGGTTTTGCAGCGGGCCGAATGGTTACTCAAAGACCATAAGCTGGCCGGCGATCTGGTTGCTCGGCTTCACTGGGAGCGCATCGTAGCCGGTCAGGTAAAGGCCGCAGTGGCTGGTGACACGAAAGCGGCGGCATTTTGCAAGCAACAAGCCTGGCCTGACGACAAGGACGAGGAAACTCTTGCCTTTTTCCGCAAATGAGGACCGCAACGAGACTGTCTTCGATCCAGTGCGCCTTCCAATAGGAGGAGAACAATGAAACGAAACAGAAAGACCAATAAGTTGCGACCGAGCCGCTGCGGCGACCGTACCGACAATCCGGGCGGCACCCGGCGAGCTTTGCCGATCAGCGACGCGTTTTACGAGATTCTGGAACAACGCCTGTCACCAGCCATCCGCAAGATCCTTAATAGAAGACCTGGAAGTGATCTCAAACGTGGTGCCAGCTTCGCCGATGCCATTACTGCTGTGCTTTTCGCCAACGCTGTGACCGGTGACCCTCAGGCCATCCGAGAAATCACAGATCGCGTCGAAGGGCGGCCGAGCTTGAGTGACGAGTTTTCTGCCCAACCTCCGACGATTACCGTGGTCTGGCCACCGCTAAGCGCGGAAGCCGCACGCCTTGCTGAACCATCGAACTCAGTGAGGGCAGCAAACGAACAAGATGAAAAAAAGGGAAATCGGGGTTCCTGATATGTTTCAATAGGGCGGCGATTTTCACCACTATTGTTAACCGCGTCCCCACCGCTTTTCTTAATCCGACTCTCGATCGTGAGCTTGCCCGATCAATATCCAATCTACGTGCCGCCAGATTTCTTCACTAATCTTATTAACACTCCGATCGGGAGCCTTGTTTTGCCGAAGCAGTGGATCGGTTGGAGCAGGAAGGGCGAAAAATGAACTTTCTTCGCCCCATTACTTAGTTAGACCAATCTGTCTTAGGCCGCATTGAACGCGGAGTCTCCTTTACGAATCAAGCATCGCAAACTCTCGTTCCGTCTTTAAGAGTGAAATCAACCCTTCGGCCTGAATCAATCTCGGCACCACATTTCCCTAAGCCTTCGACTTATTTTTTGGCGAGGCTTTGTCGAGCGTCGAGAGCATCTCCTGGGCACTAGCGGGCACCGGCACGGCCTTGTTGAAGACGATGGACTTGGCGCTCACTTTCTTGCCGTACAGGTTTTCGTTGGCGCCGTTGTCCGCGCGAAGAGTAGAGCCCGCGAGCGAAACCCCGGCGAATAGTCCACGGGCGCGGGAATAGGAAAGAATTTCGGCGCGCATCGTAACGTCTGTTTCCGCGGAGGCAGTGCGCCCTACCGGGCCTGCGGCGGCGGTTGCGTCACCACCAATCTTGACTTTGCTGCTAAGAATACTGGAGGCAGACCGCGGGCTCATAAGGAGAAGCACGAAGTCCGTCGCATTTCCACCGAGTTGCAAACCTGCGCTGGCACCTTCAAGAGCCATCATCGTCGGGGCGCCCCACGGACCCTGAAAAGTGCTCCCGCCTCGGCAGGTCATAACCCCGCGTCCATAGCTGCCTCCGAAACCGAAGGCAAACTTCAGGACGGACGGCAAAATCACGACGCAATCCGCTTTGTCAAGAACGCTCTGCGGAATGCTGTCAGGTGCATTGAGAATCTCCTTCATTACTTGTCCAGCATTCTCGACGCGATCCGCCTCCTTATCTTGGGCAAAAGCGGGAAACGACAACACCGAAACCAATCCAATACTTAGCCATATTTTCTTCATGAATCCTCCTGTGAAACTCTTAATCCCTAACTAGAAGTCCGCCCGGGCACGGTGCTCTTGGTAGCATTTAATTGGGTTGACCGGCAGGAACTCCCATGTCCTGGTTGTAGGCGCTGACGTTCCAAAAGCCGATGTCATCGCCCCAGATAATCAAAATGTTGGGCTTTTTTTGCCTGGGCGGAGGAGGGCGGGGAAGTCGCCAACCCCAGAACCATGAAAAACGCTACGACAACGAGAGCCATTTCCCCGATGCGCTTCAGATGTCCTCCTCTTTCTCTATTTGCTCAACAGAAGAGCGATGGAGCCGATTTCTTAGCTGAACCCTGCGATGCGAATTCTTGGATTCACGCATGCTGCGTCTAGCGACAGTGAGATGGAATTGTCAAACGTGACAGTGGGATTGCATTGGACCACAGCAGCATGCCCGGCGGAGGCAGTTGGGTTGCCCAAAGAAGCGTTCAAAGCGGGAAGTGGACGCACCTAGCCTGCAGGAAACCGAGATCACTAACCTTTATCTCACCTCGCGCAGATTCGGCAGGTAAGCCAACAGCTTTAGGAAGTTCGGATTCGGCACCGTAGACAATTCTCCTGTGTCACCTTCAAATGATGTGCCGGCTAAACATGAATCCCCTCGAAATGCATAGAAAAGGCCCGGAGCCGACTCCAGCTCCGGGCCCATGAGATCGACGCCTAAGCTGTCACTTGTTTTGCAATTGGAGCAATTTTGACTTCGATTTTGCGCGGCAGCGCTGCCACGGCAATAGGGGCCGTGATTTCGAGCACGCCATTGTGGAACTCAGCAACGAGCTTGTCCAATACGATGCCCTCAGGCAGCGTCATTGTCCGCTCGAAAGAGCCATATAGAAATTCGGAGTGCCTGACTTCCACTTCCTTCAAGGTCTTGGTAATTCTTTTCTCGCCCTTGATTGTGAGCAGGTTGCCCTGCAGATTGATCTCGATCTCTTTCGGCTCGATGCCCGGCAAAGAAACTCGGCAAATGTAGTTCCTTGCTTCCTTGTCCACATATGCTTCAACCGCAGGAGTGAATGGGACGAGATTGAACCGCGTCTCGAGCGGAAGTTGCTCCTTCAGGAACGGCTTGAAAGTGAGCATCTGATTGAAGATCTCATCGAAATCTCGACGGAATTCGAAGAGGTCACTGTAAAAATTGTCACGAAGCATCAAATTTGTCATCGTAATCCTCCCTCATGCATAAGTGTTCCCGCTTGATAAAACCAATTCGGTACCGGGCCAGCGGCCGACGCTGAGGGATTCTGACCCGAGTGGGTCATGGGCATCATAATGCTCGCCCTTTCTGTTAGGCTCAGCGCCGAGCCGCTGCCGCGGAAGGAAGGAAAGGAGGCTCCAAGGTCTATCCCCGATCGTTCGATACCTTCAGGCAGGAGAGAAGGCGTTCGGAGCTTTTTCCAGTTGCCTGCCGAATAGCTTTGGGGCCTTGCTTCCATGGTTGCCTCTTGATCCTTCGACTACTTTTTAAACTTCTTCTTGATTGAACGCAGTGATCGGAATCACGGTTCGGCGTGAGCGCTATCACGTCCTTTGTCCGTTACCTAACAGGCCGCGAAGACCTCGTCTCGCAAAGCAACTTCCAGTTCGGGACAGGCTACACGTATCGCTTTTGAATCGCGCGACAGGACTATTCACCGTGCCGGTTACAAAACAAGCACGCATAACAACTCACAATCACAGCATTCCAATCGTAACGCCGGAACTTACCTAAACAAATGACAAGCAAACATTCTAATCGTCATTTTTACGAGTGGATTTGCGACAGTGGCGAGTGTTCTGGAACATAAAATCAGCGCGTGGGTAGGCCAGCGGTGGGCCTTGCTCTTAAACTACTCAATCCATCCAATACCTTCTGCCAGGCTTCTGAGTTCTTCTTTGGTTGCGAATGCCTTCTCTGGATCGGAGTAATAGGCGAGAATGTCCAGACGTAGAGATCCGAAATAGGCTTGCCGTTTGTCTTGGGTGATGGGGCCGATTCTTAGCTGACCCTGCGATGCGAATTCTTGGATTCGCGCATGCTGCGTCTAGCGACACTGAGATGGAATTGTCAAAAGTGACAGTGGAATTGCATTGGACCAAAGCAGCACTGCCGACGCAGTTGGGTTGCCCAGAAGCGTTCAAAACGGGAAGTGGACGCACCTAGACGACAGGAAACCGAGATATGGGAAATCAATATTTTAAGCTGTATAACGGCGCATGCGCTGCCACCTTGTGCGCGATCGCGCCGTAAGATGAATTGCGGCGCCCACGTGCTCAGTGTGCGAATCCAGAGGACAATCAAGCTCGCTCCGCGCTTGTGCCAACCATGAAACCCACATCCTAACGCCCAGAGCCGTGACAAAACTTTTCGAATAAAAAAGAGGGGGCATCATTCGCCCCCCTTTTCTTGTGCGAGGTTCAGATCACTTAGACAGTCACTGCCTTCGCAAACTTCTGGAACGCTGGAATCGTTGCATACTGCAATTCGAACTCCTTCACCACCGGGGCGCCCTCAACGTACTTGTTGAGCAGCTTTACGATCTCCGGATAGACCTCGCGATTGTACTTCTCCGCGTGCTCTTTCTCTTCCCACAGACTGATGGCCACCGTCTCGATTTGATTCGGGGCGACCAGAACAAATTCCTCAACGAACCCCTTCTGCTTCCGGAGCAGGGGCAGAATTTCCTTTTCGATAAGGCGCGGGTATTCGCGGATTCCTTCGCGCTTCAGTTGCATTGTTACATGTCGAGCGAACATTTTTGTTCTCCTCAGATAAACTTCAGAGGGCGATGCCGCTGGTTGAGCCTGTGTCTCTATCCTGGAGGACCACAGGCTCCGAGTTCAATCCGTCCTCTGTGCTCAGTTTTGCCTTTATCCGCTTGAGTTTGCAGTGCCGGCCGTCACACTTCAGTGTGATGTGGGATACGTGGGTCGCACACGTGATTTTGTGGTCTATTTGGCCTGTATGGACTTGATGTAGTTCGTCAAGTTTACGATTCGAATCTTAGTAAGCTCGGGATCCGTTCCGGGAGTCGATGCGAAGAGAGGCCCCCACACGGGCATCTCCGTCTTTTCGTGCGGGGGTATTTTCACACCGTTTCGCAGTACGTCCTCAACGTACTCGTCCGGGAATTTCCCCTGGTGGCGTGAGCAAGTGTGGTTAGGTCCGACGGCGGGTTCTTGTATTCAGGTGAGATGGGGCCGTTGCCCTTTAAATCATTTCCATGACAAACCGCGCAATATCGCTTGTACAGCTGCAAGCCGGAAACCGGACTTGACCCTGACTGATGCGTAGCTTTCTTGTCTGGCGCCTGTCCAACTGCGGTAAAACTCACAAACGAACCTAGCAGCGCGCACGATGCGACGACGTTGCGAATAGCGCGGTTGACCATTAGGTGCCTCCACCGGAAGCCTAAATGATTGGCTTCGCCAGCGAGAAAGTTTCACCCTGCAGAGTGGGGAACTTAGCGTCCAATAATTCAACCAGCCTGCATCCGCCCCTGAGACAAAACGACGGCATATTTGGCGAATCCCAAGACTTCTATTGAGGAAATTGTTTTTGCAATGCGTCTTCCTTCGCTTTCGCTTGCCCCTTATCGATGGTGGCGTTGATTTCATCAGCCAAATCATTTGCGATTTGTGCATTCAACTTCAGATATTCGGGATAGGGCGGGGCCAGCGGTCGAGACTTGCTTTTATTCAACTGTTCCATTGCATTGTTCATGTTGGTAGCCAGGTCATTCGCAAGAGCGGTCACGCGATCAATGGCATCCTGCTGCCATGGGCTGGCGATGGTGCGATGCGATTGCAACCCGCGCATGTTCTCTTGCAGCTTATTGACGTCAGCTTTAATTCTTTCCAATACGGCTAAATGGGTTTTCCAACTGAGCCCACTAGTCTGAGTGTAGGAAACCAGTTCCGTGGCCTCTTTCTTAATTGTCGCTACGATTGGCTTCGCGTCATTTAACTGGCCGGTGACGCTGGGATTGTCTTGCGCAAAAGCCGCAGGAATCAATATCCCAACAAGGCATACAAACAACGCATATCGTACTAACCTGCAGTTCATGATCTGCTTCCTCCTTTTTGGATGTTCCATTTCCCGGGCTCTGGAATTGGAGTTGAAAATGTGCTGGATTTATATAACGAGCTTAATCGACGACGCAGCAACCTGCATCACATCGGCGTGTGACCCGCATCACCGAGACGAAGGCTCAGTATGGCCCGGAAAAACCTACGTCGAGTGGCGCTGTATCGGCCTTAATTCAGTTCCGCATAACAAGCTTGCCATAACTTTATCGCAGTGTCCCGCTAGAAGAATCGGAGCTCCTTCGTATGGAGTTTACCCGTGCGAATATGCCAGATCTATATCCGAAATTGACTGTGGCTAGCTCTCCTGACCCAGGCTGTATGCGCCAGCGGGAAAGCGTCTAGTTAGGCGACTTTTGATTAGAACTGGTGCCCGAATTCCCGCCAATTCCGCTCGCGAGGAGCCAACAACTGAGCGCACTGGATGATAGAGATGAAACGAAGCCGCGCAGGATACGAGCATTTCAAAGCAGCGCACGATCCCCTTACCTAAGATAAATGACGCAAGAATAGCGATTCCAAATACACCGAGTAAGATGCAGAAGATGATTAATGCGGCGAGCAGTTCACGTACAACATAGAGTCGCATTCCTGCGACTCCAATCAGTGTAATGAGCCCACCTGCAATGAGAAGTCCCTGTAATTGCTTCCGGCTCATATCAATTTAGTCCTTGGCGGCACAGTATCACGCATGGTGTTTCTTGCGAAGGTCGGGCCAGAATTCCTTGATCATGTAGGTCACAACGTCCCACCCGATTTGCGTGGACCACACGCTTGCCACGTTGCCAAAACTTCGCTCGGACTCTGGATGGTAGGTGTAGGTCGAAATGGTGGCAGCAATTCCCGCGCCGAAAACTTCCGAATAATTGAACTGCTCCTTTCCGGAGTCGGTGCGTGTGATCACAACGCGCGCGAGTGCGTGGCCGGCTCGCCGCACAAAGCTGCCGTGACCCAGCTGGTAATAGCGCGGATCCTGATGCAGGAGTGAAGGCAACACAGCGCTGGCCATGAAATTCTCAACTGCGTTATCGGCGTATGACGTTCCATTCCGCTTCGCGTAACCCTGAGCGCCCTGCCCGTACGTTGGATTGCTATCGCTGGCCTTGGCCCAGTCCGGCGACGAACCCGATGAGAACAAACTCAGACGGGTCAATTAGCGAGCGGCCGACCACTTTGAATTTCTGTCCCGCAGTGAGAGGAGGAATATTGTCCGCATTTTCCATTGTGAGAAAGTTCGGCATGGTCCAGAAAATACGGTCTTTGGAGATCCCGGTTTCGTTCTCGTGCTGGACGTTTTGTTGTTCTTTCTCGGTCAATCCGGGTTGGGACGAATTCTGTTGTGATTGATTGGAGGCCGGCTGCTTAGTGGGTGTCTGTTGCGCGGAGGGCTGCTGTTCATCTTGCTGGCCCATCGCTCGCGCAGGCATCGTCAAGATTACTGCAAGCAGCGCGCCCAGAAAAAATATCGTTTGCCTGAAACCTCGAATCCTAGTTCTCCTTAACTCCACAAACTCCAGTTTCTTAATTACTGCATCGCGTTCGCGAGGCAGCAGGTCCAGCAGTATCAAATTTCGGATTCTGTTTCCGTCACTTCTATCTGCGGGAGGGGATATAGGACGAAAGATCTGTGCCATAACTTGTGGCTCCTGTTGATCACCGACTGAATGCTGTCAGATTTCCGCAAGGAGCCGTGGGTTTTGAAGCTGGTTTACGGCAGGATGCTAGATGAGATACTCCGACCGTACACTCTTGTAAGCCAAATAGCGATCAATAACCTTTCGCAAAAATAGAATCATGACACGCTGCAAACTTCGCTACCCCCAATCAGCTAGAGAGGTTGCGAAACGAAGGAAAAGACTCTGTTGACAGTAACCCCAAACGCCTGATTGATTGATGACGCATTAATCGGAAACGACGTTGAGTTTCCAACACTCCTCAGGATGACCTTTCAAGGAGAAGGATGTTGTGACCCTCGGGATCGTGCAGGACAGCCCAAGTACGTTCGGATTGAACTAGGCGATCCTGACCAACGGCTGCTATCGCGGAACTGAGGTTAGGCACTTCAAAGAAGAGAACCGCCTTATCTTTCGACGGGTACGACTCAGCTCCCTTACGCTCAAGGCAAACGAAACCTTTCCCACCATCGAACTTGGCGTGGTGACCGACTTGTTCATCGGAAACTTCCAGGCCCATCGTTTCGACATAGAACTTCTTTGCCGTTTCCAAATTCTCGAAGTAGAGTTCAACACCGACGAATTGCGCCTGAATCCGTTCCATGAAAGCCTCCTCTTCTTCAAGCATGGTGCCGCCTGTAGTCTTCGCCGAACGCGTAGCGCACCGATACACAGCTTTCGAATTTGCGCGTTTCCCATCGCCCTCGGTCCTTATCCCACGTTATGGCGACTGAGTACTGGCTTGCTTTCCGGCTCAAGGTTTTGGACGCTCTTGCCCACCTTAAAGGTCTTTCGTTTTCCGTCATCCAGCAGAAGAGTGACCTTTCGTTTTTCGAGATCAATTTTCTCTAAGGTCACGGTCGTCTTGATCACTTCCAACGGCGTGTACGCCCTGGTCTGTTGCGTCAAACAGTGCCACGGTCAACGCCATGATTGTTACTCTCACGAGTCCTCGCTTTCTTGCTTCCGACCGCGTCGGAGCCTCGTTGCGCCGCAAGCCTGCCGGAAGAACGAGCAGCAGAAAGCACGAGATGAAGATCACCTTCCCAAGATATAGTAACGGTTTCGGGCGTGCGGAGATCCTGCCGTTATAATTACGAGACCATACTCTCGCGCTCTAATTCAGGTCATCGTCCTTGTAATACTTGGTACCCGTGGCGCTAATCTCGACGGCCACACCCTTGTCAGTCAATTGATACATCCAGACTCCGTCAGAGACCGACACCGCTCCAGCGATCGCGCCGCCCTTGTCCCCGGCTTTTGCCGCCGCTGTGGATTGTCCGCCAAATTCCCAACCGGAGTTGACGAAGCTGTCAAAAGCCCTTTGGCTGTCAAAAAGAAAGACAACGCGGAATTTCTCCGCCCCCATTCCGAGTCCAGCTTGGACCTCGAACATCTTCATAAACGTCTCTTTCTTAGTCCGGTTGTTCACGGCGATGCCTTTTCCCTTGCCAGAGCCAGCGAAGAGGATCTTCACTCCCAAGTCACTAAAGACCGCGTAGCCGCTCGCGTGTTTGACTGCTGCTTTGGCCATTGGATCTGCCTTATAGAGTAGCTGAAGGGTTTCTTGGGCCATGTCCCGGATCTGCTGCTGCTTTTCTGTCTCAGTCTCGGCGGCGTGAGCTGGCAACGCCAGCGCACAGGCCAACGCAAAGAGGATGAGCATTGGTTTCGCGGCTCTTATTGATGTTGTAATTTTCACGACCTTGCTCCCTCGCTCTGATTTTAGGAGTGCGGCCTAAGACTTTCACTCGCGGTCGCCGGTTGGTATTGTCAATAATGACAGGCTATCGACGCCGAAGAGCGTTGTGGGAGTAAGATCGGCCGCTGCGAGGTGGTCCAGCTGCAGGGTGAACAGCCAGCCGTTTCTAATGACCGCAGCACCCATATCTCTTGTAACGACATCTCGATCATATCTGTGAGCGGCGGGTGGAGGAGAGATTCACTACTAAAAAAACTGACATAGCGAACGCCGCGTTTGTACAGAATGTCCAGTGCGCGATCGAAGTGATCAGCATCGATCCAAAGCAAGTCCAGGGATGCCACTTTGCCACGGACAAAGTTGCAGAAATCAAAGACTGCATTGTAGGGGTTCATAACGGCGATATTACAGAGCAGGGCGCCACGGCGGATGAGCCGCAGTATAGTGAATCCCTGTGGGATTGCCGCGCTTACCAGACTTGGCTCTGCCAGAGTACTGAAATATAAAATCAGCGTGTGATTACGCCAGCGGTGGGCCTAGCTCTCAAACTACTCAATTCATCGAGTACTTTCTGCCAAGCCTCCGGGTTTTTCTTGGTTGCGAACGCCTTCTCTGGGTCGGCGTAATAGGCGAGAATGTCCAGACGTAGAGCATCCGAAATAGGCTTGCCGTTTGTCTTGTCGAGAAACTTCGCGTAGGTTTCATCAGTCAGTCTGTAGTCTGCTGGTCCCGTTATTTCGCCCGTGTCGAGATTGTCATTCGGCAATTGGAGTCTGCCTTCCTGTTGGGCAAGCAGCAATATTCGGTAATAGTCCAGTGTCTCGTTGAAACTGTGCATATACATCTGTTCTACAGTCGGTGGAGGCGGGTGGAACGCGAGTGCGCTGAATGGACCGATTTTGGGCACCAGGCGCACGATGAACGCCTTGAGTCGCGCGAAGAAGCCGGGCTTCTCGTATGCACGCAACTTGGGGATAAAACCTACAAGGTACATCTCGATGGCTACAACCAAATGGACCTTATCACTGGGAAAGGCCCGTCGAGCCGCCACGAAATCTACTACGTGACCGAGGGCACACTCGGCGCGGTCAGAATTGACGATTTCAAATACCGTTTTACCTCAGTTCACCGTTATAAGCCCTTTGGACGAGGCCCACTTGCAGGTGAGCGCGGTTGAGTGTAGCTTCCGAAGAGGGATTGGACATGCCGTGACTTCGATTGCATCCAAGACTTGGGACATGCTGCGGCTCATCGGCCGCGGTGGTCCCGCTCTCTGCAACATCGCCGTTACGAACTCCTGCAATGCAGCCTGCGATTTCTGCAACTTTTCCCGTGGCAAGGTCGCGGCTCGCGACTTGCGCTGGATTGACACCGATAAGTTCGGTCGCGCACTGGACATCCTGCACAAACGCGGGATTCGCTATGTGAGTTTTTTTGGTGGGGAGACTCTCCTACACGCGCGCCTTGCCGAGATGATCGAGATGTCTGTTGCGAGAGACATGGGTGCTGCCGTCATTACAAATGGCTGGCTGCTCCCGACGCAGCTCGACCGGCTCGCTGCTGCCGGTCTCAAGACGGTGTACGTTTCAATTGACGCGCCCGCGATGGCCGTCCACGAAGAAAACCGCGGCCTCAAAGGTCTCGGCGAGCGTATCCGCTCGGCCACAGCGCGGATGCCGAGCTTAGGTATGACGGCACTTGCCCAGGTAACGATGAGCAAGTTGATCGGCGACTACCGCACGCTAGTGCCGTTACTACGAGACCTCGGATTTTCTGCTGTCGCTTTCTCCTATCCCCAACAAGCGCGGCTTGGCTCTTCCTCCCTCGCCTGGTCCTCTGATTCGCATCTTGTCAACTTCAAATCCACCGAGTTGATCGAAGCCTTCGACGCTGTCGATGATTTGCGCAGTTTGTTTCCCGTCAACAATCCGCGAGCCTCGGTCGCTGACATGAGGCAGCACCTGCGCGGGCAGCCTGAGCGGTTCGTTTGTTATGGTGGGTACAAGAGTTTTTATATGGATTGGAACTTTGATATGTGGCGTTGCGATGCCTGGGATAAACGTATGTGTTCGGTCTGGGAGTTTGCGGAAGAACCGCTGATTCGTGATGGCTGCACCGCGTGCATAGCCGATTGCTACCGCGATTCCAGTGTCATGCTACATTTCGCGGTCTCGCTGGGTGATGCAATCGACCGCCTTGGAGAGGGACGTGTGCTTGCCGCACTAAAGGTCTTAGCGACAGGGCGCAACGTCACTTCCATTCGGGCCATTGTCGAAAACGCAGGCGTCCTCTCGGGACTTGCTAAACTCGGTTGAGTTGAAGCCACGATTTATCGATTTCATTTGTTCTGCCAACATGCGCGTTGTGTGGTCTGCAAGTGGTGGAGTCTAAACAGTCTTCTGAAACGTAAATCAATGCTTGGTTACGCCAGCGGCCGGCAGGGCCGGCAGAACTTTCAACGTATCCAATTGACTGATTACTTTTTGCCAAGCTTTCGGATCTTTCTTGGTTGCGAATGCCTTCTCTGGGTCGGCGTAATAGGCGAGAATATCCAGCCGTAGAGCATCCGAAATAGGCTTGCCGTTTGTCTTGTCGAGCAGCTTCGCGTAGGCTTCATCTGTCAGTCTATAGTCTGCTGGTCCGGTTATTCCGCCCGTGTCGAGGTTGTCATTCGGCAATTGGAGTCTGCCTTCCTGTTGTGCAAGGAGCAGCGTTCGGTAATGGTCCAACGTTTCATTGAAACTGTGCATATACATTTGTTCTACAGCCGGCGGGGGCGGGTGGAACGCGAGCGCGCTGAATGGGCCGATTTTGGGCATCAGGCGCACGATGAACGCCTTGAGGCGAGCGAAGAAGCCGGGCTTCTCGTAGACGTCGCCCCACTCCTTCTGGTAACCAGAATTTGAAATATTGTAAGTGAATTTCGTTTTCGTCTCGCTCGGGTCGCTGTGCTGGATCTCACTTCTTTTGAGATGCCATGCTACTTTGGTCGTGCGGGGAATCACGGTTGAAACAGCATGGCGGTAGCTTCCGATTGCCAGGTCCACGCTAAAAAAGACGCTCGACATATCGACGCCGTATGTTTTTGCAAATGCTCGTTCCAATACGGGCTTCGACACCTCAAAGCCTATAAAGTCGTGATAGGCCTTGGGCGCGTAGTTTCCTTTGGCTACCTGATCCACATCAAAACCAAATTCTACCTTCATGTGCGCCGACGGCTTTTCCTCATACGTAACCACGGGTCCATATTCCTTCTCCAGATGGGGATACATGATTGCAACTGCGCGGTTGGTTGCAAGCGGGTGGCCCGAAGTGTCAGCAGCGTAGTGCGCCAACGCGCCCAGCGCGAAAGCGTATTCATTCAGATTTCTGGATTCTTCAATTAAGGCGAGTACAAAATCACCGCTGCGGACGTAGTGCGTTAGGTCGCTGAAAAATTTGTTGCCAAAAGGGTAGTAGCCCATGTCCTGAATGATTGCTCCGCCATAGGCATACGCGTGAGCCTGGAGCAGTTCCTCGGGAGTCGCGTTCGGGAAGCGCTTCAGCAGTAATGGTTCGATGCCGTCCTTCCACGCGGCGTCGATAATAGCTTCATGCGTCAGAACGGAGTAACCCGCACATGCGGAGGCGCAACATATTGCTATGATCAGTCCGAAAACTGCGTACGCATATGGCGTGAATTGCGTGGATCGATTTCGAGCCGGCATCTTAATGAATTATAACAATCCTCCCCTGAAGTGGTCCGGCTCCTGGGCGCTTGCGGCGCTTCCGAATTCTGCCGCTCCGAACGCCATGAGCATCAGCGCGAAAAATCCGATGCTTCGCATATTTTATCTCCTGATAGCGCCGGGCTAAACCGGCAGGTTGTTGTGAATGAAAGAGTCATACGGGTAAAGGTCTAACGAACCATACCGACCTTGAGTCATGTGCGGTTGGCCGTGAGGCCAACCTTGAAGCGTTGACAAAGGCATGTACAGGCCAGCCATCGAGCCGCGAAAGACTACTCCAGGGTGCCGACACTGTAGGAGAAAGTGGAAGGCCATATCGGAGGCCCCGAAAGCGTGAGGGACAACCGAACCCTGCGCGGTCAAAGAACCTGAGCATGTACAGAAACAACCTGCGCGAGAACCGGGAGAGCCTATGTTTATCCGCCAGATGTCGGGCGGATCGTGTCAGCAAGTCCCAGGACGTAATCTGACGATGCACGAACATAGGCAGTCGTACAGAGCCGTAGTACCCGCGAAGTCTCTGAACAAGACGGGACAGCCAACCGTCGCGGAAGGGATGGAGGGAAGGGCTCTGGTCAAAGGGAACGAGTTCCAGCGAAACACGATCCGGGCTCAGTACCGGCGTATCGTGCCCCATGAGTTGGAACGCGTGTGGGCGATAGTTATAGAGGGTGTTCATGAGATCCTCTGCCTGTCCCCATTCTCTCTGCGATAAGAACCGGATGCGTTAATCGCGCCCGTCCGGGTCCGTGCGGGGGGCGGGGAGCAATCCCCGTCCCTACCGCGACTGATTTATCAGTTAAACAGGCATGCTGGCTCTCATACCGTTGGTTTGTAACTGTCAAAAGTGACAAGAGGACGCAAAGGATGGAATTGGCAAGGTAAGAAATCGACTCGGGGAATAGCAGATGACCGGGGAGATGAATCCGGCGTGTTCGGAACAATAGCAGCAATTGATTTGCGACCCGCTGACTCGCACGTTTCATGCCTCATTCCGTGTCAAGAGACTCATCAATTTGGGGTCCGAACGCCGTAGTTCGAAGCATCGCTGACCCGTAATCTTCGCCGAACGCGTAGCGCACCGATACGCAGCCTTCGAATTTGCGCGTTTCCCATCGCACTCGGTCCTTATCTCACGTTACTGTGACTGAGTACTGACTGGCTTTCCGACTCTTGTATTGCATTTGCCTTATGTGCTTGTCCTCGATGTAGCTGGCTGGGTCCGGGTAATAGCAAACCGCGCCAACTTTTTTGCACAATTGCTCGTCCGCGAGCAACTTCGCTGAATCGAATGCGCACATCATCAGCAGGAATTTTGCAGTTTCATTATCCGTTTCGGGATCAGCTATCTGAGAGTAGGGCAGACTGGTGGGAAAACCAGTAAGTCGGGAATCGGCTTCGTCATCACTTCGTATTTGACGAGGGATATTGCCGAACGAGACTACAGCGTTGCTTCCATCTTTTTGTTTGTTGGTATTGTCTAAAACCATGATTTTTGCTCCTTCGAGCCGCATCATTTTGAGCACCGCGATGAAATCGGGGAGATTTCACTCGGTCGCTAGAGACCGAAGTCTCGTTCTGGATGCGTGGGAAATTGTACTTCTACCTATTGTGAAGCTCGGCCTTTTGAATTTTTGCCGTCCTATTCGAAATCTCTTTCTTCAAAATTCCTTCAATAAAATTGGACAGACTTCGGTTCTCTGCCCTCGCTAGCGCGATAAGTTTGGCTTTGAGGGCTTTTTCAATCTTGAGAGATACGGTCGTGTCTTTCATCGGCTGCACATAATACAACCTAGCACTTCGTCCTTTCAATCCCTCGGATCGCATTTGACAATGCACGTATTCCATGGTATTACTTTAGATTATGTAGTATTACGAGGTGATATGACAAACAAGAAAAGGAAAGGCCGAAGAACCTTGCGAGTTCTCCTGAAGAATGATGCTAACGGTTCACCCGCAGCAGCGACCATTGAAAATAAAACGCCAGTTCTGGACGAAGTCTCCATCAACCTCAAGGCAGCGCGGTCGATGTGGGGCCCGCTGCCGCGTCTTATTGTGAAAAATCTCCAAGAACTCACGAAGAGGCACCGTCTGTCTGTAAAGGCAGGCGACGTCTCACTGCTTGGTAGCCAATTGTATATTACTCACTCGGGACTCCTTCGGATTGGTGAACGTCGTCGGTGTTCTGGGATTGTGACATTCGTGCAGAAAGACTTATCGGATCCGACTTCCGCTCGCTGGGTCTTCCGGGCGACAGTATTCAAATCACCGCACTCGAAGGGATTCGTTGGCTATGGTGATGCCGATCCTTCCAATACATCTCCGTTAGTCCGCGGTGCCGAAATGCGTGTGGCCGAAACCCGAGCCGTCAATCGGGCTCTGCGTAAAGCTTACGGCATTGGACTCTGCAGTATCGAAGAACTCGGTTCGTTTTCAGCTCCGCAGAAGCCCCTTACTGCGGCGCTGCCTTCAAACGGTCATGCTGGAGCAAACGGCTCAAGCAACACCCAGCCGCGACTGCGGGACAGACTTTGCCTGCTCATTCGCCAGCACAATCTCGATCCAGCCCTGGTGAAAGCCTATGCCGCCGATTTCTGCGGCACCGCAACTCTCAAAGATGCCAGCCGCGAACTGGTCGAATCCTTTGTCGCTCAACTGGCAGTTTCAGCTGAGAAAGATCGAGACGCCCTGGTTTGCAAACTCAACTCCTATGCCCAACCGATGGAGGCAGAGCCATGAAACGACATATTCCCGGTCTGCATTCCCGCCAGCAGGATGGCGAAAGTCTTTTGGAAGGTCTGTTCCTAGTCCGCGTTGATTCTCCTTCCTACCGCTGGCATCCGCAGAAACCATTCCTATCCCTGCGCTTTGTCATTCTCGAACCGGAACCGTTTGCTGGGCAGTCTCTTTCAGGTCGGCTCTATTGCACCGAACGAGCCTTGTGGAAGCTGAATTGGTTCCTGCGGGATTTCGGCTATGACTCCGATCTTCTGCACCAGGATCAAGTGGATGAAAAGGCTCTGGTTAACCTTCATGGCGTTGTTCGGACCTCTCAGGTCACGCTGAATGGCCGGTCCTTCCAGAACCTTGAAGCCTTTGCTCCAGCAGCGGAGTGGGAAGAGCTGTCCTGCGAAATCGTGGCAAAACAAGAGTCAGGGGAACGGCCATGATCTATAGCCATACCCAGATCAGTCAGTATCTGCGCTGCCCCAGAAGCTACCGCTATCGCTACCTGGATGGCTGGCAAGAAAAGGAAACGCGTGCTGCCATGGCCTTTGGCCGCTCGTTCGAACGGGCCCTCGCAGCTTACTTTTCCCAAGAAGACTGCACCGCTGCGCTCTTCAAGGAATGGGGCGCCTTCCGGGACATTCCCTTCGAATACAAGAGCGGTGAATCCTGGGATCGCCTGGTTCACCAGGGTGTCCATCTACTCGAAAGATTCGCTCAGGATGATCGTGTGAAGATCAACCACCCGCGGCAGAATCTGCAGGTAAAGATGATCCGCAACCTTCCGGGGGACAACGAATTCGTTGCCTATATCGATGCTATAGGGGAACTGGACGGCACACCGTGTTTGATCGACTGGAAGACTACGAGCAGCCGCTACCCGGAAGAGCCCGAGAACCTATTGTCACTCGACCCGCAGATGGTCTGTTATTCCTGGATCAGCGGCATTCGGGATGTGGCCCTGGTGGTCTTCATTCGCAAGAGTCATCCGGAGATTCAGTACCTGAAGACATCGATCACCGAAGAACAATGGCGTGACTACGGCCGTCTGGTGGAAGGAACAGTCCGCCAGATCGAATCCGGCCAGTTTCCAGCGCATGGCGGCATCCGATTTCCCAATAACGGCTGTGTGGGCTGCCCTCATCTGGGACTGTGTCTGGGAGACCAGCAGAGGATTGATTCACGGCTGATGCGCCGCCCAGGAGCAAGCGATCTTGATTGGCTGGACGCATTTGACGACTAACGGAAGGATTCTCGAGGAACCCAAGCTGAATCGGGACCGAGGCTTGTTCGTCCTGGGGAAGGTGGATGAGATTTTGTGCTGGGAGCGCACGATTGAGCAGGAAAAGGACTCGCGCTTCGTTGAGCTGGGTCGTTACCTGTGTGAAGTGCGAGCCGGGCAGTACTGGAAGCTGGAAAATCTGGCTTCGTTCGATGATTTCCTTAGCAAACGCTTTCCCGAATCTCGGCGCAAGGCCTATTACCTGATGGCCATTCACGAGCAGCTACCACGGCGCATTCATTCTGAATTGCGGCAGGTAGGGTGGTCGAAAGCGGCGGAGCTAGTCAAGGTAGCGCGCCGAGACGGGGAGCAGTTTGATAGTGCAACCTGGTTGCACAAGGCAGCTGAGTTGCCCAAAGAAGAGTTCAAGCGGGAAGTGGAGAAGCACCTGAACGGACAGGAAACCGAGCCCTGGGAGATTATTTACTTCAAGTTGTATAGGAGCCAACTGGCGGTTATCGAGCAAGCATTAGAAACAGCTGCGCTGATGCTGGGTTCATCGCGATCGCGAGGGTACTGCCTGGAAATGATTGCTGCGGATTTCGTAGCTGGGGCACCGCTCGAAATCGCGAACCCCGCGTCATGGCTCACGGCGCTCGGCCGGCTCTATTCGCTGCTTCCCGATCCACAAAAGACAGAATTCCTCCAGCAGATCGAACGACCACAATGAAATCCGCCCGGCCGCGCCAACCGCGGAGCCGACTCCCCTCTGCATCATATCGACGAATTTGCCCGAGAGTACTGGAACGTGATGGCTGGCGCTGCCAGCATTGCGGAACCTCGCAGAATCTTCAGGTTCACCACATTTGCTTCCGCAGCCGGCTTGGCGATGATACGGATGAAAATCTGATTACGCTCTGCACCAACTGCCATCACGATATTCATCGACTCGGAAAGTTGAGAAGTAATGGCGAATGCTAGTTAACACGATCTTTGCGAACAGTGAGTTTCGAAAGATCGCGTGAATTCGATTCCCACCCGCGCCTCCATCATAGCCGCAGAGTATAGATACCATATCTGGCCCGCGGGGACTGGTTTCAAATCGGATCGTCTTTCCGGTGAATCTGATTTCGCTCTCGACGGCCGTGATGTTGTAGACTGTCACGCGTCTGCTGGAGTGGAGAAGACCCGGTCATGGCCTCGCAAGCGAGAGCTAGGTATTCCTCAGAGTCCTCGTCGTCCAGGCCGTCTCCGCCTACTGGAAAGAATCAGCAGGGAATTTCCGGGAGGAGCCTCCCTCGGATTCTTGAGGGATTTTGCAGCCAGTCCAATTTAAGTGGTCGCGTTCGCTACTTTGTCAAACTAGTTGATTGGACTCGGTCCGGAAATAAGTCTTGTTCGGCTTCTAAGGGGCCCGAGCGCCTGAAGGAATTGTTGTTGTTGCTCGAACATGATGTGCTCCTGCGGGCCCAATTTCGAAACGCCTTTCTTGCGATGCTCGGTGATATTCAGGCCGTCGGCCTGATTGCCGAGTCAGGTTTGCATCCGCGCGAGAGTATGTGGTCTGAGGCAGTCCGAAGGATGGTAGAGCGGGTGTTGCCTTCGGCGCGGGAGGATGCTGATCTCTCAAAACTCGTGTACAGATTGCACCCTGACGACCGCTACATTCAAGGTTTCCTCGATTGGTCGGACGAACTGTTCGAGCGCGCTGTCCGAGTCCTTACTCCAGACGATGATCCATTGGCTTGGAACAGGCAGCGCATCGATCTGAAGCAGTCACTTTGCCTTTTGGGGACCCACATAGCGGGAGTTGGCCTCTCACCAGAATTTCGGGAACGATGCCACCCTTTTCCGGTGGAAGAATCCCCCTACTATCGGGTGCAGCAATTTGCTGGTGAACTCGCCCGTATCGATTCCCGCGCACAAGGTGCTCCGCTGCTCGAGGTCTTGCGAGCTGAGATGACTCGTTGCAGCATGGAACTGGCGTACATGCATGAACGGATGGAAGACATGGGCGTCAGTACGTCACTTGAATTTGACATAAACACAATCGATCGAGCGTTGAGAAGAATGGACTGCATTGCAAACGTACTTTATGCCGGTAGCGAGGGTGGCTTACGAGAGGTCAAGAACCTCCTTGACGATGTGATGCGCGCTCGTCTCGAAGACCTGAGCCTTTCGGCGCTTGTCCGCGAAAATGCAGGACTACTGGCTCGAAAGATTGTAGAAAGAACCGGGAAGACCGGCGAGCACTACATTGCCAACACTCGAAGTGAATATTGGGGCATGTGTTGGGCGGCGCTGGGCGGTGGGTTACTCACCGTCGCAACGGCGGCCATAAAAATAAAAATCACTGTGGCCGGCTTGCCGCCCTTCTTCGAGGGACTACTGGGGGGCACGAACTACGCGGTCAGCTTTCTCATCCTACAGGCTTTGGGTCTGGCACTTGCGACGAAGCAACCGTCGATGACCGCCGCGACATACGCGAAGATCGTGCGCATGACCCATGGTAAGGAACGCCTGGAAAAACTGACGGAATTCATCAGTCGCATAACGCGAACACAACTTGCGGCCGCTGTGGGCAATTTGCTCACGGTGACTCTTGGAGCCATTCTGTTCGCTCGTGCTTGGTCATATTGGTTCTCGAGACCGTATTTGTCGCCCTCCAGTTCTGCCTATGTATACGAAACCCTGAATCCTTTTGCCTCAGGAACGGGCCTGTATGCCGCCTTGACCGGTGTGGTTCTCTGGGTATCGGCGGTCGCCGGTGGATGGGTAGAGAATTTCGCGACGTATAACCGCCTGCCCGAAGCGATCGCCGACCATCCACTGGGCTGGCGCATCGGGGTCGATCGCATGAGGCGTGTTGCAAAAATTTTCGAACGGAATATATCGGGATGGAGCACTAGCATCGTACTCGGCTACTTGCTGGGATTTATACCCCTATTAGGCCACTTCTTCGGAATTCCTCTCGATGTTCGGCACGTCACTCTATCAATGGGCACACTGGCGCTCGCAGCGACGAGCTTCGGAAAAGATTGGCTGTACAGAGGCTGGTTCATACATACGATCTTTGGGATTGCGGTCATATTTGTTCTGAATCTTGGAGTTAGTTTCGGGATAGCATCTTGGGTTGCGTCGCGGGCCTACGGGGTTCCTTATTCCGATCACACTCAATTGTTGAAATACATCGTTAAGAGTTTCTTCCGTTCTCCTAGTCGTTTTTTTTATCCAAAGTAGGATTGGCGTTTGTCGCGTGAGTGCCTCTCAGGATTTCCTGCCAGCGATTGCTGTTTTGCGCGCGCAGTTCGTCCGCCGATCGCGAAAGAGCCGCAGGAGCATTTTTCCCGACCACGGAAAGGAAAAGCATTCGCGGCGGGCAGAATGGCCAGGGCGCAAAATGTCAGTGCCAAGATCAGGGCGGCGGCGAGTAAGTCTTTGGTGGATCTGAGTTTCATCACTGTGCTTCTTATCCCTCGTCGAGTCACACGACACGCCATCAAAATGGCATCAGCGTCAACAATGCACTGCGAATTTCATGTCTCGCGCTATCAAGCTGTTTCAAGTGCTCACCTTACGTCGCCGCCCTATTGGCACTTTTGACAGTTCCGGTCGGGTTTTCAAACTCATAAGAAGGTAGGTCAAATGAGGCTTGAAATGAATCTTTACATGATGCAGGAATTTCTTGGTGTGATGCTGGCGCTTGCAGTTTTGATGGGGATAACACTCGTTCTTGGGATTACCTTCATTCTGCTTCAGGAAGTAATACGCCGGGCCTTGGTTTGGGCGAAAGGTCTGTGACAGGCTCGTCCTGGCCACCGACGCTGGTGTGGTTGTCGACGTTTGTTTCTCTTGTGCGTGGAGGGAACCCTGTTGTATGGCAAGCAGCGTAAAAACTGCAATCACCGCCGAGCAGAAGGCTCCAAAGCGCGCCATTTATTCTCACCCCGATAATCTTCGGAGATCCGGATGAACGATATCCGATTGTGACCTGCCCCCTTTTTCCGTTCACGGGATGATACTTTTCACTGTCAGTGAGGCAAAAAACTCCGTGTAAGCAAACCTTTTGTTGTGGCTATTCTGTGTATAGCATTAGCAGCACGCCAACTGTAATGAGTAGCACAGGCCAAATTTTGTTGGCTCTGCACAAGAATTCGTAGAGGCCCGCATTTTAGGCTGCTTTCTGTAGAACGATGAATTCAGTCTTGGTGACCGCCATGCGCTGAGCCTTGAGTAACAGATAGCCGAGATTCTTGTAGCCACGCCCCCTTCGAAGAAGGGTTTTGATGTTGGCGTTGATGGCTTCCACCACTCCGAAGCGTACTTTGGTGCGGCAGTAGTTGAGGATGCCGTCCAAGTGATCCAGCAGCATGTAAGCGAGGTTCTGAAAAGGTACCAGCCGTTGCCATCGCAGTTGATCGATCCAACTCTGCAAGTAGCGCAGCATGGCTCCTTCATAGCGGTAGGTCCACAACCGCTCCAAGCTTTCCTTTAGAAGGTAGGCTTTCATCACCCGCCGGTTGAGGGCGAACAGCTCGTTTAACTGCTGGCGTTTTTGGTTGTTCAGATTCATCCAGCGCGTCAGCAGCAGCCAGCGTTTGCCCTTCACGACACCGCGCATGCGCCCACCTTTGCGGAAAAACTCCGCTCGGCGCACTTCATCGATGGCTTTGTTGGCGTGCTGCAGAACGTGGAACTTGTCGTACACAATGCGACAGTGGGGCACCCATTGTTCCATGCTGTTGGTGAATGGCCGCCACATATCCACGCACGCTGCCTCCACTCGGTTTCGTTGCCTAGCGCTTAGTTGTGTCCGGAAAAACTCATCGAGTGTTTCCTGTTTGCGGTCCTGCCCAAACCACAAGGGCTCGCCGGTCTCCAAATTGCTGACCACGGTAATGAACTTCATCTGCTTGCCGAAGTAAATCTCATCCACACCCATTTGAACTAACGGGTCTTTGCGGCGCGCTGCACTCCAACGCTGCAGATACCGCAGGTCGATCGCTCGCACCGTGCTGGCTGCCAGTCGGAACTGCCGGGCCACCTGGCGAACCGATGCGCTTTCGCACGCTAACCCCACGGCCTCTTCAAAGCGCTTACTAAACGGCGCTTTACTCGGCAACTGAGGCACTTTCTCGACCTTTACCCCACATTGCGGACAGCACACCCGGTACACTTCGATGATCACCGTCGTGCGATACTCGCCCCACGGCAGGTCGCGCACTTCCCGTTCGTTGTAATCATGCGCGTCGGTAAACTTTCTTCCGCACCCCGAACAGATCAACTTGCGGTTTCCTCGCTTGCGCCGTACCCATAAACGCAGCGTCTTGGCGGTTTCATCGATTTCGTGCCGAAAGACTCGGTAGCCAGGCCATCCCAGGATTTTTGTGAACTCGTTGTCGTGCATTCCGCCGAGTTTAGCCGAACCGCCCTACGACGGAAACCCGCTCTTTTATTGCGTCTCTACGAATTCCTGCTCAGAGCCATTTTGTTGAAGATGTAACGCCAGCTCCATTGGATCTCAGAAGGTCCCTTCGCTAAAGCGATTCCAAAGCCTGCTATCGCAAAACCTCTGTGTTCCTTCTGAATATGTTGCATTACAACCTGTGATTAGAACCATGCATGCCGGCCTGATGGTGGTGAAACAGCAGCATGATTGAACCCAGTATGCCCGTCAGCGGGAACACCCATGCGCCCCATATCCTCTGAATACGACCGCGTGCTCTTTGGACCTCTACAACCACGATAGTAAGCAGGATCAGGGCGAATATTTTGTGCTGGCGATCCTCGGCGCTGTCCCTTAACGCGGACCATAAGGCCTTATGGCCCACCGGCCATATTTCCGTATCGCTGAAGAGAAGTAAGTAGAATCCAGCAGTAAGAAAACAGGTTGGCCATACATAGCGAGTCCAAGGCCACCGCTTCCGAAGTTTGCTTTCTCCGAGCAGGAAAGCACCTGCGAAAACCAGGAGAAGTCCAGCGAAATGATGGCTGAGTTCGCTCTCGCGTTTATCCGCGCCACGCTTTGCCTTTTGAGTGGCATTTTCCCCTTCGGGTCCGTGCTGCATGTCCATGTCCGGCATGTCTTGCATGTCCGGTGACTGGGGCAAGAGAGTAGAATTCCACGGGAACAACAAAACAAATATTGCGGTGGTAATAATGACGATTCGGGATCGCGATACCAGTTTGCCTCGTACCAAGCGCAGGTGCTCCTATACGGCTTCGTAGAGATCGAGATTCGTTTAAAAATTGTAGATTAAGAAAAAAAGTACAGCAGCAGTAGCGAAAATCAGCAAAGCAAATGTGAGGACTGCTCGAAATTTAATGATCAAACCTTACTCCAGGAGGCGTCGACCGCCGCAGAATGAGATGTTTGCCGAGGCATGCGCCCCTCTTTGCCGACGATATGCGATCCCAGCGTCAGAGTCGTCGGACGAAAAGTTGCGGACTTCAACGGTCTTAGGGCGAAGAGTGCCACGCCTTTTGGGTTCTTATGCCCAACCTGAGACACGATAGGGCACAGCCCTCTTGAGGTATATTGTAAATACTGACAGTATCAGCACCGGTAGGCTTGGCGTATACGCGGAGCGGCATGTCAAAGGTGGAACGTGTAAAGCAGGAGTTGGGTGAGGAACAAATCCACGACGAGGACTGCTACCGTGGACACAACGAATACCATAATCGTGGCGCGACTTACACCCGCTGTCCCGCCCTTGACACGTAAGCCCTGATATCAACCACCGTCGCGATGATGAATCCAAAAACGATTGGCTTGGAGAAGCCTACAAAGAGGTCTGCCGAAAACCAGCGAATGTATGGCTCGCGTCCAGAATTGCTCTGGATCGATGTGCGAGGTGAAAATTCGCGACCACAAATCCCCCGAGACTTGGCCCTGCCAGTGTTCTGAAATATAAAATCAGCGCGTGGGGGGTGCCAGCGGCGGGCATAGCTCTTAAACTAATCAATTCGTCCAATACTTTCTGCCAAGCTTCTGAGTTCTTCTTGGTTGCGAATGCCTTCTCTGGGTCAGCGTAATAGGCGAGAATGTCCAGACATAGAGCATCGGAAATAGGTTTGCCGTTTGTTTTGTCGAGCAGCATCGCGTAGGTTTCATCAGTCAGTAGCTTCATGCGTCAGAACGGAGTAACCCGCACATGCGGAGGCGCGACATATTGCCATCATCAGTCCGAAAACTGCATACGCAAATGGCGTGAATTGAGTGGATCGATTTCGAGCCGGCATCTTGGTTGATTATAACAGAGCCCCGACACACCATGGGCGCGTACGGCATCTACTATTTGAAGCGTGCCGCTGTCGCGATGATTGGCTTGGGAGCGAATCAGCCGGAAGACGCCATCTATCCAATAAACATTGCTCATGCGGACGGAAAGCCACTCGTTGGCGATCACAAATACTTCGAGCACTTTAGACCCACCGGCGATAAGGAGAGTTGACGGGGCAGACGCCCTCCCGCAATGGCAGTGATTTGTCCGTGGGGTGTTTGATTCGGCTTTACGGCTTTGGACGGAACAGAACCACCGCTTCTCGCTTACCTGCACACAACGATTCTCGGTCACCCTGAACAGTGGCCAGCGACCGATGGCCACTCATCAAGTCTTAACCTGGATTACGAAATTGAATAGCACTGTTTTGCCCTAACTCGGTTAAGTTTCAGTTGGATGAAAGAAACGCCGAGGAGGACAAAACAGTGCACTGGAAAATTACCGCTCTTTGGGGCGGGAAGAAAGTGGAATTGCGCGAAACCCAGCGAGCGGTGACCCCGTTCGGTGGGCTGGTGGTGTTCTTCGAGTTTCTGCGGCTGGTAGGCTATCGCGAAGCGGTGAGCCAGCATCTACCGTTTCGACTTACTTCACCCAACGCGATCGATCCGGTGGAAACCTTCACCGCCTTCTTGCTCTCGGTGGTGGCCGGAGCACGGCGGTTTGCACACACCAGTTTGTTGCGTGCCGACGTAGCTTTGCACTCGTTGCTAGGGATCAGGCGCTTTCCCGTCGACGACACTATTCGCAACCTGTTCAAACGCTTTGGGCAGGGACAGTGCCAGCGTTTTTTCTTTGGCTTGTGGAGTTGGCAGCTGGAGCGCTTACCGGAATGTTCGATCGGCTACAGTTTGGATTTGGATTCCACCGTGTTCGAGCGCTACGGCCAGCAACAGGGTGCGTTGCGCGGACCCAACCCGCGCAAGCATGGACGGCCCTCGCATCATCCGCTGGTGGCGGTGCTGGCCGAAGCGCATTTTCTGCTGCACGGCTGGCTGCGGAGCGGCAACTGCGGAACCTCACGAGGGGTAGTGGAATTCCTGAAGGAAGCCCTGGCGTTGCTGCCGGGAAAACATGCGTTGCGAGTGGTACGCGCCGACGCGGGCTTCTTTGACCAGCAATTACTGGGCTTTCTGGAGCAGCGCGGGTTGTCTTACATCGTGGTGGCGCGGCTGACGCGCTGGCTGAAGCGGGAGGCGGCGCGCGTCAGCCAGTGGCGCGCCTTAGATGAGCATTACGCCGTGGGGGAGTTTTCTCTGCAGTTGTTGGGCTGGGACCGTCCGCGCCGCTTCGTGGTGATCCGCGAGCAACTGCGCGCCGAGCGCCCCTCGCTGGGAAGAAAACTGCTGGAGGTTCCCGGCTACACCTTTCGTGTCTTCGTCACTAACCGGGCGCTACCGCCGGAAGAGATCTGGCGAGACTACAACCGCAGGGCGGACATGGAAAATCGCATCGCCGAACTCAAACACGATTTGGCCGCCGATGATTTTTGCTTGCATGAGTTTTTCGCTACCGAAGCAGCCTTCCGCAGCATCCTGCTGTTGTTCAATCTGCTCGGAGAATTTCAGCGCGCCAGTGGCTTTAGCACCTATCGCCAACCGGCCACGCTGCGCGCTCAAGTTTTCCTGTGCGGTGCTTTGCTCGGCCGGGCCGGCCATCGCTTGGTTCTGCATCTGTCCGCTTCCTGGGGCGGGCTGCAGCAACGCATCCCCCTGCTGGAAAACGTCTTAGCCTATGGTGTTCCAACTTCGCCGAAGTTGAAACCTGAAGTCGCAACCTGAACCCAAATCAGTCAATGAACCCGCTACGAAACGTTCTCCAACTTCGGAATTCAGGCTTAAGTTACATCCCCAAACAGTCTGGCCGCTTTGGCCATGGTGGGCGCTACTGGTGTCCCTGTTGTTGCTGGTACCGCGGAGAATCTGGCCAATACTTATTCCCGTAGCGTGAACTCCACTCCCGCTTGTGGGTTCTCGCCCGGGCGTCTGTCAATATGGGCAACAACACACTCTAATGCAGCTTTTGTCTGAACGTTCAACAGAGTGAGTCGCTGCCCTCTGTACACCTGCTTCGACATGAGAATCAACGCACCGTGAGCACTGATGGCCCGTGTGTGAGTCTCTTCTTCAAAAGGCAATCCGACGTCGGTCCGTCTTATAAGGACGGAGCCGCCTTCATGGGTTCGAGTACCTGCGCCGTGTGAACCAGCGCGAGGTGCGAGAAAGCCTGCGGGAAGTTCCCAAGCTGTCGCTGTGCCACTGGATCGTACTCCTCGGCCAGCAAACCGAGGTGGTTACGAATACTCAACAGGCGAGCGAACATTTCCTCGGCCTCGTCCATTCGCCCTGCGAAGGCATAATTGTCTGCGAGCCAGAAGCTGCATGCCAAGAATGCGCCTTCAGAACCGGGAAGCCCATCAAGGTTGTGCTCGGTGGGGTAACGACGAACGAAGCCGTCCATCATAAGATCCCTCTCGATGGCGCGCACGGTGCTTAGGACGCGGGGATCGCTAGCCGGAAGAAATCCCACGTGAGGGATGAGGAGAACACTTGCGTCGAGCGACTCGACGCCGTAGGACTGCGTGAAGGCGCTGAGTCGCTCGCTGTAACCCCGCTGGCACACGTCCCCATGAACTCGTTCTCGGAGCGCATGGAGGTGCGGCAAGAGCGCTTCTGCCTCCCGACCGCCCGCGCCGAACTCCTCGATTAGCCGGGACGCACGATCAAAGGCGACCCAGGCCATGATCTTCGAGTAGGTGAAGTGGCGCAGGCCACCGCCACGAACCTCCCAGATTCCCTCGTCTGGACGAAGCCACGCTTTCTCGAGAAACTCGAGGAGCACCTTGGCCGGCTGCCACGACTCCACGGGGCCGATGCCCATCCGGCGCGCCAGGTACATGCAGCCGAACATTTCTCCATAGACATCGAGTTGAAACTGCGTCGCCGCCCCGTTCCCGATACGCACTGGGTGCGATCCCTCATAGCCCGGAAGCCAGCCGAGCTCTATCTCGGTGAGCCGCCGCTCGCCAGCGATGCCATACATGATTTGCAGCTGCTCGGGTGCTCCAGCCGCGGCTCGAAGGAGCCAGTTGCGCCAGGCGAGCGCTTCATCCGTGTAACCTCCGATCATCAGAGCTTGGAGCGTCAGCGTGGCGTCACGGATCCAGCAAAAGCGGTAGTCCCAATTGCGGACTCCGCCAATCTCTTCCGGTAGGGATGCCGTGGGCGCCGCGACGATCCCACCCGTGGGCGCGTAGGTGAGCGCCTTGAGCACGATCAGTGACCGCATAACCGCGTCGCGGTAGCGCCCCCGGTACGTGCAGCGACTCGACCACTGTCGCCACCACGTCTCAGTTTGCCCCTCCGCGCGGTGGGCATCCAGCGGTCGCGGCGGCCGATGGTGCGACGGATGCCAGCTCAACACAAATGGCACGCGCTCGCCTTTATGAACCGTGAAGACGGCAGTCACGTGCCATGAGGCAGCCTCGACTTCGACGCCCGGTCTCAGGCATAGGGCCTCGGGGCCAGCAGTGAAACTAACGTCATGGCCGTCTCTCTGCAACCATGGGCGATCGGCGCCGTAGCCAAACCGAGGTTCGAGAAGCATCTGCAGCGGAACTTCGCCCTCGAGGCCAACAACGATGCGAACCACGTCGCATCGGTCCTCGCCGAGCGGCATGAAGTCAATGATCCGCACAGCACCTCCATCGCACTCGAAGTCGGTCTCGAGGATCAAGGTATCGCCTCGGTACCGTTGAACCACGCGCCTTACCGGAACCTTGGGCCGAATCTCCCAACGCCCGTGTTCGTCGTGCCCCAACAAGGCGGCGAAGAAGGCATCGGAGTCGAAGCGAGGGGCGCACAGCCAGTCGATCGAGCCATTGAGCCGAACGAGAGCGACCGTGCGTGTGTCTCCGATGATGCCATAGTCCTCTATAAATCCGGCCACTGGCGCCTCTCCTCCTCCACCTCGGAGTCCCTGGGTACTCTTTTGGTCATTTCAGCAATTTGGCCGAAGTCCGCGTGAGACAACACTGGCAAATCTAACAGGCTGGCCATCCGGCGTTGATTTATCATCAGATGCCTGGATTTCCTTCAACTCAGATCAGATGGGCTTGGTTACCGGCAAGCCGTGAAGTCGACGGCCAGAAGCGAAATATCGTCTTTGTGTCCCTCGCCCGGAGGTTGTTCTAGCCACCGGGCCAACTCGAGCAATAGGGCGTCCGCAAATCGGCCTGCTGGAAGCCTGTTGTTCGTTTCCATGAACTGCATGAAGCGACCCGTTCCAAATTCCTCCTGCGCTGGATTGCTTGTTTCAAGGATTCCATCGGTATAAAGGACGAACCTGTCACCAATCTCGATCGGTACTTGCAGCGAATCGTAGGTGGCTTCCTCAAACTGCCCCATGACCAATCCGTTTTCCAGGAGTTGGCTGGCGCTGCCGGTTGACTTGCGCCAAAGTAACAGCGGCGGGTGGCCCGCACCGGCGTAATTCATGATGTTTTTTTCCAAATCCACATAAACATAGGCTGCGGTGACAAAATTATGCTGAAACTTGCCGCACAGTGCTTGATTCAAACCGGCCAGAACTTTGCCCGGCTCAGAAACGTGGCGGGCTTGTGCGGTGAGGGCCACCTGCAGCATTGACGCGATGAGGGCGGCAGGCAAGCCGTGTCCCGACACGTCCGCGATCAGGATACCCACGTGACGTTCGTCCACGACGATGAAATCGTAAAAGTCACCGGCCACCGAGGTCATGGGAATGTACCGCGCCACAATATCCATGCCGGTGATCTTGGGCGTGCTGCTTGGCAGAATGGATAGCTGAATCTGTCGCGCCATTTCCAGTTCCGTGTTTATTTCGACGAGCTGTTGCGCAATCTGAGCATGTGCTTCGCGGAGCATAAGATGAGTACGCACACGAGCTTTTACAACGGCGGCGGAGAATGGTTTGTGAATGTAGTCAACAGCTCCAACCTCGAATCCTTTCGTTTCGTCCTCGGCCTCCGTCTGGCTGGTAAGAAAAATTACCGGAATTTCACGCGTATCGGGATTTGCTTTCAAGCGGCGGCAGACCTCGTACCCGTCCATTTCCGGCATCATTATGTCCAGCAGGATAAGATCCGGCTTCTCCTTCCCTGAGGCGATCGCCAGAGCCTTTTCGCCACTGGTCGCAACCTTCGTCGCGAAGGAGTCTTTCAGCGCGCCGGAAATAACTCCGATGTTGATGGGTGTGTCATCAACAATCAAAATCGACTTTTGGGCTGACGGCACAGTCATGATTTCACCCCAGTTGAAGACCTAAACGACCGGCAATCTCCGAAACACACTTTAGCGCACCACTAAAATCATAATTGCCGACGAAAGCGCGGAGGGTAGTAATTTCAGATCCTGTGAGCACCTTCACCAAGTCAGGCTGTGCGTCCAAAATGAAATCGGCTGCCTCGCCATCGTCGTTCGATAAAAGTTTTGTCAACCGTTGCAAGGGCGCCACCACGGAGGCAGGGTCGGCGGTCGCGGCACGGGCGCTGTCTGTGACTTGTTCACTTGGCAGGGCCGACCGGATTGCCTGCACAATCGTGCGAAGTTTAGTGGCAAGCGCGTCTAGCTCGGGCTGCACGCTGTGTCCCTTTTGAATAGCCGTTTCTACCTCGGCTGCTGCATTTGCTACCGCCGTCGCGCCAAGGTTCGCTGCCGCGCCTTTCAACGAATGAGCTGCACGTGCTGCCGCGGCTGTGTCACCCGCAGCGTGCGCCTCGCGAATTTCTTCAACGTTTGCCGACTCCGCGAACTTGCGTAGCAACATCTCGTAGCGTTTGGGATTTCCCCCTGTCCGCCGCAGCGCCGATTGGGTATCAACACCCGCAATTTCAAGTGTAGTGGTTTCGGGAGGGCCAGCCGGTCCCGGTAAACGTCCCGTAGCTGCACCCGTTTCTCGTGGTGCGTCTGCGGCGAGGTCGCCACGGGGTTTGATCCAGCGCAACAATGCACGGAAAAGGGCATCCGGGTCTATAGGTTTAGCGAGATGGTCGTTCATGCCCGCCTCGGTGCACTTTTCCCGATCGCTTTCCATCACGTTCGCGGTCATCGCGATGATTGGAAGCGAGTGGAATTCCGGTTTCAACCGGATCGCTCGTGTAGCGGCAAGACCATCCATCACCGGCATTTGCATGTCCATCAGCACCAGATCGTAGTTGTGTTCGGCGACCATCTGTACGGCGATCTGTCCGTTTTCGGCTGTGTCAATCGCCAAATGCGCATCCTCTAACAGTCCGAGCGCGACTTCGCGATTGAGTTCGTTGTCTTCGACGAGCAAGACGCGCGCGCCGCGTACTTGCCCGAGTTCAACGGCCGGAGCCGCCGCGACTTCGTAATTCTTGGAACTACTTGCGCCGAGGACCTCGACGGCTGAGTCGAACAGCATGGAGGCTGTGACCGGCTTGATTAGAATATTTGCAAACGAGTTCTCTTCGGCCTGTTTCAAAACCTCTTCACGGCCGTAGGCGGTTACCATCACGAGTTGCGGAAGAGCGTGCAGATTTGGCAGCGCGCGAATTTGTTTGCCCGTTTCGAAGCCGTCGAGACCTGGCATCTGCCAGTCCACAAAAACGATTTCGTACGGTTTCTTAGCTTCCGCGGCATGGCGCACCATTTCAATTCCTTCCAACCCGGAAGGAGCTTCATCTGCCTCGAATGTCATGCTGGTCAGCATGCTGGAAAGTACCGCACGGGCTTGCGGATTATCGTCAATAATCAGGACCCTGCGACCTCTAAGATCGGGTGGGGCGGTGTGCCGTCGAGTCGCCGCGCCATTGCCAAGCCGGGCGGTGAACCAGAACGTGCTGCCTTTACCTTCGTCGCTATCGACGCCAACATCTCCTCCCATCAGCTGCGCAAGTCGCTTGGAGATCGCCAGTCCCAACCCCGTCCCACCGTGTTGGCGAGTTGTGGATGCATCCGCCTGCTCGAAGGCCCGGAACAGCCTCCCCATTTGTTCCTTGGTGAGTCCGATGCCGGTGTCGCGCACTGAAAAGTAAATCAACTGGCCTTCCTCGTCTTTCTCTTGAATCCGCGCACAAACGATGATTTCGCCGCTTTCGGTAAACTTCACGGCGTTGTTGCAGAAGTTGATCAAGATTTGACCCAGCCGCAGGGGGTCGCCCTTCAGTTGGGTAGGCACCCCCGGATCGATGTCAAAGATCAGTTCCAAGCCTTTCGCGGAAGCCTTCTCGGAAATCAGATTGCTCACGTTTTCGAGCACTCTCTCCAGATCGAAGTCGATGTTTTCCACCGACAGTTTGCCCGCTTCTATTTTCGAGAAATCCAAAATGTCGTTGATGATGCCGAGTAGGTGCTGGCCGGAAAGCTGAATTTTCCTAACGTAGTCGCGCTGCCTGGGATTCAGATCCGTCCGTAACGTCAGATGCGACATGCCGATAATCGCGTTCATCGGAGTGCGGATTTCGTGGCTCATGTTGGCCAGGAAATCGGACTTGATCTTGGTGGCTTCCTCCGCCACCTCCTTGGCTCGCCGCAATTCTTCTCCAGACGCCTCCAGCGCCTGGTTGATATTCTCCAGTTCTTGTTTGCGAGCGCCGAGCTGATGTTCCGATGCTGCCAAAGATTCAGCCTGGGCCTGCGTCCGGTCGAGAAGCTCTCGAGTGGCGATGTTGCCAGACAATATTTCAGCGCTGAGAGCGATGGAGGGCAACAACGAGTCGAGCAAGGCTCGTTGGCGCTCCGACAATGATGAATTCGTCGCCAATTCGATGACAGCGATCACTTCGTCCTTATTCAGCACTGGAACGAAGTGGATTTTCCCGACCGTCAAGGTTGCCATGCCCGCGGAGATTCGAACTTGATCCCCGGCTGTAATTTCAAGCATGCGCCGCTCCACCGCGGCTTGCCCGGCAAGTCCCTCGCCGAGGGCAAATTCGCTGGGGCTATCGACGTCCGTATTTGCAAACGAATACGGGCGAGAGAAGCGCGTGCGACTCTCGTCTGCGATGTAGAGCGCTCCGTAAATCAGCGGAATGGATTGCGACAATCGCGACAATAAAGCTTTCGCAAATCCAGGATAGTCCTGAGCCGATTGCAAGGTTTCCAGCGTCGCTCCCACTTCCGCCTTTACCCATCCTTGCGTTTCGCGCTCGCGGGCGCCCAGTTGCAGAGTACGCAGTGCGCGTCCGATCTCACCGATTTCATTCTTGCGATCAAGGAAGGGGATATTCTGATCCAGCCGCCCGTCGGCCAAATCCTGGATGCTGCCTTGCAGAGAGAGCAGTTCGTCCACCACTTCTGTTTGCACGATGTAGAAGGCGGCGGCCCACGATGCCAGCAGGCCGAAGCCAATCACAAGCCAAGTGATCAAAATCGCGTGATGCGTATTTCTGGTTAAATCATCGGAGCGCTGGTCAATATATTTTTGCAAATCCGCGATGATCTCGATCGTGGCCTCACGTGCTCGCTGCAGCTCCTGGTTTACGCCTCCACGTAACAGATTTGACGCTCTGGCGTTATCGCCGGCTAAGGCTGCCGCTCGGACGGGACGAGCGTCAGCTTCCGCCTGTTCGAAGAGCGCCGATGCGGCATTGATCCTGTCGGCGCGCTCGGGGCTCTCTTTGAGTGCTGTTGCCATCGCCGTGTGGTAGTCGGCGCCAACCTTTTCTGTTTCTCCGTCGATCACCTGTCTTCGATCGGGATCGGTCTCGTCAACGAGTTCGTACAGAAATAGACCTAACCGATTGGCGTGCGCTCGCGCCTCCCCGACGCTTCTGAGCGCTTTAACCTGGGTGTCGATCAACACGCTATACCATGCGTCGATCATTTTGCTTTCAACCGACGAATAGACCCCCGCCACCACCACCATCAAAGCGAGCGGAGCCATAGCAATCAGCAGTTTCCGCCGCAGTCTCAAATTTGTAAGGAAGCCCATCAGAATGCGCTCCAGCAGGTGCTTAGCCTAGATATGTAAACCACTGCGCGGTGCAAAATCATGCGATCCGACGTCGCTCGACTCCAATCGCACGTGCTTTTCGACCGCCGTATCAGCCCGGTCAAGACCACGTTGGCGAAGATTATATGCGAAATGACTTACGGCATATGGTCATTACTACCAAGGCGCGCGATTGCCGGCATTCCGGCGAGATTGGGCCTTAAGAAAACGGCGGCGCCCGTGCGGAAATTACCTGTGAACCGGCACGCCGTGTAACCTAGACACGTTGAAACCGGGTTTCTGGGCATGGACTGCCTCATTCGCAGCCTCAATGGCCTGTTTACCGACCGCGGTCTTGCCGTCCGGATTGAAGCGCACCGCATCCTTTATCGCAAATCCGGCGTGATGACCTTTATCATCGATCAGAGAGGACTGGCGCTGCAAAAGGATTCGGCCGCAGACACCGCCAATATCGCCAAGGCCATAGATGCATTTGACCCCGATGACACTTGGCAACGGTCGAGTAACTTTGGTCACAAGCTGTTGCGCATAAATCGCTCGGGAGTTCCAACCTAAAAATTCGCCGACTATTTTTTCTTCGCGGCAGTGCCCTCATTGGAGGTAGGGACCCACACGTTGTCAGCGGCTGCAATTTCGAAACCCGATGCCTCGGTGGAAATCCTGACGCGTTGCAAACCGGCCTTATTTTTCGGGACGGCCCCGAAAACCAGATAATACTGATTGTCGAGAACCCGCTGCAGGCGATCCAGATAAGGCTTGAAGCTGACCAGACTTTGCGTGCCGAGAGAATAATATTCTCCACCGGCCTCGTCCGTGATCTTAGCCACGCCGGATTGACCGACCTGCGCTTCCCAACTATTTCGTCCGGCGCGCCCGACGCCGGTAGCGTAGATTCCGTGAACGATTACGCCATAGCGCTGGGCCGCTGTGCTGGCGGAATCCACGTCCGGACTCATGGTGGTCATACCGGTCGACGTGGACATGCTAGGCGTCATATTGCGAGACGCGCGGCTGGCGCTAGGAGCGGTTTGACTGGACATCCTCTCGTTGCGCAGGCGGTCAATGCCATCGCTCACCATCAGGACTTCACGACGAACTTTTTGTTCGGGCCAACCCTTGATCAAGCTAATGAGCGACAAGTACGGACTGTCCATGGCGGATAGATTGCCTCTCGGCAGGCGAATAGCCTTGGCCGCCGTAGCATGATCGTTTGTGAAGTTCTGCGCGATCTGAATGCTGGCGTTGGACATGTAGGCGACGCCGACAACGGTCGTCGCGGGCTGCGCGTTGATGAAATCGCGAATGTCGTTGAGACTGTTGCCGATGCTTGTATCGCATGTGTCGTCGATCAAAATAAAGAGCTGCAGCGCGGCATTGTCTCCACGCGCGGGAATCAGATGGTCAACTTTCAGCGATGTCTTTCCTTGCTTTACTTGCACATTCTCTGGCCGAAGGATCGGCACTTCGCTATCGTCGCGCAGGGCCTCGTCGGTGATGACCATATGCACCTGAACGGAGCTCGAAGCGCCCGGATTCTCTTGCGACCAGGCGATCCGTGCTCCGATTCCAAGTAGAGCCAGAGCAATGAGCAATGCGAGCAAGTGCCTGAAGTTGTTCATGCTTTCTCCTGGAGCTGGATTTGGCCGGGGTTTCCGATCGGTACCCGTCGTTTGGCGAATCCTACACCTCTCCTACGCTGCTCGCAACGAATTCGTCAGCAGGATAACCAGAGCAGGCCCAGCGAGGCCGCGAGGTTCCGACGGCTCGTTCTTGCCGTCTGATGAGCCCCGCTTGCTCCCGCGGCGACTACTACCGCGAACTAGGTCACGTTATCCGGTCCGGATTTTCCGTGAGCCGGTAGACCCGGCACTTCGATTTTCGGCTGCGCACGGCGCATGGCTGCCCAGTCCGGCCGATACGCGCGGTTGATGGTGATCACCGAGAACTCCGGGCCTTTATTCTCCTGTTCCCGCAAGTAAAGCCCGCGAATCTTGAAAGCCATGTCGAGACCTTCCTTCCGAATGCTGTGATTTCCCGTTCCACCACCACGGAAGCCGGAAACGAGTGAGCGCCTTCGGCAAAATCAGCTCATTGAGCTGCGCGTTCTGCCAGCTTCTGCCGCCATCAGTGGAGACCTCAGCTTTTGTGATTCGTCCTCTGCCAGACCATGCCAACCCGGTAATCTCACAGAAACCAGTACCCGATAATTGCTGCTCTCCCGCGCCTCTAGATGAGTCTAAAGTTTGACAGCGGCTAACACTTTTCCGGCCAGATCACGAGAGAGGCACTTTTGCAACACAATCCGTGTCTCGGGATTGGCGGCTAGGTAACGGTCGAGCGGCTCAACCTCCCATCGCATGCACCGGACAGGCTCTACTACTACGGCATCTACATCGGCTGTGACTCCACTCAAGAGAAGCGCTGAGCCCACGATGTGGCCCGCGACGAGTTCCCCGAAGACACCATCATCTCTCGTGATCCGCACTTTCCCGCGAACAATGACCGAGATTGCCTCAACTCGTTTGCCACGCTCCAGCATTCGCTCACCAATTTCCACAGTTGTCCACGATCCGATACTCAGAATCTGCAGGACTTTCCGAGACGGCAAATCTGGGAAGACGAGCCGGCGAATTTCCTCCTCTTCAGGCGTCAATTTAACTGGACGTCGCTCGACAAAAAGACGCCAAGACTGGAACGAATTGATCGCAGCAAAGACGCAACTCCAAATGATTGGCTCCCAAAGCGGTTCCGGCTGCAGGATGAAATACGGCAGCGCTATCAGCGAGGCCGCCACCGCAAACAACCTCAGCCAGAGAATGTCGCGAACGCTGTACGCTACCAACAGCAGGATGTTTGCGGCGTGCAGGAAATAGCTCGGTTTGAATAGACCCATGTTAGTAATCTCCCTTGGTGGCAAGTCGGAACTTGTTCTGCTGGGGCTGGTGGAGCGGGCTGAGGACTACACGCTCAAGCTGAACGCTTGTCAGAGACTAATCGTCGGCTGGAATCTAGAATACTGTCAATATTGACAGGGGCAGGGCCCGGGGCAAGAAGGGGGCTGGATTTTGGCCCACCGGATTACTTGTGAAAGAGTGAGGCACTGTTATGCAATCAAGTTGGTACCGGCACCCAAGTTTCCGCTTACGCGACGAGTCCGCGATTACAGATCCGTCCTTAGCGCTGGTGGGCGTCTAGCAGCAGGTTCCGGTCGCGACTCGATCACTTCTTCGGTGGGAAACTCTTCATCGTTTTCTGTATGAACTTGTCCACATTCTGTTGCAGGTTGTTCCCGAATTTCTTGGGGTCGTGAATCTTCTGCGATGCCGTTGCCTGCCAAAGATTGGTCTTCGTCGCGGGATCCGTTACTGTAATCTCCATTTTCGCGAGGCTGGAAACCCATACGTCCGAGGAAATTCCGGTCAGGTTGCCCCCCCAGTAATAGTTGGTCATGTCCGCAGCGTACAAGTAGCGCTGCGCGCCCACATCGGTCTTGGGCATCCCTCCGGCCTCATAAGTGATCCGGAAGTCGGGATCTTTATCATCTTCCACGAAACCCCCGGCTCGCAGATTCCGGTTAATGGAGTCAACGATCGCCATGTTTATGCGTTCTTGAACTTCCTTCGTCTGCTGAGTCAGCAGGTAGTTTGAGCCCCAGGTATACTTCTTGTATTTTGAGAAATCCGCGGATTTGTCGAATGTTGACTTTACATTCTGCGCGACGGTGCTTCCCAGTGGACGCAGCAGGCCAAGACAAAGCAGAAAAACAACTGCCAATCGTCTGCCAGACATGATCGGTTTCCTCTCGTTCCTGCGATTTTCGTTGCAATCTCGAAATCCAGACCAGGCTAGACTCCCACTTTTTTCTTCGCGATACGATGGAGACGCCCCTCGTCCTGAGCACGCCGGGCATTTATGAGGAGTTAGCCCGCCGCAGCCACCGCGATGATTGGTCGGAAGAGGGCATATCAACAGCTATGCGACACGTATGCAGGGGCTGGCTTGAACCACTATTAGCTGCACGGGTCTGCAAACAATCTGATCTGCAGGGAATACTCTGCGTCTAAAAGATCGCTTCTATTTCTGCGCCTGCACCAGCGGCAACTGCGACATCAGTTGCAGGTCAATCATCGCCTGAATCCGCCTGTCCAATTGGAAGAAAGTCGCCGTCTTCTGTCCCGTCAACACTCCCAAAAAGATTGGCACGTAGCGTGTGCGCAATTGGGCGACCTGCTCATCAACCGCCAAAGCCCTCTTGATTAAATCTAAGGCCTGCTCATTGCTAATCGTTCCCCAAGAATCCGCATACTCTTTAATCAGTGCGTACTTCTCGTTGTTAATTTTAACCAGATCTGCGGTGTATTGGTCGTACACTGGCCAGAACCTCGTCGCATCTGCATCGGTGAGCGTCAAATTGGCCGCGATCAGTTGTTTCTTTTTCGAGCGGATATCCTTTCTGAGCATCTCAATGTCTTGGTCCAGCGCAGCTTGCGAATTTGGGGCAGCAGTGGAAGTCGCTTGCGTTCCGCCGGACGTCTGCGCCCGCGTACTCCACGCCGATACTCCAAATACACCCAGCAGCAAAATCCCTGTCATCAGCATATGTTTCACGGATCGGTCTCCTTCGTTCGTATTAGCCAAGAACTATAGCTGGCAGCGACACACGTCCCTCTCGGTCGTCTTCTCATTTGGGAGGAAAATGCACAACTGGCAAAACTGACAGTACCTAGTTTTTGATCATCGCGCTCACTCAGAGGTAATGCACATGCCCGATTAACGCTGCCGGCTCAACCGGTCGATGCAACACTCTTCTAATCTGTTGATCCGATTGTGTTTTTCAAGGAGACCTGATCCTTTGGGCTGTACTCAATGAAACCTAAACAGGGCTGTGTTTTCTTTCAATCAGCGCTCTCGAACGAATTTAGCCGTTGAAGCATCTGCAGATTGGATTTCGGGCCGGTGTTGCGTCGACCCATTGAGACCACGGCCGTTACAGGACATGTCCGGAAACCTGCCTGTCACTTTTAGCAATACCCAGCTAAGGATACGACGCTCACAATGCGCCCTAGACCCCAGTTCGCCCCGCAGTCACGGTGAGGAGAAGCGCCTTGGCAAAGCAAAACGACGCGGTGCAGCCTAGCAAACAGGAACACGATCTTTTCTCTGTTATAGGCCAGACCCTCTCGGGACAGGCAACCGCGCTCATAGTCGCTGCCATCGAGGCAGATGCCGAATGCTACGCGCTCCATGAGCTCGGTTTCGTCACTGTTTCCGCGACTACGCTAGTCAGCGACTCCGTGTACGTTGTATTGCAATTGCCTGATTGATGGCAGACTATCGAAGCGACTCCAGTTCGGCACGTGGCAGGAGGGGGCATATGGCCGAGGGTAGGGGAGGATTGAAGGAAATGGCGGAACACCCCATGAAAGGCGGAATGGATGGCTCAAAAACGGAAACCCGCCGGGCGACTTCACAAAGGCGCCACGCTGCGGAGCAAAGAACCGACGCGGGGCAGCCCCTGCCAGTGCCCGGCGATGCCAAATGGACGTTGCAGACTTCATGGTGGGCTCAGCACGGGCGACAGTCAATCCGCGCGAAAGAAGAACAGAATAATTACCGCATTCTATTGAAGAATTGTCGGGAGTTGATGGCCAGCATCTCCAATGCCGATGCGCAAAGCGAAAAGACAAAAAGAACTCGATGCGATGGCTGACGTCCTGTATCGAACAAGAGATTCGGAAAAATGGCTGCGACTCCTAAAAACGCTCACGCCCACCGAAAGAGCGGAAGCTTTGCGTAGGGTGCGGGAACGCGTCGATGCTGACAAAGCGCGATTCTCGAGGGGAGTAAAGGATTAAAGCTTGAGCTAGCAGCGCATTGCAGCGCCTGGCGCGATGAAGTGAATGTCAGTTTGTTGGCCGACAATCCGAAATGTCGGGGGAAGCCCGAAATGTCGGAGACTCACTGTGTCGAATGTGAAAAGTACTCGGGCTTCGTGGTGAAAAAGGACACCGCTGCGTAGACATCGAGCACCCAATGGCCCCAGCGTTCCGAATAGCCAAATTCGGGTTTGAAGACCCAGCCGTGGGAGGCATTGTTGAGCAGCTTCTTCCCGTCGTAATTGACCCGTCGGAGCCACCAACCTAAGCCTCACGCCCAAGATGAGCCGTCGTCAGTAGCTTAAGGCGGTACGGATGTGTTCGTTGCTGGTTGTCCGCGTCGTAGACAACGATTGAACCTAGTTGGTCTGGGGTTCGTGTAGCTCTTGATTGGGCTCCGACAACGCTTCAGGGGTTAGCGGTCTGCCAGCAGGCTTGGTCCTCGGCAAGGTCGGAGAACCGCTCCTTGGGGTGACTCTTTCTCGCCTCGATTTGGCCGGGCCGCCAGCCGTCCTCGCCAAAGTGCGTTCGGCTACGGCCCAGCGTTTCTTGGCAGCAAGAGAAATCCTTTTCCTGCCCTGCGATGTGAGACGTGTGCGTTTAGTGTGTTTGGCCACCATCGGCGGTTTTTTCGCAGTTCGAGCGGCTGACAGGGAATTTATTCTTGCCTTTGCACGAATGACAGACGCTTTCGCAGAATCAAGCAGCGCTCGCACGCTACGCTCATTCGCAGCAAACTGGTCGATGACAATGGATAGTAACGCCTCAACACTCCTTAACCTCTTGAGTGCTTTCTTCGCTTTCATAGATACTCCTGACCAGACGAAATCTTGAGCGAGTCGAGTGCACGCACCGTCGTGAAGTCTACATTACAGCCGTGAACCGTTGATATTGGATTTTGCGGATCAATGCTGAGGATGGGCTTAGTTTGTACGCGAAACCATGAGGAGCATCTTACATCTCACAACTAAACCCGGCTACGTAAGTCCTGGGGCGCTCCTTTCTGAGGTAGGTTCGAGTCGACACTCAAAACCTACTCCAATTGGGGCGCCCTTTTATATTGCGTCGCGTATGTTTCTACCTCGAGTTCTTCGTGAGCCGTCGAAATTCGCTCGCGGAGCACCTAAGCTCACTTAGGGATTTCCCTAGTAGTTGGCCCGCCTGAATCAGAGTAAATGAATAGAGAACCCAACGTCCACGCCACCGAAGCACGGCGGAAGTGCACTGATAGAACACCGTGAGCGAAGGAGCAGTCTCGATGGGGACTGCTCTGGTCACAACTTTCTTGCGTCGAGTGTCGAAGGAGCATTTGGATGCGCGAGCTAGGAGTCTAAATCGGAAATTCCGGAGAAAAGGTGGCGTAAATCATGATTCTCTATCTCGTTCGCCACGGAATCGCCGTAGACCCGACCGATCTCAAGTCTCCGCCGGAGCCAGAAAGGCCGCTCACGGCCAAAGGAATCCAGAAAACCCGGTCCGCGGCACTTGGCTTGCGCGCGCTCGGAGCGAAGCCAGACATCTTGATTACCAGTCCCTACGTTCGCGCGGCACAGACCGCTGAAATTTTTGCCGAAGCGCTCGAATCTTCTCCCGAAAAAATCCGCGCCAGCGAGGCGCTGAAACCGTCTGGCAATATAACGGAAATCATCAAAGAGATTACACGGCTGACAGCCAAAGAGGTGATGTGCTTCGGCCACGCGCCGCATCTCGACCAGATGGTTTCGCAGCTTGTGGGAGCGCGCGGAGTTTTTACTTCACTGAAGAAGGCCGGAGTTGCCTGCCTCGAACATGCGGCGCCACAGGGAGCGCGGGAGCTTCGCTGGATTCTTACGCCGAAAATGCTGCGTCAACTGGCGGGGTAGGCTGTCTGCGCTTCGATAAGAGAGATTTTCTCCAGTGTCGTTCCGCCCCGAAGTCCCGAGCGCCAGGAAGGCCAAAGAAGCTCCTTATCGGAGAGTTTCGAACGGAATTCGTCGAGCCGCGTTTTCCTCTCGCATTCGATTCGCTCGAACCACTTCGCAACCACCAAAGGGTCCGGTTTGGAACGACGGCGCCGGATTTCGGCCCGCAGGACGTCCAAGTCGTGTACATCACCGAGCAGATCCCGCATCCGCTTCAAGTTCTCGCCCCAGGCTTCATAGCGCAGCGGCAGAAAATTCTCGACAACGTAGCGGAACCGTTTCAGCCTGATCCGCAGCCGATGCCAAGCCACGCGGCTTCGTCCCCTTCGCGCTTGCCCAAATAGTTCAACAGCCTCGTTCAAACTTTTCAGCGCTAAACGTTGAAACGCGACGCTTTCGAGCGGGAAAAACTGTGCCTTGCGCGCCAGCTTTCGGGAAGACTTCCGCCAGTCCTTGCGATCGAATCGGTCGAGGGCCTCTTCTGCGTCTTTCCGATGCATCTTTTCCTGACGGCCCAAGACGATCAGCATATGCCTGCGGATCGGGTCGCCCCGTGGTCCCAGCTTTTTCACCGCGATTTCCGGCGCCTTTCCAACTAGGGGCAACCCTCCATCATGCGCGAGGAAACATTCGCATCAACGGTTGATGTAGGTTCTGGCTGCGGGAATCCGAACATCAACCACGACTGATTGGCTACCCAATGCGGGTACAGCTCCGTCATCTGATCGAACAGCTCCTGGTCGGATGTCGCGGTTTTCTGCACCCGATCGAAGTCCCCAAACAGGGCTCTACAAGTGGAAAAAGGGTGATAGATTCAAACCGTTCAAAAGGGGGCTATTGTGACCGGTACTTCAAATCCGCAGATTGATCCCGAAGTTTCCAGGATCGCCGCCGTGCGAGACACTTGGAACACTGCCGTACAAGGCAATGACCTCGATCTCGTGATGTCCCTTGTGACTGACGACGTGGTTATGGTGAATTTTAACGGACAATGTTTACGGGGTAAGGAAGAATTCAGGGCCGAACTTGCAAAGAGCTGGGCACTGATCGACAGAGAACTGAGGATCTCCTCCAGTGACACACTGGTCCGCGGTAAATGGGCCATCGATACAATGGAACTGGAAAGAACCCTCAGACCGGTTCGCGGCGGTGGAGATGTCCAAGCGAGCGCCCGGAGCGTCGCAGTGCTCGTGAAGCAAGCGGACCATTCTTGGAAGATCGCGCGCATCCTCGTCTTGGCGGACTAAGCAGACGGAGCTACTGGCATCGTGACGCGCGGTGTAGTCCGTTGTGACTGCTTAATGCTTATCGCACTCGGGTTGTGGGCAAATGCCGTTTTACCTTTCGTCCGGCCTACTTCGGTGAAGGCAGCGTCGCCCGATGTCCATGATGTCCAAGAACACCTTGACCTTGAACAGATTGTGCGGCGGCAAGCCATCGCCCTTTTAGCAAAAAGTCCAGCTAATCGTCGTACACCCTAGCCCGCGTAGGAGTCAGCGAGCAGCGCGATCCTCGAACAGGAGGTTGAAAATGGCAGAGCTAAGCCAGCCGCCGAAGGAGGAGCGCGCTGAGACGGAAATCCTTCTAGCGCAGTATGAATTTGCCCGCGAAAACAGGAACTCGGCAGACGCCAGCCGACCAGCCAGGACGTATCGAAGGAAAGGCCGATATCGCAAGACTCCAAGAGTGACCCCTTCGCTATAATCACAATCCTACAGCGCAACGGAAAAACATCGCCATCACGGCCCCGGAGGAAGCGAAGTTGCTGGAGTCAAGCCAAGCGGGCCCTGGGAGGACCCAGATGTCAGATATGAATGACAAAGTAGCTCTTATTACCGGAGCGAGCAGTGGGATTGGCCGAGCGACAGCTGAGGCCTTTGCGGCGCGAGGCGCCAAGGTAGTTCTTGCGGCGCGGCGCGAGCCTGAGTTGGCGACGCTCACGAATGAGATAGAGTCTCGGGGTGGGAGAGCAACCTTCGTGGTCACGGATGTCGCAATCGCCAAGGATGTCGAACGGATGGTGACACATGCGATTGAAACATTTGGCCGACTCGACTACGCGGTGAACAATGCCGGCATTGAGGGAAAGTTAGCAGGCATCACGGATCTGCCTGAGCAGGAATGGGATCGAGTCCTCGACACTAACCTGAAGGGCACGTTTCTGTGTTTGCAGTACGAGGCCCGAGCCATACTTGCGGGCGGACAAGGGGGCGCGATCGTCAACGTCGGTTCCGTCAACTCCTTTCTCGGCTTCCCCGGCGGCTCGGCGTACGTCGCTTCGAAACACGGGCAAATCGGCCTGACTACGAGCGTTTCCGCGGAGCTGGCGCCGCAGGGGATCCGGGTCAACCTCGTTTGTCCAGGATTCATCGATACGCCGATGCATCACCGGGCCCGCGGCATCCTCGGTGACGACTTGTACGATAAGGTCCTGATACCACGAGTTCATACGAAGCGCGCGGGCCGCCCGGATGAGATCGCACAAGCTATAGTCTTCCTGTGCTCGGACGAGGCTAGCTACATCTCGGGCACCACGCTGACACCCGATGGAGGGTTCACTCTGACGGTCTGACTTGGATTATTTCGCAGCATCAATCCTGTTCGGAGGCTTCGAAAAGGGGAGTGCTTGATGAGAACGCCTGCATTATTTGACTTAACCGGTCGGTGGCTGTCGTGACTGGTGGTAATGGCGGGATTGGTCGCGGCATTGCGCTCGGATTGGCCGAGGCCACGGGATAGCTGCATCTGTTTCACGATTGGGCAGACGGTTGGAAGTAGCGATTCTGCGTTTCATGTGGCGTTTCCTCCTCCGCTAGCACGTGGGTCCCGCAAGGAAACCGGATTCGCAACCTAGCCAAGCCATTCGGCCTGCAAACATAACGATTCTTCTTGGCTGGGGATCGGGCCTTAACCGAATTTCCGATTTGGACCTGTCGCTTCGCGCATCCTACGCGCCTCCTGCGCTCGACACAACGACATTTATAACCAGATCAGCAGGACAAGCCCTTCCAACGGCACCAAGCTCTGTTTCAGCCCAAGTGACGCCCGAAGACTCAATCGAGAGCGGAGGCCTCAAAGTAACCGGCGACCCCGCCGAAGCTGTGCGTCTGATCAACCTGTTCGACCGGTTAAGGGATGGTCCGCCCCAGGTTCGAGCGGACCATTTTTCCCATCCAATCGTCACACTTTCCTAAACAATCGAAGTCCAAACGATGTTCCAACGCAGAGCAATCCCAGTAATCCGATTAAGGGGATGATCGACGCTGTCTGCGGCAGTGCGGCTGGAGCCTCTTCCGTCGCAGCATCGGTTGGAGCAGCTTGGGCAACGAGGATTGGTTCGTCGGCCGGGAGAGCGGCTGGAGGGGGCGGCATGTTGCCTGTTATTTGTTTCTCGTGTTCAACCGAGAGCGCCGGAGTTTCGGTGATTTTGGTAGCTGAGATCTTCATGCCCTTTCTTAGTCCGAATGCGTCCATTTGTTTTCCGTTTACTGTAAACTTTTGTCCCTTGGGAATCTTGAATTGCTGGTGCTGCCCATTTTCAAGTTTCAGAATCACAGTTGTCGGTGCCATAACGTAAAAGACGGTTCCCGTCACTGTTTGGACTGTCCTGACGGTTTTTGGAGTCGTGGTAGTCGTGAAAGTGCGCTCCAGTTTCATGCCAGGTTTGAGGTCGTGGATTCCCACTTGCTTGCCATCGACCGTAACTCTGGCGCTTTCCGAGACGTTGGGGAAATGTCTTATCTCCCCGTTGTCCATTTTTACAAAGAGATCGTTACCTTCAACCTCGATTACCGTCGCCCGATCGACAACCACTTGCTTAGATGATTGTCCGGCGGTCGTTGTGGTTTCGGTTTTGACCTGTGCGCTTGCGCTGACGGCCATGGCGAAACTAACCACCCCTGCACCGAGCGCGAGCCATATGCTCGTACTTTTAGTTATTCCCTTCATTGTATATTCTCCTTTTTGTCTTTTCGAGAAGCGTTGAGATTTTGTGGCTGACTCTGCTCCGATTCCGCAATGGATGCTTGAACTATGAAACGTTGTGGCGCATGCCCGACGAAATAGAATGGATAACAGGTAACCAGCGTCACGGATGAGTGCGGGCGGGAATGCAACACACTGACGTCATTCGGGTTCACAATTTCGATGTTGTCCACTCGATACATCTCCTTCACGCGCGGCGCACGGACTCTAATCTCGTCGCCGATGTGGATGTCTTTTAGTGCACGAAAAAATCCGTCACGATGTGCCGCAATTCCCATGTTTCCTGGCTGGCCTGGTTTTGCCGTTCCCGCTATACGGCCGGCACCGCGATTGAGATTCAGATCATCCGTTCCCTCAAACACGGCAACTTCTACCCCTAGCCTGGGAATAGTTAGTACAGCTTCTGGCGTGTCAACAGTCGCTAGAAGTGCTCGCTTGTAAGCCTCGATCCGCTGCATTGACCAAAGACTTACGTCCGTTCCTCCTACCCTTTCGCCGGTCAGAGGTGAACTCGGCATCGGGCTGCCTTGTTCGACTGCAGTCTCGCCATCCTTGAAATGCCATAAGGAGAGCCGGCTGAGTATCTCTCCTCGTAGTCGTGCGGTTGCGTAGACAGCGATCAGACTTACGCCGACAACTAGAAGAACTCGTTCAAAACGACTTAACAGACGCGCCATTGGTTGCCGTGCTGAACGACCCAAAGTTGAACCAGGTCTTTAGTCATACTTTTCGTGTTGCCGCCTTGGACGACTGCAACGCTTCCCAAGACCCTTGCATCCATGGCCCAAATTCGAAGGCTTCGAGCTTTGCCTTGCCGGATTTCATGTCCGCCAGATGGTCCTGCTTATTTTCCTTGCTGCCATCGTAGCCGACGCCTATCCAATCATTGGCGATGATCTGGCTGACTTTGTCAGTATCGCCAGATTTCGCCGCATCAACCCAACCGTGTTCAAGTTGCTTGAGAGATTCCGCAGTGCTGGGGTCTTTAGCTGGTGGCGTCGGTGTTTGCGCGATGGCCAACCCGACACATGCAGACCAACGAAATTCCTGCTACCAGCGTCTTCATAATGTTCTCCCTCCCATTGGAATTCGAACTCATTCTTGAATTCGCAAAGAACAGCGACGCGAGCTGAGTTTTCCGCGCGGCGCGGTCCTCTAGCTTTTATAAAAGCAGAAAATTGTGTCCTTCGGGAGCACGGTGCGTAATTGTTAGAATTGACAATGCCTGAGATCAATGCGCTCTTTTCGCGGCTGACCTTAGGGTCTTTCCGGCCAATCTTTGTCGGGGCTGACAGGGAGGGCTGGTCGGTACTAAGGTTGGTGGGACTGATTGCGGCAACACGCAGTTCTTAGGTGGAATCGGGCTGCCAGCCAGCCGTCGTAGCATGGCTAGTTGGCCAGCATGGGTCATAGCGTCGGCACGACTTCGGACCTATCGTCCCAAAGCCAGTTTTTTCTTGCGAATTTCGCGAGCTCAATCTGAATCTCATTCTCTCAAAACTCAACTGGGTAGTAGGCGCAATTCTGCCGCCTGAAAGAATCAATGCTCCGCTCGAATCCTAGCCTTGCGAGAATCGAATAATTCATGCCGGCCTTCACTCTGCGTATAGGTTCGGCTGAAAGCAAACTGTCACTTTTAACAATTGCACCCCAGGGCCTCCGCGAATACCGTTCGCATATCGTTGAATTTGGACTGCGACTCAGTTTTGCGCCGTATCTGGCGCAGCGATCTCGATGTGAGGTTTTGACAGATGATCGTGCTGGTTTCGTTTCAGGAACTCGTGTGATGAGCTCGCTCACTGATTCCCATGCCGTTCCGACGAGGCGAATCGCTAGAACCCAGGAAAATATGACTCTTCCACTAAAAGCAGTGGCCGTGATGATGATCTTCCTTCTCGTCTTGACGACGATTCCCATCGATGCGAGCGCGCAAGCCCCGTCCACACCGGCCGCGTCGGCATCGGCCGGCAAGGGGGAGGAGTATGCACCACTCACTCCTGACGAACTCGATGGGCTCGTCGCTCCCATTGCCCTGTATCCGGATTCTCTGGTTGCGCAAGTCCTGGGTGCTGCCACTTTTCCCTATGAAGTAGTGGATGCAGCTTTCTGGCTCAAGGATAACTCTAACCTTTCCGGAGAATCGCTCATGAATGCAGTCGATGAACGGCCGTGGGATCCGGCGGTGAAAGCCCTAACCCAGTTTCCATCCGTTCTCGACAATATGGCGAAGAATCTCGCTTGGGCTTCAGCGCTTGGTGAAGCTTCGGCTACACAGCAACAAGACGTGATGGCTGCCATCCAAAGGATGCGCGCAAAGGCCTACGCGGCAGGTAACCTGAAATCGAGTCCCGAGATCAAGGTTGTCCAAGAGAGCCCTCAAACGATTATCATTCAACCGGCGAATCCTCAGATCGTGTACGTGCCGACGTACAGCCCGACAGTAATCTATGGCACTCCGGTTGTAACGACTGGATATACCTCCAGCGACGTGGCAGCTGCGGCTGTGCTCTCTTTCGGCGTCGGCATTGCAGTCGGGGCGATGATAAATGGCGGTTGTTGCGGGTGGGGGTATAGCTATTGGGGCACAAACTGGAATAGTCGCACGGTAATCTACAATCGCAACGTATACGTTGGGAATAGCTACTGGCGAGGCGGGTACTACGGTGGCGGCTACCGCCCCGGCAATCCCGGCTACCGGCCTCCCCCTCCGGGCTATCGGCCTGGCAATCCTGGCTATCGGCCCCCTTCCTCTGGCTATCCCGGGTACGGCCGTCCGCCCAATAGTTCCACTCGTCCCCCGGCTACAACTCTTCCATCGCGTCCGGATACCGGCAATCGCCCGAGCCGTCCAAGTGATTCTACGGGCGCGAGACCGGGGGCAGGGAACCCGAGTACCCGGCCGACGCCAGGAAATCGTCCAAGTGGAACCCCAACTCAGCGGCCAGCAACGACTCCGAGCACGCGGCCCAGTACAAGCGAGGCTCGCGGCTATCAACGTCCCCAGACATCGAATGCTCCTGCCACGCAGCAGGCGCGTCCTAACGCCCTCTCGGGATCGGCTGGAGGCCGTGCACAAAGTGCGCGCGGGAACCAGAGTCTAAGCGGCGGAAATCGGGGAGGCGCGTCTCGTCGATAGCCACCGACGACGCGAAATTCCTATGAGAATAGAAAACAAAGTTCCGGAACGACTCAGTCGGCACGATGGAGAAGTTGGAATGACATACCTCAGGCTTACCGAAACGAAGACCTACTCGCGGTGCGTGCTTCTCCTTGCGCTCGCCGCGATCATTGTGCTCACGGCGGGATGCCAGAAACCGCAACAGGCCCCGAGCGGACCGAAAACATTCGCTTCCCCGGATGATGCCTCCCGGTCCGTCCATGAAGCCGCAAAAGCAGGAGACAGCAATAGTCTGTTGGCGATTTTCGGCCCAGACGCGACGGAGCTAATCGTCTCGGGTGATCCAGTTCAAGACAAGGCGGCCCGCGAAAAATTCGCAGCCAACTACGATCAAATGCACCGCTGGGGAATGTTGACGAACAACGGCATGGTTCTCAATATCGGTGCCGAGAACTATCCGTTTCCTTTTCCATTGATGAAGAATCCATCAGGGCAGTGGTATTTTGACAGCAACTCAGCGAAGCAAGAGATCCTAGCTCGCCGTATCGGCGACAACGAACTGTCAGCGATTGAGGTGCTCAATGCCATAGCCGATGCGCAAGCCGATTATTTCAGCCAGACCCACGACGGCAGCAACGTGCATCAATATGCGCAGAAAATCGCTAGTGAAGAGGGCAAACACAATGGCCTGTACTGGAAGTCCGCGGATGATCAAGCGGAAAGCCCCCTTGGGCCGCTAGCAGCTAGTGCGAGCGCGGAGGGCTATGGTGGCAATTCCCAACCGGCACCGCAGCCATTCCACGGATATTTTTATCGGATCCTCACAAAGCAAGGCAACCATGCTCAGGGGGGGACAAAAGACTATATCGTCAACGGAAACATGACAGGTGGTTTCGCCGTCCTCGCCTATCCCGCCGAGTATCGCAATTCCGGTGTGATGACGTTGATCATCAATCAAAATGAATCTGTGTTCCAAAAAGATCTCGGCGAAAAGACCGCCGAACTCGCCAAGGCCATTGATGAATTCAATCCTGATAACACTTGGAACCCGGTTGAATGACCCTGGTCAGAAATCTGTTCCGGATGAAGTGACCGATAAATTGACGGTGACATAAGGGAATTGTTTTTCGGATGCAATGTCTCAATGTGAGATAGGTAGTGAGAAGCCCAGTCGTTCGTGTGCGAAGGCGCCTGCTTATTCTGAGCCTAAACGTCAGCTTTTTCGGGCTTGTCCCGCTAAGGCGTCGAACTGCTGGTAGTAGAGTTCGGCACGACGGCGTACGCCGCTTCCGAGATCTTCGCAAGCCACTCCGCACGGTAGCGCGCTGCATAAACATGCTTGCCGGCGCAAGAGATAGCTCAACTTCGGTAAATCGCCTTCAGCCGACTCATCACTCGCGTCAAATCGCGCGTCATCGCTAGGTAGCTGCGCGCCAGTTCCTTCAATGTTCGGCCTCGAGCAAACCCGGTCCGTTTCAAGAGTTCTACACAACTTTGCTGACCAAGGGCGCCAGGCCGGAGATGGCGCGTCTAACCTTGGCCAGAAAGATTGCCACTATCGCGTTGATCGTGTGGAAGAGGGGAGCGTGCTTCGACGCCCAACATCTGAAGCCACAAATAGCTTGAGTGTTTCTGATCGTCCGCTCCGTCTCTGGGGGATTTCTCTGGCGGTGGGAAACTGTGCCCAAAAAATTTGTGCCAGCTTAGGGGGTCACCTCATCAGATTGGGAACGAAAACCTAGATTTCCTCGCTAATGTCGGAACCGACCCCTGGTCTCGAACGGCAGAACGAAATCGAACAACGTCATTGCGCTGTCGCTACTGCAAAACCCCGGCCCATATGGGTTACGATCCGGTTACATGCTTTCTCGTCACGCCAAGGCGCCTTTTTTCGCGTGAACCCTAGTTGAGGGCGGGCAGTTATCTCTTAGGGAGAAGCGGAGATAGATGTAACCGATGCAACCTGCCGCTAAAGAGGCTCCAAGAACTGCGACCTTAGCAGTAGCGATTAGTGCCGGGTCTTCGAATGAGAGACCGCTAACGAATAGAGCGACAGTAAATCCCACACCTGCCAAAGCGCCCACTCCGGCTATCCCCTTCCACGTCAAACCGTCAGCCATCTCTGCGATTTCTAATTTCACGCCCAGAAAAGAAAACAAAGTAATCCCCGTGGCTTTACCGATGACCAGGCCCAGAATTATGCCAAGTGCTATCGGACTCGAATAGGCCAGTTTCAGTCGCTCAGAGGACAAAGCGACTCCTGCGCTCGCTAAAGCAAATAAGGGGAGAACGAGGAAACAAACCCAGGGATGAAGGCTCCTCTCCATGCGCTCGGCGATAGAGTCGGTGCCGCGGAGAAGTTTATCAAGTTCGGAGAGCATCGCCTCCGCTGATGACTTATTCTGCACTAGGATCTGGTTGCGGAAATCCCTGAGCAGGGGCTCTGCATTTTCCGCTAACCGGTCCGAGCTGAATTTGGGCCTGATCGGCGCTACAAGTCCTAGAATCACTCCGGCAATGGTGGCGTGTACTCCCGAACTCAGAACCGCTGCCCAGAAAAAGATACCCACTACTACAAACATGGACATTGGAGCCTGACGCAGTGCCAAAACCACGAGAAGCCCCAACAGCCCACCGGCCATGGCCAACGCTCCCACAGAAATTGAGGGAGTATAAAAGAATGCAATCACTAGAATTGCTCCGACATCGTCCACGATGGCCAGCGCAAGCATAAACACCCGCAGATTCGAAGGAATGCGCTTGCCAAGAAGGGCAAGAACTCCGAGCGCAAAGCCAATGTCGGTCGCCATTGGGATTCCCCAGCCAGCTGCACCAGTGCCGTACCGATTCAAAGCGAAATAGATGAAAGCCGGCAAAATCATACCGCCTAACGCCGCCATGATCGGAAGCGCTGCCCGCCGAAAGGATGCCAGTTCGCCCTTGACTATTTCGCGCTTGATTTCAAGCCCGACTACCAGAAAAAACAGCACCATTAATCCATCGTCGATCCAGTGGTGTAGGTCCATGGAAAGAAGAGGGCGACGGCCCAATTTCAACGGAATTTTCCAAAGCGCGAAATAGGATGCGTTCCATGGCGAATTCGCCCAAACGAGAGCAACAACGGTAGCGGCGAAGAGAAGGATCGAACCGGAAGTCTCGCTTTGGATAAAACGCTCAAGCATCGACCTCGGGTGCGATAGAAATTCATCTTCCATTAGTTAGTTTCCCCACTCTATTCGAGATTCGAAGTGTCGTTAACATCCGCCCAGAGCACAACCACTGAGCGAGGACCTGCCGTGTAGGTGTGCCCTCGAACCCTGGGGGATTTCTGCCATTCGACAATTTCTTGTGGTGATTCGAGGGAAGTGTCAACCCATCGGCGCCAAGCGTTTTCCCCGTTACCGACCGTTGGTAACTGGAACTGGAGCGGCTCCCAGTACGCATTAAAAATAAAGTGAACCAACCGCTTTTCCTTCTCAAGTTCCGCGCTGAACGCCACACTATGAGAATGATCGCTCCAATCAGGCTCGTTGAGTTTTGTCCCGTGCCAGCCTTTGCTGGCTACACTGATCAGGTCGAGTAGGGTCACGCGATCCCGCTCGGGCCCGGAGTCTCGCAGGAGCCGTCGAGCGATGAGGAGTCTGACGAATCTGTGAACATCGACATGTTTCGAGACCAAATCCCAATCGAACCAACCGACTTCGTTGTCGTGGCAATAGGCGTTGTTATTGCCATGTTGCGTGCGCCGGACCTCGTCGCCCATCAGAATCATGGGCATCCCCAACGAGAATATGGTCGTGGTAAGAAGATTCTTTACTTGTCGGTTTCGAAGTTTCTCGATTGCAGCGTCATCCGTGGGCCCTTCGACGCCACAGTTCCAGCTGCGGTTGTCGTTTTCACCGTCACGGCTTTCTTCTCCATTCGTCTCGTTTTGTTTCTCATTGTAAGAGACGAGGTCGTTAAGCGTAAAACCATCGTGACAGGTCACGAAATTAATGCTCTGCTCTGCTTCGCGTTCCTTGTATCCATAAATCTCGGGACTGCCGAGGCACCGATCGGCGAGCCGCCTCACCGAACCCTGGTCAGCACGGAAGAAGCTGCGGACATCGTCGCGAAACTTCCCATTCCACTCTTTCCAGCTGTCCCCCACGAAGCTGCCCACTTGGTACAAACCCGCAGCATCCCATGCTTCGGCAATGATTTTAATTCCCGCGAGCGCGGGGTCCGATTCGATATCCCAAAGCACCGGAGGATTCGCCATCACATGACCCGACGAATCACGCGCGAGAATCGAAGCGAGATCGAAGCGAAAACCATCTACATGCATTTCCTGCACCCAGTAGCGGAGACTATCCATGATCATGCGGCGTACGGTGGAATGATTGGCGTTGAGTGTGTTCCCGGTACCACTGTAGTTGGCGTAGCGCGAGCGATCTTGTTCAAGGACGTAGTAAGCGCTGTTATCGATTCCGCGAAAACTGACAGTGGGCCCATTGTGGTCGCCTTCGGCCGTGTGATTGAATACGACATCGAGAATGACTTCGATTCCCGCCCGGTGCAAAGCTTTGACCATGTCGCGAAACTCGTCTACAGGGCCGAGTGGGTCCTGCCGTGAGCAATATGCTCGATGTGGCGAAAAAAAAGAGACCGGCGCATAGCCCCAATAGTTGGTAAGCCCTGATGGGCAATCCTGAGGATCGAACTGAAATACCGGTAGTAGTTCGACAGCCGTGATTCCGAGCTCCTGCAAATACGGAATCTTTTCAATCAGGCCGCGATAGGTGCCACGTGTTTTTCTCTCGACGCCGGAGTTCGGATGGCGAGTGAAACCCCGTACATGCATTTCGTACACAATCGTCCGCGAGGAAGGGCGCATTAACGGCTTATCACCCTCCCAGTCATAACTACTTGAATCCACCACCACGCTCTTCATTGCAGTCGCGGTGTTGTCACCCACCGTGCGCGCTCCGTCCCGACTGTAATTCTTCGGAACAACTACGGCGCGGGCATAGGGGTCGAGCAGGATCTTGGCGGGATCGAACGCTCCGTGTACTCGATACCCGTAAATCTGCCCCGGCTTCACGCTCGGCACGAATACGTGCCAGTAATGGTAAGTACGATTTGTGCGGGGATCGATAGCGATTACGCGCGTGGGACGTGAATCATCCTCTCGGTCAAAGAATAACAACTCAACGCCCGTGGCTCTGCGGGAGAAAAGACTGAAATTCACACCGCCGTCACGCAGAGTTGCGCCGAGAGGAGCACTTAGGCCGGAATTGCCATCAGTATGCAAGGCTGATCAATCCTTGTCCCGACCATCGTGTTCGCCTAAATCGACGAGAACCTGGGCTATCAACCCAGTCCAACCTGTCTGGTGACTGGCGCCGCAACCACGGCCGGTGTCCCCGTGGAAGTATTCGTGGAAGGGGATAAGATCGCGCCAATGGGGATCGGTGTTGAACATCGCGTTTGAGCCGAAGACCGGCCGGTTGCCCTCCTTGTCGCACCGAAAGATGCTTCCCAGCCGCTGCGCCAGTTCTTCTGCGACCTGATCCAAGTTTTTCATCTTCCCGGAACCCGTGGGACACTCCACCTGGAACGCATCGCCGTAGTAAAGGTGATACTGCTGAAGCGCGAGCAGAATGAGAAAATTTACTGGCATCCAAATGGGGCCGCGCCAGTTGGAGTTGCCGCCAAAGATATTCGTCATGGATTCGCCTGGCTCATAGTCCAAGCGACTTTCTTGGCCATCCAGGTTGAGGATCACAGGATGATCCTTGTGATAGCGGGAGACTGTCCGCACACCATAGGGGGAGAAAAATTCATTCTCATCCAGCATATAGGTCAACATGCGGCGCAATTGATCTGGCCGCACCAGGCCCAGGATCAAGTTGTTGTTCGCGCCGGGTACAACCATTGGCCCGACGCTCTCGACCAGGTCGGGGCGATGCTCGATGAACCACTGGCGGCGGCGCTGGAAGTCCGGGTAGCGATCGAATGTGTCGGCCGGGACTGTACTTGCGCCAAACATAGGAACGAAACCTACCATGGTGCGTGCGCGGATGGGAATCGGCTCGTGGTGCGCAGAGATCAAATGATCGTAGAAAAACCCGTCTTTCTCATCCCATAGTGACTTGCTCGGGTCTCGTACGCTGTTCACCGAATTGGCGATGAAAATGAAATGCTCCCAGAATTTGCTGGCGACATCTTCATAAATCGGATTTTTTTCCGCCAGTAGAAGAGCGATGGAACACATGTTCTTGGCAAAAGCTGCCATCCAGCCTGTACCGTCGGCCTGACCCAGCAGGTAGCCTCGCGGGAGTTTGTCGCGATCGAATACGCCGATGTTATCCATCCCCAAGAACCCACCCTGAAAGACGTTCTTACCCAAAGCGTCCTTGCGATTAACCCACCACGTAAAGTTCAGGAGCATCTTCTGGAAAACGCGTTCGATGAACGCGTAATCAGCTACACCTGTGTGTTGCCGGTCAATTTCAAAGACATATCGGGCCGCCAGCGACAAAACCGGTGGATTGACTCCGTTGAAATCCCACTCATAGGCAGGGATTTGCCCGTTCGGGTGCATATACCACTCGCGCAGCATCAAGAGAATCTGGTTTTTGGCAAAATGCGGGTCAATGTACGCCAAGGATCCGCAATGAAAACCCAGATCCCAGGATGCAAACCAAGGAAACTCCCACTTGTCGGGCATGGATATTACATCGCGAGTGAAGAGGTGGGTCCAATCGTGGTTGCGCCCGGTGAAGCGCTCCGGTGGCGGAGACGGCCCGACAGGATCTCCATCGAGCCAGTCAGAGACAACGTAATGATAATATTGCTTGGACCACAGCATCCCGGCGAAGGCTTGGCGTGCGACCATCTTGGCATCCGCGGAGAGTTTTGCAGGTAACACCACATCGTAAAATTCATCCGCTTCCTTGCAACGCTGCGTCAACAAGGAAGCGAAATCAGTAAAAGGCGCCTTTAGCGAGTGCCCGTCGCGCACGGACGCCAACCGCAGATCGATGGTTACGGTTTCTCCAGCGTCAACATTGCGAAAGTAAAGCGCGGCGGCTTTCGTCCCAGCGGCCTCTGGATTCACAGCGCCGAGGTTCCCGTCAACCACATACGCATGAAATGCGTCTTTGCAGTAGGGTGTCGGAGAAGGAACTCCGTAGAGTCGCGACGTATTGGTCTCATTTTCAGTGAATAGCAATTCGTCAGCGGCCGAACAGTACAATTCGTAATCTCCCAGCTGCCAATGATGCGCGACCAAAGTCTTTACCTTACCGTTCTTCTGCTGCGCTTGTTTACCCATTGCCATCGACGGGCGACGGGCGTCGCGTCCCCACGCCCAGGAATTCCTAAACCACAGGTTTGGAAGCACGTGAATCGGCGCGGGGTCTGGCCCACGGTTAGTAACCGTGATTCGGATTAACAAATCCTCGGGATCGTTCTTGGCATACTCCACCATGACGTCGAAATAGCGCCCCTCGTCGAATATTCCGGTGTCGACCAACTCAAATTCCGCATCGCGCTTGCCGCGTCGACGATTCCCTTCGCGAAGCCGATCGTACGGGAATTCTGCCTGGGGATATTTGTAGAGATACTTCATGTAGGAGTGGGTAGGCGTATTGTCCAGGTAAAAATAATATTCTTTGACGTCCTCGCCGTGATTGCCTTCTGGGCCGGTTAGACCAAATAATCGTTCCTTGAGGTACGGATCCCGCCCGTTCCAAAGAGCGAGGGCAAAACACAAAAATTGGTGTCGATCACAAACGCCAGCGATACCGTCTTCATTCCATCGGTAGGCACGCGATCGAGCGTGATCGTGAGGAAAGTAATTCCACGCCTCTCCATTCGAGCTGTAATCTTCGCGAACCGTTCCCCATGCGCGCTCTGAAATGAAGGGACCCCAGCGGTTCCAGTGACCCTTTTTTTGTCGGATTGAAGCCAAACGGGAGCCTTCGACTGTGTCGTAAATGTTCAACGGAGCTCCTTCCTCGGAATGCAGGATCCCGTTACGCGCGACTTGGTTTGGCAAGTTTCAAAGAAAGTAGTCCGATGCGCGCGAAGATATCAATTCTTCCTCAGCATCTTCTTCGCAGCCGCCACCACTTGGTCGGGCTCGAAGCCAAAGTGCTTCTGCAATTCCATAAGGGGCGCCGAAGCCCCGAACGTCTTCATGCAGACGAGCTGTCCACCCCGGCCGACGTACCGTTCCCAGCCGAAACTTGAGGCTTGCTCTAGTGCTACTCGCGCGGTCACCTGCGGAGGCAACACACTGTCCTGGTATTCCTGAGCCTGATGCTCAAAAATCTCCCAGGAAGGCATCGAAACCATTCGCGAGCGCACGCCATCGGCAAGGAGCGCCTCATGGGCTTGAATTGCGAGACTCACCTCACTGCCAGTTGCAATGAGGATTACCTCCGGCTTTCCGCCAGGAGCATCGGCAAGAACATAAGCACCATGCGCGACACCGGACGCTGAGGCGTACTTGCCGCGATCCAAAGTTGGTAATGGCTGGCGTGAGAGTGCGAGCACCGCGGGTTGGTGACGTAACTGCATAATGTAGCGATAGGCTTCGACCACTTCATTAGCGTCTCCCGGACGAAGTGTGATCAAGCCGGGAATGGCACGCAGGGACGCCAGGTGTTCCACTGGCTGATGAGTGGGGCCATCCTCTCCATCGCCCATCGCGTCATGCGTGAAAACGAAGATCGTTGGGAGTTCCATCAATGCCGAGAGCCGAATCGCAGGACGCGCGTAATCGCTGAAGATGAAAAAGGTCGCGCCGAACGCTCGAATCTTTGAAAGCGAGAGGCCATTCACAATCGCTGCCATCGCATGCTCGCGGATTCCGAAATGCAGGTTTTTCCCACCTGGGCTAATCGCTTGGATACTTCCCGCGCCATCATATTTCAAGGTGGTCTTGTTCGACGGCCCAAGATCCGCCGAACCACCGAGGAACCAGGGGACATTTTGCGCCAGAATGTTCAACACTTTTCCGGATGCCTCGCGCCCGGCGATTCCCTTGGGATCAGCGGGGAAGACGGGTAGGTTGCGATCCCACCCATCCGGAAGTTCGCGCCGTTGCATGAGATCAATTTCGGTCGCGAGTTCGGGATATTTTGCGCGATAGTCAGCGAAGAGCTTCGTCCAAGCTGCTCGGGCCTGTGCGCCGCGTGCGCCCACACCTTCCCGGAAGTGCTCGTAGACACCGTCCGGCACGAGGAATTTCGCGTCCTCGGGCCATCCATATCCGCGCTTCGTGAGGCGAATCTCATCATCTCCCAGCGGCTCGCCATGAGCCTCGGGGGTGTCCTGTTTATTCGGAGAGCCGTAACCGATATGACTGTCTAGAACGATAAAAGTGGGTCTGCCCTTCGTCTTCCGGAAGATCTCAAAGGCACGTTCGATGCGAGCGATGTCGTTGGCATCGCCGACCCGCAGGACATTCCATCCGTAAGCTAGGAATCGGGCCGCGACATCCTCTGTGAATGCAATGTTGGTGTCGCCCTCAATCGTGATGTGGTTGTTGTCGTAGATCCAGCACAGGTTGTCGAGACCCAGGTGGGCGGCAAGCGAAGCCGCTTCCGAAGAAATACCCTCCATCATGCAACCATCTCCGCACACGGCATAAATGTTGTAGTCGAAGATCTCGAAGGCCGGCCGATTGCAATGGGCGGCCAGCCACTTCTCTCCGATAGCCATACCCACGCTTGTGGCGACGCCCTGCCCGAGCGGACCGGTCGTTGTCTCAACGCCCGAGACCCAGTGGTATTCCGGATGTCCGGGTGCCCTACTGTCGAGCTGGCGGAAACGACGAATATCGTCAAGGGTCACTGATGGCTGCCCCAACCTCTCGTAATCAGCATCAACCGCTTGGGTCTGAGTGAGGTGTAGGATGGACCACAACAGCATTGAGGCGTGGCCATTCGAAAGCACGAACCGATCGCGGTTCGGCCAGATCGGGTCCTTCGGATCGAAACGCATGACGCGATTCCAAAGCGTGTAGACGAGTGGCGCCAGCGCCATTGGTGTGCCGGGGTGTCCGGATTTTGCTTCTTGAACCGCATCAATCGAAAGAGTGCGGATCGTATTGATTGCCAGTAGAGCCATCTTGCCGTCATTCTTCGGCTGAGCAACCTGAGCTGCACCCATGGATCACTCCTTCGTAACTTCTATCTTCCAGACGCAGCACAGGGTGTGCAGCGACGCTGCTCCTAAGCCGCCCGAACCGCTTCCGCGGCTGCTGCTTGAGGTGCCAATGTTGGGTTGAGCCAGCCGCCCTCGGGTTCGATTGTCCGTTGAACTTCAGCCGGTCCCCAGGTATTCGGTTCGTACTCGTAGACTGAAGTAGTTGTTTTCAGAATGGGGTCCACGATTCGCCACGCTTCGTCCACATAGTCTTGTCGAGCAAACAGCGTGGCATCTCCGGCCATGGCATCTCCCAACACGCGTTCGTAAGCATCCATCTCCTCGGCTTGGGGATGGCGGCTGGCGAGCATTTCTGTCGCTTGACCGACCATCTTCTCGCCTGGAGCCATTACGGTCATACCTAGGGCAATGCTCACCTCGGGGCTGATCCGAAATCGCAGGTAGTTCTTGGTCAAAGCACTGTCGCGGATCACCGTGGGAGGCAAACGAAACCGGCCCACGACTTCCGTGCATGTTACTGGAAGGCACTTCCCTGCCCGGATATAGAAGGGAACACCTTTCCAACGCCAGGTGTTGACCTCCAGCCGTAGAGCGGCAAAAGTTTCCACTTGCGAGTTCGGCGCCACCCCTTTCTCTTTGCGATAATCGCGAAACTGCCCACGAACCAAGTTTTTCTCATCGAGTGGCGGGATGGATTTCAATACCTTAACTTTTTCATCGCGAATGGATTCGCTGTCCGTTCTGGCAGGCGGCTCCATCGCAAGGTTGCAAAGCACCTGAAAAAGGTGGTTCTGAATGACGTCGCGTATCGTTCCGGTCTCATCATAAAAGGCGCCGCGACCTTGGATGCCGAAGTCTTCCGCCATGGTGATCTGCACGCTCTCGATGAAGTTGCGGTTCCAGAACGACTCCATGAAGGCGTTCGCGAAGCGGAAGACGAGCATGTTATGCACTGGCCGCTTCCCAAGGTAATGATCGATGCGAAAGATTTGCGACTCATCGAAAGCAGCAAGCAGAATCTGATTGAGATTTCGCGCTGAAACCAGGTCGCTACCAAAGGGCTTCTCAACGATGACGCGGGCGCCTCTGGCACAGCCTGATTTCACCAACTGCTCAACAACCGGTCCGAACAACACGGGCGGGATTGCCAAATAATGGGCGGGCCGCTGAGCTTCCTTAAGTTCTTTATAAACCGCCTGAAAAGTAGCGGGGTCTTTGTAGTCTCCGTCCACGTAACGCAGCAAGCTAGAGAGCTTGTCGAAAGCCGTGGGGTCAATCCCGCCGTGTTTTTCGATGCTGTCTTTCGCGCGATTGCGAAGTTGCTCGAGGTTCCAACCGGCTTTGGCCACGCCGATAACCGGTTTATCGAGGTGGCCGCGTTTAATCATGGCCTGCAGCGCCGGGAAGATTTTTTTGTAGGCGAGATCGCCGGTTGCACCAAAGAAGACAAGCGCGTCCGAGTTGGAATTATCCATGATGATCTCTATCTCCTTCAGGCGGTCTGCGACTTGCCTTCCGTTTTCTCAAGGTGTCCGCCGAACTCGAATCTCATCGCAGACAAGAGTTTATCTGCAAAATCGGCTTCGCCTCGAGAGCTGAACCGCTCGTAAAGCGCGGCCGTAAGAACGTATGCCGGCACAGCTTCATCAATGGCGGCTTTGATGGTCCAGCGCCCTTCGCCTGAATCCGAGACATGGCCGGCAAACTTGGAAAGAGCTGGGTCCGCGAACAGTGCCGATGCAGTGAGATCGAGAAGCCAGGAGGCGATCACGCTACCGCGCCGCCACACTTCCGCGACATCAGGTAGATTGAGATCGTATTGATAGTGCTCGGGATCGCGCAACGGGGTCGTCTCGGCGTCGATCGTGTGGTCCTGCTTGCCGACATTGGCAGAGCGTAAGATTCCCATGCCCTCGGCGTACGCGGCCATGATCCCGTACTCAATTCCGTTGTGCACCATCTTCACAAAGTGCCCCGCGCCGTTTGGTCCACAATGAAGGTAGCCTTGCTCGGCGGTACCGCCGATCTTCTCGCGTCCGGGAGTGCGCGCTATGTCGCCAATGCCGGGTGCCAATCGAGCCAGGATCGGATCGAGGCGCTTCACCACTTCTGGTTCGCCCCCTATCATCATGCAGTAACCGCGCTCGAGGCCCCATACGCCACCGCTCGTCCCCACGTCCACGTAGTGAATTTTTTTCGAGGCCAGTTCCTTGGCGCGCCTGATGTCGTCCACGTAACAGGAATTGCCGCCATCGATCAGAATGTCGCCCGCCTCCAGATGAGGCAGAAGGCTGGCGATGGTTTTGTCCACAACCGCAGCGGGGACCATCAACCAGACCGCTCTCGGCTTTTGCAGCTTATTCGCAAAATCCTGGAGCGAAGAGGATCCTACTGCCTTTTCCTCTACCAACTCGTTCACTGCTTTTGGCGACATGTCAAAGACGACGCATTGGTGGCCTCCTTTGAGAAGCCGCCGCACCATGTTTGCTCCC
>CAVPFH010000022.1:0-671924 GCA_963703675.1 uncultured Acidobacteriota bacterium | reverse complement strand
ATTCGGCCATGCGGCATGCCAACGAACGGCTAGAACGAGAAACGAATGTTTCGAAGACCCGGCATTGCCGACCACACACTTGTGCGTGAGTAACCCCTCCCAACCTTAGAAATCTTGGCAGAATTGCGTTCGATTCGTGCATAATGTCGGCCCACGGATTTTCAAATCAAGGAGGTCATCCCATGGCAATGATCACCACAAAAGACGGCACTGAGATTTATTACAAGGACTGGGGTAAAGGTCAGCCCATCGTGTTTAGCCACGGCTGGCCGCTGTCGGCCGATGATTGGGACACGCAGATGATGTTCTTCCTCAATCACGGCTATCGCGTCATCGCCCATGACCGCAGAGGCCACGGACGCTCGAGTCAACCCGGCGACGGACACGATATGGATCACTACGCCGATGACCTCGCCGCACTTACCGCGCAGCTCAATTTAAAGAATGCTATCCATGTTGGCCACTCGACCGGTGGCGGCGAAGTAGTGCATTACCTAGCGCGCCACGGCGAAAGCCGGGTGGCAAAGGCGGTGATCATCAGCGCGGTGCCGCCGTTGATGGTGAAGACGGCGGACAATCCTGGCGGGCTGCCCAAAGACGTGTTTGACAATTTTCAGGCGCAGACGGCCGCCAACCGAGCGCAATTCTTTTACGATGTGGCGGCTGGGCCGTTCTATGGTTACAACCGGCCTGATGCGAAACCTTCCCAGGGGGTGATCTGGAATTGGTGGCGCCAGGGCATGATGGGAGGAGCCAAGGCACACTACGACGGCATCGTCGCCTTCTCCCAGACGGACTTCACCGAAGACCTGAAGAAGATCATTGTGCCGGTCCTAGTGATGCACGGGGAGGACGATCAGATCGTACCTTTCGCGAATGCCGGTCCGCTATCAGCAAAGCTGCTGAAGAATGCCACGACGAGATTCTATCCGGGCTTTCCCCACGGCATGCCCACGACCAACGCGGACCAGATCAACTCCGATCTGCTTGCCTTCCTGAAAGACCAGCGAATAGGTGTTGGCGCGTAAGAGACCGCAGAGAAAAGGATGAAAGTTCTCTGGAGTGCGAAATGATAGCCGAACTCACAAAGTAGTACCCCGGAGTATTCTGCAGCCGGTGCCGGGAGCCGATACCGGTAACGACTAAGCTGCAGGACTTTCAAGACGACCAACTGGAGGATGCGAACGCTCCGCGTACTTTCACAGCTCGGTGTCGCTTATGCGAATACGAAAGTGTGTATGCGGTCCGTGACATTCGGAAGTTCGATGGAAAGCCTCGGACCCGAAAATCGAGACAGGCCTTCGCGGGAGGAGAATGAACAATCCCCCGATGTTCATTCTTAACGCTCTCCTAGCGGCTCTCCTTCTTACACCACTCACCCTAGCGCAAGAGCACGTTTCCTTTTCAACGGAGGACGGGGGCGTCGTCTACGCCGACATCTACGGAAAAGGTGAGCGTGGCGTTGTGTTGGCGCACGGAGGCCGCTTCGACAAAGAGAGTTGGGAAAAGCAGGCGCTGGAAATTTCGAAGGCCGGGTTTCGCGTAATGGCCATCGACTTCCGCGGGCACGGCCAGTCTCACGGGCCCCAATCCAAGTCTGGAGACAACGGCGCTGAGTACGACGTGCTAGCCGCAGTGCGTTACCTCCATAAAACCGGCGCCAGGACTGTATCGGTTATCGGAGCGAGCTTCGGAGGCGCGGCCGCTGCCGATGCCTCGATTGACGCTAAGCCGGGTGAAATTGACCGGCTGGTGTTGCTGGCTGCATGGACGGACCGCCCACCCGAAAAGATGAAAGGTCGCAAGCTCTTCATCGTGGCTCGCGATGACGCAAACGATGATGGACCGCGATTGCCCATGATTCGCGCGAATTACGAGAAGGCTGCAGGGCCGAAGGAGTTGGTCGTTCTCGATGGTTCCGTGCATGCGCAGTTCCTATTCGCGACAGACCAGGGAGAGCGATTAATGCACGAGATTCTGCGATTTCTTTCCGAGCCTTAATCCTGCGCGACGTAAAATGCGAAGGCGACCGAGAATAGGGTGTCAATTTGGAGATTTCATCTCGCACACGATTTTGTCTCCGTCGCACTCGCCGGGCTCCCGAATCTTCAACGAGAAGCAATTACGCTCGCGTACTTCGATGGATTGACGCGAGAGGAAATCGCGACGCGAACACGGACGCCTGTCGCGACCGTAAAAGTGAGCTTGCGGGCTGCCGTGGGAGTAAGCTTCGACGCCAAATAACTGAAACAGCTTGAGTGTCTCTGATCGAGTCCACACCATCCTGGGGAACTTCTCTGGCGGTGGCTGTCAGGTTCTCGAGACACTCTGGTTCGAGAGCGAGTCTCAGCTGATTAGTTAGGCCCTGTGTGCTTCGGGCACCGAGTCTCACACGCGACCCTAGGCCCTGCCCGCCTTCTGCAATCACTCGAAACTAATGCCCCACCGAAAAATAGCGACGAAGAAGCCGCGAAAGCGAAAGCCCGCGCCACGGAGAGATTCGGCAGTTGACCAGAGCAAGACTCACCACTTCTAAGCGACCTCGCTCCAATTCCTGCGCCGAATAATTCGCGTCTTCTACGTGCCGAACAGCAGTATCTCTAGTCCGTTTGAGCCCATTGCCGGGACAAAAAGTTTGTGTGTCTTCAAATCGAGAGCCATGGTTTTTGCTCCCGTACGCGTCGAGATTTTTTCGACGGCGGAATATAGGTCGGGCGAGTCTTCGTGGAAAACGTACACGATCCCCTCGCCCGTGGAATTGAAAATGAGTCCGGTCGCGGGATCAAATGCCGTAGCATCAACGCGATCGCCAATCGGAAGCGTGGTGATTACTTTGCCGCTGTCGGCATTCACCACCGCCATTACATGACTGCGGCAACCAATAAACAGCCTACGATTTTTGCGATCGATGCCCATGCTCGAAGGCGCTTTGCAGGGCGCGAGCGGCCAACGGTCTTTCACGGTTAAATTCCGTGAGTCAATGTGCAGCGTCAGGTTGTCGTCTTCAATGTTGACGAAGACGTTACCCGCGCCGTCTACCGTTGTGAATTCCGGTCCGCCGCCCAGATCGATGGTGCCGACAACCTTGCCGCCGACCGCATCAATCGCAGTCGAGCTGTTTCCTGCGCCGTTCATGGCGAAAACGCGCTGCGTGGCGGGGTCGAACACGATTGCGTCCGGTTTCTTTCCGGTTGGCACCTGGCTGATTACTGCTAGAGTCTTTAGATCGAAGATGGTGACCGAGGACATCTTGCCATTGCTTGTAAAACCCCGGCCGAGTTCGGGGGCTATAGCGATCCCGTGAACGCCGAGCGTGTTGGATATCTTTCCGACTGCCGAGCCCGAATCCGCGTCCAGGACTTCAACTTGCGTTTCATGCGAAACATAGAGGCGGCGATTCGTATCATCAACAGTGAGATAGTCCCACCCGCCGCTGCCGGAGACAGGGACGGTCTTAAGCAGGCGGTAACTATTCGCTGCCGCCGCAAAACCTGAAGCTGAAATTGCGATCGTGAGCGCGAACATGAGAACGTTTTTCTTCACGAGATCCTCCGGGTAAGCGTCTTTTGGACCGATAACCCTCAATAATTACTGGCAAGAGCCCGAACCAGAATCGCGGAACGTTTTCCCTGCCTCGGGGATGAACTCCCAGTCGTAGCCTTTCGCGTGCAAGGCAAGCTTCAGAACTCCGAAAGTATCGGCGTTGCGCAGTTCGCTGGTAGGCCACGGTTTCGCGAACGGACGATGATTCTTGCCGCCGGTACCGACTACGAATTCACGGATGCCATGTGTCGGATCCGATTTACCGTCGGGATTCTGTGGCGCGAAGCGTTCATAGTCGTGATCGTGGCCGTTGAGAATCAGTGTCGTGTGCGCGGCGTACAGATCCTGCCAAAAGGGCTTAATTTCCGGATCATTTCCGTGTTTCGCGCCGGAACTAAAAAGCGGCTTGTGCCAATACGCTAGGATGCAAGCGGCGGGATGCGATTTAAGATCCTCGCGCAACCATTTTTCTTCCACTGAGCCGGCCTGGCAGCCGCCGACTTCTGCGCACTCGCTGTTCAGCACGACGATGTGCCATTCGCCAAGGTCGTAGCTGTAATAGCCGTGCTTTGGGTCACCTGCGGCAGCGCCAAAATAATCAAAATAGGGTGTCGCTCCGCTTGAATGAAATTCGTGGTTGCCGACCGACGGCCGCGTGCGCGCTTTCTGACGCCCCCAGGTAGGACCGTAACATTTCGCGAATTGTTCTGCGGTGCCTTCCTCGTAAGCGTTGTCGCCAGCGGTGAAAACCGTGCCGGGAATTTGGTCGAGCAATTTTGCAGTCGCCTCAGCGCCAGAGAGGTCTGCGCAATCAGCGATGTCGCCAGCGCCGACCATTACAGGATCGTTGCCCGTGCGCTGCGCGCCAGACTGTATTTGATGTGGCAACGCGAAGGCGCCGACCACGATTTTCGACCGCCCCGTGCTATCCACAGCCGCGCAAAATGTAGTAACCGCAAATGCCCCTATTGCGACAAAAGCAATTAACCTCACGAATTCCTCCCGATATGGACCATTTGCATGTTAGCTCGATTGCGTGGAATTAGCTGACACAAACCAGTCCTGTTGGTTACGGATTTAATTTGCAGCCAAGGTTGGAAGGAACGAACCATCGGAATTCGAAATAACAATACCCGCCCTTGCGACCGGCCGCTCTCGAAGAACGAACGATGAACTTTGAACTCGGCGCAGCAAACAGCGCCCTTGCGGATGCCAAACCCAGAGAGCCAGCCGGACGCCAGCGCCACGAATCTGTGGTTGGTGCGTTTGAACTCAAAATTTGAATCGCAGCATGAATTGCAATTGCCTTGCAAACCCTGTGCCAACATTGTCCGAGAAAAAATTGTCGTTATTAATGTTGTAGCCGTTAACCGATGTGATTTGTCCGAAGGTTCCGGTCCCGGCTGTCGAGCAGGTGGTCGGCGGGCCTTGGCAATTGAAGTCGAGTGTAAGATTGTTGGGATCCGCGAATTGCGTATGGTTGAAAATGTTGAACGCCTGTACGCCGAATTCCACACTGAATCGCTCGTTGATTCTGGTTTCTTTGGATAGCTGAAAATCAATTTGCCAAACGTGCGGCGAGCGAATTAGGCCATTCGGCTCGTCACCGAACCGAGTGAGAATGCCGGACACGGGATCGACCGGCGGAGATGTGAAGGCTGCCGCGTTGATCAATTGATATCCGTTTGCCGCAGTGGGAGTAACGGTCAGCGGCACTCCCGGCACTACGTCCGGACGCTGGCTGGCTTGATCGTTTCCATCGGGCACCTGAGAGGGCGGAATATTGGCATACACGGTGAGCGGATGGCCGGTGTGCCAAGTTCCAATGCTGCTTATTTGCCAACCGCCAAACACTTTGCCCGAGGCGCCCTCAGATTTCAGAAAACGCTTACCCGGTCCCAGAGGTAACTCGTAGACAGTGTTTACGACGATGTTGTGGCGAATGTCATAGATACTCGGGCCGCGTTCGCAAGCGTAACACGCCGCATTTTCGGGTGCGTTCGATTCGCCGCCGCCGACCGAACCGTCATTAATTGAGTGGGACCAAACATAGTTGGCCTGGAACGACCAACCGTTGGTAATCCGGCGCTGAACGGATAACAGCAAGCCATTGTAACTGCTACCGCCAATATCGTTCTTATCATCCACGGAACCGTAGAATATCGGCGGCTGTCCGGGAATTGTGACCGGATATGCGTCGAGCGGCCTGACGCACTGATTTCCTGTGGAGTCATCCTGATAGATAGCTTGATTGCAAAGATTCTCATAGTTGCGTGCGAATAGCCGCACACCCTGGCTTCCCAGGTAGGAAGTGGTGAAAAGAAAGTTAGCGGGCAATTCATGTTCGACTGTGAGGCCCCAGGTCTCGACATACAAATCACGGTGGTTTCGGATCAGTGCGCGAGGCTGCAAAACCGGCGTAGCTGTTGCTCCGAAATCAGGAGGGTTCTGAAGATACCCCGGCCCATAGTTCAGACTTCCCGGGGCGACTCCGTTCAGTCCCTGGGTAAGCGCCAGCCGCTGGTTATCGCTTTCCAGAGCTGCGTTGCGATCATCGTTCTGCGCGGCGCCGCTGTAAATGCCGAATCCCGCGCGGATTACAGTCTTTCCGTGCCATGAGCCGGGCGCCCAAGCTACTCCGATGCGTGGATCCCAGTTGCGGTAGTTGGGAAATTCGAGCGCAGGATTATTGGGGCAACTTGGAGATCCATAAGCTCGCAGCGGGTTCGTGGAGCCGGACCCGATGCATTCGCCGTGGAAGTTCTGAAGATCGAAGACCGTGGTGGCGTTATGAGCTTCTGTCACCGGCGCGTAATACTCCCAACGAATTCCGGCGTTTACGGTCAGGGTCGGCGTTACTTTCCATTCATCCTGGAAATAGGGCATCACAAACGTGTGCCGCAGGTAGTGCAATGACCAAGTGGATCTGTAAAACAAATTGTCGATGTGATTTTCGATCAAATCTTCATTTGGAAAGGTATCGGTCTGGTACGCGGCATACGTAATGTTGTTGTCGGCAGTGATGCCCTGATTCAGACGTACGCGCCGGAGTTCGATTCCGGTCTTGAAGGTGTGCTTGCCGTGCGTAATGGTGACATCGTCGATGTAAGAGAACGTCGTGCCCACTTCGTTGTCCGTGTTGCAATCGTTTAGGGGCTCGAAGTTGTCGGTGTTCACTGAAAGGGGGAAATTGCAGATTTGCGGGTTGTGGAAGGGCGAGCGGTTTACGCCGAATTTCGCTACGTTGAGTAGAGTTGGCGAGAACGTGTGTTCCAGAGCAATGACGTAGTTGCCCGGGTGGTTGTAAACACCCTGCTGATCCAGAGCATTTCCCAGTGGAGCGCGGGTCAATGCCACATCGCGCTGAGCGCGCGCATAGAGAGTCGTGCTCGCCGAGAATCTGTGGTCCAGGCGCGCGAGCCAACTATCCTCATGGATGATCGTGGTCGCCTCGTGCGTGAACAGATCGATCCCGAGCCCGAAGTTCGAGTTCGTTGGATCGATGCCCTGATCTACAAATAGCGCGTCCGGAAAGACGTGCGACGGCACTGCTGGGCAATTCAGAGCATTGTTCTGCGAAACCGCGGATTGCCGCCAGGGCCACGCTTGCACGATCGGGCAGAGCACGGGCGAGGTCGACAGGATTTGCTGCTGCAGGCCTGGATCCGGAACGGAGGCGCTATAGGTCAAGGCTTGCAATTGGCGAAGACCTTCGTAATTCAGAAAAAAGAAGGTCTTTTCTTTTTTGATGGGACCACCAAGAGTGAAACCATATTGTCCAAGCCGAAAAGGCGGGATTTGCGACGGGTCGTTGAATTCGCGCGCATCGAATACCGAATTTCGCAGATAGCCGAATATGGTGCCGTGGAAATCGTTGGTGCCGGACTTGGTTACAACGTCGACTTGGCCGCCGGACTGCGAGCCGTACTGCGCGTCATACAGGGCGGAATCGACACGGTATTCCTCGATGGCATCCTCGGAAATCTGCAAGCGAGTGGTGGATTTCTGCGCTTGTTCCTGAATTCCGGTGGCGTCGACACCGTCGAAGGTGAAGTTGTTGTCGTCGCGGGCGCGGCCGGCGAACCGGATCGTTCGCTGGTCTCCTCCACCGTCGTCTTGCGCCCAGGGCGCCAGGATCGTGAGTGTTGACCAGTTTCGTCCATTGGTCGGCAAATTTTCGATTTGGTCGGTGCCGATTACAATGGCGCTTTCCGCTGTGCTGCGTTCATAGGGTTCGGCTTCCGCTTGCACCACTACTTTCTCTTCGAGTTTGCCGACCTGGAGGGTGATGTCCAAGGTTCGCGTCTCACCGACTTGAACCTGGACGGCGTCAATCTCTTTGGTGGCAAATCCGGCGTGTTCGACGACCACCTTGTAAACACCAACCGCGATTCCGGGGAATCGATATTCACCGTATTGATTTGTGATTTTCTCGTCGGTGAGTTCTGTGGCGACAGCGGTGATGGTAATTTTCGCGCTGGAGACAGTTCCGCCGCTTGAATCCGTCACGGTCCCTTCGAGCGTGGCTCGATCCGTTTGTGCGCGCGCGGTCGACATCAGGATTGCTAATCCTAGTGCCACGGATACAATTCGACTTAGTCGGGACATTAAGCCTTCCTTCCAGACTGTGCCGAAGAAGGCTACTTAAGGCATACCGCAGTCTCCGGCGATCTTTTGCGACTTTCGTGATGAAAATTGTTGTTCTTGGATGCCTTTTGACTCGAACGCTAGAACGCATCTGGCCACTTCGATGTGAATATTGAATGAACAGAATGTTAAGAAGGAGTCAGGTGTTTGGGTTCGAACGGGGATATGCCGCGCTGAGGGCCGCGGCGCAAAACCAGCCCATTTGATAACCGCATCCGACGTGCCGGACGAAATCGGCGTTTATGTGAGCCTGAGAGAAAAGCTCGTTGCGATCGAGCCTGAAGTTGTCAATTGGCAGACCGGCGGTGTGCTGAAGGAGCTGGCGACCTTTGGCCTTTTTTCGAGGTCAGCGGAGATAAATATACTCGGCTGCGGAACGGTGTAAGGCAGCATTTTCTGGGCCGCTCATCTTTAGCCAATTGAAAAGATGTCCGGTCTGAGCGGTGTTTGGAATCTGCTGGAGGTTGGCGCTGGTTATTTCTACCTTACCGAAGACCTTAAGCCTCGCCACCCTCATCGCCCGGCTCGAGAACGCAGGTGTGCTAGTTTTCGTCTTCGGCATGGACGGCACAGAACCGCCGCCCACAGATACCGCAGTGGAAAGTTGCGGCAGCATCGCAGGATTCATCCATGAGCGAGACGGCCTGGCAAGACCACTCGAGGTTTCGGGCTTCTGTTTGATTCACGTGTTCCAACATATTCCCTCCCGGTGCGGGCAGTATACACCTGACGTTTGTTGATCGAGATCTTCCCGCCAGCAGCTTCGTTTCCGCCCGACGAATCGATTGGTTCCGTACGACCAGGGTTCCTGCCGGTCCTCCACGCCTCTCTGCCAGTCGGCACGTAGCGGTGGTCACAAAGGCCCTCGGAGGCTTCGGACCTGTGGCGCCGATGTATGAGTGCTGGGACCTGGGCCAGACCACCTTACGAGGCTCGCCGCACGGAAAAGTTGGGGCACATTTGAAGAATTGCAATTGAATTTCCGCGCGGAGGCTGTAATGCGACGTTACCAGAACAATTCCTTAAAGCTCGAGTTTGAGAAAATTCACTAGAGCGAATTGGGCGAATGCCAGATACTTTTACAGTAGCGTTCCCTCCTCCCGCCCCAGCGGGATATCACCTACGAGCGCTTTCGTCGGAACTAAAAAACACACGCATTCAAAAAATACTTCATGGCTCAAGCATCTGAAACAGTAAGATCGAAATAACATGGTGGGTAATTTGCGGATTTTTCTTTGACGGGGCGTATCAAGGCAAGAACCCCAGGCCGCGCTTTACTGTTTTCCGATCGGCAAGATACTAACGCCGGCAACAAATGGGCAGGATTGCGATGAGGTTAAACGCTTTTTGAATATCATATTAACGACGAAATCCGATGCGTGACTTGCCGTTCACGCGTTGGCAAAAGCTCGATTGAGAGCGATGGTCCACGCTGCAGCGAAACGCTTCGACACACCGGCGTCGGGCACCAGCAAATCGAAGCCGTGATAGGCGCCGGGAATCACGTGGAGCTCGGTGGGAACTCCGGCATTGATCAGGCGGCGGGCATATTCCACATCTTCGTCCACAAACAGATCGATAGCGCCGACGCCGATGAATGCGGGAGGAAGTCCGGCCAGATTTTCGACCCGCGCGGGAACGGAGCCTGCCGGAACTGTGGGCGATCCGGCCGGGACGCCGAGCAGAGATGTCCAGCCGAAGCGGTTCGAGCCGGCATTCCAAACGAACTGGCCGATATACGGCGGAACTTGGCGAGTGCTCCCGGTGCGATCGTCGAGCATCGGATAAATGAGCAACTGAAAAAGGATGGGAATTTCGCGGCGATCGCGCGCGGCGATGGCAAGCTGCGCGGAATGTCCGCCGCCGGCGCTTTCTCCGCCTATGGCAATGCGTTTGCGATCCACACCGAGTTCGTCGGCATTTTTGTAGAGCCAGCGTAACGCGGTGTAATTATCTTCGAGGGACCCAGGGAAACGAGTTTCCGGCGCGAGGCGGTAATCGACCGAGACTACCAGGCAGCCGCAATTCTGCGCCACTGCTTGCAGAAACGGATTGAATTGTCCGGCGATGCCGGAGACGTATCCGCCGCCGTGAATGTGCAGAAATGCAGGACGGCCTTTTGTGCCCGGAGCGGCATCGACGATCACCAACCGCAAGTCCGGGCCGCCCGACGGGCCGGGAAGGTGCCGTTCGAATGGCTGCGGCGCCGGCGAAGGCAACGGAGGCACCGGCGGCCACTTGCGTCCGGTGGCGAGAGTTTCGCTGGTGAAGGTGTGAGTGGGGAACTGCTTGATTGCGGCAAGCAATTCTGGATCGACCATGGCATAGGGGTCCGCGTCTGCCGTCGGAGCCGGCGATTGCCGCGCGACGGCTGAGCGCAGCAGTTCAGGCGCGATGCCGATTCCGATTCCCGCAGTCAAGCCACCGCGAACAAAATCACGTCTAGTTAACTCATTCATCGTTGTCTCCATCTGGTTTTGTCAGGGCATGATTTCAGCCATGCCGCAAAGTCGCAAAGTCACTAGGGCTTTAGATTAAGTATCATCCTTACAGTCTTCGGCCAATGCCTTCTCGACTGCATGCGGCATTGCGCTACGTGCGCTACAAAATCGGGAGAGCGTAGTTGCAGCCTAGCGTCGCATCTCGGTATAGTTAAGGAACTTACAACGACGCGCCCGTAGCTCAGCTGGATAGAGCGTTTGGCTACGAACCAAAAGGTCGGGGGTTCGACTCCCTCCGGGCGCGCCACAAACTCCAATAAAAAGTGACATTTCGTGAATTATTGCCCGGAAGTCACATGCTGCAAATCTTCCCGGTACACTTGCGGTGCACCTCCGCACACCGCACAGGGGCCCCAAAGGGCACAGATTGTTTGACCTTGCGGCTGGTCGGATTTTAACGACGCACTTTCGGAAGCGCATCCGCTCTTAAGGCGGACGTTCCTCTCGGTTTTCTTCCGTTCTCGCATTGGCGCCTTTTCAGGGGCGTTACGGCGACGGAACCGAGCGAAACGGGCAGCTTGTCACCAGCGTCGGCGTGCACACGCTGCGAGTAGGCGGCGTCACTATCGTGGACCTTCAGGGGCGAGCGACGCTTGGCTGCGGCGGCGATTTGTTGAGCGGTTGTTTACGAAAATTGGTTGACGACGGCGAGCGCAACGTTCTGCTCAATTTGGCAGGTCTAACACAGTTGGATAGTTCGAGCCTGGGCACCTTCTCACAGGCATAGGTAAGCCTTAGGAGAAAAGGTGGGAGCCTGAAGTTGCTCAGCCCACGTGGTAGCGTGAAGCTGGTTCTGGAGACACTGCGTTTTGCTTGGTGTGATTCCGGGCTATGAGAACGAGGAACAAGCTGTGGCGAGCTTCAGCAAGGCCGCATCTGCCTGACAACGCATCTCTGTGTGGACCGCAGCGAGCTTAATAGCGCCATTTGGTTCCGCCAAAAAATCCCTCTCATCACCAATCCACTAGTTGCTGATAGACACCCATTGTCAAAGAGTGTCGGTCGCGGCCTCTCTTATCGCCCGCTTGAGGCTTTCTTTCTACGATCCGTCCATCGCTTCTTCATCATTTCCGATAATCGCTTCCGCCTGCGGGGTGAGATGGTCTCGCTTCTTTTTGGTTTGAGCGGCTGACTTTGACCGGGCTGTGATATAGAATTCCTTCGCCCTGCGCTTTTTGATTGTGCATTTCGGCATTTCCGATTGAAAACTCTCTGCAAAATACGAGACCGCACCAAAGTGCTCGACCGACTGACCGGGGTGCGTCCCGAGAGTCAGCGCCGTTGGGGAAGCATGTACGCTCATCAAATGATTTGTCATCTAAGCGATTCCTTTCGGGCAGCATTAGGAGAAAAACAGCTGAGTCAGTCCACCACCCTCTTCAAACGAACGATTTATAAATGGGCGGCGCTGTGGCTCCCGTTTCATTGGCCTCACGGAATCAAGACACGGCCAGAGATGGACCAGCACGAAGGTGGTACTCCACCTGCCGAGTTTGCATCCGACATGGAGAAACTTCGTATTCTTCTAAGCCGCTTCTGTAATTCGGAGGGCGAGTTCGCTCCTCACGCAACGCTCGGTCAGATGTCGAGGACCGAGCGCATGCGCCACGCCTATCTTCATATGGACCATCATCTGCGACAGTTTGGGGCCTAGCGCGAATTCTTCTTCCAAAATCTCCGGGTTGGCACAGGCGCGTAGACCCGATTAACGTTAGTGATTTACCGGAGGAACGAGATTCGGGGGCTAGAGCAGAACTCGGAAACGAAATCCCGTTGGGCGCAAATGGCACGCCCCGGCAACCTAGCGCAGAATCAGGGTCACGGCCACGGCTGCCACCACCAGTTTCACCAGCCATCCGAGGGAATAAGCCGCAGTGATTGCGGAGTGCAGTTTGATGAACAGCGCATTGGCGATGAGTAGCGGCAAAGGCCCGACAAGCCAAATCGCGAGCGCCAGTTTGACGGTCGCGCCGTACGAGTGGAGATTCAGGCGGGCACACAAGACTGCGAAGACCGCGCAAGTGACGAAGGGCAGCGGGGTGTACCACGCGATAGCTTTCATTTCTCCCTGACCATGCGGGTACCGCCAGATTTCAGGGTATTGGTCGTATCGCTTGTAAAGCCAATCGCCCATGAACAGCCAATCGGTCAGCGATGCCACGAGACCCCCGGCAAGCACCGTCAATGCCAAGCGAATCCAATTCATCACGCCCCCTTTGCCTATCCCGGTCGCAATTCTCGTTGTGAACGCATTGGAATCGGAGCTAGAGTGTGACAAATCTTGGGCCAAATGTAACGAAGCCACGACCAGCGGCTCTGGGATAAGTAAGGTGCAGAGGAGGCCTTATGGGACGCATTTCTGCATTTGTGACTATCGCGTTTCTCGCCGGACTCGGCATCGGCTACTTCGCTCGAAGCGCTGGTATAGGCGCGCTTCAACAAAGGTACACGCACAAGGCGGACTTGGCGGCCATCGAAAAACTGCACCAAATAGACATTGAATTTACGCGGTCCCAAGACTACAAACGACTGATGGACATCTGGTCGGAGGATGCGGTGCGCTTCATGCCGGGAAGCCCGCCGGATGTCGGCAAGCAGGCCATTCTGGCTGACAATGAGAAGTTCGCGGCCGAGTACCCGGGTTTTAAGGTGTTGAGATACGCGGCCAAATACAAGAACATTCAAATCGAGGATGGCTTGGCATGTGAGTGGGGCGAACATGAATCCCAATTTAAGATGGCTCCAGAGGCTCCGCCGGTCAGTTGGCAGGGCACAGGATTCCACGTCTTGAAGCGGCAGAGCGACGGCTCGTGGAAATTCGCGGTAATGATTTTGAACCAGTAACGAACGCGGACACACTCAGTTCTCAGGCAGCGGCGAGCCGAAATTACTTCAACTTCGCATATTCCGCTTTGGCATCTTTCAGGATGGGAATGTCCGGGTCGGCGTCTTTCCAAAGTGCGAGGAAATCTTTGTAAGCTGCGAGCGCCCACGCGGGCGGCATTGGCATCCGCAACCTGCGAATTCTTCGCTTGCAGAGCGTTGGCACGAGCCACTCCCAGATGCGCCAATGCCCCCGTCCAACAATTCCAGACGATACCGCTGTGGTCGAGAATTTTCTGAAACTCAGCGACGGCAGCACTGCCTTGTCCGGCGGCCAAGTATGCGTCTCCGCGTATATATATATGATAGAGGCAGGAAATATTGTTGATGAAAATAAATTGCCCCAACTCGATAGCGGTAGCACCTTGCAGGGAATCGAGAGCGGAAGCCGGTTTCTGATTATCGAGCGCTAACTGCGCCTGAATCGCGGGCAGCCAAAGCGATTGTATCTGCGTGTCCGGCGGGAATCGTTTCTCTAAATCCTGAACTAAGGATTCGGCTCGGGCCGTATCGCCCGTCATGGCAAACGCAATTGCTGCTTCGCTCTCCGCGCTCTGACTCGCAGGTGCCAGCTTCAAAGCCTCTGCCGCTGAGTGCTGTGCCTCTGTGGCATTGCCAAAAGCCGCATCTCAGAAACTTGAGGGCCACAAACCGGCCTAGTTTCAAATCCTCGGCTTTATAGACCACACCCATTCCGCCGCCACCCAGTTTCTCAACGATTCGGTAGTGGGAGACAGTCTGGCCAATCATGGCAGGGATGTTGGCGTCATATTAGGACGGCCCACCGCTAGCGTCAACGATACCGATAATGGGTCGGCGTCTTTCCAGAGGGCGAAGAAACCCTGATACGCCGCTTTCGCAGTATCGCCCGAGAGCGCGTAGGCACGCGCCAAGCCAAATGTAATTCCGCTGCAGTGCGGATGCTGCTGGCCCGACTGAAGATGGATCTGGATCAATTGGCTGTGCGGAATTGACGAGGCCGACGCGGTGATCCACAAGACCGCTCATGAGAACGAAGCCTACCAACGGCTCGTGGCGATTCCTGGCATCGGACCCGTCACGGCTACCGCCCTCATTGTGGCGGTCGGCAACGGAGGGGCGTTTCACAAGGGTCGAGAATTCGCGGCCTGGTTAGGGATATTTCCGCGCGAACATTCAACCGGTGGCCAGCACAAGCTGCTCGGTATCAGCAAACCTGGTAACTCCTACTTGCGAAGACTGTTCGTGCAAGGCGCACGTGCGGTCCTGCAACAACGTACGAAGCAGTCATCCGGTCTGAGTGCCTGGCCGGCACAGCTCACATCCCGCACGCACTGCAACGTTGTCGCTGTGGCGTTAGCTAACAAACTCGCCCGCATCGCCTGGGCCGTGTTCGCGAAGAATGAACAATACCGGCCTCCCGTGTTGGCCGAGGAGCTGCAGCCTAGCGATTGCTTCAGAGATCATGATTTCTTGCCAGGTCTGCTGGCGAACAAGGAGATGGCACAACGGTCGAACCCGGCGCTCTCCAAACCCGCAATCGGAAAAAGTCTCTCCGAGACTGGCTAGTTCATGGGGAAGAGAGCGCAGCGCATTCCATCCTGGCCAGGAGTGATCTACTCCAGCAAAGGCCGTATACATTTGCGCAGACCAACTTGTGACATCCTCACTTTTCGCTCGCGGCGAAGCGGCGGACCCTGTTTACAACCGTCCATAAGTCTAGAACTCAGATTCCGGTTACAATCGTGGTGGACAAAATCTAAGGCGGCGCATACCATGAAAAATCTCAATCAGACGCGGTCGTAACCTTGCGATTAACCTTGATCTTGACCCCCATCGTGCTGAGTTTGCTCGCGGTGCTGCTTCCTCCGAGCGTGTGCGCGCAAGCCAAGCCTACGACGGACGCTGACATCGTCGCGCGCGTAAACAACGAAGTCATCACGCTCTCCGATTATCAGAAAGCCGAACAGCAATTGCGCGACGAAGTGGCGCACGATTGTCAGGGCTGCCCGCAGGACCAGATTGACGCGCAGTTCAAGGAGCAGCGGAAGGATTTGCTGCGCGGCATGATTGACCAGTCGCTGATGGTGCAACGCGCCAAAGACATGGGCATCAGCGTCGAATCAGACCTGGCCAAGCGCCTCGACGAAGTGCGCCAGCAGAACGGCCTCGCCACCCTCGACGATCTGCAAAAAGGCGTCGAAGTTTCCGGCCTCACTTGGGAAGATTACAAGACCACCATTCGCAACGGGCTGCTCCAGAAGGAAGTCGTGCGGCGCGAAGTCGGCTCGCACGTGGACATCTCCGGTGACGAAGTGAAGCAATATTATGAAGCGCACCAGCAGGAATTCACGCTGCCCGAGCGCGTAGTGCTGTCTGAGATTTCGCTAAGCACCGAAGGAAAAAGCCCGGAAGAATTTGCTGCCGTGCGCAGCAAAGCAGAGGGCCTGCGCACCAGCGTCCTCAACGGCGAAGATTTCAACCAGGTCGCACGGCTTTATTCCCAGGGTAGCACCGCGAAAGACGGCGGCGGTCTCGGTACCTTCAAAAGGGGAGAGCTCTCGCCACAGCTCGAAGCGGCTGTTTTCCAAATGAGCAAAGGTCAGATCAGCGACGTGATCCAGACCCGCACCGGATTCGAAGTCCTGAAAGTCGAAGATCACCTCCAGGCGGGATTGCAGCCCATGGACAAAGTCGAACCCGACATCCGCAATACCATCCACGCGCAGAAAGTGCAGCCCCGCATGCGCGATTACCTCGCCGAACTCCGCGAACAAAGCTACATCATGGTGAAGCCCGGCTACAGCGACAGCGCCCTGCTGTCCGGGGCCAATGTCGCGTCGCCGGACAAGTCTCACCTGTAAACGCCGATTCCGATTCGTGCGTCCGTCAGCGTCCTCCCGAGCAAGAAAATGCCCGGTATTTTGAGCGGCGCTTTTTTCTGTCTTCGCGAGAGATCGCGAACGACCGGCGGAGGCGACGCTGTCAAGTTCAGGTAGTAGTTTACCTATCCGGTGACGTTACTCCGATAGCGTTGTGTCACCCACATTACATTCCTTTTCTTAACCCACATTTCCTTTTTGAACTCTGAGTAAGTGTTTGTATGATCGCGCCAACGCCAGTATTCATGCGGCTTTGAGAGTAAAACGAACTCTGCGGAGGCTCGACCCAGTGGGTGAGAAACAAAATCAGCCATTACAGCTCTCGTTTAACCCGTCTTTGAAAGTTGATTTCCGGGGTTCTCGCGTTACTTCCGATGGTGGTCTGCTCCTGGTCCGTGAGTTGGATGAGCGTTTGGGATTGAGTGCGGTCGTCGCCGAGAGCGTCAGGGACGAGGAACTTCGGAAAGGCCCGGTGGGGCGGCCCATTCACAAGCCCATCGTGTGGTACAAGGGCTTTCTCTATCAGGCAGCAAGCTGGAAGACGGCACTACGAGTAGTAGCGAAGGTGGAGTTCCATGCCGGGGAGTTGTTTCCGCGAGCGGGGTTGATCGTGACCAATCTGGAGACACCGAGCCGGGCGGTGGTGCGGTTCTACAATAAGCGAGGCACGGCAGAACAATGGATCAAGGAGGGCAAGCAGGCGGTCAAGATGACGCCTCTCTGTTGCCATCGGTTTCGCTCGAACCAAGTAGGGCCGGCGCTGAGCCTGCTGACCTACAACCTGGAGAATTTGTGACGGCGGCTGGCGTTGCCCGCAGGGATCGAGAACTGGTCGCTCACCAGCTTGCAGCAACGACTGGTGAAGACCGGAGGACGTCTGGTCAAACATGCGCGTTACTACTGGCTATTGCTGGCCGAATGACATCTGACGCGGCGGCGGTTCGGGGCGATGCTGGGTCGGATTGTTCTGCTCGGTACCGACGGGATAGAAAGATGGTGGTTAGTTTCGCAGGGGAATCGGTTTACAGCGTTGGAGTAAGGGGAGGTGTGGCAAGACTGGGTCACAGATGGCGCAATTTCGACTGTGCTGGTTCGGGATTTCGGACCGGAAGGCGGCGATCCGGGTGAAAAGTGTTTCACATTGACGCCAACAGAGAGGGATAACGACCGCCGTTTTTTGGGGTCAAAAGGAAATTCCAGGCAAAATGAAGAGAGAGAGGGTATCCAGCCCGGTTGGATTAAAAATTACCCGCGATGGGAGTTCATATGAAATTCATGGGCCTTTTGATGTTTGGGACGATCATGTTGATGGCGAACAGCGCTGGTGCGCAGAATTCAGTCCAACCATTTCATCTCGATGAGGCCACGATCAGCGATGTGCACGCGGCGTACAAATCCGGCGCTCTCACATCCGTAAGGTTGGTGCAGGCTTATCTGGAGCGCATCCGGGCCTGCGACCAGGCGGGCCCGAAGCTCAATGTGGTGATCTTTCTCAATCCTCGGGCCTTGGAAGAGGCGGCCGCGCTAGATGAACATTTCCGCAGGACCGGGAAGTTCGTCGGCCCGCTCCATGGAATCCCAGTGCTGCTGAAAGACAATGTCAACACGAATGACATGCCGACCACGGGCGGCTCGCTCAGCCTGGCGGGATACACTCCCGTCACCGATGCGGCGATTACTCAGAAATTGCGCAGCGCGGGCGCAATCATCCTCGCTAAGGTCAACCTGCACGAGTTCGCGATGTGGGGTGAAACGATTAGCTCGATCCAAGGGCAGACCCTCAATCCCTATGACCTAACCCGCACGCCTGGCGGGTCGAGTGGTGGTACCGGCGCGGGTGTGGCTGCCAATTTCGCGATTGCGGGCATTGGCACCGACACCGTCAACTCCATCCGCTCACCAGCGTCGGCGAACAGCATCGTGGGTATTCGCCCGACGCTCGGTCTGGTCAGCCGAGCCGGTATTATCCCGTACTCAATCACCCAAGATGCCGCTGGTCCGCTCGCCCGCACCGTTACTGACGCGGCGAAGATGTTAAACGTGCTCGTCGGCTATGACCCCGGCGATCCGGCGACGGCATGGAGCGTCGGGAATACCGAGGAGGACTACACGAAATTCCTGAAGGCCCATGGTGTGCAGGGCAAGCGCATCGGCGTATTACGCAGTTTCTTCGGCATTGCACCCATCAACGACGAAGTCAATATTATCGCGAACCAAGCGGTCGAGGATCTGAAGAGGTCTGGCGCAACGGTAGTCGAGCTGAACACCCCAGATCTCGATAGCGAAAAGCTTTCCTCTGATATCAGCGTTCATCTGTACGAATTTAAGCCGGCAATCAACGCTTATCTTGCCGCGGGCAACACGCCGGTTAAATCGCTCGAGGAGATCATCTCTTCCGGCAAGTTTCATCCGAACATCGGGGACAACATCACGAAAGCACAAGGCCTCGAGATGGACGACAGCTATCGCCTGCGTCTTCGGAAGCGCTCCGAGTTGCAGCAGCGTGTCGTAAAGATGATGGCTGACGAGCGACTGGATGCGATAATGTTCCCGCACCAGAAGCGGCTTGTGGTGCCCATTGGGGAGACTCAGGTGGAGCGCAACGGCGCTCTTGGATCGGTGACCGGCTTTCCTTCCATTGTTGTACCAGGCGGATTTTCTTCCCCAACTCCGACGGCCACGCTCGGCGTCCCGGTGGGCATCGAATTCCTCGGCAGACCGTGGTCCGAGAAGCTATTGATCGAGATTGGCTACGGTTACGAACAAGCGACCAAGCACCGCCGCCCTCCGCCAACCATACCGCCACTGCTCGCCGCCCGATATCCTACTAGGTGACGAGGTTAGTCTGAGGGCTGAATCGGCATTATGATCGGATTAAAAATTAGTAGTTATTCGCACAAGTCATCGCTCGTCCGTAAGGACTACCCGATGCTGACGAAACACGGATGCAGAACGACAGCTTATGGACTAACCACCAATAACGTGAATGTGTCAGGGACTATTGTCGGACGCGGATGTGGGTTGTCGGCCGCTGCTTCAGGCGCAGGGCCGAATTCCGCACTGACAGTATAAAGCGTATGCGTTGACGGATCGATTTCCATTGTCCGCGCTCCTCGCTGAGTAGTAATGACGCCTACCAGCGAGAACTTATCTGGCGAATCTTCGTGTGCGACTGTGATGGTGCCGTCGCCGCAAGAAGCAAACGCAGAGCCGGTGCCGGGATCAAAACGATTCGCGTCGACGCCTTGGCCGATCGGAACTGTTCCGATCACTTTGCCTGAGTTGCCCTCAACGAATGCCATCAACTGATTACGGCAGCCGACGATGAGGCGCTCGTCCGCGGCGTCTATCGCCAGTCGCGAAGGCGATTCGCATGGAGCGAGCGGCCAAGTCTCTTCAACCTTCAGTGTCTGCGCGTTGATTTTTACGATTGAACTCTTGTCCTCAAGATTTGCGAAGACTTACCCTTTGCCATCGGCGGCCTCGAATTCGGGCTTGCCACCCAGAGGAAAAGTGCCGGCAACCTTGCCCGTAGACGCCTCAATGGCCGTCGAAGTACCAGCGTCGCCATTCGTGGTGAAAACACGCTTCGACGCTGGATCGAAGATGATTCCGTCGCAGTCCTTGTCGGTTTTTGCCGTGCCGAGTGCCTGAAGCGTGGTGTAATCGAAAATAACGACTGAGCCGGTACCGTCACTAATAAAGCCTTTGTTAAATTCAGCGGCGAGTGCAACGCCATGACCCCGCCGTAGGCCCGGAATGTCACCAGCCACGCTGCCGGTTGTCGTGTCGATAACCATTACATGTGTACCGCGAGTAATGAACAATCGGTGCTTAGGCGAATCGAATGCGAGGTAGTCCCATCCGCCCTGGCCGCCAAGTTTGTATTTTTTTGATACGCGGTATCCGGAAACGCCGGACCGCGAATCAGCAGTCGCCTGATTGCCGAACCCTGCACTCACGGCAAATATCAAAAATGCAACATACAGGACTACTGATTCCGAACGCATTTTCCGCATAAAGTCACCTCCTCTTTTGAACACATCAGCCGAGAGGCATTGTTGCAGAAACCACCTGAAGATTAACTGAAAGACGGTGCAACTTTTACCCAAGGTCAAGGAAGAGCCGCCACTGCAGATGCGTAGGGGAACGGCGCGGCCGGTAATGCTATCGGCTAAATGTCGGAAGATGTAATAAATCGTCCTCCGGCACATGCTCGAGCGGCTCACCCGCCTTGCGCCAAGCAGCCAGCCCGCCAATAATCACAAACGCATTAAACCCTTGCTGGCGCAGCAGGTGCGCCACGCTAGCGCTCGTCGCCTCACTCCGGCAAGTACAGTACAAGTACATGTCCTTGTCGCGAGGAAATTTTTTTATTTCGTCCGTCAGATTGTTGGGTTCGATTCGAATCGACCCAGGAATGCGAACCGCACCCACGCTGTAGTAACCATGGCTACGCACATCGCCGACCAGCACCTTTGCCGCACCCTCAGCCTGCAACTTCGCCGCCAGTTCCGCCACCTGCACTCGTGGTACTACGCGGTCGCCGCGGTGCTTCCAATACAACGAAACGCGATAACCGATGAACGCAATCACGGCTAAAAAAATGACAAACTCAAAGACGTGTCCCGCCGCGCGAAATCCGCTAATGATCTTTGCCAGAAAATCGCGGAAGACGTACCCGACCGCGCCGTACGCGAGCGCATAAAAACTCGCGCCGAGAAAATCCAATCGAAGAAATTGAAGGTACGGCATTTTCATGCTGCCGGCCAAAGGCGCGGACATCGTGCTCACGCCGGGAACGAACTTGGCGACCAGCAAAGTCTCCCGGCCTCGCCTATAGAATGATTCCGCGGCACGCAGAATGCACGTTTCGGGATCAACCGAAACCCGGCACAGAAATTTCATGATGGTCCATCCGGTGTGAGAGCCTAAGACGTAAAGCATCGTGTCGGCTGCAAGCATGGCGATCACGGCCAAAAATGCCACGGCCGTCCCGCTCAATGCGCCGGACGCCGCTGCTGCGCCGCCTGCTACCAGAGCAATGGCGCCGGGCACCGGCACTCCGATGGCCTCAGCAAACACAATCACGAAAATCACGATGTATCCGTGGTGGAAGATTAACGAGAGGAAATCATTCATAGCGTCGGATCTTAAGACTAACACGCCGCACGCCCATCGGACGACGTAGGCATTCTCCAAACCGAAATTAAGTTGCTTGGATAAAGAACCAGAGTGAAATAAGATTGCGCAACCGCGTGGCGTCCGGGATCTTCATCGTCGTAAAGATAGGTAGAGAAATCGCACTAATACGCTCACGTTATCCCTGAAGAAGTCGTTTTCTCAGAGTGGCGCAAGAACAGCAATGAGAAGCTGCGCGACGCATCTAGGGCACACCCGAGGGCAAAAGCAGATGACTGCGTTGCTTCTGCTTGTTGGACTGGCATTCTTGTGGCTATCTGGCTGCGCGGCCCGGCGCATGAAGACCGACTTCAAGGACTTCGAGAGCGCCTACGCTGAGACCTCGAATCGAGAGGTACTACTAAACCTGGCGCGTCTCGAAAATCACGACCCAACCTATTTCTTCAAATTAGGCCAAATTTCCACGAGTTACCGCATGCAGGCGAGCCTTAACGCGTCCGGCAATTACGTTACCCAAGGCATGACGCCGGGCGGCTCAAACGTCACAGCCGGAGTTACTCCCAGCATTCTCTACGAGAACGATCCGGCTTTCACATTTATTCCAGTGAACGACGATACCAATGCTCAACTTCTCCTGAAGCCTGTTCCTGCGGAAACTTTATATGTGCTGTACCAGCAGGGCTGGAGGCTCGATCAGCTCTTTCGGTTGATGGTGGACCGCATCGAACTCACGACCAACGACGGCCAGGGTTGCATTACCGAAACAATTCGCAACACGCCGGAAGATCTTGGTGGCTACGTAAGATTTCTTAGGATCAGCGCGATCTTGTACGTCCTGCAGAAGCGAGGATATTTGCTCTTGAGGGGCGAAGGCCAGTTCATAGCCCACGATAAGGACTCTGTATTACCAGATTCAGCTAAACCGCAGAAAAGCACCCCGCCAAACGGATTAGAAAAGCCACCCGAGCCAATCATAACGGCGAAGGATTTTAACGACGCCTGGGGTAAAGACTCTGTGTGGGAGCGAGTGAAGGAGGACGGCGAGGACAAGGACAATTGGCGCTTGGGGCGGGAATCTTTCAACCCGTCTTTCTTGCTGAATCCACCGTTTATCCGGTGTAGCGATCCGGGCGCGGGGCAGCGAATTGCAAAGGATGACAAGCTCTGTCCCGACTTGAAAAAGATCGAAAAGGAAATAAGAGGCTATGGGGATATGTCAGAAAAACTAGATTACGTGCCGGATCTGCTTGAACTTATGCTGAAAGGCCTAAGTAAGGGGTTTTCGATTGAGGGTACTGGCAACCCTTCCGCCAAACTTGTTTGCCAGACAACCGATTTATCTTCATCTCCTCCCGGTATCCAGCAAATTCAGCAAATTCATTTGGTGATGCGATCTCTGATTGGGTTGATGGCAGCCGCCGCGCAGGAACAGGACCTGCTTGAAAGTGTGAAATCGACGCGCATTCCGCTCGACCCTCGCTTGAATTCTCATCAAGACTCGAAGCTCACCTTCGCCGTAGCAACCCCACAAGTGGAACGTCTTCCATTATTGCAGTTGAAATGGAACGCCGAGGACGAGCCGACTCCGCCTCTAATCGCCCCTCTCAATTACAGAGGAAATACTTACGTGGTTGCAGACCGAAACAATCAATGTTTTGCCGAGAATCAATACTGGAATCGAGACATGTTCCGCCTCATAAGCGAACTTTCGGCGCAGGTCACCGTGGACATTTCCAAGTTCCCGTTACCCGAAATCCTGCAGCTTCGCACACAGTAGATTACCCGTCAGATGCCTGCGATCAATTCGATACGCCGACGTGCCAAGGGGATAATTGTATGAAGCGGATTCTGGCCCTGGATGGCGGAGGGATCCGTGGCGTTTTCACGCTGGAAATTCTTCTGCGCATGCAAAATTTGCTGCGCGAGCATTTCGCTTCGCCGGACCTTGTCTTGGCAGATCATTTCGATTTTTTTGCGGGCACCAGCACGGGCGCGATTATCGCCGCGGCATTGTGCTGGGGGGTGACGGTCGAACAAATTCTGGATCTGTACGTCGAACACGGCACAGCCATGTTTCAACATGTCCCTTGGTACCGGCCATTCAAGAGATTCTTCATATCGCGCTACGAAGCCAAGCCATTGTCAGAGATATTGCAACGGCTCTTTTCCGAGGACGGCGACGGTAAAATCCCGGCGCTCATGGACACCAAGGCCCTCAAGAAACTTCTCCTCGTAGTGGTCAGGAACCACACAACCGGCTCCGCCTGGCCGATTACCAATAATCCGAACGCAAAGTTCATGAATCCCGATCTGCCAGACACGAACTTGAAGATACCGTTGTGGAAGCTGGTGAGAGCCAGCACCGCTGCGCCCGTTTATTTCGATCCGGAAGAGATCGTATTGGGAAACACCCGCTGCGTTTTCGTAGACGGCAGCATAACACCCTACAATAATCCGGCTCTAGTTGCTGCGCTGACGGCTGTACTACCGCCCTATCGCCTGAACTGGGAAGCCGGACCGGACAAGATCCGGCTGATTTCCGTAGGAACGTTGCGATTTACTTCAAGACTGCCCGGGAAACTACGAAAGCTATGGCTCGGTTACAACGTCTCTCGAATTCCTCCAGCGCTGATTCAAGGCATCGCCTGGGAACAGGACTACCTCTGCCGTTGTATGGGCGAATGCTTGTACGGCGAAGAACTCGATTCCGAAATCGGAGATCTGGTGGGAACGCCGCTTCCAGGCCGCGCCTGGTTCAGCTACGTTCGATACAACCAGTCATTTCGTGGTGATGTAGCGGAAGAATGGCTGAAGAAAGATCCTCGGCTAGCGCAGCTCGATGCAGTCCACGCAATTCCCGTACTGCGCGAAATAGGCCGCGCCTACGCTCAAGAACACGTGCAAATCAACCATCTCACTGCGCCTCCTCGCACGGAATGATTACCTAGGTCGCGGAAAAAGTCGCTCGCGTAGAAAGTTGCTCGATTAGGGAGTCGGAGCTTCAGCTTCGATATCAAATAGTTTGCTATGAAAGGGGCTTCAGCCCCTGAGGACAAGATTTGAGCGTTTTCCAAGCGAACTATACGCCGTTCGCTAAAGACTGCTTAAACGGCCGTCATTCCGAAGGGCCAACAAGCCCGAGGAATCTTGCTTTTGTTTGCCCTACGTGAATGTGGTGTTTGTAACGTGACAGCACTCGACCCGGCTTCCGCGAAAATCGATCTTGTGGCCCCAACATCACCCTGTGGTAGGCTGCCAAAATGGCGGACCGCGACAAAAATCTCGAATATTCGCAGGCCACGCTGAATCTGGAATTCAGCTCTGAACCACAAGCGGCGCCTGAGCCGAAACTTGAACGCCCGGATTTTCCGTCATCAGTGCGCGTAGGAACCTCCGCGTTCAGTGCAGCAGGTTGGCAGGGCACGTTCTATCCAAATAATTTGCCGCCGCGCAATCACCTTCATTACTACTCCACAAAATTCAACACGGTCGAAGTCGATTCGACCTATTACCGCACCCCTTCAGCCTTCACGGTAAAAAAATGGTACGACAAAACCCCGCCCGACTTCGTCTTCGCGGCAAAAGTTCCGCAAAGCGTCACGCACGAGAAGATGCTGGTCGATTGCGAACCAGAATTCGATGAGTTTCTGGAACGCATGGCCCTGCTGCGCGAAAAACTAGGCCCGCTCCTGCTGCAGTTCCCATACTTCAGCCCAGAAGTCTTCGCAACCGCCGAAGAATTCCTTGCGCGCCTCGACGCATTTCTGCAAAGACTGCAAGGCGCCACATTCCGATTCGCAGTCGAGATCCGCAACAAAAGCTGGCTGGACGCGCGCTTCGCTGATCTCCTGCGCAAACATAAAGTCGCGCTCGCGCTGACAGATCGAGGATGGATGCCGCGGCCTCAAGAGCTAGCCAAGAAGTTTGATCCGATCACTACCGATTTTGCTTACGTTCGATGGCTCGGAGATCGAAAGGGAATTGAGAAAATCACAACCACCTGGGACAAAACCATCGTGGACCGCAGCGCTGACCTGCAGGAATGGGTAAAATACTGCACGCAGCTAGTACGCCGCGGCGTAAGAATTTACGCCTACGCAAACAATCACTACGCCGGACACGGCCCCTCTACGGTAAAAATGTTCTCCCGCCTCTGGCCGAAATAGCCGGCCTTGAACCAGGCGTTGCAAATACAGATGCCGCGACGGTTTCGTACCCTTAATACAGGTGGCCGTAATCGCCAAGCAGATTTGGCGCGGCAGCGCTCCCGCTTCGACAAAGGGTTCAGCATCCCCACCAACCCATCATTCTCCATCGACGCCACGGCATTGACCTGTGGCAAAAGCTGATTGCGGCTACCTTTCAGCGAAAGTTTGGAATTTTCAATTTGAAGGCGCGCGACGGCCAGGTCCGGCCGGCTCTTCATGGCATCATCGATAAGCTCGGCAGGAGGTTGAACGTTATCTTTGTCCGGTGATTCGATTGGAGTCAAAGCCTCGATTCGAAGCGGCCCAGCTTCGTCGACAAAGCCTCCTCAGTCATGCGCGATCGACATAACGATCACCGCGATGATCTAACTTTGATGGTAGCCGCCGACAAAAGTTGCACACGACCGCAGTCACGGCATACTCTGTGTCGGTTAAGCAGCAGTCACAATCCGTGAATCACGGAATTTAGCTAGGTAGAATCCTGTACGAGCAGGAAGCAAGACGGCACTCGTAGTCTCGGAGTCACGACTTAATCTGTATCGCAACGGTGCCGCTCGAGCCACGGCAGGAAGTCGTAGCGTCGGCGTCTGGCCGGCAATTGGCAGCGCATCTGTAGGGGCGCTGCTCAGCTGCGCCCGGCTTCGATTGGAGTTACAGCGAGAATTCCGGCAGGCGAACTGTCTACTCAATTCTGGAGATAACGCACCTACCTACATGCCCGAGTGATACATTCTCAAGTCCTAAGGGTATTCCGCACACCAACCGCCCAAGGGACCATCAAAGACTTGCGAAACGCAATCAATTCGACGAAAGCCACGCGGGCGCCTAAAGCATCGCCGAGTCGCCGCTTAAAAGCACCCCGCGTCGTCGAGATTCCCAAAGGCATCGGGACCGCCGAACTAGACGTCGAAGGCGGCCTCGTGAAACTCACAAACCTCCAAAAAATCTTTTGGCCAAAACTAGGTCTAACTAAGCGCGACCTGCTGCAATATTACGCAGACGTCTCCCCATGGCTCCTGCCGCACCTGAAAAACCGCGCCATGGTGATGAAGCGTTACCCCAACGGCATCAACGGAGAATTTTTCTTCATGAAGCGAGCGCCGAATCCGCGGCCCTCCACCATACCGGTCTGCTCAATTCAACATCACTCCGGCAACGTAATCGATTTCCCAGTGATAGAGCACCTGGCATCGCTGCTATGGATCGTAAATCTAGGCTGCATCGATCTGAACCCGTGGTACGCGCAATGCGACGACGTAGACCGTCCCGACTATCTGCATTTCGACCTGGACCCAACCCCAAACTCAACATTCAAACAGGTCCTGCAAACGGCCTTGTTGGTGCGGGAAGCGTTGCAATCGCTCAAGATCAACAGCTATGCCAAGACAACAGGCTCGCGCGGAATTCATGTGTACGTCCTCATCGCCCGAGGCCCGTTGCAAAAACAAGTGTGGAGTTTCGCAAAAGCATTCGCGATCGAATTGGCAAAACGAAATCCGAAACTGGTCACCTCCGAATACCGCATCGCCAACCGGCCGGCGAACCGCGTACTGGTCGACTACAACCAAAACGCCTGGAACCGCACCCTGGCCTCGGTGTATTCCGTGAGGCCGAAACCACTTGCCACAGTATCGACACCGCTCACCTGGGAAGAAGTCGAACGCGGCGTAAGAATGGAAGACTTCACCATGAAAACCGTCCCTCCGCGCCTGGCCAAGATTGGCGACCTGTGGAAGCCGCTGCTCTCGTCGACAGGCCGCACGCGTCTGGACCAATTCTTATGAGTCTCGCACTAGCCAAAAGCTATCCGCCGATGGAAGCGCAGATCGCAAGCGAGCTACCGTCCGGCCGTAACTGGCATTACGAGCCCAAATGGGACGGCTTTCGCTGCCTGGCTTTTCGCGACGAGGCTCGTATTGACCTGCAATCCAAATCAGGAAAGCCGCTCACCCGTTACTTTCCCGAGCTTGTAGCAGCACTATCCGCAATGGAAGCGACAAAGTTCGTGCTCGACGGCGAAATCGTAATTCCGGTCGATGGTGATCTTTCCTTCGACGATTTGCTGATGCGCATTCATCCTGCGGCCAGCCGTGTTCTGAAATTAAGCCAGGAAACTCCCTCGGTATTCATAGTGTTCGATTTATTGATCGACCACTGCGGCAAAAACCTGGTGAACGAACCGCTCCGCAAACGACGCGCAGCCTTGGAAGCTTTCGCAAAGAAATACCTGAAGGACAACACCAGCATCCGCCTTTCTCCCGTTACCCACGATGTAGCCATGGCAAAGAAGTGGTTTCACATGGGTGTGGGTCTTGATGGCATCGTGGCGAAGCGTGAAGAGCTCCCGTATCAATCCGGTGAACGCATCGGCATGCAGAAAATCAAAAAGCGCCGCACCGCAGATTGCGTAGTCGGTGGATTTCGTTACTTGCAGAAGAAAAAACTGGTGGGATCGCTATTGCTCGGCCTTTACAACAAAGAAGGGTTGCTGGATCACGTCGGCTTCACCGCATCGATTCATGACGAGGACCGGCCAGCGCTGACGAAAAAGCTCGAAATACTTGTCAAGCCACCGGGTTTTACGGGAAAAGCACCTGGTGGTCCGAGCCGCTGGAGCACCAAACATTCCATGGAATGGGAGCCGCTCGATCCGAAGTTGGTCGTCGAAGTGGAATTCGATCACTTCACCGGGGGCCGCTTCCGTCACGGTACAAAATTCCTGCGCTGCCGTCCGGAGAAAGCCCCCAAAGATTGCACCATGAAGCAAGTCCGCCGCGAGAGCCAGACGGCGTTGGGATTGTTCTGACGAAAGTTTAGTTCGACGCTGCGGCATTTCCGCTTCCTTCGACGATATTTCTAAACAGTCTTCGTTAAGTTCCAGCCGGAGCCGATGTTCATGTACATATTTGCGATCCAAAACAGTGCGAAGCCGCCAATCAAATATCCACGCCAATCCCAAAACAGTAATTTGCAACGCGTGAAGAACAAAAAAGCGATGGTCACGTAGTGGCTTAGGCAACATTCACAAGCAAAAACATAAAAGAATTTGCGCTTGTAAATTCGCCGGCACTCTTGGCTCTTATCCGTGCACCAGGTCCGCGACTCACGAAAGATTTCCTCGTGCGTACTCGTGCGTAATCGTCCAGCTGATCGCCGCAATCGGAATGGCGAGAATAAACTGCGCCACAAGTTGTCCAGATAGAGGAACCACAGGCATAATTGGACGTAAGCTATTCGATGCAACCTCGGGAACGGACCTGTAAATAGTTTCGCTTCAACGTGTCAGCCCCACCATACCGTATTCGTTGTATTGGATTTTTCACCTGAGCTAACGTATCTTGTTTCGGGCCCACAACTCTCCGCCTCGCACGCGGCAACTTCAAATTCCAGTCATCCAGACTGTTCGAGCACATACACTTTGCCAAAGCAAACGATTGTAAAACCCAAGCTGATTCCGACTCCAAAATCAGCTTCCATTTCCCGCATTAGCGAAGGTCTGCCGGCGCCGCAGGGCGCCACCTGGGACGGCATTGGCGTGAATTTCACGCTGTTTTCAGCGAACGCTACAAAAGTAGAACTGTGCCTTTTCGAACCCACCGGAGAAAAAGAAATCGAGCGCCTCGAACTGCCGGAATACACCGACGAAGTCTGGCACGGCTACTTGCCCGACGCCGGCCCGGGAACGGTTTACGGTTACAGAGTCTACGGCCCCTATCAGCCTGAGGCGGGACACAGATTCAACCCCAACAAGTTGCTCCTCGATCCCTACGGCAAAGCCCATGTCGGTAAACTCAAGTGGGGCCCGGAAATATTCGGCTATAAATTGGAATCACAAGACGACTTGATATTCGACGAGCGCGACAGCGCGCCGTTCATGCCCAAGTGCCGCGTGGTCGATCCATCCTTCACTTGGTCTCGCGATCGCAAGCCGTCGATCCCGTGGGACCAGACGATCGTCTACGAAATTCACGTGAAAGGTTTCACCCAGCAGCATCCGCTGGTTCCGGAAGAATTTCGCGGAACTTTCATGGGGCTCGGCCGCAAGGTCGTCGTCGATTACATCAAGAGTGTGGGAGTCACCGCGGTCGAGTTGTTGCCGATCCATGCCTTCGTTGATGACAGCCATCTTCTGGAAGAAGGCCTGACGAATTACTGGGGCTACAACTCAATCGGATTCTTCGCACCTGAGCCGCGCTATTTTTCGACTGGGTATATCGCGGAGGTCAAGCAGATGATCGCCCATCTGCACGATGCCGGCCTCGAAGTGATTTTGGACGTCGTTTACAACCACACCGCCGAGGGCAACGAGCGAGGACCGACGCTCTCCTTCAAAGGCATCGACAACGCTTCTTACTATCGCTTAATCCCGGATAAGCGCCATTACTACATCAACGACACAGGAACCGGGAACACGGTAAACCTCAGCCATCCGCGCGTGCTGCAGATGGTGATGGATAGCTTGCGATATTGGGCGACCGAAATGCACGTCGACGGATTTCGTTTTGATTTGGCCACGATTCTAGGCCGCGAGCCCTACGGCTTCGATCAAGGCGGCGGATTTCTCGATAGCTGCCGCCAGGATCCGGTACTGAATCAAATAAAATTGATCGCCGAACCCTGGGATCTCGGCCCAGGGGGCTACCAGGTAGGCTCGTTCTCGCCCGGCTGGGCTGAATGGAACGATCGCTTTCGAGACACGATGCGAAGTTACTGGAAAGGCGACGCAGGCAGAGTTCCAGAAGTAGCTTCCAGGCTGGCAGGTTCCGCAGATCTGTTCAACAAGCGCGGTCGAAAACCTTGGGCCAGCGTCAACCTGATTACCGCTCACGACGGCTTCACTCTGAACGATCTCGTCTCCTACAACGTCCGCCACAATGAAGCGAACGGCGAAAAAAACGAGGACGGCAACAAGAACCCTCTCTCCTGGAACTGCGGGGTCGAGGGTCCAACGGACGATCCTGACATCATCGCCCTGCGCGAGCGTCAGGAACGCAATTTTCTAGCTACGCTGCTGCTGTCTCAGGGAACGCCGATGGTTTTAGGAGGCGACGAGTTTGGCCGCACGCAGGAAGGAAACAACAACGCCTACTGCCAGGACAACAAAATCAGCTGGGTCGATTGGGAAGGAATCAAAGACAGAGGAAAAAGTCTCACGGAGTTCACACGTAAGCTGACCATGCTGCGGCACGCTTTGCCGATCCTGCGCCGCAATCGCTTCCTCACAGCAGAATGTAACGAAGAGATCGGCGTAAAAGACGTCGCCTGGCTGAACGCGAGTGGCGCGGAAATGAAGGACGGCGATTGGAATGACCCAAATCGACGCTTTCTAGGCATGTTGATGGATGGACGAGCGCAAGTGAGCGGTATCCGACGCCCGGCAGCCGACGTGACAGTCCTTCTCGCCTTGAATTCCGATCACGAACCGATTGAACTTACCCTGCCAACATTTCACGATGGAGATCGATGGCTTTGCCTGATTGACACGAACGACCCGGACCGCTCAGACACCTCGTACATGAAAACCGGGGACAAATATACAGTCGCCGGCCGCTCTCTCTTGCTTTTTGCCGCAATAACGCCCGGAGAGCCCGGCAGAGCAGTGCGACGAATCGCATTTGAATTGTCGCGCAGCAGTCAAACACCTTCGCAATAACGACTATCCAATGCCCACGCTCCTCAGGCCAACGCACTCGATGCCATTCGGCGCCGAAGTTCGCCCGGAAGGCGGCGTGCGCTTTTCGTTGTGGGCTCCTGGTCAAAATCAAGTGCGCGTCTTGTTCCAGAACCGCAATGAACCGGTGACGATGCAGAAGCGACCGGGGGGCTGGCACGGGTTAATTTTTCGTGAAGCCGAAGCCGGAGATCGCTATCAATTTGTGCTGGAAGATAACACTTGCGTCCCCGATCCCGCATCGCGCCGTCAGCCGGAAGACGTCCACGGACCGAGCGAGGTCATCGATCCAGCGTCGTACCAATGGAAAAATAATCAATGGACCGGACGCCCCTGGCACGAGAGCGTGCTCTACGAATTGCACGTTGGCACCTTCACGCCGGAAGGCACATTCCGCGCAATCATCGATAAGCTCGATCATCTGCGCGACCTTGGCGTCACTGCAATCGAGCTAATGCCCGTCGCCGATTTTCCGGGCAAGCGCAACTGGGGCTACGACGGCGTCCTCTTGTACGCGCCGGATTCCGTATACGGTACCCCTAACGACCTGAAAGCCCTCATCGACGCGGCCCACGGCAAGAACATGATGGTGTTTCTCGATGTTGTGTATAACCACTTCGGTCCCGACGGAAACTACTTCGCACTGTATGCGCCTCCTATTTTCACGGGCCGCCATCACACGCCATGGGGCAAAGCCATCAACTATGACGGACAAGACAGTCGTCCCGTTCGCGATTTCGTAATCCACAACGCGCTTTATTGGATCGAAGAATTCCAATTCGATGGACTGCGCCTCGATGCGGTTCACGCCATCATTGACGAAAGCCGCACACACATCCTCGAGGAACTGGCCGAAAAGGTTCACCAATCAGTGGACTCGGATCGTCACGTTCATTTAGTGCTGGAGAATTACGCCAACCAATCAAGATTCCTCGCGCGAACCGGCCGCAATAAGCCGCGATGGTACGAAGCGCAATGGAATGACGACCTGCATCATTGCCTGCATGCGGCGGCGACCGGTGAAACCGACGGCTACTACATGGACTACGCCGGCGACCTCAACACGCTCGGCCGCGCGTTAGCCGAGGGCTTTACCTATCAAGGTGAGGCATCAAAATTTGCGGAAGGGAAGTCGCGTGGCGAGCCGAGTGCTAATCTGACGCCGGTAGCTTTTGTTGATTTCATCCAAAATCACGATCAGGTGGGCAATCGCGCCTTCGGCGAACGATTGACCGCCATCGCAAGACCGGAAGCCGTTCGCGCAGTCGCAGCAATTTATCTTCTGTGCCCGCAAATACCAATGTTGTTTATGGGCGAAGAATGGGCCGCATCACAACCGTTTCCATTCTTCTGCGATTTCACGGGCGACCTTGCGGACGCAGTCCGCAACGGCAGACGCGGAGAATTCGCAAGCTTCCCGCAATTTCAGGATCCGGCAGCCAGAGAGAAAATTCCCGACCCCGTGGCGCCGGCAACCTTCGAGTCGGCGAGGTTAAAGTGGGAAGAAACGCGAACGGCGCCCCATCGTCAATGGCTGCATTGGTATCGAGACATCCTGGCCCTACGCGAAAAAGAAATTGTTCCGCGTCTCACTAATATAATGGGCGGCGAGACGACGTACGTAACCGCGGGAGAAGTTTTAAACGTCAAATGGCAGTTGGGAGATGCAAGCCGATTAATTTTGCAAGCATGCCTTTCCCATCATGCGCCGGCCAGGGATTTTGATTTCCAGGGCCGCGTAATTTGGCGTGAAGGCGGAGACATCGATTCGCACAGAGTCCAACCTTGGTCCGTACTGTGGTCTATCGTGCAATCACCGTGAAATAGTGGGGTTGTCTTGAAAGCCGCTAAGTTGAAAGGCCAAGCCGCCGAAAAATCCTTGCTGCAATTAGCTCGGCGGATGAGCATTGAAACCCGGTACGTCAACGCAACTGGAAAACGCGTGGTCATCCCCCCAGATGTAATCAGTTCCGTGCTGGCCACCATGCAATGCGAAGTAGCCGGCGAAGCACAAGCCGAGGCCAAACTCAAAGAAATCGAAGCCGCCGAAAGCCTTCGCCGTTTGCCTCCTGTACTCGTCGTCAGAGAAGACAAGCAGCCAATCCGTATTCCCATAAACGGTACCCATAGCGACACCAACCTGCATTGGCGTGTGGTGCTGGAGAACGGAACCACTGCACTCGAAGGAACGATCCGCACAGCCCGTTCGACAAATGCCAGCTCAAAGAATAGCGCACGGAAAAAACCGGTTAGGCGTCTGAGGTTGTCGCAAAGACTTCCACTCGGTTACCACCGCTGCGAAGTCGAAGACTCCGTTATGCCGCTGATTGTCACTCCGCCGCGCTGCTGGTTACCATCTGCGCTGCAAAAGGGCGAACGAATCTGGGGCCTCGCCGTGCAGCTGTATTTATTGAAATCAGCGCATAACTGGGGCATCGGAGATTTCAGCGATCTGGGAGCCTTGATCGATCTGGCGGCAAGGTCCGGCGCCTCGGTAATTGGACTCAATCCACTGCACGCAATGTTTCTCGACGCTCCGGAGAACGCCAGCCCATATTCACCCGCCAGCCGCCTTTATTTGAATGTCCTGAATATCGATGTCAGCGCTATTCCGGAGTTCGCATCCTCCACGGCAGCACAGACGCTAATCGGCACCAGCGAATTTTCGCAAGAACTCGCGAAAGTCCGAGCAGCCACGGCCGTGGATTATCAATCCGTGAAAAAACTGAAGTGGGACGCTTTACGCGCGATGTTCTCACATTTCAGAAGTAATGGCTCCGACGAAAGAAGAAAGGCGTTTGCTAAATTTGTCTTTGAAAGTGGCTCTCCTCTCACCCCGTTCTGCGTGTTCCAAGCCATTCGCATGAAATTGGCCAACGAGGATTTCTCGCTCTCAGACTGGCGAGCCTGGCCCGATGAATTCCGGCGCCCCGATTCCACCGGTGTCGAGCGTTTCGCGGCCGAACACGCCGACGAAATAGAATTTCTATTGTGGACGCAATGGATTGCGGATTCGCAGCTCTCAAACGCCGCGAAGCGTGCGGACTCCGAGGGGATGGTCGTGGGCCTGTACCGCGACCTGGCAGTCGGCTCGGACGCGAGGGGGGCGGAATCCTGGGTTCAACAAGACACGGTAATTGAAAGCGCCCACGTGGGCGTCCCGCCCGACCTCTGGAATCCAGCCGGTCAGGATTGGGGACTTCCCCCGTTCGATCCGCGAAAACTGCGGGAGCGAGGCTATCAAGATTACATCCAGCTAATCCGCGCCAACATGCGTCACGCTGGAGCGCTCCGCATCGACCACGTCCTCGGCCTCCAACATCTTTACTGGATCCCGCGCGGCAACAAACCATCGCAAGGCGCGTACGTAACGTATCCTTTCGACGACCTGGCCGGTATTCTAGCGCTCGAGAGTTGGCGCAACGAGTGTCTGGTAATCGGAGAAGATCTCGGCACGGTACCTGCAGGTTTCCGCGAACGCCTCGCGGAATACAGAATACTCTCCTACCGCGTCTTGTATTTCGAACGCGAAGAAAATGACGGCGCGTTCATATTGCCGGAGCATTACCCGCAGCTGTCGATCGCAACAGTAGGAAGCCACGATCTGCCCACGTTACGCGGCTGGTGGGCACTCGACGACATCGAATTACGCAAGCGCCACGATCTCTACCCGGATCTCAGGGTCGCAGAAAGTCATAAAAAACAGCGCGCCGAAGAAAAGGCTCTGCTGCTGGCAGCCCTGCGCAAAGAAGGTTTCGAGCCCAGCGAGGACGCAAACAACCCATCACTATGCTTGGCGGTGCACGGCTACTTAGCACGCTGCAAAGCAGCTATAGCAATGCTGCAAGTTGAAAATCTCACAGGCGAGGTCTCGCAGGTCAACTTGCCAGCGACAAATTTCGAACGCCCAAACTGGCGCCGCCGGTTATCAATACCAGTGGAGCAGCTAGCAACGAACAAAGAAATCCAAGCCACTTTCGACATGATGCGGCGGGAACGCCCAAAACCCACGTCGTAACGCACTTCTTGATCGGTGGTCGGGGATATCCTGCAGCCGTTCCTCGCCGCCAATTGCCGTAAGCGCGACACATGCCTCGCACCTAGGTCCTGCACGCGCCTCCAATCATTCGTCGCGTTTCGGACTCGCACACCCACAAGGCCACGACGGGCTAATCTTGAGGCAAGGAACGAACTTCGGGTGACATAAAGAATGCCTGGGACCGGAATCTGCTGTTCTGTGCCGTCGAGGCCAACTGACACTTGCCCACACCTTCTTGCGGCGGCACAGGAAACTTTAGCGAGTCGGGCCATCAAAACACTTTATGCAGACGCACATCAATTCCGTACCCACCATACTGATCGCGCAGCACGGTCACCGAGGTCTTCTTATTCACCTGATACTGCAACTCAATCAACTGATTCTGGGTAGAGTTCACATCCGTACTGATAGTTAAAAGCAAGCTCCCCGTGACACGCTCCTGAATCGCGACCTGCGTTCCAGGATTACTGGCCTGACTATTCGTAGCCAGCGGATCTATCGACAACTGCGAAATCCCGGTGAAGTTTTCCAACTTACCCGCCACTTGCCCGGTCACGCCTTCAGCCAACACAGATTCAGCGCTCGACGTAGCTGATGAAGTCGGCGTCGAAGCAGCCTCCGCATTCGTATTCCCGAAAGCAAGCAGGTGAATGATATCGGCCTGGGCCAATGCGGGCTGAAAAACTGCGAAGCAAAAGTGGACAAATCGAAAGCTTGCGTAAACGAGAGCCGGTCGACCATCACGCGCCCCGTCAAATTCGAATCATTAGGACTTCCGGCCAGATTGATTCGCCCGCTCAGAATGGAACGCAAGCCCTCAGGGTAGCGAATGCGCACAGACTTGGCTTCCATCCTTAAATTGAACGCCGTCTCCTTGCCGTAAGCCACAAACCCTGGTGCTGTCACGGTCCCGCCGCCCGCAGTCGCCGTGAATTTGGCAATATCCGCTCGAGTCCCGGAAAGATTAATCTGCGCATTCAAGCCCTCGATCCCCACAGGAATCGTGTCGGTAGAAAAAACTGCATCGGTAACGCGTAGCTGACCTTGAACGCCAGCGTCCACGGATTGGCCCTGGCTATCCAGATGAATGTCGATGCGCCCGGATGAGCGCACGCTCGGCGCGAATTTCTGCAGCGCAGCGAGGTCGACCGTCCCGTTCGCCGTAAAAGAAGGTGCCCCGCCCTTGAACGGTACAGCGCCCTCCAGCGTAAGGTTCATCCCCGTCCCTTGAATCTGAGTAGGCGCGAGCGTGACGGTCCCCTTGCGATAGTCAGCCTTCAAAGGCCGAGCCAGCGCGATTTCGGCTCCCACTCGACACATCGAGCGTAGGAATTTCGAGGTGCGCCTGCATCTGCATTGGTGTTTGCAGCGGTCCGTGCAGCGTCAAATGAATTTCCGTCTGCCCCTTCACGTCCGAGCTTTGCGCCGGAAGAAAATTCGCCAGCACAGCAGCGACGGGAAGCGCGTTCACATCCAGACTAGCCGTTACATCACGCTGGCCAGTCAGTCCAACATCCGCTTTTCCTTCGACGGACCCCTGGTCGATCGCGGAACGCATCGTAAGATTGGCATGCTCGTGCGCCACGGTAACTTGCGCGGAAAGATTTGAAATCGGGTAATCGTGAACTACCAGCTGTTGCAGGGATAGGTTCGCTTCCAGTTGAGGATCCTGAATCGTCCCACGTCCGCTCGCAGAAAGATTCAGCACGCCGCGAACCGCGGTGCCGCGTTGAATCGCCGCGACCTCCTCTAGCTTAAGCCCATCGCTGTGAAGCTTCGCGTCATATTCCTGCGTTGCCAGCTTATAATCGGCGTCATCCCTCCGCTATCGGACAACGCGACATCGAATGCTGGCCCGAGATATGGTCAATCGTCGGTCCCCAAATCGAAGAAGTGATGAGCCAGGATCATTCCACCTGGAATATCAACCAGCTCGTTCCCATAAATCGAAACGAAAAATTGGAGGAGGTATATTGGACCTATAGCTACAGCCCCGTCCGTGACAAAGACGGAATCGTCCGCGGCACGCGTGGTCTACAGCGAAACCACCGAGCAGGTCCTGAGCGAAGGGCGTCTTCGCACCTTGCTCGGGATAACAGTGAAATCTCTGGCACAGGATCAACTACTGGAGACGCAATCACTCGGCCGTTTCGCGCAAACGATTGCTGAAGAACTACGCGACGGTCCCGAGGACATTCCTTCCGCGGTTCTGTATCTGTTCAGAGAAGGCGCGCCGATCCTGGCCGAAAGCGCTATTTCCGTCAACGGTTTGCTGGATCTTGACCGCTGGCCATGGGCCAACGCTTTGAATTCGGATACCCCCACGCTGGTGCAGCATTTACAGAAATGTTTCAGCAACCACACATTCCATCCTTGGCCTGAGCCAGTCACGAGCGCCTATGTCCTTCCTCTCTGTCTGCTCGGACTGTCCGTTCAGGCCTCCGTCGTGTATGGAATCAGTCCGCGTTTGCCTTTCGACGAGCCCTACGAAACCTTTTTTCAGTTGGTCGGAGCTCGTGTCGCGGGCTTGCTTTCTTAGATGTGTAGCGATGTATGTCTCAACTGCCGTCGAATTTGTAGCGGCCACCTTAAAGGTGGGCGAATTGCCTTGTCTGTTTATTTTGGCGAGTTGCCACGAGCATCATCGTCCGGCATCTCGAGCGATCTTTGAAAGGTTTTGTAGCGTGCAGTTTTTTGGTTGCTGCGTCCCCAGAGAAGGGAAGGAATGGCCAGTTGACAATCACCTCGAGCTCATAGGAAAATTGTTTAGGCGAACAAAAGGCGAATATAAAACCGCTTCCTTTTGACGCGCAATTAACCCATGGCCGCTAACTCAACAGCACTCCGCTCAAAAGTAGAACAAGCCCTGGCAGGCCGCATCGCCGCTCCGTTCACCTTTCGCGATCGCAAGACAGTCACAACAGTCTCCACAGGCATCCCCGAAATCGATTCACTAACAGGCGGTCTCCCGCGCGGCGCGCTGACAGAAATTTTCGGCCCATCCTGTTCTGGCCGCACCAGCCTGCTTCTCTCAGCCCTGAACGCTAGAACAGCCCGCCACGAAGCCTGCGCCCTGATAGACGGCGCCGACGCATTCGACCCACATTCCGCCGAAGCAGCAGGCGTAGAACTAAAAAAATTGCTATGGGTCCGCTGCCACAATATCGAACAAGCGCTACGCGCCACAGATCTGCTGCTGCAAGGCGGCGGCTTCGGTCTAATCGCCGTCGATCTAAGTGATATCCCCCCACGCCTGGTGCGTCACATCCCACTGGAATCATGGTACCGGTTCCGTCGCGCAGTAGAAGACACGCCAACAATCCTGGTATTCCTGGCACAAGAATCAAACGCAAAAACCTGCGCCGCGTTAGGACTACGCCTGAAAAATGAAGCAACAAATTGGCCGCGACTAGTTCCCACAGACCAAGCAGATTTTATAAAGCACTCCTACGGCTGGCTGTTCGGAGGATTAAGCGCGAGCTGCGAGGTATCCCGTTCTCGCATTCAAGCAGCAGCCGAAACATATCCAGCGATGGACAAAACATATGCGGAGCAACTATTGCCTCCCCGCATTCAAGAGCCGGCAGAAGCACATCGAGCGTTAGACAAAACATATTCAGCCGGTGAGGTACTTGAATTCGAACGGCACGGCATGCCAAGGCCGCAATTGGTAACGTCGGCGTCTCGTCGGCTCCTTGGATTTGCATCTGCGGTTGAATTTGTAACGGCTACCTTTTTACCCTGAGGCCCTGCCGTAGCAGGTCGAAGAACAGGTAGGCGAATTGGCTCGTATCTTTGCCATCAGCGCCGCCCGTCGGCAATGGGATTTTGCATTCCTAGAGGCGCTGCTTGCTGCGCCCGGTTTTGCTTTTGAATTGTGCCGTCATCCTGAGCGAAGCGAAGGACCTTCGGTTTTTGTTAGCCACAACATAGCGTGTGGGCGAAGCGTCTCCCATTCGCATTGCTTTTGACTTGCTCTGAATCGCCGTAAAGGTTCTCAATTTTGCCATTGAGCTCACAAAAAAATGCCATTCGCATCAATTCACGCCCCGAATTTCATGGTGCAAGCGGTAACACGCGGCGAAAACCATCCCCACAAGACTGCAATCGCCCTGGTAGACGGCACACCTCCACTCACTACGGTGGTAGCGGCAAACGAAACGGCCGCACGCGCGGGAATCCAACTAGGCATGGCAAAGCTACAGGCAGAATTATTCGGAGTAGAAATCCGCCCACGTTCCAGAGCGCAAGAAAAAACCGCGCACGCAGCATTACTCGATCTGGGCTGGTCGATTTCCCCGCGCATCGAAGATCAAGCCCCAGGCACAATTATCACCGATGTCTCAGGCCTGACATCGCTATTCGGCGACCACAAAAACATTGCCAATGAAATCGCACAACGCGCGAGCAATCTTGGCCTATACGTACATGTAGCCATCGCCGCAAACCCAGCAGCGGCCCTTCACGCAGCCCGCGGTTTCCCAGGCATCACTCTGATTCCCGCCGGCGAAGAAGAAAAGTGCCTAAGTACTCTGCCAATCCACGCACTCTCACCATCCCCAGAAGCCCTGGAAACTCTAGACCGCTGGGGCATACGAACCTGCCAGGCACTGGCAGCGCTGCCGGTGCTGGAATTGTCGGAACGATTAGGTCAAGAAGGAGTCCATCTGCGCGAACTAGCGCGCGGCGCAACGGAACGTTCCATAGTCCTCGCCGAACCCGAAGAGCACACAGAAGAAGAAATGGAACTCGAAGACGCCGTCGAAGATCTCGAGCCATTGTCATTCCTGCTAGGCCGCCTCCTAGATCAAATGTGCGCACGTCTACAAACACGTTCGCTCGCAGCTTCAGCCATCCGATTGAAATTCGATTTAGGCGACCTGTTCGAGAAACCAGATCTCGACGCGACTCACGGCGAAATAAAACTCCGCGCAACCCCAATCTCAGCATCCGCCGATCGCAAAGCGAAGGGCAAACCGTACAAAAAGATTTTGCAGTTACCGGTCCCTATGCGGGATTCCAAAATGCTCTTGAAATTGCTGCGCCTGCAATTGCAATCCGACCCACCTGCCGGATCCATAGTGAAGATTTCCCTGGCAGCCGATACCGCCCGGCCACGCACGACGCAAGGCGGACTATTTGTCCCAAGCTCTCCAAATCCAGAAAAACTCGAACTCACGGTAGCGCGCCTAGCCAAACTCGTCGGCAACGCAAACATCGGCTCCCCCGAATTAGTAGACACGCATCACCCCGGCGAATTCCGCATGAACCGATTCGTGCCGGAACTGGATGATTCCAAAAAGTGTGCGAGAACAAAAACCGCACAAAGAAAGCCCGTGTCGGGCGACGTATCAAGCCCCAATCGAAGGCTTCCATTCAGCCGACCAGCCACCGGTTACAGAATTTTCCGCCCGAACGTCCCAGCGAGAGTCGAAGTAAACGAAGGCTGCCCCACAAAAGTATTTTTCCGCGGTCTGTACGGCCGTGTAGTAGCCGCATCAGGACCCTGGCGCACGTCAGGCGACTGGTGGCGGGAAAATTCCTGGCATCAGGACGAATGGGATCTGGAAATTCAATTCCGCAATTCAAATGGAAAGGCCACTTCAAACGCGCAAGTTCAAAGGCGACTTTATTGCATTTATTACGATTCCAACCAACAAAGTTGGTTCGTACGCGGCATGTACGATTAGAAAAAGAGCCATACAAATATTCGATCCGAACGCCAATGCATACAGGCCCCTACACTGAACTTCACGCACGCTCAGCCTTCAGTTTTCTGGAAGGCGGATCAATCCCCGAAGAACTAGCCACAGTGTGCGCGGAACGCGGAATGTCAGACATGGCCTTGCTGGATCGCGACGGCGTTTACGGCGCCCCGCGTTTTTATCTAGCTGCAAAAAAACTCTCACTGCGCGCGCACATCGGCGCAGAAGTCACGTCCAAAGACGGCTGGCGTTTCCCGCTGCTGGTAGAAACCTGCGCAGGCTACCAGAATCTCTGCCGCCTGATCACGCTAATGAAGCTACGCGCAAAAAAAGGCGAAGGCCACGTCTCCCACGAAGAAGTAGCAGAAAGAGCGCGCGGCCTGATATGCCTAACAGGGGGAAGGGAAGGCCCGCTAGGGTACGCCCTAAGCCACAATGGAATAAAAGCTGCCACAAAATGCATCACGCAACTCTGCAATCTTTTCGGTCGCAACAATATATATGTCGAACTACAGCGCCACTTCGACCGCACAGAAGAAGCCCGCAACCACGCCGCCGTTGAAATAGCGCACAAATTAAATCTACCAGTAGTAGCGACAAACGGCGTCTCTTACGCGTTACCAGAGCAACGTGAAGTCCTAGACGTCTTCACCTGCATCCGCAACCACCGCACCCTGGGCACAGCGGGCCGCCTGCTAGCGCGCAATTCCGAACGCTATCTGAAATCCCCCGCAGAAATGTCGCGTTTATTTTCAGATCTCCCCGAAGCCATCGCCAACACTCAAATCGTTTCATCCCGCCTGCAATTCGACCTGAGCAATCTAGGCTACGAATTCCCGAAATACCCAGTCCCCGCAGGAAAATCCCAATCACATTTCCTCAGAGAACGTGCCCTCGAAGGAATGATCTCGCGCTACGGCCCGCAAAATGAAAGAGCCCGCGCGCAAATCGAAAAAGAATTAGCAATGATCGAAAAGCTAGACCTGGCAGGCTATTTCCTGATCGTCTGGGACATCGTCCGTTTCTGCCAGCAGCGCAACATCCTGGTACAAGGCCGCGGATCAGCAGCCAACAGCGCAGTCTGCTACGCGCTAGGCATCACAGCAGTCGACCCAGTAGGAATGGATTTGCTCTTCGAACGTTTCCTCTCCGAAGAGCGCGGCGAATGGCCGGACATCGATCTCGACCTCCCCAGCGGCGACCAGCGCGAAAGCGCGATCCAATACGTCTACGAGCGTTACAGCAAATTAGGCGCAGCGATGACGGCAAACGTAATCACCTATCGTGGACGCTCCGCAGCCCGCGAAATCGGCAAAGCCCTATCATTCGACGCCGAAACTCTGAATCGCCTCACCAGCCTGGTAGGCGCCTGGGAATACAAAGACGAAAACGACACGCTAACGCACCATTTTCAAGATGCAGGCCTGGATTTGCAGCACCCGCAAATCCGAAAATTCCTCGAACTCTGCATCAAGTTCCAGGATTTACCACGTCACCTGGGTCAGCACTCAGGAGGCATGGTTGTCTGCCAAGGCCAACTAGACTCAGTAGTTCCGCTAGAGCCCGCGACAATGCCCGGCCGCGTAGTAGTCCAATGGGACAAAGAAGATTGCGCAGACATGGGCATAGTAAAAGTAGATTTGCTGGGCCTGGGAATGATGGCAGTCCTCGAAGATTCACTGAAAATTATCCGCGACGATTACGGCGAAGAAATCGATCTAGGCCGCCTGCCAGCAAACGATCCAATCGTGTACGAAACGTTGCGCAAAGCCGACACAGTAGGCATGTTCCAGATCGAAAGCCGCGCGCAAATGAGCTGCCTACCACGTCTGCAGCCCACGCATTTCTACGACATCGTAGTGCAAGTAGCGATCATCCGCCCGGGCCCGATCGTAGGGAAAATGGTCAATCCATATTTAAAACGCCGCCAGGGACGCGAGCCAGCCACATGCCTGCATCCTTCACTAGAGCCAGTGCTCGCACGCACGCTAGGCGTCCCACTGTTTCAAGAACAACTATTGCGAATGGCGATGATCGCCGCCGGATTCACAGGAGGCCAAGCCGAAGAACTACGCCGCGCGCTAGGCTTCAAACGTTCCGAAAAACGCATGAAAGAAGTAGAAAGAAACCTCCGCCAGGGAATGGAAAAAAACGAAATCACAGGAGAAGTGCAAGACAGAATCGTCCAATCAATCACAGCCTTCGCTCTATATGGATTCCCGGAATCGCACGCAGCAAGTTTCGCGCTGCTAGCCTATGCCAGCGCCTATTTGAAGTGTCATTACCTGGCCGCCTTCACCGCAGCCATATTAAATAATCAACCGATGGGTTTCTATCAACCAGCCACACTGGTAAAAGACGCGCAGCGTCACGGCCTGAAAGTCAGACCAATCGACGTCACCTGTTCCGATTGGCTCTGCAGGCTGGAAAAACAAGCCGGAAGTTTCAACGTCCGTCTGGGCCTGCGCTACGCCAAAGGCCTACGCGCCGACATTGCATCCGAAATCGTGCGCGAACGCAACGTCCGCTCTTTCATTTCGATCGATGATTTAAAACGACGCGTCCCAGAAATCCGCAAGCCAGAACTAACAGCATTAGCAGAAATAGGCGCATTAAATTTTATAGCAAGCACAAAAGGCTCACATCGCAGAGACGCGCTATGGCAAATCGAACGCGCAGCCCGCAACCCGGGTCCGTTGCTCGAACAGTGTCCTGAAAACAGCATCGAAAGTGACGAAAGTAGGGAACTGGAAAAAATACAACCTGAGAACGGCGCAGAGCCTGCGGAGACCTCAATCCCCAAATCGCCCCTCTTGCCCATGACCTCGGAAGAACGTCTGGTCGCCGATTTCCGCGGCACAGGCATGACAGTCGGCCCACACCCCATGAAATATCATCGCGCGCGAATGAAACGCCAAGGAGCAGTCACCGCGAGTGAGCTGAATAAACTCCCAGACGGCACCTCAGTCCGATTCGCAGGCGGCGTAATCGCACGTCAAAGGCCAGGTACAGCGCACGGCTTCGTCTTCCTAAGTCTCGAAGACGAAACAGGAATCGCCAACGCCATAATCACGCCACGCCTATTCGCAGAAAACCACGTAGTAATCGTCCACCAGCAATTCCTGCTAATCGAAGGCCGCCTGCAAAATCAAGACAACGTAATCTCAGTAAAAGTAGAAAAAGTTCAACCGCTAACCATTACCCAAGCCGAAACCGCTTCCCACGATTTCCACTAATCCCCACGAAACGCCAGCAGGTTTCGTAGCGCCAGCGTCCCACGGGCTCTTTGCTTTCGCAAATGTCATGACCTTGCTTTAGCGGCCATTCAAAATACAGGGCGTATCCGGGAACATGCACGATGCCCGGATAGGGTGACACTCGTGGGAGGGATCAGCCAGCTCCTGCCTACGTCCCATAACTCCCCTTGCGAAAGGCTGTTCGTACGTCATACCTCTTGAGAGCTGGGCTTACTTCTTCTTGGCTGCCCGTTGAACGCGCGCTGTGGAGTTGGCCGCCACCGCGGCGCGGATGAGTTGTTTGAAGGCCGCTTCGTTGATCTTCTCCCCTTCGCGGAGGTCGATCGCACGCCGCGTGTTCCCTTCCAGGCTGGAATTGAAGAGCTTCTTTGGGTCTTTGATGGAGGCTCCGCGAGCGAAGGTAAGCTTCACGACCTGCTTGTACGATTCCCCGGTGCAGACGATGCCGTCATGGGACCAGACGGGGGTGCCAGGCGACCCGGGCTTCACCCATTTCCACTCCTCCTGGATGTCGAGGTCGGCATCGTGAATGAGCTGACGGACATGAGCGAGGGTCTGTCCCCTCCAATCCCTCAGCTCTTGAATCCGCTTGGTGATATTCGCTGAAGCGGCCTCGCCATTCGGACGACCTGTCGGCTTCATGTTTCCTCCGATCCCCCGCTGTCAATCCAGTAACTCATGACCTTTGCTTTCTTGCTTTTAGAGTCCTGCTCGCAGTTTCTTTTCATCGCGATAGACGACCGACGATTTCTCGCCTCACTTATTGCGGAAATGCGTCGACGCATCGCGGGCAATAGACACGCCATGGCCGAACCGGACCAGCTCAAGCACCTAATTTTCATTCACGGCCGCCCTGATGTACACGCCCTTTTTTTGACGCTCACGACCCCCGATGCTAAAATCGCGCATGGACCGCCGAACGCTGCCCACACGTTACTGCTATGTTGCGTCCGTCGCTCAAGTCTAATGTCCGAATCACAGCGGCGCTCATACCACAAATGTCCTTCCAGCAGCACCGAACCGCCTGCCCTCAACTCCGAATTGCCACGCGGAACTTTTCGACCCCGTGAAATAGTAGAACTCCCCGTAACTCACACAAAACAAACAGTCGCAGAATTGCTACCCGGAAGCTTTGGACAATTTGCGGACAAGCATTCCGAGCAAAGCGATGAGTGAGATACTTGTATCGTTGCCGGAGGTCCAAGCCACGGTGCAGGGACATTTTCGCGTTCTCTTCCTCTACGACGTCTGCGAATCGATCCACCTCGACAAACTCCGCACGACCCTTCAATCCAGCAGCGTAGAGGCCAGCGTCGGCCGCCCTCTGCCAATCCCGCATTATCTGAAATTTGAACGCCCGCCGGTAACCGAGCCAATCGGTCTGATGGTCTTAGAGTCAGGCGAGATGATCGAAGGCAGAACGAAGTATTACGACTACGGCGTAGTCAGCATTGAGATGGAGCTGAAATTCGAGGGCGATTGGGATTCCCTGGTTTCGCAGTCCAGCCGCTGGATTGGTGCCCCGGAACTGGAAGCCAAGGCCAACGAAGTGCTTCAAAACGCACTGAAGCATGCCGGCAACGCAGTGGTACGCCCGTACAAAACGTACCTGAACGAAGACTACTTTATAGTCCAGCTCAAAGAATTAGTCGACGCCAACGGCGCGGTGCTTGGCGCGAAAGACCTCCTCGCATCGCACGCCAGAGAGATCGCTCAGCTCGTAAGAGGCGAGTCAGTCTTCCTGTCGGACGCCGAAACGCAAGAAGTCCTCCAATCCAGCATCTCGTATTCTCGAACCGATCTACTGGTGGTCGGCTGGTCGGGAGCCCTGGTGTACGGCGGCAAAGAAAGCGCGGCGACGACCATCCAATTACTGGAATATGCCAACACGCAGCTGCTTGAATTTCGCTTCTACGACAGCCTGCTCACCCGACTCCTGGACGATGTCTATCGTTCGCTCGAACACAAAAGCGGCGTCGTCGCAGCATGGCGCCTCTCACGCGAGGCGGCTCGCTTGAACACGTTACGCCTTGACGTAATGGAGTTAACTGAAAAGGTAGACAACGCGATCAAGTTCCTGAGCGACATGTTTTACGCGCGCCTATACGGACTGGCCGCGGCCAAGGTTGGCGTAGCGGATTACCGCCGCCTGGTAGATCAAAAATTGCGCACAGCAGGCGAGCTATACCGGTTCATGGTCGATCAATTCAACCAGACGCGCAGCTTCATACTCGAACTAGCAGTGGTAATCATCCTGATCATCGAAATAGTCTTCCTATTTCGCGGCAAGTAGCAGGACGAGTGAACCGAACCAAGGTGGAAGCGATCAGGAGAAACGCTGAAAAGAATTCAAAAAAAAGTGCACTGGAAGAATGCGAGCTTTCTTGCGGCACTCGGACACAAGCGCCGTAGGCGCGGTACAAGTTAGCCGGCGCGGAAGCGCCGGGTAAGCAGGATGAACGAAGCCATCCAGGTGCGGTGGAATTGCGTTGCCGAACTCGAATTCAAAAACAAGGGCAAAAATAAAAAGAGGCGTTGTTAACGCCCCTTAGGTTTGGAATCGCACGTTGGAATCGTACAAAATTCCGCTTGATGTTGTGAACTGCCGCGCTAAAGACCGCGGCGCTACATTTAAACCCTAACTTGCGCTGACGCTCTTTCGCAGCGTTATCGGACGCGACTTGGTTGAACGCAATTCGCTTTCAGGTAAATCGGTTGGTGGCTGATCCGGAACTTCGATATTTTCGGACTTGGCGATGAGTTCTTCTTCGGCTGCGAGCCAGTCGGACAAGTCATTCCCTTCCACAGCGCCACGCTCAATGTAAATTTCGTAGGCGCGTCGTTCGATCGCTTCTCTCGATGCTATTCTGTTACTTCCGCTATACATACTTAGCCCCTCCTCAAAACTACATTACTTAAGGTATCATGCGGCGCAATACAGCAAATTACGTACAGCACAATCACTGCGCCAAATTGAAACCTCACTTTCACGCGCCGGTAATTATTTGCGCCCGCTGGGAAGCGATTGAAGATAGGCGACGATCGCGACGGTGTCTGCATGATTCAAATGATAGATGTGCATCGGTGGTCTGATGACCTCACCATTCGCGCCAACTCCTTTCTCCAGGATGTTCACCGCATCGGCATCCGAGTAACCCGGAAAACCAGCGAGAGCAGGCGCGCGGTCAGCCCAAGAAGGCATTGGTCTCACCGGAGTGATCCAAATCGGAGCGCCCTGCAGCCAGCGATCCGGATCAAGTCGGCCTTGCGTGTCGCGAGGAGTGTGGCATTCACTGCACTTCGCCACTTCTTCCACCAGATATTTCCCGCGCTTGATATCGGCCTCACTCGCAGGCTTCGATGAAGTCTTAGTGGCGGTTTTTGCGGCAGACTGCTGAGCGGCGGATTTCGTCGTTGCTAAGAAGGCAGCGGGAAGTAACAAGATCGCGCATGCTGCGATGCGAGTACCAGTTTTCATCATGACCTACTCCAAGATTAGAATGACCGCATGAAATATTTCGGAACTACGTTAATGGGCCGACAGAATGGGCCGACAGAATGGGCCGAAGGATCGCCGTTATTGCGACAACCTGAAACTGTGGTATAGCCGACCTGCATAGTCAATCAGGTGTTTCTGTTCGGCGGCGCAACTTGCGAGTGGGCGACGGAAGTCGGAGGGAACGATCTGAATCGCGTTTACGGATGATGGATTGTGAATGAGGGACGGTGAATTTGCGTCGAGGCTAGCGGAGGCTGCGAGGCTGGCGGGATTTTAGGACTTTCTCGGAAGCCGACGGGAGTTCCAAAGGAATCGCGGAATCCAGCGCCGACTCCTTGCCTGCCTGAACCCATGCGACGCGAGTAACCAGCGATCCGGTGATCGCGGAAATCGCCGCGGCATTCCGTAACCTCTTGCTACGCGGACCTCTGGAATTACCCGCGAGCAGCCTCAGCAGCAGCGGTATCGGGCCGGTGAGTAAACCCGCGGCGCGCATTAACCAACCCGACTTGCCTTTGTGCAGTGGTTCCTGCGCCGGTTTCTTACGAGCTTCGAGCATAGCGCCGACAGCGGTTTCGCACAGCGCGGAAACGATTCCTAGCGAATTGAGCGCTGGCGAATAATTGCCTCGCAGCTCGAGGATAGAAACCGCGGAACTCAGTCCCGACGCCGCAAAGTGAACGGGCAGAATGGATACGTTTTCATTCCACACCGGAATTACTGTCGCGCCGAGCAGAACTCCCGTATAAGTGCAAAGCACCAGACCAGAAAGCGCAGCGCAGAAATCCGTCGCATTCTCGAAGACGCGAATCAAACCATTCGCATACCTGCGCTTTCCCACGGCGCTGGTGAATGCCGCAGCTGCGCTGCTCGTAGAGAACGCGACCAGCGTCCAAGAGCCAACCGACATCGGACTCTGAATCTTGAACACACGCAGCATATGAATGAATCGCGAGGGCATGCCGAGATCAGCGACGAGCAGCGCAGGCGAAATCGCGCCACCAATTGCCGCGAGCCAACGAGCGTCGTTAACTAACTTCGGATCAGCGCCGGTCATTTTGGCGACATTGCCAACAACTGCCGCAGCGCCCGCAGCACCACCAACGAAGAAGTAGATCGGCACTTCCCAAGTCCAGGCCGGCCTCTTGAGAAGCGGCATGCCGTAGTAACCGGTTTCAGGCGAAGCAATCCCAACGAGTGGTAATTTCTCGTTGCCGTTTGTCTTTGCGCGTAGCTCTCGGTCGGCTTGCTTGCGGATTTCTTTCAGACGCTGTTCGCGTGCGGCAAAAGAATCAGGATCGGGCGGAAAGGAAGAAGAACTCACGACCGGTCACCGTTACCCAAAAATGCGAGCAGAGCGCCAATGACCATCATTCCTGCGGCAACTCCCGCGGAAGTCCAACCCCGGCGCAAATATTTCGTCGGCACTTCTGGATTTGGCGGCAGGTTGTAAGTTTTAGGATCGCCTCGGGTGATGAATAGCGCGTGAATTCCGCCCACGCTAGATTCGACCGGGTTGTAGAGATGCACATCGTCAAAGCCGAGGTCCTTCAAATGTTCCATGCGCTTATCTGCCGCTGCAGCCATGTCATCGATTTTGCCGAATTTTATGGATTCGGTTGGACACGCGGCGGCACAAGCAGGTTTGAGGCCTTCTTTCTGGCGGTCGTAGCAAAATGTGCATTTGAAGGCGCGGCCGTCGGCCGGATTGCGTTCGACCACGCCGAACGGGCACGTTACCACACAGTACGCGCAGCCGTTGCAGACGTCAGGCTGAATATAGACGCCGCCGAATTCAGTGCGCACGATCGCGCCAGTCGGGCAGGCCTCGAGGCAGCCCGCATTTTCGCAGTGCTTGCATACGTCCGAAGAAAATCCCCAGGAAAAAACATCGGGCGAGTTTCCCCCGAAGCCAGCCGAAGCGCCGTCCTCGACAAATTTAACGTGGCGCCACGTCGAGTGGCCGAGGCCGCCGGTATTGTCGTAAGACATGCCGCGCCAGGTGAAACCGTCCTCGGGCACCTGGTTCCATTCTTTGCACGCGACTTCGCAAGCTTTGCAGCCAATGCACAGAGTGGAATCTGTGAGAAACGCGGTAACGCCGCTCATGGAATATCCCTGGTAATGCGTCGGGGTCTCATGAACTCCTCAAACTCCTCGAGAGCTTCGGGCCCGCGCTCTCTCCTGCCCGGAATCAAGTTGCACAACAATGCTTTCGATTCCATGATGCGGACATTCGGTTCTTCGGAAATGGCAAGTAAATCGTTGGCGATATCGCCAGTCACCAGGCCTTTGTATCCCCAATGGTAGGGAAGTCCTACTTGGTGGACGATCTTACTGTTCAAACGGATCGGGCGGATTCGTTTACTAACCATGGCCCGCGCTTCGATCACTCCGCGCGCGGTCGCCACGGTGACGAAGCTGCTATGTACAATTCCCAATCGCGCTGCCAGTTCCGGCGAAATTTCGCAGAACAATTCCGGCTGCAACTCAGCCAAGTGCGAAAGGTAACGAGTCATTCCGCCAGCCGTGTGATGTTCGGTGAGACGATAGGTCGTTAGAACATAAGGAAAACGGGGATCAGGGGAATTCGCGTATTGATTATCACAGCGCTGCATTCTGTTGGTGGCCGGGTCCGTGGGATGTTCAGGGTACAACGAATTCTTAATTGGAGATTCCAGCGGCTCGTAATGAGTTGGTAGAGGGCCATCCTTCAAGCCGCTGGGAACCCAGATCCAGCCGAAACCGTCGGGATGCATGATGAAAGGCTTGTCGCCGGCGATGGCATCATCGCCTTCGGCATTTTCGGCTGGCTTGTAGTCAGGCGCTTTCGTTTTGGTGAAGTCCGGTACGTCCGTGCCGGTCCATTCCTTCTTATTCTCATCCCACCAAACGAGTTTCTTGCGCTCGCTCCAGGGACGACCGTCGGGGCGTGCGGAGGCGCGATTGTAGAGAATTCTGCGATCAGCGGGCCAAGAAAAACCCCATCCGTGACCGAGCCGATCACGCGGCTCGCGCTCGTCTGCTTTGTTCTCGTCGGGGTTCGGGAAGATCCCGGAATAAATCCAGCAGCCGCAGGCGGTGGAACCGTCAGCTTTGAGATCGCGGAAACCAGCAACTAATTTATGGTCTGCGACCGTCCAGCCGTTGATTTCCTGCAGGACTTCTTCGATCACGGGTTCTGCGATTTCGCCTTTTACCGAATAATCCCAAGTGAGCGCGTTGAGGCCAGCGTTGCGCTGGCGGTCGTCCTGGCGTGCTTTCGCTTTTAAACGACGGCCCAGGTGATACATGAACCAGGATTCGCTGCGAGCGTCACCCGGTGGGTCCACCGCTTTTTGGTGGTATTGAATGAGGCGCTGCGTATTGGTGAAACAGCCTTCTTTCTCAGCAGAGCCGGCGGCGGGAAATAGAAACACTTCGGTTTCGATTTCCGAAGGCTCGAGTTCTCCGCGCCCGACCTCGGGCGAGTCCAGCCAGAACGAAGCTGTTTCGATTTCCACCATGTCGCGCACTACCAGCCATTTCAATTTTGCTAGAGCTTTGCGTTCCAGGCGGGAATTGGGCGCGCCCACGGCCGGATTTTGACCCATCACAAAAAGACCTTCGACGTTGCCTGCCGCCATTTCCAACCAGTACCCGAAATGCGAATGATCGCCTGTGACGCGCGGAAGCCAATCGAAACCGAAATCGTTTTCCTTGGTGGCCTTGTCTCCGTAATACGCTTTCAACAGGCTGATCATGTACTTGTCGAAATTGAACCACCAGCCGGTTTTCGTTTTGTGCTTTTCGAGATGATCTGCGAGCGAATTTTCGCCGGCGTTCAAAAATGGCATCGGCAGGTAGCCGGGAAGAATGTCGTAGAGCGTGGGAATGTCCGTCGAGCCTTGAATTGAAGCATGGCCCCTGAGTGCAAGAATGCCTCCGCCCGGACGGCCGATATTTCCGAGCAGCAATTGCAGGATCGCCGCCGTGCGGATTACTTGCGTGCCGTCGGAGTGTTGCGTCCAGCCGACCGCATAACAGATGGCACCTGTTTTCTCCGGCCCCGAAGCTTCGCAGAATGCGTCAGCCAGTTTGAAAAACACCTCCGGGGGAACGCCGCAGAGTTTCTCTACGAGCTCGGGCGTATAACGTGAAAAGTGGCGTTTTAAAACTTGATAGACGCAGCGAGGATGTTGCAGGCTGAAATCCTGGTGATAGACGTTCTCGTCGGATTTCTCGCCGCCGCGGTCCTTGCCGTGACCGCCGCCTGCCGTGTCGTCTTGCCCCGGCTCCTTTACAGGTGCGCCTTCGTACGCCCAAGTCTTGGTGTCGTAAGTTTTTTTGCATGGGTCCCAGCCTGAGAACAAGCCGTCGAGATCCTCTGTATCTTTGAAATCCTCGCGCAGAATTACGGCCGCATTGGTGTAATGCAGGATGTACTCGCGGAAATCCTTCTCGTTGTCGAGAATGTATTTAACGATCGCGCCCAGCAAGACGATATCGCTGCCGGCGCGCAGGGGCACCCAGATGTCCGACATCGCGGACGTGCGGCTGAAGCGCGGATCGACGTGAATGACTTTTCCGCAGCGTTCACGAGCCTCGATAACCCATTGGAAACCGACCGGGTGATTTTCCGCCATATTCGATCCCATGATCAGGATCGCATCCGCGTTTTGAAGATCTTGCAGGGCGGTTGTTGCGCCACCGCGTCCGAAGGAGGTACCCAGACCGGGCACCGTCGAGCTATGTCATATGCGGGCTTGGTTGCTGATGCAGACCATGCCCAGGCCGGAGCAAAAAAGTTTCTTGATCAGGTAATTTTCTTCATTATCGAGAGTGGCGCCGCCCAGGTGCGCCATCGCGGTCGTTTGCATTACAACTTCGCCGTCTTTCTTCTCCGCGAACGTGCGCTCGCGCGTGTCCCACACGCGATCGGCAACCATGTCCATGGCGGTTTCGAGGTCGAGATCTTCCCATTGAGTCGAACGGGGGCGGCGATAGCGGACTTTCGCCAGGCGGCCGGGATGAGTGTGGAGTTCGTAGGTCGCCGAACCCTTGGGGCAGAGGTGGCCCCTCGAAATGGGCGATTTCGGATCACCCTCGATGGAAACAAGTCTTCCGTCTTTATGGTAGACGAGCTGGCCGCAGCCGACGGCGCAATAGGGGCAGATCGAGCGGGTCACTTGCGTGCCCGAATTGCGCACGCGCAAATTGCGCGTACGTTCGCTCATGGCCTCTCTGCCGGTACCATCTGCATTTTCCGTGATTTGCCGGAACAGCGGCCACTTCTTCAGAATCTCGCCGAACATCGTTGTCTCCGTCCTACGGTTAGCGCAACAAATACAGCTTCGGCTAAAAGATATTTTTAAGCCAGCCAAAAGTAACACCTAAGGTAAATCGCGTATGGGATCGCGTGAGGAATCAAATGCGCGCGCGAAGGCCATGGGGGAGAGGTTATTGGGATTGTGTTGAGTTTCGAGGGCTAACTCAGGGCCAAGTCAGTGATTCTTCCGCACTAGCGATTCGCTCCGTTCTGTTCGATGAAGGTGAGCGCATCCATAACCGTATGGAAGCCGCCGCGAGAGCCGAGCGTGTTGGTCTCGGACTTCGAGAAAAGCGGACGGCGACGGGCGGAAAACTTAGCCGGATCGAATGCGCCGCGCGTGGTGCGGAACACCCAAACGTATTCGTGATGGCTCTTGTCCGCGTCGGAAGCATTCATCAAAGCCGTATCCACCGTTGTAAGCGGCGTCCAGTCTGAGAATCCGTTCGTTTCGAAGTGAACGGCATCCGGCATGGTGACGTTATAAAACGCAACGTCGTGCGTGAAGATCACAACGAAATCCACCATTGAAGGGCTGGGCGCTGGACAAACGCTAGGGAATGCTTTCAGCCGGTTCTGTGCGATCCACTTATATTGATTCGGCGACAGACCGTAGGCAGTGAAGAATACCGTGCAGTTAGCGTTTTCATTTTCCAGCGCCTTGACTGATGTATCTTCATCTTCATCCGGATTTACAGGTGGCTTTTTTGTCGCCGCATCTGGGCGTGAAATTGGATTAGAGACTGGTTGAAATGTCGCTGGCGCGGGTCTGTTTTCTGCGACCGCATTCGAGATGGGACGGCTCGCAGGCATTGGCACAGGCGGCGCTGGTGCAGGCGGAGGCACAGCCGCAGCCGCAATGGACGTTGGTGCGATTGCGGGCGCTGCAAGAGCCGGCGCAGCGGTATTTGACGCGGGAGCCGAAGCTGGAGCTCGCACGGGCGCGGCTGGAGCCGACATAGCGGCCTCCACTTTAGGAGTTGGGGGCAAGCTCGTTGGAGTCGCGACATTCGGCGTGGTCCCTGAAACCTTTATTTCCGGAACCGCCAGTGCCCTGGGCTCCGTGTTCATCGTTCGCGACGGCGCAGGATGTAAAGTGGAATTGCTGGCGGAGGCTTTGGGCACGACCGGGGCAGGCGGAACTGTAGCGGGTTCGACAGTCGCGATATCGGCGACCGGGTTAGACGCAGCGGCAGTAGCCGACACAGTGGCGACTGGCGGCTGAGCATAGTTGGGATTGCTACTCACCGGCACGCTAGACAGTGCATTGCTCGCGACAACAACAGGAGCGGGGGACGTCGCGCGGGACGCCTCGATCGTCCGAGCCGTTGTTGCAGCGGGCGGAGGAACGACCACGGCTGTTTGGGGTTTTACGGGAAGCGGAGCGCTTGCTAATGCATCACTTGCAGCACTACTTGTAACCACCGAAGTGGAAGTCGTGGTGTTCATCGGACTAGCAGGTGCAGTTATTGGCGTTGACACTGCCATCGCGACTTGGGGCGGAGCACTCGTCGCGTTCGCATCAGTCGCTGTCTGAGTTGTTGTACTCGCGGATGCCATGGGCGTTGAGTTGCCGGCGACGACGGCGCTAGACGCCGTCGAGTCCGCGCTAGATGAAGCCGTGGTGCTTGCAGCTTGCGATTTCGTCGAACCTTTTGACGGGCGTCGCGCCGCAAAAGCGAGCGATGCAGACTCTACATCGTTTGGCTTCTCTTGAGGTTCCGGCGGCAGCGCGGATTTTGGAAACGCCGTATCAACAACGTAGCCTTCAGCGCCGTTCACGGTTTCGATTTTGACGTAACCTTTCACTCGGCCCACGATTAGCACTGGTTCGCCGCACTTCAATTTGGCGGCGACGTTGAAATCGACCAATGACTCGTATACCCAAACGCGATCTTCATTTACCCCGCATTTCACGTTGACCGTACCGTCGGCTTTCGCTGTCGCGGCTACCCCAAACACCATCAGCGCGAGGGCACATCCAAGGGGGCGAGTCATGTTTCCTCCAAATCAACATCATTCCATGGCGCAAAACATTCGCGAAGAGCACCGCCAGACTCGTAGCCTGAAGAACTGAAGCCAAGCAATACAGCTTCAGTATGAGGACAAGCGAAATTCGAGCGCAACTGGACAGAGGTTCAGAAATGGGGTAGGGAGGACAGTTCTCTTTTTCGTCGCCGTTTTACTTCTTGTGATGACCGGCGCGACGTTTCTTGTCGTATCGCGCCAATGCGCTTTCGATTACCGGGTAGGCCACTTTAGCGGGCTGAATTTCATCCACCTCGACTATTTTTCCCTCGAGCTGTTTGTAATCCTGAAAAAATCTGCGGACCATGGCTAATTTGTGCGGCGGCAGCTCGCTGGCTTCGTGATAGGAATTGTATTCGGGGTCGGCTGTGGCTACAGCGATGATTTTGTGATCGATGGTTCCGGAATCGACCATTGCCATCAGGCCGATTGTCCGCGCGTACATGATCGTGAGAGGAACTACCGGCACCTGGCACAGCACCAGCACATCGAGCGGATCGTGATCTTCTGCGAGCGATTGCGGAATGAATCCATAATTCGCGGGATAGTAAACAGCGGAATAAAGCACGCGATCCATCTTGATAATGCCGCTGGCTTTGTCGAGTTCATATTTGACGCTGGAACCCAGCGGGATCTCTATCACCGCGTGAAACTCGTGGGGCACATGCTCGCCCGGACTCAGATCATGCCAAGGATGCATTCGCAAATCCTCCGGAGTTTATTGTAGCGAACTGGCAGCACAAAGACGAAGAACGGCTGAATCGGCCGTTGCAAGGAAAGCTCAAGCAAGCAGTGCGCCGCTAACTACGAATGGTACGGACGTCTTGAACATCTTTGAGACCACGGTTCTCAATCGAACGAGAAGGGCGTTTCTTGTGGGCTGATTCGGGGAATCACGGATTGATCGGAGCGGCTGGAGGTGGTGCGGCCACACCGCCGCATTGCGCGGCTACCAGGGTTTGCAGAGCATCGTCCATCAAAGTTCCCGATCGTGATTTCGCGGAGCAAATCTGATTGGCGGTCAATTGCAGCGCGCCTCGCAGATCGGCATTGTCAAGATTCGCGCCATTGAGTTTCGCGCCATTCAAGACCGTGCCATTGAACTGCGCCTCACTGAGGTCGGTGCCTTGTAAATCCGTATCGAAAAAAATCGCCGAGGCAATTTGCGCTTTGTGAAGGTTTGCACCGGCAAGCTTGGTGGACCACAAGTAAGCTCCTTGCAGGTCCGCACTATCCAGATTGGCGCCATCCAGATGAGCCTCGCGCATGTCGGCTTTTTCCAAGTTGCCGCGAATCAGAGACGAGTTCTCGGCATGGGAAGCGTAAAAACTGGCGCCGTCCAGTCTGGCGTCGACCAATATGGCGTTCGCGAGCGACGAGTACGAGAGATTGGCGCCTCGCAGGTCAGCGCGCGCGAGATTCGCGCCGTCGAGAATCGCGCGGTCAAGATTCGAGTGATTCATCTGTGCGAGATCGAGCACTGCGAATTTCAGATTGGCTTGCCCCAAATCGGCCCCACGCATATCCGCTGCCGACAGGAAAGCGCCTTGGAAGTTCGCGCGGAAGAGGTGTGCGTTCGCCAGAAAAACTCGGTAACCCTGTGCGTAACGAAAATTGGTACCGTTTAGATACGCTCCTTTGACCGACGAAAGTTGATCCTCGGCCCCCGTCCAGTTGGGCGGCCGCGATGAAATGGACGCTTCGGTCAGCTCAGCGTAGGGGTCGTACCCCACCATCCACAGGATTCCAGGGGCCCAGCGGCGAATGCTGGCCGTCGAGAATTGCGGGGCGCGCGCCTTTTCGTGCGGCACGCCGGCGATCGTACCCGCGGAAAGAAAGGTAAGAAGCACGAAAAGAAAAAGCAGCACCCCCGCCGGTTTCAGGAACTTCAAGTTTCTAAGGGATCTCTTTTCGGGTTTCCCTTGCACCGCCCAGCGTTCGGCCGTGCGTCCGGCACTGCCGGTGTAATAAAAAGCCACGCCCACGGCTGTGAGAACAATGCATTCCTGAAGCATCGATCCGTGAATGTCCTGCAATGTTAGGTAGCGTGCCCAGAACAAAAACAGAACCGCCGGAACCATCCAGTATGCCAGGCAAACTGAACCAACTTTCTCAATCGAACTGGTTGAAGGAGCATCAGAATTCATCCAGCGAAAATGCATGCGCAGGAGCCCAGTGACTATTCGTGGACCTTTTTGGCCGAGTGCCCGGCCATCCGGGAAAATTGCCGGTAACTCCAGGGTCGCGTCCCAAACTTTTTGCAAGTTGTAGAGAAACCAAAGATAGACGGTAAATAGAGCCGCGGGAGCAATCAGGTAAATTTGGTCTGTGGGCGCGGCCGCGGCAGCGGCCGGCGAATGCAGAAACGGGATTATTGACGAATCCGCCAAAAGCTGAATGTCATGCGTTTTCCAAATCGCTAAGGCGCAAATCAAACTCGCCACGAGGGTAGTGATAAACAACCCTGACGCCGTTTTGGCAGTCTGCTCGAAATCTCCGAGCGCGGTGAATCCCAAAATCGAAGCCGGCAACGATGCATCGTGGAGGTTGGTCCCGGCCAACTGGCGCGGCAGCAAGCCCATAGCGGATTCCAGAGAGGCGCCTTCCAGATTCGCTCCTTCCAAATTAGCGCCTACAAGGCATGCATCCTGCAGGTTCGCTCGAACCAGACAGGCATCTCGTAAGTCAGCCAGCAGTAAGTCCGCCGATTTCAAATTGGCGCACTGCAAATCGGCGTAGCGAAGATTGGCGCTGATTAATTCTCTGCCTTCCAATCTGGCGTCGCGCAGATCGGCTTTCTCACCGATAGCCGCGCGGGAATCGAGCCATTCCTTATGATTCGCTAAAGTTTCTGTAAGAGTCCATTCGGCGAGATCGATCTGAAGCGGCGGCGCTGGCCCCATACTTTCCGCGAACGTCCGTGCACTTGCAACGAAATCACTGTCCGGCTCGGAAGATTCAACCGCTTCCGCAGATGGTTGTTCAGCCACGAAATGGAGTGCGAATTCCGGAAGATCATCACTTGGCGGCGTTACTTCTTGTGCGGGAGTTTCCTCTGATCTTTCCATCGTTAGAAAATTCTCGATCAGAAAACCTTTAAGCAGTGCGGCATCGCTGATCCGTCCGTCAGTAGGCTGCGGGGTCGACGGCATTCCGCTGGACGGAGCTGGTTCCGGGGCCGGAGATTTTCCCGCGGCGCTGCTGAGTTCTTCGAATCCTTCATTGGTAAGCGCAGGTCTAAATAGAAATGCCATGGGCTGGTGCATTCCCCCCAAGAAATTAGCTGATGTAGGACTCGATAGAGAGAGGTTTCCCCTATATTCGCAGTTACAACGTTAGTGCGGTCTCGAGGTGCAAGTGACCATGGTACCCGCGAACTTTCCGCAAAACATCCTGTACAAAGGTATAACCGCAGGACAGCTGACCGCAGGTCCTTTGCACGCCAGGGTCCAGTGAGTATTACGCGCCCATCCGTATTTCTTGGGGTTTTGAAGCTAGAGAAGGCGTGTTAAGGCCGAGAATGGAACCTAAGGCTGCGTGCTGGCCGTTTCCGCAGTATCCTTTATACTAGCCGAATTGCAAGCGCCCAGAATGCACGTAACTGCTTGAAAGTGAGGCGATTCGTGGGAGGCAATGTGGACTCCAAGCCGTTAGCTGAAACCAAAGTAGGCACCCGAATTGAGTCGGACAGCATGGGGAAAATCGAGGTCCCCAATGACCGCTATTACGGCGCGCAAACGGCGCGATCTTTGATTCACTTCGACATCGGCCGCGAAACCATGCCGCCTGAATTGATACGCGCTTTTGGAATCCTGAAGAAAGCAGCGGCGCTTGTGAATCAGGACTTGGGTAAGCTCTCGTCGGAAAAAGCGAGGCGGATTGTGCAGGCGGCGGACGAAGTCATCGAGGGAAAACTTGATGAGCATTTTCCGTTGCATATCTGGCAGACCGGCAGCGGCACGCAAACCAACATGAACGCCAACGAAGTGATTTCGAACCGGGCGATTGAGATCGCAGGCGGCACGCTGGGCAGCAAGAAACCGATTCATCCCAATGACGATGTGAATATGTCGCAATCGTCCAACGACACTTTTCCTACGGCGATGCATATCGCCGCTGCATCCCGGCTAGTGGAGGTACTGATTCCCTCCGTCGAGCACTTGCGCGATGCGCTCGATGCAAAAGCGAAGTCGTTTGCGAAAGTAGTCAAGATTGGCCGTACGCATCTGATGGACGCGACGCCATTGACCGTGGGCCAGGAAATGTCGGGCTGGGTAAACCAGCTGGATCGTGACGTCGAAAGATTGAAAATGGTGCTTCCCGGTCTGTATGAATTAGCGATCGGCGGCACTGCCGTGGGCACAGGTTTGAACGCGCATCCCGAGTTTGCCGAACGCGCGGCTAAGAAAATCTCGGAACTGACGGGCCATCCTTTCGCCTCGCATCCCAATAAATTTGCCGCGCTTTCAGCCCACGACGAAATTGTCTTTGCCAGTGGGGCTTTGAAGACTCTGGCAGCGTCATTGATGAAAATCGCGAACGATGTGCGCTGGTTGGCGTCCGGACCTCGCGCGGGTTTTGGCGAATTGATTCTGCCTGAAAATGAACCGGGATCTTCCATCATGCCGGGGAAAGTAAACCCGACGCAGTCCGAAGCTATGACTATGGTGGCTGTGCAAGTGTTTGGAAACGATACGGCGATCGGTTTTGCGGGTTCGCAGGGAAATTTTCAGCTGAATGTTTTCAAGCCGGTAATGATTCACAATTTTCTTAACTCGGTGCGTTTGCTCGCAGACGCGTGCCGTTCCTTCGTGGACCATTGCGTTACCGGAATGGAACTGGATCTGGCGCGCATCGAGGCCAATGTGAAGAATTCTCTGATGTTGGTGACGGCACTGAGCCCCAAAATAGGTTATGACAAGGCTGCGGAGATAGCCCATACAGCCCATCAACACCATATTAGCTTGCGCGAAGCGTCTTTAAGGCTGGGACACCTGAGTGCGGAGGAGTTCGACGAGCTGGTCAAACCGGAAAAGATGACCCATCCATGATGGGTCGAACAAACTTGGTGATATCGCGCACGATAATTCTCATCACGAGACTCGTAAGATGATTGTGGGGATTTCAACAAGCTGGTTCTTGAAATTAATCAATCCGACGATCTCAGTCGACAGCTGCGTTAACTTTAACTAAAGTTTAACTCCCATTCCCAGTTTCTGAGATGGCCCCTTTCCATTCGCCTCGAATGAAAAGGAAGCGGGTCGCGCAATGAATCGGTGGGTCGATCTGGTGACACTGAATTCAATTGCGGGTTCAAATGTATCAGCGTCGCCGACGGTCACGCTTGATTCGCATCCATCGGCCACCGCGCCGAAGTAAAAACCCTTGTGATTTATTTCTGATCTGTGCTGGGTGGCACGGGCGCGGACAGCGGGGTATTCGCAGCAATTTCTTTCACCACCGCGGCGGCGAGTTTCTTACTCACAGGGCAGGAGGTATCGTTGATGCGGCATTGCGCCAGCGTCAGATTGCAGCCACATTCGCAGGTTTGCGAATTAAGCCGCTTCAACGCCACTTTCCTCTGTTCCGGGCTCAAACCTGAGAAATCGACGTCAGGCAACTCCGTAGCCAGCGCCGCATTCCTCAGAAAGATTTGACCATGATCGTCAAAGGTTTGAACTCTCGCGTCCGTCGGCAAATCGAGCAGAAGGCGAAGCTCCGTTTCATACAGTCCGCGTGAATAAAGCCCTTCGTGCTTCTGCACCACGTTTCCGTCAGTATTCACCACGAACAGGGTCGGTAGCGCCGGCACGCCGCCATATTCCTTAACGATCTCGCGACTGGCCATTATGATTGGGTAGTTGATGCCTGCGCGGCTTGCGAAACTTTTTACTTCGGAGGGGTCGCCATCATCAACCGACACTCCTACGATCTGCAGTCGATCCTTGTAGCGGTTCGCCAGATCAATTAAGACGGGAATTTCGGCGCGACACGGCGGGCACCAGGTGGCCCAAAAGTTAATAAAAACGACTTTGCCCTTCCATGCGGCGGTCGAGACAGGATTGCCGTCAAGATCATTCACCAGAAACGGCGGCACGGGCTGAGGATTATTCGCAAACCGGATTACAGGAGCTTCGCCGTCCTGCGGATCCGACGGCGCGCTCGTGGCAGACTCATTCCGAACAGGGTGGCTAGGTTTCTCGGCTGGACCGCTTTTCGTTGCAATTCGAGCCGATATCAGCGCACGAGTAGTTGCGGAAATCGGTTGCGGGATGCGAGATTCTCCCGAACGTCCCGCCGCAAGACCGATGGCCAGGCCCGCAAGTCCGCCTACCATCGCCAGCACGAAAATGAAGGATTTCTTCACGCCTGCCCATCGCCCACTATCATTATGAATGAGAGAAAAGCTGCGAGCAAGACGGGCATCGGAACGTGTTTCGCTACTAAACACGCATCCCTCGATCTGTGATCGAGAGCTGTTCGTCGGCTCACTGCTTGCCGCTGCTTTCGCCTTTCATCATCCTGCGCACGAAGTAGGTTACCTGATTAGCCATGTGGCAACGAAAATCGCGATCGAGCACCACGATCGGTCTAAGTTGAACTCTAAGTGCGGATAATCGAGCTGGCGTGATGCTTTACCATTCGCTCTGATACCATAACGATAGTTAGAATATAAGTATATATACATCGCTCCAAGCTACCGATTCGGACCTGTAAGAATTATCTCGTGAAGTGATATGTCCATCCCACGGCAATATAGGACTTCAGCGGCACCCCGACCACGCGCTCTATCGGTGTGGGATAAGTCGGATCGGAAGGATATGCAAAAGTCTCAGTGGTTTCGCCGGTATAGCCGCTGGCAATAAGAAACTCGGTGGACAAAGTCATTCTACCGACCATGAACGGTCGGTAGATAGCTCCTCTGAATTCCGGTGCTGCTGGGCCAACGAAGCCATCGCCGACGGGCTTGGCGCGGACATATTCAAATTCGGCCCGCGCGTGAACTCCGAGTGGTAGCCGATCTGCGCTCGCTACGGTATCCCAGATGAAACGGGGCGCTTCCGGCGTCGGCACGCCTGTCAATCGATCGCGCGCGTCCGCCTGAGCGTAAGACGCGTAAATTGATCCTTGGGAGAAATTTCTTTGCAGCGAAACCGTAATGGAACGATTGAGTGAAGGACCAAGATTTTCTTGCAAGCCCGTATCGGGATCAATTTTTGCAAGCTCCTGAGAATTGGTCACATGCTTGAGCGTGATTTTCAGTTCAGTCTTCTTGATCGCTCTTGCTGCCACAAGTTGATAGGCGCGCGAAGGTGCCAGAAGTGTTGGCTTAGCGTTGCCAGTGCCGATACGAGGGTCCTCGGTGTGAAACGCCTCTCCGTAACTGATCGCGACGGACGGCAGAAATAAGCTGTCTGGAGGAATGATCGACAAAGTCGTTTTGGGAAGGGTGAGCCCGGCAAGCCTATCGAAGCTGTTCTGGGGATTTATCAGGTCCTGATTGTCCAACCATATTTCTTCGTCACGAACTCCCAGATCGTAATGCAGATACTTTCCCAGTGCACCATCGATGGCCGCATAGGGCTCGACAAAGGACAGCGTGAGATTGTTGCTGGTCACGGGTTCGAAGACACCCTGCGGGTTGGCGGCCTTCAGATCCAGGTCGCTGGGGGCGTCTCGCCGCAAGTCGAATCCTGCAAGCAAAGAGAGCCAAGGTCGAATCTTCTGCGAATAGACGACACCACCCCCAGCGACAGTTCGAAATTCGCTCTGCTGGATCAGGCCGCCGGGGAATTCCAGGTTCTGAGTGAAATCTGGGGCGAAGTTGGAGCGAAGTGTCAGGCTATAGGTTCGAAAAAAACTGGAATACGTGAATTGCTTTTGGTCATCGATGCGCCAGCTATCGCTAGCGATAAAGATGCTGGTGTGGGTGCGATCCAGTTGCCGCCGGTCGACCGTATCGTCGGGAACAAACGTATTGATGGGAATGAGTCCCGGCACGTACGAAAATCCGTAATAACCCACCCCGAACAGAGTCAGTTCGTGTCGCCCGAGTTTGAATTCGCGAAACGCATTTATTTTGTATTGCTGCCGATGTTCGAGGCGTTCAAGAAGTCCGTTGCCATAAGAAGCTTCGACGGCTACAAACCCGTTCGTGTTAGGATTGCGCGGACTCCAGCCTGCCACCAGGTTGATGTCGCGGTAGTCGCCAGTAAGTTCGACGAAGTCGCCCAAGCGTTCTCGCGGGACATACGTCGCCGCGAGGTCAATGGAATGATTTCCCTCGCGAACATTGAACGCGCCGCCGTCAACTGATACCGCTTCGATGATTGGTGCGATCAGGAAATTGGGATCCGCGTAGCCATTGCCGTGAGCGTTGGCGGGCAGATTATTGGGATACAGAAAATCTCCGATTTGATAGAACTGCGCAATGGGCTCGCCGTGGTCGCCGGCCACACCGGGCGCAAAGTATTGCGGCGCCTTGATGCCGCCCGATGCTGTTTCAATCGGCAGACCCGGCAGCGAGATGGGTGCGCCCGGCCGGCCGGGATTCGCGTCCAGCACCTGATCGTGCACGAATAAGTGTTCAGCAGGATCCGGGGTAAGCGCTGACGACACGGACGAGCCGACCACAGTGACCGCCTGGCGCAGCGAGGCGATCTGCTGGAATTGCAGTTTGACCTCGAGCCTGCGCCCGGCAGTCACGGATATGGCGGCTTGTACGGGCGCGAACGACGAAAGATCGGCAATTAGGGTGTACGGACCCGAAGGTATGTCGCCAAAATCGAAACGCCCTTGCTGGTCGCTAAGTATTTCGCGAATCAAATTTCCTGTCGAGCCCATGAGCCTTACATGCGTGGCTGCGACAGCGACCCCTTGGGTATCCAAAACGATTCCCGACAGATGGGCGAGGTCTGGGGCTGCGAAAAGTCTCAAACAGGGAAGCAAGACGCAGAGCAGGAATCCCGTTGTCGTGCCGAAATAGTATCTGAGGCGCCCTGGATTTGAATTCACAATTCCTCGCTTTGGAAAATCGAAAAGGAGGAACGAAATATGTTGGGCCGCCCGAGTGCATGGCACGAATGAATAAATCGTAACACCGTTGGAAATACGTTCATGGAGCCGAGCCGCACTCAAATCTCCTATTATTTATCCATGAATTGATGCATCCGGACCATCTCTCCGCGGGAGTTCATTTGACAAGCTCTTGTAACACGTTTATACAGAAAGTGCTACCGCAGGGGATTTCCTTTAGAGCCGGGCCGCAGCCACTTTCAGCCGGCGGTCTATGAGGAAACACGATGCCAGAGCTAGCTCGCACAGGACTTTCCATCGACAGGGATTTACTTACGCGCTTTGACCGAGCCATTGCAGCGAAGGGCTATAAAAACCGCTCTGAGGCTGTGCGAGATCTGATTCGCGATCACTTGGTGTCTGAAGAAGCGAAGCAAAACAAGGTCGTTGTAGGGACGCTGACCGTGATTTATGACCACCATCGCCCGAATTTGACGGAAAAACTTGTGGACGCGCAGCATCACGCAGGCGGCGCAGTCCTTGCCGCTACACACGTGCATTTGGATCACCACAATTGTCTGGAAGTGGTCATCATGAAGGGGCACAGTCGCGCCCTGCGCGAACTTGCGGATCGAATCATAAGCCTTCGTGGAGTGAAGCACGGGCAGTTAGTCATCACCAGCACGGGAAAAAACCTGAAGTGAAGCTAGCCTGGGTCGGGTCAACGCGTCATACAGTTATGAGCGCAATAAATGTCAGCCCGGAAACTTAACGCCCTATCTCTAACGACGCCGGCCGTTGCAAGAGTTTTTTCTGCTGCATATTACTGAATGAGAGCACACTTCTTTGTCGGCGCACGTCCGCGTCTGTTTCGGTATGTTCGGTTCACCTGTGTCACCCTAGCCTGCCCAGCCCGTTTGCGCTCATCAACTCAGTGTTGCCCCCCAAACATCTCTTCGATCACCATCGACCATGATGAGTTATTCGAACTCCCAGTGCTTTCCGGGAGGCGGGTAGCCTAATCAACCGATCGGTGACTTTTCGCACCATACGGCGTTTCTGGCATCCCCGCACAGGCCTCACTGCTTTTCCGCTGCTTCTGTCCGCGACGACAGAACTCGTTGTACTCAATTTGATCCCGCAACATGATCCATAGCCGGATCCCAGCTTGCGAGCCACCGCCACGCTGGCCTTCCCCAGACCTTTCTGGAGCAATTTGCGGCGGTAAAAATGCTGCAACTCCGCATCCCGGCGTACGGCAGCGCTCCCGCCTCACCCCAGAGAAAGCGCAACAGCGGGTTACCTTGTTTACTCAACCCACCCAGCCGCTGTCGCCCTCCACTGGAATATTCCCGCGGAATCATCCCGACATAACTAGCCAGGGCCTTGCTGTTTGGGAATTTGTGTAGGGTTGCCGGTTGCTTTGCTGGTTCGGAAGTACTCGGTTCGGTGCGTGCACCTTCAGGCCGCCGAATCGTTGTAGCTTTTGACTCTTGCCGTCGACGCCGTCATTCTCAGAGGCTGTGACTTTTTTAATCGCTTATTGATGCGTGCGAGTTTGTTTGCAGATATAAGGAATGCATGAACCCACAAGAAGCAGGAGAAGTGCGGTTGCGGAAGCCAGAGCGGCGGCAGATGGAGTGGGTGGCGCAGTGCACGGATGATTTAGTAGGGCCGACGCATGGAGTGCGCACGGTGGTGGCGGTGGTGGCCCAACTGGATCTGGCGGCGTTCCGTGAGTCGATTAAAGCGCGCGAAGGAGTGGCGGGCCGGGACTCGACCGATCCAGAGTTGCTGGTGTCGTTATGGCTGTATGCCTGCATCCGGGGCATCGGGTCGGCACGGGAACTGGCGCGGCGCTGTGAGGAGAGCATGCCCTTTCGCTGGTTGTGTGGCGGGGTAGGAGTGAACCACCGCATGCTGTCGGAATTTCGGACCGATCACGGCGCAGCGCTGGATCAGTTGTTCACGCAGGTGATCGCGGCGCTGGTGGATCAAGAACTGGTGTCGGTGAGCCGGGTGAGTCAAGACGGGGTGCGCGTGCGGGTGAGCGCGGGAGGCGGGAGTTTCCGGCGGGAAGAGCGGCTGCGGAAGTTGCTGGCGGAAAGTGAAAAACACGTGCAGGAATTGCGGCAGCAAGTCGAGGAGCCGGAGAAATTGTCGGTCGCAGCAGGGAGGAAGAAGGCGGTGCAGCGGCGCGTGGCACAGGAAAGGCAGAGGCGTTTGGAGCAAGCGCTGGCGCAATTGCCGGAGCTGAAACAGCGGCAGCAGGAAAGGGCCAACCGGGCGGGCCCTGGGAAATACGGACAGAAGATTCGGGACCGAGAGTTGCGTGTGAGCACGAGCGATCCGGAAGCGCGGGTGATGAAAATGCCGAACGGCGGATACAACCCAGCCTTCAACGTGCAGCTGGCGAGCGATACGAGGAGCCGGGCGATCGTGGGAGTGGAGGTGACGAACGAAGGCAGCGATTCGGCAGGGTTGAGCGAAGCGCTGCGCGAGCAGGTCGAGCGGCGCAGTGGGTGCAAGGTCCAGCAGCATTTGCTGGACGGCGGTTACTTGCGCAACGACGACATTGCGCGGGCGCACGAGCAAAACGTCGCGTTGTTCGTGCCGCCGAAGGGAGCGCGCAAGCCGGAAAACCGCGGACGTGAACTGCAGCCGAAATTGCGTGACAATGCCGCGGTGCGAGCTTGGAAACAACGCATGGGCAGTGACGAAGGGAAGGAGATTTACAAGCAGCGAGCGGCCACCAGCGAAACAGTCAATGCGGACCTGCGCAGTTACCGCGGGCTGACACAGTTTACGGTACGCGGGCTGCACAAAGCGCGATGCGTGGCGTTGTGGTGCGCGCTGGCCTACAACCTGATGCACTTCGGCACGGCTTTGCTGAAATGAAAGAGGAGAAAGAATCCTAACGGGACGTTGGCCGGCCCAGCAATAGGCACAACCAATCGGTCGCAGTTAGAAAACCCGTTCAGCGCTTCGCGCAGGCCTCGCGCCGCCAATTTAGTCACAACCTCTCAGCGAAGCGAAAAATCCCTCTTGGGTTCTGCGATCACTACTACAAATTCAAGGGCATGCGCTCGAGGTTGATGATTGCGCCACAATTATCTCAACGAAAGTGAAGCCGCTTTACGGTAAAACGCGGAGTGCTGGCTTTGCGGCTGCAGCCGGCGCCGGAACGGTTACTTCTGGAAGCGGAGTTTGGCGTTTGGAGTACTTTGTGGCAATGTAATCGTCTACCAGCTTTTGGAATGCTACCGAAAGTTCATCGTAGGTGCCTTCCAGTGTGTTGAAATGTTTGCCGTCGATGTAAACCGGGCAGCGGGGAGCTTCGCCCGTGCCTGGAAGGCTTATACCGATATTCGCGGCCTTCGATTCACCAGGGCCATTCACGATACAACCCATTACCGCCAGCTTCATTTCCTCTACGCCTTCGTAGTGTCGCTTCCATTCCGGCATATTGTCGCGGATGTACCCCTGAATACTTTCGGCTAATTCTTGGAATGTGGTGCTGGTGGTGCGTCCGCAGCCGGGGCAAGCGGTGACGCTCGGAGAAAAAGTGCGCAGGCCTAGCGACTGCAGCAACTCGCAGGCAGCATAAACTTCGTCGCGGCGATCGCCTCCGGGACGCGGCGTGAGCGAAACGCGAATCGTGTCGCCAATGCCTTCGTTCAGCAGAATACCCATTGAAGCCGAAGACCAGACCAAGCCTTTCGCGCCCATGCCTGCTTCGGTCAACCCCAGATGCAGCGGCTGGTCGGTTTTGGCCGCGAGGTCGCGATAAATTTCCACCAAATCGCGCGGGCGCGAAACTTTGCACGAAATAATGATTTGATCCTTGCGCAGACCGGTCTCGAGCGCCAATTCAGTAGATTCGAGCGCGGACAGCACCATGCACTCGTTGATGATTTCTTCGGACGATTTGCCGAGATCGCGGTCCGTATTTTCCTGCATCTTGCGCATCACCAGCTCTTGATTCAGTGATCCGCCGTTGACGCCGATACGCACGGGCTTGTTGTGATCGCGAGCCACTTTGCAGATGGTGGAGAACTGCTCGTCGCGGCGCTGTCCGGCGCCGACGTTGCCGGGATTGATGCGGTATTTATCGAGCGCAGAAGCACAGCCGGGATACTTGGTGAGCAGTACGTGGCCGTTGTAATGAAAATCGCCGATGACGGGAACGTCGCAGCCGGCATCAAGAAGACGCTTCTTGATTTCCGCGACGGCTGCGGCCGCCTCGGGAATGTTTACCGTGATGCGGACAAGTTCGGAGCCGGCCTGTGCCAGCTCTAGGCACTGCTGTGTAGTCGAGGCGATGTCCACAGTGTCAGTGTTGGTCATGGACTGCACCACCACAGGCGCGCCACCGCCGACCTGAATCTTGCCTACCTTCACACCCACTGTCTTGTGACGTTTCTGGGTCATGTCTTTTCTATTGTAGCGAACCGGCACACTGCGACGCTAGCGGGGAGCACATTGCTAGCAAGGGCAAAGGTGAGAGCGCCTCGGTCGCAGCCAGTTGGCCGCAACGTATCGTGCCGCTGCTACTTGGACTAGTATTCCGGGCGCCGGCCGATGTTGCTGGGTTTGGCATTCGCGCGAGAAGGCGGTGGAACAATAGTGGCCATTTTGCGAATCATGGCCAGCACCAGTTTCTTGTCGTCGTCGGAAAGCGTGGTCGAATATTTCTTGATGTCGGCGAGAAAGCGAATTTCTTCCTCGGAGAGTTCGCCAAGGACTTTGCGTGTCTCGCGATCACCGGGCGTGTCGCTTCCCGGAAAGAAATCGGCGAGCGAAATTTCCATGGCTTCAGCGATTTTCGCCAAAGTTTCGAGCGAGGGAACCGTATGTCCGTTCTCCACGCGCGAAAGGTAGCAGCGCAGCAGGCCAGTGCGGCGCTCAATGTCGCCCTGGGACAGGCCGCGGTCAGCGCGGTACGACTTGATGACTTCACCGATGTTAACTTTGGGCTTCTCTTTGGGCATGGTTATCGTTCCTCTAACTAGGGGCGTATCTTACGAGTTAACCCAAAAGGCGCGCAAGACTTTTTTCGTTAAGTGTTCCTGACAAGAACATTTGCATCGTGTGACATCTCGAGTCGTTGCCGCGGCAGTCATGGGTTGATGATTACGAGACGATCTTTGGCACGCTCAGGTTCGGAAAAGGCCTAAATTCCGAGAAGGCATTGTCGGTGGCAGCTAGGCCACAGATTGCGACACGGCCGTTTGTTGCACGACGACGCTGCATCGCTTGCCGGCGCGTTTATTTTCGTAAAGCGCCACGTCAGCGCGCTGGACAAACTCTTGGGACGTCTCGCCCGGTATGTAGTCTGAACAGCCGTGGGAAAACTGCAGCCGGATTTTCTGGCCGTTGAAGTCAAATTCAAGGCCCGCCAACCGGGCCAGAACGTGGCGGACTGCGTCCGAGCGGCATTCGGGAAGCAGAACCATGAACTCGTCGCCTCCCAAACGGATCGCCAGATCCGAGCCGCGAACGGCGCGCTGCAGACGGTCGGCAAAACCCTTCAGCAGAACGTCGCCGGCCGCGTGCCCGTGCTGGTCGTTAATGTGCTTCAAGCCATCCACGTCCAGCAGAAGAACGGTGAGAGGGCGGCTGTGGCGCAGGGCGCGGCTGATTTCCTGTTCGAGGCGTTGTTCGCCGGAACGGCGATTGTAAAGACCCGTGAGTTGATCAAGCGCTGCCAGCTTGTAAACTTCCGATGCCAGCGATTCCACCTTGGCTAAAGATTGAATCTGGTCGACAACCTGCGAATGCAAACGCTTGATCTGAGTCTGCTGGTAAACGAGATAAACGCTAAAAATCAAAACGAGACCGACCAGTGCGCGGACGGATTGATTTAGAAAGAAAGAATACGTGCTTTCCTCGCGGCTGAGCAAGGCAGGGAAGGCAAATGACGCGACACCGACCGTAAGCAGCAGAATTACCGTGACAGTCGTCGACCAAAGCCAGGCTTGCCGCCGATCGAGGTGTTGCAGGTGCTCGCGAATCTTTTCAGGCTCGATGCTCGGTCCGGGGAAATGAGGTTCCGCATCAGAATCAACCTGTGATATCGAGTTCATGGCAGCTTCCTGTACCATTTAAACCCGTCTCCTCAAGCAGCACATTCAAAGGTCAGTGACTTTCCCGGGCAGACACCGCCCGGGACTCTGTGGACAATCATTTATCTATCAGGTCGCCCAGGCCTGATTGCCTGTCCGCAGAATGCCAGACTAATCGCTTAGTCTCCATCCGTATGTTCCGCAAGGTTCCATCTCAGTAAACGCAGTCTGCTCTTCGGCAGCCGCGGTTTAGTACAGGCTGTTGACAAAGCGCCTTCGCGTTGCGGTTTGCTAACCCCACCTGCATTCCCTCGCCGTGCCGCGCGGCTAGTACCACCGTGTTTGAGCGTTAACCGTTCATGCTTTCAATCCCGAGCAAATTCTGTGCGCCAATGTTCTGTCGATCGCTTGTTCCTTACGGTTGCTTCGGCGCGCGTCCAGGCGCAGCCAAAAACCGTGAGGAGCTAAACCATGAAGCGATTGATCGTGTTGTTGTTTCTTGTGGCCACCGCTGCTGTTGTAGTGAGTTCCGGACAAGACCTCCTGCAGTACCACCGAAGCCAAACTCTCGCCCCACAAAATGGCTCAGCGGTACCTGTACTACTCGCCGATGGGACGGCGCCACCAGTACCCGATGTCCCGCTGAACCTGCAAAAGAGCTCGGACACCAACATCTTGGCAGATGGGACCGCGCCCCCCGTACCTGACGTACCACTCAGCCTGCAAAGGAGCTCGGATGCGGTGATCTTATTGGCCGATGGAACCGCGCCCCCAGTACCGGACGTGCCCTTGAGCTAGATAACGGAACCGATACTCTAAGAGTTCGTAACTGAAACAGGGGGAGAAACACAGAAAACTCCCCCTTTTTCGTGCTAGGATGCCCACAGGTCGTTGACATGCTGAGCATGATTCTGTGGGGTCTCGGATTTGCGCTGGAGGTCGTTATTCTCGTTCGCGGACTGCGCACAAGAATGCTGACCAAGTATCCCTATTTTTACTTTTACATTTTGTGTGTTTCGGTAGCGTCGGCGGCCTTATTTACTCTATATAGATCGTCTCAGACCCTCTACACTAAATTCTATTGGCCAATTGAACTCGTGACCGTCGTGGCCGGCTGCGGGGTCGTGCTGGAGATTCTGACGCTGGGGCTGGAGTCCTATCCCGGCGCCGCAAGGTTCCTGCGCCGGCTGTGCTTACTTCTTTTCGGCGTAGTGATCTGTTACGGCTTGGCAAGGATGGCATTTGTGAGGCCAGTAGGGTCAGGCAGCGTGGTTCGAACCGAGCGGGAATTGCGGTTGATCGAGGCCCTGATTCTGGCCGCTATGCTGGCGGTGGTCGCCTATTACGCGATCAGGCTCGGAAGAAATTTAAAAGGTCTAATTTTGGGATACGGGACGTATATCGCGGTCAGCTTAATGACGCTGGCCCTCTATGCGGCGATCGGGCATCGGTTTTTCAAAATCTGGGGCTCCGTACAGACGGCAACGTATTTGTTCTCCTTGGCGGTTTGGACTGTTGCCCTGTGGTCGTATGATCCCAACCCCGGCTCCGGAAGTGGCGGAAGAGGTGGAGGAAAAGGACCTGACTACGAGACGCTTGCGCTTGAGACTCGAGAAAGGCTGAAGGAGCTAGCCGATCAGCTCGAAGGGACGAAGCGCCGATGATAGAGCTAGGTTTGATTCTCTATCTACTTGTTGGCGCAGGGCTTGTTGCGTTGTTGCTGGTGCTGGTATTGCGCAGGGGAGCTTCGGTGGAAGGCAGCGGAAGCCAGTTCGTTCAAGCCCGACAGTCACTACGGACCCTGCAAAGCGGTCTGTTGGTTGCGCACGTCGTGGAAAGGATTTTCGACCCAATGGATCTCAGTTATGTGAAGGCCACGAATTCCGCGGAGATTCAGCAATTATTTCTGACAGAGCGCAAAAGGATTTCTCTTCTCTGGGTGAGTCGGTTGCGTCGCGAGATACGAAATCTAATGCGTTTCCATCTTGGCTACTCACGTTTGCATGGCAAGCTGGATCTTGAGACGGAAGTTCGCCTGGCGCTGGACTTCGCGCTCCTGCTATCGGCTTGCCGTGCGCTGGAGCTCCTGTTGTACTTGAGAGGGCCGTATGGCGCACCGGCTATGGTCGGAATTGCAGCCGGAACCGCCGCACGCGTTTGTGCGACGTCAGAGCGGTCACTCGCATTCCTGAGTCCGTTGGCAAACGATGCATTCCCTAGAGATCCCGCGCAGGGCGGAGCCTCGGTGTAATCGTGACCAAACCGTTCAAAACGAAAGACGTGTTGGCAGCAGAGCAGGACCTGCGACTACGAACGCTGGCGCACATGCCCCAACGCCTGGAGCGATTGCTCTATCTGGCCTCCACGCGAGATTACAACACCGGACTTTATCGTCATGACGGGTTATCCGTGCGTTTCTCCGAGGAAGCGGCTTGCGAGGCATTGGCGGATTGCCACCGGGAGGCTTTCAAAGAACTTCTCGATTGCCCTTTGGAGGAATTAGTCCAGCAACTAGAGCGCTATGCCGGAGGGACGCGCTCGAGAAGCGATTTTATTGCCGCATGGAGAGATCTTGAACCTTACCGCGTGGCAATCCCGTCAGGAACAGACTCTCTGTCGAGTGAACTGCTCTTTTCAAACCTTAAGGTAGCCCTGGCTATCTTGGAGAACCGCCCAAAAGATCCGGCTGCGCCGAAACCAGCCGCATCGCCACGCCCGTCACTTGTCCAATAATTTCCGCCTCATTTGGATACTCATATTGCCGTATCGGCGCACGCGAAAGGGGATGGGGCACAAGCGTGAGGTGCGACGCGCTCAGTTCTGCCCAGGAGCACGCGTAGCTGTCACGGAGTTCAACGAAATAAATGGGGCGATCGAACTCACTTCGCCAATCCGAAGCTCGCGGGCGATTTTTGCTGCTATCAATCTGGACGAAAGCGCCCGGCCGCAACAGCGGATACATCGATGAGTCTTCCATACCAATGTAGCCGTACTGGCAATGCCGAACGTCCAGCGTGCGAAGCAGCGATAACGGTACCTCGTCCCAGACTTCAACCATCCGCGAGATCAGATTCGTTTTCTCCAGGCTGAATCCGCGGTCGAAGCGCACAGGGAATTTAACGGTCTTATCCGCTTCCAAGGCCTCAATCTCAGTCAGATGAGTGTTGTCCAGGGGCGTAGACATCTGATAACGCGTAGTATCAGCTAGGGATATTCCGAATATCGCAAGCAGGTTAGTGAACTTCAGGCGATAGATTACGCTGAGACTGAAAAGCTTGAATATGCTGGGCACCGAGTTCTTGTTCTCGAGCTGCGTGAGCCACGCATTCGAAATGTAATAGTCTTCGTTCGCGGACTCCTGCGCTATCTTCCTGCTCAGATCCTCGACTTCGCGCGTGGTTACGCCTAGCCGGTTGCGGATCTCCCGGAGTTGGTCTCCCGGACGGAATTCTGACTGCATCGAAGCCCCTGTTTGCATACGCTGGTTCGGCGAACATAACCCGGCAGGCTTGCTTAATCAAATGGCCGGTTCAGATTGCTGACAGATAGCCGAACCGCCGCTGTCTGGAGCTTAAGTTCATCTTTCCATCGAATGAAATTAAAAGAAACTGAGAGAAATGCAGAACTCCGCTTTCAATTAAAAGCAATTCGTAATCCGCCGCTCAAACACGGAATTCTTGAGCGCCGGAGATTACGCCCCGAGCCTAACGCAAGTCCACCGCTACTGCCTAGAGCTATGGAAACTAGGACTTTTAGAGCCGCATCAATTTACATCCACCCGACCTCAATTGGTGTCTGTTTTTGATACGTATATTTACCTAAGGGCGTGTTTCGAATTTGGTTTACTGTTCAGTTTATCCTGCCCCAAGACTAGCAGGCGTCGCGACCGATAACAAAGAACTCTGGCTGAGACTCCTGACACCACCACGCAAGGCGAAAAAAAAGCGACGGTTCACTTTTCGCCGCAATTCGCTCCATAACCCTAGGAGTCGGTCGGGGATTGTGTAAAGCTAATGCTACCAGCTTCTGGAGCCGACAAATATGAACTCACTTTCCAGTACACAGGAGAAGGCCGGGGGTCCCTACCGCGAACACCGCGAAGTGCCGCGGTTTACCTTGATTGCGAGTATCGAAGTGCGTGAGCCTGAAAGCGACATGCGCATTAAAGGGCGCATCTCCGAGATCAGCCGCAAAGGCTGCTACGTTGACGTACTAAACACGCTGCCGGAAGGCACCCTGCTAGACGTTCATATCTCCCGCGACCAAGGCGCGTTCGAAACGAAAGGCAAAATCGTCTATGTGCAGCCTGGAATGGGGATGGGTGTGACTTTCGTCGAGACTGCGCCAGAGCAACTTAAAACCCTCGACGCCTGGCTCGCCGAAATGACCCCCTAGGGCTGCAAAACCCACCGTTCGCTTATTTGAGTTTTCTTGAGAAGTTGCCGCGTCGACCCGAATTTAGACTTTTCGCCCGCCTGCTGTAAAATAGACAAAATCAAACCAGTGGGAGGAGCTTAGTGGGTTTCAGTGCAAGTACGCGGCAATTGGGCAACGTGACCGTGGTAGATGTTCGGGGCAGATTCACGTTGATCGAAGGACAGGCGGTTCATGAATTACTGGTGGATCTGTTTCAGGATGGTCGAAAGCATATTCTTTTGAATTTCCGTGCCGTTTCATATCTGGACAGTTCCGGCATAGGCCAATTGATTCGCGCGCTTTATTCAGCACGCAAGAACAATGCTGAACTTCACGCAGTTGACCTGAGTCCGCGAGCGCGAGAAATTCTGCATATGACCAATTTGCACACGGTTTTTACCGATTTCCCGGACGAGCAGACGGCGCTGCGTACGTTCGCGCTGCCATAGCGTTTCGCTCGTAGGCACACCTCCGTCGACGTCATATTTTTCCGCGAGAAATAGACTCTGTCCAGGCGCGCCTGCCGAAGAATTTCCAGATGACCCTGATTATTTTTGGATCACGCCGCAGGCGATGCGGGCGCCGGAATTACCCGCCGGGTCCGTCTTGTAATCGTCCAGGTTAGCGTGAATCACAATGGAGGTCCCACCGGGCTGGAATAGGGAATTAGGGCCATCACCGAGCGTCACATTGGTATCGAGCATTGAAGTGTTCGCATGGCCATCTGCCCCGACCTCGATGTTCGGCAAATCTCCGTTGTGCGGTCCTTCGGGGTTGTCCCTGCCGTGTTTTTTATTCGCTGGATTGAAGTGCGGACCAGCCGTTTTGAAATCCGGTCCTTCGCATTTGCCCACCGAATGAATATGGATGCCGTGAGTTCCCGGAGGGAGCTCTGAGACATCCAGGTTGACTCGAACGCCACCCTCTGATGGCACAAACGATGCCGTGCCGATCTTCTGGCCGGCAGCGTTTAAGACATCAGCGTGCGCGGATTGAGCAAGCTGCACTGACACGAACTGCTGCGATAGTTTGGAATTGGGCTGCGGCCCGGCCTGAGATTGTGCCTGGGTGGACCGCAGCGCAACGCTCGAAGACAATATTACAAAGGCGATAAATGCGGCATATGATCTCATCTGTTGCCCTCCGTCGTTCCAGGCACTTGTAACACAATAGTTATAGATGGGCCGGGCTGTGGAAAGCAACTTCCCACCCGCTCCGGTCGATGGGCGCTGGACATTCGGATTTGATTAATCTTCGTCAGAGGCCTGTGCCTTGGCGAGCCGGTCGATAGCTCCCATATCTTCCAGAGTCGTGGTGTCGCCGGTTACGCCGCCCTTGCTTGCCAGTTCGCGAAGAAGGCGCCGCATAATTTTTCCGCTGCGCGTTTTCGGCAGTCCTTCCGCGAAACGCACGTCCGCCGGGCGGGCGATGCTGCCGATCGTAGTTGCGACGTAATCCATCAACTCGCCGCGCAATTGTTTTGACGGCGCCTGGCCGCTGCGCAAAGCAACAAAACAGACGATAGCTTCACCCTTGATTTCGTCGGGCCGCGCGACCACGGCCGCCTCCGCTACGGCCACGTGGCTCACCAGAACGCTTTCGATTTCCATGGAACTGAGGCGATGACCGGCGACTTTGATGACGTCGTCCACACGGCCAAGGACCCAAATGTAGCCGTCTTTGTCGCATTGAGCAGCGTCACCGGCGAAATAAACACCCGGAATGCGTTGCCAGTATTCGCGGGCGTAGCGTTCATCATCACCATAAACCGTGCGCAGCATCGAAGGCCACGGTTTCTGAATTGTCAGGTAGCCGGTCTCGCCGGGGGCAACCGGCTCACCTTTCAGATTCACTACTTTTGCCGCAACGCCGGGCAGCGGCAAAGTTGCTGAACCCGGCTTCGTGGGAGTTGCGCCGGGAAGTGGTGAAATAAGAATCGAACCGGTCTCCGTTTGCCACCAGGTGTCAACGATCGGACAGCGATTTTTCCCGACGGCTTCGAAATACCATTTCCACGCCGCGGGGTTAATCGGTTCGCCAACCGTGCCGAGCAGCCGCAGGCTCGCGAGGCTGTGCGGCTTAAGCCATTCTATTCCCCAGGCCATAAAAGCGCGAACGGCCGTAGCAGAACTGTAAAATATCGTCACTTTGTAACGGTCAATAATTTCCCAGAAGCGATCTTTCTTCGGAAAATCCGGCGCACCTTCGTACATCACGATGCTTGCGCCATTTGAAAGCGGCCCGTACAGCACGTAGCTGTGGCCCGTAACCCAGCCGAGATCGGCGGTGCACCAGTAAATGTCGTCATCGCGCAAATCAAAAACCAGCCGAGCGCTCCAGGTACATTGCAGCAAGTAGCCGCCGGAAGTGTGCAGAACGCCCTTGGGTTTTCCCGTGGTGCCGCTGGTGTAGAGAATGTAGAGCGGATGTTCGGAGTCGAAAGGCTCAGCGATGTGTTCTTTGGACGCGTTTTCTTCTAGTTCATGCCACCAGAGATCGCGGCCGTCTTGCCAAGCGACTTCTTCTTTCGTGCGCTGCACCACGACGGATTTCTCGATGGTGGGGCAATGCTTCAGCGCCGCATCGGCGGTTTCTTTCAGTGGAACAATCTTTCCGCGACGGTAGCCGCCGTCTGCAGTGATTAGAATTTTAGCCTTCGCGTCAGCGATGCGGTCGGCAAGAGCGGTGGCGCTGAATCCGCCAAACACCACGGAATGCACGGCGCCGACGCGCGCGGATGCGAGCATCGCAATCGCTGCCTCTGGCACCATGGGCATATAAATCGCGATGCAATCGCCAGGTTTCACTCCAAGTGATAGCAACACGTTGGCAAATTTGCAGACGCGCTCGTGCAGTTCGGCGAAAGTGTACTGGATCGTAGAGCCGCCCTCCGCCTCCCACATGAGGGCCGGTTTATTCGCGTTCTCCTTCAGGTGACGATCCAGACAGTTGTAGGCGACGTTTAGTTTGCCGCCGACAAACCATTTCGCATGCGGCGGATTCCACTCGAGCACTTTCTTCGGTTTCTCGAACCAGTGCAGCAGTTTTGCCTGAGCGCCCCAGAATTTTTCCGGATCGGCTAGAGCGGCTTCATACATCTCGCGGTATTCCTCAAGCGAGCCGACATGCGCTTTCTTGCTGAAGTCCTCTGGAGGAGGGATTGGCTTCTCATCCAAAACGTGCGGATCGAATTCCTGCATGACTCCTCCGTAATTACGCGCGATAAAACGCCGAGGTGGCCTATCAGTGCGGCAAGCAGCCGGAACGGCCCGCTCGCCCGCACATACGTTATTGGAGCAGGGCGCTTTGGTCAAGGATCCGTCAACAATCGTCTAAGCTGTCAAAATACGTCGGTGGTTGCAACAAGTAGTCGGACCAATTCTTCAAACGTCATGTTTTGGTTCACGTCCCTATGTGGTTCAGGGGTTTTAAAGGCTGGTTCAGTCGAGCCGCACCTGAAACCCGGGTGGAAGGGCAAGCCGCTGCTTACTGCGCCCGGCAAGGGGGTTGTAGCGGCCTCTGCAAATTCAAAAGCACATCTTGTCGCCATTTCATTTCGTACGGCTAGCACTGGTTCTGTCCCTCAGCTGACCTTCCTCTCAATATCTCCTAAATTGCCCGGGTGCTAACCTCACACGGAAAATAACTAAATGAAAAAGTTTCAGAAATCGCGCGACGACCAAATATTCCTCCTTACCACGCTGCAAAATCCTTCGCTCGAAGTACCCAGTTTCTCTCAAATGGTCGCGGCCCTTGAAAAACTTGTCGAAAGGGAAACCGCCGTCCCGGAAGCCACGCCACCCGTTGAAAATCTTCGTCTCGATAATGCGGTGGCCGCCCGCAGCCCCCGCAGTCGCGCTTAAGCATCGAAGTTCATTCGCCAATTTCTAATCGTCACTCCCGGCGATTAGAAATCACTGCAACTCATCAAAACAAACGACAGCACCCAATTCTAATCGTCATTTTTTTAGGAGTGTAGCGAGCAAGATCCGCACAGCAATGCCTTCCCAAGATCGCGGTGAACGGGGTCGACGTTACGAAAAGAACAGTCTGTTTGCATGCTAATGATCAGCCGTCAGCCCGGTTTTAGCGTTAGAATCCAGCAGATTTCGGAACTTTCCGACCCTGCCGCTGGAATATGTAACGAGAGTTAGGCTGGGCCGTCCAATCGTTGAAATGACCAGGGGCACAGAGTTAGTCGATGACGGTGTGCTGCTTCGGCGGATGATTGCCGGGGATGAGGACGCGTTTACCCAGCTTTACTACCGCAGGCACCCGGCGATCTACCGCTTCGCCTTGCACATGAGCGGGAACTGCTCGGTAGCTGAGGACGTGACCCAAGAGGTTTTCATGACGTTGATCCGCGACGCCAAACGATTCGACCCTGAACGCGGCACCCTTGGCGGATTTCTTTTCGGCATCGCGCGTAATCACCTGCGGCGGCGTTGGGAGCAGGAACGAAATTCGGTTCCGCTGCCTGAAACCGCGGACGAGTTGGATCAGATCATGGCGCGGGACCTCGCAGGCCGGCTGAACGGAAACCGCGCGTTCTCAAATGGCCATGGAAACGGGAATGGGAACGACAATGGCACAGGGCTCGGCCTGTTTTCTATGCATCGAGATGATCTTGTATCGCAGGAAAACGTGATTCGGGTGCGGCAGGCGATCGCAACGCTGCCGGAGAATTACCGCGAGGTCGTAGTGCTTTGCGAGTTGGATGAAATGAGTTACGAGGACGCGGCCGCCGCTCTGGAGTGTCCGGTGGGCACTGTGCGATCACGTCTTCACCGCGCAAGGGCACTGTTATTGGAGAAATTGCGTGAAGCGCAGCCGGTTCGGCGCGCATCGGCGGTGGGTTAATGAAGGAAGATCCCGTGGACGACAATAAGACTGGAGAAAAAATGATTCGGTTGGATTGCGCGCAATTCGAGGAGATTTTGCACGAACTCGATCGCCCAGGTACTTCGGGCGCGGCATTGCGCGAAAGCGCACTAGGACATGCGGAAGGATGCAGCCGTTGTGGCGCGCTAGTCACTGAATCGGAAGCCCTTGATTTTGCTCTGGGCCAAATTGCGGACGCAACTTCGGAATCGCAGGTGCCGCCGAAGATTGAAGCGGCGCTATTGCGGGAGTTTCGCCGCGAGAAAGCTAAAGTGTCGTCGCGCAGAGTGCGGTGGCAATTGGCGATCTTAGGCGCTGCGGCAACGGTGCTTTTGGTGCTGAGTTTCGTGATGCGTCGGCCTCAGATTGTTGTCCCAGGGGCTGGTGGTGCCTCATCCGCAAGCACATTCTCAGCGCAAGGAACTTCCGGAGTGTCAACCGCATCTTCGGGAACAAATGCTGCGGCGAACAACAACGGTCAGTCAAATAGCAGTCAGGAAAGCGCGCTGGACGATACCGTGAATGCGTCCGCAAGCGACGCGGACTCGAATGAGTATGCAACGGCCTATGTGCGGCTGCCTTACGCGTACGATCCATCGGGGCTGGAGGGCGGCTCCGTTGTGCGGGTGGTGTTACCGCGCGCCGCGCTGGTTTCTTACGGACTTCCGATAGAAGGAATGGGAGTAACCACAGATCAAGTAACCGCGGACATGGTAATCAGTGAGGACGGAACACCGCAGGCGATTCGGCTGGTAACGCAGGCGAATGCGGGCTCGGAATTTTGAGATTGCAAAGATATTGGAGGAACGCGATGACGAAGATGAAATTTTCGGCGATGGCCGGCGCAGCAGTAATGTTTCTCGCCCTTAGCACCGGAGCACAAACGCCGGATGCGGCGTCAGCGCCGCCACCGTCCGGCCACGGATTTGGCCACGGGCCAATGGGACACGATGAGATCGGATTCCTGGGATTTGAAGCTGGCTTCAGCGGCAAAACCGTTACCGGCGCGCCCTTCAGCGCGAGTTTTTCGACGGAATCTACCGAGACCCTCGCCGACGGAAACCAGATCAAACAAAACTCGAGTGGAACCATTGCTCGCGATAGCCAGGGACGCTCGCGGCGCGACATGACCTTGCCGGCGTTGGGACCGTGGGCTGCGCAAGGCAAGTCTGCTCCGCACGTGATTTTCGTGAACGACCCTGTGGCCAGAACGCGTTACATCCTTGAAGCTGACAAGAGGATTGCCCGGCAACTGCCCGAGCCTCCGGACAGGGCCGCGTTTGCCGGTAAAGACGTGCATCACGGAGAGCACGGAGCGGAGGCGCAGAAAGAAATCGTGACTACATCGCTGGGAACGCAGACCATCGGTGGAGTTTCCGCGGAGGGCACGCGCTACACACGTACGATTCCCGCTGGAGAGATTGGAAATGCGAAACCGATCGTGATCGTGACCGAGCGCTGGTTTTCGCCGGATCTGCAGATTGTTGTGATGACCAAGCGCAGCGACCCGCGCTCTGGCGACACCACTTTTCAGATGACCAGTATTCAGCGGCAGGAGCCGGCGGCCACCATGTTCCAGGTGCCGCCGGATTACACCGTGAAGCAAGGTCCGGTGCGCGGTAGTGCGCCGCTTCCGCCCCCGGAACAGTAAAACGCGACGACGAGTACTCAAATTTTCAGCACGGAAGCACTTGCGGGCGGACAGCCTATTGACCGCCCGCAGGTCCCCCAACTCTGATTTCGTTTTTTGCAATTGCTGCTGCCGCGCTGCCTGGATGCTTCAGGGTTAAAGGGCCGCGCGCTGAGCTTAAATCCGGGCCGTTCGACACTGGACGAAATTCGCTGGTTTGCTGCAAATACCTTACGGAAGAATGCCCCAGCTTGACGAACGCACATTATGCAAACAGCTAGAGGCCGAAGGCTTCTCACAGGCGTTTGTATCGGAAGATGACCGCACGCGTTTTACCCCGATCACATGCCGACCTTACTGCGCACATCGTATTGGATGGCGTGCTCATGTTGGCGATGAATGGCGAGTCAAGCACCTATCGCGTAGGTAAGCGTTGTGACGTACCAGCAGGATCAGTGCATTCCGTGCGCATGGGCGCGAGCGGCTGCCGTTACAGCCCGACATCGAAAACGATCTTGTTTCGTCGGGCTCCTTTTTCTGGGGGCAACTGAAGGCCTCAAATCCGGCGAAACCGCGCGCCCGCCGGCTAGTACCAAACTAACTTCCTACCCCAATTGAATCCCTCGAACTATGTCTTCTAACCCGAGAAGGAGCGATTCTTATCGAGCACCTAATACAGCACAACACGTATGTTAGATAGGCCTTCCACTTGTTAACGTGCAACTAATTTGCAGTTTAAGAGTTCAGAATGACAAGGAGCAGACTCCGTGGCAGAAGATTCGTTTGAGAAAGCTCGCAAAGCGTTCTTCGTATCCGCAAAGCAGCCACTTAAGCTGAGCACGGCTCCAGCCGAGTTAAACGCGCGAAGTGAACCCCCGCAAAAAAGCTCATCGGCCAGCTTTCAGGGCACACACGAAGCGGCCTAGCCGCCTCTTCTTCGAGATTATCCCATCAACACGGCGATTCAGCCGTAGTCTCCAGTGCATGCGTCGAATGACGCTTATCGCGATTTCTATGTGGAAGCCGATCACTTTGTTTCGCGGGAGAGGCTTGCTTTTTCGATCGAGTAGTTGTCGCCGTGAATTGTGACTCGACTTGTTTGTGACTTCGGTCCTACCATGTCTGCTTCCGTGATCTTTCCGGATTCATCGAAGACATAATCAAAATGATAGATGGTTCCGTCAGCGAGAATCTCATCACTCACACTGCCACGGGAATCATAGCCGACTCGCAAGATCACTCCGTCTGAGATCGCGGCAAGGACGATGCGGTTATTGGGATCGTATTTGTATTGAAGGATTGATCCTTGCGGGCCAGTAGTCTCTCGAAGACGATTGAACTCATCCTATTCGTAATGCACCCAGTCTCCTGAATTGTTCTCGACTCTGGTAATTCGGTGGTAGGCGTACATGATTCGAATCCAGTACCCAGTTGGAGATTTAATCTCCGTCAGGTCACCATCCGGCCTACGCGTCAATTGAACTTCCTTTCCGTCGCGGTCGAAGATTGCAACCAATGAGCCTTGTTGCGGGCGCGTGGCGTTGTAAGGTTCCGACTGAGCCCACCGCGGAAACGATCAGAAGGCAAAACGAGCGCCGACTGTCGGAGCAAAGTTACTGTTGTGGTTATAGCGGACGCCGGGGCCATGAGGAATGGCGATGGCCAGACCGCCAGTCACGTAGGAGTACGCAAGTCCCGCGAAAACGTCGAAACGCTTGGTGAAGTGGTGATCCGAATAGAGCGACGTTTCGTTGAGGGTGCCCGCGCAGGAGGCGCGGAAACCGGTTGTGGGCGAGCAGGTCGGCGGAACACGGAAGTCGTTCTGCCGCTGCTGATAGTAGGCAAAAGTGATGTCGGTCTTGCTGTCGAAAGCGTATTTCGCGCCCGCCCACCAGATATTCACTAGCTTCTCAGAATCAAGATTGTTGTCTTCGACCCCGCTCAGCAGATAACCGCCCTGGTCCGAGGCGCCCACGCCCAATGGGTTCGACGGGTTATTCTGCCAGATGTATTCGTAGCCGGCATAAAACTTGAACGGGTCCCACGTGTACTTGGCAGCGACCATAAGGGCGTTGTTGTCGGTCACGATGCCATATAGCGTGTTGGTCGTTGGGATTACGTTGTCCCCGGTGATGGGGTTTGTATTGATGCTGTTGGTGGTCGACTGATATGGCGCCGCCGGACTCTGAGGCCCCAACAAGGGGTTCAATACGCTGATCGCCTGGTTGTAATGTTGGAAGACGACGTCGGCCGATAGCTTGCCGGAGCTTCCGCCGAAGTTGAATCCATAGGCGTTGTTATGCGCCGATTCCGGCGTACAAGTGGCTGCAGTCCACGTTGCGGAGGCCGAGAAGCAGCCGCCAGAACCATCGGCGAATTTATACATCGCGCCGAAATGGACCGGGCCATAGGTGAGCCGATACTTTACGGCTTCGTCCCAACGGGTGTGCTCGGTGTCGCCGCCGCCCGCCATCGTGCCGTTATATCCGATGTACGAAAAGGCATAGGAGCCCCCGGCCGGATCGTAAACGAGCATCACATCGGTACCGAGAGCGCGCTGACGACCGAAGGTCAGCGTGCCGAAATGCGTGGATGATATCCCGCCATAGTATTCGTCATTGAAGGGTTGACCCGCGCGCGCGCCGTCGATGGCGTATGAATAGCTGGCTCTGGGAAGGCCGTTGTTGATGTATTGCGTGGCCGACGCGTTGGCGAGCAGGCCGGACTGCGGATTGAGGCCGGTTGAAGCGTTGAACACAATGTACCAGCCAGGCGCAAACTGTTCCTTGCCCCGGATGCCAAAACCCGTCTGCTGCAGGTTATTCGGTGCGACGAGGAATCGAGAGCCACGCGCGTTTCGGTTCACCAGAGATGCGCCTTCATAGTTATAGCCGTTTTCGGGTAAGCCGTGGCTGACCCAGCCGACGCCGACGTCGTACGCACCGTACACCGTGATGCCGTGCCAGGTCAGCGTGCAATCGGTGGTGGCGAACTGCTGGAAGCTCGTGCAGGCGTCGGGGGTGGGTGAAACTGCCCGAGCCGGTTCGCGGGCCAGGACTTGGTTGAGACCTACCGCCTCGGTGACGTTTACGGGGACCGACTCGATGTCGGCGGTCTTGAAGCCGGTCGCAGTAAACTTTACGCGATAATCGCCGGGAGGCAGCAGCGAGAACTTGTACACGCCGTCCGTGCCGGTCTTTTCCTCGCGTGCCTGGCTCGTGCCGTTATTCGTGGCCGTGACTAAAACGTTTGCGACTGCGCCACCCAATGGATCGGTCACCTTGCCAGTGATGGCACCGGTAGCAGCCGTTTGTGCCTGAGTCATGGACGGACACAGGAATAGAACAGCGAAGCCCGCCAAAAGGAAAACTGCCGAGATCCGTCGCGCGAACCGTGTGTTCATCACCATCTCCTTTTGAAGGTCTCGGTGTTAGGCGCGCGTCGCATGACTTGCCCGGCGATCTCCCAAGGCCGCGTAGTTCTGTTGATCGCGAGAAAGCATCGCTTATATACGAATAAAAGCGGATATGTCAATGTGCTTCGATGCGGTTCAGCGATTTCGGAAGTATTAAGGACGCCAAGGAAAGGAGTCTGGATTGAGGGCGGGGTTTTGCTCGAGCGCTGAGTGCAGCGAGGGGCCCTGTTTTCTGACAGATCTCTTCCTTCGGTGTTGCAGCGCCGGTCACGGTTTGGTGTTGCAGCGTGGTCTGATTTGCAAAATGGGAACACGCGGTTTTTCTGCCGTGCTTCAACTGCTATCGGAGGCACGCGGGCGGGAAAGACTGAGCCACAGGTGTAGCAGCAGCTGGGCACTGCTGTGCACGCGATGTTTGCCACGGTGGAGGTAACGGAGTCGGTAGAGTCGTTCGATGGTCAAGGCCAGCATGGTGAGGAGCCAGCCGATCAGCAGACTGTTGGCATGATGATGACAGATATGCTCGAGGCCATGGCGGCTCTTGGCTTCATTGAAGCCCTGGTTCTCAATCTCCCAGCGGCTCTTGGCCATGCCGAATAGAGCCTGAGGGCCCACCGTGGAGAAGGGAAAATTGGTCAGCCAGTAGGCTTCCACCACCGTGCTGTCCGGTTTGTGTTGGCGATAGAAGAAGACGCGCACGGTTTCCCAGTCGAGCGTTTCCCAGGGATCGAAGTCCTCCGCGTCCCACAACTCCACGCGATCCAGCCCGTGTTGAAAAACCGTGGTAGGAGGCCCACAAGGAAAACGTTGCTGGGCGGCGGCGAATAACTCCGGCAAATTGTCTTTCAGCCGTGCCACCACCCGGAGACCGAGCTCCCCCGCCGTATGCAGGAACGGTGCGGTGGCAAATTTTCCATCGACGACCACATACTGCGCAAAGCGTTTTCCCATGTTCCCGATCACCCGCCGCAACAAGCGCTGCCCGGCGGCGTACTCGCTGTCGCCAGGTCCGTAGGGTTCCCCATCGCAGGGCAGAGACAGGCCCGTTCCCACCACGCTGACCATCACCAAAGAATGTTGATAGCCCTGAATCTGTTTCACGGCGTTCTGCTTCGGCCGACAGAGCTGGCAGCGCAGGTGAGTCCGCCATCCAGCGCCGGTGCCGTCGATGGCCAGACCGATCCAGCGGCAACCGTCGAAAGCCTTGTTGCGCTTGGCGCCGCGGATGAGGGAGAGCAGGGCTTGGCGCGTTGGGCCGGGATCGAGCCGCTCGGTGAAATAGCCCAAGGTATCGTCACAGAACGGAGTTGCGATGGAGAGAGTGCGTCGTGCGGAAGATCGTACCAGTGCCTCGACGGCATGAAAACTCGATTGGCGGAGGATTTGGCCGATCAGCAGGGCCCACAGCAGAGCCTGCGCCGGAATCTGCGGTTGTTGCCGACCGTCTCCAGGATCCTTGAGATACCGTCGGAGGCGAAGACGCCGGGTCACATAGTGGAGCAGACGACGTGGCGTCGAACGGTTCATTTTTTCTTTTTCTTAGGTTTCTTGCGCTCCAGCACGAGCAGCTGTGCGTTGGCCGCCAACACTTCGCGGACGGCGTCTTGAAACTCCCGTCCCGCTTTGACCCGGCGCCGCACCTCCTCGACCCAATCCTTGGGGATGTGCTGTACCTGCTTTTTCCCCTGAACCATAAAGGTCAGCGACCAGACCGGGTGGCCCCGGTCATCGGCACAATGACAGGTGGGCTTACCGCAGCGGAGATGCGAAAGGGAGAGCGAGCCAGGGAGGGCATCGGCGGGGATAGAGAAACGCCGCAGCAGCTGGAACTTGCGCTGACGCAGTCGAGAAGCGAGCGGTCCATTGCCCCTATGAATCATCTTAATGTAAACATACAATAAGACAACACACAAATCAAGTCGTGTCAACGAATGCGAAAATAGGAGTCTACTGCGGATGCGATTCCATGCGGGGCGTTGGCGTCCGGAACACTAGCGATCACGGATTGACCTCGCACTGGAGAGCTATCGGCGGGCACACGAGTCGCGACGAGTTCCGGGGCACTCCACCGACTGCGCGATGTGTGCTGCATCAGTCTTATAAATTTTCCGAATACGTTCGATGCAATTTGGTTCACGGAAATAAACGTAGGGATGGAGCGCAAGCGCCCTCCAGGGTCTATGCTGGTGGATCACGGCTTTGCTGTTGGGGAACTCAATGACTCTAAACGAAACGAGGAAAGAAGCAAGTCAGAATCCGATATTCCTTCGCGGTAGCAGTACCAGTACACAAGCGCCACGGTGCGCAGCCGGCACAGCCGAGCTAAGTTTGGAAGGCAGCACGATGACTGAGGCGCCGCCGCGGAATCGATGATGCGGCTTACGACTAGATTTTCAAAGTCGCTCGCAATGCGATTGTGAACTATTTCCGTTAGAATGCCAGGCCGACGGAAGCTCTTTCCGAGGATTTCGATTTGCCTGCTCCAACCGAAGAATCTGAAACGAATTACGCTGCATTGAACGAGCTCGCTCAATTTCTTGAACTGAAAACCAAATCTCACGATTGACCAGATAATCGCCGGGCTCGTCAATGAAATCCTTGGGGGCAAAACCGCCCTCAGAATTGCGGATGGTCTTACCACCGCTGACCCGGTCGTGCTGGAGGCCGCTCCAGTGTTCTTCTGGTTCACTCGTGATGGACTTCTCGAGCTCGCCCAGATGTACGCCGCCAAACTCTATGACGCACATAAAGACACTGTGACAGTAAATTCGCTGTTAAATGCTTCAGAGCAACAAACAGGTTCGTTCAAGAGCGTTAAGCCCCAGGAGGCACGGGCTGCGATTTCAAAGGCGAGACGCCAAATCGCGAGAATACAAACGCCTCTTGCGTCGATAACGAAGCGCAGAAACGAAGTTCTCGCACATCTTGATCCGACTTCGGTTGTTAACCCAAGTGGATTGAACTCGACTGCCAGCCTACAATTACGGAGTTAAGGACAGTTTTTTCAGTGACGGAAGAGATCGCCCGAACGATAGGCTTTACAGCCGCCTGAGTGGGGAATACTTAGGGCAGGACGATTACCATGCGGTGCTCGATTTCGTAGCAGACGGAAAGTGCGCTGAGGCGACTGAGTACGAAAGGCTTTCCGGGAAGTGTTATTGGCCGCTGCCAGCGAAGTGCTCCGATCGGAAGAGTTAGCGAAATCAGGTCCGAGATTTCCGCACGTCATAACCGTTTTAGTTCTCGCAGCAAAACACCGACGCCGGGAATCCCGGCGTCGGTTGCAGAGTCTAAGGAGCAACGCAACCGGGCAGCAGCGGACCCGGGGATAGCGACATCAGGGTCGTTTCATCCGGGAAGCTGTAAGCGCCCAGGTGTGCGGGGGATGGTGATTCGAACGCGAACCATGGGAACAGCGCCATGTTTTGCGGGTGATAGGTCAGTCCCTTCCCCGGAATCGTAGATACTGGGTTCAGGGAATCGAGGACCTCGATCACGTCACCCACTTCCAGGTTGTTCTGGCAGTTGCCGGAGCCGGTAAAAGGATCCACACTCTCCCACCAGGGAGTCGCGTTGTTGATGAATGGATCATTAAAGGTCTCGGCCATCTCATGGCTCCAAGGCGTGATGTCCTCGAAACCGAAGAGAAAGAGACCGGGCGAGAGCCAACTGGAATAGTTCAACACGTAGAGCCGCGGAAGATTTCCATTCTGGGGTATTCCGGGCTCAAGATCATAGGTGTGGTAGCCGATGACGCAGCAATCCATAATGTTGCCATTCAAAAACAGCACGGTGTTGTTGAAGAGGAAGGTGGAAATATCGTGCGTGGTAATGTCGCCCGCCAATTCGGCGGCTCCGACCGGGGTGCTGCTATCGAAAGGGTAAGTTGCGGGGAAAAGAAGGCTCCCGAAGGTGTCGTAATCGATCGCACCCAGCACAGGATTACCGTTTGCATCGGCAAAGTAATACCAAGCATTCGTCCCAGTTGCAGTGTAGAACGGCACCTTGATGGTTCTCATGGTTCGCGGCTTAGGATTCAAGAAGGTGTGCCAGCCTCCATCGTCGTCGTTATCGCGATCGCCGAGACGGTTGGCGAACTCCGCCCGCATCAGCTGGTCATTAAACTGACCCACTCCATTGGTGTAGCCATTGGGGACAAATTCAGGTGACCGAAGAGCGGAGTCGAGGATCTTGTCGTCAGGACCGAAGGTCAAGGCCACGCTGCCATCAGCAGCCAGCAGTTCCACCTTAACGGGTACGATGGGAGCGTGGATTATTACACTTTTTCCGGATTCAGGAGGGTTCCCCACCATAGTGTAGGGCCACACCGATTGCGCATTTCCATTGGAGTCATAACCCGGAGAAGTGAATTGATCGCTCCAGTTGACCACACTATCGATGCCCGGGGTTCCGGAAGTCGCGGCGTTCTTGATTACCGAGTTCTTGGTCGCCCCCTCGTTCTTCACTGCCCCATATTTCTTTAGAGACTGGTTGGATCCGACGGTTTTGGACGTCATCTTGCGCAACGCACTTGCGGGCAGTTTTCTACTCTGAATCGATTGTTGGGCATTGGCCGACCCGGCTGCAAGGAGAATGGCCAGACCCACCACACTGCACACTTTTCTTAGCATCGGATTCTCCTATATATAGAACCGCACCTGCTTCTGGACTTAAAAGACGACGGAAGCAACTGAAGGCGAGATCCTTTTCGGACTCTCGGCCTAACTCGTGTGCATGTTCATTACGATTTTGAGTTCCACTTGTCAAGAAATTTCCACACGGTTGAGGGGCGCAGGCTCAGATTGTGAGTCCTAGTACCGCAGTAGGCTACCGAGGGTCAACCGCTGCATGGCGCTAGCGTCGAAGACGATTGACGTGGACGTGTTCGACTACCACTTTTTGTTGCACGGATTTGCCGCGTAGCCTATCGAATGCTTCCACCTGCAAAAGAAACAGTTGCATGAGACGCACGGCGCGATTCACGTTCGACGTTCTACTTTCGAGCGTGTGTCCTTCCTCAAAAGCAACTGCGAGGAATTTGGCTGATGCTTCGTTGACGCCGATCATTTGCGCTGCAAGCATCGCTTGTACTGGGCCTTCTGGCGCCATCTCCTGCATAAGTTCGAACGCTTTTACCAAAATCGCGGTGTCGCCTTTGGACCTAGGATGTACAAGGCCTGCGGCGGTAGATAATCGCGTCGGCCATCCCAATCGTCGTGACGCCGGTAAATTGCGATGCCAGACGCATCAACTCATCAAGATGATCCTCCGAACCTTTCTTGTCCGAAATCTTTAGGGATGCGCGTTTCCGAGGAACAAGGGCGCTATCTTTTCCGCTTCCGTTGGTTCTCATTGCGTCCTACCGCCCTTCGCTTCCCACCGTTCCAGCCACTTCCGGTAATCCTCACCGCATTTCGGCGGGTGGTTAGTTATTCACTTCAGTCGCAGCTCCCGCCTGCTCTATACATCAGAAACCAGACTTCTGATGTGTTTGCTCCGAGGCATCTGGCAGCAATGTACAGGGGGGCAAGGCTTCGCGCCGCAACTCCGCAGCATTTTATTTGGGCGGAGATGAGATGGAGCAACGATCCTTTCAAGCGATCGTAGCGACGGGGCCCCTGAAAGCTCTGCTTGGCCTTCCGGCGTAACCATGGCGAGGATGGTGTCCAGTTCTTCTCCATGGGTTTCCTGTTTGACAACCGTGCTTAACATCGTGGCGAGGGCATTTGAGCCTAATCGGCTCTCTAGAAGCGCAGAGAAAGGCAGCTCAAGCCTCCGTCCATCTTCTCGAACTCTGTCATGTCAAGCGGATAGGTTTTGTAGCCGCACTGCTTCAACGCAGATTCCAAGTGAGGACACCCGGAAGGCAGCAATACGTAGTCGTTCACTCGCACGCAATTTGCCGCGAAACTTTCTTTTGGTTCAACACGGATGAGATCATAGTTGCGGAAATATGCCAAATCCGCCATCGAGTCCATCACAACGAGATTATTGTCGCCTACGTAAGCAATTCCACTCTTCAAGTGAAGTACGCCGCTCATTCTGCGGATATCAACGATTGAGAAGCTGAATCCGTCGCCGACGAGAAATTCAGCCAACTGCCGCGCTCCCTCTTCATTCGTCCGATGCGAGAGGCCGATGAAGAAATGACTCTCGGCTTCACAGATATCCCCTCCGTCGAGAGTGCCCGGCGCCTCGATCTGATGAAAAGCGCGAAAGAAGCGCTCCAGAGCCTCCCGGATTGCCGGCACTTCACCCTGTCGGCTCTTGGCCCCAGGCCGCGCGAGAATGGCGGACTGCGAAGTCACGATCGCCGTATCTTCGACGAAGGTCGAGTCTGGATGCCGCGAATCGGCTTCAAGGGTCAGCACGCGGAGCCCACAGCGCTCGAGCGTCGAGCAATACGCGGCGTGCTGCTCCATGACCTTTGGATAAGAAGGCTTCCCGAGATTTCCGCTCGTCAAGCCATCTTCGAAATTCTCGCTCGGTACGCGGACAATCGCATTTCGGAACAAGCTCTCCCTCCAAATCAGAATTTGCAAAGATGCCGCATTCGAGCAATTTCAAGACGCCGCAGGCACTCCCGTACGAGATCGTTTCTTCCAAAAATACGCTGGGACGCTTGCCGCCAAGAGCATCACCCCATAGAACGTGTTCCTCGGATCGCTAACAGCCGCACCGGCCAGGAATAAGAGGGAGCCCAGCAGGACAATCGCCGTCGTCCAGGGATATCCCCACGCACGAAATGGCCGCTCCAGAGTCGGCGCTTTCCAGCGCAGCACAAAAACAGCGGCATAGCTCACACAATAGATCGCCACGAAGACAACGGCCGCGATGGCTATGATCTTCTCGAAAGTCCCTAGGGCGACCAGGACCAGCGCTGCTCCTGCCGACATGAGCATCGCGGGCCGGGGAGTTCCCCCGGCGCTCACTCTGGCTGCCCTCTCGGTGAAGAGGCCATCCCTGCCGATCGCATAGAGGATGCGAGGGGCGCCCAATAGCACGCAATTCAGGAGGCTCAACAGCGTGAGAAGTGAGAGAAACGTCACGAATTTACCGCTCCATGACGCGAACACCGCCTGCGCAGCGTCTGCAGCCGGCAATCTTGACGCAGCCAGTACCGAAATGGGCAGAACCCGCAGGAACGCTAGGTTCAGGGTCAAATACAAGCCTACGACCAGGAGCACACCTCCAATCAGCACGCGCGGCAAGTGGCGGGCCGGATTGGTGTCTTCCTCGGTGAAATAGATCGGCTCGTACCAGCCGTCATACGTGACGATCACCGAGCGAAGCGCGATCACGAATGCTGCGAGCAAGTGCGCCACTCCCACGTTCGATCGGAAAAGATCGGACACCGCCGTCATACTCCCCGAACCCGCAGCCTGCACCGTTCCGCGGTACAAGAAACACGCGACGGCCAGCACCAGAAGAGTCACCGCCGTTGCTGAACTCGCCAGCTTTTGCGCCATGCTACCGACTCGCAAGCCCAACCAGTGCAGCGCAGCGAAAAACAGCAGAAGCGTCAGGGCGATGATTCTTGGACTGCCTGGAAAGGCCGGGGCGAGCGCCTTCAGAAGATACTCGGCTGCCGCGAAAGATGCATACGAGAGAGTCGCGCAGTTGTTCAGCCAGTCGCCCCATCCAACCGTAAAACCGGCGAGATGGCCGAACGCTCGCTTCGCATAAACATAGAAGCCACCGGCTTGCGGCAACATCGCGCCGAGTTCCGCTACGGAAAGCGATCCCAGGAAGGTATAGAGACCCCCGAGGATCCACACCGCAAGGATGAGCCAAAGATTTCCCAGCTCCGCCGCGACGGTTCCGGGAAGATGAAGGATCCCCACACCGACGGTCCCTCCGAGAACGACCGCGAGCCCGAAGCCGGCACCCAGGATGTGGAGCAATTGTGTCTGCGGCATTGAATCGTTGCTGCGGACTGGAGTCATCGCGAGAAGGAGCTCCATTGTTTAAGTCCAAATTAAGAGATGCAAGAGAAATGAAGACAATTACAGCGACGTTGTTTTTATTGATGTTCTCAAATGTGGCTGCAGGTCAACTTCGACCTCCGATGGTGGGGCAGTAGAGAGCCCCGATCCGTCGACCGAGCCAAATTGTTGTACCGCCTGTGCAAGCACAACAGGTGCTCAGGGCCTTTGTACCCGCGAATAAGAAATTCGTCACGATCAATGCATACGTGGCCGCTACTTTCGTGAAGGATGTGAACCTCGGCCTCTCTTGCTCCTCGTCATCTTCCGCGAACACCTCTGGCACCGTGGATGACAACGGAACCATCAAAGCGCAAACGAACGCGGATGGATCAACTAATTGCCGCGAACGTCATATTTGCTACGATCGAATGAGTCTCGGGCTATCGGATGGCACGGATGGAAACGCAGCCCATCTCGTAACCGTCCAATGCACGGTCAGATGGGTTTGGGATCACTGTAAGATTCCACCTAAGGGCACGAGTTATCCCATCGTACTTGAAGCTGGAAAACACGGCACGTTCCAGATTTATGCCCCTACGTCAGAGAGGCTCGGAGCCAAAGCGAAAGTCGCCAAGTTTCCAGTCCTTGACGTCGAGCACGTCAAAATGAAAACGGCTACTGCTACGGCGAACTAGGTCGCGTTATCCGGCCCAGACTCTCCGTTACCAATGGCGATGCGTCGCGGGCGCTGGTTTAATCATCCTGGGCTATTGGATCAAGGCGAGGAAGGAAGAATCCATGTTGGCCGCGCAATTCGGGAAGCCTTCGAAGAGCACTGCCGTCACACGGGTTTCCTGATTCCGAAGTTTTAATAAGGGTCGCGATTGGGTCGGAGCTTGCGGACGCCGCCTAGAGTTCGGGAACCCAGTTCCCACCGCCAGAATTAGAGAAGTCCGTGTAATTCCAGCCGAAATTTCGCTCAATTAGCGCCCCTCTGGTCCTAGCCGCCAAGGCCTAGCCTATCAGCTCATTGCGTTGACTTGCCATGGGGCGCAGCCTAACGTGCGTCGCCAAGGGCAGTATCCCATCGATGATTGGCCAGACTATCTCGCACTATCGCATCGTCGAGAAACTTGGCGGCGGTGGAATGGGTGTTGTGTACAAGGCCGAGGGCACTGAGCTTGGCCGCTTCGTGGCTCTTAAATGCCTACCCGATAATGTTGCGCAAGATCCCCAGGCGTTGAAACGTTTCCGACGTGAAACCCCGTGCCGCCTCCGCTCTGAACCACCCGAACATCTGCACGATTTACGAGATCGGCAAACACGCTGCCCAGTCGTTCATCGTCATGGAGTTTATGGATGGCGAAACGCTGAAGCACCGTATAGGCGGCCGCCCGATGGACGTCGAAAGCATCGTCGATGTTGCCATCCAGATCGGCGACGGGCTGGACGCGGCTCACGGAGAAGGAATCGTTCACCGCGACATCAGGCCCGGCAACATCTTTACGAAAATTGTTTTTGGAACAGGAAATCAGGGGGTTGTCGAGCGCCTGTATTCAACAGTTTACGGTGAGTGGTTCGAAGAGGGGTTTTTGGAACGGCGAGGCGCCAGCGCGAGACCGATGGAGTCCTGAAAGCGGTTCTCTTGCTAGAGGGGTTCTTATCGTCTACTGCCGGAGGGTGCGGATCGTTCTGGCCTAAATGATTGCCACTCGCGGATTTGTTCGGACACCTCATTTTTCTCGCGCTGGTCTGTCGCATTTTCCCAGCGACGCCGAAGCTCTTCGAGTCGGGCATCCACAAATCCAGCTCGTCCAGAATTGCGTGCTGGTTTGTCCCGGTTACCGTATCCCATGTTCAGATTGCTCCTCTTTCGATTTGAGAATATCGCTACTGATCCTACAGATGTCAAAACCGGTATTCGTCCGCTCGATTGTACTCTGTTGCCCCCCTTAAATCGCTGCAGAGCCAATGTCTCTCTTTTTCGTGCCCCTACCCGAATGCCTGTTTTGCCAGTACAGTGTCCTGAGGACCCACGTTACATGGGCTGGCGCGAGTACCATGAATTGACGAAGCATAGTGTCGAATCGCTGCGGCGAACTCAACACTATCTTGATTGGGCCAATATGCCCAATCCATTTCGGCATTATGAGGGCGTCCCCGTCCTGGATTTGCCGGCGGACCCGCCCGCTCCACAGATTTCAGCTCTCGAAGTACTCGAAGGCAAAACAGGAGATACTCTGGCCCATGATGGTGCGGAATTTCTTTCGCAGTTGATGTTCTATTCCGCCTCAATTAGCGCGTCCAAGCGAGTCCCGTCCACTGGAGCTATCTACGCTCTGCGTGTCAATCCTTCTTCCGGCAATCTCCATCCGACCGAATTTCACTTCTGCTCGCAAGGATTGGCCGCTTGGCCCGATGGCCTCTATCATTACCGCCCCTCATCCCACATAGCAGAACAACGCGCCATCGGAGATATTAGCAGGAAACTTGTCGACACTTCTGCCCCGCTCATTTTCGTTCTGACCAGCATTGCCTGGCGCGAAGCCTGGAAATACCGAGACCGGGCCTATCGGTATTGCTTGCACGACGTCGGACATGCCTGGCAGGCCCTCACGCTTGCTGCTCGAGCTATCGGCTGCGAAAGTTTTGCGCTTGGCCATTTCTCAGATGACCGAGTTGCGGAACGGTGTCTCTTGCATGAGGATGAGTGGCCCATGCTAATCGTCGGGCTTCACGGCCCATCCATTCCTCTGAGGATGCAGGATCCAGTCGAGACAATTTTGTTTAGAGGTCAGCCCAACCCGTTGTCAGAGGAGCAAGAACCTTATCCACTGATTGAACGAATCCACGCTGCTACGAAGCTCATCACCGGAGCCGCTGTCCCGTCTCTTGGCCAGTCGAAGACACCCGGGCGAGGGGAAATCAGCCTGCCGCCCCCTGTCTCCACAAGCCGTAGCTTCGGCGACGTGGTTCGTGCCCGGCGTTCAGCTCTTGACTTCAGGGGTGGGTGCGAGTCGATCTCCTTCTCGCAACTTGCGACCGTTCTCTCCACCGCACAAGAATGCTTCTTCGCCGATTTCGCTACAGCTCGTTTCGTCCACCTATATCTTTACGTCCATCGCGTCGAAGGATTAAGGGCAGGTGTTTACCACTATTGGCCGGAACACGCAGAGTTGGAGAAAATCAAAGAAGGGGACCAACGCCTGGTAGCGGCAGCTCTCAGTTTGGGACAAGATCTGGCGGGCAACGCCTGTGTGGCATTCTCAATGATTGGCGATTTTGAGAGCGCCGCCCGCAGTTACGGTGATCGCGGATATCGATACGTGCATTTCGAGGCGGGAGCAATCGGCCAACGAATGTATCTCGCTGCCGAGGCTCTTGGACTGGGAGCAACAGGCATCGGAGCGTTTTTTGATGAGCGAGTGAACCGATATCTGGACCTGTCCCCTGAACTAGGACAAGTCGTCTATCATTTCGCAATTGGTTACCCCGTTCCCGATCCACGCCTGAAGGCTTGAAAACTAATCGTCGGCATCCTGGTCCGCGGAAACAACCACTTCATTCTGTCCGGGCCGACGCCTGACGAAGTCACCGCATTGGCGTTGGTGTGGCACTGGTCCATCATCCAAATCGGCCTGCCCTATTTCCGCGAGATAAATGCTGCGTGCCCAGCACCGCTCCCCTGGGTATCCGACCTACTCACTAATTTGCGCCGATAAGAACGTTTCAACTCGGGATCCGGCGGCGGCCGATTGCTATAGCCCCGGAACAAAAACTTCATCCGGAGCCGAGACTTTCACGTTCCGTTCCTCGGTGCGAACCTGGATTTCTCGAAATTGCCCTTTTTTGTCCTTGCTGCGGTCGATGACAAACGTCAGCAAGTACTGGTTGTTCAGCACATGGTTCAATTTGTCCAGGTACGGCGCAAACGAAATCGGCGTCGATAGCACCTCAAAGAAGGACTGCCCGCCCGTATTGTCGGTAACTTGTACGAGCTTATCTTGAGAGATATCGCCTTGAAAGGTTTGAGCGTAGGCCTCCGCTCCCACATAAACGGTGTGGACGTTTACGCCGGCCTTTTGCACGGTTCGCAGCGCAGACTCAAAATAGGGATCCTCGAACCCGGGATAGAGGATATCGTTGCCGTTGCTGATCATCAGGACTTCGCGGCGGCCGGCTTGCGAGGACGGCCAATGCGATGCCAGGTCGGCCAGAGACATGTAGATGCTCGGCGACGACCCGCTGCGACCCGGGGTCAAGCGTAGCGATTTAGCGGCTTCTTCGTGATCCGCGCTGAATGGCGCCGCGGTATACGCTGAGCCATCGCGTGCGTAGAAAACGCCCACGGATGCGCTCTTCGGCTGGCCCTCGATGAAGTTCGATAGATCCGACAACTGCTGACCCCAGAGTGAAGTGCTAGCATCGTCGTCGATCAGGATGGCAAGCTGCAGGTTTCCTTGCTCACCGGAGTGTGCATCCTTCCATCCCGTCACCCTCAAAGGTGTTTTGCCCGAATGAACGGTGACGTCTTCTTTAGGAACGGGGGGCGCTGGCGCGTAGTTAGACCCAAGAATCGTTACGGTCACCGTGATCGGTACCCGATCGGAATTTGCGAGTCCCTGGGCGAACAAGGAAACCGGGCCGACGAGGAATCCAAAGAGAAAGACCAAGACAGCTAACGCTCGATAGGAGACCATTTTTATCACCTCCTGTTATTTAGATGCCGCACGCTGCCCAGATGATGGCTTCTGTTCCTGGCTGAAAGCTTCGATGAGTTGTTGCAGCGATTGAGATTTCGTTGGCTTTCTTCTGCTAACCCGACCGAAAGACCCGAGGACGCTGTATGTCGGATTCGTGGCGTCGTACGAACTGCGGAAACCGTACTTCCTATGAATCCGCTGATTCATTCGTTCGCTGGCAGCAATGAGGATCTCCGTGCCGCTTTCGCACGATACCAGGTCGCACTCGGCCAGAGCGAAGCAACCATTGATGACCACGCGGACAGCATTGGGCGTTTCCTCGAAACGCTAGGGCGTGACAGCGTTCTTGAGGTGCCGCGCTCCGCCTATCGCAACTTTCTAGAAGGACTCGCTAACCGCGGCCTGTGCTCAAACACGATTCGAAAGCATACGCAAGCTCTGCGGGCCTTCTGCAAATTCCTGCGGGTTTCTTCGCTCACGCCCCATGATCCAACGTTACTGCTTTCACGGCGCAAAATCCCCCGAAGAATACCGCGAGTGCTTACCCCGGATGAAATGGTCCGGCTGATCGAGGCAGCCAAGAATCCGCTTGAGCGCGCCGTCGCCCAGGTTCTCTACTCGACCGGAATGCGAGTGTCCGAACTCGTGAAGATGAGAATGGAAAAGGTCAATTTCGAGACGCGCATCATGCGAGTCATAAAAGGCAAGGGCGGCAAATCAAGAATCGTTCCGTTCGGTCCATACGCGGCGGATTCCATTAGGAAATGCCACGAGTGGCGCAAGCCGCAAGCTGGATGAGCTTTTCGAGTTCTACGGGCGTGAACCGAATTTGTATCTGAGGTACGGAAAGTCTTGGTATGCCTGGTTCTACCTGAAGAGCAAACGGTGCAACTGGCGGATCGGCGATATTGCAGGGTTGCCGACGATTGAAGATGCACGACGCGAGTTTGATCGGCGATACGGCCCTGATTATCAACACCCGCGTCCCGCAGTACCGATTGATGCTCGAACAGTCCGCTACATCCTCAAACGGATGGCAGTTCGCGCCAAGCTCAAAGGCGTAACTCCGCACGCTGTGCGACTCGCTCTCGCCACTCACATGCTGGAATCAGGAGCGAGCATCCGCGTCATTCAGGAAATCCTGGGACATGAGCGGTTAACCACGACGGCCCTGTATACGCTCTTATCAGCGGCAAAAATATCCGCGGTTTACCGGGAATGTCATCCACATGGGGGAGGCGACAATGCGAAAAGCTAAAAAGTCAGTCCCGATCGAAGTATTGGCTCCATCACGGCCTTCTGACGAAGCCAATGCCATGCTTGCAAGGCTCGTGGAACAGAAGGTCAATGAAGCCCTCGCCAGCGCCTCAGGCGATTCGATCTTTCAGCCGTTCTTTCAACCGCAGCCCGTCGCGGAGTACATGAAGCGGCAAATGACGGTCAGTCAACAGCAGAAGTTCGCTGCGTATTTCGAGGAGTGGGGGTGCATGCGTTGCGACACGAAAAAGGCCAGTCACATGAGCCTTGGAATGTGCAACCGATGTTTCCGCCTAATTCAGACGCGTTTACGGGCTTGCATCCGAGAACCGGACGCTGAAAGGCCGGATTCGATACCGGCACTCGACCGCACGGACATGGCACAGCAGGCCATTCTCGACATCTTGAAGGGAAAAACGCTGAATCAAGAGAGGTGCGAAATGCGTTGTGCCATCTACGCGCGGGTTTCAACGATCGGCAACGGGCAGTCTCCGGAAATGCAGCTACGCGAACTCCGCGAGCACTGTGACCGCCGTGGCTGGTCGATTGCCGGTGAGTACGTCGATGTCGGTATCTCTGGCACGAAAGAAGCACGTCCGCAGCTGGACAAGCTCATGGCCGACGCGCACCGTCGCCGCTTTGACGCCGCAATCGTCTGGAAATTTGACCGTTTCGCGAGGAGTGTCAGTCATCTGCCCAGGGCGCTCGAAACTTTCAATGCCTTGGGTATCGCCTTTGTCAGTCTGAGCGAGTCTCTAGACACGTCTACGCCCGCCGGCCGTATGGTTTTCACCGTCCTAGGAGCCGTGGCCGAACTTGAGCGCAGTCTGATAGCCGAGAGAGTCAAAGCCGGACTCAGAAATGCTCGCGCCAAAGGAAAGCAGCTTGGAAGACCCAGGATAATCGTGGATGCCGCTAGGATTGCCAGTCTACGCGCGCAGGGGGGCGGTCAGTACGCGAGATTGCTGCCGAGCTAGGGTATTCCCGCAGCCTTGTCCACAAAACCCTTGCGAATCGTGAGTCATCCCGCGTTGCAAACGCAGCCGATTAGGGAAGCCCCGTTTCTGTCCGCAAAACACATGATTACATTCAACCTGGGTTACCGTTCATCATCCATGTCCGTCGGGATTGTGACGTTCTGCGCAGCATTGAACTGGTCGAACATTCCGAAAAGTCCTACCAGCTCCTTGCTGTCGCCCTGTGTGACCTTTAACTCACCTGAAGTTATGGCGTCGGACACGGTGATCTGGCTGAGGTAAACCTTCGCCCACGTTTCTGGCGAAAGCTGAAGTGTGAGGTCTGGTTTGCGATAGTATGTGTCGGGATTGTCGATGAACTCCGCGATGCCTCCGCGAATATGCAGGCCCACGGACTTATTGTTCGCACCGATGAAGACAAACTTCACCACTCTGTCGGCGTTGGCACTTTTAACCGGGTCAATGCGAACCCGGAAGTAGTCCACAAAGTCTGGCGCCGATCCGGCGATGGCCGTGGGAGACGGCGGAACCATGATCGGAATCTGTACCTTTCCCTCCAGTGCGAGAGCTTCAGATAGCAGGAACGCACGCGGGATAGAGCCGACGGAAAGTTGCCCCAGCTTGCGCAGGGCGTCGGCTTGCACTTGCAGCACTTCCTTATCCTGCGGGTCGAGCTTGTAGAGGTAGTTCACCAATTGCGCGGCCCAGCTGTACTCTTTTTTGTCGAATGCAGACTTGGAGGCAGCGAGAACCTTGTCTCTGCCTCCCATCAGAGCCACAAGGCGCTCCGCTTCGTCTCTGGGCGCGATCTCGTGAATGGTAGTCGTGTCACGGTCGTACCAGCCGATCGCGTATTGGTAAATCGCTGGCGGGTAGAAGGAAACTTCACCGTAGGTCTCGGCATTCAGGGGCAAGTCCGCCACGTGTGGCGGGACTTTCACAAAATACCGCAGATCGTCCGGTCCAAGTCCGAGCAGAATACCTCGGAGTGTCTGGTCAAACTCCAGCGTGATCTGATCCATGTAGCGGGTCAGCGTGTTGAGCGCCTTGTCCTTTCCGACGACGGGCCGGGTATGGGTCGTGAGGATGACCTCAGGCTGTAGATTGCGGATGACCTTCAAACCATCGCGCCACTCTCTAGGATCGCGATAGGTCCCGCCGCGCAACGTGTAGAGATTCGGAGTGCCGGGCCAGAGGAAGTTGTTCAAGACGACCCGCTTCGAAGGAATCCACACGGTGACGCAATAGTCGTCAGAGGTGTACTTGGTGAAGAACTGCAACTTCAGCCCTGTCACATCGAGTTCCTCGCCATCTTGTACTGGACGAGTTACCGGGAGAAAAGCGGTCTCCTTGCCAAAGACGATCTTCCCGCCGAGCGCTGCGTCCGGACCTTTGTCGGGGACGAAGTTATTGAATTGAACGGCCGCTCGGGCCGTCAGTACTGGACCGATTTCGGGGATCGCGGAGGGCGCTCCTCCTCCGGTGAGGTTGGCGAATGCTCCGAACGACGAGGAATTAGCGAAAGAGACGAAAAATCCATTTGCCGATCTGATCCAGGTTCAAGTTGGCAACAATTTCGGTTTCGTTGGGGACACGGAGAATAGGCTTCAGTACACGATGACACTCCAGCCCGTCATCCCCATCAAAATCAACGACAGTTGGAATCTCATCACGCGGCCGAGTTTTAGTGTTATAAGTGTGCCCGAATCCGATTCCGGCATGGGCAGAATCACAGGTGCGAGTGACCTGGCTGCGGAATTTTACTTTTCGCCTGACAAGCAAACACCGTTTATCTGGGGCTTCGGTCCAGTTCTAGGGATTCCAACTGCCTCGGACGCTTCCCTCGGAACGGGTAAGTGGACTCTCGGACCTGGATTCGCCATTGTCAAGCAGACCGAGCACTGGCAATACGGCGTGCTGGTGAATCATGTCTGGTCATTTGCCGGCGACAGGAATCGCGACAACGTTAGCTCAACCTTCATCCAACCAGGTCTGTACTACACGTGGGGCGATGGCTGGACACTGGGCGTCGATGTTGAGTCAACCTACGATTCAATCGCGTTGCCTGGCGATAGGTGGACGGTGCCCGTTCAAACATCGATCAGCAAAGTGACGAAGTTCCTGGGACAGCCCATAAGCCTCAGTTTTGGGATAGTTCCATACGCTGTTGCACCGGCGGGCTCTCCAAGCGTCGCAATGAATTTCACAGTAGCGCTGCTTTTCCCGAGAAAAGGACGATGAATGGTGGACTTAATTAACAGCCGCAAATCAGTGGCTTGCGACGGCACGAACCCAAGCGTGAAATTCACGATCCGCACGATTGCTCTGGCGTTGTTCGTCATTCTAGGTTCTCTCGTTCCCTTATCCGCCCAAGCGCCTGCCCAGCAAGGCGAGGTCACAGAGATCCGCGTAGCTGTTGTCATTACTCCACCGATGGTTATGGAACAAAACGGGTCGCTGACCGGATTCAGCATCGAACTTTGGAATGCGATTGCCACGCGGCTAAAGGTAAAGACGACTTATCAGATCATGCCCGACGGGAGAGCTTTGGAGGAGGCGCTGCGATCCAAGAGCGCAGACCTCATCCCACGGCTGTAATAACGTCGGCACGTGATGAGGTTTTTGATTTTTCGTATCCAACACTTGAGACAGGCCTGCAAATTATGGTGCGAGAGACGGGCGCAACCCAGGGTACCGCAAGCCGCCTAACCCCCGTATTGGACATGCTGCGTCTGCTGTTTTCGCGGACGACTATCGAATGGATCGTCGTCGGCCTGCTTCTAGTCCTCATCCCGGCTCATGTGGTCTGGTTGCTCGAACGGCGGCACCCAAACGGCATCATTTCGAACCGGAACTACTTCCCGGGCATCTTTCAGGCGTGTTTTTGGGGGTTATCGTCTCTGACGTCTCAGTCGGAGGGGCCGCCTCGTCAATGGCTAGCGCGCGGTCTGTCGATTTTCTGGATGTTCGCCAGTGTGGTTTTTATTGCGTCCTATACCGCCCAACTAACGACGACCCTGACAGTCGAGCAGATTCGTGGGGCTATCGAGGAGCCGGGCGATTTGCCCGGTAAACAGGTCGCCACGATGACTTCGTCTCCAGCAGCTAATTATCTTCGGGAGCGGAATGCAGAAGTACAGGAGTTCCCGCCTGATCAAATGTATAAGGCCCTACTTGACGAGAAGGTGGATGCCGTGGTCGCGCCAGCGCCGCTGCTCCTTTACTATGCGACACATCAGGGAAAGGGACGGGTAAAGATGGTCGGTCCCGAATTTGACCGTAGTCAGGTCGCCATCATGTTGCAATTGGACAGCCCGCTGCGCAAGAAGATCAATCGTGCGTTGGTCGTGCTTCGTGAGAATGGCACATATCAGCAAATCTACGAGAAGTGGTTCGGCGGCCCTTAGGAAGAGCCGACTAGTTGCCGCCTGCACTGTCAATTCTGACAATTCCGCGTCTGGCCGATTTGTGAAAGCATCACTCCGTTTTTCTTCAACCTACAAAAGGGCTAATCCGACGTGTGCTCTTTGAAAGCCGGGCTGCGATTTCTGGCTGTTTCGGGGTTTCTGATTTTGCTGGCTTTGTGGCCGAAATCCGAGGATGAATCGTGAAGAAGATCCTGCTCGGACTCAGCTTGGTCCTCGCGTTCGTTTTTTCCGCTCCCGCGCAGGACAAAGAAGCAGATCGCGTCACAAACGCTGGAAAGGTAATGCAGGAAATTCTCGACGCGCCTGACGACATTCCTAAGAGCGTTCTCGACAACGCTTATTGCGTCGTGATTCTGCCTTCCGTCTTGAAGCTTTCCTTCGGCTTGGGAAGCAGTTTCGGTCGTGGTGTAATGACGTGTCGCGGCGGAAAAACGTTCCATGGCCCATGGGGCGCACCAACGATGATGGCCCTGGAAGGTGCTAGCGCAGGTTTGCAGTTCGGTGCGCAGGCCACGGACTTCGTTCTGCTCCTCATGAGTCCACGTTCCGCTTCTAGCGTTCTTGCCAGCAAGGTCAAGCTCGGCGGAAATGCGACCGTCGCCGCTGGCCCGGTCGGCCGCACAGCCTCAGCGGAAACTGATGTCACCATGCGTGCCGAGATTCTTTCCTACTCTCGTTCTCGTGGAATCTTCGCCGGTATCTCCCTCGCAGGTTCCACGCTCCGCGCCGACAACGGCGCCAACAAAAACCTCTATGGTAAAGAAGTGAGCGCAAAGGCCATCGTCTTCCACAAGGCCGAGCCAGTGCCCGACTGCGCCAAGGACCTGCTCGGCACGTTGCAGAAAGCCAGTCCGGTAAACAAGCGTAAGGTTTAATTCGCGGTTCTTCTCGCCCCTGCAAACCGCGAAATCTCTTTTCAGCGAGCTTGACCGAGCCCGGAGGATCGAAACCAATGAAAACTGCTTGTGCTAAGACCAGCGTATTGTTGTTTGCCGCTCTCGCTTGCACGTTGGTCCGCACTTCGAACGCCACAGCGCAAGAACCCTCGCGCTATATGGGTGGCCCAGCCGAACTGGCCACTGCGCCCAATGGTGCCATTGCCAACAAGAGCGCCTTGGCGGTTTTCCCTCAGATCTTTTACACGTCGCCGACCGTTGAGAAGATCGCGGATGGGGTGTGGGTTATCGGCGGATATTCCGTAGCCAACATGTCGGTTATCGAGGCCCCGGACGGACTCATTGTCTACGACACTGGAGACAACGCGGAAGAGGGGAAGCATTTCCTTGCGGCCATCCGCGAGAAGATCAGCCAGAAGCCGATCAAGGCAATCATCTACAGCCATTCGCACTACGCGCTGGGCGGCGCTGCGCTAGTCGACGATCCCAATAGCGTTATGGTTATCGGCCATCGGAAACTCAACGACACGGTTAAGTCCCCTGCTGGTTGTTGCTTGCTCCCTGTGCGCTGCTCTGGGTTGATTGATCCTGGGCTCTCAATGGAACCGCCGGTAGAAGCAACGCCATTATCTGTAGAACGAAAATCCAGCGGCATCGATGGCCGGAGATTTTTTCAATCTTGAGGCCTTCAGCCGAGATCAAAAACAACAAGCTGGATGTGAAGGTCACCAATATCACTATGGGCGGAGATCCGAACAAAGGCGCGGACAAGTCCCTCAAAAGTCGATTACACTTCCCGCGCTCAGCGCAAGCAGGTGGTAGTCAACGAAGGTGACCGTCTGAAACTGCCCTGAGTTGCAAAGGCGATGGTCGCCCTTCTGCCGGGCTGGCTATTTCTTAAGGGCCAATGGGGGCCCGCTGACCCGTTTCCCATTGAGAGAGACATTCACTTCGACGCGGTTGGCGATCGTGACGAATGGAATACCTTTATTCATCCCGTAGTCCTTACGGTCGAACGCCATTGTTCCGTTGATTGTGCCGGAGCCGGTTCCCACCCCGGAAACCGTTAGCGTCAGCTTCTCGGGTTTGGTGACTCCGCGTATCGTAAAGTCGCCATCCACATCAAAAGTGTTAGGACCTGTTTGTACGATTTTCGTTGAGTGAAAAGTGATCAAGGGACTGTGGTCAACGTCGAAGAAGTCTTTGCTCTTCAGCTTGCCGTTCTTCATCCCGCTTCCGGTATCCACGCTGGCCGCCTGAATCTTGAGATCCAAAACGCCTGTGGACACGTCAGGGGACGTGAAAGTTAGAGTGGCGTCCCATTTATCGAAAGTGCCCTTTATGGCTACCGACGCTTCGACGTCGAACTTGACTGAGCTTTCTGTCGGCGTAATTTCGAAAACTGGAGCTTCCTGCGCTCGACTCACTGACGGGAAAACGGCGGACGTTAACAGGCAGAGAACGGCTAATCGCATGGCGCGGTTCCTTCGGGGCTCAATTCCACGGCATTTGTTTACCGGACTTACAGGACGCTCACCATTGTCAAAACTGACAGGATAGAGGGAGGCAAAACGATCAATCTTAAGAAAAATAACGTCTCGCAGTCTCACTCCTCGGAGTTCTCTCCCGCTTTTTCTCCCACTATAGCGCCAGCCCTCTGCGGCAGATTCCCCAGCGGCCTTTGTAGCGCTTCCCCAGCAGCATTGGCTGCCTTCGCCGTAGCGATTCTTGCCGAAGGCATCCGTGCCGCTTCGTTTAGTATCATTGCGCCGCCCACCAGCGGATCACCGAGTCTCATCAGCTCAGCGCCGGCACCGACGATCGTTTTACTCCTGGCTGCTGAATGGCCGTAAGCTGCGGCCTGTTCTTGCGCCACGCGCCGCATGATCAAGTTGTGCGCTTCAATCTGGTTCGCCCAGCGTTCGTTGATGGGCTGCATTTGCGGCACGGCCTTATCCACCTCGCTGTCGAGGTAAGCGTAGGTGGCCTTGCGCAGATTGGTCAAAATCCTATTCGCTTCGTCGCTCTTGTTGAGATTCCACGTTGTGCCGCGTCCAATGTCCGTTTTAAGTTTAGTGATCTCCCTTGGTGTCATCGGTCCCTTGGCACCAGTGGAGTTTCCCTTGGCGTCGAAGTTTTGAGTAAACTCCTCGCGTAGTTTGCCAATATCCTCGATCAGGCCCTTGCGGTCATCCAATCCAGAGCGCTGCGACACGTCGTCAATCGCATCGTCGAAGAGTTTATTGATTTGCGGAAGGACGGGGATTTTGGTGTTGGCGTTCCGACTGGTCGATAGCACACCCAGGGCTTCCGCCTTTATATTCTTGCCAGTTTTTTCCAGCCAGTTTTCGACATCTCCATAGCTTTGCCACGGTGCTTTGATCGGCGCGTCCTCGTCAATGAATATCGGACTTGCGGGAGCTGACATTGTTTTAGCCTCATCGTTCCAAAAAACTTGTTAGAACAATAGCGGGGGCTTTGGAACATTCATGGAACAAAACCCCCGCATTTTTGGGTTAATCGCGGTGGTTTACAGGTGGAAGGTCAATCGAATCATCAAGACTTTTGGAGCGGGCGATGGGAATCGAACCCACGTCCGAAGCTTGGGAAGCTTCTATACTGCCATTGTACGACGCCCGCTCGCGAATCTCGATGGATTATACACAATTGGCGGTTTTTCCGGCTAGCGTCTCAAGCAGCGTGGCTCGCTCTTTCGCAACCTTACTAACAGCCGACGTGCATGCGTATCCCCGCATATCGTGCCAACGGCTAAGCACTTCTAACGAAACTCACCGTAATGCCGATTGTTGCTAACGTGTTCCTGATTTCATCGCTCATAGCAGTAGTAACTCTTTTAGGTTTCCGGGGCTCTGCGCCCGGCATCGAAGACATCCGATTATTGAGCCTCGCAGCAACACCTGCGCTGCCCGCAGCTCCGGCACCTTTCGTGTTGCATACATCTCGAGGAGACCGCCCACGTGGCTGAACAAACCATCATCGTTACTGGTTCCAAGGGGAACGGCGGGACTGATACTCAACTTCGAGCTTCGCTTCACGCTACTGGACGCCTTGGGAAGCGGTGACCGCCTCGACGCCGCGCTGCTAGCAGGCCTGGTGACCCGGCACGAAAGCGGGATTGACATTCTTGCGGGTCCGTTGCACGTCGCTTTGCGCGCTGATCAACGGCCACTGATTACTTTGCAATGTTGCGCGTTTTAGAGATGGCGCGAGAGGCGGTTCACTTCGTGGGGGTTGACCTCGGCTTCGTGAAGGTCGCCGAATGGGCCAAAGTTCTGAATTCCGCGGACACGCTTCTTCTGGTCGCTGAGCCCCGCGTGCCGGCTTTGGAAATGCTCGAACGCTTTTTGAAAGGGATGAAATCGGCAGGTTTGGATAGCAACCCATTCCGCATCGTCATTAATCGTTCGCGCCAGAATGACGACTCCATCCAAAAATCAGAAAGGGCGCTGAAGCAAACATTCTTCGCTCGACTGCCAAACGATTGTCCCCAGGTCAGCGACGCAGTCACTCTGGGAATTCCGCTGATGTCCTGCTCGAATAATCCGTTGGCAGGACGTTTTCGTGACCTGGCGGCCCGTTTATTGATGCCGAACGAAACGATTGTCACGCATTTAGTGCCGGAGCCAGCCGCGCCCTCAGTCTCCCGCCGCGCACGTTAATGTAATCAGCTCCGTCAGCTTACGCGCTTCGCCTTAGTTCGTATTCCTGCCGATGCCGGTCACCCTTGTCCCGTTGAATCTCGTGAATGAAAAACCTTCGAACGATTCGTTCCAGTTGCGGCCCATGTCATTGAGCATGGAAATCGCCACCGCTTCTCCGAGCGGCAGCGAATCCATGTAGTCGTGGCGCCAATGCACAGCAGCGTGATTGCGGCCGATGGCGATATTCGCCGCCAGCTTATTCATCTCGCCGCCGATTGTGAGTTGATCCGCGTCCGAGCCCTCGTAAGGAACTAACGACAGACCATCTTCGGCGGGCTGCATAATTGTGAATCCGGGAATCGAAGTTAATGGCGCGAGATCGTTGAACCACGCTTTCACAATGGTCGCGCAAGCGCCCGCGACGGTCCCGTGACCTTGGCCATACGACGGGTGCTGCGGGCATCCCTCGGGAAACGCGTGTGGCAGGAAATACGTGCCGTTTTTGGCGAACACGTCCGAGAGTGCGTGCGAATTTAGGATATCGCGATGCAGAGGATAGCTAGCTTGGTTGGTCTTGGTCATATGCACGAGTCCGCCGAACTCCTCCGGACGGAGGTGCCGATGCACAAACCATTTCATGCACCACACCGCCTTCAAAGCGCGCTGCGAGACTTCTGCAACCAGGGTTTTCAAGTGCGGACTTCCAAAGGTTCCAAATCCGCTTTGCGTTCTTGAATTCACATACGGATTGTTAGGATCAAGAGGCGCGCCTGTATCGACAAGTTTCAAACAGGCGTTGAAATAGGCTTCGAATAACACGTCTACGTGAACGTAAGCGCCTATTCCGCGTCCGTTGCGAACATGCTGCAAATTCGGATCTGCTTGATCTGCCGCAAACGGACCTTGACCATTCTGTACCAGCAGCCAGGAAGATTGGTCCGTCATGTAATCGATCCCGGGAACATATGTAGTCATCGTCTGTGTGATAGGAATGGCCCCGTATGTAAGGGGTTGCAGCAGGAATTGCGAAACGTACGGCCCTAACACGTCGCCAGGAGTGAATCCTCGAAATAAATTTTGCGGCGTGACGGGTCGGGGACCGGTGAACGCCGAAAGTGTATTGAGCTCCGCGATGGCCGCCTGCGAAATGGGTTCATTTCCGTACTGGGTGAAATTCACGTCGCGGCACAATGCCATCCAATAATTTTCTATCGCGATATCCGCCATTTGCTGGCTCGCGACAGGCGGTGGTGTGCCGATCGCGAGTTGGTGGGAGTCGGTGCCTTCCAGATCAAAAGCCAGTCCCGCCTGCGGGTCCACGAGCGGCGTGTTGCCTCCAATCTGAATCTGCTCGAATAATTGAGGGTCGCCTCCCCGTATAGCACTCAGCATACTTTGGTAGGAAGCCGGCACAACTTCTCCAGTGTTGTTGTGCATCAATCCCTTGGAATAGTTGCCGATGCGATTCGGGTAGAGATGCTCGTCACCGTTCGTAATTTCCGCAGGTATTTGAACGCTCAATTCTGCGAGGGCGGCATTCCTGCGATTCTGAAAACTTTGCTGCGCTCGCTGGATCCCGTTTGAAGTGAACGCACCGGAAAAGCCGTTTTGAGACCCGTTTTGTCCGGCGACCTTTTTTGCTTCAGTGCCGATGCCCGTTGCTCCGGCAACCAGCGTAGCGGCGGTCGCGCAGCCCAACCGGCCGATGAATTTGCGCCGACTCGGGGATTCGGCACTCGGCTTTTCGATCGAATCTTTTGGCCCACGGATTGGCTTCAGGGTTTTCATGGATTTTCCCCTTTTGAGATTGAGCGGACTTGTATCGGCGATCGATTACTACTGGATCGGGCGGGACGTATCGCAAAAGTATGCTTGGTCTGTGAACCGCGCAAGAGGGGTTGAGGGACAGTTTTGGTACAGGTGAAGCCGCAACTGTATAGACGCGAGCGACGACGGGCCGTGGGCCAGCGTCTTGTTCGCACTGGGCGCGGTCAGTGCGAACGAGACGTCCGCGCTACGATTCACTGCAACGCTCATGTTAGAGTGACGTGGCTTAGAATCATGCAAGCAAAGGGAGGGGCAGTGGCCTATCGAGACCTGCGCGACTTTCTTCGCAAGCTGGAAAAGAACGACGAGCTGCGCCGAATTTCCGCCGAGATCGATCCAATCCTCGAAATTACAGAAATCTCCGACCGCACCGTAAAAGCTAGCGGACCCGCGCTTCTTTTCGAACGCCCAAAAGGTTCACGCATCCCGGCCGTCACCAACCTCGTAGGCACGGGACGGCGCATGTGCATGGCCCTGGAAGTTGACTCGCTGGAAGAAGTCGCGGCGCGAGTGCATTCATTTCTTGATATGCAGTCGCCGCAGGGCCTTCTCGAAAAAGTGAAAATGCTGCCGAAGCTGGCGGAAATTGGTTCGTTCTTCCCGAAGATCGTCCGCAGCGGAGATTGTCAGGAAGTCGTTCGTACCGATGATTTCTCGCTCGATTATTTTCCGATACTAAAATGCTGGCCGCAGGACGCTGGACGTTTCATCACCTGGCCGATGGTAATCACAAAAAATCCCGACAACGGTAAACGCAACGTGGGCTGTTACCGCATGCAGGTTTTTGACGGACACACCACGGGCATGCACTGGCAAACTCAGAAACATGGTGCGGACCACTATCGCACCGGGCGGACCAAAAATCCGGGAGGCAAGCTGGAAGTAGCAGTAGCTATCGGAGCCGATCCCGCGACGGCGCTGGCCGGAATTCTGCCGGTGCCGCCGGACATGGACGAATTCCTGTTTTCCGGTTTTATGCGAAAGGACCCAGTCGAATTGGTGGCATGCAAAACAGTTGACCTGGAAGTTCCAGCGAATGCAGAAATCGTGCTCGAAGGCTACGTCGAAATCGGCGAGTTGCGCACCGAAGGTCCCTTCGGCGATCACACCGGTTTCTATTCACTGGAAGGGGAATATCCGGTTTTCCATGTGCAGTGCATCACCCACCGCAAAGATCCTTTATATCTGACCACCATTGTCGGCCCGCCGCCGCAGGAGGACTATTACATGGGCCACGCCATCGAACGGATCTTTATGCCGGTAATGAAGATGCAGTATCCCGAAATTGTGGACATAGCCATGCCCGCCGAAGGCATTTTTCAGAATTTAATGATCGTCTCAATACGCAAAAGCTATCCCGGGCAAGCGCGAAAAATCATGAACGCCATCTGGTCGCTGGGGCAGGCAATGTTCACCAAAGTAGTTGTGGTGGTTGATCACGATGTGGACCTGCACAATCCCAGCGAAATCGTCTGGAAGTCGCTCTGCGCCATCGATCCCGAGCGCGACATTCAATTTGTTCTTGGGCCGGTCGATACATTAGATCATGCCGCCCGCCGCCAGGATTACGGCTCGAAAATGGGCGTGGATGCCACCCGAAAATGGCCGGAAGAGGGTTACACGGGCCGCTGGCCGGACGAAATCAAGATGGACGCCGCAACCAAAAAGCGCGTGGACGCAATCTGGCAGCAACTTAAAATCGACTCGTCGAACAAAAAGTAAACAGCCGGCGAATCGAGGATTTTTTCTCCGGCCGAACGCTTTCCTGCCTAATTTCAGCCATTTACGGCCCTTTACCTGTACTTCGGTCCTGTCTTTTTCGCCCACCTGTACCTCTGGACGTGTTTTACCAATAGCACACCAGAGGAGCCAAGTTGATTGACACTCTCGGCTGTGGATGCAATAAACGAAGAAAGCGAAAAGTACCGGAAGTTTTAGTACTCGGTCGGGGTGAGCAGCGAAACACTTAGCGGTCGCGAAGAAGTTTCTCCAAGAAATCTCCAGGTAGCAGACAAAGCCGTGTCCGTCCTGCGAAGCGGGGCGGGGTAAGGAGTGAGAGGCCGCGCGATGTTCAATCTCGGGAAATCAAAATCCTTAATCGGCCTGGATATCGGCTCAAGTTCGGTTAAGGCAGTCGAGCTGAGGAAGACCAAGACGGGATACGAGTTAGTCAGCTACGGGCTTGAGGCTCTGGCGCAGGACACGGTTGTTGATGGCGCCATCATGGACGCTCCTTCGGTCGCCGAGAAGATCGTCTCCATATTTGACAATCAGAAAATCAAGGTCAAGGATGTGGCCACGTCGGTCTCCGGACACTCCGTGATCGTCAAGCGCGTCAGCATGCCGCTGATGAGCGAAGAAGAACTGTTCGATCGTGTCCAGTCCGAGGCGAGCCAGCACATTCCCTTCGACATAGCCGACGTAAATCTCAGCTATCAATTGCTGGAAGCTACCGAAAATCAGATGGATGTCCTGCTGGTAGCCGTGAAGAAAGACAAGATTCTAAATCACACCAACGTTCTCGCTCAGGCGAGTAAGACGCCGATAGTCGTGGATATCGACGCCTTCGCCCTGCAAAATTGTTTTGAAGTCAATTACGAGCCCGATCCTTCGCAGGTAGTGGCCCTGTTAAACGTGGGTGCCAGCGTCATGAACATCAACATCGTGCGCGGCTGGACTCCGTTGTTTACCCGCGACGTTTCGGTGGGCGGTAATCAGTACACAGACGCTTTGCAAAAGGAACTAGACCTCAGCTACGAAGATGCCGAAAAGCTAAAGATGGGCGGCACTCTGGCGGGTGTGAACGAAGAACAGCGGACGGCGATTCTGCGATCTGTGTCCGACATTCTGATTCTCGAAATACAAAAGACGTTCGACTTCTTCCGCGCCACGGCCAGCGGCGAAAATATCCGCCGTATTTATGTGGCAGGAGGTACGGCGCGTGTTCCGGGCCTGCTCGATTTGCTGAAAGAAGAATTCGCTATGCCCGTCGAGGAGCTCTACCCGTTCCGCAAAATTGCACTCAATCCCGAGCGTCACGATGAAGCACAGTTACAAGAACTGGCGCCGCGTCTGGCAATCGCTACCGGTCTGGCGCTGAGGAGTTTCGACACCCCATGATTCGCATTAATTTACTGGGCCAGGCCCGTCCGAAAACAACCAAGCAAAGCGTGCCGCTCGAGGCTACGCTACAGATAATCTTGGGCGTCGCGGCATTGGCCATCGCGCTTGTGGTTCTTTCCGTTACCTACTTTTCGCAGAAGCGTGAGCTAGACCAGACGAATGCGCGAATCGCTTCCTTGAAGGCCGAAAAGGCCAGCCTGCAGCAGGTCAAGCAGGAAGTGGACCGCTTCGAAGAGCAGAAGAAAGCTCTGCAAACGCGCATCGATGTGATCGAGCAGTTGCAAAAGAACCGTTCCGGAGCGCAGGAATTGCTTCAGATGGTCGCCAACACCGTCGTGCGAGTGGATCAGCTGTGGCTCACCTCGCTCGAACGTAAAGGCGACTCTCTGCAGATTGCCGGCGAGGCCGGCAGCGTGAATGCCGTTGCCAATTTCATTACCCAGCTGAAGCGCTCCGGTTACTTCGACAAGATCGAGATTCAAGAGGCGAAAGAGGACGACGTCGTGAAGTCGGTGACCACTTACGGATTTACCATGTCCGCCGCAATCGCCCCTTCCGCGCCCTCAGCGCAACCCCAATCCAGGCCCGTCTCAGGCGCTGTTCCTCCTGCTCCGGCCGCGCCCAAGGGGAGGAGCTAACGATGCCCACTTCCTTTAAAGAGTGGCCTTGGCCGCTTCAAGCAGTGTTCTTCCTCGGACTCGCTGTGGTCTTGATTGCCGCTGGTTTGTACCTTCCCGGCTCGCCGGTCGCGACGGTGCGAAATCAATTGGTCGCGGCTCAGCAGGAAGAAAAACCTCTCGAGTCTGAAGTAGCAAGCTTGCGTGTGTACAAGCAGCGCCGTGCCGAGTTGCAGTCGGAAATGGACGCGCTGTCGAAGCAACTGGCTACACTGCAGACCATCGTTCCCGAGGAAAAGCAGGTCGACCAGTTCATCCTCATGATTCAAAGTGCCGCTTCCAGTTCGGGAGTTTCCATCCGGCGCTTGAAAGCTTTGCCGATAGGTCAAAAACAGTTTTACTTTGAGATGCCGTTTGAAGTAGAAGCAGACGGTCCCTATTTTTCAGTTTTGGATTTCTTTTCCAAGCTTGGCAGATTGTCCCGGATCATCAATGTGGGCGACATAAAGCTGGTCAACATCGCCAGCAAGTCGCAACGTAACACCAATTTCCACATGGTGGCGGGCACTTCTGTGACGGGCACCATGACGGTTACGACGTTCTTTTCCGCGGGAGCGCCATCATCCACTGCTACAACACCGGCTGCAGCGCCGGTGAAGCGATAGGGCGAAAACGATGAGACTGGCAAGGACATCGACAAGAATTCTTACCGCTCTGGCACTGTCTTTTTGCCTCGTCCCGGGTTCTGGGGCTCAAGCCAAGCCGGCAAGCAAGACTCACCACAAGGCTAAACCAGCTACAGCTTCGGCTGCGCAGCCTGCGGCTGACGCCAATGCCCCGGAGGCCAAGCCTTCCATTTCCGAAGTGGGGAAGAGAGACCCGTTCGTTCCGCTGGTGAATGAACATAAGTCGGCCGGCGGACCGCCTTTGCCTCCGGGCAAGGCTGGATTGGTCGTGGCCACGGTGCACGTTGACGGCACGGTCAGCTCGCCTAATGGCATGCTTGCCGTGGTTTCCAATCCCGATCAGCGCGTTTATTTTCTTCGAGAAGGCGATCGTCTGTACGACGGAGATGTGGAAAAGATCGGTCTGGATGGCGTGACGTTTAAAGAAAACTCCAAAGATGCTTTTGGAAAGCCCGTCGAACGGACGGTCACAAAACGAATCTACTCGAGTGCAGGAGAGCAGCAATGAGGATTATGCGGAGGGCGTGGGGTCTGACGGCGTTTGCGGCGGCAGCCCTGATTCTGACCAACGGAGCACTTTCGGCAAATGACTCGCCGGTGGTGCACGTAAAAGCAGTGGTGAAAGATGGAGCCGTGACCCTGGATGCTCAGGCCAACGGCACATTTGAATACACCACGTATCGCCCGAGCGAGAGCCTCTACGTGCTCGACCTGAGCGGCGTGTCGGCGGGCGATTCTTCGGGCGCGCGTGTGGTGCCCTCGGAGCTTGTGAAGAGCTATCGAGTGAGCACGTATACCGCGGGACAAAAGCAGATTGTGCGCCTGGAGATTCTCGTGCGGCCTGGCATCCAGCCCCGGCTCGAGCGCAATGGCAACGATCTTACGCTGTTTGTTTCGGCGAATGGCAATGCCGGCGACTCTGTTAACCCGGTTGCGGCTCCGCCAGCGCAAGCATCAGCCCCGGCTATTGTGAAGCCAATAGCCGTAAAGTCATCGGATTCCAAAACAACGGCCTCCGCAGCAGGAGTCATTCAACAGGTGAGCCTGGCTCTCAATGGCGAGCAGACCGAAGTGAACGTCATCGGCAGCAGCAAGCTCAATTACCACGTGCTTCGCCTGTATGACCCGGACCGCATCGTGCTGGATTTCCCGGGCGCGCACCTCAAGACCTCGGAAAAGAATATCGCCAGCAATCTCGACCCGGTGAAAGAGATTCGCCTCTCTCAATTCACGCCGGAAATTTCGCGCGTCGTGATCGACCTGCGGCAGAAAGCTCAATACAACGTCAACGCTTCCGGCAACGCAATCACGGTCGCGTTCACCGCGGACAATTCCAATAACTCTGGAAGCGGCAGCGGCGCAATCAAGTCGACGCCGGCGCAAGTTCCACAGCCCGCGGACGTCACGACTACCGAGTCCAATGCTCCTGCAGCTTCATCGGACACCGTTCCGGTTCCTGTTGCGGTTCTGCCGACGACACTGACTCAGCCATCTGCCGCACTTGCGGCGCCGGCCCAGCCCTCACCCGCAGCACCGGTCACAACTCCGGCGCCTGCACCGGCTGCTGTACCTGCGGCATCACCGAACTCCGGTTACACCGAAAATACGAAGCCCGTGGTCACCGTTCCTGTCACCGCCGGCGCGTCTGCCGCAGCACAGCAAACTCCCGCCGCCGCACCAGCGGGCAAATATTCCGGCGAACCGATCTCGGTCAATTTGAAAGACGTGGATTTGCGCGACTTCTTCCGCCTGATCCATGAGATCAGCGGCCTGAACGTCGTGGTCGATCCCGCAGTGAAAGGGACCCTCACGATCGTGCTCGATGATGTGCCCTGGGATCAGGCTCTGGACATCGTCCTGAAGAACAACGATCTCGACAAACAGCTCGACGGCAACGTCCTGCGCATCGCGACCAAGGAAACCCTGAAGAAAGAGGCCGACCAGAACCGTGAACTGGCCAAGGCACAGGCGGAAGCGGCCGACGTGGTCACGACCACCCGCGTTCTCAGCTATGCCAAAGCTGCAGATCTCGTCCCCACGATGAAGAAGTTCCTCTCATCGCGTGGCGACGTACTGGCAGACAGCCGTTCCAACACCTTGATCATCCGGGATATCCCTGCTGTGTTGCCGATCATGGATAACTTGCTCCGTCAGCTCGACCGCAAATCCCAGCAGGTGGAAATCGAAGCGCGCGTCGTCGCGGCGAACCGTTCATTCTCGCGGGAAATTGGCACCTCGCTCGCGGCTGCATTCGCTTCGGGCAATAGCACGGTAGGTGGCGCAACCGCGGTCGGCACCAGCCCGGTTATCCACACTCCAGCGCCTCCATTCTGCGTTGGCAGCAATTGCACGGTGCCACTGGGCAGCACTACTCCCAGCAGCGGCTCGCTGCCTTTGCTTACGAACCTGGGCGCTACCACCCCAACCAGTGGCTTGAGCTACATTTTCCAGAACGGCCACCTCGCGCTCGATGAAATCATCACGGCAGCGGAAGAGCGCGGCGTCGGCAAGCTGATCTCCAAGCCGAAAGTCATCACCCAGAACAACCAGAAGGCGGTGGTGAAGCAAGGTACCAAGATCCCGGTGCAGACCATCGTCAACAACACGGTTTCGGTGCAGTTCGTCGATGCCGTTCTGGAGCTTGACGTCACTCCGCAGATCACTGCCGAAGGCACGATCTACATGGACGTGGACGTCAAGAACGACCAGATCGATCCTTCCATCCCGCGCGTGCAGGGCATTCCTGCAATCGATACCCAGGAAGCCAGCTCCAAGGTCCTGGTGGCGGATGGCGGCACCATGGTCATCGGCGGCGTAATCGTCTCGCAGCAACGCACCGACATTCAGCAGGTTCCCGTGCTGGGCAGCTTGCCCGTCGTTGGCAACTTGTTCAAGCACACCACCGTCAGTTCTACCGATCAGGAGCTTCTGTTCTTCCTCACCCCGCGCATTCTGCCGGGATAGTTGAACGGGGAAGCAAGGAGCTTTAAAGTAGGGCGTGACTCGAAAATCCGTTCACAGCAATTCAGGCCGGAGCCGGATTGACAGGCTCCGGCTTTCTGTTTCTGCGCTGCCGGTTGACGCTCTGCTCGTAACCCATCTCCCGAATATCAACTATCTATGTGGATTTACCGGAAGCAACGCGCTCCTGCTGGTCGAATCCACGCGCGCCACGCTTTTCACCGATAGTCGCTATACGATTCAGGCCCGCGAAGAGGTGAGTGGCGCCAGAATCGAGATAGCGAAGCACGGCTTGATCAAGGCTTTGGGCGGTATGCTAATACGACGGTCCGGGCGTCAGCGAGTCGGCTACGAGCCGTCCCAAGTGACCGTAGCGCAGAAGGATGCCCTGCAATCCCTCGCAGGAACTAGCGTACGCTGGGTTGCTGCGCCGCTTGCGGTCGAGAAGTTGCGCGCTATCAAGGACGCGGCCGAGCAGGCCTTAATGCGCGACGCAGCCGCTTTGATCAGCGAAGTCTGGACGAAGGTGCTCGCCGGAATTAAGCCGGGAACCGCCGAACTAGCTGTAGCTGCTGAAATGGAGTACGCCATGAAGCTGCAAGGCGCCAGCGGCCCTTCGTTTGGCAGCATCGTCGCTTCGGGCCCTCGCTCTGCCTTACCGCACGCCCGTCCTACCCCTAAACTACTAAAGAAAAACGACTTGGTGGTCCTAGACCAGGGTGCTATAGTGCGCGGCTACTGCAGCGATATGACTCGCACGGTGTTCCTGGGGCGAGCCCCGGCCATAGTTCGCAGTCTGTATCAAGCCGTCCTGGAAGCACAGGCATCGGCTAAAGATGTGATCAGGCCCGGGGTCAAAGCGGGCGAGGTTGACGCCGCTGCACGTAAAGTCCTGCAACGCCAGAACCTGGATCGATACTTCACCCATAGTACAGGGCACGGCCTGGGTATTGAGATCCACGAATTGCCTCGCCTGGGTAAAGGTGAAGACACAACGCTGCAAGAGGGTATGGCTTTAACAGTCGAGCCCGGTGTATATATCCAAGGTTTGGGTGGCATCCGCATTGAGGATGAAGTGCTCGTAACAGCTAAAGGCGCCGTAGTCCTGACCAGCGCGTCAAGGGAATTTCTAGAACTCTAAATGGCGAAAAAGTCGAATTCAACATCCCAGCCAAGCCCGGCCATTCGCGGCGTCGATCTTCCCGAAGTGGAACGAATCCTGGAGTTCATGCAGAAGCATGGACTCGAAGAGTTCGAATACGAGCGTGAAGGTTTCCGGGTCAGGCTGAAGAAAGCATCCACATCGGCGCAAGCGTCCTACGCACCACCCTACGCGCCGCCTGCTGCCGCCCACGCCGCGCCAACGCATGGCAGCCACGCGTCACACGCAGCGCCGGCGGCCGGCCACGCCGAGGCGCAACCCGACGCCAAGCCTGCAGAAGACCTGCATATCGTGAAATCGCCGATTGTCGGCACGTTTTATGTGGCTGCCGGCCCAGAGGCCGAACCCTTCGTCACCGTCGGCGCCAAGGTCGAGCCGGGCCAAGTCCTTTGCATCATCGAAGCGATGAAACTTATGAACGAAATCGAATCGGATGTCGCCGGCGAAGTAGCTCGGGTTTTCGTCGAAAATGGCCACCCGGTGGAGTACGGGGAGCAGCTCTTCGGCATTCGCGCCCATCGGAAAAAGTGATCTACGAAACGAGCCGCTCAAATCCCGGATAAAATGTTCCGAAAAATTCTGATAGCAAATCGCGGAGAAATCGCCCTGCGCATCATCTCCGCGTGCAGGGAACTGGGCATCAAGACGGTCGCGGTCTATTCCGAAGCCGATCGTCTCGCGCTGCACGTCCGCTTCGCCGACGAAGCCATCTGCATCGGCCCGCCGCGCAGCAGCGAAAGCTATTTGAACATCCCGCAGGTAATCAGCGCCGCCGAAATCGCCAACGTGGATGCGATTCATCCCGGCTACGGTTTCCTCTCCGAGAACGCCAATTTCGCCGAAGTCTGTGAGGCATCGCACATTACCTTCATAGGGCCATCGCCAGACGCCATTCGATTGATGGGCGAAAAAGATAAAGCTCGCGAAGCAATGGGCGCAGCGGGCCTCCCGATCATTCCCGGCAGCCCTGGCGTGGTGCCAGACGAAGACAGCGCCGAACAGATCGCCGCGGATATCGGCTACCCGATCATGATCAAAGCAGCCGAGGGCGGCGGAGGCCGCGGCATGCGCGTAGTGCGCAGCAGTCGCGAGCTAATCCCCATGTTTCAGACGGCGCGCACCGAAGCCGAGCAAGCCTTCGGCAGCCCCAATGTCTACATGGAAAAGCTGATCGAGCGACCGCGCCACATCGAATTTCAAGTCCTGGGGGACAAGCACGGCAACGTGATGCATCTGGGCGAACGCGAGTGCTCGCTGCAGCGCCGCCACCAAAAGGTGCTGGAGGAATCGCCGTCACTGGTGGTCGATGCCGCCACACGGAAGCGCATCGGAAAGCAAGTAGTCGACGCCCTCAAGAAACTAGGCTACTCCAGCGCCGGCACAGTCGAATTTCTGCGCGAAGAGAGCGGCAACCTCTATTTCATCGAAATGAATGCGCGCATCCAGGTCGAACATCCCGTCACCGAAATGGTCACGGGCGTAGACCTGGTGAAATCGCAAATCCGCATGGCAGCAGGGCACAAACTCTCAGACGTAGTGGCGCCGGTAGAATTCCGCGGCCACGCCATCGAATGCCGCATCAATGCGGAAGACCCAGTAACCTTCGTGCCCTCAGCCGGGCGCATCACGGCCTTTCGCGTCCCTGGCGGCCCAGGAATTCGCGTGGACACAGCCTGCTACGCCGATGGCGTAGTCCCGCCTTATTACGATTCCCTGATCGCAAAAATAATAGCGCACGGCGACAACCGCGCCGAAGCCATAGCGAGAATGAATCGCGCGTTAGACGGTTTCGTGGTCGAAGGGATCAAAACCACAATCCCGCTACACAAACGCATCCTGAGCGACCCCGATTTCATAGCAGGAAAATTCGACACCCACTTCCTGGACCGTTCAGTAGCAGCCACAGCAAAATAGCAGCGTCGATTACCCTTAGTCTACGAATCTGCCGTTGTCTTTGAACTTGCGTTGGATTTGCCGTTGTCGTTGATTCGGTGCTGTCCTTGAATTTGTGGCGGCCGCTGTCCCGCGTATTGCGGGGACGCGGCGGGCAGTCTTGGTTCCGACGCAGCGGTGATGATGGTGGCTCGTTAAAAACAGACTCGGCCGTGTTGACGCAAAGCCAAGTCGGGACGCAGCAAGCAGCGCCCCTAGGGATTCAACTCGAATGCCGGCACCACTACGGCGGAGGCCAGATTGTTTCCGGCTCTGTATGCCATCCTAGACGCAACGCCCGACCAACCGGCCGACGCACTCGAATCTCTAGCGCGCACTCTCGCCGCTGCGAGCGTGCAACTCATACAGATTCGCGCCAAACGCGTCCCGCCTCGCGAATTCCAAAAAATATCGAAAAGCCTGGTAATCCACGCTCCCGGAGGCGTCCGCATCATAATCAACGACCGCCCCGACATCGCCGCTATCGTCGGCGCCTCAGGTGTTCACCTAGGCCAAGAAGATCTCCCGGCAGACGCGGCCCGCAAAATCTGCCCATCCCCCCAATGGGTAGGGGTTTCGACACACAACCTCAAGCAACTACGCGTGGCAAACGCAACTTCAGCGGATTATATTGCCGTGGGGCCGATCTTCGAGACGCTCTCAAAAGAGAACCCTGATCCGGCAGTCGGCTTGGATCTTCTGCGCGCAGCCAGACAAATAACGCGGAAACCTCTTGTAGCCATCGGGGGCATCACAGTACAGTCCGCGGCAGAAGTATTCCGCGCAGGGGCCGATTCCGTAGCGGTCATCAGCGACTTGATGACCGCCGCAGACCCGGCACAACGCGCGCGCGAGTATCTGGCAATCGCTCAACAAACAATTTCATCACGCACCTGAAGGCACACTGAATAGTGGAACAGGCGCAAACAATCGGCGTCGCGACAGCAGCCACCAAACAACCCGAGCTGGTAAAGGGGCTGGGCCTGTTCGACTCCACGATGATTGTGTGCGGCTCGATGATCGGCTCCGGCATTTTCATAGTCTCCGCTGATATAGCGCACCAGGTTCAAAGTCCCGCCCTGTTACTGGCTGTTTGGGTAGTAGCCGGAATCATGACCATTATCGGCGCCCTGAGCTATGGCGAACTAGCTGCAGCGATGCCGCACGCGGGCGGTCAATACGTCTACTTGCGCGAATCGCTAGGCCCGTTGTGGGGCTTCCTCTACGGCTGGACCATGCTTCTGGTAATCCAGACCGCCACCATCGCTGCGGTGGCCATCGCGTTTGCAAAATTCACGGCGGTAATGATTCCATGGTTTTCGCCGACGCAATGGATCTGGAAGCTAGGCACGATAGGACCGTGGCAATTCTGGTTCGGTTCACTAGGACCTTACAACGTAGGCCTGAATCGTCAGAATCTTCTCGCTATCGCCTCGATTATATTTCTCACCTGGATTAATACCCGCGGCCTGCGCACAGGAAAGATCGTCCAGAACATTTTCACGGTTGCGAAGGTCGGTTCGCTAGCCGCGCTCGTAATCGTAGGATGCTGGTTATCGACCGCCATCGCGCGCCAAACCAATTTCACAGATTTTTGGCGCAACGCAGGCCTCGCGGTGATGCATCCTTACCCCGTCGATCATCCTGCATGGACCATCGGCACGCTCACCTTGGTCGGCGTAGCAATGGTCGGCGCCCTTTTTTCCGCTGACGCCTGGAACAACATAACCTTCACGGCCGCCGAGGTGAAAAATCCTAGCCGCAATCTGCCGCTTTCGCTAGCGCTAGGCGCCGGCCTGGTGATTCTGCTCTACACCCTGGCAAACGTGGCCTATCTGAGAGTGTTGCCGATTTCAGGAGATCCAAATGCAACAACAGCTCTCGCCCGCGGAATCGAGTTTGCCGCCGATGGGCGCGTCGGCACTGCTGTCGCCGAAGTAATCTTCGGGCCAGCCGGTGCGATCGTGATGGCCGTCGCAATTTTGATTTCCGGCTTCGGTTGTAACAACGGATTAATTCTTTCCGGCGCGCGGATCTACTACGCGATGTCCAAGGACCGCCTGTTTTTCAAGTCCGTCGGCACGGTGAACAAGCACCATGCTCCCGGTGCAGCGTTAGTAGTGCAATGCGTTTGGGCCGCCATCCTCTGTCTTTCCGGCACGTACGGCCAGTTGCTCGATTTCCTGATTTTCGCCGTTTTGATTTTCTATATCCTCACGCTCGCCGGCCTTTTCATTCTGCGCTGGAAACGCCCGGAGATGCCGCGCCCGTATCGCGCCTTCGGCTATCCGTTTCTTCCAGCTCTATATCTTTTGATGGCGATATTCATCGAAATTCAGCTTTTGCGGTATAAGCCACAGTACACTTGGCCCGGCTTGATCATCGTGCTCCTGGGTGTACCGGTATATTGGCTGTGGAAACAAGCAGACGGAGGAAACGCAGCGGTGGAATAGAGGTGGAGTGGGTCGAGATTAAATCAAGATTCGCTCGTGGCTGCGGCCGAGCCACAACCCTGAAGGAGGAAATCACGAATGGGCAATCCGCTGTTCAAGAAGAAGCCGATGGATTGGCTATTGAATGAAGCGAAAGCAACAGGTGAGCACACGCTGAAGCGCACGCTCGGCCCAGTCTCGCTCACCGCTCTCGGAGTTGGCGCGGTAATCGGCGCGGGCATCTTCGTGCTCTCGGGCCTGGGTGCGCACTATGCGGGTCCGGGACTGATGCTTTCCTTTGTCATCTCTGGCCTGGGCTGCGCTTTCGCGGGACTTTGCTACGCTGAATTCGCAGCTTTGATTCCGCTGGCAGGCAGCGCTTACACCTACGCGTACGCTGCGCTCGGCGAGCTGATCGCCTGGATCATCGGCTGGGACTTGACGCTCGAATACGCCATGGGTGCCAGCACGGTTTCCTCCGGCTGGTCGAATCACTTCATCGAGTTTCTGCAGATATTCAATCTGAAGATGCCGCTGTGGTTGGCCTATGATCATTGGACCGCGCTGGTCACCGCGGAAAATATTATCGCCCGACAGATGGCCCATGCTTCTGATCCTGCGCTCGGCGTCACCACGCAGGCTTTTCTCGCGCGCGTGGGTGAGATTATTACGGCGCAGGGTCCGGAGTTGCTCAAACGGGCTCACGATCTGGTGGCGGCGCCCACTCTTTTCGGCGTGGAAATTGGTTTTAATCTTCCGGCGTTCGTGATCGCACTGATCATTACTGCAGTCCTGGTAATCGGAATCAAGGAGAGCGCCAGTTTCAACGCTACCATCGTGATCATCAAGGTCAGCGTAGTGCTCTTCATCATCCTGCTCGGGATGCGCTACGTTAACCCGGCAAACTGGGGGCACGATTGGTCCACATTCGCGCCCACGGGATTCAGCGGAATCGGCAGAGGTGCCGCGTACATATTCTTTGCCTATATCGGCTTCGACGCCGTCTCCACCACAGCTCAGGAAGCCAAGAACCCGCAACGCGACCTGCCCATCGGCATCATCGCCTCGTTGATCTTGTGCACCATCCTTTACATCTTGGTTGCAGCGGTCTTAACCGGAATGGTGCCGTGGAAGGAAATCAATATCGAAGCCCCGCTGACCGTCGCATTCCTCGATCGCGGCCTCACAAAAGCTTCGTACCTGATCACCGCCGGCGCATTGGCAGGACTCACCAGCGTGATGCTGGTGATGCTGCTAGGTCAGACGCGCGTCCTGTATTCGATGGCCAACGACGGCTTGCTACCAAGAAGATTTTTCGCTGCGATCCACCCCAAATTCCGCACCCCGTACAAGACCACGATCCTGGTTGGTCTCCTCGCAGCGGTAGTTGGCAGCGTCACACCAATTTCCATAATCGGAGAAATGGTCAACATAGGCACGATCTTCGCGTTCATCCTGGTTTGCCTTTCGATCATAGTGCTGCGCAAAACGAATCCAGGCCAGCCGCGCCCATTCAAAACGCCGTGGGTCCCGCTAGTCCCAATCCTGGGCATCGTCTTCAACGGCTACATGATGTACAAACTAGGCTGGGTCAACTGGGCGCGCCTGATAATCTGGCTGGTAATCGGCCTGGCAGTATATTTCGGCTACAGCCGCCATCACAGCCGTGTCCAACAAAACGACCGCACGGCGATGTAGGTGTAAATGTCACGGACTTTAGCGCGGCAGCGATGTGAGCCTCGCTCAGGACCCAAACCGGGTCTACAACATATGTTCGCACCGCGCTTGATATACAGCGATATACCGCCGAAGGTGCGACACGCCGCTTCCGGTTTTCCGAGCGATGCCAAATGAGGGCAAACGGCTGCGGGATAAAAGTACTAAACAAGGTAAGGCGCTGATCCCCGTTGCCGGATTGCTACACCGGAATCAAACGCTTGCCCGGCTCGTTGCCATTATCCGGTCACGTGCACGGGAGGGCCCAGCGGCCCCGACGGATCGTTACACACACGTGACGTCATTCTGAGCGCAGCAAAGAACCTCTCTTCGGTTTTCCTCGCCCTCAGAACACCGGCGTGTTTCCTCGCACCAGCGCCGTAGGCGCGGCATAATGTTAGCCCGGCGCGGAAGCGCCGGGAAACGGTTGCATAGAAAATCCGAGCACCGTAGGTGCGACACGTCTTGCCGCTGCTTTCGCCGCTGCGGTGCGGTCTCGCACCGTTATGTTCCGTCTCCCGAAAACCAGCCGGTTTCCATAACGGACATTTCTCGGCTATCCTTCTAACTCTTGGCGCCAATCCACGTGAATCAATTTTCCCCACGCCGATCATTTGCTTCACTGCGGCACATCACGCCGCTCGACGGTATCGCGCTAGCAATCCTGGTGTTCGCGGCGATTGTGCGCACAATCGCCGCGTCGGGCGTGCAGATAAAATTCTGGGGATTCACAAACTTCGTAGGTTTCCTGGCGCTGGTATATCTGTTCGTCCGCCTGGTCCCTTGGTTCCGCACGAAATTCATGTGGACCCTGCGCAACCGTCTGATCGTAGTCTATGTGTTCATCGCGGTGGTCCCGGTAATCTTGCTTTTATCGATGGCCGGACTGGCGGCCTACGGTCTCTACCTGCAACTCGGCGCTCATCTCTTCCACGACGACCTGCAACAGCGCATCAGCACCATTTCCGACGACGCGGACGCGCTAGCAGGTGCCGTCGAACAAGAAGCCGCGCAAGGCATCTCGCCCACAAACGAAGCAATTTTATCCAGGCCGGGAATTGCGAATCTGATCAACGCCGCGCGCCGCGAATGGCCCGATTTCAGAGTATTTCCAAATCGCGGCGAGCGCCTGGTGCAAGCGGGCGATGGCACTCATTTCGAAGGTCTGGTGGAGATGAACGGGCAAATCTGGGTCGCATCCGCGGTAGCCAAGGACGGACCCGCAGGCCAGTTCTACCTGGTAGTAGGCACCCCGCTCAATTCCGCATTCCTGGACGGCCTGCCATCCGAAATCGGTCCCATTCAAATCATCCCGCTACGTCCAACCGATCAAACGAAGCCGTCAGGTGTCTCGCTCACGTTTAACGGCAAAGTCTTCGTACCCGGCGAACAGATCTCCAGCCGCCGTCGCAGCCTCGGAGCACCGAGTAATCGGTTCGACACGCGCATCAACGGCGTTTCAACAATCCCGCTGGCCCACATCGGTCAGCAGCCCACAGACGCACCCGCAGCCGTCCTAGCCACGTTCGCGGTTCGCGCCTCAGCGCTCAATCGACGCCTGTTCACCTCAGTGGGCGAGATCGGCCCACTGCTCGAACTCACGCTCATCGCAGCAGCCCTAATTTTCTTACTTCTCGAGGTCGCTGCGCTTATAACCGGCATGGTTCTCACGCGCACTATCACTCGCGCCGTCGATGATCTGTACCAAGCGACGCTCCACGTGCGCCGCGGCGATTTTACCAAGCGAATCCGTGTTCACCATCTCGACCAGCTCGGCGCCCTAGGGCAATCCTTCAATGAGATGACCAGTTCCATCTCCGAGCTGATCGTTGAGCAAGCCAAGCGCCAGAAACTGGAAAACGAAATCGCCATCGCCCGTGAAGTTCAAGCCCAACTCTTCCCACAAGTGCTCCCCACGCTCCCAGGACTTGAGCTCGCCGCCATCTGCCGCCCCGCACGCGTAGTCAGCGGCGACTACTACGATTTCATTCGCACAGGACCAGACCGCGTAGCTATCGCTCTAGCGGATATCAGCGGGAAGGGAATCTTTGCCGCGCTGCTAATGGCCAGCCTGCAAGCAGCGCTGCGCAGCCAGGCATCGCTCGACGGCAATTCCGGCACAGCCGAACTAGTTTCGCGTCTGAATCGCCACATTTTCCGCAACACCTCAGACGATCGCTACGCCACATTCTTTTACGCCGATTACAATGTGGCAGCCCGCAGCCTGACCTACACCAACGCAGGTCACCTGGCCCCGTTCTTCGTCTGCGGCGACACCATCAAGGAACTAAGCGAGGGCGGCACCGTAATAGGCATGTTCGAGGAGTTTCCCTTCATGCAGGGAACAGTCACAGCCGAGCCCGGCAGCCTGCTAGTTGCCTTTAGCGACGGCCTAACCGAGCCAGAAAATGTATACGGCGAAGAATTCGGCATCCAGCGCCTGAAAGATGAAGTTCTGCGTCAGCGGAGCCTGCCGCCTCAACGCATCGCCGAAAGTTTGATCGCAGCCGCTGAACAGTGGGCGGGCACTCCAGAGCAAGCTGATGACATCACCGTGGTTATCGCTCGCATGGGTTAACGCGAGGTACCGCCGTCGGCAACCAAGTGAGGGCGTCTCGCGGCGTCTCGGCTTGTGTTTCTGGCGACACCAATGCGTCACAGAATTCGAACGTAATTGGCATTGAGGGAACGGCTACTACTGGTCCGTCTTTCCCAAATTCACTTCAAAAAACATCAACGCCTTCTTCGAAGGAATCTGCATGACATCCGGAACATAGAGCACCGCAGTGGAAGCAAGCGAAGCATCGTGATTCACATCAAAAAATAGAAACCCGTGCAGAGTATGCATCGGCGGCACAGTATCCGCATCGAGACTAAAAGGCTGCAAAATCTCCGCCAGCTTGTCGGCTTTCTTGTCGCCGCTAGGCAAGGGAATCCCGGCCACTCGCCGCGGCTGCGACGGCGCCACCCCACCGGGATGAGCGATCAAAGCAGCGACATCCGCCGCAGGCAGCCAGTCAACTTGCTGTTTCCCGCCATTCCGCAGGCGCACCTCGAGCTGAATGGTATTGATATTCACCTGAATGGGCGCTTGCGTATCGTTGCGCAAAAAAACTTCAACTGGCAAAATCCCCGCGTCCAACGGGTTAGCCTTCCCGAATTTTTCCTTGCCCCGTGCCTTGTCCACGTAAGGATCAGCCGACACGGTCAAACCATCGTGACCATCATGTGCCAGTGCGGAATTCGCATCCGCCGCAGTAGGCTGTCCCGCTTTATTGCCGGAAGGCTTATTGTTCTGCGCCCCGGCGCCGATGCAGGCGAGCAGCACCAAACCAGTCGCGATGAGAGAGTGTCTAGCCATCAGCCTTTGCGATGCCTCCACGGCGCCGGAAGTTGTGCGTGTTTTGCGCAGCGTGCCACTATAATACTGGTCCTGTGCGGGGCAAAGCTCGATTCTGGGCGAGCGCAACACCTACCAAATGTATTTCTTTTATCGCATCCTGACCGCTGCGGGAATGTTCATCCTAGCGCCGTATTTCGCGTTGCGCGGCTGGCTGGCGGGAGAACCATCAAGCGCGCTTCGCGAACGTCTGGGCATCCTGCCGCCGGAGATCGCGCAGCGGGCAAAAATAGGAGTATCGACTGCGGACGTGATCTGGATTCATGCGGTATCGGTGGGTGAAGTTCTGGCCGCAAAGCCGCTTATCGAAGGGCTCCGCCGCCGCTTTCCTCATAGCCCGATTCTAGTATCCACAACCACGGAGACGGGCCAGCGCCTGGCCCGCGAACGCCTGCAGAACGCCGACGGCATTTTTTACTTCCCGCTCGATTGGGTCGTTCCGGTTCGCAAAGCACTGCGTGCGATCAGGCCTGCGTTGGTCATAATAATGGAAACAGAAATCTGGCCGAATTTTCTCCGCGAAGCCAAACGCGCCGGCGTCCAGGTGGTATTCGCAAACGCGCGCATATCCGAAAAATCATTCGTGCGATTCAAGCGTTGGGAATTTCTGGTCGGTCCATTCTTCGCCCAGGTCATGCAGGACGCCGTTTTATTCCTGTCCCAGACGCCCGAAGATTCTGCGCGCCTGCAGCAAATGGGCGCGCCTCATGATCGCATCGAAGTCACGGGAAATCTGAAATATGACGCGGAACCACCAGCAATCGGACGCTTCGGGGCACGGCTCGAGCAACAAATTCGTCAGCAGGAACGCTGGCCCGTGCTGGTCGCCGGCAGCGTCGTTGCCGAAGAAGAGAACGCCGTCCTGGCAGCCTATGACGTAATTCAGCGCCAGTGGCGCCATACCTTGCTGATACTAGCCCCACGCAAGCCAGCACAATTCGATGCCGCCGCTACAATCGTTGCTGAGGGTGGCTGGAAGGTCGTTCGGCGAAGTAATCTGGATCTGTCGTCGTCGCTAGACGAGGACACAGATGTGGTATTGCTCGACTCCATCGGCGAACTGGCTGGACTATATTCACTTGCGGATGCGGTTTTCGTCGGCGGCTCGCTCGTTCCAGCAGGTGGCCACAATATCCTCGAGCCAGCCTGGTTCGCGCGCCCCCCGGTTTTTGGTCCTTCGATGGAAAATTTTCGCGAAATGGCGGACCAGTTCCTCGGTGCTCACGCAGGCGTTCAAGTCACGTCAGGGCAGGGGCTCGGAAAGGTCTGGATGCAGCTCGTTCAAGACAACGCCATGCGCGAGCGCATGGGCAAAGCGGCCCGCGCCATTTCAGAGCGCAATCGCGGCGCCACGGAGCGCTCGATGGACCGAATCGCCGCGGTCCTAAATCGGTCCGCCAAGGGAAACGCCGCGTGACCCTAACCGAAGCGCTGCTGTGGCCATTTTCGCTTCTGTATGGCGCTGCCACGCACCTTTGTGCCCGCGCCTACCGCAAAGGCCTGCTTAGGCCGAAGCATCTGGATGGCGTGGTGATCAGCGTCGGAAATCTCACCGTTGGCGGCACAGGCAAGACACCGATGGTCCTGTGGATCGCTGAGCGCCTAATTAGCGAAGGCAAGAGTGTCGGCATTCTCACCCGGGGATATCGAGGCCGACCGTCAACGCCACGCCAAGCGGGTACGCAGCTGTCGAAAGCCTCCACGACCGACCTAGAACACAAACAATCGTCGCCGGACGCATCCGCCGGCGACGAAGTGCGCTTGTTGCAATCAAGGCTGGGTGATCGCGCGCAATTCGGCGTCGGCCCTAATCGCTATGCCAACGGCAAACTCCTCGCCCTGCGCGGCGTGAATTGGTTCATCCTCGATGACGGTTTTCAGCACCTTCAACTCGCGCGCGACGTGGATATCGTGCTCATCGACGCCGGCAAGCCATTCGGCGGGGGCCGCCTGCTTCCGGCAGGCCGACTGCGCGAGCGGCGTTCCGCACTGGCTCGCGCAGATATAATCGTGATTACGCGCAGCGAACACGCGCCGGCCGTAGAAGCGGCGATTCGCCACGAGTCCGAAGCCCCGATTTTCTACGCACGCCCGAAACTGGATGGCATTCTTAGTTTCACTGAAGGCCGGGCAGCCGGGAACGTCGCGCCTTCCGCGATTGGAAAACTATTCGCGTTCTGTGCCATCGGCAACCCGCAAGCCTTCGTTTCCGACCTGCGCAGATGGGGAATCGAAATAGTAGGACACAAATTCTTCCCAGATCATCACCGCTTCGCCGATCGCGATGACGAAAATATATTGCAAGCAGCGAAGGACGCCGAAGCAGCAGGCCTGATCTGCACGGAAAAAGACCTGTACAATTTGCACGCGATTTACTACGGACAACTACCGGTATTTTACTGCTCGATTTCCTTACAGATAGACCGCGAAACCGAATTTTGGGAGCAGATCCGGGTGCTAACGAGATCCAGAGGAAAGTCACGGGCAGCGAGATAGCCTACGCATAGCAGCAGTCAACCCGTGGCTCGGATTGCTGCGACCAAGCGCCTATGATACTTTTCGCCACGGTCGTTTTGGAGTGCGGCCGCCCGCTCGCCCTGAAGAACGATGGGCCGCAGCCTTGCTGAGCTCCAGTATTTGCTCCGACAGTTAAGGTGTCGAAATTCTTCGCGCGGAATCGCGTCGTTTGTGCGCAAGCTTCTGACTCAAGGAGATTTGTTGCCAGTTACACGAAAAAAGTCCGGAAAGCGATCGGCCGCGCGCCGTGGAGCCCAGGCCGCAGCCGACGCCACAGTTGACATCACCCGCCTGCTGGATCTCGTAGCCGCCTTCCCCAGCCAGACCATCGCGGTAGTAGGTGATTTCGTCCTCGACGAATTCGTGTCCGGCGAAATTTCCCGCGTCTCGCGCGAAGCTCCAGTCTTGATCCTGCGCCACCGCCACACCGAAACGTACCCGGGAGGCGCGGCCAACGCAGCAATCAACCTCGCAGATCTGGGCGCACGAGTCGTGCCGATAGGCGTAGTAGGCGACGACGAAGGCGGCCGCAACCTTCTCGATCATTTCCGCCACAAGCACATCAACATCGCCGGCATTCTGCGCGCCCGCGACTGGGCGACTACAACCAAGACACGTTACCTCGCGGGTTGGACCCACACAACGGAGCAGCAAGTACTGAGGTTGGACCGCGAGCCGCAAGCGAATGTCTCAGAGAGCGCAGAAGCCGCGATCTTACGCAAAATGCGCCAAGTCGCGCGGCGCGCCGACGCCGTTCTGGTTTCCGACTACGGCGTAGGCACAGCGTGGCCCAAACTGGTAAAAACCCTGAAGACTAAGCGCCTGACCCTCGATTCCCGATACAGTTTGTTGGAATATCGCGATGCCAGGATCACAGCCGCGACCCCGAACGAGCCAGAACTTGAAGCCGCTTATCACACGCGCGTGGGTACCGACATCAAAAAGCTGGATGATCTGGGCGAACGCGCCCTGCGCGATCTAGGCCTTGAGGCGCTCCTGGTGACGCGCGGGAAAGACGGGATGACGGTCTTCGAGCGCGGTCACCCGCCACGACATATTGCAATCTACGGCTCGGACACGCCGGTAGACGTAACCGGGGCAGGTGATACAGTCATCGCTGTCTTCACTCTCTCGCTGGCTGCAGGAGCGTCCTACCTCGAAGCCGCGCATCTGGCGAATTATGCTGGCGGAATTGTAGTGATGAAGCGTCGCACAGCCACGGTGACACGCGCGGAACTCGAGGCCGCGCTGCGTCAAGAGGCCACCGCTAGGCGCTGAAAGCGCTCGAAAGTCTCTGTGAATATGCCCTGAGATCGCCCTGAGATTGAATGGATACTCGCGAAAAAATCGTTTCCCGCCAGGGCCTGCACGAGATCCTTGCCGAGCATCGGCGCTCGCGGCGCAAGATTGTCTTTGCCAACGGTGTCTTCGATCTCCTTCATGTGGGCCACGTTCGCTATCTGGAAGCGGCTCGCGCCGAAGGCGATCTGCTAGTAGTGGGAATCAATTCCGATTCGAGCACGCGAAAACTGAAAGGCGACGGCCGCCCGATCCTCACGGAACGCGCGCGTGCCACTTTGGTGGCTGCCCTTCGAGCCGTCGACTACGCGGTCATCTTCGACGAGCCCGACGTAAATTCCTTGCTGAAGGAACTCGAACCAGACGTGCACGCGAAAGGAACCGACTACACAGCCGACACTGTGCCGGAACGCGAACTAGCCGCGCTCTTGGGAATCCGCGTCGCGATTGTCGGGGACCCCAAACAACATTCCACGCGCGATTTACTAGCGCGCCTGCGTCATCGGAACGATGCCTGATCAACACGCTGAGCAGCGCTTCCTGTTAGTGCGTTTGGGCTCGATGGGAGACGTGATTCACGCGCTGCCTGCCGCGGCAGCCCTGCGCGACACGTTTCCTGAAGCTCGCATCGATTGGGCAATTGATCCCAAATGGGAGCGCCTTCTGGAAAGGAACCCGGATTTAAACCAAGTAATTTCGGCAGACCGCAAGAGTGCGTCAGGCATGGCCACCACCATAAGTAGTTTGCGCGACGAGAAATACACCTGCGCGATAGATTTTCAAGGACTCTACAAATCCGCGCTGCTCGCGTTCGCATCCGGAGCGCAGCGCCGAATTGGTTTTCAAAGCAGCTACGCGCGCGAGGGTCTAGCCTCGTTACTTTACACCGATAAACTAAATCCGAGTGGTGGCCATAAAGTCGATCACAACCTGGCATTGGCGCACGCAGCAGGGGCGCGCAAAGTGACACCGCGGTTTCCGCTCGTTGTCTCGCCCGATGACGTCCAATACGCAGCCCAAGAGCTTGCGCGCCAAAATATTCACGAATTTTATGTCTTGAACCCCGGCGGCGGTTGGCGCTCGAAGTGTTGGCCGCCAGAACGCTACGGAGAATTGCATCGCAAGCTTGCCGATCAATCCGGATGGCGAGGAGTAGTCAGCTACGGGCCAGGCGAAGAAAATCTGGCAGAGGAAGTTGTCACCGCAGCAGGGAATTCGAAACCGGCCGCAATTCCGCTGAAACTCGGACCGCTGATGGCCCTGATGCAGCGCGCAAAATTTGTAGTCTCGGCGGACACAGGCCCGCTGCATCTCGCCTCAGCCCTCGGCGCAGCGGTCATCGGTCTGTTCGGTCCCACAGATCCGGCGCGTAACGGCCCCTACAGCGGCACTGCGATCAGCATCCGCAACCTGCGCAACAGCGAAACAACCTACCGTCGCGGAACGTCCTACTCTTCGGCTATGCTTTCGATTACAGTCGAGCAGGTAATGGAAGCCATCAAGCGGCTCCTGGGGCCACGCGTTTGAACGAAGCCGTCGCGGTACAACCAAGAAAATTCTGGATGCGCTGGCGCGTCCGCCTGGGTTATCCAGTAGCGATTTTGTACTGGCTGCTGGCATCACCCACGCATCATTGGATGGCGATGGGAGCCGCCGCAGCCGGACTCGGCATAATTATAAGAACGATTGCAGCAGGCCATCTAAGCAAAGATCGCGAACTAGCAACCAGCGGCCCCTACGCGCGCACACGCAATCCTCTGTATCTAGGCAGCGCATTTCTAGCGGCAGGGTTCGCAATCGCCGGCCATTCTTGGCCGGCCGCAGCGATAGTAATACTTTACTTCGCAGTCTTCTACTACGCGGTGATGCGCAACGAAGAAAGCGACCTGCACGACCGTTTCGGAGTAATCTTCGACGAGTACTCAGCCCGCGTCCCGCTGTTCCTGCCAAATTTCTTCGACCAAGGCCACGCGCCGACAGATTCAGCGCAAGAAAAGCCGTTCTCCTGGACGCAATATCGCCGCAACCGAGAATACAAAGCGCTAATCGGCACCATTGCAGCACTAGCGCTAGTCTGGCTAAGAATGTGGCTGCACCGCCGCTACGGCTACTAAGCTTTAAAAGATTTAAATGTAGCGCTGCGGCCTTTAGCGCGCCATGGACTCCGCCAGGGTAGGTCCTTCAATTTGATTCCGAGGGAATTAAGTCGCCAGGCTACTGTAATCTGTAAACCGCATGCATCATGCGCTGAAACTGCGGCCGGTAAATCAGATCAAACGCCCGTTCTTTGCCAGGAAACATCTGTAGCGCCACCGTCCGCGTCTCAGCAATCATTTGCGCGGCATCTTCGGGAGGCAAATCACCATCCGCAATGGTCTGCAAGGTCAAATGAACCAATATGCGCAGCCTGCGGATCCGGCGGCTTTCTTCATCGATCTCTGCTTGGGTGGGCCGAGCCGGCGAAAAGTCTTCCATAAATGGCTGCGATACTGCCAAATCAGTATGGACTAACCGTGCCACTTCGCGCAATAGTACTCGCAAACAGCTCACAGGAGGATTTGCGAATGACCCAAGAACATTCGAACGAAGCTGTAGTGGTGGCCTACACCGCGGAGAGTGCCACGGAGGCAATGGTTATCCGCAGCCTGCTGCAAAGCGCTGGCATCGTCACCCCGGGTTTCGTTTCCGCCGACCCTTTTCCGATCCCGGAAAATCCCGAAGACCCTCACACCGAAATCTTAGTACTGGAATCACGAGTGGACGAAGCTCGCAAGATCATAGCCGAGTACCAGACCGGTAACTCGTCAGAATCCGACAGCTCTAAGGCCTTCGACGAATCCGGCGGCTTGTAATCTGCCGGGCAAAAGCATTTGCTTAGTTTAAAGAATCCTTCAACGCGACTGCGGGTGTTCTTCGACAAAAGTACGCAGCACCGAATCATGCCCATCCGTGAGCGCGGTAACAGCCCATCGCGATCCGTGCGTAAGAACCGCGTTTCGGAGCGTACATACCGCGTCACAACAGCATCTAGCGAATGCCCGAACTGGTTGCCTCCGCCAAAAGACACGACTGCAATACGCGACGCCACGGCATCGACGAACGCATCGGTCGAGGACGTCTTGCTCCCATGATGCGGAACTTTCAGAAAAAGCGCGGCAAGGGGTGCCTCTCGGCGACCAACTCATTTTCAACTTTTTCTCAATATCGCCAGGCAATAGAAATTCGCATCCGACGCGTAATCCCACGACGACCAACAGGTGGTACGCGGCAGTTTTCTGGAACGCAAGAACCACTCCAGAATCCACGAAGCTCCGATCGCTCAGAAGCATCGCCCGCAAAACCGCGCCGCGCTCCGGGTGTTCCACAAACAGAGAATCGATGAGTGCCACGTTCCGCGCGGCGGTGCCCGCCGCTGTTGAATCGTCGGCGGAGGACGGTCAATCAATGGAAGCAGTTCGCCGCTGCGGAGGGAGTCCACCACATCAATCTTCCGCCGCGCCAGAAATCCAGTGAACATCAAACGCGCCGGATCGAGATAATTTCGTGGCGGCCGCGCTTTAAGCAACGCTCAACACGGTCCCAGCGCGCAGGCCCGAGGGCGGTTCAGCAACGCGCAGCCTGAATAAAAATTGACGCGCAGCCCGCTACTTACCGGCAGTTCGACGCCAGTAGCCTCCACTCCCTCTAGGTCAATTTCATATCGCCGTCCCCACGGCAGCGTCAAGGGTCCTCGCGCAGACGTCCGCGCCGGCGCAGCGATACGCTGGTATCGATTTTGCTCGCCGCAATTACAGGCGCAATATGATTTGAAGGAATTGCAATTCGTTCGATAATACTCGCGAAGCCGCCCAGCGCAAGCCATGCACAAAGCGCGCAAGCCTGCGCGTCTGGCACGAATCGGCGCCAGACCAGAATCGCGCCGATCAGAATTCCCAGCACGGCGCCCACAACCCATAATTTCGGTGAGCCGGGCCATCAAGACGTAATTCTGATGCTCGGTGCAAGCGCGCCCAGGAGCCACAACACGGGTAATTTCATTCTCTGCAGATCGAAAAATGAACGCGATCAATATGGCGCGCGGGGGTTTGCCTTGCGGCCGTCGCGCAGCCACCATCCGTCGCCCCTAACGCCGACGAAGCCGAACGACAGTCTCCATATGAAACGTCTGAGGAAACAAATCGAATAAATGTATTTCTGAGCAATCGTAGTTCGCGTTCATGAAGGACGCAAGATCGCGAGATAGCGTAGGCGGATCGCACGATACGTACGTAATTCTCGCAGGCTCCAATTTCGCAATGGACTCAGCGGTGCCGGGTTCCAATCCGGAACGCGGCGGGTCGAGCACCACCAATTCCGGCCGCTCGCGATTGCGCCCCAGAAAGCGCTCGACATCCGCAGTCCGCACTTCGATGGTCCCTTTCCCGCGAGCATTCGTTTCCAGATCGCGCGAAGCAGCAGGGTTCGATTCCACCGAAATCACGCGCTCGAATTGCTTCGCCATCGAAATCGAAAATAATCCCACGCCGGCGAAGAGGTCCAGCGCCAGCCGCCCGCCATCTTCGTTTCCAACAACTTCGCGCATGAGGTCTTCGACCAGAAAGCGGTTCACCTGAAAAAACGAGAAGTGCCCAACCCGGTAGATCACTTCTCCAAGCTGATAATCGAGAAATCCTGGCCCAAACAATTCCATGCGGTCATGGCTCGGATCATAAAAGACCAAACTCGCAATCTCCGGAACGACTCGTCGAAACGTCTCAGCGTGTTCAGCAGCCCGGGACGGGAACCCGGCGAAGGTTGCAGTCATGAGCAATTTGGAATCCGCCTCGTCGACGAATGCTTCGATCTCCCGCAGCCCTCGCGGCAAAGAACCTGAGGCGAGCGCTTCACGCAGCGCCAGCAAGGTTTTTAACAGCAAAGGAGAAATGATCGAGCAATCCTCCACAGCACAAAGCGCGGTCGATCCAGCCCGAAAATATCCGATGGCGAGTCGGTCTTTGCCGTCGGCTGTACGCCGCGCCCCGTGCGCAGGGTCAGCTTCGAGCGGCCGCACTTTCCACTGCGCGCGATTGCGATATTCCCAAGGCGGCGAAGCATGCGCCGCAATGTCACCCGTCCAATCAAACCTCCCGATGCGTCGCAAAGTCTCGCGCAGAATCTCAGATTTGAACTTTAGCTGCTGATCGTAAGGAATGTGCTGATAATCGCACCCGCCACAGACCCCAAAATGCGGGCAACGAGCCCCGACACGTTCAGCGGAAGGTTCGAGTATCCGTTCCAAGCGCGCCCGCACGAATTTCTTCTTCTGCTCGATCGCCGCAACGGCGACTTTCTCGGACGGCAGCACAAAGGGCACAAACACGGTCGAGCCGTCGTGGTGGGCCAAACCCTCGCCACCGTAAATTAGTTTATCAATCGTGACGTCCATGCTTTCGTTCTGTCCTCCATGCCAAGTCCGGGCTTTAGCCGCTGAAGTTCTCAACTCACGTCAAATAAAACAGGCTCAACCTTGGCACCTCAAAACGCTCGAACAAGCGCTTCTGCACGTACCGCCGTTCCAGCTGCGCCAATTGTTCCGCGGACATCTTACGCCGGTAAGGTGCCAGCGAACGATCCATCTCACGCCGAATCCCCAGCAGCGTTTCTTCGTCGGCGTCAGCTGAAATAGCCGCAGAAAGTTTTTCTTCCAACACGGTCATGCGGCGCTCTAGGTCTTCTAAATCCAGCGTTCCCGGAGCCTCCACCAAAGGCAATGATTCTTGCAATCTCCGGGCAGTCTCCTCCAGACGCGCGGCCAATCCTGTCCTATCAGCTCCGGCCTTCTGCGCCCCAACACACGCGCGTTGCTTATCAGCAGCTTTGCGCAAGCGCGAAACGTTGCGCTCAACGAATCGCCGCAATTCCTCGCGTGAAAAAGGCTCGGCCGCGGCCCGCGAAGGCGCGACTTCAGGCCCCGATCCGGCAGCGGCCTCGGCCGCTTCCTGAGCCGCGTCAAGCACCGCATCCACGCAGTAAGCCAAACTCTTCAGTTGCCGCCCCCCAGCAGCCCGCCTCGACCGCGCCCAACTCTCAAAGGCGCGATCGATCCCCTTACGTACAGCCTCTATTGGCACTCCAGCCTTCTGCCAGGTTTCGAGAATGGCCCAATCCAGCGGCGACACAAGTAAGTGCGCCCCGCGCTTTTGCCAGAAATACTCCTCAATCTCCGTGAAATAATTAAAGTAGTTAAACGATTCCATGAGAGGCAGGATGAATTCCCGTTAGGTGACCAACTCTTTGGAGCGCGGGAGCTTGCTTGCCCTGAACGCGGTGAAGGGCTCCCACTTTTTCTTAAGCGAGGCTTGCCTCGCGAACCGATTGAAACGACCGCAACTGCTCAATCCGCGGCGTCATGACGCACTCAAATTCCGCAGTCCGCGCAATTACAAAACGTTAAGTAGTGCGCCGCGAAGGCGGCGCAGCCTTCTTCCCCGCGCCCTCCTGATTGCGCTCCCAAATAATCCGCAGACCTTCCAAAGTCAAAAATTCATCCACAGTCTGAATTTGCCGTGACGCGCCACCGATCAGCGCTGCCTGACCACCCGTTGCTACCACTTTCGTCTTTACGCCCATCACTTTTTTCATGCGATCCAGAATGCCGTCCACCATATCGGTGTAACCATAAAAAAGGCCTGCCTGCATTGACGCCGCCGTATTCGTCCCGATAATTTTCCCCGGGTCTTTAATTTCCACACGAAAAAGCCGCGCCGCACGCGCAAAAAGAGCATCAGCGGAAATTCCGATTCCCGGAGCCAGCACGCCACCCAGATATTCTCCGCGCGCCGAGACCGCGTCAAAATTGATCGCCGTGCCAAAATCCACAATGATGCACGGTCCTCCATATTTCTCGAACGCCGCGACGCTGTTGACGATCCGATCGGCCCCCACCTCCTGCGGATTGTCGTACTGCACAGGCATCCCAGTCCTGATACCAGGCTCGACGAACAGCGCTTTCTTGCTGAAATAGCGCTCGGCCATCCCCGCCAGACGCGAATTCAATTGCGGTACAACCGAGCTGATCATAACGCCGCCGATCTCGCGCGGCTCCAGGTTCGCCAAAGTGAACAAATCCCGCGTCAGAATCCCATACTCATCGATCGTCTGATCGCGCGCCGTAGAAAGTCGCCAGTTCGCCACCAGCTCTTTGCCGCGAAAAACCCCCAGCACCGTGTTGGTATTGCCCACATCGAGCGTCAACAACATCAACCAGCCTCCCAAATGTCAGACGAAGCGTCGCCTAGATCCGGCCAATCATTGTCGAGCATCAACGGCATCAGCCCGCCTCGGCAACGTCGCCTGAAAGCACCGGCTCGATCCCCCCGCCATCGTCACGCAAAACGCGCAACACGCCGCTCGGCTCGAGCCCTGCGGTGGTACCAGTGAAAACTTCCCTTGCTGTGGTGATGCACACGCGCTTGCCCTGAAAATAACTGGAAACCTCAGCGAACCGCCGTAAAATCGGCGCGCCTCCTTCGGCCATAAATTGATTGTAGTAGCGGTCCAGGTGACGCAGCAACCGGATCAAAACCTCCAGCCGCGAATGGACTTTCCCGTTTTCAATTCGCAGCGAAGTAGCAATACCAGCAAGCTCCGCGGGCATCTTGCTCTGGTTCACGTTAATTCCGATTCCGATCACGGCGTAATGCATGCGGTCGGGTTCAGCATGCATTTCCGTCAAGATCCCGGAAAATTTCCGCCCACGCACCAGCAAGTCGTTGGGCCAGCGGATGTCCGGCGCAACATCCAATTCATCGGCCACCGCGTCGCGCGTCGCCAAACCCGCCACCAGTGTCAGCAACGGCGCCTGTGCGGGAGAAATGGGCGGACGCAACAGCACGGTGCAATGAATTCCAGTCGACTTTTCAGAAAGCCATTTGCGCCCGGCGCGTCCGCGACCCGCAGTCTGTTCTTCGGCCAGCACCACGGCTCCATGGGGCTCGCCCAACTCGCCCAAATTCATCGCCACAGTATTGGTCGAATCAATTTTGAAAAAATGATAAATCCGTCGCGAAAAAATAGTTCCGGTAAGCCGACGACTCAAGAGCTGCGGCGCCAGAATGTCCGGCACACGCTCAATATGATACCCAGTAGCAGTGTGCCCCTTGACGCGCACCCCCAAATCCCGCAGTTTCTGCACCCACCGCCAAACCTGCTGCCGCGAAACTCCAATCTCCCGGGCAATTTGCGCCCCGCTGATCACAATGGTCGAATTTTCGGCGAGTAAAGTCAGCAGCGCGTCAACACGCCGGTCGGTAATCCCTGGCAAATTAGCCATCCGCTTAGCACCCATGCGAATTGCAAAGCATACGCGAGGGAAGCGACGCTAACAAGCCGCGCGAGTAGCAGGCGATCATAAGTAGTCGCCGAAGGACAAGCGAAATACAGTGTCCGGAAAGGGTTTGTAGCGGACGCGCGAATTTGCGCGGGCAGTCTTATTCTCGCAACGAGCCTCACGAGAGGCATCTATTCAAGTTGCTTCAGACGTTCCAGCAACTTCTTGTGTTCGACCTCGTGTCCGGCCAGTGTAGCCTTCAAATCTTGCACAATCCTCGCCGGAGCCTTACTCAGAAACGTCTCATCCGCCAAGCGCGCTTTCTTCGCCTCGATACCCTTCGCCAAGCGCTCAATTTCCTTTCGCAGCCGCGCAATTTCGGCCTGTTTATCCACCGCCTCGTCGTAAGCGATTCGAAGATCGTAATTCGCCGTCGAGCGAATAGCAGCCCCCGCGGCATCGAGCCGTTCGGCGGAAATCGACACGCTTGCCAGATTCCCGAGCCGCAGAACAGCGTCGAGATTTCGTTCAACCAGACTTCGCACCGAGGCCGATACCGCGGACAAATCCGCGGCAACTTTCTTCCTCGGATCGACTTTCATGTCGGCGCGAATGTTCCGCGCGGCCGCAACGATCTCCTGTATCAGCGTCATATCCCCTTCCGCACTAGAGTTATCCCATTCCGTCCGCGGCTTCGGGAAACGGTCCAGCGCAATCGACCGCGCGTCTTCACGTTGCGGCAATCGGTGCCACAGCTCCTCGGTCAAAAATGGCATCACCGGATGCAGCAATCGCAGCGCGGCATCCAGCACAGCAAAAATATTGCGCCACGAAGCCAGCGCGACCTCGCGGTCCGCGGAAGAAAGCTGCGGTTTCACCCACTCGATATACCAATCGCAAAAATCCCCCCAGAAAAATTGATAGATCGTCCGGCAAGCTTCATGAAACCGAAATTCGTCCAAAGCCTTGCTGGCTTCCCCCGCCACCGCAGAAAGCTGCGAGAAAATCCAGCGATGCACCAACTCGCCTTCGCCCTTCACCGCATAAGGAGCCCTAGCACGCACTTCAGGTCCAGCCAATTCCCCCAGAGTAAAACCCGCCGAAGCCTCGGCCTTCTCCAAATTCACAAATAAAAATCGCGCCGCATTCCAAATCTTATTCGCAAATGCCCGCGCCCCCAGAATCCGGTCCTCACTCAACGCGATGTCCGTCCCCGGAGCAGACATGCTAGCCAGCATGTAACGCAGCGCGTCAGTCCCGTACTGCTTCGTCAACTGCAAAGGGTCCACGCCGGTCCCCTTGGTCTTGGACATCTTCGCGCCTTCCGCAGTCCGCACCAATGAGTGCAAATACAGGCGCTGGAAGGGAATTCGTTCGGCTTCGTTCGAGCCCGGGGCAAGATGCAGCCCCATCATGATCATCCGCGCATCCCAGAAAAATAAAATGTCGTAGCCGCTGATCAAAAGGCTGTTGGGATAAAACGTCCGCAGATCCTCGGTGTCATCCGGCCAACCAAGCGTAGAAAACGGCCACAGCGCCGAACTGAACCAGGTGTCCAGCACATCCTTATCCTGGAGTAGCTTCGCCCCCCCGCACCTAGGACATGTCATCGGCGCGTCCGCGGCGCGCGCATGCCCATCCACAATTTCAACGCGCGAATCCGTCGCGGGCACCATCTCTTTGCAATCCGCGCAATGCCAAATGGGAATGCGATGCCCCCACCAAAGCTGCCGCGAAATGCACCAATCACGAATGTTGTCCAGCCACTGCAATAAAATCGTCCGCTGGTTATCGGGCACCACTTCAATTTCGGCATCAGGCCCAAATGCGCCAGTCACAGCTTTGCGCGCCTCCTCCGCCAGCGGCTTCATCTTCATAAACCACTGCGTCGAAATACGCGGCTCGACAATCGCCTTGCAGCGGTCGCAAGTCCCCACGGAATGGGTATGCTCCGAAATGTGATCAATCAAGCCGAGCTCTTCCAAATCAGCAATCACCCGCGCGCGCGCCACAAAACGATCGATTCCCGCATATTTCCTCGCGTTGTCATTCATGTGTGCGTCGTCAGTCATCACATCGATTTCCGGCAGCCCATGCCGCTTGCCCATCTCGAAATCGTTAGGATCGTGCGCCGGAGTAATTTTAACCACGCCGGTCCCGAACTCCCGGTCCACATAACTGTCCGCAATGATTGGAATCTCGCGGTTCATCAAAGGCAGAATCACTTTCTTTCCGATCAATGCGCGGTAGCGTTCGTCCTCGGGATGGACGGCCACAGCCGTATCTCCCAGCATGGTTTCCGGACGCGTGGTCGCCACCACCAGAAATTCCTGCGGCGAGCCGGCGACGGGGTAACGGATGTACCACAAATTTCCCACGCGCTCGTTGTGCACCACTTCCAGATCGCTGATAGCCGTCCGGCAACGGGGGCACCAATTCACCATATAGCGCCCGCGGTAAATCAATCCCTCGCGATACAAGCGCAAAAACGCTTCGAGCACCGCCCGGTACAGCGCCGGCTCCAATGTGAATCTCTCGCGCGTCCAATCGCACGAAGCCCCCAGCCGAATCATCTGCTGCTTGATGATTCCGCCGCTCTCAACCTTCCATTTCCAAACGCGCCGTTCGAATTCTTCGCGTCCCAAGTCCTCGCGCTGAGTCCCTTCCTTCGCCAGCATGCGTTCGACCACAAACTGCGTAGCGATCCCGGCATGGTCCATCCCCGGCAGCCACAAAGTGCGCTCCCCGCGCATGCGATGCCAGCGCACCAGCATATCGATCTGCGTATGCTCCAGCATGTGCCCGATGTGAATCGATCCAGTTACGTTCGGCGGCGGCAAAGCAATTGAAAACCGCGGCTGCTCGATGCTCGGAACTCCAGGCACACCGGAGTTCTCGGCGCGAAACAGGTTCGACTCAAACCAGGCCTTAGCCCAGCGCTCTTCAATCTCCTGCGGTTCGTACGCCTTGGATATTTCTCGCGGCATGGTTCCTTGTACATCCATAAATTTCGAACGAAAGTGAATCAGTCAATATAAGCGGCGCGCAAGCAGCCAGTCAATCAAGACATGCTCATCGCGCATAGTTCCGTCTTGTTAACTTGTTGTCGATTATCCTGGTATGAACGCCCAAGTGGCTAATCATTAACTTTCTCAGGGAGAGAGCCGAATGGAAATAAGCACCGCGTTCCTGATTACTTTGGCGATTCTCGTCGTGCTGGCTCTGGTAACTCTCCAGGGCAGCTTCTTCACCGTTCACACCAAGCAGGCGGGCCTGGTCGAACGGCTTGGCAAATTCGACCGCATCGCCGCGCCAGGCCTTAATTTTAAGCTGCCGTTCATTGAATCGCTGGTTTACGTGGAAGAGCTGAGCATGCTGATGGACGTTCCGGTCATATCTAAGACCATGAACGATGCCACGATCCCGGTATGCGTGCAGTATTACGTCCTGGCGGACAAAGTGAAGGAAGCCTATTATGAACTCGCGGACCCGGAGAAATAACTCAAAGCGCACGTCGAAAACGTAATCCTGAGCTACATTCCCAAAATCAATCTGGATGACACCGACAAGCAGGAAGACAAAATCGCCGAACGCATCAAAGACAGCCTCTCCTCCGTCATGGCCAAATTCGGCTACTCGATCGAAAACGCGCTGGTAACCAAAATCGTTCCAGCCGACGCCGTTGTCAATGTTATGAACGACATTAACGCGGCCCGCCGCGAAAAAGTCGTGACGGAAGCGCGCCCCGAGGCCAGCAAAATTACCATGGTCAAGCAGGCGGAGGCTGAGGCGGAAGCGAAGGCGCTATCCGGTCAAGGCGTAGCCAGAGAACGTAAGGCAATCGTGGACGGCCTGCGCGATTCCGTGCTCGACTTCGAGAAAGGCGTCTCGGGCGTGGATGCCCACGACGTCATGTCGCTTCTGATGATGACGCAATATTTCGACGCGCTCCGCCGACATTGGTCAGGTCAGCAACACCATCCTGATGCCCCATTCACCTTCGGCCGTGCAGGATCTCTACAGCCAGCTACGCAACTCGATAACAACAGGAGTACTTGCTGCAGAAAAATCGCAGGAACCGGCGCCGGGCAATAAAAAGTAGCAGGTTTCCTGCTAGGCAGGTTTACTTCTCTTTCTTGTGCAGTTCTTCGAGAAGCATATTTTCGACCAGCGGCTTCATACTCTCCGCCAGCAACTCGCGAAGCCCAGGCTGCAACCTCTCCAAAACTTTTTGCACAACGGCATCCACGATCGCAGTATCGCCGGACGCAGCCCGCGACGGCATGGCGGCCTGCGTCAACGGCAGCGGCGGCATCAAAAACGGAATGTCCGCCAGCGCCTCACGGTTCGGCGGCGGCAAAGTCGGCATGCGCCCGTCGAAATCGTAGACATCTGAAGAAGCGAACGCGCTGTCAAAAAGCGGCCCCGGAACATTCGCCGCGAACGGCTCCTGGTTCACGTCAGGCTCATGATTCCAATAATCGGCCCCAGACACAGGCGAAAACGGTTCCGAAGGCTCAGGCTGCGCCGGTTCGGCATGACTTTCTTCCTCGCGATTCTCTACTTCGCGCGCCTCTTCCGGCTGCGAAAAAGAGTCCGAGGGCTCGTGATGCTCTTCATCCAGAAGCAAGGGTTCGGCACGCGGATGCTCGGCCGAGAAGTCGCCGTTATGCGGCGTATCGGCTGGCGCGAACAGCAACTGCGATGAAAAAGTAGAGATGCGGCCGGCGACGGGTTCCTTCTCAGGTTCAAACGAAGATACCTGAGCCAAAGAATCAACCGGCAATTCAACGCGGGGCGCATCAGCATTAGCGCGCGTATCCGCATCCGCATTCGCGGCCTGCGCATCCGCGCCTGCGCGGGCTTCTTCACGCGACTCATGACTTGCACCCGCGTCCACCGCCTCAAATTTCGAAGCCGAAGCATCGCGGTCCAACGTTCGAAGCTGTTCCATCGCGCTCGCAGTGGATTCCGCGCGCGTCTGATTCCTAGCCGAAGGTGTCACCGCCTGGGATCTTGGGGTCTCCGATTTCTTCGCCGAATCGTCGCGCTTGAACGCCAGAATCTCCGCATCGCGCTTGGCCAGCTCTTCCACTTCCGAATGTTCCGTCGGGGACTGCGTACGACCCGGCGTGTCAGTGTGCTGCTGCGTTGGCTGCGTCTTCAGCTTCGCAGTCCAATGATCGTCAGCTTCCTGAACCCGCAACGGCGACATCATGTCCATCCAGCTGCGGACCTTAGCAACAAAACCAGTGCGCGCAGGTGCTTGTTCCGGTTCTTCGACGCGAGCGGCAGGCTGGGAAGCGACAGGCTGCTGAGGGCGTTCGACCTTCTTGGCGGATTCAGCACGGCTCAAGTGTCGTAGTTCGTCGACCGTACCCACAAACCGAGATCGATCCGCTCGGTGGTCTTCTTCGGCGTGAGTGACGGACGGGGGAGTAGCAGAAGGCTCGAGTTCCCCCACCCGAGGCACATGCCGGAAAGCGGCTGGCTGCTCCGTCGTCTCGGCCTGCGCGGTCGGCGCGTGATCGTTATCGGCAACGGTTTCGGAAGCGCGTGACTGCCCGACGTCTTCGACGCGCACCGCGGGCTTAGAGACACTAAGCTGTTGCACTTCAGCCAGAGGGGATTCGGTCGGATTGCGCTCCTCCTCAAGCTCTGTATCGGATTGAGCTACAATAGACGGCTGGTTTTCCTCAGCTTGGCCGATGGACTGGGAAGCCTCGACCTCTGTTAGTTCGGATTCCGTGAAAAATCGTGCCGGGGCGCGAGATTCAACTTCAGCGGATTTTGACTCAACGACTTGATCTTTCGCCGCCGTGAGTGTTTCAGTCGCGGTTTCGCCGACAGGCAGGCATTCAATCTCCCAATCATCAACTTTCGATTCAGCGGACGCATCAGCGTCCCGTGAACTCGAATCCTCGGCTCGAGCACCCGCGGCTTGCGTCGCAGCGTCAGCGGAAACTTGCGTTGCATCGGTTGTACTTGCGGCAGCCGCTGGACCGTTATCGGCAGAGATTTGTGCTGCAGCTTCAACGGCGCCTTCAGTAACAGAATCTGGAACTGCGGCACTTTCTACCGCCTGAATATTCGAGGCATCCGCAGCGTTTACTTCGTCGCTGACATTTACATCAACCCGCATGTGCTTCGGCGGCACTTTCTGTTCGGAAGGAAACGTAATAGGTTCGAAATTTCGCCCGTAGGAATAAATCGGGTCGGCAGCGACGTTTTCGGGCACTTCAATATCGCCCGCATTGCGCCGCCAATCGCTAGCTGTGGCGGATTCGTCAAATGCTTCACTGTCGTTGTCATCCTCGTCTACAACTGGAGTGATGGATGGAGACGATCCCCTCGGGGCCCTGACACTCTTCACAGGCTCTTTGGGAGCCGGGGCTTCCTTAGTCTTCGCGGAAGCTTGCGATGTCTCCTCGATCTCATCATCGGAATCGAGCGCGCGCATGCCCTTGCCAAAGCCATAAATCACAGCCGCTTCTTCCGGAGTCGGTTCGGGGAATTCAGGCAGAGGCTTAGGTTCTGCCATAGCAGGAATTTCGGGCTTCGCTGCGGCCAACGCGGCGGCGGCCAACGCCGCTTCCTTGGCCTTGGCCATTTCCGCCACCACGCGAGGATTCTTCTCCAGCGCGGCCATCACCATTGCGATCAGCGGATCGGGCGGTACAAACGGTTTCTTCAGTACGCCATCGGCACCCACTCGTCGCGCTTCTTTTTCATCCATCGGGTCAAAAGCACCAACGAGGAGGATGACGGGGATATGACAAAATCGCGCGTCTTTCTTTACGAACTCGCAAACTTCATAGCCGTTACGCACCGGCATGAATACGTCCGCGAGCACTACATCGGGGTCTGCTTCAGGGAGGCGTCGTACAGCGGCTTCACCGTTGCCGACGGTGATGACTTCCAGGCCGCGCTCTTGGAACGCCAGCACCACCATCCGTTGGATGTTGGTGTTGTCATCGGCCACCAGAATTCTGGGCACTGTTTTCCCCTGGCGGCGCGCCCGGGTGGAGACACGCCGACCCTGCGAATACCGCTATTGCAGCACCGTAGGTCGCAGGCGTCAACAAACTCGAAGGACAGGAGTGCTACAGTTGTTAGCAGGAAGTAAATACAGCCGCCTCTGAGGCTGTTTACCAGGGAATAAGCTTCTTTAACCCCTTCTTTTTCTTGCTGGTAGATTCTTGTTTCGAATCAACGGCTGGCGCCTTCGCGGAATCCGACGAAGACTGCCCCTGCGCACCAGTTCCCGAGGACGGCCCGGAAGCCGCTGCAGGTTGGGCCGGCGCAGCCGATGAGGAATTTGCTGCCGCACCACCGGCAGGGGCTTCAGTCGCACCGGTCGCGTTCGACGAACTAGACGAAGAACCCGTCGCGGCAGTTCCAGTCGAAGTGGCCCTGCTGACGCTGCCATTGGCAGCAGCAGACGCATCAGCCGGCCCGGTTGCATTGGGTGCAGGCTGTACCACTGTTCCCGGCGCATTGGATTCAGGAGATGCTGTGCCCGGCGGCGGGGCATTCGTCTTAGGTTGAGACTCTTCGCCAGTCGAAATAATCTGAACGCCTACGCCTGTCTGATCATTATTCGATCCAACCGGCGCGGTCGTCGCATCCTCGGGCGTAACGACTTCGTTGCTGTTACCTGAGCTGTTGTCGCTTGTGCCGCCGCCCGTCGCTCCGCCGGCCACCGTAAATGAGGGCCCCGCTGCGCCCGGCCGCAGAATATCGGTGGCCGACACAACGTCAGTCGGCGGATTCATCTGCGGAGTTCCGGTATGCGCTGCGGTCGAAACGTCAGGACTGCCTTTAATCATTCCCAAAGGCAATTTCATCACGATGCTTTGATGGTGCTCCTTCTCGTACATCTGCTGTTTCTGCATCCGCACTACCGCGTCCGGATCAGGAGACGGGACCGGCTTGCCCATCGCTTTCAGACGGACCTTGGAGTCGGGCGCCAGCTTCGAAAGTGGATAATCACGCACAATCTTGGCGTAACATTTGGCAGCCAGATCGCCCCAGTGGTTTTTGTCGTCCTCGTTTTTCGATGCCTGCTTGGCGCGTTCGTAGATATCACCCAGCATCCACAGCGCATCGTCATTCTGGCTGTACAGCGGATAGCGGTCGGTCAACTCAACCAGGCGCGCAGCGGACGCACGATAGTCGAATTTGCGGTAATAGAAATACGCAACCTTATATTGCCCGTCAGCCAGCACTTCCTGCACGTCGCGCAGATACTGCTCAGCCTTAGGGATCAGCGAGCTTTGGGGGTATTTCAGCAAGAACGCCTGAAACGCGTCCTCAGCGGCTTCCCCCTGAGTCTTGTCGCGGTCGGCCTTCTCCATCATCTTGTAGTGTGCCAAGCCGACCTGCATCTGCGCATACGCAGCTTCGTCCAGAAAGGGGAAAAAGGTTTGGAAGTCGTTGTATTCCTGGATCGACTGCGTCAAATTCGTCGTGCCGCCCTCTTTGTAATAGGAGTCGGCAACTGCGAGTTTCGCCTTGGCCAAAAACTCGCTGTCCGGATAGGTGTTGATCAAAGTTTGCAGCGCCAATCGCCCTTCCGTAAAACGCCCGCCTTTCAGGTCAGCTTGCGCGCGGTTGTACAGTATTTTGTCAGGCTCGGAAGTCGTGTCCAGATTCGCAGTCGGGCTGTCATGCTTCTTGCCCTTTTTCTTACTCGACGCAGCCGAAGTATCAGCCGGCGATTTCTTCGCATCTTTGTCAGCAGCAGTAGGAGTAGGAGGCGGCGTATTCTCACCACTCCCGCCACTCTGCGGGGTCGGGACCTGCGCGGCAGCCCGCGGGGTGGCAATCAACAACAGGGAAAAGCCCGCCAAGGCAAGCAGCGAACTTCGAACAATACTGAACGAGGCCCTGGCGGTTCCGGAAGAGCGGGGTATGATCTCCAACGAAGAGTTCGAGGTCGGAGCAGCTTCGGCGATATCGGGAGAATAGAAATTCTCCGTCGCCGTAGAACCCGAAACAATCGGGATGTTAGCCACAACGGAAGGGCGGGGATTAATCCTCCCCCCAAAGCCCGAGAACAGGGGGGCTTCAGCCCCTGAAGCCGCGCTTTCTGTAGGTGCCCCTAGTGCTCGATAGTCTCTGCTCAAATCGAAATCTCCTGAGATGACTTACGCTTTTTGGCTCAGGGCCTGGGTCGCGAGCGTTTTTAGTCGGCGCGTTGCTGCCGCTGGATCGGCGGTGCGAAAAATCGACGTCCCCGCTACAAATGTGTTTGCGCCGGCCTGCGCCAGCGCAGCCATATTTTCCGAATCGACGCCCCCATCGACTTCAATCCGGAAGCCGGCATTATACCGCGCGCGCATCTGATTCAACTGCCGAATCTTCTCATAAGCATTGGCAATAAATTTCTGGCCGCCGAAACCCGGATTAACCGACATAACCAGCACGGTGTCCACCTTATCCAGCACGTCGCTCAACATCACCACTGGCGTCGCCGGATTGATCACAGCCCCCGCTTCCGCGCCATGTTCCCTGATCATCGCCAGCGTACGGTCCAAGTGCACGGTAGCTTCCTGGTGAATTAGCACCCGGTTCCCCCCGGCTCGCACGAAGTCCGCGATATATCTCTCCGGACGGTCGATCATGAGATGCACATCCAATGGCAGTTTGGTTGCCTTGCGCAGCGATTCCAGCACAGGAATTCCGATCGAAATGTTGGGCACGAAATGGCCGTCCATCACGTCAAAATGAATCACATCGGCCCCGGCATCTTCGACTAAGCGCACCTGTTCCCCAAGCTTCGTAAAATCCGAAGAAAGAATCGAAGGCGCAATTTCAATGCGTGCATAGCTCATAGTTTGTGCCGGCCCAAGTATAGCCCGAAGTCGCAATTTAACTTCACGCGCAGGGCAGCGATTGCAGCTTCACTCCGTCAATTTTACTCAGCCAACTGCAATTCGATGAGGCTATTGGCATCGACGCGCGTTCCCCGCAACGGCGTTTGCCCCACCACGGTCCCGTGCAATCCGCCGGGCACAGGCGCAATCGTCAGCTTAGCAACCTTCAAGCCGGTTCCGTTGAATTTTGCCTCGGCCTCATTCAAAGACAATCCAATCAGCTCGGGCATCACGTAGGCAGATGGCCGCGCGCCGAGCGAAACCAACAAATCCACATGGGGGCTGGTAACATGGGAATTTCCCGGCGCAGGATCCTGCTGTATCACCAAATCGCTTTCATATCCCGGAAGGTAAGCACTGGAAATTTCACCGAGCTGCAATCCGCCGCGCAGCACCTCAATTCGCGCCGCCCGGATGCTCTGCTCCGTAAGCGCAGGAATGGTAGCCTGCCGCGGCCCCAGAGAAATCACAACGTGCGCAGCCTGTCCGATCTTAACCTTCATCCCCGGCGGAGGAGTCTGCCGCGCCACAGTATCCACCGGCGCGGCATCATAAAGCCGGTCCTCGATCTTGATTCCCAGCCCGCGCCCCTGCAACATTTGCTGCGCTTCCACTGCATTTTTTCCCACAACGTCGGGCATCGTAACTTCACGCCCCTGAATAGCAAACCGCATAGCCGTAATTGCAGAAAGAAACGCCACCGACGCCAAAATAAACGCCAGCAAAGCCATCCGCAAAATCCATTCCAAGCGTTCCCGAATCGTCATCACCAACCCTTAATCCCGGTGTCGAATATCAAATTCAGGCCACTTATATGGCGCTGATCGTAAACGAGCCTAGCACGTCCGACGGAGTTAGACGCCGGCCTCGAAGTATTCAGTACCCCAGCCGTTAACGCGAGTGATGGCCTAGCTCCGCAGTCAAGATTTAAATGTAGCGCCGCGGTCTTTAGCGCAGCATTTCGAGTCCATAGTCACTCTTAATACCAGTCTCAGACTCGAATCATTTCGGCCTTGCTTTCGCTGCCTTTAAGACGTCATGGTGAGCGAAGTGAAGAACCTCTCTTGCATTTTCTTCACTCCTCTCGCATTCAGTTTTTCTCGATGCCAGCCGCGAAGAATCCATCCGTGCTCTGAACTCCAGGCAGAGTGCGGAAATGCCCAGCGGAGTCGAATAGCGCCTCAGAATCGACGCCCGGTACCAACTTATCGTCAAGAATCCCGGAAAGCTCACCTGCGCCGACACTCTTTAGGCCACCCGCATCCCGCAGCACCTCCTCAACCACACTTTCGTTCTCCTCCGCCTCCAAAGAACAAGTGGAGTAAACAACACGCCCTCCAGGTGCTAGCCTTTCAAGGGCAGATCTCAACAATCGGGTCTGCAGCGAATGAAATTCCGCCAACTGCTCCGGGCGCAACCGCCACCGAATTTCGGGATGCCGCGCCAACGTCCCGGTCCCCGAGCAAGGCGCATCCGCCAAAATGCGATCGAACTGAATACCAAACGGCAATACACCAGCTCCATCGAGTTCCACAAGCCCCAAATCCGGCAACTGCAATCGCTTGAACTGCTCGCGCATAGCACGTAATCGGTGCGCGTACACATCAGCGGCAACTACAAACCCGTCCATGCCGGCCGCGCGAACCAAAGGAGGCGTCTTGCCGCCAGGCGCAGCGCATAAATCCAACACGCGCTGCCCCGGTCGAACATCCAGCAATAACGGCACAACCTGCGAAGCCTCATCCTGAATGGAAATTTCGCCGCCACGAAAACTCTCGCTACGGCTAGGGCTCCCGCCGCTCACCGCAAACGCCGATCGCAAAATCTGCCCCGGCTCGATTCGTAATCCAGCCCCACGCAGACCAGCAAGAATCTGTTCTCGCCGCGCCACATCGTGAACAACGCAACTCAATCGCGGCGCACGGTTATTAGCATCAAGCAGCTGGAAAGTTCGCACCTCGCCAAATCGCGCAAGCCAACGCTGCACTATCCAGTTAGGATGCGAATGCAGAATCCCCAATCGCTCCGCGTCTCCGATATGTTCCGGCAGAAATGCTGTGACGTGAGTCTTTGCTTCATCCGCCGCACGGCGCAAAACCGCATTCACCAAAGTAGCCGCCGACGCTTTCCGTGCGCGCTTCACCAGTTCGACCGACTCATTGACGGCCGCACGCGCCGGCACGCGTTCCAGAAACCGCAGCTGGTATAAACCCAAACGCAACGCCAGCGTTACCGGCAGATCGAGTCGCGCCACCGGTTCCTTCAAGTGTCGTTCCAGCAGAAAATCCAGCAATCGCCGCCAACGCAAAATTCCGAGCACCAGCTCGGTCGCAAGCCCAGCATCTTCCGCCTTCACATCCGCGCCAAGCTGCCCATGCAACAGATCGCTTGCGTAAGCGCCTTCCGCCTCCACGCGCCGCAAAATCTCATACGCGATCTTCCGCGCCGCACTAATAGGCATTACTTCTCGCAAATGTCTTCACGATCCAAACTTTTCGCCGCTCGCGAGCCGCGCGCCGTTCGCGAATTCCCGTGCGGTCACCCGCTTGCGTCCTTCCAGCTGCACAAACTCCAATCGCAGTGCTGAATTCTCGCCGCATGCGACATTCACCTCGCTGCCGGCAACTCGAATCGTCCCAGGCGGCGCGCCGGAGTCGTCAACTCCAGCCGGCCGCCCCCGAATGCTGCACTGCTTGCTGCGAAAAATCGTAAACGCTCCCGGCCAAGGCTGAAACCCGCGAATCCGGTTATAGATTTTTCGAGCCGGCCAAGACCAATAGATTCTGCCATCCTCTTTTTTCAGCGGAGGCGCAAAGGTCGCCAAGGAATTGTCCTGCAGCACACGCGCAATCGAACCGGCATCAAGCCCGCGCAAGGTCTCAACCATCAACGGCGCGCCGACCTCAGCCAGCCGCGCGTACAATTTCGGCGCGGTCTCGTCCGGACCAATATCCGTCTCAGATTTCAGCAGAATCGGGCCAGTATCGAGACCCGCATCGATACTCATTGTGGTTAAACCAGTATGCGTCTCGCCATTCGCAATAGCCCAATGAATCGGCGCCGCACCACGATATTTCGGCAGCAAGGATCCGTGCAGGTTAATCCAACCAAGCCGCGGAATTTCGATCAGGCGCGCCGGGATAATCTGTCCGTAGGCGATGATCACCACAACATCGGGCGCGATATCTAGAAAATATTCATGCGCTTCTTCACTGCGGATCTTCTGCGGCTGGTAAACTGGAATTTCCTCGGCAATCGCCTCTTCCTTCACCGGCGAAAGGCAGATTTCGCCGCCGCGCCCGCGCGGACGGTCAGGCTGCGTGACCACGCCTTCAATTCTGAAATCTTTTTGCAGGATCAGTTCGCGCAGGGGAGGGACTGCAAACGCCGGTGTGCCGCAAAAAACAATCCTCAATGACGGCACGAATTGCCTACCACTCGCCGGTTTTCTTCATCTTGCGGATTTTGCGCTTGATCATGTCGCGCTTCAACATGCTGAGGTGAGTGATGAATAGAACTCCGTTGAGGTGATCGATTTCGTGGCAGAACGCGCGCGCCAGCAAACCTTCGCCCTTACGCTCAAATTCCTTGCCTTCCAGGTCCTGCGCGCGCACGGTCACATACTGGGGCCGCTCCACGTAGCCGCGAAACCCGGGAATCGAAAGGCACCCTTCTTCCTCGCGTTGCTGCCCCTCGGCGTAAGTAATCTCCGGATTCGCCAGCACGATCTTAGCTTCCGGAGTTTTTCCGTTCGACACATCGATCACCGCGAGCCGCAAACTCACGCCAATCTGCGGCGCGGCCAAACCCACGCCCGACGCCGCATACATTGACTCGAACATGTCGTCCACAAGCTTCCGCATGTCTTCATCGAACTTTTCCACGCGCTTGGTCGGAGTTTCCAGCACAGTATCGCCAAACTTCACAATCGGATGAATCATCGTCAGTCGGTTCCTGTATCCATTGCTCACAAATCGTAGATGATCAAATCAATCATAACCACTACGCACTCGCCACTGCCGTTAGTCACTAAAATTCCTCCAACTGCCTCTGATATCCCTCGAAATTTCTGCGCATCTCCCCAATCGAATCTCCGCCAAATTTCTCAATAAACGCGCCCGCCAATTCGAAAGCCACCATCGCCTCGCCAGCAACGCCCCCGGCAGGAACGACGCACACGTCCGAACGTTCGTATGCAGCCTTGACCGCTTCCTTGGTCTTTAAATCTGCCGTCAACAAAGGCCGCCGCAAAGTCGAAATAGGTTTCAAGTGCCCGCGCACTACAACGTCACTGCCGTTGGTAATCCCGCCTTCCAGCCCGCCAGCGCGATTCGACCAGCGCGCAAATCGCTTCTGCGACCCATCGTATCTGATTTCGTCCTGCACTTCAGACCCGTAGCTCGCAGCATTCGCGATCGCCGTGCCAAACTCCACAGCCTTCACGGCCTGAATCGACATCACTGCACGCGCAATGCGCGCATCGAGCTTCTCATCCCACTGCGCATGGCTACCGAGCCCCGGCGGAATATTGTGCGCAACAACTTCAAACACGCCGCCAACCGAATCTCCCACGCGCAAGACATGATCGACTTCCGCCACCATCCGCGTTTGCGTCTCTGCATCCACACAACGCAAAGGCGATTCCAGATTTGCGCAGATGGATTCAATCTCTTTCCAGGTCACATCGCGTTCGGATCGCACGTGCCCGACGGCGATTGTGTGACTGAGCGCCGCGGCGCCAAATTCACGCAACAACAATTTCGCAAGCGCCCCCGCCACAACACGCGCCGCCGTCTCCCGGGCCGAGGCGCGTTCCAGCACGTACCGCGCATCGTGGAAATCAAATTTCAACGCCCCGGCAAGGTCCGCGTGCCCGGGACGTGGCGCTGTCAGCGGACGCTGGCTGCCGGGCATTCCTTCAGCGGCATCAGCATCAGCGCCCTCGGTGTCTTCCACCGGCAGCGCCTTCTCCCAATTTTTCCAGTCGCGATTCTCAATGCGTACGGCGATAGGCGCGCCGATAGTTTTGCCGTGACGCACGCCAGCTAAAATATCGGCCGTGTCTTTCTCGATGCGCTGTCGTGCGCCGCGTCCGTGCCCCAATTGCCGCCGGTGCAATTCGCGCTGTATGAATTCCGTATCCACCGCCAACGCAGCCGGCAGTCCAGAAACCCACGCAATCAGCGCCTGCCCGTGAGACTCCCCCGCAGTAACAAATCGCAGCATCTATAGTCGAGCCTCACGCGCAAACACGAAGGCAAGATTCTACCGGACACCTCCCGTTGCGTAAAGCCACCGCCGCACTGGCGACTGTAAAAGCACATCGCCGGTCTGAACACCTCGACGGAGCCGAAACGTCCGGTGTCTGAATCGTCGATCTGGCTTTGAATTTGTAGCGGCCATTGAGGTGGGCGAATTGCACTTTTCGTAGTGTTTTGTGCTGGCTCGCAAGAATTCTGAGACTATTGCGCGCGGGTTTCGCGTCCCGATGGCGAATAACATGAACTCCAGCGCTCGATTCGACGCACCATTCAAGATCTAAATGTCATCACCGCTCTGATGCCCTCGTGAACTGAGCGGCCGGCTGGTGCAGCCAACGGACAATCCTGATCACGTCAGGAAATCCGGTTCGCCCTCCCTTCGACAGGTAAGTCAGGCTGGAAGCGGCAAGACCGATTTCCTTCGCAACTTGCGGCCACGTCATTTTTCTCTCAGCACGTTGAGCATCGAGCGCCGCATAAAGTTTCTTGGTATCGAATCGCAAAATCTGATTGCAGGGAATCTCCGGCAATCGCGTTTCTTTCTCGTCATACTCCTGAACGTCGGTGGCAAAGCTTTCCGGGGTTCGATTCAGCCAGTGCAGCATTTGCAAGACCCCGTCAGCTTCAGCCACTCTTCTGGTCCCGACGCCTTTCACCGTGGAAGAGCTGAGCGCGTGCCCGAAAGATCGCTCGGACTGACCATTCATTTGTCGAGTAACTTGGGCCCATGAAAGTCCGCGCGATTGCCGCTGTGCATCAAGCGCCTCGTAGAGAGCCCACAGACTGAAGTCGGTCGATCGCGTCACGGTCGCTTCTCCGTCCCAACCTGATTCTAACCTCAGTCACCGTCCGACACTCGCTCCGAGACCTTGAATTCAGTCGCCAACCCATCGCACACTGTATCCATGACTGCTAAATACGACATCGTCTGTGTAGGTGCCGGTCCCACGGGCTTGGCCTGCGCCATCGAGGCAAAATTCGAAGGCCTCAGCTCACTCGTCTTGGATAAAGGCTGCCTCTGCAATTCGCTGTTCCACTATCCGACGAACATGTCGTTCTTCACCACTCCAGAACGCATGGAAATTGGCGAATTGCCGATGACCATCGCCGACGGAAAGCCCACCCGCGCGGAAGCCTTGAAGTATTACCGGCGCGTAGTCGAACATTTCAAACTGGAAGTCCACCAATACGAAAAGGTAGAAGGCATCGAAGGCAAGGTCGAAAACTTCACAGTCCACACCGTCGACCGCGAGGGTCGCGCGCAACGCTATGGCGCGCGAAAAATCGTGATCGCCACAGGATTCTACGACCAGCCGAATTATCTAGGCATCCCGGGTGAAGAACTTCCGAACGTATCGCACTACTTCACCGAGCCACACCCTTACTGGAATCAAAATGTGGTCGTCATCGGCGGTGGCAATTCCAGCGCCGAAGCGGCTCTCGATCTTTTCCGCGCCGGTGCGCACGTCACCGTCGTCCATCGTGGCCCGGAGATGAGCAAAGGCCTGAAATATTGGGTCAAGCCCGACGTCGAAAATCGCATACGCGCCGGCGAAATTCGCGCGCTGTTCAACACTCCGGTCACAGCGATCGAACCGAACCAGGTGTGGATAAAAAACAGCAGCGGTGAGGAAGCGATTCCAGCCACACAGGTCTTCGCGCTGACTGGCTACCATCCGGATTTTACATTTTTGGAACGGCAGGGAATTCAACTCGATCCAATCACGAAAAGGCCAGCGCTCAATCACGAAACTCTGGAGAGCAACGTCCCAGGAATATATCTCGCAGGGGTGGTGGTGGGGGGCTTGCAAACATCCCGAATCTTCATCGAAAACGGACGCTTCCACGGACGCCAAATCATCGCAGCCATAACGGGTAAAGGCAAATTGCCAGAACCAGAGCCAGTCGCGCCTCCTGGCGAATAAACAGCCGGCGACTTTAGCGTCTCTGAGACGGCTCACTAACGAACCGGGCCGGAGTTGATTTGCTTTGCAGTTCGGGGCGGCTGCTCTCAAGTCGGCGTATCTGGACTCGGGTCTCTGATGCCGCGGAAAATAATCCTGACTTCATAAAACCGGAAAGAGTTGCCTTTTAGGGGCTCGGAGCTCAACTCCGACAATAGATGCACGGCTATTAGGGGGTTTCTGGCCCCTGAGGACACTTTGTCCTACTCCGCCCGCAACGCGTCGACAGGGTCAACTGTAGCAGCACGACGCGAAGGCAAATAGCACGCCAACCAAGCCACCGCGATAATCCCAACAGTCATCGCCGTATAGGTAATGGGATCCACAGGGCTGACGTTAAACAAAAGCGATGACATCAGACGCATCGCAGCAAACGCACCAACCAACCCACAGACAATTCCGATGCCGGTAAGTCGCAACCCTTGCTTCACAAACATCGCCACCAGGGTCTGCCGCTGTGCACCAAGCGCCATGCGAATCCCAATCTCCCGCGTGCGCTGCGAAACCGAATAAGCAATCACGCCGTAAATCCCGACGATTCCCAGCAGCAAAGCCATGCCGCCCGCCACACCCAGCATGACCAGCGTGAACGAAGTCCGCGCCATCGATTTAGTATAGAAGTACCCAATCGTATGCACCTCCGCGAGTGGCACGTTCGGGTCAGCCGACCAGGCAGTCTGCCGCACCTCGTTCAAAAACGACTGCGACCCCGCCCGCGGGCTGCGAATCACGAAAGCAATATTCCGCCGGACCATCTCCTTCTCGCTTTCAAAATTACTCATCATCAGCGGCCAATACACGGTAGTCGGCGCCTTTTCGTCCACGCCATCATCGTGCACGTTCCCAACGACTCCCACGATCTCGCGCCAATCATCGGTACTGGACACGCGAATTCGTTTGCCCAACGCGCCTGGCGCATCGTGCCAGTACTCCCGCGCGAAATTTTCCGAAATAATAGCCACAGGCAAAGTCTGATAGATATCAGCCCAGGTAAGGTCACGACCGGCAATAAGAGGTGTCCCCGCGGTCGCGAAAAAACCGGGCGAAATATATTTGAACCTGCGAATCGGCGGAATCTGTCCTTCGGCGTACGCGTGGTCAGCGGCGAAAAGCACGTCGTTCGATTGGCGCCCATCCATAGGAATAGCAGTAGAAATGCTGACCGAAGACACGCCCGGAATCGCAGCCAACGTAATGAGAAGATCCTGGTCCATACGCACCAGCCGTTCGCGCTCCGAATCGGGAACATGCGTTTCAGGAACGTAGAATCGGAAAGTCTGCACCGCATCCGGCGCCACAAATCCCGGTGGCACATGAATCAAAGCGCGGAACGTGCGAATCATCAACCCCGAACAAATCAACAAAACCAGCGCCAAGGCCACTTGGACCACCACTAGAAAGTTGCGCGCGCGATGCTGCTGCCGGCTTTGGCTCAGCGTTCGCCCTCCCTCACGCAGACCAGTATTCAGGTGCGCACTGGCATACTTGAGCGCCGGAATCATCCCGATCAGCAGACTGGAAAACAAAGCGATGCCAAAAGTGAAGAGCAGCACCGGCACATCAATACCGATTTCATGAATGCGCGGCAGCCCCGTAGGCGCCATCGCCGCCAACACGCGCAACGCGCCATAGGCCAGCGCCAATCCCAGCGCACTCCCCAATACACCCAGCACGAAACTTTCAAATAACAATTCCGCAGCGATGCGTCTCCACTCCGCGCCCAGCGCCGCACGAATGGCGAGTTCCTGCCGTCGTCCATCGACACGCACGAGCAAAAGGTTTGCAACATTCGCGCAAGCGATCAGCAACACCATGACGATCGACCCCATCAGCACCCACAACACATTGCCCACGGTCCCGACGACATCCTGTTTCAGCGGCCGCAAGTTAGGCGCGATATTGGCCTGTTCGAAAAGTTTGATGCTGAACCCTTCCGGGGCAGGGAAGCTGCGATTAACAATAGGAAGCATGCGTGTAACATCCGCACTGGCTTGCGCCATGGTCACGCCGGGTTTCAGACGTGCAAGAGCCTGATAGCTGAAATTCCCCAGCTTAATTTTGCTGCGGTCAAACTTGAACGGCAGGAACAACGCGGCATCTTCGTCATCGAGAAAATGAAATCCCCGCGGCAGCACTCCAATAATCTCTCGCGGTTTTCCATCTACAGTGATCGAGCGTCCGATCACGGAAGCAGCCCCTCCAAATTTGTTCTGCCAGTAACCATAGGAAAGCAGCACGGTGTCAGGCGCTGCCGGCGAATCGTCTTCGCGCGTGAACAAACGACCGAGCGCCGCCCTAACGCCCAGAAGAGGCAAGGTCCCGTCCGTCACGTCCAGTCCGCGCACCTGCTCAGGCTCGCCCACGCCCGTCACACTGAGCGAGTCGCCGTCGTACATCCCGATATCCTGAAACGTAGTGCTCTGCTCGCGGTCGATGAAATAAATAGACGGCGACATATTCAAATCCTTGATGTCAATCCCAGGAGCGGTATGCCACACCCCAATCAGCTGTTCCGCATGCGGATAAGGCAACGGCTTCAGCAGCACGCCTTCCACAACGCTAAAGATCACAGTGTTCGCGCCAACGCCCACGGCCAAAGTGATCAAAGTAATCGCAGCAAAAAGCGGCGCGCGCCCCAACCGTCGCAGAACCTGCCGCAGCTGATCCTTAAACATCACCATGAGTTACCCCCGTGTTGGATACAAGTTCATAATTTTGGTGAACGGCAAATTGCGTCACGCAACGCGACATACCCGCCAATTCTTGCCCCTTCGGCATGATCGTTCGGCGATGCAGTCCGCAGGTCAGCCCAGAGGCATCGCAGGCGTTGCCGCAGTATGAGGTACGCCAGCAATGACAAAAAAGTTCCCGCGGCCGCGATAAAGGCGGCCGACGGAGTGGTCCCCGGCAGATTGCCCGCACACCAGCCCAGATTCGAAGGGCGCCGCGACTGGGTGTTTAGCTCAACGACGAGTGCTATTCACCGTCACGTTGCGACCCGTGTAAGAAGCGAAGTAAACTCACCTTCCTATATACGAAAGAGATAAGGGCTGCCTGACCCGAGGAAACCTCGTCTTCGTGCCGGAAGGATGTGCGAAAACGGTAAGGAATCCCGGTTGAGGCTTCGCTCGAACATCTTGGGAGCGCCGGGTAACAAACACCGCACAGCGTCTTCCATTCGCGGTGGGTTTTCCGCGAGCGGGCTGCGCATGTGAATTATGGCATGCGACACATATTCGACAGGCCGAAACTGTCGTCGGAAAATCGCAAATCTAAGAAGCCTCGCACACCTAAATCGTTGTCGTTTGCCTCGCCCCACCGACTCTGCTAAAGTTGATTTTCCATGTCATCTATCCTCCAGGAAGTCGGCGAAACCTTCGTCACGCTCTACAAAGGCTTCAGCGTGACGTTTCGCACCATGTTCCGTAAGACCACAACCGAAGCTTTCCCCGACGTTCCGCCGAGCGTTCAACCGCGCTATCGTGGCATTCACGTTCTCCAGCGTGACGAAAACGGCTACGAAAAGTGCGTAGGGTGTTTCCTGTGTGCGGCAGCGTGCCCCGCGAATTGCATCTACATAGAAGCCGCAGAAAATACTGCGGCCAATCGCATTTCCGCCGGTGAGCGTTACGCCAAGGTCTACAACATCGACTATTCCCGCTGCATTTTCTGCGGCTATTGCGTAGAAGCCTGTCCCACGGACGCAATCACCCACGGCCACAGCATCGAACTAGCGCCCTACGACATAAACGCCCTGATTTATCGCAAAGAACAACTCCTCGAGCCATGGCCCCCCCACATCCCGACTTGATTGGCTGGATTACGCTACCGGCAAAGTACGTGCGATTGACCGCGAATCTCCGTCGTCCGGCCATTCCTGGCGGCATGCCCGAACGGCGCGTGCGGTGGCAAGTTGGGTTGTCCAGTAAGCGGCCATGTTGAGGCCGCACTTATCGCATGTGCCGCTGGCGGGCTGCTGATGCCAGCACTTCGGACAGTGATAAAACATCGTGTGATGACATTGAAGGCAGAACTGCGCGTCATCGGGGTTGTCATGGCCGCATTCAGGGCAGTGCGCCATCGATTAGGATTTCCGGTCGCGGCCTACAAGGAAATAACGAATCAGATTCATGCCGCCTGTAAGTGGAGCGAGGATAAGGTTCTTCATCAGCGCGGAACGCCGCTCTAGTTTTTCGTGAATGGCGTCGGCTTCGGCTTGCTTCGCAGCTACCACGGCGCCAATGTACTTGATGAAATCGATTCCGCACTTTTCGCAAGTGCCGCCAACGCGCTGGCTGTGCCCGCACGCGGGGCACTCGAAACGCATCGTATTGTGGCAACGTTGGCAGAAGCGCGCCACGCGGCGCACACTTGACCCGCATTTCGGGCACTGCACGGCATCTGCTGGCGCGGATGATGGGTCGCCAGGGGGCTTCGCAGAAGCCGAAACGCGGTTTTCGCTTGGGGCGTTGCGGCGCGTCGAAAGATCATCGCCAGAGCCGACTCGCATTCCGATTCCACCGGGATTGGATGTTGATTTCGTGCCGGCTGGGACGCCGGTCGCCGCGGAGCTTTTACTCGCACCGGAATTAGCGAGCGGTTTGTCTCCGAGCTCACTCGAAGATGAATTGCCAGCCATACCCTATTTTAAGGGATAAGGAACACCAAGTGCGGGGCCCTGAGCGGATTGTGCGTTCGTGACGTTACCCTGTTCGAATGTACAGGCGATGCAGACGGGTATGCCCTGACCTTGAAAAAGCACAAGCGTGCGGGCTTCAGAACCCGGGTGCTTATCCGTGGATTGCCTTGGGGGACGCTCTCCGAATTGCCGGGGGTAATTCAGATTTGCGCGCGATGGGCGGAATGAAAGGGACCAAGAACGCAACCAGAAAGACGCATGCAAGCATTTTTGCCGGACCTGCTGCCGCAATTACGATTCCCGAAGATCCGAAAAGTCCTAGCAGCACCGCCGCCGCGCAGGCGACAAGTGACCATCGCTGTATGGTTTTTCGCATGGTTTACGCCTAGAACTACAAATTTCAAAGCACGAACAGATCTACCTACCGACTCGTTTAGTCCTACGAGGTGCACCCTTTCTTCGCGACACCGTGGAGCCCGCTTTACGATTCACGACCTTCGTTTTGCGGCGTGTGATCTTGGACGCTCGACCCCCGACACGTGAACGAACTTTGCGAATTGGCTTCTCGACGGATGTCCCGACGATTCGCTCAATTGCGCCTGCAACAGAGCCCAACGTCGTTCCGATTGAACGCGCCACATCCGTCAGAATTGTGCTTTGCACCGTCATCGACTTCCCCTGGGTTACGATTATTCAGGGCCGCCATCCTCGCAACATACCCCTACTCTCGCCAATACCCCTACTAAAGATCTGCTTGAGACCAAAATAAGGCCCGCAATCAAAACCACGAAACCCGCTGCATACCCGTCCCCGCTCTATCGCCCCAAAACCACAAGGAGCATCAGCACCACCACCATCAAGCCGAGCCCGGTCATCGGGTTTTCGCTCAGTTCCTTGTGTTTGGGCCACAGCGGCAGGCTACCAAACAGAGCTACCACCAAGAGAAAACCTAGAACAGCGATTAACATTGTGATTGCCTTTCTGAATCAATCAATTCTGATAGCGGAGTTATTTTATTCGTGCTTCGCAGATTACGCCATACGGTGAAAAAGGTAGATCGCTGCGTGGATTATAGTAAATGCACGCCGCAGAATGAATTGAGCGATTTTAGAAATTCGCGTTGAAATAGAAACGTACCCGACTCAAACCCTCGACGGATGTCCGCACGAAGCTGCCCTCGGATTGGGCGAACCACCCCTCACAATACCATTTTGGAGTAGACCCTGCCTCAGGGAGGCTGTGCAAAACTCCGGGGGAGTGTCAGCGGCAACCCGGTCGTATGAATGACAAGAGAACGAGCGACGCCTCTGACGAACAGCTTACTGTTGCGTGGAGGAACGTGCGGGAACCACATTAGGTGTATTTACGTTCTTCGACGCAGTCGGTGCGAGGCTGTCCTTAGGTAGCTTTGCGCGGATTAACCCTTCCACTTGTCTCCAAACGTCCGGGTCGCATTCAATCTCGATATGCGGCTTCATGAACAGGCGGTCCCACCACGGGTAGGCCGCCTCGCATTCGAGTGAATCACCGGCATAATCAAAGCGGAAGTTGCCTATTACGTGCGTTCGAGCTGGATCCGCGGCGCGAATAGCGCTTCGCCCGTGTAGCAATCCATTGGTCTGATAGTAATTCACGGCCTGCGCGACGTTGGGTGGAATTACGGCATCGTTCTGGCCGCGTTTCATTATACTGTCCACCTGGATTGTTAAGAGCACTGGAATACCGTCAGCATTCAGCTCGTTCGCTAGAGCGACCGTCTCCGACCCGCCCCAGCTATGTCCGTAGATCACGATTCGCGCATTACGCTTCTCGTCGCCCGAGAGGCGGCCATCATGATTCACGTCGAGCGCTCGCAGAATGGCCTGATGAGCGTCTTCGCCACGATGGTTTTCAAAGGTATTGGCATAGACGCCGTTCGGATAATCCTGGCGGATGCGCGAGGCGACTTGGATGGCGCTATGGAACGCGCTGTCACCGTGCACAAATCCCCCAACAAAACCAATCACAATAATTTGCGAAGGGGGTGTCAAGTTTACTGCGGTTTCGTCTGAAAAGTCGCCGGTTATAACTGTGGTAAGTGCCTGTCCTGAGGCTGCTGGCCCTATGACGAGCAGGCAAACGACCACAATCGAAAAGCACAGAAGAACTCGCATGCTCTTTGGCGCGGGGGATTGATTCTAACACATTGCGAGATACTGGTCCGAGGCTCGTGGTTGTTAGGGCTTCCGGACCATAAACGCCGGTCAATTCAAACAGAATCGGAAATACGCGGAACACCCGATAGCGCAAACCGCAGGTTAGGCTATCTTTGCGCAGCGAGGTAACTCATGCTCAGAACGATTCTCCTGATTATCATAATTTTAGCCCTCCTAGGGAGTTTGCCGATGTGGCCGTACAGCTCGGCCTGGGGCTACTATCCGAGCGGCGGTCTTGGGCTCATTTTGATCATCATTGTCGTTCTGACGCTGGTCGATCGACGCGCCGTCTAGTTAGCGGCGAATAGGAACCCTCATGATCACAGTGGTTGGAGTGTTTCAGTCGCGCTCCGCAGCTGAACGAGCGTGTGCGGAACTAGCACCCCTGGGCATCACCGAAAACCGTGTCAATATTCTCACACCCCAAGTGAGCAACCGGGAACTAGCCCTAATCCCGACGATCGAAGCTGAACAGCCCGGAATGGGGAAGGCCTTGGGCGCTGCCGTTGGGGGTGCGGTGGGATTGGCCGGCGGCATGGGTATTGCGGAGGTTGCGCTTACGGGCCTGGTAGTCCCGGCTGTCGGCCCACTGATAGGAATCGGACTGCTTGGCGGCGTCCTGCTCGGTGCGCTTGGAGCAGTCACCGGTGGCGCGATCGAGAACTACATGGCGCAGGGTCTACCCGGCGACGAGCTGTTTGTATATGAAGATGCACTGCGGCGTGGGCGCTCAATCGTCATCGTTACCCCTGAGAATGGCGAGCAGGAAAAGGCCGTTCGCGGTGCTTTCGAGGACGCGGGGGCCGAGAGTATCGATCGCGCCCGGGAGATGTGGTGGATCGGTATTCGCGATGTTGAGAAAGAGCACTACCAACCGGGAGACGGTCTCAGCTCTGAGGACGACGAACGCTATTTTCGAGCCGGTTTCGAGGCAGCATTGCACTCCAGGAATAGGGACAAGTCCTATGATGATGCTAAGCGGATCTTAGGGGACTCAGAGCCACGTCTCCACGAAAGCGAGCCGTTCCGCCGTGGATACGACCGCGGACGCGCCTATCTCGCGACGGAGAGACGTCGCGGAAGCTGATTCCTATCTGTCAGTTACGATAATCGAGAAGGGAATAACCCAACTCCCGTCATCTGTACTCCCCAATTTTGGCCCATTTACTGGTTCGCACTACCGCATTCGTCAGATTCATTTTGTAAGAGATGGTTCGCTACTATCTCCTTGGGCAGAAGGCCACTAACCCGGAAGTCCCCTAGGCCCCAAGAGCCGATTGTGATATGTTAGGCTCAGATAAATTCAAAGGATTCAGAGCGATAACCGAAGCAAGGCTTGCGGATACGAAACCTTTTGCTGGGCTATCGCATCTAACCCGACCATGGCTAAAGAACAACTAAAGGGCAGTGGACGTTTGGTTCCGACCCGGTTGACCGGGGTAGAGTACAAGGTGAAGTATGGCATCGAACTTAGCGAGGAAGCCCGTGAGCGTGGCGGCGGCTGGGGAGCCGCGCGCGGCGGACGCTGGACTCGTTGCTCAGTGCGTGCGGCGCATCACCATCCGATACCGGATGGCAGCTACTTCCTGCACGCTGACGATGGCCGTGTCCACCAGTTGAAGTCCGAAAACGGCCAGTGGCAGTACCTCGCCGTAATCTAAAGCCCTAGTCCAAGCTCTTGCTTAGGTCCGCGATCAAGCTTGAGCTAAGCCTCCCTACGAAAAAATGTAATCTGCTGGCTCGACGAAGACCGTCGAAACGGTCGTCACAACGGCATTCGTTCTCTGTCTCTTAATCACCTCGCTTGTCTCATTCTGACAACTCGCCGGCGTCTTTCAGGATCCTGCGGGCCTCCTCGGCGTCCTCCTCTCGAACTAAAAGTTGAAAGCCTGATCCAGACCACGCGATGTGTTCGCGCATCTTGCCGACGGTGTCGCCCCGAAGCATCGAGTCGATTCCCGCAGCATCGAGCGCGCCCTTAGCCAGTTGGGCCTCCAGGCGGTTACCAAACGCCGCAATCACAATAAGTTTCGTCTCCTGCATTTCTTCCTTCTGCAGATCATCAGCACACAACAATTTAGCCGCGAGAACCCGTTTTCCACCTGGTTAGGTTTGCTCACTGGCGCTCGCTTATTATCGCGCTATTATATGTCCGGCCGAAAAACTGTAGATGCACAGCGCGGAGCCTCTACTTAGTCGAACCTGGTTCGAGCGCTTCCGTAGGCGCCATAGGAGAACTGCATGACACCGCTGCGCGTGGTTTGTCGAAAATCCCTGCGATCTTTCGCGGCTGGTGTTGTTTCGCTTGTGGCATTTCTAATGCTATTTGTCCTCGTACGGCCCTCGGCGCTGGCGCAAAATAGTTCCCCTTCACAGGATGCGAACAAAACCGCGGAGGCCGTAGTGGCGCCCAACGAAAATCTAGTGGTTGAAAGCATACCGCCGATCCCCGCGTCGGTCGCAGAGAAAGCCGATCGCTACACCAACTTTCGCTCCGCACTGTTCGCCAGTTGGCATCCCACGCGCCGTGAAATGTTGATTTCGACGCGCTTCGGAGACACCTTCCAGATTCACAGTGTCCAGATGCCCGGTGGTGCCCGCACGCAGCTTACTTTTTATCGCGACGACGTTCGCACGGCGCACTTCTCACCGAAAGGTGGCGAGTTTTTTGTATTTAGAAAAGACATCGGTGGCGGAGAGTTCTACCAGCTCTACCGTTATGATATGGCAACCGGCGCAGTCACGCTACTGACCGACGGGAAATCGCGCAACATCGACGAGGTGTGGTCGAACGATGGCAAACTGCTTGCCTACGGCTCCACGCGCCGCACAGGCAACGATGTCGATGTTTGGCTCAGTGAACCTGCGAACCCCACCGAAGCGAGAACCAATCGCATGCTCGCGCAGCTTACCGGTGGTGGATGGGCTCCCCTCGACTGGTCGCCCGATGATAAGCAGCTGCTGGTGATGGAAGGCATTTCGGCCAACGAGTCCTACTTATGGCTGATGGATGCTTCAAGCGGCGAGAAAACTCTGCTGACGCCCAAAGGCGGCGCGGAGAAGATTGCCTACGGCAACGCCAAGTTCAGCAAGGACGGGAAGGGAATTTACGCCACTACGGACCGCGATTCGGAATTCCAGCGCCTCGCCTATATCGACCTCAACTCCAAGAAATACACGTATCTCACCAGCGACATTCATTGGGACGTCGAAAGTTTCGACATCACACCCGACGGCTCTCAAATTGCATTCACAGTGAATGAAGACGGCCTCAGCGTTTTGCATCTGCTGGAAACAAAAGCTGGAAAGGAAAAACCAGCACCGAAGCTGCCTGCAGGCCTGGTAACCGGCGTGCGATGGCACGAAAACGGCCGGGACCTGGCCTTCGGAATCACCTCGTCGCACTCAACTTCCGACGTGTATTCTGTCGATGTCACTGCCGGAAAATTGGATCGTTGGACGACGAGCGAAACTGGCGGCCTGAACCCAGAAACCTTTTCCGCGGCAGAACTGATCCATTGGAAAACCTTCGACGAAAAATCGATCAGTGGGTTCCTGTATCGCCCGCCGGCAAAATTCACCGGCAAACGCCCCGTGATGATTGATATTCACGGCGGTCCGGAAGGCCAGTTTCGTCCCGGCTTTCTGGGCCGCTACAACTACTTCATGAATGAGTTGGGCATCGCCATGATTTTTCCAAACGTGCGCGGGTCCACCGGATACGGCAAGACATTCGTAACGCTCGACAACGGCTTCCTTCGGGAGGATTCCTACAAGGACATCAATTCGCTTCTCGATTGGATCGCACAGCAACCAGAACTCGATTCCAGCCGCATCATGGTCACGGGTGGAAGTTACGGCGGATTCATGACACTCGCGGTCGCCACGAATTACAGCGATCGCATTCGTTGCTCGCTCGACGTCGTGGGGCCGTCGAACCTGGTCACGTTCCTCGAACACACATCAGGTTATCGCCAGGATCTCCGCCGCGTGGAATACGGCGACGAGCGCGATCCCAAGATGCGCGAGTTCCTCGAACGCATCGCGCCAGCCAACAACGCGCAGAAAATCACCAAGCCTCTTTTTGTGGTGCAAGGCAAAAACGATCCGCGCGTCCCTTGGACTGAAGCGCAACAGATGGTGGCAGTGGTGCGCAAAAACGGAACGGCGGTGTGGTATCTAATGGCGAATGACGAAGGCCACGGTTTCAGCAAGAAGAAAAATGTGGATTACCAGTTCTACGCGACAATCCTTTTCATCGATAAATTCCTACTGGACTAAGCGTTTAATCGACCGCTCCTGCCCAACGGTCGCTGCCGCAGCAGCGCGACTCCAGAAACCTTGGAGGCCCGAAGCGAATAATCAGGGAACTTTTTTGCCGTCTACTCGGAATAATGTAGGGAAGGGGCGAACGAAAAACAGCGCCGGCAGGCGTTGGGCGTTGAACAGCGACCTCGTACTTAATAGGAGACTTTATCCACATGAAAAAGACAGCCCTAGCGTTAGCACTTGCGTGCATCCTTACTGCGCCGGCGGTTTTTGCGCAAACGACGGCCAGTACGACCACGGAAACCAACGGATCAGGCCACGCGGCGAACATGGTGCAGCACCGCGTCAATTACCTGACCACCGTGTTGTCGCTCAATTCCGAGCAGCAGACGAAAATTACCAACATCTTCACCACCGCGATGGCCAGCAAGTCGACTACCCATGCCAGCATGAAGGCCGCACACACCAGCCTGCAAACTGCGATCCAGTCCAACGATGCTGCAGGTATGGAACAAGCGGCGAACACAGTTGGCAGCCTCATGGCGCAGGAAACACTCGCGCATGCCAAGACGGAAGCTGCGATTTATCAGGTGCTTACTCCCGAGCAGCAGACTAAGTTGACGCAGCTCCAAAGCGAAGAGCATCACGGTCACGGCTTCGGCCGCTAACCATTAGTGAGACAGTGGGGGCCGGTTGACGAACCGTTGGTTCTTGACGTGGTAGTCAGCAGCCAGGCTTTATAGGCCGAGGCTCCCGGCCCTTCCGGCGGTCGGCAGTCGCAAACCTGCCCCGAGCGGCGAGTTGACGAAACTCGCTCTCGGGGCATCTCACTTTATAAGGGCGTAGTTCCCGGGCTGTGCCCTTGGTCTAGAATGAGCGTTTCAGCATCTCTACCGCAGCCTTAGTGGAATTCGTGGGTTTATGTTTTGCATACCCCACCGGTACATCGGGGGCACCAGTTCATTTGAGGGCTAGTGAACGGGCGTAAAATAGAGACAGAACCAAAGCAAGTCGCAAATAAGTTTCTTCCGAGCGCTGTACAAACTCTGTCGCTGGGGGCCTGATGCGTCCAAAACCAATCGTTTATTGCGGCCTGTTACTCGCCATCATTTCCGTTTCGCTGATTGCACAGAAAAGTTCCGGTCAATCCAGTGCCGTGCGTTCGTTGATCACGCAACCCGTCGACGAAACCAAGCTGCTCGTGCTGAAAGGAAATACGTACCCACTAGCGCGCGCGGAGTACGACCAAGGTCCCGTGCCTACCAGCATGGCGATGAATCGCATGATATTGGTACTGAAAGACAGTCCCGAGCAAACAGCGGCGTTGCAAACGTTGCTGGCTGAGCAGACCGACAAAACCTCGCCAAACTACCACAAGTGGCTGACGCCACAAGAATTCGGAAAGCGTTTTGGCGCGTCGGAAGATGACCTGCAGAAAATAAGCGCGTGGCTGGAGTCTCACGGTTTTCAGTCGATCAAAGTAGCCTACGGGCGAAATGTCATCGAATTTTCCGGCAACGCAGGGCAGGTGCAGGCAGCCTTTCACACCGCGATTCATAACTACCGGGTGCACGGCGCGCTGCATTTCGCTAACGTGTCAGACCCCGCGATTCCGCAGGCCCTCGTCCCGGCTGTAGAGGGCATTCTCGCTTTGCATAACTTCGGCCGGAAACGCATGAGCCATTACGCCGGACTCTTCCGTAAAACGCCAGATAGCAGCAAAGCGGTGCGAACCGATCCACAGATCACTTACGCGGGTAACTGCGATACCACGACCGGCGACTGTTACGCCCTGGGACCTACTGATTTCGCCACAATTTATAATGTCACGCCGCTGTGGAACGCGGGAGTTACCGGATCAGGTGTAAAGGTTGCGATCGTCAGCGATAGCAATATCAACGTGTCTGACGTTAACCAGTTCCGCAGCCTCTTCGGTCTGCCATCGAATCCGCCGATCGTTACCGTCAACGGCACAGATCCCGGTGTAGTGACTTGCGCTAGTGGTGGTGACGAATGCGAAGCAGTCATTGACACCGAGTGGTCCGGTGCGGTCGCCAAAAACGCGACAATTAATCTGGTCGTTTCCGGGTCCGTAACCAATGTTACGTTTGGCGGCGATCTTTCTGCTGAATACATTATTGACAACAATGTCGCCCCGATCTTGAGCTACAGCTACGGCCTTTGCGAACTGGGACTTGGTACGGCGGGCAATGCATTTTACGGTGGAAGCCCGACCTCCAAGGACTCGGTAGGTGAATGGGCGCAGGCGGCAGCCCAAGGCATCACCGTGATCGTGTCTACTGGGGACACTGGCTCTGCGGGATGTGACACCGACGCGACGAATGACACGAACGAGCAGCCGACGCAATTCGGTCTGGCTGTAAGCGGCGTTAGCTCGACGCCCTATGACGTCGCTATTGGCGGCACCGATTTCAATCAATTAGGCAATCCTACCCCTTATTGGAATTCCAGCAACGCGTCCGGCACGAACTCTTCGGCGATCAGTTACATTCCCGAGACCACTTGGAATGATTCTTGCACGAATGCCCAATTGGGAACCTATTTCCAGGGATTCAGCACCGACCCCGAAACCAATTGCAACAACCTGTCCAGCACCGGATTCACCGAACTGATCGCTCCAGCGGGTGGCGGCGGAGGCGCGAGCACTTGTACGACTTATGACGGCAATAATCCGGCCGATTGTACCGGCGGCTACGCCAAACCGTCGTGGCAAACAGGCACAGGAGTTCCCGCGGATGATAAGCGCGACGTTCCGGACTTGTCGTTGTTTGCAGGCGACGGATTTTCGGGCAGCTTTTACGCCGTTTGCGAGGCGGACCTCGCCAACGGTCAGGCTTGTAGCCTGAACAACTTCGCCGGGTTCGGCGGTACTTCAGTTTCGACGCAGGTTTTTGCCGGAATCGTGGCCCTGATCAACCAGAAGTCGCAAGCCAGCCAGGGAAATCTCAATACGGTTTTGTATCCTCTGGCCGCGCAAGAGTCTGCTTCCTCTTGTAATAGTAGCAGCCCCGGAAGCGCGTGCGTGTTCAACGACGTTACGGTCGGAACCAACGCACAGCCTTGTGAGTACAGCGTCAGTCCTCCCGGATCCTGCAACCGAACGAATTCCAGTGACGCCAACGGAATTCTCAACGGGTTTAGCGCTGGTACAGGCTATGACCAAGCCACGGGTCTCGGCTCGATTAACGCCGCGAATCTGGTAAACGCATTCGCGTCCAGCTTTGTCGTAAGTTCAGCAAATCCCACTGCGAGTATTTCCGCACCCGGAAGCTCTGGCACCATGACTGCCACGGTGACCGCGAATAACGGTTTCAGCGGCACGGTCACCTTCAGTTGTTCTGGCTTGCCCACAGGAGCCACTTGCAGTTTTAATCCTTCGACAGCGACGCTAAGCTCAACGACTACGACCGCAAACACGACGGTCACTGTCAGCACCACAGCGCCGAGCGCCGTAGCTCCCGCGTTGCGGCACGCCACGCCCGGTGCGTTCAACATGCCGGTCGTGATTAGTCTTATCGGCGTTCTTGGTGCCGCCATCTTCGCGCTGAGAATGCAAATGGGGAGCCGCCTGCGCTCAGGCGCAGCATTCGCCTTGCTGGTCCTTGGCCTCGCAGGATTGATGGCAATGACCAGTTGTGGCGGAGGTGGTGGCGGAGGCGGTGGTGGCGGTGGTGGAACCGGCGGCACTCCGACAGGTTCAACCACTGCGACGATCACCGCGACCAGCGGCATTGCAAGCTCGTCACTGAACTTCACGGTTGACGTGCAGTAAGATGCGAGCCTCGGCGGCGAGTAGGTTGACGCCTTCGTGATTCGTTAGCGCAGCGTGAAGGCTACGCTGGCGTTTGCCGCGGATTCCGAGGTTCTCGATAGGAATTCGGACTACGGCAGGGTGCCGTGACCGCCGTGCGCGATTGATACGTGTTCCGGCGAAGACGCCGACGTTGTATTCGCATCCGCGGGCGCTTTGGTCGCTGCGCCGGCACCAGTTCGCGTCGGCGCGGTTAGCATCTCGCCCTTCACGCGCAGGCTCGAAAGCAGATCCCAATCCTGCTTGAACTCCAGCATAGTCTCGCGGCTGTGCTTCGGACTATCCAGTTCCGCCTGCATTCGTGCCAACATGATCTGATATCCGATTTGCCCATCGGTATCGGCAGCAAAAATATTACTGGCGCTTAAGCCGACACGTCCGGAGCCCTGCGATGACGGCAGGTAGATCCACAGAGCGCCGTCCGGGTCTTGAGAAAGAGTGCCATCCTCTGGCAGCTTCTTAAAAACTGTCTTCAGATAACCTCGATTGGGAATCACTTCTTGGTGTATCGCCTCATCCACTAACGCTTCGAACCGCTGCCGGTAATCCAGCCATTCATCCTTCGCGCCGACAATCTCGTCGTTCTCAGTTTGTTGCTCCGCGGCGAGTTGCTGCACGCTCACGCTATAACCCTTCCCAAAATCATTCGTTATAGCTTCCGTGTCGTCATCCGCTCCGGCCGCATCCACGGAAGCGTGCGCTTCGAACTGATGCTCGGGATTAAAGTGCGCGGTAATCGTGTAAAAAGCAGCGACAGCTGGAACGGCTTGCCATGCCACTACTGCCAGAGGTATCGCCAGTTTCTTGGAGTGATAAAGCTGCTCAGTGCCGCTGCGGCATTCGCTGCTGCGCTTGATCGTTCCTGGCACTTGCGTGAAATGCATAACGCGCAAATCCAGTTCCGGGTGTTTCTCCGCATAATGCGTGAAAGATCGCGCAGCCGCTTTGGGGCTGGTCATGAAAAAATCGTTCAGGTAATCGGGCCTTACTGCGTTTGGATAATAAGTATTGAGCACGCGTCGCGCGAAATCAGCGCAGTTACGCGTCGCTCCGTTGAAGTGGTTCACATTCGGCAGGGAATTGAACTCGGCGATCAGCGCCTGATCCTGTTCCACCGTAGTTTTCACCACGAAGATGTACATGCTGCGCTCGAGCGTCGCCCCCACCATTTCGCGCCATTCTGACCCGTTGCCGGTTAGACAATGCTTCTCGCTGCACAGCCCTGCCAGATATTTTTCCCGGTAACGCTCTTCCAACGCGGCCTTAATTTCCTTTGAACTCACAAGCGGCCGATTGCTCGGATCTTCCACGCCATATAGATAAATGCTGAGCGGCACAATGTTCCACTCGTACGGCTGATCTTCGCCCAGCGTCGTATAGTTGCTGACTACCGAACCCTGTTCGCCCGGGCGACACAAGCGCATTTTTACCGGCGAATTATCCGGGCAAACCCGCGAGAGATATATCGCGCTGTGGCCCGATCCCGTGATGCGCGCCACGCTGGTGTCGAGCGACTCATTCAGAACGACGCCCGCATCCGCAGAAGCTCGCGGCGCGGTCACAAAGCCAAAACCCAGCGCCAAAACGCAGCAGAGAATCAATCGCAAGGCGAAGCCGCGGCATAGTGCTGAAAACACACCTGTGCCGCCAACGCGTAACCTGCGCAGACACGTAGGCTCGCTAAATAAGGTCCACGCCCGCTTGTCCTGATTCCGTTGTGCTTGTCCTGCCAAGTAGAGGCTCCCAAGTCGCCTGTTTATATAAAGGTACGAATACAAATCCGCACCGGCTCTCATGAAACCCGAGATCCCCTCGAAAGTTGCCCTAACGCCTACACTTATAACCGGCCAATCGTGTCTTCGAACGCGAGCTGCAGCGGTTAGCGGAAGGACTGGGGTCAGGTAGAGACCAGAAGACTGATGGCCGGATTATAGCTATCTTACCGAGTTCATAGCCATCATCGATTATATCGTGTCGAGTCGCGGTATTGCGATTTTTTTGGAGTCGCGCGCGAAAGCCTCACTCTAAAATAAGCTCTACGTAGGCTACTCAGTATCATTTCCACGTGCAATACACCGTTCACCCGATACTTGGTTAGTGTCGCAAATGTAAATATCGTTATGCGAATTTGCGGAAATGCGTTGCAGCCGGAAAGCAGGCGGCGGTACGCGCTTCAAGACAAAATTCAAATCCTACGGGGGTGCTTCATGCAGCAAGAAGCCTTAAAGGAACTGTACGTCGATGAATTGCGGGACATTTACAACGCCGAAACTCAGTTGGTAAAGGCCCTGCCGAAAATGGCAAGGGCTGCTTCCAACGAGGAACTGCGTTCAGGTTTCGAAGAGCATTTGGAACAGACTAAGGGTCACGTTTCGCGGCTCGAGCAGATTTTCGAAGACCTCGACGAGAAACCAACCGGCAAGAAGTGCGCAGGTATGGAAGGGCTGGTCAAAGAAGGCAGTGAAATGGTCGGTGAGGATTTCGAGGGTCCAGTAAAGGATGCGGGTTTGATCGGCGCTGCGCAGCGAGTGGAGCATTATGAAATCGCAGCTTACGGCACGGTCCGCGCGTTTGCGGAAACTCTAGGCGAACAGAAGGCAGTGGAGCTTCTGAGCCAGACGCTGGAAGAAGAGAAGGAAACCGACGAAAAGCTCACCAAGCTGGCCAGCGAGATTAACGTCGAAGCCAACCAGGGCACAAAATCGGAAGACGAAGAGGAAACGCCCGCAGCAAACCGCAAACGCAAGTCAGCGCACGCGTAAATGACACGCTCTGCGAGTGGTGCGGTATCCAAGCGGCACCCGCAGCAGGTCATAATCAACACTTCATACAAAAAAGGGCGGGTCACGAACCCGCCCTTTGCTTTTGCTGGTCCATCACTCTTTTGCTGCTTCCGCAACGCGCCTTGTTTTTATTCATAACTTCGCAGCCTTGTTAGTCACAGTTTGCGTAACAAGGCGCTACTTAGGGGGTCGGAGCTTTAGCTCCGACAATAGTCGTCGTTATAAATGGGCTTTAGTGGCTGAGGAAAGGTTTAGTCTTCGGAAGGGCACGGCTTTAGTCGTGCCGTCAGTACGCGAACTCGATACGGCATTAGCCGCCGAGGGCGATTGTCGTAAGCACGATCAAACGTCACTATTCACCGTACTGGCGGCGCTATTCCACTACAAAATGAACCGCCCGCACCTGCGTCAAATCGTTCGGCCCCTCTGTCGCCTGAAGCCGGAGTAGATACTCGCCAGGAGCCAAACTATCCAACGGCAACTTCAGCACAACCGGAATCACCGGGCTGCCTTTTTGAATGTAACTGGTCATGTCCATATCCGCAGCTCCTGCTACGGATTTCCCCGTTTTCGGGTCGCTGATGACCAATGCGCATTTGACCGTAGGAGGGTTTGTATCGGCCAATCGCGGTACATAAATCTGCGCATACACCGCGGCTTTATCCGTCCTCTTAAAATGATTGCTCCCGGACGGAGTCAATTCCAGATCGCGCACCACCAGCGGCGCGCGGTCCGCGAGCAAATCCGCATCCAGCGCTCCGCCCATGTTAGAAACAGGCTGGACTTGATTGCTCAACGCCACCGCGCTGAGGCTGAATTTTTTCCCGTCATAGGAGTCAATCGCCAGCGGCGTCTGATAGCTCGCAAATTTCTGCCCCCCGCCGCTAAATACGACGCTAAGCTTGTACTGCCCCGGAGCGACCGAGAACTGATTTTCGTAGTGCATCGGTGCCTTGATGAATTTTTCCCACACATCTTTTTCCATGTCGAGGGTTACTTCGTCGCTGAAGCGCGACGCCACGGTGCCATCGGGACGGTAGGCGATGCCCAGCACATTCACCTCAGCGTGATACTTCCCCTTAACCTTCGCGAAATCGATTGAAGACGTGGGTAATTCCATCGCCAAGTGCACGCGAGCTTCGTTCGGCGAAGTGTAGAAGAATGGAGCTTCGAGCGATCCGGGCCCCACCGGTCCAGCGCCCAGAGCGGCCGCGGGGGCAGACGCGCGCGTTTCCAACTCCTTCTCGATCGGTTTTCCCGCCAAAGGATCGGAAGGCTGCACGTTGCAGAATCCGCTGCGGGCCCGGACATTAGCCCCGCCGCGCTCCACTTTTACCTTTAGAGTGTGGCAACTTCCCGTCGGTGAATCTCCGGGTGTATATCCCAACAAATAGTATTGGCTCTGTTCCCGCGCGATTTTCTCGAGGCCCGGCAACAGGTCATTGGTATTGAGGATCGGGAATCCGCCAGTTCCGCTGGCGAGCACGTACATCACCTGTTGGTTCGTTGTCGATGTTGTCGGGAACGGCGGAACGATCTGTCTGGTCTGGTTGTAATTATAATTGCCATAATTTCCAACTCCCGGAGGCGTGCCGCCATGTCCGCCGCCGGTCCCTCCCGTGCCGCCTCCGCCAGTTCCGCCATGGCCGCCGCCGGATCCGCCGGAACCCCCGGTTCCGCCGCCTCCGGTACCCCCTCCCCCGGTTCCGCCACCGCCACCACCGTGCCCGCCGCCACCCCCACTTCCGCCTCCACCGCCGTGTTGCAGCGCAACCAGCATTGGCGAAGCGCCCGGATGAAAAGCAGCGAGTTGTAGCGCGGCTGCCGGTGATTGCGATCCTGCCGCAACAGGCGTCGCGTGTGTGTATACAGCGCGTAATCTGTCAGGATTCCATCCCGACCCTGTGTTTTGCGCGCTCGTCCACGTTTCCTCCGAATCGCGGCGCGGCACTTGCGACATCGGCGTCACCAGGCCGCGCACATCGAGCGGATACACCGCGACGTTTGCCTTGTTGCAAGTATCAATGGTCGCCGTGAGTTCCGAAAAACGTTCCGGGCTCAACTCGAATCCCGCAGTGAATAGCACCAGGCTTTTTCTCCCAGGAATTGCTGCGAGATTTTTCGCCAATCGCCGTATGGACAGAAGCAAAGTGTAAGCGCCAAAATCGCCTTCTGCATTCCCGAGGCTCGGAACACCCGCCTGCAACCCAGCTGTCGAGGGGCCGGGTATCGAGGAACTCCCGGGTATGTTGGACGCCGCGCCTCCCGTCGCAGCGGCACCTGTTGCGGCGCTGTTACTTGGCGAAACCGACGACGTAGAAAGGCCCGAGACAGCCTGCTTCAAGCGAACGGCATCCGTCGTGAAATTCTGGGCTATTCGCAGCGTGCCGCCAAAATTCATCACGGACATCACCCTGTCGGGGCCAGCATATGCGTCGATAAATTTTCCAGCAGCGGCGCGCGCGCGGGGCTGGTCGCTCAAGTCCATCGATGAATTGTCAAAGAACAGCACGATGTAGTGCCGCTGCGCCTCCATCGGGCCGTTCGGATCCGCCCCGAATGAAAAACTGTTGATCGCCTGTTCCTTACTGTCCTCGTACAGTTTGAAGTCTTTAGTGGTGAGGTCCTGAACGTAATTGCCCTTCTTGTCTGTCACCACCACGTCCACACGCACTTCGCGCGTTTCCGCCGTGATGGAAGGCCCAGGAGGAGTCTGCGACTGCTGCGGCGAATTGACAGCGCCGGTCGTTTCTTGCTGAGAAGTGGCGGACGGCGCGTTGACTGATTCTTGTGGAGTACCCGTCGGTGTCTTTTGCGGTTGTGGCGGGGCGGCGGGCGCCGCATTCTGTGCCCCTTGAGGAGCGCTCGTCGGCGCCTTGTCCTGCGGCGCCACCGTCTGCCCGGCAGTAACTTCCGACGACTCTTCCGTATCCGGTGACGGCTTCGGTTGAGAGGATTGCTGTGCGCGAGCGGTCGTGGTTAATGCAAGCCGGCTAATTCCCAAGCCAGCGGTCAGAAGAAGAGCAGCAATCAGAAAGCGGCGCATGAACATGTATCACCTCACTGCGTGAAGCTTAGAAGCCCGGCCAAGCGTTTTGGATGGCGCCCAACATTCATTTGTGGTCCTGCGGAACGGATGCGACCCTAGGGAATTTCCACCACGCCATTTCGCGCCGATAGCTGCGCGGCCTTCGAATCGCGTACCACTAGACGCACCAAATAGCCGCCGGGCTTCACGTCGAAATTTGCCTTGAGAGTCACGCCCGTCTGATTCAGTTTGTCGAGTGTAGCGTCTTTCAGCCGCATCTCCAGGGTCTTCTCCTGCCCGCTGATGAAATTGCCGTTGCGATCGAAAAGCCCGGTGACCACGGTTAGGTCATCCCGGTTGCGCCCCTCGGATTTCTCAAACCGCACCTTGGTGAGGTCCAGGTGCGCGAGCACCGAGAGTTTCGCGTTCATTTCGTCCACTTTGTAATATTGCAAATGCAGCTGGACCGGCAATCCTTCCTGTTCTTCCTGAGAAAACAGCGCGTCCTCAATGTCTTGCTTGGCCAGCTGTTCGGGAGTCTCTCCTCGCTTGGGCGCAAAAAATCCGCGGCGGGCCTGCACCGTGTACTTTTGCTTGGTCAGCAGTTTTACATTCAAGGAGTGAAATTTGCCGTCGTTCTTCAAACCTTCCGGCACGATCGCGAGAAGATACGAAACTGCCGGTTCCGCGGCAGTCACGCGGAATCCCGCATCCAGATCATTGTTATTGCGGAAATAGAAGCCGCCCGTGCTGTACGCCAGATCGGCGAGCACTTCGGATTGCACACGCTGTTCGTCCAGGCGATATTGCAACGACAGCGCCGCGGTCGCAGAGTTAGCCCGCACCGGCGCGTCTTGCCTGACATCGCCAATCGGGTCCACGGTGTAAAGCCCGCGCGCGTCCAGCGTGTTAATGAAAACATTCGAGTGGTTAGCCTTATCGATTATCTCGGATACTTCATATTCATACGTTGGTGTAAGGAAACCCGGAGAAACCAGCACGATGCTTCGTTGCCCGGGCAACGCCGAGACGCGCCGCACGACCTCCTGCAAGCGACGGACCGCATACTGCGTATTGATTTCTCCAGCCTGCAGAACGAGCGGCACGGTTGAGGCGACCAAAGCGACAGCCTGCGCCGTATTGCCGTCCGCGCACGCCAAGGCGTCCGCGTCGGCTGCGGCGCCTGCTTGTTGATCATTCTTGTTTTGAATCAAATCCGCTTGGTAGTACGTGATCTGCAGGCAATCATGCTGGGTAACGGGATCGTAGGCGCCCACGGGATTGGGGATCATGGTCTTAAGCGTGTCACGAATCTTGGCCAGATCGTCGGTGAAATCGACCTGCGAGCGCCCTGATATGGTGAGGAGCGCCAGGCGCTCGCTGGGCCCTACAGATGTATCGATAAACTTGAGCGCTGCAACTTTGGCCCGCGTCAGATCGCTCACATCAAGATGGGAGTCATCAAACAGCATCGCGACGAATCGCGTCGGCAGGGCTAGCTTGCCAGATGTGCTCGTGCCCGGGGTCGCCGCGCCGCCAACATTACCGGCCGCATCCACTGCTGAATCCGAAGGCGAATAGGTCGACGGGATGGCCGGCAGCGGAATGGATTCACCTCGCGCAACTTGCTGCTCAGCGGATGTCGGCGTCTCCACGGAAAAATGGGTGATGAACTGGATTTTGCCATCCTGCTTGACTTGGAAGTCGTCCTTGCGCAGATTCTCTACTGCGTGGCCACTGCCGTCGTGCACAATCACGCGAATAGGCACCAGGTTTACGTGGGATTCCAAGGGTACTTGGCTGGTCCGCGTGTTCATTTCCGGCGCCGAGGCTGCTTCGGTAGAAGGCGGAACATTTTGCGCCGCCCCGGATTGCGACGGATTCACGAGGGAAGGCGGATCTTGCTCCGAGGAATCGCGAGGTGCGGAATTTTGCGTGCTACCAGAAGATTGACCGTTCGATTGCTGAGCGGACGCTGGCTGACTTCCGGACGATTGTCCGCCAGACGACTGCGCGCTACCGGATTGTGCCCCGCTTGTTTGCGTTCCTGATCGCGCCAAACAGGGCAACGCGCTAAAAGCTAACGCTAAACCCAACGATACGAGTGATCCAGCGAGAGGCCTTCCAACTGGACAGCGCTTCGCCGCAACCGCATTCATCCGGCACCCCACCGCGCCGCGTCGCATCGTTGCGGAACCCGCACGTTCCGTCCGATTACATCTCAAGTTAAACGTCAAACGAAGTCTACTCGCACGTGCGAGACCCGTCAACGATGGCGGTGCCGACTGTCTTAGCTCCATAATTATGTCACCCCCTAACAGCAACGTGAAAATGTCACCCCATGAGCCAGGAGACATTTCGCGTGAACCAGAAGGAATTGCAACGAGTGGCCGTCATCGCATCGTGTGTGAAGGGAGACCTGGCGTGTGCCAGAGCGGCGGAGCTGCTCGATCTGACACCTCGGCAGATCAAGCGCCTCAAAGCCCGTTATCGGCAAGGCAGCGCAGCCGCTCTGGCACACGCCAGCCGCGCGGCCGCCCCAGCCATCGCCGTCTGCCCGACGCCCTGCGCGAGCAGATCGTGGGACTGGCGCGCACTACCTACGCCGGCTTCAACGACCACCATCTCTGCGAGAAGCTTGTCGAGCGCGAAGGCTTCTCACTCAGCCGCGAGACGCTGCGCCGGCTCTTACGCAAGCAGGGTCTGGGCCCGCCCAGAAAGCGCCGGGCTCCGGCTCATCGCCAGCGCCGCGTGCGTTCCGCTCGGCTCGGCGAACTGGTGCAGCTCGATGGCAGCCCTCATGACTGGCTCGAAGGGCGCGGCCCACGACTCACCGCCCTGGGCATGCAGGACGACGCTACCGGTAAAATCCTGGCGGCACAGTTCTTCCTCTCGGAAACCGCTTTTGGCTATCTCTGCTTGCTTCGCCAACTGTTGCGTCGCCATGGCCTACCCCTGGCTTTTTACGGAGATCGCAGCGGTGTCTTCGTCCGCAACGATGACAACTGGACCATCGAAGAACAGCTCGCCGGAAGACGCCGACCCACCCAGTTCGGTCGCGCCCTGCAACAGCTCGGCATTACTTTCATTGCGGCTCGCAGCCCTCAGGCCAAAGGCCGCGTCGAGCGTCTCTGGGGCGTGCTCCAGGATCGTCTCTGCAGCGAGCTGCGGCTGGCCAAAGCCGACGACATCGACTCTGCCAACGCTGTGCTGCGCAAGTTCATCGCTGATTACAACCGCCGTTTCGCCCGTCAGCCTCGCGAAAAGCAAACCGCTTGGCGTGCCGTTCCAGAAAGTCTCGAACGGATCTGCTGTTTCATGCACGAACGCATCGTCAGCAATGACAACGTCGTGCAGTGGGACGGTCGTCGCTTCCAGATCCCCCAGCAGGCGCGTCGTTTCAGCTTCGCCGGGGCCAAAGTGCAGATCTACCAAGCGCTCAATGGGCGCCTCTCGTTCTACTACGGCGACACGCGCTTGGAGCATGCAGTTATCCCAGGGGGGTGACATTCTCACGTTGCTACAACACGATGGCGGTGCCGACGCACTTGAGTCTAGCTCAAACGGTCAGAACGAAATTCGGTTGCGACTTGCGTCAGGTAGGGAGCAATCTGCGAAAAAGTTTAAACTGCATTTTATTGTATGCTTTGTATTCTCCATCGCGCTAGAATCCCGGCGCCTAATTATTCCCAAGTACACGAGGACCGGTATGAGTCAGGACCCGAATGCAGCTCAGCGGGCGAAGTCAGAGCAGAAACAGATGGATGCAGTAGGTAAACTGCGAGTATCTCCGTGGACTCGTCGTAAATTCCTGGCGAATTCAACGGGGCTCGCAATTGCAGGAACGATGGGCGGGCTGGTGTTGCAACTTTCCGCTGCGGAGCGCGAGTCTTGTTCGAGCGCGGTCACTGGCGCAAATATTCACGCAAGGATTGGCAGAAATTCAGCGACGACCGCGGGGACGTCCGGCTTGGCGCCTGCTGCTGCTGCGCAATCATACTCACGCGCCGCCTCGAGTTCCAAGCCGCGGCGAATCATCATCGACACCGATCCCGGCATCGACGACATGATGGCTATATTTCTCGCCTTGCGCTCCCCGGAACTGAAAGTCGAAGCCATCACGCCCGTCTGCGGCAATGTACCGCTCGAATTCACTCTGCCGAACGCGCTACGCCTGGTAGAAGTTGCGGATCGTACCGATGTTCCGGTGGCAGCAGGCGCAAGCCATCCGCTGGTCCGGCGCCTCGTCACTTCGGGGCACGTCCATGGGGCGAATGGCTTAGGAGGAGTGGATTTCCCCGAACCAAAAATAAAGCCGGTGCGGGAAACGGCCCCGGATTTGATCCGCCGCCTGGTCCGCGAGAGTCCAGGCGAGATCACCATTGTCGCGGTCGGGCCGTTGACCAACGTCGCTCTCGCTTTGCGTAGCGACCCTGAAATTGCCAGCATGATTCCCGCAATCGCCATCATGGGCGGCTCGCTTTCGGGCGGGAACATTACTCCTGCGGCAGAATTCAATTTGTACGTGGATCCCGAGGCCGCGCGCATCGTCTTCGATGCGCAGGTCCCGCTCACCATGGTCGGCCTGGACGTCACGCGCAAAGTTCTGCTGCAAGATGAACAAATTCAGCAACTCGAAGCCGCCAAAAACCCAGTGAGTCAAATGGCGGGTAAGGTCATGCGCGCCACTTTCGAGCGCATGCGACAGGGCGGGGAAGTTCACGTGCTGGCGATGCACGATCCTCTGACGGTAGCCTCGCTGATCGACCCCGATGTGATCACGCTGAAAGATTATTACGTGGAGGTAGAAACATTCGGCGAATGGACCGCGGGCCAGACCGTCGGTTACGACGGCCATGCACCCATACGCAGATCGCCGCCCATGGAATCGAGCACGGCACGCCCGGTAGCCACCGACGAGCCTTTCAAGGCGAACTCAAAAGTCGCGGTGGGCGTGGATCCGGACAGGTTCTTCCGATTATTGATGCCGCGTTTGACAGGGAATCCAGCCTGAAGGCTGCAGCTGACAAATGTCGGCCAGCGGAGGTCACCAGAATAATTTTTTGCGGAATTAATATCTGATTGGCAGAAGACTAGCGATTTCGCGATTGAAATCAAGTATAGTATCCCACGCTCAAGAGCCGAAAATATTCTGAAATTACTCCGCCCGCTCCAGGAGCGCGCTTCCATCGGGAGAGAACGTTGGCGCCTAACAAACTCAAACCAGGTAAGAATCGTCTCCATAGCCAGAAATTACCGAAGGTAGGAACTGTGTCTGTCATCAAAGGTCCGGGAAATCTCTCCGCGTTCGAGCTGCCGCTGGAATCTGAAGAAGAAAAGACCAAAACCGCTTCCAAGCGCTAGAGCACAAACGGAACGAGTCGCTGGGTGCGGCCCATATAATTCTTGTACGGCTCGCCTAGAGCCGCAACGAGCTCGGCTTCTTCCACATGAATACGGTAGGCATAACCAATTCCAGTGAACACGAGCAGCACGACAATTCCAACCCAATTTCCCAGCGCCAGACCGAGGCCGATTACGGTGATAAGCGCCCCGGTATAAGAAGGGTGCCGGATGTAACGATACGGCCCTGCCTCAATTACCGTTTGTTCCGAACGCACGTCCACCTGAAACGTGAAATATGGCCCCAACACGCGCATAGCATAGTAGCGGAATCCGATTCCAGCCCACATCAGCGAGATACCAGCAACGAAAATCCCATTGCGCATAAAAGGAATAGCAGTTTGCGGGAAAGCAAACGCTACCGTCCACGCCAAAGCAATTCCCGCCCAGATCATGGAGAGCAGAAACCGGAACGAACCGTGATCGCGGGCCTTTGTCGTATCAGTCGACTTCCGCGACTTACCCGCGACGATTTCAAACACTAGCCATACCGCGTACGTAAGGATAAAAATCGTCTCGTCACAGCGCTGGCCATGGAATGGCACAGGAAGCATGTGATTCACCAACTGACTGTATACGTTATAGCTGAAAATTTATTTCAGGGCGTGCAAATGGAGATTTGATGCCGAGAGAGTATTTTGCGCAGCGTTGAGCGTCGTTAGCCGGAATCAAGCCGCGTCCGGGCTCAACGGATGGGTGAATCGTTGCTGCGACTGAGTAGCACATCATGCAACAATCGCGATTTTCGGGGCTGGGCAACGCTAACACCTTATTTCGGTGGAGCGTCCCCGGACCCTCCACCCGCAACCAACAGAATAAATTGCTACTCGTGCTTTTCTGAAATCGTGAAATCCACTACCGTGGGTTCACTGGGCTTCACGGTTACTTTCTTAGTCCACGTAACCGGGGCGCTGTACATCGGCCGCTTCACTTCCACCTGCGCCCCCACGTCCAGCACCTTGGCCTCAGAGAGAATCTCCCAGCCTTCATGCCACGCCACAATTTCATATTCCCCGGGAGGAACGTCCGAAAGCTTGTACGCGCCGTGCGCGTCAGTCACCGCATAGTATGGATGCTTCAGCACCAGCACGTTTGCGTTCATCCACACGTGCCCGGCATTGCATTTCAGTTCCACCACACCGTTGTGCTGCATCGATACCGGGATGAACTGATTCTGAAAGGGAAACGGCACATTATTGGTGGACGCGCCGAACATCTGCACGGTGTGCAGCACCGGATCGCTGCTTTCGATCTTCAGTGACGTGCCCTGCGGGACAAGCATAATAGTTTGTCGTAAAAGATATGAACTATGGGAGGTCACTTGTGGCACAGCTCATCGGCAGTTTTTTGTAGGGGCGGGCCTCAGACCCACCCGGTTTTGTTTCAGCAATATGTGCAGCCCTGCGACGTTCGACCTTATCCGGACGATGGCTGCACAACCTGGAGGCTTCTGCTGAGAACCTGCCGTTGACAGGTTCTCAGCGCAGGCGGCCAAATTGCAGTACGCTTTTGCCTGTCGCCGTCATTCTGAGCGCAGCGAAGAATCTCTCTTCGCCTTTCGCACCCCTTCGGCCACGAAAGGTTCGTGGGCGCCATTCCGGCGACCCTACATCTCGCCTTCGTCCGCGGACGGCCCATAGATCGCCGGCACGGCAATATTGTTCAGACGCAAATAAACCCCCAGCTGCGCGCGATGATGAATAATGTGGTTCATCACCCAAGTCCTCAGGCATTCGATTCGCGGCATGCTGATGAATGTCTCACCATTACTCAGCAGCGACCAATTCTTCAGCAAATGTGCCTCACTCGTTTTCGTCAGCGCCGCACGCCCGGCCGCAACATTCTTATCGAATTTCGCCAGCATCTCCTTGGTAGTCTTTGGCGACGGGGGCTGAGGAACCGGAACGCCATTGGGCGCCATATCCAGCGAATCCTGGTCAATCGTATAAGAGGTCCACTCAGGAATGTCGGCCACATGGTTCGCAAGCCAACCCATGGTTCCGGACTTGTCATGTGGCTTCCAGGAAAATTTGTCTTCCGGCACGCGCTCCAAAGTCTTGCGGGTATTGGCCATCTCCTTGTCGAACTCGGGGAGAAGTGCGTCATTCATTGACATAAATCCTCCAGAAGGGTGAGGTGTCGAGGCACCGAATGGTAGGAGAATAAAAAGCGAAAGTCAAGACCCAATGCTAAGTGCTAAAGCGCTAGCTTTCCCTCTTGCAGCTGGGATGAATTTGGGATTTTGCGAATCATCCAGCCCTTGACGCCGCGAAGCGGTGGAAGGTGATTGTGGGGCGGAGGTCGGTGACTTCAGGTGGACCATAGATGCGACACGCGGCGCAGCATCGCGTGTCGCATCCAGGCGTTGCCACACAATTAGCAATCGAACGAATTGTCGCGCGCGATCCAATCAATCACTGAGAATCACACGCGGTTGCTACTTTGCAGGAATGTAACTGAGGTCGGGCCGGAACTGAATGATCGAGCTGTAGGTGCTCTCGATCGAGCCATTCAGCCTTTCGATCACGGACATTGCCTCTTGTTCGCCGAACGCCGCACGCAAATCTTCGCGCAACGGCTTTACCGCTGGGTCATCTTCAAATGCCGCCCAGTTGGCGCGGTCAAACGTGAGCACCCAAGTGCCACCGGGGCCTCCGTTAACCAGGCGATGCCACTCATACTTCAAGGGCGAATTCATCTTCTGGTGCGCCTCGTGCACTCGTGCGACCGCGCTGCGGAAATCATCGTTTTTTCCGTAGCGAATGTGGAAGGTGATAACTTCCGTGAACTTCGCATTCATGTCGTTCGAAGGATTGCTCAATTTCGGCAATTCCTCGTAATACTGAGAAACGAGCTTCTCCACGTAGCCACCGATCACCTGTTGATATTCTGCAAGATCCTGCTCATCGGGAATGGACGGTTTGTCCATGTCTGCCCAGTGGATGCCAAATCGTCCGACGAGGTACGTTCCTGTGCCTTCGCCGGTGAGCGTTTCGAACACGTAAAGCGGCTGCGTGTCATTGTGCTGTTTGTGCCATGCGACTTTCTGCTTCCGGCCGTCTTCATACTGTTTCACCATACCGTTTTTCGGCGTCTGAAACTCGATTCCAGAAATGGTGGCTGGCTCGTGTGTTTGTGCCATGGTGGAAAATGCAGCCATTAGCAACACACCCAGACCTGTAGTGACTTTAAGCAATTTCACTTTAAATCCTCCTGAATTTTGAGAAAAGGTGGGGCCCAAAACCGGGGCGAGAGTATCCCGCGCGAAGGTAAGTGTCAACTGTTTGCGGGCTTCACAGGCTGCGAAACAAGTCGCGTTTCTTAGGCTGTCGGCGTTCGCAACACTCATTGGCAGCGCGGGCACGGGCGCTCTCGATCTGCAACGCCTCACAAACCTCATGCACCTGAACGTCGACACAAGCTGGTTCATCCGTTACCGCAGCGCTACGAATCCTGATTTTGGGGCTACGTTTCCGCAAGCCGTCACCATAAAGAACCGCACGGCGATTCCCAGAAACGATGACGATTTCGACGGCACAAACCATATCCAGGTGATTGCCAACATGGCGGCATTTCACTTCGGAATGATCGAACAAGGTGATTCGAGTCTGTATCAGGCTCTTGGGCGCAAGGTCAGCAGCCTGGTGAGAGACCCGCCTTTGAGAGGAAATCTTGCGACAGCTTTGAATTGGCGATGATTTAATTAGCGGGCGACGCCGCAATTTCGCGGCAAGAGCAACTTCTGGCCCGGGCGGATCAAATCGGAAGATTCCAGCTGAGGATTTGCTTCCACGATGCACTCGACGCCACGCGGGCTGCCGAGTTCGGTCTCGGCCACACTCCACAGCGTGTCACCCGAACGCACAACCACTTGCTTGGTGCCCTCGTCTTGAGAAGCTCGCACGCGAATCCATTCGCCGGCGCGAATCAGGTTGGGGCTTTCAAGCTGTGGATTCAGTGCCGCCAGATCAAACCAGCGATTGCCATCTCCCAGGTATCGCTGTGCCAACTTCCAGAGGGAATCCCCGGGCCGAACGAGAATTTTGTCCGCTTTCGACGATGTTGAATCTTGTTCGTGCACAAATCTTGAGGAATTCGACGAAGCCAAAGAAATCGACGAAGCCGAAATGATCGAAGTAGCTGACTTGCGGGTCGCATGTACTGGTTCGATAGCAACCTGGGCCGGAGCTTCCCGCCGCACGATTTTCTTCGGCGCAAACGGGTCTGCAATCTTTGCCACCTGCCGGCGACGCACAGGCTCGGGACGTTCTTTCGTTTTCACGGGAGCGGAAGCCGCACCAGTTTCGAGCCCAATCGAATCAGCAGAGAGGGCCGAAGAAATTCCGCTTGCCACCGGTTCGGGTTCCCAAGACGATGGGTCCTTAATATCTGTATCGCCTGCCGAAGCGGGAAGCAAAAACTGCAGCAGCGCAATGGCATTAGGAGCGCTCGCCAGATCAACCGGGGCAGGCATCTGATTATTTGGATTATTTCGAGCTGCAAGCGCGCGGGCCTGATCTTCCGGCACCAGAATCTTGGATTTCCTCAGGTCGTCATTGGTGTAAACGTGAAGGGCGCGCGCAGCCTGCTGTTCCTTGCGCTGGCGTTCCTGGCGGGCCACTTCACCCAAGCTCTGGCCAAACACCGGAGCGCAACACAACGAAACCAGGCACGCGCCGAGTCCAACGCCAGAAACCGTCCGCCATTTGATGTGTACTGTCATGCTCTGAGAGGTTCGCCCGGTGTTTGCCACTGAGCCTGCCTTTATCTAAGCAAACGCTCATACCGGCAGCAAACGAAATCAATGCGTAGTGTTCCGAACCTGTTAATGACAATCTGGTGCCGTCGCTTGTGGCGCTTTCGTTCCTGTCACCCGCGGCGAAGCAAGAAAGGAAGTCAAACAGGAATCTTGGTCCACGGAATGATGGACGCGTTTCCCGCAAGTAATTGTCAGGACACCGCATAGCTGCAGATAGAGATTCTGGTCGAACGCGTGGTAAATGATAAGATTCTGGAGCAACGCCGGTGCGCAACCATGCCGCGCCGACTGGCTGCGGAGGGTTTCCCGTGGCGTTTGATGTATTCATCAGTTACGCCTCTAAAGACAAAATTGTTGCGGACGCGGTGTGCGCGCGACTGGAAGCCGCGGGCATACGTTGCTGGATCGCGCCGCGTGATATCGTGCCCGGCACGTCGTATGGCGAAGCAATCATCGACGCCATACACGGCGCGAAAGTCATGGTGCTGGTTTTTTCCTCGAACGCGAACACTTCTGCGCACATTCCCAAAGAAGTAGAGCGTGCGGTGAGTGGCGGCGTGACGATCCTGCCGTTCCGAATCGAGGACATCGCGCCCGGCAAGTCGCTCGACTATTTCATTGGTTCAGTGCACTGGCTCGACGCGATGACGCCGCCTATGGAAAAGCATCTCGATGATCTGGCGGCGACAGTCCACAAACTGATTCCCACCAAGGGTGATCAAGAAGCCCCTAAGCCCCAGGGAACTGCAATCTGGCAATCGAGCACGGCTACTACTGCGTCCGCCACGTCCGGTCAGTCTGTTGCCGGCAGTAAGACGACGCCCGCGTCTTCTTCGAAGGCGAAAATCTGGACCGGCGTTGCGGCAGTGGTTGTGCTGGCGGCCCTGGCGATCGGAGTCGTAGTGCTTCACAGCGGCAAACCGAAGCCGGACGGGCCAATCGTGACGAATCCTTCCAGTGATAAAAATGTGCCGAGCGATTCCAATCCGCCAAGCAAACCCGTTGCGCCCAATCCAAAGACAATACCATCTCGCAAGACATCGCCGGCTGTAGCCCCAGCCGTAAACCCCAGTGTCGATTCGGTTGTTGGTTGCTATCAATGGTTCAACAATTCGCCCGTGACGATTAATGCGGACGGCACCATGAACGCCGGACCATTTCTGGGGCACTGGAAAGCGGTGGATGCGGCGCGTCACGCGTACACCTTCACATGGCCGGACAATATCGAGACGCTCACGATCACGCCAGACCAGCGATCGATGAGCGGATCGAACCAGTATGGATATCCCATGGCGGGTGGGCGGGTGACAGGAACCGTTGGAATACCAGGCACATGGCACTGGACGAATGGATACACGGTCAACATATCCGCGAACGGCACATTTACAAGTGGCTCGTTCCGTGGGACGTGGCGCGCCGTCGACGCTTCGCGCGGAATCTACGAGATGACCTGGCCGAAGCCAGTAGACAGCGTCACCCTCATGGCAGGCGGCACGCGCGTTTCGGGGTCCAACCAATACGGCGTAGCAATTTCAGGAATAAAAACGGGAGTCTGCGGCGGAAATTAATAATGCCTGCTCCAAATCGCGCTCATTACACTCGGCATCCAGTCGACGATTGTTGCAGTCTTAGGGGCACTGCTTGTTGCGCCCGGTTTTGATTATGAACCGACGCCGATTCCTAAATTCGCTTGCAACCGCGGGCGGCGCAGCCCTCCTTGCTGGTAGCGGCTTGCGCGTCGAACCAGCGCAATCGCAACAACAAATCCCCGGCGCCATTCCCGCCGCCGAAATCAGCAGTGCCCATTTCCCCGAGGGATTCCTTTGGGGAATGGCTACAGCGTCATATCAGGTCGAAGGCGCATGGAACATCGACGGCAAAGGTGAATCCATTTGGGATCGCTATTCGCACACCGTGGGCAAAATCAAGGGCGGAGGCACCGGGGATGTCGCCTGCGATCAATATCACCTATATCCTCAGGATATTGCTTTGCTGAAAAGTCTGAATCTGAAAAGCTATCGCTTTTCAATTTCCTGGGCGCGCATTCAACCCGCCGGAACAGGCGCGGCCAATCAAAAGGGAATTGATCATTACAGCCGTCTGGTTGACGCGCTTCTTGCGGCGGGCATACGGCCCTTCTGCACGATGTACCACTGGGACCTTCCGCAGACGCTCGAAGATCGCGGCGGCTGGCCCAATCGCGATCTCGCCGGTTATTTTGCAGAGTACGCCGAAATTCTGGCGAAGAACCTCGGCGATCGAGTCACAGTCTGGGCGCCATTTAATATGCCATGGTCTTTTACCTGGCTTGGCTACGGCGTCGGCGTTCATCCGCCGGGCAAATCGGATTACGGACTTTTTCTGAAGGCAGCCCACACCGTCAACCTCGCTCAGGGCGCAGCAGTCCGCGCCATCAAGGCGGCATCCTCGAACGCTACAGTCGGCAGCGCGTACGGCATGGCGCCAGCGTTTCCAAAAACCCGCAGTGAAGCAGATCGTGCCGCGGCGGCACGCTACCACGCGATGAATAACGATTACTTCCTGCACACCGTGATGTATGGCGAATATCCAAAAGCGTTCGTGGATGAGCCGCCGTACGAGCGGATGGGGTTCAAGCCCGGCGACGACAAGATCATGCGCGCGCCGCTCGATTGGATCGGATTTCACTATTACACGCGGCGAGTTGTTTCTGACGCTGGCGGCACAGGCGCGAGCGGTTCAGCCAATTTTGGGACGGAGATTGAAAACGATCAGGCAGTCGGCCGCGATCGTTACACCCGTTTTCAGGCTTATATGCCGACGGAAGGACCGCTGACGGATGCGGGCCTCGAAATCTGGCCGCGAGGAATCTACGACTTGGTGATGCAGGTTACGCGCGAGTACGACCATCCCATCATCGAAATCACCGAGAGCGGCTGCAGTTACTTCGATACGCCCTACGAAAAAGAAAATGGCCGCGTCCCCGATGTCCACCGCGTTCATTTCTTCCGCGAAGAGTTAGCCGAGCTTTCGCGCGCCATCGCCGACGGTGCCAAGGTCCGTTCGTTCCATGCCTGGAGTTTGCTGGACAATTTCGAATGGACCGACGGCTACAGCCAACGTTACGGCTTGATTTACGTCGATTTCCGTGACCAGAAACGCACCGTAAAAGATTCGGGTTTGTGGTACGGCCGCGTCGCCGCGGCCAATCGCCTGGACGTTTAACGCGTTAACGTCTTAGCGGCTGTTGAATGCATTCTCATGCCGAACGCTCAGCTGCAAAACCCAATACCCGGGCGGGACGGCACGCTAGCGAATATTGAGTACCCCGCGTCAAAGAGGCCTCAGCGAAACCAGACGGTTAGACAACCTCAACTAATCACGCACAATCAAACGTTAATGCGTTATGCCGGAGACATCGGCCGCTATAAACTGTCGGTCGTGAATCCGACAAAGACTAGCTCATGTTCCGAACCTTCGGGCACCGGCTATCGAAAGTCGGCTATTCGCGTTGGCGTCTTGCTCTGGCTCGGTCTCACCGCCACATTCCTTGTTTTACCGTTTGAGGTTATGGCGCAACAGCCCCCCTTCGCCTCACTTATAGATCGAGGCGTGTCGATCGCCCCTGGAATATCGACATTGTCCAATCAGCAACAGTCCGTTCAGCAAATGCCCGGGACTATCAGCGGGACAATCCTCGACCCGGCGGGAGCCGCCATCGCCGGAGCGCTCGTGACGCTTACTCGGAACGACCAATCCCCAATTAAAAATTCGCAGGCGGACGGCGACGGGCAATTCTCGTTCGATAACGTTTCCCCGGGACCGTTCACACTCACCATTGCCTCGCCGGGATTTGCGGCACAATCGTTTTCGGGCGCTTTGCATCCGGGCGAGATCTTCGTTGTGCCCCCGGTCAAGTTGGCTATCGCTACGGAAGTGATGGAGGTTCGCGTCAGTCCTTCATTGGTTGAGGTAGCTGAAGAAGAAATCAAAATCGAAGAAAAACAGCGCGTGCTCGGCGTCATCCCCAATTTTTATGTCACTTACATTCCCAACGCGGCTCCGCTGGACACCAAGCAGAAGTTCGAACTCGCCTGGCGATCGACAATCGATCCAGTTACGTTTGTTTTGATCGGTGGTATCGCCGGAGTTCAGCAGGCACAAAATGATTTCAGCGGCTTCGGACACGGCGCGCAAGGATATGGCAAGCGCTACGGTGCCGCCTACGCGAACCTTGTTACCAGCACATTTATCGGCTCCGCCATACTGCCGTCGATTCTGAAACAAGATCCGCGCTATTTCTACAAGGGAACCAGCACCGTGCGCGAACGCGTTCTGTACGCGGTGGCTAACGCGGTTATCTGCAAGGGTGACAACGGACACTGGCAGCCGAATTATTCGGGCATTCTCGGCAGCCTCGCCGCTGGCGGAATCTCGAATTTCTACTATCCGTCACAGAACCGCGACGGATTGGAATTGACGTTTGAAAACACGCTCATCGGAATCGGTACTACAGCCGCTATCAACGTGATTCAAGAATTCGTAATACCCAAGCTGACCCCGAACCTGCCTATCCGCCAAGCGGCCAAACCCTAAAGCCGGCCCGCTCGAACCCAGCCCGGACGATTCCGCTATTTCTTCCAACTGCATCGCGATTACTGCTTTGCAGTATCGCGATAGCAGGCAATGGGATTAAAATCGCACGCGGTTGTTTCGCATCAGTCCTAATACAAACATTACGCCGAGGAGATTTGCGTTGATAACGCGCCGCCGCTTTTTGGAGCAGGGCAGTTTATGGGCGGGATCCGCTGTTCTTGCCAACAGTTTTCTTTCGAATGCTGCCGCTGCTCGAGGTCTGCCCGACACTGATCCGGCCCTGCTCGCGCGAGCCAAGGCGCTGCTACAGAAAGCGCCGCTCATCGATACCCACAACGACCTGCCGACGATGTTCATCGAAACGAAAGCAGGCGACTTGACGACATTCGACATGAACGCCGTGCAGTCGACGCTTTGTGCTGATATTCCACGGCTACGCGAGGGATGCGTGGGAGTTCAGTATTGGTCCATCTACGTGAGCTCCGGCACGCAGAAGACGCACACTTCACTGCACGAAGCGCTTCGCGAGTTTGACGTAGCGCAGCGCTTCATCAACAGCCAGCCGCAACAACTGGAGCAAGCGCGAACGGCTGACGACATTGAGCGCATTCATCAGTCGGGACGCATCGCATGCCTCCTTGGAGTGGAAGGCGGCCACATGATCGAAAATTCGCCCGCCGCGTTGCGCACCTTCTATCAATTGGGCGCGCGTTACATGACGCTCACGCACTGGGACAACATCGATTGGGCCGACGCGGCGACGGACCGCCCCGAACACTACGGCCTGACGGAGTTCGGCGAGCGCGTGGTAAAAGAAATGAACCGCCTGGGCATGTTTGCGGACATTTCGCACGTTAGCGCGGATACGATGCGTGACACGCTGCGCGTTACGCGCGCTCCTGTGATTTTCTCGCACTCGAATGCGTTCGCCATCGACCCGCACCCTCGTTGCGTTCCCGATGACGTGCTCAAGCTGGTTCCATCCAACGGAGGAGTAGTCCACGTCAACTTTATCTGGGAATTCATTTCGCCGAAGTATCCCGAGTGGGAAGAGAAGCGCACCGCGGCGCTGAAGGATTTGCACGCGCGTCTCGATACCGACGAGGCGATTACCAAGGGCATCGCGGATTGGGAAAAGGCGAACGCGGCCCCACGCGGCACCATCTCCGATGTTGCTGACCATATTGACCACATCCGCAGGATAGCGGGAGTCGACTATATCGGCATCGGCGCGGATTTCTACGATGTGACGTCCGGCTCGATGGTGGTGGGTCTGGAGGATGTGACGCGTTATCCGTATCTTTTCGCCGAACTTCTCAGCCGTGGATACTCCGATGACGACATCCTGAAAATCGCAGGACGAAATCACCTGCGCGCGATGCACCAAATGGAAAAGGTAGCCGCCGAACTGCAAAAATCCGAACCGCCGCTGATCACCGAGGGTCTGAAGTCAAAATAGAGCACACCAAGAAAATCGATTGCGCTTGGCAGACGGGGCGCTCGACAAGGTAGACGTTCTTACAGGCAATCCGTTAAGGGACTACCTGGAGACTAACTCGGAACACCAATCAAGCCGCCTGTTGCCGCAGCTAACGGTTGTGATGTAGCATTTTAAACATCCCGAGGTTTCTGCTCCTTTAATGGAGGAGTGCGTGGACATTTGTTAGGGGTCCCCGACTTGCGCAAGACCTATTCGGCATCGCGCTACGCGCTGGCGATATTGGCAACCGCTGTAGCCCTCTACTTGAGGCATTTGCTCGCGCCTCTTCTTGGATTTCAGAATCCCTACCACACTGTTTGGCTGGCTGTGGTTTTCTCTGCGTGGTATTGCGGATTGGGACCTTCGACCGTCACCACTCTTCTGGGAGCAGCCGGGGTCTGGTATTGGTTTTTGCCACCCCTCCGTTCGCTCGGCGATCACGATACAACCCAGATATTCGGTATGCTCGGATTTTTAGTCTTCTCCGCCGCGATTATCGCCCTCGGTGAATCCAATCGACGCGGATCGGCGGCTCGTTCCCGGCTTGCCGCCATTGTCGATTGCTCCGATGACGCCATTATCTCCAAAGATCTCAACGGCACCATCAACAGCTGGAACAACGGCGCACTACGCATTTTCGGCTACACACCCGATGAGGCCATCGGCCAGTCAATTATGATGATCATTCCGCCGGAACTACGGGATGAAGAATTGAAAATCCTCCAACGCCTGCGCGACGGGGAACGAATTGAACATTTCGAAACCGTGCGAGTCACCAAGAACGGGTCCCGCATAGATGTTTCGCTGACCATCTCTCCGGTGCGTGATTCCGGGGGGCGCGTCATAGGAGCCTCCAAAGTCGGGCGCGACATCACCGCGCGAAAAAAGGTGGAAGAGGCCATTAAGGAAAGCGAACTTTCCGCGCGTCTGCTTCAGCTTCAGGATGAAGAACGGAGACGAATTGCTCGCGAATTGCACGATGGTGTGGGCCAGTTGTTGACTGCGATGGGCATGAACGCCGCCAGATTAGCCAATGAAAAGTCGCTACTGAGTGAGGAGGCGGCTCACTGCGCGGAAGAGAATTCAGAATTGATTCACCAGGCTTCGTCGGAAATCCGGACGGTGTCCTATCTGCTTCATCCGCCTATGATCGACGAAATGGGGCTGGCCTCCGCATTGAAGTGGTATTTGGAAGGATTCGCCGAGCGCAGCAACATCGATGCGAAACTGGAACTTCCGGGGAATTGGGAGCGGCTTCCGCGGGATGGTGAACTGTGCCTGTTCCGGATCGCTCAAGAATGCCTAACGAATATCCACCGGCATTCGGGAAGCGCGACCGCGCTGGTCAGGCTTTGGCGTACACCTGAGGAAGTTAGACTCGAAGTGATCGACGAAGGTCACGGAATCAACAAGCAAGCTCAAGCGAGGGTTTTTGCAGGTGAAAGCACGGGAGTAGGTTTGCGCGGTATGCGCGAGCGCCTGAGGCTATTGGGAGGCGGCCTGCAAATTCGTTCAAACGAGAAGGGCACCACCGTAACTGCAACGATAGCGCTTGAAGGGTCGGCCTCCGAACCAGTGCAGGAGCCGTCAGGTTTCGATACAGCACAGTCGCGGGGCTCGAACTAGTACCGTTTTTGACTGTGTAGCGGCGGCTCGATGGTTTTCTTCGGGCAGCCAGGGTTGGCGTGGTTTCGTGTGTCTTGCGCAATCTTCGCGCGTCGGTGTTTATGTTCCGAGCGGGCCGGGTGCGCGTCACAATGCCCGGTCTGGCCAACTGCGCCGGACCGGGCGCTACAACGCGTATTCAGATACGAATTCAAATACGAATTTACAACCGCAAATTCAGGAATCTTGCGGTTCGAAAACGAGATGAGCCGCGTACCACTGCGGCACTCCGGCTCGAAGGACATGCTGGCCGTTGGAAAAGTTTCAGGAAGACGCGGCCGACGATGCAGCCGAAGAACCGCCCGAGGCGGCTGCTGAAGCTGCAGCGGCGATTCTCGTGAAATCGTGCAACATCACTTCTTCTTCGCGGATGACTGGGAAGCCTTTGGCGAAAGCCAGGGCGCGCGCTAGCGCCTGATAGAAATACAAATTGTTTTCGCTTTCTTGCAGAGCCTGCTGGGAATCCCAAATCGTCATTACCCTCACGTCGGGCGGGTTCGACTGTTCGACGCGCAATACCAGCAGGGCAACGAATCCTTTTCGTTGCCGCATCAGCGGGACTGCGGACACAAGCGATTCGCTGAAGTCATTCAATTTTTCGGAAGGGACGCTGAACTGTGTTACGCGTGCGTGCATGGCCGCCTCCTGCAATCTAGGCCGGAAGGGGAACGAGATGCGCTGAGTCTAACCCCATTCGCAGCCGGAAGGGAAGTGCCCCGGGGTGTTGGGGTGTTGGTTACGCGGCCGACGCATCGGTGGTACGACATGGGACAGTCCCTCCTCCTGGAGGCTATGAAATGGTGGAACGGATGGCAGAAGGCAGAAGGGGCACCGTGTCCTTGGGCCCAACTGGAAAAGCTTCCCTTAGCTACCTGGGCCTCCCGGCGTCGCAAGGATCTGCTGGAGCTGCTGGACCGGGTGAATCCGACCATCGAGGAGTTAACCGCAGCGGTCGAGCAAGAAGCCAGCAAATGGCCCGACGTGCTGCGGCTGATGACGCATCCCGGCGTAGGGCCCCTCACGGCACTGGCCTTCGTGCTGATCATCGGAACTGCGGGACGGTTTCGTCGCGGCAAGCAGATCGGCAGCTATGTGGGGCTGATCCCTTCGGAGAACTCTAGTGCTGGCCATCAACGGCTGAGCCACATCAGCAAGCAAGGCAGCTCTCTGCTGCGTTTCTTGCTGGGAGAAGCAGCGCAAGCAGCGGTGCGTTGGGATGCGGACTGGCGGCGTTGGTATATGCACCTGGCGATACGTCGGCAAAAGAACATCGCCAAGGTAGCGATGTCCCGAAGATTGGCCGTGCGGTTGTACTGGATGTGGCGGAAGGGTTGGGAGTATGCAGAGTGGGTCAAGTTCGGTCCGCACGCGGGACAGCTCGAAATCGGGCATGGCGTGAAGTAGAACGTCGTCCACTTGATTGGGCATCCCGCTCCCTGATGAGAGGGAGTTTGAAGTAGTAATCAGGGTCGCAGTTGGATCGGAGAGATGTTTAGGTCGGACAGGAGTCCACCGAAAGATTACAGGCGAGCCGTGGTCGTCCATGCTGGGACCAGAGAAGATGACGAAAGAAGACGCTCTCAGGAGTGAGAGTTGGAGTGCGCGCAAAAAAGAGATTGACAGAGTCGGTGTTGGATTAACATCGGAAACGGACCCACTACCCAGGTGTTTGAGGTCCACTGCTTTCACTGGCTACCTGCGTGCTAGAGCAGCGAAGCACCGCGGTTAGCCCGGCAGGGGATGGATTAATTGTCTATAAACTTAAAGCGTATCCAACGCAAGAGTGTGAGCGTCTAAGCAGACGGTGCAACTTTCGGGCTTTTCTAGGGCTGGAACTCTGCAGTTGACTTAGTCGGTGCTTCCTTGAAAGTTGCCTATGCAGTAGCAAAGACCGGTGACTTCGTTGCCCAACCCAGGAATCCAGGAATCCATTCGAGAAGACAATTTGTTACCAGTGCCGTATGATTGTGGGTCAAAGACTTAGTTTCTACGAACTACCACCGGAGGCAACATGCAGCCCATACAGGCGGTCTGCGACAAATGCAACAAAACAGTGGATGCAAAGACATTGCTCAGCGAAAACGAGCTTTGGGCGGCGCTGAATAGAGGCGACGAAATCGAAGTCATGCATCTTGCCGACGATGTTCACCACACATGGAAGCTCACCGGGCAAGACAAAGACAATCTGCGCAGGGCGCGAGCCGCAGGAACGGCCTAGCTCGTCCTGCTTGATTTCACTTTAGTCCAAGTGAAATTTCGCGGACTCCGATTTGGCCGTTACCAGGGCGGGAATATCGGGATCGGCCTCTTTCCATTGCGCCAGGAAATCCTGAAACGCGGCGGGAGCTTTGGCGCGCGCGGCATCTGCGTCGGCGCCCTGCGCTGATCGCGCCTCTAGCGCGTATGCGCGCCCCGAACCGAGATATGCCAGTGCGCCTGTCGCGCAATTCCACAACACTCCGCGGTGATCGAGAATTTTCTGGAATTCGGCTCCTGCGAGCTGGCCTTGGCCTGCGCTCAGGTATGCCGTTGCGCGGACGTATACGGGATACAAACACGAATTAGGAGCGCTGCCGCTCAGCATGCCTAATTCATATGGTGTTGCTGTCTGCAGAAGTTCAATGCTTTGGATCGGATTTCCTTTCGCCAATTCGATCTGCGCGCGGATCGTAGGCAGCCAAACCGTTTGCACTACCGTGTCTTGTGGGAAGCGTTTGTTGAGGTCGTCGGCGTGTGACTGCGCGTGTGTCGTCTCGCCCGCCAGCGCATAGGCTAGCGCCGCTTGCGCCTCCGCATCGCGGCTGCCGGGAGCGAGCGCCATTGCCGCCGCGGCATCCCGGCGTGCGATGTCCGCGTTGCCGAATAGCGCTTCGCGTATCGCGGCGTTCGCTTGCCACAAGGCTGCTGGCTCCTTCTCGTCGTTGCGACGAGCGCTCTCGATCGCTTGCCGCGATAAGGCCCGCGCTTTCGCGAGTTTTCCAGACCATGCTTCGGTGTCCGATTCCAGCGAAAGCATCTGATCTTCCGCGCCGGGCTTTCCCATCGCCCAATTTGCTTGTTGTTTCATAACTGCAGCATTGCCCTGAAAAAATGCCAGCGCGTACAGGTTCACGCGTAGCGGGATATCTTCGAGCCTGCGGCCCTGTGCTTCCTCGCTTGTTTTCTTTGCGTCGTCGAAACGATTGAGCGCGAGGTAAATTTCGCCGAGGTTTGCGTATTCAGCCACGTCCGTGGGTTCGCGAAGTGCTTGACGCGTTTCATTGGCGGCCTTCTCGTATTGGCCCAGGATCATGTAGCTGCTGCCCAGGTTCCCGTAAGCTCCGTAAGCCCGCGGATAGTCCTGGATCCACAGTTCGTAAGTCTGGTTCGCTTTTTCCAGTTCGCCCGTGACCAGGCCGTAGTAATCCGCGGTGATCGTGAACTTCTCGCGTTCGGTGACACGGTCGCGCAGGTCGAATGCCTTCTTCAGATATTCGGCACCCTGGCCCGGCTGATAAAGATTGTAGTAATCTACTCCCAGGTCGTCGTAAGCCAGCGCAAAATTCGGATCGAGTTCTACGGCACGTTTGTAGAATGGAATTGCCTCGACGTCGCCTTTTTCGTGTGCCGCTTTTGCTCCCAAGGTAAAGGCGTGAAGCGCTTCGAGCGAACTGGTCGTGGCCTGCTCCAGCGACACATCGAACTTCTGCACCGAGCTGAGAGATTCGCCGACCTGGTTGCGAAGTCTTGCTGCAGCCTGGCCCAAGGCGTCCAGCACTTTTTCCTTCGACGGCGCCGTAACCAACTCCTGTGCCAGCACGTCTCCGCTCGCGCAATTCAGAGCTTCGAGGCCGATCACGTACTGGTTTCCTAGCGCTGCAATCGAGCCAGTCAGATACGCTTTGCTCGCGGCACGTACGCACACTTCGCGCGCCAGGTCTTGCGTCAATCGCTCATTCGCCGGACGGGTCATCTGGCGCAGCGTCTGGCGAACTTGCGTGTCCGAAAGAATGTTGAGGAACGGCGATTGCCCCAGGTCCACGGCTAGCGCTTGCTTGAGCGTGTCATCGAACACTTCGTCGCCGGTCGTGTTATTGAAATCGGCCAGCACGATAGTGTCCTTTTCGGTGAGGGCATGCGCGCGGCGCGCAAAGTAAAGCCACCCAACGACACCCAGTGCAACAATCACCACTGCGGCACCCGCCAAGACCCCCCATTTGAAAACACGAGATGTCACCACCGGCATTTCTGCCGAAGCCCCGCGGGCAACAGGGAACTGCTCCGCGGCGAGAACCGCCGACCGCCCGGAGTCTGTATCACGTTTCAGCCGCTGCAAATCGGTTCGCATGTCGGCGGTGTGCTGGTAACGCAGGTTACGATCTTTTTCGAGCGCTTTGCTGATGATGTGTTCGAGCTCCGCCGGGAGGTCCGGATTCAATCGCACCGGCGCAACCGGCGCACGATTCAGAATCGCGTCGGTGATAACGCCGGAAGTATCACCGCGAAATGGCAGCGTCCCGGTGACCATTTCATAGATCACGGCGCCAAAGCTGAATAGGTCCGTTCGCGCATCGAGCTCCTTGCCGCGAATCTGCTCCGGCGACATGTATGCGATTGTCCCCACCGCCGTCCCGGGGCCGGTAAGTTCCGCCTCGGGAACTTTCGCCGTCGTATGAGTCGTTGCGGTTGCTTCGGAAGATGTCGGTTCGCGGGTTGTCAATTTCGCCAGACCAAAATCCAGAATCTTGGCGTGACCTCGCTTGGTGACGAATATGTTCGCGGGCTTGATGTCGCGATGCACGATGCCTTCGGAATGAGCGGCGTCCAGTCCGTCAGCGATCTGGATAGCAAGTTCTAGAACAGTTTCGCTTTCCAGCGGGCGTCCGCCGATGCGATGCTTCAGCGTCACGCCGTCCATGAACTCCATGGCGATGAACGCGCGGCCGTTGTCTTCGTCTATTTCATAAATCGTGCAAATGTTGGGATGATTTAGCGCCGAAGCAGCCTTGGCCTCGCGTTTAAAGCGCTCCAGCGCATGTTCGCCATGGGCCAAATTTTCAGGAAGGAACTTCAATGCGACAAAGCGGCCGAGCTTCGTATCCTCAGCCTTATAAACCACACCCATGCCGCCGCCACCGAGTTTTTCTACGATGCGGTAGTGCGAGATGGTTTGGCCAATCAGCGATGAGGAATCCGCCATTTGCCGCTCATCTTAGGTGCCAGCCTCAGCCAAGTCAACGAAGACAGCAGTTTGTGTGTCGCTGCAAAGTGAGAATGTCCGAAGACAGCAGTTTGCCGCAGTCCGTCAGCCAACAATGGGTTTTGGCCGATCATGGCTCGCAGCGATGCCTTGGCGACGCATGTTAGGCCGGGGTGCGGGCAAGTCAACGCAACAGGAGAGCAACGCGGGGCAAAACTAAGGGATCACGGACTCAATTGACGAACGTTTGAACTGACGCCCGGATCACGCGAATGTGCCGGATGCGAGTGGTGATCACAGTGTTTCCGAATTCGAGTCGAAGGCCAAGAGCAGCGACGATGTCCTGTTTAATGGTAGAGCCGCCCCAGGTGCAACCGTTGATGGCCACCCTCAGCGGCGATTGCTTGGTGCGGTCGAACCACCCGCCCCAAACCCAGTAGGAATCATCGTCCAGAACCCATATCGTGTAGACGGAATTTCTGGTGCTGACGAGCACGAGGTCGCCGGTGCGCAGATCCTCCTTTCGAATCTCTTCGAGCGAGCGCGCTTGCGCGACGACGGCATCGAGGGTTTGTGCAATCTCAGCCAAGGCCACCCCTTAAGGACATGTTGCACGTCTGAGGCCGCGACGTCAACAATCAACGTTTGGTACCTCGTATCGAAGGTTTGAGACAAATGCTCGACCGATCGCGGCGGCTTGATTCGCGCCTTGGGGCGGCGCCCCCCAACATTTGGACCTAGCGTGCGGCAGGACGGCATTGGCGTCAACAGGTGCAACGGCTGGAGTAGTGTGTTATTTAAGAGAAGGACGGTCAAATGCGATTTTGATGAGCTTCGATCTGCCAATCCGGGAAAGGAAAGCACCGAAGAGTTCCTGGCCGATAGGAATACTCGTCGGCGCGTTGCTTACACTGCTAGTGATCGGCGCCGCGGTCCGGCTTTCCACCGGCGTAGGTTTGCTGCGATTGATGGGACTATTTCGCGGGGTCGCGACCGTTATCAATGTGAACCAGCCCACGGTGGTGCGCCAGATTCAACAGCTGCAACGGCTCGAGACAGTGGATTACACGCTCGACAAGATTATTTCGGGCGAACGCGATAATCCCTACCTGCCGAAATTTCTGGCCGGCGATCGATTGTTGCTGGTCGTACATGGCGAGGTAATCGCTGGCGTCGACCTTGGAGAAGTTCAGCCGGGTGATGTTTCGTTGCACGGTCACAGCATATCGTTGCGCGTCCCGGCGGCCGAAATTTTCAGTACGCGCATCGACAACGCGAAGACGCGTGTCTACTCACGCGACACCGGCCTTTTCTCGTCGCCAGATCCGAACCTGGAAAGCGAGGTTCGCGAGGAGGCGGAACGCCAACTACAGCAAGCCGCGCTGCAGGATGGCGTCCTCGAAAACGCGGAGCAGAACGCGCACAACACGCTCACGAGCATGCTGAAGGGCCTCGGCTTCGATGACGTCGAAATCCGCGGCGATTAAATGCCAGTCCCGCTGGCTCATTGCATTGGGTTTCTGTCCCTCGACGTGTTCAACGCCCTCGGCGGGTGTCGTTCCACAAAATCAAGCCAAGGTAGTGCTGCCACGCGAAGATGATACCTGATTCCAACTCGTCTTTCGGGCCAGTGTGCTTGTACGGAATTAATCGAAATGGTATTCCCAATCGCGAGGTTCGTCCAGCACCTCTGGATTAATCCATCCATGAGTTTCGGCTGCGGCCAAAATGGATTGCAGTTCAATGAAATAGCTATACCTGTTGTCCTTCCAGTCGCCCCGGAGCGATCTGATCACCTACAAGCAGCATTGGGCAGGTATGATTTGAAGAGGCATAGATGTCCATGCGTACTCACTCGCGAAGTGTGAGACATACCGCGCTGGTTATCCTTGTTTTGCTTGGCATTTCGTTATTACTTCCGCCCGTCGTATTGGCGGAACGCCGGCGGCCACCGGTACCACCGGAAAAGTCTCCGCCGAACGGACTGGTTGTTGTTCTGGAGACCAAACCCGAACAGGATCGTTTGGATTTGCAGGCGCTCGAGAATCCGTACATCAGCGGTGCGGCTTTACAGATCCGTTGGCGCGACATCGAACCGGTGCCGGGAAAACCGGATTGGACGAAGCTGGATCAACTGTTCGCTGCCGCGGAATCCTCGAAGAAATGGGTGCAGCTGCTCATCTTCCCCGGCTTTTTCTCTCCTGCGTGGGCCATGGAAGGCGTGCGGACGGAAACGTTCGCGATACAGTACGGGCCGGGGAAGGGCGGAGCGGAAAAGCTTCCGTTGCCGTGGGATAAGGTTTACCTCGCGCGTTGGTTCACATTCCTGAGACAACTGAGCGCAAGATATGGAAAATCTCCGGCATTTCGCGTGGTTGCAGCGGCCGGACCAACGTCGGTATCTGTCGAGTTCACGCTGCCAAACACGCCGGAAGATGCGCGGAAGTGGCGCGATGCCGGTTATACGCCGGACAAATACGAAGAGGCATGGCGGCAAGTATTTCAGGCGTATGCGGACGACTTTCCGAATCAGTACGTTTCTCTTTCGTTGGGATTTGGTCTGAGCATTAATGACCGCGGCAGCCAGGATGGCCGCGCGGGAAAGCCAGCCAAGGAAGCAATTATCGATGAGGGGAAAAGAATCCTGGGGCGGCGATTCGCGCTTCAGAATAGTAATCTCGATGGAAATCCAGAAAAGGAGCGCGGGCCTCACGGCGTGTCCTTGGTGATCAGTTACAACGGGCGCATCATCACCGGTTTCCAACTGCGTACTTCGTGCGTGCGCAACAGTGGAAATATGGGCGCGGAGGGAGACCCGCCGCTCGCCCTAAAGAAATCAATTGTCAGAGGGATGACGCCCAACAGCGCGGGCCATCGTGCAAGTTACTTGGAAATTTACGAGCCGGACGTAATTGCCGATGAAATGCAACCAACACTTCGTTACGGAGCGTCGCTATTCAAATGACGTTTTCATGCAATTGGTTCAGCGGCGCTTCCTGTCTTCGATTTGGCTCACGCGCGCTTTTACCATCTTCCTTATGAGCGCGGTCGGCACTGGCTTGTCGCTGGGGAAGTGAATGGTACCTTTGGATGTAGAGAAACCTTTGAGTTCGCCCTTGAACTTTTCAATGACTGCCGCGGTTGGAAACACGCTGCAGTGGTGGACAAACGCGGCGAACCACACCAAGACTCCCTTGTGTTTGATCGCAGGAATCCCGTAACTGATAGTCTCGCTAGCCTTGGGTGGGGCGGCGGAACGTATTGCCGCACGAATCGCATCGAAGTTGTCGCGCGCCGACTCTGGCACACCCGCCGAATATTCATCGACGTTTTTCGGAATGCCTTTGCGTTTCATCGCCGGCCTGCGTTTCGCTGATTTCACTTTTCTCATACGGGTGTCGCCTTCAGTGACTCTAAGGATTGACGACGCGTAAGACGATCTGCGACCATTTTTCCAGGTGGATGTTCCCGGTCTTGCAAGCCAAGATTGAAATGTGTGTTCCGTTGACCGTTTCAATTCCAAGAGTCACGCCCGGAAAATCGACGGGGCCCTGCCTTTTCACGCCGATTGCTTCGACCGCGCCTTGGTTCGCATTGACCTGATTGCCGCCCCCGTCCGGAAGATCTGTGATGCGGTTAATTCCTACAGCCGACGGCGGTGCGATTGCTTGGATTTCCATACGCAAAGGTACGGTATCTCCATTCTTCAATACCATACTGTCGAACAAAATCCCCACCCCGTACATTCCACCCTCTTCAGGCGAAGTCTGCAGTTTGACGATCTTGCCGACCGCACGGGCGCCTTTCTTGAGAACAGTCTGATGGCCTTGCATCACGTCATGCGTGATTTGTATTTCCACGCGGTCACCCTTGGAGCAGTGTTCGGTATAAAGTTGCGAATCCAACCGGCCCAGGATAGCGGTTCCGCTCGCTAGCTCGAACGTGTTTGCGCTGGCGCCGCTTTGACCGTCGTTCGCCTGCGCGAGCAGTTTGCCGGGTACGCCCGTTGCGGCGTACGCGAAGACCAAAGACAGCACAGCCAAGTTCAAAAGCGAGAAAGCTACATGAGACTTCATCAGATTATCTCCATGGGTTACACAGTCCCGCGATTGCTCAGCAAGAAGGAATTGCAGGCTCATTACTACTGAGAGATCCTCCAGAATCGGCGGGGATGTTACCTCAGCAGGGTCATAAATGTAACCGCGCGTATATATAACGTGTGGTCTAATGCTGTAATCGTTATCAACCCTTATAAGTACTGCGCTGTATTCCATCGGGCCTGCCACCTTTCTCAACGATTTGCTTCGGATGACCAGGCTGATTCCAAGGCGGATATCTTTGCAAGGCCGGCCGGCGTGACGATCCTGGAATGATTGATTACTCACCAGATCCGCTCCCGGCATTAAACGCATTTTCGTGGTAGAAATTAGTTGCATCCCTTGGTTCCTTCCAAACGAGGTCAAAAACGAATGGACTACGCGCGCTCTTTCCTGTACCGGGGATCTCACTGCGTGAAGTGCTTGGGTGTTGCCTTCATCATCCTCCTCGGCGCTATCGCAAGCGGCGCCCAAACCGCCCCGCCGAAGAAATCACCCGATGAAGCCTGGGTGCAGTACCTCAACAAGTATCCGGGACTGCTGGACGAATCGATTCGGCTGGTGAATAAACTGCAACACAACGTTCAGTACCCAGCAGCGCGCAGCGAAAGTCACTTGTTGCCGCTGCTATCGGATTTAACCATGTATGCTGCAATTCCCAATTACGGCGACGCCGTGCATCAGTCGCTGACCATCTTCAATGACGAGCTGCAGCAGAGCGAGGCTCTGCGAAATTGGTGGCAGCACAGCGAGGCATCGGTATTCGGGCCCAAGTTCGAGGACTCTTTGGAGAAGTTCTCTGAACTCTCCCAATACCTGGGACCTGAGATCGTGCTGTCTGGCGTGATAAGGGGGAAGACACCGCACATGATGATTGTTACGCAGGTTGCCAAGCCCGGCTTGAAGGATTTTCTTCAGCAAAGAAACAAGGAACTCGCCGGCGATGGCGGTAAATCGACGTTGCCGCTGCGCATCTTAGAGCCGCAGGATCTGGCTACGGTCGAAGACAGTCCGCCAGCGACACCGCCTGGGAAGGGATCGCATGGTCCGCCTCCGACCCAATTCTTTGTGCTGGTACGTCCTGACTATGTGGTGGCCACGTCCGATCTCGCGACGCTGAAAAATTTCAACGCCCGAGTCGACACAAAAAGCTCGGGGTTTGCCTCAACTTCTTTCGGACAGCACATTGCACAAACCTATGCGGGCGGTGTGACAATTGTCGGAGCTGTCGATCTTCACACCATCTTGAGCCAGACTCCGCAGAACACGAAGCAGAGCCAACAGCGGTTTGAGAATTCCGGTTTGGCAGATATGAAGTACTTCCTGTGGGAGCGCAAAACCACAGCGGGTGAAGTGGTCAGCCAAATGGAATTGAGCTTCAGCGGTCCGCGTCACGGAGCGGCATCGTGGCTAGCAAAACCAGCGGCGCTGGGAAGCCTCGACTTCGCTTCGCCAAAAGCGATGATGGCGGGCGCCGTGATTCTCACGAATCCAGCGCAAATATTCGACGATCTACAGACGCTGGGCGGCGACTCCAACGCCAAAGCCTTTGCAGCGCTCGGCGCATTCGAACAAGCGTTCAAGCTCAGTCTGAAAGACGATTTTCTCACTCAGCTCACCGGTGAACTCATGGTGGAAATGGTGAACTCCACACCTCCGAACCCCGTATGGAGGGCTGTATTCGGGGTGAAGGATGCGAACCACGTGCAACAAGCCTTCCATACGTTAGAGACCGCAATGCAAATCCCCGCGACGCAGTCTGACAGCGGCGGGATCACTTATTACACCGTGCAGATTCCATCTAAGACCAAGCCTTCGGAAGTCGCATACGCGTTTGGGGACGGATATTTGATCGTGGGCTCAAGTCAGGACGCGGTTGCGGACTCAATTCGACTGCACAAGAGCGGCGAATCGCTGGCAAAGTCGCAGCGGCTTCTAGAGGCGCTGCCGCCCGGGCACGAATCGGGCGCCTCGGCGCTCTTTTACCAGGACTCAGTCGCAACGTCGGCCCTGCAATTGCAGCCGCTCGCGCCAGAATACGCAAGCTATCTTGCCAAATTGACGGGCCAGAGTAAGGCGCAAGTGTTCTGCCTTTATGGTGACGAAATGTCAATTCGCGGAGCGAGCAGAAGCAGCGGTTTCGATGCCGGAGCGATCGTTCTGGCTGCGGCGATCGCAATTCCGAGCGCGCTGCGGGCAAATACCGCGGCCAACGAGGCCTCCGCCGTAGGTACGATGCGCTCGGTGAATACGGCGCAGCTTACTTACAAAGCTTCCTATCCACAAAGAGGCTATGCGCCGGACCTGGCCGCACTCGGTCCGAATCCAGACACCGAAAAGGTATCAGCAGAACACGCGAATTTAATCGACGAAACCGTAGGGAACGCTAGGTGTACTGCCGATGTGTGGTGTACGAAAACCGGTTACCGCTTAATTATTAGGTCTGAATGCAGGAAACAACTGTGCGAGGAATACGTCGTGTTGGCCACGCCCGTTGCGGACAACACAGGAAAGCGAAACTTCTGCTCGACCTCGGAAGGACTGATTCGATTCAAGTCGGGCTCGCCCATCACTCAGCCTGTAAGCGTAACGGAATGCCGGAGCTGGTCACCTTTGAAGTAACCAACCGTTTACGTTAGACGTCGTGTCTAATTCTGAGCCGGCATCAGCATCCGCGCGGGCCATCCGTTCGGATGGATTCTATTTTGTAGCGGGCAGCGCAGGCTCGCCCAGCCCGATCAAGTTCAAAACACCGAGGCGCGAACGCAATTCAAATCTGTAAGACAAAAACACTCTACACCTGCCGGCTCGGCGCAAACCGTCGAGCCGCCGCTACAAATGTTCCAGGACCGCCGGATGCCGGTGGAATCAAAACCCAGTCTCTAGAGACCATTGCCCGGTGTCGCCCCATGGGGAGTTGCCCGAGACCGCGACTACCTCCTGTTGACATCCCACACGTCTTTCTGAGATAGTCCTGTGGGCACACCACAGGAGGCTGCATGTCCGCCGACAGGTCCGATATTCTCCAGGGTACCCTCGACTTAATGGTTCTGAAAACCCTCGACGCGATGGGCCCGTTACACGGTTACGGAATTGCCCGCCGCATCGAACAAATGAGCGACCAGGCATTGCAGATCAATCAGGGCACGATTTATGCCTCTCTGGTGCGTCTAACGCAGAGGCGTTGGATTTCCGGCGCGTGGGGAACGTCCGACAACAACCGCAAAGCAAAATTCTATTCGATCACCAGGAGCGGGCTTAAGCAGCTCAATACCGAAGCCGAAAACTGGGAACGGATTTCGGCCGTGATAGGGCGCGTACTACGAATCGCGGAGCGCGGATAAGCAGGAGCGGGGACAAATATATGTTTGCCTGGTTCAGCACACTCATTGCCCGCACACGCACCCGGCTCTCGCCGGGCCGCGTGAATCAAGACTTCGAGCGCGAGCTTAACTCACATCTCGATATGCTCATGGACGAAAACGTCCGCCGAGGCATGGCGCCGGAACGAGCCAGGCGCGCCGCACGAATTAAGCTGGGCGGCCTAACGCAGCTCAAAGAAACCAATCGCGAACTTCACAGCTTGCCCTTCGTCGAAGCATTCCTTCAAGATATGCGCTACGCATTCCGCATGCTGCGCAAGAATCCCGGGTTTACCATCGTTGCGGTACTCACGCTGGCTCTCGGAATCGGCGCAAACACGGCCATTTTTAGCGTGGTTTATGCCGTGCTCTTAAAACCGCTGCCCTATACCAATCCCAGTCAACTGGTCACCGTGTTTGCGACGAACCCGCAAGCGGGAGTCGCGGAGACGGGCGTCTCATATCCGAATTTCGAACAGTGGCAGGCGCAGAATCATGTATTCAGCGAACTCGCAGGAATTACAGCGCACCAACTCACCCTGACGGGTCGCGGCGAACCTTCCGTTGTAGATACGTCCGTCGTGACGCCGTTGCATTTTGCACTTTTGGATGCGAAGCCGCTAGCAGGACGCATCTTTTACCCTGAAGATGGCAAGAAGGGTGCGGCACCTGTCGTGATCATCAGCGAGAATCTTTGGCGCGGAACCCTGGGAGCGGATCCCGAAATCGTTGGAAGTTCGATCAACCTGGACCAGCGTCCGTTCACCGTCATTGGAGTCATGCCTGCAGGTTTTCGCTCTCCTTTTTTCAATACCAAGCAAGAAGTCTGGGTCCCGCTGGTACAAGATCCACTTTTCGGCGCCTGGATGGCGCGCCGGGGCGGACATTGGCTACCTGTCATTGGGCGGCTGAAGCCGGGAGTTTCCATAGCGCAAGCGCAGGCGGACATGGACGCGATTTGCGCAAGACTGGCTCAGGAACTTCCGGCGGAAAACAATGGCTGGACGGTCCGTCTTGTGCCGCTGCAGAAAGAAATTGTGGGAGACGTAAGGACGGCGCTGCTGGTGCTGCTGGGCGCCGTCGGCCTGGTGCTTTTGATCGCGTGCGCCAATATTGCCAACTTGCTTCTCACCCGCGCCACCGCGCGCTCGAAAGAGATTGCGCTGCGCACGGCGCTCGGCGCGGGGCGCGCTCGGCTCATGCGGCAGATGCTTACAGAGACCGCGGTTCTTGGTGTTCTTGGCGGAGTCGTCGGAATCGCTCTAGCTTACTGGGGTGTGCAGGCTCTCGGCTCGCTTCTGCCTGATGATCTGCCCCGCCTGAATCCAATTCGCGTTGACAATTTGGTTTTGGCTTTTGCGCTTCTGCTCTCTGCTGTCGCCGGAGTGGCTTTTGGCCTCGTGCCCGCCATGTTCGCGGCCCGTGCCGATATACAGAGCAGCCTTCGCGAAGGCAGCGGACGCTGCGGCGAAAGCAAAGTCCGCCGCCGTGCGCGCAATTTCCTGGCGGCAGCGGAAATTTCGCTGGCGATGGTCTTGTTGGTGACGGCAGGCTTGCTGCTGCGCAGCTTTTCCAAACTCATGTCTGTCAGCCCTGGCTTTGACGCTCAGCATATCGTGAACGCCGATATTTCGCTGCCTCAATTTCAGTATTCCACTCCCCAGCAGTGGAGTGCTTTCTCCACAGAATTGCTCGCGCGAGTCCAGGCCCAGCCGGGGTTAAAGGACACCGCCGTAGTGGTTCCCAGGCCGATCACAGACGGCTTCGTCAACCTTGCATTCACGATCGAAGCAGCTCCTCCAGCTTCGACAAATGAATCGCTGACCGCGGATTATGTTTCTGTCAGTCCGGAATATTTCCGAGTAATGGGAATTCCGCTGCTGGCCGGACGCTTCTTCAACGAGCAGGACAGCCGTTCAGCGCCGACGGTCGCGCTGATCAGCAAAGCGATGGCGCAGCATTATTTTCCAAATCAAGATCCAGTCGGAAAGAGGATCAACTTCGGATTCCCGCCAGATCCCGATATTCCGCGCGAAATCGTTGGAATCGTCGGTGACGTTCGTGACAATTCGCTGGGCCAGGCTCCCGGTCCAATGATGTACGCTCCGTACGCGCAGGCGCCATTCTGGGGCGCGAATCTGGTGGTGAAAAGCACGTTGAGCACGTCCGCGGTGGCGGCGGCAATTCGGCAGGAAGTACGAAAAATGGATAAAAACCTGCCGGTAACCGGTGTCGCGAAGATGCCGGATCTCCTGAATGCTTCCGTCTCGGAGCAAAGGTTTCGCACGTTCTTGCTCGGGCTGTTTGCGGCGATGGCGCTGATCCTTGCTGCCATCGGAATTTTCGGTGTGATTTCTTATTCCGTGTCGCGGAGGACTAACGAAATTGGCATCCGTGTCGCGTTAGGCGCGACGCGCGGAACGATCCTGCGCATGATCTTGCGCGAAGCGCTAACTCTCACCCTCGCCGGCCTCGCAGTCGGAATCCCATGCGCGTTTGCAGCTTTGCACCTGACAGCCCACTTGCTGTACGGGGTCTCCGCGACCGATCCCGTCACGTTGGCAGTCGTAGTAGTCACCCTCGCCGCCGTGTCAGCTCTAGCCGGATACGTGCCAGCCCGCCGCGCAATGCAAGTCGACCCGATAATCGCGCTGCGCTACGAATAAAAGGGCTACGAAATTGTGGACGGGAGGTAGGGCGCCCGCTTTTGCCGCTGAATTTTGTAGCGGCCGGTCCGGCGCAGTTCAGCCAGACCGGGCATTGTAGCGTTCTCCCAGACCGACCAGGCTCAGAACAGTGTCGTCTCATCGGCATTGAAACCTGTAACACGAAACCGCGCCTAAACCTGCCGGCTCGAGGCAAACCGTCGAGCCGCCGGTACAAATGTCGGTGGATCACGGGACGCCATCGGAATCAAAATCCTGCTGCTCGCTTCACTCACCAACTTTGTCGCCTTGCTTTGGCGTTGACGACGAACTGGGTTTAGCCGGGAAGCCAGCACTTTGTTGACTTGCCTCGGCCCTCACTCTAATATGACCGCTACCATGTCGGACGCGCAGTCGCTCTCAGGGAAAACTATTTCGCACTACCGCATCCTCGAAAAACTCGGTGGCGGAGGCATGGGAGTAGTTTACAAAGCCGAGGACGCTCGCCTCGAGCGCTTCGTCGCCTTAAAATTCCTACCCGAAGGCGTAGCCCAGGACCGCCAAATCCTTGAGCGATTCCGGCGCGAGGCCAAGGCCGCCTCCGCGCTCAATCATCCCAACATCTGCACCGTCTACGACATTGGTGAGGATAGAGGAAAAGCCTTCCTCGCCATGGAGTATCTGGATGGCGCGACTCTGAAGCACAAGATTTCCGGCCGCCCTCTCGATCTAGCCACCTGCGTCACGCTAGCCATCGACATCGCGGACGCGCTCGACGCAGCCCACTCCAAGGGCATCGTTCATCGAGACATTAAGCCCGCAAATATTTTTGTAACATCACGGGGACGCGCCAAGATCCTCGACTTCGGTTTGGCCAAGGTAGAAGTCGCACACAACTCCGCTGGCAACCCTTCAAACGCCTTCCATAGCCCATCCGCAGTGACGGCAGGTGCGTCGGTCGCAGACCTGACAAGCCCCGGGAGCACGCTGGGAACCGTAGCCTACATGTCGCCCGAGCAAGCGCGCGGCGAAGACCTGGATGCTCGCACGGACCTGTTTTCCTTTGGAGTTGTACTCTACGAGATGGCCACAGGCCAGCTCCCGTTCTCAGGAAACACCAGCGCAATCATTTTTGACCGCATCTTGAACGATTCGCCGGAGCCAGTTTCCAGGAAGAACCCAAAAGCCCCGCCAGAGCTAGATCGAATTATCGCCAAGGCGCTAGAAAAGGATCACGATTTCCGCTGCCAGACAGCAGCGGAACTTCGCGCGGACCTGAAACGCCTGAAGCGGGACATGGAATCGTCAGGCCGAACCGATTCTGCAGCACGAAACGCGCAACCCACCCCGCCCACGATGATCTTTCCAGCGGTGCAAAAATCCAAGAAAAAAACGGTAGCGGTACTCTACTTCGAAAATCTAGGCGGCGCAAAAGAAGACGAATATTTCCGCGACGGAATGACCGAAGACATAATCACGGAGCTATCAAAAATCGCTCGCCTGGAAATTTTCCCACGGTCCGAAATGCTCCCGTTCCGCGACAAGACGGTAACCGCGCCGCAGGTAGGCGAAAAACTAGCGGCCATGTACGTACTGGAAGGTTCCATCCGCCGATCGGGCAACCGGTTGCGTATCACCACCCAACTCGTAGAGAGCGCAACACGCCATTCGGTCTGGGCGGAGCGCTACGACCGTCAGATGGAAGACGTCTTTGCGATCCAGGAAGAAATCTCGCTGAGCATCGCCAAGGCGCTGGAGATCACCCTGTCGCCGCAGGAAGAAAAGGTAATCGCAAAGAAGCCCACAGCAAACCATCAGGCCTACGACTTCTACTTGCGCGGCCGAAACTACCTACGGCAGAGGCAATTCGAATACGCGCTGGCGATGTATCAGGAAGCGGTAAAGTTGGACCCGAATTTCGCGCTGGCCCATGCGGGAATCGCACACGCCTGGGGCGAGAAGCATGAATTCGACAGTCAGAAGCCGGAATACATCGAGAAAGGCCTGGAAGCGTGTGCTAGAGCGGAAGCGCTCGGACCGAATTTGCCGGATGTTTTGTCTGCCCGAGCGCGCATAAGATTCGCGCAACGGCGCTATGAAGACGCTATTCAACTTGAGTTGCAGGCGATTGCGGAACAGCCTGATTGCGAGGGAGCACACGACGTGCTCGGACGGGCCTACTTCGCTTCAGGCCGGTACGAAGAAGCGGCGAGGCTCGCTGAGAGCGCGATGCAGGTGGTAAGTAACGACTACAACGCTTTGGTTCCGCTGATCAATTCTCTGGAACGGCTAGGGCGCATGGCGGACGCGGAGAGATTGCGACGAAGGGAGATGGAGGTGCTTCACGACCAACTCCAGCGCTTCCCTGATGATGTTCGCGCGCGAATCCTGTTGGCGGCTGATTTGGCCAACCTGGGCGACCCTGAAGCGGCTTCAATGCACGTGAAGATCGCAGTGGCGATGCGGCCTTCAGATTCAGGCATTCTCTACAATGCGGCCTGTACATACGGATTGCTGAACATGAAGAACGAGGCACTTGACGCCTTCCGCCGATCAGTAGCAGCAGGCTACTCCAACACAGACTGGTGCACGCGCGACCCCGATCTGAAAATCCTGCACGATGACCCGGAATTCAAGAAGCTAGCGGGACAGTCCCCTCCTGCGAGCTGACTGAGTGATTCGCGCTATGGCCTCGAAATCTCGTAGCGCCAGCGTCCCGCCGGCAATCGGGGTAGCAGTCGTAGGGGTGCTGCTTACTGCGCCCGGTTTTGCGGTTGAATGATCAGTTACTGCAGCCTCGCGTATTCGGATTTGGCGGCGATGAGGATGGGGATGTCAGGATCGGCGTCTTTCCACAACACGAAGAAATTCTGATATGCCACGCGCGCCTTGGCTGAATCGCCTTGCAGTGCGTACGCTCGTGCCAGCCCAAGATTCGCCAGCACGCCGATCGGCCCGTTTACCACCGCGCCCTTATTGTCGATAATTTTTTGGTAGTCCGCGGCGGCCTCCTTGCCTTGGCCAGACGCCAAGTGTGCAGCCGCCCGCACATAGACTGGATAGAGTGCTGGAGTTATCGCGCCAACTCCTGTCTGTCCGAGCTCATAGATCAAATCTGGCTGCAGCAACGCGAGCGCTTTCGCTGAATCGCGGCGGGCGTTCGCGATTTGTCCGCGAATCACCGGCAGGTAAATCATGTTCACCACCGTATCCTTCGGGAATCGCTTGTTCAAATCCGTGGCCAGTGATTCGGCCTTCGCAGTATCGCTGGCGAACACCAGCGCGGCTGCCGCCAAAAATTGGACGTCGCGTCCATTCGAAAGCGCAAGAGCCGAAGCAGCTTGCTTCTCGGCTTCCTCCGAATTTCCAAAAAGAGCTTCTCGTAAGGCTCCTTGTGCAACGTCTGCCGCGGCCGTCTCTTTCTGGTCGGCTCGTTCCGCGATCGTCGCCGCCTGCTTCGTCAAATCTGCCGCCGTGCGCAGCTGGCCCCGATACGCAGCAGTATCGGCACTGGTGGCCAACATGACATCCTCAATTCCTTCTTTACCGCGCGCCCACGCCATCTGTTCTGCCATGCCGGCGGCATCGTTCTTCAGGAAAGCGAGTTGATATAGGATCACCCGCAGGAAACCCGAGTCGAGCTTATTCGCTTGGGCTTCCGCTGCCAGGGAGCGCGCTTCATCGATGCGATTTAATACCAGAAAAGAGCTGATCAAGTTCGTGTAGTTCAGGCCACTGGGATTGACCTTGAACGCGGTTTGCGCCTCCGCGAGAGATTTCACGTAATCGCCGCGTACGAGGTAAATTACTCCCAGGTCTGTGGGCGGCACTTCGTCGTGCGGATATGCTTGTGCCCACTCCTCGTAGATCGCGCGTGCCTTCTCCAGATCGCCTACCGTGTTTTGCTGGTAGTGCGATTCGATGTAGAAGCGTTCGTGATCGCTCACACGGTCACGCAAATCGTAGGCTTTCTGGCTGTATTCGGCGGCTAGACCGGCTTCTCCAATGTTCAAGTAGCAAATCCCCAGCGCGGCGTAAGCCATGGCAAAATTCGGGTCCAACTTGATCGCCCGCTGGAGCAGTGGCGCCGCCGCCGCATAGTCGTTCGCGCTGACAAACTTTCTGGCCTGACCGAAGGCTTGCAAAGCCTCCAAGGAAGAGGTGGAAGCTTGTTCCGCTGGTGTATCAAATTTTTTCACTGTGCTGAGGGATTCGCCAAGCTTGCCGCGAATTTCCGACGCCGCTTTTCCCAACGCGTCGAGCACGTGGCTCTTGTCAGGCGCGGTGGCTTCCGCGCTGGTTATCGTATCGCCCGTCGCGCAATTTACAGCCTTTAAGATAAGCGTGTACTCATTGCCGATTTGCGCGATTGCGCCGTTCAACGTCGCCACCGCTCCGGCGCGTTGACACACTTCGCGCGCGACGTCCGGGGTGAGTCGCGCATCCGGTTGCTGCTGCATCAATTTCAGGGTCTGCTGGACGCGCTCTTCTGATATCAGCGTCAGGAAAGGGGACTGTTCAAGCTGCACCGCCAGGCCTTGGCGCAGAGTCCCCTCAAACACTGCGTCTCCCGTAGTGTTCATAAAATCGCCCAATACTACTTCGTCTTTTTCGGTCAGCTTTGGCTGACGGTGCGCGAAGAAATATGCGGCTAACGCTGCCACCGCAAGGGCCAGCACCGGCACGCCAATCTTCAAGAGCGTGTTACCTGGTGACTCTTCGGTTGCGGCCGCTGATGATGCGGCGGTGCCCGCAGCAGCGGTGGACCCACGCCTGCCCGAGGAGTCTCGTTCCGAAACCTCGCGACCAGAGCTTGCCCGCCCGGAAGCTTCGCGAGCAGTCCCGCCGCCCGTCGCGGTCTTGACGGCGACGTTCGAATCCTGTCTCGGCTCGTCGTCAACCGCAGACATCGGGATGCTGCGCCCGCTGGAACTCGTGTCGCGCTTCAGCCGTTGCAAATCCGCGCGCATTTCCGAGGCGTGCTGGTAACGCAGCTTCGGATCCTTTTCCAGCGCCTTGCTTATGATCTCGTCCACTTTCGCAGGCAAGTCCGGATTCAATCGTGCAGGCGAAGCGGGCGTGCGATTCAGAATCGCTTCCGTGATTACTCCCGACGTCTCGCCGCGAAAGGGCAGCCCGCCGGTGGCCGCTTCGTAGATCACAATTCCAAAACTGAAAAGATCCGTGCGCGGATCGAGTTCCTTGCCGCGAACCTGCTCGGGCGACATATACGCCACGGTGCCCACAGCGGTACCGGGACTGGTCAAGTCCGCTTCGCTGATCGTGGGGCCTGCGTGCTCCGATGCCGACGGGTTCGTCGTACGGGTAGCGTCTGAAACCTCGCGAATTTGTTTCGCCAGCCCGAAGTCCAGAATTTTCGCGTGGCCGCGTGAGGTGATGAATAAGTTGGCGGGCTTGATGTCGCGGTGCACGATGCCTTTGGAATGGGCCGCGTCCAGCGCGTCGGCAATCTCGATACAGATGTCCAGCAGCAGTTCCATGTCCAGCGGCCGGCCCGAAATGCGATGCTTCAGCGTGACGCCTTCCAGAAACTCCATCGCGATGAACGGGTGGCCATCTTTCTGGCCAATTTCGTAGATCGTGCAGATATTGGGATGGTTCAGAGCAGACGCAGCGCGCGCTTCGCGGCGAAAGCGTTCCAAAGATTGCGCGTCTTGCGCCACATCAACAGGCAGAAACTTCAGGGCAACCAGGCGACCAAGCTCCGTATCTTCAGCCTTGTACACGACGCCCATACCACCGCCGCCAAGCTTATCAATGATGCGGTAGTGCGAAATCGTCTGGCCAATAAGCGGATCCGCCATGGGCGGTTCATATTAGTTTGCCCCAGTAGCCAAGTCAACGAAGGCGTGCCGCAAATGGTAGCGTCGTAAAAGTCGTGGCCGCCAAGGTCAGGCACGTCCGATTTCGATGCATCTACAGTGTTATCCTGAATCGGGACGTCACGGCGAGATAGTTGGAGATTCCGGTCGTCGCGCATATCATTTCTAGGAATCGCAGAGAGGACTTGATGAAACTCCGCTTAGCAATTTCCTCAGCTTTTTCAATTCCGTTAGCAGTTCTACTGACCATGGCGCTTTTCGCCGCGCCGACGCCCTCGTTTGCTCAGCAGCAGGAGGAAGTTCACAAGACCACTGCCGAAAGCGTCGGCGGAGTACTCAGATATACCGAGGACCAGTTTCTTTCGGTCGCCGAAGCCATGCCCGCCGAGAAATATTCCTATATTCCGGATGCGCCAGGCGGAGATTTCAAGGGAGTGCGCTCCTTCGGCGAGCAGGTGCAACACGTCGCTTGCGCGAATTATGCGTTCTTCAATGAAATTGAAGGGAAGACTCCGCCGGACGGATGCGAGAAGGGTAGCCCATCATCTGCGAAGACCAAAACGGAACTCCTGAAGTACCTGCACGACTCGTTCGATTACGGCAACAAAGTCCTCGCCAGCATCAACGCGAAAAACGCGATGGATCGAGTCGAAGGGCGCTACGGCGGCCCAGACACGAAGCTGGGAATCGCCGTCATCGCCGTCTGGCATATCGCCGACCATTACGGCCAGATGGTTTATTATTTGCGGCTGAACAGTATCGTCCCGCCGCCGACGCAACAACACGGACTGCAAGTCCACTGAATTGCAGGCCTTGTACACGAAGCATTGTGGCGAAAAGTGGTACAGCCCCGCATCCTGTTTTATGGCAAGACGACCAGACCACTTTCCAACGAATCGTGCCCGTCACGCGCTCCGGAACTTCCCGTGTACGGAATCGCGGTCGTACCGATGCGGTGATACCACGAGTGTTAGCAAAATACAGGATTCGCCGTATAGCGGAAAATCAGCCGGACCGCCATTATGCCCCATGGAGAGGCGAGGCGCAGGCCGGGAATCCTTATTATAAAAATACTAAGGGCTGGGCCCATCCTGCGCCTCCTTTCTCCACCATCATATCTTTGATACCCGCTTCCCCCTTCCCAGAGCCTGCGACCCCCGCAGGCTCATTTTTTGTTGCACCGCCGAAGGTTTGCATTTGTAGGGGCCGCCTTCAGGCCGGCGAATTGCGGAGGTGTAAACCTCGCGTAGGTTGCACGCCGGAATGCCGTGTTAAAGATCGCGGGGCTACGTTTGAACCTTAAGCTTATGCTGGCAGTTTTTCCGTGGTGGGGTATTGGTGTTGCTGGCGACCGACTTCGCCGTCATATTTTATGGTGGTTTTGAACAACTCGTAACGCCCGTCGCCCGCGTAATACTTGACGCGCTCGCGTAGCGAATCCATTTCCGACGCCGACATCGCCTGGAAACCGCACGCTACTCCGAGGTTCTGGTCCAGCACGCCGACCGATTCCATTCCGCTAATCGTCACTGCCACCGGCAAACTCATCGCATAACGCAAACCGTCGCGCGCCGTGATCGCGCCATGCGTCACCATCTCGCCGGAGCCGCCGAGGCTCTTCATGCCCAAAATGCCGAGGCCTTGTTTTTGTGCTTCTGGCAGCACTTGCGTTTCGAAACTGCGAAACGTGGCGTCAAACGCATTCAGCGGCATCTGTACGGTGTCGAACGGAAATCCTTGCGACAGCATACGCAAATGAATTGCGGGATCTTTGTGTCCGGTAAATCCGACGAATCGGACTTTCCCCTGCTGTTTCGCGGCAAGCAGAGCTTCCGCGACACCATTGGGACGGAAAATCAGATCCGGGTCGTTGTAGTAAATCACTTCGTGAATCTGCCACAAGTCCAGGTGATCGGTTTGCAACCGCCGCAACGATTGCTCGAGCATCTGCATGCCGGCGTCCTTGTCTCGCCCATGCGTGCACACCTTGGTCATCAAGAACGCGCGATCGCGTTTACCTTTCAACGCGATCCCCAACCGCTCTTCGCTCTCGCCGTTGTGATAATCCCAGGCGTTATCGAAGAAATTAATTCCAGCATCCAGCGCGCGCGCTACAATTTCGTTTGATTCCTGCTGACCTTTTGCCGAACCCAGATGATATCCGCCGACTCCCAGACACGAAACCTGCGCCCCAGTCTTGCCCAGTGGCCGTTTCGGAACCTGATCAGACGATGACGGCTGTGTGCCTGACGCGCCCTCCCTTCCTCGTCCTGCCGCCATTGCAAAAGCCGGCAGAACCATTGCCGAAGCCGTCACTGCGGCCGCGCCCTTCACGAATTCCCGCCTGGATATTTCATTGTCTTTATCCTCTGCCATCTTGCTTTCACCTGTGCACCGGAAAATTTATGAACGTGGATTACGTTGGAATCTTACTTGGGAATTGACGGCCACGGATGACCGGTGTTGTCGACAGCCCTGACCATTTCTTTCACTTCGGCGGATTCCAAATCGAGAGGGTAACCGTGCGCCAGGCGCGCCTCAGGGTTATCAAACTTTATCGAGCTCTTATAAAGTTCGAAACGGCCGTCAGCAGAAACCGGCTTCACTTGATCGCGTACTGCCTGCATATCCGCGTCGTTAAAGGGGCGGAAACCCTGCGCGATTCTTAAATTCTGCTGCAGGATTTCCTTCGTTTCCATTCCGGTGATGGTGACCGTCACCGGCAAGCTCATGGCGTAACGCAAAGCTTGCTCCGCCGTTATCGCGCCGTTCAAGACGGCCTCGCCATGGCCATTGATCGGCTTCATGCCCAGCGCTGCGATTCCGCGGCGATTCAATTCCGGCAACACTTGCGTCTCAAAACTGCGAAAGTTCGCGTCGAATGCGTTCAGCGGCATTTGCACGGAATCGAAAGGGAAGCCGGTATTCAACATTTTCAAATGAATGCCCGGGTCTTTGTGTCCGGTAAAGCCGACGAACCGCACTTTCCCTTGTTCTTTCGCTTTTCTGAGCGCTTCCGTCGCGCCGCCGGGCCGGATGAAAAGCTCCGGGTCATTGTCGAAGGTAACGCCGTGGATCTGCCAGAGGTCCAAATGGTCGGTCTGCAAACGATTCAGCGATTGCTCCAGCATCCGCATGGCGAGATCTGCATCGCGGCCGTGGGTGCAAACCTTGGTCATCAAAAAAACCTGGTCGCGGCGGCCATTCAAGCCTTTACCCATCCAGTCTTCGCTCTTGCCGCGGTGATATTCCCAGCAGTTGTCGAAAAACGTGATGCCGCCATCGATAGCCTCCTGCACCAGGCGTATCGCTGTTTTTTCGTCCTCGGCGTCACCCAGATGGTGACCGCCCATGCCTAGCGCAGATACCTTCACGTCTTGATGGCTGCCAAAATTGCGCAAGGGAATGGCTCCCGCCGGGCCAGACCCGCCCGACGCAGCTTGGGCGGGCCCGGAGCCGGCCTCGATAGGAGGGGTTATGACGGGCTTGTTAGGCATTTATCGTTCACCGCAATTGATAGTGGCGGGACGAGCCTGACCCTAGCAATACACAGAACCGTGTAATTGCTAGCCCATGCGCGAAATTTTGCGCATTCAACAGGCGAGCGATCCATTCACTCGCCATTCAACGGGATGCCGGTCTAGACTTGCCGGCATAATGCGCTGCCGAACCAGCGCATTCGCGAAAGGCGTTTCAATCCGCTTACAAGGAGAACTTCTGATGAAAAACCTCCGACGAAAATCTGTGATCCTGGCTCACGCATTTCTAGGAATTTCGTCCGCGAAGACACTTTGACTGCGGGCCGCGTTCCGAACGCAAGCAGCTCTCAATTGAATTCCGATGCACAATGCGTGTCCGTGGTTCCGCGCTTGTGGGGACAATATCGCGGAGGGTCGTCGCAATCGGGCCTGGCATTCGAAGCTAGCGACGGCAGGCGGCGTTTTGTTACCAACCTGCCCTGCGGCGCGGTTCCAGTGATTGCTCTGGAAGTGCGCAGGACAAGCGCAGGGTCGAGCAGTTCGCAGGAATAAAAGCTGGAAGAGCCTGTGGACATGAGAACGTCCGAAGATCTAAATTAAGTTCTGCGGGGTAAACCCCAGGTTGAAAGTCTGGAGGAACGGCCATGCCATACGATTCACACCAACGAGCCGCTGAATTCCACGAACTGGCTGCTCACGCTCATCGCGCGGCCGCCGTCCATCACGGCAAAGAGGACCATCTGACAGGCAACGAACACTCCAAGCAAGCCATGGAACACGCGCGGCTAGCACACGAAGCTTCGCAGCGGGCGTTTCAGGAATCGATGGCGGCGATCAAAAACAAAAAGAAATCAGGCTAAGGCCGATGCCATGGCCGAATGTGTGGTTGCATTTGAATTCGCATTTGATTTTGTAGCGGCCGGTCCGGCGCAGTTTAGCCGGCTTTGCAACGGGCAATCAGTGAATACTTGTATATCCGCCCTGAATGCTCTTCGCGCTTCGGTTAGCGACTAGTGAGGCCGGCAATGATTCAACGCATTCCGGCTTTTGGGTGCGCCGAACAATTCTGCGGCGTGAACGCGTGTATTCGTCCAGTGTCGCCGGAACAGCGACGCAATGGACGAATTGCCCTTCGCGCCGGCATTCAATTAACCCGGCGTCAGCGAGAGTTTTCAGATGATGTGAAACGGTGGCGGGAGTTACGCCTTGCAACGAAGCGATATCGCCGCAACTTATACACCTCTTTTCAGCAATAGCTTGGAAAATCATCGACCGCGTCTGATCGGACAACGCTTTGGAAACCCTTTCGATATCGGCCTGATCCATTGAGCATTATTCAGTGTGCGGAGTTAACGCAAGCCTCCCACATCATCTGCAAAGTGGTTCGCATCCCTGGGAATAATCTGCGACCAAACACTTAGACAGCCATCTAAGTATTGAAAGCGCAAAAGCAAGTTGCAGGCAAGCGTCTATGACGGACGCGCTGTATGATGCCGCCTTGTCGTGGAAGCATGGGTAATCAGAAACGTGCGATTAAAAGCCTGATTTGGTTGTTGCGCTTGAAGTAGGAAGATGAACGCCACTGAGGAGCCGAGACTATATGAACAGACTCGAAGGCAAAGTTGCGTTAGTTACTGGTGGAAATAGCGGCATCGGATTAGCCACCGCAAAACGCCTGAAAGATGAAGGCGCTCGCGTGGCCATTTCCGGACGCAGCCGGAACACACTCGATGAAGCGGTGAAATCTCTGGGAAAAGACTTGCTGGCCATTCAGGCGGACGTTGCGAAGCTGCCTGATATCGACAGGCTTTTTGCCGCCGTGACACAGAAATTAGGAAAGATCGACATTCTGTTCGTCAATGCCGGGATTGCCAAATTCATTCCACTTTCAGCTGCTACCGAAGAGCATTTCGATGAAGTGTTCGACATTGATGCGAAAGGCGCGTACTTCACCATTCAGAAAGCTCTGCCGCATTTGAATGACAATGCTTCCATCATTCTGAATACCAGCGTGGCGGGGCAGAAAGGCGTAGTGAACGCCACCGTTTACTCAGCCACCAAGGCAGCGTTACGTTCTCTAGCGCGATCGGTGGCTGCAGAACTCGCGAGCCGCAATATTCGCGTAAACGCAGTCGCTCCGGGCCCGATTGAAACGCCCATTTTTGGCCGCACGGGGCTCCCCAAGGAACAGTCAGACGAGTTCATAAAATCGCTGGTTACGCAAATCCCTCTGAAGCGCCTAGGACGACCAGAGGAGGTCGCAGGTGTGGTCGCCTTTCTCGCCTCATCTGACGCGTCTTACATCACGGGCGTGGAAATTAACGTGGACGGCGGAATGGGACAACTCTGAAGTCCCATTCGTCCCCGGAAATCAAAAACGGGTGGCTGATTGGCCGCCCGCCATTTCAATACTCGTTTTCGCCGGAGTCAGTCGAAAGAACGGAAGGGCGGGGCTTCAGCCCCTGAAGTTTTCTAAACGGTCGCCCGTTTCTTAAGGATTGTTGTTCGTGGCACTTTGCTCACGCGATTCTCTGGCTCAAGTCCAACGCGCGAGCCGAGTGCGTCAGCTTGCCGATGGAAATCGCATCCACTTCCACATCAGCATAAAGTTCCAGGTTGGTCTCCGATATTCCGCCGCTCACTTCAATCAGCGCCGCGTCCCACACTTTCTGTTTGCGCATGGTCACAATAATATTGCGCGCGTCTTCCGGCAGCATGTTGTCGAGCATCACCAGGCATGGGCACGCATGCGATTTCCTGATGGAGGAGGTCGCCGCTTCGGCCTGCAAGCGCTTGAATGTGTGACCTGCGGCCAGCGCAGCCTCTTCACCGCGCACTTCTACTTCAATGAACGCGGCACCGCGTCGGGATTTCCAGGCCTTCACTAGGGCCAGAGGAACAGCCTGTTCCTCGCTACGCGCCAGCAGCGCAAGATGATTATTCTTGATTACGATTCCATCGCCGAGCCCCAGGCGGTGCGTCCCACCACCGCCCAGATGTATTGCGCGCTTGTCCATCAACCCCCACGGAGTTTTGCGGGTACCCAGGATTCTAGTCGCCGAGCAACGTCTTCGCGCACGCTCTTGCAATCGTTGCGTTGTCGTCGCGATCCCGCACATGCGTTGCAACACATTCAAGCCCACGCGTTCGAGACTCAATATTTTCTTTTGCGTTCCTTCGGCGCGCGCCAGGATGTCGCCGGTCTCAAACACATCTCCATCTTCTTTCTTTAGCGTCACCTTCAATCCGTGATTACGAAGCACGAACGCGTATTCTTCCAGTCCCGCTGCCACTCCGGGCTCGCGCGCAATCACGTTCGCTTCTGCTTTGCGATTGGCGATTCCCAGGGCGGCCACTGTCGCATCGCGAGGTGCAAGGTCGGCCTCCAGCAGCGTCTCCACGAGGCCCTGGACGAAGCGTGCATAAGCAGGATTCTCAATCGTCAGCTGCGCCCCGCGGAACATGGCGCGTTCCAGGCGCTGCTGCCTTTCGATGGGCATCGCGTATTGGAGTCCCGGTTTCAAATGAGGCGTGTGAGCGGAGGCGAGATCAGCGAACCCATAACTCACCTCTCCGTTACTTCGTCGAAGCTGCCGTTACGTCCATATTAATACCAGGTCACGTCGATATTAATATAAGGTACCCAGTTCCGGTAATCGAGCGGCGCAGCCATTCTGCAGTCAGAAGCGGTGCATTCGCCTTTCATTTTCCAAAGGCTGTATTTTACGCAGGTATCGAAGGCTCACACCTGTCGGGATATAATCCGTGTGATGAACACTCAGAGTCAAAAAGCGGAGCTATTTCGCCGCCTACATCACCGGCCCGAAATTCTGGTGCTGCCGAATGCCTGGGACTGTGCCAGCGCGCGGATTTTTGAAGAAGCTGGTTTCCCAGCGATCGCAACCACCAGCGCGGGCATCGCATTTTCATTCGGCCATCCCGATGGCGAGAAAATTTCTCAAAGTGTGATGCTTGCTACCGTAAAACGCATCGCGGATTGCGTGCAAGTTCCGGTTACTGGCGACCTGGAGAGCGGCTACGGCGATTTAGAAAAAACCACATCGGCGCTGATCGATTCCGGCGCCGTGGGGCTGAACCTTGAAGATCTCGTGCGTTCCGAACCGCCGGCTCTCGAAATCATCAGCAAGCAGATGGAAAAAATCAGGATGATACGCAGGATTGCGGAGGCTGCGGGCGTTCACGTGGTCATAAACGCGCGTACCGATGTCTATCTTGCGCAGATCGGCGAACCCGCCTCACGATTCGATCATGCGTGCCAGCGCCTCCGCGCCTATATCGATGCCGGCGCTGATTGCGTTTTTCTCCCCGGCCTCACCGACGAAGCTACGATCGGGCGCGTAGTCGAAACTTTGAAATTCCCGCTGAATATTCTTGCTGTACCTGACGCTCCCGTCATCCCACGGTTGCATCAGTTGGGCGTCGCTCGCGTCAGCATTGGCTCAGGAATGATGCGCTCCACCATGGGCTACACGCGCCGAGTTGCACTCAGGCTCAAGCAAGACGGCAATCTCACTTCCATGTTCGACGGCGCCGTCCCGTTCGCCGAAGCGAACCGCCTGTTTAAAAAATAGTTTTTATACTGCGCGAGTAATCTCAAACGTCGGCACGCCGCTATAGAACCGCGTTTTCGCAATAACACGATTTCCTCGTCAATATACAGCCCCGCATGTATTGGCCCGCACTCGGCGACCGCTGATACTCACACAACATGCCCGCTTGTGGCATGGATCGCATGTAGGAAGCGGATACTTTGCTCCCGCAATCCATAACGCATTCGGCACTCGGTCGACTGTTGACCTAGCCTGTTTTTGATTGTCGTTAGGACTGTACGTACGCGCAAGCCGTGAGCAATCCGCGCAGCAGCTTGCCGGTTGTCAGGCAAATTGCTGAGCTGGTCGGGAATTTTAACCAGGCACTAAATAAAGGGAGGAACGTACATGAAAATCAGCACGCTCATCGGAACCGGGGCCCTGTTGTTGGTTTTTGGAGTTGCCGCGCCAGCTTACGCTCAAGAACATCCCGATCAACAGGACCAGGGTAAGCCGGATACCAAGCCGTCCACGCACGACGAAAAACAAGCGGAGCCGCCTAAGTCTCCAAATGACCAGCCGCGGCCAGAAGCTAAAGACTCAAAGCCGCCCAAGGATGAAAAGCCAGCTGAAGCTCCGCGAAACGAGAAGCCGGCCAAACCTCAGCAAGATCAGAAAGCACAACAGGAATCAGAACGCCGGCAGGGTAGCCAGCAAGGCGGAGGCCGGCGAATTCCTGATGACAGGTTCAAAGCGCACTTCGGCCAGGAACATCACTTCCACGTCGGCCATCCCGTGATGGTCGGGGGCCGTCCGCGTTTTTCATACGGTGGCTATAATTTCTACATCGTGCAGGCATGGCCGAGCGATTGGGGCTACGACGATGAGGTGTACATTATCGACGTAGACGGCGTCTATTACCTGGTCGATGCAGTGCATCCTGGCGTGCAGCTTGAACTGGAAGTCATACTCTAGGCCGGTTCAAATCTAATTACATACAAGGCCGTACCGGCATCGCTAGTAGCTGCGCCGGCACGGATTTTTCGTTATCGGTGTGAAAATCTGCCGAGCCGAAGTCCGACGCTCCATTTACACGTCCTGCGCTGACGCCAAGATCATCAATCTAATCCCGCAATATTCAGCGCGACGCACTCCTCGAAACTCCTCGACACGAAACTCCTCGAAACTCGGAACATAGACACGACCTCCATCAGAACCAGCCTGTAAGATAGCCTTTGTGCCTCAAGCTAAGACGGTAAGGAAACAGCGTCCTATTTTCGCGTTTAAAAAGGACGTTGCATTGTTGGCTTAACTTGTAGCATTATTACTACAATATGAAAGAAGAAGAACCACGGGGCCCTCAAGCCTCACGCCTCCGCCAACGCAAGTTTCAACTCCTGCGCCGTTGCCCCATCCCGCCCGATCTGCTGCCCGGGGCCCTCACTCGCAGTTACACGCGCTGCGGGAATCCCCGCTGCCATTGCGCTCGCCAAAAGGGTCACGAGGCTTGGACACTCACCTTCATGGTGAAGGGTCGCCGACATGTCGAGCGCATCCCCCGGGATTGGGTGGACCAGGTGCAGCGGCAGGTCGCCGCCGGACGCGAATTTCAAGATGTCGTGCGCGAAGTGCTAGCGGCCAATGCCCAACTTCTGGTCTTGGCCCGCCAGCAGCGCAAGAAAAAAAAGAGGAAGCGCCCCTGAAGGGCCCCACGCCAGGCCGGCTGTGGAAGTACATCAGCCAGCATCTGCACCTAGCTGCTTACTTCCGCTCCCCCGGCGAGGGGCGCTCCCGCCCCAAGATCCCCGCCAAAGATTTGTTATGGTCGATCGTACTGGGCACCCTTTTGCGCCAAGGGGCTTTTCTGGCCATTGAGGCGTTGGTGGGATCGAAAGCGCGCAGGAACCTGGGAGTCAGCCGAGCGTTCGGCGATGATGCCTTGGGTTACTTCACCCAACGTTTAGATCCAGCGCCCACGCGGGCCGCTTGCGCCGCAGTTCTCCATCGCGCCAAGCGCAACAAGGCTTTCGAGGACTGCCGTTTCGTGGGCCTGGCCTTGGACGGCACCACGGCGGGGCGGCGGCGAAAGTCGGGATGCTCCTTGTGCCGTCCCTACCGCAATGCCGACCGAGAGATCCTGGGCTATCGCCATCACCTGGTCCTGGCAGCGGTGGTCGGTGGCGACCTCACCCTGCCCGTGGATATCGAACCCTACGGGCCGGGCGACAGTGAATACGCGGCCGGGCAGCGCCTGTTGCGTCGCCTGCGGGTAAACCTGGGAGCGCGCTTCATCGATTATGTGGTGGTCGACGGAGAATTCGCCACCGCCCCTTTTCTGCACGCCTGTGGAGAAGTGGGTTGGCCGGTGGTGGCCCGGCTCAAAGACAATCTGCCCGCACTATTCCAGGCCGCGCAGCGGCGCTTCGCTTCTTCACGTCCGAATCTGGAGTTCCGGGAGGGCGCCGATCGCGTCGAGATCTGGGACGCCGACGACTTTGACCCTTGGGAAAGCTTGCAATGGGACACCGTGCGCGTGATCCGCTATCGCCAGCACCACCCTGACGGCGAAATCGTCGAGGCCTACTGGTTGACCAATTTTCCCTCGCGTCACATGAGCCGCCGTTGTCTCTACGCCATGGCCAAAAGCCGCTGGCAGATCGAAAACCAAGGCTTCAATGATGCCAAGAACCGCTATGGACTGGAGCACATCCGCCATCACCACCAGCGCAGTTTGCTCCTGGTCTGGCTGCTGATCTGCCTGGCCCTCACTCTGGAGCGGCTCTACCGCCTGCGCTACTTGCATCGGGGCTCGCATTCGGTGCGCACCGCCATCGATTTACTCCGCCTTCTTCAACTCGGTCTGTCCGTGTCTGTGGTCACCGATTCCAGTTGAGGAGTTGATGAGAGAATCGCTTTGCCCCTGGAACTCTTCCGCGCCGAGCGCAATAGGTCGCACAGGTATCCGCGAACCGGGAAATTGGAGCTGTGAAAATAGCGCGCGATCACCAAGCCTGCTCATCCCTGCCAGTCACCCGCAACAAAACGGCTGTCCAAAGCTTCCTTCCGCCGAAGTTCCGAAACTGCTGACGAAACTCCTCGAAACTTGACTTATGGGTACTCTTTTCGCTAACCTCCCGCCGTCCCCATCGTAGCCACCGGCTACGAGGACTGTTCGATCCTTCCAACATTCAAACTGAACTTACCTACAGAACAATCTGCCGAGGAGGTCGGCGTCAATGAAAAAAGTGTACGGGATTTCGCTCGCAGTGTGCCTTTGTCTTGGAATCGCAAGTGTTACCCCGGCTCAGGAGAAAGCGGCCGGCGACATGACGCCACCCAAGGTGCTTGTCGTTAACCGCGAAGTTTTAAAGCCGGGCAAGGGTGGAATGACCCACGAGAAAAGTGAAAGCTCCTTCGTTAAGGCCATGGCCGCGGCAAACTCGCCGAACCATTACATCGCGCTCGATTCGCTCACGGGAAAGAGCCGTTCGCTGTTCCTCGCAGGATACTCCTCCTTCGACGACTGGGAAAAAGAACAGCTGGCCGACATGAAAAACGCCAACCTTACCTCGGCGCTGGATAGCGCAGCGGTTGCCGACGGTGATTTGCTGGAGAGCTATGAAACCGGGGTGTACCTCTTGCGCGAAGATCAGAGCTACAACCAGAACGGTGGTATCGCCCACGATCGTTATTTTGAAATCTCAGTCTACGAAATCAAGCCCGGTCACGACGCGGATTGGCACACCATCGTAAAAATGGTAAAAGCCGCCGTAGCCAAGTCCTATCCCGAAAATCACTGGGCTATGTACGAGCGTGCCTATGGCGGGCCGCCGGCCTTCGTGGTGATGAAACCGATGAAATCCGCCGACGAGATCGATCTCGCTTACGCCAACGATCCCAAGTTCGCCGCCGCAATGGGCGAAGAGGGAATGAAAAAACTCTCCGAACTCTCCGCCGCCACAATCGCGGATAGTCAAGTTAATTTGTTCGTGATTAATCCGCGCATGAGCTACGTCGGCACGGATATGATCAACGCGGATCCTAATTTTTGGAAGACAACTGCGGAACAAATCAACGGACCGTCAACAAACGCAACGGGGAAGCCAGCACAGTAGGACCGCTTCCTGTTCCTTACTGGAGCAGCACGCCTGCTTTGCGGTCGCAGCGGGTAACGCTCTTACGCTGTAGAAGGTTCGCGCAGGTCACGGGCACACCCCGTGGCCTGCGCACTACTTTCGACCTCACTCGACATTGAACTCCTCATAGAACAGAACCCCGCCAGGATTGCTTATATCCAAATAAACACGGGCAGGTGCTCGCTCACACAGATCATAACGGAGTTCCGCTTTGCGCTCGCGCGTTTCGAGCTGAAGTTAATTTGCGGCTCTTCCCCATATAACTGCTTAAGCACCGTTCGAATCGTGCCGATGAATGGGTATCGCGAGAGCTGCAAAAGTCGGTGCGTGGAACTGAAAAAGAGAGAGTACTACCGGTAGTAGCCTTTTGGTTCCAGTACAGAAGTACCACTTAGGTACGTCTAAAATCGAACCATCCTACTGTACTGCTGTACCATTGGTTTTTTTTTAGCTTCCTGTCACACTTTCCAATGTAAGCGGCTTAATTTCTCGGCGGGTTTTTCAAGGAGCTGTATGAAACTTTCAAAAGGTTTTCTCGGTGCGGCCATCGTGGTGATGATTTTGGGGGTCCTGGTTCCAGTTGCCTCGGCGGACAGCCAAAAGCTCGTCATCGGCTCGCAAGTAATGACGGTGAACTCGTCCTCCGTCAAAGGTTCGAAGCTGGATATGACGCTCCCGCTCAGCATGTTTGATCTCACCTTGTTCCGTGATGAAATCAGGGGCACCAGGATTCCGACGATGACCTTGGAATTCTTCAAGACTGGCAGCTCCACCCCGTATGAAATAGAGACCTTCAGCGGCGTTGTCGTGACAGATGCGGACATGGTCCGGGGGCCAATGGGCCGTCAATTTGCCGGTGACTTCAAATTCAAGAGCAGCGACATCGTGTACTCGACCGCGGTTCCTGAACCTTCCAGCTTGGGATTGCTCGCTGCAGGGCTGGCTGGCTTGATAGCCGTCTCCAGCAAGAAAAAGCTTTTGTTCTCGCGGCACTCCGCGCAGTAATCGTTCCTCCACCACTCGGCGCGCTCAGCTCGACTCCGGGCAGCGCGCCGCGGTGATGCCCTCGTGGCACCAATCTTGGCGGCAACGGTGTCTCGCTGTACGCACTGCGCAATCGCATTGTGACTTGCCTGTTAATCCATTAATCTCACAGCAATAACTTGATAACCCCAGACTTGCCCCTACACGCATTCGGGTATTGATGCGGGAAAACCACGCCTGATAGCCTTTCTTGCAGTGGCTGTCGCTTCAGCTGTTGGCCCAGCATTTGGGTGTGAGGTTTGGGTGGTGTCCATGGTCAAACGAGTCCTCATCGCCGACGACAATCCTGATATGAGGAAAATGATCTGCGCCGTTTTCCACTCGGAGAAGTCCTTCGAACTTTGCGCTGAAGCGGTAAATGGCGAAGATGCCGTTGCTCAGGCCCGGATATGCCGTCCGGACCTAGTCATACTCGATCTTTCCATGCCGGTTATGAACGGGATTGAAGCCGCGCGGGTCATCCATCGAGAAATGCCCCGCGTTCCGATTATTCTTTACACGCTGTATGCCAACGCTATCCTCGAAAGCGAAGCAGCCGCCTATGGAATCAAACGCGTGGTGCCCAAGAATGACCTCACGAATTTGGTCAATCACGCGAACGACATGTTCCGCGCTGCATAGCGGAGCGCTGGAAGGTCATTCCCCAAAAGCCACTTTTCCCACGTAGGGGAATAGTGCGTTTCGATGTAGTAAAGAGGATGTCGAAGGTCATTTCTGTTTTTCTTCGTAACTTTCCCGTCGTCTGAATGTTGGGCGCGAGAATGCTCACTGACCTTCGGTTTCAGTCGAAAGCATCGTCGCCGCATATTCGCTGGCACCAAACTGTCTTTCGCCTGTTCATCTGACCAGTATCATTCGCCGCCGATTTTTTTTAATTTAGCTGCGGAGGTCAGATCGCGCTCTCCGGCGCGCAACGCTCCATAACTCTCGGATGTCCAGCCGCCGAGGCCAACCTTGGGGGAGCTATATGGCTACAATCGATGCGCTCAACGAATTTAAAGAAGGTGTTGAACTGCTGAAAGGTGGGTACAGCAAGAACGCTTTGGCTCACCTGCGACGTTCCGTGGAACTGGAGAGCAGTAATCCTTACTACCTTTCGTTCCTGGGATTAGCAATCGCGCGCTCTGAGAAACGATGGTCGGAAGCAGTGAAGCTCTGCGAAGGCGCCCTGCAGCTCAAACGAAAAGAGGTACAGCTACACCTGAATCTTGCCGAGGTCTACGCCGGGGCCGGGCGCCGCGACAGCGCGATCTACACGCTCGATCGCGCCCTGGAAAATTTCGGCCCCAACACGCGCCTGATTAAGGCCCGCAGCCGCGTAGAACTGCGCCGGTCACCGCTGCTTCCATTCCTGGAACGCCAAAACCCGCTGAACGTAAGCCTGGGAAAGCTACGCCACCGCGCATCGCAATACCTCACGACCAGGTAGTTCGGCAAAGGTTGCCCCGGTAGGTTGGCGACAGTTGAGCGGCCGGTGGGTCGGGGAATGTACGTGCCGCCCGCCAAGTTAGCGACGATCGCTTGCCGCCCGGCAACTTGGCGCCAGTTGAATTTCGTTGTTGAATTCGTCGTTGAATCTCGCCGTTACCTTCAGTAGTTGACCTCATTCTGAGCGCGGCGAAGAACCCTCTTCGGTTTCCTCGCTTTCAGAAAGGACGAAAAGCGCGTCAACGACGACATTCAACGGCCAAAGACAGCATCGGCAAGGCTCCTGACTCAGTTACCCAAATCGCGAGCCGTGCGTTGGAAACCGCTAAGAGGGGGTCTTGAGCTTCAGCCGCGACTTATTTTCTTCCAGAAACGTGCGCAAACCTTCAGACGCGTCCAGCAAACGAATCCACTGTTCGTAATAAAGTGTGACCGGGAAGCGTCCCAATCCATAAACGCTGACTCCGCCTTTTTCACCCACGCGAAATTCTAAGGTCCCGCTACGTTTCGATCCACCAGCTTGCTTTTCCAACTCCGCGATCCGTGCCAACAACTCTTCCTTGGTAGGTTCGGTCATGATGCCCCCTCATGTAAATTGTCGCGAGCAGCCCTGCACCGCTCCGCAGAATGTGACGCAGCATTATAAGCCAATGTCTCCGATAGCCAAGATTGTGGTCGGTGCAAAATAACTGCCAGCATCGTCTGCGCGCGCCGAGGCCGTTTGTGCCTGCCGCAACCGGAAGGAAATAAGCCCTTTCGAGTCACTGTGTTAGAGTGCACGTGACTATACGGATCGGTAAAAATGAATTAACATTCAATCGGAGGAATGCGCTGCGTGATTCAATGCGCCGTGCGTTTGTCGGCCTGTGTGGGATCGTAGCGCTCGTCGCTCCCCCAAGCAGTCACGGCCCAGCAGACTCCTGTAGCCGTACCCGCAGTTACGGCTGCTTCCGCTCCGGTTGCCACGTCCCCCGACCGCGTGATGCTCAAAGAAGGGACCGAAGTACCGCTGATCTTTGCCGCCGCACTTGATTCGAAAACCGCCGTGGATGACGACACCGTAAATATGACTCTCGCAGAGGATTTGAAAGTCGGCGATGTGATCGTAGTGAAAAAGGGCGCGCCTGCCGTGGCGACAGTAATCAATGCAAAAAAGCTGGCATGATGGGCAAGCCAGGCGGGCTGAGCATTCGCCTGGAATATCTGAAATCAGACGATCAACTCTGCGTCTTCGTGGCAATAAAGGAAAGGAAGGGGAAGGGGAGGTCGGTGCAACCGTGGCGTTGACGGTCCTCCGCGGTCCTATCGGCTTAATCAAACACGGCAAAAACGTCGACATGGCTCAAGGGACCCCTTCCTCGCGTCGGTTTTAGATGCGATGTCTTTTGAACGCGAGCGTAATTTCAGAGGGTGTTTCACTCCCGATTTTCCTCGGCACTGCGCGAATATCCGCCGCATCGGATTACGGGAAGCGCTGGATACTTTGCATACGCTCGATCGCTTGCGGACAGCTCACATAAATAAAACACCGAGCCGCGATCGGACCGAATGCGCCGCCCGTGCAAGCAATCGCAGCAGAGCCCGACGCGTGCCCGCTCGCGATTCGCGTCCATTTCATTCAATTCCGCCACCTAGCGAGCATAGCATCGCGCGCTACGGCTCCGCGCATCCGACGCGTAGCCATGATCAGGCTTTGACCACTGAAACTTCATGAAGGAACAAGCTCGGTAGGCGCGGCCATAACTAGCCCGGCGCGGAAGCGCCGGGTAACACGGGGGTGCAGACCGGGGATATGGCTGACAGATTGGACCGGGGACATTCCTGACACTGCAGACTGTGGGGCGTGTATGAAAGCGGGATGCCCTGGAAAGCGAGCAGTGTGGTGAACGAGAGAATGCGGTTTGTGCTCGAGCAGCAAGAGGGTTGGCAGACCATGACCGAGTTGTGTGCGGCGTACAACATCGCGCGCGAGACCGGCTACTACTGGCTGCGGCGCTACCGGCAAGGAGGGCTGGAGGCGTTGCAGGATCGGGAGCGGGCTCCGCGACAACATCCTAACCAGACGCCGGAGGGAATCGAAGAAGCGGTGCTGCAGCTGCGGCGAGCGCACATGAGTTGGGGACCGCGCAAGCTGAAGCGCGTGCTGGAGCGCGAAAAAGCGCAGCGGCCGTGGCCGGCAGCGAGCACCATCGGGGTGCTGTTGGCGCGCGAAGGGTTGGTGGTGGCGCGCAAGAAGCGGCGGCGCGCTCCGCCCTACACGCATCCGTTTGCTGCGGCCGATGCGCCCAACCGGGTGTGGTGCGCCGATTTCAAGGGTTGGTTTCAGACCGGAGACGGCCAGCGCAGCGATCCGTTGAGGATTAGCGATGCTTGCAGCCGCTACTTGTTGCGTTGTCAGCAGGTGCGCAAGACCAACTACGAGCAGGTGCGGGCGATTTTCGAGTCGGCGTTTCGCGAATGCGGCTTGCCGGAAGCCATGCGCACCGATAACGGCGCGCCGTTTGCGTCGCGCGCAGTAGCGGGGCTTTCGCGCCTGGCGGTGTGGTGGATGAAGCTGGGGATTGTGCCGGAGCGCATTGCGGCCGGACATCCGGAACAGAACGGACGGCACGAACGCATGCATCGCACGCTGAAACAGGAAACGGCGGTGCCGCCGGCGGCGAACCGGCGCGCGCAACAGCGAGCGTTTGATCGTTTTCGGCGGGAGTACAACCAAGAGCGTCCGCACGAAGCGCTGGGGATGCAAACTCCCAGTGTGGTGTACACGCGTTCGGCGCGAGCATATCCGGCACGCGTGCCGGAACCGGAATACGGCAGCGCTCTGCAGGTGCGGCGTGTCCGGGACCGCGGCGATTTTTCCTGGAAGCACCAGCACGTGTTTGTGAGCGAGACGCTGATCGGGGAACGGATTGGCTTGTTGCCGATCGACGAGGGGTTCCATACCGTGTACTTCGCGGCGTTTCCGATCGCGCGCTTCGATAGCTACAAGCGCCTGACCGTGCCGCTGCCAAAGGCCAAGGATTGCTCCGGGGCTGGTGCAAGGGAAGGGGAACCATCCCCTTCCCCTGCACCCCATCCTCTGGAAGCAACCGAAGAAAAAGTGTCAGGAATGTGCCCGGTCTGATCTGTCAGACATGTTCCCGGCCGCACACGGTATATAAGAATCCCGAGCGCCTGAGGCGCGACACATGCCTCACACCCACGTCCTCTGCTCGAAAAGCAATTCATGAGCGGCGTTTGCACGGACTAGCGTCAAACTTGGGGGATTCGCGCGGCTCACACCTGCAGCCGCATAGATGCCGGCGAATGGATCGACCCGCCCCTCGCGTGGTCTTCTCCTCAAACGATCAAAAGCACCCCGCCGCCGGTAGACCACCACAATTGCCCACCAGCATCCCGCACTTGCACCATCGACCTTCAGCGCGCAATTTCTAATCGTCAATCCCGGCGATTAAAAATCGCTGCAGCTGACACAAAACAAACGACGGCACCTATTTCTAAGTTTCTAATCGTCAATTTCGCGCACGTGTAGCGCACAAAATCCGCGCCATACTCCCTTCTCGCAATCAGGATCAGCAAGATGACTATGCGCGAACGAATTACTTCGAGCTTTGGTGGGCTACTCTGTACCACTCCACTTTGTCGGAGGCGACAAAGCACACGTCCACTTCCACATCCGAACAATCACACGCGCCCAGAAACTGGGCGAGCGCGCCGCCTTGTATCCAGAAACCTTTCGGATTGCGACCGAGAATATTGGTATTCATGGGTACATGGCCAAACAGTTTGAATGTGGCGCGAGGATTTGTTTTCACGCGGGTAGCCTCCTTCTTGTTTTTTCTGGCGGCCATGGCAAGCGTCAAATACGAGGAATGTACTCGAAATCCCGAAAAAAGCGAGCAGAATTTTGCCGTCAGATTGCGCCGCCGGACTATGGCTTCACTTGCCGCCGATGCGGTCCACAAAAAGCTGAATGAATCTCTTCGAAGCTACTCCGATGGCCACTTGAACGTTGGGCTGCACCGCATCTACGCCAACCGTTTCCAGTCGATCGCCTTTCGGTACCACTCGATCCACAGCATTTTCGCGATTTGCCACGGTTGCTCCGCGGGTGAATTTTCCTTGGGTCTCAATATCCACGCGCATAGCTTTCGTTTTCAAAAAGCTGCTGTCGATGACTGCGCCTACCGCCAGCGCGTCATGAATTGCGCCGCCTCCAAACCCCGTGCCTTGATACGTGGCAATCTGAAAACGCGTAACTGCCGCTGCGAATTCCGTCTCCGGCCCGGGATTGCTTTCCATCCGCGCAACGTCGGCGTTGGTGATCAGAGTGTGCTCGGTGACGTCCAGGCCAACCATCACGATCGGCCAGCCTGCGTTGAAAACGATCGAGGCTGCTTCCGGATCAGCGTGAATATTGAATTCGCTGGCGGCATTCACGTTGCCCCCGGTGATCGAACCACCCATCAGCACCACTTCCTTCACCAGCGGCACAATCGTGGGATCCTTAGCGACAGCCAGCGCAATATTCGTTTCCGGTCCGATGGGAATCAAAGTGATTTCGTGCGGGAATTGATGCACCAACTGAATGATCAGGTCTGGACCAAATGTGGGGGCAGCATTGCAACGAGTGGTTGGCAATTCGGCGCCGCCGACCCCGTTCGCGCCATTCCAGAATTCTTCGGTGTTCAATTTTTGCGCCAAGGGACCGGCCGCACCCTTGGCTATGGGAACGTCGCATTTTCTCGCGAGGCTCGCGATTCGCAGGGCATTATCGAGTCCCAGGTCAGCAGTCACGTTACCGGCCACGACTGTAATGGCTTCGACTTCCAATCCGGACGAATTGAATGCCAGCAAAAGCGCCAAGGCATCATCCGTGCCCGGATCGGTGTCGATAATCACTTTTTGCGGGTCCGTGGGAACTCGTTTCTGAGCTTGGTTTTGTTTGGGCTGCTCAGATGCAGCGAGTGACGACAGGCTGTGTAACCCGAAAATGATGAGAGCCAGTAGAACGGAAACAGCCAATTTAGGCCTTTCACGAGAAGCGCGCGCAGTTCCAAAATAGTCCATCAACTCTCCGGAGAGTATCAAAATGGGAATCGCCTGCTCTTTGGCCTGCGGATGGTAACACAGCCGGACCAATGTCTTAGCTCTTGCAGCGGATGGGCCAAAGCGAGAGAATGCTGCCGGGCGAAGCACATCTCAAGGCCGATTTTTTCGATCAGGGGGAGGATTCACAGTGTCCGACAACCAAATGCAGGAACAGAAGAGCTTCTTGGTAATTCGTGCGCCATTGTCCGAGGATACTTTTGCCTCGATTTATTTTTCCAGCAGTGACGGCCGCCCGATGAACGAGCGCGAGTGGTGGCATCTTAAGCAAGTAGTAGAACTGGCCAGCAAAGCCTTCCGTCAGGAAACACAGAAAGCTCAAGCAGCGGCCGCCGGCCTCTAATCGGCGTCGAGTGGTTTGCGGGGCGCGCATCGCGCGTTGGTTTACGTGCGCTTCGCGCTATTGTGTTGTTTTGTCGTTACTGGCGGGTGACGACGCGAGTGCTTTGGTGCTAGAGACGCCAGCAGGTGGAAGCGGCTTAGACGTGGGAAAGCCCACTGGCAATGGGTGTGATACTACGACGCTTTTTCTTCCACGGATTCCAGATACTCTGAGTACGGCCCTTTGAAGTCCTCGATTTTGCCGCCCTGAAAGTGCCAGATCCGCGTCGCGACCTCGTCGATTACGTCGTGGTCGTGCGTCACCAGCAGCACTGTGCCGTCGTATTTCTGCAGCGCGATGTTCAGCGCGTTGATTGATTCGAGATCCAGGTGGTTGGTCGGCTCGTCCAGAACCAGCACATTGGGCTTCTGCAGCATCAGCCGGCAGAAAATCAGGCGCGCAGACTCGCCCCCGGAAAGCGCCGCGGTCTGCTTCAATGCATCCTCGCCGCTGAAAAGCATCTGTCCCAGCACGCCGCGCAATTCCTCCTGCGTTGCCTGTGGCTTAAATTGATGGAGCCATTCGATCGCGTTCATGCCGTGCGTGACGGATTCGCTGTGGTCCTGCGCGAAATATCCGACCAGCACGTTGTGGCCCCAGATTACCTGGCCGCCGTCAACAGGGAATTGCCGGTCGGAATCATCGATATAGCCCGTGGCGTTGCGGATCAGCGATTTCAGCAGCGTGGTCTTGCCCGTTCCGTTGCGGCCCATCAGCGCGATTTTTTCACCGCGGGAAACGCTGCCTGAAAACGACGCCCATACCCTCACGCCATCGTAGGATTTCGCAATGCTCTTGATGTCCAGCGGATGTTTGCCGGAATGCTGGTCCATGCTAAATCGAATATAAGGGCGCGCGATATTGGAGCGCGCCAGTTCGGTGGTTTGCAACCGCTCAACTTCTTTCTTGCGCGAGGTAGCCTGCGCGGAACGCGTGCCGGCCGAAAAGCGCGCAATGAATTCGTTCAACTGCGCGATCTTCTTTTCGCGCTGCGCATTTTCAGATTCAATGCGCGAGCGGATCGACGTTTTGGCCACGACCATGTCGTCGTAGCCCCCGTTGTACATGATCACGGTTTCGTAATCGATGTCCGCAGTGTGCGTGCAAACGCTATTCAGGAAATGGCGGTCGTGCGAGATCACGATCAGCACGCCTTCGTATTCGCACAGGTAATCCTGCAGCCAGTGAACTGAATCCAGGTCCAAGTGGTTCGTAGGTTCGTCCAGCAGCAGGGCAGGCGGGCTGCCGAAAAGCGCTTGAGCCAGAAGCACGCGCACTTTCTGTCCGCCTTGCAGCTCGCGCATCTTGCGCTCATGCAACGGCTCGTCGATTCCAAGGCCGTCGAGTAAAATCGCGGCGTCAGCTTCGGCAGTGTACCCGCCTTCCTCTCCTACAATTCCTTCAAGCTCGCCCAATCGCATGCCGTCCGCGTCAGTCAATTCCTCGTGTGGCTTGGCGTACAGGATTTCGCGCTCCTGCAGCGCCTTCCACAGCGGGCGATTGCCCATGATTACGGTGTCGATGACGCGCTGCTCGTCAAACGCGAACTGGTCCTGGCTCAAAATTCCCAGCTTCTTGGGGCGGGTGACGTCACCTTTGGTGGGCTCAATCTCGCCCGTTAAAATCTTCATCAAGGTTGATTTGCCCGCACCATTAGGGCCAGTAATTCCATACCGCCGCCCCGCAAAGAACGTGGTGGACACGTCTTCGAACAGGATTCTGGCGCCGTAGCGCATCGTGATGTTATTAACGGACAGCAAGGAGTTTTAATTGTAGCATGAATACTCGCGCGTACGCTTCATGCACCAAGAGGCAACGGCGTGCGTCACGTAATTCAGCAGTATGTCCCGCTCTATCCGAGGTAGCTTTGAACGGCTTCAGGAGTAATACCCAATCGCAGAGCGATCTCCTGAATCGATTAATGGATTCGGTCTTTCGCTGGCCGCTGGCGCTCGTCGTCCAGTTCGTGTTCGGCTTCGAGCCACTCTTCTAATGTGTATCCGCCGTAAATAGCGCCGTGCCGACGATGGATTCTGCAAGCACGCCTCTGGATTTCGTCCAGATGGTGCCAATACTCATGTTCGGGGCCTTCCTCCGATTCTCGCTCTGAAAACCCCATATCTGCATTGTTGTTCGGAGTTGCGGATTGATTTGGTGAACGCATGGTGTCCCCTTTCCTATCGGTGCACCCATTGAACACCTGCATATCGTTAGACGATATATGTGCCCGCATGGTTGCAACAAACGACCACGCATCAAGTCTTGTGCGCTGATTTTACCAAGCCGCCACAAAGCCTTGAATTCGGCTTCGAATTTGTAGCGCCGGGTCTTCGTATGTATGTGCCAGGCTGTGAACACACCTCCACCGCGGATGGGCGGAGGTCACTTATTCCGAGGTGAGAAGAAACTTGTCGCTACGCGGACGCCTTGCGCGATTCCGTGGCTGGCAGTTTCGCCGCGAGTATGTCGTTTTTGTCGATGGAGGGGTTTTTCGCGAAAAGCTCTGGTGCCCTGTTCATCAAGGCTGCGGCTACCTTCCCGGAGAGGTGAGCTTGACGGCCTTGTTCGTCGTTGAAAACGTCGAAGATGCCGTAATTGTTCGGTCCCATTTTGATCGCGAACCAGGCGATGGTGCCTTGTTCTTCACTCCGACTAGCATTTGGGCCAAGCATCTCACTTATACTGGCACTCTGAGATGGGCGAGGCAAGTCTGCTTTCATGCTGCGAGAGGTGGGCAAAATGAGACCGTTTCGTCACAAATGGAGCCGCGCGCTGCGGCTGACCTTATTTGTTGCCGCGTTTATCGCAACGTGCGGTGCGGCAAGCATCGGTGCTGGAATTGCCGAACGTTTGCAATCGCAGCAGGTCACTGAACAGAAGAATCAGCAGCAATCCATTGCGTCTGCTGTCGCGTCGCCGATTACCTCGGACCACGGGCCCAACCCAGCCGAGCAGCAAGCCAAGCATTACGTGATTCTGGTTTCTCTGGACGGATTTCGTTACGACTTCACCCGAAAATATGACGCGAAGAACTTGATGGAATTGGGCTCGCGTGGCGCAATCGCGCCGGAAGGAATGATTCCGGCCTATCCTTCGATCACGTTTCCTAACCATTACACCATTGTGACCGGACTTTATCCCGAGCATCACGGAATCGTTGGGAACGCCTTTTACGATCCTGCGCGCAAGCGAACCTATAGCTACAGAGATCCCCAGACCGTCACCGATGGCACCTGGTATGGCGGAACGCCCCTTTGGGTTCTTGCGGAGCAGCAGGGGATGCGCGCAGCTTGCTTTTTCTGGCCCGGGTCGGAGGCGGATATTCACGGAACACATCCGTCGTATTACATGAGGTACGATGCGAAATATCCGAATGACAAGCGCGTCGAGCAGGTGCTTGAGTGGCTGCAGTTACCGCCGGAGCGGCGGCCGCATTTCATAACTTTGTATTTCAGCGATGTGGATACCGCGGGACACGCGCACGGGCCGGATAGTCCGGAGGTGGCTGCTGCGGTGCATGAAGTCGACAAGGAAATTGGCAGCCTGGAGGCGGGCATCGGGAAATTGAAACTGCCGGTGGATGTGATTGTTCTGGCGGATCACGGAATGATTAGAGTGGAAGGGGAATGGATCAATCTTGATCAGTATTTCGAACGTTCGCTGCTGCAGAAATCCGTGGAAACCCTGATGTATGCAAAATCGGACGCGGACGCAGCGAAGGTCTACGGCGATTTAAAGGGTAAGAGTAACAAGTTCCGTGTGTATCGCCTGGGGCACATGCCGGAATCGTTGCATTTCGACGAAAATTCTCGCGAAGGTGATCCTGTCGTGGTGCCCACCGGGCCGTACCTGATACGTGTTGGTGAGCCGCCGCCGGCGCCAGCCGTTGGAGCACGGAATCCGCATGGGAACGCGCCGCCTGTGGGAGCGCATGGTTATGATCCCGCCCACATGCCGGAGATGATGGCGATATTTTACGCTGCTGGCCCAGACATCCGCAGCGGCGCTACGGTGCCGCCATTTGAAAATGTGAATGTTTATCCTCTGATCGCGCACATTCTGAAGTTGGACATTTCGAATCTGAAGACCGGACGGATCGACGGCAAATTATCTGTGTTGCAAGGCCTGCTGAAAAATCCGAACTGATGCTTATTCCCGGCATGTGTATTCTTGGTGACCATGGACATGCAACTGAGTGAAATTGAGGGGCGAGTGCTCGGCGCACTGATGGAAAAAGAAATCACCACGCCGGAATATTATCCGCTTTCGCTGAACGCTCTGGTAAATGCGTGCAACCAGAAATCAAATCGCGAGCCTGTGATGAATCTTGACGATGACGCTGTCGTTCAGGCGATGCGCAAGCTGAGCGATATGGAGCTCGCCGGGGCGGCAAACACGACTGACAGCCGCGTGCGCAAGTATGAGCATCGTTTGCAGGAAGTGTTTAATTTTACTCGGCCCGAGACAGCGATTCTGTGCGTGCTTCTGCTGCGTGGGGCGCAGACGCCTGGCGAGTTACGTGGTCGCAGCGAGCGGATGTACCAGTTCGACGAGCTGAACGACGTGCAATCGGCTTTGCAGAAGCTGATGAATCACGAGCCGCCACTGGTGAAAGTCTTGCCGAGGCAGCCTGGCACGAAAGAATCTCGCTACATGCATTTGCTGAGTGGCGATGCGAGTGTCCCTACCCCGGCGGTGAACCGAGTGTCTGATGAAGCTGGCCAAGCCGCGGCAGGTTCGATCGGCGAACGCAGGTCAGGCGGCAGCACCGAGGATGCTGCTGGCGCAGACCGGAGGCGCATTGCAATGCTCGAGAGCGAGATAGCCAGGCTGCGAAACGAGGTTGCTGAGTTAAGGCAGCAATTCGGGCAATTCCGGAAACAGTTTGAGTAGCGCGCTGCAAGCGAAGAGAGAAGAAAGAAAAGAGAAGGGAATGTCGTCTTCCTGAGCGAAGTGAAGGATCTCTCTCGGTTCAACGGCGTGCCAGGGTTGACGACACGATTTATGGCGTGGGCGGCGGGTTGCGCTCGCCGAATTGGCGTTGGTGCCAGTACGGGTACACCAGCGTGGTGCTGCTGGCTACGTCAAGCATCGCGACTTGCTCAGGTGTGAGGTTCCAGCCTACCGCGCCTAGATTCTGGCGTAATTGTTCTTCGTTGCGTGCGCCTATGATTACGTTCGAAACTGTTGGGCGTTGCAGCAGCCAGTTCAACGCGATCTGTGCCACTGTCTTTCCCGTTTCCTTCGCGATTTCGTCGATGGCGTCAACCACCTTATACACCAGTTCGTCGGGGACCGGCGGCCCGGCGTCTGCAGTTTTGTGCAGGCGGCTTACTTTGGGCAGCGGCTTGCCGCGGCGTATTTTTCCAGTGAGACGTCCCCAGCCGAGTGGACTCCACACAAGTGCGCCTACGCCCTGATTGAGACCCAGCGGCATGAGTTCCCATTCGTATTCGCGTCCGATGAGGGAGTAGTAAGCCTGGTGGGCGACATAGCGCGACCAACCGTACCTTGTCGAAACATCCAGCGATTTCATCAGGTGCCAGCCCGAAAAGTTCGAACAGCCGATGTAGCGCACTTTACCGCTGTGGACCAAATCGTCTAGCGCGCTCAAAGTTTCTTCAACGGGCGTAAGAGCGTCGAATCCGTGCATCTGATAGAGATCGATGTAATCGGTCTTGAGTCGGCGCAGGCTGCCTTCGCAGGCTTGGATCAAGTGATGGCGCGAAGAACCGACGTCGTTTGGCCCCTGACCCGTTTTGAAGGTGGCTTTCGTGGAGATCAGAACTTTGTCGCGCCGACCGGCAATCGCGCCGCCGAGAACTGTTTCCGACGCGCCGTCCGAATAAATATCGGCGGTGTCAAACAGGTTGACGCCGGCGTCCAGGCAGATGTCGACGAGTTTGGTGGCTTCTTCAACGCCCGTGTTTCCCCACGCGCGGAAAAATTCGTTTGTTCCGCCGAATGTGCCAGTGCCCAGGCCTAGAACCGGGACTTTTAGCCCTGAACGGCCTAGTGTTCTGAATTCCATTTTTGGGTGGCTCCTTGAAATGGTCTTTTACGTTGGATGTGGCGCGCGACTTGGAGGATTCGCGGGGATTTCTCAGGCTGGATGGAACGGAGGTCCCTCGCTGAGTTCGATGTCTGTGTCGTCAATCGCGAAAGCTGCCGGCTTGAAGGCCGCCGCTACAAATTTAACTATGATTCGTTGCGGGTAGCCCTGGCTTGCTGCCACGAAGTCAAAACCTAGAAACGGGTCCCTCCCTGCGCTCGGAACGGCGATTGTGATCATGTCGCCTACGGCGCTTTAGTTCATTTTGGTTAGTGGCATTCGACCCAGGCTAGCTAGGCCGTCGGGGCCTTGGCCTGTTGGTATGCGGTCGACTACGTCGAGTTTGTGAAGATCGATTACCGCCACGGCGTTGTCGCCTGCTAGAGCGACGTAGGCACGATCACCTTGTGGCGCGATCAGGATTCCTCCAGGACCCTTTCCTACGTTGATCTGCTTCAAGAATTTCCGCGTGGCTGCATCCACTACCACAAGTTCGTTAGCCGCTGGATCTGAGATCAGCACGAGTTTGCCGTCGTTTGTGAATTTCAGGCGGTTCGAGTGCTTGGTGCGTACGTTGAAGGTGTGAATGACTTTGCTGGTCGACGTGTCGATTATTGAGACTGTGCCGTCGCCGGAATTTGCTGCCCAGACTTCTTTGTCATCAGGAGAAATGTCTATTCCTTCGGGGCCTTTGCCGACCGGGATGTTTGTTTCTTTCCACCCTGATGCGTCGGAGCTTTTCTCAATGGCTGTGATTGTGTTCGAGTCCACGTTGGAGGTGAAGATCTCGTTCAGGTATTTGGTGCGCACCAACATGTGCGTGCGGTTTTGGCCAATGCCAAGAAGCCAGTCGACTTTGTTGGTGGCCGGATCGTAGCGAGCGATCAATTTGTTCAGTTCGGCGGTGAAGTAAACTTTGCCGTCGGCGAATAGGATGCCGTGCGGGCGGCCCAAGGGGCCCAGATCCACGCGGCGAATTTCTTTTTGCTCGGTAAGATCAATCACCGAAAGGGAATTGCCGGGAGTCTTCGCGCCATAGTTGGTGACGAATGCTAGTTTCCCGTCGTCCGATGCGGCTACCTCGTGCGGGCCTTCGCCCGTGGCGATGCGCGCTACGACCTGCTTGGTTGATGGATCAACGATGGTCAGGGAATTTTCCGATTTGTTCAAAACGAGCAGAGCGGGCGAGGGCGTTTGCCTTTGTGCCCTAGACGCACTCGAAAATAAAAATACGAGCAGCAACGAGAGAACTATTCGATGCGTCCAGAGGGAATCGATCGGCGTAAATGCCTTCCGGAGGGTCTGAATGAGTGAGTTTCCCGCGCCATATGATTTCTTCATCGGTCCTCTCAAAAAGAAAGCAACGAAATAATAGCACCTGCTCCAATGAAGAGTACGGGCGAGATGCTCTTCCTTTTCTTGTGCCGTGGTCGATCGCAACTGCTGCGATTCCTTCCTTCCCTCGCAAAATTATCGACGGAACCGGTTTAACACTTGTGGTAGTATCGCGATGTTAGCTACGATCGACACGTTTCGCAGGCGCCCGATGTCCGCTGTTCATAGAATCGTCCTACCCTCACCCAACGCCAATCTGAAGAGCTTTTTGTTTGGGCTGATCGCAATCTGTGCCGCGCTGGCGCTGCGAGCCGTGCTTGCACCATTTCTTCTCACTTCGCATCCCTACACTTTGCTTTTCGCCGCGACCGCCGTGGCTTCCTGGTACGGGGCGCATGGCCAGCGCTTTTCACTGCGAGTTTCGGCTTCTTCTGCGCAAACTTCCTTTTCGCGCAACCGGTAAACTCGATCCGTTTCGGGCACTCTGAAAATCCGGTAACGACTGCCGCGTATCTATTTGTTTCATTGGCTTTCGTCGCGTTCGGAGAACTGAATCGCCGCACCATGGGGCGGTTCCGCGGCGCCGAGGAATCGTATCGCAAGACCCAGGAGGAATCGGAAACTCGCATCAAGGAGAGGACCGCCGAGCTGGAGGAAAGAAATCGCCTCGTTCACGACCAGGCCAAAGTGTTGGCATTGATCAATGATGGGCTCCGCGATCTATCCACGCAACTTATGCATGTACGCGACGAAGAACGGCGCAGGATCGCCCGGGATTTGCATGATGGCGCAGGCCAGGGATTGGCGGCGCTATCGATGACACTCGGCCCGCTGCGCAACGAAGCCAAGAAAGTGAACCCCAAGATCGCGGAGATGGCGTCTGACTGCGGCAACCTGGTGCGCAAGCTTCTGGATGAAGTCCGCACCGTCTCGTATTTGCTGCACCCACCGCTACTCGACGAGCTGGGACTGGAATCGGCGGTGCGCTGGTACGTGGAAGGATTCTGCGAAAGAAGCAAAATCCGCATCTTCCTGGATATTTCTGAAAATGTGGGGCGTCTATCATCTTCCGTGGAGACGTCGGTATTTCGCATCATCCAGGAATCGCTCACCAACGTACACCGGCATTCGGCCAGCGCCACGGCCGAAATCCGCATCGACCGGACCCCTGAAGGGCTTGTTTTGGAAGTGAGAGACGACGGCAAGGGGATTTCGCGCGAGGTAATGGCAAGAATTATGTCCGCGAATTCTTCAGGGGTCGGCGTCCGTGGGATGAGAGAAAGAGTTCAGGGGCTGAACGGGAGGTTTGAAATTGCATCGGACGGCGCTGGCACAGCGATCCGGGTGATCGTTCCCAACGCAGCGTTGAAGGACGCTCAACTGTGGGATGCTTCGGGCAAAGACTGCGCAATCAGGTCCGCGCCGGAAATCCGGGTAAGTTAGGTTTTACGAACTGGGGTCGATCCATGCTTGGCTTTTGGTCTTCCGTGGGAAATGACGGTATGGCTACGATTATTATTGACAGTAGCTTCACTGAGGGCTGCGTGACGACCAGCGCCTTCTACACGCTGGCCTTTGGCACCCTGGCCATCGCGATGTGCTTTCGAGCCGTGGCCATCGAGACGGTGTCCGTCGCCGTGGCCGTCGCCGAGAATCTTTTGCATTTCCTTGCGGAGGGCCGCTTCGATCACTTCGGACTGGCGCTCGCCGCGAGCGACACGGCTAACATAGGAGGGGTCTACGTCCAGCTTGGTGGCAATACGCTTGTACAGACCACGAAAAAGTGTGAGCGCTTGAAACGGTCGCGTGTTATCATCGGCTTTGTCACGATTCATGACTTCCTTTAAGGTGCCTCGGTCGAGTTTGAGCGTGACACCCTAACATGGATGTTATTCCGTATTCGTTAGATAGGCAACACAAATGAAGCCTGGTAAACGTTCCCTTCCAGAGTGGGCCAGCAAAATCCTGAAGGTTAGACGTCGTCTGGGCTTGAACCAGTCTGAGTTCGCGGCGCGCTTAAACTACTCCGCAATGGCGCTGTCTCGTTGGGAAAGTGGTAGTCACGAGCCAACTTCTGAAGCTTATATCCAAATGGGCAATCTCGCGGGCGAGCCGGAGGCCTCCTGGTTTTGGACGCGCGCCGGGATGAAAAGCGCCGACGTTTCCAGGATGTTCCCGGAAGGCGGCGGGATTATGCGCGAGGCGAACTTCCCTGATTTCGAAATTGTTGTGGCTGGCGGCGGTCATACGGTTGCTAAGGCCAGAGCGAAGACCAAACTGGTAGCCCTTCCGGTGTTGGATGTTCATGCCGGTGCGCACGGAGAGAAGGGCGACCAGGTGCTGGACCTTGACCAGGCAAATGTGGCTGAAATGATTGCTGCACCAATTCTGTGGTGCCCCAATCCTGCCGCTACCAGTTGTTTGCGCGTGCGCGGCTCGTCAATGAGCCCGCTGATTTATAGCGGGGATATTGTGGCGGTGGATTGCTCGGCCATTGATATGTCCAAGCTCAACGGGAAGATCGTTGTGGCGTGGAATCGAAAAACCGGGCTGACGCTGTCGCGATTTCTGCTGTTGAAAGGGATGCAGCTACTCGAGTCTGAAAACCGCGATTACAAGCCTATTCCGCTGGGGAAGGACCGCAACTGGCGAATCGTTGGCAGAGTGTTGTGGTGGATTCGCAGATCGTCTTAGGCACGCGCACACCTGTAAATCAACAGCAGATCACCCGCTGTGCTCCCTTCCTGCTTCACCGGAGAAGGGATGCCAACCGTGTTGGGATATTGATTCCGATTTTGGATACCTCGCAAGGAACGCCATACGGAGATTGCCGAGCTAAACGCCGCGCCGCTATTTTTAAACCTTGACGGCGACGCCCACGGCCTAAGCGTTTGGAAGAATTGTTCTTCGCCTAGCAGCGCGCTGACGCCGTCCGCTATCGAGTTCGGCTCCAAAGTCGCAGGGTGACGTCTATGACCGCCTACATCGATCTGGTGACTCCGACGATCTGGCTGATTACGCGCGGAACGAATGAGATCAAAAATCATCAGCTGGAAGTCGCGACAGCGAGGACCGGCAGCGTACACTATCGCGCAATTCGCACCGGGACGATAAGAGGCGCAGTGGAGCGAATCGCAAGCGAACTTCACGCAGTATGTCTTGAGTTATACGCCGTCGTCCGAGCAGACTGTGGGTTTCACCAGACCAGAGTGACTGTGGAAAGGCCGGAGTTACTATGCGAACGCGTCCTGGGTATTTTGTAGTTGCGGCTCCGCAGGCGACCCCTGTCACCGCGTTGTCTTCACACGTACAAGCCCCGCCGCATTGGTAAGAACGTACTTCAGCTACCAAGCCAAATTAATTTTAGGATTTTAGAACGCTGCCAGCGGGAGGCGTGCTGCTGCGGAGGTACTTCCTGGCTGTTTGCTTAGTACCAACGTCATCTATCCAACGGCGGTTGATTGTCGCAATCTGTGGCTGGAGGTAATGCCATGAAAGCCGCTGCTAGTTTGTTTGCCGCAGTGCTGTTCACTTCGGGGGCCGCGTTTGCGCAGCAACAGCCCACGACCGGCCAGACGGTATGCCGCGATTTGGGGAGTTCCGGATATTTTGTGAATCCTGATGAAACGGTGGTGAACGGTACGGCCTGCCACACGGTTTCGCAGTCGGGTTCGGCGAGTGCCGACCAGGGACAGAATTTAGCATCTGGACACGTGCCGCCGAATGATGCTGCGTTCGAACTGCAGCCCGCGGCGCGTAGCACCGGGCATAATGCGACTCCGACCCTCTTTATTGAGCCGATGCAGGGGTTCGAGAAGTTTCTCTCAGTCGCTTTGCAGAGGAAGCATGTGTCGGTTGGGCCTGATATGTTCGAAGCGCGCGCTACTTACATTCTCCAGGTGAAATGGGCTGGTGAGAATGCGGATGTGGTTTCGGTGTCGTCCAAGCAGTCGCACCACTCACAGGATGTACCGACCTTGCAGTTGGTGGATGGACGCTCGGGCGCTGTGTTGATGACCTACACGCTGAACCGCGAGAATACTGCGCGGGGCGAAAAAGCGACCGCGGAAACTATTGCCATGCTGGTCAAGGACCAAGTCGAAAAGAGGTAGATTTCGGATTGGATTTCCGCCCCGTTCTTCCCGCCGGAGGAATGGGGCATTTTTTTTGCCGTCGAGAGGGAAACGAAAAAGGCGATTACGCAGAGGCGAAGAGAGGTCCTTCGCTCAGGATGACGTCAACCTCAACATCACCCTCAACCCACCCCAATGTCGACGACAATATCAGTGGTTTATTTCCGGGGGCAATCAAAGATTGCGCCGGTGTAGCCCTGCAAGGCTGAGGCGGCGTTGTGAGCTTGACACTCTGCGTACGCGCAGAATTGATCCGCGAAGCCCTGATCGTAGCGGCCGGACTTTATTTCGGAGAAGACTTTCGCGCCTAAGGCCTGGAATTTCTTGTCTTCTTCTGGAGTGACTTTCGCCAGCGAGAAGTCTTCACCAAACGCACGGTCCTCGATGGTGGCAGCCAGATCCCAGAACGCGGCTACGTGTGCGTCAGCGTGACGTAAGGCTTCAAACCGCAATGTTTCCTCATCGGGAAGCTCGAACATTTTCTGCTTCATGCCACAGGTAGCCACGATTGTTTGGCTGGCGCTATCGTCGGTTGAGCTGACAGTGCCTTCGTGTTTGGCGACGTTGATCATTCCTGCTACATCCTCTTCGGCGTAGGAGCAGATCGGGAATTTCGCGGCCACTTTTTCGACTGTGGTGGAGGGGAGTGTGCGGTCGATTGCGCGTACGGTTACGCTACGCGGGCAGCTCGCGTTAAGCGGGGCGATGCGAATTTCGCGGATTAGGACCCCTTCAGACCCGGGGCGAATTTCTAGAATGTGGTCGACCCACTTGGGATCGTTGTGGAAGATGGCCTGAGTGACTACGTACAGTTGCTCAAGAGGCGGAATCTTTTTTTTGTGGCCGGCAATCTGCGCGAAGGCCATGGGAGATAAGCCTGCATCGCCCAAATCTGTGGTGGCGCACGCGATAAGCGCGATGATGATCACGAGCAGAGCTGGGTGATGATGAGGAATTATCGCGCGGGGATTGGGCACCTATCGAGTATACGGCAGGGTCAGAGTTCGAGGACTAGTAGAGAATACGCGCCTCGCGGCTAGAGCCGGGCTAAAGTTACAAGACGAAACTCTACCCGCCCGAAGGCGGCCGCTACAAATTCACGAGCTCATTTCGTGGGCCCGTCGGCGCTGTGTGGAAAATGTGGATGTGAATAATGCACTGTAGCCGGCGCGCTCCAGGAACCGCGCCGGCTATGATTTGCCAGCGGCCGGGGGATCGGGCCGCCTGGCACGGTTGTTACAACGCGTTGTACGACTTCGCTTCACTTCCTCAATTCGTTGCACAGCAACTTACGGCGTTACAGCGATCGCAGGAAATTCAATAATGCTTGCTTTTCCTGTGGCGGCAATTGATTGAACAGCGAGATTACCTGGTTCGCTTCCGAGCCGCGGCTGGCGTGAGCCTCGATGGCGGTCCGCAAGCCGCCGTTTGTGGGATTTGCGCGACCATCGTGCAGGAAGAAGATGCGTTGGCCGACGCCCCACAGAGGAGCGCTGCGAAATTCATCGGGACCGGCTGAACCTTGAGAAACATTGTCGGCGAGTCCCTGGCCCATGTGGTGAACGAGCAAATCCGAGAATAGCCCTACTGGCTGGTTGTTTAGCGCCGCTGTGTAGTAAGAGGTTGCAGTCTGAAGAGTTGGGGTGTGGCACATGTTGCAGTGAACCTGGTTGAAGACCGCCTGTCCGGTCTGAATTGATTCCACGCTCGGATTGCCGGGAATTCCATTTGTGGACGGAACTGGCGGCGCGAGGAAGCGCATGAAATCGGAGAAGGCAACAATGTCGCTGGGAATTGCCGCGCCGGAAGAGGTGAAATTCGTGCCGTCCTCCGGAGTTGGATTATACAGACAGGAAGCAGGCGGATTGGCACGCTCCGTTGGAAACGCCTCGTTTGTGACGCCCATTTCCACGTTGTAAGCTTCGCCGGAGAAAATTATCAGCGACTTGTTCTGGGCTTTCCAGCCGAAACGCGTGATCGATCCGTCGTTTGCGCTGGTGTTGGGGTGACCGGAGATGCCGAGCTGAGCTTTGAGCTGGGCGTTGGCGGCCATGTTTGCGAGGATAGTTCCGTCTGCGATGTTTTCGATGAGCCCCGCGCCGAAAACGGGCGTGGGGATTCGGTAGATAATGTTGCCTTCGCGCTGTGCTTGTTCGAAATTCGGCTGAGGCAAGATGCAACCTGGGGCGTCGGAGCGGCCGGCGATGGTGAAGACATCGTGAACACCGCCGTCAGGAGTCTGAGTGACTGCGCCACTGGCACTAATGGCGAACGGGAAGCGAGCTTCGCGGACCGGGCCGTCAGTGGTGATGAAAGAGGGAATTGAATTGGAAGCGCCCGCATCGTTCGCAGCGGCTATTTGTGGGTTCGGACCGACGAACGGAAAAAATGATGAGCTGGGACTGGAGCCACCAGCTGTGGGTTGAGCGTGGCAACTGGAGCAGCTATTGGAATTGAATCCGGGGCCGAGACCCAATCCCGGTTCGCCGCCGATTTGACCGGTGACGGAATCGAGCTGCGTGAAGCGCGATAGGCCATCCTCGAAGAATTGTAACTCCGACGGGCTTAAGGTAGACAGGGGCGTGCCGACAACGACGGCGTCGCTGCGAACGCCGGGATCGCTCACGCCACCGTTTTGTCCTCCGCCCTGGACCACCACCAAAGCCTTGGCCGCCCTGATTTCCGTTTCGGGACTGTGCCAAGACGGAAGTAGCAGTCATAAGTATTGATAGTGTAATGAACTTAGTACATGTCTTAATGATTTTGCCGGTGCGTTTCACTTCTTTCATCGGGCCTCCTTTTGTTCCAAATCGGAAAAACGTAAACACACTTCCGTCATAGGAAATCCGGAGGTTAATTGGCGGGTAAGTTAACCACTGGAACGGCGGTCGCGTTGTATCGACCAGTTCAAAGACCGGGTGCGAACTGTATTGATGTGCGGACGATATTGTTGCGATACCAAACCGTCAATCTGGCAAAGAGGACAGTTTTAGTACAGGTTCGATTGCCAGCGATGACTACGTACGATGATCAGGCATCGCGAATCAGGTGAGATCAGTGTGGAAGCACAAACATTTTTAGAGATAGAGACCGCAGCGCGGACGAGTTGCTGCAAGAGTACGACGGTATGCTGCTTTAATTGGAGCCGCGAGCGAGACTCAAGCTCAGCGGAATGACGGGAACTTGAAGCGAGATTTGCCGGTTCCGTTAATGTTGGATTTTTTTGTGTTGGTATTACCGCGCACGATGCTCTGCATGCGGCCGTTCAGCGTGCAATCGCGGCCGGGAAGTCGAGTGGGATCGGCGGCGCGCGGCGCTGCGATTTTTCGCAGATGTTCCGGCAACGGAGCAAGCAGGCGGACGATGTGGCCCATGCGATCCTGTTTGTAGGGTTTGGCCATGCACACAACGGCGCCGAGGGCATGAGCATTTGCGTAATCGCTGGGATACGCGGAATTCGTGGTCAGCACCACGGGAATCTGCTTCAGCCGCGGGCTTGCTTTTACGAAGGCGCAGATATCGTATCCGGGAGTACCGTCGCCTTCGACCTCGGCAACGATTAATGCCGGCGTGAACAAGTTGAGAACTTCTCGCGCATCAGCGGCGTTGCCGACGGCGATTACGTCGTAGCCTTCATTTTGCAGGAAGTTTTTCAGGGTGTCGCGAAGCGTTTCGTCCGTGTCCATGGCGAGAACCAGAGGTTTTTTGGTTTCAGGCGCGGTTGAGGTCGAGATGCGCAGCGATTCCCGCGGCGTAACGCCCGAGGAAGGTGCAACGGCTTCGGGTGTGCCTAGCGCAATCGCGACGGCACGCGTTCCATCGCCAACATCGGTGATGCGAGCCACGCGGCCGATTTGCTCTGCGTGGATGGCATTCTGAGAATTGCTGTAGGGAAATACGACCGCGACTTCCATGGCGCGGTAGTAACAATCGAGCCGGGTATGTAAAAGGATGCCGACACGAGAAACATCGACCGTAGTGGCGATTTCGTCGGGACCGTCGCTGGTGACGTCAATGCCACGCACTCGGATCGGAGCAGAGATTAATGCACGGTGCTTGCGACGGCGATCTTGAGCCGGTTTGCCGGTGAGCGCGCTGGCAGTGTGTTGCAACGAAGCAGCCATCGAATGCGCGCTTGAGGCGGTTTGGCCGGTTGTGTGGGAATGTCCCTGATGCTGCTGTTCGGTGACAAACTCTTCGGCAACGGCGCTCATTTCCGCGACGATTTCTTGTTGCGCTGTCCCGTGTGTTGTGTCCGCCGAGTTGACGATGGTTTCGAGATCGATGGATTCAGTTGTGCAGGCGCCAGCAGGTCTGGTGGTAGCAGGGCATACGCTGGTGAGTGAACTATCGAGAGCGTGAGCGGTATTGTTCGAGTGCCCAGAGGCCGATTCTGGGGTTTGCTGATTGACTGTAGGGCGAATAAACTTGGATGCCTTGATCACGGGACCTCTCTTCAAAAAAGTGTTCCTGATGCAAGTTACCAAGCTGCGCTGGCCTAAGCAGTAGTGTGGAAGGCACATTTTTGGGGTACGTCGGTTAGGGTCTGTATGTAGTACTAGGGTCCTGGGCACGTTCGCCCCGGGGTCCCCGCAGGAAGATTTCAGACCGGCGTCAAATTTTGGGTGGAATCGGGCTTAGTGGCAACGATGGCTGGAAACCGCAGCTCGATGACCAAGCCGCCTTCAGGCGAGTTTTCAGCCTTCACATTGCCGCCGTGCAGGTGCACGGCACGTTCGGCGATTGATAGTCCGAGACCGGTGCCCCCCGTGGAGCGTTCGCGTGCGTCAGCCACGCGATAAAAGGGAATGAAAATGTCGCGGAGAAGTTCAATCGGAACTCCCCGCCCGTGATCATGGACCCGGACAGTGGCTTGCTTCTCAGAGCGATTTTCTGAACAGGAGAGGCTAACTTCTACTTCGGTATTTTCGTCCGTGTAGGTGACGGCGTTACGAATCACGTTTTCGATCGCGCTGCGGACGAGTTCGCGATTGCCGTTGACTGAGCACGGTTCCGAGGCGATGATTCGAACAAAGCGGTTGCGGCCGCGAGCTTCGAAGTCCGAGTCGGCCACAACCTCAGGTATCAGCGCATCCAGATCGACGATGCCTCGATCCATTAGCGCCTCACCGCTTTCGAGTCGCGCCAAGCGCAACAGACTTCCAATTAACCCATTCAGCCTTTCGGCTTCCAGTTCGATGCGGTTCAGAGCGCCGGCCGATTCGGAAGTGGAGTGCCTGCGGGCCAGACCTAAAGCAACCCCCAAGCGAGCGAGGGGCGAACGCAATTCGTGGGAGATATCGCGAATTAAGCGGCGCTGCGAGGACATCAGCGATTCAATCTGCTCGGCCATGTGATTGAAGTCGCGGCCGAGTTCGGCCACTTCATCCTGGCGTAGCGTGGCGGAGCCGTCCACGCGAGCCGCCAAAATTACCGGCGGCCAATCGATGGGTGGCGACGCTCAGCTGACGAATGGGAGCAGTGATGTAACGCGCGAGCCAGAAACATACCAGGCCGGCCATGAGCGCTACCACCAATGCACGCATGATTTGAATCGCTAGGGGAGCGCGCAAAATGCTGGTAACCGAGGGCACATCGGAGCCCATTACGAAGACGTAACCGGTGCCGTCTGAACCAACAGTTCGTTTCGCAACGTACTTTCTGCCGTGGGCGATCAGAAATTTTGTGTCGCTGGTTTGCAACGCAGCCTGAGCGATGGCGTTAGCTTCTGCGGGCGTGGGCTGTGAAAGAATTTCGTTGCCTTCGTCGTCGAACAGAAAAGCCTGCCAGTGCAAAGTGGTGTCGAGTGATTCAAGATAATCGGCCAGAGCGCCCATGCCGTGATCTTCAACCAGGTCAGCCGCTCGAGAAGCCACGAGTGACGTCAGGATCTCGTCGTACTGTTTGGTGCCGCTGGCGGTGAATTCCTGCTGCGTAGTCACGACGGAAAAAATCAGAGTGCCGCTGACAAGTATCATCGCCAGCCAGAACCACAAGAAAATTTTGAAATATAGTCGTTGCATTTTGATTAACCGAGTCTTGCTTTTGCCCGGAAGTACATAGATGTATCCAAAACCTCGGATCGCACGGATGCGGTCTCCGCCGTCTGGCGCCGGGCCTAGGTTCTTGCGTAAATTACTTACATGGACATCGATGCTGCGATCTAACAAGGCGATTTCGCGGCGCAGAACGGCTTTAACCATGTCGTCGCGAGAGATGACGTGACCGGGAGTCTTCAGAAAATAGGCCAAAAGATCAAATTGAACGGACGTCAATTCGACTTCTTGAATTCCCGCGCCGAACCGTACGCGCACCGTGGTCGAGTTCGATGTCCCCGAGAACAATCGTTTCGGGGGCGACCGAAGCCAGGTCCGGGAGGGAAGTGGCGCTGCGCCGCAAGAAAGCCTGAATCCGTGCGGCAAGCTCGCGAGGATTGAAAGGCTTCATCAAGTAGTCGTCGGCGCCGATTTCGAGACCGTGAATGCGATCGACGTCATCGCCGCGGGCCGTGAGCATGATCACGGGTAGATGAGATTTGGCCCTGATGCGCCGGAGTGCCTCGAAGCCGTCAACCTCGGGAAGCATTACATCCAAAACGGCCAAAGCGTAGTCTCCAGAAAGCGCTTTGCGAACTCCCTGGGCGCCGTTGGGTGCGACATCGATGTGAAATCCTTCAGGTTCCAAATATTCACGCAGGAGATCGCACAGCTCGACATCATCGTCTACGACCAGGATATTCGGCGCAGGTGCGGCGTCAGGCTTGATCGTGTGATGCGACCACTCTCTCCCAGTGTGGCGAAGCAGGCGGGTGTAATTCTAGCCCAACGCGGCCCAGGGCAGAACCGCCGGATACAATTTTTCAACGAAGCCGGCAGGGCTCAGGATGGGCGCTTGGCACGGATTTCCGGAGTGCCAGGCCTTGCGGTGTGTTGCATGCTGGATTTGAAGATCGACTACCGTGACGGGTTGGTTGACCGAGAGCAACAAAAACGGGCCGGCGCAAAGAGCCCGGCTCGGAATTGAAACTAACCTTTGAATTGTTAGCCGTAGTCGCGTTTATCCTAACGGCTCTCGACGACAGCGAGGGCAGCATCGACGTGATGGATCGCGTGGTCGATGTGCTCGAGGACGCGAGCCTGGAGGCCTCGGGTTTCGGGATTGTCTTCTTCCTTGGCCACATCGTGGCGGGCCTTAGAGAGCAGGTCATGAGTTTTGTGCAGACGTCCGGCCCAAGGCATATGAACATCAACCGGGGAATGGTCTTCGATATTCTTGCCATCGTCGATGGCGGCGCGCTTTACCTCCGCAATGGCCTCATCGATGTTGTGAATCGCGGCGCTCTCTTCCGCGCGCAAGGCGCCACCATCCGGGCGTTGGAGATGAGCGCGCGCATCGCGCAAATCAGAAAGCGCATGGAGATAAGCAGGGTGCTTTCCCTGCGCCTGCAGATCACGGGTAGCTAGCGACGATAAGAACGTGATGGCAACTGCCACGGCAAGAAGCAAAAGCTTAAGAAACGATTTCATCCGGTCCTCTCAGAGTGGATTTTGATTAAAGCGGGCGCGACAGTGGCTAGAGCGCTCCCGGCCAGTTCTTATTAAACATGAATATGCGGACGCTACGGGGTGGAGTTAATAGCCGTATAACCGTAAAAGACACCGGTCTATATTTGTCGGCTGCGTTGAACATTTGAGGTTAGCCCGGCCGATATGTTGTTGCAAGCATTCCGCAAATCTGCCGTCCGCGCTGGTTCTCATCGTGATCGCGGGATAGATCGCGCGGTAACCGGAAACCATAAAGTTGATAATTGAATTGCAGAGGGGTCGAGGTAGAATGTTTCGGGTTTTGCTCCAGTTATGCCCGTAGGGGTCAGGAATTTGGGGGCAACCGAACGGCGCTCCAGTACTTCTAAGAATTGGAACTTTTTGATCTTCCAGGGGAATACGGTTATCCACGTGTGTGTCGTCCTGGATTAATTCGCGATAGTGAGAATACTGAGGGAAATGACCAGACATCAGACGCTGCAAGGGGCACACGGTTACTTCGCACGAGACGTATTTGAGGCTGAAACAGGTGCCCGGTCTCTGGCTTGTCGCAGCAACATTGCGCCGAGGACTCGAAAGGAAGGCCGCTGATGCGACGGATGCCGGCTTCACCTCTACTTATACTTTCAATTGCGTTGCTCATTAGCATCTCAGCGTGTGGAGGGGGAAGCGGCACTGTGACGGTGAAAAGCGTCGCGATTTCACCGACCACTGTGAGTGTTGGTATCAACGAGACGACGGAATTTACTGCGACGGTTGCGTTATCCAATACATCGACCTCGACTACGACTACGGTGGTCACTTGGTACGTCAACGGCGTCGCCGGCGGCAATTCGAGCGTTGGTACAATTGGAGCGTCGTCCGTTGACGCGCTCGTGGGAGTTTATACGGCTCCTGCAGTGGTGCCGAACACCAACAGCGGTGAGGTAAATATCACGGCGACGACTCCACAGGTTCCATCGTCAACCACCAACAGCAATTTGGTTACATCGAATACGGCGGTGGCGACAATCGGAATAGGGACGGGGCTTTCGGTTAACCCTACGAGCGCACAGGTTCCAGCAGGCGGGACATTTCAGTTCACCGCAATTTTGAACAACGAAAATGATTCGGCGGTTACCTGGTCGGTTTCCTCGACGAGTGGTGGCAACATTGGCAGCATCGATTCAAACGGGCTTTATACGGCCCCGCCTTCTCCGCCACCAGCAGGGACAGTTACCATCACGGCGGTCAATGGAACAGCGACGGCGACCTCAACCGCAACGATCGTTTTTTCCGACCATTCCCTGTCGGGGCCGTTCGCGTTCTCGTACGTCGGCAATGATCAGTCAGGATTTCTGGCGGTGGCGGGTAGTTTCCAGGCCGACGGAAGCGGACATATAACGAGCGGCGTAGAAGATGTGGACAGTTATTCGGCAGGTGCGTCGACGCAGGTTTCCATTTCCGGAACTTATACCGTTGGGCCGGACGGACGTGGAACTGCGAGCATTAACGTTGGATCAGGGACAGGCGCGGGGCAGGGGACTGTGAATACCTGGCAATTCGTGCTGACAAATTTCCAGCACGCTTTGCTGACGCGTTTTGATGTCAAAACAAATGGCAGCGGAACAATTGATCAGCAAAATTTGAATGGGCTGACAAATTCGGCCATCGCGCTTTCCGGTCCTTACGTATTCGCTGTGGCCGGTGGCGATAAGACGTTTTATGCTCAGGGAATGGCAGGGAAATTCTCGGCCAATGGTGCGGGCTTAATTCCGAATACAAACGCGATTCTGGATGTGAATGACCGTCTGAATCCCGGCGGCACGGTAACCATCGGCGACAGGACGCTCTCTGGAACGTACGCAATGGACAGTACTTTTCCCGGGACTGGGCGGGGAACGATTACGTTGAGCAGCACAACAACAGGGTCGATACAATATGCGTTTTACATCGTAAATACTACTTCGTCGGAACAAAGTACACAGCTGCATATCGTCGAAATCGACGCCAACGGTTACTCGTCTGGCGACATCTACGCGGGTTTGACGGGAACAGTATTCGTTCCGGCGACTTTGACCAGTGGTAACTATGCTTTTACTGTTGGAGGAAATTCCGCGACCGGGCCGTATGCGGCAGGGGGAGTTTTCAATTCGAGCGGTGCGGGTGCGACGGCGAGTGGCGTGCTGGATAGCAACAATGCCGGTACAGTGACGCAAGACACGGTGTTAGGTGCATGTACCTACACCGTGGATACTACGACCGGACGCATCGATTTGAATTTGAATTTATCGACGGGAACCTGCGCTGGCGGCGCTAGTTCAGCAACGCAGGAATTTTCGGTCTACCAGACCGCGCAATCATCAGCCGTGATGCTTGAGATTGATTCTACGGCGATGGCCACGGGCACCGCCTACCAGCAAACTTCGATTCCGACTGGGTTGACTGGCAACCACTATAGCTTCCGGCTGGCGGGACAAGGATTTTTCCGTGATCTGCCCGCGTTGTACCAGCAAGACGTATCAGGCCAGGTGACGTGGGGTACGAACTGCATAACGACGACGGGGAGTAGTTGTGCTGGGACTATCGATATCAATACCTTTAACGCGGTTAATCCTAATGACCCTGTGAATGCTGCAACCACGACGGTAATGACGCCAGATTCTACAACCGGTCGATCTACCGCGGTAATCGCGGGCATGAATCCAAACGTCACCTACGACATAACGTTTTATGTAATTGACGCCAACACAGGGCTGCTTTTCGATTCGGATCCGACCCGGGTTCTGGTTGGTACATTGAATTTGCAATATTAGGCGGGTAACTAGAGGCGAAACGGGACCATTAGTCGTTCCGAGTAACTGCCCGTGCGCTCGCGGGCGTTGCGAGGAGGCAGGAAAATGTGTTACTGTTAAAGTGCGTTTGTTGCTCTTAGAGTTCTGTTTTGGCACTGGTTTTATCACGCTGCCGGGCAAACGTCCGACAGCCTTTTTTTGTGCCGGGCAAAAGGAACCCAGAGCGAACAAATAGCTTTCTAGGTGGCTAAGAGCCACCGAATGAATAACGTAGGAGCAGTTGTCCCGTGAGCAGAGAGCAAGGTACAGTTAAGTGGTTTAATGCAGCAAAGGGTTACGGATTCATCCAGCGCCAGTCCGGCGAGGATGTTTTCGTACACTTTTCGGCCATTCAGGGCGAAGGTTATAAGTCCCTTAATGAGGGACAGGCTGTTGAGTTCGAAGTAAAGCAGGGACCGAAGGGCCTTCAGGCCGAGAACGTAGTAGGTCTCTAACTCCGTTTTGATTCGAACTGGCGTGGCGTAACACCTAGGGCGAGGTCTGTTTGAGGTGTCCGCTGGTCGGCCGGCCTTGAATTGACGGCGGTATGTGGAACGGCAACTGCCGAGGCACGCGGCGGCCTGGCTACTTTATTTGGTATTACTCAGGGCGTACTGATCTCTGGCTTTCAAGCGAGAATTTAGAGCGCCGGTACTTTTGTGCGGCGTCATGTATAGACGAGCACGGGTTACCAGCCCCTGCCTTGCTGGGAGCAAGTCCCGGCATGCGATCCGAGGAATGCTCTGCCGGCCTTAGTGCGCCGCGAGGCATTAAAGCGGATGACAGCAAATTCATAACAACCCAAGGAGGGATCGGTGCAAATACTAGTGGAAGGACAGTCAATTCGGCACCAGCAATACGGCATGGGGATCGTTACCGAATCCAACACCGAGCGCACTACGATTGATTTCGATGATCACGGTGTTAAAAAGTTCGTTACCGCAATGTGGTCCGCCGAGTTGGTCGGTGAACCGCCCGCCACGCCCCCCGCGAAACGCCGAGGCCGCCGCAAGTCTGTGAAGAGGGCGTAGCGCACTGGGACGGCATTCGGCAGCTGTAAGATATAAAATCTAATATTGCAAGCAGTGCCGTGGGCGAGGCTTGTTCCCGTCGATTTAGGGGCCGCATGCGAATGAGATTCAAGCGAGGTCAATCGGCGGGGCTTGCGACTGTAATCCTTTTTGTGTCCTCGGTTGCGGCTGGCCGGGCCGCCGGGCAGGCTTCTGCGAAGCCTGGCACGCCGGTGGGGCAGATCACTACTAGCGGGGTCATTTACGGAATTGCAAATGGCGTCACGGTGACTTTGCCGGCGGTTTGGCGTGTATACAATTCCGGGGATTCACCAGTTCCCGCTGCGCTGGCACCCTACGCACCTCCGTTCCATTTGGGCGGAATTCTGGAGCTGGAGAACCTGCAGCAATATGCGATCTTGCAGTTCGCGACCTCCGATAATCCGCTGGTCGGCCACGACCCGTCCTGGCTCGATGGGCAAATGCACATGCCCAGCGGGTCGGGTATGAGCATGCTGGATTTTGTTTTCTACTATTTCTTTCCTCCCGACCCGGCGTGCATTAATGACGCTATGGAAAAGAATCTGGGCGCGACTTTTTCTCCTGCACCGAACAGCAGCAGCGCGCAGCCGTTAATGCAAGTGACCTACACTTGTCATCATGATGTGACATTGAGCGGCTTTTTTTCGGCGCAGACCAGCTCTGGAATTACGTTTGTGCAGACCAATGACGGTCCGCGCGCTTACGGCGTGATGGCGCAGTTTTATTTGGCGCCTATGGAGCGGGTGACATCAGAAGGGATGACGTGGTACGTTTTCGAGGCCCTGCGGTCAACTCCAGTGAGCCAAAATGTTGCTGCGCACTTTAACGTTCCAGGAAATTTGCAGGGCGCGCAGGCGGATTTCTTCTGGGCTATCGGCGCGGTCAACCCGTTTCCCTGGGTCAATGATTCAGCCCGCAACACTCAGTTAATTCATGCCGCTTATGCTGGCATCGGGACCGGAGGAAGCAAGCACGCGGAGTTCCTAGCGCTGCTGCAGAGAGTCCAGGCGCGCCTTCCGGGTGGCGCCCTACCGCAATAAAGCACGTCGACATTCACGCTCTCACGATTACATCCCAAGTTGCCATTTCAGCATCCCTTTATTTGTGGGGGGGGGGGTCGGCCCAGGCGGTTGTATATCATCGTTTTAGATTACGACCGCAATTAGATGGAAGTGTTCTCGGTTGACGCGAAATCGTAGGAATGCAAAATTTATGGGTCAGATTCTGGCTCGCGCTGAGAGAGGAGAGCATGGGGATGTGGAAGGTTGTGCGGCTTCGAGGATCCACAGCTTTAACGAGCTGCAGTTTGTTGGGGTTTGCTTGCCTCGCGCTCCCGAACGTTCTTAGTGCGCAAGCGGCGCCCGGACCTATACGCCCAGCCGAAAGTTCATCCGAATCGCAGCCGGTGGCGGGGACGAGTTCGCGCACGGAACCACATGTGCCGCAACGGAAGGACCTGTTCGGGTATTGGCGACTGAATGTGGACGACTGTGACGACGCGCAGGAGAAAATGAAGGAAGCGCGGAACGACGGAAGCGTCGGCAGTCCGCGCGGGGGCGGAAATGGCGGGGGGGGCGGCAACGGAACGGGTAGTCCGATTCATATTGGAGGCATGGGGTCACCGTTCCCCGGGGGTGGAGGCGGTGGGAACGGGACGCCGCGAAATAAAGGCAATCCAGGGCCCGATAGCGAACTGGATCGATCGCAGATGCAGGAGCTGTTGAATCCGGCTGGGTCGTTGACAATTGCGCGGAAGGAGCCCGCGAAAGGGACTGACACCAAGGACTCTACGAGTTCAAAGGACTCTTCAGCGCCAACACTCAAGAACGCGACTCCGACGGACGATCAGGCCGCCACAAGTCCGAAGGACGCTTCAGGCCCGACATTGAAAAGATCAACCGGCTCGCCTGATGCGACGACTGCACCTCCGAAGGACACCACGGCCACGAATGGTGATATGTCTGGAACGTCTGGCCAGTCCAACAACGCGGAAATTGTCTTAACTGATGACTTGGGGAGGGAACGCGTCTATTACACCGACGGCCGTAAGGTTCCGAAGCCGAAGGACGACAAGTATCAGGAGTTTGACGCTTACTGGCAGGAAAGTTATCGGTTGGTGTCGGAATATGATGGATCCCATGGGGCCCGGGTGACTCGATCATTTGAGCCGGCTTCCGGGGGTAAACAGCTTATTGAAATAATTCGATTGGAAAGAACACGCTTGTACGGTCCGGTGGAAATTCGATACGTGTACGACCTCGCGGACAGTAAAATTCTCGAACACAAGTAGTTGGATCGCTTTGGGATGGTTCTGTTAGATCTTGAAAATGGCCCGGAAGGAATATCCAAAGCTGGAGCGTTTTCTTCAGTGAATTTGAATTCCGAGCAGTATTGCTGTAGGGGAATGCCGCGCTAAAGTCCGTGGCGCTACGTTCTTAGAATTAACTTCCGTACTGTTTGAGTGTTGATGCTCTTCTGTGTGTTCTCCGTGTTAGCCTACCGATGTTATGAATTGTAATTTTGCTGCTCGTCAGCGCGGCCTTCCTTCGTGAACACACTTGAATTCAGTTTAGTGGTGGCGTTGGGATCTTTCGTGGCGGGATTTTTGGGTTCGCTTACCGGACTCGGTGGCGGCGTGGTGCTTGTGCCGTTGCTGACCTTAGCTTTCGGGGTGGACATGCGATATGCGATTGGCGCGTCGCTGGTGTCGGTGATCGCGACTTCATCAGGCGCGGCGGCGGCCTATTTACGCGAAGGCTATTCGAACATGCGCGTGGGGATGTTTCTGGAAACGGCGACTACCGTCGGTGCGGTCTGCGGAGCGTTTTTGGCGGGTCGTTTGTCGACGTCGGTCATTGCAATCGTATTCGGATTAATGCTGCTGTATTCGGCATACAGCTCGACGAGAACTTACGAGGAGGCGTCTGCCGGAGAACCGCCGGATCGAATCGCAAGCTTCCTGAAATTAGATGGTTCATATCCTACGGAAAGTGGATGGAAATCCTACCATGTGCGACGGGTGCCAATCGGATTTGGACTGATGTACGTGGCTGGCGTGTTGTCCGGGCTGTTGGGAATTGGATCTGGCGCTGTGAAAGTGCTGGCTATGGATCAGGCTATGAAGATTCCGTTCAAAGTGTCGACCACGACCAGTAATTTCATGATTGGCGTTACCGCGGCGGCTAGTGCGGGAATCTATTTGAGTAACGGCTACATTGATCCTGGGCTGGCGATGCCGGTGATGCTTGGCGTGCTGGCGGGGGCGTTAACGGGTGCGCGCGTATTGCCGGGTGCGAAGGTGAAGACGCTGCGAGTGGTGTTTGCAACCGTCATCGCGGCGTTGGCAGTGGAGATGATTTTCAAGGGTTTGAAAGGAAGATTGTAATGGTCATTGCGAGCAATGGAAACGCTGTGGGAGAGGTTCTTGTTAACGCCCAGGATAAGAGGGTCGAATTATTTCTGGGACGTCTTTTGCGGACCGGGGTGCTCCTAGCTGCGATCGTGGTGTTTTTGGGTGGAGTTTGGTCTGTGGCTCAATCGAAAAGCGGGAAGCCGAACTATAGGAGTTTCCATGGAGAGCCGGCCGAGCTTAGGCACGTTCCGACAATTGTGCACGAGGCTTTTTCAATGCAGCCGCTGGGCTTGATTCAGTTGGGATTGTTATTGCTGATTGCTACGCCCGTGGCGCGTGTATTTTTTTCGGTGGTGGGATTTGCGATCGAGCGGGACTGGATGTATGTGGTGATTACGTTGCTCGTTCTGACTCTGTTAATTTACAGCTTAGGCAGCGACGCACTGTCGTCCGGACGATAGACTGGTTAGCATTTCGAGACACGAGCTAGGGGGCTGCGCGGTTCGCCGATGGCTGATCCAGGGGCAGGGAACTTAGCTGGGCGAATCGCGTTTACCCATGCGCCGTTCAGGCTGTACGAGGTGGCGCGTTTTTTCACCGTGGTTTCGATGGAAATGCTGTCGGTAGCGGTGGCCTGGCAGATTTACGACATTACACATCGCGCGCTGGATCTGGGGTATGTGGGATTGGCGCAATTCCTGCCGGGTATTTTATTGTTTTTGGTTTCCGGACATGTTGCAGACAGGTTCGACCGGCGCAAACTTTTAATCGTTTGTTACTCGGGATTTGGAGTTTGCGCGACGCTTCTTCTGCTTGTTTCGTTATTTCACTACCACTCGATTGGCCCGATCTACGGCGTGCTGGTGCTAGTGGGCGTGGTGCGCTCATTGAATGGACCAGTTAGCCGCGCATTGCTGCCTCAATTGGTCTCTGAAGAACATTTTCAAAATGCGGTGGCGTGGCATTCGACGATTTTTCAGGTTGGCACAATACTGGGACCGTCACTTGGTGGGCTTGTGTACGCTTTCTTTCGTGGGCCGTCGGCTGTCTATGCGACATCCGTCGCTTGCTATTTGCTAGCGATAGTGTGCACGACGCGGATCAGGTTGGAGGCTCGACAAAGAACGCGGGAGCCGATCAATTTGAAGAGCGTGCTGGCGGGGATTGCTTATATTTGGAGACATAAGGTAGTGCTGGGCTCGATCTCCCTGGACTTATTCGCGGTGCTGTTGGGCGGGGCGGTAGCACTGCTACCAGTCTATGCGCGTGAAATCTTGCATACCGGGCCGTGGGGTTTGGGGATATTGAGAAGCGCACCTGGAGTGGGCGCTGGCGCGATGGCGATCCTGCTGGCGTACCGGCCAATGAAAGGGCGAGTGGGAGTGACCATGCTGTGGTGCGTTACGGCGTTTGGCGTATTCACCATTGTATTCGGGATTTCGCGCAACTTGATTGCGTCATTAATTGCGCTGGCGCTGGTAGGAGCGTCCGATATGGTGAGCGTTGTGATTCGGGTTACGCTGGTACAGGTCGCTACGCCCGACGCGATGCGCGGGCGTGTAAACGCGGTGGACATGATCTTCATTGGCGCTTCGAATGAGCTGGGACAATTCGAGTCCGGCCTTGCGGCACACTGGTTCGGTACCGTGCCGTCCGTGATGTTAGGCGGAATTGGCACATTGGTGGTGACTGCCCTATGGGCCTGGTGGTTTCCGGCTTTGCGTCGGGCCGGAAGCTTTAGCTCCGGGGAGAACTTCGTGGGTTAGTGGCCCGGCCCTCTTCGCCAGTCATATTCCATATGGCCGCCGCTGTTACGATGCTGCCCGGTACGATAAGCAAGCTCCAAGCACGATGCCGCTTTTGATCATTGACTGGTCTTTCTCCTCGGTGGGAGGGGCCCGAGAAATTTATTTTCTACTGTTTTGATGCGGTGAGGCCGACGAATTGCGACATTCTTCGCGAAACGTGGGTTTGCAGGATGGCACGAGTTGTCGGCGCTGGTAAAGGCTGTGCCGATACGAAATATGAGAGAGGCACTACCCCGAAAATAGCGCGTTACGGCTCAACCAAGTGATTGCGAATTGCAACCCGCGTCAGCTCGCTGAAGCTGGAGAAATTCATTTTCTTTATGATGTGGTTGCGATGGCTTTCGACCGTGCGCGTGGAGATACCCACGGCGGCTGCTACCTCTTTACCAATTTTACCGGTGGCCAGAAGCTGAACAATCTCGAGTTCACGGACAGTAAGAGGGCAGCCGGGCAACGGATGCTTCGTAGGAGACGAGTCTTCCCGCGCTTGGTGGACGAAACTATCGACCATGGTCGTGGCCAGGCGACCGGTAAAGAATGGTTTGTGTTGCTGCGCATGGAGGACGTCGGCGACCAATTCGACGTCGGCATCGGATTTCAAAACGTAACCACGCGCGCCGCATCGCAAAACTTCCCGAGCGACATCCTCCGAGAAGTGCATGGTGAAGATGAAGACATCGGTTTTGGGAGATTCGTGGTCGGCTTCCTGAATGACACAGAAAATCGTGAGGTCAATTTCCTTGGGTAGGCGAGGAAGATTTTCGGGAAGTGTGAAATTGACTTCGACGCCACTTCGCTTGCCGAAAAGCTTGGTGTAGGACCGCAACCCAGAGACCAAGCCAGCTTCATCCAAAATGGGAGGATGAAGAATGGAGGGCATGGTGCGAACTTCGCGGATGGCATCTCCGGCGAGGCTGCTGCACGTAACCAAAAGCCCGTTCGTCCGTGAATCCGTTTCAGGAACTACGTGAGCAATCTGCCGTAAGGTCATTTTGGGGGCACTGAGAGTTTGGATGCATTTTCGTGTAGTTCCCGGGCCACGCGGTGCTGTTCTTCGCTACGCAAGGTCAGTAATTGACGCGATAGGCGACGGGGATCGTCTTCAATCTGAGTCTGTTCTGTAAGTGCAGTGTTCGGAATTTAAATCTAACGACGGACGCGGATGAAGGCTTTCAAGGTTGTGCCGTGCGGCGACCATCCTGTGTTGTCGGTTTAGGCGTCCAGGTGGGATGCGGCGCGCAGTGTCGCGGTGCTTTCCCACGGCTTGCTTGCCATTCGCATGGCAAAAGCCACCACGTCACAGAAGCACCAGTGAGCTGCGAGAGGGTCCGCGAGGCCGTGAACGATTGCTTATTTCACCAGATCTTGGCGGTAGTGCTTTTGAGTCCACCACCACAAGCACATGCCAGCAATGACAGAAAGTATGGCGGCGGTTTGGGCGTTGGACATGCCCAAGAATGAACGCGGATTGATGCGGATGAATTCAACGAGGAAGCGCGCAGCACCGGTAAAGACCAGATACGCGGCGAAGACCTGCCCTGGCCTATGCTGATGTTCCGCGCTTGGGTTGCCCATACGCCACAGGAACCACGCGATGGCGCAGGCGACGATTAGCTCGTATATTGGGGTGGGATGGACGCGCTCGATCGTCGGGACGAGTCCGTTCGGAAAGTTCATGCCCCATGGCAAGGACGTGGGGGTGCCATAATCTCCGTCGCCGGAGAGGAAACAGCCGATGCGGCCGATGCCGTAGCCGAGCGCCGCTGCCGGAGAACCGGCGTCGAAGACGGTGAGTAACGACAATTTCTTGCCCGCCGTGGTGCTGCGTTTCGCCAAAAACCAGGCGACCCACGCGAACATGGCAAAGCCTGCCAGCAAGCCGCCAAACCAAGCAAAACCGTAGGGACTAAGAAGCAACTGAAGCGGGTTCGCCAAGAATTCGGCCGGGGACTCCAGCAGATGGTATAGCTTTGCGCCAACGAAACCAGCGAGACAAGGAGCTGCGATGAGGGTTTCCGCTTCACCGGATTTTATGTCGGCGATGCCGCGGCGCGCCAAGTCGGCGCGCAGCACAAAATAGGCGGCCAGCATGGCGCACGCGACCATAAGGCCAAACGTCGGTATCGGGTGTTGACCGATGTGAAGAAAAGGAATCATCAAGTGCAGTATAGCGTTTTTTGGGCAGATGGCTGCGATGGTCGCGTGAAGACAGGCGATGGCGGTAGGAAACCATATGGAGCAGGAGCGCGTCCAATGAGATAGAATAGAGTTGCAACGGTAGCGAGTGCAGCGGGTAGCTTCAGAGGCACCCTTCAGTCGCCAAGTCGGGTGGAGGGATACAACATGAAGATGGCCCTTCAGGATTTCAAGTTGTCCGTGAATCGTCGTGCGCAAGCCAATCAACAACAGGCGTTCTCGTTCTCCCGAATTCTGTCCGCTATTGTGTTCGCTACCGCGCTCGCATTTGCGCCAGCGCCAGCTTTTGCCCAGCATGGAGGCGGAGGGAGTGCCGGCGGCGGGTCACACGGAGGCGGAGGTTCTCACGCCGGTGGAGGAAGTGGCGGAGGAGCGCATGCGAGTGCGCCATCAAGCGGCGCAAACGGATCGCATGCCAGCGGCGGAAATGGGGCTAGCAGCGGCGGCGGGGGGCACTGGTGGAATCCATTCCACGGCGGTTCGTCAAATTCTGCCGAAGCAAGCAAAGGTGGGAACGCGGCGGCCGGCGGGCAAGTAAAATCTGAATCAGAACCGAATCGCGAAGTTGAACGCTTTGCTGCGGGTAATAATATTTGGCAGGAGCCGCCCGCACAAGCGGGGCAGGGTACGGGGCGTGCAAATTATTATGGCCCGTCGAACAACGCCCGAGCAGTTGCTGGTCCGAAAAATTCGGCGCGAGGAACCATAGCGCCCACGCGCGAAACTGTAGTGGCTTCCCCTCCTCGTGTTTTTCTGCCGCACCGTCCAGGCTATCCGTATTATCCCTACTATCCCAATTATCCGTATTACGGATTGGGTTGGGGAGGTGGGCTGTGGTGGGGAAGCTATGGGTTGTGCGACCGGTTCTGGGGATGTTACGGATACGGCTATGGTTATGGCGGCGGATTCGGATATTACGGTGGGAGCTTTTCTGACGGTTATAGCGCGGATTTGAATTACAATACATCGCAGGATATGTCTTCTTCTCAGGAAGGTAACCCTTACTTATTCGCGGTGCCTTCGACGGAGACTAACCAGTCTGCGGCAGGGTCAACATCGCCATACGTCATGCTGTATTTGAAGGACGGTTCGACGTACGCGGTGACTGATTACTGGTTGTCTGGCGGGCGATTGCATTACGTGACCTCTTACGGTGGCGAAAACGTGATCGACGAAGCTCAGTTGGATTTGCAGCGCACCGTCAACGAGAATGCGGCGCGTGGAGTAGAATTTACTTTGCGGCCTGAGCCTGGTGGCGGGAGCGAGGCGCCTCCTACGGCTCCAATGCCTGATGGGCAACCTCAGACACCTCAACAGTAAACGAGACAAAACGCGGCGAAAGTAGAGGCGCAGAGTTTTTTGCCTTGGATCGTTTGTGTGTACACGCACAAGGATTTGACAAAATTTTCTAAGTGAGCGTATAAACTTATTCGTTAACCTCGTAAAGTGTAGCGAGCCGCAAGCAGTTTTCAATAAACACCCTCCCTTCGATTTACCCTAGTGAATTCCATGTTTTTGTAAGTCTGCAGCGAAGCTACGCGTGTGCCGACGCGGAAGAATCCGATTTGTCCAGTGCAGCGAACCAATTGAACAGAGGTCAGGATGGCGGATTTACGGGCAGTGCTGACCAACCAAGTGGAATCGCTTTTCAACGTCGCCGTTCGTCTTGTGGTGGCAATTGATATTTTCTGGAGAGGCCTACGATGCCGAATTATAATTCGCAGAATCCGCTGTGCTCGATTTTCCCCGGTGATGTAGCTCTGGCGTTTAACAATGAAACATCTTCGACCGGGCAGGCGAGCCAGCAGTTTGCGCTGGCCAGCTACGCGGGTTTTCCGGAGAATGGCCGGACAATGCGATGGCAGATTAGTTTTGCTACTGCGCCTTCGGCTGTAAACGTGGAACTACAAACTGCGATCAATGATGTGGACGCCCAATATTCTGTGCCGACTGGGTTCGCTAATATGAGCTCGACTTTGACGGCTGGCGACAACCTGATTGCGACTGGCATACAGCGAATTTTGTGAGGGCGAAGGTGATTTCGATTACCGGGGCTCGGGCGTAACGGTGCAAATTCTGGAATGAAGCCTTGAGATTGTGGAACAGGAAGGTTTGACGTCAGGACATTTGAGCCACGCTTCCCAAATTCTTGTGCGACCAGCCAGGCGAAGCATTAGCCAGCACAGCAAAATCGCGCCTAGTAATCCGGTGAAATTTGCGAGATGGTAGAATTGTGCTTGAATTGTCGTTGCCATGATACTTCCGTCTTGAGTCTTTGTGATGATACTTTTCCTGATACCGTTTTGCCGGCTGAGCGTAAACACCGAGATCTCGCGAAGAGGGATTGATGCTTCGTCGTAAGTTTTTTGCCGGGGCTCTGATCGGTTCATTATTGTTTTTGATGATGAGCGTGGAGTGGTCTAGGTTGCTGGCAGCGAAAAAGGTTGTCACAGAGCAGGGAACGGGACAGGCAACAAGCGGCGGCCAGCAAGCGGCAACGGCGCTGCCTGCTGAATCGGCTATGCATAGTATTACCGTTGCATTCGATTACGACTTCACCCAGACGCCAGCCTGCTCGGACAAGGTAAAAACCAAATGCGTCGCTAAATTTAGCGTGTATGACATATCGGGGGGAAAGCCGATCTTCCTGTTCTCGTTGCCCGTGCCTGCGGGATCGAAAGGCCTAGTGAAGGGAATTAAGGCCACGAGTCCGCGGATGGCATTTATGGTGGGAAAGCACAGGATTGGAGTTGCTGCGCAGACGCCCGATGGCAAGGAATCGCCGCCCCGAGAATGCAAAGCAATCATCGAAATTAAGAGTGACCGCTCAACAGACAACGCTGGGTCACACTGAGGTTGGGGAAGCGTCGCGTTGTGACCGGACCTGCGTCATTTACTCTAGCTTGAAATTCTGGCGCGCTCTTCTAGCCTTAGGTAAACGCCGTGGAACTTGAGATTTGTATGCGATGGTTCTCGGCAGACGCCGGACAGGTGGCGAAAATTGAAGCTCCGCTGGGTTATGCAACGTGCGACCGCACGCGCTGTTTTACCGGGAGTGTTTGCGCAAGCAGCAGATGGCTGCGATGGCGAATTCACCGCAGATGAACGCCACCCGCGCACCTAGATAGAAGACTACAAATCGTTTTCTGAGCGATCAATGGATGCCCGAAGGGGAATTCCACAGCGGGTGAGAAATAGGCAGGCGAACGGGAGATCGCAGCACTAAAGGTTGCGCTCGATTCCACCGCCGAGATAGGGCGACGCACCGTACACGCTCCGTCTTGCGGGCGGCGGAGCCACCAGACGTACAACCTGCAGGAGACGCTCGGGATTGAACGGCTTGGAGAGACAGAACATCGCTCCCAGTTGCTGGGTGGCGGCATTGTCGGCAGGTTTATCGGAATTTGTTAATAAAATCACCGGCACGCGCTGGAGGCGCTCGTCGCGTTTGATGATGACGCATAGATCCTGGCCCGGTATGTCGTCGCCTTCGATTTCCGCGAGTACGACCGCCGGAACGGTGGTGCGCAGGATATCAAGAGCTTTCCTGGCCGTGGGAACGATGATCACTGCGTAACCGTCGAGGGAAAGGGTGTCGCGCACGAGGTCGGCGAGCTTAGGATCCGCTTCAACGGCGAGAACAACGACCTGTTGAGCTACGCGGGCGGGGCCGGTTGTGGCTGCGGACGGGGGTCCGAAACTGGAGCGATCGAATTTCGACGCTACGGTCGCCGGATTGTACTTCGAATCAAGAAATTGTACGGCTACTGCGTAATGCCCATCTCGTTCAACGATGCGGACGATCTCGGCGTGCTGTGCTGAATTGAAGGCCGCGGGGCCTGGGGAGTAAGGGAACGTAACTTCCAGGCGCTGACCTTTCCAGTAACCGGCTCGAGCTGCGGTGAATAGAAGGCCGTGGCGGGAGACATCGATGCTTTTGCACACCTCTTCGAAGGATTCCGGCGAATTCACTCCACGAACGTGAACTTGCGCGGCGATCTTGGCGCGTTTGCGCCGACGTCGATCGGGCGCACTCGGTTGGGCGGATGTATTGTTGGCTGGCTTCGCTCCGTCGGCTGTTGTAGGCGGCGTACCCATAGAATCTACCTCTGAACAACTTGCGATTGGCGTGTTTCCGCGAACTGCGGCACACCTCCCCCACTGAATGTTATTAAACAATACTTGAAGGGGCGAAGGTATGGTACTTCGGTTTCATGTCTCCGCAATTCTACAATGGGTGCTGAACTGGATGATGCTAAGCCATTCTCTTTTAATAAGTTGCGGGATATTGGATCAGTGTCAAGGTAGTGCGAGCTTGGAAATCGGGGTGAAGTGAACATGGAACTGAGACGGTTTCGGCACCAGTCCTAAACTCTCATTCGAGTGACGACGAAATCCTTGGGTTGATTTACGCATTTACCTCGGCGGACCGCTCCTAGCCGGGCGGACTCCTCTTCACGGGATGATAACGGGTCAACGGATAGGCGATGGGACTCGATTTCGAGTTGATAGAAGCAGAGCCCCAAGTGCGACGGCGGACCGAGATCAAACTGAACCAGCGGTCTGATGTCGACCTCAAGACGCGACTCAATGGAAGGCAGCAAATTCCTAGGCTGCGTGGAGCCGGGCTCGACGTACGTGACCTTCTGGTTATTCAGTCCCGGCCTTTTAGTTAAGCGCTGTGCGTCCTGTCGCGACTTTGTAATTGTAGATAATGTGCGAAAGCGCGTTTCCAAACGACAGCACTTGAGTCTCGGTAACGCCAGGAGGAAGTTTCATCAGGCCGGAGCTGATGAAATTTTTGATGGCGGAGGAGAGACCGGATTCCACCTCGCTCCAATTCACAACTCCGTTTTTTGTGGCAGTGACAAGGTAAGAATCAACTATACGGAATGAAACACCGGGAGTCAGCAATTGAAGAAAGTCGTTGTTGTCGTTCATGGCGGCAACGGAATCCAGAGCGAAATACTTTAGATGCTGAATCGTTGTCTCCGCGGGAATCGGCAGGAAACCGGCTTCGGAAGCCGCAGTAACGAGATACGTGATAGCCCTTTGCTGTGCTACCGGATTGCTGGAGCCATTCTGATTTGTCGGCGGCATTGCGTCGGAAACCGCGCTGGATATACCAACAATAACGAGATACGTGTGGCGAGTTTGAAGGATTTGCGACACGGCTACACCATATGCTTCGAATTCAGGCAGCGTCATTCCGTAGCGAGGCTTGGTGAGGTCCGTGGTGACGGCGTTGGCGACAAAACACTCGATCGCGGCCGTCTGGCTGGTGGTGCAATTGTCTGCAGCGTGCGCTGGAACGGCAGTCGCACCCGCTGCGACTAGGCAGAGCAATGCTACTAGAGTTGTTCTGAAAACCATTTTGGTAATCCTCCGTGACGTTGCTGCGGGTGCTGTCCCACATTGCGGGGGATGTGGTACGCCCACGGCTCGCGAACTTGTCGGTGACCTGAATTCCGTAATTGTGTATCGGTAACGGCGCAATACTGCCCGTTTTAGGAAATCCGCTCAACTGGTCCGGGGTACGGGCGCATTGTCTGGACCTAGGACAGGGAAAAGGACAGTCGCGAGCGACCAGTTGACATAGTTTGCACCCTGTCACGAAATACGTAGAATTACCAGCCGCGAGCAAATCCCGCAGTTAAATCCAGGTTGGCGTCCGAGGAGGACATCCAGGTACGACGGTGCTGCGACGGGGGTGTCAGTTTGCCGCGCGCAACACGCAATATTGCAGCACCGATGCTGGCACGGCGCATTGCGGCATAGAGTGTTGGCCCATCCTGACGCTGGGTCAGTGATTCTTCAATGGCCCTTTTGGCCTTTAATCGCCCTTAACCGCGATGCCTTGAATTTCAAAGTGCGCACCGAAAAGCAACGGGCCGGAGCCGATGAACGCCCTCGCTGGAAATGGCGGCCGGAGAAACGTGCGGTAAACCTTATTGAAGACACTGTAAAGCGACAGTTCGGGGCAGAAGATCGTTAAGGACACAATCTCCTGCATGGCGAAGCCCGCGCGTGTCAAGGTTCCGCGCACCGAGTCCAGTGCAAACGTCACTTCCTGTTCGATATCGTTGGGAAGTTTTTGTGTAGCGGGATCGAAGCCGATGTGGCCGGCCAGGTAGAGCGTATTTCCAATTGCAACTGCGTTGCTGAACGGCAGATCGCCCATGCCCGCCGGCGGCGAAATGTACTGACGCTTTTCATTGGTACCCAAGAATTTCCTCCTCAGTTGACAGTGCAATTACGCGAGCCTAATGCTATCGCACCTTTGCGGGTAAAGCAGTGGTCGAGTTGTGAACGTCCTTCCGTCCCGAGCGTCCGTTCTACCGACCACGGCGTATTCGCAAGCGGAAGACGCTCTAACGCTGGCGCGGGCACTGGTGAACGACTCCGCGGGGGTCGTATTCACCGACAGTTTGCTGATGCCGCTGTTGAATTCGGGTTACCGCGGATTGCAACGGGAGTTGGCATAAACGATTGCAGCCAAAAACTCCGGCGTTCTAGATGAAAATCACGACGCATATACTCTGGGAACGGGCGACGCCGAATACCACCGACGTGTTCGTGCCGATGGAAAAGTTCAAGAGCGGTGGGAGCATGTTGAACCTGCAGCCGAGCACTTATCTGCGGTTGTGGGAATGGCGTGAGGACAGGATCAATCTGATGAACTGACGCCGGGAACCGATCCCGTGCAGATTCGTTCGGCCACTGATGCGTTGGGTTATGCCACTGCAGCATTGGCGGCCGGCTCTCGAGGAGCACGTGCGTTGGCGGTGGATCAGCTAGGAGCAGCCCAGACGGCTATCGAGAATTTGATCAACCTTTACGTGCGGTCCGAGCGGACAAAAGGGCGCCCGGCGGAAGCCTTATGGTTATCGGGCGCGGATAACGCGCGGATCGACGAGGCTCGAAATGCGTGCGGTAAGAAGTCCGTTATCCAGCGGTTGAAGCCGTAGAGTTATACGCGACAACCTTAAATATTGTCCCCGGGGCTAAAGTTCACCGATAGACGGTCGGTACTGTCGGAGTCGAAGCTCCAACCCTCTGAAACGCGATTTTCAGAAGTGACTTCGTCGGCAGGTTGTTTGGAGTTTGATGGCTAGTCCACGACAAGGGTCATCGTAAATCCGCGCGACCCATTCTGGGCCGCACCTTGAACCGTAAGCGTGTAGGTTCCTGTGGGAGTGTAGGGGATCACGGGCTTTGCTTTGCCGGAGCTGTTATTGCACCCAGCCAGCAATGCTGCAAATGACGCGAGTATGATCAAAGCGGCTACGCCGCCGAAATGGCGTGAAGGTGCTTGCTGCAAATTGATGATCGCCAATCCGGCAAGCGCTGCGAGCAACAGGCCTGCGGCAAGCATTGGAAAACCTCCTTGGCCGTTACGTTGCAAGAACTGCGCGGATGATTCATTGGGCGTTTTGGCTACTGCTGAATTTCCGGGACCACGATCGCCGGCGTCAGGAAAGAATGCGGCGCGTTCGCGCTCGCGCATTGAGGTGGACGTAGATGGTGGTAGGATTTGGGTTCCGGAAGTGGTTGTGGTTTGGAATGTGACGGTAAACGGGACCGCGGTGCCTGGGGTGACGTTCAACGCGAGGGTATTCACCAGCGGTTCTGTGACTGAAGTGCCCGCGGAGATCCCGCATGTCGTCGGGCTTCCTATCGTGCCGGCAGGCGCGACGGGTAGGCCTGTGGGACAGGTCAGGGTCACTATTCCACTAAAAGTATTGTCCGGAACGATCTGCAACTGAAAGGTGGCATACGAACCTTGAGCGATCGTAATTTGATAGGGAGCGCCATTCGACGGCGGGGGACAAGTGAATGTCATGGTGGTCATGCAGGTAATCTGGAAATCGTCGGCGATGCCGCTGACAGCTGCAGTGAGCGCCGTTGTCGCGCCCGTGTAATTGACCCAAAGAGTTGCGCAGCGCGCATTCGAAGCAAACCCAGCGTCGCAAGCACTGGCAGCATTCGCGGTTGGAACGAAAGCGACGTTGAAAGCACAACTCGAGTTGGAGGCCAGAGACGACGCGCAAGAGGAACTTGCGATGGTAAAGTCAGAATTGTTGCCATTGATGAAACTTGGTGTGATGCCGGTGATCGGGCTGGTTGTATTGTTGCTGAGTTCGAATGCCAGTGGAGGGCTGGTGCCGCCGATCAGTTGATTGCAAAATACCGTGGTGCCGCCACCGCATGAAGCAGGCGGCGTGAGCGTGACGCCAGTGGATGGAACCCCCATGTCCTTGAACTTGAGCACCTGCCGCATGCCTTGATTCGCGACGAAGAGATCACCTTGAGCGTCGAAAGAAATGTCGCCAGGATTGCTCAAGCCGCGCGCGGAGACGGTTAGTTGCGCAGAAAATGCATCGAGCCGCAAAATTTGGTCATAAGCCGAGCCTGGGCTACTGTAGGCGATGAATAAATTTCCACCGCCATCTACTGCCAGGCTTGTGGGGCTGATGCGCGCCGTAGCGGAAGGCTGAGGTGAAGTGGCCAATAGAGAAGAAGCGGACACGGCTATCCGACGGACGGCGCGCGTTTGCGTGTTGATAGCCACGACGGCTCCGGAATCCGGCGATGATGCAAAAACAGTGGCACCGTCTGGGGTGACGGACACGCTCGCGGGTGACACCATGTGCGCAAGGTATTCGAGCTGGCCTGCCTTTGAAGATGATGGACCATTCACCACATCGATTGCGTTCATTCCATGATCGGCAATATAAAGATTTCCAGCGCGATCGATCGCGATTCCCATCGGCTCAGAGAGTTCCACATTTTGGCGTGGCGCCCAGCGGCCCGCGATGCTGCGAATGATCCCCGGTTCGCTCGATAATGGTGCCGCGACTGCGCGAATGGTGGCATTTCCAGTATCCGCGATGTAGAGAGTGCCATCGACGGAGACGGCAACCCCACTGCACATCGTGAATCGACTCAGACTTAGATCGAGTTCGGATTTAGAAGCGGGGCCGCCGTCACCGGCGGAGCCGATCGCACCGGTCCCCACCACTGGTGAAGCCAGAAGTCTGCTGACGCTAGTCGCGCCGAGGATTGACGTGCCGGGTAGTAGAAACGAAAACACGCGGTCTGGCTGATCGACAGCCGCGATGTATAGCTCCGTCGCAGTCGAGCCTGTTTGTGCAGTTGCTTCGGCGAATTGCGCGACGGCCAGGGTGCGTATGCCAACGCTGGAGGCGACTACTGTGGGCGCGGCGCCATTTGCGGCCTCCGCGGCTAACGCTTGTGGAGCGGTAAGAGGCTGAGATTCGGTCGCTTCTATCGCAACGCGGTTCTGACTTTGTGCTCGCGAAGACGGAGTTTGTAGCGCAATATTCAGTGCCACGACTGCAAGACCAATAATCGTTATCACGCAGAGAATTCTTAGTTGCCGCACCAAGCTCCCCCAATTTGTCTTCTATTTCAGACCAGCTCGAGCTGTTTCGGACCGACCAGAGTTCTTCGGACCACAGCGACATTCGACGCTTAGGATTCAACTGCAGGCATTCGGGTTGCGTCAAGAATCGAACATCATAGCAGTGACAGGCGATCGGTTACCAGTCGCGATCGCTGATGTATCTCAGCGCCTATCGGAGGCCAGGGCCGCGTTATTCAAGCAATGAACCGCTAGGAATGAGTACGCAGCTGTAGGCCGAGGACTGCTGCACACTCGGAGGAGATAGCAGCCACTAATAATTCCGCGGGCTACGGCGATCTAACGGCGCAGTTTGCTTAGGAACAGGCCCAGACTTATGCATCGCAGGCGCAGCAGAATCAAATTACATTCCGCCAACCAGCATTCCGGACTTGACGGAAATGGCAATGTCGTTTCTTCGGCAGTTGCGCTCTCAGCGTCAACGCAAATTACTCCTGCCTCGCCATCGAATCTGACGATCACAGTTATCCTGTTCCTTTGTCCAGTTGTTTGCGACTCGAGCGCGAGCGCATCATAATTATTCAGCGCATTCAGCACGCACGTAAGGGCAGCAGCGAAAGCTTTTGCTCGGGGAAATCCCTATAGGATGGCTGCCCGGTTGTCTTGCTGCGAGATACCAATACGTGCGGCATTTCGCTGGTCGCGATTACATGGCAATCAGCGGTCATAAACGGACCAGATGCGTACATCCGGGAATAAGTATTATGTTATGTTGGTACTATTATGCTTGTTGCCCGATCTATTGTGGGCTACCTGTGGGGTGGGCCGGTGATTCGTACCTAATGTACTGCTCTAGCGTGGCTTTGTCGCCGCCGATTACCGGGCGGCCGTTGACGAAAACTGTTGGCGTTCGATCAATATTCAGAGCTTCGCCGTCGCGATGGTTGCTGTCTACTGCGGCTTGGGCTTGTGGCGATGACATGCAGACCTTCATCAGCTCGGGATCTAAACCGTCTTGAGCCGCAAATCCTGCTAGTTTGTCCCACACGTTTTCTGTTGAGATCAGATCCTGGTTCTCGAAGATTTGGGTTTGCATCGTCCAGAAGCTGCCGGGCTTCTGAATGTATGCGCAGCGAGCGCCTATAGCTGCCGTTTCGGCCCAAGGATGGATTTGGGTCAGCGGATAATCCTTGAAGACCAGTCGAACCTGCGGGTACTGGGCCTCCACACTCTGAATGGTCTGGGAGAGCTCGCGACAGTGCGGGCATTGAAAATCACTGAACTCAACCACGGTGACTTTGGCGTCGGCCGGTCCCATCGAAGGGTTGCCTTCGACATGAAGCTTCGATAGATTTTCCGCAAAAGGGTTAGTCCTCATATCGAAGATTTCACCCTGCAGAAAGGTTTTGCCGTCTTTGCTGACGTAGACGCTGCCCTTATCGGTCCGTTTGTTATTCGTTACCTGGATCGGAGCTAAGTAGAAGTCCGGTGAAAGCGAGGGCGAAAGTGGACCGACGTTTACCTCAAATTCGGGTCCCCAAGCAAATAGGTTACGTACGAACGCCTCAGTGTTCTTCAGGATCTGTGCTTGGTCCGTCGAGGGCTGGGATGCCGCCGCAGCGGGCGACTGCGCAAAACCACTCGCGGGCATGCATATTGACACCACACACAATACGAACGATGCCCAACGGTTCATCGTTGTCAGCTCCTTTTTGTAAACACATTGTTGCCGAGGCGAACGTCTGGGCGTCGCGCAGCATAAGTTTTTGAGCGGCTGAATGCTCGCGATGCTCTCTACGTCGTCACTCAACCGAAAATTTCTGCGCTAACGGGAAACGACGGCCCACGCCGAATGCCTTGGACGTAACTTTGAGCCCAGGGGGTGCTTGTTTCCTCTTGTACTCGTTCTGATCCACCCGTAACGCCACAGAGCGTACCAAATCGAGAGCGTAGCCATAATGGTCCGCGATCTCCTCGGGGCTGCGCAGGTCCTCGACATATGCCTTAAGGATGCGATCCAGAACCGCGTAATCCGGAAGGGAATCCTGATCCCTTTGATTCGGCCGCAGCTCCGCGGAAGGGGCTTTGACGATCGTTTCCCGGGGGATCAGTTCCCTCTCGCGATTCACAAATTTGGCTAGCTCGTAGACTACCGTTTTCGGCACGTCCGAAATCACCGCCAGCCCGCCGGCCATGTCTCCGTACAAAGTGCAATACCCAACCGCCATCTCCGATTTATTGCCCGTACTGAGCACCAGCGATCCGAACTTATTCGATAGTGCCATCAGTAAGTTTCCGCGGATGCGAGCCTGGATGTTTTCCTCGGTCACGTCCTCGCTGCGGCCGACCAATGCCGGCGCCAGGGTGTTCCGGTAGCTCGCGAACGTGTCACTAATAGGCAGGCAGCGGAATTCGATAGCGAGATTTGCCGCCAACTGCTTCGCATCTCGGAGACTGCCCTCGGATGAATACGGGCCGGGCATTGCCACACCCAGTACGTTTTCGCAACCCAGAGCTTCGACCGCAATCACTGCAACCAGGGCCGAATCGATCCCGCCGCTCAGCCCGACCACCACCTTCTGGAAGCCGCATTTACGTACGTAGTCTCGCGTACCGATTACTAACGCCGCAAAAGCTGCTTCGTGCTCATCTTCAATTGGTGGACGTACGTCCCCTTCGCCCGAACTGCTATCAAAGAGGATCAAATCTTCCTCGAAGGATTTAGCCCGCGCAGCCACGCGTCCATCGGGCATAAACGCCACACTCGACCCGTCGAAGATCAGGCTGTCGTTGCCTCCGACCTGGTTTACGTACACGACCGGCACGTGATGCTCGCGCGCAATGGCCTGCAACATATCGTGGCGCAGCGAGCGCTTATCGATGGTGTAGGGCGAAGACGAAATGTTCAGCAGGAGGCTACTTCCCTTCCCGACGATTTCCGCCACTGGATCACGCTCGTAGAGTCGCTGGGGCCAGAACTGCTCATCGTTCCAGGAATCCTCGCAGATAGTGATGCCGAGGTTTTCAGACCCAAAAGGAAACACGAACTGCGAGTGTGCCGGCTGGAAGTAGCGCGACTCGTCGAAAACGTCGTAGGTAGGCAGCAACATCTTGCGCTGCTCGAACAGGATTTGCCCGTCGGCGATCAGCGCCGCGCAGTTGGCGACGGGCTTTCCGGTGTTGTCCATAGCGTCGCCCACAAACCCAACTACCGACGGTAGCGAGATCGACTTGGCCAGCCTCGCCAATTCCCGCTGATTGCGCTCAACGAACGCCGGACGTTCCACAAGGTCCTGAGGCGGATAGCCGCACACGCACAACTCCGAAAAGACGGCAACCTCCGCGCCTCGCGTACGCGCCTGGCAGGCCAGGTCCAGAATGCGTTTACAGTTCCCTTCGAAGTCACCAACGGTGGGATTGAACTGAGCGAGGGCGATCTTCATGGGCAAACAATAGAGCGGCAATCGCGCATGTAGGTTTCAATCATAGAAGGAATGGCGAACAAGCTTGCGGCGCTTTACCACGCGCCGCGCCCGCAAGCCGCACGATTAAAAACACTTCCCCGGCGCAAAAAAAACTCCCGAAGGAATTCTCCTTCGGGAGTCATGCGATCCCGCACAGTATGGTTCACGATGTCCGCGATTTTCCCGGGCGCAGCGCTTCGATCAAACGCTAAAAGAACTGCCGCAGCCGCAGGTGCTCTTGACGTTCGGGTTATTGAACTTAAATCCCGAGCCCTCGATTGTTTCAATGTAATCAATCTGGACACCGTCGAGATACATCTCGCTCATCTGATCCACGAGAACCTTCAAGCCGTCAAACTCATACACGTTATCGCTATTTTCATTGACCGCGTTCTCGAAAGCCATGTGATAGCTGAATCCCGAACACCCGCCGCCCACAACGGCCACGCGCAGACCGGTCGGCGAGGGATTTTGCTGCGTCAGAATCTCTTTCACTTTCGTTATAGCTACTGGGGTTAGCTGCACCATTCTAGTTCCTCCGCAAATGCCCGCCTGAGCTCGGGCTACAATTCCAAGGCAATAATGCAAAGAATATTATATCAGATTCGCCACCACAAAAACGGCTGCAAACAAATGTGTCCCGAAGCGTACAAATTACCTCGGCATCCAGTCTTCCGTGCGGGTCTGAGACCGGCCACCGGGTCTCGCCTCCCAGGCCAGCGCTGTTGCCCCCGCCGTCGAATTGGTCCTCGAACGAAGAAGGCAGCCTCAAGCCAGCGCCAATTTATGCGGTACGCTGCCGGCCCCGTCTGTGTACATCCACCCGCCATTCTCATAAAATGAATCACCGATGAAACATACTATTACGTTGATTCCTGGCGACGGGATTGGTCCGGAAGTATCGAATGCTGTGAAGCACATATTGAGCGCGGCCGGCGTCGACATCCATTGGGAGGAAGTGCCGGCGCGCGCGGAAATTGAACGGCGTGGGATGGATTTCATGCAGGCTGGCGCGCTCGAGTCCATTCGCAAGAACCGCGTCGGGCTGAAAGGGCCGTTGACGACCGGAGTGGTGGGTGGGCCGCCGAGCATTAACGTCGCGTTGCGTAAGGCTTTGGAGCTTTATGCCAACGTGCGGCCCATCAAAAATCTAGAGGGCGTGCAGGCGCGTTTTTCTGATGTGGACCTGGTGCTGATTCGCGAGAATACCGAGGACCTTTATTCCGGGCTTGAGCATACCGTGGTGCCAGGAGTGGTCGAGAGCCTGAAGATCATTACTGAGAAAGCTTCGACGCGCGTGGCGAAATTTGCGTTTGAGTTTGCGCGGAAATTTGGGCGCAAGAAAATTCACGCGATCCATAAAGCCAATATCATGAAATTGTCCGATGGGCTGTTTCTGACCTCGGTGCGCAAGGTGGCGGAAAATTACCCGGACATCGAGTATAAGGAACTGATCGTCGATAACGCTTGCATGCAGATGGTGCTGAACCCGCAGCAGTTTGACATGCTGCTGCTGACCAATCTTTACGGCGACATCATGAGCGACCTTGCGGCGGGGTTGGTGGGCGGCCTGGGTTTTGCGCCTAGCGGAAATATGGGCGAAGAGATCGCGGTGTTTGAGGCTGTTCACGGCACCGCGCCCGACATCGCGGGTAAGAATCTGGCGAACCCCACTGCGCTGCTGATGAGCGCGATTTTGATGCTGCGTCACATCAGAGAGATGGATGCAGCGAAGAAGATCGAGGACGCGTTGCACAAAGTCTACCGCGAAGGCAAAGTATTGACTCGCGATGTGGGCGGCACCGCGACGACGTCGGAATTCACGCAATCGGTGATCCGCGCTTTCGCATAGACGTAGCCGGCGCGCTCGCTGATGGCAATCCGAAGCGAGCAGCCCGTTGCGGCGAAATTGCGGATTCGTGGAGGATGCAAACAGCCGGCGAGACGTCGGCGCTACGTACCACACGGGCGCTCGGCTCGTCGCGTTCACTAACGGAGGTGCCGACGTGCCTTTGGTGCGAATTAAGATGTTGTGGTCGTTCTCGTTGAGAACAAGCGCGAGGATTGGTCATTCGGAAATGGCGAGGCGCAGTATGTTGTGTTGCCCCGAGAAGAGTGGAAGTGACGGGTTTTCAAGTGGCGAAGCACGGCCGAATCGTCGTTGACTTCCCTGCCCTGTCGAAAGAGAATGAGGGCTCCACGGTGGTTTCGCGGGAGGATTCTTGGCTGAACTGACCGTCGACGTCGCAAAGTTCGTAAATGGGCAAGTCGAGAAGTACCATCCGATTTCTGACGGGACTACTACCCGTCGCAAACGTAAGCCTCACATTGTCGCAATTATCAACGAGATGTGTACTGGGTGTTCCGGATCCCCGGCTTGCGTCGATTATTGCCCGGTTGCCGAGTGTATGTTTTGGGTGCCCGACCAGGACCACGCGCCGTTTGGCAAAATTCTCGTCGATCCGCTTTTATGCATTGGCTGCAAACTTTGCACCAGCAAGGGGCCTGACGGAGCTTTTCTCGAAGGCTGTCCTTGGGATGCTATTGATATGGTGCCGCTGGCGGAGTTTGAATCTAAGTACGGCGCAATGCCCTACTGAGTTTCCCTCACTAAACCTAGTTCTGCAATTACTGCTTTTTGCATTCCGCGCATAGGCCGCCTACTTCTGTGCGCGCTACTGAGATCTCGATTCCACAGTCGCGCGCAATCTGATTTTTCAGCTCTTCGTATAGCTCGCTTTCGAATTCGCGGACTTTTCCGCAGCGCAGGCAGGCTACGTGGATGTGATCGCGCGGGCCGTGGCTTTCGTAGAAATGGCGATCGCCGCGCAGGTGCAATAGATCCAGTTCGTCGATCAGGCCGTGGCGTTTGAGTAGATCGATCGTGCGGTAGACCGTGACTTGCGTGACGCGGGAGTCCAGCTTGCGCGCGCGTTCCAGGATTTCGCCCGCGTCCAGGTGACGGCGGGCTGTTTCCATTACTTGCAGCAGGACGCGGCGCTGTCGCGTTAGGCGAATGCCGCGAGCACCTAATTCGCGCTGCAGGCGGCCTGGTAGTTCGTGGTTGATGCGCTCGCCGGTGGAGACGCGATGTGCGGGAGTGGAGGACATGACTGTTTTTGGATTATATCAAAACGTTCGCGTGATGCGGCGGCGTGGTTTGGTTTAAAGCAGCAAGGGGTGATCGCCACATCTGTGGACGTTGCAAAAGCGAAGAGAGATCCCTCGCTGCGCTCAGGATGACGGCGCGCGTGTGGTTCATGCGCGAAACGCGCGGGGATTGGCCTCAATGATACGCCATAGGCAGAAGCGAACTAAAATGCTAGTGGCTTTGGACTAGCTTGAAGATGTCGCTGTACATCACGAAGGCGAAGATGCCCAGCAGGAAGACCAGGCCTACCTGCACGAACCTTTCTTTCACTGCCAGGCTGAGATCGCGGCGCATGATGCCTTCTACGGCTAGCATCAGAACGTGACCGCCGTCCAGGATCGGAATTGGTAGGAGATTTAGAAGGCCTAGATTCAGGCTGATGATGGCCATTAGCCAAATTAGATCGACCGCGCCGCGCTTGGCTGCGCGTCCGGATTCGCGCGCTATGCCTACTACGCCTTGCAGCTCCCGGATTTTTACTTTGCCGGTGAAGAGGCCGCCGAGGACTGTGCCGATTTGCTTCATTCCTAACGCGGTTTGAACTGCGGCGACTTTTACAGCTGGCAAGAAGCTTTGTCTTTCGAATTTTTCTTGTACTTTTGGCGAGACGCCTACCTGCCAGACTGTGCTGCCGTCAACGCTCATTCCTTGTACCGGCTGGACTTCGAACGAAACGTTTTTTCCGTCGCGCAGGATTGTGAATTGAATCGGGTGACCGTCGGAATGGCGTACGCCTTCGACCAATTGCGGCCAGGTGACTATGGGCTTGCCATCCATGGCGATGATTTTGTCGCCTTCTTTCATTCCGGCGCGTTCGGCGGGAGTGCCGATGCCGATTTCGTCGGTGACGGGTGGGACCAGCGGGTAACCCAGAACAGAATCGATACTTCCGGGTGTGGCCGGGATGGTTCCGGTTAGGATTTGTTGCGAACCATTGCGCTGAACGGTGAAAGTGAATTGCTGGTTAGGCTGATCATCTTTTAATTGATCGAAGACTTTTTCCCAGGTGGCCGTCGAGACGCCGTTTACGTCGACGATGTGGTCTCCGGGTTCGACCGTGTTGGCAACCTTGTTTTGCGGTACCGCGACGACTTGTGCTGGTTGGCGAAGGTAGTCCTCTGAGGGAGTGCCCACTAGCCAGAAAATTCCGCAGAAAATCAGGAATGCGAGGAGGATATTCATCGCTGGCCCGGCGCAGGCGATCAGAACCCGGACCCAGCGAGGCTTCGACAGGAATTCGTAATCTGCACCGGTGCGTTCTTCGATGGGATTGTCTCCCGCCATGCGCACGTAGCCGCCAAATGGCAGAGCGCTTATGCGGTAGTCGGTGTCGCCGCGCTTTACGCCGAACAGGCGCGGACCGAAACCGAACGAGAAGACCTCGACTTTCACGCCGGCTAGCTTTGCGGCGATGAAATGTCCCCATTCGTGCACGAAGATCATGATACCGAGCACGATTGTTACCGACAGGATGGCTACGACTGCGTTATGGAAATTTGCCATGACACCTCTAGCCCAGTTTAATTCTTTCGGCGCTCGACTTCTACACGCGCCAGCCTTCGCGCTTCGGCGTCGGATTCCAGCACGTCTTCGATGCTGCGCATCGGACTGCGCGGCATCTTTTCCAGTACCCTTTCGATTACTGCGGCGATGCCCAGAAACGGCAATCTATTTTCCAGGAATGCCGCTACTGCGATTTCATCCGCAGCGTTCAGCGCGCACGGGAGCGGGCCGCCTCCTCTGACGGCCTCTTTCGCTAACATCAAACACGGAAATTTCTTCGCCGGAACATCCTCGAATTCCAGTTTGCGCAGCGTAGACCAATCGAGAGCATGTCCATACGACGAAATCCGCTCCGGATAGGTTAGCGCATATTGAATCGGGATGCGCATGTCCGTTGCGCCGAGCTGTGCCAGAATTGAACCGTCCACAAATTCGACCATGGAATGGATTGTCGACTGCGGGTGGATCACTACCTGGATTTTGTCCAGGCACATATCGAAGAGCCATTTGGCTTCGATGACCTCGAAGCCTTTGTTCATGAGCGTCGCGGAATCAATGGTGATCCGCTGACCCATCTTCCAGTTTGGATGCGCCAGGGCTTGTTTTGGTCTTATTTTTTTGAATTGCGATATCGGCGTTTTTCGAAATGGGCCGCCTGAGGCGGTCAGGACCAGGCGTTTCACTTCGCGACGTTCTCCCGCGCGCAGGCATTGGTGGATGGCGTTGTGCTCGCTGTCTACCGGGAGCAGAGCGACGCCTGTTCGTTTTACTGCGGCCGTTACGACTTCACCTGCGGCCACCATCACTTCTTTGTTTGCCAGCGCGATGTGCTTTCCTTGCTCGATGGCTTTGAAGGTGGCGGGAAGGCCGACGACTCCGACCGCTGCTGACACGACCATTTCGACATCTGGGTGTGTGGCTACGCGCTCCATTCCTTCGGGGCCGAATAGAATTTCAAGTGGCTCTGAGGGCTTTCCGTCGTAGTGCTTTGTGAGCATGTCGCACAATTCGCGAGCACCTGGTTCGGTGGCGACGGAGATTATTTTCGGGTGATGCTTGAGAGTTTGCTCGGCTGCGAGGCGCACGTTCGAGCCCGCCGCCAATGCTACTACTTCGAATTTTCCCGGATGCGATTGGACGACGTCCAGGGTTTGCCGACCGATCGAGCCGGTCGAGCCTAGTATAGAGATCCGTTTCATAGGGACGATGAGTTCCATTTTATAGCTGATTGACGGATTATGTGAGCGAAGGTTGATCAACTTACTGCGTCTTTCGGGCCGCCAATTCGTCTATCAGAGCCAGGAGGAGCTAATGAGCGCGATACCTATGAGCATGAACACAGAGAGCGGGATCGTCAGGAAACCTAGTAACCACTCTGTGGATGAAACCGTTGGAAAGGTTAAGTCGATTCTTGACGCGAAGGGCGTGAAAGTCTTCGCTGTCGTGGACCACAGCGGCGGAGCTTGGAACGCCGGGTTGAAAATGCCGTCGACCAAGCTTGTGATTTTCGGTAATCCGAAGGCCGGTACGCCGCTCATGCTGGCGTCGCCGAGTGTTGCGATCGATTTGCCGCTGAAGATTCTGGTGGCGGAGGATGCCGGCGGAAAAGTGTGGATCTCGTACAATTCGCCGGAATATTTGAAGCAACGGCATGGGCTGCCGGACGATTTGATGCCCAATATCGCGATTGTCGATGCGCTGGCAACGAAGGCTGGCGAATAGACTGGACGTGGCCCTTTCTATCTGATTTTGCTCGGTTCCTGAGATGGTCTCCTCGCCAGCCTGCCCGCTGCGTCCCGAAATGCGCGGGACACCGCGGCCGCTTCACAAACTGTGCGGCGGTTTGAGTTCGCGCGTGCGGAATGCTACCGCGCTTGTCCTAACCATTGATACAATACCCAGACAACCGGACTGGCTAGAATTAAGCTATCGATACGGTCCAGCATCCCTCCATGGCCCGGCAGTAATGCTCCTGAGTCTTTTGCCCCTGCTCCCCGCTTGTAAGCCGACTCGATCAAGTCGCCTGCCTGTCCTGCGATATTCGCGACTCCCGCGATGACCAGTGGGACCAGCACATCCAGCTGCGACCACCGCGCGAACAATACGGCTACCAGTAGCGACGCCAGGAGATTGCCCAGCGCGCCCTCCCAGGTTTTTTTCGGGCTTAAGGCTGGAGCCATGGGAACCCGACCCAGTGACTTTCCAACGAAATAGGCGAGCATGTCGCCTGCCCAGACCAGCACCAAGGTAAAAAGAACCAGTTGCCTGCCTATGCCCTCGATTTCGTTTAATCGGACGACATAGCTGAAAGGCAGGGCTACGAAGAGAATTCCTGCTGAACTGATGGAGATGGCCGGCAAGACTTCATGCAACGGTTGACGCGAAGAAAGGCCCAGCGCGACGCAGCCGAAGATGAAGACGAGCAGTACCGCTTCCACTGAAAGTTGGCCGACTGCTGCATCGCGAACGATTGAGATTCCTTCGGCAAATGAGTGCTTGATGACGAACCCTGCGGAATATTGCGCGTAGAAAATTAATGCCGTGCAGACGTAGGTCCACTTTTTGTATCCGCGCATCCCGACTCTGTCGCCTAAGGCGAGGAATTCGAGCAGCGCCAGGATAGTTACCACGGCCGCTAGCGTCGCAAGTAATGGCGGCGGACCCCACCACACTAATGCCACGACGATGGGAATCAGTACGGCGGCTGTGACGATACGCAGGAGCATCCGGCGTCAGCCCCGGCCGGACTTGCCGGATCCGGCGGCCAGTCCTCTGGCGGGCTCGAATGATGTGCCCAGGCCGCCGTATCTGCGTTCGCGTTTCTGGAAATCCAGCAATGCCTCGAGCAGTCTTGCGCGGTTAAAATCCGGCCACAGGATTTCGGTGACGTAAAGCTCGGCGTAGGCGATTTGCCACAGTAGAAAATTGCTTACGCGCATTTCGCCGCTGGTGCGAATGAGGAGGTCCGGGTCCGGTAAACCTGCTGTGTAGAGATGCTCGGAGACGGTTTGCTCGTCCGCCCGGAAAGCGGACATTCCATTCGCGCGCACTTGCTGAAGTATGGTGTTGAATGCGTCCACCAATTCCGCGCGCCCTCCATAATTCAACGCGACCACCAGCTTCATTCCCGTGTTTTTTGCGGTGAGGCTCATTCCCTGCTCGATGTCCTTGCGCACCGCCGCCGGCAATTGTTCGGAACGGCCGATAATCAGCAGGCGAATGTTATTTTTGTGAATCGACGGGAGTTCGCGTTTCAAATATTCGCGCAGAAGACGCATCAGGAAGTCCACTTCGGTCTGCGGCCTGCGCCAGTTTTCCAGCGAAAAGGCGTATAACGTCAGGCATGTGAGTTTCAGGCGCGCGCAGGTCTCGATGATTTCGCGCGATCTCTGCACACCTGCACGATGTCCTGCCACTCGCGGGAGATGACGCTTCTGCGCCCAGCGGCCGTTGCCGTCCATAATCACGGCCAAGTGTTCGGGTAAAAGTTTGGTGTCGATTTTATCGAGAAGCTCCGCTTCTTCGCGGTTGGCGGCTTTAAGGAGTTCGGTTGCTTTCACAAGGATGCGCTCGGGGACAGACAGCGAGAAAAACTAACACACGCGATGGTCGCAAGCAAGGTGAAGCGGCTGACTTGGTCATAGGGTTGAAGTGAGGTTGAGCATCGCGGTGGGTATCGAACAGAAATCCTTGCGGCCGACAGCGAAAGTCATAGGCCTTGTCACGGCGCGTGAAACAGGGTGCCGACCAGGCCTGCGCTGGACGGTTCTGCGATTGCGGCGTAGACCAGCACGAACGTCAATATGATCATGATGATGCTGGCTGACCAGGCCACTACGTTGAATGCCCAAGTATTGGTGTATTGGCCCATCAGGTCGCGACGGTTAATTAATAGCAGAACGAAAATTAGGACGACCGGCAGCCAGACGCCGTTCGCTACTTGCGAGAGGACCAGGATTTTGAAGAGCGGCGCTTTTGGCAGCAGGATGATTCCGGCACCGGCGACGATCAGTCCTGTGTAGAGGCCGTAGAATGCCGGGGCTTCTTTGAGTTTGTTGTCGATCCCTGCTTCGAAGCCCAGGCCTTCGCAAATAACGTGTGCTGTGGATAGCGGCAAGATCGAGGCAGCGAAAAGTGAGGCGTTCAGCAGGCCGAACGCAAACAGATATGCCGCCCACTTCCCCGCTAACGGAACCAGCGCTGCTGCTGCCTGGGCCGCGTCTGTGATATTGGTCATGCCATTCTTGTTCAGGGTGGCCGCGCAGCACACGATGATGAAGAAGACGATCACCATGCAAGAGATGCTGCCTACCAACACGTCCATGCGGGCGTGCTTGTACTGCTTCGGGCCCACGCGTTTTTCGACGAATCCTGCCTGTAGATAGAAAAACTGCCAGGGAGCGATGGTGGTGCCGACCAGGGCTGTGAGCATCAGCAAATATTCGGTGCTGAAATGCAGAGTGGGCCGCACTGTTTCCTTGGCTGCGAGTAGCCAGTCCGGTTTAGCCAGGAACGCCGAAGCTACGTATGAGAGATAGAATGCGCAGGCCACCAGAAATATCTTTTCTACCTGGCTATAGCTTCCCTTCACAACCAGCAGCCAGACGGCGATTCCCGCAAGCGGGACCGAAATGTATTTGTTGACGCCGAAGATCTGCATCGATGCCGCCACGCCTGCGAATTCGGCCACGGTGTTGCCTAGGTCCACCGCCAGAGCAGCGATCATCACGAAAAACGTGGAGCGGAAGCCGAATTCCTCGCGGATCAGGTCGGAGAGGCCTTTGCCAGTGACTACACCCATGCGCGCACACATTTCCTCGGAGACGTAGAGCGCGATCGTCATGGGGATTAGCGACCATAGCAGCGTGTAACCGAATTGAGCGCCCGACGTAGTGTAGGTGGTGATGCCGCCGGCGTCGTTATCTACGTTCGAGGTGATCAGGCCGGGGCCCACTACTGCGAGGAATACGGCTAGACGCCGGCGAGTCATGCGCGTGCGGCGCATGAAATTCGCGCCTCGTGCTTTCCAAGTGGCGAGTCTCGTCGAGTTGGTGGTCTGTTCGGCCATTGTAGAGGCGCGGGATGGTTGCTTCGTTTTACGCCACGGCTGCCGGCTCGACATAAACCGTCGAGCCGCCGCTACAAATGCTTTTCCTGTCCTTGATGCCTTGCTAGAGCTTTGCCCGCATTCTGCTTACTACGTCGTCTACGGTAATCGCGCCGATCGGATGATTGCCGCTATCCACGACCGTGAGGCTGCGTAAATTGTATTTGTCGAATAGTTCGAAGACGTCTTTGTCTTTCGTGTTTGTGGTGACTGACAGCAGCGGCTCGAATGTCAGTTCGGCCATGCGCTGTTCGGAATCCGATAGCAGCAGTCGCGCCACGGGTACCGTTCCGGACAGTGCCGCGTCTTTATTGATCAGGAGCACGTTGTCTACTTGATCTGGCGAAATTTCGTGGAAACGGATGTAGTCCACGACCTCGCCGCGGGTGGCTTCATCGCTCAGAACCACGATTTCTGTGGTCATCATTCCGCCGGCTGTGTCCGGATCGAATTTTAGGAGCGTTTCGACGTCTTGGGCCTCTTGATGTTCCATTTCCTCGAGGACTTCTTTGGAGGTTTCAGGCTCGAGGCTGGCTAGCAGGTCGGCCGCCGCGTCGGGACTCATTTCTTCGATGATGTCTGCTGCACGCTCGGGGTCGAGTTTTTCGACCACCTGGGTTTGCAGACGCTTGTCGAGTTCGGCGATTGTGCCGGCGGCGGTTTCTTCGTCGAGGGAGGAGATGATTCCCTGGCGCTCGTCCGGCGACAGCTCTTCCATGATGTCCGCGAGATCAGCTGGGTGCAGTGCTTCCAGTTTGTCGCTCGAGAGTCGCAGCTTGACGCGGCGGAGCGGATCAGGCTCGATCAGGTTCACGAATTCCCATAGGATTTTGCGCGGCGGAAGTTTCTGCTGGATTCGCCGAATGGCCATTGGTGGCACGATTCCCTGCAGAAGGCGCCTGACGGCTCCCGGGAGACCTACGTCGACCTGCGTAACTCGCATTTCGGTGTTACCGTTGGTGCGCTGGTCGGCTAGGTCGATGTCATTGACGCGGACTACTTTCCGGCCGTTGGTGTCGATGATTTGCTGGTCGAGCAGGTCTTTGCCTACTGCCAGCCAGGCTTCGTTGGGGCGGTACAGCTCGAGCGCGGATTCGTCCGTGGTGAGATTGATCTTCCCGGGGGCGACCGATTTGATCTGATCGTATCGCGCTAACAGCGGACGGTATTGGCCGCGGCCTAGTAGCAGTTTCGCTACCCGATTCGGTTGTTCGGCGGGGTCAATGAACATTTCTTTTACCCGGCCTACATAGTTGCCGACTGAGTCGTACGTTTCGGCTCCGAGGACTTCGGTTGCGTGCAGCATTTTTCGACTCCTTCATTTCAAATCGAGTGCTTCGGGGACTGGGGTATTCGTTAGTCGGCGCTCGCTCCACTTTGATGGCGAACGCGGAGCAAAAAAAAGCCCGGGACCGGCAACTTCAACCGGCCCCGGGCGTATGGATAGCGCCCCGAATTTACCGCAGGCCGGGCCTTAGTTCTCTGTCCCCGCGTAGCTCGCAGGTCCAGCGAATCCAGACTTCCTGGGACGTTCTCCGCCCTTGCCGGAGGTTCAGGTGATGCCCGGCGGGGCGGCTACTTCCCGGTTCCGATTTGGACGGGCTTTCCATTGCGTTGTGAAAATGTCCGAATCGACTAGTAAATGCAGACGTAAAGTTTGTCAAGCAAAGAGTGGGCCGTCGGGCGATTTATTTTGCGTTGAACAGCATATTATTTGGAGTGAGACCCCGACGGCGGCAATCGGCTGCGTATACGTCCCAGTAGGTGACGCGGATGTATGTGCTGGGGAGGTAGCCAAGCGCACCGGCGACGCGGTCGATTGATTCAGGTGGGCCTTCTAGTTCGAGGAAATCGCCTGCTGGGGTTTCATCTAGGCCTAAGTGCAAGTTTCCCAGGCGGAAGCTGGTTCTGAATTTTTCGTAGCGGAACTTAGGGACGAACCCTAGCGCCCGTAGAGGGGTGTCGGACCGCCGGAGGCGTGCATCGGTTACGACGACTTCGCGTTCAGCGCGTTCTTTGTAGCGCGATTTTTTTCTGGTTCGGGCCGGCTTGTCCAGCGGGGCTTTGGCTGTCATCACAATCCGCTGCGGGGCGCTGGGTATTTTTGTGACCCTTACGGCTGGGGTTTCGGTGCGAATGCGTAATAGCCTTGCTCGTTGGCGCAAATCGGATTGCGGAGTGTCGTAGAGCGTGTTTTGTTCGAAGACGCGGCCTTTGGATATGGCGCCGATTGCGGTTAGTTCGTGGATTGTGCCGCGGATGTCCGTGACCCGGAGCTTAATCTCGATTTCGCGGTTGGTTTTTCGAGTTTGTGGCATGGGGTAGTATATGACACTGCGGTTTTGTCGATGAACCGGCGCTGTTGCCAAACCTACGCGCGAGCCATCATAATCGATTCGCTCCGTTGATCGAAACCGGTCATCGAAGCTCGCGGAAATGCGCCGTGACGGAATGCGCTGTGCGCCTTTAGCGCGACCGCAACTAAGCAAGGCAAATTCGCCCGCCTGAAGGCGGCCGCTACAAAGGCAAAAATCAGTTCGCCGCCTGAAATGTTGGCGCATTCATGAACGAACCAACTACTCCACTGATGCAGCAGTATCACGCTGTGAAGAAGCAGCATCCGGCGGCTTTGCTGCTCTTCCGCCTTGGCGATTTCTACGAGCTTTTCTACGATGATGCTGTGGTGGCCTCGCGTATTTTGCAAATCACTTTGACCGCACGGAATAAAGAAAAGGGGCAAGCCGTGCCGATGTGCGGCGTGCCTTACCATGCTGCTGAAAATTATATTGCGAAGCTGATTCGGGCCGGGCACAAAGTCGCGATCTGCGAGCAGATGGAGGTGCCTGGGCCCAGCAAGAAAATTGTGCGCCGTGAAGTGATTCGGGTGCTGACCCCCGGAACCGCGACTGGCGCCGGTTTGGTCGACGCGAAGGAGAACAATTATCTGGCGGCAGTGGCGCGTGCTGTGGCTGCGGGGGCCGCTGTCAGCGCGGGATCTTCGGCGAGCGCTGCTACCCACGGCGCTGGACGCTCGGACGGCGCGACGTTTAGCACCGGGCGTTCCGGCGGGCGCGTGTTGGATTCTACGATTGGGTTTGCGTTCGTTGACCTATCGACTGGTGAGTTTCGCGCTACGGAATTTTCTGGTGAGCAGGCTGAGGCGCGGCTGCGTGATGAGCTTGGAATTCTGCGACCGCGCGAAGTCCTTTTGGCCCGGCCTGTGACTTTATTCCCTCTGGCCGGGCCTGCGGAGATGGATGGCCTTGCGGCTGTCGAAACTCGGTTGGATGAGTGGGTGTTCGAGGCGAATTACGCTACTCGAATCCTTGAAGAACATTTTCGGGTCGCGGCGCTTGAAGGACTCGGGCTCGCGGGTCATCCACGCGCCATCGCGGCTGCCGGGGCGCTCGTTCACTATTTGCGCGAGACCTCGGCTATCGGTGCGCGGTCCGCCGAGGATTCGGCTGTGAATCCCTCCTTGCGGCCGGCGGGCGCTGGACTCGAACATCTGGACCGTGTCACTTATTACGAACAGCAGGAGGCCATGATTCTGGATTCGGTGACGGCGCGGAATCTGGAATTGATCGAGCCGTCTGCCAGTGACGATGCATCGGCGACTTTGCTGAAGGCTATCGACGATACCGCCACTGGAATGGGTGCGCGCCTGCTGCGCGGCTGGATATTGCGTCCCGAGATTTCTTTGCCGGAAATTGAAGCCCGCCTCGAGGCCGTGGCTGAGCTGAAATCGACCACCATGGTTCGCGAAGAAATTCGTAAGGCGCTAGAGGGTATTCTCGACCTGGAGCGGCTGACCAGCCGGATTACTCTTGGCGTGGCTCCGCCACGCGATTTGCTGGCTTTGCGCATCTCCCTGGATCACCTTCCGGCGTTGCGACGGATTCTAGCATCGGTGAAGGGGTCTGCTGAGATGCCCGCAGTCGCTGTCACCACTGCAACTGCTACCGCTACTGCCACTGCTGTCGATGTTCACGCGGCCCCGGCCTCTCGTTTGGCTGTGCTTTACGAACAGCTCGATGAAATGGATGACGTGCGCGGCACGATTGCTCGAGGCATCGCCGACGACCCACCAGCGCTGCCTAGCGACCCTGGCGTCATCCGACGCGGCTTTGATGCCGAACTCGACGAGTTGTGTGACATCACGAAGAAGGGACGGCAGATCATAGCGTCGATGGAGGAGCGCGAGCGGCAGCGCACTGGGATTGCGTCGCTGAAGATTCGCTATAACCAGATATTTGGATTTTATATCGAGATTTCGAAGGCTAATTTGCATCTGGCGCCGGCGGATTATGAACGCAAGCAGACTTTGGTGAATGCCGAGCGCTTCACTTCGGCCGAACTTAAAGAGCATGAGCAGAAAGTAATGTCTGCCGAGGAACGGGTGCTGACTATCGAGCGGCGGCTTTATTGCGAGATTCGAGAGTCGATTGCCCGCGAGGCTGCTCGGCTGCGGCAGACTTCCGCTGCCATTGCTCAGCTTGACGTGCTGGTGAATTTTGCGCGCATCGCTGCCTCGCGAAATTACTCGCGACCGGAATTTACGGACAAGGGGCCGGCGAGGAAGGGCAAGCGCGGGCTCATGATGATTGCGGGCGGGCGTCATCCCGTTATTGAGAAACTTTTGGAGCAACGCGGCGAGCGGTTTGTGCCCAACGATTTGTATCTGGAGGATGAAACGCAGTTTTTGCTGCTGATTACCGGGCCGAACATGGGTGGAAAATCTACGTACTTGCGGCAGGCGGCGCTCATTTCTATTTTGGCGCAGATGGGATCGTTTGTCCCGGCTTCGCAGGCGAAGCTTCCTATAGTGGACCGCATTTTTACGCGCATTGGAGCTTCGGATAACCTTGCACGCGGGAGATCAACCTTTTTGGTTGAGATGAGCGAAGTGGCTGCGATTTTGAATACTGCTACGCCGGCTAGTTTGGTGCTGCTGGATGAGGTCGGGCGAGGTACGGCTACTTTTGATGGTCTATCGATCGCATGGGCTGTGGTGGAAGCTTTGCATTCGGGATCGCGGCCTCGCACTTTGTTTGCTACTCATTATCACGAGCTGACTGAGCTGGAACAATTGCTTCCCGGCGTCAGGAATGTACACGTGGCCGTTCAGGAGGCTGGCGGGGAGATTATTTTCCTGAGGCGCATTGAGCCTGGCAGCGCGAATAAAAGTTATGGGATTGAAGTGGCGCGTCTGGCTGGGTTACCTCACGAAGTTATTGCGCGAGCGCGGGAGATTCTTCGTGGTCATGAGCAGAGTGAGGAGAAATTGAGCCAGGAGCTTTCTCCTGGGGCTGCGGCCGCGGCTGCGCCCGCAGCTGCGCATCAAACCAGTTTTACCGCTATTGATGAATCCGTACTGGAGGCGTTGCGTCGCGCGGATTTGAATAAGTTGACGCCGATTGACGCTATGAATTTGCTGGCAGCGTTACAAAAGCAATTGCCTTAGGTACGGATACTGCAGTGCGTGCTTACAGCAACAAGCAACATTCCTAAACGTTGTCATCAGGGGCCAAAGCCCACCGACAGGAAAGCATCAATTGTCGAAGCTAAAACCCCGCCCTTAGAAGAAGTAGCTTTTCGGCAATCTGTGCACCTCAGCATCGGTTAATGCAGGCCATATCTTAAGCTAAGACTGCCGGCTCGACGCAAATCGTCGAGCCGCCGCTACAAATGGCTCTCGTGGGTTGCCTTGTGAACGCAGGGACATTGCGTGAAGGGCTGGCTCGTGGATTCCGATCAACAGGGATCAGCAGCGCATCCTTTGCAAGACCCTTCGATGTGTGATGGCAATGTGTAAACCGGGGTTGGATTCATTGTTGTAAACATCGGCGCACAACTTCTAGACTCTTAGAACCGATGCTTGTATTGGGAATGATGTCTGGGACGTCTGCCGACGGCATTGATGTCGCTTTGGTGCGTATTTCTGGTGCACCTCCGTCGATTTCGGCTAAGTTCGAGGGCCATTTCCATGCGCGATTTCCTGGGCGTGTGCGGCAGGCGATTTTGCGGATTGCCAATGGCGGCACAACCAGTGCCGCTGAAATCAGCTGGCTTAATTTTCTGCTTGGCGAAGAATTTGGTAACGCCGCCATCGATGCGTGTCGGCGTTGGCGCGTGCCGCTACGCAAGGTTTCGCTCATTGGGTCGCACGGACAGACGATTTTCCATCAGGGCCTAGCGTCGCGATTTGTGGGATCGCGTCGCGTCGCGTCTACCTTGCAAATTGGCGAGCCCAGCGTGATTGCCGCGCGCACTGGGGTTACGACCATTGGTGATTTCCGCCCTGGGGATATGGCTGTCGGCGGACAGGGGGCTCCGCTTGTGCCATTTGTCGATTACCTTCTTTATCGTGATACTAACCATGGGCGCGTGGCGCTGAATATAGGCGGAATCGCTAATGTGACCTTGATTCCCGCGGGCGCGCGGCCTGACGATGTTCTTGCGTTCGACACTGGGCCCGGCAACATGTTGATTGACGCTTTAGTCGAGCAGATTACGAATCGGCGTCGTTCTTACGATAAAGACGCGCGCATTGGGCTGCGCGGGCAGGTGATTCGGTCGTTGCTGGAAGAAATGTTGCGTCACCCTTATTTGCGACAAGCGCCACCGAAGACTGCGGGTCGCGAGCAGTTTGGCTTGGAATATGCTAGCAAGTTGATGATGTGGGCCAGGAAGCGGCGTGCTCGTCAAGAAGATTTGGTGCGAACCGTTACGATATTCACCGCGCTCTCCATCGCCGACGCCTTCCGGCGTTATATTTTTGCGCGCGCCCGTGTGAACGAATTGATCGTTTCGGGCGGTGGTATCAAGAATCCGCTGTTGATGGCACAGTTGGCAGCGGCATTGCCGGGCATTGAAATCGTTAAATCATCGTATTTTGGCATTCCCGCGGAAGCCAAGGAGGCCTTCGCGTTTGCCGTTCTTGCCTACGAATCAGTTCACCGCCGCGCCAACAATTTGCCTTCGGCGACTGGCGCGAAACGTCCCGCCGTCCTTGGGAAAACGGTGTATGCCGACGTTCGATAAAAGCCATATCACTGTCCTTTCCTGTGCTGTGCTGGTTGTTGCGCTCGGTTGTGCCGCTCTGCTTTTTGCCGGTTGCGGCTCTTCGAAAGCTTTGGCGGACGCGGGCACTGTGAATTTTCTGATTGAAGCTTCGCCTACCAATCTTGACCCGCGCGTCGGTGCCGACGCGTATTCCGAGCATATTGACGGGCTGATTTTTTCGAGTTTGGTGGCGCACGACGACGAGATGAAAGTGATTCCCGATCTGGCGCAATCGTGGAAGACACCTGATCTCTTGACGTATGTTTTCCATCTGAAGTCTGGTGTGAAATTTCACGATGGCCGGCTTCTCACCTCGGCTGACGTGAAATTCACATTGGACTCGATCATTTCGGGTGCGTTAAAGACGCCGAAGCGAGGTTCGTTCAAGCTTGTCGCTTCGGTGGAGGCGCCGGATGATGCAACCGTCGTGATTCATTTGCGCGAACCTTATGCGTCGCTCCTGTGGAGTCTTACGGCGCCTGCTATTGGCATCGTCCCGCGAGGTGCTGGGCCGGAGATGGCGCAGCATCCAATTGGCACTGGGCCTTTTCGATTTGTCAGCGCTGCTACGGATGAAGAAATTGTACTGGCGCGGAATGACGATTATTTTGGCGGGGCGCCCAAGATTGAAAGCTTGCGGCTACGCATTGTGCCGGATGCGTTGGTGCGCGCGCTCGAGCTGCGTAAAGGCTCCGCGGACGCTACGATTAATTCGCTCACGCCGGACATGGCGGTGACACTCGCGAAAGAACGAGGACTTGTCGCCGAGCAGGAGCCTGGGACTCCTCTGGCCTATTTCGCGTTCAATTTTGATGATCCGGTTCTCGCGAAGCGCGACGTGCGTCAGGCGTTGGCTTATGCGACTGACCGCGCCACGATTATTCGCTATCTGCTGCGCGGGCAGGCGCGGGCTGCGTCGAGTCTATTGCCGCCGAATCATTGGGCGTTCGATCCGAACGTGCGGCAGTACGACTTTGACCCTGCGCGGGCCGAGCTATTGCTCGACGCCGCTGGTTTTCCGCGCGGCCCAGGCGGCGTGCGTCTGCACCTTACGCTGAAGACCTCGACGGATGAATCTACGCGGCTGATGAGCGAAGCGATCGCCGACCAGTGGAAACGCGTAGGTGTACAGCTTGAACTTCGGCCGCTGGAATTTGCGACTTTGTATTCGGATATTACGCGCGCTAGTTTTCAGATTTATGCGTTGCGGTGGGTTGGCGCCAACAATGATCCCGATATCTTCGAGTACGTATTCAGTTCGAAGAAGATCCCGCCGGCCGGGGCCAACCGCGGTCACTACCGAAACGCGCAACTTGATTCCCTGCTGGATCAAGCGCGTGTCGAAATGGATCAGGCCAAGCGCAAAGTTCTGCTTTCGCAAATACAGAAGATCGTGGCTGATGATGAGCCTTACATCAATTTGTGGTACGTAGACAATGTCTGCGTGCATCGCGACCGGCTTAGCGGGATCGTCCTGCCACCCGGCGGCGATTACAATTTTTTGGATACGGCCTACCTGAAGTAATTCGAATGCGATTTCGACCTATGTGAGCTGCGGATTAGTTGTGAAGCGCCTTTTCGATTTCGTCTTCGGGGATTGCGCCTTCGCGCGCGATAGTCCAATTGTCGCCGTCGATGCGGACGATTGTGGAAGCCAGCGTCCCGCCAGTGTCGCCGCCATCCAGGATTAGGGGCAGCCTGTCGCCGAGTTGCTTCACGATTTGCGCCGCATTCGTGCAGGAAGGAAAGCCCGAAAGATTCGCGCTCGTGCCGGTGATGGGACCGCCCGCTGCTTCAATCAGAGCGGTGGGCACCTCGCAATTCGCCCAGCGCAGGGCAACGCGTCCGGTGTTGCCCGTGACCTTCAGCGGCAATCGGTGGGTGGCTTCGACAACCAGGGTGAGCGCGCCGGGCCAAAATTTATTGGCTAGAACTAAAAAACAATCCGGAACATCGCGTACCAGCGTGACTGCTTGCTCGACCGAACTCACCAGGATTGGCAGCGCTTTGGTTTCCGGGCGGCCCTTGGCGCGGTAGACAGCTTCGATTGCTGCCAAATTGAAGGGATCGACGGAAAGCGCATAAAACGTGTCGGTGGGAATGCCGGCAACCTGGCCTCGTTTTACGAAGCCCGCGGCATATTCCACCAATTGTTGTTCCGGTGATGCGGTAGAAATTTTTAGTACTTCAACGGGCAAGTGATTTTGCTCTCGGCGGGTTGCGCCCCAAGTTCGCTTGGGAAGCTAACATAAGCTACGCGTTCGAAGCAAGTTGCAGGTGCTCGACAGTTGCAGGTGCGCGGTTTGCGAGATGACTCGACGGCGGCAGGTGCGTTTGTTAGGCTTGAATGATGGTTGAGCATTTGACTTCCGACGTCATCATCAGCCGCGATAATAAGTGGCTGAAGATGTTTCGGGCCGCGTTGCGTGGCCCTGGCCCGCACGAAGATGAACCCCTGGGGGCCGAAGGGCGAAAGCTGGTCGAAGACGCGCTGCGGTCGGGGTTGGAAGCTGTGGCTGTGCTGGTGAGTGAATCCGGCGAACGCGAACTGGAACACATTTTGCGTGCGGCTAGCGAAAGCGACGCGGGAGTTTCCCGGTCGCGGGTTCTGCGCACGACCGATAAGCTATTCGATAGCGTCGCGGGCACGGAGACCCCGCAGGGCGTCGCAGCGCTGTTTCGCCGGCCGGCTTGGGAATTCGATGCTGTTCTTCGTGGGGCGCCAACCCTTGACGGCGGTTTCGACTCGAGTTCGCCGCTGGTGATTGTAATGAGTGGCGTGCAAGATCCTGGCAACATCGGGACGATCCTGCGGTCTGCTGAGGCTTTTGGTGCGACCGGTGCGGTCACGACGCGTGGGAGCGCTGATCCTTGGTCACCGAAGGCGCTGCGCGCTTCGGCAGGGTCAGCGCTGCGGCTGCCGCTGTTGCGCGGCTTGGCGGCGCCTGTACTGCTCGCGCAGCTTCGAGTTGCGGGAGTGAAAATAGTGGCTGCCGGTTCGCATCCGGGTACTGAATCAACCGAGAAGCGCGATATCGCAGCGGTGTTAGGCGATTCAGTCGCGATTTTTATTGGTAACGAAGGTGTGGGGCTTCCGCCAGAAGTTGAGCACGCGGCTGATGCGCGGATCACCATTCCGATTGCCGGCTCGGTGGAGTCATTGAACGCTGGAATTGCTGCGTCGATCGTTTTGTATGAAGCTGCAAGGCAACGAAAAGGTTTTTAGTCACATTGGGACTATTTCAAACCATTCATCCCGAGGAAGAACCGCAGGCCGGACGGCCTCTGGCCGACCGGATGCGGCCGCAGACGCTCGATGAGTTTATCGGGCAGGAAGCTCTACTCGGGCCTGGCAAACCCCTGCGCGTGCAGATCGAGCGCGATGATCTGACTTCTATGCTGCTTTGGGGGCCTCCGGGTTGCGGGAAAACCACCCTCGCGCGCATTATCGCGCGTATGACGAAATCGAAATTCATTCCCTTCAGTGCCGTGCTTTCCGGGATCAAGGAAATCAAGGAAGTGATGGCGCAGGCGCAAGCTGTGCGACGTTATGGTTGCCGCACAATAGTTTTTGTCGATGAAGTGCATCGGTTCAATCGCGCGCAACAGGACGCGTTTCTGTCGCATGTGGAAGCCGGCAGCATTTTGCTGATTGGAGCCTCGACTGAAAATCCTTCGTTCGAGGTGATAGCTCCGCTGCTCTCGCGCATGAAGGTTTACGTGATGATGGCGCACACGACGGAGCAGATTGTGACGCTGTTGGAACGCGCTTTGAAGGATCCGGTTCGAGGGCTTGGCAAGGAGAACGTGGAAGCGCCCAGCGAAATTCTGGATCGTATTGCGATTCTTGCGAATGGTGATGCACGGGCGGCGTACAACACGCTGGAGTCGTTGGTTATGGGCACGACGCCGAACATCGAGGGCCGTCGCGTGCTCACGCAAGCGCTTCTTGAAAATGTGCTGCAGCGTAAGCTGCTTCCTTACGACAAATCCGGCGAGGAACATTTCAACCTTATCTCGGCGCTGCACAAATCCGTGCGCAATTCCGATCCCGACGCCGCGCTCTACTGGCTTGCGCGCATGATTGAGTCTGGCGAAAACCCGCTGTACATCGCGCGACGACTGGTGCGTATGGCCAGCGAGGATATCGGCCTTGCCGAGCCTCAGGCCGTGGAAGTGACAATCGCTGCTATGCAGGCGTTTGAGCTGCTTGGTCCGCCGGAGGGGCATCTCGCGCTAGGGCAAGCTGCTGTCTATTTGTCGATCGCGCCAAAATCGAATGCTTTGTACAAAGCGTATGACGCGGTGCAGGAGGATTTGCAACGCAACATGGCTGAGCCGGTTCCGCTGCACATTCGCAATGCCGTGACTGGCTTGATGAAAAATATCGGCTATGGGAAAGGCTATCAGTACGCTCACAATGCCGCAGAGAAAGTCACGGACATGACGTGCCTTCCGGACAGTCTTGCGGGGCGGATATATTACAATCCCACTGGCGAAGGTTTCGAAGCGCGGATCCGGCAGCGGTTAGAAGAAATACGCCGCATTCAGAAAAAGCCGAGCGGTAACCTAAGCTAATTCGCGAAGCAAATTATTGATGACAAAAATTAGCCCAGCCCATCAAGAAAGACATTATGTGTTCCGCTATTTACCGCGGTTCTGCAGCACGCTAGTCCTTACTGCTCTCCCATTGCTGGTGCTTGCCGACTTGAAACAAGTGGCTACCTTCGAGCAGGACGTCCAGGCGTTTGCCATTTCGCAGGACAATCACATTATTTATGCCGTGCAGCGGATGAAACGCGTCAAGAAATTGGTCGTCGAGCACGATGATTTCTGGGTGGGGACGATCGATGGGAAGAGACGGAAAATTATCGACGGCGATAAGTTCGATCCCGCTCCAGGCTCCGAAGAAGAGCAGGAGGAGCCGCCGCCCAGCGATGACAACGATAAGAAGAAGCACCCGCCGCTTCCCCGCCAGCACAGTTACCAGGTCGATTCGCTGACGTGGTCGCCGGACAGCCGCCGGATCGCCGTCAAGATGGACACGTCCGAAATGGCTCAGCCGCAAGGGACCGTGGTGCAGCAACTCGATGAACAGCAGACCGTGCGGCCGAACACGATTCTCTACCTGATGGATGACGATGGGCGGCAGATTACGATTCAGGGATCGAAAACCTCGACACTTTCTGATGCGTTCAATGCGGACTGGTTAGCGGACGGGAGCACACTGGTGTATCTTTCGAAGACGTCCGGCAATTTTTCGCAATTAAATGCGCTGCGGCCTTCCGATGGGAAGACTCGAGTGCTGTTCGAAGGTCATACATTTTCGGCGGTGGCCTGGGACACGAAGCGCAACCAGGCGTTTGCTATTGAGGAAAGCACGCAAGTCGTCGGCTCGCCGAAACTTGTTCAGCTCGATTTGATGGACCAGAAACGCAAGGAAATTGCGGCAATGGACGAGTTTGCTGGGTTCTTGACTGTTTCCCCTTCGGCGCAAAAAATCGCGTATTTCCGCAATGGGGATACGCTGGAAGTGCGTGACCTCAGCGGTTCCGCGAAGCCGGTGCAGGTTCGTGTCGCGATCGGACAATTCCAGTGGGATCGCAGCGAGCAGCGCGTGTTGCTGAAACGCGGGGAGCCGCAGAAGTCCGGCAATCTGGTGTGGGTGGGGCTTTACGACGGCACCTTCGTGCCTTTTTTTCACGATCTTGAGTTTCATAACTTCGCGATCGCGCCTGACGGCGAGAGTGTTGCCGTGACCGAGCCCGGCAAACGCGCGCTGGTGGTTTATCGTTTCTAGCAGCGGCGGCCGGACCGGCCTGTTTTTCGTTATTTCGACGGCACTTGAAATTCGCTTCGTATGAATGCCTTGATCCCCTCTTCTCCCGTCAATCGCAGGCACAGTAGACGGCCCTCGTTTTCCAGGTCGATGTGAAAATCGAAAAAAGGGCAACACTGGCTTTCGACGACGGCCCAGTGGGCTAGCTCGGCAAGTGACATTGTAGATGGGCTGAACTGGAATTCGTAGCCCTTTGCGGATTCCACGATGTCGGTCCTGACCGCGATCAGTTTGGCCGTTAACTTCGAGTGCTGCGAACGCTCCGTCGGGGTCAGTGCTTTCACGTTGCAAGAGAACTTATTCTGCTGCGTGATTGCAGTGCCCTGCTGGGCAGCCGGCGCCACTGATGGTAGCGCTGATACCTCGCTTCCTGCACTGGCGGCGATTGCGAGTGCCAGAACCGTTATGGTTGCGCTCCGTCCTACCAATAGGACACGCTGATTGTTTTTGATCCGCATTTGTGCCTCCTTCGATTTTGCCCTGCTACGCTTTCAATGCTAAAAGTTAAAGTCAGCTTTAAGTCAAGCGTCGTTTGTGGCGGAGGGCTAGGACAAAATGAAAATCGGTGAACTCGCCGGAAGATCCGGGTTCAATGCTTCGGCTATTCGCTATTACGAGCAATGTGGGCTGGTTGCGGCTCCTAACAGGATCGGAGGGCAGCGGCGCTATTCCGAGGAGGCCGTGTGCCAGCTTTTGCTTGTTCGCTTCGCCGGCGATATGGGTTTCACGCTTGCTGAGATCAAACTGTTCCTTTGTGGCTTGCGCAGCGGCACTCCTGTCGGACCGCGCTGGCGGAAGCTGGCTCGTCACAAGATCAAGGCGGTCGATGAGGCCCTTGAGCGTTCGAAACGACTGCGATCACTACTCGACCACATGTTGAGATGCCGCTGTGGGTCGCTGAAGGTTTGCGTGGAGCGGCTGAGTTTGAGTCCTGCTTTACCTTTGCTCGCGCGGGATGGTCGAGCGCAGGCGGGTCTTCGACCTGCCCCTACAGATCCAAATCACAAGATGCCGAGGCATCCTGGTAAGTCTAGTTCTGATCGATTGCCTGTTAACGGCTGGAAAGACGGAAGCGCTTGATGCGTTCTTTGAGGCGCACGAATCCATTATTACCAACAGTGCTGCGCGGCGGCTTGTTCCGCTGCTTGCGGATGTATTACACCTTCTTGCATCCAGGTGGCGCGAGCATTGATGCGGATCTCCGATTGTACAATTTCCAGGACGAATTCTGGACGGCGGACGATGTCTACGATATCGATTCGGTCCGGGACGTCTTCAAGTTTCGCGTAACTTTTCTCGCCGAACACTTCCGTTTTGTTTGGATTTAGGGGGATGATGCGGTATCCGGCTGACTGCATGTATTGCGCGAGGCCGTGACTGGGGCGAAATTTACGATTCGAAAGGTCCACGACCGCAACGGTGCGGCTGGTCTTGAGGATTTCGGACACTGGTCGCCTGCTGAGGCGTTTGGTTTTTGGGCGGCGTCGCTGGACGAATGCTCGCCCGGGTTTTTGGTTTCGCGGCTCATTTATATGTCGCGGGAATCCCCTTCCAGGAATCGCTGCACTCCTGCCTTCGGGGCGTGAGGTTTTGCGGCGAGAGACGCATCCAGTACCGCGAGAAATTTATCATTTTCTTCGTGCGTTCCGACGGATACTCGTATGCAGGTGGGCAATCCCATCCAACGCATGGGTCTGACGATTACACCGCGGCTTAATAGCTCTTCACTGAGGGGTTCTGCATCGCGTCCGAATTCTACCAGCACGAAATTGGCGAACGACGGCACGAACTGAACTCCTCTTGATTTGAATCCCGCCGCGAGTTGAGCCATGCCCGCACGATTTGATTCCAGCGATTTGCGAACGTGTTCGGAATCATCCATCGCTGCTAGTGCCGCCGCTTGGGCCACGCCGGAGGTATTGAATGGTCCGCGCAGCTTGTTCATTTCTTCCAGCAAGTCAGCTGGGCCGATGCCGTAACCGATGCGCAGGCCCGCCAGTCCAAACACTTTCGAAAACGTGCGAAGAACGATTACGTTGGGGCGTTGTTGCGCGACAGAAATCGACCGTGAATAGTCCGCTCGCTGCACGTATTCAAAATACGCCTCGTCAACTACCCCCAGCACGGTTGAAGGAACGCGCGCAAGAAACGAGTCGAGTTGGTCGGCTGTGAACATTGTGCCCGTCGGGTTATTCGGGTTAGCGAGGTATACCAGCTTCGCTTCCGGCGGCAAGTTACGGGCAATTGCGTCGAGATCGTAGGCGTAATCGCGAAGCGGGATTTCGAGCAAATCCGCGCCGGCTGCGCGAATGGCGATTGAATATAGCGGGAACGAGCCGCGCGAAGTTAGGCCACAATCTCCCGGCGTCAGCATGATCCGCGCTGCTAGATCGATCAGCTCTGTGGAACCGCCGCCAAGAATAATATTTTCGGTGGGGATCCCGTGCTTTTTTGATAGCGCCTCGCGGACGTAGAATCCGCTACCGTCGGGATAGCGATTTGAATCGCCTAGCGCTTTTTGCGCTGCTGCCATTGCTAGCGGCGAGGGGCCCAGCGGATTTTCGTTTGAAGCGAGCTTGATCGGGTGCATGTGCAGTTCCCGCTCGACCTCCTGAATTGGTTTTCCTGGAATGTATGGAGCGAGCGCGCGAATGTGAGGCGGTACGAGGTCGTGGATACGATTCTTCATGCGGGGTGCGGTCTCAGCTTCTGCCTTTCGGGCCTGTGAATCGTCCTCGTTTTGGTTTGAATCCGCCCGGGGCTCCGCGTCTTGGAGCGCCCGATTCTACTCCTGGGGGCCCACCGGGTCTGAAGCTTTTCTTGGAGCGTCCGAAGGCACCGGGTTCGCGCGGTGTTTGATTCGATTTCCATGGTGCGCCGGATTTCGGACCGTTTGCGCCGCGATTTTTCGCGCCGAAATCTGGACGGCCCGATGCCGCCGGCTTGAGTCGGTCTCGCGGGCCGTCGAATCGCTGTTTGAACGGTTTTGGGCTGGCCGCCGGCGGCCGGGACTGCACGCGCGAGCTATCGAATGACCGCTTGAATGGCTTCGAAGCGGGCGTCGTCGGTCGGGATTGCCCGCGTGATTCTTCAAAGGGACGCTTGAATCGCTTGGGTCCAATGCCACCTGGCGTTTGTTGCGCTCGGGGGCGATCAAAAAGTCGTTTGGAGGACTGCGAACTTGCGGCGGCCGGCGGTTCAGTCTTGAACCCCTGACTGTGCGGTTTGTCATCGTTGAAATTGGATTGAGAGAGCGGCCTTGGTGCTTGCCCTGGTTTGGGCTTTGGCTGGAATGGGCGTCGCTTCACGAACGGGCGGCGCGGCGTCGTCGCGGGATACTTTCCCGGACTCGCCGCGAAAGACTGCGATGTCGTTTGCGATTGCATCGCCGCAGGCGTCGCAGCCACTGCTGGTTGTTGAGTGTGCAGAATCACAGCGCCGGTCTGTGCGCTGCCGGGCTGGACTAATTTGCGTAGCGTTGTGACCTCTGCGTCTGAGAGAGGCCGATGACTTCCTACCGGCAATGTCTCCATCGCGAGGTTTCCAATCTTAATGCGCTTGATTTTTTCGACTGGATGGCCTGTTTGGAACAGACGATTGCGCAAGGCGTCGCGCCGTGCTTCCGAGAGCGTTACTTCGTACCATGGCGTGTCTTTGCCTTTGATCCGGCTGATGCGCGCGCCTGTGGCTCGCGTCAACGCCTCGATTTCGTCGAAGGTCAGCAGGGTTTTCAACTTCAGTTCGTATATCTGCGGCAGGTTGTGTGTTTTCAGGATCAGATTTGCCAGCTCGCCGTCGTTGGTCAAAAAGACTAGCCCCATGGAGTGATACTCGAGGCGTCCTACGGGAAATACGCGCTGCGACACGCCGTGTAGCAGATCGCTCAGAGTTCGGCGTCCTTCCGGGTCAATCATGGTTGAGACTACTTCCGGCGGCTTATTCAGCAGCAGGTAGACGCGGTCGGTTTCGGGGCGCAGGAGCTTGCCCTGGATCTTGATGTGATCCTTGGATTCGTCGGCTTTGCTGCCGAGTTCGGTGATGGTCTCGCCGTTCACCGTGACCAAGCCTGATTTTATGAGCTCTTCGGCGTGTCTGCGCGAAGCGATTCCGGCGCGCGCGATTATTTTCTGTAGTCTTTCGAGCATGGTTTTGGGGTTGTCCTGTCGTGCCTTTAACAGCTTAACGGAAAAACCGCCCCGGGGCGAATGGCAGCGTCAAAAATTCAGCGAGGAGGCATGTTGGCTGGAAGACTGCCCCACTTCCATTGAGGCGTAATTTGCACGAGGGATGCCGGATTCGATTGGCCTTGCGGCCGAAACGGCTACACGATTAACTTTCGGGCACGGAGCCGTGACCGGTGGAGGCTGTTGCTGCGCGGCTCTTGTCACGCTCTTCGTCCTCGGCCGCATTCGCGGCTATTTCCGGTGATTGCTGTGGCGATTCTACGAAAGTCTCCGCGGCAACCTGTGCCGGCGTCTCCGCATATTCCGATTCGGCTTCTTGTTCTCCTGTGGAGCCCTCAACTACGGCAGCTTCGAATGATGCGGCGCCTTCGTCCCCATCGTCGGTCGCATCCTCTGCTTGGATATTTGTTTCACTTTCTGATTGGATGTCTGACTGGTCTTCTGGTTGTGTCTCGGCAATGCCTTCGTCCGAGCCAAGCGCCGCCTGGGCTAGCGCTTCGAATTCCTTGAGGCTGGGCAGTTCGTCGAGGTCTGAGAGGCCGAAGCGCATCATGAACTGTTTTGACGTGCGGTATAGGATCGGGCGGCCGATTACTTCTTTGCGTCCTGCTGTGGTTATCAGTTTCTTCTCCAGCAGAGTTTTGATTACGCCGCCGACGTGAACGCCGCGAATTTCGTTGATTTCGGGTACTGTAGCCGGCTGTTTGTAGGCGATTACTGCGAGAGTTTCAAGCGCCGGCATCGTTAACCGCAGCGGAGGTTGGAGGCTCTTAATGAATTTGCGGACTACGTCGTGGTGCTGGGCTTTGGTGTAGAACTTCCAGCCGCCGGCTACTTTGCGGACTTCGATCCCACGGTCTTCGGTTTGGTACCTGGCTGTTAATTGATCGAGCGCCGCGCGGGCTTCCGGTTTTTCGATGCCTAGGGCTTTTGAGATTTGGTCGAGCGTGGCGGGTTCGTCCGCTACGTAGATTATGGCTTCTAGGCCTGCTTGGATTTCTTGTGGCGTCATGCCTGTCCTCTTAAATCGAGCTTCGAACTAACGAATCGAGTTAATGTCAAAAACCAGATCACTGAAGCTGAACAACTTGCGCGATTTACGGCGCGGCCAGAGTGGAACCAACAAAAATCGCCAACCAATCGGGCGTCGACTCGCTCTCCCGGATATGCCGCCGACTGTGCTCACCTAGGGTCATAAATATTGCTGCTCGATTTGCGCCATTGCGTCCGGGCCTGCGAAGACTGCCTCGAACATTTTGTGTTTGCGCAGGCGGATGTCTTCGAATAGCGCCGATTGCACCAGTAACACCGCTTGCATGCGCACCATTTCCAGGACTGCCAGCACCGCTACGATCATCGCGTGCCGGGTTTCGCATGATTCGAAAAATTCGACCAGGGAGACTGGGCCATCGTCGGCTATTAAGCGCTGGCGAAGGCGGTCCATCATTTGCGCGATTGATACTTGGTCGTGCTTTAGTTCGAATTTTGGGACCTCTCTGCGGCGTTCTAGAACCTGCTGGAACGTTTTTACCAGGTCAACCAGCGAGACGACCAGTTCGCCTTGTACTTCGTCTCCTCCGTAGAGCGATTTGTCCGGGTGCGACCAGACGTGATCTTCTACCTGTTGCTTTTGGTAGAGGAGCTGTGCCGCGTTTTTGAATTTTTCGTGTTCTAGCAGGCGGTGGACTAATTCATCGCGCGGATCCTGCGGCTCTTCCCCGGCTAGCAGCGGGTCGACTGGGAGCAGCATTTTTGATTTGATGTGGATCAGGGTGGCCGCCATGTAAATGAAATCCGCTGACACGTCGATGTCCAGATTTTCCAGTTGGTGCAGGTAATCCAGATATCGCTCGGTGATTTTGGCGATGGGGATGTTGTGGATGTCCATCTCCTGCTTGCGGATCAGATCAAGCAGCAGATCGAGCGGGCCTTCGTAAACCGGCAGATTAATTCGATAGGGTGATGCCATTTATGTGCCTGTCGCCACCTTTTCTGCCGCTGAAGTTGCGTTTGAGACCTTTCGCGCCTTCGTCGCATTGAAAGATCGCGTTTCGGACCCGCTTCATCGTGCGTTTTGCGGCCTTCTGAGCCTTCTTCGAACCGGCATCGAGGATATCCCAAACTAGTTCCGGATGCGCCTCAAATTCTTTGCGGCGTGTTTGAATAGGCTCGATCCATTTGACTAGGTTATCGGCCATGGCTTTCTTGCAGTCAACGCATCCGATGCCTGCGGTGCGGCAGCCTTGGTCAGCCCAGGCGATTACGTCCGGTGGCGAGAACACTTTGTGCCAGGCGAAGACGGGGCACACTTCCGGGCGGCCCGGGTCCGTGCGCCGGACGCGCTGCGGGTCGGTCATCATGTTGCGTACTTTGTTGCGGATTTCATCTGGTGGGTCACTTAGCCAAATGGCGTTGCCGTAGGATTTCGCCATGCGTCGGCCGTCGAGGCCTGGGAGGCGAGGAGTTTCGGTGAGGAGATAGCAGGGCTCGGCCAGAATAGGCTTTACGAAAAAGGTCCTCTGTACTTCCGGACCTATGGAGTTTAATAAATGGGTTGCATTGTCTATGCCAATATCGAGAACTCTCGCCTTAAAACATTGAACAAAATCTCGCCATGTCGCGTCGTCGAGTGGATACATCTCCTTAGGAATGTTCAGCTCAGCTACTTTTAGTACGCCCGAGATCGGCGACAGGACCCGCTGCCTATCAATGCTACGCAAATCGTCACTTATCGACAGTCCGAAATGGAAATTGAACCTTCGAACCACTTCACGGGTTAACTCCACGTGTGGGGCCTGATCTTCGCCGACCGGCACGAACAAGTCGTGATTCGGCTCGCCGTACATGACGATGTCTGCGGACTGTAGCAGTGGGTACCCCAGGAATCCGTAGGTGGCTAGGTCGCGTCCTTTGAGGTTTTCGATTTGCTCTTTGTACGTGGGGACGCGTTCTAGCCAGCTCAGCGGCGTGATCATCGAGAGCAGGACGTGGAGTTCGGCGTGTTCTAGAATGCTCGACTGGATGAACAGCGTTGACTTAGCGGGGTCGAGGCCGACTGCAAGCCAATCCGTGGCTACCTGGCGCGTGTTTTCGGCGATCGAGGAGGTGTCTTCGTAATGCGTTGTGAGGGCGTGCCAATCAGCTACGAAGTAAAAGCAGTCGTACTCTTCTTGCAGCTTCACCCAATTTTGCAGGGCGCCGAAATAATGTCCTAGATGAAGGCGGCCCGTGGGGCGCATGCCGCTGAGAACTCGTTTCCGTTTAGCCACGTTGAGAGTGATCTCCTAGGTCGTTCGTTTGGGCGCGCTCGCCTTCAGGCGGGCGTGGGTTCGCGTCAAATTTTAGTACGAAAGTTAAAAGCAAATCAGCCGGCGAGACGCCGGCGCTACGACCTGAGTCAAATTCCCGATTAGCCCCGTAGCAAATCGCGGGCGATTACTATCCGTTGCATTTCGCTGGTGCCTTCGTAAATTGTCAGGACGCGGGCGTCGCGATAGTAGCGTTCTACGTCTGTTTCGCGTGAGTAGCCTACGCTGCCGTGCACCTGCACTGCTTTGTAGGCTACGCGATTTGCCATTTCGCTCGCGTATAATTTTGCGCGCGAGGCGTGTGGTCCTGGGCGGCCGGCGGTTTGGTCGCGCATCCATGCTGCGTAATGCGTGAGCGCGCGAGCTGCTTCGATTTCGGTTTGCATGTCTGCCAGCATCCACTGGATCGCCTGATATTCGGCTATGGGCTTGCCGAAGGTCTTGCGCTGCTTGGCGTAACGTACCGCTGCTTCGAGCGCGCCCTGCGCCAAGCCGAGTGCCTGCGCTGCGATTCCTACGCGTCCGCCATCGAGCGATTCCAGCGCGATTTTCAGGCCTTGGCCTTCTTCTCCGAGCCGGTTCTCTACCGGTAGGCGGCAATCTTGCAGCGAGATTTCAGCTGAGCGCGAAAGTTTCAGCCCCATCTTATCTTCGTAGCGACTGATGCGGAACCCGGGAAATTCCGGCTCGACTAGAAACGCGGTGACTCCGCGACTGCCCGCTTCGGGGTTGGTCTTGGCGAAAACGAGATATACGCCCGAGACGCCTCCGTTCGTTACCCAGGCTTTTGTGCCGTTCAGCAGGTAGTGATCGCCGTCGCGCACCGCGCAGGCTTGAATTCCGGCTGCGTCCGAACCTGCTTGTGGTTCTGTGAGGCAGAACGCGCCGAGGATTTCCCCTCGTGAGAGCCGGGCGAGGTATTTTTTCTTTTGCGCCTCTGTGCCCGTTTTAAAGATGGGCATGCCTACCACTGAATTCGTGACGCTCAATGCGACTGCTGTCGAGGCATCTACACGCGCGACTTCTTCCAGCATCAGCGCGTAGCTCACTGTGTCGGTTCCTGCGCCGCCCCATTCTTCGGGTACCAGCATGCCGCAGCAGCCGAGTTCGCCCAGTTTTTTGATTTGCTCGGCGGGGAATTTCTCTTCGCGCTCGTATTCGCGCAGGACGGGACGCATTTCCGTCTCCATGAACTGGCGGACGGTGTCGCGGATCAGGATGTGGTCGCTGTTAAGTGAAAAATCCATGGAGAAAAGTGTACCGGCGATGCTAGCACACTCTCAAAGCAGGTCCCAAACCGGGTGGTGAAAGCAGTTTCTTTTAGCCGGCATTGGAATTCGTGACCGCCGGGCGGATGGCTTCGACCAAGACATTGCGCTGATTTCCGAATCCAGGCGAGATGTAGAAGTTTCTTACTAGACCACGATATCGGGAAATCTCAACTTCGTAGCTCTTTCGCCACCAAATCAAGCTGGAGGATACGGTGACGTGAACGACCTCGTGAATTGGAATTGACAGCTTCCGGAACGGAATTCCGAGTCGAATTCCCTGGTCCGCTAAGATCTCGATGGAATACGGGAACATTGCCGCAAGGTTGGCTGGCCAGAAGGCCAGCGAGAAAAATACAAGGTCTGACAGAAAAAAAGTCCAGCGAATCCATACCAATGACAGTGTGTCGGGAATCCTCAGGTAACCGGGTTTGACGTGAAATCGCGGACATGATGGCGGAATAAAAGAAAAATCCGTAAGTCTCGAGAAAACCAATTGGGGATAAAGCCGCGGTCGAGTCCTCAGATCTTCGTGCGGCTCCCGTACCCGTCCCACAATCCCCCCTTAGACGCTGCCACTACTCCGTGTCGGGTTTCTTTGGTTGCGCGGGCGGTCTCAGGCGCTCGTTCACGGTTGTTTTATGTTTCGCTTTCACGTGAACTGATTCTGTTTTCGGAATCGTGCCTTTGGCTTCGAACAATACCGTGTAGCGGCCTGGTTTCAGGCCTTCGAAACGATATTGACCGGTGCCGTCTGTCGCAGCCTGTGATGCCGCGGATGATTTGGCGTCGTCGCTGGTTAGGGTAACCTTGGCGCCTGCCAGAGGTGCTCCGTGCTCGTCGCCAACGTATCCAAGTATTGTGCCTGCGTCTTTTTGCGCGAAGGAAAATGAAGGTGAAAGCATGGTCAAAACGAAAACAGGAGCAATAATTCGCAAGAGCCAACCTAGTTGCATAGTCCCCCGAGTGATCGATTCAGCAGATTCAGCTTAAGCACGATTGGTTGTGCCGTCCGCAATTGGTTCCGTACAATAAATTGTTCCGTCACTCAAAACCTCAGAGTTTCAGAAGTTCTCGCAGGCGCCTGGTCTGGGCGCGTGATACCGGAACTTCACTGGCGCGTTTGTCGTCCATTTTCAGCATGTAGCTGGACTTGAACCAGGGGACTACTTCTTTGATGTGGTTGATGTTGATTAAATAGGAGCGGTGGGCGCGCCAAAACTTGTCGCCATCTAGGGAGGCCGCCAGCTCTTCGATCGTTCTGTAATTGGAGATCCCCTCGAAATCGCGGGTGAAAATTGTGATCGTGCCATCTTGAATGGAGGCGTAGATCAGGTCGTCGGCATCCACCAAAAACATGCGTGCTTGCGATTTGACAAGCAATTTGACGGGCTGCGCGGGCTTGAGGCCGCTTGCCGGTAGTGCGAGCTGACCCATGAGGGTTTCCAGGCGCTCGACGGGCGAGGTTTGCGCCTCCACCATTTTCCTGGCGCGTTGAACCGCTTTCGCGATGCGAGTCTTGTCGAATGGCTTCAGCACGTAATCAACCGCGTTTACGTCGAAGGCCTGGATAGCGTAGTTGTCGAATGCAGTGGCGAAGACGATTTGCGGAACCCGCTGCTTGCGTTCGAAGAGCTTTTTGATTACGCCGAAGCCATCGAGGCCCGGCATCTGCACATCGAGGAATACCAGGTCGGGATCGTGCTCCTTGATCAAAGCTAAAGCTTCTATTCCATTTTTGCCTTGAGCGACTACGTTCACGTCCGGGAAGCCCTTCAGCAGGTAGAGGAGTTCATCCCTGGCGGGACGCTCGTCGTCAACGATGAGGGTGTTTATGGGCATGGAGTTTACCTCTGCCAGTATATGCAACCGGCCACGGATGCGGCAAGAAACGGCGCGTAAAGCGTCCTGACAGCTACCGCATAGGAATGGGACAAGTTGTACGCGTCGTGGTCACGATTTCGTCAAGGTGCGTTAGTATTACTGCGCGCAACGAGCGCGTGGAGCCGACGTGGCAAAGAAAACGAGAGTGCGGAAGACCGGAAAATCCAAGACAAAGAGGTCAAAAACAAAAGCTGTCGCCAAAGTTTTGAGCAGCAAGCTGGTGTTCACCGGCAAGGTATTTAGTGTGCGCGAGGAGCGCGTGATCGAGCCCGGAGGTGTGACCGCGACACGCGACATTATCGAGCATCCGGGATCGGTTGTAGTGGTGCCCGTATTCAGCGACGGGCGAATTCTGATGATTCGGCAGTATCGTCATAGCGCGCGGAGGTTTCTGTGGGAGTTAGTCGCGGGCAGGCGGGACGGAAATGAGACTTTCGTGCACGGTGCCCATCGCGAGCTGAAGGAAGAGACTGGTTATACCGCGCGCAGCATGCGGCAGCTTCTTGATCTTTTTCCCAGTCCTGGGTTTCTGCGCGAAAAGATGGTGATTTTTCTGGCGCAAGGTTTGAAAGAAGGGCCGGCAAATCCTGAGGTCGACGAGAAAATCAGGCAGCGAATTTTCTCGGTCGGTGAGATTGAACGCCGGATTCGCAGCGGGGATATCTGCGATGCAAAATCGGTTGCTGGGATTTTGTATTACACAAGGTTCATTCGGGTGAAGTAAGGTTCTCTTGTGGCGAATAATCAGTGCTAGTGATTAGTGACTGGTGACTAGCGACGCCTAAGTAGAGTGGCAACCAACGGGCTTGAGGTTAAGCTTACTTAGTCGAGCGTTCGCGAATGGCACGATTTGTCGCTTGCGCTTGGACGCCTACTTGCGGCGACATCCCGTCTCCGCCTCGGATGAACCTGTCCACATCCGGCAAATCTTCCGGGCGTCCTGTCAGGAAGAGCGCGCGCAGGGCTTCCCACGCCATGCTTTCGTTGGGCGCTAGCAACAGAATCGGCTGATCTGCCCTCACTGCGGCGTCATTTGACACTAGCCAACGATCTACTGTGCCGGGAACCTGCGAGCGAACCTCGTTGCTCTTCCCTTCGGCTTCGATGTGTCCGACCAATGTGCCGAGATTTACGATTTCGCCGGTTTTGAGGCGCGTAGAAATTCGCCCCGCCATCGGCGCAGTCATCACGTAGGGCCGAAGCATCGAGACGATCTGGGCGTGTCCGGAATCATCCTGAAAACGTACCAGCGACAGCGCGGCGTTGCGTTGGACCATTGGATTCGGATCATTCAGCATTCCCAGCAAAGCGCTGTGAAATTCCGGTGCTGTGTTGTCCTGCCCCATCGCCCAGGCGTCGGTGACGCGGATTTCGTCGATTGGATCTTTTGCCAAAGCGACCATTTGCGGGTACCAGCGGCGCACTGAGGGGTCGCCCTTTTCGATGCGCGTTTCAAATTGCGATAGCACGTGCTGGATTTCGCGGGGATGCGAGCGGTCGGCTAAAGCCTTTGCGATTTGATTGTCGATGATGGGCCGGCCGAACCAGGTGGCGTTCCAAAACAAGAATGGCATCAGCACGAACAGCAGAGCGAGAACCACGATTGCCAAGGCCCATCGCCCGCCAAACGATTTCTGCGTCTGTACCGCTGTGTTCATTTGTGGTCTAGACGAGAATACCGAAAATCGACAACGGAACTATCTGCGATACCCACGGAGCGCCGATCGGCTTGTAGGCAATGTAAAGCAGCCAGTAAACGATGACACCGGTCACTGAGACGTACATCCAGATGGGATAGGTCCAGTGCGCGATATTGCGGTGGCGACTGAAACGTTCGCTCAGCGCGTAGCTGAGGGTGATGATGACCAGCGGAACCGTGACGATGGCGAGAGTCGTGTGTGAAATGAGCAACGCAAAATATACGGGGCGAATCCAGCCTTGACCGCCGAAACGGATAAGTCCGGCGTGGAAATGAAAATAAAGATAAAAGCCCAGGAACGTCATCGAGCACACGAACGCCGTGAGCATTGAGACTTTGTGATAGAGGATCTTGCCCGCGCGGATGAAGCTATAGCCGATCAACAGGAAAAAGGTACACGCAGCGTTGAGGATCGCATTCAATGCTGGAAGAGATGAGAGAGGGATGGCTGTGATCAAGGGCTGGGTTTTTGCTCCAATTTATTTCGCGGCCGGTGTGGGTGAGGCCGGAGGTGTCGGCTTGGCCGGAGCTGCTTTGGCGGCCGGCGGCTTCGATTCCTGATTCTCGGCCTGTGTCGCCGACGGAATATCACCTGCAGCCGCAGCTTTTGCCGGTGTCGCCGCCTTGGCTGCAACCGCGGGCGCGGCCCTCGCGTGTTTGAATGCCGGGATCAATCCTGCCTGCCATAGTATTACCACCAGCATCAGGCTGAATAAGCCGCCCATCATCAGGCATATGAACAGCAGCATGATGCCGTCGATGCCGCTGATGAGCAGGCCGCTGGTGATGTCCCAGACAATGCCCACAACCGAAAGCAGGATGAACAGAACACAAAGCGCGCTCAGTTCTATCCAGTTTGTCTTCGGCGTCATTGTAAGTTGCCTTCCCGCCGCGGCTGTGGTCATCGTATCGACTTATCCAAAATCATCCAGCCGAGCAGCAGAGGAATGTGCGCGACCGTAGCATGCATCAGCCACTTGGCGCGGACGTTGGTGCGCGAACGGTTGGCCCAGGAAGATACTTGGAGCAGGAGAAGGCCCAGAATCAGGGCACCGTAAAAGTAATGAATGCCCGTGATACCCATTACCGCAGGCAGCAGACTAACTGGAATGAGGATCGCGGAGGTCGCCACAATCAGGCGGAAAGTTTTGTCGCCGCTGCGATCGACAACCGGGAGCATCAAGATACCCGCGCGGCCGTAGTCCTCGCGATACATCCAGGCGATGGCCATGAAGTGGGGAAACTGCCATACGAATAAGATCGCGAACAGAACCCAGGCACCCATCGAGAGCGAACCTCGAGCCGCAGCCCACCCGATCAGCGGCGGAAGCGCGCCAGGTACGGCGCCAACCGCTGTGGCGAGCGTCGTGCGCGTTTTTAGCGGTGTGTATGCCGCTAAGTACGAGACGCTGGTGGCCAGCGCGATAAAGGCAGCCAGGGCGTTTACCGCGACAGTGAGCCACAAAGTACCACCTATAATTGTGGCTACGCCGAAAATCAGAACTTCCTTTGGCTGCAGGATGCCGGTTGGCAACGGGCGAGCCGCGGTGCGGCGCATCACCGAGTCCATGTTGCGCTCGATATATTGGTTCAGCGCTGCTGTGCCACCGGCGACCAACAGCGTGCCGCAGAGCGTGTGCATCAGGCGCATCCACTCGAGCGGGCCGCTGGAACCCAGATAGAAACCGGCGACGGTGGTGATTACGACGAGGAAGGTAACGTCTGGTTTGGTGAGAACGACGTAGGCCCAAGGCCGGTCATATGCGGCGATTGCTTCGGCGCGTCCGTTGCTCATCGTATGGTGTCCACCATCTTAAGCCCTCGAACTTTCCGCGTTAGAACCGGCAACCGGCGACGTCGCGGCAATTCTACCACCGCTGCGAATGAGCCGGAAACTCGCAAGAGTCAAGACGACGGAGGCAGCCAGCGTGAGCGCGCCCACTAGAACGTGTGCGACCGTCAGGATTACATAAGTGGTGGTCGGCTGCTCGGCCTTGATTTCCTGCACCACGGCCCAATATGCGGCGATGCCCAGCAGAAACTGCGTGCCGAGGAACGACTGTAGCAAGATCCCCCAGCGCCGCAGGTCTCTCGTGCTGCCAAAGCGCTTACGAACCGTGCGGCCGGTCCACATTACCAGGAACAAAACGACGAAGGCGCCGATTATGTGCGGCAGGATGCCGAATGCGCCGTGACGGAAGCCTGCGCCCAAGATCAATTGCACAAAGACGGCGGCGGTGGTTATTGATGCGAGAGTTCGAAGAGGCGGCGAACCAGAATCGTCGAGATGCGGTAAATCGCGGTTCCACCAGTCACTGGTGAAAAGCGCCAGGCTCACGATGGTGATGAAGTAGATCTGCGCCAAGACTGCGTGGATGGTCGCAGTGAGAGCCGGATCGTGGAAAAGAACCCGCATCCCTCCCAGGATGGCCTGCGCAAGTACCAAGCCGAGAGCTGTCCAGCCCAGTTTCCGGAGGAATGGTGATCCATGACGCGCTAGCCAAATCGCCAGAATCGAGGTGAGGATCGCTACCGTACCTGCCATCAAGCGGTGGGCATACTCGTAGCGGATTCCTCCTACCAAGGGCGGAATTATCTTGCCGTACGCAAGGGGCCAATCCGGAACTGAGTCGGCTGCGTCATTGCTGGTCACCAGAGCGCCGGCCATCAGCAACAGAACTGAGCAGGAGGCTGTAGCGACCGCAAAACGATGGATACCTTGGGACACTTTCGTGGTCGGCAGGCTCGTCGTGATTTCAGGCATTTCGGTTAGACCCGTAAACTAACACATTCGATGCGATAATTCATTCCCGTGCGGCTTGGCCGCCGGAACAAGACCGAACACGGCTAGGAATGTCAGCTGCCGACCGCTTAGAAACCTGTCCTCAGCGGCTAATGCTGATTGATACCGTGACGTTTATTGTCGGAGCTAGAGCTCCGACCCTCTAACGGTCCTTCAATGACCGCTAGTCGGCTGGCGGCGCAGCCGGAGCCGATGCGTTGAATTTGAAATCGACTGTCTTCGAATCCTTCGGACCTATCGTCACCGTCTGGTCTTGTGTGCCGTACTTTTCTTGCCATGCTTCGATTGTGTATGTGCCCGGCGGCAGGTTCTTCAGTTCGAAGGTGCCGTCTTTCGCTGTGATGGCGTAATACGGGTTCTTGAACACGAAGATGTAGCTCTTCATCCAGGGGTGCACATTGCACTTCACAGGGATGGCTAATTCAGGGCGCGCGAAGGATTCGTCGACCGGCGATGTTCCGGGGGCTTGCGACTTGTTCCATTCGCGGTTGTCTTTTGGCATCGGGTGGATGTTGTGCGTGGTTTGATCGTCGTTCTTCACTTCGAAGGTTTGACCGGTCATCAGGGCGATGATGTGCGGGTCGTACATGCAGCCCTTTTGATCGAGCGGCACTGAATCTTTCGGCGTGTCGAAGACGTAATCGCCCAGCCCATCCTTGACGAAGATTACTACGTCGCCCAGGTCGCCTTTATCGTTGGCAACTACGGTAGGTGGAACTACTGGCGACGAGTGAGCTTTCTGGCAGTACGGTTCGGCGCTCATGTTGATTGCCTTTTCGGGCGCGGGTTTGCCGTCGAGGGTTACTTTGCCGCTGACCGAGCCTGTGGTTGACGCGTCTATGGTTTTTCCTGCGGCGGAGTTTGCGGGCACCGCGGCGTTTTCGTTGCTTTCTTTTTTTCCGCAACCGCTGATGGCTAGCGCCATTACCGCTGCCAGAGCGAAACTGAAGTATCGATTCCTCATGTCGAAAAATTCCTCCTTATGGTCAGTGCGTATTGTAACGATTTCGTGTTCGAATTTGTGCGATTCTTGATCTTCTAGCGGGCTTGACCCGCCGGTCCGCGCAAACACGCTTGTCATCCGTCTGCCCTGAAGCAGGAAGGCAGCGCAGCGAGGGATCTGTTGTTTACATCACCGCTGCCCGCGTGCACGCGGCCGCTAAAAATTCGAATCCACATTCACGTGCAAAATTACTGGCCGCCTGCTCCCGTTGACGACCTGCCTACCAATTCGCTTGATGACTTGGTTGCGCCACTTGTCGCTGTTGGCGTGCGGCCTAATAGCGCTGCTTGTTCTTGTGGCGTCAGCGAAAACATGTAGCGCACCAAAAGTTGCGCTTGATCGCCGTGATATTGCTCCATGGCTGCTGGGACTGCACCTGAGAAAACCCAGTGGTCGCCGTCTTTATGGAACAGGCCCGACGGCATCGCTGTGCCCGGAATGATCTTGGCTGGATCTGTAATCCATCTGGCCGTCCATGCTGGTTGCAAGCGGTCGCGGGCCAGCAGGAAATTAGGCGCTGAAGCATTCTTGTCGTGCGCTTCGTTGCCGGTCATGTGGCACTTCAAGCACGGTGCCGCCGGGCTCGTGAACAGGCCACGCGCCATCGCTCGCTCTGCGTCTGTTAAAGGTTCGACCTTTGGCGGAATAAATGGATCCGGTTGCGCTGACATGGCTTCGAAGAAAAGCGTCAGCTTGCGGATCTCGTCGTCAGACAAGTAGAACGTCGGCATGCGCACTTGCAGGTATTGGCGGACGCCGTTGCGATTTGTGTCTGTGGTGCTGAGCGACGGATTCGCCAGGAATTGGCGCAACCAGTCGGGATTTACGCGGGCACCTTCTGTGGTCAGTGCGGGCGGCAGGTTTGCTTTGTTCTCGCCTTGATACATCGGCAGGATCATCAGTACCGACTTCTGGCCCACGTCGATCTGGTGGCAGCCGATGCAGTTATATTTCGTGACTAACCACCATCCATCCTGGATGTACTTGCGGCGATCGGCCGGCTTGTACATGTATTCCGGCGGTAGGGTCGGATCGGTGCTGCCCAACAGCATCGTTACTAGAGCTTCAACCTCGCCCTGCGATTGCAGGTTCGGCTTGGGCATGCGCAATGCATCCATCGGATTCGCGTGGTATTTTCCCTGGTCGTAAACTGCGGGGTTCTTCATTTTTTGCTCGAAGAAGCCCTTGGGATCGAACCAGGCGACCTGTTTGCCTTCGCGCATGTATGGTTTGCCGTCGGGCAGGACGCCGCGTTTCGCATCTTCCGTCCACAGCGAGAAATCCAGGCGCTCGATTGGCTTGCTGCCTTCGTTGGTCAGCTCTGTGCCGATGCGGCCTTCGTCTTCCATACCGCTGATTTCGTGGCAGCCCGCGCAGCCGTAATGGCGGACGAGGTCTTTGCCTTTTTCCGCGAGCTTCGGGTCGTCCATGTAGTCTGCGGAAGCGTAGGACGCGTCTGCATGCTTTTGGGTGATCAAGTAGCTGGCCATGTCGCGCGAGTCTTCGATTGACAGGCGCAGGCTGGGCATGATCGTCGGTTGCTGGACGACCAGTTCGTGGCCGTCGTTGGGACAGCGCGAATGATCCAGATCGAAGACGTAAGGAAGATTGTGTTTGGCGTAATCTTCCGGGCCCAGGTCTTTCTTCTCGTACGGGCAATAGGGGCGCGTGCGCTGGCGTGGATTGTGAACCCAGCGGACGATGTAATCGTAATTTTCTTTTTCGCCTACGCGGCTTAGATTCGCGGCGAACGTGCCACCGACGGCATTCGATCCTTCGCCGATCGCGTGACACGCCAGGCAACCGCGTGATTCCAGCAACTCTTTTCCGTGACCTGCGTTCCCTGCCGGCTGCTTGTCGAGCGCCGGACCGGCGATTGAATCCTGCCAGATGAATGCCGCGATAGCCTGGATTTCGTCTTGCGAGACGCGGAACTGCGGCATTTTCGTCGTCGGGCGAAATTCCGTGGTGTGGCCGATCCAGTACGGAATCCATTCTTTGCGCAATTTCTGGCGCGCTTCTTTTAGGTCTGGGCCGACTTTCTTTATCTCTTGCAGCAGGTTGTGGCTGCGCTGTTCGAGCGCTTCGCTTTGCGCGTCCATGCGGCTGATTTCGACCGTCAGGTTCGTGGCTTGCGCGTAATATCGATCCGCTGCGGCGTTGTCTGAAGCCGTGTCGCCGAGTTTTTGCAGGCGCGGAATTTCCAGCTCGTCGTCGGATTTCGTTTTAGCTAACGTCAAGATCTGCTGGCGCGCGTTTACGAGTTGTTCGTCCTGATTGTCGAAGCCTTGGAACCTGTGGCAGCCGATGCAGCCCTTCTGACGGTAGAGTTGCTTGCCTTCGTTCAGCACGGGGGCGTGTTCGGTTACCATGTCCGCGGAATGGCATTGCTGGCAGCCCGCGTTGTAGTTCTCTGGATAGTACATCGGCCAGAGCCAGTGTTCGTAACGGCCGTGGCCCCGCTTCACGGAATCGATTGCGCGGCCGTTGCCTCCGTGACATGGTGAGCATCCAAATTTTTCCAGTGGATGCCATTCAATCAGATCCAAATCCGGATGGCTGGAATAGGGCGCGTCATCGCTCTTCGCCATTCCCAGGTCAGCTTTGGTCAGCGTCAGCTGCGGCGGCACATATTTTTGATCTGTGCCTACATGGCAGGATTGGCAGCGGTCGACCAAGCCTGCGCCGCCTAGATTGTTCAGCGAGGCGCCCGGCGGACTTACGTTGATTTGAATGATGCGCTCGTCGAAATCGGCCATGGAATTCCGCAGGCTTTCGAGGGACGCGGAACTGAGTCCTGGCAAATGCTCCGAGGTATATTGAGCTAGCTCCAGACGGGCTGCTTTCGCGGGCTTATCGACTTCTCCGCGCTGAGCTACTAGCGCTGCACGCTGGGCCATGATGCCGGTGAAGGCCTCGTTGAGTTCGTCGCCGGTGAAGGGCTTGTCTTTTTGAATTTTGCCGTCGGCTACCGGCCAATCTACTTTCCAGATGCTCTTGCGGCCGTCCATCAGGTCTTTCAGGCGAGATTCTTTTTTGTCTTTTTCCGATGCCGGAACGATTTCGTATTGATACACTAGCGAGCCAATTTTTCCGCGCGCATCTTTGAAGGCGTCGCCGATCGCGACGCGCTGGTCATCTAGAAGCGCGATCTGCTTGGCTATATCTTCGTCTTGTGTTTTGGCTGTTTGTTCTGCTGCGTCTACCTTTGATGCCAGCGCTTTGTACTCCGAGGAGGAAAAAACCGCGTCCTCGCTTTTCTTTTCGTCCTTGATTTTGCCCCGCAGGAAAATCGTATAGGCTTTGGCGAAGCGGCTTTGGTATCCGCGCCACGGTTGCAGTCCGTAGAATTCTACGTAGAACGACCATGCCACCGTCAGGATCAGTAAGAATGAGGCGATCAATAGCGGGAGCGCGAAGGAGCTACTCTTGATTGGATCGTCAGGGCCGGTGTCGGGAGAACGATCAGCCACCCAGTGCCTCCTTCCGTGTGCGCGGCATTAACAAAAGCAAAGAACTGAACTCTGGCAGAGACCTAAATTGAAATCCCTCGGTCCTCTTGCTCGCTCGGAATGACGATCCTCGTCGGATGGTCATATGCTGAACCACGGCGTCACCCAGACGTAATGAATTGTAAAAACCAAGCGAAGCAAGATTTTTGCCGGCAGCGAAATCATAAAAATCAAAAATGTATACATAGTGATCAGCTGCAGCAGACTCATCCGCTTGTAAATCTTGCGGCTGAATTCGGTGCGCATGCAGATCCAGTGCACTAAAAATCCCGCGAATATTAAAAACAGGACCAAAGGGAAAATCCCGAAAAGCACGCGCGCCCAGATAGCGCCTTGATCTTTCGAGATATGGAAAACGGCGGCAAACCACGACCCGTCAATCCCGAAAACCTGGTCCAGGTTCCGGTTCACCGCGTAATCCACTCGTTCTGCGTCCCAGGTTCTGCCCGGCCAGAACCACATCCATCCAGGACCTCGGATGAATGTGCCGATCACGATCATTAATACCCACAGGCCGACGAACCCGAACAGGAATGTCCAAATTGAGAAGCGGCGCTGTTTGTAGGTGTAGTAGCCGTTGCCCAACGGGTTCGCGTCGATGTAGGGGATGACCATCAGGCCGACGATGACGAGGGTTGGCATCACTACCCCCGCGATCCACGGATCGAAATACACCAGCATTTCCTGAAGGCCCAGGAAATACCACGGAGCCTTCGCAGGATTCATGGTGACGTTGGGATTCGATGGTTCTTCGAGTGGCGCGTTCAGCGTCAGCGACCAGACCATCAGCAGCACTGTGACGATGATCGCTACCAGAAATTCCATGCGCATCAAGTACGGCCAGGTGTGGACTTCGCGCTCCCACTTCGGATCCCACTCTTGCGTTTTGCGATACTTCGTTTTTGCCAACTGCGCGTCTGATTCGAGGATGGCGATCAGTTTGTCGTTTTCGATTCCCTGCTTCAGTGCGTACCACAGATAAAATGGAATCAAGAATAGCAAGGCAACGATGGGAACGTTGTCGGGTGCCGATGCGATTTCCCAGAGCTGATGCCAATCCATCCGTCAGTCTCCTACGTCGTCAAAACCTTTTACTGCTAGCCCTCGGCGGCCAGGCTTTCATTTGTCGTGCAGCCCCATGCCGCTCGGCTTCAATACCACCGGCCGCGGATTGCGTTCTTCCTTGACTTCGCTTTCAAGCATTACAGGCGCTGGGCCCGAAATGCCGCCATCTTTGCGGACACGCCAGAAATGGACTCCAAGGAAAATCGAGACGATTAGTGGGATCGCGATGCAGTGCCAGATGTACGCGCGCAACAGCGCATTCGCGTCCACAATGGAGCCGCCTAATAGCGCGAAGCGGACGTCGTTGTATGGCGTCATTCCTAAGAGCGCCCCGAACGGGCCTTCGTGGCCTAACAGCGGAGTGGCACGCGCCATGTTCGTGCCCACGGTGACCGCCCAGAAGCCGAGTTGATCATCGGGCAGCAGGTATCCGGTGAAGCTGAGAAGCATGGTCAGCACCATCAGCAACACGCCGACGCACCAGTTGAATTCGCGCGGGCGCTTGTAGGAGCCGGTCATGAACACGCGGAACATGTGCAGCCAGACCGCGATGATCATGAGGTGCGCGGCCCAGCGGTGCATGTTGCGTAGAAGCTTGCCGAAGGGGACGTCGTTTTCCAGGTAAAGGATGTCGCGGAACGCCTGCACTTTCGTCGGATGGTAATAAAACATCAGCAGGACGCCGGTGAACGTTAGCACGATAAAAAGATAGAAAGTGATTCCGCCCATGCCCCAGGTGAAATTGTATTTAGTCGCGTCGCGATTTACTTTTGCCGGGTGCAGGTGAAAAAAAACGTTGGAGAGGACGCTGAGCGCGCGATTGCGCGGCTCCTCGTCATGCTTCACGCGGAAAATCGAGCGGTATAGCTGGGTCTTCTCGGGCTCTTTCAGCCCGTCGGCCTGCTCTTTAGCCTTCGAAACGATAGTTTCGCGGAGAGCGCTGGCATTATCCTGAACCTTGTCCAGGACGCCGGTTTTCTGTTTACCGTCTCCGTTTTCTTCGGGCATCGTTTCAGTCCTTTACGTTACAAACCCTGGTTCTACCCGGCCTGTGCGCTCCTCTATACGTTCAAATAGGCTCCGGTGTCATTGAAATGATTTACGCCGGCGCGTGGGTCATCGACGTACAGGCGGCTGGTATCCACCGAGATTTGTCCCGTGGGATCGAGCGCGACATTGGCGCGATCCATGGGACGAGGCGCCGGGCCCTCGAAATTCACGCCTTCACTGTCATAGCCGCTGCCGTGGCATGGACACTTGAATTTATTTTCCGCGGGTTTCCATTCCGGTGTGCAACCAAGGTGAGTGCAACGGGCGTAGATTACAAACAAGCGGTCCGGTTCGCGGACGACCCACACGCGATTGGTCATCAGGAAGCGCTGGTCGATCCCCAGGGCGAAATCGGAAGGAAATCCGATGTTGAAAGTGGTGTTTGGTTCGTACAGCGCACGAGGGAAGAAAAACCTGAGGAACATCAGAAAGTTAACGCCCAAATACCCCCAAATACACGCCCATACAATTCTGCGGCGGCTGGTATTAACCGCCTTTGCCGCAGCTTGTGCTTCCGGCGTTTGAGGTGTCGCCGCTCCCGCCGCCGTTGGCGACGGTGCGGCTTGCGTCGGCTTCCCTTCGGAAATTTCTGCCATAGGCCCGTTGAAATGCTGTGCTGCTACAAACAGAGCTATAAATTTAAGATGGCTTATTCAGTCCGAAGAACAGTGGGTTATATGACTTGGGAGAGCCTGTGTCAAGACATTCTGAGCGGGAATTTTTTGCGAGAATGTCTAGCTTGCGAACGAGGCCACGCCGCTGCGCATGCCCACGGCGCGCAGGACCAGGTCGGCCAGCGCGCGTATCAGCAATGGCGAATCGTTGATCGCGGGCATCATGTAGAACTCTTTTACGCCCAACGATTCCGCTTTTTCGCGGGCTTCGATATTGATTTCGTGCAAGGTTTCGATGTGTTCGGTGAGGAAGGCGATCGGGATAACCAGCATACGGGTGATTCCGCTCTTGGCCATGCGCTCGATGGTTCCGGTCAGCGATGGCCGGAGCCACTTCTGCGGGCCCACTTTGCTTTGGTAACAGAGAACGTGCGGGTTCTCCCAGGCACCAAGCTCGCGAACCAGCTGCACGGTTTCTTCTATCTGTTTAGGGTACGGGTCGCCTTTTTCCACCAATGTCATCGGCAGTCCGTGCGCGCTAAAAACGAGATGCACCTGTTCGCGATTGTCTAAAGTCGTGAGTACTTCGTTAATGCGTTGGACGATGCCCGCGATGTAATCCGGATGATCGTAGAAATGGTCGATAATCTTCACCGGCGTCTTGGCCGTGTACTGCCGGTTCCATTCGTTTAGGCTGCTGCGAGTAGTGGCAAAAGAATAGTGCGGATAGAGCGGAAGCAGAATTAGTTCGTCATACGGTTCGCGGTCGAGGACCGCGACGGCTTCGGCGGTGTCTGGCTGCCAGTAGCGCATGGCAACCATTGTGCGCACCGAGATGTGAGGCTTCAGCGCTTTTTCCAGAGCGCGAGCCTGCTGCTCCGTGAGGCGACGAATGGGCGAGCCGCCGCCGATTTCGGCATAGTGCTGCCTTACGACTTTGGAGCGTGTTGTGGAAATCAGTTTCGCTAGTGCTTTGCGCGCAAGAAAAGCGCCGGGGAAATTTATGATGTCGGGATCGCAGAATAAATTATAAAGAAAAGGCTCGACCGCAGCCTGGCTGTCCGGTCCGCCGAGTTGAAACAGCACCACAGCAATTCTTTTGGCCCCAGACATAACTCACCTCTGGCGAACTTATCCTTGCCGCAATTGCTGCTTGAGCTGCTCGAGTTCTTGCCGCACTTGCGAGATGCGCCGCGCGACGCTGACTTCATAAACGAAGAAAACCGCCCAGACTACCATCCATGCTGTGAACAGGAATTCAAAGTTCTTCATCGTACGGCCTTCGGCAGCGCAGGTTCTTTCACATTTGACGGAGTTGAACCTCGACCACCATATGATTGAGTATCCGCGCTGCGCGATTCAATTTCAAATCGCAGCTCGGCGCATTCGTTGCGCAGCAATTCGAGCCTGTAGCGATCGACCAGCATCAATATCATCACGCAAAAGACGGCAATAACGCAAAGCAGCAGAACTTTGCCCATCGTCGGGTCGAGACCCGAGCCCTGGCCGCCCAGAATGACGGGCTGGGGGTGTTGCGTGCGCCACAGGCGATTCGCCAGATACACCAAGGGGATATCGAGAGAGGCAAAAATTCCGAAAATTGCGGAGAGCGATGCTTTTTTCTCTGGATCCTCAATAAGGCTGCGCAAAAGCAAATACGCGATAAAGAGCAGCCACAAAACAAAAGTCGAGGTTAGTCTTGCATCCCAAGTCCACCAGATTCCCCACACCGGACGCGCCCACAACGGCCCGGTGATCAATCCTACGGTGCAGCACACTACCCCGACCTCGACGCCGGAAACTGCCAGAGCATCCCATTTTCGTTTGCGGGCGACGAGATACGCGACGTTGGCGTAAAAAACCACGCAGAACGCGCCAAACATCGCTATCCAGCTCGGCAGGTGGAAATAAAAAATGCGCTGGATGGCGTGCATGGTTTTTTCGTCGGGCGCGATGAACAGCGCCGCGTACCCAGCTGCGAACATCAGCAGGGCGAGGAAAACCGTGATTACCGAGCGTAAGTTCATGAATTCAGGCCTTCACCTTCGTTGTTACTTTTCCCTTCGCGCTAGTCTTCCATCAAGTAATCGCACAGCAGCCAGGACGCCGTAAGAAACACAATATCAAATCCGGCGAGGAATGTGACCCATGTGGGGTCGAGCGTCGGTTGCTCGGCAAAAAGCGCAGCCGTCGATTCCACTGACGCGATCAGGAGCGGCGTGAGAACGGGAAGCAATAGTAGCGGCAATAGGAGCTCGCGCATGCGCGCATGAGCCGAGATAGCCGAGAAAACCGTGCCGGTCACCGTCAGGCCGAGTGTTCCCAGTGCCAGAACCAGAATCAGCCGGCCGGCAATTCCCGCCAGTGAAACATTGTAAAGCACGGAGAAGACCGGCACTAGCACCAGCTCCGCCAGCGACATGAAAATAAAGTTGGCCAAGATTTTCCCCAGCAGAATTGCAAAATTGGAAATGGGCGCCATGCGCAGAGCGTCTAGCGTGTCATTCGTTTGTTCGCGTGAGAACGATGGGTTCAACATGAGCGATCCGGCGAACAGGAAAGCAATCCACAATAGGCCGGGACCGTAGCGTCGCGATTCTGCCGGAGTGGGATCGAAGGCGAAACTGAATAGGACTTCAACGACCATCGCAAAAATGACGGTGGCGGTTAGTAGCTCGCGCGTGCGGAATTCGAGCCTGAGCTCTTTGATAAGCAGAATTCCGGCCGTTCTAACTGTGCTCAAGGCGAGATCCTGGTAATGGTTAGCAGTAACAATGTGTCGTTGCAGGGCCCATTGAAATTCGTAATTGTCAGATCGCCGCCGACAATCCGTGATGCTCGCGAGCTTACACTTCCGTCCTCAGCGCCGCCAGCAGTGGGGCGGGATCCCCGCCTGAGCCACTGTCATGTTCGACGCGTCCACCAGTGAGCGACACAACACGGCTGGCGAGATCGAGGGATTCGTTCCTCGCATGCGTGCTCATAACCACCGTGCAACCATCGGCTTTCAATCGCACCAAATGAGTGGAAAACCAGGCCAGTCCTTGACGATCGAGCCCTGCGGCGGGTTCATCCAGCAGAAACACTCGTGGCGCGTGTAGGAGGGCGCGAGCAATGGCCAGGCGCTGCCTCATCCCGCGAGAGAAAGTTCGCACCGGGCTCCCGGAGCGGATGGCAAGGCCGCAATCCTCGAGGGCGGCTGCAACGAGCTGTGGGACATTGTTCAGCGCGTACAGCTGAGCAAAAAACGTCAGGTTTTCCGCGGCGGTCAAATCGTCGTAGAGAAGAGTGCTATGACCGACTAAACCAATGGCTGTTCTGGGTCCCAGATCGATCGCCTGGATGCGTAGACGCCCGCTGACTTGAGGTGTCTCTCTAGAGTAGCTCACCGCGCCTCGCGTCGGATTCGACAGCAATGCGGCGATTCGCAACAAAGTGGTCTTCCCCGCTCCGTTTGGTCCCAGAAGCGCGACGAATTCGCCGGGCATGATTTCCAGCGAGACGCCACGGAGGGCCGCAAACGCCCCGAAACGCTTTTCGACGTCTTGAAATGTTATGCCAACGGAAAATGTATCAGGGCGGGAGGGCGAGTCAGGCCAAGGCAAAGATTTTAGCCTAGCCTTGCACGAAGCTGCGAAGCGTCTTCTCGACGCGTTCCCGCTCGCGCGCGTAGTCTTCTGCGCTGATCGTGCCGGCCTGACGACGCAGTTCGAGGCGAAAGATGCCGTTCTTCAGTTCATCGAGGCTGCCCTGCACTGCGCTGTCGAGATCGGTTGCGGAAGCGGATGTGCTCGATTGAGCGGGTGCCTCGGCAGCATACCGATCCCCGAGCTCGTCAGAAACGGTGGTTGCCACGGTGTTCGCTCGGACTCGCGTTTTCTTGCCGGTTCGAGGCCTGGACGCATCAAATTCGTTGCCACCCATGCCATTTAAACCGGCCGCAGTCCGAGGGCGCAACCACAAATAGGCGAAGCCTAGGATGAAGATGGAAGCGAATCCGCCGGTGAGAACCCATTTCAAACCATCGAGCCGGGCCGGGATAGTCGTCGCGCTGACGGACGGAGCTTTGGCACTGGACGCTTCGGCGCGCGAATTCACATCTGGATTTTGTGAATCGTCCGGGCTCATGCCTGCGCCTGACGATCCGCCGCCTTGGCCTTGCGCTGTCGGCAATGGCGCCGTGCCCGAAACCGAGACATCGATGGGAGAAAGTGCCGCGACATTGTCGCGCATGTAGACGTTAAATCCCTGATCTTGCCCCGCTGGTGAAATTCCGCTTCCGGAAATTTGTACGGTTGGTGGCGCTGCGATGATCAGGCGGCCGACGGGGTACGGTGACACGTTGCGCAGCATTAAATGGTTTCCTGCGTAGGGCATTTTGTAGGACAGGCGCACGCCGCTTTCGCCCGGTCGGAACGGAAAGGCAATCGCCATTTTATTCTTGCCCTTGTCGATGATTCCTTGGACTACCGGCATGCCGGCGGCTCCCCACGCGGCCGCCTGATTGAAGTCAGCGCCTTCGGGCAACGTGAAATCGAACGAGCCGTCTTCGCGATAGAACGCTACGGGCGGCTGGGTTTTATTAGCAATCATATACTCTTCGCCGACCATGAGGTTCGATCCGTTCGGCTGCAGGATGATGGCGTGATTCTCAACGCTGAACGAGTCTTGCTTATTCGTAGGCTCGAAGACCTCGATGTCTGCCGTGGTTTTTCCCGGAGTTATCGGCTCATGATAATTCACGCCTTTGTACACCACGCGGACGAGCATAGGGCCGGAGCCTAGTTGCGGATTATCGAAGTGGTAGTGACCTTGGGCGTCGGTCTTGGTGTTTGCGACCGGCTGCATGCCGCCTTGCAGTTGAATCAAGATGACGTCCGCGTCTGCGGCGAGCTTTCCTGTGGTGCCATTCTTGACAGTGCCGTCGAGGGTGCCCGCTTGCGTGCAATGCCCCACAAACATGAAGAAAGCTGCGCACAGCAGAATCGGCAACGCCGCTGTCTTGTGAAACAGTCGATATCTGAAAAACTGATGATTCATGAATTTCGTACCTTGCCTGTGGCCGCCAATTCCGCTGCTGTCTGTCGCGTCGACACCTGCCGGGTAGACGAGGTCGGGGTACCGCCCGTCAATTTGTCCATGTCGGCGAGCACGCGCGCGGCTTCTACTTCTAGAGATTGCTTGATTTCCTCGTAATCGCGCTGGGAAAATTTTCCGGCGCGGAACTCGAAGCGCAGGTCGCGGAGATTTTCGTAAATTGCGTCGCGACGTTCCATCAACTGATCGAGTTTGGTGCGATGCGGCGTCGAATCCGACGCTTCAGGCTTGACGTTGAAAATGAAAAATATCGCCGCTGCCGCCAGCAATACACACCCGACCGCGATGTCGATTTCACTCATCCGCGCCCCTGGCCGTTTCTCCGCTCGCTTCGCGCTCTACTCGCGCGAGCAATCCAGGATCGATCGCCGAGCCGCCGGCGGGAGCGAGGACCGCTTTGTGCCGCCAACGTCGAACTGCTTGCCAAACGAGCACGAGTGCAATCAGCGGCAGCAATACTGGCATGATCCAGGCCAGAAGATCGAAACCTCTCTTCGGCGGTTCGACCAAAACGGTCGGGCCGTATTGCTGGACGTACGCTGTCAAAATTGCGTCGTCCGATTCGTTGCGGCCTACGCGCGCGTCGAGATCCTTCTGCATGGCGCGGGCTGTTTCGCAGGGGCCGGAAAATGTTCCGCCTGGATGACTGCACATGCCTGCTGAATCCTGGCAGCCGCCGCACATGCACATCACGCGCTTGGCGATGGACTTCGCCCGGGGTAATTCTTGCGCGTTGGCCGAATGCAGCATCATGGCGGTCAGGATTAGTGCTGAGGTTACGGCGCGAAGGCGAAACCTTAACGTAGACGTCGCGGAGAATGGCCGCAGAGGCATCGGGGTGTTCTGAGATGTGCGGAGGATGTTAGTCATGGCCTTCTGCCCGGCTTGCCACCGGGCCCATTGCTGCGGAAACTTCGGCCATCGCGTCGGGCCATGATCTTTCCGTCGCGGGTCGAAGCACTAGAGCCGTTCTCCGGTTGGGCAACAGCGCAAGAATCGTCCCTAACACCACCACGATTCCGCCGAACCAGATCCATTTCACCAGCGGCAGCAAATAGGCGTGAACTGCCGGCCTGCCGCTTTCCGGGCTTCGGCCTGCGTACACTACGTAGAGATCGCGGAGCGGGGAGGATTGAACCGCGACCATGGTTTCTGTGATTCCGCTGGCGAGGAACAGACGGCGTTCCGGGAAGAGCATCATTACCGACTTGCCGTTCTTGAAAACTTCCAGACTGGCGCGGTCTGATTGGTAATTGTTGTTGTTCACCTGATCGAAATTCTGGCACAGGATTGTGTATGGACCGATACGCAGCGTGTCGCCGATGCCCAGATCTTTTTGTATGTCCTTGTTGAAAGGCGTGCCGGCGATGCCGATGAAAACCAGGACCATTCCGAAATGGACGATGTAGCCGCCGTAGCGGCGGGTGTTGCGCATGGTCAATTCGCCGACAGAAGTGAGGAGATTCGTGCCGTCGCGCGCCGAAATCACTCGCGCGCCGCGGTAAAACTCCGATGCGATTGTCAGCGTAACGAACACGCAAAGGATCAGGCACACCAGCGAGTAGGCATCGCCGAAACCGCAAATAAGAGCTACTACTCCCACCAGCACACCGCCGCCCAGAGGCCACGCGAAATTGCGCTTTAGCGCATCGAACGAAGTTTTTCGCCAAGCGAGGAGCGGCCCAACGCCCGTTAGCAACATAAGGAACAGCGCGATCGGTACGTTCACTTTATTGAAAAACGGCGGACCGACGCTGATCTTACTGCCCTGCACCCATTCGGAGAGGACCGGGAAGAGCGTTCCCCACAAAACCGCAAAGCAGGCGGCCAGCAAGATCAGATTGTTGAAGAGGAAGCTCGATTCTCGCGAGACCAGCGAGTCCAGTTGATTGTCGCTGCGCAGATAATCGCGATTTTTCCAGTACGCTGCGAAACAAACCATGAAAGTAATCGCCAGAAATACAACGAACCACGTGCCGATCGAAGATTGCGCGAAAGCGTGTACCGAACTCACCACACCGGACCGCGTCAGTAGGGTGCCGAGGATGCACAACATGAACGTGATGAAGACCAGCCACACGTTCCAAACTTTCATCATGCCGCGTTTTTCCTGCATCATTACGGAATGCAGAAACGCCGTGCCGGTGATCCACGGAAGCAGCGAGGCATTTTCTACCGGGTCCCAGGCCCAATATCCGCCCCAGCCGAGTACCGCATAGGCCCAGTGGGCGCCCAGCAGGATGCCGATGCTCTGGAAACACCAGGCGATCATCGTCCAGCGGCGGGTGATGTGGATCCATTTTTCTCCGGGATATCGTCCAAGGAGCGCGCCCAGCGCAAACGCGAACGGAACCGTGAACCCCGTATAGCCCAGGTACAGCATGGGCGGATGAATCACCATTTCCGGATATTGCAGCAGAGGATTCAGTCCGCGCCCTTCCGCGAGTTTTGCAAGATGCATCACTCCGGCGCCGTCTGCGCCGGCGATTACCTGGAACGGCGTGGCCACGAAATTATTCAGGGTCAGGAAAAAAGTCTGCACGCCGGCCATCACCACGCCGGCATAAGGCATCAGCTCGGGATGTCGATTACGATTGAGGAACAGAACGAAAAATGCGTAGCCGGAGAGCAGCCACGTCCAGAGGAGAAGCGAACCTTCCTGGCCCGCCCAAAGCGCGGCGAATTTATAATACGGGGGGAGAGCGCGGTTGCTGTGTTCCGCCACATACGCCATCGAAAAATTACTGGTGAAGAAAAAATACTCCAGGCAGGCGACCGCGATCGTCACGAGAACGAAGACTGCCATGCCAGCGTTGCGGGCACTCTTTGTGAGCAGAAGTCGCCGGGTCAGAATTCCGGCGATTCCCGCTACGACCGCATACACCGCCGCCAAGAAAGCCAGCAGCAGTGCAAAAGAACCCAAGATATCCAAAGATTTCCCTCGCGGTGATCCGTTCTAAACCTTCCCGAGCGCTAGTTTCCGCTAGTCCGAGCGGAACCGCTCGTCGAAGTCTGCGGCGGCTGGGGAGCTGCTGTCGGAGTTCCGATTGGCGCCGCTTCGTATTTCGAAGCGCATTTGGCCTGCACTGCTTCTGCTTCGAAGCGATTATCCGGCTGCAGCTTGCCTTCGACCAGCGCCTGCGCTCCGTCCTTGAACGTGTCCGGCAACGGATCGCGGCCGACATAACTCACTGGCAGATTCTTGCCCTGCTCGGTCAGCACGAAATTGACGCGACCCGCCAGGTGCTCGATGCTGCCCGCTTGAACATTGCCCGAGACGCGCATCCGCTGGCGCAGCGATGAACCCTGCAAAGTCGTGAGCTCTGTGATGGTGTGGTAGTAGGTCTTGCTCTGCGTGAATCCCACGTAGGCTAGCGCCAACAAAGTGACGATAATAATCGCCGAACCTACCAGGAATTTACCTCGGGCATTCATGCGCGGACTCCCGGTTGCTTCCTGCATGGAACAGCCGATTCTAGCACATCGTTTGCAGCCACTCGAACGGCTATTCTTAATAAAACCTTGCAAGGGTCAGGTGGGTAGGAGTGGCTAGGGATGGGAGTGCTCACTCAACGCCGCGACTATTCTGGCACGAACCTCCCTGTTGCCGCTGAATGGGTTGTCGAACGGGTTACCGCCGTTCAGGATCAGGCGGTCGGACCAACCTTCGCTCTGGATTCGCGGAATCAGTTCTGTCAAAGCGCTGGAAATTGGTGCGATGAATTTCGGTTTGTATGAGGTTTTGACTCGTAACAGGACTGTCAACGCAACTCGACTTACCGTTGAAGTCAGATCGCTGAAGTTCTCCACGGGACATTCCACAGCGTAGGTCAGAAAAAATCCGCGCTTCTGAAACTCCGCCAGCGTAAACACTTCCTGACTGGGTTCCCCGGGCGTCTGTCCGGTGAGCCGCGCAATCTCGTCGAAGAACAGTCTCGAAGCCGCGGAGCGGTCGCCCGGGCGCGTCGCGGGTCGATAAAAATAATCTTCGGGCCTGGAAGGCGGCGCTGCGTCGAGGAACAACACTTGAATGTGAACCGGACGGAAGCGGGTCGCGAGTTCCAAGCGCTCAATGCGCCTGCGGATATGAGCTTCGTCCACTTGGTCACCACATCCGTCGCAGATCGGCATTCATCCTCTCCCTTGATCGACTCGGTCGCAGTCGAAAATATCATACGCGCGCGAATCGGGTGCAATTCATCCGAATGATAGTAACGATTGGTTGCGTCAAGGCGCTGCTTCGAGGAAGGTCGTGCTAGTCGTTTTCGGTATTTGGGACAGTCGATGCTGGGATTGTTTGCGGAGTGGAATTTTTCTGCGCTGCGGCGCCAAGTTTCGTGCGCAGGCAACCTACCAGTTCAGGCGCGAGGTCTGAAATAGCCATGCCCTCGGAAACTAGAAATTTGCAGCTGAGAATTGGGCGCGCTTGGTCGTCGTCTGAAAGCTGGCAATTCACTTTGCAATACTGGCACTCCTGATTCCAGCAGAAACGCCCATAAGGCACCGTTTCCGGACTGATGAACTGAAATGCGCGCAGGAGTGAATTGCGTTCCGGAACGAGGAACGTTTTCCCAAGAATGGTGATCTCGACCAGCTTCTCGTAAGGGCGAAATAGTTCGGACATGAGCGATGCGTCTGAGTCTGCCATTGGGATTTTCCCCTGCTATGGAAACTAAAGCACGCGGATGCGGAGAGCAATCGAAACGGCGGCGGTTCGTGCTCAATGCTCTACTGGTGAACCAATTACGAAGCGAAAATTGTCCCAATACGAGAAAAATCTGCTTCGCTGCGGAGGTTGATCCGTTAATTCGTCCCTGCGAGGCTGAAATCGGGTCTGAAGGCGCACAGACCACTGCACCTGTATCTTCCTTGCTAGGCGTTGCTCGCTTCGACAGGCCTGATAAAGGCCAGTGTAAAGGCGCCGAGCGCGATTCCCAGCGGCCCGTTGGTCAGGCCGAAAAATGCCGCGACGTAGCCCAGAGTGCGTGCCGATGCTCCATCCGACATCAGACTTAGTCCGGCGATGATGCATACGATTCCGGCGACAATTCCGAGAATAATTGCGAAATTTAACAACACGTGAAACAAATTCATTAACGCGAATGGATTGGGAACTCGCGAGAGCAGCGCGCCCCACATCAGCGTAAGCGTGGGGCTATACATGAATACGAGCAGTGCCCCGACCAGCCGCAAGAGACCGTACAAGATCCAAAGAATTCCGTAGGTTCGCATTCGTGACGCTCCTATGAGGGTGCCGGCAGATTAACAAGCGAATAGAACTATAAGCGTAGAACGTGAAAACCTGCAATCGAAAGGCGAGGCCGAGACGGGTGTTAAGCCGTGGGAGGAATGAATCAATTTAGCCTGGGCTGGGTTTGCGACGGCGGGTGTAAGACTCACCCTGAGGGAACCGAACCTATTTTTCGTACCCGGTCGATTCTAATTTTGTGCGAAGAATTGGCCCATCTGGCGGAATTTCTGGTAGCGGCGGTCGATTAGTTCGCGCGGGGAAAGCGATGATAGTTCGTCGAGCGCGCGAACCATGAAGGGTTCTAGCATTTTTGCGGCTGCTTGATGATCATAGTGCGCGCCGCCTTCGGGCTCCGGGACGATATCGTCGATCAGCCGCATTTCTAGAAGGTCCGGCGCGGTGATCTTCAGGGCCTGGGCGGCAATTTCTGCTTTGCTGGCGTCGCGCCACATGATCGACGCGCAGCCCTCAGGGGAAATAACGGAATAGACCGAATTTTCGAGCATGTAGACGCGGTCGCCGATAGCGATTGCTAACGCGCCTCCGGAGCCGCCTTCGCCGGTAATGATCACCAAGATCGGTACTGGGAGCCGCGACATTTCCCGCAGGTTATGAGCGATTGCCTCTGCTTGACCGCGCTCTTCCGCGTCTACGCCTGGATAAGCTCCTGGCGTATCGACGAATACAAAGATCGGCCGCCCGAATTTGGCTGCAAGTTGCATCGCGCGCAGAGCTTTTCGATAGCCTTCCGGCTTCGCTTGGCCGAAATTTCTGGCTAGGCGCTGCTTGGTGTCGCGCCCTTTCTGGTTTCCTACGATCATGACCGGTTTGCCGTGAAATTTGGCCATACCGGTAATTAGGGCGGGATCGTCGGAAAAGTTGCGGTCGCCGTGAATTTCGAAGAAGTCTTCGAACAGAATCCGGATGTAGTCGTCGGTGTACGGGCGCTGCGGGTGCCGCGCCAGAAGCAGCCGTTGCCATGCGCCGAGATTGGCGTAGAGATCGCGCTTGAGTTCGTCGACTTCCCTGCGGATACGTTCGATCTCGATCGACTGCTCGCCCGAGGGCGCCGAGAGCAGGCTTAATTCCGCGACGTCGCGTTCTAGCGCGTTGATTACTCGCTGCTTTTGCTTATCCTCTTCGCCTCGCGGGTTAACAACAGGCACTGTCTCGCGGAGGATTGGTTTCGCGGGACTGATTTTCGCCGGCTCCGGCGAAGCCGGAACTTCTGGAGGCGCCACAACAGAGTCTTTTGCCGTTGCTTTACTTGCTGCTTTGAGATTCAGCGCAGCCTGCTTGGCTGCTGCGGCGCGTGCTGCCTTACGGGCGGCCTTGATGGCTTTGAACTTCTTCATGCGCGCCTTACGGTCTTGCTTCTTGCGAAGCTTTTCCGCGGCGACGTCGCGCTTTGTCACTCGATCACCCAAGCTGGTTCCAATTTGTTGAGTTTATTGAAGTAACGCTACTGAGTCGGAGCCGCAAATTTCGCGAACCCGGTCCAAGAGTTCACGGTCCGCGAGCACCGCGCTGCCGGCTTCTAGTGTCGCTTCCGTGCCGTCACCCTTCACCAGATCGAAGGCTACGCGGCATCGTCCGGGATGGCTGGAAAACAAATTCTGGAGCCGATCGAGCGCTCCGGCGTCGACTGTGCTGAGATCGACGCGGACCCTTAGAAGGCGTGGCGGGCGGTCCGCGATCTGATCCAGGAGCCGCGCGTCCGCGACGATCAGACGTGTGCCAATATCCTCCACTGCGACGCGTGCTTTCACCAGTAACGGGGTGTTCGCTTTTAAAATTCCTTCGAGTTTGGCGAAAGCTTCCGGGAACACCAGGGCTTCGATTACCGCCGTGCGATCCTGCAAAGTCAAAATGGTCCAGCGCGCTCCTCGTCGCGAGCGCATGGGGCGTGCCTGAACGATAATCCCGGCTGCGAATACGTCTTCGTTGTTCCTGCGACCTTCCATTGTGGCGAGGTCAGAGCCATTCAAGTCTTTCAGCCGGCCTGCGTATTTGTCGAGAGGGTGGCCGGAAATGTAAAAGCCGAGGACTGAATACTCCCCTGCTAGTCGCTGCTCTTCTGTCCAATCGTCCGCTTCCGGAAGTTCCGTGTCCTGCCATTGATGCTGCTCAGTTCCATTCTGCCGGGAAAGGAAAAGGCCATGCTGCCCTACCGTTTTTTCCTGGTGTTTTTTCTGGCCGCGCGAAATCGCCTGATCGATCGCGGCGAAAAGCCGTCCGCGGGAGCCTCCTAGACAATCAAATGCGCCCGCTTTTACCAAGCTTTCCAGAACGCGCTTGTTCAGGAATTTCGGCTCGATGGCTTCGCAGAAGTCGAATAGGCTGCGAAAATTCCCACTTGCCTTGCGCGTTTCGCAAATCGCATTGGCGGTGTTCTCGCCAACATTCTTGATGGCTGCGAGGCCGAATCGTATGTCGTCGCCGACTGGAGTGAAGTAGAGACCGCTTTCGTGTACGCACGGAGCGAGGACGCGGATTCCCATTCCGCGCGCTTCGTTGCTGTACTTAACTACCTTCTCGGTGTTCCCGGCTTCTGAACTAAGCATTGCCGCCATGAATTCCACCGGGTAGTGAACTTTCAGGTAAGCAGTCTGATAAGCCAGCAGCGCATAGGCGCAGGCGTGTGCTTTGGGGAATCCGTAGCGGCCGAATTCCTCCATGAGGTCGAAAATCTTTTCGGCTTTTTTGGCCGGAACCTTGCGACCAGCGCAGCCCGCAAGGAATTTTTCGCGCTGTGCCGCCATGACTTCCACTTTTTTCTTGCCCATCGCGCTGCGCAGGATGTCGCCATCACCGAGAGAGAACCCTGCCAGACGGTTGGCGATCTTCATTACCTGTTCCTGGAAAACGATCACGCCCCAGGTTTCTGAAAGAATTTCTTCGAGTTCTGGCAGATCATATGTGACTTTTTTCTTGCCCTGTTTGCGCGCGATGAATTCATCAATCATGCCGCCTTGAATCGGGCCCGGGCGGTAGAGCGCATTTAGCGCGGTGAGGTCCTCGATCCCGGTCGGCTGGTAGCGTTTCAGGATGTCGCGCATACCGTGCGATTCAAATTGGAAGATGCCGGTAGTGTCGCCGCGCGCGAAAAGCGCATAGGTGGGCGCGTCGTCGAGCGGTAATGAACTGAGATCGAGGTCCAGCCCTCGGTTCTGCTTGATCATTTTTACCGAGTCTTCCAGGATTGTCAGCGTGGTTAATCCCAGAAAATCCATCTTCAACAGGCCGATGCGACCCAGCGCGTTCATATCGTACTGGGTCGTAATTTCATCTTTGTTCGACTTGTACAGCGGCACGATTTCGGTGAGTGGCCTTGGCGAAATTACGACGCCTGCTGCGTGCGTGGAAGCGTGTCGAGCCAGGCCTTCCAGGCGCAGGGCGACTTCGATTAATTCCTTTACCGGGCCTTCCTTGCGCGCGGCTTCGAGTTGCGGCGATTGCTTGAGCGCGTCGTCCAGCGAAATATTCAGAGTATTCGGAATCATCTTGGCTAGGCGATCCACTTCCCCGTACGGCATATCCAGCGCGCGTCCTGCGTCTTTCAGTACCGCCTTCGCCGCCATGGTGCCGAACGTGATGATTTGCGCGACGCTCTCTGCGCCGTATTTCTGGCGTACGTACTCGATCACTTCACCGCGGCGGCGCATGCAGAAATCGATGTCGATATCGGGCAGCGTCACGCGCTCGGGGTTCAAGAAGCGCTCGAAGATGAGGTCATACTGCATCGGATCGACGTCGGTGATGCGAAGCGAGTAGCTGACCAAACTTCCAGCGGCGGAACCACGTCCCGGCCCTACCGGCACACCTTGCGCGCGAGCGTAGTGAATGAAATCCCAGACGATCAAGAAGTAGCCTGCAAAGCGCATCGTCTTGATCATTTCGATTTCAGCGGTCAAGCGGCTCTCGTAATCCGCGAGTGGACGGCGCAGCTTATCTGCCTTTTGCAGCCTCTCGATCTGCGGAGCGCGCGAAGCAAACCCTTCGCGCACCACTTTTTCGAAATACGAATCGGTGGTGTGGCTTTCCGGAACTTTGAATTCGGGGAACGGATTGCTTACGCGCTGTATTTTCAAATTGCAGCGCTCGGCAATCGCCATCGTGCGAGTGAGGGCTTCCGGCAATTCACGGAATACAAGGGCCATCTCTTCTGCGGTCTTGAAATAAAACTGGTCGGTGGCGAATTTCATGCGCTGGCCGTCGCTCATGGTCTTGCCGGTCTGGATGCACATAAGGACTTCCTGCGCGTGGGAATCGGATTGGGTCAGATAGTGGCAGTCGTTCGTGGCGACCAACGGAATGCCGGATTCCTTCGAGAGCCGCACCAAGTCGCGATTGACCCGGATATCCTGCTCGAGGCCCTGATCTTGAACTTCGAGAAAGAAATTTCCTTTGCCGAAAATGTCGCGCAGGCGGTAGGCGCTGGTCTGTGCTTGCTCGTATTTGTCGGCGAGTAGCGCGTCTGCGACTTCGCCGCGCAGGCAGGCCGATAGCGCGATCAGACCTTCGCTGTGTTTTGCGAGCAGCTCATGATCTACGCGCGGCTTGTAGTAAAAGCCATCGAGATACCCTGTCGAAACCAGCTTGATGAGATTCTGATAACCCTTTTCGTTTTCGCAGAGCAGTACGAGGTGATTCGATCGCTCTGCACCCGTCCCGCGATTCTTGTGATTGTCCGGCGCGACATACATCTCGCAGCCGATGATTGGTTTCACGCCGTGAGTTGTGGCCTGGTGATAGAAATTCGCCGCGGCGAAAAGATTGCCGTGGTCGGTGACTGCCACCGCGGGCATTCCCCTGCGCGCTGCTTCTTCGGTCAGCTCCCCGATTTCGCATGCGCCGTCCAGGAGAGAGTAGTCCGTGTGCAGATGAAGGTGAACGAAATTCGAGCAAGTCAAAGTCATCCGGAGTTCCATTCTAAACTAGCTTCAAAGTTTCGGTACGGCAATCTCAGCCGGGCGGGTCCGAGACCCGCACCTACAAAAAACGTCGATGCACCGCAAGTGCGATAGCCGGCGTTTCAAGTTGTTCCAGTTACGGAATTTTTCGGGGTTGAAGCGCCCGCTCCCGATGTCAACGAATAGCTCAGCGACGCGATCTCTTGGCTGACAGCGAGCCTGACTTCTTGTTTCCGGTCTTGCCCGCCGGATGCGCAGCCTTGGTATCGTGCTCGGCCTTATCATGTTTCGCTTGCGCCTTTGCGCCGATCGCTGCCGCGGCCGCCTGCCCTGCCTCATTGGATGGTGTTTTCCGCGACGCCGTTTTTCCTTGAGCCGAGCCGGCGGCTGCAGCCTTTGCGTCGGCGCTTGCTGCTTTGGATTTGTCTCGACCTTTTGATTCCTGTGCCGCACCGGAGTCTTTCTCTCCCTTGCGCTTTTTCTCTTTCTTTTCTGGTTTCTTGGGCTCGTCCTTGATGCCCGCGAGGTTCTTCAAAATCTTGGTGCGATCTTCAGGGGTCTTGCCTTTGCCACGCAGTTGCAATTCAAAAAATTGGTCAACAATCTTGTCGAACTTGGGACCACGTTCGACTCCCAGTGCATCCATCTCGGGCGCCGGCGTTGCCATCCGCAACGGACGCCATTTCTGAAGATAATTGCGGATTTTCGACATGGCCGCGGGGTTCGGCATTTCCACTTCGATGAACGCGAGCGTTTCGGCGGGCAAAGACGCGAGGTAATAATATGAGTCCTTCGGTGTCTTTGTTTTGGCGCTCTTCAAAAGCTTTACGACTTTTTGCGTTTCGGGAACCAGTTCGCCAATTTCCTGGATCTCTTTGACTCTGTATTCCATGTGACGTAAGGCGCCGGCCGCTTCGCGGTCTTTCAGCCGCCCTAGAGTGTAATAGCTGACCGCCAAATGAAGGCGCGGCCGCAGACCCGCGCCATAAAGGTTCGAGCGAACGCGAGCCAGCTTGTTCAAGCTGTCGTAATCCGGTTTTCGTTTCTGCAGTGCTGGATGGATCAATTCCAGTAATCCGTGCGATTCCCACGCTTTTAGTGTTGCTACGGGATTGTCTTCGCGGGCGAGTGCGCGCACTTCGTGTCCGACGTCAGGCCCCTCGATGCGGTCGGCGAGCTTGCGCTCCATCGCCAATTCAAACCATTCTTGCGTGCGCGGATCCATTTTGAATCCCATGCGCGCCGCGTAGCGCAGGATCCGCATCAGGCGGATCGGCTGGTTGGTGAAAGCGTGGATCGAAAGCGCGCGAACTTCCTGCTTTTCGAGGTCGGCAAGGCCGTTCATCGGGTCGAGCAGCAGCCCGCGGGATTGTGTATTCAGCGAAATGGCGATGGCGTTGATGCCGAAATCGCGGCGACGCAAATCTTCCATCACACTGGAAAAGCGGTATTCGGGCTTGACGCCGGGGCGTTCGTAAAAATCCTCGCGAGCCGCAGAGATCGAACCATCGACGTCACCGGCAAAAATCATTTCGTGATGCCGGATCTTTTCGCTCTCCCAGACTGCTCGCGCGCCGCCTTTTTCAAGCTCGCGCACCATCTTGACCGGATTTCCTTCTACCGTGAAATCGAGGTCGCGGATGGGCATGCCCGAAATCAAGTCGCGAACGGCTCCTCCCGTCAGATAGACGTTCACGTCCTGCGTGCGCGAAAGTTCCTGGACGCGTTCCATCACAGCCCGCTGCTCGGGAGATAGCCGACTTTCCAATAAGTACATGTAATCGGGCATGAAGTTACCGCCTTCCTCGAGATCCCCCGGCCGTCAGTTCAAGCGCGAGGGTGATGTGCTTTATAAACCTGTTTCAATCGTTCTTCGACTACGTGGGTATAAATCTGGGTCGTTGAAATATCAGCGTGGCCTAACATCATCTGCACGGAACGAAGATCGGCTCCGCGGTCAAGCAGGTGTGTCGCGAAACTGTGCCGTAGAATGTGGGGAGTAAGGCCTTTTCGCAATCCCGCCTTACGGCCGTAATCACCCAATATTTTCCAGAACATGATGCGATTTATGGCCCTGCCGGTGCGGCCGACAAAAAGATACGGAGAGGTTTTTCCACGTAAAATTTCCGGACGCGATTTCTCTATGTACTCCTGAACAGCCTCTAGCGCTTGCCGACCCACGGGCACTAGTCGCTCCTTATTTCCTTTGCCGATGCAGCGCAGGCAGCCTACTTCCATTTGAAGATCAGGCGTTTTAAGGCCACACAATTCGGAAACGCGCAAGCCGGTGGAATAAAGAAGCTCGATCATGGCCTTATCGCGCAAGCCCGCCGTTGTGGTGATATCGGGCTGCTGCAGCAAGTGTTCCACTTCCTGCAGGCTCAAAAATCCCGGCAATGCCCGCCGGAATTTCGGCGACTGGATGTTTACTGCGGGATCCTCTTGAATCACTCCTTCGGTAAAGCAAAAACGGAAGAAATGCCGTAGCGTTACTAAGTGGCGAGCGACCGACCGGCTGTCGAGCTTTCGCAAGTAGAGCGTGCGCAGAAAATCCACCACCTGGCTGCGGTCAATCTGATTCACTCGCAGACTCTGTTTCGTCGCGAAGGCGGCGAATTTCGCCATATCGCGCCGATAGGCGTGAATCGTATTCGGCGACAGGCCTTTTTCCACTCGCAGGTAATTCAAGAACGATCGAATCTGCGCTTCCACTCTGTCGCTCCCGGTCCAAGTTGTGCGTCTTGCGAGTTCTGAATCCAATTCCCTACATCTCGATTCCCGTTGCCGCTACTTCGGGTTCCGCGCGCTTGAGCAACAGGAACAACTCCGGCAATTCCTCGCAGCGAAGCAACCACGCCACGCCGAAATAAATCGTCATCGAAATTACGATCATCCCGAAAAGAAGGCTAGCGCGAGCGAGAAAATGCTCCGCCGCAACCACCTGCCAGTACTTCACCGCAGCCAGGCATACTGTGGCCATGGCCATTGCGCACGCTGCCATCTTGGCAAGCGAGCTCGTAATGGCGCGTGCTCCCAAGGCCCCGTAGCGGCCGCGAAAAACCAGGAACAACGCCGCGAAATTAAAATACGCAGCCAGCGAACTCGCGAGCGCCGGGCTGGCATTCCATAGAAAACGCCCGAAAGCAAAAAGAAGAATGAAATTCAACAGTAAGTGCAGCGCTAGTGCGCAGGCGCCTACCTTCATGGGCGTCATAGTGTCATGAGTCGAATAGTACATGGGGGTGATTAATTTAATGGCTGCGAACGCCGGTAGCCCCAGCGAATAAAAAAGCAAAGCGTGCGACGTCAGCCCGGTAGATTGCGCCGTGAACGCGCCATGCTGAAACAACACTTGAGTAATCGGCGCGCGCAGTAAAATCAGACCAATGGCCGCCGGGATGGTGATAAACGAAACAACGCGAAGCGCGAAGCCGAATGTCTGCTTCATCTCGGCATGCTTTCCACTGGCTACCTGGTGCGACATGGTCGGCAACATCACCGTCGAAATTGCAATCGCGTAGACGCCCAACACAAGCTCCATCACTCGGTCTGCCACATACAGCGAGGTGATGCTTCCCGCTGGCATGCGCGATGACGCGGCAAAGACAGTATCTACAAAAAAATTTACCTGGAACACGCCGGTGCCGAGAATAACCGGTCCCAGGAGCCGCCCGACCTTCTTGACGCCGGGATCGTCGAATGCCAGGTCCGGCCGAAACCTCATGCCCAGTTTGGCTACTACGGGAAGCTGCATTGCCAGCATCAAGGCCGAACCCAACAGGACGCCTGCTGCCAACGATACCGCCGGAGTCTTGAACGCCGGCGGAGCCAATTTCATAATCGGCCGATAAACCACGCCGCACGAAAACACAATGAACACCAAATTGAAAGCTATCGACGTCGACGCTGCGAGACCAAACCGGTGAAAACCGTTCAGAATCGCCGAGGCCAGCGCCGCCAGTCCCAGGAAAAACACGCAGGGAAAGATGATCCGGTTTAAATAGATCGCCAAGTCCCATCGAAGATTTTTGACGCCCAAAATCGTGAAGAAACCGATGACTTCCCTGGAAAAGACACAGCCTAATATAGCGACGGTCCCTAGAATGACTGCGATATCCCAGAATGCCCGCTGCGCGAATGCCCAAGCATCTTTGCTCGGCTTGCCCCGGAGGTAGCCGATGAATACCGGTATGAACGAGGCCCCTAGTGCGCCCTCTCCGGTCAGTCGCCGTATCGTATTGGGAATGCGAAAGGCAAGAATGAACGAATCCGCGGTCGGTGAGGTACCGAGCAACAACGCTACTCGCTGATCTCGTAAGTATCCGCAAATCCGGCTGATAACGGTGGCTAGGGCTACGACGGAGGCAGACTTTAGGATCTTGCCTTTTTCGGTCAACCGGCGGCAGCTCCGATGCTAACCCTTTAAGCACCAATAACTTGACAAAAACGCGAGCAAGAATAACATAACTCCTTGGAATATGGCAACAATGTCCGCCCTAAAAAGTCGTAATTCCGCTAAAGAGCGCTCGTCGGCGTCTACCCGCAAGAAGGTGGTGGTGGTGTTCCTCGACCGCACCCCAGTAAAGGGATACCTTAATGCCTCGAGTTTGGGTACTTCCGACATTATCGACCTGTTGACACCCGAGGGAGAGCATCTCGAGATCGCTGCTCAGGACGTCAAATCGGTCTACTTTGTGAGAGAGTTCCAGGAAGGATTTCAATCGGAGAGAAAGGTGTTTCTAAGCCGTCCGAAGCTCGACGGCCTATGGGTGCGGATCAAGTTTACCGACGACGATGTCATGGAAGGCATCGTCGCGAACGACCTGGTTGAGATACTCGATAGTGGTGTGCAACTTACCCCACCGGATATCCACGGAAATAATTTGCGGGTGTTCATTCCTCGCCCGGCGGTCGCTGAGATTAAGGTTCTTGGTGTTGTGGGCGCTGCGCGTCAGACGCGGAAGGCGCCTGCCGGCGCGGCTTCCGCGCAGCCTACGCTTTTCGACGAATAGACTTGTCTCGCGAGTAGATTTAATCGCTTCTTCCCGGCCATCCTTTCTTTCAGATTTTGGATAGCGCGAATGCTCCAGTCCGCCGGTCCGACGTATGACCGATTGCGCCTCCTGTTGTACATTGACCATGCACAAACACGATTCGAGGAGACGTACCGATGAAGCTCGGCGACATCGCGAGGCAGCTGGGATGTGAGGTTGACGGCGACGCAAGTTTGGAAATTAACGGCGTGGCTGGGATTGAAGAAGCCGAGCCCGGTGAGTTGACGTTCTTCGTCAACCGCAAATACCGGCCCGCGCTGGAGAGTACGCGAGCTTCCGCTGTTATTGTGGCCAAAGACGCTGGTCCAGTTCGAATCGCTGCTCTGCGCTCTGCAAATCCCTACCTCGATTTCGCGCGGGCCATTGAGATTTTTCGTCCATCACCGCAATACACAATGGGAATCGATCCAACCGCTATCGTGGCGAAGACGGCAAAGATCGCTCCCGGCGCTCACATCGGTCCTTACTGTTTTGTAGATGACCAGGTTGAAATAGGCCGCAATGCCGTGCTGCATAGTTTCGTGGTGATTTATCGTGGGGCCAAAATCGGCGATGACTTTTTTGCACATTCCCACGCGACCGTGCGGGAGGACTGCCACATCGGCAATCGCGTCTTATTACAGAATGGCGTGACCGTTGGTAGCGACGGCTTCGGCTTTGCGCGTCGCCAAGATGGGACCTGGCAAAAAATCCGGCAATCCGGTATTGCGGTAATTGAGGACGACGTTGAAATTCAGGCCCACAGCGCGGTAGACCGCGCCACCGTAGGCGAGACACATATCGGGCGTGGGACCAAGATCGACAATCTTGTGCAGGTCGGTCACGCGTGCAAAGTTGGCGAGGATACTTTGCTGTGCGGCCAAGTGGGGCTTGCCGGCACCACCAAAGTTGGAAATCGATGCATTCTTGCCGGGCAGGTGGGGGCTGCGGGACACTTAACCATCGGCGACCGAGCGACCCTCACGGCTCAATCGGGTGTGCCGACCGACGTGCCGCCGAATGCAATCTATTCGGGATATCCTGCTATGGACAACCTGGCGTGGCGTAAATCCGTAGCCATTTTCAATAAACTTCCGGAACTGCAGAAGGAATTGCGCGAACTCCGGGAAACAGTGGCGAAATTGAGTTCAAGGTAGTCGCATTAGTCTCTAGATCGCGATCGAGGGGATTTCAATTCCCTACTGACGGCTTTTGGTCATCCGGTAAGCCTGCAGCCACCAGATCCTGCACCCGCTGGCGCAATTCGTCGCGTTGATCCACCGAATATGTCGCGGCGTCTACGGGGGGGCCGAAACGAACTACCACCTCCCCGGGATGGATCGTCCAATCCCCTTTACGCATCAGCCGCTGAGTTCCCGCTAACGAGACCGGAACCACCGGCACGCCGGCGCGAATTGCCATTACAAACGTTCCGCGCTTGAATTGCAGCAAGCGGCCGTCACGGCTGCGCGTTCCTTCAGGATAGACGCAAAACGAAAGGCCTTCCCGCAAATACTCTATTGCCGTGTCTACACATTCGGCGGCCGCCTCTTTGTCCGCGCGATCGACGGGGACCAGCTTCGCCAATCGAATCGCTTTCGATAAGATCGGGACTTTGAAAACTTCTTTTTTCGCCAGCAGTGCAACGCGTCTGGGGAGGTTCGGCACCAGCGCCACAGGGTCGATGTTCGATGCATGATTTGACGCAAAGATGCAAACGCCCGCCGGGATATTTTCAGTTCCTTCCACCCGAACGCGAATGCCTGCCAGCCACAGCGCTACCCGCAGGCCACCGTCGTTAAAAACTCGATACATGAAATTGGGGTCGCCGGTAACAATGCTCCAGAGGATGAGCCACGGGAGGACTAAAACTAACGCCAGGACAACGTAGATCATCACCGCGATGGTGCGAATCATGGATTCATAGGACAGATTCGAATGTCGAACCCTTTCTCCGCTCGACGCTTAGCTGCGTTTAATTGGTAGTTCCCTTCAACCAACCGTCGCGTATGCGGCCCTGTTTTTCGGTAACCGACGATATCTCCGCGACTGAGAATCTTCGCGAATCGATTCGGCCGAGATCGAATGTGATATTCAAATCCTTGTCGTCACGATGGATCGCGAGCTTGATTTTTTCTCCCGGCGAATGCTCTCGCAACCACGCCGGGAAACTGCGCGGGGCTGGCTGGCCGTTGATTGCCAACACCGTGTCCCCTGCCTGTAACCCCGCCGCTTCCGCTGTGGTTCCCGGCACGACCTGCGAAACAACCACCGGGACACCTGCCCCTTGGCCGACGGTCCAAAATCCGAGGTCCGCGCTTTTCTGCGTTTCCACCTTCAATTCCAGCCCGGCGGCGTTGAAGAAGTCCTGGTAAGGAATTTCATCGGTACCGGCTACGTAGCGGCGAAAGAAATCATCCAGCTTCACGCCTGCGACTTCTTCGGCGACGGCTTGAATGCCATGCGAATCGTCATAGAAGTGTCCCTGCTTGGCGTAGACGTCATTCATCCGGCGCAGTACATCGTCGAGCGATTTGTGATTGTCGGTTGCGTCGCGAATTACCAGGTCCAGCAGGACGCCTACAATTTGGCCTTTGTTGTAATACGAAATACTTCGATCCGGTTGGTTGTAGGCGTCATATTTCTCCAGCCATGCGTCGAGGCTCGATTCCTCTACGCTCTGCCAGATATGCGCGGGACGAGAATCGAGTTCGCTGATCTGACCTGCGAGATCGGCGTAGAACTGGCTCTTGTCCCAAAGGCCGATGCGTTCCAGAGTGTAGGCGCCGTACGCGCTCGTGACACCTTCAGCAAACCACAGCGCCCGCGTGTACATCTCGCGTGTGAAATCCACAGGCTCCAACGTTTGCGGCCGTATGCGCTTCACATTCCAGACGTGAAAAAACTCGTGGGCGGCGACGGTTGCAGCGCTCTCTACTGATGGCGCCGAGATTGCAGTACAGTTTGCGTGTTCCATTCCGCCACCGCCGACTTCGGGATAAGGGCCAATGCGGATGAAGAATGTGTATTCCTTGAACGGCGGACCACCCATCATTTTAGTTTGGTAATTTGCGATGCGATGCAGATCGGTTTCCAGTCGATCGCGTCGCCATCCCTTCCCATCGACTACTACTTTGAAATGGGCGCCGGCCTCATCGAATGCAAATTCATCGAACTTGCCAAGATCTGCCGGCGCATCGACCAGGGCGTCGTAGCTCGCTGCGGCAAACGAACTAGAGTCAGGAATCGACGGCAGTTCGACGGCTACTTGCCACCCGGACGGGACGTCGTCGAATTCTACGGAAGTGTCCTCGGCCCGGCGGCTCGGAACGTACATCAGCACTTCAGCAAAGTTCACGAAAGCGTGATTTGCATCTAGTTGCGAATTAAAAGGGCCGGGGTCATTCCAACTAATGTCGTAATTGACGGTGGCAGACTGCGACGAAGAGCTGGACCACGACATTCTCCAGGTCTGTTTGTCTAGTTTTTCGACATTTAAGGGATCTGAATTGGAGCCAGAGCTGCTGGCCCGGACGTCGTATACGCGATACGCAAAATCGCGCACTTGATACAGGGCGTTCCATGTTGGAATTGCGATGATGATATCCCTGTCCGTTTCGCCGGTGGGAATCTGCATGGACACGTGAAAAAGATGCTGTTCCGGGTTTTTCAGCGAAATGTGGTAACGAATCGTCGCTGCGGCGGGTCGCGCGAGAAGCAGCAGTGCTATGGCCAAAGCAATTCGCCCAGCCGATTTCAACTACGAACTCCTTCGAGCGACTTGAGCTTGTCAAGCAATTTGGCGCTAAGGCCATCGAAGCTGCCGTTCGACATCACCATTATGATATCTCCCGGGTTGGCTCGCGTAGCGAGGTAATCCGTGATTGCCGCGACTGATTCGAATGCTCTGGCTGGTCTTCCCCGATTTACCAGCGACGCCGCGATGGATTCCGGCGAGAGTCGGTCCCCTTCTTCCAGCAATTGGGCACGGCTTACCGGACCGAGCACAATCTCATCGGCGATCGCGAGGGCGTCAGGTAACACGTCCTGAAAAATTCTGCGCCGCATAGTATTGGAACGCGGCTCGACTGCCGCCCAGATTTTGCGGCCGGGCCAGCGCGTGCGCGTGGCCTCGAGCGTCATGCGGATGGCCGTGGGATGATGCGCAAAATCTTCTACCACCAGCACGCCGTGTACGTCCCCTTTAGTCTCCATGCGTTTGCGGACGCTTACGAAAGTTGCCAAGGCATGCTCGATTGCCTCGCATTCTACGCCGCGGCCGTATGCCAAGGCTATCGCGGCCAGAGCGTCGAGCACATTGTGTTTGCCAGCTACCGGCATCCGCACGCGAGTGACCTCTTTGCCACGAAAAGCCACGCGAAATTCCGTGGCTTCGTCGTGCCATTGAATATCTCCGGCGCACCAATCGCATTCCGATGTTAATCCGAAGGTCTCCACGGGGCAGAACGCCTTGGCGACGGCTTGTTTGAGCTCTAGACTTTCGCCCCAGATCAGAATCTTGCCGCGTCTTGGAACCAGATTCACCAGCCTGCGGAACTGCAAAGCGATGGAGGCTAGATCAGGATAAATATCCGCGTGGTCGTATTCCAGCGAAGTCAAAATCAATTCGTCGGGATGGTAGTGCAGAAATTTCGGGCCGCGATCGAAGAAGGCGGTTTCGTATTCATCGCCTTCGATGATGAATTCTTCTCCACCGCCCAAACCATAACTGCGATCACCGAAATTCGGCGCCACGCCTCCGATCAGAAAATCTGGCTTGCGGCCTGCTACTTGAAAAATCCAGGACAGCATCGCGGTGGTCGTAGTTTTTCCGTGCGTACCGGCGATTACTATGGACCTGTGATTGGGAATGAAATGTTCCTCGAGCAATTGGGGCATGGAAGAGTAAGAGAGTTTTTCGTCCAGGATGTATTCGATTTCCGGGTTCCCGCGGGCGATCACATTCCCCACCACGCACAGGTCCGGAGCAGGCTTCAGATTGTCTTCGCGAAACCCTTCGTTCCAGCGTATCCCCAGTGAATCGAGCAAGGTCGAAGCCGGTGGGTATACGTTCACGTCCGAGCCGGTAACGTGAAATCCGCGGTCTTTCAGCATCCCGGCAACGGGAGCCATGGCTGCGCCGGCAATCCCCAATAGGTGCACGTGCTCTATAACTTGATTTGACTTAGCCGAAATATGATTTCTCCTCGCTTAAGATTAAGCGCGAACGCTCGAACTATTCAACTCCCGCTCCGCCAACGTCTTAGGCGCGACAGGCTGGCTCCAGAATTTCCAGTCGCGGCGCTTCGTCCGCCCTCAGGTGCGCATGCACTCCCAGGGGCAAGGTTAGCGCCGGGCGCTTGGTATGGCCAACCGCAGCACCCCAAACCACCGGGAAACCCATCGCGCCCAGGATGCGTCGGGCTACATCCATTACCGTCTCGGTTCCCGCAAAGCCTTCGCACTCCGGAAAATCGCCAAGCACGACGCCCGAAACACCACGCAATTTTCCGACCTGCTTCAAATGCATCATGGCGCGGTCAACCTGCCAGGGCTTCATGCCGCGATCTTCCAGAATCAGGATGGCGCCATGCGTGTCGAGTTCCCACGGCGTTCCCAGGGCAGTTTCAATCAACGTGAGGCATCCGCCAAGCAGCCTGCCATCGGCGGAGCCGGGCATGATGGCCTCAGTCCCCTGCAAAGGAATGGTCCAAGCCTGCTTTGTTTCGCTGATCGCTTTGGTGAAACTGCTGCTGTCATAACCTTCCGGCGAATCCGCGCCTTTGTCCAGACCGGCCGCCACCATCGGTCCATAAAAAGTTATCCAGCCGAATTTCTGCCAGAGAAAAATTTGCAGCGAGGTCGTATCGCTGTAACCCAGTAGAATCTTGGGCGTGGTCAGCGCCACGCTCAGACCTTCGAGCAAATAATTCGAGCCGTAGCCGCCTCGCGAACAAAAGATCGCGCGCGTGTCACTTTCAGTGAGGGCTTCCTTGAGCGCCGCGCTGCGCTCCGCCGTGGTGCCCGCAAAAAATCCGCCTCGTGCTAATACTCGTTCGCGATCAATCTTCGGTTTGTACCCAAGCCGCTCGATCTCCTGAATTCCTTCGCTTAGACGGGATTCGTCCACCGGGCTCGCCAGCGAAATAATGCGGGCTGAATCGCCAGGATGGAGTGGTTCAGGCTTAGAAGTTTGCGGCATGTACCGCAGAGGAGAATAAGGAATTTCATGCAGCGAGTCCAGCAACGCTCGCGCAGGTGTTTACATCCGAGCAGCACCTAGAGCTTGATCGTGAAATCTCAGAACGGAGTCACGGTCAAGTACACGTCGCCGATGCCGCTGGCCGGCTCAGCCTCTACCGTGTCTGGCGCGTAGAATGCGGCGAAATGCCCGTCCGCGCTGATGGGTGCCGCGCTGTATTTGTCCGCGATCAAAGGAGTCATTTTCATGCCGCCAGCCGTGTTACTGGGGTCCGCAGCGGCGGTGTGGCCGCCTGCGAGAGCGATGGAAGCTCCCGAAATTGCATAGGTGTGCGGAGTGCACGGCAACATCGCGCCGAAACAAGTATCGCGGATAACCAACGTTCCCTGGTTGCTATATTCGTTCGCCGGCGCGCTTGCCGACGAACCGGACACAAAAGAGATGTAGCGACCCGAGGCGCTGATGTCCGGCGAAAAACTCTGCGCTTTTGAAGCGGAACTGCCCGCGTCCGTTGAGACCAGTGTTGTGGACGCGATGCAGCCGTCCGGCGCCGTCTGGCCGAGGCACGTGTCGCGCAATAAGACTTTGCTGCCGGCAGCGGTACTGCCCGCGGCTGATTCCGCAGGCTGCGATGCGAACACGACGAAGCGTCCATCGCCGCTGATCGATGGTGAGATATTGGCGCCTCCCAGAACCGATCCGTCCGGCGCGTTCGAAATGATTTTTGTGGACGGATTGCAAACGGCAGGCGCCTCGATTCCCGAGCAAGTATCCGCCAGAACGATTTCAGAGGTGCTCGGTCGGCTCTGCGCCGAAGGTGGAGCGGTCCACATCTCAAAACTGACGTATCGTCCATTGGACGATATCGTTGGCCGCCCGGCTTGCGCACCCGCGACTCGATCTAGCTCGTCCGTCGCAACGGTCAGAGTTCTCGACACGCAAGCTTTTGTTCCGGTTGGACCGGCGCATGTATCGCGAACATAGACTTGCGGACGCAGAACCGGCGGCTGTGCCGCAAGATTCGTGCCCGCGGAAACGAAAGCGACGTAGCGACCATCGCCGTTGATTGACGGGCTCGCGCTCGGCGCGTTCGCGGCATCGCCATCCGCGCCCAGCGAAATCATTTCCGTGTGCGGAACGCATCCCGATGGAGCGTTTACGCCGGTACACAGGTCGCGGACATACAGTTCCCAATACCCCGGTGCTGAAGCGTTGCCCGAAATCAGATTCGTGGCGCGCGAAATAAAACCGACGAAGCGACCGTCACCACTGATGGCGACTTGTCGGCCGGTTTTGCCATTAGGCGCACTTCCGTCAGGCTCAACGTCTACGCTACTTGTCTTAGGCGTGCAATTCAGCGCCCTCACACAGGTATCGCGCAGAAAAACGTTTCCTGTGACTCCCTGGGCGACTAAATTCTTCGCTTGAGAGTAGAACGCGACATACCGGCCGTCGGCGCTTATTGCGGGAGCCTCGCTGGGTCCATCGGCAGGGCCGCCTGCGGCGCTAACCGACACGACCTGCGGAAACTTTGCCGTGGCACTTGTGGAGGCTGGACTGATGGTGAAATTGACGGGCGCGGACGTCACGACCCCGCCATTTGCTCCGAAAGTGACCACAGTGACGGCCGTTGTTCCAGCAGTGGCGATATCCTGCAGCTGAATCGCAGCTTGCAACGATGTGGAACTCTTGTAAGTGGTAGGGCGAGCTCCGCCGTTCCAATCGACTACCGATGACGGTACAAAATTCGTGCCCGTCACCGTCAAAGTGAACGCGGCGCCTCCCGCGGTAGCGCTAGTAGGCGATAGCGAGGTGATCGTCGGTGTGGCGGGCGGAGTGGGAGACACCAGGAAATTCACCGAGGGAGACGTGCCACCGCCAGAGCCAGAATTCACAACTGTAACTGTTTCGGAGCCGGCCGTTGCTAGGTCCGTCGCGGTAATCTGGGCCTGCAGTGAATTGCCACTGAGTACCGTCGTGGTGCGAGACTTGCCATTCCAGTTCAATGTCGCGCCAGATGCGAAACTTGAGCCGTTTACCGACAGCGTGAACGAAGGAGCCCCCGCGACCACGCTCACCGGCGAGATTGAACAAATGACGGGCGTGCTGGTCGAGGATACATTGAAGCTGACCGCAGGCGAATAAACGTAATTGCCCCCGCCGGTGGGCGTGTAGACGCTTACATTGTCGCAACCAGGCAGGGCTATGTCCGTATTGGCAATCTGCGCCGTTAGCTGCGTTGAGCTAACGAAAGTTGTGGCGCGAGGACTGTTGTTCCAGGCCACAGTCGAGCCGGAAATGAAGTTCGATCCGTTCACCGTGAGCGTAAAAGCCGTGCCCTTGGGACTTGCCGTCGCGGGGCTGACGCTGGAAACCAACGGCGAATTAGGTGGCGCCGCATAAATCTGAAACGGTGCGGCGTTCTGGCTGATGCCGCCGCCCGGAATCGGATTAGAAACCGTAACCTGGGCTGTTCCTGGCGTCGCAACATCGGATGCCAGAATGGTGATGGCGATCTGAGCTGTGTTCAGATTTACGCTGGACGTCCGCGGCGATCCGTTCCAGTATGCGGTTGAGGTACCGGCCGATCCCGAAATAAATCCATTCCCGGCAATGAAAACCGTGAACGATTGGCTTCCCGCCGTGATGCTGGAAGGATACAGCGCGGTTATGACCGGCGTGGGATTCGGCGGGGGCACGCTCGTACTCTTCCCGCAGCTCGATACAGCTACTATCATTGCACCAAGTACGCCGAGCGCGGTCCAGCGCCAAAGAATCAATCCTGTCCTCCTGTGATTTTTGCCCTTAGAAGAATTTACGAATACTAACTGTGCCGTTCGTCAAATCGGCGCCGGGCCGGCGGAACGGGGAACGCGGTCACACCGCCAGCAAGTCCCAGAAAATATGGAGCAAGAATTGATAGCATCCCAGCGATTACCCGTCAACTCGGATTCCCTGGGGGTGTGATTGGTTGGCCCGCTCCAGGGCCGGTGTGTATCAAGCTGCAACCAAAATTTTGGAACCGGAAATAAGCGAAGGGCGCAAGTTCCTGGGGCCGGACAGTCAAAAACGATGGCGCCAGCCTATCCTTGAGCTGGCCGCGCTTCCACCTTGACATTGAGCGCGCCGAACTGAGTCAATAATTCGCGTTCCTGCTGGTAGGTAATTTCTGCTTCGAAGTCGATCGTCAATAAGCCAGCCTGTTGATGAGTTTGCCAACGCCGTGCCGGGATACCGGACCGTTCAACAATCCGATGGGCCGGTATCAATAGATCGTGGCCACCCGGCGCACTTAATTGGAAGGTCATCAGGTGGGTTTGCAGGCCCAGCCGATTTTCCAGATAACCAATCACCACCAAAGCAACCAGAACCATCAGGGTGGCGAAAATCGCTATCGCCAACATGCCCGCGCCCACTGCCATTCCGATACTGGCCATTACGAAAATCGTTGCAGCACTCGTGATCCCCATTACCGCGCCACGCTCACGGATCACCACGCCTGCTCCAATGAATCCGATTCCCGGAATTATTTGGGCAGCGATGCGAGTATGGTCCCCACCGACATCCCCGGCCATTTCGTAAGAAATGATGGTGAAAAGCGCCGCGCCGAAACAGATGAGCATGTTGGTACGGATACCGGCGGGTTTGTGGCGAAGCTGACGCTCGAGGCCAATGATTCCACCCAGCAGGCCTGCCAAAATAAGGCGCCAGAGAAAATAAGAATTGAGATCGTGCAGCAACTTACCCTCCGCACCTCGGTCTGACGGAATTCTACCGGAACTTGACTTCAGAGTTAAGCATTCGACTCGAGCCCTCAGCGCCACATAACAGCAGCTCATTACAGCTTGAAGGATGTCAATTTCAGGAAAAGGCGGGCGCGCTGGCTAATTTCCGCGCGGGTCAATTTCGTCAGGCGCTCGACGCCGAATTTCTCCACGGCAAAGCTCCCTAGAACCGATCCGTATACCATGGCATTCCGCAACGTATGCTCCGTGATTTTGCCGACGCCCGCGAGGTAGCCCATGAAGCCGCCGGCGAAACTGTCGCCCGCGCCCGTGGGATCGCATACATTTTCGAGCGGGAATGCCGGCACTGAGAACAAAAAGTTTTCATGCACCATCAGTGCGCCGTGTTCCCCACGCTTGATGACCAGCATTTTCGGTCCCATCTTGAAAATCGCCTTCGCTGCCCGCGTCAGATTGTGTTCACCGGTAAGCTGGCGCGTTTCTTCATCGTTAATCACCAGCACCTGGATACGTTTCAGCGTTTCTTTCAGCTCCACCGGGGTACGCTCGATCCAATAATTCATGCTGTCCAGACCCACAACTTTCGGCTTGCGCTTCACCTGCGTCAGTACCGAACGTTGCAAAGTCGGATCGATGTTTCCAAGAAAGATGTAGGGAGAATCGGTGTACGAATCCGGAAGCGTAGGTTTGAAATTCGCGAAGACGTTCAGTTCGGTGGTCAGAGTGGTGCGCTGATTCATGTTCTCGTTGTAGCGTCCGGCCCAATAAAACGTTTTTCCGGTGGCGCGTTCGATTCCCGTTAAATCAATCCTCCGGTTGTTAAAGATCCCCATGTCTTCATCGGTGAAATCGTCTCCCACGATCGCGACCAGACGTACGGGCGCGAAATGGCAAGCGGCCAGCGCGATATAACTGGCTGCCCCGCCCAGCATTCGGTCTCTTTTCCCCTGCGGCGTTTCTATGCCGTCAAACGCGACGGACCCTACTACCAATAAGGACATGAGCTCTCCTTGTTAAGTGTCTGAGAAGAAGTTGCGCGGCGACTGTGGAGCGATTCCGCGCTCCTTCGTCTTCACAATCAGTGTGGCGGCGATGTTTTGAAGGCTTAACTGTAGCGCCGCGGGCCTTTTTACCCTGAGGTACGAACGGCAGCGCGGCGTTGCTTGCGCTCAGGAAATGTATTTGCCGATAATCGGCGCCAGCCGCTTTTTAGTCGCCGTCGAAATCATTTTTCGGTCTGTGAGAATAGCGTGCGCTAGCGCGGCCCCGCATTTGCAAGCGCGGTCCGTGGGCAATTGCCGGACGGCTTCGCGCAGCACGCTCTGCACGTTGGCGGTGTTTCGGTTTAGGTTCTCGATGATTTCGCTAACTGAAACTGCATCGTGTTGCGGATGCCAGCAATCGTAATCCGTGATCATGGCAATCGTGGAATAGCAGATCTCCGCTTCACGGGCGAGTTTCGCTTCGGTCAAATTTGTCATGCCAATCACGTCGAATCGCAACTGGCGGTAGGTGTGTGATTCTGCCAGGGTGGAGAATTGCGGGCCTTCCATGCAGACGTACGTCCCGCCGCGATGCGTCTTTACGCCAGCGTTTTCGCAGGCCTCTGCAACGTGCGCTGAAAGATGCGTGCAGGTCGGCTTGTCGAACCCAACGTGGGCCACGATGCCGCCGCTGAAAAATGTCGCCGCGCGTCCTCGCGTGCGATCGAAGAATTGATCGGGTATCAGGAAATCCATGGGGGGCAAATCGTCGCGCAATGATCCCACGGCACTGACGGAAATGATTCGCTCGACCCCAAGCATCTTCAGCGCGCAAACGTTCGCGCGATAATTAATCTCGCTGGGGGAGTATAGGTGTCCACGCCCGTGGCGGGAAAGAAACGCGACGCGTTTTCCTTCGAGGGTGCCGATGACAATTGCGTCCGAAGGATCGCCAAACGGTGTCTTCACCCGCACTTCGCGAGTTTCGGTCAAGCCAGCCATGTGGTACAGGCCGCTGCCTCCGATGATGCCTATCTTGACCGGCTCGTTTTTGCTTGTGGCTTTCACTTTCGGCTTTGCCGGCGCATTTCCTACACGCTTAGAGATTTTCGCCATTCTCAATCCACCTTCACTGGTTCGACTTCCCACGTGCCATCACGTTCCCGCAAATGTCCCGCGGGAGTCTTCGCATCGTGGCAAAACAGCGCAATCCAGCCTTCGCGCACTACTTCCGGGATCCACTTCTTTTTATTTTCAAGCGTAATCATCGGATATAAATCGTACCCCATGATCCAGGCCGAAGGCAGGTGCGCCGCCGTCGGAACCAGATCAGCGAAGAAAAACGCTGTCTTGCCTCCGCCGCTCAGCTTCACACACTGCATGTTGGCGGTGTGTCCCGGGACGCGGATCAACTCCACTCCCGGCGCAATGGCGCGATCCGCCTCGAGCAATGCCAACTTCCCTCCTGCTTCAATCGGCAAATAATTATCCGGGATGTAGCTGGCCTGGTCGCGCTCGTTGGGGTGCTTGGCATGCTCGAACTCACCGCGTTGCACCACGTATTTGGCATTCGGGTACGAAGCGACGACTTTGTCCTTTTCGATCCGGGTATTCCCGCCGCAGTGGTCGAAATGCAAATGCGTGTTGATCACGATATCGATTTCGGTGCGATCCAATCCGTGATCGCGCAGCCGGTCGTTCAGAAAGGGCCCTTCCAGCGCGTAGATATCGCGGAACTTCTCGTTCATTTTGGCGCCCGCGCCAGTTTCCACCAGGATCGTCTTGCCTCCCGCGCGTACCAACAAACAATTCATGGCCAGCTGAATTCGATTCCGTGCGTCCGGCGGAATTTTCTTTTCCCACATGACCCTGGGCACGACGCCGAACATCGCGCCGCCGTCCAGCCCAAAATGCCCGTCGACCAGAACGTGAAATTCCAAGTTTCCCAGTTTCAACGATTCTCCCCGAGTCCTGCTCGCTCCAGAATTTCATTCACGGCGCCGTATGGGTCCATCTTTCGCTCCGCGACTTGAGCCGCGATTGTGTCGAGTTGTTTCTCGCTGAGATGGTGCTGCGTCATACGCTCCATCAGGCGCGTTTCCAGCAACTGCAAAATCCACTCTTTCCAGTGCGCGATTTCGCGCGCTCTGCGTTCGTGCGCATTTTCAAAATGCCGGCGGCAGTCGGCAATTTGACGTTCCAGTTCGTCGATGCCCTTATTTTCGGTGGCAATCGTGCGCACTACCGGCGGCTTCCAGCCGTCCCGCTCCGGCACAAGCTGCAGAATCCCTTTCAGCTGTTGCTCGAAACGGTCCGCGCCTTCGCGATCGGATTTATTGACCACGAAAATATCGCCGATCTCCATCAGGCCAGCCTTCAGGCTTTGCACGTCGTCGCCCATGCCCGGCATTAACACCACCAACGTACAATCGGCCAAACGCACGATTTCAATCTCGCCCTGACCGACGCCGACCGTTTCGATGAGGACGATTTGCTTGCCTGCGGCATCCAGCAGAAGCGTCGTATCTCGTGTGGCCTGCGAAAGCCCACCGAGAAAGCCGCGAGTAGCCATGGACCGAATAAAAACTCCTGCATCGGTCGCGTGGCCTTGCATGCGTACGCGATCTCCTAGAATCGACCCGCCTGTGAACGGGCTTGATGGATCGACAGCGATGATGCCGACTGTTTGCTTCTCGCCGCGATAGCGGCTTGCGAGCCGGTCGACTAATGTGCTCTTGCCGGTTCCGGGCGCTCCGGTAATTCCGATGCGATAGGCCCGCCCGGTATGCGGAAAAAGCTGCCGCAAGAGTTCTTCAGCCTCGGGCGCGCGATTTTCGATGGCCGAGACCGCACGCGAGATCGCTCGGACGTCTCCTGCACGCACTTGCTCGGCCCAGTTTTCGACGGACACAGTCATAGCAGGACGATTCACAGACTGGGAATGGTATCACCGGAACCGTTTATCGCAGACGGCGGCACGCGTCGGCGGCCCAGATTATTTCTTACCCAGAATCTGGCGCGCAATCACCATCCGTTGAATTTCGCTGGTTCCTTCACCGATGGTGCAAAGCTTCACGTCGCGATAAAATTTTTCCGCCGGGTAGTCCTTGATGAATCCATAACCGCCATGGATCTGCACGGCTTCATTCGCCACGCGCACGGCCACTTCGCCTGCATACAGCTTCGCCATGCTGGATTCCTGCGTAATCCGCGCATCGTGATTCCCTGCCGCGATGGCGCGGTCTGCCAGCCATGCCGCCTGATAAGTCAGCAAGCGAGCGGCCTCGATCTGTGTGGCCATGTCAGCCAGCTTGAACTGAATGGCCTGAAATTCCGCAATCGCTTTACCGAATTGCTTGCGCTGCTTGGCGTAACGCACCGAGCATTCATACGCGCCCTGCGCCATTCCCAGGCCGAGTGACGCGATCGAAATTCTGCCCCCATCTAAAATCTGCAAGCTATTGACGAATCCTTCGCCCTCGGTGCCCAGCAGATTTTCCGCTGGCACTTTACAATCGGTGAAAACTACCTCGCTGGTGTCGCTCGCCCGCAACCCCAGTTTGTTTTCCTTTTTTCCCGGTTTGAATCCCGGCGTTCCCTTCTCGATAATGAACGCCGAGATTCCGTGACTTTTCTTGGAAGCGTCGGTCACCGCCATTCCTACGCAAACATCTGCATAGTGCCCGTTGGTAGTAAATGTCTTTGACCCATTGATGATCCAACTGCCGTCTTCTTTCGTCGCGTGGGTGCGTGTGCCGCCCGCGTCCGATCCAGCTTCGGGTTCCGTCAGCGACCAGCATCCCAGCTTTTTGCCTTGCGCCAGCGGTACAACGTATTTTTTCTTTTGGTCGTCCGTGCCGAATTTGTAGATGTGATTGGTACACAGTGAATTGTGCGCGGCGACGATGATGCCAACGGAACCGTCTACACGAGACAGTTCTTCGATGATAATGGCGTATTCGGTGTAGCCCATTCCCGCGCCGCCGTACTTTTCCGGGAAGATCACGCCCAGAAATCCCATGTCAGCCAGTTTAGGGATTAATTCGGAAGGAAATTTCGAAGCTTCATCCCACTCCATCACATGCGGCAGGACTTCGCCTTCGGCAAACTCGCGAACTGTTCGCCGAAGTTGTTTCTGTTCGTCGGTCAGTGAAAAATCCACGTTCCCTCGCGCATAAACAAAAGTTATCTCGCTGCTGGCTTTTCATTTATACCATATGAAAAGCGTTCAGGTTTTGTGAAGGTAGCTGCAGGCTATAAACAGTCACGTGGGATGGCCTAACTAGGGCCTTATGGCTGTGACGATCCGACCGCTCGGTAGGCAGTTACCAATCAAGTTTCGCGCCATCTTTCTTGTTCTGTTCATCGAGCCAGGCTTTCAGCGGCGCGAAGTAATCCAAGATTGCGGTGGCGTCCATTTGGTTTTCTCCGGTCATTACCTCAAGAGCTTCCGGCCAGGGACGACTTTGACCCATCTCCAGCATCTTATTCAGGCGCGCTCCCGCTGCTTTATTGTTGTAGATCGAACAGCGATGTAGAGGCCCCTTGTAGCCCGCTTCCCTGCACAGCGCTCGGTGGAACTGGAACTGCAAAATGTCCGCCAGGAAATAGCGAGCATAAGGCACGTTAGCCGCGACGTGGTATTTCGCGGCCGGGTCGAAGTCCTCTTCGTTTCGGACAACAGGCGGCTTCACGCCCTGGTATTTTTCGCGTAGTTCCCACCACACTTTGTCGTAATCCGCGGACGTCACTTTGCCGGAGAAAACTTCCCAACGCCATTTATCGATCAGCAGGCCGAACGGGAGAAATGCGACTTTCTCCAATGCCTTGTGCATCAGAATTCCTATGTCCGCAGATTCCGCCGGGACGTTTTCCAGCAGCCCGATTCGTTTCAGATATTCAGGCGTGACGGACAACGCGATTGTATCGCCTATCGCTTCGTGGAATCCGTCATTGGCGCTATTGCGGAAGAGCGGCGGCTGCGTGTCGTAAGCGCGCTGGTAGAAATTGTGGCCCAGCTCGTGATGGACGGTCGAAAAATCCTCGGCTTTCTGTTCGATGCACATCTTGATGCGCAAATCATCGACGTAATCGATGTCCCACGCGCTGGCGTGGCAAACGACTTCGCGATCGAGCGGTTTCACGAACATCGAACGTTGCCAGAATGTCTGTGGCAACGCCGCAAAGCCCAGCGACATGAAAAATCGTGCGCCGTAATGCACCATGGCTAGCGGATCGATCTGTTTCGCTTTCAAAATCTCCGTAAGGTCGTAACCGGGATCGGCATTCGCCGGCGCAACCAGCGGATAGATATTTGCCCAGTCCTGCGCCCACATATTTCCCAGAAGATGCGCGGGAATTGGACCATCCGAGGGCACCACGCTCGGCCCGTACTTCTTCACCAATTGTGTGCGCACATAAGCATGCAGCGACACATACAGCGGCCGCACCTGTTGCCACAGGCGATCCATTTCCGCTGCGAACGCGTCGGGAGGCATGTCGTAATTCGAGCGCCACATTGCGCCAACGTCCGCGAAACCGATTTCGCGAGCGCCCTCGTTTGCCAGCGTCACCATGCGCGAGTAGCGTTTGCGCATTGGAGGTGCGATCGCATGCCAGCCCATCCAAGTGCGCAGCAATTCGTTCGGGTCGCGGCTGGTCGCCATGATATTTTCCAGGTCATTGAGTGCCAGGCACTTTCCTTGCGGTCCATCCGGGCAATACTTGCCTTTGCCGTAGTCGCTTTGCAGCGAAGCATTGATCTGCGAAAGTTCCGCACTTGCTTCGGGATTTCGCGGCGAAGGAATATCCACGGAGAGCTTGATCAGCTTCAATTTTCTCGCGACGTCCTCGGGCAGTTTGAGGCCTTCGTAACGCTGCCCCTGTGCCGCGAGTTCGGAAGTCGCGGCTTTCACATTCTGGTCAGCTTGCGCTGCCAGTATTTGGGTATCGTCCGTAATAAAAGTGTCCAAGACCCACTGAGCGCGTCCCGCTTTGATCCACAAATCGAGCAGGCGTTTTTCCGCCGCGTGCGTGAATTGGCGTGCTTCTTCCGGCGTCGGGGCTACACTTGGCTGATTCTGTGCCGCGATCATCACATTGTGCGTCTGAGCTGTCATCAGTTCACCTAGAATGAGAATTGCTGCGCATCCCACTGCTGTGTACATCGGCACAATCCATTTATGTTTCACTCACGGCCTCCGCTTTATGCGTTTTGCGGGTGCTGATTTCGAACCGGCCAGTATACATTCGAACGAAATGGGGCCGATATGTGGAAAGCCGAGAATTGGAAGCCTGAGAAGGCCGGCCGAAAGTAGGCGAGTCTATGTTAGGGATTCGAACTTGCTACCGCAGGCGCGCGTTGTTCCAGGAGTTCCGCTACGGCCGCTACTGCCCGGTCGATCCCCTCACGATCCACGTCGCAGTGCGTGACCATGCGGACTGAGTATTTGTCGGTCGACAAACACAAAATATTTTTCGCGCCGAGATCGTTACAGATTTCCGCAGCCGTGCGGCCAGTCGCTGGCACGTCGAAAATAACGATGTTAGTCACCACGCGCGTCGGATCGATCTTGATTCCCCGCAAGCGCGCGAGACTGGTGGCGAGATGCTGCGCGTTTTCGTGATCAGGCCTCAGCGCCTTCGGCGACTCTTCGAGCGCGATTAACCCAGCTGCGGCGAGCACGCCAGCTTGCCGCATGCCGCCACCGAGCATCTTACGATTGATGTGCGCCTGCTGAATGAACTCGCGCGGGCCGACCAGTATCGATCCAACAGGCGCGCCGAGGCCTTTCGACAGGCAAAACATCACGGAATCAAATTTCCGGGTAATTTCCACAACGCTCTTGCCCAGCGCTACGGCAGCATTAAAAATGCGTGCTCCGTCCAGGTGTACCCGCAAACCGATTGCGTGGGCGCTTTCGCAAATGTCTTCCGCGATGGCCGTAGGGTATACGGTGCCGCCATGCATGTTGTGCGTGTTTTCTAGGGTCACCAGGGCGGTCTGCGAGTCATAGTAAATTTTTTCGCGCACCGCAGGCTCGATCACCTCCCATGTCAGGACTCCGTCTGGAGCAGGCACAGGTCGCGGCATGACTCCCGCTATGGCCGACATGGAAGCAAGTTCGTACAAATTCACGTGAGCCCGCTGCTCGCAGATCACTTCGTTGCTGCGTCGCGTCCAGCCCATAATCGCCAGCAGATTCCCCATGCAACCGCTGGGAACGAACAACGCCGCCTCGCGCCCGAAAAGCTCCGCGGCGCGATCTTGTAACTTGTTCACGGTGGGATCTTCGCCGTACACGTCATCGCCGACCTCAGCCGCCGCCATGGCCGCACGCATCGCCGCCGTCGGCCGCGTCACCGTATCGCTGCGCAAATCCACAATGCGCTGGTTGTTTCTTGCTTGGTCCGAGGCGCTATGCACGTTCCACTCCCGCTCCTAGCAACTCGACAAAGACTTCATTCGAAATTGTCAATCGATCGGGCGCCAGACGCAACCGCGTGCCACTTAGCTCGACCATTCCATTTCGGCGCAAGGCCCCGATCCGGTCCTTTAGGCTGGCATCGTATCGGCGTTCGATCTCGGCGAGATCGATCCCCTCGAGTTGACGCAAACCCAAAAACAGTTCCTCCTCGAGAGCTTCTTCAGGTGTTACCACATCGATTCGCTCGCGCGGCGAAATTCCTTGCTCGATGCACGCGACATACTTCGCAGGATCGTGCATGTTCGACCAGCGTTTGCTGCCGTCGAACGAATGGGCTCCAGCGCCGAAGCCGATGTACGGATCGCGACGCCAATATTTCAAATTGTGCCGGGAGCGATGACCCGGCAATCCCCAATTGGAGATTTCGTAATGTTCGTATCCAGCGGCGGCTAACCGCGCGCCGGCCGATTCGTAAAATTCCGCCATCGAATCATCGCTCGGAATCGCGTCTGCGCTGTAACGCTTGCCACCCGCCAGAGATTCTTTTCCAAGGCGGCTACCCTCGTCGATCTCGAACATGTAAATGGAAATGTGCTCGGGGCGAATGTCCAGTATTCGCCTGACAGATTCTTCCCAGGATACGCGCGTCTGAAGTGCGAGTCCGGCAATTAGGTCCATGCTGATATTCGCGAAGCCTGCTGCGCGCAGATTTTCGTGTGCGGCAAAAATATCCGCGCCACGGTGCATGCGGCCGGCGGCCTGTAGTTCGCGATCGTCAAAGGATTGCACCCCGAGGCTGATGCGATTAAATCCTGCAGCATGCCACGCCGCAGCTTTCTCAGGTGTGATGGTCTCCGGGTCGGCCTCCATCGTTATCTCGACCGGCGTTTGCAGTTCCGAGTGGTCCAGCGCGAATTCAGCCCGAATAAAATTCAAAATATCCGTCAGCGAAGCAGGCTCCAGTAGGCTCGGCGTCCCACCGCCAAAATACACGCTGTCAACAATCGCACTTCGCAACCCGCCTACGTCCGCACCGGAAGCGAACGTCGAGATTTCGCTACGTACCGCCGCGGCATACGGCTTGTATCTTTCGTGTGCGACCACACCCGTATAAAAATTACAGTAGGTGCATTTGGTCTGGCAGAACGGCACCTGAATGTAAACGCCGAGCTTCATTGAGGTTTCGCAGCCAGGTCAAAATCATCCGATTCGGCGTGTTTCACCGATTTCATATCATCTATCGCTTCGCAATGCGCGCCTACGCTCTCCACACTCACTTCCTTATAAGGCAAGCGCAACTTGTACCTGCCCGGTTCAGCAAGTTTGATCTTGAACTCTTCGATCTCGCCGGGATGGATTATCCGGGAAACGACACTGCTCTCAGGATTGCAGCGCCAGATTTCAATATCCCATCTTTTGTGCTCGCGTTTTTGAACTGTGAACGCTGGAACTTCGCGAGAGGTATCGGCGTCGACAATCTTGCCGCACATGGTCACGCAATACGTCAGCCGCCGGGTCCCGTTGTTCCTGACGCGCACCACAAACGCCATGGCAGCTACTTGCTGATCGCCGACTACATCGATGGAGAGTTCGTCGCCGGCCGAAATTCCAATACAGGCAACCAGCACAAGAATTGCAGTTGCAGCCGACACCCCGAAGAATCGCTTCATGGAGGATGAGTTTACAACCAAAACTAATCCGCTTCACGCCAAAGCGTGTGGAACGATTTTCACGCGCAGTTCCCTGCTTCTAGGCCGGTCGATTCAGCGAAGAAAATCACCTGCCAGCGTCCTAGCGCCAGCTTACTCTCAGAAATCCAAACGGTCTTTGGATGATCCAACCAACGCCGTCTTGCGGTGCGAATCGGAATTCCCGTCGTCATGTTGAGAACGCTCGACGCGAGGAACCATGCGGTCGAGCGCCTCCTCGATGTCGCGCGCTAGGGGCGGGTCGTAACCTTCGTTGATGATCACACCGGCTGTGGTATGCGGCACCTACAGAAGACACATACCGCTCTCGCAATCTGATTCACACACTGCCGCCTGGATTTTTTCTGTGACTCCTGCAGCTCGGTGCGGCGCTTGGTTCGAACAGTCAGCACGGTCACCAACCCGCCGTCACCCTGTATCCGTGTGGTTGTCATCCTGCCGCTGTTTGCCAGCCCGTTCCGTTCTATTTGGTCGTGCGACGTTGCGCTTGCTCGCTCGTCAGCGCACGTTCGCCTTGGGGCGTAGTAATGAGCGTATCAGGCAGTCGGATCGCTGCATAGGCGTAAGCCGCGATGGCCGCGCCAATCAGCGGCGCAACGATAAATAGCCACAGTTGTTCCAGCGCCCACCCTTGCACGAACAGGGCTGGGCCGATGCTGCGCGCCGGGTTCACCGAAGTATTTGTAATGGGGATTCCCACCAGGTGAATCAGCGTCAGGACCAGGCCAATCGCCAGACCGGCAAATCCCACGGGTGCCTTCACGTCCGTCGCGCCCAGAACCGTGACTACCAAGAACATGGTCAGGATCACTTCAGCGACGAACGCGGCCGGCAGCGAATACAGCCCGGGCGAATGCGCTCCGTAGCCATTCGCTCCCAGTCCACCGGCGGCGAAGTTGTAGCCGCCTTCGACGCCGCTCGCGATGAACAAGATCAACGCCGAAGCCACAATCGCGCCAAAAATCTGCGCGACGACGTACATCACCGCGTCCTTCGTACCAATTCTCTTTGCCAGCAACACTCCTAGCGTAACCGCCGGATTTATGTGACAACCGGAAATCGGGCCGATCGCATACACCATTGCCAGCAGAGACAGCCCGAAGGCGAAGGCAACTCCCACATAGCCGATGTGACTTCCGGCCAGAACTGCGCTACCCACTCCGCCGAACACGAGCACAAATGTCCCCAGGAACTCCGCCAAGTATTTCCGCATGTTGGAATCTCCTTACGAGAGTGCGCGGAGTATACACCAGGCAGGCTTTTCGTCGGCAAAGTCTTAACCCATCCCTTCAACCTCCGCCGCCCTGGCGGGGGATTCGAAACTTTGCGTATTCACTTGTCTTGTGCTGGAATCATTCCGATGGAAGCACTTCTGAAAGCTCTCGCCCTGTTCAGTGCTGGCATGTTTGCCGGCGCTTCGTTGTATGTCACAACGGTCCAGCATCCGGCACGGATGTCGCTCGGCGCGATCACTGCTCTGCTTGAATTTCGCCCGAGCTACAAACGAGCCGCACCGCTACAGGCTGCCCTGGCGATCCTATGTTTTGTATGCAGTGTATCGGTGGCGGTGCTCAGTCATGACTGGATGTGGGCTTTAGGAGGTAGCGTGGTCGGAGGCGTCGTGCCGTTCACTTTATTTTTCATGATGCCCACGAACCGGCAGCTCCTTGACGATCGAGGCCTCGACTCGCCTTCAGCCGAAGCGCTACTGAGACAATGGTCCCGGATGCACGCTGTGCGGACGATTCTGAGCGTACTTGGTTTTATCTTTTTGGTTTGGGAGTGCGTCGCCAAAGGATAAGCTTCGGCAGACCGATTTGCAGCCCTGTTCCTCAATGCAGTAAACTCACTGATTCGTTTGCACCACGGGGGCTGTTCATGCTGGTTGTGATGCAATCTCAGGCGACCGACGAGCAGGTGCGCGCAGTTTGCGATCGCATCGAATCGCTGGGTTACAAGGCGCACCCGATCCCTGGAGCCGGCCGCACTGCCATCGGCGTCACTGGGAATTCCGGAGCGGTCGACATCGCTTCGGTCGAATCCATGCCGGGGGTCATTGAGTGCATCCCGGTTAGCAAGCCGTACAAGTTAGTCAGTCGCGACGTCAAAATTGAAAATACGGTCGTGCGTGTGCCCACTGCACTGGGCGACGTGCTTTTCGGCGGAACTGATGTAGCGATGGTCGGTGGTCCCTGCGCCGTCGAGACAAAGGAACAGGCTTTCATCGTCGCCGCAAAAGTCAAAGCGGCAGGTGCGCGTCTTTTTCGCGGCGGCGCTTATAAGCCGCGCACATCACCTTATAGCTTTCAAGGTTTGGGGGAAGCGGGCTTGCAAATAATGGCCGATGTACGCGAAGAATTTGGCCTCGGCATCATCACTGAAGCAATTGACAATGAGTCGCTAGAACTGGTGGAAGAATATGCAGACGTGATCCAGATCGGCGCGCGTAATATGCAAAATTTTTCATTATTGAAGCGTGCGGGACGTTCGAAGAAACCGGTGCTGTTGAAACGAGGCATGTCCGCCACACTGGATGAATTTCTCATGGCTGGCGAATATCTGATGTCCGAAGGAAACTACAACGTAATTTTGTGCGAACGCGGGGTTCGCACATTCTCGGATTTCACGCGCAACACGCTCGATTTGAGCATCGTGCCCGCAGTGCAAAAACGTAGCCATCTGCCCATTGTGGTGGATCCTTCGCACGGTACTGGGCGACGTAACAAGGTGCTTCCCCTCTCGCGCGCTGCCGTCGCCGTGGGCGCGGACGGATTGCTCGTTGAGGTCCACCACGATCCCGATCACGCACTTTCGGATGGGCCGCAATCGATCCTGCCCGACGAGTTCGAGCAACTCATCCGCGAAGTGCGCCAGATTGCTGTTGTCCTCGGCCGCACCATCAATTGAAACCACGGTTTAATTTTCGCCTCGTTTTCTTGCTCACCATTTTAGGGGTTCTTGCCTTCCGCGAAGTCACATTGGAGCTTCGTCCATCCTTCCTTCGCCCCGGTTTGCATCTTTTTGCTTATGTTGGAAACACCGCGGATGGAACGGTTTCGGCAATTGACTTGATCAAGCTGGCGTCTGTGACGACTGTGTCAGTCGGTCCCGGGCCAACAGGTCTGCGCGCGCATCCCAATCGGCCGGAAATCTGGGGTCTTAGCACGGCGGGCGGCTACGCTTGGGTGCTTGACACAAATTCGAATCAAATCGTCGCGCGTATTCCCGTCGGGGCCGGTCCGTATGCGCTGGATTTTTCTCCCGACGGCCGTCGGGCATATATCGCTGTGTCGGGTTCCGGAACAGTACTGGCCATCGACACAGAATCCCGGCAGATAGTTGCACGGGGACGCGCGGGGCGTCGTCCCTGGATCGCGAGAGTCGCACCTAATGGAAAAACCATACTGGTCTCCAATCGTGACGACGCTACAGTGTCGGTTCTAGATGGCGCGACGCTTTCTCAACTAGCCACGATCCCTACGGCGGTTAATCCTGAACAGATCGCAATTCTGCCGGATAGTTCCAAAGCATTCGTCACCTCCGGAAGCTCCAATCAGATCTCGGTTCTGGATTTAAAGCGGACGGTTCTGCTGGCCAATCTCGGTATTGGCGGCGCGCCCAGCGATCTGGTCCTCAAACCCGACGGCGGAGAACTTTATATTTCGTCCAGTTCAGCGCACGGACTTTTGATCGTGAATACCGGCACAAACGAGGTTGGCGATTTTTTGTTGTTAGGTATGTCTCCGGGCGCTGCAACCTTTGCTCCGGGAACGCAGATGTTATACGTCTCCGATTCCGCGGCTGGCCACGTCGTGCCGGTGACCGTAGAGACGCGGCAGGTCGGCCGGCCGATCCAGGTTGGCCAGTCACCAACGACGTCGCATCTAACTCCCGGCGGCGACATTCTACTGGTTGTCGATACATCCTCGAATGATTTAGCCGTGATCCGGACAAAAACAGTTATCAGCGGTCAGCCTGGACTTACGCCTCCTCGGCCTCCCACGGCTCTTATTCCGGTGGGGTCGCAACCGCGCGACTTAGCCATAAAAGTATTTTGAGGCTGGCTGCATCGAGTTCGTGATCACTGCACTACCAGCGTCAGCGGAAGATTTCTGCCGTGCCGCCACAAGTAGCTGTGATGGTGAACGTGTAACTGCCGCGAGCTGTTCCCACCGAACTCCGAAGCAGGCTGCCAGTCCAATTCCCAATAAAAACGCGGCAAGTGTTTGTGCGATACGGCTCCATTGTGAGTACCGGCGTGCTGGCGAAGCCGTCAAATGACGCTAGGTCGAGCCCATCGGTCGCGGAAGCACCGGCCATTACGGTTTGAGTCGTCAGCCCGGGCGGCTCAACGCAGTAGTCCATCGCAGTGCCGGTCAATGCGAATTGATTGAGGACTGTTCGGCGCATTGTCAGTGATTGTAAAGGGTGTGGTTTTCGCCCTGCCGTTGACCGCGGGAAGAAGTGGCGGGCGCGCTCGCGGGATCGAATGCCAGACCTAATGTGCACGATCCGGCCGCGGGAACACGCGCGTTGCAATTCTTCGTTAACTTGAAATCGGCAATATCTGCCACGGCCGGGCCAATTAAGAGTGACATTGCCGCGCCTGAGCGATTCGCCTTAAGTTCAGCCGCGCCATCAGCAGCGACCCGCGATTTGAGCAAACGCACCGCAAACGGCTTCGAATCCGGCCGGGAAGGTTCGAGCGCACCGAGCCCTTCGCAGGAACGCAGTTCCAGCGTGGGTAACTTCGTCACCGCAGATAGCGATCCCTGATGTGAGTTCCCAGTGACTGCTGTAGGGGTTGAACGGAATCTGTTCTCAAAGACCGCGAATGTCACTTCTTATTTTCTTAATTTACGCTAATGCCGTCCCGGGCAGACGCCAGCCACGCGTGTATTGTTTTCAGTGTTCGAACAAGCGCTGCGTGAATTTCGTTAGGATTTCAGCTGCGGTTCGATTTCCCACCCGAAGCTTTCTTCCCCCAGGACCAGCTCCAGCATTCCATCCACAGGCAGCACCTCAATGGGGAGGCCACCCTCCCATAAAGCAGCGCCGATCAGTAAAGATCGACGCCCCTGCAGGTCGAATAATTCGCGCGACATGCCCACCTCTATGATTTTTTCGTAGGCGGCCGTCACCATCGTCTCCGGATGAAGCAGGCACAACCCGGCCTGCTCGAGAATGCAGCCAGCAACTTTGTTTTTCTTCACGCTCACGGTTATTCGAGTCTCGCGCGAATCCCACAGCGTAAGGCGGAGTTGGAATTCGAGGATGTCGGCAATCGCATCTGGCGCGGGATCCAGGCGCAAGTAAAAATAAGTAGCGCTGAACCCGTAGCGCATCTCGCTTAGGACTCGTCCCCTCCCGTGCATCGTTCCCTGGCGGACGTCGGTGACGTAAAGCCCCGCACCCAGCCATTCAAAATAGCTCGTTTCGCGGCCATCGACCGTTACATCGATGTACGATTCGGGATGTTCCCTGAGGCCGCGCTCGGGCGCTTTCTTGATGGGATGGGCGAGTGCTTCGGGAGCCTGTTCGCCCAGCGCGGCATAGATTTCAGACAAATGCTTCCGGTAAAGTTCGTCGAACTCGGCGTCATTGGCCGTTCCGTGTTCGGGGCCGAACCACCAATTCCAGTCGCTGCCTTCAGCAGCCAGAACGGCCTCGTAAGCGCGTGCCAACTGGTCTGGCGTCGCCTTGCTGCGTCCCCGGCCTTCTGCACCGCGCGCGTAGGCTTCTCGCGCGTCGTGCAAAAGATCCCAGGAACGCACGTCTTCCGCGTGGCCGATCCACACATCGAAGTTTGCATTGATCCAGGAGGCGGGAAAAATCCCCTGCATGGCCGGGGCGTTGGGATTGGCTTCGATCGCCTCACTCACCGTTAGCGCTCGGACTTCGGAATCGTTCTGCACTCTTCGATAAAACTCGCGCAAAAATTGGCGGCCGTTCTCCGGGTAATATTCCCAGGCGTTTTCGCCGTCCAGGATTACGCTTACCGTGGCCGTGCGTCCCTGGGGCTCACGATCGCCGATGGCGCGAATTCTGCGATGTAAATCCTCTGCGGCTGCCACCGCACCCATGCGGCTGTAAACGAATCCGACCAGATCCGACAGATAATGATCGCGAAAGAATCCGAAAATTTCTCTCCCGGACTTCTGCAATTTCCACGGCGAATAAAGATTGGAACCATTTTCGGGATACCCGCCGGCGTCGCGCCAGAATCCGACGTTTCGCGTACGTCCCAGCACGCCCTCATCTGTCGCGAACCACTTAAATCCCAGATCCATCGCGATTTCGAGCGCCTGGTCGGATACCGATCCTTCCGATGGCCACAATCCGGCGGGCGGTTTGCCAAATACGCGCTCGTGGTAGTTTCTGGCTCGCAGCAATTGCTCGCGGGCGTCTTCGGGATATCGAAATGGCGGCTTCGGCAAGGGAGTGTGCGGATTCGACTCGCGCGCAATGTCCGTATCGCATAGCAGAGGCAAAATCGGATGGTAATAAGGAGTCGTAGAGATTTCGATTTGACCGGTTTCCACCGCCATGCGATATGCGGGAAGCACGGCACCGAGCAAATCGAACTGCTTTTCCTTCAATAGCGCCTTATCCTTCTCCGTGAAATCGTTGCCTTTCGTGGAAAGCATGTTCACAACTGGGTCTTTCGCGATGTACTCCTCGTCCATCCAAACCAGTTGCGACAGCAATTGCAGATCGCGCCAATCGCGCTCATTGAAACGAGCCACGCATGCTACAGAGCCTCCTGAGCGAACTTGCGATTGCAATTCAGCGAATCTCGGCCATCTATGGACATACGCTTCGTTTACCTGAAACGCACGTTCCAGGATTTCCCGCTTTTGGTCCGTAGTCAGTGATTCCGCCGGGGTAAAAGCGATTTCAAACCACGGTTCGTGAAACTTCCCGCCGGCGTATTCTTCGATCTGCGCGGCCAGAAGAGGAACAAAATTGAAAGTAGCGTGCACCTCCGGAAATTCGGAGAGCACCTTCACCATGCCCCAGTAATCCTTGAGCGCGTGCAAGCGCGTCCACGGCAGCATGTAGCGCCCGGTGGAAGGATCGCGGTACTGCGGCTGGTGCATGTGCCAGACTAAAACCAGGTTGACGCGGCTCAATGCGCAGCCTCGGCCCTCAAATCTGCTCGATGATTTCTTAAATCGCGCATTCTGGAAAGCAGCTCACTTTCTTAATACCCTGCGGTCATTTGCCGTCAGGCCAACGTGCTAGAATCTTTCTCCGCGCACATGCGCCTGCTCGATAAATACATCGGACGTGAAGTTGGCTCGCACGCGGCGCTGGGTCTGGCCGTCTTCAGTTTTGTATTCTTCGTTCCTCAGCTCGTCCGTTTGATGGATTTGATTGTTCGCCATTCCGGCGGCGTCGCAATGGTGCTTCTGATTTTCCTTTGCTCGCTGATTCCCGTCCTCGCCTTTACGATTCCTATGGCAGTTCTGGTCGGCGTTCTGATTGGCCTCGGCCGGCTGTCCGCCGACAGCGAAATTGTGGCTCTGCACGCGTCCGGAATCAGCCTGCGGCGCTTGCTGGTTCCCATCGGACTCGTGGCTCTAGGATGCGGTCTGGGGACGCTTGTTCTCACGTTCTGGCTGAGTCCCCTCTCGGTGCGCATACTGCGAAACCTTGAAACTCGATTGCTTGCCTCTCAGGCTCCCTACGCAATTCAACCGCGCGTTTTCGACGAGCGGTTCCCCCATTTCGTATTATACGTTCAAGATGTCGAGGCCGCAGCCACGCAGTGGCACGGTGTGTTCTTAGCGTCTTCAGCTCAGTCCACAGTCAGCAACGTAACCATCGCGCGAGACGCGCAAGTCGTCGCGGGCGCGGGCAACGACCAGATTGAGTTGCATCTCGGCAACGGCAGTACGCACGAATACGATGCGCGTGAGCCTCAGCGTTACAACGTCACAACCTTCGGCGAGAGCCAAATACCGATCGAGATTTCGAACCCTGCCGTCGGGCCGAAGAGCGTCGCGGTGTCCGACGCAGAGCTCTCTGTTTCGCAGCTACTGGCCGACAGCGGCCCTCACCGGCGAGACGCGCGCGTTGAATTTCATCGCCGCATCGCGTTTCCCGCAGCCTGTCTGGTTTTCGCGCTACTGGGAGTGCCCATCGGGGTTCGCCCTCGTCGCGGCGGACGAGCCGCAGGCTTGATCCTGACTCTGGTTCTTATCGCCGGATATTATTTTCTGTTTGTCACCGGGGCGCATATGGCGCAGCAGGGTTCCATTGCGCCTTGGGCCGGTATCTGGGCCGCAAATATTGCCGCGGCAGTCCTCGGCCTTATTTTTCTGCGCCGTATCGAATCCATCCGCAAACCGAACTCGGTTGTGACCTGGCTTGATGACTTTTTCCGTCGACACCGTGCAGCGCGTCGGCGCGAATCCGATGCCGCGCCAATCCCCGTTTCAAATGGACCGGTACTAATCAATGGCGCGGGTTCGCCGGCTGAGTCTGCGCCCGCTGTGCGCTACGCGCAACCGGCCGGTAATCCCGTCGCTTTCCCAATGCTGATCGACGTGTACTTGCTTCAGCGATTTTTCTACTACTTCATGGTTTTGCTGGCGGGCTTCGTTTTGATTTTTGACGCTTTCACTCTTTTTGATTTGCTGGGCGATATTTCCAAGAACCACATTCCGGTGAGCATGGTTTTCAGTTATTTCCGTTACCTCGTCCCGCTGATGGTCTACCAGTTAGCGCCGCTCGCCACTCTGGTAGCGACTCTGGTTACTCTGGCGGTAATGGCGAAAAATAACGAAGTGATCGCCTTCAAAGCGAACGGTATCAGCCTGTACCGCCTGGTTCTTCCGCTCACGCTCGCCGGATGCGTGGTCGCCGGTGCCATGTTCTTGCTGGACGATACGTTTCTGCCTTACGCCAACCAGCGGCAAGACGCGTTACGCAATCAAATCAAGGGCCGCCCGCCGCAGACGTATTTTCAGCCCGCGCACCAATGGATCTTTGGCGAAGACACAAAAATCTACAATTACGAATTCTTCGATCCCGATCAGCAACTCTTCGGCGGCCTTAGCGTTTTTGAGCTCGATCCAGTAACGTTTCAAATCCGCCGCCGCGTCTTCGCGACTCGAGCAACCTGGGAAAAAACTGAAAATACCTGGGTTCTTGCCGGCGGCTGGATACGCGATTTTGACGGCGGCAAGATCACTCATTTCACCCCGTTCAAGGTGGAATCGCTCCCGGAAATCTCCGAGCCGCCCAGTTACTTCCGCCGTGAGGTTCGCCAGTCCTATCAAATGAATTGGCGCCAGCTGGGCGAATACATCATTAGTCTTCGGCATGCCGGATTTGATACTTCGCGACTGTCCGTGCAATGGCAGAAGAAATTCGCTTTCCCATTGATCGCCGGCATCATTGTTTTCTTGGGCGCGCCGTTTGCGTTTTTGGTGGGTACTCGGGGAGCGGTCGGAGGTCTGGCTCTCGCCGTGGGCGTTGCCATCGTCTATTGGGCCGCTGCGGCGCTCTTCGAAGCTATGGGCTCGGTCGGTCAGCTCCCTCCCCTGCTTGCCGGCTGGGCGCCCGACGCTATCTTCGGTTTCCTGGCGGTTTATTTCTTTCTGAAAATGCCGACTTGAAACATTCGGGCAGCCCTGCTTGACATTTGTAGCGGCGGGTCGACGGTTTTCGTCGAGTCGGCAGGGTCGGCGTGGTTACAGGTCGCGCGTCCGAATTGTAAATCGCACGGCCTCAATTCTGACCGGCTCGGCCTAGGGTTGTAGTGGCCGGTCTGGCTGAACTGCGCCAGACCGGCCACTACAAAATCGGCCGCATCTCCAAACAGATCACTCGCGTGTTAGAACTCTGCTGGGGTCAGGGCACAAATCCTCATTACTAACCCGTTACCAGTACTATTGAAGAATGCCCGCGCCGAAGCGAAGATAAACCTTCGCGAACTCCAAATTTCTTTTGCACGGAACGCGCGCAGTTCCGCATTCTGGGGATTCTAATGAAGCTTCGACTTCTGCTTTTGATTCTTGCCTTTTCAGCTGTCTCAAGCGCACGCGCGGGTTCGGTAGGCTACGCGGTCCGCGGCCCCTATGATGCCTACGTGATGCTGTACAAGTCCACAGACCAGTTTGAAGAGCTCGGGAAATTGCGCTGCGACGAAAAAGTGGAAGTGATCACTCGCGGGCTCACGTATTTACAAGTTCTCACCAAAGACGGAAGGATTGGCTGGGTACATTCCGGCGACATTTCCGGCGCGCCTGCGACGCACGCACAGCCAGAAACGCCCTCCGGATCAGCCGAATCGTCCGAGCCGGCGCACGTTGAAGTCGCGCTTTCTTTGAACAATCAAAACATTATGAACATGCATGGGATGCGGCTAGGCCCGGATGTCATCATCGCGAAGATCCAGTCGTCGCGGTGCGATTTTGACACCTCTCCAGCGGCGCTGCAGAAACTCAGGCAAGCTGGTTTATCCGACAAAGTGATCTTGGCGATGATGCAGGCTCCGAGCGCTTCGGCAAGCCCTTCGCCCGCCGCGCCAGCGGACTCGATCAAGCCATCGGAAGTGTCAAAGGTGAAGATTCCCGATGGCACTTCGGTCGAGGTCGAACTGGCCGCAAACGTTTCATCGGAAGTGGCGCAGCAAGGCAACATCGTCCCATGACCGTGGTTCACGATGTGGTGATCAACGGAGTCATTGTGTTCCAGTGCGGAGCTGAAGCCCGCGCCAGAGTTTTGGCGGTGCGACCCGCCGGCACGAGAGGGCGTCCCGGCGAAGTATCCTGGTCCATGGAAGACATAACCGCCGTAGATGGTGAACGCATCCCGGCTAGTTTTGGATCCCGCCAAACGGGCACCAACGACGCGGCGACATTTTCCGGCGAAGCTCCGACTTCCTTCGATTTTCACAAGGGCAAGCCTGCCGTCATGGCAGCAGGTCAACGTTCTCAAGCGGTGATTCACGGGAACGAATCGGTGAGGATCTCAAATAGCGGCCACGGACAGCAAACTTCCGGTCGGTCCTCAACGTCGGCTACCGCACCGGGAGCTACGATCCCGATGGCGGTTCAAGTTACCCCTCAGACATCACGTTTAAACTCAAATCATAATTAAAATTCTGTCATTCCCTGGTGTTGACCATCGCACCAGCATGCAACAAAGCTGCATAGCGCGCCGCGCTGGAGTACATACGGCACGAATGCTTTTACCCGTCGTTTGAACTCAGCGTAGCCTGGAATTTGTCGCGTCAACAGCGTCTCCTCTTTTCGCGATTTCGCGAATAGCCCGATAAAGCAGAACGCCACAACCCCGAAGCCGACCCGCGTTCCAACGGTCAGCGCGGAGCCGAGAAGCCCCAGCACCATCCCTGAATAAGAGGATGCCTGACCCATTCGTAGAGGCCGTTCTGCACCCGTTGATGGTCGCGTTTCAATAGCACTAAGTCGCTCCAATTCTTCCCCAGCGTCAGATGCGACCAACCCAATGCCGCACGTACATACGATCACGCCAACCATGCCTACAGCTTCTGACGGTCGTTTGGGATCTTCCAGCCGAAACCAGGGAGAGAAATAAATCACCGCGGACATAAGCCGCATGAACGCGATTTTAAAGATCCTGGCGGAAACCTGGTTGTTGGCCATACTCCTGTACGTTTTCGCTCGCGGTTTTCGCACTGAGTGCAAGCCAACTAAAACAGCCGCACCTAATTACTTCGCGAACGACGACGATTTCAATACGTAATCCTTCAGACCTATTGCTGCGGGGGTTTGGCACCGGCGGAAGTAGAACTCGCGGAAGCAGGAACAGTCGAAGCCGAGCTGTTCGCGGCGGTCGTGGAACTGCTAGCGGCTGGCGGATTAGATGACGTGAGCGTCGCACTCGGGCTGGGATGGGGCACCGGCTTTGGCGCGTCGACGCCGGCGGTACTCGAACCCAAGCCGAGTTTTTGCAAGCTCAGCGCGTCCAGTTTGCCGCTTGGATTCATGCCATTGTCCGATTGAAACTTTTGCATCGCTCCTACCGTGTCCGCGTCCCATTTGCCGTTAGGAGCGCCCTGGTAATACCCGCCGCGAGCGAGCGCTGATTGAATCTCGGAAATGCGCTCTGGTGTCGGAGCTTTCTGGAATGGCTCGCGCTTGGCGCTGTGTCGCTTGCTGGATTTTTTGTTTTTGCTCGTGGTTTTGGCTTTGCTCGAGGAATTCGACGAGCTGGACGAGTTCGAAGACGGCTTCGCCGTGTTGGATTGTTGGGGTCGCGCGGCGGCGATCATCGAACAAGAACCGGCGAGCATTGCAAGCGTCAACAATTGCGCGATGGATAGCGTTCTTATCATTCCGCCCGCCCTAGTTCTCCATCGTCAAATCCGAGTGCGATCGAGAACTTATCACTTAGGTGTCCATATTATGAAGATTTCCGACCCCGGCTCAAGCTGCAACATACTTCGCGGCGCGTATCGAACACCCCAAGAATTAAACAGGCATTTGGATGCAAAAAACCATTCAGTGGTGAGTCCCAGTCGCAAACTTCGACTAGATTACGGGTCGCGAGGAGCGTGGCAGTGCGGGTACACTGCGCCAGACTGGCCGTTAAAAAATATGTCAGATCCCCGATCGAATCACTCGAATGTCCCGACGCCTGTTTTTTTACTGCGCGGCAGGGACAGCGCCCGCCAGAAATAGTGTCAGCACGCGATCGGCATCGCCGCGCCGCGCGACCCTGAACAACACATCTTGGCCCGGCTTGAGCTTGGCCATTTCGGCCTTGTAGTCGCTGAGGCTGCTTATGGTCACGTGATTGATTTCGGTGATCACGTCTCCGCGCACGAAATCAATATCCTCGGCAAAACTTGCCGGTTCTACTTCCGTCACCACCACACCGATGGTCTTACCCATGCCTAGCTTGCGCGAGATATCGGGCGTCAAATCCTCGACGTGCAGTCCGAACTGGCTGGCTGTGTCCGATTGGTCGGGCTGATCTTCCGCGGCTTGCGCCGTCTGCGGGAAGATCTTCGAACGGTCGGCTACCGTCAGCGACAACTCCTTGGCTTGCTTGTTTCGGATGTAGCGCACTTGCACGGACTGTCCAATAGGCGTCTCCGCGATGGGGTTCACCAAGTCAGCCCCGGTGTGCACTGGTTGTCCGTTGATATCAGTAATAACGTCACCAGGCTGGAGACCGGCTTTGTCGGCGGGGCTGCCAGGTTCAATTGCTTCGACCACGATGCCGTAAGGCGCGCCCAATTCTTTCAGCAGTACGGGATTATTGCTGCGATCTTCCTGGAACGTAATGCCGATCGAGCCGCGAGTCACTTTGCCATTCGTGATCAACTGGTTGTAAACGTTGATCACCGTGGTCGAAGGCAACGCGAAGCCAACTCCTTCGAATCCGCGGCTACCGGTATAAATGGCGGTATTGATGCCGATTACTTCGCCGGCCATATTGACCAGCGGACCACCTGAGTTTCCGGGATTGATTGCTGCATCAGTTTGGATGAAGCGCTGAAATTGGTGACCTACATTCGAACGGTCTTTCGCGCTAATAATTCCGGCGGTGACGGTAGAATTCAGACCGAACGGGCTGCCGAACGCGAGCACCCAGTCCCCAACTTGAACGCCGTCGGAATTGCCCAGCTTCGCGATCGGAAACTCGCGGTCGCTATCGATTTTCACTACGGCCAAATCCGTGTCTTTGTCGAATCCGATCACGTGGCCGTTGTACTTAGTAGGGTCTCCGTCGAGCGCCACCTGAATTTTCGTGGCCTGATCGATTACGTGGTCGTTGGTAAGGATGAATCCCTTTTTGTCGACAATAACGCCGGAACCTAAGCTGCGCTCGGCATCAGGGCTGTTATCAGGTGAGTCAAAGAAACGGTCGAAGAAGTCCTGAAACGGGTCGCCGAAATTCCGCGGCTTCTTACTGCCGGCCTTGGGTTTTTCGATTACCTGTGTCGTGGAAATGTTCACCACGGCCGGACCGATCTTCTTGCAGATCCCAGTAAACGAATTAGAGAGCGTGACGGGATCGGGAACCACCAGCAAAGCGGCGCCGCTGCTGGATGTTTGATCGCGAATGGCTTGAGCGCGGCCGGAGATCAGTGTCCCAATGATGATGCCGATTCCGAGCGTCAGCGTAACGAGGAGGGAGGCGAAAATCTTACGGCGGCGCATCCATGTGACCAATTCGTGGAATTCAATGCCCATCCTCTTGCTCCTTTACGTTGAGACTGGTGAACGGCGGTGAACTTCCAAGCCCGTCCTCAGATCAGGCACCGAGCAACGAGTATAACACCCAAACCAAAAGCGAAAGTCACCGGACCATTACAGGATGCCCACGTAATCACGATGCGCACGGCGGAGAAACGGACATGATTGAAGACGAGGTACGAGAGATTGGGAAGCGAAAAGTCACCTTCGCCGTAGTTGTGGCTGGGTCAGTTGCTCCGTTATGCCCTATCGTTTCGGCTCGGGCGACTCTTCCGGAGCATCCAGAAATTCAGGAACACGGAGGCTGTTAGGCGTCCCGACGCCTTCTTCCCAGGCAATATTGTCATCAAACGATGAGTCGCCAGGAGTTCCGTCACTTTTCTTTTGCAGCCGCCGCTCTGCCTTGGCGCGCGCCTTGTCCTGCCGCTTCATTTCCTTCTGCCGCTTCTTGAAAGTTGTCGTCATAAGCATTTCCCCCGGTTAAGTGTCGACGGAATTCGCATCCAGCATTGAGTCAGGACGCGTTTGCTACCAGCGAGGTTCGCGCGGTTGGCGCGCGACTTCGCGATAATCCTCGTTCGAAAATCTTTCTTTACCACCACGGCCGCCACTGCCTGAGCCTCGATTGCCGCCTCGGTCTCCGCTGCCACCACGATCTCCACCGCCGCCCCCGCGATTCCCACCACTGCCGGTCCGAGGACCACGCGGGCCGCTCGATTCCGACTTGGGACGCGCTTCGTTCACCTTGATGTTTCGGCCGCCAACGTCCTTGCCATCGAGGCCAGCGATGGCTTTCGCGGCTTCGTCATCATTGGGCATTTCCACGAAGCCGAAGCCACGTGCGCGGCCTGTTTCACGATCGGTCGCCACGTGCACGCGCGCCAGTTGGCCGAAGGGTTCGAACAATGCGCGCAGGTCGGCTGCGGTAGTCTGGAAACTCATGTTCCCTACGAAAAGGTTCTTCATCCGAGTCGTCTCCTGAGCGATACCCAAAAACCTGCGGGACATTCACGACCACATTGACGGCGACGCGCTAATAGAATTTTCCAGCTAACTCTGCGGACACACCCAAATCCGCTTAAAAAAGAATCAAGCTGTGCCTGGACGTCCCACACGCTCAGGGAGGTGAAATGCCACGCGAGTCTCGAAGAGCGGAAACATAATTGTAACATGGACGCCTAAAGATGTCGCGCAGTGTACCACGACACCACAAACTTGCGTCCACAGAAACAGCAATTAAACCGAAGTGGAAAAATCGCGGCCGGTCGCGGCATTCATTGCTTCGGCCAAGTGATTCGGACTAGAATGCGCGGCATGTCCAACGAACCCTTTCGCGTGATCCCGCAAGCGAGCGACCGCGAAGGCCAAAGCGTCTTGGTGGTTAAGGGCGCGTTCACTTCGAACTCATCCGTTGTTTTCGCCGACGCCCTGAAAACGATCGACTCGCCGCGTGTCATCGTGGATATGAGGGAAGTTCCGCTGCTCGATTCTATGGCAGTAGGGACGCTGGTCCGCGCGTTTGTCTCTTGCCATAACTCCGGGCGCAAACTCGCACTGGTTGGTTTGAGCCATCGCGTTCATAACGTGTTGCATTTGACCGGCGTTGCGCCGCTTTTCGAAACCTACGCAACCGTGACCGAGGCAGAAGCTGCTCTGTCACACTAGAGTGCATCAGAGGACGTCATGAAAATCCTGCTGACTGGGTCCGCCGGCATGATCGGCCGGCGAATATGGAATGAAGCACTCTCGTGCGGCCAACAGGTGACCGTCCTCATACGCGACACACATCGCTGAGAAGCGGCTTAATTTCGAATACGTTGTCGGCGATATTTTTGCCCCGGAAAGCGTGGAGGACGCGGCGGTAGATCATGACATGGTTGTGAGCGCGTATGAGCCGGGCGTTCAACTTGTCGACACGGCTGATTTCCCCGTGGAGCTGCAGTCGATTGCGCTAGCCCGTAAGGATGTGCTGGAGGATTTCCGCAAAGCTGGATTCGCAGAATTCGACTGGACCGCGGTGAGTCCGCCGGCCTTGATTGAAACGGGAAAGCGCACCTGCCACTATCGTACCGGTACCGATCGGTGGCTCGTGGCCGGAAAAGGCAAAAGCTCCATTTCGGCCGAGGATCTTGCGATTGCTGTGCTGGATGAAATCGAAAACCGGCGTTTCGCGGCAAGCGTTTCACGGTCGGTTATTGACCCCCGGTTAAATTCGCTTAATGATGCCTTATCATTGCCCGCTTAGCGATGGCTGACCGCCCCGTATTTCTTTCCGCCGAGTGGCGCGACTTAGTGATGCTGAACTACCAAGTTGATCCCTCCCTGTTGCAAAAATACATTCCGCATGGCGTCGAACTCGACACTTTTGAGGGCCGAACGTTTGTAAGCGTCGTGGGCTTTCGGTTTCTGCGCACGAAGTTATTCGGATTTCTAGTGATGCCCTTCCACAGTAATTTTGCCGAAGTAAATCTTCGCTTTTATGTCCGTCGCCATGAGGGTGGCGAAGATCGCCGAGGCGTCGTGTTCATTCGCGAATTGGTGCCGAGCGCGACTATCGCTGCTGTGGCGAGGATGATATACGGCGAAAAGTATATGAGCTGCCCGATGCGGCATCAGGTTGTAAGCACCGCGTCACGCGTTTCCGCGAGCTATGAATGGAGATTTCAACAGCATCACTTCCGAGTGATCGCGGACGCTGAAGGCGCTCCGGCCGAAGCGCCTCCAGGCAGTTTTGAGAATTTCATCACGGAGCACTATTGGGGTTATTCGGTCCGAAATAAGGGAGCCGGCCTGGAATATCGTGTCTCGCACCCCCCGTGGAAAGTTTGGACCGCCGCGAAGTTTGGCTTCGAAGGCGATGCCGGGGCGCTGTACGGTCCCGAATTCAGTGAGATCTTGCGTCAACCTGCCAAATCAGCGTTTATTGCCGGCGGCTCTTCGGTGGTTGTGCACATGGGCCGTGAGATATCGAAGGAGTCCCACTAGAAATCGCGTTTGCAATTGAATTTGAATTTGCAGTGCCCGCTCGGGCGCACTTCAGCCGGACCGGGCACTGCAGTGCTTGCCAGGACTGATCATCAGAAAGCGCATACCCTAGGCTTGTTTCGATCAACAAACCCCCCAGAGATTTTGAGTACCACCGACTCCTGAGCCCGAGGAATGTGCTGTTCGCAGGGCCTGGCAATTAAAACATCCGGGCTTTCCACGGGCTAACTACTGTAATCAGCGTATAAAGCTTCTTCCGGATTGAAAATCCCCGAACAATGCGCTTACAATTCAGTTCCAGCCGGTAAGAACTCCCTTCGACCTAGTCGGCGGGTCAAAACTTTTTTCCGCCGTGCGGGTTTTGTCTGGTGAAGTGCAAAGAGGCTGCACTACGCGCTAATCTACAAAAACCCAGTTCACCAGTCTCGCAGCTAGCAGCCGGCAATCAGGGCTCGGCGCAAAAATCGAGGGTAGAATTGGCATGCGAATGTTCTCACAACAATCGATGAACACTTCCAGCGGCACGCCGAGTGAGCGGCGGTCGCACGCTCGTCGCAATCTTACAGCGCTTACATACGTAACCATTGGCGACAACAACGGCGGCATCATTTCCAATATCAGCGAGACAGGAATGGCGCTTACCGCCGCGGAACCGATTCTCGGAAAATTTGTGCCGCGCCTGGTCTTCGAAATCCCGGGCATAAACCGCACAGTCGAGGCCCAGGCTCGAATTATCTGGGTTGCGGAATCCAAAAAAGCAGCGGGTGTGCATTTCATTGGAATGCCGGATGATGTCCGCACAGAGATCGGCAATTGGGTTTTAGCCAGAGGTTTCAAGGGAACACTCAGCAACCCGTCCCCATCGCCGACGCTGCGCATTCCAGATAAATCGCCGGCACCGCCATCCCCGGCGCCGCCTACAGCGGCACCCCCGTCGGAGCAGACGAATCTGCGGGGCTCGCCCGCGCGGGAGAACAGGCGTCCAGTCGACAAAGAGGATGATTTCGACAGGATGTTTCCGTCCGAGAACGAACCGTCGACTTGGCGGCTGGCCCCGGCGGAGACTGCGGAAACTCCGCCTAAAGAAGGCATTGGGCAGGGTTACGAAAACATGGCGTCGAACATTGCTCGAGATTCGAGACCCTACGCGCACTCCCCGGAAGTCGATCCACCGTCAACCCAGCCGCCACAGCCCAAGCCGTTTCCCGTCTTTGGGTTTGAACAGGCGCGGCCAAGCAAGTCAAATCCGGATGTGACGTCGGAAGTTGAGGTTAGAACATGGCCCCCGCGGCTGACGCCGTTACCCGCCGTATTTCAGCCGGCAATAGATCAAAGTTTCAGCAGGATGCTGGAATCGCAGGCGACACCTTTCTTTGCCGACGAACCACCAGCGAGCAAAATGTGGTTGGTGGCGGTTGCGGCGGCGGTTTGTTTTATGCTGGGATTCGCGATCCAGCCTGGTTTTCTGCACGGATTGCCCGGAATGAGCGACGTTCACAACCGCCTGTTCGGTTCGAACAGCAAACCGCAATCGTCAGATAATAATGCAAGAAGCACTTCAGAACTCCCGAGTACAGCGCGGACGGGCTCGAACACGCCAGCAGATATTCAGTCTGAAGCGGGACTCGGATCGCCTGCACCGACCACAAACAAGAGCACTGCGCCGGACGCGATGCAGAAGCAAAATACTCCGAGCGCCAACACGAGAGGCGCCGCCGGTGAAAGTGCCGCGAGTGCGCCGCCCGTGAAAAGCGCGCCTGCTCCCGCTAAGAACTGGTACTCCTCGCAATCCGCGGCTTCAACGAGCGAATTGGCGCTGGCGCAACGAAGCCGAGAGCTTCGAGAAGGCATACCTGCAACTAATCCCGAAATGAATTCTGATGTCACTCCGACCACGCCGGTAAAATCGCCCGACCAGCCAGCAAGAAACTCATCGGGATCGCCGGTCGTCGCGGGGCCATCGGCCGCTAGCACGACACCGTCCAACCCTCCGGCAGCAGAGGCCTCCGAACCGTCGTCGACTAATTCTTTGACAGCCAAGCCGATGATGCCATCTGCGACAACAACGCCACCAGCAACGGCCATTGTTCCAAATACTGCGCAACCGGCCACAGCGCCGTTGGCGATAACAAGGCCTCCAGCGGTCAGTTCACCGTCTGCCGCTTTGTCGACATCGCCCTCAACCCGCACGCCTGTGACAGCCTCGCCTCCTGGAACCACACCACCGGCGATCACGAACACAGTGCCTCTATCGTCATCTGGTACGAGCGCAAGCTCCTCGGTGACGGCGCCGTTCACTCGTGCAGTGGTTCCAACTCCGCGTTCGACGTCACCTCCATCCTTTTTTCCAGTGACGGCGCCGGGCGCTGGAAATGTGCCGCGGTTGATGCTGCTGCCGGAAGAAAAAGTGATCGATACCGCTATGGTCAAAATCCACACTCACCAATTTGTTTTCGTTCCCGCTCAACCTGGACCGGAATTCAGCCATCAACCGGAAAGGCTGCAAATCGGCGAGCGGATCTCGAAAGTTGCCCCTGCATACCCGGCCGCAGCGGCGCAAAAAGGAATGGGCGGCACGGTGCAACTGCGCGCCACGATCTCGAAAGACGGAACGGTTGAGAATGTGAAACTTCTTCACGGACCCGAGTTGTTCGTTCCTGCGGCTACCGACGCCGTCAAGCAATGGCGTTATCGGCCAACGCTACTCGACCGGCAACCGATCGAATTGCAAGAGGACTTCACTATCGAATTTCGACCGCTCGGCACACAAGCCCGCGAGTGAGAATGTAACGCCGGCGGGTTCGTCGACACGCCGTTCCTAGGCCGCAGAACCTCCCTGACAAGAATTGGCGTAAGTGTGACGGAGTTGTTACAATAGCGTGTGGCGGGAGGTTGTTGCTCTCCGGCTTTCTTCTGAAAACCCGAAAAGACCTCACAGGCAGGACATCAAACGAATGACTGCTCGCACCCTGTACGAAAAGATTTGGGACGCCCACGTAGTGCGCGAAGATCCTGGCCAACCTTCCCTGATTTACATCGATCGACATCTAATCCATGAAGGAACTTCACCGCAGGCTTTCGCTGGATTGAAAGCGGCGGGCCGCAAAGTGCGCCGGCCGGAATTGACCTTCGCCGTTATGGATCACTCCGTCTCGACCAAGAATCGTTTGTTGCCGGTTGTCGATGACGATGCCCGCGGGCAATTCGAAGCTCTGGAGCACAACTGCGCGGAGAGCGGCGTACATCTGTTCGACATGCACAGCAAGAATCAAGGCATCGTGCATATCATCGGTCCCGAGCTGGGCATCACGCAGCCCGGCCAGACCATCGTGTGCGGAGACAGCCACACCTCGACTCACGGCGCGTTCGGAGCGCTGGCTTTTGGAATCGGCACAAGCGAAATCGAGCACGTTCTAGCGACGCAGTGCCTTACTCAATTCAAATCTAAGACGGCGAATGTGGCGATTCACGGCAAGCGTCCGTCCGGCGTAACGGCGAAAGACATCATCCTCGCGGTCATTGGCAAGATTGGAATCGCGGGCGGCACCGGGTACGTCTTTGAATACACCGGAGAAGCCGTGCGCGGGCTTTCCATGGAAGGCCGCATGACCATGTGCAATATGTCGATTGAAGGCGGAGCGCGCGCAGGAATGGTGGCGCCGGATGAGACGACATTTGCGTATCTAGAAGGGCGTCCCTTCGTTCCGCGTGGCAAAGAATTTCAGGAAGCGGTCGATTTCTGGAGAACATTGCCGACCGATCCCAACGCGAAATACGACGAGACCATCACTTTGTATTCGAAAGACCTAGCGCCCATGGTTACCTGGGGTACGAATCCGGGTATGGTCACGCAAGTTTCCGAGCGTGTACCGGACCCAGCATCGTTCACTGACCCGGTCGATCGCGCGGCTGCCACGCGCGCCTTGGTCTATATGGATTTAAGACCCGGCACGGCGATCGAAGATATACCGCTGGACCGCGTGTTCATCGGTTCGTGCACGAATTCGCGTCTGGAGGATTTGCGCGCGGCGGCGAAAGTTGTAGCGGGAAAGCACGTCGCGAAATCGTTGAAGCAGGCCTTAGTTGTACCTGGTTCACGCGTAGTGAAGGCTGAGGCAGAATCGGAAGGCTTGGACAAAGTTTTCCGCGACGCAGGATTCGAATGGCGTGACGCGGGTTGCAGCATGTGCATCGGCATGAATGATGACGTCTTGCTGAGCGGCGAGCGCTCAGCAAGCACTTCCAACCGCAATTTCGAAGGGCGACAAGGCAAGGGCGGACGCACTCATCTCGTAAGCCCGGTGATGGCGGCAGCGGCAGCAATCGAGGGCCACTTCGTGGATATCCGCAAGTGGAATAACGTCGGCGGAGTGGAGTAACCATGGAACCGTTCATCAAGCACACCGGATTGGTCGCGCCCATGGATCGCGTCAATGTTGACACCGACCAGATGGTGCCGAAACAGTTTTTGAAATTGCAAACGCGGCAGGGCTACGGCCGCGTGCTTTTCTATGACTGGCGCTATTTGCCGGGCGAAAAACCGAATGCGGATTTCGTGCTGAACGAGGCTCGATACAAAGGCTCTTCGGTGATCCTGGCGCGCGCGAATTTCGGCTGCGGTTCGAGCCGCGAACACGCACCATGGGCCATCCTGGATTATGGCTTTCGCGCGATCCTGGCGCCGAGTTACGCCGACATCTTCTACAACAATTGCTTCAAGAACGGCATCCTGCCCGTCACGCTAACGAACGAACAGATGGACCAGCTTTTCGCGCGCACGGAGAAGAACGAGGGCTATCGCGTCACCGTCGATTTGGAAAAGCAGGAAGTCACAGACGATCAGGGCCTGCGCTATTCCTTCGAGATCGACCCATTCCGTCGCGATTGCTTGTTAAAGGGTCTCGATGACATCGGCCTTACGCTGGTCCACGAACCGCATATTTCAAAATTTGAGGAGAAAAATCTACGTCACCCGGTAATGTACGAGCAGGTAGACGTAAAACACCACAAACAGACCCCGCAAGACGCCCGTCACAATTAGCCATTCTGAGCGTTCAGCAATCGTGCCGTCATTCTGAGCGCAGCGAAGAATCTCTCCTAGATTTTACTCCATGCTAAGTTGTATGTGTCGTCCCGCGATTGCCAACCCCCAGCATCCAGATCCTCGGAATTAGATGGTTTGATTCGCCAGTGGGAAAAACCAAACCCTAAGAGCATCCTTTGCTGTGCTCAGAATGACGGCATCATGCGGCGATGTCCGGTAACAATTTCCCCGCAAAAAATAAGTGCAGCGTCGAGGCGTCGACAGCGAATATTTCTCTTCGGGAACGACGCGATCGTGAGACGCCGCTGCGCAAAGCAAGAAACTTAGAGCAAACGCTGCCTGACTAAAACCGGCCGGTACAAATGCGGAGGCAGACGCAAAAAGGGGCCCCGACAGATGTGCAGTCGGCGCCCTTCGATCAAACGCTTACCAAATACTTGAACAAGAAACTCGCGTTACGCGGTGGGGGCTTCCGTCTTTTGCTTGTCGCGTAGGACCGCTTTGCGGCTCAGGCGAATCTTATTGCCTTCGATGGCCAGCACCTTCACCAGGATCTGGTCGCCCTCTTTCAGCTCGTCGCGAACCGCTCGTATGCGTGCTTCCGCGATTTCACTGATGTGCAGTAAGCCATCCGTACCCGGGAAAATTTCGACGAAGGCGCCGAAGTCCGCGATGCGCACTACCGTGCCCAGATAAGTCTTGCCGATCTCGGCGGTGGCGGTCACGTCGCGAATCATCTTCAACGCTTCTTCGGCTGATTTTCCGCTGGACGCGAAGACGTGCACTTTGCCATCGTCCATCACGTCGATTTTCACGCCGGTCGCTTCGATGATTCCGCGGATTTTCTTTCCGCCGGGTCCGATCAGGTCGCGGATCTTATCCGTGGGAATATTCAACATGAAGAGGTGCGGGGCGTAGGCCGAAATTTCGGCACGTCCGGAGGACAGCGTCTTGTCCATGATCTCGAGGATTTCCAGACGCGCCTTGCGCGCCTGCGCCAACGCCTCGCGCATCATGCCAATGCTGACGCCCGAGACCTTGATATCCATCTGCAACGCGGTAATTCCCTGCCGCGTTCCGGCCACTTTGAAGTCCATGTCCCCATAATGGTCTTCGGCTCCGGCGATGTCGGTGAGGATCGCGTACTTATCGCCTTCCACAACCAAGCCCATCGCTATGCCAGCGCACGATGCTTTCAGTGGCACGCCCGCATCCATCAACGCGAGCGATCCGCCGCAAACCGTTGCCATCGAAGAGGAACCGTTCGATTCGAGGATGTCTGAAACGCAACGAACCGCGTACGGAAAATCGGTGTCCGGCGGAAGCAGATTGGCCAGCGCACGTTCCGCGAGTGCGCCGTGGCCGATTTCGCGCCGTCCCGGACCGCGCAGGAATTTCACTTCGCCGACCGAAAACGGCGGGAAGTTGTAATGCAGCATGAAACGCTTGAAGGTGTCCTGCTCGAAGAGCAGGTCCTGCCGCTGCATATCTTCCTTGGTGCCCAGGGTGCAAGTCGAAAGAGACTGCGTTTCACCGCGGGTGAAAAGCGCCGATCCGTGAGCGCGTGGCAGAACGCCGGTTTCGGAGCTAATCTCGCGGACTTGGTCGAAGGCGCGGGCGTCGGGACGCCGCCGACGAATCAACATGTCGTCGCGGAAAATGCGTTCGCGCAGACGCTCAAAAGCGCGTGCCGCCAGTTTTTTCTTCTCGGTGTCTTCCGCCGGAATCGCGGCATAGATTTCGTTCTTGATGCCGTCGATCAGGCTATAGCTGTCGGACTTCGGATGCTTGGCGGTGTCGCAGGCATCGCGCAACCTCTCGCCGTACTGCTGGTGGAGCTGTTTGTACAGCTCTTGGTCGAATGCAGGTGGACTTACCGTGACTTTCGCGGGTTTCACTTTGTCGTGCAATTCACGAATGGCGGCAACGATCTTGCGAATTTCCGCGTGCGCGAATTCGAGCGCATCGACAACCGCGTCTTCGGAAACTTCCAGCGCGCCAGATTCCACCATCACGATGGCTTCATCGGAACCGGCGACGACGATATTCAATGCGCTGGTTTTCTGCTCCGCCACCGTGGGATTCACGACTAGCTTGCCCTCGAGCATGCCAACGCGAACAGCCGCAATCGGCGTGGTGAACGGAATTTTCGAAATGTAGAGCGCCGCAGAAGCAGCAGTCACGCCGATCACATCCGGGTCATTTTCGCTGTCGGCGGAAAGCACCATCGAAACGATCTGCGTCTCGTTGGACCAGCCTTCCGGAAACAGCGGGCGCAGCGGTCGATCGGTGAATCGCGAGGTGAGAACTTCCTTCTCAGAAGGACGACCTTCACGCTTGAAAAATCCTCCGGGAATCTTGCCCGCGGAATAGGTGTACTCGCGGTAATCGACAGTAAGCGGCAGAAAATCCTTTTCAGTTGCCTTGCTGTCCATGCAGGCGGTTGCCAACACCACCGTGTCGCCATATCGCGCCACAACGGCGCCGTGCGCTTGACGGGCAATCTTGCCCGTCTCAAACGTCAACTTTCGTCCACCCACTTCCAAACTAACTTGTTCAAACATTACTTCACATCCTTTTTGCCCCGTTCACGGGGACGCTTTTCAGATACGAGAGAAAGCTCTCGAAAGACAAATCGAAGGAAAAAGGGGAGAGAAAACGCGAAGCGGAAATTTCGAAAAAGCCAGCCAACGCAGTCCTGACAAATAGCGACAATCCTTGCGGCCGCATGTCGCCTGAAGACTCTGGTTTGTGCGGTGAAACTTCACGCGGCAGGAATAGCCGCTCAGGAAATTCGCGCTACTTGCGCAAGCTGAGTCGTTCCACAATCTCGCGATACCGATCCGGGTCGCGGCGGTTCAGATAGTCCAACAGTCGCCGTCGCTTGTTGACCATCATGATCAACCCGCGGCGCGATGCATGATCTTTTGCGTGGGACTTAAGGTGAGTGGTCAGGTAACTGATGCGTTCGCTCAATAATGCAATCTGCACTTCGGGAGACCCCGTGTCCTTGGTGTGTACCCGGTACTGCTCGATCAGTGCTGATTTGGCTGCGCTCAACTCGACCCCTCCCTGAAACGTCGTGCCCTGCTCTATGCTCTCGTTTTTCTTCGACTTTCAAATGCTAGCATAGAGCCATACCACCGCAAAGGGATTTTCGCAGCGGAACAAGCTGTAGACTTAGCTCGGCGGCCCTGAAACGCTTGCAGCGGCGAGTTCACCGCTTCGCACGTAACCGATGGCAAAGAGCGCTGCAAATACGGAGTCCATCATGCCGCTACCGAATGACGAGGCTCTACACCTGCGCGGATTACTCATCCTGAGTTTTTCTATGGATTTGTCGACGGGTCTCCGGCGTAGAAAGTGCTGTTGCTCTTCCCGGCGCGAAATCCGGTGCGTTATCGCCCGATGATGTTGCCATCCAATCCATCGATTCCAGCGATCAGAAATACGATGCGCGCGAACTTCATCTTTTATCGTTGGGTCGTCAGGGTCTCTGAGAGTTGATCAGAGACAAGAATTCGTCGCGCGTCTGTTTGCTCTCGCGGAAAGATCCGAGCATCGCGCTGGTGGTGGTCGTGGAATTTTGTTTTTCGACGCCGCGCATCACCATGCACAAATGCCGCGCCTCGATGATGACTCCTACTCCGTGCGGACTCAGCTTTTCCTGAAGCGCGGTGGCGATCTGGCTGGTAAGCCGCTCCTGAATCTGCAGTCGGCGCGCATACATGTTCACGAGCCTGGCCACTTTGCTGAGTCCCACAACTTTCTTGTCCGGGATGTAGGCGATGTGGCATTTGCCGAAGAACGGGAGCAAGTGGTGCTCGCACAGGCTATACAGCTCGATGTCCCTGACTACCACCATCTCGTCGTAGCACACACTGAACATCGCGCCGTTCAGCAATTTGTCGGGGTCCTGGCGATATCCTCCGGTTAGAAATCGCAGCGCTTTCTCGAAACGCTCCGGCGTGCGCCGCAGGCCTTCGCGATCGGGATTTTCGCCAATCAGAACGAGCATTTCGCGAACCAGTTCCGCGATTCTGCCGTGCGCGACTTCGGGTACGACAATTTCCGACGTTTCACTCATCTCGCATTTGCTCCTCATATTCCGCTCCACGGTTGTCTAACGGCGACGCGTGCCGCGAACAGCGCTTCCTGCAGATGCTGCAGCAAGGAACGGATGACCGCAGAGACAGAGTAAACAGGTGTTTGAGATTGACGATTAGAAATCGGCAAGTGTGCTCCGACGGTTGATTTCAACTGTGGGAGGCTTTCGTCGTAGCGCCATTTGTGAAATATTTTCATTTGGTTTTTCTCGTGTCACGTTAGCACGCGAGCGAAATTAACGGTATTGAGCGTAAGGGCAGGTGAGAGACAGAACCAGCATTAGCTGTACAGAACAACATGGCCTCGTTAATCCATACGCCGAAGGTTGCAATCAACGCCTTCACCCCTCCCGCTCAATCTCGAAGCTGTTCTTGCTAGTCTCCTCTATGCGCACTCGTTCCAGCTGCGCGGCCGGGAATTTCTCCAGGCGCCGAAAAATCTCGCGGCACACATTCTCGGTCGTCGGTACCTGTGCAACGGACGTCTTCGATATGTCGACCTTGAACGCAGGCACCTCTTCGTTGAGAAATTTATGATCAAACAGCTCAATGACTTCCCGCTGCACAAATGGGTCAAGGTCGCCGAGATTCGCGATCATGCCCGTGGCCGGATCGACTGGCCCGGTTAACGTGACTTCGAGCGCGTAATTATGGCCGTGGCCATAGGGACTGTTGCACTTGCCGTAGATCCGCTGGTTTTCTTCTGCGCTCAGTTGCGGAGTGTCGAGTCGATGCGACGCTGCGAAGCGATAACGGCGCGTAAGCGAAAGTTTCACGAGCGTTTCCACGCGCCGTTGGTTGAAGCCGCCGTACAGTCGACGAACAGATCCGGCGATTCGTATAGACGAACTCGATCCAGCTTCCCTGCTTTGATCTTGGGCTCGAGCAAATTCCAAATCACCGCCGCGATGTTTTCGCATGTGGGAATTTGTCCGGCAAGCTCTGGAACTTCGTAATTCAGGTTCTGATGATCCATGCGATCCATCACTTCGCGCTGTAAAATGTCCTTCAACTCTTTCAGATCGAGGACCATCCCGGTAGTTGGGTCAGGCTCGCCCGCAATCGTCACTTCAAGTGTGTAGTTGTGCCCATGGCCGTGGGGATTATTGCATTTGCCGAAAATCCTGCGGTTCTCATCCACCGAGAAATTTGGATTGTGATAGAAGTGCGCGGCGCTGAACTCGATTTTGCGTGTGATACGAATCATTATGCCTCGTCGCTAGGACCCGGGATGAACTCTGGCCGGGTAGCTTCTTCCCTTCCACTCCACCGTTCCCCAGGTGTTCTTCCACCAGGATGCAATCAGGGCGGTCGTGTAGAGAACAAATCCGGGGACGTAATATCTGATGAAAGAAAACGGATACAGATTCTTATGAAGTTCCACTCCGTAGCGAAGGCTGCGCCCAACGAAGACGAGGAGCAAAAACGTTGCTACCAAGGCAAGGGCCTGCGGCTGGGTCCGGGGCATAGCGGCCCACACGAATACCAACAGGCCAATTTCGAGCCAGGGCAAAATTTCGGAAAGCTCGACGAATAGGAACAGGAGGTTCCCGCCCACCAATGGGTAGAGATTTTTGCTCCACCCCTGCCACATAGCCGAAAAACTGCGATACATGCGCGTGCGCACGATGCCCATAGGGGCTGTGAAGTAGATTGAATACCCCGCCTGCTTAACGAGGCGCGCCAAGGCAACGTCTTCGAGTATTTCCCCGGGAATCGCCGCATGTCCGCCGGTCCTCTGGTAAACGTCGCGCAGTACCATCAAGAACTGGCCGTTGGCCGCCGCCTCCGGTTGTGCCGGGTCGTTCACCCGCACATAGGAAAATTTCGCCGCTAGACGACAATATACGAAAGGAATAAGCGCACGCTCCCAGAACGAGTCCAATTCCTGCTCCGGCGAGTAAGAAACCAGCACAGCATCGTGATCGACCGCGTCAGTCAGGGCTCGCCGCGTGGATCCCGGCATTTGGTACGTGTCGGCGTCCGTGAACAGAAGCCAGTCACCGTGGGCCACAGCAGCGCCCAGGGAGACGGCGTAATTCTTGCCAACCCACCCGGCCGGAAGTTCGTCTATATTCAAGACCTTCAACTTAGGAATCCGCGTAGAAAGCTCGGCTAGGATCGCGGCTGTGCGGTCGGTGGATTGATCATTCACCACGATCACTTCTTCAATTTCCGGCTGCGCTGCGACAGATTCGACAGCACGAGCGATCGAAGCCTCTTCGTTGCGAGCCGGAATGATGGCGGAGACCATGTTGAGATTCAGGGGCTTTCGCCTCGGACAATCCGCGAGCAGGTAATCCGCTCGCTTTCAGCTCGCGGATGCCTTTATTATAGAGTGCTTGGACAAAGGATTGATACGGAAACTGAATACAGGCTTGGTGCTCGCGTTTATCGTGGGCTTGCTGGTGCTCTTCGCGCACCCCGACTACCGTCAGGGCGAGCCAAGCCTCCGTGGAACCCCGGAAAAAGACTTCGCCTTCGCGCTGGATGGAAAGCCAACGCGCTTATCTGACCTTCGCGGCAAGGTAGTCCTGCTGAATTTCTGGGCGACGTGGTGCCCGCCCTGCGTGGACGAAACTGCATCGTTGAATCTGTTGCAGCGAGAGATCGCTCCGCGCGGCGGGATGGTGCTGGGCGTGAGCGTGGATGACGACCAGCAGGTCTATGAAGGTTTCCTGAAAGCGTATCAGGTAGTCTTCCCTACGTATCGCGATGTAACCCAGAAAATTCCCCTGCAATATGGCACGACGATGTACCCCGACACGTATGTGATCGACCGCAAAGGCCGAGTTGATCGCAAAATCATCGGCCCGCAAGACTGGACCAACTCCGAAATGACCACCTATCTCGATTCCCTTCTGGACGCGAAGTAGTATTCGAACGTCGGAATCCCCCAGCCGCGACTCGACCAGTGGTTCTGTTACGCAGATTGTCGCGCCCAACCCTAGCGCTATCGCATCTATAATCAGTCAATGGTCCCCGAGTCATCACCCCGAGGAACGGTGGAAACTACAGAGCATGATCCAGTCTGCGGCATGACGGTTGACCCGGCGCACGCTGCGGCACAACAACAGGTCGGCGGTAAAAACTACTATTTTTGCTGTGCGAGCTGCGCCTCCGAGTTTCGCGCCGCACCGGAAAAATACCTGAACGCGGAACGACCCCCGCGCTCTCTACACCCCGGCTCACTGGTCCAGTTGGGCAGCGCGGGCACGTCTGTGACGACGACTTCCCTAGCCCCTGCTTCTGCGTCCTCTAGTCGTGTGGAATCATTCTCCGGGGCAGGTAGTCGCCCAAGCCGGATTTCGTCTAAACCTTCTCTGGCGAATAGTTACATCTGCCGAATGTGTACGGAAGTGCTTCAAAACCATCCTGGGGCTTGCCCCAAATGCGGTATGGCGCTCGAACCGTCGCTCCCCGGCATCTCCAGCACACGCATTGAATACACGTGCCCGATGCATCCGCAAATCGTGCGCTCCGAACCGGGCAGTTGTCCCATCTGTGGAATGGCCTTGGAGCTGCGCACAGCGATAGTGGACGAAGAGAAAAATCCAGAGCTGCGTTCGATGACGCGGCGATTCTGGGCGAGTGTCGCGCTGACTATCCCGGTGCTGGCGCTGGGAATGTCTGACCTCATTCCGGGCCAACCGCTGCAGCGTCTCTTATCTGCCGAAACCATTGGCCGGCTGGAGTTCGCCCTCGCTACTCCCGTGGTTATTTGGGCTGGCCGGCCCTTCTTTCAGCGCGGTTGGGCGTCGCTTGTCAATCGCAGTTTGAATATGTTCACTTTAATCGCGCTGGGAACTGGAACTGCTTATCTCTACAGTGTGATTGCCGTTCTCTTCCCGCAAATATTCCCGGCGACTTTTCGCGGAATGAACGGCGAAGTGCCGCTTTATTTCGAGGTCGCTGCTGCGATCACAACCCTGGTGCTGTTTGGGCAGGTTCTGGAATTGCGCGTGCGCAGCCACACCTCGGCAGCGATTCGCGCTCTACTGAAGCTTTCGCCGAAAAATGCGCGCCTGGTTCGGGCGGACGGAACTGAAATCGATGTTCCGGTCGAGCATATTCAGCCAGGAGATATGTTGCGCGTGCGGCCGGGCGAAAAATTGCCGGTCGACGGGGTTGTCACCGAGGGCGACAGTTCAGTCGACGAATCGCTCATCACCGGCGAACCCATTCCTATCGAAAAATTTCCCGGCGCGCGCGTAACAGGTGGCACGGTCAACGGCACAGGAAGCCTGCTGATACGCGCCGAGCGCGTGGGCAGCGAGACTATGCTGGCGCAAATCGTGCGAATGGTCAGCGAAGCGCAGCGCAGCCGCGCACCGGTTCAAAAGTTGGCGGACCGGGTCGCCGGATATTTTGTTCCGGCCGTGGTTTTGATCGCCGTGATTACGTTCGTGGTCTGGGCCTCCTATGGTCCTCAGCCCAAAATGGCGCACGCCCTGCTGAACGCTGTTGCCGTGCTCATCATCGCGTGCCCTTGTGCGCTGGGCCTCGCCACTCCGATGGCGATAATGGTGGGAACCGGCCGCGGAGCGCTGGAGGGCGTGCTAATCAAGAACGCCGAAGCGCTAGAAACGCTGGAAAAAGTCGACACCGCCGTAGTCGACAAGACTGGCACGCTCACCGAAGGCCGTCCGAGCATCGAGACTGTAGTAGCGGCGCCGGGATGGCATGAAGATCAAATGTTGCGTATCGCCGCAACACTGGAACGCGCCAGCGAGCATCCTCTAGCCGCCGCGATCCTGGCAGGCGCGAAAAAACGTGGCATTAGCCTCGGCGAGATAAGCGTATTTCAATCACAAACCGGAAAGGGCGTGTTGGGCAAAGTCGACGGCCATCCTGCTGTCTTGGGCAATCGTGCCCTATTCGCCGAACTGAACATTTCCTTGGATCCGTTCGAGCAAAAAGCGCAGGAACTTGAAGCCGACGGCCAGACGGTTATATTTGTCGCTGTCGATGGCCGGGCGACTGGTTTGATTGGCGTGGCCGATCCGATTAAGTCAACCACGCGCGAAGCGATCGACCGGCTGCACCAGAACAAAATTCAGGTCGTGATGTTGACGGGCGACAGCCGTGCCACCGCGGAAGTGGTCGCGCGCAAGCTTGGCATCGATAAAGTTTTCGCCGGCATCCTCCCCGGAGAAAAAGCTGACGCCATTAAAAAACTGCAGGCGGAAAATCACATCGTGGCGATGGCGGGTGATGGTGTGAATGATGCTCCGGCGCTTTCGCAGGCTGACGTTGGAATCGCGATGGGAACAGGCACCGATGTGGCGATGGAGAGCGCGGGAATCACTCTGCTCAAAGGCGATCTCCGCGGCGTCGCGCGCGCTCGGGCGCTCAGCCAGGCGACCATGCGCAATATTCGCCAGAATTTGTTCTTCGCTTTCGCTTACAACTCGCTGGGCGTGCCCATCGCAGCCGGCGTGCTCTACCCTTTCTTCGGGTTGCTGCTCAGTCCGATCCTAGCCAGCGCGGCGATGACGTTCAGCTCGGTATCCGTGATCACGAATGCTCTGCGATTGCGCCAGGTGAAGTTATAGAGGCGTTTCGCAGCCCGTGCGCCTGTTATAATCCGCCCATGACACAGATGACCGCAACATATGAACTGCAACGCCCTCTTAACGCTGGGGATTTTCGTGCGCTGGGCCGCTTCTCAAACACCTACGGTATTCGCGGGTTTCGAGTGGATGATAAAGTCAATCATCTGCACGTCGATTACGATGCCTCGAGGCTGCAAGACAATATTGTCGAGCACGTTCTGCGTGAGGCTAGAATTCCTGTGGTGAGGCGGTTAGAACCGAGTAACAATTAGCAGGCCGCCGCCGATCGCAACCGCATCTTCCAGCAATGCGATTGGAAAGTCCGGCAGTTTCGATGCGGCCACGATCCGGTGACGCGCTTGGTATCCTGCAAACGCCCCGGCCAATGCGCCAATTCCGCCGAGCACGGCACCGAGCGCCAGCGATTGCCCGCCCGCGACACCCAAAGTTGCACCCGATAGCGCTCCGAATAACACGCGAACAGTCAAAGGTCCCGGAGTAGTTCTACTGGGCGTTTTAGGCAATTTATCGGCGGTCAATTCCACCAGGGCAAAAATCGTGAAGAGTATGGCCGCGGCTGTGCTGCCCATAAACGAAAGCGGCGAGCCGTGAAGATTAATCCAGCCAAGGTGCCCGGCCCAGCACACTACCGTCGGCGCGGTAAACGAACGTAAACCCGCGATGACGCCGATAAGGAAAGCCAGAACCAGCACCACGCCGCCACTCATGCGGCAGACGCTATCATAGAAGGGAGATACTGAGACAGGGATAAAAAATTCCTTGTGAGCGATGACGGCATTCGAGTATCTGCTGTATGGCCGGGTGCGCTCCCTCGTATATAGAATCCCATAAGCCGGAGCGATTTAGCTCCGCGATTCAAGGAGAAGACTGCATGCCGCCGAAAAAAGGATCGCGTCGTAAGTATGGGAAAGCTGCAAGCAAGAGCGTGGAGAGCGCGATGCGCCGCGAGAAGCGAGGCACGTTGCGTTCTGGGAAGAGCGGTAAAGGCGGCAAAGTGACCAGCCAGAAGCAGGCAATCGCCATCGGGCTTTCCGAGGCGCGCGAAAAGGGCGCAAAAGTCCCGCCGCGAAAATCCAGCTAGGATTTTTGAATTCGCGACGCCTAAGGGACTTCCGCGACGACGAATCGGCTCGGGGCGCTAGTTACGCGCGCAAGTCGTCCGGTCGCCAGTCGCGAATCATTTGTTTTATCGCTTTGCGGTTACCGATTTTTTCGGCGTGGACTTTGCGCGCTAGCGCTGCCAGTTCAGCGTCGCTCGCGAAGCGCAATGCTACAAGCTGATTGATTGTGAACTCGTGAATCCGCGTCTGCAGGTCGGGTGGTAGCAAATTTTGCATGCGGAGCTGCATTTCGAGCCTGATAACCCTGTCCTGTACGCGGAGCGCAAACACGCGCGCGTAAAACGCCAGCAAGACCAGCGCAATCGCAACCAGCAACGGGACAAACGTGGCAGCTGAGAAGAAATGCGCAGCTCGATAGATGGACCAGCCGAGGTTATAAATCAGGATCGGTAAAACCACGAAGTGGTACAGCGGTACAAACTTAGCGTGATTGGCAAAATTCTGCGTTTGTGCCATCCGTAATTCTCCCGTTGATCGTATTGTGAGCGCTGATTCTAGCAAGCTTTGTGTTTGGGCGCGCGAATTCCGCTCGCCAATTGGCTGGTCGTGCAGTTTTCTTCGCCCGCATGGTTTACTTCAGCTATACTCTACTCATCAACGAAAATCTTCGAACAGGCAGGCACACATGTCAGTGAACAAAGCCATTCTCGTGGGGCGACTGGGTCGCGACCCGGAGACCCGCTTTACAGGCGGTGGTCAGGCAGTCGCAAATTTCTCGGTGGCCACGGATGAAACGTATAAGGATAAGAACGGCGAGCGCCAGAAGCGCACCGAGTGGCATAAGATCGTGGTGTGGGGCAAACAGGCTGAAATCGCCCAGCAGTATCTAAAGAAGGGTTCGCTGGTTTTTATCGAGGGTCGCATCCAATCGCGCGAATGGCAGGATAAAGAGGGGCAGAAACGGACCAGCTTCGAAATCGTGGCCACCAACTTCCGCATGCTCGGAGGGCGAAGCGATGGCGCGGCGATGGGAGCCGGTGCGGGCGCCTCACAGAGTGGCGGATTTGGCGGCGGACGTCCGGCCGACCCGGATATGGAAGGCGGACCAATTCACGACGAGCATGGCGCAGGACCGGAAATCTCCGACGAAGATATTCCGTTCTGAGGGAGATTTTAGGCGCTGGCCATTTTCAACCGAAGAATTTCTTTCGAAAAAAATGGGGAGCGGATCAATTTTGCGTCGGGGTGTTTGCCGGGCGGCATCAAGTCTGAGCCGTCCTCACGCAACGCTGAATTAGCCAACTACGAATCCCGCTGGGGGTTGCATTTCTTCTCCTCTCGATCAATGCGGTGGGTGTGGGTCTCCTTCTTTTTTCCGCTGCTCGTCTATACGCTGCATAAAGGCTTCGAACTTTGGCAATTGGTCCGGCGTCAGGATGGCGCGAATGCGCGCACGTCCCTGCTGGCGAAGCTGCTCACGCTGTGCGTCCGCGGGAGCGTATGCTGCGCGGATCTTCGCCTTGGTGTCGTCCACAATTGCCGCCAGTTGCTTTTGCTGGTCCGGCGTCAGTTGCAATTCGTGCGTCAAGTCGCTGACGATTTGGTGCGCCGGAGGCAGTCCCTGGGACCCCTGGTGTCCCCAGACGCGCTCTCCCCACAGATGGCTTCCCAGTCCGCCAAGCAGAACACCCAGCACAAAAACCACCAGGACGAGGATCGCCGCTTCGCTTTTTGTCTTACTGTTTTCCATGATCTCTTTCCGCCATCAACAACAAAACGTCATCGGAACTGGCCGGCACCGATTTCTGCTCCGGGACAATCTCCGGTAACTTATTTGCAGCCACCAGCGATTGATCCTGCTGCAACTGGTTGTGCCGCCCGAGATCGAACGAAAGCAAAACCACAAGAGCAAGTGTGGCCGTCGCCGCGAATCGCCACGCCAGTGACACGAAGGGCAGCCAGATGTTTTTGCCTTCGCTGTTCTGAAGCGCGGTGCGAATGCGCGCCATCACCATATGGCTAAAGCCCGGACCCGGATCCGCGGCCGGTTCCGCGAGTCGAAGCAGCCGGTTGCTCAAGACTCCCTGGTCTAGAGCCGCCTGACAGCCGCGGCAAGTTCTTAAGTGTTCGGAAAGCTTGGCTGCCGCAGGGCCCGCGAGATCGCCGCTGAGGTGGTCCTCCAAGGCGGATTCATATTGGCCGCATGCCGAAGTCTTAAATTCTGTATTGATGCTCATCGGTTTTTTCCTTCCTTGGCTTGCGAGGGCTGGTCAGTGTTTGCTTCCAGCCGTTTGTGATAAACGTCCATCAAGCGAGCACGGGATCGGAATAGCCGCACTTTCACGGTATTGACGTTGAGGTCGAGAATCTGAGCTAATTCCTGCACCGAAAAACCCTCTACTTCTTTAAGAATTAGTAACTGCCGGTCCTGCTCGGGAAGTTTTTCCAGCATGCGTTCAAGAAGATCCCGAGCCTCGGTGCGGTCGGTGGAACTTTGCGCCGGCCGATCGGCGGACACGATTCCATCCAGGCGCGACACCTGCTCTTCCGACAGATCGGCTTCGTAAACCAGTGGCCGGACCTTCTTCTTGCGCAAATAATCCCAGCATTCATTGACCGAGATCTTGTACAGCCAGGTGGAAAATGCTGAGCGGTGGTCAAAACGCTTCAGCGAAACGAAAACCTTCAAAAAGACCTGCTGTACCACGTCTTCCACGTCTTCGCGGCGCCGCAAAATACCGCTAACCAGCCCGAACACGCGGTGCTGGTGACGCTTGATCAGTTCCTCGAAAGCGGCTTCTTCGCCGCTCTGGGCCGATCGCACCAGTTGCCTTTCTTCTTCACCCTTTTCGCGCCGGCTGACCGGGAGCGATAGAGCGGAAGCGCTGGCTGCCATGTTCTTTGGGACGTCAGGCATCGGATTTTGGTTACAGAGCGACTTCAAAACCTCTGACGAACACCTAAGAAACCTCTAATGAACTTTCTTAGGCCGAGGAAACTGTCGTTGCACCAGTCAGCCTATCATGTGACAATACCGCGCATGATAATCGGAGAACGCATCCGCCTGCTACGTGAAACAAAAAAGCTCTCCCAAGGCGACATCGAGAAGCGCACCGGTCTGCTTCGTTGTTACATTTCGCGCGTCGAGAACGGCCACACTGTTCCGGCGATCGAGACTTTGGAAAAGTTGGCACGAGCCATGGAAGTTCCGCTCTACCAGCTATTCTATGACGGCGAAGAGCCACCCGTGCTGCCGAATCTTCCCAAGCGGAAGTCGGCCGACGATATCGTGTGGGGGAGCCGTGGAAAAGAAGCGCGAGTCCTGGGCCGTTTTCGACGCTTGCTGGGCCGTATAGACGACGGCGACCGCCGTTTGCTTTTGTATATGGCTCAGAAAATGGCTAACCGCTAAGAATTTCTCCTGGGAATTTTTAGCGTCCTTTGATTTGCGTTTTCATTCCCACTCGATAGTGCTGGGGGGTTTCGAGCTTATATCGTAAACGACCCGGTTAACGCCGGGCACCTCGTTTACGATTCGCACTGAAATCCGTTCGAGAACTTCGCGTGGCAGGCGGGTCCAATCAGCGGTCATCGCGTCATTGGAGTCTACGACGCGTACAGCGATGGTGTGCCCGTACGTCCGGCCGTCTCCCATAACTCCAACGCTTTGCACAGGCAGCAATACCGCGAATGCCTGCCAGACCTTTTCGTAGAGTCCAGCGCGCCGGATTTCTTCCACAACGACCGCATCTGCGGCGCGAAGCGTTTCTAACTTTTCGCGCGTGATGGGCCCGAGTAGGCGTACTGCGAGACCCGGGCCTGGAAACGGGTGTTTCACCAGGATTTCTTCCGGCAGCGCTAATTCCCGGCCGATTAGGCGAACCTCGTCTTTGAACAGGTCGCGCAGAGGTTCGATGAGCCCGAAGGGCATGTCTGCGGGCAAACCGCCCACATTGTGATGCGATTTGATGACCGCCGATGGACCTTTCACCGAAACGGATTCGATGACGTCGGGATACAACGTCCCTTGGACTAGAAATTTTACTGGCAGTCCGGGAGCGTCGGCCAACAATTTGCGCTGTTCTTCCACGAAGACCGAGATGAACTCGTTTCCAATAATTTTACGCTTCTGTTCGGGATCGCTCACGCCCGCGAGCTTGCCGAGAAATCGATCGGAAGCATCCACGCCGATCACAATCAAGCCCAGGCGTTTGCGCAGAAGCTCCAGGGTTTCTTGATATTCATTGCCGCGCAAGAGTCCTGTATCTACGAAAACGTTCGTCAGGCGATCACCGATCGCGCGATGAACTAAGGCCGCCGCGACTGCTGAGTCCACTCCCCCGCTCAGCGCACAGATGGCGCGCTCGCCTTCAGCTTGCTTGCGAACGCTCTCGACCGTGGACGCTATGAAACCGGCTCGATTCCAGTTTTTCTTGGCGCCGCAAATATCAAAAACGAAATTTCGCAGGATCTCTGTGCCGCGATCGGTGTGATTTACTTCAGGATGAAATTCGACGCCGTAGTATTTCTTTTCCGTATGCTCGACCGATCCGATGGCATTGTCGGTGCGCCCGGTGATTCGGAATCCCGCCGGAACCTCGATCACATGATCGCCGTGGCTGTTCCAAATCTTCAGCTTGTCCGGGATGCCCGCGAAGAGCCGCGAGGCGCACGCGATGTCCAATTGCGCGGGCCCATATTCGTGGCGCGCGGCGCGTCCAACTTTGCCGCCGAGATTGTGGGTCAGCCACTGCATCCCGTAGCAGATGCCTAGCACCGGTACACCGAGCTCCAGCACCCCGATGTCGCAGACCGGCGCGTCGGCGTCGTAAACTGAGCTCGGACCGCCGGACAGCACCACGCCGACAGGCTCCAGCGCTCGGATTTCCTCTAAGTTCGCGGTACACGGCAAAATTGCGGAGAAGACTTCCTGTTCGCGGATTCGCCGGGCGATTAGCTGGGTGTATTGACCACCGAAATCGAGGACCACGATTCCGTGGTGAGTGCTGGCCGTCCACGCTGCTTCGTGTTGCGTCGCCATTCCAGTTGTTATGGTCATCGCCAAATATCTCTGAATTCTAAGCGCCTAGGATAGAGAGGAAATCGATATTCCTGGCACTAGCACCGCTCATTTGAGTCACGATCGTTCTTTTGGGCCCCACAGCGTTCGCTTCGTGAAGCAACGTCCTTCCGCTCCGGCCTCGGATCTCAAAATTTGTTGCGAAACTGCCGACGATAGGATTAGCAATGCCGTTAGGTGAAGATATCTTCTATCGCAAGACAATATTCACGAGCTTCTTCGGAACCACAATGGTCTTGGTCACTTGCTTGCCATCGATCAAAACCGAGATGCGCGGATCGTTCAACGCGCGCTCCCGCGTTTCATCTTCTCCCAGACCGTCATCAACTAGCATCTTGCCGCGTAAGCGACCGTTTATCTGTATGATAACTTCGAATTGCTCCTCACGCGCCAACTCTTCACGATATGTCGGCCATTTTTCGTACACCAGGCCTGTCGAATGGCCCAGCATCTGCCAGAGCTCTTCGCTGATATGCGGCGCCATAGGAGAGAGCATCAGCAGCAGTGCTTCCAGCACGCGCTTCAGAATCATCGGGCTGATATCAACGTCCACCGGCTCCTGGCCGTGGATTTCGTTGGCCAGTTCCATCAGTAGCGCGACAGACGAATTGAAATGCCAGCGCACCTCGAAGTCGTTGGTGATGCGCTTCAGCGTCTGATGCACCTTGCGTACTAATGCCTTTTCCTTGGCGGTGGCATTGGTCAAATCGGCTTGCTGGCTCAGGTCGGTTTGAATGCCACGCAGGCGCTCAGCCTGTTTCGCCACTAACCGATAGACCTTGTTCAAGAAACGCGCCGATCCTTCGATGGCTTCTTCATTCCATTCCAGATCTTTTTCGGGAGGGGCGGCAAATAACGTGTAGATGCGTTCTGTGTCGCAGCCCCATTTTTCGGCCATGTCGATCGCGCCTACCACATTGCCGCGCGATTTCGACATCGCCACGCCACCCTTCTGCACCATCCCCTGGGTGAAGAGTCGCGCTATTGGCTCGCTGTGATCGACCAAGCTCAGATCGCGCATCACTTTGCAGAAAAAACGGGAGTAGAGGAGGTGGAGAATCGCGTGTTCGATTCCACCGACATACTGATCGATCGGGAACCAGTAACGGACTTTGTCTTTATCGAAAGGCGAGTTGTCATTATGCGGATCAGTGTAACGATAGAAATACCACGACGAGTCCACGAACGTATCCATCGTGTCGGTCTCACGGCGCGCAGGACCGCCGCACTTCGGGCACGTTGTGTTTACAAATTCCGGCGAACTAGCCAGAGGCGATCGTCCTGTCCCCGTCAATGTCACATTTTCGGGCAGGCGCACCGGCAATTGGTCGTCGGGCACCGCTACGACGCCATCTTTTTCGCAGTACACGACCGGGATCGGCGTTCCCCAGTAGCGCTGCCGGGAAACTCCCCAGTCCTTCAGTCGATAGGTGGTCTCTCCGACGCCGAAACCTTTGGCGCCGGCGTCCGCGGTCATTTTTTCGAGCGCCTGTTCCGTCGTGAGACCGCTGTAAGCGCCGGAATCGACGAGGCGGCCATATTCCGTGTATGCCTCGGACATGCGGTCTATGTTGAGTGGCGCGCCGTTTGCCGGCTGGATCACAATTCTTACGGGCAGGCGATACTTTTCGGCGAATTCGTAGTCGCGCTCATCGTGCGCTGGTACGGCCATTACCGCACCGGTGCCATATTCGGCGAGAACGAAGTTCGCAACCCATATCGGAAGGTGCGCTCCGGAAAACGGGTTCACCGCAAATCGTCCGGTGAAGAAGCCTTCTTTTTCCGCGGTGGCAATGTCGGCAGCGCGCATGCTTTGCTGGCGCATGGCCTTGAGGCGAGTTTCCATTCCGTTGCAGCCGGGAACGCCAGCCAGCAATTCTTCGACCTTCGAGTGTCCTGGCGAGATCACAATAGCGGACGCACCGTAGATCGTGTCAATGCGCGTGGTGAAAACTTCCAGCGCGACGCCTTCCATTTGCGAAACTGCAAATCTAACCCGTGCACCGCGCGATTTGCCGATCCAGTTGCGCTGCATGGACAGGACGCGCTCGGGCCATCCGCCCGCAAGCTGCTTCATGTCCTCTATTAATTCATCGGAATACTGCGTGATGCGGAAGAACCACTGCTCGAGTTCTTTCGATTCGACCAGCGTGGTTTCGTGGCGCCAGCAGTAGCCGTCGATCACCTGCTCGTTGGCCAGCACAGTGCAGCACTCAGGGCACCAGTTCACTTTGCTCTTCTTGCGGTAGGCGATTCCCCTCTCGAGCATCCGCAGGAAGAACCACTGATTCCAGTGGTAATAGTCGGGGTCGCAAGTCGCGATTTCGCGCCGCCAATCGTGACTGAAACCGAAACGCTTCAGCACGCGGCGGAATTCCGTTATGTTCTCTTCGGTCCACTGACGCGGGTGGGTGTGGTTTTTGATCGCCGCGTTCTCCGCGGGAAGTCCAAACGCGTCCCAGCCCATGGGATGCAGAACGTTGAATCCGCGCATGCGTTTGTAACGAGCCACCGCGTCGCCGATGGTGTAATTGCGCATGTGGCCCATATGCAGAGTGCCGGACGGGTACGGCAGCATCTCCAGCATGTAATATTTCGGGCGGGAAGAATCGTTATCGACGGCATCAAATGCGCCCTGCTCTGCCCACACTTTTTGCCACTTGGCTTCAATCTGCGCTGGATCGTAGAGCGGATGCTTGTGGTCAGACTCGCCCAAGTTTACTTTCCTCGCGAGCGTGCTTTCGATTTTGTACTCTTTTTGCGTGCATGAGCTTTTGCTGCCGGCCGCGAAGCCTTCGCACGAATCGCCTTTGCGCGCTTCGGCCGTGGCTTCATGCCATTGCCCGTTGCCGCCACTACTTTTCCTAGAAGTTTCCACAGGGCGGCGACGTTGCGCCGGTCGTCGCCCGGCTTGTCAATCGGTGTTTCCAGAATGAAGGCGCGCCCGGCGAGGAGCCCGTGGTTCAGAATCCGCCCGAATGCTTCGAGACCGATTTTGCCCTTACCAATGTGCTCATGACGATCTACGCGCGAGCCGTGATGCGTCTTCGAATCGTTTATGTGAATGACGTAAACGCGATCCAGGCCTACCGTGCGATCGATAGCTTGCAGCGTCGCGTCCAGTCCCTCGGCGGTGCGCAAATCCCAACCTGCCGCGAAGGTGTGCGCTGTATCAATGCAAATTCCCAGCGGCAGCTCAGGAGTTGCGTCGATGATCGCCCGCAGCTCTTCGAAGCGCGAACCGATCGACGTCCCCTGCCCAGCGGTATTTTCCAACAGGATTTTGAGGTCGCCGAGCTTTAGGCCGCGCGCTGCCTGTTTCAGCCCTTGGGAAATCGACGCTACCGCTGCTTGCGGAGAACTCTCGCGCCCGCTCCCCGGATGCGCGACCAGATAGTCCGCCCCGAGCGCAATGGCGCGCACAAGTTCCTGGTGAAAGGCTTGTACCGAGCGTGCGCGCAGAACAGGGTTCGGCGAAGCCAGATTGATCAAGTAGTTGTCGTGTATGACCAGCGGCCCCAGGCCCAGTTCCTTGCGTCGGGCGCGGAATTGGGCGGCTTCGGATTCCGCGATGCGGTTTCCGCCGCGCTCCCACATCCGCGGGCTGCACGAGAATATCTGAAGCGCATTGGCGCCTAAGCCGTGGGCGATTTCGAGAGACGCGGAGATGTTCCCGGCAATGGAGGTGTGGATACCAATGCGTATGCTGCCGTCTTTCCACGCGGGAATTTCAGGGGGCGGTGGTGCTTCCGGGCGGTACTCGTCGGCGGCGTCGAAGGCTAATGTAAATCTGTCGTTTTCTTCCGCCATTCCCTCAGGGTGTCTGGGTGCCGATCGAGAGCAACTGACACGACGCGCCTCACGGCGCTGCGTACACAAATGTTGAAACATTCATTTTAACGGAAAGAACGAGTTCGCGCAAACGGTCTTCGACGGGCCTTCGACGGGCCGCAAGATTAGAAATTCTAACGCCGCGGCCCGAGTTGGGACTGAACCAGGATTAGGTAGCAAGCGCCGCGGCTGAAGTTGCACCGTAGAAGCGATACCAGGGCTTGGCAGCCTTTAGACGCGCGTTCACGTTGTCGATATTCTTGACGCCTTGGTCGTTCAGCCAATCTTCCAGCGCCTTCCCGCCCTGTTTGGCGTACACGGGGATGCCCTCTTTCCACGTAGCGCGCCCGCAGAGTACGCCGGAGAAGTCGACTCCCGATTCCGCGGCAAGTTCCAGACTCTCGGCGAAGACGTCGTTATTCACGCCTGCAGACAGGTAAATAAACGGCTTTTTCGCGGCTGCAGCGGCGCGCCGGAAATGCTCCTTGGCTTGGTCGCGGCTGTAGGCTATTTCGCCCTTATTGGCCTTGGACCCGGTGACGAACGTCATGTTCACCGGTATTTCGACCTTCAGTACGTCTACTGCATATTGCGGCTTTGAAAATTCTTCCATGCTCTTGGTGACGATTTCCGGTTTTTGCTTGGCGTATTCAAGGCCTTTCTCGTCGCCATTTTCGACGTAGCCCACGAATTCCAGGAAAAACGGGACGTCGGACGCCGTGCATTCGCCGCCGATGCGCTCGACCCAGGCGTGCTTGATGTCGTTTACCTCGGGCGGATCGAAGGGCGTGTAATAAAGGAGAATTTTAATCGCGTCGGCTCCCGCTGCGACCAGGCGGCGGACCGACCAGATGTCGAGCAGGTCGGGCAGGCGGCCGGGGCGAGTGTTGTCGTAACCGCTATTTTCGTATGCCAGGAGCAGCCCCGCGTTCGAGGCGCGGGCTTTCGAGGCGGGCAATCCATACTCAGGATCGAGCAGGATCGCGCTGGCGTGAGGCGTAAGGACGCGCGTGACGATAGTCTTGAATTCTTCCAGCATCTTCGCGGGGACATCTTTCTTATCGATTCCCTTCTCTTTGGCGATGGCGCTCTTCAGCGATCCGCGCTGGTCCATCGCGGCGGCGGCGATCACTCCGCGTGAGTCGGAAACAGCCTTCAGGCCCTTCTGTTTGCCTGGTGTGATTTTCATTTTAGTGTCCTCCGCGTAGTCCGGCTGGATAAGTTCGGCGCATTTTAGCACGGGATTCGGCGCATCGGGAGAGCATCAAGGTTCGACACCATAACCATTGTTTTGCGTCATCTTGGGGAGGGAGTGCGGCGTGCATTCTGCTCTCGATACCTGTTTCAAATTGACGATTAGAAATGCGCGGATGAACTTCGATTTCTGAGGGAAAGCCGTGGGACGCTGTCGGCTGCGACTGCATCTTCGGAACGAAGATTTTCATCTGCTGGCTTGGGGCCGCAGACTTTGCGGCTAGGATTTTTCAGCGTGGCAAGAGCGAATCTTTCGTCGTCGCGCGATTCTCGACATTTTTTCATTTGGTTTATTCCCCTGTGACGTTAGCACGCGGGGGACTTGGGCGATATTGGGCGGAAGGACAGGTGAGGGACAGAACCAGTACTCGCTGTGCGAAATAAAATTGCAACGTGATTTTTCGCGGGAGCAATAGCGAAATCAACGGCTGCCCGGTTCGATAAGGCCGAACCGGCCTCTACAACTGCTAAACCATATCGGACTGCCGGACTCGACGCTGCTCCCCGCCGAAGAGGAGACTCACAAAGACGATGACAAACCATTAGGTAAAAAGAATGTGGTGTTGGTGGGTACAGGCCACGAAATTAGGTGGCGCTTGTTTGCCCGAGGACTCGTTCGGTGAAGAGCCAATCGCGGAAAGCTGCGCTAAGCCGTCGAGAAATTCCGGACCATAGGTGGCCAGCCACGGTAGCGCTGACAGCGTGCGTTCTTGAAGGCCGCGATGCGGATAGAGTTGAGCGACGAGAGTACGTTCGTGCCGGTCGAGAACGCCGGTGCGGAAACCCTCCGCGCGACCGGCTTTGGCCTTTAGTTTCAGGAACTGGTGCAGGATTTTGCGCTCGGAAATGTCCCGGGCGCCGTTCAGGGTGCCATCAAGCTTCTGAAACGGGTTGCGATACGTTTGCATTAGCTTGCGCAGGTATTTTTCGTCCTTTTCGAACCGGGCGGCGAGCGCGCGAGGCAGTGATTTTAATTCCATCTTCGAGCGCAAGCGCTGTCGCCCGCGAATCACGTCGCGGAAATCGAGGCCGTATTTTTTCATCAGGCGCGCGACCGGCTGCTCGATGATGGTGAAGCTTGCTCGCGGCAGCATTGCGGGCATGCGTCCCAGCAGGCGTTGATAGAGCACCTGGGCTTGAGCCATATAGGCAATTTCGGCGGGTCCGCCAATGTAGGCCGCTGTGGGTAGCAATGTGTCCTGCACAATGGGGCGCAGCAGTACGTTAGGAGTGAAATCCTCGGGGGCAAGCTCGATCGCGGACCGTAGCTCGTCGGCCGAAAAGGTGCCGCTGCCCGCATAAAATTTCCCGTTGCGCTGGCGCAGCGGGTGGCGGATGCCGTCCACGTTGTAAAAAAGGAGCGTGGATTCACGCGTGACCTTCACTTGAGCGTGAAAGCCTTCTCGCTCGAGCTCTTTGGAACGGGTTAATAGCTCGTCGCGAATTGGGTTGGAATCGTCGAGCGCGCGACGATAAATTCTTGCGGCGAATTTATGCAACCGGGAATCCAGCGGATCCAGGAAAATAATTCCCCGGCCGGAGACCAGCCGCGACATCAGTTTTCCGTAGGACGAGCCGTAGGTGTCACCGGGCGTGTAGGATTCGCGTAACGCCCGCGCGACTTCTCCGGAGAATTCGCCTTCCAGTGTGTCAATCGCCGTGACCACCGGTGCGGTGATCGCTGGGCCTAAAGGAATCTCGCCGACGCGCCTGCCCTGTTCTGTTTCGCCCAAGGGCAACGTGAATTCGGCAAGGCCTGTGCGTGTCGTCCATGCGGCGTGATTGATTTCAGCCAGGTCGTGGTCTTCGGTCGCAAGCCAAAAGATGGGAACAGCCTCGATCCCGCGCCGCGAGAGTTCGTCAGCCCAGGCTACCGCCGTAACGGCTTTATAGAAACTGTAGGCGGGGCCGCTGAACAGGCCTACTTGCTGGCCCGTGACGATTGCCACCGCGCCGTTGGCAAGGCGACCGAGATTTCGAGAGGCGGCTTCGTCAAGTTTGCCATCGCCGCACAATCGCCGATTTTGCTCACGCAAAACCTCGATTACCCCTTGGCGGACATTTGCATCGAGGCTGACTTGCTGGGCTGCCTCTTCCACTCCGCTGACGGATGGCCTGAATCCGTAATAACGAGCGACGCGATTAAAGTCTTCTAAGAACGTTAAAAACAGCTTGGTGGTCTGTGGAATCTCGCGGAAGGAAATACAGTGGGACTCCATGGAGGTCGTCATGATACACGCGGATGCTGCGGGCAGCAACGAATGTCGGACTCTTGGAACTCACTAAGGTGAGCAGCTATGAGATCGCCGCAACAGGCATCCAGCCCCCCGTTACAGAGTAGGGAGGCACTTCGCCAGGCCCCTGACAGCGGAGAACATGAAATTCGACAGCCCCTCTGAATGGCATCCTCCCAGCACGCAAGCGAAGCAGGAATAGCTGCTACAAAAGATGCGCGGGCTGGGACATAAGATTCGCCAACATCCCGTCGATTTCCAGGCGGGCCTTTTCATTGACCGGCAGCAATGGAGGACGCGGCGGGCCGCCGTAGTAGCCCAGGCGATCGAGGGCGTATTTCAGGCCCGCGATTCCGTATTGTCGGACGAGCATATTTGACGGCGGGATGAGCTTTTGCGCCAAGCTATGAGCCTTGGTGCGATCGCCTGCCCGGGAAGCTTCGTAAACGTCGCAGCACAGTTCCGGGAACGCGTCTGCCAACGCCAGAATCGCGCCGACGGCGCCCGCTTCGAGCGATGCATACAGGGTTGACGCGGAGCCGACCAGAGTTTGAAATTCCTTTGGAGCCGCGGCAATGATAGCTGCCGCTCCTTCCACGTTTCCCGAGCTGTCTTTGATGCCGACGATGTTTGGGTGATTCGCGACGCGCTCAACCAGCGGAGCTTCTACTGTGACGTGGGTGAAAATGGGCACGGAATAAACCATTATTGGGATTCGCGCTGCATCGGCCACACGCAGATAGTGCTCGGCGAGCGCCTCTTCGTTCATTACTGGCTTGTAGAAACTGGGCGTGCGGACCAGAGCTACCGCATAGCCGATCCGCGCAGCCCGGTTCGTGTGCTCGATGGTTTCGGCCGTCGATTCAGCGCCGGTGCCGGCGATCAGGATTTTCTGTGGCGCCGCTGCGTCTCTCACGGTCTCCCAAACGCCATAGACCTCTTCCCATCGCAGCAGGACAGATTCGCTGGTCGATCCGTTGGGGACGTAGCCCGCAAGGCCGGTTTGGTTGTAGCGCGCCACGTTCTGGCGCAGGCGGTCATGCGCGACACTGCCGTCGGCTGCAAAAGGCGTGGTAAGCGGCGTAAAAATTCCGTGGAGTTTCATGGGGATATTTTATATCACAGATGGATAGATGGCAGATTAAGGTGTGGGGAGCTTTTCCCCCGCGGTCTAACGCATAGCCTTACTTCTCCGCCGGGGCTGCCGGCGCCGACGCAGCTGCTTTGCGCTGATGCAAATCCTGTAGAGCCGCTACATCCACCGCGTGGCCTGTCATTGCTCGGATACCACGAGCGGCTGCGCTGGCGGCTGAAAGCGTGGTGATGCAGGGGATGTTGTAGCGTACCGCTGCGCGACGAATGGATTTTTCGTCATAGAAAGATTCGCGGCCCAACGGGGTGTTGATGACCAGATCTACCTTGGCGGTTTTGATCAGGTCAACGATATTCGGCCGACCTTCATTCACCTTGTAGACGGATTCCACTTCGATCCCGGCGCTAGCGAGTGCCGCTGCCGTGCCGCGCGTCGCTACTACTTTCAATCCCGCAGCCAGCAAATCTTGTACTACGAACGCGACGTGGCGCTTGTCGTGATCGTTGACGCTCAGGAACACTGTGCCGCGTTGCGGCAGGCGTTGACCGGCGGCGAGTTGCGCTTTGGCAAACGCCAGGCCGAACGTCGACGAGATGCCCATCACTTCGCCTGTCGAACGCATTTCGGGGCCGAGGATCGTGTCTACGCCGCGGAACTTGTTGAATGGGAATACCGGGGATTTCACGGCGTAAAAATGCTTAACCGAGAGCTCTTTGATGCCATTCGTTTCCGTGTACGGCAAATGCAGGTCGCGGAGCTTGCGCCCGATCATCAGTCGCGCGCCAACTTTGGCCAATGGGACGCCTGTAGCTTTGCTAACGTAGGGAACCGTACGCGAGGCACGTGGGTTTACTTCCAGCACGTAAACCGTGTCGCGCTGAATCGCGTACTGCACGTTCATTAAGCCGACAACTTTCAGCGCGCGCGCGAGGCGCGTGGTGTAATCCCGGATGCGTTCGAGAACCGAAGGCTTCAGTGTTACTGACGGAAGCACGCAGGAAGAATCGCCGGAATGGATTCCGGCTTCTTCGATGTGTTCCATGATTCCTGCAATTAGGACATCTTCGCCATCCGCTAGTGCGTCGACGTCTACTTCCGTCGCGTCTTCCAGGAATTGATCGATGAGAATTGGGCGCTTCGGATCGGTTCCTGAGCCTATCAATGCGGCCTGCGCGACGTATTCCTCTACTGTTTTCAGATCGTAAGCGATCACCATCGCGCGTCCGCCTAGTACGTAGCTGGGGCGCACCAAGACCGGCAGGCCGATTTCGGTCGCGAGCTGCGCTGCTTCTTGCGGAGCTAGCGCGGTGCCGTTGCGCGGCTGAGGTATTTTCAGTTCGTTCAGCAGGGCTCCGAAACGACGGCGATCTTCGGCGAGGTCGATCGATTCCGGTGCGGTACCGATGATTTTCGCGCCGTTCTGTTTTAATTCCAGGGCGAGATTTAATGGTGTCTGACCGCCGAACTGCACGATTACGCCTTGCGGCTTTTCGCGATCGAGAATTGCCAAAACGTCTTCCAGCGTTAGCGGCTCGAAATACAGGCGGTCCGCGGTGTCGTAATCCGTCGAGACTGTTTCCGGATTACAGTTCACCATTACTGTTTCGTAGCCGTCTTCTTTCAGCGCGAAGGCCGCGTGACAGCAGCAATAATCGAATTCAATTCCCTGCCCGATGCGGTTTGGGCCGCTGCCTAGGATCACGACCTTCGGCCGTTCTACTGCACCGGATTCGTCTTCTTCTTCGTAGGTGGAATAAAGGTATGGAGTGAAAGATTCGAATTCGGCGGCGCATGTGTCTACTCGCTTGAAGACCGGCAGCACGCCTAGTTCCTTGCGTCTTGCACGGACGCTCGAGGCTTTTACGTTCCAGAGTTTGGCGATTTCTTCGTCGCTTGCTCCCGATCGTTTGGATTCCAGGAATAATTGCGGCGAGCATTTTCCGAGCGAGGTTGCTGCTACGCGCCTGTCCACCGCCAACATTTCCTGAAGCTGCTGGATGAACCACGGATCGATTTTCGTCAGGTCGCAGACTTCTTCGCTGGACATGCCGCGCTCTAGAGCTTCGAAGAGCCAGTGCAAGCGGTCGGGACCTGGGACGTGCAGCTTTTCGCGCAGGAGTACCGTGGTAACTTCCGCGGGAGGCCGCCACGCCGAACTCGGTTCCAGCGAACGGATGGCCTTGCACAGCGCCTCCTGGAATGTGCGTCCGATGGCCATTACTTCGCCTACCGATTTCATTTGCGTGGTTAGCGTGGTGTCGCTGCCGGGGAATTTCTCGAATTGCCATTTTGGGATTTTGGCAACCACGTAATCGATTGTGGGCTCGAACGAGCACGGCGTTTTCTGGGTGATGTCGTTTGGGATTTCGTCCAGAGTCATGCCGACGGCGAGTTTCGCCGCGATTTTCGCGATTGGGAATCCGGTTGCTTTGCTGGCCAAGGCTGAACTGCGCGAGACGCGCGGGTTCATTTCGATTACCGTCATGCGCCCGGTTTCGGGATTTACCGCGAACTGAATATTCGAGCCGCCGGTTTCGACGCCCACTTCGCGGATGATCGCGGCCGCTGCGTCGCGCATGCGCTGATATTCCTTGTCCGTGAGAGTTTGCGCGGGTGCGACCGTGATCGAATCGCCGGTGTGAATGCCCATGGGGTCAAAATTTTCAATCGAGCAGATAACTACGAAGTTGTCACGGCAATCGCGCATGACTTCCAGTTCGAATTCCTTCCAGCCCAGAACTGATTCTTCGATCAGAGCCTGATGTACTGGGCTCGCATCCAGGGCGCGCGCGATCAGGTCCGCAAATTCTTCATGGTTGTAAGCGATCGAGCCGCCTGTGCCGCCCAACGTGAACGACGGGCGAATCACGACCGGGTAGCCAAGTTGGTCGGCCAGGCGAATCGCTTCCGGGACAGTGGTGACCACTTCGGAGGCCGGGACTTCCAGGGCGATTCTGCGGCAGACGTCTTTGAACAGCAGGCGGTCTTCCGCAATTTTGATGGCGTTGAGGGATGCGCCGATGAGCTTGACTTTGTATTTTTCGAGGATGCCCGATTCGGCTAATTCTACGGCGAGATTCAAACCGGTTTGTCCGCCTACCGTGGGGAGCAGCGCGTCGGGGCGCTCCGCCGCGATGATGGCTTCCAGATATTCCTTCGAGAGCGGCTCGATGTAGGTGCGATCCGCGATTTCGGGGTCAGTCATGATCGTCGCGGGATTCGAATTCACCAGGACGACTTCGTAGCCCTCCGAGCGCAGCGCCTTGCAGGCTTGCGTGCCGGAGTAGTCGAACTCGCAGGCTTGGCCGATGACAATCGGACCGGAGCCGATGATCATGAGTTTTTTGATGTCCGTACGTTTCGGCATGCGCCTCTCAACTAAAATTGACGCCTTAGCCTTAGCGCCGGAAGACGGTCGGCGCGCTTTTGTTGCATTATCCAACCGACGAGAATTCATCACCGCGGTCGCCGCGTCCGACCTGTGCCGGCTTTAGTCTCGCAGTAGCGCTGGCCTTCCGTTCGCTGTTATGGCTTCGTCAGGGCACGGCTGCAGCCGTGCCGATTCCTTGCCCCTATGCTCGGGGGATTTAACCCCCGAGGGATTTCATCCATCGCGAATGTGCTTGCCGCCGAGGTCGATGTAGCGAGCGTGAGCTTGAAAATCGGCTGCGTCGCGAATTCTATGATCACTGAAATCGCGCTGCCAAATCGGGAAACGGAAATTCAACTCTACCCGGATTCGGCGCGCCGATCCTTCCTTGATAATTTGCACGGCGCGTTCAAGGGCTATCTCCTGACCGGGCGTTACTAGCGCATGAAAATGATCAGGCATCAGAACAAAACTCGCGACCTCCTATGCGCCCTGGTCACGATAATGTAACAACGATTCGATGAAAATCTCACAGGCAGCGTCTGTTTTAAAAACTGCACGACTCTCCCAGGTCCTTCATGTTGGGAAGAATGTGCCGGGTCTACGTACATGATGTTTCGGAATCGCCATAGATTCCCTCGGCGACTAAAGCCGTCCTGATCACACTCGCCTTCGGCACGGCTGAAGCCGTGCCCTGACGAAGTCGGTTACACACGTCGCCCCTCGGTCATTAGCGTGATGAAGTCGTCGAACAGGTACCTAGCGTCGTGCGGGCCTGGCGATGCTTCCGGGTGATACTGCACGCTGAACAGTGGCAACGAGCGATGGCGCATGCCTTCGTTGGTGTGGTCGTTTAGGTTCACGTGCGTTATTTCTACGTCGCTTGTCGGCAGCGAATCCGGGTCCACGCAGAAGCCGTGATTTTGTGACGTGATTTCTACTTTTTGCGTCAGCAGGTTTTTTACAGGGTGGTTCGAGCCGTGGTGGCCGAATTTTAGTTTGAATGTGCGGCCGCCTAGCGCCAGACCGCAAAGTTGGTGGCCCAGGCAGATGCCGAAGATAGGGACCCGGCCCAGGAGCTTGCGGATGTTTTCGACCGCATAGCCGATCGGCTCGGGGTCGCCGGGTCCATTCGACAGGAAAACTCCGTGCGGCTTCAGCGCCAGGACGTCTTCGGCCGAAGTTTGCGCCGGAACTACTGTGACTTCGCATTTATGATCGACCAGCAAGCGTAGGATGTTTTGCTTGATGCCGAAATCGTAGGCGACTACGCGGTGGCGCGGAGTGTCCTCAGGGGCTAAAGGCCCGTTTTTCCCCAGCGGCTGTTTGTCGGAGCTAAGGCTCCGACCCCCTAGAGAATCGCCGACGGCGAGCCGATCGTTGGAATTCCCATCACGCGACAAGTCTTCGCCCTTCAACCGGTCGTTGTAATTCCGATTGCCCCGGGACTGTTCGTCCTTCGTGGGATGCGTCGAAGAACTTCCCACGTTTGCGGATGACGAATTTTGCTTCTCCGAGGCGCGCGAAGCGGCACCCGGTCTCGCCACATCGCCGCTCCCTTCGAGGTGCGGTTTTCGGTCGGCCGTCGATAAACGTGCAACCTCGGATGCGGTTGCTGCAGATGTGGCTCCGGCAGATGCCGATACCGCAATCGGCGCGGCAAGATCGATGGAGCATTTGGTCCAATCGTACTTTTTTGCTGTGGTTACTCGGCTGGCCAGTTCCTGGCCTGCCATCGTCGGCAGCGCGCGAGCTTCTGCGATCAATTGTTCCGCCGGAGTGCCGTCCGTTGCCACGATCCCGCGCAGCGCGCCTATGTTTCGCAGGTGGCGCACCAGCGCGCGTGTGTCCATATCCCAGATGACCGGGACACCGTTGCGCTCCAAATACTGCCGCGCTGTCTCACTGGAGCGCCAGTTTGATGCCAATTGCGAGAATTCGCGCACCACGAGAGCTTCGATGCACGGCTTTGCGGACTCTTCGTCGTCTAGGTTTGCGCCTACGTTTCCGATGTGCGGATAGGTGAGGCAGACGATCTGGCCGGCATAGCTGGGATCGGTGAGGACTTCCTGGTAACCGGTGAGACTGGTGTTGAAAACGACTTCTCCGCCGCGGCGCGTGCGTGCGCCGGTCGCGCGGCCGTTAAATACTCTTCCGTCTTCCAGCGCGAGAATGGCGCTGCCTGCTTCCTGCTGCGTCAGTGTGTCCTCCAGAAATCATCATCGCGATGCCGCGTTTACTGTGGACGAATACGTCAGCGAGCCGAAATGATCGACTGGCCAGTATGCGAAAACTGCCTTGCCGTAAATATACGGCCGGTTGACCGGGCCGAACACCCGCGAGTCGTTCGAACTATCGCGGTGATCGCCCATTACAAAATAATTTCCTACTGGAATCTGCACCGGGCCGTAATTGGAGCCGTCGAGATAGATACCCGGCACGTACGGCTCCATTAGTTCTTTGCCGTCCACATAGACGTGGCCGCCGCGAACTTCGATCGTTTCGCCCGGCAAACCGATCACGCGCTTGATGAAACTCTTCGAATGGTCGAGAGGATACCAGAAAACGACAACGTCGCCACGATCAATAGGCTCGAACCGGTAAACGAATTTATTGATGAAGATGCGCTCCTGATCGCTCAGCAGCGGGGCCATGCTGGTGCCTTCCACTTTCACCGGCTGATATAGAAAGATGATGATCACCAGCGCGAGACCCAGAGCTACCGCGAGATCGCGGGTCCAACTGCGCAGCTCACGCCGCAATTGAGGCAAGGAGGGGATGCCGTTTGTGTTATCTGCGCTTGACTGGGAAATGTCCAACATTCTTCACTCAAATATTTATAACACGGTGTCGCAACGCGCGCAAAGTGTTCGCTGCTCACGCGTCTAAAGCGAACTGAAGAATGGCAAGCGAAGCCAGCACCGCCGTTTCAGTGCGGAGCACGAGGCCTCCCAGAGAAGCCTCGGAGAATCCTGATGCGCGTGCGGCGGAAAGCTCAGCATCGGTCCATCCGCCTTCTGGGCCGATTGCGACAGAAGCCGAATGCGCGGTTACTTCTTGTAATACTTCCTGAATCGGAGGTGCATCGCTGCGTTCTGAGAGCAAAATCCTGCAATCAGTGGTACAGGCCGAAAAAGCCTTTTCTGGTGTCTTGGCCGGTCCAATTTTTGGAGGCCGTAACCGCCGGGATTGTTGCGCGGATTCAAGCAGGATTTTCTCCCAGCGTGCGTGCCTCTTTGCTGCCGCCGCTATCAAAGGCTTATCCGTGCGCGCTGCAATCAATGGCGTGATTTCACTGACGCCTAGTTCGCTGGCCTTCTCCAGGCACCATTCGAAGCGATCGAATTTCACAATCGCGATCAGCAGTTCGAGCTTCAACGCCGGCTCGCGCACCTCGACCGGTTCGACCAGCGAGAATTCGATGCGACAGACGCCGCGTTTCAGAAGACCGACACGTTCGACCCGCGCGAGCCATACGGCTTGGCCATCGCTCAGTTCGTAAAGTTGGCCCGGTTCCGCTCTTAGGACGCGTCCGAGGTGCTCGGCCGTGTCACCGCGGAGAGTTGCGGTTCCGTCGTCGAAATGATCTACGAAGAAGCGGCGGCGCATGGGGTGGATTGTACCGCGCAAGGCGTGAAGCTGTGCACTTCGTTCTTTATTACGACAGATCGACTGTTCGATTTTTTAGCGGCGTAAAGTGGACTCTAGATGGTGGCTACAATTCCGTTCCATTATCAGCGGCTGAATCAGAACACTGCTCGAAAACCTGCCTTAGCGGCTAAAGCCCATTGATAGCCAGGCGCCTATTGTCGGAGCTAAAGCTCGGGCCCAACTAAAATGCGCCGTTCGCGGCTTCAACCCGCCACACTTTCGCCAGCTGTCTAGATATCGTGGTTCGGCTCCTGGCCATGGACTTGGAATCAATGTTTCCGTTTTCAATCTAAACGAGCGGACTATCCGAAGATGTCTTTTACTTTGTCAAAGAATGTTGAATTGCGTTCGGCCGGCTTGTTTTCTACTTTCAGGGTTTGATTCAGCTGCTCTAGCAGGCGGCGTTGTTCGCGCGACACTTTCGACGGCACTACTATGCGGATACTGATGTACAGGTCGCCGCGACCGCCGTGCGGGTTTGGCAGGCCTTTGCCCTTCTTGCGGAAGATTTGGCCGGATTGCGTGCCTTCTGGGATTTCGAGATCTTCCTCGCCCTTCAGCGTGGGAACCTTGATCTTCTCTCCCAGAGCTGCTTGCGAGAAGCTGATTGGGATCTCACAGATCAAATCTGAGCCGCGACGCTCGAAGAACGCGTGTTCCTTTACCTCAAGGAAAATATAGAGATCGCCGGCTGGGCCGCCATTCGTGCCCGGCTCACCTTGTCCGGCCATGCGCAGACGTGTGCCGGAATCGACGCCCGCGGGAACGCCCACCTCCAATGTGCGTTCGCGCTCGATGCGTCCTTGGCCGCGACAGTCTGTGCAGGCGTCCTTAATCACTTGCCCCGCGCCCTGGCACGCCGGACACGTGCGAGTGATCGAGAAAAATCCCTGGGAATAGGACATCTGACCGCGACCGCCGCATGTGCGGCACTGCGACATGCCCGTACCGGGCTTGGCTCCTGTGCCTTTGCACGTTGCACATGCTTCGTGGCGCGAGAGCTGGATTCTACTGGAAACACCTGTGGCCGCTTCCTCGAAAGTCAGTGACATGTCGTAACGAAGATCGGCTCCGCGTTGGCCGCGTGCTCCGCGACGGCGTCCCCCGCCCAGAACTTCGTCGAAGCCGAAGAGGTCGCCGAGGATGTCCTGAAATTCTTCAAATATCGTGGAGTTGAATCCGGTGTCGAATCCGCGATTGCCCAAACCTGCCACGCCGTGGCGGTCGTAAATAGAGCGCTTCTGTGGGTCGGACAGGACTGCGTACGCTTCCGAAGCCGCACGGAAATTGTGTTCGGCGTCTTCTTTATTTTCAGGATTGCGATCCGGGTGGTGCTGCAACGCTGCTTTGCGGTACGCGGATTTAATTTGTTCTGGTGACGCGTCGCGCGCGACGCCAAGCACTTCGTAATAATCAGTATTGCCTGATGCCATAGTGCCCTGTTCCCCTCACTCCGGAAAAGAAAAAGTCTGAGCGTTTGCCCAAACTAGATTAGAAATTCAATAAGAACGAAACCACGCCGACACAACAAAAGTAATCGGCCAAAATGACGCTGTAATTAAATAGATGCAGAGTTCGAATCCTGGATTCTAGTTGGAAGCCGCCGACACGCGGACCATCGCGGGCCGCAAAACGCGCCCGTGAAAGGTGTAGCCGGGCTGCAATTCTCCGACCACTACGCCTTCAGGCTGTGCCGTGTCCTGGACGCTTTCGATCGCATGATGGAGGTGCGGATCGAACGGCATGCCCACCGACTCCACGCGTTCCAGGCCTTGCTTCTTCAACGCACTCCACAACTGCGTGCGAATCATCTCGAATCCCTTGCGGTATTCGGCATTGGCGTCGGAATCATCTCCCGTCAGCGCGCGGTCAAACGCGTCCAGCACCGGAAGAAGCTGCTCGATCAGGTGCTCAATGCCGCGGTGGCGTTCCTGCTGGCGTTCTTTTTCTACTCGTTTGCGAAAGTTCTCAAAATCGGCCTGGCGGCGAACCAGGGTGTTCATGAGCTCTTGCTTCTCTAGGAGAAGCTTGTGCAGTTCGTCGCCCAGATCCTTACCGATGCTTGAACTCTCGGACGCCGGATCTTGCACGGACAAATTTGCGGCAGACTCGTCCGCGCGTGCGGCCGCCGCCTGAGCGAAATTTGAAGATTCATTTTCTTTATGATGATTGTGTGAAGCCACGGATTAACTCCCTTCTTGCTGTTCCGAGAAAAATTGCGCCATGAAGGCGACAGCAGTTATGACTCGCTCGTAATGCATACGCATGGGAGCCAGGATGCCGAGCGTTCCCTGCACCTGGTCTTTAGATGAATACGAAGCGGAAACGATGGCAAGATGTTTTCCGGCGTTCGAGATCTTGTCCAGGCCCAGCTCCACGTGCACCGGCTCCGGCGATTCGATGCAGCCGCTCAAAAGCGCGATCAAGCGGTCTTTCTCTTCGATCGCTTCAAGCAGTTCGCGCAACTGCTCCGGGTTGGTAAAATCGGGTGACGCAGCAATCTGCGCGGCGCCGTCGACATACACTTTGCGTTCGGCAACGTCGCCCAGAATGCTGGGATCGCACAACAGCAGCGCATCCCCGGCTAAGCGGCCGTAATGCTCACGGTCCTGTTCCAGCTGTCTGCGAAGATCGATGCGCATGGCTTCCAGCGTCCAGCCAATATAGTGGCGATTCAGATACTCCGCAGTGCAGTCCAGGTCTTCCTGCTTGAAGGGGCGGTCCGGGCGAATCAATTTGTCGCGCGTCGCACCGCCGCCTGATATGAGGATGACGAGGACACGCCCATCCGGCAAAAGCAGAAATCGAAGATGTTCCACCACACTGCGCGCTAGTGGCGGTGCGATAAAAATTCCCAAGCCTCGCGAAACAGCCGCCAGAACGTGGCTTGCCCGTTCCATCACCGCTTCCGGGGTCTGCGCGGCTTCCAGTTCCCTGCGTATCCAGAGACGATCTTCCGGACTGGCTGTGGCCTGTGCTGTAACCTGCTCGACAAAGAAACGATACGCTGCGGCAGTTGGAACGCGTCCGGCTGAGGTGTGCGGCTGGAAAAGTAAGCCGGCTTCTTCCAGGTCGGCCATTACGTTGCGGACAGTTGCCGAACTGAGAGGCTCGATATGGCGGCTCGCGATGCTGCGCGATGAAACCGGTTCGCCCGTTTCGATGTACACACGCACCAAGTCCGTCAGAATCTGCTGGTGCCTTTTTTGCTGCAGGACCGTTGCACTCACTGGTTCTGTCTGATTACCTCAGGCCGCTCGAGCAGGTGCTGCACAACTACAATAATTTTAGTTTAGACGGTGAAGCGCCCAGCGTCAACTTAAGTGGGACCACTACTGCGCAAACTGAATACTGACCGGCCGGGCGTTTTGCGAATCGTCATAAAACCAAACCGGTAGAGAAACTAGACCGCCCCCGTCTCACAAGTACAAGGTCAATCGTAACTTGCATGCAAAGGCAACGTATCATATCGTGTACGGGCTTTGCGGGCCCAATGGCGCCTTTTGAGATTCACAACGGTTTGGAGGATGGATGCGGTCTGCGTGCGTCCCAGTAGTTGTCGCGGTTTTATTGACCCTCGCCACTCCAGTTTTGTCTCAGAATTTGCCGAACAAGGGCGCGCCGCTCACTCCGTCCGAGTCATCTGATAAAGCTGGGAAAACGCTTTCCACCCGCGTGGTCGCTTACGAAATCAGCGCGAAACTGGACCCAGCGAAGCACCTTATCACCGCCACCGAAACGCTGACGTACCACAACCTCACCGGCCAACCGCAACAGACTTTCCCATTCCATCTGTATCTGAATGCTTTTCAGCCGGGATCCACTTTTATGACCGAAGCGCGGCTTTACGGGACGCGCGGAGCCGGGCCAGATTTAGAGTGGGATCCGAAACACTACGGCGCGATCACTGTCGACCGGTTAGAAGTCGAGGGCCTGGGGGATCTGACGGGCAAGATGGGATTTATTCAGCCCGACGACTACAACGCGAATGATCACACTGTGTTTCAGGTCACCTTGCCGAAACCGATTGCGCCTGGAGGTTCCGTCCAGTTTCGGATGGATTTCCACGACCAGCTTCCCAAAGTCGTGGAACGCACCGGCTACTCGCACGATTTCCAGATGATTGGGCAGTGGTTTCCTAAGGTCGGTGTGTGGTGGAAAAACGCGTGGAACTGCCACCAATTTCACGCAAACACCGAATTCTTCGCCGACTTCGGCACATTTGACGTCAAGATCACCTTGCCGCAAAACGAGATTGTCGGCGCCGGTGGCGATTTAGTTTCTAGCATCAACAATTCCGACGGGACGAAGACTCTTACTTATCATTCGGAAGACGTTCACGATTTTTCGTGGGCGGCCAGCCCTAGTTTCACTGTGATCGAAGATTCATGGACTGGCAGCCAGGGGCCAGTGCAGATCCACGTGTTGATGTCGCCCGGTCACATGTCATCAGCCTCTCGATATATTGCCGTGCTCAAGGGATCGCTGCGTCTGTTTGACCAATGGTACGGGCCTTATCCCTACGACCGAATAACGGTGGTGGACCCGCCGCATGGTGGTGCTGACGCCGGAGGAATGGAATATCCGACGCTGGTTACCGCCGGCACCCTCTGGTTTATGCCCAAGGGGTTCCTGGCTCCGGAAATCGTCGTACAGCATGAATTCGGCCACCAATATTGGTACGGCATGGTGGCCACCAACGAATTCGAGGACGCCTGGCTGGACGAAGGGATCAACAGTTACACCGAAGTGAAAGTAATGGACGCGCTCTACGGCAAAAATACTTCGGTGATCAATTTTCCTTTCGCGCAGTTAGGAGACACTGAATATGAGCGGACGCAGTATCTCGGTGATCCCGATATGGATCCCATTTCGCGATTCGCATGGAAGTTTATTAACGGCGATTCCTATGGAGCGATCACCTACGGCAAGACGGCCACGATGCTGATCAACCTTGAAAAAATAATCGGCGAAGACACGTTGCGAAACGCACTGCATACCTATTTCATGCGCTATCGCTTCACTCACCCGACCGGTGAGGATTTTTTGAAGACCATCGAAGAAGTTTCCGGCCAGGATTTGCGCTGGTATTTCAATCAAGCTGCGTATGGCACAAATATGCTGGATTACGCTGTCGGTGACGCGCACTCCGATCCTTTGGAATGGTGGGTGGAAAAGTCACGCCGCGGGTCTGCCGGTAATAGCAACCGGGTTTACAGGACCTACGTGACCGTCGAGCGGAAACGCGAATTCATCTTCCCTGTCGATCTGGAAGTGAGATTCGACGACGGTTCCACGGCTACCGAGCACTGGGACGGGCAGGATCGCTGGGTGCGTTATCAATATGACCGCAAGGCCGAAATAGTGTCGGCGGAAATCGATCCCCGGCATCAGGTTTTGTTGGACCGCGACAACTTCAATGACAGTTACGTGAAGGAAGCGAATCCTTCCGCGGTGTATAAAGTGCGAAATATTTGGATATTCGGCGTTGAATGGCTGTCGCAATTGCTCGCCTGGCTGACTTAGCGAAATTGAGGGACGGGACGAATGTCTTCTGAACCGAGATCGGGAACATTTTTGACGGGCGCGGGACTGGTGTGGAAATGGCAGCGGCTGGTGTGGTGGATTTTCGTCGTCACTTTGATTTTTGGAATTTTTGCCACACAGGGAATGGTGGAGCGGGCGGAAGCTAAATTGAATCACAGCTTCGCCTCGCGACGGCTGGTCGATGGTTTCGATGTGGGGGCTGTGCTTGAGCTTAACGCGCTGCCGGAGTCGCCACTGCAGATAGAAGGGCCAACCTTGGTTCACTTCTCTGTCGTGTTCGCTATCTTCATGCTTTTTGCTACCGGCGGGATTGTCGCGACTTACCTGCGCGATGAAATCCCGCGCACCGGCGCGTTTTTGGAATCTTGCGGCTATCACTTTTGGCGGTTTGTGCGGTTGTTTATTTACCTGGCGATCGTGTTTGCTGTTATTGGAGGAATTGGCGCTGGACTGGGTGCGCTTCACGATCGGATTGACGAGAATTCTATTTCGCCGTTCTTTGCCGTGTATTTCCTGGTGGGAGCCAGCATTTTTGTTTTGATTCTGTTGTCGATCGTGCGTTTGTGGTTTGACATGGCGCAGATCATTGCCGTCGCCGATGATGAGAAAAGAATGCACAAGGCCTTGCGCCGCGCTGCCGGCCTGTTGCGGCACAACTTCTTTTCGCTGCTATGTCTTTTCCTTTCTATCAGCGTTATTGGCTCGCTTTTGTTTGCCTCCGGGTTTTGCATTTGGATGGTGTCTTTGAGCCCGCACTCGATTATCAGTGCGTTTTTGCTGAGCCAGTTGATGGTTCTTGTCTGGATCGGAACGCGTCTTTGGCAAAGAGCGAGCGAGGCGCTGTGGTACCGGCGCTATGCTGAGTCGAGCCTGCAAGAGCCTGTTTGGACTTCTGCGCCCGTGGTGGTCACCTCATCGGTTGCGACAGATCCCACATCGTGAAACATCGCTAGATCACGGCGCTCGAGGTAAACCTTTCGAGCGCGGATGGACCCGGTTATGGGGGCTCTAAACCGGGCGCAGCAAGCGGCGTCCCTACAGATTCATACCCAAACGCCCCTCCGACGCCGGCTGGGATAATGTTAAAAGCTATTCGGCGTTGTCGATTTGCGCGCGCTGCAGGCGGTCGGAATAGTCGATATATACCGTTTTCCACTCAGTGTAGAAATCGAGTGCCGCTTCGCCGGATTCGCGGTGGCCGTTGCCGGTGTTTTTGATTCCGCCGAAGGGAAGGTGCGTTTCAGCGCCGATTGTGGGGGCGTTAACGTACACGATTCCCGTTTCCAGGTCGCGTTGCGCGCGGAACGCATTGTTGACGTTGCGCGTGTAGATGGACGCGGACAAGCCGTATTTTACGCCATTCGCAATGTCCAGCGCCTGGTCGAAATCGTCGAACGGAATCACCGCGACGACCGGGCCAAAAATTTCTTCCTGCGCGATGCGCATCCTCGGATCACAATCGGTGAACACAGTCGGCTGGTGGAACCAGCCACGTGCCCACGTGCCGGTTTCGAGGCGATGCCCGCCGGTTGCAAGTTGCGCGGTCTCATCTTTGCCGATTTGAACATACTTCATTACTGTGTTGAGTTGTTGTTCGTTAATGCACGGGCCCATGTCTGTGGCGGGATCGAGGCCATCGCCCACCTTCAGTGCTTTTACGCGCGCGACGAATTTCTCGACGAATTCTCCATACACTTTTTTGTGAACCGCCACGCGGCTGGCCGCTGTGCAACGTTGTCCGCTGGTGCCGAATCCGCCCCAAACCGCGCCGTCCACGGCGAGGTCGAGATGGGCGTCGTCCATCACGATGATGATGTTCTTGCCGCCCATTTCCAGGTGGCACTTCTTGAAGCTAGGAGCGCACGCCGTGCTGACGATGCGGCCGACCTCCGTAGACCCTGTGAAGCTCACCAAGTTCACATCTTCGTGATTCAGGATCGGAGCGCCTGCGCCAGGACCATCACCAAATACCACGTTCATCACACCGCGCGGCAATCCGGCCTCGGTGAGCACATGCATCAAATTGTAGGTGGAGAGCGGCGTGTCTTCTGCCGGCTTGATGACTACCGTGTTGCCCGTTACCAGCGCAGGCATCGCTTTCCACGATGGAATCGCCATCGGAAAATTCCAAGGCGTAATCAGACCTGCCACGCCCACCGGAGTGCGTACGGACATCGCAAATTTATTCGGCAATTCGGACGGACTGGTCTGGCCAAACTGGCGGCGGCCTTCGCCGGCCATCAGGTAGGTCATGTCGATGGCTTCCTGCACGTCGCCTCGCGTTTCGGCGAGGACTTTGCCCATCTCGCGCGTCATGTCGCGCGAATAATCTTCCTTGCGCTCGATCAGGAGTTCGGCGGCACGGAAAAGAATCTCGGCACGCTTTGGCGCGGGGGTCAGACGCCACGTGTCGTAGGCAGATCTGGCGGCGTCGATGGCGAGGTCCACGTCCTCTTTGTTCGAAGCTGGGAATACGCCTACCATTTCGCCAGTGTTGGCGGGATTGCGATTTTCGATGGACTTGCCGCTGCGCGGCTCGACCCATTCGCCGTCGATGAAGTTCTTGAAAACTTTGAGCGCTGCCGGGCTGGCCATGCGTATTCCTCCCTTCGATTTGCGGCGCGTTAATTCCGGGAATTCAGAGTAACAAGGGCGCGCCAGCGGCGTCAACGCACCTGGAAACGAAGGCATTGTCCAGCATTTCTGTTGAAACCGAGTATACGGGTGTCTCGCATTATGGTTTCCTCAGGCATGCATTCGTTCCGCAGCCAGCAAGTAGCAGCCCAAGACTTGTTCACTATGAACGGCATCCACGCAGCCAGGAAAACGGCTGAGATAGCGTCGTAGATGTCGGAAAAAACCTTCCGCTAAGTTGGTGGTACGTAAGCGGTGTCGCCAGTATCGCGGAAATCGCAAGTAGGCCAACACTCGCGGCAACTCCTCTTGAAACTTCTGCACCATCTCCGGAGCCCAGAAACGCCAGCGCCGGGCAAAGCTCCCGGCCCATTTCCGCAGCTGGGTCTCCTGCTCGGCTTCAAAGATCCACCAGAATTCCCGCCGGAACTTCTTTCGCTGCCACCACTGCAGGGGCGGCGTCAGTCCTTCCAGATTCCGAAACCAGTGGGCCAAGCACAGCTGGTGTGCCGCTGCCGGGTAGACCAGGGCTGCGGCACTGGCAGCACCCTCGGCTCCATCGCTGATTACCAACTCCACCTGTTCCAGCCCCCGTCGCCACAGACGTGTGAACAACTCCTCATACGCTTGGCTCGTCTCCGCCGCAGCCGCCATCCACTCCAAGACTTCGAACCCTCCGCCCTCGCGTACGCCCACCGCTACCAGCAGAACTCCTTTCCGTGCTTGGCTTTCGGCCGATCGCCGATACCTTAAATAGATTCCATCCACCGCCAGGGCTCGGTAGGTCCCAGAACACAGGCGTTGCTCTCGGCGTGCCTGGATCTGTTCTTGCGCATCGCGCAGCACCGCCCCAATACTAGCCGGAGATAGCTGCCCGCCCAGAAATCGCCGCACCCAACTCACCACTTTGCGTTGGCTCAATCCACCTACCGCCAGGGCGAACAACACTTCCTGCAACGCGTGGCGCTGGTATTTCTCCAGTAGCCCGATCTCTTCCCGGCCTCGCAGCCGCGGCACCCGCACCTGCTCCAGGGCTCCCCAGGCCGTCTGCCAGCATTTCCGCACCGTGTAACCCCAACGGTAAATTTTCTCTCCGCGCTCCTGGCGCTCCGCCACCCGCCGATCCCGTTCGGCCGTCAGTAGCCCTTCGATGGTCTTTTTCAATTGCTGCAAGAAACCACCCTGCAATTGTTTCCAGCCTTGCTCGATCACATCCTGTAATGCTAGTCTGCCGATCTGAGATGACACGGGGTGTCTCCTTTCTGCCCGGCTAGGCAGAGCTTTTGGGAGACACCCTCTTTCTTTTTATCCCCACTTTCAACAGAAAATCTTACAGACGGGGAAACGAACGCCATGGCTTAATTCGGCGAACGGTTTCTCTAGGCGACGCGAGGGCCGCGGAGTATACGTGCCGGAAGTAACAGAATGGCGCGTAGTAGTTCGAGGACGCCGTCAACGGCGATCCCCAGGATTCGGAATGGGAGCAGGATCAGCCATACGAAGGGATAGATGACCAGCACTAGTAGCGCCAGCGGCCAGCACAGAATCAAGAGAATGCACCACAAGAGAAACTTCACGGTTTCACTTTCTTCACTTCTCTCAATCTTATACGATTGTCGCGCGACCTTCGTTCCTTACGGCAGCGCCGAGCGCGGTCATGAAGGCAACGGCACTGCGTTGGCGCTGTCTTAGGCATAGCGCCGAGACGAACAGAGATCCTTCGCTGCGCTCAGCATCGCGATTCTGAGTCTTGGGCGCGGCTGCTGTGCGTCATCGTGCGGGCTTTGGGTTATCGCGCTGCTTTCGACTTTCCTTTCTTCTTTTCTTCGATTACGGCCTGAGCTGCTGCCAGCCTTGCAACCGGCACGCGGAATGGCGATGCGCTGACATAGTCCATTCCGACGCGATGGCAGAACTTGACGCTGTCTGCGTCGCCGCCATGCTCGCCACAAATGCCGACCTTCAGGTTCGGACGCGTTTTGCGGCCGCGCTCGATGCCCCATTCGATCAGCATCCCAACTCCTGCAACGTCCAGGGTCTGGAAAGGATCAGCTGCAAAAATTCCGGCTTTCCGTTCGTCGACGTAATCCGGCAGGAAGCGGCCTGCGTCATCGCGGGAAAGACCCATGACTGTCTGCGTCAAGTCGTTGGTACCGAACGAAAAGAATTCCGCTTGTTCGGCGATTTGATCCGCGAGCAAAGCGGCGCGCGGAAGCTCGATCATCGTACCGACCAGATAATCAAGTTTCACTTTAGATCGTGAAATGATCTGATCTGCAATTTCGCGCGTCTGCCGATCAAGGATTTGGTACTCTTTTTTGTCCATCGTGAGTGGGTGCATGATCTCAGGTGAAACTTTAATGCCACGCTTCTTGCAATCGATCGCGGCTTCGATAATCGCTCGAACCTGCATGTCCAAGATTTCCGGGAAAGTAATGCAGAGTCTGCAGCCGCGGTGTCCCAGCATGGGATTCGCTTCGTGCAATTGGCTTACCCGCTGCGCGACTGCCTCGGCGGAAATTCCGATTTTCTTGGCTAGCTCGGCTTGCTTGTCTGGATCGTGAGGGACAAACTCGTGTAGCGGCGGATCGATCAGGCGAATTGTGACACCGTACCCGTCCATTACCTCGAACAGGCCAATGAAATCGCGACGTTGAAACGGCAACAATCTTTCCAGCGATTTACGGCGGACATCCGGCGAATCCGCCAGAATCATTTCCTGTATCGCTTGCTGGCGCTCGATGCTCTTTTCGGGATATTCGAAATCCTTGAAGAACATGTGCTCTGTGCGGCAAAGTCCGATGCCCTCGGCACCCATTTCACGCGCTACTTTTGCGTCGTGCGGGGTGTCTGCATTGGTGCGAACCCCGAGCGTCCGCACCTTATCGGCCCATTTCATCAGGGTATCGAAGGCTTTCGGCGGTTCGGGACGAACCAGTTCGATCTGACCGCTGTACACCGACCCGTCGCCGCCATCGAGCGTTATCCATTCGCCCTCGCGGACGACGTGACCGTCTGAACTCATGGCTTTTTTGGCGAGATCTATGTGCAACTTCTCCGCACCCACGATGCAGCACTTGCCCCAGCCCCGCGCGACAACGGCGGCATGACTCGTCTTCCCGCCCGTGGCCGTAAGAATTCCCTGCGCCACGTACATGCCGCCGACGTCTTCCGGGCTGGTCTCATGGCGCACAAGTATTACTTTCTCACCGCGCGCGGCCCACTCTTCCGCTTCCTGCGCGGTGAACACCGCCTTGCCCACCGCGGCACCCGGCACGGCATTATTGCCACTCACAACCAGGCGATTCGAAAGCTCGCTGCGTAAAATCTTCGGATCGAGCACAGGATAGAAAAGCCGTTCGACATCTTCCGCTTTAATTCTTTCAAGTGCTTCTTCAGCTTTGATCAGCCTCTCGTTGACCATGTCTACCGCGATCTGAAACGCCGCTGATGGTGAGCGTTTTCCGGTGCGGGTCTGCAACATATATAAAATACCATTCTCGACGGTGAATTCCAGGTCCTGCATATCGCGATAATGCTTTTCGAGCGTCTGCCGTACACGTTCGAGCTGCTTATAGACCTTCGGCATCCGCTTGGCCATTTCGCTCAGGTGCATCGGTGTGCGGATTCCAGCGACCACGTCTTCGCCCTGCGCGTTGAGCAAGAAATCGCCGAAAAATATTTTCTCGCCGGTGGACGGATCGCGCGTGAAGCAAACGCCCGTGCCGGAATCATCGCCCGTGTTTCCGAACACCATCTGTACTACGTTTACTGCAGTACCCAGCAGGCCCGTGATCTTCTCCACGCGCCTATAGATCTGAGCCTTCTCACCCATCCATGAATCGAACACCGCGCCGATGGCGCCCCACAATTGTTCTTCGGGATCCTCCGGAAATGACTTCCCCGTTTTTTCTTTGTAATAAGACTTATATTCCGATACCAGTTTCTTCCAGCCTTCAGCGGTAACATCCGTATCATCTTTCACTTTCAGCGATTGCTTCAGCGCTCTGAGGCGCAGTTCCAGTTCGTCCTTGGGCAGTCCGATCACCACCGATGAATACATCTGCACGAAGCGGCGATAAGCGTCATACGCAAATCGCTCATTCTTTGTGCTGTGCGCCAGCCCTTGCACGGCCTCATCGTTCAGGCCGAGATTGAGGATGGTCTCCATCATGCCCGGCATGGAGCGAGCGGACCCAGAGCGAACACTCACGAGCAGCGGATCTTTGGCGTCACCCAGCTTCTTGTGCGTGAGTTTCTCAAGGCGTGCGAGACTCTTTGCGACTTCCGCGCGGAGCTCCTTGGGATATTGCCGGCCGTGCTTGAGAAAATAATCGCAAGTCTCAGTTGTAATCGTGAAGCCCGCGGGAACCGGGAGACCAATGCGAGTCATCTCAGCCAGACCCGCCCCCTTGCCGCCGAGAAGATCGCGCATTTGGCCCGTGCCGTCCGCTTTACCCGCGCCGAAAAAATAGACGTATTTCATTCTCGACCCTCAAGAAAAGATTTAGATTTTGAAATGCGCTCCCGAAAATCACCTTCGATCAATTTATGAACTACTCGAACATGAATTTGTCGACTCTCCGACAACTCATCCGTTACCTGACAAACTCTTCCTGACCTAGTTCGGAAAAATCTGCGATCGTAGAGAATTCTTTGAGTAAGTTGCCGAGCAGTGCTAGACGATTCTTGCGAACATTTTGATCCTCAACCATAACTAGAACTTTGTCGAAGAATAAATCGACCGCTGGGCGCAACTCTGAAATTGCTTCCAGTGCTTCTCGATACTTACGAGCTTTCTTCTTGCGCGTGGCTTCTTCACCAATTTTCCGGGCAGCCGCATAGAGCTCGCGTTCGGCGGGCTCCCAGAGCAAGTCGTCCTGCACAATCAGTTGAGACTTGTCTGCGACGCCTGCTGATTTTTCGAGAATATTGCGAATGCGCTTGAATGCGGCTCCCAGGGGCACGAAATTCCTGGTATTGCGAATCGCCTTCACGGCTGCCACGCGATCTGCGGCGTCAACCAGGTCGTCGGCACCGGCTGCAAAAGCCGCGTTTATCTCGTCGACTGCGAATCCTTGCCGTTCCCGGAGGATGTGCCGCGCTCGGTCGAGCAGAAATTCCAATACTTGCTTCTGTACGGCCTCGGAAGCCTCGATTTTTGGCGTTTGTTCTCTCAACGACTTCGCTGCCGCAGAGATTGCTGCGGAAAGCGACATCGGCAGCTTCCGCTCGAAGATTATTTTGACCACTCCCAGTGCGGCGCGGCGCAGGGCGAACGGATCGCTCGAGCCGGTGGGCACTGCGCCAACCGCGAAGCATGCGACCAATGAGTCCAACTTGTCCGCCAACGCCACGGCGCATCCAGTCAAGTTGCGCGGAAGCGGATCATCCAGTCCCGCGGGTTTGTAATGATCGTAAACAGCCCAAGAAATATCTTCAGGTTCGCCTTGGGCACGAGCGTATAGGCCACCCACAATTCCCTGCAACTCCGGGAATTCACCCACCATACCAGTGACCAGATCACATTTCGCCAGCTCTGCCGCACGATCTGACCCCGCCACATCTGCTTGCGAGACCCCGCCGCTGAACCATTGCTCCGCGAGCCAGCGCGCCAGCGAACGCATTCGTTCGACCTTATTACCGTAGCTGCCGAGACGAGATTCGTAGGTGACCGCCGCAAGTTTGGGCAGATAATCGCCGAGTTTGATCTTTTGATCCGTCTGCCAGAAGAACTGGGCGTCCGCGAAGCGGGCACGGAGAACCCGTTCATGACCCGAGCGAATAAGGCCCTTCGGATCTTTCGGTAGATTAATGATCGCCAGGAAATGTGGGGCCAGGTCACCGTCTTTGGTTTCCACAGCGAAGTATTTTTGATGGTCACGCATAACCGTGATCAGGATCTCGTCTGGGAGCGCGAGGTACCAGGGATCGAAATCTCCGAGGATGACGCTCGGGTATTCGTTTAAGTATGTTACTAGGTTCAGCAGCTCTGTGTCCTCGTGCGTACGGAACCCCCGGCGCGCCGTAAGCGAGCGCATCTGCGCATCGATTTCCCTGCGACGTGCATTCGGCCGGCATAATACAAAGTTCTTCTTTAACTTTAGCTCGTAATCGGCAGGGCTCTGGACGAGAATGTGTTTTCTTCCGAGGAACCGATGCCCGTCCGTGTGGTTTCCCGCTTCCACACCCGCGAAAGAAAAAGGCACGATCTTGCCATCCAGCAATGCCACGATCCAACGAATTGGGCGAATGAAGCGTGGTCCGTGCGCGCCTGTCCAATACATCGAGCGCGGCCAGGATATTTCCTGGATGATTTGCGGCAGGTTTTCTTTCAGAATGTCTGCCGCCGGCCTGCCGATGATAGTTTGCTTCGCCGCCAGGTACTCGCCCTTTGGCGTGTTCACAATTGTCAGCTTCGAAACTGCGATTCCCTGCTTTTCTGCGAAGCTCATCGCGGCGCGCGTCGGCTCGCCGACGGCATCATATGCAACCGATTTCGGAGGGCCGGTAATCTCGCGCGTCACATCCTCCTGGCGCAAGCGAACTCCGCGTGCGATTGCCGTGAGTCTTCGTGGCGCGCCGAAAGTTTCAATGGAATCGTGCGCAAGTTTTTCTTCAAGTAATCCGTTGGCGAGGAAATATTTATGAAGCAATGCTTTAAGTTCCTGCGAAGCCTTTTGAATCATTCCCGCGGGGAATTCCTCGCAGCCGATTTCAAAAAGGAAATCGCCGCGCAACTTAAGGTCTTTCCTTATGGCGGGCTTTGCCTTCATTTGCGCGCCCCGGCCAATTCCGGCGCGCTGGTCACGCCGACTCTCTGCTTCAACCACAATTCAGCAACGCGCACCGCAAGCTTGCGCACGCGGCCGATCATCGCCGCACGTTCGGTTACCGAGATCGCACCGCGCGCGTCGAGCAGGTTGAAAAGGTGCGAGCAACGCAAAGTCAGATCATAGGCGGCCAGAATTGGGAAGCGCTCGACGTTCACTCCTGCAGTCTTAGGCCAACCGTCAAGTATTCGTTTAGCTTCTGCTTCATTCAGATCGAATTGTTTGCGCGTGGAAACCGCATCCGCGTAATCGAAACTATAACTTGAGAATTGTTGTTCTTCAGCCAGACGAACTTGACGGTATGTTACTGTGTCGGACCAGCGCACGTCGAAGACGTTGTCGACGCCTTGAAGGTAGGACGCGATGCGGTCAAGGCCGTACGTCAACTCGACAGAAATCGGATCGAGGTTCTGGCCGCCGCTTTGCTGAAAGTATGTGAACTGGGTAATCTCCTGCCCGTCAAGAAGGACCTGCCATCCTATGCCCCAGGCTCCGAGCGTTGGAGATTCCCAGTTGTCTTCCTCAAAGCGAATGTCGTGTTGCTTCAAGTTGATTCCAACTGTGCTGAGACTTTCCAGATAAAGGTCTTGGACATCGGCAGGCGCAGGCTTAAGTATCACTTGAAGCTGTGTGTGCTTGTAAAGGCGGTTGGGATTTTCGCCGTAGCGGCCATCGGCAGGACGTCGAGACGGCTGCGCATACACTACCCGGTACGGTTCGGAATCTAGTACGCGAAGGAAAGTCTCAGGGTGCATGGTGCCAGCACCGACTTCAATGTCGTAGGGCTGCTGAAGGATGCATCCGCGCCCCGTCCAATATTTTTCAAGTGTTAGTAGAAGATCTTGGAACGTGAGGCCCTTGGGTTTCCCCGTTGGCGTTTTAATCTTCAAGCTGGCCGCTCCAGGAGTTCCCGCGAAGTGAGCTTGCGGTCAATTTGATGTTCGATGACGTCGAGCATAACCTCGCTCAACTCACGCGCGGCACGCGGCGGAATCGTCTCTTCCGACAGTTTACTGAGCCGTTCCGAAAGCATTTTCTTCGCAGTCGAAAGCGCAGCGGGCGAAATCGTGCGCATCCCGGGTTTTCGGCACTTGCTGCAAGAAATCGCGGACGCACTCGGCGAGAAATACGCGGCTTCATTGGGATCGAGTGCCCTTCCGCAGCGCGCGCAGTCGTCCAGAAGAGGTAGCCAGCCGCCCAATCGCACCGTCCATAGTGCAAAATAGGCCAGCGGCAGTTCCGGTTTGCCTGTATTTTTGATGGTTTGCGCGGTCAACAGCAGCAGCCGGAAATTCGCATCGGCCGGCTCGTGATCCGGCAGCACGGCTTCGGTCACTTCGCTCAGAATGGCTAAAGCGATGCCGGAACTGTAGTCGCTAAACGCATTGAGAAACGATTCGACCAGCTCGCACTGATTGATGCGAACGAGGTCTCGATTGGGGCGCTCATAAAAGTATATCTGAACGTGCGAGAGGCTCTCGAGCGTCGATCCGAAGCGGCTCTTGGTGCGCCGCGCGCCTGCAGCGACGCCGCGAACTCGGCCCATCGAGCGCGATAGAAAGCTGACGAGACGGTCGGCTTCACCGAGCGGATAGGTTTGCAGAATGATTGCCTCGGATTCGTAGACTGGCATTCAAGTTTCGCCGCATTGCGCGCACTAAAAAGGATTGCCAAGATAATTCCGGCTCGCGGAATCACATGCAAATGAATCAGATTCCCCTACTCGTGCGTGTGTAAACGAAATTTTCTATCACAGCGCGGCATCCTGCGCAATTGTTAAACGAAAACAGGAGCGGCGCTTGAACTTAAAGTTGTGGCTGCATTTTGCAACCGCGATTGTTCTTGAAAAGCACGCGCTGTCGGATACAGTCTCTCCGGCGCCATCGCTATATCAGCGCCCGTTCCGCGGCCCACGGCAATCAGGAAAAACAATTGATCCCGCTTAAAGATTTAACGCCCCGACGATCGTTTCCGACCGTGACACTGCTGTTGATTCTGGTCAATGTTGCTGTCTTCTTGTACCAGGTTTTCCTGCCGCAGCGTGCCGCCGAGAGGTTCATCATGACCTACGGCGCCGTTCCGGCGAAGATACAAATGGCGATTGCCGGAGATCATTACACCCTGGTGCAGGCACTGATTCCGCTCTTCACCTGCATGTTTCTGCACTCCGGCTGGCTGCACATCATCGGCAACATGTGGTTTCTGTGGATTTTCGGCGGAAATGTCGAAGACCGCATGGGGCCTGTGGCTTATCTGCTCTTCTATTTGCTGTGCGGCGTGGGCTCGAGCATCGCGCAAACGGCGTTTTCGTGGGGATCGCATTTACCGTCGCTAGGGGCGAGCGGGGCCATCGCCGGAGTGCTTGGCGCTTACATTGTCTTTTTCCCGGGGTCGCAAATTCTGACACTGGTCACACTGTTCATATTTTGGTTTAGGGCGCAAATCCCTGCTGTGGTTTTCATTGGGTTGTGGTTCCTGGTCCAATTCCTCAGTGGCGTTGGAGCATTGGGAGCCGGTTCGAATGCGTCCGGAGGAGTGGCGTGGTGGGCGCACGTCGGAGGGTTCGTGTTGGGCATGCTGCTCGCAAAAATAATCTCACCAAACGCTCGAAGTGCAGCATACCACTGATGTCGCCGCCGACACCGTCGCCTTGCCGACAATTCCAGCAAGTGTTGAATGAACGGAACGACGACGTAATGTTGGAGATGAGAACGAACGAAGGCGTTTTGGAGGGGCCTCCCGTCCCGGAAGAAAAAGTAGAGGAGTATAGAGGGATCTTTCTTCTTCATGTCGCACTTCAAGATCGTTTGCCAGAGCCCCAGGTCTTCAAGGAATCTTAAAGTAGAGTCACTATGAGTACGCGCTACCCAAAATAGTGTCGTGACCTTTTCCTCGCTACGACGTTCTAAATTGATAGATCGCGCTATAACCTGCGCATTGGACCGGGAAGTGGCAGTGAATATACGTAACATCGACGAAATCCAAATAGCCCTGCCCGCGGGCCAGGAAGACGGGTCCCTGCGCAGGGAGCCCTCCAGGTGGCGTCAAATTGGTGCTCATTTTTGTCGTTATTTCCTGGGGCGGTGCACGTACTATAGACTTGAGCTAATAAACAATTTGCGCCCGGAGATCCAACGGTAGATGTCTATCTCAACCGAACCTGCCAAGCCCGATCTGAGTTCCCTGCGCATTCCTAAGGAGCAACGAAAGACCACGAAAACAGGCAAGGGATTCGGGATCTTTGCTGCGTTTCTGGGCATCTTGATAATCGTCATGGGAGCCGTTTTCGCTTTTCGCAGTCAGAAGCCCGTGGTGCAGGTGACGACAGTGCAAAAGGCCACGGCGGGGCGTCCTGCCCTGCTCAATGCGAGTGGTTATGTAACACCGCGGCGCCGTGCGACCGTAGCCGCAAAGATTACCGGGCGCGTCACAGCTGTGCTATTCGATGAAGGAATGCATGTAATAGAGGGCCAAGTGCTCGCAACGTTGGACGACTCGGATCTCCGGCGGGCACTCGATTCCGCCATCGCCGATCGCAATTCGACGCGAGCGCAAACAGCGGATTACCAAGTCCAGCTGAAAAACGCGGAAGTCGAACTGCATCGCGCTGATCAACTGCAAGCGGCCGGCGTGCAAAGTCAGGAAACCCTCGATAACGCGCGTACGACCGCGGACAGCCTGAGAGCCAAGATCGCGCTCACCAAAGAACAGATCGCGGCTTCGGAAGCACGCATCAATGAAGCTCAACAAGCGGTTGATAATTGCGTAATTCGTGCGCCGTTTGATGGCGTGATCGTTTCCAAGGACGCACAAGTCGGCGAAATGATTTCCCCGGTATCGGCGGGCGGTGGATTTACCCGCACAGGCGTGGCGACTATCGTGGATATGAACTCAAACGAAGTTGAAGTGGATGTTAATGAAGCCTACATCGCGCGCGTCGAGCCCGGTCAGCCGGTCACCGCGATTCTGGACGCGTATCCCGACTGGCAAATCCCGTCGAAAGTTCGCACCGTAATACCGACAGCAGACCGTCAAAAAGCTACAGTAAAGGTTCGCATTTCATTCTTGAAATTGGACCCCAGAATTCTGCCGGATATGGGAGTCAAAGTTACATTTCTTGGAGCCGAACCCGAAGCCAAGACCGGGGCCGTACCAACCGTGACTATCCCAACGAACGCGGTGCGCGACGAAAACGGAAAGAAAATAGTATTTCTAGTGCGAGATGAAAAACTTGAACGCCGTGCGGTGACGGTCGGGAACGCTCAAGGGAACAACTCCGAAATTCTGGCGGGCGTCACTGCGGGGGACACACTTGTAGTGAAAGGCCCGGCCGATTTGCACGACGGCGAGACAGTTCAAGTGCAACAGTAGATTGGTGAGTTCAAGTAACAGGAGAGATAAAAATGGTTCGTGTGGATGCGACGGGTAAAGACGGCAGCCTGATACAAATTCGCGACGTGGATAAAGATTATAGGCGAGCCGGTGAGGAGATTCACGTTCTGCACGGACTGAACCTGGATGTGGACGAAGGCGAATTTGTGGCCTTTATGGGCCCCAGCGGATCTGGAAAAACTACCCTGCTAAATCTCCTGGGTGGACTTGATGTGCCTTCGCGCGGCAGTATCACGGTCGCCGGCGATGAGATCACCCACATGTCTAGCGGCAAGCTGACGGAATGGCGCGCCCGGCACGTGGGATTTATTTTTCAAATGTATAACTTGATCCCCGTGCTCACCGCCTTTCAGAACGTGGAACTGCCGCTACTCTTAACCAATCTCTCGAAGTCTGAACGCCGCAAGCATGTGGAGACTGCGCTGGGCGTCGTGGGATTAGCCGATCGCATGGATCATTATCCGCGGCAGCTTTCCGGCGGACAAGAACAGCGCGTCGCCATTGCCCGAGCGATCGTGGCCGACCCTACGTTTCTTCTGTGCGACGAGCCGACCGGCGATCTGGACCGCAAAAGTGCTGATGAAATACTTGAACTGTTGCATCGCTTCTCAAAGGAACACAACAAGACCATCCTGATGGTCACGCACGACCCCATGGCTGCGGATCGCGCAGGTGCAACGTTACACTTAAACAAAGGCGTGCTGGTGGAAGCAGCGCAAGTCGGGAGCCTGACATGAAATTCTTTCCACTCATACTTGCAAATCTTTCCCGGAAGAAACTGCGGACAATATTAACGGTCGGATCGTTCGCCGTAGCGCTATTTCTCTTCGCATTTCTGGCGGTGGTGAAAGGCGCTTTCGGCCGCGGCGCGGATATCGCCGGAGCCGACCGGCTGGTGATCATAAATCGCATCTCGATCATTCAGCCGATACCGCTTTCTTACCGCGACCAAATCCTGAGGATCCCGGGTGTAAAGTTTGTGACGCACAACAACTGGTTTGGAGGCGTCTACCAGGAAGAAAAGAACTTCTTCCCGCAATTTGTCATCGACCCGGAGAATCAGCGCCAGGTAATGACCGAACTACAGGTTCCCGAAGACCAATGGCAGAATTTTTTCAAGGACCGCGAAGGCGCGATCGTTGGAGCGAGGACCGCCGATCGATTTCATTGGAAAATTGGTGATCGTGTGCCGATCAAGAATGCCGCCTTCGGCGCCGCAGGCACGTGGGAATTCAATATCGACGGCATTTACCGTAGCGAGCACGCCGGAGGCGACGAAACGCAGTTCTGGTTTCAATGGGACTATTTCGAGGAGCGTGTTCCGCAAGTGTTTAAGGGCAATGTCGGATGGTATGTTCTCAAACTGGACAAGCCGGACGATGCGGTCCGTGTGGCCAAAACCATTGACGATATGTTTGCGAATTCTTCTTATGAAACCAAGACTGAAACCGAATCGGCCTTTGCCGCTGGATGGGTGAAGCAGTTCGGCAACATCGAATTCCTGATTCTGAGCATTGGTTCGGTGGTTTTCTTCACGTTATTGTTGATCACTGGCAATACCATGGCAATTTCCGTGCGCGAGCGGATCGGCGAGATGGCGGTGCTGAAGGCTATCGGTTTCAGTGATTTTTCTATATTGTGTTTTGTGCTCGCAGAGGCGCTGATCATCGCGGTTTTCGGCGGGCTGCTCGGGCTTGGCCTGGCGATTCTGGCTGTTCCTGCGCTTGGAAATGCGCTGAATGGATTGCTACCCGCGCTGGTTCTTTCCCCTGCAATTCTTTCTGGTGGGCTCGCAATAGCAGTTCTTATCGGAGTGGCTGGCGGGATTCTTCCCGGAATCGGCGCCATGCGGATGCGCGTCGTGAATGCGCTGCGGAGGGTTTGAGATGGCGATTCCGGTAATTTACAATTTTCGCAGCGTTCGTGCGCGCTGGACGTCTGCGATTGTCGCTGTTCTGGGCATCGCCGGCACAGTGGGTGTGTTCGTTGCGATGTTGTCACTCGCTCGTGGATTTCGGGCCACGCTGGTAGCGTCTGGTTCCGACGATAACGCAATCGTTTTGCGTGCCGGCGCGACGGCTGAAATGATGAGCGGGGTCACACTTGAAAGCATAAAGATTCTGCAAGACGCTCCAGGCGTCGCGCGAGGACCAGATGGGCCGCTAGTCACGTCCGAAGTGGTTGTCGTTGCGCCCTTCCCCCTGAAATCCACGGGCACGGACGCGAACGTTCAAGTCCGCGGAGTTTCCGCCAATGTTTTGACGATTCGCCGCAACGTGAAGATCGCCGAGGGAAGAATGTTTCAACCAGGACTCTCAGAATTGATCGTCGGCAGGAATGCCAGCGCATCCTACAGCGGATTGACGGTCGGAAATAGCGTGGCCTTCGGCGGTGGACGCTGGCAAGTGGTCGGCATTTTCGACGCCGGCGGCAGCGCTTTCGATTCCGAGGTGTGGTGCGACGCTCGCGTCCTCGATGACGTTTATAAACGTCCCACCGACATTTTTCAGTCGGTGACCGTGCACCTCAATTCCCCGAACGATTTACAGCCATTCAAAGATTCGGTGACCGCCGATCCGCGTTTGAATGTCGATGTAAGCCGTGAAGTTGATTACTACGCGAAGCAATCAACGGCAATGACGCGGCTCATCACCGTTCTGGGTGGGTTGGTGGCGTTCGTCATGGCTATCGGCGCGATTTTTGGCGCGCTCAATACCATGTACTCGGCGGTGGCCGAACGCGGACGTGAAATCGCTACCATGCGCGCGATCGGCTTCGGGGCTGCTGCAGTAGTGTTTTCATTCATGATTGAAGCATTGCTGATCGCGTTTATCGGTGGGTTGATTGGATGTGTGGCGGTGCTGCCCTTAAACGGCCTCACGACCGGTGCCATGAATTGGCAGACTTTTTCGCATCTGGCCTTCGCGTTTCGGATTACGCTGCCGCTGCTACTGACCGGGATAGTCTTTGCGTTAATCATGGGCTTGATCGGCGGCCTGCTTCCGGCGATGCGTGCGGCCACGCGTCCCGTAGCCGTCGCACTCCGAGAACTATAGGGAGTAAGTGCAACTTGAAGTTTCCGTCTGTTGGCACGCCGACATCTCAAGCGGCGACTCAACACCACGGATGTTTCGTAATCACGTCAGGTAAATCATTTACTTCTCAAAAATAAATTACGCAATGGCGAATAAAGGCGCTTGCATTCCGGCAAACAATACTAAAATGCGTCACACAGCGTCTGCTCGAATCGAGCGAAATCTTGGGAGGCGCAGCAGACGCGAAAGGGAGGCATAGCATGTCCAGTGGCGTTTTATTTCGCGGGATAACCAGACGGCCGGCGAAGTTTCTAGGCGCTGCGTCGCTATTTGCCGCGCTTCTGTTTCCAATTGTGTCTCGGGCGCAGGAAGGGGTTCCACCCACTGGGAACCAGGTTATGGGACAGGTCGATTTCGCGGGCAAAACCAAAGCTGAAAAAACTGCGGGTGTGTGGATTGACGGCCAATACGTTGGTTATGTGAAGGAACTTAAGGGAGACAAGAAGGTTCTGCTCCTGCCTGGGGAACATACCATTGCCATACGGCAGACCGGATATCTCGAGCTCATCCAAAAGATCGTCACTGAGCCTGGCAAGGAGATGCTGATTACAATTAACCTGGAGCGAGACCCGAAGGCTCAATACTCTGCTGCTCCGGGTCTGATCAAGTTGAAAGTTACCCCAGAGCGTGCGGCTGTTTTCGTCGACGGCGCTTTCGCCGGGACCGTGAATCAGTTCAGTGGTGTTGGACGCGAGATGTCGATCGCTCCTGGGGAGCATCACATCAAGATTGGCCTGGCGGGATACAAACCGTTCGAGACCGACGTGACGCTGGCCACCAAGCAGAAAGTCACAATCAAAACCGATCTGCAACCCGGCAGTATTTTGCAGGCTGATCCGGCGATCAAGAAAAACTAATTCATTTTATCCATTAACTTGAATCGTCGTTCAGCCGACGTCGCGGGTATCAGTTGAGCATTTTGACGTTTCTTGTCAAGCGAAGATTGGTGTCCTGCGACGCCACTGCGTTCGGCTGTCGGCACGCATATAAAGCCGGGATGCAGCCGAGTGACTAGGAATTCAGGGTAAACTTTAAGGCCACAGCTTTAGAAAATATCGCTGCCGTATCGGCCACGACTTGAGTTCAAGCTATGCTTCAACTCGCGCCGCTGTCATAGTATCTTCCTTTGACTTCATCGCTGACTACGGCGAAATCGCACCTGGATGTTTCAAAGCGGATCGGGCTTCCACGAAAAAACAATCGATGGGACTTCAACTTGTGCTTCAAGTTGGCATGTGGCGCGAGCGCCGGTGAATTTGAAGTGCTTGGAAGCGTCTTCATAGGGTCCACGACTGAGACGTCGCGCATATCCAGGGTGAAGGTTTTTCCGTCAGGATGGATGTTCAAGCCGTCTTCGGGAACCGGCACAACCCAGTACAGGCCCGCAGGCGAAATGGGAGGATGAAAATCGTGGACCCGGTTCGGGGGGGGCAGCCTGCCCCGGAACAGAGTAAGTCATATGTGGGTGAAGGTGCCGTGCTGCGTGGTACGCGCGGCCCAGTAATCGCCCAGGATCACACATCATCGGTAGTTGGGCTGGCGAATGCCATTCGCTCTGCCTTGTTGTCGGTGCCCGTGAACGTGAGCATCGCGCCATGCGGCCTTTGAAATGTTAGATGTGTGAAGGCTCCAGGTTCGCCCTGCTGGCTGGTTATGGCTGCCGTTCTCGTGCGGCCAGGGAATCGGATACGGGTCGGTGCCGCCGGTGGCCGTCATCGGAGCCTGGTTCTCCTCTGCTTGAGGAGAAAGCGTTCTGTCCGCGTCACGTGACTCATTGAGGGAATGGCCAGCGGGAGGAGCGCCAGACCGCTCGCTTTCAGGATCGATCTGCGACTACAAACCGGCCACTGCACGTCAGTCACGCCCGTCCTCCGCCTCCTGGGTTAATTCGAAATCCCCGATTTAGTGATGGAATTCGCTACCCAGTCGCCGACTTCGCGAGTGGTGAGGACACCGCCGAGTTCTGCGGGCACCTTCCCTTCCTTCAGTGCAGCACGCACATTCTGAGCGATGGCGTCGGCTTCCGGCTGCCATCCCAAATACTCGAACATCATCGCGACCGTAAGGATTGAACCCATCGGATTGGCGATGCCCTTGCCGGCAATGTTTGGTGCAGAACCGTGAACCGGCTCAAACAGCGAAACCTGGCCCGGATGTATATTCCCCGACGGCGCCAGACCTAAGCCACCCGCTAACTGCGCGCCCAAGTCGCTGGCGATATCGCCAAAGAGATTGGAGGTGACAATGACCTGAAATTGCGAAGGATCGCGCACCATCTGCATCAGCAAATTGTCGATGTACTGGTGCGATGATTCAATATCCGCATATTCTGCGCGCACTTGCTTGAACACACGCTGCCAGAGATCATGAGCAAATGTGAGCGCGTTCGATTTGTCGCTCATGCAGACGCGTTTCAGACCCTTTCGCCGCGCAAATTCGAATGCGTAGCGAATGATGCGCTCGACGCCCTTCCGCGTGTTCAGATCCTCTTGAATCGCGATTTCGTCCGCAGTTCCCTTCTTGAAGTTGCCGCCCATTTGGACGTATAGCCCTTCGGTGTTCTCGCGAAAAACTACGAAGTTCACATCCCTCTCAGTGCGGTCTTTCAGCGGCGTGAACCGTTTGTCGAAGAGCACGCACGGGCGCGCATTGACGTACAGATCGAGCTTGAATCGCAGGCCCAGCAGGATGTCGGCGGCATGGATATTCGTTGGGACGCGCGGGTCGCCCATTGCGCCCAGCAGGATCGCATCGAAATCGCGGTGAAACATTTCCACGGCGTCTGGTGGTAGCGTGGTCCCGTCCTGGAGATAGCGGTCGGCGCCCCAATCAAAATTCTTGAAGGAGACTTCGCGGCCACCGGCAGCAGCTGCGGCTCGTAGAACTTTTACGGCTTCTGGTATGACTTCCTTGCCGATGCCGTCTCCGGGAATCACGGCGATGCGTTTGCGTGACGAATTGTGTTGTGGTGCAGAAGTTTCATTCATATCGGGCCGGAAGCTAACACGCGGCCGGGGCCTATGCAACCACAGATGAGGTTCGGAAATATATCTAACGAGGTCCGGAAACACCTACACGCCGGCGACAAGCTTTGAACTTGGCTCTCGGTCTAAGATTTAAGTGTAGCGCCGCGCCCTTTAGCGCGTCATGGCAACGCAGGCGCGGACTCCGGTTGCGCCATCTCGGAGGAAATCCAAGAGAGATCCAGCGCTTGGCTCAGGACGACGGCGTTAGAGGCCACTGCAAGACTGTCCAAAACGGTGGTTAGCGCCGGAAAACAAAATGAGACTTCCCGCACGCCCCAGCATCGAAGGATGTGAGGTGGCATCGCCTACAAGAAATAAAGGCTCTCTTAGGCGGAGGAAATAATGGCAAAGATGCGTGCAGTCCAGATCGCCAGGGCGAAGGGACCCTTTGAATTAGTCGAGCGCGAAATACCTCAGCCTGGGCCCGGAGAGGTGCGAATAAAAGTGCAGGCGTGCGGGGTCTGCCACAGCGATATGTTCGTGAAAGAAGGAGTATGGCCGGGTCTGCAGTACCCACGTGTTACGGGACACGAGGTGGCCGGGGTGATCGATTCGCTCGGTGAAGGGGTAAGAGGTTGGAAAGTCGGGGATCGCGTCGGAGTTGGCTGGCATGGCGGACACTGCGGCTATTGCGATAGCTGCCGCCGTGGAAATTTCAGTATGTGCCTGATTGACCGCGAGGTAACGGGCTTTAATTTCGATGGTGGCTATGCTGAATACATGATCGCGCACGCCGGGACCCTTGCATCGATTCCGGAAGACTTGAAAGCGGCTGAGGCTGGTCCGTTGATGTGCGCGGGCGTCACGACGTTTAATTCCCTGCGTCATACCGGAGTCGGTCCCGGCGATCTTGTGGCGGTGCTTGGACTGGGAGGATTAGGCCATCTCGGTGTTCAATTTGCGGCGAAGATGGGACTAAAAACTGTCGCGATTGCCCGCGGTTCGGACGAGGCTGATCTGGCCAAGAAATTAGGGGCGCAAATTTATATCGACAGCAAAACTCAGGATGTGGCGAAGGAGCTCCAAAAGCTAGGCGGAGCAAAAGTCATCCTGGGAACAGCTCCAAGCGCGCAGGCGATGAACGATGCCGTTGGCGGGCTGGGGATCGATGGAAAGTTGTTGGTGTTGGGTATTCCGGACAAGCCCTTGGAAGTGCAGGCCGGAACCGTGATCAATACCCGCAGTTCCGTGATGGGCTGGCCATCCGGAGCCTCGATCGATTCACAGGACACGATGGCCTTCAGCGCCCTGACTGGCGTGCGCCCTATGATCCAGACTTTCCCGCTGGAACGCGCCGCCGAAGCCTATGACGCAATGATGAGTGGCAAAGTGCGGTTCAGAGCGGTGCTGGTTACCGGACTATAGACACTCAAGATAATCGACCAATTGTGCGGCCGCGGGCGGCTGCGAGGAAGCGAGCCCGATTGTTACATTAAGGCTAATAATGCGGGCAGCAAAAGGGCGCGGCTAGACCGGCTTACGGAGTACTATTGTCTGTAAGTCCGAACAGCGGTATTTTATTGGTGCCTTCCCCACCTCACACTGAGAGGCCGTGATGGAAAAACAACGCCGCAGCAAGCGCCTGCCGCTGAGTATCCCCGTGCAAGTTTACGGGCGTACTCCTGATAACCGCCCGTTTCGGGACATCACCACCACCGACGCAGTGAGCGCTCATGGCGGACTAATTCCACTGACTCCCCGAGTACAAACCGGCCAAACCGTTCTGCTGGTGAACAGCTTCACGCAAGAGGAACGCGAGTGCCGCGTCGTATATGTGAAGCCAAAACTATGGGGCAAGAATAATGTCGCGGTGGAATTCGGAAACGACAGCGACAGCGATTTCTGGCACGTTTACACCCCGATAGCGGCGCCCAAGACGAACGGGAACGGCCGGAGTCACTAGCGTAGTCACGCCTACGTTCCGACCGAAGCCCGCGGTATTCGTCGCTTTCGAGAATTAAAGTTTAGAACCGCAGTTGCCCGATCCCGCCAGAGTGGATGCACTTTTCGTTTCATTCCAACGCACATAACGAAACGTCAGAGCCGACATGACAATGGAAGCAGAAATGCACTGTGCAATTACGGCAGTTCGATTCGCAACAACTAGACCGATTGCGGAATTCGTAGTTCGCAATGATCAATTTTAGCGCCGGACGAATGCTGGCGAAATCTCGCCTGTTCGTGCGTACAGTTCAATAAGGGACACGCTCGTTACGATTTGTAATTGTTCACCCGCGACGGCATGTTTAGATTGATGCAGCGTCCCGCACGAAGCGACGATCTGGGCCCAAACCGGAGGAGAAAATGTGGAGCAGCAAACAGCCCGATGGCACTAATCCAGGCTCGGCGAACTCGGTAACACCGCAGTCAGCAACGCCGCATTACACGAACCCAAACTACAACCCGAATATCCCAACGCCTGCTCAGGCTTTCGAACCGGCACACGCCAGTGAAGGTGGGGCGCGTCCGTTTGCGACTCTAGGCGCGGGACTGACCATCAAAGGCCAGATCTCGGGCGAGGAAGATTTGCGCATTGACGGAAAGGTGGAAGGCGGCATTTCCCTGAAAGGCCAGCGCCTGACCGTGGGACAGAACGGCGAGATCGTTTCCGACGTGCATGCGCGTGAAGTAATCGTATACGGAAAAGTGCGCGGAAATCTGCACGCAGGCGATCGCGTTGAGGTGAAGAAGGATGGCTCGGTTATCGGAAATATTACTGCCGGACGGATCTTGTTCGAGGACGGCGCTTACTTGAAGGGCCAAATCGAGATTGAGCGTAACGGAAAATCAAAATCGCACGCCGTCGCACAAGAATTGGAAACCGCAGGCGCAGGCAGCAAAAGCTCCTATTAAATTCAATTTCCTACCCTGGCTGCAGACGGCGTGTTGAGCGTGCCGTGGCGGAGCAGGCTGAGTTCGAATATGGCGTCGCGACCATCAGGTGCGGCGCCATTTTTATTTTGTCAGGTTTTCTCGTCCGATTTCGCTGTAGCGCACCGCCGCTAGTTTCAAAATCAACTTGCCTGAGCCCACTTGGTAAGTTTACCGTCTCGGTGGTTCGTTTGGTCCCATACAGTCATAACCCGATGGGAAGCCAACCGGAAAATACTACAATTTCATGCAGCAAACCGCTTGACTTTGATTCCTAGGGCCCCTGGAATTTTGCCTGTCAGTCCACGCAGCCCGCAGCACCAAAGCGACAACGGGTAAGCGAGGGATGCCCAGGCAGGAGGATGTGCAATCGATGCGTATGACCACGCTTATTCGATCATTGTTCTTCGCGTTCGTTTTGTTGGCTGCTGCGGTGCCATCGTTCGCGCAAGTGGCCGTATCAGTCACAATTGCCCCGCCTGAAATCCCTGTTTACGAACAACCCGTCTGCCCCGGCGACGGCTACCTGTGGACTCCCGGATATTGGGCCTGGGACGCCGACGATGCCGATTACTATTGGGTACCTGGGACGTGGATCCTGGCGCCCGAAGTCGGCTTCTTCTGGACTCCCGGATGGTGGGGCTGGGGTGGATCGGCCTTTTTGTGGCACGGGGGCTACTGGGGACCGGTCGTGGGCTTCTACGGCGGAATTAACTACGGTTTCGGATACTTCGGGCACGGTTTCGATGGTGGGCGTTGGGACAACGGACACTTCTTCTACAACCGCGCAGTCCTTAACGTGAATGTGAATATCATCCACAACGTCTACGAGAACCGGGTTGATATTCATAATGACGTTCGCGTCAGCTACAACGGAGGACACGGCGGTATTGATGCGCGTCCTAGCGCGCAGGAGGAAGCCGCCGAGCACGACCGGCACATCGGGCCGGTAGCCGCGCAGGCGCAACACATACAGGCGGCGCGCGCGAACCGAGATTTACGTGCGTCCGTAAATCACGGCAAACCCTCTGTAGCGGCAACGGGGCGGCCAGGCGATTTTAAGGCCGGAGTGCCAGCTAAGGAAGGTTCCTACAAAGAAGAACCACATGGTGGATCCAACAGTGCGCGAACCGAAACCAGCGCCGGCAAGCCAAATGCCGTCCATCCCAACGAACTGCCTCCTGCCGAGCGCCCCGCTGCTCCGAACACCGGCAACCCTAAGACAGACCAGAAATACCAGCAGCAGCAGGACCAGCTGATGGCGAAGCAAAACCAGGAAAGACAGAAGTTGCAGGCGCAGCAGGACAAAGAGCATCAGCAGCTGGCCAAACAGAACGCAAACGAGCAGGCGAAGGCGCAGGTCGAACAAAAACACCAGCAACAGACGCAGCAGATGGTGCAGAGACACACACAACAACAGCAACAATTGCAGCAGAGACAGGCGCCGGCGTCGCATTCCGCTCCAAGAAAGTAGCAGTTAATTTGGGGAAGGCACCGGGCGGGGCGTCTGCCGATTGGCGGCTACCTCGCCCGGTTTTTTACAGAGGTTACAATTCGTGGCTAAGGGCAGGTCGTGGCATTACAGAGCATGTGTTAATCGCTACTCGACATCACCCTCCTCTTCGGCGGCGATGGGAGTCAACGTTCCGAACAATCCGTCATTTTCGTCATTGAGGCCTGCAGTGAAATACAGTGTGGTGGCGGGGCCGGCCTTTCCATCGTTTCCGAAAGTGAGCGACCAGATTCCATCTAGAAATATCAGTGAGTCGTCGTTCGCATTCTTCAGAAAACCTTGGAACTTTCCGGTGAAGCCGTCGTAAGCACCGATCCAGCCGCTTCGGAAGTTACCTACCAGGATGTGATTGCTGAAGTGGCCGAAATCGCGAGGCGTCCATACCACCCCCAAGGTGCGTCGAACCATCCATCTTCGAGATGCCGCAAAAGCCTGCCGTGTGTGTTGTAAATATTAACGAAGCCGCCGCCGTTCCCGAAAACGGGGTCATGCCGCTGCGCGTCCTGTTTTGCATACGTTACGAAAATGTCGCCGCCTATGTTCTGCACATTGAACGGAGCGTAGCCGTATGGAATGCGCTCGTCTTCGAAAGCATGGGGCTCCAGGTAAATGCGTTGGAACTGGGAATTGTAAACCTCGACTTTGCCGGAGCGGAAATTCGTGACGTAAAGGACGGTGTAGCCGTAGATGTCACCGGATGTGGCGCCCTTGTAGACCGCGCCGTTTGGAGATCCGTTATCAGAATTGTCGACGACCAGGACGGCGTGCTTTCCGTCGGTGAGGCCAGGATTCCAGCCGGAAATCGTTCCATCTTCGGTCGCAAAAATAAATACAGCCGGCTTGCCTGGAGCTAGCCGGAAATTGCTGCTGCCGTTGTATACGATTCCGGTCGGAGCGGACACTGCGTCGGGAGTGCTCTTCGGTGGCGGAACGACGACGACTAACGGAACAATGCTTCCGGTGCCGGTGTAAAGGGTGGAAGTCCCCGAATTATTATTAGCGACCCACCAAGGGCTAGTGGCGCTGCGCGTTATTCCCCAGGGATTCTTGAGATTGGGGTCGGTGACCGGAGCGAGGCCGGATAGATCGGAAACAAGATTGGTCTGCGTGTAGTGCTGCGCGAGTGTTGCCGCGGGAAGGAACCCAAAAACAAAAGCAGCAAGGACGCTTAGTCGTACTGTTCTATTCAGGTGCTTCACGGATTGGCTCCTCTGAAGAAGTGTGCCTCCAACCGCCAGGCCCCAGGGCGGCGCGAACGGTTGTTTGCCACGGTCAAGTTAGAGCAGTGGGTCCTGGCGATTTGTCACACCCATGTCAAAGGAATGTCCGGCAGACGTAAGGTTTTATACTTAGGGAAGGAATAGTGATCTCACCCGGAATAGCCAGCTCAGGTTGTAAAGCATTTGTAGGGCCGCTGCTTGCTGCGCTCCACGCTCGTTTCCAGAGCTAGCATTCAAGACCGCTTGTCAGAAGACGCCTCGAACATCATTCCTAAGGCACAGCGTCAGCGTGGGAAAAGATGGGCAAAGATCACCGGAGCGCCGTAGGTGCCACACGACACCCAACCGAGTAGGCTGCTCACTCGATCAGAATAACGGTCGAAGGCGCCGGAGCACGCCGAAAAAAAAGGCGAGCCGAAGCTCGCCCGTTAAGCTGCTGATTGTTATGTGGCCCTGATTACATTGTCTGAGACGTGGTTTGTGTCTGCGGCACCGGTTCTGGTGCAGGGGTTGCTGCCGGTGCCTCGTTGTTGTCTCGGTTGGGCCGCGATGTTTGATCCGTGTTCGGCGCGGAATTATCGCCATGGGAACTCGGTTGCGGCTCCATGCGATTCGGTTTCGGCTTCAGCGAGAAATGAACGCCGCGGCGCGCGTTCTCATCAACGGTGCGTTGCAAGTCCACGTCATTCATGTCCAACGTACTTTCGCCGCCATAGTTCACGATGTAGTGGAGCCTACCGTCTGTCAGCCAATAGTCGCTCGCCGCGTACGTGGTGCCGTCCTTCAAATAAATCAGAACGGTTGGCGTAGAATTCGCGACGTTGCCGGTAATCGGATTGTCGTCCGGCGTGCCGGGATCTACGGCTTCGACGGAATTGTCCGCGGAATTAACGCCAGCATTGTAGGCGGGTGCCGCGGAGTTGTAGTTCCCGGAATTGTTGTTGTAACCGTAATTGCCATTGGGGCTCATGTCTGAGCTGGAATAATTCGGGTCGCTGTATGTGACGCCATAGCCCGGGTAACCATCGCCATATCCGGGCCAGCCCCAGTACGGGTTATACCAGGAGGGATCATAGTAGCCGACGTATCCCGGCCAGCCCCACCCGAAACCCCATCCCGGACCCCACCAGCCGCCCCAACCGAGGCCCCAACCCCAGCCCCAACCCCAACCGCCCCAACCCCAGCCACCGCGCCAGCCCCAGCCGCCATAACCGCCGTGCCAGCCGTAGCCTCCATGGTATCCGTTGCTGATGCCAGCGCTGTGAAATCCGGAGCCGCTAAAGGACCTGCTGCCCGAGAAAGAATTCGAGCCAGCGTGCACATTCAAACCACTGAGCCTCGGAGTGCTGGCGCGTCCGGCTGATCCGAATCGTGCGGAGCTGAGCGAGGTATTGCTGAACCGAGATCCCGAGGCTGTTGAGCTGCTGCCCCGCCCGCTGAAAGAAGCGGAGTTGCCGAAGTGAGAGCTTTCTATGTTAGACACGGCGCGGTTCGCTGAAACCGCCGACCCCGAGCCGCGAGATGCGGCAGCTAAAGAATTGGTCTGAGCGCCGCGAGCACTGGCCGCGGGCGCTGTCGTCGATCCGCGCGCGGCGTTGGCGCTGCTCGAAGGTGCGTTTGTCGCACTACGCGCGCCATTGGCGCCGGCCGAGGGAATTGCACCACGGCTCCCGGCGTACGTATTGGAATTCGCGCCACCGCGGGCCGCCCCGCCTGCTGTATTAGTGCCGCCGCTGCGTCCGAAGTACGGCATGGTCGAGCCGCGGTTGCCCGCTGCAGCAGACGCGCCTCCGCGGTTGCCCGCCGCATTGTAGGAATTGCCGGAACGATTTGCCGCACTGTAAGAGTTTGAAGAGCGCCCGCCGGCTGAATAGGAACGTCCCGAAGGCGACATCGAATAACGGTTACCGCTGCTGCCGTAGGCGCCGCCTCGGTTCCCGCCGTAACTGCCACCGCGATAACCGCCGCTATAACTACCGCCGCGAGGCGCGCTGTAATGTCCACCGCCCCCGCTGCCGCCGTGGAAACCGCCTCCTCCACCGCCACCGTGGAAGCCACCGCCACCACCGCCACCGTGGAAGCCACCGCCTCCACCGCCACCGTGGAAGCCACCGCCACCACCACCACCACCGTGACCACCGCCTCCGCGCTGCGCGAACGCAGAAGGCGCGCACAGGAGTGCCATCGATGCGACTGCCGTGAAAACAAATCTAAGAAAGGTGGGCTTCATTTTGGTCCCTCCACCGAATAACTGCTTCAGTGCGAACCGCCATGCGGCGATTCTACACCATTTGACTCCCCACTGTTGCTGTTGGTTGCAATGTTCTATGTGCTGTGAATTCAGCGCCAAAGCCATTTTCAAGAATTACCCCGATGGCTATAACACGGGTGCTCCGAAAAAGTTCCGTTTGACTGGGGAGCAAAGTAATGCGCGCCGGGGTCAGTGTGGCAACCCTTGTTGGAAGGCGGGCACAGGTTTACTGGCTGCAGTAAAAATCGCTGCAAGCGCAAAGGGTCAGGTTGTTGGGGGTCAGAGCAACCGTGGGACACTCGCAGCGCGATCAGCAAGCGCCGTAGGCGCGGCACATGCATCATGCTGCCGGCAATGCGCTGCGAAGGCTGGCCTTGGCATCCTATCCTCGACCTCTCTCGGCCAAGAATACGCCCAGCAAAACGAGGGCTGTGCCTCCAAGCAGGTTACGTGTAGGGTGTTCGCCGAGAAATAGCATCGACAAAAAAATCACCACGACAGGCTGAAAATAGCTCATGGCGCCCACGCGCGAAGCGCTCATGTAGCGAAGTACCCAGAAAAATATTGTGTAGGCCGCGAGAGAACTACCGATCGCCATGTAGATTACGCCTAGCCAGCCACTCCAGGTGACGCGGTGCCAATCGAGATGAAGCGCCTGCCGGATGCTGAGAGGCAGAAGAATAATCGCAGCTGCGACGCAATTGAACGTGTTCATGGAGATGGCGTCATATTCAGCTGCAACTCTCTTCCCCAGGACTGCATAGAACGAAAAACCAATCACGCCGCCCAGGGTGATCATGTCTCCCAACAGCAGGGGCGAATTCCTCGGCGAGCCATGCTCGGTTTCGAGCAAATACACTCCAACGAATGAAATGGCCATGCCGACAATCTTGCCGACGGTGAAACGCTCCAGATTCAGAGCACGCGCCAGGAACAGGATGATGATCGGCCCGAGCGCGATAATGACCGCGGAATGATCGGAGGTAGTGAAATTTAGCCCGACGGTGAAAAATCCCTGGTTGACCACCACTCCGAAGAAACCCAGGTACGCGAAAGGCCAGATATCGCGCACGCGAAGCGGGCTGCGCTCGCGGCGCATGTAGTATAAGGGCAGCATGACGATCGCGGCCAACTCCAACCGAAGACAAGCCGCCGTAATCGGGTCGATGGTGCGCAGCGCGATTTTTCCGGCCACGTAATTCAGCGACCAGAGCATCAGCATTACAAAAAGCCAGAACAGCAGGACGGGTTTGCTCGGGCGGGACGGATCGGATTCGGACGTTGCAACGGCGGGCGAGTTCAATTTTCGGCTCGTTCTTTCACCGGCATTCGCAGCGGGGCCATTAATCCAAAACCTCGCGATGTTTGGTGAGCTGCTCAATGCGATCGATTCGAGGCGTGTAGCCGATACCCGGAACAGTAGGCACGCGGATGGTCCCCTTGGGCGTAACTTCGACTTCAGGTTCGATGATGTCTTCGGTCCAATATCGTCGACTGGCGGAGACATCGCCGGGCAGAGTGAAATTTGGCAGCGTAGACATGGCGATGTTGTGAGCCCGGCCGATTCCGGATTCCAGCATGCCTCCGCACCACACCGGGATCGATCTCGATTGGCAGAGATCGTGAATGCGTCGCGCAGCAGTGTGACCGCCGACCCGGCCGAGCTTCATATTGATAATTTTGCAGGCGCCAATGTCGATCGCAGCACGCGCATGCTCGATATCGTGGATGCACTCGTCGAGGCAGACGGGAGTTTCAAGCTGACGTTGCAACGCCGCATGCGAATAGATGTCGTCGTAGCCAAGCGGTTGCTCGATCATGATGAGATAAAACTCATCGAGCTGCTTAAGCAGCGAAGCGTCTTCCAGCCTGTAGGCGGAATTCGCGTCCATCATCAGACGAATGCGCGGAAAGCGTTGCCGCAAGGCGCGCCCAGGTTTCACATCATTGCCAGGCTTGATCTTGATTTTGATGCGCTGATAACCGGCGGCGAGTTCTTTTTCAACCTTGGCGATCAGCGTGTCGACGGAAGGCTGAATGCCGATCGAAACCCCCGAAGAAATTTCATTGCGCACGCCGCCGAGTAATTCCGCTAACGGCAGTTTTTTGTGTTTGGCTTCGGCATCCCAAATAGCGGCTTCTACCGCGCCCTTGGCCATATTGTGCCCGCGTACGCGAGGGAAAAGATCGAACACTTCTGAGGCGGAATCGAATTCCCTGTCCTTTAAGATAGGCCACAGAAAATCGCGGATGATGTGCCGCGCTGTCTCTACGGTTTCACAGGAGTAGAAGGGATCTTCGCCAGCGGTGCATTCGCCCCAGCCCGCAATGCCGTCCACGTCGGCCTCGATCAGCAAAATCCGGCGTAGCGAAGTGCTGCCGAAGCTGGTTTCGAATGGCGCCACCAGCGGCATATGGATTTCGCGCAGGATAATTTTACGAAGACGCATATTCGTCGTGAATTTGTTCGATCGTTTCGATAGTGGATTCTAGTCTTCGAATTCTTCCGGGCGATATTCTGGCAGACGGAGGCCAGCGACGGAAGCGGCAGGTTCCAGAATGTAATCCGTAGTTTCCTCGCGAGGTTCGAGTCCGGTCACAACGTATCCCTGATGAAACAACCTCTGGAACTGCTCGCGTATGCCCTGTTGAATGTTAGCCGCCGATTCGCGGTCGGCTGCCTTGGCGTCGCTGATGTTGGCGGGTAAGGAAATCGTTTGTATATCAATGGGAGCGGGAGGCGCATTGGCTGCGAGAATGTTTTTCACCCGATCGGAATCAATCCACCACTCCGCGATCAGGCGGTCTGTCGGCAGCCCGGCATGCAGCGGGCTTTCAGTAATGCCGTAACAGTCCGGAATGTAACGCCGCGCAATCGCACCGAGCCGCACGAAGTTGAAATGGCCGTTTTTCAATTCAAGAGGGTCGAAGGTCCACTCAATCAGGCGAATCTCTCGTTTAAGAGCCTCATGGCGCTGAAAGAGTTTCAGCCGCCGCCCGACCCCCTGGTTCTGGTAATTGGGCAACACCGCAGTCATATGGGAGTGCAGGAACGGCTTCCCTTTCCGGTTGCCGGCCAGGGCCAGCGTGAAGCCCACCAGTTTTTCGCCGTCAAATGCACCGAGGATTTGCCCACCGGTATGGTGCGCCACCACAAATATCGCCGACGGGACCGCGATCTGTTCACCCCATACAAGCCGCTCCAGTCGAACGCAGGTTTCGTATTCGACCAGTGTTTCGCAATGACGGATTTCGATGTCGCTCGGCTGCGCGAAAGTCATGTCAGCGGTGGCGCTCATTTTACGTTCGCAGCCTCATGCGGTTCGTCGGGCAACGGCTGGGATTTGGAGAGATCCCACAGGGCTTCCATTCGTTCGCGCGGCAAATCGGCGAGACGGCCACCCTCCGCGACCGCGGCTGATTCCATCCATTGAAACCGCGTCAGAAATTTGCGATTCGCTTTCTTGAGCGCGATTTCCGGATCAGCGCCCAGAAAACGAGCCACGTTTACGGCGACGAACAAAAGATCGCCCACTTCTTCCTCGAGGTGTGCAGGGATGGGTTCGCCGGGTCGACCCACGTTGTATGATATTCGCGCATCGTTCAGCAAGCTGAATATTTCCCGTCTTTCCTCGTCTAGTTTGTCGAAAACCGCGGTGAGATTGTCCCAATCGAAGCCGATGTGAGAAGCACGCCGCGTGAGTTGGTAAGCTTCCAGGACAGCGGGAAGTGAGCGCGGAACGTCAGCGAGGATGGACTCAGCGGCCGCCGATTTACCGGCGCGCGACGCTTGCTTTCCATTCTTACTTTCGCGAGTTTCCGCGCGTTCTTCTGCCTTAATCTGTTCCCAGTTCTTCAGTACTGCTGCGGAGTCTTTGGCTTTCGCGTTGCCGAAAACGTGGGGGTGGCGCCGGATCATCTTTTCATGAATGGATTCAACGACGTCGGAAACGGTGAAAGCACCGGTTTCCTCGGCTAAGATCGAATGAAACACCACCTGAAGCAACAAATCGCCCAATTCCGAAGCGAATTTGCGCGGATCGCTCGATTCCATCGCTTCAAGCACTTCGTACGTCTCTTCAATCAAAAATTTGCGCAGCGACTGGTGCGTCTGTTCAGCATCCCACGGACATCCCTTGGGCCCGCGCAACCTTCCTTGCAGCGCGACCAGTTTGGCAAACCATTCACCCGCCAGTCTGTCACGCGGAGTGAGCGGAATGCGGGGATCCGCCGAAGCCTTTTGGACGCGCACGGTCGACTTCATTCGCGCTTTCGCGCGCTCTTTTTTGGGAACTTTGCGATTAGAAGACACAACGCTCCTCGTCGTCGCTGGCGAGTGAACTTTTTACGCAAGAATAATGGGTGATGAGGCGAGTGGCGTCAAGAGAACATAGCAGCCCGGCGTAGGGGGTCGCACTAATCCCACCGGGAACGCACGCGGTGCGGATGATAAAGATGCGGCCACTGACTTGGCCACAGGCGTAACACGATGTGGCGGGGATTATTGGAGAATCGCAGCATTAGCTCCGACATAAAGAAGCGCCTTTGCTGGGGACGTTAGCCCCTGAAGGCAAAGCCTCGGCCGCCATCAAAGTTTGCTAATCAAAGTCGCTCCAACCTCCGAGTCCGAGGCTTTCTGTTCACTGCACGGACTGCGCAGTGCGTTCAGCTCGCGGCTGCGTGAGCCGGGGTGGCCCGGCGGATGACAGAATCTGAGAACCGTTCCATCTCTTCCGCCTGCGGGCTGAATTGCAATAGCAGCAGATTCACTCCCGCACGCTCGAACTCACCGATTTGGTCTGCCACCTGTTGCGGAGTGCCCACCAGCCCAGAGCGCAAGCCGCGATTGGAAACGGAATATTCTTCGAGCGAAACGCGCTGTTCAAGCTGGGTATTCGCCAGCCATTGCTGGTAGTTCTGGTAGCCCGCGGCGTTTTGCTTCACGTCGGTAATACGTGCGCGCTCCTGACGCGCTTCCTGCTCGGTTTCTCGGACGATGGCGTAGGCGGCTACTCCGAACTTCATCGCCGGCAGGTCTCTGCGTTCGCGGCGCTCAGACATGTCACGGATTTTGTCGCTAACGCGCGCAGGCGAGTCGCCGTGCATCACAAACGCGTCGCATTTCTGCGAAATCAATTCCTTGGCAGCCTCCGATTCCCCTCCCGCGTAGATCGTCGGGCGAGGCTTCGACACTGGCTTGGGTTGTAAAACCAGATCGTGCACCGAATGATATTTTCCGGAGTACGAGAAGTGATCTTGTTTCCACGCAGCGTCCACGATGTCGAGCCACTCCGAAGTACGCGCATAACGGTCGTCGTGTTGGTCGAATTGAACACCGTACTTCCCGGCTTCTTCGGCCCACCACGATGAGACTACGTTCAGTGAAACGCGCCCATTGCTGATCTGGTCGATATTCGCAGCCTGCTTGGCCAGTAATGCGGGCAAATGAAACGTTGGACGCACCGCGATCATCAATTCCAGCGATTCGGTGATGGCTGCGAGCGCAGCCGCGGTGGACCAGGCGTCAAGCGATGGAGCGTCGACTCCTTTAATATCGTTCAAATTCAGTTCGGCGATGAGGGTAAGGTCGTATCCGATTTTTTCACTGCGACGTGCGAGACGCGAAACGTAATCCCAGGTGGGCTGCATCTGTTCGTCCTGTACATTGCGAAGCCACCCGCCGAAAACCGGAAGCCAATAGCCGTAATGCATCAAGCAGCTCCTTCACAGAAAAATGACTCGATAAAAACAGGGGGCGAGCAAGCCTGAACGACAGCTCGCTAGCCGGAAGGGCGGGGTTTCAGCCCCCCGCCGTTAACCGCACAAAGAACAAGGGCTCTAACCCTGAAGCCGCGTCTGTTTCTAACTTCGCCCATCCCGTTGAAGTTTTTCCGATTCAGCCACCAGGTAGTCCACCAGGCGCGCAAACGGATCGAAGCCGACAATGCGCGGCCCGTCGGAAACGAAATTCGAGAGCGCATTGACGTCGTAGTAGTAGAGTCGGCCGTCGCGGTCGTCGATGAAGTATTCGAGCCCGCCCACTTCGATTTGCGCTTCACGGAAAATGCGCTCGACATCCTTGATGATTTTCGGCGGTGGCCGGTACCCTTCCACACACAAGGCTGTCTTTGCACCTTCCACGACGCAGGCAGTTTTGATCTCAGCGCCATCGCTGGTCTTGCAAATGTCCATAGGGCACAAATCAAAAGTCTCGCCCGAGGTGAAGACCTTGATGCCGTAAAGGTATTTGTAACCGAGCGTCTCGACTCGCGTGATATGACCGCCGCGCGCTGGAATAAATTCCTGAACGATGCCGGTGGAATCGAGGCCGGGGTTGATGGTTCCGTCACGAACAGCGGATTCGAGCCGATCGATAGAATCAAATCGCACGATGCCCACCCCGCTTCCACCGATGTTGGGCTTTACCACAATTGGGAAACGCAGTTTGCGCGCTGCGGCAACGGCTTCGGAGGGGTGATTGATGACCGCCGACCGAGGGTGCGGCAAGCCAAGCGCATGCAGCAGCGACAGTTGCAAGGCCTTGGAGGTTTCCACTCGGAACGCATAGCTGCCGTTGACGACTCGAACGCCCGATTTCTCCAAATGCGCAAGGTAACTCAGTGTGTAGAAAATCGCATGGGCGTTTCCGCGAGTCCACGCCGATGGACTCATGCGATTGAAAACAAGTCCATATTGCCGGTCGCCGTTCGGCGAGAACTCGAAATGATGACGGGCGGCGTCCAGACGCTCATACGGAATACCGCGACGGTTCAGTTCAGCGAAGAGCGGAAGGAACCAGCGCGGATGTTCGTGATAGATGGCGATCGGACGCGCTGCTTTTGCCGAAAGTAGCCGTCGTTGAATCGTCGCCGGCTTCGATGCGCTTTTCGTTCGGCGCGCGGCGTTCTTGAGGGTCTTTGCTGCGCTTCGTGGCATGAATTCCTCGGACGCTTAGGGTCAGGGTTGTTGGATGCAATAGGTTAGCCTACGTTGCCGAATTTTGCGACCGGATGCGTTTCCAGTACGCCGGCGGGCGGGTTTACTTGTCGAGGAATGGCGGCGGATGTTAAACTTCGATGTAACTTCCAGAGCGACTCCGAGGGTACCTGCCGTGGCTGATTCGAAGCAAGACGAGACATTCAAGGTAATTGACCGCCGCCTGTTCGGCGAGGACGGTGAGTTGCGCAAAGACGTGGTGGAACAGGAACGCCGCGACGAAGAGGCAGCGGAGAAGAAAGCCGCCGGCCAGCTACAGCAAAAGGCCAAAGCCGCAGCATCCGCGGCCGGCACGGGCAAATCGACCACGAAAGGCGCTCCAGTGGCCGCCGACAAGGCCACCGACGCACATGAGCTCATAGCTCCCGAATCATCGCAGGAGATGGCGGGTCGTGATGAATTTAGCGATGAAGCCGGCGGGGCAAATGCGCCGACCTCGCGCAGCTTTCAGATGCTGGTCGATTTCCTCACTCGCAACGCGGCAGCAATGCTCGGAGGAATGGCGGACCCGCGAACCGGTCAGGCCTTCTTGGATCTGGAAGGCGCGCGCGAAGTGATCGACATGCTGGACGCGCTGCGCGAGAAAACGCGCGGAAACCTGTCGAAGGAAGAAGACGGCTTGCTGCTCGAAGTGCTCGGCAGCCTGAAACTAACGTTCATGGAAATTTCCAAAACCGCCGCGGAACAGATGGCCAAAAAGGCTAAGGCCAAGTAGTCGGCTGGGATCGTTGCGCGGCGCCTGATGATTCTGTCCACCGCAGCCGGTCTCTGATGGATACCCTATGTGGGTATCATCAGAATAGACTCGCCGAGATGAAGTCTCTACCGCAGCATTTACCTACAATGAATCAAAAGCAAAGTTCCCAGCATCCCACCGCACAATGAGTTCCCTTCTCTTAACTTTTCTGGGTTCCGGCACATCGATGGGTGTTCCCACGCTTGGCTGCCATTGCGCGGTGTGCGAATCGCAGGATCCTCGCGACAAGCGCACGCGTCCGTCGGTACTGCTGGCATACAATGGCCGCAACGTGGTGATCGATACGACTCCGGATTTTCGGTCGCAGGCCATGCGCGAACGCATCGATCGTCTGGATGCGGTCATCTATACGCACGCGCACGCGGACCACATTCTGGGACTCGACGATATTCGGCCTTACAATTTAAAACAGGGCGGCATGGTGCCGGTCTACGCTTCCGAAAGCGCGCAGCACACTCTGCGGCGCCAGTTCGCCTATATTTTCGATGAAGCTCCAACGGAAAGTTCCCTGCCGGCCGTGGAGATGCACACGATCGACGGTCCGTTCGAACTATTCGGCCTGAAAATAACCGCGGTGCCGGCGAAGCACGGGACGCAGCCGGTCTTGGGATTTCGCTTTGGCAAAGCGGCCTATCTGACCGATTTCAGTTCCGTGCCGGAAACGTCGAAAGCACTTTTGCACGGATTGGACGATTTTGTGCTGGATGCCTTGCGATACACGCCGCACCCCATGCATTCCAATGTGGAACAATCGCTGGCGCTTTTGAACGAATTGAAACCCGAGCGCGCCTGGTTCACGCACATTTGCCATGACCTGGGCCACGAGGCAGCAAATGCGAAACTGCCCAGGGGAGTCCAGCTCGCTTACGACGGTCTGAAATTCGAGGTAGAAATTTAGTGGCTATCGCGATCGTCAACTCACCGGCGGAGTGGGTGGCGCGTTTCGGAGACGCGCGCAAACCCACAGCCGTTACCATCGGCAATTTCGATGGTGTCCACGTCGGACACCAAAGGATTTTGTGGGAGGTCACCGAATCGGCGCAAAGCGTACACGCCATGTCCGCTGTGCTGACGTTCTATCCACACCCGACGCGCATCTTGCGGCCGGACGCTTCCCCCGGGCTCCTCGAAACGCTGCAGCAAAGATTGGCCGAATTTGAAAAGCTGGGAATCGACGCTGCTCTGGTGTTGAAATTCGACGACGAACTCGCGAAGGAGAATGCGAAGACTTTTGCACGATCCTATCTGGTGGAAGCTCTGCGAGCACACTCGGTTTTTGTAGGCGCGAATTTTCGATTCGGTCACAAACAGGCGGGTGACGTGAAATTACTCACCGAACTGGGGCGACAGAGCGGGTTCGACGTTCAAGTAATCGAGCCCGTGGTGCTGGACAGTGTGGTGGTCTCCAGCTCAGCCATTCGCAACGCCTTGCGCGAAGGACGCGTGGAAGAAGCGGCGCGAATGTTGGGACGCCCCTTTGCGCTGGAAGGCAACATTCAAAGCGGGACTGGGCTTGGACGTCAACTGGTGGTGCCGACTTTGAATCTTGCGACGGAGCAAGAGACGCTGCCGAAGAACGGCGTTTACGCCACCGAGGCAGTGGTCGTCGGCAAATCGTACAAAGCCGTGACGAACGTCGGCGTGCGTCCGACGTTCGACGGGCAGCGATTGGCGATCGAATCGCATTTATTCGATTTTTCCGAGGCTTTGACGTCGGGCGCTATGAAGCTGAGATTCCTGGCCCGACTCCGCGACGAGCAGAAATTCTCGGGGCCGGAAGCTCTGCACGCACAGGTTCTGAAGGACATTGAAGAAGCCAAAGAGCTCTTTGCAAAGCCTTAAGCCGCAAATCGACAGGCTCACAATATTGCTGGCGCGACGGGGCGCATTTGTACCGGCGGTTCGACGGTTTTTGTCGAGCCGGCAGCTTCGCTCGAGGTGTAGCGTTGTGGATAGAATTCCGTTATGCGGGTTTTGAATGGCCCGATCGGTCGGTCCGGGCAGCCGTTGCGGTGCCCGGTCTGGCTGAACTTCGCCAGATCGGCAGCTACAAATTCAAAGCCATTCAAACTCGGGCCCGCAAGCTGTAAAATTCGGAAGCAAACCAGCGGCCAGGAACTCACATGGAAAATAGAGAAGTCGCGAGAATTTTGCGTGAAACGGCGCAACTCCTGGAAATCGACGGAGCGATTATCGGCCGCTACCGCAGCTACGAAAAAGTCGCTGAGCTGCTGTACAGCATGCACGAACGCATCGAGGACATCGCCAAGGACCAGAAGAAACTGAAGGAGCTTCCAGGCATCGGCGAAAATATGGCCGCGCACATTTGCGAGATCCTGCAGACCGGCGACTACTCCTTGCGCGACAAATTGCTGAAGAGATATCCATTGACCTTGCTCGAAGTTCTCCGTTTGCAATCCATGGGACCGAAGAAAGTCGCGTTCCTTTTCAAGAAATTCAAGGTCTGCACCGTAGAAGGCGTGGAGAAGCTGGCCAAAGAAGGTAAATTACGAGACCTGGAAGGGTTCGGCGAAAAGAGCGAAGAAAACATCCTGAAAGCCACGGCGACGGCCAAACGTTCCTCGGGCCGCTTTAAGCTCGACGACACGGATATCGCCGCCCAGAAATTCATCGCGTACATCACCAAAAGGGAAGCAGCCGTCGAGTCCGTAACGCCGGCGGGATCTCTGCGACGCGGAAAAGAAACCATCGGCGACCTGGACCTGGTGGTAATCATGAAACCCGGACACGACAAACAAAAAGACATCGATGCGGTATCCGAACACATTCTGAAATATCCGGGCATCGATCAAACCTTGGCGCACGGCGAAAACAAGGTGAGTGTGATCCTTGGAAATGGCCTGCAGGTAGACGTTCGCTTGCTGCAAAAAGACTGCTTCGGTGCGGCGCTTCTGTATTTTACCGGATCGAAAGAACACAACGTGGAACTGCGCGGACGCGCGCGTGAAATGGGTTGGACGCTGAATGAATACGCGTTAACGACACTGAAAGGTGGACGATTTGTCGCAGGTAAAACGGAACGCGACATTTACGAGAAGCTGCGCCTGGACTACATCGAGCCGGAGCTGCGCGAAAACAGAGGTGAAATCGAAGCCGCCGAAAATCACAAACTGCCGGAACTGCTGAAACTGGAAGACATTCGCGGCGACTTGCAGATGCACACCCCGGCCTCCGACGGCCGAAACTCCATCGAAGAGATGGGCCAGGCGGCCAAAGAGCTGGGCTACGAATACATCGCTCTGACGGACCATTCCAAAGCCGTCACCGTAGCAAACGGGATGGATGAGAAGCGCACTCTCGAGCAGATCAAGAAGATCCGCGCGGCACAGTCTAGAATTTCGGGGATCCGTTTGCTCGCAGGAATCGAAGTGGACATTCTCAAGAGTGGCAAGCTGGACCTGGACGACGAAGTACTCGCCCAGTTAGACGTGGTCGTCGCGTCGGTACACTCCTATATGAACCTGGGGCGCGAAGAAATGACGGAGCGCATGCTGGCGGCTATGGAGAATCCCCACATACAGATCATCGGGCATCCCACGGGACGCATCCTGCTGCGCCGCGAAGCCTTCGACTACGAAATGGAGAAAATCCTAGACGCCGCGAAAAAACACGGCGTGGTCATGGAATGCAATGCGTACCCTGATCGCCTGGACCTGAAGGACGTCCATCTGCGCATGGCTAAAGAGCGCGGTGTAAAGATCGTGGTTTCGACGGACGCGCACAGCACGACGCATCTGAAATTTATGAAATACGGCGTCATCACAGCGCGGCGAGGCTGGATAGAAAAGAAAGACGTAGTAAATACTTTGCCGGTCGAAGAGCTGCTGGCGGCACTGCGCGCCAAACCGGGGGCGGCCTCGGCTGCGAAAAGCAAATCCGCATGAACAGTTTGCGGAAAAACTGGCTCTCGGCGCAAAAACCACTTTCGACCCTAGGAACATCGCCGGGACAACGCATCGCGAACCAGCGCCGGAGGCGCGACACGTGTTTCACACCTACGTGCACTCACCGGGAAGTAATCCGCGCGTGGTCCGTGCTTCAGCGACTAAAAGAGCCTGCATGAGGACCACCGTTTTAAGGAAGGGCGCGGCTTCAGCCGCTCCGTGTACACCGCCAGATCAACGCGGCAGCAGCTTATATTACCGAGCATATAAAATCAGTTCGGGAACTTTTCCGCAGCAACTGTCGTATCTGATGGTTGAAAAAGTCGGCGTCGACAAAAAAACGACGCTGTACGACTTCAACGCAGGGAACAGGCGAGCCAATCCCGCTCCACGGAGCTTAACGATGAAGCGAGTGGCGACTCTAGCTGCAGCTCTAGTGGCAGCTTCCACAGTCATTGCAGCCAGCGCGCCGCAGGCGCGCGCGGACGAATGGTCGAAGACATATCAAATAAGCGGCCGTGCGGACCTGCACGTGACCACCGGTGACGGCGATGTGACCATAACCGGCACGGATCAAAAGCAAATTGACGCACGAGTCACGGCGGATGGCTGGAAGATCGGCCCGAACGACGTGCAAGTCATCGAAAGCCAGAACGGCGATGACGTGTCAATTGAGTTGAAAGTGCCGCACTGGAATTTTTCGCTCTTCGGAAAGAATCATAAATCGCTGCGTGTCGACGTGCGTGTACCGCGAGAACTCGACGTCGATGTGCGCACCAGCGATGGCAACATAATGGCCCAAGGAGTCTCCGGCAAAATCCAATTCGGAACGGGCGATGGCAACGTGACAGCGAACAACATTCATGGAGATATCCGCATGCACACGGGCGACGGCCGCATCGAAGGGCAAGGCTTCGATGGATCGCTGGATGCCGATACCGGCGACGGAAATCTGCGAGTCAACGGTCGATTCGATGCGCTCCGCCTCAAGACAGGCGATGGGAACATCGAAGCAACAGTAGGAAACGGATCGAAGGTTACGAACGGGTGGAATCTTCATTCCGGCGATGGACGTATCACCGTGCAACTGCCGAGCGACCTCAATGCAATGTTGGATGCCCACACCGGCGACGGAAGCATTACTTTGGACATTCCCATTCAGGTTTCTGGGTCGTTAAGCCATTCAGCCGTGCGCGGGAAGTTAAATGCGGGCGGCGGAACGCTCGCAATCAGTTCGGGCGACGGGTCCATCCACATCGAAAAACTATAGGCTGCGTTACCAGCAGACAGCGTTACTTTCGGATTTTCTCGATAACGAAGCCTCCGATTTGATTTTTGCCGTCGGGATTCAATTTGCAAATCTTCACCTCATGCCGCATTATGAATCGTTTGTTACAAGCTGTTTGGCGTGCTTGTAACGGTAATTTCAGAAGTAACAACAAATAAATCCAAGCCGCGAAAAATAACGTGGAGTTTGCGCTTCGCTGTCGGCAAGCGGCATGCGCAGAGCATTTTTTCACATTTCGATACGACTGGAGAATAGCGAATGCGCAGGCCTGTAAGTGTTGCCCCGCCTAAAGGAAAACTGGGGGTTCTGACGCCCGGAATGGGCGCGGTAAGCACGACTTTCATGGCAGGAGTTGATTTGGTACGGCGAGGGCAGGCTGTGCCGGTTGGTTCGCTGACACAAATGGGTACGATCCGTTTGGGTAAGCGGACCGACGCCCGCACGCCGAAAATTAAGGATTTCGTGCAGCTCGCGAAGCTCGACGACCTGGTTTTTGGCGGCTGGGATGTTTTTGGCGATAACGCGTACCAAGCGGCCGCAAAGGCGGGCGTGCTGGACGCGAAAGATTTGGTTAAAGCCGAGAAATTGCTGAAAACCATAAAGCCGATGAAGGCTGTCTTCGATCAGAGCTACGTGAAGAATCTGCACGGTCCAAACGTGAAGAAAGGCAAGAATAAACGAGACCTCGCCGAGCAGCTTCGCCAGGACATCCGCGATTTCAAGAAGAAAAATAAACTGCAGCGCCTGGTGATGGTCTGGTGCGGCTCGACGGAAATTTTCCTGAAACCGGAAGGCGTGCACAAGGATTTGGCGTCGTTCGAAAAGGCCATGAAAGAAAATCATCCAGCAATTGCGCCGTCGATGTTGTACGCCTATGCCGCGATCAGCGAAGGAGTGCCTTTCGCTAACGGTGCGCCGAATTTAACAGTGGATATTCCAGCGTTGGAAGAATATGCCAAGGCGAAAAATGTGCCGATCGGCGGCAAGGATTTCAAGACCGGGCAGACGCTCATCAAGACCGTGCTAGCGCCAGCTTTCAAGGCTCGCATGCTGGGTTTGAATGGATGGTTTTCTACCAATATCCTCGGCAATCGCGATGGCGAAGTGTTGGATGATCCTGCCTCCTTCAAGACCAAAGAGGAATCAAAGCTCGGAGCGCTTGAATACATCTTGCAGGCCAATCTGTACCCGGAGCTATACGGCAAAATTCACCACAAAGTGAGAATCAATTATTATCCTCCGCGCGGAGATAACAAAGAAGGCTGGGACAACATCGACATTTTCGGCTGGCTGGGATACCCGATGCAGATCAAGGTGGATTTTCTTTGCCGCGATTCAATCCTTGCCGCGCCGATCGTCCTTGATCTGGCGATTTTCTTCGATCTCGCACAACGTGCCGGTATGCGCGGCATCCAGGAATGGCTAAGCTTCTACTTCAAGTCGCCAATGTGTGCGAAAGAGCTATACCCCGAGCACGATTTGTTCATCCAGCTGATAAAACTCAAAAACACCCTGCGCTGGATGATGGGTGAGGATCTCATCACGCACTTGGGCGCGGAATACTACGACTAAGTCAGAAGCAGATCCCTTGCTGCGCTGGGGATGGCAAACGGTCGGTGCAGGCTCGCCACGGTTTGCAGGTCGCGGATTGAAGTTCGGCGGTGCCGGATACGGGTGAAGGTGTTTTCGTTCTGGGTGCCGCACTATTCCCTGCCCGGCGTCCGATGCATCTGTAGGAGCGGGTCTCAGACCCGCCCGTGCAATCCGCGCCACGCTGTACGGAAGGGCGGCGTGATGAAGGCGGCGTACGTCGCGGATTACGTGTCGCCGTCGCCCCCGACTACGGTTTCGCCGCGCGAGCTTCGCCCTTCAACAGGATTTCGAGATCGTCGGGATGAATCGCGCACACGAGCGCGTCTTCGCGATCGATAGCGCCCTGGGTAACCAATTTCACCAACGATTCTTCCAGCGAGAACGATCCCTTCTTCTTCGTCAGCGTGATTTCCTGATGCAAGTGCTGCAACGCATTATGGCGAACGTGTTGGCGCGCGCCGTAACTAACCATCAGCAACTCAGCGGCGGGAATGCGGCCGCCATTCTTGCTGGGCAAGAGAATCTGCGTAAGCACGGCGGTGAGCGCCATCGCCAGCTCCTGCCGGATTGTATTCTGCCGTTCCAACGGAAAGGAATCCGAAATTCGAGCCACCGTCGAGGCAACATCCACCGTATGGATCGTTGACAGCACCAGATGCCCGGTTTCGGCGGCTGCTACCGCGATTTGCATGGTTTCGACATCGCGCATTTCGCCGACAACAATAATGTCAGGTGCCTGACGCAGAGCGGCACGCAAGGCAGTCGGAAAATCGGGAACGTCGGTGCCAATTTCCACCTGCTCGACCACGCTGCGAATATGAGAATGCTCGTACTCGATGGGATCTTCGATGGTGACGATATGACGTGCATCCCGCCGGTTGATCTCGTTGATCAACGCAGCAAGCGTCGTGGACTTTCCCGATCCCGCCGGTCCTCCAATGAGAACCAGTCCACGCTGCAAATGAGAAAGCGATTCGACCGCAGCCGGCAAGTGAAGATCAGCCAGAAACGGTACTTTATTAGGCAGGGCGCGAATGGATGCGGCTGCACGCCCGCGTTCCCGGTGTAAATTGATTCGAAAACGCCCCAGACCGGACGCGCGGTAGGAAGAATCTGCGATCTTACCCGTGCGGTATTCCTTCAATGCGTGACCTGAAAGCGCAGGACGTACAATCGCCTCGATTTCTGATCCAGTGAGCGGCTCGGACTCAAGATTCCGTACGCCGCCTTCGATCAGGATGCACGCCGGCGCGCCGGGCACGAGCAGCAGATCGCTTCCACCCTTCGACAGCAGAGCAGCAAGCCAACGATCGAGAATTTCCGTGTCAGACGAGTCACCGCCCTCCACGTCGGGGCGTGCGTTCAATTCCTCTACGATGCGGTCCAAGTCGCGCGAAGGGTTCATGGCAAGCCTCGTCTGAATCTCTATTGGACCCGAATATTGACCTAATTGACGGGTTTTAGTCCAGTGAAGCGCAAAACGCCACGAGGTTTGCCGGGGCGTTTTTCTCGCGCCGTCTAGTATGGTTCCCGCAATACTAGAATTGGTTCCACAAATACTGATTGTAGACTTCGTGGTGGTATTGCACTTCGGCGCTCTTGACGACGGTTCCAAGAAGCCGCGCGCAACGATCGGCCGATGCCTCCTTCAGATCCGCATAGCGGGTCTTCACATCCTCGCCCAGCAATTTTGTTGTCCAGGGAGCCTTCCGGAAATGCTCAATGGCAGTGTAAATATTGTCCGGCAGGTAGCGTTCCGCTTGGCGAAGGTTCTTGATCTTCGAGGTGTCCCCTTCCAGTCCCGACCGGAAAATCGAATACATCACCATGTAGGGATTGGAATCGGGCGACACCGAACGAACCTCGACGCGCATACTCTTCTCATTGCCAATCGGAATGCGAATCATGGAGCCACGATCGACAGGCGACGCCTTGATCTGGTTCGGCGCCTCGAAGTGAGGATCTAGCCGCCGGTAGGCATTGACGCTCGAATTCAGCATCAGGCAAATATCATTCGCGTGGGTGAGAATCCGGTCGATGAAGGCCCATCCCGTCTTGCTGAGTTTTTCCTCGCCCTTGGGATCCCAGAATAGATTTTTGCCGCCCTTGCTGACGGAAACGTTCGTGTGCATGCCGCTGCCATTGACGCCGACCACAGGTTTTGGCAGGAAGCTAGCAGTGAGGCCCATGTTGGTGGCGACCTGCCGGCAGATCAGTTTGTAAAGCTGAATCTGGTCCGCGGCAGCGACGACTTCACCGTAGCCGTAATTGATTTCAAATTGCGAAGGCGCGACTTCGGGGTGATCCTTTTCGTTCTGGAAGCCCATGGCACGCTGAACTTCGGCCGTCGTGTCGATGAAATTCCGCAGCGGATCACCGGGAAGCGAATGATAGTAGCCGCCCGTATTTACGTAGTCAAACTTCCCCGTTTCGGAATAGTGGCGTTCGGCGTCGGGACCTTTGAAGAGAAAGCCTTCGATTTCGTTTGCGGCGTTCAGTGTGTAGCCTTCGTCTTTGAACTGACGCTCGGCGAATCCTTTCAACGCGCCACGAATATCCGCGCTGTAAGCCGAGCCGTCCTTATCGATCACCTCGCCAAAGACCAGCACCTTGCCGGAACCGAACACGTCAGCCGGTCCCCAGTAAAACGCGCTCCAATCCATGGCCAAACGCAAGTCGCTTTCGCGCTGCGCGGTAAATCCGCGGATCGAGGAGCCGTCGAAAGTCAGGTTGTCCCAACTCTTGACCAGAAATTTCTTGTCGTAATCGAGCATGTGCAGACGGCCTTCCAGGTCGCTGAACAGTACGGTCACGGCCTTGATGCGTTTCTCGTCGGTAAGATATCTGAGGCGTTCTTCCTGAATTTTGTGCGGCGCAACGCGATTCTTGCGCTGCTCCTTGGCCTTTACGTTTAACTCTTCCAACTCGTCGTAAGGAATTGCCAAAAAATTACGAAGTTCGCTTGCCATGAGCCTCCTTAAAATGGAAACAGTTCGCGTTAAGGGCGTTTTGTCGCGGTTTCAAAACAAAGTAGGGTATCGCGACGCACACGGAAGGGTCAAACCCCAAAATGCCCCAATGCCCCAAAATGCACGAAGGCCCAATCAAATCATTTATGGAACTGATAAATGAAACTTTGAAGATGATTGCGCTGCGCCTAGTGCTCGAAGCGCCCAATCAACTCAGCCTTGGCCAGAATGTGAGCTTTCATCGCTTGCTCCAACTCGGGCTTCGTGGCCTTGGGTTTCAAGTTCGTCTTCGTATCCAAGGCATAGAGCTTGAAGAAATAGTGATGCACAGCACCGTGCGGCGGACACGGCCCACTGTATCCAATCTTACCGTGGTCGTTCTTCCCTTGCCGCGAGCCGTCGTGCAGTTTCGCATCCGTCGGAACGCCTTCCGGAAGCATTCGTGCACCGGCAGGGATTTCGTAGATAACCCAGTGGACCACGGTTTTGTTCGGAGCATCCGGATCGTCGACGATCAGGGCAAAACTTTGCGTCGCTGCTGGAGGATCGATCCAGGCGAGTGCAGGGGAAACGTCCGTCCCATCGCACGCATACTTTGCCGGCATCGCGGCATCGGCCTCAAATGACGAACTTGTTAAGCGCAGAGTGTCCGCTGACTGTGTCTCCCCTGATTTCTTCCGGGGTTCTTGTTTGCCGGCGTCCTGAGGTGCTGCGCTGGCATCAGCAGTCAGGCTCAATTGGGTCAAGGGCAAGGCTAAAACCAGCAGAAAACAAATGATGAAGCGGCGTACGTTTAGAGATTCGCAATACATCTGTGGAGTCAATGAATGCCTCGATGAACTGAAATAAACAACTATGGTAAGACTTTTTCCATCTTCGTCGCCTCGGTAAACACGGTCAAGAAGCGGCGACTCCAAAGCATCGAGGCCGCCGATAGCAACCCTCGTAACACGCATTTAAATTTGTAGCGGCCGGTCCGGCGCAGTTCAGCTAGATCGGGCACTGCAGCGCATGCCGGGGACCTTCCGGTACACAACGGGACGCCGCCACGCCATATAGTACATCCTCGCGCGCCACGACACCGCGACTAATCCTGCCTGCTCAACGCAAGCCGTCGACCCGCCTCTACCAATGGCCGATCGCCATAATTTCCTTCCTTCGATTAGTTGTTACCGTGGTACACTGGTACCATCAATGAGGAAGCCAAGGATACAAGAGAGATTCGTGGTAGAACGCGTACAAACCGGCGTGCGGATGGAAAAACGCTTGCTCAAGGTACTGAAAGCGTTCGCCGAGTTTCACGACTTGACCCTGGGTGACTTGCTTGAAGGTGTTGTTTTGCACGCTTTCGATGGCAAGACGCCGTTTTCGGAAGACTCGAGGCGACAGATAAAAGAACTGAAGAAGTTCTACGGCCTCGATCTGGATTCGCGGGCCAGCCACCGGCTAAGGGAAGCAAAGTCGCCGAAACGAAGTACGAATAGAGTCACGAACAGCAACTCCGGCGCGGTGCCGTCCGGCCATCAAGCAGGAATTCGCGATCGGAAGCACCGTTCAAGAGCAGCCAAAGCGCCGAAACCGAGGGCACCTCGATGAACCGTGTCTACCATGATTCAGCCGTTCAGGCGCTCCGATGGGTTTTGGGTCTGGTGTTGATTTGGAAGTCGTTCTTACTGTTCCGAGAAATGGTATTGAAGATACAAATGACGGGCCATATCGGATTCCATACGGGAGTGCTTCTGGTGATCTTCGGCCTTGAGATTATCGCCGCGGCGATGTTCCTTGCACCTGTGGTGAAAACCTCCGGCGGCTACCTCTTGCTGGCGGTTTTCACGCTGGCGGCGATATTCCACATCTTGCACGGCGAGTTCAACACGTTGCCCCAACTGGCGATTTACGGTCTAGCGGTGATCGTTTGTTTGACGAACCGCACGAATGTGAAGGATGCCCGATTATGATCAACAAACTGAAACGCAACGATGAAGACGCTCTTATCGAGGCCTTCGAGAATTGTTCTTTCCCCCTGGAAAGCTTCCGTCACCACGTCCATGTTCGCTTGGTTTTCATCTATCTAAGCAGGTTTTCAGTATTAGAGGTGCTGGCGCACTTCCCTGCTGCTCTCTCTCGGTACGCAGATGCACACGGCAAACACGGCTTATACAACGAGACGATAAGCTGGTCCTATATTTTTCTGATTCGTGAGCGATTGGCTCGGGCGAATCGCAAGGTCAGCTGGGAGGAATTCCAACGCGAAAACCAGGATCTGATGACATGGAAGGATAACGTCCTGAAGAAATTCTATTGCGATGAAACGCTCACTTGCCCGCTGGCTAAAGAAGTATTCCTCTTCCCGGACAAGATCGTTTCGGGCCGAAGCACAACCTAAGCACCCGCAAAATTAAGTAAATCAAATAATCTAGGTCCCAATTGTGCCTCACGGAACCGGCCACTACCCCGCTTCAAGTCGTTTGCGTCGTCTCGAACGCTGGTGTCTGGGCGTCAAACTTTGTGTTATCGTTATCGGTTCGAAAATTATATTTGTGCCGCCCGTTTATTAGGGGTGTGCAACGTCGGAGAGGCTGGCCAGATCATGAAAAATGAATACAACGGTGTCAAACCGCCGGCTAGCGGTAAGCCAATCGACTTCAGCGAAGGCGTCTTTAACGTTCCCGATCGCCCAGTCATTCCCTTCATCGAGGGCGACGGCACAGGGCGCGACATCTGGAAGGCTTCGCGACGAGTATTCGACGCCGCTGTGGAAAAGGCCTACGGCGGAAAGCGCAAAATCGAATGGCTGGAAGTTTTTGCCGGCGAAAAATCCTTCAGGCAGTTCAAGGAGTGGCTGCCGCAGGACACAGTCGATGCCATTCGCGATTTCCGAGTAGCGATCAAAGGACCGCTGACCACTCCCGTAGGCGGCGGAATCCGTTCGCTCAACGTGACTTTGCGTCAGGTCTTGGATTTATACGCGTGCGTCCGTCCGGTGCGCTATTTCACCGGAGTGCCCTCCCCGGTGCGTGAACCAGAGCGCATGAACGTTGTGATTTTCCGCGAAAACACGGAGGACGTGTATGCGGGAATCGAGTGGCGCTCCGGTTCGATGGAAGTCAAGAAGCTCATCGACTTCCTAAATAACGAAATGCTCAAAGGCGGATCAAAGAAAATTCGCGAAGACTCCGGCGTGGGCATTAAACCGATGTCGCCAACAGGCACCAAGCGTTTAGTGCGGCGCGCGATTGTCTATGCGCTCGAAAATAAACGCAACGTCGTCACGTTGGTACACAAGGGCAACATCCAGAAATTTACAGAAGGCGCGTTTCGCGATTGGGGTTACGAACTGGCGATCCAGGAATTTCGCGAGTACGTAGTGACCGAGCGCGAAAGCTGGATCCTCGACAACAAAGACAAGAACCCCAACATGACCATCGAGGAAAACGCGGCAGCCATCGAACCGGGAATGGACCAGGCCACCGACGCCTTTAAGAGCCACATTCGCGAAGAAGTGCAACAGACGCTGGAGGCGCTCTACGACACACACGGAAATGGCCGGTGGAAGAAGAAAATTTTGATCAACGATCGCATCGCCGATTCCGTTTTTCAGCAAGTGATCACACGGGCCGATGAATACCAGGTCTTCGCGACCCCGAATCTGAATGGAGACTATCTCTCGGACGCCTGCGCTGCGCAGGTCGGTGGGCTAGGCATGGCTCCGGGCGCGAATATCGGCGACGGATTTGGGGTATTCGAAGCCACCCATGGAACAGCGCCGAAATATGCCGATAAGGATGTCATCAACCCGAGTTCGGTGATGCTTTCCGGCGCGATGATGCTTGAATTCATGGGCTGGCGAGAAGCCGCGCGCCTGATCGAAGACGGGATCGCGGTGACAATTCAACAAAAGCGCGTCACATATGATTTGGAGCGCTTGATGCCGGGGGCGAAAAAACTCAAGACTTCCGAGTACGCCTCAGCAATCATCGAGAACATGCAAGCAGCGGTAGGTGCGGCGGACTGAGCCGATCCCCAGGGTAGGTGGGCTTTTTTGGCTTTTGCTTACCCCAAACTGCGACGGATTATAGTTCCACTCAATTCAAACGATCGAGGAGACAGGATGCGACGGAAAGTAACAGTGGTCGGCGGCGGCTTCGTGGGCTCAACGACGGCACAGCGAATTCACGACTTAGCACTGGCGGACGTAGTGCTCACCGATATCTTAGACGGCGTGCCCGCCGGCAAAGCCCTGGATATGGCGCAATCGGGTCCCATCCTGGATTCCGACTGCGAAGCAACAGGCATCTCCACCGCGACCGGCGATTACACCGGCACGGAAAATAGCGACATCATCGTCATCACCGCAGGATTCCCGCGCAAACCCGGCATGAGCCGTGACGACTTGCTGAAAGCGAACTACGATGTGATCAAAGGGGTTGTCGATACCGTGGTGAAGCTCTCGCCCAAGGCCATTCTGATCATGGTGACGAATCCGCTGGACGTAATGGCGCACGCTGCATTGAAGCTCAGCAAATTCCCCAAGGCCCGCGTCATCGGGATGGCAGGCGTGCTGGATTCCGGACGCATGAGCACGTTTGTTGCACGGGAGCTCGGAGTTTCGGTCGAGAATGTAAATTCATTCGTGCTCGGGGGACATGGAGACGACATGGTGCCCCTCACGCGCTACTGCACTGTTGCCGGAATTCCCCTCCCCGAATTGATTTCCAAGGAAAAGCTGGAAGCGATTGTGACGCGCACGCGCAAAGGCGGCGCCGAAATTGTGAACCTGCTGAAGACGGGCTCGGCATATTATGCGCCTTCGGCGGCAGTCGTGGAGATGGTGGAGGCGATCCTCAAGGACAAAAAGAAAATCCTGCCCTGTGCCGCTTATCTCGAGGGAGAGTACGGCATTACTGGACACTTCGTGGGCGTTCCAGTGAAACTCGGCGCGATAGGCATCGAACAGATCATTGAAGTGAAGTTACACCCCGAAGAAAAAGCCGCGCTGGATAAGTCTGCTGCTTCGGTGCGGGAACTCGTGAATGTCTTAGGAATTTAATGCGAAATACGAAGGGTGGTCACCGCTTCTACTAGGCGCGTTCCCAGGTCAAACACGCATCGCGGGCCTGGCAATCATCGACCGGTCTAAGTGCAAGCCGGTTGTCGGAAATTTCGTAAGCACGGGTAAAATCCTTCCCTACGTCTCCGGGCCGCAAGCTTCCTTCCAGGTGGTGCGTGATCGTCTGTTTTTCCCAGTTCACTTCGTAGGTGCCGTAATACGCGTAATACCCCTTGTAAGCGATCTGAACTTCCTTGGCGGTAGGAAATCCGGGCCCGGAAGAAATATCCGGCCGCGGATTGCGCATGATCTGCACGGCAACATGCCCGTCCGCGTCGTAAATGAGAATACCAACCGGACGTTCACCGAATAGGCGCGATTCCGACGACGCAATCGAGACCAGCCGCCAGGTCCCTATAAAAGGGTTCGAACCGTTTCGCTTTGGGTCACAAACCGACGTGTTGCGGGTTTGGGTACGGGACTGGGTGATGGTCATGGAAGCGGGCCTTACGCCGAAATGGCCCTGTTCAATTTTTACCGCGGAGTCACGAAACGTGTCAACCCGGGCTTTCTAATTCCGAGCCAGTAAGGTCAGAATATATATCGGCTTCGCCCACGACGGCAAGTGACCAATCCGCGAACAGCCCCGCGAGATTTCCAAAATCGCAACATTATCCTGATAACATAGCTGTAGGAGCCTCTCACTCCCATGCCCCTTTTCGGATCCCAAAAAGGCAACCGTTTTCGGCTGACCGGCGGCAAACAAAAGGCTCGGTCTGCGCTTTCCGCAGCTCTTGACGAGGCTGTATCCCGGCGTTTCACGCAAGACCTGTCTCGCTCTGAAAAACTGGCCGGCATGCTGGCGCACAGCCGCGCGGCCAAGGCCGTGGAAGTGGCCGACCTGCTCGCGGGCATGTACATCTACGATTGGGAGCGCCTCTCTAAGTATTGGGACGAGCAAGAAATAATCGAGCAGTATCTGCAACAGATTTGCCGCATTAGCCCCCAGCGCTGGCATCATTGGATCCAGTTTTATGACGGCCGGCGGCGGACTTCAGAAAAGCAGGAAAAGTGGAACTGGCTACTTCCCGCCCGTACCGACACGGACATAGAACCAATCGGCCGTTCGGCGGAACTTGAGTCGCTTCTGAAGAAAGCGGAGGAGATTGCCCCAGCGCACGATGTTGTGGACGACCGTGAGGTCCCGATCCTCACCTGCGAATGCGTTCTGCTCGCTATCGCCCAGCGCACGGACTCCGAGATTGGGCATCGGCTGGTTGCATCGGGATTGAACGTGATTGAGCTAGAGCAAGCTGCACGGAACCCCAAGCATTCACCGCTGCATTGATGCGCGCCGCCGCTCGTCCTGACGAAGAATCGCAGAACACACAGTCGGAACTATTCACTCAGATGACCAGTCTGAATTGCGGCCACAGAACCGCTAATGGGGCCATCGGCTTGCGGCAAAGGTATACTTGCACGTTTTGTTCGGCAACTGCGGCATGCGGATCCACTATGGTCGCGACCAACCGCGACTCTTGGAAAAGGTGCCTATGTTTCTCGGCCGCTTCCCCAAAAAGAATTACGCATGAACCCGTATACGAGCGCGGACCCCAATCGTAATAACTATTGTGTCCGCTGATTGACTTCGGCAGCCCCAGTTTTGCTCCGTAATGGTCGATTGCCGCGGCTTCCCCGTAATTCCCTGCCAAAATCGCGCAGCCGGGCTGCTCCTCTTGCGGCAAACCGCGATAAACACGCGCAATTTGCTCAGCCATGTTTTGCCAGCCGAACATATCGGCGTAAACTTGCGGCAACTGGGTGGTGGAGTCTCGCTCTGTCTTTACAGAATGAGAGTAGGGGAAAAAATCCGAATATTTCAGGAAGGTGTCGACCGGCAGCAGCGGCACGCCAAATGGAATCGTCAAAATCCCTACCACGATCAGCAGAGCTGCGTACGTAGCTGCGACCCAATGTCTGCGGGACGCTACGAACAATTTTTCTAGAGCGACTCCTCCGGCCGCCATAAGGGCCGGATAAACCGGAAGCGCATAATACGATTTTCCTTCCAGGCTTATGAAAATCGCGATTACCAGCACAAAAGCCCAACCCAAAAAGCGGAAGCGCTTCCCTTCCGGCGCCCCGAAATACCAGATCAATCCAGCCAGCCAGACGGGCGACGCGAGCGGCTCCAGGAATAGGATCTGCTCGAACATGAATTCAGCCGCGCTGATGGGAACATTCTTGAATTGCTGCGCATTGCGCACAACTGCGATCTGCGGCCAGCCGTGCAAGGCCTCCCAAATCAAATTGGGGAGAAAGAGGGCCAACGCGATTGCAGCGCCAAGCCATATCCATTTCGACCTGAACAAATGGAACTGACCCGACAATAAAAACCCGGCAACAAGGGCGAAGCCGAATACCAGCATACTGTGCTTGTTTTCGATACCAAGCCCTGCAATCGCTCCGAACACCAGCCACAAACGCGGGGAGCCACCTTTGACTGTCCGGATTGCGATCCAGGCGCAGAGTAACCAGAAAAGCGGCTCAAACGCGTTCATCGAAAGGAAACTGTCGAAGGCGAGATAGGCTGGCGCTAATAGTATCGATGCTGACGCCAGGAATTGCGCGTATAAACCACCCTCCAATTCGCGCGCGACGAGTCCGGTGCAATAGACAATCGCCGCCCCGGCGAAGACCACAATCAAACGCGTGGCGAAAAGCGAGCTGCCCATCGTGTGGCGACTGAACCAGGCGACTAGCGCGATGAGCGGTGGCTGGTCGATATAGCCCCAGGCTAAATGCTCGCCGCAGGCCATGTAATACAGTTCGTCGCGAAAGAATCCGTAATGATTTATACCAGCGGACTGTATCAGCAGCTTGCAGAGCGCCAGCCCCAGCAGAAGGAGCGTCGAGCTACGATTCGAATCCGGCGCGTTCAACTGACGGTTGCGGACGTAATGCGATCGAGTTTCGGGAAATTCTTGTCGAGATAAGGCTTGCCCAGCGCCGTGATCGAACCCTGGTCCGGAGATTCTCCATAGCCGCTATGGATTTTTTTCACCGCGTCCATGCCCGACGTAACTTGACCAAACGGCGCGAATCCCATTTTGTCGAGCTGCGCGTTATTCCCGGTGTTGATGAATAGCTGCGTTGTACGCGTGTCCTTCCCCGCAGTGGCGAAGGTAATGAACCCTGGCTTGTTACTTTGCGTAACCGGATCGTCCTTGAAATTCGTCTTACGCCACACGTTGTTGACAGCGGGATCAGCGCTTAACCCAAACTGCACTACGAATCCGGGGATGACGCGAAAAAATGCGGCATCGTCGTAAAACCCATGCTTCACTAGATTGTAAAATCTGTCTGCGCCCAACGGGGCCCACGCGCGCGTGACGCTTATCACAAAATCTCCAGCGGTGGTCTGGAACTTCACATCAAAGGAATCTGGGGCGGTCTCTTTTAGATTTGCGGGTTCGAGCAAAGACGGCTTCGTGGTCATAAGTTATCTCCCAAGTGGCCCGTGATAGAACGGCCCAAGAAAAGCTTTATGAAATTACAAATTTCCCGGGCCGAAAGGTGACAGACCATCCGGCCCGGATCATCGTTGGAATTCTTATTGAGGATTCGCGGGTTTCGCCGCGGGCTTGTGAGCAGGCGCGGTATTTGCCGCCGGCGCCGGTGAAGTGATAGTTGCCGAAACGATATGGTCAAGTTTGGGGAAGTTTTTATCCAGGTATGCCTTCCCGTCTGAGGTGATCTGGGCTTGATCTGGCTGTTCACCGTATCCGCTGTAAATTTTCTGCACAACATCCATCCCGGATGTCACTCGCCCGAAGGCCGAGAAGCCCATGGAATCGAGCCGGGCATTATCGGCAAGATTGATGAACAGCTGCGTGGTGCGAGTATTCGGGCCAGCAGTGGCAAACGTCAGGTAGCCTTCCTTGTTACTCTGCGTCACCGGGTCATCTTTAATCGTCGCCTTATCCCACACTTTGTTGACGGCGGGATTCGCGCTTAATCCGAATTGTATGACGAATCCAGGGACCACGCGAAAGAACGCAGCGTCAGTGAAGAAGCCATGTTTCACGAGATTGTAAAAGCGGTCCGCGCCCAGAGGCGCCCACGCTCGCGTGACTTGCACTACGAACTCGGCGGCGGTGGTCTTGAACGTCACCTCGTACTGATCCGGTGCCTTCGCCGTGAGCGTGGCCGGATGCAGCAATGCAGGATCAGTTTTAGTGCCGGTCGCGTGATGGGTTGCGGTCGAGGATTTCGCCGGCGGAGCAGTGGATTGAACCTGAGCATGCAGTGCAAACGGCGACACAACGGCAATGAATATGGCAACGAACCACGGTACAAATCGTTTCACGATGTTCCCTCCTAAAATTGTGGACTATTTTTGGGCTGCAGCTTCCACATCCTGCATCAAGCGCAGCGTATTGCCACCCAGAATTTTGCGAATATCTCCCGCGGAGTAACCCTTGGCCAGCAGCGCTGCAGTTATCTGCGGCAAATGCGCAGCGTCTTCCAAGCCGTAAGGCATGTCCGCGCCATCGAAATCCGAGCCTAGGCCCACGTGATCGGCGCCGACCAGTTTTACTGCGTGATCGATATGATCGATGATCTCGGTCCAATCGACGCGTGGAAGTTTTCCCTCCGCCACCATCTCGCGCGTCACCTTATCGGCTTCGATCAATTGACACGCCTCACTGCCGCCACAGCGTTTTTTCGATTCGGCTTCGATGTCTTTGCCGAGCTGCGGATTCGCCCGTTGCGCGTCCTGAAACTTCTGGCTTAAGAAGCCAACATGATAGTTGATCTGAATCACGCCACCTTTCGCGGCCAGCGCCTTGATCATTGCATCGCTCATATTGCGCGGAGCGTTGCACAACGCTCGGCAAGAAGAATGCGAAGCGATTACCGGCGCCCGGCTGACGGCCAGAACGTCGTAAAACGTCTTGTCGGAAACGTGCGAAATATCCACCATCACGCCGAGACGGTTCATTTCCCGGATCACTTGCTTGCCGAACTCGCTGAGGCCATTGTGCGCCGGCTTGTCCGTCGAAGCATCCGCCCAACTGGTATTCACCATGTGCGTGAGAGTCATATAACGCACGCCCAGCGAATAAAACTTGTCCAGATTCGCGAGAGAATCATTGATCATGTGGCCGCCTTCCACACCCATCAAGACGGCGATCTTGTTGTGAGCCTTGGCGGCGCGAATTTCATTGGCGGTGGTGCATAGAACCAGATCGTTCGGATACTTCGCAATCACGTCCCGGACAGCGTTGATTTGATCGAGAGCGCGCTGCACCGCTGGAGGACCGATAATCGTCCCGGGGATATATATCGAGAAAAAAATCGCGCTCAGGCCGCCTTCGCGCATGCGCGGAATGTCAATGCCGCCATCGTCGTGGCGAACCCCAAGGTCGAATTTCGGATCCATCAGGCGCTGGGTGGTGTCGTCATGCGTGTCAATCACGATCGAACTGAAATGCAGATCGTGCGCCTGCTGCGAACCATTCGAATCGGATTGATTAGTCACGGCTGCCAGCGTCAAAATTCCTCCAATCAAGCAGCACACTAGCAACAAAACTGCACGAACCATTCATCCCCCAAACTTCCTCTGGGATTTTACGTCACGTTAGCGGTAAAAAAAATGCGGATTCGAACTATCCTCAGAAACTAAAGCCCCTTATGTCGGATCTGAATCTCCGACCGCCTGAAAATCTCTTGGCTATTCCGAACTCTTCCCTCAAATCATTGCGAGAAGAACAAGTTCAAATACGCCACGCTCGCATAGGATCGCAGTTATCATTTTCATGTGCGTCCACCAATTGAGTGCCAGCCGAACCTATCGCACTTGCATCTAGAATCTTCACTTAGCATGAAGTGACGGAAGCTAGGGGGTCGGAGCTTCAGCTCCGACATTACGTCCAACCGCGGACCGGGCTTTAGCCCCCGAGGACATTCGGCGCGGCATGGGATCGAGAGCAAACCGGCCGAATGCGGAACGGTACGCCCAATCCTCAGGACCTGCGAGAAGATTAGCTTCCACCGGATTCATCCGAATATAGCGACGACGAGACTCATAGTCGCTCGCATCTCGTATCGTGGCCTGATGAAACCCAGAACTCCAAATCCGGATTTTGTTTTCACGTTGCATATGAATCTGATCGGAAAGCTCCTCCCTTGATCATTCCCATTCCCTTTTCCAATGATGTTCCGTAACCAGGAGTGAGCAGCAGATGGAGGTGATTCGGCATCACGACAATTTCGTGGAGCAAGAATGCTCCCCGGTTGCGGCATTCCAACATGCAGTGAATTAGAATCGCAGGGTTTTCGGGCATCCGAAAGACGGCCCGGTTCTGACAAATGTTTGTCATGACCAAGTATGTGGAACCTGGCGTTGTGCGATGCGTTAATCGGATCATTTTGCTACGCTGGATGCTCTGCCAAGACAAAACGCTCGAGTGAAAGGAAATGATCCAAAAATATTCAGGTCAATCTTTGCCTCTGAAGAAACTCTTCACTGCGTGAATCAGCACTTGTCCATTCACCGCAGCGAGCGATTCCGTCAACGGGATTCCCTTCGGGCATACTTTCACGCAATTCTGGGCATTGTCGCAATCCTCAATGCCACCGGGACCCATTAAAGCTTCCAAACGTGGACCAGCATGCATTTCGCCTGTGGGGTGCATGTTGAATAGTCGAACCTGACTGACAATAGCAGCGCCCACGAAGTGCGAATTTTCATTCACCTTGGGGCATATCTCCAGGCAGTTGCCGCAGGTGATGCATCGCGATAGCGGATACCCGATTTCCTGCCGTTCCGGCGCCATCCGAGGGCCGGGCCCGATATCGTAGGTGCCATCGATCGGAATCCAGCACTTCGTGCGCTTCAAATTTTCAAACATCGAGCTGCGATCGACTTCGAGATCGCGGATCAGCGGAAATTTTGTCAGCGGCTCCAGGCGGATGGGCTTTTCCAGTTCGTCGACGAGCGCTGAACATGCCTGTCGCGGCTTGCCGTTAATAAGCATGGCGCAGGCGCCGCAAACTTCTTCCAGACAGTTGGCGTCGTAAGTCACCGGGGTGGTTTCAGCGCCGTTGCGCGTGAAAGGCTTTTCAGCGATGTCGCGAAGACAGGTAATGATATTCAGGTGCGGCCGGTAGCGCAGCTCAAACTCTTCCCAGCGCACCGATTCATCGGGCCGCTGCTGCCGTTTGATGCGCACGATAAGAGTTTTATCGGCCATGATGTCTCAATTTTACCATTCCTACTTCGCTGCCGTGTACTTGCGTTCGCGCAACGGCAACAGTGATGTATCCACGGCTTCGTAATCCAGCTTGATGTTCCCACCGTTGTAACTGGCTTTGGTGGTTTTCAGCCAATTCGCGTCATCGCGATTTGGAAATTCCGGTTTGTAATGCGCCCCGCGCGTTTCGTTGCGGGCCAGAGCGCCCAGCGTGATCGCCTTCGCCAGAATCAGCATGTTTCCAAGCTCGCGCACAAAATTCAGGGTCTGGTTGGCCCACTGAGTGCGATCCTGCAGGTTGATGTGCGTGAATCGCTCGCTCAATTCGTCAAGCTTGACTAACGTTTTTTGTAGCGCGGCGTTATAGCGAATTACGGTGACGTTCTCAGTCATGATGTCGCCCATCTCGCGCCAGATAGCAAGCGGGTTGTCCGTGCCGGTATGCTGATTCAGCAAAGCGTCCGAAATGTCCTGCTGTCGCACGCGTTCCCGCTCGTACACGGCCGGCGCAGTAGACTCGCAACCCTGATCCAGACTACGCGCGTAACGCACGGCAGCGGGTCCGGCGATACCTCCACCATAAATGCAGGAAACCAGCGAATTTGCGCCGAGCCGGTTGGCCCCGTGGTATTGATACTCACATTCCCCGGCAGCGTAAATCCCAGGGACGTTCGTGGCCTGATTTTCGTTGTCTACCCACAGTCCGCCCATGGTGTAATGCATCGCAGGGAAAACTTTCATGGGCTCGTTGTAAGGATCAGTGCCCACGAACTTTTCGTAAATCTCGAGGATCCCTTCAAGCTTGCGCTCGAGCACTTCGCGCGGGATGTGCGTGACATCAAGATAGACCGCCGGTTCCCCCGCGAGCCCCATTTTCATTTCATAAACGACTTTGTGAATCGCGCGGGTGGCGACGTCGCGCGGAACCAGGTTCCCGTACTTCGGATACCATTCCTCAAGAAAATAGAACCGCTCGGTTTCGGGAATCTGCTTAAACGGACGTGTATCCTGAGGCTTCTTGGGCACCCACACGCGGCCGCCTTCGCCACGCGCAGATTCGCTCATCAGGCGGCACTTGTCTTCGCCCGGAATCGCAGTGGGATGAACCTGGATGAATTCCCCATTCGCGTAATAAACGCCCTGCTGAAACAGCGCCGACTGAGCAGAGCCGGTGCAAACGACGGAATTGGTCGAGCGGCCGAAGACCGCGCCAATCCCGCCAGTGCAAAAAATAGCGGCGTCGCACGGAAAGGTCCTAATCTCCATGGTCTTCAGGTCCATGGCACAAATCCCGCGGCAAACGCCGGCGTCGTCAAGAACGGCGGAAAGAAAGGTCCAGCCTTCGAATTTCTTCACTTTGTCTTCGGATTCGTATCGGCGGACTTGCTCGTCCAGCGCGTACAACAATTGCTGCCCGGTCGTCGCGCCCGCGAAGGCCGTACGGTGATAAAGAGTCCCGCCAAAACGCCTAAAATCCAGCAAGCCTTCCGGCGTGCGATTGAACATCACACCCATACGATCGAGCAGATCAATAATCGCCGGCGCAGCTTCGCACATGCCTTTGACAAGCGGCTGGTTGGCCAGGAAATCGCCGCCGTAAATCGTGTCGTCGAAATGCTTCCAGGTGGAATCGCCTTCGCCCTTCAGGTTCTTGGCCGCGTTAATTCCACCCTGCGCGCACACGGAATGCGAACGCTTCACCGGCACAATGGAAAAAAGGTCAACGGGCACGCCCGATTCAGCCACGCGAATAGCGGCCATCAAGCCGGCAAGCCCACCGCCGACGATGATGATTTTAGGCTGCCTCATTCCACGATCCTCCCGGCAGCCAACTCAAAGCGGATTGTCATTGGACGTAACCGCCGAGCGGGAATTTCCCATAGTGAAGACCGATCACAATAGCGAGACCAATGAACGTAAATATCACCGCAACAGCCGCGCCAAACCAGCCAGCAGCCCGCTGTGCTTTAACGCTAATCGCAATCCCCCACTTACACGCGAAATTCCACAGCCCATTACCCAGATGAAAGGAAGCGCACACGACGCCGATGACGTAAAACGTGACATACAAAGGATTCTGCATGGACTGCTGCAGATCGGCGTAGGCAGTCATGCCCCTGCCGACGAATCTCTCCGTATATACATGCCAGAAAACGAATATGAACGCGACGATCCCGGTCCAGCGCTGCAGGACATACAGCCAGTTTGACATCCAGGGATGGCCAATCGCGTTTGACTTCCCTGTCCACCAAATGTAAATACCGTAGAAGCCGTGAAACAGAATGGGAAGCCACAGAACGGTTGCTTCCACAAATATGCGCCAGGGAATCAGCTGCAACTCACTCGAAATGTTGTCGTAACTCTTTACGCTCACAAGAGCATAACTATTGGACCAGAAATGTTCAGCGAGGAAAGCTCCAATTGGTACTACGCCACTGAGGGACTGCAGTTTGTCGAGGATGTAGCTTGTTCTAGATTCGACCGCCGCCGACATGCACTCTCCGAACTTGAATCAGGCGAACTGAAGGAATATCCAGTATATGCAGGAGGGCAGCAGTTTGCAACAACAGCAGCGTCAGTTGCGTAAGCTTTTAAGATGAGAAAATTCTTGTCTTTCAGGGAACTTTAACTGCAGAGTTCTTGGGGCTCTTGGATTCCTTGGACGGCAGCGCACCTACCCAGAATGTCGGCGCAGGGTAGATGAATTCCACGCCGATCTGACTCTTACCCATGAAATTCTGACCCAGGGAAGTAACACGGCAGAGCAATTCTTCCTTGGTATCCGTGTTTTCGAGCCGGATTATTTGATTCACCGACACCGGGGTGGCCAAGAGAATCAGCGCGCCATGGTCATTCACGATAATTGTATGGGTCTCTTCCGCAACCGTTTGTTTATTGCCACTCTGCATCCGGACGCGCAAGGCGATCCTCTTCTTAACCCGCCTGCTGCGCCTGCGGTTCGATGGATCACTATTGGGCGGAAGCTTCACGCGTACAAACCTAGCAAATGTTTCCTCCCTTCTCAATAGTCGGGCCATACAGCGATGCCTTATAAGTTATAGAGGCTACGTTTGTTGACCGCCAAAGGCGGATGAACCTGCGGCTGCGTACGGGCGCCGCTGCCTCCAGTTGGCTTTCCCGACTGTCCACCCTGCGGCTTTTGCGCGGAAAGTATTCGGCAAGTACGCTTTGGAAACAATGCCTTGACTGTGCGGCAAAGCGTACTGATTCGCATGCTAAACTGATTCGCAAGCGAGTACTACGCGCACATGCCCAACGAGCAGATAAATGACTTGAAAAAGTGGGTCGGTGAAGCCGTCCGCCAAAGTGCGGGTGGCGACGGCGAACTTTTGGGTCTCAGCCACGTGGTGGAGATCGTCAGTAAGAATTTCGGCGTGCAGACGCACGAGGTAGCCATTATGGTTCTAACGTCCGACGATCGTTTCCTGAAGTTCGTAACTCCGGAAAAGCTGCGGCAGGTGGGTCAGATTCCGCTCACCAGCACGAATTCCCTGGCGGCGCGTACCGTGCGCGAAAAACGCCCGGAACTTATTAATCATTTTGCTGTTATCCCTCACTCCTCAGTATTCGAGGGTGTGCCGGTGGCCGACGAGCATCGCACTGAGGCCATTCAGAAGATCATGAGTGCTCCGATCCTGCAGGAGCGGAAAATTGCCGGCGTGATACAGATTTCGCGAAAAGGCAAGACCCCGAGCGAAGCCGGCCCGGACTTCACCCATCCGCAATTGCGGGAGCTCAAATCTGTGGCGGAAGTTCTCGCGCCGTGCATCCCCCTGCTCTCGAAGTCCTGACGCCACCCAGACTGCGCTTTTCGGCATTTCCTCCACCGCGCTAACGCTCATCATGCACGCATACGATCTCGCAGGAGACTTCGTCGGAACGTTGGTCGGCCCCCAGGAACAGTGGCGAAACTTTTTGCGTGTTACCGGGTTAATTGATGCGTGAACAACTCCGTCTGGGGTTTCAGTCACTGCTCTCTCAGGGACTAAAATCGGAGCCGATTGCGGGGTTTTGGCAGCCATTTTCGGAATTACGCATCGAAGTAGACAGGAGCGAACCATGGAGCTCAAAGGCATGAATTCGAAGGGCAGACCGTTTCGAAACGGATTCTTGAGCGGTAAGGGCGTTGCGATTCTCGCGCTGGGCGTTTTGTTGAGCGGAGCGCCTGTGCTAGCTCAGCAGGATCAGCCAACACCGCCAGGTCAGTCCGCCGCCCCGGCATCACACGATCAACAAGGGCAACCGGCGCCTCCGCCAGCGGCGCAGCAAGAAGAGAACGTGCCCCGGGAGCAATCGCCGCCGAATCAGCAGTCGCAGCCCGACCAGCTGGCAGCTCCGGCTCCCCAGGACCAGCAAGACCAAGCCACACCTCCGCCACCTCAAAATCAGCAAGACCAGTCCGGACCCCCTCCCCCGCAGGATCAAGGGTCCGGACCTCAAAATCAGGCTCCTCCGCCAGCCCCACCGCCGCAAGATCGTCGGGTGCCACCTCCTCTAGTGCCTGAAACGTTGACTATTCCCGTCGGGACAATCGTTCAAGTGCGCACAACGGACTGGCTTTCCAGCGACCGCAACCACGTGGGCGACCCATTCATAGCCACACTCGCGCAACCCGTTATCGTTGACGGCTGGGTCGTGATGCGCCGCGGCCAGACAATTACCGGCGAGGTGACCGACGCCAAGCGAGCCGGCCGCGTGAAAGGCGTTTCCAAACTGCAATTGGATCTGAAACAGCTGACGCTGGTCGATGGCCAGCTCGTTCCAGTGCAAACCAGCCTGCTGAATGCATCCGCGGGCACGTCGAATGGGCGTGATGCGGCCGCCATCGGAATCACTACCGGAACCGGCGCAGCGATCGGAGCCGCAGCAGCAGGTGGCTCAGGCGCGGCGATTGGCGCCGGCGCGGGATTCGTCGCCAGCGTCGCAGGCGTGTTACTGACGCGCGGTAAGCCCACGATCATTCCTCCGGAAGATGTGCTGACGTTCAAACTGGAAAATCCAGCGACGATAACAACGACCCGCGGCCAACTGGCTTTCCGCCCGGTCAGTCAGTCGGATTACGCGCAGACTCAGCGTCCCAACACCCGGCCGAGGCTACGACCGTACCCCCGTCCGTATTACCCGTATCCCTATCCTTATCCCTGCTGCGCCTACTATCCGTCGGTCGGGTATTACGGATACTACGGATGGAGATAGGAACGAAGACCTCATAACCGTTCTGCAGAACCTTCGGCAAAAGGGAGACTAAGCCTGAATTCCGAAGTTGGAGAACGTTTCGTAGCGGGTTCATTGACTGATTTGGGTTCAGGTTGCGACTTCAGGTTTCAACTTCGGCGAAGTTGGAACACCATAGGCTAAGACGTTTTCCAGCAGGGGGATGCGTTGCTGCAGCCCGCCCCAGGAAGCGGACAGATGCAGAACCAAGCGATGGCCGGCCCGGCCGAGCAAAGCACCGCACAGGAAAACTTGAGCGCGCAGCGTGGCCGGTTGGCGATAGGTGCTAAAGCCACTGGCGCGCTGAAATTCTCCGAGCAGATTGAACAACAGCAGGATGCTGCGGAAGGCTGCTTCGGTAGCGAAAAACTCATGCAAGCAAAAATCATCGGCGGCCAAATCGTGTTTGAGTTCGGCGATGCGATTTTCCATGTCCGCCCTGCGGTTGTAGTCTCGCCAGATCTCTTCCGGCGGTAGCGCCCGGTTAGTGACGAAGACACGAAAGGTGTAGCCGGGAACCTCCAGCAGTTTTCTTCCCAGCGAGGGGCGCTCGGCGCGCAGTTGCTCGCGGATCACCACGAAGCGGCGCGGACGGTCCCAGCCCAACAACTGCAGAGAAAACTCCCCCACGGCGTAATGCTCATCTAAGGCGCGCCACTGGCTGACGCGCGCCGCCTCCCGCTTCAGCCAGCGCGTCAGCCGCGCCACCACGATGTAAGACAACCCGCGCTGCTCCAGAAAGCCCAGTAATTGCTGGTCAAAGAAGCCCGCGTCGGCGCGTACCACTCGCAACGCATGTTTTCCCGGCAGCAACGCCAGGGCTTCCTTCAGGAATTCCACTACCCCTCGTGAGGTTCCGCAGTTGCCGCTCCGCAGCCAGCCGTGCAGCAGAAAATGCGCTTCGGCCAGCACCGCCACCAGCGGATGATGCGAGGGCCGTCCATGCTTGCGCGGGTTGGGTCCGCGCAACGCACCCTGTTGCTGGCCGTAGCGCTCGAACACGGTGGAATCCAAATCCAAACTGTAGCCGATCGAACATTCCGGTAAGCGCTCCAGCTGCCAACTCCACAAGCCAAAGAAAAAACGCTGGCACTGTCCCTGCCCAAAGCGCTTGAACAGGTTGCGAATAGTGTCATCGACGGGAAAGCGCCTGATCCCTAGCAACGAGTGCAAAGCTACGTCGGCACGCAACAAACTGGTGTGTGCAAACCGCCGTGCTCCGGCCACCACCGAGAGCAAGAAGGCGGTGAAGGTTTCCACCGGATCGATCGCGTTGGGTGAAGTAAGTCGAAACGGTAGATGCTGGCTCACCGCTTCGCGATAGCCTACCAGCCGCAGAAACTCGAAGAACACCACCAGCCCACCGAACGGGGTCACCGCTCGCTGGGTTTCGCGCAATTCCACTTTCTTCCCGCCCCAAAGAGCGGTAATTTTCCAGTGCACTGTTTTGTCCTCCTCGGCGTTTCTTTCATCCAACTGAAACTTAACCGAGTTAGGGCAAAACAGTGCTATTCAATTTCGTAATCCAGGCTAAGGGGACTCGATTTCACGAGTCCCTTAGTTCTTCGAGAAATATGCGAGCAGCTCGGAAAAAATCACCACGACAAATGGATTCTTAACGCCACAGTAATAAAATTCCGCGCAACTCGCTGACGTGCAACCCAAGTAGTTACGTTACGGCGCTGAATTTGTTTGACATCGCTGCACACGCTTGTTAATTTTCGATGCACCCCAGACTTTTCATCGGGTTAGTGGAGGCACCGCAGCTCGGTACTGCTCATGGCGTTCGTCGCGAAGAAAATTTTCCTCACCAAGGGAGTCGGTAAACATCGCGAGCGCCTATCGAGCTTTGAGCTCGCGCTACGCAACGCCGGAATCGCCGCCTGCAACATCGTCCGCGTCTCTTCGATCTTCCCGCCCTACTGCAAACTGATCTCCCGCAGCGAGGGCCTGAAGCACATCAAGCCCGGGCAAGTCGCCTTCACAGTAATCAGCGAAAATCAGACGCGTGAGCCGCATCGCTTGATCGCAGCCGGCGTAGGTCTGGCGTTGCCGGCCGACAAATCCATGTTCGGATACCTATCCGAGCACCATTCGTTCGGCGAAAGCGAAGAAATTGCCGGCGAATACACCGAAGAACTCGCTGCAGAAATGCTGGCAACAACGCTGAACGTGGAATTCGATCCGGATTTATCGTGGGACGAAAAGAAAGAGGTTTACCGCATCTCCAACAAAATAGTTCGCACCATGAACATCACTCAGTCCGCGGTCGGGGATAAGCGTGGGCTGTGGACAACAGTGCTTGCCGCCGCCATCTTAATCGGCGAGGACGATTAACTGTTCGCCGATCTTCTTTTATGAACGCTTCCCAACGCAGGTCAGGTTTCCAGAAACTCAGTGTTCACGACTATTTCTTCTTAGGTTTTGACTCGCCGTACTTAAAGCCAATCCGCTCCAGAACTGCACCCACGATCAACGGCAGCGCGACCGTTGCATCGTCCAACACTTCCGCGAATCGGCCGCCTTCTTCCAGCGGCACAAATTTCCCCCACGAGACCGCTTCGGTGTAGGTGCTACCCGAAAGCCCGCCCCAGTTCACAGGTTCAGGGCAAATGCGCAACCCGTAGTTGTAACGTTTGAGCGGAATTTTCTCGTAACCGCGGCGCGCGAGCAGTTCCGCATAAACGCCGAATTGCTGAGCCCAGTTACGAGGCACTCCTCCGCCAATCGTGAAAATACCCATGCGCTTAGTCGCCAGCATCGTCTGCGCGTAATACTCAAAATCGAGAAAAGGATCGAACCGCAGCAGAGGCTTTCCTTCCTTCTTGCGCTGGCGTTGGTACAAAGCAAAATCAATCCCCAACTCGGAATCGGTGAACGCCGGAACGAAAACTGGAACGTTGTGCTCCACGCAGGATTTCAAAATCCCGCGGCCCTCAGCATGTTGCGCAAGATACTCGCCGATTCGCCGATTCAATTTCCAGCTGCAAACGACTTCATCATCCGGCCATTTTTTCAGCACGTCGTCCACGACTACTTCGACCGCGTCGAGATTTACTTCCGGCTCCAGAGAATCGTAAACGCGGTTGTAGCCCGCCAGAAAAAGCTCGTTGTCGTCCATCTTGGGGTTATAACGAAAATGCGAGCGCCCAGTCGCTTCCACGAGTCCGTGCGCCATCAGAGCCCCGGTGGAAACAATGGCCTTCACAATACCGGACTCCACGAGATCGCAAAAAACCAATCCCATTTTGCCGACCGTCAATGCGCCCGACAGCGTCATGACGATAAAACATTCCTTATCGCGAGCCATCGCTTCCAGCACATCGGCCGCGTCACCGATCTGTCGCGCGGTGTAAGCAGTCTGCCCCATGGCGCGAACCAAATCATCGGTGGTACGAATCCGTGAAAGGTCCAGGGGATAGATGGGAGTGAGGCGATCTTCGATAGGATCGTGCAGGACTCGCCCTGTCGCGCCCTTTTTCTTTGCCATTCAGCGTCCTCGCAGGTAATGTATGTCTCCCAAGAGGCCAGGGAGCACGAAATCGCGCGCGTGCGCGCATCATTGATAGTACAAATGCGCGCGAGGCGAAAGAAATATTTCAACTTCGCGCAGGGCGATCGCGAGAATCTCGTAAACGTCGTCGAGTATTCTCCACATTCGCACAAAAACGCCTCGGATTTTGCAGTGCCAAGCCCGTTCTAAATCTTTGGGGCATATTTTGTCAGGCATAATTTTGGAGGAAGGAATTTTATGAGCGCCTTGGCGGTCCTGTTTCAGAATTACCCGAACACGGAGCACGATTGGATTATCTACATCGAAACTCACGGCATCATCTGGTGGATCATCATCGGCCTGATCGCAGGATGGCTCGCCGGCACAATCGCCCGCGGCCGCGGCTTTGGATGCGTCACCGACGTGGTATTGGGTCTGGTTGGCGCAGTCATAGGAGGATGGATTTTTTCCAGACTCGGAATCGCAACCTTCGGATTCTGGGGCAGCCTGGCAGCTGCAACGGTCGGGGCGGTACTGCTCGTAGCAATAGCGCGTCTCTTTGCCGGCGGCGATCGAGAGTAGGCCGTTGTTCACTCAATGGCAGAATCCCAACTTCAATCGCGCATCAGCCTTTAAGTCGTCATCCTGCTTGCCCGGAACGACGTTAGTGAAGGGAGCGTAGCGAAGGACCTCTCTTCACATTACCTCTCGCCGCGCTCATCACCTCGAAGAGGATTCTTCGTCGCTACGCTCCTCAGAATGACGCGCGTTAATGGGCGGCGCGCGACCACAGTGTCCATGGTCAACGCACGTTCACCGGCTTGTGATACGATTACGCAGCGACAAACGCAATTTACATGAGCCGACCTCAATTCAGGGCACTGCTGGGGACTCCTTTACCGTCTGCAATCCCGTTGGGCGCGCCAGGCCATAAGGCCGGAAGAGAAAATTGAGCCAACAATCGTTGTGGGCCATTCCGCTAGGCGGACTGGGCGAGTTCGGCATGAACATGCTCGTCCTGCGCAGCGGCGACGACATCATTGTGCTCGACGCGGGCTTGATGTTCCCCGAACAAGAACTATTGGGTGTAGACATCGTCATTCCCGACATCACGTACCTGCGCCAGAACAAACGCATGGTGCGCGCCATCGTCCTGACGCACGCGCACGAAGACCACATCGGCGCGATTCCCTACATCCTCGGCGACCTGAACGTCCCGATTTACGGCACGGAATTCACGCTGGCGATCGTAAAGAAAAAACTGGAAGAGCACGGGTTACTGGAAAAGGCCAAGCTGCATGAAGTAAAAGCCGGCCAAACCACCGTTATCGGCCCATTTTCCATCGAATATCTCCACGTCACTCACAGCACCGTCGATTGTGTAGCGCTGGCCGTGCGCACTCCCGTAGGCGTGATCATTCACACTGGCGATTTCAAGATTGATCACACGCCGGTCGACGGCAAGCCGTTCGACATGCACGCCTTCGCGCGTTATGGCCAGGATGGCGTGCTGGCGCTGTTCAGCGACAGCACCAACGTCGAGCGCCCGGGATTCACGCCGTCAGAGCGCGCAGTGGTGGTGCGTTTGGAGGAATTATTTCGCGCCGCGCCTGGCAAAGTGGTCGTCTCCTGTTTCTCTAGCTCGGTGCATCGCGTGCAACAAGTAATCGACATCACGCGGATGGTCGGCCGCAAGGTCGGTTTCGTCGGCCGCAGCATGGTGGACAACGTCGAGATCGCACACAATCTCGGCAAATTGCGCGTCCCGGACGGAAGTGTGGTCCGCCCCCAGGATATCCGCACATTTGATCCACAAAAATTAGTAGTGCTGGCCAGCGGAACCCAGGCCGAGCCTCTGTCCGCACTATCGCGCATAGCAGTCGACAATCACCGCCTGATGAGCATCGCCGAGAACGACACGGTCATCCTGTCGTCGCGCATCATCCCCGGAAACGAAAAAGCCATTTTCCGTATGATCGACCATTTCTTCCGGCGCCGCGTCCTGGTGTACTACGAAGGCGGCCGTTCGTCACCGATTCATGTTTCAGGCCACGCCAGCCAGGAGGAGATGAAGATCCTGCTGCAGTTGGTGCGGCCCAAATATTTCATCCCAATTCACGGCGAATACCGCCAGCTCTTCCGCCACTCCGCGCTCGCCGAACAATTAGGAGCAGTCGGCAGTCAGATTTTCCTGCTGGAAAGCGGCCAGCCGGTTGAATTCACCGCAGATGGCGGCGCGCATCGCCGCGAGCCGGTCACCGCAGGGCGAGTGATGGTGGATTCCGGCTCACTCGAAGAAATCGAAGAGGTAGTAATCCGCGATCGCCGCCACCTGTCGGAAGACGGAGTGGTTGTGCCGATCATGGTCATCAACAAACACACCGGCCGCATGGAGACCCCGCCGGAGATCGTCACGCGAGGCTTCCTGCCTTCCGAGGATGGCGCGGAAATTCTCATCCAAGCGCGCGAAGTCATTTTGCGCACCATCGACCAATCCACACAGGAAGAAAAAACAGACTGGAGCGTAATCAAAGAAAAAGTTCGCCAGGACCTGAAACGCTTCCTCAACAAGCAAACAGCCAAACGCCCAATGATCTTGCCGGTAATCCTGGAAATCTAACTTCCGTTGTGAAAGTCACGCTCAGGAACTACAAGCCAGAGGATTTCGACATTCTCCACGAGATCGATCAGGTCTGCTACGAGCAGGAGGTCGCATATTCCAAGCGCGAACTCACAGCCTACCTGCGATTTAAAGGTTCGGAGTGCGTAGTAGCCGAGGTACAAGGCAAGATCGCCGGATTCTGCATCAGCGCGCGCCGCGAAGAACAAGGCTACATCGTGACCATCGACGTCTTGCCGGAATATCGACGCCTGCACATCGGCACTCAATTACTAGAGGACATTGAACGCAGACTAGCAGAGGTTGGCGTCAGCGAAGTGACGCTCGAGACTGCAACAGACAACGCATCCGCGGTTGCCTTCTGGAAAAAGCACGGATATCGTAGCCACGGTATTCGCGAAGGCTATTATCCTAATGGGCGCGACGCCTACGCGATGATGAAACGTCTCGAGTGACGCACAGTCGGCCGAGGAGCAACCCCCTCAACGGCTGTCATCCCGACAGAGGCGCGCATTTTGCGCCGACGAGGGATCTGCTGTTGTTGTCCGTCGAGGAGAGAACAAGCTGAGGGATACTACGGCGCGCGCCGCAGCATTGGTGCAATGAAATCGCAACGCCGATAAAGCGAGGCTTCTGATGTGGTTCTTACGCGTTGTTCTCTTAGCGATCGTGCAGGGCCTGGCCGAGCTGCTGCCTGTTTCAAGCTCAGCGCACGTAATCGTAGCCGAACGCCTGATGGGAATGGACCCAACAGCACCGGACACCACCCTGCTGTTAGTGATGCTGCACACCGGCACGATGCTAGCGGTTATTGCCTACTTCTGGAGCCGCTGGCGCCGCGCCTTCTTCCAAAGCTCCGAAGATTTCAAGCACTTTGTCATCGCGGTGATTGTAGCGACGGTTTTGACCGGCATAGTAGGCGGCGCTCTCATCAAAGCGATAGAGAAATTCGCGTTCCCCGGTGTATCGCACGCCTGGGTAGAAGAATTGTTCGGCCGTCTCGACCTGATCGCAGCAGCACTGGCCGCAACAGGTATCCTGATTCTCATCGCCGGCGCGATGGAAAAGCGATCTCGCAACAGTCAACCCGCCACGACAGAAGTGAACCCGAAGCAAGCATTCTGGATCGGAGCAGTGCAAGGGTTATGCCTCCCCTTCCGCGGTTTTTCGCGCTCAGGCGCAACCATCTCCACGGGTGTGCTTGTCGGGGTCCAAAAAGTCCGCGCCGAAGATTTCAGTTTTGCTTTAGCCTTGATCCTAACTCCCTTGGTGGTTGGGCGTGAACTTTTGAGGGTAGTCCAATCGCAACACACCGGACTCGCCAGCAGCCTCGTGCCGGGCTTGGTGGGTGCGGTGTTTGCCTTCATAGCCGGCTTGCTGGCGCTGAAATGGCTGAGCCGCTGGCTAGAGACCGGCCGCTGGTATCTCTTCGGCATCTATTGTCTGATCGCCTCTCTCGTCGTGGCATATCTTTACCATGCGGGCTACTGATCGAAGCTCACGAGCTAGACAATCGCATCGCGAACCAGCGCCAGAGGCGCGGCGCGGAAGCGCCGGGTGCTGGTTCTGGAAAAATCGCGAGCGCCGTAGGAGCGACACCTGTTTTGCAGCTACGTCCTTACACGGTTTGTCATCTGCGCATCACCAACAAACAATTTTCCCACTTGGCCCTTGCCCCCTTTGGTATAGTCTTTCCGTTGCTCGCGTTCCTCCCACTGGGCTCCGCGTGATAGCGCCGGCGCGACCCAGGTTCCACGCGGCGGCCTTCCCCTATTTGCATCTGCTGAGCCGTACGGACGCCACGTAGCGAGTCGAGGGTGCAATGTGTCCCAAAACCCAATATTTGTGTCTCGCGTCGAGGACGCCAAGAACCGCCTGCAGGATCGAACCAAGGAATGGGAGAAAGCCTTGCGCATCTTAACGCCTAGCGAAAATAAACGCCTCAACGAGCTCATCGGCTTTGTCGGGCTAAGTTTGGCCATACTGCTGACTCTCAGCCTGCTTTCCTATTCACCACACGACGCTTCATTCAACGTATCCGCGCCTCTGCCCGGTGGTCCCGCACGCAACTGGATTGGACCAGTCGGCGCGCACATGGCCGATCTCTTTTTTCAGTTCTGCGGCTTCGCGGCGTTCCTGTTTCCGATCGGAATGTTCCTGGTAGCGATGAAATGGTTCCGCAGCCAATTACTGGAAGCGCCCGTCACGAAAGTAGTCGGCTTCACCATGCTGCTTGCATCGCTTTCATCCGAACTCGTGCTGCTCAACGTCGTCCCCGAAGTGCGTGGCACGTTGCCACCGGGCGGCCTGCTCGGCACGATCCTCGCCGGAGGCCTGCGCGCCGCATTCAACCCGTTAGGCGCCAACTTAGTTTCCGGCATCACCTTACTCACAGCGCTGTTCCTGACCACCAGCTTCTCCTTCCGCGCCGCAGCACACTGGATGAAGAAACCGGTGGCCGCGGACGGCTACATCGGCCAACTAATCGCGCGCGTGAAAGATTGGCGCGAAGCGCGTGAATCCGACCGCCTGCGCAAACGCGTCGAAGAAATCAAGATCGCCGGCCGTCCTCCCGTAACCCAACAACGCGTATCCACCAAAGAAGCAGTTCAGGACGAGGATCGAATCCGCGATCGACAGCAAGAAGACGACGACGATGAAGGCGACGCGTCAGCAAGGCATTCGCCCGGCCCGGCAGTAATAAAATTCCACCAGAACGAACTGGCACAACAGCCCGCCAAAAAGAAATTACCAGATCCAAAAATTTCGCTAAACAAAACCAATTACAGGCTGCCATCACCAACGCTGCTCAGCAACGCCGAGCGCGGCCAAAAGATGGACGAAACGGAATTAAAGGAACGCGCCCGCGCCATCGAACAGAAGTGCATGGAATTCGACATCGGCGGTCACGTCACGCAGATCAATCCGGGGCCGGTCGTCACCACATTCGAATTCAAGCCGGAAGCCGGAATCAAATACAGCCGTATCACAGGCCTCGGCGATGACCTGTGTCTGGCGCTGCAAGCGGAATCGATCCTGATCGAGCGCATCCCCGGCAAATCCACAGTCGGCATCGAAGTGCCGAATGTCCACCGTGAAACGATCGCCCTGCGCGACATCGTCGAATCGCCAGAATTCAGCCATTCGCCCTCGAAGCTCACGCTGCCGTTCGGCAAAGATCTCATCGGACGCATTCGCGCGGGCGACCTGACACAGATGCCTCACCTGCTGATCGCAGGCTCGACCGGCACAGGAAAGAGCGTCTTCATCAATTCCCTACTGATGGGCATGCTCTACAAATCCACGCCTGAAGAATTAAAGCTGGTCCTGATCGATCCGAAACAACTGGAACTGGGCTTGTATGCGGACATCCCGCACCTGTTCACGCCGGTAGTCACGAATCCCAAAGTAGCGGCCAACGTGATGCGCAACGCCACCCGCGAAATGGAGCGTCGTCTAAAACTGCTGGCTGCTCGCGGAGTCCGCAACATCGATCAATACAACCGCACATTCGAAAAAGGCCAATCACTCTCGCTCTTTGACGGTACAGACGAAGAAGAGCACAAGCCGCTACCATACCTGGTGATCGTGATCGACGAATTAGCCGACCTGATGATGGTCGACACCAACGGCGTCGAAGAATCCATCACACGCCTGGCGCAAATGGCCCGCGCAGTGGGCATCCATCTGATCCTGGCAACGCAAAGACCGTCAGTCGACGTAATCACGGGCCTGATCAAAGCCAATTTCCCCGCGCGCATCTCTTTCCGCGTGGCCAGCAAGGTCGATTCGCGCACGATTCTCGATACCAACGGCTCGGAATCCCTGCTAGGCAAAGGCGACATGCTCTACCTCCCAGCGGGCTCTTCGCGCCTTCACCGCATTCACGGTCCTTACGTAAACGAGCGTGAAGTCGAAGCCGTCTGCGATTTCTGGCGCGACCAAGCTCAGGCAATCTACAACGAAGAAATGCTGAAGCCGCCGAAAGAGGAGAACGCAATGGGCGACGGCTCTGCAGGAGGCGAAGGCGGCGAGGAAGTCGATGACGAGCTATATCAGGATGCAGTTCGCGTAGTCTGCGACATGGGCCGCGCCTCAACCTCGACGCTACAGCGGCGCCTGCGCATCGGCTACGGCCGTGCAGCCCGTCTCATCGACCTGATGGAGAAGGACGGGATAGTCGGTCCCGCCGACGGCTCCAAAGCACGCGAAGTCCTCAAGAATCGCAACTGGATGAAGGAATACGACGACTCCGTAAAATAATCTCTCAGCGATAAGAAAACGCGGGGAACACGTTGCGGAAAAACCCGCTCAGCAAAAATCCCATTTTAGGGGTTTGGAGCTTCAGAGTCCGTGTGAGAGCCATTGTCTTGCATCGTGCCACGGTCAGCCGTGCCGTAATCAAAGCAATATCAACGCGGCTTTAGCCAATGAGGCCAAGGATTTCGAGTTCTCACACCGACTCTTCAGCTCCGACACTCGATACTTGGCGAGGATCGGGCTTCAGCCCCTGAAGCTCTTTGAACAACGAGATCAGGCGCGAGATTGTAGCGCGCGACGCCGAGCCGTTTTTGTTTGTCAGCCCAGCATAATTTCCGTAGAATTAAAAACATTCACCGGTGCCGAGGTAGCTCACCGGTAGAGCGCGGCCCTGAAAAGGCCGGCGTAGCCAGTCCGATTCTGGCCCTCGGCACACTCCGTATCGCCTAGCAGTTTCCAACTGCCTTTATATCGAATCTGGCGGCCTTCCCCCTCGGGTAGAAGGGTGATCTCGATTCGATATGACAGGCGAACTCCTGATACCCCCGTCCTCGCTTCAAGCGCACCAAGCCCCTGATAAACAGAGCCTGCTTGTGAAGCGCCGAACGATCCTTCTTGTCCAGGGTGCTGGGAGCTGGTAGCGACAACAGCAACCGCCAATGGACACGGATACTGAATTATCTCCGGATCAAATCTTCGGTCTCCTAGCTTCTGCGCATATGACGTCACGCACTGCGTAGAGCGCGCTGCAGAACTTTGAGCAAGACGAGGCCGTTCCGACGTCCAAGGGCCTTAGTACATGCCTCCCATCCCACCTCCGGCGCCCGCTCCCACGGCGGCCATTTCTTCCTTTTCCTTGATGTCGGCGATCAAGACTTCGGTGGTCAGCATTAGTGCGACAATAGACGCAGCGTTTTGCAATGCCAGGCGCGTGACCTTGGCCGGATCAATTACCCCAGCTTTAATCATGTCACCGAACTCGCCGGTTTCGGCATTGAAACCGAAGTTTTCTTCCTTCGAATCGCGAAGGCGTCCAACAACAATTGCCCCTTCGTGACCAGCGTTCTGAACGATTTGACGCGTGGGTTCTTCTAATGCCCGTTTCACGATATTCACGCCGGTAGCCTCGTCATCTTGAAGCCGTAGCTTATCAAGCGCTGGGATACAGCGGAGCAACGCCACCCCGCCTCCAGGGACTATGCCTTCTTCGACGGCCGCGCGTGTTGCGTGCATTGCGTCCTCGACACGGGCCTTCTTCTCCTTCAGTTCGGTTTCAGTCGCGGCACCAACCTTGATGACTGCAACTCCACCCACCAACTTGGCAAGGCGCTCTTGGAGTTTCTCTTTGTCATAGTCTGAGCTGGCTTCCTCAACCTGTGCGCGGAGTTGTTTGATTCGTCCGGCGATGTCGTTGGCCGCACCCGCGCCTTCAATGATCGTCGTATTGTCCTTGCCGATGATCACCTTCTTGGCACGGCCGAGATCCTCCAGTTTCACATTTTCCAGCTTGATCCCGAGGTCCTCCGTAATGGCCTTGCCGCCCGTGAGAATCGCGATGTCTTCTAGCATGGCTTTGCGCCGATCGCCAAACCCTGGTGCTTTCACTGCAACGCACTGAAGTGTTCCGCGGAGTTTGTTCACAACCAGTGTTGCGAGCGCTTCGCCCTCAACATCCTCGGCAACGATCAGCAATGGCTTGTTCATCTTTGTTGTCTGTTCGAGCAGTGGCAATATATCCCGCAACGAACTCACTTTCTTTTCTTGGATCAAGATGTGGACGTCTTGGAGCACGCACTCCATCCGCTCCGGGTCGGTGACGAAGTAGGGCGACAGGTAGCCGCGGTCGAACTGCATTCCCTCGACCACTTCCAGTGTCGTCTCCATTGTCTTCGATTCTTCGACGGTGATGACGCCGTCCTTGCCCACTTTCTTCATTGCATCGGCGATGAGGCTGCCGACTTGCTTGTCTGTGTTGGCGCTGATTGTCCCGACCTGCGCAATCATGTCACCCTTCACTGCGCGGGAGATTTTCTTGATCTCTTCCACCGCTACTTCGACAGCTTTCTCGATGCCGCGTTTTAGCGCCATCGGGCTTGCGCCCGCAGCGACCGTGCGCACGCCTTCACGGAAGATGGCCTGCGCTAGCACGGTTGCTGTAGTGGTGCCGTCACCTGCGACATCGGAGGTCTTGGAGGCGACTTCTTTCACCATCTGCGCACCCATGTTCTCCAGCGGATCCTGCAGATCGATTTCTTTCGCCACCGTGACCCCGTCCTTGGTGATAATCGGCGCGCCGAACTTCTTCTCGATGACTGCATTGCGACCCTTCGGCCCTAACGTGATCTTGACCGCGTCAGCCAGAATGTTGACCCCGCGCAGAATCGCCTGTCTCGAATTCGTTCCCGTTACAATTTGTTTTGCCATTGAACTTCACCCTCCCGGGTGCATACAAATCTCTGTCCGAGCCAGACTTCTAGGTTCGGAGAAGCTACTTCTTGCTTGATGCCGCCTTGGCCATCCCGCTGAGTTTTGCCAGGATTTCCTCCTCACGGAGGATCAGATACTCCTGGTCATCGATCGTGATGTCATTGCCGTTGTACTTGCCGAACAGGATTCGGTCGCCCACTTTCACATCCAAGGGAACACGTTTGCCCTTTTCGATCTTGCCGGCTCCGACGGCTATCACGACTGCCTCTTGAGGCTTCTCCTTGGCCGTGTCGGGAATGATGATGCCGCCCTTCGCCGTCTCTTTCTCTTCCAAACGCCTCACCAGGACGCGGTCCTGCAGGGGAGTCAGATTCACAGTCATCTTTCTAACCTCCGTTTACTTCAGTCCGAAGATTCACAAATAGATGTTGATGGCCAGAGCCAAACTAAGGACGAAAAGTCTTCTGGTTCGCCAGCCGCGCGACCTCCAGGTCGTCGACCTCCTTCTTTTTGCGGTCGACTTCTTTCTGTGGAGCTTGTTCCTTATCCAACGTCTCCGTTTCGGAGATCGCACGCTCGGCTTGGGCATTCAATCGTTTTGAAAGCACGGTAAGCGAGTAAGAATACAGTTCATGGGAACGGAAAAGGCTCACCGAGTTCTGCGGATCATCCCATCGAGCGATCAGCGAGTCTCGTAGCATGTACCCGTCATTTGCGGTTAAGTTAATCTCAGGGTAGATCCTGATTCCGGTCCCGTACCGGGCCGAAATGGCATGCACCATATCTTCTTCGGTTAGTCCCTCAGTCGCGTGATCATCGTAAGTCACGACCATCTTGAACAGCTCTCCATTGCAGAAGCTGAATACGATTTGCGAAACAGGGTCCACACGCACTGTGTGATATGAAGTTTCCGCGGGCCAATAATCCAGTTCCTCGATGAGGGCGGGACTCGGATTGATCATCTTTGTTTGGTGCCAGTCCTGCCCAATCTGCTTGGAAATTGCGGCTAGACTGGTACCCAGCGCAAATTTACGGTACCTGGAAAAATCCTGACCGTGGATTAGGGGAGCTGCAAGAAGTAGAAATGCAAGAAAGAACTGTGCTTTGCGCGCGATTTTCATTCTAATACTCCTGATAGCGCCGGGCTAAACCGGCAGGTTGTTGTGAATGAAAGAGTCATACGGTAAAGGTCTAACGAACCATACCGACCTTGAGTCATGTGCGGTTGGCCGTGAGGCCAACCTTGAAGCGTTGACAAAGGCATGTACAGGCCAGCCATCGAGCCGCGAAAGACTACTCCAGGGTGCCGACACTGTAGGAGAAAGTGGAAGGCCATATCGGAGGCCCCGAAAGCGTGAGGGACAACCGAACCCTGCGCGGTCAAAGAACCTGAGCATGTACAGAAACAACCTGCGCGAGAACCGGGAGAGCCTATGTTTATCCGCCAGATGTCGGGCGGATCGTGTCAGCAAGTCCAAGGACGTAATCTGACGATGCACGAACATAGGCAGTCGTACAGAGCCGTAGTACCCGCGAAGTCTCTGAACAAGACGGGACAGCCAACCGTCGCGGAAGGGATGGAGGGAAGGGCTCTGGTCAAAGGGAACGAGTTCCAGCGAAACACGATCCGGGCTCAGTACCGGCGTATCGTGCCCCATGAGTTGCAACGCGTGTGGGCGATAGTTATAGAGGGTGTTCATGAGATCCTCTGCCTGTCCCCATTCTCTCTGCGATAAGAACCGGATGCGTTAATCGCGCCCGTCCGGGTCCGTGCGGGGGGCGGGGAGCAATCCCCGTCCCTACCGCGACTAGCGAGAATTAGACGGGTAAGGCCGCTTCCGCTTCTCGCCGCCTGATAACTTCTTCCGTAGCCACCGCCTTATCTCTTGCACCTTCGCTCTGTGAATCAACAGCACCGACTCTCGTTGTTGAGCTTCGCTCCTGGGCATCCTCTTCGCGAAAAAGAAACATGCTTTTCTGAATGTGTCGAAAGCGGGCATAAACTGTGGTGTAAGGAACGCCAAGAAAACGCTTCGAGACCGTACGCGCGATTTCCAATGAGTTGTATCTCTTTGATTTCGCCATTGCCAGGATCCGTTCAAATGATCTTCCTAGCGTTCGCTCTTCTCCAAAACCGATAGCTGTTACAGTGATTTCACTCGCCATGCAGAAAAAGGTCCAGCCCATTTCGCGAATTTTGCGGTCGAGTCCGTATCCATCCAGATTCTTGACCACCATCCACCCATTTACAAATGGCTCAGTTTCGAGTTTCAGAGTGTCGGGCAGCACTGTCCCTTGCTTGATAAAGATGGTTCCGAACGTGTTTGTGATCCCCATCTAAACTCCCCGTGGCGTTCTACTTGCAACTTGCCAGCATCGTAGGGCGCGTTAACTTGGTTTTCTGAGTTCGTTTACGACGGTGCGAGCTTCTTTAATTCTGTCTTTGTAGTATTTCGGACTTATGGACAATATTTGCTGTCCGACTTGCACGCGCTCTTTAATGCCTTCTTTTGACAGGAATCTGGCCAAGGCCATGTAGGTCTTGATTTCCTTTTCAAGGAATTCAACCGCATGCCGTTTGGATTGCTCCATTTTTCACCTCATAATTCGACCGAAGGCACAACCCCAAAACAAAGCAGTGCCGGCTACAACCGAACCGGCGCGCTATCACTGAAGGGAAGGAGTCTGCGAACACCAAGGCCACTCGTGTCTAGATCCGACCGAGTAGCAGGAGGATAACGACAACCACCAATATCAACCCGACTCCTCCAGATGGCGCGTAACCCCAATCGCGGCTATGGTTCCACCTCGGCAGCACTCCCAAAAGAGCCATTACTAAGATCACTATCAAAATAGTTCCTAACATTGTTTCCTCCGGTTTTCTTTAGTTGGCCGCCGGATAAAATCGCGAATGGGCGTCGAGCGACTGGATCCGAATCAATCGCAGTCGCTTGAGACGTGATGGGAATGACTAAATCACTACGCAAAGGCTTACGCGGACGCCAGGATAATAAGGATTGAATAGGAAATACCCGCCGTCGATGTAATCAACGTATACATCATCGGTGTAGTACCAACCTACTGGCCACGGATTGACGAATCCGAACCAAAAGCCACCTTCCTGGAATCGCGAATACCCTCCGACCATCACCGGCGCGTTGATCACAAACGTGTGCTGCTCACCGAAATTGGAACGGAAACGATCATCTGGTATGCGACCTTCGCCTCTGGCGCTCAGTCGCAGTGTCGGCATTGAGCGCTGCTTCTGCTCTTCGGCCGGGGTCCTCTGCGCATGCTGCTGTCCAGCGTTCCTATTGCCGCCTTCTTGCTTTACCTGCGCGTTTTGTTGCTGCTGTTTTTCGGGCTTGGCCTTAGCTTGCTCTTCTTGCTTGGCTGGCTTCGCTTGTTGTTCTTGTTTAGCCGGCTTGGCCTGCTCCTGCTTTTCTGGTTTGGCCTTTGCCTGCTCTTCTTGCTTGGCTGGCTTAGCCTGTTCTTCTTGCTTCGCCGGCTTGGCCTGTTCCTGCTTTTCGGGCTTAGCTTCCTGGTGCTCTTCCTGCGCGAACGTAGGGACCGTTGCTGCGAAAATTAAGAACAGAGCCGTCGTGCCTATGACCGGAAATACTTTCATGAGTGTTCCCTCCTACCGCGAAATTCGTGCGCCCGGCGTTTTAACGCTCGGCGCTTTCAGTGTTTAAGTTCGGTGACTTACCGCTCATCTCTTTGTATCCGTGCCTCGTCTAAGCACCGACGCGGATTCGGGAGATTGAGTGGAGCAGCCCGAAGACGTTCATGAGCCACAAAACTACGGCGATCACTACTACCGCATTCAAGATGGACTTGATCGTTGCCTGCATCGGTATAAAGCTATTGATGAGCCAAAGCACAACGCCTACCACGATCAAGACCATTACCAACTGAAGTAAGGGCATATCAGCATCTCCTTATCGTCGGAAGCAGACACCGCGGCTCGCTCCGAGACATCGAGCCGGTTTCCATTTTCGTCCGAGAAATTCCGATGATCTGTGGGGCGAAATCGTTATTCCGGGCTCTTTCGCGAGGACGCTCTAGGATTCGCTTCGAGTCGATCTGCGCATTCCCTGACCAGACGCAATACTAGGCGACACCAATAGGGATATCTGTCCCTTTGCGGACACATTTACAAATGCCTAAATCGAGCCGTCAGCGACGGAACTGCGGTCGCTGTCGTTTGTCGAAAATGTGGGCTGTGCCGCGAGGCGCTGCTCCATTTTGGTGTTTTCGGGAATGTGTCTTTCGGGACAGATTCGAATGCGGACGCCGGATATTGTGGAGGTCAAAGCTTTCTCCCCAGCTTGGTCATGACAGGAGGCTTTAATGATCGATTTCACTTACGATATTTTCGCGTTGACCCCTCCGTCAGATCCATTGTGGGTCGAGGCTGTCCGTGGTTTGGAACAAGCCAAGAGACGATTGAAAACGCTCGCTGAGTCCAAACCAGCGACCTATTCGATTTTTGACTCCCGACTGGCGAAGTTCGTCGATACGCACCCGGTGCAGTCCACAACGTTTCATCTCGTAGGCAATAATTAGTTCCAGGAGTTGATCGTGACGAACCTGTTGCCTTATAAGTGCGGCAAATGCGATAAGATGTTCACAACTCAAGAGCATTTGAAGAACCATCAGACCTCCTGCCGCGGGAAATGAGCCGCGGCAAATGAGTGACGGTTTATAGATATGAAAACCAATGGGAATGCATTGTTCGATGCTCAGGTTTTTCTCGATTCAGCCGGCTTATCGAGAAAGATTGTAGAGTTTCGCAGGAAAGAAACCGTCTTCGCACAGGGCGACGCGGCCAAACATGTCCTTTACATTCAAAAGGGCGGCGTGAAGCTCTCCGTGGTCAATGGTGCCGGCAAGGAAGCGGTTGTGGCGGTTCTGGGTCCCGGCGACTTTTTTGGAGAAGGCTGTCTCGCCGGACAGCCACTTCGCATCGGTTCGGCCTCGGCGATTACACCGACCACGGTACTCCTAATTCAAAAGAAGGAGATGATGCGGGTACTCCACTCGGAGCATGAGTTTTCTGATCGCTTCATTGCGTATGTTCTTGCGCGAAATATTCGAGTGGAGGCTGATTTGGTCGATCAGCTCTTTAACTCTACAGAGAAACGGCTGGCTCGCGCTCTTCTTTTGCTTGCTCGATACGGGAAGGAAGATCAGCCTCAAAAGGTTCTCACAAGGGTTTCGCAAGAGACGCTTGCGGAAACAATCGGTACTACCCGTTCCCGTGTGAATCTTTTCATGAATAAGTTCAAGAAATTGGGCTTCATCAAATACAACGGCGGTCTTCAAATTAACAGTTCCCTCCTGAGCGTTGTCCTGCACGACTGAGCTAACACGGTGACGCCAAGGTATACTTTCGCTTATCATTGCAATCGACGTCCACGTCGCGTACGTTGCTGGAGTCTCTTCACACACCTTACGCCCTGCCGTTCCGTCGGCGACGTTTTCTGCGCCAACCGACAAATCTTGGTTGTTGGAGCCATCTATGATCGGTCTGTCTCATTCTTGGGCACGGTCCTACAACGAGGCCATTGAAGAAACCAACCGAGAAAAATTGCCCGAACGAGTGCTTGCGGCGGCAATAGCCATATAACAGGCGACAAGAACTCGTCTCGTCGTCGAACGGCCCCGCCGAGTCCGAAGCAATGGAGAGAGCTTGTAGTCAGTTGATGAAAATCAAGACCGAACAACTGAAGCTGCGAGGGCTGAATTTCCTGCGGGCGGCAAGATACTATCAGCAAATCTAAATCGTACCGCCCGGAGAAAGGAGGCGACCGTGGCTCTGAGGAAAATCAATCAGTCCAATGGGAAGAGTTTTCACTGGCGTTGCGACCAACCTAACTGCGGGTATGAGTCACCTGAGGAAGACATAACGCGCGATAACTTCGACGTGAAGCCCCGACCATGTCTTAAATGTCATGAAGCGGGCCGCCAATTGCTAGAATCTCGGCCATGATCTGGACTTTAGCGTGGTTACTCATGACACGACGTATTCACAGAAGATAGGGAAACCTTCGCGGATCATCAATCTGGAAAAGTCCGTGGAACAGAGGGAGCCAACCATCAATCGCACCTTTGGCCGATTTCCGGCGGTGGCGGGCCGGAACGGGGAAACGTGATGTTGTCAGTCGTGGAGAACAACACTAAGGAGAACAACTTGAAGCGTGGGCGGTGCTAGTCCTCGGTGTACCTTCGCAGTCAATGAAATTGGATTCCGCGTACAGTCCTTCCTCGTGACACGTTCTGCAACGGAGATTTATTGCCCGGGGTCCGAGGTCCCGCATCGAATTTGGATCATCTTCGTTGACGACTCTGACTTCTTTGCGCGCAAGCCTGGCAGGAAGAGGAATCGGTTGCGTGCAACGAGAACAGAGTACTCCACGGTAGAAGTCCTTCTTAGTTTGTTGGTTCATTTCCAGACCCTGCTCCAGCCGTGTGGCTTGAATTGTGTGACAAACACTGCCTCGCAGATCGTTCCTGTTCCTGCGCAAACTGTAAGACGGTGCTCGAAGAGCTTCAGAGTCGCAGTCCGCCGAACAAGTATACGAGTACCGCAATGATAACGACCGTCCCGACGATCCCGATACCGCCGCCCGTTCCCCATTTCGAATATCCGTAATAGCCACGACCGAACAACAGTAACAGGATAATAATTAGGACCAACATGTGAATCTCTTTTTATTCTGCAAGTTGGACCCAATCTTTCGATTTCACGACCGCCCGCGGCCTATCTTGACGATGCTACGCGAGGCAATATGGCCCTCCATTGAGCGACCAGAGTTTCTCGCCCGGACCCAATTGCGAACGTCATTAGTGCGGTTTTGGCGAACCAGGAGCGATCGGCTCGTGAAACTTGTGGGCAATCGCGCTGCCAGCCCACACTACGATCCAGATAAGCGCGGGAATCAAGCAGATGATGACGAATGCCAGGACGATCAAGGCGATTACGGTCCGCATGACCTACTCGCGATACAACAACAGCACAATTCGCTCCCAGCGGCATCGCCGTCACGAAACTTGATCCGTCCTAATCGAAGGGCGGTCATTTAGGTTTTTCCGTCTTAGTTCTCAGCCCTTCGACACAGCTCCAACTCACCGAAAGAAGGCAGTGTCTCGGGGTGTCTTTCATCGGGGATTCTCCTGATAGCGCCGGGCTAAACCGGCAGGTTGTTGTGAATGAAAGAGTCATACGGTAAAGGTCTAACGAACCATACCGACCTTGAGTCATGTGCGGTTGGCCGTGAGGCCAACCTTGAAGCGTTGACAAAGGCATGTACAGGCCAGCCATCGAGCCGCGAAAGACTACTCCAGGGTGCCGACACTGTAGGAGAAAGTGGAAGGCCATATCGGAGGCCCCGAAAGCGTGAGGGACAACCGAACCCTGCGCGGTCAAAGAACCTGAGCATGTACAGAAACAACCTGCGCGAGAACCGGGAGAGCCTATGTTTATCCGCCAGATGTCGGGCGGATCGTGTCAGCAAGTCCCAGGACGTAATCTGACGATGCACGAACATAGGCAGTCGTACAGAGCCGTAGTACCCGCGAAGTCTCTGAACAAGACGGGACAGCCAACCGTCGCGGAAGGGATGGAGGGAAGGGCTCTGGTCAAAGGGAACGAGTTCCAGCGAAACACGATCCGGGCTCAGTACCGGCGTATCGTGCCCCATGAGTTGCAAACGCGTGTGGGCGATAGTTATAGAGGGTGTTCATGAGATCCTCTGCCTGTCCCCATTCTCTCTGCGATAAGAACCGGATGCGTTAATCGCGCCCGTCCGGGTCCGTGCGGGGGGCGGGGAGCAATCCCCGTCCCTACCCGCGACTTGCTGGGGGGAGCGGGTGGAATCTAGTATTCGTGAAAAGGCGAATCTGTCACTTATCGCACAGTTTCGGGCCGACAACCTCGCTAGGGTTTTTAGACCGGTACACAGCCGAATAATGCGTGGCTCTATCTACGGAAAAGCCCAACGAAGCGTGTCATTAAACGTGACAGCGTATAGAATGACTGTCACGCCGACTCTTGTCCCAAAGCTTCACAAATTTCTAGGGAGGGATGAAATGAATCATCGAATGGTACGAATGGGGTGCGCAGCCGTTTTGTTAGCTGTTGCGATCCTAGCCGTAACCGCGTCGACGCGCGCGCAGGATGCGGGCGCTCTTTTCAAGGCCAAGTGCAGCACATGCCATGCGGCCGATGGCAGCAGCACCCAAATGGGGAAGACCTTGGGCGCGCCGGACCTACACTCAGAGGAAGTGCAGAAAAAAACGGATGCCCAATTGATCGATGCCATCACGAATGGCGTTGGAAAGAAAATGCCGGCGTATAAGGGCAAGTTGACGGACGCGCAGTTCAAAGATCTAGTCGGTTACATTCGAGGTTTGGCTAAAAAAGGCTGAACTGAGTAGCTCGAAGCAGGCGCGATCTTGTTGAGGTTGATTTCCAACTTCCTTCGAGTTTTTGGGGACTGGATCCAATAACTCGTGGCCAACATCTGTCAGTTGCTGAAGAAGTGGGGAAGCTTGTGAACTTGCGACCCTATTTCGCGTTTCGGCAATTTTCAGCGATTGCAAACTTTAAATAACGGGGGAATTCATGAGTGGAAGAGCAGAAAATTCGGGCTCAGGAGAAAAATCTTCCACCTCCGGATCAGTTTCTGGGGAGCGTCGTTCCTTTTTGGGTGCCTTGCTCGCTTTGGGCTCGTTTTGCGTGGGTGCATTGCTCTCCGTTCCATTGATCCGATTCACGCTTTTTCCTATTTTGCGGCGCACTACCGAGCTCAAGCCCTCGCCATTAGGGCCGCTAACCGACTTCACATCCTTAACTGAGCCACTCTCGAAAACCATTCAGGTCGAACAAGTGGACGGCTGGCGCAAAGCTGTCTCAGAAAAGACCGTGTACGTGACGAAGGACAGCCACGGGCAATTGTGCGCTCTCTCTTCCATATGCCCACACCTCGGTTGCACCGTGCCGTGGGTCAGGGACAAGAAAGAATTTGTCTGCCCTTGCCACGGAGCCGTCTTTGCGCCCGACGGAAGCCGCGTCAGCGGACCGGCTCTTCGCGGAATGGATAGCCTTGAAACAACCACTACGAATGGCCAGCTTTTGGTGCGCTTCCAGTATTTCCGGCAGCTCGTCGCCGACAAAGAAGGCATGGATTGAACAAGGACTCTCCGAAATGAATTCAACGGATCGCAATGAAAATGACGCTTCTCGAACTTCTCAAACAGGTTTTCGCGCTTGGCTCGATCGCCGTACCGGGCTGGACAGCTTGCTTCGAACCGCCCTGGATGAACCTGTCCCCGGGGGAGCCCGATTCGCGTACATATTTGGATCGGGACTCTTGTTCATTTTTCTTTCGCAAGTGATAACCGGAGTATTCCTCGCACTCTACTATGTTCCTTCGGCCGACCACGCGCACACCACCGTCGCCTATATCACCAAAGTCGTCACGGCTGGCTCTTTCCTGCGAAGTCTTCATTCCTATGGCGCGAGCGCGATGGTTATCGTGCTGTTGCTTCACTTGTCCCAAACGTATATCTACGGCGCATACAAAGGTCGGCGCGAACTCCTTTGGATTTCCGGGTGTGCGCTTTTTGGACTTGTCATGGCAATGGCATTCACCGGCTACCTGCTACCGTGGGACCAGAGAGCATACTTTGCGACGGCAGTGGGAACCAACGCGATCGGCGAAGTCCCGTTTATTGGCGGAATGCTTACACGTCTCGTGCGAGGCGGCACCGAAATGGGAACTCTCACCATTTCGCGTTTCTTCGTGGCCCATGTTTTCTTGATTCCAGCCTGTATCTTCGCGCTGGTTGCCTCTCATATTTTCCTGTTCCGAAATGCTGGTGCTGCAGGCCCCATCACGGAAAATCCATACAAGCCCACGGCGAAATCCGAACCCTTCTATCCGCGCCAGGTTTTTATGGACCTCTCCCTCACGGCGCTCCTGCTGGTTGGACTTGGCATGTTGGCCTTTTTCATGGCCGCGCCGTTGGGCCCCGCAGCGGATCCCGCAAATGCGCAATACGTGCCGCGGCCAGACTGGTACTACCTCCCGATTTTCCAGTGGCTGAAATACTGGCATGGTGCGGCTTCGGTGGTTGGCGTCCTAGTCATTCCCACGATTCTGGCCTTGGCGGTTATCGCTCTACCGTTCCTAGACCGCAGCATTGAGCGGCGCCCCTGGAAACGCCCGGGAGCGATGGGCGCATTTGCCTTCATAATGTTCGGGCTCGTAGGACTCGGACTGCGCAGCGAGTATCAGGACCATCATGATCCGGCTGTCGCGCAACAACTGGGCAGGCAAAAAGCTGAAGAAGACGAATACATGCGCAAGCCATTCGAGCCCGATCTTTCTTCCGCTTCGCTTGCTGCCGCCAACGTCAACTTGGCCGATCCGCTCGCAGCGAAAGGGAAAAAAGCCTTTGAGTCACAATCTTGCAATGCATGCCACGGTGACGGCGGCGGCGGCACCGCCGCAGCGCCTGCGCTCGTCGGCATTTCGGCGAAATTTCCGAGCGACCAACTCGCGAAGCTGCTGCAACATCCCAGCGCCAAAATGACCGCGGGTGGAATGTCCCCCGTGGATTTGTCACCCGATGACATGGAAGCGCTGATCGCCTACGTGGAGAGTCTCAGATAGTTTGCTGGATCGTACGGGAAAGTTATTAATGCGTATAGCCGAAATGCAACTCTTACGGCGACCTTCGAATTCACCATATCACTTGCGGCTTCAAATTTGGTCGTTCAATCCCAGAATGCGGGCCACCCAAGTCTGTGAATTTTTATCGCGAGCAATTCATTCGCAGCCGCTTTCATGGCCTTACGCTCACCGCCGTGGTTAGAATCGTGGGACAATTCCTTCCAGCGAAGCAATAATGCCTCCTCAGCGGCGTAGACAAGCTTGAGCAACTGTACTGGGTCGGATTCCCGCATGGCTTTTTGAAGGCACCGCTCCCACGAGCAACGGTGGTCTAACTTAGGCGGCACTGGGTTTGACTCAAAGGCTTCGGTCTGGTCTTCGAACATACCGCTCCCGGATGCAAACGTTGAGTTTTGCGATACAGCCTGCGCCATTGAAATCTAAGACCAGCCGAGCTTGTGAGTCTTGATTGTTAGTAAAGCCGCGATAGCGACGTACATCTCACTCACCTCCTCGTGATCGCCGGGAGAATTTCTTAACTCCCGCTGGCGAAGAAATATTGCATGCTGGACTGCATGGACCAGTTCGCTGAGTTTCCTCTTATCCGGCTCTTCCAGTGCTTGCAGAAAAGGCTCTTTCCATGACGACGGGCGTTCAAGTTCCTTCATAGGTGTTCTCCAATGTCTGTTTGCAGTTTTCCAGGTGAAATCGAAGCTTAAAGCCTGCGATTCCAAAAAACTGTTCCATTGTGGACACTTCGTAATTCGCTGCCAGCCTCTAATCGATGCACGCGTCTTCTGACGCAAATCAGCTCGCAGCCTCTTCAGTCGCGATTGGTCGGCTCTTTTTCTCAATCCAGCCCGCAGAGCGCCGGAAAGACGTCTCCGCCTTGATCTATCGACAGGAATCGACCGATTATTTCGCAACTGTGCGAAAAGAGACTGAATGGCTTCCATTTTGATGTCATGATGGGTGCATGGTGCATAAGAAAAGTGAGAAAGAATCCAGGAACGCGACACGTGCCAGCGTCGAAAAGGAAATGGCGAAGCCGCGCGTGGCCAGGTCGGCAAGAATAGCGGAGCTGAATCGAGATACCGCGCGAATTCCAGAGCAGTCTAGTACCACCCTGCCCGGAACCGTCGACAAAATCATCCCCTCTCCACGTCCGAGTCAACCAGAACAGGCGCAGATTATTGTTGATGGGGCTGACTACCAGTACCGAGACCTCCGTATTGAGAATACATTAACGGACGAACACGGCGACGATGTGAGGCTCATAAAGGGTGCTCACGTAAAGCTTACTGTTACAGCCGTCAACCGCCGCAATTAACAAGACAGCCAGCCGACTCGGGGTGAGACAGCCGGCCTGGACCTGCCGGATGGGCAGTTGCGAGCATGGCCGACAAGAGTGGATCAAAAACTTGAAGACGAGGGAAAAGGTTAAATTTAGCTCCAAGAACTGCCGGAAGACGGGGCCTTTATTACCGCGGTTGTCTAGTCGGTGGTATTGACCAAAGCAAGAAACCCGCTTTAGTCGTGAAGATGTTGAAAGGCCGTTCAATCAGTAGTGTTATGCAGGTAATCGCGAGTTCAAGCAGAAGTAAATCCAAAAGAAAATCCACGCTGAACAGTTAGGCTTCGAAGCCACGCGAAAAGGGTTCCAGTCGTATCACCCGTCCAAGTCTGCTCGCGGCAGCGGCGCTGTTGACCGACTACATTCTTACGGTAGGTGAGAATTCCGCCGGAATTGGCGCCCTGATATCCGCGGTGCCCTCCTTGCTATCATCCCTGCCCCACCTTGCGCCGTCCCTTAGAAAAGTGTGCTGTCCAGGACATCTTTGCACCGACGCCACGCACATAGTGGTTCTGCCGCGATTTCGAAATTGAGTGACTAGAAAACACGGTCCGGTTACACATGCATCGTGCACATCGATACATAAGCGCAATATTTCTAGCGGCTACCATTTCTGCCAGCGAGTACGTCCTGGCAGCTGCAACGCCGCAGGAAGCCAACGTTCAGGTCCGAGTCTACGATTCGGGCCACCGTGCCTACCACAACTGGGATGACCGCGAAGACCACGTATACCGAGGATATCTGACAGAAAGGCACGAGAATTATCGCCCTTACGAGAAACAGAACCACAAACGTCAGAACGATTACTGGAAATGGCGCCACAGCCACCCGGATCACGGGTAAGAAGGTGTGGCTGGACGAGAGGGCCGATTGTTCATACTGTTTACCCGCAGCCGAGATCAACGGTGTGACTTACCCGCAGGATGCGTAGCGCTGGAGCAAAAGGTAGGAGCGTGAAAAGACCCAACGGTGTAACGATCATTGCAGTTCTGACGCTCTTCGGAGCAGCGATTCTTGCCTCGGGCGCTGTCGCTTTCTTTGTCGTTGCCGTCATGGGAATGACGGGCGAAGAGGCGGGAGATCCAGCTTCGGTGGCAATTGCCGGAATGGGAGTCGCCGGAGGATTTTCGCTGCTGGTTCTCGCAGGTATTGCCGCCTGTCTGGCGATTGGCGTATTGGAGTTGTGCGAGTGGGCGCGGATATTATGCATCGCGTCCATTACCGCGGGCATTGGATGCACGATTCTTAGCTTGATCGCTTTTGAGAGAAATGCAGTGATGGCAATTAGCCCGTCGATAGCATGCCATTTACTTGTGATAGCGACAGCCGTGTGGATGCTGGCATACCTGTTGCGCTCGCGTGTCAAGCTGGCATTTGCCGCTGTGACCGCGTAACCCGCGGGATAACCGAGCTGACGAGCAGCTGCAAGCTGCGTCAGCCACATTCAGGGATGACGCTTCTAGTTACGGCGTCAGATACACCAGCGAAGAGGTGCTATATGGCTTTTGTGCATCAATATAATGTCGCGCTGCCAGTGATTGCCGCGTTTGTGATATCTGTTTTGGGGTACCTCACGCTTTTTGTTTCTCTTATGATTTGTCTTGCCATCGCAAAGGGCCTATACGAAGGCGCGATGGAGATTCGAGCGTTCGCGATGAGGTCCGCCTGGGCAAACAGTTCCATCCCGTCTGGTGGTCAAATTTCGCCTCATAGAGAAAAACGCATAGTAATTCCGGCCTAGAGATAAATGCTGGTTGAGACATCGTTCTTTGGAAGAACTGATTCGCCGGCGTGATCTACACGCAGAAGCCCCGCAGAGCCGGGCTTGTGGGGTCTTGGGGCTGGTCACTCTTAATTGGACGTATAATCCGACTCACTGAAGCTACGTACCCCCTCAGGTCCCCCTGTCCGAATGTCAATTGAAGAAATGAAACGGCGGTATGAAGCGGATCGCGGTTCGCATGTGTACAACGCACATTACGAACTGAAGGAACCCGAACGACCGCAATAACAACGTGAACGCATGCCCACGTTGGCAGGAGCGCTTGGCTCGAAACCATCCGTTTCTTACGCTCTTCGCACTAGCCAAACGACCAAGCAGATAATCAATAAGGTTCCGACCAGTCCGTATCCAAACATTGTACTCTCCTGTTCATCCCGCATTCCTTAAATCCCGGTGAACCACTTTGCGTGTACTGGCCCGCGATGTCTGTTCCATTTCGCACACCGTCTCAAATAGCGCGGTCTAAATGGTCTAAGCATTCAAGCTATTTCTAGTACAGCATAGTAATTCTGTTGACAATAGTGCAGCATGAGCCCATTGTAATTACAGACTTGGGATTCTTCAGTTCCTCGAAACACAACGCACGCTAGCTGAACCACCCCTGGCCAAGACCAAGCAGTAAGACATTCAAGGAGAATGCCATGAACACCATTACACGCCGGGACCAGTCCCGCGCTTTGATGCTACAGGACGAAGTCAATCGTCTATTCGAAGACAATTTCACTCGCGAACGTTCAGGTCACGCTGACCTGGCGACGTGGGCGCCACCCGTAGACATCTACGAAACCGAAAATGAATTGGTCGTAAAAGCCGAGCTACCGGATCTGCAAGACAAGGACATTGATGTCCGCATCACCAACAATACACTGACGATCCGTGGAGAGCGTAAGTTTGAGAAGGATGTGAAAGAGGAAAACTACCTCCGGATTGAACGCGCATATGGTTCCTTCATGCGGAGCTTTTCGCTGCCAAATACGGTCAGCTCGGAGAACATTCGGGCCGACTATCGCAATGGGGTTTTGACCCTGCATATGGCTAAGCGAGAAGAATCGAAACCGAAGCAGATCAAGATCAGCGTGTCAGCAAACAGCAAGTAGTCAAACAGATGACATCGCGCTGGGGCGAGCGCAGTCAACTCCTACAAACAACCAAAGGAGGTTGCCATGATTGAACGCAGAGAGTTATTGAAGGAAGACATCGCTCAGCGAGCTTACGAGCTGTACACCCAACGCGGTTGGGAGCCCGGTAAGGACGTCGAGGACTGGGTTAGAGCAGAAAAAGAGTTAGGTGAAGAGGTCATCTCGACACCAGCAAAAACCGGCACCGTAGGTCCAAACTAATTGATGCCGACATAAGGGGCGGGTGTTTCCGCCCCTTTTACTTCGTTGTCGTACGATCTGCTTGCCGGAGCGCGTTCGTAAGTTCGATCTCAATCCACCATTCCTCCCGCCCACGCTTCCCGCTCCTTCTGAAATCGTCTGTCTGTGCGCGCCCGCTCAGTGCCGTACTTTTCGCAAATGGTCCGCATTCGGATGATTGCGATGTAGGGACTCATCCACACTTGCGAATAATCGGACGCGAGGATCATCTCGACGCAACACAGGAGACAGCGGGGCGTTTGATCCACAAGAATTTCCTCGTCTCGGCTGCAGTTAGGAGTGAAATCATGATGCCCGCGCCTGTTAGTTCCGACGAACGACCATACACGTGATGTCGTCATGCTGAGGGGCAGCACCAACAAATTCATCCAGGTTCTGCATGATGTTTGAAAGCGTGAGTGCAGATCTTTCACTCCCGGCTACTTGCAACTGCTTCAACAGGCGCGCTTCTCCGAAATCCTCTTTTTTCTCGTTTCTGGCTTCAGTAACGCCATCGGTGTAAATCACTAGCAAATCACGGGGCTCAAGCCTTGTAGCCCCGGTCTTATAGTTTTCCTTCAACTCAATGCCAAGAGGCATATTCTCAGATTTCAACCGCTCGACGCTGCCATCCTCACGTTTAAGAATGGGCGGATTGTGACCGGCGCAAAGGTAATGGAGATCTCCTGTTGCAGGGTCCAGTTCGGCTAGAAAGGCGGTTGTAAAACGTCCATTTAGACTATTGGCACAAACCTGTCTATTCAAACCTCCTACAAGCTCAGAAAGGGAACCGCTGGCACTCGCGAGGGCTCGCAGGCTGGCCTGAAATGTGGCCATCAACATCGCCGCAGGCACGCTCTTTCCACAAACATCGGCCACCGCGATCAATAGCGGGCCATCGATGGCGCGGCGGAACGCGTCGTAATAATCTCCCCCGATGGTCTGGGCGGGACGTGTAGCGAACGCAATGTCTACTCCGGGGACGTCTGGAGCTCTACGAGGCACCAGCCAGCGCTGGATTTCGCGGGCGATTTCAATATCCCGCTTCATTGAGATATGGTCTCCCAGGACCAGGACAAGCAGAATCAGCAGGCCGAGGAAGGCCACACTGAATTCAAGTGCCTGTGTAAAGATAAGAAAGTGAAATCCAATCACCGAGAGAAATGCCAGGGTTATCGTGAGAAGCAAAAACAGCCGCCGAGCAGGAGAGAGCTTTCTGAGAACGCTCCAAACCAGGGTCTGTAAAATCTTGATTGACCGCTTCCAAGATCGCTCGTGCTTTCCTGCGCGGCCGCTGACGTCCTGCTTATAGGATCGGGAACTTTCTGAAGCCTCAGTCTTGAACTGCACCCAGAGTTCCTCGATTTCTAGTCCCGCAGTAAGGCGGCTCCAGCCATCTCTTGAGTGCGACAACAAGCGCCTTAACCGTGTTTTCAACCTGTAAAATGACTCCTTGGCTTTGGTGAGTGCGGAGTCCAGAGCGGTGCGCAATTCAAGTGAACAGGAGGCCATCTCTCAAAGTATATGGCAGTGCGGCAAATGCACTTTACAAGGAAACTGCGCCGGCATTGCGCTCCTGGAACGCCCCGTAGTCCGGAGCGCAAGGTGCGAAATTCTAGGTTTTTCCTCTTATTTGCATTGTAGAAAAGACTTTGTAATTCAACGTTCCCATCACTCTAATGATCCAGGATTCACCCGATCAGAACGTCCGCAGAATTTCACAATCAAGATTCCCTCACGCTCTGGAAAGACGCCGACCCCGACATTCCCATCCTTCGGCAACCCAGGGCCGAGTGCGCGAAGCTGCAGTGAGGGATTCGCAGATTTACATCGACGCTTCCTCGGGGCGGCTGTGTGTGCGCGCTAGGGTTTCTTGCGTCGCGTGCTTTGGTTGGGCTACCTTTCAATCGTCGGGCCGGTGGTGCTGCCGTCGCCTTCCCTGTCCGCATCCGCCGCAGTCATCCCCGCCGCCTGCGTCTGTTTGTGCGCCGCGTTGTGGAATTCTAGCGCTGCGTCCAGTGCTTGCAATGCTGTCCGGAGTAGATACGCCGCCTGAGCTACATCCTCGTCAAGTACAGCACCCTCATCAACGCCAGATAGTTCCAGCAGTTCCTGGGACAGGTCGTTCACCGCATAACTGAGGCGCAGCAATGCCTTGATTAGTTCAGCCAGCTGTGTGTCGTCCATTGCGCTTATCCCTGACGGTGCTGCCGTTGATTCTGGTGTGTTGTGATGCGCCGCCCGGTGTTTGTTGACCGGGCCCAGACCGGGTCTGACAAGAACTAATGCGAGAAAACCAAGACCCGCCCTTTCGACGAAAGCGTGCGATGGTGCTAGGAAATGCGCACGGAATTGCTGGGGCGATGGCCCGGGACAGGCGTCACCGACGAGTCAAGTTGTTTTTTCTTGCGCGAAGGGGTACGCGAACGGCCAGTGGCGGCGGCGTGCGGAAGCAGATCGGTGAGGTCGGTGTCAATGCGAGCCATGGCTTCGTCAATGCGGCGGAGACGCTCGTCGCGCTCTTCGAGGCCGGCGGACAAGCCGATCAAGGTGAGACTCTTGCGCACATGATTGTTCAACTCGGCTATGAGCGCGATTCGTTCTTTGGCGCGCTTGAATTCTTGATCGCGCGACACCTTGATCTCATACGCGAGAAGCGCTGCGCCGGCGAGCAGGCCGATCGCGACGTTGTTGACGATTGTCGCCGTCAGAGGCACACCCTTCATTTCAAGATAAACGTCAGAGATAAAACTCGCGCCAAAAATCCCTAGGGAAACCACGCCGATTGCTAAAATCCGATCCCACTCGAACCACGACGTTCGCTTTGTCGCGGACTTCATGCCTAACCTCCGAATCCGAGGTGGGTAGGCGATCCCACCGCAGTCTCATTTGTGCTTCTCCGATCTTCGAATCAGACGAAGTTAAACATCATCCCGTCGCGCCCGCAGCCGCAGATTCATTCGAGAGAGGCACTCGGTCGTTCGCAAAAGAGCTAGTGAGACTTCAGCAACGTACTCTCTTTCAGCGGCTAATACTAGCTCCGAACGATAAGACTGACTTGACGTCGCCTCGATTGCCCCGCCGCCCGTTGCGGCGTAACGTTAGTTCGTTGCCCGAAGGCGACCTCCGCCCGAGATTCAGCGCGGTGCGGACAAGGCCGGGGGATCGCTACTCACGCTGAGTGGTGCCCCCCGCTTGCACTGACATATTTACGCCGGCGCCATTCGGCGCGCGCTTCGCGTAGCTGAATCAGAAACGCTTCCCGTGGCCGGCGACCGAGATTTGCCTTCGGTGTGCACATATAGGCGGCAGCTTTTCCGTCACTGAGGAGTTGCGGGTCCGTCTCCGCCGCAACCGTCTTTGGAAGAACAGGGGTTCCTCTATCCGGCGACGACTCTATCAGGCGTTGTGCTAAAGCTCGCAAGGCAAAAGGAATTACGCAGAAAAAGGTAGATGGACGACTTACGACCCATCGAGAACAAGTTCAGCGTGGAAGTATTACGCCAACTTCAGTCGTTTTACGTTGTCATGCAGCGTGACATATGATTAGCTCGCAACTGGAATAGCTGCCCACGGCGCGAGTGATTCTTCCTTGTTCTACCCGCGGGGGCGCACGAAGGCAAATACCCTGAAAGTTTGCGGGGGCCGATGTTTCATACGACTCGGCCGCCACCCGACTACAGTTATTACACATAAAAACTCGACTCGCTACACTGGATGCGGTATTGAAGGTCTCAAACAGCTTGCTATCCTCGGTTGCGACTGAAACTACGGCCCGCGCTCATCATGATTGGGTATTGCGCTCCCTATCCCAAACTCGGAGATCAACTTTAATGAGATCGATCAGCAAAACATCATCGCTTTTCCTCACCGCAGCTGCGTTTGTCGCTCTGACCTTTGGAGTCGCCGGGTGCAGCAAGAGCGCTACTCCCGACAATAGCGCCCAGAATCAGCCCGCGCCGGCAGACCAGTCGCAGGGCACGGCCGCGCCCGCGGATCAGTCGCAAGACCCGGCAGCGGCGGGAAATCTTGCGCCGGTTTCAGCGCCGGCTCCTGCCCCGGCAGCGGCTTCAGCTCCCGCTAGCGACAGCAGCGGAGCCTACTCCTCGGATCAGGGCGAAAACAATTCAGACAATAACGATGACGACGCTGATTCCGGGGATTCAAGCTATGGCCAGCCGGTAATGCAGGCGCAACAACCGCCGCCGGAATTGCCGGAATACTCGCAGCCCCCGGTCCCGGGCGATGGCTACATGTGGACACCCGGATATTGGAGTTACGCTCCGCAAGGCTACTACTGGGTTCCCGGAGCGTGGGTTCAGCCACCGCAGGTCGGTTTTCTTTGGACGCCCGGATATTGGGGCTTTGTCGGGGGACGGTACCGCTATCACTACGGCTACTGGGGCCAGCACATCGGCTACTACGGGGGAATTAATTACGGATACGGCTACGTCGGCGTCGGCTACCAGGGCGGATATTGGAACCGAGATCGTTTCTACTACAATCGTGCTGTGAACAACGTGACCATCACCAACGTTAACGTCTATAACCGAACTGTGACGAATGTGGTCGTCAACAACACGACGATTAATACGACCACCATAAATCGCGTCAGCTATAACGGACCCGGTGGCGTCACTCGCAGGCCTTTGCCGGCGGAGATGGCCGCAGCGCGCGCCGAGCGCATCCCTCCGATGAAAACGCAGATTGCAGTGCGCACCGCCGCAGCACAGAATCGCCAGCAATTCGCGTCGGTCAATCACGGGCGTCCAGCGTTGGTGGCGGAAGCCAGGCCAGTCCCCAAGGGGCAGCCAATCGCTGCAACGATTCCAGCTCGACCAGCTCCGGCACCGCGGCCAGCCGCAGCCTCGCGGCCAGCGCCAGCCGCGCAACCGAATCGTGCAGAGCCCACTCGCGCTGCACAACCCGACCGTGGAGCGCAGCCTTCTCGTGAAGCCGCACCAGCCAGGGGCGCAGAAACCAGGCCGGCTGAACCTCCCAGGCAGCCAGCCGAGCCAAACCGGCCGGCAGCCAAACCAGCTGCGCCGCCAACTCGTACTCAGCCGGCACCTGCGGCGAAGCCCGCTGCTCCGCCAACTAAGACCGCGGCACCCGCGGAGAGAAGTCCTCAGCCTGCAGAACGGCACCCCGCGGAACGCCAGCCCACAAAATCTGCACCGCCGAAGCCTGCTGAAAGGCCGCAACCAAAGCCAGCACCGAAACCAGCGCCCGAAAAACCTGCGCAACATCCAACATCAGAGGCGAAACCGAAGTCTTCGCCGCCTCCGGCCGGGAAAGAGCCACCAAAAGAAAACTCAAAAGAAAAACCCAAACCAGAGTAAAGAAGCTCTTAGAGCAATGGCGGTGACCGGCAAAGTAGTAGACCAAGCATTTCTGACTCAATTCGTCAGGTTGGATCGACGGACCGGTCACCGTCGCTCCCTTGGGTTGGCCCCCGCGGTTGAATTTGCAGCGGCCAGCTTTCGAAACATCGCGAACCAAAATCGTTAGGATTGACCCGCTCCGCCCAGGACCGCCCGCCCATACGTCGAAACGAAAACCTTACAAAGCATCAGATATGGCGATCAACCGCTCACACTACGGGTTGGGTATCTCCACGGCTTAAGATCTAGCAGAGGCAAGCGAGGTCGCATCTCGCCTATGACTTCCCCGGCCAAATTTAGCGGTGTCAACGGCAGGCTGAATAATGGGGCGATCACCACTCGGACATGGCTGCCCGTCGTGACCCACCAGCAAATGCTTCAGCAAGGCATCGATTTTTTGATATTCAGCGCGGCTTAATTCTGAATCCTGGTAGAAAGACAAATCACGATTCCAACGAATATTTCTAGCTTCAAGAATCGCGGTCACAGCTTCTTGCCTCAACCGATCGTGCTCTTCGCATGAAATCAGTGGCGTCACGGCGGGCAATTCTACATGCGTTCCAATTAGGCACAACAGTACCTTCGTACTACCACGCTCGACAGGCATTCGCGCTGCGTTCCCCCGCGCGCCTTGATTCCGTAGCGTTGCCTTTGTCGTTCGCCTTTGTCGTTCGCCTTTGTCGTTCGCTTTTGCCCTTGGCCGTCGTCCTGAGCGCAGCGAAGGATCTCTCTTCGGACGGCGCCGGCTGCTATCAAGTCAGCCGCGAGTTCTGTTGCTGGCCTGCTTGCCCATGGCGACGTGCTCGGCTCGTTCAAGCCTGGAAAATACGCGGACATCATCGCCGTAGCCGGTGATCCACTGCAAGATATAAGTGCGCTTGAAACCGTCCGCCTCGTAATTAAGGACGGCAAGATTTTCAAGCAAAGGAATCCGCTTCCGAAGTTCATCATCCATATCACCGTATGGTTACACGGCGACGAATCTGCTGGAATGTCATGGGGGAGTTCAGGCGAGAACGAGGAGAGATCTTGCGCTGCGCTCAGGCTGACGACGTTAAGTGCGTCGTCAGCCGTTAACGGTGTAAAATAGCAGTACGAGGTGATGCCGTGCGCCCGCCTTCAGCAGCAAACACAATCGCGAAACACTTAATCCTGCTATCTCTGTTGTTGGCTTGCATCGCTCTTCAAACGCAACCCGCGCTCGCGCAGGAATCCATTCCTGCTGGTACCATTCTTCCAATTCGGCTGAACAATTCTCTTTCGCTCAAGAAATCGAAACCGGGTCAGCGGATCACGGGTCGTATTATGCAGGACGTCCCACTCGGTGGCGGAAACACAATTCGCGATGGTGCAAAAGTAATCGGACACCTTGTTGCCCTTTCTCCAGCGAGGAACCAAGCAGCAGGCCAGATCGCATTTAAGTTCGATTCAATTGAAATCGGACACACGATTACGCTCATCACCACAAATCTTCGTGCCTTGGCATCACCGCTCGATATCGACGACGCACAGCTGCCAGTCTACGGCGGCGATCGCGGAACGCCGTCGACCGCCTACACCACGGTGCAAGTTGGGGGCGAGATCGTGTATCGCGGAGGCGGCCACGTCGAACACGGCGACAAGGTCGTTGGCGAACCAGTGTACAACGGTGTGCTCGCGCGAGTGAGTGCGCGTGAAGGAACGCGTTGCAGAGGAGACGTCGGAGAAAACAATCACCCTCAGGCTCTGTGGCTGTTTTCGACCGACGCGTGCGGGCTTTACGGGTATCGGCGTGCCTCAATTCGCCACGCTGGACGCACTCAACCCGTCGGACAGATTGCAATATCATCGGACGACCCGAACCTGATCATCCGTTCTGGAAGTGGAATGTTGCTGCGGGTTGATGCCCCGTAGAATTTAATTCGAGCGGACTCGTCGCAAAATCCGAACCCTCTTCAGGGGTTAAAGCCCGATCACAGCCAAGGATCGATTGTGTTCGCAACTGAAGCTCCGACAAGGCAACCCTCCACTGGGCGCAAGTTTTCCCCGTAATCTGTGAAGCCGCGTCCGATGCAAACAATCGTTACTACACAGGCGTCAGGCCAGCAGACTACAGATTTGGACAACTCCGCCGAAACCGTCTAAAAAACTTGGGGAGTTGAGGATGAAACGCCCTAATCCGCAGGATTCAAAAGCGCGTGCGGAGACAGATTCAATACTCTTGGATCCCTTAGGCCGCGCGTCCGCACCGTATGATGACGTTCGTAGAAGTGCTTTTTCGCCCGCCGGCCCCATGTGCGTACGAAGTAATAATTCAGAGTCCCGCCGATGCCGGAACTCAAAAGCGGAATGAGACGCCCAGACCACTTCTCCGCTACCTCAGCGCCCACGCGCACCGCAATCCGGTCAATAATCCGCGGCACCAGGCGCTCAACGGCCTGCTTTTCCACGAAATCGCGACCGAGGTCCAAACCCGCGGCGCTAGCCGCGGCCAGCCACAAGGCAGTAACTTCATCCTCGCTCTTATACTCGAAACCATAAATCAGGCTCAGCTTTTGCAGCATGCGCACGGTGATAGCCGAAAGAATTCCGGCGTCCGGCAAGATCGTCAACATCCCGCCGAGGCCCAACCCAGCACCTTCAAACGCAGCAGCGCGCGTGGCCGAACGGATCACACGGTCAGCGTGACGGTTCACCTCCGCCTCATCGATTTTGAACATGTCCGACCAGGTCTGAATCGGCAAGTGGTTGGCTTTCCGAAATTTATGCAGGTATTTATGCGGATCGACTTCTAAGCCGTGATAGGCGCGCCGAAACCCAGCTCGCAGAGACGATTGGAAAACATTGGCAACGAGGCTAGATTTTGGCCGTCGAGGCATGGTCAATTGGATGCGTGTAATACGTCGGTGCACCTCAAAGATTGCGCGATAAACCCACCCGCGTCAACCTCAAACCACACGATACCATAGCGAAAGCCAGCGCTGATCGCGCCGTCTTTCAAAATCGGCAATTCAGGGTGAAAGTGCAACGAAGGAACCACAGCAAAGCTGCGCTCTGTGTCGTCGCGCTCGGTTGCAGCTTCAAATCGACGCGCACGTCTCTGCCCACTTCGAGCAGAACAGGAGTGCTGCGGTCGGTTTTGAAACCGGCAGCTTCGGCGGTGACCACGTAATTTCCCGGTTCCAGATTTGGAACCACGTACTCGCCAGCATCGTTGGTAGTCAGCGCTCGAGCCGTTTGCGTGCCGGTGTTCGTCACGGTGACTTTGGCGCCTTGAACAACGGCGCCGGAAGAGTCTCGCACCGTGCCGAGGATGCGCCCTTCATTGCCTTGCCCCCACACGTTCACCGCAAAAGTGCTTACGGCAGCAAGCAATAAACCAGCAAATCGCACACGGTGCATTGCGCTCTCCTTGTGTTGAACACTCAGCATGTACACCCTCGCTTGAACAGGCGCAGCAGTTGCGGTAAAGGAAGTTCGAAAATCAAACGAATAGGGAATAAACCGACGAGCAGTTTGTATGGAAGATTTATAATCCCGCGGCGAGTTTCCCCAACTCGATCAACCAATTCGGGGGAAGATTGGTGGAAATACAACCCACGCAACACACTCTGAGCCCGACCCTGATTTTTCCGCAGCCCATAATTGCAGAATGTATGGCGGGAAGTTAGTTCAGTGCGTAGATGATGTCAATCGACTTCTCGCTCTTTCAAGAAAATTGTTTCCGAAACCGCATCCCATGCGCGCCGCGCCTCGCTTTGGCATATACTGCGCGGCGCAATGACATCGAATGTGACCGCAAAATTTTGCTTCGTAGCCGTTCTTGCTGCTTTCGTCCCCATCGCCGCTTCAGCGCAAACCGTCAAAGGTGAGGGCTACGGCTCGTACACGACGTCGGCGAGTGATCCGAAGCCTCCGCAGCCGTCGAGCTATGTCGGGATCCTGCTCGGCGGTCATGGCGATGTGGACGAGGCCACCCGCGATTTCTGCCAGCACTCAGGAGGCGGCGAACTACTAGTGCTGCGCGCCAGTTACGCCGACGAATACAACGCCGAGTTCCACACCGCCTGCCCACAGAACACCGTCACCACAATAGTGATCACTTCGCGCGATGGTGCAACTCAGCCATTCGTAGTGGAGAAAATTCGCAACGCCCATGCGATTTTCATCGCGGGCGGCGATCAGTCTAATTACGTAAGGTTCTGGACTGGAAACCCCGTGCAGGAGGAAATCAACAAAGCGATCGCGCGCGGTGTGCCGCTGGCCGGCATCAGCGCGGGCCTGGCGGTACAAGGCGAATTCGTTTTCTCTTCCATGATCGACACAATCACCAGCCCTGAAGCGCTCGCTGATCCGTACGGCCCGTTGGTGACTTTGACCCGCGATTTCCTTGCGATCCCGGTGCTGAAAGGGGTCATTACAGATAGCCATTTTTCCCAACGCGAACGCATGGGACGCTCAATCGTATTCCTATCCAGGATCGTTCATGACGGCTGGGCCAGCACAGTGCACGGAATCGGCCTAGACGAAACTACTGCGGTGATCGTCAAGGCCGACGGAAAAGCGCGCGTGGTGGGAAAAGGTGCCGCATATTTCATGACCCTGGACCACGGGCCGGAGCAATGCGTTTACGGCAAGCCCCTCACGGTGCGTAACGTCAAAGTGGTGAAAGTGCAATCGGGGCGGTCTGCTTATTTCGATTTGAAGTCATGGGCCACTTCAAATGGGACGAGCTTCGAAGTGAGCGTAATCAATGGTAAAATGGCCCGTTCCGATCAGTAAGCAAGTGTCAATGCTCTTGTCGCTTGGCAACGGACCCGCCTTCGACTTTGCGGTGTTGTGCGTTCGCGTTGTCGTCGACGTTATCGCTCTTCACCTCGACTGACGTCCCACTTAAACGCTTTGGCCCACTGACGAACGGATTGTCGTACTCGAAGAATCGCAGCTCTCGATGCGCCTCCTTGGTAATGCCAATCCGCACGCTCACTCCGATGTGCCCGGTCGGCTTCACCGCCGTTCCGAGCCACAACTTGCCGCCGCCGACCAAATCGACTCCATCAAACTTGCGCGTGATGTAAAACGCTTCCGCCAGGCACCCGGGTCCGCGCGTTAAATTATGCAACCGCGTCGTGCACCGATAACGCTTCATTCGCTCGATGCCTTGCAGGGGCTCCGCAGCGCGCAACAACACCCCTTCCCCCACGCCGTCCCGCTCGCCCGAAACGTTCAACATGAAATGATTTCCATAGATGAAATAAACATACGCATGCCCGTGCTCCAGAAAAAGCGAGCGGTTGCGCGGAGTCATACCGCGAAACGAATGTGCCGCCGCGTCACCGATCACATACGCCTCAGTTTCAACGATGCGGCCGGAAAGCCGCCCACGCCGAAGGTCGTGCACCAAAGTCTTTCCAATCAGAAACCGGGCAAGCTTTACCGTCTCGATAGGCAATTCATCGCGCGAGAGGCGTCGCACTGAGCTACTCTTCATGCAGATCTATTTCCCTTGATGCGATTGCATCGGCCGAAGATACGCCTCTCGCAACCCACGCGTCGCTAATACCGGAATTCTGGAGCGCACAAAAACTTTCTTCTGTAGAATGACAATCCGCCGCGACCAACAGGAGGCAACATGGAAAATGATTCCACCAGCCGCGAACGCCTTTGGCCGGCCCTTCCCCTGCACTCCTGGAACGACACACTCGCCACGCTACATATGTGGATGCAGATCGTGGGTAAAGTTCGGCTGGCCCTGACTCCGTACATGAATCACTGGTGGGAAGTCCCACTGTATGTTACAGCGAGCGGCCTCACCACTTCCGCAATACCCTACGATGCCGGAGTCTTCGAGATCAGTTTTGATTTCATCGACCACAAACTGGACATCGCCACCAGCAGCGGCCAGCACCGCACACTTTCACTTTACCACCGCACAGTGGCCGGCCTTTATCGCGAGTTCATGGAGCTGCTTCACTCCCTGAATATCCAGGTGAAAATCTGGCCGATGCCGGTGGAGATTCAAAATCCCATCCGATTCGATCAGGACGTGACGCACCGCTCCTATGACCCCACATACGCCAACCGTTTCTGGCGCATTCTCGCCACGCTCGATCCAATCTTCAAAGAATTCCGCGGCAGGTTCATCGGCAAAGCCAGCCCCGTGCATTTCTTCTGGGGCAGCTTCGATTTGGCGGTGACGCGATTTTCCGGCCGTCGCGCTCCCGAACGTCCGGGCGCCGACAAAATCACCAAGGAAGCATATTCCCATGAAGTTTCAAGCATAGGGTGGTGGCCGGGTGGAGGTGAAGTCACATCCCCGATGTTTTATTCTTACGCTGCGCCGGAGCCCCCGGGATTCAGAGAATACAAGATAGCGCCAGCCACCGCGTTCTACAGCACGCAGATGAGCGAATATTTTCTTCCGTATGACAACGTACGGTCAGCCACTGATCCCAGAGTCACGCTGCTCGATTTTTGCCAAAGCACTTACGAAGCCGCAGCAATTGCAGGTAAATGGGATCGTGAGTCGATCGAACACGCGTATACAAAGTCATGACGCTAGCGACCTTCGCGACCTTCGGAACCTTCGGACCTTCGTTGACTTTGTTGCGCTCAAGAGCCTAAGATTCTGGCCTCAGAAATATCACTGGCAATTCTTCAACGCATCGGGAGGAGCACCTTGGACGACTGGCAGTACGCGCAGGCCGACCGCTCCGAAGAGTTGGCGCAGAACCACTACTTCACCATGACGAAGCACCAGAACGGCCACGACGTACAATTTCGCATCACCGTCAAAGAATTTGCAGTCGCGCCCAAGGGGCAGCATCTGCGTTTTTTCGCCGAAGCAGATAAGCAGGTAAACCAAAGCACCGCCGGCTTCGTGCCGTCCGGTTGGGGTGACTCCGTTTTAAAAGCTCTGGCAGACTGCATGCGGCTGATTCGCCAATTTCCGTTTGAGGGGTAGCTCACATGATGCTGTCCAAGAAGCAGATCAAGCCGGGTGTCTGGGTGCTGGAAATGAGCGGGCGGGTGAATATGGGCGCCGACTGCACCCGGATCGACAAAGAAGTGAACCACCACATCGATCACCACGAAAACTCGATCATCTTCGAGATGGCCGGCGTGGACCACATCGACAGCGCAGTCATAGGACAAATCGTGAAATCGTTCAGCAGGCTTAAGAAGTCAGGGGGAACCTTGCGCCTCGCGGCTCTGAGCCCCATGGTTGAAGGCGTACTCGCGATGACCCAGGTCAACAAAGTGATCTCGATTTACCCTACGGTAGCTGAGGCCTCGGAAGGATTGCCGAAGATCAACTGAAGGTTCCGAGTGCCACGGCTTCAAAGTCCGTGAATTCAGCAAAAACAGCTAAACACGATTTCGTGGGTGCCTTTTTGGGACTCAAGAAAATCCTTCAACTCTACGAACGCAATCTGCGCGCTAGGACTGATACCAAAGATAGCTATTACCCGGAGCCACGCGAGCCCAATTCAACCCGGTAAGCCAGGCTTCTTTGGGGCGGCGATGTGAAGAAGGATTACGTCAGTCGTCACCTGATGGCGGTCCACTGTTTCCCTGAGCTATTAAAGGGGATGTCTCCAGGATTAAAAAACATAACCAAGGTAAAGTCTGCTTCAACTTCACCGCTCCGGACGACGAATTGTTTCGCGAACTCGAAAAATTGACGGCAGCAGGCGCTGAGAGATTTCGCGCGCGGCAGAAGCAATAGAACTTCGGTTCCAGACTACCTCCATCCGCGCGGAAATACGGACCTTACGAACGCAACATCCTTCCGTGCCCAAACCATAAGCAGTAACCAGTAGTACGAGCGGCCTATGGAAATTTACGCTCCAATTCCCTACCTTTAAGATGGGCGGGAAAGACGTCCTCAAGGACCGGAGGCTGTTCATGGCGACGGCAGTTCATCCATCAAACGTCCCGGATACTTCTGCGTCGAGTGCTAACGCTTCCAAAAAGTCCCGCCGCCGCGAGCGGCTTAAGATTTCGCTGCCTCTGCAGGTGCAGCCATTTGACGCGCGCTTTTCCGACGTTGTGGATGTCGGTGAGGTAATCGATTTCAGCCGCGACGGACTCTATTTCGCTAGCTGCATGCCTCACTATTTTGTGGGCATGCGCTTGCTTATGACGTTCCCGTTCGGTCAGAAAGCGTCCACGCGTAAGAAGTTCTTGGCGGTGATCCTGCGGATGGAGAGCCGTCCGGACGGCAGCGTCGGTATTGCGGTACGATTTTTGCTATGAGGTTCGCGGTTTCAAACGAGCTGCCGCGGCTGACGATTCTTGCAGTTAACCATCCGGCAGCGCAGCGCTGAGCGGATTAGGCACACCAAGAGGACAAGATCATGATCGGATCCCAGAATCGGAAGAGCCTGCACACCTTGACAAAATCCGCCGAAGAGCAAGAATTAGAGCGCCGCGTAGGCGACCGTCACATGTTTACTGCCGCAGCCGAGGTCGTCGAATTGGCGTCGGGAGCCCGGTTTTCCTCGCGTACAACCGACCTGGGACCCGGCGGCTGCTTCGTCGATACCACCGTGCCCTTCCCGGTAGGCTCCAAACTGAGATTAACCCTGCAGAAGGGTCAAAACACGTTTCAGACCCTGGGGACTGTAGTGTATTCCCAGGGTGGGCTGGGCATGGGCGTCGCATTCGAAGATCATGATGCCGATCAGCGCGTGGCGCTGGGTCAATGGCTCGCCGAAATCACCGGTCGTCATATCATTGAGGAGATCGCCCGGCTGCCACTGGCGAACAAGGCGGGGTCGCAACCAGGTTCAGACCGTGCGACCGTTGTCCGCCTGGTCCGGCTCTTGATCGGCAAGGGCCTGCTGACAGAGGCCGAAGGCACATCAGTACTGCACGAACCGGTGCTGTAGACCGGCCCCACCGCAGTGCTTACCGTCCTGCGGGTCGCTCGACTCATATGCCGTGGTCTATTTACCTAACCAGGAAAAAATTGCAATATGGTTGTAACTTTGCGCGCGCCGTGTCCCGCTAACCGCTTTATTTTCAATATCGACTGATTAGATTGGGCATGGCCCATTACTTGCAACCCGTTCTCGGGGGTGCATTATGGGTGAGCGCAGAAAAGCAAGAAGATACGAGGTTTACCTGCCGGTGCAAGTCTGCCTGGCGAAGCAGCGCCCCGTTGAATTTCACACCGGCCAGCTCCGGGACGTGTCCCGAACTGGCATTTTCTTCCATTCCGATGTTCCGATCGATTCGGGTTCCGGTCTCGAACTTACGTTCTCGTTGCCGGCGGAAAGAGAGCGCGGGACTTCCGTTTTGGTTCGCGCTAGCGCAAAAACTCTGCGAACCTCGGAACTGCCCGGCGAAGTCACCCCGGTATACGGCGTGGCTGCAGCAATTGATCGGATTGACTTTGTCCGTCCCGTAGTTTCCAGCGCGGCCTAACTTCGGGTTAACCCACCGATTTCTTCTGACTCCATTGCTTGCTCTTCCACAGTTGGGCACGTCCGTTTGCTTTACTCCCCTGCCATGAAGCTACAATGACCTGATTTGGATTTGCTGAACTTGGGAGTGCCAGCACACCGCTTGTTTGGCAGCTCGTGAGCTAGCGCCGTTTCAATATGCCTACTGGCGACAAATCATCGAATATCGTTGCCCTTGAACTTGAGATTCTCCGCCGCCTTTTCAGTTCCCAGGAAAGCAACATCCCGAACGCGATGATCGATGGGCGACTCAGGAAAAAAATCATTGCCGCACTACTGACCCATCATTGGCGCGATCCCGAAAATCGAATCGTATTCGAGGCCTTGGAACGATTGCCGGGACGCAGCTCCTATTATGAATTGCGCCATCAGCTTCCAGCGCAAGCGACCCGAATGGGTTTCCCCGACGTGAATTGGGAAAGGTATTTCATGCCGGAAAACTCAAGCCGGACTTCCGACTCGGCTAAAAGTTACGACGCGAACATCGAAACGCTCATCGCAAATCTGGGCGCGGCAACACGGGACGCTACGCCATGAAGCCAGGCATCGCGCGTTGGTTTTCGATTGCGGACGTGACGCTGTTCCCGATTTTCATTCTGTGGTTTATCTGGCAACTGCAATTTACAGCGCGCTGGACCTGGATCATTTTCATTCTGTGGATCGTCTTCAGCTTCGCGATTCATCGCGACACGCCCAAGACAATGGGGTGGCGCGCAGATAATCTGGGGCCAGCATCGAAGCAAGCCGTCATCGTGATCGGCTCCATGATAACGGGGTTAGTAATTATTGGTCTTGCGCTGCGACAATTTCTCGGCACTGCCTTGGTATCGCCGCCAACACGTCTTCCGCCGAACCTGATTTCCTGGCACCGCTTGTGGGGCTATTTCGCTTTCTGCGTGCTGCAACAAGTGGCGCTCAATTCGCTCGTGCACAACCGCATGATGTCCCTGATAGGGGAGGAATGGACCAGCGCGGCGCTCACTGGAATGATCTTCGCGGCGTGCCACTGGCCGAATCCAGTGTTGGTGCCGCTAACGTTCATCGGCGGCACGGCGATGGCATGGCTCTTCGGCCGCAATCGCAATATCATTCCGTTAGCGATCGGCCAGGCGATCCTCGGCTCGATCATTTTCTGGACATTTCCAATAGCGTGGCACCATCACATGCGAGTTGGTCCAGGCTACTACGGCGGCTAATAGTTCGGCGGGCGCTGCACCTAACGGAGGCTTGCGCAACACAACACGAATTCCAGCAAGTTACGGCGCGTCAGGCAGCACGTATTCGAAATCGTAAGAATGCTTTGCATCCGCAATGGATATCGTCATGGTGCCGGAAAGCCCAGCGAGCTGACCGGAGCCAGAATCTGGCACCACGGTAATGGCCTGCTCCGGAACGCCTCTGTTCAACGTGCCTCTATGCTGCAACACAAAGCTCCCGCTGCGGCCGTTCAGCGTTCCCGTAATTCGTTCCATCGCGACGTAACCAGCAGAACCCTTCACATCAGTGCCAGCAGTCAACATCTGCCCCTTGGAATTAGCTTCGAGGCCGCCATGGAACTGCTTGGCAATCGATATTCGCGCGAGAGTCGAGCCATCGGCTTTATCCTCCGGTGGCTGCGGAGTCAACTTCACCTCAAAAGTCCCAGTCGCATGCGAGGTCATAGTAACCGCCCTCCGATAATCGGCGTAACTAGGCGCCTACGCGCCGTTGTTCTTAGCCTTCTGTTCCCGCAGCTGTTGTTTCCAGCCCAGGATGCGCGCCTTGTTGCCGGCTTCTTCGGCTTCCGGGACCATGCCTTTGCGCTGGTAAGCGCGCGAAATCGTAGTCCAGGCGAGAATGTCGTCGGCGTCGAGGGCGAGGATGCGCTGCGCGGTTTCAATCGTGCGGTCGAAATCTTGCTGAGCGTGGTAGGCTTGCGCCAGGCCATGCAGCGCGTCGCTAAATTTGGGATCGAATTCGAGGGCACGCGTGTATTCCGTAATGGCCTCCGCCATTTTTCCTTCGCCGAACAGATCGATCCCAGCGTAGTAATGATCCTCAGCGGATTGCCGCGCGTCCTCGCTCACACCGCCATTCTAACATCGCCAGGCGATGTCCCGTTGCTCGCGAAGCCAGGAACCTCAGCCCGATTGCGTCAGTTTTCGAATGCAGGCGCTCAAAACGGAAATCATCAACAAGTTTGCAGCGCTGGTGTAGCGCTGGACGAATTTCGCAGCGCCGGCTTTCTGCCGGCTTTTGGCATTGCATCCGTAGGGGCGCTGCTTGCTGCGCCCCAGCTTGGCAGACGCCCCGCCATTGCGATGGCCGTGGTGCAGGTCCGTAGCGTCAGCACAACGCCGACGGATTCTCCTGTGTTGGTAGAGGCTTCGCTTGCTGCGCTCAATTTTGACGTTAGACTCCGCCGATGCTGAACGCTCTGCGCTACTACTGGGTCATCGCCAAAGGCTACCGCCTGCGGCCATGGGCCTCGCCATACATTCAATGGCGGCTGGAAACATTCTTCGGCAAAGACGCGGCCGATCTCGACATATCGAGGTTCCTACAACTAATCTGGCGCGAACGCGAGCGCATGGAACGCTTTCTCGAATGGGTCCGAGAGCGTCGGCGTGCCCAGTCTTAGCGAAATACAACGTACCCTATAATCTGGCGGACATGCGCGACATCAATTTCCCGTCAGCTCCTACCACTGAAAGAATCAAATGATCCGTGAGCGGCACATCGTGATCGCGAATCTTCACCACGAACAACATGCGGTTGTCGCCTTGCTCCATCATTACCGGCATTCTTTCAATGGACACGTTGACCACCGGCCGCAAATCCAACCCACGTTTCCATTCCACGCGAAAATGCATCCCCATCACAAATTCCGGAGTCTTTACCGGTGTGTATACGTCGGCGTCGCAATCCTCGACGCGAATGTTGATCTCGATTGTCATGAAATCCGGAAAGTTCGTGACCGCAAGTGAATTTTTCCGAAATTCAGACCTTTGGGCATTGTCAACACGTTCTAAACCATTGAAAAATTCACCTGCCTGCAGCACAGGAATGAAATTCACGCACACGTTGCCCCGGCGAATCTGTCCGGTGGATAGCGGCACATCATCCTTATACTCGTGCATTCTCCCGGCGTTTCCTTCCGAGGATTGCGCAGGTGCGCCGCCCGGGAAAACCAAAAGGCAGGCGGCAACGCACATGACCACTGCGGCGAATTTCATCGCGGACGGCCATCTCGCAAATGCTGGAAGAAAATCGACGCCTGCATCACGCAACGATATCTATGTTGCTGCGGAGTAGCAACAGCAGCCTGGGGCGGTCGTGCGTAATGGTCAGTTTGACGTTGAGTGCAGCTACGATAGACTTCGCCCATGCTCTACATGGTGATCGAGCGCTTCAAACAAGGCGATCCGCAACCGGTCGGCGAAAGATTCAAAAACAGGGGCCGCATGCTGCCGGAAGGCGTTACCTACATATCGAGTTGGATGGAGTCAAACGGGGCGCGTTGCTTCCAAATCATGGAGGCAGCGGACCAGAAGCTCCTTGAGGAGTGGATAGCTCACTGGAACGATCTGGTCGATTTTGAAGTGGTACCCGTCGCGACCTCCGCCGACTTCTGGGTCAATCTAAAGTCGAATAGCAGTTTCAATCGGACGAGGTGAGTAACGTGGCGAACACTTTTGGAACGGATATTCTTATTCAGACGCAAGATCCAAGGAAAGCAGCACTTTTCTACGTTAAACAACTCGGCTTCGAGATCACCGAGGAACAGCCGAACATGATCAGCCTGCACGGCGAGCACATCAACTTGTTCATCGAGCGCGGTCCGGCGATAGGTTCGGTTCTGGAAGTCACGGTTGATAACGTCGAAGAAGCCAAAGCCCGACTGCTGAAGAGCGGTTGTGAAATCGTTAAGGATGAGCCGGATTTTCCCAGATGCTATATCAAGGATCCCTACGGCTTGATTTACAACCTGACGACCTGAGCGTCGGCGATTAACGCGCGAGGACATCTGAAGCTTCGTTTGTCACGCGCAGGAATACCGCTATTAACGCACCCCTTTTGGCCATTTGAAGGCCTCCCCTATCGTTCGTAGTGGTCCGCACACCCACTTACTCCCGTCGTGTTCAGGCGTATAATTGATATCCAGCGAGCGCCAAGGCAAGACTGCGATGCACCTGAAGATTCTACAAAAATCCGCGACGCTGCACGAAGCCCGTTGGTGGGAACCCGAGGCCGGCGGCAAAGTGCATTGCTATCTCTGCCCACGCCACTGCCACATCGGCGAAGGGCAAGCTGGGTTCTGCTATATCCGCGCCAATGAAGCCGGAAAGCTATACAGCCTGGGGTACGCGCATCCCGCCGCGATGCAGATCGATCCCATCGAGAAGAAGCCGCTGAATCATTTTCTTCCCGGGACGCGGATTTTTTCCATGGGCACCGCCGGCTGTAACATGGGCTGCTTTTTCTGCCAGAACTGGGACATTTCGAAGTCGCGCTCCGATCAAGTACGCTCGTCGTACGTTCCTCCCGAGGACGTTGTGTTGCTCGCGATCCGCAACCACTGCGATTCGATCGCCTTTACCTACAACGAGCCGACCATCTGGGGCGAATACGTGATCGATATCTGCCACGCCGCGAAGGAAGCCGGCCTGAACGCGGTAATGGTTTCCAACGGCTACATAACCTACGACGCCTTCCACGATATTTACGATCATGTGGACGCGGCCAATATCGACCTGAAGGCCTTCACTGAGAATTTCTACGGGAAGATCACCCTAACGCATCTTCAGCCGGTTCTCGATACTTTGAAGTGGCTGAAGAATGAAACGAACGTATGGTTCGAGATTACCAATCTAATCATTCCGACGCTTAACGATTCGGTCGCCGAGTGCCGCGAACTGGCTGACTGGATATTGGAGAATCTAGGTGCGGACGCCCCGCTGCACTTCACGGCGTTTCATCCCGACTTTAAATTGCAGGATAAGCCAAAGACGCCGCCGGAAACTCTGCACGCTGCGCGACGCATCGCGCTGGAAGCGGGTCTGCACTACGTATACGAAGGAAATATTTTTAGTGATGGTGCACACACATCGTGCCCGTCGTGTCAGACGCTGCTGGTAAAACGCTCGTGGCATGACGTGCAGAAAAATTACCTGCAAGACGGCCATTGCCCGAATTGCGGCTTGGAGATTCCGGGGCGCTGGTCGAACCCTCACGGGAAAACTCCCCCAAAACTTTACGAACGGGCCGTGGCAGCGACGAATTCGAGATACGCCGACCTGAATCTGTAGAGTGGGATTCGTAGAGGAGAGTTTGTAGGTCCCATGTGGAGTGCGGGGGCTTGCCGCCGCTTTCTCGATTGATTGCACAGCTTCCAACGATCCGTGGAGAGGCAACCCTCGCCTGCCGACTTCTCGGCAGTGCTCACGTTCGCAAAGCAGTAGCAAGCTTCCGAACTCCACATACGGTGCCGCAAATCGAATCCACCACAGGGCATTTGTAGCGCACAGCAAAAGATCGAATACGGAATGTAACTCTCGAGGCGCCGCATCCGTAATAACATTGGACAGGACATGACAGGGCCATCTAATGGTTTCGCCATCCGTACCGATCGAGTCTCCCGCCACTACCAAATGGGCCATGCACTGGTGCGTGCGGTGGATCATGTTTCCATTTCCGTGCGCCCGGGCGAATTTGTAGCTCTCCTAGGCAGCTCCGGCTCAGGAAAATCCACGCTTTTGAATTTGCTGGCAGGGCTGGACCGTCCCACATCCGGCGCCATCTACGCGCACGAAAAGAACCTTGCGGCAATGACTTCCGAAGAACTCGCGAGCCATCGCAGCCACACGGTAGGCATGGTCTTCCAAGCTTTCAATCTTCTCCCACGAATGACACTGGAAGAAAATGTCGAGCTTCCGCTTCGTCTTGCGGAAGTAGACCGCGCCGACCGCCCAGGGCAAGTACGTGAGGCTGTCGAACGGGTGAAGCTTGCGGCCAGGCTCAATCACCGTCCCGGCGAGCTATCCGGCGGCGAACAGCAGCGCGCTTCGCTGGCGCGTGCACTGGTAAATCGTCCGACCATTCTTCTCGCCGATGAGCCGACCGGAAACCTCGACAGCACAACCGGCGATGCAATCATGAATCTGCTGCAGGAAATCAACGAATCGCTGCGAATGACGATCGTGATGGTCACGCACGACCGCAATCGCGCCGAACATTTCGCGCATCGCATCATCACCATGGGCGACGGCAAATTGATCGACGACGGACTAAAGAACGAGGTAATCGGCGCATGAAGTTGCGTGACCTCACCGAACTTGCCGCTCGAAATTTGCGCGAGGCAATCCTGCGCAATTCGCTCACGACCCTTGGAATCGCGGTCGGTGTGGCGTCGCTGGTCGCAATGCTGTCGCTTGGCGTGGGGTTGCAAGAAATGGCCAGCACGCGGCTGTCGAAGACTGGCTTGTTTGACGCCATCATCGTCATGTCGCAAGCCAACCAGCGGGCTTTCGGCGGCCCGCGTCGCGCCGCCAATCCCGGGATGCCCACACGCCGTCTCGACGAAGAAGCTCGCCGGCAGCTCACCCAAATTAAGAATGTTGTCGAGGTGTACCCGGAGGTTCGCTTCCCTACCGAAATTCAAGTCGACGGTAAACCGTATGCAACCACTGTTGCCGGTATTCCGAATTCCGCGCGCGCCGATGGCGCGTTCGACGGTATGAAAGGCTCATTTTTTTCAGGCCCAGAGGCCGATGAAGCGATTCTGCAGATCGAACTGGCGAAAGATCTGTCGAAAACCCCGGACGCGCTGATCGGCAAGGAAATCACGCTGCGTTACGCCGAACGCCAATCGCTTCCGGCGAGTGAAACATCCGTGGGCCGATCGCCAATCCCGAATGCTTTTGCAGCCCCAAACAAAGCCACACCGGGCAAAGAGGCGCCACAGGCGGGACCAGACACGGCAGTACAGTCCGCGCCAGGATTCTCGATCATTCCCAAGGAGCTGAAACTTCGAATCATCGGCATTGTGGAAACCGAACCCGCCGCAGGCTTTGGCGGCATGGGCCGCGGCCGTTTATTAATCCCGCTGCAAATCGCGCAGAAACTCAGAATCGCGCAGCCGACGGATCTTCGCGAAATGTTGCGCGGAACCTCCGACAAGCCGAGCTACGAAAGCCTGACGGTGCGCGTCACGAGCCCGAAAGTTGTGCAAGCCGTAGAAGACGAAATCAAGCAGATGGGCTTCGGCACCTTTTCAATTCTGGACGCCACCAAAAACCTACAGCTTTTCTTCACCGTATTTGACGGGCTGCTAGGGATTTTCGGCAGTCTGGCGCTCACGGTAGCTTCGCTGGGAATCATCAATACGCTGGTGATGGCAATCCTCGAACGCCGCCGCGAGATCGGTATTCTGAAAGCCTTAGGCGCAGCCGACCGCGATGTTCGCCGCCTGTTTTTCGCCGAGGCCGGCGCAATGGGGCTGTTCGGCGGAGTTTTCGGCGTTCTGCTCGGCTGGCTGATCGGGCGCGCGGTCACATTCGGCACCAATACGTATCTCGCTCGCCAGCAACTCCCCCCGATCGATTTGTCCTCCGTGCCTTTGTGGATGGTAGGTGCAGCAATCGCGTTTTCATTTGTGGTGAGTCTGGCGGCTGGAATATATCCCGCCGCCCGCGCCGCAAAACTCAATCCCGTCGAGGCACTCAGGTATGAATAGCGCCCGTGCCCGGGCGTTCATAATCGTATCCGGGCTCCGTTTCGGTTTTGCCCTGATTGGCTGCCTGGGGATCATTACGCCGGCGCCTTTGCACGCAGCGGGTCCCGGACGCGCGGAATGCCGTTCGGTTCCGAGCAAAATTCTCGAGCACCCGGTTGGGTACTGCGTGGTGCTTCCCTCGAACTACGACACGGATAAAACCGCCACCTACCCAGTCCTTTATTTTTTGCATGGTATCGGCGACAACGAGCAGTCCCTGATTAAGTCCGGCGTCATGAATTTGGTACAGGACCTGCGTGACCAGCAAACTATTGGTGAGTTCTTGGTCGCGACGCCCGATGCCGGCCGCACTTTCTACATCAATTCGCGCGACGGAAATGTGCGCTATGAAGACTTCTTCATCCGTGAGTTCATCCCATACATAGAAAGCCACTATCGCATTCGCGCGGAACGACAATCGCGCGGCATCACGGGCATTTCTATGGGCGGATATGGCGCGCTGCGGTTCGCACTGCTTTACCCGAATCTGTTTATCGCGGTAAGCGCGCACAGCGCCGCCCTGATCGACAAACTGCCGCCGGAATTCGACTCCCAAGTTGAGCCGGCGTTCTGGCAGCGCGAAAGCCCGTTCACAATCGTACGCAAAAGACCGCGGCCCGTGGGACTACAGATTTATTTCGATTGCGGCACCGACGACGATTACGGATTCAACAAGGGAGCGCAACAATTCCACGATCTGCTCGATGCAAAAGGCATCCCCAACGAATTTCACCTCTACCCCGGCATCCACGACTGGACGTATTTCGCGGAACACCTGCCAGCATCGCTTGAATTCCAATCACGAGCATTCAGGTTGACCCCACCGGCCGCGAAATAATCAAACAAATTGAATCTCCGAGCATCGATCGCTCTGGCGATAGGAAGGTGCTATGCGAGCCGCCAAAATTCCGCCTAGGGTTGTAGGGACGGGTCTCAGACCCGCCCGCGACGCAAGCAGCGCCCGCATCTCCCCCGAGATGCACATGCCAAAATATTGTGCCGGGCCCGGCCTCAGGAGTATTATCCCCGCTTCCCAAAGCGCCTAAACGATTGCGACATGATGATCGTCGTACTGATGTGTGCCGCGTTGATTTGCACACCGGATCCCAAATTTCTGACCCCAAAAATATGGAGGCGTGGCATGAGAAGAATTCTTCCCGCATCTTCGTCAAGGAAGATGAAGGTCATTGCTGGCATCGCGACGGCACTCATTCTTATATCAGCGCTGTCAGCAACTCGCGCCGCCGCAAGATCAGCAAAGATTGCGCCCTTGGCCCGGCCAATGCCAACCGCTCCGCCTTTCAACATCCCCCAATGGACATCATTCCGCATTCGCATGGACGACACGCTCACCAGCGAAGATTCCATGGAAGGCGACCCATTCAGCGCGACAGTAATGGATCAGGGAGAATACCAAGACGCGCGTGTCTACGGAACGATCCAGACGATCGACAATTCCGGCCGATTCCGTGGTCACACCACAATGATTCTGGTATTCAATCGCCTGGTGATGCCCGATGGCCGCCGCGCTCCCATATCCGCGGAAATCGCAAAGCTGTACCACGCGCCGTCAGGGGATTTCGTCGACGTCGAAGGCGCCGTTGAATCAGGCGGTGGCGGCAAGGAAACGTTCATACACACCGGAATTGGAGCAGCGCCGGCGCGCTGCTGGGCGGAATTTTCGGCGGAGGCAGAGGCGCAGGAATCGGATCGATCGTGGGCGGACTAGCAGGACTAGGCACCACAGGTTTCAGCGGTCCACAAGAAATCAAGCTGCAGCGCGGCCTCGAAATGCTAATCCGCATCACAAGTACGGGACAATAGAGACTCTGTAGGGGCGGGTTTCAGACCCGCTCGTCCGGTGTGCAGCGTCGGCGCGGTGCGTAGCGTCGTGTCCCGCCGGCTCTTAGGTGTGATTTCGACCGCGGGACACCCAACGTTCGCGCATTGAAGACGCGCGCATATCCTGCGTATTGATCCACAGGGCGGTTCTGAGACCGCCCCTTACAACGCTTAGAGCCAGCGCTCCGGCGGTATCGTAATCCTCGGTCGCGGCCTTACAGAATCAGCACGCCAACGTTCGTAAGCTCGATTTTCTTACGCGCTCCGCTGCTTCCGCGATTAGCGCTGTATTGCTTGCGGCTACGCTACCATCCGGCAGTGTCAGGACATCCTCAAAACCGATGCGCGTGTCATATCCTCGCTTCGACGCCGCGTCAATCAAATCCCACGCGGTACGATTCAATCCGTGAAGCAACCGCGGCATTTTTACTCCAGCATCATGCAAAACATTCTCTAGCCTCTGCACAGCATCGAGCGCCGCCTTCAAATCCTGCTGCTCCGGCTCGAACATCACCCGAAGGCACCGGCCACCAAGCTTGCTAGCCGCCAATGTCTCGACCGATTCCAGACTCCCGACGCCCGCCTCAATTCCAACGCCGCGCGATAGCAACAGCTCAGCGAGCGGCACAGCGCCTTCCTCGTTGAAATTTACGGAAGCAAAAAAAGGCAACACTTCCCACGCTGCCACTTTTTCATGGCGCACTTTCGCATCCGGCACAATCCACAAACCGGTGCTCACGCCGAACGAAATGGAAGGAATTGCAGCGCGCACGGCTTCAACGGCGCGCGCCACATCATCAGCCTCCAGGCTTTCGCGCTCGTCAGCCCCGCGCACGTGAAAATGAACAGCGCCGGCTCCGGCGTCGACCGCGCCGCGAGCCGATCCAGCCAATTCCTGCGGCGTACAAGGCACGGCGGAATGCTCCGAACGCGTCCTGCCACCATTCAAAGCACATTCGATCAACACGGAAACTCCTATGAAGTGCGGCGGCCTGCCGCCGCTTTCTCGGCCGCTTGCGTGGCGTCCCAACGATCCGGCGTGGGGCAAGCCTCGCGCGCTGACTTCACGGCAGCGTTAACGTCTGCAAAGCGGAAGCAAGCTTCCGCACTTATGGGCGTACCGGTCGCCACGGAAATCGACGATTCGCCGATACTTTGAAGTTGACGTCATCCTGTTTACTCTGAGCGCTTCTCGCGAAGGGAGCGCAACCCAGAACCTCTCTTCGCTTTCTAACGACTCTTAGGCAGTGATAAAATCGTAGGGGCGGGTCTCAGACCCGCCCCACCATCAAACTATTCGACAAAATCAGCCACTCGAGCGAGGTACTACATCGCCGAGCAGATCGATTTCACCTCAGTGTAATGCTCGAGCACTTCGTGCCCCATCTCGCGGCCCCAGCCCGACTGCTTGTAGCCGCCAAACGGAAGCGCCGCATCGAACACGTTGTAGCAATTGATCCACACCGTTCCCGCTTTCAGCTTGGACGCGATGTTCTGAGCTTTCTTTATATCGCGCGTCCAAATGCCAGCGGCAAGTCCGTAGATTGTATTGTTGGCCTTGTCGACGATGTCGTTCGGATCGCTGAACGGGATCGCGGTGACCACCGGCCCGAAAATTTCTTCTTGCACTACTTTCATCTTCTCGTGGGTATTGACCAGCACAGTGGGCTTTACGAAGTAACCCTTGTCGCCTTCGCGCGAACCACCGGTCAGGGCCTTGGCGCCTTCCTTCTTGCCGCTTTCGAGATAGCCGCAAACGCGATTGAGCTGCTCTTCAGAAACGAGCGGCCCGAGATCGCTTTCCGGATCGAATCCTTCACGCACCCGGATTTTCGCGGCATTCTGTGCCACGCCGTCCACGACCTTGTCGAAAATCTTCTCTTCGACATACAGCCGAGAACCCGCGCAGCAGCACTGCCCCTGATTGAAGAAAATAGCGCTGGCCGCTCCGGGGATGGCAGCGTCCGTGTCGGCATCGGCGAAAATTATGTTCGGAGACTTCCCGCCCAATTCCAGCGAAACCTTCTTCAAATTTCCGGCCGCAGCCTGCAAAATCAGCTTGCCGACTTCGGTCGACCCAGTGAAAGCGATCTTATCCACATCGGGATGCGCGGCAAGGGCAGCTCCAGCAGTTTCGCCATAACCTGGAACGATGTTCACTACCCCATCCGGGAATCCAGCCTCCTGAATCAATTCGCCCAGACGCAACGCAGTCAAGGGGGTCTGTTCAGCAGGCTTGAGCACCACAGCGCAACCAGCAGCGAGCGCCGGCCCCAATTTCCAGGCAGCCATCAGCAATGGGAAATTCCAGGGAATAATCTGCCCCACAACACCCACAGGTTCCCGAACCGTGTACGCATGAAACGTATGCTGCTTCCAAATCGAAAGCGGAATCGTGTTCCCTTCGATCTTGGTAGCCCAACCCGCGTAGTAACGGAAATGATCGATGGCCAGCGGCAGATCGGCCACGCGCGCGATCTTGAGCGGTTTGCCGTTGTCCAAAGATTCCAGCTGCGCAAATTCTTCCTGGTATTTCTCGAGCAGATCGGCCAGACGCCAGAGCATCCGCCCACGTTCAGAGTGCGAAATGTTCGACCAGGCACCGGTTTCGAACGCAGCGCGTGCTGCTTTCACTGCACGGTCGATGTCTTCCTTATCGCCTTCGGCGATATTCGAAAGCACTTCGCCAGTAGCGGGGTTGTAAGTCGGAAAAGTCTTGCCGGAAGCGGAATCCACCCACTTGCCGTTGATAAACATCTTGCGGGTCTTGGTCACGAAACCAGTAACGTTGTCATGCGGCTTTACAGCTGCTGATGCAGTTGCCATGTCACACTCCTCCTTAGCCTCTTTTTTCTGGGGAATTCACAATCGCACCACGTAATGTCTCTGTAGGGCATCCAATCGCAGCGCCTGATGTCTGTGTAAGGCATTCCATTTGTATAACTGCGTCCAATGCACCTGAGGTGGGGTTCAGCCGTGCGCCCGTAAAGGGCCAAGCCAATCGTGCAAGTACGCCAGTCATTCGGCGCCAACTCGCCTCGTAGCGGTCGAGCGGGCACCCATATGATAGTCGCCTGGGCGGGCCAGTTGCAATAGGCCAGACAAATGGGCATTGTCCAGCATTTCTGTTGAAACCGAGTATACGGGTGTCTCGCATTATGGTTTCCTCAGGCATGCATTCGTTCCGCAGCCAGCAAGTAGCAGCCCAAGACTTGTTCACTATGAACGGCATCCACGCAGCCAGGAAAACGGCTGAGATAGCGTCGTAGATGTCGGAAAAAACCTTCCGCTAAGTTGGTGGTACGTAAGCGGTGTCGCCAGTATCGCGGAAATCGCAAGTAGGCCAACACTCGCGGCAACTCCTCTTGAAACTTCTGCACCATCTCCGGAGCCCAGAAACGCCAGCGCCGGGCAAAGCTCCCGGCCCATTTCCGCAGCTGGGTCTCCTGCTCGGCTTCAAAGATCCACCAGAATTCCCGCCGGAACTTCTTTCGCTGCCACCACTGCAGGGGCGGCGTCAGTCCTTCCAGATTCCGAAACCAGTGGGCCAAGCACAGCTGGTGTGCCGCTGCCGGGTAGACCAGGGCTGCGGCACTGGCAGCACCCTCGGCTCCATCGCTGATTACCAACTCCACCTGTTCCAGCCCCCGTCGCCACAGACGTGTGAACAACTCCTCATACGCTTGGCTCGTCTCCGCCGCAGCCGCCATCCACTCCAAGACTTCGAACCCTCCGCCCTCGCGTACGCCCACCGCTACCAGCAGAACTCCTTTCCGTGCTTGGCTTTCGGCCGATCGCCGATACCTTAAATAGATTCCATCCACCGCCAGGGCTCGGTAGGTCCCAGAACACAGGCGTTGCTCTCGGCGTGCCTGGATCTGTTCTTGCGCATCGCGCAGCACCGCCCCAATACTAGCCGGAGATAGCTGCCCGCCCAGAAATCGCCGCACCCAACTCACCACTTTGCGTTGGCTCAATCCACCTACCGCCAGGGCGAACAACACTTCCTGCAACGCGTGGCGCTGGTATTTCTCCAGTAGCCCGATCTCTTCCCGGCCTCGCAGCCGCGGCACCCGCACCTGCTCCAGGGCTCCCCAGGCCGTCTGCCAGCATTTCCGCACCGTGTAACCCCAACGGTAAATTTTCTCTCCGCGCTCCTGGCGCTCCGCCACCCGCCGATCCCGTTCGGCCGTCAGTAGCCCTTCGATGGTCTTTTTCAATTGCTGCAAGAAACCACCCTGCAATTGTTTCCAGCCTTGCTCGATCACATCCTGTAATGCTAGTCTGCCGATCTGAGATGACACGGGGTGTCTCCTTTCTGCCCGGCTAGGCAGAGCTTTTGGGAGACACCCTCTTTCTTTTTATCCCCACTTTCAACAGAAAATCTTACAGACGGGACAAATGCGACGCATCGGACTTTTGAATCGGCTCAACCTGGTCAGCCGCTGGGTTCAGATCGGCTCGATTCGCGTGAATGCTGAATGGCGCTCCGCTCAATTTAGCTTGCTGCCGACTTCACTGCGGCTCAATTTGGAATTTAGCTCGGTTCGATTTTGCCGTTGTCGTCATCCTGAGCGCAGCGAAGGACCCTGTTCGCTTTTTTGTTGAGAGAGGAGAACCATGTGGCTCATGCTTCCGGTAGCGCGCTCGGCCGTAACAATGAGCGCGGAGAGGCGAGATCCTTCCCTGCGCTCGGGGCGACGTCATATTCAAAAGGACTTACCTAGTCACAGTGAAAATGTCCTACGACGCCCGATTCCGGACCCAAACGCGCTGCGTGGCCGGCTTACCCAAATGAATACGCGCCGCAGAACGCCCCGCGACCGTGAGCGCCATCGTCTCGTCATATTCGCGCCGGTGGACGCGCACGCGAACGCCAGGACAAAGCTTCAGCCCCGCGATGAAATCCAGAAACTTAGGATCCTTTTCGTACACGCGCAAGACTTCGTAAGTCCGCCCAACTTCAGCTTCCGACAAACGTACAGCCCCAAATTTGCCACGCAACTTAGCCATGCCCCCGAGCAGCGGCACTCCATGCGGGCAGCGACTGTCGCGCCCAAAACGTTTCAACAAAAGCTCAGCGACTTCCGGCGAAATTCCATGTTCCAATCGTTCGGCCTCTTCATGTGCGCGTGTCCATTCCAGGCCGATCAGGTCGGTAAGAAGCTTCTCCGCCAGACGGTGCCGCAGCACCAGATGCTGCGCAATGGCCTCGCCTTTCGCGGAAAGCTCGATTCCGCCATCGCGCCGCACGTGCAGATAACCGCCGCGTGTCATGCGCTTCAGCGCAGCCGTAACAGCAGGCGGCGTCACACCAAGATCTTCGGCAAGCCGCGCGCTGATCGGCTCCTGCTCTTCCTGAACAAGCTCCCAGATCGCCTTCAGGTAATCTTCCTGCGAGACGCTGGTTTTTTCACGGCGCATTGATTCAGTGCCCTACCTTCAATCTTTCGGAAATCTGCTTGCTTAGGATGCGGCGGCCGCACTCCAAGCTGGCACATGTGCGGTTTTCGCCGTTGCCTACGTGGCTGCCGCGCGAACGCGCGGGCAGCCTTCTCTTCGCTTCGTCGTCGCTTAATTGTTGGCGGATCGTTACTTCTTCTCCGGCCCTTGGTGGGATCGAGCGAGAAGCCAAAATCGAATCACCGCCAATAACCAGAATCAATCGACGCAATACAAGACGAGCCTTCACTCGCCACCATGCAAGCCCACAGATCAAGCAGATCGCGACGCATCCGTCCGCAAGCGCGCTGCCAGCAACGTCACGCGTGCCTCAATATCGTCGCAGATGGCGCGGTGCGTTTCGATGTCCTCGCCAAACGGATCGCGTACCTTCCAGTCTTCAATATCATGCTCGGGGAAAAGCGCCTTGCCGTGAATCCCGGACATATTTATAACCAGATCCGCTTTCTTCAAACTAGGGTTATGCAATCCCTTGGAAAATTGCCCATCCACAGAAATCCCGCGCTCCTTCAGAACTGCCTGCGCAGTCTTGTCGATGAATCCAAGGGGCGAAACTCCCGCGCTTTCCGCCGCGATGATATCGGAGCAGCAATGACGCGCAATCGCCTCAGCCATTTGGCTGCGCACACAATTCCCGACGCAAACGAAAAGCACTTTGACAGGGTGAGTCATAACGGCGGACAGAATCTCATAGTTGCCGAGCGATTCAAACATGCAGACTGTGGTGCAATCGGGCAAATGGTATGGGAAGAACATCGGCACACGCTGCGATAGCGCGAGAGCCGCTATCGCAAGAATCTCGAAATTACCGCTTCGATCCGGTAATTTCACTGCCGTTGCGTGCCATCCGCACAAAATATTCGTGGACGGTTGTGTCATCAGTCAATTCAGGATGAAACGTTGAGGCCAGGATTCGCCCCTCGCGAACCAGCACAGGATGCCCGGCGTCTTCTGCAAGAACTTTCACACTCGCACCGATTTTCTCGATGATCGGAGCGCGAATGAAAACCATCTCCAGCGGCTCCGGGTGCAATTTCGTCTGGCCCATGTGCACATCGCTGGCAAGCTGCCGCCCATAACCATTGCGCAGCACCGACGCATCCAGCAACCCCAGCGAACCTTGCGCCGGGCTGTGAACGTCCTTAGCCAGAAGGATCGTGCCGGCACACGTGCCGAAAAAGGCGCCGTCCTTGGCGGCAAATTGTTTCAATGCTTCGAGCAGCCCTTCCTCGGTCATCACCTTCAGATGCGTGGTGCTCTCGCCGCCGGGCAGAATCACGCCGGACAAACCACGCAAGTCCTCAGGAGTGCGCACAAAAACATATTCGACGCCCAAACGCTCAAGCATCTTGGCGTGAGCCTCATAGTCGCCTTGTATTGCAACAATTCCGATTTTCATGGAATTGAACACTCGAAAAACAGGCACCGCAAAACAAGTTCAAACGTAGGGGCGGGCAGACCCACCCGACAAATTCACAATTTCCAACACCACAGCCCACGAGAACGTGCGTCCTTAGCGTTCTACCACCCGCGCGTCTGCAGCAAATCTTTCTCTTCCATCTGACGAATATCCAAGCCCTTCATGGCGTCGCCCAGTTCTTCCGACGCCTCCAGCACAATTTTCGGATCCTTGTAATGAGTGGTTGCCTTCACGATAGCCCGCGCGCGCACAGCAGGATCACTCGACTTGAATATCCCCGATCCCACAAACACCGCCTCGGCGCCCAGCTGCATCACCAAAGCAGCGTCAGCCGGAGTAGCTATCCCTCCAGCCGAAAAATTCGGAACAGGCAACTTGCCGTGCTTCGCCACCCAAGCAACCAACTCAAACGGCGCGCCGAGCTCCTTCGATTCATGCACCAACTCTTCCTCGCCCAAGGTAGTGAGTCGCTTCATCTGGCTGACGATCGTGCGAATGTGACGCACGGCCTCGACAATATTCCCGGACCCGGCTTCACCTTTGGTGCGAATCATGGCCGCGCCTTCGGCAATCCGCCGCAGCGCCTCGCCCAAATTGCGCGCGCCACAAACGAACGGCACTTTGTAGCCATGCTTCCAGACGTGATGCTCTTCATCAGCGGGCGTCAGCACTTCGCTCTCGTCGATGTAGTCGACCTCCAAAGCCTGCAGCACCTGGGCCTCGGCGAAATGCCCGATGCGCACCTTAGCCATCACCGGAATGGACACGATATCCATGATTTCGCGAATCACGCGCGGAGCCGCCATGCGCGCCACGCCGCCTTCCTTGCGGATGTCGGAAGGCACGCGCTCGAGCGCCATCACCGAGCAAGCCCCAGCATCTTCGGCAATTTTGGCTTGCTCGGCGTTCGTGACGTCCATGATCACGCCGCCTTTTAACATTTCCGCCAAGCCAACTTTCACGCGCCACAAATTATTGTTCATCAAATCCATGTGCTGTCTCCCTTGCGGCTTATTTTTAGGATTCTACTTCGTTTCCGCTGATTCCCTGTCACCATTTCCCGGCGCCCTCGACCCGACAATCACAAAACGTCCCCGGCCACGCGCCCGCAGTTGCCCTGCACCATCGCGAATCTCGCCTTCGATAAAAAGATTGCGGCCCTTCGCTTCAACCTCGTAGCCTTGCACATCTAAGTCCACGTCTACGTGAACGGGTTTCAAATACTCAATCGAAAGCTCGGCGGTAACTGCTCGCGCATCACGAAACCGCGCAACTTTACCCATCACTTCATCAAGCACGGTAGCGATGATTCCGCCATGAATGAATCCAGCCCCGCCCTGGTATTCCGCGCCGAGCCGGAACGCACCGCGAATCCGCTTGGCCGCATCATCCTGTTCGAAGGTAAGCTGCATCCCGCGCGAATTCGCGCCTCCACAACCAAAACAACCATTCTCCGGATTGGGCTTTAGCAGCAATGTGTCGGCCTCGATTCCTAACGCCGGCGTCCCGCCGGCCCCCCTTTCGTCGCCCGCTAAACCAAAGCCACTCGGGACTGCACTTCCCCACGCGCCCCACGCTGCCGCTTGCGAAACTCAACCTTCAAAAGATCGCTAAGTTTCTCAATCCCGGACGCAATCTGCTTCTCATCCACGCTCGGAAACCCGAGCCGCAAAGTATTCGGCTGCGGATTCTGAAAATAGAAATGTCGCCCGGGAATATAAAGCACGCCCCGCTCTCGCACATGAATCAACAATTCGCCGGCATCAAATCCCGGTGGCAAAGTCACCCACACAGACATTCCACCCTCAGGCCGGGTGCACACCACTTCCTCCGGCATGAATTTCTCAAGCGCAGCTTCCATGGCCTCAAGTCGGCCAAGGTAAATCTTCTTCATCTTCGCCAGATGCTTCGCCAAATATCCCCGGCGAACAAATTCCGCCAGAGTGGCCTGTGCCAGCTGGTCGGTATGCAGGTCGGTAGACTGTTTCACCAGCCGCAAACGTTCGATCAGACTTTCCGGCCCTATGCACCAGCCCACACGCAGTCCGGGAAACGCTACCTTCGAAAAGCTATCGATCTGAATCACATTCCCCACGCGGTCAAGCGCCTTCAGCGAAGGCACAGCCGCACCGCGAAGGCGAAGCAGCCCGTAAATATGGTCCTCAACCACGGGCACCTGATAACGCGCAGCCACTTCCAAAAGCCGCCGGCGCTCCGCAAGGGGGAGCGCAGTCCCAGTAGGATTGTGGAAATCGGGAGTAACCAAAATAAACTTCACGCGATTCTGCATCAGCACGGATTCAAGCGCATCGATGTCTAGTCCCACGTGCCCAATCCGCTGTGGATCCGTTTCCACTCCAACCCCGAGCATGCGAATGCGCGCTGCGCCGAAAATCGCAAGCGCCCCCGGATACGCGGGATTCTCCAGCGCCACAGCATCCCCGGGACGCAGCAATGCCTTCCACAAAAGCTCAATAGCCTGTTGACACCCGCCGGTAATCAGCAACTGCTCGCTGCGAACGTTCAACCCCTGATCGCGCAGAAATTCAATCAGGACGCGCTTCAGAGGCTCGTATCCATCCGAGGCCCCCAGTTGCAAAACCCTGCGTCCGGCTTCGCGCAAAACGGCATTGCAGCACCTCCTAAATTCCTCCACAGGAAAGTATTCATCCGGAGGCCGCGCGCTGACAAAGCCAACGGCGTTACTGGGTACCTCCGGCATCAACCGGCTCAAAGCGTCTTCCCCGCGCTCGTCGGCAAAGAGCGATTCCCAACGCATTGATCCGCCATTCCCATTCGACCGCGGCGGCGGCGTAAACTGACGCACAGGCGCGCCGCAAATATAAGTCCCACGCCCGACATGCCCTTGGATCAAACCCTCGGATTCCAATTCCGCATAAGCATTGGCGACAGTCGTGCGATGAACGCCGAGCTGCGTAGCAAGTTCGCGGCTGGCGGGAATGCGGTCGCCGGTGCGTAGATCCCCAGAATGCACCAGCGCCCGAAGCTGGTCGCGCAACTGCACGTAAAGCGGGATATGGCTTTCAGACTGTAAATGTAGAGGAAGCATTGGCTCGCTCCTGTAGGCCAATATACAAGCACAATACTACAAGTAAAGAGCCAATATGTCTTTACATCAAAAAGCCCTCAAGAGAGGCCTGACTCGGCGCATCAGAAGCTTCGATTAGCATTTGAACCTGTAGCGGCCAGCTTGCAGGTGGGCGAATTGCCTTTCCGTTCTGGTTGAACCAGCCGATCCGCACGGTATTATCATCAGCCAGGAAACATTCAATCCCGGCCGAATCGAGAGCGCTCTTGGCCGCAAGCGCCGGTGCGACATTGACGAACTGCCGTATGCGCACAACACGTGGATCCCTTCGAATTTCTGGCGCGACTCGCGTTGACGTAATTTTGCTCTTCCGTCGCGATATCTCGGCAGCAAGCGCGGCCTTCGCGGGTTCAGTCAACGAATAGGCGACGTTCGCTATCTCCTCAAACTGGCCATCACTATCTCGTGGTAACGCTTGGCAAGTTCCCGCGGATCGGCATATCGTGGCTCATCAGCGAAGTATATATAAGAGGGGTTGATTAACTCATGATTTAGAAAAGGGGTGCCAGGTGGAAATCAATGGTCGCATCGCAATCAAGCCACCTCTATTGCTAACCCAATTGTCTTTTTGGGGGTCGGAGCATTCAGCTCCGACGATAAGGGTTAATTACCACGGGCCATTAGCCCCTGAGGCAAATTTCAGAAGCATTTTTCAGCCGTATGCTGCAACAGAATGGCTAGGCGACAACTTCAGCGGTGCCGCCGTCGAGTTCCAGCATAGTGCCCGCCGAATGGTGTTCGCGGCGCACATAACCCATGCCAATTGCAGTCCCGGCTAACGGTGAAAACGCAGAACTTGTGACGATTCCTACTTCCTTGGCCTCCGAGTCATTCGTGCGCAAACGCGTCAACGGAACCGGCGGCTCGGTCGATGAAAATTTCAAACGCATGCGGCGGCGATTGACTTGCCCGCGCGACCTTACACGCTCCACAATTTCCTGCCCGGTGTAACAACCCTTGTTAAAACTGATGTGCGTAGCTTCCAGCGCGGCTTCCTGCGGGATCACAGTATCGTTGAAATCATCCGGAAACCACGGCACACCAGCTTCAAGACGAAGCGCGTTCACGGTCCGCATGCCAATAGGAAGTCCGTGTTGCGCATGAACGCTTACGTACAAGCTATTCCACAACACACCGAGATGCTCGCGCGGAGCAACAATCTCCGCTCCGGTACTTCCAAAGTGCGAGTGCCGGATCAAATGACATGCAACACCTGCGATCTTCACCTCAGCCAGCGCGTGCTCGGAAAATCCTTCGAGCGCCAGCCCGCAGGCTTCGGCAATGATTGAGCCCGCGCGAGGCCCCTCCACAGCGACCGTCCCAAACTGCTCGGTGACATCGCTCAAAGTGACGTCGTCCATGATGATGAATTTCTCGAGCGTAGCGTTGGTACGTTCGCGCACGGACGCGTGCGACAAAACCAGCAGCTTATCCCGCAGCGCATACACTTCTAGTTCCGCAAGAATGTGCCCCTGCGGATTCAGCAGCAGCGCAAGCGTGCCAAATTCCTCGCCCAATTTCTTGATGTCGTTCGAAACGATCGCGTTCAGGTAGCGCACGCGATCCGGGCCGGTGAGTTCAACGATGGCGTGCCAGTTGGTGTCGAAGATGGCCACCCGCTCGCGCGCCGCGCGGTATTCGGGTTCAAACCCCGAGACAACATCAGGCAACCTGCAGCCATGAAATTCAGCATGCCCGGCACCCAGAGCTTGTTCCTGCTTGATAAGTGGCGTTTCCATAAAATTGTGCCGCAAGCGCGAATCGACAGCAGCGCGAAGCGAACACTTTCATATTATCAGATGAGCTGGATTGAGAAGTGTAAGCAACCACGGACCGGGGCGACGCGGGGAAGGCAGAACAACCGAAAGCAAAATTAATTCTTGCCCTTCTTCAGCAAAATGATGTCGCTGCTGCGCGAGCCGCGCGTAACAAAGAGAATCTTGCCATCCGGCGACCAATTGAAGGAGCGCATCGTGCCGCTCGGAAAATTGGTAATTTGTTTAGCAGTGCCGCTGGGTACGGGCTGCCGCCAGACGTTCGTGGCGCCTCCCCGCGACAGACAAAAATCCACACCCTTGCCGTCCGGCGACCAATGCGGGATTCCTTCCCCAACGATATTGCCGACCGGCACTTCGAACGAAAACACAGGCGCTCCGCCTCCGACCGGTATGGCGCGCAGTTGATCGCGCGTTTGCGGCGCATCGGGATGCCCCATGCGGTAGAGAATCCACTTGTTATCGCGCGACAGGAATGCAAGCGGGCTGATTTGATCGGGCAAAGTGAAATCTTGGGTGCTTTCACCGCCAATCCCCACTCGCCACATTTTCCGTCCGTCCCCGTCAGCATAAATGAGGGACTGCCCATCCGGCGTGCAGATCGGCAGGATCGCCGATTTCTGATGGGTTAGCTGCACCGGGTTTGAGCCGTCCGCGTCCATCCGCCAAATATTGGACTCATCGCCCTGGGCCGCGGAATACACGATGTGCTTCCCATCGCCACAGCCGAAGGAGAAGGTAATGTTGCGGTCGCTACCCGCCACCAACGTCCGGTTCGAGCCGTCGAAGTCGGCAGAATAGAGTTCGCGATTGCGATTGACGAAAAGAATCCGGTCTTTGCTCAGAATCGAGACGCCCAGAACGGAGGGGCCTCCGGAAGTAAGCTGCGTTGCGTGCGAGGCATCACCCCCCGGGGCAGCCCACAGATCCAGCAAAAGTGTGTTCTCGACCGTCACTACAGCGGAGCCGTCTGAAGTCAAATCCAGCCATGGCAGACTGTAATCGGTGAGGTCATTGGTCAGGCGCTGAGCTTCTCCGGAGGGATAGGACACAGTCCAAAGTTGTCCCTGGGCGCCCGCACCGTTCTCGCGGATTGGAACTAGCAAAGCATTTCCATCAGGCAACCAGCGCGGACGCCCGACGTCGCCGCGCGTAGCGTAGAGCGTGCGCAGGGCTCCGGTCGCGAGCGTAAGCTCAGTGATTTGCCCGCCAACCGCGGGCAGCAACGTCGAAAACAGAATTGTTTTTCCATCCGGCGACCAGGCCGGACCCAGCAGGCCGGCGATCGTGACATTTCCAAGCTTGCTGGCAGCCAGGCGTTCGCCTGATCCATCCGCGTTGGCTAGCATCAGATGGATCTCGCCCGTCCCCGGCACTCCTCTCTCAAACGCTAATTGTTTGCCGTCAGGAGAGAAACTGATCGCGGTGTCGATATCACGCAAAATCTCCTGCGGCTTTCCTCCCAGCACCGGCATTTTGTAGAGCGAGCTGAAAAGCTGATTTTCCTTGGAGGCCTCGGTGAAATAAATGTAATTGCCGTCAGGAGAAAACGTCAAACCATAAAAGCTGCTCACCGCTGGTGCCAGGATTTGCACGTCGCTGCTGGTGGCCACCTGACGCACGTACAGGCTTTGCATTTCGCCGTCGCGCAAAACGTAAACGACATATTGCCCGCTGGGCGAAATGGCGACGCCCGCCGCCTTGCCACTTTCCGTAAGTTTTTCGATGCGCATATTCTGCGCGTTGAGAGCGTTATCGCCATGGCCATGCGACTTCAGCATCGTGAAAGCAATGGCGCCCGCGACGATCAAGACAATCGCCGCGAAGGCGATGAACAGCAGCCCTTTGTGTTTTTTCGCCTCGCCCAAAACGATAGCCGCGCTACTTGACGCATGCGCGGAAGAAGCCGCGGAACTGCCCGAAGAAGTTCCCATTGGAGGAATGGGCGGGACTGCCGCGGCGGAGCCAGTGCCTAAACCCCACGAGCCGGGGATGGACGTCACGGAGCTCGAGGCAGCGACATTCTCTGCTGTGCTGACTGGCGTCCTGCCGGAACTCGAATCCCGCTGCAGACGCTTCAAATCCGTGCGCAGATCCGCAGCCGACTGGTAGCGCATGGTGCGGTCTTTTTCCAGGGTCTTGTTGATGATGCGCTCGAGTTCCTGCGGGACGTCAGGATTGACGCGCACCGGCGCGACGGGAGCGCGATTGAGAATGGCATCGAAAATCGCGGCGGAGGTCGATCCCAAAAACGCCTGCCGCCCCGTAGCCATCTCATACAAAACCACGCCCAACGAAAAAATGTCGGTCCGCCGATCCAGATCCTTGCCCAAGGTTTGCTCCGGCGACATATAGGCGACGGTGCCCACCGCAGTCCCCGGGCTGGTAAGGTTGGCGTCATCAACGGTGAGGTTACCGGAGGCAGTGCGCCCGTCGCTGCCCGGAACAGCCATAACCTTGGCCAGACCGAAGTCCAGAATCTTTGTCTGTCCGCGATCGGTGAGAAAAATGTTCGCCGGCTTGATGTCGCGATGAACGATGTTTTCAGAATGCGCGGCATCAAGAGCATCGGCGGACTGAATGCCGCACTCCAGAAGCACATCAAAAGGCAATGGTCCACTGGCGATGCGATGTTTCAAAGTCGCGCCCTTCAGGAGCTCCATCGCGATATAACTGCGTCCCTGGTATTCGCCAATTTCAAAAACAGTGCAGATATTGGGATGGCTCAACGCAGCAGCAGCGCGCGCCTCGCGCAGAAACCGGTCGAGCGCCAGCTTGTCCTGGGAAACCTCGTCGGGCAGAAATTTCAAGGCAACCATGCGCCCGAGCCGGGTATCTTCGGCCTTATAAACGACGCCCATCCCGCCACCGCCCAGTCTTTCAAGGATGCGGTATTGAGAAATGGTCTGCCCAACAAGGGAGGAAGTATCAGTCATTGCGTGCACATCTTAGGTTCGCAGCACAGACAAGTCAACGTTGACACGATGACACGTTGACATGTCGCCGCAAAATGAGAATGTCCTGTTTGACACGATGACACGAAGACGGACACCCGCCGACGAATTGCCTTTGAACCAGCGCGCTGTTGACTTTGCGCAGGCATTTGAATTCGCCTAGGGCCTTTGAATTTGCCGTCCGCCGTTGAATTTGTAGCGGCCGGCCTGACGCAGTTCAGCCAGACCGGACTCTGCAGGGTCCGCCCGGATCATTCGATGCAATCAACACGCCGGGCCCTAAGGCATTTCGCCGCGCGCCACAACACCGCTACAAATCCTTCTCATAGTCATCATCGTTGCAAGAAAGCCGAACGGCACGTGTGTGAACCTCTTGCTATACTTCCAGTGTGAACGAAAAACTGATACACGAAATCATTCCGGTAGGAATGCTGCAGTGTAATTGCTCGATTCTAGGCGATCCCGCAACGCACGAGGCAATCGTTATCGATCCAGGCGATGAAACGGAAAGAATCCTGCAGATCCTGCGCGCGCATAAACTACACGTGCGTGCCATTTTAAGCACCCACACGCATATCGATCATGTCGGCGGCCTGGCCGCATTGCATCGTGCTACAGACGCCCCGGTCTTAATCCATGAAGCCGACCTCGAGCTATACCGGCACCTGGACATGCAGGCGCAATTCCTGGGCGTAAAAACGCCAGAAACGACGCGCATCGAGGACTTCGTGAAGGAAGGTGACACAGTTCGTTGGGGCGATTACGCCGCGCGAGTGATCCATACGCCCGGGCACACGCCGGGAAGCATCAGCTTGATCGTGCGAAAAGAAAACGACGCGAAACCATCCTCCGATTTCGAAACCGCGCCAAAAACAGACGAAACTTCCCGGCCATCCCGGCTGAACGCAACTGTACCGAGCCAAACTCATCGGCATTCACATATTCAGGCAGATGACGCCGCACGTCTGATTGCAGGCGACACGCTGTTTCAAGGCAGCATCGGCCGCACGGATTTATGGGGCGGCTCGATGAAAGATATTCTGAACTCTATCCGCGAGAAGTTGCTGGTGCTGCCCGACGAGACGTCGGTCATCCCCGGACACGGCGACTCAACGACAATCGGCGCCGAGCGCGCCGCAAACCCGTTCCTGCGCTAAGGTAACGCCACTACTGGCACACAACCGCCAGCCGCCTGAGCTCACTCCTCAGAATTCGCCTCAGAACTTGACATCCTTAATGTGGGTGGCGAATGACCAATAATTACCGAAAGCATCTTCGACGGTAGCCGCGCGATCCCCGTAAGGCTCATCTTTGGGCGGGCGCAGCGATTTTGCGCCAGCACGCAAGGCGCTCTGGTACACAGCATCCGTATCAGGCACATACATATGCAAATGGAACGGCACCGGCTGTGACTTCCCATGTGCTTCGCCGACCGCAATAATCGAGTCGCCAATCCGTATGCGTCCATGAATCACAGTGCCCGACGAAGACTTGTTGATGAACGCTTGTTCCGCAGCAAATGCTTGCCTGGTAAATTCTACGAACTTGGCCACGCCGTGCATACTAAAACCGGGCACGATGGTTCGCGTGTCGGGCGTAATGTGCGCGGCGGCGCGTCGCTCGGTGATGTACCACGCGTTGCCGTCGGTATCCTTCACGCCAGCTTCGCGCTCGCCATAATGCTGTTCGACGGGCTCGAAGATGGACGTGCCTCCCGCCGCGAGCGCGCGCCGGTACGTGGCGTCGACATCATCCACATACAAAATATACATTGCGGCTCGCGGCGGAAATTCCGCCGTACCGTCGCTCAGCTCCAACATGGAATCACCGATGCGCAACTCGGCATGCATGATCTTGCCGCCGGCGGGTGCCACTCGGAAGTGTTCGTCGGCGCCGAAAGCCTGCTTCAGAAAATCGATCAGCCGCGCGCCATCCGACGCCAAAAGATAGGGCGTCAATGTGTGGAAGCCCTCGCGAATGTATTTCGCCGGAGCCGACGAATTTTCAGCTTCCGCAGCTGCCGGCGATTCCGTCTTGGCGTCGCCCGAGTACATCGCTATGTACCACTGATTTCCAAATGCATCGTTGACAGCCCCAACGCGATCGCCATAAGGCATGTCCGCAGGCTCGCTGATCGACGACGCACCAGCCTTCAAAGCCCGCATGTAAAACGAATCCGTGTCATCCACATACAAATAAAACATCGTGGGCATGGGCTGATATGGACCATGAGCATCACTCATCTCGAGGGTGGAATCGCCGATTCTAACCGTGGTATGCAAAATGGCTCCTTCCGGCGAAGCAGCTCTCCCCAATTCTTCGGCGCTGAACGCCTGCTTCAAGAATTCGATCACAGGCACGGACTTCACAGGGTGCAGATAGGCCTGCACGGTCTGCACGCGATCAGGACGGTAATGCGGATCGCCAAGATACGTGGGGAAAGCGATGTACCACTCGTTTCCGGCAAGATCTTTCACAGCGGCGAGCTGTTCGCCGTATTGTTGCTCAGCTGGCTCCATCATTGACGTGGCGCCGGCTCTCAGCGCCCGCTCGTAGGCAGCAACACAGTCTGAAACATACACATGGAGCGCCGTCGGACTGGTGGCACCGCTCCACGAGCTACCAGGACGGCCACCGCCGACCATCACCATCGAATTACCCACGCGCAACTCGCAGTGGATGCCGCCTGCCCCGCCGGTACCTCGGAAAACTTCCTCGGCATCAAATGTCCGTTTCATAAAATCAATCAATTGCTCCGCGTCGGCGACGGTCAGATACGGCGTAATCGTGCGGTAACCCTGGCGAATATAGCTAGGCCGGGCCGCCGTTTCTCGCTGCCGCGATTCCTGCGTCTCCCAACCATCTTTGGACTGTCCAGGTATAGCTGCTGGTTTGCCGGCCATCGATTCGCTCCGTTCAAGTTCAGTTTTCAGGCGTTTTTTAAAATCGCTCCGCGGCAGCCCGCGCAACTGCTGCGCGACGGCGGCGAGCGCGGCAATCTTAGGACCGAGGGCCCCTCCGTCGCGTCCGCCCAGCGCAGCACCAGGCTCGAGGATTGCCTGCAGCACGCGATCGAGTTGTTCGTTCAAACTCAGCTTAGCCATTTGCTTCACCAAACTTTAGCTTTGCCGGCTTCCCTGCCTCGGTGCGCAAGGTCTGGATGCCCCGGAACTGAAGTTGCTTCACGGCGCCTTCGGTGCGCCCCAACGCCAGAGCAATCTCGCGAATGCTCTTCTCTTCGGCGAAACGCATTTCGATCACGCGGCGCTGTTCGTTCGGGAGTTCGCGCACCAGCCGAAAAAGCTGCGCGCGAAGTTCGATGTTCTCAGGATCCGGCCCGTCGTCCGCAGGCTCAACGATCAGTGCGTCGCTGCGTTCTCTCGTGTTACGCCGCCACCGGTCGGCAATCGCATTCGAAGCGATGCGCATCAGCCACGCACCGAAGGGTGCCCCCAGCCACTCAAAGCTCTTCAGATTCGCCAAGGCATGATGAAACACCTCGGACGTCACGTCCTGCGCCGCGTCACGGTCGCCCAAGCGCCGCGAAACGTACGCATACACACGTTCGAAATGAAGCTCGTAGAGCTCGCCGAACCGGCGCGGGTCACGCTGCGCCGCCTCAACCAGCTGCCGCTCGCCGGTTTCCTCGACAGACTTCAAGGACATCTCCGCACGCTGCTTCCATAGTATAGAACTGGCGAAACGGAAAAAGGTTACGCCCGCAAGTCAAATAATTGACGGTTCTGGTTTCGTGCGGTTTGTTCGAGTTTTGTGCGCTTGTGAGCCCGCTTTGGAATAGGCAAACCGCGGTTTATTTGCTGTCGCAAATGACGTCGTCCTGAACGCAGCGACCGATCTCTCTTCTTTTTTTTCGCGCCCTCCCTTTCGCCCAACGGCAAAATTCAAATCTGGCAAGTAAGCAGCGGCCGACGTTGCATTATCGCCGGAATGCCGGCGAGCCATGCAAAGAAGCGTAGTCACATAGTTGACGATATCAACTAAAAATGTGACGATAGCAACGACTGTCAACGTCGCAGGAGGACGCGATGACCTCAGCCCGCCCCATCGATTCAAGAGTAGCCGCAGTCCGTCAATTCAACCGCTTCTACACCCGCCAAATCGGCATCCTGAGCAGAAGCTTCCTCGGAAGCAAGTTCTCGCTGGCCGAAGGCCGCGTGCTGTACGAACTAAGACATCGCGACCAGCCGATGGCCGCCGCCGTAGGCGCGGAGCTGGGCCTCGATCCCGGATATTTGAGCCGCATCCTTCGCAGGTTCAAAAAGGATCGCCTGATTCAAACGCGCCGTTCGCCGAAGGACGCCCGCAAAACGCTCCTCTCACTCACAGCACGCGGACGAAACGCAATCGCTACGCTCGACACCCGCTCGAACAAGGAAGTGTCTGCGCGCCTGCAAGGAATCCCCGAGACTGAAAGACAGCGCCTGGTCGGCGCGATGAGCACGATCGAGCAGATTCTAGGGCCAACCGCCGCACAGACCGAGTCCTACATCCTGAGGCCCCATCAGGTCGGCGACATGGGCTGGGTCGCACACCGCCAAGGTCTGCTGTATGCGCAAGAATATGGGTGGAACGAACATTTCGAAGCGCTGGCCGCGAAGATTGTGGCGGAATTCATCGAAAACTTCGACCCGAAGCAGGAGCGCTGCTGGATCGCGGAACGAAACGGCGAAATCGTAGGATCCGTGTTTCTGGTGAAACACACAAAAACGATAGCTAAGTTACGTTTGCTATTAGTGGAGCCCTCGGCGCGAGGCTTAGGAATCGGCGGCAGGCTGGTGAGCGAATGCATACGTTTCGCGCGCTGGGCCGGTTATAAGAAAATCACCCTATGGACGCAAAGCAATCTGACCGCAGCGCGGAACATTTATAAACGCACCGGCTTTCACCTGGTCGCAAAGAAACGACATTATAGTTTCGGTCACGATCTGGTCGCGGAAACCTGGGATCTCAAACTGTAGCTGAAGACCAGCGTTCGACAATTAGAAATCATGGCGTGGTTAGTTACCGTTTCAGCCTTTGTTCGCGCTCAAGCCTCAGTTGTTCCATCACGCTCTGAATCAGTTCCTTGGCCTTCCCAATTTCCGCCTGAATCACACGGATGTCCATCACCGGAAGATCCGGGTCGCGATTGGTATGGCAATACACCCCATGCTGGCCGACCAGCACCAGCGCATTGGTCAGCAAATCCAGAGTCACAGCCAGCCGGCCGCGAGAAGTCCCCATCATCATTTCATAATGTTCAAGTTCGTCTTTATGTTCATCGAAAGCGGCCATTCATCCACTCCCGTGGCGTAGCGAGATTTGCCAGGTATTGGAGTTACAGTAACACCAAATAATGGGAATAATTCGTTTCAGCGCCAGCGATGATATCAAAGCCAGAAATTCGCGATTTCTGCTAGCTGCAAGCGAAGGAATAAAAATCGTAGAGAGTTTTTTGCCTGAGGCGGGTTAAAACAGCCTGACGGCTCAGTCGAACCCGAAGGCGTTATAATCTGCAACCGAAGGGGTGTTAAGGTCGTCATATTCTTAGGAGGCGTCCCATAATGAGGACCTCAGCTGAAATTATGAAAGACCATCGCGCCTCAGGGTTTTTAGAGGCTTCAGGAGCGCTAACCTGCGCGTCGTGGATGCCTTCTTCCTGCGCCTCCAGCGGCAGGCGCGCACAGAATTCGCGGCCGCATGCTCGGTGGGCGCAGTCTTCATGGGGTACGAAGATCCTGGCGTCGTTACTCGCAGTTGCTCTGCTCTTCGTGACCTTGCCTCAGGGAGCGTCGGCTCAAGACAATCAGGATGCCCAGAATCAGCAGCCTCAGGGGACGCAGGCGCCGCAGTATTCGCATAAGACGCCGGACCAATTGCAACAGTTGGTTGCGCCGATTGCGTTGTATCCTGATTCATTGGTGGCGCAGATTCTGGCTGCTTCAACCTTCCCGGCACAGGTGGTCGAGGCTGATCGATGGTTGCAAGATAACCCGGATCTTAAAGCCGATGCTTTAGCGCAAGCCGTGGATCAGAAGGACTGGGATCCCAGCGTTAAAGCGCTGACGGCGTTTCCTTCCGTGCTGGGAAATATGGACAAGAACATTTCGTGGACGTCGTCGTTGGGCGACGCTTACTACAATCAGCAGCAGGACGTGATGGACGCGATTCAGGTGATGCGTCAGAAGGCGCAGAAAGCCGGAAATTTGAAAACGACCCCGCAGCAGGTGGTCACCAACCAGGGTTCAACCGTGGTCATTCAGCCCGCGAATCCGCAGATTGTGTATGTTCCAGCCTACAACCCATGGGTGGTTTATGGATATCCGGTATCGCCTTGGCCCTATTGGTATCCATACCCGGGCATATGGTTTGGCGGCGGACCATTTCTCTCGTTCGGAGTTGGATTTGGAATCGGCTTCTTCGGCGGGTTTGGCTGGGGTTGGGGTCACTGGGGAGCCGACTGGCACGGGCACACGGTGATTTACAACCACAATCGCTACTACTCGCGCAGCAACACGTTTTACAACCGCAACAATTACTACCGCGGCGGTGGCTACCACGGCGTTGCTAATAATGTCCACGGTGGGGCGAACTACCACGGCGGAAATGCTTACCATGGCGGCAACGCATACCATGGGGCGCCGGGAGCGCGGCCGTTCAACGGCAACACTCACGCCGCACGAGGTTACGGTGAAGCACGCGGACAATCCGGCATGCATTCCGGCGCGTTCAGCGGCCAAAACCACGGCGGCGAAACCCGAAGTTATTCATCGCGCGGAAGCAGCAGCTTTGGCGGAGGGCATGGCGGCGGTGGCGGCAGCCACGGCGGTGGCGGCGGACACGGCGGCGGCCATCGGTAAATGAAGGATCGCTGTCTCTGATTTGTAGCGGCGCCTTTGGAGTTCTTGTAAGAACCATTGTTTTTGGGAAGGGGGCAGCTTCAACCATGCCGTAAAAGGACCAAGATCGACGCAGCTTTATAGTTTGCGGAAGGACTCGTTCTCTCAGCGCAAAAAGGCGGCTTCGAGGTGGTGGGGCAACGCCGACACGATCGCATCGCGAACAGGCGGGGCATAAGTTAGCCCGGCGCGGAAGCCGGGTAAGGCGTTTTGCGTAAAAAGTCCGAGCGCCGAAGGCGCGACACATGCTTCACACCTACGTTCTCGTACGGACACGGTTTTCAGCCGTGCCCAATCGGAGCAAGATCAATGCGGCGTTAGCCGCTGAACCGTGTATTTCCAGTTGCCACCCAGACTGTTTAGCCGGGCGCATGATTTCGACCTCGGACGCTTTGCATCGCGTCCGCCGAATTTCAAAGGAAGTCCACACCTAACCGCAATGATACGTTGAAATGGAGATGACAGTCATGGTTCGGACGAATACGAAAGCTGCAAATTTTAGTCGCATCACTCTTAATCGTGACATTTTTTCGAAGCTGCTGGGGTCGGCGGGTTTGGCGCTAGCGCTCCTGCTTCTTTATCCTGCGAGTTTGCCCGCCCAACAGCAGGGGCAAAAGACGTACGCGTCGGCCGAAGAAGCCGGCCAGGCGCTCTTTACCGCGGCCCAGAGCGGCGATCAGAAGGCTTTGCTCGACGTGTTGGGACCCGACGGAAAGGACATCATCTCGTCGGGCGATCCGGTAGAGGACGAAACCAATCGCACCAATTTTGTGCAGAGATTCCAGGTGATGCACCGTTTGGTAATAGAACCGGACGGGACCACGACCTTATACGTCGGCGCAGAGAATTGGCCGACGCCGATACCGCTCGTGAGCAACAAGAGTGGCCAATGGTATTTTGATACTCCGGCGGGGAAACAAGAAATTCTGTACCGCCGCGTCGGGCAGAATGAAATGTCAGCGATCCGCGTTTGCCAGGAGCTAGTCGCCGCGGAAAAAGATTACTTTGCGAAGCAGAATAATGAGTATGCAGCGAAATTCGTCAGCGACGAAGGCAAGCATAACGGATTGTACTGGCTCGATACGAACAATCAGTTTGAGAGCCCCATCGGTCCGTTGGTAGCCAATGCTGGCAGTGAGGGCGGACTGGCCAAGAATCTGCAATCAGGTCCGGTACCGTTTCGCGGATATTTCTTCCACATACTTGATCGCCAGGGCAAACACGCTGCGGGCGGCGCAATGGCGTACATCGTCGATGGCAAAATGACCAAGGGCTTCGCGTTCGTCGCGTATCCCGCGGCTTACCGCGATTCCGGGGTCATGACGTTCATGGTCGGCCAGGATGGCGTGGTGTACGAGGAGGATTTGGGCAAGGAAACGGAAGCGCGCGTCAAGAGTATGACCACCTTCGATCCCGATTCGAGTTGGAAGAAGTCCCCAGAGCCACAACAGACCGCCGACAATCAAAAGAGCCAATAACGCACAATCATTCAATAAGGACGCCGGATGCGAGGCGGCTCCGTAGGGCGCTAGTTGCTATGACGTATCAATCCTACATGTCCGCCGAGCTTTCCATTACGCACCTTCCGTTGCAATGGAGTCCGCAAAGAAGGACAATAATGTTTCGCGGGAAATGCGTAAGTGCGCAGGGTCTTTCCCGGGACGAGCGATAACCTATGAGTGTCGAGCTAGCAAAAGGCGTGACGCTAGAAGCGCCAGGCCAGGACGCCAATTTCCTGAAGGACGAGGGAATCTTATTCGCGTCGCTGGACAAAGTTGTGAACTGGGCGCGACGGAGTTCGATCTGGCCAATGTCCTTCGGCCTGGCCTGCTGCGCGATCGAAATGATGTCCATGGCTTCCTCGCGGTACGACATTGCGCGGTTCGGCGCTGAAGTTTTTCGCGGATCGCCCCGGCAGTCGGATTTGATGATTATTGCCGGGCGCGTGTCGGTAAAAATGGCCCCGGTGATCAAACAGCTCTACGAACAAATGCCGGAGCCGAAGTGGGCCATCTCGATGGGAGCTTGCGCCACGTCGGGCGGGGTGTTCAATAATTATGCGGTGGTGCAGGGCGTGAACCAGGTGATTCCGATCGATGTGTATGTTCCGGGATGTCCCCCGCGTCCTGAGGCTCTGCTATATGCGATTTTCCAGCTTCAAAAGAAAATCGATAACGACCGCGGAAGTTTTATGCGCTCCATGAACTTCGGCCACACCAGACCGGCAAAAGCTGATAATTCATAATTTGTTGCGGTCGCTCGGTTCGCCATATAACGGCGAGCTCGGCAAGATCCTATGCGGTAACCTCGTTTTCGAAACCCCGTCCCCGCCCATTTCGCCATGTCGTTCTCATTGTGACCGCAGCAGATAGCGTTGAATTTTGCCGGTCGAGGTTTTCGGCAGCATCGGCACAAACCGAAATTCGTGCGGACACTTAAATCCCGGGAGGCGGGTTCGCAGCCAACCGTTGATTTCGCTGTCGAGTCCGCCCGCAGGATTGCCCACGCTACGTCGCAGCACGATGTAAGCCACCGGCCGGACCAACCCAACCGAGTCCGCATGCCCTACCACGGCGCACTCCTCGATCGCCGGATGTGCCAGCAAAGCATTTTCCACTTCTCCGGGCGCGACCCACATGCCGGACACCTTCATCATGTCGTCGGCACGCCCCGAATAATGATAAAAGCCATCCGCATCGCGCGTGAATCTGTCTCCGGTGCTCACCCAGCCGTCGCGTTTCGTCAGCGCGGTAAGCTCAGGAATTCGCCAGTACTCCGCGAAGGCACTGTCGCCTCTCACCCATAAACTCCCAATTTCGCCGTCGGACACCGCCGCACCGTGATCGTCCAGGATTCGCGCCTCATAGCCCGGGACCTCCCGCCCGCACGCTCCCGCGCGCGCCTCCCCCGGTCGCGACGAAAGAAAAATGTGCAGCATCTCGGTTGATCCGATGCCGTCTAGTATTTCGATGCCGAAGCGGGTTCGGAATTGCTCGAAAATTTCAGACGGCAGCGACTCTCCCGCCGAAACTGCAAGGCGCACCGACGAGAAATCGACGGTAAGACCTCGCTCGGCTTCACGCAGCATTGCAGCGTAAAACGTAGGCACGGAAAAAAATATTGTCGGGCGATGCCGGGAAAGCAGCGAAGCGATCTCATCCGGTCGCGGACGATCTGGATGCAAGATCGCGGTGGCTCCAAAATGCAGCGGGAAGTACATGCCATTCCCCAGCCCGTAAGCGAAATACAATTTTGATACTGAGAACAAGCGATCATCGGGCCGAATCCTCAGCACTCCCTGGGCGTAATTTCGCGTAGCCACGAGCATGTCGTTGTGGCGATGCACCACCGCCTTGGGAGTTCCGCCGCTGCCGGAGGTGTACAGAAAAAACGCGGCCTCGTCGACCGAAGGCGGGCGCATAGTCACGTCACCGAGCTTTAGTGGCAGCCAATCGTCCCAAGCCACCAAGCGCCGCGCGACGCGTTCCGGCCGTTCCGTTCCGCCCGTCGGATTGCAGACGACCAGCACGTCGAGCGGGCTGCCGCCGGCGCCGGCAGCGAATTCTCCCAGAATCGATGCGTCGACCACGGCAACCCGCGCGCCGGAATTTCCCAGGTAATGACGGTAATCGGCCGAACGCGCCATCGGATTCACCGGCACGGCGATGGCGGGCATCCGGACTGCACCGAAAAAGGCAGCGATGAATTCCGGCGAATCCCGCAGCGCAATGAGCACTCGGTCTCCAGGATGGCAGCCTGAATCGCGCAGCGCTTGCGCCGCGCGATTTACTTCGGATTCGAGTTCAACATAGGTAAGCGAACGCGCAGCGCCGATGACTGCGATCTTGTCCGGATGCTCGCGCGACGGCCGCGCCACAAATTCGTCGGCGATATTGATGGATACAGGAGATGGAGACGCGAATGACGACGAAGGTGACGACTCGGCCATGCCGAGCATTCTACTCTAGAACCCTTTGCCCTCACGCCGGGCAGTTCTGTAACTCCAAGCGCCGTTTTCGAAATCCCGCCGCCTAAAGGCGGCCATTACAAGCGGTCGGGGTACGCTACTGAGTTGCGGATTTTTCGCCCAAACGCCTCATACGCTCTTGCAGCTTTTTGCGTAGCGTGGCCGGAGCGTTGGGATTGAATGCCACCAGATACCACAACGGCTGCGTGCGATCCTTGCTTAAACGTGACAGCGTGGATGCATCGCTGTTCGGGTGGCGCGCGATATTCTCGCGGATTGCTGAATAGGGGTGATGCGACAGGCGCCCCAGCGTCTTGGCGGAAACTTTCGGATGTTCGCTGATCAGCCGGAGCAAGTAAAAATCCTCTTTGGGAGCCTGCCGCGAAAGCGAGTCCAACGTTTCAGGCTTCACTTCGGCGCTTAATACCACGCCCACTTTTTCGTCCCAATTCTGATTGATTCGATTCAATTCCTGGGTTCGGGCATGTATCAACTGTTCAATCACGCGGCGTTCCTGCTCGAGACGCGCCGCCGGAAGCGCGCTACGCTCCACCGAATCGAGCACGCGCAAGAGGTGCTGGCGCTCACCAAATACAATCTGGGAAGTGCGCACGGTCTTGCCCTTCGCCGCGTTGCGTACCAAGTCTGAACGTCTCATCGTTCGCTCACCTCGCAAATACGAAGATTCGCGTTTGACCCCAAAGCCAGCCATTGACGAAAGCAAAAAATGTTCCGTATCGGATCGGACTTGCACTTCCAGGCCCAGGCCATACCCATTCGGTGAGGCAATCTTTACCCATAAACGCACATTCGAAGCTGCTAACCGCCGAACGTTCAACCCGAATGTTACCGTGAGGACTGGCGGTGTACCGTGCCAGATTATCCAGCCTCACCCCCACAGAGTAAAGCAAACCGGACGTTTATGTTCCATAGTTCTCAATAGACGGTTCTAAACTGGGCTCAGCGTATTTGCCGAGAATGAAGCACATTCTGCGGTTTCGTTTTAGAATTTGAGGTCATCCTGAGCGCAGCGAAGGACCTCTCTTCGCTCTTCGATCGAGCTATCGGCACAACAGTCGCCGTTGTCGCGCTCCAACGCTTGCGTCCAGCAAGCTAGCCATTCAAATCCGCGGCCTCCAAAAACCGCGGCGCCCGTCGCGCCTTTGTGGCCTGCTCGAACGCAAACGCAAACTTAATCAAAACCGGCTCACTCCAAGCCCGCCCAAAAAACGAAATACCCACAGGCATACCCATCACAAATCCCGCCGGCACACTAACGCTGGGATAGCCGGCCACCGCGGCAGCAGTCGAACTCTGCCCGCCGGCATTATCGCCATCGATCAAATCGGTAAGCCAAGCCGGCCCGCCAGTAGGTGCGATCAACGCATCCAGCATAAATTTATCCATCGTCGCGTCAATTCCCTCCTGCCGGGCCAGCCGCGAATTATTTTCAAACGCATCGCGATATTCCTTGGTAGTAAGCGGTCCCTTGGCTTCAGCCTTCAAGAACATATCCTGCCCAAAATAAGGCATCTCGTCTCCGCGATGCCGCTCGTTGAATTCGATCACGTCTTTCAAGGAGTGCACCGGCGCACCAGGCCGCAGCCGCGCCAGGTAAGCATTCAAATCCGCCTTCAATTCATACAGCAACACGAGCTCTTCGTTCTCGCCGGTCTTGCCGATCGTCGTGATGTTCGCAGGATCAACGATGGTGGCTCCCTGTTTCTTCAACACGTCAACTGCCTGCTCCATCAAAGTGTCTACCCCGTCGTTAAACCCGAAATATTTCCGCACCACGCCCATGCGCGCGCCCCGCAGTCCGTTGGCGTCGAGATATTGCGCATAATCCGAAAAAGACTTCCCGGCGCTCGCAGATGTGGCGCTGTCGTCAGCATCCACTCCGGTCAAAGCACCCAGCAAAATCGCGGCATCACGCACGGACCGGCACATCGGCCCAGCCCCATCCTGCGTATGCGAAATGGGAATAATCCCGCTGCGGCTAACCAGCCCCACGGTCGGCTTGATTCCAACAATGCCATTCGCCGACGAAGGACAAACAATCGACCCATCCGTCTCCGTGCCAATGGCCGCAGCGCATACGTTGGCCGCAACCCCAGCGCCGGAACCAGAACTCGACCCGCAAGGATTACGGTTCAGCGCATAAGGATTTCGAGTGAGCCCGCCACGCCCACTCCAACCGCTGGTCGAATGGCTAGAACGAATATTCGCCCACTCACTAGGATTGGTTTTCCCAAGTATCACCGCGCCGGATTCGCGCAATTTCTGCGCGACGAAAGAATCTTTAGGCGGCTTAGCTCCGATAAGCGCCAAAGACCCAGCGGTAGTCATCATGCGATCCGCAGTATCAATGTTGTCCTTCAACATCACAGGAATGCCGTGCAAAGCCCCGCGCGCACCCTTGTCCTTGCGCTCCCGGTCCAAGGCGTCAGCAATCGCCAGCGCATCCGGATTCGTCTCAATGACACTATTAATTTCAGGTCCGTTCTTATCGATCGCCTCGATACGCGCGAGATACAACTCAACAAGCGATCGCGACGTATATTTCCCAGACTTCATTCCATCCTGCAATTCACCAATCGTAATCTCATCCAATTCAAATGGTTTCACATCGTCAGGGTTGTAAGTTTTCCGCGAAAGATTTGCGCCCACGCGACCGCGACGAGTGTTAATCGACGCCGCACCTAAAACAGGCGCCAGCGCCGCAGCCGCTCCGGTAATTACGCCAGCCTTCAGGAATTCCCGCCGTTCTCGTCCGCGCTGCTCGTCCGCTCGTTTTTGGTCTGCGCTCAAGGTTGATTACCGTCCGTGGAATTAGTAGCGACGCACATAGTACGCCAAATCGCAGTCGGTTCGGCCCGCCGAATCGCCAGAATGCATCTCGCGGCATGCCACGGCGACAACCGCACCAGCCGTTGAATTTGTAGCGGCCGGTCTGACGCATCTCAGCCAGACCGGGCACTGCAGCGCTCGCCCCGCCCCTGCCAGAGCGGCCGGATTTGCATCGACGTCACGCACCAATCGTAAGCGCCGGCGTCCCGCCGGCCTGTAGGGTTTCGCGGATGGCGCAACACTGGGCAAACAAATGAGGCTATTTCACTTCAATCGTAAGCGTAGTGGTCTTGGTATTGCCCTTCCCATCGTCAGCAGTAAGCGTATACGTCGTGGTCTTCTTCGGCGATACCTGCATGCAACGATCCGCCGACGGCCAAACATTCGCATCCGGCGGATTCAACTTCACCGCCTTCGCGTTCGAAACGCCGTAACACATATCTACGGTGTCCCCGCGATGAATCAATCCGGGCGTGGCATAAAAACCCATGATCTTGAATTCAGCCCCGCCGAGATTGTCGTACGCTTTCTGCGCGTCGTCCCGCTGTTCCTCGCTCTGCGCGACCTTACGTTTCTCAACAAGGTCGGAATTCTCCTGCCAGCGCGCCCAAAACGTATAAGCCATGTACAGTGCCACAATCGCGACGACCCCGCCAAAGACAAGCCACATGTTGCGAAGAGTGTGAGGCGTTTTCTGTTCAGGTTGTTCGAGCATTGCTCTCCCCTCCCGCAATCTTGTCCTCGCGCCCCGTATAGGCTCGAGGTTCAAGCCACCGTCAGTACAATCTTGCCAAACTGCTCGCGCGACTCCAACCTCCGATGCGCGTCCGCACATTTTTCTAAAGGCATTACCACATCGATTACAGGTTTCAACAATCCGCGCCGCAATAGCTCCAGAGCCGAATACAATTCCGCCTTGCTCCCCATATAAGACCCAAGAATCGAAAGATGACGCACAAATAAATAATTAATATCGATCGCCCCATCAGGCCCAGTCGTAGCACCGCAAGTAACCAGCCTCCCGCCAACGGCCAAACTGCGAATGCTGTCCTTCCAGGTAGCCTGGCCCACATGCTCGAACACAACGTCCACACCCCGCCGTTTCGTGAGTTGCTTCACAGCATCCGCAATCTTCTGCGTCGAATGATTGATCACGTCGTCCGCGCCAAGCTCCCGCGCTTTGGCCAGTTTTTCATCCGACCCTGCAGTAGCAATCACGTGCGCACCAGCCGCCTTCGCAATCTGAATCGCAGCACTGCCGACACCGCTGCCGCCACCAAGAATCAGCACAGTCTCCGCAGGTTTCAGCTGAGCCCGTGTAACCAGCATGTGCCACGCAGTAAGCGAGACCAGCGGAAACGCGGCAGCCTGCTCGTAACTCAAAGTTTCAGGAATCGGCACGCAGTTCACCGCCGGGGACTTCACGAATTCCGCGCATCCGCCGTCGACCATCCGGCCAAACAGCGTGTAAGCCCGGCACAAATTATCTTCGCCAGCCAGACACTTCTCACACTGCCCGCAAGAAATCCCCGGCTGCAACATCACCCGGTCGCCGACCTTAACGTTGGTCACCTTGTCGCCAACGCAGGCCACGTCCCCGGCAATATCGCTCCCAGGAATATGAGGCAAAGGAATATTGATTCCCGGCATCCCGCGCCGCAGCCAAAGATCCAAATGATTCAGCGCGCAAGCCCGCACGCGCACCAAAACTTCATACGCCGAAATCCGCGGCTCAGGCACATCGATGAGCCGCAAAACGTCAGCCTCTCCATGCTCCGCGTACACAATCGCCTTCATCTTCGAGAGCCTCGCGCAAATCAACCACAAGTGTTAACAGCCGGACCCAAACAACGTCAAGCTACCAAGCCAGTCACCATCTTTGTAGGTCGTGGCTTTAGCCACGACCTGAGCTTCGCAAGCCGAATGCGGCTTTACAGTTTGCGAAACAACTCGCTCTCAGCGCAAAGATTCGCCTTGTGGGGAGGCCGGAGCAACACCGAGACGATCCCATCGCGAACAAGCGCCGTAGGCGCGACACACGCTTCGCACCTAGGTCCTCTCATTGAGAAGCATTTCATGCGGCTTTTAGCCGCGCAAGCCCTCTTCAATGTAGCCGTCACGCGAACCTTAAATAGTGCCTCCTGTAGACACGCCACTACAGGAAATTAGTTCCGCAATGTGCTACCGTAGCCAAATGAGCGCTATCACGAACCAGTTCCTCGCAAGGATAGTCTTCCCGGTCGCGCGTCGGCTCTATACCAGGGCAAATCACTGCTTCACAAGGACGACATTCCAAGCCGTTCTACCCGAAACAAATGAACACTTTCAATTTTTCGGAATTTCTCTAAGTCATCATGAAGTGAATAACATGATTTTTTCTACCGGGAACAGATGAACGGTTCTGCAACAAGCGATGGCCAACCAAAAAAGACGCGAAAATGGACATATTTGAAGAAGTAGTAAGGATGCGCCAAGCCGGCGAGCGAGGCGCGCTCGCGACGATAGTCCACACCAACGGCTCGATCCCTAGCTACGAAAGCTCGCGCATGCTGGTGCGCGACGATGGTTCCATTTTGGGGACCGTGGGCGGAGGCTGCGTAGAAGCCGAAGTCTGGGCCGCAGCGAAAGAAGTGATCGTCGCCGAACAACCGCGCAAACTCACCTTCAATCTGAATCACGACGCCGAGTACGACGCAGGCCTGATCTGCGGCGGCACCCTGGAGATCTTTGTGGAGCCCGTTCTGCCGCAACCGATGCTGTACATTTTTGGTGGCGGGCATGTTTCGACCGCGGTAGCCAACGTCGCGCATCAAGCCGGATTCAAAATCGCAGTCGTCGATGACCGCGAAGCGTTCGCGAACGCGGAGCGATTCCCCATGGCGACTGAGCTGTACACCTCGTACGCCCACGCCTTCGAAAAAATCCAGCCGAATTCCTCAACATATATACTGATCGTCACCCGCGGCCACACCGGCGACATGCGTGTCCTGGCCTGGGCTCTAGGAACCGAAGCGCGCGGCTTCGTCCCGCGCTACATCGGAATGATGGGAAGCAAACGCAAAGTGATCGCGGTTTACAAGGCTCTCGAGAAGGAAGGTTTCACGCAAGCGCAATTCGATCGCGTAAACGCCCCAGTCGGTCTCGACATCGGCGCGCTCACTCCCGAAGAAATCGCACTCAGCATCACCGCCGAATTAATTGCCGTCCGCCGCAACGTGCAAAATCTCCCAAACAAATCCATCCGCCTTTCGGAAATCGCGCACCTGCTTCAAGAATAAAATCATGCTAGCCGCCGCGATCCTAGCCGCCGGAGAATCCCGGCGGATGGGCCAGCCAAAAGCCCTCGTTGATCTGCAAGGTTCAACCTTCGTCGAACATTTAATTTCCGCCACCCGTCATCCACGCATCGGACTAACGCAGATTGTTCTGGGCGCAAACGCAGAAGCCATTCGCGCCAAGCTAGCCTGTGTTTCCGCCACGATCATCGTGAACCCCGATTGGCCCAAAGGTCAGCTCTCCTCAATTCAAGCGGCGATCCGAAACCTCCCGCAAGGCGTGACCGAAGGTTTAATCGTTTGCCCAGTCGATCATCCGCTAGTCCCGGCGGATTTGGTCGCGCAGCTCATCGGCGAATTCGACGAAACCGGCAAGCTCGTGGTGTTGCCGAAGTACCACGGACGCCGTGGTCATCCAGTAATCTTCCGCGCTGCCCTCTACGACGAGCTTCTCGCGGCTCCGGCCGATGTTGGAGCGCGCCGGGTAGTCTGGGATCATGCCAAGGAAGTAGCCGAAGTAAACACGGAAGAAGAAGGGGTGATCTTAAATTTGAATAATCCGGAGACGGTCAGCAAAGCGCTGCAACATTTCAAATGAAACAGCTAAGAGATTTTCTTCAGAAGCGCTCCGACCGCATCGGCGCAAAGCTGAGCCGCGTGAAACGTAGCGGAAGGAAGACCCCCGAGCGCATCCGAAATTTGCTGCGCGTTGAGCGAGCAAAGTTCCGCGGCGAATTTCCCGGCCATCATATCGGTAAGAATCGAACTCGAAGCAATGGCCGCAACGCAACCCTGCGTTTTGAAACGCACGGTTGTAACCTTGCCGTCATCAATCCGCACCGCAAGCCGCAAAACATCGCCGCAAACAGGATTCGTCACTTCCACCGTCGCGCTGGCGTCCGCTAAATCTCCGGCGTTATGCGGATTTCGAAAATGTTCGAGAATGGACTCGTTAAACAGAGAACCTCGCGTGAATTGCAAATCGTGTCAGAAACGTATAAAAAAACTACTAGACGTACTGGACGCATGTTTCAGTATAATGCGCCGCGCATAGCCTTAATAGTTGATAGCGCGATGTGCAAGGGAGTTTCCCAAATTGTTCGCTTACTGGTTCAAACTGATTGACAGGAGTGGGCTTAGCGTATAACTTAGCAGTCCCAGCAAGCGCTTTCCCGAATAGGGCGCGGAAAAGCGGTCAATTAACTCGCCTACAGGAAGATGGGAGACAGAAAGATGCGACGAATTGGACAGATCTTCGGGCTCGCACTGGTGATCGCTTTGACCGCTACCGCCAGCTTTGCGCAGGATGGAAAGCTGAAGATCAAAGTGACACCTCCTCAAGCCTACGTCTTCGTAGACGGTAATGCAATCAATGACGGGTCCCATACGATTAAGTTAGCAGCCGGCAAACACACCGTGGTGGTAGTGAACTACGGCTACAAGATCTCGACGCAAGACGTCAACATCGCGGCCGGCAAGTCAACGGATCTCAACGTTGCGCTGGAGCCCTACGGCGACAAGGTCGCCGGCCCGTGGGGTCGCGTCTATATCACAGGCGTGGATGTGCGCGCCGCAGTTCTGTCCGACGGAAAAACGCCAGGCTATTTCGTAGGCCACGTCGACGAGTTTAATAATGATTTCTGGATCTGGAAGCAGGAACTGCTGCTTCCTCCGGGCACGCACCATTTGACCATCACTCGCGAAGGCAAAGAACTGTGGTCTGGCGACGTGAATGTGGAAGCAGGCAAGAAGGTTTCCATCAACGCCGGCAAGAATAAGCAGGACGTCGCGGACTGGTCAAAGCGGCAAGGGGAACTGCAAAAGGTGGCTCCGCTGCCCCGCTTCCATGCAGGCATCGCCAGCGCGACCGTGGTCATCGCGCCGACGAAGGCCGCGGTTGTGAATTCGACTGCGAATATCAATTGCAGCGAGAACACGAATTTGCAATGGCAAACGACGGACGCTGTCGACGTGAGCATTGACAATGGCGTCGGCAATGTGGCGGCTAGCGGCACTCAGGCCGTGTCGCCGCGCGCAACGACCACTTACACGCTGACTGCGACTGGTCCTGGCGGGAAGGCAACCAGCGCCGAGACGGTGAACGTCAATACCGTGGCAGTAGCGAACATCAACGCAAATCCGCCGGAAGTGAAATATCGCAAGATCGGCGACAAAGTTATCGCCCAGGATTCTTCCACAATCACCTGGACAACGTCGAACTCCGATTCCGCGACCCTTAACGGCAACAAGGTCGATCTGAATGGCAACCAGACCGTGAAGGCGCAGCCGAAGGACGACTCGCAGGTTCCAGAAGGCGGCCAACCACGCACGGTTGACGAAAGCAATGCCTACGCTCTGACGGCAACAAACGTTTGCGGCGGATCCGCCACGGCCACTGCGAACGTTCACGTTACCGGTTCGGTGGAACCAATTCCGACCGTTGTGTTGCAGAGCGTGTTCTATCCGACGGATTATCCGGACAAGAAGAATCCGCAGGTGGGTTTGGTCAAGAGCCAACAGCTTGATCTCGCAACGCTCGCCGGCGGCTTCAAGAAATACCTGGAGTATGATCCCGATGCCAAGCTTTCCGTCGAAGCCTATGCCGATGTCCGCGGTTCAAAGCCGCACAACCAGGATTTGAGCGAACGGCGCGTCGAACGCATTAAGCAATACTTGGTCGACCAGGGAATTTCCGCGGATAAAGTTCAGACCGCGGCCTATGGTAAAGAGCGACCGATGGATCGCAAGGAAGTGAAGGATCTGGAATCGACCAACCCGAACACGCCTCCCAAGGCGCGAGTGCGTAATGTCACCGGCGACTGGTATGCGTACAACCGCCGCGCCGACATTATTCTGCTGCCCTCCGGAAAGAAATCGTCACAGTACTATCCGCACAATGCTGACGATTCCGGAATCATGTGGCAGATACCGAAGCCGGCGCTAAAGAAGGTGGAAGCAGCGCAGTAGTTCGGTCAACTTAACCGCGACTGATGCGCCGGAGAGCGATCCTCTCCGGCGCTTTTTTGTGCGCGTCCGATTTATTTTTTCTCGCGTTCTGTTCCTTCAATGAGTCCTCAGCACTCTTTTGCACCAGTCGCAGCGCTTTCCCAAAACCGTTCGTCACCCTGAGCGAAGGATCACTGTTGATGTGGTTAAGCACGATCATTCGCAAATAGCACGCTGCAGAAGTAGAATCGAAAGCAGAATGCCGCCGAAAACTTCCGCCAGAATGCGAATCGTCTCGCTCGCGCCAAATGTCACGTCGATTCTGCTTGCTCTCGGAGCGGGCCGCGAACTGGTTGGCGTGAGCCGTTGGTGCAAGGATGTTGCAACTGTGGGACGCCGTCCAACAGTAGGCGATTGCTGGAAACTGGACGTGCGCGAAGTGATGCTGCTGAGGCCGACGCTATTGATCGGCTCGGTTCCCTTCGCGCCACAGACGCTTGCTAAGATTCTGGAACAGCCCGTCGCATTCCTGGCGATTAATCCTAGGTCGCTAGCCGATATTGAGAATGATGCTCGCACGCTTGGGCGTCTCGTCAATCGCGCGCAGCGAGCGGAACAATTGATACGACGAATGCGCAACACGTTCGAGCGGGTCGCTAGGCGGGCGCGGAGCGAACGTAACTCCGGCCAGCACCGGCGACGGCCCAGGGTCTATTGCGAATCATGGCCGAAGCCGCGAATCACTTCCCCTCCCTGGGTCGCGGAACTAGTGGAAATCGCAGGCGGCGAGATGGTGCTCCAGTCGGGAGCGCGAGTCAGCGACGAAGAGGTCGCGGAGTCAAAGCCGGATCTGATGGTCATGGCATGGGCTGCGAGTGGAGATCGCGCAAACACTTCGTTAGCGTTAGGTAATCCCGCTTGGCGAAATGTGCCGGCAGTAAAGAATGGAAACGTCGTCGTGATCCGAGACGAATTGCTCAACACTCCAGGATTGCCGCTGATGCAAGGAGTCCGGGATCTGGCACGAGCCATCGAATATGTGAGTGCTGGCTAGATGAAAACGCTGCGGCATGGGCGCTGCGGTTCGTCACCACTATCGGGAAACAACGACAGCAAATGTTACCGGTGGTAGCGGTAGTGATCGAATCGGAAGGAAAGGTGCTCGTGTGCCAGCGGCAACGCGGGACGATGTTCGAATTGAAGTGGGAGTTTCCGGGCGGCAAGTTGCAAGCCGGAGAAACGCCGGCGCAAGACTTGGCGCGCCAATTGCGCGAAGAGCTTGGAGTCGAAGCGGTGATCGGGACCGAACTATATCGCACGCGGCACAGCTACCAGCAACTTGGCGAGCCCCTCGCAGTGATATTCCTCGCAGCCAAGCGAGACTCCAGCAGCGTACAAAACATTGTCTTCGAGAGTAGGCAACGCTGAGAGCCACACAGGCTGATGGAGCTGAACTTTCTACCAGAGAGCGGACCGAGTATTCGTGACGATGCTGGCCCAACAAAGCCTGAACGCCAAGCGGCGCGGTTCCAGTAACTAATCGATCGCATAGGCGCGGCAAGAAAAACGTTATGCTTCTGAATATGTGCAATCCCGCGATGAGGTGTATTCTATCGGTATCAAAACTCATGAAGCGCGCACCTTGGGAGGTGACGGGCTTTCGCATCCCGGCGGATGAAAGGGCCAGGCTATGGAAAACGAAATCAGTTTACCGTTGCAAGGGTTAGACCCCTCTGAGATCCAGGAGTGGCTCGAATCGCTCGATTCTGTCCTGCAGTCGAGCGGACCCGATGTGGCGTCCTATATCCTGGATCGATTGCAGGCGCACGCCACAGTTGTCGGAATCGATATTCCCTTCACTGCGAAGACTCCTTACGTCAATACGATTCCTCGTGAATTGCAACCGGCATTCCCGGGAAATCAGCAGCTCGAGCGCCGCATTAAAAGTCTGGTGCGCTGGAACGCCATCGCCATGGTGGTGCGCGCCAATCGCGAAGAGCACAATATCGGCGGACACATTTCCACCTATGCTTCCGCTGCAACCCTTTACGAAGTTGGCTTCAACCATTTCTTCCGCGCACGCACGCCGGAATTCGAGGGTGACACGATTTATTTCCAGGGCCACGCAGCGCCGGGAATCTATGCGCGCGCATTTCTGGAAGGCCGCATTACAGCAGAAAAACTCGCAAACTTCCGGCGCGAACTAAAGCCCGGAGGCGGACTTTCTTCTTATCCGCACCCTTGGCTGATGCCTGACTTCTGGGAGTTCCCCACCGTATCGATGGGTTTGAGTCCGCTGATGGCCATTTATCAGGCGAGATACAACCGCTATCTCGAAGATCGCGGGCTAAAACCGGTGACGGACGGCAAAGTGTGGGCGTTTCTGGGTGACGGCGAGACCGATGAGCCGGAATCCCTGGGCGCAATCACGCTGGCCGCGCGCGAAAAACTCGACAACCTGATTTTTGTCATCAACTGCAACCTGCAACGGCTGGATGGTCCGGTGCGCGGTAACGGCCAGATCATTCAGGAATTGGAATCTGCGTTCCGCGGTGCCGGCTGGAATGTCATCAAAGTGCTCTGGGGCAGCGAGTGGGATCCGATTCTCGCGCGCGACACCGAGGGCTTGCTCGTAAAGAGGATGGGTGAATTGGTGGACGGCGAATATCAGAAGCTGGTGGTGTCTTCTGGCGCGTACGTCCGCGAGCATTTTTTTGGCTCCGATCCTCGATTGCTGAATCTCGTTGAGCCGCTTTCCGATGAGGAACTGCGGCGGTTGCGGCTGGGCGGGCACGATCCGCGCAAGGTGTATGCCGCTTATAAAGCCGCTACGGAGCACAAAGGCGCGCCGACGGTAATTCTGGCGCGAACTATTAAGGGATACGGACTGGGCGAAGCGGGCGAAGGGAAGAATGTCACTCACCAGCAGAAAAAGCTGAATGAAGAAGAATTGCGCGAGTTCCGCACACGCTTCGACATTCCGATGAGCGACGACCAGTGCGCTGAAGTCCCCTTCTACCGGCCGGACGACAATTCCGAAGAGATTCAATACCTGCGAGCGCGCAGGGAGGAATTAGGTGGGTACGTGCCACAACGGCATGTGCGGTCGGAGCCACTGGTCGCGGACCACAATGAACTATTCGCGGAGTTCCTCAATGGCAGCGACGGCCGGGAAGTTTCTACCACGATGGCGTTCGTGAGCATGCTGCGCAAAATGTTGCGCGACCCGGAAATGGGCAAACTGATCGTGCCGATCGTTCCGGACGAAGCGCGGACGTTCGGCATGGAATCGCTCTTTCGCACCGCGGGCATTTACTCCAGCGTCGGGCAACGTTACGAGCCAGTGGATGTGAACACGCTGCTTTATTACAACGAGACGAAGGACGGGCAAATTCTGGAAGAGGGTATCACCGAAGCCGGCTCCATGGCGTCGTTCATCGCCGCCGGAACGGCCTACGCGACGCACGGCATCAACACCATCCCGTTTTTTATCTATTACTCGATGTTTGGTTTCCAGCGCATCGCCGACTTCATCTGGGCGGCTGCGGACATGCGCGTTCGCGGCTTCATGCTCGGCGGAACATCCGGGCGCACGACTCTCGCGGGAGAAGGATTGCAACACCAGGATGGAAACAGCCACGTGCTGGCGCTGTCGGTTCCGAATCTGCGCGCCTACGATCCGGCTTACGCTTACGAAGTGGCGGTGATCATTCAGGATGGTATTCGCCGCATGTACAAGGACGGCGAAAGCATCTTTTACTACATTACCGTCATGAACGAGCCTTATCCCATGCCGGAAATGCCGGGCGATGTTCGCGAAGGCATTTTGAAGGGCATGTACAAATTCCGTGCGGCCACGATTGATTCAAAACTTCGCGCACAATTATTTGGCAGCGGAGCGATTTTGAACGAAGCGCTGCAAGCGCAGGAAATCCTGGCGCAGAAATACAACGTCGCCGCGGATGTGTGGAGCGTGACCAGCTACAAGTCCCTGTATTCCGACGGCGTCGGGACGGAGCGCTGGAACCGGCTGCATCCCGGTGAGACACCCCGAGTGCCCTATGTGACGGAATGCCTGAAGAATGAGCAAGGAGTTTTTGTAGCCGCGACCGACTATCTGAAGACTTTGCCGAACATGATCAGCCAGTGGGTTCCGCGACGTCTAGCTTCCCTTGGAACCGATGGCTTCGGGCGGAGCGAGATCCGCTCGTCATTGCGCGATTTCTTCGAAGTGGACGCGCGCTTTATCACGTTGGCTGCACTGGATGAACTGTTCCTGGAAGGCAAGATCGAGCGGTCGGTCGTCGAAAAAGCCATCGCCGATCTTGGAATTAACACCGAGAAGCCCAATCCCGTTACTTCGTAAGCGATCGGCGTTTGAGCCCCTTTCTATTTCGCGGGGCTCGGGTGGACGCAAAGGCCAGCCTGTGGCGTCATGTTTGAATGATCCCGGCGTCGCTGCACATATGCTTATGATCAGCACATAAATGGCTACTGCGGCCAATGCAAATCGTTTCACCGTGATTCCTTGGACGAACCGGACCCAGGGCGCGAGGCCGCAGACTTCCCCCGGCTGACCAAGATACGGGCGAGGACTCCTCTGACCCACGAGATTGACCTAGCATAAAACAACACGAGAGCGGCTCCCGGCGTGGGTTGCGCTACACCAAAGCGCGGCCGCCATCGACTATGAGAACTTGCCCCGTGACGAAATCGGCTGTCGCGAGGTAAGCGACTGCCTGGGCGATATCATGGCCGATGCCGGTGCGGTGCAAGGGGACGCGGCGAATGTATTCTTCGTCGGGCGGCTCGCCGGGAAACTGAATCGTTCCGGGCGCCACGCTATTCACCAGGATTTCAGGAGCCAGGGCACGGGCCAGGCAGCGCGTCAGCATGATCGAGCCAGCTTTTGAAACGCAGTAGTGAGTGTAGGCAGGCCAAGGAAGTATGCCGCCTAACGAGGAAAGGTTGATTATTCGGCCGCGGCCTTGGCGCTTCATGATCGGTGCAGCCGACTGTGCGCAAAGGAACTGAGACTTTAGGTTTACGTTGAGGATTCGGTCCCATTGCTCTTCGGTCAACTCTTCGAACTTTGCGGGGAAGAACGTGCCGGCATTGTTGACCAGAATGTCGAGGCGTCCGAACTCGGCTTCCACGGCGGAGAACATTTTCTGAACATCGCCGCGGTGAGATACGTCTGCCTGAACGGCAATGGCGCGGCGGCCTAATGGCCTGATTTCGTTGACCAGTGATTTCGCTTCCGAAACTGAGCTGTCGTAGTTGACGACGATGTCTGCGCCGTCCGCTGCCAGGCGTTGCGCGATGCTGCGGCCAATGCGTTTGGCGGCGCCGGTGATGAGCGCGACTTGACCTTCAAGCGGCTTCGTGGACGTGGTAGTGCCCTCCTGAGGAGCCTCACTCTAACATTTTGCAGGACGGTGCGAAATCAAGGTTGAGGTGTAGCACTTATGAGAACTGTGGATGCTTGAAATCGAATCTCCCAGCATCCGCCGGCGCCTCTGCAGCCTGGGCCTGTTAGAATCTTGCTGCTGAATTGGAGGGCGCATGAAGATTGATTTGCTGTCCATCGCCGCGCATCCCGACGATGTGGAACTAACCAGCGGTGGAACGATGCTGAAGATGGCGCAGGCGGGCTACCGCACCGGCATACTCGATTTAACGCGCGGCGAGACCGGCTCGCGTGGAAACGCCGAAACGCGCCGCAACGAGGCGACAAGGGCAGGCAAGATTCTGCGGGCGGCGATACGTCGGAATTTGGGGCTCCCCGACGCCCGGCTGGAGATGCGCGAGGATTACAGAATAGCAATCGCGGAAATAATTCGCGAACTGCAGCCGCATATTGTGATCCTCCCTTACTGGGAGGGGCGCCACCCCGACCACTACACAGCGGCCAAGCTGGGTTACGAGGCATGTTTTATAGCCGGATTGAAGAATTATCAGGTCAGCGGCGAACCGTTTCGGCCGTTCAAGATTTTATATGCGGCGGCTTACGACTACATTCGTCCTACCTTTTGCATCGACATTACGGAACATTTTGGGCGTCGGAGGCAAGCGATACTCGCCTATGGATCTCAGTTTAGTCCGAAGAAGAAAGATCGTCGCTCGAAGGTGGTTTTGCCGCTGGATGAGCTTGAGGGGCGCATGAATTCGATCGCGCAATACTACGGGCGGCTCATTGGCGTGAAATATGCTGAAGGCTTTGTGGTAAAGGAAGTAATGCAGGTCGATGACTTGATGAAACTGCAGGTGCGGTCAATTTAAAAGTGAGCAAAAAGCGGCCGGGATAAGTTCGTGGCCGCTCCGCTGTGGTGATAAACGTTAGAAGTCGTCTGATCCTTGGGTGTAAGTGAAACCCGGTAATTCCGTCACCGGACCGCGGCGATCGAGCTTCACTTTCTCCGGTCGTTCACTCTCGGCGCCGGCCTTGCGTAGTATGGCGAACGTGGCCAGGGCTTCGTTGTAAATCTTAGTAATCAAATAGGATTCGCCGGTATCGGTTTTCTTCCACACTTGGCCGACCTGGATTTTGCTCGGGGACACCGTATGAATGTAGCAGAATCGAATCGCCCGTCAATACGGCAGTGTCATTATGACAATGCGAAGTGGTTTTCGTTTAGCGTCAGGCGGAGCATTTAGGACGATGCTAAAGGAGTGGATCTGGCACAGGCGATTCCGCGCTTAATGCAGGCTGTCCGAGGCGGCGACCACTTCGAGTCCAAAGAGCGCTGCTTTTGAGTGACAAACGCCCCCGAAACGGTGAAGTTATTCTTTTAAGCAGGGCCAACCGTTGCCGACGTTTTGCCATCCAAAGAATTTAGCAGACGCTGCCGGGTGGGGGTGTATACTCCGTGCAGATCCGCCGGAGGTCGTTATGAGAATGAATTTGGCGGTGCAGTTGGGGTCCATCCTTGTCGCGGCATCGCTGATCATGTCTACCGGCGTCGCGAACGCGCAGCAGGGCCAGCAGCAATCAACTCCTCAGTCGTCCTCGCCGCAATCGCAGCAGCAAACCCAGCAGCCTGGCGCGCAACAACCTAGCCCTCAGCAGCCGGATCCGCAACAGCCCAATGCTCAGCAGGCAAGCTCTCAGCAGCAGGGCGATGTCCAGCAAGCCGATCAAAAAGCCCAAGGGGCGGCACCCATCGATCAGCCCACGGACCCGAACGTGAAGCCTGGCACTAAGGCTGACGTTAACGCCATCGGCAACCGGAATGTGGGGCATGGCTTGAATTTCTACTCGCTGGAACATGAGATTGCGCTGGGGAAACAACTTTCGGCCGAAGTCGAGCGACAAGCGAAATTCATCAACGATCCGGTGGTGAATGAGTACGTCAACCGCGTGGGACAGAATTTGGTGCGTAATTCCGACGCGCAAGTTCCCTTCACCATTAAAGTGATCGATTCGGATGTGGTGAATGCCTTCGCGCTGCCGGGCGGTTTTTTCTACGTCAACAGCGGATTGATCCTGCACGCCGACGAGGAATCCGAACTGGCTGGCGTGATGGCCCACGAGATCGCGCATGTTTGCGCGCGCCATGGCACGAAGCAGGCGACCAAAGGCGAGATTACGCAGCTGGCCATGATTCCGGCGATGATTTTCATTCCGTACACCTGGGCCGGCTACGCGATTTACCAGGGCATGCAGTTCGCGATCCCGATGGCCTTCCTGCAGTTCACGCGTACTGATGAACGCGAAGCGGATTATCTTGGCCTGCAATACATGTACAAGGCTGGGTACGACCCCAACGCATTCGTTTCGTTCTTTGAAAAGGTCGCCGCGGACGAGAAGAAACAGCCCGGGACCGTTCCCAAGATCTTTTCGACTCATCCTCCGACACCGGACAGGATTGAAGCTTCGCAGAAGGAAATCGCAACGATTTTGCCGCAGCGCGACGATTACATCGTGACCACGTCCGAGTTCGACACGGTAAAGAAGCGGCTGCAGCTGATCGAAATGAACGTGAAGGTAAACGACAAGAATCCGAATAAGCCTACGCTGCGCAAGAAGACTGATCAAAATAAGCCGGGGGATGGCACCTCGACTACGTCGGGATCGGATCCCAATTCCGATCCGGATCGGCCGACCTTGCAACGGAGACCGGATCCGAATCAACAACCGTAGGATTTAGTTTTCGAATCCCCAAAATTAAGTGACGGAAATAGCAAAACGTCCGGTTTGACGCCGGGTGTTTTGCTATTGGATCCCGCTTTTATGGAATCAGAAGCTGGGACGGTTGGCCGGTTGAACTTCGGCGATGCCCATACGCTTCAGGCCTTCGGCGTAATATTTGCGGTAAAGGATGTCCCACTCTTCGCTGCCTTCGAGGATTTCCTTTTTTTGCGACGAGATCTTCGCTCGGACTTCGGTGTCTACCTGCTCTTCGACCTTCAAGAGTGAAGTGATAATGTTTACGACTTCCTGGCGGATGGTGTCGCGATCTTCGACGAAATCCACGTTCGGGCTGGCAACGAGAAAATCGATGATTTTGTGGGAGAGGCGTACCGTTTTTTCCCGGCTCAGTCGCATATCAGCGGAGAATTAATTTCCTTTCGCGGGCGAGCTGGCCCTTTACTTTCTTGAACATCTCCTGATAGGAAACGCCGGATGTACGCATTTCTTCGGAATACTTGGCCAGGATCTCGCGGACCTCTTCGTTCACGCGGTCTTCGATCGTAACTTCCTCGGCCATTACCTGGCGCACCTGCTGGGTGGTGGTGTCGGCGTTCTTGACTTCGATCATCTTGGCGGCCACAAGGCGTTTGACGACTTCTTTGGCCATGTAACCGACATAATCCCGCGATAGAAGCATTCAGTCCGACTCCGCGTATTGAAATGAGCATTTCAGTCTACTGGCAGGTTGCGCGAAGTGTCAAGGCAAGGCAGCAATCTGCGAAAATACACTCAACTCCCCGACAATTGGACCGCGAAGGAACGCCGGCGGACAGAGTTTATTTGTCCGAAGTACGAGACGGGACGCATCTGCTATTCTGGAGGACCAGGATTTGCTGTTTGTCAAGCCCACGCGGAAAGGAATTTGCGAGTGACTTCCCAGAGTCTTACCGCAAGCGAATTGAAACGAGCAGCTAACTTCAACGCCGGGCCTGGCGCGCTGCCGCTGCCTGTGCTGGAACGGATCCGGGCCGAACTTCTCGACTATCGCGGCACTGGAATGTCCGTGATGGAGATGAGTCACCGCTCGCCGGAATTCGAGGAAATCATTGACCGCGCGGAAAAGAACCTGCGGAAGCAGATGAACGTTCCCGACGACTATGCGGTGATATTCGTGCAAGGCGGCGGAAGCGCGCAGTTCACCATGGCGCCGATGAACCTCTGCCTGCCTGGGAAGCCAGTGGACGTTCTTCACACCGGAATGTGGACGGGGAAGGCCATTACAGAATTCAAGAAAGCAGTTCCCTACCGGATGGCGGCTTCGACGGAGGGCGTGAAATTCACGCGTGTCCCGCGCGCCGACGAAATGCAGTTCGCACCGGATGCCTCGTTCGTCTATATGTGCAGTAACAATACGATCGAAGGGTCGCAGTGGGCCGCGCCGCCGGATACGGGCGAAATTCCGCTGGTGGCCGACATGTCCTCGGACATTTTGTCGCGGCCGGTGGAGGTACGGCGTTTCGGGCTAATATTCGCCGGCGCGCAGAAGAACCTAGGGTCCTCCGGCGTGACAGTCGTAATCGTGCGGAAAGACTTAGCTGAGCGGGCCGACAAGAATCTGCCTACGGTGCTGCAATATCGGACGCACATTAAAGAGCATTCGCTGTATCACACGCCTCCGACGTTCGCGGTTTACATCGTGGGATTGGTGCTGGAGTGGATTGAGAGCGAAGGCGGCGTTGCTACAATCGAAAAGCGTAATGAAGCCAAGGCTAAGCTGCTCTATGACGCTATCGATGGCAGCGGCGGCTACTACATGTGTCCTATCGAAATGGGTTCACGGTCGAAGATGAACATTACGCTTCGCGTGGCTCAGGGCAACGAGGAGCTCGAAAAGCAGTTCGCGAAGGCTGCGACTGCAGCGAAGCTGATTGGACTGGCCGGCCACCGGTCAGTCGGCGGAATGCGTGCCTCACTCTACAATGCAGTGCCAGCTGACGCGGTGACTGAACTGGTTAGGTTCATGGGCGAGTTTCGAAGCAAGCACGGTTAGCGGACGAGTGCCGCGCTAAAGACCGCGACGCTATATTGAATCCTTACGACCTATCTGCCGAGGGCGAGGTGCAAGAGAGCCACACTAGTGTGGCAACTGCACAACACATGCCTTGACATGCCGAACTTGCCTCTGTATCGTGGTTTTTCGATGCGAAAATGGGTCAAATCGACCGTTTTTTGCGCCCAGGGCACGCGTAAGTGTGTGGAAAACTGCGGCCTCATGACACTCGCGAACGCCATTAGCGGCGTTAATCGTTTTCAACCGAAATCGAACCCGCCTCTAGATTCCACTCTTAAGCTTCTCTTCGGGGGCACTTTGTGATCGCCGAGCAATCCAAATGGAAGCGGCAGCTTTGGCTTAGTATCGGGGGCGTTGTGGTCGCCATGCTGATGGCGGCCGTTTTCACGCTGGGGTCGCTCGACGTACGATTGCACCCCGAACAGGGCAACGCGTTCGTGATCCTGTTTGCGCTCTCGACCCTCCTGGTCGCCGCGCTTCTGGTGTTCTCGCTCATTTTGACGCGCAGCCTCCTCCGGCTGTGGGCCGAGCGCCGCGCCGGGCAGATGGGGTCGCGGTTCAAAGTAAAAATGGTGGCCGGAGCGATGGGCGTCTCATTGTTGCCGATCGTGTTCCTATTTTTCTTCAGTTACGCCCTAGTGAACAGGACGCTGAATTCCTGGTTCCCGCGGCCGCTGGAAATCGCCAGCGAACAGAGTCAACGCCTGCTGGCGGATATGGGCCGATCGAACATGGACCACTTGAGCGCGATCGCCGCCAAGGCTGCGGCCAGCAGCAAGGCGGACCAATCCTTGCTGGGATTGGCCTGGTCCGTGGACGCATCATGGATCGCGCATTCCGGCAATGTCGCTGATGATGGCGTGGCCTATGTGAAACCTGCGCAAGGAGCGGACGAATCGCCCGTCCCGGAGATGGAAACGATTACACCGGAACTGGTGCGTACTCTTCCAAGCGGAGCTGAGATCTGGCAGACCGACGACCACCTGTACATCGCGGGCAGCGCGCCACTAGGAACGGGCAGAATGTACGTCGCGCGGATCTTGCCCAAGGATTTCCTGTCGCGCTATTCGGAAATTCAGACGCAGACTGAAACATATGCGCAGCAGAAACAGCACCTTCGCGCTTACAAGCGGGAAATCCTCCTTGCCTTGCTACTGATGACTCTATTGCTCGTTTTCGCCACCACCTGGGTGGCCCTATTTCTCTCCAAGCAAGTTACCGTTCCCATTCAGGCTCTGGCCGAGGCTACGCGCGAAATATCGCGCGGCAATTTCGATCACCACATTGATGTGCGGGCGCAAGACGAGCTGGGAATGTTGGTGCATTCCTTCAACCGTATGACAGAACAGCTTGGCGAAGGGCGCCGGCAAATCAATGAATTTACGCAGAGCCTGGAACAGGCCATCGAAGAGCGCGAACGGCGCCGGAAGTTGATGGAAGCGATCCTCGAAAATATTCCCACGGGCGTGATTTCGCTGAACTCGACCGGCGAAGTGGCGCGGCTGAATTCCGCGATTCCGGCGATTTTGGGGCCGGGAGCACGCGAGGCTCGCACTTTACAAGAATTGTTGGGCGAGGAGGCGGCCCGGGCCGTAATGCACCTAATGCGTCAATCGCTGCGCATGGGCGCAGCTTCGCGCGAGATCGAAATCGCTACGGCGGGGCGTCTGGTACGTGCGGCTGTTACGGTTAGCTCGCTGGGACCGCGCCGGTCCAATCCTGGGTTCGTTGTGGTGATTGACGACTTGACGGATCTGCTGCGCGCACAAAAGGCAGCGGCATGGCAGGAAGTGGCACAGCGCATAGCGCACGAGATCAAGAATCCGCTCACGCCGATTCAGCTTTCCGCGCAAAGACTGCTGCGTTATTTAGAACGGGTGCGAGGGCAAAATCCTGACGGGACGCGCTCGGAATTTGAAAAGCTGGCTGCGGAATGCGCCGGGCTGATCGAACGCGAGGTGCATACGCTCGAATCGCTTGTGGATGCGTTCTCGCAATTCGCACGGTTCCCTTCCGCGCGGCTGGCGCCAGAGGACGTAAATACCATCGTCTCCAGCGCGCTGGATCTCTTTCACGGGCGCTTGGAAGGTGTAGCGGTACGGACGGACTTGGCGGCAGCCTTGCCTCCGGTGAAGGCTGATCGCGAATTGCTGCGGCGCGTGCTGGCGAACTTGATTGATAACGCGGCGGAAGCGATGGAGGGCTCTGCGATCCGCCGTATGAGCGTGGCCACCCGAGTGGAAGGTGAAGGCGACGCCGTCGAAATCGAGATCTCCGACAGCGGGCACGGAATTTCGCCGACAGATAAACAGCGCTTGTTCTTGCCACATTTTTCAACTAAGGAACGCGGAACCGGGTTGGGACTTGCTATCGCCAGCCGTATCATTGCCGAACACAATGGCACAATTCGCGTGGAAGACAACCTGCCAACCGGCACCAAATTTGTGATTCGCTTCCCTGCGGCAGAAGTGCCAGCTACGCCAGCACAGGCAGGCAGTCCCGCGGCCTAGGATCATCGCGCAAGGGTGCTACGGACAATTGGTCCTCGCGCGAACCTGGTTCGGTCCAGATTTACTGTGCGAACCAAGAGTACGAACCGAGAGTTAAACGTTCGTACGAAATCTTAAAACGACAACTATGCCACCATCCATTTTGATCGTTGACGACGAGCGCGGGATCCGGGAATCTCTGGGTGCCTTACTGCGCGACGACGGATATGAGGTGGAAGCTCTCCAATCAGGCGAGGAGTGCCTCGAGCAATTGAGTCGGCGCAATTTCGACTTGATCTTGCTCGACGTGTGGCTGATGAAAATGGATGGCCTGGAGACTCTTGAACGCATTCAGGCCCAGGATGGCGCGCCTATGGTGGTGATGATCTCCGGCCATGGAAATATTGAGACCGCGGTACGCGCCACCAAGCTCGGCGCTTTCGATTTCATCGAAAAACCTTTGTCGCTCGAGAAAGTAGTGCTGGTAGTGCGAAATGCTTTGGAATACTTACGGCTGGAGACGGAAAACCGGCGGCTGCGTGCGGAACTTGAAGAAAAGCACCAGATATTGGGGAGCAGCGTGCCGATGAAAGCTTTGCGGCAACAGATTGCTCTGACCGCACCTACCAATGGGCGCGTACTGATTTACGGCGAGAGTGGGACGGGAAAGGAACTCGTGGCGCGAGCGCTCCATGCCGGCAGTTTGCGAAATTCCATGCAATTTGTGGAAGTAAATTGCGCGGCGATCCCCGAGGAACTAATCGAGTCTGAAATGTTTGGGCATCGGAAGGGAAGCTTTACCGGAGCGACCGAGGACAAAGTCGGCAAGTTTCAGAAGGCGGATGGCGGGACGTTGTTTCTGGACGAAGTGGGCGACATGAGTTTGAAGACGCAGTCGAAAGTTTTGCGCGTGCTGGAGGAACAGCTTGTGGAACCGTTGGGTTCCAATCACGCTGCCACTGTGGACGTGCGCGTAATTGCCGCAACAAACAAGAAGCTGGAAGAAGAGATCGCTCGCAACGTTTTCCGCGAGGATCTTTTTTACCGGCTCAATGTTATCCCCTTCTACGTTCCGGCTTTGCGCGAGCGCGTGGAGGACATCCCCGTTCTCGCTGCTCATTTTCTGGTGGCGTTCTGTCAGGAGTATGGCAAGAAGCCGAAAGAATTCAGTTCCGCTGCGGTCGATGTGCTGTTGAATTATCCGTGGCCTGGGAATGTGCGAGAGCTGAAAAATCTGGTGGAACGCTTGGTAATCATTTGTCCATCACCACGGATTGAGCCGCACCATTTGCCGCCGGAGATATTTCGGGGGGCGTCAAAGAGCCCGCAAAAACCGTATGAGAGCCTGCAAGAAGCTCGTTCCGCTTACGAGCGGGAGTTTGTGCTGCGCAAATTGGAAGAGAACCGGTGGAACATGACCAAAGCTGCGCAGGCGCTTGGGCTTGAGCGCAGCCATTTGTATCGTAAGATGCGTTCGCTCGGAATTGCGCCAAGCAGGGTTGATTAAACGCAATCTAGGCTGCGGCACTGCTCGTTCACATATCGTTTTCTTGGTACTCTTTGATTATAGAACATATATCTCAACACGACTGCCGACAATTGGTCTCGCAATCCCATCAGTGGGGCTGCTGAGCTTCTTCATCTTAGAGACCGTTATCGGACCGATAGGGCCATGCGCAAACAGAAATCAAATGAATGCGCTGTTGATCGGTTTAGCCGGAACCGGAATCGGCGGATTGATGTGGGTGTGGCCAAGCGATCAGGGTCGCGATTCTATTCCTGTCTGGGGCGCAGCAAGCAGCGCCCCGACGGCGGATTAACTGGTGATTGGCGATGATTTACACTTCCTCTACTTCGTGGGATTTGGCGAGTTGTTCGAGCTGACGGTGCCAATCCAGCTGGCGGACGACGGTGGGGTTTTCGCGCCAGTGTGGTTGAACTTTTACGAATAGTTCCAGGAAGATTTTCGCGCCTAGGATGGATTCCAGTTCCTTTCGCGCGGCCGTGCCGATTCTCTTGATCGCTTCCCCGCCTTTCCCAATTAGGATTCCTTTTTGGCCTTCGCGTTCTACATAGATTGTCGCGCGTATGCGCAGAAGTTTTGACGTTTCTTCGAAATTATCGATTAGGACGGCGACGGCGTGCGGTACTTCATGGTGCGTAGCCAGGATCACTTTTTCGCGCACAATTTCTGCAGCCAGGAAACGCTCGGGCTGGTCGGTAAACTGGTCCTGCGGAAAATGGGGTGGGGCTTGCGGTAGACGCGTGAGCCACGAATTCACCAGGTCCAAGCAGCCTGCGCCGGTGAGCGCGGAGATTGGGAAGATTTCGGCGAACTCGAATTCTTTGCTGTAACGCTCGATCATGGGCAGCAGAAGCTGTTTGGCAATGCCGTCTACTTTGTTCAGCAACAGATAGACCGGGCCATGGAATCGCTGGATCCACTGGATGGAAAATTTATCGCCAGGGCCGAAATCGGCCGTTGCGTCGACGATGAGGCAGAGGATGTCGATGCCCTCGAGTGCGTGCTGAAGCTCGTCCATCATCATGCGGCTCAGTACCGTTTCCGGACGGTGAATTCCTGGCGTGTCGACCAGAACGATTTGGGCGTCGTCCCGGTTCAAGATGCCCTGGATGCGGTTGCGCGTGGTTTGTGGCTTGGGCGAAACGATCGCGACCTTCTGGCCGACTAGAGTATTAACGAGCGTGGATTTGCCCGCGTTAGGTCGGCCGATAATCGCGACGAATCCGGATTTGAATGTCATGAATATGGGGATTGTACGCCAATTCTGCGCCGACGGAACTGCGACGCCTGTTTCTGCAAGGCCTCCGGCATCGTTGTGCAGATTCATTTGGAAATTGCTGGCCGAGTGACACTCGTGGTCTTGAGCACGGTGGCTTACAGAGGTGCAACTTCGTAGTCGGCTTTGCTGTTACAGGTTGCGGTTATAGCAGCCTAATGCCGCGCTAAAGACCGCGGCGCTACATTGGAACCTTAACTACCTTTTCGGGTTCGAAGTGAGTTTACGCGCTTCGACCGGTCTCGTCGCTAGACGCGCGAATTCTTGACTTGTTCGCTGGTCGTTGTACACTCTGGGTCGCTTGCAGTGTGCAAGTTACCTGGCAGCGAGTGATCCTACGCTGGGGCGTGGTCACCGCACGGCACGCGCGAAAGACACAAGGAGGCCTTCTTATGGCACAGGCTGTAAAACCGATTCCCGAGGGATACCACTCGATTAGTCCGTCACTGACATGCAAGAACGCGGCCCAAGCGATTGAGTTTTATAAAAGCGCTTTCGGCGCCCAGGAACTCATGCGTTCGCTGACACCCGATTCCAAAATCTCCCACGCAGAACTCAAGATCGGCGATTCCATTATTTTTGTGAACGATGAGTTTGGGCCTGCCACGGGAAACGCTTCAGGCAGTCCAGCCATGTCTTTGTTTCTCTATGTTGAAGACGTGGACAAAACTTTTAATGCTGCTGTGACAGCCGGCGCCAAAGTTGACATGACGCTGGAAAATCAATTTTGGGGCGACCGATTCGGTAAATTGACCGATCCATACGGGCATCAGTGGGGCATCGCAACGCACGTGGAGGATCTCACGCCTGAAGAAATTGGGAAGCGTGCTGCTGCGTTTTTCACGAAAGCGGTGGGCAAGAGCTAGTTTCGATCGGCTAGGAAGAACTTAAGGGTATTGACTGACGGGTCTGCCACAAGCAGGCTCGTTTTGTTTTAGCCTAACCGCGTCGTGCGCTGCCCACAGCCGCACAGGACCTATGGCGATGTGGACGACGCGGCAGCGGCAGGCGCCGGCTTGACGCGAACGCGCAAAACTTTACGCTGATTGGCTTCGAGAACTTCGAACCGAAGACCGTCAGCGTCCACGATTTCACCGGTATGAGGGATGTGACCCGCGACGCTGTTCAGCAGCCCGGCAATTGTGGTGGCGGCGGAATGCTGCATTCCAGAGTCGAGTTGCACGCCGAAGAGCTCGTTAATTTTGTCCAGTTGGACGCTGCCACGAATTACCAGCGCGCCGCTGGCTTCGCGAACGACGTCCGGGACAGGCGTGCGATCCTCTTCCCCGATTTCACCCACGATTTCTTCCACTAAATCTTCCACCGTGACCAGGCCCGCCATCAAACCGTATTCATCGATCACAATTGCCATTTGCTGATTCTTGCGCTGCATCTCTTTCAGTAATTCAGAGCCGAACTTGGTTTCGGGAACGAAGAGTGCAGGACGCATCAGCTCGCGCACGGTGCGGCGCGCAGCTTCACTATCGGGGACTTCGAGCATATCACGCGCCATGACTACTCCTGAGATATCGTCCAGCGATTTTTCGTAAACCGGCAAGCGCGAGAACTTGGTTTCGACGACCAGGTCGCGTAGTTCTTCCAACGAGGCTGAAGCGGGGATGGCAATCACGTCCGGACGCGGGGTCATCACGTCGCGCACTCTCTTATCGCCGAACTCGACGACGGATTCGATTAGGCGCGCTTCGTCTTGCTCGATAATGCCCTCTTCGGTCGCCGCATCCACGAATGCCTCAATGGCCTGCTGCTGCTCTGCTTCGGGGGTTTGAATTTCGCTCTCTTCCGACAAGTGCAAGACCGAGGTCAGGACCTCAAGAACTGCCTGCAAGGGCCAAAAAATGACCAGCAGAACGCGGATGATGGGGACGAATGGCAGCACCCAGTTGCCGGGGGCGCGAGCAAGGAGTAGCGCGGGGAAAAATTGCATGGCGATAACGACTTCACCGCCGAGAAAAAATATCATTTCAACCGCGGCTTCCCAGGTGCCGGGGACAAAGAAAAGCACGCCGCGCGCGGTGATTGCAGCGACCAGGACGAGCCACAAGCGCACTAGGAGGCTGAAGGCCGGCGCCGCGCGATCGCGGTCCATGTGGAAACGAGGTTCGATGTCTGATTCGAATGTTTCGAGATGACGACGAATTCGAACGGCATGGACGCGGCCTAGCTCGCGATATACACGATCTACGTAGGAAAGAACGACTAGGCCAGCCGTCAGAAGCACCACGCCCGCAGCGTAAAAAAATATTGGCATGGCTAGGCCAATCCCAGTTTGCGGCGCAACCACGCTTCGCGGCGATCCATTTCACCCGTGTCGGTCTGGTGATCGTAGCCCAGCAAGTGCAGAACACCGTGGAGGATAAGAATCCGCATTTCGACGTCGAAAGTCCGGCCGAAGCGGAGGGCATTGCGGCGCGCCACCGCCGGCGCGATGGCGATGTCTCCCAAGTACGAAGTTGAGCCATTTTGTTGAGTTGAGCGCGATACAAAACGCCGCGTCGTCTTACCGGCCGCTCGGTGCGAATTTTTCGGGAACGAAACATCGGACGGAAAAGACAATACATCGGTCGGCTTTTTCTTGCCCCGGTAGGCGGCATTCCAGCGAGCTATCTGGGCATCGGTAACCAGCGCAACCGTGAACGATTCAGCCGGGAGCCGCAGATGCTTCCGGGCAGTCGAAAGGAAACCATTCAGTGATGGGATAGAAACACGAACGCGCCGCTGATGATTGACGATCATGCGAAAAATTAATCCCGAGGATTCTTCGCGCTGAAATGTCCAGCGTTGGGACCGCGGCTATTGTGGCTGGAGTGCGTGGCGGCGTGCTCATCATAGGCTTTGATGATTCGCTGGACCAAATTGTGACGAACGACGTCTCGTTCATCGAAATAGATCAGCGAGATCCCTTCGATTTTTCCCACGATTTCAATCGCTTCGATCAGGCCGGAGCGGCGCGATTCCGGCAAGTCGATTTGCGTCACGTCGCCGGTGATCACCGCTTTCGAATTGAAGCCGAGGCGCGTGAGGAACATTTTCATTTGTTCGCTGGTGGTGTTTTGGGCCTCGTCCAGGATGACGAAGGAATCGTTCAGCGTGCGGCCTCGCATAAAGGCCAGAGGAGCTACCTCGATGATGCCTTTTTCTAGGAAGTTTTCGAGCTTGTCGGCCTCGAGAAGATCGTGCAGTGCGTCGTAAAGCGGACGCATGTAAGGGTCGACCTTTTCCTGAAGCGTGCCGGGCAGGAAGCCCAGGCGCTCACCAGCCTCCACGGCCGGACGCGCAAGAATAATCCGGTTCACTTGTTTAGAGAGCAGTGCGGTGACGGCCATCGCCACGGCCAGATAGGTCTTCCCTGTTCCTCCCGGTCCAATGGCGAAGACCATGTCATACGCTTCCAGCGCTTCGATGTAACGTTTTTGATTCGAGCTCTTGGGAACGATAGTCTTCTTGCCAAACGAGCGCGTGTGGGCGGGAGAAAACGCGCTGCGGGAGGCCGGCGCGCGTGTCGGGGCATGCTCGCCCGTAGCAATGCGCAGCAGCGCTTTGACCTCCTGGCTGTCCGGTATTCGGCCATCGCGAATGCGCTGGTTGTACTCACCCAAGATCTGGGCAGCCCGCTCAACCTGAGGGGCCGAGCCCTCGATCTCTAGATCGTGGTCACGCAGGTGGGTTGTAACGTGAAGGGCGGACTCAAAAAGTTTGAGGTTTTCGTCGAGGGTGCCAAAAAGCTCGTTAATGCCACCAGTTAGACGAACGGTTTGTTTCATCAATTTTCGCGGATGCGATGTCTCCAGGACAAAGGTCCCCTCAGCCTACAGATAGCGTAGCGCGGGAACAGGAAGCGGTCAAGACAAGCTCCGCAGGATTCACGGTGATGTCACATTGGGCTGGGTTGACGCAGTAATCAAGACGTTACCGAAAGGAAGAGGCCTGTCTTAAAGTTTTCCCTTTTGAGGGCCGATTGTTTCAATATGGAGGAGCCTTCGGATTGTGCATAGTTCGACCCGTAGTGGAAGAGTGGTTGCTATGAAAAGGGAGACCGGTATGACGAACGGGAAAGACTCGTCGGTGCCCAGCGCGGCGGGTCAGAATTACACCAAGCTGCGGCGAACCCAACGCGTTCACATCTTGATGTCGGTTATCGTTCGCGGCACCAATGACGGCCAGCCGTTCGTTGAGGAAACCAAGACGATGACAGTCAATGCCCACGGCTGCCTACTTACGATGGGTACGGTCGTCAAGCGCGGCCAGCGCGTCTCGATCGTCAATCCAAAAACTGCGGAAGAAGTCCTGTGCAGCGTGGTTTATGTGAGCGAGAACAAAGGCGGCAAAGCTGAAGTTGGCCTGGAATTTACCGAAGCATCGCCGCTTTTCTGGCGAATCGGATTCCCTCCCGAAGATTGGATTGACTCAACTGACCGCAAGCGTGTCGGAAACTCGCCATTGCAACAACGCCCCCTCCCGACAGTCGCCCCTGTTGGCAAAAAGTAAGCCGCAATAATCCTGATTTGGAATTGTAAGGCGGGACTTCGGTCCCGCCGTAGGCATCAAGGCCAAAACTTCACGGCTTAGCCGCTGGAAATTCGACTGTGGGTACCTGCCGCGAGGCCTGGGAAGCCTGGAAGTAGGCGTCATTCGGCTTAAAGCCCGCCCATGCGGCAAAGACGCTGTTCGGGAACCGGCGGATGTAGGTGTTGTAGGCCTGGATGGAATCGTTGTAGCGCTTGCGTTCGACCGCAATGCGGTTTTCCGTGCCCGCCAATTCATCTTGCAGACGCAGGAAATTCTCATTGGATTTCAATTGTGGGTAGTTTTCGCTGATCGCCAGCAATCGTCCAAGTGCGCCATCCAATTGGCCGTTCGCGGCGATCTTGTCGCTTGGAGTTTTTGCGCTGAGCAAGGCGGCACGAGCGTTTGCGATGTCGGCGTAAACGGTCTCCTCATGCGCGGCAAAGCCTTTCACTGTGTTGACCAGATTCGGTATCAGGTCGGCACGACGCTGCAGAACAACGTCCACCTGTGCCCAATTCGATTTCACCTGCTCATCCATGGTCACTAACTTATTGCGGACACTGACGTAGGCGCCCCCGGCGAAGGCCGCGATGGCTACGATGATTGCGATAACCGCGAGTACTACTTTCATTGATACCCTCCGAATCGGAACCAGATGTGCGGGATTAGATGGCGTCCAGACGCTGGTCGACCTCGTTCGTCACGACCTCGACGAACTCCAGATATGCGTGTAGAGATGCCTCAACGTCCACGTCTTTTTCTTTTCGCTTCCCTTCTTTCAAGTCGAGCATGGCATGAAAGGCCGATGGATCAGCACCGGCAAGGGACGCAACAGCGGCAACTGCGTCGCGCTTCGTTGCCGGTGCGAGCTGACCAAGCGCTATTAGCGCGTGGCGGAATAGGACGCAAAAAGTGGACAACGATCGCGTCATGATGCCGAGATGAGTTTTCTTGTTCAATGGCGCGCCTAAAATGGACTGCCGCAAGCGCAGCCAGTTGGCACGCAAGACGCGCTCAACTTGCATGCGATGCAATCGCATCGGAACTTCGAAGTCGACCAGGAAGTCATCCCCGAACAGGAGACGGTGATGCTGTTTAACATCCAAAAGCTCCATGGCGAATACATCCGCGGAGCGTCGTAGCTCGTCAAGTGTGAAGATCATCGGCGCATGGTTGCCCTCGCGAATCCACCATTCGGCCGGGGCGTGCAGGCGTTCCAAATCTGCCGCCGCAGCGTGTTCGACGATGCAGAGCGTATTTAGGTCCGAATGCCCCGCGCGAAACTCGCCTGTAACCGCGGAACCGTAAAGCACCACGGCCTTCAGGTTTTGGTTCGCTGCGGCCTTCAACCGGTTGACGAGCTCATTTAATTTAGCTTCCATTTCCGACCTTTGTTCCGTTTACATCTAAAATGGGTTTTAGCCCCTAACCAGAAATTCAATTCTCAATTGCCAATTCAGATCGGGCCGGCGTTACCAGCTTCCGCTCGCTCCCCCACCGCCGAATGATCCTCCGCCGCCTCCGCTAAAGCCGCCCCCACCGCCCCCGCCTCCGAATCCACCCCCACCCCAGCCGCCGCCTCCCATGCCAATCGTCGGGCCAATCCACCAACTGCTGCCGCGGCGACCGCCTCCTGCACCCCTGCTTACCCGCATCATCAGATACAAAATAGAAATAAGGGCACCAAGCAGAATGAAGCTTACAAGCCCGCCGATATCCTTTCCTGCCGGCTTCGCGGCCGGCAAGGGACGCATACTGAGCGTGACGCCGCGATCCTGGGCGATGACATCGGCGACCCGCCGGGTGATGAGCATAACAGCCGCGTCATAGTTGCCGCTGCGCAGGTACGGAATAGCTTCGCGGCCGAAACCCCCAACTTTTCCGTCGGGAAGAATTGATTCAAGGCCATAGCCAACCTCGATGCGATATTTATGGTCCTGAACAGCGAGCAATACCAAAACGCCACTCGAGGTCTGTTTTGGACCGATTCCCCATTTTGTCGCGAGATTCAGCGAGAAATCCTCGATGGGCTGCCCATTGAGTGACGGCACGGTCACCACAAAAATCTGCGCTTTGGCTTTCTGATCGACTTCTGTGCACACCGCGGTAAGTTGAGCGCGCGCGTTCGGGCTCAGGACGTTCGCGTAATCATTGACGTAGCCTGTCGGCTTGACGGGAATCGAGATTTGTGCGGAGGCGGCCGCAATGCCTAGAATTACGAGGACCAGCTGACATTTGACCGACACTCGCTGTCCAAAAACCGAAATGACCGGGCGAGAGTCGGGATTGCGGGGCATGAGCATCGCGCATGTTAGTTCCAGGCCAGAGGCGTGTCAACTGAGCGAGTGGCGAGCTGTGGCGAGCAGGACTAGAGAGCGAAGAGTTTGAGTGTTTCCGTACCCGCGATTGTCATCAGCAAGACGCGATGCTAAACTTCGCGACGCGCATGTTCGGGCACGCACGGTAGTGTCCGGAAATGAACGCTTCGCGCTAACAATTTCCCGTTTAACCGTCTAAATTCAATCGAATAGGCGTGGCCTGGGTTTTGCACCTAGATACTCAAACTGAAACAAATCGCGCTGTCGGTGCGTTTGACTAGGTTACGGGTCTACGAAACTTGGCGCCCTATTTTGCGAGGGGAAAAACACGATGATGGCAAGGTTACATGTAGCGGTCGTGCTGCTGACAGCTGCTTCACTGGTTTTGTCGCCGGCATACGCTGAGGCACAAGCGCAGCAAGGCCAGGAGCAAACTCCCGCGCCCAGTCAGTCGCAGAGTCAGGGCCTTGGCCAAGCGCAGGGCCCTGCGTCACAGAGGACGCAGCCGCCGAGTGCGCCCCAACCACAAACAGGTTCAGCAGCGAGTGAACCTGCACGCGACTTACGTTCGATCGAAGGACCGGACTATTCCATACCTAAATCGCCGTTTCCGAACCTGTTCGCCCCGTACACGCCCAGAAGTATTCCGGAGCCGATGCTGACGAACTCGACGCGACTCGATCAACTGATTCAGGACGGCAAGCTGATGTTGAGCCTGGAAGACGCGATATCGCTGGCTCTTGAAAACAATCTAAGCATCAATGTGCAGCGGTTTGTTCCATGGATCGCCGAGACCCAGTTACTGAAAGCGAAGGCGGGAGGTGTTCCACAGACCGGTAGCGCGCAGCAGGTGGTGCTTGGCAATACCCCCTCGGTTTCATTCGATCCGATCGTTACCGGCAGCTTCGGCTGGTCCCATGGAGATTTTCCGGTTAACAATCCGTTCACCTCCGGGACCGGCACCAGCACGATTCCTGTGGTTACGCAGAATACGGCGTTCGTTGACCTCGGCTACACCCAGGGATTTCACACCGGGACCAATCTTTCGGTGACTTTTAATACGCCTCGCACAACAACAAATGAGCCGGACGTGTTTTTCAACCCGGCAATCAGCCCTGTGATGACCGCAACGTTGAGCCAGCCTCTTCTGAACGGGTTTGGAATTTTGCCAAATACCCGTTACATCATCGAAGCGAAAAACTCGATCAAAGTGGCCAATTCGCAATTCGCACAGCAGGTGATTGCGACCGTAACTCAGACCTCGAATGACTACTGGGAATTAGTGTACGACCGCGAAAACGTGAAGGTGCAGGAAGCTGCCGTCGGCGTTTCGCAGAAGCTCTACGAAGACAACAAGAAGCAACTGGAGATCGGCACGATGGCGCCGCTCGATGTTTTGACCGCAGAATCGCAATTGGCCACTGACCAGCAGAATTTGATCGTAGCTCAGACGACGAAACTGCAGCAGGAAACCGTGCTATTGAACGACATTGCCAAGAACCTATTGGCGAGGGACGTGGCGGGAATTGAAATCATTCCCACAACTCCGATCTCGACGCCGGACCTGGTGGAAAATATTGCCCTGCAGGATGCAGTGCAGGAAGCCTGGAAGAAACGCCCCGAACTGTACCAGGCAGACTTGAACCTAAAGAATGCCGGAATTGAAGTCAAAGCGACCGCGAATGGCATGCTGCCGGTGCTTGATGCCTACGTGCAATACACGTCGCAAGGATTGAACGGAAACAGAATCAATACGATCACCACGCCCGGTTTTGTCGCGGATACAGCTGCGCCATTGGTGGATAGCAGCGGGAATATTATTTTGGTCAACGGCGCCCCAGCTTTTACGGGCTTCGCGAATAGCGCGACCACGATCGGCCAAGGGGGATTGAGCAATTCACTCGCTAACGTATTTCAAAACGAATATCCCGTATACGCCGTAGGCTTGAATTTGACTTTGCCCATCCGTAACCGGTCGGCGCAGGCAGACAGCGCTCGCGCGCAGCTCGATGAGCGCGTGCAGCGCGTGCAATACCGACAGACGGAAAACACCATCGTCATCAATGTGCGCAATGCGCTGATTGCCCTGCAGCAAGACCGGTCGCAAGTGGCGGCTGCCGATAAGGCTCGCGCGCTCGCGCAACAGACGCTCGACGCCGAGCAGAAAAAATATCAACTTGGATCTTCGACCAGTTATCAAGTGGTGCTGAGGTCCCGAGACTTGACCGCCGCGCAAGGTACCGCGCTGCGTGCGCAAGCCAACCTCGCGGAAGCGCTGGTGAATTTCAATCAAGCGATGGGCCGGACCCTAGAAGTGAATCACATCTCGGTCGCAGAAGCGATGAGGGGCACTACCTCCCGTGATCCGTTGATCCCGGGGACGCCCGAGCCCGCGAGTATAATGGGCGCTAAATAGGTCTGAGTCGCTGCATCTGGGAGCTGGCTTCAAAGCATCGAAGAACTCATCGGGGAGGCACAGTGACCATTGGGGCCTGCTCATTGGCTAGTCCGGCCTGTTTACGCGAGTCGCTTCTTGCTGCCGCAGTTTCCTTCCACTAAAATGAATTCTAGGCGGCTTCGCTGAAGTTGGCTGTAATCAAGCGTGTAAGGAGTCCCTTCCATGTCCGAAAAACTGAAGGATAACTCGCTCAAGGCGAAGAGTGGGCCGGCGGCGGCGATCCTTGAATCGGATCGCAATGTTTCGGCTGGTGAACGAGCATGGGAAGAAAAAACGCTGCGCCCAACTCTAGAAAAATCACCTGAACGTAACGCCGTTTTCACTACCGTTTCCGGTTATCCGATCCGCCGTCTTTACACGCCCGCGGATTTGCCTGCATGGGTTCCGGAAACGGCTCTCGGTTATCCCGGAACGCCTCCCTACACTCGCGGGATTCATTCTACGATGTATCGTGGGAAGCTTTGGACCATGCGGCAGTTTGCCGGATTTGGAGCCGCCGAGGATACCAATGCGCGGTTCCGATATTTGCTTTCGCAGGGGCAAACAGGACTTTCGGTCGCCTTCGATTTGCCGACTCTGATGGGTTACGACGCAGATCATCCGTTGTCCGAGGGCGAGGTAGGCAAGTGCGGCGTTGCGATCAGCTCGCTCGCTGACATGGAAGTCCTCTTCGACAAAATTCCGCTGGCGGACGTCACGACTTCGATGACGATCAATTCCCCTGCTGCGGTGATCTGGGCAATGTATTTGGCCGTCGCGGAAAAGCAGGGCGCGGACTGGAAGAAAATATCCGGCACGTTGCAGAATGACATCCTGAAGGAATACATCGCGCAGAAGGAATATATCTATCCGCCGGAACCATCGATGCGGCTGGTGATCGATACGCTTGAGTTCGGCGCGAAAAATACTCCGAAGTTCAACCCGATCTCGATCAGCGGCTACCACATTCGCGAGGCCGGCTCGACCGCGATTCAGGAACTTGCGTTCACGCTGCGCGATGGGATTGAGTACGTTGATTGGGGCGTGCGACGCGGAATGGATGTGGACGATTTTGCGCCTCGGCTTTCGTTCTTCTTCAACGCGCACAACGATTTCTTCGAGGAGATCGCGAAATATCGCGCGGCCCGACGAATCTGGCATAAAACCATGACCGAGCGCTTCGGCGCGAAGAACCCGCGCTCGTGGGCGCTGCGTTTTCATACCCAGACTGCCGGATGCTCATTAACGGCACAGCAGCCCTACAACAACGTAGTGCGCACTGCGCTTCAGGCGCTTGCCGCTGTGATGGGTGGCACGCAATCGCTGCATACAAACTCTCTGGACGAAGCGTGGGCGTTACCCACGGAGTTTGCGGCAACTTTGGCGCTGCGCACGCAGCAGATCATCGCCCACGAAAGCGGCGTTACCAATACAGCCGACCCCCTCGGCGGCTCGTATTTTGTGGAAGCGCTGACGAATGAAGTCGAACAGGGTGCGTGGGATTACATCGAGAAGATTGACGCGTTGGCTGGCATGGTGGCGGCTATCGAACGCGCCTACCCGCAGCGTGAAATCGCGGAGGCTTCGTACAAATATCAGGTAGCGGTGGACCACAAGGAAAAGATCATTGTTGGCGTAAATGCCTATGTCGCCGAAGAAGGGGCCATCGATATTTTGCAGATTGACGAAACCGTCGCGGAACGGCAGGGTCAGCGGCTGCGGAAGCTCCGCGCGGAGCGTTCCAGCGATGAAGTTGAAGGACGGCTCGGTGCCCTTCGCAAGGCGGGAGCGGGTAAACAGAACCTAATGCCCTTCATCTACGATGCGGTGAAGGCGTATGCCACGCTGGGCGAAATCTGCGACGCTATGCGGGAAGTCTTCGGTATCTACGAAGAAGTTGCGATCACCTAGGTTCGCGAAACTCTAACTTCAAATTAATGGCAGCCCGTAGTTAGCGCTGTCGACGAAGAGACGGGAGAAATAGTGCAGAGACAACTGAAGATTGCCCTATGCCTGCTCGTAAGCTTTACGGCGCTGCATGGGAGCGCACAGGCCAAGGACAAGGACAGAAAGCCACCGGTCAAGAGCGGGTTCGTCACGACGTCGGATGGAGTGAGGATCCATTATCTCGAATCGGGACACCTCGCGACAGGGCCCAGTGCGGAAGTGGGCAATCCCCTGCCCGCGGACAAGACGCCTACCAAGGGCAACATTGCCGTCTCGCCGGCGCGAACGTCCCCTAATCTTTTGTTCGTGCCGGGCTGGACGATGCCTTCTTGGATCTGGCAGGCGCAGATCGATTATTTTTCGCGAGACTATCGCGTGGTCGCGATGGACCCGCGTTCGCAGGGGCAGTCGTCGCAGACGAATGATGGTCTTTATCCAGCGGCACGCGCGCGAGACATTAAAGCGGTGGTCGATCAATTGCATTTGGCTCCCGTTGTGATCGTGGCTTGGTCGATGGCCGTGGTGGAAACGATGGCGTACATCGATCAATTCGGCACGCGCGATCTCGCGGGTATCACGCTGGTCGATAACGATGCGGGAGGGCGCGGGCCGACCGACGCGGACCAGGATTTCGGGTTGCTGAAAGGCGTGCTGGAAGAGAGACAAAATGCGGCCACCGGATTTATTCGTAATCTGAATTTCAAAAAGCCGCATCCCGAAGATTACGTTAACAAGGTAATTCAGGCTTCCCTGCAGACGCCCACGAATTCCGCGGTGGCACTGCTGGTCGGATATTTTGTGGCTGATTACCGACCAATTCTGCCGAAAATCGACAAGCCCGCCTTGGTCTGCGCGGCCAAGAGCTCTTACATGGGCACGATCCTAGATATGCAGAAGAAAATTCCGGGCGCGCAGCTTGAGGTTTTCGATGGCGACGGGCATGCGCTGTTTGTGGACGATCCTGACAAGTTCAACGCCCTGCTCGAAGATTTTCTGCAGGACTTGAAATATTGACGCGGAACACCGCGCGCAGGCAGCGCTATCGTTAAGCATGGCTTTTCGGTATCCTTCGAAGGATCGGATGCAGCGACCGCCTTCAGGCGGGCGATTTTCCTTTGTCTTGTTCGCTACCATCAGCAAAGCAAGAGAGATCCTTTGCTGCGTTCAGGATGACGACAGTCCTGAGCAGCGCGTGTGTCGCAAGACCTAAGGTAGGGAGCGGCGGAGACCTACACATTAATGGCTGAGAAAAAAATTCGTGTGTTAATTGCCAAACCCGGGCTCGACGGGCACGATCGCGGAGCTAAAATTATCGCTCGTGCGTTGCGCGATGCCGGTATGGAAGTGATTTACACCGGCTTGCGGCAGACTCCCGAAATGATCGCATCCGCAGCAGCCCAGGAAGACGTGGACGTGATCGGGCTTTCGATTCTTTCCGGCGCGCACAATACCCTCTGTCCGCGATTGATGGAATTGCTGCGCAGCAAGGGCATGGACGACGTTACAGTTCTTATCGGCGGGATCATTCCCGAAGCCGACATTCCGGCGCTGAAACAGAGCGGCATCGCTGAAGTGTTTCTTCCCGGAACTACGACTCAGTCTATCGTCGATTTTATCCGCCATCGCCTTTCCGCTGCGCCTCACGGCGCCTAACGGTCGGTGTCCAGCCTTGGCTTGGGTCCAGGTGTGGCTTCGAAACTTGCGTAATTGTAAATATCGTGCAACGTTGTCTTCAATGGCTAAAGCCCATCGATAGCCAAACATGTTTTGTCAGAGCTAAGACTCCGACCCCTAAAGCGACCCAATTTTCGCCAAATGGTCCGCGAAGACTCGGAAGATCGCCTCTCAAGATCAGTTTGAATCTGGAGTAGCGGACGCGGGGCCTGTGGAATCGAGCAACGGAATGGGATTGTCTTGTCCCTCTACATCCACCTCAAGCGTTTCGAAGTTCCAGTGGGTCGCGTGTTTGTTAGCTACTACGACGATGTGGCCACGCGCGTTTTGACCCGATATGGGGATGCTGATGTTCTCGTTACCTTCGGTTCCATTGAAATTGAAGTTGCCTGTCGCGAACCAGCCGATTTGAAGATGTGTTCCGATTGTGGCTGCGACCTGCGGTGATTCCTTCGCACGTCTTACGGCCACTTGATATGGGTAAGACTTTCGCAACGAGGATTCTATCGCGTAAAAGAGCGTGCCGACGAATGCAGCAACTATGAGGACGATAACGACAGCGACCAAGGGCACCAGCCATTTCCAGTTTCGGTCGAACCAATTCTTAGGACGTGCCTGTGGAGGAAATTGTGGCGCTGTGTGCCATGAGGTTGGTGATGTCATTTAATTTCGCGGCGGCCTGACGTGTCATACTCCAAAGTTCCAGTGGTGACAATCTTTTGTCTGGAACTTAGCTATAGCGCACGGACCAGTTTGGTGCGGGTGTAGGCAACGCGAAAGCCTCGGCGCTCGATATTGCGATGGGAGACGCTCCCTGGTTGGGTCAGGCTCACGGCCAGGTCGCAGCCGTGTTCTGATGCCCACGCCAAACGCACATGCAGCAAGCCCGATTGCACGCCACGGCCGCGAAACGCAGGAAGAGTGCTGGCCCCGAACAGCCCAGCGACGCCTTCGTAGGCCGCAACAACACCACCACCGGCCGCCTCGCCGTTTACAAATGCCAGAAAGGCGCATGATTCCCCGCCGCGGTTGCAGAAACCCTCCATCACGTCCAGCATTGCCTGCGTCACAGGGTAATGCTCCGCAAAGCCCTGAGCCACGGTGGCTGTCCAGAGCTTCGATTCATCAGTGTGAGCGGGACGAATCGTCACGCCTGGCTGCATTCCGGCGGGCGCGCGAAGGCGAGCCAGATCGTCGAGAATCAATACGTTCGTCAGTTCGAGAAGACGATACCCGCGCGCCGCAAAGTTTTCATAGAGGGTCGCCGGCGCAAACGGGGATAGCTCAATCGCCGCTGCTGCGCCGCGAGAATGGAAAAATTCAGTGAGAGCGTCAAGTTCGTTATCACTCACCGGCCCATTCAAGCCGACGCCAATCGCTTGGGTTACTGGCGAATCGAGCCCGGCAAAGACGGCGATCCCTCCGGCAATTTCCTCAACGGCTACGAGTACATCTGGATGCATGCGATGAAACGCTTCCGCGCATTGCCGGCCTGCATTTGCTTCAGCTATTTCGACGCGGCGTGACAAATCTATGTCAATGAAACGCATTGCTGGATCTCCTCGCCGTGCGTGTGCAAGCAGCTTGTCAGTTCTTCATGCAAGCAGAAGGGTAGAAAGCAATGATCTGAAAATCGTAAGGACGGAACGCCTGGATTATTGCGGCCTGCCGAAGGCGGAGCTATTCTTCGCGTGGGAACGGCAGGGCATAGGCGCCGAGGAGAATTTGGTCCACGGTAGTAACGTGATACCGTGACCGCCAGTTATTCTAGCGTACGCGGTGCGGAAGTCAAAACAAACGCGGGGTGGTAGAATCCCTCGGTTGCAAGCATCGAAAGGACATGGCACCAGCTGTTCCGTTTGAGGAGACCACTGGGTGAGTGGAAGTGCTGCCAACGGCTGGATTGTGTAGAATCAGCCGTTTACGCGGGCGATAGACGGCGATAATCGGTCTGGTTGGGCATGGTCGGACTGGTTTTGTGCAACGGTTGTGCAACGAGGAGGCTCAATCGGGCTTTTGTAAAAGAGCGATGCATCCCATATTATCTTGCTTTCATCGCGCCGCGCCAAATGCTGCGCGGCGGTCCAGTGGGTTAGTTCGAGGCGTTTCAAGTAATCAGGCTTCCGGCTCTCACGCGGTCTGCGTCCACCAGGTTTTCCCTTCGGTTTGATTGCTTCTGTCCTGTCCATTCTGTGCAACTCGTGTGCTACCGCGCTAATTATTGCTGTGTAATCATGGTGTTACATATGACCGCTGGTTTGCTCTACCGGCGTTCACCCGCGTAGACTCTTGCCCTGTGTGACTGATTAACGCAGCGGTTACCGGAGAAGTTCCCAATGAATGATTAATCCGACCACTTTCCTCGCCTGCCGCGAAGCAAGCCGATTAAGCCATACACGAAGAACCAAAGTCCAAAGATAAGTGGAAAAAAGCTTGAAATCCAGACCCCTCCCCCTCTAGCACGACCAAAGAATTCATATTGATGGCGCAGAAGCAAACGCACTGATACAACCATGAACAAGAGTCCCAAAACCATAGACGCGATGTTCAAAGCGCGAATTCCCATATGTTGTGCAGGTTAGGACGGTTTGAATCAAGTGTCCACAACTCCTACCATGGGCGCTGGGTTCAGTCTGTACACCAAGCGCTCCTCCTATGACCTATAACATTCAAACTAATCGAGAGTCGGCGCGCCCTTACTGTGATAACAGGATTTCACACCATCCATCTGGCAATCCCTTCCGGGCATCTTGCCAAGCCTGATTTCCGATTATACGAACCAGCCGGAGCGGAACGGCGTTAGCGGGGAAAGCTGGCGGACTCCTTTATGGCGGCGCATTGATTGCAGTGGCGCGCGGAGTGGCCGGCGGCGAGGATGAACCATTGGTAGCAATCGAGTTCGTCGAAGAAGGGATGCGGCATGAAATAGCGGCGCAGCTCCTTGGTATCGGCCGCGGTGGTGGCGAATTCGATGGTGCGCTGGCGGGCGGCGTCGAATTCGTTTAGAAGATTGGGGAGCGGCCAACGCGAAGTGGGGAGCAGGCGTTCGGGCGCGGTGAGTGGCTGGACCACGCGACCAAAATTTGCCAGCAGTTGTTCGTCGGTCACAGCAGATTTCTTTTCGTGGGCGGGCGGCTTCTGGAGCGTCCGTGCCAGGCCGGCAAGGATGTTCTGCTCCACGATCGTGATGTGCTCGAGGTTTTCTGCTACCGACCAGCGGCTCGCGTCCGGGCGATATTGAAGTTGCTGGGGCGTGAGTCCGTGAGCGGTGCGATGGACGAGATCGCGGGTTTCTGAGAAGCGGACGAACATTGCCTCGCGTTCGGCTAGGGTGATTATCGCTGGCCTCTCAAGCAATACGGAATATAAAGACGCGATTTGAGCGCCATCATACTCCTCGTAGTAACGAAACCAAAGGTTGGTAAACGGGATTATCCTCCCAATCGACTAACGCCCGATTAAACACCGCCGTAACTCGCGTCTCCGGAGAGTCTGGAATCGCCCAATGAAGCACGATAAGCCGCGCTTAATCTGGAAGGGTGGAGTCACGGCATTCGATCGGGGCAAATGGAACTGCCGATTGGCCCGAGAAAAATTTTTCGGCAGCCGATAAAACATTTCGCTTGCTGTTTTTATGTAAGGTCAGATAGCTGTCCCATTCGAGATTCCGCTGTCTCCCCTCGCAGATATGAGGAGTACAATTTGGCCATACGGTGCGTTTCCATCCCAGCCGGAGGTGATTACATGACCAGGAATACATTCTCCTTACTGACCGGCGTAGTTTTCCTCGCCGTCGCGGTCGCTCATGCCCTCCGGTTCGCCTTTAACGCCGCGTTTTTCGACTTTTTTGCGTGTATCCAATGCAAAATCGTCATAGGCTGTTTGGCGCGTCGGCTCCCACGGCATTATTCAACAATTGAAGGAGTTATTTGAGGTGAAGATGCGCCCAGTGCTCTTGGTTTTGCTCGTAGCCTTTTGTGCAGCCGCTCTTTCGGTCCCGGCGAGTGCGCAATCCGGCGCGGAAGCAGGCACGTCGTCCACTCAACAGCAGCAGACGACCACGCCGCCGCCGCAGCAATCCGGCCAGCCGGGTATGATGACGCCGCGCGCGGCGAAAGTGCAGTCCGGCCAACCCTACGAGCGCCCGACGGAAAAGGACAAACTGCGTGGTTACATTTTCGATTCATTCGGACCGTATCCCATCATCAGAGCGGTCGCCGCAGCCGGCATCCAGCAGGCCCGTAACAGGCCCCCGGACTGGGGTCAGGGCTGGGACGCTTACGGTGTGCGGGTCGCAAGCAATTTTGGCGTCAACCTGGTGACGCAAACGACCCGCTACGGTTTGGCTGAAATCTTTCACGAAGACACGCTTTACTATCGCTGCAGCTGCACCGGGTTCGGTCACCGCTTGCGGCATGCATTGATTTCCACCGTCACGGCACGCAGAGGCGAGGACGGTCACCGAGTTTTTTCGTTTGCTTCGCTGGCCGCGCCGTACGCCGGGACGGAGGCGGCAGCCTTGCTGTGGTATCCGAGCCGATTCGATGCAAGCGATGGATTCCGCATGGGAAATATCAATCTAGCGAGCCAGGCAGGTCTCAACATTGCTTTCGAATTCATTTACGGCGGCCCGCACACGTTGCTGGGGAGACATCACGTTCCGGTGATTTCCACCGTAACAGGCTCTAACTCGCAGTAAGGATTTCGCTTGGAGCGGTTTGCTAAAAAATACAGCCTGCCGGAAAAAAACGGCGCTCTTTTTATTTTTGCGCTAAATTTTGGCGGAAAATCTAACTTCAAATGGCAGGTAAATATCGCCGGCTGAAATGTACCGATGTTGCTGAGCGCGGTCCCCTGTATCATCGCAGCTTGTGTCGCCGCAAAATGAGAATGTCCGAACGGGTGGGTTAGTTTGATCAGGCATCCGGTTATTATGGGTTGGCCGTAGAACTAAGCGGGGTGCTGATCATGGATGATCGTCGAATCTTACTGAGGCATTTTTTGGCTGCCCTAGCCTACAGGACACAGAAGGCACTTCGTGGCGCGCCACCGGAGTTCTCAGCGTTCCGCGTAGCACCGCAAGTTCGGACGCCGCATGAATTGATTCGTCACATGGACAGCGTTTTGGGATACGCACGCACCTTTTTCATTGGTGGCAATTACCGCCCGCCATTACTGCCGGACTTTGCCGAAGCAGTGGCGCATTTTCACGAGGTGCTGGCGGATTTGGGCCAGCACCTTGAAGCAGGAACGGAATTTCGAAGCATCACTGCTGAAGTCCTGCTTCAGGGACCTTTTCCGGCGCTATGACTCATGCTGACAATAATTGACACCCCAAGAATATAAATGGTAAAAGTATTACCAGAGGAGATGGGATGCCAAAGCGGGCGGGCAGGCCGAACGTACCTCCAAGCCAAAGGCGCGAAACGATTTTGCGTTTTATGGTTACAAAGTCGGAAGCTCAGCAAATTCGCAATAAGGCAAAAGCGGCGGGCTTGACGATCTCGGAATATCTGCGAAGCATGGCAATTCCCACACCCGAAGACTAGCAGAACGGAGAAATCCTATGTCGCAAGACGGATACGTTTTCAAGAAAGGCGATTCGTGGTTTCTGCGGTACAGAGACGCGGGGAAACAGCGCTGCAAGAAACTGGCCGACGTTTGCGACCGCTACCGGCGCGAAAAAGATGTGCAAACGCTCGCTTCGGAATTTCTCGCGCCGCTCAACGCTGGCAAGATTCGCCCCGAAAGTTACCTTTCGGTTTCGGATTTTGCCGTGAATCACTGGCTGCCCTGGGCGAAGGCCAACTGCAAACCCTCCACCGTTTCTGGTTATCAGGCGTTTTGGAAACTGTATCTAGGGCCGCACATGCCGAAACTGAGCCTGCGGGATTTCCGCACCGTTGACGCCTGCAATCTGTTCGCGGAGATTTACCGCCGCCATGAGGTAAGCAGGCGCGTGCTGCGGAACGCGAAAAGCATCTTGCGGAGCATTTTTTCCCTGGCGAAAACTTGGGGTGCCTTCGACGGAGCGAATCCGCTTGTGGACGCCCGGTTGCCGATGGAAGCGCCCGCAGCAACCCCAACACGCGCCGCAACCCCGGACGAAGTACTGACGATCATGGAAGTGCTTCGAAAGGCTGGCGAGGAGAAAGTACGCGCTGCCGTCGCGCTCATGTTCTTTACCGGGTTGCGCCCCGGCGAAGCACGCGGAGCGCTGTGGCAGGATTACGATGGAAAGAGGCTGTTAGTCCGCCAATCGGTTTGGCACACGCACACCACGACACCCAAGACGGCGGAAGCCGCCGCGCCCGTCCCGACCATCCCCCTGCTCGCCGATATTCTCGCCGATCTGCGCCAAGCGGACGGCAACCCGGCAGACGGCCCGATCTTGCGCGGCCCATCCGGGAAGCCGCTATCGCTCGATAACGTTTCGCGGAGCGTCATAATCCCGCTCCTCCGCGGCTGTGCTCTGTGCGGCCTTCCCGAATCCCGTCACAAGGCTGCACATGCTTTCAAACTGGACGAATCGCTCCCGACATGGCACGGTTTCTACAGCCTGCGCCGTGGCGTAGCGACTACGCTCGCGGGCCTTACCAAAGACGGCATGGCGAGCAAGGGTCTTTTGCGCCACACGAACATTGCGACCACGATGCGGTATTACGTGAAAGACGTTTCGGCGAACACCCAAGCCGGAATGGACATGCTCGAAAATCTGTGCAACCAAAGTGCAACCGAGTCCGGCGCAAGACCTAACTAACTGAATGAAAAGAGGCGCTTTTTAGGCAATGGGGAAAATGGTGATTGCTGTATGAGTGGAACTAAAATCGAATCGCAGGTAGACACTGCGTCGGCCTCGTTCAAGACCAATAGCCGGCAGATGATCGATCACCAGACCGAAATCAAAAATGAGGAAGAGCGGATTTGCCAGGGCGGCGGCGCAAGAGCCATCGAATCGCAGCACAAAAAGGGAAGGCTGACCGCACGTGAACGCATCGCAAAGCTGATCGATCCGAAGAGCGAATTTTTCGAACTGGGGCTGCATGCGGCGTACGAGATGTATGAAGAGTGGGGCGGCGCGCCTGCAGCCGGAACGATCACCGGTCTTGCACGCGTGTCCGGGCGGCAAGTGATGATCATCGCCAACGACGCGACCGTAAAAGCGGGTGCGTTCTTCCCGATGACCGCCAAGAAAGTAATTCGCGCGCAGAACATCGCGATCGACAACCATATTCCGACGATTTACCTTGTTGACTCGGCCGGAATCTTTCTTCCACTGCAAGAGGATGTGTTCCCGGATACCGACGATTTTGGCCGCGTGTTTCGCAACAACGCGGTAATGAGCGCGATGGGCATCCCGCAAATCGCCGCGATTATGGGGATGTGCGTAGCGGGCGGCGCCTACTTGCCGGTCATGTGCGACAAGATTCTAATGACGGATGGCAGCGGGTTGTTTCTGGCCGGTCCTGCCCTGGTGCAGGCGGCGATTGGGCAAAAAACTTCGGCCGAAGAGCTGGGCGGCGCGGAGATGCACGCACAAATCAGCGGCACTGTCGACTTCCGAGAAAAAGATGACACCGCGTGCATCAAACGGTTGCGTGCGCTGGTGGACAAGATGGGGCACGGCGCGTCAGCGTCGTTCGATCATAAAGCGGCGATACCGCCGGCCTACTCACCGGAAGAAATTTATGGTGTTTTTTCCGCGAGCCCTGGCAAACAATACGATATGCGCGAAATCATCGCGCGCATCGTCGATGGTAGCCAGTTCGAGGAATATCGTGCGGAGTACGGACAGACGCTGATCTGCGGATACGCGCGTATCGGCGGATGGGCCGTGGGAATTGTCGCCAACCAGAAGAAAAATGTGAACACATTGGCCCCTGGCAGCGGCGAACGACGAATTGAGTTCGGCGGCGTAATTTACACCGAAGCCGCGGACAAAGCCGCGCGATTTATCCTGGACTGCAATCAGAATCTGGTCCCGCTGGTTTTTCTTCACGATGTGAACGGATTCATGGTGGGCAAAGAAGCGGAGTGGAGCGGAATCATTCGCGCGGGCGCGAAGATGGTAAATGCGGTGGCGAATAGCGTCGTGCCCAAAATCGCGGTGATTTGCGGCGGGAGTTTCGGCGCCGGACATTACGCCATGTGCGGAAAAGCCTACGATCCCCGATTCATTTTCGCATGGCCAACGGCACGCTACGCTGTGATGGGCGGAGACGCTGCGGCAGGAACCCTGGTTGAAATCAAGATCAAGCAACTGGAACGCGAAGGAAAAAAGTTAAGCGACGCCGAGAAAAAAGAATTGTACGAATCGACGCGCAGAACGTACGAGCATCAAACCGATCCGCGATATGCCGCGGCAAGACTCTGGGTAGATGCAATTATCGACCCGGCCCGCACACGGGAAGCGCTGATTGAGGCGCTCGAGGCTGCTTCGCTCAATCCCAAAGTTGCCGAATTCAAGACGGGGGTATTGCAAACCTGACGGAGGAAGTTGAAAGTTAGAGTTCGGGTTGAAGGTATCTGACGAGTTCATGATGGGGTATGCAGCTCGCACGGGGGGCTTCGGATTTTGCCTTGCGACGCTGCTTTTGTGTCTGCCTTCCGCGTTTGCGGTCTTCAGCTCCTTGGCGCTGGGCAAAGGCGGAACCGGCAGCTCCGCCCTTTGGTTTATATTTCAGGTGTCGCAATATGTTGGAGTGATCGGGATTCTAGTCGCGGCGGCGTTGACGATTATGAAAGCCAGCGAAGGAAAAATTTCGCGAGTCGCCGTCGGGTTGATGACACTTTTGGTATTACTGGCAGTGTTTCTTCAGTGGTACGCAGTTCACATTTACCGGAGTCCTTGGTTCTAAAACTCATGACGAATGAAGTGACTATTGTGGAGTGCCCGCGCGACGCTTGGCAAGGTTTGCGCAACGTAATCCCGACGCAAGAAAAAGTACAATATCTGAACCGGTTGATTTCACTGGGATTTCGGCATATCGACGCGGTCAGTTTTGTTTCGCCAAAACACGTGCCGCAGATGGCTGATAGCGAAGCGGTGATGGAGCGTTTGAGCCTGGTAAAAACGCCTGGCGGCGATTCGCCGGAGATAATCGGGATCGTAGTAAATTCGCAAGGCCTCGAGCGCGCTCTCGCCACTCCCGGCGTCACGACCGTCGGTTACCCTTATTCGATTTCGGCATATTTCCGGCGCGCCAATGCCAATATGTCTCGCGCCGAGTCGCGTGAGTTGGTGGAAAAACTCCAGCGCGACGCAAAGGCTGCGGACAAGAAGGCGGTTATTTATATCTCTATGGCGTTTGGAAATCCTTACGACGAGCCGTGGGGGCCAGAGTTGGTTGCTGAAACCCTGGTGTGGCTGAAGGATCTGGGCGTGCGTACCGTTTCGCTCGCGGATACTGTCGGGACTGCCTCGCCGGAAGAGGTGGCGGATTTGTATCACGGTGTTAAGGACGCTGTGGCGGGGGTAGAGATTGGAGTACATCTTCACAGCCGTCCTCAGCGCGCACCGGAAAAGATTCTGGCTGCGTTTGAAGCCGGTTGCCGGCGATTTGATGGCGCCCTCACGGGCATGGGTGGATGCCCGTTTGCCGGGGACGAACTGGTCGGCAACATTCCTACCGAGGCTGTGCTGACGACGCTTTCTTCACGCGGCGTTTCGACGGGGATCGACACGAAATCGCTTGCAGTAGCATGCGCGATGACGGAAGAATTGCGGGAGAAGTACGTACATACTGAGCCTGCGGCTAAACCAAATTAGAGATGCAAAACCGACGAGATACGCCGGCGCCGATAGATGAAGACTAAACACCACTTCGGCCAAACACCCTGCACCACGATCAAATGCGAGATCGATGGCGCTACGGGCACGATTATGCTGAATCGTCCCGAAAAGCGCAACGCGATTTCCAGCGAGATGATCAAGGAGCTTCTTGTCGCGCTGAGCGAAGCAGAATCGCATCCGGACCTGCGGGTTCTGATTCTTACTGGCGCCGGAAAAGCTTTCTGTTCAGGAATGGATCTGGAAACGTTACAGGCCATCTCGTCGCAAACACCCGCTGAAAATCTGGGCGATTCCCGCGAGATGGCGCGATTATTTCAACGAATCTACAGTTTTCCCAAGCCGCTTATAACCGCCGTGAATGGAGCCGCAATCGCGGGCGGCTGCGGGATCGCAACATTTTCGGATATTACGCTGGCCGTGCCGGAAGCGAAATTTGGTTACACCGAGGTGCGTATTGGATTTATCCCAGCGCTGGTTTCCGTGCTAGTGCGGAGGCAAATCGGTGAGAAACACGCCCGCGAAATTCTTCTCACTGGCCGTATTTTCGACGCCGCTGAGGCTTTCCGGTTGGGACTTGTTACCGAAGTCATAGATTGCGCCAACCTTTTAAAGCGAGCACACGAATTCGCTGCCATTTTGCTGGAAGCGAGCCCTACCAGCCTACGAGCAACGAAGCGGTTGCTGCTCCATTACGACGAGAACCGAATTCAGCAGGAAATTGAGTTGGCGACCCAAGAAAATGCCGCGATACGCGGCACCGAAGATTTTCGCGAGGGACTCGCCTCGTTTCTGGAAAAGCGAACTCCGAAATGGCCCGGACCTTGAGACCTGGCATCCTGCTGGAAAGACGACACACATTGCTCTCACTCGAAATATTCAGACGCACGACGGGCAGCCTTAGGGCGCTCTGATACACTTTCCAACGACCATGGAATACGCGGAGACTACAATACGGGTGCGTTACGCCGAAACCGATCAGATGGGCGTCGTCTATTACGCCAATTATTTCACGTGGTTTGAAGTGGGGCGCGTGGAACTATGCCGGCAACTTGGTTTTGAATACAAACAAATGGAGAGCGAAGACGACAGCTACATCGTTGTGGCGGACGCGCATTGCCGCTACAAACACCCTGCGCGATTCGACGACGAACTTCTCGTGCGAACGCGGCTGCTGATGGCCCAACGGCGCACCGTGAAATTCGGCTACGAGATTTTGCACAAATCGTCTGGTGAATTACTGGCCACAGGCGACACAGTACATGTCATTTGTGATCGCCAGGGACGGCCTAAATCGCTGCCCGAGAGATATCGAAAATACTTCCCTCTCGTCCCGGAAAACGCCACTTCCATTGACGTCGAGTCGCAACAATCATGAGCGCTAACCCGGTTCAAATCGACGGCCTGCATCTCACCTTTGAACATTTGTATCGCATCGTACTCGAGGGCACAAAGGTGGAACTCGGATCGAAGGCGCGCAGACGAATGCTAGCGTCACGAGCGGTTATCGAACGCCTCATCGAATCCGATCAGGCCGTGTACGGCGTAAATACCGGCTTCGGGAAATTAGCCTCCGTGCACATCTCGCCAGAACAGATAGGCGAATTGCAGGTGAATTTAGTCCGCAGCCATGCCTGCGGTGTTGGCGCGTCGCTGGCCGAACACGAAACCCGTGCCATGCTACTGTTACGCGCGAACGCCATTGCCAAAGGATTTTCCGGTGTGCGCCCAATCGTAGCGGAAACTCTTTGTGCGATGCTCAATGCCGGCGTGCATCCGATCATTCCCTCCCAAGGATCGGTGGGCGCATCAGGCGACCTCGCGCCGCTCGCCCATCTGGCGCAGGTGGCAATCGGTGAAGGCCACGCAGTTTTTCAGGGACGTACGGTTACCGGCGCAGATGCAATGCGCAGTGCTGGGATTGCTCCGCTGTTACTGGAAGCCAAAGAAGGCCTGGCGTTACTGAACGGAACGCAGGGCATGCTGGCGCTACTAGCCCTGGCTTTGCGTGATTCCGAGATCGCGGTGGGCACGGCGGACGTTTCCGCAGCGCTTTCGCTCGATGCTTTGCGCGGAAGTCCTGCGGCGTTCGATGCGCGAATTGCGGAAGTTCGTCCCTATGCCGGGCACGCGATCACGGCGCGCAATCTACGGCTGCTGAACGAAGGCAGCTCGATCCGCGAATCGCATCGCTCAGCCCAGAAAGATAAGCGGGTGCAGGACGCGTACAGTTTGCGCTGCACTCCGCAGGTGCACGGGGCGGTGCGTGACGCGCTGCAAAACGTGCGAGCTGTTTTGACCATCGAATTAAACAGTGCGACTGATAACCCTCTGGTTTTTGCCGATTCCGGCGAAGTTATCAGCGGCGGAAATTTTCATGGGCAGCCGCTGGCGATGGCTGCGGATCAGCTGGCCGTGGCGCTTGTAACACTGGCAGGCATTTCCGAGCGACGTGTCGAGCAGATGACGAACCCACAGACGAGCCTGTTACCGGCTTTTCTGACACGCGACGCCGGCCTGAATTCCGGTTTCATGATTCTGCAGGTTACCGCTGCGGCTTTGGTCAGCGAGATGAAGACGCAAGCGGCGCCGCATTCCGTGGATTCAATTCCTACGTCCGCAAATCAGGAAGATTACGTTTCGATGGGGATGGCCGCAGCGAGAAGAATTCAGCCGATGCTGGCTAATCTGCGGACCGTGCTGGCGATTGAATTACTTTGCGCATGCCAAGGGATCGATTTGCTGGCACCGTTGCGCACCGGCACCGAGGCGCAAAAAGCCTACCAGGTCGTACGTTCGCAGTCGAAAACTGTCGACGCCGACCGTTCTCTTGCGCCGGACATTCATGCGATGCAACGTAGGATCGCGGAAGGCGCATTCGCCGAGATTCTACGGTGAGCCAAGCACCGGCTAATTCCCTAAACATGGATACTCGCGATCGGAACTTCCAGTGATGACTCCTCCTTAGTTTCCCTAAGCTCCGACCAGCGAGGGAATTTCCCGGAACGACCGCAATTACTTGCCGTCGTCGTGATCCTTGTTGCTTGAGGGCGTCGACGCGGTGGCTGTGCTAGCTGCTGCGCCTGCCGCGCTGATATTGACGCTGTGTTGCGGAGTCGCTTTTACGACGTTCGCAGCCAGCCCAGGTGCCTCGGCCTGGGTGGAAGTCGTTACTTGCTGTACGTTCGATATTGCCGCGATCGGGTTTGCCATTGCAAGTTCCTCCGCTTTGTTATCGGCATTGGGCCTTCTAACTTTAGGAGCATGGGTCCTTTCGGTTAAGGAGGGCGCGAGCTTCTATCCCTCGGCAAGCACGCCCGTTATCCTAGATCAAGGCTTGCAAGAGAAAGGTCCCAAAACGGTAACCAGCCGCATAACTGAAGGGTGCGACGCCGAGCGAGTAGTGCCCGCACGGAAGCGAGAGGCTCTCGAATGCGACGCCGTCGGAGCGGATTGCGGTGAGGAATTCGGTGGTGAGTTCATGAGGGAAAGTGGGATCGTACCGGCCGCTAATGGTCAGGATTTTTTTATGCGATCCGTGCAGGCGATCGATATAGGGGAATGGGCTGATCGGCGAGAAGTAATGACGCACCTCATCAGGCGATATGTGCTCGCGAAGCGTCTGCCAAACATTGGAAGTTGTGAGTCCAGCAGCAAGAACTTCCCCAAAATAAGTGGAAACGTGCAGAAATGCTCCGGCGCGTATCGCGGGCTCATGCGTTAAGGCCAGAAATCCGAGGCAGGAACCGACGCTGGTGCCGAGAATTCCGAGCCGGTCGTATCCTTGCAGTTCAAGCCATCGTAGCGTGCGACGAACGTCGAGCACAGCCTGACGATTGGCTTGCAGTGTCAAGCCGATATTGGGTCCCACGAGATGATCGGCGCGTGGATGACCGGGAATGGCGCGCCGGTCGTGATACGGCAGGCTGAGCTTTACCGCGGTTATTCCCAAAATATTCAGCCAGCGGCATACGTTCTGCTGCTCTTCCCAGCGAGAATTCCACTGAGCCAGCACCACCACGGCCGGACCACGCTGACGTGCCCGAAACAATTGCGCATGAACTCGATTATTTTCGCGCCAAGGCGACTCGATAGCACTGGTGAAAGTCAATACTCCGTCGTCGAGGGAGTAATCATCCGCTGGACCGGTGAAAAACCACTCATCGCTACGGGCTGAGGTCTCTGCTGCGAAACGCTCAAGCCAAGCCCCGGGATCGGTCTCATTCGCGTCTCCACCTATGTGTTCAAGCCCCCACGCAAAAGGCAAGTTCCGGCGGTTTTGTTCCTGCGCAAAGCGCATCTGTTCGTAAACGCGGACCTTCTGCTCGAGCCAGGGCATGGTGTGTAAACCATCGAATATAGCTTAGCCTGAGAAACGATTCAAACGCGTGAAACGGGCGGTTGCGTTAGCAGTCGGGCACGATCCGCGAGGGGCCGCTTGAGGGCAGCAGAACGATCGTGCAGAATTGAAATGTGATCCCTGAAACGCTGATCGTGGTCTTTGTTTTTCTTTTTGGGTTGATTATTGGCAGCTTCCTGAACGTCTGCATCCTACGGATTCCGAGTGGGAAGTCGATCGTTATGCCCGCGTCTGCCTGCCCGAAATGCGGAGAGCCGATCCGGCCGTATGACAACATTCCTGTAATCAGCTATTTGCTCCTGGGCGGAAAGTGCCGCGGGTGCAAAACTAAGATTTCGCCAATGTATCCGCTGGTGGAATTGCTGACGGGGATGCTATTCGTCGCTTGTTACCTGGTATTCGGACTTACAGTGGAGACGCTGAAATGGGCTGCGTTTTCAGCAATTTTGATCGTGCTGGTGTTTACGGACTTGCGCGAGCGTATCCTGCCCGATTTGGTGAACTTCACAGGATTCGGAATGGGACTGGCTTTGAGTTTTTTTACCAAACCTGCCGACGGGACAGCCCTCTGGATCGCGAATCACTTATTCGAATACCCTCCCCCGGCGCCCGTGCTTTCGTTCGCCGACGCGATTTTGGGAGCGGCGCTAGGCAGCGGGCTGTTGTGGCTGGTATCCGAAGCATACTTCAGATTGCGTGGGCGCGAAGGGATGGGTCTGGGCGACGTCAAGATGATGCTGATGGCCGGTGCATTCCTGGGGGCAAAGAAAACGCTGCTGACAATTCTGGCTGGCTCTATCTTGGGCAGCGTTTTAGGCATCGCCGTGATACTGGCGAAGCGTAAAGATACGGACTACGAATTGCCGTTCGGGACATTTCTTGGCGCGGGCGCCTTGTTAGCGGTGTTCTTCGGAACTCCCGTCGTAAATTGGTATACCTCCTTGCTGGTGGTGAGATAATGATCAAAGAGGGTGTCCGATGAAGGCTCCTGTCGCACCTCACCACTTGCCTGTCGTGCCGTACAACTTTGGTTTTGGGATCGCGCTGGCGGTTTGCCTGCTTGCGGGAATCATTGTCCTAGTGTTCTTGTTGCGCAAGTATCTGCGCGAGCAAACCGCCGATATCGGGGAGGATTGGTCCGCTCCCAAGGCGGACGCTGAGAATCCGTCTGCGTTCCTGACTGCGTCCATGCAGGGCGTGATTGAGAAACTGCGCGCACAGGAAAAAGAATTGGCGCGGCTGCACTTAATGGCGCAGGAACGCGCACAAGAGTCTGAACGCTTGACTGAAGAAGTCACACGCAACATGCCAACCGGGCTACTGCTCGTAAACGCCACTGGCGCGATCAGTTCTACGAATCCGGCCGCTGAGCGGGCATTGGGCATACCGACCTTGCGTTACCGATCGTACAAAGAAATTCTTGGCCCTGATTCCGATCTCACGCGCATGCTCACTGCTTGTATCCGCGACGGCAAGACTTTTCAGCGTGGCGAAATCGAGCACATGACCTCGGAAGGTATGGTGCGCAATCTGGGCGTGACTATTTCACCTATTTATCGCGCGGCGCGGAATTCCGCGAGGCCAGTTGTTGAGGGGGCAGCGGCCCAGCCTTCAGAGATGAAGGTCAGTGGCGCGCTGTGCTTGATGAGCGATCTGACTGAATTGACCGCCCTGCAAAAGCAAATCCGTTGGAAAGAAAACCTCGCGGCGTTGGGCGAGATGTCCGCCGGTATCGCGCACGAATTCAAGAATTCGCTGGCCACGATTTCGGGTTACGCGCAGATGATTCGCAGCGAAGCAAAGCCCGGAGACACACGTGAGTCGGCGGAACGGATTCTGGATCAAACGCGAGCGCTTACCCATGTCGTCACCGAATTTCTGCGTTTCGCGAAGCCGCTCGAAATCTGCTACGAAACCGTGCCGATGAAATCCGTGGTCGAGAAAGTGGCCGAGGAGCTGCGCGAAACTGTTCCGGCGTGCAGCGTCGAGATCGAGGGGACATTCGAGGAACTGCCGGGCGACGAGGCTCTGCTGCGGCAGGCGCTCTTGAATCTCGTGCGCAATGGCGCGCAGGCTGCAAAGACCGTCAGCAAAACTCCTCGCGTCACGATGTCCGGAACGATCGAGGAATTAGGAGGACGAAAGTGGCAACGCATCTGCGTGGCCGACGACGGTCCCGGAATTCCAGACCTGGAGCTGCCCAAGATTTTCCTGCCGTTCTATACCACCAAGTCGGAGGGGACCGGGCTGGGTCTGGCCATCGTGCAGAAAGTGGCCTTACAGCACGGTGGGACTATCGAAGCCCGCAACCGCCAGGGCGGCGGGGCTGAATTCCTCCTATGGTTACCTTTGCGGCAGGACCCCCTACCATCCACGATTGCTACCCAGGCCGCCCGCATCTAAACTCATAGCAGGCCGATCCACGGCATTCTGAGGAGGCGTGAGCCATGCGTAGGGAGGTATTGGGTGCCATCGCGACGGCGGCGCTGCTGATTCCTGCAAGCGCCCTGGCGCAGCAACAAAGCCAGAACCAGACGCCGCAGAGCCAATCGTCAGCCCAAGGGCAGCCCCAGACGTCTTCGCAGTCAAGTGCGCAGGGGGCTTCCTCGCAATCGACTACGCTGACACCTGCCGCGCAAGGAGACCCTTTGGCAGCCGCAGCCCGCAAAGCTCGCGAGCAGAAGAAGGATCAGACCAAACCGCCCCGCGTTTTCGACAATGACAACATTCCTAAGCAGGGCGGGATATCGTCAGTTGGAAGCCAGGCATCGGCCGGTTCAACCGGAAATGACGGCGGTCTGGCTGCCTCTGGCGCCGGATCCACTTTGCAGGGAGGCCTTCCTTCCGGAAAAGACGAAAAGGGCTGGCGCGACCGGTTCGCCAAACTGCGGCACAAATTGGAACAAGATCAAGCGGAGATCGAGATCATGCAGCGAGAACTCGGCGTGCTTGACGTTCAGTATTACAACGATCCGATGAAAGGGATGCAACAGGAACTAACGCGCAGCGATATAAACGAAAAAACGGACAAGATCGAAGCGAAGAAAAAACTGATTGAAGCGGACCAGCAAGCCATCTCGGACGCTGAAGATCAACTGCGTCAAGCGGGCGGCGATCCTGGTTGGGCTCGCTAGTTTTATTCTCCCATGGAACCCATCCTCCTCGTCGAAGACAAAGTAGAACTGCGAGCCATGCTGCGCAAGGCACTGGAGCGCGCGGGATACGGCGTTGAGGAAGCTCCTGACGCAACCTCCGCAATGGAAAAAATTCGCGGGCGGCGCTATCTGATTGTTCTCTCCGATTTAAAGCTTCCGGGCGGTTCGGGCCTTGATGTGCTGCGGGAATCGCGTCGCGTGGAAGCCACCTTGCCGGTGATTTTGATGACGGCCTACGGGTCGGTGGAAGAAGCCGTAACAGCCATGAAGGAAGGCGCGTTCGATTTCATACAGAAGCCCGTAGACCTGGACCATTTGAAACTGTTACTGCAACGCGCCGCGCAACAGCAGGAATTGTTGCGCGAAAATTTATTGCTGCGAGAAGAATACGCTGTCCGCTACGGATTCCCGCGGATCGTCGGCGAGCATCCGACGATGAAAGATACCAGCCAGATGACGCAGCGCGTGGCGGCGACAGATTCGACCGTACTGCTGCTCGGCGAAAGTGGTACGGGTAAGGAGGTGTTCGCGCGCGCTATTCATCATTTGAGCCCGCGCTCCAGCCATCCGTTTGTAGCGCTCAATTGCGCCGCGATTCCGGAAGGGCTGGTTGAAAACGAACTATTCGGACACGAGCGCGGCGCGTATACAGGAGCGGGCGCGCGCAAGATTGGAAAGCTGGAACTGGCGCATCGCGGGACTTTATTCCTGGATGAAATCGGCGAACTGCCCTGGGCCATTCAGAGCAAGCTACTGCGTGTTCTGGAGGAAAAGCGCTTCGAGCGAGTAGGAGGTACGCAGGAAATCGAAGTCAACGTGCGCATCCTCACGGCCACAAACAAAGATCTGCGCGCGGCCGTGGCGGACAAGATCTTTCGCGAAGATTTATATTTCCGGATTTCAGCCGTGCCTATCGGTATTCCTGCTTTGCGCGATCGCGGCGAGGACGTCCTGTTGCTGGCCGACTACTTTCTCGAAAAATTCCGGCGCGAATTCCGCAAACCGGATCTTCAGTTGAGCGAGAAGACGCGCGAGCGCCTCTTGACCTATTCGTGGCCCGGCAACGTTCGAGAACTGCAGAACGCAATCGAGCGAGCCGCGATTCTGGCGAATGGCCCGGAAATCGACGAAAGCGCTTTGCAACTGCCGGTATCCAAGCCTTCCGTGGAGCAGTTGCCGGAAGGAATGTTAGTGGAACAATTTTTGTGGGAAGGACCTCTTGAAGAGGTCTCGCAGAGGGCCGTACATCACGTTGAGCGCTTCAAAATCCAGGATGCGCTTCGGGATTCCAAATGGAATAAAACCCGAGCCGCAGAAAAACTTGGAGTGTCGTACAAGACTTTGCTGCACAAAATCCGGCTGCTAGGACTCGAAAACTAGCTACTCGCGGGCGCAACGTCTCCATCCGCGGATTTAGGTCGACGCGCCGTGTGCAAGATCACGCTCTGGAAGTTCCAAGACGTGACGTTAACATCAATAAACCCAACTTGCCGCATCAGGACGGCCAATTCCTGCGGCGATGGGAATCTGGTCACGGACTTGGGCAGATAGCTATACGCTTCGTTGCCACCAGAAATTATTTTCCCGACCTCCGGAAGAATGCGCTGAAAGTAAAGGCGAAACAAACCCGCCATCGGTCCCGCTCCCGGTTCTGAAAATTCCAAAATTCCTACTTCCCCACCGGGCTTCAGCACACGCGCGATTTCGTGCAGGCCGTTTCGGTAATTTACCAGATTGCGGAATCCGAACGCTGTTGTGACCAGATCGAAGCAGCGATCGGGGAACGGAAGCTGCAAGGCGTCTGCAGCCGCGAAAACTGTGGAACGCAATTGGTCTTCCGCTTTCTTGTGTGCGCGCTCCAACATCGGTCGCGCAAAATCACTGCCGAAGAGCGGAGTCCTGTAAGCACCACGGTCGCGTATTTCATGTACGCGCACGCGTTCCAAGGCGAACGTGAGGTCGCCCGTGCCGCAGCAGAGGTCGAGCACTCGCGCGTCCGTGCGGCGGAGTATTCGGCGGAACCTCCGAGCGGTGCGCATTCGCCAAACGCGGTCGAGTGAAAATGAAAGAAAATGATTCAGGAAATCATAGCGCGGCGCGATGCTGCTGAACATCTCGCGCACGCGCGCAGACGCTTCGCGCTCGTTAAGTGCACCGGCAGGCCGAGTGCCGGGAAGCTTCATCGGCCGTTCCGTAAAGGAGGTCATACGAGTCGAGCGGGGACTACGCTTTGGCCATGGCGGCAATGGCCGGCAATTCAACAAGCGTGCGCTCAATAAGCGGCTGTGGCAAGTCGACGCCCCATTCGACCTTGCCGATGCGGGAGGGTAATACCCAAAGCACACGCCCGCTACGAGCCTTTTTATCACTTGCGAGTGCGGAACGCAATCGCCGCGCTTGAACTCCAGAGAGGGGAGGGAGAGGGCCCACGGCTGCAATTAACCGCAGGATTCTGATGGCCTCCGCTTCGCGAAGCCTGCCGGTTGCCAGCGCGAACAGCGTTGCAGCGATCATGCCCCAGCCGATCGCTTCGCCGTGAAGAAACCGACGGTATCGCGTGGCAGCTTCGAGCCCATGACCAAGCGTGTGGCCAAAATTCAGGATGTGCCGCAGGCCGGTTTCGCGTTCATCCTTGGTCACTACGTGCGCTTTGATCCGAATGCAAAGTGTAATCACACGCCAAAGCGCGCTCGCATCACGCCGCAATAAGGCGAGCATGCGATTTTCGAGAAACGTGAACAGTTCAGGATCCGCGATGACAGCGTATTTGATTACCTCGAACAGCCCGGAGCGGTATTCGCGATGCGGAAGCGACTGCAGGACCCGCGGATCCGTGATCACCAGCTTCGGCGGATAGAATGCTCCGACAAGATTCTTGCCTTCGGGAAGATTCACACCGGTTTTGCCGCCGATGGAGCTGTCGACTTGCGCCACCAGGGTAGTCGGAATGTGCACCAGTCTTACACCACGCAAATACGTGGCCGCAACAAATCCAGCTACATCACCGACCACACCCCCACCCATTGCCACGATCGTGGCGTGACGATCCGCTTCCGAGCGAACCAGTTGGCGCACGATTTGCTCAATGGTAGTAAGGTCCTTCGCGGATTCGCTATCGTCGAACAAAAATGCAGCGACGCGATTGCGGCTGTGCCGGCGGAGATTGCGCATCAAAGGCCGGCCCCAATGCGCCCACACACGCGGTGAGGACAGCACAAACGTCCCGGTGGAATCGCCGAGCCGTGAAATGAGCGCCGCAGAACGCGCCAGCAGACCCGGAGCGCAATGCACGGCGTAGGGGTCGGCGGAGGACCTGATGCGAACCGTCGGCATGTTTAATGGAATTTCTTTTGCAGCTCGGCGACCGATTCCAAAATCACATACCCGACGATCGCCAGGCTGCGCGGGCTGACTTTGTCCAGCGTATCCTGCGGCGTGTGCCAGTAACCGGCACTGATGTAATCGTTGAGGTCAATAATGTCCAGGGCCGGCACGCCTCGAGCGGTGAATGGCTGATGGTCGTCGGACGTGGTGCTCTTGCGGTCGACGAAGATATTTTTGTAACCGAGACGGTCCGCGGTCTTCCATACGAGTTCGGTAAGCCAGTTCGTCGAGTTCGAGTCGCGAGGAATCACGATATTGTACTGGCCGACCATGTCAGCCAAAATCACAGCTTTGATCCGCTTCAAATCGCCGGAAACGGCCATGCGCGCCGCTAATTCGCGGCTGCCGTAGGTATGGTCGTCGTCCTGATCCCAATTCACAAACGCTTCCTCACCGTCGAGAAACGCGATCCACACGGAATTCGGACCCTTCTTGCCGCACAATTGTCGCGCCATTTCGAGCATCAAGCCAGTAGAAGATCCACTGTCATTCGCGCCGACGAAATTTTCAACGCTGCTGAGCGTGTCATAGTGCGTCAGCAACAGGATAATTCCCTGCCCGGTTCCCAAAGCCTTGGCGATGACGTTCTTCATCAGAACCTCGCCCTTCGGCGTGGAAGCATGAAAATCATCCTGATCGATCTCGCAGCCATAACTCTTCAATTCGGAAATGACGTAGTCCTGCGATCGGTGCAGCGCCTCAGACGCGGGCGGACGTGGCCCGAAACTAACCAGTTTCGCCACCTGTTCATAGGCCTTGGCCCCGTCGAAGCCTCCGGTTTGATCGGCAGCAGGCGCCACTTCGGTCGGCTTGGCGCTGGAGACTGACTGGTTTGCTGCAGGCGTGGCGGTCGTTGCCGCACTTGAGGATGCCGAGGTCGGATGGCTCGATCCTCCGCATGCAACCGCGCCCGAGAGCGCGGCTAGCGCAGCCCACAGCCAAAATTTCCTCCAGAAATTGGACACCTTAATGAACCTCCCTGCCCGCCAAGGTTTGCGATTCCTTTCGTCGTAGCACGACGTAGGAAACCAGGACACCGATAAAATACAACAAAATCATCGGCGCCATAAAAACCAGCATGGTTGTCGCGTCTGGTGTTGGCGTCACCACGGCGGCGACCACTGTAATGATCAGCATCGCGTAGCGAAAATTCTTCAGCAAAAACTTGGGAGTGACAATCCCGAACAGCGACAGGATAAAGATGAGAACGGGCAGTTCGAATATTACGCCCAGTCCAACGAGAATAATCAGGATCAGTTCGAAGTATTCGTTGTAATTGATGAGTGGCCTTACCGGCGATCCCGCCGAGAAGCCGATCAAAAATCCCAAAGTCTGCGGAAGCATTACGAAATAGCCAAAGGCGATGCCGCAAACAAACAGAAACATGGAAGACACAATGAAACCGGCAACCGCGCGCTTTTCGTGTTTATAAAGCCCCGGAGCGACGAACAGCCACACTTGGTACAACACAAACGGCATTGCTAGCACCACACCCAGATACAGTCCGATATTGATAACCAGCGTGACGTAACCGGCCGGGCTGGTGAAATACAGCTTGTCGTCAAAATGCGCCGCCCGCAGCGCGTCCTGCATTGGCTTAACCAGTATTACGATCAGGTGCTTCGAAGCTAGCAGGCCCAGACACGCGCCTATCGCGATCGCAATTGCGGAATTGATCAGCCGTTTGCGAAGATCGACGAGATGCTCGAAAAAAGACATGCGTCCGCCAGCTTCGTCTTCGACGGGCGGCAAAGCGATTGGATCAGGCTGGGCGGGGTCGGCCATCGCTCACTTTCTCTTGCTCCGGGTCAGGATGGTCAACTTGACTGGAATCGCGAACGTCTTGCACTTCGTTACTTTCCGGTTGCTCGATAGATGTCAGCTCCCGTGCTGTGAACGCGATGGGGCCTTGCGTTGAGACCGTTCCTGGAGCCGGCGGCAAAGGATCGCTGGTTGATTCGGCTGCCAGACTTGGTGTCGCTGATTTGGTCGCGGTTACCCCGCCGATCGTTTGGGCCGGCGTCTGAGACTCGGGGGTGCGGCGCAATTCCGCTTCGCGTTCCAGGTCACGCATGTGCCCCTCGAAAGTGGAACGCAACTCTCCGGTGGCGCGACGAAACTCACCCATAATTTTGCCGAGATTGCGGGCCAGTTCGGGAAGCTTCTCAGGGCCGAATACCATCAAGGCCACAGCGAAGATTATGATCAGGTGTGGGACGCTAAACATGGAACGTATTGGACGAAAATTGCTTACCAAGCTGGGTCTTCGGCGGCCTCTCCAAAGCCGTTTTTAAATCATAGAAGAGGCTTGGAAGCGTGTCAAACCGCTGAAAACTTGTATGCTATAATTGCGCACTTGGGGCTTAAGTGAGGATGCATGGAATCTACAGGATCATCTAAGCGCGGTGTCATTGTCCTGGTGTTAGTGCTGGCGATTTCCGCAATATTGGGCGGATTGTATGGGCCGTCCGTTCGCGCCACCGCGGCCGGGCAAAGCGACACGCAGGACTCGGTCAAGAGCTTTACGCACGTCCTTTCGATCGTCGAGCGGAATTACGCCGAGCCTGTCGACACCGATAAAGTGATTTACGATGGTGCGATTCCCGGTATGCTGCGCGTGCTGGACCCTCACTCGAATTTCTTCGATCCCAAGCAATACGCGCTGTTCAAGGAAGAGCAGCAGGGGAAATATTACGGCGTCGGCATGACCGTGCAGCAGCGCGAGAACCAGACGGTAGTGCTTTCTCCCTTCGTTGGCTCGCCGGCCTATAAGGCTGGCATTCGTCCAGGGGACATCATTCTGAAAGTGGACGGCAAGTCCTGCGACGGACTGACTACCACGGAAGTCGCGGATATGTTGAAGGGCGCCAAGGGTACGGTGGTTCACATTTCGCTCGGCCGCGAGGGCTGGGATAAACCGATCGAGGTGACTGTGACGCGCGATGAGATTCCGCGCCCCGGCGTCGAATATTTCACCATGGTGAAGCCTGGAATCGGTTATGTGCGGGTGAGCACTTTTAACGAAACCACTGATAGCGATTTAGCCGAAGCGCTGAAGCAACTGGATGTTTCCAAGCTCGATGGTTTGATCATCGACTTGCGCAATAACGGCGGTGGTCTGCTGAATCAGGCAGTGGGCATGGCGGACATGTTCCTGGACAAGAACGAGATTGTGGTTTCACATCGCGGGCGTTCATCTCCGGAACGCCGTTATTACGCCATACGCGGAAACCAAGGGATTGAAGTACCGATTATCGTGCTGATCAATGGGCAGAGTGCTTCGGCGTCGGAAATCGTCTCTGGAGCGATTCAAGACCATGATCGCGGGCTGGTCGTAGGCGAAACCAGCTTCGGCAAGGGTTTGGTGCAAACGCAAATCCCGCTGAGCGAAGATACGGCATTGTTGCTGACTACAGCGCGTTATTACACGCCCAGCGGCCGGCTGATCCAGCGCGACTACAAAAATATCTCGCTATACGATTATCATTACAATCCTCAACCGCCTGCCAAGCCGGAAGTGAAGCTCACAGATAGTGGCCGCCAGGTTTTTGGTGGCGGCGGAATCACCCCGGATGATGTGGTCGCTGCTCCTAAGCCGGACGAATTCCAACAGATGTTGTATCGCCGTGGGGTGTTCTACTCGCAACAACAAGGCGTTGGGGATTTCACGCGCTTTTATTTAGGCGAGAAGCCGGATATCACGAAAGACTTCGTTGTAAGCGATGCGGTGATCGCGCAATTCAAAAAATATCTTGATCAGCAGAAGATCAAGTACACCGAACAGGATATTCAGGCGAACCTCACGTGGCTCAAGTGGCAAATTAAGCGCGAGGTCTTCACTTCCTACTTCGGTCTGAACGACGGCTATAAAGTGGAATTGCAGGATGATCCGCAACTCGAGAAGGCCATCGAGATGATCCCTCAATCCAGGGCGCTATATCAAAACGCGCGCAAGATTCTAGCCGAACGCGAAGCGGGACAAACCAGTCATCCGTAGCCAGCGTCTCATCGTCAGCAGAGGATCGGCAAAAGCAAAAGATGTGGTGTCTATTTGGCTTCAACGTTCACATATCGATCAAGCAAATTATCGATTGACCCTGTTCCACCCGTAATTCCAGCCGGGACCAGCACTCCCCCCTGCAACTGTCCCTGCCATGGTCAGGCGAAGGGCACGCTCATCCATTGCGTTCCTTGCTGTGGCCAAGTGGGCTGGTTGCAGCTGGGCCCCGGAAATCCTTCCCGGATCACTGAGTCCATTCTGTATAGCCGTCCATAAATTTGTCGTCGGACCGCCCCTCAGCCGTCATTCCTGTGTGATTCCAGCTGGCTATTGCATTGAACGGCACCGCACTTGAAGGAGTTCCACCTCCATGGCCGCCAAAACCGTATTCTTAGCTTGTCTGCACCAGCTTGAAACAGCCAGAAACCCGTGACTTCCCCTGACAACGCGTTGAGACGCAGTTGGTGGCGAATGCCTGCCACTTCTTGGGCGCTGCTAGGCGGCTGGGGTCTGCTGGTCGCCGCGTATTCCCTTGTATCGCTTATAGTTCCCAATAGCCGCGGACTGACCGTCTTCGGAGATATCTCTCAGTGCACTGTCGCGCTCTTTGCCTGTGGCGGCCTGCTTCTGAATTCATTTTCCATTGAGAAACGCACTCGCGTTTTCTGGATACTGCTGGGATTGGGCTGTGGCGCCTGGTTCATCGGCCAATCCATTTGGACTTACTTCGAAGTGGTGCTGCGCCAAGACGTTCCTAACCCGTTCATTGGTGACGTGATTCTGTTCTTGCATCCCGTGCCGATGATTGGCGCGCTGGCATTAAATCCACATGACCAGCGCGACGATCTCAACGTCCACATTGGTTATCTAGATTTCTCTCTGCTCTTGGTCTGGTGGGTATACCTGTACCTGTTTGTTGTGATTCCCTGGCAATATATCGCCCCTAGCGTCGCTGCCTACGGCTGGAGTTACGACCATTTGGCGGCGGTGGAAAACCTGCTGCTAGCCGGGGGCTTCGCCATACTGATTACCCGGACGAAAGGCCATTGGCGGGAGATCTACTCCCATCTGTTCGCCGCTTCCTTGCTCTACGCCGCCGGCTCCTATATCACCAACCGTGCGATAGACCGGCAGGATTATTACACCGGCAGCCCATTCGACTTGCCGCTCATAGCCTCATTCGTGTGGTTTGGAACAGCAGGCATTGTGGCTTATCGCTTGAAACCGGTGCGCGAGTCTGTTGCGTCCAGCACCGACCTGTCCAAGAGATGGCAATCGCGACTGGCGATGACGGCGGTGTTTTCAATTCCGATGATGGCGCTGTGGACTCTGGGGACTTCGTCGAATTCCTCTCAGGTCCGCACGTTCCGCGTGGGAGTCACGCAGGTTACGCTGCTTGTCGCGGCTGTGCTTATAGCCGTGCGCCAGCGCCTCGTGGACCACGATCGTTTGCGACTTCTGGCGGCCTCCAGCGAGTCGCTCGAAAACCTGAAACACTTTCAGACGCAAATGGTGCAAACCGAGAAACTGGTTTCGTTGGGGCAATTGGCCGCTGGTGCCGCGCACGAAATTAATAATCCTCTGACTGGAATTTTGGGATACTCCGATCTATTAGTGGATGACCCCTCGCTCGGCGAACGGCAACGCGTCGTCGCTGAAAAAATTCGTACCCTGGCGCGGCGAATTAAAACGCTGGTGACTAGCCTGCTCAGTTTTGCGAGGCGCGTCCCCACCGAAAAACTCGAGCTGGATTTGAATCAGGTAATCGGCACCGCGCTGCACCTCAGCAACCTCGATTTGCGCGGCAAACATATCCAGGTGGAAACGCAGACTGACGCGGATTTGCCTACCATACACGGCGATTCCAATCAGATTTTGCAGGTTTTCTTCAACTTGATCAGTAATGCGGTGGACGCCTTGGATGAAATCGGAGGCGGAAAGCTGGTAATTCGCACGTCGCACTCGCGTTCAAGGATTATCGCCGAATTCTCCGACACCGGGCCGGGCATCAAGTCGCCGCAGCAAGTGTTCGACCCCTTTTTCACTACGAAACCGGTAGGAAAAGGTACGGGGCTGGGTCTCAGCATCTGCTTTGGCATCGTGCAGGAACATGGCGGCAGGATTGAATGTTTCAATCGTCCGGAAGGGGGGGCGACTTTCGTGGTCGAATTCCCGATCGACTCGAACGCCCTGTATCTGCCGGAAGCGCCGCAAACCGTGGGCTCATCGAAGGTGAATTGAACCGATTTTACTGCTGCTGTAACACGCCGCTCCACGCAAAGGTCTAATCTTCCAGGCTCCTCCGCGGTATCATGCGCGGTTCAGGAGCCAAATTGAGAATCCGCACAGTTCCGTCTTCTTGCTTCCTGCTTTTATTGCTCTTCGCTTCTGCTTCCGCGATCGGTGTTCGGACGACGGCAGGGCTTGGGGGCCTGGTGCCCGGATCGACTCAAGCCTCGTCTAATTCGCACCCGCTGAAAACTAGAGCAGTGGTGCTGATCGTTCTGGACGGACTTCGCCGGCAGGAAATTTTCGACGGCCCAGAGCACGATTTGATGAATTCGAAAATTGGCGGCGTGCAGGATGTCGAGCAGTTGCGAAAAGACTTCTGGCGCGCCACTCCTGAAGAGGGACGTCAGGCGCTGATGCCCTTTCTCTGGAATGTAGTGGCCAAAGGAGGCCAAATCTACGGCAACCAGTACAAAGGCAGCATCGCGCAGGTAACCAACGGGTTCAAATTCTCGTATCCCGGTTACAACGAGATGACCACTGGCTACGCCGACCCGCGCATCAACAGTAACGAATTCGGCGTGAATCCGAATGTCACAGTGTTTGAATGGCTCAACAACTGGCCGGCATTTCACGATCAAGTCGCGATATTCGGCACCTGGAACGTCTTCAACGATATATTCCGCGCAAAAACGAGCGGCCTTCTCGTGCGCGCTGGATGGGACCTTCCTTGGCTGGCCGCTCTCACCCCGCCGGAACAGAGACTGAAAACACTTTATGAGACGACGACGCGGGTCGAAGACGATGACGCGATCGACTCATTCACCCAGGAAGATCTTCTGGATTATCTGCAGACCCATAGTCCTCGCGCCCTTTTCGTCGGCTACGGCGGCACCGACGACTGGGCTCACGAAGGTAAATATGATCTGGTGTTGCAAGCGGCTCATCAGGACGACCAGCACATCGCCGAACTTTGGGACCTGATGGAAGCGAAGCCGGAATATCACAATCAACTGACCTTCATAATTACCTGCGATCACGGACGCGGGAACGGATTGAAACTCTGGCGGGATCACGATAAGAACATTGCCGGTGCAGAGAATATCTGGATCGCGGTTCTAGGCCCAGACACACCGCCGAAGGGCGAGATGACGAACGTAGGGCGCGTAACCCAAAGCCAGATTGCGGCCACGATTGCAGCATTGCTGGGTGAAGACTATCGCGCTGCAGTGCCCCGGGCAGCCGCACCTCTGCCCGTATTTAGATAATTCAGGTGGAAGATTCAAGCAGCGGTTTCCGGACTGTGTTAGGCCGGCTTTTCGGAGCCTTTGAACCACCGGCCGATCTTCGACAAAGTGCCCTTCGGCGACGTTTCGTAGCGCACCACAATTACAGTAATGTTGTCCTGGCCGCCCGAATCATTGGCAAACTTCACCAGTCTGTCCGCTGCGTCCTGCGCGCCGCTCGATTTTTCGAGCGCGGCTTCAATCTGAGGCACCGGAAGTTCGCGAAAAAGGCCGTCAGAGCAAAACAGGAAGGTATCTCCCTCCATCACCGATTCTTCGCTGACGTCGACATCAACGTTCTGATCGATGCCGAGCGCCCGCGTAAGCACGTTCTGCATTCTGCTGCGGCCGGCTGCTTCAGGAGTTATTATGCCTCGCCGCACCTGCTCAGCAACTAAGGAATGATCCTCCGTAAGCTGATCGAACTGGCCATCGCGCAGCAAATACGCGCGGCTGTCTCCCACATGGGCTATACACACCCGGTCATCGACGAATCGAGCCGCTACCACCGTTGCGCCCATGCCGCCTTTGCCACGCTCCAGAGCGAGCTGAAAAATTTCCCTGTTGGCGAGCCGCACCGCGCTCGCCAGACGATTCGAAACCTCGGAGACGCCTTCGATATGCTTTCCAAATTCCGCCAGCGCTGAATTGGCCTCCGCTTCCTGGCAATGCGTCACGACAGTGTCAACCGCCAACCTACTGGCCCGTTCGCCCGCTTCCAGACCACCCATTCCGTCGGACAACACGAAAAGGTTCAGCTCAGGCGCCAGCTTAAAGGTGTCTTCATTATTTTCGCGAACACGTCCGGTGTCGCTTTTTGCCCCGAATTCCAGCATCGATCCCCCGCTGTGGTCAGCGTCCTTACGCATGTCGTTCGTTCCATCGACTGATCGTGATACTCGAAATATGAGGGAAGCCGACAAACCCACGGGCTCGCCAAACGTGTAACCTAACAGCATCTGCTGGTAATGCCCACGAGATTTTCGGCCAGTATGGCTAATCCTTTGAGAACACTCGGCTAACCCGCCACTGCTTCCCAGCCCCTCATCCCTCATACTTAAGCTTGCCCGACGCACCAGCTTTCCGGACGTATGGGCGGAGGATTTGGCATGGAAGCGACGAAAACCCCACCTGCTCCCCCAGCTGCGCCCGCTGCCAAGCCCCAGGCGACCACTCCAACTGCCGCGAAACCGGCCAATGGTGGCCCTGCGGTTGTCGCTACACCTCCTGCTGCTGTTGATGTTGCAACATCTGCCGCCACCGCGACACCTAACTCCAACCAGCCGGCCCACAAGCCGGCATCCGAGATCATTACGGCAATGCTGCAAGCCGCCCCGAAAACGAGTGATCTGATTTTCTCTCCTGGCCGGGCTCCTCAGGTCGAATTGAACGGTAAGCTGATGCAGTTGAAAATTGATGGCGTAGGTTTGCTGACTTCGGAGGATACGGCACGCATAGCTGGAGACTTGATCGGCCGCAACCTCCATGCGGTAGCGAAGCTCAAAGACGAAGGCTCTTGCGATATTTCTTACAGCGTCCCAAAACTGGCAAGATTCCGCGCGAACATTTTCACCCAACGCGGCAGCTGCGCGATCGTAATGCGCGTGATTCCCAGCAGCGTGCCGGATTTCAAAATGCTGAATCTTCCCCAGGTACTAGCCGACGCGGCAGAAGTTCGTCCGGGCATCGTGCTGGTAACCGGCCCGACGGGCAGCGGAAAGTCGTCCACACTGGCCGCACTGGTGAACAAAATCAATGAGGAAAAAGCGTGCCACGTTATTACCATCGAAGACCCCATTGAGTTTCTTCACGCTCACAAACGCGCTACCATCCACCAGCGCGAGTTGTACTCAGATACTCCCAGCTTTGCGTTGGCACTGCGCGCTGCTTTGCGCCAGGCGCCGAAGCTGATCCTCGTAGGCGAAATGCGCGACAAGGAAACGATCGAATGCGCGCTGGAAGCGTCCGAGACGGGCCACCTTGTGTATTCCACGTTGCACACGATTGACGCGTCGAAAACCATCGAACGCATCATTGGTGTGTTCCCTGCTTCCGATCAGCCCGCGGTCCGCGGGCGATTGTCCAAATCGTTCCGCTACATCATTTCCCAGCGGTTAATTCCAAAGAAGGGCGGAGCCGGACGCGTAGCCGCGTTCGAGATTCTCAAGTCCAGCATCCGCACCCGCGAATACGTGCAGAAAGGCGAATCGGAAGGCAAATCCTTGCTGGATGCCATGCGCGACGGTTCGAACGAGGGAATGCAGTGTTTCGACATCGAGATCGAAAAACTCATCCGCGCGGACGTAATCGACCTCGATACGGGCCTAGCCTACGCTACAAACGAAGGTAATCTGCGCCTGAATCTCGCCGATCTACTCGAATCGCGGCAAGACGACAACACCATCCCATCGGTAGCCTCCACGCCGATCGGCGGCCCCATGAAGCTGCCAGGCAGCGAAGAGACCATCGAACGATAGGGCCTCAGATCCAGTTCGAAAGCTCGGCCCTGCGCTACTTTTGGTATTTTCCCGCAGCGCCGAAAAGGCTCTGCACTCAAAAACCTGGCTGGTGCATTGCATTATGAGGGGGGCGGATGTACGCTTTCGGTCGGTCGAGAAGTCAACATGGAAATCCCAGCTGACCAACAACTGCTCCATTAGACGCGCGCCGCAGCAAAAATCGCCTCGGAACTCGCCGATTCTCGGCGCCGATTTCCATTCCAAAGAAACGGTGTTCATTATCAGCGCCGAAGTGGAACCCTGCAAAGAGATTTTATTGGACCGAGCCGGGGTTCGAAGTACTTTCGGCGGCACGGCAATCATTCAAGTGAAGGCCATTGCTCTCAAGAAAGGTAAGTGCATGCGGAACCTCTGTGCCCCGGCCTTAGCCATACTATGTTTCTGCGCAGCTCACGCAGCGTTCGCGCGATCTTCCGCAAACTCGCCGTTGACGACGGTCGTTGCGAATGATAATCGCACAGCGGCCGGCGAACTCAAGGGCAACGTTTTGAATTTGCATCTCGAATTGCGCGAGGCGCGATGGTATCCGGAAAAAGAAGGCGGAGCGTATCACGATGCTTACGTTTTCGCCGAAGAAGGCCGCGCGCCGCAAAATCCCGGACCGCTGATTCGCGTTCCGCAAGGCACCGAAATTCACGCCAGCGTTCGAAACTCACTGGCTAAGGCGGTAAAAGTTTACGGACTGCACCAGTATCCCGGCGACGCGAAAGATGCAATCGCATTCGCGCCCGGCGAATCTCGCGAGGTGCAGTTCGCCGCCGGCGATCCCGGCACTTATCTGTACTGGGCCGCGACGGATCAGCATTCGCTCGACAGGCGAAACGAAGCGGATACGATGCTCTCCGGGGCATTCATCGTCGATCCGCCGGGCGCCAAGCCCGACGATCGCATTTTCGTTCTCAGCATCTGGACCACAGGTGACCTCGACGGAGCTTTTCAAGAAATTCCCGCGCTCAACGGCAAGTCGTGGCCCTACGCCGAGCGCGTCACGTACAAAATGGGCGATACGATTCACTGGCGCGTGCTCAACGCAAGTCTCTTCGCGCACGCAATGCATCTTCACGGGTTTTTCTTCGACGTTGACGGCGCCGGCGATGGCGAACGCTTCGAGCGCCTTGCGGCCGATCAGCGACGCAAGGAAGTTACCGAGATGATCGACGTGGGGCACACGTTTGACATGACGTGGACGCCCGATCGCGCGGGCAACTGGCTCTTCCACTGCCATATGGTGGCGCACATGACGCCGGCCATTGAGCTGCATCCCCCGGCGCCCGAAGCCGCAAACTATTCGCGCGATCACGATCATGCCTCAATGGATCCTGTCATGATGATGGGTGGGATCGTACTCGGAATCACGATTCAGCCGGGCTCGAATCCACCGCCGGCGGTGGCCGCAAGCGCGTCCGTACGCCATTTGCAGTTGTTGCTCTCCGAGAATCCCGCGAAGACTCCCTCGTTCAAAATCGAGGTGAAAGATCCAGCAGCGCCTGCGCCCGCCAAAGCCGCACCAGCCGCCGACGCGCCGCCCTACCTGCTCGGGCCACCGATCGTGATCACGCGCGGCGAGACAACGGAAATCGAAGTGAAGAACGAAACCAAAACTGCGACCACGATTCACTGGCATGGCATAGAGCTGGAAAGCTATTACGACGGCGTCGCAGGGTGGACGGGCTCCGGCAATCAGATCACGCCGGCGATTGAGCCGGGAAAATCCTTCGTCGCGAAAATGACGCCGCCGCGCGCCGGAACGTTCATCTATCACACGCACTGGCACGACGAACAATTGTTAAACGGAGTGTATGGGCCGCTGATCGTTCTCGAGCCAGGGCAGAAATACGACCCGGATCACGATCAGACTTTCGTATTCGGCGTGGGAAATTACCCGCCGTTTGGATTTGAGCTGCTCATGAACGGCCAGCCGCAGCCGGACATTGTTCGGCTGCACAGCGGGACGAAGTATCGATTCCGGCTGATCAATATCGGCGACAACGATTCGGATTTGCGCGTGCGGCTGATGGTGGATGATTCGCTGGCGACGTGGAAAGTAGTGGCCAAAGACGGCGCCGATTATCCGCCGGCGCAATTAAAATCCACAAGAGCTGATATGTACGTCACCGTCGGCCAAACGTTCGATGTGGAATACCAGTCTGACAAGCCGGGCTTCGAGTATCTGGAGATTTGGGAGCCGGCATATCCCGTTCGCGCCACGATGCCGCTGAAATTCGCAGCGGCCCAATAATCAATTTTCTGGAACAGCAACCGGTACGGCCACGCGCGATTCAATTGTGCGCCCGCCGGAGATTCCCGTTAAAACGAAATATCAGCGCAATGAAGATTCGGGCTCTGTTGTTATCGAAGCAGCTCAGCCGGGCGAGGGTCGCCTACGCCGCGACCCCGGCCATTTTGCGAAGACGATCATTGGCGAAATACTGCGCCTGACCTTCTTCGACAGCCTGCAGAACGAGGCCGGCGACGAATTCGGGCTTGTCACCATCGGCGTAATGAGCCGAGGGTCCGCCACCTGCCGAATTGCCCATCCTGTTTTTGCCGAAGTTCGTCGCCGTGATGAATGGGTAGATTTCGCTGACGACGATGCGGTCCTTTTCCAACTCGGCGCGCGCGGTAAGACTAAAGCCAAGAAGCGCACGCTTCGACGACGAGTAAACGCTATATTGAGGAACAGTCATGAAAGCAGTTCCCGAATTGATGCTTACAATGCTTCCGCCGCCTTGCGCCCGCATCACCGGTATCACAGCCTGCATCGCGACAATCGGCCCCAACACATTGAGGTGAAAGATTTCGTCAAACAGCGAGGGGTCGATCTCCTCTACGGAGGCCGCATAGCTGCGCCCCGCATTGTTTACGAGGCCATCGACGCGGCCGTAATGCTGGTGCACGGCGCGTATGGCTTCCCGCACGCGATCAAACTGCGTCATGTCTACCGTGACAGGCAAGCTGCCTGGAAGCTTCTGCGCTAATTCTTTCAGCGCATCGGTGCTGCGAGCGAGAAGGGCGACTTTCGCGCCGCGATCAGACAGAGCGATCGCCGTCGACAGCCCTATCCCCGACGAAGCGCCGGTCACAATGAATACACGATCTTTGATTTCCATCGTTTGATCCTCCCAATTCCAACGCTTAGGTGCGTCGCGCCGCAGACGCGGTAACTGTATCGGCTTCGAGATAGTTCATTTGTTCAAGATCGGGAATTAAGCCTCTCTCGGTTGGACGCCATCCGAGCTGCTTCTGCGTTTGCGCGGAGGATGCCGGCAAGTCGCTCCCCACGAAGACACCTAGCCAACCAAAATGCTCCATTGCTTCCTTGGGGGACTTGCTGAGGACCGGAATCTTCAGGCCGCGGCCGATTACTTCGGCGATGTCTCGAACGAGCACGCCTTCCTCGGCGACAGCATGATATCTGGCTCCCGCGGAACCCTTCTCGAGCACGAGTCTATAGAGACGGGCAGCATCGAGCAGATGTACGGCCGGCCAGCGGTTTGAGCCGTCGCCGACATACGCTGACACACACTTGTCGCGAGCCATTGCGATAGCGTAGGTGACGAGCCCTTGCTTGAAAGTATTGTGAACTTGCGGGAGGCGTACGACTGACACGCGAACGCTACGCGCGGCGACTGCGGCCGCTGCTTCTTCCGATGCTACGCGCGGAATCGCGTTGGGGCCGGAAGCTGGCTCATCTTCTTCAGTCGCCACGCCTCCCAGCGTATGGCCCGCCATCCCCGTGCCGGAGGTGACGATCAAGGGTCGATCAGAACCCGCTAGCGCTGAGCCCAGAGCCTCAATCACACGCCTGTCGATTTCACAGTTTTCCTTGAATTTTGAGAAGTCGTGGATGAAGGCGGTGTGAATCACGCCGTCAGCGGCGGCCGCTCCCCTTCGCAAGCTCTGCAGGTCTTCGACGTCACCTCGATGCACCTGGGCACCAGCGGCGATCAGAGACTTAGCCCTAGCTTCTGAACGAGCGAGGCCGGTTACCTGATGCCCCGCGCCAATCAACTCCTTCACGACGGCCGAACCAACAAATCCCGTAGCTCCTGTCACAAATATCTTCATTGTTCGCTCCTCCTGATCCTTAGTGATCCTTAAAACCTCTCTCCGACCATTTCTTCGCTTTTTTTCCACAGCGCTTCAGCATTGTTTGGATCGAGCGCATAGCCGCGCACGCCCTCGCTGACGCCGCTGATCGCCGCGGAGTCCGCCGCGACCTCGCCGACATGGCAGTTCTCGCAATATTTGCCACCGATCTCTTCTGCCGGAGCGACGACTGCCGCCCACACCGATGTTGCGGCACCTTGTGGAATCGTCTTCCATTGGAAGGGTTTCTTACCCTCCGTGGCGGTTTGTTTGCTGATCTCGTCGATCAGTGCCTGAATGCGAGCCGGATCCAAATGACGCCCCAGTTCGGTTTCAATCACTCCCGGATGCACAGCGGCCGCACGTATGCCGCGCCCGCGGTGGCGCCGGTCGAATGCGACGGCGAAAAGAATGTTCGCGGTCTTCGAGCGGCCGTAGGCTACGAACGGTTCGTAAGGCGTTCGCTCGAAATTGGGATCGTCCAGGTCTACGTTGGAAAAACGGTGACCTGCCGAAGAGAGGTTGATCAGTCTGCTGCCTTTGCGCAGTAGCGGCGCCATCCGGTTAATCAGGACAAAGTGGCCGAGATGATTGGTGCCAAACTGCGTCTCAAAGCCATCCGCCGTGTGGCCAAAGGGAGTGGCCATCACCCCCGCGTTGGCGATAACCACGTCGAAGAACTGCCCCTTCGCCAGCAGCTCATCTGCACATTCACGCACGCTCTTGAGGCTAGCGAGATCGAGCGCAACTAGCTCGAAGCTCCCGCCGGCAGTCGCAGCATCTCTTCTGACTCGTGCGGTCACCGCTTCGGCCTTTTTCAAATCGCGCGCGGCGCCCACCACGTGCCCAGCATGCGCTGCCAGCGATCGTGCCGTCTCAATGCCCAGACCCGCCGAAACGCCGGTCACGAGGATTCGTTTACCCTGCAGATTCATGCCGTATAGAACCTCGTCCGCTGTCGAAGTCGCTCCAAACACATCCACCATATTCATATTCTTTCTCCTTCGGGCGGCCCGTCCGGATGGGGCTTGGAGATAGGTATTGACAAGCCGCCGCATCTCGAATAAAACGGAGAGTGTCTCCGCAAGAGATAAGATTAGAGGAGACTGTCTCCGGTTGCAAGTATTTTTTGGCATGCCCCCAAAACACTCAAAACGCTTCCAGCGAAAGCCCCGTGCGGATGCGCAGCGAAATCGCGAACGGATTCTCGACGTGGCAAAGGAAGCGTTTGCCCGCCATGGCGCAAACACCCGTCTTGACGACATCGCCAAGCAGGTAGGCGTTGGACCTGGAACCTTGTATCGCCACTTCCCGACGCGCGAGCAACTTCTACAGGCGGTTTATAGGGCCGAGTTGGAAAAGCTGGCCGAAGCCGAACAGAAGTTCTCTCAGACGATGGCGCCGACTGACGCACTACGAGCTTGGCTATTGTTATTCGTTGATGCCATCGCAGCAAAGCAGCTCATCGCGCCCGCGCTCAATACGCTGCTCGGTGATCCCAAGAAGGTGTTCGAAGCCTCTTACGCGAAGATGCATCAGGCGATTCGCGCGCTGGTGAAGCGCGGCGTTGAGAGCGGCGATATACGCAGCGACCTCGACCCAGTTGACCTGCTTCGCGCTCTGATCGGCGTCTCCAATGTCGCGTCCGCGCCCGATTGGCAGCCAAGCGCCAGAAGATTAGTGGATATCCTCATCGTCGGTTCGCGTCCAGTGAAATAGCCCGGGGCCCTGACTCCCGGGATTGTCGGCTAACAGGAAGCAATTCTTTTCCTACCGAGTAGCCAGGCGGCCTTGCGGCCGCCCGGCCCTCTCAGAACTGGGCGTGAAAGTTTCCCTTCACCCAGCTCAAGCCCTTCGAACGCCTCTTTGGAGGAGACGCGGTTTCGAAACGGGAAGACGCTGACGATGAACCCAGTCATGGCACTCGGGATGAAGTAAAACGCAGTTCGTAGCACCAGTGGAACCGCCCTGCACACGGGGGACGCAGTAATGAAGGCGCCAGCCTGTGATCCGGGTGATTTGTGTATGGCACTGGGTGCAGAGTCCACGTTGTTCATGCCAGAGATAGCGAAGAGTGCGGGTGCCCCGAAACGTTTCCAGCATGTGAGCCCCTTCGCGTTCTTCGAAGTAGGTTTCATAGGTTGGATCGTACGGGTTCGCTTCGCCTTTAACCTTGACGTGTCGTTTGATGGGAGTGCTCTTGGCGTAGTACAGCCAGATTTTAGTCGGCTGTCCTCCGTCATCGCAGGTTTCACCGAAGAAGGACCAGTCACGATTCCCGCGCCGGTCAAAATATTTGGGTTTGAACCAGCGCGGGCTTTTGTTCGGGTGCCTTCGTCGTGCCCATTGCCACAGACTAGAGAAGATGCTGCGATCCACGTGTCCAAACGTGTGTTTGCTCACCACGTGCCGATGATAGTTTGCCCAACCGCGAATTTTCGGGTTGAGTTGATCGATCAGATCGGCGGCAGACACGCCATGCGCAGCTTTGATAATTCTGCGGATACCATCCAGGAAGGTTCCAACATTCTTCTTGGAAGGCTTGATGAGCAGTTTCCCGTTGGGGTATCTGCGCACGTTTTGTCCGAGGAAATCAAAGCCGTGCTCCACGTGCGTAATGACTGTCTTTGTCGGAGAGAGTTCAAGACCTCGTCGTTGCAGGAACTGTTCGACCAGGGGCTTGATTTCTCCTTCCAGTAATTCTTTCGATTTACTGGTGATGACGAAGTCATCCGCGTAACGGATGAGATTGACACACGGTTTCTCACCTCCAAGGGACTTGAGACGTTTTCCTGCTGGATACTTTTCCTGCAAGAGTCGTTCAAGTCCGTCCAGCGCGCAGTTCGCGAGCGCGGGGGAGATGATTCCACCTTGTGGGGTCCCGTCCGTCGTATCGTGAAGGACATGTTTTTCCATGTACCCGGATTTCAACCACTTTTGGACAATGACTCGGTCCATCAGGACATGAGCCAAAAGCCAATCGTGTGAAATCTTGTCGAAACAGGACTTGATGTCGCCTTCCAGAATCCACTGCGTGTTTGCGCTTCTCAGTGCTTTGAAACACTGTTCCATCGCATCGGCGCAGGACCGCTGCTGACGAAACCCATAAGAGTTTTTATCAGCAGTAGTTTCCACAACGGGGACGAGTGCGAGCAGATGCAGCGCTTGCTGTGCTCGATCCTTCATCGTGGGAATTCCGAGTGGGCGCATCGTTTTGCCGTCCGACTTCGGGATGTAAACACGTCGCAGGGGCTGAGATTGATAACCCCTACGCTTCAGTGCATGTACTGCCTGGGTCTTCTTCTCTGGCGTGTCCCAAATTTCTTGGTCCACACCGGGGGTTTTCTTGCCCTTGTTTTCCGTCACTCGTCGAACGGCGAGAACTTTGCCGCTATACGAGTGGGTCAGCAGGCGTTGCAAGGCTCGCACCTTGCTCCATCTGCTTTCCTTCGTTGCCTGCACGATACGCACTTGGAGTCGGCGAACGTTGCGGTTGATGGCCTGCCAGTCGATGGCGTACCATTCCGCCGCTTCGCGTGAGACCGCACCAACGGCTTGCGCCGTCGTCATCTGCTTTGCCTCATGAGCCGATTAATCAAGTTCTCTCGTGTGAAGCACCATAAAGGGAAGTCAGCCCGCTTTCGCGTCCGGTGATGTTGTCGATGACGCTGACGCAACCGATATCCGCTCCATTACCGAGTGGCATTCGCTTTCTCCCTCATCTGTTATCCGCACCGCCATCGGTGCATCTTGCGATGCACTTTCCCCTTGCGGGGAGCGATGTGGATTTACCCTGTTCCGTGGGAATGACGCGATAGGTTAGGTCTGTTCTATGCGCCGGCAGTGTTGTTTACCCATGACAGAGGACCCGGAAGCCTCGGTGCTCACTGCAAAAAGAGCCGCTCAGCATGTTAGGCTCTCTCGGGCTAACGACGCTTACGAACATTTGTGTATTCTGACCCTGCTATCAAGCCTAGCCCCTCTCCACCTTATGCTGGCAGATACACCGTGGCCTCACGGTTTCGGTGCCACTCTTGCGAATGTGGGTCCATTGTCCGAGGGCTTCGAACGGTCTGTTGCCTCGCCGCTCCAACCTCGTAGGCTACGTGCGACGGGACGCACGGTCTGATCGATTTCCTCCTTGTCAGACAATCATTCCAACAGCTTTCAGGTCGCAATCCTGTTTGCCCGTCAACTGGACAGGATCCAGCAAGACTTGCGGTTAGGCGCGCGACCGTACCTTCTCTTGGTTTTCGAGGATTCGCATCACCGCTCGCCTTCCCGGCTCGGGATCTCCAGTGACCAAGAACGCCAGAACCGCTCCCTGGAACACCTGCAGCACTTCTTCGACGATCGGACGATCGGGCAAATATCTCATGAGGAGCTCGTTCCACAGCCTTTGCTGCTCAGCATAAAACAGCCTCGCGCGTTTCGAACCTGACCAGGCGCGCTTGGACAGATCCATCACCAGCAAGAGGACACCTCTCGATTGAGGAGCAGTCGTGCGGTCCCACAGAGCACTCACAACCGCCTGCACTGTCGCTCCCGACGGAAATGCCTCGGGAACAAATAGCGCGCGCAGACGGTTTTCGAGGCGCGTAATCGCCTGCTCCTCGATGTTCTCGCGCCCGCCGAAATAATGAACCAGCATGCGCTTACTGCTCCCGGCTTTGCGCGCCAATTGGTCGAGGCTTAAGTCGAGGGTTCCGGCTTCGACGAATGCCGCCAGGCACCGATCCAGCAGCACGCCTAAATCTGGCTTTTTGCGTCCGCGCATCTTGTCTTTTGGTGTACCGTATGGTACATTAGATGTACCATACGGTACATAGCAGCGTACCGCGTGGTTCATCTTAGCATGAGAGGAGCCCGTATGAAGATCCAAGAATGCACGCTATTGCTTTCGCTCGGCCTTATCATCTGGATTTTAGGGACCATCTACTACGCGTACGCCGGTCACAGGGTTTTAGAGACGACACCGGCGCGATACTGGGTGAGCTTTGCACTCTCTCCCATCATCTCCGCCGCGTTCTGCATCCTCATTCTCCGCTGGCGTCACATCGTCCCGTCCAACTGGACCGTCGCCATGCTCCTTCTCGCCATACCCGGAATGGTCGGAGAAGCGGTCGTGCTCTCTAACCTGGGAACGTTCATGCCGAGAATTCAGGAAGCGTCTGGCGGCCGCTACGGCGCTTTTCTGTTCGCCACCTACGCCGTCGTTCTCGGCATCGCCGAATTTGCCACGCTTCGCTCCGTACGTTAGGAGGGAGTGGAAGCTGCGGCATAAAGTGAGCTCGTAGCGTTGGGCTTCACTCTCGCCGCATTCCCAGCCAGTGTCGGCTATACGGAAGTTATCCCGAAACCGCGTTCGAGGAAGTGATCGAAGCAAACCGTCGCCGCACTCTTGCGAATCTGGATCCATTGTCCGAGGGCTTCGAACGGTCTGTTGCCTCGCCGTTCCGACCTCGTAGGCTACGTGCGGTGAGACGCACGGTCTGATCGATTTCCTCCTTGCCAACAATTGTCGGGTCGATAGCAAGGAAGAGAAGTGTGTGCGCTCCAGCGCGAGGGCCAGAGCGAGCAACAGCAGGCCGTTCAACACATACATCGCCACCCTTGCGCGCCGCTGCACGGAATCGGGGTCGTTCTGCCGAAAAACCGCGCGTTCCGTGTACGATCGTTCCGCCTGCTTTTCGTTGGATTGGTTGAGAGCATCCAGTCGAAATCCGGTAGCCTGAGCGATACTGCCCACCCAGAGCTTTACAAGTGGTGGATGCTCAGGATTGATTCGAAAATCGTGGTACTTCGTGTAAGAGACGCCAGCGGCGATGTGATAGGCCTCATGTGAAGCCGTCGACGCGGGTTGTGACGGCAGAACGCAGGGTTGCGAGTCCAACCAGAAGCAGTGCAAGGCAAACAAAAACATTGCGTTTCATGATGAAGAGATTCGTCCGTGTTTCGGGCCCACGCTCAAGGAGTGGTATGTCGGACATCGGGTTCGTCATCAAGCCAGCCGAATCGTTACTATCACGTTCGCTGAAGGAGTGCTTATACCATGAGCCGCCCCGAGTGTGGTCGAGTGACGGAGGCGACTAAACAGACTCAATGCCCGGTAAGCACTAACCGGACATTATCCCGTGTCCGGCTAAGTCCTTGTGTCCATTAAATGGGGTGGTTCCCTGGTCGGCTAACCGGAAGTGATCTGATGCCGGCAGAGGACAAGCTGAATGACCGTTGTACGGGCTAACACCTGTGCCGGGGTCCGAGTCCCTCCGTCTCCGATCACTTCACGGGTTCCCAGCCCTCTGGCAGCATATCGAATGCCAGCGTGTCACGGTAGGCATACTGATTGCCTTCCAATACGGCCACTGGCGTTAACATATGCCAGATGCGATCATCGTCGAAGACGTAACACTCACCCGATTCGCGCATCGTGAAGCGATCCATTTCCTGCTTGTCATTGTCGGTTATGACGACTTCGCCACCCTGAGCGCCGCAGCGCCCCACTAGATGCGTGGCGATGTACTTTTCCCCGTCTTTATGTAAGCCCGGTGGACTCGTGTCGCACGGCCGGCCAGGCGCAGCCGTGAACCTTATTAGATGAACGTTGACCAAATACTTCGTACCCACGGTCGACAGCGGTAGGTAATGAAGGTGGTGAGCAATCATCTTGCGAACGCCTATGGAACCGGCAATCGCCGGGGGCAGCGGAGCGTACTCTCGCGGCTGGTCGCCGATTGTCGTGTTGTATTTTTTCAGCTGCACATAGGGCGTGCTCTCTTCGCTCAACCAAACCTTTACACCGCCCTCAACAATCTGGGCCCTGACACGATTTAAGGAACGATACCTGTCGCCCCCATCGTAGTATGTGTCCTTTGGAACGGACCAGGCGGCATGAGACAACGCTTCCAGCGAGCGTGCTATGTCTACATCAACCCTGAGCGGCTGACGACTGAACCCGCGCTCGACGAGGTCGCTTCGCGACCTGGCATTGGGTGCAACCGAAATAAAACTATCTTGACCCATGATTGCTCCTGATAAATGCTTGACGAATGCATGACCAACCAGCACCGCAAGGGCCATGCGCGCGCGCAAATTATAGCCGACGCAGCCCATTGCAGAGGATACCGACGATTCTGGGCGGGTGGTCGGCAAACAGGAAGTAATCCAGATCGGGATATGCGGATCGGTACCGACAAGTTCCATAAGGGAGTCAAGGAAAAAACACTTCTCCTGTGGCCGGAGTTTTCTTGCCGTCCAGCCCACCCCATTGAGCAGGATTGTTCTGGCCTTCCGTTCCGTGAGCTCGGGACGCCACAAGATTGCTATAGTGCTGCGCGGCGTGCTCAAGCGTGCGAAGCGCTGGCACCTGATGGCGGACGACATTCGACTTCTGCCCTTGCGGGGGAGCGTCGAAAGGGCGCTGGCGTACGACGAAAAACTGAGGCTGTTAAAAATCGCAGACGGTCGCCCAGAATGGGTTATAGCGCGTCTGGCAATGGCGCTGGCGTTGAACACGACCATGAGGGCTTGTGAGATTCGCGGGCTTCACTGGCGGGATGTGAACTTCATAGAGCGCACAATTTCAGTACAGCGCAACACGACCAAGACGGATGCGGGTGAGCGGGCCGCGCGTGGGCCGCAATCCTGGAACAACGCGAGCGGGCGAAGCTCCTGTTCGGAACGGAGCCACAGCCGGACTGGTACGTTTTCCCGCATGCGGAGGGATTATTGAATCCTGACCCTGCGAAGCCAATGAGCGGCTGGCGCACAGCGTGGCGCAACCTGAACGCGGGCAATAGACTGCCCCGCGTGCGGTCAGTTGCAGAAGCCAGGCGTCACCTGCCGCAACGAAGAATGCAGGGCGGATATAAGTGGACTGAAGAGTTCGACTGCCGGGCTTAGATTCCACGATTTGAGGCACCACGCCATCACGGAATTTGCTGAGTCGCAGACCAGCGACCAAACGATGATGAGCATCGCAGGTCACGTTTCCCCGAAGATGCTGGGGACCTATTCGCACATTCGGATGAATGCGAAGTGCGAGGCTCTGGACGCCCTCTCGGGCAGAGCTCCGCGGGGTAGTTATGGCACAAACGACGGCACAAATCCGCAGTCCGCAGAGATTCCCGATTCGCAAGTGGTTGAAAGGAATGGTGGACGTGAGGGGGCTCGAACCCCTGACCTCCTCGTTGCGAACGAGGCGCTCTCCCAACTGAGCTACACGCCCACTGCTTTGAAACGTGCCTACGATTCTAACAAAGGCCCGAAGCGGCACCAAACCTGTTTGGCGTTTCAAGTTCGCAATCAGGTTTGCGATTAAGTTCTTTTGGTTTGGCTTAGCGTGCGCCTACTGTTTTAGCGTAACGCTCACTTCCCTATTCGTGGCATTCCTGAAGGCACGCAGTCCGCTGGAGTCCTAAACACTTTAAAGAACAGCGAGCGACCGCACCGCCGTAGAAGCCTTACGCGCGCTTGGCGACATTTTCATCTTCGGGTTTGCGCGCTGCCATGTGACTACGGGTAGTGTTCACAAATCTCGAGAATCGATGCGCCAGGGTAAAAATGCGCTCCGCCTGCCGCAGACGTATGGCGTCTCTGGGAATCAGATCACCGCCGATGCCCAGAGCGGTTGCCCCCGCCATAATGAAATTCGCGGCGTTTTGCTGATTCACGCCACCAGAGGCGACCAAGGGCAGGTTCGGAAACGGAGCCTTCAAAGCTCGTATGTAATTCTCGCCTCCCACTTGTCCGCAAGGAAAAACCTTCACAAAATCCGATCCCGCCTTCCATGCTCTGGTGACTTCTGTGGGAGTCAACGCACCGGGAATAACTACAACGGAAGCGCCCAGCGAAAACTCCACAATTTTGACGTCGAGTCCCGGGCTGGTTAAGAACGTGGCGCCCGCGTCCACGCATTGTCTTGCGACGTCCAATTCGAAGACATCGCCCGCGCCTACGATCATTTTCGGCGCGTGCTTCACCAGATGCGCGATAACTTCGAGCGCACCCGGAACCGTCATCTCGATTTCGACGATGGGAATGCCACCGCGGGACACCGCCTCAGCGGCAAAGAGGGCGTCTTCCGCGGACGACAGCCGGACGGCCGGAATGATTCCGATTTCGTCGATCCGAGCGTGAACTTCTTCCCTTTTCATCGGATTGGATCTCCTGGCAGTTGGCGCTGCAATCGCGTCCGTTTTTCACGGCGATTCTATAGGAATCGCAAACCCGCTGATATTGAAAAGAAATTCACAATAAGAAGAGCACTTAGGTTTCGAAAGACTCTTCCGCCTCGGGAAGTTTGTCGCCGTCTCGCGCAATCCAGACATACATTGCCGGCAGCAAAAAGATCCCCATGACCAGTGCTGTAATCAGTCCTCCAACAATTACGATGGCGAAGGGGCGTTGCGAGTCCGACCCAATGGCGCGCGAAATTGCCGCGGGCAGCAAGCCCAAGGTGGCCACGAGCATCGTCATCATGATGGGACGCAAGCGCAGGACAGCGCCTTCAATCGCGGAATCTTCGATGGAATATCCGCGCACGCGAAGCTGGTTGATGTATTCCAGCATAATGACACCCGTCTCTACCGAAACGCCGAAGAGTGCCAAGAATCCGATGCCCGAAGACACACTTAAGTGCGTGCCTGTTGAGAGTAGTGCGAGCAGACCACCGATCGGAGCAACGGCGACGTTTGCGAGAATGAGCCCAGCCCACTTGGCAGAACCGAACATCGTGTACAAAATAATAAAAATCACCAGCAGTGTGATGGGCACCACGATCATTAGCCGCCGTTGCGAACGCTTCTGACTCTCGTACTCACCTGCCCAATCGATGTGATACCCGACCGGCAATTTCACGCGCTGCTTGACGAGTTTCATCGCTTCTTCGACGGCGCTGCCCAAGTCGCGGCCTCGCACGCTGTACTTGATTGCTACGTAGCGCGAATTTTCTTCGCGATAAATTTCGGACGCTCCGTCTCGAACGTCGACCGTGGCCAGTTGAGAGAGTGAAACGCGCTCTCCTGAAGGCGCCACCAGGCGAATGTTTTCGATGGCTTCTTTAGTGTCGCGATAAGGCGCTTGGTAACGAACGACCAAGTCGTAGCGCTGTTCGCCTTGTAATACCTGACTCACTGCTTTTCCGCCGACCGCGGTTTCAACGGCGTCTTGAACGTCAGACACGTTCACTCCATAGCGTGCAGCAGCCTGACGGTCGATGGAGATGTTCAAGTTGGGCTGGCCCAATACCCGAAACAATCCCAGGTCTTCTACGCCGCGCACGCCTTTCATCACGTTGACAACCTCATCGCCCTTTTCTTCGAGCACCCGAAGGTCGTCACCGTATAACTTTATGGCTAACTCACCCTTGACGCCGCTTACCGCTTCCTCCATGTTGTCGGCGATCGGCTGCGAAAAATTCCAGAGAATCCCCGGCATTCTGCTGAGTTCATGATCCATTGCTGCGATGATCTCGTCCTTATCCTTGTGAAACACGGGCCGCCATTTGTCTTTCGGCCTGAGGTCCACAAAATATTCGGTATTGAAAAAGCCGGTAGTGTCCGTTCCATCGTCCGGCCGTCCCACTTGGCTTGTAACCACAGTGACTTCAGGAAATGAAGCCAGAATCACGCGGGCTTGATCTGCAACTCTCACGCCCTCCGTGGGCCCAGTACTGGGCGCAAGAGTTCCTCGGACCCAAATGGCACCTTCATCCAAGTGCGGCAGAAATTCCGAACCAATGACGCCGCTGGCCATCAAGAAGACGGCGCCCAGAAATGCAGCGCCCCCTACACCGACTGTTATCCGGCGGTGCTCGATAGCCCAGCGAACTGCGAGGCGGTATCTCTCCCTCAAGAACGCCATCACCGGGTTTTTCCATTCGCTTACGCCGTGGCTAAAAACCAAGATAGCAAGAACCGGAGCGATGACAATGGCAAAAACGAGCGCGCCTAAAAGCGCGAATGACACCGTCCAGGCCATAGGCTTGAAAAGACGCCCTTCGACGCTCTGCAACGTGAAGATCGGCAGATACGCAGTGATGATGATTGCTCGCGCGTAAAATACCGGCCGCAAGACTTCCAGGACGGCGTCACGTATCACTTCCATAGGTGACTTTTGCGAGCTTCCTGACAGGCTGAAATGGCGCACGATGTTTTCTATGATTACTACTGTTCCATCGACGACCATTCCGAAATCAAGCGCGCCCAAGGAAAGAAGATTTGCTGGAATTTTGTTGAGGTCCAGGCATATCGATGCAAAAAGCAACGCGAACGGAATCGTCAGTGCGACAATGATGGCTCCGCGCGAATTGCCCAGGAAGAAAAATAGGATTACCGAAACGAGAAGCACGCCCTTGGTTAAATTTTCGAGAACCGTATGGGTAGTCAGGTGAACAAGGTCGCTTCGATCCAGAAATGGAACGATTTTCACTCCAGGCGGAAGGATTTGGTCGTTCAGTTCCTTCACCTTCGAGTGTATGGCGGCTAAGGCTTCGTCGGCATTGGCTCCTTTCCGTAACAACACGATGCCTTCCACCACATCGTCATCGTCAAGGATTTTCCCATCCGCCCGATGAATGGCTTTCCCGATTTGCCCCAGTCGAATCTTCGAACCCTGAGTCACCGTCGCAATGTCTTTTAGCTTTAGCGGGGTTCCATTCTTTGTGAGGATGGCTGTCTGCTCGATGTCCTCGACGTTGTTGAATAACCCCAACGCTCGAACGTTAATTTGCTGCAATCCTGATTCGATAAAGCTCCCGCCGGCGTTAGCGTTGTTGTTGGCAAGTTGCTGTTCGACTTGACCGATACTCAAGCCGTGAGATACCAGACCTTCCGGGTCCACTCGAACTTGGTATTCGCGCGTGATGCCCCCAAAGCTGGAAACGTCCACGACGTTGGGCACGGACTTAAATTGCTTTTCGAGAGTCCAATCTTCGATCGACTTCAATTCCATCAAGTCGTATTTGGGATTGCTGCTCCTCAGCGTGTACCAGTAGATCTGACCAACCGGGCTCCAATCGGTACCCATTTGCGGCTGCAAGCCGTTTGGCAAAGTTACCTGAGACAACCGCTCCAGTACTTTCTGCCGATTCCAATCATTGTCGGATTTGTCGTCGAAAATCAACATTACGCTGGACAGGCCGAAGAGCGAAGCAGAGCGAAGATGCGCCAAGTGCGGTAGCCCGTTCATCTGAATCTCGATAGGAATGGTGACTTGCTGCTCCACTTCTTCAGCGGCTCGGCCCGACCACTGCGTAATTACTTGGACATAGTTGTTAGCCACGTCCGGATAGGCTTCTACAGGGAGATTGTGAAACGAGATGGCTCCCCATACGAGCAAAAGCACGGCCAGGGCAAGAACCATGAACCGATTGTTGAGCGCGAAATTGACGAAGCCGTCCATATTTTTGATTACTGTTCGAACCTTAGATGAACAAGCTTATTGCTCAACGGTGTTCTGCAGAACCAACGCGTTGGTCACTACCTGATCGCCAGGTTTAAGGCCTGACGTCACTTCCTGCATATTGTTGGGAAGCATTTCTACGCCAACAACGGGAACACGCCGAAACTTGTTTCCTCCAGCGGGCTCGTAAACCCAGTCGCGATCGTGTAAATGCAGAATCGCCGACGCCGGAACGGATGCGTGAACCTCTTTCTTTTGTCCATAGAATGTAGCAGTAACAAACATCCCCGGCCGCATTTGGCCTGGATTCTTAACTTCAATACGGACTTTTGCGGTGCGGAGATTGGGGTCCAGCACAGCACCAATGTTGCTGATCCGCCCGGTCACCAGCTGATCGGGATAGGCATTCAGACGAACCTTGGCCATATCTCCCAAGCGGACGAAGGGCAAATCATTCTCGTAAACATCGCAAACAATCCAGACGTAGGAAATGTCGGAGATCGTGAAGGGGTTTACTGGAGCGGACAAGCCCTGGACGCCGGCGGCGTTCGTAACTTGTTGGTCTGTTATTACGCCGGAGATCGGCGCCGCGACATCAACGATGCCCGAAGGACGATCCAGCGGGGCGCCCAGCACACGCAAGTGCTCGGCAGTGGTTTCGACGTCAACTTTCGCTTTATTCTCTGTGTCCTCGGCGACTTGGTAGTCGTTTAAGGAAATTGCGCCGTGATCGTAGAGGCCTTTGGCGCGCTCGAACTGCTTATTCGCTAGTATTTCGCCCGCGACGGCTTTGCGATAGTCCGAGTATGCCCCGGCGATATCAGCGCTCTGGACGCGCATGATCACCTGACCTTTTTTCACCGTGTCGCCTAAGCGGGCGCGAATATCCACAACTCGTCCGGTCGCGATGGATATGACCGGAACGGCGCGGGAGATGTCCGGCATGACCACGCCCGTAGCCTTTAATTCGTTTGCAGCCTTATATTCCGTTGCGGCAACCAGTGGAAACTGATCAGGATGATCGACCTGCACGACGCTTACGTCGCCCTCGTGCTCGACTTGAGCGGGAGGCGGGGCTTCTGCTGCGGCGTTTTTGCCTGCTTCGTTCCCATTACAGCCGCCCAACAGCAATATTATTGGCAGCGATAGCGTAAATTGTGCCAACCCCGCGCGCTTCATGGTAAATCCTTATTTATTCTCCGAAAGTTATATTGAGTGGACCGCGAAGCCCGTAAGGAGTTCGTAAAATTTGCATAAAGAGTCCGTAATGTTAACCGGGACAGCCACACTACCGAAACGAATAGTTCCTCATGCCGACTTATACCCATGGCTCCAGGTTGTGAACAATGGCAATTTAGGAAAACAGGAAATAATCGAATCGGATGGTAAAAACGGGAGGATCGCGGCCAGATGAGATCTTGGCTGTCAGCGGTGGACGAAAGTTCTCGGACAATTGAAAAATAAAAGTACTGAACACCAACGGCACCACAACGGGACTCGCGGGCAGAATTGCGGAGTCGTGTGGCGCTTTGGCACGTACAGTGCGAGATGAATGATGCTGGCATGAAAGGCATGTTGCATGACGGCGGCTGCTTGAAGATTCCTCGAACAACACTAATTCCGCATGCAGATCATCGGTCAAGGAGACCACGAAGAAAAGCAAAACCATGGCGCAGGCAAAGGCCGTCCACTGGCGCCATGTCTCGTGCTGACGAGCACGGAGATGATGTGCCCAACGCATGCGCCAAACACAAGTGCCAGTCAAAACAATCAGTACCCACAATATATTGAGGAATAACTCCATCGGCCTCTATGGCTTGCTCCCTATTAGGGCGCTCAAACGCAAATGAACGGTTGGTACTTTGCGACCCACTCAATCTACTACGCGAAGGGATTGCGAAGCAATCGGCGCAGCTTCGGTTGGCGCCTTTCTATTAGACGGCCGACTGGCGAGATAGGTTTACCCCAGGCTTGGCGTCATAGTGCCGGGCGTCCCGCCAGTTCTTAGTATTTGCGCCGCTAGGCATCAGACGCCGGAGAACACACGGAGGGACGACGATTGTTGTGGATATCGCTGGTGGCGGCGAACTTCAATGCAATCAGCCGACAAGACGCCGGCGCTATGCCGGTTCAGGACACCATCCTAGTGATAATTCCTGGTCTTTTCGGATCTGTGATTGCCTCTTGTCACCCAGAGGAAGGATTAGCGCTTCAACAATTCCCGGGCTCGCGTTAGAAATGCGTCGGCGTCTTTTGGATTCGGCAAGCTTCCTTGCGCGAAGTCTTTCGACCCGCCGCCTTTACCACCGAACTGCTTGAGACATTCACGGAGAACGGCGCCCAAATCAGACAAACGTCCCTTGGACTGGGAAAAAACCGCGTGACCGCTGTCTGGGACTACCAGAAGCGCTACAACGTTTGGTGTTGCAGTTAGTTTCGCTGCGAGAAGACCTAAATAACTAGGCGTTGATTCGGGAACGCTCGTCGCTACCAAGCGGACTTCGGCGCGTTCTGCGTTTGTGCCCAACTCCCTTAGCGATTCCGCCGGATCCTGTAACAAAGCCCGTGCTTCCAGCGTTGCAAGACGTTCTTCCATGCGCTTCGCGGCGCTAAAGTGCTCGCGGCGTTCGCCAAGTATTTTAGTGATGCCCACAGGGACTTCGGCCAAACCACAACTAAGCTGCGACGCCACATTTGTAAGCAAGGCGAAATCCGTTCGTGCCGATGCCAATGCGCGGCCGCCCGCAACGTATTCCACCCGCGATAATTCGCGACGTCTTTCAAGTTTACGGATGAACAAGATACCGGCTTGCCCTGTGCGAGCGAGATGAGTTCCACCGCAGGGTTGCCGGTCAAAACCTTCGATTTCTATCGCACGAAGAATTCCTTCGCGTTCCACTTGTTTCCGAATACCGGCCGCGGAGAGTTCTTGCGCTGTGCCGAACCGGATGACTACCGGGCGATCTTCGAAAATGACTTCATTCGTTCGGCGTTCGGCTTCTTCCAAATGGCGCGCGACCACGGCGGGTGTGTTGAGATCGATGGTCGAAATCTCCTTGCCAAGATGGAACGAAACCGTCTGAAAGCCAAAAAGCTCGATAAATGCCGCGGATAACAAATGCTGGGCGGTATGCTGCTGCATGTGATCGATGCGGCGGGACCAATCGACCTGACCGTGAATAGGGCCCAGCGGAACGGCAGCGACGGTGTAGTGAACTACTTTTTTTTCGCGCCCAGGTTCGGTTGTGGCCGCCTCGTCGACGACTTCCACTACGCTGGCAGTGCCGAGTTTGCCGAGGTCATGCGGCTGTCCGCCCGAGGTAGGATAGAACGCGGTTCTATCGAGAATGACCTTCCAGCGGCCTGCCTCCTGTTCACAAAAGGTGACAGTGGCGTCGAACTCCCGCAGAAAGGAATCGTGGTAATAGAGCCTGTCCGTCAGGTCAGTTCCCTTTCTTCCGTTGTGCAGGATAGCATAAAGCGATATTTGACAGGGCGACGCGTGGGCCCGGACGCGGTAGAATAGTGGTTCGCACATGCGCATTACGCTGATCGCCATGGATATCGACGGGACTCTGCTTGACAGCGAAGCCCAGGTATCTCCGGCAAATATGGCCACGATTGCCGAAGCAGCTGCGCGGGGCATCGAGATCGTACTGGTAACCGGACGGCGGTTCGATTTTGCATTACCGATTGCCCAATCGCTGCCCTGCGACCTTGATATGATTGTGAACAACGGGGCGTTGGCGAAATCACGTAACGGCGCTACGCATTTGCGATATCTGCTGCCAAGCCAAACGGCACGTCACGTGCTTAAATCTACGCTGGAATTTCGCGCCAATGCGGCAGTCGTTTTCGATCGACCCGGCGCTCGTCAGGTGATGATGGAGAAGGTGGATTGGGACGATCCCTTTCGGGGCGGCTACTTCCGGCGCAACCGCGAGTACATCGGTGAAATGGCTCCGCTGGATGATTGCCTTAACGGCGAAGACCCAATTCAGGTAATGTACGCTGGGAACTGCATGCCGATGCGTGCGGCGATGAAAACGCTCGCTGAAATATCGGGCGCGGGCGAGTTCATGCTGGCGTTGACGGAGTACGAAAGCCGCGATTTTTCGATTCTTGACGTTTTGTGCCCCGGCGTGACCAAGGGCAAGACTTTGAAAGAATGGGCGCGACGGCGCGGTATTTCGGCCGAGAACGTGATGGCCATCGGCGATAACTGGAACGATCGCGAAATGCTGGAATTTGCAGGCTGCCCGGTGGTGATGGGTAACTCGGTAGCAGAACTGAAATCGCACGGTTGGCCGGTTACGTTGACGAACGATGAGGACGGCTTGGCCGAGGCGATTCACAAATATGCGCTGAACGACGCTGGGCGTAACTGAGCGTTGAAAGCTTGAGAGCATGACCGAACACGCCACAACACGGCTGTCAACGATCGGCGCCTTGCTAGCCCTGTCTGTCGTGTTAGCACCCGGCGCGCGAGCCGATTATGCCGTGTTGCGCTCAGGATTACGGCTTCACATTACGGGGTACGAAAACGACGGCGCGCAAGTGCGCTTAACGGTCGATGGCGGGACGGTCAATGTGCCGGCAGAAGATCTGGTCGCCATCGAACCGGAAGAACATTTTGAAGCGTTGCCACCGGAACCCGTGGCGTTAACGGGCCCCTTCGCGAACTTGATTCACGCTGCTGCGCAAAAACATGGACTCGATGAAGCCCTGATCGCGCGAGTGATTGCCGTGGAATCGAATTTTAATCCGCGTGCGGTATCCCGCAAGCAAGCGCTCGGCCTGATGCAGTTGCTGCCAAAAACGGCGACGCAGTACTCTGTTATGAATATCTTCGATCCGGCGCAGAACATCGACGCCGGCACTCACTATCTGAAAGATCTGCTCGCTCGCTATCGTGGAAACCTGAAACTGGCGCTCGCCGCCTATAACGCCGGACCTGAAGTGGTCGCGCGTTACGGCGGAATCCCTCCATTCGCCGAGACTCAAAATTACGTAAGGCAAATCACTTCGAAAATTGCAAAAGACAAAACCCCTTCGTTCAAAAATTAAAACAACCTTCGAATTTGTCGTGATGATAGAAGCAGCGGAGACTATTGTGGATTTTGTTGCGGTGTGGGACTTGTTGGCTGTGCCGGCGATGGCGACGGATTCTGCTGGCCGAAACCGGGGTTGCTGTTTCCGAAACCGCTGCTGGTTCCGATGCCAGAGGTAGAGAATCCTGAAACTCCGCCAGCGCCTGCTACACCCTGACCTATGGGCGCGGCGCCCCCGCCGTTTAACTGCTGCTGCATCGCGGCCTGCGCGTCCTCAATCGGGTTCCAGATAAATTCCCAGTTAATGTACTTCTTCCCGCCGTGGTAGACCTTCTGCGATGCCACCTCGCGCTTGCCCGCCACTCCTGTGAGATAAGCTCCCAGGACTGGTCCGTCGACGGGTCCCGTAGGTTTCAGCAAAGCCATTGCCGCCAGGTTCACTGTGCCAAGCGCGCCGCCCGCTCCGGCTTGCCCCGCTTGAAGCGGAACGAGAGGGTTAATTTGGTTCGAAGGGTTTTGAAAGTTTCCGGAGGTAGGCGAACTCCCAAAGGGGCTTTGGGGATTTTGAGGATTCTGCGGGTTCTGTGGATTCTGACCGTTGGGAGATTGGGAGTTCTGTCCGTCGGTCGGCGAATTGGTGGAGCTGGTAGTCCCGCCTTGGCCTGACGTATCCGTGCCGATATTTGCCCCACCCCCGCCCGTTCCATTGCTGTTGGCCAAGCCGAGTCCGCTCGTTGGGTTTTGGCCCTGCGGCGAATTAGGATTGTTGCCCGCATCTGCAAGACTCGAAACTGGCACGCCTGGTTGCCCAGGCTGACCGTTCGCTCCGGGCACGGGCAGTTGGCCCCCGTACTGGTCGAGCAATGCCATCTGCTGCAAGGTGGCGTACTTTGTGCTGCCGATTATCTGGCCCGCAGCATTGACATAGATGAAACGCCAGGCGCCATCCGAAGGATTGGTGGGATCTTTGTACGACTGACGAAGAAAATGAAGTTGAGGCAGACCTTTTTGCAATTCTTCCAGGTCCCGCGGATAGCGGCCGGTCTTGTGGAAAAAAAGTCTAATCGCGCGAACGTACTGGTTTCCTCGCCAGATCGCTTCTGCTTCGCGCTGCCGCCGCTTTTGTGTCGCTCCCCGTTCGAGAACCACCAGCGTTGCGGCGATAAAGAAGACCATCAATCCGAGCGCCAGCAGAAAACCAAATCCGGATTCCCGCGATGTCCGCTGGCCACGAACTTTTCCATTTGGCTTTGGCAAGAAAGCCCGCGCGCGCGAAATGAGCCGGTCAAGGCACAGTGACGAGATTTTTACCTCCGTCACTGGCTCACCATATTTGGCGCGTTTGGATTGGCGCCCGGTTCGAGGCCGGCGCCGGTGGGCTGCGTCATTTGTACCGTGGCATGTCTTCCCGACGAAACTTCTTCCACTTCCGCCGAATCATTTCCAATCTTATCCAGCCGGTACCGGCCCAAGAATACGGAGCCTTCCTCGACAACCAATACATCCTCACCTTGCAAAAAGAACGCCACGTGCTTGCCGCTTTGCGGCATGGACGCATAACCGAAGAACTGCGCAGGCACACTCACGGGCGGAGGAGGGGGAGGCTGCTGCGGCCCTTGCCTTTGGAAGTTTTCGCGCGCGATTTCCTCTTTGGTTTTCGGCGGCGGAGGTGCGGGACCAAACGTGAAAATGTTCCGGTGCGATCCGGAATACTCGAGATTCTTGATCTTCGCGAGCAAATCGAGGCGCAGATGCGGTTCTTCTACGTTCAACGGATGGAATGTCGGATCGGACGCCAGTACGCCCCCAAGACCAGGCTCCTCACTACGACTGGCGAAATAGGCGTAGATGCCAATCAGCAACAGCGCCGCCAACACGTAGATCTGGATTCGTTTCCACATCGCTCAGGTCCTGAAGTAGGTGCGCAATTCCAGATGCAGCCGGATTCCGTTTCCGGTCGTTGCTGAATCTAATTTCAAATCACTCAAAAGATAAAAATACTTGGAACGTTCCAGCCCGTTGATGAACTGAATGATTGACGGGTAATCACCTTCCACCGTGTCGGATATCTGTACTTCTTCTACTCCGCGTCCCTTGACTTCTTTTTCCTGAAAGGTGATCCCTGAACTCCTCAGCCCCGCTTTGTTGGCGATCGTACCCAAATCTTCATCGATCGCGGAATATCCCTCGGCGGTGCCGAGAAAGGCGGTACGGTAAAAACCGTCATATTCCTTCCCTACCCCTGAGAGCGACTGGCGAATCTGCTCGCCGCGCGCAACATCGCCTTTCAGGAATTTGGCTTGGAGTGCTAAATGATCGCGCTGCGCGGCCATAGCCGCAGCGCCTTCGCGCGACGATTGCCATAAAATGTAGACGAGGCCCAGGTCCGCAGCGAACACCACCACGACCACCGCCACAATCACTCGTTTCCAGATTTTCCAGGATTCGTTCATCGTTAAGTCGTCGAATACCACGCTGTCAATTGCAGCGTGATTTTGTCGATCGTTCCTGGTTGGTCCTGATGCCTGTCGTCGTTGACGCGAATATCCGTGAAGACGCCGGACTTTTCCAGGGCCTGCAAAAACTTGATCTTGCTCTCGTCTGATTCCGCCCCAACTGTAAGTTCCACGCGCGCTCGTCCACTTTCAAGCTTGGGAGAAATGCTGACCACGCGAACGCCGGGCGGAAGAGTCTGCTCTAGATCCATAAAAATCTTGGTCCACGGAAAACTACGCTGGCCGATGAGCGAATTCAGGAACGCGGCGCGATCGAGTACTTGCTGGGCCTGCGTCGTCTGAAAATAAGCTTGCAGCGCGGCTTGCTTTTCCTGATTGGTATGAATTTCCGACTGCCAGCGAGCAATCGCCTGCCGCAGAGTTCGATTCGCGCCCCACGAGGTGTAAGCGGCTTCGCCCAACAACAGAAAAACAAGCACACCCAAAATGCCCAACGCCGCCGTCGCGGCGATGAACGGCCGTTTGTTCTCCAGCGGAGTCGTCGATAGGTTAAGTCGAAGCTTCATAGTCCCCAACGCAAACGAGTTGCTCAGGAACCTCCATTTAGCATCCAGCCGACGAGGGCGTCGAGATCTTCATACAATAACTGCTTCGCGGGAGATTGCAATTGCAGCGCGGTTTCGGATTCGCCGAGCGCTCCGATCGGGCACTTCAGCTCCGCGGAAAGCGCACGGCGGAACACTTCTTCGCGCGGGCCGAAGCCGGCTATTCGCGCATAGTCTGGTAAGCCTCCCCAGGTATCCTGGTAATAAGCGATCGCTGGGAAAATTTCGTCGAGCATGGCCTGCGGATCAAGAAGGAAGGCTTCGCTGGACATTTCTGTCGAACGATATACGCAGAGCTTTTCGCTGTTGACGATTGCAGTGGTCAACGTCTTGCCGCTCATGCGCGCAAGAAGTGTCGCGCCCTGGTCGCCCAGCAAGGGCAATGCAGCGAGAGTCGAACTCATGACCACCCCTGCGGTCGCACCCTGCGGCGCTAGAATCTCTTCGTACTCGCGAACGATTCTCTGTCTCGCAACCGACGTAATGACTTCCAGAGTTCCTTCGCGCCCGCTCTGACGCATCCAGGAAACGACGGTCTCGTCCATGTCGAAGGGCACGCTTTTCTTCAAGCGCCAGCGCAGAAGTGGTAGAGCTTCATCCGTGCGGCGCGGCAACGTGTCGAACGGCAGAATAAAGACGCGCACGACGGGATCCGGAATCAATAACGCCAGCGGCGCATCGGATACCGGGACGCGATTGAAAACCTTGCGTAGCGCAGTCTTGACGGCCTCAGGCTGCACAACATTGGCATCCACAGGCGAGGGCATAATGGCGCCGATTGGCAAAGGTTCCGTGGCATGGGCTTCGAGACTTCCGCCGGTCTTCGACCATTGGGCCGCGGCTACATGCGTGGAGGCAATCTCGATGACCAGCGACGGGTGCGGCATGGCGTTGAGCCATCGCTCAAGACGCCGCACTGGACCTATATCAAAAAATCTGGTTGTCAGGGTAGCGGAACTAGTCAAGGAACGTCACCTTGTTAATTTCGCGCAACGTGGTGGTGCCGGCTCGCACCTTGGCCAAACCTGAATCCCGCAAAAACGACATTCCTTCTTCACGGGCGACGCGCTTGATTTCAGATGTCGGCCGCCGGTTAATGATCATCTCGCGGATGTGGTCTGAAAGATCGAGCAATTCGGTGATTGCGGAACGTCCGCGGTAGCCGCTGCCCGAACATTCCAGACAGCCCGTTCCCTCGTAGAACGGCACGGTCGACCATTCTTGCGGGTCTAATCCCGATTCCTTCAGAGTTTCCGGAGTGTAATGAACTTGCTTCTTGCAGTTTTCGCAGATTACGCGAACCAGGCGCTGTGCCATGATGCAGTTGAGGGCCGAGACGAAATTGTAAGGCTCAACGCCCATGTTGATGAAGCGGCCGATTACGTCGGTGCAATTGTTCGCGTGAACCGTGGTGAAAACCAGGTGGCCGGTCAGCGCGGAGTTAATGGCGATTTGTGCAGTTTCCTGGTCGCGGATTTCTCCCACCATGATCTTGTCGGGGTCGTGACGAAGGATGGAACGCAGCCCGCGCGCGAATGTGAGACCCTTCTTTTCGTTTACCGGAATCTGCGTAATGCCGCGCACCTGATACTCGACCGGATCTTCAATCGTGATGATCTTGTCTTCGTCGTTCTTGATTTCGTTGATGGCTGCGTACAGGGTCGTGGTTTTTCCCGAGCCGGTGGGTCCGGTGACCAGCACCATGCCGTAAGGCTCTTGAATGTAGCGGCGGAAACGCACCTTGTCCGGCCCGTCGAAGCCCACTACATCCAGGGTCAGATTGCGGAATTTTTCGCTCAGCGTCTCTTTGTCCAGGACGCGCAGAACCGCGTCTTCGCCGTGCACGGACGGCATGATCGAAACGCGGAAATCGACGAAGCGGCCCTTATAACGGACGCGAAAGCGGCCGTCTTGGGGCACGCGGCGCTCGGCGATATCGAGTTCGCTCATGACCTTGATGCGCGAAAGAATCGTGGCGTGCCATTCCTTGGCCAGAGGTTGCATGGCGTATTGCAGTACACCATCGATACGGTACTTCACCACCACTTCCGTGTTGCGCGTTTCGATGTGGATGTCGCTCGCGCGCCGTTCGAGCGCCGTGAAGATTACGGTGTCGACCAAACGAACGACGGGACTCACGCCAGTATCGCGCGTGAGTTTGTCCATCGAAATATTTTCTTCACTGTCCTCTTCGTCGCCTACTACCTGAAGCGTGAAGCCTTCAGTCGCCTGGTCCAGCACGCGCTGCGACTGCTCGGTGCGCTTGAGCAGGTCGTCAATCTGCGAGGTTGTGGCCACCCTGATCTGCAAGCGCTTGCCGAGCAACAGTGAAAGCTCGTCGGTCAGTTGTAATTGGCTGGGGTCAGCCATCGCGACCATCAAAGTGGTGTCATGTGCTTCGAGCGGGACGAACTTGTAGCGAAACATCAACTCGGCGGGAATGCTGCGGAAGAGCTCGGGATCGATACGCTGCTCGCGCAAGTCGACGAACGGGCAGCGATATCGTTCCGCCAGGCGGCGCGCTTGATCGCGCTCGGCGTCGTCGTTGTTGGTGACGCCGGGAATAACCGGATTGTTAGTCGATGTAGCCATAGGGCCCTAGCCGGAAGTCATCTGGAGGGAGAATAATGGCAAGTAGAGTGAAATCAAGATAAAGCCTACCACAACCGCCATGATCACCAAAATCGCAGGCGATATCCAGATTAGCGTGCGTTGCAAACGTGTGCTTACTTCCTCTTCGTAAAATTCGGCGACGCTGGTAAGCATCGCCGCAAGAGCGCCGGAAGCTTCGCCCACTTCGATCATTTCCAACGCAAGGTCCGGTATCAGTCGCGTATCAGCAAGGCTTTCGTGGAGAGTTTTACCTTCGCGCACTCGGGCTGCCGCGCCCTGCACCGAAGTTGCTATCAACCGGCTGCCAATGGCACGTGCTGAAGTCTCCAGGCCGGCTACGAGCGGGGTGCCGCCGGCAAGCAAAGTTGAAAGCGTGCGCACGAACTGTGCGATTTGCGATTTCAGCCAGATATCGCCAAAAACAGGAATCTTGGGTTTCAAACGATCGATGGCGAGCGCGCCCTGTTCAGAACGAGTCCAAACGAAAATCGCGAAAGCAACAACTACCAGCACCGCAAAAACTATTAGAAAATAATTCCGCAATGGAACTGCAATGGCCAGCATGAACTGCGTAATGGACGGGAGCTTGATGCCCAGATCCTGGTACAGTTTCGCGAACTGCGGCATAGCATAAGTAACCAGATACGCCATGGTCACGATTACGGCGATAACCAGAATAGCGGGATAGATCAGCGCGGTGACCAGGGCCTTTTTAAAACCGCTGCTTACCCGCAGATACGAAATGTACTGGTCCAGAACTCCGGTAAGATTTCCGCTGCGCTCTCCGGCCGTTATCGCCGTAACGTATACGGCAGGGAACGAACCCTGCGCTTCCAGCGCTTCGGAAAGCAAGGCGCCATCGCGAACCTTCTGGCGAACATCTTGCAAAACCGGCCGCAGGCGGGGCGCTGCGGCGCGTTCTGCTAGAAGGTCCAATGCCCGAAGGATGGGAAGGCCGGCCTTGATAAGTGTGTTGAACTGCTGATTGAAGATCAGGAAGTCATTGACTTGAACTTTGTGCGCGCGGCCGGCGCTGCTGAAATAAGACAGGACGTTGAATTCATTCTTGATCGAAAAAACGTGGTATCCACGCTCGGACAATTTTTGGCGGACTTCGCCCTCGGACTGAGCCGTCTCCAATTGTTGGAAGACGCGGCCGGACGTATCTCCGACTTTACATACATACTGAGCCACTGGGGTATAGACGGCCTCGGTTAGGAGGCGTCTTGATTAAAGTTTAGCACAACCTCGAAACACTAAATGGAACGGAACGGCCGGGTTTTTCCTAAGCACAAGGGGGTGGGTAAGGAATTATATCGCATATTCAATGGATTGAGCCGGCTAGCGTGGCCTCATCCACAACGGCAACACCGGGCGGTGGTTCAAAATGAAACCGCGACTCGGTTATGGGCACATTCTCCTCCCAGTTGCCGAACCGGAATTCAGTTTGTAGGTTTCCGGGCTGGCGAATCACTAATCGCACCAAGTGAGCGTTGGGATCGGACTCGATCAATACTTCGCGAATATCTTCACTCCCATCATTCGAAACACCGCGAGGCACGCAACGTAACACGGTATTCTCTGCCCCCGTCGGCCGGTCCGCAGGATTATGGTCAGTCGTCGAGTCCACCTTTTCGATCGTACGGCACAATCGCGTGAAGTTTGCCTTGCCGGTCAGCAAAGCCAGCGGCGTCCGCCAGTCAGAGCTTTCTTTGACCTTGGCGTGGCTCGCAGTGTGGTCCGCCGGAACGTAAAACCAGACGTTCGTGCCGTCGACTACAAACAGTTTCGTCTCCGGCGATTCGTATTCCCAGCGCATGCGTCCCGGCCGTGAAAAATACACAACGCCGGACTCAGCCGTATCGCCGCCGCTGCCATCGCTGTAGCGTTCGTAAAACTCCGCGGTTAGCGTCTGCGCGTGCTGATACCGCGCTTCCAGCGCACGCGCTACCGAGCGGGCGTCATCAGAAGGAATGGGTTTCGCGAACAGCAAGAAGAGAAAAAGAATTGGAAACGGCATCACACTGATTTTATCAGAGGACCACCTTTCAGGGGACCAAACCGCCCGGGGGGGCGCACCAGCGCCGCAACGCTATTGAAGTTGTGAGCCAGCGACGCAAGCCGCGGGCGTGCCTGCCGCTAAACCATTGGAGTTGAAATATAGGGTTCCAGGCTCGTTTGCGCAGTAACTGCTTTGTCCGGTTATTCCGTTAAACGTCGGGGTTGCGGTCGCAAGATAGCCGTAATACCCGCCCGCGCCACAGCCTGGCGCTGCGATAGCTATCGCTAATCCCTCAGGCTGATAGTTGAATTGGTAACCGCTCTTTGTGTTCGGGGCCGTGCTGAGAAGCGGATCGAGCAAGCTTGCCGAACTGCAACTGGCAGTTCCGGATCCACCCAGAGTGCTGAAGCTGGCGGGAAATCCATTGCTATAGGTCGTCGAGTACATCGCTGCGGCGCTTACGATAGTTCGCAGAGAGGAAATCGCGGACGCCTGGTTGGCTGCTATTTTCGCCCGCAAGAAGCTGGGAATGGCGATGGCGGCAATAACGAGGATGATCGCGACAACGATCAAGAGCTCAATGAGCGAGAAACCTTCCTGCCGGGGCCGAACATATCCGCTTTCTGCCATTTTGGACCGTAGTCAATTTTGACATCTACAAGAGCTATCGACGACCGTTGTTCCCAGTTTCATTGCCGGATACGGCTCAACGGTTACTAGCCCGTTGGGCGAAGCCCGCGGTGGGCCTTCTGCTGATTGTTCCTGACTGAGCACTGCCAATTGCCGCCAAAAAAATAAAAAGGGGAGGAAGTTTGTAACTTCCTCCCCTTTAGGGCTGGGCTCGAACTTTACTGCAGTGGCGCGCCGCCCGAGGTGGTGCAAGGTGACGCGAGTGCCGCCGCGCCGCCGCGAATCACACCGCTCTCGTCGATGCAATAGTGCGTCGTACCGGTGTTAGCAGACAGCGGGTCATTGGCGAAGTTATAGCCAGTGCTGCCCCACGCTGCACAACCGGAAGGAACCGCGCCGACGCCGACCACAACGCCGTCGTTGGTGTAGGTCGCCGTGTAACCGCTCTTGGTGCCGGCTGCCAGAACCGGGTCGATCAAACCCGGAGCTGCGCAGGTGCCGCCCGCTCCGCCAAGTCCGGCCAAGCTGGTAGCGTAGCCGTCATTGTAGGTCGACTGAAAAGCAGCCTGAGCCGAAGAAAGAGTACGCAGCGAACCGACTGCCGAAGACTGGTTCGCAGCGATCTTGGCGCGCAGCAGGTTCGGGATAGCGATGGCCGCGATAATCAAAATGATCGCGACGACGATCAGCAACTCGATCAACGAGAAACCCTTTTGTTTCTTATTCATTTTCTCTCCTAGGAGCATCAGCTCCTCAATTTCTCTAGTACTCCCTGGCGGGGTACGCCCGCTCTATGTGCAAACACGATGCCAAGCTGGAACCGGGGGTCACTCTTGCGGCACACCCTATTATAACTCACGCTTTCATAGACATACCGACCATCACGTGTCGTCGCTTTGGCGTGGCCTGAAGCAAATGGGGGTTCCAACTCGGAAGGTTGCCGAATATTGTCATTCCGAATTGACTGAACGCGGCGCTCGTTGGTTAGCTTAAATTCCGTATTTTTTCGCGTAGTGGCGAAATGACCGGTAGGACATCTTCAGGTTTTCGGCCGCCCGGGTACGGACGCCGCCTGAACGTTCCATGGCGGCCAGCAGGAAGGACCGCTCGAGTTTCTGGATGTGCATTTCGAGATCAATTCCCTCTTCGGGAAGGATTGAGCTGTGGCCATTGCCATTCCCATCGCCGTGCGAGACCGACTCTTGATAGTGATCGCGGATATGCACCGGCAGTCCGTCGGTGGAAATCCTCGAAGACCCCTCCAGCGCAACGGCTCGCTCAATCGTATTTTCGAGTTCGCGCACGTTTCCCGGCCAGTCATAAACTTCCAGCCGACGCATGGCTTCCGTGTCGATGGCCTCGATTTTCTTGCCCATCGACTTAGAGTAGCGATCCAGGAAGGCGCGCGCCAGCAAGGGAATATCCTCAGGCCGCTCTCGCAACGGTGGAATATGGATTGGTATCACGCTCAAGCGGTAGTAAAGATCCTCGCGGAATCGTCCTTCCGCGATTTCCTTGGAGAAGTCCTTATTCGTTGCCGCGATCACGCGAACATCGACGTCGGTTTCTTCCGTGCTGCCCAGCGGGCGCACTTTGCCTTCCTGCAGAACGCGGTAGAGTTTCACCTGCATGGTCAGGCTCATGTTCCCGATTTCGTCCATGAACAGAGTCCCGCCGTCGGCAGCCTGGAACAATCCGCGGCGATTTTCATTCGCTCCGGTAAACGAACCGCGCATGTATCCGAAGAGTTCCGATTCCAGCAGAGTCTCTGGAAAAGCTCCGCAGTTAATAGTGATAAACGGCGCTTTCGCACGCGCGCTATTTTCGTGAATCGCTCGCGCTACGAGTTCTTTGCCCGTGCCGCTCTCGCCCGTAATTAGGACCCGGCTGGATTGCGGGGAAATTGTTTCGATCAGTTCGAAGAGACGGCGCATCTTGGCACTGGTTCCGATGATGTGGTCGAAACCGGTAAACCGCCGGAGTTGCCGCCGCAACTCGCCCGCTTCCTTTTTCAAAGCTTGATTTTCAGCGATGCGCTTTACCGCCGGGCGCAGCTCATCCAAAAGACGGTCACCCTTGATAACGTAGCGGTCAGCACCAAAATTCACGGCGTCGATGGCTGTATCGACGGTCGGTACACCCGTGATAAGAATGAAAATAGAAGAGGGAGACACTTCCTTCGAATACTGGAGCAGTTCCACGCCGTCCATGTCCGGCATGCAGATATCGGATATCACGATGTCGAAGACTTGAGAGGCCAGCCGCTTCTTGGCAGCCTGTCCACTAGAAGCCACTTCTACTTTATGCCCTTCCTTGCGAAAGCTGATTTCCAGAAGCTCGCAAATCGAGGGTTCGTCATCGACAACCAGTAGGTGGGCCATGACCGGCTACCCCTTCCCTACTGCTTGAAAGTTCACATCGAACAGATTGACTTGAGAGGTCGCACGCCCCACTGCGCGAGCGGAGAGTGGTATTTCAACGATGAACTCCGCACCCGCGCCCATCTCCGTCTCGACGCGGACCTGGCCACGGTGCGCTTGCAGAATCTGATATACGATTGCCAACCCGAGTCCGGTTCCCCCAGCGAATCCAGATTGAAACGGCTCAAAGATGCGAGTCATTTGGTTGGAGGCAATTCCTGCGCCAGTGTCCTTGATCCGAATACGCGCCCAGGCATCTGCTGAATCCAGACTGATGGTAAGCACGCCTCCGGCGGGCATGGCGCGCAATGCGTTGTTGCACAGGTTCCAGAAAACCTGCTTCAGGGCGTCACGGTCGGCCCTCGCGCGAAGACTGCAAACCTTAAAATCCCGAACGATGCGAAATTTGCCCAGTGCAGTCGCGTCGCGCTCCAACAAGAGCAACGTATCTTCGATCAGTGGCACCACATCGACGTCTGCGAACGAATACGTTTTCTGCCGCGAATAATTGAGAAAATCGGTGATGATTTGATTCAATCGCTGCGATTCCCGGCTCACTATGTGGACCAGCTTCTTATCGTCGTCATCGAGAGGCGCCAAGCGAGCCAATTCCTTGAGCGCTCCGGTCATTGCAGTCAGAGGCTGGCGGATTTCGTGCGCGATGGCTGCTGAGAGGCGGCCCAGCGCGGCCATACGCTCTTTGGTCACCACTTCCCGTTCCAATCTCTTTAATTCCGTCAAATCCTGGAAGTTGTATACATAACCGGTGTTTTGGTTCTGCGCCGTGCGCAACGGAGAAATCGAAAGGCCCAGGAATCTAGTCGCTCCTGCGGGAGTCTTGATCTCGATTTCCTTGCGCGTAGCGAGGGGAATTCCCTGTTCATCACTCTCCACCGGCCAGAACCCGGGGCAGACGTCCTGAATTGTTTCACCGCGCAGCACTCCCAGCCCACTGCCTACGATTTCCGCGCCGGATCGATTCATCACGAGGATGCGGCCCTCCAAATCGGTCGTGAGGAGTCCGCCGCGCATGGATTCAATGATGTCTTGGTTGAAGGTCTGCAGGTCCTTCAGTTCCTCGCTCTTTGCCGCAAGTTCCAAGCCTTTCTTACGCAGCGTTTGGGCTAACAAACTTCCCAGGTAAGCCACCGCGAAAAACGCGAACAAGTTGCTGGCCAGCCCGGAATTCAGGACGCGTAACGTTGGGGTTGAATTCGAAGTGCGCGGCAACACGCCGTAATATGTGAGTTCGAAGACTCCGCCCAGAAGTATGAAACTCACTGCCGCGGCCATGAAAACGCCGCGACGTGAGAATAGAGCGCTGGCCATCAAGATAGCCAGCATGTAAAGAGAGATAAAGTAACTATCCTGGACCCCGGTTGTGTACACGATTCCGGTAATCATCACCAGGTCGCAGGCGACTTGCATGTGAGCGTGCCAACGCGCTTCCGGCATCCAGCGTTGCAAGAAAACGTAACCGATTGCCAGCGCGTACCACAGAATTACGAGCGGAACGAAGGCATGAACGGAGACGGTAATGGGGGTCCAGTGTCGCGCGGCGATTACGACTCCGACCAGCACCGGTATCGCGAGAAATCGCACTCGTGCCAGCCAACGCAGCCACTCGTTTACACTGGGTGTGGATTTCATGTAAGACGCTTCACCTTGCTGCTTTGCGGCAGTCTCGTGCGACGGACTGCGTCATCGCGGGCTCTTCGATAAGCGAAGCGCCCGCGATCAGCGATACTATTCGATTCCTACTTGCCTGCCAGTTTGCCGATCAACGAGAACAAAGGCAGGTACATGGAAATGACGATGCCGCCGACGACCACACCTAAAACCACGATCATCAATGGTTCCATCGCGGTCAAAAGGTCTTTCACCGCCGCGTCTACTTCGTCCTCGTAGAAGTCGGCGATCTTCTGGAGCATGGCGTCCATCGCGCCGGTTTGTTCGCCGACGCCAATCATCTGCGTCACCATTCCTGGGAACACCCCGGTTTCTTTCAAGGGGTCAACGAGAGAGCGACCGGCTTCGACTGCCTTACGTGTTTCGATGATGGCCTTTTCGATCACAGCGTTGCCGGAAGTGCGCGCGGTGATATCCAGGCCCTCAAGAATCGGCACGCCGCTTGAGATCAGGGTGCCTAACGTGCGGGTGAATCGAGCAACGGCAATCTTGCGCATCAACGGCCCGATCATGGGGATTTTTAAGATGAAAGCATCCAGCGCGTAGCGGCCCTGAGGAGTGCCGTACCACATTTTCAAAGCAAATCCGGATCCGACAATGCAGGCTGCAATCAACAATCCGTAGATGCTGCCGACGAAATTGCTGAGTCCGATGACGATGCGCGTCGGAAGCGGCAACTCAACGCCTAGACCGTTAAACAACTGCGTGAAAATCGGGACCACTTTCCAGAGCAGCAGGACGATAACGCCGCCGGCGATGCCCAACACGGCGATCGGATAGATCATCGCCGACTTCACCGCGCGTTTGAGTTTGACGTTCTTTTCGATGTAGGTGGACAGCCGCTGCAGAATGGTGTCCAAAATACCGCCGGTCTCACCGGCATCGACCATGTTGTAGTAAAGCGGGTCGAAAACCTTTTCGTATTGCTTCATCGAAGTGGCTAGACTCGCGCCGCCCTCGACAGAAGCGCGCACGCCGGTCAAAACCTTTTGAAAGGTTTTGTTCTCCTGCTGGCCCGCGAGAATCTCCAGGCACTGAACCAGCGGCAAGCCGGCGTCGATCATCACCGAGAATTGGCGCGTGAAGACCGCCAGTTCCTTGGAGTCGACTTTCCCTCCGCCGAAGGAGGGAATGTTAAACTCCTTGCCCTTCTCCGAGAGCTTGCTCACATTGATTTGCTCGCGGCGAAGTGTGGCGGCCAATTCGGCCTTGGATTCAGCCGTTCGTTCGCCGCTCACAGCTGATCCCGTCCGATTCACTCCCTTATATGTAAAGACCGGCATGATCTGTTCCTCCTGTACCTTTCTCGCTTACCGGCGAACTGGCGCCTTGCTGCTTTGTGTTGGTGAGGTCACGCCTCGGTTGATTAAATCCTGCAATTCGTCGGGATGCGACGAACGAGCCATCGCCACGTCCATGGTGATGAGTTTCTGGAAATAGGCGTTGGCCAGGCTCTGGTTAAACGTCTGCATGCCGGATGCCCCCGTGCCGGTTTGCATGGCCGAATAAATCTGGTGAATTTTGTCTTCGCGGATCAGGTTGCGGATCGCAGCCGTGGGAATCAGGATTTCCATCACCATGGCGCGGCCGCGGCCGTCAATCTTCGGAAGCAGCGATTGGCAAAGAATTCCTTCCAGCACCATGGAGAGTTGCGCGCGCACTTGCGGCTGCTGGTGCGCGGGGAAAACGTCCACGATACGGTTGATCGTCGAGACCGCTGAGTTGGTGTGCAAAGTAGCAAACGTCAAGTGACCGGTTTCCGCGATGCGCAGAGCCGATTCGATGGTCTCGAGGTCGCGCATTTCGCCGATCAGCACCACGTCGGGATCTTCGCGCAGCGCGGCGCGCAACGAATTCGAAAACGAATGCGTGTCCGAGTGCACTTCGCGCTGGTTCACCAGGCATTTCTTATGGTTGTGTAGGAACTCGATCGGGTCCTCGATCGTGATCATGTGTTCTTCGTGCTCGTTGTTGATCTTGTCGAGCATGGCCGCGAGCGTGGTCGATTTACCCGAGCCGGTCGGACCAGTCACCAGAACTAGGCCGCGTGGCTTATCGCACAAGCCGCGAACCACCGGCGGAAGCCCTAACGCGTCGAAGGACTTGATCTCCCAGGGAATCGTACGGAAGACGGCCGCCACCGCGCCGCGCTGGTGGAAAATGTTGCCGCGGAACCGCGCCAGACTCTTCAAACCGAAGGAAAAGTCCAGTTCGAGATTCTCTTCCAGCCGGTGCTTCTGCACGTCCGTCAGCACGCTGTAGGCCAGCGCCTTGGTGTCGGCTGCAGTCAGCGGAGGCATATCCAGAGGACGCAGCTTCCCGTGCACGCGAATGCGCGGTGCGCTGTTGGTAGAGAGGTGCAAGTCGCTGCCGCCCATTTCGATCATCTTCTTCAGTAGCTCGCTTAACGTGATGCCAGCCATGTTTCCTCCGCTTAAAGAACCGTTTCTCGTACTACTTCTTCCAGTGTCGTGTGTCCCAGAGCGACCTTGATCAGGCCGCTGCGTCGCAGGGTAATCATCCCGGTCTCCAGAGCCTTTCGCTTGAGCTCCAGCGCCGATGCGCCCACCAGAATGAGCTCGCGCAACTCATCATTGATCTCCATCACTTCATAGAGACCGACGCGTCCTTTATATCCGGTGTTATTGCAGGTGCCGCAGCCGCGCCCGTGATGAACGACGGTCTTTTCGCTTTCTTCCTTGGTGTACCCCGCGTCGATCAAGGCTTGCGGCAAGATTTGCATGGGTTCCTTGCAACCGCTGCAAATGCGGCGCACCAGGCGTTGTGCGCAAATCAGGTTGACCGACGTGGCCACAAGGAAGGGTTCAATACCCATATTCATCAATCGGCTGATGGTGGATGGAGCATCATTGGTGTGCAGCGTAGAAAGCACTAGGTGACCCGTCAGTGCGGCTTTCACCGCAATTTCCGCCGTTTCAAAGTCACGAATTTCGCCGACCAGAATAATGTTCGGGTCTTGTCGCAAGAAGGCGCGCAAAGCAGAAGCGAAATTCAAACCGATCTGCTCTTTCATCTGGACCTGGTTGATTCCTGGGAGCTGGAATTCGACCGGATCCTCGGCGGTCATGATGTTCGTTTCCGGAGTATTCAGCCGCGCGACGGAGGAATACAGCGTATTGGTTTTTCCTGATCCGGTCGGCCCGGTTACCAGCACCATGCCGTAAGGCCGCAAAATCTGGCGTTCGAATTTACTCAGCGACTCCTGCTCAAATCCCAATTTCGTCATGTCCAGACGCAGGTTCTCTTTGTCCAGCAAGCGCATGACGATTTTTTCGCCGAACAGTGTGGGGACGGTGGAAACACGGAAATCCAGTTCCTTCTTTTTCCCATCCTTCATGTACTTGATCATGATGCGACCGTCTTGCGGCAGGCGCTTTTCGCTGATGTCCAGCTTGGCCATGATCTTGATGCGACTGGTGATCGCATCTTTCAATTTCATGGGCGGCGCCATCACGTTTTGCAAAATGCCGTCTATGCGGAACCGCACGCGATAATCCTTTTCGTACGGCTCCACGTGAATGTCGCTCGCTCCGCGCTTCACTGCGTCCGTCAGGATCAGGTTCACGAGCTTAATGATGGGAGCTTCCTCGGCGGCCTTCTCCAAGGTAGCCAGATCCATCTCTGCTTCTTCCGCCGATAGTTCGAGCGAAGCTGATTCATCCCCGGCAAGGTCCTTCATCACCTTGTCGAGTTGTTCCACGCTTTCCACGTCGCCGTAGAATTTGTGGATCGCCTCGCTGATAGCCGTCTCTGAAGCGACCACCGGCTCGACATTGAAGCCGGTCATGAACTTGATATCGTCCATGGCGAAGACGTTGGTCGGGTCCGTCATCGCTATGGTTAAGGTAGAGCCGACACGCGACAGCGGAACGATCTGATAGCGGATAGCGGTCTCTTGAGGGACCAGTTTGATCACCGCCGGATCGACCTCGTAGAACTTTAGATTGATGGACGGGACGCCATACTGCCGCGAAAGCACTGCGGTAATGTCGTCGTCGCTGACCAGCCCTAGCTTCACCAGGCAAGTTCCCAGCCTGCCGCCGCTCTTTTTCTGATGTTCGAGCGCCTGCTTAAGCTGATCAGCAGTGATCAGGCTGTCTTTAACCAGAATTTCGCCCAGGCGAGAAGACATAAGTGTACGAGAGTGGTCCTAACTCCACCCGATAAGCGAGCGTAGCACGCACCCCTGCCGCAAAAGGTCACCGGGTAGGCCAGTCGTAGTGAATCAGCTAACATCCGATACGTCGCGAGCGAACCTGTACGCATGCACAGGCAAATTTTTGCTGCTGTACCGACGTACAGGGTTTTAATTTGTGTGAGTTAGAGGGAATTCACGGGGGTATGCGTGCAGAAACAATGAATATGCTTCGGGGCCGATTGGCAAGCCGGTCCGAACCGTTGCGACCTGAGACACGCGCCGGATGGTGGACCAGCCGCACAGTGCTGAAGACTTGCAACGACACTCAAATGGTGCATGAAATTCGGGGGGTTTTCCGGCTGAAGTTTGATGCTCTCTAACCCTGGGGCCCGGCGCCGTCGAAAGTTGGTCTGCAACGGAATCGCAGGGCAACTTTTGTTCCACAAGAATATTGAGCCACGTGCGGCCAAACCCTAGCGTCACGGCTGCACACTCTGTTACGATAACCCGGTTCGTTGGGCGGTTAGCTCAGCGGTTAGAGCGTCCCGCTTACACCGGGAAGGTCCGCGGTTCAAATCCGTGACCGCCCACCAGATTTTGCCCTTCGCGGGGGACGTAGTTCAG
>CAVPFH010000021.1:0-70081 GCA_963703675.1 uncultured Acidobacteriota bacterium | reverse complement strand
ACACAACCAAGCTCTGAAGCAGTTCGAAATCGCACGCGAAAGGCTGACTTTGTATGAGAATATACGTCGGGCCAACGCCAACAGCGTATACGCTCCTCCTCCGCCATTGGATTTAGAAGCCATACGCAAGGGAATGCGACCCCGCCGGACCCGTCAACGTGGGTCACTGACGAGTAGTATCTCGTCACCAATGAGCAATAATCCGGCGATCGATGCCTACCCTAACCCATCCTTTCATCAGCAAACTACAAGCGCGTCTCCAACCTTTTCTGGCCCGGCTTTCTTCAACCTAAAAAATGGCATGACTCTGGTTACTCCCGGAGAAGAACCCGCCATGACTCCTGAGGAAGTCGACGTGCTGACCGGAGAAGCTCCCATGAGCCCTCGAGCTGACGCACTTTTGCCTTCGAACCTGCTCGGCGATGAGTCTGCTGATGACGAGGCAGCTAATGAGACGACCCTGCCGGGTCAGCCACCAGCTGCAGAGTCCAGACAAATGTCGTTCCCCAGCATTGGACCTTCGAACTTCATCGGCGACGCTCAAGGTTCACCATCCCCCACGTCATCATCCAGTCAGTCATTTTCTAGTCCACGTGAGAGTCTTACCAATGCTCTCGACCCCGACCGGAGGTCTCTTCAGTCCAGGCGCATTTCCGCCGACCAACCCGATGCGGTCGAAAATTCTCAAAGTGCCTCTCGCAAGCTCACAACCTTGTTCAGCTTCAACCGGCAGCGTGGCAAGACGCTTACCGATGGACCTCCCCCGCTAGGATCGCTCAAACAAGGTGAGAGCCAGTCCTTCCCGCGCAATTTCGGTGACAGCGTAGACTCGCTTGCCGCGCAGCGCAGACGACGCGGGTATAGTGGCAACTAGGCTGCCGATGACGAACCTCTTGCCTCGTGGATCTGTTGGAGCTACTGGCGGTAAGAGTTCAGATCCGGCGAGATTGGCTACAAGCCGCGGGCGATTTCCAAACCCCTTCTCGGGTCTCGGCAAGTCCTCCGCTTCGGCCCCTGCCTACGATCCGTTCGCAACAAGAAGTGATTCATTTGATGCCTCCATTGGAAGCGGGCTTCGAGGAGACGCTTTGCCGTCGCGGCCTTCGTCGATCTACTCCTTTGATAACCTTCCTCGACCGTCAACTGAAAGCCAATTTCGCGCATGGGGCTCGCACGACCGATCCAACCTGCGTGGTAGTCCACTGGCTCCCGATTGGAGTGTGTCGCAGACGTGGTCACGCAGCCAATCTCGACGTCCTTCCGCTCAATACGGTTCTACCAGCAATGTTTCGCTGGGCGGCCGTATAGATGAGGATTTCTTAGAACCCTCCCGCGAAACACAGAGCCACTCCAAGCTCCGATAGGGACGCGGCCGTCATCGTCCCAGCGTCCACTAACGCCAAAGCTTAATCCCGCAGCACCGTCCTTTACGACGCAATTCTTTGCTCGGAGAGCAGACAAAAACAAGGAAAAGGCCAAACTGAAAGCAGGAGAGAAGGGAACACCAGAGCTGGGACCTGAAGATGCATCTCCGCCTGATTCTCGCAAGTCGAAGGATACGCAATCTCTAGCAACGAACGGCTCCACCACCGAGTCTCGCGAATCTCTTGAACGGACGGCTTCTGGACAAAGTGGCGGCATTCCGGTCGAGACTACGCCATCTAAAGAGAACTTCATCCAGAAGCTAATCACACGCAAGTCCAGCTCGAGCAAATTTGGATCATACAAGGGACCTTTTTCCTTCAAGAAGGGCGAACCTTCCACCCCGGGCGAGCCGGAGGAGGATGGGACCTCGGGCCCGAGCAAGGAGGCAAGAACGTTGAAAATACCTCCACGACCCTCATAGCGGATAAGGAGGAGCGGCCAAAAGGAAGTAAGAGCAGTCTGAGCTGGAGCTTCATGGGTAGGAAGCGGAAAGGACCCAAGGAGGATCTGGCAGCTAGCGAAGTGAGTGAAAGCAGCGAGAGGGCAAGTGAGACAGGAGATGATGATATCGCAGAAGCGGTGGAGGCTTGAGATCCTAGCACTTGCATACACCCCAACCCTTACTCGACTCACTCTAATCGTACTGCGCGATGTTAGCCAAAAGTATATTTATCAAAAAGATATCGCTGGTTCTTCCCAGATTCCTTGACGACATGTGATAGCCCAAACACATTGACAATGATCACCTCTGAACGGGTCAACCAATGGCTGCCTTGGAATGGAAGATTCGTCGGATGGGATCTGGAGAAGTCATGGACCGGACTAGCCCTGGCAGTGCTAAGAGGCTACAGCAATTCCATGGAAGGATGTTGCTTACTTCTTCTGAAGCATAGATTACGCTCTCTGTAGCGCAGCGGTGAGAGTCATGGCCTACTACCACATGGCGAAAGGCTCGGGCGCCTACCCCCGCCGCTCAGACAAGCCACTACTGGGTCACCGGCGAGTAGCGCCCGGCGCTGTGGGGCTCCTTGGCCGCTGTGACGTTGAAGGTAGCGCGAAGATCAGGGGGTCCACTTTGAAACGCCAGGCACCTTCCTGCCATTGGCCACCACCATGCTTTTTCCCGAAGGGCCTTTGACGTTCTGCAGCACCCATCGCATTCCACCAGAAAGGAGCCCAACTTCTGCCAACACCGCTACTGTTTCCTGCGACCCCCGAGACTGACCACGTACTACCAGCCAATCTCCCTACTCCGCCCCCGACAGCCTCGTTGGTTCAGTCATGCAGTGCGGCAGAACGACCTCTTCTACCTTACGAAAGCCAGACTTGGCTCATCATGCTGCATAACCGTAAGTTCGAACACCAAGAGCCAAAGACGGAATAGTAATGAATGCCCGGAAGGTTTAACGAGCCTTCTCGTTTATTCGCGATTTCGCCGGAGTCCAAAGACGGCCTGGATTCTACAACAGCTCACCCGCGTCGTACCTAGATCTCGCCGGCGATCACTGACGGAGAATGAGAACAGCTCTCTCTCAAATTACATAGAGAAGCTTCTCAAGGAAGATGTCGCGAAACACGAATCAAAGCTCTACGAACTACTCGCGATGACGCCTTCTCATCGCTGTCAAAGCCGAATAGGCCCGTGGAAGGGCCCGGCTCTGACGCGTCCGGTCGCGTCGTCTACCACAAAAACAGTAATGGAGAAGAAAACCGCTACCAGACCCTCTTGTATCGGGACACGACAAAAGCTGTCCTGATCAGGAGGTGGGAACATGTCCCACGACAACACGAACGACAGCAGTGCAATGGAACCCGTAACGACCGAGCCAACCAGAGCGGGGAGGCTAAGGCAGTCTCCCCGCAGAAGCTCGCAGCCAATCGGGCCAACGCCCAGCACTCCACAGGACCGAAAACACCCGAAGGGAAGGAACGAAGCAAGCAGAACAGCCGCAAACACGGCTTCTTTGCTCGCCAGCCGCTCCCGAGCGGGGAGGTAGGTGACCAGTTGTGGCAGACGTACAGCGATTTGGTGGCGGGCATCTGGGAGCACTACCAACCCGTGGGCTATATGGAAGAGCTGCTCACCTCCAGCAAAGGCTCGGGAGCGAATCGAAGACATTGGAAAAGCCTAATGATCTCTCCAGACCGGACTAGTCAGCTCGATCCGCCAGGTAGGGCCACCCAGGTAGAGCGGACCCTCTAATTTGACGAAGGCCGAGGGGCATCGCCGCCGAGAATCCAGACGTGGGTGTCTTGGGGCTGCTTCCCGACCAGTGGTGCCAGTAATCCGGCGATGCCTCCGAACTCGGCCTTTACGACATAACGAGTAGCTTTGTAGCTGGAGCCGCCGACCGAGAGCGACTCCTCGCCTTCGGGAGAGATCAAGAGTTTCACGAGCCGCGGTTTTGGCGTAGCTGCCACCATCGAAACTGTCGTCTGCGGCACATCGGGTCGGATGTTCTTCAGCAGCGTCAGAATCATGCCGTTAGCGACGTCGCGCGGAAGTTTGAGCCGGTCGGTCACGGCCTTCTTTGCCGTCATCGTCCGTATAACGGACCGTGATCTGGCCCGTTGCTCCCCGCGCTTGGACTCCTTGCTCCGATACGGCGAGCCTGGAGCGCACCTGCGATCGGATGTTGAGCCAGCTCGAACGGGCTCAGCGGATGCGCCTGGGCCACCCGGTTGCCAAAGAACAGCTTCGGCAAACATCACGAGGCAATACGCCGACGCGAAACTATCGGGCGCCTTGCGCACGCTGCTCGCGCGACTGAAGCTGGAGCGCCGATGCGCTGATCCAGAAGACTGCTTTCGAGAAACGAAGCCTGCCAACGACTGGTGGCCATCCCGGGCATCGGACCGGTGACGGCGACTGCAATCATCGCGGCCATAGGGAACGGAGGGGCCTTCCGCAAGGGTCGAGAGTTCGCCGCCTGGATGGGAGTAGTTCCGCGTGAACACTCCACCGGTGGCCAGCAGAAGCTGCTCGGTAGCAGCAAACGTGGTAACTCCTACTTGCGAAGACTTTTCGTGCAAGGGGCACGTGCGGTCCTGCAACAACGCACGAAGCAGTCTTCCGGTCTGCGTGCGTGGTTGGCACAGCTCACATCGCGCACGCACCGCAACGTCGCCGCCGTAGCGTTAGCTAACAAACTCGCCCGCATCGCCTGGGCCGTGCTCGCGAAGAATGAACAATATCGACCCTCGGTGGTCCCCGACGTAGCTGCAGCTTAGCGACGACTGCGGAGAACATGATTTCTTACCAGGTCTGCTGGCGAATGAGGAGATGGCACAACGGTCGAACCCGGCGCTCTTTAAACCCGTACCGGAAGAAGTCTCTCGAGACTGAATAACTAATGGGGAAAAGAGCGCAGCGCATTCCATCCTGGCCAGGAGTGAATTCACTCCAACAAAGGCCGTATACATTTGCGCAGACCAACCCGTGACATCACTTTTCGCTTGCGGCAAAGCGGCGGACCATACATTCCGGTTGCCCCGTCATTCGCCCAGAATTGGGTCGGACGATACCGAGTCGAATCAAAAGCAATTTCCCCCAACCGGACTTCGGGTGCGTTAGGTGAGATTTACTTCTATGCGTAACACTATCGGGGCCAAGTAAGCGAATCTAGTCTCAAACGCGTCTTTGATGTGCCGCCGTCGGTGCCCGCCAGAATTATTGCGTGCCCAACCACACGTAGTGGCTTTCAAAACCTCAGGAAAATACATTGAATAACGTATCGTGTCACGATATAATGTGCGGTTAGCCAACCGCCGGTGGGGGATAACAAATGGCTACTGCACAATCAGGAGCCTCCCGAGGCTCGGGCTGTCGGACACGAGTCCATTGATGGGACACTGAGCGGATCAGTGCTCCAATTTAACCTAGCAGCGAACTCGACCAACTGCACCGGGACGAATCATGGCTGCACCCCACGGGACGAAGTTCGAAGACGCTTGTAAAGTACCCGGATCTCCGCATTGTGCTGATCGCTATGAAGGCGAATACGCGCATGCATGAGCACACGGCGGCAGGCAGAATCTCAGTGCACTCGCTTAACGGTCATATCCGGCTTCACCTGCCCGAGCAGGTCGTGGATCTCCCTGCCGGGCACTTGCTCGCCTTGGATCAGTGCGTGCCTCACGATGTGGAGGCGCCGAGGACAGCGCCTTTCTGCTGACGCTCTCGTGGCCGTCGGTAACAAAGATTGTGCAGGCGAAGACGCGCAGGAAGAAAACGACCCGCCATAAACGGAAATAGCGCGAAGTCGTGCGTACGGGTTCTGGCCGTCTTGTCCGGCGTTTCTGTTGTCGCGGTGAGCACTCCTCTTGGGGAGGTGAGATAGAAGGATGCGGTCTTGCGTCAAAGTAACCCAACGAGGCGCACGATGAAACCACTCTCTTTGCGTGTTCTGCGGTTATTCGGAGAAATGGGGAAGGATCGACTGGACCTTCATGTGCTATTTGAGGCGGCAGGCAACGAACCAGTTGAACGGCAGGGTGTGCTCGACGCCATCGATGAATTGACCCGGCAGGTATGCTGGACGCGTGCGGTGGTGACTTCTACGCGCTGACAGAAAGAGGTAAGGGGGCAATCGCTCAGTCTTGAGGAACAGGACAAACCTGCCCGTACCCGCGAACCGTGGTCCGAAAACAGCAGCACGAGCCCGGCGAGAACTCGCGCTGGAAGTGAGAACAACATTTATGGACATTCTAGAAATTGTCGCGATTGAGATCCCATGTAGCGCCTGCGGGGGGCGGTACGAGGTGACCCTCAAACAGATCGCACTCTCACAACAGATGCTCCACGAGGGATGCCCGGTGCAGGTAGTAGATGAATGCCCGCCTCTCGCTTACTCCGGCCTGGTGGATCAGGAACTAGTCCAGGAGCTTCAAAAAGTCTGGGTGCGCCTCGAAGAAAAAGCACGTGGGGCCAGCGGAGACTGAAGCTGCATGCGATAAGACATGGGCTGATAGAAGCGAGTCGGTAAGACCAGATCGTGACGGTACGGAGGTGGCCAGAGATGAGTTCGCAGCAGGCGCAGGGCAAGCGGGAAATGCCCATTGCGGAAGTCGTTCGCTTGATCGACCTTGTGAATTACCAAGAAGGAGCCGTTGTCAGCCGGACGCTAGTCAACCGTGCCACGGGAACCGTCACGCTGTTTGCCTTCGATGAGGACCAAGGCTTAAGTGAGCATACAGCTCCGTTCGACGCAGTGGCACATCTGCTGGAGGGCGAAGCGGAAATTTCGGTTGCTGGCAAGCCACTACGGGCGGCGGCTGGCGAAGCGGTTCTCATGCCCGCAAATCAACCCCACTCTCTAAAGGCCCTCAGTAGATTCAAGATGCTGCTGACGATGATCCGCTCGTGAGCGACGCGGACCGGAGGACTTGATTTGTATGAAAGCGCCAAAAATGCCCGCTGTCCTGACCATTGGGCATTCGAACCGCACATGGAAAGACTTCCTAGAGCTTCTGCGCGCGCACCGCGTCAAGCGCGTCATCGACGTACGCAGTATCCCCCGATCGAGACACAACCCTCAGTTCAACCGGGTGACCCTGTCGAAAAAGTTGCGGGCCGCGAGGATTGGCTACGTTCATTTGCGAAAGCTCGGGGGCTTGCGCCATGCACGACGCGATTCGCCGAACATGGGCTGGCGCAATGTTTCATTTCGTGGCTTTGCTGATTATATGCAGACCTCCGACTTCGAAGAAGGGTTACACCGATTGATGAAATTGGCCGCGCAGAAGCAGAGCGTGATTATGTGTGCGGAAGCGGTTCCATGGCGTTGTCACCGTTCGCTTATCGCCGATGCGCTGACTGTGCGCGGAATTCGGGTTGACGACATTATGAGCATGAAGCGTTCCCAGGTTCATTCGCTCATTCCCTTTGCATGCGCGCGGGGTCATCGCATCACGTACCCTGTCCGGAATCGCGGCGGCGGGCGAGTCCCACTAGTTCGTTTTCCAGAGAGTTTGAAGAACCGAAAAACCAAGGTTTAAGAATGTGATCCATGATGCCTGTTGATTATCCATTGTGGCTGCGGGCGGCGCACTTCTTCAATTTTCTTCTCCTGACGCTTCTCATTCGGAGCGGTCTTGAGATCTTGAGCGCACATCCGAGACTTTACTGGAACGATCACTGCACGCCGGGCAGCGAATGGCTCAAGTTCACGAAGAAGCAGCGGCCCGATGACCGACTCTGGACGGCGAGTGACGAGGAAACCTCATTCCCGTCCGTGATTGCTCTGCCAGGCCACGAAAATCTAGGTCTCGGACGGCACTGGCACTTTCTCGCGGATTTCGCGTGGCTGTTGACAGGATTGACATACGTGGTGATGCTCTTCGTCACTCCAGAGTGGCGGCGGCTGATCCCGACTTCCTGGCAGATTGTCCCGGACGCATGGCATGCAATGCTTAGCTATCTGAGCTTCCACGTCGTGGAAACCCCAGGAGGATATAACGCACTACAACAGTTGAGCTACGCGGCAGTGATATTCCTGCTTGCACCTTTGAGCATTGCGACGGGAGTAGCGATGTCCCCAGCGGTCGCCGCTCGCTTTCCGTGGTATATCAAAATCTTTCATGGACGGCAAAGCGCACGGAGTCTGCATTTCTTGGCTCTTTGCACCTTCATCGTATTCTTCATCGGACACGTCACGATCGTCGCTCTGCATGGTTTCCGGAGCGAGCTGGCGCTGATTGTTCTGGGACAGACGCACGATCCACAGTTGACGCTAGCTCTTGTGGTCTGGCTGTCCGGGCTGGCCGGCATAGTGGTCATCCATACCGTGACAACCATCTGTTCGCGTCGCCGCCCGCGCTTTGTCCAGAAAGCCACTCAGTCGATCACCGATCCGGTGCGCACACTGCTTTTCGGCCATGAAATCTCCGCACAGCACTACTCACATGCGGACATCTCGCCATACTTCTGGGTGAACGGCCGCCCACCGAACGAGGAGAATTATTTGGCGATGGCACGCGAAAACTTTGCAAACTATAGCCTGGAGATCGGCGGATTGGTCGAAAGGCAGCTGCATCTAACGCTGGCGGACCTCCGCGCAATGCCAAAACAAACTCAAATTACCAAGCACTGTTGCATCCAGGGCTGGTCAGGCGTTGCGGAGTGGGGCGGTGTATCTCTGCATCACATCGTCGAACTTTGCCATCCGCTTCCCGCCGCACGCTACCTTGTTTTCTACGCGTTCGACAATAAATCCACATCGGAGCCTCACGCCCAAGGACCGGGGTACTTCTACGGCACGACTCGCTTGGAGTTGGTGGAAGATCCGCAGACGATTCTTGCCTACGAAATGAACGGCCAGCCGCTCCCGATTTTGCACGGAGCGCCGCTCCGGCTTCGCGTTGAAACGCAGCTTGGATTCACGATGGTGAAGTACATCCGCGCAATCGAGTTCATCGAGAATTACAAGACCATTGGCCAAGGCCAAGGCGGCTGGCGGGAAGATTACCAGCATTTCAGCCAGGAGGCGGGGATTTGATTCACGAGGTGGGGCGGTTCCACGAAGGAAACGACGACAGGAATTGATCGAGGCACACATCGGAAGGAGACAATTATGAGCACTGCTGCGGCGTCACCAGGCTTCATCTGCAAACTGAAAGAGCGCAAGGAAGTTGCGGAAGGGACCATGGCCTTTCGGTTCAAAAAGCCATCAGGATGGGTATTCAAGTCCGGCCAGTATCTCGATATGACTTTGCTTGATCCTCCGGAGTCGGACACCGAAGGAAATGTGCGCAGTTTTTCGATTGCAAGCGCCCCTCACGAAGACACCTTGATGGTGGCCACGCGGATGCGCGATACGGCGTTCAAACGCGTATTGAGGACGATGCCATTGGGAACCGCTGTGAAGATTGAAGGGCCATCCGGGGATTTGATTCTTCAGAATGACTTTACGCGAACCGCCGCATTCCTCGCAGGCGGGATTGGCATCACTCCATTTCGAAGCATTGTCCATTGGGCAGCGAAGGACAAGTTGTCGAATCGCATTGTCCTTTTCTATTCCAACAGGCGGCCAGAAGATGCGCCGTTCCTCGCGGAGCTTCAGAGCTTGGAAAGAGACAATCCGAAGTACAAGTTAATTGCCAGCATGACTGAAATGGAGAAATCGCATCAACCTTGGAACGGCGAAACCGGGTTGATCGATCAAGGGATGCTCGGAAGGCATTTGAAGGGCGCAGCGTCGCCCATCTATTACATCGCTGGACCGCCCGCCATGGTGAAAGGTTGGCATGAGATGTTGAGTAAAGCCGGAATCAATGATGACGACATCCGCGCGGAAGAGTTTGCAGGCTATTGAGCCGATCCCGTTAATTGACCGCTCGAACACCCTCGATGCGGCATCAGTTTGCCAGCGCGCGTGAGGAAGATTCGACCAAATGTCAAACCCTGTAAGAAGGAGTCAAATATGAAACCGACACAACAGCTCCATGATCTCGGCCAGAGTCTCTGGCTCGACAACATTACACGTGGGCTCCTAACGAGTGGGACGCTCCGACACTACATCGACGAACTCTCGATTAGTGGGCTCACCTCAAACCCCTCGATCTTCGACCATGCAATTAAGAACTCGAACTTCTACGATGAAGCCATCCAACAGAAGATGAACCAGGGCAAGTCAGGTGAGGCTCTCTTCTTCGAGCTTGCAATCGAGGACCTCAGGCAGGCGGCCGATCTGTTCCGCGCGATCTACGACCGGACGAATGGAATCGATGGTTGGGTGTCGATTGAAGTTTCGCCCACGCTCGCTTACGACACACCAGGTACAATCGCCGAAGTCGGGCGGCTCCGCGCTCGGGCCGAGCGGCCCAACTTCTTCGTCAAGATTCCGGGTACTCCCGAAGGCGTTCCCGCGATCGAAGAGTCTATCTTTGCTGGTGTACCAGTGAATGTGACCCTGCTCTTTTCGCGCGAGCAATATCTGGCAGCGGCGGAAGCCTACTTACGCGGCATCGAGCGACGCATCCAAGCGGGATTAAATCCTGATGTTTGCTCCTTGGCTTCTGTTTTCATCAGCCGCTGGGACAAGGCGACAATGGAGAAAGTCCCTGGAGAGTTGCGAGATAAGCTTGGGATCGCGGTCGCCAAGCGAACCTACAAGGCCTATCGACGACTGCTCGATTCGGCACGATGGTTGCGACTAGCGAATGCTGGTGCCCGGCCACAGCGACTACTCTGGGCTAGCACGGGTACGAAAGACCCCGCGGCTTCAGACGTTCTCTACATAAAGGCGCTCGCCGCACCGTTCACCGTAAACACGATTCCTGACAAGACATTACTTGCTTTCGCGGACCACGGCTCAGTAGGTGAGCTCATGGCCGCTGACGGAGGGGATGCCGAGGAGGTGATTGCGAAGTTCGCTAACGCGGGCATCGACTACGACAAGCTCGCCACCGATCTGCAGCGCGAAGCCGCCGAGTCATTTGTGAAAGACTGGAACGAGGTGCTTGCCTCGATTGCATCGAAGAGCACCACATTCAAAGCTGCCGGGTAGGTTCCAAGTCGTTGAGATCAACAGAAATGATCGGGATGACGCGACCGTAGAGTGCCCTGCATGTCAAGTATCGCGCCATTATTTCTTAGGAGGCGACGATGGATCTTCAACTCTGCTATAGCGCGAGCGAAGATACGTTTCCCTTGCCGCGACACATCAAAGAGCGCTATGGCCCGTTTGGGTTTCCGGAGCGTCGTGACACTCATCGTCCGTATATAAGCTCCAATTTTGTGATGGGACTCGACGGGAGGGCTTCGTTCAGGGAGTTGAAAGGCCATGCTGGTGGCAAAGAAGTTTCAAGGAGCAGGGAAGATCGTTGGCTGATGGATTTCCTGCGAGCGCATCACGACGGACAGTTGATCGGTGCGAGCACGCTCCGCGAAGAGCCAGGCACTGACGGGCGTGGCGCGGACTACGGCATCGATGACGAGCAACTGCGAGTGTACCGTGAGGAAATTTTAAGCCTCGACAAGCAGAAAATCATCGTTTTTACAGGTTCTGGAAACATCGATGTCACTCTTCGCGTTTTTGATTCTCCGCGGGTTGAACCTTGGATTGTTACATCTGCAGAGGGAGAAAAGAATCTTCGATTGCAGCTCAAGGGGTCAGGACGGGAGGAGACAATTAAGATCGTCTCGGTAGGTGCTGGCAAGCGGATTGATCTTGCGACCGCAACGCAACTTCTATGGAAAGAGCATGGCATCCGGACGCTGCTTTGTGAGGGCGGGCCGACGCTTTATGGTGAGCTCCTCAAGAAACATCTAATTGATGAGGACTTTCGGACGATTTCGCTCCAAGTCTTGGGCAAGTCTACCAAGCCGGGGATCGACCGGCCGACGACGTACGGTGAAGTAAGTTATACACCTGAATCTGCACCCTGGTTTAGATTGATAAGCATCCATTACGCTGTGCCTCACCACGCTTTCTTCCGTCTCCGCCATGCAGGCCCGAGAAAGTTTCAGGACTGACTGCCTTTCTTGGCCTACGCGGGCATGATCAGGGACATTGTGTTCATCATCGCGCAAGTTTTGAATCTGGCCGCAATCTGCGCAATCGTCATTTACGCCAGAAGATATGAGAACAAATTTTGCATAATGCACCGTAATCTTCTTCTTGACTCCTGAGTCAGATCGTCTTTCTTCTTGCTTTTGTTTTCTTTGGCTTCATCTTTTTCTTAGCCTTTATATGTTTCAGTGCTTGCCCTTTGTGAATTGCCACGTGGTCGGTCTTTTCACTCTTGATGATGTATTGAGGTTCGTCTTTCGAGGCATGATGCACATAGCCTTTGAGGCGTACATTAGAAACAAGTTTTTTGAAGATTACGCCACGAACTCTGCCGGCTTCTGAGTTCCATTCAACGCGGTCACCGCGCCTAAAGATTTTGGACATCGGACTCGTCTCCATTTAGCGTGAATCGTTCTTCAGGGTTAAGGAGCAAATCGGTGATCGTCGTGTCGCTATCGGTTCGCCATCTATGCCAGAAATCGAGTGCGACGGCCTGCGAGGATCTCGCGGCATACCTGGTTTCTGGAGGAGTATATAAGTTCCGTTCCGTCATTGACGAGAATCTCGCACAGAGATCGGCGGTTTGGCAAGTCAGAAGCGAACCGCACCAGCTATGGATCCGGTGGTAAACGATGGCAATTTGCAAACCAAGAATGAAGAAGAAGGGAGTAAGCGCTTTCCGGGTATTCTTTGCAACTTGCTGATTTCCCTCTGCTTTGTGTCGGCTCCAGCAAGATTTGATGAAGTCACTCATGCAGAATGCGTATGGCCAGCGGTGTACCGAGGCAAGAGCCAATCCGGGCGGGCCCTCGGTTCCGTGCAGGGCGACACGGAGAGAATATCTTCATGATCGGTTAGAATGGGGACGCGATTCTGTGAAACAGGTGGCCGATGGCGGAGACGCGAGGGATTTTTTCGCAGGAAATTTTCCGGTTCTTCCGGGAAATGGGGCTGAACAACCACAAGCCATGGATGGATACAAACCGCGAACGCTATCGTTCGACAGTCGTGGTACCGTTCCGCGCGCTTCTGGAACGGCTGGCGCCGGCGGCACGAAAATTGAATTCGCAGTTCGTGACCAGTGGGCGCGTAGGTGACAATTTTTCGCGTATCAACCGAGACATCCGTTTTGCCCGAGACAAATCACCGTATCGCACGCAGATGTACCTCTTCTTTGCGGAGCCGGGCGGCGAGGGTGGCCAACTTTACGTCGGCATTTCTGCGGAAACCGTGACGTGCGGCTTCCGCATCTATAGCAGGGGCCGAACTTCGCCGCTCATCGAGATTGCGCGACCGCGTGGGAAGGAACACGCGCAATGGATCGAAGGCCAGAGGCGCCGGTTGAGGAATAAATGCGAGAGCTACTGGTATTCGACGGAAAAGAGCGAAAGGATAAAGCACAACGGCTGGCCCGCAAAATCCGGGGAATGGAAAAAACTACAAGCATGGGTCGTTCGAAAGAGATTTAAGCCGGCGGCGGTCACGCGTCGCGGTTTCGAGCGGGAAGTCGCGGAAATCTTCCGAGAAGTCTATCCGTTGTACCCGTTCACGACATCGCCAAAATGGAAGTCCTGACGACGAAGGAGCGGCTTCGATGGCCAGTATCAAAGACTAGGACCGAACATGACGAAACCAATTTTGCTAAGTGTCGACGACGACCCCGACGTTCTGCGCGCGATCGAGCGCGATCCGCGAACGAAATACGGCGCTGAATTTCGTGTCAACGCTGTCTCGCCTAAAGCATCTTGCAATACCGTTCTGCGGCAATGAAGTGCGCGCATGAGCGCGAGCAGTGATCGGGTCGGAGGTTCGTTTCACGCGGCAATAACTCGTTCGACGGAGTGACGGGCTTCAATGCCGGACCGGGCTGGGACGCCACAACTGGTCTTGGTTCCCCAAAGACAGGTCAACTCGTCAGTTACTTAATCCAATTTGTCTCGCCGGGTGACGGCACATCCGCGATTGCACAGTCGGGCGAATACGAATGGCAATCCGTCTGCGCCCGGACACTAGAAGCCGCATTAACTAAAGGCGGAACATGGGGCAATTTCCGCAGCCGTGGTGCTGATGGCACACCGGTAGGCACGCTCCAGATGAAAATCAACTCGCGACACCCTTGACATGTGCGTCCAAGCGGTGCATCGCGGAGAGGTCTGGGCGAGTAGATTGTTTCCGGTTTGTCGGCCATACGAGTGATCTGATTTAGGCTTACCGCAATTAGTAATGATAAGTCGGCTTGTAGAAAGGGATCTCCCGCGCTTAGCATGAGCATTGCCTTGATGAGGCACAGCACTCGGCCATCCGCTACCCTTTGGGACACCAGCGTGAGAAGTTTTTCGTGATCGACGGACCCGAAAAAATCTCGGAGGTCCGCATCCACGATCCACTCCGACCCGCTTTGGATTTCTTTCCAGATCTTGCGCAGTGCATCCTTTGTCGATCGCCCTCGCCGATATCCGAAGCTAGCATCGTCGAATACTGGCTCGAAGATGGGTTCCAACCGATTGAGCAGCGCTTGTTGGCACACGCGGTCATAAATCGCAGGTATGCCGAGCATTCGATACTCTCCTGGTTTGTCCCTCTTCGGAATAGGGTGTTGTCGCACCGGCAGAGGTTGATAGGTGTTCTCTTCCAGCTCCCGCTGCAGCCGAGCTAACTGCAGGCCCAGCTGTGCTTCAAAAGCCGTGAGACTCTGCCCATCTATACCTCCACTGCCCCGGTTCTCCTTCACCTTCTCCCAGGCCATCTCCAGATTCTTCCGCTTGTACACCTTGTCGATTAATGAATGGACCTTCTTCACACCCGTCAGGTTGATCCAATCCACCAGTCTCCTCAGACGAGAGCGTACGGGTTTTTCGCTAAAGGAACTGTTCCATCCTCCCTCATCTTTACTCATCTGGTTTCCTTTCTCTTCCTGACCATCTTCGCCGGCTGCCTTCCCCGACCCACTCTGGTCGCCGATCGCTCGGTCACGCAGCTTTCGCCGCGCTTCAGGTACTATTCAGCCGTCGGACTACTGACAGAGCGTCGCTCGCCATTTCGCTTGCGCTTATAGGTCCGCTTACCCCAATGCCAACCGGGGACTCTGTCAGTTCTCCTGAGGTCACGCGTTGTTCTTCTGTACCGTGCCGTCCGCAAACACCTTGGTGCGGTGGGTGAATGAGAACGCCTTCGTCTTAGAAGTGCAGACTCGACCTTGCCCCACCTTTGGCCGACCGGTTCATCTTGGGGATTGTCCCCATCGATTACGGCCCGGTACTTCTCCTCATGCCCTTCGGATTCCATCTCGCGATGGACACCCTGCCCTCCGGAGTACAGCAAGCGGTGGCTTTAGGTCGGTCTTGGCTGTATCCAGCTTTCGCTTTCGTGCCCGTTTAGACGTCTCCATACCTTCCACTTTCTCCGGCCAGCGAGGCTGCGAACCCCGCTTCTTGGATATGGCGCCCCTCATTTGAGCGCCAGAGGGACTTCAACCCTCCTGAACAACGCGCTGCTCAGCGCGCACTTCCGGCTTGCCGACCGTCCTGGAGTTGACCGGTTCGATCAACACTAGCGTGTTTTTCACTACCTATTTGCGCTGGCGAGAGGCGGATGGTCTCATACTGCTCACGAGGCCAAGTTGCTATGCGTCGCGTACAGTTCATCGAACTCCATGAACAGCCGTGGTTCCCGTCATCTCTTCGAGATGAGATTACGGAAGCGCTTCAGTTCGGGCTAAATCTCTTAAACGCTTACGCGCCCATTGCCCCGCTACTTCTACTGAGTCCCGCATAATATAGGGTCATTCTGGCCACAAAGAAGATTGCTTCCAGAAGGCGGCGATCAGTCGCGGACGGCGACGCATGCGACGGAGCGTTCGTCGCGCTGCCTCGCTCAGTTGCCAGAAGTCCTCGGGGCAGACATTCGGTAATTCGTGCTGCTTCCAGTAACCCCAGATGTACTCGACCGGGTTCAGTTCCGGCGCGTAAGGCGGCAGATAGGCGGTGGAAATCCAGCCCTGCCAACCGGCTATGTAGTCCTGGACCAACCGACTGCGGTGCGCCGGCAGACGATCCCACACGATCAGCAAAGGCTGGTGTAGGTGACGCACCAAGGCCTCTAGAAAATCCACGACCTGCTCCTTCTTGATCGCACCGGCATAGATGCGAAAGTAGAAGTTCCACAGCGTGAGCCCGGCGGCGACCGATAGACTCTTCCAATTAAAGTTGTATTGCAGGATGGGTGTTTGTCCGCGAGGCGCCCAGGTGCGACAACGATGCGGTCGCTGGCTCAGTCCACTTTCGTCGATGAAAACGAGGATACGTCCCTCCCGGAGCGCTTTTTTTTTAGCCCCGGCCACACCTTCTTCTTCCACTGGTAGACCTGCTCTTCGTTCCGTTCCCGTGCTCGCCCCTCCGGTCGCTGCGGGCTCCAGCCCAGACCCACCAAAATCTTCCAGACATGGCCCTCGTGATAGCGAACGTCAAACTCCTGTTCGATCAAGTGGGCCACACGGGGACAGGTCCACAGCGGAGTCTCATAGCCTAGCCGCTCGGGACCTCGGACCAGTAGCTTCTCTAACTGCCCCCGCTGCTTCTCACTCAAGCGCGGCTTGCGGCCAGCACGTCCCGCTTTCCGCAGTGCGGACTTCCCCTGGGCACGGTATTGATGCACCCAGCGGGCCACGGATTGCCGGCCCACGCGAACTTGGCGAGCGATCTCCGATTGGCTCAGTCCGCGCTCAAACATCTGAATGGCTTGAAAACGCCGTTTCTCTAAGGCTTCAAAATCGCGAGGTACTCCAGCAGGGTTTCCCATATGCAGTTAGACGCAGCATACCGGAAAAAAGTATCGCTATATTATGCGGGAGTCAATAAGCGCGCTTGACTCTACACGCAGCCGATCGATTGTGGACATGTGTTCAGGCGGCGGCGGACCCTGGTTAAACCTTTCTCGAAAGCTCCAACCGGAAGCACAGGTCTTTCACATCTTGCTTACGGATAAATACCCAAACCTCAGGGCACTCCAAAATGTTAGATCGGCTTCTGAGAATCATATTGCTTTCTATCTGGACTCGGTTGATGCGAGGAAAGTCCCTGGTGAATTGCAGGGGTTCCGAACGATGTTTACGTCATTTCATCATTTTCCGCCGGAAGAGGCTCGCGCCATACTCCAAAATGCCGTCGACACCCGCCAAAGCATCGGCATATTTGAAATAACGAGGCGCGCTCCGTCAACTATTGCCCTTATGTTTCCTTGGGCTCTCATGCCGTTCATATTCACCCCGTTGATCCGTCCGTTCCGTTGGTCACGGTTGCTCTGCACGTATGTTCTTCCGATAATTCCCGTGGTCCTGCTGTTCGATGGAGTGGTGTCTTGTCTCCGTACATATCGGCCACAGGAGCTGCGTGAGATGATCAAAAAATTGGCTGGAATCCAATACCAGTGGGAAGTAGGCGAGCGATCCAGAGCGTCTGGCCAAGCGCCAATTTCTTACTTGATCGGTTATCCGCAGGCACGCGTGACTCCTAGCTGATTCTCGAGTGTTGCGACCTCTGTGCGTCACTCCAAGCAAGTCGCGTTGTGTTTACTGGATGAAGGATCTCCGCGAACCACCACCAAGTCGGCCTGTTTGCCGGGAGCCAGCGTGCCAATGCGGTCTTTTTCTTGTAGAAATCGTGCGCCATTCTCAGTAGCGATATGAATGGCTTCTAGGGTGTGAATTGGGGTTGATCGCGGACGGCGTCGTAACCGGGGAATACCATCAGCGATCCCAGGAATGGGTCGCCCTCTGACAGAGCTGTCTCTAGCCATTGGAAACCGGTAGGCGACGCGTTGGCCGTCCGGTGACCAGGCCTCTGGGCCAAGGGGCGTGTCGCGGGCGCGGTAGACTTCCACGCCCCGGGGATTCCATCGAAGAGCCCCAAAGGTGAGTCCCACAAGGTTGAAGGATGCCGCGAGCAAAGAGAGGCCCCTGTTCACCGGCTTGAAGATGCCATAAAGGAGCAGCGTCACGGCGATCATGCTCGAGACCGCGATGAGATCGGCCGCTATTTCCAGCCTGCGAACGAAGAACTCGCCGAATACCGCCGAGAGTAAGCCGAGCAAGAAAAGGGCGCCTGCGATCCTGGCTTTGAAACGCGGTGACGCTTCTGCAATCCGTTCATCATTTCATAGCTCCAGGAGGGGCCGCTTCTTGCTTAGAGATACGACAATGGTGACTAGCGTCGCGCTTAGCTAACCATGCCGAATCACTTTGAACCTAACGAATCCGATCAATCGCACGATCGACTGGTATATCGCAGAAATCATCCCCCGGAAGTGAACACAGGCGACCAGACCGAGTTTTTGTGCCACGGCGAACAAGAGAGTCGAGTTGTTTGATCGGACCGTGTCAGGGCTGCAGGAGTTTCGATCAAGGCTGTTGCGCAACGTTTTAACGACTCAGATATAATTCAGCTTGTAGCACGCCAAAACTGACGAAAGGCTTCTGGGGAGTATTATGAGACAGCCTATAATTGTGGAGCACCGTCGACTTACACTTGATGACTCTGATGTCATACATGAGTTCGAACAGTCTATCGCCGGGGCACTTAGGGAAGGCGCACAGCGCCAAAAACTAACGGTGGAAGAAGCTTCAGAACAGCTCCAAAGAACAATTCTTAAACGGATCTTCGTGAAAGCGGCGTTGCTAATCACGCCGAAAGCAGTAGCACAAATTTACAGTGACGAGAGCGTTGGCGAGAGACGAATGTTGGCCGAAAATATTAGTAATGAAATATCGACATTCGTTTATCGGGAATTGGTCGGCTTTTCGGGCCTTCCTGGTCGGGGACCCACGCGAAAATTTGCCGATCGAGATCGAAAAGTTTTCCAAATGCGTAGGAACGGAACATCTTATGGAAGGATTGGCATTGAATTGCATATTCCAAGGAACGCCGTTCAGGCCGCTTTTCGACGGGAACGAGGTCGTCGTAATTCCCTCCTCAAATGCTATCCTCGATTGAAGCAAGCTTTGCATTCGATTGGAATCGTGCTCAAAGAGCATTGATAAAGGAACAGTAGCTAGCCTGTAGCTAATTCCTGCAGATTTTGTGGCGCCGTAGTCTTATTCCTGTCGTTTTTCGCTACTTTATAAAACCGCTGAAGTAGCTATTCTCCCCACGTGCGGCAGATTCTGCATCCGACGGAGAAACTATGAGCAAAATGGCATCAAAATTGAACGCGACGAAGCATGGAATCTTTGCCGACATTCTTTTAGCCGGCGCACCGTGGGGCGAGTCGGAAGATCACTATCTTACATTGCTGGCGGGTTTGCGCACAGCGATTCGACCAGTCGATCCTCTTGAGGAAATTCAAGTGCAGAAATTAGCATTTTTGTATCTGCGGTTGGCGCGTGTCTACAAACACGATTCGGTGATTGCGTCGAAGCTCTTCGAGAGAGTGAGCGAGGAGCTCGAGGAAGATCATTCAAACGTGGAGACCCATTGGGTCAGCGAAGAAGACAAAGCCATTGTAGTGAAGAAGGAAGTCGGACCGGACTCATTTGTGCGCTACGAGAACAATGTCGAGCGTCAGATCAGCCGCGCTTACGACCAGCTCGAAGCGTTACGGCGACTACGCGTAATTGAATTGGCGCCTGCTCGCGGGGATCACTGAGAGTGCACGGCGAGGAAGGAGTTCGATCTCAGTATATTTGTTCGTAAGCGTTTTATTCTCATCGTGCTCCCTAAGTTTAGCGGTGCCGACTGACCAATAAGTACTGCCAGAATTCAAGCTCGGCAGGGTGATGCCCGTAATAGGTAAATGACGAAGAGGCCAAAAACGGCGCCGTCGAAAACCAGAATTTCGTCCAATCAGATTCCAGATTCTGAAGAGTGCGCGTTTGCACGCGTACTTCCGGGGCTACGTGATGGTCTTAAGGATTTGCGCGAGAGTATCGAAAATAAAAAAGATGCGTTCTCTATAGGATATTCCGCGGCTCTTCAACATGTTAACTTTATCGGTCGCATCGTCGCCTTCGCCCGGCAACTCGATATTGCCTTGGATTACCAGCTTTTCTTGCCTGGCCGCCCGCTGCAGGAAAACGTCCGTCGTGCTCATTCCGCACTGTGGATTTTGCAAAAGCTGTCGAATATGCTGAGCGCACAGATCGAGCAGTTGATCTCATGCCTGGGCGGCACGGGGGTGATCGCAGGTCAAGCCATGGGCCAGTGGGCAGCAAAAGATCCGGCCCGGAAGGAAATACTGGATACTATTTTGAAGATTGCGGTAGAGCGAGGAAGAAAAGCGGCCACAAAACGCGCGACATAAGGGCGTCGTCGGCTATCCGCTCTAAGATATCTGAGGCATCGCCTCTCTGGAGATCGTTTCGAAAATGCAATACGTTAGCCCACAACGGTGGATCGAACGATACCAAAAATGTAAAAACGAACTATGCTAATCGGTGCGCTTTCAGGACGTTCCATTTTCGCACTTGGCGGTGGAGCGGCATTTGATGGGCAAAAAAGAACCGGAAGCATGCTCGGAGCGGACAAGTCGCGCGGATATTGCCTGGAAATGATACGTACCGACTTCCTAGCGGGGGCTAACCTTGAGAGCGGAAATTCGAAAGCACTGCTGCTCTCACTGGAACGCATAGGCGAGCGCTTCCCTGCCCTCAGAAAATGGAATTTCTCGAGCAGATCCGAAGTGCTTCATGAATGCGAGCCGAGGGAGGGTGAAGCTCGGCGGCGGTTTATATCGGAAACGTTGGCGGCGCGCACTCGAGCGTGACGGATGGCGCTGCCAAGAATGTGGATCACAGCGTCAGCTCGAGGTTCATCACATCATGCCGCGGAGCCGACTTGGAGACGATGCGGACGCGAACTTCATTACCCTATGTGCAAGCTATCATCAACAGACTCATCTTCGAAGGCCCTTACATAATGTTTAGCGTCTTGTATCTAATAGGTCCGATTCATCCGTCAGCGCACCGAACTAGGCTTTTGAAATCCATTGACACATAAATCTAAAGAGAGTAATCAGCGTGTACAGAAGTCCGGTCTGCGACTCCCACTTGAACCGATGGAGGTTGAGTCATGAAGAGAACGTTTCTTCTTGTAGCGCTTGTAATCCTGTTGATGCCTACTCTGGCGGCAGCACAAAGCGCCTTCGACGGAACCTGGAAGATCGACACGAACAAAGTCGATTTCTCCAAGAAGCCCGATGTGTACGTGCTGCAAAACGGCACGTACGAGTGTAAGACATGCGTTCCCCCGTACAGTATCAAAGCCGATGGCACTGACCAATCCGTCAGCGGGCATCCGTACTTCGATACCGTTGCCATTAAGGTCGTGAGCGATCACGGGATCGAGAGGACTGACAAGAAAAATGGCCAGGTAGTCGCTACGTCTACCTCGAAGGTTTCGGACGACGGTAAGACCATGATGTTCACTTTCAACGACAGCAGCAACACGAACGGCGGTCCGGCGGTCACCGGAAAGGGCGAAGCCACGCGAGTGGCAAATGGCCCTGTTGGCTCCAATGCTATCTCGGGTTCGTGGCGGACTACCAAAATAGAGAGCCTCTCCGACAATGCCATCACTTGGACCTACAAAGTCAGCGGCGACGAGCTAGCCATGACTTCCCCGACAGGCCAGTCTTACACCGCTAACCTCAATGGCACGGAAGCTCCGATGAAGGGCGACCCGGGGGTCACTAGCGTTACGGTGAAAATGATCGGTAAGAACACGCTCGAGGAAACCGACAAGCGCGATGGCAAGGTCATCGGTGTTTGGAAACTGACGGTCGCCGCCGACGGCAAAACCGCCAAAGGCGTCTACGACGACAAGTTGCAGGGTACGCAAACAGAGTATGTCGCGATGAAGCAATAGAAGCGATTCAAGATTTTTTGTAGACGACGTCAGGGAGTGGAGCATCTTCGCCGGGATGCGGCCCGCGGGTCATTGCCTTGACAGAGGCGAGGTCGAGGGTCAGAATCCTCAACGATTGACGAGAAAATCGCCAAAAGAAAGGAAACGAGACGCCATGCCTTCCAACTCAGGAACCTTTTCGGGAAAAATCACGAAACAGTCCGCAATGTCACTGGCGGACCAACCCAACCACGAGATGAACATTGCCGAGGTTAGCGGCACGCAAGAATCGGCCGATCCGCTATGGAACAATTCGAAAATTACCTACTGGGGCGTTACCGACTTGCTCGACGGAAAGGGCTCGCAGCACGGCTTCTATAATAATGTCCACGCCGATAAGGGCCGCGACTGGGGAACGTTTGAGGGCAAGGTCAGGACTGCGGGCGGCCGGATGACTGTTGAAGGTACCTACAAATTCACCGGCGGCGATGGCGAGTATGGCGGCCTCACAGGCGGCGGCAAGTTCAAGACGGTGATGAAATCGGAGACCGAGATTGAGTGCAGCTGGGAGGGCAACTACAAACTGGCCAAGGCGCAGGCGCGCTGAGCAACGAGACGGCGCAGCTTAAGTCTCGCGTTCTTGAATAACGACGCAGCGGACTCTTCTGTGCTGTACGACTCGCTCCCAAACGAGTCTTGTGACGAAAAGTTTCAGTGCAAAAACCAGGGGGCAAAGTTCGCCCCCTGTTCTGGTGCGAGGTAAAGATCGCATAGACGGTCACTATCTTCGCAAATGAACAGATTGCGAGTCCCTACCCGGATTGCAAAGGAGAGGTCGCGGCAAAACGCGCCACGATTTCCACAGGCTAAGTAGATTTCGGATTGCATTCCCATTACAGCGTAACTACACTGACTAACCTGTAATCCCCGTACAGTTCAGGGTAGCAGTCATGAGAAAGCTGCCTCTGACAATGTTATTAAGACCCACGTTAGCATCGGCTGTTCAACAGCCAACCAATAGAGAGTAACGCGGTTTTAGGGCCGCATTGCATCGACCTCTGATCGAGTCGAGCAGAGAAAGTGCATGCGGATGGCACTGAATTTCGATGTCCCATCTCTTTGAGTACGACGCAACGGACGGGATTCTCCAGAGCCGGCTGCAAGGCCGGGTTACCTCCGAAGAGCTGGCGGACTTTTATCGAGACGCAGCCAGGTACCTCGCATTGAAACATCCGCGACGCGGCATTCTGGACACGACCGGCGTTACCTCCCTTGAAGTTATGGCTCAAACTGTCCGCGATTTAGCGAGCCTGCAGTCCGGGCTTGCAGACGATAGCTTTGTCTGCGTCGTGGTCGCATCAGCCCCTGATATTTACGGGACGGCGCGGATGTTCGAGTTACTAGAAGAAGACGCACACGTGAATTGGCATGTGGTCCATACCCGCCGCGATGCCTTGGCAATTCTGGGCGTACACGATCCGAGATTTGTGCCGATCGGAACTATTCAGTCAAAGGAGGAAAATATGTCTACAGCTCCAACACCCCAACCCATAGCGGTGGATCCCCTCAAAGTTGACCCGAAGCATTACCAGGTGGAATTCGAGAACGACCGCGTACGCATCTTGCGGGTCAATTACGGCTCGCGAGAGAAATCCGTTATGCACTCACACCCGGCGAGCGTTGCGATCTTCTTGACAGAAAACCGCGCGCGATTCACTTTTCCCGACGGCAAGTCTGAAGAGCGCTATTGGGAAGCCGGCCAGAGCATGTTCATTCCAGCCGAAGAGCATTTGCCGGAAAATCTGTCCGACCAACCGCTGGAGCTCATCTTGATCGAATTGAAAACGTAACGAGACATACTGTCACCGCAGAGTAAGCCAGGCAGAACAATCATCGGTGCGAATCGCTTCCCAAAACTCGACTTTCCTGCGGAAGACCGGATGAAAGACGCGATCGCTTAGAGATACGACGGTGACTAGCGTCGCGCTTAGCTAACCATGCCGAAGTCTCGCAAGAAGCAAAGACGCTGGTGCGTCGGGGTCTATTTTGGCTTTTGGGCGGCGGCGGCGCGTTCCCTCGCGTGTGCGACGAGCGCGTTGAAACGGGGGTCTCCATGCAGCGATTCGAGGTCAGGATCCCTACCGATGCCCAAATCGTCAGTGGGCTCTAGTCCGTGGTCCACGGCTTCGCTTATCAGAGAAAGCGCCTCACCGCGTCGGCCGCGGAGAGCAGCTATGCAACCAAGATTGTAAGTAGAAACAGCGGTATCCGGATGATCTGGGCCGAGGATACGGCGGCGGATGGAGAGCGTTGCCCGATTCAGCGTCTCCGCTTCATCGTACTGCCCGTCGTGGGACAGGACGTCGGCCAAGTTGCTCATCGCATCCAGTGTGTCCGGATCCTCCGACCCGCGCACACGGCGGCTGACGTCGAGCGTTTCCCGATACAACTTCTCCGCTTCGGCGTACCGGCCTTCACGAGCCAGAATGCCGGCCAAGTTGCTCATCGAATTTAGAGTGTCTGAATCCTCCGACCCGTGGACACGGCGTTGAATGTCGAGCGTTTCTCGAAGCATTTTCTCAGCTTCGGCGGAGTGGCCCTCGTCAGAGAGAGTGCTGGCCAAGTCGTTCATCGAATTTAGAGTGTCCCGGTGCTGCGGCCCGAGGACGCGGCGCTGAATGTCGAGCGCATCCCGATACAACTTCTCTGCTTCGGCGGAGTGGCCTTCGTCACTCAGAACGACGCCTAGGCTGACCATCGAAGCCAATGTGTCAGGGTGCTCCGGCCCGAGAACACGCTTGCGTATCTCCAGTGCTTGCTGTTCAAGTGATTCGGCGCGCGAATAGAGGCCCAAGTAATCGTACACGTCTCCCATGACGTGCATCATTTGTGCCTGAAGCTGAGGTTCTTTCGTTAGGCCGGAGTTAACATCTCTAGAGGCTTGGTCCAGAATTTCGCGGGCGGTGATGGTATTGCCTCGCACTTCGGTCCGTTTCGACACTTTGAACATTTTCGTCATGAATTCGGTTATGTAGGTGGCGCGGTCGCGCTCACTGTCGGCGCGGTTTCGCTCCTGTTTGATTTTGCGCAGCTCGACGGCCTGCGTGACCGTAAATCCGGCCAGCAGCAGCACCAAGCCTGCGGCTGCGCCCAAGGCAATTCGATGCCGGAGGGCGTATTTTTGCACGCGGTAAGAAGCGGTTGCAGGACCCGCTAGTACTGGCTCGTCACGCAGATACCGTGAGATGTCGGCGGAGAGTTCAGAGGCTGTGCCGTACCGTCGGACGCGGTCCTTATCCAGCGCCTTCATGGTGATCCAGTCGAGCTCTCCACGCAGGTGTTGTGCAAACGAACGCGGTTCCTCCTTCCGGTTTTCTGCCGAAGTGGCGGAGGCGTCTCCCAAGGAGCGAATCTTGGTGCTTGGCTTTGGTGGTTCCTCCTCGCGAATCTTGCGCAGGATTTCCTCTAGGCCGGCGGCGCGCAGAGCCTTGGCGTCGAATGGAAGAGCGCCTACCAGCAATTGATAGAGAATGACGCCCAGCGAATACACATCGGTTCGCGTGTCTATATTCTGTTCGCGCTGGTCGGCTTGCTCTGGGCTCATGTACTCTGGTGTCCCCAGCATCACGCCGAGTTCGGTGAACATGGTTTTGTCGGTGAGCCGCTGCGCCGTGGCTTTCGCCAATCCAAAATCGATGATCTTTGGCAGCGACTTGTTGTCCTGTTCCACCACCAGCACATTGGAGGGCTTCAAATCGCGGTGAATGATGGCTTTCTGATGCGCGTGCTGTACGCCTTCACAGACCTGCATGAATAATTCCAGCCGCTCTTTGATGGTGAGCCGGTGTTTGTCGCAATACTCGGTGATGGGCAGGCCGGGCACATACTCCATCACAAAGTACGGGCGTCCTTCAGTGGTCGAACCCGCGTCGAAGACTCGGGCTATGTTTGGATGATCCATCAGCGCCAGCGCCTGCCGTTCGGACTCGAACCGCGCCACCACGGCCTTAGTGTCCATGCCCGCTTTGATCAGCTTGAGCGCCACCGTGCGGTGGATGGGCGTTTTTTGCTCCGCCAACCACACTTCGCCCATGCCGCCTTCGCCGAGAAGTTGCATCAGCCGGTACGGCCCGATCTGGCCTGCTGCGCCGCCAGGCTCACCGATGCTTAGCGTGCGGTCAGGGTCGGGATCTGATGTATTCTGCGAATCCTTTGGTAGGTCGCTGTTTCCCATAGCCGTTGGCCTCCTCGAACGGACAATTCCAAGGCGGCATATCACTTCGAGATGCAAAGAGTGCGGGGATTATGGCCCGTTTATATCACAGTCACTTGGGGCTCTGCTTCAGGTGTGTGAAAGTGCCGGAGGCGTCATGTTTACGGCCTGGGTATCCGGACGCCGCCCACGTAGCCAAGGTTCATTCCTTCGTATTCTGCCGTCAGGTCCGTGCACTTTGGCTTGAACGGCTTGGACATCAAAGCCAATGTAAAACCGCACAAGCGCAAAGACACCGGCCACCTGCATGCCACCCGGCATGCGGTGCTGAGTCGCCACCCCCTGGAGGTGATCCTTACTTGGGAGAGAACATCAAGCAATTTAGGCGATTGGAACGTCGCCTGCGCACGACTTTGAAATCGCGTGGAGAACTTGCAGGCTTGTTTTTTGACCGCTTTTTTTTCAGTTACCTGCGCTGCATATTGGGGGCGCGGCTTGAAGCCAGCAAATTCGAAGTAGGGGCAGCGTCCCACTCGGAGCGAGGAGGATATCGAACCATGAAAATCGCGAATATCAAGATTCTGTTCGTTGCCGGATTTGGCCCAATCGTCCGCGATAAAAGACGCAAGCCAAAAGCTTTACGCCGAGATCCTCGACATCCCCTTCAAAGAGGACAAGGGCGGTTATTTCCACACGGAAGCTCTGAGGGGAGTAAAACAACTTAGGGACATCGCGTGAGTGAGAAGAAGCTTGCTATGGCGCAGGGCCTTTGCCAAGACCGACCAGTTTCTTGAATTCAGGGTCGTCGTGCAGACAATCGAGATCGGTATCATTGGCCGCCCAATCGTAGTTGCTGTATCCGGCCGCAAACGATTTCTTGAGCGTCTCGAGCGCCTCTATCTTTTTCCCCAGCACGCCGTAGGTGCAGGCGGCATTGTATAGGGTGCTAGGATCGCCGGGACGGAGGGCGACAGCAGTCTGCAAGTGCCGAATTGTTTCGTCCGCGTGTTCCTTGAAGGAAGCAAGTTGGGTAGCTAGCAAGATACGGGCCCGGACGTCTTCTGGCACTAGCTCGAGTTGTTGGCGGAGGATCTTGATCATCCGGTCCTGGAGGTGCTCTGCCTCCTTTTGCCGCCCGAGCCGACTCAAAGCCCGGCCGTAGGGAACATACGTATTGTAGTCGTCGCCGTTGGCTTCGAGTGCCCGTTCCGTGAGTGCCGCGGCCTCCTCGAAACGGCCGGAGGCGAAATATGCCCGGCCGAGGATATTCCAGGATCCTTCACAGTCGGGCTTGCGTTCGATTGCGCGGTGTGCTAACAGCGCAGCTTCGTCGTATTTCTTCTGCGCATAGAAGAGGCGGGCATGCGCCACCATCACTTCCGCCAGGTCAGGCGCGAGCGCGGTAGCCCGGTCGCAGGCAGCCAACCCGCGTTCAATCCACTTCGGATTCTGTTCGCGAATCTCGTAGATGACTCCGCAGAGATGCGCAATTCCGGCATGCGCAAGAGCGAAGTTCGGGTCCAATTGGATGGCCTGTTCGAACATTTGCAGAGCGTAGTCCATATTTTCGCGACGCGTGTAGCTTCTTCCGCGCAGGTAAAAATCGTACGCCTGCGGGTTTTCCGTCGGCTTGCGCGCAATGGTTTTTTCTTCCTGCGGCGTCAGGGTAATGCGCATGGCCTGGGCGATGCTCCGCGCGATTTCCTCCTGAATCGCGAACACATCTTCTAGTTGCCGGTCGTAGCGCTCGGCCCAGACGGGATGCCTTGTCGAGGCTTCCACCAGCTGTGCCGTGATGCGCACGCGGTTGCCGGCGCGGCGGATGGAACCCTCGAGCACGTAGGCGGCGCCTAGCTGCTGGCCCACCTGTTGCGCCGTCACCGGCTTGTCGCGGAATGCGAGCATCTCCGAGCGGGGGAAGGTTTCCAGTTGGGCAATCTTGGCAAGCTCCGTCACGATGTCTTCCGTGATCCCGTCGCGGAAATATTCGTCCTCTTTCGCGCCGCTCTGGTTTTCGAAATAGAGCACTGCGACTGATTTTTGCTTGGTGGGAACCACGTGCGCCCCGGAAGCCGTAACGCTCTTCTCAGCAGCGGGGCGGCGGCTGGATTCCATGTCCCGTTTGAGACGCTGCAAATCCGCGCGAAGATCGGCGGCGTGCTGATAGCGCAACTGAGAATCCTTTTCGAGCGCCTTGCCAAGAATGTTTTCCATCGCCGAGGGCAGGCGCGGATTTAGCTCTTTCGCAGGCACGGGTGCGGAATGCAGAATTCCGTCGAAAATCCCGGCCGAGGTTGCGCCGGAGAATGGAACCGAGCCGGTAGCCATCTCGTAGAGCACGACCCCGAGCGAAAACAAATCCGAGCGTGCGTCCAACTCTTCGCCCAGCGCCTGTTCCGGTGACATGTAGGCTATCGTGCCCATGGAACTGCCTGGGCTCGTTAGTTGCTCTTTGTCGAGCACATGCGTCTGCGTGCGCATGGATGTGGCGCCCACCGATTCGGCGGCGTGTTGATGCACTTCGGTCAACTTCGCCAAACCAAAATCCAGGATTTTCGCTTGACCGCGTTCCACCAGGAAGATATTCGCTGGCTTGATGTCGCGGTGCACGATTCCCTTCGAGTGCGCCGCATCGAGCCCGTTTGCGACATGAATGCCGATCTCCAAGAGTTCCGATACGTCGATGAGCTTTCCGCCAATACGGTGCTTGAGAGTTTGCCCCTCGAGCAACTCCATGGCGATAAACGGACGGCCTTCGAATTCTCCAATATCGTAAATAGTGCAGATGTTGGAATGATTAAGCGCGGATGCAGCACGCGCTTCGCGACGGAACCGTTCGGTCGCCTGAGAATCGTGGGAAATGTCGTCGGGGAGGAATTTCAGCGCAACATTTCGGCCGAGACGGGTGTCTTTAGCTTTGTAAACTATGCCCATTCCTCCGCCGCCCAGTTTTTCCAGGACGCTATAGTGAGCAACGGTGCGGCCAATGTTGGAAGAAGTTTCCGGCACAGGCCGTGAATTGTACGCCAGCGCCCCCGTACAGGCAAACACGCGCGATATGAATCGGCCGCGGCTAAAGTCCCGATACGACAAACGACAGAGCGTTCCGTGGCGAGCCGAAGGTTACTTGGCTGAAGCCGCTTGCGATTGTTGGAGGTCGGCGGCCCGGAGTGTCAGCCAGTCCGTCTGCGTCCGATCCCATTCCTGAATTAGGAAGCCATAGGACTCAAAGAATTTGCGGAGCTGAGGCCGCGACCAGCCGAGGATCTTTTCGAGGATGGGCGAGAGCGGCGCAAGGGCATTCGAACCTAGGACGGTACGTTTGGCGATCTGCGTAACGTGCTTGGTTTCCGAAACCGCGATGGTGAAGCCGGCCCCCACATTTACGTGCAACATGACATGAATGTCTGAGCTGCCATCGCCGACGTAGATGACATGATCCGGGCCGATCTGTAAGTCGGTCTGGAGCTGATCCAGAACGGCGACTTTACCGTAGCCGGCAGTGGCGCGAGTGATCGTGTCGATTTCTCCCGAGCTGTGGTAACGAAACTCGGTGCCGTAAATGTGGTCCGGCGGGACAATTCCTTCGAGCGCGGAGTGAATTACTTCCGCCGGGGCGGCCGAAAGAATGTAGAAGTCGAAGTGATAGCCCGGAATGCCGCGATCGAGGATTTGATAGAGCAACTCGATATTCTCTTTCAGGTGGATGCGCTTTCCGACCTTGTAGAGATGCTCCTTGCGAACGCGTGAACGGAACTCCGGGTCGTGCAGCAGCAGGTAAGCCAATTCGGCACCCTGCTGGACCAAGTTCAGTTTGGCCATCCCCTCGGCTTTCCGCTTGAATTCCTCCGGCGGAATTCCGACCACCTCGCTGAGAATATAGCCGGTGTCGTTGAACGTGAGCGTCTGGTCGAAGTCGCTCGCGAATAGATAGCGCCGAATAAGCCTTTCGGTCATTCTCATCTCCTATGAATAAAAACACGTTTACCGTTTCTATGATTCCTGGGCTTACTAAGATAAGGTACAACAGCCATGAAAAAGTCATCGAAAGTTTAGATACAAGTCATCTCGCGAGGAGTTAACTCAAATGGATGGTGGTCCCATAGGCCGCTGCCGGGAACAGCGTAGCAAAAGCCACCCAGCTTTCTCCGGCGACGAACGGAGCCGCGCTGCGAGTTATTCGGCCGAAGATACTCTCGACAAGGTTTCACCTGCAGATTTACGCCAGGCTATGACAGTGCTTGCGATGGCCAGCTTTTTCCTCGCGGATGCACACGATATTCCTCGGGGACATTTCACCCCAGCCCAAACAGCGGCGACACTGATACAAGGCAAGCAGAAGCCAATGCTCGAGGTCTTTGGGCTGTGGCCCTTTTGAGGGTCGATTCCGGTTGGGTTGTCGGCTATCAGGAAGTAACCCAAATAGGCACCGATCGGATTAGTAGCGGGAAGTCGGCATAGCGCCACAATTCCAGGAACAGATGGGTGGGAAAATGCATCGCTCCATGGGCTCGCGGTTGAGTCGATTCTCTCGGATCAACTAGAATTCACGTTCGAAAGGGCCAAACCGATGAGCTTTGAACCGATTGAAAACTACGGAGTGATTGGCAATATGCGCTCCATCGCCCTGGTGGGTGTAAACGGTTCGATCGACTTTCTTTGCTATCCAAATTTTGATTCTCCGACCGTGTTTGCCGCGCTGCTCGATGATGAAAGAGGAGGCCGTTTTCAGGTTCAGCCGCAGCTCAAAGAAAAGCGCGTACGGCAACTGTACTTGCCCGACACGAACATTCTGCTCACCCGATTTCTTGCGGAGGAAGGTGTGGCCGAGCTGACGGATTACATGCCCATCGGATCCGACGGGGAACAACCGAATGAGATTATCCGCACCATAGTCGTTATCAGAGGCGAGGTTGAATTCAAGGTTCGGTGCCAACCACGATTTAATTATGCGATGTCGGGGCACACCGTAAAGGTCCAAGACCGGTACGCGATTTTTTCGCCCGCAAGCGATACCTGTCCGCCGCTGTCGCTGTACTCCACCATCGCCCTCCGACAGCAATCCCAGGATGTAATCGCCGAGTTCAGGCTCCGAGCTGGCGAAAAAGCGACCTTCATCTTTGGTGGAGTTCGCGCGCAAGGAGAGCAACCTGAGATGGAGTTCATAGAGCGGCGCTTCCAGGAGACAGCCCGTTTCTGGAGGGGTTGGATCGCGAAATCAAAGTACAAGGGCCGGTGGCGCGAGATGGTTAACCGTTCCGCCCTAATGTTGAAGTTGCTGACTAGCCGGGAGCATGGATCGCTGATTGCAGCGCCTACATTTTCTCTGCCAGAACAAATTGGCGGAGTGCGTAATTGGGATTATCGCTTCACATGGCTCCGTGATGCGACTTTCACGCTTTACGCGCTGATCCGATTGGGTTTTGTAGAAGAAGCTGAGGCGTTCATCGACTGGCTGAAGGGGCGGCTCAGTGACGATGCGGAACGGGGACCGTTGCAGGTGATGTACGGGGTTGACGGTAGGCAGAAGCTCGATGAGCTGACACTCGATCATCTGCAGGGATACAAACATTCGCGACCCGTGCGTATCGGAAACGCGGCCTATCAACAGCTGCAACTGGATATTTATGGCGAGATGATGGATTCCATCTATCTGGCAAATAAATATGGAGATCCAATTTCGAATGCCGGATGGCAGGAAGTTCAGCGAATCTTGGAGTGGTTGAATAAGAACTGGCAACGGGCTGATGAAGGTATATGGGAGGTTCGGGGTGGTGCGCGAGAATTCCTGCACTCTCGTCTGATGTGCTGGGTGGCTTTCGATCGAGCTCTGCGGCTCGCACAGAAACGGTCCCTTTCGGCTCCGTTCGATGCCTGGCTGCGAACGCGCGACGCGATTCGAGAGGACATCTTTACGAACTTCTGGAATGACGATTTGCAGTCGTTTGTCCAGTCGAAGGGGACGCAAGATCTGGACGCATCGGTCCTGCTGATGCCACTCATGCGCTTCATCAGCCCCGTCGATCCGATGTGGCGCTCGACAATGAAAGCCGTGGAAGCACGCTTGGTCGAAGATACGCTTGTCCGTCGATACGAGACCGAACGAACGCATGTGGACGGGCTTCCAGGCAGCGAAGGCAGCTTCACCGCGTGCTCGTTTTGGTATATCGAATGCCTGGCGCGCGGCGGGGAGTTGGAAAAAGCTCAGTTGTTGTTCGAGAAGCTTTTGGGATATGCCAACCATCTGGGACTCTACTCGGAGCAAATTGGCCCAAGCGGACAACATCTCGGGAACTTCCCACAGGCATTCACGCATCTGGCGCTGATCAGCACAGCAACATATCTGGACAGGATCCTTTCTGGCAAGGATGACTCAGTGTGGCGCTAGCATCTTTCGATTTGTCGGTAGGTTGGACCACTAAGACTCCACGGTAGAAGTGAGGGCTCCGGATCGGTACCCACAAGTAGAAGAAGGCGCGTATCTGAATTGGCATGTTGTCCATACGCGCCGGGAAGCCTTGGCAATTCTGGGCGTACACGATCCGAGATTTGTGCCGATCGGAACTATTCAGTCAACGGAGGAAAATATGTCTACGGCTCCCCAACGCCAACCAGTAGCGGCGGACCCCCTTAAATGAGCCGAAGCATTAAAACAGCACTTGCCGGAAAATCTGACCGACAAGCCGCTGGAGCAAGTTTTCCCGCGACGCATAACACCACATTCCGCACCTAACTCTCCGAGTAGATTCTATTCAGCTTTGCAAGAATCGGCCGATCCGCTGTGGAACAACTTGAAGATTACCTGGGGCGTAACCTATTTGCTCGACGGAGGAGCTCACAGCGCGGCAGCAGCCTGTACGTGACCATAGATGTCGCGCTGACGCTGCCGGACCTCCGCCAGAACCTCGACCACCATGTTTCCCGCGCGAATGAATATCCCGCGGCCAAGTTTCTCTTCGTCTACACACTAAGTCACGTTTGAGGCATCTCATAGATGCACCAACAGTGGACTCGAGCAGACGATGAGCCGTCGAATACCCGGAGGTAGTGCATGCGACAAAGGAAACCTAGCGACAGGGGCGAGTGTGCGAACTTGGTTGGGGCCGGTTGCACTCCGGTGAGCGGTTCCGAGACGGATTCTACGCGCTTCTATCCGATGGAAACGGAGGTGGACTTTGCTCCGCTGGAAGACGGTTCGCTCGCTGAAATGATCGAAAATCCAATTTGTCCGACGAAATCGCTTCTTGCAGTGTATAAAGACGGAACTGTTCAGTACGCAGAAAAGTGGCGGGACGGGAGCAGAATCCTCGTTCCCGTGTCACGGGTTGGGATTTGGAATCACATTTGCCTTCCGGCCGGATGCGAATCCTTTGCAGGACTTGAACAGCTCGAGAGCGACGTTGCTCGTTGCTTTGCCTCTTGTGCGGATTTTGAAGTCCGCTGGCGGATGTTGCTGACAGGGTTCGTGTTGAGCACTTGGCTTCCCGAAATGCTTCCCGTAGCACCTTATCTCGCATTACTTGGCCTGCCGGGCTCAGGGAAGACAACGGTGATGCGGATCCTTAGATTATTGTGCCGGCGCGGACTGCTTACTTCGGATATTTCTTCGGCGGGCTTCTATGACGCCTCTCATCGTTTTAGTCCGACTTTGTTGAATCGACGAAACGGCCACGGCTGGCCATCCGCGGACGCTTCTCCATCTCCTCCGAACCAGTAGCGCCCCGGGATTTGTAAGTCTTCGCAAGGACAAGGCTCAAATGGCGTACGGACCCAAGGTTCTTTCTTGGATTGAGCTACCGAACGATACAGCATTAATCAGCCGCTGCATTATCGTCCCGACGCACAGAACTTCGCGCACTGATCTAATCAATCCGGACGATCCGCGGGTTCTGAACTTCGCTAAGACAGTGCGTACGCGCCTTCAGCAGTTCCGGTTCGAGCATTACAATAAGGTCGCAATTCCAAAAGTGCCCGCAGGCATACAGTTGTCGTCGCGGGGACTCGACCTCTACCGCGCACTCGCCCTTCCGGTCGAGCAGGACCAGCATTTCTGCACAATCTTGGCTCACTTGGTCGCGGGTCAGAGCCAATTTCAAGCCCGCTTAATTTCAGCAACACACGCCTCGGCGGTTCGAATTCTCTACATGGCTATCCACCGCGCACCATTGGCGGGAGCTTGCGGACTCAAAGAATTAATAAAAGCGATGACAGTAGACCTCGGTTCGCGCGGCGAACCTTCGAGGCTCATTGAACGAAAGGTGGGCCATGTACTGACATCGCTTGGCCTCACGAATCGGAGCCGGACGAACCCGGGTCGATATGTACTGTGGCTGGAGCGCTCGGATCGCGTACGGATCCACGAAATGGCCCGAGACTACGAAGTGGAGGGCGTCGAACCCGACCCAAACTGCGACATCTGCAAGGAGATCAGCACGGTCCATACCGCTGCTCGCACGGACGAAATTGGGGAACAAACACGGGATCCCTCAAATACCGAAAAGCGTAAACAGCATGAACATCATGAACGTCATGAACATATTACCGTGGCCGCGACTCGCGCCCTAAATCGCCGCGCGAAGCGATTCCATTCACGGTGAGGAATTTCGCCCCAGTGCATCGCAAGAAATTCACCTTATCGATTACGCGCTATTTGCTAAAGCTTGGCGTCTCGAGGCTAGACCGGGTGCTCTGGAATTGACAGAGGCATGGTGTCAGGAATAACGTCGCGTCTGGGCGAGGCAAACATCAATGTCAACTACGCATACTGCGATTTGGAATCCGGTACGAATCCGCTGCACGTCTACTTCGGTGTCGCAGAAGTCGGCAGGGCAACCGCGATTCTCGAACAGGCCGCGGCCGCAGCTGCCAAGCCTTAGAATCTGAACTTTCGAATCTGTGTCACGGAGGTGGCTCCTTCCGCTCCCTATCTTTTCGCTCGGAGCCAGCAACATCTGGAACGAGGGCAGTACATACTTCTCATCAGAATCCTTTCGATGAAGGAGCTGGCAATGCAAGAAGGAATGGGACCGTTGCTGGCGCAATTTGGCAGGCGCTAGACAGCAAAGGCGAACTGGCCCTTGCACGACTTAAGAAAGAGGTAAATGGGAAAGTTCCCATCTTCGATTGGGCCATCGGCTGGCTCGCGCGTGAAGAAAAAATTGTGATCACGCTCAAGAAGCGTTCCTTCTACATTCGACTCAAGGAAATGCAAGCAAAATCGGCCAGTACGGCTTAGGCGGCAATGTCTGTAAATCAAAATCGGTTACTAGCCGCCATGGCCTTTTGTTTGCGTTCATCCGCATCCCGCATGATGACTTTTACTTCCTGCGCGACTTCGCGGAGGCAGATTAATTCATCTTCATTAAAGTCGTGGATGCGTTTCGTAACGTCTTCAAATATGCTCCGGTCTACATCGCTGATCGCCGCCATTGAACCTCCTCAACCAAAGAGATACCGCCAGGCCCAGACCATAACAGCAATTATCACGAGGGCGCATCCCGCATAGAAAGAATCAGCAGCCCTCCCAAGCAAGCTAACAAAGTTTTGAATTCTTCTCCCAGTTCGCGGACGTCGGCCTGGGCGTCGCGGCGGTGATCTCCTGCTGTTTGTGGTAGCCGCTCTTGAAACCTGACCAGAATCTTCCAAGTCCAGTCATGGAGATCTCACTGGCCGGTAGCGTATCTCCCGCAGATGCGTTGCTGGCCATTTTACTTCCTGGCTCGCGCATCTGCCACGCTGCGGTTGTGATTGTGAAAATCGAAGCGTGCGATAGCGGGCTATGTTAGTCACCAAGGAAGTAGGAAAGGCACCACGCCACTAAAAGGATGACCCCCAGCGCAATCAATAACTCTGTGTTTACGTTCATCGGTGTTGCCAGTAAGTAGGGCGCGGGGGTTCCGGCCCAACGCAGCCGCGCCCTACCTTGTCAATTCCTTGCCACGCACCTGCTCGGGCGACATGTAGGCCACCGTTCCGACGGCAGTCCCGGACTCGTGAGGTGCTCCACGCTCATTCCCACCATTGCATCCGTGGCGAGTGTGGCTTCCCCCGAGGCCACAGCTTCCCGCTTCGGTGCCAGCTTCGCCAAACGGCGTCGAAAGCGTCGTCCCCCTGGGCCGGGCTGGATTCGACGCGGCTCGCATACCGAATACGGAGCCATGGCTGCGCGTGCGGTGCGGTGGACACCGCAAGCGTAGCGGCTTACGAACGATACAATTTGGGGCAACCGCCGGAATCCTTCCAAGCCAAAGACTGTGATGTGGGCTTTGAGCGCACCAATCATGTAACGCAATGAACTCCGCTCATCGGAACTGAAACTGAGCTACTATTGCGCCGAACGCAAGTGGATTTCAGTGAAAGTGATTTGAGGTCATTTCAATGCTGGAATGGCTCGGTGGGAAATCTTAGCGGGAGATGACATAACTACGTCACGAGAGGAATGCCCATGCCCAAAAAGCGAAGCTCGGCTGCGAAAAAGGCAGCTCGAACACGGAAACGGAGGTCGGCTGGCAGGAAGGCTGCGAAAACGAGAAAGCGGAGGGTGGCCGCCGCAGAGGCGTCGTCCACGACGGCAAGGTTGGATTTGACGTAGTAGCTCTGACCACTCCGCCCGATGGCAAGTAGCAGTGGTCACAAAGGCTCTCGGAGGCTTCGGACCAGGAGGATAGGGGCCGGGGGAAGGATCAGGAAGTTTCGGAATATTTAATGTACGGTGCGTGACTCATCGGAGGCGTGTCGCCCGCCGAGCCCAAAGGTTCGCGAGTTGCAACCGAATCGCTCCGATCGCCCGCAACACGGTCAGACAAGTATCTCCTTGAAGAGAAAGGGCATGGAGCCGGTGAAGAACGCAAGCTCAATTCGCATGGCACTTTGGACAGTCATGGCCGCATTGTTTCTGTGTAGTCCGACGGTATCGCAGGTTGCTGCCCCATCCCATTCTGAGCAGATTCTTGAGTATCACAGCGATATCCGCGTCCAGCAAGACGCCTCATTGCTGGTACGAGAGACCATTCGTGTGCGCAGCACTGGCATACAGATCCATCACGGCATTTACCGCGACTTTCCTACGCGCTACAAAGATCATCTGGGCAACCGTTACGTCATTCATTTCAACGTCGTGGAAGTGTCTCGCGACGGCCAGCCGGAGAAATTCCACGTTCAGAACCAGAACAATGGCGAGCGGATCTACATTGGGGATGAACAGGTGATCCTGCCGCCCGGGGAATACACCTACGCGTTGACCTATACGGCGAACCGGGAAGTCGGATTCTTTGCCGATCACGACGAGCTCTATTGGAACGTCACGGGGAATGGTTGGCTTTTCCCCATCGCGCAGGCATCGGCGACCATAACGCTCCCAGAAAACATTCCCGTTTCATCTGTGCGAATGGACGCTTACACCGGGCCGCAAGGTGCTCGTGGGAAAGCCTTCACCTCCTCCATCGGAACCGGCCCGGCCGTCAGCTTTGTTTGCACGCAGTCCTTACGTGCGGGCGAAGGTTTCACACTGGTGGTCTCCTGGCCCAAGGGTTACATTCAGGAACCAAACGTCCAGACTCGTTTCCGCTATTTTCTTGCAGACAACCGACCGACACTGGTCGGTGCTGCCGGCCTGCTACTTGTGTTGTTGTACTACGTCATTGTGTGGTCCCTTGTGGGCCGAGATCCCGCCAAATCGGTGATCATGACAATTTACGAGCCCCCGGCCGGAGTTTCTCCAGCCGCCATGCGCTACCTGGTGCGCATGGGCTTTGACCATAAGACGTTTGCCGCTGCCGTTATCGACATGGCGGTCAAAAAGTTCTTGACCATCAAGGAGCATAGCGGCGTCTTTACGCTGCTGAGAACCAGCGGGGACAGGAAATCCCTGGCACCCGAAGAAAGCGCCGCTGCCGCCAAGCTCTTCGGCAAGTCAAGCGGAAAAGATAAGGATGAGGATGCTGTTGAGGAGCGCCCCGGTCGCAGCAGCATCGTGTTGAAACCGAATAATAGTGAGTTGCGTAGCGCCGTCGTGGCAGTAAAGAAGTCCCTTCACGATGCGGAAGAAAGAATCTACTTTTTGGCGAATCAGCGCTATTTGATCCCCGGGATAGCCCTGTCGTCAGCAGTCCTTATTGCGATGAGTATGGCCGAAAGCGGGGACCTGCGGTTTGTCCTGGGATTCTCGTCCGTGTGGCTTGGCATCTGGACCATTGCGGTTTATTTCCTCGTCCGCACTGCCATACGCCAATGGCAAGGTGTCCGGGCAGGCGGAAGTATGTCGCGAAATCTGAACGGACAGTTGCGCACCAGCACATTCTTTGTGCTTGCATTTGTCGCCGCGGAAATTGCCGCTCTGTGTGTGTTGGTATGGGCTACGTCAGTGTGGGTCGTTTTGATCCTTGCCGCACTGGTCAGCACCAACCTCTTGTTTCACGGCTGGCTGAAGGCGCCGACCCGCGCCGGACACGACCTTTTGGACAAAATTGAAGGTTTCCGCATGTTCCTCCAGGCCGTCGATGGAGATCGCCTGAACCGCCTCACGCCACTAGACAAGACCCCGGAGTTGTTCGAGAAGTATCTGCCCTATGCGGTCGCGCTTGATTCTGAGCAGACCTGGGCACAACAGTTTTCTGCAGTGCTCGAAAACGCAGAGCAAACCGCTGGTTACTCACCGTCTTGGTATATGGGAACCCTTCCTTTCGGCACGAGTGCATTCGCGTCTTCCTTTAGTGGCTCCTTTTCCAGTGCCATCGCTGCCTCCGCTTCGACGCCGGGCTCAAGTTCGGGAAGCGGCGGTGGAGGATTCTCGGGTGGTGGTGGAGGCGGCGGTGGTGGGGGCGGTTGGTAGGGTTGATCTGATGTTTATCCTCCGCTGGTTTTGGCAACAATGGACTGACCGTTAATCGCTATCGAACGCTGCTGAGCCTGACGTTCTCCCTAGCAGTGCGCTATTCTTTGCCGACAGTAATAAAAGATTTCGGACGTGAAAGCATCTCTGGGACAAGGGTTGGGTTGCCCAGGTTATTACGTTTGACTCCCATTCGATAAACGATGTCCAAGTCGTCATTTAGAGAACTCTGTATATTCGAATGAAGCGAAGTACATAGAAATTCCGCGATGGCAGTGTGCTTGCTGAGGACGCAAACGGGAAGAGCAGAATCCTTCTCTTATGTTTTCGCAAATAACTGTTTGCGCAAGAACCATTGACGCAAACGATCCTTCTCGCAAACCTAGTAAACGGGGGAAAGAAGAGAACACGAGGATGAATCTCTACTCCTATTGTTTGAGATTTGATAATGGTGCTGCCCCAAATCCGTATTGGGGGACTTGTACTCTTGCGATCTGCAAGCCGGCGATCCGACGAGCGGCCAAAGTCGGCGACTGGGTGGTGGGGTTGGGCTCCAGAGATTCGCCGATTGGGGACATCTCCACTCGAATGGTTTATGCCATGAACGTGACGGAAATCCTTTCAATGAAAGATTACGATAAGTACTGTCGGATCTCACTAGCTGAGAAGCTACCTGACTGGACCAACTCTGACTTTCGGCGAAAGGTGGGCGATTGCATTTACGATTTTAGTCAATCGCGCCACCCGTCTCTGCGTCGAAGCATTCATCCCGAAGAGAACCGGAAGACAGACCTAGCGGGGGAAAACGTTCTTCTGTCTGAGAATTTCCACTATTTTGGCGACAAGCCAGCGGAATTACCGAAAATCCTTCTTCCACTCATACACTCAACCCAGGGCTATAAGTCCCTCGCGAACGCTCCATACGTCGATAATTTCGTGCAATGGGTTGGTGATGCGGGTTGGAATAAAAATGAGCTATTCGGTGAACCGCAACGCAAGCGTCAAATCCTATCCATGGCTGAAGAGCAATGCCGAACCTCTTGCTCAAGGCAAGATCGAGAAGAAGACGAGTGGGATTGCGCGAATTGATAATGTCGAAGGTGATTGAAGCCGCTCTGCGGAAAGAACTGGATAGGATTCTCAGTGTAGGGCACCCCACTAATTTAGACGTTCAGGGCCTCGTTTTTTAGGTCACCTACAAAGCTCAAGAAGGCCTCGTGCGGGGTGCGGTTTTGGACGCCGCGATGAGGCCGGTCGTGATTGTACTCCTCGATCCAGCGGGCGATTGATGCTCGCGCTTCTTCCAAGCTGCGATACTCCGCCGTCCAGACTTCCTCTTCCTTCAAGCTGCGATGGAAGCGTTCGATGTAACGGTTGCCCTCCGGATGATGGTAGGCCGTGCGCCGATGTGTGATTCCCAACCGGTTCAGTGTTTCCATGAACCGCGTGGAAGTGAATTGTGTTCCATTGTCGGTGGTCAACGTTACGAGGGCGTCGCGGCTTCCCTCCGGCAGCCGTGCCAGCACGGCTTGTTCGACCGCATCGAGTGCTTCCTCCGTGCGGCAACGATGGGAGAGATTCCAACTCACGATTTCCCGCGTGCAGCAGTCGATCACGCATACCAGATAGGCCCAGCCCACGGCTGGACCTGCCCAGATCTTGGTCATGTCCGACTGCCAGATCTGATTCGGCCCCGCTGCTTCCACACGTCCCCACTCCTTTTTGCGGCGTGCCCGCAGGCGTCGGGAACGAACCAGCAAGCTGCGCTCACGCATGACCCGCAACACCCGCTTGCGATTTACCACCAGTCCTTCCTTCCGCCGCAGCCACCACGCTGCGCGGCGATATCCATATGCGGGTTTCTCACCACAGGCCATCACGATTTGTTCGTCGTAAGTTCGATCCGCGCGGCTCCCTCGCGGTCGCTTCTGGTAATACAAACTCGACCGGCTGATGGCCAGCGTCGCCGCCACCAAGGTGGCCGTGTAGCCCTCGGCCACCATCTCCCGCGCCTGGGAGTGAACTGCACCGCAGCTCACTCCCCCACGACGTTTTTTAGGATTTCAATCTCTAAGGACTTCCGCCCCAGCGTTCGTTCCAACTGCCGGATGCGATGGTCCTTCTCGGTTTCGGCCGCGGCAGCGCTTCTCCCCCCAAGCGCTGCCTTCGCTCCCTGTTCCGCTTCATCCTTCCAGCGATAAAACAGATTGGGAGCAATTCCGTGACGCCTACACGTCTCGGAAACGTTTCCACTCTTGATGCCTTCCTGCACGATCTGCCACTTCTCTTCGGGGGATCGATCTACGCGTGGTTTCCTGCTCATGTTGCCTCCTGTGTGGAGGCCCTGAATCATACCGAATTCGGCAGTCTAGTTTCAGCGGGGAGCACTACATCAGCCTGACCAGCAGTGACGCAATTCCTCGCTAAAATGCTACGATAGCGCCATGATTGCCGTCTGCCCCCATTGCACTAAATCTGTAATGGTCTATTTTGACGTGAAGGCATCGGATGATGACCACGTTTCTGTGTGGCACTTTTCGCGCCCAGAGGACCATCACTGGAAATTAGATAAAGAAGCGAGTGCTAGTCTCCGCGATGAATTCAAGAAGGCGCAAGCAAGGTCCAAACAAAAAGCAAGGCGTCTTAGAAGGTTCAAGTGGTAACTTCGGGCAATGGTCGGCACTACCGATTTCAGCTTGGAAGAATTCCTTGGGGGCGCGACTTCAGAAAATGAGCCGCCGAATTGATTCGCTAGAGGTTAAGTAAATGAAAAATCCTCAAAAGGGGGATATCGTCCTAATTACTGGTCGTCGCGCAAAAGTGATAGAACTAGGCAGCCGAATGACCAACAACGGACTGGCTACCTTGTACCTCATCAGGTTTCTGGACGGGACGGTGTCCGGTACCAATTGCCTGAGGGAAGAGTTTACTTTTCCTATCCCTCCTACCGCCCATTTCAACCACTGAAAGAATGTCGCAGACACCTGAAGTTCGATTAACTTTGAAGAAACTGATAGCACCACATTCCAATGGCGAAAAAAGAAGAAGGCGGCGAGACGCCGCTAGGATGGCTCCACGATTACGGTCTGTCCTCATTGCAATGAATCTGTAATGGTCTATTTTGACGAGAAGACTTTGAGCGGCGCCCTCGTGTCGGTCTGGCATTATTCGCGCCCAGATAACCATCACTGGAAATTGGACAAAGAATCGAGCGCCAATTCCGAGCCGCTGGCAGATCCAAGCCAGAAGGTAAAAGGAGATGTTATGAAAAGAATTCTGGCAATCGGGGCGGGATTCCTGATGGTGGTCCTGCTGGTTACGCCTGCGGTCAATGCGTGGCAAGATTCAGGCGCGAAACAGGAGTGAAGTTATTAAACAAATCCAACCTTCATTCAGAACTCGTTCCTACGATATTGCATAACTACTATGGCAAAGCGCCGTTACGGTGCCCGTCGAATCCACCACAGTACTTTTCCGATGATGCGCCAATTCCGGTCTTTCCCTAATAGGATAGGTTTGTAATCGCGGTTCTCGGACTCTAGGAGCTGAACCCCTCTCAGCAGCAGGAACCGCGACACGGTGAGACCGGTCTTTCGATTGCAAGCCACGACAATTTTGCCATTGAGTTCGGACGTGTCAAGGGCCGAGCAATCCACCGCCACAATATCCCCGTTGTAAATGAGAGGGTTCATGGATGAGCCGCGCACGCGCAGGCAACGGGTTGCCGAAGGATTTGGACACCACAGAAGCGGCGTTGCAATCATCTCGTCCACTTTAGCTTGATGGAAATCGAGCACCTGGTCGCCCTTCAGGCCGTGCGAGCCTGCGTGTACATCTAGAACTGGAACGGCTACCAGCTTGGTCTTCGCTTTGGCCTTGGCGACCTTTTTGTCACCTTTAGCTACAACGACTTCAAGATTAGGCAGTCTCGTTTCCCGCAGAGTGCCGTTGCTTTCCGGAAACATCCGCGAAACGTCAATGCTCTTCAAACCGGCGCGAGTCCAAAACCAGGACGCTTCCGGTTCGGCCGAAAGATTACCCATTTGGATGTAGCCCTGGGCTGTAGGCTCGTGGCTTCCACTTTCCCAGCGGCAGAGAGTCATGGCGGAATAGTTCAGGCGCGCCGCAAATTCAGATTGGTTCAAACCTAAGCGACGTCTTACCGTTAGGATCTTACTGGCCCACTCCGGCGGCGAGCGTTTGCGAGACTTCATTTGCGTTGCCTATCTAACGATTACGGAATACCGTAGGTGGTAGTCACGGATAGTAACACGCGTCCGTTTCGAGCGATCGTTTTATTGACGTAAAGAGGCGGATGGCCAAGCAATTAGATGTGAACCCGCGTAGCTCGCAGAGAGCGCAAATCCAAGCTGATCGAAGCAACTCTCCTGAAAGAACTGGAAGAGATTCTTGGAACGACGGAGACCCGAATCTCCATTCGCTCATGCACATAAGACTTGAAGAAGCTCTGGGACTATTAGAGACGTGGCGGAACCTGGGAACGCCATTGCAGGTTCACGTTTCTCGCTCGGGAGCGCAGCAGGATGTTCGGGGCGCAATTCGGGACATACGTGGAACAGTCGTCGGGCTTGGCACTGATCCAACATACCTAGAGCTCAATTTACAGGGAGCCGACTTCAACGGCGACGAAAAATCTGCGGCGTACCTTGTGTGCGAATTTCCGAACGGAGACCGTTATTCTTTTTATCTTTCGCGCACTAATTAAATTCTTAGATCGGCCGGTCCCAAGTGACCTCTCGTGGGTTTTTATCCTCCCGCAATCCAATGAAATTGGCGTGCCGAAGATGACCGCACGACGAACCGCACAGTAAACTTCCTTCGTGAATCAAAAGTCAGAGGAGCCGCAACGGTTGGCGGAAGATTTTTCGGAGATAAGTACCAAGTCCATCTGGGTGCTGCTGAATCACATTGTTGCTATCGCGGATGTCCTGAAAAACGAGCTGCCGTTCGATTACTTGGCCCCAGCTGGCATATCGAAGACGGAACCGACAACTTCACTGTCGGGATATCGGGGCGATGGGGCGAGAGATACTACCACCTTACAATTTACACGCATTATCTCGATGCTCCGCCCGAACCGAAAGAGATGTACCCACCTGAATGCTGCGCCGCGGTGATGAAGGAGACAGAAGTCGGACGGACAGTTCCCAAGGTCTAGGTGCTCCCCCAGAGTGTTAGGGTGTACCATGATGCAGCCGTTTACAAAGGCGTTTCCGTGGTAATTTTCTGTAAGGCCGATTCGGAAGAGCTTACACGGCACCGCACGCCTGGACGGCTCAAGCCGACCAGAATCTGCGTCGCACGTTAGAAGGAGTGCAAGGGTGAGTCTCGCGAGCCGAGCTCAAGAAAGGCGCGGAGCCGGTTGGAGTTCGCGGGATGCCTCAGCTTGCACAGTACCTTAGCTTCGATCTGACGGATACGCTCGCGTGTGAGGCCGAATGTTTGACCCACTTGTTCGAGCGTGTGCTCGCTGCCATCCTCAAAACCGAACCGCATCTTGATGATTTTCTCTTCGCGTGGTGTAAGCGTCTTCAGCAGCGACGATGTCTGCTCCATGAGGCTCAGGTAGGTGGCCGCATCCGAGGGTGAGACGGCATTCTTGTCCTCAAGAAAGTCTCCGAGGTGCGCGTCTTCCTCTTCGCCGATGGGCGTTTCAAGCGAGATCGGTTGCTGCGCGATCTTTTTGGTTTTGCGCACCTTTTCGACGCTGATATCCATGCGCTTGGCAATTTCTTCGTAAGTAGGTTCGTGCCCTAATTCCTGGACGAGTTGCATCTGGGTCCGCGCGAGCTTGTTAATTGTCTCGATCATGTGCACCGGAACGCGGATTGTGCGAGCCTGATCAGCTAGAGCGCGGCTCACGCCCTGGCGTATCCACCAAGTCGCATAAGTCGAGAACTTGTATCCGCGCCGCCACTCGAACTTATCTACCCCTTTCATCAGACCGACATTGCCTTCCTGAATCAGATCGAGAAACTGCAGGCCGCGGTTGTTGTACTTTTTCGCGATGGAAACGACGAGGCGGAGGTTCGCTTCGACCAATTCCTTTTTGGCCTGTTCGGCTTGTGCTTCGCCCCGCAGGATAATTTGGAGCGCACGCTTCAGCTCCCTGGGGTTGACCTCACTCGCGACTTCAATCTCGTTCAACTCCTGCCGGCGGGCTTTCAGGTCCTTGCGCGCTTCCGCCTGGACATCGGCTTTCGATGCATCGACGCGGCGCTCGAGCTTTCCGATTTCACGCTCTAGTAATTGCGCGCGCTCGGCCGCGTTGCGAATCTTGTCGATCAGCCGCTTCTTCTCGGACAGCTTGAAATCGACTTCCCGAAAGCGCCTCGACATCTCGACGCGGGTCCGGGCGAGAGCGTAGCGCGCATGGAGGTAAGAGCGCTTCTGGGAACGCGGAACACCCTGGAGCTTCGCAGCTTGCTTCGTCGCCAACAGATAGAGCGCGGCGATCTTATCGATCCGCTTGAGCGTCTCCCTGGTCTTCGCCTCGATCTTTTCCTCGGACAGCTCATTGTCAACTTGGACGATTTCCTTGATCGACCGGGAATCGTTACGCAAGTCCTCCCCAACCTGCAACAGTTCCTTCAAAATGAGGGGCGCACGTGTAATGGTTTTCAGAACGAGCAGATGCCCTCGCTCGAAGCGCTTCGCAATCACCACTTCACTCTCGCGCGTCAGCAGTGGAACGGTACCCATTTCGCGAAGATACAAGCGAACCGGATCGTGCGTCGTCTCCAACGTTCCCAGCGTCAGATCGAGTTTGCCGTTCTCGGTTGGAAGTTCTGCTTTCCGCTCTACTACACCGAAATCGCCAGCGTCCGCGGCATCACGAGCGGCCTCCGCACTGGTGGCATCTTCGTAGATATTGATGCCGTAGTGCTCAAAGGCGGAAAGCATTTCGCCAATCTCCTCGGAGGAATGCACCTCTGGGGGAAGAGTGCTGTTCACCTCGTCGTAGAGCAGATAGCCGCGGTCCTTTCCAATCCCAATGAGTTGGCGCAACTGGTCATACTTTTCCTCGATTACAAGTGCCAAAGTTTCCTCCGTTGGTCAGGCTGCCGTCCGAGTTTTCCTGGACTGCCTTAACGCTATCCCGTGGTTTAGAAACTCTCGGACGCGCTTACTGATGAATGCTAGAAAACTGTGGGATTCCGCCTGTGGGGTAACAGTCCGCCACTGTGTTCTTCCTATCTATCATACTCCAACCATCTTCCACTCGCTTTGCCCATGGCGCGTGAGGGGCTGACAGACAGATCGGAGAATGTAGGGTGGAATCCATTGGCCTGAATTGGATGGCAGGTGTGTAGGATGTAGCCGGATGTAGGCTTTCCCAAAAAACTACGTCGAAGAGAGGTTTCTCAGGAAAGCTCCGAAACGCCGTACACGACGTTGCATACCAACACTGCGAACGGCCAAGCGCGGGGGCAGCGCCGAAGTTTCCGCGGTCTTTCGAACGGACGGATATGCAGACCATCAGAGAAAAGAGCGCAGGACGCCGAAAATAGTTCGCGCCTAGCCGACCATTCGCCCCCGACGGATGTCGATGCCCAGTGCCCGCATCCTGCGGCGAGATGGCTATTTGGGCCGAATCCTCCGTGACTGATCGTCGATCTAACTGTTAGAGGTAGACAAAATTGCCAAAGATTGTTCGTTTTCACGAGTTTGGCGGACCCGAGGTTTTGAGTATTGAAGAGGAGAAGTTACGACAGCCGGGCAAAGGCGAGGTGCGGTTAAAGGTACAGGCGGTAGGCTTGAACCGGGCGGAATCGATGTTCATGCATGGCCAGTACGTCGAACCGCCCAAGCTGCCTGCTGGCGTTGGCTATGAGGCGGCAGGCGTGGTGGAAGCGGTTGGCCCAGACGTGGACAAGAACTGGATAGGCAAACGGGTGGCGATTATCCCAGCCTTCTCCATGAACGATTATGCCATGTTGGGCGAAGAGGTAATTGCTCCGGCTGCGGCTCTGGGTGAGTATCCCCCGAACCTATCTCCTGTGGAAGGTGCCGCGATCTGGATGCAGTATGTGACGGCGTATGGGGCATTGATTGCAATTGCGCATCTGGCGAAAGGCGATTTTGTAGTGATCCAGGCTGCGTCGAGCAGTGTGGGGATTGCCGCAATAGAGATCGCGAGAACGGAGGGTGCTATTTCGATTGCGACGACGCGCAAGAGCAACAAAAAAGCTGATTTGCTTTCCATTGGTGCGGACCACGTGATCGCCATTGAGGAAGAAGACATCGTCGCGCATGTAATGGAGATCACCAGTGGCAAGGGCGCGCGGGTGATCTTCGATCCGGTTGCTGGGCCATTTTTGGAAAAGCTGGCCGAGAGTGCTGCAATCGGCGGCATTGTGTTTGAGTATGGTTGGCTTTCGATGCAACCCACACCCTTTCCGCTGGTAACGGCGCTGCTAAAGGGACTCAGCATTCGTGGATATTCTCTAATGGAGATCACGCGTAATCCGGAGAAGCTGCCAGCGGCGAAGAAGTATGTCTACGACCGGTTGGCGGATGGACGGTTCCATCCGAAGGTCGCAAGGGTGTTTCCGTTCGCGCAGACCGTAGAGGCCTACAAATATCTGGAATCGAATGCGCAGGTGGGGAAGGTTGTGATAACTGTTCCTTAAGGCAGCATACTCTACACGCGGAGGAAATGCTCGTGGATACGGTACTGGTGGTTGAAGACAGCCGCCAAATGCAACGCACCTTGAAGCGTTTGTTTGAGGCTGACGGGCTAGAAGTTCATATAGCATCTGACGGCATCGCTGGGATGGAAAGCTTTCGAAAGCAAACGCCTAGCGTGGTCGTGCTCGATCTGAAGCTTCCTGACCTGGCCGGAAAGGAAGTGTGCCGGGCACTCAAAGCGCACGCAGCGTCAGTGCCGATCGTGGTGCTAAGCGCGAACTGCGAAGTTGAGGATAAGGTGCTCCTTCTGGAACTCGGCGCGGATGACTACGTCACAAAACCGTTCAGTGCTAGGGAGCTTTTGGCACGGGTCCGCCGCGCGATGCGGCGCGGCGGTCCGGTACCGGCCGATGTGCCAAATATTCCCGGTGTATCCCTTCGACACGACCTGCTAAGTGTGGGCGATGCGAAAATTGACTTTACCAGTATGGTCGTCACGCGCAACGGCCGTTCTGTGGCCTTCACCGCGCAGGAATTCAAGTTGCTGGAATATTTCGCGCGTTCACCCGACCGAGTGATTTCGCGACAGGAGCTTTTGAACGAGGTGTGGGGATACAAAAACTATCCCACTACGCGAAAAGTTGATAATCACATACTCTGCATTAGGCAAAAACTTGAACCCGATCCAGCCCGTCCCCGCTATTTTCTGACCCTGCACGGTTCAGGTTACAAGTTCATGCCCGGTGATGGTGTTGCCCCGTCGGAGGTGTAGAGTGGCGGCTCATCTATTTTCGCGAGCCGCGTTGGGCGATCCCCCGAGAGCTCCAAGAGCGCTGTTCTCCACCGTCGGCCGGGAATCCTAAGAGGTCAAGTAAATGAAAAATCCTATAAAGGGAGACATCGTCCTGCTCACTGGTCGTCGCGCGAAGGTGATAGACCTAGCCAGCCGAATGACAAATAATGGGCTTGCTACTTTGTACCATGTCAAGTTTCTAGGAGGGACGATGTCCAGTTCCAATTGCTTGAGGGAAGAGTTTACTTTCCCTATTCCTCCCGACCGTCCGTCTCACTACTGAAAGTATGCCGTGAGGAGTGGCGCATACGGCATCCAAAGGTCATCACAGTCCAACGGCGTTCGCTTTATCGCCTATCAACCATCCTTCGCGCGAACCGCCCCACACGTATGTATCAACCGAATGGTCCGGATGCCCTTCAATCACCACTCAGCTCGAACGAGCGAAGAAACGATGCTGGCGGAAATGATCGGTACCACACGGTCGCGCGTGAATTTATTTATGAACAAATTCAGGAAACTGGGCTTCATTCATTACAACGGCGGACTTGAAGTCCACGGTTCTCTCCTCAGTGTCGTCCTGCACGAGTAAGCAACCTCGTTCGCGTGGCGCAATGCGACAGTAATTAGATCCTCGCTCTGTACTAACTACGGGCCGACTTTCGAGCACCGAAAAGTCAAAGGCGAAGGTGTCCCGAAGTTAACAGATATCCATCTTCGTTTCTTTCATGATGCCGTCTCCAGTAAGGAGTCAACCAGCTTCCTCTGATTTGGGAGGATTCAGATGGAAACTCTATTGATCGTTCTTCTCGTTGTGTTTTTGCTCGGCGGTGGGGGCTGGGGATATTCCCGTTGGCGCAGGAATTAGCGTCTCCTTGATGTTCACTGGATATGCAATCGCGATTCGCTAACCCTTAAACGGCCGTACATGTCCCGAATGAAAGGCTTCGGTTATACCTTCCGGAACTCGCTCGCTTGAAGCGTAAGCCCCCCGCCCGTGCGAGAGGCCCACGTTCGATAACTATAGGGCTGAAACGTTCGCAGCCTGTAAGCCCTTGGGGCCTCTTGTGACCTCGAATTCAACCGCCTGTCCTTCGTTTAGAGATTTGTATCCGTCTCCTTGGATGGCTGAGAAATGACAGAAAACGTCCTCGCCGGACTGGCGCTGGATGAATCCAAAACCCTTGCTCGCATTAAACCACTTCACTGTTCCTTGTTCTCTCATTGATTTACTTCCTTATTGGTTTTTAAGCTATTTGTGCTTCTCGACCGCCTTCAGGAGGTTAAAGCTGAACCGGACCCTTCTGATAGAATCTAAAGGTTTCACAAGAGCGACAAACGCGAGGCGATTGTAACATGCCTACTCAAATGTGACTCACCACTACTACGATAGATCAGATCGGAGTTGGCTGTGTATCAACGAGACTAGCAAGGGTACTTGCCCGGCGACGACTATCGTCTACTGAGTCGCCCCATGCATAACGATGACGCGCCGCGGTTTCAAATGCTTCGTCTTTTTCGCGGGGTGTACAAGCGGATCGCAACTCAATTGGATGTTGACCCGTCTTGTGTCAGCCGCGTTGCTCGCGGAGAGCGCAACTCATCTCAGTTCCGGTGCTCAAACTCGTACGCACGGCGATCTAGGTCATCTGGTAAGACGGTCGAACAGAGCGCGGCATGAATCACACGACCGAATGTGCTCAAACACCCTTTCGCTGATCGGCATCCGCATATCCTCGTCCCAAGATGGGCGTCTGGTCGTCATCGCGAGTCCCGATTCATTTCTTCACCGATTGTAAGCGAGGCAATGCCCGATCATAGCAATCGTATGACGCTTTCTTTATTGAGGGTTGCAATCCTTCTCCAAGGTCTTTCCCGACGGTGCCGCAACCATACAGTTTGGAATATAACGGCCGGTGTTCTTGGGATCAGGTTCGAACTTGATGACTTCGATAAATGTGCGCGTCGGCGTTTCAATCAGGCCGCTGTAAATTCGCTCGCCTCTCATGAAATTTTAGGTATAGCGGAAGTATCGGCGTCCCATGACCGGAACTTTCTCAAAATGGTAGAAAGCAAACGGTGGAGAGGGCATTGTACCTTGTGTGCGTTCTTGGTGGCCTGCTGCAGCAGTTTCTCCAATTCATCGATATCCGCTTGGGTCTCGAAGACGTCCGGCTGTACCCAGGTTGTTTTTATTTTCATAGCGTGCTAGCCCTGTTCTAGTGTCCTGTCCCATAAATAACTGGCATTAGTATTGCTGGGGGTATAGGCATCTCCCGTGCACAATGGAGGTGCCTATGGCGATGGGACGGCCGAAAGCGGTGTTGGTTTTGGATGCGGAGCTGCGCGAACAGCTGGAAAGCTGCGAGCGTGATAACCTCTCGGCATGGAAGCGGAACTGCATGCAGCAATTAAGATGCTCCAGGGACAAGGCCATACAGTCCGTCCATACATCCGCTACGGTACGTTATGGTTTCAGATAGACGGTAACATGTTGGCTACCCGGCAGGAGATGCTGGAATTGGCTGACGGCGTGTACTCGTTGCAGGAACTGGCCGAACTATTCGCGCGGAGGCACGCTGAAGAAGAGAGCAGGCCCTAGCCCGGACACCAGCAGCGTGCGTCGGGGAAGTGCCAGTGGTCTGGGGGCAGCCATAATTGAAGCCCCATTTGCAGCTAGGAAGGATAAGAGGATCGTACCGCGCCGCAGCAATAAGCATTCAAATGCTATTGTCATTGTAATTGTGATTATCCTTCTGGCCTTGTTCTTGTTGAGACGGACCCAGCAGGCCGGCTTGCGATATTCGCCACCAGTGGCCGCGCGCCCACGTTGATTTCTTTGTCACACCCACAACCTGAGGAAGATCCTTTAGCGCCCACAACGGAGTTTTTGGTAGGGACAAGTTGATGAATTCGCGCCGGACGCGTTATAGAATCAGGCATGGAAAAGCCAAAAATTCCTGTTTACTGCCAGCATTGCAAACAGAAACAGATTGTTCATGTCTTTGTTCGACTGGGACGAAGTCCGATGAAATCCCAGACCGTCAACTGCATAACGTGCAAGAAAGAATTTGACGTGCTGGTTTCCGACCCGATTATCGGCGGCCCATTCCCAGAATAGAAATTGCGCTATCCATCGCCCCTGCAGAAGATTGCCTGAGCCATAAAGCTTTTGGCTTCTTAATTGCAAGTCACAGAATTGCGGGCTACAACAGGCAGCTCTTATACTCACCAGAAGATCATCAGCCGCTGCGACCTTACTGCGCACTATGCCAAAAGGCTTGCTTCAGATGACCCGACAAGGGGTTCAAAACAGGACGGGATAATTAACCAAATGTTTAGGGCCGAAACCACAACATTTTGGAGACAAGACGGGAATCTGGCGGAGCGAGTGGGGAACAAGGTCCGTATAGTCGCCGGGCGGGAAGTGACCTTGTGCAGATTCCGCGGGTAGAAGCAGAGCTAGTCCTGTGGCGGGTAGCGGGAGAAGCTTTCTACGCCTTTGCCTTTTGTTTTTTGCCCCGACTGCGTTTGTTCCCTGCCCAGCGCTGCGTTACCCTTTTCCTGGTGTCAAGCTGCAATTGCCTTTCAATGTCATTAGCCTCCCTATACTTGTACATAAGCGGGACTGACCCTTCCGGCTGAGACTGGCCCTTTTTTTTTGCTCGCCGGGTCTGGGTCATGAGTTCTCGAAAATTGAGCGGGTCTCTCAGGTTTTGTAATTCCCGGTAATAGTAGAGCGCAGTGGGCCGTTTTCCCTTGATCCTCAGCTTCTTTAGAAACTCAATTTCTTCCTCGGTCGCACCATGGCTCAGGGAAGCGTCACGAAAGAATTCTTTCAGCCCACGCTCTTCCTCAGGTTGGCCAGGCTCCCTTTCGACAAACTCAAATTTCTTTGGGTCCCCTGGCGCTAGTCTCCCGTTTAACACAATTTCCATACCAAAGGTCGCCAGGTCGATGTCCCAGGATTCGATCAGCGGATCCAGGAAGGTAACGCAGTTCTCAACTGATAGGTTTGAAGCATCCGTGTCTAGGAACTCGAGGATGCTGACTCGCATTTCTTCATAGCTTCGGCCGGTGAGCCGAGCCACTTGGTGGACCCAGTTTTCACTTTCCAATTCTTCTTTGGCGACTCTCTTGCCAACGTCTAAAAGCTTTTGTATGACTAGGCGTTCGACTTCACCGAAGGGGTGCTTCTCAAACATGACGCGAAATTGTTTTTCTTTGTCGGGCGGGCACTTTCGGAGAACCAGCTCTCGGGCTTCCTTAAATAAGGGCGGGGGTGCGTGCCCCAAGGTTCTCTTCAATTCCTCCTTGCGCTGGTGGTCAGCTAGTTTCGAAAGCTCACCGCCCGGGAGTTTCAAGAATTTTCCCATTTTGTCGTAAATATCTGTTCGGCCCGGCGCAGGGGGCAATTTCTTCCGAGTCAGCAACTGGGAAATGTAAGACTCCGTAACTTCGGCGGCAGCCGCCAGATCTCTCTGCTCAAACCCCAATTCTTCCAGTCGCTTTGTGATCACTAACAAACATCCACAGGTCTGCCTCCGCTCGATTAACTGGATTGGATTAATGCTTGGAAATAATCGCAGATTGCCCTTGACACGTCAAGTTAATTCACTCATTATGGTTAAGTGACTGAGGGAGTCTGAAGGTATTCTAAACTAACGTTGGTTATCTAGAATCGCCCCTTGGCCAAGACAACCAAGGAGGTTGCTATGTTTGCACGCAAAGTTTCCCTGCAGCTGAAACCCAATAGCGTTGCGGAATTCACTCAGAGCATCGAAAAGGACGTTCTTCCCCTGCTTCGAAAACAGACCGGGTTCCAGGGCGAAATCACGCTCGTCGCCCCGGGCGAAACGACAGCGTTGGGAATCAGTTTGTGGGATAACAAACAGAACGCCGAAGCCTATAACCACGGAACGTATCCAGAAGTGACGAAGCTCTTGGCGAGAGCCGTTGAGGGAACCCCTCAGGTTGAAACCTATGAGGTTTGTAACTCGACTTTCCACAAGATCGCCGCTGCCGCAACAGCCTAGGGCTGGCAGTTTTTTTCGTTCGGTGGGGAAACGACAAAACGCACAAGACTTCCAATACTTACTTAAGCAAGACAACCAAGGAGGTTGCCATGAATACTATTGCACGTTGGGACCAGTCCCGCGGTGCGGCATCGCTACAGGACCAAGTCATTCGTTCGTTCGAAGACAACTTTACTCGCGACCGCTCGGGCCCTGCCGAACTAGCAACCTGGGCGCCAGTCGTGGACATATACGAAACCAAGAGCGAATTGGTCGTAAAGGCCGACCTGCCGGGTTTCCAAGACAAGGACATTGACGTACGCGTCGAAAACAATATGTTGACCATCCGCGGAGAGCGGAAGTTTGAGAAGGACGTCAACGAGGACAATTACCTCCGAGTTGAACGCGCCTATGGTTCGTTCATGCGGAGCTTCTCTCTGCCAAACACGGTCAGTACCGAGAACATTCGGGCCGAGTATCGCAATGGGGTCTTGACCCTGCACATGGCGAAGCTTGAGGAGTCGAAGCCGAAGCAGATAAAGATCAGCGTTTCAGCAAACGGCAAGTAATTACAGTCTCGACTGCGTAGGTCGGGAGCCTCTCGGCCCTCGCACTGACAGCCAAGGAGGTTGCCATGTTTGCACGCAGAGAACCATCGGAGGAAGAGGTCTCTCGCCGAGCTTATGAACTGTATCTTCAACGCAGCGGCGAACAGGGAAAGGATGTCGAGGACTGGATTCGAGCCGAAAAAGAGCTGAGCGACGAACCTGTCGCGGGACCAGCGAAAACGGGGGCCGCCCAACAGGTCGTAACATTCGTTAATTGACGCCCCGTCGCGAGTGGCACGAGCGACACAACCAGACCCCACGTCTTGACGGCCCGGCTTTCCCTAATAGCTGAGAATGGACAGATCTTTCGTTCGGAGAGGGCGGGTCAGTCCGCCCCCGCACTTGTCCGGAAAAGAGGGAGGTCGACAGAGAAATGAGGTTACCAATGATTGGGAAAATCATACAGTGGGTTCCCATAGAGGGAACTCGATGGAGAAACGAGGTCGCCGATGGTCAGGAAAAGCATGCGCTGGGTTCCCATTCCGGCGTTGCTCCTGGCGCCGAGGAGAGCCCAACTGGCACAGACAATCAAAACGGGGATCATCCTAATCAAGGATGGCACGTTCTTGCCGGACGCGCTGCAATTCGAAAGTGAGCCCTGTGCGACTGGTTGGAGATTAGTCAAAGATCTTGATGGGTACGCATTGGGTCGAAAAATCCACGAAGCAGGATGGACCTTTTTTTACCTGGCTGGTGAAATCAAAGCAAGCATCTTCGGTTTTGACGGACAAAAGACTGTGCGCAGAGCAATCAAGCGAATCCTAGCGAACCTGAACCCAGGGAAATTTAATTCCTTGGAAATCACGCGAATGGTCTAGAAACAGTTCCTCGGAGTGCCTTACACGAGGGTCTATGCCCACCCTCGGCATGTCCAGAAAAGCATGTCCCTTTCCCAGGATGGTTGTGTCTCATGAGCAGGTGGCCATAGCCTCTGGGCGAGGATTTTCAGTGAATGATGATCTTCTTCGAAATTTCGGAATTTTTGCGGACCGGCGGCTCAGCCATGTTGGCATTAGTACGAGTGTAGAGTCCACGCGCTTCCAGACCTCGCTCACTGATACTGGAATGGCGTTCTGTAGTAAGGAATCCTTACTTCAAGGCCGTGCGGTCGCAACGTTAACGAAACACTCGTCACCATGCCGTGAGATCGGCTTGCTGAGTTTTCGAGACTCGGATCGAACGGATCGGCTTCAAGGTCCAAAACATTCTCGCCAGCGATGATCGAGCAGTCATCTTGAACGAGTTTGATGAGCTTTTCGACCGCGTTGACGATGCTACGGGAAGATCGGGTATCGTCCTTGAGTATCCGGAGTGCTGCGTGGAACGTAGGTGGCCTACACAAACTCGGACCAGAGCAGCATTTCGAAACGCTATTATAGAATAATACCCAAAGCGCTCGGCGAGTTCGGGGATACAACTATGGACAAATTTGAGGAAATCGGCCGACGTCTAGATGAAGAGCTTACGCGGCTCCGCCACTACATTGAGGAAGAAGTGGGGCCGGAAACGGAACGCCGCACGGCGTCTTTTCTACGGGATGTTTCGGCGAAGCTCACGGAAGCGGCTGTGAAGCTGGAGGCGCGCATGGCGGCGCGGCGACCGCCATCGGCGTAGAATTATCCTGACGCGGATCTTCCGTTAAGGAATGTTCGTTAGAATGAATCTTGATGGCCAATTTGTGAGTTTCAATTTGGAAGGCGCCATGGGAAAGTCTGCCTGATTGCCAGACCCCGGGTTATACTCGACAACGTTCCGGAGGCAAACGCCGGGGGAAAAAGCATGTTTCACTTGATCTGGTATGTTCTTATCGGTCTGATCGCGGGGGTTATCGCGAAATCGGTAATGCACGTGCACATGACGATCTTCTGGACGATCGTGCTCGGCATCATCGGATCGATCATCGGGGGCGGCGTAACCCACATGTTTTCGCGCCCGGCGAATGAACGATATCATCCCGCCGGCATCATTTTGTCCACACTGGGCGCGATCCTGTTACTCTACATTTGCTATAAGCTGAACATTCATTTTCCCACGCCTAACCTCGCATACCGATAGGACGGTCTCGAAAATCTGTCTTGCCCGCGCGTGAAGACGCGCTTTCTCAAAGGTAGTTGTCTCGCGAAGCGAGACGGGGGGACGGGCAGAGGGTACACAGATACTGTAATGCGGTTCGTGAAACCGAACTGAGTACAGATGAGGCTGGCCGATAAAGTAACCGCCGTTCGCTGTAGATTAAATGGTGCAAACCCCTTTAATCAATGGAGAACGGCGATGAAGTAACTGTGGTTTAGACGTTTCATTGAATAGCACGGCGGCATGTGTTGTCAACCAGGACGGCACGATCATTCGTGAAGCCGACGTGCCATCGGAACCTGCTGCCATTGACCAGTGGCTGAAGACCATCGGGCTGTCGATGGAACGAGGAGCTGCGATTCCCTTCAGGAACCCGAATTTCTTCCTGTTCTGACGCCGTGACTTGGCGGGACGTCGATGAATCCCCTTCCTACCGACAATCCGAGATATGCGGTGGTAAGCCCTCTTACGAACGGTGATCTGAAAGTATGGCGCTTTCCGATAAGCGCGAAAATTGATGCTTACTCGTGCAGGACGACACCGAGGAGGGAAGAGTTGACGTGGAGACCGCAATTGTACCCAATGAAGCCCAGTTTCTTGAACTTATTCATGAAGAAGTTTACGCGGGAGCGCGTTGTGCCAATCATCTCTGCGAGAGTCTCTTGCGATATCTTGGCGACTACTTTTTGAGGCTGGTTTTGCTTGCCATAGCGAGCGAGCAGCAAAAGAGTCCGAGCCAGCCGTTTCTCGGTGGAGTTGAAAAGCTGATCGACCAGATCCTCCTCGACTCGGATGTTTCGTGCCAGCATATGGGCGATGAAACGGTCGGAAAACGCATGTTCTTCATGGAGCACGCGAACCATCTCGTTTTTTCCAATCGATAGTGCAGTCGTGGGTGTAATCGCGGTGGCCGTCCCCATACAAACCGTCTGCCCTGCCAGGCATCCCTCACCAAAAAAGTCGCCGGGGCCCAGCATCGCCACGACAGCCTCTTTGCCGACCTCATTGACAACAGAAAGCTTCACACCGCCTTCTTGAACGTATATGACATTCGCAGCGGGATCACCTTGAGAGTAGATCTTCTGGGATCTTCGATACTCCACAACCTTTCTCGCCACACCGGCCGAATCGAGAAAAGTTTGGGCATTGAAAACGGGCGCCTTTAGTTTTCTGTGCGCTTTGACCATGGCAGCCAGTTTTAGTCCTCAGGGCTAATTTAACAGGGAGGCAGGACTGCTGTCTGTAGGATACCAAACGCTATCGGTAGACTATTTCAGTCCAATCTCGTGATTATACTGTTGGATAACCCCGTAACACTCGCAGGTGCAACCTTCGAGTTTCGTGCGGCTCAGAATCTGCACTTCACCGCGCGCATACTCGATAATCCGCTTGTCCTGCAAAACACCGGCTGCCAGGCTTACGCTGGGTCGGTCCGTCCCTAACATCGTCGCGAGGAAATCGTGGGTGATAGCGAGCGTTGCGGAATCCACTCTGTCCTGAGTGATGAGTAGCCAGCGCGCGAGGCGCTGCTCAATATTGTGGAGTCGATTACACGCGGCTGTTTGTGCGAATTGCATCCCCTGAACTACTGCATAGCGAGTCACAATCCGTTGAAGCTCTGGAGCTGATTGCAAGACGGTTTGCAATGTGCCAATTCTCACCCTGAACCCGTCTCCTGCGATTTGTACGATCTCGCGCACTTGGTTACTGTTAATGCCAACAGCCGCCTGTACCCCTGCAAAACCTTCCCTGCCGACCTCCCCTACTTCAACAGTCTTTCCATCTTCGGTCTCAATTACAAGAGACACCATGCCTGCATTCGGAAAATGCACAAACTCCAGCGGTCGGCCTGGTTCGTAGAGACTAAGATGGTGAGGCATGCTGAGAAATTCCAGGTGAGGACGAATGAGTGCGTACTCGTTGTCGGGAATTGATAAAAGGATCTTGTTGCCTATTCGGCTCCCCGCAGTGTTTGTCCGTTCGATCGGCTGCATGATTTGAAAATCTCTCCTTTCCGCAACAACGTTGGTCCTGCCGTGCGTAAAATCCGGGATAACTACAGGGCCTCCGCCTTTCACGACTTGCAATGTAGACATCTACCCTAGAACGCGGGTCTGAATTAAACCACAACTGTGGCCCGGGGGTCGCCATTTTGCTTCCAAGCGATTGAAAAGGTGTGAGCCGAAAGTGGAGCACACAATCCGGAGGCGGCGCTCAATGACTTGCCTCAAACTTCCCTTCCAAACATCTGCACGATTCACGATATTGGAGAATTCGAAGGCCGACCGTTTATCGCTATGGAGCTGCTCGGTGCCAAACGTGCCGTGGACTGCATTAAGAGTTCTAGACAAGAAATAAACCATTGGTAGTCAACCGCGAAGCTTGGGGATACTCGCGACACACAGGAGTCTCGTCCTACGAGATGCCGAAAATGCCAGACGAAGAGTGGATCAAAACACTTCAAGACGGCAGAAAAGTGAAATTCGTCTACCGAGAACTGCCGGAAGACGGGGCATTTATCACCGCGCAGATTGAACGGAATGAGGTCGTCTATTCGGTCGTATTGAGCAAAGCAGGAAACCCGCTGACTCATGACGATGTTGAAAGCCATTTCAAGGGCGAGCTTTCAAAGAAGTAGTGCCACTCATTTTGGAAAACTGTCCGCGCAGCCTCGATGCAAACTGCGCCACCGCCCGACAATCATTAATCTGATTCGGCCGGCGTGGCGCGGAAAGTTACGGAATTCAAGAAAAAGGAAGCGGTCTTCTCGCAGGGCGATCCGGCTAAGGATGTTTTATATATTCAAACAGGCGGGGTGAGGCTTTCGGTAGTGAATGAAAGCGGCAAAGAGGCCGTTTGGCGGTTTTGGGGCCGGGCGATTTTTTTGGCGAGGGATGCCTCGCCGGTCGGCCGATTCGAATCGGGTCGGCGACCGCGATTACGGCGACCACGTACTGGCGATTGAAAAGAAGGAGATGATTCGCGTCCTTCACGTTGAACACGCGTTTTCCGACCGTTTCATCACTTACATGCTTTCGAGAAACATCCGGGTTGAAGAGGATTTAGTCGATCAGCTTTTTAACTCCAGCGAGAAGCGGCTGGCGCGCACGCTGTTGTTGCTGGCACGCTATGGCAAGGAAGACAAACCCCAAAAGGTACTTCCCAAAATGTCACAGGAGATGCTGGCGGAAATGGTCGGCACAACGCGCTCACGCGTGAATTTCTTCATGAACAAATTCAGAAAGTTGGGCTTCATCAAGTACAACGGCGGACTCCACATCGACACCTCGCTTCTGAGCGTTGTTCTGCACGATTAAGCATCAACTTTCGCGCTTATCGAAAAGCGGCATACTCCAGATCACTGTTGGTAACAGGGCTTACTACCGCATATCTCGAATTGTTGGTCGGAAGGAGATTTATCGACGTCCAGGACCACGGGGAATTCTTTCCGTCTTAATCGCCTCAGCCGCGGAAAGCTTTCGATCTGTGTGCGGTTCTATGCGCGGGGTACCTGACAGCAGCACACAACGCTTACCGGCAGCGACACCACATGTAGGACACGGGACGGAGGATAACTGTTTAGGCGTGAGTTCTTTCTTTTTCATTCGGACAGAATACGATAACACCCGGCCGCGAAAACGTTCCATTTTGAACACTGTCGGCATTAGCATCTACTCGACCAATTGTAATTAAAATAACTGCTGATAAGCGCCGGTAAACGCGCTTGTCGGAAACTCGCCGAACATAATGCTACCGACAGGAATCGGCCGCATATTTCGGAACTGTGTGAAATGGAACAGCATGGCTTCCATCTCCGGTGTCAAGATCGGTGGATGCTGAATAAGAAAGGTAAGAAACCCGGCAGCGCGACACGTGCCAGCGTCGAGAAGGAAATGGCGAAGCCGCGCATGGCCAGGTCCGCAAGAATAACGGAACTCAATTTATACACTGCGCGAATTCCAGAACACCCGAGCCAGCCGGAAAAAGCACAGATCGCTGTTGACGGGTCCGAGGGGTGTATCGACTCAGGTGCTTGTTGATCTGGCTGGCTATTTCCAGCGGACTCGATTCCACACTTGCGATACTTCTAACCAGAGCCTGTATGTTCGCGGAGAGCAGAGCGGCTGGAGTCCCTTTCCCAGACACATCAGCTACCGCGAATAGCGTTCGGTTGGCCGGAAGCTCGATGACGTCGAAGTAGTCGCCACCCACCTCACGTAAGGGCTTGTAATACATTTCCACTTCATATCCAGACAACTTCTCCAGTTTCTCGGGGTGGAGTGTCTGTTGAATCTGTCGCGCGGCTATCTGGTCAGTTTCAAGTTGTGTCTTGCGGACAAATTCTGAAGTTAGCATTCCATTCTGGATCCATCGGCCGGTGTAAAAAAGCAGGAACACCAGCACATAGCTGACTGGCCGTCTCGGCGGTACCAGAAAATACAAAGACAACCACTCTGGCAACCTGAAAGCCCACATCAGCATAAAGTAGAAAGCATATCCCTGAAGAACAATGCCGACGTACGTGATGATGCGTTTGGACCTAGGCATTTCGCTGGCCCAGTCATAAAAGGCGTACTGCAGCGCGCGGCGAATGGGGCCCGCAGATTTGTCGAGCTTCACCGTGCTGAGGCGAAATGGCATTGCAGGAGTCTAACAAGAAGCAGTCATGCTGGAGAAGGAATGGCAGCCGAACGGTAGATGTGGCTCGCCTTGTTGCCTGGGCGATTGTGCCTGAGTGACGGGTAACCTTTCCCTAATCCGGTAAGGTAAGGTTTGCCGACGATCCATCCAGAATCGCGTCGGCGCACGTGGAGTTAAGCGAGACAAGCCTTCCGGATGAACAGTGTCGTGGTTCACCAAAGACACCACCACAGCGGCGCCTAAGAATGGCGCCACTCCGGCGATCAGAACCTGCCGGGTCAAAAGTGGAAAATCAGATCGCTCGCCACGGTTAGCTGATTGTGCCGTCGACCGGAGTCGTAAGCCTTCTGATCCCAGGCACGCTCGAAACGCAATTCCGGACGTATCTGGACCGTTGTGCCGATCCAATGAGACCACGCGACCGCGTTCTCTGAATATCTGGTCGCGTAGCCCGTACGCTGACCTTTCTTGTCGTCGAGAAAGTCACTGCGAAACGACAGGAAGTCATGCGGTGAGAGTTCCTTCTGCAGAAAATTGACCATGGCATATTCGGGAGCGGTGCAACGCTGTTCCCCCGTCCGGCAGTACGCGCCATTGGCGCCCGTTTCCGGATGAATCGTGCCTTTCAGGGCAGGCACGTCGCGCTCGTACATATACCAGGATTCCGTTGCCATATGCACCGTCTTCGAGAACTTGTGATACCAGGTAGCGTCATACTGCTGCAGATTGTTGTAAGCATACTTTCCATCATTGATCCCGTTGGCGCAGATGTAAACATTGTCATTCACCGACGCAGTCGTGTAGCTCAGGCAGAACGTACCAGAAGGCTTGGCATCGGGCGTCCACAAGGCAACATCATGGCCGCCGGTAATCCCGAGTTGCACCAGCCACTGGTTGCTCAGCTTAACCGTCGCAATCAGACCCGTGTCGGTAAACGGGTCAATCGCATAAAGTAGCGAGTGGCTGAAGATGTAGTTGTTAGGCGCCAATTGGGCCTCGATCCCTGGCACGGAGATGAAGCGCCCTAGCCTCACATTCATACCCTGCGCAACCTGCGGAAAGTAAAAATCGACATATTCAAGGGTCGGATCAAAGCCATATTGATGATGATCGTTCAGTAGCTGGCCGCTCAGGTATCCCTTCGCAATCGTGAAACGATAGTCCGTGCCGTAGAGGGCCGTAAGATGGTAGCCCCAGTCGATATGATCGCGTTGCACAGAGTCCGGCAACCGCTCGACGTAGAGCACAAGTTGGTTCATCTCAAAACGATTCGAGTAGACATCGTTCGCCTCTGGGTCGTTAAGATGGGCGGAGGTGCTGAAGTTTAACGTCGGATCAACCCATCCATACACCTTCGTCCGGCTCTTGGCCTCATTGATGGCGGTCATTAGCGGATAGCTATTAGTATCTGGCTCGCCAATAAGAGGCGACCCACCATACGACCAATCGGCGTTTGGGAACGGCGGCGAATCCAGCGGCGACGGAAGTCCCCGCCTCGCTGGCGCTGGCGACGAAGCAGTCGTCCCCGACCAGTCCCGGTGGTAAAACTCCGCCCAGCGGGCCAAGAAGCCCTTCGTCTCGGAGATGCTCCGTTTCGGAGAGTCAGGTAGCGGAACGTTCTCTTTATCCGCCAGCTGCGCCAGACAGATTCTGCAGGGCAAGAACGCGACGACTACGAACAAAACGAAGAATTGGCGGAGGCGCAAGTTCAAGTTATCGTTTGGACGCATGAAATGTGGAGCCACTCACCACTTGAGCACGGCAATCAGGATTCCGATCCCACCGACTAACCCGTAGACAAGGACGTGCTGTTTCATAAGTTCCGGAGGGAGGGATTTAGGCCAAGATTATCGCGCCCGTGGTGTCGTTGATCATACTACCGCATGGGAACATCAGCGCCTTCACCAATTTTTGCCCGAGTCACGGGCAAGCAGGAAGTAATCCTAAGGTAAGAGTTGCCGACGATACGCCCAGAATCATCGGATCCGCTGCAAAACGGCGAAATCTGCGTTGTCACACGCACGAGTCCCCGGTTGAATTGGGCAGTGACTGCCAGGAGGCGAGGGGATGCCGATAGAAAATCAAAGCATGGTAATATTCCGCGCGATATGACCGTGAGTGGTTCCACTTCTCAGTACGTGCTTGGGAGTAGCGATGCCGAGCAAGAACGGCTGATTCGACAGGCTGCGCGCCTTGATCCTTACACCGAGCGATTGTTCCGTGACGCAGGCATGGGCCCGGGTCAGCGGATTCTGGACATCGGCTCGGGCGTTGGCGACGTAGCGATGCTGGCGGCGCGTCTGGTTGGTCCTTCGGGAGAGATCGTCGGAGTCGAACGCGACGTACGGTCCATCGCCAGGGTCAAGGCTCGCGTAGCGGAAGCTGGACTGCACAACGAACGTTTATGCAGTCGGACGTGAGTCAGGTGACGAGTGGCAAGCCCTTCGATGGGGTAGTAGGTCGTTGCATTCTGCAGTTTCTCCCCGATGCCGCGGCTGTTTTGCGTTCCCTCTCACGGCTGGTCCGACCCGGAGGCGTGCTCGCTTTTCACGAGCCGACGTGGTCTCCTTTGCTTTTGCTTACCGCCCAACTCCCGCTGTGGTCGGCGTGCGCGTCGCTCATTCGCAAGACCTTCCAATGTTCCGGAGCAAACCCAGACATGGAACTCGTGCTCTTCCGGGCGTTCGCAGAGGCTGGTCTGCCTGCGCCGAACATGTGGATGGAAATCCCCATGGGAGGTGATTCGTTCTTTGCAGGATGGGTCTACGATCTCCTGTGCAGTGTTCGCCCGCAGATGCAGCGGCACAATCTTTCCCGCGAAGCGCTGGGCAATTTCGAGACGCTGCGGGAAAGGCTAGACGCAGAGCTGGTGGCGCTGAAGTCACCTGGCGCTTGCATCGGCTTGGTGGGCGCTTGGTCTCGCGTGCCTGCAAGCGCTACCCCTCGCTAATATTCAAGAGCCAAGCGATGCGCGTGCTCTTTTTGGAAAAAGCAACACGTAGCGGGCATACCGGATACGTGGCCATTCTTGACACCGTGGCGATTGCCCCGAGCGACGGGCTACTCTTACGTAATCCGGCAACGGAAGGTTTGCCGACGATCCTCTCAGAATCCTTGCACACAGCGGCCGTTTGTCGACTTTCCCGAATGACGGACTACTCGAAAGCGAACTGTTTGCAGGCAGGTGTTGTGAAAGCCCTTCACGGAAGTTTCGCCCATAACGGCACTAGCTGGCTGGTTACTCGTGACACAGGATTTCACCGGTTTCTGAGCTTCAGGGCACGTTCGTTGCGGAACCAGCCGCCGCGGCTTGAGATTCTGCCCGCCAGGGGGCCTGCTCCAGGCGACCCACGAGTCGGGTCCACGAAATTCCGCCGACGAATGTGACGGCGGCACAAACGACGAACGCCCATCCGAAATTCCCCGTGTGGTCGACGATTAGGCCGGTAAGCGGCCCCACGACAATACCAGCGATGTTGCCCAAAGAGTTCTGCAAGCCGATCCACTTGCCAGCCGCTGCAGGCCCAGCAAAAGTTTGTGCGAAGGCAAAGATGTTCGGCCCAGTGAAGCCCAAACCACCGCCCATAACCAATACGCCGGTGAAAGACAGGCGTGCATCGGATGCAGCACACGCCAAAACACCGATCACGACCAAACCGTGTCCAATCGCCATAAAGGTCTTCCGGATGATTGTGACGTCAGCACCGGCCCGAATGCAAGCGTCGGCGATGAAGCCGGTAATCGGCGCCACCAAGGCATAAATCACGAAAAATAGCGCCGCGTGCAGAGACATGTCCTGCATAGACTGATGGCGCTCGCGAACCAGATATAACGGCAGCCAAAGTAGAATGAAATACCACGGGTAAGCGATGCAAAAATGCCCGATCGATGCTCCCCAGAAAGACCGCTGACAAAAGATCTCGGCGGCCGATATGGTAGCCGTCACACGCTGCTCTTTGATGGTGGTCTTGGGCATCCAGCGTAGCCAAGGTGCAACCCAGAAGAGACTGACTAGCCCGAGCACAATGAACACGGGTCGCCATCCGTAGCGCGCCATCAACATGCCGCAACCGTATGCGCCGACTGCCGGCCCAGCGCTCATGCCCGCTATGATGACGGCGTTCGCCATGCCGCGATGTTGCTGTGGCACATGCAGGCAGATGATTTTGCTATAGGACGGGAAAGCCACTGATTCGGCAGCGCCGAGCACCATGCGCACTGCAATCAGCATCGCGAAGCCGTGAACGAGTCCGGTCGCAGTCGTGGCCATCGACCACAGGGCGAACCCTGCCGCCAACACCCAGTTGACGTCATAGCGATCGATAATCCAGCCACTGACGATTTGGACAGCGCTGTAAGTCCAGAAGAATGCTGAGAAGAGGACCCCAAGCTGTGAGACGGAAATGCGGAGTTCGTCTTTCAACAACGGTGCCGCAATGGAGAGATTGCCGCGATCGATATAGTTGATCAGAATCGAGAGGAAGAGTAGGAAGAAAACGCTCACAAGGGCGCTGCCAGGACGGTGATTGGGCGCCACAGTCAGAATCCACCCCCACCATAAGTGCGACAAGCCTACGCCGTATTTACAATGAAGACCAGCCCACGAAAGTGTGGACGAAACTCCCGGCAGGTCGCAATCAGTCTGTGGGAAGCGCGTTCTGCATGGCGTACGCCGCCGATTGTTAGCGGATGACGGGCAAACGTGAAGTAATCCCAAGGTCAGGTTTGCCGACAACCGGGTCAACGGACGATCTGGGTTATAAAAGGCTGCGCCGTTAGCCGGGAGCGACACTCCCTCGACAAGAACGATTGTCCGGTTGTGCAAGCGTTAGATTACGCTTGAGGTCATCGGGCGGAATCAGCGAGGTCGGTTGCGGCAAGGTTCGTGCAGCTTTATGCATCGTGATATCCCTTTTACGTCGTCGGGATGGGTCGCCGGCGTCATCCGGCCAGCGGCGAATGGTAACAGCCCTTTTTGCGGAGCGAGCGCAGGCCCATGTTGCTTGGCTCAGACTGATGCAAGCACCGCCGCTCTGCTGCTTATCTGCCACCCTTCAACTGTTTCCTTTGCGAAGTCTTTGTATCGACGCGGTGGGTGGCCAAGCAACTTCGTTAGAGTCTCAATATCTCCGTCCTCCGCCGCGAAGCCGCGTTCCAGATAGCCTTGGAACATCATGCGAATATCAAATGCCGACCAGGACGGTGCGCTCAGCCGCATTTGTTCTTCGAAGGAGTCCAGGTTTTCTCCAGGATATCGAATCTCTTTGCCAAGCAGCCCGCTCCAGATGGACGCAATTTTTTCTCCGCTCAGAACCTCCGGACCATTCAGGTTGTAGGTCTTGCCCAGGTGGCCGTCGCGCGTCAGCGCGATGGCGGCAGCTTCAGCGATATCGCGCGTGTCGACAGCTGAGACACCCGGTGTTCCGAGGGGCATGGAATACATGCCGGCCTTCATCAGAACGTCTTTCAGCGACACATCGTTCTGGTAGAAATAATTCGGGCGAATGATCGTGAACGGGAGATTGAACTCATGCAAGGCGCTCTCGATCGTAAGCTTGGAGGCAAAGTGAGGAACATCTTTGAAATCTTCCACCTTGAAAACGGAGTGATATACGATCTGCTTAAGCTTCAGCTTCTTTGCCAGGTCGTAGGCGATCAGCCCCTGCGTCAACTCGTCGGGAACCACAGCATTCAAGAGGTAGAGCTTGTCGACTCCATCGAGCGCTTTGCGTACCGAGATCGGGTCGAGCAGATCGCCCTGGATAATCTCGACTCCTTTCGGCATCTTTGTCGATGCCTCCTGTTTGCGAACAAGAGCGCGAACGCTAACGTTGCGTTTAACCAACTCCTTGATTACTTCGGATCCGACTTTGCCCGTACCGCCTGTAACTAGAACCTTCATCGCAAAACTCCTTGAGTGTTGGAACTGCCATGCTGACCGAACCGGATGTGCGACCTGCTGGCAGAATGAGATCTTGGTTTAGCTAGGTAAACGAATCTCTATCTCCAGAACCGTCGAAGACTCAATCACTGTTGCACATGCGTTTAGACCGCGCTGTGCAATTCGACACACTCTTCGCGGCCTGGACTTGGAACTCCCGCCGAGACTCCTGACCCTTCGTGGCTCGTGCATTGGAATGGCTGCGTAAAGGTCAAGAAGTCTCGGCGGTGGAAATTGCTTTTGATTCGGCTCGTATCGTCGGACCCAATTCTGGGCGGTTGATGGGCAGCCCTTCCACAATCCAGTAAGGGAAGGGTTGCCGACCAACCGCCCACAATCCGAACGACTCACAGACTAGGCCATGGGTGAAGGCAATGCGAAGAGGAACGCGCGGAAGGCACTGTCCTGACGGTGCCCCTACCGGGCGGACGCCCGCACCAATCCCATGCGCTGTGATAGACTCCACCTAAATTCGAGACGAACTTCGAGTCCCGTTACAGCGCGTGTCGACTTGCGGCCGATTCTTCCACAGAGGGTTAAATGATGCATCGGGCGGATAGCCTCATGACGATACGAATATTCGACGCACCCACCCATGGCAAGCGGACGGCGGCGGGCGAGATTCGGCTGGATGCGCGTACGTTGAAGCTAAGGGATTTGATCCGTGGCCGCCTCCAGCAAGAGGTGGAACGCTACAACCAAGCATTGCCGGAAACGTTCCAAGGGTTGGTGCAGCCGGAAGAATCGGAGCAGATTCTGAACGGATTCCGCATGAAGACCAAGCGACCGCTCGACTGGGAAGTGCAGTTCCGCCACGCGTGCTCGAGTTTCGAGAAGAACGGCTTTCTGGTGCTCGTCGATGGAATGCAGGTGACGGAACTGGACACGCCTCTCGATCTTCACGAGGAATCCGAGATCGACTTCATCAAGCTGGTGCCGCTGGTCGGAGGATGAAATGGCCGTTGACCCTGACGCGCTCCAGCGGGCAATGCGAGCCACGTTTCCAGTGCCGGAAGTCGCGCCTGAGGCCAGTAATTGGATGCGCGAGATTGTCGCCGCTATCGGGCACAATCCGTTTGTCCAGCGGGAGCGGGATGTACTCAAGTTCGTGGAAGCACCCCTGAACCGGCTGAAAGCCGAGCCATCAGAGGCCCGGGTGGCTTTCATCTTTGAGGCGCTCAACGAGATTTTCAGAAACAAATCGTTTCACTTCAAGCTCGTTTTGAAGATCGTGGTTGCTTCGCTGCTACGGAGCGGAGTGGAGCTCAACTCCCTTGAGGCGGTGCGGTTGGTGGAGTTCGTCTCGCGGCCGCAGGTGCCGTTTCCATTTAAGGCGGTCCTGTCGGCGATCGCTGATGTTCCCAAAACGCCCGCGCTCCTCACAGCGCTGCATCAGTTGCGCGGCTGTGTCACGCGTTATCACGGTTTGGCCGAAATGAAGGAGATCCACGAGCGGATTGACGTTCTCATCGGCGGCCCCAAGGAAAAAGCTCTTGCTCCCACCGGAGCGTGGAGTCAAAACATCTTCCGGGAAGTCTCCGCGTCCGGTAAGGAGTTTGAATGGCAGGCTCTTCTGCTTCACGCGCGATCGCTCACGCAGAGCACGGCGTCGAAGAAGTGGCAGGCCGAAGCAGTAAACATGACCACGCGAATCGGGCAGTCCGAAGTTTTGGATGCTGCGCGGCGTTGGTTGGCGCTCGGTCCGACGCCGGGTGAAACGAAGATCCAGGTTCCGGAAGCGGAGGCGGACTACCAGAAGGGGTTCGTGTGGGTGCTGGGCGCACTCGGCGACGCTTCCATCGCGCCGGATATTGCCAACTTCGCGTTCGGGTGCTTCCGCAAGATTCCCATGATCGGCGCGGTTTCTCATCGGGTGGGCAATGCCTGTGTAAACGCATTGGCCGCGATGCCCGGACTCGACGGAGTGGCGCAATTGAGCCGGCTAGCGGCGAGGGTTAAATACGACGTGGCCCGCAGGCTGATTGAAAAGGCCATGAACGAAGCTGCCGAGCGCAACCATGTATCCCGCGACGATCTGGAAGCGATGGCCGTTCCGACGTTCGGCCTGGATGCGGCGGGCGTGCGAATTGAGGCGGTCGGAGATTGCGAGGCCAGGCTGGAGATTGGCCGCGAAGGGGCGTCGCTAACGTACAACCGCGAGGGCAATGCTCTGAAGAGCGTCCCTGCCAAAGTTAAAGATGAACACGCGGAACTGCTCAAGGATCTGAACCGCATAGCGAAAGAACTGGATGGCCAAATCGCGGCGCAGCGGTTCCGGCTGGAGCGCCAGTTGCTCTCGGAAGGCACTTGCCCCATCGACCGCTGGAAGCCTTGGTATCTCGATCATCCGCTGGTCTCCCATTTCGCGAATCGCCTCATCTGGGAGTTCGCGGAGGGCGGCGATACGCGGACCGCTATTCCCTGGCATGGCAAGTTGGTGGATTGGACGGGCCACGCTGTCCAGCCTTCCCCGCAGGCCCGCGTACGGATGTGGCATCCGATCCGGTCCGACGTGCAGACCATCCTGAGCTGGCGCTGCTGGCTGGAAGACCATCAGGTGCGCCAGCCGTTTAAGCAGGCGCATCGCGAAGTTTATCTGCTGACCGATGCCGAACGCGAGACAGAGACCTACTCCAATCGCTTTGCATCGCACATCATCCGCCAGCACCAGTTCGTTTCGCTTTGCCGCGAGCGGGGCTGGAAGTTCAACGCGATGGGCAGTTGGGACTCGCACAATACCCCATCGTTGGATCTACCTCGGTACAAGCTGCAAGCGAGGTTCGACGTGGAATTTCCTGAAGCGGAAGACGACGAATCCACCACCGCGCACGGCGTCTATCTGGCCATCAGCACGGGCCGAGTCGAGTTCGTCACATTTAAGGATACGCCGCCGAACAAGGCCGCGACGGGACCCTTCGGGGTGCCGTTGCCGAGGAAGTTTATACGGCTCCAGCGGGGGGTGCCCCTTCGTCTGGACCAGGTCCCGTCGCTCGTGTTCTCCGAGGTGATGCGAGACTGCGACCTGTTTGTGGGAGTGACTAGCATCGGTACGGATCCAGCCTGGAATCGCGATCATCCAGACGATCCGCATACCCCCTACTGGCAAGATTTCGCGTTCGGCGATCTGACCTCGGCGGCGGAAAACCGAAGGGTGGTGCTCGAAGGTTTGCTGCCGAAGCTGGCGATTCGAGACCGATGCTCGCTGGATGGTCGATTTCTATTGGTTCGCGGGGATCTGCATGAATACCGCATCCACATCGGGAGCGCCAATGTCCTGATGGAGCCGGGCAGCCGCTACTTGTGCATCGTGCAAGGTCCAGGAGATATGGCTGCGAATCTCCCCCTGCCGTTTGAGGGCGATCGGATTCTGGGCTTGGTTCTCAGTAAGGCGCTTCTGCTGGTGAACGATAAGAAGATTAAGGACCCGACGATCGCGCGGCAGTTGTCCTAGGACCTCTTCTTCGATGCAGAAGTGCGAAATGGGAGCCGCAACCGCAGATTCGATAGGGGCGGCTTCGTTCTAACGGGCGATGCGGAAGTAATCGAA
>CAVPFH010000020.1:0-19203 GCA_963703675.1 uncultured Acidobacteriota bacterium | reverse complement strand
AGAATCATCGCGCGAAGCCGAAAGGCAAGATTCCACTCGACCCCCTGATAGCAAATTCCCCAAGCATCAAGAAAGCCATCGCGGGCATGATGGCGAAGTTCGGTTGTACGCGCGCTGAAGCAGAAGATGCGATTATGCGCGAGCAGAACTTCCACGAGTTGCTTACTCACGAAGAGTTAGCCGCTAGACTCAAAGTCAAGACCAGTTGGATTCACGAAAAGACCCGAAAGCGATGTCAAAACCCGATTCCCAGTATCCCGATGGGACGGTATGTCCGTTTCGATTGGGATGCTATTGTGAAGTGGCTTGAAGAACAAGCGCAAGCGCGGAGCGCAAAATAGATGCAGAAAGGGCAATTGATTCGTCGCGGGCGGTCATGGCTCCTGCGCTACTGGAAAGACGGCAAGCGTGTCTGTAGAAAAATCGCGCCCTACAACGATAAATTCCGCACAGAGAAATCTGTTCGTCCGCTTGTTGATGAAATCCTTCAACCCGTGAATGCGGGGCAGAATCCAGACGCGCCACAAACCTTGCAGCAATTTATCGAACGCTCCTATCTGCCCCACGTGCAATCGAAAAGACGCCCATCAACCCACCGAGGTTACGTAAATCTTTACAACGCTCAAATTGTCCATCGCATCGGCGGAATGAAACTCTCGATGTTTCGTACCGTGGATGGGCAACGATTGCTCGACAGAATCGCGGACGAAACAACGTTGTCGCATCAATCGCTCACACATATCAAGAGCCTGCTATCAGGAATATTCTCGTACGCAAAGCGGGTGGGTGTACTTGACGGCGCGAATCCAATGGAGAATACGGAGATTCCGAAGGGGCAGAAGAGCAGCCAGACACATGCTTATTCGCTCAAGGAAGTTGAGGCGATGCTTGCCGCGCTCAAAGGCACGGCTCGTGTCGCCGTAATGGTCGGAGCGTGGACGGGATTATCCCTCGCTGAATTGCGCGGCTTGAAATGGAGTGACATCGAAGACGACCATCTAACGGTGCAGCGCACGTACTGGCATCGGATTGAGGGACCGACGAAGACAGATGCTCGCAGCAGCGCCGTGCATCTGTTGCCGCAGGTTCGGGATGCTTTGAATGAGCATCACAGAGCAAATCCAGATACGACGTATGTGTTTGAGAACCCTGTTAAGAATCGCCCGCTTGATTTAGCGAGCATGGGTTCAAAACAGATTAAGCGCGCGCTTGAGGGAACGGGTAGTGAATGGCATGGCTTCCATGCACTGAGACGCGGACTCGGCACTCGTCTCTTTGCAAACAACGTGCCTATCGAAACAGTATCTGCTATTTTAAGGCACGGTAGCGTCCACGTGACGAGGAAGCATTACGTCAAGACGCTGCCTGAAACAGTCGTGGACGCGATGAAAGGATTGCCACGGAAAGCCTAATTTGGGCAGCAGAATTGGGCAGCAGAATTGCAGGAAACCCAACGGAGGGGTATGGAAGCGGCTATAACCAGACGGTCTTGAAAACCGTTAGGCCCGAAAGGGTCTCGTGGGTTCGAATCCCACCCCCTCCGCCAAAATTTCTCTTTTGCTTTCATTCAGTTAAGAACCTTACGCTTTCAGTGTACCTGTAGCGTCCCCTTCGTTTCGAGGAGCACGACCGGGTCTTTCGTCCAAGTGCGCCTGATGTCCGCTTCCGCTTGCTCTTGTCTCTCGCGAATCCACGGTGAGTAATGCTTCTCGGTGACCTTGATGCTCGTATGCCCGAGCAGAATGGAAACACGTTCAAGCGGCACGCCGGAAAGCAACAGTTCTACCGCAAACGTATCTCTGAAACGATGCGCGTGTCCGTCAAGAACTTTGGCGGCTACGAAAACTTTCTTCAATCTCTCCTGCCAATCACTAACAGCGGTTTTTAGATTGCAGCGTCCCGTCCAGAACCAATATCTCTCGCTTCTCTTTGGTATCGCATCAAGCTCTTTCACGACAAACGCTGGCAGAGGACAATGAACGTGCGTTCCTGTCTTCTGTGTGTAAAGTCGCAGCTTCCCGTCTATTAACCGCTCGAACGAACAACTTACAGCGTCACCGATCCGTAAACCGCTGTATCGAAGAAGAAGCACGAGAGCGCGAGCCCTGAGAGCGTTGTCTTTCGCATCCGCTTGACAATCGGAGATTCTTTTCGTAACAGTAGCGAGAATGCGGATCATCTCTTCGTGCGGGAAGGGCAGCGTAGGGCGCATAGTGACTTTCGGGTTGCTGAGCTTCTCTGAGGGATTGGTCGCGAGCCACCCATTCTCACGCACGAACTTGAAGAAACTCCTCAGACGTTCGAGCTTTTTCAACGCGGCTAGATTGCTGTCCTTCCACGTCGTCCTGAATTTGCGCAATGTCGGCGTGTCAAGCTCTTTAAGAAAACGCATACCTTGTAGATCGGAGAAGGCAGTCAACTGACGAAACAGAAAGCGGTATTTATACACCGTCCTCTCTTTTAGATTCCGCGATTCGGCATCGGCGATAAACTCTCTCTCCGCTTGTTCAATAGTAATCAGATTTATATTCAATACCTGTTTTCCCGCGCACTCCCACTCGCGAATTGTGTCTTGAGCCTTTTCCCAGTCGGCTGTGTCCAGCGACTTACGAATTTCTCGACCGCCGAGGAAGCCGTCTATCCAAATCGGACATCGGCAGCGGCGATACCTTCGGCCTTCGCTTCGGTGCTCACAGTCTTTTCGATGTCGGCGCTGTCTTTAGCGTGTCGTCGAAGATTGCATCGCCCGTGGTGTTGGTGAAGTCGGAAAGCACAATGGTGTCTTTCTCCGTCAAAGGCGCTGCGTGACGCGACCGGAAGTAGAGACCACCAGCGACCAAGCCGGCGACCACAACTACGGCAGCGGGAACCAGAATCTTCCAGAGTTTTTTCGCACCAGCCAAGTGAACTTCGGCGACTTTCACGCCACTCGATGAAGTAGCAGCCGGAACAGAACCTGATGACGGCACGGGGCGGGGGACGACGGGCTGAGAAACTGTATCCTGTGGCGCTGCCACTGGCGCGGAACTGGTTGCTGACACTCGGCCTGTATCTGTGTCTCGCTTCAGACGCTGCAGCTCGGCACGCATCTCGTTCGCGTGCTGGTAACGCAGATTGCGGTCTTTCTCCAAGGCGCGGTTGATTACATCTTCCAGTTTCGGCGGAATGTCGGGGTTGAGACGAATGGCTGCTGATGGAGTGCGGTCCAGAATGGCTTCCGTGATGACAGCGGAGCTTTCCCCGCGGAACGGCAATGTTCCCGTGGCCATCTCGTAGAGGACGACGCCGAAAGAGAATAAGTCTGTACGGGCGTCCAAGTCCTTGGCGCGCAACTGTTCGGGTGACATGTAGGCCACCGTTCCGACGGCAGTTCCCGGACTGGTGAGGTGCTCTTCGCTCACCCCTGCCGCCGCATCCGTGGCGAGTGTACCCTCCGAGGCCACAGCTTCCCGCTTTGGTGCCAGCTTGGCCAAACCAAAATCCAGTATTTTCGCGTGCCCTCGTTTTGTTACGAAGATGTTGGCTGGTTTGATGTCACGATGAATGATGCCTTCTGCGTGGGCGGCGTCCAGAGCATCAGCAATCTCGATGGCCAGCGACACCACCGTTTCAATGTCCATTGGCCGCCCAGCAATGCGATGTTTCAGCGTCAGCCCATCCAGAAATTCCATGGCGATAAACGCTTGACCGTGCTGGTCATCAATTTCGTGAATCGTGCAGATATTGGGGTGATTCAGCGCAGAGGCGGCCTGCGCTTCACGCTGAAAACGGGCAAGGTACTGAGGGTCTCTGGCGACCTCATCGGGCAGGAACTTCAGGGCCACGAAGCGGTGGAGTTTCACATCCTCAGCTTTATAAACCACTCCCATGCCGCCGCCACCAAGTTTTTCAACGATGCGGTAGTGCGAAATGGTCTGGCCAATTAAGGATGATGAGTCCGGCATTTGGCGCTCATCTTAGGTTGGGCCTGAAGGCAAGTCAACGAAACGAACTCTGTCGCATAGCCGCAAAGATTGCGAACGCCAGCGCACGCATTCTTTGGATAATGACGACGAACTCAGAATTATGGGAAGGGTGGACGTGTGTGGTTAGTGCGGACCGTATTTGCTTTCCCATTCTGACTTAGATGACGCACATTTCCCGCTCTCGCAATAGCGGGCGCGCTGGGCATTGTCTGCCTCCCGCTGGTCGTAATCCCTTCTTTCCGCTCTGAGGAACGCCGCCCGCTCGCTAGAATTATGAAAGGTCTGTCCTTTGGGTTCAAAGATCAGATTATCGGGCAGTGCAGGGAACATATTTCTTTCTTGAGCATTGCGAAACCCAATGTTATTCGAGGGATCGCTAAGCCATTTCGCGAAATATGCTGACTGTGAGTTACCGTTTGCTGCGGCGCGGCGATCCCAATCGAGCGCGAGAGCCCGATTCTGGGGGACTCCAATCCCAAACTCGTAAGCCCGAGCGAGCATTGATTGTCCGATTGCATTATTTTGTTCCGCGCTTTGGTGATAAAGTTGGGCCGCTTTGACCCAGTCTTCGGGCACGCCGTTGCCTTCCTCATAAAGCAAACCCAGAGTAGCCTGCGCCTCTGGATTCCCGAGACTAGCGGATTTGCTGTACCATTTCGCAGCTTCAGCGGAGTCTTGCGGCAATCCGTCCTCTCCGTGTAGATAAGACCAGCCCAGGCCATAGAGAGCTATCGAGTTTCCGGCTTGAGCCGCAGTTCGCATCAGGCGTATGTACTTCGGCTTGTCCTTGTAACTGGCCACAGCCTGTTCCCTAATGTCCTCAGCAGGTTCGGTACGCTTCGGAGCAATAAGCGCCGATAAATTGTTTGCTGCCATAGCGCTGCCGTTCGCTGCGGCGGCGCGATACCATGTTTTAGCCATATTCAAATCTTTTGCTACACCTAGGCCGTTTTGATATGCGGCGCCAAGATCGTTCTGCGCACCGGCAAAGTTCTGCTGGGCTGCTTGATGCCACCACTTCAACGCCTCGGCGTAGTTTTGCTGAACGCCCTGTCCTTGTGCGTAGTGTTCCGCGAGCTCAAGTTGTGCAACCGCGTACCCTGCTTCCGCAGCGGTTCTGTAGTAGGTAACGGCCTTACTCTCATCCTGTCGCACTCCTCTGGTCCCAGAGTCATAAAAATAGCCTGCGCAAAAGGCCATTTTGGGATCGCCGGTTGACCGTAGCACCTGCTGAGAGTTCATTTGTTCGCATTGGTGAACGTAGTCAATTAGTTGCTTGCCCTTTAATTCTTGAGCGTGTGCAGGAACCAACGCAACGCCCGGCATTATCGTTGTGAGAACTGTTGCAGAAATATTTCGAATGATATGGCGATTCATAAATACCGAAAGGTGCGCCGAGTTTCCTTTTGTAGCAAGAAGTCTGTCAAGGTTCAAAATGTCAGTAGTACGATTAGCACTGCGAGCCCACAACCGCAAGGAAGTTGAAGGCGGCGAGGCATTATTTATGGTCCATTCGGGCTGCTTGGCCACGTCCGTCAGCCTTAGTTCTTGTTACTTACGTAATGTTCCTGCCTAAGGTGAAATAAACGTGACGGTGACGGTGTGCGTGCCAGCACATCTCCCGCGCCAGGTCCTGCGTAAGCTCACTCAGTTAGGCGGAACGAATCGTGTCGGCACCGCTAAATGGTATAATTAGATGGGAAGCAATGAAGACGTTCCAATCATTCCTGACTGGTCGGTTTGACTTAGCCTTCCAACTCGCCTCGGGTCTGCATCATGAGCAACGCCGCAAGGGAACCGAAATCCCGTACATTTCCCATCTGATGAGCGTCGCAGCACTCGTCCTAGAAGCGGGTGGTGACGAGGATCAGGCCATTGCGGCGCTTCTGCATGACGCGATGGAAGATCAGGGCGGACCTCCTACGCTCGAGACAATCCGACGGCTCTTCGGAGACCGAGTAGCAGGAATAGTCAAAGAATGCTCGGATAGCGAGTCAGAGCACCCCGAAAATAAACTGCCTTGGCATCAGCGCAAACAGGCGTACCTCGCGAAGTTAACCGCAGCATCCCCTGATGCACTCCTTGTCTCAGTAGCGGACAAACTGCACAACGCCCGCACGATACTCGCCGGTCGCGCGTTAGCTCTGACCTCAGCATGGATCATGTCTGCAATTCCCATCCGTTTTGACTACGATCGGCTTTCTGCCAGTTTTTGTGTGTCGCTGCCTTGCGCGTCAGTTTCTGTCTCACGAAACCAACCTATCGAGAACAGTGCTGCTGTGGCTCACGAAGCGCAGGGCTTCCTGCCGGTCCCGCTAAAAGGCGTGCCTTGACATCGAGCCGCACTCAGCTTGGGGGAACGAACCTGTAACGGTTATCGCGGTACTGTCGCGACCTCACTTGGTCTCTCTCATAGTGCGCTTCAACGTCCGCGAAATCCCACAACCCAAGTTCGGACATGCGGCATTGCTCCGCTTCTGTTTCGTCTCCCCCCTCAGAAAGTATATTGGATGGATACCACCGGACCCGATGTTTTATACAAAAAAACACGTACTTACTTCCAATGTCGAGATACCCGTCGGTCTTGTGGCAGATGGGACAAACTCCAAAGTAGTTGTCCTCCATCGGCACATTGCATATCCCACAGATTGCCGGCGGCCTGTGACAACGGCAATTTTCGTTGCATTCTGACCGCGCGGGTGTTTCTGAATTTCCTCCGCCGTCTCCTGCGACTGACGCGGAAGACAAGGAGGAAAGTGTTTCTGATTGCGGATGGTCACCCGGTACACAAATCGAGATCCGTGAGGCGATGGTTGGCAGAGCATGCTGCGAAAATTCGGATTTTCTGGCTGCCTTCTTACAGTCCGGAACTGAATCCGGATGAACTGCTGAACCAAGATGTGAAGACGAACGCATTGGGTCGTGTCCGTCCGGTGAACGTGCAGGAGATGATGAGCAACGTTCGCTCTTATCTTCGAATCACGCAGGGTAGGCCTCAGTTGGTGCAGAACTTCTTTCGCGAGCGCCATGTCCAATACGCCGCCAGCTGAAACATGTCACCCATTTAGTGCTCGGAGTAATAAGTTCCTACCCGACGACGTAGCCAAAGACCCGCAAGCACTCAGCCGCTTCGAGCGGGAAGCTAAGGCGGCCTCTTCGTGGCGTTGGGTGTGGGCGCGTGGCTTCTAGAGCTGTAGGAGCGTCTTTCTGGAATGTCGGCCCCGGCCGCCGCAAACATAGATTCCCAATTCACGCGCGCGCGGATTAAGTCCCCGCTTTAAAGCGCCGACAACCGAGGTTGTGATTCCGGAAGAATGCCAATCCATTCCCATTACCGCCCCCAAGGCCTGAAACCAGAAAGGGTCGCTTAGTCTGGAGAAAAATCCTGAGGTTCCGTAATGGTACAAAATATTTTCCGTAATCGCCGTGCCGAGCTTGGTCATGCGTCAGCAAGCCACAAAGGCACACGTCCGCCGTGGAGAGGCAAGTCCGCGAATCCAGAGCGCTCCATCAGGACCCTATTTTAACACCATGACGGTACCGTGCAGGGGTCGGCGCACTTTGGTTGAGAATTGGAAACGGAGCGGTTCGGTTTAAAAATCATTGTTCCGTTGTCTACATGCTACCCAGTATGGTTGCCGCAGCGTTCGTCAGGTAGTTTGCCGACAGCCTTCAGCGTGATGCTCGACTTCGGGGCATGATTACCAGCGACTGATTGCGCGCACGGAATCTCAATATGCGAGAATGGAGGAACATCGGATTTCGATAGATCGCACTGCCTTGTATCACAGCCCCGTATAAGGCCGGACTTAAGGATTGTTAGGACTTCAACATCGGTATTTCAAGCTACCTCTCACAAAATGACCTGCGCCTTCACTTCGGCCTGGGCAAAGAATCAAAGCTAGACACGGTCGAAGTCCAATGGCCCAGCGGCGCAACAGAAAGACTCCCGAACCTCGCCGCCGACAATATCTACACAATCGTCGAAAGCCGGGGCATCCGCGCAACGAGGCCGCTTCCTGCCCCTTAGCGTCGCCATCCAACACAGCACGATGTCATCCCAAGCGCAGCGGCTCATCGATTTGTGAGCTCAACTTCTGTGGCGGCGAGCATTCTGTGTTTTTGCTGGTTACCACCCTGAGGGTGGCTGCTGTGGAGTCGCCCGGAATTGGCTAGGTCGAGCATAAACATATCCCCCAGACGAGAGTTTACATTCTCCGGAGATCGGAAAAGACGAATTGCTCAGGCATATAAGCTTCGTGGAAGAACAGACTGCAAATTTCATCTGAAAATTCATCGCCGTTCACCCAATGCGCTGGACAAACCCAAACCATTCTTATACAAATGACTTTAATCGCTACTGGATCGCCTGTGTATCATGGAGACTGCGAGGCTGACCGGTCGGAGCAAGACCTTGTTTTTCAGGCCCAGAACACTCAACGAAGCAGTTCACGCACTCACCGCGTCTGGCGGGCAGATTCTCTCTGGCGGCACGGATTTTTTCCCTGCATTAGGTGACCGGCCAGTTGCTTGTAACGTGGTTGATATTTCCAGCATCGAGGAAACCAGAGGCATCAGGCTTGAGCCGAATTGCGTGCGGATTGGCGGCCTGACGACCTGGACCGCAATCATCGAGAGTCCTCTGCCGAAAGGTTTTGACGCGCTGAAAGCTGCGGCACGAGAAGTTGGATCGATACAGATTCAAAATCGCGGCACAGTTGCCGGGAATATCTGCAACGCTTCACCCGCTGCCGACGGTATTCCGCCCCTGCTCGCGCTCGATGCCGAAGTTGAACTCATTTCGAGCCACGGAACGAGGCAAATGCCCCTTTCTGATTTCATCATTGGAAACCGGAAAACCCAACTCCGCGCCGACGAAATTCTCACCGCGATAATTGTGCCGCGCGAAATGGACGATGCCGGCTCCGCGTTTTTGAAACTTGGCGCCCGCCGCTACCTCGTGATTTCTATTTCCATGGTGGCTGCGACTGTCAAAGCTGATGCCACGTGCCGCGTCGTCGATGCCCGTGTTGCGCTCGGGTCATGCTCTGCGAAAGCGCAACGGCTGCGTGATCTTGAGCGATCTCTCATTGGAGCTCGAGCGCAAGCCGGAATCGGCGCGCTCGCAACGACGAATCATCTCGCACCGCTTGCGCCAATCGACGATGCGCGCGCCACGGCAGCCTATCGGCTTGATGCGTCGCTGACTTTGATTCAACGCGCACTCGAAGCCTGCGTGGTGAATTAATGGCTACAGTTCGCGCGAGCCCGCATCCTGCAGAAATCAAGCCATCCGTCAATTTCAAAGTGAATGGACGCGACGTGGTCGTCCTGATAGCACCCGTCACGCGCCTGTCCAAAGTTCTGCGCGAAGGTCTGAAATTGACTGGAACGAAAGTGGGATGCGACGCGGGAGATTGCGGTGCCTGCACGGTTCTGATTGATGGCAAGCCTGCCTGTGCATGCATGGTTGCCGTCGCACAGATCGAGGGCTGCGAAATAACGACGGTGGAAGGGCTCGCGGCACGCTCACCGCTTTTCGATCGGCTGCAAAAATCGTTTCTTCACCATGGAGCCGCTCAGTGCGGGATTTGCACGCCAGGCATGCTCGTTGCAGCCACAGCCCTGCTTGAACATAACGAGAATCCAAAAGAAGAGGAGGTCTTGGACGCGATCGGCGGTGTGCTCTGCCGCTGCACGGGCTATCGCAAGATTATCGCTGCGGTGCTCGACGCTCGCGCGAACAGAGTCGCTGAAGCTTCGCCCGAAGCGGGCGCCGCAGTCGGCAAGCGGCTCGTGCGCATCGACGGCAAGCAGAAAGTCGAAGGAACCGAGATATTCGGCGCCGATGAAACGCCGTCGGGAACGATGACAGTACGCGCGGTTCGCAGCCGGTACCACCGCGCGCGATTCGAATTTGGCGACGTCGATTCGTTCATCGCCGCAAACCCTGGGGTTCACGCGGTGTATACCGCGAAAGATGTGCCGGGGAAAAACCTCTACGGTGTGATTCCTCCATTTGCTGATCAGCCGGTTTTCGCCGAAACCGAAACGCGTTTTCGCGGCGAAGCTGTTGCGGCAATCGCCGGCGAGCCCGCGGTCGTCGACGCGCTCGACCTGACGAGCTTTCCTGTCACATGGGAGGAATTGCCCGCGCTTACAACAATGGATGCCGCGCTCGCGTCGAATGCGCCACGAATCCACGCTCATCGCGAAGACAATGTGCTCGTTCGTGGTCGCGTGCTCTGTGGAGACGTGGAAAAAGCGATGGCTGAAGCCGATGTTAGCGTCGAGGGCGAGTACGAAACCAGTTTTGTCGAGCACGCCTATATTGAGCCGGAGGCGGGCTTCGCGCGCCGCGTTGGAGACACGATTGAAATCCAAGCATGCACGCAATCGCCGTACATGGATCGCGCCGACATCGCCAAGATCCTCGGAATCTCTCCTGAAAACGTGAAAATTATTCCGACGGCAGTTGGCGGAGGCTTTGGATCGAAACTTGATCTCTCGGTGCAGCCGTTTATTGCACTTGCGGCATGGCATCTGGGGCGGCCGGCTCGCATGGTGTATTCACGCAATGAATCGATGATGACGACAACCAAGCGTCACCCCGCGCGAATTCGCGCTCGCGCAGGTGCGACGCGCGACGGCAAACTCCTGGCACTTGATTTTGCTGCTGATTTTGACACGGGCGCGTACTCGTCGTGGGGACCGACGGTCGCTGCTCGCGTCCCGGTTCATGCCTCGGGTCCTTATCGAATCCCACATTACCGCGCCCTTACACGGGCGGTGCATACTAACGTCGTTCCTTCAGGCGCTTTCCGGGGATTCGGCGTCCCGCAAGCGGCGATTGCGCAGGAACAGTTGTACGACGATCTTGCCGACAAGCTGGTGATGGATCGTCTGGAATTTCGAATTGTAAATGCGCTCGACAATGAAACACCCACCGTAACGGGCCAAATTCTTGGCGAGGGCGTCGGGATTCGCGCGTGCTTCGAAGCATTGCGTCCGAAGTGGAACGCTGCGCGCGAGGAAGCCGCATCATGGAATGCAAAAGCGACTGGTCCGATACGCAGAGGCGTGGGCGTCGCCGGAATGTGGTATGGCTGCGGCAATACTTCGCTTTCGAATCCATCGACGATTCGCGTGGGCCTCAAAGCCAATGGCAGGATCGCACTGCATCAAGGCGCGGTGGACATCGGACAAGGCTCGAACACGATTGTCACCCAAATCTGCGCCGATGCGCTTAGAGCGCCCATCGACCGGTTTGATCTTGTATCGGGCAATACTTCGATCACGCCCGATGCGGGGAAAACCTCCGCTTCTCGTCAGACATTCGTAACCGGGAAAGCAGCGAGCCTCGCAGGCATCGAATTGCGTCGCGCGATCTTGCGTCTGGCGAACACATGTGACTGCGCCATGATTTCCTTCGGTGAAGGTGTCGTGACGGTCGATGAGAAAGGCACTGAGAAAGACGGGGAGAAGCAACGCGCGATTAATCTTGCAGAACTTCCCCTCGATGGGTGCGGCTATGTCGCCACTAGTGAAGCGACTTTCGACCCGCTGACTACCCCGCTCGACGAGAATGGACAGGGCACGCCCTACGCTGTCTTCGGTTTTGGCGCGCACTTGGCGGAGATTGCCGTGGATACGGAACTCGGCATCGTGCGCGTTCTGAAAATCGTAGCGGCGCACGATGTTGGCCGCGCGATCAATCCCACGCTGGTCGAAGGTCAGATCGAAGGCGGCTCAGCGCAAGGCCTGGGCATGGCGCTCATGGAAGAATTTTTTCCGGGACGCGGCGAAAACCTTCACGACTACTTGATTCCAACGGTTGGCGATATGCCGCCTGTCGAATCCATCCTTATAGAAGATCAATCGCCGGTCGGCCCATTCGGCGCCAAAGGTATCGGAGAACACTCCGTAATCCCCACAGCGCCTGCGATCTTGAACGCGATCCACGATGCGATCGGAATTCGCATCCGGAAAGTTCCCGCGACGCCGGATCGCATTCGCGCCGCAATTCTTGCCGCCAAAAATAACGGAGACAAGCGTGACTGAAGCAGACGTGATCCGTTGCGATGCCTGCCCGGTGCTCTGCTACATTAAAGAAGGCAGGAAGGGTGCATGCGACCGCTACGCGAATCATGCCGGCCAGCTTGTGCGGCTTGATCCTCACGTTGTCCTAGATCGGGCAATGTCACACGGCGAGGCAGTGGTCTCCTTTTTAGATCGGAGCCGGGAGTGGGACGGGAAAATCGTCGGCGGGCCGGAAACTTTCGTTACTGCAATCGGTGCTGGCACTACGTATCCGGACTACAAGCCTGCTCCCTTCATCATTTCTTCGGAAATCGCCGGCGTGGATATGGTCACCGTAGTCACTGAAGGAATTTTCAGCTATTGCGGCGTGAAGGTGAAAATCGATACCGACCGGCACCTCGGACCTGAGCAAAACACCGTGCGCGCACAGGGAGACCCTGTAGGCCATGTCACCACCAGTGAATATGGCTCACAGATGCTTTCGCTCGGCGGCGTTCGCCATCTCACGGGCGGCACCAAGAGCGAAGGAACCGTCACGTGCGAAACGCTGCTGCATCTTTGCAACGGAAAAGCGGTGAAGCTCACTATTGATGAGGGGGCGACTGTTGTAGTGCAGTCGGGCAAGCCGCCTGTGGTAAACGGCGTGCCCGAAGAGCGCATGCGCGTGGGGTGCGGTTCCGCAACAATTGGTATGTTCGCAAAGCAGTGGTTCGGTAAAGTGGATGAAGTGGTTGTGGTCGATGACCATATCACTGGCGTCCTGTCGCAGCATCAAGCCGGAAAAATGCTCGGCGTTCTCGAGACAGGAATCAAAGTAAAAGGCCGCCGCTCGACGCCAGGCCGTTATTTCAAGGTGGCTGAGCCCGGCACGTCATGGGGCGGCACCAATATCGACGATCCACTTTCGATTGTCTCGGGATTCAATTCGAAGTTCGCTTGGCCGGGTCTTCGTTTTCTGATGGTGAGCACCACGGGTGAGCACCATGCCTATTTCGAGCTTAATGAAAAATTGCAGCCGGTCGAAAAAGAATTGCCACAAACGCTGACTCAATCCGTTGCGCAGATCAAGGAAAACTGCGAGCCCGCGCTCTGCACCGTTCTGTTCATGGGCGGCGCCGGAGGCTCACTGCGCGCAGGCGTAACCGAGAATCCGGTGAAGCTGACGCGCTCGGTGAAAGATGCGTTGACGCGCGTGACTTGCGGCGGCGCGCCCGTGTACGTCTGGCCCGGTGGTGGCATCACTCTCATGGTCGATGTGAGCCGCATGCCCGAAAACGCCTTCGGCTACGTCCCCACCCCCGCGCTCGTCGCTCCCATCGAGTTCACGTTGCCGCTCAAGGACTATGCCGCACTCGGCGGATACATGAATCACGTGAAGCCCTTGAGCTCGATCATATCCGATGAAAGCCGTCATCGTGTAGCCCCGCACGCGGAAAATCCTTGGCCACTTTCGCTAGACAAGGGTTCGAGGCCGCATTCATGAAAGAGAAGCCGACGGTGCGGATACTTCCAGACGGCCATCGCTTGCACATGAATGACGGGCCAATCGATCTCATCGTCGAAGCGTTCGGAATGCCTGAACAGATACACCGGGCATACGGCGCGGCAGGGCGGCGATTCGCGACGATTCTCGACGAGCTTTGCAATGAGCTTCCACGTTTGCGGCAACCGGCACGAGCGGACACTTCGGAACTGCAAGGTGTCGTGGCTCGCAGCATGTGGACCGCCGTAAAGCCATTCGCCGCGGAGATTTTTATCACGCCGATGGCTGCCGTCGCGGGCGCCGTCGCGGAAGAAATCCTTAACGCAATGACTTCTGCCGCAAATTTATCCCGCGCGTATGCGAATGACGGCGGCGACATCGCGATCCATCTTTCTCATGGAGAACAATTCACAATTGGCATGATTGATAAACCGGAATGGTCGGGCCAGAAGTGCGGGCCTGCTCTTTTTGGCTCGGCAACGGTTTACGCAGCACATCCAGTCCGTGGTATCGCAACGAGCGGGTGGCGCGGGCGGAGTTTTTCGCTCGGCATCGCCGATGCAGTGACAGTTCTCGCCGATCGCGCCACCATGGCCGATGCCGCTGCCACGGTGATCTCAAACGCAGTAGATCTTCCAGGTCACACTGCGATCGTTCGCGTCCCTACATGCGAAATCGCTCCGGACAATGACCTCGGTGATCACCTCGTCACGCGCGGCGTAGCCTATCTGACCGCGAATGAAATCTCCGAAGCGCTCAATGCAGGAGCCTCCATCGCGCGTCAACTTCTCGCGAGAGATCTGATTCGCGCGGCAGCTTTGCACTTGCAGGGAGAAACGCGCCTAGTCGGTTCCGGATCAGAATTACAAATGACAAGCATTCCGGATGCACAAACCGCAGGGAGTCTCGCTAGTGCATGAGGTAAGAGTTCGAAAGAAGCTAGTCGCAGTGGAAGATATTTTTCACGAGGGCGGCCCGGTTGCAGCGGCGCCCCTGCGCCGCGCCGCTGCCCTGGCTGTGATCCACAATCCATTCGCCGGCGCGTACGTTGAACGAATCGCTGACTTCATGGACGACCTGAAACCTCTCGGACTGGAAATGGCTCAATCACTGATCGCTGCACTGGGCGGCGATCCCAAAATTGTAGAAGGATACGGCAAGGGAGCAATAGTCGGTGCCGCTGGCGAGATCGAACACGGTGCGCTGTGGCACGTTCCGGGCGGATACGCCATGCGCGAAATTCTGGGAGGCGCGAAAGCGATTGTCGCCTCCGCGAAAAAAGTGGGCGGCCCGGGAACGCGCCTGGACGTCCCTATCACGCACATCAACGCTTCCTACGTACGCAGTCATTTCGACGCCATGGAAATTGGCCTAGCCGATGCTCCCCGCGCGAAAGAGATCCTGCTCGTGCTGGTGATGACCACGGGCGCGCGTATTCATGAACGCGTTGCCGGCCTGAAAGCCTCGGAAATAAAAGGAGAGGACGGACTGCGATGACCATTCCCACCAAACCTCCAGCAAAATCGAAGATCCGCAAGATCGTCACATTCGTCGAGGAAACCTTCAGCGAAATGGATCGCGCGGTCGATCCTCCCACGCGTCGCGCTGCCGCCGTCGCAGTGATCGAAAATCCATGTGCCGGGAAATATGTTGAGGACCTCTCGGACCTAATGGCCATCGGCGAAGAACTGGGCGAAATTCTGACGGAGCGCGCCGTTGCCGCGCTCGGCATTCCCGGAAATAGTGTAGAAAGTTATGGTAAGGCCGCAGCAGTCGGTGAGGATGGCGAAATTGAACATGCCGCCGCAATCCTCCATCCGAAACTGGGAATGCCAGTGCGCAAAGTTCTCGGGAAAGGCGCTGCGCTCATTCCTTCATCAAAAAAACGCGGAGGCCTCGGTGTCGCGCTCGATATTCCACTGGGACACAAGGACGCGGCATACGTGCGCAGCCACTTCGATGGTATGGAAGTTCGTATCAACGACGCGCCGCGCGCGAACGAAATCGTGATCGCAATCGCAATCACAAATGGTGGACGCCCTCTAGCTCGCGTCGGGGGCCTGACCAAGGATCAAATCAAAGGCGAAGACGGCTTGCATTGATCGCAGTAAATCAGAACACACGAAAGCAACACCAGTCTAGTTTTTTATAATCTCCGGAACACTCGTCGCTGGCGGCGTGTTACGGCTGCGATGCGCACTGACGAGACCGTCCACAATCACCATGCCGATTCCCGGCAGGTCGCCAAGCCGAATGCTTTCGAGCAAAGTTTTTCCCGACGAGTGCTGTGCGCGATCTATCATCACAAAATTCGCTTCCCGGCCCGCTGCAATAATTCCGCAATCGAGTTTCCGCTGCTTGGCCGTATTCCCCGTGGCAAAGCAGATCGCAATTTCCGCCGGAACATCGCCTAGCGAAGACAGCATCGAAATAACGCGCAGTATTCCGAGCGGCTGGACTCCCGAACCGGCCGGCGAATCGGTGCCGAGAATCACGCGCGCCAGTTGTTTCAACTCCTTCGCGGTGCGCAACGTAAGCAACGCCGCTCGCTCGTTGCCGTTGTGAACAATTTCAAGAGAGCGCGTGCTTTGTTCGCACAAGCCGGTGATTTGATTGTCCGGCAATGTTGTGTGGCCGCCATTAACGTGTCCGATCACGTCAGCATCAGCCTCTAGCACAACATCTTTATCAATCAGGCTCGACCCTGGAATCGAGGGACCTCCCGTATGAATCGTGCTCTGGATTCCGTACTTTCGCGCCCAGCCAGCCATTTTGCGCGCCGTCGCGCCATCCTTCACGCCGCCAAGCCCAATCTCACCGAGAATATTTACGCCCGCCGCCGCGAGTTCCTTGAAATCTTCCTCGACCATCCCGTGCTCGATCACAGGCGCTCCCGCGAGAACTCTTACGCCCCCAGGGCGAAACGCCGTGAACGCGCGCTGGGTAAAAATCGCCATGGCTTTGATGCCCAGTACATCCTTGGGACGCCCGGGCATGTGAACTTCGCCCGCGGATATCATGGTCGTAACGCCGCCATGCATGCAGCTATCAATCCACCCTAGTTGATTTTGCCGCGGCGTCCAATCACCCGCGACCGGATGCACGTGACTGTCGATGAGTCCCGGTGCGAGCGCCGTGCCTTTCGCGTCGATCATTGTCGTCGCGCTGGCAATATCAATGTCCTTTTCCTTGCCGACCGCCACAATGCGTCCATCCACCGCGACCACCGTATCCGCGTCAAGAATCGGCCGGTCCATGTCGCCGCTCAGGAGCAGCCCAATATTGCGAATCACGAGCCGTGTATGCGGTTCAGACTTTGCTAGCTGATCGTGGGACATGGCTTCACTCCTCTAATCTTCAAGCGGCCTCTGACGATTTCAAGTAGCTGCTGCGTCAACGGACGTTCCAGCTGCTGCAGGCGCTCGTGATCGCGAACGTCGCATCGCGTGATAGTTTGCCACACGTTAGCGTCGTCGCTCCACCAGATCGCAAATACCCTTGGCTTGTCGCATCGTTGTGAACACGCTCGATCTGGCGATGCTGAAGCATCCGGGAGGAGAGGATGCGGTGTATTGCTCCGGTGATCTCAATCTGGTGGGCGGCGCGGTGGCCAGTGCCACGGAGAGTTGGCTTCCGCAGTTCTTCGAGCAATACCTTGCTCGACCGCTACAGTTCGGCCGGTACTACTTGAACCTGATACCCGATGGTCAAGCATATATGGGAGGCGGATCATATCTGCGGCCGCGCGATGAACTCAAGCTTGGTCAGTTGTATCTGGACGGTGGAGTGTGGAACGGCAAGCGCATTTTGAGCAAATCTTGGGTTGAAGAATCGACGCGATCCCATTCCCGATTTGATCCTGCCTACAGTCTGGGGCAGGAGCATCAGTATGGATACGGCTGGCATATCAACTTTCTGAAGAGCGGAGGCAAGACCTACAGGGTCTTCGCTGCGGGAGGCAATGGTGGCCAGTTTGTCATTGTCGTGCCGGATCTCGATCTTATTGTGGGCATCAATGGCGGAAGCTACGGAGAGTTCAACAAGTGGTACCGCTGGGAGTTGGAGCTGGTGCCTCAATCTATTCTTCCTGCCGTGACAAACGCTGCAAACTAGTAAAGGACATTGATGTGGGTAGGGCTATCCACGAAACAGGACAAGTATCGATAAACGCGCTTGTGTCCATTAAATGGACTTCCCGGATTGTCGGCACTCGGAAATTATTCCAGGGCTTGCGCCACTTCCATGGCGGTTGACGGCCGCACGGTTGAAAGGGTCTGCCAAAGTGTATGGGTGCAGGGCCATGTACTGTTTCCGGGAGTCTAGGCACACAGAGGCTCTCTCCAAGAAGCTCTTGGGAAAGCCTACATTAACCTACACCCCTACACATCCCAGAGATTGGGCAACCCTCCCTCAAGCTTCGTGCGCCGTGAGACAGGACCCGCCTCGGCTCGCCGATAAGGGTCCTCCTTGGTCTGTGCAGAAATAATTTATCGAGCGGGAAACTTAAGTCTCAGGTCGCAATTGGTCCGTCGGTCCGGACAAGCGTTTAGACTGATCGGGGGTTATGATGGTCGAAGATCAAGCAAGCGGGGCAGCCGCTAACTGGTCTAACCCTAAAGGGCCACCTCGGCTTTGGACGTAGGTCTGACACGGGAACGAGGGAATTCAGCTCAGGAGGAGGTGCTACACCTATGGCCACGCGACAAACTGGGATGGCTGAGAATGTTGCCGGATTGCTTTGCTACGTGCTCGGATGGGTTACGGGCCTGGTCTTTTTCCTCCTCGACAAGCGCCCCTACGTGCGATTTCACGCCGCGCAATCGATCGTAGTCTTCGGCGGACTCCAAATCATTCAGATCATCCTGGGCCGCATTTTCGGCTTTGGATTGCTATTCGGTGGGTGGGGCGCGTTTTCGTTTGGCTACCTGCTCTTCCAATTGATCAGTCTTCTGTCGCTGATCCTGTGGATCGTGCTGATGGTGAAGGCCTATCATGGCGACCGTTTCCGCGTTCCGATCGCGGCAGATATTGCCGACCGCCTGTTCGGCCACGCCGCTTAACCCGCACGGTTTGCGCGGCGGCGACACGGGTCCAAACCCGATAAGGCTAGATTGGGTTGTCGGAGGGCGTTTATGCCTTGCCTCTTGCTGATCGCTTTGCTGGCATTCCCTCGGATCGCGCTGGTGCTGTTATTCCTCTTCTCGAATTATTTGCAGCGCGCGTATCACGGGCTTATTTTGCCTCTAGTGGGGTTCATATTCTTGCCGCTAACAATGCTGGCATACGCCTGGATGGCGAACACGGGACGGCCCACAACAGGCGTTAATTTGCTAATTCTGATCGTAGCCGTTGCGATTGACTTGGGCGGTCTCGGTCATGGCGCCTCTCGACAGAGGCGCGAGTAAGCCAACTCCCGATAAGTCGTCGGTTCCTTCGTGTTAGCGTTAGTGCTTAATCGGACGCGCGTTTTGGCAGAGCAGTGAAGGTGGGCATGTAGCTCTGCGCCGCTTGTGGTTGCGGCGGACGCGGGCCTATGCAAATTCAATGGTGGGAAGGAGCGGTATTGAGGCGTGTCGAGACCTTATACATGGGAATTGCTTCGTTTCCATTCCAAACTTGAAAAATCTTCCGATGAGGTTGAGGATGTCAAGGATGATCGCCCTATCGGGCCCGCATCCGAGCGATTCGACCTTTCGGCCTCGCATCTAACCATTT
>CAVPFH010000019.1:0-693643 GCA_963703675.1 uncultured Acidobacteriota bacterium | reverse complement strand
TTAAGTCCGCCGCGTATGCCATTCCGCCACCCGGGCGCAGTCAGGCAAACCTATACTATCAAAAGTCTTACTGCAATTACCTTTGGGAAAGGAAGCGCAAGGGTCCTATTGAGCGGTGTAGTCAAAGGTGAAGTCAGCTACTTCCAGCGTTTCTTTTTGATTGGGCTCATACTTCCACTGCTTCACTGCCGCGAGCGCGGCACTGGCCAACATCGGGTTGCCGCCGATCAGCCGAGTCTTTGTGACGCTTCCGTCCGGGGAGACGGTCACTTCGATTTTTACGATCCCTTTGAGCCGGTACTGTAGGGCTACCGGCGAGTATCTGGGGTCAACCTTTGTTCTAATTTTGCGGGCTTCTTGCTGGCCGGATACCGCGGCCTGCGAAAAAGCTGGCTGGGCAAACAATCCGCCCAGTGCGAATGAGGCCAAGCCAACGGGCAATACAACGTGCCGCAATCGCATGCTCGGCCTCCTCTCGCTTAGACAACGGCGAAGCGCTTAGCACTATTGCTCTAAGCTTAGAGGAGTGACTATCGCGGCGGCTACCTGTCCATTAGGTCAGGCGTCTCTTAAACGGCAATCGCCCTTCCTGCTCGAAACCGGTCTGCCCCATCCGTTCCTTCGAAGTAGTGTGGCTCACCTGGTTTGCTTGGCTTGACGCCTGCGCCTCATTCCAGTTTTCCTTTTCTGAGTGTTATTCTCTGATCGCTTCGGCTAGGCATCGGGGATTTCGTAGTTCTGTCCGGGAGCATTTATGGCGACTGTCCGAATCACCTGGGCCGCTTTCGCTCTAGCCACCGTGTTGCCGCTGCCGGCTCTTGACCGCCCGTCGTCGCAACAGGAAAAATCCTTACGCGATCTTCTGCCCGTCGCCGATCTGCGCGAACCTACGGAACTTTATGATTGGGTTGCTTACTGCCCTGAAAACTTTAATTTCTCGTTCGATCTTCAGCGAGCGCAAGCCGGCGATCTGGTGGCCAAGTACGTTGTGGGTTTGCTTTATTTCAACGGCTGCGGCGTCCGGGCTAATCGATCAACGGGAATTCAATGGCTGCAGCCCGTTTCGAAAGCCGGCAATATCGATGCCGAAGCGGCTCTCGGCGCACTGTCTGAAGTTGGCGTAGTCTTCCAATGAATAAGCAGGAAGCCGCGCGGCTTTATACTCACGCGGGACTGGCCGGCCAGCGCAACCCTTGGTTGGCTCTGCTTAACATGTACCCGCGCGGCGATTACACGCCTTCTGACCACACCATGGGCCAGATTCCTTACTACAATGCCCTCGGTCGCGCCGACTACCTGAGTGGAAATTCTGCCGGTTCTGTCGCCAATTTTCAGCAAGCCGCCAAACTTCGTTGCACGTGAGCCATGCTCAACCTGGCGCACGCCTATCAGTCCGGGGATGGCGCGAATGCCAACCTCCAAGTCGCGAACGACTACGTCAAGCAATGCACGAACCTCGGCAATCGATCTTGCGGTTCCTATGCGGGCAACATTCAGGGAGACATCGACACGCAGCAGAAGCTCGGGGCGATGCAAGGCGACGTGAATCGCTGGCGGAACTGCGGTTGGGTGAATAACTACAAATATAGCATCTTCAACGGCGGCATGTACGCGGACAAAAGCTACCAGGTCGTGGACTTCCTCATCAACGAATGGGCTCGGCAACACCGAAAAGGTTCACGTCACCCTCATAACCGATCGCCTGGACCTCCCTACGCCATCAGTGTTCCAATTCAGAGCCCGCCCGGCTATGCTTTTATTTACAACAAAGCGCTTTCCCAAGCTGCTTATGCGGCTTTCTGGAAGGCGATCGATCGTTTCTTTGCCAACCGTTGCAGGCAATGATGTGAGGGCTTATGAGAACAATGAAAACCACGAAAATATTCATTTTGAGCGCAGCCCTTGCTTTGGGCACGCTTGCGACTTCCCTACTCTTGCGCGCTGCACTCCCTGGCAGTAATGCCACGGTGTTGAACGTGAGCATCCGCGAGTGGGATGTGCCGACGCCCAATGCGCGTCCTCACGATCCTGCCGTCGGCCTGGATGGGGCGCTGTGGTTCAGCGAACAGTCTGTCAACAAACTAGGGCGACTCGATCCGGCGACCGGCAAGATACGCGAGTTTCCTTTGAAGACAGTCAACACCGGGCCTCACGGCTTGGTGGCTGATCGTGATGGAAACATCTGGTACACGGGAAACTATTCCGGGCTGATCGGTAAACTCGATCCTCGCACCGGGAAGGTGACGGAATACAAGATGCCCGATCGTTTGGCGACCGATCCGCACACCCCCGTTTTCGACTAACAAGGGATTCTGTGGTTCACGGTGCAAGGCGGCAACATGGTCGGACGGCTCAATCCTGCTACTGGGAAAATCGATCTGAAAGTTGTGCCGACCAAAGAGGCATTGCCATATGGAATGGGAGTAAACAGCCAAGGCGTGCCGTTCTTTTGCGAGTTCGGCAGCAACAAGATGGGAAAGATTGATCCAAAAACGATGGGCATCACCGAATATACTTTGCCCGAAGGCACGCGGCCACGACGGATGGCCATCGCCGCCGACGACAAGGTGTACTTCACCGACTTCGAAGGCGGGCACTTAGGGCGACTCGATCCCGCAACTGGCGCTGTGAAGATGTGGCCTTCGCCCGCCGGGCCGCAATCGAGCCCTTACGGCATGACGATCACCCCGGACGGAATGGTGTGGTACAGCGAAGCGGGTGTTACTCCCAACACCATCGTCCGCTTTGACCCCAAGACGGAGACGTTCGCTGTGACGAAGATACCATCGGGTGGCGGCGTGGTAAGAAATATGGCAGCAGCGCCCGACGGCCGCGTCTACATAGCGTGCAGTGGGGTCGATAAAGTCGGGATCGTGGAGATAAACAAAAAGGAATCCACAGGCAGCAGCTTGTCCCATCCCTGATTACAGATATAGCGACCAGATAAGAAATGGGTCACAACGAACTGAATTCGCTGTGACCCATCGGTTTGAGATTTATTTTGGAGCTCGGCTGCGCTCCAAAGTGGATTATCTGCTTACGAACACAAACACAGGCTCGGAAGCGATCCCGTTCGCAACAACCTCGAGTTTGCAGATTCCCGGCTCTTGATCGTCGGGAACGTCAAACCGGATCGAATTGAGTTCATCGGACGCCACGGCCATCGTGCTGGGATGATGCGCACGGCTGTATCGAACGTGTCCGTTTATTAGGTTGGTGATGCGCACCAACGGAAAATTCGTCGCAGCTTGCACGTCGTCTCCGTAGGCAGCGCCCTGTGAGAGCCCGTTAAATTGAAAGCCGAATACTTGATACCCCTTTCCTCCTGCATCAAGGAAAATCGGAGCAAAGGTTATGAACGGCGCCCATTCACGGTGCGGTCCACCCGTCGACGAATACAGATAAATATCGTTAGAGAAATCGGTCAACAGGATTTGGCCCGTGGGAAGCACGAGCATGTTCCCGTAGTACGATCCATCCGTCGGCGAGTTAGGAGTCCCAGGCACCTCAGTCAGAGATCGACCGTCCCATTCAAAGAAAGTGGATGGAGGAGCTCCATACATCGGGCTGGCCATCATCAGGACCTTGCCGTTGACTTCGAGTGACGCCGGGCCGTCGGCAATATTGTTATTGCCTGGGAAATTCGGACCCGCTTTCCAAGTATTGTTGTACGAGTTGTAGATCGCTGTGGCTCCCGACTCGCCCGGGCACGTGTTTGCGCCGGTATAAAAGACAGTCCCATCCGGACGCAGGACGCCAGGTCCCAATTCAAAGGTCGGGCCGTTTTTCGGCTCTTCTGACATCTCTCCGCACGTCAACCATGAATCCCATAGCTGAACAGGGGTAGTCCCGGCAACGTGCCAATGGCCGGTCTGTGGATTGTAAAGTTCAAAGTTCGTGCCATTAGGTATGTATGGGAATGGTGGAATTGGAACGTAGGCATCCACGGCGAGCACTTTGCCGTTGGGCAATAAAGTCCATCCCTCTTCGTCATTGGGATCATATTTACCCGCCCCCGTAGGAGTCCACGTTAGCGTCTTAGGGTCGAGCAATGCGGCTTGGTTCGTGCAGCAATTGGCTTGCATGTACGTTCCGTTGGGTAGAACAACGCTCTGGGCGTCGCCAATCGTTTGGGTTAATCCTGCCGAGGGATCGCCACCAAAAAATGAAGGCGGTGCGACTGGCGTCCAAGTGTTGGCCAAGGGATCGTAGATCGAACCCTGCGACGTCCACGTTGGAACGAGTTCTGTTTGAGCCTGGTTCAGGAGGTACTCGCCGCCTTCAATAATCATGCGCCCGTCGGGCAACACAGCCGTGGAGTGATAGAGCGGGCTGTATGTCGGGGGCAACGAAGCGATTTGGGTCCAGGTTCCATTGAGGTAGCTGCCGTACTTGTCCGGAGTCAATTTCCACCAATCCGGGAAACCGGCGTCTTGCACCAGCACAGAGCCGTCCATGAGCAGAATGGGGTTGGCGGCACCGTCTACCAGAAAGGTCGGCTGGGTAGTCAGTGGAGTCCACGACGAAGAGGTCGAAGGCGCGTTGGCCGCCTGAACCTCCGCCTGAGCCTGCACTGGAGCCTTCTTAAGAACGCCAATTGGATGTGGGATCGGAGTCAAACGGGCTTGTGCGCCAGCGAGTTGCGGCCACACAAGCAATGCAAGGAACGTAATTCCGAGCACTTGCAGAATCTTCCTATTTAGACTTTGCATGTTATCTCCTGTCGTCAGCTAAGAATTGACACTGCCGTAATGATTGGAATTAAACTGATCTACAATTCCGACTTACCGGGGCGACGCAATGGTTGTCGCCAAGCGATACGGGCGGGGCCTTGACAACAGGTTCACCGGAGCCGGAATGCTGTATTACTTTGGCGGTCAGAAGTCAGCGGACAAACCGCAACGCACTCACCGAAGCCTTGCCTGTCCCTAACAATCGACGACTTCTTCGAAGTACTGCTGATACTGGAACTTTCATCCACCGCCAAGCTGCCAAATGCGAAGCGCTATATAACATTTGTGAATAAGTCATGCAACAACGAATGCTTTGCGCGGAACAGAAATTTTCAAATCGAGTTCATCAATGACTATCTCAATTGATTTACGAGTTGAGTGCGTGCCAGCCACGCTTCCGCGAACTTGCCCTCGAATGCTAGCCGGCTTTTCTATTCGCACCGATTGCCAGTGGAAGCAATCGCTGAATCATCAGTAGAAATGCCAACGGCCAAAGTACCGGTACGACTCTCGCTACAGCTCGCAAGGCATCTCGCCCGCTCCACACACCTGACTCTGTAGCCACTAGCAATTGATTTCGCACCTGTTGCGCAGGGATGTTGAACTGCGCCCGCGAATCTTTCGAATCGCGCGAATTGACAAGAGACAATCGGTCAAAGACATCCACTGCGGCGAGCAAGTTCGCAATTCTCGCGAGCCGTTGTGAACTCTGATCGTAAACCACTGTCACGGAGCCACCCAGACGTGCGCCGACGCGATAGCTTATCCAAAGCCAAACGCGTTTGAGATCAGCGGGTTCGATGAAAAGGACGTAAGCTGATAAGACATCCCACTGAAACATCGGCACGTTCAAAGAATATTCGAGCGTGAGGTGAAACAACAATCCTAGTGCCAATAGATAGTAGCGGATCTCTTTTACCCAGATGAGAACTCCCAAGGAAAATTCAAGAGCCAGAGCGAACCAGCTTTCCAGCTTGAGCATCGTCGGTCGTAGAAACCACGAAGGCAGCGGAAAACGCTGAAGCTCATCGACGTGAAAAACGTAGTAAAGCGCGGTGCCTTGGACCCAAGGAGTGCCTCCCACCTTCCAACAGAAGCTGGAGAAATACAGAATCGCGAGCTCGAATTGAATCATGCGCTGCGCCCAAGGACGGCGTGGTCGAACTTCGACTCCTTCTTTCCCACGCCAGATGCGAATCAGGCGATCTAAGGACAGGGCGGCTCCAGCCGGCGCGAAGATCAGAAAAAATCCAGCCACCCGGAGGAAGGTATCGCCGCCGTTGAGGATGAATAAGTTTCTCTGGTCGATGGAAGCGAGGCACAGAAAAACGATGATGGTATTCAGCCGGGTGAACAATCCCACCGTCAGGCATAATGCCGAGACTAGAAGAATCCAGAAGAGCGCGTGAATCCAGAAATCGGTTTGCGGAATCAGCGCGAACAGGCTGAGCCGCGGGCCCGGCTCTACCTGATGCATTGTCGGAAGACTGATCCACGCGTGCGGTCCGTACCAGGCCATCCAGCTTGAACGAAGCAGCAAGGTGGTTGCGACGACCATTATTCCGTACAGCACACGGAACAATGCCAGTGGCGCCGGCGACTCTTCAGCGAAAAAAAAATTGTTCCAGGCGTCGAAAAAGGACTTCGCCTTCACTGCAAGTCCTCAGGCTTTACGTCATAGCTGTAGAAAACATGTGCGTCCCAAGGTGCGCGGGTAAATGTTCCATCATCGTGGGCGACGATGTCGGAGAATCTGACTACCAGCAGGATTTTTTGCGGGTCGTGCACGCGGATATCGGGCATTCGTGCGAGGTATCGCGCTACGTCCGGCCACAAACCCGAATTCCCTTCGTCCAGCAGGACTTCGACGAACTTGCGATAACGTTCCTGCGAATATTTCTCCGTCGCGCTCAACAAATCCATTCTCGGAAAACCCCACATCGATGTTGAGCCGTCGTTGTACACAACGACCGCTTCCATGTAGGCATTTGTGACCTTCGGAACCGGGGAGAACATATCCCAGGATTGAAAAAGCCCGGACCACACCATGTAGGGCCGGATAGCGTTTCTGCAAGTGAGGACGAATGTGTCATTCGTCGGCAGAGCCCAGCAAGCGATGGCCGGAATATGGAAGAGCAGGAAAATGTTGATCGCGACGTATTGCCACCGTTTTAGCCCGAAGCGGCCTTGCGACCTCGCGCTTTTCTTGCTCTTCTTCGAATTCGTCTGTACTCGTGTCATCGTCTCTAGAATCCGATGGCTTAGACTGACGGCAATTATAAAAGTCGTGGTCAGCGTTTTGCAGAAAGACTATCACGGCATCCTTACAGCAGACACATGTTCAAGGGCGCATATTTGCTGGCAGTAAGTGACAGTCCGGTTATGAGACTTGCCGGGTACAACACGATTATCGGGTGCGGGTTTTCGACCAGTTGCAAGATGTAGATTTTAGACCCCTATCTGGCTTACTCTCTCCCGCACTGTTTAGGCTCAAACGACTGCACCGGGCGAACTCACCGAAACTGTCATACCGCGGAGGCGGCAACAGGAATGAATGAACCACAACCAGATCAGATTCTGCAGGTGGGCCTGGGATTTTGGGCATCAAAAACGCTGCTGAGCGCCGTGGAAATGGAACTATTTACGGAGCTGGCGAAACATCCGGAAGATCTGGAAACTCTACAGGGCCGGCTCGGCCTCCATCCGCGATCTGCCCGCGATTTTCTCGATGCCCTCGTGGCGTTAAAATTTCTCGAACGTCGCGACGGCAAGTATTACAACACGCCGTCCACAGATTTCTTCCTCGATAAGCACAAGCCGTCCTACATCGGCGGCCTGCTGGAGATGGCCAATCACCGGCACTTTGTAATTTGGAGCCACCTCACAACCGCATTGCGCACCGGACTCCCACAAAACGAGATTAAGGACGGCGGCGCCGACGTTTTCGCGGCCATTTATGCCATCCCGGCGGTTTTGAAAGAGTTCCTCAAGGCAATGACCGGTGTGAGCCATGGTGCGAACCAGGCCATCTCCCGCAAGTTTCCCTGGAACAAATATCGGTCTGCCGTGGATGTCGGGACCGCCCAGGGTGACCTGATTACGCAGGTCGCGTTGGGCAATCCGCACATTGAGGGGACCGGCTTTGATCTGCCGGAGGTGGGTCCGATTTTCGAAGACTACGTAGCGGCCAACGGACTCTCCGGTCGCGTGAAATTTTCGCCCGGCAGTTTCTTGAATCAGCCATTGCCGAAGGCCGACGTGGTCATGATGGGCCACATTCTGCACGACTGGAATTTGGATGAGAAGCGAATGCTTGTTCGCAAAGCATACGAAGCACTACCGGAGGGCGGCGCCTTCATCGTGTACGAAAGTATTATCGATGATGATCGCTCGGCGAATTCGTTTGGGCTGCTCATGAGTTTGAATATGCTGCTGGAAACTCCCGGCGGTTTCGACTACACCGGGGCTGACTGCGCCGGGTGGATGAAACAAGCGGGATTCCGCGAGACCCGGGTGGAACATTTGGTGGGCCCGGACTCGATGGTCATCGGCATTAAGTAATGAGCGTCCTATTGCAGTGCGTCTGCAACACGGTGAGAAGAAAAGGGCGCGTAATTTCTCCGTTTGGTCGCTGCGACTGAAGACTTAGTGATAGCCTTACCCGCTGCACTGGAGGACGTTCGCGCATGCGGAAGCCCATCGTTGTCGTAGGAAGCATCAATCTCGATCTGGTCGCGACTGCCGACCATGTTCCGCTGCCCGGAGAAACAATCACGGGGAAGGATTTCAACACCTTTCACGGGGGCAAAGGTGCGAATCAGGCGGTTGCCGCGGCGAAACTTGGTTACCCCACGAGCATGGTGGGTAAGGTGGGCGATGATTCGTTCGGAGCTGGCCTGAAAAACGGATTGCGTGCGGCCGGTGTCGACGTGGGGTCGGTGCAGGCGGTCAAAGGCTCGTCGGGCGTAGCTCTCATCAATATCGGCAGCGACGGCCAAAACAACATCGTGGTGGTGCCGGGCGCGAACGCCAAGATGCAACCCAAAGATGTTGCCGCGCACGCAGCGTTATTGCGCAAGGCGGGGATGATATTGGCGCAGCTTGAAATCCCGCTGATCACTTTGGAAGCGCTGGGCGCTTTTGCTCATCGACATCAAATCCCCCTCATGTTGGATCCGGCCCCAGCGCGCGAATTACCATTAGGGCTGCTGCAGGTCGTCACTTGGATCACACCCAACGAAAGCGAAACGCGTATTCTCTGTGGGCTGGACGCGAACGAACCCATAACGCAGGCGACGGCGGCGCGGTGTGCGGATTTGCTGCGATCGCGCGGACCCAGGAACGTGCTGATTAAAATGGGAGCTCAGGGCGTTTATATGTGCACTGAAGACGGCCTGCGTCAAATGGTTCCGGCGTTTCAAGTAAAGGCGATCGATTCGACAGCCGCCGGCGATGCTTTTAATGCGGGCTTCGCCGTGAGCTTGCTTTCGGGCAAGAAGCCAGCGGACGCCGCGCGATACGCGTCGGCAGTAGCCGCGATTTCAGTCACACGCAAAGGCGCGCAGCCTTCGATGCCCTCCGCCCGCGAAGTGGCGGAATTCTTGAAATCGCAAAACTGACCTACTGATTTTTCTGCCAGGTCATTGAGGTTTCGGCTCGGCGGTTAGTTCCGGTTGTGGCAGAGCACTTTCGCTCAACTCTGTGTGGCGCCGTTCGCGGCTGGCGTTCAACAGTTCCGTCGCCTTTTGCAGTTCGGCCTGTCCTTCCTTGGGCCGCCCCAGTCGAACAAGAATTTGCCCCTTGAGGTTGTGATAACTGGCATTACTCGGATCCAGTTGCTCCGCGGAATTAACGGCCGATAAGGCCTCCTCGAATTTACCCTGGCGCTGATAGACGCGCGCCAGCCCAAAATACGAGCTCGAAAGGTGTGAATCCCGGCGCAGTGCCTCTTTGAAGTTTTCTTCCGCCTTCGCTTCGTCCTGCAAATAAGAATATGTAATTCCTAGGCGATCGTAATTGAACGCGACGTCGGGCTCGATGGCGGAGTCTTGCAGGAATTCATCGCGGGCATGTTCGAAATCGGCACGCGCCAGATATGCAAGACCCAGGTTGAAGTGAACGAAAGGCAAATTAGGATCGAGCTTCACGGCGGTCTGAAGTTCGGCGATGGCTTTGTTATTTTCCTCGCGATTCAGCGCGGCTTTGCCCATCAGCATGTGATATTCGGCGGTGTTTTGTCCCAGTTCCACAAACCGGGACAGGGCGCGTTCTTCGATATCGGGCTGGACAGCATGGTTGGCGGCGTTACCTAGCACGTATAGATAATTTAAATCGTTGGATTCCTGCGGCCATAAGGGATCGAGCAGGCGAATCGCGTCTGCATATTGCTCGGTAAAAAAATAGCAAAGGCCCAGAAGATAGCGCGCTTGCAGCGACTGCGGCTGATCGCGCACAACTGACTCGAATGGCGCAATCGCCGCATGGAAATCGTTCTGCCGGTAATATACCAATCCTATATTCAACCGAACGCCCGCCACCGCTGGAGCGAGGTGTTCAGCCTTGTGCAGCAAATCGAGCGCTTGCTGCCATTGCTGCTTGCGCATGGCGATTACACCCAGATTCGCGTATGCCCCCGCGGAATTCGGATCCATTGCCAAAACCTTCTTGAACGCCACTGCGGCACGGTCCAATTGCCCTTCATGGAGTGCTGTCTCACCCTCGCGGAATAGCCCTGCAACGGCAGCTTGTTGTTCCGTGGCTGAGGGAGATGAAGCCGTCGAACGCTGGCCATGACGCGCAGCCAAGGGACTAAACGTCGCATACATCGGGGGCGCAAGGAGGTCCGTAGAACCCAAGAATGCGCAAAATGCCAGGAATAAAAGCCAGCGATTCAATGATCACGGTCTCCGAAACCGGCAGCAAATCCCGAAATAACGTAGCACAACCGCCTATTCCTGCTATATGTGCTGGCTGTTGGATATGCCGCCAACTGGCTTCAATAGATAGGGTTGCGCTCCCGGTTCACAGTACAGGACAAAAAGAGCCCCAATTTTTGCTTGACTTTATACCGTTGTCAAATATACAAGAGTTTTAATAAATTTAATAAAAGGCTTGGGGTGAGCCTAAAAGGCCTCGAAATTGCCAGTCCAATAAGGCGCTTGAGTTGTGGGTACGGCGCATTGAGGCACGAACGAACCGGACCCGCAATCGTTCCCTTCCCCAGCCAGCGACGACATGAAACGAGCGGTCCGATTGGCTCAGTTTAGGCGCGAATCTCACTTCCGGGAGTCGGCAATGAAAACTCTTCGCACAGCTTGTTGTACGCTGCTACTGATTTTGGCAGCATCGGTGGCAGCTTTCGCGCAGGATACCGGCACATTTACCGGCACAGTGCATGACAGCACTGGCGCTGTAGTTTCGGGTGCCGAAGTGACCATCACCAACACCTCCATAGGGGTGTCACGCACAGAGACCAGCAATGCGGATGGTGATTGGCTCGCCGCGGGATTGCCGATCGGCAGTTATGACCTCAGCGTGACTGCGAAAGGGTTCAAAAAATACGAAGCCAAAGGCGTGGTTTTGCGCGTGGCCCAGAAAGCTCGCGTTGATGTGAATCTGGAAGTGGGGTCGATAACCACCGAAGTTAAGGTTGCGGGAGAAAACGTGGCCCAGGTAGAAACCCAGTCTTCTGAGATTTCCGGTGTTGTTACTGCTGCGGAGATCAGTCAACTGGAACTTAACGGACGTAATTTTACCCAGCTTGTAACGCTGACTCCCGGGGTCAGCAACCAGACTAACCAGGATGAGGGAACGGTTGGAGTTAACGGCAATGTACAGTACAGCGTGAACGGCGGCCGCGTGGAGTACAACAACTGGGAGATCGACGGCGGCGACAACATGGACAACGGCAGCAATACGTCGCTGAACGTCTACCCCAGCGTGGATGCCATCCAGGAAGTAAAGGTGCTGACATCAAACTACGGCGCCGAGTACGGCCGCAATGCCTCGGGCACAATCGAGACCGAGACAAAGTCGGGCACGACTGCGTTTCATGGAGATGCCTACGAATTCGTTCGAAACGACGATTTCAACGCACGTCCGTACTTCAACACCGTGAACCCGCCCTACAAGAAGAACGACTTCGGCTACACGATTGGTGGTCCTATTTACATTCCGAATCACTACAACTCGGATAAGAGCAAGACATTTTTCTTCTGGTCGCAAGAGTGGAGACGTGAACGCCAGCCGACTCAATTCAACCAGGCAGTCCCTTCGGTAGCGGAGCGCGGCGGGAATTTTAGCGATCTTTGCGCTCTATCACCGGCCGTAAGCTGTCCGAGCGGACCCGGCATCGTAAACAATCAAGTAACGACCATTGATCCGAACGGCGCGGCATTGCTGGCGATGATTCCGGCTCCTAACTCGACCACGGGTTGCGGTTCGCCGACGAACTCCTGCTTTGTGGAATCTTTCTCGCAGCCAACCACATGGAGAGAAGAGCTGATTCGGGTAGATCACAATCTCAATTCCAAGAACCGATTGACTTTCCGTTATATCCACGATTCCTGGCAAACCGTCACACCCGTTACGCTTTGGGGAGACTTGACGTCGACTTTCCCCACGATCAACACAAATTTCGTCGGACCGGGAACAAGTTTTGTCGCGAAGATCACGACGACGGCGTCACCGACACTTCTGAACGAATTTGTCTTCAGCTACACCGCAGATCACATTAATCTCACGAACACGGGAACGAACTGGGTGCGCCCGACGAACTCGACGCAAACGGGGCTTTTCGACAACGGCTTCGGAGGTAAGCTATCCGGAATCGACTTAATCAACGACCCGGCGTATGGCGGAGGTTTTATGGAAGACCCTGCCTATATTCCGTGGGTCAACGCCAACCCAACGTATACGTTTCGCGATAACGTTACTAAGATCCTTGGTAATCATAACGTGCAATTCGGCGCGTACGCCGTAGCGGCGCAGAAGAACGAAGTAAATTCCAATATCGGCTCGGTTACCGGCGATGTTCAGGGAATTCTCACGTTTGACGCGAGCAATTCAGCGGTGAGCAGCGGCAATGCCTTTGCCGACCTACTCTTGGGAAATATCGCAACCTACCAGCAAGATAACAAACAGCTGAAGTACTACAATCGCTACAAGATTCTTGAGCCTTACGTTCAAGACGACTGGCACGTAACTTCCCGCCTGACTCTGAATCTTGGATTGCGCATCAGCCTATTCGGCACTTACTACGAAAAGTACAAAAACGCCTATAACTGGGATGAAGACGCATACAATCCGGCCAACGCTCCCGCCATCGATCCGAATACAGGCGCCCTGGTCGATCCGAATACCGGGCTGCCCCTCTCAATCAACGATCCGCGAATTTATAACGGCATTATTCAGTGCGGCGCGCCCGGCGTCCCCCGAGGCTGCATGAAGGGGCATCTGTTTAATCCCGCGCCCCGAATTGGTTTCGCGTGGGATCCAAGAGGCGATGGAAAAACATCGATTCGAGCCGGTTACGGAATTTTCTTCGAACATACCAACGGAAACGAAGGCAATACCGAGTCGCTGGAGGGAAGCCCGCCGCTGGTGCTGAGTCCTTCTCAATCCAATATTACAGGCGCGACTTGCGCCGGTCCGTCGGGATATGAATGCATCGGAGCAGGCGGCGGTCTGCTGTTTCCCCTGAACGTTACATCGATCCCAAACAAAGTAACTTGGCCCTACTCGCAGCAGTACAGCCTGAGCGTCGAGCGGCAGTTGTTCAAGGACACGGTTGCATCATTCGCGTACGTCGGAAGCAAAGGCACGCACCTCACGCTGCAGCAGGATATTAACCAGATCTTTCCGACACCGGCAAATGCGAATCCGTATACGGCCGGGGTTCCGATGACTTCCAGTGACTGTTCTAACGGCGTCGCTAACGGCGTCCCGGTTGCCACCCTTCCGCAGTCCGTACAGAACAACTTCAATACCGCATGCGGAAACGTGACAACAGTCGATCCTTTCCGCCCACACTTAGGTTTCGGGAATATTCAATTCTTGGGAATGGAGGCAAATTCGAGCTACAACTCTTTTCAAACGACTTTGCGACGCACGGTCGGCCCGATCGTTCTGAACGTCGCATATACGTATAGTCATTCGATTGACGATTTTTCGGACCGCTCAGACTCAACGTTCGTCAATTCCTACGATTTGCGAGCCAACCGCGCCAGTTCAAATTTTGATCAGAGACATTTGCTGAGCGTGAGCTATGTGTATGAGCTTCCGAACTTTCACTCGACAGGTTGGAAGCGCACGGTCTTGGGAAACTGGGAATGGACCGGGATCACCACCTTCTCGACAGGGACGCCTTTCACAGTCGTTAACAACATCTTTTCCGACAATGCAGGGGTTGCTAACGGTGCGAGCGGCGGATCCTACCCTGACTTAGTTGGGAATCCAAGGGCGCCCATTTCCGCAGCGGACCAGGCTTTGGGAGCGGGACCGCAGATTGGACCACTTCTATACAATCCCGCAGCCTTCGCAGCCCCCACCGGCCTGACTTTCGGCGACGCCGGGCGCAATTCTCTCAACAATCCAAGCCGCCTGAATTTCGATATGGGATTGTTCAAGAACTTCCCGATCCATGAGGCGATAGCGATGGAATTTCGCGCAGAGGCTTTCAACGTGTTCAATCACACTGAATTTTATCTCTACAACGATGCTAACGGTAATAGCGCCAGCAATCAGTTTGTTTGTACCGCTGTGAACGGCGGCGACCCGAGTTGTTTGACCAATAGCACCTTTTTGCGTCCTGCAGGCGCTCACAACAATCGCATCTTGCAACTGGGGCTGAAACTCTACTTCTAAGCCTCGATAGGCGTGACGCACAAGCGGGGCGCTTGAGATTTTGACGCCCTCTGTTTGTTGTAGTGCCCTATGGCGCGGGAAGCTGTTTTGTAGTGTGGACGCCTTGGCCTTCAACGATTGTGAAGATACTATCGGCAGCGAGATTCTGGAGTTTCTCCGTTGTACCGTTGGGCCATTGCACTTCCACTGAATCTAGCTTTGATTCTTTGCCCAACCCGAAGTGAAGACGCAGGTCGTTCTGCGAAAGATAGCTCGCCCCGCCTCGGACTTCATTGAATTGCACCAGTTTCCCGGCATGCACTGTGACTCGCGCACCTATTGCAGCTCGATTGCTCTTCGTGCCGACTAGCTTGAATTCCACCCGGTGATTCCCTGCCACTCCATGATTCAGCAACAACGATGGTGGCTCCCCAACGTTTAGCAGCAGCACGCTGATATTGCCGTCATTGTTGATGTCGCCAAATGCTGCGCCACGGCGAGATTGAGGCGGCCCTGCATTTAATCCCGCTGCGGCCGATGACTCCGTAAAGGTACCATCGTGGTTATTCATGTGCAGCAGCAGTGGCTGTTTGTAACGGGCACGTGGGTCGTCCAGGCTGTCCATTTGCGGGTAAACGTGGCCGCTGGCGACGAATAAATCGACCCAGCCATCATTATCAAAATCAAAGAATCCTGTGCCCCATTTCACGTAAGGATAGCTGGGCTTGGCAACGCCTGCTTTCCAGCTTACATCGTCGAAACCCTTGGCGCCGAGATTGTGGTAAAGGTTGTCTTCCTGGTCGGCGAAATTCGTGACGAAGATATCGAGGCGGCCGTTGTGATCGTAGTCGCCAAAATCGACGCCCATCGAACCGTCGGCATTCCCTTCGCTGCTCAGCGCCGCACCAGTGAGCATGCCCACATCGGTAAACGTGCCATCGTGGTTGTTGTGATACAGATAATTTGGTCCGGTATCGTTCGCGACATACAAATCGGGCCAGCCGTCATTGTCGTAATCGCCCCATGCGACGCCTAGCCCATAGTATTTACTGGGATCGTTGACGCCCGCTTTTTGCGAGACTTCCTCGAACGTGCCATCGCCACGATTGTGATACAGAAGATCGGTCTCGCCGGTCATCCCCCACGGGCCGCACTGCACCACGATGCCGCGAAATTTGCAGGATCCGAACGCAGCAGGGTTGCTGACATCCACGTGAACGTAGCGCGCGACAAAAATATCGACGAATCCATCCTTATCGTAATCGGCCCACGCGGCGCCGGTCATGAAGCCACTACCGCGCACTCCGGCATTGTCGGTGACATCTTCGAAGGTGCAGTTGCCACGATTGCGATAGAGCGCGTTGCCGCCGTAGCCGGTGATGAATATGTCCGGCAAACCGTCGTTGTCGAAATCAGCGACAGCGACGCCCATACCCCAGCCCTTGCGCGTCAGGCCGGCCTGTTTGGAGATATCTTCAAATTTCAGCGGCGCAGTCTGGCGGTAGAGAGTGACCATCGGATCTCCGCCCTGGTTATAACGCTCAACCGTTGATCCATTGACCACCAGCGCCGATAACGTGCCGCTGTTATCGCAATCAATGAAGCCGACGCCGCCGCTCATGGACTCGACGATGTATTTCTTTTCTGGCGACGCGATGTGAGATACGGTCAGTCCGGCGCGGGCAGCAATATCCCCGAAAACCGGAACGCGGGCCGATGGAAGCGGGCTTTGCGTGCCGACTGTGACGCACATCAACAGCACAGCGACCGCCAAAGGCGCCTGTATAGGTGGGCTTTTACTGAAGGTCAGTCCCAATGCGGGTAATACTTTAGCCTGCCGCCTGGGTGCTGTCTATTGCGGCGAGTTCGAACCGCACAGTTGGGTTCGGGTCACTGGACCTGGTCAACTTACGAATTCAACCACGCGTTTTTCCTGCAAACCATAAAGAACCAATTCCACGCGCGCCGAAACGCCCAACTTATCGAAATTCTGAATAGGTAGTTGCGCACGGTGTGTTCACTGAGCGTAAGTTCACTTCGAGGGGCTCATTGTTGCGCATAAGGGAACGAGACAGTCATATCGACAGCATGGGTTGCCATTGGTATTCTGGCGATTGCAACGGTAGCTGTGCTTCTCTTGGCGGCCTTGTGGGCCGGATCGCTGCAACCACACGCGCCGCAACCGCACACCAGCTACCGAGCGCAAGTCTAAGTGTAACCACCACACCCCGAAGCGGCTAAGAGATCGTGCGAGTGCCGCGGCGTGTTCGCGCCCTGGACGTGGTTTTCTTCTGTGAGTTGCCCAATTGCACCAACAACTTACGCAACTTGGCTCGCTCTTCCAGTTCAATATCCACCACTTCGAACGCGCGCGCCTGCGTGTTGGCATCGCGTACGATGGTCTGTATCTTGACCGACTTCTGCGGAGTCGACAGCTTCAAGCTCACCACACTGCCAGGGTGCAAGCTCTGTTCGCACAGAGCCACACCACCACCCAAGGTAAGCTCAGGAATATCCACACGGCAATTTTCCTTCAGATTTGTGGTCGTTGCCGCCAGCGGAGTTTCCATACGCAACCGGGGATAGCGGCGCTGTCGCATGGCTGACGAATCCGGATCAAGATCAAGCGCCTCGATCGAAAATTCCGCCGTACTCAAGCCGCTCTTGGGAATAAAGTTGCGCACCCATAGCGGATCAAATTTTTCCATGGCTTGCGTGGCCACCAACCGCAGTTCGTTGGGACTAGCCCAGCGAAACGCTTTACGTGCCTCGGCAATTTTTCGCAGCACTGTCTCGGCGCCAGCCGTGCGCAAACGTCCCAGCGCTTCGATCGCCTTCAGTTGCAGATAATCGGTGCTGTCCTTCGGCAGGTCTCCTTCAGCCATGCGCAACAGGCGCATGTCGGCGGTCTGCTCGCCGGATATGCCGATTTCGTCCACAGCCAGCGGGCGAATCATGGGATCGAGCAAGTCAAATAGTTTCAGCAGCAGCCGGCCACGCAACGGCGAGCCGCTGGAGGCAATCTGCCGGATTACACGGTCGTGCGCAGCACGCTTCCATTCGGACATGCGCTCCGGCAGAACGTTTTCAACCATGTCCGGATCCAATCGTGTCAGCAAGCCGATTGCATCAATCGCGACGCTGGGGGCGCCTTTGCGCAATTGCTCGCGTAAAGCCTCCAGGCCTTCCGCGTCGAGAACTTCCATAATCGAGACCAGCATGTCGCAGTCTTCGCGAAACCCGGCACGGCTGAAACGCCCGGCCAAATGAGCGGATGATGCCGCAGGCAAGCGGCGCAAGAGATCCTTGAGACCGGTCGGTACATCTCCGGTTCTCATCGCTTCTTCGATAAATTCCGGGAGGCGATCTTCCACGCCGATTCGCGGACGAAGATTCTTGCCAAGCCCGGGCCGCTCGCTTTCCACGTAGTCCACTAATTCCACAGAGCGCTGAATCGCGGGATACGATCGCTGCGCAGCCGCCTCCTGCGATAAACGCACAAATGCCGCGCCCATCAAGCTCTGCAATTCTGAATCGCGCTCTTCGGCAAGTTGCACTCCGACCAGCCGAATCATATTCATCAACACGCGCTCATTCAGTTTGGCATACACCCCGGCAAGTTCTGCCAGGCCAATCGCCGTGTGCCGTCGCGTTTCAGTCGATTTACTGGAGACGCAGTCCGCGTAGTTCATCAAAACCTTCTCAGCGCCCTCTTTGTCCTCCTGCGCGAGCAGGTCTTCCACATACTCTCGAACTTGACTGGCGGGAATGCACCACGCCTCGGAAGATTCCAGCACTGCCTTTCGCTTGTCACCCGGCACCTGCGACCAGAATTGCTGCGCCAGAATGTCTGCATGCGACTGCACCGAAATTCCATGGCGCGTCATTTTCTCTTCGTAGACGCCCACGATTTTGCGCAGGTTCCCGAGTTCCTCGCTCATGTTGTCCAGCACATGCCGGACGGCGTTCACTTCGATGTCGCCACGCTGGTAACTTTCCATCGCGTAGCGAATCGCGATGTGCTCCGCTAATTTTAGCAAGGTGGTTTTGTCGGATGATTCCGTAGGCGCTTGGACCGCTAATGCGGAAAGTGCCTGGCTGACCGTGAAGCGAGCGTTTCGCGGCAAGCTGGCGAGGTGTGCTTGAATCGGCGCTGGATCGACCTGGCCGCCGGCAGCTTCGCCGGCAGTCCGCCCAATCTGCGCCAGCACGTGCATAATCCCCCTCAATTCGTCGTCCTGGAGCGTCATGGTCCCGGTTTCAACGACAACTGACCCATCAGCGGCTTGGGGAAACGGATCAACGAACGCACCTGACCCTACGGCAGGCCATCGAGTAGGCGGAGCGCTATTCGGATCTGCGTATATGTACTTTGTCCGGGATCGCTGAGCAGTTCCACCCGGCGACTTCGAAGCTTGATCAGCGCCCCCGGCCAATGGCGAAGACGGTGCTTTGCTGGTGCCGGCTCGATTCAAATAATTCGGGCTGCCGGCTAAAGAAATTTCGCTTTCCGACGGAAAGAAGCTCCCCAAGTCAACCGAGCCCGCCACCAACGGTTCTTGTTCGGCTTCATTGGCGTCCGAGAAATTGTCGGAATCGTGGCCATTCGAAACCGCTCCCGGATCATTGCTTCCCGCCGGCGCAATCCTTCTCCTCGCACGGCCGCGACTGCGGTTGGGGCTAGCCTCGGCGGTTCCCTCGCTGCCGCCATCGTTACCTTTCTTGCTTCCCTCGGCAGCTACCATCAATTGCAGCAATTTTTCGGGATCGTTAAATAGCTGCTCGGAAGCTTCGGCGTTCATATTCAACGTATGTGCCGCAAGCTGGGCGGCCACGGTAGATTTAGCCACCGCCGAATCGGCGGGCACGAAACATACTTCGTTTACGTGAATGTACTTTTCGTCCTGCAACGTCGCCTTCAATTGTTCCGCGAGCTGCACAGGTTTTGCGCCGGTGCCGGTTGGAAAACCTCGTACAAAGCGCGCCAGGCTGGCCTGCGTAATCTGCGGCGCAAAGTGAATGCTGGCAATGCCCGCGGCTGAAAGCATGCGGGCGAAACTTTTTTCGGTTTGAGCCGATTCCAGCGGCGTTCCGTCAAGCAGCAGCTGCTCGCCGGAAACCCCAAGCAGCAACCCCGCTTCATTTTCGGTACCCGTTCCGAGCGCGGTTCGCAGTTCGCTCCACGCTGTGGCGTACTGCTTCGCGGTGCGCGGGTGCCCGAAGTCATACATGCGCGCGAATTTAAGTAGAATGTTGAGACTGCGCACGAATGCGCGCGCCGCTGCGGGTCGTGTGTTCGGATTCATTGGATGTTGTGTGGGGCAGCGCCCCGCCTCTAGCTGAAGTTTGCGGGTGGAAGGCGAAGGGGACAATGGTACCGGTGTCCTGTCTATTACTAACAGTTAGTCAACGCGCGAACAGAGCCGGGCCGCTTAAATCCGGTGTTTTTCGGCACTTCTTCTGATGAGGTTTTAAGCCAGTGCTCCAGCTTGTTTACGTCCGAAAGAATTGTCCGGGCGCCGAGTTCTTGAAGTCGGATAGCACGCTGTCGTCGCGCATGGCCGGATCGAGGCAGAACGCCCACGAACGGCACTTTCGCGGCTTGAGCGGCAAGCGCGTCATCGACGTTGTCGCCGATGTACAGCGCCACGCTCGGATCTCGTCCATTCAATATTTTGAGCAGCCCGTCTGGCGCGGGCTTCGGATTCTTAACGTCTTCCACCGTGACGATTTGAAAAAGGCCGCGCAGTTCGTTGCGATCCAGCGTATAGTTCAGCTCGTTCCAAAGACGCCCCGTGAAAATTGCGAGTTCCGCAAACTTTGCCAGGCGTTTAATCCGGGCTTTCGGCAAGAGCCATTTTTCAGCCGCCACATTCCCGGAGCTGTTCTTGCCCCAATAAATCTCCTGAAACTTAATCTTCACCTCATCAAATGGAATCTTGAAACCCAGTTCATTCACCCAGTGAGTTGAAAGCTTCCAATCATCGTTGAATCCCGGACGATTCTTCCATGCGTGCAATTCGCGCATGGTCACGCTCTTCTTGGTGAAAAACTTCACGGTTTGCAGTGTAGTGCGCTGAAACGATTCGCGCGTGTCTACAAGCACGCCATCGACATCGAAAATGATTACTTCAGGATAGGATTTCATAATTTAGAAAGGGCCTAAGGCGGCGACGCTGGAAGATAAGCTCTTCGCAGATCAGGAATGGGAGCCGCTCGATTCTTCTGATGCGCCGGCGGCGCGGGAATCCTGTTCCGAAGATTCCGGCTCGGTCTCCGCGTGCGAGTCTGCGCTCGGCGATTCCTCAAGAGAATCCGATGACCACGCCTCTCCTGGCCCGGATGCTGCCGGCGCCGGCTCACTGCCCTTCTTTGGCGAAATTACCTCAGAATCACGCGAAACGGTGCTTTCAGCTAGAGCAGGCTTGGAAGCGATTGCACTTTCAGGAGGTTTCAAAGATTCCAGCCGCGCGCCCAACACGTCCGCGAGCAAATCGACAAGCAACTTGGCGCTTCGTCCGCCCTGGTCTTTCGTGGGATTGTAGGCGGTCACCTCAAAAGCAGCGAGTTCCGGTTGTTGCACAAATACGAGCAAGGCCTCGCGCACCTCATCCAGCGATAATCCGCTGGAGCCCGGATAATTCGTCGCCGGAAAATCAGCAATCACATCAACATCAAAGTGCAGGACGAATTGGTAACCGTTTCCGCGAATTCGATCGATTGCAGCATGCGCTGCAGCAGCCGCACCCATGCGCCGCACGTCGGCCGCCAGGTAGCGGCGCAGCGGCGACGCCGCGAGAAACTGCTCTTCAGTAGGATCGAGACGGGCCACGCCAAAAAGCGCCAGATCCGGTTCGCGCACCAGTGGAGGATCGCCCCAGAAACGCACCATCTCCGAGGCCCCGCGCCCGGTGAGGTGCGAAACCACCATGCCGTCCACGCATCCTGAAGGAGTCGTCGCGGGCGTATTTAAATCGGCGTCGCTGTCCATGTAAATCATGCTGACCTTACGGAAATACCGCCGCACGCCGGCAACCGCGGCCAACGCGATCGAACAGTCCCCCGCCACAATCAGAGGCAACGCGGAAGATTTCACGGCTTGTTCGACGCGCGGCTTCAGCGCCTCGATTGACGCAATCACGCCTGGAAGGTTGCGCGCTCGCGGACTTTCGTTATCAGGTTTGAACAGTTGGACTGGATCGTCGCCGAGATCGGCGACTTCGTAACCGAGGATTCGCAACCGCTCGATCAGTCCAGCGGCTCGCAAAGCTGCGGGCGCCCCTTCATGCCCGGCGGACATCGCCGCTGCACTGGCAGGCGCTCCTAGTAAAACAATCTTATTGGCTTGGCGGACGATTTTCACCGCCACTCAATCACTCCTTCAAATTCTTGCATCGCACTCCAGACTCTCCACTGCAAGTTCCCTGCGTGGCCTGTCATTCTTCAAAAAACGAACCGTCGCGGCCTGGCGAACGCCAATTACAAACATTCGAAACTTAATGCGCACCCTGGCGAGCGGCCAACTCCGCCGGCAACGTGAAACGCACGTCTTCGCGAATAAGGTCCAAATCTCGCTGGTTCGTGAACCCGAAATTCGAGAGCCGCTGGCTGACTTGTTCGACGAGAATTTCCGGCGCCGAGGCTCCAGCAGTCAAACCCAGTGTCGTCACGCCTTCCAGCCACGACGCATCCACATCGTTAGCATCTTCAATCAGTCGCGAGGCCACTCCCGCGCGCTTGGCCACTTCCACCAAGCGATTGGAATTCGAGCTGTTGGCCGACCCAACCACGAGTATGAGTTCCACTTCATGGGTCAACGCCTCAACCGCTTCCTGCCTATTCTGCGTCGCATAGCAAATATCGTCGGAAGCAGGTCCCACAATCGACGGAAAACGCCCTCGCAATCGGGCCACGATTTCCTGAGTGTCGTAGAGCGAGAGTGTCGTCTGGGTCAAGAATGCGAGCTTCTCGGCGTCAGGCACGATGAGCTCGTCCACTTCCTCAACGCTGCCGACGACGACGGTTTGATGCGGAGCTTCGCCTGAAGTGCCGACAATCTCCTGATGATCGCGGTGGCCGATCAGAATCAGCGTGCGCCCTTCGCGCGCAAATTTGAGCGCTTCCAAGTGGACTTTTGTAACCAGCGGGCAAGTGGCGTCGATTACGCGCAACTGGCGCTCTTGTGCCTCGGTTCGGACGCGGGGAGGCACGCCGTGGGCGCTGAAAACAAGGACTGCGCCTTCCGGTACTTCCTCGATGGTCTCGACAAAAATCGCTCCCCGCCGACGCAGCTGATCGACGACATAGCGGTTATGTACAATTTCATGATGCACATAGACCGGCGCGCCATAGGCCTCAAGCGCCAGTTCCACGATGTCTACCGCGCGCACCACACCCGCGCAAAACCCTCGTGGACGTACTCGTACCAGAGTCTTGGCTCCATGGTTCGTGCCGTGAATATGCGTAAGCGTCAAGTCGTTCTCCGTAAAGAGTTTTATTTTACCTGAAGCGTCTCTTCCCTGCCAGTTTGTTCGGCATAAAGGTTGAGCCGATCCATCATCAAAGGAGACTAGTAGCCCAAAATGTTAATATGCCTTCTCAATTACGGTTTGGGAGGCACATCGGATGTTGCTTAAGGGTCAGGTGGCACTGGTAACGGGCGGTGGCAGAGGCATCGGACGGGCCGTCGCCAGGAAATTCGCGGCCGCCGCAGCCGCCGTCGTGGTCACCGCACGAAACGAAAAGGAAGTGAAGCAGGTCGCCGCGGAAATCGAAAGTGCCGGTGGCAAAGCAGCCTTCGTCGCAGCGGATGTTTCCAGCGAATCTCACTGCGAAAAAATTGTGAACGAGGCTCGCAGGGCATTCGGCGCCATTCATATCCTCGTGAACAATGCCGGAACTCTGGGGCCGGTCCAACCGATCGAAAGTCTCAGCTCGTCGGCCTGGGACGAAGTAATTGCCGTAAATTTGCGTGGGCCGTTCCTCATGGCAAGGCTCGTCTTGCCGGAAATGTATGAGCGAGGCTCCGGCGTAATTTTGAACATTGTGAGCGTTGCCGCCAAGGCGGCGTTTCCCTTGAGCGGTGCCTATGCGGCATCAAAAGCGGGCTTGGTGGGACTGACGCGTACGCTCGCGGCAGAGGGAGCTCGCAAAGGCGTGAGAGTCAACGCACTTGGTCCCGGCCCCGTCGACGACACGCAGATGTTCCGGAGACTAGGAAACGGTCTCGCTGAGCATTATCAGGCCGACAGGGAAACCTTATCGAAGAAGATATATGAGGGAATCTTGCAAGGAAGGCCGCAAACAACGGACGAAATCGCTGCCGCCGCCCTGTTCTTAGTTTCCGATCAGTCCAGTGCTATTACTGGGCAGACTCTGAACGTGGATGGCGGAATGGCTTTCTACTGAGTTCTTCCAAACTGGCATAGCCGCGGCGCGCGAAACTCGAGGAAACGCGAATGCCGGCTTCGGCCCAATCCAATCCTCTCTCGCCGATGGCTCCCACAGCATAAAAAAGCCCGCCAAGCATTAGTAAGACTGCGAATCCCAGACCAAACAGCAATTCCGCAGCGAGCAGTTCGCGCACGAAATACATTTGCAGGATTAAAAAGATCGCGAAAAGCGACAACATGCCTTTGCGGACTTTCGCCTTTTGCCCGAACCCGATAACTGCTGCTTTAACAAATTCGAATTTGGATTTCATGACGCTCCGTGCCTCACCTACTTAGATGCACGGGCGTTTCCAAACGGACCACTGATAAGTCTTTAAGAATTTAGCGAATGGAAGGAATAAGAGACGGGGTTACGGGAAAGAACGGAAAATCATTTCTCCGAACCAACGCAAGACCCTGGTTCGAATGGAAGCACTCGTTTGGACTTTTTGTGTCTACAGGTTTCTACCACTCGTGGTGGCGAAAGGCGAAAGTCGCGATACAAGTGATAAAAATCTCCCGTTCGGCAAATTGTTTTTGCGCTGTTCAACGTCCTTCAAAAGGATACCGGTCTTGCGCCAGCACCGCATCCGCAACGCGCCGGCGAATGGCGATCGTATTAACCGGAGAATGTTTTGCGAACCGGCGCAAAACCGCGAGCTGTGTGATTAGCGTGTCGCCTTCAGCGATCGCCGTGAGCGCAGTGCGAGCATCTTTCTCCACGCGGTCCATCGCTTCGTAAATAAACGCGCGCGCCGCATCGCTTATCACGCTGGCAGACTCTGCATGCGCAGCGGAAGCCTTTTGTGCACGACGAAGAGACGACTCCATCGCGTAGATGTCCATCACAATATTGGCAAGCGAAGCCACAATTTCCTGCTGCTCAGCGAGTTGTTCGCGAAACTTCTGCATCGCCGCGCCGGCGGCAAGCAGAAAAATCTTCTTGGCCTGCTCCAGCGACTTTTCTTCCTCGGCAAACGGTCCGGATGGCCCTTCCTCGAAGGACGGCCCGGCAAGAACTTCCTCGCCCAGCTTCACAGCCGCGGGAATCAACGGCAAAATCCCCCCCAAAGCGCGCTTCATCAGCATCTGAATGATCAGCATGCGGTTGATTTCGTTGGTGCCTTCAAAAATGCGGTTCACCCGGCTATCGCGATAAGCGCGCGCCACCGGATAATCCTCGTGGAAACCGTACCCGCCAAAAATCTGCACCGCCTCGTCCACCACATAGTCCACCATTTCGCTGCCACCCACCTTGCTGATGGAACTCTCGATGGCATATTCTTCCAGCACCTTCATTGCCTGCTGGACTTTATCCTTGCCCGGCTCCGGATTGGACACCGCGGCGTCAATCATTCCGGCCGAACGATACACTTCCGATTCAATCGCATAAATACGGATTGCCATCTCGCCCAGCTTCGTCTTTATCAGCCCAAAATCGCAAAGGCGTTTGCCGAATGCGGTGCGTTCTTTGGAATATTTTGATGCTGCTTCCAGAATTTTCTTGGCGCCTCCGACGCAGTACGCACCCAAAGTGAAGCGCCCGGCATTCAGCGTATTGAACGCAACCACATGGCCGCGTCCCGGTTCGTGCAGCAGGTTTTCTATTGGCACCGGCGAGTTTTCGAAGAAAATAGGCGTGGTTGAACTACCCTTGATGCCCATCTTTTTTTCTTCGGCGCCGGAAGAAAAACCGGGCGTGCCGCGTTCCACGATAAAACAGGAAAATTTCTCGCCGTCAATTTTCGCAAAGACCACGAACACATCCGCGAAGCCCCCGTTCGTAATCCACATTTTCTGCCCGTTCAGAATGTAATTCTTGCCGTCGGGCGAAAGAACCGCGCGGGTGCGCGAAGCCAGAGAGTCCGAGCCAGCTTGTGGCTCCGAGAGGCAATAACAGGAAAGCAATTCCCCCGTTGCAATTTTCGGCAAGTACTTCTTCTTTTGCTCCTCGGTGCCGAAGTAAACGATCGGGACCGTCCCGATGCCCGCATGCCCTCCATGCGAAACGGCGAACGACCCGTAACCCGCCAGTTTTTCAGCCAGCACCATCGCCGAGACTTTGTCCAGACCCGACCCGCCATATTCATCGGGGATTCCGCCGCCCAGCAATCCAATTTCGCCGGCCTTTTTCAGCATCTGTGCCATCAGGTGCTCGTCTTTATGGGCCTCGAGCTCCGGAATCTCCGGCGTCACTTCCTTTTGCACGAATTCGTCGGCCGTCTGGCCAATCAAACGCTGGTCGTCGGAAAGATCCGCCGGGGTAAAAACGTCTTCCGGCCGGCTGTTCACAATCAGGAATTCGCCGCCGCGATGGAGCGCCTGGGAAACCGGCGTCGTTGCCATAGTCGTCCCCCTTGAGTCTGAACTCGTCATCAGGATTCTCTCGCGCAGCCTCGTCCAACACAATAGTCCATCTCAAGCGTCCCAGCGCGAGCGAGAAATCACATGAAAGAAGTTTTAAGCCATCCTTCTATAGACAATACTATTTGTCTTGACAGAATAAATAGTCAATAATGCAATGCTTGCATGTACGCTGCGCTGGATGCGTCCACCATAGCCCCTTGGGACCTGGTGGCAGATATGAATCGCGCAAACGTCCTGCTTCACCCGTTGCGCCTACGCATTCTCGATGCCCTGCCAGAAGCGGACACGGCCTCCGGGCTCGCCCGCCGCTTCAGAATCCCCCGCCAGAAGATGAATTACCACGTGCGTGATCTGGCGCGAGCGCATTTCCTGGAGCGCGCCGGCCAGCGTCGTCGCCGCAATATGGTCGAGCGCCGGTATCGCTGCACGGCGCGGGGATACATTCTGTCGCCCGAAATGCTTGGTAGATTGGGTCTACCTCACGAGCGCGCCGAAGATGCCTTCAGCGCCTCCTATCTGTTCGGACTGATGGCCACAACGCAAGCGGAAGTAGCGCGCGCAAGCCGTGAAGCAACACAACAGCGCAAGCGCCTAGTGACTCTTTCCATCAGTTCGGAACTACGCTTCGAAAGCGCGCAGCAACGCGCCAAATTCGCCTCGAAACTACGGCGCAGCGTGGTGGATATAATCGGCCGCTACGCTTCACCACACACGCTCAACGACGGTTCCGCGGGCGCCGGACGGTCATACCGCCTGATTCTCGGTTGCTACCCGATTCCGCCCAAACTTGGAGTAGACGAAAAGCAGGGGTTCAATAGCCATGGCCGATCCCACAAATTTCCAACACAAAGGCCGCATCATTCGCGCGGAGATGGAAACCTCGGCCACGCCTGACCAAGCATGGGAAGCGTGGGCTGACCCGGAGAAAATCGCGCAGTGGTTTGTCGACCGCGCCACCGGTGAAGCAAAACCCGGCGGCACGATGACCTGGTTCTTCGATCACTTCGGCTACGTCCTTCCTTAAAAGATCCTGAATGCCGTGCCCGGCGAGCTGATCGTTTACAAATGGGATCCTTCGCAAGGAAATCCAGGAATCCTGGAAGTGCGCATCGAGCGCAAGAGCGGATCAACGACCGTGCGCTTGATCCAGTCCGGTTTCCGCGAGGGCGCGGAATGGAACAAAGAATACGAGGGCGTAAATTCCAGCTGGAAAATGTCGCTGGCAATCTTGGGTTTTATCTTGAAAACTATTTCGGCCGAACAAGAACGACGGCGCTAATTCTCCGCCCCGCACAGTTCGCATCTGAACAACTGCGGACATATCCAGCGCAACAGAGCAGTAACCACATCCCGAGCACCGCAATTACGCAGCGCGCTCGAAAATGCCCGCAGCTCCCATCCCACCACCGACGCACATAGTCACCAAACCATAGCGACCGTTGCGCCGCTCGAGTTCGCGCAAAATTGTGGCAGTCAGTTTTGCGCCGGTGCAACCCAGCGGATGCCCCAGCGCTATCGCCCCGCCATTCACATTTACCCGCGCGGGATCCAAACCTGCAAGCTTAATCACGGACAGCGCCTGCGCCGCGAAAGCCTCGTTCAGTTCGATCACGTCGATCTGATCCAAACTCAGCCCGGCAATCTTGAGCGCCTTGGGAATCGCATACACCGGGCCTACTCCCATTTCTTCCGGCGGGCATCCGGCGACGGCGAACGCGACGAATCGCGCCATCGGCTTCAATCCCAGTGCGCGTGCGCGCTCCGCGCTCATCACCACGGCTGCAGCCGCACCGTCGCTCATTTGCGAACTGTTCCCCGCCGTCACGACGCCGTGCGCGTGAAACGCCGGCTTCAATTTCCCGAGAATTTCAACCGAGGTATCCGCGCGCGGGCCTTCATCCGTGTCGAATGAAACGTTCACGGTCTTCGGCTTCGAGCCGTTCGCTGATCCAGAAGCTGCACCAGCGCCTGCATCAGTCGCAGATGCTTCCCACACTGTGTAACTCACCTCAACCGGAACAATCTCATCTTTGAATTTGCCCGCAGCAATCGCTGCCAGCGCCTTTTGGTGGCTCGCGAAAGAAAATTCATCGGATTGTTCTCGCGTAATCCCGTATTTCTTCGCCAAATTTTCCGCGGTCAGCCCCATGCCAAGATACGCGTCTGGATAATTGTCCATCAGCCAGGGATTAGGCGCGACCTTGTTGCCACCCATGGGAACCATGCTCATCGATTCCGTACCGCCGGCGACGGCCACTTCGCCGTGACCGGCCATGATGCGCTCCGCGGCAATGGCGATGGATTGAAGACCGGAAGAGCAGAACCGGTTGACGGTCATCGCGGAGGATTCCACCGGCAAGCCCGCGCGCAACGAGGCTATCCGCGCGACGTTCATGCCTTGCTCGGCTTCCGGCATCGCGCACCCAATAATCACATCCTCAACTTCCTTGGGATCGAGGCCTTTGGCTCGAGCTATTGCCTCCTTGATGACCGTTGCGCCCAAATCATCAGGACGTGCTGTTCGCAGAGCCCCCTTCGTTGCCTTTCCCACCGCGGTTCGCACCGAACTAACGAGCACAGCCTCGCGCATTTCTTCACCTCGAAACTAGCCAGGAACTATTAGCTGAACTATATTGGATGCGGACCACGCGGAAAAGCAACAACCGAGCGCGATCCAAGTTGCCGGCGCGGAAAAGGGCGGAAACCTGTCGCTAGCGGCGGAACTTCAGGATTACCAACATTTGCACCGCAATAGGTTGCCCGTTCAGCGTGGATGGCTCGTACTTCCAGCGTCGCAGCGCTTCAAGAGCCGGCTCGCGCAACAGTGAAGGACCCGACACTACCTGCGCATTAATGACGTTACCCTTCTGATCGATCGTGGTATTGATCACCACTTCGCCCTGTACGCCGGTGTCTTTTGCCACCCGCGGATATTCCGGCACTACTCGGGAGAGTAAGCGCGGCTCCTTAACGTTTCCGCCAACTTTGACCGGACCATCGGGACGAGCCGACGGCGCGGCCAGCACCGGTACATTCGATGAAGGAACCAGTCCTAATACAGAGCCTGAGCTGGATGAATCGATCGACGGAGCAGCATCAACAGATGATGCGTTAGCATCGCCCCCCTCTCCGCGTGAGGGAGCGACCGGGTGTTCGTCCAATGCCTGCTCCATCATTCCGGATGTCACTCTCGAAGCTGATTTCGCTGGAGGATTGGACCGTGCGACTGACGGCGAGGTCGCGGCAGGGGCATTCGTCTGGGCCTCGATGGTTACCGGGCTAATAGCCGAATTTCGAGTTGGCGCTCCACTCGAATTCGCATCGCCGCTCACAGCTGACGGTGATTGAAATGTCAGTGGCTGCGGAACGACAGGCGAATTCTGCGTGGGCGCTGAATTATTTGCAGGGGTAGCTGGTTGCGAACGGTAGAAAAAAATGGCGCCCAACACCACTGCGAGCGTCACAAACACGCCAGCCGCGAATGGCACCCAGCCTTTCGAAGCTGGCCGGCCTTCTTCGCTTACTGTCTCGTGCAAACCTTCAATTTCGAGAGTTCCGCCGCCACTCAGATTTCCGAAGGTTCCGTGCGAAATCGCCGAGCGCAGGGACAGGGAAGATTCCGAATCTTCTTCGACAGCTACGCCTGATGTTCCGGTGTCAAAAGTTTTGGCCGATTCGCTTTCGTCAGTTTCAAGCTCTTCCAGAGAAAGCTCAGAGCGAAGCGTAGCCTGTGCGGAAGGGAAATCAGACTCTATGTCGCCTGGAATCCCGCTACCGACTGTACTCCCGATCGGAATTTCTGGAACCAGCGTTTGCTGCTGCAACTGTTTGGTCTGAATCGGCGGCTGCACAGGTCGATTGGGAGCGACAAATTTCACCGGCTCAGGAGTTGACACGAAAGACGTCGAACTTGCCGCGGGCTGCACCTTCTCCTGCGTGCCGATCGAAATGAACGAAGGTTCCGGCTTGTTCGCCGGGGCATTTGCCGCGGGCCGCGGCGCAGTGAACGACGGGTTCTGAGGCGCTGCTACAACCGGTGGCGCCTGGAAAGGCATTTCCAGCACCGGCGATACGCTTGGCGGCGCCACAACTGGTTTTGGGATTTGTTGATTGAAATTCGAAGACTCAGGCGGCCGAGCAGTCGCGACTGTCGGATTTTCGGTGGTTGCCTGGCTTTCGGCTGGAGTATCCGATGGGAAGCGCGTGCCCCAATATCCGGGCTGCTTGTGCGTGAATTCAACTTCCACGTAGCCCTGCATATTCGTAAACGTGCGCACTTTGACGACGCGGCAAATCGCGTCCTGGCGCGTCTTTAAATTCGTGACAACCAGCATTTGCCCGGGACTAACAACTGTCGACATCCTCAGCACGCCGCCCTGCGGAAAAACGATCATCGAGTTGGTTTGTTCTTCGAATGGCTCGGTGCGCGGGGAAACGCCTTGTGCCGATTCCGTGACGCGCGAACCATGGACCTTGACAGGAACTTCCAGGGAAACCGCATCCGCGCGCAGATGGCCGCTGGCCGCGGGGGGCTGGTTCGACGAGGCTCCAGTGGAGGCAACAGCGCCATTACTAAGAGTAGCGACTTCGACCGAATCTTTAGTGACTGGTGCCATAGTCCGCGGCCTAGTACGCCGTTCCCCCAGATGAGCCTAAATTAGCCTTAGGATTGAATTTTCGCGGGGGGTGCCAAATTGCGGCAATAGTACTTTGGTCCCATCGGTGGGCGTTTTAGGCACTTCGACTCGGCGTCTGTGGATTTGCTGAGGTTGACGCGCGGCAACCGACGGTTCGCCGCTTCTAACATGTCCGTTCCCGCCGGTTTTGTCATTCTGCGCGCAGCGAAGGATCTCTCTTCTATGTGCGGTATCGCCGAGGCGGGGTTTCTGGCGGTTGAGGCGGCGAGGCAAGTCTCAGCCGGAAATTGATCGCCGCCGGACTTGTGGTGCCACCGCTTCGGCCGCGGTGTGCGGGGACTAATTTTGAAAGCGGCGCCAACGTCGTCGATTAATGGGCTTCCTGCGGCCGTTTGCGGTACTGCTCGTAGAGCTGGCGATGCCGGTTCTCGGTGCTGGTCAGTTGTCCCTTGATGAAAAGAAATCGCACTTCAGTCTGAATCTCCAGCGGATCGCCATTCGTCACGATGATGTTTGCAAGCTTCCCTGGCTCGATGGTTCCTAGCTGATCCGCCAGACCGAAAAATTGCGCCGCGTTCGACGTCACTGCTTTCAGCGCCTCACCGTGCGGCAATCCGTACGCGACCGCCGCTCCTGCATATTGCGGCAGCCGTCGCGAAAACGCCGTGCCGAAGCTTGAGAATGCAAATGGAATTCCCGCCGTGAAAAGCTCCGAAGGCTGAGTCATGGGCTTGTCGTAAGGCGTATCCTCTTTTTCAGGAAGTCTCGCTGTCGGCCCTAGGATCACCGGAATTTTCTTCGCTTTGAGGAGATCCTTCAGTTTCCACGCTTGGGCACCGCCTCCCAAAATCATCTTCACGTTTTGCTTGGTGCAAAAATCCACTGCGTTGCGAATGTCCCGCTCGTCGTCTGCGATCACCAGCGCGGGCAGCTTGCCTTCCACCACCGGCACGAGCGATTCCAGTTTCAAGTCGCGCTCGAATAAAGCAGGCGAGCCTTTTTCTTTCGCCTGTGCATAGTGACGTGCGCGATTCAGCCAGTCGCTCAATTCGTTCACGGATTTGTCGTATTCCTTCTTGGCATCCGCGTAAGGTTTTTCCTTGTAGTCGAAGGTCGCAAAATCGAACGAACGCGTTTGAATCGACGGCCAGTTGATCACCATAGCCGCCGAACGCTTCAGTTGCATTTCATCCATGGTCCATCCGGCAAGATTGAACGCGGAAGCCTGCCCGGCAATAATTCCGCCGCTCTGAAGGTCAAATCCTGAAGTGCCCGGCGCGGCAATCACGTGCGTAATTCCATTCGCGCGCGTGACAGGAATATGCTCGCTGGCTGGATTCACGGCCGTCGCCGCCACGAGCTCGGGGTTGAAATCGCCAAGCTCACTGATGTCCACTGTGGCGCTCACCGCGCTCACTTCGTTCAGTCCGATCTGCGTGACCGGATCGAACAAGCCGGGATAAACTTCGAGGCCCGTCGCGTCGATCACCTGAGCGTCAGCGGGAATCTCGACACTGACCCCAACCGCAGCGATTTTTCCGTCGCGAATAATCAGCGTACCATGTTCGATCGGCGCGCCAGCCAACGTAAAAATCTTACCGCCTTTAATCGCATAAGTCGTCGCCTGCGGGGATTGCGCGCCGGTGGGCAATGCCGGCAAAGCTACGACCGCGGCGAACAATGCCAGTCGGATTCCTAGAAAGCGGCTCTTGGAAGCTTTCAAAGAGCACCTCGAACTGCGAGGTCATCGGTGCTTTTGTTCCTTGGCGGCTTTTTCTTCTGGTCGGGCCTTTTTTCAGATTTCTCGTCAGGTTTCTTTTCCTCGTTGGCCTTTTTTTCTTTGTCCAACAGTGCTTGCTTCTCTTTTTCGAGCTCGCCACGTTGCGCGATATCACGCTGCCGGTCGAAGTACACCTGCCCGTCGATCAGAGTCTTCTGCACGACGGCGTAAACGCTCAGCGGGTCGTGATTGTAGATCGCCAGGTCCGCATCCTTGCCCACCTCAATCGAACCGACACGGTTATCAATCCCCAACTGAATCGCGGGATTCAGGGTAACCAATTTGAGCGCCTCGTTCGCGGAAAGGCCGCCATACTTCATGCTCTTCGCAGCTTCTTGGTTCAATTGTCGCGCTTCCTGCGCATCATCGGAATTGACTGAAACAACCACGCCGCGCTCGGTCATCAGCGCCGCGTTATATGGAATCGCATCGTAGGATTCCATCTTGTACGCCCACCAGTCCGAAAATGTGGAGCCGCCCGCGCCTGACGCCGCAATCTCGTCAGCAATCTTGTAGCCTTCCAGCACATGCTGGAACGTGCGCACCTTGAATCCAAACTCATTAGCGACGCGTATCAGCATCACAATTTCATCCGCGCGATAGCAGTGCGCGTGGACGTAACGCTTCCCTTCCATCACTTCCACCAGCGGCTCAAGCGTTTCGTTGCGTCGCGGGAGAATCAGATCTTGTTGGCCCGCCGCTTTTCGCTGGTTGTAATCGTCCCATTGCTTCTTGTATTCGCGTGCTTCGGTGAAAGCTTGACGAATCACTTCCTCCACTCCCAATCGCGTGCCGGGATAGCGCGGGTGAGTTCCCGGCGGAGGAGGCGGAAAATTGGAATGCTTGGGATTTTCGCCAAGTGCAAATTTCACACCCGGCAACGCGCCTTGAAACGGCAACTCACTCGCGGGTTTGCCCCAGCGCAGTTTGATCACAACAGTTTGGCCGCCAATTGGATTTGCGCTGCCATGAAGAATATTGGCAGTGGTAACGCCGCCGGCAAGATCGCGATAAATATCGATGTCTTCGGGATTCAATACGTCGGCGATATTTGCCATCGACGAAACCGCCGGCCCCGCTTCGTTTACGCTGCCGTCGATGGCGATATGCGAATGGCAATCAATAATTCCGGGAATCACGTACTGCCCCAACGCGTCGATCACCGTCGCGCCCTCGGGCGCTCTTAAATCCGCTCCTACTGCGGCGATCTTGCCGTCGCGAATCAGAATGGATCCATGTTCGATATTTCCGTGCGTGACGGTAAGAACGGTCGCATTCTGAATAAAAACGGCATTTGAATTTTGCGCACGAGCCACCGTGGCAAGGGCCAAGGTCGTAAAAAGTGCAATCCACAAATTGGCGCGCTTCATCGGCCTACCTCGTGCGTCCCAGACCCTCGCGCTCCAGCGGCTCCATCGTCATCCGAAGTTTTCTTGTCCCCAGGTCTCTCCGGCGGAATTTCTTCGTGGATTTCAAACCAGCGGCCGTCCACAAAGGAGTGCTTCACTTTGGTTTTCTCGCCGAAAATATCTCCGTCGGTCACGATCACGTTTGCGATCTTTCCGGGCGCTATGCTGCCCATCCGATCGCCCAATCCCAGAATCTCCGCCGCATCGATAGTGAACGCCCGTAGCGCAGCGTCCGGCGTCAAACCCGCATCAGTAGCTTTTTTCAAATTCTTGAAAATATCTTTCGTTTCAAGAAGCCCATCGGTGTAAAACGCGAATTTCGCTCCAGCTTTCGCCAGCGCCGCAGGTGTTCCGGACGCGCGATCTCGAAATCTCAGTTCCCGCAGAGTCTGTTCAGCTTCGGGGTCCGCATCCTTGCCACGCTCCGGCCACTTCAAATTCACCAGCACCGGCATCTTCTTGGCAGCCAGCGCATCTACCACTTCGTAGCCAGCCTGCCCGCCATACAGCACAGCGCGGATTTTCCATTCATCAGCCAGCCGCAGCGCGCGCAGAATCTGAATCGAATTGTTAGCCGGCAACAAGACGATTTCCTTGTTCTGCATCGCCTGGCTTAGCACCACCTGGGTGCGGTCGTAAGCCAGCCGCTCAAATTTCGTTGGGTTCGCCTGATATACCGGTTCGGCTTGCGAATACCACGAGGTGTCATCGAACAACTGACGCACGTACGCAATCGTGCCCATCAATGAATCAGGGAAGCCGAAAAGTCCACCCGAGGACTTGAACGAAACCGGAAGTGCGGCCGTAGGACGCACTACGAAATCTCCCGCGCGCGCCCCCCCGAGATCGATCACCGTCGCTTGCCCCGGAAAAATTCCGCCGTCGGGCATCATCAACGCGGTGGTGAATCCCGCGTTGCGCCAGGCTTCGATCCGTTTGTCGGCGATGTTTAGTTCATCCGCGGCTACACGCCAAGGTGTCGTAGCGGGCCGATCTTCCGGCCCTGACGCGGCAAGTCCCGAGGGTGCCGCGCCACCGCGATGCCCGCTTGTTCCGCTCGGCTCCGCTCCTTCTTCCACCGATAATCCCAGGTTTGTTCCGGCATCGATCAGCCCCGGGTACACCGTCAGACCTTTTCCATCGATCACCCAGGCCTCGGGCGGAATTGTCACATCCGTGCCCACCGCAGCGATCAAGCCCTTGGCAATTACAACCGTACCGTTTTCGATCACAGGTCCGGAAACCGGAAATATGCGCGCATTCTTCACGGCAAAATATCGTGGCTCGCCGCCTTCGCCACGGGCCACGTGCGCACGGCCCGCCAGCAAAGTAGCAAGCACGATAATTGCTGCGAGCAAAATCCTGCCGCGACCCAAGCAATAGCGCATCTCACACCCCTCGGTTGTGCGCAGGCTGGCGCCAACGCACACCATTGCGCTTGTCCCTTTTTTAAAGCGATTGATGCTATCGGCCAGTGCCGGTGAAATCAAGTTGTTTGACGGAGATCAAACGAGAAGGACGCGCGCGGCAAAATTTTCGAACCGCCGACGGAATGCGATATCTCGAAAATCGGAGAAGAAAAATACGAAAAGCCGTCCGCCCTTCTAGCGACGGACGGCTTCTCGAAGATTGAATATTGTTGAACGATGTACTCGGCCGCTAGAACTGGCGAGCAAGCACCCCGTTCGCTACGCGATTACTGTCGGAATCGAACAGAAGCAGTGTATTGGCATCAACGAGGTAGTAGACCAGGTTGAATGTCGCCGACGATCCACTGGCGGAGGCTTTGATCGTCATTTCGCCCCGGCCATTCGTCGGCCCAACAATCGTGCTGGTAGAGCTAATTCCCAAACCTGGGATCGGTCCGCCGTTGTTAAAGTCGAGTGCCCCCGTTGGGACGGCACCGTTTGCACCCAACACGAGTTCGCCGGTCAAATCCTGTTCGAACGAGCCGGTCGATCTTGCAAAGCCGACGCCGGTCAAATTCAGCGCATAGCTGCCTTGCGGCGCGCTTATCGATCCCTGCTGGTAAGCGACACCGCTCGCGCCTTGGGTGTTGGTGTCAATCTCCACTATTTCGGCACCGGTCGCGGACGGCGTAGTGAAAGTATAAGCCGCGAACATGGCCATGCCTTTGTTGGTGGTCAACGAGAGCGTGTAACGGCCCGGAACCGATCCAGCGGAGGTGGTATTCGAATAGCTTCCGCTGGTGATTGGGTTGTTGTTCTGTGGGGAGCTGGCACCCAGATTGTTGATGTCGATTACACCATTGCTTATCGACGACGTGCTAATTGTGAAAACCGCGCCTCCGGCGTAGGACGAGCCGCGTGCAAGTCCGCCAAACGTCAAGGCCACGCCTCCGTTCAAACCAGTCACTGTCGCCGGCGCGCTGAATATATCGCCGGTGACAATAAACGCCTGGCTCGCATCAATCTCCACAACCTTCAGGTGCGTTTGGTCCGTGACGTAGTAGGCAAGGGTGATCGTCGCAAGCGGAGTGCTGCTCATGGCGATCGTTCCGCGGCCGTTGACGTCTGGCGCGGAGTACGAACCACTCAGCGACAAATCGTCGGTTACAACAGAGGGATTGAAGGAAATATCTTGCAAATCCTGTACGTTCACCGGAGCCGTGGTGGAGTTGATCGGAATGGAGCCGTTTGACGCCATGAACGTACCGGCCACAACGAGGGGATTGAAATTCGAATCGATGCCCGAAAGACCGAAGGAGAAATTTCCGTTGAGCAAGGTTGTAAACGAAGTTGTGTTCTGCGCATCCAGCGTGCCGCTGCCGGTTGCGAAGGTGTCAAATTCGATGAGCAACGCGTGCTGGTTCGAAGCCAGCGTCACCTGCAGAGTGAACGAAGGGACTGCAGTTGAATTCGTCAGAACAGTCAATGTGGTGCGGCCGTCGTTGGCGCCCACTGTAAATGAGCCGCCCGTTACGGCAGACGCTATAGACAAGCCAGCTGTTCCGCTGTTGATGTCTATCTCGCCGCCGGTAATACTGCCTGACCCTGAAGTCGGCGAGCCGCTGGTCGTTATACTTCCTGCCACGTCCAGCGGAAACCCTTGCACGAAATCTACTCCGGTAAAGGCAATTGCATATTGCCCCGTTGTGCCGTTGGTAGTGAGCGAAGCAGACGAGTAGACGATCGTCACAGAAGCCGTTCCGGAACTGCCGCCGGCGGCCGCCGTAATCGTCACGGTACCGCCGGTTGGAGGGAAAAGGGGCGCTACGTAGCTGCCGTTGGCACTAATGGTGCCGTGGCATTGAGTTGTAGAGTTGATTGGCGCTGCGACGCAATCGCCGCCAGCTATGCCATTTACGGACCACGCCACACCCGCTGCCGGAGTGGCGGCGAAAGCTTGCGTAGCCCCGGCCGGAAGCGAAATTCCAGACGGCGTCACGGAAATGCCCTGCATGCTCGTCACGGTGACCGTAGCGGTACCGACTGCTTTGGAATCAGCTTGCGAAGTCGCCGTAACCGTCACCGCGCCGCTGGGAACCGCAGAGGGCGCGGTGTACAGGCCAGTCGAATCGATGCTCCCGCCGCCCGTGACTGTCCAGGTTACCGCCGTGTTTGTGGTTCCCGCGACGTTTGCGCTGAAACTTTGGGTCAAGTTCACTGGAACGCTCGCAGTCGCAGGGGTCACAGTCACCGAAATACTGTTATTGGAACTGCCGCCGCCACACGCCGTCATGCCCACCAAACCCAGAATCGCAACTGTCGCGAGTGCAACAAGACGAACATTCCTTAACATCAGAGGTTCTCCATTAAAAATCATCGGGGATGAATTCTTGCGCTCGTGCCGCAGACGCGGATCGCAAGCGGTCCTACGCAACGTATCAACGGAGCGTGGATACATTCGGTTCCGCAAATTTCGGGAAAAAGTTCCATGAAGTGTCACACCACCCCATTTTGCAAATAATAAACTACGCGGAATTCACAAACTTAGATACGAATTCGCACCAATAGGTTTCACCGGAGGTTACAAACACATTACTCGGGGAAAAGTTGTACGGAGGATTTGGAGTCCGGCGGCTTGCCGCCGCTTTCACTGTTTGCAGAAAAACTCTCTCAACCGAAAGTGTTGCATCTTAGGAGGCCGGAGCATCGCTGCCGGGACAGTCGCATCGGAACCCAGCGAAAATCGCATCGTGCACAAGGAGCAACGCATCAAGAACAAGCGCCGGAGACGCACACTATACACAAAAATCCAAGCGCCGGAGGGGGCGAAACATGCTTCACACGCCTCTTAGGGGGTCGGAGCTTCAGCTCCGACCATTGCCGCTTTGCCGTAAAATGGGTTTAGCCCCTGAAGAAATCATTAATTGCGCAACGGCTTTCCGGTCTTTAACGTATGAGCCATGCGCGCCTGCGTCTTCCGCTCTCCGCACAAACTCACAAACGCCTCGCGCTCCAGATCCAGCACATACTGCTCGGAAACCAACTGCGCGGCGGTAATCGACCCGCCCGCCAGAATATAAGCAAGCTTCCGCCCCACCACGCCGTCATATTCAGTAGCAAATTCGCCGCGCACCATCATGTGGATAGCCAATTTCGCCGCAGCGAAAAATTCCTCGCCGAGCACACGGATCTCCGCTGCCGGTGGCGGATGATACCCGGCGTGAACCATTGCTAAAGCAGTCTGCTTGGCATCAGCAATCTGCCGTTCGCGATTCATGGCCACCAAATCGGAAGGCCGCAAATAACCAAGGGCTCGCGCCTCCTCAGCGCTGGTAGAAACCTTAGCCATGGCGATATTCTCAAAAATAGGCTTCAGCGCGTGAAACAAGTCCAGATTTTCACCGCCCGCCGAATGCTCGTTCGCGCGAATCAACATCTCCTTGGTCCCGCCGCCGCCCGGAATCAAGCCCACTCCCGTCTCTACGAGCCCGATATAGGCTTCCGCAGCGGCGTGAATTCGCGCACCATGCAAACTGATCTCGCAGCCTCCGCCCAGCGCCATCCCCTGCGGCGCCACGACCACCGGCCGCGGCGCATACTTAATGGCCATGTTCACGCGCTGAAATTGCCGCACGGCCATGTGAATGTCGTCCCACTCGCCCTCTTGCGCGCTGATGAGCACCAGCATCAAATTCGCGCCCACGGAAAAATTCGCAGCTTGGTTCCCGATCACCATCGCATCGAAATCCGAGCTAAGCCGGTTGATCCCAGCATGAATCATCGCGACCAGATCGCCGCCGATCGAATTCATCTTGGAGTGAAACTCGCAGCAGATCACTCCATCGCCCAAATCGATCAGGCTCGCTCCCGCATTCTTCTGCACAACAGGCGTGCGCTCCTTCAGCGATTTCAAAATAATAATTCCGGCAGGCTCATCAACAGGCTTCAGCGCGTTCGAAGCCAGATCGAAATAGCGCGTGGTTCCCTTTTCCGGTTGATAGAACGATTTCGCGGCCGAAGCGAGCACTTCACGAACCAATGGAGGCAATCCCTTGCCATCGCGCTCGAGCGCCTTCGCCATCCGCTCTACACCGATAGCGTCCCACACTTCGAACGGGCCCAACTCCCACGCAAAACCCCAGCGCATCGCGCGATCCACGTCGACCACGCGATTAGCGATCTCCGGCACTCTGCGCGCCGCATACAAGCAAGTCTCGCCTAGGCTGGACCACAACAATCGATTCGCTTTATCACCGGCTTTCCCTTCAAGCGCTGGCGACACAAGGGCGCGCACGCGCTCACGCGTATCTTCAATCGCCTTCCCCGCTTCAATCGAACCGAATTTGGCTTTCTGCCGCGGCCGATACTCCATCTTCTGCCAGTCAAGAGTCAGGATTTCACTCCCGCCGCCCGTCTTCACTTTTTTGTAGAAGCCTCCGCCGGTCTTATCGCCCAGCCACCCACGTTTGAGCATCTCTTCCACAAACGGCGGAAGCTTGTAAATCTCGCGCGACTCATCGCCAGCCACGTTTTCATAAATATTGCGGACGACGTGTGCCAGAATATCCAGCCCCACGAGATCGGCCGTGCGAAACGTCGCTGATTTCGGCTGCCCAATCGCCGGCCCAGTGCAAGCGTCGACTTCCTCGACGGTCATCCCCAGTTCTTGCATTTGCCGCAGCACATTCAAAATCGAAAACGTTCCGATGCGATTGGCGATAAAATTGGGAGTGTCCTTCGCGACCACTACTCCCTTACCCAATCTCAAATCGCAAATCTCAGCGAGCGATTCCAGCACTTCAGGTCGCATCTTCGGCCCAGCAATCAGTTCCACTAATTTCATATAGCGCGGCGGGTTGAAAAAATGCGTTCCCGCCCAATGTTCTTGGAAATCGACAGGGCGACCTTCGGCAATCAAATGAATCGGCAAACCGGAAGTATTTGAAGTAACGATGGTCCCGGGCCTCCGCACCGCCTCGACTCGCGTAAACAAATTCCGCTTGATCTCCAAATTCTCAGCAACAGCTTCAACGATCCAATCCACCTGCCCGCACCAACCAATGTTGTCTTCAAAATTCCCAGGCGTCACCAAACGCGCCGTCTCCGGAGTGAAGAAAGCCGCCGGCCGCGATTTCTTCGCCGCTTCGAGGCCCGCCAGCACAATCCGCTTGCGCACAAGCGGATTTTCAAGCGTCAATCCACGCCGCTTTTCATCGGCATTTAATTCCGCAGGAACAATATCGAGAAGAAAACATGGGATACCAGCATTGGCGAAGTGCGCCGCAATCCGCGCGCCCATGGTCCCAGCTCCCAGCACAGCCACTCGTTCGATACGACGCTTCATGAGCACCCCTAGGCAACTCCCGAGGTTACAAAAGCACTACGAGACGGTCAACCAGCAACGTCGTGAAGTGCGAAGTGAGTTACAGTATTCGTAAGGGACTTTCGATGGCTGAAACGCGAACCACCACAAAATGGCTGGGAAAGGCCATTCGCGGCTTGCGAACATTCGCGTACGGGCCGGGTGAACGCCCGAAGGTCGGCGTAGCTCTCGGCGGCGGATTCGCCCGTGGAATCGCGCACGTCGGCGTTCTGCGCGTCCTGGAACAAAACGAAATCCCCATCGATTACATTGCAGGCACCAGCGTCGGCGCTCTAATCGCTTCGGCCTACGCCAGTGGCACCTCGCTCGACCACATGGCCCGGCAAGCCAGCATCACCCGCTTCCGCGATTTCGGACGCTGGACGCTTTCGCGCATGGGCATGGCTTCCAACGACCGCCTCCAGGATTTCCTGAATCGCCTATCGACCGCGAAGTATTTCCACGAAATGCGCATCCCGCTCGCCATCGTAGCCACCGATCTCCTGAAAGGCGAATCAGTACATTTCACCGACGGCGAAGTCGGCCCCGCTCTGCGAGCCTCATGCGCTTACCCGGGCCTTTTCCTGCCGGTCGAATATCGCGACCATTACCTGGTGGATGGTTTCTTGACCGAACAAGTCCCCGCACCGGCAGTTCGCGAAATGGGAGCAGAAGTCGTGATTTCGGTTCACCTCGAGCCGGGGCTGCTGGACGTGAAACCGCGCAACACCATCGAAGTCATCTCCCGCTCGTTCTCAATTATTCAAACCGTGGCCAATCAGCCGTGGCGCGGCGCCACCGACGTACTGATCGAGCCTAACGTCCATCACGTCCTCTGGGATGAATTTGTGAAGTCCCCGCAGCTAATCGCAGCAGGTGAAGCCGCGACCCTCGAACTGCTGCCCAGGATTAAGGCGCTGCTCGAGCGCGGCCCCAATCGCCCGGACGGCAGCGACGAGGCTGTCGGCGCAGCCCGATAACGAACACATTCAGCATCCCGGGTTTTGTTTCAGCCGCTGCCAATCTGCGCTGCTAACCGCCGCCGCGCAAACACGTCCAATCAATTGTGAGGAGCCGAACTTCTCTGGCGATGACCGCTGCAACGCCCCAATCATACGCAGGAAGGGTTCGGCTCTTCTCTCCCCACTAATCTTCCAAGTTTAGAACACTGCACATTCGAATAATCATTTTCAGGAACTAGACGTCTCGCGAAACTCGATCCGTACGGGCTGTCCGTTCCCCTTCCCACGCTTCGTGAACCACTCGCTCATGGCCTCAGCGAGCCTCGCAGGATCCACAGTCAGCCCCACCTCAAGCTTGCCCTCACCCACAGGCAACGTATCGTCAAATTCCGCCGAACCCGTAAAATTGCGCATGCAAAAGCTATCCAGCCAGTCCAGCGGGGCAGGGCGTCGATCACTCCCAATTATTAGTTCGGTGTCGAGTTTTCGGGCGTACACGGCCCGCAAATTATAGCATCTGCCTGGTTTCCTCGCGGCACAACCGCACAGCCGTAGGAACTGCTATTTCATCCTTGCATTGGACATTTGTGACTTATAAATTGGCGTTATTTGCGATATAAATAAAGAGTAGTACCTAGCAGCTCGGGCCGCCTGTCCGGCGGCTTCCCCGCGCTCTAATCTCGGAGGCTTGGTGTCCACGCCACTGGAAAAATGGGTTGAGGAATCCGCAAAACTCACACAACCGGATGAAATCGTGTGGTGTGACGGCTCCGACGCCGAAAACGATCGTTACCTTCGCGGCCTGATGCACGACGGCATTGTTACTGAACTTAATTCGGAGACTTACCCGCACTGTTACCTGAATCGCCGGAATCCCAACGACGTCGCGCGCACCGAAAGTGTCACCTTCATCTGCACCCGCAAGCAGGATGACGCCGGTCCCACCAATAACTGGATGTCGCCTGGAGACGCCAAAGCCAAAGTGCGCCCCATACTTGAAGGCTCGATGAAGGGCCGCACCCTGTACGTGGCGCCTTACATTCTCGGCCCCGAAGATTCCCGATACAACCGCCTGGGCGTCGAAATTACCGATAGCCGCTACGTAGTCGCCAGCATGCGCATCATGTCTCGCATGGGCAAAGCTGCACTCGACCGCATAGGCGATACAAATAATTTCGTTCCCGGACTCCACGCTCTGGCAGGAGTGGACCCAGAACGCCGCTTCGTCATGCATTTCCCGGAAGAAAAGCTGATCTGGAGCGTGGGCTCCGGCTACGGCGGAAACGCCCTGCTAGGCAAGAAATGTTTTGCGCTGCGCATCGCCAGTTGGATGGCGCGCTCCGAAGGCTGGATGGCGGAACACATGCTCATCCTGGGCCTGGAAGACCCGACCGGCAAAGTCAGCTATATGGGCGCAGCGTTTCCAAGCGCATGCGGCAAAACGAATCTCGCGATGATGGTTTCGGCCCTGGAATCCCAAGGCTATCGCGTCTGGACGGTCGGCGACGACATCGCCTGGATGCACATCGCGTCAGACGGCACTCTGCGCGCCATCAATCCCGAAAACGGCTTTTTCGGCGTCGCCCCCGGCACAAACCAGAAAACGAATCCGAACGTCATGGCAGCGCTTCGCCGGGATACCATTTTTACAAACGTCGCCATCAGCCCGAACCGCGAGCCGTGGTGGGAAGGCATGGGCACTCCGCCCCCGGACGGCCTAATCGACTGGAAAGGCGAGCCCTGGGACCCAACCAAAGGTCCCGCAGCGCATCCCAATTCCCGTTACACGGTCCCCGCTCGACGATCCCCGTCGATTTCGTCCCACTGGGAAGACCCGGAGGGCGTTCCGATCTCCGCGATAATTTTCGGCGGTCGTCGCGAAAGGCTAGCCCCGCTGGTGTATGAATCGTTCAACTGGCAGCACGGAGTTTTCGTGGGTGCCACAATGGCCTCGGAGACCACCGCTGCCACAACAGGCGCGGTAGGAGTCACGCGCCGCGATCCCATGGCCATGATTCCCTTCTGCGGCTACAACATGGCCGACTACTTCGGACACTGGCTTGAAATGGGCCGCAAGCTGAAAAATCCGCCCAAAATTTTTCACGTAAACTGGTTCCGGAAGGACGCCAACGGCAAGTTCCTGTGGCCAGGCTACGGCGAAAACGTTCGCGTCCTGAAGTGGATGCTGGATCGCATCGAAGGCCGCGCAGCGGCAACAGAAACCCCGATAGGTTATGTTCCGGCTCCGGGCTCGCTAACGCTGGACGGCTTGGACGTCTCTCGAGACACAGTGGCCGAACTACTCCGTGTAGATTCCAGCGACTGGGCCGAAGAAAACGCAGCCACGGCAAAATTCTTCGAAAAATTCGGCGACCGTCTCCCCCAAGAAATCCGCGACGAGCAAGAGGCCCTGCACAACCGTCTGCAGCGAACCACCGTCACCGCCAAGTAGCGCCTCCCAGCAAATGGTTTCTTGGCGGTGCCGGGTTTCGCAGCGCTGGTTTCGTAGCGTCGGCCCGTCCTGAGGCACGAAGGGCGTCTCGCCGGCTCTTTGCGTGGTCTGTACGGGCGGGTCTCAGACCCGCCCTTCCTTGCACCAGAAATATCCCACGAGGATCGCCCGCAGAAAAGAGCCCACCAACGCACATCCGCAACTCACAGAAAACAAACAACGGCGACCAGTTCTATCGTCAATTTCAACGGGCCTTCGCAGCGCCCATTGCGATCTGCAACACTACAAATTTCTTGCCTAACGCCTCACTCACTCCTCACGGTAGAATCGCGGCCCAATGACTAAACATTTCGTGTCCGCATTCTTTATAAGCCTGCTGCTGTTCATTGCCGCCGTAAACGCGCGCCCTCAATCGTCCGATCCGAAGGCAACGCCATCGCAATCCGTGGATCCTTCGAAATCGGGCGTCGCCCCCGACCTCGCTCAGCGTGTTGTGAAATTCAAACTAGTGCACATGCCTTTCAATTCGCAGGGGTTAACCGCCCGCGAAAAGGAAATGGTAGAAAAACTAGTGGACGCCTCGGGACTGCTGGATTGCATTTACTGGCGCCAGAGCGATCCGGAAGGCCTTAAGCTGTATCTTTCACAGGCAAACAGCAAGAATCCGCAGAACGAATTGCTGCGCCGCTATTTAAAAATCAACGGCAGCCGTTTCGATCTGATTGACAAGGAAAAACCATTCATCGGTGATCAACCGATGCCTCCAGGCCGCGGCTTCTTCCCGCCGGACATGACCAAAGAAAAATTCGACGCCTACGTGGCCGCGCATCCGGAGCAAAAAACGGCTTTGTATTCACCGTTTACAGTCGTCCGGGATAAACCCGATTCGGCCGGCAAGCTGGAACTCGCCGCCATTCCTTATCACGTCGAGTACCGGGAATTCCTCGAACCCATGGCAAAGGATCTGGGCGAAGCTGCTGCTCTCAGCGACGATCCCGGTTTCGCCAAATTCTTGCGTCTTCGGGCTGATGCACTTCTCAGCGACGACTATTTCGCCAGTGACACTGCATGGCTCGATCTCGCAAACCCGAAATTCGATGTGATCTTCGCGCCCTACGAGACCTATACGGATGCGCTGCTCGGAGTGAAGACGAGCTATGGCGCGTCGGTAATGATCCGTAACGATGCCGAGAGTCAAAAACTCGCTCTATACCAGAAATACGTGCCTGATTTGCAGGAGGCCCTCCCTCTGACGGCGGCCGACTTGCCTTCGAAGCGCGGCAAGCAATCTCCCATGGAGGTCGTGGACTCACCCTACCGCGCGGGCGATTTGGTGCACGGCTATCAAGCCGTGGCGGACAATCTCCCCAATGATCCGCGCATCCTCGAGGAAAAAGGCTCCAAGAAAATCTTCTGGAGGAATTTTATGGCCGCGCGCGTCAGCTACATCGTCCTGCCGCTCGCGCAACGCCTGATGCGCGGCGACCAGGCCTCCATGGCCACGGGCGATGGCTATCTCACCCAAACAATCATGCACGAAATTTCACATGGATTGGGACCTGCCTACGCCCGCACCGCGCAAGGCAAAGTCGACATCAATGAGTCGATCGGACCTGCCTATTCAGCCCTGGAGGAATCGAAAGCGGACGTCGTAGGCGCATTTTGCGAGAAATGGCTGGTGGATCACAACGCGGTGCCAAAAGAAAAACTCAACGAAGTATATGCCTCGTACGTGGCGGGTATCTTCCGCACGGCGCGTTTCGGCGTCGCGGAAGCTCACGGTCAAGGCGAAATCATGCAGTTCAATTACTACACGGAGCAAGGCGCGATCCGCCGCGATTCCTCAACGGGTCTCTACGAAATTGATTTCACGAAAATGCCCGCGGCTATCGCGTCGCTGGCGAAAGAATTGCTCGAACAGGAAGCTACGGGCGATCGAGCTCGTACGGAAGCCTGGTACAAGAAATACGGAACAATGCCCCCGGAACTAGCCGCGCAGCTGGCCAAAACAAAAGACATTCCGGTCGACGTCGATCCTGAATTCGATTTTCATCCGATACTAAAATGACAGTGTGGCCGAAGTGTTGTGACCTGCCGCTGCCTTCGACAACGGTAGTCGCGAGGATTGGTTGTAACACCTTTAGATGGGGAGTTTCGGGATTCTCACGCGGGTACCGATCAAAGGATCTCTTTAATCTCGGCGTCAATCAGGATGTCGGTCTGCGGGAACCCGTTGATCTGAAAACGCTCGCCATTCCCGATGTGAAAGTGAAAGAACCGGCTGATCAGGTAATCCTCGTCCAGCACGTCGAAAGCGCTCTCCGCTTCGGCATGCGAAAGACCGAGCGCCGAGATCGGCACCTGTTTTCCGTATTCGCCCGCCACCGCCAGATATTTTTGAACGACGTCGCGCAATTCCATTTTTTAAATCCAGACGTACGCGCCAGCTTCGCCGTACGGCAAATTCATATAAAAAATATTCGCGTCAGACATCCGCTCAAACGCCGCCAGCAAGTTTCGTGCCCCGTGCTTCGCACAGAACGATTTTCCAGGCGCCGTTGCGATTACGTCCACCTCGTCGAGACTCATCACTTGCTCGCGAGAGAACCAAACCCACTTCGCCGCTTCCCCGCATTCCACGCAAGCTTGATCGATGTGGCTCAACCGCTGCCCGATAGCATCCGAGACTTCCGGCCTCAGTCCTGCAGCATCAAAATCAAGTTGCGCCACGAAAAAATACTGCGTGACTATCTCGGCGTCCGGCTCGAACGCTATCACGCGCCCTGGAAAGGATTCCAGCTCCGCCTGCACGACGCCTGTAAGGCACTCGCGGCAAAGAGTTATCTCCGGCCGCACGGGATCGCGTCGCAGCGCCCGCTTGCCGCGAAGATACAGCGTGTCCGGCAGGAGCGTCGCGATCCAATCGCACTCCTCACCCAGGTGAATGCATTCAGGTGGCGTTCCCTTCAGCCGAGCCCACCAATTACGGCTACGCTGCAAGAACTCAATTCCGGGATACGCCTCTTCACAAGATACGTGGCTCAAAATAACTCAAATCTTTCAGGATTTTCAGATCCTAACGTAGCGCCGCAACCCTCCACCGGGCGCGTTCCAGATTTTAATGTAGCGGCCTTTAGCGCGGCAGCTTTCCCACAGCAAGCCGGAATCGAAACCAGTAACTCACCCCACCGGAAACCGTATAATAGCAGACCCTACCAAGAAACCAGTCGCCACTCGTTTGTGCGCAGCGAACTCATCGGCTATCATGATGTCGTCCAGCGCCGCGCAATTTTCAATTGTTCTTAAGAAATTAAGGAGGGTTCAGGAATGGCAATCTCAGTAGGAGCCGCTGCCCCGGATTTCACGTTAAAAGATCAGAACCAGAAAGAAGTGAAGCTCTCGGACTTCCAGGGCAAGAAAAATGTGGTGGTAGTTTTTTACCCGCTCGATTGGAGCCCAGTCTGCACCAACGAACACGCCTGCTTCGTCAATGATATGAAACGTTTCGAGCAGCTGGACGCACAAGTACTCGGCATTAGTGTGGACAGCGCCTGGTCGCACAAAGCTTTCGCCGAAAAGATGGGAATTCACTACCCGCTGCTGGCAGATTTTCAGCCCCGCGGAGCCGTAGCGGAAAAATTTGGAGTGTACCTGCCGGAAAAAGGAATCACCGGACGAGCAATCGCTATTATCGACCGCTCGGGAAAAGTTGCCTGGTTCAAAAACTACGACATCCCGACATTGCCGGATCTGAAGGAGGTTTCCGAAGCGTTGTCGCAGTTAATGAATTAGGATCCAATTTTGTCGGAATCGCAGCGGACTCCGCACTTCTACTTGGGTGCGGCGCCTCGGTCTGGGGCGGTGGAAGGCGAAATGCCCGGAAAAGCGCTCAGAGGCTGCGAAAACGTGCGAATGTAATCCACAACTTCCCAGCGCTCTTCCTCGCTTAACTTGCCTTTGAATTGCGGCATCGGGCGATGCCCTTCCGAAATTTTCCAGAACAGCTCGCCGTCGGTCTGCTGGCTCATCTCCTGCGCATCGGAGAAATCAGAAGGCGCGACCGAAAGTTTCTCGGCGCGCTCGCCTTTTCCATCGCCCTGTTCTCCGTGGCAATTCCGGCAACGATCCCTATAAATGCTCATCCCCATGCCTATAGCCTGGGGAGCGGCAGGCACCGGATTCGGCATAGCCTTCGCTTTGGCTGGAACCCTCCAATCACTCAGCGAGTAAACGACAATCCCTCCGACAATAGCGACAACTATGAACACAACAAAAATCACCCAGACCTTCGGACTTGGGGGTTGGGTTGTTTTGTGATTCGGGACGGTGTCAGAAGTCATAAGCCAGGGATTTTGCCTGCGGGACTTGAGCGAGTGCGTCAAGAATCTTAGCTCTGTCGTTGAAGTATTCAACCTCTGGGCGTGGGATTTAGTGCACAGCGTGAAAGGCTCGAAGTACCGCAATAAGCACGATGAAAAACATCGCTAGCACATAAACGCGCAGAGCCCACAACAGCGCTCGAGTTCCAAACGAAAGATCACGCTTGCCGAAATGGGTTCGCCGCTTGGCGGCTACGACTTGGTCCGCCTCCAGGAATGACAAAACGGCGCGAGGATCCTGCAGCGTCAACTGTTCGGAATTCACATCGACGGGTGCGAGCACGTGCTGATTTTCCGGAACGCCTACAGACCGTGAATTCAATTTCCACCCTCATAAGTACAATGCCATTCTCGAACGACCCATTTCAATCAAGAAAGATTCATCCGCCCAGCCACCCTGGAAACACGGTCGCGACGCCGAACCCGAGCCCCGCACAAATCAAAAGAACGGTCACTGTAACTCCAGCGACGTTGGCCCAGAATCCGTTGACCTGTTCTCCCATTACCTCACGATCGTTTACAAGTAGGAGAAGGAAGGCCAGCGCCGGCGGCATCGCCAGAACTGCGATCACATTGACTGTGAGCACCACAAATTCCAGTGGAAACCTCGGCATCAGCACCAAGGCCGCTGCCGCACAAGCTGATCCGAACAATGTCAGGTAGAAAGGCCAAGCGTCGCGTAGAGGCCTGTTCAGACTGTGTCCGGTCTGTAGGACTTCTCCGAATGCATATGCGGAGGAGGTGGAAATTGCGATCGCCGCCACGATTCCAGCCTCAAAAATCCCGAGGGCGAACAGCGCCGCGCCCGCATGACCGATCAATGGCTCAAGCGCCTCCGCAAATTGTGCCGCCTGGAAGTCGACGGCATTGATGCCGTGATGAAATAACGGCACCGTGGCAAGAAGCGCAGCAATCGCAAACAAGGAAGCCAGCAGTGCGCCGAGAAATGTATCGAAGCGCCCGGCATTGATGTCTCGCGGCTGCATACCTTTGTCCACGACGGCGCTTTGCTGGAAGAAAAGCATCCAAGGCGTGACGGTTGCGCCGATCGTCGCCAGAATCAGCAGCATAATTTCGTAACGTCCACCAGTGGGCAAAGGCATCCAGGTGGCCATTGCGTGGCCCACCGCGTGCCAATCTGGTCGCGCCAGAATTGCCGCTGGAATGAATAGACCGTTGAAGATTGCCAGACTCAGCGTGATTCGTTCCCAGGTCCAATAGCGGCCCGTCGTAATTGCTGCGACAACGATAAGGAGCGCTCCGCCCACCGCAACTGCCGGCCGGATGCCGAAAAATCCCAGTCCTGCGCGTACACCGATGAATTCGGTGACCAGCGTTAGAAAATTTCCCAGGATCAAATCGCCCATGGCGAAGAAGCCCCAGAATTTTCCGAAACGATCGAAGATGAGTTCGGCGTGCCCGCGGTGAGTGACGGCGCCTAAACGCACCGTCATTTCCTGAACGATGAATCCCATAATGAACGTGAACACAATGAAAGGTATGAAGAAACCAATGCCGTAACGCGATCCGTCCGCGGAGTAAGAGAGCATGCTTGGAGCGTCATTCTCACCCAGAAAAACTAAAACGCCCGGACCGACCAATAGCCAAAGCAGGCGAATACCGCCAAACTTTTTCGAACGTCCCTTGCTCCGGGCTTGTGCAACTTCCCAACGATCGCGAGCGCGATCTACATCCTCATGAGTGACTAGCCCTACCAGTTCGGGCGCAGCCGCCGACTCTACAGCGGACTCCGTAGTGGGATGGGCAGGCTGATCGCCCAAGTGAGTGGGGAGTTTGTTGGAACCTTCCATGGTTAACCTTGCTAAACTCTGCATATAAACTACGCTTAACCTCAGAGCGCGTCAATCCCCCTACGGAATTTCGCACTTAAAAATCCTAGCAGACGCGATTCTTTGCTCTGCTATAGTGGGCTTGCAATCTTAATAGGAGCGCATAGATGAGCGACCAACCGAAACAGCCGGTGCCACAGAAACAGCAAGTGCAAATCAAGGCCGATGAAAAGGAGTTGCTGGGGCAGTATTCCAATCTGGCTGTGATACATCACAACGGCGAGGAGTTTACGCTCAACTTCATTTATTTATTCCCCAGCGTGCCCCAGGGAAAGTTGGTCTCGAGCGTGATTCTAAGTCCCGCCCACGCAAAAAGATTGCTGGAAGCTTTGAAGGAAAACGTGGCGCGATTCGAATCGCAGTTTGGGACGTTACCGGAAGGTTCCGGACCGGCTCCGGACACTAATTTCGGGTTCGTGCAGTAGTTTCTGCTCGGTTGCAACTCTTACGCGAACTAGCTCGCCATCGAATCAGCTACCACCCAGTTGCCCTTTGGTTCGAGGAATTCGAGCCCCACGGCGAAACCTGATTCCGGTACTAACTGGCAATAGGCGACGCGCGCGACGGCGCGGAACGAACCGGTTAACGTCGCGATCGTCAACCGATCGCCTACTTGCCAGCGCCGGGCGCTTAGGACGCGAGCTCCGCGCGAGCTGACGTTCTCGGTGAAAGTCGTTTCCGTACCGGGTAGCGCTGGATGCCCTGTGATGTGCACCCCCACTTCCATCGGAACGCGGGTCTCCCGGCGCGGCAACTTAAAAGTCTTTGGGGACCCGATCCCAAATCGCATGCGCGGTCCTTTGTCTATAAACAGGCGGCCACCTGCCCCAGTCGAAATGTCTTTTGCCCCTTGCCCTTCATTCGATACAGCGCGCTGTCGGCCGCTCCCAGAAGTTTGTCGATGGTAGTGCCATCCTGCGGATAAACGGCTAAGCCGACGCTGACCGTGATGGCCGGCTCCTGGCCGTCATTCTGCAATTGCTCGCAAATTCGCGTGGCGGCCTGCGTCGCTTCGGCTTCGCCTGATTCCGGAAGAATCAAAGCGAATTCATCACCGCCGTATCGGGCTGGGGTGTCGATTGTGCGACTGTTGTTTCCCAAGGCTGAGCCCAAGCGCTTGATGGCCCGGCTTCCGGTTAGGTGACCGAACCTGTCGTTGATTTTCTTCAATCCGTCGAGGTCGAACAGCAACACCGCAAAATTTCGGCCAGTGCGGCGCGAGCGCTGGATTTCAGATTCCAGTACTTCGATCAAACGGCGATGGTTTGCAAGCCCTGTGAGCGGATCGGACGCGGCCATGTGGCTTACCTGGTCGAATAGCTGCGCATTATCGAGCAGCGTTCCGCCGAGAACGATCACGTAACTCATCACCATCATGAAATGCGCCAAGGTGTAAGGCGCGTCCAGATGATGCTGCGATTCGCTCATGGTGACGTGGCACAGAACATTTAATCCAGCAGCGATAAATAGTGCGCGATCGAGATACGCTCCTGCGCGGTTGAGGCGGCGCGCGAAGCCAATGGCGGCTGCGAGATAGATCGCGGCTGGTACGAGATCCCAAGGACGGGATATCAAGGCGCCCGGGTGAATTTTAGGCGCGTTCGGCAACATGAAATAGAAAACACTCGTGAGGTAGGCTACGCCACCGACGATAAGTGTTGCACCGGCCATTTCCCGTGCAGGATCGCGGGCTACCGGAATGCGTCGCTCAACGGCCAGAGCAGCCAGCAAAACAACTCCGAGAAGCGTGCGCCCCGCGAGCCACGCTACGGAGATCTGGTTTCCTGGCGAGGGTGTCACCAGCATGCCGCGGTAGAGCGTCATACTGGTTCCGGCTTCGATCAAGCCCGCGAGCACAAAGCCAAAGGCCAAAATCAGGGAAATTCGGTCATGCGTGCCGCGGAATCGGACCAGGGCGTTTGCGGCGAAGGTGAAGGCGATGAGGCTGCCCGCCATTTGGAGATAGGTATCTAACAGCGGATCAGCGACGTAGGAGGAATTGTGCAGAATCCAGAGCGAGACGAGATACGCCCCGGCGACAATCGTCCACAGCATCGTGAGACGAAAGCGATGCAGACCCGTCCAGATTTGGCCCGGCTGACGCACACATGCCCCCAACACCCGTACACTGCCCCGCGATGATAAGAGCAAGGCAATGGCCAGTCGTACTATTGGTTCTGGTACTAGCTAACGCGCTGTAGACAATACTCTTCGAATTTTGGCATTAGGAGTTAATGTGAGTCAGGCTCTTCTGCTACAAGGATTGGGAGTGGAAACGTTACATAATGTGGACGGATTTTCCTCGAGTTAACCTAGGACTTCGCCGGGGGCGGAGGAAGTTCGTGGGCTTGGACGACACTTTGAAAGGTGGAGCGTTTGTGCGAACCGTCGCAAAAAGGTTTACGTTCGGAAAAACCGCAGCGGCATAAACCGATTTTCGTGCGGCCGCCTAAGCCGTAGGCGCGGCCTTCCTGATCTACCATTTCAATTTCACCGTCAATTAACAACGGTCCGTTGTTCACTACCGTGACTTTAACGTCTGCCATCGATCCTCCGATCGAAACTTGTCAATCTCGTAACGGTTTTTGTGCGCGTTACATCCGAACCAAGCCGACGAATTCAGTACTTGGGCACGGAGGGATCTACTTCGTCTGACCACGCAAGAATACCACCCTTTAAGTTCAGGACCTTGCGAAACCCAGCCTTGCGCAAGAATTCCACCGCTTCGGCAGAGCGCTTTCCGCTGCGGCAATGCGCTACGATTTCACGTGAGCTATCAAGTTCCCCAGCGCGTTTCGAAAGATCTCCTAGCGGAATCAGGTGCCCGCCGAGGTTGCAAATCTGATATTCGTGCGGTTCGCGAACATCCAGGATGAATAGATCGTCCCCTTGATCGAGCCGCGCTTTCAAATCGCGCGGCGTGATTTCCGGCACCGAAGTTTGTGGCGCGGGCGCTTGTTCACCGCGAATTCCGCAGAATTCAGCATAATCGATTAATTTCGTCACCGTCGGATTCTTGCCGCACACCGGGCAATCCGGATTTTTTCGCAGCTTCAGTTCGCGAAAACGCATGGCCAGGGCGTCGAAAAGCAGTAGACGTCCGACCAGGGACTCACCCTTGCCAATAATCAGTTTCAGCGTTTCTGCCGCTTGTATCGAGCCGACGATTCCAGGGAGCACACCCAGTACGCCGCCTTCCGCGCAAGAAGGAACGAGTCCCGGTGGCGGCGGTTCCGGATACAAACACCGATAGCAAGGACCCTCAGGGTAGCCGAAGATCGTTATTTGCCCTTCAAATCGAAAGATAGAGCCATAAACATTAGGCTTTCCGAGGAGCACGCACGCGTCGTTGACAAGATAGCGCGTCGGGAAATTATCCGTGCCATCCACTACGATGTCATAGTCCTTGAGAATATCGAGAGCATTTTCGCCGGACAGATGGGTTTCGAAGCGATCGATTTGAATGTCGGGGTTCAAATCATGCAGGCGCGTGGCCGCTGCTTCGATTTTGGGCTTTCCGACATCGCTCGTGCTGAACAAGATTTGGCGCTGGAGATTCGTGTAATCCACCGTGTCGAAATCGACTAGGCCGATCCGGCCCACACCGGCAGCGGCTAGATAAAACCCGAGCGGCGCACCAAGCCCGCCTGTGCCGATGCAGAGGACCTTGGCCTGTTTCAGTTTGAGCTGACCTTCCATGCCGACTTCCGGCATGATTAAGTGTCGGCTGTAGCGGAGGACTTCTTCCTTCGAAAGCGTAACCGGCGCCTTTGCCGGTTCAGTTTGCGGTGCGATTTCTGGTTTCGTTGCCATTGTGAAACTCCCGAATTTTACCTGCCGATGCCGCCGGCTATGGACGGCACGATGCTTACGATGTCGCCGTCTCGCAACGCGGTCTGATCCTTTTGCAGGTAACGAACATCTTCATCATTCACGTAGACGTTCACAAAGCTGCGCAGGCGGCCGTCGTCCGAATACAGGTGCTTCTTGAGATCGGTGAATTTTCCCGTCAACTCCGTGAGAGCCTCGGCCACGGTTGCCGCCTGTAACTCGACGCTTTCCTGCTTGCCCGCGTAGGCGCGCAAAGGCGTTGGGATGATTACTTTCACTGACATCCGCCGTCCTCCTGTTGATTTGGCAGTTGGCGAAACGAGCCCAACGTTGCAAGCATTTTTTCAGGCCGTGCGCCGCCGGTAATTGACAATCATTCATTACAGCCATCACCCGCGATATTCAAGCTTTAGATGCTCGCGGAATGCGCTGAGGATTCAAGCGCTTCGGAATCATAGCCCGAACGGTCGTCGCGCAATCGCCAGGAATTCATCTCGCACGGCCGGCCGGACTGAACACTGACAATGATGTAGCTGTACCACGGCCAGGCGTGTTCACGGTCGTATTCACTGGGCCGCGCGGGCGCGTCGGGATGCGAATGATACCATCCCATCAATTCCAGTTTTTTCTCCGCGGCAGTTTTTTCTGCCAGTCGTACATCTTCGGGAGTCACTTCGAAACGATTTCGCGGCGAATCATCACGCCGGTTAGCGAGCGGCATTAATCCGAGCACCTCGCGCGAACCGTCGACGTCGCCGTCGCGTCCGAGAATGGCGCCGCAGCACTCGTGAGGATAGGTTTCCACACCATGAGCGCGAATCTGGCTCGCCAATTCATTATTGATCCTCAGCACTGGGCCGCTCACTCTTCGCTCCAGAATCGCTCGGACAAATATTTTTCGCCGGAATCAGGGAATACCGTGACGATAACCGCGCGCGCTCCTTTTGGCAGATTCCGGGCGACTCCCAGGCAGACCCACAGCGCGGCTCCTGAACTCACACCGGCTAGAATCCCTTCCTCGCGCGCAAGACGCTTCACCAGCTGATGCGCCGCTTCCGTCGGCGCCGCGATGTCCTCATCAGCGAGTGTGGAATCGTAAATGCGTGGAACGATCGCGGTGGCCATATGCTTTAAGCCTTCGAGGCCGTGAAATCCGGAATCGGGCTGGAAACTGATGCAGCGAATCTTGGGGTTCAATTCCTTCAGCCGCCGTGTGGTGCCGACAAACGTGCCGCTGGTGCCCAGGCCGGCCACAAAGTGAGTGATTCTACCCTGTGTCTGCTGCCAGATTTCAGGGCCGGTGGTTGCGTAATGTGCCGCCGGGTTCGCTTGGTTGCTGTATTGATCCGGGTAGAAATATTTCTCGCGATCCGATTCGTAAATTTCGTGAACGCGCCTGATCGCTCCGTCCGTTCCTTCATCGCCCGGCGTGTAAACAATATCGGCGCCATACGCTTGAAGGATTTGTTTGCGCTCCGGCGAGGCGCTTGACGGAACACACAGTTTCACGCGGTAGCCCAGCGCCGCGCCAATCATGGCGTAAGCGATTCCGGTGTTCCCGCTTGTTGCGTCGAGAATTACCCTGCCGGGACGCAAATCACCTGTGCGTTCGCCTTCGCGAATCATGGAATAAGCCGCGCGATCTTTCACCGAGCCGCCCGGATTGAACCATTCCGCCTTGGCGTAAAATTCGACGCCCGGAAAATCCGCGACAGTTCGATCCAGCTTCAACAGCGGCGTGTTGCCGATGCGGTCGAGCAGACCTGCCCCAGTCGTGAGCGCGGCAGCAGGCGCAACAGGCACGACGGAGGATTTATTTGCAGCGTTCAAGATTCGTAGCTCCTAAGAGTCTCAAACAAGTATTTGGAACAGGCTGCAACCCATGACTTTGGATGCGCCTGCAAACCCCTTTTATTCAGCTAATTTGAAGCAGCGTATCGGGAGGCTTGCGCCAATCCGTCGAAAGCGAGGCTCCTATAGTCGCATAGCGCTTAAGCGTAGGCAATCGCCTAAGGACCCGATTTTTGTATTTACAGGCCGGGCGGCGACCCCTATGCTTGAACGTCAGCCATGTGGTACGTCAACAAACAATTCGATCAACCGGTCGTTGAGTCGCTCTCGGCGAAGGGATTTCTGGTGCGCAATTCAGGCGGAGTGGTGCGCATCCAAAAATATAATTGCGGCGCGGAACTGCGCAAGACGCCGGAAGGCCGTTTTCAGATGACTGAGATCCCTTGCATCATGATGGAGGGGCAATTCACCACTCTGTGGGATGCGGGCTATCAGAAGTTTCTGATTGGCCATGAATCTAAGAAATTCCCGGTGCATGTGAACCAGCTGAAAGACCTGCGCCGCTTCAATGAGGAGTTGCGAACCGCGCTGGGTGTGCCCACTTATTACAACGAGGCGCTTGGCTCAACCTGCGCTTTTAGTGTGTACGACCGCGTGAAAGGCCGGCCGGGCGATGTGCCGGATGACAGCGTCGGAGTTCACGGCGAGGCCGAACACTAGTTCGTTTGCGCTCTGCTGTACGATGCTTCTAATCCCGCCCGCCAGTTCAGCGGCTGGCTCAACCTGCTAGTTCTTCGCGCTTTTGAGCTGGCGTCGCAGACGCTCGACGTCAACTCGATGCTGGGCGAAAAATTGTGAGCCGATGAAGATCACCGGGACGTCATTTGTGTAACGCTCGAGCAATTTCGGATCGTCGTCGATGTCAACTTCATGCAGCTTCGCGCCGCATTCCGCGAGCACTGGGGCAATGTTCGCTTTGGCTTCTTCGCACAGATGGCAGCCTTCCCGCATATACATGGTGACGTCAAGCGGAGATGCTACCGCGAGTCGCCCCTCCTCCGTTCGCCGGTAGAAGTCGCTGCGTCCGTCCCCCTCGATAAATCCTCGCTCGGCGAGAGCGGTGACCGCATCAAGTACAGCTTCGCGCTGCGCGGGGACATTGCCACCGACATATTCGAAGAATGTGTGCAGGTCGATGGAGTCGCGCTGGACTTGGTCAAACGTCGAAAGTATCTTTCGCGCGATGATGTCCATTGTGGTCCGCGTCAGGTCCAAATTCAGGCGTTCTTGATAATCGGCCCTATGGCTTAATCGTGTAGAACTGCTGAAACGGGCCTATGGCTGGGAAAAATGCCCTGGAACGAAAGAGCTCAGCAATTTGACGAATGTGGCCAAGGTCGTGAAACGCCCATTCGTGCATCAGTTGGCCAATCGTGACGCGTCCGATTTTTGTGTGCTGCCCGCTGCGACCGAGCACCGAAATCGACACATACCGGAGAGATGAGAGACTGCGGTCGCGCTCATGACAGAATTTTTTTAGGTTTTCGCGCGCTCTCGTATTTGAATACTTGCCGGATGCTGAAGCGGCATTCTGATCGTATGCTTCAAGCTGAGGATTGTCTTTTTCCATCATCATTTGGATGCGCTCGCGAAAACCGACCACCTCCACGTCGGCGAGATGCGCGAGGATTTCGCTGATGGACCAGCGGTCCGCAGCCGGTTTCCAATGCAATTGCTCGTCGGTGGCGGACCACACAATTTTTTCAATGATAATCGGAGTTTGCTCCAGGACTGCGAGGCCCGGCAGCGCGTCCGGGCTGGGAGAAGCGGCCATCTTTATCCTCCACAGGGCTGGTCTCAGAAACCCTTTTATCTTTTATACCTCAACTACGTGGAGGTTGTCGAAGGCGGCCTTGTGCCTGCGACCCCCGCGTGATACACCGAGAGTGCTGATCCCTAGTTGCAAACATCCGGATCGAGGTGCGATCGGACATGGCTTGCGTTCTCGCGTTTGTGGACGATTTGTTCTTTCAGGCGAAGATGCTGGAGACGGCGAAACATGTGGGTGTGGAAATACGGACTTGTACCACGGCCGATGCGCTGTTGACGGAAATCGCTAAGAAAATGCCGCAGCTGGTGATTGTGGATTTGAGCGCTCGCAATAAACCATTGGACGCGATCCGGTCAGTGCATGCTGCGGCCAAGGAGTTGAAGGTGATCGCTTTTTTTTCTCACGTCCAGGTCGATCTTGCGCAACGGGCGCGCGATGCTGGTTGCGCGCACGTAATGGCCCGCTCGCAATTCACGCACGACCTTGCAACCATCCTGACGGCGGCGAAATCTGATCCCTCATGACCAAACGATATTCCCGCTTGCCTGTGGCGTCGGTTGCGATCGCTCTCGGTCTTGTGCTCTTCGTGGTTAGCCCTGCGCGGGCGCAGAAGTCGAGCGCGCAATCGGGTGAGTCCGATCCCGCCGCCGCTCTGACAGATGCTCTTGTGGCGGCCTGTCGTGCCAATGAGACGCAATTCTCAGGCTTCCTGGCGGGAGACAATGGCGCGGCTTTCCTGGCTTTGCCCGAACCGCAGCGCGTCGCGCTCATGAAGCGCCTTTCGCTTTCGGACAGCGCCGGGAAGCCTCTCATTTCTAACGATAACCAAAATCGCACCGTGTTGCGCTGCAGAGCTGCCGAAACTACCGTCGAATTCCGGTTTGGCACGCCGCGGACACATGAAAATCTGGCCTTCATTCCGGTCACCGTGGTTGACGGCGCTCAAGCGGATTTTGGTTTGGTGCGGGAAGCAGGCAGCTGGCGCCTGCTATCGCTGGGTCTTGTACTTTTCGATATTCCACAACTCGCGAAAGAATGGGAGGCGCAAGACCTGGCCGCGCATGAGGAGGCGACTGTGGCCGCGCTTCGAGAGTTGGCCGATGCGATTCAAACCTACCGCCGGGCGTTCGGTAAGTTGCCGGAATCTCTCGCGGAACTCGGCCCTGCGCCCAAAGATCAAATCTCGCCGGAACAAGCGTCGTTGGTATCTGCCGATCTCGCCGCCGGAAAACATGACGGCTACGTGTTTCGCTATCGTATCGCTCCCGACGCAAACGGCAATGACGGAGCTTTCGAACTCGCGGCGACTCCCGAAGCTTATGGAAGAGCGGGGCGCCTTTCGTTTTTTATGGACGCCGCCGGAAAAGTTCATGGTGACGACAAGCACGGAGCTGTCAGCACCTATGAAGATCCCTTGATTGCGGGCGAAAAGACCGAAACTGAAAAGTCAGAGTGACATTCCGCAGCCTCGGGTATAATGCCTTGCAGTTTCTGCAATATCCCGACACTTTGGCAAAGCGCCGCGAAAGAGCGCAGAGGTTACACGAAGAGTGATGTCACAGTCGAAAGTTGTCGCCGACCAGATTTATTCCGGAGAAGGAATTGCCGCTGACGCCGTGCGGATTGCTGTCGCAAATATTCTGTTGGCGCTTTGCGCGCATATCGTCATTCCTCTTCCTTGGACGCCCGTGCCGATTACCGGGCAAACTTTCGGCGTCTTGCTCGTTGGCGTTTTGCTGGGATCGAAGCGCGGCGCGATTACGCTGATTCTTTATTTGCTCGAAGGATTGGCTGGACTGCCCGTGTTCCAGCCGTTGGGATTACCCGGACCGGCGCGTTTCCTCGGGCCGACGGCCGGTTATTTGATTTCCTATCCGGCAGCGGCGTTTGTGACTGGCCGGCTGGTGGAACGCGCTGCAAGGATCGGACCGGTTGGCGGAAAACATTTTCGGCTCGCGGAATTTCCGCTGATTGGTGCAATGATTTCCGGAGAGGCGATTATTTTCGCCGGCGGATGCGCTTGGCTGGCTCTCGGAATGGGGCTTGGATGGAGCATTGCGTTGTACCACGGCGCTCTTCCGTTTCTTCCCGGCGAAATTATCAAGATGGGGCTGATCGTAATCGCCGTCGAAGGGTTTCATCTTTCGCGACGGAAATCGCCGCGAGAGGCGGCATAATCGCCGGTCGTCATCGAGAGCATGTCGCTGAGAGTATGCGTGGAACAGCTGAGCCTAAATCCTAGTTTGCCGTTGTTCGCCGCGAGTAGTTGGGTGCGAGCGGGTCTGAGACCCGCCCCTCACGTGCAAGAACAACGGGACAATGAGGCAACCTCGTAAAGAATTTGGTTTTCGGGACTTGTAACCATGTCCGCACAGACCGCACCTCACAAACAAAGTCCTGAAGACGCCCTACGCGCCGCGAATACCAGTTTTTATGCAGCTTTTGAATCCCTGGACCTCGCCGAAATGGAAGCTGTGTGGTCTCACGATGACGGAGTGACGTGTGTACACCCCGGTTGGGACCTGCTCCTCGGGTGGGATGAAGTGCACGAGCGTTGGGCTCGCCTTTTCGCGAGTGCGAAACGCGTACGCATCGCCTTGAGCAGTGTGTGGGTGCGGATCGAAGGCGATGTGGGTTGGGTTTCTTGTACCCAGCACGTTACCACCGCCTTTGCCGATGGCTTCGAAGACGCCATGGTGCAGGCCACCAACATTTTTGTACGCCAAGGGGATCGGTGGCTCCTGGTTGCCCACCACGCTTCGCCACTTCCCCCTTCCCCGCGTTCGCCTGTACAGTAAGAAGATGATGAAATCAGGTGTTTTCGCAGTTGTAAGTCTTCTTGTTATCGTTTCGGTAGAATCGGGTGCGGGCTACGGTCGACTGCTTGAACAGCAGACCCCTTCCTCTGCGGCTTCCGCCACTTCTGCCGCGGCACAGAAAATCATTCAGCAGTTGGTCGCGGCCCAATTTGAAAAAGTCGAGGCGCAATTTGACTCGCGTATGGCGGCTGCCTTGCCACCCGGGAAGCTTGCGGCCGGCTGGCCGAGCTTGATTCTGCAAGCCGGCGCCTTCCAATCCATCACTGACACGCAGCTCTCGAAAGTACAAGGAATGGACGTGGTCAGGATGGAATGCAAGTTTCAAAACGCAATCCTTGACGCGACCGTCGCTTTTGATCCGGACGGCAAAATCGCGGGATTGGGTTTCCGTCCTCATCAAGTGGCTGTGGCCCCTTGGACTGCGCCTGCGTACGCGAAGCAAAACCTTTTTGCGGAACAGCCCCTGGCGTTGGTTAACGGAAAATTCGAGTTGCCGGCCAAGTTGACCATGCCCAAGGGCGGTGGGCCTTTCCCGGCTGTTGTTCTGGTACACGGCTCAGGGCCACATGACGAAGATGAAACGGTCGGTCCCAACAAGCCGTTCGAGGATATTGCCTGGGGTCTGGCGAGCCACGGCGTTGCCGTGTTTCGATATACCAAGCGTACTTTACAGTACGGTTCCCAGAGCGCTGATGATCCGACAAAAATGACCGTCGAAGATGAAGTGATCAGCGACGCACGGGCTGCCGTCTCTCTCATAGCGAAGCAGCCCAGGATTGATCCTCAGCAGGTTTTTCTTGTGGGCCACAGTCTCGGTGCTTATCTTGCGCCCAGGATTGCTACCGGTGATTCGCAGATTGCAGGAATTGCGATGCTCGGCGCGAACACCCGGCCTATCGAGCAGGTGGTGTTGGACCAGATCCATTATTTAGCTTCTGCCAATGGAAAACCAAGCGAGGACGAACAGAAGCGCATCGCCGCTGTCGAAGAAGGCGTCAGGCAGATCGAGAGCCCTGATCTGAAGCCTGATGACACGGTGCCTTTTATCGGGGCGACGACCTTCGGCGCTTACTGGCTCGACTTGCGGCAGTATGATCCGCTGAAAACCGCCGAGAAACTGAAAATCCCGATACTTATTATGCAAGGCGGACGGGATTATCAGGTCACTCCGGCGAATTTTGAAGCCTGGAGCGCGCCGCTTGCGAAACGCAATAACGTGACGCTGAGAATCTTTCCAGACCTGAATCATCTTTTCATGACCGGCGAGGGCCGTTCCACGCCGTCGGAGTATGAAAAGCCCGGGCACGTTTCGGAAGATGTGATCGACGCGATCGTCGTCTGGGTGTTACCGAGCGAGAAACCAGGTACGCTGAAGAAAACGCCTTAACATTTTCGAACCGCCCCGTCGATTGCTGGAGAGGTTGCGAGCGAAGAGGGATCCTTCGCTACCCTCAGAATGACGAATTTCTCTGTGTTGGATAGCCAATTCGCTGTGATTCAACATGACGGATTTCGGTGCGCTGGATGATGTTTCGTGCAACAGCAGCGATGCCGCAAAGATTCGCGCTAGTGACGAACCCGCCGCACTGGATTGCCATCCGCCTCGCGCGATTTTGACAATTCCCTTCCTCGCCTTACAGCACGTGCGATCGACACTCTGGAATTCCCACACGGAAATCGGATTACTCCACCGGTAGACGTGCCTCACTAAGCTCGACGAGGTGTCTGTACGAGCGATGGGTGCGTATGGTATTCTTTGTTTGCAAATTTTCGGCACTCAAGCCGGAAGACGTACACACCTAGGCGACTACCGCGTGGGCAAGACAGACGTGGAAGTATTGCCTTCGCCGCCCGACCCGTGTGAATGAGCGTCTCCTCTGAGAGCCAGGACGGACCCAGCATGTCCACACCGGCAGCATCACCGAAAGCGGAAGAGATTCGCCTCGCGCATTCGCCTGACAGCGACGATGCGTTTATGTTTTACGCGTTGGCCACGGGAAAAGTGCGACTGCCCGGCGTCAAATTCGTGCACACTCTGTCGGACATTGAGTCGCTGAACCAAGCCGCTAAGAAAGAAATCTACGACGTGACCGCGATCAGCTTTTATGCGTATCCGTTTGTAGCCGATAAATACATTTTGATGGATTGCGGCGCGAGTTTCGGAGAAGGCTACGGACCGATTGTCGTCGCCAGCCATCCCATAAAGAAAAACGACCTTGCCGGGCGAAGGATCGCGATTCCCGGCACTTTGACGACTTCCTATCTCGCGTTGAAGCTCTTCGAGCCCAACGTCGAGACGGTGACGATGCCGTTCGACAAGATTTTGGATGCTGTGCGCGCAAAAGAGGTGGAAGCCGGGCTCTTGATTCACGAAGGACAGCTGCTTTTTTCGCAGATCGGCTTGCATCGCGTAGTGGACCTGGGCCAATGGTGGCAGGAACAGACCGGGTTGCCGCTGCCTCTCGGCGCGAATGCTATCCGCCGCAAGCTCGGGGAAGACTTTGCGCGGCAGATATCGCGTGTGATCCGCGATAGCGTCTCTTACGCGCTCGATCATCGCGAGGCGGCGATGAATTATGCGCTGCAATTTGCGCGGGACATGGATCCGATTCTGGCTGACAAGTTCGTGGGAATGTATGTCACCAAGTGGACTCTCGATTATGGTGAAGATGGACGCCGGGCGGTCCGCGAGTTGCTTGCGCGGGGAGCTGCCGCGGGAATGCTTCCCAACGATGTTCCGGTTGAATTTCTTAGCAGCACGGTGAGTGAAACGCCTTCACGAATTGCGTAAAGCCTGAAAACTCAAGATTTGCCCGTGGCCGCTGTTTTCCCTTCGGCCTGCAGGTTCCTACTGCCGCACTTTCGGTCTGTCTTAATCAGGTAAAATTATTGAGCGTATGACGAACCTTATTCAACAGGGCTTGGCCCTTCGCGAATTGCTCCGTGAGCGCATCCTGATCCTGGACGGCGCGATGGGCACCATGCTGCAGCAGGCGAATCTGACAGCCGCGGATTTTGGCGGACCGGAACTCGAAGGCTGCAACGAGAACCTTGTACTAACACGCCCAGACGTCGTCCTTGGAATCCATCGCAAATATCTGGAAGCAGGCTCGGATATCATCGAAACGAACTCGTTCCAAAGTTCACCCATAGTGCTGGCCGAATACGGTTTGAGTGAACACGCGCAGAAAATCAGCCGTATAGCAGCCGAGCTTGCACGGAAGGCCGCTGACGAATTCTCCAAGCCTGCGAAACCTCGATTCGTTGCCGGCGCAATGGGACCCACGACGAAAGCGATCAGTGTCACTGGCGGAGTTGCTTTCGAGGAGCTTCGGAGCAATTATTACGAGCAGTCGAGGGGGCTGGTGGAAGGCGGCGTGGATGTTCTCCTGCTTGAAACATGCCAGGATACACGCAATATCAAAGCCGGAGTCCTCGCTATTCAAGATTTAAGCCGCGAACTGGGGCACCCGATTCCGCTGATGATTTCGGTAACGATCGAGCGGAACGGGACGATGTTGGCCGGGCAAACGGTGGAGGCGTTATGGGCCTCGCTTGATCATCTCGACTTGATCTCTTTGGGTCTGAATTGCGCCACAGGGCCGGAATTCATGACCGATCACGTTCGGACGCTGCAAAGCCTTACTAACCGAGCGGTCTCTTGCTATCCCAACGCTGGTCTCCCGAACGTCGAAGGATTGTACGGAGAAACGCCGACTAGCCTGGCCGATCAACTTGGCCGGTTCGTCGGGCGCGGCTGGCTGAATATCGTAGGCGGATGCTGCGGAACTACCGAAAAACACATTCGTGCGATCGCACAGATGGCTGAAGGAAAAAAGCCGCGGCGTCCGCCCGAGGAAAATCATCGCGCCGTGTATTCTGGAATTGACGTGATTGAAGCCGAGGAAAGCACGCGGCCCTTGATTGTCGGCGAACGCACTAACGTGATCGGCTCGCGATTGTTCAAGAATCTGGTGGCCGCGGAACAATGGGAAGAGGCCACCGAAATTGCGCGACGCCAGGTAAAAAGTGGCGCACACATCGTGGATGTTTGCCTGCAAAGCACGGATCGCGAGGAAATGGCCGATATTCCGCCGTTCTACGATCGGTTCATTCGCAAAATCAAAGCGCCCGTCATGATCGACACCACCGACCCGCGCGGCGTGGAACTCGCCCTCACCTACTGCCAGGGCAAGAGCATCATCAATTCGATCAATCTGGAAGACGGCGAAGAGAAGTTCGCACGCATCTGCCCGTTGGCGCGTTCTTATGGCGCCGCGGTGATCGTTGGCTGCATTGACGAGGATCCGGTGCAGGCCCAGGCATTCACGCGCGAACGCAAACTTGAGATCGCGGAACGATCCTACCAGCTACTGACTGAAAAATTTGGGATCCACGCAAAAAATATCATCTTCGATCCGTTGGTGTTCCCCTGCGCCACGGGCGACCAGAACTACATCGGCGGTGGGGCGGAGACGATAGAGGGAATTCGGCTGATCAAACAACGCACTCCTTATGTACGAACGGTGCTGGGAATCTCAAACGTTTCTTTCGGTTTGCCCGCAGGCGCGCGCGAAGTAGTCAATTCCGTTTTCCTATACCACTGCACCAAAGCTGGGCTCGATCTTGCTATCGTGAACGCGGAACGCATCGAACGGTTCGGCTCAATCCCTGAGCGTGAGCGCAAACTAGCTGAGGATCTGCTTTTTAACACCCCACCGAACGGACTTTCCGCCGAACATCCACAGGCCGACGTGCTTCGCTCCGCTCCCGCCGATTGGCGCGAGCAGTCGAAAGAACAGAAAGCTGCGATCAACCAATTCCATATCGCCGCGATCTCGGAGCATTTTCGCGGGACCGGTGGCCGGAAAAAAGTGCAGGCCGCCGACTTGCCGCTGGATAAGCGTCTGGCAAATTACATCATTGAAGGCTCCAAGGATGGTTTGATTGACGACCTGAATCGCAAACTCGAAGAAAAAATCCCGCCGCTCGACGTGATCAACGGGCCTCTGATGGCCGGCATGGGCGAAGTGGGCCGCCTCTTCAACAATAATGAACTGATCGTCGCTGAAGTGTTGCAATCCGCCGAGGCTATGAAGACGGCGGTAGGTCATCTTGAACAGTTCATGGAGAAGGCGGATACCGAAAAGCGCGCCAAGGTGCTGCTGGCGACCGTGAAGGGCGACGTTCACGACATCGGGAAAAATCTCGTCGAGATCATTTTCAAGAACAACGGCTATGAGGTCGTCAACCTGGGAATCAAAGTTCCGCCCGAAGAATTAATTCGTGCGCATCGCGAACATCAGCCGGACGCGATCGGACTATCGGGACTCTTGGTGAAGAGCGCGCAGCAGATGGTCATCACAGCGAACGACCTGCGCGAAGCGGGCATCACCGTGCCGCTTTTGGTGGGCGGCGCGGCGCTTTCAGATAAATTCACCCGGACGAAAATCGCGCCTCAATACAACAAGGCCGTCTGCTATGCCAAAGACGCAATGACGGGCCTGCGTTTGATGAACGAGCTGAGCGATCCCGCTCGCCGCGATAATGTCCTGCAGCAGCACACGCACGCGGGTGTCGCCGTTCTCGAAGAACCGTCTGCGGCCCACGCAGAAGACGCGGGCGAAGAACGCTCGCCGCGCATCCGCGCGGATTTGCCGATTCCACTTGTCGCCTATCTCGACCGCAAAGTCCGGAATGTCCCGGATCTGAATGAAGTATGGAGCTACATCAATCCCTACATGCTTTTCGGCCGCCATTTGGGTTTCCGCGGAAACTTCGAGAAAGCATTGGCGGAACGCGATCCGCGCGCGATCGAAATCAACAACAATATGGACGAGATAAAACAGGAAGCGACGCGCTTCATGAAGATCGGCGCGGTGTGGCAGTTTTTCCAAGCCGAACGTAAAGGCAATGCAATCGCACTATTCGCTCCGGGAGCAGCCGCGCCCGTCCACACATTTCATTTTCAGCGTCAGGCCCCGGCAGACAAGCTCTGCCTCAACGATTACGTGCTGCCGCAACAAAACGGGCAACGCGATCATGTGGCGCTGTTCGTAGTCACCGCTGGAGCCGGCGTCCGTGAAAAATCCGAAGAAGCAAAAGCTGCCGGACGCTATCTTTTCTCGCACGGACTGCAAGCCCTCGCCATCGAAACTGCGGAAGCGTGCGCCGAATGGCTGCATCGCCGTATTCGCGAAGATTGGGGGTTCCCCGATCCGCCCTCGATGACCATGGCGGATCGGTTCACGTCGCGATATCGCGGCAAACGTTACAGCTTCGGTTACCCGGCGTGTCCAAATCTGGAAGATCAAGCCGGCATCTGGATGCTTTTGCGCCCGGAAGAAATCGGCGTACATCTGACGGAAGGGATGATGATGGATCCTGAAGCGAGCGTCAGCGCGCTGGTGTTTCACCATCCGGATTGCACGTATTTCTCGGTTGGCGATCCAACGCAGCCCTAAAGGGTGTTGCGGGCTGCCGAGTTTTGCTTTGGCGTCTGGAGAATGCTGAGATGCAACGGCTGCAGCTACAATCCTTTAGGGGTGGGATTCTCTTTCCAGGCCGGCCGCGCGGCCTTGACGCTTTCCAGTGTTTCGACTAAGTTTCTTGCAGGTTCTTTGCACTCACTCCGAGGCACCTAGATGAGTACGACGTCTCCCGGCCTCTACCTTTCCAGCACAGGCGGCTATCCACGCGTCGGCGACACGCCCGAATTGCAGTGGTTGCAGCAAACTATTGCAGCCATGGATGCCGGAGATCGCACCAGCGCAGACCTGCTCGACGCGCAAAACGCAGTGACGCGACAGGCCATAGCTGCGCAGGTGTCAGCCGGGCTGGACGTCGTTACCGATGGCCAGATTCGTTGGAATGATCCGATCTCCTACCTCGCCAGCAAACTCGATAACATTGAATTTTCCGGTGCGATTCCCTTTTTCGATACCGGAAGATCCTGCCGCCAGCCATTATTTGTGGGCAAGCCATTACGACGCGGGCATCTGATCGTCGACGAATACAGCTTTGCGCGAAATGCTCTGGGCCACCTCCCCACGCCAAAACATAAAGCAGGTAAGCTCGCAATCAAGCCGATTCTCATAGGGCCTTACACTCTGGCGAAATTTTCGCTGTCTTCACGTTCTGACAACGGTGACTCGGGTGGCCCCGCCGCTCTGGAATCGCGCGCTCAAGCGTACGCGGAAATTCTTGCTCCCGAAATTGAAGCGTTGGCGAAGGCTGGAGCGGAATTGATTCAAATCGACGAACCGGCGATCCTGCAAACTCCCTACGATTGGCGCGTCTTCGAAGAGGCTCTGGATTTGTTGCTTGGAGCGCGCGATAGAAGCAGAAAAGCTGGCCGCAATCTCGAATTGGCGCTCTACACATATTTCCACGACTGCACGCCTCTGTATGAGAAGTTGCTGGAGCTGCCCGTGGACGTCGTCGGAATTGATTTCACTTGCGGCGGCGCCTTGATTGAAAAAGTTGCGTCCTCCGGAGCGCCGAGACCGATTGCTCTTGGCTTGGTCGATGGCCGCAAGGAACGCCTGGAAACTCCTGGTGACGTGGCGCGGCAAGTAGAGCGCATTTTCGCCAGAATTGCAGGCGGACGTGCATACCTGGGACCGTCTTGCGGTTTGGAGTACCTCACGAACGACGCGGCATTCGCGAAGTTCGCATTGCTCCCCAAGGTGATAGCAGAGTTGAATGGATAAGATCGCCCTAAGTATTTTGGAAATGCTGAAAAGGGGCGTCGCCTCTTTTGCTGCGACAGGCATATTGTCTTGCGCTTAGCGCTTAACTTGGTGTTAGTATCTCGCTAATGCCTAACGGAGCTATCGTCCAAGCATCGGAAGCAGGAACCCAGGCCACCCCAGCCACAGAAGTTTCTTCTTCAGTCAAGCCTGGCGATGCCAAATTGTTCAGCGGACCCGATCCATCCGTTCATATGCTGGGCCTTCCGAAGTCACATCCGCGGCTCGGGCGGTGGGTGGCGGTGGCAGTTATCGCCGGTGCAATAGTAGCCGTGAGTTTGATTGCGATGTTCGTCCGCTAGCGTCCGCAAGTTTCTACAACCCAGCGAGTCCCGAAGCAGGCGAGTAACTTGGTTTGCGGCTGTGTTCTTCGGTGCTAACATTTAAGTCATGCCTCGTAAATTTACGAACGAGTCGATTGACCCGCCGACCCCTTTCCTCGCCGAACGGAACCCTGAACCCGCTGAGGACTCAGAAATCGAAGGCGACACGTTTGATCTCCGGGAGCCTGTTTCAGCCCCCCGCGGGCTTATGCGTAAGAGACTGCCCTTCGCACTGTGGATCGTGATGGCGCTACTCTTGGGCGGCCTGATCGCCATCGTGCTTTTCGGCGTCATCACCAGCTAGCCACTGGCCAGCACCTCGTCGCTCACAAGGTATTGACGTAACTGAGATTTCCGTCGACCATAGTGTTCCTTCTTTTGAGGATTGAATGCAGCGCATCCTATCCACATACCGGTTTGTAAATCAACCGCTCGGTCCTGGCCTGATTGCCGAAATCGCGCAGGCGGGCTTTTCCGCCATCGAGATTTTCTGCTCTCAGCAACACTTCGACTATCGCGAACAGCAAGCGGTGCGCGAGATGGCTGACGCGGTCGGCGAATATCGGTTGAGCGTGCACTCGCTGCATGCGCCCACAGAGCGCGTTACTTCGCCGGGGCGCGAAAGCGGAGTGCCGATTTCAATTTCTGATCCGGAGCGCATACGGCGCCTCGATGCCGTGGATGAAATCAAGCGGGCGTTGGATGTCGCCGAGCGAATTCCCTTCCGCTTCCTCGTTCAGCACATGGGCCATGGCCGTCAGACGGCGGATCCGCGCAAGCTGGACGCCGCCTTCACGTCCCTCGAAAGCTTGGCGATGTTCGCGAAGGCCCGCGGCGTGACCATCGCGCTCGAAAACACGCCCGATGAACTTGGGGCGCCGCCATCGCTGCAGCACTTTATTGCGGACACGCATTTGCACGATTTGAAATTATGTTTCGATTGCGGTCACGCCCACTTGGAAGAAGGCGTGACGGCCAGCTTTGACGCAATGCGCGATCGCATTGTCACGACGCATATCCACGATAATCACGGCGACAAGGACGAACATCTTCTGCCGTTCGAAGGCAGCATTGACTGGGATCCGGTGCTCGGAGCTTTCGCCCGGATGTCGCCGGCGCTACCGATTGTGTTCGAGCTTAAAGCGCAACCGAACGTGACGCCCGCGCTCGACCAGATTCGCGCGGCATTCGACAAATTCGAAGAAAAACTCTCAAACCGGGGAACCGACGCGGAACAGTCGTAAGCAGCGAACGGTTTTTCGACCGGGCTGCGATTGTTCGCGAGTGAAAATACTTAATGACTTCAGAAACGCAAGCAGCAACTTCGATCATAACTATCGAACAAGTAGGCGCACATGCAGGGAGTACGGTTACGATTCGCGGGTGGCTTTATAACCTTCGTGAATCGGGCAAGCTGCTGTTTCCGATATTTCGCGATGGCACGGGAATCATGCAAGGCGTAGTTTCGCTGAAGGAACAGCCGGAAGCCTTCGCTGCACTGAAGGGACTGCCGCAGGAATCAAGCGTGATTGTTACCGGCACCGTCCGCGCTGAGCCCCGCGCGCCGGGTGGGTTTGAAATCGGCGCGAGTAACATCGAAGTGGTCCAGCGCGTTTCTGACGCAGAGCCATATCCGATTCAGCTCAAGGAACACGGAGTCGATTTTCTCCTCGATCGGCGGCACCTTTGGATTCGCGCGCCGCGACAGGCCGCCGTCTTGCGCATTCGAGCGGAAGTAGAACGGGCCGCTCGAAATTTCATGGATGCACAGGGCTATACGCTCACTGACGCGCCGATCTTCACTCCGGCTGCTTGCGAGGGCACAACCACTCTTTTCGAAGTGAATTACATCGACGACCAGAAGGCATATCTCACACAGTCAGGGCAACTTTATGTCGAAGCCTTAGCCGCGGCTCTCGGCAAGGTGTACACCTTCGGTCCCACATTTCGCGCGGAAAAATCAAAAACCCGCCGCCATCTGACCGAATTCTGGATGCTCGAACCCGAGGCCGCCTACGCGCACCTGGAAGACATAATCCAGCTAGGCGAAGGGTTGGTTAGTGCGGTGGTGCAATCCGTAGCGAAAAATCGCACGCGAGAACTTGCGCTGATTGAGCGCGACGTGGCTTCCTTGCTAAAAATCACGCCGCCCTTCCCGCGGATCAGCTACGACGACGCCATCAAAGTTCTGCAAAAAGCCGGCAATCCCGCCAAGTGGGGCGATGACTTTGGTGGCGATGAGGAAACAATCATCTCCAAGGAATTTGACCGGCCAGTCATTATTCATCGCTATCCCGCGGCCATGAAGGCTTTTTACATGGCCACCGACCCCGAGCGCCCGGAACTTTCATTGAGTTTCGACATGATTGCGCCGGAAGGCTACGGCGAAATCATCGGGGGCGGCGAACGCCTGGCGGATTACGACACATTGGTTAAAAGGCTGCGCGAACACAACCTGCCCGAGGAATCATTCCAGTGGTATCTCGACTTGCGGCGCTACGGCAGCGTTCCGCACTCCGGCTTCGGCCTGGGCCTTGAACGCACAGTTGCCTGGATTTGCGGATCGGAGCACATTCGAGAAGTCATCCCCTTCCCACGGATGCTGTATCGCGTTTATCCTTAGGGTTTCCTCCCCCTTGCACAGGGGTCGCGAAAACACAAAGTATGGCTGAAAAAATTCGCATTATCGGTGTGCCGATGGACCTGGGCGCAAGTCGTCGAGGTGTCGATATGGGTCCTTCGGCGTTGCGGGTCGCGGGACTTCAGGCACGCCTGAAACAATTGGGCCGGCAAGTGGAAGACAGTGGCAACGTCATCGTCCCGCAGCCGGAGGAGCAGCCCTACGGAGAAAAACGCGCACGCTATCTGGACGAAATTTCGCAGGCTTGCAAGGGCTTGGCCGACGCCGTAAAGAAAACCCTGGAAGAGGACATGATCCCGCTGGTTCTCGGCGGTGACCATTCGATTGCCGTGGGAACGGCCGCTGGCACGGCTGCGCACTTCAATAAAACCTCGAAGCGAATCGGAGTCATCTGGCTCGATGCGCACGGTGACATGAACACTCCGGATTCTTCACCGTCGGGCAATATCCACGGGATGCCGCTTGCGTCCATAATGGGCTATGGTCCGCCGGAGTTAACCGACCTTGCGGGCATCAATCCGATGGTGGAGCCCCGCAGCGTGGCCCTCGTGGGCATTCGCGATCTCGATTCCAAAGAGCGGCGACTGGTGAAGGATTCCGGCGTTCACGTCTTCACGATGCGGGATATCGATGAGCGCGGCATGCGTGACGTGATGGCCGAGGCTCTGCGTTTTGCCGGTGATGATACCGCCGGGATTGCCGTTAGCCTGGACATGGACTTCGTCGATCCCAGCGATGCTCCGGGAGTCGGAACGCCGGTTCGCGGTGGTGTGACGTATCGCGAAGCGCACCTCGCGCTGGAAATGATTGCCGACAGCAAACTAATGGTATCGTTTGAACTGGTGGAAATTAATCCCGTCATTGACCTCCACAACACGACTGCAACCTTGGGTGTTGAACTCGTGCTCTCCGGCCTGGGAAAGAAAATCCTGTGATGCATTCGCGCTTTCGGGTCCGTCGTGCAAAGGTGGCGCCTCGATGAGCGCCAAGAAGAAATTGCGCGTCGCCGTGCTCTTCGGCGGACGGTCCGGCGAGCACGAGGTTTCCCTCGCTTCTGCCGCATCTGTTATCCGCACTTTGGATCCCGAAAAATATGAGGCTGTTCCCATCGGCATCTCAAAGGAAGGTCGATGGCTGGTCGGCGGCGCTTCGCGGAAAATGTTGGCTGACGTGCTGAAATCCGGTGACCGCGTCGTGCTGGCACCTGACCCCAGCGTGTCTGCGTTGGTTCCACTGAATCCAGGAGCGACTGGTCAGACCGGCGTGACTGTTGACGTAGTGTTTCCGGTACTCCACGGCACGTTTGGCGAGGACGGCACCGTGCAGGGCTTGCTCGAACTCGCCGGCTTGCCTTACGTTGGCGCAGGCGTGCTCGCTTCGGCGGTGGCCATGGATAAGGACGTGCAGAAGCGCCTGTTTGAACAAGCAGCCCTGCCGATTGTGCCGTTCCTGGCGATTCGCCGTTCGGAATGGGAACAGCAGCACACCGGAGTTCTGGCTGTAATCAAGAAGAAGTTCCGTTTCCCATTTTTCGTAAAGCCCGCAACGTTGGGATCTTCGGTTGGCATGACACGCGTGGCGAAAGCCGGCGAAGTTGCTGCGGCGATGGACCTTGCTGCTGAATTTGCGCTAAAGATTATCGTCGAGCGGGGCATCACCGGGCGTGAGATTGAAGTATCGGTCCTCGGCAATGACGAACTTCGCGCATCGATTCCGGGCGAAATCGTTCCTCATCGCGATTATTACGACTACGCAGCGAAATATCTGGAGCAAGGAACGCAATTACTGATTCCGGCAGCGCTAACCAAGAAGCAGGTGCGCGTTTTCCAGGAGTATGCAGTGCGAGCGTTCCGCGCGATCGACGGCACGGGCATGGCGCGCTGTGATTTCTTTTTGGAACGCCGCACGGGCAGGATTTTCGTGAACGAACTCAATACCATTCCAGGCTTCACCTCAATCAGCATGTATCCCAAATTGTGGGAAGCTTCGGGCCTGCCGTTTGCGAAGCTGATTGACCGCCTAATCGAGCTTGCGTTGGAACTCCACAGTGAAAAAGCTCGCACCAAATATTCGATCGAATTACCGGCCGGCGCGGGTGGCGCGCTCGACGCTTAGTAATATAATTCTGATCTCAAACGTATAAACACTTGGACCTGCAGCGTGCTTGACGGCCGCTCGCAACGCGATTAAACTAACCGGTTGGTTAAATATAACATCTCATCTATCTTAGGAATGCTGGCGTGCCGTACTACCAGATGGGCATGCTATCCGCAGGCGACCGTTGCAACCAGGAAAGGATGAAGCAGGCAGGAGTCTAAAAGAACAATGCGTCGCGGAAGAAAAAAAGTCCAAAACCCTGCCACCGCACGGCGAATTCTTGCCGCCGCGGAACGGCACTTCGCCGCCCAAGGCATGGCCGGCGCGCGCACGGAAGAAATTGCATCCGCAGCGCACGCGAATAAGGCCATGCTCTACTACTATTTTGGAAACAAGCGGCGCCTGCATCGCGCCGTACTTGAGAACCTGTTCCGTCAGCTTCGCACGGGAGTTTACGAGCCCCCCAAAAAACATCCCTCGCCAAGCGTGAGACTGCGCGAATTCATCGTCGCCTATTTCGACTTCCTGACTTCGCATCCGAATTATCCCAGGTTGGTACACCGCGAAGCGATGGAATCCACCAGGGAATTCGACTGGATTGTGAATCAATTCCTTCGCCCGTTTCACAAACAATTGATCCAGATACTGGACGCCGGCATTTCGGCGGGTGAGTTTCGCCGCGTTGATCCGCACCATACCGCCTTCACCATTATGGGCATGACCACCAGTTATTTTGCGGCGTCGCCGATCTTCAGCCGCGTGGCAGGACAAGACCTGCTCGCGCCGCAAGCTCTGATAGAACGCAAACGAGCGCTGCTCGATTTTCTCGATCATGGCTTGCTTCGCTCACAAAGGAGGCGCCGATGACCGGCCGGAAATTTTTCACGATGCTGTTGGTGATCTTTGTGGTCGCGGCTGTCGCGTACTACTTCACCACGCCCCGAGGACATGACATCGCGTTGATCGGAGTCGTCGACGGCAACGAAGTGATCCTCAGCCCACAGATTACCGGCCGCATCGTCACACTGAAAGTCGATGAAGGAACATCCGTCAAGAAGGGCGATCTGATTGCCGAACTCGACGACACGGAACTGAAAGCCAGCCTTGCCGCCGCAAGAGCCAACGTGAGCAGCCTCGAAGCCCAGGTCAACGAAGCCAATCACAATTATTCGTGGACCAACGGCCAGACCGAAGCTTCGGTCACCGAGGCGCGCGCGCGAGTGACTTCTTCGAGCGCTCAACTCGAACCGGCGCGCGCGCAACTCTGGCGCGACCAGCAAGATTTGAAACGCATGCAGCAGCTTTTCGAAAAAGGAGAAGTATCCGCGCAAGACCGCGATCACGCCGAAGCGGCAGTGCGAATCTCGAAGGCCAATGTCGAAGCCCTCGAGGAAGCGGTACGGGCGGAATCTGCGTCAGTAGAAGTTGCACAAGCCAATCGTAAACAAGTCGATGCACGGAAAAGCGCGATCACCACGACGATGGCTCAGTTGGAACAAGCCCGCGCCTCGGAAGCGGAGATGTCCGCGCAATTGGGATACACCAAAATTTATGCCCCCATCGACGGCATCGTTTCAGTACGAGTGGCAAAGCAAGGCGAGGTAGTGGCGCAAGGCTCTCCAATCGTCGTCATTGTGGACATTAACAATCTTTGGGTGCGGGCCGATGTGGAAGAGACCTACATCGACACGATTGGGTTCGGCCAGACGCTGAACGTGGAACTTCCATCAGGGACTGTGATTCGGGGCACGGTGATTTTCAAGGGTGTCGAAAACGATTTCGCGACGCAGCGTGACGTCAGCCGCACGAAACGCGACATCAAGACTTTTGCGATCAAAGTAGCGGTCCCAAATCCGGATGGCCGGTTGTTCACCGGCATGACCGCGACGGTGCTGCTACCGCGTCCAGCAACCAAAAGCTGGTTCGCACAATTCTGACCCATGGATCCCAGCGCAAAGAACGCGGTTGAGGTCGATCATCTCACCAAAAAGTTCGGTGACCTGGTTGCGGTGAACGATATCAGCTTCAACGTGCGACAAAGAGAAATCTTCGGGCTGCTCGGCCCCAACGGCGCAGGGAAAACCACGCTGATCCGCATGATGACTACGCTCACTCCGCCTACTTCCGGCACTGCACGAATCGCCGGCCATGACATCACGACTGACGCGGACGGAGTGCGCCACGCCATGGGCGTAATTCCGCAGGCGCTCACGTCGGATCCGGAACTCACAGCAACCGAGAACATGCTGATTCACGCGAAACTTTACGGCGTGCCTCGCGCGCAACGAGACAAGCTCATCCACAACCTGCTCGAATCCGTCGATCTGATTAAATTCAAGGATGCGTTGGTCCGCACCTTCTCCGGTGGCATGCGACGCAGGTTGGAAATTGCGCGCGGTCTAGTCCACTCGCCGAAGATTCTCTTCCTCGACGAGCCGACGACGGGGCTTGATCCCGTCTCCAGAACAAACGTGTGGCAGTTGATCCGAACGCTGTGCGAACAATCCGAGATGACAATCTTGCTCACAACCCATTACATGGACGAAGCCGATAAACTTTGCGACCGAATCGCGATTGTCGATCACGGCAAGCTGGCGGCGCTGGATACACCGACAAAATTGAAGGACAGTGTCCCCGGCAACGATGCGCTGGAAGCAGAATTCGAGAATGCGCCACCGGAATGGGAAGAGCAGCTAAAGGGTCTGGCACAGGTCGCTAGCGTTTCAAGCCGTGACGGCGTTGTGCACATCTCTTCGCATGACGGTCCGGCCACGGTGGCCGCGATGATGGATTTCGCCCGTGCGCGTAACGTGCATGTACGCCGTGTGAGCGTGCAGAGCACCACGCTCGATGACGTTTTCTTGCATTACACGGGAACCGGCCTGCGAGACGCGTCCGATACCGGCGCCCGCTACGATATCGGCCATTTGTACCGGTAGTCGCGAACGGTAGCAGCGCGTAACGGAGGAGATGGCCAACCATGGATTTCGCGCGCATTGCGGCGCTCATCGAGCGTGACCTGCGGAAATTTTTCCGCAGCCCGGCGCTCATGATGGTTTCGATGGTGCTGCCACTCGTGCAGCTCATCGTGCTGGGCTACGCGTTCGGCGGAAAAGTCACGGGCGTCAAAGTCGCTTTCGTTGACATGGACCACTCGGTAGAGTCCCGCAAAGTGCGCGAGATGTTTGACGGCATCGCAGCGGGCCCGCACACGTTCAAAGTAGTCGAGTACGATTCCCTGCCAGTTGCGACGCACGATCTGGAAACGGGCGAGATGCGGGCGCTGATCGTGATTCCACACGATTTTTCGCGCCGATTCTATCAACATGATCGGCCGCGCATCGCGTTCACTGAAGACAACACGGACCAATTCATATCCAGCGCCATAGTCGAGCGCGTGCAGCAAATGGTCGAGGAACTCAACACTCCGGACGTGACCTCGCGCTTACCCGGTTCCGTGGAACTGAATACAGTCGAAATTTATCCATACGTCGAGTACATCAAATACTTGCTGGCCGGCACCATCGCGCTCTCCATTTTCGTGGTGGCAATGATCGGCGGCGGAATCACCTACATCGACGACAAAGCGCGCGGCCTTCACGAGGGATACCTTGTCACGCCCATCAAAAAATCCGAGCTTGTCTTCTCGCTGATTGGTTCGGGCGTCATCAAAGGCATGATGACCGGCATGGTGCTCACGATTATCGGCGGCTTGATCGTTGGCTTGCCGGAAATCTGGAGCCCGCTACGGCTTTTGTATCTCGTCGTAGTTGTAGGCGCCACCGGCCTGGCGATGATGAGTTTTATGTTCTTGCTAATGGTTCGCGTTGATGATCCGCTCGTCCCGCGCGCCATCTTCGGCGTGCTGAATACTTTATTGTTCTTCCCCTCGGGAGCGGTGTATCCAATTGCAGCCTTCCCGTGGTGGCTGAAATGGGTTTCGGTGATCGATCCGTTTACGTACGCCGTGCACGCCTTGCGAAATCTAACGCTCAAGAACACCGGCATTGAAGGTATCTATGTGGACGTGTTAGTTTTGCTGGGCATTGCTGCCATCATGACCACTTCGAGCATCTTACTATTCAAGCGGCAGCTGTAATTCACGCTCGCGGATCACACAATCGAGGAGACTCCGTGGGAATTTTTGATTCGTCGGACGAGCACCCGCCCGACAAGATCCGTCGCTATGTAATCACGGGGATCGCGTTCGTAGCGTTGGTCGGCTGCGCGATTTGGTATTTGATGAGGTTCCACACTGAGAAGCAAACGGTTCATCAGTTCCTGAACACAATCGTCGCCGGGAAAATGGAAGAGGCTTACAAAATCTGGAAGCCTGCGCCATCTTATTCGTTCAAAGATTTTAACGAGGATTGGGGGTCACAGGGCTATTACGGGCCGATCAAGAGCTACCACATTGAAGATATCGAGCATCTCAAGAACGGTTCTGGGGTCGTCGTTGTGGTTGAAGTGAGCCCTTATCAACCGTTCCCGGACGATCACGATGCTTTGAAGCAAGCCAAAACGAAAGAAGTGCGTCTGTGGGTCGAATTCAAGGATCAATCGCTGGGATTCCCGCCGTAGGTTCGCTCGCCCCGATGCTCCGTTAAACCTCAGGTCTGAAGCTGCGCAGCATGTGCGCTACCGGGTTTTATTTCTTGCGGCCTGCGATCCACATCATAGTCGTCCACTCCCCTTCGACGTCGAGCACCTCAAGACCAAGAGACCGGCATTTGGCGACGGCCTTCCCCGGAGGAATGGATCGTCCCTGCCACGTATCCAGGTAACGCACCCTCATCATCGGAACCTTTTTGAAGCCAGCCTCTACCAGCCGTCGATTATTCGAAAACCCTGTTTCGATCTGCAAACGCCCCAACGCCCACGGGCGCAGCCCTTTCATGTGAAGCCGGAAAATTCCGCCAGGGCGCAGAACCCGTGCCGTTTCCGCAAAATAATTGAAAATCGCTGCTTCATCCGGTACATGCTGAAACACCGCGAAGGAAAAAACAAAATCAACGCTATTGTCCGGAATGCCCGCGAGATCGCCGCCGGAAACTACTTCGAAGCGCGTGCGGGGAAAGCCATAGGCCTTGGCTCTCTCGACCATTTCTGGCGAAACGTCTACGCCGATATATTGACCGAAATCCTGCGACATCCAATGCGCAATGCGTCCTATTCCGCAGCCTATTTCGAGCGCGGTTTTACCGTGCGGATCAAATTGCATCTTTCGAAGGAACGGCGCGACATAGCGCCCATAATCGAAACGCCCCGATTCGAAAAACGCGCCTTCCTCGTTGGGTATGTCCGGCCAATTGATATAGGCACGAGCGTCTTCGCGCGCCCTGGCGTCCCAGTCCTGGCGTACCGCTTGCAACCAATTTTTTGTAGTATCTGGCACTGCAGGTGACATCCGTATTTCGCTACCGTTTCTCCCGCTGCGTATTCTCTTCCACGGACTGGACGGAGAGCATATCCTCGCAGGCGGCCTGAACTTCGGCAACGTCAATGAATGAAATCGAGCGCGGATTGTTGGTCACTATTGCTTTATCGCCTCGCGGATGATCGAAGGTTGCCCCCGTTTGCACGATTCGATGCGGTGCTTGCCACGGTCGCCATTGAATTGGATCGGTAACGCCGAAAATCACGACACTGGGACGCTGCAAAGCCGCCCCCAGATGGGCTGGACCGGAATCGTTGCCGATAAAAATCCGACACCCAGCGATCAGAGCAATAAGTGAGCGCAGATCCAGCGCCGCATTAGGAATCATGGCTTGATCCTGCATTGTCCGCTGAATCTCCTGCAAACTCTCAGCTTCTTGCACTCCTACATTTACGACGCTCGAAATTCCATGTGTCTCGCGCAGCCACCGAGCAATTTCCACAAATTTGGCCGCGGGCCAGCGCATCTCCGGCAGACGAGCGCCTGGCTGCAGCACGGCATACGGCTCGCCCGGCACAATCCCGTTCTGGCTTAGTATCCCGGTCATTGATTCCGCAGCATCCGGTTGGGGATAGACTTGAGTGCCGGGGATGGGGCCACGAGGCAGCCCCGTCCAATAAAGCTGCGACATGCGATGCTCGACCGTATGCACCGCAGGCACGCGGTAGAATTCTTTCGCATCCGGCACCGGTAAATTATAAAGAAATGAATATTGGTGTTGTGCCCACCCGACGCGCCAGGGAGAGCCTGAAAATCCTGTGAGTATCGCGCTGCGCGGCCCACCGTGTTGGTCGAAAACCACAGCGAACCGGTGTTTTCGCACGTCTAGATTCGTTTCGACTAGGCTTCGTCGCGAAAAAACGACCTCGGCAACCGCAGAGTTGCCCTCGAAGACCGCGGCAAACCGAGGCTCGACGAGAATCGATATTCGCAAATCGGGACGCCAGGAATGCAACGCCGCAATAGCAGGAGTTTCAAGAACCAGGTCACCTAAAGAGCGCAACCGTATGATCAAGATCTCCGCGCCCTCTGGCAGGCTCTGAAGCAAACTGGAAGCTTGCTTCAGACTCGCTGGGTCATTCGGCTTCAATGCGAGCTTCGTCCACCAGCATCACGGGAATGTCTTCGCGAATGGGATAAACGCGGCGGCACGACGGGCATTTCAATCCGCGCTGGTCGCTCGTCATCTTCACCGGCGTCTTGTCCAGGGGACAAACCAAAATATCGAGCAGGTCCTGCGAGACGGGCATCCATTACCTCCCAGGGCACTCTAGCAGAGCAGAAATATCGCAGCAAGCTCTCGCAGGTCTAATTGTAGCGTCGCGGTCTGGGGCGCGGCAAATCTCCTTCAGATAATCGTTTCGAGCCTCGTTGGATTCTCATTCGGCTAAACCTAGTTTCGCGACCTCAAATTTTAGCCGCCCCTTCCACTCGGCGCCGGATTCCAATTCCAGAGGCCAGACCGCAATGACTTGTGAGCCCTGATAGATGCGCTCAAATCCGTCTTCAGATTCAGAAACAGTCTCGATCGGCGCAATCCAAAAATCCCGGGCCTCCGGCGCCGACAGCGTGACACCGATTCCCTGCGATGTATCCACCACACACAATTCTGAAGCAGGAGTGCTTGCGGACCAGCGTAAAGGATGGCGCTGCCCATTTGATTCAAAATAGCGGTCAGCCGCAGCAGGTGCCAGGAAATTCAATACATTTTCAATCCCCAGATTAACGGAAGCCGGGCCGGAAGCCATTCGCCGAAGCCTGACATCACAAATGATCTTGAATCCTGCAGGGGTCTTCGTAAATGAAAAAGTCTTCTCGGCATGCCATTGAGCGTCCACTTCGGAAACGAGTGTCGCTTTCGCAGCAAAGCTTTCCACGATCCGATACTCTCCGCCGGCAAGCGCCTCGTTCTCTTCCAGTCGCACCGTGGTGCAATCCTCGTACTGTTTTTCGCGGCTGAAAAGCAGCAGCCGGAAGCAATTGCGCGGCCAGCGATCGTAATTGAGCCAACGATCGAGACCCTCTTCCTTGGTTCGAGTCTGTTCATGGATCGATTGCGCGGCCTGCGAATGCCGGAGGGAAGCATTCTTGATTCCCGCGTGATAGGCTTCCCGGCGCCGCGCCAGAGAATTAATCAATGGCGCATGGGATTGACGGCAGTCAATGGCCGAAATTGTTGCGCCGTCATCAGGAGATAAAAGCGCGGCATAGCGTTCGGACGTGAAATAAATCTCTTGATGGCCGTCGCAGTTAAAATCGGCTCTCACCGATTCGTCGTACTGCTTTTGCTGATTCGACACCGCGTCGGCGATCGTTTCCGCTTCGACTAAGGACCGCCAAAGCGCCGTGCGCAGGTGCGGCGAATACAATCCGCCAAACACGCCATGCCAGTAGGGATCATTGCATTGGCCGCGCAGTACTAGCGTCTTGGCGCGTTTGCGCGCGTCGAGAAAGCGTGCATCCTCGAGTCCGTTACAGTCCAGCGCGTGAACTTTTCGCGAAGTGTGCAGCATCTTCTTGTGCAAAAGATTCGATTCGGAATATTTCGTGAAAAAATTGCGCCATATGCCGCCACGCAAGAACGGCAAGGCATCAGGCCGCGAAGAGAACTCAGTTACCAATGCGTGAAAACGATTTCGGGCTGGTGTAGGGAGTGCCCATTCCATCATTTCAGTGTAGGACGCAGCCGGCAAATCGGCGCGGCCCAACGGCGGATGCGATGAAGCGGCGGCTTGCGGCGTGCCGGTCTCCAGCCACTCTTGATTTCTCTCCAGCGCGACGAAGAAATTCTCCAGCCACCCGTGGCCGTAACAAAGCTCATAGGTACCCGGCCAAACTCCGAATTTTTCGAGATCATCACCCATCGCCGCGAAGCCGCCGGCATGCTCGTTCGCGCAGGCGCGCAGGAATTGGATGCTGTCCTCTGGATCGCGGAATGGAATCAGGTAGCGGAACATTTTAAGGCCGGGCAATACCTTCACGGTGATACCTTGGTCTTCGGCAAGGTAGTAGCCGCAGAGCTGATTGAGTTCAAAACCCGCGCCAAGAAAATGATTGTCGTCTACTAGCGTGTATTCCACGCCAGATGTGGCGAGCGACGAGGGCAGTTGCGGCTCCCAAACGCGCTCGGCCAGCCATGCGCCTCGCGGCCGCACGCCGAAATGTTCTTGAACGTAATCCGACAAGCGAGTGATTTGTTCGTGGCGGTCTTGCGGCGGAATCGCTACCAGTATCGGTTCATAAAAACCTCCTCCGACCATTTCCACCTGACCGCGTGTCGCCAGCGTTCGAAGCTGGTCGAAGTACTCCGGATGGGCTTTCTCAATCCATTCCAGCAACGAACCCGTGTAATGCAGTCCAACCTGAATCGATGGATGGCGCGACAGAGTTTGCAGAAAAGACAAATAGGATTGGGTGTATGCACGCTCGATTACGTCGTCAAAGTTGCCGACCGGCTGGTGCGCGTGCACGAGAAGGACAAGCTGAAATTTCACCACCGCGAGGCCTCACTGAAGCATCATCAGAATAACTCTGATTGGCATACTGCCCAACGGCCCTTCGGAGGCATTGCGGCCTAACACACACAATCCGGCAACATCGATCGTTCGAGCAGGGGCGCACTCGAGCGTTTCAGGACAGGCAGATATCGGTCCGGAAGGTCGTTGCTCCTGCGAATTGCGTGAGTCGAGAGGTGAGCCGGGCGATAGCGACCTGCAAGGAAACATCAGGTGTTCGGACGGGGACGTACATTACGATCATAATTTGAGTTGCACACTCGGTGATCATGCTGCGTGTGGAATCGCTGATAGGGCTACCGAACGGACCTGCCGGGTCGGCTAGAACTGGTCTCCCTTCGAGGTGCCATGTTTGTTTGCCGATGCCTTCGTAATGTTCGCCCGACGCGCCGTGACGTAAGGTGACCGGTTCGCTGATTCTCGAACGGTCGTAACAACCGAACGGCCGGCCTGTCTCTATCGATCCCAAGTTTCCTATGTCCACAACGTTGGATACACGATATAAGCCTTTGCCTTGGATCACCCGGCGAAGTAATGCCTCCGAAGAGGGCCGGTATTTCGAGGGATCCATGCCCCATTCGCGGAACATGGCGCGAACGGTGCGAACGGATTCAGATTCGGCCAGACTTTCGATGGTGAACTCTTTCCGTTTGCGGTCGCATACTTCGCCCATCAATTGCGCGAGATCTGCATCGGCTAACGTCACGCCCACGTCGTCGGCTTCGACGACACCCAGTTTCACTCCCGGCAGATCGATCTTTATTTGCATCAGTCTCGTCCTCACCGGCTGCTATCATGTCACGCCGCCGCGAAATTCGATTGGAAATTGAACAAGCGAACAATGAACCCCAGCGAGAAATGCGAACGATTTGAGCGCGGTCTGCGGCACTTCAACGCGCGAGAATTTTTCCAGGCGCATGAAGTGTGGGAGGAAATCTGGCTGACCGAGGCCGAGCCGGAAAAGACTTTTCTGCAAGGACTCATACAAGTCGCAGCCGCTTTTCACCACTATCGCCGCGGCAATCCAGACGGCGCGGAGACATTGCTCGCTGCAGGTATTGTAAAAATCTCGCGCTTTCCCGCAGAACACTTTGGAATTGGCGTGGAAGACTTGCGCAAAAGTGCAAAATGGTGGGCGCGAAGGCTCGGCGAAAAAAACAGGCCGGGAGACCACGAAATCCCTACAATTCAGCGCTACGGCGGGAAGCTGGACACGGGCAGCGAGGGCACGACGAGTTAGCCAATCAGTCTCGAGCAGCGGCACTCCACGACTCCAGCCATCCGTTTCCGCTTCCACCAGTTTTTTCAGTGACCATGGTGTTTTGGCGCGTTCTCGGGCTTCCGGCACGCTGGGGCAGATACCTTCAGATACTCTTCGATGACCTGCGAAACTGTCGTAGTTTCGGTCACCTTTAAGACCCGCGCGGCGAGAATCATCCCCGCCTCGACCGCTACTGTTAGGTCCGCAAAGACCGTCAAAAGAAAAGTGACGAGCCAGGTGCCGATTTCCAACGGCGAAGGTTTCAGCAATTCGGAAATTTCACTCCATATTAGATTTCAACCATTCCAGGAAACTCACTAGCGTAGCCACGGGCAAGTCAGCAAGGGTCTGCCGCTTGAATTAGTATCGCTCAGCTGTGAAAAACGTTTAGAACAAATGGAAAGCAGACTGACGAAGGACGCAAAGTCGCGGTTTTTGGATTGTCGCCTTCAATCGGGTGTCATTCTCAAAATGTATCAAAACAAAAAAACAACAATTAAATCAGGTGGCTGGCGTTGGCTCTAGCGGTCCACAATTATCCGACCGGTCATTTTCTTCTCAGCCTTGCCGCAAGCTTTGCAGCAACTGTAGGTATAAGTACCCGGCTCGGTTGGCACAATGCCGATGATGACCGTCTCGCCCTTTTGCAATTTCCAGCAGTCCTCGCCACTAGGAAAAGACAGCCCTGGTGGCGTATTTGCTTTGCCCCCATTTGGGAAAGGGCTGATACGAATGCCGCGAGTGGAGTCCGGCGAGGTCACTTGCAGTTCATAACGCTCATCAACTGTCAGATGTATCACGGAGGGTTCGAAATGAAGATCCGTCGCAGTCAGGGTGATGACCGTCGGCGACTGTTCGGCTTTTGGCTTTGAATGTTGCGGCGATTCCCTTGCATGAATCGCCGCACCAGCGCACACCTGCAAAAAGATCCCCGCAATGACGAATGCCGGCACAACGCTCAGAATGCGTTTCAAGGGCTTCCCTCCTTCCGCTGGCGGCTATAAAGCCGCTATTCTAACAGCGAACCAAGTATCGGCTGCGAGCTCATTGACACGCCGCTCAGTGTGTGGAACGCTGGTTGCGCGACAAAACCAATACAACAAATCGCCCTTAGCGTCAGAACCGGTATTAGCAACCGTGGAAGGAGAAAACGAATGCCGCTGGATCGTGAACGGATTTTAGAAGCTCTGCGCCAATGCTACGACCCCGAGATACCCATCAACATAGTGGACTTGGGCCTGATTTACGACGTCCAGAACGATGCCGAGGGAAACGTCGCAGTCAAAATGACGCTGACAACGCAGGGGTGTCCGTCGGCGCTCGCCATTCCAGATCAAGTTCGCACGCGGGTAGCAGCCGTCGATGAAGTCCGGGACGTGAAGGTGGAGATTGTGTGGGAGCCGGCGTGGAACCCCAGCATGATCAGCCCCAACGGCCGGCAGGTGTTAGGACTGGAAATTTAGAATTTCAGAGCAAGTAAAAAAACGGCGGTCTTTTCTACCCGCCGCTCGCGAAATCGCCTGTAAGTTACACGCCGCAACCGTAACCCGAAAAAATCAAGCCTGCTTGTTCTTATACCAATCCGCATTTATCGGCGTGAAGCTGGACCACTTCTCCGGCAAGTCTTCCAGAGCGAAAATGGCTGTCACCGGGCAAACCGGGACGCAGGCGCCGCAGTCGATGCATTCGTCGGGGTGAATGTAGAGCTGCTTTTCAGCCTCGAAATCTGCCTCATCCTTGCGCGGATGGATGCAGTCCACCGGGCAGACGTCAACACAGGCTGTGTCTTTTGTGCCGATGCAAGGTTCGGCAATCACGTAGGCCATTTCGATTTCTCCTCAAAACCAGAGGTTATAGGACCATCTAACTGGGAATCTCGTTGTTAACTCCGAACATTTTTTATATCACCAAAGCGAGGCGGGTACAAGCGCCCGGCCAATTGAAAATTCGTCAAACCTTTGCCGCCTTGCTGGAAGTCCTCGAGTACCGATAGAATGACTGTGTAAGCTCTGGAGCCCTGGAATGCGCCATCGCTGGCTGCTGGATCTCGCAATGTTATCGGCTGTGCCCCTTCTTGCCGTTGTCCCTGCCCGTACGCAAACTGAATCGACTAAGCAGAACTCTCACGCCGGCAAAACCACGGCTGTGCCCGACCCGCCTTTGATCGATCTCGCCGGCTATCAGCAACTCATAGCCAAGTATCACGAGAAGGCGCTGGTGGTGAATTTCTGGGCCACGTGGTGCGAACCGTGCCGAGATGAGTACCCGCTGATCGTCGAACTGGCGAAGCAATTCAAGCCCGAAGGCGTCAACGTGATCGGGATTGACATGGACGATCAATCCGACATGAACCTGGTAAGACGCTTCCTATTGCGCACGCAGCCTACTTTTTCCAACTACCGCCAAAAACCTGGAATCAACCTGGATGCTTTCTATGACGGCATAAATCCCGAGTGGAAAGGAACTATGCCGCAAACCATTTTTTACGGAAAAGACGGAAATATTATCGGTTTTTTCCTGGGAACGCGCCCAAGGCCAGTATTCGAGCAAGCGTTTCGAGCCACGCTGGGCGCGCTGTCCAACGGAACAGATTGAGTTCACGTCACTCAGCGATCGTTGGCATTTCAATTTTATCCGACTCATGACTAGGAGAATCGCAATGCTCCCGACGCGCGGCAATCGATTGACCTGGTTGGGCCACGCAGCATTTCGCATCGAAACACCGAGCGGAAAAGTAATTCTGATAGATCCGTGGATTCAGACCAACCCGATGTGCCCCGAGACCCACAAGGACTTTGAGCGCGTCGACACCATGTTGGTTACTCACGGCCATTTCGATCACATCGCCGATGTGGTGGAGCTTGCCAAGAAGTTCAAACCCCAAATCGTTGGCATTCATGAAGTATGCGCCTGGCTGGAGTCGAAAGGCGTTCCCAACACCAACGGCATGAATAAAGGCGGCACTCAGAAAGTCGGCGAGATCGAAGTAACGATGGTCAACGCCGTGCATTCCTGCGGAATACAAGACGGCGACCAAATCGCCTATGGCGGTGAAGCTTGCGGCTATATCATCCGGCTACCGGGTGGATTGGCCGTCTATCACGCCGGCGACACAGCTCTTTTCGGAGACATGAAACTTATCGGTGAGCTTTACTCGCCAGATGTCGCGTTGTTGCCCATTGGAGACCACTACACCATGGGACCGCGCGAGGCGGCTATGGCCATTCGCTTTTTGAACGTCCGTCACGTAATCCCCATGCACTTCGGAACCTTTCCACAGCTCGTCGGCCGGCCTGAGCAAGTGCGGCAGCTTACACAAGACATCAGTGGCCTGGAAATTCACGTACTCAAGCCGGGCGAATCTATCGGAGAGCTTAGTTCGAGAGTGACTTCACCAGCATAGGAGCGTGGATGCCCGGAATTCTGGAACCACTCGTCGAGAAGTACCTCTCAAGCATCTTGCCGGAGCGCGACCCTGTGCTGGCGGATATGGAAAGCTACGCCAAACAGCACAACATCCCCATCATCGGTCCTGACTGTGGGCGGCTATTATCGCTCGTGGCGCTGATTTCCGGGGCTAAGCGCATCTTCGAGATGGGTTCGGCGATTGGATACTCCGCAATCTGGTTTGCGCTCGCAGCCGGACCCAGTGCGGAGATCTACTGCACCGACGGCGACCAGGCGAATAAAGAGCTCGCAGGGAAGAACTTCGAAAGAGCGGGCGTTGCGAAAAAAATTCGCTTCATGACGGGAGAAGCCGTGGAGCTGATCGACAGCGTGGCAGGCGAATTCGACATCATTTTGATCGATGTCTTCAAACATCAATATCCGGCCGCACTGAAGAAGTCCCTTCCGCGCCTGAAAAGCGGAGGACTGTTGATCACGGACAATGTTCTGTGGTCCGGCCGGGTCGCTGAACCCCCTAAGGATGATCAAACACGAGGCATTTTGCAGTTCAACGAAATGATCTACACCTCGCCGCAACTATTTTCTGTCATCGTGCCGTTGCGGGACGGAGTGGCTATCTGCCGTAAGATATGAGCAGCGTCGAAAGTCTCAGAGAGTTGAGCTTTTTGCGAAGCTAACTAATGCCCGCCATCGCCACCTGATCTCGGAAACAGGTTGCGCAGAAAAAATCCTACGTTTGCCGGCCTTTCGGCAAGGCGGCGCATGAAGTAGGGGAACCAATCGACTCCGAACGGAATGTACACCCTCACGCGAAATCCTTCGCGCACTAACTGCCGCTGTAAATCCGTGCGGATACCGTATAGCATCTGAAACTCAAACTGATCACGCTTGATACTTCGATCGTATGCGAAGTCCTTGGCTGCTTGAATCATTGCGGGATCGTGCGTTGCTATACCGTGATAGATGCCGCTGGGGAGCAGGATTTTCATGAGCTTCACATAGTTGGCATCTACGTCGGCTTTATTGGGGAATGCGACTTCGGCCGGTTCTTTGTACGCGCCCTTGCAAAGGCGAATTCGGCATCCCACGGCTAGCAGGTCCCGAATGTCCTTTTCCGCACGAAACAAGTAGGCCTGCATCACGGTACCGACACCGATATATTTTTCGCGCACGCGCTTTGTAATTTTCACCGTGCGCTCGGTGTAGGGCGAACCCTCCATGTCGATGCGCACAAAATTTCCCTGGTTTGTGGCATGCGCCACAATTCCTTCAAGCAGTTCCTGGCACAGGTTTTCGCTGAGGTCCAATCCCAGCTGGGTAAGCTTCAACGAGACGTTGGCATCCAGGTGTTCTTCCGCGATGCGATCGAAAATCGCAATGTAGTTGTCCGCGGCACGGCGAGCTCCAGCTTCATCCGATACGTTTTCGCCCAACAAATCCAGGCTAGCCAATTGCAGGCTGTGATTTACATGATGCGCCGCTTCCACAGCGTCGTCGAGCGCTTCCCCAGCGACAAACCGTCGTGCCACTCGCCGGCTGACGCCGTTTTTCATGATGAAAGGAGCGAGCCGTTTGCTCTCGGAAAGATGCAAAAGAAGCGAACGCATTAGAGAAGAACGATCCTCAAAATTCGTGGGAATTGCATTGAAGCAACCTCGAACATGTCAGCTCCTACGGCTGGCAAGAAAGCGCTCAGCCTCGATGGCGGCCATGCACCCAGAACCGGCGGCCGTTACGGCTTGTCGGTAATGATGGTCCTGTACGTCGCCCGCGGCAAAAACGCCTTCAATGTTTGTCTTCGGCCCGTCGTGAGTGATTAAGTATCCGCCCTCGTCCATGTCCAGCTGCCCTTTGAATATCTTAGTGTTCGGATCATGCCCGATAGCCACGAAAACGCCCGACACCTCGATCTCTTTCGTTTGGTTTGTCTCTACGTTGAGGACTCTGACTTTTTCCACGGATTTCTTGTCCATGTCGTGAACTTCTTCCACCACGAAGGGCGTAAGGAACTCAATTTTTTCATTCGCACGCGCCCGATCCAGCATGATCCGGGTGGCGCGAAATTCGTTTCGGCGGTGAACCAGAGTGACCTTGCTGGCAAATTTGGTGAGGAAGGTGGCTTCCTCCATCGCCGTGTCGCCTCCGCCGACTACCATAATTTCCTTGCCGCGAAAGAAGAAGCCATCGCAGGTGGCACACGTGGAAACTCCGTGACCCAGGAGGTGCTTCTCCGATTCGATCCCGAGCATTCGCGCCGACGCTCCGGCTGCAACGATTAGGGTCTCGGCCTCATAGGTATCTTTTCCGGCGACGATTTTGAAGGGCCGCCGGCTGAGGTCGACCGATGTGACCGCGCCGGAGCGAAATTCCGTGCCGAACCGCTGCGCCTGTTTGCGCGAATTCTCAATCAATTCTGGACCAAGGATGCCATCCGGGAAGCCGGGGAAATTTTCGACCAATGTCGTCAGCGCGAGCTGGCCCCCGGGTTCATAGCCATCCAGCACAATCGGCTTCAAATCGGCGCGCGCAGCATAGATTGCAGCCGTAAGTCCCGCACACCCGCTACCTATGATTACGACCTTATGCACTGAAATCTCTCCCATGTATTGGATGGCTCGACACTGTGCGGCAATAACTGTCCAACGAATTATTGTATCATCGCGCGCCAGTGACAGTAGTCTTCACGCGCCGTCGGGAATACTCCGATTCGGCGCCCGAATTGCGCGCCTCCGTGGGCTGCGCGATAATGGCGACGAAGACAGTCTACTGTAATGGCCATTCCTCAAAACCTCTTTCGGCTTCTGAACGAATTCATAATGCTGCTTCTCGGGGCTTTGCTTATTTTGCTTTCCGTGTCCGGCAGCACCGGTCTGCCGGCGCGTCCCGCTGCTCTGATCGCTCTTGGTGTCGTATTTATTTATTGGGGAGCTCGGGCTGGCATGCGACGGGACACAAAAACTACGCGCTTGGAATCGCAGATTCGAGCCGGTTCGTTGGCGCTGGTGGGCGTTTCCATCCTGGCAATTCCGTTTTTGCCGGTGCGCTATGCACCGCTGTTGCTGAGCGTGGCTGGCTCGATTCTGGTTCTTCGCGGGCTTTTGGGCGTGGTATTCTCATTCCGCAAAACTCAGGCCACGGAAGGTTCGCTGAGCTCTCCGCAGTTCACAAAAAACAATAAATAAGCGATTCCATAGAAAGCTGAAGATTTTCGCCTTTGCACTTGCCAGCGAAGGCTGTTCCGGATAACCTCCCGCGCAGCAGTTTGGGCCGCATCGAATACTGCCACGAAGCTTTGGCGCGGCTTCCATTGCAATTTCTCAATAGTAATCAGGGAGCACAACCATGCTGAAGGAATTCAAAGAATTTGCAATGAAAGGCAATGTGCTGGACTTGGCCGTAGGCTTCATTATCGGCGCGGCCTTCGGCAAGATCGTAACGTCCTTGGTGTCTGACATCATCCTGCCGCCCATCGGGCTCATCCTCGGCAAGGTCGATTTCTCCAATCTCTTTATAAATCTGTCCGGCAAATCGTATGCGTCGTTCGCGGAGGCCAAAGCGGCGGGAGCGCCCACAGTTAATTACGGAGTTTTCCTGAATAACATCGTCGATTTCTTGATCGTGGCTTTTGTGGTATTTCTACTAGTGCGAATGGTAAATCGCTGGAACCGGCCCGCGCCAGCCGCCGCTCCGGCGACGAAAGAGTGCTCTTATTGCGCTTCGGCGATTCCTGCGAAGGCGCGACGATGCCCGAATTGCACCTCTGAATTGCCTGCCTAAGAACGACGAGGGTGCGCACCGAAGCCTTCCGGTGAAGCTTACAACTTAGGATCAAACGGGGAAGTATTCCCCGGCAATTTCTCAGTTTCTTCAGCCGCCATCTGGCGTCGATCCTTTATTTCTTCAATGTGCTGGCGAAGCCGCTGGAGCACGCCATCTGTTTCGCCCTGCGCCATTTCTCGCTCAACTTCCCCCAACGCAAAATGCACGATATCGTGGTGATGGACCTCTTGGCCCGGCAGCTTATCGCTCAGTTGCAGCCACAGTTTGTGGAGCAAATCGATCTCTTTTGGCGTGAGCCGCGGGGCGTGCGGGCCGAGATAAAAAATCTGTTCGTTGCCGGACGGCGTGAATATTTCAAGCGTGACGCGCGGACGTGGCTCGGGCATGCGCTCCCAGGCGAGTCCTATTTCGCGCGCCTGTTCAATCACGGACCTCTTCGCCGAACTTCCCACCACGATGGTGCTTGATCGCAAATTCATCGCAGTACGCAAAATGCCTTCCCACAGATCGTTCGATGCCGCGACAGCCAACCGGACGGGTTTGCCCTCTTTTTCCGCGAGCGCGAGCACCTGGGTGAAGAGCAGTTGTTCGATGGTGCTAAAAAGCTGGTCGGGAGTCAGCTCGTATTCGCCTGATGCCGCCCGGCGCAGCATGCGCACATGCAGCACAACGATATCGGCTTCTTTTTGACGTGCGCGCCGCAGGACAGCTTCGAGATGATACAAAGCGTAATATGTGCTCACTGGAACCAGAATATTTCCCGGCGCAACACCCACGCTTGTGGGAGTCAGCTCGGCTTCCGGTGCAAGATTAAACTGATCGAGCTCGACGTGCGCTGCGCCGGCCGCGCGTTTACGCATGCGATGCTCAGAGATTTCAAATACGGTAAAAAGCAGAACTGTGAAAACGGCTCCTGCGACGGTCGCCGACGGTTTAGTGAAGAGATTGATCACGGCAATCGCAACCAGCACCAGGGTGATTAGCCCGAGTCCAACGGGGATTTCCTTGCCGAAAATCACCGGATTGAGTGGCACGCGATACTCGCGATCCTGTGGGTGCGTATAACGCAGCACCAGCACCGCGATGCCCTTCATCGAAAAGCTCCAAATCACTCCAAAGGCATACAAGTTACCCAGAAAAGTTACGTCGCCCCGGCTGGCGATAATGGTGATGATTTGAAATAAAACCACGAGGTTTATGATCCGGTGGGTCGTACCAAATCTACGGTGCGGATGGCGGAACCAGTCGGTCAACACTCCATCTTCCGACACGCGGTTTAAAACGCCGTTGGATCCGACAATGGCTGTGTTCACGGCCCCGGCGAGAATCAGCGTGCCGACCACCACCACAAACACGTGAAACGCCACCCGCACGCGAAAACTTCCTACCAAGTGCATGGCCAATCCACCGATCAGGTTCTCGGTGAAGTTTCCACGGACGCTGTCAGGAATAATCATCACTGCAAAGAAAGATACGAGCGAGGTGAATACTAAGCTGTAGATGAAAATCACAAGTCCAGCTTTTTTCAGGTTCTTAAGCTTGGGCCGCTCAATTTCGCGATAAACCTGTGCGAGGGATTCTTCACCGCTCATGGCCAGCACGGAATGGCCGAGCCCGACGAAGATGATTATTAGCGTGACGGCGTGAGCCCATTGATAGCGGTCCAGCCAGCCCAACGAGCCGCGATCCAACTTCATATTTTGCTGAGTAGGCCAGGGAGGCAAATGCCAGCCGCTCCTCACCCACAGCGTATACACGCACCAACTAATGAGCACCACCACCATGATGGTGGTGAGCTGCATAATGCGCAGAGCCTTGCCGCTCGATTCCGGCACGCCTTTGATGTTTTCCCACCAGAAATACAGGGTGATGACGATCGCTACCGTCGCGGCGGTCGCGTTCACGTTGAGGTACAACGGGATTCTCGCGTGGTGTAGCAGCTCGTTGATCACTCCCACCAGGTACTGCCCGGCGGAAACACCGCTGATCGGACCGGTGAGGACGTAATCAAACATGAGGGCAGAGACGGAGAATTTGGCCAAGGTTCCGCCCAGTGCTTCCTTTACGACGCGGTACACTCCTCCGCGAACGAACATGCTGCAGCTTTCAACGTAGATCGCGCGCACCGCGTAGGAAAACAGCATGATTCCGAGGATGAACCACGGTGCTGTCTTGCCAATAAACTGCTCAGCTTCGCCGCCGGCGTAATAGGCCGAGGAAGCTAGATCGTTGAGGACGATAGCCGCAGCACGCCAGAAGGAAATAAACGCTAGCATGGCCGTGGTGGCCACTAGGACTTTGGCTACAGGGCGGGCGCGACCTGGTGTGAATGTGGGACCCGTGGAATTGGAAACCATACGCTTGTTATGTGCGGGCAAGAACTATACGTTGAAATCGGACCAAAAAGAAGCCTCAAACTCTAGGCGCTCCACACGGTTACTAAGCGGCAAGCGAACTTTAAAAAAGCGCCAGAAATCCGCGAACTGTCAGGGATGAGCGCGCGCTCTAAGTTGAACTTTGCTTCGCTGCCGACCGGAATTCCCTGCCACACGCCTCGCACGGGCAAAGTTCGCGTAGGTGCTCGAAGCTGAAAATTCCCGTGGCGTGACTGTCGGAAAACTGGATTAGAATCGCATAGTTGCCCACCGCATTCGCACTCTTGGCCGTGACGCGTGGCTTAAACATCGGCAGAACTGCGGATGCCGGTCCACCCTTGGCTTTCTTCTCGCGCTCGTCGTTGCAAAGCGCGCAGGGACAATGATCTCGCAGATAAGGAAAGTCATAGCGGCTCGTGTGCGAGTCCGCCCAGGTGATTTCAACGCCCTCGCCGGTCGAAACGTGCACTTTAATACTAGTCGGCTTCTTCCGAACGTCCTGTGGTATTGGCATCAAGTCCCTTAATTCGCGATCTGTAATCAATTATTGGTCCGGCTATGAATTCGACGCCTTACGAGCCTGGGTCGGCGAGCACGGAATGATGCCGCGCTACAGACCGCGGCGCTACATTTAAACCCTATGCTCGATTGCAGTCTCAAGCCGGCTCCGGCTTAAGAGCCCCAGCCGCAACCGGCACGAGACGCCCATGAGCAAGCTCGATGCGTCGATCTGCCAAATTACCGATCGACGCCGCATGCGTCACCATCAAGATGGTGTGCCCTTCCTGATGGAGCTCCCGCAAAAGATTAAGCACAATTTCTTCATTGGCCTCATCGAGGTTGCCGGTGGGCTCGTCAGCAAGAATCAACGTCGGATGGTTGATCAACGCACGCGCCACCGCCACGCGCTGCTGTTCACCGCCAGAAAGCTGCGAAGGAAGGTGTGCCACGCGATCACCGAGGCCGACACGCTCGAGCGAATCACGCGCTTCCTTCTCATCCGTCGTGCTGTGAAAATACTGCGCTAGCATTACGTTTTCGAGCGCAGTGAGGTACGACACCAAATGAAATTGCTGAAAAACGAACCCGATCTTTTCCGCGCGAAAACGCGTCAGCCCCGCTTCGTCCAATCGCGCTAGGTCCGTACCATCCACCACTGCTCGTCCGGACGTCGGTGAATCAAGCCCACCCATGATATTTATCAGCGTGGTCTTGCCCGAGCCCGAGGGCCCCATGATGGCAATCCATTCGCCCTCTTCGATTTGAAAAGAAACACCATCGAGCGCGCGCACGCTGCCAAATTCCTTGCGCAGATTTTCGATGTCGACGACCGTTGTCACGATTCGCTATTGCCCCCGCAATATCACAGCCGGCTTTACACTGCCGAGCGCGCGTAACGGAAGCGCGCCCGCGAGCGCCACAATCATCATCAACAGTATTGTGACCGGAAAAATTTCCCAACGCGGCGAGATCGCAGCGCCAAACACCCGCAATCCCACCCAGTATGAAAGAGCTACACCGAGCAGTGCCCCAGTCAGTCCACCAAGAGCCCCCAGCACGCCCACTTCGGCGAGAAATAGTCCCATGATTCGCGAAATTGAGCCACCTAGCGACTTCATCAGCCCGACATCCTTTCGTCTTTCCATAGCCAAAGCAGTCATAGTCCCCAGGACGCACAGTGCTGTGAGAATCAATATCAGCACTACCATCGAAAAAATAAGGAGCTGAATGCGGCCGAGCAATGCGCCCGCCGCGTCAGTTATTTGGCGGATGAGACGCACTTGAGCGTTTGCTGGCAGAACGCTTGCCAGGTGTGACCCGTAAGCTTCGATGCTTTTTGGCGCACCGCTTACGCTGATTTGTACCAGCCCGATGCGGTCCGGCAAATCAGCCATGCGCTGCACGACTCCCAGACTGGCAAAAACCTGGTTGTCTTCAGTGCCTCCAGCATCCACGATCCCGGCCACCGAGCATTGCGTGCTGTTGTTTAGGTAGCTGAGTCCCAGGTTACCGCCCGGGATCAGATGCAATTTCCGCGCAGCGCCGCGACCGACCAAGCAGCTCGAATTATCGTTACGCGATGATATCCAGTTCCCTTCCAGCTTCCAAGTGGGCTCGATTTTCTGCGCCTGATCCAGCCAAGTTCCAGCCACGACTACCGGAGTGCCGTTCGCGCGCGCGACGATGTATAGATACGGCGCGGCGGCGACCTCAGACGTTGGCAACTTATCGATTGCGCCGAGAACCTGATCCTCGCTCATCAACGAAGGTGTTTCATTATTCTGCGTCTGTGCAAGGTCGGCCGGCGAAATTACAATGTTCGCACCGAGAGCGCTGAATTCCTGTGTCAACTCGTTCTGTACGCCGAGATCCAGATTTAAGAGCGTGGAAATAACTGCAGCGCCGCTGACGATCGCGAGAATCGCAACCGCCAACCGCCCGCGGCTTCCAGCAATAAGCTGAAACACCAGCCGCCAGAACATCATCCGCCCCTCAGAATCAGGGCTGCTTCGAAATGCGTCGCGCGGCGCAACGGAAGCAGGCTTCCGGCGATTGCTACGATCGCTGCGACACCCAATATGATCGGAAGCAAAACCAGGCGGGGCTCTGCGGGCGCGCCGAATACGCTGGCCCCCAGCACGCGCGCCAGACCCGCGCCAGCAATGAATCCTATGGCTCCCCCAACGATCGCAAGCATTAATTGTTCGCCGAGAAAAATCGCGCCCACCAGCGAATTGCTCGCGCCCAAGGCCTTCATCACGCCGATTTCCTCTTGTCGCTCGAGCACAGTGGTCGCTGAAGTTGCCGCCACGGCTAAAGCCGCGGCGCATAGCGCTCCCAGCGTCACGATCCAAAGCAGCATGCCCACGCGAGACAGAACGCGGCCTTCGGTTTCCGCCACGCGCCGAATCGCGTGGACTTCGGTGCCGGGCAAAACCGTCCTGATTTGAAAGCTGATCGAAGAAATGTAGGGCGAGCAAAACCAGCGATCGTATTCGGTCGGAGTGAGCTGAATATTCTTGTCAAACTCCGCGCGCTCACCGCGTTCAGCTAGCGCATCAGCTGGCTTCGTCAGCGCGCTCACAAAGAGTTGTCGAAATTGCGCCGGATGCCCCGACAGATTCTGTGCCACGGAAAGCGGCACAAGAATCCCTTTATCCTCCGCGTCCTGGGTCGAGACGATGCCGGTGACCAAAAGCGGAACCGATTTTGCAGGAGACGTACCGCCGGACGGCTGGTAACTCACATTGATCGTCTGCCCCCGCTTCAGCCCAGGCATCGTTTGTGCCAACGCAGCCCCCAGCACACATTCATTCGCTCCATCCGCGAACCAACGCCCTTCCAATTTCCACCAGGGATGCGTAACGCTCAAACCTGTTTTGAACATCGTACCGTCAGGTACTGGAACGTCATGTTGGTACCACGTTCCAATCAAAGTCACCGGCACATGCGCGCTATTTGCATTTACCTGTAGTGAGGCCGGCCCATCCAGAAACGGCGTAAACCCCAAAATGTTGTGACGCCAGAAAATCGTCTTCAATGCCCCGAGGTCCGACTCCTTCAAATAAGCGCCTTCATCCACAGGGCGGTAGTCCACGCCGCCAATTTCCACCGGCAGCGTGTCTGATTCAGGCGTGACAAGCAGATTCGCGCCAAGGCTACGGAATTCGTGCGCAAGACGGTCGCCAACCTCAAGCGCGACGGTAAGAGTCGCCGTCGCCACGGCCATCCCAACCACCAGCGCCGCGGCGGTCAGTATTTTGCGTTTAGGGTTGCGAACGAAGGATTGGCGTACCAGGCGGGCAAACATAGGTTCAGGAACGAATCTTGGAAGCTGCTTCACCAAGCGCGGAAAGATCCACGATCACTTCGCCTCCTGCAACTTGAGACTTCACACTGATGGGATTGCACCCGCCCGATTGCCCGATCGACGGAATATAAATCGAAGCGCCACAATTCCGGCAGATCACACTTTGACCTTCTTGCCGATAGCCCGCGGTGCCGCAAATCTGGCAGGCGTCCAGCGCGGCAGCATAGTCTCCGTTTTGCTTATGAATAACCAGAAAGCGGATCACCGAGCCGTCCAAGTCAGCCGTGTAGAAATGCAGGCTCGAATCCGTCAAATCAGAAAGCGGGATGCGAACTTGATTGTCCTGGGCGATCAGTCTTTTCGCAGGTGATGGCGCCGCAGCCACGCGCCCGTACACGTATTCTCCGGCGAATGATAAGACAACGGCGACGCACAAAATCGCGGCAGCAAAACTCCAGCGACGCTGCCGCTTGAATTCATACTCGCGCATGCGCCGAACGGCAGGATTCGCGGCTTCGTCAACCGCCGGCTGCTTGGCGCTGAACCATTCACGAAGCACCACCAGTGCCGCAGCGCCCAGAATCAAAACGAAGAAAAAAACCTCATTGCGCACGATGGGCCCAAGGGTAGACATTTCGGTCTTGCTCGAAGGAATCCACATCGCTTCGCTGAGTTCATGCACGCCTGTGAGGGCAAGTTGAAACGCTACCACCATCAGGATGGCGCTGGTAGCTTTGAAAAACCGTTGCAGAGGAATTCGCAGGGTCCCCTGAAAGAAGAAAACGCCGACGGCAACTGCGATCGCAATGCCCAGCGCCGTGCCGATCCACACTTGGACGCCCGCGCTGGAAAGTTCCACCGCACGCAAAACCAACACCAGTTCCGCGCCTTCGCGAACCACCATCAAGAAAACGAAAGCACCTATGCCCAATCCCGCGCCGCGCTTGGACTTCCGAGCGTACGCTTCCACCCGCTGCTCGATTTCCTTCTTCAGATGCCGCGCCACGCGATTCATCCAAACGATCATGGAGATCACGAGCGCCGATGCCAGCAGCATCAGCAGGCCTTCGAAGCCGTCCTCGCTGACCTGCCAGCGATTTAACAGCACTGCAGCAGCGACGCTAGCCCCCGCAGCAAGAACCACGCCGCCCCACACGTAGCTAACCAGAGCGCGGCGGCCAGTGCGATCCAGATAGACGAGGACAATGCCAACGACCAGCGCGGCTTCGACACCTTCACGAAGAGCCAAGAGGAGCGCAGAGAGCATAAGTTCCCAGTTGAAAGTGATTTACAACTGGAAAACCCAGTTTATCCCCGCGCTGCTCCTAAATCAAGCGGTTTCATCGTGCTTCAACACCCTGCTCACGTTTCCCTGTAGAATGGCATCTTATATTCGAATGACTTCCCTGCATCACTCATGGACTGTGGCTCGCACGCGGCTAAAGTCTTTTCTGCGACCCTTTCCGCTTGCAGCCTGGTTGGGCGCGGTCACTCTGCTTTGTTCTCTCGCTGGCCTGGATATCTCTTACCTGAACGCATTCCCGCGAAACCAAAACTCCCGGAGTTCAAACGCAACCCAACAGAATCAAAAACCGTCCGCGGCTGACGGCAGTGCTGCGCCCCTTGAGCAACAACTTGCGGCTCCGCCACGAAAAGAAGACGTCAAGAAGGGAAAACAAGCCTGCAAACAAGGCCTAAAGATCGAGCAGGCAGGCGACTGGCGAGCGGCTTACGACGCGTATTCGGACGCCGTAGATTGGGACCCAAGCAACAAAGATTATTTGATACATCAGGCTGTGGCCAAAGGTCACGTCGTGCAAATGAAGGTCGATTTGGCTGAGCGCCAGGCGGTTTCCGGCCAGCTTCCCGACGCGCTGCACACTTTGCGTCAAGCTCGGGAACTGGATCCAACGAATAAAACAATTCGGGAACGTCTAATTGAACTAGAAGCGCTTGATCCGACGCGCGCCAAAGAAGTCGCCAGTGGTCCGGAACTCGAGCCCCAGGTCCTGCTCGATCATCGCCCCGGAACTCAATCGTTCCATTTTCGAGGGCGAACACAGTCGGCATACCAGGAAGTCGCCCAAAAATTCGGCGTCGAAGTAGCTTTTGACGTGGACCTTCACGAGCTGCCGATCCGTATCGACCTGGAAGACGTGGATTTCGCCACGGTCATGCGGGTTCTCGGCGAAGCAACAGGAACTTTCTGGCGGCCACTCACGAAGCATCTGTTTTTTGTGGCGCAAGATACGCCGCAGAAGCATAAGGATTACGACATTTCTATCGTGCGTACAGTCCTTCTGTCTAATTCGGAAACCACCGAACAAATGACGGAGGTCATGCGGCTGGTGCGGGAAGTTGCAGGAATAACCCGAACGGATCTGGATTCAAGAAGCCGCACGCTGACGATGCGAGCTTCGCCGCAGGCCATAGCCGTCGCAACTGACATACTCGACGATTTGGAACAGCCCGGTGGCGAGCTTATTCTGGACATTGAAGTCCTCGAAGTGGATCGCATGAATGGCCTGGACCTGGGCTTTACCCCGCCCCAGTCTGCGCAAGTTTATTCAATACCCTCCAACGCCGCTCAACTGGTGCAACAGGGCGGCGCTGCGGCACTGAGCGGTCTCCTCCAGCAGGTTTTCGGATCGTCATCATCGATCCCGCCCCTGGTGGCATTTGGCGGAGGCTCGTCAACTTTTTTGGCAACGCTGCCGGGCGCGGCTGCGAACTTTTCGACTTTCCTTTCGACCGTGCGTGCGGGCCGTCGCGTATTGCTTAGGGCCGAGGATGGGCAGCCGGCGACATTCTTTGTAGGTGAGCGCTATCCGGTATCATTGGCGCAGTACTCGTCCAGTTTGGTCGGAGGGGCCAAAAACACCGCCACCGGCACGCAACTCGTTGCAGGGACACCGACCAGCTCGAGCCTCCCGATCAGCACTCTCCCAACCGGAACAAATCCTGATTTCGTGGCCACCGCCGATGTAAATAACGACAACTTTCAGGATGTGCTGGTGGCAAATTTTACCGACGGCACGCTGTCGATTTTCCTCGGAGAGGGACTTGGTATTTTTCAGGCCCCGCTTACAGTTACAGTCGGAAAGGGACCCACTTGGATCGCGACTGGGAATTTCAATTCTAAAACGAACAGTACTGGAGTCGTCGACCTCGCAGTCGCCAATCAGACGGACAACACGGTTTCCATTCTGCTCGGTAACGGCGACGGGACATTCACCAATGCACCGTCGTCTCCTCTCGTATTACCGAGCGGCTCCAGTCCCACATCGATCGCTGTGGCCGACTTCAACAAAGACGGATTTCCGGATCTTGCGATTGTAAATAAAGGCGCCGACACGGTAAGCATCTTCCTGGGGAATGGAGACGGGACCTTCAAGGCGGGCTCTACCATCGTCACCGGCAGCACTCCCACTTCGATTGTCGCGGCGGCTTTCAACCCCAGCAATCCGACGCTTATCGATCTCGCCGTGACCAATTCGGCCGACAATACTCTGGAAATATTTAGCGGAAACGGTGATGGGGCATTCCAGAAAGGCTTCACGTATTCCACCGGAGTCACGCCACTGTACATCGCAACGGCTGACCTGAATGCCGATGGAATTTTGGATTTGGCCGTGGCCGATAGCGGCGCACCTATTAGTTCGAATACGGTGGGCAACAGCGTTTCCATATTTTTGGGTAACGGCGATGGCACGTTCATTCTGCCCGGCAGCACGCGGCTGGATTCTCCCGCTGGAACGAACCCCACTTCTCTTGTCATCGCGGATTTCAATAGCGACGGCATCCCGGACATCGTCACCACGGCCACCGGGGATGATTCCTTTGCGCTACTTCTTGGGGTAGGAGGTGGCGCGTTTAGTGCGCCGATTGAAGTGCCGGTGGGCGACACTCCCGATTCCGTGGCGACCGCGGATTTCAACGGCGATGGCCTTCCGGACCTGGCTATCACAAATTACGGTTCTAACACCGTCTCGATCATATTGGACTCGTCATCCCTGATTAGTCTGCTTTCCGGAAGCGGTGTCGGCACGCAATTCCCTGGCGTCCAATACATCGATATTGGCTTGAAAGTGAAGGCGACACCGCGAGTTCATCCCAACGGCGAAGTAACGCTGCAATTTGAATTCACCTTGAGCAGCCTGGCGGGCAACAGCCTCAACAACATTCCGGTGGTAAACAATCAGGAAATTCATCAGACCGTAAGGGTGAGAACGGATCAGACGGCCGCACTAGCGGGTTATCTCTCGCCACAGCGCACCAGTTCGGAAAACGGCACGCCGGGTCTTGGGGAATTGCCGCTCAACGGAATTATCGGCGGTGTTACCAACTTTCAATACTCCGACACGGAGCTGTTGATTTTGGTTACGCCGCGAATGGCCGAATTTGCTACAGCACACAAAGGTCATGTGATCTACGCAGGCCGAGGCCAGTTGAGCGGAACCGGATCCCTAGGCCCTACGATTCAAGAGCGCCGCGGCGGGTTCCAACCGAATCCTGAGCCGGGGCAACCGGCGGCAACGCCACCAGAACAACAGCAACCGGCACCCCAGCAGCAACCGCCGCCCGAACAGCAACCACCGCCTCCGGCGAATACACCTCCGCCCCAGCCCAACCCTGCGCCCCAGCCTGAGTCTGGGCAGCCCCAGTAACCCGCGACTGTTGCTTAATGGCCTGCCTACATCGACCCTACAGTTTCGCGAACGTTTAGTTACGTTTTCGCCGACAAACCCGCTTACGGCATAGCTTCCAGCACAACCAGCGGCTGATAAGTGCGCGGCACCACTGGTTCTGCAATCGCAATCAATTGCCCTTGCTGGTTGAATATGCGTAGCCTCGCCGGTTTCCATTCACCGGAGTCGAGTTGAGCAGGAGCATCTTGCCCGGCGTTAGTGCGTCCCGGCTGAATCTGCGCGAGGTTGACGTTGAATTTCGCGCCGTGGCGCACGCGCTTTTCAACAATGGGTAGCACGGTAGTTCGAGGCAGGTCCGGTAGTAATTTTTCGAACGGGATCACGCGTTCAGGCAAGCGGCCTAGCTTCGCATCCTGTTCCAAATCGCGAAGCGAAATCGCCTGATCGAGAGTAAATTCGCCGACAGCTGTCCGCGTGATTTCCGCCAGATGCGCACCTGATCCCTGCAGGGTCCCTAAATCGTGCGCCAGCGCACGGATATAAGTGCCGGCACCGCATTCCACCACGAAACGAGCTAGAGATCCTTCCACGCCGGTCAGCCGGAACTCAAATACCTCTACTTCCGCAGGTTCGAGCTTCACCGGTTTATTTTTTCGCGCGAGTTCGTGCGCAGGACGGCCATGAATTTTTTTGGCCGAATATGCAGGAGGAGTCTGTTGAATCCGTCCGAGAAAATGCGCCGCGTGCGCAGCAATTTCTGCAGTGTTCAGCACAGGAGCCGTATCCGGGCCGAGAGGCTCGCCATCGGCGTCATACGTGTCGGTCTGGAAGCCAAAGCGCGCCGCGCAGGTATAACGTTTTCGACGTCCGCTGTAGAAGCGTGCAAGCCGCGTAGCCCGGCCCAGAGCTAACACCAGCACGCCCGTAGCCATCGGATCGAGCGTACCCAGATGGCCGATCCCACGAAAACCAAACAGGCGCCGCACGGATTCGACTACATCGTGCGAAGTTTTCCCGCCCGGTTTGTTGATGACGAGAATTCCGTCGCACAGAGGCGCTTTGGATGCACGGGTCATAATTGTGATTTAGTATTGCCTTGAGAAACTCACTGCGGAGTGCCGGTTCTCGCGGAGGCTACACCCGTCGACCGGTACGGTTTACTGCCTACGGTCTTCTTTGGACTTCACCTTATCCGCGGCGACCGGCAAGGCTATTGGAGTGTGTTCCTCCGGAGTTTGCGCCTTGCGCAGCAAATTTTCAATGCGCTGGCCGTATTCTTCCGTCTCGTCTAGGATGAATAGCACTTCCGGCGCCCGACGCATGTGCAAACGTTCGATTAATTCGTGCCGAACATATCCCTTTGCCGCCTGCAAACCTTCCAGTGTGGTCGCGCGTTCCGCCGGATCACCCGCCAAGCTGACGAACACGCGCACAGTGCGCATTCCCGCGCCCATGCGGACTTCCGTTACAAGCACCGGTGCCGCCAATCGCGGGTCTTTCAGCTCCCCCGCCAGCATCAGGCTAACTTCGTTGCGTATTTCCTCAGCGATACGTTCAGAGCGGTGGCCTTGGACTGTCATGCGCGTTCCCCATCCTCGAAATAGTCAACTTCCTGCGACACCAGATCGCGCCCCAACAGGCGTTCCGATTCCGCCGCGATTTCCGCGATCGACTTCTCCAGGTGCCCCGCGTCGCCACAAATCGTCACAACACCGATTCGCGACCGCTGCCACGTGTCCTGGTGCTCCAGCTCCGCGACGGCCACATTGTAGTGAGCGCGCAACCGGTCCTTCAAGCTGCGCAGAACTTGCCGTTTGTCTTTGAGAGACTGCGCATCGAGGATGTGAATTTCCAGGGTAAGGAGGCCGATTGGCATTTTCGTAGTAACGCAGTCGCTGCGCGCTTTAGCTTAGACGGCAAAGACTCTGCTTTTCCGAGCAGAAAGACTGCGTGAGGCCGCACGTCACTGAAAAATGCACCGAAACGAAACTCGTGCGCGCGTACAGCAAAAAAGGCGGCGCTGCTAAGTCCGCATGCGCTCCGCGGCCACGGCGCGATCCCGACGCGGGCGATCCGGCGGGGGCAACGGAAGCGCGGCAGTCTTCTCGATGGTGAAACACTCGAGAAGATCGCCGACCTTGACATCCGCGAAATTCGACACGCCAATGCCGCACTCAAATCCCTGGCGGACTTCCTTCACATCGTCTTTGAATCGCTTGAGAGAACTGACACGGCCGGTATAAACCACCGAGCCTTCGCGGATCACGCGAACTTCAGCATCGCGTCTGATAATTCCGTCGAGCACCGAAGAACCGGCGATGGTGCCCACGCCCTTCACACGGAATGTATCGCGCACTTCGGCGCGACCCAGGAACTGTTCCTTGATGACCGGAGCCAGCAAGCCCGCCACAGCCTTCTGCAATTCGTCGAGAAGCTCGTAAATGATTGTATGGTTGCGAATATCGACGCCTTCGCGCTGCGCCAATTCAAGAGCCTTGCGTTCCGGGCGAACATTGAATGCAACAATCACTGCGCCGGAGGTAGACGCGAGAAGAACGTCGCTTTCGTTCACCGCTCCCACGCTGGCGTGGATCACTTTCAATTTCACTTGATCATTCGAAAGCTTCGGCAGCATTTCGTTGAGAACTTCCACCGAGCCCTGCACATCCGCCTTCACCACGACCGGCAATTCCTTCACTTCGCCGACCTTTAATTGTTCGTGCAGCTGGTCCAAGGTCAGGCGGCCACTCGCCGATTTAGCCAGAGTCGCCTCACGTGCTTTGCCTTGGCGGTATTCCACGATGTGCCGCGCCTTGGCTTCGTCCGCCACCTGAAATTGATCTCCAGCTTCAGGCACTCCCTGCAAACCGAGCACCTCGACCGGGGTCGAAGGACCTGCCTGCTTGATGGCCCCGCCGCGATCATCGAACATCGCGCGCACCTTGCCGTACACCGCGCCAACGATAAAAACATCGCCAACGTGTAAAGTGCCGTTCTGCACGAGCATGGTTGCAACAGGTCCGCGGCCCTTGTCCACGCGCGATTCCAGCACCGTTCCGCTGGCGGGCACGCCGGGATCCGCTTTCAAATCGCGCAAATCACCAACGAGCAAAATCATTTCGAGCAGCTTGGGGATGTTCTTTTTCGTCTTGGCCGAAACTTCAACCATCACCGTGTCGCCGCCCCACTCTTCCGGCATCAAACCCTTATCGGAAAGCTGGCGCTTCACGCGCTCAGCCTGGGCGTCGGGTTTGTCGACTTTATTGATAGCCACAACGATCGGCACGCCGGCAGCGCGGGCATGGGATATCGCTTCCTCGGTTTGCGGCATCATGCCGTCGTCCGCTGCCACCACCAGCACGACGATGTCGGTAACCTTGGCGCCTCTCGCGCGCATGCGCGTGAACGCCTCATGGCCCGGCGTATCGACGAAAACGATGCGCTTGCCTTGCACGTGCGCTTCATACGCGCCGATGTGCTGCGTAATTCCTCCGGCTTCGCCGCCCGCCACGTCGGCCTCGCGGATGACATCCAGCAGACTGGTCTTGCCGTGGTCCACGTGGCCCATCACCGTAACCACAGGAGCTCGCGCCACTTCGTTGCCGGTGCGCTCCTCCTTTACCTTTTCTTCCTGAACCAGCTGCTCTTCGAAAGTCACGACTTGCACGACGCCGCTAAACGCTTCCGCCAAACTTGTAGCCGTCGGCACGTCCAGCGCTTGGTTGATGCTGGCGAAAACTCCACGATCGAGCAAAGTTTTCAGCAAGTCTTTCGCGCGAATATCAAGCTTCTCGGCGAGTTCACGAACCGTAATTCCCTCGGTCACCGTTAACAGGCGCGGCTCGCGCTTGACCGGCGCAACAGGTTCAACTGCAGTTGCACGTCCGCCGGGTCCAACTCCCGCACGGGGACGAACCGGATGCAGCTTTCGCTCGCCCTCGGCATAACGTTTCTCGATGAGCGGACGTCCACGCGCAGCAGGTTTGCGAGCATAGAGCGGCTTACCGGGTTCAGCCTTGGGGACTCCTGCGCCGGGACGCTGAGCGCCCACAGGAGCTTTATTGTCACGTCCACCGGGACCACCGCTGCCGGGACGCTGTGGGAAGCGTGACGGCGGTCCGCCAGGTCTTTGCCCAGGTGCGCCGCCGGGACGAGTTTGCGGTGCGCTGCTCGGACGATACTGCTGTGGTGCGCCAGCAGGACGCATCCCTTGCGGCGCTCCAGGACGACCCGGAGCCGGTCCTGAAGAAGCGCCGGGACGCATCGGATATCTTTGGGCCGTCGATGACCCTGCGGACGGAGAGCCTGCAGGCCGGGCCGCGCTGTGAGACGCAGCCGAGGGGGCGCTTGCTCCCGGTGCGCCCGATGTCGCGCCCGGTATTGATTGGCGCAGGGGCACGCCTTGTCGCGGTCCCGCAGCAGCCGGCGGAACTCCAGCGGGTCTTCCAGCTGCGGAAGCAGGCGCAGCGGGTGAAGCTGCAGGCCTCGCTCCAGCAGGCGGGGCACTCGTCGGATGGCTCGCCGCAGGACGGATCGCAGGCGAAGCTACCACCGGCGCGCTCGGGCGAGCGGCTCCAGGAGCCGCTGGCGACACTTGAGGAGCGGAAGTAGCAGGCTTAGCCGGCACCGCAGGAGCAGCGGGCCTAGCACCTATCGTCGACGGCGCAGCAGCCGGAGCCGATACCGCCGGCTTCGCGGCTGGCCTTTTTCCCGCAGTGGCCCTAGCAGTCTTGTCCGCTTCGGCTGCTTCTTCCGCAGCCGCGAGGTCGCGGAAATGCTTGCGCACCAGTTCGGCGTGTTGTAAATCGATTGAACTCGAGTGCGTCTTTTTTTCCGTGACGCCGACTTCCGGCAGGAATTCGATCAGGACTTTCGCCTTGATTTCCAGTTCCCGTGCCAGTTCATTGATCCGGACTTGATTAGAATCTGCCATTCGCCTCTTTTTCCCCGATTCCGTTCCCTGATTCTTTAAACCGAAACGTCACCGACTTCAGCTCAAAAACGCCGCACGCCGTCGCGCCGAGCCAGGCTACGCCTTATCAGCGCCTTCTTCGGGAGCTCCGATTGCTTCTTCCCTCACTTCTTCAGTCGCCTCTTCGGTAGCTTCATCGAGAGCTTCAGTTTCGGCATCCACTGACTGCTTGGCTTGTTCAGCTTCGCCGGATTCGCCTGTTTCACCAGCTTCGCCGGCAGCAATTTGCTCCCTCGCCTCTTCCGTGGCCTCGTCGAGTAATTCGGCCTCTTGGTTGAAGGCTGCTTCCGACTCCCCGGCGGGCTCGCCGTCCTCGGCAACTAAGGCGCCGTCAGGCGCAGCCGCAGCCGCCGTCTCCAGAGCCTCGAAATATGCGGCAACTGACTGGTGGATTTTCTCCACCATTTTCTCGCCGATCCCCGGAATTTCAACTAATTGTTCCGGAGTCATGTCAGCGAGCTTCTCAATCGACGAAATTCCCGCCGCTTCGAGCTTCTCGATAGTCTTCGGCCCGACGCCAGCCAGTTCGGTAAGCGCCGTGCCAGGAGCAGTAAGTGCGGCCATCTGCGCTTCGATCTCGCGGCGTTTTTCTTCTTCGCTCTTGATGTCGATATTCCAGCCGATCAACTTGCTGGCGAGCCGGACGTTCTGCCCTTTCTTCCCGATAGCCAGTGACAGCTGCGTATCCTCGACGATCACTTCCAGGCGCTTCTCTTCCGGATCAACGATCTGCACACGCGTCACTTTCGCAGGACTGAGGGCTTTCTGCGCGAACGCCACCGTCTCTTCGTTGTACGGAATAATGTCAATCTTCTCGCCGCGCAGCTCCCGAATGATGGACTGCACACGCATACCCTTCATGCCCACGCAAGCGCCTACGGGGTCCACGTCCTTGTCGCGGCTCTCCACGGCAATCTTGGTGCGTTCCCCAGCTTCACGCGCGACCGCACGAATTTGCACCGTTCCGTCGTAAATTTCCGGCACTTCCATCTCAAATAAACGCTGCACCAGGGCAGGATCGGCGCGCGATACCACCACCTGCGGCCCCTTCGCTGCGCGTTCCACCGCGCGAATGGTTACACGCAGACGGTCTCCCACGTTATACGCTTCCAGCCGCGATTGCTCCCGCTTCGGCAGACGCGCCTCCGTCCGCCCCATGTCCACGATAATGTCGGGACCTTCCAACCGCTTCACCACGCTGTTGATCAGCTCACCCACGCGTGTATGAAACTCGTTGTAAATCGTGTCGCGCTCGGCCTCGCGCACCTTCTGCAGGATCACCTGCTTGGCAGTCTGCGCGGCGATGCGGCCTAGGACGTCGGTAGGTTTAGCTTCGGTGATTTCGCCGCCCACTTCAATTTCAGGCTGGCGCTTGCGTGCATCGTTCAGCGAAATTTCGCGAACAGGATCGGCAACTTCCTCAACGACGGTGTGCACTGAATACACGTCTACCTGACCGGTGTCTGGATTGAACCTGGAGCGCAGCTCCTCTTCGGTGCGGTAGTATTTCCGCGCCGCGACCACCATCGCGTCTTCAATGGCCGCGACGATGATCTCCGGTTCAATATGCTTTTCCCGGCTGATCAGCTCGATTTGCTGGTATAGCTGACTCGCCATTTGCGTATCTCCCGTAAAACTCGTCCATGAAATTATGATTTTTATGCCGCAAAAAATAAAATTGCACGCCTCCGGCGTTCATAGCTCCACAACCAAATTCGCCTTCTTGATGCCGGCGTAGGGCAACTCCAGTTCTCTGTCCCGCACCGCTACCTTCACGACGCCGTCCGCATAACCCGCCAGCCGCCCTTCTAGATATGCCTGTTTCTCAATCGGCTCGTTCAGCCAGATTTTAGCCAGCCGGCCAACGAAGCGTTCATAATCCGCCGGCTTGATTAATTTGCGATCAAGCCCCGGTGAACTCACTTCCAACACGTAAGACGGACCTGGCACCAAATCCTCGACGTCGAAAATCACGCTAAGCTGCTCGCTCACCCGTTCGCAATCCTTGTGGGTAACACCCAGCCCTTCCGGGTTCTGCGGGCCGGGCAGCCGGTCGATATAGACGCGCAGCAACCGCTGCTTGCCGATCTTCCACTCGACATCGAAAACTTCCAGGCCCAGCGAACCTGCCACGCGTTCGGCCGCGCCCCGTATCTTTTCCAGTTCCATGCGATTCTGACGCTCAAACTCAATTAGTGCTCGTACTGCGCGACGCCAACTGCTATTTTAACCCATGATGCCGGGCGACCGCCGCTTCGTGTACAGGCACCTCAAGCAACGACGCTCCGGCGCTAAACGGTCCGTCGCGTCCAACAAAAAAGTGGGCTTGCGCCCACTGGTTCATGCGACCTGTCTGGAAGCAACCCAGTATAATTTCTATGCGCCAAAAAGGCAAGCCATCCAGGAAAGCCACCGAAAAGGCCGCTTGCGGTAATCGGCTTTTCAAGTATATATTTTCGCGATACGTCCCCTAAATGTATCCAAGCGGTGCCCTCTTTGAGAATTCCGTGTCCCAGCATAGGATCCCAAAACTCGCAATAGCGCTTACCTTTGTGCTTGTGGTCCTGCCTGTTCAAATTCTGTTTTCGCGGCAGAAGATGGACTCGATAAATCTCGACCGGGGGCGCGGAATCCTGCACGACGCTTACGACAACGTTAAAAAACACTACTACGACCCGAAGTACCGTGGCGTAGATCTCGACGCCCGCTTCAAGGCCTTCGATGAGAAAATCCGGGATGCCCAATCACCGGGTCAGTCATTTGGGTGATCGCGGGTTTCCTCGACGTGCTGAACGATTCCCACACATTCTTCACACCGCCGAGCCGTTCATACCACGTTGACTATGGGTACCGTCTGCAGATGTATGACGACAACTGCTTCGTCACCAGCGTGCAGCCATCCACGGATGCTGAATCCAAAATCCATCCCGGCGATCAAGTGCTTGCTCATAACAATTACGCAGTGAATCGCGCCGACTTCTGGAAAATGAACGATTGCTTCAACAGATTGGCGCCGCAGAAAGGAAACAATTCTTCAAATTTGTCAAAACGATGGTCCGCCCAAGCAAGTGACTATCGACGCCGAGATTCGCGAACTAAAAAAGGTCTTGGACTTCACGGGACAAGACGGCGGAGGCGATATCTGGGATTACATCCGCGAAGAAGAAAATTCTGATCACATCGTACGTTAACGCTGGGTGGACATCGGCGACGTGATGGTCTGGAAGATGCCCGAATTTTTCCTCACTGAAGGCGGAATCGATCACATTTTTAATGAGGCGTGAAAACACAAGGCTCTTATTCTCGACCTGCGCGGCAATCCTGGGAGCGCGACGGTCATGCTCGATCGAATGCTCGGAAACGTCTTCGATCATGACGTGAAAATCGCTGAGCGTACGGGCCGTAAGGACCTGAAGCCCCAACCGGCTAAAACTCGCGGCAAAGATGCCTTCGACGGGAAACTGATCGTGCTAGTCGATTGCGCGTCGGCCTCGTGCGCCGAGCTCTTCCCTCGTGTTATTCAACTCGAACATCGCGGGATCGTTGTCGGAGACCAGACTGCCGGTGCCGTAATGGAAGTTCGGCACTATTCAGGCTCTCAGGGCACAGACACGAAGATTTTCTACGCATTCCCCGTCACCGGAGCGGATTTGATGGAGCGTGTGGGCGTCACACCGGACGAACTATTCCCACAGCGAAAAACCTGGTCTCAGGAAGCGATCCTGCTCTAGCCCGTGCGGCGCAACCAGCGGGACTCAATCTCGACCCCGTCGCCGCGGGCAAAATGTTCCCGTTCGAACGGCTCCCGATTACTTAAGAAGGCATAATAGAAAAGGCCTCTCGGGATCATTCCGAGAGGCCTTTCGATTTTACGGACGTCGCTTACCGGGCCGCGCCGCTGAATTGCTATATATTACTGTTGGGGTGTTTGGGGTTTCGGCGCTGGTGCACGCTGTTGCTGCTGCGCAGGTGGCCGCGATGTCGCGCCATTCTTGACGGGATAACTTTGATCGTAGAGGCGAATAATCTCCTGAGTCACGTCCACCGAGTTGGCAGCGAAAATCACCGGCGAACTCTGGCCTGAACGGTCAAGAACCACGAGGTAGCTATTATCGCGGGAATATTTACCGAGAACGTCGATCATCTTGCGTCCGATGCGGTCCACAATCTCGCGCTGTGCTTCGTTGAAATCGTCCTGCGCATCCTGCGATTTCCGTTGGTAGGAACGTTGCAGCTGATCCCCCTCGCGGGCCAACCGCGCCTTTTCATCGTCGCTCAGCGTAGTCTGCCCCGTGCGCATGCGCGTCTGAATGTCTTCCATTTGTTTCTGCATGTTCGTGAGTTCAGTTTGCCGGGGCGCGAACTGCGATTGCAATTCGGCAGCAGCCTGCTTGCCTTCCGCGGTACTGGTAATGGCCACTTGCACGTCGATGACGCCCACTTTTCCGGGTGCAGCCGCTGCTGCGCCGCCGGTCTGAGCCCATGCCGCGGGAACCATTATGATTGCCGCCAGGGCTGGTACTGCCAATCGCATCTTCATTCTCACTCCTTAAAGTAGATAGTCGTTCGGATCAATGTTTCCGCGGGCATTGGCGCGTACGCGCCTGTACGTCACGCAACGAAAATCGCCAAACACAAACGCGGGATTATAGCTGTCCGCGGAGAAACAGGTCAATCGCTTTCGGCTAGCCGGAGGCATCAAAAACAACCCATAGCTGCGGCCTAGTTTGAGATGCGCGCGCCAGACGCATGGTGGCTTGGCAGCTCGCAGCCACTTCCCGCCCGTTTCCGCCGAATCCTTAATGCGGCAGCGGCACCAATAGCACTCGATTATTGGTCTGATCCACCTGCACCGCCAAATTCAATCTGGGATCGATAGCCACGGAATTGGGGCCGACCACCAGCGAGGCGGCCGGTGTCAAGCCTCCGACGTCGATGATGGCCTGAACCTGCGGTGTCGGACAGTTCGTCGAGCCATTCGGATTCGAAGGGCAGACGTAATCCAGCACCGAGAGCGTATTGCTCGCCGCATTGGACGTCACTAAGGTACTGGAATTGAAATTGTAATCCAGCGACGTCGGGTTGATTCCCGTGCGTATGATTCCAAGCACCGAGCCAGTAAGAGGATTGACGATGATTATGTCGTTCTGCGTGCTGTCCACAAGCAAGAAATCCTGGTTCGAGGAGTCGAACACAACGCCTGTTGGAAGCTGCAGATTATTTACGGCCGTGGCGACCGTGCTTGGGAGTGTGAACAGATCGAGCGCGCTCGTTTGCGAATCGATCGTCACAGCTGCGACATTTTGAGTCGGATCATTGTTGGGCGCCGGATCGATCGCCACAGCAAGTGGCAGATAGCTGATGGTCGAGTTGGTGACTGACGTCGATGTCCCGCTGCCTGCAATGAGGAAAGTTCCCAAGCCTCCGGAGTTCGCCGGTACAACCTCATTCGGAGGAATGGTGTCGGTGACGGCAGCGAGTCCTGAATCTTGATTGATTGCTACTCCGACAGGCAACGATCCTCCATTAATGGGAAGTGTCATCGGACTATTGAACGTTCCATCGATACCCTTTTCATCGAGGATTGTGACGCTGTTGCTCCCGTTGTTCGCCACCACCGCCTGCCCGGTTCGAGGCAGAATTGCTACGCCGTACGGCATTGTACCGGTGATAAAAAAGCTCGGCGATTGCGGTGATATCAATGAGCCATTCAGCAGGTTCACCACAGAAATAGTGCCACTGACAGAGTTCGTGACCACCGCCTGATCGAGGTAAGGATCCACCGCCACCCCAACGGGCTGAGTTCCCACTGTAACGGGCTGGATTACGGTCAGGTCGGTCACATTCGAAATCGCGGTCCCGTTTTGCACGTACACCGTAAAACGTCGTGCCGTGCCCAGACTAGCGGCCGGAATTGCAGCGGTAACTTGTTGGCTGTTTACCGGCGTCGTCGGTACTGCAGTGCCGTCGAGCATTACCACGGAGCTGCCGGTAAACCCGCTGCCGATGATCGAGAGCCTTACGCCCACCGGTGGGTTCTGAGCATATATAATCGTTGGGCTGGATTCCACGATCTGTAGCGGGTTGGGCGTGGTCGTGGCCAAAGGCACCACGGATACCGTGTTGTTTCCTTGATTCACCACATAAGCGGTGTTCGTGGCCTGATTTACCGCCACTGCCTGCGGCGAATTGAAACCGCTGATGGTCTGCAGCACGATACTGTTTTTCAGGTCCACCACGTAAGCATTGTTCGCCGTCCCGTTGACCGCAATTCCAATATTGGCCAGCGAATTCGCTGCCGCGGCATTTAGGCCCGAGGGCGCGAACGTTACTCCATTCAGCGTGAACGGAACCGAACTCACTGCTTCATCCAACAGACTGAAGGTTGATAGACTGGGTGAGGCGGGCGAGTTAATAGGCCCACTCGGATCGGTTAACAACGCTTGGTGAGTTTGCGCATTGATTCCGATTCCGCGAACGGTGGTGGAAATCGTCAAACTCCCAATCACGAAAGGTGCGCGTCCCAAGTCGGTTGAGTTCGTTCCCACGCCAGGATTGTGCCCCAGGTCGACAATGCTAATAGAGCCTGCGCCTCCCGGCGTACTGATCCCCCAATTCAATTTTGGGTCGATCGCCACGAGGGGACTTAGTCCAGTACCGATTGGCGTTAGTGTGCCTCCTACAGAAGCCACAAGCGTGGGCACTCCAGTCGAAAAATCCAGAACCACGGCCGTGTTGGTGGTTTGCAGCGCGACTAATCCCCGATGCGTCAGCGGATTAATCCCGAGCGCATACGGCACAGGCTGCGGATTCGGCGGCGTATTGGGATTTGGCAGATTCAATGTGGTAACTGCCAACGTCGTCAGATCGATTGCCGAGACCGAATTGTCGACGCTGTTGGTAACAGCGGCAATGTGATCGCCAAGCGTGCCGATAGACGTTGTGATTTGATCGTCAATCGCAACACTGGTCGGCGCATGGCCCACCGTGACCGGTGAACCAGATACCGGCGTGTTCGTCGCCAGGTTGATGATGCTTACCGTGTTGTCACCCCTATTCGCGATTACCGCGACGTTCAGTCCCGGATCGATCGCTATCGCTGATGGCGACGCACCGACTGCAAAGCTCGAAGCAATGCCCGTGGCAATATCGCCCGTTCCCGGCTCGACGGCGATGTTCACTGCTGAAATCGCTGGATTAGGCGCCACCACGTCGCCGTTCCGAACGATCAGTGGGTAGAGTCCGGGCGCTGGTATGCAAGCTCCCGGTATGGTGACGCTCAATTGTTGGTTGCTGGTGAGGGTGGCCGCTGCCGCCAAACCATTGCATTGCACCGTAGTTTGGGGCGAGAAAAATCCTCCCACCACATTCACACCCAGATTTGTGCCTCCGGGTATTACTGTGTCCGGCGTAACCGCGACGACCGCAGGTCGAGATGGCCCAACTGTTAGTCCCTGCGGCCCGGACAGGACCTGCGACACGTCACCGTTTTGAGCCTGAACCAATAGCGGCAGCAACCCCGCGACCGATAAGGGACCAGCCGGAATTGTCGCACGCAACAAAGTGGTGCTGATAAAAATCGTGGGTATAGGAGCGGATGTGGCTCCGACCAAAACCACATCGTTCGAATTGAAACTCGTTCCAGTGATGTATACGTCTTGCTGCAATGAGCCTTCGCCAACAGTATTCGGCACCAGCGAAGTCACGGTGGGAGCCGCCGCTCCAGTAATCGTCACGGTCGCGGTTCCCGTTGCCGAGGGATCGAGCCCTGAAACCGCGGTTATTGTTACAGAGGCAGGAGGGTTACTCACGGGAGCGGTGTAGAGCCCATTTGCAGTGATGAAGCCGTCGGTGACACTGCCGCCGGCGGTTCCACTGACCTCCCACGTCACTGCAGTGTTGCTGGTGCCCGCCACGGTTGCGCTGAACTGATAGTGATCGCCCGGTGCGATGGTCGCGGTGGAGGGATTGACGGTAACCCGCACGCCGGAATCTATATTTACCGTGGTCTCGCCAAAAGTTTTTAAGTTCACCGTGCTGGTGGCAACTATCAAAAATCCATTGGTTGGGGGAAGAGTGGAGGGCGCCGTGTAGAGGCCACCAAGAGAATTGTTCTGCCCGGTGGTAATGGTGCCGTACCCGCTTGGCAACTGCGTCTGACCTGTCGCAGCCGGACTGCAGGTCGTCGGTTGGATATTCGTCGGAGTAGGAGGCAGACAGATTTGCCACGTAACGCTCGTTGTCGATGTCCCCGTGACTATGGCTTGAAACTGGAGCTGCTTTCCGAGCGGAACAGTCGGAGTCGTCGGACTGATCGTAATGCCTACGGGCGTCGAATTCCCTCCGCAGGCAGACAAAAACGCGCAGCCGCACACAAAAAGCGCCGCCGCGATCGAGTTACATATCCTCTTCCCCATTTCCTTCACCCTCTTCGCTGAATTCGCTGCGCGCTGGAACGATTCCATCGTGTTATCCGTGCTCGTGTCGCGCGACATTTCAATTCGATCTTTAATTCTTCCCTAGAATGTCTTACCTACCGTAAAGCGGAACGTATGCTGCGGTTCAAGTAAGTTCGCCGGAATATGCTGGGTGTTGGTCTGAATTATTTGCTGCAATTCAGGCGCGACCTGCGTCTGCAAGACGCCGGGCGGCAGCGAATTCCTTTCCGCGTCGCTCAGGTAATATCCGCCTGCCAGCCCATTGATTGTTTGATCCAGTCGTAAGTAGTTGTAGGCATAATAGACTCGGAACGGCGCATTGACGATCGGCAGTACCACGTCTACTTCGACTCCGGCCGAGGTGTGCGGTCTGAAATTCGTTCCCGGGACGATCGGCAAATTGCTCGCAATGTTCAGCTTCGGGAAATCGGGATTCGGATATTGCTGCTGATAGATGGTCACAGCTGAAGGGTCCAGTGCCAGTTGTGACTTCCGCAGAATCCCATTCACTCCAATATCGTTAAACAGCGCGAGCGTCACAGGCCCCGCGATTGGAATTCGATACTCAAAGTTAGCTACGTTTTGAAAATCGCCGCCCGGCCGGGTGGGATAAAACTGGATCATTGGCACGGAAATCGCCTGCAGAGTCGGTCTTCCCTGCTGATTCAGGACCGTCGGATTGTAGAACGGGACAGTCTGGCTGGTTGCGTAAGGGATCTCCACGAACGGCGCGATGGTGTAAAAATCGAAACCACGCACATCGTTCTCGCCGCCTAGATAGAAACGGCTATACGGGGGAATGTTCTTCCCGCCGTAGCCGGTAATCATTCCGGTCTGGTATTTCAAGCCGATCACGTTGCGGTGCTTATTGACCGGATGAAAATAAGTCGTCACGAACGAATTCGTGATGGTGTTGACGTTACCCTGCAGCGGGCCGCCCTCGAATCCAAGGCCGTAATAAAAGCTACGTCCCTTGGTCGGGTTTTGCGGATTGTTCACCGTGCTGTACGAAATCGTCGGCGTGATCTTGCTCGATTCGATTCCGTTCAACGCCGACGGGCCCGCCAGTCCGGTGAATTTGATGCTCTCAAACAGCAACTGCGCGGAAGTGCTGAACGTTTGAATATTCGTGGTCGAATAACCATAGGTTACACCCACCCGCGTGAAGGAAAACTTCCGCAAAGGGTAACTGGCAAAAACCGTGAGACCTTTGGAGTTGGTGGTGTAATTTTCTTGCAACGCCGGATTGATAGCCACCTGCTGCCCGTAGAAAATACCGAGCTGTTTCGCTTGGTTGTAATCGAACTTTGTGGAAAAGATGGTGAAGCCTGTGGCAATCGGCCGGTCGAAAAGGTACGGCTCGGTAAAGCCGAAGCGAATATCGCGTTGGAAGCTACCCACCTGAGCGGAAAGCGAAAGCGTCTCGCCGAGGCCGAGGAAGTTATTCGTGGTGTAAGAGCCGCCGATGAACGTGCCCGCGATTCCGCTGACGCCGCCGTTGAAGCTGATGGACTGCTTGCCTTTCTCTTTCAACTTTAGCTTAATGTCCACCGTTCCGGCTTTCACGTTGCGCTTCAGCTCGGCGTTTTCAGGCTTGATCGTGTCGAAATAATTGAGCTGGTTCAAACGCAAAATGCTGAGCTCCCACAAGCGGTTGTCGAAGACCTGGCCTTCGTCGAGCAGCAATTCGCGTCGGATAACTTTGTCGCGTGTGGTCGTATTTCCCGCAAATTCAATGCGCCGCACGAAAAATTGCTTCTGCTGATCGAATTCCATGGTCAGGTTGACAATTTTTTTTGGATCGTCGATATCGGTGAGGGGTGTAGCCACGAAATCGATGTAACCGTACTGGCCATAGAGCTTCTTGTAATTGTCGAGCGCCTTGCGGATTTTTTGTGCCGAGAAAATTTCGCCTTCCTTGATCGGAAAGGCACGCGCTAATAGATCCGGTTTGAAAACCAATCCCTGATCGGGGTCGGCGCTGCGGAATGTCAGCTTGCCCATGTGATACTGCTCACCTTCTTCAATAGTGATCGTAATGTCGGCGCGCTTGCCGTTCTTGGACCCGAATATCGGCCACGGTCCCGGAATTCCGCTCCGAACGTCGTCCGTAATCTTAACTACGGGATCGCTCACATTGACTTTGAAATAGCCGTGGTCCTGATAGATTCCGCGGATACCTACTCCCAGGTCCTCATCGAGCTTGGCTTTGTCATAGGTCTTGCTAAGAACAGGAATTTCCGTGATGTAGAGCGGAATTGCATAAGGCCGGTCATTTCTCATCGAACGGACGAGTTTGCGGTCAGAAAATGCTTTCGCGCCGACGAATTTGATCTCGCCCACCTTGACCTTCGGCCCTTCATCGACATTGAAAACCAATTTCACGGCATTGGTCGCCGCGATGCGCTCATAAGTTGGCTTGACGGTCGCAAACTGCCGTCCGTGTTCGGCGAGCAACGCCTTGATCACCACTTCCGCGCGCTTGATTTTTGTGGGATCGAACTGACTTTCAACGGAGAGCCCGACTTTCTTGTCCTTGAACGCGTCAAGAATATCCGACTCGGTGATCGACTTGATCCCCTTGTACTCGATGCGTCGGATAATCGGGCGTTCCTGTACGTAGAAAACCAGAATTTTTGCGTTGGGTTGGTCGGGGCTGTCTTCTACTTCCAGGCGAATGTCTTCGAAGAACTGCGTGTTCCACAAAGCCTGAAAATCGCGGCGGACGGCTTCTTCACTATAGGGATCGCCGGGACGCGAAAAAATGCGCGCAAGAAGGGTGTCGCGCTGGATGCGCCGGTTGCCAATAAACTCGATGCGCTGGATGACGTACTGAGGCCCACCCTCTTGAGGTGGTTGAGCCGCAAGGCTTTGCAGCACCCACAAAGCAAACAGAGACACACCGGCGAGCACTTGGAACAGGCGCAGAAAAATTTTCGCACTCGCGGCCATGGTCAAGGCCGCAGTATCCCGCCCAAAGTAATGTGCTCCCCCGCCGGACCGCTCCCGTCCGGCTTGCGCGTAGGATTCCTAGTGGGCCACCGGGGTTGCTTCTGCGACGGGTCGGAACGCTAGACCCTCAGTCCCGAGATAAATCTCGAGCGTTGCGGGTCGTTGCAATCCTCCCTGTATCAAAGCTTCCGACAATGGGTCTTCGACGTACTTCTGTAACGCGCGACGAAGCGGCCGCGCGCCATAATTTCGGTCGCTGCAGGTCTTCTCGAGGATCCACTGGCGCGCCTCAGGTGTTAACGCAATTTGTACCTGGCGGTGCACCAGAGTTTCGTTGATCTGGCCCACGAGCAAGTCCATAATCCGCAACAGATCTTCGTCGGTGAGTGAATTGAACAAAATCACCTCATCCAGACGATTCAAGAATTCAGGATTAAAGACTCGCTTCACTTCTCCCATTACCATGTCGTCCTGAGACTTGGCCACCGCCTCCAATTCCTTCGAGGAGAAGCCAAGACCACTCTGCTTCTGCAGCTGCCGTGCGCCCAGGTTCGACGTCAGGATGATAATGGTGTTACGGAAATCCACCGTGTTGCCAAGCCCGTCCGTCAACTGTCCATCTTCAAAGACTTGCAGCAGGATGTTGTACACGTCTGGGTGAGCTTTTTCAATCTCATCTAACAAAATTACTGAATAAGGCGTCCGGCGGACGCGCTCCGTCAATTGACCGCCTTCTTCATAACCAACATATCCCGGCGGCGCGCCGATCAACTTCGACACCGAGTGTTTTTCCATATACTCGGACATGTCGAAACGGATCAGCGATTTTTCGCTGCCGAACAAGAACTCGGCGAGGCGGCGTGCGACTTCCGTCTTGCCTACGCCAGTCGGGCCGAGGAACAAGAAGCAGCCAACCGGACGGCCCGGAGCTTTCAATCCCGCGCGGCTGCGGCGAATGGCCCGTGCCAACGCGGTGATCGATTTGTCCTGGCTGATGACGCGGCGGTGCAGCTCTTCTTCGATGCGCAGCAACTTCTGCTGTTCATCTTCTTTAATTGCCGACACCTGAACGCCGGTCCAGCGTGCCACCACGTCTTCGATGTCTTCGCGCGTGACGATGCCCGTCGAGGAATCATCAATCTTCAACTTTTCGCGCAGCACGCGCAGGTGTTCTTTCTCCTTGCGCTCTTCTTCCGAATAGAACCGCGCCTTTTCGAATTCATGGTTGGCGATCGCGGTTTCCATGCGGTGCGTAATGAACTTCACGCGCTTCTGCACTTCGGAAACCTCGTCAGGCAACATTGCCTGGCGCAGCTTCACGCGCGAACCGGATTCGTCGAGCAAATCGATGGCCTTGTCCGGAAGAAAACGGTCTGGAATATACCGATTCGAAAGATAGACGGCGTATTGGATAGCTTCGTCGGTGTAACTAACCGCATGGAACTTCTCGTAGCGGTCACGCACGCCCTGAAGAACTCGAATGGCTTCTTCCTCATTAGGCGCCGGCACTTTCACAGCCTGGAAGCGGCGTTCCAGCGAACGATCCTTCTCAACCGATTTACGATACTCACCGGGAGTCGTCGCACCGATGCACTGAATTTCGCCACGGCTTAGGGCCGGCTTTAGGATATTAGCCGCGTCCAAAGAACCTTCCGCAGATCCCGCTCCCACGAGTGTGTGAAGCTCGTCAATAAAAACGATCGCATTCTGGCTTTCCATCAATTCCTTCATGATGGTCTTCAGCCGCTCTTCAAACTGACCGCGATACTTTGTGCCGGCAACAATCAAAGAAAGATCAAGCGAGAGGATTCTCTTGTCAGCCAGGAAGGGAGGCACATCGCCATCGGAAATTCGCTGCGCCAAACCCTCGACGATGGCAGTCTTGCCCACGCCCGGTTCGCCTATCAGCACAGGATTATTCTTAGTGCGGCGGCACAGAATCTGAATCGCGCGCTCGAGTTCACGATCGCGACCCACGAGAGGATCGAGTTGACCCTCCATGGCCGCCTGGGTCAAATCACGGCTGAATTCCGCTAACAGCGAAGCTTCTTTTGGCCGATTCACTGGCACCTTCTCTCCCGCGCTACGTCCCAACTCCTCGCGCACGGTTGAAAGACGCAATCCCCGCTCCAGCAAGATCTCCGCGCCGAAGGATTTCTCCTCGCGCAGCACACCTAATAATAGATGCTCGGTTCCCACGTGTTTGTGGCCCAGGCGTTCTGCTTCCTCGGCCGCAAAATTCAGAATGCGCTTGCACTCCTGGCTAAGCGGAACTTCCACCGAAGTGGAAATGCGTTCGCGGACAGTGATGCGCGCTTCGATCTCTTTGCGTATGGATTCGATCGAACCGTGTGAGCGTAGAAAGCGGTTAGCTAGCGCCTTGTCCTCACGCAACAATCCCAGCAGTAAATGCTCGGTCTCGATATACGGGCTGCCGTACTGACTGGCTTCGTACCGAGCGAAAAATATTACGCGCCTAGCTTTTTCTGTGTAGCGTTCAAACACGGGTCACCCACGCTCTCCTGGGGTCGTCGCCCCAGCGCCGGCTGCCCGCGGGCGGGAAACCGCGGGACCTGCAAGCGCTTCTGTGCCCGAAGCCAATTCTCCATGTTCCAAAGTCAGAACGCGGTCTGCGCGGCGGGCTAGGTTTAGGTTGTGTGTTGCAAGAATGGAAGTCAGCTGATGAGTTTTGTGCAGCTTCTGCATGAGTTCGAATATGTTTTCGGCATTGCGTTCGTCAAGGTCGCCGGTGGGCTCGTCTGCCAACAGCAGTTGAGGGTCGTTCACCAAGGCGCGCGCGATGGCTACGCGCTGTTGCTCACCGCCTGATAACTGCCCCCCACGCTGTTCCGCCCGGTCCGCCAATCCAACCTCGCCTAGCAAACTTGTTGCGGTGCGAAGCGCCTGTCCCAAGGATGTTCCCCGAATCAACAAAGGCATCGCTACATTTTCTGCAGCGCTGAAGTCAGGCAGGAGATGATGACGCTGCCAAACAAAACCGACGGTACGATTGCGATACTCGGCCAACTCCTCTTCCGAAAGCGAATCCAGCGAATTCGCGCCGAAGTATACTTTACCGTTCGTTGGAGTGTCCAGCGCGGCTAGAAGATGCAGAAAAGTACTTTTGCCCGCGCCCGAAAGCCCGACCACCGCGACCATTTCTCCGCGCGCAATTGAGAAGTCGATACCCTGCAGAGGCGTTATTTCCTGAGTTCCGGAGCGGAAGGTCTTTTGCAGATTCTCGGTCCGCAGAATTTCATCCGAGCGCAGGGGAGTTCTGTCGCTGAAGTAGTTCTCAAGAATCGCAACGCTCGAATTGGCCTGCTTTTGCATCGCCGTTGGGCTACTCTCTTTCACGTTAGATGCCGAACGCCACAAACTGTATGTCCTTCCTTTACAACCGTCTATCGATTTTCGGGATGCCTCGTTTCATTAGCGAATCTAAAGAATTTCTCTTTAAGGGCGTACCATTACCGCTGCCGGCTGCCGCCACATCCCCCACAGCCCCAACAAAAGCCCCGCATCGAAGCGCAACAATTTCGCCTCTTGTTCGATTCTAACACGGAGCGAATATAAATGCCTTGAACGCTTAGGGCGCTTTCTAAAACCCGCCAAAAATGCGGTCATTCGAAACGCAGAATTTCAACGGGAAGAATGCTGGCGGCGGAACGGGCGGGCAAAATCGTCGCGCAGATACTGATCAGTAAAGCCGCAGCGGCGATCCAAATAGCGTCGGACGCACTCGCGTGAAATGGAACGTATGGGATCGCGTACACTTCAGGATTTAACGGAATCAATCGCCATTTGTCGGCAACGGCGGCAAACGTATAACCGGTTATCAAACCCACCATCGTTCCTGCAACGCTTACGACCAGGCCTTGCAGGATGAAGATCTTGCGAAGTTGTTGCCGCCGCGCACCCATGGCCATCAGCACGGCGATGTCGCGCGCACGGTCGGTCACCGTCATCGTAAGCACGACGAGGATGTTCAGGCCGGCAACAAATGTAATGAGTCCGATGAAGAGCGCCGTCACCAGCTTTTCCAAGCTCAACGCTCGAAACAGTGCGCGATTCTCATCCATCCAGGTCGATGTCGTAAATCCCGGACCTGCGCGGCGACGCAGTTCGTCTGCGATAGCGTTTGCATCATCCATCCGCGTCACGCGCACTTCGAGCAGGCTCACCACATCCCCAATTCCCGATAGTACCTGGGCTGATTGCAGCGTGACAAAACCCCAGTTCGCGTCGTAGTCGTAAAATCCGGAGTCAAAAATTCCTGTCGCCCGAAAACGACGCGAGCGCGGCAACATCCCGAACGGCGTCAAATTACCCTGTGGACTGGTGAGGGTGACAAAGTCGCCGGCCGAAATCTCCAGATCATTTGCCAGAATCCGTCCAACGAGCACGGATGGAGTACCGTCAGCGTCTGGTGCGAAATCCCCAGAACCCCCAACAATGTGATGTAGGGCTTCACTCGCGCGACGCTCGAGTTCCGGGTCGACGCCCTTCAGCACAATTCCGCGCGCGTGACTTCCGGATGAAAGGAGCACAGTGGCGTAAATCGCAGGTTCAATCGAGCGCACTCCGGGAGTGTTGCTAAGCTGCGCCATGAGGCCGCGATAATCGCGGATTCCGTTCGGACCGATGGGCTTGAGGTTTACATGCGCGGTGACGCCGAGCAGCCGGTCACGAATGGCCTGCCGGAAACCGGTATTCATCGACAAAGCGATCACCAACGTGGTAACGCCCGCAGCTACGCCCACTACAGCCAGCAGCGTGACGATCCGCAAAACCGCCGGCCGGTTCGGCGACCGCAAGTACCGCAACGCCACCAGCCATTCGAACGTCATTTCTTCTCAGGGCTTACTGTGGAATCTTCTTCGGGGGGTTCGTCGGGCTCTTTACGCAACAACGGAAAGAGTACAACCTCGCGTATCGCATGGGAATCCGTCAGCAGCATCACCAGCCGGTCGATTCCCACGCCTTCCCCGGCAGTGGGCGGCAGCCCGTGAGAAAGCGCGCGAATATAATCCATGTCCACTTCTTTAGGCGCTTCCTGCCCGCCCTTTTCCACCTGCGCGCGGAACCGGCGCTCTTGATCGAACGGATCATTCAACTCGGAAAAGCCATTGGCCAATTCCATCCCGGCGATAAAAAGTTCAAACCGCTCGGTCAAAGACCGATCATCCGGTTTACATTTGGAAAGCGGCGAAATCTCGGTTGGGAAATCGTAAATAAAAGTCGGCTGCACTAGAGCCGGCTCAGCAATAGCCTCGAAAAGCTCGCCGGTCACTTCACCATCAGACCGTTGCTGCACATTGGCGATTGAATCCGCCAGCTGTGAGCGGGCAAACGCATTGTAACGTTCAGCCGCGCTGCGTGCTCCACCCGTCGCGCCAAGTTCAGCAGTAGTGGGCGCAGTCCCGGCGCGCGACGGCCAAAATTTCACGATAGCCTCGCGCATCGAAAGCCGCTCGAAGTGGGTGAAGTCAATCGTCTGTTCGCCATACTTGATTTGCGTTCCGGCACAAATTTTTTCGGCGAGCCCGCGGAATAGCTCTTCGGTCATGTCCATCAGCTGGAGGTAGTCGCTGTAGGCCTGATAGAACTCCAGCATCGTAAATTCGGGCTGGTGAATCGCGTCAATACCCTCGTTCCTGAAATTGCGATTAATCTCGTAAACCCGGTCAATTCCTCCTACCACAAGCCTTTTCAAATAAAGTTCCGGCGCGATGCGCAAGTAAAGATCCATATCAAAAGTATTATGGTGAGTCACAAAAGGACGCGCCGTAGCTCCACCCAAAATAGGGTGCATCATGGGAGTTTCAACTTCCACATATCCGCGAGCATCGAAAAAATCGCGCATCTCGCGAATGATTTTTGCGCGCCGAACAAAAATCTCGCGAGCCCGTTCATTTACAATCAAATCCAGATAACGCCGCCGGTACCGTTGCTCGATGTCCGCCAGGCCATGCCGCTTCTCCGGCAAAGGCAGCAGCGCCTTGCTCAACACTTCGATCTTCTCGACCTTCACGGTCAGTTCGTTCGTTTTTGTTCGGAACAAGTGCCCCGAAACGCCGACAATATCCCCTAAATCCAAGAGCTGAAATAATTTATAAGCATCTTCACCCACTACATCCAGCCGCACGTAAATCTGCAGCCGTGCCCCCTCGCCGGTTATGTGCGCAAAGGCAGCCTTGCCATGTGGCCTCAATGCCACAATACGTCCCGCCGCCCGGACTTCCACAGGCTCGGCGGCGAGCTGCTCGGACGTGCTCGGGCCGTATTTTTCAGCAACTTGCTTAGGGGTATGGGTCCAGTCGAACTTCCGCGGATAAACGGAGTGCCCGAGAGCCTCAATTTCAGCCAATTTCTTCAAACGTTGTTGAAATTGATCCAACGGTTCAAATTCCAACAGGTGACGTCCTTCCGGCTCCAGGGCCGGCCCAGTAAACATGGCTCCGGGAAACACCGGGCGGGCAGTATATCGGTCGGCCTCAACGCACGTCAAGAAAACCCCTGCAAACTTGCCTCCAGTGGTATACTCCCGCCTTCACTCTTGGGGGCCAAATCGTTGTTCAGACGGAAGCCTGGCACTTCCTCTTCACGACGCAGTGTCTCGGACGACTGGATCTCGGCGCTGCCGCGAGATAAATCGCAAGCATTTAACGTGATAGTTCAGCGCTGGGAGTCATCCTACGCCATGATGAGCGTGGCGCTGGATGAAGCCATTTCTTTGCGTGCGCGGGGCCAACTCGTTTGCGCACGTCAATTTGTTTGCATGTCCGCAGATTTACTAGGTCAGCTGGCGGATGCACTCATCGCCGGCTGCCGTGCAGTGTCGAATCACGGACGCCGGGTAGCAGATCTACCGAGTGTTCACCCTTTGAGGACCGAGTTTTTTCGTGGAGAGACCGCCCGGGCAGCGGCGGCATGGAGCGACGTCCTGCACCACGTTGTTTTTGTCGACCGAGCCCGCTTCTTCCAGAAATTGCGGATCTTGTTGCAGACTCTTGAGAATTTAGGTAACGAGTTTGAGGCAGCTGCTGAGGATGTCTCCGCTGGAACCTCGGTTAAACCAGGCGAAAGCTGGGATGCGCTGGAATGCCTGCACTACGATTTCAACACCTGCCTACGCGAATCCGAGGTTATGTTGAAGTCCTTTCTTAGGGTACTACCCGCCGAGCAGCTCACCGAGTTTTCGGCCGATCTCTCGGCGATATCGGCGAACAGGCGGGCCAAAGTCCGGGCTGCCACTGGTTCGCGCGATATCCGCGCTTCAGCTTAAATCCCCGCCGATTCTTGCTGGAATCGAGGCATCCCCTAATTTCGAATACCTTGAATCTCGGTTAACAACTAACTTCCCGTCCGGTGTTCACTATTACGGAGACTACTTGGTTAGGCGTCAGGCGGCAGGCAGTACGAACTGGAACTCGAACACGAATGTTTACAAGAATAGTGCGCCGCTCTGAAACTCGCCCGGCTCAAAATAGGGTGCAGCAACCTTCGAGGGCCGCTTTTCGCCTCACTCTTGATCGCTCAATACCTCTTCGGTTGCAGTATAAAATGATAAGTACAACTCAAGGAGCGGTGGCCGCATCGCAGCTAGTGACGCGTCCCACCGGGTAGCGTGGCCCGAACGAGACGAATCGAAGACGGGGAGATGCCGGAAGCGGAAGCCATCCGGCTCGCCCAACAAGGCAATGCAGCGGCTTTTGAACGACTCTACCGGCTCCATAATCGGCGTGTGTATTCACTATGTTTGCGAATGGTGAGTAATACGGCAGAAGCGGAGGACCTGACTCAGGAGGCTTTCCTCCAACTTTTCCGTAAGATCGCCACTTTCCGCGGCGAGTCCGCGTTTTCGACTTGGCTGCATCGGCTGGCTGTGAACGTAGTGCTGATGAAGCTGCGCAAGAAATCAGGCACGGAGAGTTCGCTCGAAGAGATTACGGAGCCCGACGATGAATCCGGAGGCCCGCGCCGGGATTTTGGCGGACCGGATTTGCGGCTCAGTGGTTCGATCGACCGGGTGAACCTGCAGCGAGCGGTCGAGCAGCTGCCGCCCGGTTACAAGTCGGTGTTCGTCCTGCACGATGTGCAGGGATACGAACACAACGAGATTGCGGAAATCATGGGTTGCTCGATCGGCAATTCGAAATCTCAATTGCATAAAGCGCGCATGCGGCTTCGTGAGCTGCTGCAAGAAGTGCTGCGCGCCAAGGCTCGCGAAGATCGCAAAGCCGCTACTGCTGACGCCGGTGGCGAGGACTGAACGAGAATGGCACTCATCACTTGCGAAGAATTTCTAGAAAATCTACAGCCCTGGATGGAAGGTGAGCGCAGCCCGGAAGCGCAGGCTCACCTGCGAGATTGCCGCCATTGCCTCAGCACAGTAAATGATTTAAATTTTATCCGATCGGAAGCCCGTAGTTGGGACACTGCAGAGATCAAAATCCCTGAACGTATTTGGATATCATTGCGAGCGGAGCTTGAGCAGGAAGGCCTCATCCGGGATTCGGACCTGGTCCTTGAAACCGTTCAAAGTACGAGCGCACCGGTCAGCACAGGTTGGTTTGGCGGCATATTTGGAAGAATTCCCCGCCCCGTGTTCGCCGGGGCATATCTCGCTGCGCTGATCGCCGTGGCGTTTGCTCTCAGCGGTCCCGTCCATAAGCGAGTAAATGAAGCGCGCTGGCTGGAGGGCACCCGTATTGCCACTTCGCCGTTAAGTGCGCAGCTGAATACCGCTGAACAAAATTCGATCTCGTATTTACCTAATAATAACTCCGCCGTTTCGGCTTCCCTGCACCAGAACCTGGCTATCGTTGACAACTACATCGCTTTATGTGAGAAAAGCGTACGTGAAGAACCGCAAAATGAAATAGCGCGCGACTATCTCTACGAAGCGTACCGTCAAAAAGCGGACTTGCTGGCGCAGATGAGCGAACGCGGAGAGAACATTCAATGAGTGTGAGTCGCTTCGTCCCCGTGCAACTGAATTGGGTCGTGAATCGCAAAGCTTCAGGATTGCTCCTGGCAGGCGTTCTCTTCTGCGGCAGCGTTTCAGCCGCCACGCCCCGGCAGGAGCAGCATTTCAAGGTTGCCGCTCATTCCGTAATCACCATCCACAATCCCGACGGCCTGGTCACCGTGAAAGCATGGACCAAGTCCGAGGTACTGGTGATCTCCACGCTCTCAAGCGACAAGGTGGTAGTGGACGCCGAGCAAATGGGCAATCGCGTGGATGTCTCCACGCGCGAACTTTCCGACTCCGTTTCCCCAGACGAAATGCGCACCGATCTTCAAATTAACGTCCCCGAAGATGCCGAATTGCAAATCCACAATGATTCCGGCAACGTGACCGTCTCCAATGTATCGGGCGATATGAACGTGGAAACCGTTGCTGCGGGAGTGGACCTCGAGGATGCCGCAGGGTATCTCACCGTGAAGACGGTTGGCGGCTCGTTTCAATGCCTGCGCTGCGCAGGCCGTATCGAAGTTTCTTCCATCAGCGGCAATTTCAAGCTGATTGATTTGCACAGCTATCATGTGTGGGCGCAGACCTCGACTGGCAATATTCTTTTCAACGGCGAATTTCTTCCCAACGGCACCTATTCCCTCAAGAATTACAGCGGCGTGATCGAAGTTCGTTTTTCACCGGCGGATTCTTTCGATATGAGTGCCACTTCGTTGAAGGGCAAGGTAAACAACGAAGCGAAACTGACTCCTTCAGCGCACCAGCGTCATTTCATGCCCAAATGGGGTAACGCCCTGTTTGGCACGTTCAATCAAGGCCGCGCCAAGGTCGAGCTCACCTCCTTCGATGGTACAATCAACATTCTAAAACGTGACTGATTGGCCGCCGAACCGCCGCAAAAAATAAACCGATGACGAATGATCCTCGTGCTCGCTCCCTTGTGTGCCTGACGGGTTTCATGGGCAGCGGCAAATCCACTGTCGCGCGCCTTTTGGCCCGGCAAGTTGGCTGGGTTCACGTAGACCTCGACAAACGAATACAGGACGCGACAAACCAGACCATTCCGGAAATATTTTCCAAATACGGTGAACCTGAATTCCGCAGAATCGAGCACGAGCAGCTCACGAGAATCCTGGGGGAAGCTGTCGAGCAGGGAAAACCCCGCATTGTCTCGCTCGGCGGGGGCACCACCGCCCAGCCACAGAATCTAGCGCTGCTGCGCCAGGCAGGCGCCGTGTTGATCTGGCTTCAATGCCCCGTCGAAGAACTGCTGAAGCGCATTGCTCACATCCAAGACCGTCCTCTGTTTCGCAACGAAGAGAGTTTCCGCAAATTGTACCAACAACGCTTGCCTTTTTATGAGCTGGCAGATTACCGTGTCGAGTCGAATATCGAACCGTTGCGCGTCGTCGAACAGATCGTCGCATTGGGAATTTTTCCAAAGGTGAATGCATGATGCAAGTGGCCGATAACCCCCGGTTGTCCGCGGTCAGGCGCTGCCGTATTGCCGGCGTTGTTGCAGCATTAGGGTTGGCAGTCGGCGGCACGACGATTTTCTCGTATCACCCGGCTTTACACGCTCACGGCGTGATGGGAGGCAACGCGCCAGGCAGCGCCGTCGCAGCAGTCAAGAATAGCGACAAGAAATTGCCGTCCCGATTCGTCGCCGATAAGGGAAAATTTCGTATCTCCGTAGCGGGCCGGGAGGTCGGAAAAGAAGAATTTGAAATCGCGCCGAATGGCGGCGATTGGACCGCGCACGGCACCGCTGAGATTACATCGCCACAAGGAAACACTCACGTTACGGGAAATCTCCTTGTTCACGCGGACGGCACGCCCGTTCACTATGAATGGTCGACGCAGAGCGCGAAGAAAGCTTCTGCTGCGATAGCCTTCAACGGGCTCAGCGCCACGGTTGAACTCCACATCGAGGGCGCGCGGCCTTTCACCCAAAAGTTCACGTTCACTTCCTCTCAGGTAATCGTGCTCGATAACAATCTCTACCACCAGTATGCGCTGCTCGCACAACTTTACGACTGGAACAAAAAAGGCCCGCAAAGTTTTTCCGTATTGGTCCCTCAGGAAATGATTCCCGGTACAGTGACGGCCGAATCCATCGGCAAGCAAGACGTAGGGGGCAAGAAATTAGAAGAACTGCGCGTGAAAACCGAAGACAACGAAATTGACTTGTTTCTAGACGGACCAAAGTTAATGCAAGTGGTAGCACCCACAGCCAACGCCGAAATCATCCGCGAAGAATCAAAATGAACAAATAGGCCCGGGGCGTCAGAAGTCAAAACTCCGACGCCACAATCCGCAATTGCATTCCTGCGCCATAACCGCTGTAGCCCTACCGTACAACTTACACCAACATCCGTAGGCCACTTGTTGCGCTCCGTTCCGACCCCCAGGCCTTTCGATCTCTTCAGTCACCGCAACGGCGCCTAAAATTGGGCTCGCTGCACAATGTGAGTCGATTGAGCCGGTTCCGGCTTTACCACGGTCACAGCCAAATTCATCTCCGACCCTTTGCGCAGAATTCCAAGGTTGAGGGACTTTTGATCGCTCTGATCACGCAATTGCGCACGCAAATCCGCGAGACTCCTCACCGGCTTGCCATTCACTTTGGTAATCACATCACCCGCTTTCAACCCAGCCTTGTCCGCCGCTGTCCCCGCGCTGACTTCGCGAATCAACACTCCCGCGTCGTCCGGCGCTCCGAAGTAGCTGCCTAGCTGCCCGGAGAGATCCTCAGCGTTGATACCTAATACCGGCGTCCGCGAAATCACTGACGGCATTGAAAACGAGAAGTCCGGATTGGGCATCGAGAAGGCATACACATTGTCGAGGTCACGCATCTTCCCCTTCATCTTCTTCTCGGAAAACGCGCTACGTTCGCCAAGATCCACGGAAATATTTTGAGTATTTCCGTTTCGTGAAATCCCAATCGTCACCGTGCGCCCCGCGGGCGTTTCGCGCACCAGCCGTCGAAATTGCACAGTACCTTCCACCGCTTGCCCGTCGTACTGAGTAATCACGTCGTTTTCCTTCAAACCCGCCTTGGCCGCCGGGCTATCCGGCTCCACGTCCTTCACGATGACTCCGCGCACGGCAGACAGTTTCAAATCCTTCGCCTTATCCGAAGTTACTTCAGCGATTTCGACGCCCAGCCACCCGCTGGCTTCGTCTCCGGAATCCATCACCAGAACATCAGGATCCTGTCTCCGCGTTTGTATGATTTTTTCCTGCGCCATATCCGCGAGCTCCGCGGCTCGATCCGCAAGTTCGCCGGCATCTGCTTGCAATCGGCTTTCGTTGCTTCGAAACTGTGCCGAGAGACTCTTCTGCAGCCTCTGAAGCTCCGGCGAATTCATCTCGGCCTCCTCTTGCAATCGAGAGTTTAGGTCACCGAGATCCTGCTGCAATAGTTCTTGGACCCGGCCACCGATGTTACGAACCTCGTCTTCTATTTGTTCCATCGGAACATCGGCCCTGCCGCACTCTGCAACGGGCGAAGTTGTGGAGAAATTGGTGGAAGGCGCTGGAGCGACTTTGGTTGTTGAATCCTGATTTTGTTGTTGCGTTTGAGCGTGCAGTTGATTTGGGTTAGCCGCAAACGCCAGCAGCAGCGCCAACCCGGCGAGGTTCGAGCAACACAGGTGCTTCATGGCAGTCATCCTCCACTTTGCGTGAAATGACGCCCCATCACGCGCCCGGACGCTGCACCACCAGGCGAATGCCGCCATTGACCGTACGGACAGAAATTTGCCCACCGCCGGTTCCCAGCTTCGCGTGGAACGCGCGCGCCGCAGGGGAGCCAACCGTCGAAATAACCGGTAGTTCAGAATAGAAATCGCCATTCATCGCCAGAAAGTTCATGTCGGCACGCGCGCTTGAAGGAAGCCCCAGCAAAACGGACCCGTTGACGGTCTCCAGATTCATAGGGCCGCCAGCCAGCAGTTCCTTCAACTCGAGCCGCAGGTTTCCATTGGTAGTTTTTTCGCTGAAACGCCCGGAGCTGTCGAACACCTCGACGTTGCCGTTCACAGATTTGAGTTCGCCCCCGCCTTCAACTCCGCGAACGGAAACCGAGCCGTTCACAGTCTCGACGCTCCCCAAGAGAACGCGATACGGCACGTGAACGTGATACTCGACGGCCACATCAGCGCCTTCGCCTTTCGGATAATAGGTATGCACCGCCACATGACCAGGGCAACTGTCCACTTGAATTTTCACCTGCTCCATATCATGCGGGTCGCTATGCCCGGTCTTGGTTGCGCTCACTTCAACCTCGTCGCGGCTCCAACCCTCGACTTGCACCGATCCGTTCACATTTTCGAGCGCGAAGCTTCCGCCGGCCGATAACGGATATGTCTGGTGGAAATTCTGGTCCGCAGCGAAGGAAGGCAATGCGAGAACCAAGCCCGCCGTCAGCACTAAAAGGGCTCGCAGAGCGTTCATGAAAATCCGCGAATGACCTCGGAACTCGGGACCTGGTGTTTGGCCTTGAGTGTGCCTTTTCACGATACGCCCCCTTCGAGTAAAACACCCTCTTGCGACGACCTCCGGCCGCTTCTAGTCAGCCGGAGCCTGTCACATTAAATACGAACGTACCTAACCCAAAGTTTCGCGATCTTCGCGTTTAAGGCGAATTTTCGCCAACCTGTTGCGATTGTTGCAGCTGCCGCAATTGAAATTCCAACTGCTGTTGCAGCTGTTCCATTTGCTGCTTGTAAAGCCGGACCTGTTTGTTCGCATCGCTCATAATTAATCGGATGTTACCCGCAACAGTCCGCAAGTGAACGACCTCACCGCCGCCGTTAAACGCGCCCTCGGCGCGCACCCATTCGGATCCATTCGCCGCAGCGTCATGACTGATTTTCAGAGGGAATGCCGGATCGAAGATGACGTGGTGTTCGTCACCGGATTGCACTTGGGCATCAATCGTTATGGGTAATTGCCGCGGGATATAAACCACGATGTCGCCTTCCGCGGACTGCAGTTCGCATTGACCAGGCTGTCTCGACGGAGTGACGAACCAAGCCGTGATGCCTCCGGCTCGCGTCGAAGCTTTCACGGCGCCATCCACCTGAGTCAGGTAGATGCTACCGCCGCTAGTTTGCAAATCGGTGGGCCCGGAAACGCGTACCACGCGAATCCCGCCGCCACCCGTTTTCGCTCGAACTATGCCCGCAGTCTCGCCAACTTCGATTTGCCCGCCAACAGTGTCGGCCATCAATTCGCTGCCGGAATGCTCGACCGATACGTTGCCGCCTCCGGTAGAAACTCGTCCTATTCCCTCAATCGAAGAAACTCGAATGTGTCCGCCGCTGGTATGCAGAGTGGCGTTCCCCTGGATCGCGCCTGTAGTGATGTGGCCGCCGCCGGTATTAGCCGTCAACTCGCTCGCCACATTCTTGACCGTGATATGTCCGCCATCGGTTGTCAAATGCGCGGGTCCGCCGATATTGCCAGCCATAATATTTCCACCGGCGGTAACGAGCGTCGCGGAGCCAGAAACATCTTCGGTCTCGATATTTCCGCCGCCAGTCAATACGTCCAGGTTGTAATTTTTTGGTACGTTCACTTCCACAGTAACCCACAGGCGGCCGCTGGCCCGCCGCTCCGGGCTTTGTCCGCGAAAGTAAATACCCTCGGGAGTTTGGCGCGTAGTGACGATGAAACTTCTCAGCAGGGCCTTCGCGTCTTTCTGCGAAGCGTCGGCTTCCAGATGGACCTTGTAATCCATCTTTCCAGAGTTTTGCGCCTTGACGATGACCTTTCCAAGGTCGGTGATCAGATGCAGCCGTTGACCATCACGGGCTACCACCGACCCGGTCAAATCGGTGCTTACACGCGACGCATTCGGTCGCTGGGTTTTATCTTTCCCATCGGCCACTGCTTGTGAGGGGGTGAAAAGAACAGTTGAGAGGAGAAGCGCGGCAATGCCGGTCAGAACAATATCCGCAGCAAGCATACCCCGACGCTTAGCAGTCCGCGGTCGGGTTCGCAAAGTCCATGATTTACGGCCCATTTTTAGAATTTTTCCCGCGGACCGAGATCGCGGATAACAGCAGCGCTTTGCAAACGAATGTAGGTGCTGGGATCTTTCTTCATGCGTTCGTGCAAGACCTCCAGCATATGGTCGTCGGCATCAACCTGGCCTTTGGCGGCCATGTCGCGCAACGCATTAATCGCTTCCACTCGCACGCCAGGATTCTGATCATCGACCAGAGCATCCAGCAAAGTCTGGCGCACAATTTCCTGGGGCTCGGCGCCGTTCAACGCCTCCAGCGCCTTCAACCGCACCGCCGCATTGTGATCGGTGTGGACGGCCTTGCAGAGCGCCGAGCGAACGTCGGGATCATTATTGCGAGTACGCAGCAGGTCCACAGCATCGAGCCTGACATCGGGATCAAACCGCTGATTATTGTGCAGGACGTACATTAGCACGCGCTTTACATCATCATCATTGACAGTCCCCGAGACGGTGAACGGCTGCTGAGTCTTCATTTGTACTTGAACTCGGGGCGGTTCATTGTCCGACGCGGGAAAGACGTTGATTCCCGCTACATCTGCGGTATGGAGATCGAGAGCACTGATGGCAGAAGCGGGAGATATTTCGTTCGCGGCTTCATTGCCCTGCGTGGCCGAAATATTCGAAGCCACACTCGGACTCGTGGACTCAGGGGTAGTCGTCTGCTTCAACAGACGCGGCCCCAGCACTCCCACGGAAAATCCAATCGCCAGCAAAAGCGCCGCACTCCAGGCAGGCTGCGGAGAAATCCAGCTCGAAGGAAGAATTCCGCCAATCCAGCGCCGCAACCATCCGCGCTCTTCCTGCTGATCCAGCGCATCCGTCAAACCCGCGCGGCAACTCGCCAGCAAAGACGCATCCGGCTCGCTATGATTCGAAAAAATCAAAGCCAGCAACTCACTTTCTTGAGTCATTGCTGAACTGCAGGCCGAACAGTGCAGAAGGTGTTCATTCACCTCCGCAACTTCCGACGGGTCCAATTCCCCCGCTACAAAAAGAATCAGCCGCGGTTCAAACTCCTCGCAAGCTGCGCTCTTCATTCCTTCGAATCCCTCTTCCCGCATTCTTTCCGCCTCGCTCATCTCGATTAACGCATGCCTTCCAGGCTCGCGCGCAATTTGCGCGTCGCCCGAAATAGTGAATTCTTCACTGTTTCTTCAGACGTGCCCAACATATCGCCGATAGCACGCAGTTTTAATCCCTGGTAGTGCTTCATCTCGAAAACCATGCGCTCGCGCGGTGAGAGACGATTGAGAGCCATTGAAATCCGCTCACCCAATTCCTGCCCTAACAAATTCCGCTCGGGATTTGCCGCAGGCCTTACTTCGGGCTGACGGTCGAAGAAATCCCTGGTCCCGCCTTCCGCATCTTCGGGCACCGGAGCCTGATCTTCCCGTCGGCTCGTCCTGCGCCGCAAATGATCGAGCGCCACATTCGTAACGATCCGGTAGAGCCAGGTATAAAAGCTGCACTCGAACCGAAACCGGTGCAGGTTCTTATAAACCCGCAAAAAACTCTCCTGATAAATATCGCGCGCGTCTTCGGGCCGCTTCACCAGGTTCATTGCCAGGCGCAAAACCTCGCGATCGAACCTCCGCACCAGATCCTCAAAGGCCAGACGGTCACCCGCCTGCGCCTTCCGCACGAGAGCCTGCTCTTCCGCAAGCTTCACCGCCGCTGCCTGGCGCGCCTCTCCGTCGAGTGCGACGCTCATCCCCATAGTGTTTGTCGGTAGCCTAGGAACGCCTGAGTCCGTTCTACCCGGACCAGGCACGCGATCAACTCTTTTCCCGGCATCAAGCCTTTCTGCGGGTTCCCTGAAGATAGACGGCCCTTCTGGCCGTTGGTGAGCACCCTCGGACGTATATTTCCCACTATCGGACATCTGTCCCAAAACACACCTTCTCGCCGAAATGCAGTGCGACCTAAACCACTGTTAACGCAGCATTTAAACGATGCTGAACTACTTATGTGGTAATCCCGCTCCGAAGTGCATTTCGACAAGGTGATATATTGCAACGTCTTAGCCAATCTAGAAAGCGTCGATCTCTGGCTATGTAGCGGCCGGTCTGGCGCAGTTCCAGACCGGGCACTGCAGCGACACGCGAAAGGCCCTGACTAATCGCGCTTGCATCCGCAATCCCGACGTATTGCAAAGTTTCAGCCACTTTCCCCCAGTTCCAAAACGATTTTTCCTAAATTCGGTCACGATCTCCCGTTCGAGAAAGTCGCAACTTGGAACCAACCCTGATCAAGCCGTACACCGCCAAGCAAGCACAAAAATCGAGCAAGCTCCCCAAATCGAGAAGAAATCCCTGGTGTCGCCGCGCTTAGGGCAAGTGCGGCACCAGCGAGAAGTAAATAAATGGCATTCCCAGCAGGGTCGCGACTAGGTACTCAACCCAGCGCCGAAATCTCATACCAAATGGTTGCGCCAGAATAAACTTGCGGACCACGTTTTCCAGAATGCGGGACTACAGTCTTAGGCCGGTGCAATTCCACGTGCAATTACTGCCGTAGCGGGTTTAAGACGTTTTGCCTTTGTGGCGGCCGCCTTCGGGCGGGCGAATTGAATTAGGTTGGTCCTGCAATTTCACCATCGCGTCCTAGCCCGAAGCGGAGCGCCTACATCTCGAAGAGCCATCGACACCACGGCAATGATATAAAAGTAAAGCAAACGCCCAGATAAATTTGCGCGTCATGTATCATGCCCATCGCTCCGAGCAATCCGGTGAAGTATCTCCGCGGCGTTGGCCCACAACGTGCAGCAGCACTCGAAGAGCGTGGCATTCTAACGGTCAGCGATCTGCTCGGTTACCTCCCGTTCCGCTACGAAGATCGCATCCGTTTCACTCCCATAGCCGAAATCATTCCAGGCCAAGTCCACACGATTTTCGCCGAGGTCGCCCACGGAGGAGGGACTACAGTCCGTTTCGCACGGAGTCGCCGCTCAATTTTTCACGTAGCGGTGCGCGACGCATCCGGCACGGTCCACGTTCGCTTTTTTCACGGAGGCTACCTTGAAGGGCGCCTAAAAGAAGGTCAGAAGCTGGTTCTGCACGGCAAAGTCGACGAGGATCTCTATCGTCCCGGACGTCTGGAAATGTTGAACCCGCAAATCGAGGCGATAGGCTCGGGCGACGGTAGCACTGCCGACTCCACGGAAGTCGGACGCATCGTCCCAATTTATGAAGCCATGGGCAGCATCAGTTCCAGAATGTTGCGGCGCATCATCTACGGCGTACTGGCGGATTTCGAAGGAAATATTTTCGATCCGCTCCCGCCGGAAATCATCGAACGCTACCGATTCCCGACGCGCCGCGAAGCCATCCTTTACGCCCACTTTCCGCCACAAGATGTCAGCGTCGAACTGCTGAATAACTATCGCAGCCCGGCCCATATCCGCCTGATCTTCGAAGAGTTCTTCTACTACCAGCTAGCCCTGGCTTTGCGACGCCAGAACGACCACACGCGCCGTGGAATCGCCATGCGCGTCCGCGAAGACAAAGTCCGCGCAGCGCTCAAGCGAATCTTACCGTTCAAGCCCACGTCCGCGCAAAAGCGAGCGCTAGCAGAAATCGCAGCCGACCTCGAGCGACCATATCCAATGCATCGGCTGCTCGAAGGCGATGTAGGCAGCGGAAAAACAATCGTCGCGCTCGAGGCGGCGACAGTCGTCATCGAAAACGGCTACCAGGTCGCGCTCATGGCGCCCACAGAAATCCTGGCGGCCCAACATTATCTTTCCGCTCGTCGCGTCTTTGAACCCTCAGGCTACGGAGTGGAATTAATCGTAAGCGGCAGAAGCCGCTCAACCAAGGAACAAGCCGTCGCGCGAGTAGGAAGCGCCGAGGCACAACTGATAGTCGGAACGCACGCCCTGATCGAAAATCCCGTAGCCTTCAAAAAACTGGGGCTAGTCATAGTAGACGAGCAGCATCGCTTCGGTGTGATGCAACGCAAAAAGCTGATCGAAAAAGGCGCATCCCCGCACGTGCTAGTGATGACCGCGACGCCGATACCGCGCACACTGGCACTCACGCTCTACGGCGACCTGGACATTTCGGTAATCGATGAGATGCCGCCCGGCCGCACACCCATCGAAACGCGCTGGACGGAAGAGGGCCAACTGCCCGGCGTGTGGGAATTCCTACGCCGCGAAATCGCGCAAGGACGCCAGGCCTACGTAGTCTACCCGGTCATCGAAGAATCAAAACAGGAACTAAAAGCCGCCACAGCCGAGTACGAACAGCTAGCAAAAAATATCTTCCCCCATCTGTGCGTAGGCTTGCTGCACGGCCGCTTGAAAAATGACAAAAAAGATTCGGTCATGGAACAATTTCGCCACAACGAAATTCAGATCCTGGTCGCCACAACAGTAATTGAGGTAGGCGTCGACGTCCCCAATGCAACAATCATGGTGATCGAGCACGCCGACCGCTTCGGCCTGGCCCAGCTTCACCAACTCCGCGGCCGCATCGGACGCGGCGCAGAAAAATCCCGTTGTATCCTTGTAGCAGGCAAAAACATTACAGGCGAAGCACGCGCCAGAATCGAGACAATGGTCGCCACATCCAACGGATTCGAAATCGCGGAACAAGATTTAAAGCAACGCGGCCCGGGAGAATTCTTCGGCACGCGCCAGCACGGCGACGCTTCATTTGCAGTGGCTCAGCCTTTGCGCGATCACGAAATCCTGGAACTAGCCCGTCGCGAAGCCTTCGCGTTGGCAGAAAATCCCAAGCGGGCCAGCGAATTAATCGCTCGCCTGGAATCGGTCAGCCCAGCGTGGCGAAAACGCTACCAGCTAGCATCGGTGGGATAAAGATGCGCGTAATAGCGGGAAAATATCGCAGCCGCGCACTGAAAGGCCCAGGAAATCTTCCGCTGCGCCCGACCAGCGATAGCCTGCGCGAAACATTATTCAACGTCCTGGGCCCGTCGCTCGAAGACTCCCTCTTCATCGATCTCTTCGCCGGAACCGGCGCCGTGGGAATAGAAGCCATCAGCCGCGGAGCTCGCGATGCATTCTTCGTCGAGTCCAATCCCAAAGCCGTGAAGCTGATTCGTGACAATCTGGCAGCGCTACAAATCTCCCGCAACGTCGAGGTAATTGAGGCCGAAGCAGTGCGAGGTCTGGAAAAAATCGCAGCTCGCCGCCTCGTCGCCGACTTCATCTTCCTTGATCCTCCTTATGATGAAACCGATCAATACTCCGAGGTCCTGGAATATCTGGATTCTTCGCACCTGATCGCGCCGCAAGGCATGGTCATCGCCGAACACTACAGCAAGATCGAATTACTCGAACGCCTGGACCGCCTCGAATGCACCCGCCAAATCGAGCAAGGCGACGCCGTTCTTTCTTTTTACAGCTTAGCAGCCGCTGCCTAGCCTAAGCGCATCCAACTCGCTCAGGTATAATGGCCGCGCCCATGCAATCAGCCGCGCAACGTACACTCGAACCACCCGAAGAAGCGATGGAACTGCCATCCCATTCGAGACTGCCTCGGCTGGACTTGGGAGTGGACTGGGGATCGCCGTGGCAGGAATTTCGCAGCAGCGTCAGCGATTATTTCAAGGGCCCGCGCGTTCCAGACGACTCCGAAATTCCCACAGATTCCGATCTGCGCGTCGAATGGATTCAAGGCCGTTTTCCCGGGCGCGCATTCGCAGCCTCGACTCTCTGGCACATAGCTGCAATCGCCATCATCCTGCTGCCGATCTGGCATTTTCTGGAAAGCGGCCCGCCAAATCTCGCGCCAGTGCGCATCGAACTCACCTGGACGAACCCGTCGCAGGATTTGCCGCCAATTTCCCTGCCGGGCCACGATCAAAAGCCCAGCCCAAAGGGCGATCGCGCCAAGCCGCTCCCAAAGAAAGGCGCAGACGCCTTCCATCCGCGCCAAACAATTTTGTCGGAACCTAACCAGGTAACGCACCCGCGACAAACGTTAATTCAGCCGGATGCCCCAGCAACGCCGACTAAAATCGAAACTCCATTACCAAATATTGCGGAGTGGGCGACAACCCTCACGCCTCCCGAACCGCAACTAAGAATCGGATCGGCGGCAGCAGTGCCACAAATCCAGCATCACGCCGTAAATGATTTGGCCGCCCCCGAAGTAAACCAAGAAAAGACTCCAGGCCCACTCGACATAGCTGCTTCGTCAACTTTAAATGCGCAGCCGCGAATGCCAGTCGAGCCGATGTCCAAAGCGGTAGCCGCCAGGCGCACCAACCAGTCGGACACAGGCGCAGCGCCGGAAGTTGCCGCAGCCTCGGCGGGAGACGCAAACCTTCATCGCCTGATCGCGATCTCAGCAGCGCCAGCTCCACCAGCGCCCGAAGTCAGCGTTCCACAAGGAAATCTCGCCGCGCGCATCGCAATTTCGCCCGACGGCAAACAACCGGGCGCTCCAGGCGGTTCCGAATCAGGCTCGCGGGGAAATGGCGGTGCGGGTGGAGGACCGACCAGCAACGGAGGACGCGGCACCAGCGCACCAGGAAGCGCGAACGCCGGCTCGCTACCGGCAGCAGTAAGCATCAGCGGAGGGAACGCGCACTCGGGCAGCGGAGGAATCACGCCAGCGGGGCGCGTGTCAAGAAAGCTGAATCTCAATCAAACGGCCGCGCCCGACGCAAATCCGGCGCCACGCGAAGGCCCGGCGGTAATAGGCGCGATTGATCCCAGTCTGCCGCCCGAAAAAATTCTCTCCGGCAAAGAGGTCTACACGCTGCACATCAACATGCCGAACCTCACCAGCACCAACGGCACGAACTGGATCATCAATTTCGCGCAATTGGAGCAAGGCAATTCGCCCTACAACAAGCCAAAAGGCGCGCTATCTCGTCCGGAGCTAGTCCGCAAAGTCGATCCCAAATATCCCCAAACCCTAATCAAGGAAAAAGTAGACGGCCAGGTAATACTTTACGCCATCATCCGGAAAGACGGCTCGGTCGATAGCATTCAGCTAGTGCACGGCATCGATCCGCAACTCGACCGCAATTCAATGGAAGCCCTGTCGCGCTGGGTCTTCAAACCCGCAACGCGTGAAGGCGAACCGGTAGACTTGGAAGCAGTTGTATACATCCCGTTCCACTTCCGCCCACCAGACGAGTAAGGATTGGTCAAGAATTAAGGCGAAGATCCAGCCAGCCCCGCTTGCAAGTTCACAGCTCAGATTGATCGCGGACGGCGGGACGCAGATCCCGCCGGGGTCCAAGGCTGGTAGGAATTTGTAGCGGGGGCTCGATGGTTTGCGTCCAGCCGGCAGGGTCAGCTCGCGGTATCGTTACCGCTTCGGACCTTGCTGTCCTCCAGGAGTTTCACCATCGCATACAGCGAAAGATTTGCAGGAGTAGGCACGCCCAGTTCTCTGCCGCGGCGGACTACGTACCCGTTCAGCGATTCGATCTCCGTGCGCTTACCTCGTGCCAGATCCCGCGCGGTCGAAGACATAGCGCTCCCGATGTTCTCCAGCGCCCGGATTCCCATCTCCTGGTAATTCGCATCAGGCAACTGAATGCCAGCCGCTCGCGCCACGGTGGCGGTCTCCGCGATCGCCAGGCTCATCAGGTCACGCGACGCCGGATTGCTGGTCGCCTGTCGGTAAGTGCACTGCGCAATCGCGCTAATCGCATTCCCCGCGCAATTCACCATGAACTTGGACCACATATCAGCCTCGATATAGTCCGAGATTCTGCAAGGCACACCGGCGGCAGCAAAAAGCGCGGCGATTTTTTCCACACGTGCGGAAGCCGTTACAGAATGCAAACAGGACAATGACGAATGGCCGCTGTGACCGCTGTGAGCCAGCTCCCCAACAGCGAGTGCCCCGCTCCCTAAATGCTTCACATGACCCGGCTCCGGCAAAGCCACCGCGATGTAAACAACCGACGGCAAAGCGTCGATCCCCGAAGCCTGGCGAATTCTTTCGATATTATCGACGCCATTCTGCAAACTAACTACAATCGCCCCGCTAGCCAGATGCGGAGCGATAGAACGTGCAGCTTCTTCGTCTTCGGACCCCTTCACGGAGAAAAGAATCACATCCGCGCCGGCCACAGCCGCGGCATCAGCAGACGCCTCAACCACTGCGCGCTCTTGAAATGAAACGGTATCCAGAAACAACTTTTCGCGTTGAATCGCTTCCACATGCGCCGGTCTTGCTATCATTGTCACCGGAACGCCGGCGCGCGCCAGCATCCCGCCAAAATATGAACCCACCGCGCCCGCGCCCATCACCGCCACGCGCGTATCAGCGGCATTCCGCGTATTGGGCTGCGAATATGTTGGCATTAGACCCGTCCCGCGGTTTCCATCAGAAATGCTCGCGCAAATCGCGAAAGCTGGTCAAGATCAGCAGCTTTCCGGTTCCGCTCTCCAGTTCCGCATGTTCCAAATGCCAGGTATTCGGATGCGGAATAAACACCGCGTTCAAGCCCATCTGCAGCGCAGGATTGATGTCGCTGCGCGGGCTGTTCCCCACCATCCAGCCATGCGTTTTCACGATTTTGAATTGGCTGACCAATCGCTCATAAACCTTTGCATCTTTTTCCAGCACGATTTCAATCGCGTCAAAGTGAGGTTGCAATCCTGAGCGCTCGACCTTGGCCGCTTGCTCGGCGGGCTCGCCCTTAGTGAGCATAATCAGCCGGTGATGTTTGGCAAGATACGCAAGTGTTTCCGGCACACCATCAAGGATATGCGGCGGAGTCGCCTCCAATTGTGCCGAGATGCCGGCAATCTCCTGCACCATTTCCCGTTTCGCAGCGTTTCCGGCAAGCTTCAGATATGTTTCTTCTAGCGACCGCCGGAAACTGCGCACTCCATAACCGTGCTGCCGGATATTTCGCTTCTCAGTTTCGTTCAGAATGTGGCGGATATATTCGCGGGTATAGCCAAGGTGCTCGAGCTGCGTAATGAAATGCTCGATCGATTTTTCGAAGAAGATATTATTTTCCCAGAGGGTGTCGTCCGCATCGATCAGTAATGTGTGCCGCGCCATTCAGAATTCTGCGCCCCCACCTTCTCCAAACTTCAGGTAAATCTAAGTTTTTGTGAGACCCGGAATCGAGTTCCAGGAAAACACCGCTAGCAATCCGAAAACATCCTTCGCCGCCTCAAAAGACGGAGAATCTTCCAGACGCTAGCTCGAGGCCGAAACCTTCCGCGCCCCCGCCACGAGGCGCCTCAAAATCTCGCCCGCAATTTTCTGCACCTCGCCGAACCGCGTCAAATAATCCTGAAATTCACGGTTCAAGTCCAGCGCGGTAGTCGGGTCCAGCTTCGTCCGCAGAATCATATCCCGCAAATGTACGGGATGAGGCAATACCGCGTCATCACGCAATTCGTCCAACGCCAAATTCGGATCGTAGTGGTACATGCGTCCCCCTGGCATCCAGTAAGAAAAACGATTCTACTCTTTTTCGCGAAAAAAACGTCAGGCAGAGGCGGGAAGAAATTCGTAGCGATCGATACGCGCAGCCACTCCGCGGTGCCCGTTGTGCGGCTCTACGCGCAAGACATGCGCGTAGCAACGGATGTGTACATCCCCAGCCAGCGTAATCTGCTGCGGCAGCGTCAAAACAAATTCAATCGGAGTACCAGCTTCGACTCGCGCTTCAATCGTAAAATAAAGCCCGCGGAAGCTCACGTCGCGCGTCTCGCCCTGTTTTTCCACAACTTTGTCGTCGGCTGAATAGCGCACCTTCAATGGCAACATCATGGAGAAACGGCGTGCGGCGCGGCGTTCGACCGCCTTATTCATCGTGCCTCTGGCAGAACTCCATGATTTTGCCAAACTATCATCGCTTCCATCCGGGGCGCAACCGGTTTTACGTTTCCATAAGTTGAATTTTCAAATGCAAAGGAATTGCAAAATGAGAAAACGGCCTGAAGAATGGCGTGCCACCAAGCCTCGGAACCTCGGGCTAACCGTTCGGGAATAGATCCCTCGCGAAGAGCCATGGTTTCTTTGTTGATCTTTTATTGAGACCCTCAAGGCCTACACGCCGGAGCAACCCATTCCTTATTGGCCACGCTCAGCGTTCGTCACGCCGACGGGCTTCCGCGTGATGGCTAATCGGCGGTCGATGGCCGCGAAAAGATCCTTGATGATGATCGGCTTGGAGATGCAGTCGTCCATTGCAGCGTCGAGGCACCGCTCACGCTCCCCGGTCATGGCGTTCGCGGTCACAGCAATAATCTGGACGTGATCTCCCGTCGATTTTTCGCGCTCGCGAATAATCATCACTGCTTCCCAGTTCCGGCATTTGCATGTCCACAAGCACGATGTCAATGACTTTTTGGTGACGGCTTCGACAGCCTTCCGTCCATTTCGACCACTTCAACAATGAGCGATACGGCCAACGGGAAGTGGAAAGTGCTGCGCGGCAATGTCGGCACGCATGATTCGACCTGGAATGTGGTGCAATTGAGGCCCCGTGCGTATTTCTACGTAGAGCGTTTAAGTCCATTGAAGTTAACGATCTGCCTCGGAGTCGACGAGCTCTTGCCGAATCGATGTTAAATGTGGGTGCCGGAACGGGAGAGTGTTCAGCAAGGGAACTGTCTTGTAACTCCGCAGAAGCGTCGGGCCCTGAATCCAGCCTCGTTTCAGCTGTCATAAGTCTCCTGTCCCCGGCCGCTTTGCGCGATTTGAAACACTTCGTTAGACTCAATTCCGACAAACCCAATGGCCGAAACATTTCATCGCAGCTTTTTTCTGGATGGTCCGGCGGGCCGCCTGGAGGCCTTACTTTGGACAGTGCCCGATCCAAACCCCGACATGGCCGCCGTCGTTTGCCATCCCCATCCACTTTTTGGCGGCACCATGCACAACAAAGTCGTCTACCGAACTGCGAAGACTCTGCGTCGTCGTGGCATCCCGGTCCTGCGATTTAATTTTCGTGGCACTGCCCTGAGTGAAGGCACACACGATCGAGGTGAAGGCGAAAAAGCGGACGTACGCGCAGCACTGGATTATTTATCCAGTGAATTCCCGGCGGTACCAATGCTCCTGGCGGGATTCAGCTTCGGTTCCTGGGTAGGTCTGCAAGTAGGTTGCGAGGACAGCCGAGTAACGCGATTGATAGGCCTCGGGCTCCCGGTAGATACCTCGAATCTGAATTACTTATCAAACTGCGCCAAGCCAAAGTTAATCGTTCAGGGCGGAAACGATCAATTTGGCTCACGCGCAAACATCGAAGCGTTGTTCGCCGCAATGCCGGGACCAAAACGCCTCGAAATCATAGAAGCCGCCGACCATTTTTTCAGCGGCCGGCTCGATCAAGTAGCAACAGCTATCGAGGCCTGGCTCAAACTGTAATGGATGTGCGCGTGCGTCATTCTGAGGACCGAGTATCGGCCTGAAAAATCTCTCTTCGTGTTCCGGAATCCCAGTTCGTCGCTCGAAATAACCTCAGAACCAGTGGATCTGCGGAAGCAACACACGCTCAATCGCACTGACGTCGCAATCCTAGCTCTTCTGTTCGAACAGCTTCATGAATTGCTCTCGCGAAGCAGGTTCCACACCGATCAGCTGCAAATTAGCCTTTACGTGCGGCACTTGGCTCATCCCGACGAGCGCAGTCGTTAAACCCGGAACAGACCGAGCAAACTGCAAAGCCAGCGACGCATTGTCCTTCAACCCCAGCGCGCTGTTCACGAACGCAGGCAAATTCCTGGTCAGTTGTCCTTGCAGCAGAGCCGCGCTGGTAACAAGGGCGATCCCCGTTGCCCGCGCGGCTTGCACCATAGGCACCGGTCGGCCGTCCGCCATCTGATTGGGACGCGTCAGCGCCTCCGGCATCGCCAGGTTAAACGGCAGTTGCACAAAGCGGAAGTGATGATCGTCCCCGGCCACTTCTTTCGCGAGTCCGACCATTTCCGCGAGCGATAGATATCCTTCCGCCTTGGGATCTTCTCGAAACGAATTCCAAGTCGCCATTCCGTAAGCCCGAATTTGCTTGGACGCGACGGCGGCCTCCAAAAACAGAAAAGCTTCTCGGATTCGCCTCCGAAATTCTTCTCGTGGCACTTCACTTAATTGCGTCTCAGGGTTGTGCAAATAGAAAACATCAATCGTGCTCAGTCCCAGATTCCGACGGCTGCGATCGAGTTGATCGGCGAGATAGCCCGGAGCCATGCAATGGCAACCCGCGGCAATATCTTCCACTCGGAACACGCCGCGCTCCAGAAACTCATGCGAAAAATAAGCATTCGGATCGCTAGGCATTTCTCCGTCAGGCGTGAGAAACCCAACCTTCGTGCAAACCATGATTTCGTCGCGCCCATAGCCTTTCCGGAAAAGCTCGCGCAGCGCAGCGCCCACCGCTCTTTCGCTGCGCTGAAACCGGTAATTGATCGCGGAATCCAGCACATTGATGCCGCCTTGCACAGCAGCGATAACAGCATCGCTATACGCACCATCGGTGGCCTCGTCCGGCTCTCCCAGATAAGTTCCAATGCCAATGGAGGAAAGCACCAACCCTCCGCGAATTTCGCGAAAGTGCCCAGCGGCCGCGCGTCCTTGAAATCGCGCCGCATAACGCAAGGTTCCTTCCGCAGTCGCGGACCCAGCTTTGCGCTCATCATTGAGCGCAGTTGACGACATCAGACCCCTCCCGCAAGTGAAAAGATTTGCATTTCGCGGAGTATAACAGACCCTATCCGGTCGCGTTCAAAGCGCACTGGCGGCTCAGCGTACTGCGATTTTCTCAGCCCGGTTCGCCGTCCGTAGACAGCCCTTGAGCCACAATCAGTTGACGCGCTTCGAACCGCAGACTCGGCAAACGCCGCAGGAAAACTGCCGCGCCCGCGATTGCACCAACACCGCCTAACGCCACCGTCCACGGCGCGCCAATTTTGTCAGCCAGAACTCCCGCAAACAACGAACCCACCGGCGCCATGCCCATAAACATCATGGTGTACGCGGCCATCGCCCGCCCGCGGAGTTCGTCTGGAACCATCGCTTGAATCAAGGTATTTGAACTCGACATCTGCAGCATTACCGAATAACCAACGGGAATCAGCAAGACCACGGAAAGCCAGAACGATTTCGAAAACGCAAACAGCAGCAAAGAAACGCCAAAGGCCATGGCGGCGAGACCGACCACGCGCCCCAATCCTTGCACGCCCCGCCGAATCGCCAGAGTAAGCGCGCCCAGCAAGGCTCCGATGCCAGTCGAGCCCATCAAAATACCAAGCCCATGTGCTCCACGATGTAGCACGCGGTCCGCGAAAATCGGCATCAGCACCGAATATGGAACAGCGACCAGACTAACCAGACCAATCAAAAGCACCAGCGCCAGAATTGGCCGTGTGTGGCGAACGAACCGGAAGCCTTCGGCAATATGCTCGAACGGCGACGATTTCTTCGACGCAGTGCGCAGAGGCCCTAGCTTCATCAATAGCAGCCCGATGATTACCGCGATATAACTCATTGCATTTGCGAAGAAGCACCACCCTTCCCCAATGCGCGCTACCAGAACTCCGGCGATGGCGGGCCCAATCACACGCGCGCCGTTGAACATCGAGGAGTTCAGCGCGATCGCATTCATCAAATCCTCGCGAACAACCATTTCAATCAGAAAGGATTGGCGCGCGGGAATATCGAACGCGTTTACCACGCCGAGCAGCGCAGCCAGCACCACGATTTCCCAAACCGTGATGACGTGGTAGAGCGTCAAAACCGCAAGAATAAACGCCAGAATCATCGACGCAACCTGGGTTCCGATGACCACGCGATGTCGATTCCGGCGGTCCGCTGCCAGTCCGCCGATCGGCGCGAACAAAAAGATGGGAATCTGCCCTGCGAAACCCACCACACCAAGCAGTACGGACGATCCCGTCAGGCGATAAACAAGCCAAGCCTGGGCAATGTTCTGCATCCAGGTCCCGATCAAAGAAATAAGCTGGCCGCTAAAGAAAAGCTGGAAATTGCGGTGACGAAGCGAACGAATCAGATCGCGAAAACGCGAACGATTCTCCGGAACGTCTGGAGAGGAAGATAATGGGGTGTCCGCAATTGCCATCGCTTCAATTGTACGACGCAATTCTGCGTAGAGACGGTTCGATTCTGCGGTCGTTTACTGGGCGGGAGAAGATGAGGCCGTATTTTCTTGCGGCCTCGAGAGTAATCGGTTGCAGGCACGCAGCATTCGGCGATAAGGCCAGACTTTGTCGCGAAAAAGAATCTCTCCGTCGCGCGGCTTGGAATAAAACCATCTAGCAATCAGTGACAAATGGTCCGGCAATTCTGGAGGCGCCGTGCGCAAAGCATACTGTGTTCGCCCATCAGCACTGCCGCCACCCGCGAGAGATTGCTGCCGGTTCTGTTCTTGCGCGGATATCACAGTTGGGTGCGCGGCTTCTTCCTCTGCGTCCGGTTCCAATTTCTCTTTCAATATCGCTTCCACCGATCGAGGCTCGCTGGAATCAGCAAACCGAAGGAAAACAGGCTCTTCAAGTATTCCCGAGCGCACCGGAAAAACAGCGATGGTCTGATATTCAGCGCTCCGTTGCAGAACCACCACATCCAATTCTTCGATTCGCCGTGCAATGTCCGGCATGCCACGCAGCGCCGCGGACACTTTGTCGAGACGCTTGTGCAACGCCGCAGCCTTTTCGAAATCCAGCGCTTCGCTCGCAGCTTCGCGTTCCCGCGCGAGTTGCTCAGTAAGCGAGGACCCGCCAGATTCAAGAGTCTCGACTAAGCGGCCGACCTCCACTTCATATTCCTCCTTCGTGCAACCTGCAAAACACGGAGCAAGGCACATCTTCATTTCCGAATACATGCACCCGGGATAATTCGGATCGCGCCGGATCTTAATCTGGCACCGCCGCGTCTTGAAAAGATCGAGAAATCCTTCGCTGAAGGACTCCGCGGAATGCCGTGATGCAAACGGCCCACAGTAAAATCCTCCGTCGGCGCGGATTCGCCGCGTCACATAACAACGCGGATAAGCGTTCCGCAAGTTCACCTTCAGCATTGCGGGCGGACGCAAACGCATCAAATCTCGATACCGGCGGGGGAAATAAACGCGGGCATTTTCGTAAAACGTGAAATTCTGCTCAAATTTTGAGCCAGTGACACGATAACGGATTCGACCCACAACTTCGCGCAGGTTCAACGCCTTCGACAAAGCTTCAGGCTCGCTCAGCAAACGTTCGGCGGCTCGCCGGATGTCGGCGGTCCGCGCGAGATACGGCTGCGCGCCAGCCTCCTTCATCGTCAGCAATAAAATCCCAGGACGGGCGGGCAAAGCCGCGAAAAAATCGGAATCAAACTCCGGGAAGAATTCCAAACTACCGTCGAGCTCAAGCATCGCTACGAGAATACACCGGGTGGACCACAAACAGAGATTTCGATAATCCGGAAACTGTTCGGATATTTGTTAGTGAAAAAAAAAGAAGAAGATACCTAATTTGAGTGTCAGTATGCCTTCAAAACCCAAGCTGCAATCACCAATCGTTGAATCTCACTGGTGCCTTCGTAAATCTCGGTGATGCGTGCATCGCGATACGCCCGCTCGACAGGATACTCACGGCTATACCCGTAGCCGCCATGAATCTGGATGGCCTTGTGCGCGACGCGCGTGGACATCTCACTCGCGAAAAGTTTTGCAATCGCTGCTTCCATCGAAAAACGCGTACCTGAATCCTGTTTCCACGCGGCACGCCTCACAAGCAGCCGGGCAGCTTCGATCTCAGTCGACATATCCGCGAGCATGAACTGAATCGCCTGAAAATCCGCGATCGGATGCCCGAACGCCTGTCTCTGTTTTGCGTAACTCAGAGCCGCCTCGAACGCACCCTGCGCAATACCCGCTGCCTGCGCGCCAATTCCTATACGCCCGCCATCAAGGGTCGAAAGCGCAACTTTATATCCCTCGCCTTCTTCACCGATACGGTTCCCGACAGAAACCTCACAATCGCTGAACGAAAGCTCGGTACAAGCTGTGGCGTTGATGCCCAGCTTCTTTTCTTCCTTGCCAACCGAAAAACCCGGCGTTCCCTTCTCCACCACCAATGCGGTGATTCCCTTCTCGCCCTTCTCCGGTTGTGTGTTCACATAAACGATAGCCGCGTCCGCCGCGCCACCATTGGTGATCCATGCCTTGGTGCCATTGATCACATACGTGTCGCCCTTGCGCACCGCCTTTGTAGCCAGCGCAGCCGCATTGGAACCAGCCTGCGGTTCGGTAAGCGCATAGCACCCAATTTTTTCGCCGCATGCGAACGGAATCAGAAATTTCTCCTTTTGTTCGTCAGTTCCAAAACGGTGAATCGGATCGCAATAAAGTGAATTCTGCACAGAAAGAATCACTCCGGTCGAAGCGCAGGCTCGCGAGATCTCCTCGATTACAATCGAGTAGCTGATGTGGTCCATCCCCGCGCCGCCTTCGTTTTCAGGAATGGCAACTCCGGTCAGTCCCAGTTCTGCAGCCTTCTGAAACAATCCGCGCGGAAATTTCCCAGTCTCGTCGTTTTCTTTCGCCAGCGGCTTCACTTCCGCTTCGGCGAATTCCCGTACGCTTTTCTGCAGCAACTGCTGTTCTTCAGTAAGTTCCAGATTCACACTCGTCCTCTGTGCCAATTAGTAGATCGAGGGCAGAATTGGAATTCTAGGCCGGACCAGGTAATTAGAGAAGCACAATCAATTGACCAGTATTTGGCTCTGCTCTGCACTTCACGACTTATTTGCAGGTGCTTTTGCAGCGGACGTCGTTCTGAGCGGAGCGAAGAACTTCGCTTAGGTTTTTTTCACGAGTGAAGCCCTTCTGATCATATCATCAGCAATTACCACGGCAGATTGGATGAGCCCCCGAAAATCTGCGTTCTTCGTGCACAACCGTGGGGTTTTCCGGCAGACTGGCGTCCGAAGGCAATGGTGTATACTCCGCAGCCGGATTCAAAAATGAAAATCGGAAATAACCAACTACTCCGTCGCTTGCCTTTCGTCGTCCTATTTTCTACGGCCCTGGTTTTCTCATTCGCCGCACGACGAGCGTTTTCCCAGGAGCCTGCCGCTCCATCGTTCCCCGAAATGCAGTGGCGCATGATCGGACCATTCCGCGGCGGACGCGTAGTTGCTGCAACGGGCTTTCCAGGCAAGCCAAACGAATATTTATTCGGTACAGTAGGCGGAGGCGTTTGGAAAACGACAAACGGCGGCGTCACCTGGACGCCAATATTCGACGCCCAACCGATCGCTTCCATCGGCGCCATTGCCATTGCCCCGTCCGACCCGCAAACAATCTACATAGGCACCGGCGAATCAGACATGCGCTCGGACATTTCCTACGGCGATGGCGTATATAAATCCAAGGACGGCGGCGCAACTTGGCGAAACATCGGCTTGCGCGATTCGCAAAATATCGGCCGCATCCTTATAGATCCGCATGATGCCAATATGCTGCTGGTAGCGGCGCTGGGACATGCGTTCGGCCCCAACACACAACGCGGCGTCTATCGATCTACAGATGGCGGCGCCACATGGACAAAGGTTCTCGCAAAAAATGACGACACAGGTGCGATCGATCTGGCCTGGGATCCGGCAAACACCAGCATCCTTTACGCCGCAATGTGGCAAACCCGCCGTCCACCCTACAGCGTGTACGCGCCCACAAACGGCCCAGGCAGCGGCCTGTACAAATCCACGGACTCCGGCACAACCTGGACTCAAATCACCGCTCACGGATTCCCAAGCGAAGCCCTGGGCCGAATCGGAATCGCCATCCCTCCAGGACAAAACGGAAAACGCATCTACACGCTAGTCGACGCCGAAGAAGGCGGCGTATATCGCTCCGACGACGCAGGCGAAAATTGGCGCCGCATCTCTTCCGACCATCGCGTTTGGCAACGCGGCTGGTATTTCGGCGGGATCACAACGGATCCGCGTAATCCAGACGTCGTTTACATTTCAAACACAGCGATGTATCGCTCCACCGACGGCGGCGAACATTTCGAACCCATAAAAGGCTCGCCCGGCGGCGACGATTATCATTCGCTGTGGATCGCGCGTGACGATCCGCAACGCATGATCCTAGGCAGCGATCAAGGCGCCGCCATCAGTGTCGACGGCGCAATCACGTGGAGTTCCTGGTTCAACCAACCCACAGCGCAGTTCTATCACGTCACCACCGACAATCGCTTCCCCTACCGCGTATACGGCTCGCAACAAGACAGCGGCACTGCCGCCGTCAGCAGCCGCAGCGATTACGGCGAAATCACGTTCCGCGATTGGTCGCCAAGCGGGGGCGAAGAAAGCGGCTACATCGTAGTGGACCCGACCAATCCCAATATAGTCTACGGAGGGGGCCCGTTCGGCGCCCTGCGGCGCTTCAATTCGACCACCGCCCAGTCGTTCGATATTTCGCCGGCCGCAATCCGCTTCCATGACGAAAAGCTTCGGTTCACCTGGACTTCCCCGCTGGTATCTTCGCCGAAAAATCCTCACGTTCTTTATTTCGGCGCGCAATTCGTGCTGAGCTCGAGTGACCAGGGCCAGAGTTGGCAAGCCATTAGCCCGGACCTGACGCTGCGAAATCCTGGCCAGGTCGCAGGCGTATCAAAAGATAGCGAATCGGAGAAAGACGCAAATTCCTCAAAAGAAGACGCCCGCGGTGTGGTCTATTCAATCGCGCCCTCACCAGTTCGCGAAGGTGAAATCTGGGCAGGCACTGACAACGGCTTGATTCAACTCACGCTCGATGACGGCGCGCACTGGTCCAACGTGACACCACCGGACCTCGCGGATTGGAGCATGGTTAGTTTGATCGAGCCATCGTCACACGACGCTGACACCGGATATGCAGCCGTCGATCGTCACCAGATAGACGATTTTCACCCTTACATCTATCGCACGAACGACGCGGGAAAGACCTGGCAAAAAATTGTGCCGGACCTGCCGCAAAACGCTTACGTCCATGCAGTGCGCGAAGATCCGGTACGCAAAGGCCTGCTTTTCGCCGGGACGGAAACAGGCATATTCGTTTCATTTGACGATGGCGCTCACTGGCAACCTTTGCAAAACAATCTGCCAGTCACTTCCATTCGCGACCTGGCGATCCACGGCGACGACCTGGTCATCGCCACTCACGGACGTTCCTTCTGGATTCTCGACGACATCGCACCGCTTCGCGAATGGAACGACAAGATCTCAGCAGAAGAAGCACATTTATTCGATTCGCCGCACGCTATCCGCATTCGCCGCAGCGAAAATCGCGACACGCCGCTGCCAAAAGAAACCCCGGCTGGAACCAATCCTCCGGCTGGAGCTATTTTCGATTATTTCCTCAAATACTCGAGCACGCTGGAAGTAATTCTCGAAGTCCACGACCAGCAAGGCAATCTAGTTCGAAGATTTTCCAGCGAAGACAAAGCCGCAGAGCTTCACGAACCGCCCGAAATCCAAAAATACTGGCTACCAAACTTCGAGCCCCTGTCAAAATCTTCAGGGATGCATCGCTTCGTCTGGGATTTGCGATATTCTCCACCGGCAGCAGCGCATCGCGAATATTCCATGGCAGCGATCATTGCTGCGGGCACGGTAGTCGAACCTCAAGGGCCACTCGTTCTTCCGGGAAATTATGATGTTCAGCTGAAAGTCGGCAGGCAGACCTACAAAGCCACGGTAACGGTGGATATGGATCGGCGTGTGACGGTTTCTCGCGAAAGTTTGTCGAAGCAATTCGCACTTGAACAGAAAATCGACGCGGTCCTAACCAAAACAACGGATACCAAACAAGCCGTCGCCGGCATTCGCGAAAAGCTGAAAGCACTCAAAACCAGCCTGAGCGCTAGCACAGAAAAGCCACTCATCGCGACGATTGACCAGATCGACCAGCGCGCACAAGCCATTCAAGGCAATGCCGAGGCCCAGTGGCCAGTACAGCCGGGCGGTTTAATCGAAGTGGATAGTTCGCTCGCCACGCTAGCGATTTCGGTAGGAAGCGCCGACAGCGCTCCAACCGCCACATCTGAAACCGCGCTCGAAGCAAACACCAGGACGCTTAATGACCTGCTTACCAAGTGGGATTCACTGCAAAAAGATATTGCGGTCCTGAACCAACAACTCCGCGACTCGGGACATCCTGCAATAACGCCCCCCGTCTCAGGCGGAGCGGTCGACTAGCGCCGTATTTCCATTTTCCGCGGCTGCGGCGGCGTTGCCGGTTCGTTCCAGAATTTTCTCCAGCATTCCCGGAATTTCAAACACAGCCTGATTTTTCATCGCCGCAGCATTCGCTTGAAAACGCGTCAGCGTGGCAGGCTCAATCATGCGTTCCACCGCTCCCACAATTTCACGAAAGCGGTGCAGCACGATACCCACTTGATTCTCGATTACCCAATCGGCGTTGTAGCGTTCCTGCGGCAAAGTCCAAGCATTACGCTCGACAATTACCGGCAACCCCATTGCCAAAGCCTCGCTGACGCTCCCAGGCCCGGGCTTGCCGATAAAAAAATCCGCAGTCTGCATGTACGTATTCACCTTTGTCGTGAATCCTTCCACGAATTGCAGCAATCGCGGCTTGCGCGAGCGCAACGCAGTCGCCAGTTTCTGGTTTCTGCCGCAAACATAAATCATCTGCAATTCGAGCCGCGATGCATCCAGTCTTTCGGCAATTTCCAGCATCACCTTCGATCCATAACCACCGAACAAAACAATCGCAGTGGGAAGATCCGAACGCAAGCCAAGTTTCACGCGTTCCGCAATCCGATCTTCAATCGGCGGCTCATAAAAGCGCGGATGCAAAATCATCCCCGAGGCACGGAAAATAAAATCGTCCGAATGTTCGTGCTCATGAGCCTGCGCTACCGCGCGATCAGAACCACACACAAGATATTGTTTCTGACGTTCAATCCAGAAATGCGGCGGGTAATCAGCGACGTCAGTAAGTACCGTGACGAATGGGCGTCCTGGAAACGCCTGATTAAAACTTTGCTGTAACGCGCGGTTGAAGTGCGGCACAAAGGACACGACCATATCTGGCTGCGTCTCCCCCCAGTGCCTTTTTAGCACACCTACCGTAGCCGCGTGCCGCGCCCAAATCGCGAACTGCAAAACCTTCATCAACTGAATGCTGCCCAGTGTCCACCCGCTACGCAGCATCCAATTGTAATAATCCTCGATCCGTATCCCCGCATACTTCTTGAGGATATCCAGTTCATCCAGCAGTTCTTGCAGGTTCGTCAGGCGAACATCCCACGAACGTTGCTGCCGCTTGATCGACATTTCCAAGGCCGTCGCTGCCGCGCGGTGCCCGCCGCCGGCGTCGAAAAAACAGAATTCGATTCGTCGCATGCGCCCCAAATCTCGCATTGAGACGGTCACCCACTACTACTGAAATGTTAAAAGATTGTTTCTGTGTCTAAAGAGTTAAATGGCTGACTTTTCACAACTTTAGCGCCAATGTCATCTGTGAGTAACACGTCCCTCGTACATTTGTAGTCGTGAAATGCGACCTGCATGTTCACTCGTACTTCTCCGGGCCCTGCACGACTCCTATTGTCCGAAAGTTTTGCCGCGAAAGTTACAGCGATCCCCGAAAAGTTTACGCACAGCTGCAACGCCGGGGCATGAATCTGATCACGCTTACCGATCATGATTCCATCGAAGGCGCCGAACAATTGCGCCGGCATCCGAATTTTTTCATCAGCGAAGAACTCACCTGCAGAATGCCAAGCGGCACCGAAGTGCACATCGGCGCGTACGATCTCAGCGAGCGCCAGCACATTCAGCTTCAACAACGCCGCAACGATCTAGTGGCGTTACTGATGTATCTAACTGAGCGCCGCATCTTCTTCAGCATTAATCACGTCTTCTCCAGCGTAACGGGACGTCGCGAACTCGAAGACTTCGCTTGGTTCCAGGAATATTTTCCAGCGGTCGAAGTTCACAACAGCCACATGCTTGAACGCGCGAATCGTAACGCCGCGCAATTCGCCAAACGTTGGGACAAAGTAGGAATCGGCGGTAGCGACGCCCACGCGCTGCCCTCGGTCGGCACCGCCTACACCGAAGTGCCCGGCACTCGCGACAAAGAAGCATTCTTCGACGGCCTGCGTGCGGGAATGGGGCGTGTCGCAGGAGAATCCGGCAGTTTCAGCAGGCTCACGCGCGACGTCTTCGTAATCGCCTACGAGATGATGCGCGAGAAATCCTGGACCATGCTCCTGTCGCCTCTAGCCGTGCTGGTCCCGGCCATCACATTCTGGAATTACCGCGACGAACGCGTATTCAGCCGCCGCTGGGCCGCACGCGTTCTCGGCGAACCCGAATCCCGCAAACGTCCCCGCTGGATCTCGCTGCCGCAACCTGCGGCGGAGGAATGGGTATGACGGTCGCAAGAGGCATATGGAACCAGATCCAGTCCAACGATCACCGCTTGATGCGCCGTGTGCACCGCTGGCGCGCCCCGCGCTGGTTTCGCATATTAATGATCATAATGACGCGCTTGGGTGACGGCTGGCTGTGGTATTCGATCGGCCTCATCCTGCTGGTATTCGGTGGCGCGCATCGCTACCAGGCCATCGGCGCCGCTCTTTCCGGCGCCGTCGCCGGAATTTTTATTTTCCGCGCACTAAAACACACCAGCAAACGCAAGCGCCCCTGCGAAATCGAGCCCCACTGCTGGTCAATAATTCTGCCTCCCGATAAATATTCGTTCCCGTCGGGACATTCCATCACTGCGTTCGCCATTGCGATTTCGATCGGCTTGTTCTATCCGGATCTGCAAGGTGTATTGCTAGCGGTAGCGCTGTTAATCGCTTCCTCGCGCATCATCCTGGGCTTGCACTTCCTTAGTGACGTGCTGGCAGGCTCGATCATAGGCGCACTCCTCGGTATCGCCAGTTTTCACGTTTTTGCCGTCCTCTAACGCATGAAGCACGAGCGCCGTCGCCTCCACTGGATCCAATTCGCCAAACTTCGACGCGGATACAGGTTGAAATCTGTGCTTCAGCGGATGCAAGAACGCTGGTCGGACCGTGGGCGTCATGGCTCGGAATGCAGCAAGCGCCGGTTTTGCTTTGACTAGAACGCTTCCGCCATTGCTCAGGATCCTCTTCAGCATGTCCGGCCGGCGCATTGGACTAAGCAACTAGCAATATTTCTTGGGCATGCCCCACGATCGATCCCGGATCATTCTTTGAAATCACGCGCGTATTCCCCGGAACATCGATGGTCGTCGGCTTACTACCGCCGGCGATGCGTCCTAGGACGACTGGTCGCAATCCGTAATCGGTCTCAAAATGTGATGGAAACCCTCACGCGACAAGGAACGTTCAGCCAGCGAGAATCGTGCGCAGTTTTTCGTACGTGGTTGATAAATCTTCAGGTTCGACGCGCGTTTCACTCACCACAGTCATGAAATTCGAATCGCCCGACCAGCGCGGCAGCACGTGCAGGTGCAAATGCCCGGTAACGCCGGCTCCCGCGGCACGGCCTAAATTCATGCCGAGGTTATAACCCTCCGGATGATATGACTTTTCAAGAGCCGACTGCACGCGTTGCGCCAGCAGCATCATTTCCGAAAGAGTTTCGGGTTCGCTACTGGCCAGGTCGGCATGGTGGGCATAAGGAACCACCATTACATGGCCGGAAGTGTAAGGATAGCGGTTGAGGATTATGAAGTTCTTGCGCCCGCGAAGAACAATCAGAGCCTTGGCGTCATCTTCCATTGCGAGCGCCGCACAGAAAACACAAGCATCATCTTTCGCAGCATCCGCGATATAGCGAAACCGCCACGGCGTCCACAAATAATCCATCCCGGCTCAGTCCCGCTCAGCTCTGAGCGCCGTGGTCGGGCGGCGGTGCCGCAGCGTTGGAAGCAGGCCGCGGATTATTCACGTAATCTTTCAATTCCTTGCTGGGTTTGAAAAACGGAATTTTCTTTGGCGGGACTTCCACTTTTGCCCCGGTTTTTGGATTCCGTCCGGTGCGTCCGCGGCGCTGACGAGTGCGAAAACTCCCAAATCCGCGAATTTCGATTTTATCGTCGGCCTGCAGGGCAGCGATGATGCTCTCGAAAATCGTCTCGACCACCGCCTCGGATTCCTTGCGCGGCAGTTCCGTGACGCGCGTAACTTCTTCGACGAGTTCCGCCTTCGTCATTGTGTGTTCTTTGTTGTCATGCTCTCCGGCAGGATCTGCCATGGGTGAGAGCCTCCTCGTTAGGATTTCGGTTGGAGCTCAGCCTCGTATGCGCTGGAGTGGGACAACGCATCTCCTTGCATATCACCAATCTAGCTTAAGGTAAATGATTTTCGGCGAGGACATTCTCTCGCCAGGCGTCGCCCCCGCTTCCCCTGGCAAAATTCTTGAACTAGGATGATTGCCGCTTGGCCATGATTGCGTCGCCAATCGTTGCGGTAGGCGACGACTTCTGCGGCTTATTAACGGCCGTTCGGAATGTTTCGATTTCCTGGCGTTCCACTTGTTTCTGCGCGGCCCTATAACTCAGACTGATTTTGTGCTGCTCCTGTTCGAGCCGTAAAACCTTGAATTCATATTCGTTGCCGGCGACCAGCACAGCCGTAACACGCGCCCCACGAGTGGGCTTGTCTTTATCGCGCTCGCCCTTGGGCCGCCGCTCCTCGATTTCAGACACGTGGCAGAGCCCTTCAATCCCTTCGGCAAGTTCAACGAAAGCGCCAAAATCAGTCGTGCGCGCGACTTTACCCTTCACCAGATCGCCGATTTTATGGCTGACAAACCAATTTGCCCAAATGTCGTTCATCTGCTTGATACCGAGCGAAAGGCGCCGATTCTGCGAATCCACACGCAGAACTTTGGCTTCCACACCGTCACCCTTTTTGAATTTCTCGCTGGGATGCTTGATGCGCTCCGTCCAGCTCATGTCGCTGATATGGATCAGCCCTTCCATGCCCTCTTCGATTTCAACAAACGCGCCGAAATCAGCAAGGTTGCGAATACGGCCGTTAATAATCGTGCCCACCGGATATTTTTCGGCGGCAGCATCCCACGGATCAGGCAAAGTTTGCTTCAAGCCCAACGAAATCCGCCGCTGATCGGTCTTCACTTCCAGCACAACGACATCAACGTCATCGCCATCCTTAACGATCTTGGAAGGATGCTTGGTGCGTTTCGACCAACTCATTTCGCTGACGTGCACTAAGCCTTCGACGCCCGGCTCGATCGCAACAAACGCGCCGTAATCCGTGACGCCCACGATCTTGCCTCTCACCCGTGTTCCCACAGGAAACCTTTCCGGCACAGTAGCCCAGGGATCGGGCAGCAATTGCTTCCGCCCAAGCGAAATGCGCTGTTTGTCCTTATCAAACTTCAGAATCTGAACTTGCAGTTCGTCGCCGGCCTTCACGATCGAGGAAGGATGTGGCACACGCCCCCAAACCAAATCACTGACGTGCAGCAACCCATCCATCCCTCCAAGATCCACAAATACTCCGTAATCGGTCACATTTTTCACTTTGCCGGTTATGATCGCGCCCTCAGACAGCGAAGCCATCAAGGCATCGCGCTTCGATTTCTGATCTTGTTCCAGAATCGCGCGCCGGCTCACAACCACGTTGCCGCGCTTGCGATTCAATTTCAAAACGCGCACATCGATATCTTTATCCTTCCAGGCATCCAGATCATGCACCGGCCGCAATTCAATTTGTGAAGCGGGCAAGAATGACCGCACGCCAATGTCCACCACCAAACCACCTTTGATTCGCTCGGTCACCTTGCCGGTAATGGTCTTATGCTCGCGATATGATTTCTCAATTCGTTCCCAAACGCGACGCCGGTGCGCGCGCACATGCGACAGCAGAACGTACCCATCCTTCTGCGTGTGCAAGCGTTCGACTTCAATGGTCTGCCCGGCCCCAAATTCAATAGGGCTGCCGGAATCCACAAACTCTTGCGCAGGAACCAGTCCTTCGAACTTGCCCCCAACATCGACGATCACGCCCGCGTCAGTAACTGCCAGCACGCGCCCATCGAAAATTTCCCCTTCAGCCGCCGCCGGCTCAGGTACGGCGAACTGATCCATCAACTGATCCATCGTTTCAGCGGTTTCAGTCTCGGAGGGTTCCGTCGCAGTGGATTCGACCGTTCCAGACATCGTCTCAGTAGCCGATGCGGTGTTTTCCATCGATTCGATCACTTCTTCCGAATCCTCGGGTTCGGCAGTAACAGCCACTGGCGCAGCTTGCGCCGTTGCTGCTGACGCAGCTGCCGCACTAGCCGTCGCATCTTCCAATATCTGGTTAGAAGTGCTTTCCGACTGTTCGGCCGGTTCGCTCACCAATGCACCCGCGCCCGCACTCATTCCCATCGTCTCCGCAGGCGCCTCGGCCGGGGTGGCAGTCACAGCAGCCGGCTCCTGCGCTCGTGCTACTCCGGTGGCAGCAGCCGCACCACCTGTACGGCCCGCAGCAGCGGTATTATTAAATGGTTCGGAAGACGTACGGAAGCTCGGCTCGGACTCCGTTGGATTTGATTCAGCGACCGACGTTGGTACGTTCAGGTCTTGTTCGGGTGACATTTGGGAGCGGCCTCCGTACGGATTCGTGCCCTGCTACCGAGATTGAGAACTCGGCTACTCCACCCACCGGGGTTTGGAGCAAGAAGGGGAAAGAACGCCCACGCTAGACGTTCTTGTCACGAGGATGATACCCGCCAGCCACGCGCACTGTCAATAAACCATCGCGGGAAATCATAAACTCGTCGTCAGCCATGAGCTCAAACAAATGTTACGAGAAGATAACCAGAACTTTGTGTTTCGAATCCGCACAAAACCAAGCTCGAACCGCAGATTCCAAGATCGTCAAAAGGCTCGCCGACGCAAACACCCGCACAATCGAGCCGACCATCACGGTCCGTAGGGGCGCTCTGCTTGCTGCGCCCCTGCTTGGCAAGGCGTCCACAATCCCGATAATCCCGGGAAATGATTCGGCATAAATCGAACCACCGCAGCAAGGCAGCGCCTCTTTGGATCGTTGGGACGGCGGGCGGCCATCTTTTGAAAACATGCCAACAACCCGGTGTGGTTACGCGTGGAACGGCCCAGCATGCCGTATTTCCTTGCGGTAATCAGGCGCGGAGATTTCAACAGTACGGCACATCTCATAAAGCCGCGAACGTATGCGCTTGCCCACGCGCTCAGTCAATGAATCTTCAATAGTCGGCGTCCGCATACCAGCAACGCGAGAGGAAGCCACGGAAGACGAATTACCAACCGCAGCCGCATCGGAATCCAAAAAATTCGTAGTCAACAAAGTAACGCGCTTCTCGTTGTAACGCGTATTCAGCACGTGCCCCACAGTCTCAAGGGCCCACATCGAAGGCTTGCTCGAACCCACGTCGTCAAGCACAAGAATCTCAGTCTTCAGCACAGGCTCAAGCACGCTCATCTCGGTAGCCTGGCTCTCAGGGTTATAACTATCCTGAATTGCCTTTAGCAACTCGCGATAGTCATAGAAGAGCCCGCAGTGCCCGCGCAACACAATAGACTTCATAGCCGAAACCGCCAAATGAGTTTTGCCGACTCCGCAAGGCCCCATCAAAAGCAAACCATGTTCGCTGCCGACAGGAAACTCGCTAGCAAAACGCTGCACCATCAGTTTCGCCTGAGTCAAACTCCGATTCCAGGCGGCTAGCTGTTCGCGCGACACATTTTCAATCTCATTGTCAGTCTCATAGTTCTCAAAATCGCAATGCCGGTAACGTTCCGGCACACGCGCCCGCTGCAACGCCCGCTCGGTACGATCGCCCGACCTGCAGTCGCAAGGCACAGCCCAAACCATCCTAGGCTCGCCGGTGCCAGAAACTGGCCGGTCCGCCGCCAGCGCCTTCGCACCCTCAGTCGAACGCTCAACAACTTTCCAGCCGCTACCTTCGCAATAAGGACAATCCGTTCGCGCCATGTTGGAAGAATAATCGCGGCACGATGAGCACGCAAGCAAACTCACCTGTGCAAATAAAAAGCTGCTGTGGAAAGCGGAGGGGGTTCGATGTTGGGAGATGACTTCAAAAGCGGCGGCAACCCGCCGCGACCCCGAGAAGTCGCAGGTGCGACTTCATTTGTGAACGCGCATGGTCTGCCGGGGTATGGTGCGTACAATAGCGTTGCGGAACTTGCGGTCGTGCTCAGCATTAAACCCGCGCGCCATCTCGCTACGCACGAAATGAATAAACGATTCCATCTGCGACTGCATTTCGCTCATCTTGTCGCGCATATTCAAAATGATTTCAATCCCGGCAAGGTTCACGCCTAGTTCCCGCGTTAAATTCAGAATAATCTCCAGCCGCTCGAGATCCTGATCCGTATATAGTCGAGTATTCCCCTGCGAACGCGACGGCTTCAGCAATCCCACGCGCTCGTAAAGCCGCAAAGTCTGCGGATGCAACTTGTAGAGTTCAGCTACAGCGCTGATCATGTATCCGGCTTTCGCCTTCTTCCTGGGACGCGCTGCCATTACCGTCTCCTCACACCATCGCGCGCGAAAAAATTTCGCGACGCGGATCTTCCGGATCGAGCTTAGTAAGTTCCTTCAACAAATTTCGCACACGCTCGTCCTCAGGCTTCGGAACCACAACCTGCACTTCCACAATCTGATCACCACGCTTCCCAGGACGCCGCGCCGAAGGCGCGCCTTTCTCGCGCAAGCGCAGTTTCTTGCCGCTGTCGGTGCCAGGCGGGATGCGAACTTGCGAGCGTCCATCAATCGTAGGCACTTCCACCTTAGCGCCAAGCGAAGCTTCAGGAACGGTGACCGGAACTACGGTGTACAAATCGTCCCCGCGCCGCTCGAAATATGGATGCGGCTCGACTTTCATAACGATGTAAAGATCGCCCGGAGCCCCGCCATGCAACCCAGCATTCCCACGACCGGCGACGCGCACGCGCGACCCAGTCTGCGCGCCCGGCGGAATACGTACATCGAGGGTTTCCATTCGAGCCACGCGCCCTTCACCGCCGCAATTGTGGCACACGGTTAACAGTCTTCCGGTGCCGCCGCAGCGCGAGCAGCTAATCTGAAATCTCATCTTGCCGCTGAGCTGCGTCACCTGCCCGGTCCCGCCGCACGTAGGACAAACCTTCTCGTCGCCCGGCTGCACCCCGGCCCCATGACAAACGTTGCAAACATCCAGCCGCGTAATGCTCAGTTTCTTCACGGTCCCGCGCATCGCCTCAGCGAACGTAATCTCGACCTGGAATTCCAGATCGCTGCCAGGTTCGCGCTCAGTAGCAGCCTGCGCCGCATTCTGTCCGCGGAAGAATTGGCTGAACAGGTCGCGGAAGCTTGTCCCTCCACCAGCACCAGTTCCCGACTCGCCGCCGAAATCAAACCCACCGAAATCAAAATGAACATCCTGTGACCCGCCACCGCCGTAACCACCAGGCCCTGGAGGAGGCGTTCCGCCCTGTCCCGGAACATTGAACCCGAACTGGTCATACATCTGCCGCTTCTTGGTATCGGAAAGAACTTCGTAAGCTTCCTGAATCTGCTTGAATTTTTCTTCCGCGGATTTATCGCCAGGATTCAGATCAGGATGATATTTGCGCGCCAGTTTACGGTAGGCCGCGCGAATTTCCTTCACAGGCGCCTTCCGCGAAACGCCTAAAAGTTCGTAATAATCTTGTTTAGTAGCCGTAGCCATATCAATCCGCTTCTAACGTAAATTTTATCGAGCGCATAAATGTAGGGGCGGGTCTCAGACCCGCCCCCACGGTCATTGCCGTGCCACACACCACACGACGTCAGTTCGGTTTCTTCGAATCGTCCACATCCACGAATTCGGCATCGACAACGTCGCCCGGTCCAGGAGCATGCCCGCCTGAAGATCCACTCTGACCGCCGCTAGAACCGTCGGCACTAGGGGCACCCGCGCCGCCAGCCGCCGCACCAGCCGCCTGCTGCGCCTTGTACATGGTCTCAGCGATGTGATGCGAAGCCTTCGTTAGATTGTCGGTCGCAGTGTTCAACTTGTCGATTCCTCCCTCGGCCAGAGCGCGACGAGCCTCCTCGATTGCTTCCTCCGCGGCTTTCACATCAGCCTCGGCAAGTTTCTCGCGGTTGTCCTTCACCACCTTCTCGGTTTGATAAAGCATGTTGTCCAGCCGGTTGCGAGCCTCGACCTCAGACAATCGCGCCTTATCCTCCGACGCATGCGAATCAGCTTCCTTCTTCATGCGCTCGGCCTCTTCTTTGCTCAATCCGGTAGAAGCCGTAATGGTGATCTTCTGTTCCTTGTTAGTGGCGTTGTCTTTCGCCGAAACGTTGAGAATCCCGTTCGCATCGATGTCAAACGTCACCTCAACTTGCGGCATGCCGCGCGGCGCAGGCGGAATTCCAATCAGATGGAATTTCCCCAGCGACCGGTTGCCACTAGCCACAGGCCGTTCCCCTTGCAGCACGTGAATTTCAACCGAGGTCTGGTTATCAGCCGCGGTTGAAAACGTCTCCGACTTCCGCGTCGGAATCGTGGTGTTGCGCGGGATCAGCGTAGTCATCACGCCGCCCAAAGTTTCCACGCCCAACGAAAGAGGCGTCACGTCCAGCAGTAGAATGTCCTTCACTTCGCCGCCAAGCACGCCGCCCTGAATCGCGGCGCCGACAGCCACCACTTCATCAGGATTCACGCCCTTGTGAGGTTCTTTGCCGTTGAACAGACCCTTAACGATATCCACGACACGCGGAATTCGAGTCGAACCACCGACCAGCACAACTTCGTCGAGTTTGTCCGGCGTCACTCCAGCGTCGCTGAGAGCCTGCTTCACAGGCCCCACAGTCCGTTGCAGCAGGTCTTCCATCAATTGCTCAAGCTTCGCTCGAGTCAATTTCAAAGCCAAATGCTTCGGCCCGGACGCATCAGCAGTAACGAACGGCAGGTTGATCTCCGTCTCCATCAACTGAGATAGCTCAACCTTGGCCTTCTCGGCAGCTTCCTTAAGCCGCTGAATCGCCATGCGGTCCTTGCTGAGGTCAATTCCCTGCTCTTTCTTGAATTCGCTAACGATCCATTCCATCACGCGTTGGTCGATATCATCGCCGCCCAGGTGCGTATCGCCGTTAGTCGACTTCACTTCCACAACGCCTTCGCCTACTTCCAGTATCGAAATATCGAACGTGCCGCCGCCCAGGTCATACACAGCGATGGTCTCGTCCTTCTTCTTATCCAGTCCGTAGGCAAGCGCCGCAGCAGTAGGCTCGTTAATGATGCGCAGAACTTCCATGCCAGCAATTTCACCGGCCTGTTTTGTAGCCTGACGCTGGCTATCGTTGAAATAAGCCGGAACGGTGATTACCACCTTCGCCACTTTTTCACCGAGGAAATCCTCAGCAGCAGACTTCAACTTCTGCAGAATCATCGCCGAGATTTCCGGCGGACTGTAAGTCTTGCCGGCAATTTCCACGCGCGCATCGTCGTGCGGCCCCTTCACCACTTTATAAGGCACGCGCTTCGCCTCTTCCTGGACTTCGTCGTAGCGTCGCCCCATGAATCTCTTGATCGAATAAACAGTGTTCTCAGGGTTAGTAATCGCCTGCCGTTTAGCCACCTGACCAACCAGACGCTCGCCGCTCTTAGTGATAGCCACAACCGACGGAGTCGTCCGCGCCCCTTCCTGGTTCGGGATGACGGTCGGTTCTCCGCCCTGCATTACAGCCACCACCGAATTCGTCGTCCCCAAGTCAATTCCAATAATTTTACTCATCGAATGCTCCTATAAAACGTCAACGCCGGCCGTAAGCCGACGGACGCCAATCTCAAGCCAGAGCATAATACATGTTGAGTGCCTCATTGTCAAGATTCTTGTGACCCTGCACATCTTTAACAAAACAAGACCCTTCCATACCACCGAGCCTCCTCCTAGCTCTGATGTGGTTTTGTACTTGTCCAGGCCGATTCAGCCTCATCGAACCGGGCAGCCGTTGACTTCGCCTTGTTTAAATAACTCGAGCCACCTCCTTACTCGAACTAAATCCAAGGCCTGTACAACCTAGTCACGTCTAACTAGCCATGGCACACGCTGAGGAACCCGTACAATGCGCCGGCGGCAATTCGGGTTACAATTGGGCGCTCTCATAGAACCAAAACAGGAGGGATGGTTGATTTTAGGAACAAATGTTTCGCCACGGTCTCACAACTTGCACCACGATTCGCTCGCTGTTCTCCTAGCGATGGCGCTCAGCACGGCCGCGCTATCAGCCCAGCAGGCACCGACAAAAACCTCCGCGCATTCGCACGCGGCAGCTCAATCAGATCCCGCCATCAATGCAACGCCAGTAAAGGCCCTGGGCAACAGAAGCGCCCCGATCACAATGCAAGTATTCAGTGACTACCAATGTCCGTCCTGCGGCGCCTTCTTCGAAAACACCCTGAAACCAATGATCAACGATTACGTAGCGCAAGGAAAAGTCTACCTTGTCCATCACGATTTCCCGCTGCAGATGCACACCTACTCAGGCCAGGCAGCCCGCTGGGAAAATGCAGCAGCAAAAATCGGAAAATTTCAGGACGTAGATACAGCGCTCTTCGACAACCAAGCAGCGTGGACCGCCGACGGCAACCTTCAAAAGTTCGTAGAAGGAGCCATGAGCCCGGCGGACTTCAAACGCGTGCAAGCAATTCTGAAACCCTGCGCGACCCCAGCTCCCACCTCGCACGGCGACGGTTCAGCCCCCCAAGCCGATCACGCCTGCCCAGTAGACGTCTACATCGTGCAGGACATTATCCTCGGCTATCAAATACCAGTGAAGGCCACCCCAACCTTTATAGTCGAGTATAAAGGTCAAAAATACCCGGCATCCTCCGGAATCGTAACGTGGCCAATTCTAAAACAATTTTTCGATTCGCTACTAAGCCAGTAGGTTTGTAATTTCGGTTCTGAGCAGGAATTCGTAAAGACCCTTTGAAAGATGGGGTTTTCAACGATCAACGTATTTCGGCTAAACTCTGCCGAATGCGAGACAACGATTTCACGAAAATCCTGAGGTGGCCCGGTTACCGGGTCTATCAGTCGGAGATCGATGAGAAAGGCAAGACCCTGCGACTGTGGGTGAGGCGCAAACGTGGTAACTGGAAACTGATCTGCTCCGGCTGCGGGCGGAAGTTCACCGAGGCACATGATTGCCGGGAGCGTGAGGTGCGGGACCTGCCGTGGGGAGAGTTTCGGACAACGGTAGTCATCGAAGTCTACCGGGTCTGCTGCCCGAACTGCGGAGTGAAGATAGAAAAGGTGCCGCAGTTACCAAGCAAAGCGCCATTCAGTCAGCGCTTTGAAGAAGCGGTGGGAGCGGCGTGCGAAAGTGCCTCGGTGCGCCAGGTGGCCCGACAATTCCGACTGGCAGCTAGCACGGTGCGGGCGATCGACCTGCGGTACTTAGAGCGCTGGAATGCCACGCGTCGCCAAGCGCCGTTAGAGGAGATGGGAGTGGACGAGATTTACTTTGGTAAGCAGATGAAATTCATCACGGTGGTGAGCAACTTGGAGACCGGGGAGCCCTTGTGGTTCGGGCAGGATCGCAAGCAAGAAACACTGGATGAGTTTTTCCGAACGCAACTGAAAGCCACACAGCGGGAACGAATTGCGGCGGCGTGCGTGGATATGTGGCGACCATTCACCAACAGTATTGAGCACTGGGCCCAGAACTGCCGGATCGTGTATGACAAGTTCCACGTTCTGCAGCATGCCAACAAAGCCATCGATGAAGTGCGCAGGGCGGAGTTCTTCCGCAAGGGCGGACGCATGCGCGGTGTGGTGAAGGGTAAGCGCTGGCTGCTGCTGACTCGCTGGATGAATCTGGACGGGCAAAAACGACAACAATTGAATGATCTGTTCGCCCTCAACCGGAGGGTGATGAAAGCCTATCTTCTAAAGGAAAGCCTGGAACGCTTATGGACGTATCGTTATGAAGGAGCCATGCTTCGCTACTTGCAGAGCTGGATTGATCAACTGCGCTGGCAACGGCTGGCGCCCTTTCAAAAACTCGCCCAGATGTTGGTGGATCACCTAGACGGGATCCTGAATTACTGCCGCACCAAAGTACGTTTCGGCGTGGTGGAAGCCATCAACGGCAACATCAAAACCCTTCTGAGAAGGGGTCGCGGCTACAAAAATCTCGCCTATCTGTTGCTGAAGGCTCAGCGCATGGCGGCCACAAAGACCGAATTCATCGTTCTTCAGAAAGCGGCCTAAAATGCGGGTCTCTACGAATTCTTGTGCAGAACCGTAATTTCAAAGTCAACGAACGGCACAAACAGCAGCGTAGGTTTGAAATTCTTATGTCCACGAGTCGCGCAAACAGCAACTGGCTCCCAATCCTGCTAATTCTGGGCCGCCTAGCCCTTGCCGGTATTTTTCTCTTCGCCGCTTACGCCAAACTGAAACCGCAAGCACAAATGCCCTGGTCAGGCGCGTCCATCAGAACGTCACTATCGATGTTCGCCATGCAAGTGGATTCGTACCAGTTGCTTCCGCCACAACTCGTAAGAGCAGCAGCTCATTTTCTCCCGCTGTTTGAGTTGTTCCTGGGCCTGTGGCTTCTCAGCGGAGTCCTGGTGCGTTACTCATTGCTGTTTACCACACTCCTTCTCGGCGGATTCTTCACGCTGATGGTTCGCACCTATGGCATGGGCCTGGAAATCAACTGCGGCTGCTTCGGCCCCGGCGAAAGGCTAGGCCCAATGAGCCTGCTACGCGACGGCTTACTGCTAGCTTTCGCACTGGCCATAACAATCGTGGCGTTCTTGGCACGGCGTGGCCGCGACGAGCGCCCAGCAGCCACCAGTGCAGTCTCCCCTCCACAGCGCGTCGCCTAACCCGCATTGCCTAGCGCGTATTGCCCATTACGTATTTCCGGCGTCGCATTCGCTAGCATCGTCGAGCGCGTGTTGCCGAGCACAGAATTTCACACCAAGCAGCGCCGATCGAGCCTACTAGGGAGCGTCACCCCGCCGCCGGTCGTCATCCCGCAAGCACTAGCAAACCCCTCCCCTCGACAAGTCGTCATCCTGAGTGGAGCGAAGGATCTCTCTTCGATTTTTGCAGCGTGAGCCACAAAAACAAAAACGTTAAGCAACGGGACGCCGCGCAAAGAGACGTCCAACGCACAAAGATATAAAATGACCCGTTTCCTCCAGGAGGCATGGATGCACCGCAAGTCGCGCACACGTCTGATCACAGTCGTTTCACTTTTCATAATTTCGGCATTCATTCCGTCAGCACTCGCCCAGTCTTCCACCACACCGCAAACAGGCAAAAACCTAACCATCGAGCGCCTGTTCACGCCGCCATTCCTCTTCGGTCGCCTGGCGCAAGGAATCGAATGGTCCCCCGACGGCAAGCAATTCTCCTACCTCGACCGCAAAGGCGCTGGAAAAGATGCAACAATTGAACTCTGGACGATGAACGCGGCAACCGGTGAACGCAGAGTTCTGGTCAACGCCGAAACCCTAAAAAAAGTAATGCAACCGGAGAAAGCGAAGGCCACAAAAGCCACGGGCTTGGGCCGCGTACAAGCAGACAATTACGCCTGGTCGCCGGATGGAACCTCGCTGCTTTTCATAGGAAGCAACAGCCTCGTGTTACTCGATCTCAGAACCATGACACCCAAACCTATCCTTAGCAGCGACCAGGAAATCGAAGATCCCAAATTTTCCCCGGACAATAAATGGATCAGCTTCTCCCGCAGCTCCAATCTCTCAGTCGTCAGCATCGCCACCGGCGAAACAAAAGCCCTCACCATCGGCGGCAGCGAAGAGATCCTCAAAGGAAAGCTCGACTGGGTCTACCCGGAAGAACTCAACGCGCGCACAGCCTACTGGTGGTCATCAGACTCCACAAAAATCGCGTACTACGAAATGGACGAGCGCCCAGTCACGCGCTACCCAATCATGGATATGAGTTCCTCAACAGGCGACACGGAATACACGCGTTACCCACAAGCGGGCGAAGCTAACCCGATCGTGCGCGTGGGAGTAGTCGAAGTTTCAGCGAGCGCCACCGCCACTCCAGAAACCAAATGGATGGACACAGGTGCGAACACCGACATATATCTGGCGCGGGTAAATTGGCTCCCAAACAGTCGCGGCGTGGCAATCCAGCGATTAAATCGCGCGCAGAATCAGCTCGACTTACTTTCTTGTGATGCAGCAACCGGCGCCTCGAAAACGATCCTCAGCGAAACCGACAAATACTGGATCAACATCAGCGACGATCTTTATTTCTTCTCGGACAACAAGCGGTTCCTATGGTCCAGCGAACGCACAGGCTACCGCCATTTCTACCTCTACGAAAATTCCGGCAAGCAGCTGGTCCAACTAACCAGCGGCGACTGGGCGATTTCAGATTTGGGCGGTTTCGGACCAGGCTCCGTGAATCACCCGGCAGTGGACGAAGCTCACGGCTACATTTACTTCACCTCGAACAAGGACGACGCCCGCGAGGCGCAGCTCTACCGCGTAGCACTCGGCGACAAGTCCCTCACGCGCATCACAAAAGACCCCGGGACTCACTCAGTCAATATTGCGCCGAACGCATTATCATTCGTCGACTCATATTCGAATGCCGCCACGCCGCCGCGACAAGATCTCTTCCGAATAGACGGCACTCACGTAACAATCGTCAACGAAGACAAGGTCTCAGAACTCGCGAACTACCGCCTGTCTGCGATAGAATTTGTCGAAGTCAAGGCAGACGACGGCACAGAACTGAACGCATCCATCATCAAGCCCCTGGATTTCGACCCCGCAAAAAAATATCCCGTCCTGATCAGTATCTACGGCGGCCCGCACGTTCAGGTAGTCCGCAACGCCTGGGGCGGCCCAGCCTACCTCTGGCACGAAATCCTTGCGGAAAGGGGCTACATAGTCTTTTCGCTCGATAATCGCGGCTCCTGGGGACGCGGCCACGCCTTCGAAACTTCGATTTATCATCATCTAGGCAAAATCGAATTGCAGGACCAACTAGCAGGCGTGAAGTACCTCGAATCGCTAGGCTACGTGGACTCCGCGCGCATAGGAATCACAGGTGGCAGCTACGGCGGCTACATGACGCTGGAAGCTCTCTTCAACGCATCGGACGCCTTCAAGACAGGCATAGCAAACGCTCCGGTAACCGACTGGAAGCTATACGACACGATTTACACTGAGCGTTACATGGGACGCCCGCAAGACAATCCCGATGGCTACAAAAATTCTTCGCCGGTAAATCAAGCGGCAAACCTCAAAGGAAAGCTGATGCTGGTCCACGGAACCGGCGATGACAACGTCCACTTCGCGAATTCAGTGGAATTGCTAAACGAGCTGATCGACAACCTGCGCTACCCCGATCAATTGATGGTCTTTCCCGGAAGAGGCCACGGCATCAGCGATCCCTCCGCTCGCATGCTGGAATTTCAAAGAACGCTGCAGTTTATTTTAGGTAATTTGTAAGTGTTACTCACGCCGAGCAACCGCAAAAATGCTGTACACTTCCAACCTACAGCGACGGCTCATCATAAAATCTTTCAGGTATGAGCCTCCCGGCAGGTGCACATCCGATGTTAATGCGCGGAAAAAGCGAATATAGGCGCGACTGCTACCAACTCTGCGTTGTCGCAGGGCTTCTGGCCCTCACGGCACTCGCTTCGCGCAACGTTGCAGCGCAGAATTCTGTGCCAAAGGCCGGGTCAGAACAAGGCCCCGTAATCGAGGCGGACCCATCCCCCAAGCTGCTCGAAAGCGGCTTCCGTCACTTGTACGAATTGAATTTCGAAGCCGCGCGCACCGATTTTCGAGCGTACGAAAAAGCGCGGCCCGATGATCCTCTGGGCAGGGCCTCGGAGGCAGCGAGCTACCTGTTTGAAGAATTCAACTCCAAGGGTGTGCTGACTTCCGACTTTTTCTTGGACGACAACAAATTTCTGGGCGGCGTCGAAGGAACCGCATCGCAGAACCGCAACTCCGCATTCCTGGAAGCCAACACCCAGGCACGAACGCAAGCCAAGGCCCGCGTGAAATCCAATCCGCGCGATATTCACGGCCTGCTAGTTCTCACGATTACCGACGGTATGGAATCGGACTACGACGCCCTCATCATCAAGAAGCAGCTGGCGGGTCTTACCATGATGCGTCAGGCGGAAGCGGAAGCGAACACCGTGCTGGCCATCGATCCCAGCGAACAGGACGCCAACGTCGCGCTGGGCATGAGCAATTACGTTATCGGCTGCCTCCCCGGTTATAAACGCGCCTTCGTCTGGTTCGGCGGCCTCCATGGAGACCGCACTCGCGGAATGCAGCAGATGCAATCAGCAGCAGAACATGGCCATTACCTTCAGCCATTCGCCAAAGTGATGCTAGCGCTAGCCTACGAGCGCGAACATAAACCAGAACTAGCAAAGCCCATCCTGGCTGAGTTGGCGGTCCAATACCCGACAAACCCAGTCTTCGCGCGCGAGTTAGCGCTGGTCAACAAGCCATCCTGCTGCAAACGCTAGAACGCTCCCCCGCACCCCGGTGTTAGCGACCCAGTGCTATTCGATAAACTCCTCCTGCAACGTTACGAAGCGTCCAACGCAGCCCGGTCGTCATCTTGAGCGGAGCGAAGGATCTCTCTTCGATTCCCGCAGCACGAACCGTTACCGAGTGAATTGCTGTTTCCTTCCGGCCGCGCACTCGCTGCGGAATCCACTCGATATATACCGCAGCGCCGACCTGTCCTCAGTCCCTAATCACCACTAACCACCTCTCACCACTTCACCCGCACCCGATACGTCAAAGTCGCGCTCCCATCCTTCTCCACAGGCACCTGAAACCCAATGGTAGTGGCATCCAGTTTCTCAGTCTTGAAATTTGAATTAACGACCTCCCAATCCCCACCCACAGGTTCGCGCACTTCCACAGTCACCGCTGTATCCTTGTGGTTCCGCAAAGTAATCGCATACTCCATTTCATACAGATTGCCGGCGAGCTTCTTGTAGTCCGTCTGCTTGCGCTCGCAAACCACATCAAACGCATTGCCGATATAAATCTTCAAAGTCTCGTCTTTCGGTGTGTGCTGAATCCGATCCTCGCCGACAAACTGCACCCCGCCCTTGGAATCCGCCTGGTAAACGCGCACGATCCCGGCAGGCAGAGGCATCCCCAGTTGGCTCTTCTGATCGTTCTTGAACTTGTAATAAACCTTCACCGGCTGCGGAATCGCATTTCCAATCCCCTGCGGATTCCGGTAGTAATAAGCCTGCCCTTCCACCATCAAAGTTTTAGCGACAGGCACCCCAGTCCCAGTGAGCAAACTGATTTGTTTCGATTCGTTGTTCTGAATGGAAGTCCGCCGCTCGAGCGAATACAAGTGGTACTCAGAAAAATTCTCCTGAGAAAATTGCGGTGCGGCAGGAGCAGCTTCGGCCATAGCCATGGCTGTCGTCTTGCGAGCCATCATGACGGGCGTCACTTCATGTAACTCTCCCGCTACAAGTTGCAACTTCGCATTCCTGTAAGCCACGCCGCTGTTATTCGTCAGAGTCACCCAGCCATCCAAATCCGCAGCCTTCTCGTCGCGCGTAACCGTTAGCACATAATCCGCGCTCCAATTCACACTGTCCGCAAGATAAGAAGCTTCCACCTTCTGCGCATTCGCTCCGCGATTATCCAGCGTCCACACCAATGTCGGCCGGCTATAAAGATTCCCCGGCAAATCCGGGAACCGGTACCAGTTGGTAGGCATCCCGGTAACAATCTCGTTTCCAATCTTCCACACAGGCGCATTGTTATTGTCGGAAAGCAAAGTCGCGCGCACGTCGACCCACTTCGTCGAATTCGCTTCTTCCTCGCCGCGCACGAGAGTGATCTCGCGCCCGACATATTTTTGCAGCAACTTCTGCGCATCCAGCAAATCGTACTCGTAGTTTTGTTCGACAACACTCAGCTTCGCAGCATCCGTCAGCGAACGGAAATGCACGGTAGCAGGATTGATCGACGCCGCCACATCTTCAAATTTCAGCGGAAACACTCCCGCAGACAAATGGATCTGCCGAACGTCGCGCACCAAGGCACGATTCGAGTTGTAAACGGTAACATCCAAATCAGATTGGTCCTTCTCAGTGGTGGTCAGCGCTTCAGCCTCGGTCTTTGCTTGATCCTGCTGCCGCGGCGAGGCGTGAACTCGCCGCCAATTTCCGGCCGGCAGTAAAGTCACCACAATCGCGGCCATGCTTGCTATGCCCAACCACTTCCGTGCGCGTCCACGCATAAGTCGTCTCCTTGTTAAACGACGATCAAATGATCTAGAGCCTCAAAGGTCCGCAATACTCGCGGTTCACAATGCCGGATCTAAACGCGAAACCGCAAATGTCGGTGCCAAAACTCTCTCAAATTTAGAACGATGGTCCGTTAATTTCTTGCAGGGAATGATCAATCCGTGTCGGACTCTTACTTCACCGGCTTCCAGGTCGCTCCGCCGTCCGCAGTCGAAAAATTTCGCCCGTCCACGGTGGTCACGATGGCTTTCAAATCATCTTTTGCGTCCACACGTGAAAAGCCGAGAGAATCCGCCTCGCTCGGTGGCTGGACGGACGTCCAGGTTGTTCCGTCGGTCGTGCGCAAGATGGTCCCGCGTTCGCCAACCAGCCAGCAAATCTTCACCGTAGGCGCAGAACTGGCCACAAAATGGTCATTCGTTGCGATTTGTTCGTTCTTCCAGGTTGCTCCGGCATCATCGGAACGCGAAATGTTGCCAGAATCGGAAACGATCCACAGGACCTTCGGATCAGGAGTTGCAATCTCGATCCCAGCAAGGCTCGATGACGTTTCCGCTTGTTGCATCTTCAATCTTGCCATTTGAGCAGCCTGGTCATCCGCGCGCGCCTTCATACTTAATTGCATCGCAGCACGCGGCGCAGGCGCGGGCGCATTCGGAGTCGGCGCAGATGCACCCGGAGCAGCTGCCGAAGCGGAAGCAGTTGGCACGGCGGGAGCCCGAGACACTTCGGTGTTCGTGCCCGAGCGTGATTTTCGCGCCTTCGCGGCGGGTTGTTGAGTTTCGTCAGACTCGACAACCATCGAGTCACTCGGTACCGCGCGGGCACCGGCATTGCCTTTCGCATTGCTAGCGCGCTCGGCTTCAATCTGCTTCTTGCGGCTCGCCATCGCGAGGGCCTGTCTGTACATCTCTTCAGAAGTTTTCATCTTCGCCGAGCCACTCGACGAAGGCTGGTTTTCACGCACAGCCTCGCCCAACGGTGGCGCCGGCGTCGCGGTCTGTTCGTTCGGCGCAGGCGAAGGTTCAACAGGGCGGGTCGCGGAATTCGTTACCGCATTGTCGACAATTTCCGGCGGTGCCCCCGGTTCGCGCGACATAGCAACCTCATTCGCCAGATCGCGCCTCCGCATATGCAACATGAATCCTGCAACCAGCACCAACACAGCGAAAGCAACGCCAGCAGACGCCAGCCGGCGCGTCCCAATCAACCAACCCCATCGACTGGCGACTTTTTCCTCGCCGTCAGTCCGGCTGCCAGCCCTCGCCATCGCAGCAAGCTGCTGCCTGCATTTCGCACACCTCGAAAAATGCAAATCATAACGAGCAGTTTCGTCGGCAGCGAGCGACCGGTCAAAATAAGCCGCAAGAACTTCCGGCCGCGGACACTCATCGCCCACGACGACGCCAGCATCCGCAGACAACCCTCGCCGCAACATCCCCGGCATCGACTTGTCTTCTTCTCGCTCCACGCTCACCAGTTCCTATTCAACGGTTAGAACGCGCCAAAACGGCATTCTTGCAACATCGCTCGCACTATTCGTGCGCTGAAACGCCATTCTTGCAACGCGTCGCATCCGTGATTCCCTAACCGAAACAGAAATCTTGCAAGTGCACGGCGTCATTCCCGCGCCGATAGCGCCTGCGTCAAATCAAACGGCCATTCCTCGCGCGCGTACTCGTAACAAAGCCGCAACTGCGCATCGCTAAGTTTCTTCTCGCGCCGCAACGCCGCATCCATCTTCTTGCGAACATCGCGCCGCGTACGTTCAAGTTTCCGCGAAACAGTCGCTTCATGCTCGCCCAGCAGCTTGCCGATCTGCGCAAGCGTAAGCCCATCGAGATAATAATACGCGAGTCGCAAACGATCCCGCGGCTCAAGCAACCCAAGCGTCGTCATTAAAACAGCCTGCAACATCACAAGATAACGTTCGCGCTCGGGATCGGGCGGACCCTGCGGCGCCTCAGGCTCAGATCGCGGTCCCTCGCTCTCGTCGTCGAGTGACTCCGTATTCCGCTTGCGACGAAATCCATCCACATGCCGCTGCGCCAGAACCGCATGCAGCCAGGTAGTCAACTTGCTGCGTCCCAAAAAATAATCAAACAAAGATTTCCGCCGCCCATCGACTTCCCGCAACCCATACAACTCAGCGTAAAGCGAATCCGCCAGCTCCCGAGCAGGACCCTGTCCAGCAATGGCGCGCGCCGCCCGATATAATTCCGGGCGGTACCGGGCCACAAAAAAATCCCAGGCAGCAACATTCCCGTCACTGCAGGCGCAAGCCAAACACAAATCTACGATGTGCAACGAATCGAGATATCCGTGGATCACACGGGGATCAGGCGGGGGATCATTGACAAAACGATGCGCGACGCTGCGATCGAGCGTCCCCTGAATGCGCTCGGCAGTCAGACACCATTCCGCCGGCGCCGCGGCCTTGCGCAGCAACGCTTGCGCCGCATTAAGCGAGACCAATTGTCTTGCCCGACTTGTGGTCGCCATTAGCGCCTAGGACGAATCACCCAATTCCAGTACGTTCATGTGACTTCCACCTGCCGCGATTGCTTGGAGAAGATGATACCCGAATCGCGCCCTGAGGTTGCCCGAACGCACACTACTGTGTTCGGACACATGGGTATCAATCTTCGCCCCAATATCGTCAAAACTAAGGAAACTATTGCAAAGATTTATCAGCCGCTTTTGCCGCCACCAATTTAGAATTTATGCATGGCCAGGGGATGGGAAAGCAAGGCAGTAGAGGTGCAAGTCCAGGAATTCCAGTCCAAAGAAGATCGTCACGCCAAGAAGCAACTCAGCCAGGATCAAATCGAAGTACGGCGTCAGAGAGAAATCTTGCTGCTCTCTCGAGCCCGGGTCGAAAAGCAACTGCAGTCCCACCAGGACCCGCGCTATCGCGAACAACTCACGCGCGCGTTGGCCGATCTCGACGCCGAACTCGCCAAACTACCGGCACTCGCAGAAGTAGCTCGCCGCTGATTCAATTTTCGCCCGCTTTTAGCCCGCAATTTCCACCTCTTTGATCCTCATGTGTATCGTCATGTCTTCGCCTGGACCATGCTGTCAGGATGACCGCCATGCTCTAAACTGGAAATTGCAGTAAAGGAACCCGTCAATGGCCCACGAAAATCTCACCCTCGAAACCGTGAAAGCGAATTGCTGCGTTGCCGGTGGAGGACCGGCCGGCATGGTCCTGGGCTTCCTGCTGGCACGCGCAGGAGTCCAGGTCGTAGTGCTCGAAAAGCACAAAGACTTCTTGCGTGATTTCCGCGGCGATACGATTCACCCCTCAACCTTTGAACTGATGTATGAACTCAGGCTACTCGAAGAATTTCTAAAGCGGCCGCACCAGGAACTACTTCATATCGGCGTACAGATTGAACAGTTCGAAGTTGTCGTCGCGGACTTCACGCATCTTCCCACCCACTGCAAATTGGCAGGCCTCATGCCGCAGTGGGACTTTCTGAATTTCATCGCGGAAAAGGGCAAGGCCTATCCCAATTTCTTTCTGCGAATGGAATCCGAGGTCACCGATCTGATCGAAGAAAGCGGCCGCATCGCAGGCGTTCGTGTCAATACGCCGCAGGGCGCTCTCGAAGTCCGCGCCCACCTGACAGTAGGCGCAGATGGCAGGCACTCAATCGTGCGCGAGAAAGCAGGTCTCGAAGTAATCGACCTGGGCGCCCCCATCGATGTGCTGTGGATGAAAATCGCGCGCAAGCCGGACGACCAGGAGCAGACTCTCGGCCGCTTCCACGCAGGCAAAATTCTAGTGACGCTGAATCGCGGCGATTACTGGCAGTGCGCCTACGTGATTCCAAAGGGAGCATTCGAAATCATAAAGCAGAAAGGGCTAGCTGCGTTTCGTGAAGATATCGCCGGCATTGCGCCATTCCTGCGCGACCGCGCAGGGGATCTGAAAGACTGGAACGACATCAAGTTGCTGACAGTTGCCGTCGACCGCTTGCGCAAGTGGTCGCGCACCGGCTTGTTGTGCATTGGAGACTCAGCACATGCCATGTCCCCGGTGGGAGGAGTGGGAATCAATCTAGCTATTCAGGACGCGGTAGCCGCCGCGAACATTCTGGCGCAGCCGCTATTGCAAGAGAGAGTAACAGATCAGGACTTGCGAAAGGTTCAGAAGCGCCGCGAATTTCCAACGCGCATGACCCAGCGCCTGCAAATTTTCGCCCACAAACGATTCATCAACCCAGCGCTGGCAACCAGAACGCCCATCCAGAAGCTTCCGCTGCCACTGAAACTGCTTCAAATGTTCCCGGTCTTGCGCCGTATCCCGGCTCGCGTTGTCGGCCTGGGTTTCCGGCCCGAGCACATTCACACGCCGAATTCTAATCCCGGGGCCGGCCGGGGTCGGGATCCTCGATGAATACCACGCCCACGCCATTCTGATTTTTCTCGCGTCCCGGATCGAAATGCACCACATTCCCGCGCAAAGAAAGCACGCTCGAACGCGTCGGATCGCCGGTAGCTTCGATCACCACGCGAACTTCCGACTGCAAGCGTGGCCGGCTGTTCAACGCCAGATACGCTCCGTGCAAACTGAGGTCGCGTACCATTCCCTTTTCTTCGAAGGCCACACCATCTTCGGTCTGGCCGCTCACGGTAGCGGCGAAACGCAAGCGCCGCCGCAAACCCAGACGCGATTCGCGTATAGCAACGTTCACGCCGCGATCACTCAAAGTGATGGCCATCCCTTCGGTCGCCGCCCACGTTGCCGGAAATTCCTGCCGGGCTGCGGAGAGAAACCCGTCTACCACCTTGTCCGAAGAATCCGGATCGTGATGAAACAAGACCAAATTTCGGACCTTTGTTTCTCGAGCGATCTTCACGCCCTCCAACCAGCTGGAATGCCCCCAACCCTTTCGGTCGTATGCCAATTGTTCCGGCGAATATTGCGAATCGTAAATCAGCACATCGGCGTCCTGCGCCAGAAGCCGCAGGTTCTTGTCATACTCTGGAACGCCGGGCTCGTTGTCCGTCGCATAAACTATCGATCCACCGGTGGTCTCAATTCTGTATCCCAGGCAGCCCTGTGGATGGTTTAAATACCGACACTCGATTCGCGTTCCGTTGACTTCCCACTCTTCGGCGTCGCTCACTTCGCGAAATTCTCGCTTGGCGGTCATCATGGTTACGTCCACGGGGAAATAAGGGCTGGCGAGTTGCGCGGCGAACACCTGTTCCAGGCTGTTAGGCCCCAGGTATTTCGATTGAAAACTATAAAATTGGAAGTGGTTTTGCGGTTCAAAGAACGGATGGAAAAACGGGATTCCCTGTATGTGGTCCCAATGATAGTGCGTCACCAGAACGTGGGCATCGATACCGAGCCCGCGCTGCGCCGCAGTCAGGCAATTCCCCAGCGTGCGTAGCCCGGTTCCACAATCCAGAATAAATCGGGTTCCGTCGGGTGCGGTTAATTCCAGGCAGGGAGTATTACCGCCATAGCGCCAGGTGTCGCGCTCAAGCGTCGGCGTCGAGCCGCGCACACCCCAGAACACCAGTTTGGCAGCTTGGTGCGTCATTGCCGGGCGAATAGCGCTGCGTCCCGCCCGCGCTCCCTCTGAGAATTGAAGGTCAAGACCCTGAAATGATGGTAGGCGGGCGCAGCAACGTAAGTCAATTGCGTTTCATGACATGCGTTCATTCCCGTACAGACAGCTATGGTCTGCGGCAACACAAGTGTATACACACAGCTAACAAGAAATGCCACGGTGCTGTAAGGGCCGGTCTCAGACCCGCCCCTACCCCCCGTTTCTCTCAAAAACCTTAGCCGAGCGGCTCCAGGCGCTCGTCGTCCTGAGCGCAGCAAAGGATCTCTCTTGGTTTCGCCTGCGCCTCCTGTAGCTCTCGCATGTTTCCGGCTCAGGCCCTGGCGAATCCGCACTGTGCGCGCACCCAAATCACGGTTAAAATCGCACTGATGCACGAACATTCCCATGATGCTTCCGGCCACACTCATGATCACGGTGGCCACTCCCACAACCATGGGCTGGGCGGCCGTTCGCATGTCTCGCTTCCCGCCGAAGGCATGACTGTCGCGCTCGGGGCCGCCGTCGTCGCAACGTTCGCGCTGGTAGCCGTCGAATTGGCCGCGGGCTACATGGGGCATTCGATCGCTCTCATCAGCGACGCCGTGCACAACCTTACCGACGTGCCAACGCTGGTCCTCTCCTGGCTAGCCATGCGCTGGGCCATGAGGCCGCCCACGACGGAAAAAACCTATGGCTACCATCGCGCGGGAATTCTGGCGGCGTTCGTCAACGCTGTGCTGCTCTCCATTGTTTCAGTCGGTCTTTTGTACGAATCCGTAATGCGCCTGCGCAATCCGGTGGAAGTGAAAACAGGCTTGATGCTGTGGGTTTCGGTTTTCGCGCTGATCGTCAACGGTGGAATCACACTGGCGGTTCACAGCGGCCGCCGCGACCTTAACGTCCGCAGCGTCTGGATTCACAATCTCGGCGACGCGCTTTCAAGTATCGCAATTGTCGCCGGAGCGCTGGCCATCCGCTACACGGGGGCCACTTGGGTCGATCCGGTGATTGGCATCGCGATCGGCGGAATGGTTCTGTGGTCTGGCATCGGTATCCTGCGCGAAAGCTCGCACATCCTGCTGGAAGGCTTGCCCCGGAACATTCAACTCGAGGCCGTTGCGCGCGCGTTGCTCCGCGTCGAAGGCATCCAGGAAGTTCACGACATTCACATCTGGACGCTGGGCACTGATCTTCATGCGCTCTCGTGCCATATCCGCATCCCTGACATGCACATGGAAGAAAGCGAGAAAGTTTTGAGCCAAGTGCAGGAAGTGCTAGCCCACGAATTTCAAATCACGCACAGCACAATCCAGTTCGAACGCGCTGGCCTGCCCTTCCATGCAGGCCTCTACATGCCCGAACCGATGCAACGCAACGACGAATAGCCTGAAGGAGCGCGCAAGGCGCAACGCACGACGCCAAACATTTTGGAGTGCGGCGGCTTGCCTTCCTCCAGGTTTCGGCGTTGTCACCCAGAGTATCGCCGGTGGGGCGAGCCTCGCCAAGCAAAAGCGGGAGCCCTTCATTTTCCGTCACGGCAGGCAAGCTCCCGCACTTCAAATTGTCGAGCCTGCAGAATAGTTTTGTCGGGGTGTCTGCCGGAATTTAAGAACACGCGCTTGTCAACTTGCCTGCTCAGAGGAAGCAAGCGAGATCCTGCGCTTCGTACTTTCGCCAAATCGCTCAGCGTAAGCACGATGAACGACTCACTTGGCTCCCTTCGCCACATCGCTCGTCATCCTGAGCGCAGTGAAGGATCTCTCTTGTGTCGTTAGCCTCGCCGCAATGCGACATCAGCGCTTTGCACTCAGAGTGGAGTCCGCAGTGGAGTCCCGCGGTCTTCATTTATCTGCAAAGTCGAATCCACATCAATTTTTTGTATCGCTATGGTCCGGCGACCGCCCTCGGGCGTGATGTAGATGACATTGCTATCCGAGCGCGTGAACGCAATCGCATCCACTTGCGATCCATCGCGCAAAATCAAAGTGTAGGACCCGACATCCGGCAACGACGCAGACTCTGCTTCCTGCTGCCCTGTAGGCGCAACGTTGTCGGCACGCATCGTACGTTGTCCGTTGCCTTGTGATTGATCGTCACCCTGCTGCTGGCCCGCATCCTGCTGCGGCGCGCCTTCATCTCCAGCACCAGGGTCGCCCGCGTACCAATAACCGCCGCCATCCAAAATAAAAAATTCAGGGTAAGCAACGTCGTGATGGCGCCGATGGTCACCGTCGTAGCCGGTTCCCGCCCGCCTGCCGCCGCCGGGGGCTCTGATGCCCAACATGTCGTTACCCGGCGCAAAATGATAAGGCGTCGGCACGCCGTACACACTGAATGGATTCGCGCGCGGTCTCGCGTTAGAGGAGCCACGAACAACAGGAGTCGCAGACGCTCGATAAGCACTCGCAGGATGACCTGAAACGTGAGCCGTGGCCGCAACCGGTGCGGCAGTTCGGCTAACACCGCCACCGCCGCTTGAAGCCGCCCCACTTCGTTGGGCCTCGACCCCAGGAACCGCCAGCAGAACCGCAGCAACCATCGCGATCAGCAATTTCGGTTTCATGGTCTTCTCCTGCTCACACCTATAAGACGCCCCAGAACGCGCTTCGGTTGCTGATTGCTTACTAACGCACGATTGGCAACCAGATGCAATGTATTCTGATGCGACGCCGTCCATCGTAACAATTTGCGCCGGCTGCTCTTGGTCGCGAATCCTGGCCGCAAACTCGCGCCCGGCTGGCCGCGGTTCAGAAAGTTGGGCTTTGCTTTTCCCTGTGCCCCGGATGTGCTATAAACGTCCGTCCGAAGGGCAACTAGGAATGGGACAGTCAGAACCCGCTTCGCAAGAGGCGCAGTCACAACAGCAGCCCAGCCCGATCGAAGCGGTCGTTTCGCCCGGGTCAGCACAAGCTTCGCAATATTGCCCGAGCTGTTCGGCTCGACTGCAGCCGCAAAAGTGCAAGATGATCTGCACGTCTTGCGGGTATTATATGTCCTGCTCGGATTTTTACTGACGAGATAGCTCGCGGCCCCAGGGCAGTGGCTTCTCAAGTACGCTAATACCAAATATTGTTTCGAATTTTCCAGGAGGCGCGAACGTGGCACTGAGAATGGTTGATAACGAAGTGAATGGCGTGACCGTGCTCGAAATCGAAGGGCGCATTGTGCTGGGCGAAGAGAGCAACGCGTTCCGCGAGAAGGTCAAGAGTTTGCTGGCAGCCGGCAAGAAGAAAATCGTGCTGAATCTCGCGCAAGTCGGCTACATCGACAGCGCTGGGCTTGGCACTCTGGTAGCCACGTTCCACAGCGCCCGCTCGCAAGGCGCAGTCCTGAAACTGGCGAACCTTGGGTCAAAGTTCAAGGAAGTCCTGCAGGTCACAAAGCTCATGACGGTATTCGACACCTATGACAACGAAACAGCAGCAGTACAAAGCTTCGCCAAGTAACCAGTTTCGGCAAGGCTGCGATATCGTCCAGGCGGCTTGCAAAAGTATCACGTACTTTCATGGCGGATTCGCATGTAAGAGAGTTGCGTAAGGGCGGGCCTCAGACCCGCCCTTTTTCTTTGTCAGTAGTTCCGGTGAGCGCCACATTCGTACCAAAGCGTAGCGCCAGCATCGCGAATGCAAGAGCGGGCTTCATGCTCACGGGCTTCTCGCCAAATTGGTCCTTGCGGTTCCGCGCCACGCTGAGTCAAGCTTCCCCCTGATGAAAAAACCTGCGAAGACTCGCCGGCTCGCCGATGCCACGCTTGCCGTCCACGCCGGACAAGAAAAATTCCATCTCAGCGCGCCAGTAGGCACCTCGATCGCGCGCACTGCGAATTTCACGTTTGCCAACACGGAAGAAATGAAGCGCTGGGCCGAAGGCAAAAGTTCGGCGTACATCTACACTCGGTACGGCAATCCGACGCTCGCCGTTGCCGAAGAAAAAATCGCCGCGCTAGAAGGAGCCGAAGCGGCGATCGTCGCGGCATCTGGGATGGCAGCAATCTCCAGCACGTTGCTCTCAGTGCTGAAGTCCGGCGACGAAGTAATCGCCACGCGCGCGCTCTACGGCGGCAGCTATCGGATGCTGCGCGATATTTTCCCGCGGATGGGGATTGTCGTCCGGCACGTGGAAACGGATCTTGCGGGAATCGAACGTCTGGTGACCCCGCGCACGAAGGCGCTTTACATTGAAACGCCGACGAATCCGACGCTGCGTCTGGTGGACCTGCAGAAGGCAATTGCATTCGCTAAGGAATGGGACCTGCGTTCATTGATCGATAATACGTTCGCAAGCCCGGTGCTGCAGAAGCCGATCGAAATGGGATTCGACTTGGTAATACACAGCGCTACGAAATACCTGGCGGGCCATTCGGACGTGATTGCGGGTGTGGTGGCTGGCCGGCATAGCCTGATCGACAAAGTCCGCGACATGATTATCTATCTCGGCGGCTCAATGGACCCTGAGGCTGCGTTTCTGCTGATACGTGGAATAAAAACCCTGGAGCTGCGTGTGCGCCGCCAGTGCCAGACCGCCCTCACCATTGCACGGTATCTGGAAAAGCATCCGAAAGTCGCGCGCGTCCATTATCCGGGATTGCCGTCGCACCCGGACCACAAATTGGCGAAGCGGCAGATGAAGGGTTTCGGCGCGATGATGGCTTTCGATTTGAAGGATGGTCTCAGCGCAGCGCGGCGCTTTTGTGACAGGACGCGTGTCTTCTTGCTGGCTGCCAGCCTGGGTGGCGTGGAATCGCTGGTGGTGCTACCGATTTATTCTTCGCACTATCGCATGTCGGCGGCGGAACTGCGCGCTGCTGGAGTTGAGCCCGGCACAGTCCGCGTTTCTATCGGGCTCGAAGACCCCGATGACCTGATCCACGACCTGAGCCAAGCTCTGGTCTGATGCTCGTTACCGACTGTCCGCCACGATTAAGCGGCCTTCATGGAACCCGATTAAAAATTCAGCTTAACTCCGATCTGAACCTGCCGGGCGCCGGTCGTTCCGTCATTCTGCCCAACCTGCGACGTGGAATAACCGAAGTTCACGTCTCCGATGTTATTGTCCGGCTTCGCAAACTGAACTCGATTGAACAGATTGTAGAATTCGAAGCGTAGCTGGAAATCAAACCTCTCCGTAACTTTCGTATTTTTCGCAAGAATCACATTCCAATTGTTGATTCCGGGTCCATAGAATTGATTTCGCAGCACGTTTGACGGAATGCCCCAGGGAATCGGTATGCTTCCATCCTCCGGGTTGAAAGCGGCGAGGTTATAACCGGTGAAAACGCCGCTTCCGCCAGTGAGAACCCGGCCACTGGCCGGTTCGGTCCCCAGTGCCGAAGGATTTATGACCGTGGCGCGGTCGGCGAGGCCGGTGTGCAGCGTGTCCAGGAAACCGAGAATGTCGTAAGGCAACCCGGTTTGCCAGGCCGCGATCCCGCTAAATTCCCAACCTTCGAGAACTCGGCCCACGTAGCCGTCGTTCAGGCGCGCACGCCCCTTTCCGATATTCGGCCGGTAAACAAAATTAACGACTCCGCGATGCCGGGTGTCGAAACCCGAGTTCCCTTTTTCGCGTCGCAGATCGAACGAATCGATCGGATAGTTACCGTTTCCAAGAGTCGTGTTCAGAGGATCAGAGGAGTCGTCGAGGGCGTGAGAGTAAGTGTAGGCTCCCTGAATCTGCAAGCCGTGAAATGCGCGTTCGGTGATTTGCAATTGAAGCCCGTCATACCAGGAGTGACTGCTGGTCTGGTCAGTGAAGGTATGCAGAAACGCGTTGTTGTTGACCGCGTCGAACGGGAGAATGCCCTGTTCCGCTCCGTAATACAGGGTATTGAATTGAAGAGTTGAGGGAGGCACACCATCCGCAAGCAGTTCCGAGACCAAATTTGGTTGCGGTGGATTGCCGTCCACTACCCGCAGAATCCGTGTGCCATGGTTTCCGACATAGTTCGCATCCACTATCAAGTCATGCGTAATTTCGCGCTGTATTCCCAAATTCCACGTCACCACTAGAGGAGGCTTAATGTTTGGGGCGAATATGTCCGGGAAGTTTAATGCCAGCGGCCCAACTACCGGCGACGGGGTAAGCTCGCCCGGCGCTGTCGTATTTTGAAGCTGAGCAGCCGGGTTTGGACCGCTGTTGGAAACCGGGGAAGCGAACAAAGACGGTTGGAAAGGAGGGTTGCCGCGCGCATCGGATACGAGGTTGCCGTAAATACGATCGCTGAACGATCCTACTCCTCCACGGACCGAAGTGCGGCCAGTTTTGAACGGGTCCCATGCAAAACCGAAGCGCGGCTCAAAATTCTTAAAATCATCGTTGTAGAGCTGACGCCCGGTACCTGGGCCTACAGTCTGAACCGTGAAGTCAGGTCCCGCATCGCTCGGGTCGGTAAACAGATTCGAAAGATTGTTGTGGGTTTCATAGGGCACTCCGTACCACTCCCAACGCAGTCCGTACGTAACAGTGAGATTGGACTTGAGCTTCCAGGAATCCTGCCAGAACGCGCCTACTTCGTGCTGGCGGAAGTTCAACTCATCATTGGGCAGGCGGTTTCCGGCCGCAGTGAAGAATTGCGTCTGCCCCTGCGAATTGACTAATCCCAGCAGCGCACCCACTTCGTCCTGAAGGAACTGAAAAGTAGGATCGGCCGCCACGGCAGCAGGAACTTTCATCAGGTGGTACGCCGGAAGAGGAGAAGACGTTGAAAGTGAAATCGGCTCGAGAAGAAAAACTCGTATACCCATTATAGTACACGTCGCGTATCTCTGCGCCCCACTTAAAACTGTGGGCCTTCACAACTCTGGTCATGCCGTCATACCACTGGTAGGTGCCTTGCTTGCTGGTCTGGCCATTTGAATCTCCCAGCGCCTGGCAACCGAATCCAGTGGCGGCAGCAGCATTCTGAAAGATAGGAAAACTAAAATCCGCGCCCCGCCCCACACCATCGATGAATTGAGGCGAGACGCTGTCAAATGTGCTCACGCCATCGCAGAAAAATCCTTCATCAATGCGATTCGCGCCGAATCTGAGCTCATTGATAAAGGTAGGGCCGGGCGTGGTGGTTAGACCGACCGCGAACGCTTGAATCTTGTTGTAGGCACTCTCCGCTCCAAGATCGCCGGGCAGAAAATCATCATGACCCGAATTCGGATCGTGATACCAGTTGAAGACGTAGCGCGCGTAAAGAGCGTTGGTTGCGTTAATTTTGTGGTCGATCTTGAGAGTTGCGTCTTCATCTTTTTCTCTGGATTCGCTGGGAAAGAACAACAGCCCCGTGGCGCCGTCGGCGTTATTGACGTTGGGCGCTGGATAAAACGCGAAAATCTTTTGGATGATGGGGTCGAGACCGACTCCCGTGGCATTTTGCCCTGCGCCGGGCACCGTAACGTTGATGGGTGCTGAGCCACCGGCGTTTGTATAAGTGAAGATTCCGGTTTTGAATGCTGTGGTCGGCACGGTCGAAGTGTTGGTCAAGTTGGTGATGAAGCGGTCGCCCTGGTAGTTCAAGAAGAAGAAAGTTCGGTCCTTCTTGATGGGCCCGCCGACCGATCCGCCGTAGAGATTTCGCACGTACGGATTTTTGGGTTGAACCACCCCTGTATCGGGATCGATCTGGTGATTGAAGTAATCGCGGGCTCCAAGGGCATCCCAGCGTCCGAAATAGAAGAGGTTGCCGTGGAAATCGTTGGTTCCGCTGCGGGTGATTACGTCGATGATAGCGCCGTTATTGCGGCCGTATTCCGGCGCAAAGTTATTGGTAAGGACGCGAAACTCCTGCGTGGAATCCGGATTCTGTGATGTCAAGCCGCCGAGCGGACCGGGGACTTCCGCGTCGTTATTGTCCGCGCCGTCGAGCAGGAAGTTGTTGTTTCGTTCACGCCCGCCGTTTATGGAAACTCCTCCGAGTCCACTGTCAGATTGGGTGACTCCCGGACCCAACAGAACCAGCTGATAAGGATCGCGCAATATCAGCGGAAGTTCGGTCATCTGCGAGTGCTCAACGACATTGCTCAGGGTTGCGCTCTCGGTGTCGACGGGAGCAACCGCAGTGGAGGCGACTTCGATCGTTGTTGAGGTGCTGCCTACCTCCAGCTTGGCATCGAGCGTCAATATTTGATCCACCGTCACAGTGATGTTCTCGAATTTCACCACCTTGAAGCCGGGCTTGGTTATGACGAAGGTGTAGATGGACGGCGCTAAGCTGCCGATGGAGTAGGCTCCGGTATCCGTAGTGACGGTCGTGCGTTCTATCCCTGTGGTTACGTTCGTCGCGGTGATTGCGGCATCTGGAACGGCGCCGCCGGATGAATCCAAAACTGTCCCACGGACCGTCGCAGTTTGTGCGTGCAATAACGTTGGCGCGGCCAAAAAGCCGACGACAAACATAAGAAACGCACCAAAACCCCTGAGAACACCCCGACGACGGTTCGTGCCGACCCCCACTTCTGCAGCCCACCCCCAGCAGCTGAGAAGTTATTGAAAGATTATATGCATGCGCCTGGCCAGATTTCTTTTGCCCATGCTATTTCTGTAACCTGTTGATTACTATTAAATTGGGCTATCGAATGAGCCCACACACTACCGGGAACCACAGCGGCAGTGCGACAACTATAAGAGTAATAGAAGATTCCCAGCTGGGTTCAATCTTCGGCGCACACATTTACGCTCGCCACATTTGCTCTATGGTGCTATATAAGCCGCTCGAGCCGGGTCATTTCGGAGCATTGGGCGGTGCCAGCGTTGTCTGCACGACAATGGCTGGTACGGCAAGCCCATTGACCCACGCACGAGTACTTCGTAAGATTTGTAGCGAGGCCGTAACGGCGACCTGCTCCTAGGCAGACTGTAAGAGCACTGGCGTCGACGTCCCCAGCTCCTTCTGTAGATTTGCGACGATTCGAGAACGGCGGCACTCGTAACATCGGACGGGGATCATGAAACTGAAGTGCGTTTCACCGGCTTTCATTTTACTCGCGGGCGTTGTGTTCGTCGCCGGCTGCGAAGATACCGTCTCCAACAAACAAGTGAAGGCGCGGCCGCCTGCCGCGACTCCTGCTCCGATACCGGAGTTCGTCGCCCAGGCACTGCCGCTCCCCGAGCATCCCGTCGATTTGGCGCAATTGTATGACCGGCGGCCTGCCATCGACGTACTGGTCGCCAAAGTTCAAGTCAGCTTCGATGCCGCACAGAAAGAGTACAAAGCCGGGGAATTCGATAAGGCTCGCACGAACTACGATCAGGCCGTCAGCCTGATTGTAGCCAGCGGCTTCCAGGTCGATTCCGACCCGCGTTTATCCGACCTCTTCGATCAAATCGGCGAGACTTTGCATTCCTACGAATTGAACGAGCAGCAGAGCGCGGAAGATGAGGAAGTTAATCCCGGTACGCCCGCTCCACTCGATGAACTCACGGACATGACGTTGCCCCCGGGCGATCCTCGCCTGGCTAGCGCGGCGGAACAAGAGTTGGTGCGCGTGCCGCACGATTTGCCGCTGACGGTAAATGCTTCAGTGCTGCAGTATCTGAGTTTTTTCTCAACCACCAAAGGACACGCGGTAGTCGAGCACGGCCTGGATCGCTCGGGACGCTACAACAACATGATTCGGCGCGTGTTAAGACAAGAAGGAGTGCCGCAGGACCTGATGTACCTGGCGCAGGCCGAATCCGCATTTCAGCCAACCGCGGTCTCCAAAGCGGGCGCACGCGGGTTGTGGCAGTTCATGCCCTTCCGTGGCGAAGAATACGATCTGGACCGAACTTACTGGATCGACGAGCGCAGCGACCCGGAAAAAGCCACGCGCGCAGCAGCCCGTCACATGCGCGATCTTTACGATATGTTCGGCGATTGGTACCTCGTGATGGCTGGATATAATTCCGGACCGATGAACGTAGTAAAGGCCGTCGAGCGCACTGGATACGCGGATTTCTGGGAGCTGCAGAGGCTGCATGCGCTGCCGAAACAAACTCAAAACTACGTGCCTATCATCATTGCGCTGGCACTGGTGGCCAAGGATCCCGCGCTTTATGGTGTGCAAATCGCTCCAGAGAAGCCCGCACCGGTGGACGTGGTTCATCCCAAGCACTCCATTGACCTACACCTGGTGGCGGATGCGACTGGAGCGGACATTGACGATCTGCGGCAAATGAATCCCACCTTACTGCGGAACGTTACGCCAAACGATCCCAACTTCGAGCTGAAATTGCCGGAAGGCTATGGCGCAAAGCTGCTTAACAGCATCAGCCAGGTTCCTGAGGACAAGTGGACCAGTTGGCGGCTGCATACCGTCGAGCAGGGTGAGACCTTGTCGGATATCGCGCGACATTATCGCGTGACCGTCCCGGCGATTGAACTCGCGAACCACCTGGAGACCCACGCGACTATCCCGGCCGGATTCTTGCTGAATGTGCCGGCCGCGCCCCCTACCGTCCGTCTGCTGCACTATAAGGTAGTGCGCGGCGATACGCTGGAAGGGATCGCCGAACGCTTCGATGTGACCGTGTCCGAATTGAAGCGTTGGAATAACATTAAAGGCGCCAGCGTGCCGCGCGGCTCGCGCCTGCGAATCTACGCCGGTGGATCGCCCGAGGATTCGACTCGCGCCAAGGTCAAGTCCGCGCAATCCGACCACGGCAACGCTGCGGTGCAAGATGTCTCCGCAAACCCCTCCGAAAAGCTGGAATCGCGCCGTCACGTGGTGAAGCAAGGCGAAACACTCTATTCCATCGCTCATGCTTACCGGACCACGGTCGAAAGCCTACGCGAAGCCAACCCCTTCCTGGGCGAAAGGCCGCTCGAAGCGGGCGATGTGCTAAATATTCAGCGCTGACCTCGCTGTTGTCCGAGAAACTATGTAATAGGGTTGCCGAGATGGCAGGAGCCCTCAACTAAATTAACGATCCAGCCGACACTTTTTGTTACCTCTGGACCTTTGCTCCACATCCCCACGTCACAAACAGCGGTCTTTTCCCATTCAGCTTGACAAACTTCCGCTACTCCGTTTATAAGCGCCCAAGGCCTAATAGACGTCCTGACGCCTGAAAACCATGGAGGATTCAATGTTTAACGGCAAGCAGCATGATGAAGAAGAAGATGACGAGCTACCCCGTTACGAAGAGGAAGAAGAGGAAGGCGCGGAGGTTCCTCCGGGAGACGTCGTAGTCGAAGAAATTGTGATTGAGGAAGATGACGGAGACGACGAGGAACAGCCCGCTGCCCCGGCCGCGCGCAAGTCCGCTCCTGCACCGAAGGCGAAGAAAGCCAAGAAACCCGCGCCGAAAAAGAAAGCCAAGTCCAAACCCGCGAAGAAGTCCGCGAAGAAAAAGAAGCCGGCCAGGAAGGCTGCGAAACGCAGGAAGCGGTGAAGTTTCAACCGGGAATGCGCGCGGCGGCGATTGGATGCGATGCCGCGCCCTTTTTTGTCTCAACAGTCTTTCGGTCTGGGTAGCGACCTCGGACGCCTGGAACCTTTCGTCAAATTTTTGTGTCCATGGGTGGAGTAACGATCGGGGCGTGATTCGCCCTGAAACATCTGTTCGCAATCCTATTCCCCGATGGAACATCTTTCGCGCATAGCCTGGCGAAATATTCGAATCCGAAATCATACCTGAGACCGACCGGGTCACCTGAAGGTGGCCTCTACAAAGTCAAAATAACGGCAGAATCGAACCAAAGGACGGAATCGAGGCAGTGGCATGTTGAGTATATTTACTGTTGTGGAATGTTCTTCTTGATGTGACCTTCAGGCGCCATTAGCATACGTCAGGAATCAGGAGAATGCGCGGGGCAGCGCAGTCTGATCTGATGCGACGCTCGGACGGTTCCTACTACGCGGTGAAGTTCCAGAATAATCCGCAAGGGTTGAGGATTCTGGCGAACGAATTGCTCGCCACACGACTGGCGGCGCGGATAGGGCTACCGGTTCCAAAGGCGGAAATCATCGATGTGCGCGAGGACTTGACCGCGAACGCCGAAGATCTGGTGATTCAACTGTGGCGCGGGCCCGCGGCCATCGAATCCTCGGCAAACTGGAACATCGCGTGCGAGTGGAAGGTCTCACCCAGCCGGGCGATCCCATGCGGCTCGATTACGGTTACCAGAGTGCGGTGCGCGGCTTCATTCATTCGGTTTCGCTGCGCCGCGATCTGCCGCAGGGCATGGCGCGGCCTATATTGCTGAATGCATCCACGCGCGCGATGCCTCGGCCGAAATTACGGGCATAACCGAGACCCTCCGGACCGCGAAAATCCGCGCCACATGTTCGTGGAAAAGCTGTTCGCGGAGACATACATCCGCATCGTGCCTATGAACCAGGTGGCGAGATTCGCCGAAGAGCTGCGCTTGCGGATTCAGTACATGGCGGGCCGGAGCGTTGGCAGCTTGTGACGAAAGATCCGGTCATGCCTCAGGGCTTAAAACCCCTGATGTTGGGCTGTTTACCGCCGAGCGAGATCGCCAATGTCTCACAAGTTCTTGACACGGGATCGCCAGTCTGTAGGTTATTGGGACTTGATTGCGCCCCACGACGGAAGCTTGCGCCGTCCCAGCACTGCTTCTGCCGCCCACTTCCCCAGGTAGGACGAAAGCGCGACACCGTGGCCTGCGTACGCGCCTACGACGATCGCGTTTTTTGTGTTTCTGCTGTGTTTGAGACTCTGCGGATGCCAGTCAAAAACCGGCTTCCACGAATCGCGAAACAAAATAGGGCCGCCCCAGTGGTGTGTAAATTCCGTCTCCACCAGTAGTGGATGTAAACCTCGCACTCGCTCCTCCAGCCGCTTGAAAATCTGCGAAGACTCTGGCGCGTCAATATCCACGCGTTCTAGACTGTGGGCATCGGGCGATTGCACCAGGCCTGCTCCCCATACAATCGAACGGTCGCGTCGGACGCGCCCCCACAGGTAGGGCAGATCGGCGGTATAAAAAGGCTTTCGATCCGCCAGACCGATTTCCTTCAGCACTTTTTCAGTAACGGGCTTGGCCAGAACCGCGAGCGTGAGGCGCGGATGGGCCTTATGGCCCAGGCCGGACACTTCCAGCGACAGGGCGTTGGTCGCAAAAATCACCTTCGCGGCGGCGACGTCTCGAAACCGTCCGCCGCCCAATGCCAGATGAATCTCAGGTTCTTTTTTCCACTGCACGCTTTCTACGCGATGGTTTTCGCAAATGATCGCGCCGTGTCTGTGAGCCGCGCGCGCGAGGCCGCTCACGAGCGTCCCCGGCTCGAGAGTTCCGCCGGGAACTTCGCCTGCAACTCGCAAAGTCCCGGAATCGTTCCATTCAATGGGAGACGGACGTGGGCGCTCGCTCTTCGAGCCGGCCTCACGCGAAATTTCCCAGGCGCCATTCAGCTTTAATTCGCAATCCACGCGCAGCTTTTTCAAAAACTTCTCAAGGCTGCCCAGGACGTCGCCCACTCCGCGTTGCGGCCCGGCAGCTGTCTCCGACAGCGCGATGCCGCCCGTGCGGCCGCTGGCGCCGGCGCCGATGCGATGGGCTTCGAGGACTGCCACGGATCCTTCGGGAGCGATGAGCCGCAGCCATGCGGCCGCGGCCAGGCCGGTGAATCCTGCGCCGACAATCGCGACCTCGACACTATGGGGTAGCGAGCGTCTGGGAGGCCGGAAATCGATTTTCCACGGAGGCTTGCCCCAGAGGTCGTGGTCGAGGGAATGGTACATTGTGAAAAAAAGGCAGCGGTTACGAGCCAAGTAATCGAAAGTTCAGAGTCACAACATTTAAAGCCGTGGAATTCCCCGGATGGCTGCAAGCCTGAGTTTTCGAATTTAAAACGCTCAAGCGTTAAGACATACCGCAAACCGAAGTCTTAGCCTTCGACTTTTAACTCCCCCAGCCGATCTAACTTGCCCTTCAACGGGTGGCTTTCGTGCAGCTAGAGAATGGTCTCTGTCCAGTTTTCGAGCGTGCGTTTCAGCTTGGCCATGAACTGGTGTGCTATGGCGCCGTCCACCACCCGATGGTCGTACGAGAGCGTGAGATACACCATGGAGCGGATGGCGATGGCGTCGTCGATCACTACTGGGCGCTTTTCAATGGTGCCCAGGCCCAGGATTGCTACGTTCGGCTGGTTGATTACCGGTAAGCCGAACAGGCCGCCGAATACGCCGGGGTTGGTGATGGCGAAGGTGCCTTCCGCCACTTCTTCGGGCTTCAGTTTTTTCGCTCTGGCGCGTTCAGCGAGATCATTCATCGTGCGCGCTATGCCCAAGAAATTTTTCTCTTCGGCGTTTTTGATCACTGGGACGATCAGGCCCCAGTCGAGGGCCACTGCTATGCCGATGTTGCATTCTTTGTGCAGGATGATGTTGGTGCCGTCGACCGAAGCGTTCACGGTTGGAAACGCGCGCAGGGATTCCACTGCGGCGCGCACGAAGAAGGGCATGAACGTCAGCTTGGTGCCGGTGGTCTCTTCGAATTTGTGTTTCATCTTTGCGCGCAGCGTGGCGATGCCGGTCATGTCCGCTTCGTCCACGGAGTACACATGAGGAGAAACGCGCTTCGAGAGCACCATGTGCTCGGCGATGCGCTGGCGCATGACCGACATGGGTTGCACTTCGTAATGGCCGAAGTACATTTTTTCGCGCGGGACTGCGTTTTCGAGGACCGTCGATGCAGACGCGCCGCCTGTTGCTGGCGGAGCGCTCGACGGTGGCCGGGACGCGGCCGCTTGGCTCGGCGGCGCTTGCTGTGATGGCCGCGGCGCGGATGCCCCGCCGCTTTCTACTGCGCTTAGAATGTCGTGCTTGCTGACGCGTCCGCCTGCGCCGGTGCCTGGAACCTGCGCGACGTCGATGTTGTGTTCGCGCGCGATTTTTCGCACCAGCGGCGAGCTGCGTACTTTTTCTCCGCTCGAACTTGCGGCAGGCTTGAGCTCGGACGGAGCTGCTTTCGTTTCCTGTGCGTGAGCCGGAGGCGCTGGTATCTTGGCAGCAGCGGCTGACGGCGGAGGTGCGGGTTTCGCCGCTTCGGATTTTGCAGAGGCCGGAGCAGCAGTGGCCGCGCCCGCCCCATCGGCATCAATCACTGCCACAATCGTCTGGATCGGGACTGTCTGACCTTCGTTAACTTTGATCTCTTTGAGCACACCTGCCGACGGTGACGGAATTTCGGCGTCTACCTTGTCTGTCGAAATTTCGAACAGGGGTTCATCGCGCTCGATTTTGTCGCCAGCCTTCTTCAGCCATTTGGTGATGGTACCTTCAAAAATACTCTCGCCCATCTGGGGCATGATGACGTCAACAGCCATGTTCTTCTCCTCGCAATCCCGTGCGCGCCTCTGCCTTTGCTAGGCGGCGGATAAGCATTCTTCGTGCCACACACCTGGTATGCCTTCCAGGGTGTAAATCTCGTCGCCGCCGTGGAAGAAGTTGACTTCTTTCACTTTGGCTGTGCGACCCGCAAACTCGAGCTGTTCCGGCTCGAGTTCATTATGGTACTGTCCGGCCTCGAGGAATTGCTCAAGGAACGCGCGGTCCGCGATGCGCACTTCACTCCCGACTGCAAATTCCGCCTGGTTTAAGCCTTTGGTCTTTCCCATCGTCTCCGCCCTGCCTTCTTCCGCTTAGTATTTTGCCAGCTTGCGCGCGGCCGCAACCACTTTTTCGGTGTTCGGTAGAAAATGTTCCTCAAGAGGCGGCGAGTACGGAACCGGAGTGTCGAGCGCTGTGACCCGCTCGATGGGGCCGTCCAGGTCCTCGAATGCGGCTTCGCAAACGATCGCGGCGATTTCTCCGGCTATGCCGCCTGTGCGCGTGTCTTCGTGCACGATTAGAAGTTTGTTCGTCTTCTTCACCGACTCGATAATCGTTTCTTTATCGAGCGGCAGCAGGGTGCGCAGATCGATTACTTCCGCGTCGATGCCTTCCTTAGCCAGTTGTTGTGCGGCTTCCATCGCTGTGTGGGCCATGGCTGCGTAACTGATGATCGTGAGATCGCGTCCTTCGCGCCGAATCGCGGCTTTGCCGATCGGTATTGTGTAATCTCCCGGCGGCATTTCTTCTTTCAGGCGGCGGTACAGGTATTTGTGCTCGAAAAAAAGAACCGGATTATTATCGCGAATCGCCGATTTCAGCAGGCCCTTGGCATCCGATGGAGTGGAAGGATAAATCACTTTCAGGCCGGGTGTGTGCACGAAATACATTTCCGGGTTCGCGGAATGAAACGGGCCACCATGCACGCCGCCGCCCGATGGTCCCCGGATGACGATGGGCACCGGAGCGTCCCAGAGATAGTGCGATTTGGCCACGAAGTTCGTCACCTGGTTGAAGCAGCAGGCTATGAAATCGATGAACTGCATTTCCGCCACCGGGCGCAGGCCCAGGAAGCTCATTCCGCACGCCGCGCCGATGATTGCTGTTTCGGCGATGGGGGTTTCGATCACGCGATCGCGGCCGAATTTCGCCAGCAGGCCGTCGGTGACTTTGAACGCGCCGCCGTAAACGCCGATGTCTTCGCCGATTGCTACCACTGCTGCATCGCGTTCCATTTCTTCGAACATGGCCTGGCGTATCGCTTCCACCATGGTGATCGGAGTAGTGGCGATCGTGGGGGCTGTTTGCGTGGCCATGTTCAGCGCTTCCCCTGTTTATCCGGGCCCGTTTTTGCGAAGGATTTGCCCTGTGTGTTTTTCCCGAATGGCTTGCCGTTGGGACTTCTGCCGAACGGCTTGCCTTGCGGATTTTTTACAAATGATTTGTTGTGGGCGCCTTTGTTGAAGACTTTGTCCGGAGCGCCGCGGCGGTAGGCCTTGTTTTGCGGGTTTTCCGGGCTTTGCAGGAACGCTTTATCTTTGGGGCCGCGGCCGAAGGGGACGCGCGGTTCCGTGGTTTCTTTCGGCGCGTCGTTGGTAGTCGGTGACGGGCGTAACGGCGCTTTGACTGCCTCGAGGTCTGTGTTGGCCGGCGCGGTCGTCGCCGTTACTGGCACAGCTGTTTTCGAGCCGTTCCCGCTGGAGGTGACTTCCTTTGCAGTTGGAATTTCGCCGAGCGCGCCGAGATCTTCCATACGCCATGCAGGATTGATGCTGGATTTCGGCGGCGTTACTTCGACCTTCGACCGTTTCCATTCCGCTTGAATGGTATGGCAACCGTCGCAGTAAACGCCTTCCTCGGCGAACGCGGGCGGCGGGAGTGGCGAGTCTTCGGCAAATTTCTGTTCAACGTCCAGTTCGCGCTCGATGCGCGCATCGATTTCGGATTTCGCCTGCGCGTCCCAGATCTTATTTTCGGTGAGATATTTTTCGTACAACGCGATCGGATCGCGCGCCTTCCAGTACTCAAACATCTGCTTCGGGACGTATTCCGCTGGGTCGTGTTGCGCGTGGCCGCGCATGCGCATGGTTTTCACTTCGATCAAGCGCGGTCCGCGGCCGGCGCGGCATTCGTCGACCGCTGTTTTCGATGCTTGGTAAACGGCGACTACATCGTTTCCGTCCACGATTTCGCTTGCGATTCCGTAGGCGACTGCGCGGTCGGCTAGGTTTTTGACCGGCACCTGGCGCGACACCGGCGTGGAATATGCCCACTGGTTGTTTTCCACGATGAGGATGAACGGCGCTTGCTGCGAAGCGGCCAATCCCAGGCCTTCATGAAATGCCCCGGTCGAACTGCCGCCGTCGCCGATCCACGTTAGCGTCACGATATTCTGGCCGAGGTAGCGGCCCGCCATGGCGACGCCGGTCATTACCGGAATCAGATCTCCGAGCATCGAGATCGGCGAAACAATGTGCCGGACTTTCAAATCGCCGAAATGGCTGGTGCCGTCTTTGCCTTTTGTCGGCGAAGTGTATTTCGCCATATGCTGCGTGAAAATATCGCGCGGCGGAACGCCTTTCACCAACAACGCGCCGATGTTGCGGATCATGGGAGCGATCCAGTCGCGTTTTTCGAGCGCGTAGCAGGTGCCTACCGAAACTGCTTCCTGGCCCAGGCTGGAATACAGTCCGCCCACGATTTTGTTCTGCCGGAATAGCCGCACCATGCGCTCTTCCAACTGGCGATTGAGCTGCATGAAATAGTACAAATCCAGGTGCTGTTCACGCGTTAGCGGCTGGCTCATGCCATACTCCCTTTCAACTCCAAGGTTTCGGTTGCGGCGTGACCTCGTTCTGATGCGACGGGTGGACGATTTCTGCGTGATCGGGCAGTTTTTCGTCCAGTTCTGCGCGCGACATCGAAATCATTTCGCGACCGAAAACATCGGCGAAGTGTTCCACTAACTTCGGCTGGACCTCTTCGACGCTCACGGCTCGATCCAGAATGCGCTCGAGAGACGTGGCGCGCTTCCCAGCGATCCCGCATGGGACGATCAAATCAAAGTATCGCAGATCGGTGGCGACATTGTATGCAAAGCCGTGCGAACTCACCCAACGGCTCAAGTGCACCCCTAGCGCCGCTAGCTTTTCTTCTCCCGTCGGCCCGTCCACCCAGATTCCGCGATGCTCCTTGTGGCGTTTTGCGGTCACTTTGTAATCTGCCGAGCCCTGGATCATGAATTCCTCTAGCTGGTTTACGTACCAGCGTACGTCGCGGCCGTGTTCCGTCAAATCCAGGATTGGATAGCCGACGATTTGACCTGGGCCGTGATAGGTGATGTCTCCCCCGCGGTCCGTCGCATGGAATGTGACGTTCATTTGCGCTAATAATTTTTCATTTGCGCGCAAATGCTCTCGCCTACCGTTGCGGCCGAGAGTGATCACGTGGGGATGCTCGCAGAACAACAGCACATCTGGAACGGCGTCCGCTTTTCGCGCCTCTACGATCCGCAACTGCAATTCACATGCTGGGCCGTAAGGCATCAGCCCCAGATTCACCACCCAGCAAGTTTTCCGTTCGCCATTCATTGTGCTTTCGTATTCGAAACTAATCGTCACGGGGGCTTAGTAGTTGATCGTCAAACCTCGCACCGAATTAAATGCGTCGCTCATCGCTTCCCATACTGTCGGATGCGCGTGGATCGTTGCGGCCATGTCGTCGAGTGTGGCCTCGAGGCCCAACGCCGCTACTGGCTCGGCGATGATTTCTGTGGCCAGAGGCCCTATGGCGTGGACTCCAAGAATTTCGCCGTACTTTTCTTCCGCTACTACTTTGATGAATCCTTCGTGCTGACCCAGGATTGTCGCTTTGCTATTTCCCAGGAACGGGAATTTTCCTGTCTTCACTTTGAAGCCGGCGTCGCGTGCTTGTTTTTCCGTCAGGCCGATCGAGCCGATTTGCGGCTCGCAGTACGTGGCGTTGGGGCAGCGTTTGCGGTCGAAGGGTTGCACTTCTTTTCCGGCCATGCGGCCCACCGCAATGATTCCTTCCATCGAGGCCGCGTGGGCTAATTGCGGCTGCCCTGCCACGATATCGCCAATCGCGTACAGGTGCGGCTCGTCGGTCTCAAGAAATGCGTTGGTGTGGATGAAGCCGCGCTCGGTTTTGGCCTTGGTCTTCTCCAGACCAATATTTTCTGTTAGCGGGCGGCGGCCTACTGCGATCAGAACTTTCTCGGCCTTGATGATTACGGACGCGCCTGCCTTGTTTTTATAAGTCACGGACGCGCCGTTCGCGTCTTTCTTCACCGATTCAACTTTTGCTTCCAGCTCTATCTTCATCCCTCTTTTCACCAGGGCTTTGTGAAGTTCGGCGGATATTTCTTCGTCCTCCAGCGGGACCACGCGCGTCACTGCCTCCAGCAGCGTCACTTCGCTTCCAAATGTGCGGAAAATCGAGGCGAATTCGACGCCTACCGCGCCGCAGCCCACCACGATTATTGATTTGGGGATTTGCTGCAGGCCTAAAATTTCGCGATTAGTCAGAATTGCTTTGCCGTCGATTTCAACTCCCGGCAGAGACCGCGCTTCCGAACCGGTGGCTAGCAATATGTTGGCGGTTTCCAGTTCTGTGGTCTTGCCATCTTTGTCCACGGAGACGCGGCCTGGGCCGGCAATCCCGCCCCAGCCCGTGATCGACTCCACTTTGTTCTTTTTGAAGAGCGCGCCGATGCCGCCCGCGTGCTTCCTTACGATTTTGTCTTTGCGCGCCAGGATCGCCGGCCAATTGATTTTTACATCTTTGACCTCGAATCCGAATTCTTCGGCGCGCTTGAAATGGTCGTAGATGTCGGCGTGGTGCAAAAATACTTTCGTGGGGATACAGCCTACGTGCAGGCAGGTGCCGCCTAGAAATGGATCCTTCTCCACGACCGCGACTGTCAGTCCCCACTGTGCGGCGCGAATCGCGGCCACGTACCCGCCCGGTCCGCTGCCGATGATTACTACATCATATTTGGCCAAACCAGTCCTCCCCCTGCATCTCGGTGCTTCGTGAAACTGTTCCTTTCATGGAAGGGTTTCTTAGGATCGCGGCTTACAATCGTGGTTCGTCCCTGACTTCCAAACCGGAGATTTTAGCAGCCCCCACGGCCCTGCCGCAACCTGCGCGTGCGTTTCGGCATTGTCCAGCATTTCTGTTGAAACCGAGTATACGGGTGTCTCGCATTATGGTTTCCTCAGGCATGCATTCGTTCCGCAGCCAGCAAGTAGCAGCCCAAGACTTGTTCACTATGAACGGCATCCACGCAGCCAGGAAAACGGCTGAGATAGCGTCGTAGATGTCGGAAAAAACCTTCCGCTAAGTTGGTGGTACGTAAGCGGTGTCGCCAGTATCGCGGAAATCGCAAGTAGGCCAACACTCGCGGCAACTCCTCTTGAAACTTCTGCACCATCTCCGGAGCCCAGAAACGCCAGCGCCGGGCAAAGCTCCCGGCCCATTTCCGCAGCTGGGTCTCCTGCTCGGCTTCAAAGATCCACCAGAATTCCCGCCGGAACTTCTTTCGCTGCCACCACTGCAGGGGCGGCGTCAGTCCTTCCAGATTCCGAAACCAGTGGGCCAAGCACAGCTGGTGTGCCGCTGCCGGGTAGACCAGGGCTGCGGCACTGGCAGCACCCTCGGCTCCATCGCTGATTACCAACTCCACCTGTTCCAGCCCCCGTCGCCACAGACGTGTGAACAACTCCTCATACGCTTGGCTCGTCTCCGCCGCAGCCGCCATCCACTCCAAGACTTCGAACCCTCCGCCCTCGCGTACGCCCACCGCTACCAGCAGAACTCCTTTCCGTGCTTGGCTTTCGGCCGATCGCCGATACCTTAAATAGATTCCATCCACCGCCAGGGCTCGGTAGGTCCCAGAACACAGGCGTTGCTCTCGGCGTGCCTGGATCTGTTCTTGCGCATCGCGCAGCACCGCCCCAATACTAGCCGGAGATAGCTGCCCGCCCAGAAATCGCCGCACCCAACTCACCACTTTGCGTTGGCTCAATCCACCTACCGCCAGGGCGAACAACACTTCCTGCAACGCGTGGCGCTGGTATTTCTCCAGTAGCCCGATCTCTTCCCGGCCTCGCAGCCGCGGCACCCGCACCTGCTCCAGGGCTCCCCAGGCCGTCTGCCAGCATTTCCGCACCGTGTAACCCCAACGGTAAATTTTCTCTCCGCGCTCCTGGCGCTCCGCCACCCGCCGATCCCGTTCGGCCGTCAGTAGCCCTTCGATGGTCTTTTTCAATTGCTGCAAGAAACCACCCTGCAATTGTTTCCAGCCTTGCTCGATCACATCCTGTAATGCTAGTCTGCCGATCTGAGATGACACGGGGTGTCTCCTTTCTGCCCGGCTAGGCAGAGCTTTTGGGAGACACCCTCTTTCTTTTTATCCCCACTTTCAACAGAAAATCTTACAGACGGGTGCGTTTCGCCTCGTGCCTCGCTTTCATTAACGATGCCACCCCGCCCTTCATTACGCGAAACAGACCGCTGCGGCACATTGTGATGCCGCGCTAAAGGCCGCGACGCTAGGTCTAAGTCTTTGGGCCTGCCAGCCTATGCCTGCATCATTCTGAAACTTAACTGGCGGTGAGGCCGTATAGTATGCAGGAGTCAGAGGAGAGCCCACATGGCAATAGATGCGAACCAGAGTGCCGCCGCTTCACCCAGCATGGAGTCCGTTCCTGAGCCTTCGAAGCGCCCGGAGATGGTCAACGTTTTTGTGGGGCCGAACGGGATTCGCGCCGGCTGGCGCTTATTGATCTTTTTCGTCGTCATAGCGGCGATTTTAACCGGCATCCAATTTGGCATGCGCATGATTCCTTCCGTGCGCGCGTATATGCGCGCCCAAGATCCGCGGGTCATGACGCCCGCCGCCGGAATTATCGGCGAAGGCGTCGGAGTGTTTTCCCTGATGATGGCGGTTCTAGTGATGTCGCATATCGAAAAGCGGTCTGTTGCCGACTACTATCTGCCTCCCGTTCAAGCTTTCGGAAAGCGCTTTTGGCAAGGCATTCCTTACGGCTTGGCTATGCTTTCGCTGCTGATGGCGTTGATCGCGGCATTCCATGGTTTTTCTTTAGGTGGCTTGGCCTTATCCGGAAGCGACGCCCTGAAATACGGGGCGATGTACGGCATCGTGTTTATCCTGGTGGGCTTGTTTGAGGAATTTTCGTTTCGCGGCTACCTGCAATATACGCTTGGCTCAGGAATCGGTTTTTGGCTGGCCGCAATTATTCTTTCAATTGCATTCGGCGCGATTCATTTGAACAATTTGGGCGAAGCGTGGTTTGGTGCGCTAATGGCCGGATCGTTCGGCTTGTTGGCCGCTTTCGCGTTGAGCCGTACTGGCAATATCTGGTTTCCCATCGGAATGCATGCCGGCTGGGATTGGGGCGAGACGTATCTCTATTCTGCGCCTGATAGCGGATCTCTTGCGAAGGGTCATCTTCTAAATTCTTCGTTTCACGGCCCCACATGGCTTACCGGCGGCACGGTCGGCCCGGAAGGCAGCGCGTTTGTATTCTTAGTCCTGGCGCTCTCGGCCGTAGGCATCCATTTTCTTTTCCCCGTTAAGCAAACCACGATCTCAACGAGGGTATCGTAGGGGCGCTGCTTGCTGCGCACCCCAGTTAGCAACCAAGTCAAATCTCCCCAAGGCGCGAGGTTTTTGTCCCACCCATGCACTGTTGAGAACTGCGTGTGCACAATCCTAAATTTGTGTCGGTTGCGCCACGCCCAATTCCCCTTCCCATCGCGCGATAACCGCTGACGCCAAGCAATTCCCAATTACGTTTACAGCGGTGCGCGCCATATCCATCAACGCATCAATTCCGAGAATAATAAAAATCGGCTCGGTAGGCAGATGGAATATACCCACGGTAGCCAGCAAAACCACCAAGACAGCACGCGGAACCCCGGCGACACCTTTGCTGGTGAGCATCAAAGTAAACACCATGAAGAGCTGCTCGCCGAAAGGCATATGGATCCCCGCCGCCTGCGCGACAAAAACAGACGCAAGCGCCAGGTACAGCGATGACCCATCCAAATTGAAGCTGTATCCAGCGGGAATCACAAATGCGACGATCCGTCGTGGCACACCAAACGCTTCCATGCATTCCATCGCTCGGGGCAAAGCCGCTTCCGACGTACTGGTAGCAAACGCAATGGTGGCGGGCTCGGCGACCGCCTTCACGAAGCGGGCGATGGGCAATTTCGCTAACCACGCGATGGGCAATAACACGAACAGCAGGAAAACTATCAAGGCGACGTATCCCGTAAGCAAGAGCTTCCCAAGCGGAAGCAACACACCAGTTCCCAGATGCGCGACGGTGTAAGCCAATGCGGCGCCCACCCCGACCGGCGCGTAATGCATCACCATATTCGTGAACGAGAACATGGTATCCGTAAGCGATTCGCAGAGTTTCAGTATCGGCGCCCGTTTCGCTTCCGGTATCCGCGCCAGCGCGATTCCGAAAAGCACCGCGAACACCGCAACCTGCAGGATTTGGTTTTCGGCCACGGATTTCGCGAGATTTTCAGGAAAAACGTGCAAAAGGAATTCGTCCCACCGCAGCGGCGCCGCAGTCTGCGCGGCAACGACTTCCGATGTCGCCGGCATCACCAACCCTTCCCCAGCGCGGCTGATGTTGATGGCGCCGAGCCCGATGAAAAGCGCCAGGGTAGTCACGACTTCGAAATAAATCAAACTCTTGATGCCAATGCGCCCGACGCCGCGCAAATTGCCGTGGCCCGCGATGCCGGTGATCAGCGTGCCAAGAATCAAAGGGGCGACAATCACTTTAATCAAACGAAGGAAAATATCGCTGAGGACGCGCAGGTGTTCGGCGAAATGCGGCCGGTCGAGACCAATCTCTCCGCCCAGTAGCATCGCGAAGAAAATCCAGTAGGTCAGCGACGATTTCCGCCATCCCCCTGCCGCGATCACAGCAAGGCCAGTCCAACGCAGAGCTAACAGCCACAAATGTGCAGCCACAAAAATCGGCAATACGGCGACGGTGAGGAAAAACAGAACACCGATCCCCGCTATTATGCGCAGCGCGCGCGGCGTTCGATCACTTGGAACAGAGTTCGGCGAATCGGGGTTAGTGTCGATCATGTTGGTGCGTTTGTTCGCGTTATCCTGACGCGCTTTGTATCACGAAACCAATCACAGTGCTTTCGATTCCTAATCTGCGAAAGTTGTTTGGACTTCTGACCTGCAAAGCGACGGTTTCTGCTGACACTCCTCATCAGCAATGGCGAGGTCTGCGTAAGCTCGCCGTGCCATCAGCAGGCAATGCCGTAGGCCGCAGCCGCCGGGATCGAAACGCACATTTTCATGCCGCGCGACGACGTGCCATTCGCCAACTACGTCGAGGTGGTGGCCGACGGCGCCCATGTAACTCTGACTCTGGTCGATGGCTCATTTCGGACTGCGGACGCATGGTCGCAGAACACAAAGAGAGCGAAGGATGGTTCGACGTCTCCACGCTGAAGAAACCTTCCCGCGTCGAGCACAAGAAGACGATGGGCTACGAGCTCGTCGAGCAACTTGTCTGGGAATATCCTGATTGTTTTTGATGCTTTTTACCGATTCAAGCGCCTTAGTATCAACAGCCGGAATCCTTTCCGCATCAAACAGCATCAATTCTTTCTCTGTGGTGCGATCATTTTCGCTGCAGACGGCTTCGCGGAGCGGATTTTTGTGTTGATTTCTCGTCGACTCGGCGGGCGTCGCATTGACAATCATATTTTGAATCGGTAAACTCGTCGGATTTGAGTGAGGTTTTTGACCTCGCCTAGGGACCTAACGATGGATAAGAAACGCTTGGAATATTATAAGAAGAAATTGCAAACACGCCGGGAAGAACTGGTGCGCGGAATCGCTCGCACCGAGCAGGAAGGCCGCGAAGCGGACGAGGATCCCACAGTCGATCTCGCCGACAAGGCCGCGAATTCCTACACTAAGGAATTCCTGTTTGGCCAGACGCATAATGACCGTTCATTGCTTCAATTGGTAGACGAAGCGCTGGGCCGCATCAAAGACAGCACCTTCGGTGAATGCAATTCCTGCCACCAAGAATTGCAGCAAAAGCGGCTCGAGGCAGTGCCGTGGACGCGTTATTGCATCAGCTGCCAGGAAAAGACGGAACAAGGCCTTCTGTAACTTCGTAGGTAGTCACAGCCACTTGGCATCCCCGCGCTAGCTTGATTCAGCGGATGTGTGTATATTTTCGCCCACTGAAAGCAGTAGAGATACGATCTTTACATCTCCTCGCTCGATGAAGTAACGGCCCATTCCCTTCCGCCTGTCTGTACCTTGGTGACAATCGAGTGATTTTACGCTCCGCGATCGATTCGCTGGCGTCGCTGCTCTTCCCTGCACCTTGCCGGATTTGTAACGCCGTATGGCCGTGCGCCAGCCGAGTTCCAATCTGCAAAGCCTGCCTCGCTTTTAGTGAACCGATTAAACGGCCGATGTGCGGGCGCTGCGGCAGGCCGTTTCTCGTGCTGCCTGGAATAACCAGACCGGCTGACGGCCTCTGCCGCGACGACTACTATGCGTTCGATCTCACTCGGAGCTATGGCGTCTACAATGACGCGCTGCACCACCTGATCCTGCAATTGAAATACGAGGTCACCTGCCTCGGTGACTGGTTTGCCGCCCGGCTGGCCGAAGTGATCGAGCGCGAAGCCGAAGAGTTTCCGCGCGGACGTGGTAGTGCCGGTGTCCTTGCATCCTGACCAGCGTGAACGCGGTTACAATCAGACTGAGCTGATAGCAGGTCCGTTGGCCCGGCGATTGTATCTAAAGCAGGGTGCTTACCTGTTGGTGCGAACTAAGCCTCGTCCAGCGCGTTTGGTTCTCTCGCGCAAAGAATGGTACGTGGCGCCTACGCTACCCGAAAAGGCCTGCGGGTTGACAAGCTTCGCGTTCTACTGGTAGATGATGTAATGATCACCGGTGCTACATTAGACTCGTGTGCCAGGGCTTTAAAGAGCGCGGGTGCCAGTTCCGTTCTGGGAATAACAGTCGCGCGAGTGGTTCCTGGCTTGATGGTTTCAAGAGGAGCGGTAACACCGGACGTTCCAGCAGGGTCTAGTCAAACCAAAAAGCAGTGAGGAGCATCTCCGGTACATGAGGAAGGTCGGCAAGCGACGCAAAGGCGGCGCATATGGAAAAGCGGCATAAGCTTGGTTTACGGCCCCGCCCCGTTATTGGGCTGAGCGGGGTCGCGCCTGAAGCTATTGCGTCCAAACAGCCGTCCAGTCGGCCCTCGGTGATGCAGGCGCCTGTGCTGGTCCTGAACGCGACCTTCGAACCGATTAACGTAACCGCCGTTCGCCGCGCGCTGGTTCTGATGCTGAAGGGCGTGGCGCAGGCTGAAGAAACCAATCACACCGAAGTTCACTCGACGCAGAAAGCTATTCAGGTGCCTTCTGTCATTCGGCTGCTGAGTTATCGCCACATTCCGCAGCAGAGCCGGGCCCTCTCTCGCAAAAATATCTTGTTGCGCGACCGCAATACCTGCCAGTTCTGCGCGTGTGCTTTCCCCGCGTCCGAGCTTACCCTCGACCACGTGATGCCGCGGTCGCGTGGCGGGCGTTCGACCTGGGAGAATCTGGTAGCCTGCTGCTACGCGTGCAACAACCACAAGGGCGACCGCACGCCTGAAGAAGCCGGGATAAAATTGCAGCGCCGTCCGCGTCCGTTTACGCTACACACATCACGCCAGTTGATGAGACTCATCGGGCATCGTGATGAAAAGTGGCGTAAGTATCTGTTCTACTAACGCGTTTCGGAACTTTTCGAAATCGTAACTTCGTGCAACCTTTTCCGACGATTCACGTCTAACTCTATAATTACTTCTAGGACACACCCCGGGAAGTGGTGCTGGTTCAACCCAGGCCGCTTCCCTAATTTTTTTTTCAGAGTGAATTATTTTGCTGAAGTGATTCTTTACTGCCGGAAAATAAATTCGGCCCTGTGCGCCAATTCTCCGAAAGTCCATTGCGCATCACTTGAATTTCCGGCGATAAATATTTCAGCAAAGTATCCGTCGCGGAGTGAAAACGCAGACCCGGCGCCACCAATCACACAAGCGGCGGCCCGGGATCGATTTCGACGCCGGGAAAATAGCCATACTCGTGAAAATCTCCTTCGCTCTGATGCCGCCGGACGCGCAGCCAATAATCCACCGCCTGTATCGGCATTTGAATATCTTCCGAAGCCTTCAATTCGATGATCACCAAGCGGCCTCGGTGCGTGATTCCCAGCAAATCGAGGACTCCCCGATCTCCTGCTGCAACCGCCGGTACCTGCGAATAAAAATATTTGGGATCGAGCGCGTCCAGCTTGCTGGGATCCGCTAGAACAATTGTTTCCAGCCAACGCTCGGGCGCAGCGTGATACAGGAAATGGTTTGCATCTTCCGAAAGCGAGTTACCTTTGAGATCGAGTTGATGCAAAAGTCGCGCTAAGCGCGGCTTGTTCGCGGCGGTCAAGCAATTCACAGCGTTATCCAATCCGAAAAATACCCCGGTACTCGTCCGACGAGCAAACGTAAGTCCGCGAAAACAAAACGCCAGCTCGTCTTTTCCGGCAATCAGCCGCATCTCAATTGCGTGTGCGCTATCGGGCGACATTTCGCGGATCTGTGCAATCGCGTCGGCCGCTGCGTTCAATTTCGATTCGATTTCACGGCGAGGCCTCAGCTGCGTTTGGATGTTTCCGGCATCCGCAAAATCAACTTTGTCCACCAACATGTCAGGCCCGCGGATTTCGTAAATTTCCACGCACTCCGCTGCGCCAACACCCGCTCTCTTAAGAATTGGCTGGTTCCCTGCGGTACAACAGGGCAGGCCTTCCAATGCCCTGCGATCAAAATGATTTCACGTCCAGTCCAGCCATAAGATTCCGAATGCAAGAATGCTTTCAATCGCAGCGGCGCTTTCATAAAACGAGAAGGCGAGCAAAGCCCGGGCACGTGGGCCTTTATGCATCACGCCGCGAACGTATAGCCCCGAAAAAGAATGCTCGAGATCGGGAGTCGCAGTCAGGGAGTCCAACACGGAATCAGAAAAAGCGTTCGTTGAGGACCCGCTCGAATCGAGCGCGAAATTGTTCACGCGTGATCAGCACCGCCGCTCGGGGGAAATCCAGACGCTGGAATTCCAGCGGACCCGGCTTCGCGCGCCCGAATCGTTGCACTTCCAGGACGAACCGATTCGCATCGCTCTTTCACGCTCAGCACACGACGAGTCAGGTTGCGTTCGTCGGACCACAGATGAACGAGCGGATGTCTCCCTTTGCAGTTTATCTCGCACTGGAGGGCGGCAAGTTCGGCGAGCCATTCGCCGTCTCGCGAACTTCCGGATTGCCGGACGAGACAAATTCATTCAACGCGCGATCGAGCGTCGCCCAATCTTCCGCGGGCCACATTAAAACCTTGTGGTTATTCCAATATCAGGCCGGTTGGGCGTATTGATGGATATTGCTGATTCCAAGCTGTGGAAAGGTGTTCCAGCGTGACTTGAAAGTCGCGGCGTTGGCCTGCTTGCAACGGTTCGGCCCCTGCCACGATCAAGATTTCGGTTTCGCGTAGGATTACTTGGTTGAGGTTGTCGCGGAATTCGATCGTGGCTTCCAGTGCGCCGATGGTTTGCACGCCGTCGTTTGAAATGGTGCCGCCAACGTAGGTGAAATCCTGGTTCAGAAAATTTGTGGCGTGAGCTAGCTGAATGTCCTTGAAGTGAATTCTCTCAGCGTACGTTTGTTCTGCGGGACCAAAAGGCAGCTTCACAGCGGTTTGCTTCGAGGTACGCATGTTGCGCGTCAGCAGCACAAAACCGCCGAAGAGAATTGCGACGACAATCAATCCCGCCACAAAAGCTACCGGGAATCGCCGTCTTTCGTTGCTGTAAGAGCTTTCACCCGGTTCCATGGCCTGTTCCGTTGCAGCCGCCACTAGCGCCCGAAGGCCAAGCGAAGTATTAGCGGCTCCGGCAGCTTTCCCTCGCCCATTCGTTTCTGCACCGCTTCGATGTCGTAGGGCACACGCCAGAATTCGATTGTCTTACTGGGCAGGTCTGCGATCACGAAAGCAGCGCGAATGTCGCCGTCACGCGGTTGGCCGATCGATCCGGGATTGACCAGGTACGTCGTCCCGTCTTCGATGTTCAAAGTGGAGAAAAGAGTTCCTGCCGTGGGCCTCAGGTGCAACACGCCTACCTGATCGTCATGCAGTGTGAAGCCGCCTTGCAAATGCGTATGGCCAAAGAATGTAATTGATGAGGAGGCGTCGAGCAAACTATCAAGCGCCTGCGCCGGTGCGAAAACATATTCGTCTTCGTCCTTGTACGCGCCGTGAACGATCACGAATCCGTCTACCGTTAGCGGGCCTGTTGGCAATTTTTCCAGCCACTCGCGATTCTCGGGGCGCAATTGCTCTCGTGTCCACATCGCTACCGCGCGCGCGACCGGGTTGAAATCGTCCGCACTGGCCAGACCTGAGCCAGCACGGTCGTGATTGCCGCGAATGGTAATCGCCCCGAGCTCGCGGACGCGATCAACGGCTTCGTTGGGATCAGGACCGTAGCCTACGATGTCGCCAAGACAAACAGCTTTGTCCCACCGGCCTTTGGCGGCCTCGAGAGCCGTGTCCAGCGCCGTAACGTTCGCGTGGATGTCACTTAGGATTAGATAGCGCATTCAGACGCCCTTTTGAGCGGGATGCGAATTATAGACGAACCTGCCACGTGTTGCACGAAATCGCTCGACAAATTTATACGTAGCCTCTCGGGTCCTTTAGCATTGGGGATCAACGTATCAGCATGCAATCGCCGTAACTATAGAACCGGTACTTCGTGTCGACCGCGTGATGGTAAGAGCGCAGGATGTTCTCTCGACCCGCTAGAGTTGCTACCAGTGCTAATAAACTCGATTCAGGCAGATGGAAATTTGTGAGCAATTGATCCACGACGCGAATCGGCTTGCCGGGATACAGAAAAATTCGCGCCTCCGCCTTGCCTGAAGGTGTCGCGGTGCCGCGTTGCGCTGCTTTTTCCGCCGCGTCTTCGAGCGCCCTTATCACTGTCGTGCCGATTGCCAGGACTGGGCGATGTTCCCGCTTGGCGCGTTCAATTGCTGCAATCGTTTCTTGCGGAATCTCATAGGATTCCGCGTGAATCTCGTGATCTTCCAGCCGCTCCGTGCGAACCGGTTCGAACGTGCCTAACCCGACGTCCAAAGTCACTTCAGCGATTTCTACTCCGCGTTCGCGCACACGCTTCAGAATTTGCGGCGTGAAGTGCAAGCCGGCCGTGGGCGCCGCTACGGCAGTTCCCTGCTTCGCATACACCGTCTGATATCGTTCGCGATCTTGCGGCTCGTCTGGACGCTTGATGTATGGCGGCAACGGTATGTGTCCCAGATGAGCGAGCGCTTCATGAAAACCGTTCGTGGAGTGGAAGCGCAGAACACGCAATCCATATTCGCCGCGGGATTCAACGACTGCATCGAGTTCGCCTTCACCGAAAACAATTCGCTCGCCGACCGGAATCTTTCTGCCGGGGCGTACTAGCGTTTCCCAAGTACCTGGCACCAACTCACGAACTAGCAGAACTTCAATCGGAGACTGCAGATGTTTCGCGCGCTCCGGGCTGTGCTGCCCTGGCGGCTCGGCGTGGATGCCTGCCCGTCTCCCAAATAAACGTGCCGGTAGGACACACGCGTTGTTGATAATCATCAATTCGTCGCCGCGCAGGATTTCCGGGAATTCGCTGAATTGGCGGTCCTCCCACGCGCCTGTGGTCCGGTCGAGCAGCAGCAGCCGCGAAGCATCGCGGCGGTCCAAGGGACGCTGCGCGATTAGTTCCGAGGGTAAATCGAAATCGAATTCACTCAAGTTCATTTGTAACCAGTCTGCCCGTGCTGTTCGCGCTCGCTAAAATTTCATTGCATGAATCTTGTAATCGGGCGCCCTAATTGAATACCCGCTTGCATGTTCGCAAAACAAAAAGCAATTGTCATTGCGAAGGGCCATAGGCCCGGGGAATTTGCTTCTGTCGTTGATCCACAGCAATCTGGAGCCGTCCCAAGAGACGTCGGCAAATTAAGACACTACCTGCATTCCCGTGTGCTGGCAGTACTCGTGCGAGTATGTTAAGAGAACTCCGGAAGTTCTAACATGCTGAAGGCAGTGTGCCCGCGATTGTTCCATGTCGCGTTCAGCCGAACCATTGTAGCGGATGAGCATTTCAGACCCTTTTATCAGGCAGGAATCGTGGCTGAGCCTATCGTTGTAATTACATCTCGCGGATTGGAACGCCTCCGTCTTGGCCACCGCTGGGTCTACAAAAGTGACGTCCGCTCAGCCCAAGCCGAGCCCGGCTCCATAGTTCGGGTGAACGACGAACGCGGCCGTACTCACGGCCGCGCCTTCTACAGCGACAAGTCCCAGATCGCTATTCGCCTGCTTACACATGACGATGTTCCGATAGACCGCTCATTTGTTGCTGAGCGATTGCGACAAGCGGCAGCCTATCGCCTGACCGTGGTCGAAAACACCGAAGCATATCGGCTCGTGCACAGCGAATCGGATCAATTGCCGTCGATCGTGGTTGATCGCTACGGCGATTACTTGGTTTTGCAGACGCTCAGCCAGGGCTCCGAGCGGCAAAAACAGCTCATCGTCGAATTACTCGTCGAACTCTTCTCGCCCAAGGGAATTCTGGAGCGCAACGATCCCAAAGTTCGCTTGCTCGAGGGGTTGGAACGCAAGGTTGGAGTGCTGCATGGTGAAGTCCCGCCTGAGGTCTTCGTAAAGGAGAATGGAATCGCTTTCATTTACGATCTGACACACGGCCAGAAAACGGGAGCGTTCCTGGACCAGCGCGAAAATCACTGGGCCGCGCGGCGCTATGCGTCCGGCGAGGTGCTGGATTGTTTCAGCTACCACGGAGGCTTCGCGCTAACCGTAGCTGGGAATTCCGCGCACGTGGAAGGGGTTGATATGAGTGCTGTGGCGGTTGAAGTGGCACGCCGCAACCAAGATCTGAATGTGATCGGGAATGTCAGGTTTCGCGAAGCCAATGCTTTCGACCTGCTTAAGGAGTACGACGAAGTCGGGCGTCGCTTCGACATGGTCATTCTCGACCCCCCAGCGTTTGCCAAGAACCGCGACAGCTTGCCCGCCGCACAGCGTGGCTACAAAGAAATCAACCTCCGGGCATTGAAGCTGCTGAAACCCGGAGGCTATCTCGTAACCTGCTCCTGCTCTTACCACCTCAGCGAGCCCCTGTTCTTGCAACTGATTGCCGAAGCCGCCAATGACGCCCGCCGAACGGTCGCAATTGTTGATCGCCGCACTCAGGCGCAAGACCACCCGATCCTGCTGACTATGCCTGAAACTCACTACCTTAAGTGTATTATTGCTAGAGCATTAGACTAGAAAGATGACATTCGCTGGAGGAAGAGTCATTGGAGAAGACTTGACAATGATAGACGCATATTTTATTATGCCATCGCGCTAATTAAGCGTCACACATTCTTGAGAGACGAAAACAACGACGATGGAGCTGCCGCCGCAGCGCGAGTACCGCCTGGGCCTTATGCTGGTTAGGTTCCTTGGCCCCCCTTTTTTATGCGCTCGAAAGTGAGAGAATCGCATCATGGTACGTTTAGATAAATTAACCGTAAAAGCTCAAGAGGCCCTTGAGGCTGCCCAGGAGATGGCCGCTCGCTCAGGCCAACAGCAGGTTGAGCCCGCACATTTGCTGTGGGCCCTCGCTGCTCAAGGCGACGGCGTTGTGCCTCCACTGCTGGAGAAGCTCGGTGTGTCTCCCACCCGGTTGGCTGCGGAGCTAGAAAAGCAGATCGAACGCTTTCCGAAAGTTTCGGGAGCTGCGCAGCAATATTTGAGCCCAGCGACAAATCAGGTTCTCGAGCGCGCCTTCGATGAAGCGCAGCGCTTGAAGGACGAGTACGTTTCTACCGAACATATCCTTTTGGGAATTTCCACCGCGGACAAAGATCCTGCCGGACAACTATTGGTGCGCCAGGGCGCCGGCCATGACACCATTCTGCAGGCCATGGCCAGGATTCGCGGCAGCCATCGCGTTACTTCGCAGAACCCTGAATCTACTTACCGCGCCTTGGATCAGTATGCGCGCGACCTTACCGAGCAGGCACGCCGCGGAAAGCTTGATCCGGTAATCGGCCGCGACGAAGAAATCCGCCGCGTGATGCAGATTCTGGCGCGACGCACAAAAAATAACCCGGTGCTGATCGGCGAGCCCGGCGTTGGCAAAACCGCAATCGTGGAAGGTCTCGCCGGCCGCATCGTCGCAGGAGACGTTCCCGAGGTACTGAAGACCAAACGTATCGTGGCGCTGGATCTGGCGTCTCTGGTTGCCGGCGCGAAATATCGCGGCGAATTCGAAGACCGGCTGAAGGCGCTGCTGAAGGAAGTCACCGAATCGGAAGGTCAGATCATTCTTTTCATCGACGAGCTGCACACGTTGGTCGGAGCGGGCGCCGCGGAAGGCTCGATGGATGCTTCCAACATGCTCAAACCTGCGCTTGCGCGCGGCGAACTGCGTGCCATAGGCGCCACCACCGTCAATGAGTATCGCAAATACATCGAAAAGGATCCCGCGCTCGAACGCCGCTTCCAGCCGGTTTACGTCGGCGAGCCCTCGGTGGAAGACACCATCGCGATTCTGCGGGGTTTGAAAGACCGCTACGAAGTTCACCATGGCGTGCGCATCAAGGACTCTGCAATTGTCGCGGCCGCGATACTTTCCCAGCGCTATATCACCGATCGCTTTCTGCCAGACAAAGCTATCGACTTGATCGATGAAGCCGCGGCCGGTCTGCGCATGGAGATCGATTCCCTGCCGACGGAAATCGACGAAATCGAGCGGCGCATCATGCAACTTGAAATCGAGCGTCAGGCTTTGCGCAAGGAATCGGACTCTCACTCGAAAGTTCGTGTGAAGCAAATCGAAAAAGAACTCAGCACTCTGCGCGAGCAGTCCAACACGCTCAAAGCGCGTTGGCAAACCGAGAAGGACGCCATTACGCGCATTCGCAAGCAAAAAGAAGAAATCGAGCGCCTGAAGGCGGAAGAACAGCGCTACGAACGCGCCGGCGATCTTTCGCGCGTCGCGGAAATACGCTATGGAAAGCTTTCTGCAGCTGAAAAGGAACTGAAAGCGGCTCAGGATAAGCTCGCCGAATTGCAAAAAGATCATCCGATGCTGAAGGAAGAAGTCGGCGAGGAAGAAATCGCAAAAATCGTCAGCAAATGGACAGGCATTCCCGCCGGGCGATTGCTCGAGGGCGAAGTGCAGAAGCTCGTGCACATGGAAGAACGCCTGCGCGAACGCGTCGTCGGCCAGGATATTGCGTTGCAAGCCGTGGCGAACGCCATTCGTCGGAGTCGTTCAGGCTTGGGTGATCCGAATCGTCCAATAGGTTCGTTCCTGTTGCTTGGGCCGACCGGCGTCGGGAAGACCGAACTTGCGCGCGCGGTTGCAGAATTTTTGTTTGACGACGAACGCGCCATCATTCGTCTGGACATGTCCGAATACATGGAGAAGCATTCCGTGGCGCGCATGATTGGCGCGCCTCCAGGATACGTCGGCTACGAAGAAGGCGGCCAGTTGACCGAACAAGTCCGCCGCCGCCCGTATTCCGTAGTTTTATTGGACGAAATCGAGAAGGCGCATCCGGATGTATTCAACGTGCTGCTACAAATTCTGGACGAGGGCCGTCTAACAGATGGAAAGGGCCGCAGGGTAGATTTTCGCAACACAGTGATCATCATGACTTCGAACGTGGGCTCAAGCGCGATTTTCGATCTCATCGAGAAAGAGCCGAAAAAAGCGCGAGAAGAAGCCATGGCCGCATTGCGTGAAATTTTCCGGCCGGAATTCCTCAACCGTGTTGACGACATCGTTCTGTTCAGTCCCCTGGGCAAGGATCAGATCGAACACATCATCGACCTGCAGCTGCAGCATCTGGTGAAGCGCTTGGGCGAACGCCAGATCACGCTGCGCCTGAGTTCTGCGGCAAAAGCTCTGCTCTTCCGCGAGGGTTACGACCCGGCTTACGGAGCGCGTCCGATGAAGCGCGCTATCCAGCGGCTGATCCAGGATCCGCTGGCGTTGAAACTTCTCGATGGCGAAATCCATCCCGGCGATACGCTGCGCGTCGACGTGGATACCAAAACCGACGGAATGAAGTTTACGCCTGAAACAAAGAAGGCTGGCGCCGCGTAATAAACTTCGAAAGTGCGCATTAAAGCGGCAAGGTTCCAAGAAAATGAAAACTCTTAAGACTGCGTTCCTACTCACAGCGCTAACGCTGCTGCTGTTGTTCCTGGGTGAAGCTTTCGGCGGCCAGCGCGGTCTCACGTTAGCGCTTTTCTTTGCCGTTCTGATGAACGGTGGCGCTTATTTCTTTTCGGATAAAATCGCGCTGGCATCAAGCGGCGCCGTGCCGATCAGCCGAGAACAAGAGCCGCGTCTCTACGCGGTGATGGAGCGGCTGGCCGCCAAGGCGAACTTGCCGATGCCTAAGCTGTATTTGATCCCGCAGCCGGCTCCCAACGCGTTCGCCACCGGCCGCAATCCCAGCCACGCATCGGTTGCCGTCACGCAGGGCTTGCTAGAATTAATGAATGACGACGAGCTAGAAGGCGTAATCGCCCACGAACTCTCGCACGTCCGCAATTACGACATCCTCACATCATCGATCGCCGCAACGATCGCCGGTGCAATCACCTGGATCGCGCGCATGGGCTTCTGGTTTGGCGGCGGCCGAGATGATCGCGATCGAGGCGGCGGGATCATCGGAATCCTGATGCTTTTCCTGGCGCCTCTTGCGGCTCTGCTGCTTCAACTCGGAATCTCGCGCCAACGCGAATATCAAGCGGACGCTTCCGGCGCGCAAATGGTCGGCTACGCCAACGGCTTGATCAGCGCCCTCGAAAAACTCGGAACCTACAACAAGCGAATTCCCATGGACGTTCCTCCGACCACCTCGGCACTGATGATCGTCCAGCCGCTCAGCGCGCGAGATATGTTTTCGAGTCTCTTCAGCACTCACCCGCCGCTCTCCGACCGCATCGCCGCGCTGCGCGCCATGACCATCACGCGATAGCCAGCGAAACTCGCACGCACGAAATGGCGAAACTCACTCGTAAGTCATCGCCTCACTAGTACCTACGCCTCATGATTCTGCAGCATGGTGTGCCTCAATACTTCCACTACGCAGAATTGTTAAAGGCGCGTAAAAATTGCAGAGCGCAATACCGCATTTGTCCTAAGGTATTTTCCGTGGCCGGCGAGCAACTGCCCCGTTTTCTTAAGATTACACCTTGATAAGAGCCCTCTTAAGTTTGGTTCTCCGCGTGCCCTTCTGACCCTTTGCAAGGGGTTTTCAGAGGAGAAGAAAATGAGTGAAGAACGGCATGACGTAGTGATCGCAGACGAAGCTACCGCACCCCGATGGGTCGGAATCGTCGTGGTTGCTCTGGCGGTTGTCTCACTGGTGGCTTTGGGCGCCGGCTGGACCGCCTCAACGCGCTCGAAACAGTTGGAACAGTCTCTGGCTGAACAAACGCAGCAGTCCAAGCAGAATAACGTCGTGATCGGCCAGCGTTTGGCCAAAGCCGAAGACACGAACGCACAGCTGGAGGGCGAGCTCAGCGTCGTGACCGACAAGATGAAGCTCACCGAAGGCGAGCTATCAAGGGCCCGCGCGCAGGCCAAGAAGATCAAGGAAGACGACGCCAAGGAATTGTCGGAGATGCAGAATCAGACCAACGCGCAGCTCGCGACCAAGGCCAGCATGGATGACGTCAACAAGCTCGGGACGGACGTTAATGGCGTGAAGACCGATCTCGACACCGAAAAGAACAATCTGCAGATGGCCCGCGGTGAGTTCGGCACGTTGATCGCACGCAACCATGACGAAGTGGAAGAACTCCGCCGTCTTGGTGAGCGCGACTACTATGAATTCACGATCGACAAGAAGAACTCACGCGAGAAAGTCGGAAACCTGATGGTTGAGCTTCACGGGACGAACAGCAAGAAGAGCCAGTTCGGCGTCACGATTTTTGTAGACGACCAGCGCCACGACAAGAAGAACCTGACGGCGAATGAGCCGTTGTACTTCTTCGAAAGCGGGGCGCGTGCTCCTCTGGAGTTTGTCGTGAACCAGGTGGGCAAGGATAAAATCAGCGGATACCTGAGCGTGCCGAAGGCGAATGGAACTCACGCGCAGGCTGCATCCGGCGGTAATTAGGCTCCTGCAACAAACGCGAAGTACGCAGGTGAGGGGCGTTCACTGAACGCCCCTTTTTTTTTGCGATGCAACCTTTGCGGCAAACGTTCTCGGGAATTCCGTGCGAGAAGGCAGCTTTTATCTTCCGCGCGACGATTCGATCTTATTGGTCGAGTGCAGCAAGGCCGAGCACTAATCCCGCAGGAAAAGCAGTGGCGTCATTCTGAGCGCAGCGAAGAACCTCTGTTCGCTTTGCGGCAAAGTCCGGCGCGGCGCGCTGTTCTTATGTCGCTCTTCTCTTACTCAGCCTTCCTCAACGCCCGATTCTTGCGGCTCAGAAACTTCTTGGCGAGGGCCGGCAATTTATCGTGCGGCAGTTTTCCTTGCTCGTAGAGCTTCACTTTCGCCTTCGCGGTCTTGCGCCGCCGCCGCTGCCTCTTTTGGGCCACATACCTCTTGTCGTAAGACATCCAACCCTCCAATTTTAAGTGCGCCTTGATTGTAGCGGACTAGGAAATGGATGCAAGGCTCGCGCTGGCTTTACGCCCCAGTTCGAGTAGCATAGTTTTGCTATGTCGGCCACCGTGATTTATGCCAGTCGCATTCTGACCCCTCAGGAAGAACTCACCGATTGCGTGATCGTGGTCGAATCCGGGGTGATCACCGGCATCGGCCATCGCGACGAAGTCCACATTCCACCAGGTGCCAAGGACTACGTCGTCTCCGGCATGACCGTAATTCCAGGTTTCGTGGACGTGCATATCCACGGCGCGGGCGGTCACGACGCTATGGAAGCGAGCGAGCAAGCGCTCGACAAGATCACCGGCACGGTCGCACGCTTCGGCACCACTTCTATAGTTGCCGCCACGGTTACCGCTCCCATCGAAGATACTTGCCGCAGCCTGGCGGGCATCGCTCAATATATTCGCGATCACCAAAAGGGCAAGGAAAACGCCGGAGAGAATACGCGCTTCGGCGCAGAAATTCTCGGCATCCATCTGGAAGGCCCATTCATCAATCCCAGACGCCGCGGCGTGCATCCGGTGGAATCAATCGCTCTGCCTTCGATTGAGATTTTCGAAAAACTCCGAGCTGCTGCTGGCGGTTTTCTGCGCATTGTAACCATTGCGCCAGAACTGCCCGGCGCACTCGCGCTAATTGCAGCAGCCGTAGCGGACGGCTTGGTCGTCGGCATCGGACACACGGATGCGGATTACGCCCAGGCACGCGCAGCGATTAGAGCCGGCGCACGTCACGCCGTCCACGTCTACAACGCAATGCGCCCATTCACCCACCGCGATCCTGGAATCATCAGCGCAGTGCTAACCGACACGGATGTGACCGCCGAAATCATTGCGGATGGCATTCACGTTGCCGGACCCGCCATCCAGATCCTATTGGGCACGAAGGGTTTCGATACTGTTTTGCTTGTGAGCGACGGCACCGCCGCGACCGGAATGCGTGACGGAAGCTACCGCCTGGGAAATTTTGAAGTGACGGTGAAGGATGGCGTCTGCAGGAACTCAGAAGGAAAACTCGCGGGCAGCACGCTCACACTCGACCGCGCCCTACGGTATGTGGTGGAGATTGGAGTTCCTCTCGCCGACGCCGTACGAATGGCGACAATTCTTCCCGCGCGCCGCCTCGGTCTCGCCGGAAAAAAGGGCATCCTGGCCGTAGGCGCCGACGCAGACCTCGTAGTCCTAACGCCTGATCTTCAAGTAGCAGGAGTAATGACCCGCGGCGTGGGGCTCACCTAGTGGTTCTGCACGGAGAATCTTGAGTGACAGGCACTGCCCCGAACTTCGCTTAGTACGGTTTCCCCTATTAACACAATTTAACCCGGGCCTTTATCGGCGGGCCGCAACTGCACGGCGCAAAAGTGAACGCGACCGACGACACTGATTGGTGCGGCGTGTCATCGAACCTCCCGAGAAGATGATCGGTTCCGCGAGGAGTTCTTTGTATTTACGACCGGTGGCAAAGAAGGTGGTAACGGCTCGCAGGATGTATACGTTCGCCTCTACTCGCTGCGAAAGCGGGCAGGCATGACGGCGAAGGGAAACCCGCCAGCGCTTCATTTTGTTTTGCGCACGAGCAGTTCTCTACTAGTTAGCGGGAAACGATCCGGAATAACCGCGACCTCTTTACCTCAAAACTTCACCTCAAGTCGTTTGTGAAATTTGCCGACGATCAAATGGAGAGACTGTGCGGGCGCAAGGGCAAAAGCATATTCACCGCGCCGCGCTCGAACAACTCATGGATATGACGCGAAATACGCCATGCACGTGATTCGTCTTTATCTCGAAGCCATAGAGTGCATGCAGACCGGAAAGATTACCTTGCCGAATCCGAAGGTCGACCTTCTAGTTCCCATTTGAAGAGGAAAGTACAAGCGCGACGAAATTGAAGAATTGGGCAAAAAGCTGCAAGCGCAGGCGTATTCCGCACAAGAGAAATCGTCGTTGCCAAGTTCGCTGGGTCAGCAGGCGATCACTCGAATGATCACCCAGGTGTATGTGGATTTCCGGTAATCGCAACGAAATTCTTAGCTTACTTATTCAGCGGGATTTTCAGCTCGTCGGCAAGTTTGTGGGGATCGAACGGGCTCAGCGAAAAATATCGGCCTTCGATTTCAATCGTCGGCACTTTGCGTTTTCCGTTGTTTACCTGAAGCACGATCGCTTCCGCCGCCGTGTCTTCATCAATATTGACTTCGCGGAAAGGGATGCCTCGTTCCCGCAGGAAGCATTTTGCGCGGCGGCAATCACAGCACCAGGTATTGGAATAAACGGTTATTTCAGCCATTTTTTCTTACGTTACTTCTTTTCTATCACACCAATTGGATGCCCCGAATAGGACGTGGATTCAGGTGTGCGCAAGCGGAAATACCTGAGATAGCACTATCTAAACAGCGGCACGATGCATTTCGCGCGAGCCACTGGTACCAGAACTGCCGCCCGAACCGCTCATGGTGGCGACCTGCAAGCGGATTTCCGCACGTTGGATTGCGGCGTTCGACTGATCCCAATCTGCTTCGGTCGAGCCGGCCTTCGGCAAGTCGGATTTGGCGCGTTCCAATGCGCCACGGGCACGAGCGATGTCGATTTCCTCCGCGCGCTCAGCAATTTCGGCTAGCACAATGACGCGGTCAGGCAAAACTTCGGCATAGCCGTACATCGCCGTCAGATAGCGCGTTTCGCCGCCCTTGTGGTACGTGAGAATGCCGACGCCTAGTTCGGTAATCAACGGCGCGTGGCCCGGCAGAACGCCGAGGTAGCCGTCTCTTGCGGGTAGCTCGAGCGAGTCGACATCTTCGCTTAAGATGTGGCGCTCGGGCGTCACCACCTGCAGCTCGATTTTCTCCGGCAACGTTGCCATTTACTTTGCTTCGCCCCTGGCCGCACTAAGCATTAGGATTTATGCCGCGGCCCCGGCAGCCATCTTCTCCGCTTTCTCGCGAACTTCCTCGATTGTTCCGACCATATAGAAAGCCTGCTCCGGCAGATCGTCGTGCTTGCCTTCCACGATTTCCTTAAACCCGCGGACCGTATCTGCAATCTTCACGTACTTGCCTTCGAGACCGGTGAACTGTTCCGCAACGAACATAGGCTGCGAGAGGAATTTTTCGATTTTGCGCGCGCGCGTCACGGTCTGCTTGTCGTCGTCGGAAAGTTCCTCGATGCCCAGAATCGCGATGATATCCTGCAATTCCTTGTAGCGTTGCAGTACCGACTTTACGGAACGCGCCACGTTGTAATGTTCCTGCCCAACGATGCGCGGATCCAAAATGCGCGAGAAGCTGGCCAGCGGATCAACCGCGGGATAAATGCCGCGTTCCACAATCTGCCGGCTCAGGTTCGTGGTCGCGTCCAGGTGCGCGAAAGTCGCAGCCGGCGCGGGATCGGTGTAATCGTCCGCAGGTACATAAATGGCCTGCACCGAAGTGATCGATCCATTCTTGGTCGAAGTAATCCGTTCCTGCAACTCGCCGATTTCGGTATTCAGGTTTGGCTGGTAACCGACGGCGGATGGCATGCGCCCGAGAAGCGCAGACACTTCCGAACCGGCTTGCACAAACCGGAAAATATTATCGATGAAAAGCAGCACGTCCAGTTTTTCTTCGTCGCGGAAATATTCGGCCACGGTCAAACCGGTCAAGCCGACGCGCAGGCGAGCGCCGGGCGGTTCAGTCATCTGCCCGTAGATCAAAGCGCAGCGCGATTTGTCGGGATTTCCCGGCACGACAACGCCTGATTCCTGCATTTCCAGCCAGAGGTCATTTCCTTCGCGCGTACGTTCGCCCACGCCTGCGAAAACCGAAACGCCGCCGTGTTTCATGGCCACGTTGTGAATCAATTCCTGAATCAGCACGGTCTTGCCCACACCCGCGCCGCCGAACAAACCAATTTTTCCACCCTTCAAATATGGCTCGGTTAGGTCGACAACCTTAATTCCAGTTTCGAACATTTCCAGAGTAGTGGACTGATCTTCGAGCTTCGGCGCCGGGCGATGAATCGGGTAGCGCTTATCAGTTTTCACCGGGCCGAGCTTGTCCACGGGCTCGCCGAGAACATTCAGCACGCGCCCCAACACCGCGCGGCCTACCGGCACCGAAATGGGCTCGCCGAGGTCCACAGCTTTCATCCCGCGCACGAGGCCTTCAGTCGGCTTCATCGCCACCGTACGCACTCGGCCCTCGCCCAAATGCTGCGCCACTTCAGCAATGATGTCGATCGGGTCAGGAGTCTTGTACCCCTCGCTCGTGATGTGCACAGCGTTGTGAATTAAAGGAAGATGTCCTTCTTCAAACTGGACGTCCACGACCGGTCCGATAACCTCAACCACGTGCCCAGTCTTTTCTTCTGTGGTAGACATTAAATCTCCTCCAAATTAATCACGACACTGCTGACGCCGCACCGCTGACGATTTCGATCAACTCTTTCGTGATCGCCGCCTGGCGAATGTTGTTCATTTGCAGGGTCAGCTTATCAATTAGCTCAGACGCATTGCGCGTTGCTGAATCCATTGCGGTCATACGGGCCGCGTGCTCTGCCGCCGCCGATTCGAGCAGGATGCGAAAGATTTCTGATTCCAGATATCTTGGGACAAGGCCATTGAAGACTTCTTCCACTGGTTGCTCATAGATGTAATCCACCACAAAGCCTTTGCCTTCCGGCCCCGGCTCCGTCGGCAGCGAGCCGGCTGGGCCCGCATGCCTTTGAACTACTTCTTTTTCCGCTTCGGCCGCAGGTTTCATTACTTCGGCGTCTACCGGCAATAGTTTCTCGGCGCGCAGGTTCTGAACCATCACATTCTTAAACTCGTTGTAAATCGCATAGACCGCGTCGACTTCTTCGTTGATGTACAGCTCCGCGACACGCGCCGCGATTTCCTTGGCCTTAGAAAATTCCACATGCGAGGAGATGTCCACCCATTCGCCGACGAAGCTGAATCCTCGCTTCCGTAGCGTGTCGCGCCCCTTCTTACCGATCGTAATCAATTCCAATTTCTTCGCGTGGTGCTCGCGAATAAAATTCATCGCGTGCCGCAGAACGTTGGAATTAAACGCTCCCGCCAGGCTGCGGTCGCCAGTCAAAACCAGCACCAATATCTTTTCTTCCGGCCTGCGTTTCAGCAAGGGATGAGCCGGCGATTCCATACGCGCAGCCGCCGAACGCAGCACACGAAGAATTTCCTTGGCGTAAGGACGCGCCGCAAACACACCCTCCTGCGCGCGTCGCAGTTTCGCAGCCGCCACAAATTTCATGGCGCGCGTGATCTGCTTGGTGCTTTTCACCGAGCGGATGCGGCGGCGGTAATCGAGAAGGGTGGGCATCAGTCCAGGTTACTTCGCGGGGGCGTTCACCTTCTCTGGGGTTTGCTGAGGCTGGTTTGTAGTTGCGCTTGGCGCAGCACCGCCTCCATCATTTGTCTTCGTGTGGGCCTGCACGGCTGCTCTTTCCGTATTAGCGCTTGCTTGGTCCTTCTTGCCAGCCTCTTTTTTTGCCTCGGCCTGATCCTTCGCAGCCTTGATTGAGGCTTTGAACTGCTCCTTAAAATCATCGAGAGCTTTCTTCGCATCAGCCCTGATGGCATCGTCAAAGGCTTTCTTCTCGCGCAGGGATTTCAGCAAGCCGTTGTAATTCGTCTCGATAAACGGATACAGCTCAGTCTCAAACCTGCGGCATTCCGAAACTTCCAAATCGTCGAGGTATTTGTTGGACGCCGCATAAATAATCAAAACCTGCTTCTCGACCGGCAGCGGCTGGTATTGATCCTGCTTCAAAATCTCCATCAAACGCTGCCCACGCGCGAGTTGTTGCTGTGTAGCTTTATCGAGTTGTTCAGTGCCGAATTGAGCGAAGGCCGCCAGGTCGCGGTATTGCGCCAGATCCAAACGCAACGTGCCGGACACCTGCCGCATGGCCTTGATTTGCGCGTTGCCGCCGACGCGGCTAACGGAGATACCTGCGTTCACCGCAGGCCGGAATCCGCTGTTGAACAGATCGGCTTCGAGAAATATCTGGCCGTCCGTGATGGAAATCACGTTCGTGGGAATGTACGCGGAAATATCGCCGGCCTGCGTCTCAATCACGGGTAGTGCTGTCAGAGATCCAGCACCGAGTTCATCATTCAATTTCGCAGCGCGCTCCAGCAACCGTGAGTGCAGGAAGAAAACATCTCCGGGATACGCTTCACGCCCGGGAGGACGCCGCAACAGCAATGAAATCTCGCGGTAGGACTGCGCATGCTTGGACAAATCATCATAAAAACAAATCGCGTGCCGTTTGGAGTCACGGAAGTACTCGCCGATGGCGCACGCCGTAAACGGCGCAATGTATTGCATGGAAGCAGACTCGGAAGCCGTAGCCGCCACCACAATGGTGTGTTCCATTGCGCCAAAGTCGGTCAAAGTCTTGATCACCTGCGCAACGGTCGACCGCTTCTGCCCAATGGCGCAGTAAATGCAAATCAAATCGCCGCCGCGCTGGTTCAAAATCGTATCGATAATGATCGCGGTCTTGCCGGTCTGCCGGTCGCCAATGATTAATTCGCGCTGCCCGCGCCCGATGGGAATCATCGCGTCAATCGACTTGATACCAGTCTGCACAGGTTCACGCACAGGCTGCCGGTCCACCACGCCGGGCGCTAGGCGCTCGAGCGGGCTGCGCTGCTTCGTTTCAATCGGACCTTTATCATCAATGGGATTACCGAGCGCATCCACGACGCGCCCGATCATCGCATCACCCACCGGCACGGACATGATCTTGCCCGTCCGCTTGACGATGTCGCCTTCCTTGATTTCGTTGTAATCGCCGAGCAGCACGGCGCCCACCTGGTCTTCTTCCAGGTTCAACGCGATTCCAAACACATCGTGCGGAAACTGGATCATTTCCCCGGCCATGCAGTTATCCAGGCCGTGGATGCGCGCGATGCCGTCGCCAACCGAAATTACCGAGCCGACTTCTTCCACAGCCAGCGTCTGCCGGTAATTTTCAATCTGCTCGCGCAGTATCTTCGTAATCTCATCCGCTTTAATATTTGCCATTCACCGGCTCCCGTAATTCCTGCACCGATTCCTGCACCAAAGGTGCTATTCCGTTACCAGCCGCTCGCGCAACCGATTCAAGCGTTCGCGCACCGACCCGTCATACACAGTCGATCCCGCGCGTACCACCACACCACCCAGCAAAGCTTCATCTTCGCCAAAGGTAGCTTCAATCTTCATCCCCGGCCTGCCGTTTTTGAACACTTCCATCAGCTGTGTTTTTTCCCTGTCGCGCAATTTCCGCGCCGAGGTCACCACCAGTTCCAGAATGTTCTGCCGCCGGTTCAATTCCTCGTAAAAAACCGGCAGGATATCGCGAAGCAAATGCGTCCGGCGATTCCGTACGATCAGCATAATGAAATTGCGCACGGCATCGTCCAACTTCATCTTCTCCGCAATTTCGCTGATTATTTTGCCCTTCAACTCCCGATCGATCGCAGGAGTCTCCAAGGCATTTCGCAGATCGGCGGAAGCGAAAAATGTGTCAACGAACGCCGCCAGATCTTTGCTCACAGCATTGGCGTTGTTGCGTTCCAACGCCACGTCCACCAGCGCAGCGGCATACCGTTCCGCAACAGCGCTCAATTGAGGCTCCCCTGCAACTCCACGACAAACTCCCTGAACAATACTTCTTCCGCCTGAGGCGTAATTCCCTCGCGAACCAGTTTTTCCGCGCGGTCCAAGGCCAGGCGCGCCCCGAGAATCTTCAATTCCATGCGGGCTTCGCGTTCGGCTGCGGCGATCTCTTCGCGCGCCGCTCGCTCGATTTTCTCAGCTTCCGCGTGGGCCTGAGCGCGCAACCGCTGCGCCTCCGCTTCCGCATCTCGCCTTGCGGCAGCACGTATCCGCAGGACTTCATCGTCGAGCCCGGCCAGCTTGGCTTGCATTTCGCGTCTCTGGCCCTCGGCGGCCTCCCGGGCACGCGCGCCTTCCGCAACTTTCTGCGTAATTTCGTCGGCGTGCTGCCGAAAATACGGCGCGCCGAACTTTGCTATGGCCCAGGCAATCGCACCGAAAACCAGCAGAAAATTAAGCCAACGAAATATCCAGCCAACCCTGGAATCCGCGGGCGATGCTTCCCCTTCCTGCGCCAGCGCGGGCATTGCAGCCAATAAAACAAAGCACGCAACAAATCCGGCCGCGCGCCACAATCGATGGGCACTTCGCATCATGTGCGTGCCCCTCCCCGCGGCGGGGTTGAACTCTCCAGAATGCTGCGAATGATTTCCCCGGCCAGCTCGGGCGTTTGACGCTCCACTTCAACGCGCGCGGCCACCAGTTCGGCTTCCATCTTCTTCTTAGCCTCGGCCACTTCTTTCTGCGCCAGCGAGCGCATAGCCTTCAAATTCTTGGCGCTTTCTTCCAGAATCGCCTGGCGTTCCGCCTCTTGTTCCGCGTAAATCTGCTGGCGCGCTTTACGTAAGGTTTCGTTGTAACGCTCCAGATCCGCGCGCGCGGCAGCTTGCACGGCCGCAACTTCGCGCCGCGCGCCTTCGATTTTCTCGTCGCGCTCGGCCATGGCCTTCTGAATGGGAGCAAAAAAAGCCCAGCGCATGAACAAATAAAATAGGAATACGATGATGACGGTGGGCACAGCTTGAAGAAACAAATCACCGAGCTGGTGGAGTATTTCCATCGTTAGGAAAGAGAAAGAATGCGATTGCCCCGTTTGTTTAGTTTAGCTTGGGTTCAGGCCCGCCCCTCGCATCGCCTGAACACACTTCTAGGGTCGAACAAAGACGCCGATTATCGCATCGCCCACATTGAACGTCAACGTTTTGCGCCTTTATTTATAGGCATAAAATTACGCCTCGGCCAGTCGTCAGCGATGCATGTTTCCCAGCCCGCAATTTCACGAGGGCCATGTCGGTGAGTCGTCCCGGTGTTCGAACGCCCGCTTTCGGGTTATCAGGAACCACAACTGAATGGCGATTATCGGCAGCCCGCCAATCAGCCCGATCCAGAGAGGAAATTTCATGGGCGAAGGCGCAACACCTATGGCGCTTTGCACCACAGCCTCGGCCTGGTCATAACGCGCCTGAGCCCCGGGCAAAATCACCGAAATCACCGAATTGAAAATCGCGAAATTGAAATAATAAATCGCCAAACTTCGGCCCCAGGGCTCAAGCCTCAGCAACCCATAAGCCATCAAAACCTGTACGGTCACAAATCCCACGACAATGAGCGACGCCTTCCAACCGGTAAAATAGAATCCCAGGAACATCATGGGAAGATGCATCGCCGGGGGCACCACTGAGACGAACGCGCTAAGCAGCGCCAAGTAAGCGATGATCGTGATGCTGATCGGCCGCTTACGTGGATCGCCGGCAGTGGCCTGCGGCGCCCAACCTGTTGGGGGTATTTGCGGCACTCCGCTTGCCAGATTCGCGGCCCCGCGGAATTGCTCTCTGACGATGCGCTTGTTAAAGAAGTACAGCCACCATCCTGCCAGCATTGCTACAGTTCCGTAGAAAACGGCCATCAGAGGGCGCATTAGGGTTATGGCGTCCTGGGTAATGTCCGGATTCGCAGTGCTTGGTGGGATCGGGAAAGGCATAAAAAGCATGAAAAGCAGCCCGGGCAGCGCGATCAGCAGAAGGAGCGCACTGAAAACGATCATGGAAATCCGGGCCCACTCGCGAAGCTTGAGGAGATTCACTCCCGTGGCGATGCCCCAGACGACCAGGACCACCATGAAAATCGCTAAAGAAAAAACCGCGTATTTGGAGATTTGAAAACCGGCGTTTTGCGCCGGCATCAACGCCAAACCAAGAGTCATCAGAAAGCTGGAAATCAATGCGAGGCCGCACCCGACGAACACGAGCACCGCAGACACGGTTATAGCTGCCGAGCGCTTCATTTGGCGCGAGTATATACCATCGTCTCCGGCCTCATCACAGAGCGTTGGGCGGTAACTATAGGTCCGTATCGTTCCGTAGGGCCGGGTCCTAGACCCTCCCGCCTTCCGTAGCGCCAACTCTTTTGCGTTCGCCATCCTATCGCCCGTGCCAGCAGCACCGTCGTCGTCCTGAGCGAAGCGAAGGATCTCTCTTCGCTTCGTTGTGGTTGCAGGCTGCGCCGGTTCGCCCTGGAAGGCACTGCATCCGTCAACACCGTAGCTGGCGCACCAGCCTCCGACTTCGATACAATCGCGGTTTGGACATCGGCACAAAATTATCGTCTGTACATCCGTGTGCGCCGCATCCAAGGAGACAATCCATGCCGTCTTTCTCCGGGGTCGATTACCTCGATTTCGATTCCTTATTAAGCGACGAGGAAAAGCTAGCCCGCAATACGGCGCGCCATTTCGTCGACGAGGAAATCCTCCCAATCATCGAAGAATATAACCGCGAGGGAAAATTCCCCACTCAACTGGTCCCGCAGATGGCCGAGCTAGGCCTCTTCGGCGCTAGCCTCCAGGGCTACGGCTGCGCAGGAATGTCCAACGTGGAATATGGCCTAGTGACGCAGGAACTCGAGCGCGGCGATTCCGGCCTGCGCAGCTTCGTCTCGGTGCAATCCGCGCTGGTGATGTATCCGATCCACGCCTTCGGCTCCGATGCGCAGAAAGACAAATGGCTGCCGCTGCTGCAACAAGGAAAAGCGATCGGATGCTTCGGCCTAACCGAACCTCAATTCGGCTCGAATCCCGGCGGGATGCTGACCCGCGCGGTCAAAAAGGGCGATAGCTACGTTCTGAACGGTGAAAAAATGTGGATTACCAGCGGCTCGCTGGCAGATGTAGCCGTCATCTGGGCGAAGTGTGAAGATGATAAGATCCGCGCCTTCCTGGTGGAAAAAGGCACACCAGGATACAAAGCCTGGGACGTTCACGGAAAATATTCGCTGCGCGCTTCGGTCACCTCCGGCTTGGCGATGACCGATTGTAAAATCCCGGCAGACAATCTGCTTCCCGCCGTCGAAGGCCTGAAAGGCCCGCTTTCCTGCCTCAATCAAGCACGTTACGGCATCGGCTGGGGCGGCATCGGCGCGGCTATGGCGTGTTACGACACGGCGCTGCGTTACGCCAAGGAGCGCAAGCAATTCGACAACAAGCCAATCGCCTCGCATCAACTGGTGCAAGAAAAATTAGTGTGGATGATCACGGAAATCACCAAAGCGCAATTTCTCGCGCTGCAGGTAGGCCGGCTCAAAGATCAAGGCCGCGTGCACCCATCGCACATCTCCATGCTGAAGATGAACAACGTCTGGATGGCGCGCGAAACCGCCAGAATGGCGCGCGAAATCCTGGGCGCCAACGGAATCGTCGACGACTACTGCGTGATGCGTCACATGAACAATCTGGAATCCGTGTTCACCTACGAAGGCACGCACGACATCCACAAATTAATCATCGGCGAGCGCATCACAGGCATCGCGGCATTTTCATGAGCTCAACTCGAAAGAATCGGTTGTTAGCTGTTTCCGCCGCTGCGCTCGCTGCCGCGCTGGTATTGATTTTTGCTGCGGCGCTTGCCGCCCGCGCCGCCGATCCTCCGGCGAAGCCAAAAGTCCGCGCGGTCACAGCTTTCATCCGTCTCGATCGCGCGAATTATAGAACCCAGATTCAGGACACGCTCAAATTTTTGCGCACGGCCAAAGCCGCCTTCGAAAAGGCCGGTTACGCAGTGGAAACGATCCGCATCACCACGCAGCCGTTCCCCGAATACACCAAGGGCCTGTCCGACGATGAATCGCTGGCGTTTTTTCGCGATTACGATGCGCTGGCCGTAAAGGAAGACTTCGACGCCGCCATCGGGCCGGCCATGGTGAACGACACCGACGACCCGCGCGAAGCTGTGCTGCTCGGCAAAGTCATCGCAAATTCGAAAACGCTGGAAGGTTCGGTTTCCATCGCGGGCGATGACGGAATCCACTGGAATTCAATTCGCGCCACAGCTGCGGTAATCAAATACCTGGAAGCGCACACCCCGCACAGCCAAGGCAACTTCAATTTCACGGCCGCAGCTTTGGTGCCTTCAGGTACTCCGTTTTATCCAGCGTCCTATTTCACGGGCGAAGGAAAGCAATTCGCCATCGCGCTGGAGTCGGCGAATGTAGTAGCGGAAGCGCTGGCATCTGCGGAATCGCCGAGCGCCGCCGAAGAGCGCCTCAAAACCACACTTGGCGGGTATGCCGTCAACATGGAAAAAACCGCGACGGAAATCAGTCAAACCACCGGCTGGCCGTATGGCGGCATTGACCTTTCCCCAGCGCCAATGAAGGACGTCTCCATCGGCCGCGCGATTGAGAATTTTCTCGGTGCCCCGGTCGGCTCCAGCGGCACCGTCAGCACGGCAGCGCTGATCACACGTTCCCTGAGGGCAATCCCGGTGAAACAGGCCGGCTATTCAGGACTGATGCTTCCGGTTCTGGAGGACACCGTTCTCGCGCAACGCTGGAGTGAAGGCCACCTCGCGATTGATTCCCTTCTTGCCTATTCCGCAGTGTGCGGCACAGGACTTGACACAATTCCGCTCCCCGGAGATGTGTCCGAAGATCAGCTCGCGCGAATTCTGGGAGACGTCGCCAGCCTCTCGGTGAAGTGGCACAAGCCGCTCTCTGTGCGGCTTCAACCGGTGACCGGCAAGCATCCAGGAGACATGACCGAGTTCGACGATCCATTCCTGGTCAACGCCAAAATTCAGCCGCTGCCATAAAAACGATTGAACGGTTGCGAAGCGCATAGTCAGTAATCCAACATCTCGTTGTTTTGATTTGTAATATTTGGATTATGATAGCGCCCCCGGGCGGATCGCCCAGCCCACCGGAACCACTTAATATTTCGGGAGCGGCCATGGAGAAAGAACTCAGCCTCGAATTCTTGCGCACAGTGGAAACCGCAGCCATTGCATCCGCCCGCACCATGGGCCAAGGGGATCGAGAAAAATCAGACCAAGCGGCCGTCGAAGCCATGCGAACAGAGATGGATCGGGTAGGCATGGACGGCACCATCGTCATTGGCGAAGGTGAACGCGACGAAGCCCCCATGCTATTCATCGGAGAAAAAGTAGGTGCGGCCGTCCGCGACAAAACCCGTCAGTATCCGCAAGTGGATATCGCCGTGGACCCTCTCGAAGGGACCAATCTCTGCGCGACAGGCGAACCCGGTGCTGTAGTCGTTCTCGCAGCCAGCGAACATGGTGGCCTGCTGCACGCGCCAGACCTCTACATGGAAAAACTCATCGTCGGTCCTCCGGCGAAAGGGGCAATCGACCTGGACGCACCAGTAAAAGACAACATCCGCGCCATCGCCCGGCGCTATGACCGAGATGTCGAGGATCTTGTCATCGTAGTGCTCGACCGCCCGCGCCACGAAAAACTCATCAGCGATATTCGCGCTGCGGGAGCCAGGATCCGGCTCATATCCGATGGCGACCTCTCAGCAGGAATTAACGCCGCCGTGCGCGGCACGTCTGTACACGCCGTCATGGGAACGGGTGGCGCTCCCGAAGGTGTACTCACCGCTGCTGCACTGCGCTGCCTGAACGGTCAAATCCTAGCGCGCCTGGTCGTTTCCAAACCCGAGCATCAGGAGCGCCTGTCTCAGATGGGCATCAAGGATCACAGACGCATCTACGAAACGATAGACCTGGCACCCGGCAAAAAAATCATCTTCGCGTGTACAGGAGTGACAGGCGGCGGCCTGCTGCGCGGCGTTAATTTCTTCCGCGACGGAACGCGCACTCACTCCTTGATCATGACTCTTCAAGAATCCGAAGTGCGTTTCATCGATTCGGTTCATCTCGACAGGCATCCGGGCGTGGAAGTTCGCTTCAACTGACGCCGCGCTCCAAAATCAAGACTGTCATCCCGAACCGCGCTTTTTGCGGATGCTTTGGGGGATCTGCTGTTTGATGCTGCACCTAACATGTCGATGCGGAGGGGATGTCTACAACCTTGCATTAGGTATGGATACTCCGCCAAAATCGCCAAAGCACCGTGCGATCGAATTGGTCCTGCGTCTGACACTCGCCAAGGAAACATTTCGCGCTGAATGCGCGTATCACCATTGACAGTGCAAGGGGTGAACTATGTCTAGCGCATCGGGAAGGCCGCCGGTTGCCATTCCGCCCCAGCGTAGCAACAGCAACACAGCGGTGTGGTGGATCCTCGGCATTGTAGCCGGAGGCATCGTGCTGATGGTGATTTGTGGTCTGGCTCTGGCTGGATTGTTTATCCACCACCTTCACGTCCACGAGGAGGGCAAAAACGTAGAGATTCAGTCGCCCGTCGGCTCCATTAAGGTGAACAAGGACGGGGCGCGCTCCAGTGGCCTACCTGTGTACCCCGGAGCTAGAACTTCCAGCGATAACGACCATGCGAATATTGAGTTGTCGGCGGGTAACGGCGGATTCGCCTTGGCAGTAGAAAAATACGATACGCCCGACGATTTGGATAAGGTTACTGCGTGGTATGCGCTGCGGCTCGGACCAAATTTCCGCCGCGAAAAGCATGGTTCGCCGACCAAGGTCCACGGAGTTGATGCGACAAGCGATGCCGACGTCGCTTTCGTAGACGACCGCGGTGATGGCGCTCGCGTGGTAGCCCTGACACGAAAAACCGATCACGTAGAAATCGCGCTGGTACGCGTTGGCGCTAAAGAGACGCAATAGATCGCCCGGATTCGCGCAGCTTCCTCGATTCCCTACCCGGAAAAACGCGTAGTCACACAGCCACGTTCCAAGCGACTCTCGCCCAACACGGAATTGGGGTTTTCCGGACGGCTTGCTAGGGACACTTGGCAAGCTACGGTGTAACCGTGTGCAGCCGAGGTCCAGGTCAAGCCCGGCAGTCCGCAGTGGCAGACTTGCCGGGCTGATCGAATCTCGTCGTGATCTGAGTTTTGCCGCGGTTTATTCTGAGTCTGAGAAGGCTAGCGGTGCAGCGCCATCCCAGCTTGGCCAGAGGCCTGTTGGCGGCGGGGCATATGGTGTGGCAATCGCTCCGCGGTTTGCGGCGGCATTGGACGCACGTGATTCGTGCTCACGTGCTCGCTGATCGCCTGCAAGCGTTTCAGGATGCCTTGCCATTGCGTCCAATCGAGTTGCCGCAGATAGGGGCGAAGTCCTTGGATGAACGGATCTTCGAGCACCGTCTCGCCATTCGTTTCCGGCACGAAGAAGCGGTTCAAACCAACACCCAGCGCTTCGGCAATCTTTTCCAGAGTGCCGAGACTTGGCGTCATTTGTCCGCTCTCGATTCGGGACAGATAGGAACGAGATACTCGCGACCGTGCTTGCAGCTGGCTTTGCGTCATGCCGCGCGACTCCCGCAACTGTCTGATGCGCTGGCCAATGTTCTCGACAGTTTCGCGATTGGGCCAGTTCTCAAATAGTTGACGGTCGTCCCCCGGTAAATCCTGCGGTGACGGCATCGGAATCACAAACGTCACCTTCGGGGGCAGCATGCGCAAGCACCGGCGACAGTTATCCGTCCGCGTCCGGTACTGCACCAATCCACATACCTGACAGCGAAGTACTTCTCGTTCTGATTCTATGCTCGTCTCTATCGCTTCTTTTTCAGCCACCGGATCTCCTCGCAAGCTTATCTGCGAGAAGAGAAGGGATGCAACAAGGGGGAAGGCAGGCGCGGAGCGATTCTCCACAGGGTGCCATTTCTTGTCAAGCCCTTTTTGGTCCTCAAGCAGAAAAGCGTTTTTGGTGCGTGCAGCGCGTGCCACAATCTAAAGAGAGTTGTGGTCCCCCAAACCTCGAAACCGTGTACGGCTTTTCTTCGCCTTCGACGTTTCGCGTCCGCTAACGCTAACAGCACATTGCCGCTCAGCGTCACCGGTTGACTATTTATGCTTGCAATTCTATTGCCCACAATCCCGCGCATATCGACGGGCCGACATTCTTCGTGGTGTGAACAGCAACGCTAAATCCTCAGGCTGCAAGGTCATTGTGCTCAATGAATGACGAGAACAAACACCGAATCGGTACTGGGAGGATTACGAAGACCAGGGGTTTCGTCTCATTATTAGACGTCTCACAGCTTGGCCAATTCCTAGATTGAGACGAATCCCGATGGTTCCCGTGAGAGACTTCCCTGAGGCTCGTATCTCAGGCGCGGAAAACGGTGAGGGACGTCCGATGTCCAACGTCCGCCGATCGGATCATGGTTTGGCCGAATCCTGGCGGGAGGCTTCCGCGGTGGGTTAAACTTCAAACCGGGGACAAAGAATGCAGAATCGCGACGAATCCTGGAACCTGCTTTGTGAATACACGCAAAGCGAGAGTCTGCGTAAACACGCTCTCGCCGTCGAAGCTTGCCTGCGAGCCTATGCCCGCAGATACAATGCAGATGAAGATCTCTGGGGCATCACCGCACTGCTCCACGATTTCGACTATGAGCGCTGGCCCAACGCCGCGCACCACCCAACCGAAGAACACCCGTACCAAGGCTCAAAAATATTGCGCGAGCGCGGGTGCCCGGAAGAAATGATTCACGCCATTCTTGGCCATGCCGGTTATTGCAACGTGCCGCGCACGTCGGCCTTGGATAAAACGCTTTTCGCGTGTGATGAGCTTGCCGGTTTCCTGACCGCCTGCGCCCTCATCAAGCCCAGCAAAAGCATCCACGAGGTGGAAGCCGCCTCGGTGAAGAAGAAACTAAAAGACAAAGCCTTTGCACGCGGAGTAAATCGCGACGACGTTTACAAGGGCGCCGAAGAGCTCGGCATCCCGTTGGAAGAGCACATCGCGTTTTGCATCGCAGCTCTGCGTGAAGTCGCGCAGCAACTTGGCTTAAACGGCGTTAACGCTGCGGCCGCCCAGTAGCGCTACGCACGTTCGATCCGAAACGTGTAGCAACCCGCCGTGGTGCTGCGCACGTGAATGTAATCCACATCCGGACGTCCAAGCAGTTTCTCAACCCCCGCATCGAGATTCCCGTTCTGCACATATTCCGTCGCGACCAAATGCCGCCCTCGCGTATAACCATTCAGTGTCCTGGGGCTGTTCCGCAACGTCTCCGGAAACCCCGCGTATTCCGGATAACGTTCGCAACTGTCCGCGTGTATATAAACCGGTCCAGGCAAGGGTAAAGCTTCGAGCCCTTCAAACGCATCATAAGTGAACAACGTCGCCTTCTCCTCGCCGGCAACAATGATCTTCAGGCAATGCCGGCACGGCGCGCCTTCGCCGGCGATTGCGGTGTAAGCGGGATGTTCGTAATGAGAATCTTTACCGGCGCGGCGAACCTTATCCGCAATCTCGGTTGTTATTGCGATTACGCGTATCGGGATCATCTCTAGTTCCTCGACTTGAAACTGTGTCGCGTTTCTTGACTCGCACACACAGTTTCCACGGAAGCCCCTTGCGGCACTATCCGCTTCTCGCGCTCAAACCAAAGGCGCAGTTCGGGATAACAGCAGGCATAGGAACGGCGGTTTTGTTCTCGACGAACTTGCAGTCGAACAGAGATCCTTCACTTCGTTCAGGATGACGACCATTGGTTAGGTGAATGCCAGCAAATACGAGAGAGTTCAGAGACGCAGTGCCAAACCAGGGGGAGTGTCACTTGAAACTGAACAGATTCTTAGACCTAACGCAGGACGCCGGGATCGATTCCGTTCACTCGCGCTAAATCCTCAAGTTCGTCCATTTTGACGCGAATCGAATTCTCATCGCATTGTAGGATTTGAATGGTTGCCTCCGGACTCAGCCCCGGCGCATTTTTATCGAGCGGAACCGCTCCAGAAATTCCGTCCCCGGTTTCGCGGATCTCACGAACATTGCAAACCTGGTCCTCGTCCGCATCGATCCGCCCCCGCAGCATCTGCATTTGTGCAGCATACCAATGGGGATTCTTCTGCTGTAGGTCAAACAGGCTGTCTCCCGACGCTGGAGCGGTCGCGTTCGACACACCATCCTGTGCAGCACCGCCACGGTCGCCAATAATCGAAATCGGCGCGTTCTCGCGCAAAAATGGAATGTCCTGGTCCGTCCAAGTCTTCTGCTTGTCCACGTCGGCGCTTCGAGTTACGCGGGTTTTCGGACGCGCAGGCAAAGCCGCGGCAGTTTTTGCGCAGAGTAGAGCGGTCGAAAGTAAAATTGCCGGCAATAAAACCATCGGATCCTCCGCGCTGCTACGAGATGGAAATTACTTTTTATAATAAGGCGATCCGCGCACCAAGAAAATAAGTTTTTCGCCCGAGATTTGTAACAAGCTTCGAGATCACGTGTGCTAAGATCGCGAAATTCCAGACTGAGCGGAGCGTTTAATGGAACGAGCAGGAAATTTTCTCGGCGGCATGCTGCGTCAACTCAAGCGCCCCGAAGCAGCAGTAGCATGGCTATCCGGCGTATGGCCGAGTGTAGTAGGTAACACACTTGCCGCGCACACGCGCCCCCTCCAATGTCATTCAGGCTGTCTTGAAATCTCAGCCGACGGCAAGGCCTGGCAAAAACAGCTGGAACAAATGAAGCCCGAATTTTGTGCGCAGGTCAACAAAGCCTGGGGAAGCACGTTGGTCCGCGAAGTGAAATTCGCCAAACCCGTGCCAGCAAGAATCTCGTACGAACTCGATAACGAGCACACCCCATTCATTCGGCGCCGGAGGGTGTAGCATCGTTCCACTAAAAGTGGGACCACTTTTATCCGCAGGCTTCGGCTTCGCATTTCAGACTCTAGCCTCTTTTGGGTGCGCCATACTTGCGCTCTAACTCTTCTGTACTAAGATGGATCGATGAAATTTCATTCTTCCAGTAAGGGCATTTCTGTGCGGCGTCCAAAGTTGACGAGGGACACGTGAAGATCACTCGTGACGACGTGTTACGCGTAGCCGAACTCGCCCATCTCGAGCTATCCCCCGATGAAGTCGAACTCTATCGCGGCCAGCTCGATGAAATAGTCTCGTACGTCAGCAAGCTTCAGGAAATCGACGTAGCAAATATCGAGCCCATGACACAAATGCTCCCACAAGACGCCGCCACGGCCGCCCGTTCTGCCGCCGGAAGCGAGCCTAACCTCCGGGACGATAAGGTAGTTCCCTGCCATATCGCCGACGACGTGCTCGACCACGCTCCCGACGCCGCCAAGCCCTTCTTCCGAGTCCCTAAGGTAATCGAAAGATGAACTCCGTTACGCCATGGACCGTCGCTAGCGTGCGAAAGGCTCTGGAAACCAAGAAGATCTCCACACGCGAACTGACGAAGGACTTCTACGGTCGAATCGAGGCCCAGAACCCGGATTTGAACGCTTTCCTGGCGCTAAGCCCGGAACGAGCGTATGCCCGCGCCGACCGGGTAGACGCCGGAATAGCCAAGGGCGAGCCCCTGCCGCCTCTCGCAGGAGTTCCGGTGGCTATCAAGGACGTCATCAGCACCCAAAGCGTGACCACCACCTGCGGCTCCAAAATCCTGGAGAATTATCTGCCGGCCTATGACGCGACTGCCGTAAAACGCCTAGTAGAGGCTGGTGCAATCATTCTGGGCAAAACCAACTGCGACGAATTCGCCATGGGTAGCTCCAATGAGAACTCAGCGTACGGACCGGTACGGAACCCGGTTGCCAGGGATCGTGTCCCCGGAGGCTCCAGTGGAGGGTCGGCAGCGGCGGTGGCAGCGGGCCTTGCCGTCATAGCCCTCGGAACAGACACAGGGGGCTCAATTCGCCAACCAGGGGCCTACTGCGGCATTCCTGCTATGATGCCGACGTACGGCCGGGTATCCCGCTATGGTTTGATCGCATTCGCCTCTTCCCTCGACCGTATCGGTCCCTTCGCCCCCAACATAGCCGACACGGCGACTGTTATGGGCATCATCGCCGGCCATGACCCCAACGATTCCACCTCCACAACCGTCCCGGTGACGGACTATGCCCTGGAAATTGAAAAACCTATTCAGGGTCTGAGGATCGGTGTTCCGGAGGACTACTTCGGCGAAGGTATCGACCCTGAGGTTAAGTCCAAAGTCCAAGCAGGCATCGCGTTATTGGAAAGGCTGGGCTGCAAGCGCGTATCGCTACAAATGCCCCACACCTCCTACGCCATTGCTACGTACTACATAGTAGCGACGGCTGAGGCTAGCTCAAACTTGGCCCGATACGACGGCGTGCGCTATGGCCTGCGGGTCCCAGACGCGACCCTGATGGGGATGTACCGCAAGACTAGGGAACGCGGGTTTGGCCCAGAGGTCAAGCGCCGGATCATGCTCGGAACCTACGTCCTATCGTCCGGTTATTATGATGCCTATTACTTGCGCGCACAGAAAGTGCGCGCCCTGATCGCTCGCGATTTCTCGAACGCTTTCGAGAAGGTCGATGCCGTTATCACGCCGACGGCGCCTACGCCTGCTTTCAAACTGGGGGAAAAAGTAGCCGATCCCCTGCAGATGTATCTTGCTGACATCTATACCGTTACGGGATCACTGGCGGGCATACCGGGCATCTCGATTCCCTGTGGGGAAACCACGGCGGGTCTACCCGTTGGCATTCAAATCTTCGGTCCCCATTTCACAGAAGGTCGTATCCTGCAGCTCGCGCGCGCGTTCGAAAAAGCCGATGGGTTTTCGATCTAGCGCCTGACCCGCGTCGCTACACGAGTGCAGAAATAGCTCCTCGTAGATACGTACCTTCCGAATGCTTCTGCCCTTGCTGGATATTATTCCGCGTCAATGAAATGTCGCCGGCAGACACTTCTCATCTCTGACAGTGCGCGTTGAACGTCGCGACCCAAACCTGTACCAAATTTCGCCCTACGAAACACGTCCGTCAACCTGTAGAAATATTCCACGTGTACACTTTTGGTTCCTGTTTTTGCCGAGTGAATTTCACCTAGGCTTTCGGCGAAAATTCGCCGAAGTAGTTCTCAACTGTTGAATGCAATACGGTTCCGTCTCGTGCGGCACGCTAGAAGTTCTATCGCGATAGAACGGAAGGCCTATTGCATGGAACATTGGCAGCATTTAATTTGATATCAGCATCTGAACGATGTGAGGCGCTCATGGTTCGCATTAAGCTGAGTCAGAAAAGCTTCACGGAAAGCGAAGTGGTGACGCTCACCGGCATCTGCGTCGACCATCTCCGCGGCATGGCGCGAAACAAGCATCTCGGCACCATCGTCCGCGCTGCCGAAGCCGCCGGCGCCGAAGCCGAAAACTGGCTTTTCTCGCACTCGGATCTAATGATCTTGACCGTACTGCAGCCGCGCTGCGACCACTAGCGCCGCGCGTCAATTTTTCCAGGTACAGTTTTCCCTGCAGCCTAACCACCGATTCACCCGATCTTTGATTCACGCTCCTTGTACGCGCTCCCCACCCGAACTATTCTGAATTCGCTCAACCTTGCGTCGCGGTTTTGCATCTTATCGCCAGGGTGACTTACCCGCCGTTTCGGAATGTATTTGTCATCAATGGGGGCCGGCTCGAAAGGCAATGGACTCTTATCGTAAATTCGAACGCTCCTCGCCATGGCCGCGCCGACTAACCCTAATCGCATTATTAACAGTCAGCCTCTTTTTGACAGCCTCTAATCCCCTACCGCAGAATCAAGCCGCTCCGCCTCCTGGAACCGCCCAGTCTGGCGCCCCGGGCCAGAAATCAGCCCCGGCACAAACCCAGTCGCCTCAATCCCAAGAGTCCACCGCATCCAGCCTGCCGCACGGCAAGAAACTGATGTTGAAAGACGGCAGCTTCCAACTCGTCAGGGAATATCAGATCGACGGCGATCGCGTCCGCTACTACAGCATTGACCAAAGAGACTGGGAGGAAATGCCGGCTGACCTTGTCGACTGGGACGCAACCAAAAAGACAGAAGCCGAAGACGCCAAACGCAAAGCCGAGCTCATTGCCAAAGTCCATGCTGCTGATGTCGCACACCACGCCGAGCCCCTGGACATCGACGCCAGCATCGAAGTTGCGCACGGCGTTTTTCTTCCGCCGGGCGAAGGGCTCTTCGAATTCGACGGAAAAGCCATTCGTCAGCTATCGCAGGCTGAAGCCAACATCAAATTCAGCAAGACTCAGATGCTCAAGCAGGTTCTGATACCTATCCCGATCGTGCCAACCAGGCATACGGTCTCGCTGCCGGGGACTCGCGCAAAAATCCGCATCAAGTCCGGCCAAACGGAATTTTATATGCGCACCGCGGACGGCCGCGAACCAGAAATGGATCTGCTGCAGGCAAAACTTCACAACGGCAAACGGGACCTGGAAAATCTCGATCAATTGTTCAAGGAAGAAGCAACCACGGGGAAAATCTCGTTGCCGATCCAACGCTGGCAGATCGCGCACGGAGTGTATCGCTTTACGTTAGGGCAAAATCTGGAACCCGGCGAGTATGCCATGGCTGAGATCGTTCAAGGCGGAGCGACCAGCCTCTATTTCTGGGATTTTGGAGTCGATGCGGGGCCTGCACTACCCGGCGGAACATCGAAATAATCGAGCTGCGATTCGATCTTGCTTTGTGACGGTTTTGCTTCCAGCAGTTCCGCCAGCAGCGCGGCCAGCGCCGCGATGTGAAACGGTTTCTGCATCACCGAAGCTCCCTTGTCCTTAAAATGGGCCAGGGTGCTGGGGTCCAGCAGCGCGCCGGTCATAAATACAAATTTGGGAGTCGCACCCCCGTTGGCGTTCATCCGCTCGAAGAATTGCTCGCCGTTCAGCCCAGGAAGATTGAAATCACAAAGGACGAAATCGTAAGAATGCTTTGCGAGATGAGGCAAAGCCTCTTCCGAACTCACAGCGCCTTCCACCATCATTCCTCTCGCCGATAAGCCTTCCTGCACGATTTCGCGGATGCTTTCTTCGTCATCTACTACGTATACCGAGCGCCCTTGTAACGCCCCGGACTTCGGCAACAATGGCGCAGCAGCCCTGGCAGCCGGCGCCGGCGGCACTGCGGACGTTTGCGTCTCCTCTCTAAACACCGGCAATATCACTCGAAATTCCGCGCCGGTGTCCGGCGAAGACTGCACCTCGATCGTCCCGCCATGTTCCTTGACGATCGCCAGGCAGATCGTCAAACCCAGTCCGGCGCCGCCTCCGGGGCGTTTGGTGGTGAAAAAAGGATCGAAAATTTTCGTCAGATTTTCCATGGCGATGCCCGGGCCATCGTCCGCGAATACGAATTTCATCTTTCCGTCGGCATGTTCGATGGAAATACGTAGCAGGCCGCGTTCCCGGCTGCTGGTGATGGCCTGCTCAGCATTGACGATCAAATTCACGAAAACCTGTTGCAGCAGTTTCGGGTCCGCTTCCAGGACCGGTAAAGACTCAGGCGCCTCGAACTGTATGGAAACATTCTTCTGCCGCAACAACGCATGCTGTTGCTCGATGACTTGTTTTACTACTTCCTCCGGGCGAAGCTTTTTGCGGACCAGCGAAGACGGGCGTGAAAACGCCAGCAGGTTCTGAACGATTCCTGCCGCGCGCCGGGCTTGCTTCAATATGATTTCTACTTGCCTGCGCGTGGAATCATCGGCGGCGCGTTCGCGCATCAGGTCGCTAATACCCAGGATCGCCGTAAGCGGATTATTGAGCTCGTGCGCCACGCCGGACATCATTTCACCCATCGCTGCCAGCTTTTCCATCTGCACCCGGTGTTTTTCTTCCGAGCGTGATTCCGTCACATCGCGCGCTGACGCTACGATGCCATTTATTTTCCCGGACGCACCAAACAGCGGGCAGGTGCTAGCCCGCAGAATCCGCCAGGTTCCGTCGACGTGTTTCGTGCGGTACTCAAATTGAGCTTTGTCCAGCTGTCCGCTGGTCAACTTTCGAAAGACGTTGATAATCCCCGCCACATCATCTCTGTGAACTTGCTCCCACAGCACGTTACCGATCAGATTCTTCGCAGAGTGGCCCAACATGTCCTCGACTCGCGGGCTCACAAAGGTGAATCGTCCTTCCGGGTCCAATACCGCGATGACGTCCGGGAATCCGTCGACAAGGCGCCGTACAAATTCCTGTTCCTGGTGCAGGCGCGCTTCGATTTCGATGCGCTCGGTGATATCCACCAATGTGCCCTGCATCCGAATGGTGCGACCAAATGTGTCGCGGACCGCGAATCCGGAAGCCAGACAATGGATTTTGCTACCATCTTTGCGTCGATAGACCACTTCAAGGTCCTGCACCGTACCGCCTACCACCACTTGACGCACCAGCGCATCGCGCTGCAGTGGATTGACGTATAGCTCGCGGAAATTGACCTGTTGCAACTCTTCTTTGCTGTTATATCCCAGCATGCGCACCAGCGCCGGATTCGCATCCAACAGTTTCCCGTCAGGCGTAGTGAAGAAGATTCCCTCGCGCAGCGATTCGAATAATTCGGTGAAACGAATCTCAGATTCGTGTTCGAAGGTGACGTCGCGCACCCAGCCGCAGATTGACGGGGTCTCGGCGTCCTCGCAGATGGCCTGCAGCCAGCAATCGTAGTAGCGAGGTTGCGAGTTGCTCAGCCGCACAGGGATTCGTCCGGCCCAATGGCCGTTCGCAAGGAATGCGGGAAGCTCACGGGTTGCATCCGCGAGCGTGGGCTCTGCCACAAACTCGTCGAGTCGATGACCGATCAGATCTTGAAACGAAACGCCCAAAGCCTCCGCCATACGCCGGTTTGCGACCCTGATTTCACCATCCACAGAAATCGTGAAAATCGCGTGATCCAGGCTGTCGATGAGCTCCCGGTAATTGAGCTGCGAGCGGGAAATCACTTCCACAAGCTTCTTGAACTGCGCTTCCGTGGAGGAAACGCCGCTCTCCAGGTCTGCCGAGTTGTCTACCGAATGGATATTCATAGCCATGCCGAGCGGTCTCCGGACAGACTTCGCCCCGAGGCCGCTACTCTTATCTTACTGAGTGCGCGCAGCAGTGGTGAAACAAAGCTGGAGCGTATGCCGGTTTACTTAACAGGCCATTCGGACAGGAGAAGGCTGGCCGCGCGACTATGGGCGAAAGGCGCTCTTGGCACAACAGCGGATGGCCAAGCCGCAGCGCGGAAACCGAACAGCAGATCCCTCAAAGCGTCCGCCAAAAGCGCGTTCGGGATGACAACGCTTTCGGGTATACGTTGGGGATGGATTGAGTGTTCTAGGGGTTCGTTGGAGATGGCCGGGTAACTTTTCCGGCGGAAGCGAAAAACTGCAGGCAAGGCCAGCCAAAAAGAGGCGTCGCGATCAATTCGCGACGCCTCTAGAGTTTGTTATTGGCGACCGAGTCTAGCTTTCAGCTACCGCGTCTGTGTCCTTACGCAGGAAGTCCAGCGCTGCCGCTTCCTCGGGCGTAAGTTCCGGCTCCATCATCTCCGGCTCTTCCTTCGGGATTTCGGTCAGGAGCTGAATGTTGCGGTAGCGCTCCAGGCCCGTTCCCGCAGGAATCAATCGGCCCATAATCACGTTTTCCTTCAGGCCGCGCAGGTAATCGACCTTTCCGGAAATCGCCGCTTCGGTAAGGACGCGTGTCGTTTCCTGGAAGCTTGCCGCGGAGATGAACGAATCCGTCGAGAGCGATGCCTTGGTGATGCCGAGTAGCAGCGGACGTCCTGTTGCCGGGCGGCCACCATTGCGGATGATGCGATCGTTCTCCTCGCGGAAGCGGAACTTATCCACTTGCTCCTCGAGCAGGAACGATGTATCGCCCACGTCCTCGACTTTGACCCAACGCATCATCTGGCGCACGATTGCTTCGATGTGCTTGTCGTTGATGTTCACGCCCTGCAACCGGTAAACCTCCTGAATCGAATTCACCAGGTACGCCTGCGTGTACTTTTCACCGAGGACGGCGAGAATATCGTGCGGGTTCAGCGGACCGTCAATCAACGGTTCGCCTGCCGCAACGTGTTCGCCTTCCTGCACGTTGATGTGAACGCCGCGCGAGATCGAATATTCCTTAATGGTTTGGGCCACGCCCTTGCCATCTTCGCTCTCGACGTAGATTTTCCGTTGTCCCTTGACGATCTCGCCGTATTTCACCACGCCGTCGATTTCGCTGATGACTGCGGGATCCCTCGGCTTGCGCGTTTCGAAGAGTTCCACGACGCGCGGCAGACCGCCGGTGATGTCCTTGGTCTTGGTGGTTTCGCGGGGAATTTTGGCCAACACGTCTCCGGGTTGGACCTCGTCTCCATCGACAACCATCAAGTGAGCGCGTGAAGGCATCAGGTATTTCTTGACGCGACCCTGCGCCCCGCGGATCAAAATCGTGGGCTGGTGTTTTTCATCGCCCGGCGGCAGCGTTACAACCAGCTGCGACAACCCGGTGACTTCGTCCACCTGCTCTTCGATGGTGACGCCCGCCTGCAAATCCTTGAACTGCACGGTGCCCGCAGTTTCGGTGAGAATCGAGAACGTATACGGATCCCACTCGACCATGGTCTGGCCCAGCGTCACCGGTTGCCCGTCCTCTACCTTCAAGCGCGCGCCGTACACCACGTGATGGCGTTCTTTCTCGCGGCCCTTTTCGTCAACCACTGCGATCAAGCCTGACCGGTTCATGGCCACGATCTGCTTGCCGCGGCCCTCGACCACCTTCAAGTCCACGAACTTCACGAAGCCGTTGTTGCGCGCTTCGACTTTGGACTGTTCGGTGACGCGAGTGGCCGTGCCGCCGATGTGGAACGTGCGCATCGTCAGCTGCGTGCCGGGCTCGCCGATAGACTGCGCCGCGATGACGCCGATGGCCTCGCCCATCTCGACGAAGCGTCCGGTCGCCAGGTTGCGGCCGTAACAGCGCCCGCACACACCGCGCCGCGATTCGCACGTCAACACCGAACGAATTTTTACGCGCTCGATACCGGCTGCCTGAATCGAGTTCGCCAGTTCTTCGGTGATTTCCTGGTTGATCTCGACGATGACGTTGCCTTCGTAGTCCTTGATCTTTTCGAGTGAAACGCGGCCCACAACGCGGTCACGCAACGGCTCGACTTCGACGCCGGCTTCCAGAATCGGCTCGACGTAAATTCCGTCCGCCGTGCCGCAGTCGAATTCGTTGATGATCACGTCCTGCGCCACATCCACGAGGCGCCGTGTCAGGTACCCTGAATCGGCCGTCTTCAGCGCCGTGTCGGCCAAGCCCTTACGAGCGCCGTGCGTGGAAATGAAATACTGCAGCACGGTGAGTCCTTCGCGGAAGTTGGATGTGATCGGCGTCTCGATGACTTCGCCCGAAGGCTTGGCCATCAAGCCGCGCATTCCCGAAAGCTGACGGATCTGCTGTTTCGATCCGCGCGCTCCGGAGTCGGCCATCACGTATACCGGGTTGATCACGCCCTGCTTGTCCTGTTCTTCTAGGGCCTTGAACATTTCATCGGCCACTTTTTCGGTGACGTCCGACCAGATGGCGATGACCTTGTTGTAGCGTTCGCCGTTGGTGATGGCGCCATCCAGATATTGCTGCTGAACTTTCACCACCTCGTGCTCGGCACTATCCACCAGCTTGAACTTTACGTTGGGGATGACCATGTCGCTGATGCCGATCGAAACGCCGGACTTCGTCGCATAGAGGAAGCCGAGTTCCTTCAGCTTATCGAGCGCCAGCACCGTCTTTTCCAGGCCGAAGCGCAGGTAGCAATACTGCACCAGGGCCTGCACGCCCTTTTTCTTCAACAATCCGTTGACGAACGGCATATCCGTGGGCAGGTGATCGTTGAAAATCACGCGGCCTACGGTAGTTTGCAGGAATTGCTTGTTCAGGTTTACCGGCTCGGTGTGCGAAACGTCCTGATCGTCGTACGCATTGGTCAGGTCGATCACTTCGCCGCTATAGCGCATACGAATGGGAGTCAGCAGTTCCACTTCGCCCGCTTCCAGCGCCATTACCACTTCTTCCGGCGAACCGAACGCCCGGCCTTCGCCCTTAGCCTGCGGCTTGGCCTTAGTCATGTAGTAGATGCCCAGGACCATGTCCTGCGTCGGAACCGCCAGGGGGTAGCCATTGGCCGGCGACAAGATGTTGTGCGAGCTGAGCATCAACACCGACGCCTCAACCTGAGCTTCCGGTGACAGCGGAATGTGCACCGCCATCTGGTCGCCGTCGAAGTCCGCGTTGAACGCGGTGCAAACCAGCGGATGGATGCGGATGGCTTTACCTTCCACCAGCACGGGCTCAAATGCTTGAATGCCCAGGCGGTGAAGCGTAGGAGCGCGGTTCAAGAGCACCGGGTGCTCGCGAATCACGTCCTCGAGAATGTCCCAAACCACCGGTTCCTGCGCTTCGACCAATTCCTTGGCTTGCTTGATCGTGGTGCAGTGTCCGGCAGCTTCAAGCTTGTGGTAGATGAACGGCTTGAAAAGCTCGAGCGCCATCTTCTTCGGCAGGCCGCACTGGTGCAACTTCAGTTCCGGTCCCACGACGATCACCGAACGTCCGGAATAATCGACGCGCTTGCCGAGCAGGTTCTGGCGGAAACGGCCTTGCTTGCCCTTCAACGTGTCGGACAGCGATTTGAGCGGACGATTGTTGGTGCCACGCAGCACACGTCCGCGGCGGCCGTTGTCGAATAATGCGTCGACAGCTTCCTGCAGCATGCGCTTTTCGTTGCGAACGATCACATCCGGAGCGTGCAATTCCATCAGCTTCTTCAGACGGTTATTGCGGTTAATCACGCGACGGTACAAATCGTTCAAATCGGAAGTGGCGAAGCGTCCGCCATCCAGTGGCACCAGCGGACGAAGCTCCGGCGGAAGCACCGGGATCACATCCAGAATCATCCACTCCGGCTTGTTGCCGCTCTTGCGGAATGCTTCCAGAACCTTCAGCCGCTTGGCGTACTTGATCCGCTTCTGCAGGCTGGGATCGGTCTTCATCTTCTCGCGCAATTCTTCCGACAGCTTGTCGACTTCCACGCGGCGCAACAATTCCTTGATGGCTTCCGCGCCCATGCCGTAGGTGAACTTGCCGGGATATTCCTTCTGCAACTCGCGAAGCTTTTCCTCGGGAATGATGTCCTTTTCCTTCATTCCCAGCACTTCGCCCGGATCGATGCACACGAACGTCTCGAAGTACAGAATGTGCTCGAGGTCGCGCATGGTGATGTCCAGCAGGTAGCCGATGCGGCTCGGCAGCCCCTTGAAGAACCAGACGTGCGAGCAGGGCGAAGCCAGCTCGATGTGGCCGAGGCGCTCGCGGCGAACCTTGCTGAGCGTCACTTCCACGCCGCACTTATCACAGATCACTCCGCGATGCTTCATGCGCTTGTACTTCCCGCACAAACATTCCCAGTCCGTGACGGGCCCGAAAATCTTGGCGCAGAAAAGTCCGTCGCGTTCGGGTTTGAAGGTGCGGTAATTGATGGTCTCCGGCTTGGTTACTTCGCCGTGCGACCACGACCGGATTTTCTCCGGACTTGCCAGACTGATGCGAATGGAATCAAAGTCCGCAATCTGACTGGCGCGATCATATGGGCTCGATCGATACAAGGGCTGATCCTCCTGTCCGGAAGCACCGGACTTAAAAACCAGTTACAAAAATATCGGACGCACATCCCACACTGCAGGAAGGCGCTTTATTAGTCGGCCGCTTCCGCTTTTTCCAGTTGCGGCTTCTGGCGCTTCATCAATTCCACGTCCAGGCACAGCGACTGCAGCTCGCGCACCAGAACGTTGAACGATTCAGGCACGCCGGGCTCAATTCCAGGCTCGCCCTTGACGATGGCTTCGTAGATTTTCGCGCGGCCATAAACGTCGTCGGACTTCGCGGTGAGCAATTCCTGGAGAATGTGCGCGGCGCCGTATGCTTCGAGCGCCCACACTTCCATTTCTCCGAATCGCTGTCCGCCAAACTGCGCCTTGCCGCCCAGCGGCTGTTGCGTGATGAGGGAGTACGGCCCGATGGAACGAGCGTGAATCTTGTCGTCCACCAGGTGAGAGAGCTTGAGCATGTAGATGTAGCCAACGGTTACCTGCTGCGCGAACAAATCGCCGGTCATTCCGTCGTAGAGCGAAATCTTGCCCGTTTCCGGAAGTTCGGTAAATTGCAGCAAGTGGCGAATGTCTGCTTCGCGCGCGCCGTCAAATACCGGCGTGGCGAAGGGCACACCCTCGCGGAAGCTGTAGGCCAGGTCCAGAATGGCGTCATCATCCAGACCGACGATGGTCTTCCATACCGACGTGGGGCCGAAGGCTTCCTTGAACCACTTGCGCACGCTTTCCGCGCGGGCTTCCTTGTCCAGCAGCTTCCCGACTTTCTCGCCGAGTTCTTTCGAAGCCCAGCCGAGATGCGTTTCGAGAATCTGCCCGACGTTCATACGCGAAGGAACGCCCAGCGGGTTCAGCACGATTTCCACCGGCGTGCCGTCCGGCATGTAAGGCATGTCTTCCTTCGGAACGATGCGCGCAATGACGCCCTTGTTGCCGTGGCGTCCCGCCATCTTGTCTCCGACGGAAAGCTTACGCTTCATGGCGATGTAGCACTTCACCAGCTTGATCACGCCCGGAGGCAGTTCGTCGCCCTTCTTCAGCTTGCCGATGCGCTCGTCGGTGATTTTGCGCAGCACGTCGATCTGCCGCGAGGTCATTTCCTCGACCTCGTCGATCTTTTCGATGAGCAGCGGGTCTTTATCGTTCAACCGCAGGCGCTTCAAGTTGCGCGTCGAAATCTTTTCCAGGATGTCACGCGTCAGCTCGCTGCCCTTGGTCAGCAGACGCTTGTTGGTGCGCTCGTCGTGCAGATCGGCCACCAGCTTCTGGCCCCCCAGCAAATCGTTCAAGCGCTTCAAGCGTTCGTCGGTGAGAATGCGGATCTCGTCCGCGAGGTTCTTTTCCAGTTTTGCTACCTGCGCGGCTTCGATGGCCTTGTGGCGTTCGTCCTTCTCCGCACCTTTGCGGCAGAAGATCTTCACGTCCACGATGGTGCCTTCGATTCCCGGCGGGCAGTAGAGCGAAGCGTCGCGAACGTCGCCGGCTTTTTCGCCGAAGATCGCGCGCAGTAGCTTCTCTTCCGGCGTCAGCGTGGTTTCCCCCTTGGGCGTTACTTTGCCGACGAGGATGTCGCCCGGCTTCACCGTCGCGCCGATGCGGATTACTCCGCTTTCATCGAGGTTGCGCAGGAAGCTCTCGTTGATGTTGGGAATGTCCCGCGTGATTTCCTCGGGACCGAGCTTGGTATCCCGCGCTTCGATTTCATATTCCTCGATGTGAATCGAAGTGTAGTAATCCTCTTCCACCAGCTTTTCGCTGACCAGGATCGCGTCCTCGAAGTTGTACCCGCGCCATGGCACGAAGGCCACCAGCACGTTGCGTCCGAGTGCGAGTTCGCCCCGATCGGTGCAAGGTCCGTCGGCCAGGACCTGGCCCTGTTTCACGCGGTCACCCGCGCGAACCAGCGGCTTCTGGCTGATACATGTGTTTTGGTTGGAGCGCTTGAATTTCGTCAGCAGGTAAATGTCCGACCCGACTTCGCGGCTCAAAACGCCGGATTGGTCGGATTCGACGCGCACGATCACGCGTTCGGAGTCCACCTGGTCGACGATTCCATCACGCTTGCAAACGATGACGGCGCCGGAATCGCGCGCAGTAACGCGTTCCATTCCGGTTCCGACCAAGGGAGCATCGCCACGAATCAGCGGCACGGCCTGGCGTTGCATGTTCGATCCCATCAACGCGCGGTTCGCGTCGTCGTTCTCAAGGAACGGGATCAAGCTGGCAGCCACCGAGACCAACTGCTTCGGCGAAACGTCAATGTAGTCCACTTCTTCGCGGCTCTTCAGAACGAAGTTGCCGGCCTGGCGGCAGTTCACCAGTTCGGTTGTGATTCGCTCCTTTTCATCCAGCGAAGCGTTGGCCTGCGCGACAACATAGCGGTCTTCTTCCCACGCCGAAAGATAGAAGCAGTGTGGATCCCACACAACGCGACGCCGCTTCAACTCTTCGTTGGCGTCCTCTACTTTTTCCTTTTCGACGATTTCGCCGGCCTTGAATTCGCTGTCACCGGCATTCACGATCTGCACGAAATCGATGACGCGGCCGTTTTTTACCTTGCGATACGGAGACTCGATGAAGCCGAACTCGTTGATTCGCGCGTACGACGAAAGCGAGCTGATCAAGCCGATGTTCGGGCCTTCCGGCGTTTCAATCGGGCAGATGCGGCCGTAGTGTGTCGGGTGAACGTCGCGAACTTCGAATCCCGCGCGTTCGCGCGACAAGCCGCCTGGCCCCAGAGCCGAAAGGCGCCGCTTGTGAGTGATTTCGCTCAGCGGGTTGGTCTGATCCATGAACTGCGACAGCTGCGAGCTGCCGAAGAATTCACGGATGGCAGCCATAACCGGCTTGGCGTTCACCAAGTCGTGCGGCATGGCCGTCGACATTTCCTGATATACCGACATCTTTTCCTTGATCGCGCGTTCCATGCGAACCAGGCCGATGCGGAATTGGTTTTCGAGCAGTTCGCCTACCGCGCGTACGCGGCGGTTGCCCAAATGGTCGATGTCGTCCACCGAGCCGATGTTCTTGCGCAGCTTCAGCAAATACTTGATCGCCGCCACGAAATCGGACGGATCGAGGGTGCGCTTTTCGAGCGGAGTTTCGAGACCCAGCTTGATGTTGAACTTCAGCCGTCCGACTTTGCTGAAATCATACTTACGCGCGTCAAAGAACATGCCGTTGAAAAGCGCAGTAGCGGTTTCCAGCGTCGGAGGATCGCCCGGGCGCAACTTGCGGTAAATCTCAATCAGCGCTTCCTTCGGCGAACGGATGGTGTCCTTTTCCAGAGTGCGAGTGACGATGATGCCGACGTCGTCGCGGTCCGGGAAGCACACGTCCACTTCGGTGATACCAGCTTCCGCAATCGAAGCCCACATTTCCGCGGTGAGTGGTTTGTTGGATTCGAGCAGCACTTCGCCGGTCTGGCGATTCACCAGTTCGCTGACGGTGACCGCGCCTTCCAGGTCCGCCGCGGTGATTTCCGCCTGTGTTACGCGAGCCTTCACCATTTCCTTGTACAGCGCGTCGGTGATGCGCTTGTGCGCTCCCACCAGCACTTCGCCGGACTTGGGATGCTTGATTTCTTTCGAAAGCTTGCGGTCCAACAAACCTTCTGAAGCGTTCCAGTAGAGTTCGTTGTCGCGCAGCGAAATGCGCTCCACTTGATAGAACGTACGCAGGATGTCTTCGTTGGACTTCAATCCCAGGGCGCGCAGGAAAATCGAGCCCAGGAATTTGCGTTTGCGGTCGATGCGCACGTACAGAATGTTCTTGGTGTCGTACTCGAACTCCACCCACGATCCGCGGTAAGGAATAATCTTGCCGAGGAAATAGCTGCGGTTGTTGGCGGTCTCGAAGAAAACACCGGGCGAACGGTGCAACTGGCTGACGATGACACGCTCGGTGCCATTAATGATGAAGGTGCCGTTCTCCGTCATCAGCGGAATATCGCCGAAGAAAACTTCCTGCTCTTTAATATCGCGAATGGACTTCGCGCCGGTGTCCGGATCCTTGTCGTAAATGGTGAGGCGGATCGTCACCTTCAACGGCGCCGAATAGGTCATGCCGCGTTCCTGGCATTCGTTCACGTCATATTTCAATTGCAGCGTGACCGGATCGCCGCACTTGTTGCAGAACGTTGGCGTGTTCTTGTTGAAAGTGCCGCACTTGGTGCACAGCACATCGCCGGTCTTATAAGGATTCGTTACAACCGAGGCTCCGCAATTGCGGCAAGTCGCGCGCAAGTGATGCAGGCCGCGCAAATGTCCGCACTTGCATTCCCAATTTCCGATCGCGTAGTCCACGAAATCCAGCTGCGACAAACCGCGAAAATCCTGGATCGGAAACACCGAGGCGAAGACCGACTGCAAGCCCGTGTCTTCCCGCTCGCTGGGCAGCAAATCCATCTGCAAAAATCTTTGATACGACTTCTTCTGAACGTCAATCAGGTTGGGAATCTGGACCGTCGTCTTGATCTTGGCGAAGTCTAGGCGTGCCCGTTCCCGAGTGGCGCGATTACCGTTTCGATTGCTCATTGACCATCCTCAAATAATGTTAGAACGCCGGAATAGACGGCACGGTAGACACCCGTTCCGTCAATCCGGGAAGGACGTATTCTGAGGTTCCCAGTACCAAAGGAGAGCGCGCGTACGCGAATTCCTTCGCAGCCCAGCGTGCGGGCCGCAGGGGCGGTGCTACTTGATATCGACTTTGGCCCCAGCGTCTTCGAATTTCTTCTTGATCGTCGCGGCTTCGTCTTTGTTGACGCCCTCTTTTACAGTCTTGGGAGCGCCATCGACCAGGTCCTTGGCTTCTTTCAAGCCCAGGCTGGTGACTTCACGAACCGCTTTGATCACGTTGATCTTGTTGGCGCCGACTTCGGTGAGAACGACGGCAAATTCCGTCTTCTCCTCCGCCGCGCCCGCTGCTCCCGCGCCTGCACCGCCGCCCGCCATCATCACGGGCGCCGCTGCCGCCGCCGAGACGCCAAAGGTTTCCTCCATCTTCTTTACCAGGTCGGAAGCCTCAAGCAGCGTCAGACCCTTGATTTCTTCCAGGATTGTTTCCACTTTGCTGGCCATCTCTATTTCCTATCCTCCTCCGAATTGAACCGCCAAATATCTTGAAAACCGGATTGCTGAAAATATCTTACGATTGAACGGGTTCCGGTGCGGGCGCTGATTCCGGCGCTGCACTGCCGCCCGATCCACCCGATCCGCCGAATTTGTTGGCCTTGGCTGCTTCGCTGGTGACGACCGCCAGGTTTCGCGGAACCGCCGCCATCACGGTTGCCACGCGCTGCGCTGGCGCATTCAACAGGAACATGATCTTGCTGATGAGTTCTTCCTTGCTCGGCAAATCCGCAAGTTGCTTGATTTCCTGAATCGAAATCACGCGGCCTTCTACCCAACCGGCGCGGAATTGAAATGCCGGAACGTCTTTCGCTACTTTGGTCAGAATCTTTGCAAGGGCTACCGGGTCGGTCTTGGTGTAAGCGATCGAGTTGGTGCCGTTCAGATTCTTCAGCAAGGCCTCTGCTGGCGAGCCTGCACCGGCTCGCTCCGCCACGGTGTTTTTCACAACTTGATATTTTCCGCCCGCGTTTTCCACGCTGCGGCGCAACTGCGTGTCCTGCTCGACCGTAATGCCCTGAAACGTCGAGAGAATTACAGTGGACACTGTCGCAAGTGTCTTCTTCAGTTCTTCTGCTTGCGTTACCTTCTCGGACTTCTTCTTCATCCCGCTTCTCCCGTTGCTCGCTCTGCTTACGCCGCGACCGCGACCGCCAGGTCCGCCTCGGCTTCGTCGATCGGTACGCCGGGCCCCATGGTCGAAGTCAGCGTGATTTTCTTGATGTACTTGCCCTTCGCTGCCGCGGGCTTGGCCTTAATCACTGCAGCAAGCAGCGCTTGCGCATTGCTCGCCAGATTCTGCGCGGTAAAACTGATCTTCCCTACGGGCGAATGAATCAGCCCGGTCTTGTCCAGGCGAAATTCAACTTTACCGGCTTTGATTTCCTTGATTGCCTTGGCCACATCCGCCGTCACGGTCCCGGTCTTCGGATTCGGCATCAGGCCGCGCGGCCCCAGCACCTTACCGAGCTTGCCGGCTGACCTCATCATGTCTGGCGTCGCGATCACCGCTTCGTAATCCGTCCAGCCTCCCTGAATTTTTTCAACGAGGTCATCGCCGCCGACAAAATCAGCGCCGGCTTCCTCTGCTTCGCGGACTTTGTCTCCACCCGCGATCACCACCACCCGCTTCGATTTTCCAAGGCCGTGCGGCAGCACCACGGTGCCACGCACCATCTGGTCGGACTGCTTGGAATCGACGCCCAGATTCAGCACCAACTCGACAGTCTCATCGAATTTCACGAAGTGGGCCTTACGCAGCAATTCCGCCGCTTCCTCGAGCTTATAAGGACGCGCTTCCACCATCTTTCGGGCGCGATCGATATTCTTTCCACCAACTTTTGCGCTACGGCCCATCGTGTCCCTCTCTTACTCAGTAACTTCAACGCCCATGTTGCGAGCCGTGCCGCGGATCGAACGAACCGCCGCCTCCAAGCTCATGGTATTCAGGTCGGGCAGCTTCAACTTCGCGATGTCTTCCACTTGCTTCGCGGTGAGCTTGCCCACCTTGTTGCGATTCGGTTCCGGCGAACCCTTCACAATTCCCGCGGCGCGCTTGATCAGTTCGGACGCCGGCGGCGTCTTCATGATGAAGGTAAACGTGCGGTCGCTGTAAATCGTGACCAACACCGGAATGATCATGCCGTCCGGCTCTTTCGCCGTCTTGGCATTGAACTGCTTGCAAAAATCCATGATATTCACACCGTGAGGGCCAAGTGCCGTGCCCACAGGCGGCGCTGGAGTGGCTTTCATCGCCGGCAACTGCAATTTCACCGTTGCTTGAACTTTCTTCGCCATTTTCTTCTTCCTCTATACGATCGTCATCCTGAGCGCAGCGAAGGATCTCTCTTGCTCTCTCGCGCGCCGCACGCACAAATCCGTTACGCGACTTTCTCCACCTGCGCGAAATCGAGTTCCACTGGCGTCGAGCGCCCGAAAATCGTCACCGAAACCTTCAGCGTCGAGCGGTCGGAATTCACTTCCTCCACCACGCCTGTGAAGTTCGCGAACGGCCCTTCGCCGATGCGCACCTTCTCGCCGCGATCGAACGACAATTTCGGCTTCGGCTTTTCCGCAGTAGTCGTCGCGCGATTTAAAATGTTCTGCACTTCCTCATCAGTCAGCGGCGAAGGCGTCTGGCCTGAGCCCACAAACCCAGTCACGCGGGGAGTAGAGCGCACCACGTGCCAGGTGTAATCATCCATATCCATTTCCACCAGCACGTAACCGGGGTAACACATGCGCGGTGATATAACTTTCTTGCCGCCGCGCACTTCCACCACGGATTCAGTGGGAATAATGATCTGCCCGATCTTATCCGTGAGACCGAACGCCGCGACGCGGCCTTCGAGACTCTCTTTCACTTTCTTCTCGAAGCCGGAGTACGTGTGCACGATGTACCACTGCTTCGAACTGGGCGCTGCGGCACCTTGCGCAGACCTACCCTCCGGGGACACGCCTTCCGCAGAAGCGCCGTGCAATGCCGCCTCATTCACTTCGCTGCCTTCGTTTCGCGCCTTCGGTTCTTCAGAGTTTCTTAGCATATGCAATCAACCAGCTGATGGCTTTCCCAAACAACGAATCAGTAAAAAAGAAGTACACGCCAAAAAACGCGACAGTCAGCGTCACCACAATCGTGGTCGAAATCACATCCGCGCGCGACGGCCAATTCACCTGCTTCATTTCCACGCGTACATCATGCAAAAACGCCCGGAACTGCCTCGGATACTTCCCCAGCTTCCCCACCGGCTCCAACAGTGAAAATGGATCTACGCGATGCTCTGACTCTTCCTTGTTCAATTTCGCCGCCTGTGCCATTTCGCCATCCGCCTTCGCACTATCGAATTCCGCTTACGCATCTTGCACCATCAAAGAGATGGCAGGGGAGGAGGGATTCGAACCCCCACTCTCGGTTTTGGAGACCGATGGTCTACCGTTAAACCTACTCCCCTTTACCCGGCGCCGAACCAAAGGCCGCTCCAGGACACATCCAACCCCGAACCGCTCAGCCAAAGCCAACTTCTTACTCCGATTCCAGCCCTTAATCTCTTCCTCTGACGCGGCAGAAGAACCGCAAAACTCATTCCAAATCAATTTCACAGGCCGACGCCGCTGTTCGCTCATTGCAGCGAATCTGGTAACAAAACCAAGTATCGCCAGCTGCAACCAAGGCGCATCCGCCAACTCCGCGAGGCAAACGGAGAACTATTTAACCTCTTTGTGTCCCGTATGCTTGCGACAAATATTGCAAAACTTAGACGTCTCCAACCGTTCCGTATGCTTCTTACGGTTCTTGGTCGTCGTGTAATTCCGGTTCTTACAATCGTTGCACTGTAAAGTGATGATCTCTCGCATGGTCTTTTACTCAATGATCTCGGCAACAGCGCCGGCCCCGACGGTATGCCCGCCTTCGCGGATCGCGAAGCGCAACCCCTTCTCCAGCGCCACAGGCGTGATCAAAGTGATCTCGCAAGAAATATTGTCGCCCGGCATTACCATCTCAACTCCCTGCGGCAACTTCACGTCGCCTGTAACGTCGGTCGTGCGAAAATAAAACTGCGGCCGGTAACCGGTGAAGAACGGCGTGTGCCGCCCACCCTCCTCCTTGGTCAGCACGTACGCCTCAGCCTTGAACTTCGTGTGCGGTGTGATCGATCCCGGCTTCGCCAGCACCTGCCCGCGCTCCACTTCATCTTTTTCCGTGCCCCGCAGCAGCAAACCGACGTTGTCTCCCGCCATGCCCTCATCCAGCAGCTTGCGGAACATTTCGATCCCCGTCACCGTCTTCTTCATCGTCGGACGGAATCCCACAATCTCAACTTCCTCGCTGACCTTCACCTTGCCGCGTTCAATCCTGCCGGTCACCACGGTGCCGCGGCCAGAAATCGAGAAAATATCTTCAATCGGCATCGCAAACGGCTTATCGATGTCTCGCACCGGCTGCGGGATGCTCTTATCCACCGCTTCCATCAACTCGACGATCGACTTCTCCCACTTGGGATCGCCTTCGAGTGCCTTCAGAGCCGACCCGCGAATCACCGGCAGATCATCGCCGGGATACTGGTAGCTCTTCAGCAATTCGCGAACTTCCAGCTCAACCAATTCCAAAAGCTCAGGATCATCCACCATGTCGCACTTGTTCAAGAAAACGCAGATGTAAGGCACGCCAACTTGCCGCGCCAACAAGATGTGCTCGCGGGTCTGCGGCATCGGACCATCGGTCGCGGCCACCACCAGAATCGCGCCGTCCATCTGCGCCGCGCCGGTGATCATGTTCTTCACATAGTCCGCGTGACCAGGGCAATCGATGTGCGCGTAGTGCCGGTTCGCCGTCTCGTACTCGACGTGCGAAACCGCAATCGTGATTCCACGCTCGCGCTCTTCAGGCGCGTTGTCAATCGTGTCGAACGCACGGAACGACACTTTCGGATTATTCTTCGATAATACTTTTGTGATCGCCGCCGTCGTGGTGGTCTTGCCGTGATCGATGTGCCCGATCGTCCCGATATTCACATGCGGCTTATTACGCTCGAATTTCTCTTTCGCCATCTGCTATCACCCTCGTATTAGGACTTCGCTGCGTATTCCGCGTGAAAACGTCTCACTACCGTTACATCTATAAAAGTTTTGGTTGCTTCGTTACGGTTATGCAATGGAGCGGGGGACGGGACTCGAACCCGCGACCATCTGCTTGGAAGGCAGAGACTCTACCACTGAGTTACCCCCGCTCACTCCCAACAAAAACTCCCAACCACCAAGGCCGCCGCGAATCCCCAATCAAACACCGCGCCGAGCCTCGCCAGCCTGCAATCTGGAGCCTGGGACCGGGATTGAACCGGTGACCTCGTCCTTACCAAGGACGCGCTCTACCAACTGAGCTACCCAGGCTCTTACCGGTCGCCCCGCATCCCCCGCTATGCAATCAGACTCGCCGCCGGAACTGCCGCGCTTCTGAAGTTCGTGAGTCGTTGGAATACTTTTGCCCAGATGTCCAACCATCGCTGGCCTTCCGCTGGGTCACGCGAGTTACTGGTGGACGGGGGAGGATTCGAACCTCCGTAGCCCGCAAGGAGCGGCAGATTTACAGTCTGCTGGTTTTAGCCACTCACCCACCCGTCCCGCAAAAACCACGGAACGCTGGAGCTGTCCCGTGAAAATCTTTCGGGACACAACTGCATCCCGCATGTTCAAACAAGTTTCTGTTACCGGACTGCTGCGCGGGGCACTCCGCAATGCAGAAAGGGCTCGTGTCCAGAGACACCAGCCCTAGCGCTCTTGTCGCGAGGAATTCCGTCCGCAACCCCTGCCAAAAAATTTTCCGTACGCTAATCTCAGCTGGCGGAGGGAGTTGAACCCCCGACCCTCTGATTACAAATCAGATGCTCTACCAACTGAGCTACGCCAGCACCGCAAACCCAGCAAAATTATCATAGAGGCAATCGAATTGCAAGCAAGTTTCCAAGGAAGGCACGATCTTTGCCAGACCGCCAGGTATCCGGCTCTGCGAACGCCCCAAGTGTCCTACCATTATACAATCAAAGCCGCTCAATCTGCAAACCACCCTGTCATTCCAGCTATTTAGCCGGCGGTTCAGCGGCTGGCTTGGCGAATTGGCTGTCTGCCAGTTCCACATTATGATGAATTTCAGTGAAAGTAATGGTGAAACTCGACTCCGCGCTGGTCTGGTGCACGGTGAAAGGTAGCTTCACACCGTCCACGTCCTGGTAATCCCCGACTTCGGCCTGGAACACCGCGACGCCGTCTGGCGTGTGACGGCTATTGACGCTCCGAACCAATAGCCAGTTCTGCGTATCGAAATACATCTTGTCCGGATCGCCCTGAGCAGGCGTAGCTTCGACAACGTACGCATCCCGGTCTCCCACCTTCTCAGTGCCAGTAACAGTCATCTTCGTATAGAGTTTTTTCAGATCGAGCGGATGATAAAAATCCGCTTCGCGTTTGGCGTCGTCCAATTCCGCGCCGGTCAATACTCGCAAACCATTCTGCGGATCTTGGGACCATGCCGTGGCTCCATCGAACCCTTGCTCAAACGTTGCGCCACCAAGAATGATCACGGCTAGCAATAAGGCAGGCGCCTTTTCGTGAATCTCGACAGTTCCGCTGAGATTATTCATCGCCGGAATTTCAATCGTCCCCTTTGAAACGCGCGAATGCAATTTCATCCACGCCGCACGTCCGCCGATGGCGTCCACATAATGAGCGAGAACCTGATCAGCGGTGGGCGTAGGGCCGGCAGCCGGCGCAGAAGTCGATGCCGGTTTCGCGGTCGACGTTGGGGTCACTTGGCCTTGTACCGAAAATCCGATGACCAGGCAGAACAAGCCCAAGCAAGCTACCTTCATCCATGCGACTTTCATCTTCGATTCCTTCCTTCGCGAAACCGCAACGTTGACGGAGTTCGCAGGCTCGCCCCAGCGAGCAAGTTCGCTGGGAATTATTGCGGTCGCAATGCTGAGATGAATTGCGTGAAAATTAACCGCTGATTCTTCTACGCAGCCGGAGACGAAAACATTACACTAAGTTTGTCAGAGCCGTCGCAAAGTTCAAGGCTTTATGTCATCCACAAAACGCGCATTGATCGTCATAGCAATCTTACTGCTCTGCCTCATCGTCGCCGGTGGCATTTTCTATTATCATCAGAATCGTCCGCTTCCGCCAATCGTCACCGGAACTGGTCCCTCACCAGCCGTCGTCACCCAAACGACCAGCGTGCTGAACCAGCTGCCGCCCGACGCGCCGGCCGTGGCTTATATAGACGCAGACAGTTTGCGAACGTTACAGAATTCTCCGCTCGCCGCTGCGCTCGGGCTGGCGTGGCCGGGAACTCAATCAGATCGTGACTATGGGGAATTCGTTCGTGGCACAGGCTTTGACTACGCGCGCGACCTCGACCACGCCGCCGTCGCGATGTGGCCAGCGAGTTTCGGCACCCCGGCAAATGTTCTGGGTGATGATCGCGTTCTGGCGATTGCTGATGGACGCTTCGACCAACAAAAAATTCAAGCTTACGCCCTGCGCACAGGCAAGCAAATAACTCGGGGCGGGCAAACAGTATTTGACGTTCCCGGCAGTCCTCCCGTGTCGCTCACTTTTCTTTCGCCGACGCGCATCGCCATCGCCGGTGGCAAGAACGCGACGGATCTTCTCGATAAGATCAATTCTTCAGGGTCATCGTCTCGTGATCGTGTGCTGGAATCCCGCATTCAACGCGTGGCCGGCGCCCCGATTTTCGCCGTCGCGCGCACCGACCATCTTCCGCCGAGCTTCTACGCGAATTTCAGCAGCGCGCCGCAACTCGAACAACTCGCGCGCAGCGTCCAGGCTCTCACGCTTGCTGGCCAACCCGACGGCAACAATTTAAGGCTAACGCTCGACGCCGAGAGCGATTCGATGAAAAACGCTCTGCAGATTTCTTTTCTGCTGGAGACAGGAAAGATTGCTGGTTCCATGGCGCTCTCTGATCCCAGTATGCGCCGGCAGATGAACAAAGAGCAGATTGCTTTCCTTCAGGCGCTCATTAATCAGGCGCAAATCACACATCAAAGCAAAATGGTACGCATAGTTCTTGACCTAACTCCGGCAATGCTGAATACCGCGCCGCCTCCGAGGACAATCAGCACACGCCCGTAGTCGTCACGACCAGCGGCCCCAGTTCAGGTGAATCGCCGGCAGGGCCATTCACCCTGAGATTCGGCGGTTGCCAAATCGAAAGGTTCTACTTGTAATGGAAAGCCTCGACAGGTTGATTCGAACTAATCGGCTGCTGCTGCGGATGTAGCCGCCTTGCTGAGGTAGCGCCAGGGGTTCACGGGAGTATTGTAAATACGAACTTCATAGTGAACGTGCGGCCCGGTCGAGCGTCCACTCGCGCCCTCAAATCCAATCACATCCCCACGCTTCACGTGCGTGCCGGCGTGCGTCGCGAACGCAGAGAGGTGGCCGTACCAGGTAGTGACGCCGTATCCATGATCGATTACAACCAGGCGCCCGTAGCCGGCGCGCTGGTCCATAACCGCAACCACGCCGTCTGCCGTCGCGTGAACCGGGTCGCCGTAATGGGACGCAATATCCATGCCCGCGTGGAACGCGCCTTCGCCACTGAAAGGATCCAGCCGTTCGCCGAAGTGCCCGGTGATCTCGCCGACAACCGGCCAGAGACTCGGCACAATTCCTAAGCTGCTCAGCTGCGGAGTAGGCAGCAAACCAATTTGATGGGAGGAAACTCCAACGGCCGACGCGTTCTTCGCAAGGTAACTGAACTGATCCAACGATTCCTGATACTCCGCATCCGGCTGCCCGGCATCATCGCTGAAAGCAAACGGCGTTTGACGGAACCGGGTGATTCCGTAAGCTACGGCCACTTCACTGGCCAATGACTGCAGCGAATCCAAGCGCTGGTTGGTGTCTTTCACTTCCGTCTGCAAGGCTTTATATTGTTGCTGCAAAGTGTCCTGCTCTCGCCGGAGCGAATTGTAACTCGCAGCTTTCCACAGCATGCGGGAGTACGATCCCATTCCGGCCAGCACGGTCACGCCGCCCACGGAAGCCAGAATCGCCAGCGCGTGCAATACGTAGAACGGCACGCGCACCCGCTGCATGCCGCCGGACGCGCTGGACGCAAAAAAGAACGTGTAATACTTTCCCTTCATAATGTTTATTGCTTCCCTTAGATAACGTCACTCGGCGTACAGAAAATGGCCACGCGTCCCCTGTCGTGGTCAGCCGATTCAGTGAGAAGTCCAAAAACAGAGGCCTGCCCCGAAACCGCGTGGATTCTACTCAGCGACTCTGTTGAGGTCAACTTCATTCTTCTATTCTCCATGGGAGCCCCAACTTCGCAAACTGCCGAGCCGGCGAGGTTCGCTGTAATTTTCATTATGCTTTTCCGTAGAGAAACCTTACCTTAGTCGCGGAACCGAATACAACTGGACAAGAGTTCAGATGACCGACGAAGGACAGCTGGTCGAAAGGATTACTCGAGCACTATCGATCGGCCCGGTTTTGTTGTCCCATGCGCAAAAAGGACGGTCAATCACAGCCCAATCACTGCGCGGCAACGCACGAAACGTGCTTCGCCCGCTCATCGCCGAAGCAGCGTCGAAGAAGCCTCTTGAATTGCCGGCTCTCGCGAACCCCGCGACCTCTCACCGCCGGCACCTCAGCCCAGCCGCTCTGAGTTCCTCAGTGCTCTGTCTCGCTAGCGGTGACGACGCCGCGATCCTGGCGCCAACAGGCAAAGCCGAATGGGTCTTTACCTCCGACGCATTTCTCGAAAATGTTCATTTCCTGATGAAGACTCACCCGCCGGAGTCGGTCGGCTACAAGTCCCTGGTTCGGGCCACAAGCGATGTGGTAGCCATGGGCGCCACCCCGCGATTCTTTCTACTCACGCTCGCGCTCAGTGCAAAAGCCATGCGCCAAGACTGGCTCAGTAGTTTCCTGCGAGGCATGGCGCGCGCCGCACGCGAACTCGGCATGTCCATCATCGGCGGCGACACTACAAAAAGTGATCGCGTCTTCATCAGCATCACAACCATCGGCGAAATCGCGCCTCGCCGGGCATTGAGACGTTCAGGCGCCCGAACAGGCGATCTTATTTACGTCAGCGGTAAACTCGGCCGCGCACAACTGGGCCTGGCCATGGTCCTGCGCGGCTACGCTCGGAACCCTCGCTTTCAAGCCGTCACGAAGCAGCATTTGTACCCCAAAATTCGTCCGGACTTGGGCGCATGGCTAGCCCAGCATCCTGTCGCCTCATCCATGATGGACATTTCCGACGGCCTCTCAACCGATCTCGCTCGTCTCTGCACCGCCGGCCGCACGGGCGCCGAGATCTGGGCAGACAAACTCCCGGTGGTGCCGGTTTCTAAGGAAATCCTAAAAAAGCTCGGCAAACGCTATATCGATCCCGTGCAACTGGCGCTCCACGGCGGCGAAGATTACGAGCTTCTATTCACCGTGCCGCAGCGCTTGGTCAACCAATTACGCAGCGCGCCGGGCTTCGCAGAACTCAGCCTCATCGGTCGGATCACATCTCTACGCAAGCTCGTGCTGATTTATGCAGATGGTCGCAAGCAACCGCTCAAACCGAGGGGATGGGATCCCTTCAGAGAGGACGCCTGAACTCTTGAATCTAAGGTTTACACCCGAGTGCGCCTATTCCTACGGATGTTACAGTCCAAGCAGCGAATAATTGGGCCTCAGGAGAATTCAATCATGGCAGCTCCGGTCGATGTCTCGACCGCATCCGCGGCGCCCAGCACGGAAATAGTGCCGCCACTAAGCCACGGTCTGCGGAGTGGCTGGTTTCTCATCGTGGCGATTTCCTGTCTTATGATCGTGCTCGTTGCAATTTTTCTTTGGATTCACTACTGGCCGTTTTCACAAAGCAGTGTGCGCACGTCACTGAACGAAATTCTTCCCGGAAGTCTCGGCATCGAACATTTCAGCACGACATACTTCCCACATCCCGGTTGCGTGGCCAAAGGGGTTACTTTCGATGAGCCCGGAACAGCGCCGGGCGCATCGCACCTCGTGATCATTCAAAGACTCACGATCCAAGCCGATTACTGGGACATCATCGTCAAGCCTCACCATATCTACCGGGTGATCGCCGATGGTTTGCAGATTCACATCCCGGCGATCGGTTCCGACGGCGGCGTGAAATTCTCGTTCGGCAGCTCAACCTCGAACATGACCATCGGCGAGATTGTCGCTAGCGGAACAGTCCTGGAAATTGCACGGCACGATAATCCCGCGCTCAAGTTCGAGATTCACGAGCTGATGCTGGAGTCGGTCAGCGCGCATAGCAGCATGTCCTATCACATCACGATGAAAACTCCCGAGCCGCCGGGAGAAGTCCAATCCACCGGGAAGTTCGGTCCCTGGCAATCCGGCGATTCCGGCCCAACGCCCGTTTCAGGTTCGTTCACGTTCAATCAAGCCGACCTCAGCGCCTTTAACGGAATCGCCGGCACGCTGTCATCCCAAGGCCAATTCAGTGGAATTCTAAATCACATCGCAGTTCAGGCCACTGTCGACGTCCCCGACTTTACGGTTGCCGGCAGCGGTCATCCAGTTCACCTTAGGACTAAGCTCACGGGCTTGGTTAACGGAACGAACGGAGACGTACGACTGCAAAGAGTCGACGCATCGTTCATGCACACTGCTGTCTCGGCCACCAGCGACATTCAAAGCAAAACCGGAATGCCCAAAAAATTTACGACCGTCGATTTTTCGGTGACCAACGGCCACATCGACGACGTGCTCTGGCTCTTCGTCACTTCAAAACATTCTCCGATGGCCGGGGTAACCAGCTTCCGCGCGCAGGTGACCATTCCACCGAAGGGGCGTCCTTTTTTGCAGGAAGTCACACTGATAGGAGATTTCGGTGTTGAGGGTGGGCAATTCCGCCCGAAGACACAGGAACAAGTGGACAAACTAAGTGAGAGCGCCAGAGGCGAAAAGAACGCCGAAAATTCCCCGCCCTCAGGAGAAGATGTAATTTCCGATCTGGCAGGCCACGTAGAAGTGCATAACGGAATCGCAACCTTCTCCACTCTTTCTTTCAACGTCCCGGGCGCCGCAGCGCAACTCCACGGAACCTATAACTTGCTGAATCACAAAATCGACTTCCACGGCACACTAAGAATGGACGCCAAGCTGCCGCAAACCTCCACCGGCGTGAAATCATTCTTTGCCAAAGCGCTCGCTCCACTCTTCGACCAGAAAAAAGGCTCGGTAGTCCCGGTAGAAATGGATGGGGCCTACCCGCAACCGCATTTCGGAATGGATTTGAATCCCGTACACAAATAGAAGAAGCGAGCACGCCGCAAGAACTAGTGCGGATGCGGCGCGGCAGCTGCGGAAGCCGTTATGGAAGACTCCTGCTGCGGCGCATTATTCCCCGATGTGCCGGTATGCGTGGCTCCGGAGACAGGCGCGGCCCTCGGAGGTGTAGTTGGAGCTACTTTGGGGGCTAGCTTCGGTGTTTTCGGTCCCGCGGAAACAGGCGCCTTGGTTTCCGTTAGACCTTGCTCGGCAGCATCGGTCGGCGGCGCAGTGTCGGCCACGTCGACCTGAATCTTCTTGGTAGGTGCAATCTTTTCCAGCGGCACAACATTCGAAAAATTCACAACGGGCATCCCCTGCGTCGCCTGTTGCATGAATTCCAGCCAGATTGGCAAAGCTGCCTTGGCTCCAGTCTCTTTTTTTCCAAGCGAGATGCGTTTATCGTCGTTCCCCACCCAAACTCCAGCAGTGATCTGCGGAATGAATCCGATATACCATGCGTCGGTAAAATCGTTGGTCGTACCGGTTTTTCCCGCCGAAGGACGGCCCAATTCCTTCGCACGCACGCCGGTGCCGAACTGCACCACTTCCTCTAGCATCGCCACCATGGTCCGTGCGACGTCCGGCGGCACCACATCATTCACCTTAGGCTTCGGCTCCTCAAGCACAGCGCCGTCATAAGTAGTCACGCGCTTGATGTAATGTGGCTCGATATGGATTCCGTCGTCCGGAAAAACCGTGAACGCCGAAGCGTGCTCCATCAACGTTAAATCCGCGGCACCCAACGCCAGCGGCAGGTAAGGCGGCAACGGACTGGTAATCCCAAATTTTCGCGTCAGCTCAACGACGTTGAGCACACCGACATGGTCAAGAATGCGCACCGCTGGCACGTTGCGCGAATCCGCCAACGCCCGCCGCAATGTAATCCGCCCCTCGAATTTATTGTCGTAATTGTGCGGCGAATAATTTTGCCCGCCGCTGCGAAACGTAACCGGCTCGTCCACCACCGTGTCGAACGGGTTCATCCCCATCTCGAGCGCTTCCGCATATACGTACACTTTGAACGAACTGCCAGTCTGCCGCAGCGCCTGCGTCGCTCGATTGAATTTCGATTCCCCGAAATCGTACCCGCCCACCATCGCCTTGATCTCGCCGCTGGCATTATCAATCGCGAGCAAAGCAGCCTGCGCAGCGGGCGTCTGTTCCAATTGCACGCGAGCCGTCAGCCCCGAAAGCTCCTTGATCGAAACGCAAACCAGATCGCCGACCTCGAGAAGTTTTTGCGGAGACTTCTCGCCGGTCCAGGCAAAATCGGCAGGCGTCATCATCGAGTGGTAAGGCCCGATTTTAATCGACGCAAACGTGGGCTCAACCGTAGTCACCAGACCGGTGACGTAATCGCCCTTCTGAATCGCGTCGCGCCAGTCATCGCTCTGGTATTTCTCCAGCGGCCCCTGATGCAGCGCCAAAATATTCGGCAGGTTCCCGCGCCAGCCATGCCGCCGGTCATAGGAATGCAAACCGTCGCGCACCGCCTGATCCGCAGCTTTCTGCATCGCCGTATTCAACGAGGTATAAACGCGCAGTCCCTGCTCGTGAACGGCCACGGTACCGTAGGTGTGTTCCAGATACTGTCGTACTTCCTCAATGAAATACGGAGCCAGATCATTACGCAGAGGTTCAATATGCAATCCCAGCGGCAGCCTCGTCGCGGCATCGGTATCCGCCTGCGTGATCTTGCGGTCATGAGCCATCAACACCAGCACCAGGTTGCGCCGCGCCAGCGCACGGTCTGGATGGTTCACCGGTGCATAAATCGGCCCGCGAATAATCGCCGCGAGCGTGGCGGCTTCCGCCAGCGTAAGTTTTCCGACCGGCTTGTTGAAATAGTATTCAGACGCTGCTTCGAACCCGTAATTTCCCGACCCCAGATAAATCTGGTTACAGTACATCGTGAAAATCTGTTCTTTGGTGTAATGCCGCTCGATCTGAATCGCCAGCAGGGTTTCCTCAATCTTTCGCCGCGCGCTGCGGTCCGAACGATTCAGAAAAAGCCCGCCGGCAAGCTGCATCGTCAAAGTGCTGGCGCCCTCCGCCAGGCGATGGTGCCGAATGTCGTGCCAAGCAGCCTCGAGCACTCGAGGAATGTCCACGCCCCAATGTTCCTCAAAGTGCTGATCTTCGGTAGTAAGGATCGCGTCCTTCAGAACTTTCGGAATCTGCCCGTAAGTAAGCAGAATCCGCCGTTGCAGCGCAAACGTGCCAATGGACTGCCCATCGTCGTCATACAACTCGGTCACCACGTTGGGGCGGTAATCCTGCAGCGCATGAATTTCCGGCAAATCGCTGGAATATACGAACAACAACCCAACCGCGGCCCCAACCGCCACCGCGCATAACAATAGAAAAGTAAACGCTAACCGGCCGAACATCGTGTCGCCGGTGATTTTCATTGTCGCGCGGTAAAATCGTTCCATTACATTGACATTCTATCGCATACGCGCGGGGCTAGTCGGAGCCTACATGAGCGGCGTGTTCCAAGTGTGCCTCAGCCCTGCGAATCCTCTGAGCGCAAGTTTCTCAAAACATCAAATATCGCCGCACACCTACGCAGGACTTTTAGATTGCGGCTACGCGGCCGACCAAGTAGATTTGTGCGTCCAATTCCCGGACAACACGGACGATGGAAGCAAATCCAGTCCTCTTTCGCGATTTAACCTATATATTCCTGGCCGCGGTTCTCGGCGGCATCCTGGCCTGGCGTCTGAAACTCCCGCTGATCCTGGGCTTCGTGCTGGGCGGGATCGTAATCAGCCCGTTCACGCCAGGCCCTCGGATCTCAAACCTTCACACTTTCGAAGTATTCGCTGAAGTCGGCGTAGTTCTCCTCATGTTTTCCATCGGAGTCGATTTCTCGATCCCAGACCTGTTGCGCGTGAAGTGGATTGCCATAGGTGGAGGCGCGTTGGGGATTTGCCTGTCGGTCTCACTCGCATTGGCAGCATCTTGGATCGCCGGCTGGACGTTCATCCACGGCTTCCTAATCGGCGCCACAATCTCGGTAGCCAGCACCATGGTTCTCGCGCGAATGCTGGCCGATAGCGGGGCCATGAACACGCAGTACGGCCGCGTGATGATCGGCATCACGTTGGTAGAAGACATCGCCGTAGTCTTCATGACCATCATCATCCCCATCTTCAACGGCCCCGCCGAAGGCCGCTTCGCAAAGGCCGCCTGGACCCTGGGCAAAGCCATACTTCTGCTCATCCCGCTCGTCTTCCTCGCAATGACGGTCGTTCCCCGGGTCCTGCGCAATGTAGCCAAAACCAAAGACTCAGAACTTTTCCTGCTGGTGGCCATCGCCATCTGCCTGGTCTCAGCCGCAGTAGCCCAATCGGTCGGTTTCTCGGTAGCCCTGGGCGCATTTCTAGCAGGTCTCTCGATTAGCGGCTCGGAAGATCTCCACGAAGCGCATACAGCCCTGATCCCGTTGCGCGACGCATTCGTCGCCCTGTTTTTCGTTTCGTTGGGAACGCTCGTAGTCCCCAGCGTCATCATGCACAATCTTGGGCTGCTAGTCGCGATGCTCCTGCTGATTGTCATAGGCAAATTCGTAATCTGGACAGCTGTAATGCGCCTGTTCCGCTACTCGCTCTGGACATCGATCGCCGTAGCGGCAGGCCTGACGCAAATCGGCGAGCTATCCTTTATTTTAGTAGAGGTAGCAAGAAAATCGGGCCTGGTAGGCGAAGAGGTCTTCACAGCAACGTTAGCCGCATCCCTGATTTCAATTTTCCTGAATGTACTGATTGTGCGGTGGGTAATGAAGCGGATCACACCGAAACTAAAAGCCGAAGAAGCGGCGGCGTACGCAGATACCGGCATTCGGCCGTAAGCCGACGTTTTGCGTACCGAAGGAGTCACAATCCGCATTAGCTCGGGTCTTGTAGCGACTGCCTTCAGGCGGGTAGGTTTTTGCTTTACGGTAAAATGCGGAACGGTTCCGATCGAGTCCTGTTCTGAAGTTTGAATTACAAGTGTGCATTACAACGTTGACGAAGTTTAGCCCAGCGCTTCTTCGGCTTCCTGCACTGTGGCGTAAGACTTAATGAGGGTCCCAACCTGAGTCATATCGACCAGCGCCCTCACTTGCGTGTTCATTCCAGCCACGGCTAATTTACGCTTCGTACGCTGCGCCGCAACATAAGCTCCAACCAGCGCGCCCAACCCTGCAGAATCCACGTAAGCTACAGCACTGAAATCCAGAACCAGCTTCGGGGCAGTCTCCTCACGCGTAGCCGCCTGGAAACTGAAAACCGTTTGAATATTCAGCGAACCCGTCAGCGTCAAAACTTTCTGGCCTTCGCGGCTACCGGCCGATGTAACAATCTGCAAATGGTCTGTTGCCATGGAGCCCGATTCTACCGAATCGACATCTTGACGATTGTGAATATTGTGTTACAACGCAAGAGTCGCCGCTGTCGCTACTCGACGAAGGTGAACCTGATCTTGAGTCTGTAGAGGCCACCTGCAGTGGGCGGGGTTGATGTTGGGGTTGATGTTGGGTTGTTGGTTGTTCGTCATTCTGAGCGAAGCGAAGAACCTCTCTTCGCTTTTTCGTCAACAGCGCCGGGAATCCCAGAGAACCGCGTTTTTGTACCCGCCTCATCACCCCACGATCGCATCCGCCTCAATCTCCACCATCATCTCCGGGACGATCAAACGACTAACCTCCACCATCGAAGTCACAGGCCGAATCTCCCCAAAGAACTCCGCATGCGCTCGCCCAACTTCCTTCCAATCGGCAATACGTGTCACAAAAATGCGGGTCCGCACCACATCAGACATCTTCGCCCCAGCCTCAGCCAGCGCGCTTTCAATATTCCGTAAAGTCTGCACAGCCTGAGCATAAGGATCGCCAACTCCAACGATCTTGCCGGTAGCGTCAAACGCGGTAGTGCCAGCAACTTGCACGAACGCACCAACGCGTACAGCGCGTGAATAACCGACAATCGGTTCCCAAGGAGACCCCGAAGACACATTCTGCCGCTGCTGCATGTTCCCTCCTTGCCCTGTTTAAGCCATGTCTAAGGATCAAAGCGTGCCCGCAGTTCCGGCGCGGTTACAGGACAAACCTCATCACGCCACCCGAAAACGCCATAACGCACCCACGCCACAAAATCATACACAAAATCACGCAGCGCCCGCGGAATCGCCGACTGCAGATCCGCAAAGGCAACCCACCCACCGCCAAGCCGCCGTAAAACATGCAAACAAGCATCAGATCGCGTCAGCAATCTTCCATCGCGCGTCAACACAACCATGCTTTCTGGCAGTCCAGTCCGCCGTTCCGGCGCCACCAGCGCGGCGAACGTCTCACCCTGGAGCGGAGCAAAACGAAACATCCGGCCACTACGATCATGCCTCAGCACAAATTTCACAGCGCCATGGCACAACGCACAGTGCCCATCGTAAAAAAGGTATTCCGCGTCCGACGCGCCCGGCAACATTACAAAAAGCATAGCATGGGCGAGTTGCGACTCCCTGAACAGCACACGTAGCGGCGGCTCTACGGTTTATGTCGAGCCGGCAGAGGTCAGGCTGGGTGCAAGTGGTGGTCGTTTCCAGTTCTCGTAACATGACTGCCGTAATGTCGTGCGATCGGCAACCGACGGCTGCAAACGCAAAACCAATCGCAATCCCGGAAACGCACGCGGCTTCCCGCTTGCCACGCTTTGCAAAACTCTCTAAGCTTAATATTCAACCATCCTCGTCGGAGCGAACCCGCGCATATGAAGTGCAACAACATCCTGGATGCCATCGGCAACACCCCGATCATCCGCCTGAACCGCCTGGCGAAAGATTCCCAGGCCGAAGTGTACGTAAAAGCCGACTACATGAATCCCGGCGGCTCGGTAAAAGACCGCATCGGCATCTGGATGATCGACGAAGCCGAACGCACAGGCAAACTTAAACCAGGCGGCACCATTATCGAAGGAACCTCAGGCAACACAGGTATGGGCCTCGCGCTGGTAGCCTGCGTCCGCGGCTATAAAGTCGTTTTCACAATCACAGATAAGCAATCACGCGAAAAAATCGACCTGCTAAAAGCCTTCGGCGCGGAAGTAATCGTCTGCCCTACAGCAGTCGAACCCAAAGACCCGCGCAGCTACTATTCCGTAGCAGCAAAACTCGCGCGCGAAATCCCCAATTCTTTCTACCCGAATCAATACGAAAATCCGATGAACCCGGAAGCGCACTACCGCACGACCGGCCCGGAAATCTGGAAGGACACAGAAGGCAAAATCACGCACTTCGTCTGCGGCATAGGCACGGGCGGCACAATCTCGGGTGTGGGCCGTTACCTCAAAGAACAAAACCCCGACGTTAAAATCATCGGCGTCGATCCGATCGGCTCGCTCTACTACGAAAAAGCTAAGACCGGCAAAGTAGGCAAAGCGCTCACCTACGTGGTGGAAGGCATCGGTGAAGACTTCTTCCCCGGCACCATGAACCTCAATATTCTTGACGACGTCCTGCAGGTAAACGACGAAGAATGTTTCGTCTGGGCGCGGCGCCTGGCCAAGCAGGAGGCCATTTTCACCGGAGGCTCAGGCGGCGGTTGCATCTCCTGCGCTCTAAAAGTCGCGAAGACGGCGAAGAAGGGTGACGTGATCGTCGCCTTCATGCCCGACTCGGGCACGCGTTACATGTCTAAAGTTTACAACGACGGCTGGATGCGCGAGCACGGCTACGTCGACGCCGAAGTCGCGCTCTCGGCCGCGGACGTCATCCGCGTCAAGCGCCAGAACGGCAAATGCCGGGACATGATCGTCGCCGGTCCGTATCAAACTGTCTTTCACGCCCTGCAAACCATGCAGCAACAAGATATCTCGCAGCTCCCGATTCTCGAAGAAGGAAAATCCATCGGCACGGTTTTCGAGGATCAAATTCTGAATCTCGCGCTACAGGGAAAAGATCTTCGCAAACTGGTGATCCGCGAGGTAATGGGCGCCGCACTCCCACAAGTTCCATCAACCTCACCGATCGAACGTGTCACTCACATCCTGAGCCACGACAGCCCCGCAGTATTCGTAGAAATGCCCGACGCAAAACTCGAGGTCCTCACAAAGTTTGACCTGATGGACACAGTCGCCGGCCTCGTTGGCCAGAAGCGCTAAAGCCCGGCAGCCCTGGCTTATCCTGCATCCTTTAGACTGCGAGCGCCGTGGTGGGAAACGCAACCTGACCCAGGTTTTCGTGGTGCGACACTTCGAGTCGCCCGAAAACTATCTCTAGCCCTGCAAATCCCTGAAATCCGTGCGGATTACTTCAATGTGCTCACGATACGCCTTGGCGTCGCCGTAGGGGAGGAAATGCGGACAGCGGTCATGAGGATAATAAATCCGATGCGCATGCGAATGGGGCACCAATGCTGTTCGGTACGCGCCGCGATTTCCACCCCGTAAGACATCAACCCATTCCCGTACGAGCAGCACGCGCAATTGATCCGTTCGAGCAGATTCAAATAACACAGTTGCCCGCGGTCAAAAATAATGTACTCCGACCGTCGCACCTTGGGTATGCCGTAAATCGGGAATGAGAATCCCTGATACAAAGTGATGAATGAATCCAGAATCATGAACGGAATGATGCATCCATAAATAAACGGCGAAGTAAGCGTCACGAAGAAACGGGAGTTGCGAATATAAGTCCACAACGATTCCCTTAGCCGAGCGTGCTCAATGCGAACTTCACGCGAGAACCAGAGTTTGCGTTTACGCAACTCGTAAAATGGTCCGCGATATTCTTCATTGCGATCCGGCTCCGTCTCCATCTGCACAAACGCCGGTTTCTTCGTTTCACTCATAAATGATTCCGCTCGAGAGTTTTAGAGTGGGGCTACTGTTCGCGCCTTTTCCCCAGGTCGCGCGGGTCCAGTTTGGTTGGATGGTATAATTATTAACTTTTTGTGACGAGCGAAAACCTCCGGCACGCCGTGACCACGTAAGGCGTCGAGGCGCAAAGTCTCGAATGGCTGGCAAATTGCTACGTCGCAAAGAAAGACGCTATGCGAATTGAAGATTTTAACGATCGGCTTAGCAACTCCATCCTGGTAGTCGACGGAGCCATGGGCTCCCTGTTGTATGAATCCGTCGGCCCGCAGCGCTGTGTGGACGAACTAAACGCGACCCATGCCGAAGCGGTATTTCACGTTCATCAAACCTACATCGAAGCTGGCGCGCAGTTGATCGAAACCAACACCTTCAGCGCCAACAGTCACAAGCTGGGCCAATTCGGCATGGCCGATCGCGTAGCCGAACTGAACCACCGCGCCGTGAAAATTGCGCGCGAGGCCCGCGAGGCCGCCAAACACGAGGTTCTGATCGCCGGATCCATCGGCCCTCTGGGAATTGTCCGGCACGTGCGCGAGCTCGCCCGCGACGAAATCGTCGCAATCTTCAAGGAACAGGCCGGAGCACTCGAAGAGCGTGGCGTGGATCTATTTATACTGGAAACCTTCAGCGATCTTGAGGAACTGGCCGCCGTGGCGGATGCTATCCGCTCGTTTTCGCGCTTGCCGATAATCGCCCAACTCACCTACTCCGACGAAGGCACCACCTTCGGCGGCACTCGCCCTCAAGACGCCTGGGAAAAACTCAAAAGCAGCAATATTCAGGCCATCGGCGCGAATTGCACCATCGGCCCGCAACTTCTGCTGCCGGTACTGCGCGAACTCGCGGCGCACGCCAAGCTCCCGCTTTCAGCCATGCCCAACGCAGGGTTTCCTAAACGCATCGGCGACCGCATCGTATATCCGAAATCTTCGCCTGAATATTTTGCGCTGTTCGCGTGCGAAGCGGCGGAGCTCGGCGCGCGAATTATTGGCGGATGCTGCGGAACAACTCCTGAACATATTCGCGCGATGGCGGAATCGGTAAAGAAACTGAATCCGCAAAAATCAGTAGCAGCGAAACGCGCAATCGCATCGGCAAGCGCCGCAGTGGAAGTAGCGGAACCGGCAGAACGGTTTCGACGCATTGCCGCCCGCGAGCCTGAAAGCAGGTTGTGGCAAAAAATTCAGGCAGGCAAATTCGTCACCTCGGTAGAAATCGACCCCCCAAAGGGAGTCACCATCGACCGTATCGTAGAACAGGTCGGCCGGGTGATGGCCAGCGCGGAAGTCGACTCCATCGACATCAACAGCGGCACGCTCGCGCGCGTTGGAATGGACGCGCTGATGCTAGCCGGCGCACTCGAAGCGCACGGCTTCGAGACCGTGCCTCACCTTACCACCCGCGACGCCAACATCATCGGCCTGCAAGCCATGCTTCTCGGCGCATGGGCGGTCGGCGGCGTGCGCAACATTCTCGCGATCACAGGCGATCCACCGTCGCTAGGAGATCACCCCGAAACCAGCGGCGTCTATGAAGTGGACTCGATCGGCCTGGTGAGGGTTCTGTCGCGCCTCAATCAGGGCACAGACTGGGCCGGCAAAAGCCTGGGTGGCGCCACGAATTTCACAATCGGTGTGGCAGTAAATCCAGTGGCGGAAGATATCGACGAAGAACTGCGCCGCTTCGAAGCCAAAATCGAAGCAGGCGCCCACTTCGCCATGACCCAGCCGATTTTCGATCCCGAGCACTGGCGCGCATTCCTAAAACGCCTTGGCGGAAAATCCCCGGTTCCGATTGTGGTGGGATTGTGGCCACTGACAAGTTACAAACAAGCGATGCGCCTGAATAACGAAGTCCCAGGCATCGTCATTCCGGAGCCGACATTACGCGAGATGGAAAAAGCCGGCGAAGCCGCACGCGAGCGCGGATTCGTTCTAGCCCGCCGCATGCTGGATTGGGCGCGAACAGCACGCAGCGAAAGCATAGCCGGCGCCTATCTGATCGCGCCATTCAAGCGCTACGAAGAAATCTTGCAACTCTTCTGCCAATAGCTGCCGGTAATCGCTTTCGCCAAAATCAAATTGAGAGAGCGGAAGGGGGCTTTCAGCCCCGCCGTAATCGACACCGATAGAGGAGAGCTTTAGCCTCTGAAGCCCCCCTGAACGTGAACGCATCGCGCCAAGCGCTTCAAAAAAACCAAAAGCGTTTGCGTTTCCGCGGCGCCGTCGCCCCAGGACTCAGCCCGACATCGTCATCCAACTCCGGCACCCAAGGCAGCGAACGCCCCTCAAAAACAGCCATCGGATTATCCACGAGCAGCGCATTCGCCACATCCTCACCTCTCCTCTTAGCCACGTGATCGAAAACTTCCTTCAATCGCAACGGCCGCGTCGTAACGTTATGCGCATCGCTGGCAATAAAGTGCACCGCATTCATTCCCATCCATTCTTCAGCCACATCCTGCGCAGCCTTCCCGAATTTCCCCAGCAACGATTGCCCGGTTACCTGCGCGAAGCAACCTTGCCGCAACCAGCGAAACAACCGTTCAGGCTTCGAGCGAATTAAAGGATTGCGCTCCGGGTGCGTGATGATCGGACGCAGCCCCGCAAGGTGCAGCTCATGCAAGGTCTGATCCATGGAAGGCGGAATAGAGTAGTCAGCAAACTCTACCAAGAGATAGTTCTTCTGGTTCAGCGTAAACCGGCTGGGCTCATGCCGAATCTCGCGAAGGTTTTCAAAACTCAGATGAAAATCACACCCGGTGGCAACAGTCAGCTGCCCCTCGAACCGCGCCTGCAGTTCATCCCGCCGCCGCTTTACCAGTTCGGGAACAAAAGCATGATTGGGATGCGCATGAGGCGTGGAAATAATGTGCGTAATTCCGTCAGCAATAGCCATTTCCGCCATTTCAAATGACATTTCCATTGAGTCAGGACCATCGTCAAGGCCAGCGAGCAGGTGGCAGTGAATATCGATCATGAGAAAACGAGGATAGCGCAGCACCGAAGGTATGACAATGCGGAGCAACCCGCAGGGACGCCCGGAGTCACGAAGTAAAGATCATTTGAGCGCCGCAAAGTCTCGCGTGAAATGGCCGGCATATTGCTCTCAAAGACAAAATGAGCAAAAAAGTTTCAGTTGCGGAAACAGAAGTGGCGATGAAACCGCACCGTTGCTAGTCAATAGGGACGGGGCTCGCTGAGTCGTCGCCAATCGCTGAGTGCTGCTTGTCTCAAAGTCGCGAGCGTAGGGGCGCTGCTTGCCGCGCCCCAATTTGGCAAGGTTTCACCGTCATCTTTGTATTTATCTCTGCGGATTCACTGAAGTAAAAATGCGGCCCAGCCGGAATCGGTATAGAGGCTTTCTCGAGGTCGATACACCTATCGGAGTAAACGAAATGACGGCCGCCTTATCGGATCGTCCCAAGCGCGCACTAATTACCGGCATCACCGGCCAGGACAGCCCCTATCTTGCTGAATTATTACTGCAAAAGGCTACCGAGGTCCACGGAATCAAGCGCCGCTACTGCAAGTGTTCGCATTGGATCGCGAACTGGTCCGCTCCGCCGCCGAACGTAATCCGGAAAAGTGGGGCAAATTCACGGTCGGCGCCTGGATTCCCATCGTCTCCGAGGACGAAGCACGCACGCCGATGATTTTCTGGTTCTCCCCAAGCACTTCATGGATGAAATCCGAGAACGCGAACAAGCATTCCTCGCTCGCAGCGGAAAACTGATCGCACCGCTGCCCAAGCCCCGGGTAATCGCCGCGACGGGCTGGTACAGCCTACGAGCAGAAATCATTCCTAGACTGTTTACCGTCCATCGCGAACAAAATCTCAAGACCCTTTGCAATCCGAGGCATTTCAGAAAGTCAAAACGCCGCAAGTTGCTGCATTCTTGTAAGCCCTCCCAAGCCGCCTTTGTGTGATTTCGGATTCTTGCTATAGTGGTTTTTAGCGCCCGAATGCAATTTACAGCCCTTATACGCGCGACTTGTTGGAAATCCATAAATAAAAATAGAGGAAACGAATGAGTGTGGAGCGCAAACCGGAATTTTTTGCAGGAAAAGACATCAAAGTCGGAATTATTGGATGCGGATACGTGGGCCTGCCGCTGGCACTGCGATTTGCGGACACCGGCCACCGGGTCACCGGATTTGATTTAGACCAGGAAAAAATAAAAAAGCTGAACGCTGGCCAGTCCTACATCCAACATATTCCAGCCGACAAGATTAAGCGGCACGTGCAGGACAAACGATTCGACGCCACCACCGATTTCACCCGTCTGCGCGAAATGGATGCGGTGCTGATCTGCGTCCCCACGCCCCTAGACGAGCGGCGCGAGCCCGATCTGAGTTACGTAGAGAAAACAGCGCAAGCCATTGCGCCAAATCTGCAGCGCAACCAACTGATCGTGCTCGAAAGCACCACCTATCCCGGCACCACTGAAGAACTGGTCCTGCCGATCCTCGAAAAAGGCGGCCTGCGCTGTCCGCTGTCAAAAGGCGACGGCGCCGAAAAAACGGCAACTGATTTCTACCTGGCGTTCTCGCCGGAACGGGAAGATCCCGGCAACAAGAACTTCGGTCTCGCACAAATTCCAAAGGTGGTAGGAGGAATTAATCCTGCCAGCGGCCAGGCCGCGGCGGCGCTGTACGCACAAATCGTTTCAAAGGTAGTGCCGGTCAGTTCCACACGCGCCGCGGAAATGGTAAAGCTGCTCGAAAATATTTTCCGTTGTGTAAACATCGCGCTGGTCAACGAACTGAAGCAGCTTTCGCTGCGCATGGACCTGGACATCTGGGAAGTGATCGATAGCGCAGCGACAAAGCCATTTGGCTTCATGCCGTTTTATCCCGGCCCAGGCCTGGGCGGTCATTGCATTCCAGTCGATCCGTATTACCTCTCATGGAAAGCGCGCGAATACGATTTCGCCACGCGTTTCATAGAGCTGGCGGGCGAAATAAACACCGCGATGCCCTACAACGTGGTGGAGGCACTGGTCACCGCGCTCAATGACCACGAAAAGAGCGTGAAAGGCTCGAAAGTTTTGCTGCTGGGCGTCGCCTACAAGAAAGATGTGGACGATTTGCGCGAATCGCCCTCACTGAAGCTTTTGGAACTCCTGACCGCGCGCGGAGCAAATCTGGATTACAACGACCCGTATTTCCCTTCCCTTCACAAAATGCGCCACTACGATTTTTCCAATATGAAGTCAGTGGAGCTCACTCCGGAGCGCCTGGCCAGTTACGATTGCGTTCTGATAGCCACAGATCACACCAGCTACGATTACGAAGCAATCGTAAGGAACTCGAAACTGGTAGTAGACACCCGTAACGCCACGCGGAACGTGAAACAGCATCGCCAGAAAGTCGTACACTGCTGAAAACGCGCTGCGGAAAATAGCCGCCGTCGCCGGTTGTGTGCAGCACGGTTCTTGCGTAGGCACAATCGCCGCGTTGAAATCGCCAACAAATATGGGACGAAAGTCCCATTGCGCGGTACGGAGGCGCGGCCTATCTTATGGGTATGGCCGCCACCACTACATTGCAGAGAAAAGAACACAAAGACTGGATCGCAGACAGGGGACGCCGGCGCAGCATGCGGGTGCTGCTTAACGTGCCCGTCGCCGTGAAGGGAAAAACCGCCTCCAACCAGGATTTTGATGAAGATACGGCCACTCTGGTAGTCAACGCTCACGGTGCTCTCATATCAGTGGCTGCCCAACTGGCCGCCGCGCAGGAAATCACACTCGACAATAAGGCCACCAAGACCAGCCAGAAATGCCGCGTGGTTTATGTCGGACGCGCACAAGCCGGCAAAGCCCAGGTAGGAGTTGAATTCATTGAGCCGTCTCCGAGCTTCTGGCAAATCGATTTCCCGCCCGAAGATTGGATCGATCCGGGCGATTAATCGCTGCTTGTCTGACGATCTCTAACATTTCCACCAGGAATCTCTGGGAATTTTCCTCGGCGATTAATCGCATTCCGTTCTGCGGTTGTCGCCAAGAACCTCCGGCATATCGCCGCGCAGTTTCCGCAGGCAGCGCAGTCACTTACGCCAATCCAATTTCACTTGGCGGCAGTGAGCTCGACGCGCACGCTCCCATACGGCATCTCCGCAAGAATCAGCACCGGCGTCCGCGCAGCATCGTGCGCAAACCAAGCGTGAAAACTCGTATCCCGCACCTCCTTATCATGCCGATAAAGACGAATCGAAACTTTCGTAGCCTGGAATCTCCCAGCGTCCACCAGAACAGTCTCCCTAGGAATTTCCAGCCGCGCTCGCACCTGATACAAGTCACTGCCGTCGTAGACCTGCACGCGGAATTCCGGCGTGCGCTGCCAATCCACGCCACGCAACGCATAGAAAGCACCGAGCGGATCGCGCGTCCCGGGCTGCACGATCGCGGACGCAACTCCACCGCGAGATAATTGCCCGATCGGCGTAAGCTGCAAGACTTGATCGTCCTTCTTGCCAAGCTCGTTCAGGTACATTTCGTATTGATGACTTTCGAGAGTCGCGGCATCGGTATAGGAATCGAATTGATCGTCCACTTCGAAGAGAGCACGCACGGGAGCCTGCGAATGCACCGACGCGCGAAAGTGCCAGGTCTGCCATCCAAAAAGATTACGCCGCTCGATGACGCCAAGCTGCACGGAAGCAGCAGTAGGAAACACAGCCCAAGCTAATCTGTAATTCAAGTTTTCGCCGATGTGGAACGGCAGCGCGAGCGATTCAGACGCAGCCTTCTTAGCATTTGCGGCCGACGATTTGCGGGACGCAGCCTGTGCGCGAAAAAGACTGACCTGCGCGGCGTTCACATCGAGGTGGGGCACAGGAAAAACACACAAAATCATTGCAAAAGCGAAAATCAAACGGAAGTCAAAACACAGAGCCACGGGCGTCCGTAGAAAGACGATTGCGTCACCTCAAGTCCACCGTTGCATTCAAAGGGTTATCAGAGTCTGTAGCGCCAGCCGCACAATCATCGGCACTTCTGTAGCGGCGGGTCTCAGACCCGCCCGCCGTTCCCAGCAATATTGCCATTCGTATCTATGACGTTAGTAACGTTAAATTTAGATTATCATTACTGAGCGCAGCGAAGGATCGCTCTTCGCCGTTGAATTCGCTACGACCCTCAAGTGATCGTCGGAACTTCTCGCCAGCGTACCAGTGCCTACGACATTCGCGTCCGCGCAGACAAATGCGCCGGCAATTCCGCAATACCATCAATCATCAAATCCGGCGGATGCGCCCGCAAACTCTCGAGCGCGAAACCATAAGTAACCCCGCAGGCGAAAACCCCGGAATTCCGCGCGGTTTTAACGTCCACATCGGAATCCCCGACGACCATCGCTTCATGCGGCGCAGCCTGAAAATCGCGCAGCAGAAGTTCCACGCCGGCAGGATCAGGCTTCTTCCTCTCGAAACTATTCCCGCCATACACGTAACGAAAATACCGCGATAAACCGAGCCCATCGAGAATCGCGCGGCTGAAATTGACAGGCTTGTTGGTAAGCACAGCCATGGAATAACCCTCAAGCCGTGCAAGTGTTTCCGCCACGCCGGGGTAGGCGACAGTGTTATCGAGCATATGCGCGCGATAGTAACTCAGGAAATAGGCCAACCCCTTTTCGACGTAAGCCTCCGAAACTCCTTCGCCAAGCGCCCGGCGAACCAGCATTGCGGCGCCGTTTCCGATAAAGCTGAAGATTTTCTCGTGAACGTGAGGTGCAAGACCCAGGTGCTCCAAAGTGGCATTGACGGCATGCGCTAGATCGAGTTTGGAATCGATAAGCGTGCCGTCGAGATCGAAAATCAGCACACGCACATCCCCAAACCGATTGTGGTTTTCGGTCGCAGTGCGGGTCACGCGCCGGCCATTGTTAACGGCACTCATTGCCCGCTCCGTGCCCCGGCCTGCCCTTCCACGCGGCCTTCCACCTTGTAAATCGCAATCCCGCTCAATAATTTCGGATAAAAATCCGTTGATTTTTGTGGCAATACGTCGCCGCCCAATGCAATGTCGGCCACTTGCTGCACGCGAACGGGATTCAGCAAACACGCCAGCTGCGCTTCGCCGCGGTCCACGCCCGCGATCGCCGCATCCATTTCTCGCTCGTAAACGATGTTTTTCTCCGCCGTCACCTGCTCCGCGCTGATGCCCAGTCCTTTCTCAATGATGAGCCGGTGCAACAAAATCACATCCAGGCCACGCTGCGCCTCGGAAAGATCCGGCAACATCGCTTCTAAATCGGCATCGCGCCGAAGCAGGAACGCATAGAACGCTCCGCCCCCAGCATAAATCCCGATGGCTCTGCGCCCGTGATTCACGCGTTCCAGATCCTTGCGGAATTCCGCGTACGCGCCGGCTCGCTCCTCGGAATTGTGAAACGGATAGGAATACCAATCAAAATACTGTGAAACGCTGGTGCGAAACGTTTCAAAATCAAAATTCGCGATGTTACGAATCAACCGGTGGGTAGGCAGGATCGTCAAACCCTTCGAATGCGTATTGACGAAGGTCATCATCGCAAATTCAGGAGCAGCATAAGAATCGGGCCGTTCACCGCTCGTCTTCAGCTGGTCGCGCCACTCGTTGCGCCACTGGTTACGATAGTTCAGCGCGGTTTCATAGCGATGATGCCCATCGGCGATGATCAATTTCTTATCGGCCAGCGCGCCTTGAACTCTGCGAATGGTAGCGACATCCGCCACAGGCCACAACCGGTGCGTCACCCCAAATTCATCCTGCATCTCCTGCGGTGCCGGTTTTTGAGAGATTTCCTCAAGCAAGGAGTCAATACGCCGCGGCGCATCGTTATAAAGCATAAAAAGCTGCCCAGTCTGTGCGTGCGTGTGTCGCAGCAGTTCGATGCGATCGGCTTTAGGCGCGGAAAGCGTCCTCTCGTGCGGAAACACAACATGCGCGCCGTAATCTTCCAGCCGCCCAAGCGCGATAAATCCAATTCGCGTCTTGCGCGTGTGCGTCCCAGGAACGAAATATTCCTGCGCATACACGTAGATATTGGGCGCCGGATCCTGCACCAGGATCTTCCCGGCGATCCACTGCTGAATTCTTTCCCCGGCGCGTGTGTAAACGTTATTTTCTGGCGTGTCATCGGGGCCGCCGCGCCCTTTTTCGATCGCGATCAGGTTGTAAGGACTCTCGGCATAATACTTTTCCTGCATCGCTGGGGTAATTTTGTCGTAAGGCTGCGTTAAGACCTTGTCGAGTGGAACGCGATTTGTGTCGTAGCGGAAGGCGCGAAAAGGTTGAATTTCAGCCATAGGGCCTCGGGTGGCGGTGAAGGTGATGTGATAAGCCGCCATTGTATCAGCGCGCGCCGCACATTCCAAAAGCCGCCAACTACTTCAACCAGGAATCGCAAGCGCTGATTTTGGAAAGCTATTGAGCGATCGAGGCATGCCGTTGTATGCCGCCGGTCGCGCCCGAAGAGGCGTCGCAGGCGCGATAATGCCTCACACCTACATCCTGTGCATGCCTCCGATCCCGTTCGCCCGGTTTCGGATATCCTATTAGTTGCATTAGGACGCGGCGGCATCGGAGGCGACGACCATGAACATTACACCTGGGGAAATCATTGCGGCGTCATGGCTACTCTTCGCAGGTTATTGGCTGATTGCGGCCCTCGGCTCAAAGAAAGCCGCCAAGAAGGAAAGATCGAGCGAACGGGTCGGCCACATCATCTTCATGGCCTTGGGTTTCTTTCTGCTTTACCGCGCCGATCCCCGCTTCGGATTATTGAATCTGCGTTTGCTGCCCGAGAGAAGCTGGATCGATTATCTGGGAGCAGCGCTAACGCTTGCGGGGGTCCTGTTTGCGATCTGGGCGCGTTACACAATTGGCAAAGAATGGAGCGCCGAGATCCAAATCAAGCAAGGACACGAACTCATCCGCTCCGGCCCATACGCGCACATCCGCCATCCGATATACACAGGCATTCTGCTGGCCTTAGTGGGAACCGCCCTTTCCATCGGCGAGTATCGAGGAATCGTCGCCGTTGCATTATTTTTGGTTGGCTTCGTGCGCAAAGCGCGCAGGGAAGAAAAATTCCTCGCTAGCGAATTCGGGCGCGCGTTCGACGATCATCGCCGTCACACAGGATTCTTTCTCCCGCGATTTTCCTGATCACAGAAATGCCCAAGGCTTCGGGAAGGGTCCGCCGAGAGGTTTCGCTTTACATTTGCTGCTACTTTCGCCTACCGGTTTGCGCCCCATCATTCAGGCACATCTATATTTATGGCATCATCGTTTTAAGCGCTGAATGTTTATCCGTCGTATAATTTCCTGAGAGGGTGAAAGATGAGCAAAAAGTTCAGCATTGTGCTGGTTCTGTGCGCGTCAACCCTCTGCCTGTCCGGGTGCGCCTGGTTCCACGAAACCGGCCCGTGCTTGGGTATGGGATGCCCAGGCAATGCTCCAGGACACAGCGCCAAAGCTCCAAGCGCGACCGCGCAACACGCAAAGGCGAACAATCCGAACTCGCCGAACACCCAGACCACCGCTCAGATAGCGCCGCAATAATTCCGGCAAGAAACGTCGCTACCGTAGTGCCTGCTCGAGATCCAGCCGAGGGCACGAAGCGCCAGGCGGCTCGTTGCCTTGCACTCCAAATCGCAATATGCGTTTCTTCGACTTAATTCCCCGCTCGCAAATCTCAATAGCCTATGAAGCCGACGCAGCCTCGGTTTCTTCGGCGTGGTGCGGTTTATGCGCCGCGATCACTTTTTCCGCAATTTCGTTGGGCACGTAGTCGTAGTGCGAAAATTCCATCGAGTAGCTGCCCCTCCCTTGCGTGAGAGAAATTAATTCGTTGGCGTAGCTGAGCATTTCGGAAAAAGGGACCTGCGCCTTGATGATCACATTGCCGGTGCGCGTTTCGCTGCCGCTTATTTTTCCGCGTCGCCCGCTCAGATGGCCCAGCAGGTCGCCGGAATACTGATCCGGCGCGTGCACTTCGACCTGCATGATCGGTTCCAGCAACGCAGGCCGCGCTTGTTTCATGGCTTCCTTGAACGCCAGCGAGCCTGCGATTTTGAAAGCCATGTCGCTCGAGTCCACGTCGTGATACTTCCCGTCATACAAGCTGACGCGGAAATCGGTCACCGGGAAGCCTGCCAAGTAGCCGCGCTCCGCCGAATCGCGCACACCTTTTTCAACCGACGGAATCCAGTTCTTCGGAATGGCACCGCCAAAAACGTCATCGACGAATTCGATTCCCTTGCCACGCGGCAGAGGTTCCATCTTGATGCGGCACAATCCGAATTGGCCGTGGCCACCGGTCTGTTTTTTGTGTTTGCCCTCGGCATCGGCTTTGCCGCGAATCGTTTCGCGGTAAGGAACCTTCGGCGGGTGAATCATTAATTCCAAGTGGTAGCGCTTGCGCAGCTTGGCGACCACCACTTCGATGTGCTGCTGCCCAGCGCCGCTGAGCAAAAATTCCTTGGTTTGCGGGTCGCGCCCAAATCGCAGCGCCAGGTCTTCTTCCAGGATTTTGTGGATAGCGACGCCGATACGGTCCTCATCCGCACGGGTCTTGGGCTCGACCGCGAAAGTAATGGACGGTTCAGGAATTCGCGCAGGAGGATGAAAGACTGGCGCGTTCTTATCGCCCAAAGTTTCGCCAGTGGTCGTTTCTTTCAGCTTGGCGATGCAGCCGATGTCCCCGGCGTGCAGTTCGTTCACTTCCGTGGTGGTCTTTCCCTGCATCACCTGAATGTGCTGAAAACGTTCCTGCGTGCTACGGTTGAAATTCGTAAGCGTGGCGTCATTTTTCAGCAGGCCGGAAACAACTTTGAAATAAGTGATGCGCCCGGCAAACGGATCAGCCAGCGTCTTGAACACAAAAACCGCGAGCGGCGCGGTGATAGCGATATTGCGCTCCACGATGTCGCTCTTATGATCTGGGGTTTTGTGGCAAGCGATTTTTGCGCGCTGCGTTGGCGAAGGAAAAATCGCGACCATGAGATTCAGGATGGCGTCGCTGCCGATATTGTGCAGCGCCGAGCTGAGCATCACCGGGAACAGCCGCTTGGCGTGAACTGCTTCGCGCAAACCTACGACCAGGTTGTGTACGGGCAAAGTGCCCTGGTCGAAAAAGTCCTGCATCAATTGGTCGTTGCCCTCAGCAACCATCTCCACCAGAGTTTCGTGCGCGAGCTTCGCTTCATCGGCCAGAGCCTGCGGAATTTCCTCAATCTTCGCGATGCCGTTGCCGTCCGGCGTGTAGATCAGCGCCTTCATGGTGATCAGATCCACCACGCCGCGGAAACCCTTCTCCCATCCGATGGGCAGTTGAATGGGCACGACGCCGCGCCCAAAAACATGCTGGATCGAATTCAGCGCGCGTTCGTAGCTGGCCAGGTCGCGATCCATCCAGTTCAGCAGGAATGCTCGGGGCAAATCGTACTCCGTCGCGTAATCCCATACTTTTTCAGTGACTACCTGCACGCCCGCAGCAGCATCCACCAGAATCAAAGCAGCATCGGCGGCAATCAGCGAGGATTTCGTTTCGTTGATAAAAGTCGAATAGCCGGGAGTATCAAGCAGATTAATCTTGGTCTTTTCAGGCTGGGCTGGCGCCTGCCACTCGGCGTAAGCGACGCCGGTGTTGATCGAGATCTTACGTGCGATTTCTTCTTCGTCCCAGTCGGTAGTAGTCGAACCTTCTGCGACCTTACCGTGACGCGGCGTCATGCCCGCGGTGAAAAGCAACGACGACACAAGCTGGGTCTTCCCCGTGTCGCCGTGGCCGACAATGCCCACATTGCGGATCCAATCAGTGTTGTAGGTTTTCACAAGTCACCTCCAAAGAATTGAAGTCAGAAGAGAAAGAAAGAAGCGAAAGTCGCAGGCGGAGACGCAAGGGCGCGAACGCGCAAAGCGTCGCGGTCCGAATAGGCATTTCGTGGGTGAAAAAAAAGGACAGCGATTCCGAGATGTGCGAAGTGACGTGCTTCACGGCACCGCCCCCGGGCGGTAGCGCGCATACCCTGCGCCCGTCGAGCCCGGCTGCGGTCGGCCTCGTAAAGCGCGGAAAAGTGGATGCTAGCACACGGGCTAGCGAAGATTCAACCGTGAGAAGGCCGTGAGGCCGTGATGGGTGACTTGTGATTCGTGAACGTCAGCACCGCGACGTCGGCTCCAGCCTTCCCACTGGGCGAAGAGGCGCGCTGAGATTGCTTCCGTCATTCGCCATCCCTTCTATCCGATCTGTAGGGGCGCTGCTTGCTGCGCCCGGTTTCCGTCGTAACATTCTCCCCGTGCAATCCAAGTCCAGAAACCGTGAGCGAAAGGATCAAATATGGAAACGCCGCAAAACGTTTCGATACCGCAAATGTTGGCGTGCTTAGCGCGACGTTGATTTGAATCCGCCGTACGCTAGGTAAACGCCGAGAATTAGCGAGAAGGAAGCGTAAACGTAAAATAGCTGTCCGTAGCGAGCCACTTCGAAGAATTCCACCGTTGCTTCCGGCGTGAGAAACAAGAACAACAGGCCTTTGATGAGCGCCATCCAGCCGACCACGGTGATGACGACCGGGAGCGCGCTTCCGGACCAGACATTGTGGCCTAGAACAATTGCGAGGCCAGCAACCAGCGCGAATATGCTGGTGAGCATCATCGCGGGCGCGTTGTGAATAAGCGCGGTGATGGTTTCGACTGTGGCCTGCTTGTGCGCTAGCATGGATAGAGCGACGAGAATGCAATAGGGGCCGATCAGCCTGGCGAGAAACGTGGTTCGTGGGGACATGCCGCCCTCCATACGAACGTATCGGGATTTGGATTTGGACTGCTGTGTGCAAATCGTATGCTTCTGCAATTGCTACGCGTCACCCCCGCGCTGTCAGTAGAACTTGGGTTACAGTTTGCCTTCGTCGGCTGAGGGGCCGTAGACCGACGGGACTGGGACGTTGTTCATGCGCAGGTAGACGCCCAATTGCGCGCGGTGGTGAATGATGTGGTTCATTACGAAGCTGCGCAGGAACGTGATGCGCGGCATCGACATGATCGTTTGGCCGCCGCTTAGGAGCGACCACGTTTTCTGCAGCGTTTCGTCGCTGGCGCCTGCGATGGCGTCTCGGGCTGCTGCTTTGTTCTTGTCGAATTCGTCCATGAGTTGTTTGCGCGAGGTCATCACCGTCGGCTGTCTCGGTGGGGCGCCCGCTGGACGGAAGTCGAAATTGTCTTGCAGGATTATGGCTGTGGTCCAGCCGCAGAGTTCCGCGACGTGACCTGCCAGGCGTCCCATCTTCATTGATTTTTCGTGCGGGGCCCAGTCGCCTTTTCCTTCTGGGACGCGTTCCAGGGTTTGGCGGGTGCTGATCATTTCTTGATCGAATTCGGCGAGGATTGCGTGGCAGAGTGGCATCGTTGTTTCCTCCTTTAGGAATTGCGCGTTCTATTTTAACTCATGGTTTTTTTGGTTAAGCAAAAAAGAAAGCCCGCGCGAGACGTCAAAGGAGAGGATGGCGTTGCGCGGGCCTTTAGAAGTGACTACTCGACCTTATGAGACAATTTGTACGCTCGTGGCGGGCGTTGCGCAAGGATTTCTTATGCGCGTGAATGCTTGTGGACTCAATGTAAGACCACGTCGTCGTCCTGAGCGCAGCGAAGGATCTCTTTTCGATTTTCTGTACGACCCGTAGCCGACGTAGGCCTACTTACAGCGCGAGCGGGTCTGAGACCTGCTCGTACTTTAACGCAGAACACTGGGCATTGCGCAAGGATTGCTTGCCGCTCCATCGCGAAGGCGCGTGGAGAAAACGAAGGGAGATCCTTCGCAGCGCTCAGGATGACGTCAACCGTCGACGGCAACTGCAAGCAAACCAAAACCGTAAACCGAAGGCAATGCGGCCACCTGAAGTGGCCGCTACAAAGGCAACCGCGGCGACGAATCAACGGTGGCGACGATTGCCTCGGTCGAGATATAGGGCGCTGCTTGCTGCCGATCATCGAGTATCGAATCCCGGGGCGAATCGCGCCGTAGCGCGATCACGGCTGCCCGGTTCGATGATGCCGAACTGGCCGCTACAATTGCTAAACCACATCGGATCTGATTTGAGTCGGCCGGTAACTGGGGCGCGGTAAGCAGCGCCCTACGGATCGCAGAAAACGTTGCGGCGGAATTTATGGGGCGATGTGGAATTTGCCGGACTTTTCTATGTAGCCGTAAGCCATACGCGGTGTGTTGAAGGCTGCTGCTGGGTGGCCTTGGCAATCGAGCAGGATCAGGCCGCCTGTGGTGTGGGCGCGATGCGCCAGTTTGCGGATGCAGGCGTCTGCTACAGCCCGGGCAAGTCCGTTGCTGCGGCTTGCGTCTGGATTCTGGCGGTGGGGCGCTAGGACTGCCGGATCGTTGAGGAGATCTGCCGCCATTTTGGCCATTACGATTTTCATTATCCCTTCGCCGTGGCCTGTGCAGGAGATGCCGCCGGTTTCGATGTCGGCGTAGCAGCCGCAGCCGATCAGCGGGGAATCGCCGACGCGGCCTGGGAGTTTGCAGCAGGTGCCGCCTGTCGAGGTGCCTGCTACCAGGTGGCCGTGCTGGTCTCTTGCTACTGAACCTACTGTGCCGCTTTCATGTCCTACGTGGTGTTCTGCTGCGTGCGTGTCTTCGAGGCAACGCTGCCAGGCTGCGCGCTCGCGGTCGTGGATTAGATTCTCCGCGGCGCAGAGTGCGATTCCGTGTTCTGTCGCGAATTTTTCTGCGCCTACGGCCACCAGCATCATGTGTTCGGATTGTTCCATCACTGCGCGGGCTAGTTTGATTGGGTTGCGGATGTGTTCTACTGCTGCGATCGCGCCGGCTTTCAGAGTGACGCCGTCCATTATTATGGCGTCTAGTTGGACTTGGCCTTCGGTGTTTAGGTGCGCGCCGTAGCCGGCGTCGAATGTTGGGTCGTCTTCCAGAATTACGATCGTGGATTCCACTGCGTCTGTGGCTGTGCCGCCTGTTGTCAGGATTTTCCATCCCGTTTCCAGGGCTCGGCGGATGCCTGCGCGGCAGTCTTCGACGGCCTCGTCGGGGATGTTCCAGGCGCCGCCGTGGATTATCAGGGAAGGTTTCATTTTTTTGTGTGTTGTGATGCGAATCCATGTTAGCGCAGTGCAAAAGCGTGGTGGGGAAATTGGAGTCTGGGCGTTCGATAAAAGTACGGGTTGTGCCCTGACGCAGCGGCGCGAACTGGACCCTGCTTGCTGCAACGAAGCCAAGAGATCCTTCGCTCCGCTCAGGATCGACGTTAAAAGACTGCGGTTGCCAAGTTGGGATGCTGCGTTGAAGGCCGCAGCGCTACATTTAAGCCTAGTGGGCTACGGCTTTTTCTGCGCCCAGGCCTGTGTTGGCGCGGACTTGAAGTTCTACGAACTTTTCTTCGCCTGCTGCGTCGCGTTTGCTCAGCAACGTTCCGACGATTGCGCCCAGAAATCCGATTGGGATGCTTAACATGCCGGGATTTTCCAGCGGGAAGATGGGTGCGTGTTGAATCATGTGGCGCGCTGCTGGCGCTACCGTGGGTGCGTCGACGCCCATAATGCTGGGGCCTATGAAAATCAGCACAATCGAACCCAGCAGGCCTGCTGTCAGGCCCGTCACTGCACCTGTCGTATTGAATCTGCGCCAGAAGATTGAGAACAGGATCACTGGGAGATTTGCTGACGCTGCTACTGCGAATGCTAGCGCTACCAGGAAGGCTACGTTTGCTGTTGGGCCCAGCGCGATTGCTATGGCGATCGAGACTGCTCCCACTACGCATGCCGCGATGCGGGCTACGCGACGCTCTTCGCCCGGGTTGTGTTCGTGGCCCTGGCGGATGATGTTGGTCCAGACGTCGTGAGCGAAGGATGTGGAGGCGCTGATCGTCAGGCCTGCCACTACCGCCAGGATCGTGGCGAATGCTATTGCGGAGATGAATGCGAAGAAAATGCTTCCGCCCAGGGCATTGGCTAGTAGCGGGGCGCTCATGTTGTTGCCGCCATTTTTCGATATGTAATCGCGGCCTACGATTGTGGCTGCGCCGAAGCCCAGGAATGTGGTCATGATGTAGAAGCTGCCGATCACGGCTATCGCCCAGACTACTGAGAAGCGGGCTGTTTTTGCGTCGGGGACTGTGTAGAAGCGGACCAGGATGTGCGGCAAGCCTGCTGTGCCGAAAATCAGCGCCATGCCTAGTGAAATGAGGTCGAGCGCGCCATAGGGAGGTTTGTAGCGCAAACCGGGTGTCAGGAAATCTTTTACGACTTCTGTGCCGTCCGGCGCGTGATAGTGCACTTGCGTGACCGCCGCAAAAAATGCGTTGAGGCTGAATCCGAAATGGGCGAGGACCAGGAAGCTAAGCAGGATTGTGCCGGACATCAGCAGGATCGCTTTGATGATCTGGACCCACGTTGTTGCGATCATGCCGCCGAAGACGACGTAGATGATCATCAAGATGCCTACGCCTATGACGGCTTTTTGAAAATTTATGGGCGAACCTTTCAACAGAAGTGCGACCAGCGCGCCAGCGCCTACCATTTGCGCGATCATGTAGAACGTGCTGACGGTGATCGTGCTCAGCGAAGCCATGGCACGCACTGGGCGCGGATGCAGGCGGTACGCCAGGACATCTGCCATGGTGTATTTGCCTGCGTTGCGCAGAGGTTCGGCGACGATCAGCAATACGGTGAGGTAAGCTACAAGAAAGCCTACTGAATACATGAAGCCGTCATAGCCGAAGAAGGCGATGAGGCCGGCGATGCCCAGAAAGGAAGCGGCTGACATGTAATCGCCCGCTACCGCGACGCCGTTTTGCCAGGCGCTGATCTGGCGATTCGCTGCGAAATAGGAAGCCGAAGAACCGGAGCGGCGCGCGGCCCATCCCGTGATCCACAGAGTGATGCCGATGAACGCGAGGAAGAGAATCAGAGTAGTAGTCATTCGGCTAGTTTCCCTTGGCTACGATGTGCTCGAGGTCCTTGATCACTGTGGCGCCGTAGGCGTCGAATTTACGGGCGGAACGCACATAGAGGTAAGCAATGATCCAAGTAACAAGGAATTGTGATAACGCGAAGAGGTAGGCGATGTTCACCGGTCCCAGGATCTTGCGTTGCATGAAGGCTGGGAAATAGCCGACTGACACCGGCAGGGCGAAGTAATAGACTACAAAAAAAATTGTCGCGGGGATGACAAAGGCCTTTTTTGCGGCTAGGAGGGATTTGAAATCGTTCGTTTGCGCGACTTGATCCCAGATTGAACCGTCTGTGGGGGGTATACGTGGGTTCTCACTCGGCGGTGCCGGCATATTTCCTCCGCAGCAAGACTCGCAGGATTTCAGACCTGCGAGACGTTTTCAGATGAATATTCAAATTCTCAATAAATGGTGACAAGCTCGTGCGCGACAGATGATGGCTGCGGCTTGGGCCGCGTAAGCGTCGCGAAACATATATCACAAATGTGAATGTCAGGTTACAAGCGATACAGCGCAAACGGGAAATCGGGCACAACGAGCGATGCCCCAACGGCACCCCAGACTAAAACAGGACGCGACGCAGCCGAGCAGGCATCGCCACTACAAAGCGAAGAGAGATCCTTCGCTGCGCTCAGGATGACGACTTGTAGTGAGGCTGAGAGCGCGGGTAGGTCCGAGACTAAGACTCGTGGATCGATCAAGTGAGTGTGAACTAAAGGTGGGGATAAATGATGAGCACCACGCCTGCGGTTACGAGAATGGGGCCAAGTAGGAAGGCGAAGCTCACACCTAATAGGAATCTCACCGCGCCCTGGCGGTCCTTTGCCGCTTCTTTCGCTGGAAATGTGTTCATTGCGGAATTGCGGTCTTGCAGCAGGGCGCGGAAGAATGTGAGATACGCTACGATCCAGAATCGGATCTCGTGCCGCGACTGCCATAACAAATCGATTCCGGCGCAGATGACCAGGAAGCCGATTGTACCTAGTAGTTTCGCCACAATTATCCCCCGCGCCGAGCCGTGCGAGTGAGAACCGCGGGTGAAGCGTCGTGAACGTTGTTGGCGATGTTAGGCTGCAGCGAAGCGGTGACGCTCGAGGGGGCGTCGGGCGCGTGTGAGTCACGACGCGACGCGACGGCTGGCGCGGCTGGTATGGGCTGGTTGCCGCGCTCGGTTTGTTTCCAGGTGTGCAGGATCCGATGGATGACCGTGATGTTCGGGCCGATCGCCAGAATCCAGAGGACTAAGTCCATGCGGTTGGTTAGCGCACCCAAGATCATCAGAACCAGGCGTTCCGGGCGCTCCCAAAATCCGACTTCCGCGACGGGCACAAGCGACTGCGCTCGCGCCTTGGCGTAGCTGACCATTACTGAGCCTGCCATCGCCGCGCCTGCCAGCATCGCGTAACCAAAGCGATTCACGCTGGAGTAATAAACCAGAAGACCCAGGAATAGAATCAAATCGGCGTAGCGATCGAAGATTGAATCGAGAAAACCGCCGAACATCGATACCCGGCCCTGCCGCCTGGCTACCGGGCCGTCGAGCAGGTCGCAAATTCCAGCGAAAATCATGATCCCGCCTGCTGACACGAATCTTCCTGCGGCAAAGAAAATTCCGGCCCAAAAATTCAGCAGCAGGGCTAACCAGGTGATGACATTAGGAGGGATTCCCGTTGCTGCGACGATGGCCGCAATTCGTTCGATGGGCCAGATGAGAAACCGACCGATAGTGCGTGTCAACATTTAAACGATTTTACCCGCTACTCTTCGTCGTAAATCGTAAATAATTCAACGACTTCATAGTCCTTGACACCGGCGGGGGTGGTAACCTGGACCTCATCGCCAACTTTTTTTCCGAGAAGCGCGCGGCCGATGGGCGAACTGGTCGAGATTAAGCCCTTGGCGGCGTCGGCTTCTTCTACTGTGACCAGCTTGTACTCTATTTTGGAAGCTTTAGCTACGTCACGTACGGTGATGCGGGATCCGTAGGCGGCACGATCTTTCGGGAGATTGGTCAAATTGAGCATGGAGAGATCGGCCATGCGCTTGTGGAGTTGGCCGAGGCGGGCGGAAACGTAGGATTGGCGCTCTTTGGCGTACTTATACTCTGCGTTCTCGGATAGATCGCCGTGGGCCCGGGCTACGCTGATCTCTTTTGGGAGATCGGTGTGGAGTTCATGTTCGAGGAGCGCGATTTCGTCTTTGAGTTTTTTCTTAATTTTTTCTGCTAGATCGATCATTTTTTATTAAAGCCTGTTCGGGTGCTCACACCCGTTCCTTTTTGTCGTTACCGAACGATTATAGAAGATTAACCTGCGGCACCGCAATCGTGCGGGTACTGAAGATGGGATTGCAAGTTCCATCTTGTGCGGCGATACCCGGGGATGGCGTGATCTGGCGTCGTAGTCCTCGCTAGCAACCGTGAAATTCTGCCGGCTCGACGCGAACCGTCGAGCCGCCTCTACAAATGCAAGTTTTCTCGGGTGATGGAATGAATTGTCATGGACGCCTGCTTCACTGCGGAACGCCGAATCCGCACTCCTTCCACAGTTTTTCCCAGTTCCAGAGTCCGTAGGACGCTGGGCCCAGCAGAGGGAATCCCAACTGATGAGCCAGCATGCAGACCTGGCCGCGGTGGTGCGCTTCGTGCACGATCATGTAGACGAACATGGGCGCGCCTGGGGACCACGACTTGGCCCAGCCGTCGCGGAGAAACTCTTTGACACGGCCTTGGTGCGCGAGACCTTCTGCCAGCATCTGCGAGCAGAGTGCCGCGCTCTTTGCCAGGGCTTTTGCAGCTTGCTTTTGCGTGCAGCGGGAGCGGTTCAGCTGAGGAGGCGGCTTCAGATGCGGTGCTGACAGGCGAATCCACTTGCAGCGGATATTGTGGACGTGGGTAAAGATGGCGGCGATGGTGCGTCCCTTGGAGTTGGGAGGTTGCGCTCCCCACGCGCGAGGATCGAGATGTTCGAGGACGAGCTGGTTCATGCGGTCGTTGACCGCGAACGTATCCTGCATGCCTTGGCGCAAATCGGGAGTGGGCGCGGAAGACGGTCGCGGCACGCGAATCCTCTTGCGATGAGGCTAGCGTGAAGACGTAGCTGGAGCAAGCAGGAATGCGGAAACTCAGGCTAACCAAATCTGTGTAACGAGGCTCAAGAAAACATGATGGGGCTGGCGGAGAGGGGGGAGAACATTGCGGCGGCGAAGGGCGTCTTGAAACCACTGCAATTCCCAATACTTACAGGACATTGCCCGATACCGACTTTTCTTAGCTCGAATTTAGCTCGAATTTAGCTCGAATTTCGGAGAGCCCAATATTAGCCATTAGGGACCGAAGGAACCCTGTGGCAATGGCAAACGAACGAGTCACTCTACTACGCTCCGCCAAGATTCCGGGACTTGGCTGGCGGCGCGGGAAGGCAATCATCGGCAAGACAGGGAAAGTCACTCCCGATTACATGCTTCTCGGCAAGCGGAACAATAAACGGAAAGTTCACGCACCCGAGGGACACTTCGTGCTCTGTTACTTCGAGGGTCGGTTGCCCCGGTATAAGAAGCTGGGAAATGACCCCTCCGAAGCTTTGGATGAATTACAGAGGGCGAAATCCGACCTCAAATTCAAGAACGCAGCCAAGACCGCGGGCTATATCATCCCGGCTCCCACTCCGATCAAACGGAAGTCGCTTGCAGAGTACGGTCGTGAGTTCCTCGAACAGAAGCGCAGCCCTTCGCTTAAGCTCGACGAGGACACAATTAAGCTCTACACGGTTATCGTCGAGGAATTTGTTCCACTTTGTGGCAAGACAATCCCCGAAGAAATAACGGAAGCTGATGTCATCCGCTATTGCGATGCGTTGGACAAGCGTTACTCAGACGGGGTTCGCGCTCGGCAGTACACGAGCCTCCGTGGCTTTCTCTTCTACTGTGGATTGGAGCCTAAGCGACTCATCACTCCTTCCGTCCACAATCGACTGAAGAGCTACGAAAAAAAGAAAGTTCGTATCTACAGCGGCGTTGAAGTGAATGCCCTTCTCGCGATCTGCGATCCGTACCATCACGCACTCTTCATGGTTGCGCCGCTCACGGGCATGCGCGACGACGAATTGGCGCACCTTCTCTGGCAGCAGGTGGACTTTGAGGCGAATGTAATTCGTCTTGCAAGCAATGAAATCCAACACAAGGGAAAGACGATAGAGCTAAAACTGAAAGACCGTGAGGCTCGCGATATACCCCTTTTCCCGTTGCTTCGGCTGGAGCTACTTCGCTTACGCAGCATCCGTCCGAAGGCTATTTTCGTTCTGGGTACTAGAAACGACCTCCCAAATGTAAAAATTCTTTATGCACTGAAAGCTAAGGCAAGGAAAGCCGGACTGAATTGTGGCTTGTGCGTCGGCTGCGCTGCTCGGAAGGAATGTCTCAACCTCTCTGCCAGCACCGCTGCAAGTTGCTGATCCCAAGAGGCGGAAATTGGCGATTTTGATGTGCCAAAATAAATCTGATTCTAGAATAAGAACAGGAAAGCAGTCCGTCCCACAGTTCGCTCAGTGATCCCGGATTTCAGGATGCTGCTCCAAATATTTCATCGCACTCCCCAAAACGTATTTGTCTTCGTCATTTAGCCCGATCCCGCGATCACAAATGCGGTAGGGAATCCCCTTTCCTTTGAGCAAGCCCTACAAATCCCTCAACGTGTGCGTCACCGCAGACGAAGACAATCTCTGAATCCACGCGATCTGCCAATCGTGTAATGGATGAGCCAGGAGTTCGCGCCCGCATCCGCATCATCGACAGGCGCTGGCCAGTAGCGCTCGCCAAATCAATGTCACATCGCCTGTTCCACAACCGATTTCACCTATTTCGAGTTTCGTCCGACGCGGAGATCTTGCCAGTATTACGTTTTAGTTTTCGAAGGAGGACAGCCTGCGCGGTAGGCGATCCCACGCCTCAGCTAATACGTGCACGCACTCACGCCCCTTTGACACCAGCTCCGCCACGCTGTACAACCTACTCGCCGCAAACCCGCCCACAAAAGGAAACCGCCATGGGAAATCGCGACAAGCAAGGCCGTGAAAAAAAGAAGCCCAAGAAGACCGCAGTGAAGCCCAGCGCCACTCCCCAACCCCGCTGGACGCCCAGCTACAAACCCACACCCACGCCTCCCACAGATACCTCTTCGTCCTAGCGTACTGGGGCGCGCGCAAGATCCGCGAACGCTTGCTGCGCCGGTTTTCTGGCGAGGTCCGGGTTCCCGTGCTCGCAGCACCATCCATGCCGTGCTCGATCGCCATGGCTTGGTCCGACGCCGATGACGTAAACGGTGGCGAGCTCAGGGCACGCCTTTGTCTTTAGGACAGAAGCCCAACGATCTCTGGTGCACCGACTACAAAGGGGAATTTCTGCTGGGCAACAAAAGATATTGCTACCCTCTGACGGTCACCGATCACGCCTCCCGCTATCTGCTGCTCTGTGAAGCTCTGGAATCCACCTGTGAATCCCTTGCGTTTACAGCCTTTCAGAGGTTATTTCAGGAACGCGGCCTGCCTCTCAGCATGCGCTCAGATAATGGCGTTCCCTTCGCTTCCGCCAACTCTTTGTTCAACCTCTCCAAACTTTCGGTCTGGTGGTTGCGTCTAGGTATCACCATCGAACGCATTCAACCGGGTCATCCGCAACAGAACGGTCGGCATGAACGGATGCATCTCACTCTGAAAAACGAAACCACTCGCCCTGCCGGCATGAACAGCCTCCAACAACAAAGCAAGTTTGATGATTTTCTAGAAGAGTTTAACAACGAACGCCCTCACCAGGCTCTGGACATGCGCTGTCCCGCGGAAATCTATGCTCCTTCGGCCCGCCCCTATGGCGGCCTGCCGGAACTCGCCTATCCTTTCCACGACAAGACCATCCAGGTCACCTGCTGCGGACGCATCTGTCTACACCGCAAAAAGATTAATCTCAGTACGGTATTTGCTGGTCAAGCAGTTGGCCTTAAAGAAGTCGAAGAAGGTATTTGGCTCGTCAGCTTTATGCAGTACGATCTCGGCCACGTTGATCTGGAGGAGAAAACTCTGCAGCCTCTTGACAACCCTTTTGGCCCGAAAGTGTAACCCATGTGTCCGGTACGTTGTGTAACCTATGTGTTCGGGCCGGACCATTAGTGACATGGCGGAGAGGGGGGGATTCGAACCCCCGTCACCCTTTTGGGGTGAAACTGCTTAGCAGGCAGCCCTGTTCGGCCACTCCAGCACCTCTCCGCGGCTGCTAAGACTTTTACTGTACGTCAGTTACGAGCAGTTCTGCGCCCCGCGCAGATTCTTGCTGAAACTGATTGTGCCCAGAATTGTGCCCACCTAGCCGCGAAATTGCTTCCAGCACTCTGTCTTCGCTGGGGTGGACATAGCGGGCCGAAATTGCGACGGAGCTATGCCCGGCGATACGGGCCAGAGTCCACGAATCGCAGCCGGATTCACCTAACCGCGTCAGGAACGTGTGGCGCAGCGAGTACAGAACGAACGGGCGCACGCCGCTGTCCCGAAGCGCGTTCAAGTGCTGGCCGTAAATGCTGTTCGGTTCCACGTGGCCGCTACGAGTCCTGGCGGGCCATAGGCAACCTTCTTCCGGCTTGCCCGCCGCAAGCCATCTGTTTTCGAGTATAGCACGCACTCGTAGAGTCATCGGCAGTACACGACGTGCTGACGTCGTTTTTCCGTGTGTCACAAGCAAAGCGCCATTTCACCCATTGAGCCAGGTTACACACTCCCAGCGCATCCGAAAGCATTCCTCGGGCCGCATTCCTGTATCCGCTAGCACAGTAGCGATTGAAGCGAGCGGCTCGGAAGCGACTGCGAGGTACCTGGCTTCGTCTACGGCGCTGACTACGCGCTCGCGCCTCCGCTCTCCTGACAGCACCTTGAGTTTCGGAGCGTTAGCTATTGCCTCCCACTCCACTGATAAGCTTAGAACTTGGCGCAACACGCGGAGAGATGAATTGACGGTCGCAATTTGCTTACCTATTAGCTTAATGCGCTGGGCGGCGAACTCGGATGCCAGCTCGCCCGTGATGCCATCGAGCGGAGCACTGGCTAGGGGTTTGTATTCCTTCAGCACGCGACACTCATTGCGATACCATTTCGCATTCTTGGGTGCGTTCGCGGCAAAAGTTGCCTCGGCCCAAGGCAGGATGCGTTCGGTCAGAAACGAAGCCAGCGTCGGCACAGTATTCTTCTCGCGTATTCCGACCTCGCCTTTCGCTAGCGAAGTGCGGTGCGCGGATTCCATGTTCCGCGCTAACCTATCATTCCGCTGCTTCGTCGATTCGCGGATTAATTTCCCTTTCCACGTGAATTTGTACCAATAAGTCTTCCCGCGCTTATAAATCATCGGTTACCTCCCTACTTTCTTCGTGTGGTTTTTTTCGGCAGCTGCGACGCTATCTCAGCCGTTTTCCTGGCTGCGTGGATGCGAATCACAGTGAACAGATCCTGGGCTGCTACTTACTGGCTGCTGAACGGATGCATGCCTAAGGCGACAATAGTACGGGACACCCAAAAACTCGGTTTCAACAGAAATGCTGGACAGTGCCAGGATAGAACTGGACTTTGCGCACGTTTTGGCGCTATGTTAGCGTCCCCGCGCAGCTCTCAGCCGTAATCTAAATCCGCAACTGCGAGTACGCCATGAATCGCAGCCGAATGAAGCAGGAAATGGGAGAGTGGTTTCTCGTCGTCGTCCTTTTCGTTCTCGCCATCGGAACGGTTATGGCTTACGTCCTGCGTCGCTAAGCAGCCACGCTTGACTTCGAACAGTATGGGTCTTCAGGTTTCAACTCGGCGAGTTGGCGGCGTCACTATCGTGGACCTTCAGGGTCGAGCGACGCTTGGGCGCGGAGGCGATTTGTTGAGTGGTTGTTTACGAAAATTGATTGACGACGGCGAGCGCAACGTTCTGCTGAATTTGGCGGGTCTAACACAGTTGGATAGTTCGAGCCTGGGCACATTCTCACAGGCATATGTAAGCCTTGGGCGCAAAGGTGGGAGCCTGAAGTTGCTCAGCCCACGTGGTAGCGTGAAGCTGGTTCTGGAGACGCTACATTTGCTCGACGTAATTCCAAGCTATGAGGCCGAGGCACAAGCTGTGGCGAGCTTCAGCAAGGCCGCATCTGCCTGACCGTGTCCTTCTGCCGCAAGTGACGCGATATTTAGTCTGAGGGACTAACATGGAAAAAGTGAACGGTATCGGAGGTCTCTTTTTTCGTGCGCGAGACCTGTTGCCATCGCAATTCGGGAAAGCCACAGGCGGGGACCACGAACTTGCGGCGCTGAACGAAGCTGATAGCTCATCGTGGGACTGGTTTCAGCAGCCGTCATTGTGTACGAATCGGCTCGGCTAGAATTGCCCCATTCGTCGGAATCCTCTTCGGGGCGTTTATGGTGGGCTGCCGACATTCGGAATTGCTCTTGTTTGGTGAGCGACATTTCGCAGGGGGTACGCCCAATGGCAGGAATATTGCAGTTCCCCATTCCTAAAGAACAGTCGGTCTTGATTCGCCGTGCTACTCCGGCGGATGCCGAACTCTGCGGGAGAATCTGTTTCGAGGCGTTCGGAAAGCTCGCTGACCGGCATAATTTCGCTCACGATTTTCCATCTCCGGAGATTCCTATCCACGTCCTTTCCGTGATGTTCTCGCATCCTGCGTTTTTTTGCGTTGTCGCTGAGCAGGGCGGCAAGGTCATCGGAAGCAACTGCTTGGACGAAAGGACACCGATTGCCGGTGTTGGACCGATTACGATTGACCCTGCCGCGCAGAACCGGACGGCAGGCCGCCAGTTGATGCAGGCCGTCATGACCCGCGCCGCTGAACGTAAGTTTGCGGGAATCCGGCTGGTGCAGGCGGCGTACCACAATCGTTCGCTCTCGCTCTATGCGAAGCTCGGTTTCGTCGTGCGTGAGCCGCTTTCTTGTATACAGGGACCGGCAATTCAGAAAACGCCGCCGGGGTATCGGGTTCGGCCCGCGCAAACAGGAGACCTCGCGGCCTGCAACGACCTATGTCTGAGAGTCCATGGCCACGACCGTGAGGGCGAACTGAACGATGCAATTCAACAAGGCACAGCCGTAGTTGCCGAGTACGGAGGGAGCGTCACCGCCTACGCCTCTTCGGTTGCCTTTTTCGGCCACGCGGTTGGCGAGACGAACGAAGATTTGAAGGCATTGATAGCTGCAGCACCGGCGTTTCAGGGGTCGGGGATTCTTGTGCCCACGCGCAACGCCGGACTGTTTCGCTGGTGCCTTGAGAGTGGACTTCGCGTTGTTCAGCCGATGACCTTGATGACGATTGGACTTTACAACGAACCGGCAGGCGCGTACCTTCCCTCCATTCTGTTCTGACGCGAATCTGAAATGGCTCGCAGTAGGTTAGGCGCTGCCTTACATTATTTGATTCGATTGCGACCGGCCATCCGCTGAGCCATCGGCGTGCCCGGCCAGTTGGTATCAGTTTCCGTCACCATTGACCCGACGGAGTCCGACTACGATAGCGCCGCAGATATACCGATAGGTGCCACACAAACAAGCACCGCGCTGCCGACTACGAGCCACTCCGGTAGGTCGGGATACACAACTGCATCGAGAACACGTACCAGAAACGGTCCGTGTGCAGGTTCGATGCCTGCGCGAGCTTCAAGCCACGTTTCAGCCACGGTGAGCGGGCACGGCGGCCAAGGAACCAACTCGATAACGATGGCGTACATAAGCGAAGCGATGTGCAGTGTCCGCAGAAGAGGGCGGCAGCGCGCCACTGTTCAGCCCAGCAACACCCAGCCGCACCAAAGCAGGTGCGAGAACAAGACGGCTTCCACGAGAACAGGTGCTGCAAGAGCGGACAATTATCCTTCTTCCCCCGGGAAAGGCGGCGTGGACTACTCACTCCTCAGGCTCGAAATCCACTTCTCCAAAACTGCTTGGCCGCTTGGCTCAAGTTCTCGGAAGGAAATTCCCATCCCAGAGTCCGGCTTGGAGTAGGCCACCTTGCCGAATGTGGCAACACTTGCGCCGTTATGCGAAATTCTCAGCGAAACCTTCGTGCCTTCCGGGAATGGACTTGACGTGTACACGTGGCAGCCAAACAGACTTAGGGTGGTTGTGCGTGCGGTGAGGTGCTTTTCCGATTGCACATCAGTCAGTTCAGTTCAATGCTTGCGGCGAACGGATAGCGGGCTGCGCGGTGGAATCTAGAATGAGAAGGAAATCCGCACGACTCTGCAACAGGTGAATCCTCAACCTCCGGAAGCGATGAAGGCTGTTTTGACCGGTGGCGGAGGAGGTGAATCAATCTTCGGGACCACAGAGTGGTCAGCGGGCTGCTCACCTACCTTGAGAAGTGGACGTCCGAGTGTTGGGAGCAAACCGCTTGGGCGACACACCATGTCTTTGTCTATCTTGGTTTCATTCGGCTTTGCAGGCTCCGGACGGGTAGAATCACTTCTAATGTGTGTGCATTCCGTGCGTACAGAGGTCAGATTTTGAGCGGACGCTGGGATCACAAAGAAAAGCGGCAGAAGTAGAGTCAGCCATTTCATGTCTCGATTGCTGAAAGCGTAGACCCAGTAACCCACGGTGTCAACTATCCGTATCAAGCTGTGTCAAAGCTCGATAGAAATGTCCCCTGTCTTACCTCGATAGAAATGTCCCCTTTTTGTGTTCTGTGTTCGCTGCTTTTTTCTTCTCTTTGGGTTTTCCTCGAAAAATCTCGCGCTAGGAAGCACCAGGAACGACGATTCTCATCTCGCTCGACCTAGGGCATCCCGTTTTTGTTGGCCTGGTTCGGAGCGCAGCCCTGCGGAGCCCGAAGGGCGGAGCGTTTAGGGCGAAGCGGAGGGCCGGGCCAACGATGCCCGCTCCGCGACGGCCGCCGCCTTTAACTCCCGTTTTTGTTGCGCTCTTAGGATCGCTCCTCGCCAGGGATGATTCGCAGCCGGTACGCATTTCCGCTTCGCCTGCTGCCTGCTAGCGCCCTCCCCTTTGACTTTCACGGCGTACTCGCTCGGCCGGGCCGGTGCCGCAATCTCCCGACACGGCAGCGCCCGCCCTCGATATTCAATGGTGATGCTGCCATGTCGTCCTTCACACACCATCACCTTGCCCTCGGCTGGCGCGTAATGGCGGCTCTCCAGTTGGAAAAAGCGGTTCTCGTACCGCACCACACAGTCCTCGCTAATCGTGCGCTCCCTCTCCACTCGGAAAATCCGGTCCAATTCGGTCGCCCGCGGCGCTCGCCGGTGATAGTCCTCCGGCTTGGCCGCCACCCTCGTAAACCTCCCGTTGTGTTCCGGCAGATAGTCCCGCTCCAGATACACATTCGCTTGTGCGTGACTGCTGATCTGCTTCCGTCGCATCTTCTTCACCAGGAGGTCCTGATGTGTCCCGTGAACCCGTTCCACTCGTCCCTTCGCCTGCGGCGAGCTGGCCGCGATCAGCTCGATCCCCAACTTCGCGCACATGCGCCCAAACTGCGTTATGGGCTCCTCTCCTCGCAGCCACTCTTTCGGCGTGGCTCTCCGCTTGTATAGGTTCTTCCAATCCACGTAGAGCGCCAGCGGCACTCCGTAGCGTTCGATCCAAGCCCGCAATCCATCCGCCACCGCCCAGATCGTCTCTTGCTCTCCCAGTTGCGCCCACGTCTTGTTCGTCGCATCGTCGACCATGTCGATCAAGCAGCCCTCGGGTCCACGCCCCTCCAGCCAGGAGTGAAAGCTTCCGTCCATCTGCACCATCTCCCCAAAGTGCTCCTTGCGTTCGCGTCGACGGCGGTGCCGCTTCCTCCTCCGCTCCCGACTCCACAATCCCTCCGCCAGCATCCAACGTCGCAACGTCTCCGCATCGATCTTCAGTCCGTCCTCGGAAGCCAAGTGTTCCGCCGCCAGTGTCGGCCCAAACCGCTCGCCCACCGCCCCGCCATACTTCTCCCGCACCAATCGCAGCACTTTCTTCCGGAGCTTCCACTCTCGTGCGTGGTTCGAACGCCGTCCCGCGCTGCGGTGCTTCAGACCGGCCGCTCCTTCTTCCCGATAGCGCTTCCACAATCGCTTCGCCTGTCGGTAACTCACCCCCATCAGCTGGCTCGCATCCACGATCCGCAGTTGCTTGCTTCGAATCCGCGCAAGAACTTCCACTCTTCCCAACTCCCTCGTGCTCATCTCCGTCCGCCCCAATCGAATCTCCTTTCGGAGATCCATTTAAAGGGACATTTCTATCGAGGACAAAAGGGGACACTATCACTGAGGTACAACACTATCCGTATCAAGCTGTAGCTGCAAAGTGAGAATGATTGCATAACAACGTCGGCTCCCTCGACCCGAGTAGACTGTGGTTTGTCGAAGACCAAAGGCTCGGGAGGAAGGAGCCGAACATGATGATTATAGGCGTTTAACCGGCCAATATTTGGAAAGGGGTTGTCCTCGGATATGGCTTGATTCTTCAGCCTTCTGATTCCTTCTTCCTCAGATCAAGTCTCAATAGCCTTTCCCTTTTACTTTTTCTCTTTTCTTGCTCGCTCTTGTTTGCTTCTCCTTCTGAAGTTGACTGGAGGAGAAGGAATGTTCGCAAGGCGGAGATGTTCTTTTTGTCATCGTTGGTTTTATCCTCATCCTCGGCTCAAGCAGCGGCAAAAAACCTGCGGTCAGTCGGACTGTCGCCGCAAGCAGAAACAGAAGTCTAGTCGGCAATGGCGGACCAAGTACCCGGATTACTTTCGCGGCTCCTATGAGCACCAAAAGGAAATGTACGGAACGCGTTCCGATTACAAGTGCCGCTACCGTCAGCAACATCCCGACTACGTGCGACGCAACGCGGCTTTCGTCCAAAAATGCCGCCAGCGGCTGAGATCGGCACCTGTAAGTCCCACAAGTCCTGATCTGCACGTAACTCTCGAGTCGGAAAGAGCTTCCCTCCACATTGCCCATGTAAGTCACACAAGCCGCGATATCTTCGTAACTCTCGATCATTCATAAAGTTGGGGAAAAGGATCGCGGCAGGTCCCCAGTAAGTCCCACAAGATTCGATGGCTTTCCTAATCTTGTCCCCCTACTTTGAACCCGCGGAGGAATGAAAAATGCCGAAGTCTAGACCCCACCCGCCCCGACCCGATCGCCGACGTTCGATTCGCGGTTCCTTCAGCTGGATTGATCACCGCTTTCTGCGCGAGGGATTCGACCAAGGCTTAACGCGTTTAGAAAAGTTACTCTACTTCGTCCTGGTGGCGGTCTGCAATCAAGATGGAGTCAGCTTTTACTCCGACGCACGTTTAGCGGAATTGCTGGACATTCGTTTTCCTCATGAACTGGACGGGGCCCGCAAGGAGCTGGTGGCGCGAGACCTGATTGCCTATGAAGGAGGTATTTACCAGGTGCTGGACCTGCCTGTTCCGTCTCTCCGGAAAGGGTCTGGCGGTTCTTCTTCACTGCCTGACCACGCCTTGCGTTCGAGTTCCTCTCTCCCGCCCGTTCGCAGAACTGCACTGCGTGACGCGGCTTCGGATCTGGAGAGCGTCAAGCAGTTGCTGCAACGCCGGGGTTGGGGGCGTACATGAAGCTCTCCGTGGTTTATCAGTCTGCCGCGCCCGCCAGCACCTCTCCCTATCGAGTGTGTGACAACCAGGGAGGAGAACTCGATTGGGCGAACGCCTTCCTCGATAGTCAGAGACTCCGACAACTTTCCCTAAGATCACTTCGCATCTACGCCTATGACCTTCTCGATTTCGCGCGTTGGTTCGAACCGCAGCACCGACGACTCGCCGAGATAACCGAGTCCACGATCGTCGACTATGTTCGTCATCAACTCGAGCAGGATCCCAAACCCACACCGCAGACCGTGAATCATCGCCTCGGTGCAGTGCGCTGCTGCTATCGCTTTCACACCGGACAAGAAATTCCTGCCAGCAAAGTGCATTTCCAGCGCCGCTATACCCGACGGTCTCCGCTCGGCTACGGCCGGCGCCGCCCCGCCGTCGCCTGGGGCCTCCGCCTCAAACAAAATCGGCGGGTCATCGTACCACTCTCTTCTGAAGAAGTTGCGAAGTTCTGGCAAAGCTTCCGCACCTATCGCGATTTGGCCCTCGTGGGATTGATGCTCCTCGATGGCCTGCGCTCCTGCGAGGTCTTGGCTCTTCAGTTGGAAGACTTGCAACTCGCTGAAGGCCAGCTGCGTGCGCTGGGCAAAGGCAACAAGAAGCGTGTTGTACCGCTGCCCCCGGAAATCCTCGAAGTGCTCGGACGTTACTTACGCCTGGAAAGGCCGCTGACCAACTCGCCAGCATTGTTCGTCTCCTTGAAAGGCCAGCACCGCGCCCAGGCCATGACCTCGGCCGGCCTCCGCTCGCTGTTTCGCCATCATCGGGTGTTGAGCCAAGTGCGCCAGGCCAACCCTCATCGGTTTCGTCACACCTTTGGATCGGACATGGTGCGGGCGGGGATGTCGCTGCCCGCCTTGCAACACCTGATGGGCCATGCACAAATCGCAACCACAATGCTGTACGTCCAACTCGCCCCACAGGATGTCTGGCGTGAATACAGTCGCGCCATCGAAAAGCGGGCTCGCTTAAATTCCTCGCAAATCTCATGAACCCGTCCCGGCCCAGCCTCGAACAGATCTTCGAAACGCATATCCAAACTCTTTGCCTCAGCTTGCGGCCCCATACCGTGGCTGAATATCGATACATTGGGTGCCGCTTCTTCGCCTATCTCCGTACCGCCTTCCCAGAGGTTCACCGCCTTTCTCAACTGCGCCGCGATCCTCATCTTCTCAGTTGGTTCCGTTGGCTGAGCGAGCAACAACCACCGCTGAGCAACACAACCCGCTTCCACTATCTCATTCGCCTCCGGAGATTGCTGCATAGTCTGCCGGCCAACCATTCCATCCAACCCGACTTCATCCGCCGCGAAGATTTCCCAGTGCAGCCTCGTTATCTTCCCAGACCGCTTTCTCTCCAGGAGAACCAACTCTTGCAGCAGGAATTGAGGCGAACCGATAATCTGGTGGCGAATGCGCTCCTGCTCATGCGCGCCACTGGAATCCGCATCGGCGAGTGCCTCGATCTATCTCTGGACTGCCTGCGGCAGCTAGAGCCAGACCGGTGGGCCTTGCATGTCCCGCTGGGCAAGCTGCATACCGAGCGCCTGGTTCCCGCCGATCCTGAACTCCGGCAGATCGTAAAGCGTATCCTCGCTTTGCGTGCTTCAGCCCCACCCTCCTACTTGGCGAAGTCGCAACCCCTGCTACTGCCACGCAGTCGCCGCCAAACCTTGGACAAAACTCTTCGCTCGGTGTTAGCGCAGACCGCGAAACGTGCCGGCTGTTTCTCTCATATCACACCGCACCGTTTGAGACATTCCTTTGCGACAGAGATGCTGCGGCTGGGGGTCAGCCTCCCGGCCCTGATGCAGCTGCTTGGTCACAAAGACATCCGCATGACCTTGCGGTACGTGGAAGTCACCCAGCAGGATTTGCAGCGCGAATTCCACCAGGCCCGCCAGAATGCTGGCCACTTACATCGGCTGCCTGCGCTTGCGTTCCCAAAAGATATCCCGAGCGCCGGTCTCCCCGCTATCTGTCAGGCACTGGAGTCAACACGTCATCTGCTGGAAATGTATCGCCGCCAACTAGGCAATGATAACGGTCGCCGCACATTGCAGCGCCTCGACAAGCGCCTTCGCGCTGTCGCTTCACAACTGCAGAGGATCCACACAGAAGAAGAATGACGGAAAAACGGCGAAAGATTGGCCAGTTAATAGGCGTGGATTATCACCCGAGCGACCAGTACATCGCATTTGCAGATGCAGAGACCGGGGAGTGTGGCGAACGGCGATTGAACCACAGTGATGGAGAGGCAGAGAAGTTTTATCGTGATCTCGCGTTGCGGGGAATCAGCGTGCGCGTGGGGATGGAGGCCACCGGCTACTCACGCTGGTTCGAGCGGTTATTGGCAGAGCTGGGTATCGAGGTGTGGATCGGGAATGCAGCGGAGATCAAGACGAAGCGGGTGCGTAAGCAAAAGACCGACCGCAACGATGCCGCACTTCTATTGAAGCTGTTACTGGAAAATACCTTTCCCAGGATCTGGTTACCGAGTCCTGAGAATCGTGATCTGCGGCAACTGCTATGGCATCGGCACCGAATGGTGCAGATGCGGACGCGGATCATGAATCAGTTGCAGGCCCTGGCGATGAACGAAGGGCAACGACGGAAGAAAAAGCTGTGGAACGGACAGGGACGAGCACAGCTGGAAAAGCTTCCGCTGGCTACCTGGGCATCGCGGCGCCGGCAGGATCTGCTCGAGTTGCTGGACCGAATGAACCCGACCATCGAAGAGTTGAGCGCAGTGGTCGAGCAGGAAGCGACGAAACGGCCCGCGGTGTTGCGGCTGATGAGCCACCCGGGAGTAGGGCCACTGACGGCACTTGCCTTCGTGCTGATCATCGGAACTCCGGAACGGTTCAAATGCGGAAGGCAGATCGGCAGCTATGTGGGGCTGATCCCATCGGAGGACTCCAGTGCTGGCTATCAACGGCTGGGTCACATCAGCAAGCAAGGCAGCTCACTGTTGCGTTTCTTGCTGGTAGAAGCAGCACAATCAGCGGCCCGTTGTGATGCGGAGTGGAGACGGCGGTATGTACACTTGGCGATGCGTCGGCAAAAAAGTATTGCCAAGGTGGCCATGGCGCGAAGACTAGCAGTTCGGTTGTACTGGATGTGGCGAAACGGTTGGGAGTATGCGCAGTGGGTTAAATTCGGTCCGTACGCGGGACAGCTCGTAACCGGACATGGCGTGAACTAGAACGCCGTCAGAATGAATGGGCATCCCGCTCCCTCGTGAGAGGGGAGTTTGAAGAAGTAATCATGGTCTGAAGTTCAGATCGAAGAGATGTTTGGGTCGGACTGAAACCGACCGAAAGATTACAGACGAGCCGTGGTCATCGACGCTGGGGCCAAAGAACACAATGAACAAAAGCACTCTCCTGAGTGAACGGAAGAAGTGCGCCCAAAAACGATTTGACAGAGCCGACGTTGTTAGAGATGTCCGGTTTGTGCAAAGTAGAAATGTCCGCTTTTCTAGGGGCCGGGGGGCCCGATGGAAGAGGAGCGGATCGAGTTGAGCGCGAAAGAGCGGGAGCGTTTGAAGGTTTTGCACGAAGTCGAGCAAGGGCATCTGCCGCAGATCGATGCGGCCCGCCGTTTGCGGTTGAGCGATCGACAGGTGCGACGCTTGCTGGAGCGTCTTCGCAAGGTGGGAGATCGCGGGCTGGTGCATGGGCTGCGCGGACGTCCCTCGAATCGCAAGATTCCCAAGGAGCTCGAGCAGCGCAGTCTGCGACGGCTGCGCCTGCCGGCGTATGGGGGTTTCGGTCCGACGCTGGCGGCCGAACATCTGGCGCGGCACGGGCTACAGGTGAGTCGAGAGACGCTGCGAAAGTGGATGAATGCTGCGGGGCTGCGGCATTGGCGCCGCCGGCACTTGAAGCAGGTGCATGTGTGGCGGCCGCGCCGTGCTGCTTTCGGCGAACTGGTGATGATGGACAGCTCGCCGTTCCGCTGGCTGGAAGATCGCGGCCCGGCCTGCCAATTGATTGCCATGATCGATGACGCCAGTAGCCGGGTCTGGGGCCGCTTCGCGCCGCACGATTCGAGCGAAGAAAATCTGCGTACCCTGGGCGGGTGGCTGGAGCGTTACGGGCGACCGCTGGCGCTCTACACCGATAAAAACGGCCTGTTTGTGACTTCCCGGCCGGTGCAGTGGCCAGAGCAGTTGCACGACACTCCGCCGCGCACGCAGTTCGGCCGCGCTCTGGCCGAACTGGACATCGAATGGATCGCGGCGCACTCCCCGCAAGCCAAAGGGCGCATCGAGCGGCTGTTCAAGACACTGCAAGACCGGCTGGTAAAAGAAATGCGAGTCTTAGAAATCCGTACCATCGAGCAGGCCAATCGCTTTTTGGAAATCACTTTCTGGCCGGTCTGGAGCCAGCGCTTTGCGGTGCAACCGGCACAAAGCAGCGACGCGCATCGCAGATTGCAGGGCGCGCTGCGGCTGGAACAGATTCTCAGCGTGCGGGTGGCGCGCATCGTCGCTTCCGACCGCGTTCGCGTTCCTTGAATTTGCCGCGGCGTCAGACAGCATTTTGAGGAACGGCGCAACGTCCCAGCGCCCAACGCCTGCCCCAGTCTCCTGAGAGCACCCTATTATCCTTCAGCTTTAGCCTGCCCTCAGCTTTGTTGTTTTCCAGAAAGGCCCGCAATTTCTCGCCAGCATCAAGGAGCCGAATCCACTGCTCATAATAGAGAGGACTGGGAAGCGACCAAGCCCGTACACACTCACGCCGCCCTTCTCTCCGACCCTGAATTCAAGCTCGCCGGAGCGGCGACCGCCTGCTTGCTTTTCCAATTCAGCGACTCGTGCTTTGAGTTCCTCGTAAGAGGGCTCAGCCATTTCTTCCCCCTGTCGGTTCCAAGACGGATTATACCCCCGCGTTTTGCCATTGCTCGGTTGTGCGGAAGGAGGGCGCTTGCGCCCGAGTGTTATTATTGCAGGGCCCGGCGGGAATCTTATTGGAGATGACGTAACTACGTCACGAGAGGCATACACATGGCCACGAAGCGAAGCTCGGCAGCGAAAAAGGAAGCTCGAACACGGAAACGGAGGTCGGCTGGCAGGAAGGCTGCGAAAACGGGAAAGCGGAGGGTGGCCGCCGCAGAGGCGTCATCCACGACGGCAAGGTTGGATTTGACGTAGCAGTTGCGTCTTGCCGTCCGGATAACGGAAAATCGGCCGCCGGTCTTGTTGTCTTGCGAGTATTCCGGTTCACACAATTATGTCGCTACGAAGCGCGGCGAATTGTGCCAGAGCACCGGGCAAAGTGGGGAGCCACCTGGCCCGCACCGAGGAGATTAACGCACGTACCGCCGCATTATGCACCTGAGTCGCCGCAGGAGTCTCGCCAGGTAGGCGGCCGGGCTAGTCAAAAAGGCTGTGGGAACTTTTGAACCAGCGGCGCCGAACTGTGATGGCGGCAGGCGTCCGAACACTGCCCTCCGCTCGCTTAATCGGCGGATAGCTCCTCGTTCGCGTGGCGTTGACCGCACCACAAATAGCACAGTAAACTTCCTGTCGTGAATCAAAAATCAGGGGAGCCACAACGGTTGACGGAAGATTTTTCGGAGATAAGTACCAAGTCCATCTGGGTGCTGCTCAAACACATTGTTGCCATCGCGGACGTCCTGAAAAAAGAACTCCCGTTCGATTACTTGACTCCCAACTGGCATATCGAAGACGGAACCGACAACTTCACTGTCGGGATGTCAGGGCGATGGGGCGACAGATACCACCACCTTACAATTTACACGCATTACCTTGATGCTCCGCCCGAACCGAAAGAAATGTACCCACCTGAATGCTGCGCCTTAGGGACGCTTCAGATTACTTCGTCCGAACCTCTGCCGCATGAAGCCTTGGAGGTTTGCGGGACTTCCGAGCGATGGATGGTGCATCAGAACGACAAGTGGCTGCCGCTCTCAGCTTCGTACATCGCTTTTCTAATGGGCATCAACCAAGAGCGCCCGCGCGCTTCATAAAACCTGATGGAGGTGCCAGGGAAACAGCGCCTGAATGCTCTGTTGTTTCATCGCCTTTGTCCAAGACGACCTCGCCGTTTATAGGCGTACAATCCACTAAAGCATCCAGAACGAGGCTTCGGTCTCTAGCAACCGAGTGAAATCTCCCGATTTCATCGCGGTGCTCATTTAATGATGCGGCTCGAAGAAGCAAAAATCATGATTTCCGACAACACAAAGAAACAAGAACATAAAAATCCTGTTCCCCCGTTTGACAACATCTCTCGACGTATTCAACCTGAGGGTGGCCGGCCAGGGTACGTATCCTTTTAGTATCAATTTGGTTGGCGCGGTCACCGGGCAGTACACTGACGCAAGTAACGTAAACTACGGGTTCGAACGCTCGGCTGACGGAAAATTCACATCGTTCGATGCTCCGAACGCTGCACCCGGCCAATCGGCTGGCACTCGGCCTTCGACCAACAACCTGGAAGGCAGTGTTACGGGCTGGTGGATTGACGCAAACAATCTGAATCACGGTTTTGTCTGGACTTGGTGAGACGAAAATAATGACGGAGGGTGAGTCTAGACCCGCCCTTACGATTTTCTGCTCATTCGTTGCGCGCGTGCGAATCGTCTTGAAGGCAGGGCGTTTGCGCCGTATAGTGGCGTTCTGCGTGACAGTATTCGGCAACAACCGAGGGTGCGGCGAGGTGTCGCCGCATGGGGCCGGTGACGTGGAATCCGTTTTGGTCTGTATGTACATGAGCCTAATGGTTGCAACCTGCTAGCCCTGACCTGTGACGATTAAGTCCAGCTTGGCTGCCATCGTGCACTATGCCTTGCGTACCCGCCAGAAAGTCAGAGAGAGAGATTTGGGAGCTAAGGCTCCCAGGAGAATAAAATGAACAGGAAACAGAAGGGTTTCTCGTTGATTGAGTTGCTGATCGTCGTCGCGATCATTTTGATTATCGCGGCCATCGCTATCCCGAACCTGCTGCGCGCCAAGATCGCTGCGAACCAGTCTTCGGCAGTCGGTTCGCTGCGTACTCTTTCTTCGGCTCAGGCTGCTTTTCAGTCGACCTACAATGACGGCTACGCTACCAGCTTGGCCGGACTTGGCGGAGCGGGCGGCACCTGCGCAGCTCCGGGGATGATTGACCCGGTTCTGGCAGCCGGCACCAAGAGCGGTTATACGGCGACCTACACCAACGATGGCGTTGTGGTTGGCGTCGGTGCGGTTCCTTCCGGCTGCGCGGCTTGGGGTAGCACTGGCTATAACTTCGCCAATGACCCGCTGTCCGTTAACACCGGTACGACGCACTATTGCATCGACGAGAGCGGTGTGATTCGCGGCGGCGCGGCGGCACTCGCGTCACCTTGCACCACCTCGGGCGGAGCGCCACTGCAGTAACGGTTGATCTCGGTCGTGAAAAGGGGGAGGAAGCTAAAGGCTTCCTCCCCCCTTTTTTATTTTGTGCTGAGGATTTTCGGCGTTCGCACTTTCTTGATTTTACCGAATGACCGCGTCGGTTCGCACAGTAAGCAGCCGCATAGGCTGCGCAAATCAAGAGAGATGCTTCGCTGCGCTCAGGATGACGAGCGGACTCGTGATGCGGTGGGTTGTGTCATCGATTTCAAACTGCTCGGGGAGTAACTGCGCTTTCAATATCTAGATGTCAGGAGTTTTCTTCCCTTCCGTGGGAGCGTAGCTGCGTAGGAGAGTGATCGAGAACACCAAGATCAGGACGAGCACGCCCACAAGCCGAGTTCGACCATGCTGGATCGGAACATGCTGGCGACGTCGGGTGTCCATGTTCCGCCTTTTGTGAGATTCGCGGCTTCCAATGTGATTACCAGGATGCGCCGGATCGAAGCGATCAGGCCCACTACCAGGAAGGGCTCGGTGACCAGGTAATGCGAGTGGATTGAGATGCGTACTGTGTGCAGAATTTTCTGCCAGCATTAATACCACTAGCAGTTGATCTAAGACGCGCAATTGTCGGTGGGGATCGTCCAGTGACCGAGCGCGTTCCAGAGCATTCTGGCGGCGTCCGCAATCGTCAGTAGGGCCGTGACGAACAGTAATACCGCCAGGATGGCGTAGATAGTCTTTCTCCAGGCATGTGCGTCTGCGCGGAGATGCGCTCGATCCGCTCGTCTTTATACGCGGAGTATGGCGATAAAGCGGGTGATAACAAAGGTAGAACGCAGCAAGTGTGCGCAGCGTTTCGACGTCTGCATTGTTCCGTACAGCCTAGGTAGCCGTGCAGTGCCCGCAACAAAACATATACGTCGCTTCGCGGCCGGATCAGATTACGTGACAACACATTCTACAAAATGGATCCGCGTGCCGAGTCAGATTACATATCAATACTACGAATTATAAAGACGCTAATTGCGATGAAGCGGAATGGCGCGAAGGTGGATGAATATTAGGACGCCCATGGGATGTGCGCCGTAGATTGTGTCTAGTGACGCTGGCGCGTTGTATAGCGTATATTGGCCGCCGAAGGCACTTGCTATGCGCGGGATGAAATTGAATTCGTGGTCGTAGCCGAATGTGTATGCTTGGACCCGTGCAAGGAAATGTTCTTCGAATCCTGGGGGTAGAGGATTTTCGCCCAGCAGTAGCAGGTTTGTGCGATCTACGTTTTCGATGCGCGTCCAAGCGTAATTGTGACGCGCGAAACGAGCCGTGCTTTCCGCCAGGTAACTGTTGAAGACTTCTCCGCCTGGGATTGTGCTGTTACGTCCCCATAAGAGCATCGTGGCCCAGTTGCCCCAGTCCTCAGTATGCAGAGGACGATTGTAGGTGATCGAGGCGGTCATGCGCAGCTGGTCTTCGTCTGGGAACAATTGCTCGGGGCTGTGCAGGCGCGTGATGGAATATTGGCCGCTCCAATTCTGCGTGGGGTTTAGAGTCAGGCGCGTGGACCAGGAATCTGGCGAACTGGCTTCGATGGTCCAGCGATTCTCGTCCGGTTCGCGGCCGTGGAAGCCTGAGACTTCTATGCGCGCGATGCGGTACGTGAAGCCTGCGGTGAAGACTTCGTAGGCGATGTGCGTTGAATCCTGCAGATGATGACCTAGCGGCGCTAGGGGATCTTCACTGGCCGATACGCGGTGTGGGAAGGCTTCCGGGCCGATCGCTGGATCGCCAACCGGAGCTGCGTAAAACGAAAGTAACGCGTGTTCGCCGAGTTTCAGATCGTAGAGCGCGGCAATCTCCATGAAAAAATTGTGTGGGTGCTGACCATCGACAATGGGTTTGCCGTAGGCCGTTTCACCGATTTGGAAAAGTTCGGGATATCGCTCGCCTGTGATTGTCGCGGGCTCCAGGCTGAACATCGCGCGCGCAGTGAAAGTTCCCGGTCCTAGTTCGCGTTGCGCCATGGGCATTAGCCAGCTTGTGCTGAAAACTTTGTCGGCGCCGCGCGGACCGGTTTGTTGTTGCGCGTTTACGAATCCCCCGCCGTGAAACATCAGCATCCACGCGCCTTTGGGGGTCATCAGCATGTCGTGTGGAGTGGAGTTAGGGGCTGCGCTGGTGCCGGCTGTCGCGTGATGCAGGATTTCTTCGATGAAGGACGTGGGCGCGGACATGTTCATGTTCATTTTTATGTTCATTTGCCCAATCATTTCGTTTGTGGACCGTGCGGCCGGAACCGGGGCGCAGTTCAGTTCGACGACGGAGGCTGGTTTGTATGTTGCGGGCGCGGCGGCGATGGCGCCGCTGCTCGAACAGGGGCAAGTGTTACCCGCATCGCAGGTAAGCTTGGAAGCGACGTCCGCGAACGCCGGCGAGGCAATGGCTACAGCGGCCAGGATGACGGATAGTTTTCGAGCAGCCATTGTCGCCTCCGACGGCTAGTCTACGTCGATTCTGATTCTGGGCGATTGCAAAAGGATGCGCCGGTGGCCGTGCTTATCACCTCTGCTGGATTTGAGGATCCTGGACCGTCGCTGCACGATCTTCGCGAGTAGCGCGCAGGGCGCCGGATTCATCCGTGTAGAAACTGAGATAGCCGAAATTTCCCGGGAGCGCAACTAAAGTGTAGGCGTCGATGCGGCCGTCTGCATCTGGATGACCGGGGGTGTATTGCAGCGTGTAGCGCACTGATTGCGCAGCTTGGGCTGCTTTTCGGACTGCGTCACCCGGACTTTCCAGCGACGGCGGAAACGTTCGCTCGCTGGCTTGATATGCATGTATGGCTTGTTGCGTTGCGATTATTGCGTCGCGGGCGCGTGATTCGGCTTCGGCTTTTGAACCTGATATTTTCCAAGGGACCGCGAACCAGCCTACCGCCCCGAGGATCGCTAGCAGAATCGCGCACATCAGGATAATGCGTTTCGTGGTTTTATTCTTTGCTGGCTTGCCTGTGACTAGCGATTCGGCTTCGGCCAGGGGCTTTTGGTCCGCGCCGCAGTAGGGACAGACATCGCTGGCTTGATTGATGGATTGCTCGCATTCCGGGCAGCTGTACATTCATCTGGACATGTTAGCAGTTTTTTGCGATGACGATTGGTCGGGTAGTTCGGTGGGAGCCCCCAAATGTTCAACGATCGAAGTTCCTTCGCCATTTCTAATCTTCAGTTTCAAACATCCCTGGCGCGCAAGATGCTCGCCGCATTCCCTTTCCAAGATCGCAGTAAACAGGAGCACAACACCGGATGCAGCATCGCGACGATTCACAAATCCAGAGCCCAGAAGCCGGCGGGACGCCGGCGCTACGAATTTGGCGCGTCTCATTCGTTCTGAAGACTGTCGCTGCGGTGATGAGGCCTTGCTCCAGGACGAGCACTTGAGGAACAATCGTCGCGCAATCATTGAGTGAAATTTATTGTGCAATTCTTGGGTGATTGAATGAAATACGATGCAATCCTGATTGGGGCTGGCCAGGCGGCGAAACCTCTTGCTTACGATTTGGCTGACCGTGGAATGAAAGTTGTGTTTATCGAGCGGTCTGAGCTGGGCGGATCTTGCATCAATACCGGATGTACTCCGACGAAGACCATGGTGGCGTCGGCGCAGGTGGCTTATTACGCTCGGAACGCTGCGCGATGGGGCGTGCGAGCTAGCAACGTGGGCGTGGATTTGCCTGCCATTGTGTCGAAAAAGAACAAAGTGGTTGAGGGTTTTCGCAGCGCCATTCAAAAGCGCGTGGATCGGACCCCGAATATAAAATATGTGCATAAACATGCGCGATTTACTGGGCCTCATCAGGTGGAAGCGGGTGGGGAGACGTTTGAAAGCGACAAGATTTTTATTGATACCGGGACGCGTCCTGATATTCCTAAAATTGCCGCGATCGATTCAGTTCCCTTGCTGACCAATGTGTCCATCATGGAATTACTGGTGGTGCCTGATCATTTGTTGGTGCTCGGTGGCGGTTACATTGGGTTGGAATTCGGGCAAATGTTCCGGCGCTTTGGCAGCCGCGTGACGATTATTCACCGGGGCGAACGAATCCTGCCGGGAGAGGATCCAGATATCACGCAGGCGTTGCAAAAAGCGTTGGAAGCGGAAGGAATTGAATTTCAATTCAATGCCACTACCACGAAAGTCGGAGGCCGCGACGGCGATATCGAGCTCGTTTTTGATGGTAAGCAGGGCTCGCAGACTTTGCGGGGATCGCACTTGCTGGTGGCTACTGGTCGCAAACCAAATACGGATGATCTGGGGCTCGATAATATTGGGATTGCTACGAACAAGCGCGGTTACATCAAAGTCAATGAGCGGCTGGAGACCAATGTGCCGGGAATTTGGGCGCTTGGAGACATCAACGGCGGGCCGGCCTTCACTCATATTTCCTACCATGATTATCAAATCGTGTGCGCGAATGTATACGAAGGGAAGAATCTGACGACCAAGAATCGCTACTTGCCCTATTCGCTTTTTACTGATCCACAGCTTGGGCGCGTGGGAATTACCGAGAGTGCAGCGCGGGCGTCGGCACGAAAATTCAAGATGGGGACGTTTCCGATATCTTCGGTGGCGCGCGCAATTGAACGCGACGAGACTGCCGGGCTGATGAAGATTATCGTGGATGGCGAGAACGACAAGATTCTGGGCGCGGCGATTCTGGGCAGCGAGGGTGGCGAAATTGTGCAGATATTGGGAGCGATGATGCTGGCGGGTGCTCCGTACACCCTGCTGAAGGGTGCGGTGTACATTCATCCGACCCTGGCCGAGGGATTTTACGGATTGATGGAGTCGGTGAAGCTGGCGAATTAGTTTTGCATTGACTCAAGCATTCTAGTTACGGCACGGCTGAAACCGTGCCCTGACAAATGCTCAAACCCTTCCTCAGGAGCTAAAAAGCCCGATCATGGCCAAGCATCGATTGTCGGAGCTGAAGCTTTGGCCCCCTAAAACGCGCGATAGCAGCGGCGATGTCCACGAAGGGCGGCTCTGAGCCGCCTGTACGGGTTACGTTACGGGAAGCATGAAGTGCGTTGTGCGTCTGCTACTGCAGCGCGCCGATTTGATAGTTCAGCGCTGATATTTCGGCTGCGTAATCGTATTTGGCGCTGGTTTCTGTGATTGCGGCTTGGGTTTGGTTCAATTGTGCTTGGCTGAGCTCGATGATGGAGCTGAGTCCGAGTTTGTACCGCTGTTGGGCGAGATCAAGAGCTTGGTTCGCGGCGTCGAGGAGCTGTTGCGTTATGGACAAGCGTTGGAACCCAGAATTTGCGTTCAGCCATGCTGTGCGGACGTCACGGATGATGGCGTTCTGCACGTCGCGAAGATATTGCTGCTGCGCGTTGGCTTGTGCTGTTGCTTCGGCGTGGAGCGCGTTAAACTGGCGGCCGTTGAAAATGGGGATGTTTACGTTGAAACCTGCGGCGGCGTAACGCGAACCTAGCGGAGCCTCGACATATGGGGCTACTCCGGCTACGCCGACGCCGCTGATCGTTGGAAACCATAAATCGCGTTGGGCTGTGGCGTAGCTTTGCGCTGCGTTCACGTCGAAGCGGCGGCTGACCAGTTCCGGGCGATTTTGTATGGCTTGCGCCATCAGGGTGGGGAAATCCGCTGGCGGGGCCGGTGGAACTGGGGTCTCCGTCAGCTGGAAGGTTTTCGGATCGGCGAGGCCCAGCGCCGTGGAAAGGTCGGCGTAGGAGGCTTGAAGATTATTTTGAGCTTGCACCAGCAGGAGTTGTGCCTGGGACAGATCCACGTCCGCAAAGCTGACGTCCAGGCCGGACTTCAGCTTATTTTTCTCCATTTCTGTGATTTGATCGGCGACTAGCCGGCGATCTTTTACTGTTTCTTGCGCTACTTGCAGAACTGCCTGCGCTTTCAGAACGTTATAGTAGGCGGCGTCGACTTGCAGCAGGACGTCTTCTCGTGTCGTGGTGATATTTTCTTCCTGCGCTTTGGCGTGGAGTTCCGAGCTTTTTACCAGCTGGTGGGTGCGGCCGAAATCGGTGACCAGTTGTTGGACGGTGACGCCCTGCGCAAAGCGGTCGTAGATGATGGGGTTATTCAGGGCACCGGCGGAGACGCGGCTGTTGGTTTCCGCCTCGACTCCGGTGAGGCTGCCGTATGCGTGCGGATAATAATCTGAACGAGCTTGCGTTACACGCGCTTTGGCGGCGTTGGCCAGGTATGACGCTGCTTGAATTTGCGGATGATTTTGAATCGCGATTTTTTCGGCTTGTTGCAGCGTGAGATTGTCGGGTACTGCGGTTGCCGTTTGCTGCGAAGATGGCGTTCCCACCTGTAGAGCTCCCGCTGCAACATGCATTTGCGCCGAAGCTCGCGTCGCAGTGCATGCCGCCGTCACCAGCAGGATTAGAGACATCGAGAAGTTTCGGCGATTCATTAGTGAGCCTCCTCGGCTATTAGCGACGCGGACGCTTCTGCGCGGCGCCGGTACATGATGAGATAGGCCGCGGGAACTACGAAGATGGTGAGGACGATTGAGGTCAGCAGGCCGCCGATGATTACGCGCGCTAGTGGGGCGTAGGCTTCGCTTCCGGTTTCGAGTTTGAATGCCATCGGCAGCAGGCCGACTACTGTGGCCAGCGACGTCATTAAGATGGGGCGGAGGCGGATGCGGCAGGAGTCGACGACTGCTTTTATCAGCGTGTGGCCTTGCTCGCGCAGCACGTTGGCGAAATCGACGATCAAGATGCTGTTCGAGACCACCATGCCTTGGAGCATCACGATGCCCATCAGCGATTGAATGTTCAGCGTGGTGCCTGTTAGCGCTAACGTAAGGATCACTCCGATCAGGCCGGTGGGAACCGCTAGCACGATCAGAAATGGGTCGACGAAGGAAGAAAATTGCGCGACTAGAATCAGGTAGACCAGCAGGACCGCTAGAAATAATCCGAGGCCGAAACTTTTGAATGACGACTCCATCGTGGTAACCAGGCCGCGAACATCGACGCGTGTGTTGGGTGGAAGCTGGAGGTTGTCGACGATTTTCGTGATTTCTTTTTGCGGGCGGCCGAGGTCTTCTCCTGTGGGTGCGACGTAAATGTCGATGGAGCGCTGTAACTGGTAGTGGTCCACTTCTGTCGGCGTCAGGATGGAAACCACATCCGCAACCTGGTTCAGGTAGGTAGGCTGCTTCAGGTTTGGCGAGTGCAGCGGCATCGCTTTCAGATCTTCGACGGATTTCACCTGGTTTTCCGGGTACTGCACGGTTACGAAATAATTGTTGCCGTTTTTGGGATCGACCCAGTAGCTCGGGGCGATCATCATGTCCGACGTTAGCGCGGTGATGAGGTTGTCGATTACTTCCTTGGGCGTCAGGCCGAGTTCGGCGGCGCGTTCGCGATTTACATTTACCTGCAGCGCGGGATAGTCCATGTCTTGCGGGACGTAGACGTCGGAGACGGCGGGCAGGGTTTTGAATTGACGCACGAGGTCCTGGGCCAGGTGATCGTCGACCTTCAGGTTCATTCCGCTTACCTGGACGTCGATCGGCGCTGGCATGCCTTGATTCAGAACCGCGTCGACCAAGCCGCCGGACTGGAAATACGTGCGTAGTTGCGGGAGCTGTGCGGCTATGCGTCGGCGCACTTCGTCCATGTAGACAAAACTGCTTACTGAGTGTTCTTCCTTCAAGCCCACTTGCACGAAGGCGGTGTGCATGCCGGAATTTGGCGTGAACAGCGCTGACAGATCGGCCATGACGCCGATATTTGAGACTACCGTGTTTAAGTCTTCGGGGCGCACTACCTGATGCACGATGTCTTCGACCTGCTTGATGTAATCGTTGGTGACTTCGATGCGCGTGCCGGTGGGGGCTTTCACGTTGATGACGAACTGGCCGGCGTCCGAGCGCGGGAAAAATGAAACGCCGATGAACGGGATGAGAAGGAAGCTGAGCAAGAAAACTATGGCAAAAAGTAAGAGGGCTTCGCGCGGGCGTTCGAGAGTTTTTCGCACATATTTTTCGTAGACGGTCAGCATCTTTTCAAATTTGGCGTTGAAGTTCTCGTGGAAACGCCTGCCCCAGGATTTCTTTGCTTCCGGAGCGCCTCCGATGTGCTCGTGCGCCGGCTTCAGGAAATAGGCGCAGAAGAGAGGGACCACCGTGACTGCGTCGAAGTAGGAGGCGAAAAGCGCGAGGACGACCCCGAGCGCCAGCGCTGAGAACAAATACTTGCTGACGCCAAAAAGGAGCGTGACTGGGAAGAAGACTACGACCGCGACCAGCATGATCGCCAGTACGGCCAGGGCCACTTCGTTCGCACCTTTTACCGCTGCTACTCTTGGATCTTCGCCTAGCTCGATGTGGCGGTAGATGTTTTCGATTACGACTACCGAGTCGTCGATCAGGCGCGAGAAAGCCAGAGCGAGTCCGCTGAGGACCATGCTGTTGATGGTTTTGTCGGTTGAATGGAGGATGAAAAACGTAATGAGCACAGAAAGCGGGATGGAAAGAAAAACCGCTGCTGTGGCTCTTATACTTCCCAGAAACAGGAGAATCATCACAGCTGTGAGGAACAAGCCGATGCCGCCTTCGCGTAGGACCGTGGAGATTGCTTGTTTTACGAATACTGATTGGTCGAAAACTACGTGCGTATGCAGTTGCGCCGGGATGTCCCGCAGGGTTTTGATCGCTTTTCTGATTCCGTTTACCACCGCGATGGTGTTGGTGTCGCCGCCTTGTTTCAGAATGGGCGCGTAGACAGATTTCTGGCCGTTGACGCGTACGATGTTGTATTGCAGATAGGAACCGTCGACGGCGTTGCCGACGTCGGACATGAAGACTGACTTCTGGCCTTCGGTTTTTAGCGGCAACTGGTTCAATGCCGCGGCGTTGGCCACCTGCCCGTTGGTGTATATGTTGTAATCCAGGGGTCCCAGCCGTACATCTCCCGCTGGAAGAATCAAGTTCGATTCATCTACCGAGCGAACTACATCCATGGGGCTGAGCTCGTGGGCCTGTAGTTTCAGTGGATCCACGTAGACCATGATCTGGCGGTATTTTCCGCCGTAGGGTGGTGGAACCGTGGCGCCCGGCACTCCTGCGATCTGGTTGCGGATTTGATATTGCAGATAATCGTGAACCTGCGTTTCGTTCAAGCCTTGTCCATCTACTGTTAACAAGCAGACCGGGAGACTCGACGCGTCTACTTTTAATACCACCGGCGGAAGCGTGCCTTCTGGTAGGCGGCGCAAATCGGCCATGGCTAGATTTGAAATATTGGTGACGTCGGCATTTGCGTCTGTACCTGGTTGAAAATAAATTTTGATCAGGCTGACGCCCGCCAGCGAACGCGATTCCATGTGGTCGATGCCACTGCCCAGGGTGAAGAAGCGCTCGAAGGTGTCGGTGATGTCGGCTTCGATCTGCTCGGGCGGCATGCCGTTGTAAAAAGTAGCCACCAGCACCACGGGAATATTGATGGGAGGAAACATGTCGACCGGCATTTGCGCCACGCTGGTGACGCCCAGAACGCAAATGAAAAGGCAGACGACGATGATGAAATACGGATGTTTGATTGCAAATGTCGGCATGAGGTTTTACTCCGATCCCGGTGCGGTTACGATTTGAGGCGAGATGAGCTGGCCTTCTCTGAACTGATTCTGTTCGCCGAATACCACCATTTCGTTTTCGTTCAGGCCGGAAAGAACTTCGGCGTAGTTGGCGCTTTCCAGGCCTAGTTTTACTTCGCGTCTTTCGAGGTGATTCGTTGCGTTCACCACCAGCACAGTTCCCTGCCCGGTGCCGCTGGACTGCACCGCTTGCACCGGTACGGCGAGAACGTTGGTAGCGCTATGCAGCGGGATTCTCACGTTGGCGTACATGCCAGGAATGATTTCGTAATTTGGGTTGGGGACGCTGACTTCGGTGTGCATCGTGCGCGTGGAAGGATCGATCTGGTCCGAGAAAAGTACGATTTTGCCGGTGAAGGATTTCTTCAATCCCGAGACGTCCACTTCGAGCGGCTGACCGACATGGATATCCGAGACCGCTCTTTCCGGAATGGGGATCACCAGACGTAGAAGATTGTTTTGCGAGAGATGGCATAGAGCGGCATCGCCTTTTCCACCTGCTGTGCCGGCGGGAAGCAATGCTCCCGTGTAGTTGTAAACCTGGGTCACTACGGAATCGAATGGCGCGGTCATGCGCGCGTACGCGAACATGGCCTTGTCCTTCTCAAGAGCGGCTTTGGAAGAAAGCAGGGCTTGTTCGGCGGCGGCTAACGCATCTTTTGAGGACGACACCGCGGCATTGGCTTCCAGATCCTTTCCTTGCGCGACATCTATTTCCTGCTGGGCAACGAGTTCCGGCCGCGATTTTTGCACGTCTGCGAGGCGCGTATAGGTGATGTGCGCGACCTTGTACGCGGATTCGGCACGGCTCTGCTCTTCATGAGCGCGACCGATGTCCTGTTCGCTGCGGCTAACGTTTGCTTGATCCTGCAAGAGTTGCTGTTGCAGCTCGGGAATTTCCAGGACGGCCAGAAGCTGGCCTTCTTTCACGTGGTCGCCCCAATTCACATAGAGTTTCTGGATGTAACCGGAAACTTTGGCGTACACATCCACTTCCTGATTGGGGAGGAATTCCGAAGCGATTTCGAGAGTAACCGCGAGATCGCGGCGTTGCACTTTCACGACGGCAGCTTCCGGAGCATTGGCGGGATTATCCGCCTCAGCTTTGCGGGATTCGCCGCAGCCGCCTAAAACCGCGGCGAGCAGAACAAGCAGAACCAGGAAAGAGCAATGGTTAGCAGAGGCATGTGTCACGATTTCAACTCCTGAGTCTTATGTTGGAGGCCTTCCAGTGAAAATTCATTCGAGCGGCAGAAAGCGATTAGCTCGTCGCGTTGCTTTCTCATTTCGGCCGCTTCGGCAGGAACGCGGCCGGCAATCTCGAGCGGAACCGTTAGAACCCCATGGAGATCGCCGTGAATCAATTCCCCCGGACGGACGGTTAATCCGGCGATCTCGACGATACCGCCGAAATCAAAGACGTGAGAGTAGGCGTGAGAAACGGATACGTTGCTTGCGAACATTTGAAGACCGGTCTTGCGGACTTCTGGAAGATCCCGGACAGCACCATTGGTGACAATTGCAACGCATCCGAGCGCACGCAAAATGTTTGCTTGAACCTCTCCGACAAACGCGCCGAGGCCGGGAGGATCGTCTACGTCCTGGATCACCACGATTCGCGGTTCCGGGACTTTGAGCAGCTCGTTCCACCAGTCGCGGCGGTTGTAGTAGCTGCGCCCTTCCATGGGCGGATCGGAGCTGCGAATTCGGGCTGTGGCCGCGTAACCAACAGTCGAGGGAAAATCAGGGAAGATGCAATGAATACTCGAATCCGAAAAACCTTTGTTGCGTAGTCGCACGTCAAACGTCTCGATGGCGCTGGATACAAGGCAGCTGCTTAACGTGCGCCACTGATCGAGCTGCGCTGACGGCAAAGGTTCCCTATTCATGCTCATATGGAGCTCCCGTCCGGGATTGAATGGCATCCGTAGACAATTCGATAAGGCTCTCGCGCGAACTATAGGGCTGGGAGTGCTAGTTTTATAGAACCGAGCAGCGAAAAGCTAGACGTGCACCGGGGGAGACCGAAACTGCAGGGATACCGTGATTGCAATGGAGGGTAACGGCGGAGTTTCTTCCCGCACCACCCGGTTAATGCGGGTTTCCGGTTGCGGCACGATCAATTGGTGGAGGCGACGAAGCGGCGCCGGATCGATTACGGGCGGTTGCTGCGTCACTTTCATCTTGCTGGAGATGTTGAGGTAGTGAGCCGGGTTGGATTTGGAAAGATACTGGCTATTTTTCGCCAGCGTGGAAAACCCGGTGATTGCGAGTAGCAGAGCAAGCACGGCAACCCTTATCGCAATTCGCCGAGCTAGTCCTGAAGCGGACGACCGTGCCGCGATTTGTGGTTCTGGGGTCATTCGTACGTGACCGAGTATGACCGAGGATACGGCGTGGGTTCTGAAAACGCGTCCTTAACCCACAATCCTTTCTTTATCTTAGGATTAATACGATTCGGAAAGCAAGAATAGAGATGCCCGCTGTTGGTAGATTCGGCAGGGAGTTCGATTTCCAACGTACCGTCAGGACGCGCTGAATACTACGTCTCATAACCGTTTGGATGCTTTTGCTTCCACTCCCACGCTGACTTAATTATCGACCGCAAATCGGATTTTGACGGCTGCCAACCGAGGACAGCTTTGGCTTTCACGGCTTCGGCGACCAGCCGCGCAGGGTCACCAGGACGCGGCGGCTCGAAACGGACGCGAATTTCCCGGCCTGTTACCTGCCGCGCGGATCCTATAACTTCGAGTACCGAATAGCCGTGGCCTGACCCGAGGTTGAGAAAATCCGATTGGCCTCCGCGGCGTAGATGTGCCAGCGCGCGGATGTGGGCGTCGGCGAGATCGATCACATGCACGTAGTCGCGGATTGCCGTGCCATCTGGCGTCGCAAAGTTCTTGCCGAAGACTGGAACTTCTGGAGTTTCTCCTTGCGCTGCGAACAGGATGTTCGGGATCAGGTGCGATTCCGGTTCGTGATATTCGCCACACTTTTCCGTAGCGCCTGCGGCATTGAAATAGCGCAGCGAAACGAATTTCAGCTGGTAGGCGACGCCGTACGATGCGAGGAGGCGCTCCATCATCAGCTTCGTCCAGCCGTACGGATTCACCGGCCACTGCGGGGTTTTCTCCGAAAGAGTTGGCTGGTCGGTTTCACCGTAGGTGGCGCATGTGGACGAGAATACCATGCGGCGCACGCCCGCTTGCAGCAACGCGCCCATGAAGACGATGCCCTGTTCGAGATTATTCTGGAAATACCTGGCGGGGTCTTGCACGGACTCGCCGACGTAAGCCAGAGCCGCGAAGTGGATGCACGACTCGATTTCGTGTTCCTTGAGAATGCGCGCGAGAAGAGCGCGGTCGCCCACGTCACCGTTGTAGAACGGGACGTCTGGATCGATGGCCTGGCGATGGCCGCGGAATAGATTGTCCAGGACTACGACGCGCTCTCCCGATGCGCGGAGAAGTTCAACCGTGACGCTGCCGATGTATCCGGCTCCGCCGGTGACGAGGATCGCCATCATTTACCTTTCAAAGCTGAATCTTGCAGAAACCCGCAACTGCCTGAGGCGCGGCGCAGACGCATTACTTTACTACGCTGCGCTGCGGCGCGGCGTCCGAAATGGGCGCATGGCGCGAATTTTACAGTCACCTGTTTATGTCGGCGAATTTTTTTTGGCTTGCGCATGGGCTGTTTTTCTTGTAAATGCTCTCTTCCTACTACGGTTCGAATTGTGACTCGCGCCCGATCGGACATTGCGGCAGTTCGAGGAGATCGAATGAAACTTCGCTCGAGAAGGGTTCACGCAAACGCCGTATTTTTTCAGCTGTGTGCTGTTCCCTTGCTGCTGGTCGCGGCTAACACTTCCGCGGGAGCGCCACCCGCTGCGTCCGCGCCTCAGAAAATCATTATCGATTCCGATCCCGGCACGGACGACGCTCTGGCAATACTTCTTGCGATCTATTCGCCCGAAGTGGATGTGAAAGGAATCAGTGTCGTCGCTGGAAATGTTACGGCCGACATGGGATTTGATGACGCGCTGAGAGTGCTTTCGCTCGCTGGGCGGTGCGATATTCCGGTGGCTAAGGGCGCCGACCATCCCCTGTTGCAGAAGCTCGTTACTGGCACTTACTGGAATGGCGCAAACGGTCTCGGCGGCGCGGAAACGCCGCCCAGCCAGTGTGAAGGCGACAAGCGGTTTGGTCCGGACTTGATTATTGATCTCGTGCACAAGTATCCGCACGAACTTGTGATCGTTCCGATCGGTCCGCTGACGAATGTGGCGCTCGCGGTTCGCAAAGATCCATCCATCGTTCCGCTGGTCAATGGTGTTGTTCTGATGGGGGGATCGATCTCCGGCGGCAACGTTAACGGCGCCGCGGAATACAACATTTATCAAGATCCCGAGGCGGCTTCGATTGTCTTCAACGCAGGCTGGCCGCTGACGATGGTAGGCCTCGACGTTACCGAGAAGACTCCTATCCGACCGGCGGACGCGGACAAGCTCGCTGCGCAGCCTGGGCCCATCGCGCATCTTGCGGCGATCATCGCTCGCTATCAAATTTCGATTGGTGAGGCTACGGGCGGCGGGGCAGTGCATGATGCGCTCGCCGTGGGCGCTGTGATCGATCCGACGTTTATTCAGACGAAATTCCTGCGTGTGGATGTAGAGACCGGCGGAGATTTTGCGCGCGGTGAGACTGTGGCCAATCGAACTGGATCGGTGGAGAAAAATATCCCTAGCGGCGACCATTGGGACACAGTTGGTCTGACGAAAATTGAGCCGAACGTGCACGTCGCCGTGGGTGTGGACGATCGACGGTTCATCGATATGCTGATTACGCGCTTGAGTGCCAAGTGACGGCACTCCGGTAACGTCGCTATATCGCCATCGGGTGTTTTTCCTCATCGTTGGATCGGCGAAAGCGCGGCTGACAACGCTCACCTTCGTTTTTAACTAATAATTTACTACAATCGATCAGCGTCCACGCCCCGAGTGTATCGATAGGTCCACGCTTTCCGGGACAGGCACGAATTCTCCATGCCGTGCTCGTTGTAATCGCTCCAGTTGGTTAATTGCTCGATATAATTTGCTTTCAATTGCTGTTTCGTAACGCTGAAAGCCAGAGACCAAGTTCATGCTGCTAAGCGCACTAACGATTGCCGACGGGCCGGGGGTCCCAACGACGGGATCGAAGGGGCTCTCAAGGCCTGGCCCGTTCACGGGAGAGTGGATTTCCCCATTAATATATTCGGCCTCAAGCCTTCCGGCCCTTTGCAATCGAATCATGTGGAAGGCTATTCGTTCAACGAAGAACTCTTCTAGATCTCCAACCGGACGGTATGCTTCGGCGAGCCTTTGTGCCAAGGATTCATAAGCCTCCGGGTCATCGAGGTCGGTTATGCCCTTCGTCAACAAGCCATGCTTGACCGCGTTGAGCCGGGTCGAATTTGTATCGTGCGGCCCGGTCGAACTCTGGGAATTTAAGCGATTTGAATCGGCTTTGTTCATGTGATTTCCCCTTGCCGAGCGATTTGGCTTCGTTTGGTAATTAGGCTGCGTTTTCAGTACCTGTCCCTCGCCAAAACTCTGTCCGCTGTCAATACCAACAAACATAGAGCATTGCCATTCACGGCAAATTGCGTTAGCAGCGGCACATGGTAGATATCATCAGACTATTGGTCGGTGCGATACTCCGGCTCTTCCGCACTCGTCGGAACCTCCTGCTCGAAAATCTGGCACTTCGGCAGCAACTCGCGGTGCTTAAACGCAAGTATCCCAGGCCGAAGCTTGCCGCGTTCGACAAACTCTTCTGGACCGCCGCGAGCCGATCCTGGCCACAGTGGAAACAAGCTCTCATCGTTGTCACGCCCGATACGGTGACCCGATGGCATCGGGCCGGCTTCCGTCTATATTGGATACTGATTTCCAAGGTCAGGAAACCGGTCGGGAGAAGACAGACTCCGAGGGAAGTGCGGCAGTTGATCTTCAGCATGGTTGTCGAGAATCCGACTTGGGGAGCCCCACGCATCCATGGCGAGCTTCTCATGCTCGGCTTCGATGTTTCCGAGCGAACCATCTCTCGTTGGATGCAACGAGTGCCGAAAGATCCTGAACCGTCCAAACGCTGGCAAACCTTTTTGCGCAACCACCGGGAAGCTATTGCGGCCATGGATTTCTTCACCGTTCCGACTATCACTTTCGGCGTGCTTTATTGCTTTTTCATCATCGGCCATGATCGTCGGCGCATCCTGCACTGCAACGTCACCAAGCATCCGACGAGCATGTGGATCGTCCAGCAACTACGGGAAGCCTTTCCCTTTGACTTCGCCACTAGGTTTCTTATCTTCGATCGAGACGCAAAGTACGGACTGGAAATCCCAGCAGCAGTCCGATCACTGAAGATGAGTCCTGTCCGAACTTCATTCGGGAGTCCTTGGCAGAATGGTGTAGCGGAGCGTTGGGTAGCCAGTTGCCGCCGCGATCTGTTGAATCACATCATCGCAGTCAACGAACGTCATCTGACGAGATTGCTCCACGAGTATGTTCACTACTACCACGAGGACCGAACGCATCTTGGACTCGGGAAGGGAACGCCCAACTACAGGATTCGTTCCATGACTTGGGGTCGCGTGCTTGCTCACATCACGAAGTGATCTCGGGTAACCGGGTCACCTTGATTGCGCAAATCGATCTTCCACCCAACGTCCATGTCTATTCTCCCGGAGTGCAAGGCTATAAGCCGATTCAGCTAACCTTGAATCCAGTTGCCGGAATTGAATTCGCACCCGTCGCTTACCCGAGCTCTAAGGTTCTCTACCTGGAAGCGATTCAGGAGCATGTCCCAGTGTTCGAGGGAAAATTTCGGATCACACAAGATGCGACGGTAACCGCTTCCAAGACACGAGATATCGTCCGCGCGCTGGTTTCTGCCGGGAAGACGATTTCGATCACCGGGGAATTAAAGTACCAGGCCTGTGACGACAGGGTTTGCTATCCACCGGCATCTGTGCCGGTAATGTGGAGCTTGCAGGTTCTCCCGCTCGACCTCAAACGATCGCCTGAGGAGATTCGGCACAAGTAAAATTGGATCAAGGCCTTGCACTTGAATGGCAATCGACACCAGAGACCGAAACGCGATAGTCCTCGCAGCGCTGCGAATCTCCGTGGGAACGCTCTTTCTGATTTTTGGCGAGTACAAGGTTTTTGCGACCCTGTCGCTAGCCAAAATTTCATCCGCGCCGAAAATGGCGCGATACGTCGTCGCTAGCGTTTGAATTCGACGTGCGAATAAAACCGGGAGCACTCTGCCAACGGAGCTTGTGAACGGGCCCAGCATATATATATTAAGGATGAATGTGGTCGTGCCATTTCGCACCTAAGCTCTCGGGTCAGGCGACCCGATCATAACGATGATGCAAACCGCCGAGTCGCTGATTGCTCCAGGGAGAGCCGAAGATGTGGCGCGTCGATGTCCCGGCTCACTTCCTCGCTCAGTTCGGGGAACAGCTTGCTCACAACGTTGTTGGGCGTAAATCTATCTGTATCCTTCGTTTCAAAGTATTTCTCACGAACCACGCCGCTCGAGTCTATATAAACGAACCCCGGGTGCGCCATTCCCTTATTCATTCCGGATGCCTGTGCATTTAAGACATGGAAGCTCCGAATGATCTCGGAATCGGGGTCGGCCAATAACGGCAACTCGATCTTGTGGCGCTCGGAGAAGTCCTTCAGTATGGCCGGGCTGTCGTAGCTGATCGCAGCCAGCTTGATCCCTTGCTGCTCAAATCTTTGTTTCGCATTTTGCAGCTGTACCAGCTGCGCTTTGCAGAAGGGTCACCAATCCGCGGACCGGAAGAAAAGAAGAATCGTTCCGTTGGTTCCGCGCAACGTCTCGTTTGACGCGGCATGGCCAAACTGATCGTGCGCTGTGAAGGTCGGCGCGTGCTGCCCAACCTGCAGTCCGATGGCGGGTGAAACGGTCTGCTTGCTCGATGGATCGTCTTGCTTCTTTCCGAAGCCGAAGAAACCGAAAATCAATAAAACTGCCACGCCAAATCGCATTCTCCCTCGCAAGTCGAAATGAGAAGTACGCCGTAGCATTTTGACCAATGCCGATGCAGAGCACAGTCGAGGCTAGTTCGAAAGCCGAGCCGATCCCACTCCCAAAACTCTTCCGGCTGTCGGTTCCTGAACAATCGCGACAATTCTCAAATTCCTTTTATTGCCGTGATTGAAATTGACGGTTACATCCTCAGAAAATTTGCCGGACCGATCCAGCGCTCCGACTCGGACAAGATCTCGCAAGACCGCGACGTGCTGGAGGGTCCTTCCGGCGTTCTCTCCACGGCTCACGTTCGATTGATCGCTCTCATCGGCTATCGCGAGCAAGACGTTCGCGAACCTCTCCGGGATTGAGGAAGGCGACGGGCCGGTCTCAATGTGCAAGAGAATCTTCTCGCCTTCGAAATGGATCGAAGAAAGACTCACTGGTATCTTTTCGGCCCTGGTTGCACTTTCGATCGCCTCGATCGCCCCTCTCTCGTCGCTGCCTACGAGCTGGATGCGCCCGTCCACGACCATCTGCGGCGTATAGACACTCCCGAGACCAAACTGGCCTGCGTAAGTGCCTTGCCGTTCGCTATACTCGCGAGAAGAGAAGGGATCCTTCCATCCGATATCGTTCCAGTAGTCTACGTGTTCGCTAAGAACGATCAGGTCGGCGCCGCTCACGGGCTGGGATCGGTCTAATCTTTCGAGCAGCGCGTCAGCAGGAGGGCAATCCGAACAGCCCTCCGAAGTAAACAGTTCCACAAGTACAGGAGTACGTTGCGCACTGTCATTCGCGGAGTGTGGAGCCCCGCCGGCGGCTTTGACGCGCGGCGGCAATAGTGCCCCTAGAAGCAGGATCGTGGTTACTGCCGTAAACACAAACCTGACCCGTTGCATGTTGCTCTCCTTTTCGACGAACTCCCCAGATGAAGCTCCGCGCCTCAGTCGTTGGATTAGGAATGCGGAATAAAGTTACAGTGATTCTTTGGCTTCAAATTATCCTCCTTATAGAACTGCACAAGGCACTGGAAGAGGTTGCCTTCGGAACGTAGTTGCTATTGACGCCTTGCCTGACGCAACCTTCCACGGGCTGGTCAAACTCTAGGCTTTAAGGGTTTTTAGAACAGGTTGTACCTAATCCAATCCTCTACTTCGCTAAGATGCGAATAGGGTACCAACCTGCAATTCGGGTGCGTGATGCCAGTGATCATGAGGGATATCTTCGTCTCTACGTCCCGGCGATAGAATAAGGCCACTTTCTTTGTTGTGGCTCCCAGAAGATAGCCAGTCTCGAAGCCCAAGCCAAATGAGGAACCAGAAACTTCAGCCACAAACAGATCACACTGCTTAAGCCATGTCATGTCCCGGCGGTAAACTTCTTGAGGCGAAATAGAGCGGTCTCCTTGCCACGCGTCCTCGCGGATCAAATGACGCGTGAGCACTTCGTGGCCCAATTCTATCAACAGCTCAACAATCTTTGTGGCTGCCACCACGGCGGAGCGGTCCCCCGCTACGGTGAACCCAAAATAGATTTTCATATGCGTGGAGCATACCTGCGTGTTCGTCCACGATCACTGCGGAGGTGCCGTCCGCCGAACTGAGGCGTGCAGCTGCTAGCGCGGCAAGTGATTTTAGGATCGGCCAAATCAGAAGAAACCTTGACTCGGTAGCTCGAAGCAAGCCAGATCTTGACCAACGCACTAACTCCGAAGCCTGACTTCTGGACTCCTGACTTGCTCGGCCCCCCAGCCCGGCATTAAAAGGAGTTGCACTGCTGAGTATCGGACCGCGTGCATCTCAGACCTAATCACCTGCCGAGGAGGCGAAAGTAAAGGTTTCTTCTTCAGCCACCAAGAAAATTGGCGGTCCACCAGAAGAAATCGTCACGGCATGGGCGAGCGCCTGCTTCCCACCATCTGACGCGGCGCATGCTTCCAGATCCGACATCGAACGGAAATGAATCTCTGCGATGCGATAGAAAGGAGGAGTACCTTGCGGCGAAGCCAGTACCTTGGTCGCGACAATCTTGGTCTTGCCCTCCAATTTCGCTACGGCCAGAGGTACGTGCTCGTTTTGATAAATCTTCTCGAAAGCATCAATGTCTTTGGGACGTGGATACATTACAACAAGCTTAAAGTTTGCCATCCCGTGCTCCTTTTTCTCGGTGAGGTTTGCAGCGACCCGCGATTATTTTCTCAAGGTCGCTCCGCACGACGGACCTCGAATCTGTGCTTACTTATAGCAGGCAATGGAAACGTCTACCCTCTGAGATTCTCCAACATACAAAAAGATACATTTCCACAAACCATTTCGGCGTTGGACTGCTCAGCTGAGCTAACTGTGTAACTTTCTTCCGATTCGCCAATCTTACGGTAGCGACGAATTACAAATTCGTCATGAAAAGGAGCAAATTAGTTTGACTTCGCGAAGTCAGTTCCCGCCAGCGAGATTCACAAATATCGAGTGGCAATGGTAAGCGCTGTCCTGCGAGGACACACCATGGTGGCGCAGAACATTTGGCTAGAAACACCTATTGGACCCGCCCTTGGTAAAGGTGATCACGGCAGCTTAAGCGACCGCCTTCATAAAAGGCGCTGCGCCGCATATTTTTCCTAGTTGCCTGTGCCTGATAGCGACACGTTTTGTGGGCTGTTCTGCGCGTTGTCACTGATCGTCAACGTGCCGGACTTCGAGCCCTTTGATGTTGGAGTGAACGTCACATTGATTTGACAACTCGATGACGCTTGGACCGTTCCATTTTTGGCGCACGTCGTTCCCGACGCCGCGATTGCGAAGTTGCCGCTGATCGTCAGGTTGCTGAGGTTCAGCGGCGTATTCCCCGTGTTGGTGATCTTCACCGTCTTGGCTGCACTGGTCGTTCCCGTCTTCTGATTTCCGAAGCTGAGACTCGTGGCGCTGAGCGACGCCTGCGGATTAATCATCGTAAGGCTCAGCGGCACGGTTTGCGGGCTTCCCGTCACGTTGTCGGTGATTGTGAGAGTGGCTGTCGACATCGTCGGGCTGTAAATCTTTACAGAAGCCAGGTAGCCTACGGCAATCGCGCAACTCTTCCCTGCGGCCAATGTTCCCGGCATCTTCGAAATATACGGAGTGCAGCTGGTGATCTCGCCAAAGTCGCCGACAGCATTTCCCGGTGTCCTGACATTGATGCTCGATATCGTTATCGAGGAACTTCCTGAGTTGGTCAGCGTCACGAACTGGGCGCCGACTTTTCCTTGATACACGGTGCCGAAGTTCACGCTGGTGGGCGAGATCTTCAGAGTGGAGCCGGCTGCGTTCACGGTCTGCGACAGGATGGATGAGGTGCTGGTGTTGAAGTTGTTGTCGCCTGCGTAGACCGCCGTGATGCTGTGCCCTCCCAGCGCCAATGAAGTGGTTGTGAACGTTGCCGCGCCGGATGCGTTGGTGGTGCCGGTTCCCAGAGTGGTCGAGCCATCCTTGAACGTCACCGTCTCGCCGGATGCTGGCACACCACTGCCTGGCGCTGTTGCAGCCACCGTCGCTGTGAACGTCACGGACTGGCCGACTGTGGATGGATTCTGCGACGACGTGAGACCCGTCGAGGTATTGGCTTTATTGACCGTGTGCGCAGTTCCGGTTGAGGTGCTTGTGTTGTAGTTAGAATCTCCAGCGAAGGTCGCTGTGATCGTCTTTGCGCCCGCCGTCGTGGATTTCAGCGAGCAGCTTCCGGCGGTAATTGTACCCACGCAGGTCGCGCCGGTACCGTCGCTTACTGTCACGCTGTCAGTTCCGGGAATCGTGCCGCTCGGCGAAGTCACAGTGTAGGCCACTGTATACGCCTGACCCGTTACGGTTGCCGTGGACAAACTGGTTGTGATCGTTGTTGTGGTGTTGGCCTCGTTAACCACCGTCGTGGCCACGGCCAGCGTTTGCTGCGTGCCGATTTTAAATGTTGCGACGTTAGAATAGATGCCCGCAGCCGCGGCGGAACTGGAGATCTTCAGCGTCTCGGTCGCCCCTGATGCAAGCGAGAAGGCCGGGCAGGTCAACGTCTGAGCAGGATTCGTTCCGGAGATCGCGCAACCAGTGATGGTCGGGTTGGTACTGTTCAGCACCCAATTCACACCGGTCCCGGAAGGTAGCGGATCGTTGAGCGTGATGCCGCTTGCGGTTGTGGCGCCGTTGTTGGTCAGCGTTATGGTGAAGCCGATGCCGGTACCGAACGTGACGCTGGGGCTGTTTGGCGTGCTGTTGGCGTTGAGCAACGGGATCGTCGTGCTGCCCGGCACCGTAGTGGGCGGCCAAGCGACCACTACGTCGTTGAATTGTTTTGTGTTTCCGCCGATGCCGGAGTCCACCGGTTGGCTGGCGTTGTAGAAGGTAGTTATGTCAAATTCGAATTGGCAGTTGTAGGTTTGATTGACGCCGTTGATGGTCATCGGCACCGCGCAATTCGTGCCCACCGCTGATTGCGGCGTGGGCGCGTAATCTGGATCGTCGTAGAGCTGCGGTGTGCTTCCTGTCCAGTATGGTCCCGGGGCAACGAGTGCGTCGTTGTTCCAAGTGACCACCCAATTCACGGGGCCGAGGTACAAGCTCGGATCCGGCTCCGACCCATTCGTTCCGGTGACTTCGTAATGCACGCAGTTGCCGTTCGAGTACGGGTAGCAATAAGGGACGATGGCGCCCCCGCTGGCTGTGTCGGTCCCGTACTTGAAGAAATTCAAGAAGCGGCAATCGAAATCAGCCGCCACACCGCTAGCGTTGTCCGTATTCGATGTGCAAACGCCGCTGAATTGCGAGGGCGGAACTTCGGTGGCGGTAATGTTCACGCTGAACGAGGTGTTGACGCCCTGCGCAGTCAGTTGCACTCCACTCGCGTTAGGACCCTGGGTGGCGGTACAAGGATTGGACGGCGTAATCGGATTCGGATTGCCAGGACAATTGTAGGCGGCCGTCTGTGTCACTGGAGTTGTGCTGACGGGGAACGTCACCATCACTGTCGTCGGCGGCGGAATGAAATTCGCCGTGACATTCATATTGGAACTAACGGTCAAGGTGCACGATCCGCCATTGCCGCCCTCATTGATGGTGCCCACGGTGGCACAAGCGCCGCCCCAAGAGACAAGAGTCGAACCGTTACTTGCCGTCGCCGTCAGCGTAACAGAGGGCGACCCTGAGTAGCTGTTCGAGCAATTTCCGGAGGATACGCCGCTCGCTTCGCTGCAATTCAAATTGCCGCCATCGGAAACATTGCCGCTGCCGGTTCCAAATTCTGTGACCGTCAGAGTGGCGGAGCTGCTGCCTACCGTGTGCGAGACGCCGTTTGAGGTGCTGGTGTTGTAGTTTGAATCTCCCACGTAGGTTGCGGTGATCGTCTTTGCGCCGGGTGTCGTGGACGTCAGCAGACAGCTGCCTACGGCGACTGTGCTCGAACAGGTTGCTCCCGATCCATCGCTTACGTTGACGGTGTCGGTGTCGGGAATCGCCAGGGTGCCCGGCAAATTCGAGGTCACCGTATAGGCGACGGAATAAGCCTGATTGACGATCGTGGGCGTGGACAAATTCGATGTAATTGTGGTGGTGGTGTTGTCTGGCGAAACGGTTTGCTGGAATGGGGACGAAGTGCTCGTAGCTACGTTACCGTCGCCAGCGAAAACCGCCGTGATGCTGTGCGTGGTGGAGGTCAATGTGCTGGTGGGGTATGTTGCTTGGCCTGCGGCGTTCGTCATTCCTGTTCCCAGCGTGGTGGCGCCGTCCTTGAACGTGACCGTATCGCCCACCGTGGGTAGGGGCGAGACGGTAGCCGTGAAAGTCACAGGCTGTCCGTAGGTGGACGGACTACCGGTCGATAGCAGCGCCGTGCTCGACGAGATCGCGTTCACTACAGTCGTCGCGACCGCGAGGGCTTGCTGCGTGCCGATTGTGAATGTCGCGACGTTCGAATAGATGCCCGCCGCGGCGGCCGAACTCGTCACCAGGATTGTCTCAGTCACGCCCTGTCCCAGCGTGATGGGCGAACAGCTCAGCGTCTGGTCGGGATTCGTTCCGTTCACCGAGCAGTTGGGAACGGTGGTGCCGGTGGGGTTCACAACCCAATTCACGCCGTTTCCGCCAGGCAGCGGATCGTTGAGCGTGATGCCGCCTGCGGTGGTGCTGCCGTTGTTCGTCAGCGTTATGGTGAAACCGATTCCGTTGCCATACGAGACGCTCGGGTTGTTTGGCGTGCTGTTGGCGTTCAGCAGCGGAATATTTGCGTTGCTGGGCGTGTTGGTGGGCGGCCAGGCCACGACGACATCATTGAATTGTTTTGTATTCCCGCCGATGCCGGAATCCACAGGCTCGGTGGGATTGAAGAAGGTGGTGATATCGAATTCGAACTGGCAATCGTAGGTGGGCGTAGTGCCACTTTGGACCATCATGACTGCGGCGCAGTTGGTACCATACGGCGCCGTGGGATTCACGGCATAGTCGGGATCGTCGTAGAGCTGAGGCGTGCTGCCCGTCCAGTAAGGTGCCGGTGCTGTAATAGTGTCGTCGTTCCACGTAATTTTCCAGTTGACAGGGCCAAGGTAAGAACTCGGATCCGGTTCGCCGCCGGGCGTCCCGTTATTTACTTCGTAGTGGACGCAGTTGCCATTGGCATAGGGATAGCAGTAAGGAACGATAGTTCCGCTGGTAATTGGATCAATTCCATAACTGAAGAATTTCAAGAACCGGCAATCGAAATCAGCCGCTACGCCGCTGGCGTTGTCCGTGTTCGATTCGCATATGCCGTCGAACTGCGATGGTGGAAATTCTGTCGCAGTTACCACTACTGAAAATTGCGAACTGACGCTTTGCACGGTCAACGACACACCTTGCCCGTCGGGATCAGTGCAGGGATTGCTCGGAGTCGGATTGGTGATGGTGCAATCGAAAGTCCCTTGTTGAGTTTGGGGAGCGGTGCTGACAGGGAACGTTAGAGTCACCGACGCCGGCGGAGGCAGAAAATCCGCCGTGACCGCGTCGCCAGAGTTAACGGTTAACGTGCAGGTGGTCGCCGTGCCGAAACTCGCACACGGTCCGCCCCAACCGCCAAAAGTAGCGGGTGCCACTGGAGCTGCAGTCAAAGTAACCGGCGTGCCCGGGTTCTCGTTGGCCACGCAAGTTCCAGACTGTGCACCGGCTGTATCGGTGCAACTGATGTAACCCTGATTATCACTGACAGTTCCAGTGCCGGTACCCAGCGTTTTTACGCTAACACCCAATGGCGCCAAGCCCCAGAATGAGCCCGAGGATGTACTGGTGACTAAGGTCGCCGCCCCTGTGGCAATATTCAGCGTGTAGATATTGAAGGGGGCATTCTGGCCCGATCCGGCATAGAGCGTGCCGTTTTCGAAGACCATCGCGCCTATGTTTGGCACACCCGTGCTGCCAATTTCGGTGCCGACCCCTGTTGTGGTGTTTATCGAATACAGGATGGCGGGCGAGCCGATCGAACCTGTGGTCAGATAAAAAGTGCTCGAACCCGTCGAGACGCCTGACCATGAACTAGGGGGCAGAGTGATCCCCGTGGATCCAATCAGAGTGGTAGCGGCAGTTGCGACGTTCACGGAATAAAGATTGAGGCTTTGATCCAAGGCGTACACGCCGCTCGTCGTGGAACCGGTTAGCCAATATGAAATGCCGGAAGTTCCTACGGACGTCAGGGCCCCGTTCGCAGGATTCACTTGATACAGCGTGGTACCCTCAAAAGCTCCTCCGTACAAATTCCCTTGAGGACTCACGCTTAATCCCGAAAGCAGTGTTCCGGTAGAACCAGACTGCGTGTACGAACCGGTTGTGAGAGTGACTGTCCCAAACGCACCTGTGCCCAAGCCCACATAAGCCGTGGGCATTGGCGGACCGGTAGCGAAAGTCGCGGTGGCAGTTTGCGAGGAATTCATCGTCACCGTGCAACTGCTCGCCGTTCCAAACGACGCGCAAGCCCCGCCCCAGACCACGAACGAGTTTGGCGCGGTTGCGCCCGCCGTCAGGGTGACCGACGTTCCGGACACATAGCTCGCAGAACAAGTTCCGGAGGATACGCCACTTGTTTCGGTACAATTAATGGCGCTAAAACTGTCGGTCACATTACCGGTGCCGTTGCCGGACCCGGTAACCAGCAACGTGTAACTGCTGGGCGCGGCGAATGTCGCCGTCACCGATTGATTGGCGTTGGTGAGATTGATTACGCATGTTCCCGTTCCCGTGCAAGCTCCGCCCCAACCCGTGAACGTTGAACCAAACGTCCCACTCGCGGTTAGTGTGACCGTACCGGGAGCAAAACTCGCTGAGCATGTGCCGCTTTGCTGCGGATTGCTGCTCGCGTTCCATTGGCAGTTAATCCCGCTAGGCGAGCTGGTCACCCCGCCCGATCCAGAGCCACCGGGTGTGACAGTCACAGTGTAAGTTACAGGAGCAGTTCCCGTGCCATTGAAATTGGCTTGTTGCGTGGCCAGCGGACTTGAAATTCCCAGAGAATTGTCAGTAAAGGTGATGAAGGCGGATTCGGAGCTGGTGGTGCTCGGCGTGAAAGTAATCCCGAGCGAACAACTTGAATTTGCCGGAAGGACTCCACCACCCATCGCGCAAGTTGTACCGTAGGTGGGAGCGCCTGCGGCGAAGTCCGAAGAATTTGGTCCACCGATAGCAAACGAATAGGACATCGGCGCCCCGCCATTGTTTACAAAAATGACGTTTGTAGGTGAGCTAGTTGAGCCTTGGGGTTCGTTTCCGAAATAGATTGTCGACGAAATGTCAGCAATGGGCGGCGCGACCAGAAAACCGTACGACGCAACCGCACCCACCAGCGGGCTGGCCGTCTCACCCGCCAACGCGCCCGCGTTCGAATCGTCTCCGTCCGTTGCGTAAGCGTAGAGGATATGGAAACCCGGCGTGAGAGGAGCACTCGAGGGGATTGTGCCACCCCAGTTGTTGCCGCTAGTCGGAGACGCCGGAATCCAGGTTCCCACTTTTGTATCGACCTGGAAATACACAGCCGCTGGGCTTATCAAGCTGCTAGAAACAAGACCGTCAGTCGGCGTGAAAGTAAAAGTGGGCAGCGATGTGTACGTTGTGTTCCCGGAATTGTTTGCATTGCTCGGATCAAGGCTGGCGGTTGTGGTAATCGGGTCGGTGACGAGCGGATTTTCCGTAACGGCCCAGGCTTTGTCCGCACCCTTGGTAACAGAGTAGATGTTGCCGGTGGCAGGGTTGGCGGCAATCTCAGTATTGGTGCTGCCCACTTGGCCGGAGGAGCCAACAGGAATCGTCCCCAGAGGCGTGAGCGTCGCACCATCAATCACGGTGATGAGAGGGGTGCTTCCGGAAGACAAAACGTAGATTTTATTGGTCGCAACGTTGACAGCGATCGCAACCGGGTTTAAGCCAACCTCGACGGCGGTCGTAAAGGTATTGGTCGCTCCATTGATCACGTAGAGGTAGGAATTTCCTTCATCCGCAACATATGTCATATTCGTGACGGGGTTCACAGCCACCGCGGAATAAGGGGCCACATAATTGCCGGGAGAGCCTGCGGTATTCGGGATCACCACTGTGGTTCCAAAAGAGAAGCCGCTCTCGCCCTGAACAACGTTGATATTGCCATCGCTGCAAGCAACGAATACTGAATTTGTTACCGGATTCACGTCCATCGCCAGTGGCGTGGAAAGCGAGCTCTGACCGATCTGATTGAGATAGCAAACGTCCCCATAGGTACCGTAGCCTGCTCCACTTTCTGATACGGCCAATATGGGACCGGCGGTCTGCGAGGGGTCATACGTAGCTAAAAGCGTGTACGACACGCCACTGGCCGGGTTTGCCGCGACGGCGATAGGCTTACCCGCGCCAAAGACGTATCCGCCGGGGAATATGTTTTGACTCCCGGCACTCGACGTGAATTGAAAACCCAAGCTGGTACCGCTACTCGCGCCGTAAATCGTGTTGACCACCGGGTTGATTGCCAGAGAGTCGGGCGTTATCGTAGTTCCATTCATAGTGTCAATCTGGGATGACTCGTCTACGCCGTTGATGACCGTCACAGAATTGCTGCTGTAATTCGCAACGTAAATCAGATTGTTTACAGGATCGACCAAAATTGCGTCAGGATTATTCCCCACACTGATGTCATGCCCGACCGTATTTGTGGAGCCGTTGATTACGGAAACGTCATCGTCGTCGTAATTCGCAACGTAAATTGTGTTCGTCACCGGGTTAACAGCGACGGCCCAGGGCGAGGTTTCCACGGTAAGGGGCGAGGTTGCATTGTTCGCTTCATCCACGACCGCCATCGCCGGCAGGTTGCCGCCATTTTTAATAGACACATACGCTTTATGGGTGACGGGGTTGACGGCGGGAACCTCAAGTCCCGTTCCTGTTTGCAGAGTCGTACCCTGAAAACCATCCGACATTCCCACAAATACCGAAATGTCACCTTCAAGGCCGCTGGCGATGGCTGTATCGGAAGCGGTGTCCACGGCAACGCCGGTGGCACCGCTATTCGTGCGCTGTGTTGTGAACAGGCCGCCGCCCTGGAAAACGCTGACCGCACCGACTCCACTTCCAGTGCCATATTCCGAGACATATACACGCTGGGTGAGCGGATTTACGGCGATTGCGGTGGGATTCGCCTGAACGTTCCCGTCGGAACTCGGGTCGTACATCGTTGTTGAATAGCTAGAGCCGTTGACGACAGTTACGCTGATGGTCTCACCGGCCGTGCTCGTGGTTTTGTTCACGACATAGGCATTGTTGCTCGAAGGATCCACCGCGACGGCGACGGGATTTGAGCTGGTCGCATCATTGATCGTTGCAGCGACGGTGGAGGTGTTGACGTTGATGACCGTCACATTGTTGGTGCCAGTCGCGCCGGAGTTCGCCACATAGAGCAGGCCAGTCTCAGGATTAAATGCCAACGATATGGGAGCTGTGCCAACCGTAATTGCACCACCGCCGCTACCAAGGTTGATCCCACCGCCAGCGTTACGAACCGCGCCGGGATAGCCTGTCACAGTATTACCGGCGGTGTTAGCAATCCAAACTTTGTTGTCGGAAAAGAGCGAGTCCACAACGATTGCTTTTGGTCCGTTCGGGCTCCCGGCGGTATAGGTTCCGGCGTACGTGTCCGTAGCGCCGTCGATTACCGTCACGCTGCCGCCTGAGCCGCCATTCGCATTGGCCACGTAAATGATGTTCGAGACGGGATTGACCGCAACCGCGTACGGCTGGCCCGCGCCAGTGGTAGTGTCGGTAATATTGGCGAGAACTTTGTTGTTCGCGCCATTCAGCACGACAATGATTCCTGAACTGCTGGGGCTCGCAATACTTTGACAAGCAATGTAGACCTTGTTCGTCACCGCGTTTACGGCGACGCCGTTAATTTCGTATCCCTGCACAGGAACGGTGCTGCCGGAAGGATCACTTAGATTAAAGACCTGGGTGAGCGCTTGCGCGTGCGCGGGTTGAGAGAATGAAAATAGAGACGCGAGGAGGAGCAGAAGGAGTCCGGGCGCTGTCCATCGGCTGCGTGATGTGCGCGCCATGGGCGGCGAAAATTTTCTGAACGCGCTCGATGGAATTCGAGTTACAGAAAAAAACTTGGAAATGGAGTACATGCACCCTCCAGGGTGTCGGGGCCGTGGAATCACGGCGAGCTTGATCTCTGCGGAGAGGCCCGATTGCTTTTTTTGGGACTGAAACACTCTAAACGAAAAGAGATAAGAAGCAAGATGGAATTCACTAATACCGGCGTTCTGTAAGTACTAAGGGGGGCACAGTACGCGAACTTGCGAGCTGTGCACAAAAGGTGACACATTGAATATTTTCTCGCCGTTCTTACTGCCGCACCGCGAAATTATCATCGCTTGCAGCGACCATCCACACAGTTCATTGCGTCTGGCGCCAGCGCCCCGGTACGGGAATCGATTCGAAAGCGTGAAACTGTGGACTCTTGAAGATGTGTCACTGAAAGACCTGCACCATCGGCGTCAATTTCGATGCTCGACGGTTTCGCGCTCGTGCGGAACGGCGATGAGACCACGGGATTCAGCGAGCCAGCTTTCCAGTCGATAGCAAACCCGGAAATACTTCCGGAGATTTGATTCACTACGTAAAGATAGTCTCCCGAAGGAGCGATCGCGAGCCATCCGGATCCACGCTCAGGAACAACAGAAGTTTCGGCGGCGGCTGTGCTGTCGTCGCCCGACCACGCCGTTACCGAATCTCTCAGGCCGTTTACTGCGAAGGTCATCTGCTGGCCAGTCCGCAAATTCTTGACCTGCAGGATTCGCGAATCGCCTTGCACGGCGATGACGGCGTCCGCTGATGCAGTCACCGTTAAGGTCGTATTCGCATTGTTGCCATCATGGCTGCCTGCAATGTTCGCCGTTCCGGCGGCGACTCCTGTGGCGATGCCCATTTTGTTTATTGTTGCCACTGCAGGATTGTCTGAAGCCCATGTCGTGCTGTTGGGCGGTTCCTGATCGGTGGTGCCGTCCAGATACGTTTCGTTCAGAATAAACTGTTGTGTCGCGCCAACCGCGATTGTTGGGTTTGCGGGAGTGAGCTTTGTTGATGTAACGAATAGATTGCTAACCGCGGAGCTGAGGCAGCTGCAGAAACCGAGAATCGAGAGCAAAGGAAGTATTTGAAACAGGCGCTTGAACTTGAGCAATGAATTGAACTCCGTATTCAGTCGTGCGAAGAAACGTTAAGCCAGGCCAGATCTGTCATCAACGTTCTACTCCCTCTAGACTGCCGGTTCCAGTCGATAATGCCGGCCGGTTTCCAGTGTTCGTTTGTTTCTGACGAATCGTGCAAAAAATGCGTAAACTGATGCAATAACAAGGACGAGGTCATCGCATGCGCGTCACAATTTCACACGATAAGTCCAAAGCAGAAGTGATCGACGCGGTCGATCGTTCATTCGACAAAATGCTGCTACAGGACGCAGGACTCCCGGTGCGTCTCGAAGTGAAGCAGAAGAGCTGGCAGGGCTCGACGCTTACTTTTGTTCTCAGCGCAAAGTTAGGTCTAGTAAGTAACGCGATAAAAGGGACCGTCGAAGTGACGGATCACGATCTTACTGTGGACGCGGATCTCGGGATGCTCAATCGGCTGGTTTCCGAGAAGACGGTACGCGACGTCTTCGGCAGCCGGATCAAAGGACTGCTCAACTGAGGATTGTCAGGATTGTGAATACCTTGCCAAGCTGGGAGACAGCCAGCGGCGCCCCTACGGTAACAAGGCTAACGTAGCGGCTGTGGCGAGGCGATAACCCTTCTCGCGAAAACCTTCAGCGTTTTCTAGTTCGGCGCGCTCACAGCCTTGATTGAATTCGCGTCCACGCGTGCGTGTTCCTCGCGGGATTCGATAACAAGCAACGGACGGTGATCCTGCAGCACCGGATTGTTATCGATATATATTGTTGCGTAGGCGCCCGGCAAGTCCCAGACGTACGAGTGATCTTCCCATTTCGCACCTTCGCTATTGTGGCACTGCACAACCTTATCGCTGGTCGGGTCGCCAAAGGTCTTCATCGTATCGGCGAGATTATTGATTGGCACCGTGACCTTGACGAGCTTTCCTCCGTCCAAAACGAAGTTGTAAGCGTCGTTCGTCGCATCCGGATTGTCCAGGTCGGGCTGCACCGCAGTGGTAATCTCCGCGCGCTGGTTCTTTTCTACCGCGGCAAAAAGTTTAGCGCAGATCGACTGCTTGGGGTGCTGCTCGCACACTTCCAGTTCGGAGCGAGCGTCGGGCTCTAACCGCAGGAACACCTTTATGGGCTCTCCCACAAAGTGACCGCCATATCCGACCGGCTTGAAGTTCCCGGCTGGCACCTGGGACTGCCCTAACAACGCGACTAGCAGAACAAGAGAGGTTAGGAAGTGTGGCATTTCGTTCACGCCTCCTTATTAGAAGACTTTAACCTTTATTACCAGGAAGGAGGGTCTCAGCGTTTTTCACCTGTGCCAATTGGTAAACGAACGGCTCCTACAAGCCGCGGATGTGATTGGAGTGCTTTTAGCCGGCTACGGGATATACCTATCCCCCTAAGAATCCGTCACGTAGGAGAAAATCGGTCAGCAATCCGATTGTTTGCGGCTAGCGTACTATCATCGGGCGACTCAGATGAAAAAAGCTCATTACACTACCGCAATGCTTTTCGTGATGTTTGTGTCGATGGGAGCGCCTTGTGCGGCTCAAAAAACTACGTCTGTAGCGGCCAAGCAAATCGCTTGGCGAGGATGGTCGGAGAAGAACTTCAGCGATGCGAAACTAGAGCACCGTTTTGTGCTGCTGGACTTGGAAGCCGTGTGGTGCCACTGGTGTCACGTCATGGACGTGAATACGTACAGCGACGCGAAAGTCATCCGCTTGTTGCAGGCGCACTACATCACCGTCAAAGTGGATCAGGATTCGCGACCCGATCTTTCGAATCGTTATCAAGATTACGGTTGGCCGGCCACGGTGGTGTTCGATGCCGACAGCCACGAGATCGTAAAACGCCAGGGCTATCTCTCGCCCGACGAAATGGCGTCGATGCTGCAGGCCATCATTGATGATCCTTCGCCCGGGCCTTCGGTGCAGCCCGCGCCTGAGCTCGAAATTCCTGAAAATGCCATTCTTAGTTCAACGGTTCAAAAGCAGCTTACGAGAAATTATTTTTCAGGTTATGACTCGAAAAACGGGAGCTGGGGAACGGACCAGAAGTTTCTCGACTGGGATTCTGTTGAGTACTCGATAGTTCTTGCGCGCCGGAACGGCGACAAGCAGGCCGAACATATGGCTAGGCAGACATTCGATGAACAGCTGCATCTTTTGGATCCGGCGTGGGGCGGCGTCTATCAGTACTCGACCGATGGCGACTGGAATTCTCCGCACTTTGAAAAAATCATGCAGATGCAAGCGGAGAACTTGCGCATCTATTCGCTGGCATACGCGCAGTTTCGCGAGCCTGCGTATCTTCATGCGGCTCAGGAAATTCGCCGTTATCTCAAAACTTTTTTGACTTCACCCGACGGCGCTTTCTACACCAGCCAGGATGCCGATCTGATCGAAGGAAAGCATAGCGCCGATTATTTTGCGTTGAATGATGCGCAAAGGCGGGGGCTGGGCGTTCCGCGAGTGGATAAGCACATGTACGCCCGCGAAAACGGCTGGGCGATTAACGCGCTGGTTACTTTTTATGCGGCTACCGGTGATAAAGCCGCGCTTGAGGACGCTGTCCGCGCGACGAATTGGGTTTTGCTCCATCGATCGATTCCCAGCGGAGGGTTTGGCCACGGTTCACAGGCCGCGAACGGAGCGTACTTGGGCGATACCATCGCAATGGAACGTTCATTTCTTTCGCTGTACGGCGCTACCGCCGAAAAACAATGGCTTATCCATGCTGAAACGGCTATGACGTTTATTGACGCGAATTTCAAAGACAAGCAAGGCGCAGGTTTTGACAGCTCGGAATCACCGACCGATCATTCTTATGCGCCGCATCCGGACCGTGACGAAAATGTCGCAATCGTTCGATCCGCAAACCTGCTATTTCACATTACGGGAAACGAGGCCGACGAAGAGATCGCTCGCCACGCCATGCGCTACGTCGCCGCCGAGCCGATCTTGTTCCGGCCGCCCGCTGCGAGTGTGCTGCTGGCGGATTACGAACTTTCGAGCGAGCCATTGCATCTAACGGTTGTGGGCTCTCACGGTAATCCCGTCTCACAACAATTGTTCGATCAGGCGCTGCATTATCCTGCAAGCTATAAGCGCCTGGAATGGTGGGACCCGAGCCGAGGTCCGGCCGGGCGGTTACCGAACCCGGACGTGCAATACCCGGCGCTAAAAATCCCGGCGGCGTTTATCTGCACGAATCGAACTTGTTCGTCGCCGATTTTCAAGCCGGGCGATCTTCACACAAGAATCGACAGGCTTCTGGCTGCTTCCGCGACAACAGAAACGGGGCAAAACTAGGATTCAGTTTTCGAGATTGAATTTCGATCATGCGGTTTGAGAACCTTGCCTTACGTTCGGACGAAATAGAAACGCGAGGGACGCGATGTTTTCGATGGACGGAGAAAAAGACCGCACGCACAGCACGGTTGGGCGCCGCGTGTTCCTGGTCGGCATGGGCGCGGCGGCCCTGGGGCTTGCGTGGTCGTACTTCGACAAGCGTGAGGCGGCGAGTGCCGAAGCTGCGCCTGTTGGGCCGCCGAAGATGGTGAAAATTGTGGAGTTCACGGACTCGGGGCAACGCAAAGATGTGGCGACCGTCGCCATGATAGTAAAGTCCGATGCGGACTGGCGGAAACATCTTTCAGCCGACCAGTTCGAAATAACGCGTCGCGCCGGCACCGAACGGCCTTACAGCGGCGACAATTTGGAGGTGCATGACAAAGGTGTGTTTCGCTGCATCTGTTGCGACACAGCATTGTTCGATTCCAGCACCAAGTTTGAGTCAGGCACAGGCTGGCCGAGTTTTTGGGCGCCCATCGCGAAAGAAAACATTTTGGAAACAACGGACAGCAGCTTCGGAATGACACGCACGGAAGTTACTTGCCGGTTATGCGCCGCGCATCTGGGGCACGTATTCGACGATGGGCCTCCCCCAACTGGCTTGCGATACTGCATGAATTCCCTGGCGCTGAGGTTCGCCAAAGCGACGTAGAAATTAACGCAGAGATTTAGTTGGCTTCAGGAATTGCAGAACCTGCTGAAAGATAATAGGAGATCGAACGATGACTCGTATAACGACGCTCGTTTTCGCCACACTTATGATCTTGTTGCTTCTTTTCGCCACGATACGCCACAACGCGGCCAGCGCCGCGACGGCGATTCCCGATCCGGCCGTGGACGAAAATCCCGCCACCCAAAAAGGCCAAGCGACGATTGTCGTCGCGGGCGGTTGCTTTTGGGGAGTGCAAGCCGTATTCGAACACGTTAAAGGAGTAACGAAGGCGACCGCAGGCTACGCGGGAGGAACGGCGAAAAGCCCTGATTACGAGGAAGTCAGCAGCGGCATAACGGGACACGCCGAATCCGTGGAAATCGTGTACGATCCATCGAAAATCACTCTGGGCCAGCTGCTCAAAGTGTTTTTCTCGGTCGCTCACGACCCAACGGAGCTGAATCGCCAGGGTCCGGATAGCGGCACGCAATATCGCTCCGCAATTTTCTTTGGGAACGCGGACCAACAGCGCATCGCGCAGGCCTATGTTGACCAACTCAACCAGGCCAAGGTGTTTTCAGATCCGATCGTCACGCAGATCGCTCCGCTAAAAGCCTTTTACCGAGCGGAAGACTATCATCAGGACTACGCAGCCCAGCATCCGAACAACCCTTACATCGCCACGTTCGACCTTCCCAAGGTCAAGCATCTCCGGCAGGAATTTCCCAACCTGTATGCGGCGAACCACTGAAACCTCAAAGATAAATCCCAGTCGCATTACACATTCTACTCACACAGCACAACGAGTACGCCCAGCAAGTCTTCAGTGATGAAGGCAGCACAACGGCCTTTATTGGAAAGCCGCGGAAGGCGAACAGCAAAGCCCAATCGGGCCGCTAGTGGCGTCAGCCAATGCTGAGGGCTATAAGAAAGGCGCTAACGGCCCTCCGACTCCTTACAGAGGCTACTATTACCGCATTTTATTGCGTCAGGGGAAAATGGACCAGGCGGCGCAAAGAGCTATCTCGTGAACGGCAAAATGACCGAGAGTTTCGCTTTCATGGCGTATCCGGCGGAATACAGGTCGTCCGGCGTGATGACATTTATCGTGAGCAGCGACGGAGTCGTGTATCAGAGGGATCTCGGCAAAAAAACTGATGTCCCGGCCAAAGCGAAGAAGGAGTACAACCCCGATTCCAGTTGGCAAAAAGCCGAAGAGGAGCAGAAGGACGTTGCGGGCGAGCAAAAGCCTAAGTGAGGCTGTTCGCGGTTCTGTGCCATCGCCCGGTGCGATGGCGGGGAGTGGGCAGTTCGTCGACGATCCTTCGTGCCATTAGCACCCTGCCGATGATTGAAGCAGCGCATCATGAGGAAGGAACGCAGGTCCCAGATACTTTTTATTTGGTCCTCGCCGCGTCCTCTTCGTAGAACTGCTCCAGCAGATGGTGACGAACCAGGAAATCACTCTCACGGCTGAAGAGAATCGCGAATAGCCAATGGACGGTCTCGGTATATTGTTGGCTTCGGGTTGTGTCAACTTTGGAGCAGTCGTTCATCTCGCTAGCCCTAAGGACGAGAGTTTTTGAGTCTACGTCCTTTGCGACGCTGGACCACGACTCCGACGGTTGATTCAGCTCCGCTTCCCAACGAGCCTGATCTTCGCGGCAGATGTCCTTCGTAGTGGTGTGTTTCACTTCCTGAGCGAACATCGGATGTGCGATTAAAATCACAATTGCCAGCAGGACGATTCTCATGGTGTAACTCCTCAAATGTTCCATATTACGAGAAGACATGCCCATCTCTTGCCAAAAGTAAGCGACCTTGCTCGGGAGACCGGTTTTGGTACAATCCAGCCGCTCGATGGAAACAATGGCAGGCAGAGTTGAAATCGGGAGTTCCGGCCTACCGGAGGGGAGACATCACTGCCCGTGGCCAACTAGATCAACTTGGGCGAAATTTTGCGTTCGATTTGATCTCTGGGTGAGACCGCATTAAGCTGCGGCGGGAACCAATGTCGAAACGCGAGCCATCACGCTATTCCGAAATCGGCTGCCGCATTCCCAAGGATTACTTCTGGGTGATCGGCTGGGGAGAAAGTGATATAGGCATCGAGACCGGCTCGTACGATGCAGCCTTGCACATGGCGGGCATCGAGAATTACAACGTAATGCTGTACACCTCCGTGCTACCGCCCGAGGCCGTCGAACTTCACCGCTTGCCGGAAATTCATCACGGTTCTGTTCTGGAGGGGATTATTGCCGTTCAGCACACTGATAAGCCGAGAACCCGCATCACGGCCGGCTTGCTGCTGGCGAACGTGTATCACATTTCAGACGGTTCTTACCTCGGCGGCTTTGCTTGCGAGTATGCCGGGAACCTATCGGTCGAAGAGGCCGATGCAAATCTGCGGGAGGCAATGCACCAGCTTTTCGAGCGACGTTACAAATCGAAATTGTACAAACTGGAACTAGGAAAATCGGTGGTGCGGACATTTACCTCGGAGAAATCTTTCGGAACGATTCTCGTAGGCATCGGCTTTGTGAGTTATCTGGTGCCGGTATTAGAACCTGAAGTGAAGTTCACTCCGACGCACAAAGACAAGTCTCACGTGAAATATACGACAAGGTGACCGCCGGTTAAGTAATGCAGCAAGTAGCCCGCACGCAAAAGCGCCTTCCCGCTAGACATTGACTTTGTCTTTTTCGTTCGGGCGTAGGGCTGCCGAAGTATCGCCCAATCCAGGAGCGACGGAGACAATGGGTAACCTGACGTGAAACGCGGCTCCTCCTTCCGGGGGATTGTGGCAGGAAATGTTTCCATCGTGTGCTGCCACGATTCCATAACAGATGCTGAGCCCTAGCCCGGTGCCCTTGCCAACAGGCTTGGTGGTATAGAAAGGATCGAACACCTTATCGGGTTCTTTGATTCCAAGTCCATCGTCGACGAAATCAACAATTAGGTTTTTTCCTCTCGCACTAGTCGTAATTTTTAACACCCCACCGCCTTTTTCTTTCATTGCGTCGATCGAATTCAAGATAATGTTGTGAACCACCTGCAGCAACTGGCTCGAATTACCCCGCACAACTGGCAACGGACGAGTTAGATGAGGCTCGATTCGGATGTTCTTACCTCGAAGTCCCAGTTCGCATAGTTCCGACGCCGTTTCTACTACGACATTCAGGTCCACGTCCGTCCTTTCAGTCGGAAGCTCACGCGCAAAGCTCATCAGGTTAGAGACCAACCCCTTGATGCGGCGCGCCAAATGGAGAATTTTGTCCACCAGGACGCGCTGTTCCGAATTGGTCGACCCGTGTTCGCTGAGAATCTCCGCGTAGCCCAATATTCCTGTCAGAGGATTGTTTATCTCATGCGCCGCTCCTGCGGCCAGCTGCCCGATTGAGGCAAGCTTCTCTCGTTGAACCATCTGTTGTTGAAGGTTCTGCAGAGTATCGACCGAATTCTCCAGAGAACTCAGCACTCCCATAAGATGCCGGTCTATTAAGCGCTGACGGAGCAAAAGCAGACCCAACGCCAAAACTATCGCGGCATAGGTAATCGCAATTCTAAAATGACGAACCGCTTGCGGTTGATCATTGATCAGAGCCCAGAACCCTATCAAGGGCATCGACACAACCGCCGCAATAGCGATTCGCCTGGGCCAGGGATTGTTCTTCGGATCGTCAGCCACCTGCAGGGTGTCGGCCGGCGTGCGGTGCGCGAGAATCCCAACAGTCCCCATCCAAACAAACGACGCCACTAACGGAAGGTCATAAAGACTGCCCGTTGCATATTCGTTCCTGTCGATTGCCGCGTCGATGAAATGCGCTCCAAGAAAATACAGCAGTGCTGCACCAAAAAGTTGCACGTATTTGCTGCGCCATCCGGTCTTGGCGTGAGCGGCGAGTATCACCAGACCGCCGGCAAAAACCAGGTACTCGACATCCGCCAGCCGCGTATAACCCACGTCGTAGACCGCCAGGATCGGAAATGCGAATTGCCAAGGCAGCACGGCAAAAGCGTAGAGATAGACCCACCACAAAAGCAGCATGGAAAAGTCGACATAGCCTAACCGCGCGCGACGTTCTTGGATCTCAACGTGGGGCGTAAGAGCAAGAGCAGCCATCATCGGCACGGCATGCAGAAAATAAATCACGTCGCCATTGAAAGGGTTGGGTACCTGTTGGCCCTTGACCACTTCAATGTAGGTCCACAGCAGCTGGGCGCATGCCCACATCAGGCAGCCAATCGCCAGCAGCAGCCAAAAAGCATTGGTGCGCCGATTATTCGACCGGGTATTGAGCAGCAAACCGCCAGCCGCAAATAGCGGCACGATACACTGGATGGCGTCGCCAAATGCTGTCAGCTGATGACCGGCCCGTAGCACCAACGTTGCAAATGCATAACCGCCGATGAATACCATCCATAGACAGAACAGCCACCAATCGCTAGCAGGGATCATCCTGTGCTGGTTTGCAAGATTCGAGGCAGCGATGTTGGTTTTAGACATCGGATGTTCTTGGTTAATCCTAAGATAACCCACGCGGCTCAATCTGACGCGACGAAGAGAAGAGTCCGGTTCCACTGTTGCACTTCGAAAAACAGGCCGTAATCATGGGAATCGGGGGGACGCACAAACGCGAAAGCACCGGGCTTGAACTGGAGGTTTACCGACCGGAGTTGAGTCTCGGCAGATCACTCATGAGGCTGTAGGATGATGATCCCAAACGTTTTGTCGCTGTGTATCAGCGCAGTCTGAGGCTTTGAAGCTTTACCTCTCAGCCTTTTACGCGGACGGTTTCAGGAATTCAAGGTCAAAAGAAACCTTCACCTCATCCTTCACTTTCAAACTCCCGCCCGCCACAGAAACAGGCGTGATTCCGTAGTCGGTCTGTCGAAGCGAGAATTCCCCGTAAGCCCGTAGCGTGTCGCCCATCAGCGCCGCCTGGGCATAAACCGTCTCGCTGCGAGTAACACCGTGAAGCGTGAAATTGCCCGATACATTTAGGGTGTAGCTATTTTCGCCCATCTTGTTTGCCGAGCATTGCGTGCTTTCGAAAACCATTTGAGGATAGCTCGAGGTTTCAAGAACTTCCTGCCGCATTTTGCTCTCGATTTCAAGGCGATCTTTCTGGCTGATATCGTTCATCACTTCGAGGGAGTCGGATTGCACAGAGATTTTGACGAAGGCCTGTCCGAGACTTCCGGGAACAAATGTCGCCTCGCCAGAATATTCGCGAACCCCGATTGTGGGATTGTGACCAAACGACGACAACAATCCGCTGGCAAATACTCGCACAGTAAAACGGCTCGTTCTGGTGTCAATCAGGTAATGCGCTACGGCGTCTGTCGTGGCCATCTTTGCTCCCACTGCTTCGGTCATATGCGCACGCCTTCTTCTTTGCCTGTCAGTAGACCCAGCGAAAGCATCGCGTACCGGAACACCTCTCTAACGAAGGCGCACGGATGCTCAATTGCTTCGGTCTGGGAAGCAAAGTCTTCTTTCAACTTCACGTTTTACATGGCCCTCAGCTTGAAATAGCGCTCGATGTCGGGCACGATGTCGGTCGCAAGAGTTCCCAGTCCCAACTGTCCCATGTACCGCTTCCCAAGAGGACTTGTGAGGATCAGCCCGGTACCGACCAGTACGAGAGCCACGCCTCCGAGCATGTATAGAGTATCCTTATGTGCGGAACTGCCGTTCTCCTCTCGGTGAATCATTTCCGTCGGCATAAAATCTCCTCTCTTCTGATTAGCGTTTACAGCTTTGCTGGGCCCATTCCCTGTTCCGAATCTTCTCGACCGGTGATTCAATTAACTTCGCGGCTTCTTGCACCGGAGACCGGCAACATCTTACTGGTGACGTGTGGCCCTCATCAGTCCCAGTCGCCTTCATGTGATCGGGACGTGGGTTCCCTGCCCTGGATCGTGGGCCGGATACACTACAAACATTCAAGAGATCCGCTTCCAGAGTAGCGGATGGCGTCCTTGCTTTTCTGCCGGTTCTCTTAGGGTTGCACGCCGAACATTGGCGAATGGTGCGTTTCCAGGACTTTGCCATTGCCAAGGTACATGTGCACGCCGCAGGGCAGGCAGGGATCAAAGCTTCGAACAGCGCGCATGATGTCAATGCCCTTGAACTTGTCGGGTCCATTCTCTTCAAAGATAGGCGTGTTCTGCACCGCATCTTCGTAGGGTCCCGGCGTTCCGTAAATGTCCCTGGGGTTCGCGTTCCAAGGCGTCGGCGGATAAGGGTGGTAGTTGGCGATCTTGTGATCGCGAATCACCACGTGGTGAGAGAGCACGCCACGTACGGCTTCGTGGAAACCGCAGCCGATCGCGCTTTCTGGAACCTTGAAGTCCGTCCAGGTTCGCGTCCGGCCCGCGTGCAGTTCCGCCAACGCTTTTTCGACGAAATAAAGCGCGGCCGCTGCAGAGTACGCCTGGAAGTAAGTGCGCGCTCGGTCACGTTCAATCGCATTACTCCACTTCGGAATCTTCCACTCGAACTCCACTTCCGGAAGCGAAGTGGTCTTGGGCAGATATATTTTCACGCTGTGGCCGGTGGCCTTGATGTAGCCGATGTCCACGATGCCTGCAAGCGCCGTGGCCCAGAAGCGGGCGATCGGCCCGCCACCAGTATCCAGAGCCAAATGATCTCCCGTACGCTTGTCCAGCCAGCGCGGTGACATCACCCAGGTGTATTTCCCGCCGAAATCCCGCTTCTGCGGCCGCGGAATCGTGGTTTGATTCCACGGGTGATTCTGGTCGACTGCATTACCCAGCGGATCGGTCTTGACGAAAGTTTCCGAATTCTTCCAATCGTCGTAGTAAGAACTACCCAGCAGAATCCGAATATTCAGGCCGATGTCTACCAGGTTGGTGGTGACCAACTTCCCGTCGACCACCACCCCGGGCGTGACATACATGGCCTGGCCCCACTTGTCCATGTTCTTGTAGGTGTAGTCGCAGACGTTCGGATCCTGGAACGAACCCCAACAGCCCAGCAAAATACGCCGCTGGCCAACTTGTTCGTAGCCGGGCAGCGCCTGATAGAAAAAATCGAACAAATCATCGTGCAGCGGAACCACTTTCTTCATGAACTCGACGTACTTCATCAATCTCACCAGGTAATCGGTGAATAGCTGAATGGTCGGAACGGTGCCTACACCACCCGGATACAGCGTGGACGGATGAACGTGCCGGCCTTCCATCAGGCAGAACATTTCCCGCGTCATGCGGCTTACCTGCAAAGTCTCGCGGTAGAACGAGCCGGTGAACGGATTCAAAGCTCGCATGATGTCCGCGATGGTCCGGAAACCGTGGAGATTCGAGTGCGGCGACATGGTCGTCTCCGCCTTCGCCAACACTTTGGGATTGGTTTCCTTCACCATCTGCTCGCAGAAGTCCACGCCGACCAGGTTGTCTTGAAATATGTTGTGGTCGAACATGTACTCGGCGGCCTCGCCGAGATTCACGATCCATTCAGCGATCGCTGGCGGCCGAATGCCGAAGGCCATATTCTGCGCATAGGTCGCACAGGTCGCGTGGTTGTCACCGCAGATTCCGCAGATGCGGCTGGTGATGAAGTGAGCGTCGCGCGGATCCTTGCCCTTCATGAAAATGCTATAGCCACGGAAAATCGACGAGGTGCTGTGGCACTCCGCCACATGCCGGTTCTCGAAGTCGATCTTGGTAAAGATTCCCAGGCTTCCCACAATCCTGGTGATCGGATCCCAGTTCATTTCCACCAAATTGCGAGGCTTGGTCGCGGCTTCTTTATGAATGCCTGTAATCGTCGCCATTCTTAAGCTCCTTTAAGCTCTTAGTACGACCGCGGCTGATAGCCTGTGGTGAGTTTCCCGCCCGGATGTCGCCACTTCGGTTCTTTGTTCACTGTATTATTGGTAATCGAACGTAAGGCTCGTATGGCGCTTCCGTAGAGGCCGATGGTCCCGGCAGAAATGCGCGCACCGGGCGGCTCATCCATGAAGGGCATGAACTTATCCGGAAAACCGGGCATGGTGCAGCCGATGCAGATTCCACCGACGTTCGGGCAACCGCCAATTCCGGCCATCCATCCCCGTTTGGGCACGTTGCAATTGACCACAGGACCCCAACAGCCCAATTTCACGATGCATTTCGGCGAACCATAAACATCCGCGAAATCGCCTTGCTCGTAATAACCCGCTCGGTCGCAACCTTCGTGAACGGTTTTGCCGAAAAGCCAGGTTGGACGCAACTGATCATCGAGTGGAATCATGGGAGCGAGTCCAGCAACTTGATAGAGAAGGTAGAGAAGCGTTTCCATGAAGTTGTCCGGCTGAACCGGACATCCCGGAACATTGACTACTGGCAAGCCCGCTCCTGATTTCCAGTTCCATCCAAGATAGTCGGCTAACCCCATGGCGCCCGTGGGATTGCCTTGCATCGCATGAATCCCGCCATATGTAGCGCAGGTCCCGCAGGCCACAACTGCCAACGCTTTGGGAGCCAGCCGGTCAATCCATTCATTGGTCTGAATAGGCTGCCCGCTCTTCGAGTCGGTCCCCAGAGCGGCCCAATATCCTTCTTTCTTGATCTTCTCGTTGGGGATTGACCCTTCGACCACCAATACAAACGGATTCAGCTTGCCTTCAGCCGCCTGATACCAATACTTCATGAACTCGTCGCCATTTTCGTAAGCCAGAACGGGATTGTGCAGGTGGACTTTCGGGAGGCCGGGAATCGCGCCAAGTACTACGTCCTCGATACTGGGCTGCGTTGCGGCGGTAATCGATACAGAATCGCCATCGCAACCGAGGCCGGATGTCATCCACACGATATGAATGTCCGAAACCGGCGAATCTCGTTGTGTCTTATGACCGTAAGGAACCGCTTCTGGCATGTAGATTTCTCCTTCTCAGCCTCATTTGTCGTGCGCTGTACTTTTAAGAAGCAAATTTTGGCGGACTGATCCGCAGTAAGAGCCCAGGTTGCCCAGAGGGAATACAACGCAGAGAATTGTTGAACAAGCGGGTGATTGCTATTTTATACATCGGGAAATTTCTGTGGTCGGTTACGGGGCTTCCCTGATGTTAGCCTAAGCTAGCGACCGCTTCGATGCGATGAAAAAGCTGGAAGACAAAGTTCGTCAAAATCACGCTAACGGTTAGTCGGGTGCGTTTCCATCCATTTTCCCAGGAGCGTCGCAGCATGCTCGCATAACTCCTTATCTTCGTGCGTGAAGGCCGCCAGAAAATGGCTGTCGATGTCCAGTTCGCCGGCAACCTTTCCTCCAACGAAAATCGGGACGACAATTTCGGATTTCGTCTCTAGTGAGCAGGCCAAATAACGTGAGTCGGATTTCACATCGTCAACGATGATTGTCTTGCCAGTAGACGCTGCCGCGCCGCAGATACCCTGATTCAGTTTGATGCGAGTATGTGGCGTCATAGATCCTTTGACCGCCCGCCTCTTTCTCGATCATGTAAAAGCCTACCCAGTTGTACTTGAGCAGGTTTTTGTGCAGCAACCCGGCAATACTATTCATCAATTCACGTGCTGATGTAGCAGCGGCAGTAAGCTCCTTCAACTCGGGGTACAGCGCTCTCGGGTTAACATTTGCTTGAAACATGTTGCGATTAAACCACAGGCGCGAAGACGTGTATCGCGCGAAGCCCTTAATCTGGTTCCAAATTCGCAACCTTGTGGCGAATTGCGTCCGGGGTAGCAGAGGCGTACGGTGTGTGGATAAACCATGGGTGGAAGTACTTGGGCCCGACGGCCGGTACCGGCCCGATTTCGATACCGAGCGGCTGGAGTCGATTTTGTTCCCGATAATCCAGGGTTGACCCTGTGCCACTGCCACCAGCAACTTCACATGGACTTCGGTTTCATAACGCTATTCGATTATGTATGGGAGAAACTCATCGGAAAAATTCTTGCTTGCTCTTAATCCGGACCACAAGAATGTCTGAAGTCAATCTAAGACGCAGGGCAGTTCGGGAATTGAGTTCTGCTGATTTCCCAACGCATTGGGGCGAATAACGGAGACCGAAGGCTAGAGCAATTCAACGAAAGCAACTAAAGGGCGGCTCGCGCCGCCCCCTAGCTTCTAACATAAGGCAGTTTCTTAGTGGCCAAATGCAAATGTGGGACACGGATTGAATGGAAGACCTCTGTGGAAGTCCTCGTAGATGTATTGTGGCTGATCGTTCGGCGCTGGATAAAACAATGCCAACAAGTCTCCATACTCCGCAGCCGAGCTTCCGCCGAACTCTTCAAGCGTAAATGGAATGTACGGCCCTCCGATCTGCCAGCGGCAGCCGTCCAAGTCTAAACGGGTGGTGTAGAACGGGTAGAAGCTTGCGCCTACAGGAGGATTGACGCAGCCTTGGCCCGGGTTGGGATCAGAAGGATTGGAGAGATGCCGCTGACACGCTGGCGTGGTGTCAAATTCAATCCGCGGCAAATCGGTTTCGAAAGCCACACGATTGAAATTCTCCGTATTTCCCCACCGATCGAGGAATAGTGGACTGGAAAAGATGACCGGTTGCGGGTGGAACAGCGCATCCACAAAGGGATTCCAGAACGAGCCCGGCCATCTGTTCCCCTGATAGGGAATGCCGTCGAAATCCTCGTCCGCATCGACGCAGCCTCCGATTGGAAGCGCAGCCGGAAGACCCAGCACTACGTACGACGCGGCATATGCGGCGTCGACGCAGACATTGTCATCTATTCCGGGCGGATCATTCGCGGCATCGGACGTGCATGCGCCGAACTCACTTGCAACGGTGCTGCAATTTTCGAAGTGCCCAATCTCATCCGAGAAAGCTATGTTGTAGGAGTGTGCCGCCCAAGGTACGCGGGTGTGCTCGCTGGATGTGGCATACATTGGGTGGAAGTCATACGGCAGATTGTGTGTGGCAAAATCACAATTGTTTCCGTTGGGATCGAACAGGATCTGGGCGAACCCATTGGCAGCGCTCGCGACTATGAACCCGCTTTCCCCGCTGGTTACATCCTTAACGATGACTTTCAGGCCATGTTCTGTGTCTGTCATGGTTACTATCAATTCGTCCCCGGAGTTCATGAACAGGGTGTTGGAGTTCAGTTGGACAAAGGGGCCCAGCGGACTCGGCGAGCCGGGCGGGAAAGGAACGCCGTCCTTCTGGATGTAGGCAAAGTTGACATACTCGATGGCGCCGCCGCATGCGGCGTTGTTTCCCTGGCCGGTGTTGTAATTCTCCGAAAGACTGTCAATGTTCAGCGCGGCGGTCCATTGCGTTAGACTGTTGCCATTAATCCAGCCTGGTGGGTAGAACTGCATTTCCGTAAATCCAGCGCCGGGGTGTCTGCCGATATAACCTGGCTTGGTCGGGTCTGGAGAGTTGTAAATATTCGTATCGCTGTCCGGTGCGCACTTGATATTAGGACCCGCGGATGGTGATCCACCCGGATTGGGAGCCGACTGGTCGTCGCACATCGCCATCCCAAACCAGAAAGCCGGATGAAGTTGGAAGTTCCACGTTCCTCCGCTTCCGTCCGATTTTGGTTTTATCGGCGGATCCTTCGGGAGTCTTAGCTTGTAAACGTTGCGGTATCCGGAGCCAGGCTCGTTCGAGTAAAAGAGTAGTGAGGGTTCGTCGTGTCCGACGTACTTCCAGCCGCCGGGATTGTCGAGTTGTTCAGCGCACAAAATTCCGCTCGGTTGGTCGCATCGAAGGAATTGTTGGCGAAGAGACGCCTGCGCGAAAGCTGAGTTGCTTATCAATAGCGACAGTGTTGCGGATGCCAAAGCGAGAAAGACCCACTTCAAAACTTGCATAACCTACTCCTTTCCATGCCATGTCACCAGCAGCGACGGGAATGTCCAATCAGCCGGAACACCCTTGCTCGCCGGCGTAATCACCCGCAAAATAGTTAGAACATTTGTGGAAAGTCAAGTTGAAACTTGTATTTCGGCAGGTCACCCGTTCTTACGCCGCTGTACAAGGACACATTTCGAAGGGTTTTAGACCTAGTATTCTCATTACGTTCGAGCTGGTTCCGGCCGAGGCTTTCAGAACTCTTCAAACAACTAGCGCAAAAGTGATTGTGTTTGCCGGAGGGCGGGACCAGGACAGAGGCGGACAAACGTCGTCGCCATCCGCGGTGAATTTCAGCGGAATATCGTCGCCATTGTCGAACGCGGTGGATACTAAAGTGAACGCCATAATTGCGCCGAAAGTCGTCACACTTATGCTAGGCGCATGTAGCTGCTAATAGACATCCCGGACAGGTGAGATATTCTGGTCCTACCAAAGGCGTCTTGCCATATCTCACTTTTTTTCCCACTTCATCGCGCCGATACTCAACGGCGGTTGGCATGGATGGCACTCGTTTTCGACGCGGCATTGCCACTCGATTATTTTATCTTGGTACAGATGGCAAAACCGTGCAGACGATTTTGCGGCATGCTAACATCACTACGATGCTCGCCCATTACGTTATTCCCGACCCTGCAGAGGTTCAGGCTGCTATGAAACGTTTTGGTAGGTCGTGGGAGCACTGGGAAAGAAGGGCCCGTAGCTCAACTGGTTAGAGCGTCAGACTCATAATCTGCAGGTTCTAGGTTCAAGTCCTAGCGGGCCCACCAAAGCAGAGTTTTGGACTCATTATCGCCTCTGCGCCTATAGAAAACCCCGTAAAACATTGGTTATTTTGCATTATGAACAATGGACTCATAAAACAGGGGACCGTTTGCACCGTTGTGAAAATTTTGGACTCTACTATATTCCTCGAGCAGTTACAACGAACCGAAGTTGAACCGTTTATCTCCAATTTGAAGCGTTTTGAACCGATAACTACTACAAATTTACTACAGGTAATTTCTCGCGCACTCTTCTCTTGAGTGACCCTGTGATTAAGCATTCGTCAATCGAAAATCTGCGTCACACATTTGCAGCCCGCACGCAGGAGGGACGACTTGACGAAGTCCAAATTATCTCAACTTCGCGTATTCGGATTCGGCAGCGATAATGATGGGGATATCGGGGTCGGCGTCTTTCCAAAGGGCGAAGAAATCTTGATATGCATTTATCGCTTTGACGGTGTCGCCCGATAGCGGGTAGGCGCGGGCTATGCGCCAGCGCGCCGAGTGGTTCATTCACAACGACGCCCGAATGGTCGAGAATCTTCTGAAACTCGTCGGCGGCTGCGCTGCCTTGGTGTTCTGCCACATAGATCAACGCTGGCAACTCTGTTCCGACAAGCACACTTGAACAGCGAGTCTTGCTGCCTGAAGGTTCCGCGGCCGACCTCGTGCGCCTGCAAGAAGAGCTGAAGGTAAAGTGCCCGACGGCACAGGTAGAGATTTGTTGAAGTGAGAGGCGCCCATTTGGTGCGGCAGGCGAACTGAAACCCGCGGAGCCGCAAACGTTGCTGAATGGATGTTGAGACGAAAAGCGCAGGCTAATGGACACATGTAGCGGCGGCTCGACGCTTATCGTCGAGCCGCCAGAGGTTGTGTAGTCGGACTTGTAGATTCCGGTCTAGCGCATCTCAGCTAGACTGGGCATCCCCGCGCTCACCCGGACCGATCTTGGAACAGCGCACTTGGTTTTCCGCGAGACCACATGCGAGGCTAGGAAAGAATTTCCAATCCATTATTTGTTCGCAATAACAATTTCGGCCGGATTATTCGTCATGCCGGCGACCACGCGCAAATTCTCGGACAATTGTCTTCGACAGATCATCACGATTCCGAGCCGTCATGAGTTCGTGTCCCGCACCTTGTACTGGCAACAACCTCGTGGGCGCCGGAATCGTTTTCAGCGCTGCTGTCATTTCTTCAATTGTGCCGAAGCCATCGCGTGTGCCGTGAACGAATAGCGACGGAGTGCGGATATTCGGAAAGTGCGAGGTCCGTAATTCCGTCGGGCGTTTCGGAGGGTGCAACGGATACGAGAGCAAGAGCAGTACGTCGATTAACGCTGGTTCCGAAGCCACCAACATGGATCCTTGCCTTCCGCCGTAGGAATGTCCACTCAGGAAAACTCGTCCCTGAACTTGTTGCCTCATTGCTTCAATCGCAAGCCGCAGCCCCAACTGATCGCGTTCGGTGCTGCCGCGTGGCGGCGGACCGAACGGCCGCAATTGACGGAAAGGCAGATCGCAGCGCAGCACGGTCATTCCTGTTTCGCAGAAAGCCGCCGCCAAGGCCGTGAGCAGCGGCGACTGACAATTCGCGCCGGCACCGTGGGTCAAGACGAGAGCATCACCTGAAGGATCCACCGGCACCTGAAGAAAACCACGAACAGGCGTGTCGCTAGATGAAGCGTATTCGAACAATCGGATCTCGGATTCGCTCATTGCGGGTCCGTCCTCAATATCGCATGAGACTTTACCCCAATTAATTGCAGATTACTGATCGGCACTGTCGAACGTCTCGGTGACTTCGGTGGATCAACATGCCGGTCCAGAACCTGTGATGTAAAGCGTAGCGACATTTTCGAAAGAAAGGAGGGGGCACATTTGAGTGTGACGTGGGATACGTAGGTCGCTCAAGTGGACACGAATCGGCCAGTCTTGGTTTTGTTTCTCCCAACCGTGACAATCTTTAGAAACTTGACAGAGAGAGGAACTCGTGGCATTTCTGACGCGGCGAAACAATGCAAGAAAATTCACGCAAGCTGACGACTCACCAGAAGGCAGTGCTGATTCAGGTGCTGCTTACATTTCCTGACCAGCGGGTCATCGTCTGCTATTTCCCGCCAGCGGACGATGCGCTGGCGTACGCGCAGGATTTCCTGACGATTTTCAAGGCGATCGGTTGGCGAGTTAATGATATGGTGCTTGCGGAGGCCAGCCCGCTCGCTGGAATAGCAATTATCACGAGCGCTGAAGAACACTTGCCCCCGAGTGCAGAGGCGCTTCGAGACGCGCTGCGAATCTACGAAATTGAGGTGGCAATTTCCCGCGATGCTGCTCGCAACATCGCGCCCGGCAGCTTCGTTTTCGCCGTCGGATCTCAGCCGTGAATGATCCAAACCGCCACTACGCCGTTATCCTGTCAAAACTTGCGAAAAACAGATGTAATCTATCGGCATGAATCCGATCCCCGCTACCTACAAACCGCGAAAGAAATTCATGGACCTGGCTATCGCCGAAGCCAAACGCGCGGGCGACCGCGGCGACTACCCCATTGGCGCGGTCATTACGCGCCTCACCGGCAAACGCGAAGTGGTGATTGCCAACGCCGGCAACCGCGTGAAAACTTCGGGCTCAAGCATCAAACACGTCGAATTGGAAACGCTGAAATACGTCTCAAGCGGCTACGGCCGCTACCTGCCGGATTTCGCTCTCTATTCGACGCACGAGCCGTGTGCCATGTGCGCCGGCGCCTGCGTGTGGTCAAGAATTGGCGCGGTTGTGTACGGCGTGTCTCAGGAAGACATCGACGCGTATGGCCGCAAGCATGGCAACGCGGAGTACAAATGGCGGGCCTGCCTCATTCCGTGCCGGCTAGTTTTCGAAAAGGGCAACCACCGCATCCCGGTCGTCGGCGGCTTTCTGCGCACGGAATGCCACAAATTATTCAGTTACAGGCCGGCATTAAGCGCCGCGGCAAACGTGGCCGTTACAGTCTAGAACCTTGCAGTTCGCCATCAGGCGGAATTCGGTGATGATGAAAATCTGAGAAACTCGAGGTCCGCGATGCGTCCTCTCTACCCGATAATTCTTTCCTTGTTTTTCACGGCTTCGATCTGTCAGGCACAAGGATCTTCCACTGAGCGCGATGTAACCCTGAATGCCGCGGATGGAACCGCACTCAAGGCCTCCTATTTCCCCGCTGCGAAACCAGGCCCGGGAGTTTTGCTGCTACATCAATGCAACCGTCAGCGAAAAGTATGGGACGGCTTGGCCCAGCAACTTGCAGCGGCTGGAATCAATGTCCTCACCCTCGATTTGCGCGGCTTCGGCGAAAGTGGCGGTGAACCGCAAGACAAACTGCCGCCCGGCAAGGCGGGCCAGATAGCGGCGCAATTGTGGCCCGGCGACATCGACGTGGCATTTCAATACCTCGGCACGCAGCCAGGGGTTACACGCGACACCATCGGAGTAGGCGGTGCGAGTTGCGGAGTAAATAATTCTGTACAGACCGCCCGCCGCCATCCGGAAGTACGGTCGCTGGTGCTGATGTCCGGGAACACGGATTTCAGCGGACGACGATACCTGCGCAATTCGTCGGACGTGCCGGTATTTTTCGCGGTCGCGGATGACGATGAATTCAAGCCCACCGTCGACCTGGTCGAGTGGCTCTATACCCTGACTCCAAACTCCGAAAAAAAGATGATCCATTATTCAACGGGCGGTCACGGTGCGGACATGTTCCGCGTGCACCCTGAACTCGAAGAATTAATTGTGAATTGGTACGTGACCACTTTGATCAAAACACCCGGCCATGCACCTGTTCCAGCCGATGCCCCGGTGATACCTGAAACGGTTCGCAACATCGATGTGATCGATCAACCCGGCGGTTCAGCGAAAATGATGCAAGAACTCAACGAGGCTCGAAAGAAAGATCCCAAAGCAATCTTATTTCGCGAGGACATGGTCAATTTCCTGGGATACGACCACGCCCAGTCCGGCGATATCAAAGGCGCGATCGAAATCATGAAACTGAACGTCGCCGCGTTCCCCAATTCGCCCAATGTTTACGACAGTCTCTCGGACGTTTACCTCGCGGATGGACAAAAAGATCCGGCGCGCGAGAACGCGAAAAAAGCACTGGAACTCCTAGCCACGGACACAACCGACGACGAGCAGTTGCGGAATGGTGTCAGGGCTAACGCCGAACAAAAGTTGAAACAGCTCGGAGACGCTTCAAAATAGTTCGCTCACGCGGTACTGGCTCGACAGCCCTGAATCGGCCGTATAAGTGAGTGGAAGGCGTTGGCCCCACTCGTTTTACCTATGCTTCGAATCGATTAAGCAAGAACAGTTACGGGCAAAGTCGCTTGTGTCTCTGGTGCGGCACATAATCCGGAGGCTGCGGCGTATAATCGCCCGATGCCATTCGAGCCTCTTTCAAAAGCTACGCGCGAAAAACGCTGGGCTGCTCTGGCTTCAGTGGGTTCCGCCATTCTGCTTGTATCGCTGAAAGTGTTTCTGGTAGTGCGCACTGGCAGCTTGGGCATTCTGTCTGAGGCTTTGCATTCCAGTTTGGATTTCGTCGCCGCAGTCATCACTTATCTTTCCGTGCGAGTGGCGGACAAGCCGGCCGACGCGGACCATCTGTACGGACACGGGAAGGTTGAAAACTTTTCCGCGTTTGTAGAGACGGCGCTGTTGTTGCTGACTGCGGTTTACATCATTTGGGAAGCATTTCAGCGTCTGGTGTTTCACGCAAATCAGATTCGCCCCAGCTTAATAGCGATCCTGGTTCTGGCCGGGTGCATGGGGATTGATTTCATGCGCTCCAAGGCTCTGAATCGCGTGGCGGAAAAATATCCGAGCGAAGCTCTGGAAGCCGACGCGCTGCATTTTTCAACCGATGTGTGGAGCACATTCGTCGTAATCCTGGGCATCACTGCCGCGTGGCTCGGCATGCGCTTCGGAGTCGAATGGCTCGGCAAGCTGGATGCGGTGGCGGCGCTCGGCGTGGCCGGCGTGATCATTTGGATCGGCTCGCGGCTGGGAAAACGCACAGCGGATGCGCTGCTGGACGTCGCGCCGCACGGACTGCGCGAGCGCATCGAGAATGCCGTGGACAAGACCGAGGGCGTGCTGCAGTCCGAACGCGTACGGGTGCGGCGCGCGGGCCAAAGATATTTTGTCGATGTGACGCTGAGCGTGCCCCGCACCGCGAGCCTGGAACAAGCTCACGCCGCAAGCGAGGCCGTCGAAAAACGGATCGGGCAAATTGTCCCCGCGGACGTGGTCGTGCACGTCGAGCCGCGTGCCAAGAGCGACGAGAACTTGTTTGAAACGATTCGCGCCATCGCGCAGAGACGCGGCATGGCCGTCCACGAACTTTCAGCGCACCAATTCGATCGTCGCCTTTTCATCGAGCTGCACCTGGAAGTGGAGGATGGTTCCAGCCTGCGCGAAGCTCACAAGCGCGCCACCGAACTGGAGCAGGATATCCTGAAGGAAACCGATCCGCGCGCGTTGGTGAACATTCACATCGAGCCGCTGGGCGTGAAAATCGGCGGCGGCGAAGAGATGAAAGAACTCGCGCGCACGGTGCAAAATTTCCTGAATTCGTTACAGTCCGAATATCACGAGATGTCGAATTGCCACGAGGTTCACGTACGAAGCGTCGACCACAAGATTCTCGTGTCGTGTCATTGCGCGATGGACGGCGGCCTGCCAATCACCGAGGTACACGACATCACAGCCGCGCTCGAAGATCGCGTGAAGGAAAAGTTTCCGCAGATTTTCCGGTTGACCATTCATCCCGAGCCAGTGGAAGAAAGCTGATATGGAGTGCGGCGGCTTGCTTGCACAACTCCTGCTCATCCAAGGCTTCTGTAGGGGCGGGTCTCAGACCCACCGCCTTCGCTAAAATTGGCACACCAGGCCACGTTCAGATTTCCTTTCAAGATTATGCGTGCGACGCAAAAACCTGCGCCGCCAGGGCGATAACCGCAGGAAAACATTCCAGCACGTAACGTGGTTCGGGGGTGTCCACAAATTTCACAAAAAATAGACTGCGGATCAAGCTGTAGAAGATCAGCAATGCCCATCCAGGACGCCGTCGCGCCAGCCATGCACCGCCAAGCGCCAGAGCGACATAAATTCCATTAGCGATCGTCAGCGCAAGTGTAATCAGGAAATCCGAACGATCATCCTGCCATTCTTCGCGAACAGGCCAGAGATGGCCAGAAGATGGAAGAAGTTCCACGCGCGGCGTGAACCACAATGTGAGGGTGCGAAGCAGCGGAACTTTCACGTAGGTGCGTAATGGATGATGTGCGGTGCGCTCCAGCGCGATCTCGCGAAATCCTTGATCCAGGCTGGGATCAATTGTCAGCGCCTCGTTATATTCGTCGATCAAGTCCGCGACGCGCTCCTTTTCATCCTGAGAATCGAACGCATACGACGGCAGCTGATCGATCTCAATTTCCTCTTCATTCGCCTTCCATTGAGTGAGGTACACATCGCGAAAACGCCACATCCAGGTATCGGTCCACGCGCTGAAACCCAGCGGCGTATATTCACCGGGAAGTTCGCTATACCGTGGCGCAAGAAACTGCACGTCGTGCAGCGTATGCCAATTTCGCGCGGCCCACGGCACCAGCGGAATCAGCAGACCCAGCGCCATCAGCAGATTCGCGCGAAGCAGCTTCATCCAATCTCCCGGCCGCCACCATTTCGCTACCAGCACCAAGCCAGCTGCAAACAGCAGCAAAGGCGTTTCCGGCCTCACCAGCGTGCCGAATCCAACGACGACTCCAGCCAAAAACCAAGGATTGCCAAAGAACGAAGCAGCGCTACCGGCCACTCTGTTACTGATTTGAATCCCGCCGATATCGGTCTGCAGCAGCACCAAAGTCGCCAGAGCTGTAAGGAAAATCACGAGCGTCTCGGTAAGCACTACAGCCGTGTAGTTCGCCGTAAATGGGCAAAGCGCCGCGAGCCACAATCCCGCCAACGCCACGCGCCGTCGCGAAGCCACCGGCGCGAGCCGCGCGGCGATGAAGGCGATGGTGAAGCACGTTGCGAGATCCACCACCACCTGCGCCAACATCACAGCCCGCGTCGATTGCCCCGCGAAAGCAAAAACCGCCGCGAGAAACGCCGGATACCCCGGAACTCGCATATCTACGGGAGTCAACCTGCCATACACCGGGAATCCGTACACGCCGTTCTTCAGCCAATTCCAGGCCAGTTCGATGTAAAATGGAGCATCGCCTGTATCCGTCACCGGAAACTTCAGGACGAGATACACACGCAGCACCAGCCCAGCCAGTACAGCGGCCGCAGCGTTTGCGCGCATCTTAATACTTGAAGTCATTGACACTGCCTCTTCGGATGGCTAGCTTGGATTGCCTGAATGCCTGAACGCAAGCCTATTTTCTATGATCAGGAACGGCGCCGGTGGCGTCGCACGCGCCGCGTGCTGGAAATTGCCGGCGGACTTTTCACCCTCGTGCTCATTGTGTTCATGGTGAACGTGTTCCGCAAGCCGGAATTGCCGGATATTTTGCAAGCGGCCACGCACTGGGGCCTGCACGCGGTTCCGGCGAAAGCGAAACCCAAGATACCGCTCCGCGGACGCAAGCGTAAAGTCGCGGCGCTGGGCAAAGTTCCGCAGAATTACGATCCTCTGCGAGTGGCATTCTACGTAGGAGATGATCCCACCAGCCTGGCTTCGCTGAAACTGCACTACCACGACATCGATTTGCTGGTCCCCGAAGCGCTGCACGCGTCGTCAGCGGATGGCCGCCTGGACATCGATCAGGACCCGAAACTTCCAGCGTGGATGCAAAGCAGCGCTATCGAGCTGCCGGTCATGTCCATGGTGAATAATTACGACGGGAAAACCTGGGTAACAAAAGAAATGGCGGAAATGCTGGCAAGCCCAACCGCCCGTGAGCATTTGTCGAAATCGCTCGCCAATTTTGCGACTTCACAGCACCAGGCCGGCGTCGTTGTGGATTTTGAGTTGGTGCCGCAATCCAGCCAGTCTGATTTTTCGCGCTTCATTCACGATCTAGCGATCGCCATGCACGCATCGAGTCTGAAACTCATGGTTGCGGTTCCCGCCGCGGACTGGAGTTACGACTACAAAGTTCTGGCGGCGCAGGCCGACGCGATCATCCTGATGAATTACGATTTGCATTACCCCACTTCCGATGCAGGTCCCATCGCACCACAGGACTGGTTCGAACGCGACATTGCCAACATCGTGAAAATCGTCCCGCCGGAAAAAATCATTATGGGCATCGCGAATTACAGCTATGACTGGCCGGCGAAGACCAAACAGACACCGCATCCGACAGCCCAGGCAGTGACTTTTCAGCAGGCCATTATCACGGCCGTCGAATCCGAATCGGACGTGACCTTCGACCCCGACACGCTGAATCCGCACTACTCCTACGAAGACGAAAAAGATCTCGTCCACAACGTGTGGATGCTCGACGGCATTACTGCCTACAACGAGCTGCGCGCCGCGGAACGTGCCGGAGTTCGCGGCACGGCTCTCTGGCGGCTGGGCATGGAAGATCCTTCGATGTGGTCGATCTGGGACGCGACCCACGCGGACAACGCCACGCGCGCAAAGTTGGAGGAAATTCCGCCGGGATACGACATCATTTTGGAAGGCGAAGGCGATATTTGGCGCATCACTGCAACGCCACAAAGCGGCCGGCGAACGCTTGATTACGACACGAGCAGCGACGTAATCGACGACGAATCCTACCAAAGCTATCCGTTATCGTGGCGCATCGAACAGATGGGCGCGGCCCCGCATAAAGTGGCGCTTACATTCGATGATGGTCCGGACGAAGAATGGACGCCCAAAATTTTAAAGATTCTCAAAGACAAGAATGCGCCCGCGGCCTTTTTTGTGATTGGTGAAGCCGCCAACCAATTTTCCGGGCTTGTGAAACAGGAATACGCCCAGGGAAATGAAGTGGGCAACCATACCTTCACCCACCCTGATTTTGAGACTGCCACGAAAGGGCAAGTGCAGATTGAGTTGAACCTGACCGAGCTTCTTTTGGAAAGCAGCCTGGGCGTTAAGACTTTGCTCTTCCGCCCGCCCTTTGGCATCGATCATCAACCGGAAACCGCCAGCGAAATTCAGATGCTACCGATTCCACAATCGATGGGTTACATCATTGTCGGCGCGCAAATCGATCCGCACGATTGGGGAGAAGTAAACGGCGGTCCGCCTCCGTCGGCAAATGAAATTGTCCAGCGAGTGATGCACGATGCCACGCAGGGTAAAGGCAACATCATCCTGATGCACGATGGAGGCGGCGAACGGGCTAATACCGTGGCGGCTCTGCCGCAAATCATCGACGGCCTACGCGCGCAGGGTTACGAATTTGTCTCGGTTGGGGATCTCCTGCACCAGACCCACACGCAAGTAATGCAGCCACTCTCGCAGCAAGAATGGCTGCTGGTTCGCGCCGACGCTTTTATTTTTGAAGTGTTCCGCTGGTTCCGCGGGGGCATTGCATTTATTTTCGCCGCCGGAATATTGCTGGTCAGCGGACGCGCACTGGTCATCGGCTTGCTGGCGCTGGCGGAAAAATTGCGCCCGGCGCCGGACGATCACCCGGACTACAAGCCGCACGTCACCGTGCTGATTCCTGCATACAACGAAGAAGCAGATATTGTTGAGACGATTCGTTCCGCGCTCTCATCGGACTACCCAAAGCTGGAAGTGTTGGTGGTAAACGATGGGTCGACCGACCGCACGCCCGAGCTCGTGCTGGCAAATTTTGGGTCGGATCCGAGAGTGCGGCTGATCAATCAGTCGAATCATGGAAAACCCTCTGCGTTGAATCACGGTCTCGCCGAGGCAACAGGTGAAGTAACAATTTCGATCGATGGAGATACCATCGTCGATTCCGAAGCGATTCCGCGGCTGGTCCGGCATTTCGCGGATCCTAAAGTAGGCGCCGTCGCCGGCAACGTGAAGGTAATGAATCGCAATCGCTGGCTGACTCGCTGGCAAGCGCTCGAATACATCACCAGCCAGAATCTTGAAAAGCGCGCATTCGACCTGCTGAATTGCATTCCCGTAGTCCCGGGCGCCGTGGGAGCGTGGCGCACGGATCTGCTTCGGGCAAATAATGGATTTTCCGGCGATACTGTGGCCGAAGACACCGACCTCACGCTCACCATTCGTCGCAACGGTTGGAAGATTCTTTACGACGAAGACGCCATCGGCCGCACGGAAGTTCCCGAAACGGTGGAAGCGCTGATTCGCCAAAGATTTCGCTGGACGTTTGGAACTTTGCAGGCGGTGTGGAAACATCGCGACGCAGTCGGCAAACCACGATACGGCACGCTAGGCTGGGTCGCTATCCCCAATATATTTCTATTCCAGATTTTGTTGCCGTTGGTTTCGCCGGTGATCGATCTGCTGTTTCTGATTTCAATCGCGCTGTGGGGACTCGCGCAACTACGCATCGCGCGCCTTCCGCAGCTGTGGACGCTGCAGGATGTGGAACGTTCGCTGATTTTCTTCGCCATCTTTATGCTGATTGACTTGTTTACGTGCGTAGTCGCCTTCGCACTGGAAAGACATGAAGATTGGACTTTGCTCGCGCCGTTGATTTTGCAGCGTTTTTACTACCGCCAGATGATGTATGTGGTTTTATTCCGCGCGCTCAAAGAAGCTGTGCAAGGAAGGCCGGTCGGCTGGCGTGGAGTCGAACCTCAGATGCCCGCACCCGTAGGTCAGACCGACGTCGCTAAAGTTTAAAACGAAGAGCATTTTCAGCCCGCCTGTTTCATTTTGATCTACGCAACCCGCCCTCAAGTTCTAAAGTGAACACCCGATTGGGACGATCCCATCTTCGGTGTAGCTTTGTCTCCAACGCCCGCGTGAACTCAGTCCCGTGGCGAGTCCGGCCAACTACTAAAACTATAACCGCACTAAGATTCCTTAAATTAATTAGGAGGAAGCAGCGCCGATGAGAAATTCGAGCCTGATACCTGGAAGACTGGCGGTTGCGTTAGCAGTGCTCGCGGGACTATTTGTTATTTCAGCTCCGCGCGTGCGCGCTGACAATGACTGCCAGCGTGAAACAGCGAGAATCGACCATAATCTGCACGAAGCTATCGCTCACCACGGCCCCGACAGCAAGGAAGCCAGCAAGTACCGTCAAGAATTAGCGGCACAGCGCCAACGCTGCTGGGACAAGGAGCATAGGTGGTGGGATGAAGACGTGCACGAGTGGCGCACCGAGCGCAATTGGGATGATCACGACCACGATCATCCGCCCCAGTAGATCAGCGTTGGTGCAATAGGGTTCACAGCTAGACTGCGTCGCGTTCCGTGTAGCGCGGCGCAGTCTCTGCTTTTGTCTTCAAGCCACTAAGGCATTGACCCGTTCACGAACTGGCATAGCAATGGTTTGAAGGCCGGGTCTAAGTTCTGGTAAGATTAAGCCTCGTGATGGGCTGTATCCCGATCCTGGGAGCGGCACCGGAGGTCACATGAGTGTTGCACCGCGTGCGGGCAACGGTAAAATTACCGTGCCTGACATTCTTTCCCGCAAAACCCATTCCCTCGCAGGCTCATTCAGCACAAAACAAAAAATCACCTGCCTGACGGCATACGACTATCCAACAGCACGTCTTCTCGACGAAGCCGGCGTGGACATTCTACTCGTAGGCGATTCGCTGGGCATGGTAGTGCTGGGTTATGACAGCACGTTGCCGGTCACGTTGGACGAAATTGTGCACCACACGCGCGCCGTTCGGCGTGGTACGCGACGGGCCCTGCTCATTGCAGACATGCCCTACGGAAGCTTCCATGTTTCGCTCGACGAATCAGTACGCAACGCGGTTCGCCTGGTAAAAGAAGGCGGTGCCGAAGCAGTGAAAGTAGAGGGAGGCGAGCGCCGCATCGAATTGATCGCACGCCTGGTAGAGTCTGAAATTCCAGTGATGGGCCACGTAGGTCTTACCCCTCAATCCATTCATGCGCTCGGAGGATTTCACGTTCAGGGCAAGACCGTCGACGCCGCCAGGCAACTTGAGCGTGATGCGCGGGCCGTTGAGGCCGCCGGAGCGTTTTCGGTCGTCCTCGAATCAGTGCCGCGCGAAATCGCGGCGCGCATAACCGAAAAGCTGCATATCCCCACCATCGGCATTGGAGCCGGTCCCGACTGCGACGGCCAAGTACTGGTCTTCAACGATCTGGTCGGCCTAACGATGGGACATAAGCCGAAATTCGCGCGCCAGTACGTGGATCTCGCGAGCGAAATTTCGCGAGCGGTCATCGCCTACTGCGAAGACGTCCGCCGCGGCGATTTCCCGTCGGACGCCGAGTCTTTTCACACGCCCGCGCAATTGCGCGAGCAAATGCTGGCGCGCCAGCGCACCTAATGGCCTTGTAACCGCCGGCGCGCTGCGAATCAAGATAGGAACGGTCATTATGAACATCGAAGATTTCCGTCTGCTCTATGATTACAACGCCTGGGCGGATCACCGCACGTTAGACGCCTGCAAAGAACTCAATGAAGAACAATTCACGCGCGATCTAGGCTCGAGTTTCCGTTCGCTGCGCGACACGCTGGTACACATCATGCTGGTCGAGTGGCTTTGGCTGGAGCGCTGGCATGGCCGCTCGCCGAGCGCGTACGCCCCAAATTCTGAATTTCCCAATCCTAATTCCATGCGAACGCGCTGGTCGGAGATCGAGCGCGACTTGCTTGACTACATTGCGTCTCTCACGTCCGAAGAAGTGCAGCGCGTCGTACATCACAAGACCACCGCCGGAGTGCCACAGGCGCAGCCGTTATGGCAAATGTTGCAGCACCTGGTGAATCATGGCACCTACCATCGCGGGCAGGTGGCAACTATGCTTAGGCAAGTCGGCGCCAAGCCGAATTCAACAGACCTGATTACGTTTTATCGAGAACGCGCCGGTCAAGCCGAGGCATGAACCATGGATACTTCTACTCGCAACGATCTGGTGTGCGCCTTCTAAGCTGCTTTACCTCGCAACCCTGATGGAAACAATCCACACAATTGAATGGATGCAGCAGATTGGCCACGCCGCTCGCGCGTCCGATCGGACCCTGGGCCTGGTGCCGACAATGGGAGCCCTGCACGAAGGTCATTTCTCGCTGATACGCGCCGCCAAACGCGATTGCGCAGCGCTGGTGGTCTCGATTTTTGTCAATCCCAAACAATTCGGGCCAACAGAAGATTTCAGTAAATATCCACGCCGGCTGGAAGAGGATCGCGCAGCGCTGCAAAACCTCGGTGTCGATTACTTTTTTATGCCGACCCCCCAAGAAATGTATCCGGCAGGATTTGCAACTTCGGTGGTGGTGGAAGGAATGAGCGACCGGCTCGAAGGCCGCGCCCGTCCCGGCCACTTTCGCGGCGTCACAACAGTAGTGTCGAAGCTTTTTGAAATCGTGCAACCGCGGTTCGCGTATTTTGGACGCAAGGACGCACAGCAGGCGCGCATCATCCGCCAAATGGCCGCGGATTTGAATCTCAGAACGCAAGTCGTAGTGCGCCCGATCACGCGTGAACCGGATGGCCTCGCACTCTCGTCCAGAAATGTCTATCTGCAGGCGGACGAACGCCGCGCGGCGACTGCCCTGTCGCGGTCGCTGGCAGCAGCACGCGATGAAATTAAAAAAGACGAGCGCAATCCCGCTCGATTACTTGCCGTGGTACGGCACGTGATCGATGAGGAACCGAAAGTGGCATTGGACTATGCGGAAATCGTCGACGCTGAAACGTTCGAGCCGATCCCGATGAGTCTGCGTGGCGCGTGCTACATCTTGATCGCAGCGAAGGTCGGCGGTACGCGGCTGATCGATAACGCGCTGATCGAGCAGGATGGGGACGGCTTCGAAGTTACCGTGTAGATTCCCGTGGATTTGAAGTAATGCGCGGGCGCCAAAGAGTGGACCTCGGGCCAGAGAGCGGAGATCTATTGCTCGCCTTCAATCGCAAATAAAACCTCGGCAGCGTGTCCCTTTGGCGTGACCTTGTCCCATACTTTGCGAATCTTGCCGTCCGGCCCGATCCAGAAAGTCATGCGCACAATCCCCAGGAACGATTTCCCCAGAAAACTTTTCATCCGGCGCGCGCCGTAGGCCTCGACGACATCAAATTCCGTGTCGGCGAGCAACGGGAACGTAAGCTTGTGTTTCTGTTTGAATTTTGCCTGTGCTTCCACGGTATCGCCGCTGCAGCCGACGATGGCGGTGTTCAGCTCTTCGAACTCCTTGAGGGCGTCACGAAACTCGGACGCTTCGTTCGTTCAACCGGGTGTATTCGCTTTAGGATAAAAATAGAGAATCAGGTTCTTCCCGTGAAAATCCTTCAGCGAAACTCTCGCGCCACTATCATCGGTGACGTGAAAATCCGGCGCTTTGTCGCCTTCTTTGAGCATTAGCTTGGTGTGTCCAGATTTTGAATTAAGATTCCGCGAGCACTCGTTTCAAAACATCGTTGACGACTTGCGGATTGGCCTGCCCGCGCGTCTCACGCATTACCCGGCCGACAAAAAACTTGAACACGCCCTCACTGCCGGAACGATACTTGGCTACATTATCCGGACTGTCTGCGACGACTGCGCGCGCTATCGCCTCAATGGCGCCGCTATCCGAGATTTGCGACATATTTTCTGCTGCGATGATTTCGCCGGGCTTCTTTCCAGTCTCGAACATTGCCGAAAAGACTTTCTTCCCGCTCGCGGCGGTAATCTCGCCGCGCTCGAGAATCGCGAGCAATTCCGCAAGCGCAGCCGGCGCCACCGGGCAATCCTCGATTTGTTTTCCGGCATCATTCACACGTCGCAGCAACTCCACGGAAATCCAGCCGGCCGCAGCTTTCGCAGGAGCTCCCGCCTTCACTACAGCTTCGAAATAATCAGCTAAGGCGGGGGTCGCAGTCAGCACCCCTGCGTCGTAAGCAGATATGCCATATTCGCTGACGAATCGGGCGAGCTTGACGTCCGGCAATTCCGGCATCTCCCGGCGAATTCCTTCCACCAGCGCCTCGGACGATACCAGCGGCAGCAAATCAGGATCGGGGAAGTAACGGTAATCGTGCGCAAACTCTTTGGAGCGCATCGGCTCAGTGCGGCCGCCAGCCACATTCCACAGACGAGTTTCCTGCGTGATCGTACCACCAGATTCGATCACGCCGATTTGCCGTTCGATTTCATACTCCAGAGCATGCGCCAGGTAACGGAAAGAATTCAGGTTCTTGGCTTCGACTTTCGTTCCGAATTTCGGCGCGCCACGCAGACGCACGCTCACGTTGGCGTCGCATCGCAAAGATCCTTCTTCCATGTTGCAATCGCTCACTTCCGTGTACTCCAGAACCTGCTTCAAAGTCGTCAAATATGAATACGCTTCAGCAGGCGTCCGAATATCAGGCTCGGAAACAATTTCTATCAGGGGAGTCCCGCAGCGGTTGTAATCGATATAGCTCCACTTGTCGGAATCGGCGAAACCCTCGTGAAGATTCTTGGCGGCGTCCTCTTCCATGTGCACGCGAGTGATCCCGATATGCTTTTTCGCGCCACCGACCTCAATCTCAAGCCGGCCCTCGATGGCAAGCGGAAGCTCATATTGCGAAATCTGGTAGCCCTTAGGCAGATCGGGGTAGAAATAATTCTTACGCGCAAAAATCGAACGTTCTTGCACGTCGCAGTGCAACGCCAGTGCAGCTCGGATCGCGAGTTCGCGAGCTGTTCGATTCAGCACCGGCAGCGCACCGGGCAAACCCAGGCACACGGGGCACGTATTGCTGTTCGGCGCGTCTCCAAATCGCGTGGGGCATCCGCAGAATGCCTTCGTCAGGGTTTTAAGTTGCGCGTGTACTTCCAATCCAATCACGACTTCATACTTCTCCATGAATTCGCGCGGCACGCCGGCTGCCTCTTGTACGTTTCGGGTCATTTTCAAATCACACTCGGCATTCGATGAAGATCTTGCGCCGAAGGAACAGGGATTATAGCATCCACTTCATGATACTGTGCGCGAGGCATAAGGACGCATAAGATTGATTGACGATGGACAGGGAGGATGGGTAGCATTGCCTCGGTTGTTCACTTATAGGGAGGCAGAATGGCAAAGAAAAGCAAACTTACGAAGGTAGGGGAAGCAATCGGAAGCGCGATTGGACGGGCCGACCGAACCGCGCACAAAGTCGCCAAGGCCGGCATCCTGGCGAAAAAAGAACTCGCAGATTTGTCCAAGGAAGTAGATTCGTTGAAGAAGCGTTTGACCAAGGCCACCAAGCGGCTGCAACACGCATTGCGATAAATTTTTCCCACAACAAATGTACTGAGGGTGCTTCGCGGCGGCGTAATGTGCCGCCGCGAAGTTGTTTTTGGGCCACATTTTGGCCAGTGGTTTCGAACCGTATCTCGCAGCCCCGCTCACTTCATCCGAACTGTTGTGTCAGGGCCTGACAGTTTTTCCACCGGCAGTCTCACAGCTAGTTGCCGGTGTGAACCACACCCTTGCGTTCTGCTTCCGCCGTAGCACCGGCGCGCCGCAGCGCTTCGTCCGTAGTGATCAGTTTTGCTTCCAGTGCCGTAAGTTCCGCTAGCATCCGCTCAGATTCTTTCGGGTCCAGCGTTTCAATTGCATCCCGAACGATGGAAACCCGGCGCCCTCGGCTAAGCAGGCCCTTCACCGCGAAACCCACGCAGAATTCCGTTACCACGCCGAAGACAATAAATTCCGCGTCGCGCGGCAGCCGTTCGAGAAGCGATTCCGCATGCCGGCTCTCGAAAATATCGAGCGTTTGTTTCTCAAGTAGGATTTGCTGATATTGCGATAAATCGGCGGGAATCTTCGCCGTAGACTCGTTCGGGACGATCACGAATTTTTCGGCCAGCGCCTCCGGCACCAACTTTGCGCCCGCCGATCCTCGGACGCAGTGCGACGGAAACCGCGCGAATTCCGGATCATCCACTTTGTGAATGCAGCCATGCGAAACCAGAAAGACGTGTCCGCTGCGGGCGGCATTGGTAAGCCGTCGAATATTGGGAAGCAGTTTTTCAGCGCCAGGAACGTACAGCTTGCCCTCCGGCATCAAAAAATCCTCCTGCGCGTCCACTTCCCAGAAAATAACATCCTTTGAGACCATACGTGTCCTATCCATTCAAAGCAAAATTCAATCCAAAAAAGCATCAAGGAATTCAGTCCTGTTTCTCTATTCTATCACTTAGTTCATTATGCAACGATGTCCCGGAGTATGCGACCAGCGCGAAGGCCGCGAACCACCGGCTTCCTTTGGCAGTTAATTGATGTTAGTTTCCAGATGAAACCTGAATTCCAGTCCTCCAAGTGAATGTAGCCGATATGCTTGAGCGATTCGTCTTTTCCGATCTCCGCGAGCTCTTGGCCAAAGCCAATGAGGAAAAGTCCGGCGACCAGCTAGCGGGAATCGCCGCAAGATCGGAACGCGAGCGCGTCGCCGCAAAGCGTGCCCTGGCCGACCTTCCGCTCGACGATATTCTGCGACAACCACTCATCGATCCCGACACCGATGACGTCAGCCGTCTTATCCTTGAATCCTTCGATCCGCAATCATTCCAGCCAATCAAAAGCATGACCGTGGGTGAATTCCGCGAACACCTTCTCGATGATTCCATCGGCGAGGCAGAATTAAAACAGGTTCAGGGCGCCATCATTCCTGAAATCGCCGCGGCCGTAGCAAAAATCATGAGCAACAAAGATCTGGTGCTGGCAGCCGCTAAAATCCGTAATGTCACGCGTTGCCGCAACACGATGGGTGAACGTGGCGTCCTGGGCATTCGCGTGCAGCCCAATCATCCGGTGGACGATATGGGCAGTATTCTGCTGACAGCTTTTGAAGGTTTGCTATACGGATGCGGTGATGCGGTAATCGGAGTGAATCCCGCATCGGATTCAGTCGAAACTGTCGCGACAATCCTTCAAGGCCTTCAGCGGCTCGTTACCGCGTGCAATGCCCCGACGCAAACTTGTTGTCTGGCGCATATTTCAACGCAGCTCGCCGCGCTAAGCCGCAGCGCCCCGCTGGATCTCCTGTTCCAGTCCATCAGCGGAACGGAGGGTGCCAACAAAAGCTTCGGCATCACTCTCTCGATGCTCCAAGACGGCCGCGAGCAAGTTCTCGAACATCACCGCCAGCGCGACGACGTCTCCTGGAAAGGCTCGAACGTAATGTATTTCGAAACCGGCCAGGGCAGTGCTCTTTCGGCTGAGGCCCACTGCGGCGTCGATCAACTCACTCTCGAAGCCCGCGCCTACGGAGTCGCTCGCGTCTTCGATCCATTCCTGGTCAATAGCGTGGTCGGCTTCATCGGCCCCGAATATCTTTACAACGAGCGCCAAATCATTCGCGCAGGCCTGGAAGATCATTTCATGGGCAAACTTCTGGGCCTTCCGATGGGCTGCGATGTTTGTTACACCAATCACGCCGACGCCGATCAGAATTCGGCGGACAATCTTCTTCTACTGTTGGGAGCAGCGGGATGTAATTACTTCATGGGTGTTCCGTGCAGCGACGATGTGATGCTGAATTATCAATCCACCAGCTATCACGACGCGATTGGCGTGAGAAGGATTTTCAATCTACGGCCAGCGCCGGAATTCATGCTCTGGCTCGAAGAGACAGGAATTTACCGCAACGGTGAACCCGCGAAACTCGAGGCTTCGATGCGCAGGAAACTAATGCAGGGTCTGGAATCGTCGCTAGAAGGCGTGTCTTGATGACCGATGGCCGCGATGAATTGGCGGCGAATTCCGGTTGGCCGGATTTGGTGCGTGGGATCCGTGCCAGGACTCCCGCGCGCATTCTAATGGGACGCGCCGGCGCCGCCTATCGCACCGAAACGCAATTACAGCTGCGTGAAGATCATTCCGCCGCAAAAGACGCCGTGCGCGCGGAGTTCGAAACGAATGCAGCGCTTGGTGCGGACTTCGTCGAAAAATGGAAGCTTTTCGAAGTTCGAACGCGAGCTTCTACAAAAGACGAATACTTGCTGCATCCATCGCTCGGCCGCGAACTAAGCGACGCGGGGCGAGCTGAGATATTGAAACGCTGCGCTCCGAGCGCAGATATTCAGATCGCGGTTGGAGATGGGCTTTCAGTCACGGCGATTCGCGCACAGGTGCCAACTCTTGTGCCTGTACTCGTGGAAGGCGCAAAGGATCGTGGTTGGACGGTGGGACAGACGTTCGCGATTCAATACTGCCGCGTGGGGATTCTGAACGAAATTGGCGAAACGCTCAAACCGCGCATCGCGATCCTGCTAATCGGTGAACGCCCGGGCTTAGGCACCGCGGAGAGTGTATCGGCGTACCTCGCCTACCAGCCGCGCGCGGGCCATTCCGACGCGAATCGCAATCTCATATCAAACATTCACAGGCGAGGACTGTGCGCAGAAGACGCAGCACCTCGCATACTGAATTTTTGCGCGCAGATAATGAAGGCGGGCGCGAGCGGTTGCACTATAACCGAGGATCGAGCGCTCCCCAGCGGCGATTAAGAAGGTTGTCGCGGCCACCGTTAGGGGGACATCCTTGTATTTCGATTCGACGGAGCGTTATCTAGCGGCAACAAACTACAACGTCGTCATCCTGAGCACAGCGAAGGATCTCGCTTCGCAGTGAATAAGTGGTGAAAGAAAATCACAGCTCCGTCACTGAAGACGCCGAGTCAAACTCTACTTCAGCGGCGGCGCTGTGACCAGTGGCAAGCGCCGAGGCTCCCCATGGAATCCGCGCACTTCGATTTCGTCCAAGACCAGCGACGGCGCCACGACCGTGCCGGGAATCCCACCCTGCGCCGATCCAAACGCGCCCAGCGCAGTACCAGCAAATCCGTTCGAAGGATTCTGCATGTAGGGAAACGCGGTTTCGTCATCACCCATGCCCACAATATTGCGCAACGCGCGAAGCTGCAGCCCTTCGATGTGTCCGCCGCGAACCATTTCTTCGCGCCCGTCGGAAACGTACACGCGATAAATCACCAGCGGCATGCGTTCACCGCTGGCCACACCCCCAGCGATTCCTCCAATGAAATCGCTGAAATCTTCCTGGCGAATTGATCCGAGCGCCGGATTATCCATGCGCTTCACTTCCAGGCACCATTCGTGCCCATCGTCGCGGCAGGCATCGAGAAATTTCCTTTTTAGATCGCCCGCGTTCAGCCCGCCGTTCACCTGAAACAAAAGGTTGCTGCTCAAAGGACGCGTGTCGGAAAGCAACGCAGACCGCGCATGCCCATTGGACGATGAAAAATCGGGCCCAGGCCGCCGCGACATCAGCAAACTCTTGAGCGTGCCATTTTCCACGACCCCGACACGCTGAGCTTTCACACCCTCGTCGTCAACTTCATAATTCCCCAGCAGTGCCTGCCCGTTAAATTCCTTCAACGTAGGATCATCCACCAGCGACACGTTGGCCGGAAGCACACGCGTCCCGACGCGCCCCGTCCATTCGCTGCGCCCGCCCATTCGTTCCATGATTTCGTCAAAAGCCGGCATGGTGGAAAGCGGCGGCCGGGCCCCCGATAGCGATGACGCCAAGGTTTGAGCCAATACCGATCCCGCCGCAGGAGCGTCGAACAAAACCGGACCAGTGAAATCCTGCACCAGCGGGCTCCGCCGCAAAGTCATGAGCTCAGTGCCGGTCTGCCCGAGCGCCTTACCCACAGTGGCGGGGTCAGGCAGGTCCGCAGGGTTCGCGACATACAAGGAATAAAAATCGTGCAGCGCCATGCCGTCGTCAGCAGTGGTGTCGAGAGCCGCTTCGATCGCGGCAAGACGGCGCGACTGCCGTATCGTAGTCCCTTCCGTGTTCATCAAGTAATAGGTGACGTACACCAGGTAATAATTCACGCGCGTACCATTCAGCTGCGGGAAATTCAGCAGCGCTGCGGAAGCCGCGCGCGATTCATCTTCCCAATTGCGCGCGGTCCACTGAGGCTCGACGCGCGGATCGATCTTCACCAACGGCGGCGCTTGCGCAAAATCATCGATCTCCGGCGGCTTCGAGAGGCTGCGCAGGAACGATTGCTTCAGCGACATTTGCGTGACGGCTTGCTTGTACGCCTGGTCCGTCGCCAGCCACAAATCCTGGCGCAAGGAATTGTAATCGCGGTCGATTCCTACCTGCCCGGTGGAACCGAGAAAACCCTGGAAGCCGTCCTCGCTGACAAAATTCGAACTGTCCAGGTGATAGTCGCCGACGCGCACATCCACGCTCATAAAACGATCTCGCGTAGTCGAACTCGCCATCAGCGCGCCAAAAGACGAAGTCACGGAACGCACATCGATATCCAGCAGCCGGTATTCCAGATAGAAAGGCTTCTCGACGCCAGGAAGCTGCAAACGCTCGCGCGAGCGTTCCATTTCGTCGTGCATGGCGTGCAGGGTCTTATCGCTTTCCGTTTCTGGCACCGGCGCCTGCGCCAATACTGCAGACGCGATGCTGACGATAGACTTGGCCTGCCCCGGAGTCGCGCCGGCAGAAACAGGCGGCGCAAATATTCCAAGCAGTCCCCCCGCGAATAATCCCGCTCCGAACAGTCTAAGTACTCTGAATTTCCTCACTATTTTTGCCCCTTCTGTTCGGGATCGTGCGCGGGCGGCGGCAGAATCGGCGGCTTGTCGGTAGACGTTTCCTTCTTCTGCACTTCCATCTCCGAAATCAAAATTGCCGGTGCAACGGCCGACACCGGCACCGAGCCGGATTCCGCACCGCAGTAACCGTTAAAAATATCCGGCGTGTCGCCGGTGGCCACGATTTTTGTCAGCGAAACCAGCGGCGTGCCCACGATATCTACTCCACGCACAAGCTGGTCCGGCCGGCCATCGGGATACACCTTATAAACCACAAGAGGCAGCACTTGAAACGCCTGCGGCTGAGCGCGCCCGGTAAAAGTGAATCCGCCGGCGATATCGTCAATCAGCAGGCCGAACGGCTTATTTTGCGCCTTCACCATTTCGATCAGCTTCTGACGCAGTTGGTCGTTAGTCATGGTCTTCGAACTGGTAACAATCAAGTTTCCCTGGCGCGCAACCGGAACGTATCCAAGCTGCCGGCGTCCGTGCCCGTTCGAATGTGGAATATTCACAAGCGGCGAGCGCGACATCAAAAAAGTCTTCAGCACGCCGTGATCGATCAAATGAACGTTCTCGGCCTTAACGCCCTCGTCGTCGAACGGATAATATCCAAGCAGCATCTGTCCGCCGAGCGACGCTTCCGTGGGATCGTCCTTGATGGAAATAAAGTCCGGCAAAATTTGCTCGCCGATTTTGCTGGTGAAAGTTTGCCCTTCGTTGATGTCCTTCTGCCGAAACCCTTCGGCGCGATGCCCGAAGACTTCGTGAAAGAAAACCGCAGCAGCGCGGCCGGTGAGCAGCGCAGGACCGGCATAAGGATCGACAAGCGGCGCCTTGTCGAGCGCCTCAGTCTCCGAGATCATGGTCTTAATGTGTTCGAAGACAATTTTCTCCGTCGGCGCGTCTTTCGGTTCCAGCCAATCGAAATTTGCGTAGCGATTGATGTCCATGCCGTCGGGAGCCTTGCTTTGCACATAGAGTTCCAGCCGGTAATGGACTTGCCCAAACGCCAACTTGGTGCCTTCGGTATTTACCTGGTACTGATTCATACCCAGCGCTGTGAATGTGACGATGGAATTGAGCACTGCAGGCGACTTGCTGAATTCGGCGGTGTACCTCCGCACGCGTTCTTCCCAGGGTTTGCGATCGATCTTGATCTCAGTGCGCTGCCCAAGGGAAACTCGCGGGGCTTCCGCGGAAAAATCCGGCGCGCCGCTTTCCTGTGTTTGCACCTGAACTTGCTCGCTGGTTTTCACCTTGATCAAAGCCTGAGTAGCGGCGCGATATTGCCTGTCGGTTTCGCGCCAAATCTCACGGCGCAGCACAGGAATGTCATCGTCGAGCACGACGGTAGTGCCGGGGCTGGTCCAGCTGGGCTGCCGTTCAGCGAGTTTGTGCGTATCGTCGAGCTGGTAGCTGCCCACGCGCGTTTGCACCTCGAGCCAACGCGCCTGGGTATCAGTGGAGGTGAGCAGCGCGCCATTCGAGCCGGAAACCTCGGCATACTCACGGTCGGCAACGGTATAGCTGATGAAATATCCGGGAGGATCGCCCTTGGACATCGCGCCCATCGAGCGGTCGAGCTCATCCTGCATGGCAGTCAGTACTGCCGGGGTCGGCGCCTGCGCCGACCCAGCCGCCGCAAGCGACGCGCACGCCGCTACCAAAATTGTGACTCCTGTAATGAAGACTCTTGCTCTATGTGTGGTTTTCATCATTGCGCAGAATCCACCAGTTTAAGATAGGATGCCTTCGAATCCAAAGTGAAAACCTGCGCGTGCGTTAATCGTTGTGCATTGCGTTGCGCCACGATACGCAAGCAACGGGAAGTGAGCGTTGATAGAATCGTCGTCTGGGAAACCACAGCCGCCCGGAAGGAGTTTTAGATGCGCGCCATGGTTGTAAAGAGGTACGGTCCGCCGGAAGCCTTGGAAGCGCAGGAAATTCCGGATCCGCACGCCAAGCCCGGCGAAGTTCTCATCCGCGTCAGAGCCGTAGGCGTTAATTTCGCCGACCTGCTGCAGCGCATGGGAATTTATCCCGGCACGCCCAAGCCGCCGTTTGTCCCTGGAGTCGAAGTAGCGGGCGTCGTCGAAAAAGCTGCCGAAGGCGTGAAAACCAGCGAAGGCGACCCGGTGCGACCCGGCGAAGCGGTCACAGCTTTCACTCCGTTCAACGCTTATGCACAGTGGGTTGCGGTTCCCGCCGGACGAGTGCATCGTATGCCCGCGGGCATGCCCTTCGAGGATGGCGCCGCGATCCTGGTGAACTATCTCACCGCCTATCATTCGATGATCACCATGGGAAATCTTCAACCGGGAGACCGTATTTTGATTCACGGCGCGGCGGGTGGCGTGGGAGTGGCCGCGGTGCAGTTGGCGCTTGAGCGCAAATTGCAAATTTACGGTACGGCCGGACCTACGAAGCAGGATTACCTCCGAAAAATCGGTGTGCACCATCCCATCGATTACGAAAAAAGCGATTTTGTGGAAGTCGTGCGCAAATTCGCCCCGGACGGAATTGAAATGGCGATGGACGCCATCGGCGGAAAATCTTTCAGCAACAGTTACAAATGCCTCGGCCCCACGGGACGCCTGGTGGTCTACGGTTTTTCGGCCGCGGCCAGCCCCGACGGAAAAAAGAATCGGATTCGTGGCGCGAAGGCTCTGTTGCAAACGCCGCGTTTTCATCCCCTGAAATTGATGGGCGACAATATTGCAGTGATCGGCGTGAATATGGGAAGAATGGCGTCTCGAGGTCCGTTGCTGCGTCGCGAGCTGGATGAAATTTTCAGATTGTATGCGACAGGCAAAGCAAAACCAATGATCGGCAAGATTTTTCCACTCGTCGAGGCGGCTGCCGCCCACAAATATATTCAGGAGCGGAAAAACATCGGCAAGGTAGTTCTCACCGTGAAGTAGACGTGCGCGCATTATTTCACGGGAGCCATTTCCGGCTTTATAAAGAGCGCTTCGTCCACTTTCGGGTTTACCTTAACCGTTTGCACTGCGGATTCGAATAACTTCGCTCCGTCGCGGTAAGTTTCCGTCGCGTAGGCGAACTGCCGGCCTTCCACGTCGCGATAATCGGTCCAATGCTGTTCGTTGTCGCTCTGTCCATGTTCGCCCGTGGACTTGAAACGCGCTGCAGCCAGCAAATGAGTCGACGGATCGAAATACAATTTCACGCCGCCGAACGAAGCATTCACCGTTACTCCTTGCAACTTTCTTCCGCCGATTTCCTCTTCTCCAATCGATTGTCCGGTAATCTTTCCGTCTAACACCTGCTTGTAAAAGCCCCAACCGCCGCCGAACAACGAGATCCCGCGTTTGAATTCGAAGATCATGCTGCTTGTATCGCGCACGCCGTCTGGAAATTTCAGCCAGGACGATTTGCCGTCGCACACCTGAAAAATCGTGGTGTTGTTGCCCAGATCCACTTCGCCATACGACCGGTCCGGATAAGAAACCTGCCACTTAACGTCCAGCCGGCGATCCCCGTTCGGGGTGTGAATCTTGCCGGTTTCGCTGAATCCTACCGTCGTAACGGATTTCAGCGCATCGCCGCCCGTAGCCTGCGCAGCCGCCAGCAGGATTTGTTTGCCTTCCTCCAGCGATTCGGGCGTGGCGGCCGAAACTGCAACCGCATCCTGCTTGGCCGCGCGCATGTCGGGAGAGAGCACATCCACCAGGTCCGCCGGAATTTCAGTGAATTCAGCATTGGGAAATTCAGTTTTCAGCGCATCGCGAAACGCGCTGACGTTTCCCGCCAGCACGACATCCAACCTATCGGTGCTGAAATACTTCCGCGCCGTTGCTTGCACTTCCAGCAGCGATACAGCGCGTATCGTTTCCGGATAGGTCTGGTTGTAATCCGCGGGCAGGTCGAAAGCCGCCACAGTCAGCACGCGATCGGCAACTTGCTCGGCTGTTTCCGACTGGATCGGATAAACGCCCGCAAGATAATCGCGCGCGAAATCCAGTTCCTTCTGATTGATTTGTCCCTGTGACATCCCGCCGAGCAGGTTCATCACTAATTTCGTCGCGTCCACGGTGGCTTCCGTGCGCGTGAACGTATTCACCACCAGCGAGCCGGTGTAGCGATGCGGATTGAACGAGGACGAAGCTCCGTATGTCAATCCCTTCTTGATTCGCACTTCGGTATTTAACCGGCTGTTGTAGCTTCCGCCGAAAATATGGTTGGTCACGTCCAGCGGAAGAAAATCGGGATCGTTGCGTCGAATCGCGAGCTTGCCGATACGGATCTGCGTTTGCACGGCGTCCGGCTTGTCAACCAGCCATACGTGCGTGGCCTCCGGGGCGCTGGGCATTTCCGGCGCGGATGTATTCGCGTCCAGTTTTGGCCAGCTGCCAAAATATTTCTCGGCCGCTGCGAATGCCTGTTCCGGCGTGATGTCTCCGGCGAACGCCAGCAGCGACTGGTTGGGCGCGTAATTCGCATCGTGAAATTTCACGAAATCTTCGCGCTGAAATTTCTGCACAGTCGCCGGCGTGCCCTCTGGCGGTAGACCATACGGCGACGCGCCATACAATGCGTGCGAAAACACTAGTGTCGCGAGATAATCGGGATCCGAATACTGCACCTGAAGATTGGAAAGAAGCTGCTGCCGCTGGCGGTCAAGTTCCTCGCCACGAAAAGAGGGATGCAGCACCACATCAGACATTAAATCCATGCCCACGGCCAGATCCTTCTTGACGATGTCCAACGTCACCGTGGTCAAGTCGCGGCCGGCGGTGGCATTCAGCGAACCTCCGATAAAATCGATCGCATCGGCAATGTCCCGCGCGCTGCGCTTTTCCGTACCCTGCGTCAGCAAACTCGCTTCCATCTCCGCCACGCCCGGCATCCCCGCCGGATCTTTGATGCTTCCCGCCGAAAGAATTACCAATCGTGCCGCAATCGCAGGCTCGCTATGATCGGTCACGACGAATAGGCGCAAACCATTTGGCAGCATTTTCGTGGCCGCCTTCGGAAAATCAAACGGGCGCGGCGCGCCGGGTCCAGGCATCTGCGGCACCAGCTTCACTCCGGGCGGGACCACTCCGGAAGCTTTCTGCGGTTCTTGCGAACTTTCCGGAACCGACTGGCTGCGCGAAACCGGCGGAACGGTCGTTTCCTGAGCCACAGCGCACGGCGCGAACGACATCCCCATGGCGCTCGCCATTAATAACAGCCGGACACAAAAACCAACGCTTCGCTGCATTCCGCGCTTCATCATCACTCCCTGATATAATTTCCGTATTGTTCGCATCAATGTGTGCGCGGCTATTGCGCAGGCGCGCCCGGCGTGACGATCAACACGGTAGCGTGATCTTTCTGAAAATAATCCTTGGCCACGCGCTGGATCTCGCCCGCGGAAACCGTCAAATAATGTCCGAGTTCGGCGTTGGCCAGTTCGGGATTTTTCCCGATGACGGCTGCCGAAGCGAGCGCCATTGCCTTCTCCTCATCGGTATCGCGGCCCAATACGAATCCAGAAATCTCCTGGTTCTTGGCTTTCTCCAATTCTTTCGCGTCCACCGGCGCAGCCTTGAGCTCATCCAGAACACCGACCAACGCTTTTTCCCCTTCGTCCGGCGTATGGCCCTGATTCATGATTGCGTACGCCCAGAAAAGATTCGGATCCTCGGAAAACGCCCCGAACCCCGCCGCTTGCACTGCAATCTGCTCCTTGTACACCAGCGTCTGATATAAACGGCTGCTCTCGCCTCCCGCCAGAATATTCGACGCCAGGTCGAGTGGGTAAGCATCCGGCGCGTAGCGCGCGGGAATTTTGTAGCCGATCACCACGGCCGGAAGCGGCGTGTTGGGGTACGATTTTTTCACCACGCGTTCAGCCGTTTGCGGCGGCTCGGGATTATTCAAACGCGGAATGGGCTTAGCCGAAGGCGGAATGCCATCGAAATATTTATTAGTCCAAGCCAACGCCCGGCTGGATTCGAAATCGCCGACAATCACCAGCGTCGCGTTATTCGGTTTGTAATAGGTATTGAAGAAATCGCGCACATCCTGAATCGTGGCCTTGTCCAGGTCCTCCATACTTCCGATCGGGGTGTGATGGTAGCCATGCACGGTGAAAGCCGCCGCGCGTAAATCTTCCTGTAAATACCCGTAAGGTTCGTTTTCGATGCGCACGCGGCGCTCTTCCTTCACTACTTCGCGCTCGGATTTAAAATTCTCCTCGCTCACATTCAAGCTGCCCATGCGGTCAGCTTCCAGCCACAAAACCCGCTCGAGATAATTGCTGGGAAATGTTTCGAAGAACTGAGTAGTGTCGTCGGTGGTCTCGGCGTTATCAAAACCGCCCACGGACTCGATGATCCGCGAATGTTCTTCCGCCGCCACGTGCGCGGATCCTTTGAACATCAAATGCTCGAACAAATGCGCGAATCCGGTGCGGCCGGGTGGTTCGTCCTTGCCACCCACGTGATACCAGACCTGAACATCGACGATCGGCACTTCGTGATTTTCCAGCAGGATCACCTGCAAGCCATTTTCCAGCTTGTGCGTCGTGTAATTCAGCTTCGGAGGACGTACCTGCTCCGTTTGATCCTGTGCGGCCAGCGGCGTGCTATATAACCCGACGCACGCTGCGACCAGCAATACCGTCGCGGCCACTACCGGTCCGCTCCTGCTCACAGTCACACTGAAACGATGCAATATCGTCATTCGTGCTTGCTCCTGCTCCCATCGAGGGAATTCACTGCGTGAAGCTGGCCAGCTGGAAGTGAACGACCAACACCAGCGAATTGCGTCAATAAACAGTATCGATGACCCTGCTTGCGAGTGTCAAACCATCCGCTCAGATCGCCGCGCCCTTATGACCGAAAAGATCAAAGCAGACCCGGTTCCAAAAATGTTGAACCGGCCCATGCAACATCGAAAAATCCGATTGGCGGCGAAATGCATCCGCTGCAACCACAACGGCAACGAACTGCATTCTTACGCACACACGCAGGCACCGAACGTTAGACGTAGGCGGTATCAAAAGGATTACAAGCGCACCGCGTGGTCTTTGCGCGTTGGTTTGAGCGGCGTTAACCTGAAAGCATTGCCGCACATCGAAGTAAATAGCGCGAGGTGAATGATGCGAAGCCTGCTCGGCCTTCTGGCAGTCGCTCTTATCGCCGTTTTGGCGTACAAATATTATTTTTCGCAGATGCAGTCGTCGGGTACCGGTACAGCTACGCCCGCCCAAGCCATCGACGTCGTGGGCGTGAGAAACGATCTACTGGGCATCGCCCAGGCCGAGCGCGCCTATCAAGTCGAGCACGGCTCCTACGCTTCGCTCGACGAACTCACGACCAGCGGCGCGCTGACCATGAAGAAAACCGGCCGCGACGGCTACACCTACGACGTGCAGACATCAGACTCCTCATTCCGCGCCGTCGCGCACTGCCCCGCCGCCACAACCCCAGGCTGCACCAGCTTCGCCGTTGATCCATCGATGGAAGTGCAAGCCGCGCCGTAACGCCGATCTCATATCGCAGAGGGCTAGGCAAAATCTCGCACAAACCGTAGTAACCCGCAATGAACGTAAGCAGAGCTACCCCGCAAAGCGGATCGCGCAACTGAACTCAGAGGATTTGTAGACTTTGTATCGATTTTGTAGCGGCCGGTCTAGCGAAGTCAGCTAGACCGGCCGCTACAACACCACCCGCGCGTCGGCCCACTCGCAACAAACCCTTATCCATTTAGGAAGGAAGTGCAACGAACAATCTGCTTTTCGCGAGACTCTTGCACCATTTCAGGGTGTGCGCTTCTGGTCCGCGACCGTCACGCCGGCCTCGGCGTAGTCGGTTGGCGGCAAATCCACAAACGTCACCTGAACATTTTCGCGCTTGGCGCGGCCATCTTCGATCAACGCCGTCGTAATCCGCTCCGCCAACTTTCGTTTCTGCTCCGGCGTGCGCCCCTCGACCCAGGTCACTTGCACGTAAGGCATCAGCCCTCCTCAGGACGAATTTCGATAGCCACAAGGATACTAACGATCAAGCCGGGCCTCGCGAAGCGGGTAAAACGATATAACGGCTCGCCCGCATCGTCATCACATCGCAAAAACAAAGAAGCCTTACGTGCCCTTTGCCAGCAATTCGGCCAGCCGGTCGTAACTTTGCGCAGCGCCATGCTCCATACCGGTTTTGAGCGCTCCGTCGCGTGCCGCACAGGACGAATACAGCACCGTCTGCGTAAAAGTAGTCTTGTCTGCGTTCTCGACGAAAGTCATAGTCACCAGAGCTTCGCCCCCAGTCCAGTCCTCATCCCACACCTCGGTGAAAACCAGCGTTTCGGGCGGCACAATTTCACGGCAGGTGGCAGTCATCCCCATGTCTTTCCCGTTTTCACCGCGTTGCCGCCACACATAGCGAATCTTGCCGCCCACCCTCAAATCGACGGTGCACACAGACAACTCCCAATCGTCAGGCCCATAGAGCCAGCACTTCAGCAGCTCGGGCTTGGTCCCGGCCTCGAAAACCAGGTATCGAGGCGCATCGAAAACACGCGTCATCGCGACTTCCCGATCGCTGGGCGTAGTTACTTTCAACGTCCCGCTGTTTCTCATCGGCATCCTACCGGCTTTTTCGTCCACGTCTTTTCTCCTCAGCTTTTAAGTCTTCAAGCACGGAATCCAACCTCTGGAAATTGCCCTCCCAAATCCCCCTGTACCTCTGTAGCCACACATCCAGTTCCTTGAGCGGTGCCGCACGCAATCCATAAATCCGCCGCTGAGCATCCACCCGAGCCTCCACCAGCCCCGCTTCCGTAAGCACCCGCAAATGTTTCGAGACTTGCGGCTGGCGCAAGCCAAGCCGCTCAACCATTTCCCCCACAGGCCGCGGCCGATCGCGCAAAAGCTCGACAATGCGAAAACGATTCGGTTCAGCCAGCGCCCTCAATGTCTCCATCATGAATGCTAATATGCCTCTAGTGGCATATTCCTGTCGAGGAATATTTACCAAATAGAATATTCAACCGATTGCCCGGGCGAGGCTTAGCCTTTGTAGTGGCCACCTGTCGAAGCAGCGCCAGAACAATGGCATCGCGAACCAGCGCCGTAGGCGCGCATAAATTAGCCCGGCGCGGAAGCGTCGGGTACCCGACACATAAAACACCCGAGCGCCGGAGGCGCGACACATGCTTCACACGCACGTCAGCTCTCCCTTTTATCACCGCCACCCGTTTCTCCGCGCTACGACTTGAGCTGTTCGACTCGGACTGAATCCTTCTGCCGGTTGAAGTAGGGGCGAATCTCAGGCCGGCCGGTTGCGGCCGCTCCCTGCCCGCTCGGAATAGCCGAGCCTGTCACTGTGTTAGAATGTCTAAACAGTGCTGAAAGTCCTACAGAACCTGCTCGACCTGCAAAGCGTCGACACGCGTCTGCAGGATGTGCGAACGCGCCTGGCAGCATTCCCTAAGAGATCAGCCGAACTGGACGCCCGCATCGCCGCCGCGAAGACCGACCTCGAGAAAAGTAAAGCCGCGCAACTAGCCACCATAAAAGATCGCAAAAAGTACGAACTCGATGTAGACCAGTGGAAGGACCGCGTCCGCAAATACAAGGACCAAACCTCGCAGGTGAAAACCAACGAGGCCTACAAAGCCCTGCAGCACGAAGTGCAAATGGCCGAAGACGAAATCGCCAAAGCCGAAGATCGCCTGCTGGAACAAATGGTTGCCGGCGAAGAGTACGACCGCAAAATCAAAGCTGCAGAAAAATCCCTGAAAGCAGTGGAAGAAGCCGTCCGCGCAGATCGCGCCAAAATCGAAGCGGAAAAAGCAGTAGCCGAGAAGGAGCTAAAGGAAGGCGAAACAGAACGCGCGCGAGCAGTCTCAGGCATCCCGGAAAACATGATGGATCACTACGATCGCATCATGAAGAAACACAACAACGTCGCGCTGGCCGAAGTCCGCGACGAAAAATGCAGCGCCTGCGGCATGCGTGTCCGCCCACACGTATTTCAGGCCATGCGCCGCGCCAGCAGCGACGAAATGTTCCACTGCGAAACCTGCACGCGCATCCTCTATTACCTCGAACCCGCAGCCTCGACCGCAGCAGTGGCGCCACCTACTCAAACGCCAGGCGAGGCAACTTCGCCCGGTGAAAACTAAGCCCGTGACGCCAGGTCACCTCGCATGCAACTCACTTTCCGCAATTTTCCGCGGCAATCTCAAATCACGATGAGCCCAGTAAACAAAATCCCACCACCAGGAAGTCCGCGGCTGTTCGCGGATTCGCACCCATCCGTGGCGGCGGGAGTTCACGTAGCAAATATCGACGGTGCATCGCGCGGCAATCCCGGCCCAGCATCCTACGCGGTAGTGCTGCGTGATCCCGCAGGCAAGATCGTGTTGGAACTCGCCAAAAATATCGGCCGCGAAACAAACAACGTAGCCGAATACTTCGCGTTACTGGCGGCGCTAGATTACGCCACGACTCACAACATTTCAGCACTTCGAATCCGCAGCGATTCCGAGCTGCTGGTCCGCCAAATGCAAGGCCGCTACAAGGTGAAGAGCGCAGACCTGAAGCCATTGCACGAACGCGCAGCTAAACTTGCCCGTCAGTTGGAATATTTCGTAATCGAACACGTGCGCCGCGAAATCAATCGCCACGCCGACGCTCTAGCCAACGTAGCACTCGATTCCGCAGGCGTCCCGAAATTCGAGGATCGAAAATCCCGCATCGAACCAATGGACACCGCTGCGCGCACCGCTAAAGATGCCGCGACGCGATCGACGCTCGAACAGCCAGCCGATTCCACAGCGCGTTCAGCGCATGTAAACGAACCGCGATCGCGCACAATTCGCGCGCACTTTATTAACGGAACCTTCGTACCCGCCGAAAGCGTCGATCTAGTCGATGGCACTGAAGTCAGTTTAAGCGTCCGCATTCCCCTTAAGAAATAACAACTTGCGGCCATCCTCCCGCCTTTCGCTGCATCACGATTGCGCCGATCTTGGTACCGTTGCTCTATTGTTCAATGTACGACTCAACGGTAACCTCGATGAGTCCGAGGTACCAGGTTGACCGCACTCTTAGACAAACTGCCCACGATTCTGGTTCTGGCCGTACTGGTCGGGATATTTCTTTCCCTGCGCAAACACGCCCCATCGGCGCGGATGCGTCTGTGGACGGCCGCCTGGGCCCTGATCTTCCTGCACTTCTTTATCCAGGTATTCGAAACCCACACCGGCATAGTCGAAAAGGTCCTCGAATCCATCGATCTCACATCGCTCGAGCTCTCCGGAATTGTTTTTGTAATTTCGATGACCAAAGCAGTCGAAGTTCGAAAAAAACGCCTGTCCATGCTTTCGGTTCTGGTGCTGCCAACAGCGTTCCACGCTGTGGCCGCTGTCTTCGAGTGGCATAACTTCACATTGATGGCCGCCGCGTTAGGCACCATATTCATCGGTTCAGCGATTCTCGCGCTGCGAGCGTATCCTCAACCGAAACCATACGCCGTCGCGGCATCAGTGGTCCTTGCCACGGTCGCCGCATGGACGATGTACGGGCAGCTTCACGGCAACTCTGACCTTGGCGTCAACGCAATCCTTACATTGAGCTTCGGACTCTGCGGCGTTCTCTTCTGGAAACGCTTCCCGCGCCGTTCCACTGGCGTAATGGCCGTCTGCGGCGGCTTCCTCTCTTGGGGAGCCGTGTTCCCGGTAGCCACAATGCTCGCCGAATACGCACCCAAGCTGCAGGTGAATCCCGAACTCTGGAACGTCCCGAAATACTTCGTAGCCTTCGGCATGATTCTCACCCTGATCGAAGACAAATCCAGAGTCATCGAAGAATCGCGCGAACGGGAACGCGCCGCCAACAAACTCTTGTTGGTGTTGTCGCAGATCTCCTCGCGCCTCCTGGCGGGCGCCGACCCGGCCGCTCTCGCGGGCGAAGTCACTGCGGCGGTCACCGCGGCGAGCAGTTTCAAACGTGCCGCGCTGTTTCTGGCGGGAGAAGACCTTTGCCTGCGCCTGAGCGGATTCACCGGTTATTCTCTAACCGAAAAAATTCGATTCGAAGAATGGTCGCGCGTCTGGACGGTCGAAAAACTTAAGGAATTCAGCAAGCAGAGACCGAAGGTCGGAAACAATTCGTTCAGCGTCATACTTCCCGCGGAAAATGGAGCCTTAGAGTCTGAGTCCGACAATGCAGTGCTGATCCCCCTCATTTCCGGACACGGTGTCTATCTCGGCTGCCTCTGCGTCAGCGGTTCTCAGCCCAATCATGCCGGCAATGCCACCGAAGCATCCGAAATCGTCCGTCTCGAAGTGCTGGCTTCCGATCTTGCGGTCACAATCGAAAACTCACGGCTGCATCATCAATTAGTGCGTTCGGAAAAATTGGCAGCGTTAGGACAGCTCGTCGCTGGCGTCGCTCACGAATTGAACAACCCGCTAACCGGCATCATGGGCTACGCCGATTTGCTCGGCGAAGAAGTGCAAGGCGAGAAACTCTCAAAACGCGTGCAGAAATTGGGCTCGGAAGCGCGCCGCATGAAGCGCATCGTCGACGGCCTGCTGCGTTTCGCGCGTCAGAATAATCCGGCTGCGCGCGCCGCTGATTTCGAAACCGCGCTGCACGACGTAATCCAGCTCCGCGAGTTCCATATCCGCAAACTCGGCATCCATATGGACGTGCGCATCGATCCGCTGCTGCCGCGCCTGGCCATAGGCGAAGATGAACTGAAGCAGGTCCTGCTGAATCTTCTGAATAATTCCATCGATGCCGTGGAAGAAAGCGCTCAGCGCACGATTCACATCGCTGCAGCGCGAAGCGGCGATCGCGTGACAATCCGCTTCGAGGATTCTGGCCCCGGCTTCTCCGATCTAAACCGTGCCTTCGATCCATTCTTTACCACGAAGCCGGTGGGCAAAGGCACAGGTTTGGGACTGAGCATCTGCTACGGCATCATGCGCGAAGCTGGCGGCGAAATCGTCCTGTCCAACCAGCAACCCTACGGGGCAAGCATCGCTCTGGAATTCCCAGCAACAATCGTCGAACCAGCCGTCCTCCTGACCGCATAAGAATTATGTAGGGGCGGGTCTCAGACCTGCCCGCAGCCGTGGCCCCGGCAAGTCATGAACTCGCTCTTAAATTCGCGGAAGGGCGACTCTTCAGAGTATGTGCGAGAGCCCGTTTCCACCACAATCAGTTGAAGGACGGAATGGGGGCTTGAGAGCCTGTGTGAGAACGGGGCTTCAGCCCCGCTGTACAAGACACGCCAAGAAGAGAGGGCTTTAGCCCCTGAAGCCATGAATTTCGAGTTGCCACACAGACTCTTCAACCCCTAAGCTCGGTGAAGGAACAAGCGACGTAGGCGCGACACATGCCTCACTGCACTGCCGGCAGCGTCCGCCGCATTTTTTATCTCTGCGCCGGATCCGGCAGCAAACCCATGTCCCGATAGATCGGCCGCATCAACTCTCGAACCTTCGGCCGCTCGCCCATAAACCACAGCGACCCAGCAACGCAACAAGCCCCAGTAAACATAACGGTATGAGGCGCTCCAATCCGGTGCGCCAGCGCACCAGCCAGCAAACTGCCAAAAGGTGAAGCGCCAAAAAACGCCATAGTGTAATAACTCATGATGCGCCCGCGCTTATCGTCCGGTACCAAAGTCTGAATAATCGTGCTGCTGACCGATGCGCTCTGAATCAAGCCGAAGCCAACTACAACCATAAGCAACAAAGAAACCCACAAGGTATGCGAAAAGCCAAATATAATCAGCGCCACACCCAGCATTCCGCTGGCAAGCTGCAGCATCCGCGTAAGCCCAAGTACAGTCTTGCGCACAGCAAGCGACAGGGCGGACACCAGCGCACCAACTCCGGACGCTCCAGTCAACCAGCCAAGAGTAGTAGCGCCGCCGTGCAACACCTGCCCGGCAAAGATCGGCAAGAGCACAGCATAGGAGTAGCCCATCAAGCTGATAAGCGAGAAAAGAAGAAGAATCGTGCGAACAGGATGAAATGAACGAACGTAATCCCAACCTTCGCGTATTTCTTCAAACATGCCGCGAGCATTGCGCCGAATATCCATGGGCCTGATACGCATCAGCATCAAAGAGGCGATCACGGCAAGATAGCTGACCCCGTCGATCAGAAAACACCAGCCTTCGCCAAATGCTCCGATCACCAACCCAGCAATAGCCGGCCCAAGCAGCCGCGCACTATTGGCCATAGAAGAATTGATAGCGATCGCATTACTGAGGTCACCGCGCTCCTCGACCATTTGTATAAGAAAAGATTGCCGCCCAGGCATATCAAGCGCATTGATCAAACCCTGCAAAGCAGTAAGCGCAATAATTTCCCAAAGCGTAATGACGTGCGCCAAAGTAAGCGCGGCCAATGCAAGCGACTGCACGGCGCCGCCAGCCTGCGTCCACACCAGCAACCTCCGGCGATTGAGACGTTCAACCCACACGCCGGCAATCGGCCCCAGCGCAAACGAAACAATCTGACCCGCAAAGGTGACAACGCCAAGCAGCAAAGCCGAATGGGTCATACGATAAACCAGCCAGCTGGTAGCCAGCCGAGTCATCCAGGTCCCCATCACGGATATACCCTGCCCAAAAAAGTACAGCTTAAAGTTGCGGTGCCGCAAGGCCCGCCAAGCATGCGAAAGCGACCCGCCAAGAAAAGACCTCGTCAGCACGTTTTCAGTTATGCCCGACCGACTCATCGCGCGGACGTCTCCTTCAAAACTTTCAGCACGTCGCCGGTCGTAGTCGTCTCGCCAAGCCGGGGAAAAATCTTCTCCATACTAAGCCGGTGCGCATCAACGTCCCGGTCGGTCATCGCATCCACGACAAACACGACGTTATAACCAAAATCGAAAGCGCTGCGCGCGGTCGATTCCACGCCGGCACTAGTCGAGATACCCGCCAAGAAGATTTGCGTCACCCCGCGCCGGCTCAGGTAATCATCCAAAGATGTACCAATGAACGCGCCCACGCGTTGCTTGCTCACCAGGAAATCGCCAGCCTGCGGCTCCAATTCCGGAACAAGCTCAGTCCAATCGGCAGGCATGGAAAACTGAGGCCCTGCAGCATCGGTTCTACCCGGAGCCATAGCCGTCACATTGACCAGAACCACAGGTAATCCCCGCTCGCGAAACGCGCGCGCAAGCTGCGCAGTCTGCGCGACAATTTTGTCGCCAGGATGCACCAACGGCAAGCCGACAATACCCTTTTGTAGATCGATCACAACCAAAGCAGCGACAGCATCAAGTTTTGTCAGAGGCATAGTGTCATCCCTTTGCTGAAAAATGGTAGCTGCGATGTCGCAATCATCTTTGTCTCAACGAGTCGGCCGGCTTCGATCAAATTGATCGGTTGATCGGTAGCTCGACTTGACCATCTGTTCGCGCAGGAGTCGCCGTGAAATCCAGCGTCGAGTGCTTCGCGTCAAAATCAATTTTGCGGAACACGATGGCCTCACAGTCTGCGGAAAAACTCTCTCTCAGCGCAAAAAGTCACCTTTTAAACGGTCGGAACAACGCCGCGACAATCGCATCGCGAACAAGCGCCGGAGGCGCGACACATGCTTCACACCTACGCTGCGTCCTCGCATGACCGCTTAGACGATTTGCTCGCCGCATTACTTCTCCGCCAGCCGTTTAATAATCTCGCCGGCCCGGAACAAAATTTCCCGTTCCGTTTCATCAAGCTGCCCAATCGCCCGCGCCAACCAAGTCCGCTTGGCATCCTTGGTACTCTTCCGCAGCGCGAGCCCCTTCGCAGTTAACTCAATATTCAACTGCCTCCCATCGGTCGGATGCGCCTTGCGCTCGACAAAACCCATTTCCTCCAGCGCCGCAACACTAGCCCCCATCGATTGCGGCTTTATGCCTTCCGCGCGCGCCAGATCGGCAGTAGTCGCAGCCCCCTCCCTTTCAAGCCGCGCCATCACGGCAGACTCGGTCAAAGAAAGTTCATGAGAAGCAGCCGCAGCACGCAGCCGGCGCACCAGCAGCCCAATAGACTGGGTAAGATCGATCACGGAAAGCTCAAGGGTTTTTCGCGCCATCGCACCACAGAATACAATATAAACAGCCACTCTTGCAAGTTAACCTTGCAAGTCTAACTTCTCATTGTTGCGAAACAGGAAACAGCAACAGAATGGCAGCAGGAGAATCGAGCTACGTTCAGAAGCCAGAATTTGCAATATGACGAGAAGCAAACCGCTTGCTGAGCATTGTTAAGGTGTGTTTGATTTGGATCGGTGTCGCGGCCTGAATCTGAGTTGGCTTTGGGTAGGTGTTGGGTTTAGGTTGCTGTTGGGTTTCACCGTCATTCTGAGCGAAGCGAACAACCTCACTTCGGTTTTTGGTTTGTCAACGCGGCAGGTTACGAACGGCGCGCAGCGCCATCCATTCGCGGTGCATTTCCCGCAAGCCGTGATGTAATGTGACAGCAACGACCACCGCCGAAGTCGTAAGGTCGACAACGATCGTACGAGGAATGCAGCACTAAAGGCCGCGGCGCTACATTTACGCCTCAGGCGTGTGCAGGTTCTTGCTTCAACAGGTAAGAGCGATACAGCGTATCGCGTTGCGCAGGAATGTAACCAGCATCGGAAATAATCCGCCGAAGCTCCGCTTCATTAGTGCGGTTCCGCACGCCAGCGGCATAAACCACGTTTTCTTCGATCAAAATACTCCCCACATCATCAGCACCAAACTGCAGCCCAATCTGGCAGATCTTAATCCCGGGCGTCAACCAGCTGGATTGGATGTGATCGATATTGTCGAGATAAAGCCGACTGATCGCCAAAGTCTTCAAATAGTCGAACGCGGTAGCCTCAGGAATTTTCTTCCCCAGCGGCGTATTCTCCGGCGCAAAAATCCAGGGAATAAACGCGGTAAATCCGCCGGTATCTTCCTGAATTCGCCGAATAGTCTCCAGATGGTTCACGCGGTGCCGGTATTCCTCACCGCAACCAAACATCATAGTGGCGGTAGTGCGCATGCCCAGGGTGTGAGCCGCGCGGTGCATATCCACCCACTCATCCGAACGGCACTTCAACCGCGAAATTTTCACACGAATCTCGTCATCCAGAATTTCTGCGCCGCCGCCGGGAATCGAATCAAGCCCGGCATCCCGCAACCGCACAATCGTATCGCGCACGGACAACCCCGAAACTTCCGCGATGCAGCCAATCTCGGGAGCCGAAAAACAATGCAAGTGCACCCGCGGAAATTTCAATTTCAGCGACCGCAGCATATTTTCATAAAACTCAACCCGCAGATCAGGATGCAATCCACCCTGCATCAGCACGCCGGTACCGCCCAGTTCAAGCATCTCCTCAATTTTCTCGTAAATCGTTTCGAGCGGCAGGATGTACCCATCCTTAGCCCCGAGCGGCCGGTAAAATGCGCAGAACGAACAATACTCAGTGCAGAAATTCGTGTAATTAATGTTTCGGTCGATCTGATAAGTAGCGATGCGGGGATCCGTCTTGGCGCGACGCACTTCATTCGCAGCCATCCCGATGCCGATCAAATCATCGGAATTAAAAAGATCAAGCGCTTCTTGCTGAGAGATTCCCATAATTTTCCATTCGGGCCGCACAGAACGCGCCCGCCGCTTAACCTCACACCAAGTATACAGGATCGCCGTTCCGAACGACGCCCTCGCGCAACACCGCGCCATAAACCCCAGCGCAACCCCCATGTTCGCGCGCCACTTTCTCAAGCACCATAGGCGAGGGCGCAGCAGTCTTCGGATCAAGCGTCACAACTACACATCGCCCATCCTTCTTCACTATCTGAACCGTAACCGCCTCTCCGATCCGCACCGCGCGCCCCACCAATTCATCCTCAAAAAATGGCTCATCCCGCTCCCAGCCCACATAAAAATTCGCACGAAAGCGAAGGGGATTAAGCTCCATCCCGGTTTCCTCGGAGAGCCGTCGCACAGTAGCCAAACCGAAGAGTGAAACCGGTGCAGCATCCGTCATCGACCGTTCCGAAAAACGAAGCCGCAACGAGCGCCCAAACCGCCGGCTCAGAAACCGAGTGAACGCGTCGTCAAGCGCGAATCTTTCTCCCGAGGGCGTAACAACCTCGGCGGCATAACGTTCAGCGCGGGGGATGTCCTCGACAACCAGCGGCGGGTCAAGAAACCGCGGCACAAAAAGCAGCCATTCACCCGCCTGCCTCGCGGTCATCCAAGGAAAACTAGATTTATTATCCTCATCGATGAACGCATAGACTCGGTCGCCGGCCAACCCCGCAAAAGTCACGCGCGCTTCAGTAAGATCCTCGCCAGCCATGCCTTTCACCGCATAGCGCCGCAGCAACAAAAGAGTTCCAGCGCGTTCCAAGCGGTCAGGCTCCGCGGCGAGCAGAAGAAGTTGCGGCGGAGGTTTCGTGGGTAGGCGCGAATTCCAGCGGGCGAAATCTCTTGATCACCTCAAGAGCGGCAGCCTTCTCGTAATAGAGATTCAATCCTTCGAGATACTCAGGTTCCAGTTCAAAATGAATGTTATCGGTCAAATATCGCTCAAGCGCGCGAGCCGGCAATTCCAGCTTCAACGAAGCAGCCTCGGCGATTTCGCGCACGCGTTTCAATCCATATTTTTTCGATGCCTCAAAATCCGCTACAACTTCCGGCGTCATCAATTCGCGCCGTCCAGCCCAGATCGCCAAGACGCAAGGCTTACCAGTCATCTCGCGCCACTGATAAGCCACGTCATAAACAAAAATCGTCTCAAACCCCGGCACCGGCATATCTTCAGGATCGCCCTTGCAACAATCCCCACCGCTAGCCACCTTCACCGAAAGCGCTTCCATCTTCAGCGCGATGCGCAACGCCGGATCGCCAATCACCAAGGCCGCATCGGCATCTTTCAACATTTCAGAAGGGTCCGGCGCGGATTCCACAAACTCAGGCCGAATATTCCAGTGCTCTCTGGCCAGAATTCGAACCAAAGCCTGCGAACTCCGCGAACTGGAATCAAGCACAACACGCCTGGCCGTCTCAATCGGCTTTTTCGCCACCACCAGAATGCTGCGCACTTCGCCCTTAGCCGCCACAGCCATCCCCGGCAGCGCCACAACATTCTCAATGCGCTGATATTCAATCGAAGGAATGATCGCCACGTCCACATCGCCGCACCTCAAAGCCTCAGCACACATCGACGGCACAGTAAACGACAAATCATACTTCCCAGTAAGCGGCCCATCGGTAAATCCCCACACCAACGGCGCCGTATTCAGATACTCAACAATCGAAATGCGTAATTTGTCCATTCAGTAGCTCGCACCCATCAATCGCCAATATAGCATAAACGCGATAGCCGTTTCGGAACGCCGAAAACGTCAGCAAAACGGTCAGTTCCGTGTCATCACAGCCGATTTGTCATGAATGACCTTCTGGGGAAGACTAGATAAGAAGTGGCTTCATCCTGAGCGCAGTGAAGAACCTCTCTTGCTTTTGTTTTCGCTGTTGAATTGTGCAGTGATGCCGCACGTTACACGAGGGGCGTAGCGCCGGCCTCCCGCCGGCTCTTCAGCTTTTGTAGCCCCCGCCGTCAGAGGAGAGCGGGAAATAGGGGACGCGTAGCGGCCGAATTGCCTTCGGTTTTGCTGTGGCCGTGGCTGTTGCAGTTGCTTTTGCTGTTGTTGTCGCTTTGCCGTTGCCGTCATCCTGAGCGGAACGAAGGATTTCTCTTCGTTTCAATTTCAGGTCGAGTTCGCCCACGGCACCTCGGAACCCAGCAAGAATCCGCCGCTACGGTCCTCTATTTCCCGCCCTTCTCAAACCGCACAACTTCATTCTCAGTCGGGATCTCCATCTCATGCCTCACCGCCGCCTCCCGCGATTCCGACGACTTCCACCCCCAGCCTTTCCCCTGCACCTCAAACAACCGAAACGCGTAGGGAATGCCCTCCGATCCCAACTCCGAATTCGCATCGCAAATCTGAAAATGCAAATGCGGCTCCGACGAATTCCCCGAATTACCGAGCAACCCTAACACCTGCCCGCGCCTGACCCTGTCTCCCACTTTCACGCGAAGCGATCCCGGCTGCATATGCGCATAAAACGCATACAGTCCACCGCCAACGTCCTCAATCACATGGTTCCCGCCAATCGTCTCCAAAGTAATCGGCACGGCCAAAGTTTTCGCCCCGGGCGTGTTCTGCGGAATCCCATCCTTGATCTGCGTCACGACTCCATCCGCCACAGCAAGAATTTCCGCCCCATAAGCGCGATAATTTTTGTTGTCACTGGGATCGCCGGTATAGGTCTTGCCGTCAGGATTCAGCTGCACCCAATCAATCGCGAACCGCTGCGAAATATAAGCATGTCCATCAATAGGAATCAGCGCCCGCCGATGAAGCGAAGTATTCGACGGCCCATTCCCCGACAGCCAATCCTCGCCGCGCAAAGGAGGCGCAATCACCACCACAGGCTTGTTGATCACGCTGGTAGGAAGCGTCACCACCGACATAGCTTCCGGATAATCGCCGATCTTCACGCTAATCCGATTTTCGATAGCCGCCGGCACCTCCGCGAGCGAATCAAACGTCACCCATATAAAAACCGCGCCGAATTCTCCCGGCAAAAGCTTCGACATGCTCTCAGCATTGGCCAAACCCGGATGTACGAACATGCCATCGAGATCAGCGTCAGAAAATTCAGCCAAAGCTTTTTGCGGGGCATCGGCAGGCACAACTTCGATGCGCGTAAACCGGTACTCCCACTTGTCCATGTTGGAAAGGTGCAGCTCATAAACCAGATGCCACTTGCCGTCAGCCTTGAAAGCGGTTGGCGAAATCGGAATCACCATATTAAAAAGCGGGGCAATAGGCTTCGGCGTGTGCTCCACCTTCGCGGCGGATTGCAGTGCGGCGGATTCCGGCGCGCTCGTTTCCTGGCTGCGTTCGAGAGTAAGCGGCTGCGCTGGCACGCCAGTCTGCGTCCAGGTTCCGGAAATTCCGTTGCCGCTCCTGTTCAACTTCCCTTCTTGCCCGCCGAGGATGCCGGTCCACGTATCCTCGATCCCATTTTCAGTGCCGCCGGCTTGGCCACCGGCGGCTTGACGAATTACCCCGCCACGGACGAGCAAGGATAGGACCGCCGCGATGATAAAGAGCGCGCTCATCGTCAGGTTCTTCATCAATGCCCTCCTGTCGAACCACGGAAGCAATATCTTGAATATAAAACTTAGGGAGTTGTCATCTTCGCAATCGTGCCGTTTGGTCCCACCGCCCAAATGTACTTGGAATCGCGGGCCGCGAGCGCGTTTAAATTCAAAGAACCGCCGGCCTTCCAGTGCGTGCCGCCATCATTACTGACGTCTTCTCCGCTTGGTCCCACGGCAACCAGCAACTTACCGGCCCAGGTCACAGCTGAACGGTAGCCGCCCGGTTGCTGCTGCGACAATGCCCAATTCTTCCCTGCATCCACAGAATATGCAGCCACACGATCTGATTTGTTTGCATCTTTGTAGTCGCCGCCGACAATAGCCGCCAGCTTCCCTCGAAGCGCGATGGAGAAAGCTCCCGACGACGCATTACCGCTGACGATCGGGGCACTCTTGACCGTCCACGAGCCGCCTCCATTGCTGGAATAAAACACGCGCGCCGCCGGCCCTCCGGTGACGAAAATAATTTCCTGAATATTGCGGACCGCAAGGCAAGTCCCACTAGCCGCGAATGCTCCTTCGCCTTGTAACGCAGCAGGCATGTGATCGCTGGGCAGTTCTTTCCAGTTTTCGCCATCAACGGTGTGGAGAATTACAAACTTGGCGTCGACCGGATCGCTCAAGGCATAGCAAACGCTACCAGCGCACACCAATGCATCAAGGAAAAATTCCTTGCGCGTACCGCTGTACTGCAGTTTCCAATTCGCGCCGCCGTCCGACGTTTTGTAAATCCGCGACTTATCGCTTTCGCCGCTGGACATAACGTAAGCAGTCTCCGCATCCCGCGCCTGAATGCTTCGAAAATCCAGCCTCTCTCCGCCGGCCACAGAAAGCCGCTTCCAAGTCGCACCTCTATCTTTCGATTGCAGAATCACGCCGTTGGACCCGGAAGCCCAGATCACCGGCGCGGAACCACCAGGTCCAGGTCCCGAGAATGTGGCGATGCTGACTCCTCGCAAATTTGTATCGATCCCGCTGGTTTGCACGGACCACTGCGAGGACTCATCAACAGCAGAGCAGAGGAAAATCGACGCACCAAGAACAATAAAAAGCGGAACGAGAATCAGCGTGAAAAGCGGTCGCACAGCGCGCATTCTAACAGCACCCGGCCACCACGGCGATTCGTGCCACGCCTTTGTGGCGGCCGCCTTCAGGCGGGCGTCCAGCCTTTGGTTTACACCCCACAGTTTTGACAAACGAAAGGGCAGGCGAGACGCGGTTGCCCAATCGCACAAAATCAGCGCCGGATGCGCGGAACAATCTAGCCCGGTGCGGAAGCGCCGGGTACACGAAACACAAATCTCCCGATGGAGGCGCGACACAAATCATGAATCACAAATCGCGACTCAATCCTGCGGTAGCACAGGAAGCACCACGGTGCTCGCCTTCGACGGATCATCCCGCAACTTGATATACAAAAGAGTTCCATTCGGACGCGGCACGCTCAAGGTCGTATCCACATATCCAACCGGCACGGACACCACATGTGTAAACTGCGCATCCGAAGCCACAGAATCAATCAGAAATAAATTCGTCCCGTTCAGCGTGCATTGCTTATCCGGACTATCCGGGCAACGAATATCCTTCAAGGAGGGCAAACGCACAAGCATCACAAGCGGCTGCCAGTCCCCCTTGGCGTTATCCGCATCCACGGCCCGAAATTGCAGCGCCCCAAATGCCGACGGCCCGAAACTCTTCAACGGATCAAGCACCGCCAGCACGCTACTCGAATCCTGCAAAATCAAGTTCCCATCCGCAACGCTCAAAAGCACATCGAAAGTGCCATCAACGGTAGCCACTTCAATTTTTTCCGAGCGCGGAAATTTCTCCGGCACTTCGCTTTTTACGAAGAAGGACAAGCGCCCATCCAGCGGCACCTCCTCCTGGCTACCGAGCCGCACGGCCGAGGGCGTCGGCCCGGGCTGCACGCTTTTGCTCACGAGCGTCACCTTGGGCCGCGGCGCCTCGACGGTAGTCTGCAAATCAATCACCCGACCGTCTTTCAACGCCACATGCGCCGTTACTTTTTCCTCGGGCTGGAAACTTTCTGCCGGCGCCGGATTCGCAATGGCAAGCCCCAGTTCGTCCTTTTGTTGCACGCGCGACAATTTCGCCGGTACAAAATGGACGCCTTTCATTTCGAAACTCGCAACTTCATCGAGCCTGGTTCCGTCCAGCACTCCCTGCTTATCCCCCGCGTTGATGGTAAACCGGTCCAGATGGGCCGCTTCCGAATACGCAGCCAGTGGCAATTCGTCAGCCGTTTTCAGCCCGAATTGTTTTATCTCGAGTGTCACGGCACCGGCGGTTTCATCCTTCAGCGGCACTTTCACTTCCAGTTCATCGGGCTTCGACAATTTCCAGGTTGCCTTCAAATCTTTCCCGTCGCGGCCCTTCATCTTGATCTCTTCCACGCACGGCGCGCACTCCGAATTCACGTGCAGAACATCATCTCGCCCGACAATCAGCGCTCCTCTGTCCGCAGGCGCAATCGTCCACGCCTCGGAATGTGCCGATCGCAATTCAAATCGCGGCCCATCGAACGCCTCGAATCCCCACTGCCCTCGCAAGGTTCCGGTAACTTCCGGCCCGAATTGCGCGGCGGCCAGTGCATGCGTATCGATCGCGAATCCCCCGCGCTCCGCTTCCGCTTTCGCAGGCAAATCCAGTTTGTCACCGGCCTTATCCTCCAGGTGCAGCACAAAGTCGTGCGCAAGATCGGTTGAAAACACCAGCGGCGCACCCTCAGTCCGCAGAACCAGCGGATATTTTTCCAAACACAAAGCCTGTTTCGCGTCCACCGGACGCAGCGGCGGCAATTGCGGTGATTCCACCGGCGGCAGCCCGACGACGATCACCGATTTCGGATTGCGAAACGAAGGAGGATTATTCAACTTCAAATTCATCTGATCATTTTTTGGCAGCGCCAGCGCCGGAATGTATTGATACAAAGCGGTGTGGATGCTGTCCAGAATTCTCACCATATCCACCACTGCGCCCACGTAAGCGCTGTAAAATCCGCCTCCGGCCAATGGCGTCGAACTAGCCGCCCCAATCAAATCCGAGGAAGGACCGGAAGTCAGCGCCGTAACCATGGTCTGGCTATGCCCGTCGTCCAGAATCATCTGGTCCGTGCCTTGCGTCAGGCACGGCGCCTGTTGTTCGCTGGGCCTATCGAAGCACTGCTGATCCAGTTTCATATTCAGCGTGCGGGCAAGCAACACGGAGCGTTCATGCAACTCCGCCGGATCGCTGTTCGAAGTCTCCTTCACGTCGCGCAAATAAGTTTCGAGACGTGACCGGTCCAGGCTGGCCTGGTTCAAATCCTGCGAAGCCCTCACAAACGCGCCCGGCCTGCCGCGCACCGCATTGCGCAGGGTGTTGAAATCCCCGCCCGTCTCCGGCGCCAGAAAAAGCAAAGCCTGCTGCGCATCCTGCGGCACAGTTACCACAATCCCTTCTTCGCGTGCTTGCCTGGTCCAAGTTTCCACCTTTGTGAACCAGGTTTCCGGCGGGGGATTGGTCGATCCTCGCAGAAACGCGACCACCAGAAGGTAATGAACGGACTGGTTTTCAGGCAAATCAGGATGAATCCACAACCGGTCGCCCGGCTGCAAATTAGCGGCACGCGAGATCGGCAATGTCCGGGTGCCCCGCGTAACCCGCATATCGATCGGCGGTCCGGACAAGTCGAAAGCATTGTTATCCGCCCTTACCAATCCGCCACCAGCGATCGATGCCAGAGCTAAGAAAGCGCAAATCAAAATGCACCTGTGTCTTGCAGAACCAGAAGTATACGGAGCCGTGAAGAAACTTTTCGCCTCGCCGATTCTCTGCTTTACCATGACCCTTGCTCCTCAACGTTATCGATGATGTGAAACTTCTATAATGCCGCGCTCTAGAAATTGTATGGTGCCCGCGAATAAAGGATCAGCGCCGGGGAACGAAAAACAGCAAAAAATACTTGGATGCGTCCGGGCCGCTATATCCCACGATTTAAGCTTGCGCAGTTTCCTTGCGAGCTACAGCGATGGCATAAGCTGGGGTATTAGGAAACTTATCGCTCACAGGGTGTCAAGTCAACGAAACCATCTAACAAAGGTGCCTAATTGTTGATTCCGTATGTTATTTTCTGACCGCCCGAAACTTTCTCGCTCCCCGAAACGTATCTACCTTTCTAGCGTCCCAATATCGGGAGGCCGGGCACGAGGCTCCGCCATTCTGAAAACAGCCATCCGGTTCTCGAAAGCGGTGTCTCAAAGCCGTAATAATTGTCTGTTAAAATGCATATAGTTGCGCTGGGGCGCATAAACTGATGCCAGGAGCAACACAAATGTTAAAGGCCGGAATTTTGATCCTAGCAGCTTTGGTACTTGCCATTCCCGGTGTCGCGCAGACAAACGCAGCTGCGGGCGCGTCGGCGAATACCTTAAGCATTCCGACGGACATCGGAATTGTGGCCAAATGGCAATCCGATATCGACGCGAGCAGACTCAAGGTGGGAGACGCCGTGCAGGCGCAGACGATCCGGGATGTCAAGCGAGGGCACGACACTCTTCTCAAAAAGGGTTCAACGCTGACCGGTACCGTCGCCAAAGTGCAAACCCATACCGGCGGAACTCCTTCACAGGTAGGTATCGTTTTCGATCAAGTCAGTCCGGCGGGCGGACCACAAGCCACCCTGAACGTAACGATTCAAGCCATCGCGCCTCCCCCCGGTGTGAACACCGATTCCCTGCAGGACGGCCGCGGAATGGCTCAAACAAATATCAACTCGGCCGTCGGCGGAAACAAGGACCTCGGAAACGGCGGAGAACTGCTGGCCACCAGCGTGGGCGTGTATGGGATGCAAGGCGTCACCTTGGGATCGGCCGCAACAGGTGGCAAGCGGTACTCTTTTATCCAATCCGCCACGGGCGACGTGAAAATTAAGAAGGGCGCACAGGTGGTCTTCAAGCCCGCCGAACAGTAGAAATCTTGCTGGCTTGCGGACTCTTGCTTCCACCGCGGGATACGCGAGCGGCGTCTCAATTTGTACATTGTTGACTCTTGCCCATCGCACCTTGCGGCTGGTCCGAGCGTTTCGCACTTCTCTCCCTAGCTATCGCATTGCACGCACTGAACGATATACTATTCCGCGTTTCTAGGCGTTGGTGAAGGAAACGCTGGTGCGGCGCCCTGCACAATGAATATGAGTAACAAATGCTAGGCGTTTTCGGGTCGATCGTCGCCATGGCGCTGTGGGTCGGCGGCACACTCGCAGCGTTCCTTGCCATTCACGTCTTCTGGCCGCCTGCCAGGCGCCGCAGTCACAATGAAATTGTCGGTTGGCAGATGAGCGTGATAGGCACCACGTATGCCGTCATTCTCGGATTCATGCTTTACAACGTGTGGGATAACTTCCGTACCGCCGACCTGAACGCGGATCAGGAAGCCAACGCCCTGGTGAGCCTCTACCGCCTGGCCGATGGACTGCCCGATTCCAGCAAAAAAGAAGTCCAAACTGCGGCCCGCCGTTACGCTGAAATTATGGTTCAGGAAGAATGGCCGGATATGGCCCGGCACACCATCAGCTCCGCCGGTGCCGCCATTACTCAGGAGCTTTGGACGACCTTGGTCAGCATCGGGAAAGACCCTGCCTCTCAAGGCGCTAATCTAACCCAGGCATTCTCAGAACTGGCCACAATGTCCGAGCATCGCCGCGTTCGCCACCTTCAAAGCCGGTCGAATCTTCCAGGCATTCTCTGGGTTGTTCTCTTATCCGGCGGTGTCATTACCATAATTTCCTCGTGTCTTCTTTCATCCGAAAACTTTCGCCTCCATTTTGTCTTGATCGTTTGCCTTTCCTTGTTACTCGGCATTACCCTGCTGGCCATTGCCGAGGTAGACCGTCCCTTCCAGGGTCCCGTCCGCGTAGAGCCCGACGGCTTCGAACTCGCAATCCAGACGTTTAGTAACTCCCAGCAATAGCCCGAATCCGCGACCCCTTGCCGAAGTCTTCGACCTCCTTTGAATCGGATCCAGTCACACATTTGCCTAAATCTAAGTAAGAGTTAATGTTTGTTTGCCTTCCGATAACTTGACACATCGGCACCATAAATCTACGTCCGCGCAATCCTCGATGGCCCCCGACGAATACTTGGGATGGTTGGCGCTCTCGTTGACGCCCGGCCTCGGCGCTCGCATGGCCGGAAAACTCCCCGGAGCAACGGGCACACCCGACGCAGTTTTCAACGCCCCGCTCACCGAACTCGAATCTCATCACCTGCCAGAGGCGGTGGCTCCAGCGATTCACACCCGTCAGCCCCTCAGCGCTGGCGCGAAGGAGCTCGCCCAGGCGCAAGCCGCGGGCATCCGCTTTCTAACGTGGCACGAGCCATCGAATGCCCCCAGCGTTTGCGGGAGATATACGATGCGTTGCCTCTGCTCCATGACGTGATCGAAGAGCTACCTACGTCGGTGCGCGCTGAGCTCTGCCGGTAGAAACCGCAACTGGCGAGGAACGAGCACTATTGGTTGAAGAGGGCATGGCTCCCGCTGAGCTTAGTCTATACAGCCTGCTTACCGAGGACGAAGCCCGCTACATCGACGAATTGGTCGAGCGCTCTGGCCTTACCTCCCCGGGGGTCTTGACCCCCTGTTCGATCTCGAGCTCAAAGGTGTGGTGCGTCAGTTGCCAGGAAAGCAATTTCTTAATGTTCTTTTATAAAACCGCAGTGGAATCCAACTGGAATGAACGCCGGCCTGAAGCACGGTCGTAACTTACGCTAAAAAGAAGGTTTAAGGCTTCAGTCGACCTTTTGCTCATGGCCAATGTACTCTGAAAGTAGCTCTAGGACGTTCCACAACAAGGAATCCATGTGCAGGAAATTGCTTGTGTATAAGGATAAGACTCCACAATATAGGTTGACGCATCCAATAACAACGTGAGGGAATTAGACTAAGCATGGCAAGATCGCTGGTAATCGTCGAATCGCCCGCCAAGGCGAAAACCATCAACAAGTACCTGGGCCGCAACTACACCGTCAAAGCTTCCTACGGCCATGTGATGGATTTGCCCAAGAAATCGATAGGCATACTTCTGCCCGGTGAAGAAAACGGCAAGAAAAAGAAGAAACGCAAGACCAAAGCCAAGGCTAGAGCGGGCGCGGACAAAGCTTCGGAGAAGGCCCCGAAAGCGGTAGTCGTCAATTCCGAAAACATCTTCGAGCCAACCTATGAGGTCATCCCGGGTAAGCTCAAGGTAATCCACGACCTTCAGAAAGCCGCTCGCGGCGCGGAAGCCGTCTACCTGGCAGGCGACCCCGACCGCGAGGGTGAGGCCATCTGCGCCCACCTGGCTGAAATCCTCGGCAAGCCCAAAAAGTACACACCCTTGATCGCCAAAGCCCAGGAAGCCCAAAACGGCGATTCCATCAAGCCGAAGCCGGTCGCCAAGAAGGAAGAGGCGACCAATGGCAACGGAGCGCCCCCCAAAATTTATCGGGTGATGTTCAACGAGATCACCCAGAAAGCCATCAAAGCCGCCTTCGAAAAACCCTTGCAGGTTGATGAACACCTGGTTGACGCGCAGCAAGCTCGCCGCGTCCTCGACCGCATCGTCGGCTACAAAGTTTCTCCGCTGCTGTGGCACAAGGTTCGCCGCGGCCTTTCTGCCGGGCGCGTGCAGACGGTTGCGCTGCGTCTGATCGTCGAGCGCGAACAGGAAATCCGCGCCTTTATTCCGCAGGAATATTGGACCATCCACGCCATGCTGGACGCGAGCACGCCGCCAATTTTCGAAGCCAAGCTCAGCAAATTCCAAGGCGAAGATATCGAGGTCAAGAATCAGGCTGACGCCGACAAAGTTGTCGCCGCCGTTCAGAAGGCCAAATGGGAAGTTGCGTCCGTCGCCCAGAAAGAAAAGCGTCGCAACCCGCCTCCACCGTTCACTACTTCCAAGCTCCAGCAGGCTGCTTACAATCGCCTGCGTTACACCGCCAAGCGCACCATGTCGCTTGCGCAAAAGCTGTACGAAGGCGTCGAACTCGGCCCGGAAGGCTCTGTCGCTCTAATCACCTATATGCGTACGGATTCCGTGCGCGTCTCGAATGATGCGCTCGACCAGGTGCGCGCTCTGATCCCCGAACGATTCGGCGCAAACTACTTGCCCGAAAAGCCCAATTTCTACAAATCAAAAAAAGATGCGCAGGAAGCTCACGAAGCCGTGCGCCCAACGGACGTGATGCGCGCGCCCGAAGACGTTCGCCCGTATCTCGAGGACGATCTCTTCAAACTCTACCAATTAATCTGGCAGCGTTTCGTAGCTTCGCAGATGCTTCCCGCGATTTTCGATCAGACCACCATCGACATCTCCGCCGGCGATTACACTTTCCGCGCCACGGGCTCCGTCCAGAAATTTGACGGCTACCTGCGCGTGTACCAGATGCCAGCGGCAAACGCCGATCGCGAAGACGACGAAAAGGATGACGAAGGCGAGGGACGCACACTGCCGCAGGTCACCGAAGGCCAGACCTTGCGGCTCGACCAGATTCGCCCGGATCAGCACTTCACCGAGCCACCGCCGCGATACAACGACGCCACGCTGGTAAAAGAGCTGGAAGAAAAAGGCATCGGCCGCCCATCCACATACGCCGCGATCATTTCCACCATCGTCGAGCGCGAATACGTCACCAAGGATCAAGGCCGCTTCTCGCCCACCATGCTGGGCGAACGCGTCAGCGTCCTCCTGGTAAAAAGCTTCGAGGATATTTTCGACGTGGGCTTCACAGCGCGCCTGGAAGAAGAACTCGACGAAATCGAAGAGGGCAAACTACCCTGGCGCCAGGCGGTAAAGGAATTCTGGGATCCGTTCGTAGTCGACCTGGATAAGGCCGATGAGGAAATGCTGTCTTACAAAGCCGGCATCCCCACCGGACAAAAATGCGAAAAATGCGGCGAAGGCGAATTACTCGACCGCATTTCCCGCCACGGTTTCTTCCTCGGCTGCAGCCGCTATCCCGAATGCGATTACATCAAAGATCTTTCGCCCGAGCTTCCAGCCGACGACGGCGAACCGAAAATCGAGTATTGCGATAATTGCGGTAAGGAAATGGTCATCAAGCGCGGACGCTTCGGCGTGTTCCTTGCATGCAAAGGTTACCCGGACTGCAAAACCACGCGACGCCTGGTCAGCGGCACGCGCATCGCGCGCCAGCCTGATGTACCTCTCGACGAAAAATGTCCGCTGGACGACGCACAACTCCTGCGCCGCCAAGGCCGCTTCGGCGATTTCATCGGCTGCACGAATTATCCGAAGTGCAAATACACGCGCCCAATCACGCTAGGCATTAAATGTCCGAAATGCCACGAAGGCGAATTTGTACGCCGCGGCATTTCCCGCGGACGCGGTGCCGGGCGCATTTTTTACGGCTGCAGCCGCTATCCCGATTGCGATTTCACCACGCCGCATGAGCCAATCAACGAACCATGCCCGAAATGCGGCGCGCCGTTCATCGTAGAAAAGCGCACAAAGCAAGGAAACTTCCGCAGCTGCATAAAAGAAGGCTGCGACTGGGAGATCGACGCGCCAGCAGCGCCTGAAGCAGGAGCGACGCCGGAAACGGGCCGCGGAGCACCAACAGGTGTAAGCGCACCAGCGAACGGCAGCACGGCCGACGGTAAACCTCGATCCACAGGCAAGACCGCTAAACCGGAATTCATACACCCGCAAGAACCCGCCACAGTCGGCAGCACAAAATCCTGATCCTAAGGTTCCGATAGTTTCCTCCGCATACTGTCTTTATTGAAGCGCGATAATCCGCGGACGCTTCCTTCCAGCTACAGCGGAGCAGTGCGCGAGTCCGTTTTTGTCCATCGTCGAAATCGCGTCAGGACTTGCTTGCGCTGCTGAGATGGTCTTAAACTTTTAGTGGGGTAAAACGATTGCAGACCATAATGAATCTTACCCAAACACCGGAAATTGTAAACTGGCCCGAAACTCATTACATTTATCTGGAAAAAGTCGGCCCTTTCCAGGACACGGCGCCTAAAGCGTGGCAAGAAGTGCAGCAACTTATTCCGAAAATTTCAGAACACAACAAGATCGCCGGATTCGTGAGTCTCTACAAAAGAGGGCCAAACGTATATCGCGCGGGAGTCTCAGTGAATGCTGCGCCCCAGATTTTGCCTGCGGGTATGGAATACGCAAAATTCAAAGGCGGTAAGTACAGTCGTTTTGTTGTGACCGGACCTTATTCCCAATTGCCGGAGGCTTCTGGCCGGGTTTTTCAGATTGTAGACGAAAAAAAGATCCCGGTTCGCGACGATTTCTGTATTGAGAATTACGTCAATGACCCCAGAACGACGCCGGCGTCGCAATTGATAACGGAAATTCTTATCCCCACGGCCTGAGCGTACATCATCTGCCTGATTCTCGGGCCGCTGATCGATAACTGAGGATTCTGCTATCGCGAAAAAACGGGGAGTGGGCGGAAAATTTCGCCTCGCAACGAAATCCGTCGAGTCTCGAACGGTCATCCCTGTGGCTTCAAACGAAGTTCACCGCGCTTTATCAGATTCATCTTTCACGCGCCTTTGTGTGTTGACCCAGTTCACTTCCCAGGTTTTGCCGCCGTCGTCGGAAAACGCCTGTTCGTCACGTGTCGAATCAGCGGTTACTACCTCGAAGACAAATCGCACCAGAATCATCCTGCCGTTAAATTCTTCCTGATCGTAAAATTCTCCGCGGCCATTCTTGAACTCACCGATCATGGGTACGCCGAGCGTGCCGCCTTTGCTGCTGGCAAAATTCAGGCTCCACTGGTGCGCCGTGGGATTGTAGAGACGCAGCGACAGAAATTCGAGGCGCCCCGAGGGCCCATCGGTCACGATCTCCGCCAGATTAGCGCGCCCATCCCACATTTTGCGCACCACGACGGTGCCGTCTAATTCGGTCCAGTCCTTGGACCCTGTTAGCGGGTGTCGCAGCCGTGACATATGGATCTTCCAGGTTCCGAGCTGCCAATCAAAATCGTGTTGGCCATCCCGGACCGTGCTGGGATGTTGCGACGTAGCATCGCCTGCAGGCGGTGATGCCTGTGAAAATGCCGCAAGAGGATGCGAAAGATAAATGAGCGCACACAATAAAAAACAAGTTCGACTAGGCTGACGTGGTTTCATCGTGTTTTCCATTTTTTGAATCGCGCCCTCACTCAATCAAATGTTGACTCGTCACTCGAGCTGTGCACTCTGGCGCGGTCCCATCGATCAGGACTTGGGCCCCGGTCAAACATTGCAGGCCTTTGCGATACACAATAAATCCGGATTTTTCCGCGACCCTGTCATACAACTTTCTTGCGGTCGCATTCGTCTCCTGGGCCTGCCAATACACCCGGGCGGACCCGGCGCGTTCCGCGCGTCGGTAAACTTCCTCAATCAGCGCGCGTCCCACTCCTCGCCCTCTCGCGGCTTCGGCTGTGAACAAATCCTGCAGATAACAATTGGACGTCAGCGCAATCGAACTCCGATGGAAGAGAAAATGCACCAGGCCCACTAGACGTCCCGAATTCTCTGCGACCAGAGCATGCAAGGGCTCGTATCCGTCGAAGAACCGCGCCCAAGCCGCATTCGTAATGATCTCCGGCAACGCAGTCTCGCCTTTGCGTCCGTAAAATTCGTTGTAACCGCCCCAAAGCATTTTCCATTCCGCAAAATCGCGCTGTTGCACATCGCGTACCAGGAATTTTCCGGTCATGGTTTTACGCGCGTCAAAGTCGCCACAAAATTCGGCTCCCAGGTCTTGCCCCCGTCATCCGAAAACGACTGCTCGAAATGGTGTGAATCGGGAGTAATGTCCGACCACACAATGCGAAGTAGTACGGCTCTGCCTTTGTAAGTCTCCTGATCGTAAAACTCGCCGCGCCCGTTTTTGAATTCGCCCACGGCGGGTGTGCTGATAGTGCCGTCGTTACTGTTGGAAAAAGTCTGGCTCCACTGGTGTGCTTGGGGATTGTATAGAAACAAAGTCATCCCCTCGAAATGTCCTGAAGCGCTATCCGCTTCGATCTCTTCCAGTTGTGCGCGCCCATCCCATACTTTGCGAACCGTTACAGTGCCGTTAAGTTCGACCCACGTAGTGGAGCCGGTCAGCGGATGCTGGAGACGCCTTATTTGCGTCCTCCAGGTACCAAGATTGAAATCGAAATCATGTTGCCCGTCCGACGACGTGCTGGCTTGCATTTCACCCTTGCTCGTGACCGTTTCGGAAAATGTCCGAACCGCGTACGAAATACACGCCAGTACACACAGAAGAAAATACATCCCAGGACGCCGAAGCATTTTCATCGAATCCTCCAGATTCATCCGTTCGCTCGGATCGTAGCTATGACAGCGACTGCATTGTCGACACCTTTCAAAGACCGCTGCACCCGCAACCAAGAATGAGCTCACATGTGGTATTATGATAGAGCCACTTTCCATGGAACTCGCGATACCACTTTCACGCAAGGGCGAGCCGTTGTTCCGCCAGGTCTACCGTGGATTGCGCCGATCCATCCTCGAAGGCACTTTCCGCGCCGGCGATCGTCTTCCGTCTACCCGGGATCTTGCCGGCGGCCTCAAAATCTCCAGAACAGTTGTTCTGCTGGCTTACGACCAATTAATCGCAGAAGGTTTCGCGTCGGGCCGCGGCGGTTCGGGAACGTTTGTATCCGAAAACGTCAGCGGGAGCGGCCGCCAAAACCCGAATCGCTCCGCGAAACTCCATCTGTCACGCTACGGATCGCAAGCCGAGGACGTCGCGTCCACCGTGGATTACCCAGGACGCCGCTCAGTCCCTCTTCGTTACGATTTTTCCTACGGAGGCCGTGGCGATGTCGAAACTTTCCCATTCGAAATGTGGCGGCGCATCCTGCTGCGTCATTTGCGCAAAGCCCCGGTCCGTCAACTTGACTACGCCGCAGCGGCCGGCAGTTCCACGTTGCGCGAAGCAATTTCCGTACACGCCCGCCGTTCGCGCGCAGCGATATGCGAACCGTCTCAAGTAATTGTCCTCAACGGCTCGCAACAAGCATTGGATCTGATCGCAAGAGTCCTGATCGATCGAAATGATTCCGTAGCGATTGAAGATCCGCAATATCAAGGCGCCCGGGAAATATTTCGCGCCGCAGGAGCCGCCCTGCGCCCGGTACCAGTCGATAGCGATGGCCTGAATCCCGCCAGGCTGCCAAACGAAGCGCGCTTGGCCTTCGTAACGCCATCCCATCAATTCCCCACCGGCGCCATTCTTCCACTAGCTCGCCGTCTCGCACTCCTGGATTGGGCCCACCGCAAAAATGCGGTAGTAGTTGAAGACGATTACGACGGCGAATTTCGCTACGAAGGCCAGCCACTCGAATCTCTGCAAGGTCTCGACACAGAAGGCCGCGTCATCTATATCGGCACCTTCTCGCGCACAGTTTTTTCCGCGCTTCGCATCGGTTACCTGATCGCGCCCAAATCGCTGGTGCCGGCCTTCACGTGCGCAAAATGGCTCTGTGATCGCCATACGGCCACGCTAGAGCAGGAAACGCTCGCCGAATTCATAGCGAGCGGAATGTACGAACGCCATTTGCGCCAGGTTCGCCGCAGAAACGCCGCGCGTCGCGCAGCATTGCTCGACGCCATCCACAAATATTTGGGGAATCGTGTCAACGTAACCGGCGCGGGTGCAGGCACTCACATCGTGCTGTGGCCGTGCAAAGGCTTCGCGGAAAAATCAGTAATCGATGACGCAGCGTCCTGCGGCATAGGAATTTACGCAATATCGCCATATTACTTGCGGCGGCCGCCACGCACCGGCTTCATGCTAGGCTATTCCCGCATGCGCGAAGACGAAATTCACGAAGGCATGCGCAGGCTAAGCAAGATTCTGGACTGACCAACCTCGCAGCGAAAAACTGTTCGAACCGAAGACGCCACTTCCCGCAATCGGACAGATTCTCGCCCATCAGCTCTTGAGAGCCCCCTAACCACAAGAACCGTAGTCACTTAGCATTGATAGGATTGGAGCTTCGACTGCATCCTAGCTATATCCATAACCGCGCCCTAGGGGGCCGGGAGATTCTTCGACTCCTAGCTGACACAAAAGGATGGCTCTATGGGAGAATTCCTGAGCGATCTGAAATACGGCTACCGAATGCTGGCCAAGAAGCCTGCATTCACGCTCCTCGCCGTCCTCACCCTGGCTTTAGGCATCGGCGCAAACGTAGCCACGTACAGCATCGTTCACGGAGTCCTTTTCCAGCCATTACCTTTCCAGCAGCCCGAGCAACTCGTCCGAGTCTACGACGACCTCCGCGGCTCGAATTCCCGGGATGTCAGCATGTCCGTTCCCGAGCTGTGGGACTTTCAACAACGCGCGGGAATTTTCCAGGATATCGCGGGCGTGTTCCCAACAGACGCTGATCTCACCGGAGGCGATCACCCCGAGCGCATCGAGCTCCTGGCTACCAACGGCAACTATCTCACAATGCTGCACGCGAACCCGCAGGTCGGCCGAATCTACATGCCGCAAGGAGCCGTGCCCGGATTCAGCGGCGAGGTTGTGATCAGCGACGGCCTCTGGCATCGCGAGTTCGGTGCCGACCCTAAGGCCGTAGGCAAGCAGTTACGCCTCGACAACGATCTCTACACGATCGTGGGAGTGATGCCGCCGGGATTTCACAATCCCGGGCGCATGGTGGAATCGGATGTCGACGTGTGGGCGTCATGCGGCTTTGCAGGCGATCCCTTTCCGGCCTCGCCGCCTCGCTCCGTCCGTATCGTCCCCCGGCGCGCTCGGCCGGCTCAAACCCGGTCTGACCATCGCACAAGCCCAGTCACAACTGGACGCATTCGCCGCACACTTGCGCGAACAATACCCCACCGATTACCCGCCCAGGCAAGACTGGAACCCTCGACTGGTCGGCATTCAGGAAGATTTGGTGGGCAACGTTCGCACGGAATTGCTGGCGCTGTTTGGCGCGGTCGGCTTCGTTCTGCTGATCGCCTGCGTGAATCTCGCGACGTTCTTGCTGGCGCGCGCATCGCAGCGAAAGCGCGAAGTGGCAATCCGCCTGGCCCTGGGAGCCGGCCGCAGCCGGTTGATCCGTCAGTTGCTAACGGAAAACGTTCTACTAGCGGCCATCGCTGGCGCCTTAGCAATCTCAATGCTGTTTGTATTCAAAAATTCCTTGCTGAGTCTTGCCCCGTCCAGCTTGCCGCGCTTGAGCGAAGTAAGCATCGACTGGCACGTCCTGCTCTTCGCGTTTGCGATTTCGGTTGTCAGTGGCGTGCTCTTCAGTCTGGCCCCAGCGGTTCAAGCCGCAAACCCCAGCCAGATCGCCAGCCTCCGCGAAGGAAGTCGCGGCTCGGGTTCGAGTGCGCGCCAAGCTCGCCTGTCCGGAATTCTTGTCGCGTCGGAAATAGCGTTGTCTCTGGTCCTTTTGATTGGCGCGGGCCTGCTGGTTCGCAGCTTCCAGAATGTGCTGCGCGAGAATCCGGGCTTCGATCCACACAACGTCCTCACAGCGAGAATTTGGATTGCGGTTCCCAATGATCCGACAACCGACCCCTACCGTTCGATCGACAAACGCAACGCCTTCAACCGCGAAGTAATCCGCAGGGTCAGCGCTCTCCCGGGCGTCGAAGCGGTAGGCGTGGGAAATACCTCCAGCCTGCCGATGGGTCCGGGCCGCAATCGCCTCTCGTTCACAATTGAAGGACGGCCAGCCGAATCGGATCAAGCTCCAGTCGCTGAGGCTGCATTCATAGCCCCGGAGGTTTTGCCCATCCTTCATGTGCCGCTCAAAGCGGGTCGCCTTTTCACCAATAGCGACGACAACAAATCAACGCCGGTTATTCTGATCGACGAGAATCTGGCGCAGCGCTACTGGCCCGGCGAAAATCCCATCGGCCATCGCATCGACTTCCCCACGCTTCGCAGTCAAACGAATGTGTTCACCATTGTTGGAATCGTAGGCGATGTGAAATCCGAAGGACTCGATAATGCCAGCGTGCCTCACATCTACGTGCCGACCTATCAGATGACGCCCGCCGATCTCGTTGTATTCCTCAAAATGAGCGCGGGGCCAGCGGATCTCGACGCCGCTATTCGCCGCGAAGTGCAAGCCATTGACCCGAACATGCCGGTATTCGGCGTTCGCACCATGGATGAAGTCCTGGCGCGCTCAATGGCCCAGCGCCGTTTCGCGCTGGATATAATCGGAATCTTCGCGGTTCTGGCTCTGATCCTGGCCACGATTGGAATCTACGGCGTGATGGCGTATGCCGTCTCCCAACGCACGCACGAGATCGGCATCCGCATCGCCCTCGGCGCGCAACGCGCAGACATCCTGCGCATGACCGTCGGCGAAGGGCTAGTGTTGATCGCCTTCGGCCTCACAGCGGGTCTGCTCGGCGCCGCCCTGCTGACCCAATTCGTCCGCACCATGTTGTACGGCGTCAATCCCACCGACCCCACCACGTTCGTAGCAGTCCCCACGCTGTTGGCGACGGTCGCGGTGCTCGCCTGTTACTTGCCGGCCCGTCGAGCCACACAAGTAGATCCGCTGGTGGCCCTGCGCGAAGATTAACCGCGAGTGACCGAGTTTGCAGTACGCATTTCGCGGTGCGAGGACGGCACCTTGACTTTAGCCCGCGCCGGCCGTTACACGCCGGACCATAACGCCGTCGCTATGCGCCGGGATGAAGTTAACGTCGGCATCCTGAGCGAAGCGAAGGATCTCTCTTCGATGTTGCATCAGCTGCCCGATGGCTTGATCGCGACAGCTGGGATTGCCGGATTGCAGTGTCCGGCATGTTGAGGACAAACGTCATAAACTGTTCGGACCAAGGACAACGCTTCCCATGTTCGGACGGATTAAGCAGGACCATAATTTCAGAACGGTGCAACTTCAATAGCGAAAGATAGTTAGCAGCGAACGGGTTTGGCAGTTCGACTGCAATTCCGTCCTGCGAACCATCCCGGCGCGGCGGGAAGTCTGTTCAGGTCGAAGCTGGCAAAAAAGGGCGATCCATGGGAAATTTCCTGAGCGATCTGAAATACGGCTACCGAATGCTCGCCAAGAAGCCGGCATTCACGCTCCTCGCCATCCTCACCCTAGCTCTAGGCATCGGCGCAAATGTCGCGACGTACAGCATCCTTCACGGCGTCCTTTTCCAGCCGCTACCCTTCCAGCAGCCCGAGCAGCTAGTCCGCGTCTACGACGATCTCCGCGGCTCGAATTCCAAGGACGTAGGCATGTCCGTCCCGGAACTAGTGGACTTCCAGCAACGCGCCGGAATTTTCCAGGAACTCACCGGGGCGTTCCCCGCCGACGTCGATCTAACCGGCGGCGACCACCCCGAGCGCATCGAGCTCCAGGTCACCAGCGCCAACTATTTCACGATGCTCCAGGCGAGCCCGCAGATTGGCCAGGTTTACACCAAGCGTGGCGAAGCCCCAGGGTTCAGCGGCGAAGCGGTAATCAGCGACGGCCTCTGGCATCGCGAATTCGGCGGCGATCCGAAGGTAATCGGCAGGCAAATCCGCCTGGACAATGATCTGTACACAATTCTGGGCGTGATGCCCCCAAGCTTCCGTCACCCCGGCCCGACAGTGGACTCGGACGTAGACGTTTGGGCCTCTTGCGGTTTCGCCGGCCCTCCCATGCCGAGTCCGATCCTCCGCAACGTACGCATGCTGGCAGGCGCGTTCGCCCGCCTGAAACCTGGCCTGACCATCGCACAAGCCCAATCACAACTCGACGCATTTACAACGCATCTGCGCGAACAATACCCCACAGACTACCCAGTGAACCAGGACTGGCAAGCCCGTCTGGTGCCAGTTCACGAAGATCTGGTAGGAAACGTCCGGACGGAACTTCTAGCGTTGTTCGGCGCAGTCGGCTTGGTCCTGTTGATCGCCTGCATGAATCTCGCCACCTTCTTGCTGGCACGCGCGTCGCAGCGCCAACGCGAAGTAGCGATTCGCCTGGCCCTAGGGGCCAGGCGCGGCCGCCTGATTCGTCAGTTGCTCACGGAAAATATTCTGCTAAGCGCCGCAGCAGGAACGGTGGCGATCGCCATGTTATTTCTGTTCAAGAATTCCTTGTTGGCGCTCGCCCCAACCAGTCTGCCGCGCATAAACGAAGTAGGCATCGACTGGCACGTCCTGCTCTTCGCCTTCGCGATTTCGATCGCGAGCGGCCTGCTCTTCAGCTTGATTCCAGTGCTTCAGGCGTCAAATCCCAGCCAGATCGCAAGCCTGCGTGAAGGCAGCCGCGGCTCAGGTTCCAGTCTTCGACAAGCTCGCCTCTCCAGAATTCTGGTAGCGTCGGAAATCGCGCTGTCCCTAGTCCTCCTGATCGGCGCGGGTCTGTTGGTACGCAGCTTCCAGACTCTTCTCCGCGAAAATCCAGGCTTCGATCCCCACAACGTCCTGACAGCACGAATCTGGATCCCAATTCCAAACGACCCAAAGGCCGACGTCTATCTTTCGCCGGAGAAGCGCACGGCTTTCTACCGGGAACTGATCAGCAGGGTCAAAAATCTTCCATCTGTCGGACATGTGGGCCTAGGAGACACATCCAGCCTTCCAATGAGCGCGCGCAATCGAGTTGCGTTCACAATTGAAGGACGCCCGGCAGAATCAGAACAAGCCCCGATCGCTCAAATCTCCGCAACGACTCCCGAAGTTCTGCCAGTCCTCAGCGTGCCGCTGGAAGCAGGCCGCTTTTTCAGCGATAACGACGACAACAAATCCGTGCGCGTAGCTCTGATCGACGAAACTCTAGCGCAACGTTATTGGCCGAGAGAAAGCCCACTAAACCATCGCGTCACGTTCGCCAGTTTTGATAACCAACAAAATTCCTTCACGATCGTCGGAGTAGTCGGCAATGTAAAATCCGAAGGCCTCGACAACGCCAACGTCCCGCACATCTACGTCTCGTCCTATCAATGGGACACAAGAGACGTAGTTCTGTTTCTAAAAACCAGTGCGCGCCCGGCAACTCTGGAATCCGCAATCCGCAGCGAAACGCAATCCATCGACCCAAATCTCCCGGTCTTCGAAGTTCGCACCATGAACGAGGTACTAGCGCGCTCGATGGCCCAGCGCCGTTTCGCGCTAGTCATCATAGGAATCTTCGCAATCCTGGCGCTGATCCTGGCCGCCATCGGAATCTACGGCGTAATGGCGTACACAGTCTCGCAACGCACGCACGAGATCGGCATCCGCATAGCCCTGGGCGCGCAACGCGCAGACATCCTGCGTATGACAGTAAGCGAAGGCATAACAATAGTCGTCTTCGGTTTAACGGCGGGCCTAATCGGCGCAGCCATCTTCACGCAATTTGTCCGCACTATGCTGTACGGCGTAAACCCCACAGACCCAGTAACGTTCGTAGCAGTCCCCACTTTGCTAGCAGCAGTAGCGCTACTAGCGTGTTACCTGCCAGCGCGACGCGCTACGCAAGTCGATCCGCTTATAGCCCTCCGCGAAGACTGACCGCGCTTCCGAGCTAGATCGGACTAATCACTCGCCATCGCTGCTTCCGACATGAATCCCACCTTTGCCAATCCCACAAAGGTGGGCCACCGGCCTCTGTCGCACCTTGAGGATGCGATGGTTATGACTGCTGAAACTATTCTTCGCTGCGTCTTCACGCAATCTCGCCGCCTCAGCATTCTTGCGCTCACCGCATTCGATCAGCAGTCTTTTCGCTTCACGTAGAGATGCCTTTTGCTGCTCTTCATCGTTCGTTCCTGAGAAATCGACCACGACAAGATATAGCATAACTATTGAATTAGTTTACCGTTGAGCACACCTGCTCGTTCGGCCAAGTTGCTGAGTGAACGTCTGTTTGAAAGATCGGCTGCATGGAGGCATACTTTCAGCGAAAGCCGCAACGGCCGATTCCAGGAACGCGCAAACCCCTGACGTGGCCAATCCAGCCGAAAGACATCGCTACGCCAAGGTCGCGGCAAAAGCCAAACATGACCGACGAAGAGTAGCTCCAGTACCCCATCGCGAAGCGGGCCCGGTGCGGTTGCGCTCACCAGCTGGCTTGACGAGGAAATCCGCGCAGTAACAGCCAGGATAGAAGCTCAACCGCGGCCGAAACGAAAGCGAGGAACACGGTGACTTTCACAGAGAAAGAGATGTGGGATGTCTACAGTGCCGGACCAGCGGACGGGTTCTCGATCTAGCCTTCGGTATCTAGCCTCCAGCGTCTAGAATCTAATCTACACTGTGGCGATTAGAAATCGATCTAACCTGCTGGAAACGGCCGGTGGTCCATGCTTTGCAAAGGATCCTGTCGTTGTTTCTCTGTTCGCTTAACGCGCGACGAGGGACAATACTCCTGCGGCAGTTCAATCAAATGAAAATCTTCGCCTCGAAGATGCGGCCGCCGCGCAAAGCAACCCGCAGTTGCCCTCAAAAATCGCGATTCATTCGCCGATTTCTAATCGTCACTCCCGGCGATTAGAAATGGCCGCAACTCATTCAAAACAAACGACAGCACCCATTTCTAATCGTCATTTTCAAAGAAGATGTAGCGCGCAAAATCCGCGCCGAATTCCCTCCCCGAAGCCGTGACCACGCAAGCACCAGCCGCTCTTATCCGCGTTTTCCACAGGTTCTGGTCCCATTCATTGAAGCTCAGTGTTTGACACCCCTCCGCGGCATTCCTATACTGCTGCGCGCCATAAATTCCGTCCGAGGGGGACTCCTATGTTCAGATTTTCTCTGGTCGCTGTTCTGATCGCGGCCTCCGCAACAACCGGCTTCGCGCAACAAAACTGGAAAGATCGTCAACCCAAGATCACCACGCAAACCAGCAACACCACTCAGCTGCTGATTGCCGTCAGCCCTGTAAACGACCGCGTAGTATGGGCCGCCGGCACCGGCGGCACGTACGTAGTCACAACGGACGGTGGAAATACCTGGAAAGCCGCGGTAGTCCCAGGCGCCGAAAACGATCAATTCCGCGACGTCTATGCCGTCGACGAAAAAGTCGCGTATCTAATGTCCATCGGCAACAACACCACGGATTTCAAAATCTACAAGACGGTCGACGGCGGCGCGAACTGGACGATCCAGTTCACCAACGAAGATCCGCTGGCCTTCTACGATTGCTTCGCGTTCTGGACTCCCTGGCGCGGCATAGCGCACAGCGATTCAGGAAACGGAGTATTCCCCGATCTACGCACCACGAATGGAAAGACGTGGGAATCGATCGCGGCCAATATGCCGCCAGCGCTGCCAGGGGAAGCGTCGTTCGCAGCAAGCGGCACCTGCTCTGCAACCGAAGGTGAAAGAAACGCATGGATCGCCACGGGCGGCTCCACAATCGCGCGAATCCTGGCCACAAGAGACGGGGGCAACACCTGGAACGCATATGACACCCCGCTGGTAAGTTCCGCCAGCGCAGGCGGCATCTCGGTAGAATTCCGCGACGCATGGCACGGCATCCTGGGCGGCGGCGATTTGTCTTCGAACACCTCAGCAGAAACAGCCACGTCCGACGACGGTGGCAAAACCTGGACGCTCACAAACACGCCCCCAGTCCAGGGAGCGATTTTCTGCCTGGCCTACGTCCGCGGTAATCGCCAAGGCATTTTCCACAGCGACGCCGATGGCTTCGGCGCTGACGGATATTTCGACCACGACCTGGACCGCGCAGTAGTAATCACAGCCGAAACAGAGCCGAACTACAGCTCAGGCCCAGCAGCATGGACCCCGGATGAAGGCCGCACATGGTTCCAAATCCCAGGAGTAAGCGGCAACTGGGCAGTAGGCTTCGCCAACCCAAAATCAGGCTGGTTCGTAGGCAACAACGGCCAAATCATAAAAATCAGCTTCTAGCAAAAAAAACGCGGCAGCGATGAGGGTGCGGCAGCGAAAACGCAGCAGCACCCTCTACGCAGACGTATTGCAAGACGCGTAGGCGCGGCAAGACATTGCCCACGCCCGCATACGCGCACGGTCTCGCGGGAAATTAGAAAACACGAGCGGAGGTCGTTATTCTTGATGTCACTATTCTGGAACTCGGCGTATTCCGAACGTTAACGCCTTGAGCCATCTGTCGTTCGCCGCACTCTCTTAAATCACGTGCGCAGAAAACTGGCTGGAAGCCTAAGATTCATTAACGACTACCAGTCGGGCCACCTCAGTATTTCGCTCTTCATTCTCCACACTTCCTGGCAGGCTTCCCAAATAGCTTCGGTCTCGGCACATGCATCGGGCCAGTTATTGAGTTTTTGCAAACGGCTCCACATTGCCAACTCAGTTTCCGCAACTTTTTCAGCACGTTTCACTAAATCAGTTTCGGACCGTGCTTCGCGAAGAGGTTTTTCCCAAGCGGGAAATCGCATGTAATCCATGTTTGACTCCTTAGCCCATTCCTTACCGCCCTTCATGCTTACCGGACTCACGCCGGCATTGCTTATCGCTTTCTCGATTTCATGGATTCGGCTTCTCGCCGCACGCAAGTTGAGAGGAGTGGTTCCGCATTCCCGGCGATCGCCGAGCGTTCGCCCTACTGGAGCGAAGCCCGCCCGAAGTCGTGCACGGTGACGCCAGAGCCGCTGCACCTTGACGAAGCACCCCGGTCTCGTCGATGCAGTAGTGGTTCGTCCCGGTGGTAACGGACAGCGGGTTATTGCCAGAGTTAAATCCAGTGCTGCCCCACGCCGCGCATCCGGAAAGCACCGCAGCGACGCCAATCACGACGCCATCATTGGTATACCTCTCGCTATAACCGCTCTTAGTGCCGGCCGCCAGAATAGGGTCAATCAACCCCGGCGCCGCACAAGTGACGCCCGCTCCATGTAGTCGGGCCAAGCTGGTAGCGTAGCCGTCATTGTAGGTCGACTGAAAAGCAGCCTGTACCGAAGAACGCGCACGCAGCGAACCGACAGCCGAAGACTGGTTAGCAGCGATCTTGGCGCGCAACAAATTCAGAATCGCAAGAGCCGCGACAACCAGAATAATCGCGACGACGATCAGTAGCTCGATCAACGAAAAACCCTTATAGTTCTTGTTCATCGTTTTTCCTAAAAGACCTTCGGGCGCACTTCATCGCATCGCTAAGTCCAAATTACAGCTCAATCTTGTTTAGAACGAGACACTCTGTGATGGAGAGTAAGTCCATAGCGCCTGAGAATCGCCTGAGAAGTCCCTGAGCATGCTAAGAGGGTTTACTTGTTGGTTTCAAAGCGGTAGCCAATCCAGGGTTCCGTTTTAAGGTATTTGGGAGCGGCAGGGTTGGATTCAATCTTCTTGCGCAGTTGTCGTACCAGCATATAAACCACATCGGGTTGTTCTGCGTATGTTCGTCCCCAGATCGCACCTAGCAGAGCCTTGTGGGTCAGAATTTTACCAGCGTTTCGTACAAGAAACGTCAACAGCTCAAACTCTCTTGGTGTCAGGTGAATTTCTTCGCCGCGAATTTCGGCTCGATGCGCGCCTAGGTTGATGCGGAAATGGCCTGCTTCAAGTATCTCTGGCTTGGCCGACCTGGCCGACATCCGGCGCACAACTGCTCGCATACGTGCTACCAACTCATCCGTCCCGAAAGGTTTCGTAACGTAATCATCCGCCCCGGACTCCAAGGCTTGCACTTTGGACGATTCTTGCCCTCGCACGGATAGGACAATGATGGGAGCGTCCGAACAGGATCGGATCGCCTGGCATAGCGCAATCCCTCCCATCTTCGGCATGGACAGATCCGTGATCACCAACGCCGGTTGCCATTGCCGGAACACTTCCATCGCCGACTCACCATCATCGGCGGACTGGACATCGTAGCCCCGCGCATGCAACGACGCCTGCAGCGCCTGCGTAATCTGCGGCTCATCGTCAACGATCAACACTCGGAGGGCGCTGCTAATCATTGCGGCACGGTCCCTTCGGCGCAACTCAATTCAATGTTGTTCGCCGGTACAGAAAACACGAATCGCGCTCCCGATTTCCCTGCGCCGCGGTCTTCAACCCAGATCTTTCCTCCGTGCGCCTCTACAATGCCTCGGGCGATCGCCAGTCCGAGTCCCAGGCCGGCCGCTCGGGTGTCGCGGCGTTCTGAAACACTACTGCGAAAAAACTTATCGAATACCTTTTCACGAAGATGCTCTGGAACTCCAGGCCCTTCGTCCTCGACTGCAACCTGAACATTTTCAGATCCCGCGCGACGGGCAGTCATTCGAATGGTGGTATCGGGAAAAGAGTAGTGGCATGCGTTCTCTAGCAGTGAGAATAAGACCTGTGCAATGGCTTTGGGACTAATTGCAACGTAGAGATGGTCTTGGCATTCGACGATCACTTCGTTGTAGCGCAGCATATCTTCAGCGCGTGCCAGCGCAACGCCGAAAATTTCCTCTATCGCGATCACCTCCGCCCTCTGTTCCCCTTGCTCTCTGCCAGATTCGACTTGCGCTAGTTCAATCATTCCTTCGATGAAGCGGTTTAACCGATCGGACTGCTGAATAATGTTACCCGCCAGATTTTCGATTGACCCATTCTCAGAATCGGCCGCATCGTTTTTGCCACTACCCAGCCGTTCGTAGGGCCGGGTCTCAGATCCGCCCGCTTCGTCTCCTCCGTGATCCAGATCCCCGGAACTGCCGGATTTGCTCCGCTGGACGTCCATGAGGGCCGTCGCGGCCGCCTTGATTGAGGTAAGGGGTGTTCGAAGATCGTGTGTCACAGAGTCGAGCAAAGCCGACTTGAGCCGCTCGCTACGCTTGACAGCCTCCAATTGACTGGCCCGGTCGAAACTGGCGATTAGCTCGTCATTCAGTTCCTGAATTGTCTGGGCCCGGCGCTGGGCTCGGGATGACAATTGGCCGACCAAAATGGAAGTGACCAGAAAAGCGATCAGGGCAACGAGGTCTTCTCCTTGAGCCAGTTGAAACTGCAATTTCCCCACCGGCGGTACGTAGTAAAAATTGAGGTACAAAACTCCGAGCAATGACGACACCAGTGCCGGTCCCGTTCCGCGCGTCATCGCAACCAACAAGACTACAATCAGAAGCGCAGTCGCTGCAGTGATACCGCGGACAGCAGGATAGAACGGCGACAAAATCAGCGTGACAGCCAGGACGCCGCCGACACTAATTAGGTATCCGACAATTCGATCTCGCATAAAAATACCCCAAAAGCGACGCAGACCAGTCCCGCAGTCAATCGCAAGACGATAGAATATGTTACGGCATGAATAAAACTGCAAGAAACGTCACGACGAACCTGCCACGTCGGGTATCACGCCCACCCTGTCGCGAACTGACGAATCTTGAGGCCTTCGCATTATCCAAGCCAGCGTCCCGAATGCTAACACTACTGGAAGACATTCGATCACGTAGCGCGGCTCAACCGTCGGCAGCTGTGTCATCGCAATCGACCTCAGCACCAGGTATAAAATCAGGAACGCCCCAGCCGTCCCGCCGCGCCATTGCCACAGGCCGCGCATCGCCAGCCCCACATAGACGAAGCCCAAAAGCCAGAATCCAAGCGTCACGCCAAAATCCGCGCGATTGCTGCTCCATTTTTCCGCGGGCGGCCACAACTCGCCCGAATACGGCAAAGTTTCAATGCGCGGTGTGAACCACATCGCCATAATCCGCTCGGCGGGAACGAAAATATATGTGCGCCAAGGCCGCCGCGCCGTCCGCTCCCGCGCCAGCATCGCAAACCGGTAATCGAGCGACGGCGTCATCCGCAAATTGCTGTTATAAGCCGCGAGCAAATCCGCCGCCCGCGCGCGCTCCGCATCCGAATCAAAAGCGGCCCGGGGCAAAGTTTCTGCAGCGATCGGCGCCTTCCCTACTTTCCACGTCACCAGGTACGCGTCGCGCCGCCGCGTCATCCAGGTGCGCGTCCAGGCGTAAAACCCGCGCGGCACGAAATCGCCATAAGTCTCGGCATAATGCGGCGCGAGAAATTGCACGCGGCCCAAAGTCAGCGCGTTGCGCGCAGCCCACGGGAAAAGCGGCAAAAGCAATCCAACACTCATGCAGCACGCCGCCAAAATCAATTTCCTCCAGTCAGCGCGCTGACTCCAGCGCCAGCACAGAGCAATCCCGGCAGCGGCCAGCAACAGTGGCGTTTCAGGACGCACCAAAGCTCCCAGCCCCACGATAAATCCCGCCAAAACAAACCAGCCCGCAAACGAAAACGCCTTCCCGCGCACCACAAGATTACCGGAAAAATCGAGCGAAGCATCTCCCAACACACGCACCAGCACAAACGTCGCCAGCGCCGTAAAAAATATCGCCAGCGTTTCAGTGAGGATGGCGGACGTATAACTCGCAGTGAACGGACAAAGCGCAGCCATCCACAACGCCGCAGTCGCAACAACTCTACGCCGCGACGCCGGGGCCAGCCGTGCAGCAATCAACGCCACCAGCACGCAAGTGCCCAGATCCACAAACGTCTGCACCAACATCACCGCGCGCAGACAGCGTCCCAGCAAAAAATAAATCGCAGCAAGAAACGCCGGATACCCCGGCACGCGCATCTCGGTAGGAACCAATTGCCCGGCAACAAACAATCCATACACCCCGTGATCCAGCCAATTCCGCGCCAGCGCGTCGTAAAATTTCGTATCCCCGGCGTAAAACGGAAAATGGCGGATGAAATACAACCGCAACGCGAGCCCCGCCAGCAGAGCTGCGCCAAGTTGTCCATACGACAATGAACGACTATGTATCATGCTCCGCAAAATTCCGAAGATCCTCGTCAGCACCTAATCTGAATTGAGGTCCTTAATCATTCCGTGACCTGGCTGTGCCGCGCTCGCTGCTCTTCCGCTTGCCGGCCTCGCGCCGATTGCTCTCGCGCTTGCTGCCTTGGTGTTCGACGTTTTGCTCACGTCGGTACTCTAACCGCTGGCAAGTTTCACGACTCGCCCTCTCTGATTCTTGCGCGTGTTTCAATAGCACTGCTAAGGCCGCGGCCCAAGCTGCCTCCGAATCGCGCAGCATCATTCTTTGGCGCAGTGTTTTGCCAAACCGCCTCGAGCGCCTCACGCACGGAATCATTCCCCGCGGATTTCAAACGCACATTCGTAGCGCCCAGCCGGCCCTACGCGCCTTTCACCACCACAAATGCGTCCGGCTGCGCGCGTGCGAATTCCGCCTGCTGATCCGGCATCAGCTTCACCGTGGCCCAACCCACGGTGGGATATCCAAGCGTCGCAAAATCTTCCCACCCACGCGAAAATCCGCATGATCCATACGCGTGCTTTCCATCGCTTCCGGCAGACTCAAAGCCAACCGTCGAAAATCCGCAGCATTCATGGTCGTCTCTGTGCTATTGAAGATTTGGGCACATTACACACAGTTTACCGCTATTTATACGCCTTTGCGCCTCGTCGCGCCCTTAGCCCGGTGTAAAATAATTTTGCCCGGCAGGATATTGAAACATGCCTACTCACACAATTGGCGGTCTTAAACGAGCGACTTTCGCCGGCTGGCGCGACCTGATTTTCCCCGGCGCGAACCGTTCGAGTCGCAATGACGCATCCTCATCGCATCAGCCCGCGCGCCGCCGCGCCCATCGCGTCGCAGCTTTTCTTCCCGTCTTCGTCTACGGGCGCACGCATGACCAACCCTTCGCGGAAAACACAGTCACAATAAACGTCAGCTCCACCGGCGGCTTCCTGTCACTCTCCGCGGAGGTAGCCCCGTCACAAAATATTTTAATGTCCAACGTTCAAACCAACGAAGAACTCCCCTGCCGCGTAGTGCGCGTACTGAAAACGCAAGCCGGTAAAACGTTGGTAGGCTTCGAATTCCTGCGCCCGGCCCCGCAATTCTGGTCCATCGACTTCACTTCCTGACGCCGCTGGTTTTTGCATCTGCCTGCGCCTTTGCATTTTCCGGTGCCTTGAATTTGTAGCGGCCGGTCGAGGTTCACCCGACCGGGCAGCAGTAGACCACAAATCGCTGCGCGCGATCCGTCGGCACCAGGCACCGTGGAATCGCAAGTCGGCATGGCGACGTCACCTGCGTTAGCATAACAACGCACATGCATTATTTTCTGAAATCGGCGCGTCTAGGCTTTCGCTGTTGGACCGCTGGAGATCTCCCGCCGGCGATGCAACTCTGGGGCGATCCCGAAGTAACCGCGCTAATCGGCGGCCCGTTCAGCGAAGAAATGGTGCGCACGCACCTGGTAAACGAAATCGCCCAAATGCAGGAATCCAACCTGCAATATTGGCCAATTTTTCTGCGAGAAAGCGATCAATTCGCAGGCTGCGCAGGCCTGCGCCCGTATCGCCCAGCAGATCGCATTCACGAACTAGGAGTCCATCTGTGCCGGTCCAACTGGAGCCAAGGCTTGGCAACGGAAGCCGCGCGCGCAGTAATCGATTACGCGTTCGACACGCTAGACGCGCAAGCGCTCTTCGCAGGACACAACCCCGCAAACCACGCCTCGCGACAATTACTAACGAAGCTAGGCTTCGCGCAAACGCACGAAGAATTTTATAAGCCGACAGGCCTGGTGCACCTGTCGTACATTCTCCACAAGCCTTAGCTTGCGCGTCACAATGCGCAAGCATCGGCTGTAACCTGCGGGTTTGAATTTGTAGCGGCCACCTTCAGGTAGGCGAATTGTATTGTTGTTCGCTGTTGCAGTAGCGCCGTAATTGCAACAGAGGTGCGGCACTTCGCGGACGATCGATCTGCTTTTTCGTGTGGCTCTGCGGTTTGAATTTAGTCGTCATCCTGAGCGCAGCGAAGGACCTCTCTTGCATGTTTCCCGTAGCGCCACCTCCTTACCGCGTCCACTTGTGGTTCGCCTCATCACGTACGATAATTCCGCTTTCACCCCCTCGACGCGAATTTAAGGACGCCACGATGCCGATGCGCACGGTCCTACAGTTAGGCGACCCCAAACTCCGCGAAATTGCGCTGCACGTCAGCGACCCCACCTCTGCGGCCATCACCGCGCTCCTCACCGACCTCGCCGACACCCTAGCCCACTGGCACTCCACCACCGGCTACGGCCGAGGCATCGCCGCACCGCAAATCGGCGTAAACGCGCGCGTAATTTTCCTGCAACTCCCCGGCGCGGCCCCCTGGCCGATCATCAACCCGGTAATCACCACCCGCAGCGACGAAAAAATCATAGTATGGGACGGCTGCCTCAGCTTCCTATCAATCTTCATGCAGGTCGAACGCCACCGCGAAATCCAAGTCCGCTACCAGGACGCACACGGCAAGCACAACGAAGTCCACGCAAACGAAGGCCGCAACCTAAGCGAGCTGCTGCAACACGAAATCGATCACCTAGACGGCATCCTGGCCCTCGATCGCATCACAGACATCCGCACGATCTGTACCCGCGAAGAATTCGAACGCCGCCACCGCGCGCACAGCCCCTACGCCGAAGCATCGCAATGACGCAATCTTGCTCCAAGTGATTCTTCGCAGCTCAATTTACAAACAAGCTCAAGTTCCAAGATTTGAATCTAGCGTCGCGGCCTTTAGCGGCGGCATTCCGGTTAAACAGGGCGGGTCGTAGACCCACCCCCCTCGTGTTTGGCTATCCGGAGGCATAAAGAACTGCGGACTGCAGGTTGTTTTGAATTAAGAGTGGCTTTGTTGCACAAGGATTGAGTGCAGCGAAGCCATTTTTATTTTGCAGACTCAAAGCGGAGGCCCACAGATCGGCGCGCAGCAGGGGAATGGCCTGGGACCTAGTGATGCGCGGATAGGGGCGTTGCGGTCGAAGCCGTTGCCAGCGAGGGCGCGGCAGCGGACTGTGAGTGAGATGGCAGTTTTCCAGCGCCAGCAGCAGGAGCGCGTAGGCGAAAACAAAGAACGTAGCCGTGGTTCGCACGGCGGGATCGCTGCGGATCTGGGGCTGCCCGAAGCCCAACAAATTTTTTTCGTTGCGGAAGTTGAGTTCGATCTCCCAGCACCACAGGTAGGCTTGCAGGATGCGCTGGGGCGACAAGGTGCGGTCGCTGCAGATCAGGTAAGCCGGATTCCGATAGCTGAGACGGGCGCCTTGGCGCAGCCGGTAAGCGACCGGGCGGACAATGAGCAGCGAGAGTTGCCGTTCCCCGCCGGCGTTTTTCCAGCGCAGCGTCGGCACAGAGCAGCAACGGGCGTTGTGCACCGTCGGCGAATTGATCGATGGCCTGCCACAAGTGCCGGAGGCGTTCTGCTCCAGGTCGACTGATAGCGGAAGCGGCCGAAGCCGCGTGCCAACTCTGCCATTCCGGCCCGGCGGGATCGGCGCGGCGTGAAGGTTTGCGCGGTGAAGGTGCATGCAGCAGATCGACAGGAATGGCGCGAGCCGCGCTGACCTGCGTTTCGGGATGCTCGGGCAGTGCCAGCGAAATCTGCAGGAAGCGGCTGGCCCAGATGAAATTATCGGCAACAGTGGATCGCCCCGCCAAGAAGTGCCGGTGATGCGGTGCCCTTATCCACATCCAGCAAAGGCCGAAGCAAAACTCCACCCACGATTTTCGAAGAAGGAAGTCTATGGTATCGGTAGGATACGAACAGCTATTCTAATACTGTTAGGGACGTACTCTTAAAGTTATTCTTATAATTGAGACAACTTTTAACGAAAACACAGCTGATCGAACATCTGAGAATGCGACCTCCATTGTCTTTTTCTCACTACAATTCGCCTCCGCTTCTTGGAGCGACTGTCTCGACAGTGGTTCTACGGATAGTAACAATCTGGCAGATCTGTTAAGGTGAAGCGGGGCACTTTTCAGCCCCGTTGAGGACGCAACACGAGCAAGCCCTATGCGGACGCTTCGCGGATGAGGCAACCGCGTACGACGGCCTGCTATGCGCGGCCGACGCCCCGGCGCGGTCTACCTCAGCCATAGTACCCCTTTTTCACGCCTCATCTTCAGCCGGAACTTTTAGACGCTTTCAAAAATTAACAATCGCTGTAACTCACACAAAACAAACGGTCGGAAAATTTCTACCCGGAACTTTTGGACGATCACGTCGCTCCGCGTGCGCAGCACCCAAGTCGCGCTGTTTGCACCCCGGATGCTTTCGCGGGACACGAATCCCAAGTCACGGTATAATCGAGCTTTCATATGCGCGCCTGGGCAGTCTAATGAGAGGCGTCTAGTCGCCGTGGGACCCGCGCCCATCGCGGGGTCCGCACTAATACTGACGCGCTGAACTAAAAGGGAACAGCATGAATCCACTTTGGAAAAAAGTTGTTCTTGGGGTTTCGATTCTGGTGGTCGCCTACGTTGCTACCGGCTACATGCTGGGCCGTTCGAACGACGACAAGACCTTCCGCGCGCTTACCGTCTATAGCGAGGTCCTCGAGCACATCCAGCGCGACTACGTGGACGACCCCAACATGCGCGCCGTCACCAACGGCTCCCTGCACGGCCTGCTGGACGCGCTCGACCCGCAATCGGCCTACCTGAGCCCCCTGGAATACAAGGACTACAAGGAAAAGAGCGCCAGCAACCTTCCTGGTGAAGCCGGACTCGCGCTCACCCGCCGCTTCGGTTACATCGCCGTCATCGGCGTGCTGCCCGATAGTCCCGGCGCGAAAATCGGCTTGCGCATAGGCGACATCCTGGAAAAAATCGCCGGATTCACCACCGGCCAGATGGCCATCGACCAGGCGCAGCTTCTGCTGAAGGGCAATCCCGGCACCACCGTGCCGCTATCGGTGATTCGTCGTGGCAAAGCCGAACCGCAGGAAATGACCATCACACTCGCCAAGCTCACGAATCCAAAGCTGGGGGAAGACAAGCTAGCCGGCGACATCGCCTACCTGCGCGTAGTGGAATTCAACGCCGGGACAGCCAAGCAAGTCCGCGAGAAGCTAGTGCAATTGCAAAAAAGTGGCGCGAAGAAGCTGATTCTCGACTTGCGCGACAGCGCTCTAGGCGACGAGCAGGAAGGCGTGCAAACCGCGCAGCTTTTCCTTTCGTCGGGCACGATTGCAGCGCTGAAAGGCCAGACCGTCAAGACGGTCACCTATTCCGCCGACCCGGCGAAGGTAGTTTGGAGCCAGCCCGTCAGCGTTTTGATCGGCAACGGCACCGCAGGCCCAGCTGAAATCGTAGCCGCGGCAATCGGCGACAACAAGCGCGGCGATACCATCGGCGAGCGCAGCTACGGCACAGCGTCGATGCAGAAGCTGATCGAAATGGAGGACGGCGCAGCGCTGATCTTGACAGTCGCGAATTATTTCACGCCCAGCAATAAAAACATCCCGACCGACGGTGTAACGCCTACGGTAGAGGTGCATCCATCGATCGATGATCTGATGGCGCAAGCCGACCTAACGCAGCCCGCAGTGGTAGCCAGCCCTTCGCCGGACGATCCAGTCGTGAAGAAAGCCATCGAAATCCTGCAAGGCGGCGTCACAGTCGAAAAGAAAGCAGCAAAGCTGCTGCCGAGCCACTGGCCGCTGGCCGCATAATTTGCAACGGCACGGCGCGCTGCAGAACATCGCGGGCCTCGCTGTCGCGGTCGTGCTGCTCGTCGCGGGCTGCGGCAAAAAAACAATATCGAAAACTGAATTGCGGGCCGTGACCGGCGAAATCATCGATGCGGCGGAGAAAATTAACGGTGCAAATTCCGAGATTACGATTCGGCCGGAGCCGCAGCCAGCGAAGAACAGCGTTTCCACTCAGCCTGCCGCCGATAGCGTTTCCATTCCGCTCAGCGATCCTGCGCAAACTTCAGCGCTAACGCAAAGCCTTCACGCTATCGCGCACCGTCACAAACTTTCAGTCGGAGAGGCTTCAGCGAACGGCGAGACCAGGATCGAGTTCACGTCTAACGGCGCTCGCACCCACACAATTCACATCGTCACACCGCCATCGAGCACAGCGCGTTCGCCGTCAATCGCGCCAGCGTCGAGATACTCGAACCCTGGAAATCCACGCCTCGCGATCATCATCGACGATATGGGCCACGATCGCGCTTCCACCGAGGCGGTTCTCGCACTCGATTTCCCGCTAACGGTTTCCGTGCTGCCCCACTTGCCGCTATCGACTGAAGTCGCCGAGAAAGCGCAGCGACGCGGCGACCAAGTGTTACTGCATCTCCCGATGCAGTCGGAAGAAGATGGCGCTAAACCGGAACAGATCGAACTGCGCGTGGGAATGAATGCCGCACAAGTGGATTCAGCGCTGGCAGGAATGTTGGAAACGGTGCCACACGCAGCAGGAGTAAACAACCACCAAGGATCGCGCGCCACTTCAGATCCTGTGTTGATGCAAGCGCTGATGCCCGCGCTGCGCCAGCGCGGCCTGTTCTTCATCGACAGCCGCACCGATGTGAAGACCGTCGCTTACGACACCGCCGAGCGCGACGGAGTGCGCGCGGCGTCACGCAAGGTATTTCTTGACGATGTTCAGTCGCGCGACGCGATCCTCAAGCAACTGCAACTAGCGGCGCGCGATGCGCGACGCGACGGATTCAGCATCGCCATTGGTCACCCGCGCGCGAGCACTATAGCCGCCCTCCGCGAAGGCGTACCTCATCTGCAATCGCAAGGCATCCAGTTGGTCTTCGCGTCAGACTTGGTTCAGTAGCGGAGAACGCGCGGAAACTTGCGCGACAACCGTGAGAATCGCGCGGCTGGAACATTAGTAGTCGCCGCCGATGTTGTCGAATAGGGGCGTGGTCGGCATTAGTCGCGCTGTGATGCCGTCGTGTACTGCAAATTGGACTTGCTTGGCGTTCGGATGTTTGCCCCACAGGCTGCCGGCGCCGTATTCGCCGTTTTTGTTCAGCGCGTAGAATTGAATGTGGAATTTTTTCAGGCGGTCGGGGAACGGCTGATAGTTTCGCGCTACGCGATGTAAGGCTTCGAGGCACGCGTCTGTCGGCCTTGCACCCTTTCGCATCATTTCAACTATTGTGTGGCCGCCTGCGATCTTGATGTTTTCCTCGCCGCGTCCTGTGGATCCTGCTGCGCCGACTTCGTTGTCTACGAACAGGCCCGCGCCGATTACTGGTGAATCGCCTACACGTCCTGCAATTTTCCACGAAAGACCTGACGTTGTTGTCGTGCCGGAAATATCGCCTTTGGCGTTCACCGCCAGACAATTGATCGTGCCGGTCGGTGGATGCATTACCACCTCTTCAATGTGCTCGCGCCACGCCAGCTTTTCTGGAGTATCCAAAAGTTGCGCGAGCTTCTCTTTCCACTCCGGGCTGTCTAATCCTGGGCGCCAATTTTCAGAGATGGACGCTTTCCATGCCAGCCACGCTAGGCGCGAGCGCTCGGTGAGCAAATCCATGGGTATGAAACCTTCGTCTTCCGCAAATCGCAATGCGCCCGCGCCTACGATGAAGACGTGATTCGTTTTTCCCATCACTGTTTTTGCTACTAGCGACGGATTTTTTATTTTTTGAATGGACGCGACCGAACCCGCGCGGCGTGTGGGGCCATGCATTACGCAGGCGTCGAGTTCCACTATACCGTCTTCGTTCGGGAGGCCGCCATAACCGACTGAATCATCATTGGGATCGTCTTCTACTTTTGTCACGACACTGAGAACCGCATCGAGTGTGTCGCCGCCGGATTTCAGCACGTCCATTCCGGCATCGAGGTGCTGGAATCCATTCGCGGCGGAAATGATCAGGGGACGAGTGCCCTGCGCCGCGGCGGGGAATGCGAAATTCGTGGACTCGTTCAGATTCTTCGAGCCTGTGCCGGAAGTGCTCGCGCCAAAAAGACGCTGGGTGCGCGCGGCGATTCCTCCCGCTAGTGTGACCAAGAAGAATTTTCTGCGGGTCCATTTTTCCATTTTCGATTCTCCCTACAGCGCCAAAATGATCTCATTGCCTTACAGCTTGAGCCGGCCACATTTACGGCTTGAATCCGACGCTTTGCCACAGTTCGGCGCAGTTGTACATGGTTCCGTTGGTTATAACGAATTTTACTGTGCGAATGTTATGAATGGATTCGAGCGGGCTCGCGTCGAGGATAATTACGTCGGCTCGTTTTCCTACTTCCACCGTTCCCAGTTCTTTATCAACTCCCATGACACGCGCCGGCACGATCGTTGCGGCTTGAACCGCTTCCATGGGCGTGAAGCCGGCTTGTGCGTAAAGTTCGATTTCACGATAGAGACTGTAGCCTGGGACCGTCTGATCTGTTCCGGCGACGATTGGCACTCCCGCGCGATGCAGCGCGCCGATGATCGCGATATCTTTTTGTACAGCTTTATCGCGAATATCGGCATAGCGAGATGGCGGACCGGCCTCGGCGAGAATTGCCTGGAGTTCGGGCGCGACCTTGGTAACTCCCGGCTCAATGCTGGCGGGCGGCTTGGCGGTGCTGGCGGTGAGAAATTCAAACAGGGCCATGGTGGGGTCCACTACCGTCTTGTGCTGCACCAGAAACGCGACGGCCTTTTGCGCTGCGGGAGAATTCAAATCGATATTTGCCTGTGCTTTCAGGCGATCCAGACGGCTGGCGTCTTCCGGAAGTGGAGGCATCATAATGTCCGCGACGTAGGAGATGTGATTGATCTGATCCTGGCCGGCTTCGATCGTTTGATATGCATTCAGTCCCTCGGGTACGTGGCCTGTGACGGTCATGCCCAGGCGATGGGCTTCGTCAGCGATGATTTTCATTTCTTCGAGCTTCACCGAACTGTAAATCTTCATCTGCTGGAAATTTGCGTCGTGGTATTTGTCCGTCCACATCCTGGCTTGTTCGGGCGTATCCACGCGTTCGACGCCGAGTGCCAGTGGGCCGCTGCCGTCTACCACCCCGGCAAGCAATAGGCGCGGTCCTAGACCATGTCCACCAGCCACTGCATCGCGCACGGCGGTGATGAATTCGAACTCATTGCCGCAATCTCGAACCGTGGTTGCGCCAGCGGCGAGGTAAATGGGGCCCCATTCGACTTGCTCGAAATGCGCGTGCATGTCCCAGAGGCCGGGCAGAATCGTTTTGCCGCGGGCATCCACTTTCTGGGCGCCCGCTGGAATTTGTACGCTGCTTGCGGGGCCAGCAGCCGTGATTCGCCCGTTTTCGATTACGACCACTGAATTTGGAACCGGATCATGGCCTGTGCCGTCGATGAGAGTGCCGCCGACGATTGCGATTTTTTCTGCGTGGCTGCCGGAGATGCCTTTGGATATGTCCGCGAGCGCGGCCATCTCATCGGAGCCTGCGCGGCCTACGAATGTGCCGAGGCCGCTTTCGTACTCGTCGCGAATAGCTTCGAAATGATCGAACTCCGCATCTGTGGTTACGGCGGCGATCAAGTTGCGGCTGGAATCAAACCACAATGTTTCGCGGCCCCAGATCAGGCCTTCGACCGTGAAGCGGTCGAAGGTTTGATTCTTTCCGTCGATGTTTATCGAATCCTGGCCACGAGGTTCGATCTTCACTTTTCCGTTGGGCAGAGCGACAAGCTGCGCGGGAGAACCGTGTTTGGCCCAGTAACGCACCATCAGCATCTGCATTGTGGCTGGCGCGTATCCTGCAATTGTGAAGAATTCGGCGGGCCGGGGATCCTCGGTCCATTTGTCTCGGTCGCGGACACGGACTTTTTCGGACAGTACCTCAACGGCATCATCGATGCTGGTGGTGCGCGAATTCTTGCCCTTAATTTCGAATGATTGCGGTGTCAAATCCGCCGCGCCGCGGAAAGACGCGGTAAGCGGCACGGCAGTCCCGCGATCGGTAAACTCGAAATCCATTTTCACGTTGAGGGAGTCGCCGTCTTTGGTGATTTCGTAGGTTTCCCGGCCGATGGGTTGTTCGAATTTGTGCAGGGTGAATTTGCCTTGCTCGATTGGCGCGGGACTTGTCTGCGGGGATTTTGCCTGAGCGTCTTGTGGCGCCGAGGACTGCGCCAGGGCAGCATGTGAAAATGTGATCGCCAAGCCACAAATCGATACAAAGAACGCGCGAGCAATGCGATGGGCGCCGCTGTATTTCATTCTATCCCTCGAAAATCACGCCAGAGAATAGCCGCCGGGAGACGTGGCTGCAAGGCTAGATTCGGCGAAAGGCGTGCTCGGCGATTCGTGATTTGTGAATAGTGATTCGTGAACTATGTGTCGCGCAAACCGTGTTTGAAAATGACGATTAGAATGTCAGAACGGGTGCGGTTGTTTGTTTTCTGTAAGTTACAGCCATTTCTAATCGCCGGGATTGACGATTAGAAATGCTCGCAGCGGATCGCGCCTGGTGCTCGTTTCCCGTGTGGTTGGTGCGCGTTTCGATGCTTTGGGCTCGGCTTGTGGCGAACGTATTTGGTGCGTGCGGACGTTTGTCATGCTCGGCCGCCATTCCTGTTCCCGTTCGCGGTGCAAACGTTCTCATGCTGCGCGTTTGCTGCTGCAGGATATATGCCCGACTCACGTTAACATACCATTGATGTGTATTCAAGAGTACACATAACCCGGGCGCTGTCCAGCATTTCTGTTGAAACCGAGTTTTTGGGTGTCCCGCATTATTGTCGCCTTAGGCATGCATCCGTTCAGCAGCCAGTAAGTAGCAGCCCAAGACTTGTTCACTATGAACGGCATCCACGCAGCCAGGAAAACGGCTGAGATAGCGTCGCAGATGCCGAAAAAAACCTTCCGCTAAGTTCGTCGTACGTAAGCGGTGTCGCCAGTACCGCGGGAATCGCAAGTAGGCCAACACCCGCGGCAGCTCGGCTTGAAATTTCCCCACCATCTCGGGAGCCCAGAAGCGCCAGCGCCGCACAAAGCTCCCGGCCCATTTCCGCAGCTGGGACTCCTGCTCCGCTTCAAAGATCCACCAGAACTCCCGTCGAAACTTCCGTCTCTGCCACCACCGCAGCTGCGGTGTCACTGCTTCCAGATTCCCAAACCAGTGGGCCAAGCAGAGCTGGTGCACCGCTCCCGGATACACCAGGCCGCCGCACTGGCTGCACCCTCGGCTCCATCGCTGATGATCAGCTCCACTTGTTCCAGTCCCCGTCGCCACAGACGTGTGAACAACTCCTCATACGCTTGGCTCGTCTCCGCCGCTGCAGCCATCCACTCCAAAACTTCGAACCCACCGCCCTCGCGGACCCCCACCGCTACCAGCAATACTGCTTTGCGTGCGGGGCTTTCTGCCGATCGCCGATATCTTAAATAGATTCCATCCACCGCCAGGGCTCGATAGCTCCCCGAACCCAGGCGCTGCTCTCGGCGTCCTTGAATCTGTTCTTGCGCAGCGCGCAGCACCGCCCCGATGCTGGCCGGCGACAGCTGCCCGCCCAGAAAGCGCCGCACCCAACCCACCACTTTGCGTTGACTCAACCCACCTACCGCCAAGGCGAACAACACTTCCTGCAACGCGTGCCGCTGGTACTTCTCCAACAGCCCGATCTCTTCCCGCCCGCGCAGCCGCGGCACACGCACCTGCTCCAAGGTTCCCCAGGCCGTCTGCCAGCATTTCCTTACCGTGTAGCCCCAACGGTAAATCTTCTCCACGCGCTCCCGGCGCTCCGCCACCCGCCGATCCCGTTCGGCTGCCAGCAGCCCTTCGATCGTCCTTTTCAACTGCTCCAACACACCACCCTGCAATTGTTTCCAGCCTGTTGTACCTCAGTGATAGTGTCCCCTTTTGTCCTCGATAGAAATGTCCCCTTAAATGGATCTCCGAAAGGAGATTCGATTGGGGCGGACGGAGATGAGCACGAGGGAGTTGGGAAGAGTGGAAGTTCTTGCGCGGATTCGAAGCAAGCAACTGCGGATCGTGGATGCGAGCCAGCTGATGGGGGTGAGTTACCGACAGGCGAAGCGATTGTGGAAGCGCTATCGGGAAGAAGGAGCGGCCGGTCTGAAGCACCGCAGCGCGGGACGGCGTTCGAACCACGCACGAGAGTGGAAGCTCCGGAAGAAAGTGCTGCGATTGGTGCGGGAGAAGTATGGCGGGGCGGTGGGCGAGCGGTTTGGGCCGACACTGGCGGCGGAACACTTGGCTTCCGAGGACGGACTGAAGATCGATGCGGAGACGTTGCGACGTTGGATGCTGGCGGAGGGATTGTGGAGTCGGGAGCGGAGGAGGAAGCGGCACCGCCGTCGACGCGAACGCAAGGAGCACTTTGGGGAGATGGTGCAGATGGACGGAAGCTTTCACTCCTGGCTGGAGGGGCGTGGACCCGAGGGCTGCTTGATCGACATGGTCGACGATGCGACGAACAAGACGTGGGCGCAACTGGGAGAGCAAGAGACGATCTGGGCGGTGGCGGATGGATTGCGGGCTTGGATCGAACGCTACGGAGTGCCGCTGGCGCTCTACGTGGATTGGAAGAACCTATACAAGCGGAGAGCCACGCCGAAAGAGTGGCTGCGAGGAGAGGAGCCCATAACGCAGTTTGGGCGCATGTGCGCGAAGTTGGGGATCGAGCTGATCGCGGCCAGCTCGCCGCAGGCGAAGGGACGAGTGGAACGGGTTCACGGGACACATCAGGACCGCCTGGTGAAGAAGATGCGACGGAAGCAGATCAGCAGTCACGCACAAGCGAATGTGTATCTGGAGCGGGACTATCTGCCGGAACACAACGGGAGGTTTACGAGGGTGGCGGCCAAGCCGGAGGACTATCACCGGCGAGCGCCGCGGGCGACCGAATTGGACCGGATTTTCCGAGTGGAGAGGGAGCGCACGATTAGCGAGGACTGTGTGGTGCGGTACGAGAACCGCTTTTTCCAACTGGAGAGCCGCCATTACGCGCCAGCCGAGGGCAAGGTGATGGTGTGTGAAGGACGACATGGCAGCATCACCATTGAATATCGAGGGCGGGCGCTGCCGTGTCGGGAGATTGCGGCACCGGCCCGGCCGAGCGAGTACGCCGTGAAAGTCAAAGGGGAGGGCGCTAGCAGGCAGCAGGCGAAGCGGAAATGCGTACCGGCTGCGAATCATCCCTGGCGAGGAGCGATCCTAAGAGCGCAACAAAAACGGGAGTTAAAGGCGGCGGCCGTCGCGGAGCGGGCATCGTTGGCCCGGCCCTCCGCTTCGCCCTAAACGCTCCGCCCTTCGGGCTCCGCAGGGCTGCGCTCCGAACCAGGCCAACAAAAACGGGATGCCCTAGGTCGAGCGAGATGAGAATCGTCGTTCCTGGTGCTTCCTAGCGCGAGATTTTTCGAGGAAAACCCAAAGAGAAGAAAAAAGCAGCGAACACAGAACACAAAAAGGGGACATTTCTATCGAGGTAAGACAGGGGACATTTCTATCGAGCTTTGACATGCAATTGTTTCCAGCCTTGCTCAATCACATCCTGTAATGCTAGTCTCCCGGTTTGAGATGACATGGGTGTCTCCTTTCTGCCCGGCAAGGCAGAGCTGTTGGGAGACACCCTCTTTCTTTTTAGCCCCACTTTCAACAGAAAATCTTACAGACGGCATAACCCGTTGGCCCTCCCGAGTTGGCGGAGAGCTTTCCGTGTCCCGCCTCCGGCGCTCGGGGGTTTTATGTGTTGCACAACCTGCGCTTCTGCGCCGGGCCCACTTATGCCGCGCCTTCGGCGGTTGTTCGCGAAAAAATCGATGCGCCAGAGAATGGCACTCCGTCGTTTTATTTGCTCGGGTTTCGGATCGCCAAGGGGACTTTGCGGGCCAACGTGTTTCGCGACACGAACAGAGATCCTTCGCTTCGCTCAGGAATGACGAACCTTGTGGGGCGAACGAAACTGCAGAAACCTAATAACACCTGGGCTTAAAGCCGCGCCCTGACGTAAAACAATTGTTGGCCGATGTTACTTAAGGAGGCTTTTGCCGAGTTCCAGGTAACGCTGGAATGGCCGCGAGCTTAGCTAGATTTTTGCCTGTCCTGAGTGACAGTTATGGGGAGTAGACCGAAAGCTGTCCATACGCTCTATTTCCATGCAATCGGATGGACGCTAAGCTTCGTCCAACTGCTTCGCATTTGCCGGCAGTAAGGAACCGACGCAGCGCAGCGAGACGCAGAGAACTTACAGGCTGATCCGCGAGGCTAGAGAGGAGAGCAATGTCACACTGGATCGGAACCACATCACCCACCGATGCTGGAATGCACGATTTCAAGGAGTGTCTGAAGAATCTTCGGGACGGACAATCCGAGGAGGCTTTGCAGCATGCGCGACGCGCGCTCGGTATCGCGCCGAAGAACCCTTTTTACCTTTCGTACACAGGATTGCTCGCGGCGCTGGCTGAGAAACGATTTGGCGACGCGGAATCGCTGTGCCGTGAAGCGCTGGGGATGAAACATAACCACGCGCAGCTGTATTTGAACCTTGCCGAGGTTTATTACCAGGCGGGGCGGACTTCGGAGGCGATTTCTACGTTGGAGAAAGGGCTGGTGTCTGCGGGAAGGGATTTCCGAATTCGTCGCGCTTTGGAAAAGATTGGAGTGCGACGTGCACCTGTGCTGACTTTTTTGCACCGTAGTCATCCGGTGAATCGGACTTTAGGGAAATTGCGGCACCGATTGACTGGGCCGGACAAAGCCGCTTAAACAGCGCGCGGTTTTGTTCGCTGATCAGTGCGGTAAGCGGCAGAAAACACTTTTCTGAATCGAGATTCTCCCGTGCGCAGTGCGGGACGGGCGGCCTGGCGGGGTCGCCTGTCCCGTCCCCCTTCTTCTCAATTTTCGGGGTTGGTCAGGTTGTGCCTGACGAAAATTCCGAGACTTTATCCTCAGTGGCCAACGCGCATTGGATAGCCAATCGGTATTGTCGGAGCCAAAAGTTTGCGTGGCGAACTCGAAATTCTTGGTTTCAGCGGGTGAAGCCCCTCCCTTAAAACAATGGTCGCCATAACGCTCTTAGCCACCCTGCAAGACTCAAGCTACTCATAGGCTGTTTCTCAGTGAGAAGACGTAGGTCCGAAGCATGTGTTGCGCCTACCGCGCTCGGGACTTTCCGTATTACGTTCCTCGGCGCTTGGTCGTGACAGGATTGTCACGCATTGCTCCAGCACCCTAAAAGGTGGCTTTTTGCGTTGAAACGCAGTTTTACCGCAAGCGGTGAAGCCGTGCCGATCCGTTCCTCAAAACATCGTTGCCACAGACTTTGCAGCTCCGACCCCTAAAAAGTAGCGTTGATTCCGAAACGAGTGTGTAGCTCGCGGGCGCCTTTGTGTGTTATGCGCAGTGCTCGCGTGTCGTTGCGTCTCCCGAACCATCCCAGGGCCATGGTGCGCTGGCACAGTGCTGTGCCTAAGGCGCCTGCTACGTGCGGCTTGCGTTCGGTCCAATCCAGGCAGCGGCGCGCGAATGAGCGGCGGGTTTTCCGAAGCGCTTCGACGTCGATTCCTAGGTTTGAAAACCAACTGCTGCCATTGCGAGCCAGTTCGTAGTCTCGTTCGCCGCATGAGCGGATTACTTCTGCTCCCTCGAGAGCTGTGGCAATTTCAACTGCTATGCGTCCCGCGAGATGTTCGTAGCACGACCGCGCTGTGCGGATTTCCAGCGCATTTCGCGTCGGGATGGCCGCGGAAGAGGGTGGCAGGGTGGCGATCGTGCCGAGCGCTTCAATGGCGTGTGCTACATCTGAGCCTGCTAGTTTGTAGTAGCGGTGGCGTCCGGAACTTTGTGCTTTCAGCAGCCCGCCGGCGACCATTTTGGACAGATGCGCGCTGGTGGATTGCGCGGAAACGTTCGCAATCAGCGCCAGTTCGCCTGCCGTGAGGGAGCGGCCGTCGATCAGCGCAAGCAGGATGGCGGCTCGCGCCGGTTCGCCGATGAGCTCTGCTATTGACGCTATAGGATACTTTGTATTCATGACGCTATTCTAACCTAGTGCCGGCAATGACATTTCATTCTTGAGTGAAACATGGATTCGATCGTAAGAGATTACTTGGCTCGAGACCGGCGATTTTGCGGCTCAACCTATCCCTGGCCTAGTGGCAGGAAATATTGAGTTCCCTTCACTGGCTGACGCAGGCGACGGAGGAGTTCTTGCAGGTCCTGGTTGCGTTGTACGAAGTCGATTTCTGAAGTGTCTACTACCAACAGGTTCGAGGCTGAATAGCGGAAGAAGAAATGTTCGTAGGCGTTGGCGACTGCTTCCACGTATTCCGGTGAAATTTGCGTTTCTGCTGGATCGCCTTTTTTCGAGACACGTTTGCGTAGGACTTCTGGCTTGGCTTGCAGATAGATGACCAGATCTGGGGCCAGGATGGACGGCGCAAGCATTTCGAAATAGCGCTCGTAGAGTTTCAGTTCTTCGTTGTCGAGATTGAGGTAGGCGAAGATCTTGTCTTTTTCGAACAGGAAATCGCTGACGATTGGTGCTGGGTTGTCTTCCAAGCGAATAGCTAGCAGGCGGTGATAGCGCTCGTACAGGAAATACATTTGCGCGCGGAATGCGGAGCCTGGTTCCTCGTTGTAGAAATCCGCCAGGAAAGGGTTGTCTTCGGCGTCGAAGATGCGACGGGCGTGAAGTTGGTCGGCTAGCGATTTCGCCAGCGTCGATTTTCCCACGCGGATTGGGCCTTCGATGGCGATGTGGCGCGGCGGATTAAATGCTGGGTCGGTCACGGCGCGGGATTATAGCAAAGTACGGGCGAAGTCAGATGACACTGGATTCTGAGTTGACGGTGTCTCCGCGTTGGGTGGCGCGTTTGCAATCGAAGAGAGATCCTTCGCTTCGCTCAGGATGACGGCCACTGCGGGCGGAAGGGCGGCGTGTGCCGTTTTTAAATTGCATCGCGCTCGTGGAACGGTGACGAGGATCGCTGGTCACCAGGATTTGGAAATTGGATCACCAGGATTTTGCGATGGCCGTTACTATGTGTGCTAGCGAATCGACGTCACGCGTGTCTACCACTTCTGCTGGGGAGTGTGAATAGCGAAGCGGCCAGCCGAGGGGTATATCGACCGCGCCGTAGCGCACGAAGGCTGAGCCGTCGTTGCCGCCGCCGGTTACTCCGTACTGTATCGGAATTTGATTTGTGTGCGCTAGCTTGATGACTTTTTCTACTAGATCGTGCGCTACGATATTGGAATCGTCTACTGCGCGAATTACGAAGCCTTGGCCGATTTCGGCATCTCCGAAGCGTCTTAATTCGAGCGGTGAATCCGCGCTTACGAAAGTGTCTACCGCGAATACGTAATCTGGTTCGTGGCCTTCCGCTGCCAGGCGCTTGGCTAGTTTTGCTGCGCCTACCAGGCCTATCTCTTCGCCTGTTGACCATACGAAGGTGACGTCGCGATCTTTCAGCGGAGCGCCTAGCCGCCAGACTGCGGAAATCAGGGCGGCGTCGCCTACGCGATCGTCGAAACTACGGCCGTTTGCGCGCGTGCCTAGCAGCGGGCGATAGGCTTTCGGGATTGTGATTGCATCACCGGTGTTGATGGCTAGTTTGGCGACTTCTTCTGGATTGCTGGCGCCGACGTCTACGCGGATTGTGTTTGTCGAGCCTGGTTCTCCTGCGTCGGTGGGCCATTTGAAATTCGGCGAGTCCCAACCGGTGGGTAATTCGATGACTGCGTCGCGATCGCCCGTCGCCGTGTGCACCAGCGCTGGATGGCCTGCGAAGAAACTCAGGTCGCCACGGCCTCGCCATTCGACTTCCAGGCGGCCGTCGTTGGAGATGGATTTCACCGCGAAACCGATTTCGTCCATGTGTGCGACCACCAGAATTCGCGACGTTTGCGACGTTGGCGGGGCTGTGCCTAGATGCAGGATCAGATTGCCGGCGTCGTCGGTTTCGGGCTTGGCCCATTGCGGAAGGAGGCGCTTGACTGCATCGCGCACGGCATTTTCACGTTCACTTACGCCGTAGGTTTGTACTAGCTCGCTGAGAATTTGAATATTCGGCAAACGTTCGTGCAACTTCTCGAAACGGCCGTCAGCCGTGAAAGTCCAACCCGAATCCACTGGAGCCGCCCCTTGCACGTAAAGCTCCAGGAGATTTGTGAGTTTGCGCAGGTCGCTTCCATTAATGGTTTCCGCGGGAGTGTCGGGCCAGGATATTGCGACACCCAGGTGCGCCCATTTCACGGGGAGCTCGGGCAACGGAAGATAGCTTGAGGGAAGGGGGCTCGCGGAATAGTCAGATGCGAATGTAATTTTATTTCCGTCGGCTAGCTGCTTGAGTTCGGCTTGAAATCCGTTTAGCGCGCCGTCGGTTTGTTGCACGCCGATCAGGACGCCGGAGCCGGGTTCTCGCCGCGGGGCGCGATGCAGCGTTTCCATCTGTGGAATTGGACCGCCGGGGAGCAGTCTGCCGACGTAAATCATTTCGTCGGCTTGTACCTGGGTGAGTATGCGCTGGAGGCCGCGCGCGCCTGTGCGCTGTTGGACTACGAATGCGATCGTTAGGGTGCCTTTAATTTTTGCGGGATCGATTTGGCTTAGTAATTCGAGCAGGGCGGCGGCTCCGAAACGGTCGCCGATGGTCGCGCCTGCTAGTTTGCCGTAGCCCAGGATCATTAATCTGCGGTTGATGATGATCGGGTTTAGAACGTCCACGCCGGCTTTGCGAACTTCGGCTGCGGAGCTGGCGCCGATGTCCACATACATATTCTCGATTTCTCCGGCCTTTGGGGGATTGGCGCGCGCGCCTTGAAGGTGCACTGACAGGCCGGCAACTACCCCGTTGACCCAATTGCCGTCCGCTGTCTCAATTCTTACCGGCTGCGCTGCGTAAAGTTCATTGAAGATTGGCGGCAAACTCCATTGTGGAAGCCTTTGCACACGGAGGTAGCCATCCGGCGTGATTTCGCTAACTACGAAACCGGGCTCGTCGATCGGCGCGACTAGCAGGCGATGCGGGGCCCCGCTCCCGATATTGATGATTACATCGCCTAAGTTGTCGGTCACTGGATGAAAGGTCTTCAGGGCGGCAATAATTTTTTCTGTGAGTTGCGTTTCGTGGCCCGAGACTGCGGGGGCCTGGACAAGTTGCTCGAGATCAGGCGTGGAAACGCCGTGCGCGGCCGGTGGAAATTGCGACTGTGCGGCGACGGGCAGCGATTGCAGAACAATTAGAGAGAAGAAAAACGGAAAGACACGGCGTTTCATCGGACCTCGGGGGATATTGATCGTTAATTTGGCGCCGCTGCGAATTTACTCCGGCATCATGAATCGCGCAAGGCGAAGACGGTGGGCCACTTTCTGTCGCGCTCTGTTTGCGGCTCGATTCATGAGGGGAGTTCAGCGGCTAAGAGAGATCTTGTGGCAACTCGAAATTCGCTGCGTTGTCTCAGGGTTACTGCAATCGCTATTTTGTGGATGAGGCCGTGCGAAACCCGACGAACGAGATTGGAGGCAGCTTGCAGGACGTAGGTGCGAGGCATGTGTCGCGCCTACGCCGCTCAGGATTTTTTCTATCGCGTACCCGGCGCTTGTATGGCGCTGCCCTGGGATTTATATCTCAGGCGTTTCCGGGCTTTTCGACGTTCATCAGGCTTTATTGTGCCTTGCAAAGTTCTGTGATCAGCACTTCACGGCGTTTCAGCGCGATCCCATCGATGCGTTTTGACACTACGATGTAGATGATGCCGGCGATTCCTGCCATGGCTAAGAATACCAGCGCGGCAATCCAAACACGGCCGTAGGCCCGGGCCGTCAAGATCGCTAGCGCGCACAGGCCGGTTACTACAGCTTGTATCCCCAGACTTGCGAAGGCCGTGGCACCTGAGGCGCGCTGGCGGCCGAATGTGCCGAAGTCGATTTTCTTTGGCGTGTAGATCGACAGAAGGTTTCCGGCGGTGAGGTTCACAATCAAGGCGAACAGCACGCCTGTGACCGTGGCCAGCACTATGTCCCAGTCGGGCGGGCGATAAAACAGGCTTGTTGCGACCCACACTAATCCCAGGTCTATCGCCATCGCCAAGGTGTGCGCCAGATTCTTCCCCACCAGAATTTCTTGAAACCGTACCGGGCAGACGAAGTAAAACTGAATACCGCCGGCATCGGCACCAAGACTGTTGTAGATGAGATTGGTCAACACCAAGAGGGAGTAGGCGGCTCCGACGGGAAAAGCAAGGTCCGTGGCACGCGAGAAAAGTCCGCCAGGACTGCCGGTTCTTCCCGGCGAGAGGCGAAAAATCAGGAGGATTACTACGGGCATCACTAGCGTGAACAACATGGGACCGCTGCGTGAGAGATAGTGGAATTCTTTTTCGACGATAGCCGAGATCGGGCCTGGCGCACCGAAAACATCCCAGCCGAGACGTTCTTTTTGTTTGCCGATTGGTTTTGCTTGCCGCGTGATGGCTTCGCTGAGGTTCTCGCCGGAATATTGAGCGCGCAGGCGTACGTCCAACAACCAAAGAACTGCTAGCGCATATCCGCACTCCACGACGAACGCCGCGGAGGCAGGTGCATAATCCCCTTGCACAGCTTGCGCGATTGCTGAGGCCGCCAAACCTGGTGGTAGCAGGCGCTCGACCGGCAGCGTCTGGCCGGTGATCTGAGTTACTTGTCGACGCGCTTTCAGCCCGTACCGGCTAGCCAGCGGGCCGACGAATTGAAAACTGATGATGAATACCAGGAAAACAAATCCCAGGATTTCCCTGCTTCGCCGGCGTGCCAGCCAGCGTTCTACCCAGGTGTAAATCATCTGTGACAACAAGATGTTGAATGTCGCGAATAAAAGCAGAACGGGCAGCGAGAGCACGAAATACGGGAAACTGACAACGGCAATTCCGATCGCGATGCCCACCATCCAGAGGCTTGCTACCGCCGTGGCGGGGTCCAACGCACCGTAAGCAATGCGAATTACGAAATAAGAACGGAACGTCAGCGGGAAACGAAGCAGGTTGGAGGAATCCATTGTTTCGGTGAAGGCAGTGGCGACTACCGGGAAAAATTGCCAGAAGAAGAAAATGGGCCACAGCAAAGTCGCCAGCAGTTCGACCCGACCGCGCGAGACGAAATACCAGGCGGCGCCGCCCATTGCCAGTGAGCCGCCGAGTCCCAGCATAGTGAATCCAAAGAACATGAATCCCCGCGCTACTAGCTCGAGCCGTCCTGTGACGGTGCGAAGTGAATTTACGAAGAGGCGCCAGCGGACGAAGGCGATCGCGGAAAATTGTCCGCGCACGTGCGGTGATGCGGATGTGGTCAGCCCAACCATGAAAGTTCCTGATCTACCCGGCGAGTGCCGCCGACGATGCGGAGGAAAATCTCTTCAAGCGTGAGTTTTTCACCTGGGGCTGTGACTGGCGGCTCGGTAACGCCGGACGCCGTTAGGGCTGCCGCCGCCTGGGCTTCGACTCCTGCGCGAAGATCCTCGATCGATCCCTGAGCGACCAGCTGGCCGCGATGAATGATGGCGACGTGGCTGCAGAGGCGTTCGACGATTTCCAGTACGTGCGAAGTGAGAAAGATCGTGGCGCCACGCGCAATCATGCTTTGCAGCATGGCTTTCAACGTGTTCGACGCGATTGCGTCGACGCCTTCGAACGGCTCGTCGAGAAAGAGGATTTTGGGGCCGTGAATTACTGCGGCGGCCAGGGCTAGTTTCTTTTGCATGCCGTGGGAGTAGTCGGTGACTAGAGTCTTTGGCTGGTCGACCAGCTGCATGAAATCCAGCAGCTCCGCAGTGCGTTTCGCGGATGTTACGCGATCCAGGCCGTACATGCGTCCTACGAAGTTCAGATATTCGGAACCTGTAAGGCGGCCGAAGAGCGCCATGCCTTCCGGCACTACCCCGATCTGACGTTTCAGGTCAACCGAGTTTCGTACTAGATCGATGCCCAGGATTTGCATTCTGCCGGAACTCGGGGCGAGCAGGCCCGTGAGCATTTTGATCGTGGTGGATTTGCCTGCGCCATTGGGACCCAGGAAACCGAAAAACTGGCCTTGGGCTACGCGAAGATTTACATCATTTACGGCTATCAAGTCACCGAAGCGACGCGTTAGATGTTCGGTGGCAATGGCCGGAATTGGGGCTGTCGCTGAGGTGTCCATCGAATTTTCGACTGTATCATATGGATTGAATGCGCCGAAGTGCGGGCCGCAGTGGTGCAAACCCGGAGACTCAAACCCTTCCGCGATTCAAGTCCGGTATCGTTGCGCGAAGGCGAAGAGAGATCCTTCGCTGCGCTCAGGATGACGGCTCTAATTGGCAGGGTCGGCAACAAAAACCACAAACGAAAACAAAAACCGAAAGGCAATTCGACTGTAATTCTCGCCTTTCACCGCGTCTCGATCCTTACCGCTTCTCGATCTTTACTACCGTCTCTCTTTATCCTGCCTCGCTCCTAACCTCGTGTTATCGGGTATCGACCGGCGCGACTTGCGCTGATGACACTTGCGGGAAAACCGCGAGGACTGCGGGCAGTTCCAGGCGGAATGTGCAGCCGCCTTCCGGGCGGTTGAAGCCAACGATTCTTCCCGCGTGTTCCTGCATTACGCCGTAGCAGATGCTCAGCCCTAGGCCCGTTCCTTTTCCCACCTCTTTCGTGGTGTAGAACGGGTCGAAGACTTTATCTGGTTCTTTCATGCCCGGGCCTGTGTCGGAAAATTCGATGACGACGTTGCCGCGTTCCCGTAGCGTGCGGATCAGCAGCACGCCGCCGCCGACCGGGACCATTGCATCCACTGCGTTGCTGATCAGGTGATAGAAAACCTGGAGGAGTTGATTCGGATCGCCGCGCACCGCGGGCAAGATGCTGCGATTTTCCAATTCGATGCGGATATTCTTCTGGCGCAAATCGAGGTTGCGCAGTTGCACTGCTCCGGTTAGAACCGTATTCAGATCGAGCAATTGTTTTTCGGCTGGAACCTGGCGTGCGAAGCTGAGCAGGTTGTTCACGAGATCCTTGGTGCGCCTAGCCTGTTCGCGAATTTTTTCGCCCATCGAGTGCGGGCGCGACTCTGCTTTGTTTTCGATGGTCAGCAGATCGGCATAGCCAAGAATTGCGGTGAGTGGGTTATTGATTTCGTGCGCGGCGCCTGCGGCTAGCTTTCCGAGGGACGCCAATTTTTCGGACTGCACGAAATGTGTTTGCAAGCGTTTCACATTTTCCAGCGAATCCCATAGTTCGCGCACCAAGCCAGTGCGTTCCTGGTATACGAGGTGCTGGCGGAAGAAGACCAAGCCGGCTCCGACGAAAATCACGGCTAGCGTAACGAACAGGCGGAATCGTTTCACTGGGTCAGGGGCGGTGCTTAGGAACTGATTCCAAGCGGCCAGTAGGGGCGCTGCCAGCACACCCAACATTGCCGCGCGGGCGGGCCATTGCGTGTCGCGTCGCAGCGGCGTCGGGATGGGTTCGGGTTCGAACGTCAGGCCGTGCGCAATTATACCTGTGGTTCCCAGCCAGACGAACGAGGCCAGCATCGGCAACCTCATCAGGCCGCTTACGTGTTGGGATACGTGGCCATAATTCGCCGCAAACATCCCCACAACGTAGAGCGTCGAGGCTCCGCACAAATTTCCGTATACCGTGCGCCATGAGCCGCTGGTACGCAGGAAGAGCAGCCCGAAACCGGCTGCGACCACAATGTTCTCAATCAAGTAGCTGGTGAGATCACGGGAGTGAAACAGCTGCTGGTCTGGCATTACCAATTTCCAGGGCATCGCCGCGAAGATGTAGACGTAAAGCCACAGGAGCGCCAGGAGAAGGAGGTCGATCAAACCGAAACGCAAGGTCTCGCGCATCTTGCGGGTATGGGGCATTAGCGCGAGCGAGGCTATGAAAGGAACTGTGTGCAAAAAGAAAAACAGATCCGCTACGAACGGGGTTTGGGCGTAGTTATGAAGTTCGAATTGGTTGTAAATCAGAAAGAGGATGCCCGCCAGCCAGAAGGTGCAGCCCAGCGCCAGCAGCATCCAAAAGCCGTTCTGGCGCTTGTAGGGTGATGCGGCGTTCCAAAGCAGGCAGGTATTGGCGAAAAGTGGGACCAGGCAGGCGAAAAAATAGCTGGAACCGGCCAGAATGAAGTCACGAGGAACCAGAAGAGTGACGGCCGCGTAGCCCCCCACGAAAAAGACCCACGCGCACACGATAAGTATAGTTGCGCGGGAGGGTTTCATTGACTGGGCACCTAAGGAAATTTTAACGTAGGCCTACGCTGGCTGGGGTGGCTACTTCCGAAAGCCATTCTAAAACGTAAACTGATCGCTGGGCTTAGTGCTGCAAAAAGTTAACAGGCAACGAATCTAAAAATGTGCGCGTCTCATGGGAGACTTTTCGACGGCATAGATGTATTGTTGTTATTCACGCACTCGGCCGTAAGAGTCTTTTTTCTGCCCACACAACCTCAACTAGTCTTGGACGACGTCAAAGGACCAATCGAAAAGCGGCTAAAAGCCGCGTCAGAGCTGAGGGCTTCATGCATACGAAGGAAGTTTTGAAGGCGTGGGCGGCGATATTGAATGGCCGGGCGCCTAGCATGTCGATTGAGATTACGAAGGAATGCCCGCTGCGCTGCCCGGGTTGCTATGCCTATGAGGACGAGCATCTTACTGGAGGAATGACGTTGCGGCAGTTGGTGGATCACAAGGGCGACGATCTGGTGCGGGGCGTGCTGAATTTAGTCGACCGAGAGCGGCCTTTGCACCTTTCGATTGTGGGTGGGGATCCGCTGGTTCGTTTGCGCGAACTGGAGGTGTTGCTGCCGCAACTTGTCGAGCGGGGAATTTATATTCAAGTGGTTACCAGCGCGTTCCGGGCCGTTCCGAAATCGTGGGCTTCCCTGCCTGGTTTCAATCTTGCTGTGTCTATTGATGGTCTTCAGCCGGAACATGATGAGCGCCGCAAGCCTGCTACCTACGCGAGGATCTTGAAAAATATCGAGGGCCAGCAGGTGATCGTGCACTGCACGATTACCGGGCAGATGATGAAGCGCGACGGGTATCTGGAAGAGTTCTTTCGCTTCTGGGCGACGCGGCCGGAGATCAAGAAGATCTGGACTAGCTTTTTTACGCCGCAGCGTGGTGCGGAGGCGCCGGAGTGCCTTTCTGTGGAAGAGCGCGACCGCGCGATTGAGGAATTGCTGAGACTGCGGCGGATTTTTCCGAAGTTCGATGTGGGGCCGGGGACTTTGCGCGAGTTTGCCAAACCACCCGCATCTCCTAAGGATTGTATTTTTGCCCGCACGACCTTGACTCTTTCCGCTGATTTGAAAACGAAGATTACTCCTTGCCAGTTTGGCGGAGATCCGGACTGCACGCGCTGCGGCTGCATGGCATCGATGGGTCTCGCTGCAGTTGGCAGTACCAAACTCGGCGGGATTTTGCCTGTGCGTCATATTTTTATGGCTTCAGCGCGAATTGGCGAAATGATGGCGCACAGGCGCGACCGGGATGAAAGGCAAATACCGCCCGCAACTGTGCCTAGCCCGTTCGTGGTCCGTTAACAGCCGTCATTATCTTCCTCATTTTCTGCCTCGTTCTCGGCCCGTAAGTGGCGGACAGCTCCATTCCAACTGAATTCTTTTGGTTTGTGACATCGTCAAGCCCTGCGGGGCCCACAGGCCATCCTCACAATCGTTTGCAATGGTTTATTCGCGCGAATCATATTGCTGGGATAGGACGTCTAATGGGGCGACTAAACCAATCCGTCCCAGTTGCTATTCAGTTTGTCCCAGCGCTCTCTGGAAGCATAGAATCGGGACCTCACGTTAAGGTGGGATCATTATGGCTAAACCGGTTTTGCTGAGTGTGGATGATGACTCCGATGTGCTGCGCGCGATTGAGCGCGACTTGCGGTCGCACTACGGCGCCGACTATCGAGTGATTGGAAGCGATAGCCCTGAAAGTGCAGTGGAACTTTTGAAGCAGTTGAAGATTCGAAACGATAGCGTCGCGCTGCTTCTGGCTGACCAGCGTATGCCGCGTATGGACGGCGTTACATTTTTGCAGGAAGCCATGCGGATCTTTCCGGAGGCGAAGCGGGCGCTGCTTACTGCTTACGCTGATACCAACGCGGCCATCAACGCCATCAATCAAGCCAGTATCAACTTTTTTTTCTTGAAGCCGTGGGATCCGCCTGCGGAGCACTTGTATCCCCAATTGGATGATTTGCTGGATGATTGGCAGGCCTCGTATCATCCGAAATTTCAGGGAATTCGTGTGTTGGGGACGCGATGGTCGCCGCGGTCGTATGAACTGCGGGATTTCATGGCGCGCAATCGCGTGCCTTATCAGTGGATTGATGTGGAAGTTTCCGCCAACGATCCGGAGACCAAACATCTTTTGGAAGCGCTGGGGCCGGAAGGGGGGAAGCTGCCGGTGGTCCTTTTTCCGGACGGGACGAAACTTCTGGAAAGCCTGCCGGCGGATGTGGCACAGAAGGTTGGGCTGCGAACGCGCGCGCAAACTAATTTTTACGACCTCGCGATTGTTGGTGGCGGCCCGGCGGGTCTGGCGGCTGCTGTGTACGGCGCTTCGGAAGGATTGCATACCGTGATGGTTGAGCGGGAAGCGCCCGGTGGGCAGGCGGGGATGAGTTCGCGCATCGAAAACTATCTGGGATTTCCGGTGGGGCTCAGCGGTGGTGATCTGGCACGGCGCGCGGTGGCGCAAGCGAAAAGATTCAATGTGGAAATTCTTTCGCCGCAGGAAGTCGTGAGTGTGCGGTCGGAGGGGCCTTATCGCATCGTCAAGCTGGCGGACGATAGCGAAATATCGTGCCACGCTTTGATGATTGCTACTGGGGTGCAATGGCGGCGGCTGGAAGCTCCCGGGATCGACCGTTTACAGGGCGCGGGAATTTATTACGGCGGTGGCGCGACCGAAGCGCTCTCCTGCAAGGGTGAAAACGTTTACGTGATTGGGGGTGCGAATTCTGCCGGTCAGGCAGCGATGAATTTCGCGAAGTATGCCGAGCGCGTGATCATTCTGGTGCGAGGCGATTCTCTGGCCAGCACGATGTCACAGTACTTGATTGACCAGGTTAAAGCGACCGCCAATATTCAGGTGTGGGCGCATGCCAGCGTGGTGGAAGCTCATGGGGACACACATCTGGAGGAAATTTCAGTGTTGTGTTCGGATAGCGGCAAGATTGAGCGGGTGCCGGCGAGTTCGATGTTCATTTTTATTGGGGCGCAGCCGCGCACGGATTGGCTTGGGAGTGTTGTCGAACGTGACGAACGCGGATTTATTCTGACTGGCCCTGATCTTGTACGCCAGGGGACGCGGCCGAAGGGCTGGCCGCTCGATCGCGATCCGTTTTTGCTGGAGACGAATGTTCCGGGGATTTTTGCTGTGGGCGATGTGCGGCACGGATCGGTGAAACGCGTGGCTTCCGGAGTGGGCGAAGGATCTGTTGCAGTGCAATTCATCCATCAATATTTGAGCAAGGTGTAAATGGTCACAAAATCGGAATTGCTTGGCGTGCCGGCGTTTGCCGGCTTGCCGGATGACCAGATTGAATGGTTTCTCGGCCGGTCGGAGGAGATGTGCCTCAAGGCCGGTGATTTGTATTTTCGGCAGGGCGATACCGCCGACGCGATGTTTGTCATTATTCGCGGAGAGATGGAGGCGCGTGGAGAACTCGGCGGGGAGACTGTGGTGATTGATATAAAGGCGGGCAGCGTGACCGGCTTGCTCCCCTTTTCGAGAATGAAGCAATTCACAATCGCGGCGCGGGCTATCACCGATTCATGCGCGTTGCGTTTTCCCGCTTCTCTTTTCCCCGAACTTGTACAGAAGATGCCGGAATTGACGCAGCGGCTTGTGGGCATGATGTCCGACAGGATTCGTGAGACCACACGGATGGAGCAGCAACGCGACCGCTTGGCTGCTCTTGGAAAATTATCGGCTGGGCTGGCACATGAACTCAACAATCCAGCTTCTGCGGCGCAGCGTGCCGCCAGCCAGTTGCGCGAGGCTTTGAAACGTATCAAGGACGCAAGCCACGAGTTGGGAGCCCGCGATCTGACCGCTGCGCAGAAATCCGAAATCGAGAAGCTGGAAGCATCGTTCGTGCAGCGCGATGAAGTTCCGCCTGATGCGCTTATGGTCAGCGATCTTGAGGAACAGATTGATTCCCTTTTGCGCAGTCACGGGCAGAAGGACATGTGGCAAATTGCGTCCGAGCTGGCGCGCAAGAACGTGAAGCCGGAACGGCTGGAATCGTTGTTCGCTACCCTCGATGCGGATACTGCACGCGCTGCCCTGGTGAGGATCGCTGCTTCGGTGGAGATCGGAAACGTCCTCAAAGAAATTGAAAGCAGCACTTCGCGAATATCCGATTTGGTCCGGGCCATCAAAGAGTATACGTTCATGGACCAGGCGCCGATACAAAACGTCGATATCGTCAGAAGCCTGGAAACGACGCTCACGATTTTGAACCACAAACTCAAACATGGAATCGAGGTGAAGCGGGATTACGAGGAAACTGCTCTCCTAGTGAATTCATTTGGCAGCGAGTTGAATCAGGTTTGGACTAATCTCATCGACAATGCCATCGATGCGATGGGCGGTAAGGGAGAGTTGAATATTCGCGCGTACCGCGAAGATGATTGCATCGTCGTGGTGATCGCTGACAACGGACCTGGGATTCCGGCCGAAATCCTACCACGAATTTTCGAGCCGTTTTTTACGACCAAGGGAGTTGGCGAAGGCACCGGGCTCGGACTCGACACCGTGCAACGCATCGTGAAGAAACACCGCGGTGATATTCAAGTGCAGTCGAAACCGGGCGATACCCGTTTTCAGGTGTGGCTGCCGATGACCGGGGCTTCGGATAAGACTGTGCCCGCGACGCGTCCGGTTATTCAAGCAGGCAGGTAGACCAGCCTGTAGCTGTGTGCCTCAGATGACGATGGATTCCTGGTATTCGCCGAAGGCGTGGCGTAGGGCGTCGGAGATCTCGCCTACTGTGGCGTACGATTCGACTGCGGTCAGGATTGCCTGCATCAGGTTTTCGCTGGTTTGAGCGCGGCGTTCAATTTCCGCTAGCGCTGCGTTTGCTTTTGCGGTGTCGCGGCGGGTGCGTAGTGCATTCAGGCGTGCGACTTGCGTTCGTTCGATTTCGGGATCGATGCTCAACGTCGGGATCGATCTTCCATCGTCAGCCTGAAAGCGATTCACGCCGACGATCACTTGCTCTCCGGAGTCGACGGCCTGCTGATATTCGTAGGCTGACTTTTGAATTTCCTGTTGGACGTAGCCTCCCTCGATCGCACGCAACATCCCGCCCATGGCGTCGATTTTCTTTATGTAGTCTTCAGCGCCGGCTTCGATTTCGTTTGTTAGTTTTTCGATAGCGTAGGAGCCTGCTACCGGATCGATCGTGTTCACTACACCTGTTTCATCGGCGATGATTTGCTGCGTGCGTAACGCTAGTAGCGCGGATTGCTCGGTCGGGAGCGCCAGGGCTTCATCGAGCGCGTTGGCGTGCAGCGACTGGCAGCCGCCCAGAACTGCTGCTAGCGACTGCAAGGCTACTCGCACGAGATTATTTTCGGGTTGTTGCGCGGTTAACGATGAGCCTGCTGTTTGCGCGTGAAAGCGCAGCATCATGGAGCGTTGGTCGAGCGCATGGAAGCGATCGCGCATGGTGCGGGCCCACAGGCGGCGAGCCGCGCGGAATTTCGCGATTTGCATCAGCAGCTCGTTGTGCGAGTTGAAGAAGAATGAAAGTTGCGGCGCGAATTCGTCCACGGCGAGACCCGCTGCTACTGCCGCTTCGACGTAGGCGATTCCGTTTGCGAGAGTGAAGGCGACTTCTTGTACGTCGGTCGAGCCAGCTTCGCGTATGTGGTAGCCCGAAATCGAGATGGCGTTCCAGTTGGGGACTTCGTTGCGGCACCAGGCGAAAATATCGGTGACTATACGCATCGCGGGCCGCAGCGGATAGATGTATGTGCCGCGCGCCATGTATTCCTTCAGGATGTCGTTTTGCACTGTGCCGGCGAGGCGCTTCAGGTTCGCGCCTTGTTGCTTGGCTACTGCTACGTACAGTGCAAGAAGGATTGCCGCTGTGGCGTTGATGGTCATCGATGTGGAGACGTTTTCCAGCGGGATGCCATCGAAGAGCGTTTGCATATCTTCGAGTGAATCGACGGCTACGCCTACTTTGCCGACTTCGCCTTGGGCGAGAGCATGGTCAGAGTCCATGCCGATTTGCGTGGGGAGGTCGAATGCAACCGAAAGGCCTTTTACTCCTTGCGCTAGCAGATATCGATAGCGTTGGTTTGATTCCACGGCGCTACCGAAACCTGCGTATTGGCGAGTGGTCCAAAGGCGGCCGCGATACATGGTGGGATAAACGCCGCGAGTGAATGGAAATTCGCCGGGATAGCCGAGGTCGCGTTCCGCGTCCCAGTTGGTCAGGTCGCTCGCATTGACTACTGCTTCCATGGGCAGACCGGATGGCGAAGCTGTCTTTGGCTCGGACTGGCTCGGGGGCTTCGTAATGTTTTTAGCCATGAATGAGTTAACGTACGCGGCGCGCCCTGCGAAACGACGCGATGGCGAAAATTACCATGGTCAGCGCGTAAACGACGGTAAAGCCGACTAGCCACACTGTCGGACGGCTATGCCATTCCCTATATGCGGCTACCGCGCCGTACAGCGCGAACATGGCGAAAAATGCGCCCGTGGCTTCGTGGAAAAGCTGGCGGGTGGCGCGCCAGATTACGCGCAGCGCAATTTTTGTGGACTTCCATAGCGCTGAATAGAAGCCGTCGGCCATTTGTCAATTCTAGTACACATTGGCGGCAATCACTGCGCGGCGTTGGCTGTGCGGTACTGGACGCGTGACCAGTAACTCTAGGGGTTCGTGAGGCATAGCAAGGTCTTGTTTCGCGCTCGACGCCGCCCTAGAATGAGCTTAGGAAGGGGTTTCACAGGAGGTGATGCCCTTGCAACTCGATGACCGCATGAAGCAGTTGCTGCGAGAGCTGGGACACGCCATCAATGATACCGTGTCTGATTCCGACCGGATTGCCGAAGCTATTTCCGGAGTGCGCTCAGCCGGCTTCGACATTGTACTTAAGCTCGACGCCACCATCGGCCTGGCTCGCAGGTCCGCGCAGGACGCCAAAATGACCAAGCAGGACCGGCGGTTCTTGGAATCTCTTCACATTCGTGTCGACGATGAAAGCCTTGAGGAAGAGACTATCGAGCCCCGCGTTGAGATTACGCAGCAGGATATTAAATTTCTGAAGTCGCTGAAGATTTCCTTCGATGAAGAACTGTAAATTTTTAGCGGTGGCCATATTGTGCGCTGGTGCTGTGCTTATTTGCGCTGCGCCTGCTCGCGCGCAAATCAATGGCGATTCATCCGCAGCTCCGATTGTGGTGAAGCAGAAGCCTGTGAAGCCGCAATGGTTGAAGGCCGAAGTGATTCACGCGGACCAGCATACGATTATGGTTCGCGAGGCCGACAACGAGATGAAGGTTCATACCTTCACTTATGCCGATAAGGCCCAAGACAAGATCAACAAAATCCTGGATCAGGGCGGCTACCAGACCGGCGACAGAGTGAAGATTCGGTCGATGCCGGGTGGGACGGAAGCGCTCGATATCAAAGGCAAGCCTTCCAAGGCGATTTGATTCTATTTCTTGTTCGCGTTGCCGCTGCTGAATTCTGCGCTTGAGAAAATTACATCTGCAGATCGCTGAAGTGACTTTCCGCAATCCATCGAAATTCCAATGATTCGCTTGCCTGCTGTGGCCGGACGCTTTTACCCATCGGATGCCCGGGAACTCTCTGGGCTGATCGCTGAATACGTTTTTGCCAGCTCGCCAAAAATTGCGGCGCGCGGCTGCGTGGTGCCGCATGCCGGCTACATGTACTCCGGGCACGTTGCCGGGGCTGTTTATGCGTCGCTCGAGATTCCTTCGCCATGTATTTTGCTGGGGCCACGGCATTTTCCGCGTGGCGAAGCCTTGGCGATTCTGTCGGAGGGGAGCTGGCGAACTCCGTTTGGCGATGCCCGGATTGATTCGAAGTTGGCTAAGGAGATAATGCGGGCTTGTCCGCGTTTGCACGATGACTTTGTGGCGCATGAGCGGGAACATTCGCTCGAGGTGCAAATTCCGTTTCTGCAGCAGATTCTGCCGGATTTTCAGTTCGTGCCGATTGTGCTGGGTGTTGACCGGTATCCTGTGCTGGAGGAACTTGGGCATGCTGTGGCAGAAGTCGTCGCCGCGCATGCGCCGGAGCATGTGCTGGTGATCGCCAGTACAGACATGAATCACTACGATAACGATTCGGTTACCCGCGCTAAGGACGAACGTGCGATTGCGCGGATTCTGGCGCTTGATCCGCGCGGGCTTTTCGATACCGTGCGAAATGAGGGCATCACCATGTGCGGATATGCTGCCACGACCGCGATGCTGGTTGCCATGCTCGACCTGGGCGCAAAGGAAGTGGAGTTGGTGCGCTATGCGACCTCCGGTGATATTACCGGAGATCGCGATGAGGTCGTGGGCTATGCAGGAATGATTATTCGCTGAGGCGGTTGCACGCCTCGCACGCATAGGTAAAGGCTGCCAGGTCCGGCTGGACTGCGCTAGACCGGTCTCTACAAATTCAAAGGCAGATACCACGGCGCACTTTTCCCGCCACGCGGCTAAGAGTAAGCGAGATGACCAAAGTCTAGTTTACGTTGACCGTGAATGTGAAAGTGTGCGTGATTGATCCGCTCATTGCCGTTATGGTGACGGTCTGATTCTGGACTAGCGGCGTTCCGGGATTCTTGGGACTTCCGCCCCCGCCGCCACTTCCGCCGCATGCTGCGTTTGCGATCAATAATCCGACAACTAGCGCCGTGACAGTGAAATTCCAGCGGCGACGGCGTATTTGAATTCCCAGCGCCAACAGAATGGCGCAGAAAAGGAACAATTGAAGAGCGCGCGCATTTGTTCGCCGGCCACCGAAGTCAATATGGCGGTTTGCAGGAACTAGCGAGCTGGGAGCCGTCGTGGAAACGGTTAGCGTTGTGGAGCCGCCTACTGCGACCATCGCTTGACTGAAGGAGCAAGTGCTCTCGCTTGGAAGGTTTGAACATGTAGAGGAGAAACTGACCGGCGCGCTGAATCCGTTCGATCCACTCACCGTGAGCATCGTCATTCCAGTTGCGCCCGGGGCGCTGATATTTACCGTGGGCGGTGCAAATGAAACGTTGAAGTCGGGGCCTGAAGTGACCGTGAAACTTGCGGATCCTTGCGAGGATTCATAGTTGCTGTCTCCGGAATAGATCGCCGATAGACCGGATTGGCCTGCCGTTAGAGTCGATGTAGCGAACTGAGCATGGCCATTGGTGATGGTCAGGGATGAGCCGACTGGAATGCCGCCTAGATAAAACTGAACTGTACCGGTAATTGCAGGTCCACCGCTCTGATTCGATCCGACCTGGGCGGTGAAGGTGACGTTTTGCCCTTGTTGTACGCTTGGCGACGAGGGGCTCACCGTCGTCGATGTGGTGCGCAGAACATTTACAGTTGCTACGGGCGAAGTCGACGCTATGTAATTTGAATCTCCGCTGTATTGGGCTGACAGGCTTTGGGGGCCGAGTTGCGTCTCCGTGACCGAAATAGACCCACTCGACATCATGAATCCGTTGGCGCCTATCCCTGATGCGGCGACAGCCGAAGTGCCAATTTGCGTGCTCCCGGAGAACAGTGTAACAGTTCCGCTCGGGGCGGTTCCGGCGCTGGTGGTGTCAACAAAAATACTAACCGTAATCGCGCTGCCAAATGCAGCAGTGGAACCGGGTGGCTGAACCAGTAAAGTCGTCGGGCCTTTCGTTATCGACACGTTGAAGTTAGCGGACGTGCTCGGTTTGAAACTAGCGTCGCCGTTGTAAGCAGCCGATATTGTGTGCGTACCAACTGCGAGTGTGGGGATTGCGCTCGACGATACTCCTATACCGTTGCTGCCGAGGCCCACAATCGCCACGCCGGTTCCGTCCGCGTCGATTGTCAGAGTTCCCGTTGGAGTCCCGACTCCTGATTGTCCCGTCACGGTGCCCTGGATGAAAATCGGGGTGCCGTAGGTCCCGTTGGTGAATGGCGGCCCGGTGGGGCTGCCGCTGAGTGCGGCGGCAACTGTAGTGCTTGTCTCTGGCGAAACGACTAGGGCCACGGGAATTGAATCACTCGATCCCAGAACACCATTGCCGGGATAGTGAGCTTTTATTGAGTAGCTTCCGCCCACTAGCGTGTTCGTAGACGATGAAACTGTTCCGGTGCTCGAAAGCAAGTAATCACTGATTAAACTTCCTGCAGTCGTGATCAGGGACACGTCTTCATTATTGAATGACGGGGTGCCAGTCTTGGGTGCGACTGTGATGCTAATGTTGGCGCTGGTGCCATGGGTGAACGTGGCCGGATTAACGCTGAGGGTGGTTACGCTCGGCGCGAACGTGACCGAGCTCCATTGATTCACCAGATTCGTGATGTTGACGGAACCAAGGCCAGAGGCGCGATCGTAGCCAACTGTGCTGGAGTAATCGCCATTGGTAATACCGGGGACGACGTTATTGCCTACCGTTGTGTCGTAGAAAATACAACTGGTGGAAGGCCCGCCGGAGGTTTTCGAGCCGTTGCAATTTGCCAGAATTTCGGTGGCAGCGAGCTTGTAGAAAACATAATCGGCTTGGCCTGCCCGCGAATTAATTTTCTGCCTGACCAGCGCCATGATTCCGCCGAAGGCTTGCACGCTGGCCGAGGTGCCGCCTACGCCTTGGAACTCGCCCTGCCCGCAGGAACCCTCGATACAGATCAGGTAAGGATCATGTCCTGCGGCTGTCAGCGACACGTCCGGTAAATTTCGATCGCCTGTTGCCGGAATTCCTGCGACACCTGATTGCCATGCTGGCTTCGGGAAAATAATGCTGACGCCGCCACTTCCTGCATAGAGGTTTGCGTTCTGAGAACCGCATGCGGCGACGCTGCAGCTTTCGTTCCAAACATCTTCGGGTATGTACGATTTCGCTGAGACCAGGGTGCTGGTGTTGGTGGTATTCCAATACGTGCTGGGATTTGCAGTGTCGTTGAACATTGTGCCGCCCACCGCTACTGTGTAAGCGGACGACGCCAGGACGTTGACAGAAACACCTTGGGTGGCGACGCTCTCGGTGGGGTCGTCACACCCGGCAGAACCGTTGTCGCCCGCGGAGACCATGTAGGTGATGCCCTGGGCTGCGGCTTGTTCGGCTAGGTTTGAGATGTTGGTCGACTCTGCGCTGCCAACGCCTTCTTCGCAGCCGCCGAAGCTTTCGGTCATCACGTCGCCGAGATTGTTGTCGATGATGTACACCTCGGAGAGGTCTACGCCGTCGGTTGTGTTTGTGGTGGCGGACACCACGAAATTAATCGCGGCCGAAGGCGCAAGGGCGCCTGAATAACTTGCATCGAGTACCGCTTCGATTTCTTCACCGCCGCCGAGGTCGCCGGGGTCCGGGCCGTTCACGACGATATTCAGACCTGTTTGAGGAAGACCAAAATTGCCGCGGAAGTCGAGCCAGTCTTGGACGATGATATTTGAGCGCGCGACGACCGCAAGCGTGGAACCTGTGCCATTAATATTCGGGCTCGCCGTGTACAGTGGAATTGCGTTGTAGATAACCGCCAAGTCTCCCGGACCGACTGCATGTACCGTGACGCCGGCGCCGTTTGTGCCGGTGAATTGCGGCAGTTCACCGGGTTTGCGTACGAATTTGAATTTGTCGCTGGACAATACGTGTTGCGGCTTCTTGATGAAATTGTGCAGGGTCACAACACCAGCAACCACTGGAGCAAGTGCCGCTGGGATTTGCGGGTCGGTTGCATTCGCCCAGTGTTCTTCGGTTCCGTTGGCTGTTGGTGTTGCGTATTTGTGAATCGAGGTGTGGAATGCTTCCTGGACCTGGCCTGCTGTGCCGGAAAATTCGATGATGGTGCGGCCATTTGAAACGCGGGCGATTTGAAAGCCGTACGATTGCAGCCATGATGTGATGGTCTGAATATCCTGGTCCGAGGGACCAAATTGCTGGCCGAATTGTTCGGGTGTGAGCCACTTGTGGTAGTTGGGCGAGGATTGGTCCTGTTGCTGATCGAGCAATTGCTCGAGCGTGGCTTCCTGCTGCCGACTGCGGCGCAAGACCAGCAGCATGCGATTCATAGACAGCGCCCCGGGGGCTGCGCCGCGATCGTATTGCGGGCGAGCCATGAAGTACGTGTTGCCCTTCAGCACCGTCAGTTTCGATTCATCCACGGCCTGAATGATGCGATTCGCCGGCGCGGTCGAAGGCGCTGGACTGGTCTGGGCAGATAGCCGCAGCGGCAGCAGCAAAAAAAAGGCGAAAAACGCGAGAATAGACCTGAATCGTGCGGGCTGGGTTCGCATGGTTCGGTTCACCTAGGTTGCAGAGTTTGTTGTGGGGCGAGCGTGAGAATAAGCGCAGGTACACGATGTGTCAAGTTGTACTTAGGGACAAATGTGACTTGCTGTTAATCAGGTGATAAATGCTTGAGGGCGGGCCCTTGCTACCTTGCTGGCATGCCGTCCTCTCATGCCTCCCTCAAGAGACCTGTCGCCGCGGAATTGCGGACGAACCATGGGCGGGAATCGTCTGTGCGCGTGTCGAATGGCATGTCACTCGAAGAATTCCTCGATCGCAAGGCGAGCGACAGCGATCAGACGCGGGCTTTGGCGGCTTTGCTGCGGGAAATAACGTCGGCTGCGATTCAGACTGCTGAAATCGTGTCGCTCGGGCACATTGCCGGCGCACCTGACACTGCTTCGGAGACTGTCAACTCCGACGGGGATGTTCAGAAGCAGTTGGACATTGCGGCCAATGACATTTTTATCGATGCTTTGCGGCGGGCACCGGTGGCGGCCGTGCTTTCCGAAGAATTGGCTAGCCCGCTGCGTTTGCAACCGGGCGCTCCACTTTTTGTGGCTATCGATCCACTCGACGGTTCTTCCCATATTGACGCGAACGTTTCCATCGGAACGATTTTCTCCATGCTTCCTGCAGCCGCTGACGAAACACAAATGGCCAGCCAATTTCTGCGTCCCGGCAACGAGCTGCCCTGCGTACGTGGATCTTTTGAGATTGCGGCCGGCGTGGACGTGCGTGTGATACCAACGCGTGCCTGAAGGGCGGGCGATGAAGGAATATCGCCGAGAACTTTTGGGCGGGATGAGGGGAGTTCCTTCTTCCTCCGCTCCATCCACTTCCGCCGGAAGGAACAATCCGTGCCAATGCACCAGCTCAGGATCTTTAGTGTCGTTAAATACGTCGATCGTCACTTGTTGGCCCTTTCGAAATCGCAGGAACGGGCCGGGGGCCGAGCCGTTGTATCCAATTGTCTTGATGATTTTTCCTGGAGCGATTTCCAGGTCTATCGGCGAGATGCGGAGAGTTGCGTCAGCCTTGGTCGTCTCGATAAGAGCCTGCGCGATTAAGCCCGGAATTAATGATAGGCAGGCTCCGCCGCCCATCAGCTGTACAAACTCTCTGCGGAGCATGCCCTGATCCATCCACCGGCTCCTCAGCACAAGGGCCGTTTGTAATGTACGACAGATGGGTCATTTCAGGAACTGCAGCAGGTTGAATCGCGGCAGGCACCGGCCTTCGCAGGCTTTCTGGCGCGCACGAACGCGCTGATGAACTTATCATGAACTTTGGGCGCGATCGCATCTGCGTCGATGCCTGCCGCTCTGAGAAATTCACGGGCGTCATCGATCTTATAGACGCGAGTGGGTTCGATATCGATGGATTCAAAACCCGCAGCGGCGAGCTTCTGGCGGTAGTCGTCATCCGACAGGGCGCCCGCCACGCAGCCGACCCATAGCTCCATGCTCTTGCGAATTTCGGCGGGGACCTCGCCGCGGACAAGCACGTCGGAGATTGCGAACCGGCCGCCGGGCTTCAGCACGCGGAATGCTTCGCGCAGGACGCGATCCTTGTCGCCTGACAGATTGATCACGCAATTTGAAACGATTACGTCTACTGTGTTCGCAGGCAGTGGGATATCTTCGATCTCGCCTTTTAAGAACTCCACGTTGGTCAATCCCGATTTGCGTTTATTGTCTTCGGCGAGTGCTAGCATTTCGTCGGTCATATCCAGACCGTACGCTTTGCCGGTCGCGCCGACACGTCGCGCTGATAGCAGTACATCGATGCCTCCACCCGAACCCAGGTCGAGGACAGTTTCGCCCGGTTGAAGCTTCGCCAGTAACGTCGGATTGCCGCAGCCGAGCGAGGCTTGCAGCGCTGCGTCCGGTAGCGCCGAGGCTTCACCTTCTCCGTAAAGATTCGAAGTCATTGGATCACATCCTCCAACTGCAGAAGCAGGACTGGTACCGCAGCACGCTGAACCTGCGCCGGAAGATACACGCTTGGCTGCTTCTCCGTACTTTTCCTTTACCATATCTCTGATATTTTCCGAGCTCATTGAAATTCTCCTTTATACGAATATTCATTGCTGCCCGATCCGATCGACTTCTCGCTTTCGAGGCTCGCAAGGGGCAAAGCAAGGAAGAGACCGACGCGCCGATCAAGGGTCTTGAATGCATCGCGATAGGCCCGTTCGATTTGTTCCGGTGTTCCCGCTACCGCCGCGGACAAGTCCGGGAGGCCCCAATGCGCGGTTATCGGCCACCGGGACAGAGGGGACGGACCTCCTTGGCGGCGTTGTCGCCTACAGTGAAAACGAAATGCAACTGCGGTGCGTCCTGGTTGGCAAATTCGCTCCAGCTTTTGCTGCGCAAGCCTTCTGTGAGCAAGTTTGCGGATTCAAGTTGACGCAGCGCTTCAGGCCGAACCAAACCCGCAGGTTAGGTTCCCGCACTGTAGGCGGTGAACGTTGGCCTGCTCTTCGTGTTCAGAATGGCTTCGGCCCTGATCGACCGGGCCGAATTGCCTGTGCACAAGAAGAGAACGTTATACGCAGGCGGCAAGACGGTCTCTCTTATATATTCGTGTATCCGCATACGTTTTAAATTAGCCTCTCGAATCATATAAGTCAAGACGAATGTGTGATAGCATCCGCCGATGGGTAAGACACGGAGTGCGTCGCTTGATTTGCTTTTTCGCGCGCTGGCCGATCTTACGCGTTTGCGTTTATTGAACCTGATTGCCGACCGGGAGATTTGCGTTTGCTACTTTGTGGAGATTCTACGGATCAGCCAGCCTAAGATCTCGCGACATCTTGCGTATTTAAGGCGGGCTGAAATCGTTGCTTCGAGGCGCGATGGGAAGTGGATGCATTACAGGCTGGTGATGCCGAAAGATCAGGCTACGGCGAGTATTCTGAGTGAGACGCTGAAACATTTGAAGCGGAGACCCGAGATGCGCAGGGATATTTCGCGGCTCAGTTCCGCCTGTTGTGCCCCGCAGAAGTACGAACTGCCAGAATCAGCTCCGCAACCGGTAATTTTGCCGACTGCCTGACTGTTTATCTGCTCGTTCTCTGCGCTCCAATCTCGGGGAGCACCGGCTCCGCTCTTTTTGCGACTTCTACAAACTACCGCTGGACCGGGCACCATTACGGATGGCGATAAAAACGGGACGTTTAATACGTGCTCGCGTGCGGCCGATAAATCAGGCCGATCACGATGCCGGTGGCGATCCACTCCACGAAGTAAGCCACGGACTGTTCGAGGGTTAATTTCCCGCCTATATCGAGGTTGACGTAATTGTGAATCACAAACGAACAATCCGCAAAAATTGCGATCAGGGCTCCGAAGCGCGCGCCTTCCGCGAAGCCCGAGCCGCCTCGATAGAGCATGGCGTAAATCACCGCCAGCACTAGCATTGCCACGAACATCGCAACCATTCCGATCGGCATTACGGTCTTGATTGCTTTTTGAGAACGATACACGGCTGGGTATTTGAGAAATTCGTTGCGCAGCGACGGCATGAGCCCGAATGCCAGACCGCCGAGGATGAAATACGCCGCGAAACCGCCGAAGGCCGCGAGAATGATGCGCTTGAAGTTCATTCAGCCTCCTTCACCATTCAAAGTGACGGGACAGAATTCACATTTGCGAGTATCGAGTCGAGTTCGTCGAACGATTCCGAGGGCCTTGCGCTACGAACTTGCAGGAAGTTTTGTCGGGGATGCCGTCCTGGGTTAGGACCACTTTTGTGCGATCGCCTTGAGCGTGGAATTCGACAACCACTCGGGCGACGGCCTTGCCGAAATCCACGTCATACGCGATCTTTTCCGGCCTGATGATCTCGATGTATTTGCCTGTAAACGAAAATTCACCGGCACGGTAATCTGCATTTTTTGAGTGAACGAACCTCCTACGCGGAAATCCATTTTAATTTCGCACTTGGTGGCGCCTTTGCAGCCGGACCAGCGCTGCAACTTTTCGGCTTGCGTCCACCATTCGAACACGATTTCACGGGGAGCGTTGAACATCCGCGTGATTCGAAGACGATTGCCGGAGACCTTCACTTCTGATTCCATCGCTTATTCTCCTTTCGCCCTTCGGATATCAGTAAATTCTCGTGAGAATCAAAACTGAAATTCCAGTCCGCCGCGCATTGGGCGATCCATTTTTGCGCGTCTCTCATGCCGCCCGGATTCGCTCGGATTAGATGCTCGCGGCCATGGCGTTTTCGCCTGACCAGGCGGGCGCGCTCGAGGACAGTCAAGTGTCTCGATATCGCCGGCAATGAAATGCCGAACGGCTCGGCCAACTCGGTCACGCGGGTCTCGCCGCGCAGGACTAAATGCTCCAGGATCCGCTGGCGCGTTGGGGCCGCCAGTGCCGCGAAAATTGCCGTAATCTTTGCCCGATTGTTAACCAACAGGTGAAACATATATTGCAATTGCCGGGTAAAAGTCAATCGAATATTTAACGTTCATGTTAAATAATCTGGACAGGTCCTGTACAATCCTCATCAGCAGCCGGCCATTGGTTCGGATTGCGCCGCGGGGAACGGATGAAAACTACAAGGGTGGGAACTTTATTTTTGCCGATTTCGGTGATCGCGATTTTGCTTTCGGGTTCCTCGGCGGCTCAAGCGCCTCCGGAATGGCGGGATACTCTCGTCGATCACATGGCCGGGACCTGGAAACTCGAGGGGCAAGTGATGGGACGCGGTGCGCACCACGAGGTAAAGGCGGAGTGGGTGCTGCGCCACCAGTTTCTTCTCATCCACGAAAAGACTTCGGCTGATGCTCCTAAATCCGAGGAGGCTTACGATGCCATCTGGTTTCTTGGTTACGATCCTGTCAGCGAACGATATGTGTTGCACCTGATGGATGTGTTTGGGGCGCGGTTTTCGGAGACCTTAGGCTACGGAGGCCGTGACGGCAACGAGCTTCACTTCGTATTCGAATACCCCGACGGGCCGTTTCATACCACGTATCGTTGGAATCCTGACAAGATCGCCTGGGAATGGCTGATGGAGCAGAAGGACAAGAATGATAAGTGGGCTTCGTTTGCAGACTTAAAACTCACGAAGGTCACGACGCCCTGATTAGCGGTCCGCTGCCATTTATCCGCTCGCCTGCGGCGAGCGCGGCTCTAAAGCGTTCTGTAGTAAATGGAACCTCTCGCAGGCGGATGCCCGTCGCATCAAAGATCGCGTTGCCGATCGCGGCTGGGACCAGCGTTATTGCGGTTTCGCCTGCTCCGGTCGCCGCCGCATCGGGACGATTGATAAGCACAACCTCTATCGTGGGCATCTCGAATCCCAGATAGGGGCTGGTATACGTTCCCCAATTTGTCGACGTGATTCGCTTATCATCCCACGTGACTTCCTCAAAGAGTGCGCGGCTCATCCCTTGCAGAATGCCGCTTTCGGTTTGATTTCGTAGGCCATCGGGATTTGAGATTGGGCCGGCATCAATGGCCACTGTAAATTTCGTCGCATGGACTTGGCCTTTTTCCAGGTCCACGCTTACTTCGGCGATCAGCGCGGCGTAACCGTTGTCGCCTTCGTAGGCGACGCACGCGACACCTCGTCCTTTCACGGTTCCTGCGCCCGCAATGTCTGGTTGTGGCGACGGGCGTTTTTCCCACTTTGCAGCTTCCGCTGCCGATTTCAGGACGTCGATAATTCGCGTTTCGCGGAGATGCTGCAGCCTGAATGCAACCGGGTCCGTTTTTACGCGGGCACTGATTTCGTCCATGAAGCATTCGTGAGCGAAAGTATTCTGGATCCGTTCCGGGGAGCGCAGCGGGCCCGTGAAGAATTGCGATACCACCGTGTGCGACAGAACGCGCTCGCTGCGAATGGTTCCTGCGCCGCGACAGTTACCGTTGATGCAACCGGCTATGTAGGACGGCGCCGCGTTGCTGCGGTTGCGTAGTTCTTCTTTTGGTTCTGACGCCGCGCGTGGCGTGATTTGGTCCGGTTCGTACCCCGCCAAGAATCCTGTGATCACGTTGCCTGGGCGGTCGTAGCCAGGCCTGCTGCCTCGCGAAGCGACCCAGTTTTCGAAGTCCCAGGCGATGATGTTTCCATCGGGACCGACGCTCGCGCGCTGTTCTACCACGCACGCCGAGCCGAGGTTTTCCCACGCCATTTCGTCTTGCCGTGAAAGCTGAACACGCACCGGTCTGCCGACCGCGTGTGACATTATCGCCGCGTCAAATGAGACGGCATCGGCGCCGTTGAGTCCATAGCAACCGGAGCCTCGGACGTAGATGACGCGCACGCTGTCGGGCCGCAATCCCAGAAGCTTGGCCACAATGCTGCGCGTGGGATATGCCGACTGCGTCGCGGACCAAACCGTGGCTTCATTCGGTTTCACGTCTGCTACCGCGCAGGATGCGCCTACTGATCCATGCATTTGGTATGGGTAGGCGTAGGTGGCTCGCGCTACCATGCTCGCCGTTGCGAGCTTTTGCGCTGTATCTTTCGAGTCCACGATCAGAGTATCGCGGGAAGGTTGTTTGCGCAGGCTGTCGTAGAACGTTGTCTGAGGCAGCAGTCCTTTGCCGGGGTTCCACGTCACTTTGAGTCGGCGGGCGGCTTGGACTGCTTGCGACTGCTTTTCTGCGACTGCCCCGACGAAGTTGTTGCGCACCACGACTTTTACAACTCCTGGGATACTGTGCACCGAGCTCTCGTCCACGTGTGCGACCGTGGCTCCTACCTCCGGCGGACGCACGACACGACCGTGAAGCATTCCTGGGACACGTACATTGTGCACAAATTCGAACCGGCCAGTCATGAGGGTGGCTCGGTCCAGCGAGGGAACCGGCTTGCCCAAAACTACCCACTCCGCGGGTGATCGCCGCTTTGCTGTGGCGCTCACCGGAATATCGAAGTGTTTGCTGCCGATGAGTTCCTGGTAGGTTACGTGGCGCGCCGATTTTGCTGTGATGACACCGTCAGTCACTGTTAATTGATCGGCTGGCTCCTTTAAGTGATTCGCCGCCATGTTAATGAGCGCTTCTCGCGCGGTTGCCGCCGCCTGCGCGAGATTCTCGGAGTTGAAGTTCGTGGGCGTGGACTGGCTGCCGGATGTTGTGCCCTGGTCTGGTGCAACGGAGGTGTCGCACTGAATCAGCTTCACGCGGTCGATGGAGACGCACAGTTCTTCTGCTACCAATTGGGTCTGAGCGGTGAACATGCCCTGGCCGAGGTCGCACTTGCCTGTGTACGCCGTTACCGTGCCGTCGGATGCCACTTCTATCCAGGAGTCGAGCTTCGTGGGATCGATGTGTGAACGATGTGTATCGAACGGACCTTGGGTTACTGCGGACTTCCCTGCCAGTGATGCGGCGCTGAAACTGACAATCAGCACGCCGGAGGTCTTCAGAAATTCGCGACGGGAAACGCTCATATCTTCCTCGTCTCCGCATATTTTCTGATTGCTCGCATCATACGGACGTGAGTGAAGCAGCGGCATAAGACGCCGCCGAGGGCTTCACGCATCTCCTGGTCGGAAGCGTCCGGCTTCTCGTCGAGGACAGTCCTGGCCGTCAGGATTACGCCGCTGAGGCAAAAGCCGCACTGGGCGGCTCCTTCGTCGATGAAGGCTTGTTGGATCGGGTGAGGTTTCTCGGGAGTGCCGAGGCCTTCGAGCGTCGTAACCTCGTCGTGGCCAACTGAGCTCACCGGCATCACACAGGAGCGCACTACTTGGCCACGTAAAAGAACCGTGCAGGCGCCGCACTGCGCCATTCCACAGCCGAACTTCGGGCCGCGCAGGCCGAGCTCGTCGCTCAGTACGAAAAGCAGTGGCGTTGCCGGGTCTACATCGAGTTCGTGGAGATGACCATTCACTTTCAGTGAAATCGTGTTCATGCAAACCTCACGCAATGAAAGTTTAACGCTGGTTGTAGGTCTTTGAAAACGCTTTGAGAGAGAGAAATGTGGCAGTTAGTCCTTTTTTATCTCAGCCGCGCCGCAACGGCGCTCGCTGGGCAATCGTTGGATCGCTTGCGTTCCGTTGATCCGAATTCTGCACGAGGGCATCAGGCTCTTGGCCAGACCGATTACGAAATGAAGATGCTTCCAGAGGCTGCGAAGGAGTATGAACAAGCCATCGCCATGCGACCCGATTTGCCGGGCTTGCGGCTTGAGCTTGGACAAGTCTTCGCGGCCGGTTCCGAATGGTCGAAGGCGGAAGAACAATTTCGGGGAGAAGCACAATTGCAGCCCGGAAACGCGGAGGCCGCTTATCGCTTGGGAAATGCGTTGATGCAGCAGGGAAAGATGAAGGAAGCCACTGAGGAGCTAAGGCAGTCAGAGTCGCTCCGCCCCGATATGCCGGAAACTTTATACGCCTTGGGCAGGGCGGCAGCCAGCAGTGATCCCGATGTGGCAGCGCATGCGCTGGAGCGCGTCATCGAGTTGGAGAAGGAAACTCCGCTTGCCGGGCAGGCCTATTTGGTCTTGGCTCAAATTCACCGACGGCAAGGCAAGACGGAGCAGGCAGCTCGTGACACGCAAAACTATCGCAAGATCCAGGCTCTCGCCGCTCACCCTTCATCATAAGCATCATCTGCAAGTTCGATCAGCGTCGCGACAAGGAGGCGCCGCTTGAGAAAAGGCCCGCGACACTATCGACTACGTTCGTTTTCGATATGGCTGGTTTTCGTTCTTCTTTGTCCCGTTGTGCCCGCTTGGGCCTTGAATCTACCTGAGCATACAGCACAAAACGCCACGTTGCGGACTGCGATCAAGGCGGACGGTACATACGAACTCGATTTTTCCGGAGTGGACTGGCACCTTGTCGGCAGACTTCCCGAAGCTCCCGAACCCGTTCAATCGAATCCCGGAAAAGATGCAATTGGAAGCTACGATGCCGTTTGCGCGACTTACCTGGGCGGAGCGCGAACAGCGGAGATCCGCATTTATCGCGCCTTGCCGATCGCCATTTTTCGAGATGTCTGGAATTCTGCCGGTACAAACGAGCATCCGTTTCCTGCGTTCGAAAACCTGCCAGCTGGTTTGATGAAATTTTCATACCAGACGAAAACTTTTGGAACGTATGAGTTCGGAGCGCTCGGTGCCGAAGGGCCATGGTCGCTTTTCGACAAGTTGGGCAACGTAATGATGCTGTCGCCAGCGGACAACTTTCTCGTCTCCCGAATGAACGAATCACCGGGAGGCGCCGGGGTCAGCCGCATCGGGCAGACGATCCAGACGCTCCCCGCCGGCTTTGCTCACAGTACGCTGCTTGTCTTCGATAAGGGCGTGAATCGCACATTTTCGGTCTGGGGTTCCGCGCTGCTGGCGCTGGGCGGAAAGCAGCGTCCTGCGAATGACGCGAACGTGGTGCTCGCGAAGCTTGGCTACTGGACTGACAACGGCGCCCGTTACTATTACAAATTTGATCCTAAGTTAGGCTACGCAGGAACTCTGCTTGCGGTGCGCGATCAATTCAACAAGCTAGGCGTGCCGCTTGGATACATGCAACTCGACAGCTGGTGGTATCCCAAAGGCGCGAACGCTCGATGGGATTCTGTAAGCTCGGCGCTTCCGGATGGTGAATACACATATCGGGCGGATAAGGAGCTTTTCCCGGATAGCCTTGCAGCGTTTGAGCAAACGCTTGGACTGCCGATGGTTACGCATGCGCGGTGGATTTCTACTGCCAGTCCGTATCACACGCAGTACAAGATGTCTGGCAACGTCGTGCTCGACCCTGTTTTTTGGAAATCCACCGCCGAATATTTAGCAGATGCTGGCGTCGTCACATATGAGCAGGACTGGCTTGATCACAATGCACAAACAGAGATGAATTTGCAGGATACTCAGGCGTTTCTCGGAAACATGTCCGAAGCGATGCTGAGCAAAGGAATCGCCATTCAATACTGCATGCCGCTGCCGAGCGACTACATGGCGAGCACGCAGTATTCAAATGTGCAAACAATTCGGACCAGCGATGACCGGTTCAATCGCGAAAAGTGGGATTCGTTTCTGTATGACTCGAGACTCGCAAGCGCCGTCGGCCTCTGGCCTTGGACGGACGTCTTCTTCAGCAACGAGCTTCCCAACTTGATTTTATCCACACTATCGGCCGGGCCCGTGGGAGTGGGAGACGCATTGGGTGAGACCAACGCCCACAATCTGGCAACTGCTGTGCGCGCGGATGGGAGGATCGTGAAAGCTGATTCGCCCTTGCTTCCAATTGATTCGATGTATGCGAGTGACGCGCTGAATGAACGCGCGCCTATGGTCGCAATGTCGCAGAGTGCACTTGGCAATCAGCGTACGCGCTACGTTTTTGCGTATGCACGAAGCGAGTCGCAAGAGGGAGTCACCGTTCCGCTGAATGATCTGGAAATGAGCGGACCCGTATTTGCCTATGACTGGATGACGCACAGCGGAGTACTGATTCCTGATGCGGGGAGTATTCGGATGAAATTCGCGGACGGCTGGGACTACCAGATTCTATCCCCCGTGAATCGCCAAGGATTGGCATTGCTGGGTGACACAGAAAAGATCGTGCCCTTCGCGAAGCAACGCATCGCTGCTCTCGAAGATCAATGCACTCTAACGATGAGTATCAAATTCGCTCACGGCGAAGACGTGCTCACAATCTCCGGCTACGCTTCGCATCGCCCTAAACTCAAAGCTCTTCAAGGCAAACTCAACGACACGTCTTACGATCCACAAACCAAAATCTTTCGCGCGCAAGTCGCGCCCGCCGGCTCTGGAGACGCTGTCTTGCAAGTCAGCGCGCGCTAATTTCGAGGGGCAATAGAACATCCGGTTCCTGTATGAGCCTCTTTGGACGTGTAATCGCGTAACCGAACAAGTGATCGCTGCTGGCCGGAAACGGGGTTGTGACCAGCCCGAGTTCTTGTACGACGGCGAGTGAGAGAGTTACTTTGCGGGCCGCCGGACACGATCTCTAGGCACAAACCACAGTAGCGACGGCTGATGTACGTGCTCAGTTCTTTGCCGGTGACGCCTCCCCATTGCCCATCAATCGTGCGGTGCGGATTGCCGCAATCTTCTCAAGAATTTGAAACGGATGTTCCTTCAATCCAAGCAGAAACTTTTCAATATCGTCCAACATGTTATTCGTGAAATCGGGGTAGCGAGAGCGAAGCAAGCCATTGAAGAGCATTAGCGTATTGCTCAATCCGAACATCTTGATTTCGCCTTGCGTGAGTTGGGCTTTTGCCCTTTCTAGGGCTTCCCGAAGCCTTCCAATTTTCCAAAGTACACAAACAATAAAATATGTGACGCGCAAATACGCTTTCCCGTCCATCCTGCTTAGCAGCGCCTCATTCGCATTTGCGTCACCGGTGGAGTGCCAGCTTCCTCCATCGGAGTTGCTAACGCGAAGGAGTCGTTGGAAAGACAAAGGCACTACTACGCCGATTCACACCTGGTACTTAACCTGTACCCTGCGGACTACCTCAGGCCGCCAGTTTCACCTCAGCGAAATCAGCGCTTTACGAACCTGGAGGAGTTACCCCTTTCGAACCACCAGGGGCATTTGTCCGATGTCTCGACAAAACGGGCAAGCGGAATTGAATCGGTAAACACAAGCGCGTTACACGTGATCTATGCCGGCGAGTGCTATGCCACCACAAACTTGCTCGAACCGGACCGTTTCGCCGAATTCACATCGACGAGAACCGCGTTTATCAAGCATGTGGATTATTTTCAACTGCGCCGTGACCGAGGCGTCGGCGGCAAGGCTAAAGCTAAGAGCGTGATTTCTCTGAACGAGAGGGCTCAAACGTGTAGGCCGAGCAACTGAAACACGTGCTCAGTCTTACGTCGAAACATCTCTTCGAAGCGCCCCGACGAGACACTTGAAACGGATTTCTTCTACAACGGGCTGTAACCTTCCAGCACGAGCCGCCGGCCGGAGGCCGTGCAATCTTCGGCGGCGTGCTCCAACCGCTAGGACTCGGGCTTACTTGACAGGAATTGGAAGGCGAGATGTCAACACACACATCTAGCCACCGATTGGACTGTCAGAGAAAATCTTGATGACGGGCCCCGGGAGTCATTCCACTTCGACGATTCCGTTGGTTTACGGGGTCGTAAAAACGCCATTCAGGCCCTTCGATCCCGCGCGGCGAGATCTCAGGATGAATCGCGCTGTAGCGCGATTCAGAAAATCATTCTGAGCGAAGCGCTTGTATGACGTCAACGCGGGCGGCGCGTGCCGCTGGGAGCATCGAAGCGACTACCGCCGCGCCTAACAGCACAAACGCAGAAACGATCACGGGCAACGCGCCCGGCATTTTTAAGTCGCCGAAATAACTGCCTGCCACGCGCGCAACGATGAGCCCGAACGCCGCGCCCGCCACAACGCCCAGGGCAGCCATCACGACGCCTTCCGTCACAACACGCCTGAGGAGATTTTCCGACTGTGCCCCAAGCGCCATGCGGATGCCGAATTCGCGCGTCCGCGCGCTCACCGAAAACGCCAGCACGCCCGCGACGCCAACGACCGCAATGAGCAACGCGACCGCTGCGAACACGCCAAAGACCAGGGAGTTCAAGCGGTCTGGCGCAAGCACTTTCGCACGGATGTCTTCCAGAGTTGCGGGGTTCTCCACGGGTTCGTCGGCGGACATCTGCCGGATAATTTTCGTCACTGGCGTTACCAGCGCATAAGGATTTCCGGTGGTGTGGATGAAGATGTGACCGCCGAACATTTGAGCGTCTGCAAAGGTGTAATAAATGGTGGAGGTGGGCGAAGGAACGATATGGTCGTCGTCCACATCGGCGGCGACCCCAATAATGCGGTGTGGCGCCGTAAATCGCGCCTTTTCACTGGCAGTGCCGAAAAGGAACTCGAGCACGGGATCGGTCCAATAGACATGCCGATTGATCGGATCCTGACCAGGAAACATGTTCCGTGCGAGAGTCGCGCTGACGATCACGACCGGCTCTCGATTCTGGTCATCGAGATCGTTGAAATCCCGGCCTGCAATAATGGGAACCCCAAGCGCGCTGAAAAAGCCGGGAGAAATGTTACGCCACTGCGCGCGAGGATCGTCTTTGCCGTGGACGTGACCATCACCCGAGAATTGCAATCCCACACCGAAGTTGTCGGCATCACGCCAGGGAGCGATCATACCGACGGCCGTCTCGGTGACGCCGGGTAGCGCATCGATTTGACGTACCGATTCCTTGTAAAAATCGACGACTTGCTGAGGCGTTTTTCCGTAGGACGGCGCCGGAACGTCAATGGCGAGGACGTGACGCGTATCAACACCGGTCTGGGTCTTTTGCAACGCGATCAGCGTAGTGATCAACATGCATGCGCCCGCCAAAAGCACGAAAGACGCTGCGATTTGGGTGACCGCAAAGATGCGCTGGCGGCGGGCGGTGCTGCTGGTGATGCGAACGCTGCCGCTGGCAAGGTTCATGCCATTCGAGGCATTAGCTGATGGCAGGCGCGGCACAAATGCCAAAATCACCGCGGCGACTACTGCCAGCGCCACTCCCACCCAGAGCAGGCTGGAATCAACCGTCAAATCCAGCGCGCGGACGGAGAAGCGCGAGGCGTATCGCGCCAGGATTGTGACCAATGGCTGCGAGCTCACTACGCCGATTGCTGCGCCCGCGCCGCAGAGCAGCAGGCTTTCGGCTAACAACATGCGCCGCAGCGCCCAAGTGCTTGCGCCCAGCGCGGCACGGACGGCCAACTCGCCTTCTCGGCGAACCGTCCGCGCCAGAATCAAGTTAGCAACGTTCGAGCAGGCGATGATGAAGACGAGCCCCGAGGCAGCGAGAAGCACGAGCAGAACGGTGCGCGCGCCGGAGGTAATCTCGTCGCGGAGCATCCGCGTCTCGATGCCGAAGCCACTACTATCGGGATAAGCATCCTTGTGATCTTTTTGCATTGTGGCGTAGACGGTGCGCAACTCGGCGCGAGCCTGGTCGAGTGTGGCGCCGGGAGAAAGCTTACCGAAGAGTTCGGTCATGCGATGGAGGCGGCCCGTTACCATCGTGGCCGAAAGATGATGCGGGCTGATGACGAGGTTGCCGATAATCTCTGTGTCCGCGGGATACGGCACAGAGGGTTCCAGGACGCCGATCACCATGGCCGAACGATCGCCAATGCTGCTGAGGCGAACTGTCTTGCCGATCACGTTAGGATCTTTTTTGTAAACGGTGGACCAGAAGCGATACGTGAGCAGGATGACGCCGGCGGCGTTGGGGCCGTCGTCTTGAGGTCCGACGAGGCGGCCGAGAACAGGGCGCAGGCCCATTACATCAAAATAGTTGCCGCTAACGACGCCGCCGTGAACTATGCGAGGTTCGCCGAGTCCGACCATCGTAAAGTCCATCTGCGAGAAATCGCCGAACTCGCTCACGGAATGGACACTGGTTTCGATGTCCTTGATTTCGGGCACGGAAAACGTTGTGTTGTCAGCTCCTAGGCCGGGGGCGCTCTGGCGGATGTATATCAGCCGGTTCTCGTCACGGTTGACGAGCGGCTTGAGCAGCACTCCCCGTACGAGCGTGAAGATGGCCGCGTTGGCCCCGATGCCCAGCGCCAGCGTGAGGATCACGATGGTCGCGAGGCCTTTGCTGCGCATCAGCGAGTGGAACGCAACTCTTAGATCGCGGAAAAATGACATGTTTCTTGCCCCTTCGGCGTCTATCAGCACCACGGGTGCCAATAGAAACGCCCACATTGTAAATCACTTACCATGGGCTGCGCCGTGACGGATGCTCGTTTTCGGCAGCCAATGTCCAAATTCGGACAGCGACTCGGTTATGGAATTCCGGGACAGGTGGCGCGTGGTTTCGTGGCCGTCCTCATCGCGAGGTATCCTTTCGCCGTCGCCGCTCGCTCTCTCTCATGATTTCGTTTATATCCGCCGCTGGACGTATCTCGATTGTTCCACACTGCAACTTCACTCCCGGAGATTGGGAAATGAGCTGAATTGCGTGATTCAGATCGCGCGCCTCAAGCACCTGAATTCCACCCAATTGCTCCTTCGTTTCCGCGTACGGACCGTCTGTCACTGCAACCTTTCCGTTCTTCCAAGATACGGTCACCGCCGTGTTGGGCGGCTGAAGAGGTTCTTGAGCGACCAAATTTCCGTTCTTCCGCAGTTCGTCGTTGTAGCTAAAACACTCGTCAAACACGGTGTTGCGCTCGCTCTCAGACATGTTTTCGAACTTGCCGGGCTCGAGATAGCCCAAACAGATGTATTTCATCAATTCCTCCTTGTTTCCCGTGACTCAAAGAGGCGTAGCTCATCGTTCTGCTATTAGATAGTCGTTCGGGAGACCGAAAATCGACAGCTGCTCCATTTTTTTTAGCCTCGTCAGAGATGCCAGCGAGATCAAAAGCCCGGGCCACCCGGCCGAATGTCTATAGACTTCCGGTTGGGACTGCGCCAGCACGCTCGTAATTGACGATAATGACGCCTTTCGAGGTGACTGTGCTTTCCGTCACCTTGAAAGCCGCCGGGATCGTGCCATCGGCAAACAATCGTTTTCCGCTGCCCAACGTAATCGGAAAAATCTTCAGCCACAACGCATCGACCAAATCATGCTTGAGCAGCGTCTGAACGAGATTTGCGCTTCCATAAACGTGCAAATCCGGCCCTTCCTGCTGCTTTATTTTGGTGATTTTTTCCGCAATATCTCCGTTTAAAAACACGGTCGGCTGCCATTCGTGAGAAGTCATGGTATTCGAGGCGACGTACTTGGTCGCGGTGTTGACGCCGGGCCAAATGTCGTTATGCTGCGGCCAGAATCGTGCAAAATTTTCAAAGGTTTTCCGTCCTAGCAACAAGTCAGATGGCACGTTCATCTGCTTTTTCATGGCCGTTCCAGGAACAGCGTCGGAATGTGGACTTGTCCACCCGCCATACTTGAAGCCCGTACTGGTGTCTTCCTCTGGCCCGCCTGGGGCTTGTATGACTCCATCAAGGGAGACAAATTCAAGCACGTTGATTTTTCTCATGACTGAGTTCCTCTCGAGTCCTATTTGATTTTGTTTAATTTACGGGTGTTCCCGGTTTCGATGAGCTAGGTAAGCCCACTTGGAAGCAGGGATGCTGACCCGGCTCGCGGCACCCCGACACCGGCCCGTCAGGCCAGCATCGCCGGCAGTTGTCACTGCCGCTCAGTTGCTTTCGTTGAGTCCTCCGTCAGAGAAACGCGCGCACCTCGACCGGCGCCCGACAGGCGAGGACGGCCTTGCGCCTCCACGCCAGTGCATCGTCGAGGTTAGCGGCTTTCAGGAGCCAAAAACCGCCTACGTGCTCCTTGGTCTCCAGGCACGGCCCGTCGGTGACGAGCACCTTGCCATTGGGCTGCGCCCGCAGCGACTTCGCGATGCTGGCCGCGGCGAGACCACCCGCGAACATCCTGACACCGGCAGCCTCCATCTCTTCGTTGAGCACGTCGATATCGCGGATCGTCGCTTCGGACACGAGGGACGGATCGAAATCGTCGGGGTGGTGAATCGCAACCAAATACTGCGGCATGATTTCTCCTTTTCCTGTAACGACCGGTTTTCGGGCCGCGCAGTTGCCTTGCTTTCACTACATAGACGAACGGACGGACCCGAATTCGACAAACCGTCCAGGAAACTTTTCTCACTGCCCCGAACTCTGCCGCGACGCTTTTGGCTTCTCTGCTATATCAGCTTTGCCAGTGGCGAATGCTTTGCGCAGCGCAGACTTCCAACTCGCGCTGAATTGTTGGGAGACTTCGGCATCCGGCACGAGGAGGTCAAATCCATGAAAGGCACCACGCACGACCAAGAGTTCGGTTGCGACTCCGGCATGGACGAGCCGCCGCGCATACTCCATGTCTTCTTCGACGAACAGGTCGATAGAACCGACGCCGATCCAGGCAGGCGGTAGGCCGGCGACGCTGGCTACCCGGGCGGGTACGGCAGCTACCGGCACCTTGGACGAACCCGCTGGAACACCGAGCAGCGAGCTCCAGGCAAAACGATTGGCACTCGCAGTCCACATAAAGTGGCCAATGGCGGGCGGCGCTGGGTGGGAGCTGCCCGTTCGGTCATCTAGCTGGGGATAGATGAGCAGCTGGAAGACGATGGGAACTTCGTTGCGGTCGCGCGCGTGAATCGCAAGGCTCGCTGCGTGGCCGCCGCCCGCGCTCTCACCGCCCACGGCAATCCTGGAGCGATCAATGCCGAGCTCCGCCGCATGGGCATGGGCCCATTTGAGCGCGGCGTAATTGTCCTCAAGCGAGCCGGGATAGCGCGTCTCCGGAGCCAGCCGGTAGTCAACCGAGAGGACGACACAATGGCAATCCGTCGCGATCTCCTGGAGCCGGGGCATCAACACGGGATCGGGCATCATGAAGCCGCCGCCATGTATAAAAAGCAACAACGGCTTGCCCTTCTCCAACGGCGCAGGATCAACGACCCAAAGACGAACCTCGGGTGCTCCTGGCGGCCCGGGGATATGCCGCTCCACGGGCTGCGGCGCGGGAACAGACGGAACTTGCTGACCATCTCTGCTGAGATGTCAAAGGCGGGGAACTGCTTGAGCGTAGGAAGAAGTTCCGGATCGACGAGGGAATATGGATCCGGGACAGCCGGCGAAGTTTCTGAGCGCGAGGCTTGCTCAGCCTCCGCCAGCGTAGCTGCAGGCGCGAGTCCCAAAGCCAGACCAAAGCCGGCGGTGCGGATAGCGAAGTCGCGACGAGTGAGTTGATTGCTCATTTGAGTAGAAGGCGACTCGCGTTGCATCGCTTCGCCCTCGACGGACGGGCCGTAGTTGTTGGGGCGGTGAATCGCAACCAAATACTGGCTCATGAGTTCTCCATTCTCCGGTGGCGGCTACATAGACGTCGCACGAGGCGTCGCGAATCGACAAAGCGCGGAGAGTTTTTTTACTTCTGGCCCGGTTCAGCGCCGGGTTCGCCGAACTTCTTTTGGATCTCCGCTTGGGTCTCGGGATCGAAGTCAGTTAGATCAAACATCCGGCGGACTTCGACCGTTTCGTTATCCTGTCCGGGGATGCGCGAGGCCCATTCGAGCGCCTCTTCGCGCGACTTCACCTGGATGATCCAGTAGCCGCCGACCACCTCCTTCACTTCGGTAAACGGGCCGTCGGTAACTTTCGACTTTCCGCCTTTGAAGGTAACGCGCGCGCTCATCGTCGCGGGCGGGGTTAGACCGTCGAGCGCGAGCAGCACGCCGGCTTTCCCTAGTTCCTCGTTGTACTTGCCCATTTTCTCCATGCTTTTGAAGTCGGGTACCCAGCCGGGTTTTGCGGTTTCGTACTCTTTCGGAAAACTGATCATCATGAAACGCATGGTGTTCTCCTTGAGTGTTGAGCGGACGCCATATCAGTGCCGCTACTTTTATATAGGAGCTTGGGCCGCACTGGGCACGGTCGCCCCGGAAACACTTTCTGGCGGGCCGGTTGCCCGGCCTTCACTACGTAGTCGAACGGCCGGACCGGAATTCGACAAACCGTCCTAGAAATTTTACTTCTTTCGCGCTTTAAAACTAGTTTTTGGCGCGGTCATCTTAATATCCGGTAGTGGGCCAGTTTCCGACTACGCGGCTTCACAGGACTTGGCCATTGAGTTATAGAATCTCCCGAGCCTGCTTAGCTAAAGAATCTGAAGAGGTTGGAATCCCTAGAGATGACCCTTCAAAATTGGTCTTGGTACACGAAGCCAATGTCGCATGGTCTTTTAATATTGTTCTTTGGTGTGGTTTATACATGCATGGGCGAATCGTATGAGCGCTTCTACGGTTAGATCTACCGCTCCAAAGAACCGAAGAAGTTTTGGTGGTCGATCGCAACCTACTATCTCTTTGGGATTTTTTGTATTGCGGCCGATGTGTTCGACCTACCATCAGATTTAGGGATTGGTGTTTTGTGCGTTGGGGCTTTCATATACGTCTTATATTTGCTGATCCGTTGGGTGATTCGCCAAAAACGATAGCCACGCAAGGCACTACACGACCGGTAATCATTATCGAGTCCTGCCAAACGCCGTAACCGAACTGACGAGTCTTTTTTATTTCAACTGGCGGATCCGCTCTTGCAGGAATTGCCGCTCGGGTTCTTGTTGGGTCAGCGCCAGAGCTTTCTCATAAGACGACCGTGCCTCAGCGGTCCTGCCGAGCCTGCGGTACATATCTGCCTGGGCTGAATGCGCCAAATAGTAATTCGCCAGCTCGCCCTGTTCCAGCACCGCGTCGATATGCGCCAGACCGGCCTCTGGACCGTCTCTCATCGCGATGGCCACCGCGCGATTGAGCTGTACCACCGGCGAAGGCTGAATCCGTACCAATTGGTCGTACAGCGCAACTATCTGCCGCCAGTCGGTCGCCGCCATCGATTTCGCCTCCGCATGAACGGCCGCAATCGCAGCCTGCAGTGTGTAGGAGCCGAAGCGGCCGGACTTCAGGGCTTTCTCCAGCAATGCCACTCCCTCCGCGATCTGCTCCCGGTTCCAGAGCGAGCGATCCTGGCTCTCTAGCAAAATCAGCTCTCCGGTCGGCGAAGCTCTCGCCGCGCGACGGGATTCCTGCAGCAACATCAGGGAAAGCAGCCCCATGACTTCCGGCTCTGGCTCGAGTTCGGCCAGCAGCCGGCCCAGTCGAATCGCCTCGCTGGTGAGCTCGGCCCGCGTGACTTCCGCTCCCGCCGCAGCAGAGTAGCCCTCATTAAAGACGAGATAGACGACCTGAAGCACCGCGCCCAGCCGGTCTGGCAATTCCTGCGGCGACGGCACCTCGTAGCGAATCGGTGTGTCTCGAATCTTTGCTTTGGCGCGCACAATGCGCTGCGCCAGCGTGCGCGGAGTGGTGAGGAAGGCCTTGGCGATCTCCTCGGTCGTCAGTCCGCACACCTCACGCAAGGTGAGCGCAACATGCGCTTCCGACGGTAGAGATGGATGACAGCAAGTAAAAATCAGGCGCAGCCGATCATCCTCAAGGCTGTCCTCTTCATTGGACTTTTCCGCCGAACTCCACTGCGCTTCGAGATATCGCACGAGTTCGTCTTGAGATGCATCAAATCTTGCCCGGCGACGCAGAGTATCAATGGCTTTGAATCGGGCCGTCGAAATCAGCCACGGTCGCGGATTATCGGGCGCTCCACTCGCTGGCCACAGGCTCAACGCAGCCGCAAAGGCTTCGTGCATGGCCTCCTCGGCAAGATCAAAATCACCGAGCATGCGGATCAGAGTTGCCAGGATTCGTCTCGAGTCCACGCGATAAAGGGAGTCGAGCAATTCGCGTATCTGCTCGGTGGAACACTCGGACATGACGACGACCTTAACAAACCAGCTACCTGAATCAATTTGGCAAACGGCGGATCGGTGCAAAGTGCTCAGGTCGTGACTCTGAAGTCTGGACAGCAGAGCGCTTCCTCGGTTGACTCAAAATCGCCAATGCACTCATTTGAGCTTCGTACAAGCTCAACACTACCGCGTTGCTCTCGTTGACGAGCGGCTTGAGCAGCACTCCCCGCACGAGCGTGAAGATGGCTGCGTTGGCCCCGATGCCAAGCGATAACTCCTGCCGGTATGAAACTGAAGCAGAAAAGTGGTCGGGGCGAATGGATTTGAACCATCGACCTCCTGGTCCCGAACCAGGCGCGCTAGCCAGGCTGCGCTACGCCCCGACCGTCTGAAATGCAGGTGGAAGACAGTTTATGCTACCTGCTGCGCATCCGCAACGGCACCCCGCGATTGCGGACCTTTCGAACGTAATTCTTCGAGCCTCGGTAGGTGTGGCATTACGACGCGCGCCGGCGTTTTCGCAGTCTGCCCTTCGTAGCTGTTTCACGGTCCGGGGCCAGGCTCGGCATTACGCGGAGACTCGGGCGGAGAAATGCCGCGCGAGGACGGCGCTACGTTTAGACCATTTGATGAAACACCGATTTGCGTGGTTTGCGTTCGCTTCTTACCGCACAATTGTCACTTTGTCTGTTTCGGATTTGCTGCTGCGTATAACACTACTGCAAAACCTTTGTGCGTGGTTTCTTTTTCGAATTCCATTCCCAGTTTTTCCATAATGTGGGTGGATGCTACGTTTTCGCGCATGGCGATAGAGATGATGCGCTGCAGGCCGGCGCGCTCGAAACCGTCGCGAAGAGCTTCGCGCCCTGCTTCGGTTGCGTAGCCCTGACCCCACCACGAGCGGGCCAGCCACCAGCCGATTTCGATTTCCTGCATGTTTTCCAGCGGCTGCAATCCGCAGAAGCCGATCATCTCGCCGGTTTCTTTGTGGATCAGCTTCCAGAAACAGAAGCCGAATTTGCTGAAGTGATTGACCTGGCGGGTGGCCCATTCGCGAATGCGTTCGTCGGGCCAGGGTTCGCCGCTTGAAATGTAGCGGACAACCTTAGGATCCGTTGCTATGGGACGGAGCAGCAGCCAATCGTCGGGCTGCCACGGAATCATGCGTAGGCGCGCGGTTTCCAGCATTTGAAATTTTCCTGTCAGAATCGACGATAATTGGCAGATCCTTTGCGATGGCGCTCATTAGGATGTGTGAAAACCGCAGGGAAAGAGCCCGCGGGACGCCAGCCGCTACGTCCCCTTCAGGACACCGTGCCTGCGACTACTGTGCTGCCGCAGCGTAATTTAAGCTGTCTGCGAATTCAACTTTGCGGCTGCCGGCAAGCGAATTAATTTTGCTTCGGTGATCGATGGGATCGCGCGGATTTGGTCCGCGACTTTGCTATCGACATCACCGTCTAGCCGGACTAAGGCGAGAGCGTCGGCTCCCTGCTCTGGTTTGCGGCGGCCCAGCGCGAAGGTGGCGATGTTAACGCCCATGTTGCCGAGTGCCGTGCCGATTTTTCCGATTACTCCCGGCACGTCGCGATTACGCGTCAGAAGCAGCGTGCCTTCCAGCGGGGCTTCCAGCTCGATGCTATCGAGCAGCAAAATTCTTGGGCCGCCCTGGACCACCGTGCCTTCCACTGTGAGTTCGTGCCCGCCGTTTGTGACCGAGACTTCGAGCGTATTGGGGAAACCGCGCTCGCGGCGACGGGTGGTTTCTTCTACGATCAAGCCGCGCGCTGCCGCAGCTTGCGCCGCATTTACCAGGTTCACTTTTTCGTCCAGCACCGAATTCAATATGCCGATCAGGACCGCGCTGCGAATCACGTGCGATCCCAGTTCGGCGGGCTCGCCGGCGTAGCGAATGCGGATGCGGCTGAAACTGGCCGATGGCGCAGCCTGCGCTACAAAAGCGCCCAGGCGTTCGCCGAGTTCCAGATATGGCCGCAGGCGTCGGTATTGTTCCGCGGAAAGCGCGGGCATATTCACGGCGTTGCGAATCAATCCTTCCGCGAGGTAATCGCGCACTTGCTGCGCGATTAGGGTGCCCACTTCTTCCTGCGCTTCGGCTGTGGAACCGGCGATGTGCGGGGTGGCAATTACATTTTGCAGGCCGATTAGCGGAGAATTTTTCGGCGGCTCTTGCGCAAACGTGTCTACTGCTGCGCCGGCCAGGTGTCCGGAGCGCAATGCGTCCGCTAGCGCGGATTCGTCGATCAGTTCGCCGCGAGCGCAATTAATCAGCCGTGCTCCTTTTTTCATTTGCGCGATCGCGGCTGCGTTGATCATTTTCTCCGTCGCGGAGCTCAGCGCCGTGTGCAGCGAAATCACGTCTGAGCGCCTCAGCAAATCTTCGAATGGAATCAGTTCGACTTCCAGTTCGCGCGCTGCCGCGGGCGTGACGTACGGATCGAACGCCAGCACTTTCATCTCCAGCGCTCGCGCACGTCGCGCAACTTCGGAACCTACCCGCCCAAGACCTACCAGGCCAATCGTCTTGCCACGCAATTCCACGCCGGACGAGGTTTTTTCCCAGCGTCCGGCTTGAATCGCAGCGTTCGACTGCGGTACCCCGCGCGCAAGAGCAAGCAGCAGCGCGAAAGTATGTTCGGCAACGCTTACCGCGTTGCCGCCCGGCGTGTTCATCACCAGGACGCCGCGATGAGTGGCCGCGTCCATATCCACGTTATCGACGCCGACGCCTGCGCGCCCTACCACGCGCAGTTTTTCGGCCCGATCGAGCAGCTCGGCGGTTACTTTCGTGGCGCTGCGCACTACCAAACCGTCGGCATTCGCGATATCACTCGGCAGCGCCGCCGCCGTTGGCAACACGATTTCCCAGCCGGTTTCGCGCAAAAGCGCAATACCGCGCTCACTTATTTTGTCAGCGACTATGATTTTCATTTTTAGCAGCCTAACGGGTGACTCATAGTGTGTCAAATGGTAGTGCGAATCGATCGAATAGAAATTTCCGGACTATCTCGATTTGAAGCACTCCAGGCTCGAAATCTGCCGCGCTATGTTTCGTGCCTCAGGGTAAAAAGGCCGCGGCGCTTCACTTAAATCCTGGGGTAGCGCGCATGGCTTTCACTCCCTTTCGGTGTCTGGGAATCGATTGGAAACTAAAGCCCTATGCTATTCTGGTGCGCAAGATCGGGGGCTCACGAATGGGATATATCGAACGGATTCAAGGCGATTTGACTGCGGCTATGAAGGAAAAGGACGAGTTGCGGTTGAGCGTCCTGCGCATGGTAAAGAGCGCGCTGAAGCTGAAGGAAATCGATAAGATGCGGCCGCTGGACGATATGGAATCGTTGCAGGTGCTGCAAACTTTGGTCAAGCAGCGTAAGGAATCGGTCGAACAATTCACGCAGGGCGGGCGTCCGGATCTCGCCGCCAAGGAAGCCAAGGAAATTACGATCATCGAGCAATATCTGCCCGCAGCTCCCAGCGACGGCGAAATGCGCAGCGCTATTGAAGAGGCGATAAGCGAATCGGGCGCGGATTCGTTAAAACAGATGGGAGCTGTGGTGAAAGCCGCACGGGCCAAACTTGAGGGAAAGGCTGTGGACGGCAAGGCGCTCAGCGATCAAGTTCGCGAGCGGTTGATGGAAAAATCCGGCGGCAAGGCTTAACCGAACGCTGAAACTAACTTCCAGGATTTGTACACACGGTTGCCTGTGCCAAACCCCCGTTCCTACAGAGACGCATTTTTGTTTTGGGAGGGTTAATGCGATTCGTGCTTCGTGTGACGATGTTTTTGTTGAGCGCCGTGGTCCTTTTGGGCGCTGTTTGTCGAATGGCCATCGCCAGCCCTGCTGACGCGTCTGACGATGCTCAAATTCGCGCCGTGATCGAAATGCAGGCTACGGCGTGGAACCGCGGGGACATAGACGCTTTCATGACCGGGTATTGGAAGTCGGGGGAAACTGCTTTCGTTGGCGCCAACGGGATTACACGCGGGTGGCAGGCCGTGCTGGATCGTTATCGCACCAGGTACCCCGATCGCAAGGCGATGGGGCATTTGTCGTTTTCAAATTTGGAAGTTCACATTTTGTGTCCGGATGCCGCGTTTGCTATCGGGCAATTTCAACTTGAGCGTGAAAACGATAGGCCTGCCGGGATTTTTACGCTTGATTTCAAGAAGTTCGCCGATGGCTGGAAAATAGTAGTAGACCATAGCACGGCATTTCCTGCGCCTGCACACTGAGCTTACCTGTGCGGTTCGACGCGAGCCAACACTCTAAGCAGGCAAAGCAGACCCCTTACGTCTCCTGGCTAACCTCTAGGTTCAACTTCCTCCTAGTACCCTTGTTTCTTAGTGGACGCTTTTCAGAGATAATGAATTCATAGTAGGTGAGAAATTTCAGTCGTATTCAAGGAGCAGCCATTTGCGCGCGGTGATCACTGGCGGCGCTGGGTTTCTGGGTTCACATTTGTGTGAACTGATGCTGGAAAAGGGTTGGGAAGTACTGTGCCTGGACAATCTCGTTACCGGCACCGATTCCAATATCGCGCATTTGCTGCCGCATCCGAAATTTCGATTTGCGCGCCAGGATGTGTCGCGTTACATCGAAGTGCAGGGGCCTGTGGAAGCTGTGCTGCATTTTGCTTCTCCGGCCAGTCCGCCTGATTATTTGAAATATCCGATTCAGACTTTGAAGGTCGGCGCGCTAGGGACGCACAATTCACTCGGCCTGGCCATGGCAAAAAAGGCGCGGTACTTGCTGGCCTCCACTTCGGAATGCTACGGCGATCCGCAAGTTAGCCCGCAGCCTGAATCGTACTGGGGCCATGTAAATCCGGTGGGGCCGCGCGGCGTTTACGACGAATCCAAGCGTTATGCCGAGGCCATGACCATGGCTTACTACCGGTATCATGGACTCGATACTCACATCGTACGGATCTTTAATACGTACGGGCCGCGGATGCGCCTTAATGATGGCCGCGCGCTGCCTAATTTTTTGTATCAGGCGCTTGTGGGCGAGCCCATCACCGTTTATGGCGACGGCAAACAGACGCGGAGTTTTTGTTATGTTTCGGATTTGCTCGCTGGGATTTATAAGCTGCTGGAATCGAACGAACACGAGCCTACTAACATCGGTAACCCGCAGGAAATTACGATTTTGGAATTTGCTGAGCGCGTCCGCAAGCTCGTGGGCGCTAAGGCTCCGATCGTTTTTCACCCTTTGCCGCAGGATGATCCCAAGCAGCGTTGCCCGGACATTAGCAAGGCGAAGCGGCTTTTGAACTGGGAACCTAATGTGACTTTGGAGGACGGCTTGCAGCGGACCTATGAGTATTTCCGCGAGAAGGTCGCGCAATCGAGTGCTCCGAGATCATCCGGCTGACCTCCGGATGGCCGACGATACTGAAAGAGAGATCCTTCGCCACGCTCGGGATGACGACGCGTTTGTGTTTGCGGGCGATATATACTTCGCACAGAAGGCACCGTCAGCGGCTGCATGTCGATTTCTTCGCTGAAGAGACTCACCAGATCAGCACTGATAAGAGTTTCGTCGTCCTGAGCGCAGCGAAGGATCTCTCTTGGTGTTGCGCTGCACAATTAAGCCGCCACCACGGCTAATCCGGGCGGCCCATTGAATAGTATTCGAAGCCGTGGGCCTTCATTTCGCGTGACGACAGCAGGTTGCGGCCGTCTAGGATCAGTGGGCGCGTCATTGAATCGTGAATGCGATCCCAGTCGAGGTCGCGGAATTGTTTCCACTCCGTGACTATCAGCAATGCTTCCGTGCCCTCGGCGGCTTCGTAAGCGGATTTTGCGTAATGAATCTGCGGCAGCACTGGACGCGCTTTTTCCATGGCTTCCGGGTCGTAAGCGCGGATTCGCGCGTTTTCTGCCAGCAATTGCTGGATCAGATCGATGGCCGGAGCGAAGCGGATGTCGTCGGTGTTTGGTTTGAATGCAAGACCTAGAACACCGATCTGTTTTCCTTTCACTACCCACAATGCCCTGCGGATTTTTTCCATGAAGTGATCGATCCGCTTTTTATTGATTTTCTCCGCTTCTTTCAGCATGGAAAAATCCACGCCGGATTTTTCGGCCAAGTACACGAACGCCTGTAAATCTTTAGGCAGACAGAAACCGCCAAAACCTAGACCTGGATGCAAAAAACTTGGGCCGATGCGAGGGTCCATGCCTACCGCGCGCAGCACCTCTGCGATGTCCGCGCCCAGGCGCTCGGCTAGATCGGCGACCATGTTGGCGTATGAAATTTTGACCGCCAGGAACGAATTCGAGGCGTGCTTGATCAGCTCCGCGCTATTGATTGTGGTTACCAGCCATGCGGGTAGGGGCGTATCCGGGCAGCCCGATGGATGTACGGGACATTTAAACGTCCGCTCCAGCACGGGGCGATAAATATCTTTCAATTGCCGCTCGGCGATTTCCTCTTCAACACCCACCACGATGCGATCGGGATGCAGAAAATCTTCGACCGCTGTGCCTTCGCGCAAGAATTCCGGATTCGACGCGACCCGGAATATAACGCCGGATTTGCGTCCGTATACGGAAAGTGCGCGTTTCAATTCCTGGCCGGTTTGCGCTGGCACCGTGCTTTTTTCGATCACTAGTTTCGCGCTGCGCGATTCGGTGGCCACCAGCCGTGCTACATGATCGATGGCGCTCAGATCTGCACTGCCATTCGGTTGCGGCGGAGTGCCGACACAAATGAAAATCGCTTCACTTTTTTGAACTGTCTCAGCTGCGTTGGGACTGAAACTGAGGCACTTTTGCTCGCGTGCCTCCGCGATCACCGTGTCTAGACCGGGCTCGTAAATAGGTAGCCGTCCTGACTCCAGCGTCTTCAATTTTTCCGCGTCGCTGTCGGTGCAAATCACTTCGTGGCCCAGGCCCGCCAGGCATCCGCCTGTAACCAGTCCGACATATCCAGTTCCCATGACAGAAATCTTCAAGTACTACCCCGTTAGATTAAGACCGACCTAAAAATTCTAGCTTGAACGGCGTCCCGCAGGCGGTTATTTAGCATGCGGCCTTACCGGTAAACCTGCCCAGACATTTAGCAAGCCCAAGTATTCGCGGACTACCGAAAGCACATCGCGCGTGTTGCGCCACCAGTGATCGGCATCGTATGGGTCCTCCGGGGCGGCGCGGACAATCAAGCGCAGATCCGGACCAGCCAGTTTTGACCACAATGCTTTCACGCGCCGCGTGTGTCCGGGTGACGTGACGATGATAACCGTATGTTTCCCCGTCCGGCTCATCTCGCGGGATACTTCTTCTACTTCTTGCTGCGTATCGATCACTGCGTCTGGCAAAATTTCTATCGAGGCCGCGGGCACTCCTTCGTACGTCAAGACTTCGCGGTTGTACTCTTCCTCGCTGACGAACTGGATGCCGAGTTCGGCTAGCTCCTGCCCTGGTCCTTCAGGACGGCTAATCCACACGGCCGGAGCGTAACCTGAATTGAAAAGTTCTGCTGCGCATCCGCCGCGGTACGGCAATCCGCCGCTGAGTACAACGATCACGTCTGCTTTGTTCAACGGATCTTCACGCACCAGCCATCGGCCGGCGCCGCGAAACGCAATCGATCCTGCCGCGACGGCGACCAGCACAATCAGGAGGACCAGCCATGACGGCCGACGTTGCTGCCGAACTTCGTCGCCAGGAGTTTCGATCGCCGTCATCGCTTTCTATCGCTTCTCCAAAACAAAGTTTCCGGCGACCAGAGCGTCGGCTCCCGAACAAAAGTAACTGCGAACCGCGTCGCGGGGCGAAACTACCAGTGGCTCACCAAACAGATTAAAGGATGTGTTCACAAGCATCGGCGCCGCCGCATTTTCTCCGGATACTTTCAGCAGATTCCAGAAAAGCGGGTTATCGGCGCGATGCACGAAATGCAAACGCACCAGATTCCCAGGCAGCAGGAAACCGGGCGGGAGACCCTCCAATAATTGGCGGCCCTTTTCGTTTGCAACTGCCATGGTAGTGAGGAAACGTCCGTTGGGTGAACATCGAAAATATTCCGCGCAGTTCTCCTCGGGAATCGCAAGAGCAAACGGGCGGAAAGATTCGCGATGTTTTACGTAGTCGTTCAGATTTTCTCTTACATATGGAGCCCAGGGCGAGGCCAGCAAGCTGCGATGGCCAAGCGCACGCGGGCCAAATTCAGCTGCGCCTTGGAACCAGGCGACAATTTTTCCGGCCTGCAACATTCGAACGGTGTCGGCGAGCTTGCGTTCTTCTGAATCGAGCCAACGGTAGGTTGCTTTGCAGTTGTCGAGCACGCCCTTAATTTCTTCATTGGAATATGTCGGGCCCCAATACGGGTCCGTCATCGGAGCGACGCGTGCGCGCCGTAGTTGTTGATGCCAAATGAGCCACGCAGCTCCCAGCGCCGTGCCTTCATTACCGGCAGCCGGCTGAACGAAAACATTTTCGAATCCTGCGCCCGTTTCAATCGCTGCCACCAATAATGGATTCAGGAATAGGCCGCCCGCCAAGCAGAGCGCGTTCGCTCGATATTTGGCGCGCAATGATTTCAACCAATCGCAGACGATAATTTCGCAGGCTTTCTGCAAACTGGCAGCGATATTTGCGCGTGTCTCATCGTTCATTTGCGGGTCGGGGATTCGCCTGATGCCTGTACGACGATAAAATTCATCGGTGAAAGCAAGCTCGCCGGCAAATCCGCGCCGAAAATAATTGGCATTCAAACGCGCTGGCCGCCCCGATGAGTCGCTCAGCATGCCGAGAAACAAATCAAGGTATGCAGGTTGCCCCGATAGGCTGAGCCATTGCGTTTTGTGTTCGTCCGCGCGCGGCCGAAATCCCAGGAGCTTGGTCACCTGCGAATAGACCCAGGCCAACGAGTGGGGAAACCGGATGAATGATACTTCGCGGATGCGCGTGCCTTGGCCGATGCCCACGAATCCTGCACGGCCGTCGCCTTTTTCGTCCAGCGAGACAATCAGCGCGCGTTCGAACGATGACGCATAAAAGGCGCCGGCAGCGTGGCACAAATGATGGTCGAGCGATTCCAGGCGGCCACGCGGGGGGCCTGCCATTTGTTTGAGGATCCGAAAATTATTGAGCTCGCGGCCCAATTCGCCGAAGGCTTTATTCAAGAAGTAGCCGCTGGAAACGGGGGACACCGGTGCGATCCGAGCGCGGAACCAGGCTTGACGTCTCCACGCCTTCGATGGATGGCTCGCGATTCCGATGTGCGAAATTTCACGCCAGGTGATTCCAGCATGGTCCATGCAGTAGCGAATCGCCGCACGTGGAATTCCCTCGATCGTCCGAGTACGTGCAAGTTTACTTTCTTCGATCGCTGCCACAACGCCGGAATCGCTAACCAGCGCGGCGGCCGTGTCGTGTCCCATTGCAGATAAACCGAGGATGTACATGCTAGGAGGTTTTAGTCATCGTTGAGTCGGTGCAGTAGTATCCCTGCGCCACCGCAACCAACCATCTATAACCGTGGAACCCGGTTGAACGAGCGCTTGCTGGTCAGCAGCCCCCGCAGACCCAGAAGAATCAGGCGAGGCTGGCTGAGACAAACGCGCCAGAGAATCTTCCATGCTTCGTCGCGGGAATATTGGCTGAGAGATTGTTTTGCCGGGTCGTTGAGCAGATCTACCAGCTCGCTGTAATCGTCCTGCTGAAAATCGTGCAGCGAGCGGCGGAGCAGCAAATGCAAATCGAGTTCGCGCCGCAATTGACGCAAGCCCCGGCTCGATCCGCCGTTTAAAATGGCTTCGGCCACGCCCAGTGCCCCGCGGAATCCGGTGACGATTCCACCGACGGTGGTCACTTTCACCTGCGCTGCCGCGTCACCGACCAAGTACACGGAGCCATTGCCGACTTGCCGACGTACCGGAACCCAACCGGTATAGACAGGGATTCGCGCGCCCTGGAATTCGATGGGCCTCAGCTGCCGCTTCTCCAGAAAGTTCTCCAGATGCTTTCGCGTTTCTGGACCGGCCTCGCCGATCAATCCTAGCGCGCCACGAGTCGGCGATTCCGGAATCAGCCAGTAAAAATACGGTGTGTCCTGAGGAACGAACCAGACGCGTACAGTGTCTGGTGCCATATCTGTCGGCAGCGGCACGATCGCCTGCACGAGCGGCACAGTTTCGAGAGGTGACCAGCCCGCAGCACGCGCCACGCGGCTGGCGGCACCGTCTCCGCCGACTATTGTATCGGCGTGAATTTCTTCGCGGCTGCCGTCGTTGCAGCGCTCGACTTCCAGCATCAAACCCCGTCCATTGGAATGCAGCGAGTGGAACCGCCGGCCCAATTCCAAGGCGGCACCTGCTCGCTTAGCTTCTTGAGCCAGCCCTTGAATGAGTGCCCGCCGTTCGACCACCAAGTCCGGTTGATTGAGTTCGAAAGTGGCGGAACGGCCGTCGGTGAAGAGTTCAAACCGGCGGATTTCGTTGACGATACTGCCTTCCACGGAGCGGCTCAGCAGCGAGCGCAATCGGTGGGTGACGATCAGCGTGCGCTCGGGATGATCCAGTGTTTCGACGCGCTCAAATACGCGCACGGACGCACCTTGGCGAGCAAGCACCGTGGCGGTCAGTAGTCCTGCGGCTGAACCGCCCACCACCGCTACGCTTTGGTTAGGTGTGGGAGACTTTGATGCGGAAACGTTTCTTGAGTCGTGGGATTCTAGCGCCATCGTGTATTTGTGCAGTCTTCCTCATGTGCCGAATGCGAGTATGAAAACCAAAAGTTGCCGCAGCAAAAGCCTATAAGAGCGCAAAAAGATACGACGCGAATGTTTCGCACTTCTTCGCCAGAATAGTGGCGCCTTACTTTACCGTAAAGGTTGCCGCTCCCAATGCCGCGAAGTTGCCTCAAGGATCACAAGCCGAATCGATCCTGGTTTGGGACAGCATACACCCGCACTGAACGCCCACACACACATCCGGCGCAACAGTATAGCGCAGCGGCTCATCCACTCCAATTAGGAACACCACCTCAAGTCGCCTTCGTTCTCGCGCCGAAACGGGTGCTGACTTAGGCTTAATGGCTGGAAATGGCTAAGTTCCGGCGGTTTAGCGATTCTCTGGCTGGTCTTGAGATTCTCCCATCGCCTGCGTGAGTTTCGTTAGCGCGCTCGCAGCGACCGCACTTTCACTCTCTGATCCCTTCCAAGGTTGAGAACCGGCCTGGCCGCGCTTCGGCGTTTACCTTGACGAACATTTCCGAGCAGACCCCCGGCGCGATTCCATGGGCGAGCGCCGCCATTTCGGCCGTGAACCCGTGGTGAGCTTCGCTTTCGTCGCAAAGGCATCCTGTAGAAAAACAAGCGCGGAATTGCATCTTACACCGGTGTAGGCGCTTGTAGGAGAATTGGAGTTGAGTAAAGATGAGACGCAATGTTCGTCGAAGACGTTCTCATGACATGCTGAGCATCCAGCCTGGACCGGAGATGCGTAGGAGGGAGTCTTAGATGATTTCTCCTGCGCTCGCACATTTTTTGACTGGGACGATTGTCGGCGTCAGCATTTTGCTAATGCTGATCCGTCCGCGAAATATTTCAGAGGTTTACTGGATCGGCGCTGGTGCTCTGTTGTTACTGATTCTGCGTTTGGTTCCTTTGCGGGTTGCCGGCCAAGCCGTCGCGAAGGCTGCCGATGTGTGTTTTTTTCTTATCGGGATGATGATGCTTTCGGAATTGGCGCGCGAGCAGGGCGTCTTTGAATGGCTCTCGTCTGTGGCCGTGCGCGGAGCCGATGGGTCGTGTGCGGCTGGCGCGCGAGATCAGTTGGTCGATTCTGCTATTGGTGGCCGGGCTTTTTGTAATGGTGGAAGCGGTCGAAAATATTGTCGCCAGGCAGTACACATTGCGATGGCTTGCCTGGGCGCAAAATCTCGGATCATGGTCCGGGACGCTCATCACAGGCTTCTGTGTGGGTGAGGCGAATAATCTGGTTAACAATCTGCCCTTGGGCTTGCTCGCCGGAGCAACGCTCCAGGCGGCACATGCCAAGGGCCTTGTTGCTAGTGCTGTCCTTATTGGCGTTGATCTTGGACCCAATCTTTCGATTACCGGCTCGCTGGCGACAATTCTGTGGCTCATCGCTTTGCGCAAACAGAAGATTGACGTGAATTTCTGGGACTTTTTTAGAATCGGCGCAGTGGCAATGCCTATTGCCTTGTTGGCGTCGTTGGCGGGCGCGGTGTTGATGCAGTTGTTCTTTGGAGCTTCGTAAACGGTGGCTGCGCAACCAGCCATGTGCTAACGTTGCTGAAGGTCGAGCTCATGACGCCAAGAGGCATTCTCCTATCTCTGTTTTGCATCCTTTCGGTTTCCTTATCTGTCGCCCGCACCCGGGCTACGCCGCAGGACAACAAACCCGGTGAGACCATCCATGTGGATGTACGCGCTAAGGGAGAGCCCTTTCCTCATTTTTGGGAACAGATGTTTGGGTCCGGTCGCGCGATTCTGGCCATGCGCGAGAGTTACCTGAGTGATTTGCGCGATGTGAAAGAGGTGACGGATGTGAAGTACATCCGCTTTCACGCCATCTTCAACGATGAAGTGGGCGTCTATGACGAAGATGCCGCGGGCAATCCAATTTACAATTTTTCTTACGTGGACCAAATCTACGACGGACTTTTGAAAGCCGGCGTTCGTCCCTTTGTCGAACTGAGCTTCATGCCAAGAAAACTGGCTGCGGATGCGAATGATGTTCAGGCTTTCTGGTACAGACCGATTGTGTCTCCTCCGAAGGATTACAGCCGGTGGGGCGAGCTTGTGCATCAATTTGCGAAGCATCTTGTAGATCGCTACGGGATTGACGAGGTCTCGCAATGGTATTTCGAGGTCTGGAACGAACCCAATCTGGATTTCTGGGCCGGCGTGCCCAAGGATCAGACTTATTACCAGCTCTATGATGCGGCCGCGCGCGCATTGAAGAACGTCAGTCCGCGCCTGCGTGTCGGCGGACCAGCCACGGCGCAGGCTGCCTGGGCTGATCGCTTTATCGAGCATGTCGCAACCCAAAACGTTCCGGCGGATTTCGTTTCGACACACGTTTACGGCAACGACAGCGCCAAAGATATTTTCGGCATTGACGGGCAAGTCCCGCGCACGGAAATGGTGTGCCGCGCGGTGAAAAAGGTTCACGACCAGATCAAGGCGTCCGCACGGCCGCAGCTACCCTTGATCTGGAGCGAATACAATGCCAGCTACAAAAACGAACCCGATATAACTGATTCCATTTACATGGGGCCATGGATCGCGAACACCATCCGCGAATGCGACGGTATGGTGGACATGATGAGCTACTGGACGTTTTCCGATGTGTTCGAAGAGCAAGGCGTGGTGAAAAAACCCTTCTACGGCGGGTACGGATTGATCGCGGAAGATGATCTGCCTAAGCCTGCTTTCAACGCTTTCAAAATGCTACATCATCTCGGCGACACCAGGCTTGCCGTAAGCTCGGACGATATTTTGGCTACTCGAAGGGCCGATGGATCGATCGTGATCGCCGTGTGGAATCAATCGCCGTCCGAGGGAGCCGATGCGGAATCGAAGCACGTCACCTTGCAATTGGACTCGCTGACTGGAAGTCATCGCGCTTCCGTGTATCGACTCGACGCACATCATGGGTCACTGACCAAAGCCTATGAGGCGATGGGGAGTCCGGCCTACCCCACGCAAGCGCAAATTCAATCCCTGAAAAATGCAGCGCAGTTACCCCCGCCGGCGCCCGTTTCGATCACTAACGGGCACCTTGCACTCGATCTAGCCCCTGACACGTTGCTGTTGGTCGAAATTCACTAATCACGCATCCCCATCGCTGCTTTTGTTCAAGATTTGGTGTCCCGTGCCGATGCAATGGCCGACGCAATGGAAGGAGAGATTTGTGTTGTCGTGGAAGAAGCTTTGGCGATTGGATGTCAAGATGCTGAATTTCTGGCGTACCTGAAAATCGGTACCGAAAGGCCGCAATCTCTAGAACGCCGAGACTCCGCGACGTCGTTAAAATAAGTATGTCTTAAGCGCAGCAGAAATACTGTCCGAGGGTAAAATTACGCTGCGCGGTACACAATCAGCCGCCGCAGACGGAGATCGTCAATTTTCGTTTGAGGTTCGGGTGATTGCTAAGCGTTTGCGCTGCGGGCCAACTTCATAGCCGGGCGGAGAAGCGACCCTATAGCTCTCGCTTTGAGCCTCGTTAGCCGCGGGGTGCCCTCGATTTCGAGGATGTCTCGCGGGCCGTAGAAATTTTCCTTTTCGCACACTTTGCAACGAAGATTGAATACGGAGGAATTGATCTCGCGAACCGGCTCGAAGTCGATGCCCTCGCTGATTTCCGCTTTCTTTGAAATTCTGGTCGGAACCGGAATGGCCTCACCACAGGAATAGCACCGCACGCCCGCGTATCGCTGCTTCGCAGTCGTTTCCACCATCATCATTGCACCTCAGCTGGAAGAATTTCAGGCTAGATCAACATTCTACACTCGCTGGCTTTGCGACGGTAGCCTCATATCGCCAAAACGGGAGGTTCTTCTGTGGATTTCCGCAGTAAATAGGGGCTTTCGCCAAACATCGGCCATCACCCTATTTGTCAATACTTTGGGGGGGGGCTAATAGCAATGATTTCCAACCTTTCTGGATGCCAGCCGCAAGAATTCCACAGACTGCCGCTGAAATTTGGATTTCAAGACGCCGCCGTTTAGGCGGCAAAGCCCATTCTGTTTTCTGGCTTATCGAGCCGGCTGACGCTCATGACATCGTCGAATTTCAAAAGGGGAATAGCCCCTTTGCCGAAATCTGCGGTTGGCTCGGCGCTTCCAGACATCAATTTTCCGCTGCTGGGCTGCAAACCTCCGTCGATCCTCCACATCTCCAGGGCAAATGGCGTTCACGGAGGTTCAACGATTGTCGTCGAATTGACTACGAAATTATGCTAACAAAGCTGCATCAAAATCGTCCGAAGAGAAGCCAAATAAGGTCTGCATTCCAATTTTGCATAGCTGCACTAGTCTCGGGGTGAACATGAATAGCCTTGCCAGCACGCTCCCAATCGGCCGGCTGAAGCGCTTGATGCGCCATTTTTTGTTCGGCGTGGCGATGTTGGCGATCGCGAATATTTCCTGTCGAACGACTGGGGCTCAAACCGTGGACGACGTGATCGCCAAGAACATTCAGGCGCATGGCGGATTGGACAAGCTCAGGTCGGTGCACACGATTCGCACCACGGGAAAATTGGAACAGGGCCAGATTCGCGCGGCTTACTTGCAGGAAAATAAGCGCCCGGACAAAGTGCGCGAACAAACCATTCTTCAAGGGCTCGCCCAGGTGCAGGCCTACGATGGAAAAACCGGGTGGCAGGTGAACCCTTTCCAGGGCCGTAAGGACGCGGAACTGCTTTCGGCTGACGATTTGAAGAGCCTTCGGGAAGACTCTGACATCGATGGCCCGCTTGTGGATTACAAACAGAAAGGACACACAGCCGAACTGCTCGGACATAATTCGGTCGAGGGTACGGATTGCTATACGGTGAAACTAACTTTGAAAAACGGCGACGTGCGCATTTATTTTCTCGATACCGACTCTTTCCTGGAGTTGAAGATTGAAATGCAATCGAATATCCGCGGAACGGTTCAATATACGGAGATGTTTTATGGCGATTACGAGCAGGTGAACGGCATTTATTACCCGTTCGAATTCGAGCAGGCGCAAAAGGGCTCAACGGATCGCGTTAAATTCACCATAGAGAAAGTCGAAATCAATATTCCGCTTGCAGACTCTCTCTTCGCCATGCCTGCGACTCCCTCCACTCCCGCACCTAAAGCTCTTGGGGGTGCACAGTGAAGGCTCGCGGATCGACTTCCCTTAGGAGTGATTTCCTACCTACTCTTTTGCGTCGCCAAATCAGCCGCGCGTGCGTGTCGAAGAAGTTGTGTGCATCGGCGCATCGATATTTGAGTTTCGTGTTATCGATCGCCATTCTGTTAATTCCAATGGGACTCAATGCCCAGGAAGCTGCAAAGCAGAATGCGAAATTCGATTCGGATACAATTTCCGGCCTTGGCGCTCGCAACGTCGGCTCCGCTGAAATGAGCGGGCGGGTGGCCGCTTTGACGGCGGTTAAGGAAGACGGCAGGCTCACTGTTTACATTGGCGCGGCCAGCGGGGGCCTGTGGAAGTCCGTCAATGGCGGCACCACTTTCAAGCCGGTTTTCGATAAAGAGACCGCGCAATCCGTTGGGGCTATCGCCATCGATCCGCAGGCGCCCAAGGCGATTTGGGTGGGCACCGGCGAATCCTGGACGCGTAACAGCGTTTCTATCGGTGACGGAATTTATAAGTCCACGGACGGCGGTGAAAACTGGACCAACATGGGTTTGAAGGACTCCGAACGAATCGCCAAAATCCTGATTGATCCCAAGGACGGCAACACCGTTTATGCATGCGTACCGGGGAAATTGTGGAGCGATAGCGAGGATCGCGGAGTTTACAAAACGATCGATGGCGGCACGACCTGGACGAAGATCCTGAAAGGCGCGAACCTCTCTACTGGTTGTTCGATGATGTCCTTGAGTTCGGCTGATCCCAAGGTTATTTTCGCCGGTATGTGGGATTTTCGGCGTAAAGGTTGGACTTTTCGTTCCGGCGGTGACACGCCAACGTCACTCAACGGCAGCGGCCTCTTCGTTTCCGCTGATGGTGGCGTCTCGTGGACCGATCTTGATGAAAGAGGCGCGAAAGGACTGCCGCCGAAGCCTTGGGGCCGGATTGCTGTGAGCATTGCGCCTTCAAAACCAGATGTTGTCTACGCGTTGATCGAATCTCCGCGGAGCGCGCTCTATCGTTCGGATGACGGCGGAAAAACCTGGCAAGAGCACGACCGCAGCCAGTGGATGGTGTGGCGTCCGTTCTATTTTGCCAACCTGCTGGTGGATCCAAAGAACGAAAACAAGCTTTACAAGCCCGACCTCACTTTGATCATGAGCGACGACGGCGGCAAAAGCTTCAGCGCCATCGGCGGCAGCGCTCACGGTGATTTTCACGATGTCTGGATAGACCCGGACAATACGAATCATTTGATCGCCGGTGACGACGGCGGCGTTTGGTATTCCTACGACAGCGGCAACACCTGGTGGAAGGCTGGGAACCTGCCGATTTCGCAGTTCTATCACGTCAGCGTGGACGATGCGGTTCCGTTTCATGTTTTCGGAGGATTGCAGGACAACAGCGACTGGATTGGCGACTCAGCGTATCCCGGGGGCATAACAAATCATCGCTGGGAAAATCTCTACGGTGGGGATGGCTTCTTCGTGTTCCCTGATCCCGCCGACTCGAATTATGTTTACGCCGAGTCGCAGGGTGGTGACGTAGCGCGCGTGAATCGCGTAACCCTCGATTCACGCGGCATCAAGCCTCAGCCAAACTACGGCGAAGGCAAGTTGCGTTTCAACTGGAACACTCCAATCCACATGAGCCCCAACGAAAAGGGCACAATCTACATTGGTGCGCAGTTTCTTTTTCGTTCGCGCGATCACGGGCAGACATGGGACCGCATTTCTCCGGATCTCACTACCAACGATCCTGAAAAGCAGAAGCAAGAACAATCCGGCGGCGTGACTGTGGACAATTCCTACGCCGAAATGCACACAACGATTTATTCCATCAGCGAGTCGCCCCGCGACGCGCAAACCATCTGGGTCAGCACCGATGACGGAAACCTGCAACTAACCCGCGACGGCGGCAAGACATGGACCAACGTTGTCGGAAACGTCCCGGATTTGCCGAAATTCTCCTGGGTATCTTGGGTCGAGGCTAGCCGCTTCGATGCCGGCACCGCGTACGCCACGTTCGACCGGCACACGTTCGGCGATATGGAGCCGCATGTTTACAAAACCACCGACTACGGCAAGACCTGGTCGTCCATAGTCGGCAAAGATAGCGGCATGCGCGGCTTTGCGCATGTGGTTAAGGAAGACACGGAATTGCCGAATCTGCTCTTTGTCGGCACCGAATTCGGATTGTGGGTCTCGCTCGATGACGGAGAGCAGTGGGCGCAATATAAAGGTAACGAATTCCCTGACGTCCCTGTGCGCGACATCGCTATCCAGCCGCGTGAATCGTCGCTTGTGATTGCCACTCATGGCCGCGGCATCTGGATTGTTGACGACATAACCCCTCTGCGGAAGCTTTCGCCGGAAATCATGGCGCAGGATGCCGTGTTTGTTGCCGGTAAGCCCATTCAGCAGAGATTGAATGCTAATGGAGGCTGGCCAGACGGCAGCGCTGTGTTTATCGGGCCGAATCCACCCGACGGCGCATTGATTTATTACTATCAGAAGAAGCGCCATATTTACGGCAAGATGAAAATTGAAGTTTTCGACGAGCAAGGCAAGCTCGTCGACACTGTTCCGGCCAATAGCCGCCGTGGTCTGAGTCGCGTTGAGTGGTCCATGCGCTTGAAAGCCCCACACGTTCCTCCAGCAGCCACGGCTGCATTCGAAGCTGCCACCGGCCCGCGCGTGCTGCCCGGCACCTACACAGTAAAGATGACGCGCGGCACTGAAACTTACACCACGAAGATCGCAGTCGGACTAGACAGGCGCGCGAAATTCACGCCTGAAGATCGAAAGCAAAATTTCGACGCGATCATGCGCGTTTACAATCTGCTCGGTGATATGAGCTTTGACGTGGAACGCATCAACGGCTTGCGTGACGAACTCTTGGCGCGTGCTTCCAAACTCCCTGCTGGCGATTCTCTGCGCAAGCAGCTCGAATCGCCGGCGGCGAAATGCGAGGACATGCGTAAGAAAATCGTCGCTACAACAGAAGGCGGCGCTATTACCGGAGAAGAACGAATCCGCGAACACGCTACCCAGCTGTATGGTGATTTGAACAACTACGAAGGGCGTCCTGCCGATTACCAGCTGGGGCGAATCGATTCCTTGAAGCACGATCTTGATGATGTCTCCAAGGGATTTGATGAACTCGTTGCCAATGATCTTGGCGGGGTGAATTCCGCGCTAACCAAGAAAAAAATGGAGCCGGTGCGGCCAATTTCGCGCGAGCAATGGGATAAGGAAAATAGCGACTCTGGTTCCACCAGCGCACCCAGCGGAATGCAATCGCGCGAGCGCGACTAATAGCGCGATTACACTGTTTCACCCCAAAATCGTCATTCGCGCTGCCTTCGACTCCTCGCTAAGCCCGCATATTCTGCTAACATTATTGTGAGTTCGCACGCCTGAGGTTAAACGTCTATCTCCAAAGGCGATTTGTGATTTAGTCTGCAAGCGGGCCAAGTGCGAATATAGGAGTGGTCTCTGCGCGACGCGATCGTTTTTTCTACTTGGGATTGGGACACTTTTAATGATCCCGCACGCGTTTCCCAGGCACTTTCGATTTCAGGTTCGCGAGTCCTATATCGTGCGCTGCCCGTGTCCCGGTTTGGTCATCGATTCGATCCTGGCCGATCCGCGCGATCCGGAGATGAATGCAAAAGTAAACAACGCCGTCAAATTCCGCGAGTGCTGGCGTCCATTCGCTCGGTCGATGCTATCGGAACGTGCGGGCGAGTATTTGGAATCCGCCACCGATTCGCCGTTCATGGTGCTCACCGTTCAGGAACGCGCGGAAAAACGCGGCGTGATTCCATCAGTTACACACGTGCACCGGCGTCCGGTGGTGATGAATACTTCTTTCAATCTTCGCGGTGAGCCGATCGTTTGTGCTCCTGCCGACGCCGTCCGCACGTTTTTCAGTTCGGTTGGATGCGCTAATCATCGGCAATTTCGTGGTGGAAAAATAAATGGACGAAGAATCCGGCAGCTTGGTTGGCGAATGCTCTCGATGGTTGCGTTAACCGGCTATCGGGATAAACCTACCAGCTCTCGTGGAATTGCCGGCAGAAAATGAACGCCAACTCGGATCTTACTCTCAGGGACTTTTCGAAGTGACTTCAGCCACAAAGCGCCCCCAGCAGCCGAGCGGCTTCGGCCAGCTTGTGGGACTGTTCCCCGATCTGCTCGGAGTCGGCGGCGTGCAGGAGTCGGGACGCCAGACCGTGCGCGCTCTTCAAACTATTTGCGCCCGACTGCATTGCTCGACCAATTTCCTCTCACTGAACGACAAGTCGGGCGCGCAGCAATTCGTCGCCGGAGAAACCAACGTAACATTTCGCGGCTTTGGGCGCTCCAAAGTGCGATTTGTTCTCGCCGCTCTGGCGTGCGCGCGAAAGAAACCGTGCGTCGTTCTTGCCGCTCATCCAAATCTGGCAGTTCCGGCGATGTGGATGAAACGTTTTGCGTCGCAGCTAAAAGTCATCGTCATGACACACGGCATCGACGTATGGGGGCCACTAACCTCCAGTCGACGTTCCGCTCTGCTGGCAGCGGATTTGGTCTTGGCGCCCAGCACCTACACCGCGCAGAAACTTACACAAATGCAGGGCGTGCCTCCCGAAAAGATTCGTAGGGTTCCCTGGTCACTCAATTCGGACGTGCTGCAAATGGCCGAAGCACCCGCGAATCTTCCGTCGCCGCCAGAAGGATTTCCACCTAGCCCGGTGATCCTCACGGTCGGCCGCTGGGCGGTATCGGAACGGTACAAGGGCGCCGACGAATTGATTCGAGCCGTGGCGCAACTTCGCGCCGAGTTCCCCGGTTTGAACCTGGCGGCAGTCGGGGAAGGCGACGACCTTCCACGACTCAAGCAAATCGCCGCCGACCTGGGTATTACGAATGCCGTCAAATTTTTTGATGGTCTGACGCGTCCGGTGCTTTCCGCGTGTTATGCCGCGGCGGACATTTTTGCTTTGCCCAGCACCGGTGAGGGTTTTGGATTTGTCTTCATAGAAGCGATGGCTTTTGGTAACCCAGTTGTAGGAGTTTCCGCAGGAGGCGTGACTGATCTGGTGGAAGGTGGCGTCAGCGGTTTTCTTGTTCCGGCGGCCGATTCACCAGCGCTGGTACAGGCTCTGCAGCGATTGCTGCGCGATAGTCGTTTGCGCACGACCCTTGGCGAACAAGGCGCGCAAATTGTTCGCAATAAATATCGCTTCGGAGCTTTCGAGGAGCGACTCAACACGGTTCTGGCCGAGTGCATTTCCCCGTGACCTTTCGCGGCGGGCCCGCATATGGATTCTCTGCACCCAGCGTAGTATCCTCACTATTTCCTCCCGGTGTGGCAGGAGCCCACATCTAGCTCGTGGATTTGTCGTGAGCGCCGGCACACCAAGCGAAATGCGCATCCTTAAAGTTGTCCAATTTTATTTCCCATTTCAAGATCGAGGGGGTCCCGTCTTCAAGATTCGCGCGCTTGCGCGCAAGCTCGTCCAACGCGGACACGAAGTCACGATCCTGACAGCGGATCTCGGATTGGAGAAGCACGAAAGCTTCAACAGCTCTTATGAGCGATGCGAGCGGGGTTGGCGCACATGCAACGAGGGCATCGAGACCATTTACCTTCCCGCCCTGGCGCAGTATCACGCACTCACCTTCAATCCTCGTGTGATAGGATATGCGCGCGCGTCCCTCGATCAGTTCGATTTGGTCCACTTTTACGGTCTTTACGATTTTCTGGGGCCGGCTGTCAGTTATTTCTGCAGGCAGCGAGCTATTCCGTACGTCGTCGAGCCAATGGGCATGTACCGGCCCATTGATCGCAGTTTGCGCATGAAGCGTTTGTGGCATCGCAGTCTGGGTCATCCTTACCTGAATCATGCAGCAGCCATTGTGACCACCTCTGTGTTGGAGCGGCAAGAATTGCTGGAAGACGGCGTACCGGCTCAAAAACTCATCGTACGTTATAACGGAATTGATAACGAAACCTTCGCCGTCAGACCGATTCGCGGCACATTCCGCGCCCCGTGGGGCATCGCGCCGGATGAACCGCTCGTCCTTTTTCTCAGCCGACTAATTCCCCGTAAAAATGCTGACATGTTGATCGAGGCTTTCGCCCAGGCTTGCCCAAAAAGTGGCCGCCTGGTAATCGCCGGCCCGGAAGGGGTCCCGGGCTACCTGGAGAAACTGAAAAGTGTGGCTTCTGAATGCAGCGTCGAATCACGCGTGATTTTTACCGGGCCCCTGTACGACGAGGCCAAAGTAGCCGCGATGACTGATGCCGATGTGTTTGTGCTCCCGTCGCGATACGAAAATTTTGCCAACGCTCCGGGAGAAGCCGTGGCGTGCGGCGTGCCGGTCATTGTCACGGATACGTGTGGAATCAGCACGCTCATCGACGGTCGTGCTGGGTTGGTGATCAAGCCGGAATTAAATCCGTTGGTTGACGCGCTGCGCGCGCTCCTGACAGATCGCGATATACACGACAAATTCAAGCGCGGCTGCCGGACCGTGGCTGACGAACTGAGTTGGCACGAACTCGCCCGTCAGATGGAAACGTATTACGTGCAGGCCACGTCTGAAGAAAAGGAAATTATCGGCGCCGCGGCAGCCAGCCCGGAACCGTCTACTGATGGCGGATTTGTCGAGACCCGTAAATAAATGGCAAACGACGCACCCAACACCGACACCCTGAAGCCTACTCCAACAGCCGTTTCTGCTGACCAAGCGAATGTTGCCACCGCTCAGCTGGACCCGTCCGGCTGGAGAGGCTCCGCTAGCGCGAAGGTTAAGTCGTCTCACCAGTGGTTCACAATCGCGTGGTATGCGGTCAATTTGCTACTCGTCCTCTCCATTTTCGCCGCTCTCTACTCCATCGTTTGGGAGTACTCGACTCGTAGATACTTGAAAGGATTTTCTGATGCGATTGTCCCGGCGACGGCGCCGGTTGATGAAAAGGTGGAAGCAATCCTGAATTGGATGGCCCATGGTCCCGCACGTTTGCCTTACGGACCTTCTCCAGGAGTCGATCGTGATCCTACGGACACGCTGAACTACGACGCCCTGCTTCAGGTTTGCGGAACGGCTACGAACGCCTTCATTAATTTGTCGAATACCGGCAACCTGCCGGTCCGTCGATTACTGCTGCTTGATTCGAGCATGGTGACCAAGCACGTCGTCGCCGAAGTATTGGTGGATGGTCGCTGGATAATCGTCGACCCGGCTTACCGCGTCGTCCTGCGAGACGCCCAGGGACGTACGTTGACGCGCGAACAGCTAAGTAATCACGCTATTTTTGCGGGGGCGACGCAAAATATTCACGGTTACGATCCCAACTACACATTCGATAAAACTGTGCATGTTCGTATTGGGCGCATTCCTGTGTTTGGCAGAGCGTTCCGGTCTATCGCTGATCGCCTGTGGCCGGGCTGGGACGAGTCGACGGTAATGACACTGCTGGTTGAACGGGAATCCTTTGCGGCCACGGTCCTCTCGATTTTTCTGGTAATTTTGCTTTGTCTTCTTCGAATTTTCCTGCGCTGGTTCGGCGAGAGCCGCCTGGGTGTGCGTAGCGTGCGCTTTCGCCAGCAGCTTCTACGTGCCGGAAGCGCCTTTCTGCGTTCGGCTAGCTGACAAACATGTGCGGAATATGCGGAGCTATCGGATTTGACTCGAAGGAAACCGGCGAGATCGTTGTTCGCCGCATGCTTGCTGCTATCGTTCATCGTGGTCCGGACGAGGAAGGCATTCTCATTGCTCCGCCTGTAGTCGCGGGGACGCGGCGGCTCAGCATTATCGACCTTCCCGGCGGCTCGCAACCGGTGTGGAACGAAACCGGCACGCTTGCCGTTGTGTACAACGGAGAAATCTATAACTTCCGCGAACTCCGACAGGAACTCGAACGCGTCGGCCATAGTTTCCGTACCCATTCTGATACTGAAGTCATCGTTCACGCGTACGAGCAGTGGGGTGAAAATTGCGCTGCGAAACTGCGCGGAATGTTTGCTTTCGCCATAGTTGAGATGCCGCAGGGCCCCAGCGGACGCGCGAGCGCTGTGTTTCTCGCTCGCGATCCCATTGGGATCAAACCTCTCTACTACGCTCGAACCGAAAATGCGTTGATTTTCGCTTCCGAAGTACGCGCTTTGCTGGCTAGCCGCTGCGTTTCACCGCAGCTTGCGGATGAGGCTGTGTCCTCGTTTCTTTTGTTCGGCTCTGTCTGCGAGCCCATGACTATGGTGCGAGGCGTGTTTTCGCTTGCTCCGGGTTATTCGATGAAAATTCGGGCGAGTGAACCGCTCAGTGTCCTGGAACCGAAGCTGTATTGGAATTTCGCAAACGATTTTCGGCGGTCATCAGCGGATCAGAATAAGACACCGTCGGGACCAAGTCCTTTCGCCGCTGCTTCCGCCGTTCGCTCTCTTCTCGAAGATTCCGTGCGCGCGCATCTAATCGCCGACGTTCCAATTGGCGTGTTCCTCAGCAGCGGGCTCGATTCCACCTCGATTGCCGCGCTCGCTAGCAAAGTTCAAAAAGGCGTTCACACGTTCACGGTTGCATTTCCTGAAATGCAATTCAATGAGGCACAAATCGCACGCGACACTGCCCAGCGCCTCGGTACCGACCATCGCGAACTTATTTTGTCCGGCGGCGAAATGGTGGCGCGTCTCGATGAGGCTGTGGCCTCACTGGATCAACCCAGTATGGACGGCATCAACACTTTTTTCGTCTCGTGGGCGGCTCGACAGGCGGGGTTGAAGGTCGCGCTTTCCGGCACAGGCAGCGACGAAATCTTTGGCGGTTACACTCCTTTTCGCGCTACTTCCAAGGTGGCTCGTCTCGCGGCGCTGGCGCGCGTATTTCCCAAACCTCTCCGCGGCCTCGTTAGCTCCGCATTCAAACGCTCGAAAGTCTATCGCGGCTCTCCTGACGTCTTTCGAAAAGCTATTTCCGCATGGCTCGATCCGAACTTGCTCCCATCCCCGTATTTCTATGCCCGAGCGCTCTTTACGCCCCAGACAGTCGCTACGCGGTTGGGTGACGACGAAGCTGCGTTGAAGGGTACGCCTTGGTTTCAATGGTTGACAACGGCGGCCCGGGAATCGCGGCCGATGGACGGCTTCACGCGAGTTTCCTGGCTGGAGCTGCGGTCATATCTTCTCAACACACTTCTCCGTGATACCGATGCGATGAGCATGCGCCATTCTCTGGAAGTGCGTGTTCCCTTCCTTGATGTGCCCTTAGTGGAATACGTCCTCGGCCTTCCTGAATCGCTGAAGCAAAATTCGGCGAGGCCCAAGGCCCTTCTGATCGCTGCCGTCAAAGACTTGCTGCCTGAAGAAAGCATCATGCAATCCAAACGAACTTTCACTTTCCCATGGGAAAATTGGCTGCGCGGCAAGTTGGGCGAGAGGGTGGCCGTGGGTCTGGGCGATTGGTCGGAGGCCTTGGAACCGCGCCTGGACGGGGCATTCTCGATGGCCGTGTGGAAGGATTTTCTGCGCGGCCGCACCACGTGGTCGCGCCCCTGGAGTCTTTACGTCTTGAATGAATGGGCCAAACGCAACTTGCAGATTCAGGATTCGTCCGTGGAAGCCAGCCCAAAATCTGCCGCAGCTCAGGTGGTTTGAGCTAACGACGCAGCTTACGTGCGCTTTTCGCGCCGTTCGCGCTCGACGACAGAGCTGTTTGTAACACATAATTCCAAATGGTCATTTTAGGCATTAACGCGTATCACGCCAACGCGTCTGCGGCCATCGTTGCGGACGGCAAGCTCCTCGCAGCCGTGGAGGAAGAGCGCCTGAATCGCGTGAAGTACGCAGCGGGCCTGCCCGCGCGCGCAATTCAATATTGCCTGGACCAGGCCGGCACAAAACTTTCCGAAGTGGATCACATCGCCATTCCGCGCAATCCGTGGGCGCGCCTCGGGACAAAGCTTCGTTTCGCCGTGCGCATGCCGAAGTTCGCTCTGGATCGTGCGCTGGTGATGAAGCGATTTGCCGGAATCCACGAAGATCTTGGCGCTACTTTCGAAACTCCGGCGGAAAAAATTAAAGCGAAGTTTCATCGCATTGAACATCACACCGCGCACCTGGCCAGCTCCTATTTCGTTTCGCCTTTTGAACGAGCTGCGGTGCTTTCCGCTGATGGACTGGGCGATTTCGCCAGCGCTATGTGGGCCCTTGGCGAAGGTCCGCGCATGCAGCACCTCGGCGAGACCACCTTTCCGCATTCGCTGGGCATGTTCTACACCGCGCTCACACAATACATCGGCTTCTGGAAATTCGGCGACGAATACAAGGTCATGGGCCTTGCTGCCTACGGTCAGCCCGAATTCCTGGATGAATTTCGACGTATAGTTTATGCTGACCGACCGCTTTCGTTTCGGCTCGGTTTGCAATACTTTACGCATCAGAGCCAGGGCGCGGACATGACTTGGCGGGATGCGAATCAAACCCCTGTTATCGGCCGGTTGTTCTCCGAATATCTTGAACAGCGCCTGGGGCCTGCTCGCAAAGCCGAAGAGCCGCTTGAACAACGTCACCGTAATTTGGCGGCAAGCATGCAAGCGGCGCTCGAGGAAGTTCTCGCTGCGCACTGGAGCGCTCTGGCGAATAAGACCGGCGAAAAATCGCTGTGCCTTGCAGGAGGCGTGGCTTTCAATTGTCTGGCCAACGGCAAAATCTTCGATCATTCTGCGTTTGAGCGCGTGTACGTGCAGCCCGCCGCGGGAGATGCAGGTTTGTCAGTGGGCGCCGCGTTCGCCGTGAATCACCAAGTTCTTGGCCGTCCACGGGAATTCGTAATGGAACATGCCGGATGGGGTCCGCAATTCTCTCCCCAGGAAATTCGCATGGCTATAAAAAATGCCGCCGCTGCCGGTAACGACTTGGAAATTCAGGAACTCGACGAAGCTGCATTGCTTCAATCCACCGCACGGCATATCGCCGACGGCAAAGTCCTCGGGTGGTTTCAAGGTCGTGTCGAATGGGGTCCGCGAGCGCTCGGGCAACGCAGCATTCTCGCTGACCCGCGCCGTCCGGAGATGAAAGATATTTTGAACGGCCGCATCAAGCACCGCGAAATCTTCCGTCCTTTCGCGCCTTCTATTTTGGAAGAGGCCACCGGCGAATATTTCGAGAAGACGCAACCGTCGCCTTTCATGACCTTCGCCTACAACGTGCGGCCGGAAAAGCGCGCCGTAATTCCCGCTCCCACGCACGTCGACGGAACCGCACGGCTGCAAACCGTGAGTCGCACCGCGAATCCGCTCTATTGGAAACTGATTCGCGCTTTCGGCGATCTCACCGCTGTTCCGGTTGTCTTGAATACATCATTCAACGACAACGAGCCTATCGTTTGCCGCCCCGAAGAAGCGCTCGATTGTTTCGCGCGCACGCAGATGGACGTGCTGGTAATGGGAAATTTTATTCTGGAAAAGAAATCGCGCGTCACCGCCGACGAAGAGGCTGCCGGCCGAGGCGCTAAGCGCACGGGCTAGTCGTCGCTCCCGGAAATCGCATGCACATCCTGCTCCTGAACGAATACTATCCGCCCGACACTTCCGCGACGGCAAAGATGGCCGCTCAAATTGCCCAAAAACTGGCTGAACGCCATCAGGTTACAGTGGTTGCCGGCCGTCCCTCGTACGATCCGGAGCATTTTTATCGTTATGCGCTGCTGCATCGTGAAATCCGCAACAATGTAACTGTTGAATGTGTCGGTTCCACTACTCATTCCCGGCATCACATGCGCCGGCGGGTTACGAATTACCTTTCGTATCTTGCACTCGCCATCCCGCGCTCATTGGCGTTGCGTCCCGATGTTGTTCTGGCCATGACCGATCCTCCGGTCGCGGGCATTGCCGGCGCTTTTATCGCACGGCTGGCCGGGCGACCCTTCGTTTACAATATCCGCGATTTGTACCCGGACATGGCGACCGGCGGCGACATCGTGCGCCCCAGCAAATGGGTGGACCGCTGGGAAGCACTGCACGTTCGCGCGCTGAAACAGGCCGCTCGCATCATTGTTCTTGGCGACGACATGCGCGACCGGATTCTTTCCAAGGGTGTAGCGCCCGAACGCGTCGTCGTGGTTCGAGACGGCGCCTACCTGAGCAGCGCGGCGCCGGAATCGACAGATCCGATCGTCCAGGAAATCCGGTCCGGATTTCCCTTCGTTGCGCTGCACGCCGGGAATTTGGGCTTTTATGGCGCGTGGGGCACGCTGCTGAAAGCCGCCGAGATCCTGCGCCACGAAAACACGGGCTTGGTGTTTATAGGTGACGGCGCAAACCGCGCGGCGCTGCAATCAGTCTCGCGCGACGCACCCAACGTCCGGTTTTTGCCGTTTCGAACGTCCGAGCAGATTCCGCATGTGATGGCCGCGGGCGACGTGCACATCGTCACTGTTAAACGTGGCCTGGAAGGAATCGTGGTGCCCAGCAAGCTGTATTCGATTCTGGCGGCTGGGCGCCCCGTGCTGGCTGTAGCCGCGCCGAATTCAGACGCCGCTCGCATCGTCGTCGAATCCGGATGCGGCTCGGCGGCCGACCCCGACGACCCCGACGCTGTGGCTGCTGCTATTCGTGAGCTACGCCGCGAGCCGGCTCGGTTGGTGGAGATGGGGCGCAGAGCGCGGGAAGCGGCTAACAAGTATGGTAGAGTAAGCGAGTTGGAAAAATTCGTTGCCGCGGTGGAAAACGCAGTGGAAAGTACTCATCGGCCGGTGGTAAGGTCTTTCAGCCATGCCTGATCCCGTCGGTCCTGGCTGACAGAAGCTGGCGGATCAACTGCGGCGCATTTCGTGCTGTAAATTACTACCCTAAATGGTCTTAGACATGTCCAGGAATACTGAAATTATCGCATTCGCCGTGGCTTTGTTGGCCTCTTTGGGATTGACCGCGCCGGTGCGCCACCTGGCTCTGCGCTACGGTATGGTCGATAAGCCCGGACCGCGCAAGGTTCATTTGAACCCGATTCCGCTCCTTGGCGGCATTGCGATTTATCTCGGCTTCGTTTTGGCCATTCTTTTTACCCGTCACGGCGCTTCCGAGCAGCAAATCATCGGCATTCTTGCCGGAGCTACCCTGCTTGCTATCGTCGGCTTCCTCGACGACGGCGGACTGCTGCATCACCAAGTGAAGCTGTTTGTCGGGATGCCTATCGCGGCGATTTTCCTGATCGCGTCCGGCATCCGCGCGCAGCTATTTTCGCAATACGTGCCGGGCGTAACCGGTATCGTGCTGGACTGGTGCGTCACCATCGTTTGGGTGGTCGGTATTACCGCTTCCTTCAGCATTCTCGACCACATGGATGGGCTCTGCGCCGGAATCGCGGCCGTGGCTGCCGGGTTCTTCACCGTTTCAGCTGCGATGAATGGTCAGACGCTGGTGCGCACTTTGGGCGCTGCGACTTTGGGCGCTGCGCTTGGATTTCTGCGCTGGAATTTCAATCCTGCGAAAATCTTCATGGGTGATGGCGGCGCGATGTTCCTTGGTTTTTTGATGGCTGCGCTTGGGTTGAAAATCCGACCTGACGGCACACAGTTTCCGCACACCTGGCTTGTCCCTGTATTGATTCTCGGCGTCCCGATTTTTGACACGCTCCTCGTTTCGATCTCCCGCGCTCGCCGTGGCCTGTTGCCATTTACTTCTCCCGGTAAGGACCATACTGCCCACCGGCTCTCGAACCTCGGCTTGGGTCATCGCGGGGCCGTGCTGACGATGTATTTGCTCGCCATAGTTCTAGGCGCACTGGCCCTGATGGTGCCTAACCTGTCTCCGGCGACGGTGTACACGATTGCCGGAGTGCTTGCAGTCGTAGCGCTGTGTGGCGTTTTCATCCTCGAAGGCCTGCCATACGAGCGGCAAGTAAAGCTGCACAAGCCATCCTCCGCCGCGTAACAGTTGGTTATCCTGTCATAACAACAGTAAGAGAGATGCTTCGTTCCGCTCAGGATGACAACTCGTTTGATTTCGTATAGGCATATCGCTGCTCTTATGTACCTCATCGTAAGAGGGCTGCGGAGCTACGCTTAAACCTCTGTCTTGACGGCGGGGCTCGGATTTTAGGAGGATACGCGTATGAAATGCGGTCTTTCCTTCCTTCTGCCAGCCGCGCTCGTGGCGCAGTACGCTGTTGTCTTCGTATGCATCCCGGCGCAGTCGAAAACCCTAACCGCTGCCGATCCGTCGGTCTCCTGGGTGAAATTCGACGATTCGACCGAGAAGGCTTTCAGTGTGGATGTGCCGCAGGGATGGACCGTGAAAGGAGGGCTGTTTCGGTTGGGATTCTCCGACGAGCGGGCGATGGTGGACCTCACTTCGCCTGATGGCAAAACAAATGTACGCCTGGGTGACGTTTCGATTCCCAGTTATAGTGTGCCCAGTCAATTTCATGCGAGGGAAGGCGAAGTTTACGATCTCGGGGCGCAGGCTCAGATGATTGTGGCGCGCTACCGCAGCGGTCCTGAGTTTGCCGTTCTCTATTCACACGCACGCTTTTATCGGATTTGCCAAAACCCGGAGGCGGATGCGGCGGATGTCGATTTCAGCATGCCTGATTACTGGCCTGCCGATTCCAATTACAGCCGCACCTCGACCGGTCAGATCGCGTATCGTTGTGATAGCAAGCACGAGCCTCGCGTCGCATTTGCTTTCGCGCGGACATCCTATTACGGGACGCTGTGGCAGGTGCCGACGCTTGGGAGTTTTATCGCGCCGCCGGAAAATGTCGTGTTCGCAAAAAGCGTTTTGCTGCATTGCGCGCAATCGTTTCAGGTGAACCCATCATGGATTGAATATCAGAAGAAAATGGATGCGGAGGGGTTGCAGTATCAGCGCGTGCGTCAGCAACAGAGACTGGCCTCGCTGGGGCAACAGGTGCGGCAGTTCGAAGCGCAGATGCAGAGCATGCGAAATCAGGTGAGCGCGTTTGAGACCCGGCAAAATGCGCAGGCCGCGCAGGTGGACAGTTTTACGAATACCTTGCGCGGCATTACTCCTACAATTGATCCGTTGACTGGCGCGGCTCGCGAGGTTTGGACTGGACCGAATAGTCAATACTGGACGAATGGGTTGGGGCAAGTTGTTAATTCCAATTCGCAGCCTCCGGGGAATTGGCACCAGTTGCAGTCGACATCGCCGAATTAGACATCAGCTTTCAATTGGCGAGAATTTCAACCTGGCGTCTCGGCGGTTCTAGGTCTAAACGCACAGTTCCCTAGAATTCTTTCAGATTTAACCGGACAGCTGCTCCGGAAGGTTGCTTATAGGGCCGCGGAGTCTGGAATCGTCTTGCGTCCTTGATACCTTGTCAACCCACGGCTCCCGATAATGAGGCCTCTCACGTTAAACCTCCGCTTTGTCGCACTGATTAGTCGAAATGTTTCAGCGGGAAATAGCGTTATTAGCAATTGATATCATAACGTAAATACTTGAATGAAACGGAGCGGCTGACGACCATGCTAAGTTATTCCGACATTGCATCAGTGCTATAGAATTGACAATTTCGTTTCACACTCCTATCGTTCCGTCGGTATTCCAGCTGCCGCGCTAAAGACCGCGGCGCTACACTTAAATCTTTTGAGCAGGAGCTGAGGGTCGATATGCGTGTTGGAGTTTTTACGCCTTTGTTGTCGCAGCTTTCTTTGGACCTGGTTCTCAAAAAGCTCGTGGCATTGCATATCAATACTGTTGAGTTAGGCACCGGAAACTATCCTGGGGATGCGCATTGTAAACTTGCAATGCTCGAAAATGATTCGGCGCTTCGGGAATTTCGCAAAATTCTCGCCGACCACGGCGCTAGTATTAGCGCCTTAAGTTGCCACGGCAATCCGTTGCATCCCGATAAAGCTCGCGCACAACGCGACCGCGATGTCAGCCGCAAGACTATTCGGCTTGCTGAGAAACTTGGTATTTCCGTCGTCGTGGACTTCTCCGGATGCCCTGGTGATTCGCTGAATGCGGTTGCGCCCAACTGGGTGACGTGCGCATGGCCCCCTGACTATCGTGAAGTCCTCGAATGGCAATGGAACGAAGTGGTCGCTCCTTACTGGATCGAGCACGCGAAATTCGCCACCGATCATGGCGTAAAGATCGCAATCGAAATGCATCCCGGGTTCGTGGCGTACAGTCCAGAGACGATGCTCAAGCTGCGGTCGATCGCCGGACCTGCGGTCGGCTGTAATTTCGATCCCAGTCATATGTTCTGGCAGAATATCGATCCGATTGCCGCTGTGCGCGTGCTCGACGGTGCGATTTTCCATGTGCACGCCAAGGACACGCAAATTTTCCCCACCAACTTGCCACTCACAGGAGTGCTCGATACCAAACCGTATACCGACGAACGGCGCCGCAGTTGGATTTTTCGCACCTGTGGCTACGGGCATGGCGCTGAGTGGTGGCGCGAGTTTGTATCGACGCTTCGCATGTTCGGTTACGATGCAGTGCTTTCGATTGAGCATGAAGACAGCCTGCTGTCGGCGGAAGAAGGTCTCAGCAAGGCCGCAACTTTTCTTAACGCCATCGTGATCCGCGAGCAGCCCGGCGCCGCTTGGTGGGCCTAGCGCCGCGTAGATGGAAAGTCGATAAAACAATCCAACGAAAAATTTCAGAACCGATTAGACTGATGCCTCGAGCGAAGATGGAAATCGAAAAGAGCGCATCCGCGTGCTGATCTTCGCCACCGTTCTCGCCGTTTTCATCTACGGGATGATCGCCTCGATGTTGGGCACCATCCTGCCCGACTTGTCGGATCGCTTCGGTTTGTCGCCTAGCCAGAACGGTACCATCGCTTTCGCGCAAGCGCTCGGGCTTATCATCGCCTCGCTCGGTGTCGGACCGCTTCTCGATAACGAAGGCAAGAAGATCGGCCTGATTCTTGGCCTCGCTTTCATCGCTATCGCGCTTTTCCTGCTGCCCCGCTCAACGGGCTTCCGCAGCATTGTGTGTCTCCTGTTTCTGCTGGGAATCGGCGGCGGGATTGTCGTCACAGGCGCGAACTCGCTGGTCAGCGATGTGGGCGCCGCTCATCGCGCCGTTGCTCTGAATCTGGTCAATTTATTTTTTGGGCTGGGGGGACTCGCGACACCTTTCATTTCTGCCAATCTTTTTGCGCGGAACTGGGTGCGGCTCTGCTACATGGTTGCGTTCCTCACGGTTGTGACGGTGGTGTTTCAGGTTTTTACGAAAATGCCCGGGCCGACCAACGTCGAAGGGTTCGTGTTTGCGGATGCGCGGGCTGTCTTGGGACGGCCGCTACTGTTCATGTTGGGATTTTCTCTATTTCTTTACGTGGGCTGCGAGGTAGGCATCTGGAACTGGTTGCCCCGTTATTTGCTCGCGCAGGGCATTTCCGAAACGCGCGCGCTCAACATTCTTTCGCTGGGATTCGCGCTCGGCATTCTGATTGGCCGTGCGAGTGTCTCGCCAGTCCTCGCGCGGTTACCTGCCATCACCGTGACGTTGCTGGCGTCGATCGCAACGGCCATTACGACTTTCTTGATTTTGCGGACTAACAGTCCCACCGTCGCGGGCATTCTTGTTTTTCTAGCTGGCATTTCAATGGCGCCGGTGTTTCCTACTACTATCGCCATCGTCGGCGATACTTTCCCGCGAATGACCGGCACCGCGATCGGCTTTGCGATTACCTGTGGATGGACTGGCCTCGCAGTCAGCTCTCGCATCATTGGATTTATTGCTGGCGGCGACCCGCAGCGTCTAAAGAAAGCGCTTTTGGTAATTCCCGCTTCTGCTGTGCTGATGGTCTTTCTGAATTTAGCGATTCGCCAGATGCTGCCCTAGAAATGCCTCCGTTGTGATGCGAACAGATCCCTCGCTGCGCCCAGGATGAACAACCACGTTGAGTCGGCTCACCATATGCGCTGACCGTAAGGAGGAATCGCAAGCAAGACCAAGGTTGCGGTCAAAATAGTTGTGAGAATTTAGACTGTTAGCGAACGCATGTAGTCCGCGTCGATCTTCAGCGCTTCCATCGGCGGCATGTCGTAGCGTTCCTGCTCGATGATGGCGTGTTTGATGTCGGCTTTTTTCGCTGCCTGGAATATGGGACGGTAATCGATACTGCCTCTTCCCAGCTCAGCCGACGGCGGCGGCTCGGAATCTGACGCCGGGGCGCTGCTCAGCTTGAAATCTTTTACGTGCAACATGGAGAAGCGCGTCGGATAACGCGTCAGATAATCTACTGGATTGTTGCCTCCGACGATCACCCAGCCGCAATCCATTTCCATGGTCACCTTGGATGGATCAGTCAGTCGCAGCAATTCGTCGTAGATCACCAGGCCGTCCATCGTGCGGAATTCCGTGGTGTGATTGTGATAACCGAAGCGAATTCCGGCGGCGTTCACGCGCTCTCCGATGCTGTTGAACTTATTTGCGTTCCAGCGCCAGTCATCGAGCGTCATGGCTTCCCGGTTCGCGCGAGCTTCTCCGGGTCTTGCGCGTGTGACGTCCTGGAGAGCGGGAGAGGAGCAGATAATGTATTCGAGACCCAAATCCTTGGCGTACTGGATCACTTCATCCACGTGCGGCAATAGATCGGTCATGGGGTAGTGAGCGCTGAAGCAATGCAGACCGCATTGACTCATTATCTGTTTTACGTCGCCGGCGCTGCGGCCGAAAAATCCTGCAGCTTCGACTTCGCGGTATCCCAGCGCGCTCAGCTGGCGCAGCGTTCCTTCATAGTCCTTCGGCAGGAGATCACGGACCGAGTACAGTTGCAAGCCGAGCGGAAGGCTCAGAGGATTTGCCTTCAGTCCGGTTGAAGTGCCGCACAATGCCGCTCCCGTGGCCCACGCCGTAGCGATCTTCACAAACTCTCTTCGTGAAATGCGATTCATGGTCCGAGCCCCCGATTTTAAATACGCCCAGCTTTGACCGAAGTTCGAATTTATCGTCTACCCGCGGATCGTCTTTGAGCTCTCGTCCCAGGTCGCGATTGTTTTTTTGAAATATGCGTAATTGGCCAAATGGCAGCCAATCGCTGCATTGTTCCCGAATATCTCATTTTCCACGGGTGACTTGCGAGTTCGCACCGCATTGAAGAAGTTTTCCTGGTGAGCTGAAACATCGCTATAGCCGAACGGCACGGTGAAAATTTCAGATTCAAACGCCTGATATTCCAGAGAAGCGGGTTGCGGATGTTCGGCGGCCCACTTGGCTAGATATTCGTTGCGCAATCGCGCGGGCCAGCCTTTTGTCGAGTACGTTTCTGGTTTGGGAGTGATGTCCTGCGGAGCAAAAGTCATGGTCTGGTCGATAATTTCCAACGTTCCCTTTGTTCCGTGGAATTTGATCGGTTCGCCGCCTTGATTGTTCAGGTTGCAGTACAGCGAGATCCGGAAGTTTGGGTAATCGTAAACCGTTTCGATCAGGTCCGGAAAATCACGGCCGTCCTTCCAGCGGAACAGGCCGCCTGCGGATTGCGCGCGTAGCGGCGCTTCATTCGTTCCGGAGATGAAATGGATGCCGGAGAGCAGATGCACGAACAAATCGCCCGCGAGCCCTTCGCCGTAATCGGCGAAGCAACGCCAGCGGAAAAAGCGCGCTGCATCGAACGGGCGTTTTGGCGCGCCCACCAGGAAGGCATTCCAGTCGATGGTTTGCTCGCTCGCATCCGGCGGAATTGGGTACACCCAGGCGCCACTCGGCGAGTTGCGATTTGATGAGCCTTCTATCAGGAACACTTCGCCGAGAGCGCCGGATGAGTAAAGTTCTCGCGCTTTTTCGTAGAGAACGTTACTGACTCTCTGGCTGCCCACCTGCATAATGCGATTGCCTTTTCGCACCGCTTCCACCATCGCGAAACCATCTTCCACGGTGTGCGACATCGGCTTCTCACAATAAACGTCCTTCCCTGCGGCGCACGCGTCAACCACGATTCTGCGATGCTGGTGATCCGGGACAGCCACAATCACGGCGTCCACATCTTTGCGGTCGAGAATTTCTTTGTAGTTTCGAGTTGCCGGGACTTGTTTCTGCACCGCTTCCCGGGCGGCTTCGTGCCGGCTGTCGTATAGGTCGCAGACTGCGACACATTCAACTCCCGACACTGCGAGAGACGCTGTCAGCAGTTCGCAGCCTCGCGTTCCTGTGCCGATGGATGCGAAGCGCGCGCGGTCGCTTGGCGCTACTAGCCGGTTCGCGCCCCAGAACGCGGCCGGCTGCAGCAAAGTCATTTTCGCTGCGGCTTTCGCAGCAACCGATCCTGCGCCAATGTGCATGAATGTCCGACGTGTTAGAAAATCCATTCTGTTTTTCCTTGCTGATGCTGCGCCTCGCCTCTTTTCCGATCTTTCTCATCGGGCTTGGCGGACGATTCTGCTGGTAACTTGCTGAGCGACCGACGGAAACATCACCGCAGCCACCTTAAGGCCGCTACCGGGGCAAAACCGTAGATCGAAGGTCGGACTGCATTGTCGGCCTCGGTTTCATCCGTGTCGAGAATTATCTGAGAGTTATCTGGAATGGCTGAGCCACCTGCGTGTGCGCTTAATGCGGAATTAATTCGTAGCTCACGAACGCAAGTTGTTTGCTGTCCGGCGCCCAGGATGGGACGTTGATTGTACCTTGGCCGCCGAAAAGCTTGGTCAGCACCGTGATTTTGCCGTCGCTCATCGACCGGAGCCGCAGCATCACGTCTTTGTTCTGAGGGTGACCCTCGACACTTTTGTCGTATGAGAGGATGACCATCCATCTTCCGTCGGGTGAAATATGCGGGAACCAATTGTTGTAATCATCATTTGTGATTGGCGTCTGCTCGCTGCCGTTGGGGCGCATGCGCCAAACCTGCATGATCCCGGTGCGCACTGAATTGAAGTAGATGTATTTTCCGTCAGGCGAATATTCCGGGCCGTCATCGAGGCCCTTTGCGGTTGTCAGGCGTTTTTCCTGACCCCCTACCTCGGAAATTGAGTAAATGTCGAAATCGCCGTTTCGTTCGCCTACGAAAGCCAGCGTGCTTCCATCAGGCGACCATCCGTGCCAATACGATGGTGAGTGCTGGGTAATCCGCCGCGGCGTGCCGCCGCCGATCGGCACGGTATAAACAATCGAGCGGTGCTCCTCTTGCGATTGGTCGCTGATGGCGATGAGACTGGAGTCGGGCGAAATACCGTGGTCGTTGTTGCAGCGGTTTGCGAATCCGGTGTCGATCATTGCCGGTTTTCCGCCGGCGACGGGCAGTCGATAGATATGGCCGTCACTATTGAACAGGAAAGATGAACCGTCGCGCAGCCAGTTGGGCGCTTCGAAATGCTCGGGCGCCACGTAGACGATGCTGCGGTCCCCGGTGTCGATATCGATCGTCTGAAGAGTGCTGTAAAGAGTGGTCGGCGCGTCCGCATTAACGGTGATCGGTTCGATGCTTACGTTCGAGAAGACGGCTTTCGCCGCGGAATTTTGTTCTTGGGAAGAAACGCCGATGCCGAGATAGACCGTTCCATGCAGGGGAATTGGAATCGCCGCGCCTGACGGACTGACTTCGTGCCCATCGGCAGCAAAGAGAAGATGCGCGTAGCCGCCACGATTTTCGATACGTAACTGCGTTGGAGCTGCGATGTTCGATTGAATCTCGTGCACAGCTCCTCCCTTTTCGTCGCGATATTGCAATGAGGCTACTCGGTTTCCCTGCAGCGTCGCGCCGGCGAAAACCGAATTTGGATCGAGGTCCTGTCGCAGCATAAGCATAGCCTGGCGATGCGCATTACCTCCATTTGCCGGAAACGCGACGTCAGCCGTGAACGCAACGTCGCCGGAAAACTGTTTCCAAACGAACTGAAAAGTATCCACTTTCGGTCCCGAAATACCACCGCTTGCAGTAAGCGTGTATGTTTTGGTCGAGGCGTCGTATTCGACTGATCCGGGGTGATTAGCCCTACCGATGTCTTGATGATTTTCGAATATGCCGATCCGGGCCTCGGCGTCTTGCGCGTTGGAAGGCAGACCTACGGAACATATGAGCGCTGGGATACAGACCATCGACGAAGCCGCTGCGACGAGATACCGCGCGTTAAACGTCACGATGAAATATTTATGCGTCGTCGATTTCATTAGCATCTGATGCCGCGGGGCACTTAGGAGGATCGTTTAACGATCACGCTCAATGGCACGCACTCAACTTCGTCAGTCCTGCAACAGAGCGCATTCTAGCATCTGATCGAGTTAGCGATACAAATCAAGTTCTACCAACACTCGAGTCCTCGCCCGTATTAAAATGCATCAGTTACGTCACCGGTAAGTATCACAACATCAAGCATGCGATCGCGTAACCTGCTGTTTTGGCTTTGTCCTTTCTTTTAGGGATCGTTATGTGCATCGGTGGTTCATCCGGCGACCGAAACATTGATCCTCTACAATCCTTCCACGTTGTGACAGAGTATTTCTCGGATTTTCTGCCAGATTACTATACGGAGGTCCTCGACGTAACTGCACAAGGCCGCGATGTCCGGGTTCGCCTTGTCCGGCTTTCCTCCGCGACAGTGTACTGCGACGGCGAAGTGCTTCGCGCCGTCGAACGTGTTTTGCCAAACACAACAGTGCGAGAGGTAGCGAAACGCGTTGATCTTTGCGCTTACACCGGGGAAGGCGTCGCGTCTGCATTGAAGGCCGCCGCCTCGAAAGGAATATCAGATCCATCCGATTCCGCAACAGTAACCGTTGTTGCAAAGTGCGGCGCCAGTGAAAAGATACTTGCATTTCCTTATCCCGTCGATGTCGACTTCAAGATTCTGCGCCGAGAAAATCCCCGTATCGAGACTTTGGAACCTGAGTTACGACTTCGTCGACGCACCTTTGGCAAGACCTTTTCGTTCCGCGGATTGTCGCCGACGGAGGAAAACCAATCCGAAGACTTGGGGCGAAACTTTTGCCAGAATTGATTTCAGGAAGGTATGACGCAGGCTTCGGAAGCTATAGTTGCGGCGACAAATGCACTAACTACCTTGCGTATCGGCTCGATGGATATACCGAGCCTGTTACAACGGGCGACCCTTCAACCGTCGAACTCGTAAACGCATCGTCCCTGCACCTCGCGAAGTATGAGTCCCCGCACTATCTCGCGGTCGGCAAAACGGCTCATATTTTCGGAGAAGTCCGCTTGAGAATTATCGCGGACGAGCAAACCGGTCTCGTTAAGGACGTTCAACTCGTGTGGGGAAACTCGCTCCTCGGTAAAGCCGCTGTCGAAGCTGCAAAAAAATGGCAATTTGCTCCTGGAACAAAAGTCGGTTCCCTTGTCGAGGCTCTTCTAAATTCCAACTCTGCCCCGATAAGTAGCAGTTGGCCTTGTGACCGATCGCCCTGAACTGAACGAAACGGGGCCGTCGCGCCACCGCGTGCTATCTAATGTTTAGGGTTAGCGTTGCGGTGTGCACGGTGCTGCCGTTGCTTCCGAGCACAGTGACTGTGTACGAGCCAGTCGAACTGCCGGTGGCTCCATTGGATGCGCAGCTGCTTTGGAAGATCAGCGATGCAAACACCAATGCCAGCGGCAGACACAGGGCCATGATACGGCGGCGTTCTCGACCTGCGAAGCTGAACAACAACATCGCGAGAATTAGCGCCGAGCAGGCAGAAACGTTCAGGAAATTCATTGACGTCGGTGGCCGAGGCTGGCCAATTGCCGAGGGTGGCAACGAACTGTGTCCTACGGTTGTCACCGATATCGTGGCGGCCGCTCCTTGCGTTAGCGAGCTGGGGGTTGCGGAGCATTGGCTCATTGGAGCTGTGCTGGTGCAAGACAATGCGACGCTTGAGGAGAAATCATTTTCGGGTGTGACGCTGATGGCGTTCTTGTACACCGCCGTTTGCCCGGCCAGGACGGACGCGCTTCCGCTTCCGATTACGTTGAGCATGAAATCGGGCGTCAAGACGGAGAAGTTAGTTGCTGCCGACGCTCCGCCGCCCGGAGCCGGATTTGAAACCGTCACAGGATCGGTGCCGGCGGTCGCTACATTCGCCGCGGGAATGGCCGCGGTCAGCATCGTCGAACTCAGAAACGTAGTGGAGACGGACTGGCCATTGAAGCTCACGGTGGAACCGGCGTTGAAATTCGATCCGCTGACGGTGAGCGTAAATGCGCCGCTGCCCATGGCGATGTTCGTGGGAGAAATGCTGCTCAGGACTGGCAATGGATTGTTGACTGTGAAATTCGATGCGTTCGACGTGCCGCCCAGCGGCGCCGGATTCGTGATAGTAATGGCATTTGTTCCCGCTGCTGCGATGCTTGCTGCCGGGATTGCCGCTGTCAGCGATGTTGCGCTGATGAATGTGGTGGGCTGCGCGACGCCGTCGAAATTCAGAACCGCGCCCGATACGAAATTCGATCCGGTCACTGTGAGCGTGAATGCTGCGCTTCCCGCGACCGCGTTGGCGGGTGCCAACGCGCTGACGACCGGCGGAACTAACGTAATCGTAAAGGTGACCGCGCTGCTTGGGCTCTGACGCGCGGGGTCTGAAACTGAAACTTGGGCCGTGCCTGCCGTTTGCAGCAGCGATCCTGGGATCGACGCTGAAAGTTGTGATTGTGAAATGAAAGTTGTCGCCAGCGTCGTCAGAGTGCCGTTCGCTGTGAACTGTACTTGCGATTGTGAGCTAAAGCCGCTGCCGCCTGCCGAAATCGATACAGCGCCGGCCCCGAGTGCCACGGATTCAGGCGATATCGCGTTCAATTGAAATGGCACGCCGGCAAGCCAATTGTTTACCAAGTTGGCGGCGTTCACCGAGCCCAGGCCCGTAGCGAAATCCCATCCTGGTTGTGTGCCGTACGCGGGCTTATACGAGGAATTGGCAAGGGAAAGCACACCGAATGTGCCCTCCGGCGAATAACAGTTAAATAGCGTGCCCTTTAGCGTGTCGGGGTTTATCTGGCAGGGGACGTCCATGTCACCCTGCGTAACGTCGTAAAAAACGCAGCTGCCCGCAACCGCGTTCCCCATCGAGGAATTACAGCTAGTGCTGCCACTCGATCCATACGCTGCCGCAGCCAGCGCGTAGTAGGTGGGATTTGGATTTCCCCAACGGCTACCCGTGCTCTGGTTCACGAGCGATTGAATTCCTGCCATGATCGGCGATGCAAAGGAAGTTCCACCGCCGCCGTTCCATCCGCTGGGCGCGCCGGTGCACGCGAAGCCGCCGTTTCCGATGTTCGAGTCGCAGAACACATAGTAATGCCCCCAGACGCCATTAGCGGCAAATAGAGAAACGTCTGGAACGTCGCGCACTCCATCGCCTGGATTACCAACGACGCTTTGCCAAGAAGGCTTGGCGTATCCGGAGCAAGTACCTCCGACGACCCCCAAGTTCGAACCGGCTCCGGTGGCGCAGCCGCTGGGTCCGCCGCTTCCGGACGCGGTGGTAATGCCTTGACCGGTGTTACAAAGTCCGCCGAGCCCGTAAGCCGTTTTGTATCCCAAAAAGTCGACGATCAACGCATTTGCGCAGGAATCGTTCCATGGGATTTCTGGAATATAGGATATTGCCGAACCATATGTGGACGTGTTGGAAGAATTCCAATACGTGCCGCTGCTTCCGGCGCTGGTATCACCGAAGTCGGTGCCGCCAACGGCTACGTTATATGGAGTCGATGAGAATGCGCTGACCCCGATGCCGTGAATCGCGTATGGCTCGTCGGCGTCGCAGCTTGCCGCCCCTTCATCACCCGACGAAACGAAAACCGATACACCTTCGGAAACAGCTTGCTGGTATGCGGCGTTGTAAGCCGCGTTGGCGCTCTGGCCGTTATATACCTCGCACTCGCCGTAACTGATGCTGATGATGGCAGGTGGCGCTGTGCCATTGATGATGTTCTGCACCGCGATTAGTCCGCCGAAGGTCGGCACGGCTCCGTTGTCCAGAGCCGCGTCACTGCAGGAAGCAAGACGGATGGCTGCGCTGGGTGCTGAGGCGCCCGACCATTCCGCGTCTAGAATCGCTTCGCTATCCGCACCGACGCCATTCGGATCCACGCCGGGATCGCCGCAGTTGTTGATTCCATTATATTGAGGGTGAATCTGCGCAAAGGATCCCGATGCAAACTTAGTTAGTCCAAACGCCGAGCGAAAAGTGTTCCAATCGCCGGTGTTGAAAACGTCGGTATCCTCAATGACCACGATCGTTTGCCCTTGGCCGGAAATACCTGTGGTGAAAAGAGGATTCAGGTTGTAAATGGTGGCGAGGTCCGCAGGCACGACCAAATAGCATGTGGCGCTAAGCGCGCACGGACCGGCCGAGGTGTATTTCGGACGCGGCTTGAAATCGTGCAGCGATACGATGCCGACTACTGCGGGAGCAAGCGCGCCGGGAATCTGCGGATCGCTCATGTTGGCTATGTGTCGTTTGCCTGCTACATCCAAATAGTGCATTTCGGTGTGGAACGCTGCGCGCACCTGCGCTGCGGTACCGGAAAAATCGATCAGTACGCCGTCCGGGTAAACAACATTTACTTCGAATCCCTGGGATTTCAGCCAGCTGGAAATTGTTGCGAGATCTTCCGCAGCTAAGCCGTAATTTTTGCCGAATTCTTCCGCAGTGAGCCAATGATGAAAATTCGGCGAGTTTGGATCGTGAAGTTGATCGATGTACTGTTCCAGTTCTTGCTCCTGCTGCGTCGAGCGGCGAAGCTGCAGGAACATGTGCTCCATTCTGAAAGAGTCGGGGACGGCTCCACGGTCGTTGGTCTTATTAGCTTCCGGACGCGTATTGCCTGCCAACTTCGCGAGATTGTGATTGTTGATGGCCTCGATGATGCGCGGTTGCGGTCTGGATGATTCGGTCCTTGCGGGAGAGGACAGAAAGACGACCAAAGCGAACAACAAAAACCCGGTGAGAGAAACTTTCAGTGGAAATCGCATCCATCGCCCCCAAAGACATTCGTTTCAACCGAAAAACGACCGCACCATGCCATGCGAACAAATGCGACTTATGAATTGCTGCTTCAGCCGAACGTTAAGAGAGCAGTACTGGTTCTCTTGCCGGTCTTGCGCGACCGGGCGCACATGCCCGATGAATCTCTGTAACACAGCACTTCTGATGCCGTATTTAATGAACGGGTGAATAAGGTTCTGGAATGTAAATCTCTGTGGCGGCGTGATTTAAATCGGCAGGTGCCTTGCGTTCTATGCCGGATAGGTCCTCGGCGGCCTCTCCGTGAATCGTGGGAGTCTTTCTCCTGTCACCTTTCGGTGACGCAAGGCGGAATGAGTCTGGGAAGCTACCCGGTCGCTCCGCCGATCCGTGCAAGAGCTCGGCGGTGGGCTCCGATTCCTGGGATGTCCGAAGTTCGCGATCACTTCCGGCCAGGTGGAGCCCATTTCTATTGGCGACTGAAGCCGATAATCGATCTGCTTTTCCAAAGTAACGGCGCGGAAGTCCCAAAATTGACTGAAGTTAAAACCGCTGTTGAGAACTGTGGGAGCATTGATAACTATGGTTAGCCCCGGCAGCCCCGGTCTTGCTAAAGAAATGAAATGCGCACTTTACAATTGAACCTATCAGCGAGCACTGCATCGGCGTAGAAGCCGAAATCTTGTGTATCGGTAGGTCGTTTTGAAACTAGAGGGCCAACGACATCTCTCTTCGATTACCTAACAGTCTTATCTGCCGTCTAATCCTGCGGAGAGACGTTCTGGGCAGGCACAGACGACTGGCTTGATGTTCGCGATTTGGGTTTTCACGCTTCATCTGTCGAGAGTACCGGGGCTCTACGGTATTGCGGGAGCGCCACACAATCCCGCGGAGTGGTCCAGCCTGTTCATCGCTGTCGTTTTATGGGGAGGTCTGTGTGCGCTTGCGGCCGGAAGCAAGAAACGCCAGCCAGGTTTAGTGGAAGCTTGTTTGATCGAACACATGCTCTCACTTCTCGGCAGATGGTGCCGCGGCGATTCTTGAATTCATCTCGATCAGGGCATGAACCGCCGTTTGGACTTATTGCGAGTCAGTCTTCAAGGGCTGGCTCTTGTCTTCTTCGATCGTTTTGATTGCAATGGCCCGCGTGCCGGAAAGCTCGTAGACCGTTCCCGTGACCTTGACAAACTTTCCGACGAAAGGCATGAGGCGCTGGCGTTGATCCACGTCTGGTGTCGAGCTGGAAATTGGGATGTATATCAAAGCGGATTTGGTCAGGATGATTAGGGGTGAACCTTGTTTGGCACAGGCGAGGGCGCATTCCAAATTGAAATCGGTGGCAGTGGATTTGTGGTTCTGGATTGGGCAGGAAAGATCGCGGACCACACCTTTAATAGTTGTGGGAGCGTCGTCGTTGGCGAGCAGAGATAGGCTGGCTGACCCCATGGCAACGACGAGCGCGAGCACGAAAAGAAAAGTGTATTTCACGATTTCTCTTTTTGTTGGGTATGAGGGACTAGCGCATGCCGCATTCTCGCGAGACCAATCTAACACTGGCGATGAGGTTATTGTTAAGCCAGGATTTAAATGTGAGTAAAGATTCGGGCGTTGTGTTTTTGGCTCTGCACAAGGGGTATTTATTATGGAAGGCCGTATCAGGGTTGGTATGCCTGGGAATTGCGAGCAACTTTCGCGTTCGCTGGAGTCGCTATGGCCGGAATCTTCCGCCGAAGAGCATCGGTCAGAATTATCGTGCATTCTTGCCGGGAAGCCGCGTGCAACGATGCCGCTTGTCATCTTTGTGGCGGAGGCAGCCGACGGCATGATAGCTGGGTTCATCGAAGTTGGTTTGCGTTCGCACGCCGATGGATGTGACACGAATAGTCCCGTCGGATTTGTTGAGGGTTGGTTCGTTGTCGAGCAGTATCGGCAGAGCGGTTGGTGCGCAATTGCTCGCTGCGGCGGAGAATTGGGCCCGTGGTCAAGGCTGCATCGAGATGGCGTCGGACACTGGGGTTGATAATACGGTTTCACAAGAGGTGCACGAGGCACTCGGATTTCAAGTTGTGGACCGTTGTGTGCATTATCGGAAGCCATTATGAGGCCGCCGTTCGTGCGAGCGCGTGATACTACGATAAATGAGAGTGGCTGCGATGCGTTTAAACTTACTTCGGTTTGACGGCATCATCGAGCATTCGACTAGTCCGCGAGATACAGGATTTTGAGTAGGACGCCTTTCTACAAGGTGACCGGCAGCGGGTAACAAATCCCAGTTTCGCTCATTCGACCGTAATCCCCCCCCACCCTGAGAACGCTAAGTCTCTTTGCCGACTGCACTTACGACCCTAATACATGCGTGCCGTGCGGCATTCGAAGTGCCACAAGAACCAGAGCGTAATTTACTTTGGAGGGATCATGGAAGCGTTTTGGAGCGATGTGCGGTTCGGGATTCGAATGCTGCTGAGGAGTCCCGGATTTGCCATTGTTGCCATAGCTACGCTGGCGCTTGGAATTGGAGCGAACACGGCGCTTTTTTCCTTGGTTAACGGAATTTTGCTGGCGCCGCTGCGTTTCCCGCAGGCGGATCGCTTGGTAACCCTATACGAACACAGGCCGCAATTTGGTAAGGGCTCGATTTCGTATCCGAACTTTTTGGACTGGCAGAGAAATAATCAAACGCTGCAATCGCTCGCTGCCTACCGCTCCGATGATTTCAGCTTGACCGGCCTTGGAGAGCCGGAGCGATTGGATGGAAACATGGTGTCGGCGAATTTTTCCCCGACGCTTGGCCTGAAGCCGGTGCTGGGTCAGGACTTCGATCCGCGGCAGGACGTGAAGGGCGGAAAACCGGAAGTGATGATCAGTGCCGGGCTGTGGAAGAAAAAGTTCGGGTCAGCGCCGGATGTGATAGGCAAGACCATGACGCTCGACGGGACGGATTACACAATCGCCGGCGTCGTTTCGCCAAGCTTTTATTTGCGCATGTGGAATTTTTGAGCGGGCGACGTGTACGTTCCGATCGGTCAGTGGAAGGACGTCATATTTCACGACCGCAATGTTGCGATGGGTATGGACGCGGTAGGACGGCTAAAGCCGGGCGTGACCATCGAACAGGTGCGCGGGGACATGGAACGAGTGACGCGAGACCTTGCCGCAGCTTATCCCGAAGCGAATACGGACGTGGGAGTCACAGCGATTTCGCTGAAGGAGAACATCACCGGTGATCTGCGGCCGTACTTGCTGGTGCTGCTCGCGGCGGTCTTTTTTGTGCTGCTGATCGCGTGCGTGAACGTGGCGAATTTGCTGCTGGCGCGATCCACGCGGCGCGCCCGTGAGTTTGCGATTCGCGCCGCCTTGGGCGCAAGCAAGGTGCGCGTGATCAGGCAGCTGCTTACCGAAAGCGTGCTCCTGTCCTTATGCGGAGGCGGGTTCGGCCTGCTGGTGGCGACCTGGGGCACGCAATTTGCGATTGGATTTCTGCCCGAGACTTTGCCGCGCGCCGAAGAGATTCGCATGGACGGCCGCGTGCTGAGTTTTACTCTGATAATTTCGGTGTTGTCGGGGATTTTTTTCGGGCTTGCTCCGGCGCTTCGACTTCTGAAGCCGCGTTTGCAGGAGACTCTCAAGGAGGGCGGGCGGAGTGTAAGCGGTGCGCGAAGCCGGGCACAGAGCGCGCTGGTGATTGCGGAAATGGCTCTTGCGCTCGTCCTGCTGATCGGCGCGGGCCTGATGGTGCGCAGCCTCGGCCGTTTGTGGAGCGTCAATCCAGGATTCAATCCCAAGAACGTTTTGCTGATCCATGTGGCCCTGCCTCCTGCTATGACCGACGCATCTCCTGACGCAATACTCGCTGAGCTTCGCCGGGTGCACGATGAGGTCGCGTCGGTCCCGGGCGTCGAGGCGGTGTCCTTGCAGCACGGCGGTCTTCCCATGTGGGGCGATTCCGAAGATCCATTTTGGATTGAAGGACAGCCGAAGCCTGCGCGCGACAGCGACATGCCTTGGGGTCTCTGGTACGAAGTGGAGCCGGACTATTTACAGGTAATGGGAATTCCGCTCAAGCGTGGGCGTTTCTTTACCGAGCAGGATAACGAGAGCGCGCCGCTGGTCGTCGTGATCGATGAAAGCTTAGCGCAGAAATATTTCCCGCACGAGGACCCCATCGGCAAAAGCATCGTCGATGAGTTCGTCGGCAAGCCCGCGGAGATCGTCGGCATCGTAGGACACGTGAAGCATTGGGGGCTCGACGACAAGGTCGATGTCCACGCGCAGTTTTATATTCCGTTTACGCAGATTCCGAAGAGATTCGTGTCGCGAACGGCCAATAGCACAGGGATGCTAATTCGTACGCAAGGGATTCCTCCACGCGCCCTCTTGGAGCCGATCCGCAAAAAAGTGGAGGAAACGAACAGCCAGGAAGTTGCATACGCGCCGCATACTTACGACGAGCTGATTTCGCGGTCGCTGGCTGACAAATGGTTTTCGATGGTGTTGCTCGGCGTATTTGCGGCCCTGGCGCTGCTGCTCTCGAGTATTGGGATCTACGGCGTGATTTCGTATCTGGTAGGCCGGCGAACGCATGAGATTGGCATTCGTATCGCGCTCGGCGCACAGCGTAAAGATGTGCTGATGCTGGTGCTGAGCGAAGGCACCAGAACCGCGATGATCGGGGTCGCCATCGGGCTGGTGGCCGCGCTTGCGCTGACACGTCTGATGTCCAGCGTGCTCTACGGCGTCAGCACGACGGACCCGATCACGTTCGCAGCCGTCGCGGCAGTACTCACTATCGTGGCGCTGGCTGCGTGTTACATCCCGGCGCGTCGGGCGATGCGCGTCGATCCCGTGATCGCCTTGCGTTATGAATAAATAACTCCACAATCGTTTGGCAAGATCGAGTAAAACCAGGTGAAACATGACTCAGCTCCTGCCAGCCGGCGATTTTCGATGATCCTGCTCGGCACCTTCGCGGGGCTGGCGCTGCTTCTTTCGAGCATCGGAATCTACGGTGTGGTTTCGTATTTGGTCGTCCAACACACCCGCGAAATCGGCATTCGTATCGCGCTCGGTGCGCAACGTCGCGACGTGCTGCGCATGGTTTTAGGCGATGGCGCGAAGATGGCGCTGATCGGGGTCGCAGTCGGGATTGTGGCTGCACTGGGTTTGACGCGACTGATGCGCAGCGTACTTTACGGCGTCAGCGCTACCGACCCCACGACCTTTGCCGCGGTAGTAATCGTGCTGACTTCCGTAGCGCTAGCTGCCTGCTACATTCCGGCGCGGCGCGCGATGCGCGTGGATCCCATGATCGCGTTGCGCTACGAGTAATGCGTTTTGCCGTCACGTCGCCGACTGATTGCTACGGCAGTTTCGCGTACTCGGCTTTGGCTTGCTTTAGGATAGGGATGTCGGGGTCGGCGTCTTTCCATATCGCGAAGAAATCCTGGTACGCGCTGCGGGCCTTCGAGGTGTCGCCCGCCGTCGCGTACGCGCGGCCCAACTGCAAATGTGCCAGTGCGCCTAGGATCGAATTCCCCACGATACCCGGATGGTCCAGAAGTTTCTGAAACTCGGCGGCGGCATCGTTGCCTTTATGCAATAGCAAGTAAGCTTGCCCGCGCTCGTACGCGCTCTGAAGTCTTCGCTTACTGGCAAGATCGTATGGGAGCACGGGCTGGAGGATTTCAACTGCTTTGCCGGGATTGTTGCGGTTCGATTCGACAACGGCGAGAACAGTAGGGATGTCATATCGATTCGCAATAGTATCGGAAGGCCGCTCCTTGGTGACTTCTCCGACAAGCGATTGCGCGCGGGAGGCATCGCCCGCGAGTGCAAAGGCGTAAGCCGCTTCACTCTTAACGCCGATGGACGAATCGGCTGCCAACGCCGCGGCAGCGTCCTTTCGCGCCGCGGCATTGTCTGCCGCCCAGCCTTCGGCCAACGATCGCAAAAGCATCTGTGAGGCAGCCTGTTCCTTTTTGCCGGCGGCTTGACGCGCTACGAAAATGCCCTGATAGAGATTCCGGGCTTTTTCGAGATGGCCGAAATACCCCTCCGTTTCAGCCGTGACAAAAGATGCGAGCGCGGCGTTGTCCGGCGAAAAGTTGGAAAGAACGGAAAGTTCGTGGGCCATGGCGGACGAATCGTTCTGCAAAAATGCCACCCGGTAAAGCATGAAGTGAAAACTAGGGACATCCAATTTCTGGGCCATCGCCTGATGGATGGTGGCCTTGGCCTCGTCCAGGCGGCCGACCCCTACATACATGAAAGCGACCTGAAACCAGTTGATACTCTCATTCGGACTTAGCCGATGCCCTTCAAGTGCCTCCGGCAGCGCCTTATCCCATTGACCGAGGTCAGTGTAGGCGACTGCCAGGTTGCCGTGAGGGATTGAGTCACGCGGGTACGTCTGCGTCCAAAGCTGATAAACCTGAATCGACTTTTCGAGATCGCCGGTCACATTATCGTAGTAGTGGGAATCGATGTAGAACCTTTCAAGCTCGCTGGCGCGGTCTCGCAAATCGTAAGCCTTCTTCGTGTGTTCGGCGCCGATTGCCCGCTCGCCCAGATTGGATTCCACCTGTCCCAGGACGGCGTTGGCCATGGCGAAATTCGGATCGATAGCGACTGCTTGTTTGAAGAACGGCAATGCTGTGTCCTCGCCTTTATTTCCGCGTGCTTGCATGCCCAGGCTGAAAGCTTTCAGCGCTTCTAGCGATGATGTCGTGGCTTCCGCAATGGGCGTGTTGTATTTCTGGATGGAAGCCAGGGATTCGCCTAGTTTTCCGCGGATGTCTTCGGCTACTTTGCCAAGCGCGCCCAGGACCTGATTCTTGTCTGTCGCTTCCGTTTGTGCTGTAGCGAGCGTTTCGCCGGATGCGCAGTTCACTGCGTTCAGGATCAGGTTGTAGGTGGTGCCGATTTGCGTGATCGAGCCGTCGAGAACTGCCGCGCTTTGCGTGCGCTGGCAGACTTGGCGCGCAAGGTCGTTCGTGAAGCGCGTTGTCGGTTGCTGGCCCATGAATTTGAGCTGCTGGCGGATTTGCTGGTCTGAAAGAATGTTGAGGAATGGGGATTGCGCGAGTTGAGCGGCGAGTCCCTGGCGGAGAGCGTCGTCGAATACCGGATCGCCCGTCGTGTTGGTGAAGTCCGCGAGGACGATTGAATCTTTTCCTGTGAGTTTTGGCGCGCGGTGAAAGTAGAAATATCCGCCGACAGCCAGAACCGCGGTCGCGATCACTGCACCGGCAATGAGCGGCCATCGGCTGATCCGCGTGGCGAGAGGAGCGGTACCTGTTGCGCCGGTGCCGGCGGCGGCTGCGTTCGTCGTGACTGACGCAGGAATTGCTGCGCTCGTCCCATCCCGTGGTGTCGCAACTGCGACCGCAGGAGTGCCGCTGACGGGCGTCGTTTGGAATGCTGCAGCCTCGCGAACCGCGCCGGAAGAAGATGTGGGCATCACCGCAGCCGAAATACGGCTTGAGTCTGTATCGCGCCGCAGCCGAGCCAAATCAGTGCGCAATTCGGCAGCGTGCTGGTACCGCATCCGCCGGTCTTTCTCGAGCGCCTTGCTGATTACTTCTTCCAGGCGCGGCGGAATCTCCGGGTTCAGGCGTACTGCGGGCACTGGCGCCTTTTCGAGCAGGGAGTTGAAAATGACGGCTGTCGTGTCGCCGCGAAACGGCAGGGCGCCCGTGGCCATTTCGTACAGTACCGTGCCGAAGCTGAAAAGATCGCTGCGTGCATCGAGGTCTTCACCGCGCGCTTGCTCCGGTGACATGTAAGCGACCGTGCCGAGGGTCATACCGGGACTCGTGAGGTTCTCCTCGTCCACTGTCGTTGAGGCGCCTTGTGTCGCGAACGTGCCGGACCGGCCGGAAACGCGGACGGATTGTTTGGCCAAACCGAAATCGAGAACCTTGGCGTGGCCGCGCTGGGTGACGAAAATATTCGCGGGCTTAATGTCGCGATGGACTATTCCTTTTTCGTGCGCTGCGTCGAGCGCATCAGCCACTTCGATGCTCAGTTCGAGCAGCAAATCCAGAGGAAGCGGTTTGCCGGCGATGCGGTACTTGAGCGTCTGGCCTTCGAGAAGCTCCATGACGATGAACAGCCGTCCGTCTTGCCGGCCGATTTCGTGAATCGTGCAGATGTTGGGGTGATTCAACGCGGAAGCAGCGCGAGCCTCGCGCTGAAATCGTTCGAGCGCGTAAGGATCGCGCGCGAGGTCCTCGGGAAGAAATTTTAGCGCGACGTGCCGGCCAAGAGAGGTGTCCTCAGCCTCGTACACCACACCCATGCCGCCACCGCCGAGCTGTTCGATAACCCGGTAGTGCGAGACTACGGTGCCAATCAGGGGCTGGGGCTCCGCCATGAGGCGTTTATATTAGGGTGGCGAACCGCAGCGAGTCAAACGGAGATGACCAGTCGAAGGGATTATAAGACTGCAGTAATTAAGAAACCGACAGGCGATAGTTACTCTTCAAGGTCTATGCGATGAGGCAACCCGTTCCCTGCTACAGTCGTGATGATATTGGTTCTTGCATCTACCCGTCGTATCCGATTATTTACGAAGTCGGAATCGCACAGGTTGCCCTGCGAATCGACCACGAGGCCAGACGGATTGTTGAGTTCGGCCGACTTGGCAGGCCCGCCATCTCTATGAAAAGCCCCTTTCTTCTGTGAGCGCTGGCGAACTGGGGCCGTTTATTGAAGTCTTAGCGGCGGGAGAAGATTTAAGAGATTGCGTAGGAAGGAAGAGAAACAAAACTGAACTGCACGAAAGTAGAAAGCATCTTTGTGCGAACCGGATTGGATTGATCTTTTTCACCTAAAATCTATACGCCTAACGGCCTGGAGCTGAGGCACGGAAGCTTGCATCCTCCAGGAACGTCCGTGGAAATTCACATTGGGTCGAATCTAAACCGGGCGCAGCAAGCAGCGCTCCTACGGATGCGATCTTCCATACCATCTCAAAGCGACTCCAACAATGGTAGCCTCAATTCCGTAACGGTAGTTTTGCTGCCTCCCACGCAGCGAGTCCACCCGCCAGTTCCGATAGGTTTTCAAACCCGTGCTGCTGGAGGACGCTGGCGGCAATCGACGAGCGGTAACCACCTGCGCAGTGAACCACGATCTTTCGCTCATGGGGTAATTCTCCAAGACGTTCCGCAAGATGATTCAACCCGATGTTGACGCTCCCATCGATCCGTTTGCTATTCCATTCCTTGGGCGCACGCACGTCCAATACGACAGGTGGATTTGCCGACGCGAGTTCCTCCGCAAGCATCGCTGGAACGATGCGATCCGTTCCGTCGGCGAGATCGCGCCGCGCTTCAAGCACCTGCATTCCGTCCTTCAGATATCCAGCGATGTTATCAAATCCAATTCGTCCAAGGCGCATAGCTGCTTCCGGCTCATGGCCGGGATTCGCAATAAGGATGATCGGTTTTTCGCGACTCAAGAGCGTCCCGGCCCATGTCGCGTACTGGCCGCCAAGTCCGATGTTGATGCTACCCGCCAAATGCGCCTTTGAAAATTCATCGGGGTCGCGGACGTCAATCACCTGCGCGCCCGCGTCTTTCATATTCATGACTTGGTCCAGAGAAAGCGGCTTCAAAACCCGTTCCAGCGTTTCCTCGAGCGTCGGTCTTTCCTTGGAATTCAGAACCGCATCGTAGGTGAAGTAGGCCGGGGCCTCAGGCTGATCCGCGGTGATCATCTTCACAAATTCTTCCTCAGACATAGGCTGCAGAGCGTAGTTCGAGCGGCGCTCGTTTCCGATTGTGGAAATAGTCTCTTTGCTGATGTTCCTGCCGCAGAGTGAGCCCGCTCCGTGCGCGGGATATACGAGGGTGTTGTCGGGAAGGCCGAGCAGTTTCGCGTTCAGAGAACCATACAGTAAGCGGGCCAGATCCACTGGCTGCCAACCGAGAGAGGCTCGCAAATCCGGCCGTCCGACATCGCCCACAAAAAGCGTATCGCCGGTCAAGACGGCGCGCGGGTTTCGATCGTCTATCGAAAGATCGTAAACCAGGATCGAGATCGATTCGGGCGTGTGCCCCGGCGTTTCCAGCGCTTTAAGGCGCACTTTACCGAACTCGAGTACATCCCCATCTTTGATGGGCGTGAATTCGTACTCGGCTTGCGCCCGCGCTCCGAGATAAATCTTGGCGCCGACGCGATCGCGTAGCTCCAGGTGTCCTGCGATAAAGTCGGCGTGCAAATGGGTGAGAAATACGTAATGAATCTGAAGATTGAACCTCTGCGCGGCTTCCAAATAACGTTCAACGTCTCGCTGCGGATCAATAACCGCGGCTGTGTGGGTCTCTTCGTCGCCAATCAGGTACGAGGCATGCCCCAAGCAATTCAGGTAAAACTGTTCGAGGATCACGTTTTGACCTCATGTTGCGAACCACTGTTATCATCTCTCGGTCTTAGTTGAAAAGCGCGGTCGTAATATAGCGCTCCGCGGTGTCGGCGAGAAGCACGATGATCATCTTGCCGGCAGATTCGTTGCGCGAAGCCACTGCGAGTGCCGCGTGCAGCGCTGCGCCGGACGACGCGCCAGCCAGAATTCCTTCTTCGCACGCCAGCCGTCGTGCGGCCGCGAATGCATCCTCATCGCGGACGGCAATCACTTCATCCAGGATCGAACGATTTAGAACCCTCGGAATAAACCCGACGCCGATCCCGGGAATTTGGTGATTGCGCGCCACGCCGCCGGAAAGCACAGCCGCATTCGCAGGCTCGACGGCCACAACGTGTGCACCCGGCTTTCGCTCTTTGAGCACTTCGCCGACACCTGTGATCGTTCCGCCGGTACCCACAGCGCACACGAACACGTCCACCACTCCCTCGGTTTCTTCCCAAATCTCCAGAGCTGTGGTTCGCCGGTGTATCTCCGGATTCGCCGGGTTATTGAACTGATCGAGCATGATCGCACCCGGAATTTCCTTCACGATCTGTTGCGCTCGCGCGACTGCCTCGACCATCAGTATTCCGGGAGTGAGCGCCACCTCCGCGCCAAGATGCCGGAGTAGCGCAATCCTTTCCTTCGACATTATTTCCGGCATGGTCAAAATCAGCCGGTATCCCCGAACCGCTGCGACGTGCGCGAGACCAATTCCGGTGTTGCCACCTGTCGCTTCCACCAGCGTCATTCCAGCGCGCAAAATTCCCCTTCGCTCCGCATCGTCAATCAACGCAGCTCCGAGACGGCCTTTGACACTCCCGCACGGATTTCGCATTTCCAGTTTCGCAACCACGCGGCCCGCAAGACCCTTCGCCACCCGCGCGAGTTCAACCATCGGCGTACGGCCGGCCGTCGCAATCACATCAGGAAAAATCATATTGAGGCGCTCCTCGGGATCACGATAATCCAGAGCGATCAATCAAACGGAAGTGAGTTTTCCGCGGATGGGGACACAAATCACGCCATTTTGGCTTTTGCAGACCGGTCGCAGGCTCCTCGCGGCGTTTTGTTGAAGCTGCGGAAGTGATTGTAATTTACGCTGCGCTAATCTGTTTGCTACTCGTAGCGCAGCGCGTTCATAGGATCCAGTTGCATGGCGCGGCGCGCTGGTGCGTAGCAAGCCCAAAGTCCAATTCCCGCAAGCAGCAGCGTCGCCGACGAAAATGTCAGCGCATCGGTTGGGCTCACTCCTACCAGAAGTGTAGCCATCGACCGCGTCAGCGCCCAGGCCAGCACCACGCCGGAAACCACGCCCGCTATCACCAACACCAATCCCTGCCGCAAGACCAGCTGCAGGATATCGCGCCGGTTCGCGCCCAATGCCATACGAATGCCAATCTCACGTGTGCGCTGGCTCGCGGCGAACGAGACCACACCGTATACACCCACCACCGCCAAAGTCAGCCCCAGAAGCCCAAGCCCCGCGGCCAGGACCGCTCCCACGTGGAAGATGAAAAGCCCGTTCCCTCCCGAGAGCGAGTGCCGCATCGTCTCCACGTCGGAAACCGGCATGTTCGGATCCATTGCACGTACCTGGCTTTGCACCACCGAGATCAAGCTTTCCGGTGGCACCGAGGTGCGCAGCTGCAAGGTCCTGTAAGAGGTCGAATTCTGCGCGAGTGGAACAAAAAAGTACGCTTCCTTGTCCCATCCGATGAACACATACTTGCCGTCCGCCGCCACTCCTACGACTTCGATCCACGGCCCGTTCGCGCTCTTCAAACTGAATTGCTTCCCGATCGGATCCTCGTTGGGCCAGAATTGATGGGCCATGGTCTGATCCACGACGGCAACGAGAGGCGCGTGTTCATCATCATTCTCGCGGAAGCCGCGCCCGCGAAGCAGAGGAACTCGCATGGTGTCAAAATAAGGCGCGTCAACGTGGTTGAAAATTACTACCGGAGGCTGTTGGCCTGGAGGGAGCGTGTGACCTTCGACATAAACCGCGCTCCCGTCGTTCACCGTTCCCATCGGTACGCTAAAAGCCAGGCTCGCCGATTCCACTCCAGGTAACGCTCGGGCTCGCGCTTCGAAGTCCCGATAAAAAGTCTTCGTGCGCGTCTCGTCGTATCCCATTGCCTTCGGGTCCAGGGTCAAATTGAGCACATGGTCGGCGTCGAATCCCAGATACGCGTGCTGGGCGCGCATCAGGGTCCGGACGAAAAGCCCGGCGACGATCAAGAGCACCAGAGAGCCAGCAACTTGCGCCATCACCAGCACGCCGCGCACTCGGTGACGGCTCGCTCCCGCGGTATCGCTCCTCCCACCTGAGTGCAGCACGGCGTTAATGTCCGCAAGGCCTCCGCGTAACGCCGGCCACACACCCATCAAAATACCGGTCAACAGTGCGGCCGACATGGCGTAGGCAAAAACCCGCCAATCAAAACTGAAGTCCAGCAGGATGGGAAATCGCGAGGGTGGCAGAAGTGCGGCGATCGCTCCGCCGGCCCACTGTCCAAGTGCGAGTCCGCCAACCCCGCCGAAGAGCGCCAGCACGATACTCTCGGTCAGCAGTTGACGGATGAGCCGCCCGCGACTCGCTCCCATCGCGGCGCGGATGGCCATCTCGCGTTGCCGCATGGTCGCGCGCACTAGCAGAATATTTGCCACGTTCATGCACGCCAGCAGCAGCACCAAGCCCGCCAGAAGCAAAAAAATGCCGGCGATGAACGGAACGATATTGTTGTTGTTCACGAACGGCTGTGGCCGCGCGAACCTCTCCGGAATTATCCGAACTTCCACTCCCTTGTCCGTCGCGGGGTATTGGTCTGCCAGCCGTCCGGTTACCACCTTCGCCGAACTTTGCGCCTTCGTCAGGCTCACGCCCGTTTTCAGCCTTCCCATCACGATCAGCGAGCGGGCGGCGCGGTCACTCCAGAAGGTGGCCGCATCCGCCGCCGGCATCATGTTCAGCGGGACATAGCCGTCAAAATCCAGCGCGAACTGCGTGCCTTGAAACCCCTTCGGCGCCACTCCAATAATTGTCGCTTCCTCACCATCAATCAATGCCTGCTTCCCTATGATGCCGGCATCGCCGCCGAACCTTTTTTGCCAGTAGGAATAGCCCAGCACGATGTATGGGTCCTTGCCTCCTGCTTCACCCTCCGTCGGAAGGAAGAGGCGTCCCACCGCCGGCTGCAGGCCCAAGGTCGAGAAATAATTTCCGGTCACATGGCAGTAGAAGAATTGATTCGCTTTGCCGCCGATGCTGAGCCCTCCGAGCTCCGGCCGGGAACCGAAAAGATCGGAAAAAACATCCGACTGCTTCCGAAAATCCACGAGTTGGGCATAAGAAAGCGTGAAAATTCCCAGGGTGTCGCCCTGGAGCTTTCCGGCCAGGATCATGATTTGGTTGGGGGATTGCACCGGCAAGGGACGCAGCAGCAGCCCGTTCACCACTCCGAAAATCGTTGTGTTTGCTCCGATGCCCAGCGCTAGCGTGAGGACTATAATTACCGTCAGCATCGGTGACTTCGCCAGCATCCTTAGCGCGTATCGGATGTCCTGCCTGAATGCGCCCATGAAGTTTTCCCTCTCAGTGGAGATAGACCGTTGCTATAGAACCAGCACGTCGCCCGCCTCGCGCCCGTACTAGACAACTCTATGTTGATTGGCGACTTAGGGCACGCGGGAATCTACGAAGGATGTATTCGCTGGGCGACTCCGGCACCGGCCGTCGCGAAATCGGACAGCTGTTTGGAGCCGGGCGAAGGAGCCTTCTGCCGGGCTTAATTCGAGCTTGCGTTGGTTGACGCCGGATTTCTTTGCGGCGGATATGCTTTGGCAAATGCGATGAATACCAGAACGTAAACCACAAAATCCATGGCGCTGCCTTCGGGACCGACGCTGCCTCCCGTCAGCCAGCGCCGGCCGTGAAAGCTGGAATTCAGCAGATGCCCTTGCGCCAGCAAGCCGCTATCGGGCGTGGAATAGATAAATGTCTCGGCATAATCGGAAGCAGCGTGGAAACCGACCGCAAACCAAAGATTTCCTGTGCGCCGGAGAGTAAAGCACGCAAATATTCCAAACAAAAATACGGAGAGCGCCCCCACCCATCCCTCGCCTTGATTTCCGAGGTGTACCGCACCGAAGAGCGCCGACAGAAGGATGGCGGCGGGCCAAAAACCAATACCTGTCGCGAGTGTGTACTGTGTGTAGCCGCGAAATAAGAATTCTTCCGCAATGCCGACCAGCACAAAAGCTACAGCCCACAGGATTGCGTACTTGACAAGAGCGCCGCCCGAAAGCGCCAGTGATCCGAACGAGAAACCGCCAAGCGCGGAAATTAGCATGATGATTAACGTTTCACAGGCGAGTCCCCACAAAAAGCCCTGCCAAAAACACTTTCCAAAGGCCTCTCGAAGCGACAATCCATACGCTTCGAACGGCCGCTTTTCGACCCGGGACATTGTGATAGCCGCTATGAATGCCGCGGCGATGGCCGTGCTTTCGAAAATGAATTCGAACTGCGGTGTAAGTACGCCTTCTCTTTGAGTCTTTCGCACAATTTCCACGAACAGAGGAATCAGCCTCGTGGCTCGCTGAGAGATGAATAGAAGGATGGCAAAAAATACGAGGTACATCGCAAACCGCCAGCCGGCTCGTATTCCATTTGTACCGACGAAGATCTTTCGCAATGTGCCGGACTCAGGGGGTGCAGGCTCGGCGGAGGAGAGTAAGGAATCGGGGATGCCGGGATCTTCGGTCATGAACTCCTGTCTCCTGAGCAGGCTTGTATCACAATACGCCCGGCTTGCGGGAATTGTTCATTTCCATCGGCTACTAGAGCCAATAGGAGCTCAATACGCGCAGAGGTCTAAAACTGATACCATCCGGGCATGCCACGCAAGATTGAGCGCGTATCAAATCATCGGAATGGAAACCGCAAAATCGCAGTTGTAAGTGATTCGGGTTCGACGCCGCCCGCCGCAGCCGTGTTCAGTTTCCTCAAAGAAACCAAGGGACTTTTGACCTGGACTGTCGAGGATTTATCGAAAACATTGAAGTTGAAAAAAGATGATGCAGAAAAAGTGCCGGCATTTCTCGCGGTGCAAGGCTACATCAAGCAGCATCCGGGGACGGACGAATGGATTACAACTATAGCGGGCGAGGAAGTTTCTCAGGCCAAGTCTCCGCGATTCAGCCCGCAAAGCGTTCACGCCGCTCTTTCTGAATTACGAAAGCGCATCGCTGAAAGCAATCGTAATTTAGCTGAGCGATACAAAATCACTGACGCTGTTGCGTTTGGCGATTTCCTGAATGACGGATCTCGAGTGCAAGCGGCGGATGTCGGAATTCGGCTGGAACGTCGAAAAACCATCCGTTCGAAAGAGAACCGCAGTGAACGAGAATTTCTTAAGAGCCTGCGCGCGAAAAGTGCATTGCTTAACGTCAAGCCTTTCGAATCCTGGATGCGGACCAGAACGCACCAGGATCTTCTGTAGCGAGTGGAAGCCCGACGAAGGCGCGAGGAATCCTTCAAGCGAATCGCCATTGAGTGTAGACTTCCCTGCCGGCCTTCAATCAATAGTCAGGAGACGCCTTGAAACTTTCCGTATCCGCTGTGGTTTTCTTTTTTGCAGCGCTCCTTCTTCCTTCGCGCTCCGGCGCACAAACCATCCAGGTGGACATCACGCCGTCGCATTCGACAAATCACTTCGTTCCGAATCAGACGCTCGGCGCGGGCGTCGATCGCATTCCACAAGAGGCAATTGATACAGGCCTGGCGCAGCCGAATCTCGAAAAAGCCTTGAGCAGCGGATGGCAACCCGTATCTTTTCGCCAGAACACGGAACTCGCGGTGGAAGCCTGGCATTGGAATCCGCAGGGAACATGGAGCGAGGCGAGCGGCAAAGGTTATTTCACCGGCTCGTCGAATCCCACCGAGTTTATCCGGTATTCGTACGGATATGCGCTGCCGCGGCGCGGTTTTACGCGCAACGATGGGACTGACAACTCCGGCTTTTCGCGGCTTACTGATGGAGATACCAACAGCTATTGGAAAAGCAATCCTTACTTGACGCATGGATTTACTGGCGAGAGTGATTCACTTCATCCGCAATGGGTAGTGGTGGACTTGGCGCAGGTGCAGCAGATCGATAGCATCCAGATTAGATGGGCCGAGCCGTTCGCGACTCATTATTTGGTTCAATATTGGACGGGCGACGATCCGATCAAGAATGCGACGCACGGAATTTGGCAAACGTTTCCGGGTGGAAGCGTTAGGGACGGTCACGGAGGTGCCGCCATCATTCCGCTGGCGCCGAATCCGATGCCTGTGCGTTTTTTGCGCATCTGGATGACAGAGTCTTCCAACACTTGCGACCCGGGCGGCTCCAGTGATCCGAGAAACTGCGCGGGATACGCGATCTACGAGCTGTACATCGGGACTACAACGGCAGACGGAAAATTTCACGATATCGTCCGGCACACGGCTGATCAAGAGCAAACGACTACCTATTGCTCGTCAGTCGACCCTTGGCACGAGCCTTCCGATTTGCGTTCCATGAAACAAGCGCAAGTGGGCTTCGATTTATTCTTCACCAGCGGCGTGACGCGCGGGCTACCCGCCATGATTCCTGTCGCGCTTCTATATGACACTCCGGACAACGCCGCTGCCGAGGTCGCGTATCTGCAGAAACGCGGCTACCCGATTTCGTACATCGAGATGGGCGAAGAAGCTGATGGGCAATACATGCTGCCAGAAGATTATGCTGCGCTCTACGTGCAATGGGCCACGGCGCTGCACAAAATCAATCCCTCTTTGAAACTCGGGGGCCCTTCGTTTCAAGGTGTGAACAAAGACATTGAGGTATGGCCCGATGCGAAGGGCGAAGTGTCTTGGACACGGCGCTTCATCGATCAGTTGAGACAGCATGACCGGCTCGGCGACCTGGGGTTCTTCACGTTCGAACATTATCCGTATGACCCCTGTCGAATTCCCTGGGGAAGCCTCTACGACGAACCGGAATTGATGAGCCGCATCATGCAGGTGTGGCGCGAGGATGGAGTGCCGTCGAACATTCCGATGTTCGTTACCGAAGGGAATCTGTCTTCAGCGGCCAGCGAAACGTATATGGATTTGTTCTCAGGGCTTTGGCTGGCCGATTACGTCGGATCGTTTTTGAATGCCGGCGGAAATGGATTGTACTACTTTCATTATTTGCCGCTGCAGATGGAACATGGCTGCAACGATTCACCCGGGACATTCGGCATGTTCACTGTGGACGCGAATTATGGCATCCAGCAGCCGTTGGCTCAGTTTTTTGTAGCGCAACTTATTAATCTCGAATGGGCACAGCCGGGCAGCGGAAAGCATGAAGTGTTTACGGCCAAAAGTGACGTGGAAGACGGCGCCGGACACGCCCTTGTCACCGCCTACGCGCTGAAACGGCCCGACGGCCAATGGTCGCTGCTGATCGTGAATCGCGACCAGCAGAATGCGCACAATTTGCGCATCGCCTTTCAGGATCAATCAAGCCACCGAGTGAAACCGTTTGCCGGCCCAGTCGAAATATTCACGTTCGGCCGAGAGCAATATCACTGGCAGCCGGCGGAAACGCGTTTCATGGCCCACGACGAGCACGCCGCCGAGCGGGCGGTAGTGATAAACACAAAAGGCTTCGCCGACCCCGACGGACCAATCAAGCATTCCAGCGAAATTGCAACTCCGGATACTTGGTACGAGCTGCCGGCAGCGTCAGTCGTAGTAATCTGCGGAAAAATCGGTGCCTGATGAATTTTCACCGGGTTCTTGGACGCCCAAAAGCAGCAAACTGGTGCGCCTTAGGCGAAAAAGCTGGCACACAGGAATTATGTGTAGTGTCCTAATTTGTCGCGGTTTTTTGTCATAACCTCCGGGCGAATCGGAGAGCGTCTCTTGGCGTGCGCTTCGGGGAAACTCACAAGGACACGAACGCCGGAAAAAACCGCGGTATTTGCTCCGATTCCCAGAGCGAGGGTCAGAACTGCGACTCCCGTGAAGCCGGGTGATTTGCGCAGCGTGCGCAATGCGTAGCGAATATCCTGGAAAAAAGTCTCGAAGAAATGAGTGCCGGCGGCTTCGCGGCATTCTTCCGTGAATTTCGGGTAACCGTCGAATTCCAGGCGCGCGCGACGCTCGGCCTCCGCGCGGGATAGACCGGAGCGTTCCAGATCTTCCGCGCGATTTTGTATGTGAAGGCGAAGCTCCTCTTCCATCTCACTATCGACGCGATCCCGACGGAAAATTGCGACAGCGAAGGAACGCAGGGGGGCCCAGAGGCTCATACTTCCTCCGGCTGGGCGCCCAGAGCGGCGGCAATCGCAGCGACGAGACGGTTCCAGCCGTCCGCTTCTTCGCGCAATCGCTTGCGGCCAGCCGCTGTGAGCTCGTAGAACTTGGCGCGACGGTTGTTGTCGGATGTTCCCCAGGTTGCTCTCAGAAGTCCCCGGCGTACTAAGCGAAACAGAGCGGGATACAGCGCTCCCTGTTCGATGAGAAGCGCTTTTCGGGAAATTTGCTCGATGCGCAGAAGGATTCCGTAGCCGTGAAGAGCGCCGAGGGAGACTGCCTGCAGAATCAGGAGATCGAGAGTGCCAGGAAGTAGTTGGGCTTTGCCAGACACCTTGAGGCCCCCTAAGACGATTAGGAGAGTAATACTGGCATTCCTAAGCTGTCAAGGAGAGGGGCACAAGGTTGCGTCATTACTGAGTTGGGCCGGAATCGCGGAGCAGGACGATGTCGGATTCCGGGTGGTTGCGGAGGACGCTGAGAATTTTGCCGTCGGGAGAGTAACCATACCACTCGAATCCATCTGCGCTGAAATTCGTAATCCTGCGCCCGCCGCCACCGGCTCCAGCGCCGTCGATCGGTTGCAGCCACATATTCTCGACGCCGTTCTCGCGGATCGGATAGACCACGGCTTTTCCATCGGGGGAAATCATTGCCACGCCAGCTACCAACGGATTCGGATCGAGAAAGCGCCACGAGGAATGCGGTCCGGCGTCGAGCGGCAGCAGCCCGATCTTCTGTTCATTTTCTGTTGGTACTCCCGCGTGCGGCGAAATCGTGACCATGAACACCAGCGTTTTGCCGTCGGAAGATATGTTAAAATAAGGGCTGGCCACAATCCCACCGAGATTTTCGATGCCCGGCACCTCCTCCGACTTTCCGCCGTCGATCGAAACACGTCTGAAGCGATGCGATTCTTCGTTGAAGTAGTAAACCCATTTTCCGTCGGGCGAGCAGGTAGGACTAAAATCGCTTTTGCTGTCGGAGAGCTCTTTCGGATTCGCGCCGTCTGCATCCATGCGCCAAACGCTTCGGCCCACGATTCCGGATGGCGAGCGATGACCGGTGATGAATACGATCGGGTATTGCTTCTGCGTTCCGGAAATATCCCTTCCGCAGCCATCCGGTTCAATCGCGATCTGATTCAGAAGAACCTGGCGATTGCTGCCGTCGGGAGAAACCCGCACGATTTTGCCCGGCTCCGCCAGGTACAGATCTCCCGCGGCGCTCCATCCGAACGAATCGTAATCTTTCTCTTGCGCCAGCGCCGGAGCCGCAGTGTTGGCCGTGCCGCCAACAGCCGGAAGAAGAAAGAACGTGTGTATATTCTGTCGCAGGATGGACCCGATGGTCTTGTTATCCGCCGAGACGCTCAGTCCGTGATAATTATTCGTATCGTTGGTAATAGAGTGCAATTTGCCGCCCGGCAGCGAAGCGAAAACGAGTTGCCCGGTAAAACTCGCGGAGTCCACTCGCACCTGGTTCACAAAAACGCCGCTGCCATCTGCCGCCGGAAATATCTCATGCAGGACCATATCGTTGTATTTCGCAACGACCTTGGCTTCGCCGGAAACGGCGTCGAACTCCTCAATGCCCGTCAAAGACCCGCCCACCTGGATGACGGAACCGAGGATCTTTTTGCTGTTCGGCGTCCATTGCACAGAATGAGGAATGTCCCCCGCGATTCCGCCGGCAATCATTTTTTCATCACTGCCGTCAGGATTGGCCGTGAGCAATTGAAATTTGCCAACGACCGGATCGTTCGCACGGGCGTAGGCGATGCGTTTCCCGTCAGGCGAAAACCCGACACTCGTGTCCACGTCTCGCGCCACGATTTTTGGAGTTCCACCCAATACCGGGGCGCGATAAACATCGTGCTCGTCCTCCACTCCGGTGACCGTGCGGCGGAAGTAAAGGTAGCTGCCGTCAGGCGAAAACGTGAGGCTCGAGTAGCGTGTGACTTCCGGCGGAATCACCTGCGTGTCGCTGTTCGTTTCCACATGCCGCAGCCACAGGCTCTGTTTGCCGGCATCCAGCACCACGCTGAGGATATATTTTCCGTCCGCTGAGATGGCTGCTTCGATCGATTTGCCGTTGTCGGTTAGTTTTGTGATGGTGAAATTCTGGAATGGGATCGTCGCGGCTTTGCCGCGCAGCAGTGTATATACTCCATAACCCGCACCCACCACGAGGAGAAGCACTACCACCGCTACCGCGATCAACTTTCCCCTGTGTTCGCGTGCGACCGCCGAAACCGCGGAACCGCCGGAATCGTGCGCGGCTGCCGCTGGCGGTGCGATGCTTGTCGCGCTTGTCGCTGTTGTCGCCACAGCTGCCACTGCCGCCGCACGCACCGACCCCGATCTTCCTGTGTCCGTGTCGCGCTTCAGGCGTTGCAAATCCGAGCGCAAATCGGCAGCGTGCTGGTATCGCAACTTCGGATCTTTCTCCAGAGCTTTGCCGATGATTTCTTCCACTTTCACGGGCAGGTCCGGGTTCGCGCGCGTTGGCGCCAGAGGCTCGCGTTCCAGGATCGCCGCAAAGATCATGCCGGAAGTGTTTCCCGTGAATGCCTGGCGGCCTGTGGACATTTCGTAGAGCACCAGGCCGAACGAAAAAATGTCGGATCGCGCGTCCAGCCGAAATCGAGTACCTTGGCCTGGCTGCGTTCGGTGACGAAAATATTCGCGGGCTTGATGTCGCGATGGATGATGCCTTCGGTGTGCGCGGCGTCGAGGGCATCGGCTACGTCGATGGCGATTTCCAAGAGCTGGTCGAGTGGGATTGGCTGGGCGTTGATGCGATGTTTAAGCGTCGAGCCCTTGAGCAACTCCATGACGATGAACGGTACGCCGGAGTCCTGGTCGATGTCGTAGATCGTGCAGATGTGCGGGTGATTGAGCGCGGAGGCGGCTTCTGCTTCGCGTTGGAAACGCTCTAGCGCGGCGTGGTCGGCTACGGAATCCTGCGGGAGGAATTTCAGCGCTACCTGGCGTTTGAGCCTCGTGTCTTCGGCCTTGTAGACCACGCCCATTCCGCCACCGCCCAGCTTTTCGATGATGCGGTAGTGCGAAACTGTTCGGCCGATTAGGCTTGGGTTGTCCGCCACTGTGCGGACATCTTAGGTGGCAGCCCAAGACAAGTCAACAAACCCGCACAAACCGCACAAACCCGCCTCGTTCGATGCCCTACCGAGACAAGTCAATCAACAGCCAACCGCGAAAAGCCGGTGAACCAAGACCAATCACCGTCAAATTCTGTTCGACGTAGTCATTCATCGGTCGCGCCACGGGCGATCGACGGGCCGAACACCAATATGGAGCTTGGCATTAGGCGACTGTCTTTCTACGATGCTGGCTGATGAGCGGCCTTTCGCACTTTGTGGCGGCGCGGAGCGAGGCGATTCTTTCGTGGTTGTTGCGACGCGAAGATGAAATGGCGGCTTTGCTGGCGGAGCTTGTGGCAATCCCTACGGAAAATCCGCCGGGGAAAAACTACTGCGTCTGCTTGGATCTGTTGGAGGCTCGCTTGCGGCGCGCGGGACTTGATTGCGAGCGGCTCGGCGCGGGCGTTTCGCTGCAAGGTGGCGAACACGACGCTCCATGCATCGCCGCTATGTATGGAAGCGGTGAGCAGGCTTTCTATTTTCACGGACACTACGACGTTGTCCCTGCACAAAACACGGAACAATTTCGGCCTTTGCGGCATGGGCACTTTTTGTTTGGACGCGGGTCCGGTGACATGAAGGGCGGAATCGTGGCGATGCTTTTTGCGATTCTCGCGCTGAAAGAAATTGGCGCGGATCTGAACGGTCGAATTGTTTTGACCTTGGTCCCCGATGAAGAAACTGGCGGCCAGAGGGGGTCGGCATGGCTTGCACAGCAACGGCTACTTGGTCGTGATGGCATCGGCATGTTGCTGGCTGAGCCTACCAGCGGCGTGGTTTGGAATGCGAATCGTGGCGCGATTTCGTTGCGCGTGCGGGTGTTTGGTAAGGCCGCGCATGTTGGTTTGCAGCATTGCGGTGAGAACGCGTTCGAGCGGATGTGTCGAGTTGTTGAAAAATTGCAGCGGCTGAAGAACGAAGTGGAACGACGCACGACCAACTTCAATATCGGCTCGGAACAACGGGGGAATTCTATTTTGATGTTGGGTGGCGAGTGTGGCGGCGGGACAAATTTTAACGTGGTGCCGGGGGAATGCTGGTTCACTATTGATCGGCGCATTAATCCCGAAGAGGAGCTTGTGGCGGAAAAAGCACGGTTAGTCGAAATACTAGAGGGCTGCAAACAAGAAGGCATTCTGCTCGAGTGGGAAATTCTGCAGGAAGGTAATTCTGCCGCCTGCGATGAGATGGGATCGGTCGCCGGCGCCTTGTCTGGTGGCATTCACTTGGTAACCGGAGAAGCTGCTCGTTTTGAGATGTGCCCTGGGCTTTTGGAGAACCGTTTCTATGCGGCTCAAGGGATACCGGCTTGCGCTTATGGTCCCGGATTGCTGTCGGTGGCGCACGGCCCGAACGAGTACGTCGACCTTAGAAGAATTATCGACACGGCCGCCATTTATGCATTAGCCGCGATGGAAATGTTGAAGCCTCGGCCGAAGGCCGGCAGCTAAAGAATGGCGGTCCGGATAGCGTTGCAATGCCCGGTCCGGCTAAGAGGCGCCAGGCCGGCCGCTACAAAAGCGGGCTCCGAACGGTTCTTGATAAGGACGCAACCGGAGAATCTGTGGAACGCGGCATTAGCTTACGGGCTCGTCCCGCTCCTCACTATTTCACTTCTTGGCGGCGGCTTGCGGGGACTTGGCTTTGATTGCTGCGAGTTCTGTTCGGAATTTTGCAGCTAGGTCTGGTCGCTTTAGCGCGTCGTACTCCTCTACCAGATCTTCGCGCGCTTTTACCAGCCAGCTGACTCCCGGGTCCATTTGCGTGATCAGGATGTCATAGCCTGCCTGGCTTTCGTGGGCTGCTTCCGCGTAGCGGTCCTCGTGCAAGAGAATCCTGCCCAGCTTCATTCTTGCGATGCCTGTATTGACGTGCGTCGCTGACTGCGTTTCGACGTAGAGCGGGATCACTTCGCGGTACATTTTTTCTGCGCGTGGCCATTGCTTTTCTGCCATGTAGACGCTTGCTAGATTTGAAAGCGCTGTGGCGTATAGATAATGATGTTCGCCGTATACCTGGCGGTAGATGTCCGCCATGTGCGCGAAATATTTCTCGGCGTCATCGTATTTATTTTCGTTGAGCGCCACGCTGCCTAGTTCGTTCAGGGTGGAAGCTACGCTGGGGTGAATTTTTCCGAATGCGTTCTCTTTGATCGCCAGGGATTGTTGCAGCAGGGCACTCGCCTCATCGAATCGCTTCTGGTAGATCAGCGCGCGGGCTAGGAGCGTCAAATCTGTTGCCGTCTCGGGGCTATCTTCGCCGTACCAACTTTGCACTATGGCTAGGGCTTGCCTGTCGTATTGCTCCGCCTCCGGGTAATGTCCGAGGTCCAGCCGAATCGCGCCAAGATTAACCAGAACGTCTGCAACCAGCGGGTGACGCTCGCCGTAAATTTCCTTGTAGAGGCCCAGCACGCGCTGGTTGAGGGCTTCCGAAGTTTCGTAGTGTCCGGCGTAGAAATGCGCGTTGGCCAATTCGTATAGGCTGTCGGCGAAGTCGGCTTGCGACGAGCCTGGTGTGGAATAAAACCTTACAGTGCGCTCCAGCGTTGCTATCGATTGATCGTATGCTCCGCGATCTTCTTGTATTTTCCCCAGCTCGAGACTTGCTTTCATTTTGGCTGGGTCGTTTGTTGGCAGCTTGCGGTCTTCGATGTCTATCGCCTGCCGCACCAATCGCTCCGCCTCTTCGTATTGCGCCCGGGCGTCACGCAGCGACGCCAGCGCCAGTAGACTTTTGGCAGTTTCAGCGCTGTCCGGACCAAAAACTGCCTGGCTTTTTGCGAGCGCCGATTGCAATAAGGAGTTTGCCCGGTCGTATTCTCCCAATTGCTCGTAGATTCCGCCGAGCGTCTCATAGAGCTCGGCCTGCACGGCGGGCTCTGCGTCCAGATTGCGCGCTTCCATTACGCCGCGATCCAACAGCGTCACTACCCGTAAATCGTCAGCCGGGGCAGCGGACGGATCTCCACCTTGGAACAGATTCAGCATGAAACTTTGAATGCGTTTGGTGCGCTCGGCCTGGGCCAGGGCTGCGTTGCGCGCGCGAGTCAGCCTTACTGTGTAAAAGATTACTAGTCCAATGACCGCTACCAGCACTGCAGCCGCTGCGGAAAGCGATCGCCGATGCCGGGTGACGAACTTTCTCGTCCTGTATCGCAGGCTATCGGGCCGCGCTTCGAGAGGTTCGCCTTTCAAATAATGGTCCACGTCACGGATCAGCGCTTCTACCGACTGGTATCTTTGTGCAACGTCCTTGTGCATGGCGGTTAGGCACAAAACGTCCAGATCGGCCCACGCCGTTTTGCTCAGCGATGAGGCATCGTTCTTTCCGTGCGACGACGCTGTGATTTGCCCTGCAACGATTGAGGGCTTTTCGGGCTCTTGTTCAATTAGAAATTTTTCGGCTTGTGCCGGGGTGAGGTTCGTCAGATCAAACGGGAGACATCCTGCTAGCAGCTCGTGGAGCAGCACTCCCAGTGAATAGACATCGGTCTGGATTCCTACCTGTTCGCCGCGCATTTGTTCCGGCGCCGCGTAGGCGGGCGTCATCAACCGCAAACCCGTCATAGTTTGTTCGACGGCTCCGCCGGCCGTCTCCATCTGCTTCGCTATTCCAAAATCGAGCAGCCGAATTGTGCCGTCTTCCTTCACCAGGATGTTTGAAGGCTTCAGGTCACGGTGAATCACGGCGTGCTGGTGCGCGTATAGCACCGCCTCGCAAATATTGCGGAACAGGCGCAGAGTTTCCGCGACGGAGCAACTGTGCTGCCTGCAAAAATTGGTGAGTGGGATGCCTTCCACGTACTCCATTACGAAGAAAGGAGTGCCGTCCGGTGTGCTGTCCGCATCGTAGAGCCGCGCGATCCAGGGATGATTCAGTTGCGCCAGCGTGCGTTGCTCGATCGCGAAGCGCTCGCGGCGCGCGGGCGAAAGCCATGCGTCGCGCAGGACTTTGATTGCGACTCGTGCGCCCAGATCGTCGCGCTCTGCCAGGTACACGACGCCCATGCCGCCTTCACCGATGATATTCAGGATTCGATAGCGGCCGAATTCCTTGAATGGCGGAGTTTGCGAGGATGAATCGTTCAGAACTTGCTCAGCAACCTGGGCAATGTCGCGGTCCAGCATTGAGTCGCTGCGCGAATCTTCCTGCAGCAGGATCAGAACTTCGTCGATCAGCGTGACATCATTGCCGCATTGCGTTTCCAGAAAACCGCGCTGCTCGGCTAGCGGCAAGGCAGCCGCTTCGTGAAAAAGTGATTGGACCTTTTGCCAGCGAGCACCGTCCATCGCGTTACTCTCCGACTAAAAGGATGACAGTTTGCGACGCTTCAAGCTCAGCAAGATTCTCGAAGCGCGTGTGCGAGCCACGCTTTTGCTGCCCGCCAATCGCGAAGGACTGTTGCTTCGGAAATGTCGAGCAGCTCTGCTGTTTCCGGAATGTCGAACCCTCCGAAGAAGCGGCTTTCCACCATCACTGCCTGGCGCGGGTTCATGCGCGCCAGCGAGTCCAGCGCGTTGTTCAGAGCCAGGAGTTCTTCGCCGCCGGTGGGCTTTTTCTGAACGGCTTCGTCGAATGAAACCGTGATATCCGCCCCGCTGCCGCGTTTACCTGCATTCCTGCGGCGCGCGGCTTCAACCAATAGCTGGCGCATCGCCCGCGCCGCTATGCGCTTGAAGTGAAGGCGAGATGTTGCGCCGATGTCGGGCGATTTCGCCAGCTTCAGCCAGGCTTCGTTCACCAGCGCGGTGGGACTGAGTGTGGCGCTGGGGTCTCCTCGGCGCACTGTGGACGCCAGGCGGCGCAATTCCTCATATGTGACGCTGAAAAGATGATCTAAGGCTTTGCGGTCTGTGGAGGGCGTGCCGATTTCCCCCGATTCGAATCCGTGGCCCGATTGAGAATCCTTTTCCGACATGACGGTTTTTTCTTCGCTTTCGCGCATTGCGAAGTAAGGATCGGCTCCCGGGGAACACGTGTTATGGCAGGGAGGCCCCTTTTCTTAGGCTCAAAACTGTAGCACCGCAAGCGGCCTGGCGGCAACGGGTTGAGCGGTAGTTCGTATTCACGTGCGAAACAACTTCACAGGAGAATTTATGAATAATCGATCAGTCCGCAGATCGTTTCTCGTTCTTGTCCTGGCCGCCGCAGGATTTGCTGCGGCCTGTGGCAGCAGTCCTGAGGGTAAGTATCGCGATCCCTCCGGAACCGTTAACGCTGAATTCAAAGATGGTAAGGCTTACCTCGCGCTCGGGGCGTATGCCGTGGATGGCACGTATAAAATCGAAGGCGACAAAATCATTGCTCGCGGCGATTTCGGAATGATGATTCCCAGTCCCATCGTTTTCACCATTAACAAGGATGGGTCAATTGACGCGCCGCGGAATACCGCATTTCCCAGGCTCGAAAAAGTGAAGTGACGCCCTTGAATTTTACTCTGTGATCGAAACTCGAAAGGTAAGGGCCAATCTTCGAGGCAGTATTGCCTCGACCGCAGGATTTTGCTCGTGCCGGCGAGTACTGATGACCATTCAATACGCTGATCAGCATAACGAGAAAATCGAACAGAGGTCCTTCGCTCCGCTCCCTTCGTCCCGGGCCTCAGGCAAGGCAGATGACGTCAAATGCGGTGGGTCGGGGCGGGGCACGGCTGGGGCGCCGTGGTCTTCGGCACCGGCATCGCAGGTTTGTACGCGCCGGACACGTAGCGAGCTTTGTCGGACTCAGGCTTATGCGCATTGCATGTGGGAGGAAGTCATGAAGCGAAATCTTCGGAGCATGGCGCTCACCACGTTGATGCTTTCGGCTGCGCTTGCGGCGGCTTTGGGCTTGGCTGGGTGCGGTCCTTCGAGTGGCGGAATTTCTGAGGCTAGCACCGGCTCCGCTGGGGCCCTCACCAACGAGGACCGTGAAGCCCAGCATGCCGCCATCGCTGAACTTCAGAGGCATTGGGTTAAGGGGCCGGATGGTTGGACTTCCGCCATTGTCTCTGGAGGTCAGTATCCCGATCATTTTTTGCGGCAGTATCGGGAACTCGCCGTGCAGGAGATTGAGCCGCGAGATCTGACGGAGTCGGACAAATTGAATGGTTTCGAATGGGTGGGCCAGATAAGGTTCAAGCCCACGTCGTGCCGCGAGGGTGGCGGGCAAGATGGAATGATTTTGGACGGCATGAGCGAAGCTGTCGTCAGCAAGCACCCCGGACATTGGAGTCAGTGGGTGAGTTTTACGCCGCAACCTTTGCGGTTTGAGAAGATCAAGGGTCGGTGGCAATTTCATTGGGATGGAACTTATTTGCGCGGGAGTTTGCCCGGGCCGCAGGATTTTGCGAGTGCCGGCGTGCGCTGATGACGGTTCGTTATGTTGCGCGGGCACACGGAGAAAATCGAACAGAGGTCCTTCGCTGCGCTCAGGATGACTTTCGAATGCGATGAGCACGGGGCGCCGTGGCCTTCCGCACTGGCATCGCAGATTTATACGCTGCAAGGCCTTCGCTTCGCTCCCTTTCGCCCCGGGGCTCAGGGCAGGCAGGATGACGACGTTAACTGCAAGAGCGACCCTAGATAAAACAGGATGGCCTTAGGGGACGATTGGTCCGGGAACGGAGCAATGCCGCGCTGAAGGCCGTGATACACTCAAACCTTACAACGCTCTACCGCAGCGGACCCTCTTCGAGATTTTCATGTGGCGCCCCTCTCCAGCGCGACGCACTTTCATGGTGGCGTCTGTCGCTGCACTTGCCGATCTCCTCCAGCGTGTGGACGGATATAACTTGCAAAACGCAAGTTATCTGGTATAACGATGCTCGATGGCTAAGAAGTCCATGGAGCGGCGCCGCTCGGCTTGCCCTGTCAGCGTTTCGCTGGATATTTTGGGGGACCGATGGTCTTTGCTGATCATTCGCGACTTGATGGTGCGCGGGTACCGGACCTTTCGCGAGTTTCAGCAAGACGGCGATGGGATTGCCAGCAATATTCTTACTGACCGCCTGCAGAAACTGGAATCCGCAGGCGTTCTGACCACTGAGGCTGTGCCGGATGACGGGCGCAGTTCTCATTACCGGCTCACTCCGAAAGGCATCGCTCTAGCGCCTGTCCTGCTGGAGCTGCTCATCTGGGCTGCGCGCCATGAAGAAACCGGGGCGCCTTGCGCTTTCATCGAGCGGATGGAACAGAATCGCGCGTCCCTTCTTGCGGAGACTTACCGGCGCTGGGAGCAGCGCGATTCGACTCCTCTAATTCCGCCCTTCGATACTGTAGTCAAATCCCCGAAAGGAAAAAAAACGCGATGAAATTACATACCTATCTTAATTATGGCGGTAACTGCGAAGAGGCTTTTCGGTTCTACGAAAAGCACCTTGACGGAAGAATTTTGGCGATGATGGCTCACGGTGAAGCCCCCGAGCCGGGGAATGTCCCGGCCGATTGGAAGAAGAAAATTATGTACGCTCGCATGTCCTTGGGAGAAACGGATCTGATGGCCAGCGACGTGCCGCCGGAACGTTTTCAGCCCATGCGTAGCGTTTACCTCTCGCTCAGCGTTCCCAGCACGGCCGAGGCCGAGCGAATTCATGCACTTCTTTCTGATGGTGGCCAGATATTCATGCCAATGGCGGAGACCTTTTTTGCTTTTCGCTTCAGCATGCTGCGGGACAAGTTCGGTACTTCGTGGATGATCATTCACGAACGCCCGATGCATTAGGCCGGAGTCAATGCGGGGATGCGCATCGAATCGCTGGAAATATTCGCTGGAGTCGAAGCAGTCCCCCCGTTTATGGGGTGATTGGTCCGTTCCAGAATCGGACACGAAAAGTTTTGATGGGTGCTGAAGCCTTTGACTAAGTAATTGCCGCTCTTGCACTTCGGCAGGTCTAGAGGTGGCGCAGGAATTGCCGGTGCCAGCTAGCTCTCTTTGAGGCGTGGGGCCCGAAGGAGGATGGACATGTCATTTCTTCGTGATTTGAAAGTTGCGATTCGTTCTCTATCACGGGCTCGCGCCTTGTGGATCACTGTTGCTGTCACTTTGGCTCTCGGCATCGGGGCGAACGCCGCGATCTTCAGCGTCGTGCGCGGGGTGTTGCTGCGGCCGCTCGCTAATCGTGACGAGGACCGGCTGCTTTACATTCGCCAAAGCGCGCCGGGCATTGGCGACGAAAATACCACTTTCTCGGTTCCGGAAATCCAGGACATCAATACCGGGCTGAAGACAATCAGCGAGGTCGGCACATTTTCCGAACTCGACTTCACTGTCCAAGGGCTAGGCGATCCGCGCGAGATCCGCGCGGGTGTGGTTGATGGCAATTATTTCGAAGTGATGGGCCTGAAATCAGTGCTGGGACGTTTGCTGGGTCCCAGCGATGATGGACCAAACGCCGCGGGTGCGGTGGTGCTGACCTATCAATTCTGGAACAGTTCGTTGCACCGTGACCCGAGCGTGATTGGGAAAACGGTTCGGCTCGGGGGCTTCAAAGACACGCGTTCGGCGACCATTGTTGGAGTTCTGGAACCATCGGTGCCATATCCCGTGGAAACCGAACTAATCGCGAACATTATTTGCAGCGAGCATCATCTGTCGGCCACCATGAAAACCGGACGCGAACATCGCATGACCGAAGTGTTCGCGCGGCTTGCTCCAAGCGCAACTCTCGACTCCGCGCGCGCGGAACTTAACACCGTGTATTCCGGAATGGTAGCGGCGCACCCAGACGTATACAAACCGAATGACCACTACCAAATTGCCGTAACGCGCATGCACGAGCAAATCAATTCACGTGCGAATACCATTCTGTGGGTGCTGTTCGCGGCGTCAGGTCTGCTGTTCATCATCGCCTGCTCAAATGTGGCGAATCTTGTTCTGGCGCGAACCGTGCGTCGCGAATCCGAACTGGCCGTACGTTCGGCATTGGGAGCAAGCACCGGCGCTCTCCGCCGTTCGCTTTTGGCGGAAGCTATTATCTTGTGCGGCAGCGGCGCGCTGGCGGGCGTATTGATCGCGGCTCCGATGGTGACCGTGCTGGCCCGTTACGCGTCGCGCTTTTCCGTGCGCGCGCAGGGGCTCACGCTCGATTTCGGTTTGGTTTGGATTGGAGTCGCTCTCGCTTTGATCGCTGCGATTTTCCTGGCATTTGTGCCGCGCTTGCCGTCCGCAGATGGTTCGCGGGGCTTTGCGCTCACAAGCAGCGGCGTTCGCATCACCGGAGGAAGCAAGCGGCGGCTTCGCATTTTTGCCGTTACACAAATTACCGCGTCGTTCTTGTTGCTGGCCGGCGCGGGTGCGCTGCTGAGGACTTTGTTAGTGCTGGAAAGGACGCAACCACAGTTCGAGACCGCGAACGTTCTGGCCGTGAACCTGCCAGTGATGAATTACGGCAAGACTACGCAGCAAGTGGAGGAATTCTACCGTGACGTGCAGCGCCGGGTCAGCACGCTGCCGGGAGTGGAGAGCGTTTCTACCGGCTCCAGCGTTCCGTGGAGGGATGCGCGTTTTCTGAGTATCGGCTTCACCTTCGCGGTGGAGGGCGCGGCGCGTGAGAACGGGCATGATGACCCGCGGGCGCGCTTCCGATCCGTGGCGCCCGGTTTTTTCGACACTTTGGGAGTTCCGCTTCTCGAAGGGCGCGATTTTAGAGACAGCGATCGAGAGGGTACTGAACGTGTCGTGATTGTCAGTCAGAGCGTCGCGCAAAAATTATTCCCGGGGCAGGACGCCGTCAATCGCCACATATGGTGGACCGACGGCGTGATGAAATTCATCGGCATCAGTACTGAGCCGCGGCGGATTATCGGCGTGGTGCCTGACGTTGACGACGAAAATATTATTCCGGTGCCGGCCATGACCGTGTATCAGCCTTCCGACCAAGAGGGCTGGAACGGCCGCCTCTTCGTGCGCGCACGACACCATCCCTACGCGCTCGTCCCAATAATTACCCGGACGATCCACGAAATGTCGGCGGAGCAACCGGTCGAGCGAGCCAGCACGCTGGATGACATTCGCGCCGAAGTTCTAACGCCCGACCGCCTGAATGCCGTTGTGTTCGGAGGTTTTGCTACCGTGGCTTTGCTGATTTCTGTGGTTGGAGTGGCTGGCGTGCTGGCGTTTTCGGTGAGTGGACGCACGCGCGAGTTTGGAATCCGCATGGCCTTGGGCGCGCTGCCGCGCAGCATTCTTGCCGATGTTCTGTTAGAGGGCTTGGTGATCGCGAGCATAGGTGTCGCCGCGGGCGTCGTCTTCGGTTTTGCCTCCGCCCGTGCCATCGGCAAGTACATCGGTGAAATGCAATCGCCGGGATTGATGCCGTTAATCGCTTCCGCCTTGCTGATTCTTGCTGCTGCGGTGATCGCGTCGGCGTTGCCTGCGGCCCGCGCCGCCAAGGTTGACGCGGTAGAAGCATTGCGCTCGGAGTAAACGACACCTCGGCAATCGATCGGCGGCCTCGTCGCCAGTTTGGACCCGGTGAAATTCCGCGTCCGAGTAGATCGCAGCCTTAAGTTACGATTCCCCCCGCCTAGAAGGAGCTTGAGAGATGTGCAGGAACATCCGCACTCTTTATAATTTCGATCCACCCGTGACTTCTGACGAGGTGCGAGCTGCTTCACTTCAGTTCGTGAGGAAAATCAGCGGCTTCACGAAGCCGTCGAAGACGAATGAAGCTGCGTTTCTGAGCGCCGTCGATGAAATCGCAAGTGTTGCGGCCCATCTTCTACAATCACTCGAAACCATTGCCCCACCGAAAAATCGCGACGAAGAAGCCGCGAAAGCGAAAGCCCGCGCCGCGGAGAGATTCGGCAGTTGACCAAAGCAAGACTCACCACTTCTAAGCGACCTCGCTCCAATTCCTGCGCCGAATAATTCGCGTCTTCTACGTGCCGAACAGCAGTATCTCTAGTCCGTTCGAGCCCATTGCCGGGACAAAAAGTTTGTGTGTCTTCAAATCGAGAGCCATGGTTTTTGCTCCCGTACGCGTCGAGATTTTTTCGACGGCGGAATATAGGTCGGGCGAGTCTTCGTGGAAAACGTACACGATCCCCTCGCCCGTGGAATTGGCAATGAGTCCGGTCGCGGGATCAAATGCCGTAGCATCAACGCGATCGCCAATCGGAAGCGTGGTGATTACTTTGCCGCTGTCGGCATTCACCACCGCCATTACGTGACTGCGGCAACCAATAAACAGCCTACGATTTTTGCGATCGATGCCCATGCTCGAAGGCGCTTTGCAGGGCGCGAGCGGCCAACAGTCTTTCACGGTTAAATTCCGTGAGTCAATGTGCAGCGTCAGGTTGTCGTCTTCAATGTTGACGAAGACGATATCCGCTCCGTCTGCCATTGCGAATTCCGGTCCGCCGCCCAGATCGATGATGCCGACAACCTTGCCGCCGACCGCATCAATCGCAGTCGAGCTGTTTCTTGCGCCGTTCATGGCGAAAACGCGCTGCGTGGCGGGGTCGAACACGATTGCGTCCGGTTTCTTTCCGGTTGGCACCTGGCTGATTACTGCTAGAGTCTTTAGATCGAAGATGGTGAGCTGGATTTGGGCGAAGGGAGATGCCACGTTAAAGGCCGCGGCGCTACATTCAAACCTTAAGGCTTGCTTCGCGGTTCAGTTCTTCGCCGGCCGCAAATATTCGTCGAACCAGGCTGCCGAGCGCTCGATTACGTCGCGGGAGTGGGCGGGATTGACGAAATGGTGGCCTTCATGAGGATAGATTACCAGCATTGTTGGGACTTCCAGCGTTTTCAGCGCGTGCCAGAATTCGTAGGATTGCGGGGCTGGGCACTCGCCGTCGCTATCGCCTACTACGATTAGTGTGGGGGCTTTTACATTTTTGATGAATGTCAACGGTGAACTCTTTGCGTAGACTTCGGGGTCGTCGTAGACGCTTGCGCCCATGAACGGGATCATGGATTGGTCGACTTTGTTTTCGCCGTAGTAGCTTTGCAGGTTGGCGATGCCTGCGCCCGCTACTGATGCGCGGAAGCGGGTGGTTTGCGTGACGCTCCACATCGACATGTACCCGCCGTAGCTCCAGCCTGTGATGCCGAGGCGGTCGGGATCGATTGGCGCGGATTTAACGGCTTGGTCGATGCCTGCCATGATGTCGCGCAGGTCGCCGTAGCCCCAATCCTTGCGATTCGCTGCTGTGAATTTTTCGCCTTGTCCGTAGCTGCCGCGGAAATTTGGTTGCAGTACGAAGTAGCCTTGCGATGGAAGCGCCATCGAGAAATCCCAGCGTGTGGGCCAGTAGGGCATCACTATCCAGGACGGGCCGCCGTGGACGCGCACTACGAGCGGGTACTTTTTTGACGGATCGAAATCTTTTGGATACGTGAGCCAGCCCTGGATCGTGCCGATGTCGGTTGTCCATTGCAGGCTTACCGATTTGCCCCATTCCCGGTGCAGAGCGGCATTACGATGCGTGACCTGTGTCCAACGGCCGATCGCGCCGGCCCACACTTCAGGCGGCTGCGTAAAGGATTGCCGCACTACGGCGGATGATTTTCCATCGCTGGATAAAGTGATGTTGGCGCAGTATGGCGCGTCTGAGATGCGTTCTTCGCCGCGCCAGAGTTCGGTGACTTTATTGCCGGAGGCATCTGCGGTTGCAATCACTGTTCCGCCCTCGGCCATTCCTGTGAAGATAATATTTGTGGAATCGGACGACCATGCGATCCAGGACGCGGTCATCTTCATATCCGGGGTGAGGTTCGTCATTTCGCCGCCGTTCGCTGAGATTGAATAAATATCACCGCCCACGATGTCTTCATCGCTCATCAAGCCGCCGATGAATGCGACTGTTTTGCCGTCCGGGGACCAACGCGGCCGCGTGATTTGTCTGCGTGGCTTGTCGATTACCGTGTTCATCGAGCCGGTGGCGGCGGCGATGGTGAACAGCCCGGCGATGTACCAGTTGTCGTCTCCGCTGCCTTTGGCTGCCGTGATTACCAATTGCTTGCCGTCGGGCGCCCAGTCATCTTCGTAAACGTAGAGATCTGGCCGCGAAATCCGGCGGACGTGGGTCGTGACGGGATCGATCAGAGCGAGACGCTGCTCACGCAAATCTTCCGAGACGACGCCTTCGTCCGGTGTTGCTGCGACTAGCGGGCCGGCGGCGCGCGTGGCGTTTTCGGTGAAGAGTAACGCGATGGTTTTTCCGTCGGGAGACCAGTTTGGCTTGGAGAGGAAACCTTTGAGATGAGTTATTTGTTTCTGTGAAGTGCCATCCGCGGCGGCGGTGAAAAGCTGGAGCTGTCCGGGCGAGGTGGCGTCGGAAAGAAATGCGATGTACCGGCTGTCTGCGGACCAGGCTACATCGTGCTCTTCATGCGCTGCGGGGCCCTTGCCGGCTGTGATTCGCTTTGCTGTGGACGGCGGGTTCACATCCGCGATGTAAACAGCGGAGTTGGACGATGGCTGGTTTCGCGGGCCTGAGAGCGATTCAACCCAAATCACGTGTTTGCCGTCGGGTGAGATTGCAGCTTGCTGGAATGCGCGCACGCCAAACATCGGTTCCATCGCGGCGTCCAGCGAGGATTTCGCCGCCGGCCTTGTTGGCCGCGCGGATGAAAGCTTCGAGAGGTTTTGCGCGGACACGGGAAGGCAAAGGAAAATGCTGGCGCAGAAAATGCAGAGTTTCGGTGATTTCAATTTTGATTCCTTTCCATGCCGTCTGCCTCAACCTGGGAATCGGCAACTGGACTAGAATCTCTGGCACCTAAGGTAAGGCGCAACAGAACGTAAACCGGCAGACCGCTAGCGATGATCGCCAAGCCAGGTAGAGTTGTTGACGTCCGATAGCGCACTAAAACTGCGAGAATTAGCGCAGCTCCGAAAATGTATAGGGCCGGGACGACTGGATAACCGAATGTCTTGTAGGGACGCTCGGCTTCCGGCCTGGTCTTGCGCAGTCGGAAAATTCCGGCGATCGTTAAGATGTAGAAAATTAGAACTGCTGAGACTACGTAATCGAGAAGGTTGCTGTAGAGATTGCCGTACTTGCCGGTTAGCGGATCGAAAGTGCGAGGCAGAACCAGGAATGCGGCCCAGAGTCCTTGAACGATCAAGGCGACTCCCGGCACTCCCTTGCTGTTCAGATCGCCGGTGCGTTTGAAGAACAAGCGGTCGCGAGCCATTGCGTAATAGGCGCGAGAGCCCGTCAGCAGCATTCCATTAATGCAGCCGAACGTGGAAACCATGATCGCCAGCGCCATGAGCGTTACGCCCAGGCCCGGGAAAACTGCTTGCAGCATTGCGGTGGCAACGCGGTCGGATTCAGCGTGCTGGATCGCGTTGAGAGGAAGTGTGAAGAGGTATGCTAAATTGACCAACAAATAGAGCCCGATGACCATTCCACTTCCGAGGGCGAGAGACAGTGGAATATTGCGGCGGGGATTCTTCACCTCACGGGCTGTGAAGGTGATGTTGTTCCAGGCATCTGCTGCGAACAGCGAATCGACTTGCGAAACGCACAGGGCGACCAAGAGGCCGAAGCCCGTGGCGGCGGAGATTCCCTCGGCGATCGGGATGTAGCCGCCCGGGGTCCACATCGCGCTGAAATTTCCGCGAATTGCGGTGGCATTTCGACCTAACAAGATGCCGGTAATGATCAGTACGGCCAGTGCGGCTAATTTGCTGACCGTGAATACGTTTTGAATCAGCTTGCCGTAGTTCAGGCCGCGAGTGTTGCTCCAGGTGAGTAACAGAATCACTGATACGGCTATTAACTGGGCCGTGGAAAGCGAGAGAGCATAGTGCGCGGTAATGTGAATCGGCTCAATCAGGTAATGCGATTCCTTGATCGTGGGCCACAGCACTCCAAGGAAACGCGCGAAGCCGATGGCTACCGCCGCTACCGTGCCGGTTTGAATGATTAGGAAAAGCGTCCAGCCGTAAAGGAAACCGAGGACTGGCGAAAAAGATTCGCGGAGGTATACGTACTGGCCGCCCGCTTGTGGCATCATCGAGGCTAGTTCGCCGTAGGAAAGGGCTGCAGTCACCGTCAGCACGCCTGCTATGACCCATGACATCAGCAGCCAGCCTGCGCTGCCTAATTGCCTCGACATATCCGCGGAAACGATAAAAATTGCCGAGCCGATCATGGAACCGGCGACGATCATGGTGCTGTCGTAGAGTCCCAGGCCACGGGTGAAGCCGTGCGCGCTGGAATTCACCGGGCTGGTCGTCTCTTTCGGTTCAGACGTGGGATGCCTCCGACGCGCGCCAATATTTTTAATTTTTTCTCAGGCCGCTAATTCTTGACCTGGGCATTGCTCTTATTCGACAACTCGGAAGCGTGTGAAAGAGCTTCCTGAAGCACGTCGAGCGCCTCATCGAATTGCTCGTTCGTGATTACCAGAGGCATGAGCAATCGAATGACGTTGCCGTATGTGCCGGCCGAAATAATTATCACGCCCCGCTCGTAGCAGTATTGCACGATTGCTTTGGTCTCTTCCGCGGCGGGTTCTTTGGTTGTCCGATCACGCACCAGTTCGAGTGCGCGCATTGCTCCCAGGCCGTGAATCGCACCAATCAGCGGCCAGCGTTGCTGCCATATCGTGGCCTTTTCCATAAAACGGTCGCCTAGCTCTTGGGCGCGCGCGCACAGGCCTTCCGTTTCCACCATATCCAGAACCGCTAATGCGACTGCGCACGCTACCGGATTTCCTACATAGGTTCCGCCTAACCCGCCTGGTGCCGGAGCATCCATGATCTCGGTGCGTCCCGTGACGGCTGCGATCGGCGTGCCGCCGCCCAGCGATTTGGAAGATACCAGGAGATCTGGCGCGATGCCGTATCGCTCGCAGGCGAAGAGAGTTCCTGTGCGGGCGATGCCCGTCTGGACTTCGTCGGCTATGAAGACAATGCCGTTGTCATGGCATATGGACACTAGTTCCTGGAAAAAATCGAGAGGAGGCGCGATGAATCCTCCTTCACCGAGGACTGGTTCGGCGATTACCGCGGCGACACTGTCCGCCGAGACTGTGTACTTTAGTATTTCTTTGAGTTGGTGCGCGCAGGTGAGTGTGCAGGACGGATATTCGAGGTGATATGAGCAGCGGTAGCAGTAGGCGAACGGTATGCGGTAAATATCCGACATGAAAGGACCGAAGCCGGCTTTGTATGTCGATTTACTGGTGAGCGAGAGAGCGAGTAGGCTGCGGCCGTGAAAGGCGTGCTCGAAACAGATGACGGCGGCACGCTTGGTGTAGGCGCGGGCGAGTTTTACTGCGTTTTCGATGGCTTCGGCCCCTGTGTTGACCAGTAGAGTCTTTTTGGGGAAGGCACCCGGGGTTAGCTCATTCAGACGTTCCGCCAGCCGCACGTAGCCTTCGTACGGAGAGACGCTGAATGCGGTATGCAGGAAGTGGTCGGCTTGCTGGTGCAGCTTCTTCAAGAGAGGATTTGCGGCGTGGCCTACATTGAGGCAGCCGATACCTCCAGCCAGGTCGATGAAAATGTTTCCGTCCACGTCCTCGACCAGCGCGCCTTTGGCCCGTGCGGTGAAAATGGGAGTGTAGTGAAAGACGCCTCTGGGAACGGCTGCCTGGCGCCTCTTCATGAGGCTCTGTGAACGGGGGCCGGGAACTGCTGTGCGGAGATGGATGTTAGGCATGCTGGGTAGTCCTGTCATCGAATGCGGATTCAGCACCGCATGTAGTAGTCGCTCGGGAATTGCGGAATTAGCCTTAGGGCCTGGAACGGCAAAACCCTGGAGGAGCGCTTTTGGAATCGGAATTTGTGGACGGCGCGATTGTATGCGTCGGTGGAAAGTTGTCAAGTGATTTCTGTGTTTCTACATATTTTCTGTAGCTGTGATTTTTGGATTGAAAGGATAAAACCGTACAGCTGTGTTCGTGACCAGTTTATACTTGGGGCACGATGAGCCAGAAACGACGGATGCCGGCGAAGGGCAACAAGGGAAAACTTCACTTCGCGATCTCGGATGTATCGAACTTACTCAACGTGAGCGCTTCGACCTTACGCATGTGGGAAAACGTGGGACTCATCCTTCCCGACCGGACTTCCGGCGGCCGAAGGGTTTATTCCCCCGAAAAAGTCGAACGGCTCAAATACATACAGCGATTGCGGACCGAGAAGAAACTTAACGTTGAGGCTATACGGCAGGTGCTAGGGACTACCGAGGCTCTTAACAGCAAGACGAAAACCGCTACATCCGGCATTTCTATTTCCCGGCAGCTTCACCGGTTGCGGCGGCAGCATCGCATGACTTTGTCTGAGGCGGCGGCTGGTACGAATCTTTCCATGAGTTTTCTCAGCAGCCTTGAACGTGGGCAGGTGAACGCGTCCATTGCCACGCTTCAGAGGCTCGCGTTGTTTTACAAAACTAATGTGCAGTCTTTCTTTGGAAACACCAATATTCCCCGCAAGCACGTTTCGCCGCGCCTTCGGAAGCAGCTTTCGAACGAGCCTGGAGTCACTATTGAGGTGCTGGCCTTTGGAGATAATGTTATGCAGCCGCACCTTTATATTATCGAGCCTGGGACTACCAGCGGCGGTGCTTATCATCATGAGGGTGAAGAATTTATTTACGTGATCAGCGGGTGCTGTGAGATTTGGCTCGACGAGCTGGAGCATTATCGTTTGCAAAAGGGTGATTGTCTTTATTTTTCCAGCACGCAGGCGCATCGTTGGCACAATTCCGGGAAGCAGACTGCCGTGCTCTTGTGGACTAATACACCGGCGACATTCTAGGAATTAGCAGAAGAGCCTGCGACGTAGGGTCAGATTCGCAGGCTCTAGGTTGGGCGTGGCATCAATCAAGGAGAGATCCTTCGCTGCGCTCAAGATGACGGCGCAATGCAACTCACGGTCCGGGAGCGACGCTACAATGCGATATATCAGTTCACGGCGTGGAAGGCCTCGCGCGAACTCCATTGGATCTGAAGGGACGAATCGTGGCTCGAGTTGAACATTTTAAGATTGCTGTGATTCCTGGAGATGGGATCGGGCGGGAAGTTGTGCCGGAGGGTATCCGCGTTTTGGATGCCGCGGGAGAACATTCTGGTTTTCGATTCGATTGGGTTGCGTTTGACTGGAGCTGCGAATATTACCGGCGCTTTGGACGCATGATGCCGGAAGATGGCCTCTCACAATTGCGTCGTTTCGACGCGATTTACCTTGGCGCTGTGGGCTATCCGGGTGTTCCCGACCATGTTTCACTTTGGGGACTGTTGATTCCCATCCGCCGTGGGTTTCAGCAATACGCAAATGTGCGTCCGGCGCGGCTGATTCGTGGCGTTGCTTCACCGCTGGCCGGAAAGCGGGCCGGCGAGATCGACATTATGATCGTCCGCGAAAATAATGAAGGTGAATATTCTGATGTCGGCGGACGAGAGAATGCGGGAACTGACGAAGAATTTGTGACGCAAGTTGCCAGGTTTACCCGGCGCGGCTGCGACCGTATCATGCGATACGCTTTCGAATTGGCGCGGCGTCGACGGCGGCGCGTGACGTCCGCTACGAAATCGAATGGGATCATCTACTCGATGCCCTACTGGGACGAGCGCTTTGCCGCGATGGCCGCGAATTATCCCGACGTTCGGACCGACCAATTCCACGTCGATATCTTATCCACTCACTTGGTGCGCGATCCGGAACGTTTTGATGTGATCGTTGCCAGCAATTTGTTCGGCGATATTCTTTCTGATCTTGCGGCGGGTGTGGTGGGATCGATCGGCATCGCGCCTTCCGCCAATATCAATCCTGAGCGCGAATTTCCTTCGATGTTTGAGCCTGTGCACGGTTCTGCGCCGGATATCGTCGGGCGTGGAATTGCAAATCCGATCGGGCAGATTTGGTCTGGAGCAATGATGCTCGAACATTTAGGGGCGATGGATGCTGCCGCGGCCATCGAACGAGCCATCGAAGCTGTGCTGGCGGGCGATGGTCCGCGAACACCCGATCTGGGTGGAAACGCTACGACGGGTGAAGTAACGGATGGCGTGATCGCCGCGTTTCGTGAAAATGTTATAAAGATTTAGTTCGGCTGCTCGCACTTGGTCACTCTTTATAGAAGATGCCGGCTAGAACGTGAGTCTCATGCCGACCTCGACCGCGCGCGGCACGCCTTGCGAGAACACGCCGGTTCCCAGGCCATAACGGTTGATGCGTTCCGATGCCGTGGTGCCGTTGGCAGTTCCTGTGGCGCCACTCAATACTCCGCTGAGCGGCGCGGTGATGAAACCCCCCGGCGGATCGAAGTTCGCTTTGTTCGCAACGTTGTACATATCGATCGTTGGTTCCAGCACCGTGCTCTCACCCAATTCGTGCCAGATGTGAGAGAGATGGAATAAGTAGCTCACGCGCAAGTCGTCTGCAACGAAGTTGTCCAGTCCCACTTGTCCGGCGGGCGCCGGCCGGACGGTTTGCACGACTCCGCCCAGTGCTTGTAACTGTGCCGGCGTGAATAGGCCCGCATTCAGAAGCTGCTCTCCGGCCGGCGTGAACGTACCTGCGACACTGCTGTTGAAATTACCGATGACTTTGTTGAGTTGGCCTACTTTTACGCTGCGCCCGAAGGAACCCACGTTGGTTCCCGGCAGAATGTCACCTCCTGTGCCGTCGCCATTCAGATCGGTCAGGAAAATATCCGCGGCGCAGGCGCACGATGGCAGAGTCAACGTTTGGGGTAAGGCCGTGTAGATTCTCGCAATCATGCTGACCTTCAGGCCGCCCACGATGTCGAAAGTGCCGGCAAAAGTGAACTGGTCGGTCCGATCGAGGCCGTTGGGCCCGAAGAAGTGCGTGGGATGGAAATTGTCGTGTGCGTTCTGCGCGTAAACAACGTCCTGGTCTGGCTCCGTGGAATTGAATCGCGAAAGATTGTAAATCGCCTGCCAGGAGATTTGACGAACCCCGCTGAAGGGACGCTGGACGTCCTGCTTCACGCGGACCTGCATGGCGTTGTAATCGGAGCGGCCAATCGTGTTGCTGATCATGATCTGGCCGAAGTTAACGTTCTTTCCCGGAAAGGCGAATCCGTTATTGGGTAGCACAAATTGCGTGAGCAAGCCGTGAGCCGGACTTCCGAGACCGTTGGAGCTGAAGTCCTGGATGGTCGCAGGCCGCGGAACGTATCCCGGGGGGCCGTTGGGACCAAGAGGATTTGTCGGGCACGAGATCAATGCCTGTTGCACCGTGGCTGCACCGCAAGACCCGAGCGTGGTAGAAATTGCCGTTTGTGCCGCGGCGAGATTGAACGTGTCCGCGGCTCCCACCGTATTGACGTCGTAATTCATCAGCGAATGGGTGGTTACGTTTCGCAGGTAGTCCACCGAAACGAACAGCGATTTCTTCAATTGGCGCTGGATGCCGACGTTCGTCGAAAAAGCGCGGGGCATCTTCAGATTGGGAGCGAGCACGCCGTATAGCGTGTTTTTGTCGAATACATTGGGGTCGTCGAAACCTGCAATTCCGTTGGGATTGAAATTTGCCGCAGCTTGCGCGTTGGCTGCCTGATAGGCTGCCTGTGCCGCAACCACCTGGTTCACCACGCTTCCGATCGGTTGTCCGATCAAGGGCGTCAGGTTGAAGGTCGTACCGGGAACATCTCCTCCGGTGATGTTGGGTGTCAGGTTTGCGAGGCCTCCCGGAATTCTGAGCGGCCGATCGAAGATCAAATTCTCGACGAGAAAGTTATCCCAGAACAAACCGGCGCCGGCGCGTATGGAAGTTTTGCCGTCTTTGAAGGGATCCCAGGCCACGCCCAACTGCGGGGCGAAATTCAGGTTCGGCTGATTGGGAGCTTTGCCGGCTCCCGGAATCAGAGGCTCCAAACTTGCTAGACCACGTGCATCGCTGTCGGTGCGGCCGGTGATGCGGTTGTAGCGTAAGGCGCCGGTGACCGTCAGATTCGATTTCACTTTCCAAACGTCGCCGATGTAGAGGCCCAGGCGATTGCCCACGAATCCGCCACGCGGCTGACCCAATGCCGGTTTTTCCGAATCGTAACCGAGGCCGTTGCCGAATGTGACCGAAGTCAACGGATAGTCGAGAGGATTGGGATCTGTCGGTTGACCGGAGACCGCGGAGTACAGCAGCGGGCCATTCTGAAAGAATCCTGCAAAGGTGTCCTCCGGTATGTGGATGAATTCGCCGCCGTAGCGAAGAATATGGTTGCCGCCCAGCGGAACTGAACCGTCGTAGCGAACTTCGCGATTTTGCTGGAGGGTCTTCTGCGCGACGAGATAGTTCGGACCCATGCAAATAAGATTCGTTCCGGCGGTGCACGTCGTATCGAGTCCGTTTCCGATCGCTAGCCCTGCGTTGTCGATTCCCGGAAACGGCTCGGGCAGGCCGGGTACTTCCGAGCGTGCGTCATTCACGTAGTTGCGGTAGTTCAAAAACCCAACACGGAAGCTGTGGGTGAAACGGCCAACCGTGCCATCCAATCCGATCGAATGCGTGTTGTTATAGTTTTTGTTTGCGAAGGGCTGCAGGCCTATGCCGCCGAATCCTGTGATCAGGTTTTCCTGGTCGAAATGGAACGAATAAAAAAGTCTCCAGTTGTTCGTAACATTATAGTCAACGCGTGCGGCCGCCAGGGTCTCGTGAAAGGGCGCGGTGAACTCACCCGCATACTGCGTGAAAGGGGCCTGCGGTTGAACGGACGTGGAGCCGTGCTGAAGTGTGTGCTCGTAATTCAGGAACCAGAACAGGCGATTCTTGATTACTGGCCCCCCGACGCGCAAGCCCACAATGCTGCGATCGAAAGGTGCGCTCACTCCGTTGATGTTCGCGGAGAGGTCGTTGTTCCGGTATAGATAGAAGGCGCTGCCGTGGATGTCGTTGCCGCCGGTGCGAGTAATGATATTCACCGCGCCGGAAGTTGTCACGCCATTGGCCGGGTCCAGAGTGGACTGAGCCACTTGAAATTCCTGGATGGATTCCTCGGAGAGGTCCGTCGTGGTGGTTCCGACGGTGTCGTCAGTCACGTCCACGCCATCCAATTCGATGCGCGTGGAACGGCCGGATCGGCCTTGCAGGGAAATGGCTGCCATTCCTTGTTTGGTGGGATCGAGGTTGCCGCCGTCTTGAATCTGCACGCCTGCGTTTAGCTGAGCGAGGTCGAGGAACTGGCGGCCGTTGAGTGGGAGGGCCTCGATCTGTTGAGTGGTCATCACGTCATTGACGATTGCTTGTTCGGTGTTGACGGCGACCGTGGAATCTCCCGTGACCACGACCGAACTGGTCGCCGACGCCAGAGGCATTGTGAAGTCTCCGTTGGCGGTGACGCCGACCGCCACAGTGATGGTTTGCCGACCTTTCCCGAAACCGGGTTGCTCGTAGGTCAAGAGGTAGGCTCGGGGCAATAGTGCGCTTGCCGAGTACGATCCGGATTCCGTTGTCTTGATTGTGCGGCTCGCGCCCGTCGAGACGGAGGTCACGGTTACTGTGGCGTCCGGCACAACTGCGCCCGAGGGGTCTGTAACCGTGCCGAGAATGCTGCCGGTGGAGATCTGTGCGGGAAGTGACGGTGCGCCTAGAGCGAGCAGGAGAACGAGGAAAGACAGCGCAAGAACTGCGAACCTGGAACGTGGCGTCATGAATCCCCCTGGAAATACCAAGCGCAAAAGCAAAATCAGCCGTTCCCGCGCTTGCTGCTACATTCGGACCAGACTCGCTGCACGCTAACAATTTGGGACGATGAGAGTGTTCCGCCGATTCGTTTTTGTCGGCGCCTGATAATTCTTCCGACCCTTCCAAAATCTCGGACTCGATCGGCGGGGTCCGAAGCTACGAACTATTTCAATGAATGAATTCTAGGACACGCGAATTTTGGGATGGCCGCAATTCTATACAGGAGGAATGTGATGTCAAGAAGTTTTTGTATTCTTACATATTTTCTGTAGGAGCAGAGGAGGCCTGCTGGGGTGCGATACGCTGCTTGCGAGCTATGAAGTTGGTTTGTTGGGCGAGGCCCTTCGGGTTGCGGCGCGATTGTGCCCCATTCCCGCCGCGGTTATCGGCTGCCCAGCTGTTATTGGGAAGAGTCTGTCCAATTGGATAAATGAATGTGGGGTATCAATGCAACGCACGGTAAGTCGCGGGTGGCTTTGTTTTGACCAGGGTCCGGCCGATGCGATGAATGCCGGACTACTTCGATTGTGCGGCTGCTAGCTCGACTTCGTGCAGCAAACTGTCCAGGTCGGTGCGCGAAAAATAGCGGCCGGCCAACACTACCGCGCGGATTTTTTGCGTGTTGCTGATGTTGTCCAGCGGGTTGGCGTCGAGTAAGACCAAGTCGGCTCTCTTCCCCGTCTCGATGGTGCCGGTATCTGATAGTCCGAGATATTGGCCGGCATTTTTCGTCGCGGTTTGCAGTGTCTGCATGTTCGTCAGGCCCGCTTTCGCGATTAGGTCCAATTCCTGGTGGAGGCTGAAGCCCGGGTATACGCGCACACCCGCTGCCGTGTCCGTTCCCGCGAGTATCGGCACTCCGGCCTGGTTCATTTCTTTGGTCATGCGCAGTTCGGCCTGGAAGAATGCTTCACGGTCAGCAACGGGGTCGGTCGAATAGTTCGCAAGAATGTCCTTCGTGAACATCGGCCAAGTGCGGTCTCTCCAAGCGACTGGAGCATATTTTGCGAGCGGGTCGGGGCCGGAGTTGGTTTGTTCGATCATCCATTCGCCGCGCTCCCAGTACAGAGTCGGAGTTTGCCACGTCTGATTCTTGACGAACAATGCGATCAATGCCTTCGCCTTAGCAGGGTCGTACGTGGACAGGTACTTTCCGCGGCCCGGTCCTCGCGGCACCGTCATCAGCTCGTCTTCCGCCGACGAACACCCTTCGAACACTCCGGTGTAGTGTTCGATGCTCTTCTGGCCGGCATCTGAAGCCTCGGTTGCCTTCACCGCATCCGGCACGTGTCCTGCGAAGACGATCCCGATTTTCTTTGCTTCGTCGGCGGCTGCGAAGTAGCCGTCGCGTGGGACCAGCGACTGTATCTTGATGAAATCCGCGCCATTCTCCTTCAGTTCGTCCACGATGCGACGGCCCTCGGCCGCATCCTTTACCGGCGCCGAACTTGGAAAGTGGGGAACGGGTCCGTCGAGCATTGGTCCTGCGATTACCATGCGCGGCGCCAGAAGATCGCCAGACTCGGCACGTGCGCGCCATTTTTTCAGCGGCTCGAGATCGCCGCCCATGTCGCGAACCCCCGTGATTCCATTGGCCACGAACAACAGCGGAATTATTTTTTCGTTTTCCGGGAGCCATTCGCCAAAAATTTCGTGGACGTGCATGTCCCAAAGGCCCGGGATCAAATATTTGCCTCGGCCGTCAACGACCTGGGCGTTTTTGGGAATGCTTGCACCCGCGCTCTTTTGAATCGCGGTGATGCGTTTTCCCGCGACAACAATGTTCATGTCCGGCTGCATGGGACCGCCGACCGCGTCGATCAAATTTACATGGGTGAAAACCAATGTTTTATCGGGAGACGGGCGCGCGATGAGAATCGTTGCGGCTGCTGCGAAAACGAATAGCAAACTGATCGCTGCCTTTTTCATTGATCCCCCCGTAGAAATTGCGCCGGCTGCAGCGCCGTCACGTGCCGGCGAGTCTTGAAATTCGCGATCTCCAGCTCGCCGTGTGACCGCGGATACTACACCCAACGTCGCCGGTTTCACAAATATTCCCGCAAATTGCTCGCAGACAGTTTGACTACACGCATTCGCGAAACGCACACACATTTCGCGTTTTCAGGCCTATGCCAGGCTTCGAAGCGTTTTAGGCTTGCTTGGACATTCGAACGACAGGCCGGACGTCGCCAGCGTTTGAAGCCGGCGGACTTTGCTGCTGCCTCGCAGGTTTTCAGAATCGGGCTGCTGATTCGGTGACACGCCCGGGCTGGGTGGATGAAGAAGGCGCGAATTTTTGCGGCGTCTTGCTGAGCATTGAGGAGAGCGTCCTCGCGCCAGGTCGAGTGGTCACTGCCGAAGAGCGTTTTGCGTTTGCTCCAACCGCCACAGCCCACGAGGTTTGTTTTGGATTTGTCGCTGCTGGATTCTACGACGAAATACGTTTCGTCCGCGATCAGCTTGGCTATCCACAGCGAAGACAGTCTGCAGCGCATTTTCGATTTGAGCGTGTGTGAAATCTTCCTGCAATCGGCGTGAGGATGCGTCAATCAGCGCGCGCAGAACAGGAATGTCCGCTGGGGTTTCGTGCCGGATGTGAATAGCTGGACGCATGCAATATAGAAGCACGAGAGTGCGAAAAAATTCTAGGCGAAAGGAGAGGGAGGAAAAAGTGAGTCAGCAGGGAAATACTTGGGAACGTCCGGGAGGGAAGACCGCTTCAGAGGCCGGGCGTCAACTGTTTGCCGGACTCTCGCCATTTCAACTTGGGGGTCGAGAACATTCGCTCTAACGCGTCAGGCGACAGCACGGCTGATACGGGGTATCGGCGAGCGCTGTAAACGCCCGGCGCTGTTGTTACCAAGCTTTCGATCGCTGATAACGTCGGCACCTTCGTGACCACTAAAGTCCAATGCATTGAATCCGCCGGAAATCTCGCCGCGTTACGCCGCATCGGCGAACGAGGTCCTGGTAACAATCAATGGTTCCATGCCGGGCGCCACGATTCGTTACACGTTGAACGGCACTGCGCCGTGGATCAATTCGCCGATCTATACCGGGCCTTTTTATATTTCAGGAAGTGCGACGGTGCAGGCGAGCACGTTTCTGAAGGGTCAAAATCCCAGCTGGCCCTCCGTCGCCTCGTACACCGTAGAGTCAGGATCTCCGACAGTCAATTTTGTGTCCCAGTCAGCAAGCGGGCCGGCAGGTGGCTATAACCCGATTCTTACGCTGAGCGCGATACCGGCCGGAACCGTCACCGTTAACTACTCCGTTCGTGCGTCGACTGGAGCTACTACCACCGGGGTCGTCAGCTTCTTGCCCAGCAACAATTATCGCTACTTTCCGATTACGGTCACGGGGGTATCGGGAACTGAAACTACGGTTACGATTACGAGTGTCACTGGCGGCGTGATCGGCAGCAACCGCACGTTGGTTTACACGGTTCAATAGCTGAATTTCAACACGGAGAGAGCGAACTCCGGACTGGTTTGGTTCGGAGTTCTAACTAGCTGCCGCTCCTATGGCTTTGGCGCCGTCCACCTCAATAAGTTTTCCGGACTTCACATCATAGATGTAGCCATAAACCGGAATAGACTTCGGAATTAGCGGGTGAGAGCGAATGCGGGCAACGTCATCGAGAACAGCCTGCTTCGGATCTTTCACCGTCAACCATTCGATGTATTCTCCGGCGCGCGATCCAGGTCCTTTGCCAACGTCGCGAAAGCCTTGTGGTGTCAGTTCAGCAGTTTCCAAACTCGACCCGAGCAGACCGCGCATTGTCTCGTTGGTGAAAAACTGCATCCCACAGTCGGTATGATGAATGACGAAAAACTCGCGCGTTCCAAGCAGCTTGTAGCTGATGACCAGCGAGCGAATCGCGTCGTCGCTCGCCCGGCCACCCGCGTTCCGGATTATGTGCGCGTCTCCTTCCGATAGCCCCGCATACCTTGCAGGATCGAGCCGCGCGTCCATACACGTGAGGATGGCCAAGCGCTTCGCCGGCGGCAAGGCGAGATTCGACTTGCCGCCGAATCCAGCGGCATATCGCACGTTCGCTTCCAGAACTTCTGTCAAGATCTTGCTCATCGAGCCTCCTTGGCGTAATCGACTATTTGGTGGAATCCATCTGCACTTCTCATTTCATTCGTAGCTAATCGCGGCCGGTCACGGCCACCGGACAAAGTCCGAACAACTTGTGAAGATGTGAGAGAGTAGATTTTCTATCCTTCGTTTGCAATATCTAATGGCTCATAGTCACGCTCGGCTTCGCCTTGATCGTCGTGGCGATTCCAGCCTCGGTCTTGGAGGAGGGAAGTGGCCCAACCCGAATTCCGCTGATTTCGAGCAGACTTCGCTCAGGTAGTTGCACTTTTTGGCACGAGAGAATCTGAATTGTGATAATGGCTGCCGGAACTAGGAGAATGATCGTCGCGCTGACCCACATCAGAGCCGCCGCCAACTCCGATGAAATCAGCTGGGTAATCACCCTTTATAATCTCGGCTTTCTCTGCTCCATGGCTCTGACGAGTTGGATGACCCGCGTCATTGGCGCGAGAAAGCATTTGCTTTACTGCATTGGCTTGTATTCCATCGGCGCGACGGGTTGCTTCCTGAGCGCGCACAGCCTGAGCTCGCTCCTTGTTTCGCGTTTGATCATGGGCTTTGGCGGGGGCGCGGTTCCTGGTACGCGTGGTGATACTTGCCGGTCTGCTGTTTTCCGCCAAAGAGCGTCTCAAGGCGTATACCTTGCTTTACCTCGTTCTGGGTTTCTTCGAGATTCCATATCCTGTTGCGATAGGATGGATCGACGACACCTTCCATTGGAACTACGCATTCCTGCTTGATTTCCCATTCATGGCTCTCGGCGCCGTGCTGATCTGGAAGTTGCTCCCGCCGGGTTACCTGTTTCGACGGCCAACGGAAAAGCACGTGGATTATCTCGGGGCTATGCTCCTGATCGCTTCCCTGTCCTGTTTGCAAGTTGCCACCAGCCGCGGTGAACGCGATCTGTGGTTCGAATCTTCCTGGGTTGGCCCCACTTTGCTGGTGGCTGCAGTTTGCTTTGCAGTATTCCTATGGTGGGATAGCCGGATCGAAAATACTGCGCCGGTATTTCACCTACGGACGATCTGGCGGCGCGCCTCCTTGCGGACCGCTCTATCTATAATCCTGATTATAGGTGCGCTCTTCGGGGCCGGCCTTTACGTTGCGCCGCAGTACCTTCGATTCGTTCAGGATTACAGCGCCACCCAGACCGGCGGTTTTATTTCGCTGTACACCTCCGGCCTCATCCTGGGACTTTTCTTTGCATTGTGGGTGCTCGCTCCCCGGTTCGGAGCGGCTTTCACCGTTGGCGCGGGGCTCTCGCTGATGGTCGTAACCTGCACTTTGACTGTCTATATTTTTACGCCCACCACGCCGACGATTGTGCTGGGTCCTGCGATTTTCCTGCAGGGGTTCGCGCTGGGACCGCCTCTCTTGGGCATTTCGCGTATCGTTAGCGGCGACGCGCCACCGGCGGAGTTGAACGACCTCTCCTCCAGCTATTTCTTTGTGCGCCAGGTGGGAAATACTTTTGGCGTGACCGCGGCGACAGTTCTGTTCGATCACCGCATGACGCTGCATTCGGAGCGGCTTTTGGATGTGGCCAATCGCTTGGATCCCATCGTGCGTGCCACCCTCGCGGAATATGCGAATCTGATTCACCGCAACGGCGGCGGAAGCAGCGACCCCAGCCTTGGAGCGCTGCAGCTCTTTCAAGACAACGTGGTCACCCAAAGCAGGTTGCTCTCCTACATCGACATCTACTTCGGCTTGGCCGCCATATCGTTGCTAGCCGTAATCCTGTTAGCCGTTGCACGGCGAACGCCGAAGCTCGGGCCGCATCATTTTCTCCCATGCTAGGGAAGACGCTCGGAGATATCGCACACTTGCGCCATGCCGTTGAAGTGCGCCGCATTCGCAATAAAGATAGCCGGCAACTTTGTCTATTGCCTCCTGCGGATCCGAACCAATCGAATTCGATAGCCTTTCCGATAGCTTCGGGCGCGACATAAGACGGCTCCGGAAGAATTAATGGATTTGCAGGGCGCGGCCAATGGCGTAAAATCCTGGTCTCGTCGAATTTCAGTTCTTAGGTTGGCCAATAGAGATGATCCGTCTTTTAAAAAATCGGATTGCAAGCCTTTGCGCTCCCCTTCAGCAATCGGCATTGGGCCGGCTGGAAATTAGTGTGATGGAAGTTCTCTGGGAGCAAGGCGCAAGCAACGTACGTGCCGTCGTCGAGAAACTGGACCGGCCGCTGGCATACACCACTGTGATGACCACGCTTGATCGCCTGTTCAAGAAGGGGGTGCTAAATCGGCAAAAACTCCGTCGGTCATTCGTTTACTCGCCGAAACTGTCTCGCTGGGAGTGGGAACAGAAGCGAGCGGGGGAAATCGTCGCGGGCTTTCTGGCGGGGCCGGAGCCTTCACGGGAACTATTGCTTTCGTGTTTTTTGGACGTGGTCGGGGAGCATGATGCGGCGCTCCTGGATGAGCTGGAAAAGAAGGTCCGCATGAAACGCAAAGAGCTTCTTGGGCGGAGGGAGCCGTGATTCTCCCTTACTCCTTGAAATTATTCTGTCTGTGCTTGGCTTCGTTTTTCCTGCTGCATGCCGTGCTGGGATTGGCGGTGTGGTTGGCGGCGCCGGCCGCAATCCGCCTGGCGGAAACGATGCGAGCGCGAATGGCCGCTCGATTTCTTCTTTTCCTGCGCGTACTGCCCATGCTTCTGGCCGGTGTCGTAGTGCTGGGCGTGGGAGTGCCCAGTTACATGTGGCTGGAGCCGCAGACGACCGGGGAAAGTGTGGGACTGGCCTGTTTCGCCGCTGCATTGCTTGGGCTGGCCATATGGTGCATCTCAATCGCGCGCGCGTCACGTCTGATACTGCGCTCGAGCCACTACATGCGGCAATGCAAGCGAATCGGCCAGGAAATCTCGATCGAGGGCGCGTCCGTCCGGACAAGTCGGCTCGAACTCGACGCTCCGGTGATCGCACTGGCGGGCGTGTTTCGTCCGAGGGTTTGGGTTTCGCGCAGCGTAATCGACACGCTTTCTGCCGAGCAACTGGACGCGGCATTGCGACACGAAAATGCGCACCGCGTCTCGCGCGACAATTTGAAGCGTTTGCTATTTCGGTTGGCGCCGGACATTTTCCCGCTGACGCTTGGTTTAGGGAGCTTCGAGCGCGCCTGGGCGCGCTTTTCGGAGTGGGCGGCGGACGACGAGGCCACGCGCGGTGATGCGCGCCTCTCGCTCTCGCTTGCGGGGGCACTTGTTCGCGTCGCGCGCCTGGGCGCTGCGCCTCCACGGTCGGTTTCTTGGACACCGCTGATCGCCGGCGACCTCTCTGCGCGCGTAGATCGACTGCTACGAAAAACGGCGGCGACGCCTGCGCCGGTATGGCGCGGCAGCGCGCTTCTGGGCGTGGCTACAATTGTGACCGTTTTTGCAGCGACCATGATGCAATGGCCGGTAATCCTTCGCGCGGCGCATGAAATTTTGGAGCGGTTGGTCAGCTGATTTTCGCCCTGCGGTTAAGAAATTCTCCGCGCCGCCTCCCTTTCCTCAACACCATAGAAACTTCTGCCTCCTACTACTTATGGTAGTAGTTGTCCGCCGTTAGTAAGCTCTCGCCCGCGTGTGTTTCCGACGAAGTAATTCAATCGATGATGGAGATACGGGTTCGGGTGTGACAAAAGGACGAATCGGAATCCTGCTGCTGGCTCTGGCCGTAATTCTCTCGGCGACGCAGGCGCAGCAATTTCGCGGTAGTCTGGTCGGACGAGTTCTCGACGTCAGCGGCGCGAGAGTCGTTGGCGCGGAAATTCTAATCCGAGCTTCGGGCTCGGCCGTCGAACGTCAAGCCACCAGCGACAGCCGAGGCGAATTTCGGGTTGACGACTTGCTACCGGGATCCTATCTGGTGATTGTCACGGCGCCAGGGCTTGCGGATGCGAATGCGACTGTAGATGTGATGGTCGCAACGGTACGGAACATCACCGTAACCATGAATCCTAAAGCAGTAAAGGCGACTGTGAATGTGCAGGGGCAAGCCTCGTCCATCACGACCGAGGCGATCGATCTGTCGAGCGCTGTCCACCAGGGTGTAATCACCAGCCAAGACCTTGAGACTCTTCCGCTCGCCGCGCGCAGCTTCGCCAACATCGCTTATCTGACTCCAGGCACCGAACCGGTCGAGCCTTCTGATCCCACCAAGGCGCGCATCACGGCGGTGTCCACCGGCGGAAGTTCCGGACTGAACAACGAACTCTCCGTCGACGGCGCGGACAACTCCGACGACTACATCGGCGGGTTTCTGCAGAATTTCTCTCCCGATACGGTCCAGGAATTCGCATTCCGCACCGCCCAGGAAGATGCCGACACCGGTAGCACCACCGCCGGCTCCGTCATCATCACCACCAAGCGTGGTACCAACCAGTGGCACGGCAGCGGCGCTTTCTACGAACGGGCCGCCGCTCTCAACGCGCGTTTCCCTATCGAAAATCCCGCTCCAAATCCAAAACAACCTTTCTCCCGTCAGAATTACGTTGGGACTCTCGGAGGGCCGATCAAAACGGACAAGGTCTGGTTCTTTTCCTCGCTCGAATATGTTCACGAGGACGCCAGCATTACCTACAGTCCAGCGAGCATCACGCAGTTCAGTGCGCTCGCGCAATTAGCCTCGGAGGGTCTGATTCCCGGCGTTAGTTCAATTGCGGTGCCCTCGAATGTTCCTATTCCCTTTCGCGATTACATCGGCTCGCTGCGTTTCGATTGGGCGCAATCCACCAAATCGCAATGGTTTGTGCGAACCTCGGAGGACGACTACCTCACGCACAATGCATTGGTGCAGCAAGCCACACTCCCTTCGACCGGCCTGACCACGCATAACAACTACTGGAACGCGGTGATCAGCAACCAATACAATTTCAGCTCGACGTGGTTGGGGACTTTTGTGTTCGGTGTGAGTGAGTTGCACCTGACCCAGGCACGCAATTCCACACTCGGCTTCGCTTTGGCGTTTCCCTTCAGCTCCACGTCTCAAACGATTTCCGGATTCGAAACTTTCGGCGACAACCAGTTCGCCACGCCCATCACCCTTTTTCCCGATCTGCGCAACCAGGAAAAATACCAATTCCGTTACGATGTGAGTCACGCGACCGGCAATCACGCGCCACGATTCGGCATCAATTTCATTCACGAGCCGGTGCTCAGCGGCGCGTTCCCGGGAAACGCGGAAACGCTGTATCGGCTCCCCCAAGATCCGACATACTACGTCAGTCAGCCTCCGTCGGTATTCACTAACGATCTCGCAGCGGGAGCATCTTTTACGCCGGCCCACGACGGCAGCTTCTCGCAGAACGTCCAGCGACTTGCGTTTTACGCGGAAGATTCCTGGCGCGTGACGCAGCATCTCACCGTGAATTACGGGCTGCGTTACCAGACGACTTTCGGCCTATTCGAGGCCTCCGGCAATAGCCAGGCGCAGAATGCTACATTCGTTACGCTGCAGGCGCTGCAGATTCCGGTCAGCGTGCCTCACGACTATCGCGCACAGGTCGGGCCACGCCTGGGTGTCGCATATTCTCCCGGTGACGGCGGCACAACCGTGATCCGCGCCGGTTTTGGCCTGTTCTATAACGATCTCGCGCAGAACGGATGGGCCACTGCGTTTCAAGGCGTTAACTCGACGAACGTCGCGACGGGCTCATGCACCTTTGTGGTTGGTACCGGCACACCGCCCACCTACTCGACCGTTGGACCTGCTTGCATCCCGGGCAGTGCGTTCGCTGGAACTGGGGATCTGATTGCAGGCCGCTACCGGACTCCATACGCGATCCACACCACGGCTGGTGTTCAACACGCTTTCAACAAGCACTGGACACTCGCTGCCGACTACACCCACGAAGAGGGGAATCACGGCTACCGCGCGTACTCCTTCACGGGTGGTACCAATCTATTTACGCCGCTGATTCCTAGGTCGGACCCAAACTACGCGAGCAATCAGGCCGCTGTAATTCCGGACCTGAACCTTTTCAAGTCTGACAATCGTTCCACCTACAACTCGCTGATGTTGCATTTGCAGGGCAACGTCTCTCGACGCTTTAACCTGACGGCAAACTACACACTCTCCAAGGCGAAAACATGGGGATGCCTGCTCGGCGAACTCTTTGACTATGTGAACGGAGTTTGCAATCCGCTTGAGCCGTTCGGAGCTGGCGACTATGGCCCGTCCGGTGAAGACGTCACGCATCGCTTCGTTCTCGCTGGAGTTCTTCATGTCCCGGGCGGGTTCGAACTGACCACCATCACCCAGGCGGAGAGTGCCCGCCCTTTCACCATCACGAACGCCACTAACACAGGCCGAATCTCGGTGAATGGAGTGTCCGAAACTCTGGATGAGCTTCGCGGTACACCTTACATACAGGCGGACCTGCGGGTCAGCCGTCGTTTCAAGATCGGCGAACGCTGGCAGATTATGCCGTTCGTCGAGTTCTTCAATCTCTTCAACCGCAACAATCCCGGGGCAAATTACGTGACCGCCATCGGCGATCTTGCTGTGCCGGCCGCGCAAGCTGCAAGCGGCAACATCACCGACATCTGTACGAATCCTGCTTGCACCACGACGCAGCCCATCACCAGCATCAAGCAGTTGCGCATGCCCGGCGGCGCCTTGGGCGATTTCTTTGGGCCGGGAACAACTATCGGCATCCCATTCGCCGCTCAGATCGGCATTCGCGCAACATTCTGACGGTTGCGCTCGCGCGGCCTTGAAATAGAGACGTTGAGTCGAGAGCTTGGGCCGCGAGCCCAGCCGTTCAGACCGGCGTTATGAGGGAATGTATAGCGATGATACTCCACTCGAGACATCTGGCATGGATTGCTCTTTTCGAATTATTTCAACAGATCCATCCCAAGAAGCCGATTCCGGCAAAAGAGTGGCAAACGCTTTCATTCCTGATTGAAACTTTGCGAGAAAAGAAACGCTTGGACGATTGGGCAGCAGTCTCCCGTGCATTCGACGCTATCGATGGCTATCGCTGTGTTTCGACCACTGAAGCATGGCGCAAACTTTACGATGCGCTCGATAAGTTGTGGGCGGAAGAGCGAATGAATGAAGCCACGACTGAGGAATTAGATGCCCACGCAGGAGCATTCACCAGGTTTCGTATGATTGGTTGATCGATCGCCTCGCGCTATGACGAGTTCCGGACGGTGATCCTGACGAGCCCGCGGGTTGTGTCAGTTACTGCGCATCCACCACACAGCGAAATCCGATCGTCCCCGCACGATCGCGCCCGAGCGCATCAGCAGGAACTTCTGATGTTCGTCGAGGCGATACGTTTGTGGAAAGTACCAAATCGATCCTCGTGGCTGATAGAACGCGCCACCGCGCAGAATCGCTGCGCGCGTGTGTTGGTCGCGAAACTCGTCGGTCCACTGCGAAACATTGCCGGCCATGTCCAGCACGCCAAACGCGCTCGCGCCTGAGGGAAACGCATCCACGTTGGTCGGCGCGCGCATCATTCGAGCGTGATCGGTTGGAGGAAGCGCCTGGTCGTTCCACTCATTACCCCACGGAGCCGTACCAAGGCCACGCGCACGCCACGCGCCGCCACCGAAGCGGCCGCCTCTTCGGAAGCTACACGGGGAATCAAGGAAGTGGGCGCATTTTCTTCGATCGCGAGTTGACCCGTCGTAAGGTTCCCGAGCCCCGTGCCGAAGGTGACGATCAAGAGGCGTTCGGAGCCGGCGAGCACGGCGCCGAGAGCCTCGCAGGCGCTGCAGCCGCGCACCCTTTGCAAAACGTACAACTCGGATTCCCGGGTCGAAAGGATTAGAATGCTGCCATGGCACCCCGATTTCGCGGCATGGTCCGGGCCTACCTGCTGTCGATTGCGTTTTGGTACGGTATCTCGCTGCTTATGGGGCTGCAGTATAAACCTCTGGATAGACATAATTTTTGGCTCTCGTTCCTCGATTTGTTGGTGCAAGCCGGGGTGCGCGCCTTTGCTTTGGCGTTGTGGACTCCACCCATCTTTTATGTGGCTGAAAAGTACGTTCGTTATTCCGCGAACCGTGTGTTGCGTTATGTGCTGCTCTGGGGACTTGGAGCCGTGCCGTTCGTATTGATTCACCTTGCGATACTGTACCTGGTGATTCCTCCGTATGTTTCGCGTTCATTTCAGGCATGGCTCGAAATTGTTCGAACCTCCTTTGCCGACGACACACTCGTATACATTGCGATAGTTGTGGCGGCCCACGCCTATGAATCTTGGAAGCGTGCGCGAAGGCAAGAAGCTGAGAAGTACGAGTACCAGCAGGCGCTTGCCGCAAGCGAACTGCAGTCGCTGAAGATGCAACTGCAACCTCATTTTCTCTTCAATACCCTGCATGGAATTGCGACCCTGGCTGACGAGGACCCCGAGACTGCCAAGGCCATGATCATCAAGCTCTCGAATTTGTTGCGGGCTGCGCTCGACCGTGACAGTTCAGACCTGGTTCCCCTCGAGAGCGAATTAAAATTTGTGAGGGAGTACCTGGACCTGGAAAAGATGCGCTTCGGGAGCCGGTTGAAGATCGAATGGGAGGTGGCGCCGGAGACCTATCAGTTGCTGGTGCCTCAGATGATCCTGCAGCCGCTGGTGGAAAATGCCGTGCAACACGGGGTTGCCTCGTTACGTGAGGGAGGCTGGCTGGAAGTCGCGGCGGGCACAAACAATGGAACGCTGAACATTCAGGTGCGCAACAGTGCTGGTGGTAAACGCTCCAACGGAAACGGCGTGGGATTGCGAAATGTTGAGACTCGGCTAAAGTATTTGTATTCAGGCGACGCGAGCTTGCATCTTGCAATCGCTGAGGACCGCACGGTCACAGCCGATCTAGCCCTCCCGGCGTTGAATTCCCAGCCTGACGGCATGAACGGACGCCGGGCGCTCGCTGTTCCTGAGGCGAATGCTCCGGAAGCGATTCCTAAGGCGAAGGACCCGTTATGCGCGTTCTGATCATCGATGACGAACCCTTGGCCCTTACGGCCCTGGCACAGATTTTGGCGGCCAGGCCCGATGTCGAGTGTTTTGATTCGGCGCGCGACGCGCTCGAGGCGCAGGAGCGATTATCGAAAGACGTTTACGACGTGATGCTGCTCGACATAAATATGCCGGAGCTATCGGGCCTTGAGCTGTTGAGTCGTCTCCAGCGATCTGAACGGCCGGCGCCTTCCGTGGTCCTGGTAACCGCACATGCTGAACATGCCGTGGCGGCATTCGAAAAGCATGCCGTGGATTACGTCTTGAAACCATTTTCAAGCGAACGCGTGAACCAGGCTCTGGACTTTGCTTCGCGAAGAACGACGAGCGAGAGAGCGGCGCGATTGCTGGAGCTGATGCCGCATTTTCGAGTACCGACAGGGGCTCCGGCACAGCAGATCTCCTCCAAGATCGCGATCAAGAACAACGGGAGGATTCTCTTCATCGATCCACGTGAACTGATTGTGGTGCAGGCGGAGGGTAATTACGTTTTGCTTCGGCAGGAAACCGGTTCGTATCTGCTGCGGGGATCGATTTCAACGATTGCGGAGAAGCTCAAACCATATGGATTCGTGCGAATCCATCGATCTGCTTTGGTGAATGCTTCGTTCGTGCGAGACCTTCGCCCGTGCCCTACGGGAGAGTACGAACTTCGCCTGAAAGACGGAAAAGAATATACGGTCACTCGTACGTACAAAAAGAATCTCAGGTCGCTCGCAGGCTTCTGGGTTGGGACTGGGGTCTTCCCTCCCGATTGAATGCCGGAACCAGAGCCTTCGCTCCCGTGCGCGTAATAGTTTTTAAGGGGCAACTTCGCTGCCCCCTCGAGAAAAAATAACATGCGAATTCGGCGCGCTACCGTCCGCACGAAACTGCGTTGGTCGCTCGAAGCTACGGTGTTCGCACAAAACCGTGAGACACCCCGTTACCGTCAACATCGTACCCACTGATCGCCCCTTCGATATTGTTCAGCATCGGGAAGGTGCCTTGGCTGGGGCCGGTGCCCGCGCCGGGAGCGTCGAAGGTAGTGATTGCCCCGTTCGGATAGCGTAGAAATCCGTGAGACACGCTGTTCGAGTCAGAGTAGCTTCCGGTTATCGCGTTTTCGATGTTGATACCTTGCGGCAGGGTGCCTTGTCCGGGACCCGTGCCCGCGCCGGGAGCATTGAATTCAGTGTAGGTGCCGTCCGGAGCGCGTACGAAGCCGTGACTTACACCGCTGGAGTCGACGTAGAGTCCTGGGACGACGCCCTCGGGGTTGACGCCGTCCGTGTCGGTGCCGGGGCCGGGGCCGGGGCCGGCGCCTGGAGCGTCAATATAAATGATTGTGCCGTCGGGAGTGCGCAGGTAGCCGCGAAGGGTATTGACTGAGTCAATGTATGCTCCGGCGAGTGCGCCCTCTACGTTAAGGGCAATGCCACTTGAACTACCGGTGCCCTCACCAGGTCCGGTGCCCGCGCCCGGAACGTCGAAGACGGTGAAGGAACCGTGGCGATGCCGCAAGAAACCATGAGCTACGGTGCTCGAGTCAAAGTAGAATCCCGCAACCGTGCCCTCCGGGTTGATATTGAGGGCGAACGTGCCCTGGCCGGAACCTGTGCCGGCACCCGGAGGGTCGAAGGTGGTGATGGCACCCCAGAAATTCCGCAGGTAGCCGTGAAGAGCGCCGTTCCCGTCGATATAATACCCGGCAAGTGAGACCTCAGGATTCAAGCTGAACGCGAAAGTGCCTTGGCCGGCGGCTGTACCTGCGCCCGGAGCGTCGAAGGTGGTGAACTCGCCACCCGGAAATCGCAGAAAGCCGTGAGCCACGCCGCTTCCATCGGTGTAATACCCGTACGTGATTCCCAAGGCGCTGATGCCCTGCGAAAGAGTACCCTGGCCGGCGCCTATACCCGCGCCCGGAGCATCGAAAGTTGTGATCTTTTGAGCGCCGGCCGAACTACAAGTCAGCAGTGCCACACTCAATATGATCCAAAAGTGCGGTCGCTTCATAATTTCCTCCTCGGTTGCATTAGATTGGGTTGAAGAAAAAGTTCGGCGTGGCCTGGGTATCGGCGGATGGAACTTCCGCGAACACGGCTACCTTCTGGCAGGGATTGAAGGCGGTACGGGCGAAGTGCGCTTCCAGGAAGACTGCACGGAAAAAACGAGTGCGCACGTGCGTAAGAAGCGGTTCGGGGCGGTGGGGTGACCGCCCCGCTACTAGCGGATGTTACAAACGCGTGGCTGCCTTTCCCGAGCAATGCAGACGTTCCGAGTGTTGTAGAGATGTTTAACAATACCACCGACGTGCATCCATGCTGCCATTCGCGACGCCGGCCTCAAGGAGAATGACGAGATAGGAGAACTTGGGTGTAGTCCTACAACGAGGCGGAACAGGAGTACACAGTTCGAATTTTGAATAGGAGTGCGCGGCTGTGAGGATGTCGACGGATTCGGATGCTAACTATGAGAAATGCGAGATGACGCTCGAAAGACCTACCGAAAATCATAAGAGGTTCAGCGATTCATTTTGTTTCGCCGCCCATATGTTCGGCGGTCTTGGCGTCAGGGTACATGCAGATCGAAAGAATAAACTCCGAGATAAGCAATAACCTGTCTTTTCATCTCACTGTAATAATTTCGCGGTTTCATTAGAGTAGGTCTATCGGAACTTAAGAATGGTACAGTGGCATCCTTCACCTCATGCCTGATACTGCGCAGCTGACCAATAACCCTGAAATTCGTGAGCGTCGGTTCCATCCTCGCAAACAAGTTCAGTTTCATTACATAAAATTAGGGGATAGTAATGACGGCATCATTCTTAATATCAGCGAGCGCGGATTGGCATTGCATGTAGCTCAGAGTCTGACAGGCAATCACTTGCCTTCAATGCGTTTTAGACTCTCTCGGTCTGATGCATGGCTTTGTACCCCGGGCCGGATTGCTTGGGTTAGTTGGTCGAAGAAAACAGCCGGCGTCGAATTTCTCGATATCTCGTATGAGGCTCGCGTTCGGGTTAAGAAGTGGATTTCCGCGCTCATCAAATCGAGCGCGCCAATCTAAGAGTTGAACTTCCCGTGGATGCCACGGCAATTAGGCGTTTCGCCGGGCACGGGTACACGATCGATTCCAGTTTCGTGGGATTCATCTCAGCACCGCTGCGTTTCCCCGGAGTGAGCGTGCTACTGAGCCAAGGCTTGTTGAAGCCGGATGATATATACTCCCGCAACAACCATGAGTTGCTCAGCCTGCGGAAGTGAAGTTTTCAGCGCAGCGCGCTTCTGCCCTTCTTGCGGCTCCTCGCTCGCCCTAAGTGCGACTCCAACGGTCTCGATTACGCCGTCGCTGCCTCGTCAAACTCCTGTGAGCGAAGTCACAGTCAAGTAGAGTTCGCCCAAGTCTGCTTCTCACTCCTCTTCCGATTCTATGGACGCACGCTTCGTCCCTGGGACCACGCTGGTCGGCCGGTATCGCGTTGTCGCCCTTCTCGGCAAAGGCGGCATGGGCGAAGTCTATCGCGCTGACGACCTGAAACTGGGCCAACCGGTAGCGTTGAAATTTCTTCCGGAAGGACTACAGCAGGACGGAACCGCACTGGCGCGGTTCCATCGCGAGGTGCGTCTGGCGCGTCAGGTTTCTCATCCCAACGTGTGCCGTGTCTTCGATATTGGTGAGGCCGAGGGGCGCACTTTCCTCACCATGGAATATGTGGATGGCGAGGATCTCGCATCGTTGTTACGGCGCATTGGCCGACTGCCTGCAGATAAAGGACTGGAGATCGCACGGCAATTGTGCGCGGGCCTAGCGGCGGCACACGAACACGGGGTTGTACACCGCGACCTGAAACCAGCCAACGCTATGCTCGATGGTCGAGGGCGCGTGCGGATCACCGATTTCGGCCTGGCCGGTTTTTCTGGTGAAGACGGAGGGCGCGCGGGCACCCCGGCCTATATGGCCCCCGAGCAGCTTTCCGGAGACGAGGTCACGCCGAAGAGCGACATCTACTCGCTGGGGCTGATGCTCTACGAAATTTTCACCGGCAAGCGAGCCTTCGAGGCCACGACTTTCGCCGATATGATGCGACGTCGTGAACGAAGTGCGCCGACCCATCCTTCGCATATCGTCAAAGATATTGATCCACTCGTCGAGCGCGTCATCCTTCGCTGCCTGGAAAAAGATCCCGCCAAACGGCCTGCTACTGCGCTGCAACTGGCGGCAGCACTTCCCGGCGGCGATCCGTTAGCGGCGGCTTTAGCGGCAGGAGAGACTCCCTCGCCGGAGATGGTTGCCGCTGCGGGAGATGAGGGAGCGCTCGCGCCGCGCACAGCTTGGATCTTTTTAGTCGGGACGTTCGTCGTGCTAGCCCTAGTCGTGGCTCTTGCACCCAAGGCTTCAGACCTGGGTCTGAAACCGTTGTCGAAAACTCCGGATGCTCTGACCGATCGGGCGCGGGAACTCGTCAGGCAATTCGGCTATGGCGACGAGGCAGCCGATAGCGACTCCGGGTTCCTTCGGGCCTACGATTTTCTCCGTTACCGTGCTTTGAACGATCCTTCTTCACAACGCGTCCGGGGACTCGCTTCGGCCGAGCTAGGACCTATGAATTTCTGGTATCGGCAGAGCCCGGGTCCGATGGTTCCCACTGAGTCACCCGATGTCTCGCCTAGCGATCCCGCGATGACTGTACCAGGCATGGTCTCGGTGACGCTCAGCTCGTCAGGCAAACTGATCAAGTTCCACGCTGTCTCGCCGGAGGTGGAAGATCCGAAAGGACCCTCAGCCGATCCGGACTGGGGAGCGTTGTTTGCCGCAGCGGGCTTGGATATGAAGCGATTTACACTTTCGGGTCCGAAACTGCTTCCACCGGTGCCATTCGACGCGCGCGCCGAATGGGACGGCAGCTCGGCGCAGGATCCGGCAACACTGCTGCATGTGACAGCGGCGGCTTACCGCGGCAAGCCCGTCTATTTCGATGTGTTCGGACCATGGAATCTTCCGACGACCCTCAACATTCCACGGAAGTTTTCGCCACGGCCTCGATCATCGGCGGTGTGACCTTTAGCCTGACACTTGTTTCTTTGCTTGTGGCCGGTGCCATCTTTGCGCGCAGGAACGTTCGCATGGGACGCGGCGACCGCAAGGGATCATTTCAGGTGGCAGCATTCGTGTTCTCGAGCGTCATGCTTGGTTGGATTCTGGGAGGGCATCACGTCTGGGATTTGGGCGGCGAGTTCAGAAAATTCATCATAACCTTCTGTGTGGCTGTCGGCGGAGCCATCTTTGTCTGGGTGAACTATATGGCCCTTGAGCCTTATGTACGCCGGCGCTGGCCGGATGTGCTGATCTCCTGGACGCGTCTTCTCTCCGGCAAAGTCTGGGATCCTCTGGTCGGCCGCGACGTCCTGGCAGGAGCTCTGCTGGGAACGACCGCCGCTCTTTCCGCCTACGCGTTAGATGCGTTGCCGTACTGGTTCAATGTCCCCGGTTTGACTCCTATTGTCACGATGGACTATTCGCTGGGCGGGCCAAACCGCGTCCTGTCGGTTGGCCTCAACGATCTCTTGCTTGCTGTGCTCTTCGCGCTTATTACTTTATCCCTGCTTTTTCTGGCGCGTGTTTTTCTCCGCAAACAGTGGTTGGCAGTAGCCGTCACCGGCACAATGTTGACCGTCTTGCAACTCGCAATAACGGGTGAAAACTTCTGGGTGGCATTGCCCTTCACGGCCGTCATTGTGGCGCTGTCTCTGATCGTCCTGATTCGTTTCGGACTCCTGGCGCTGTTCGTCTTCACTTTGTATCAACTCGCGCTCGACACTCTGCCCGTCTCGCTCGACTTCCACCGTTGGTACATCGGCCGCTCCCTTTTTCTGCTCGTACTCCTGATTGGCTTCGCTGTGTGTGGTTTCCGCGCAGCCCTGGCGGGCCGCCCTGTTTTCGGTAATCTCGCACTCGAGGATTGATCCGGCTCTTGAGCAGGGGCGGCGATCGAGGCGTGTTCTGATTGCCTATCGGCTATGGGTCTGCCGGTCCGGCCTGCGCGACCGTGCGCTGCTCTTCATCGTGCCGCCATTTGATTTTCTTGCGAAGCATGGCCGTAGATTCACGCCTTCGTCATTGCAAACCGGTCCAGTTCCCAGAACTACCATCGCGATAATCTAAGGAGAAACCATGAGGTAAGTATTTCCGACGATTCTGTTCGTAGCGATCTGACCCTCCCGCGAATTTCGCCGCTATGCTTTCAGCTCTTCCTCGAGCCGATCGAAGCAACCGATCCAGCCCTTGTTGTGCGCCTCGCGCTGATCAGCATTGCGCAATCCTCTGTGCGTCAAAATCACCTCCGTAAAAGTTCCGCGCGGCTGAAATTCGACCGTCACCAGCGTGTCACGCGCCTCATCAACCTTCTGCCCGGACTCGGATAACTTCTGCCAGTCCCACGTAAAGACCAGTTTTTTCGGAGGGTCGATGTCTCGGAACGTGACGCTCTGCTTAAACGTTTCTCCTTGCGGAGTTTTGACCTCCATCACATTGGTGCCGCCCGGTCGCGCGTCAGACCCCGTATAACGCGTCTCGTGTCTCGGGAAGCGGCACATCCATTTCTCCAGCTTTTCCCGTTGTGTCCACGCTTCGAAGACTTTCTCGCGCGGCGCCGCGAACATTCGCCGGACTTCAAGCTCGGTTTCGGGCCCATAGGCGGGATTTGCCATTTTGAGGGTCTCCTCTTTTTTGATTCTTCTTCCGAATAATCTGCCAGGGCGTCGATAGACGCGGCTCGACCACTTCCCTTTTGCCACCGAATCGACTCCCGTGGATCTGTTCAACACAGGAGAACACGTCGATTATCACACCGAAGACGATACATGGGATCGGATTAACGATGCGAACGAATCCGATTTACCCCTTGGCCCCCTTTGTGTTTAGTTTCGGAGTTCAGATACGGCTGCGTAACACTCGATCGAAGTTCGCACGAGCGCGACGCATCCCGAATTTTTCATGCACTTTGGATTCGTTACACTCCTTCACGCCTGCTGTCAACTCTGCGCGCGGCAATGTCGCGATGGAGCTATTGCTTCGGTTACTGCAAAAACGTTGAGAACAGAGAGAAAACTCGTGACTGTCTGGCGCAGGACTGTTCTCCATTGCTATTCGCGTTGCGCGCTGCACTGTCACTGCAGGTTGCCGAGTGTGTTCTTTTCCTCGACTACTGTATAGCCGCTGATGCACTACAGGAACGCTGGAAGCCCATGCCTCTGTAAAACGAAGTTAACATTTGTTATCAGTTGAATTATGAGAAGAGTACTCTCGAAGTGTCTCATTTCCCCAGGGCTGGTCATCCTCGCTATTTCCGTCCTTCTTGGAGAAGCTGCGGCGAACGGTCGTTCGGGCGAAGAACTGATGACTACGGATAATGCTCCAGGGAAGGCCGGGGGTAGGATTGTTGTAGCTCTTCGCTCCGAGCCCAAGACCTTGAATCCGGTCGTCGCTGTGGATGACCCTTCGCACGAGGTTATTCGCTGCTTAACGGGCGATCTGATTCATATCAATCATCTTTCTCTTAAGACCGAACCAGCGCTTGCAAAATCGTGGACCATTTCGCTTGATGGGAAGCACTATACGTTAAGCCTTCGTCGCGGCTTGCGCTTTTCCGACGGTCAGCCATTCACCGCGATGACGTAACATTCACGTTTCAAGTGTACCTGGACGAAAACGTTCATTCCCCGCAGCGCGACTTGCTGGTCGTGGGTGGAAAACCTATCGAGGTCCGAAAGATCGACGACTTTACGGTGCAGTTCGATCTGGCAAAGCCAGGCTCCTTTCGCTGAGTGTCGCCAGAGGGCCGGCTGACCTGGGCTCCGGATGCGATAGCACCTTGCACGTGAAAAACCCCGGCTAAACCTTGGGCGATGAAATGCTGAAAATCAAGACAGAAAAACTGCAATGGCCGCTGTTCGATTAGGATGGGTCAAGCAATTCCTCTACATGTCGGACTAAATCGGGGTCATCCTTTGAAACTACCTTGGTTATTCCCATGGCGGCCACGTCTTCGAGCTTGAGGCCTCGAGCATATGCCGTGAGCAGGATGATGGGAGCCTCGGGCAGGATTTTAGAGATTGCTTCTGCCGCTGCAAGCCCGTTCATCACCGGCATTGCGAAGTCTAGAATAATTAAGTCAGGACGGTGACGCCTCGTCTTCTCGACAGCATCTTGTCCGTCCTCAGCCTCGTCGCAAATGTCGAGCGTCGCATGGTTTGTGAAGAGACGGCAAAGCGCTTTGCGTACGATCGCGTTGTCATCTGCTACAAGAACGCACTTGCGAATAGGTGCCATACACGGACGCTAACACTTTATCGCAATAATACTCGGTAATCCTTAACTGAAGACGCGGATATATCTGGCTGCCACAACATTGAGGACGTGGTCTGAGCGTATTGCTTCAGCGCCCTTACCTGCACCAGACTACAAAGGATGGACATACGCGAACGGCCGGTCTCCGCTGCTTTTCCAGAAGTAGACGAGGATGATTACACTTGCGACGGCTGCATACGCACACCACAGAGACGTGAAAGCGTACCGCTTAACCACCATGACAGCCAGGAGAATCGCTAGGTTTGCTGCACCGAAGATCATCATTGCCCTGACTTTCGAGAAAAACAATGAACCGCACGTAGCAATCACATAGAGCACCGCCACCAAGGTGTTATTCGTCGCTTGGTTCACATACACAATGCTATTTCCCTTGATGTAGACTTGCAAATTGTACGCCGTCAACGCCCATAAAATATAAAGGGTCGTCCCCGTGCCAATCGCGAGAAACGGCCGCATGCGCTTGCGGCTCTTGGCATCAGGCTCAAACAACAGAACGCTTAGCGGCAGCAAGAAAGGAAGCAGGCCCTGGGCGTACAACATGAACGCCGCACCCATGTTGTGAGCTACGGTGGGCGAGAGAATCCCATCGAGTCCCAGCCAGACGAATCCTTCTATGAACTGATGAACGGCGAAGAGCAGGGGCAGTGACGCAAAAAGCAGTTCGCGCCTATGTTTCACCTTCGTCAAAGTGACAACGCCGACTCCGCCCAGAGTTGTGCTGCCGACAAAGTTCGCCACTGCCGAAAAGCACACGATCGTCTCCGATGCGCAAACTACACCCATTAGCACAAAATGCAAAATGTTTCTTTATCTCGCTGACTTTCCGGTCTCGGAGCTGAGACTTGGACGTGGCGTTAAGTTCTCAATTTGTGGAGTCTATGGAGCAGCGCCTCAGGCGACGCTTTGGCAAGTCAGTTGGCGCCGACCCGCTCATTCGTGCAAACGATTGTGCCAGCAAAGGCTTGAGAACGGGACAGACCTTCTAGGTCTTAGCGGAATTCAACCAGTTTTCAAGTAACTTAGCGTAGGTGCGGCTGGAGCGATGTTCTGAACCGTCCGACAACTTCACCAAGTACTCTCGATTCTCATCGTCTTCAACTCCACAATGCAAGATGTTCGTACGATTCGCGAACGATGGATGCGCAGAAACTTCGATGGGTCGAGCCCCTGTTCGAGCGAATTCTCCAGGTCGGCAGTATTCGCTTTTCGATATGAATCGTCACTCATTTGAGGAGCCGGATGTCGTCGACTATCGCCGCTGCAAGACCAGCTAGACGCGCTTTCGCTTCTTTCGGGCGGGCGCCGGCCTCTAGTGATAGCCCAATCGCCAAGATGATGCCGAAGAAAATTACGACAGCGATTACGATTAACAGAGCGACATCCTTCCTCTTTGTATGGATGGCCCAAAAACCTGGTCTAAATGGACGCCGCAACTCCCTATTTTTCGGCGGACAAATGAGTTCAATCTCTCTGCCCAGAAATATGCGTTGTATGGGAATGTCGGGGTCGGCGTCTTTGCACGGCGTGAGAAAATCAATGCGACACGAGCCTTCGCGGTATCGCTTTGCTTTGCAACGCATACGCCCGACCAAATCCTAAACGCGTCAAGGCACCAGTCACGAGGTTCTCGACGACGGTCCGTAAGAACCGTGCCCGAAAGCTCCTGATTTCCTGCCGACGACGTTATTTTTGTTAGCGATTCCGGCTGGCGTTGATCATCGTGCTCGCCATCATTCAAGAATCCCAAAGCTGTTGCAATACGCTTTCACGTCCTGTACAGTTGTTTCATGTCACTTGGCCGCACGAGCCAGAGGATGGCGCAGACCTGTTGTCTTTGTTGCGCATATGTGTCCTCTGGCAGCGGGAGGCTAGTGAACTAAGACTTCTAAACTAGCTGATTTGTTGTTGAACCCACCGCCAGAATCTAACCGGCCGGTGGGTTTTGTTTTTTAGATATCCCGTTTGAAAAGAGAATAAAACGAATGGCAAGCGCGCCACAAGAGTTGTTCGACAAAACAACACCACGCAACGGATGGGACCAAGATGTCGCGGCGTCTGGCGAGCGGAAGCTCAGCCACCTGAAGACCCTTGAGGCCGAGAGTATTCATATCCTGCGAGAAGCGGCTGCGGAGTTTTCACGGCCGGTGATGCTGTATTCCATCGGCAAAGATTCTTCGGTAATGCTGCGGCTGGCGCAGAAGGCCTTTTATCCGGGAATAATCCCGTTTCCATTACTTCATGTGGACACAAGCTATAAATTTCCCGAGATGATCGAATTTCGAGACCAATACACAAAAGAGATTGGTGCGGAACTGATTGTGCACCGAAACCAAACGGCGCTCGACGCCGGTGCCAATCCATTCTTGCTGGGAACGCAGAAGTGCTGCGGCTTGCTGAAGACCAAATCGCTGCTCGATGCACTCGCCGAAGTCGGATTCAACGCGGCATTCGGCGGGGCCCGTAGGGATGAAGAGAAGTCGCGAGCGAAGGAGCGTATTTATTCGTTTCGGGACGTACATGGGCAATGGGATCCGAAGAGCCAGCGCCCCGAGCTTTGGAATATTTTAAATTCGAGGATCGACAAAGGAGAAAGCATCCGAATTTTCCCACTCTCGAATTGAACTGAGCTGGACGTCTGGTTGTACATCCACACGGAAAGAATTCCGATCGTGCCGCTGTATTTTGCGCGGGAACGCGAGGCTGTTGTACGGGGCGGTTCCATCGTTTTGATCTATTCGAAGGACCAGCTTCACGCCGGCGAGAAATCCCAGTTCATCCGATGCCGCATGAGGTCGCTCGGCTGCGTGCCGTGCACGGGAGCCATTCGGTCGGAAGCCGACACCATTCCCAAAATCATAGAGGAAATGATTTCGTTCCGCCGGTCTGAGCGTGAAAACCGTGCAATCGACCACGACGAGGAAGGATCGATGGAGATCAAAAAACGGGAGGGCTACTTTTGATGCCTTCCGAGACGGGCATCGCGCCGCAAAGTGAATTTGCCGTGTTTCTTGAGCGGAACCTGAACAAGGAACTGTTTCGGTTCACCACTGCGGGCAGCGTGGACGACGGCAAATCCACGTTGATCGGAAGGCTGTTACATGATTCCAAATCTCTCTACGAGGATCAACTCGCCTCCTTAAAAAAGAGCCCGGTCAATCGTTCGAGCGGCCCCGTTGATTTTTCGCTGCTTACGGACGGGCTGCGCGCCGAGCGCGAGCAAGGTATCACCATCGATGTGGGCTATCGGTATTTCACGACCGCACGCCGGAAGTTCATCATCGCCGACGCGCCCGGACACGAGCAATACACGCGCAACATGGCCACCGGTGCATCGACTGCGGATTTGGCGGTAATTCTAATCGATAGTGAAAAGGGGCTCCTTCCACAAACGACGCGGCACGCGTACATCTCGTCATTGCTGGGCATTCCCCGCGTCGTCGCTGCAATCAACAAAATGGACCTGGTGGGATACCGAGAGGAGAGGTTCCTCGTCCTTAAGGACAACTTCCTTGCGCTCGCAGAGCGACTGGGCCTCGCAGCGACACAGTGCATCCCGATCAGCGCCCTCGCGGGAGACAACGTGGTCGAACGCAGCAAGCGCACGCCGTGGTACGCGGGCCCAACGTTACTCGAACACCTGGAAACCGTGCCGATCACCAGAGCGGCGAACACGCACGGGGTTCGATTCTCCGTTCAGTATGTGATTCGCCCAGATGCGAGCTTCCGGGGATTCGGGGGACAAGTAGCCGGCGGCGTCATCCGCCCAGGTGACGCCGTTACCGCACTGCCTTCCCGCCAGCGATCTCGAGTGGAATCCATCGTGACATATGACGGCGCCTTAGCCGAGGCGTTTTACCCGATGTCGGTGACGCTGAAGCTCGAAGATGAGATCGATCTAAGCCGCGGGGACATGCTTGTGGCGGCGGATAGTCCGCCATACGTGTCGCAGCGATTTGCAGCAACTATCGTGTGGATGCACGTACAGCCGCTGGAAATCGGGCGAACTTATCTGATCAAACACACGGCGCGGCAGGTGCCGGGCAGAATCACAAAAATTCGCCATCGCGTCAACATCAATACCCTTGAACCCGAAGAAGCGGAGCGGCTGGACATCAACGAAATTGCGGCCGTAGAGCTCGAAACGAATAGCCCGCTCTTTTTCGATTCGTACGACCAAAACCGGACAACCGGAAGCTTCATCGTTGTCGACACGCTGACGAACGCGACACTGGGCGCGGGGATGATCCGGGAAAGTCTTTCGGAACCTGATGAAAAACGGGTGGCGCGAGAAAAAGGGTGTTCCGAGACTCCGATCAGCTCTCTCGAGCGGCATCGGCGTCATCGGCACTACCCAGCCGTCATCTTGGCCAACTCGCACGCGGTGCTTGGTGCGCGGATCGAGCGGGCACTCTTCGAGGAAGGATTTGAAGTAATGATGGTTGGTGAAGAAAGCGCCTCGTCGGCTCCGCCGCGAACTTCTTGGCATACGCTGCATGCCGCGGGTTTTGTGGTCATTTACCGGAATCCATCGCTGGGACCGGAAGAGAAATTGGAACTCAAAACGGTGGCGGGCGATCGCTTTTTCGATCTTGCCGAATTGCAATTGCCCGCGCGTGATAACGAGGCCCTAGAACAAATATTGGGAATAGCCGAGACACTGCGATTCCCCGCCGAAGATGATAATCCCGGGAAGGCGATTTGACTATGGGCACAATTTTCGCTCCGGAAAGTGTTGAGAATCTCATGCCGGAAGAGGCCCTCAGCGCCCTGCTTGAGGCGCACGCGGGACAACTCGCATGCCTGACTTGCAGCTTCCAGGCCGAAGACATGGTTGCGCTCCACCTGCTTCGAAAGCGGATTCCATCGATTCCCGTTTTGTTTCTCGATACTGGATATCACTTTGCTCAAACCTACGAATACCGCGATCGGATGGTAAAGGAATGGTCGTTGAATATGGTCAATGTGGTTCCCAAGACCACGGTGGAACGCCAGGAATCGGAATTTGGAATTTTGTACCGCAGCGATCCGACGAAATGTTGCCGACTTCGCAAGGTCGAGCCGTTGTTCCAGGCTCTCGAGCCATACGAGATTTGGTTTACAGGCTTGCGGCGCGAGCAGTCGCCCACGCGGAAGAACCTTAAGAAGGTGGAGGAGCACCAGCTACCGAGTGGAAAGAAAATCTTGAAAGTCAGCCTCCTGGCGGATTGGGAATGGGGGCAAGTTTGGGAGTACACGGCTAAAAACCAAATCAGCTATTTGCCGCAGTATGACAAAGGATATTTGAGCATTGGTTGCGAGCCTTGCACCGCGATTCCAGACGATCCGAATAATCCGCGTTCGGGACGCTGGGGCGGAAAGAAACTGGAATGCGGAATCCATACGTTTTCGGAAACGGGGCAGTGATGAACTATCTCGTCGGCTTCATCATTGCTCTGACCGTGGGATTGACAGGGATCGGTGGCGGGAGCTTCACGGTTCCAGCGCTGCTGCTTCTCGTCGGACTGACAGCCGGTGAGGCCGTCGGAACGGCTTTCTTGTTCGCCGGCGTGCTACGCTTGGTTGCCGCTCCCTTTTATCTGTTTGGAAAAAAGATTCATACCCGCTATCTGTGGCTTCTGCTGCAAGGAGCGGTTCCAGGTCTTCTGGTGGGCATTTGGTTGCTCCATTTGTTGAGTCGAGACACGGGAAGTCCGGTTGTGATTCTTCTCCTGGGTGTCGTCCTGGCGGTGTCGTCCAGCGTCACTTTCATTCGGCGCATACAGAATCCTTCGTTCGCAAGAAAAAACCATCGCTGGCTTCCCTGGCTGGCTTTGCCGATCGGAATCGAGTCGGGATTTTCGTCCGCGGGCGCGGGGGCTCTTGGGACTGTGCTGCTGCTCAACTATTCTGAAATGACCCCAGCGCAAGTCGTAGGCACGGACTTGCTGTTTGGTCTGGTATTAGCCGTCATCGGCAGCGCTTTTCACTGGAGTTTTGGCTCGATCAGCATGCCGATTCTCTTTCACCTTCTTCTGGGTGGCATTCCGGGAGTCGTGCTGGGGTGCTTGCTCGCGCGGAGGGTTCCCGCGAACAAGCTGAAGATCGCTGTTGCCGCAGTGGCTATTTTTGCGGGACTGCAACTTGTATGGACCGGAACCCGCTCGCTCGCTTTAAGACGCGCGACGAATACGGCGAAGATCACTGCACAAGCAGGAATCGTACATGCGCCCTAGCCACCCGTATTTTGCAAAGCGATTCCTCCGAATCCGCCTTTCAACGGATGCCGCAACGGCGGACGCTGCTTTGCGAATCATTGCTTGCCCCTTTTGTTGTTGTTGATCCCACCTAAGTTCTCCCTCTGAGCCAAGGCGGGTGTTCCCGCCGCCGTTCTAAAAAACAGCACAACGCCGGTGCATTTCACCAGCCCTAGCAAGACAAATCGATCTCGGAGAGAAAAAGATGAAGATTCAAAGAGTGGGTAATTTTCCTTTCGGACGTGCATTTTGGATGAGATTTTTGGCGATCGGGCTGTGGGCGAACCTGGTGACTGCCAGTTTTGCGCAGGGAGACACCGCTATCCAGGGCACCGTCAGTGATGCGTCAGGGCGGCCATCTCGGGCGCAGCCATCCGGATCAAGAATCTGGAAACGGGAGCCGAGCGGAATCAGGTGACAGACGACGCGGGGCGTTACGAAGCAGCTGCGCTTCCTGTGGGCCACTATGAAGTGCGAGCGGAAAAGTCCGGCTTTCGCTCTGAAGAAAAGACCGGGATTTCACTTGTGGTCGGACAACGGGAAACGGTCGACCTAGTGCTCCAGGTGGGCGACGTGCGGCAGACCGTGCAGGTGGAAGCGACGCCCAAGGTCGTCTCGGTTTCGACCGAAGATGTTTCAGGCCTTGTCGGCGAACGACAGGTCAAGGAACTTCCTCTCAATGGCCGCAGTTACGATCAGCTGATGGCGCTCAACCCGGGAGTTGTGAACTACACCTCACAGCGCGCGGGGGGAATCGGGACCTCGAACTCGGTGGTCGGCAACATGTTCGCGGTTGCTGGTCGCCGTCCGCAAGAAAATCTCTTCCTTCTGAACGGAGTCGAGTTTACGAGCGCGTCCGAGATTAATAACACGCCCGGGGGAGCGAGCGGGCAACTTCTGGGCGTCGATGCGGTGCGCGAGTTTTCCGTCATAAGCGACACCTATGGGGCCGAGTACGGCAAACGTCCCGGAGCCCAAGTCAATATTGTGACCGCCTCGGGAACGAATCAATTGCACGGAGACGTCTACGAATTCCTGCGGAACAGCGCCCTGGATGCCAGAAACTATTTTGACTATGGCGACATCCCGGAGTTTCGGCGCAATGTATTTGGCGGTTCGCTCGGTGGTCCGATCCGCAAGGAAAGTACGTTCCTGTTCGGGAACTATGAAGGTTTTCGGCAGAATCTGGGCTTAAGCGATCTGTCGCTCGTCCCGGACGATACTTCGAGGGCCAATGCCGTCGCGAGCATCCAACCGCTGCTCGCTTTATGGCCGGTGGCCAACGGACCAGAGATTCTGACTTCCTCTGGTAGGCCGAGCGGGATCGCCAAGGCGTTCAGCAATCCCTTGCAGAGCATCCGCGAGGATTTTGGAACCTTAAGACTCGATCAGATTTTCACAGAGAAGGATTCGTTCGCCAGCGTTTATACCATTGACGATAGTGAGGCTCATTCGCCAACAAACAATCCTTACACTCTGGCGGACGTTTTCCTGCGAGAGCAGGTGGCCAGCCTGAGTGAAACTCACGTGTTCTCTCCCAGCCTTCTCAACAAAGCAACCTTTGGTTTCTCCCGTGGGGCTTTTTATTTCAACAGTGGGACGACTGTGGATTTAACCGGCTGGATTCACGCGGGCCAGCCCGTTGGAGCCGTCGTGGTCGGTGGCGGCACGACGCTCAACGGCGCTTCGCAAATCACCAACGGCGGAACGAATGCCGGAAGCAATCTCAGTGCGGCGCGGAATCTATTTACCGTGTCCGATCAGGTTACCTTGGCTCGCGGAAACCATTTATTCAGCTTCGGCGGTTGGCTGCAGAGGGTGCAGGCCAACGACACTTTGATCCAGGACCAATACGGCCAGGTTTCCTTCACTAACCTCCAGACTTTCTTGCAAGGCAACGTGAGCACTTACACCTACGCTCCCGGTTTTACTCCCTTGAATTGGCGTTCGCTGGAAGGAGCTTTTTATGTCGAGGACGCCATAAAACTCAACCGGTCATTCGAACTGCGTATCGGCTTTCGCGCCGAGTCCACGAACGGATGGAACGAGGCTCACGGACGCGCGTCGAACTATGCCTTTGATTCGAATGGAGTGATAGTGACCCAACCGGTCGTCGGCAACTCCGCATTGGCAGTGAACGACGCTAAGTTCTTGCCGGCGCCGCGCATCGGAATCGCTTGGTCTCCATTTGCTTCGAAGAAGACTGTACTCAGAGCGGGCTTTGGCCAGTACTATGCGTTGTTAGATAATCTGAGTTACCGGCTCGATCAAAACGGCCCCTTCAACACGGTGTTTGCGGCCAAGAGCCTTGCGTTCTCTACGATCGCGCCAGGCGCCACATATTTGGGCGCCAAAGTGATCCCTAGCGGCGTACAGCCAAACTTACAAACACCAGCCGTGGAGTCCTGGAGCTTGAAGATCGAGCAGCAGCTTTCTTCGACTAGCGTGCTGGGGGTCAGCTACATCGGCTCGCATGGTTACCACCAGCTGCTTTCCCTTGATGCGAACTTGCCAACGCCCACAATTTGCCCGGCGTCTCCCTGCCCGGCAGGGTATCCCGACGGCGCTTATTACTACCCAGCGGGTGCAGCGCTGGCCAACAAAGCCGTATGGAATACAACACATTGGTTCTCGGAGGGCGTCAGTTTCTACCACGGGTTGGAAGTAGATGTGAACCGCCATTTGGGACGCGGGCTGCAATTCCGCGGCGTCTATACATTCTCGAAATCGCTCGATGACGGCGACAACATGAACACCAGCGTGGCTACCAACTCGCCCGCGTTCGTTGCGAATCCGCTACAACCCAAAGCCGACTATGGCAGGGCTTCGTTCGACGTAAGCCACGCCGGAGTGATCAACGCCACCTACGACCTTCCGTTTGGACGTGGCGACACCGCTCAGGAACACCCACGGCTGGAGCGCCTGATCGGAAACTGGCAACTGAGCGGAATCGAGACGTTGCAATCCGGTCTGCCCTTCACGCCCCAGCTATCCTATAACCCATCCAATGATGGTGACACCCGCAATCCAGTTCGGCCGTCTTGGAATCCGGCCTTCGCTGGCCCTGTGATCACGGGCGGACCAAACCAGTATTTCAATCCCGATGCTTTCATCCAGCCGCTCCCCGGAACCTACGGCAACGTGGGCCGCAACGTTTTGCAAGGCCCCGGACTGGCGGAGACAGATCTAGCGCTGGCGAACAATTTCAAGCTTTCGGAGCGGGTGAACTTGCAGTTCCGCTCCGAGTTTTTCAACGTGTTCAATCACACCAACTTCAATGCGCCGAATCCTGTCGTGTACGCGGCCGCCGCCGGTGGACCGTCACCCACCGCCGGAGTCATTACAGCTACTTCCACGACTTCGCGCCAAATTCAACTGGGGTTGAAGTTGTTGTGGTGAAGCAGGTTTGGAAGTGGCGAACAGATCGGACTCTGACCTGTTGGGAGAGATTTCGTTATCTTCGCGAATACAGCTCCGGTGTCTGCACCCGGGCCGGCTCAGCGCTCCGCTATTTCCATTCTGGACGAAATCGAATTTCTCACGGCGATGAGAACACTATCACCGCTGCCGCATCTGTCTCTGTTTCTTTGCGCTGCAAACTCACTCTAGCGTCGGTGCCAATCGAGTGAATCGCGCATCGATATCGGTCGGTCCCATGCAATCCTGGGTGCGAACCTGATCAATGTGTCAGCGCCGGTGCAAAAATCCCCATAGTGCCGGTTGAATTTTCCCCACCCCCTGATGTGGTACACCGGAGCCTACTCCGTATGGAGGAGGTTCCGAGACTTGTTAAGGGGGAAAGACGTGCAAGAGCTAAAAGAACTGCAACGGCAAGGGATGAGCATCCAAACGATCAGCAAGCTGACCGGCTGGGATCGCAAGACGATTCGAAAGTATATGCAAGCGGCGGGGGTAGCGCCGGAGTACGGGCCGCGTTCACCGCAGCCAAGTAAGCTCGATGCGTTTAAGCCGTACTTGGAGGAGCGTCTGCGTGCTGGCGTGTGGAACGCGCGGGTGCTGCTGCGCGAACTGCGTGAACGGAACTATACGGGGAGCTACACGATTCTGACGGACTGGTTGCGGCCGCAACGCAGTGCAGCACGAGTGGTGGCGGTGCGGCGCTTCGAGACAGCTCCGGGCAAGCAGGCGCAAGTGGATTGGGGACATCTGGGCACGCTGGAGATGGCCGGGCAGCAGCAGAAGCTGCACGGATTCACCTTCACGCTCGGCTATAGCCGAAGGATGGTGGCGGAAGCAGCGTTGGACCAAAAGCTGGGCACGCTGCTGCGGCTGCACGAAGCGGCGTTCCAACAGATCGGCGGAGTGCCGGAGGAGATTCTCTACGACCGCATGAAGACGGTGTGGCTGGGGACGGATGAGCCTGCTGGGACCGCCTGGCGTGGGGAAAACGCATTTGAGCGTGGCGCTGGCGGAAGAAGCGATCCGCTCGGGATTGGGCGCGTATTTCATCACCGCGCACGATCTGGCGGCGGACTTGGGGCGCGCGTATCGCGAAGGCCGGTTGGATCGGCGGATGCGCGTGTACCTGGCACCGAAAGTTCTGGTGATCGATGAAGTGGGCTATCTACCGCTGGACGATCTGGGGGCCACGATTTTCTTCCAGTTGGTGAGCGCGCGATATGAACGTGGGAGCATCATCCTGACCTCGAACAAAAGCTACGGAGACTGGGGATCGATCTTCGGCGACTCGATCATCGCCACGGCGATCCTGGACCGACTACTGCATCACTCGACGACCATCAACATTCGCGGCGAGAGCTACCGGCTGAAGGATCGCCGCAAGGCCGGCCTGGTGCCGCCTCGAGGGCAGGAAGGAGCGGAGGCCGCGGCTCGTTCCATGGCCTCGGACTCCGTTACGCCCAAAACGCGCCAAAAGACGGCGCTGGGCTCCACTCCGTCCGAGGCCATGGAGGCCCATTCATGAAGTTCAGGGGTGGGGAATTTTCGACCGGTACAACGGGGAATTTTCAACCGGAATTGACAAATGCGAAGATCAGCGGTTATCTGGAGTCTTGCTAATTGCAAGCACCAACCAATCTGTCTCTGGCTTCCAATCAATCGTCTGGGCGCAAACAATTCCTTGTGAGACTGCCGCATCAAGTGCTGGACCGCGGATTGGGGTGAGGTGACGAGTGGCAAGATCAACCTCAGCGACGAATGCGCGCTGGATCGTTGACATACGGTCCTCCCCGATTTCCGCATTCAGTGGTAGGGAGGTGTTCACTAATATCGCTGACCGACTGTCTGGCGCCCAAACCACTGAGGTGAGGTATGGGCTCGAAGGCGCATCGACCACAACGGAAGAGGCGCCTGAACTCGAATTTCGACTGACTGCCGCCGTAGACAATGTTCTTGGCGTCAAAGTACAGGAACCCGGCTCGTTTGCCACATTTAAGATTGCACTCGCCCTCAGGTAACTTACCGTCCCATGCTGGAAGCATTTCCTTGGGAGGGCCCAACTTTTTAGCAAGTGCATTCACTTTCGCAATGAAGTCGATGGAGTCGAGCAACACAGTCGCCAGCACGGAGGCTTTCTTTCGCACCTCTTCGAGTGCTCGTGCTTGCTCGCTGCCATCGCGCAAAGACTTGGAACCAGAGTTTTCTCGACAAAAACCTTTCAACATCTTCGGACCTAGGTTCATTTTGTGTTCCTCCTTAAAACCTACCCGATTTCCGAGAGCCGCTCTCGCATGCGGCTCGACCCAAGTTATGAATCACTGACAAGTTGCCAGGTCATTGGAGGCATCTTCCGAGGAACATTCATGGGCCGAAGACATTTGCTCCGACTGATGTTTCAAGATCCACAGTCCGTCGCTGTTCGTAATGTAAACCAAGTTGTGTGCGTCATCCGTGAGGGTGCTCGTTACCCCAGAGAAGGTTAGGATTGTTCGAGGGTTTGCCGGATCACTCAAATCCAGCACCTTCAGAGTCTCGGTGCGAAAAACAGTTTCGACCGTCGCGTCTGGTGCTTCGGCTAAAGCCAGCTGTCCCGAAACCATCTGCAACTTTCCCGTGGATGCTTCGTTCGGCCATGCCTCACTCTTAATGAAATCCGGTTGGCCCGGCTTGGTGACATCCAAGATCGCGAAACCGTCTTTGGAAACCTCTTCGACGTACAAGTACTGTTTGCTGCCGTTTTGCTGCAGGTCCAATTGACGAACAGTGATCCCGGGCAGCGCCACATGCGCGATGACAGACGCCGGTTCCGGGGTGGGCTTGGAGGCTCCGTGTTTCGCACTGGAATTGGGGGACATCGCCATGAAGAATGCGAGAATCGTCACAGCGGTCATATATTTTTGTACGATTAACCTGTTCGTGAATTTCATTTTTCTCTTCCTCTATACTCTCTAATTAGGTGACCAAGGAGGGTGGGCTTTTATTCCCCGAGAACGGCAAGTCATGTAGGCTGCGCAAGAACCCAGTTGCAGTTGCATCCGAAGACTTGGACTGAAGCCATGGGGCAAACCCCGGACCGAAGATTCGGTGTGAGAGCGATGCTTGCGCCCTTAGTTATCTTGATGCGTCGGATTTCTCGGGATCGTCTGCGTTCAGCCAGGGGGCTAGTGGGAGCGACCATACGTTGACGTAGTCGGTAAACCAACCGGAGCTTTCCAGACGCTTGAAATTTTGCTCGGCTTGCTCGGGGGCGAGCGGGAAATGCACGGGGAATACGCGGTCGCTGGTGAAATAGACGGTGCGGTGATCGCGGCTGAGATGCGGCTCGTCATCAGTGCTGTAGCCGCCGTTGGCATCGCCGGCGTAACGGATGGGCACCACCGGGCCCCAGCCATCGGGTCTTTTGAGGACGATGAACAGATGATCTTTCTGGTCATCAGGCAAGCGGCCGGCGCTGACGAAAATCAGGAAGGAGCCGTCGGGCGCAATTTCGGGATCGACATCCTGTTTGGTACCGTCGCTAAACGGAAGAGGTTGCGCTTGCTGGTACGCTTCATTGATGTATTGGGAAGAGTACAGACGCTTGTTGCGCTTTTCGTCGATGGCGGTGAAGTCGAGGGTGCCGTCGGCGGCGACGCTGGGCTTCCAGAGCGATTGGCCGGGGAGGTTGACGGTGTCGGGCAAGCGCTGCGGCTTGTTCCAGCCGGAGCCGACGCGGTCGACGCGCCAGATGTTGGAAACGAGGCGAGGCGGTTTGGACGGGTCGGCGTTTTCGGCAGGCACGGCCGCACGGCTGGACTGAAAGACGAGGTAGGAGCCGTTTGGGGAGAGTTCTGGGGAGGAGTCGGACCATTCGCCGGAGAAGGGTGCGATGGTGGGCTTGGACCACTGGCCAGCGACTTTGTTGGACTCGAGGATCATGGTCCAGTTGGCGGAGCTGCGGGAGAAGAAGATGGTGTTGCCATCGGGGGAGAAGGTGGGGGAGCCGTCGTTGGCGGGGCCGGAGATCAAACCAGGAGCGTAAATTTCTGGCGCGGCGGTAGCCGTTACCGGCGAATTTTGGACCGTTGGGGCGGCGGAATTTGATTGCGCGCAGAGTATCGAAGCCCCCAATAAAAGAAATACCAGCGACCAACTTGCCTCTCTTAGCAAAGCAACCTCCTCGAAACTCGATTGTAAGTTTAGATTTGACTGGCCGAGCGATTTAAGGCCGCGCGATATACCGATTTCTGCTCGTCGCAGTCTCATTATGACGGCTGGTGCGTGCGGCGGCCCGTACTGACAACGGACCGCAGCTTGGCCGACGGAATTCATCCCCGCGCCTAGGGAACATCGAGGTGACCCGTGATTTTGCCAGTGTTGCAATCGAATTTGACATTCCTAACGAATCATTTTATTGGAGGAGATTGAGGAAATCGCCACTTCGAATGGCGGAATCTAACTGGTCAGGGCCTATGGGTATTTCAATTTCGACGCGCGTGGAGTACGCGTTTATACGGATCCCATCGAATATGTTCGAAGGCTGCGATCCGGATTGCGCGGCTTCGTGCCTGCGATAGGCGACCGCCGCCTGCAGCAGAGCCGCAAGCATGAACGCTTCTGTGGGCGAGGAACAGACGATCTCCGATCGCGCTGAAAGGACATCTCGATCAGTAACATCGAATTCCAGGGACTGAATATGATCGAGCATTAGGGTGGTTTGCGGAATTTGCGCTTCGGGAGGCAGCAATTGCTGCAGGGCTGCGCGAGCGTAGTCTTTATTCCAGACTGACCAGGTTAGAGAGTCTTGACGCGTGTCTTTAACCAAGGAGTTGAGTACGAAATTGTGAGTGAGGCTTTCGTTGCCTTGAAAATGAACTGCGAGGAGCTGTTCAACTGCGGCGCGCTGGCCGAATGCCGCAGTTTCAGGATCGAGAAAGACAAGGAACAGATCGCTTGTGTTGCCGCCGATGTTGAGTAAGTGCTCACCTTGTTCGTCATCGATGGGCAAATTGTGCTGGCTAAAATAATTTTCGACCGTGCCAGGGGAGAAATGTCCTGTTGCCAATCCAAGGAAACCGGCCCCGCTGGTTTTTGTAGCAGGAACCGTTCCCCACGCTAGCGTGTCCACTTGGGTTTCGACATTAAGGCCCGCATTCGATAGCAAAAACTCAAGTTTGCGGAAACGCATCGGAAGCAGGTTCTGCTCGGCCACTGTGAACCACGGTTGTTGGCGCGCTGCTTTCAAGTCGAGATAACTGAGCTCAGCAACTTCTTTTGGAAACATTTCGACTACGGAAGCGTCGACACCACTCCCATTTGTGAAATAAGGGGTAAGGATGACGGCGGCGAGAATTGTCGCCGTCATCCTTACGATGCTTCTTCCGAGATTCATTGCAAGCACCCTCCTCATTGTCCGGGCCTAGTTGACAGTGACAGCGATCGACGTTGATTGCATCATGGTGCCCGAAGTAGCGTTGACCATAACCGTGGCCGCGCCGGTGGGTGTGCCGGTACCTGTTCCGGTGGGGGTTGTACTCTTCGAACTGCCACAACCGGCGGCCGCAACGAGTAGGCCCGTAGCGACGGCAATGCCGATCCACCGTGGCACACGATTAACACCCTTGCCGCGTTCCGACGCCCTCTTCAGGAAATACAGGAGCCCGGAAAGGAACCCGACTAACGCCAGGCCAAGTTGACCACCACGCGATCGGGGAACTGCAGCAATATGCTTGAACATTGCTCCATAGGTTCCGGTGGTGACAGTTGTGATTGTCAGTTGAGTTGTTACTGGACCGCTTGTGGGTGTGACTGTGGACGGAGAGAACGAGCACGTTGCGCCGCCGGGCAAGCCTGAACATGAGAACGATACGGCACTATCGAAGCCGTTCGCCGGGGTAACTGTCAGTGTGGTTGAAGCGGATTGTCCTTTCACGACTGTCAGCGTCGGCGAGGCGGCCGCGATGGAGAATGTTGCGGTGGTAGGCTGCGTTTTACCAACCGCGATTGCCCCGACTAAGCCGTCGCCTTCATTCACCAATCCAGCCGAGAAATACAGCGTGTCTTTTGCGCCGGTCTGACCGGTCGGATCGAAAACGAGCTCCCAGAGCGAACCATTGACCAGGGCGTTGCCGTTCGAATCATTCAGCGTGCCGATTAGACTGCCTGTTGAAGGATCGAAAGCGTTGATCTTTCCGTCGCCGAAATTGCCGACGAGGAGATCGTTCGAGAACTGGCCGAAATTGGTGCTGGCTATGACGAGGCCCCAGGGAGAATTGAGCGAGCCTTGCGATATTACGCGGCGTATGAAATTTCCGTTGGCGTCGAATAGTGACACGTAGCCGTTGCCCGGCCCGTTGGCGGGGTCGTGCTTGGCGGAATCCTGCATCGCGTAGGCTATGTACACCTGGTCGTTGACTACGTGCACGCTGAACGGCGCGAAGCCTGCTGGAATTGTAGGGTCGGTGAAGGTTCCAGTAAGAGCCGCGGGTTTGAATGTGGCATCGAAAACGTCGATACGCGCGTTGCGGAAATTTGTAGCCAGAAGAAAATTGCCGGTGCTATTGTTGAGAAGCGCGAGACCTTTATAGACAGGGTCGGTGCCGGAATTGAAGTTTGGATTGTTGACTTCGAGTACGGCGTTGTTGCCACCGGTCCATGCGGAGATCGTTCCGTCTTCGGTAGAGAAAATGAAGAACGCAGGGCTGCCATTCACCACAAAATCCGCAGTGGAGTTGGCTACGATGCCCGTTGGTGTTGCCGGGCCGGGAGCGCCGGACGGCGGCGGAATGGTGACAATCAGGGACTGCGGGACGCCTTGATTGTCGTAGAGGGTGGAGAAGCCGCTGTTGTTGTCGGAAATCCAAAATGGGCCGCCGGGCACGAACGCGATTCCCCAGGGGTTGATCAGGTGCTTGTCGGTGTTTGGTGCGGTTACAGCGCCATCGGACACCAGATTCGTTTGGGCATAGCTGGTGCTCTGCGCGGTTGCGCGGCCAGCGAAAAACATAGCGATAAACAGCGTAAGCACGACAGTTAGAGCCGTTTTGGACATGATATTTTTCTTGCTCCTTGAACAAAAGTTTGTGATCAAAAGACTTTTTGCGTACATGCTACTTCCTCCGTGAGTTCGAGAATTTTTGTATCCTGCAATGATTCTGCGTCGTAACATTGATTCCATGTTGAAGCGATAACCAGACCATGGTCTCCGGATTGGTAATGCAACTTGTCACGACGTTATCGCTCTATTGGAAAAGATTGCTTACATTGCCGAGACGCGGTCGTGACATTGTGCATGAGCGCCCACAAACGCTTTACCGTCGACGGTTCCTCACGACCGCGTAACAAGGGCATTTGCTTACAGCCGCCCTTTGAGCCGTAAGCCCGATCAATCTCCGCCGTCTGCTGAGGCTCCACCAATCACCGGACAACTGTCGAATTCCTTCGAAGCTTCCCGGCCTTTCAAGAGCCCGTTTGCATTATTCAGCTTCAGCAGCAACACTCGTTGAATATGGCCGCTGTTTTGATTCTGGCCCTGGCCATTCACGCAAACGTAGATTCCAGAATTGTTTTCTTCCAAAATGCTTATTGCAATCTGCGAACTACCCTGCGGGGCCTCGACCAGCGCTTCCTTCTCATCGACCCTCTGCGTTGTATATCCGTAATCGCCCAAAGTCGTTTTTCCTCGTGCGAGCTTCGGGCGAATCGCAGACGGAACCGACGCTACCTCCAGTTTCTCGACTACAAACTCGGCAAGTTTTTCCGTTGGATAAGCGTAGTGACTCTCTGCGACGGCCACCGGCACGCAGGCCAAAAGCATTGCTCCCAGCATGATTTTCATTTTGTCTGTCCTCTTTTCTGGCTTGGACAACAACGTACGATGGGTGATTTCCCACCGATCGGTCGCATTCGTTGTCGTGCGCCATTAGTGTTACTTCGAAAGTTTTTCAGCAACGCCCAATAAGCGTCGCAGCGCTTTCATGTATAGAGACCACGGTCGTGCGATTTTTATTCCGTGTGGAGGGTCAAGAGGATGTGGTTCTTATCTGAACATTCGAGCGGATCGTCGAATTTCAGAGTTCTTCTCCGGTCTCTGTTTTGCGAACCGGAACGCCACGAAATTACCTTTCGACGACAAGCTGGCCCTTCATACCGCCATGGCCGATCCCGCAACGGTTGCAGCAATGGAACGAATACGTTTCTGGTGTACGCGCCACAAATTGCACTGTCGTTGGAGTGCCCGTCTCGATCTTGAAATAGTCTTGGCCCGAACTGAAGATGAGTCCCGGATCACCTTTTGTGTCCGATGCGTCGGGATAGAGATTGATCTTGAAGCCATGCGTCTTATCGAGAGACGTGACTCTCAATTGCACTGTAGCCCCAAGCTTTACGCGAATGGGCGACGGAGCTTAGTCATACTTCTTGGCGGTAACGTCAATGACCTGCACACCCTGGTCTGCCTGATAAGTACTCGACGGACGGGTGAAGCCAGCGGCGACCGCGAAGGCGCCCAACACAAACAAGCAAACAATTCGCGATACGCCATTCATTTGTTCGTCCTCGAAAATGGATCACAGACCCGAATATTGCACCTAACCGCGGTTGCCGATACTCGGGACCGAAGTGTGTGCCCTCAAGTACATTCCCATCGACGCGGGTTATCTTGAAAACCGGTGTGGGACGTACCAGCGAGTGTATGTTGCCAGTCCCAACACGAGCTCGAGCCACCAGAGCACCAGCACACTGCGCATCCATGGCTTGTAATCAGTCATTCGTAATTTGGATGGCAAAACTTTTGTGCCCGCGGCGAGTAAAATATACAACGCGGCGACCTCCGTAAACGTTCCGAGCGCCGCGTGCGACGTGGCCAGTGCGTAATACGCTTTGCCAAGTCTGAGCGGTATCTTCGGACTCACATGAACGTAAAATGATGGAGCCATAATCAGTACGACCACCACCAAGTTTGAGATCACGATTACGGATTGACACCACGCATGCTCCCGAAACCTGCGCATGCGTGCGAGCACTGCACCGATCAGGAGTCCCACTCCCATGAGAATCTCGATGAGCAGAACCACATCCGCATAGAATGGAGCCGCCGTTCCAAGGAATCCTTCGTTCAATGCATCGCCTCCGTGAAACAGCTGACCTTGGCCCGTTCATCACCGGATAAGAATTCTACGTGGCAGCGCAACAAGAAGTGCGTACTCCGCGAACTCCGTGCGTCTATCCGGGTCCATTTACACCACTCAGAAAGCCCCCGAGATGCCCAGTCAGCGCTATGACAGCCATGCCCAATATTTCAAGCGGGATGCGGGTAGTGGGTAGCTGGTGTCCGCTGCGTCGCACGCGAAAGTGAATCCACCAGACAAGCCAGATCACCACGGTCGACAAACACGCCAGGACCATGTGTTCCAACAGAATACCTTTGACTCTCTGAGCCTCAAGTGCAAATTGCCACGCGAGGATTCCCGTCGCAACCACAGGCACCGTCGAAATCGCCGCCACCAACAAGTTGTAATAGGCCACGTCCATCAAACTACGCCGCTTCGTCCATTGCGCCACTAAGTCGAATCCCACACCAGCAATAAACAACGCGATCGGAAAATGGATGAGCACCACATGCTGCGCGTGCTTTGCGAGCAATGCCGTCTTGATGTCGAAGGGGTTTACGCTCATCGCCCCCTCACTTCACCACTATGGTGCCGGTCATCTTCGGGTGAATCGAACAGAAATAGGTAAACGTCCCTGCTTTGGTGAAGGTGTAGGAGAATTTTTCATCGGTATCCATTACCTTAGACTTGAAAGCCGTCGGATCATCCGCGCTGACAACCGTATGCGGAATATCGTCGTGGTTGGTCCAAGTCACGGTCGTTCCTGCGGCCACCGTAACCGTCGCTGGTCCATAGCTGAAATTGTCAATCTTCACTTCCGTCGTTGTTGGCTGGGGATCGTTCGCCGAAACGTTCGGTGATCCTACCAACAGCATTCCCAACATCACGATCACTGTCATCACTAAACCTGCAATCCACACACTTCTCTTCTTCATGGTTGTTTCCTCGCTAAGTTTCATCAGAATTTGTTGTCTAATCGATGCGAATTCTTTTCCGGCTCATGCCAGGGTTGAGTCAACTACCGCCAGCGCGTGCTGGCCCTGCACGTAATTCACATCCGTAATTCCCAACACGCTCCGCAACTGCTCTGCCGGCACTTTCATCGGTCCCGGCGAATCGGCCTTGCCAGGCTGAGGCTGCGGGAACGCTGTTGACATCGCCGTATGAAAAGTGACGTTTCCTTCGACCTTTTGCATAATCTGGTGAATGTGCCCGTTCAGGACGGTTACCGAGCCGAACTTCTTTAGATAAGCCAAGGCCTGCGCGCTGTCTTCTGTGCCCCAGCCCCATTCCGGATACACCGACCACAATGGAATGTGAGCGAACACCACGATGGGCGTGCTGGATTTCAGATGCGCGACGTCGTCTTCCATCCACTCGAGTTGTTCGTGGCCGAGCGTGCCCAGTCCACCGGCCTTCAGGTTCAGCACGTTCACCAGCCCGATGAAGTGCACACCTTTCTTGTCAAAGCTGCACCACCCTGCTCCCTTGGTGCCTTTTCCATAGCGTTCCAAGTACTGCTGGCCATCATCGTTCAGAACGTCGTGCTCACCCGGCACGTAGAACACATCTTTTGCGCTTGCGCCTCGCAAAATCTGATCGACGGTGTCGAACTCTTCAGGTTTCGAGAGGTGGCTGATGTCGCCCGTATGCAGCATGAACTCGGGTTGCGTCGCTAGACCATTGATCTTGTCCACCGCCGCCTTGAGTGTCCCGGCGACATCGGGATTGGCCGGTTTGTTGAATCCCATATGGCTGTCGCTGATCTGCACGAAGCTCAACTCGCCTGCCATTTTCTTCGGGTCCAATCCTGCAATGCGGCTCATGCTAAAGGATTTCAACACGCCACCCTGCATCACGCAGAGGGCACCAGTCCCGGCCCAGGCCATGCATTTCAAAAAACCACGCCGGTCAACTCCATCATCATTGTGATCGTGCAAAATCTCGTCTTTTGTCTTTTCGCCCATAAGTCCTCCTGATTTCATCCTGTTGTGGCTGCTTTTCTATAGGACGAAAGGTGCGGTACAAAACCCGGAAGGCTCCGCGCCGTTCTCGGCCTTGCTTCGTCTTTGTATACCGCCGGTCTGCTCTGTTTATTCCAGCACCTGGGAAAATGCCTGTTTTTCTATTCGTCAAAAAAGCCAAGAAACAGGAATAAAATCACCCCTGAGGTAGTCATTACCTATGGATAGCCTGCCAAGGAGAAGGTTCGAACGTGCTGGACACGCAGGATCAGGTTCGGTTCGAAACACTCGTCCTTCCGCATCTGGATGCCGCTTTCAATCTCGCTCGTTGGCTTTTGCGAAGCAGAACGGATGCCGAAGACGCTGCGCAAGAGGCAATGCTCCGCGCTTACCGATTCTTCCATGGGTTTCACGGTGGGGATGTGCGCGCCTGGCTGCTCCAGATCGTGCGGAACACCTGTTTCACCTGGCTGGACAAGAATCGCCGCGGGAAAGATATGACCGAGTTCGATGAAACGTTGCACGGGCCGTCGGGTCCAACACCCGAAGAGCTTGCTATGACATCAGACAGTCATGGACGGCTTACTCAGGCTCTCGATTCCTTGCCGCCACGCTTTCGGGAGGTGATCGTGCTCCGCGAACTGGAGGGCTGTTCTTACAAGGAGATTGCCACTATTACTTCCATTCCTATTGGTACCGTCATGTCCACCCTTTCCCGTGCTCGCCGTGAGCTTCAGCGAGCGCTTTTGGATCCTGACCACAAGGAGATCGTCAATGAGTTGTGACCGTGCAGGTACTGTTCTTCATGGCTACTTCGATAACGAACTAGACGCCATTGGTGCCGACGAATTCGAGCGCCATCTCGCACAGTGCCCTGATTGTGTTAACGCACTCGAGACCCTAGACTCCTTGCGTTCCTCCATCAACGTTGCGGAACTCTATGAGAGAGCGCCTGCCCCTTTTCGCAAGAAAATTCTCGCCTCCATCGGTTCTGCCCGTCCTGTCGCTGCGTTCCCAGCTCGCACCGTCTGGCGATGGCTCGCGGTCGCTGCGGCGTTTCTTCTGATCGCCTACACAGGCTGGCGGGTTACCTCCCTTCATCGCACCGGCAACTATGAAAACGTGCTTGCCGCAGAGATTGTCGATGCCCATTTGAGGTCACTCCAACCCGGACATCTCACCGATGTCGTCTCCACGGATCAACACACAGTGAAGCCTTGGTTCGACGGTAAACTGGATTTCTCGCCGCCAGTCCAGGATTTCGCCGATCAAGGATTTCCATTGCAGGGCGGCCGTATCGACGTTATTCACGGCCGCTCCGTGGCTGCTCTGGTCTATGCCCGCCGCAAACATTTCGTGAACGTGTTCATCTGGCCCACGGACCAGAAAGACAGTGCTACGAGTTCAGGTTCACAGCAGGGCTATCAATGGATCGAGTGGCGCAAAGGAGGAATGGAATTCTGCGCCGTCACCGATGCCGCACCTTCGGCCCTTGCGCAGCTTCAGAGTCTGCTCACAAGTAACTAAGACACGTACTACTGCAGCGTTGGACCAAATCTGCGAACCAACGAAAAGATGGCGCTCTGTTTAATGCACAGATAGAAGAGCTGTCGCTCCCAGGTTCTCCTCGTCCGCTTAGCAGTACTTTTTTACCTGAAGAATTCCGCAAACTAACAAACCCGTTCGGATTTCGCGCAATAGCCTCATTTCAAGTTTCCTCGCTTTGTCCTCTCTATTGCTTGCGTCACAAGAGAACCATCCCGGAATAAAACCGCCGGCGAGTCAGTCCACACATATGAAGCAATTGAGGGAGTCACTGATGCGAGCTGAAACGCAGAAGGCACGTCCTAAAAGTGCTGAAAGAAACTAACTCGGAATTACGAATCCGAATTGCGAGCATGAGCCAGCCCGCAATACTACAAAAAAAGGAGCTGTTATGAATAAAATCACTGTCGTCAAGAATTTTGCCACCATTGTGTTCTTGCTTGCGTTTCTGATTGTCCTGCCTGCTGCACGAGCGGATGAGTCGAATCAAGCGACCAAGGTAACCTTTAACCAAGCCGTCCAGATCCCCGGACACGTCCTACCTGCAGGTACCTACTGGTTTGTGTTGCCTGAGGACATCACCCAACATAACCAGGTCCGTATCTTCGGATCCGATCGAACCACGCTGTATGCAACCATCTTCACGATTGGTGCTGACCGTCGGGAGCCAACTGACAATACTGCGTTCACTTTCGCGGAGCGTGGATCCGCACAGCCACAGGCGCTTGTAACCTAGTTCTATCCGGGTGAAAAGACGGGCCATGAATTTCTATACCCGAAGCAGTTGCAGACCGAACTTGCCAAGGACAAACAAGACACCATCGTGGCCGGTGACTAACCTCGAGTTCGGATATAAGCATCACTTTGGCCGGCGGTGCAATTAAGACACCGCCGACCGAGTCGGTGCCAGCAGTCGCGCAGCAGATTGGGCTCTCGCATCTGACAGGCAGCATTCCAGACCAAGCAGCAAACATCTGGGGGACATGCCATGAAAGCGCTGAGACAAACGGAAAAGGTGACTGACGACAATGCCTTGCGACTGGCTCAACGCGGCGATGCCGTTGCGTTTGAGCATATCTATAGATTGCATAGTCGAAAGGTCTATTCCTTGTGCCTTCGTATGGTGGAAGACCCGACAGACGCTGAAGATCTGACTCAGGAAGTCTTTTTGCAGTTATTCCGTAAGATCGACACCTTTCGTGGCGAATCGGCTTTTGCCACATGGCTGCATCGGATGACGGTCAATATCGTTCTGATGAGGCACCGAAAAAAAACCGTGGCAAATACATCTTTCGACGCGATTACCGACCCGGAGGGGGATTCCAACACGCCGCCTAAGGAATTTGGAGGTCCGGACTTACGGCTAAATGGGGTGGTCGACCGCATCACTCTTCAAGCGGCTATCAGTGAGCTCGCGCCTGGATACAGGGCGATGTTTATTCTTCACCACATTCAAGGATACAGCCACCAGGAGATCGCCGAGATGTTGGGATGCTCGGCGGGAAATTCAAAGTCGCAGGTGCATAAAGCTCGGATGCGACTACGTGAGCTGCTGCCGAAAGCACTTCGGGACAGTCCGCAACACAGTAAGCTGATCGCCGGTTCGCTTGTGATGGACCGACTGAAATTTACCTTTCATTGTGCTAACGCGTGAGATTGGTTGCACTCTGCAGTCCAATGCAGACCACGATTCCACGGTAAAGAAAGAACAAAGTTCGCGACTCATTTGAATGGCACAAGCCGAAGAATCAAGGTTTCTATGCAGGCATGAAAAGTTCAACAGAGAGGTATTCCGTGCGACTCTTCGAAATTCACGACCAGCCATGGTTCCCACAATTCCTCCGGGATCAATTCGTCGATGGCTTGCAGATGATCCTAGATGTCACAAATATCTATCAGCCGATTACGGAACTGTTAGGGAAAAGGCTGGAGGAGTGCGGCGCTGAACGCGTTGTGGACTTGTGCTCGGGGGCAGGCGGGCCGTGGCCGTCCCTCCTGCGCCACTTTGAAATGCACGGAGCGAGACCACTTGAAGTCTTCCTGACTGACAAATACCCTTGCACAACGAAACTTCAAGATCAGGAATCCCCGTCCGCTAAACTTCATTTTCTCGAGCACTCCGTCGACGCAACGGAGATTCCCAGCTACCTTCAAGGTTTTAGAACGCTCTTTTCCTCTTTCCACCATTTGAACCCTGACCAGGCTCGGAGCCTTCTGCAAGATTGTGTTAACAGGCGACAGGCCATCGGTATCTTTGAGGCCTCGGCACGGCACACTCTGACGTTGCTATCTTTGTTGTTCATTCCCGTCGCAACCTGGTTATTCGTGCCCTTCCGGCGGCGGTTCCGTTGGTCGCGGCTGGTTTGGACGTACTTGATTCCGGTGGTTCCTCTCGTTCTCTTCTTCGACGGCTTGATTTCCTGTGTTCGAGCTTACTCGCTCGGGGAACTTCAAGAGATGACGAGAGGACTATCGACCAGCGGATACGACTGGGAGGTTGGGGAACAGAAGGGAGGTATGTTGCCCGTCCGGATCACGTATGTAGTTGGCTCGCCGCAGAATCCGTGCACAATCCGCGGACTGATTTGAATTGACGCGCATTAGGTAACGCATGTGCCAAGTCAAACTGCTAAACAGGACGGAGTACGGAATAAACCGGCGAGCAAAATGGTTGCAAACGCTATGGACTACGTCGTGCGAAGAGTGGAAAACATTATGACGCTGGGTTTGAGTGAAGGTGAAATTTCCTCGATCGTTGAAGCCGGAGGCGGGAGATATGTCGGCATTCAAAACGAGAATCACAAGGAGATGGAATCGCACGCCCTTTTCAGTTCGCCACAAACAAAAACAACACTGGTCCTCCCGATTTCGCGATTGACCGCAGAGGCTGTACGCGAGCAATTAGCCGAATCTAATGCGGCCTTTACGCAAGTAGCTTCAGATTGAAAATGATAGAGCAATCAGCTTGGCGCTACCCTCGATGACGTATCTCAACGAGGCACGCCGATGCGGCGCAATAAGTCTTCGAAGCGCAGGTCCGAACGAAGCGGATCGAAGCCCGGCCGCAGCAGGACACTGGGGTTAAATCTTTCTTCGTATCCTTTAAGTAGCCAATTCATTGCGTGATCCTTGTCTCCGAGGGCTACGTAGACCGCGGCAATCTCCGGGGCATCTGAAACGCTGGCGTCAGAGCGCTTCTCGAGATCGCTCAGCAATTTTACCGCTTCGTCTCTCTCTCCGGATGCGACATAGGCGGAAGCAAGATTGGCAATGCATGTCGGGCTGCCTCCAGAAAGACGGACTGCTTTTTGCAGTTCTGCAACCGCCTCATCGTGCATGTGCTTTTGCAGGTAGGCCACACCCAGTTGATTATGTGCGAGAGCAAAGTTTGGATCCATTTCGATCGTCTTACGACTCTGTCGTATCGATTCGTCATAAGAATGCGCAATGACCAGTAGCTCCGCCAAATCGGCGTTAATGATGAGCGATAGCGGATCCAGGTTTTGCGCTATTCGCATCTGCGCGAGAGCTTCGTCATACCGGCCCAATAGACTCAAATGCCAGGCATACCAATGGTGAGCGGTTGCATATCCTGGGTTCAGCTCAATCGAGCGCCGGAATTCCTTGCCGGAGGAGTCTAAATCCCAGTCGAAGGCATCGAAGCAGAATGCCAGTGAGTTGTGGGCTTCGCTGAGCGTACTGTCCAGTTCCAGGGCTTTGATCGCCGCGGCCTTCGCTTTAGGGAATGCTTCCTTCGGCGTCATCACTCCATACTGCCAATCTCCTAACAACGCGTAAGTGTCGGCTAAGCCAGAATATGCTGGGGCATATTTCGGGTCCTCATCGACGGCCTGGTTGAAATAGGCTAGGGCAACCTTCAAACCATCCGCCGTTCGCTTATTCCAGAAGTAGCGACCTTTGAGATAGGACTCATAAGCTTCCGGAGCAACAACCGTTACTTTTTTCAGCGCGGCCTGTTCCTGTGGATTTAAATTGATCCGAATTTGATCCGCGATGGCTCTTGCGACCTTGCTCTGAAGCGCTAAGGTATCCTTCATTTCACCTTCATAGCTCTGTGACCATAGGTGCTTGTCCGCAGAGGCATCGATCAGCTGCGCCGTGATGCGGACCTGATCGCCGGAACGGAGCACAGTGCCTTCGACCACAGCGTCCACGTTCAGCTCATGAGCGATCTGCGGTAGAGGTTTACGAGCGTGTTTATAGGCCATCACGGAGGTACGCGAAATCACACGCAACGCACTGATCTGGCCGAGGTCGGAAATCAACTCGTCGGTCATCCCATCGGCGAAGTAATCCTGAGAGGCATCGTTCGAGAGGCTTTCCAACGGAAGAACAGCTAACGAGTGAATGGCAGAGGACGGGCGGTTCCGGGAATGAAGCTGCCAAGCGCCGAAAGAGGCTGTCAGTGCGAGCAGCACGAACGCTGATATCTTCCACGCGATTGATGGCAGACGATGTTTGGGCTTCGCGAGTTTGACAGCGAAATCGGGGCGGTCGCGAGCTTCTGCCGTGGGAAGAAGCGGGGGTGCAAGTTCCGGGCTGCGCACAGGGGCCGCGTCGGCCGCTTTGACCTCAGCGAGGAAGCGGTAGCCGCGGCGAGCAACGGTTTCCACAAATCGGGGACTTTCGGCGGAGTCCCCCAGGGCGTCACGGATTTTGTTTACCGCTTTGTTGAGCCCGTGATCGAAATCCACGAAAGTGTCTGCGGGCCAGAGCCTTTTGTGAAGTTCTTCGCGAGTTACGACCTCGCCGGGGTACGCAAGCAGCATCGTCAGAACTTGGAAAGGCTGTTCCTGTAGCCGCACACGCAGGCCATGCTTGTGCAATTCTCCAGTGCGAAGATTCACCTCGAAAACTCCAAAACGGAGTCGCCCGTCAGGCTGATGGTTTTCTTGCATGGCGAGGTGAATCTTAGTCGAGAAGAAGTGTACCACCAGTAGAGACGACGTGAACACGACGGGGGAGAGTTTCCCCTAAGCCTTCAATTGAGTGACAGTTACAAGGGGACCTCGATTCCAGCGAGAAAGAACTGCGTGTCCATTGAAGCAATTATGAATGCGCAACATAGTGATGCCTCAAGCGAGCGCGAAAGACGCTATACCGTTCGCAGAGAGGCTTCAATGCTTGAGCACAATCAACTCCCGAATTTTGAGCAGGCTGTCCTGCCGCATCTTGACGCCGCCCACAACCTCGCACGCTGGCTGACCGGCGACCCCCAGGACGCACAGGACATTGTCCAGGAAGCGTACTTGCGCGCTTTCCGATTCTTTCCTGGCTTCCGCGGCGGCGATGCCCGTGCGTGGCTCATGAAAATTGTACGTAATACTTGCAATAGCTGGTTGCATGCAAACCGGCCACTACAAGAAGCAATGGAATTTGACGAGAACCTTTTCCCTACTGATTATCACGCTCCCAATCCGGAAGAACTTGTGCTGCAAAGCGACAACGGCACTTCGTTGCGCAAGGCGCTGGAGAACCTCCCGGCGAGTCTTCGTGAAGTCCTTATTCTGCGTGAAATTGAGGGAATGTCCTACAGAGAGATCGCAGATATCACCGGTATGCCTGCAGGCTCGGTGATGTCGAGCTTATCGCGTGCGCGGCTCCGCCTTCGTCAGGCCCTCACAAGTGTGATGAATAAAAACACAATGCCGGGCTCAGGGCGAACAGCAGTGGCGACCGCATGAGTGGTCCCCGAGTGAAAACGCCGTCATTTCGAGTCGGAACGGGGACATGTGTCCAAGCCTCGTGGAGTATCGCGAAGCAGATTCTGTGAGTCGAGTCCTGGTCTTTTCTCGAGCTAGAAATTTTACGGAATAAAAACAGCGTCCGTACGGTCTGTACATCCAGAGTGTAAAACGGCAGCAAGCCCGCCTTTTACATTTAGGATTGCCGCAAAATTGTAAAATGGTCATCCACAAACTAGACGTCGATTTGACGAAGCTGTGACAACAACAATTGCAAGCGCAGTCACTATCGATTCGATTTTCGGATCAGGCTTACATGCCTGAACGCAATCAGAATCGATTTCAAAACAAGGAGAAAGGCACATGGAAAAATCTAGAGCTTTCGTTAAGATGGGCACCAATCGACGTAAGTTTCTGCAGAACGGAATGTTTGCAGCGGGCGCAGCAACTATGAGCGCCGGTCTGTTGGCTGGCGGGCTATCGGCCTTCGGCCAGGATCGCGGTGACGATGACGGTGCGCCCATCACGAAGGGCGATATTGCGATTCTCCGGTTCCTCAGCGCCCTCGAACAGATTGAAGAAGATCTGTGGATCCAATATTCCGAACTCGGAGGAACCCAGGACAACGAAGTCTCGGGAGTCAACGGCGGCAATTCGTTGTACACCGCGGCGGTCCAGATCCTCGATGGCGATATGGCTCAGTATATCCACGACAATACCGACGATGAGATCAGCCACCACCGTTTCTTGAACAACTACTTGGCTTCGAAGGGCCACCAGAAGGTCGATCTGCGCAGCCAATTCGCCACATTGCCAAGCAGCAAGGCAGATGGAGCCCGGCAAATCGGGCGGCTCACAAACCTGACGCAGCTCACCATTGACACCAGTTTCTGGTCGCGGTACCGCAGCATCACCAATCCCGATTTCGATCCGAACTCGCCCTTTGCTCAAGCAGTCCCGAGCTTGAATGTGGGGCAGCATACGGCAATACCAAGGTCCAATGCCGACACGAAGGGCAGCACCATCAGCGCTGACCCCAACAATAATCCCCAGAGCATCACCCCCCACCTGCAGGCGATCGCCTTCACCGCAGGATTTCACTTTGCGTTCATCGAGCAAGGTGGCAGTAGCCTCTATCCAACCTTGGCTCAGAAGGTGACGAATCTTGAGGTTCTGCGCGTCTTGTTAAGCATCGGGCCGAGCGAAACTATGCATTTCCAGACCTGGCAGGACAAAGCTGGCAATGCGCTCCCTTTGACCGACGTAGACAACGGGCCGGGCGGCACTGGTGCTAGCGTGACGTTTTCTACCTTGTCTCAGGCCCAAGGCGAGACGAATCCAGAGTCGCTCAACGGCGATACATTGCAAGCCAACCTCATCATGCCTGAGCCAACCCACTTCCTTGACGAAAAGCTCGGACCGGTCGCAATCGTTCGTCCAACCTCCACGAAAAATGGCGGCGCCGTCGCCTCGCTTCAGAGCTTCGTGGATGACGGGCTTTTCATCGGGCAAAAGAAACAGTTCTTCGACTTAATGTTCGATCTGGCTAATGAAGCGGATCAAGCGAGGCGCCAGCTGTAGCAGGACTTACTCGTCGTTGGGTCTAAGATCGGGGTTCGACGAGTCAGATATAAGCTCGAAACGTGGGTAATTGCTATACGTGCCAAATGAGCGGAATGGACAGGGTTGCCCGAAGGCAACCGGCTTTGAATCTCCAGCCCAGGCGTTCTCTGAGCAACCCTGTCCAAGATTTTTCAGGCAAGATGCTGGCAAGCCAGAGCGAAACCGTGAAGATGCGCGCTTGTTGAACCGGCAGTCAAAATTCACAAAGCGTTTCCCTGCCAGAGTTTTTTCTGAAGCTCCTCACGATGCAATAGATAAACGCAATTATGACGAAATCTTCGGCTATCGAACCGGTAGCAAATATTTAAAGGCTAGCCTTTTCAGAACCAATTGGGCCGAAATGGTCACGTGCTATTTCCCACGCTCGTGAATCTGTGTTCATGGCCAATTTTCTCCCGTAATAATCGCAAAGGTTTGCTGCTCCGCGGATCATCTATATCAAAACCTGTCGTTCCAGGAATAAAAGCGTTTCCGCTCCGGTCATCTAATTGTAGAAGCGTGATGTCCTCGAACCGCCAATTATGGCCGATTGTTGGACCGTTGTCGGACAGACGGAACGAGGAGAAAGATAGGCAATTTGGGCCAACGAAATCGCCGAGACCCATTGCGTTTTTAGAATTCTGACCTGTGCGGCAGGCGGGCTGCGCATCGAAAGGTTTTTCACCTGGGCCAGTTATAGTGCAGATCCGGGCCTCGTCTAAATCGCAATGGGCACTGCACTACTCACTTCCAGGCGACACTTTACGCCCTACATACCACATACCACTTGCCAAGCTGTGGTACTGATCGGGAGCTATATCACGTCAATGGAGTATTAGGCTCTGACTCTTGCTGACATTGAGAAAGACCCCCTGATGAGCGATGTTTTAGTTTTGGGGGGCGGAGCAACCGGCCAGCTTGCGGCCGCTTATCTGCAAATGCGTTTTCCGCACCTGAAGGTGGCCGTGGTGGAGGGCCCGCACAAGAAACGTCCTGTCGTTGGCGAATCTTTTGTCGAAATCACTGTTGATTTCCTCCTTGAACTTGGATTTGGTGCTTACCTCATTGAAAAACACTATCCCAAGTACGGCCTCACTTATTATTTCAAGCTCGACATCGGACATCCTGCTGATTGTACTTACATCGTTGACGAAGCTCCGACAGTGCCACCGCTGCTCTCTTTCCAAATAAACCGTTTTACATTTGATCGCGAAGTGCGTGAGCGCAACCTGCAGAACGGTATACAAATGATTGACGGTAGGGTGGCCGGAGTTGATCTTAACCAGAGCGGCGGGTTGCACACGGTGACCGTGCAAGACCCCGCACAGCAGAGATACGAAGTGCGTGCGCGCTGGCTGATCGACGCGACCGGGCGCAACCGCGTACTCTCCAAGTTGTTGCGACTTCACGAACCGGTCAATGAACAGAAAAACGTTTTCTGGTTCCGACTGATGAATTTCAATCCTGAAATTCTGGACCGTATTCGTGCTCTCAAGAAGCAGAACCGCGCCTTCGTTTCTTACTTCGCGACTCATCATTTCTTTGGAAGGGGCAATTGGATCTGGTGCATCCCCATGCGCTCGCCGGATAATCTGCCGTTAATCAGCATCGGTATCACGTACCGCAAGGACATTTATCCTTATGGCGAGGTCCGCACGATGGAGCAGTTCCTGGAGTGCGTCGGACGGGAGCATGAGGTGATTGTCGAACTCGCGCGTAGCGGCACCGTCGTTGACACGAATTTCTACAGCTCCTACATGTGGGAATGCCGACAGCGCTATTCACCCGATCGCTGGTACATCATCGGTGATGCGGGCGACACTGTTGATCCACTCTACAGTGTCGGGATGGCCTTAACATCGGTACAAATCCGGCAGATTGCGGCGATCATCGAAAGGGAGTCGAACGGCTACGACACAATTGAGTTCACGAAAGATCTCGATACCGCTATCACTACGTTTCAACGCGGAGTGACGCGAGATACGACACGATTGTATGAATGCATGGGTGATGCCTACCAATGCCATCTCCGCGTCCATCTGGCAGTGACCGAAATTTTCCACCTTGCCCTCCCATTGCTTATGGGCGGGTATCTCTGGGATCCGCTGGGTGTGAAACTGGTCAACCGGTTCTTCACACTCGAAATACTTGAGGATGATGCCAGAAAGTTCCAAGACCTTATCCGGGAGGTTAGCGCGGATCCGAAGAACCGGGCGGTCCATAACTTCATTAAAGTACAGTCCGGCGCTTCGATGAACAGCCAATTCTACGAATACCACCCCGAGGAAGGCATTCCGGCATCTTTGTCCCGTATGTTATTCAGCCTTGCACGTTTGCGGCTTGCTCTTCTCGGAAAGCTCGGGTGGCGAGGGCTGATACGCTTCAGCCAGCAGCGAGCCCTATTGAAAGATGTGTTCCGTGGTTTGGTTCTGGTGCTCTTTCATGGCATCAAATTGCGGGAAAGCAGGCTGGTGCGCGTGGCCCTCCGTGAGCGATCAGGCAGGACGTTGAATCGTCGAGCAGAATCTTCATACGTATGGCGTTCCTTTCTTTGGAAGTAGGCCGGTGGAATAAACACGTGAGCGACGCGGTCTAAAAGAGCATGAAGGACGCCATGCAGCGATGGGACCAAGCGATTGATCCCGGTCCAACCACGGACTTGAGCGAAATGGAATTCTCGTCGATTGTTGCGGCCGGAAGCGGGAGATACGTGGGCGTTTTGAAAGAGATTCCGGACAAAATAGAAACGGTGGTCCCGTTCTGTTCGCCGCGGACCAGAACAACCCTGGGCATCCCGATTTCGCATTTAACCGTACAGGCCGTGCGCGAGCATCTTGCTGAATCGGATGCGGCATTCGCTGGGGCAGGCGTCGTTCTCGAGTACAAATTCCGCGACTCTTTTTGCTTCCACGTCCGCTTGTCGGAATTGCTTGGTACGGAAATGCCCAGACTGATCGAACGGCTGAAGACCTTTCACGGTGACATTATAGCCGTCTCCGAACCGAGGTTCGCCGGCAAGGTCCGCTAATAACGGCTTACTGCACTCGGTCGGCTTCGAGACGTGTTAGCGCGATTCCATCAATCACAGGCGCTTTCTAATCATCAGAGTCCTCATTAGCTTCAATTTTTTGCATTCTCGTTAATTTAGCCCAATCTCCAATTAGAACTCTCACGATGATCCTTCTGACATTCGTCCTCATTAATATTTCTGCGGCTTGAACGCGCCGAAGACGGCTTGGAGGTGAACATCGCGTGGATTAGAACAAAACAAACCGTTTCAGCCCTCCTTCAGTGCTTCTTTGACGGTCGATTTCCGGGAACCGCGAGTGGCTTTTCGATGGCGGTCCAGAATAAATCAAACCGGGGGGCGGTCTACCTTTTAGGGAGTGGCACCGATGTCAAGAGACCGCGCGTTTGGATCCGTTCAGGCTGTAGTGCGCTGTTCCGGTGCGCAGGTCGCGCCGTGTAGGCGGTTCCGCGCTCCGTTTGAGTCAGATCTAGTAGACGCACGGCTCAAAATCTGGGCCCGCTGCAGTTCGAATAGGTTTGGAGGATAAACAGATGACCAAGTCCACCTTTTTCAAGGTGTTATTCGCCGTAATGGTTGCGATCGGCTTCACTTGTGCGCCAGGCTCCGCCTTTGCACAGCACAGTGGCGGTAGTGGCGGCTTCCACGGTGGCGGTGGTAGTGGCGGACGCTTTAGTGGAGGCGCTGGGCGCTCTAACGCTGCCGCACCACATGGCGGAAACCTCGGCGCACGCAGCGGGAATTCGATGACCGCAGGTTTGGGCAGTTCATCCGCGGTTTCGACGAATCTTGCACTCTCACACATCGACACCAGCGACTTCGGAAGCACATCGCACGGCTCCTCCTCGTTTTCCAGCTCGCACACCAACACAAACTTTTCGAGATCGCGCTTCGGAAATACCACGCTCGCTACAACTCATTTCGGCGGGGCAACGAGCACCTCATTCGCGAGTGGCCATTCTTTCTCCGGCATGTCGACGGGATTCCATAACGGCTATGCTGGCGTCAATGGGTTCCGCGGCAATTCGATTGGCGAATTCCCCGGGAGCTTTGGCCGCGGCTTGGGATTCCGAGGGGGCTTCGGATGCTTTGGATGCGGCTTCGGGAGCTTTGGCTTCGGACCCTTCTTAGACTTCGATTGGGGCTGGCCGGGATTTTACGGATATGACCCGTTCTGGTATGGCTCGTACTCGGGCTTCGGTTATCCGTATTACCCAGGGTATGGATATTCGGGCTACTCCGTCACGAATAGCGATACCGATTATTCCAGTTCAAACCAGACTTCGGATGGGGGCTACTCTTTCTCAACCAATAACAATTTGGGCGTAGCTCTCCGCGCAGAGTGATGAATGACAATAGTTCAGTGAGCAGCGATAACAACAACTCTGAGCCAGCGCTGCAAGGCCCCGGACGACATCGACCCTCACGGGGAACGTAGGCGGCTCGCTTCGACGGCGTTGATAGAGATCGCGAGAGGGAAGGTGCTATTTCGATTGCGACGACGCGGAAGAGCAACAAAAAAAGGTGAATTGCTTTCCCTTGGTGAGGGCCACGTGATCGCACCTGAGTAAGAAGACATAGTCGCACGTGTAATGGAGACTATCAGCAACAAGGGCGCACGGGTGATGTTCGATTCCAGTTGCCAGGCCATTTTTGGAAAAACTGGCCGAGTCTGCTGCAATCGGCGGCATTGTGTTTGAGTATGGTTGGCTTTCGATTCAACGCCCGCCCTTTCCGTTGGTACCAATGCTGTTGAAGGGACTCAGCATTCGTGGATGTTCCCTAATGGAAGTCACGCGTAATCCGGATAAGGTGCCAGCCGTGAAGAAGTATGTCTACGACTAGGGTTGGCGGATGCGCGATTCCATCCGAAGGCCGCGAGGGTATTTCCGTTCGCGCAGACCGTAGAGGCCTACAAATATCTGGAATCGAATGCATAGGTAGCAAGGTTGTGATTATTATCCATTAAGGCAACGCACTCTATAGGCGAAGGAAATTTCTCGTGGATACGGTATTGGTGGTTGAAGACAGTCTTCAAATGCAACGCACCTTGAAGCGTTTGTTTGAAGCTGACGGGTTAGAAGTTCAGATTGCATCCAACGGCATCGCTGGGGTGGAGAGCTTCCGAAAGCAAACGCCCACTGTAGTGGTGCTCGATCTAAAGCTTCCTGATCTGCCAGGGAAGGAAGTGTGCCGGGCATTCAAAGCGCACGCGGCGTCAGTACCGATCGTAGTGCTAAGCGCGAACTGCGAAGTTGAAGACAAGGTGCTTCTTCTGGAACTCGGCGCGGATGACTATGTCACAAAACCGTTCAGTCCCCGTGAGCTTTTGGCGCGGGTCCGCCGTGCGATGCGGCGCGGCAGTCCAGTACCGGCAGATATATCAAATGCTCCAGTCGCCTCCGTTCGACACGACCTGCTAAATGTGGGCGATGCGAAAATTGACTTTACCAGTATGGTCGTTACACGCAACGGCCGTTCTCTGGCTTTCACCGCGCAGGAATTCAAGTTGCTGAAATATTTTGCGCATTCACCCGGCCGGGTGATTTCGCGGCAGGAACTTTTGAATGAGGTGTGGGGATACAAAAACTATCCGACTACGCGAACAGTTGATAATCACATACTCTCCATAAGGCAAAAACTCGAACCCGATCCTGCGCACCCCCGCTATTTTTTGACCCTGCACCGTTCAGGTTACAAGTTCATGCCCGGTAATGATGCTGCTCCTTCGGATGTGTAATGACCGCAACGAAGGACACAACGTCCGGCGTTAGATTCTTTAAGACAGAGAAACAGAGGATTTCCTAGATAGGCCACGCGCTCTTCATGCTGAGACGTGCCGGAGCATGTACCACGAAAGGCTCGATCACATCGAACTAATAGACTTCGCCACGATAGATGCGGCCCCTGGCAAACACGCGGTCGACCCAACCCTTCAGGATGGCCGGGAGTCCGATCCATCACGGCGGAAACTGAAAGATCAACGGATTTGCGGCTGACATTCGGGCCGAGATGGACAAGCTCTTCTGGTGCGATGCGTTGATGAAGACACGCATGGATTCGACACCTCGTGTCGGACGAAATTGTGCAGAACGATTGTGGGGCCTGCGGGCAGAGGCACGCGCTACACGCGTTCCAGCCGAAGTGATGCAACTCTTTATCGTGGCGGGGGGAAAACCCTGGGCCGACGAACTGGCCATACGCGGAGGAGTTCGGCTCGACGCTAATGACGCCGATGGCGTCTCGCTTCCCACTCTCGCCCGACGTTGAGCAGAGCTACGTAAGCGAGGCGGGCCGCGGCGGCTGAGCGGATGACCGCTCTTCGAGAGGAATAGACGGCGTCCTGCATCAACCTGGGTGCGTACGGTATGAGCGACGTCAAGGTCTCACAGCTTTACTCAATGGGCCGAATCTCATCCCAATTTCGGCTTTCTAGCTTGTTGGAACGTACTCGACCGCGCCCGTATCTCCGTGGAGGATCATCTCCTCTGGAAAATTGACCTGGGCAGAGAGTCACTGTCGAAGCGACCATTCCAGGCGATTCCGACATGGGCGTGACATGGACTTGCTCCGGCGCGGCCTGTACCACGCGGGCAAGCGTTTCGACGACTTCGGCGCGCGCACGATCACAACAACCCAGGGGCAAGTGACAACTGCGCAATGACAGCCCGCCCGCAGGGACGCCTATCATCACGCTCCAAGTAAGCGTGCCGGTGTTGTGGAATGTAAAGGTGTAAGCAGTTCCGATTGTTCAACTCAAGCACGGGCGTCGTTTTCGGAGCTCCGACGTCGAAAACAAAGCGTCGCGTTCAGGGCACCACGCCTACGCTCGGCGACGGTTTCTCGATCAATTCGAGCACCGGGAACGTCACAGGCACGTCGACAGCAGCAACGACGCTGGCTTTTAGCGTTTATTTATCCTCGCTCCTGAACCCGCACTCATGACCGATTTTCTGAAGCAAGAATCGGAAAGGTTGCTGCTCTGCTGATTATCGATATGAAAGCCTGCCGCTTCTGGGAATAAAAGTCCATCCGCTTTGGTCACCTAATTAGAAGCTTCGACGTCCTCGGACCGGACGATCGTCGGCCAACTGGACCTTATGGGCCAGACGAACCAAGGAGGCGATAGACAATCATATGCCGCCCTACAAAGCAAAGTTGAAAGCTCAAAAGGCTCTGTGTGCCGGTACCGCTGCTTTCTATTTTGAGAAACCCACGAATTTCGAATTCCAGGCCGGCCAGTTCTTCAATTTTACTCTGCTCACCCCGGGCGACTCGGACCCAGGAGGCAATACTCGTGCTCTCTCGATCGCCAGTGCACCGCATGAACGGAATTTGATGGTGGCCATGCGCCTGCGCAGCACCGCGTTCAAACGCACACTCAATTCGTTGGCGCTCGGCACCGAGCTTCTTCTCCAGGGCCCCTTCGGTTGGATGACTCTCCCGCGGTACAGCACGCGCCCCGCAGTGCTCTTAGCCGGCGGGATCGGCATCACGCCTTTTCGTAGCCTGGTCTGGAGTGAAACGGAATCGCTATCCCCTCGTAGAATTCTCCTCTTCTATTCCGTTCGAGTACCTGAGGAAGCAGCTTTCCTGCAGGAGTTGCAGGAAATGGAGCAATTCAACAATCGTTACAAACTCATTTGCACGGTCACACAACCGGAAAAGGCGAAAATGCCTTGGCGAGGAGAAACAGGGCGAATCTCAATTCAAATGCTGTCCAAATGGATTCCGGATTTGAGCGTTCCGATTTATTACATTGCAGGTCCTCCCGGAATGGTTACTGGTGTGCGTCAGATGCTCATCGGCTCAGGGGTCGCTGAGGAAAACATACGCGCCGAGGAATTCTACGGATACGAATAGATTTCGGTGCGCTGCAAATGAATCCTCGTCCACGTCCTTGTCTATTGAAGCAAGCGGGATCGCGGGTAGTTGGTGAAAATTCACGAATGAGTGAAAGCGACATGCAGTCTGGCAGCAAGGCCGGCGATCCCGACACGGAGCCTTGAGCCCGGTTCGGTGGAGACTCTTGGCAACAGTAAGGGAGTACGAATATGCAAGCGCATGCATTACAGCTCGATCCGACTCAGCGCAGCGTAGAGTCGCGGGACTTCGAGGCAGGGCTGCGGCGGAAGATTGTGGGGCAGGATGAAGCGGTGCAGGCGGTGGTGGATCTCTACCAGGTGTTTCGCGCAGGCCTGAACTCACCGGGACGGCCGCTGGGGAACCTGCTGTTCCTCGGGCCGACCGGTGCGGGCAAGACACGCGTGGTCGAGGCCACGGCCGAGGTGCTGTTCGGCGACGCGCGAGCGGTGATCAAAGTGGACTGCGCGGAATTCCAGCATTCGCACGAGATTGCAAAATTGATCGGCTCGCCGCCGGGATATCTGGGGCATCGCGAGACGCATCCGCTGATCACCCAGGAAGCATTGGCACAATATCACACCGAGAAGCTGAAGATTTCCATTTTGCTGTTCGACGAGATCGAGAAGGCGTCGGACGCGCTGTGGCAATTGCTACTAGGAATCTTGGACAAAGCGACCCTGACGCTAGGTGACAACCGCCGAGTGGACCTGTCACAGACAATGATCTTTATGACCTCGAACCTGGGCGGCGGCGAGCTCACGGAGCTGATGACCGGAGGAATGGGATTTGCACCAACCGAGCCAGCCGATTCCGCGCCGCGAATGGACGAGAAAGTGGAGCGTATGGCGGCGGAAGCGGCAAAGCGAAAATTCGCGCCGGAATTCATGAACCGGATTGACAAGACGATTGCGTTCCATCCGCTGCGGCCGCAGCAACTGGAACAGATACTGGAGATCGAACTCGGAATGGTGCAACGGCGCGTGCTGGAGACGAAAGGCCGCTTTTTGTTCCGCGCGATGCCCGCCGCCCGGGAATTTCTGCTGTGCGAAGGGACGGATCTAAAATATGGTGCGCGTCACTTAAAGCGCGCGATTGAGCGGTATCTAGTCTATCCACTGGCGAGCTTGCTGGCCACAGAGCAGGTAGGCCTGGGCGATGTACTCTTGATTGACTGGGACGGCAGTGAAGCGGGACTGAAGTTTTCGAAGGATGCGATGGAGACGGCGGCGCGAGAAGTGGGGGCCGCGTCCGGCCGCGGCTCCAGGTGTACGCATTTCTGTGCATGGCCCGGGCAGGTCATCCCGGCCACACTGGCAACGGCTGGCCATCGGCTCTGATGGCGATGAAGAACAGGGCGCGCGGTTCGTCGACCGTGCCCGATCAGCTACGCACTTTGGCTTGAAACGATGCGGTTTCAATTTTTGGAGTGAGAATTGTCCTTCGGTAATGTCCCTCTTTATGACCAGTCAGATGATCTCGAGGTACCGAAGACGCAAATTAGTTTGACCTTCGCGAAGTCAAAAGAACAGTTCACCGTGTGGTGACAACCTCGTGACGGACATCAGACAGAAGGTTTACATTCTTCCGCTCTTCTTCGGTCGTCTTACTTGTGACGGCCTAAGTTGAACGCAAGAAGAAAAAGTAGCACCAGAGAAATTAGTGCGACATCCGGCCGCAATACTACAAAAAAAGGAGCTGTTATGAATAAAATCACTGTCGTCAAGAATTTTGCCACCATTGTGTTCTTGCTTGCGTTTCTGATTGTCCTGCCTGCTGCACGAGCGGATGAGTCGAATCAAGCGACCAAGGTAACCTTTAACCAAGCCGTCCAGATCCCCGGACACGTCCTACCTGCAGGTACCTACTGGTTTGTGTTGCCTGAGGACATCACCCAACATAACCAGGTCCGTATCTTCGGATCCGATCGAACCACGCTGTATGCAACCATCTTCACGATTGGTGCTGACCGTCGGGAGCCAACTGACAATACTGCGTTCACTTTCGCGGAGCGTGGATCCGCACAGCCACAGGCGCTTGTAACCTGGTTCTATCCGGGTGAAAAGACGGGCCATGAATTTCTATACCCGAAGCAGTTGCAGACCGAACTTGCCAAGGACAAACAAGACACCATCGTGGCCGGTGACTAACCTCGAGTTCGGATATAAGCATCACTTTGGCCGGCGGTGCAATTAAGACACCGCCGACCGAGTCGGTGCCAGCAGTCGCGCAGCAGATTGGGCTCTCGCATCTGACAGGCAGCATTCCAGACCAAGCAGCAAACATCGGGGGACTCCGGATCACATACGTAGTCTGCTGGCCGCCAGAATGTGACTGCGCAGCCGGTGCGTTGATCCTTGGACTCACACGAATATAGGTTGAGTGCTGAGTGAACCTAATAAACGGGAAACGCGCACAGTAAAGGAATAAACGCTCGAGCAAAGGCGAGAGAGGACAATATTATGTCGCTGTGTTTGAGTGAGACCGAAATGTCCTCAATTGTTGAGGCCGGTGGCGGAAAATATGTGGGTATCTTAAAGGAAATACCTGAAAAAATGGAACCGGTCGTGCTGTTCATTTCGCTAGAAACAAAAACAACACTGGGCGTCCCGGTTTCGCGATTGACCGCAGAGGCTGTACGCAAGCAATTAGCTGAATCCAATGCAACCTTCAAAAGAGCAGGTTCGAAATAACATGCAGTCAGCGCCGGCGTTATTCCTTGGCAGGTATCTCGCAGTACTGCGACGCATAGTGGCTTCCTCTTCTGTTTGATAACCAATAAACGGCTTATCGGGAATAAAAAACGAGGGCATGCGGTCTACACCTACGGAACAGCTACGGATCTTCCAAGAGTTAGAACGTAAAACGGACACCTGGCAAAAACTGACAGCAGCCGTCGCCCAGATCTTAGAACGTGTGTGAGGCCATGCCGTGCTGAAAGCTTTACATCTTCGTGTTCGCGCTCTGTTCTGCCGCAATGTGATGGAAGCAGAACGGAACGAGGAACTGCGCTCCCACTTTGCACCTGAGGTGGAGAAATACACCAGTGCGGGAATGAGTCCTGAGGAGGCTAGGCGGCGCGCGCGTCTCGTCTTCGGCCGCCAGGAGCACGTAAAAGAATGCTGCCGTGAAGCGTGCCGCATTGGCTTTCTTGAGACCTTGTTCCAGGATATGCGCTACGGTCTTCGGATCTTCTGGAAGAACTCGAGCTTCTCCATCATTGCCGTACTCACGCTGGCGTTTGGCATCGGAGCCACCACAGCCGTCTTCAGCTTGGTCAACACAATCCTATTGAAACCGTTGCCGTATCCAAACGCCAGCCGGATCGTGATGCTATGGCGCGCGAACTTGGTCGACTCGATCTTCGGATCCGAAAGCTTTCCGTGGCAGGGGCTCGAGTTTTCCCAACTGAAGCAGACCGCGACGGCATTTCAAAATCTGGGTGCCTTTAAGAAAGATGATTTTAATTTGACCGGGTCGGGCACGCCGGAACATCTGGATGGCGTTCGGGCTTCCGCCGGATTTTTCCCCGCCCTGGGTATGGCGCCGCTGCTGGGACGCAACTTCACGACGGAAGAAGACAAACCCGGCGGTGCGCTAGTCGTCGTCCTGAGCCATCGGTTATGGAAGTCTCGCTTTGGTGGCGACCTAGACGTTGTGGGCCGGGTCATCGATCTGAACGGCTTTCCATACACCGTGATTGGCGTCATGCCCGCCGAATTCACCTTCCCGAATGGCGAAGGCATGCCGGTCGGTGTCGATCTGCCCAAATATCCTCAGCTCTGGGTGCCACTAGCGCTTCCTGCGGCTCCCCGCCAGGCACCAAGTGATCTGGGGGTTATTGGAGAGCTGAAGCCTAACATTGGCTTGGCGCAGGTTCAGCAAGACTTAAGAGTGTTCGATCGACGTTGGTTGGAAATGTTTCCGGGTTGGAAAGGCTGGTTCTCACAGGTCGTACCCTTGAGGAAACAGACGGTCGCGGACACGCAGCGGCCCTTGCTGCTCTTGCTCGGCGCAGTGTGTGTGGTGCTTCTGATTGCTTGCTCGAATGTTGCCGGACTGACACTCAACCGATCGCTGAGTCGCCGCAGGGAATTTACTGTCCGCGGAGCCCTGGGGGCGCAACCCGGCCGGTTGGTCCGCCAACTCATGACCGAGAACATGTTGTTGGCCTTAAGTGGTGGAATTCTGGGAACGCAGGTCGGCGAAGCGAGCCTCTTTCTAGTAAAACGCTTTGGACCCGACAGCATCCCACATCTTCACGAAGCTGCACTGGACCTGCGCGTGTTTGTATTTGCGCTCGGCGTCACGCTCATCACCGGGCTTCTGTTTGGGTCGGCTTCAGCCTTTGGTGCCACGCGCATGAATCTGGTCGAAGCGCTGAAAGAAGGAGGCCAACGGTCAGGTGGCGGCGTCTCCGCACCGAAGATTCGCAATGTGCTGCTCATCTCGCAGGTCGCCTTGACCGTGGTGCTGGTCGTTGTTGCCGGTTTGCTGATTCGCACTTTTTATCACATGGTGCGGACGAATCCAGGATTCGATGGCACTCATGTCGTCACCTTCCAGTTGCCCTTGCCGAGTTCCAAATACACCGATACAAGTCAGATGGCGCAGCTTTATCAACGTGTGCAGCAGCGACTTCAAGCGACCGCCGGTGTGCAGTCAGTTGGCTTCGCTTCGGTCGTTGCGATGAGCGGGCCGACGGACAGCACTGACATCCGAATCCCGGGAATTCCTTCCCAGCAGCCTGGCTCTCCGACTCTATTCGTGAATTACCTGTTTGTTTCGCCGAACTACTTTGCCACGATCGGAACACCTTTATATCAAGGGCGGGATATCGCGGATGGAGACACCCTTACCACGATGCCAGTCACCATCATCAACAGCGCTATGGCAAGGAGATACTGGCCGGGAGAGGATCCGGTCGGCAAACACGTAGGGGTGGGGTGGACCAAGATTCCGCTAAGAACCATTATCGGAGTGGTAGCGGACATCAAGCAAGTCTCGCTCCGCGAAGATCCGATTCCTGCGATGTTCGTGCCCTATACTCAGAACGAGATTAAAACGTACCCAAACATGCAGGCAATGCAGTACGCACTTCGTGCCAAGGGCGATCCAGCTACCATCACGGCCGCGGTACGCGAGGCAATTAATGCGGTGGATCCGGACTCGCCACTTGCGAATTTTGTACCTCTTACCAAGCTTGTAGATGCCTCGATGACCTCCGATCGCTTCGCGATGCTGGTGCTCAGCGCGTTTGGAGTGCTCGCGGTGATTTTGGCCGCGATTGGCATGTATGGCGTAATGTCTTATTCGGTAATGCAGCGTACAGCAGAGATCGGTATTCGTATCGCGCTTGGCGCGCGCCGGAAACAGATTGTTGGCATGGTGCTGGGGCAGGGCAGCCGCCTGGCCTGCGCGGGAATTGTCATCGGTCTGATCGCCGCTTTCATGGCGACGCGCTTGATGGCGCGTTTCCTGTATGGGGTGCAGCCTACCGACCCCGTTACTTTCGCCACTGTGTCCCTGCTGCTGATGGCCGTCGCATTGCTGGCGTGTTATCTTCCGGCGCGAAAAGCAATGAAGGTAGACCCCATGATTGCGCTGCGCTGCGAATAATTCCTAAACCACCTTAGGTTGCCGTCGCTCCGCAGGCGTGAACGAACCTATCTCTGCGCTGTTGCTGATCTAGTGTCACGAACAAGAAGAAATGTCCGCTGCTGGCATGGCAAATCCCAAAGCCGCACATACCTTCAGCCTAGTTAATTTAGACGATTGCAAAAAACAACATGAAATCAGTCAAATACAAGCCAGGACGTCTGGCAGGAAATTTGCATGCCGAATATACCGTCAGACGATATAGTGCTACGTAGAATGATACAGAGCCTCAATACGTGGAAGGGAAAAATGGGGACGAAGAAAAAGCCCGCGACATCATTTCTGCCGCTAACGCCAGCGATGTTCCACATTCTACTGGCTCTGGCCGATGGCGAAAAGCATGGCTACGCGATTCTGAAGGAAGTGGCGCGGCGGACAGAAGATCAAGTGCGCTTGAGCGCGGGTACTTTGTACGGGAACCTGGCGCGCCTGGAAAGTGCCGGCTTGATTGTGGAATCGGACGAGCGGCCGGCGATTGGCCTGGATGACGAGCGCCGCCGCTATTACCGGCTAACGGACTTCGGCAGGGAAGTGGCCATTGCCGAAGCTGAAAGAATGGATGCGGCGCTTTCGCAGGCGCGCGCGAAGAAACTATTTCGCAAGCCGAGATTGGCGTAGCGCGACGACGCGTGCAAGGAGACGGCATGGCCGGTATGGCATCCTCATCGAATCTGTCACTCTCGCAGAAAGTGTTTCGCGGCTTGCTGCGCGCGCTGCCGGCCGATTTTCGCGCGAACTTCGGCCACGAAATGGAAGGCGTTTTTGCGGAGCAGAAACGCGACGTGGAACAGCGCGGCGGGCCGCTGGATTTTCTGAAGCTGTGGTGGGAGACGTTTGTCGGGATATTCCGCACCGCTCCGCGCGAGCATTGGGACATCCTGAAGCAGGACTGCGCCTACGCCTTCCGAATGATGCGAAAGAATATCGGTTTCACCGTGATCGCCGTGCTGACGCTAGCCCTGGGCATCGGCGCGAACACAGCGATCTTTAGCGTGGTACACGCGGTGTTACTCCGCCCGCTTCCCTATCCAGAGGGGCAGCAACTGGTCTTCATTCGTCAGCAAGCCCAGCGGGAAGGCATTGGCGATATCGCGTTTTCCGTGCACGAGATTCAAGACTATCGCGAACAAAATCGAACGCTGTCAGGCCTGGTCGAATATCACAGCATGTCATTCATTCTCTTTGGCCATGGCGATCCCGATCGCGTTCGTGCGGCGGTGGTCTCCTCGAATTACTTCGATCTTTTTGGCGTTAAGCCACTGCTCGGGCGCACCTTCTTGCCGGATGACGACGCTTTCGGCGCTCCCCCCGTTCTCATCCTCAGCTACGACTACTGGAAGACCACGTTCGGCAGCGACCCCGACATTGTCCGCAAGACGTTTGAGTTGAACGACAAAGTCCACACCGTTGTCGGCGTGCTACCTCCCGTACCGCAATATCCGGTCGACAGCGATGTTTACATGCCCACTTCAGCATGTCCCTTTCGTTCTGCGAAAGCTTTCATCGAAAATCGCGACTCGCGGATGATGGAAGCATTCGCGCGGTTGAAGCCAGGGGTTTCGATCGCGGAAGCGCGCGCGGACTTGGCGACTATATCCGATCGGTTGAGGTCCGAATATCCTAAATCCTACCCGGAGCAAATGGGCTATGCCGCGGTAACGTCGCCGTTGCGCGAAGAATTGACACATGACGCGCGCCCGACCCTGCTGATCCTTCTGGCCGCGGCAGCGTTTGTGCTGCTGATCGCCTGCGCAAACGTCACGAACTTGACTCTGGCGCGGACGTCGCGGCGGGAACGCGAGCTGGCGGTGCGCACCGCATTGGGCGCAGGACGTGGCCGCTTGCTGCGCCAGCTGCTCACCGAAAGCTTGATCCTCGCATTAATGGGAGGACTGCTGGCGCTCGTTTTTGCCTCGAACAGCTTGCAATTGCTGGCAGATTTCGCGGCTCGCCTGACGCCCCGGGCGCACGAAATTCGAATGGATACAAGCGCGCTGCTCCTCACTCTGGTCGCGGCGCTAGGAACCAGCGTGCTTTTTGGCACTTTGGCGGCGCTCTTCTCGCGCGCCAACCTGACCTCAGGATTGAAAGAGGGAACCTCGGGCGCCGGCACCGGACGGCGAAAAAATCGCGTTCGCGGCGCGCTGATCGTTTCGCAAATTGCATTTTCGTTCATATTGCTGATCGGAGCGGCACTGATGCTGCGCAGCCTGCAGAAGCTCCTGACTGTCGACGCGGGATTTTCTGCGCAACACGTCCTGGCCATGCGCACGACATTCAGCTTCAGCAAATACGCATCGGGCGATCAGCTAACCCTGGTTGGCAAGAAAGTCCTGGACCGGGTACAAGCCGTGCGCGGCGTGTTGTCCGCTTCGCTCTCGTCTGTCTATCCGCTGGAACCGGAAGCGATCGTCGTGGGATCCAGTGCATTTTCTGGTCCGTTCCGCATCGAGGGCCGCGATCTGCGTCCTGGTGAAGCTCCGCCCGTCACTAGCCAAATCGTGGTTTCGCCAGGCTATTTCCAAACGCTGGGCATTCCGCTACGTGAAGGCCGGCTGCTTGCTGATACCGACGATGGCAAACACCAGAGCGTGGCGCTGATCAACGAGGCGGCCAAGCGCCAGTTCTGGCCGCACGAGGATCCCATTGGCAAGCGCATCAAGGGCGAGAACTCTTCTCAGTGGACGACCGTCGTCGGCGTTGTAGGAGATGTTCGCGACTTCGGTCTAGAGCACCCCGCGGTTGCGGAATTCTACGTGCCGCAGGGAGAAGCAGCGAGTCCCAACGCCCTGTTGGTGAGAACGGCAGTGGACCCTGCTAGCGTCGCCCTTGCTGTCGCGAGCGCAGTTCATGACGTGGATTCACAAGCGGCCGTCACGCACACTTTGACGTTGGAACAGGCGCGCTCGGATTCGACGGCGGCGCCGCGCGTAATTGCCAGTCTGCTTGGAATATTTGGGGCGCTGGCGCTCCTGATTGCGGCCGCCGGCATCGGCGGAATCATGGCGCTCACCGTGAGCCAGCGCTTCAAGGAGATGGGCGTGCGCATGGCTTTGGGCGCTCAGCCGTCTGCGATCCTGCGTATGATCCTGCGCCAGAGCCTGGTCCTGACGGTACTTGGTGTGGCCATCGGAGCAATCGGAGCTCTGGCCATGACCGGTTTGTTCAAGTCGCGCCTGTTCCAAGTCGCGCCCACCGATCCTGTTACTTTTATCGTCGTCGCGCTGGTGCTGATCGCGTCCGCGCTGCTAGCCAGTTTTCTGCCGGCGCGCCGGGCCGCATCCATTGATCCGATCGTCGCGCTGCGAAATGAATAATTTGAAGCTATCTCAACACACACGCAAGGAGGTTGATATGAAGAATGGGAATTTTACTCGCAGGGAATTGCTACTAGCATCGGGCGCGGTTGGTTTGGCGGTCGCTGTTCCGCTGTCGCTTTCGGCGGCGCGGCTGGCCGGCGCAGCACAGCCCTACATTGGAGACAATTCTGTGAAGCCAGCGGTCGCCCTGAGCCCGCTGAAGCCACCGGCCAGCGGTCCGATACCCGCGGCTTTTGTAATTTCCAAAGGAGCGGTGCTCATTGATTTTGCCGGGCCTTGGGAGGTTTTTGAAAACGCGACCATTCCTGGCCGAGACATGATGGATAGCGCATTCCAGGTTTACACCGTTGCGGAAACATTGGAGCCGATTACGGCCAGCGGTGGAATGAAGATCGTGCCCAACTACACTTTCCAGAATGCTCCACCGCCGAAAGTGATCGTCATTCCGGCGCAAGACGATTCCACGGAGGCAATGCTGAACTGGATCCGCAAAGTAGCGGCGAACGGTGACGTAACCATGTCGGTTTGCACTGGGGCGTTCGTGCTGGCGGCCACTGGGCTTCTCAACGGCAAAGCGGCCACCACTCACCATACTGCTTATTCCGATTTGGAAATGAAATTTCCCGACATTCAGGTAAAGCGAGGTGCGCGCTTCATCGAGGAAGGCAATCTCGCCACGGCCGGCGGGCTGACGTCCGGCATGGACCTCGCACTGCGCGTCATCGGGCGATATTTCGGCGCGAAAGCTATCGAACGCACTGCCTTTCAGCTTGAGTACCAGGGCCAGGGCTGGATGGACGCGAAGTCCAACTCCGTTTTCGCAGTGAAGCCGGCCGGCGACATTTGCGCGGTCTGCTGGATGCAAGTGAATCGCCAGACCGCGCTTTCGGAGGTCTATAAGGGTCAGACCTATTATTTCTGCATGAATGAACACAAGGTGGCTTTCGACGCCAAGCCCGATAAGTATGTCGAGCTACTCTCGAAGCCGTAAGCCGCTCAGTTAGTGGCTCGGGGCGGAGGGCTGTTGGTCTCGTCTCCCGTGTTGTATAAGCTATCGATGAATTAACTCTTTTTCTATAAGCTGAACTTCAAAAACAATTTTGACTATCCATAAGATGTCAGGGTCTGATTCGGCGGGACGTAGTTCGGTGCCATGGTCGTGATCCTTCGCGTGACTTCCTCGTCTCGGCCTTCCATCTCAAATGGAAAGGCGGCTCAAAAAGGAACCGCCTTCGCCCGGGAATATTATTTGGCGGTAGATTGCTTCGGGTTTTCTCGATCGCAACATGTCGTATCCCACTTTTTGCACTTCAACAGAGCTGATGCTTCCCAGCCGTAATCTTCCTGGGCTCGCCTAACAACATCAATGGCACCGAATCATGCCCGAGTCGGGGGAGAAGAGCCTAGGTAAACACAGGATCTACTTGGGCACCTGGATGGCGCCGCCTGTTTCCATTTCGATGTTCACTACCGGCTTCACTTTCAGAAGAAAGTTGCTCGGATTTTTCATTCCCCACGCGATGTATGGCACCTCAAGGGTACAGCTCTCGTTCCTTTGTGTTACGTTGCATAAAAGTATCAGTTCGCCAGACATTCTGGTGAAATACTCGAGGGAACAGGATGCCGCTCAGAACCGAAGTCGAAAAGAGGCTTGAGGAGTTGGTCGCCGATGAAGCAGGCCCGAAGTTTCAGGGCCTGGCTGTGGTTTTGGCCAAGCAGAAATGGCCGCGTCTGCTAGCAAGCGAGCGGAAGTGGGACCTGGGACTCGACACGTATGCGAGCGGAGAAACGGAGCCCGACGGAAACGGGTTGGGCTGGCGTGCTCGTTGACGCCGGAATACAAAAAGCTCGCCGCAGACGCGACGAAGGTGAAGAAGAACTTCCCGGACGTTCGAGTTCTCGCATTCGCCACCGCGGGGAAGGTCTCAAACCATTCGGGCAAAACTACGGTCGATCTTTTAGACGACGACTGTATCAATTTCGCGGGCCACAATGTCGTCTAGGAGTTTCTTAAGAGCAGGACGCTCCTTCGCCCAATGGTATCGCTGGCGAGCGCCCCCGCAAAGCATGGACACTGGCCGCTAGTGTGTGCGGCGCGATTGTGTCGCTAACGCGCGCGCTCGCTGTTGGTGCGAACGAACCTTTGGAAGAACATGCAGGAGAAAGAGCGGGATGGCATGTACGAGAGCGTGGGCAAGACTCTGCTTGTCGGCCGCGTGGGCGAGGCATGCGAGATTGCGCGCGCCTATCTTTTTCTCATGCAGGAGGGATACAGCACAGGACAGGCTGTCGTGATTGATAGTGGCGGGGTACTCGTCTGAGTGCAAGTCAGCTTATAGGCAACAATTCAGGGAAGAGTTTCACAGCAGTTGTCAAAAAAAGGTCACGACCTCTGGCTGAGCAGACTCAAACAGCTCTCGGAAAAGCGACTGGCAGCTCTGCGGGAATATTCAAGAGACCGACCTAATCGGCAGTTCATGCGCTCGATAGATAGACAGCGCCGGACGATTCACGATCTGAGGGAGTCCTACCCGCGCAGATGCTTTTCGAGGACGACAAACTTCAGATCACTCCGCGTCGGCGTTCCATAGCGATGGTCCCCGTATGGGAAGGAACGGGTCTCGTCCGTTAGCCGATAGCCTCTGCGTTCGTACCAGGAGATGAGGGCATCGCGAATATTGACGACGGTCATTTCAATAGTGCGAGCTCCGCGCATGGCGGCGTAGTCCTCCGCAGCGCCAAGGAGCTTACGGCCGAACCCTGTATTCTGCAACTCAGGATCAACGGTGAGTGAACCCAAGTGCCACTTCTCAAGTGATAACGCCTGCAGACTTACACATCCCTGGAGGACCGATGTCACCTCATCTTTCGCAAGCAGATAGTGCACGCCCTCGGCAATCTCTTCACTGAGTAGCGATTCGCTAGTGCGAGTACCCTTTATATAGCCACCCTCACTGCTCCAGCCCCGTTCGGCCTCCGTGCCCCGAAAAGCAGCGTTCATGATGGCAACGATGGCCGGCAGGTCGGCTTCCTTTGCTAATTGAAGGGAGATGGTCATGTGTTCGTGAGTGTAGCGCGGGGTGGGGCCGACAGAGAATACTCTAAAGTTCGATGTAACCCGCACCAGGTCTCTGGCCCGGAATAACTTCCAGATTGCCCGTAATCCAAGAGTATTCTGGAGAATCCGTTACGAAACACAAGCTGACTTCTCAATACTTGTCGATTGTGCAGGAGGTCCGCGCGCGTTTGCAGAAGCTCACTATCCATCGCCCGGTGGGTGTTGACCATCCGAGCATCAGGCAAGTTTCTCTGATACTCCATTGACGAGCGATTGCAGAAGCGTTGCAACGTCTGGATATTGGGCAAGTCCAGCACTTTGGCCGGCCCATAAGGCTAGGAATTCGCTCCGTCCGGCCTGCTGCGCTGGCACGGCGAGGTACCGCATGAGGGCCCGTTGCAGCGGGTACGGGAGAACGGCGACGCCGGGCCGGTTCATCTCTTCCAGAAGTTGATTGTGGATGCCGCGTGCCAGGCGTCCGGTGAACCCACGTGTAAGCGAAGTTCGGCTTGCCTTTCCGCTGAGGATCGCCTCGCGGTGCAACGAGCTTGCTCCAGACTCTTCGCAGGCAAGAAAGACCGTCCCCATCTGCACACCTCCGGCGCCGAGCACAAAGGCCGCAGTGATTCCGCGGGCATCCGCGATTCCTCCGGCCGCTACCACTGGAATCCCCACGGCGTCCACGATCTGCGGTACCAGAGAGATCGTCCCTGTGAGGGAATCTTCCGAGAAGCGCAGGAACGATCCGCGATGTCCTCCGGCCTCGAATCCGGATGCCACAACCACATCGACACCGGCTTCCTCCAGAGCGATGGCCTCGTCCCGTGTCGTCGCGGTGCCGATCGTGAGGATGCCCTGGCGATGACACTCTTCTAGAATCTCCTTCGGCGGAATGCCGTAGATGAACGAGAAGGCAGGCACCTTAGCATCGAGCAGAACGCGCACCTGATCTTCGAAGCCAAGCGGCTTGTAAGGTGAGAACTGAGGCTTGCTCGCACCGACCGCCTCAAGATGCGGAGCTAGAGGAGAGAGCGCGCGTTCGAAGGCTTCGGCATCGGACGTTGCTGCGCCCTCATCCTCCATCGAAACCCAGAGGTTCATGGCGAAAGGTTTATTGGTCAAAGAACGGAGCTCGGCGACGACCTCTTGAATCGCCGACGGAGCCAGCCCATGCGCGCCGAAAGAACCCAGACCCCCGAAGTTTGATACAGCGGCGGTAAGGCGCTGCGAGGAAAAGCCTCCAAGCGGCCCCTGGATGATCGGGTACTCAATTCCGAGTTTGTTTGAAACGCGCGTCCTGTTCCATGCTGAGTTTCGTTTCGCCATAGTCAACGCAGAGGCGGGTCTCCCCGCCTTCTCATGCCTCGACTTCCAGGATGACTTCAACCGCCACGGGCATGCCCAGAGGAAGACTTGCCACGCCTAACGCCATACGGGCTGACGTTTTGTCTTCTGCCAGCAGAAACCACTCACCGATTCCGTGCTTCATCGCGCGGTGATTCACGGCGGGCGGGTCAGCGGAGCTCCTCCAATTTTCCAACAATAATTCGAAATTCGACAAAATGGGAAGCGCGCTAAACCTCGGTAAGCTATCACCCGACGCACAGGCTGAAGAGCGCGGGCCGGGGAGTGAATGCGGCGGCGTTCGTCCGGCGGCTTGGCCCAGATAGAACTATAGCAAAGTATCGTATTCTTAACTTTTCTTACCTTACCGAAAACAGCGCGCGCTCCAGACGCAGCGGTGATGAATCGAGGGATCCGATGCTGACACGACGAAAATTCCTTGCCACCGCAGCCTGCACCGTGGCTGCAGCACGTCTTCACGCGCAGGGCCAAAGCAAGGTCCGGGTTGCGCTCGCCATTCCCAGCGAAACGACTGGCCCTCATATGCCCGTGGACTTTGTCGGCCTGTCTTATGAGGTGCAGCAACTCGTGGATCCGACTTTCTTTTCGGCGCAGAACAGCGGCCTGATTCGCGAGTTCAAAGCGCTTTCGTCAACTGGTGTTCTGCGCCTTGGCGGCAACACCAGTGAGTTCGCTCATTGGAAACCTACACCTGATTCTCCCGAACCAGAGCATCCTCACGTCCGTGAAGTCGCAGGCGAGCCTAAGGCTCAGTACTACGCGGTGACAGTCGAGGCAGTCAGGAACCTGGCGGAGTTCCTCCAAGCCACTGGTTGGACCTGCGTGTATGGCATCGGGATGGGCACGAATACACCGGCTCGCGCCGCCGAAGAAGCAGTTTTTGTGGCCGAGACGCTCGGCGACCGCCTGCAGTACCTCCAGATCGGAAACGAGGCGGATCTGTTTAGCCGGCATCTGCGCGATCCGAAGACATGGTCGGCCAAGACGTACCTGGAAGAATGGCTCACACTAGCGCGCGCGGTCGCAGCTCGGATGCCCGCGGCAAAGTTCGGCCTGCCTGATATTTCCCCGAGGACCGTGTCATGGCTGACCGAGATTGCTGACCAGTGGCCTTCCATCCAGGCCGCACCCCACGTAACCACCCTAACTCATCATTATTACTTTAACGGTCCGGCGACAAACCCCGAGGTCAACATTCCAAACCTGCTGAAACCGGAGACGATGCAAACGGTGGAGAAAACGGCGAATATCGCAACGGCGGCAGCCAGCAAGATCGGTGCGCGCGTACGCATGACGGAAGGCAACACGTGCTATCGCGGAGGCAAGCCGGGTGTCTCCGACGTATTTGCCGCTGCGCTTTGGTCAGCCGACTATTCGCTGCTGCTGGCCAGTAATGACTATTCCGGCGTTAATCTGCACGGGGGTACGGGCAAATCTGTGGCCAATTCCGTTGGCGGATCTCTTCCCGGCGACGCGCTTCTCGAAGCGAAGGGCGAAACTCCCGAACAGATTGCCGCGCATCCGCATCCTTTCTATACGCCGATTGCGACGTTGGGCTCAGAGTATCTCCTGGAGCCGGTTGCGTATGGGCTCAAGTTTGCAGGCTCGTTCAGCGGCGGAACACTGCTGAAAACCGAGTTCTCGACGAAGCTGCAGGATGCGGGAGTCAATGCAACCGCCTACGCCGCGAAGCTTCCCGGCGGCCGCACATCGGTAATCATTCTGAACAAGGACGCGATAGCGGACCTTGAGGTGGAACTCGATTTCGGTCGCGGCGTCAGCGGAGCGGTCAAAACCGAAATATTGTACGCGCCGGCACTAGACAGCCGCGAAGCGCACTTCACAACCTCAACGAAAACCGACTCGCTCAAACAGGGCAAGTGTTCCGTCATTATCTCCCGTGCAACAGGATTGCGCCTGACGCTGACGTGAGACGCTGGCACATTCCATTCATCTGTGAGCCTGCTTGAAGTCGAAGTAAGCGAGGTTCATGTTGTCGCGGTTCAATATCTGTATGGTGAGAACGTTTTCCCTTTGTTGAGGCGAACCTTGAAAAGTTGCGACGCCAGATTCCATTGGTGCCACTGACGCCAGGCCAGCGAGTCTGCGGAATCATATGTTGAAGCGATCTCCAGGGGCCCTGTCCCATCCTTTCCATTCACGGAATCGCTTGACTGGCGGTGGATGCAGTATCGTGCGAACTATTCTCCGCCCCATTTCCCTGCTAACAGGGAAAAATACAGGGAATTTTGTGGTTCTGCAGCAAAAACATTGCCGCAGAGGGCCAAGAGACAAGGGGGTTAGCTGCTAGATTGGATGCTTTGAGACAAATCGAAACAGGGAACGATCAGGGAAGAAACGGGGAATATAGATTCCCTGATACCGAAGACTCGTTCGTAGTCATTGCTTATCCCCTTGAGGCACTGACGGAATCTTGCGATATACCGAGCGGAACAAGTCGCGCTAGTTGTCTTTTCTGTGCAGCCCGTTGACTGGATTTATCACCAGCATAAAAAGCCTTGGCAGAATTGGTGGGGCACATACGAGCAAACATTGGGGAGCGGCTACGTGGCTTGGATTGCGCTTGCGCGTTTGTGCGTCAACGCCATCTGGCACAGATTGTGGGCCGACCCCGTTGCTGCCCTAGGTTTCGTGCCGCTCATCGTGAGAGGGACTGGAAGCTCTCCGCTTCGCGCGACCTGAGTGCCACTGCCCTCCCATTTAATGAATTGGCCGCGACACTCTCACATGAAAGCAAATCAGCTTCTAAGCTCGAACCGTTTCGAAGACTGTTGTCAGCTTTGGCGATGACCACGTTCTCTGTAGACAAAGAGTCATGACTCCGCCGCGTTCGGAGCCCGGCAAGCTCGTCTGTGAAAGTTACTCTTTAGAGAAGCAATCATTTTTGACGCGCGTTCAGCTCGTCGAGTTTGCGCTTTAACTGTTCAAGCTTCTGCCCTGCCTCGCCGAGCTTGCCCTCTGCCGTTAAGCGCTGGTAGTCGGCGAGATCTTTGGCCGCTCCGGTGATGAGCGCGTTCATTTCCGCTCCAGGCTTGGTCGCCGCGGCCGACGCTGCTGCGCTTCGTTCCGGTTCCACTGGAGCAGCTGTGCCGCTTAGTGACGAGACCTCTCCCCCAAACAGAGCCCTCATCGCCGAGTCGAAGGTCGGTCCGTAGGCGAGCCGGTCTTGCAGCGCGAGCACCACCAGACGCAACTCCGGCATCGGACTGCGTTCGGCCTGCAGGTAAATTGGTTCCGCGTACAACAGCGCGTGCCCACACGGAATGACCAGCAGAGTGCCTCGCCGCACGTGTGATCCCTGCTGATTCCACAGAGTCAATTGCCCTGATAGCTCCGCGTTCTGATCGATGCGGGCTTCGATTTGCAAGGGGCCGTCGACGAGTTTCGTTTTCGGGAAGTCGTAGACTACCGATGTACCGTATTTTTCACCGTCGCTACGTCCAGCAATCCAGCCAATCAGATTGTTCCGGTTAGCCGGTGTGAATGGCAGAATCTCTACGAACTCGACGACAGTTTCGCCAGGCAGTTTCATCAGTACGAAATTCGGCTCCATCGCCTGCGTCTTCTGCTGACCGGCCTCGTCCATGCCCACTTCTGAAGCGACGGTCCACAGATCTTCGCGGTTATAGAAAATCTGCGGATCGGTCATGTGATAGAGGCCGTATACTGCGGCCTGCAGCTTGAGCAACAACTCGGGGTAACGAACGTGTTTGCGCAGGGCTTCCGGCATGGCTGCTGCATCTTTGAACAGCGCAGGGAAAATCTGGCGATACGCCATAATGATCGGGTCCTGCGGATCAAACACATAGAACGTCGTGGTGCCGTCGTAGGCGTCAATGACCACCTTAGCGCTATTCCGCAGATAGTTGATGGGGGTGTCGCCGAGAGCATAGTGGCTTGAGTAGGGATAGCTGTCTGAGGATGTAAACGCGTCCATAATCCACGAGAGCCGGCCATCATCGCCGATGACGATGTACGGATCCGAATCGTAAGTCAGGAATGGCGCGAGCGCCGCGACCCGATCGCGCACGTTGCGACGCATAAGCAACCGGCTCTCCCCGTTGATATCGTCGCTAAACGGGAGTTTCGTGAGGTCGCCTCGGTCGGACGCGATGAGGAGCCGGCGAAGGAAACCGCCGAGTAGGATGCCTCCGTTGCCCTGGTAGGATGTCAGGCTGTTCGTTTGACCCTGCGGGTAGTTGAATTCCTGTTGCCGCGTCTTCACGTACACGTCGGTGTTGGTCAACTCGCCGAAATAAATCTCCGGGCGCTTTACAACGATGCTCTCGACGGTGCTCTGAATAGGCATGTTACTCAGAATCAAGGTCGGCAGTCCTTCCGGCGTGAACCCATTTACGGGATTCATGGTGATACCGTAGCCGTGGGTGTAGATAAGCTTCTCGTTGATCCAATTGCGGCTGCTCTCCGGAAGCTTTTCGACGTTGAGCTCCCGTGCGGCCAGCATCACCTGTCGCATTGTGCCGTTGATTTCGTAGCGATCGATATCGATGTCGGGAAAGTCGTAGTAGGTGCGGATTTCCTGAATCTGACGCAACGTATCCTGGAGCGCGCGCCAGTCCCAGAGCCGTATGTTTTGCAGCGTAGCCTGATTGTTCGCTGGATCGGCCGCCTCAACCGTGGTCTCCGCGGGAAATTCACGCTCGGCGAGGCGGTCCAATCCATAGGCTCGCCGCGTCATGCCAATGTTGTAAGCGATGTAGGGTCGCTCGCGAACCAGTTCGTTCGGCTTAACGATAAAGCTGCTGACGTACCAGCCGGAAATTTGAAGGACGAGATAACAGATGACAGCTGGAGCGACCGCTGCCACGAGCCAGCGCATGCGCGGCACCGCGACGAGATTGATGGTTGCGATCGCAGAACCGAGAACCAGCGCGGCACAGACGGCGAGCATACCGGGAAGCATGAGGTGCGCATCCGTGTAAGTCACTCCGCCGAAGATCGTATGTTCGTCGAACAATCGCTCGAATCGGGCCATATATGCGCGCATCGCGAGCGTCAGCAGCAAGAAGCCAAACGCAACAGAGAACCCGCGCCACGGCAATGAGATGTATCTGCCCCGGCGTCCCGAGAGCATTCGTGTGCTGCCGGTAACGAAAACAAAGAAAACGGCAATTACACAGGCAATTACGGCCAGCGTCAGCAGCCAGCCCGTGATGAACTGCCATGCGGGCAGAGTGAATAGATAAAAGTTGACCGGCTTGCCGAAGATCGGATCCACAGCGCCACCGGTCGTGCGTGGTGCGTACCGATAGAGTGCGAATGTCGGCCACTGCATCATGATGCTGGCTCCGGTCACGACGGCGATGACGAGAGAGACTACGAGACCCAGGAGGCGCAGGATGCGCGCGACCGGTAGCTTCAACCGCTGGCCGCCAATGACGATCATGTAATCGTCCGGCAAATCGGACCGATACGCCCATCTCAGCGCGAGGAACCACCCGTACAGAAAAAGAAATGTGAGAGCAAAAAATACCGCAAAGACCGCCCATTGAAGGGTGAGCGTCTTCCGGAAGATGCCCCCATAACCGAGCGACTGGAACCAGAGCGCGTCGACGTAATACGATAACGCCGTCCGGCTGCTGAAAATGACGACGGCAAGAATGGCAAGAACCAGGAAAAACAGGCGACGAGTACGCCGCGGCGGTTGCTGCCAGTCGATTATCTCGGGCATGACCTTAGCCTGCCTTCTTGAGCGCGTTCGTTTGGAGTGCCAAGTAAGCTCAATTGTGCGCTGTCTGCTGTATTCGTGGGGTTCGCGTCCGCGCCGCGGCACGATGGAGGTCAAGCCGGCAACGAGTTGGCGGGTCTTACTTTTGATCCTGGTTATTTCGGCTAATCGCGATTCTATCGTTATGCGATCTGCTTGCGTTTGTCGATTACGGCCACTGGCGTCTTGTACCCATGCTCGAAAGCCCGCGCTACCAGACTTTGGGTCTATTGTTGTCTCTTGCGGGCTGTGCTTGGCTCGCCTGGACAGATCAATTTCTTCTCGGCCATTTTTCTGGAGATCTCAACAACCGTAAAATAATTATGAGCGGTCCCTACCATTCAGTGCGTCACCCGCGTTACCTCGCTCTCCTTTCTTCACGTGTAGCCTTCGCCTTGGCCCTCGCCAGTATTCTCGCCTGGGTCTTCTGCATCTTTTGGCTGCTCGCCATTCGCCGTCGACTAGTTTGAGGATACTTTGCGCCGGGCGAGACTGGGTTTCGTCAGTTTCTCCGGTCTAGTCCAACAGAAATCACTCGATGCCCCGAGCCTGTGAAGAGCTGTTTCAGATTCCGTTCCCGGCTCAACCACTACCGATTTTGTCCGCCGATTACGACCAAGGAATGTGGTTGCAAAATCCTCCGCAAGATGGCGCGCTGATCGCGGCACAAGCAAAGCCGAATCCGAACCTCCCCCACAACCCCCGCTTCGCATACGAGCCCAGAAAGTTTTCGTTCAAGAAAGGCGACTGGCACCTGAGGTTTTTGCAATGGAAGCTGCCAAGGGACGATCTCTATCGCGATCAGGGTGATTTGGGCTCCCAGGTTCGCGGCCAAACCTGCTGCGGTCCGCAAAGCTTCAATCGTTCCTTTGTCCGTGGTGACGATAATATTCACTCGCAGTTCCGGAATGTTTCGACGCGCTCTGCTTGCAGCACCGCTGAAGGCGAGTTCACGACGCCGCATTCCAATTCCATTCATTCGCCTACAGTACGCTCAATGTCGTAAAGAAGGCATGAAGGATTTCAAAGGAATTCATTTTCCTCCTTGGCGGTCGATCCTTCAAGCTCTCTCCACATCGTCGACGCGCGGCTATGCGGAGATGTTCCTACTCTCCGTTTGAGGGCAGCGCTTCGAGCGCGGTGTGTGCCCTGTCTACATGATCTACGAATGGCGGCAGCAGCTTCTCCTTTCCACACCATTCAAAACACTGTGTTCCGCTCCCAGTGTCGATCACACGAACCATCTCTCCATTCGGGACAGAGCCATCGATTGACAGACCAGCGGACGGTACGACAAGGGCGTCTTCCATGATGGCCCGAGTCGGCCCGACGTGCCGTGTGAAGCCATCGTAAAGTAGGCGGGATCCATCTTCTGACTGCCTTATTCTTTCTCCCAGCGCCCTGTCTGGCCTTTTGAGCGTTCGAAGAACCGTGCCATTGAACTCGCGGATTTCTGGCCTATCGCTCTCTTCAAACAAGATTCGATCTTTGCCTAAGAAAGTAATCGCGGGGCTGGATTTTCCTACCTCGAAGTATCCTAAAAGCTCTCCATCAATGTTCTGTATTCGGACTGTTTCCTGATCCAGATACGCGGCCAAATTGACAGTGTGGGCCAACAATCGCCCCGAGCCTTCGGGAATTTTCTCGCCCAGCGCTGACGCGCTAGCAACTGCTGGGATCCAGCGGGGCGTATGCAACTCCTGGTCGAAAAGAATTGCTCCCTTTTCTTTGCCCCTTCTGACACCGCCCAAGAGCAAGCCGCCATCACTAGAACGTAGAATAGCGTGATAATGCACGATCCGATTCATCTGGCCGAGCTGGAGCGCTTTACCATTCTCTAATTTGAATGTTTCAAGATTACACACCGCTTTGAAACACATACCGACTGCAAGAATGCGATCTGTGAGGAACGCGAGTGTACCGTTAACGTCGGGAGTCGCTCCCTGTGGCACAAAGGGAGAAAGATCGATCACATAAACTGGCGTTTGTGACGCTTCCTGAGCGGCCAAGGAGGCGGCAAGAACCACAGTCAAAATAAAAATAGACTGCTTAATCTGGAATTTCCTTTTGAAACCGCACCATACTCCACCAGCCTCGTCTGTTTGCAGCACGGTGAGACAATTTCATCCGAAGCGCTCGCAGCGGTCTGCCAGCCATACCTGTATACATCCTAACGACAATCTGTCCCCGAACGCATGATCACTTGTTTACACTCTTGCGAGTGTCATATCTCCTCGCCGACGGCAGCGGGAGGTAACTCCTGATTGTCGCGTTACCGGACAACTGCCCAAGAAATCTTCGATTGAAAAATTGGGAGTAACTGCTGCCGCGCACCCTCACTAAGGCTATCGGCTGGCCGGAGGCACGATTCCATTCATGCGCAAATACTCCACCATCTGACCGTAATGGTCGAATATATGCTGCGCTCCCAGCACCGCCATTCCCAATCGGGTTGCGGGAGCATCCCCAAAAGGATTCTTGATCGGCACCAGCATATTTTTCTCGTCGATGGAATCAATGGCCTTATGCAGGTAAGCGAACGAATCGTTAGCGAACTTTATGATCTCAGCCTTTGATTTTATTGTCGCTGGGCCCGATTCCCCGGCGACGTCAACCGGCGGCTTCTCGCCCAGAATGGTTGCGCCAAGAATATAGTTCACCGCGGCGACATGTCTTAGCTGCTCACCGAAGGTGCGCACGCCTTTAAATTCCCCGATGGTCGGCGCAAACGAAAACTTATCTTCCGGCATCGCATCCGCCGCGGACATTAATTCCTTCTCCGCTCCCGAAACGCTGTGATTCAGCACCTGCGCCACGCTGTGATTTTCCGCTGCGTTGGCGCGCATCGCCGCCGTGACTGTACATCCCAACATCACCAACACACCTACCCATATGCTTCGAGCTCTCATCATCGCCCTCCTTGTGCGTTGACACGGCAAAGAATAGTTCGGCCGAGAGACGCGACAGTTTCGCACAGCGTCGGTCTGACTTGCGAGCGGAAACCTCGAATGGGCGCGGCCCGAGGACATGATCCCGGCCAAGATACGCCGATCGCTCAAAGGTCGAGGATAAAAATCACCGAAAATGGTCGGTGCAACATTTGCGCAGTATGGGCCACAAAATCGATCTTTGTGATAGTACAGCACCAAGAGAGAGACATTTCGACATTTGCAATCTTCCCGAACAGTGTACTGATTGGCGGGGGGCAGTCATTCGAAGAAGGGCGCATGCGTCTTGAATTTCGGCCAATTCGGCCCAAAATTCGCGATATTCCACAAGTTTTGGGGAACAGAGAGTTAATTGCTGACTGGGTGGCGGAGGGGCAGTAATTCGAACTCACGGTTCCCTTAGGTCTACGGAAGGGAACCTTGGGATTTCGTTCTGAGATTTTCGAACCCAATTTAGTCGCATCGTCGATGGAAGCCCTTTAAGGACCGCCCGCGTGTATCGAGTCCTGCCCAATTTGGCCCGAAATTCGCAACTTTGAGCGTTCGGACTTTCCCTATACAAAACGTTCCGGAGACATGGTTTACACCTCCTGGCTGGATTAATCCAGCCAGGAGGTGTCGATGCCATGGAAGGAGCGGTCCGTCGTGGAAGAACGCATGCGGTTTGTGTTGCGGCTCAAGGATGGGGAGTGCATGGCTTCGCTATGCCGCGAGTTCGGCATCTCCCGGGTTACCGGATACAAAATCTATGAACGGTACAAAGAGTGCGGGCTAAAAGGATTAACGGACCGGGCGCGAACCCCCTACCGCTACGCCAATAAGCTCCCCGCTCAGATCGAAGCAATGATTGTCACCATGCGGCCAGAGAAGCCAACTTGGGGCGCTCGCAAGATTCGGGAACGGCTGCTACGCAAGTTGCCCAACGATGTCCGAGTACCCGCCTGCAGCACCATCCACGCCATCATGGACCGCTATGGGCTGGTAACTCGGCAAAGGCGCTCGCGCACAAAAACCGAAGGTACCCCTTTATCCGAAGGACTCGTTCCGAATGCTTTGTGGTGCACCGACTACAAGGGCGAGTTCATGCTCGGAGACAAAAGATATTGCTACCCCCTTACCGTCTCGGACTACGCCAGCCGTTATCTTTTGCTCTGCGAAGCCATGGAGTCCGTCAAGGAACAGGGTGCTTTTACCGCCTTTGAGCGCCTGTTCCAGGAGCGAGGCCTGCCCCAAGCCATTCGCTCCGACAACGGCGTGCCCTTTGCTTCACCGAATGGTCTCTTCAACCTAAGTAGGCTAGCCGTTTGGTGGCTTCGCCTCGGCATTACCATCGAGCGTATCCAGCCCGGCCATCCGCAACAGAACGGTCGCCACGAACGCATGCATCGAACTTTAAAGACAGAAGCTACCGGCCGGCCGGTTCCAACTTCCTTCAGCAACAAGCCAAGTTCGATGCCTTCGTTCACGAGTTTAACAACGAGCGCCCGCATGAGGCCCTCGATATGAAGTGCCCCGTCGAAGTCTATAAGGCTTCCACGCGGCAATATCGGGGCATCGGAGAACTCTCCTATCCTTTCCACGATCGGACAGCTCTGGTTACCTACTGCGGAAGGATCTGCATTTTCAAAAAGAAAATAAATCTCAGCACTTCTCTCGCAGGTCAAGCTGTAGGCATCAAAGAGGTCGACGACGGTATTTGGCTGGTCAGCTTTATGGACTATGATCTCGGTTACATCGATCTTGAGGAGAAGACTCTGCAACCCTTAGAAAACCCTTTTGGCCCAAGGGTGTAAACTATGTCTTAGGAACGTTCTGTAAAGGATCTCTCTGGACTGTACACTGACTGGGTGGCGGTGGACGCAGTCGCGTGCGAACTATTCTCCGAACCATTTCCCTGCTAACAGGGAAAAATACAGGGAATTTTGCGTTTTTGGAGCACCAACTTTGCCGGTAAGGACCAAGGGATCCGGAGGTTGGCGGCAAAATTGAACGATTTGAGGCAAATCGAAACAGGGAACGATCAGGGAAGGAACAGGGAATGTAGATTCCCTGATACCCAAGATCCCTTCGGAGTCATTGCTTATCCCCTTGAAGGACTGACGGATTCTTGCGATATACCGAGCGAACTGATGCAACTCTGGTCCGCGCGCAAAACTGACACGCCCATCGGCCCGGGGTTCCGGGAGACGCCAATAATCAGCAGCTCTTCGGTCTAAGGGCCTTGCGAGAACTGCTTGACTGAAATGTCCGCGTATGCTAATAGGCCACACCTCATTGATTTTACAAATTACCGGCGGTAAACACCTCAGGTGCTGTTGACGAACTCGAAAGGTGAGGAATGTCAGTCCAACGAAGAACAGAATCCTTCCTCGTAGCGAAATCCGAACTTCTTAGCGAAGCTCGTCGTAGAATGCCGGAGTTTAAAAAACTTCTTTGCGATCTAATTAGTATCCCCACAGACAACCCGCCCGGAGATACCACGGAGTGCTTCCGGTTCCTGCGGCAGGTTCTGGACTCTCGGGGTATCCAAGGTTCAATTCATGAACCCAGAGCCGGCAACCCCAATTTGGTGTGCCAACTGGGAACTAACGAAAAAAGACACTTGGTTCTGAACGGACACATCGATCAGTTTCCCGTTGCCAATGCAGGAGATTGGACCTACCCCCCTTACAGTGGAGAGGTTCACGACCACAAGATCGTTGGTCGCGGCGCGTGCGACATGAAAGCCGGATCGACGGCGTCCCTCATATGTTTTTTGTTGGCACATGAGCACAACCTAGCTAAAGACTCCAAAGTGACATTGACACTAGTGTCCGATGAAGAAACTGGTGGAGTATGGGGAGCCCAGTGGCTGCTGGAACAATTTCCCGACATTGCTGGAACGGCAGCCATTAACGGTGAGCCGAGTGGTACCGATTCGATCGTGATCGGCCACAAAGGAATTAATTGGCTGAAATTGCGCACCTACGGAAAGGGCGGCCATGGGGCACTTGCGTCCGCAAAAGACAATGCAATCGAGAAGATGCTCGTTTTAGTTGAAGCAGTGAAGCACCTGCAGGGCCAGCGGGTGCCGCCGCCTCCTGGCATGGAGTTCCATTTTGAGGAAGCTCGGCAGCTCCTCGAAAGCAGTGAGGAAGGAAAAGGGCTGGGCTGGATCGTCGATTCAATTTCCGTTAGTCCCGGGGTCATATCAGGCGGCGTGAAAGTCAATGTCATCCCCCAAGAGTGCGAGATGAGCATCGACATGAGAGCACCGGTCGGAATGAGGCACTCTCAACTCGAATCTGAGATTCTTCGCTTGCTCAGAGCAACACCGGTCGAGCCCAAGGACTGGAGTTACGAGTGGGAGCTTGTCACAGAACCTGTCTATACGGCTCCCGATTCGGAAATCGTCCAGCTCATGAGTCACAATGTCACGAGTATAGTCGGCAAAAAACCGATGCTGAGAGTGGTGCACTGGGGTGCCGATACCCGTCTCTGGCAGTACCGAGGAGTTCCCGTCGCAATCTACGGTCCCCCTTCAAGAAACATGGGAGGCACGGACGAATACGTTCATGAACAGGACTTTGAGAATGTCGTGCTAGCTCATTACGCGACAACTATCGATTATTTGACGGCTTAATCGAGGCTTAACACTTCCAGCTAGACGGGGGTTCGACGTGGTCATCGATACGGAAGTCCATATAGTTCATCGCGTCTACCTACGTGAAATCAACCCGGAACGAAGTTTGACCGAGCCTTACAGTTGGCATAGTCACGATGGTGATTTGCTCATCGCTGAAATGGACCGCGCAGCCGTGGACCAGGCGTTTCTAATCAGCTACACCGCGCAGGACGTGGCCCGCTTCCTGGAACGGAATGGAATGGCTCCCGAGGACTTTGTATCTGGAAAGAAATATGCGCGATTCTACGTTCAGAAATATCCCGATCGTCTCTACTGGTTTACAACGACACCTGATCCCCGCGATGAGAGGACTCTCTTCATCCTGAAAAAGGACTTTGAGGCTGGCGCCGTCGGTATGAAAGTGTTCCCGGGAATACTTGGCATTCACATGAACGACCGGCACCTAATGAAAGCGTTCGAATTGGCGCAGTCGATGGAAAGAGTTGTAATGATTGGACCGGAGGAGACTGCTCCTCCCGAAACTCCGACACTGCTGACACTCTTAGAGGAACTCGATGAGGTGCTTTCCGAATTCCCAAACCTTCGGGTTCAGCTTAATCATGCTGGTTGTTTCGATCCTCTCGGTCCGCATGGTGACATCGCAATTCGCCTGTCGAAAAAATACAACAATTTGTTTCTCTCCACCGCGATTTTAGGATACTGCTTCGATGACGAGCATGAGTATCCATTTCCGAAACAATTGCAGCGAATTCGTAAGCTCTATGAGGGCGTCGGAGCCGAGCCTTTGCTTTTTGCGACCGATTGGCCGTGGTGTGAGCATGTCCGAAAATATGTGCAGGACGTGGATGCAATCCGACGGCATTGCGACTTCATGAATGAAGAAGAGAAACAAAAATTCTTAGGATTAAATGCCTTGAGATATTTAGGGGAGCTTGGAAAGCCGCGCGTAACCAAGGCAGCATCCGCCGCCGCGGGCTGGTCCCAGGGCTCAGAAGGAGGCGCGTAGCTCAGCGCTCAATGCTCGATCTGGTAAAGGTAATGGCCTTTTCTTGCCGAAGCTACAGCTTCTGCAACGTTCAGGAAGGCGCGGGCGGCGTGGGAAAGATGGGCACCCTTGCGGTACACGACTCGCAATTTGCGTTCGAACCTTAACTCTGAAACAGGTATACGTACAAGTTCATTCTTGCCAACCTCTTCTTCAACGCAGCTGCCCGGCACGAGGGTAATGCCGTTTCCCATCATGACAAACTTTTTGATGGCCTCAAGTGTCGGCATTTCGACAACGATGTGAATCGGCGTCTTGTGCTTCCTGAATGCCTGCATGACTCTCTCCCTAGTCGGTGATGGAACATTGTGCGCTATGAAAGACTCGGCTCCTAACTCCTTGAGGCTAATCTCTGAGCGCGACGCTAATGGGTGATTGGGAGGAGCAACAAACATCAATTCGTCCTGGTAGACAACGATCGATCTGAGTGCGGGCTCGTCTGGATGAAAGGACACAACTCCGATGTCGACTCGGTGCTCCAGAACAGCTTTCGGGATCTGACTAGCCAAGGAGCGCTGAATAGTCACAGTGATACTGGAACAACACCGCCGAAATTCGTCCAAGATACGAAGCAAATAAAGCGACGTGAATTCGTTCGCACCTATCCCAAGAGTGCCTTTTTGCAGTTGTTGAACTGCGCCCATCGCGCGATGTGCATCGTTTCGCAAACTAAGCAGCCGTTGGGCGTAATCCTCGAGTACGTGCCCTACATCCGTCAGTGCTCCGTGGCATGAGCGATCAAAGAGTGACTGGCCCAAATCGCTCTCCAGTTTCTGGATGGTTTGACTCACTGCCGGTTGAGTGCGGTGCAGTCTTTTTGCAGCTGCGGTGAAACTCTTTTCCTGCGCGACCGCGAGGAAGGTTTCTAGCTGAAACAAGTCCATAGTCGCCATCTGAGAGCACCTATATTCGGATGTTATAGCATAACGAAATATAATTGCTCTATAAAAATTATAAGCTTGCGTTATTCAACGCCGCCTCTAAACTCCCGCCAAAATGACAGTGATGAATTCGCTCTTCGTGTTTGTAAACCGGCTTCGAGAGTCTAGCACTTTGGCCTGATAACGAAATTAATTTTGAGCACTGCGAGCGATCGTACGCACGAGCGCAAGGAGGCGTCGATGTTTCTGACAGATGTCCGGAATCGGACCTTCGGCAAACACCTCTTCCTTAATCGCTATTTTCACGGCACCTTTATATTGTCGGTGTTTATGTTGGTGTTCGCGTTCTTGTCGACATCTGCTGGTGCTCAAACGACCGGTTCAATTTATGGAACGGTGACTGATCCTAGCGGGGCGATAGTTCCGGGAGCTCAGTTGATTGCAACACACGTCTCAACCGGCGCGGCTCGGAGCGAAACATCAGCGCAAGACGGGACTTATACATTTACGGGAATGGCAATCGGAGCCTATACAATCTCGGTTCAAAAACCGGGCTTTCAGAATTCAATCGTAAACGCTGAGTTGCTTCTCAATCAGAACCTGCGAGTTAATGTTCAGCTCCTGGTTGGGGCTGTGGGTCAGGCTATTCGGGTGTCCGCGAGTACCGGACAAGTTGAACTGGAATCTCCTGCTTTAGGGAACGTCGTTTCGCAGCAGCCGATTGAGGATCTGCCTCTAACCGGACGCAATTTTCTGCAGCTCGCACAACTCCAGGCTGGGGTGAATCCGCCAATCCCAGGCACCGCGAATCTAGGAACTCCCTCTACCGCTGGAGCATCTGCATTCTCTCCACAGGCAAATGGAGTCAGGCCATGGGATAACTTGGTTCTAATCGACGGAACTTTTGACATAGAGCCAAGCCTGAACACAGTGATGATAGTTCCGAATCCAGAGGCACTTTCTGAATTGAAGGTCTACACCGGCGATTACGAGGCCGAGTTTGGCGGAGCGGGTGGTGTCGTCACCAACGTTGTGACTCGTTCCGGTAGCAACGTGGTGCACGGTTCAGCGTTCATCTTTGAGCGGAACGATGTCTTGGATGCCCGCAATTTCTTCGCTCCACAACGCGAGCCGCGAATACGGCACGACTTTGGAGCCACTCTTGGCGGGCCACTGATTAAGAACAAGACATTCGGGTTTGCCAGTTACGAAGGGGTTCGTGATCATAGGCAACAAGTCAGCGTCGCATCAGTTCCGTCCCCTGCTGAGTTGGGCGGCAATTTCTTGAACGATCCATTCCCCCCGATTAATCCTGCAACGGGGGCACTCTTCCCTGGAAATATAATTCCGCCGGCGGATATAAATCCAGTGGCGGCCGCAATTGTGCGTGGAGGTCTTTTTGCAACACCCAACGACGGGCCAAATACGTGGGTGGGATTGTTAAATTCTCCGACGACAGAAGACCAGTTTCTGGCTCGTCTCGATCAGAATCTCTCGTCCAATGATATTTTGACTTTCCGCTACCTATTCGATGATGCCAATGTGGCCCAGCCTATTCAACCTTTTGCAATTTTTGGTTCGATTGCAACTCCGGGGTTTGGCGTCACCGACACGGCTCTATTTCAGAATTTCGAGATTAATGAGACGCATGTGTTCGGACCCACTTGGATCAATGAGGCAAGATTTGCCTACATCCGTTCTGCTACCGTGTTTAACCAACCGGCGAACACGGTCAACGCGAGAGATTATGGATTCACGTATCCGATCGTTACCTTGCCGGCAGTTTCCGGGGGTTTCCCCTACTTCCCAGAGCTTGGGATTTCCGGGTTTAACGCAATTGGCCTGAATGATTCAGCACCAACCCCGAGAATCGATAATATTTTTCAGGTGGAAGATAACGTCTCCCATGATTTTGGTCGCCACCAAATCAAATTTGGCGTCGCCGTGCGGCGAATTCAAATGAATTCGCAGTATTTCACAACCTTTCCGGGTGCATTCGGATTCTATGGTACGGCCTCAGGCAATCCCACCGCAGATTTCCTCCTTGGTCTTCCCACGGAGTTTTTTCAAGGAGGCGGAGAAGCAAGCCGTTATTTTAGAACCACTTACTTCAGTCCCTTTGTAGAAGACAAAATGAAGGTGTCAAGCCGACTTACTCTTAGTTTGGGGTTGCGATATGACCTCTTCACTCCCGCAACCGAGTTGCATAATCGGATGGCGACTCTCATTCACGGTGAGCAATCGATAGTTCATCCACAGGTTACTCCTGGCGTCGTGTACCCGGGCGATCCTGGTGTTGCCAAAGGGATTTATCCAACCCAGAAGCACAACTTTGCTCCTCGTCTCGGCCTAGCATGGGACCCCTTCGGGAACGGGAAGACCAGCATCCGTGCCGCTTATGGCATTTACTATAGTCAGCCAATCCTCTACTCCAACATCGATGGCACTACGACTCCCGGTTTTTGGGACACGATTGAGGGATTCTCTACGCCGTTTGCAGACCCTTACTCCGGAAACAGTCCGTATCTCGTCAATCCACTGCCATTCCAACCACCACCCGGGTTTGAGCAAATTGTATCGGGCTGGCTTCCACATCAGAGGACTCCTTACATTGAACAGTGGAATTTGACGGTGCAACGCGAAATTGTTAAAGACCTCACGGCGCAGGTTTCGTACGTGGGAACAGAGGGACACCACTTGGTTGGTTTTAATTCGCCAACTCAGGCAAAGCTGTTTGTACCCGGGATCCCAAATACCCCAGCAACTATTCCCTTGCGCTCGCCCTTTCCCGGCATAGGCTTGGCGGATACCTCGAGCACAATATTCAATTCCAATTACAACGGATTGCAGACAAGCATAACCAAGCGCGCCAGCCACAACCTTTACTTTTCGGGGGCTTATACCTGGTCCAAAATGATCGATGACAATTCGGCAGCAAATCGATTTCAAGTGATTCCTGGAGCAGCTCTGTACCCCCAGGATTCGACCAATCTAAAAGCCGAGCGGGCGCTGTCAAACTATGACGTTCGAAATCGCTTTATCGGGAGTTTCCTGTGGGAGATCCCCGGTGCGACTCACTTCTCCTCTTTGACCGCGCGAAAGATCTTAGGCGGTTGGCAGGTAAACGGAATCATCACCGCTCAATCAGGCCGCCCCGTCGATATTATTGATTCCGCTGACCCGCAAGCGACTGGTGAATTCTTCTCCCGTCCCGACCAAACTTGCAACCCGAACCTTCCACCCGGCAAACGCAATGCGGCAATGTGGTTTGACACCGCATGTTTTTCTGCAATTCCTTTTGGCACACCTAGGTTTGGCGATGCTCCTAGAAATTCGGTTGAGGGACCGGGTTTGTTCACCATCGATTCTTCCATATTTAAGAACACGCAAATCGGAGAGCGAATTAACACGCAACTAAGATTTGAGTTCTTCAATTTGCTTAATCACACGAACTATCAGGCGCCTATAAATGACATCAGCTCGGCGTTGTTTGGGCAGGTAACATCAACCGCGACGACACCCCGGAACATACAGGTTGCGTTCAAGCTGATGTTTTAGACGAAGCATCATTGTCGAAATCACGCTCGACCCAAGGAGGATTTATGCCTATCGGAACCATCTCATCATCTCCAAGCACAGTGGGCGTGGCAGTCGTCAATTACCGGGTGCCAATGTGCGAAACGAAAGAGGACGTGCTCAAGAACTGCACGAGAATCGTTGCATTCATCGACGGCACAAGGCGCGGTTATCCGGGTTGCGACTTGATCATCTTTCCTGAATACAGCACTCAAGGATTCCATCCCACAAAGTGGCGCTCTCTTACTACTTCGGTGCCCGGTCCGGAAACTGAAATCTTTTCCGCTGCGTGTCGGCGGAATCGAATCTGGGGAGTTTTTTCGATCACCGGTGAAGAAAACCCGGAAGGTAACCCATTCAACTCACTACTCATAATCAATGACGAAGGACGAATTGTCTTGAATTATCACAAGATTAACCCTTGGGTGCCGGTGGAACCCTGGTATCCGGGAAATGAGACGATGGTTTGTGATGGGCCTAAAGGATTAAAGTTAGGGGCGATCATCTGCTACGACGGTAACTTGCCAGAAATTGTGCGCGATACGGTAATGAAGGGCGCTGAATTAGTAATACGCATTCAAGGTTATATGTATCCGGCAAAAGAACAGCAGAGAATGGTTGCTCAGGTACGAGCCTGGGAGAACCTTGCGTATGTAGCCGTTGCTAACATGGCAGGACGAGACTCGGTGTACTCGTACTTCGGCCATTCTTGTATCGTGAATTTCGATGGTACGCTCCTGGCAGAATGCGGGACGGCACCAGACGAAGTCCAGTATGGTTTGCTTTCGCCAGCTGCTGTGCGCGATGCCAGACAGACTTGGACAGCGGAGAACCACCTCTTTAACATTACGCATCGCGGGTACAGTGCCATACCGAGACACGGCCTCGCGGATTGCCCCTACGAATTCTATCGAACTTGGGTTACAGACCCTGGGCGAGCGAATGAAATAGTGGAGGCTATAACCCGATCATCAGGGGAATCGGGAAAAGTCCACGTGGATAAAGGAGCGGCGACTGTCCGCGCCGGCACCTGATCCCAGGAACGTCCGATCGTCGGCCATAGCAGTGGTGAATCCAGACAGCGGGGCGTGGTGAAAATGAATATCGGTATCATAGGGACCGGAGAGATGGCCGCGGCCCTGGGTAGGTTATGGGTTGGTAAGGGTCACAAAATAATGTTTGGATCCAGGGTTGATGGGCGAGCCAAGGCACTAGCGGAATCCGTCGGACCAAACGCCGGAGGCGGGGGCATAGCGGATGCGGGCGCGTTCAGCGACACCCTCTTGCTGGCAACTCCAGGATCGCCGCCTCTCGTTGCACCAGTGATCAAAGCCCTGGGTCCACTATCAGGGAAATTACTGATCGACTGTACCAATCCGCTCTCAGACGACTTTTTTTCGCTCACCCTAGGTCATACCACCTCCGGCGCTGAAGAAATTGCCAAGTTGGCGCATGGTGCAGTAGTAGTCAAAGCATTCAACACGATCGCATCGACCGTCCTTGCTTCAGGAAATCCTAAATACGGAACACAGATCGCTACCGTGTTCTATTGCGGAGATGATAGAGCGGCAAAAACGGTTGTGAAGGGTTTAATTGAAAAGATCGGTTATGAAGCGATTGATACGGGGCCACTACGGAATGCTCGTTACCTGGAACCCCTTGCAGAACTTGTCATCCAGCTAGGCATTCCGCTCGGCATGGGGACCAACGTTGCTTTTAAATTGATGCAGCGTTAGCTTCGCACTTATTGAGTTAGTCTCACAGTGCACCAGACCGTCGCGCAAGTCAACTTGGAAGGGGTGTCGGCTTGGGAGCTTCACTTGTACTTGAGATGTGTAGATTGTTCCCGGGTCCGCTCGCCGGCAAAATACTGGCTTCACTTGGTTTCGAGGTGGTGCGTCTGATGCCTCCGCGAGGCGACTTCCTCCAGACACTGGCACCAGACCTCTTCAGTTGGCTCAACGCTGGCAAAAGGTCAGAGATTCTCGACTTAAAACTTGAGACTGGTCAACAGCGCTTCCGATCGCTAGCCGCCGACGCACGCATTGTATTCGACACCAGTCTCCCGGGCGCAATGGATCGGCTCGAAGTAAATCCACAACAACTGACCAGAGGAAATGTCGGGTTGGTATATGTACGTCTGATAGGATCCCGTGATCCGCTCTTTCGTAACATGCCGGGGCACGATCTGAATTACCTGGCAGCTGCTGGTTTAATCGCCTCATTTGATTCCGTCTGGCAGCGAATCCAGTTGGCGGACATAGCCAGCGCATTCTGGATGGCTATAATGGCTCTTGAGGGGCTGCGCCGGGGCGGAGGGTTCTACGAAGTTTACGCGGATGAGGCTAGCCAAATTTTTTGTTATCCGAAGGTTCCGCACCTTGACGGCAGTGCGGTGTGTTATTCCGTTTATTCTTGTTCCGAAGGAAGCATTGCTCTGGCGGCATTAGAGCCGCATTTGTGGCAAAGATTCTGCCGTGGAATGAAACGAGATCACTGGATAGATTTCGCATTTACGAGCGCTACATTGGCGAACCCAACTTACCGTGAACTCTGCTCGGCCTTTTCCGAACGTAATGCCGACGATTGGGAGAATTGGGCGGTACGAGCTGCACTACCATTGCGCAGCGTGCGTTCCTTCAATGGACAACGGGTATCATTGCCCTGGCGGAGCGTTGGGTGACCGAGGTTCCACTCACCAAGGCGGTCGGATTTTAACGATTTGGTGATCAACCCAATGTGGGATCCCGGTTGTAATTCCTAATCCTGATTGGAAAGTTTACAACGCAGTCATACCTAGAATGCTGGCAATTCAAGCGATCCAATAGAGGCCGTTCCTTGCACAGATGCGTGATTGGCATCACTTCCCAGAACGGGTGTCCCTCGCCAAAACTCTTTCTGCCTTTGAAATCAATGGCATAGGATTGCTCTCCACAGGGGGTTGGGATATCAGCCGCCCGGAGCCACCCCGCCACTCGGGTCATCCACGGTACCCTTCATTTCATTACCTCCCCGTTTAGAAACTAAACCTGGCGAACAATTTCGTCCGCTTTTTTGTCCGATCCACTCAGGCGATTCGATGACGTGTCGGTTCGTGTTAGCAATCCTATTGGCCCTTTTTCTCCGAAGGTCTTCTCGCACAACCTTCTCGAATGTCCTCAAGACATGGGAGCAGCCGCGCCTCGGTAATACGAAGGAGAGAGCTTGATCTAATGAAGCCAATTCGAGTTGACTGAGAGAACTTGTCATTCGGTACTGCTTCAACGCGGAATTCGACAAGAAGGCCACGTCGATGCGACGTTCGGCACCGAGCCCAACTAGTTGCTGCGGCTTGTCGGCGATGATTTCGATTCGCACAGACGGATGAATTTCACGGAACCTACCAGTAAGTTGGGTGACGCGATCGAGACTGTTTGCTCCGCTTGTACCTATGACAAGCCGCCCAAGGCATCCGCGATGTTCTCCACGTAATGCGGCCACGGCTTCATCGCGGACCGCGATCATTCGAGATGCGGATTCATACAGAAAGGCTCCCGCGTCAGTGAGACGAAAGGATCGCTTTGAAGATCTAACGAGAAGCGCGGTGCCGACGGTCTCCTCAAGTTTACGCAGAGCGATGCTAACGGCAGGTTGCGTCCGGAAAATGCGGGCCGCTGCCCCACTCCACTGCTTCCACAGAAACGATCGAAGTCGTCGCCGTGTCCAGTAGTCGAGGTTTCTCAGCACATACGGGGTCTGACAGAAGCCGAAATAGCCCTGCCATCCGCGGAGATAACGGCCGAGTTCTTCTGCCACTTTCTCCACACTTACCCCGCGCGTCCGTCGCGTCAGCTCCCGGATTCGTTCCTTGAACCGGAGGATCGCTTTGGGCGCTATGCGCCGTTGCGGTTCACGATGCAAGGTAAAACTGAATCCCAGAAACTTCCGCTGCCATGGTCTCGCCACCGCACTCTTCGCTTGGTTTACCTTGAGTTTCAGCTTCGAAGTGATGAATTCCGTAAGACTGGCCATCACTCTTTCGCCAGCACGCCGGCTTCGAACGTAAATGTTGCTGTCGTCCGCATAGCGAGCGTATCGGAGATGACGTCGCCCCAGCTCTTGGTCCAACTCGTCGAGTACGATGTTCGATAGCAAGGGAGATAAAGGTCCACCTTGTGGCGTACCCTCATCCACGGAACTGACCAGCCCGTTTTCCATTACCCCGGCTTGCAGAAATGCACGAATCAACCTCAGCATGCGCTTGTCGTTGACTCGCTCTGCGATCTTCGCCATCAGTTTGTCGTGATTGACTCGGTCAAAGAATTTCTCTAGATCCAAGTCAACCACCCAGCGGTATCCTTCGGCAACATACAGCTGTGCCGCGCGGACCGCTTGATGTGCCGAGCGCTTGGGTCGGAACCCATAGCTATGCTCGGAAAACGTCCGGTCCCACCTGCGTTGTAGAACCTGCATCACCGCTTGCTGGATAAATCGGTCCAGCACCGCCGGGATGGCTTTCGCACCCCGCCATCCGGCTTCGGGATTTCCACCCGCTTCACCGGTTGCGGCTTATAGGTCCCCGTTAGCAGTTGTTCTCGGATCGCTGGCCAGTGCTGTTTCAGGTGTCCCGCTAACTTGTGGACGGTCATCCCATCCACACCAGGACTACCTTTGTTGGCCCTGACTCGTCGCAATGCCTGCTTGCAGTTTTCTCGCTCGCAGACTTCTTCCATCAGCTGTTCGGTAATAGCCGAGCTTTCAGTCCTGCGCTTCGCCGCAAGCGATTCGGTCCCTTCCCCGCCAGCCATCGGAGCTTCACTCCTTGTCGCTAGCCAAAATTTCATCCGCGCCGAAAATGGCGCGATACGTCGTCGCTAGCGTTTGAATTCGACGACGTGCGAACAAAACCGGGAGCACTCTGCCAACGGAGCTTGTGAACGGGCCCAGCATATATATATTAAGGATAAATACGGTCGTGCCATTTCGCACCTAAGCGCTTGGGTCAGGCAGCCCGATCATAACGATGATGCAACCCGCCGAGTCGCTCGTGAGCAAGCACGCGACCCCAAGTCATGGAACGAATCCTGCAGTTGGGCGTTTCCTTCCCGAGCCCAAGATGCGTTCGGTCCTCGTGGCAGTAGCGAACGTATTCTGAGAGCAGTCGTTTCAGATGACATTCGTTGACTGCGATGATGTGATCCAACAGATCGCGGCGGCAACTGGCTACCCAACGCTCCGCCACACCATTCTGCCAAGGACTCCCGAACGAAGTTCGGACAGGATTCATCTTCAGTGATCGGACTGCTGCTGGGACTTCCAGTCCGTACTCTGCGTCTCGATCGAAGATGAGAAACCTAGTAGCGAACTCGAACGGAAAGGCTTCCCGTAGTTGCTGGACGATCCACATGCTCGTCGGATGCTTGGTGACGTTGCAGTGCAGGATGCGCCGACGATCATGGCCGATGATGAAAAAGCAATAGAGCACGCCGAAAGCGATGGTCGGAACGGTGAAGAAATCCATGGCTGCAATAGCTTCCCGGTGGTTGCGCAAAAAGGTTTGCCAGCGTTTGGCCGGCTCCGGATCCTTCGGCGCTCGTTTCATCCAACGAGAGATGGCTCGCTCGGAAACATCGAAGCCGAGCATGAGAAGCTCGCCATGGATGCGTGGGGCTCCCCAAGTCGGATTCTCAACAACCATCCTGAAGATCAACTGCCGCACTTCCCTCGGAGTCTGTCTTCTCCCGACGGGCTTCCTGACCTTGGAAATCAGTCTCCAATACAGACGGAAACCGGCCCGATGCCATCGGGCCACCGTCTCGGGCGTGACAACGATGAGAGCTCGTTTCCACTGTGACCACGATCGGCTCGCGGCGGTCCAGAAGAGTTTGTCGAATGCGGCAAGCTTCGGTCTGGGATGCTTGCGTTTAAGCACCGCGAGTTGCTGCCGAAGTGCCAGATTTTCGAGCAGGAGGCTCCGACGAGTGCGGAAGAGCCGGAGTATCGCACCGACCAATAGTCTGATGATATCTACCATGTGCCGCTGCTAACGCAATTTGCCGTGAATGGCAATGCTCTATGTTCGTTGGTGTTGACAGCGGACAGAGTTTTGGCAAGGGACAGCCGCGAGTATTACCCAGCTTACCGAGCTGCTGTGAGCCGAGTACGCGACATCACGCAGAGTGAGTCAGACATAAACATGCCGAGAAGCCAATGCCAAGAGACTTGGAGGATAATTACCCGAACTCCAAGATCAAGCAGCTCTGGCACCAGTAAATAGATGCACAACGAAAGAGATGATCGCGAACAGAAGAAGTAGGTGAATGAGACCACTCGCTACATGAAACATCAGAAAACCACCAAGCCACAATACGAGCAAAACTATTGCTATTCCGAGGAATGGACCAAATCGCATAATTTCTCCTTAATTGGTGCGCTACTTTGACAGACCCTTCGCATCTTGGCGCCGACCTCATTGCCTATTTTTGTAGAATCTGAAGACGCTTCTCCAGTAGACGAAATAAAACATCCGTTAAAGTCGCACGAGTTCTACCCGGCGATTCTTTCTCCGACCGGTTTCGGTTTTGTTACTCGCGACTGGCTTGTCTTCTCCGTAACCTTTCGCGGCCAGCCGGCTTCGATCAACGCCATGATCAATCAGCCAGTTTGCGACCGCGTCGGCGCGTTCTTGAGATAGTTTTAGGTTCGATTCCTGGTTCCCGCTGCTATCCGTAAAGCCTTCGACGCGAACCTTCCAATCGGGATTGTCCTTCATAGCTTGTGCAGCCTTAGCTAGAGCAGTTTCGGAGTCCGATGTAATCTCAGCTTTTCCAGTGGCGAAATGTACGTTCTGCAATGTCACCCGACCAGTTCGAAGACCTTCGGCAACATCAGCTTGGTCGCCATTCGTTCCGGAGTAGCGATTCAGCGTGACAATAAGTTGTCGACCCGCCGCGGGCACTGGAATATTTCCCTCCAAAATCTCTCGATTGGAAATATCTCGACCATATAACTTGTGGTTTTCGCTGTCGTCAGGTCGTAAGGTCGAACCCTCCAGCGACAATCCCGCGAATACTCCTCGCGATCGCGACCAGGTTAAGATTTCTGCATGCAGGAGCACATCCGTAGCGGCACTGGTGTTGCGTCCGACCGGCCCCGCGGCAGCGGCAGCTTCGCCCCCGATTGTGACTTTGTCTGACAGGAGGCGGTTCATGCCTGTTTCATTCATGATCAACATGAAAACGTCCGTTGACGATCCACCGATTTGAAGACCGTAACTACCGCCTTCGATACGGATTGCAGCGGGTGCTCCAAATCGGCGGGATTCGCCTCTTCGGCAGGAGACGAATCCCCGGCCGTACTTGCCTCCAAAAATAAATGCAGCCTTTTTAACGCCTGGAATAATTACGATACACTCGGACTTATTGAATAGATCGAGTGGAATACCTTTATCTGGCGCTGCCATCATTTCGTGAAAACTTGCGTGTGCGTGCCTCAACCGCTGGTCCGGCGTATCTTCGGAGTTCGCTCGCGTGGCGGGGACAATCAGACAGATAATCGCCAGCAAAACCCAAAAGTGATACGAGCAAGGTATTCTATCAATTCGCAAGATGCCTCCTGCTGATAGGTCGAGTCCCTCGATTACTAGAACGAAGATGTCTCCTACAGCATATAGATAATTCTATAGCGCAGCCTGCGACGCGCCGCCACCGGTCCTGACTTTGTGGTATTGCGTGCTGAAACCCGGTATGACTGAATCTAACGCGGCGCCCAGTTGCGAAGCCGCCACTCCAAGCAGGGCGCTCTTAATATCGCACCAGGATTCCGATGCTTTGCTTAGATGACTAGCTTGAACGCCGTTCTCCGATGAAGGTCGAGCGCCGTTGTCGCTCTCGGCGATGTTAGGCCAGTGACCCCTGTCCCTGGAACGCGAGCGTCTGCCGCCTATCATCGCCGACAGCAATAACCCGCCGCCCACCGCTATTCCAAGCATCGCTATCGGCCGCTGATCGAATTGCGCTCGCCAGTCAAAGGTGTCCTTAACCCTCTGCTGCAGCTCGTCGATGTTCTCGCCCAGTTGCGCTCGCTGTTCTTCAATGCAACGCTCTATTTGATCTGTTGTTTGGCCCATTCCACATTCTCCTTTAACGTCTCGGCTGTCCTTTTCGGCACCGCATTAACTTGCTTCATTTTATTTTTCCCGACGCTCACGAATGCAATTCCAAATACCCCAAGCACCGCCCCCACGATGAAGGCAGCCATCCACGGCGCGATCACGTTTGAGAGTGCGTAAACGATGGCAAGAAGGATTAAACCGAATGCGTACAAAACCACTACGAAGCCGGCCCCCATCAGGACCGCAGGTTTCTGGGCCTTGCTCGCTTCTTCCTTGACCTCCGTTCTTGCTAGTTGGAATTCTGCCCGGATTATTTCCTCGATATTTCCGGCAATACCCTGCAGGACTTCCGGTAGAGTTCTTTCGGTTTGCATAGCCATAGGATCTCCCGCGTCTGGCTAACTAATCCGAGTTCCGGAAAACCCGCCCGAGTAAGAAACCAACCCCGACGGCTGCCGCAAGGCACTGTCCGGGGTACCGCTTGGCCAGATCTTGAACGTCACTCATCATGGCCTTCAAATCATGCTGGCGCAGATAGTCGGCCGTCGTCTCCAACTTGTCTGCGGTGGTATGGGCTATGCTAGCTGCGTTCTCACCCTGCTCATGGAGCGCGCTAGCAGTTTTATTTAGTGTGCTTGCCACAGGTTCCCGTTGCGCGTCGATTTGATCGACCGTCTTGCGTCCCAAATCCGCAATCTTGTCTTTCGCTTCGTTGGCTTTGTGTGCGACGGTCTCTTTCATCCGAGCGGCTGTTCCTGCGGCCGAGCCGGTTCCGGTCCCTCCCGGGCCTTCGTACGAGCTACCTTGATTGAGGTTAAATTGGTCGTCCATCGTGTGTGCCCTTTATGGTCATTTGAAATCGCTTGCATCATAGTTCAGTCCTTTCGGTTGGAAATCCCATTGAGTCTGTATATTGAAGCAAAACTCGCGGTACGGATCGCAAACCGCTCCACGCGTTCCGAACCTGGTGCAGATCGGAGTGACAGATGCCGCAGAACAGAATCGCAATCTGTACCGTCGTGCGCTGTTGGGTCGCGTCGAGCGAAGGCCGGAGGCCAGGGGCGATGTTGCATTGCCAGCCCGGTGAGCTTTCGCCTTGTACATGGACAGAATCTAGGCTCTCGTCGACCGGCCAGCTATGCAGAACGCCATTGTGTAGCTCCGATTCGAGACCTAGGGCAGATAAATCAGCGAATTCGCATCCCTGCTGCCTGCACCAAACGTCGGCTTTCTCGTTTTCGGGGAATCAAGGAGTTCTCAAATGACGAAGCTCATTCGAATGCACGACTTACGGTCAAACGGTGGGGCTTAGTACCGCGCGCGGCCTTGCGGTGAACACTCCCTTTAACGCGCCATTGAAAATCCATCTCATCATCAGTTTTCAATATACGGACCAACGCCCGATAATTCCGTCAGGATCGTTTCCCCTGAACCAGTTTGAGCTGCCTCCTCGGGCCAGAGAAACGCTCTGCGCGACGCACGCCGAAGTGCGTTTTGGACAAGGTGACTGGCCTCAACGGCTTCAAGAGCCAGCAGCTCGGCAATAGCGGAATTAGTCAGAGCGGTCAGCTTCTGTCGCCCCGAGAAGTTGCCGCGCGATTCTTTGACTTGAGCCGGATTCAGTTGCCCTTGAAGGACGGTCATCTCTTCGCGATCCTTTGTACGCGGCCATTGGCGCTCAGAATTAAGACCGATTTCTGTCCATTAATCTCGCGAATCCGCGCGGCCAACGATTTGATCTGACCTTCTTCTGCACCAATAATTTCGATAACAATAGACGCCTCGCCGCCCTTTGTAAAATCCCGTGGTGGGCTGCAGCGTGAAATTGTCGAAAACTTTGCCGACCGCACGGATTACTGATCTCCTGCGAATATCTTCGGTGTATATGCGGTGAATTTTCTGTATTTTGCTCATAGCGCTAATTTTAGCCGGCATTGCGATGAATCCTGACTATCAATCGGTATGAATGCCCAGTTCCTCGATGTGTCCCAGCAACTCCGCTGGGTCTTTGTAGACACGGTATGCACCCGCCCCGTCTAGTTCTGCACGTCCGTAGCCTCCACAAAGTAACCCGACGCCCAAGCCTTTCGCGCGGCGGGCTGCTAAAAGGTCCCAGACGCTATCCCCGATAATAGTGCAATCGTTCAAAGCCACGCCCAACCGCTTGGCCGCCGCCAGAAAGATATCAGGCTCAGGTTTTGCTTCTTTTACATCATCGCCAGTAACGACCTGCGGTTTGGACTGCAAGCGCAGTAGTTTCAGCAGCGGAGCCACTTCTTCTTTTCCTCCACTCGTTGCGATGATCCATGGAACACCCAGTTGTGACAGTCGTTTTAGTAATTCGCGAGCGCCCGGCAGTATCTGAACTTCAGAGATCCTTCCCATAAAGTTCTTCTTCTTAATCTCTAAAATACGTTTCATCTGATTCTCACTCGCCTTGGCGCCTATTTCCCTGAGCAATGCTTTCAAAAATATTTCTCCGCCCATGCCGACGCGCCGGTGAATGCTCCAGTTCGGATATGCGATGCCTTCTTCTTGTAGCGCTTCATTCCACGCCAGTACATGCTCATACACGCTGTCGACCAGGGTGCCATCGAGATCGAATAAAAGTGCGGGTCCGTCAGTAGGCTTGCCGCTTGAAGAGGGACGATTGCTGTGGAGCTTTCTTGAAATTGCGGATCGCACAGGACGGAATCGTATTAGGGAAAAGGCGTGTGAACTATAAGGTGTAATCAGTATTCTCGCGTAATCTGTACCTGCCAAGGCAGTGGGTGGTGTGACAGACCAGGCGACGCGCCGCAACGGCCAGATAACACCTTGAATTCTCGGCGAAAGCGAGCAATGGCCGGGCGTAGGGGCATCGCAACACAGCTGAAGCGCCGCTGAACCTGTCACGTCTTCTACGGACTTGTAAAGCTCCTGGCTACCCGTTCAACTGGCAACAAGAAGTGTGTACATAAGGCTGAAAAGAAGAGACGTAGGGAACGAACCCGAGCGCGATTGGGGAAAAGACCAGGTGAGCGATCTAGGGAAGAAGCCTTTGACCCTCAGGCCAAGCCCCGTTGCACGGCGATTCGCAGCCGCCAAAGCAGGACAGAGACACCGAACCATGCCGCTGCCGCGGCCGTGAGGATGAGCCACGCCCGATGCGTAGGGAGTAGGCGCCATACGATAGTACCGAAGGCGAGGAGGCCGATAGTGCCAATCGCTGTGCCGCGAGCTTCGACGGCTGCTGCATCGCGGCCGCGGCGGGTGCCGTCGAGGCCCACACGTTGTTTTTGTTCTTTTTCGTGAGTGGCGATCAGTGTGGCACTGGCGGGGAAAATTGCCGGGAAGGCCAGAAAGAGGCCGCCGATCGCTGGCCCGAATTTTTTAGCGATGAGGCCGGTGGCGACGGTGATCAGACCCCCGAAGAGAACGCGGATGGCGTACTCGTGCCATTTGGTTTCTTTCAGCGCGCCGAGATTCATTTGAATGTGCATTGTTATTTTACAGCGCTCATGCGGCTCGCCGGCCGCTTTTCAAATTCCCCGTCTGAGAAAAGTCCACCAAAGGCCTATCGCCACGGCGAGCCAGACGACGAGGAGGCCGGCCGTGGCGAGTTTTGTCTCGGGCTTTTCGCGGTGCATGAGAATCATCGCGCACCAAGCGTACACGAAGAAGGCGGCGGCCCCGGCGAGCATAGAGCGGGCTTCAAGAGCGGCGTAGGATACACCATCGCTTTTAATGGTGAGCACGAGGGTGGCCAGGGCGATAGACGGGGCGGCGCCGAAAAGTCCGGCGAAACTTTTGGGCTTGAAGATCGTGCCCAGGATCGAAAAGGCGGACACGAAGAGGCCTCCCACTAAAAAGCGAATTAAGATTATTTTCAACACAAATGAGTTTTCCCTTGAGATTCCTTCCGGTTGCAATGAATACACAGTTACAAAGCAATTACAATACGGTTACAGTGATTTTGAGAGGTTTTTCAGGTGTTCGACGGATGAAATCCGCGGCGTCCCCAAAGCATCATATCTCGCGGAAAATTATACGGAAAAGGCGGATACGAAGTTGGACATACGGCAAGCGACGGCGAGTTATGAGACTTGGCTGCGCGGTTGCACGACGGTTATAGACTCGGCGCTGAGATCGAAGCATGAGCAGATGCGTGCTGATTCGTTTCTGTTTTTTCGCGGAACATATTACCGGTGGACCCAGGTTTTTCCGGAAGCATGCAGGGAATTAGCGCACGCGCCGCGACTTCTTTGTTCAGGCGATCTGCATGTCGGGAGTTTTGGAACCTGGCGCGATCGCGAGGGGCGATTATGCTGGGGCGTGGACGATTTTGACGACGCGTATCCGCTGGCTTATACGAACGATCTGGTGCGATTGGTGGCAAGTTTGAAGATGGTGATCGACGCCGAAAGTTTGACGATTAAATACCGCGAAGGATGTGACGCGATCCTCGAAGGGTACGAAAAATCGTTGAAGGATGGCGGCTGCCCGTTTGTGTTAGCCGAGCATGATAAGAACCTGGAGAAGTTGGGCATTGAAATGATGAAACCGCCGCAGGATTTCTGGCAAAAGCTGAAAGATGCGCCACCGGTTCAGGCGGTCGATGTTCCGGCGGATGCGCGAGCGGCGCTTACAAGTGCGCTGCCGCCTAAGATTCACTACAAGATTTCGCGGCGGCAGGCTGGATTGGGGAGCCTGGGTCAACCGCGGTTTGTGGCGTTGGGGGAATATGCGGGAGGGTGCATCGCGCGAGAAGTTAAGGCGACGGTGCCGTCGGCGTGTGTTTGGAGGGACGGCAAATCGGGGCGCGGGGAGCGGTACTATGCGCGGCTGATTGCGTCGGCCGTGCGTTCGCACGATCCTTATCAACAAGTAGTTAAACACTGGGTCGTGCGACGTTTATCGCCGGATTCGAATCCGATTGAAGTTGAAGATTTGCCGAAGGAACGCGACGAATACACGCTGCTGCATGCCATGGGGAAGGAGGTCGCCAATGTGCATTTAGGATCTTCGGGGTGCGTAAAGAGCGTTTTGAAGGACCTGCGCGGGCGCGATAAGAAATGGCTTCGGCGAGCGGGAAAGCAAATGGCAAGAGTGATGGTAAAGGAATGGAAGGCTTATGCTGAGTAGACATACTTCGAAAAAGACACGAGTTTTTGAGATTTACCTCACCGCGCCGAGTGGTTAATAAACTAGAAGAGGCGTAAGTTGTAACTTGGCCCGATTGCCTTCCATCAAATTAAACGGGAAAGGCTACATCACTACTGCCCCGTAGAGCGTGGGAGACCCTCCCGTGCCTCCTAAAACCAGCAGGAACCGCCATCCTCGCCGATGTGGAGTGTACTAGCAATCAATCGAAACCTTCAGGAACAGTCAGGTGAAAACCCGATACCCGCCCAGTAATACGAAAATCCGACTAAGATGCTCCGTCAGACGCAAATTCGAATTGCAGATGACCACGAAGCCGCGCGTGTTCAGATTCCCAGTACAGGGTAACCCTTATTGCTCTGGACTCCCACCGGTGCGAGCCTTGGGCTTTAGGAGAAAAAGTCCGATTCGAAATAGCCCCCAGACGACAAAACTTCGCGCCGCTTTCATACGGCTATACGCTCGTCACGACCAAGGAAGCGCCGTCCGGGAGACATTGGACAAGCTAACCGATGAACAACTAATCGCGCTCGATGATAGGGAAACAGCGGCAAAAATCGCGCGGATCGCGGAGAGGAATCGTAAGAAGAACTGAGGTTTGCCACGCACGATTTCGCCCTACAGAGGATCACGGGTAGGGGTCACTTTCCGAGTAATGCGCTAATCGGGACTCAAACTTTGGTATCATTGCCGCGGGTCTAGGATTGATCTGTTGACAGACACGTCGAAGTCACCCTCACCGATTCCGATAGACCGCTCTCAGAAAAGCGCCACCGCGATCGATCTTTATCGTCTTCTGGTACAGAGCGTACGAGACTATGCCATTTTTGTGCTCGATCCTGAAGGGAAAGTCCTGACCTGGAATCCGGGCGCTCAAGCGATGAAGGGTTATGCAAGTGAAGAAATTATTGGGGTACATTTTTCGAAGTTTTATCTTCCTGAATCAGTTCAGAGTGGCTGGCCTGAGCGCGAACTGATGCTTGCTCGGAAAGAGGGTCGTTTCGCGGATGAGGGCTGGCGTGTGCGGAAGGATGGCACTTCTTTTTGGGCGTCGGTCATCATTACTGCGCTCGTTTCGAGCGAGGGCGAGCTTGCAGGTTTCGCCAAAGTCACGCAGGACTTGACGGAGCGACGGAAGAGTGAGGAGCGCGTGCAGGCTCTGAATCGAGAATTGCGCCAACGCCTTTCGCAACTGGACGAGTCCCGACGCATAATCGAGCTGCGATCGTTGGAGCTTCAAAAGCTGTCTGGGCAGTTATTGCACATACAAGATGAAGAGCGCCGGCGACTCGCTCGCGAACTTCACGATGACCTGGGCCAACAATTGAGCTTGCTCAAAATGAATTTGTCCAAATCGAGTGGGATGGAACAGGCCAGCCAGCTCGCGGATGCCGCGATGGCTTCGGTCCGCAATCTTTCTTATTTGTTGCACCCTCCTTTACTTGATGAGACGGGATTGCGTTCAGCATTGGAGTGGTATGTACAGGGCCTGATAAAAAGAAGCGGCATTGAGATGTCGCTGACGGTAACGCCGCAAACTTTTCCGCGTCTTGCAAGAGACATTGAAACCACGATCTTTCGCGTAATTCAGGAATCGCTGACAAATGTATACCGGCACGCGAACAGCGAAAGCGCACGCGTGGAAATTCACCAGCAAGGCGACTGGGTGACCGTCCGCATTCGGGATTATGGGAAGGGAGTGCCTCAGGAACTAACCAGCAGAACTGGTTCGCCGATAATGGGCGTGGGTATTAGCGGAATGCGGGAACGCGTGCGTCAATTCGGAGGCGAGCTGACTGTATCCCGCGCGGAACCAGGCACCCTAGTTGAAGCCAAAATTCCAGTTTTCGGACCTGAGATCGAAACGCTGCTTTAGCAACTTTCCCCACAGCCAATCCAGTCGTGACGGGCGTGAAGAATTATTCTCCTAACGAGGAAGAACAATGACGTAGATGCCTGTGTTAAGGACCGATCAGTTCGGCCAATCGTTCTTGGCCTGTACTTGTCGCGGAGTTTCTTTGACGAGGCAGTACTCGCAAACGCTAGTTCCATCTTTCAGGGTGAAATCTACCCGTCGACTGAAATCGATGTCCGCGCCACACTTTCCGCAGCCTTCTTTAATCGGATCGTCCATGTCACTTTTCCTATCTGCGACCCGTGTACGGAGTCGGTTTAGGCTGTGTGCGTTTTCCACAAACGCCGTCGTTCACTCGGCGGTGTTGGCCTGCCTGTTATGTCTGACTGTTGCTCAATTTGGCTGCCCTCCGGCAAACCAGATTGTGTCGAATTTGCGGCGCTTTTGAGAAAGGCGCACCGATTCACTTCCGCAGCGGGGGCAACGAAGATTTCATGGCCTAATTTCGAAAGCGGGCGCGCCCTGTAGCATACGCCCCAGCGGATTCCGTGGAAGGGAGGGCCAACCGGCGGAACCCACTTCAACTTTAGAACTGTTCTGGAGGGATACACATACTAGCTATACTGTAAATTCCAGGGGCGCGCTCTCTGGCGCGCATGCGCCCTAAAAGCTATTCTCGCCATTTAATACAGCGTTGTGCCATTGTTCTAATCGCGCGTCGCTCGCTAGCATAAATCATGAATTCCCACCGTCGAATCCTAGTCGCTGATGACAACGCACTGATCCGCAAGATGCTTTGTGAACTCTTTGTAAATCACGCTTACTTGGTAGATTTGCGATGAAGCGGTCAATGGACAGGATGCCGTGAAAAAGGCTACGCGACTTCATCCTGACCTAGTAATTCTCGATTTCTCGATGCCTATTATGAATGGCAAGCAGCGAGAGAGATTTGCAAGGTTCTCCCGACTGTTCCGATCATTCTTTTTACGATGTTCGCTCACGCAATTGAGCTATCAGAGGCCACTTACTCCGGGCGTCACTCGTGTGGTTTCAAAGAATGAGGCAAGCACGGTTGTAGGACATGCTGAGGAACTGCTCCAAGTTGCTTGACCTATCCAGAGAACAAAGCTGGCCATCCCAGTCCTTCAGTCCTGATCTTCAGCAATTCCTGACACTCACGTTGAATCGCTTCCAACTCCAAGTGTCCGTCGGACGAGGCGTTGAGTTCTTGAACCCGGTACCACATTGCGTTCTCTGCCAAAGCAGCTTTTTCAGCAACTATTTCTAAATCGGTTTCGGATTGCGCTTCGCGAAGCAACTTTTCACACGCGGAACTAGGTGTCATCGCTGGACTATCCTGTTCGGTTTGAGGTTCGGTTGCTTCGTCCCGAGCTGCTGACGTTCTTCCTCAACGATCTTCTTAACAACTTCTAACGGAATCTGCTCGAAATGCGTTTTTCTTTTAGACATCGGCTTTTTCTCCAGTCACAGACGGTAGCAGGCTCGGAGCCATACGGGTCAGATGCTTTGGTATCCGGACGCATGGTTAGCTGCTGGAAGAAGCTCGCTTTAACGAAAGTGTGACAGCAACGGCGCTATGTTCGATGGGAGTTTAATTTTAGCTTGACAGGTTCTTTACGATTAAATACGATTGCGTTAGGTTAGCGTGGGAGCTGGATTGGAGGTTTACTATGACAGCTTTGCACCGCAAGACAGGTACGCACTTCAAGACCATGGTGCAATCAGACGTGCCACAGGGGCGCAAGGGGAAGCACAAAACCATAGTGTCCGCGATCCTAAGTGACCTCGATCAGTTGAAGGATGGAGCGGCCCTGAAGATTCCGTTGGCTGAGTTGCCTGCCACAAAAGAGAACGTGCGTTCGGCGCTAAATCGTGCGAGTCGAAAGGCTGGCCGCAGGGTGGCCACCGCAGCCGATGCCAGCTTCTTGTACGTGTGGAACATCAGCAAATAGGGAACGAAAAACTCTTACCATCACAATGTACGGAACGAGTTACGCGAGGCCAGTGCGAATAAGACTCGACTGGCCTTCGGTAGACAAATGGAGGCAGACATGACATCACTTCGAATCTTGATCGCGGACGACCATGATCTTATGCGACGTGGAATTAAGGAGATGCTGCAATCACACGCCGGATGGGAAATTTGTGGCGAGGCTCGCAATGGCCGAGCGGCCGTTGCGGCAGCTGGAAAATTAAAGCCCGATATTGCGATCCTCGATATCAGCATGCCGGATCTGAATGGTCTAGAAGCGGCAAGAAGAATTCGAAAAGAATCTCCCAACACCGAAATTCTTATTCTCTCGCTGCATTCCTCAGATCAACTGATTCGAGAAATTATTGAGGCTGGGGTGAAAGGTTACATCCTGAAAACGGATTCGGACCGAGATTTAATAGCCGCCGTCGAAACCCTCGCAAACCACAAACCGTTCCTTACAAGCTGCGCTTCGGAGTTGATGCTGACCAATTTCACAAATGGAGGAGCGCGCACGAAACCTGACCAGCCGTTGCGCGATCGGCTTAGCAGCCGCGAACGAGAGGTCGTTCAGTTGCTCGCTGAAGGCAAGAGCAGTAAGGAAGTAGCGTCAGCGCTTTTTATTAGCACTAAGATCGCTGAAACACACCGCGCTAATATCATGCGCAAGTTACAGACGCATACGGTGAGTCAACTGGTTCGATACGCCGTTCGGAATCAAATCATTGAACCTTAGCCCATTTAGTCGCGGTAGGGACGGGGATTGCTCCCCGCCCCCCGCACGGACCCGGACGGGCGCGATTAACGCATCCGGTTCTTATCGCAGAGAGAATGGGGACAGGCAGAGGATCTCATGAACACCCTCTATAACTATCGCCCACACGCGTTGCAACTCATGGGGCACGATACGCCGGTACTGAGCCCGGATCGTGTTTCGCTGGAACTCGTTCCCTTTGACCAGAGCCCTTCCCTCCATCCCTTCCGCGACGGTTGGCTGTCCCGTCTTGTTCAGAGACTTCGCGGGTACTACGGCTCTGTACGACTGCCTATGTTCGTGCATCGTCAGATTACGTCCTGGGACTTGCTGACACGATCCGCCCGACATCTGGCGGATAAACATAGGCTCTCCCGGTTCTCGCGCAGGTTGTTTCTGTACATGCTCAGGTTCTTTGACCGCGCAGGGTTTGGTTGTCCCTCACGCTTTCGGGGCCTCCGATATGGCCTTCCACTTTCTCCTACAGTGTCGGCACCCTGGAGTAGTCTTTCGCGGCTCGATGGCTGGCCTGTACATGCCTTTGTCAACGCTTCAAGGTTGGCCTCACGGCCAACCGCACATGACTCAAGGTCGGTATGGTTCGTTAGACCTTTACCGTATGACTCTTTCATTCACAACAACCTGCCGGTTTAGCCCGGCGCTATCAGGAGGCTCCAAATGTCCGACTCCTATTCCGCATCGTCGTGGAAGGTACCTTTCGAAAGTATGCTAACTGAGACCGACGAAACGAAATTGACAGAGTTGGTCCACGCTACGGAAGCAGCCATGTTCCGCCGCTGGCAGGAATTAGCAAGTTCCTCGGATCATCACGAGGAAAGGTCTGAGATGGATGTGGCTAGCGCGGCATTGCTATCCATTAAGACTCACAAGCTTGGTTGGCCGGGGTTCTACGGTAAATGAAAGCGGCGCGTCAGGTTCTTCTGCCCAAAACGTCCCTAATGCAGAGCACGCGAGAGGGAACCGAATCGCCAAGCCGCTGTCGAAGAAACCGATCCTGCAAAGTTGCACGAAAGGGTGGTGGCAGCGGAATCAGCCATCTATCTCCGCTGGCGAGAACTCATTTCCTCATCCGACGGTCATGTGAAACGTGAATCGATTCCGCGGGTGTGTGATGGGCTGCTGCAAATCAACACGGAAAGATTGGGATGGCCCGCGTTAGGCGACCTGAAGTAATTCCTCGCAATGCCCAACTATCGTGTGCGGTTCGTTCTTAGACACGACGCGCGTGATTCCTGAAACCTTGGCATCTGTCTGCGGGATGACGTTTGCATACATCGTGAACAGTATGATTGGAACGTTAGGAAGGATCTTGCAAATCGCAATCGCGGCTTGGAGTCCGTCCATCTTGGGCATCGAGAGATCAAGAATAATTAAGTCGGGTTGATGCTTCTTGACCTTTTCTATCGCGTCATGCCCGTCTACAGCCTCGTCACAAATTTCCAAGGACTCGTGGTCTTTGAAAAGTTCACAAAGCATCTTGCGGATCAGTGGGTTGTCATCGGCGACTAGGATTCGTCGGCGCGACCTCATAATTTTAGGGTAGCGGGCGCGAGGCCACCAGAACAATGGGCACAACGCTGTATTACAGGGTGAGAATAGCTTTAGGCCGCATGCGGCGGGTCGGCGTCGGCACGCCCCTAGATTCCATATGAAAGGGAGGTCCAAGCATGGAATCACGTAGAGTTTACCAATATCCCGACAGTATAGACTGCACGGTATCAGGAATAAGATGTCGTTTCAGGCAAAGGGCAGGGCGCGGGCTGGGCGCATAAAACCGAATTCACTTCACCTTGCGACGGCACATCGCGATTATCGCGGCTGTTGCCAACAGCAATATTCCTATGACGACCAGAGTGTTCATTTTAATCATCCGGCTTGAAAAGCAGGGGCGTGCTCCTAATTACGATGCTATGTCGGGTCATTCCACAAGCTGGTGTCATTTTCACGACCGGCGTTTGTGCTTGAATTTTGCACATTGTGGGAAGTCCTCTCCCCACATGGTCCAATATCTGTTCGGACTCGCGAGTATCGCATGAACCCTATCGATTGTGCCGGGAGCACATTACATGGCTCGTGGCACGTTGGCTTCTCAATTGCGGGCGCTAGAACTGCGGGCTACAAGCAAGCAAACCGTCCTTACCCGGCGGTAACCTCTGGGGATTCCCAGACTAAGCCGAATAGCCCGCTCCATACTCTTGCCTGAATTTCTTGCCGAGAAAGACCATCGTAGAACCATAAACGGAGGCGCCGCCGTCGAGTTACACACGGGCCCCCCCAATCCGCATTTGCGTTACACAAACGCATCGCCCATTCCTGAACGGAGTTTTATCACAGCATAGGCGCATGCCTCTGTCGGAAATCCGACGTTACTGACCCTGTGGGTAACGGTTTTCACCCACGCCGACGCTTTCTCTGTTCCGTTGTTCGCTTGAAGAATGCAGCGTCTCTGGCCAGCGCCAATGCAGCGGCCAGCATTAAGCCTGGATTACGAAATTGAATAGCACTGTTTTGCCCTAACTCGGTTAAGTTTCAGTTGGATGAAAGAAACGCCGAGGAGGACAAAACAGTGCACTGGAAAATTACCGCTCTTTGGGGCGGGAAGAAAGTGGAATTGCGCGAAACCCAGCGAGCGGTGACCCCGTTCGGTGGGCTGGTGGTGTTCTTCGAGTTTCTGCGGCTGGTAGGCTATCGCGAAGCGGTGAGCCAGCATCTACCGTTTCGACTTACTTCACCCAACGCGATCGATCCGGTGGAAACCTTCACCGCCTTCTTGCTCTCGGTGGTGGCCGGAGCACGGCGGTTTGCACACACCAGTTTGTTGCGTGCCGACGTAGCTTTGCACTCGTTGCTAGGGATCAGGCGCTTTCCCGTCGATGACACTATTCGCAACCTGTTCAAGCGCTTTGGGCAGGGACAGTGCCAGCGTTTTTTCTTTGGCTTGTGGAGTTGGCAGGGTGCTGGCCGAAGCGCATTTTCTGCTGCACGGCTGGCTGCGGAGCGGCAACTGCGGAACCTCACGAGGGGTAGTGGAATTCCTGAAGGAAGCCCTGGCGTTGCTGCCGGGAAAACATGCGTTGCGAGTGGTACGCGCCGACGCGGGCTTCTTTGACCAGCAATTACTGGGCTTTCTGGAGCAGCGCGGGTTGTCTTACATCGTGGTGGCGCGGCTGACGCGCTGGCTGAAGCGGGAGGCGGCGCGCGTCAGCCAGTGGCGCGCCTTAGATGAGCATTACGCCGTGGGGGAGTTTTCTTTGCAGTTGTTGGGCTGGGACCGTCCGCGCCGCTTCATGGTGATCCGCGAGCAACTGCGCGCCGAGCGCCCCTCGCTGGGAAGAAAACTGCTGGAGGTTCCCGGCTACACCTTTCGTGTCTTCGTCACTAACCGGGCGCTACCGCCGGAAGAGATCTGGCGAGACTACAACCGCAGGGCGGACATGGAAAATCGCATCGCCGAACTCAAACACGATTTGGCCGCCGATGATTTTTGCTTGCATGAGTTTTTCGCTACCGAAGCAGCCTTCCGCAGCATCCTGCTGTTGTTCAATCTGCTCGGAGAATTTCAGCGCGCCAGTGGCTTTAGCACCTATCGCCAACCGGCCACGCTGCGCGCTCAAGTTTTCCTGTGCGGTGCTTTGCTCGGCCGGGCCGGCCATCGCTTGGTTCTGCATCTGTCCGCTTTCTGGGGCGGGCTGCAGCAACGCATCCCCCTGCTGGAAAACGTCTTAGCCTATGGTGTTCCAACTTCGCCGAAGTTGAAACCTGAAGTCGCAACCTGAACCCAAATCAGTCAATGAACCCGCTACGAAACGTTCTCCAACTTCGGAATTCAGGTTAAGATGATTACGAAAGCAGCATTTACGTACATCTCGCTCTCATCCTCTAAATTTGAAATGGGAGCGCGCGCCCTGTAGCACACGCCCCATTGGATTCCGTGGAAGGGAGGACCAACCGCGGAATCTACCTTAACTCTGGGACCGCCTTGGGAGAATGACAATACTAGCCACGCTGTAATTACGAGGGCGCGCGCTTCGCAGCGCAGAAATGGAAAACGCGGCCTCCTGGGTTGGCGGGCGTCTTGACAGTTTCCTACATCGAATACGGTATCGTCGACGAGGCTATTCGTACATCGATGATGACGGGAACGAGGAAATTTACTGGTTCCCCGAAGAATTGATCCTCGACGGGGACACGAGTGCGGTCGAGTACGTCCCAGAGAGCTAAGCGCGCAGACCGACAGACGAGCGTTGCGAAAGTGGGGCGCCTCAGGTTCAGCCTGCCCAAGACGCCCCTAACAGAACACGAGAACCGACCTGCTCTGCTGAGACGAGAATATCCAAGCACACCAAACGATTTCAGGGTTTCGGATAGCCCGCGCCGAATTCATTGCTTCCGTTAGACCATCGGTATAAAGCACCAAGCGGTCTCCAGAGGCCAACGGAAATCCTATCTCTTGATCGACCTTGAATTAAGTAGTGACGAGCATGCCCACTGCCGCGGCAGACATGACCGCGAAGGTTGCCCACCCAAAATACTTGAGCAGAGGAGTGTTCGCTCGCTTGCCCATTACTTTGTGGCTGCTGGTGAGCAAAATGACCAGCAGGATTAGCGGCGGAGCCAACAGACCATTAATAACGGCAGACCAGAACAGCATTTTCACGGCATTCAAACCCAGATAATTCATGGCTACCCCGACCGCGATTGCAGCAGCTATTACCGCATAAAACTTGGGCGCCTCGTTTGGCTTGTCCGCCATTGAACCGCGCCACACCGCCGCCTCCGCTATCGCATAGGCGCAGGCGGCCACCAATACCGGCACGCCCAACATTCCTACACCAATTAGACCCAAAGTGAAAAGTAAGTACGCCCCGTTGCCAGCGAGAGGACGCAACGCTTCGGCGGCCTGCCGGGCCGTAGTGATTTGCGTTTCGCCGTGAGCGTGCAGCGTGGCAGCAGTGGTGAGAATGATGAAGTACATGATCAAATTCGAGAAGAACATCCCGAAGATGGTGTCGGCGCGCGCACTTTTTAATTGGGCGGTCGTTGCGCGTTTGCGCTGAGCTGCAGTTCGATGTTTGGCCTGTTCTTCTTCCACTTCTTCAGCCGCTTGCCAGAAGAAGAGGTAAGGTGAAATCGTCGTGCCCAGAATCGCCACCAGTACTGCCAGGAATCCGCGAGACCACGCGAGATGAGGCAGAAGAGTAACGGCCAAAGCTTGCTTCCAGTTCACATGCGCGTAGAAGGAAGCGAACACGTAGGCGAATAAGACCAGGGTCAGCCACTTAAAAATTCGGGCGATCAGTCTGTAAGAACCCCAGAACAACAGCCCGACAATCAAGAGCGCGTAAATAGGAATCCAGAACAGCGGCCGAACCCCAGTGACCAGCTGGGTGGTTTCGGCCATGCCGCCGAGGTCAGCACCGATATTTATGACACTTGCCACTACAAGTATTGAGCAAGATCCCAGTAGCACCCACCGCGGATAATAAATCCGCACGGATGCCGCCAGGCCGTGCCCGGTGACCACACCCAACCGCGCGCACATCAGTTGCACCGCAGCCATCAGGGGAAATGTAACCAGCGCGATCCACAGCGTGGCGTATCCATAGGCAGCCCCAGCAACGGAATACGTCGAAATTCCCGACGGGTCATCGTCAGCCGCGCCGGTGATCAGCCCCGGACCTAGCATGGCGAAAAACTTCCTCACAGGTCCCTGGCCTCCGGGAATTCTGACAGGCTGGTGAGGCAGATATTGGGTGGTAATCATCCGCGACAGAAGCAATCATGCGAGTGGAGGTGAAGTCTTGAATGCCCGCTTGATATCCTTGTGAGTTTGCCTTTCTACGCTCCAGCTTTCTTAGCTTGTTTGAATGCGTCGGTGCCCTCGTTGACGGCCTCCTGCAACTGATCCTTTGCCGTCTCAGCCAATTTCTGTGAACGCCGGTTCAAATCCTTGGCCCGCTGTCGGAGCTGGTCTAAGGAACCACCGAGCGCATCTGTAATGTCTCCACGCATTTCATCTCCGGCTTTCGGCGCTAATAGAAGAGCCGCAGCTGCGCCAATTCCCATACCCATGAGAAATGCCAGAACCGTTCCCGCTTTATTGTCTTTAGCCATGCAGTCCCCCTAGCTCTAACGTAATGTTGGTTGTCACAGAAAATCGGGAGGGCCTTCGCGAGGGCAGAGACCCTCCTCTTTGGTTAAAGCGTTGTGCCCGCTCTCTTCGAAGCGACATCACGATCTGTTGTCTTGGTGTCGGCGGAGGATTCCCCCGTGGACGAGATATCTTCTGCGCCGGTCCTCTTCATAATTTCCTTGGCACGCTTGATTTTGTCCGAAGTATCGCAGTGAACTGAAAGGAGGATGCCTCCCTTCTTCAAGTGGCCTTCATAACGCTTCGCTTCGTACTCAGGGATTCCCATTCCGATGAGTGCGCCAGTGAATCCACCCACTGCTCCGCCTACGCCGAGGCCAGCCAGTCCCGCCATAATTGGACCGGCCGCGATGAATGGTCCGAGACCAGGAATGGCCAACGCGCCGATGCCAGCCAGCACGCCAAGCACCCCGCCTACGACTGCTCCAGAACCCGCGCCCGCTGTCGCGCCTTCCGGAGCTTTTGTGGCCTTCTCGGTCCCGATAGATCGGGGACCCAGATTTTCTGGAAGCAGGGCCGAAACGTCTGAGGCTGCAAAGCCAGCCCTGACAAACTCGTCTGTCGCCGTATCCGCGGAAGCCATGATCGAATAGATGCCGAACACTGCCGTTTTCTTGTTTTCCATCTTGTGTCTCCCTTAGCTCGTTATTTATTTATTTTTGTAAAAAGTGCGTTCGTTACTGCTTCGATGGTGCGACGGTCAATTGATTGGATACATTGTCGGCTCCAGCCACTGATGCCGCCTTTGCCTCGATGCTGGCTTTTTCGTCTTCCGAATGGACGGGACCCTTTAGCGTGACCTTACCGTCGCGGGTTATGATTTTAATGTTGTGTGCGTAGGTCGACAGCGACTTGTCCTTCATAAGGGCGCTGCGAATCTGCTTGGTAGTGTCGCGATCGGCCGGATTCATTTTTTGCTGATCGGCGTTAGTTGCATTCTTGTTGGCGTCCCCTTGGTTGGTCTTAGTATTATCCGGTGCGGGTTGCGGCTCTTGTTGTGCGGATGCAGCAAACATAGAACTCGCCAGCAACAACGAAGCAGCAAAAGCTAAAAGTGTCTTTCTCATCGGTCGTACCCCTGTAGTGAGTCCTAATTCCGAAGAAAGATGCCCGTCGGCGCCGCCGGCCGGAATGTGCGTCACCATAAGACGTCGTATTCGAGCGAAGTGCCATACACACTAGCTAGTACATTCAGGTCGGGAAGCTGGTATCAAGGTAGGAAGCCACGGGCGTCGGTCCCGCAGCGACGGCAGCTACATTTTCCTCGGAGAAAAACTACATCCTAAGCCCGATTGGAGCCTTCGCTTGTTGAGCTTACACTTACCTCCGCTTCTTAGAGACAAATCTACGGAGGTATCACGTGATTCAATCAGACTTGCGAGAACTCTACATCGATGAACTGAAAGATATTTACAGTGCAGAAACTCAACTACTCAAAGCGCTTCCAAAAATGGCGAAGGCGGCCCAATCGAATGAGTTACGAAGCGGCTTCGAAAAACATTTAAAACAAACCGAAGGCCATGTTGCTCGACTCGAACAAATCTTCGCTACACTCGACGAGAAACCAACCGGCAAGAAATGTGTGGGCATGGAAGGTTTGATTAAAGGGTTCTGCACAAGAATTCGTAGAGACCCGCATTTTAGGCCGCTTTCTGAAGAACGATGAATTCGGTCTTTGTGGCCGCCATGCGCTGAGCCTTCAGCAACAGATAGGCGAGATTTTTGTAGCCGCGACCCCTTCTCAGAAGGGTTTTGATGTTGCCGTTGATGGCTTCCACCACGCCGAAACGTACTTTGGTGCGGCAGTAATTCAGGATCCCGTCTAGGTGATCCACCAACATCTGGGCGAGTTTTTGAAAGGGCGCCAGCCGTTGCCAGCGCAGTTGATCAATCCAGCTCTGCAAGTAGCGAAGCATGGCTCCTTCATAACGATACGTCCATAAGCGTTCCAGGCTTTCCTTTAGAAGATAGGCTTTCATCACCCTCCGGTTGAGGGCGAACAGATCATTCAATTGTTGTCGTTTTTGCCCGTCCAGATTCATCCAGCGAGTCAGCAGCAGCCAGCGCTTACCCTTCACCACACCGCGCATGCGTCCGCCCTTGCGGAAGAACTCCGCCCTGCGCACTTCATCGATGGCTTTGTTGGCATGCTGCAGAACGTGGAACTTGTCATACACGATCCGGCAGTTCTGGGCCCAGTGCTCAATACTGTTGGTGAATGGTCGCCACATATCCACGCACGCCGCCGCAATTCGTTCCCGCTGTGTGGCTTTCAGTTGCGTTCGGAAAAACTCATCCAGTGTTTCTTGCTTGCGATCCTGCCCGAACCACAAGGGCTCCCCGGTCTCCAAGTTGCTCACCACCGTGATGAATTTCATCTGCTTACCAAAGTAAATCTCGTCCACTCCCATCTCCTCTAACGGCGCTTGGCGACGCGTGGCATTCCAGCGCTCTAAGTACCGCAGGTCGATCGCCCGCACCGTGCTAGCTGCCAGTCGGAATTGTCGGGCCACCTGGCGCACCGAGGCACTTTCGCACGCCGCTCCCACCGCTTCTTCAAAGCGCTGACTGAATGGCGCTTTGCTTGGTAACTGCGGCACCTTTTCTATCTTCACTCCGCAGTTCGGGCAGCAGACCCGGTAGACTTCGATGACTACCGTTGTCCGAAACTCTCCCCACGGCAGGTCCCGCACCTCACGCTCCCGGCAATCATGTGCCTCGGTGAACTTCCGCCCGCAGCCGGAGCAGATCAGTTTCCAGTTACCACGTTTGCGCCTCACCCACAGTCGCAGGGTCTTGCCTTTCTCATCGATCTCCGACTGATAGACCCGGTAACCGGGCCACCTCAGGATTTTCGTGAAATCGTTGTCTCGCATTCGGCAGAGTTTAGCCGAAATACGTTGATCGTTGAAAACCCCATCTTTCAAAGGGTCTTTACGAATTCCTGCTCAGAACCGATTAAAGAAGGTGGAGAAGCGCCGGCGGAGGACTACGAAGGCGACGTAAAGGATTCAGCGCTCATCGGGGCAGCGCAGCGCGTCGAGCATTACGAGATCGCTGCATATGGAACGGTTCGGGCTATGGCAGAGAAACTTGGTGACGAGAAAGCCGCCAAACTTCTCAGTCAGACGCTCCAAGAAGAAAAAGACACAGACGAAAAACTCACCCAGTTAGCCGAAGCGATGAAGGTCGAAGGCGGCAGCGACAAGGCTGCAGCTGCGAGCCGATAAGAAAGGTCGGCGGAAAAAAGGGGAAGTGCGATTGCACTTCCTCTTTTTATTTCCGAATTGTGGTGGTTACCTCCTTCTTGCCAGTAGCTCCGCCCGCGTCTAGCGTAGAATTTATTCTGGCCGGCGTTAACGCTTACCACGTAGGTCTCCGGCTGCAATGGCCAAATTAGCCGCCAAAAGCGCCGGGAACCATGCTAATGGACCATCAGGACAATCCTACAAGCCGCCTCTGTCAGAGCAGATGCAGTGCGATAAGTTCCGCCGGTAGATTGGCACCACCGGTCGCGACAATGACAAATTGCTCACCTGTCGCTAGCCAAAATTTCATCCGCGCCGAAAATGGCGCGATACGTCGTCGCTAGCGTTTGAATTCGACGTGCGAATAAAACCGGGAGCACTCTGCCAACGGAGCTTGTGAGCGGGCCCAGCATATATATATTAAGGATAAATGCGGTCGTGCCATTTCGCACCTAAGCTCTCGGGTCAGGCGATCCGATCATAACGATGATGCAAACCGCCGAGTCGCTCGTGAGAAAGCACGCGACCCCAAGTCATGGAACGAATCCTGTAGTTGGGCGTTCCCTTCCCGAGTCCAAGATGCGTTCGGTCCTCGTGGTAGTAGTGAACATACTCGTGGAGCAATCTCTTCAGATGACGTTCGTTGACTGCGATGATGTGATCCAACAGATCGCGGCGGCAACTGGCTACCCAACGCTCCGCTACACCATTCTGCCAAGGACTCCCGAATGAAGTTCGGACAGGACTCATCTTCAGTGATTGGACTGCTGCTGGGACTTCCAGTCTGTACTTTGCGTCTCGATCGAAGATGAGAAACCTAGTGGCGAAGTCAAACGGAAAGGCTTCCCGTAGTTGCTGGACGATCCACATGCTCGTCGGATGCTTGGTGACGTTGCAGTGCAGGATGCGCCGACGATCATGGCCGATGATGAAAAAGCAATAAAGCACGCCGAAAGTGATAGTCGGAACGGTGAAGAAATCCATGGCTGCAATAGCTTCCCGGTGGTTGCGCAAAATGGTCTGCCAGCGTTTGGCCGGCTCCGGATCTTTCGGCGCTCGTTTCATCCATCGAGAGATCGTTCGCTCGGAAACATCGAAGCCGAGCATAAGTAGTTCGCCATGGATGCGTGGGGCTCCCCAAGTCGGATTCTCAACAACCATCCTGAAGATCAACTGCCGCACTTCCCTCGGAGTCTGTCTTCTCCCGACGGGCCTCCTGACCTTGGAAATCAGTCTCCAATATAGACGGAAGCCGGCCCGATGCCATCGGGCCACCGTATCGGGCGTGACAACGATGAGAGCTTGTTTTCCACTGTGACCACGATCGGCTCGCGGCGGTCCAGAAGAGTTTGTCGAATGCGGCAAGCTTCGGTCTGGGATGCTTGCGTTTAAGCACCGCGAGTTGCTGCCGAAGTGCCAGATTTTCGAGCAGGAGGTTCCGACGAGTGCGGAAGAGCCGGAGTATCGCACCGACCAATAGTCTGATGATATCTACCATGTGCCGCTGCTAACGCAATTTGCCGTGAATGGCAATGCTCTATGTTCGTTGGTGTTGACAGCGGACAGAGTTTTGGCGAGGGACAAGACTTGAATTTTACGGCATCGAAACGCGGATAACTTGTGACAGTTGCAAGTCCAAGAGAGTTCGACTGCGCAAGAAGATCTAATTTCAGACCTGCAAAAACTCCCTGGACGCCATCATTGTTAAGTTCGAAGTCACAACCGCGTCACAAACGTTTCGGTTAGAGCTAATCCATGTGTCTAAACCCTTTTCCGGCGTGTGTTTTGCGGATCTCGCGGTGAGGGGCCAACGGATTCAACAGGCATTTGAATGGAATTATTGTTCCCGTCATTAATCCCGATCAAGCCTCTTAAACTGCACAGACCAAGAAGGACCCAGCATTGGCCGCAACGGCGGGTCCCATCTTACGCTCGGGACGCCATCCTGCCTTCTCGCCAACATACCAGCACCGCAATTCTGCTGAACTTAAAATCGGCGAAGTGGGTATTGCACAGTTTGCGGCGTCTGTTGCTCTAGGAGGGCCGTGCGTCGATCACGGAAACGGGTGAGAGCGTCGGCGTGACGCTTTGGACGGTGAACCCGGCGGCCGACAGCAATTTGCTATACTCCGCTTCGGTGCGCTCCGTGCCGTCGGGGAGAATCATCATGAACATGTCGAAAAGCTTCGACATCGACGAGTCGTTGCCTTCGGGCACGACGGCTTCGATGATCAAAAGCTTTCCGGCGGCCGGTATGGCTCTGCGAATGTTGGTAAGAATCCGCACGCACAATTCGTCGGTCCAGTCGTGCAGTATATGGCGCATGCTATACGCGTCCGCCCCCGCCGGAATTGCCTCGAAGAAACTGCCGGCGTGCAGTTTGCAACGGCTCTCCAATCCCGCGGCTCGGACGTTGGCAGCGGTCCTTTCCAGAACGCCCGGCTGGTCGAACAGGATGCCCTTCAGGGCCGGATAGCGCTTCAGCGTCGCCATCGCCACACTACCGGCGCCGCAACCAATGTCGGCCAGCACCTCGATACCTTCGTAGCTATAGGCATCCAATACCGCTTCGGTCTCGCCGCCGTGGAACGAATTCATCGCAGCATCGAAGATGGTGGCCTCTTCCGGCTTATCAAGCAGGTCTTCAAAGACTGGCTTGCCGAATGCCAAGTTATAGGCGCATTTGCCGGTCCGCACGTTTTCGGTCATGTGAGGGTACGTAGCGGACATTCGACCCAGCATGCGAGCGCCGGCGCGGACAGAATACGGAGCATCGTTGAGCAGGAGCCCGGCCAACGGCGTCAGTTGCCATACGCCATCAGTGTCTAGCTGGAAAATCCCCACGCTAGAGAGGAAGCGCAGCAGGCGGTGCAGTTTCTGTTCGTCGGCGTTCAACAGCGCAGCCAATTGAGAACTGCTCTTCCCACCTCTAGCCAGCTGGTCGGCAATACCTAGTTCGGCAGCCACGGAAATAGTCTGTGCGACTACTCCGCCGGTCATCATCCGCATCATCTGTTCAGCAGGATTCTGTTCCATAGGGACACGAGTCTAACAGCTCAATTCGCAAGTAGGGAATGGGTGACGCGCAAGCAGGAAGTAATCCTAAGGTAAGAGTTGTCGACCACTCGACCGGAGTTGGCAACGTACCGTTTTCAATGCCAGCTACGCCTAGTTCTGGTTTCCGCCCCCATGGGTTTGACGGCAGACCTTGCAAAACGTCGGCGGCTCGGAGTTATCCACGTAGTGGTGCACCGGTTTGAACGTCTTGACATAGGCAAACATCGCGGCAATATCCTCGTCCGTCATACCGCGGTAGGTGTGCCAAGGCATGATCTGGCTGAGCTTTCGCGCCCCGACGTACCCGGTGCGAATCGCCTGCGTAAACATCGCCTCGTCGTAGTAAGGAATCCCCGTCGGGTCGGGAGTGATGTTGCCGCTGGCCACGCGGCCCCACGGTCCATCGAGAATGAATCCGCCAGCAAAGTCCATGCCTGGCAGCGGCTGCCCATGTGCGTCCTGTGGCGTGTGACAATCTGTGCATCCGGCAATGGTCACCAGGTATTTCCCGTGCTTTTCGGGAGTCGAACGGTCGGGTTCGGGCACTGGCGCGTCCAGTGGCTGCGGCGCGCTGCGGATCAAGTATTTTACCGGGAAAATCAGGTCGGTCGTCGGCTGCTGCTCGCGCACCGGCGGCAGCGACCGCAAGTACACGATGACCGAGGCCAGGTCTTCGTCGGACATGGATCGGAAATCCGGGTACGGCATGAACGGAAACAGCGCCCGCCCATCGTGGCTGACGCCCTCGCGGATGGCGCGTGCCAGTTGATCGCCGCTCCAGTTTCCCACCCCGGTTTCTGGATCTGGAGTGATATTCGGCGCATACACCTTTCCGGGAAGACCCTTGAGGAAGTTCATATCCTGACCCGCGCCGAGCGTGTTCGGCAGAATGGGCGCATCGTGCGCTGTCCAATCATGCTCGGCATGGCAAGCCATGCAGTTTGTTACGTCCCGAACGAGGTACTCACCCCGCGCCAGGCGCGCCGGCGTGGTTCCGAACTTCCGCGCCGTCAGCGCGCGCGCCCGCGGCCCGATGAAAGGACGCCAGCCGATGGTGAACGTGACTCCCGCGGCCAAAACCAGCACGAGCACGGCGAACACCAAACCCAGCGTCTTTCCAAGTCTGCTCATCCTCGGAACCTCCTGCTGGCGGAGCCGGCGTGACACCCTCGCCAATAGCTTTCGGAACAATTAAAACTCAGGATAGCTCTTTGTGGCGCTCCCAGACGCTCAATAGTAGCTCTTTGAGGTGGAGGGAGAAGCGCTGGATAAGTCCTGGATTACGTTAGAGCTACACGGAAATTGACAAGAACATCGACGCTTGGGACATGGGCCCGCTAGGCGAGCCCATGGCGGCAAGCCGCCTAGGCGCGGGCCGCCTTTTGTTCCCGATAGGCTGGCGCGAAAACTTCGGCTACAAAAGTCTCCAGCGTTGTGGGAGTGGTGTTCCTTGGGGAGCGTGGCTCGAGCGCCTTTAGGTAGCCCGAATTCTGCGCGTCCGCCAACTCAAACAGCTGGTCCGCCATATTCGAAGACATGCCCATCTGCATGAAACCGGGCTTCAACTGTGCCGCGGGCATCTGCTTATATGTCAGGTCGGGCTTGCCGATCGCGGCGCCGATTATTTTGGCTGCTTCCGTGTTCGTGACGTCGCGAGCCCCTTGCAGTTCGCGCGTGCTCTGTCCTTGAAAATCGAGCTGCAACAGGGCGTCCGCGGCTGCGTCGCCGATATCGCGCGTTGCGATCATGGGTATCGGCAGATCGCCTTTGACCGGGCCGGCCATTGTTCCGAAGGCCTTGATCACGCCAACCTGAAACAGAAGGTTTTCCATGAAGGCGGCGGGTCGCAGGTAGAGGGCGTTCAATCCAGGAATCGCCCCAAGTTTCTTTTCAAGATTGTACAGCCCGACCACCGGGCCTGTTTTATCCGGCTTGTCCGCGCCGACGCTGCTCAGCACGACGGCGTATTTTACTCCGCTCTTCTCAATCGCGGCGGCCAAGGCGTCGCCCACGCGCTGATAGTGTGCCAGCACATCCGGGGCGCTCACGTCCGGCGGTATCATCGCGTACACCCCCTTTGCACCCGAAAAAGCTTTCGTGAGCGCCCCCGTGTCGGTGATGTCCGCAACGAAAGCCTCTGCGCCCTTCTTTACGAATGGTTCTAGTCGCTTTGCGCTGCGGCCTACAACACGCACCTGTTCACCTTTTGCGAGCAACTTTTCCGCTACTTCGTTTCCCGTGTGTCCTGTCGCGCCGGTAATGACGTACATAGGCTCCTCCCTATCCTTTATTGAATTAGAGGGCTGAAATTAAGTAGATGCCGGTCGCCCTCCGAGGGTTACCAAATCTACTCCGCGGGAT
>CAVPFH010000018.1:0-501919 GCA_963703675.1 uncultured Acidobacteriota bacterium | reverse complement strand
AATGCACTTGTGCGTGCTGCCGGATATCGAGCGTGTGCAGATGAAAACCGAACGTGCGCACCTTTTGCAGTAGCGGCTCGAGGAGCAGTTCCACCAAGCGTCGTCCGCGGTTTTCATTCAGGCTGGCTCGCAGTAGCAAGAGATCGGACTCCAATTCAGTAGCTGACGCGAAGCCCTTCGTATTCGGCAACTCTGTTCGCGTATGCATCAATCGGATGCGCACAAAATCCAAAAATTGGCGGCTCAGCTCCGATTCCGAAATCCATTTTCCGCGGCTGATGTCTGAGCCTAACTTTGCTACGTATTTCGCGAGCGCTGCTTTGAGCTCCGTAGAGCAACCGATTTGGCGCTGTGAGGTACTCAATTCGTCGATCAGCCGCTCAATCTCGAGAATGTAGTGTTTCAAAATCGTATCGCGTGAGAGGGCCAAAGCGTCAGCGGTGCATTGCGCTGTCACCAGTGGATTGCCGTCGCGATCTCCTCCAATCCACGAGCCGAATTGCAGTAACTCGCGAAATTCCTCCTGGTTTAGCGTTCGGCCATAAACTTCGAAAAACGAGTCCCGAAGTTCAAGGTACAAACGCGGCAGCGTGTCGAAAAGCGTCATCGGATAAAAATCCAAGCCCATACGTACTTCATCCACCGGGCCTGGTTTCTTCAACCTGACTTCGTCGGTCTGCCAGAGGGAAGTGATTTCCGCGAGAATGAGCGATTCATATTCGCCGGCATCGGCAGAGGGCAATGGCAGGCGATCCAAGTTTTCCAGATATTGCGCGATTCGCCGCCGTTTCAGAAGCACGGTACGTCGAGCCACTTCAGTAGGATGAGCCGTGAAAACAGGCGTGATTTTTGCTTTGCGCAACGCGGCAAGCGCGTCGTCAGGGGAAATCCCTGCATCTCGCATACGAATCAGCGTGCCGCGAAACGATCCGGCCAGAGGCGGCTGCTCGGCGTGCAACTTGGCAGCGCGGCGACGCCTTTTGCGATGATTGGTTTCCGCCAGGTTAGCCAACTCAAAATAAATGGCGAACGCCTTGGTTACACGATAAGCATCTTCCACTCCGAGCCCGGTCACGATTCGGCGTGCTTCTGCCATAAGCGGGTTTTCGGAGCTGAACAGTTCCGCGTGGCCAGAAAGTTCCTCGCGCCGTTGGATCAGCAACCGTCTGAGTTGTTCGACAACCTCTAGCAGCGAATCACCCGCCTGTTCGACAAGCACCTTGCCGAGCAGCGCCCCCAGCAAACGTACGTCGCGGCGCAGGGGAATTTCTTTTGCCGCATCGGCTGTGCCGGCGATGAGTTCTTTGAGCCTTTGATTCTGGTCGTCCGCGCCCCAAACGGGGGCGCTGCTGGAAGGCATAGTGCTACTCATAATGAAGGCAGTGACGCGTGGGCTGCAAGAAGGGATAGAAAGTGGAGGAGATTATTTGCGAGGGTGAAGCGTCTGTGTTCTGTGTGTCGCGGCCTCCGGCGAGCGAGATTAGAGGTGCGTGCAGGACATAGGTGCGACGCATGTGTCGTGCCTACGGCGCTCTTGTTTTTTGTGTGTCAGGGACCCGGCGCTTCCGGGCCCGGCTAACTTGTGCCGCGCCTCCGGCGCTTGTTGATGAGTGACAGATTGAGGAAATTCGCGAGGAAAAACCGTAAAGGCTGTTGAAGCCACGGTCAAATTGCCGGGCTACGAAGTGGGCTAGTCATTGGCTGTTACTTTGTATTTCTTTTCGTGCGCTGATGGAAGAGTTAGCGTAATTTCTGTGGTTTTTGAAGGCTTGATGACTGCGCGCTTCGTCCACTCGGAGAAGAGGCCGTTCGCGTAGGCGCGCAAATCGTACTGGCCAGAATCGTAACGCGTAAATTCAAAATGCCCTTTCGTGTCGGTGTGCGTGGCGTGAGGATGTTGCCCGTCGGACGTCTGAATCGTCACGCTGGCATCCTCAACCGGCTTGCCCTGGGAATCCACGACGGTTCCTTGAATCGTTCCCAGTCCTGACCCGAATTGAGCATTTGTTGGCGCGGCTAATGCGAACGCCATGCTAATAGCGAGAGACAATATGGCTCGCCTCATTTTCCTCACCCCGACGCTCGTCCGGCCTAATTTTACCGCGCCGGGGCCCCTCACCACTCGACGATCGTACGCGATGTTCTGGATATGCAACTGCCGTTCGAACGGGTGGAACCGCTCGGAGTGGGAATGCGGAGGGTTCCTTTGTGAACGCGAGGGCAGAGCCGTTTTGGTTATTTCAGTAGCTGTAGTGTTTTCTTGCGGCCGCGTGCTGAGGCTGTTCCATGCGGCCATTGTCGGGGCTGACGCGCCTCTCGAGCGCCAGGTAATAAGTGAGAAGTTGCAACGGAATCAAATGCACGAATGCCGAAAGCCACTGGGGAGTTTCGGGTACCAGCAAGATCTTTTCGGCAGCGATGTCATGTTTAGCAGATGGAACAGCAATCGCAGCGCGCGGCATCCTTAATTCTCCTGCTGCGCGCATGATCTGGCGGCCCCGCTGGTCGGCGGAGCCTCCGGTGAATAGTCCCACGAGCGATCCCTTGGAGTCCGTTTCCGAAAACGGACCGTGCAGGATTTCTTCTGTTTCAAATCCTTCCGCCGCGATGTAGCTGGCTTCTTTGATTTTCAATGCTGCTTCGCTCGCGGTAGCCCATGCTGCCCCTGAACCAAAAATCTCGATACGCGATAGCGATGCCACGCGCTTGGCCCATTCGCGCACTTCTGGCTCGAGCGCCAGCGCCTGTCGCACCAAATCCGGCGCACGATCCAGCGCCAGCACCGGGGACGGTCCGGCAAGCAGGTTTTTCTGGCTGGCGATCCGCGCCACTGTCAGCGCCAACACCGTTAGTGCAGTGGTGTAGCTCTTGGTATACGCAAACGGAATCTCCTGCTCGCAGGTCTCAATGTGGAAATCAGCGCTACGAATTTCATCGTTGCTTACCTGGCCGGTGATCGCGACGGTAAAAGCTCCCGCCTTCTGCGCCATGCGCAACGCATCCATAGACGCAGTCGTAGTGCCGGTATGCGTGATCACGAAGACAGCGTCATCCGCGTTCCAGGCAATGGGATGATGCACCAGCTCGAAGGATTGTTCGACATGCGCCCAAGAACGCCCGTCGGTGAATTCACGCAACCAGATTTCCGCGATGCGTGCTGCGTGCAGCGAAGTTCCGATGCCTACAAAAGCGATGCGCTTTTTTTCTGCAACGGCATCCGCCATGCGATCGATTCCAACACGCTGTGCAAGGACGCTTTCGATCAGCGCCGGCTGATCGCAAATCGCTTCGTACATGTGATACGGGTGAGCCTTGCGTGGTTCAGGCATGTGATTTTTCTCCGCGCACGTTATATTGGATGCGCAATGGCGGCTTATTGTAACGGAATAGGAGCCTGGATGCCTCGATACATGTCGCAACATACACTCGCATGCCTCACCCGCCAAGGTGCGGAAGAACTAACGCGCCGTTTGCTCGGCGCAAATGACGTTACGACGCGACGCGTCCTAGTGAACATGCAGGAAGGCAAGATGCTGGCGGAATTCGATGCGCCTACCCGCGAGGGGCTCGAGAAATGGCTGGCGAGCGAAAAATTTCATTTCGACTGGCTCCTGCGAATTGAATTTGAAACTGTGGACGGCAGACTAAAATCTGTTGCATAGTCTGGCGAGTCTGCCGGCGGATAGGCGTCGCTGTAATCAACGTCGAAGAGGGATGCTCCGCTCAGCATGACGATCTTGGTTCTTGCGCATTAACCACAGTTTGCCAGCCCCCCAAGTCCTGCCAATTGCAAGCAGCCATGACGGTTACCAGTTTATTGTCGACGTTCTCGCCTCCCCACGCTCCCGGTACCATAACCCTCGTACCGAAATTTTTGAACCCGGCGCTCCATTGGTTCTTCGCTTTAATACCGCCACAATTAACCTGCGGGTTGGAAGCTTGCGTTTGCGGGGACGACGGTTCCACCTAAAAAGGAGCCGGGGCATGCTATCCAACCCGCCCAATCTTCCAAACCGTCCTTCTTTGAGTTTCATCGCAGATAAATCTTCTATACTGACTCCGTGCTGCATTCCGAATTAATCGGCCCTTTGCCGCGGGCGATATCGAGAGCGCACGCGCACGGACGCGCACGGAAAAACCTCGCATCGTTTTTGACGGTCTTCTTCGTGCTGTCTTGGTCCTCGAATGCAGCCGACCTCCAGGCGCAAACTGCGCAGGCCTACGATCGCTATATCCGCTTAACGCAAGCGCAGGTCGATTCCGAACTAGCGCAGGGCGGCGGGCCATACTTGTGGGTCGAGAGGCTGCCGGAGCCACAACGTTCGGCGGTTCAAAAACAACTGGTGGGTGGACAAATCGTAATCGAGCGGCTCGCTACGCTCGACGATGGCAAATCCGTTGAAGTGCCCGGCGGAATCATTCACCACTGGATCGGAACGGTTTTCGTACCTCGCGCCACGCTCACGCAAACGATTTCATTCATGCAGGACTACGACCACAAAGTCGATTATTTCAAGCCGGACATCGTGCTTTCGAAAGTTTTGCGCCATGAAGGCGGCGATTACTTCGTTCTCCTCCGTTTCCAAAAAACCAAAATCATTACCACGGTCATCGATACGGACCAGGAAATTCGCTACCACGTCGTCGATCGCACGCACGCCTGGAGCCGATCGCGAACCACGCGCGTCCAGGAAGTGGAAAACGCCGGGAAACCCAACGAAAAACTGGAACCGGAAGGCCACGACCGAGGCTTTATGTGGCGGATGAATACCTACTGGCGCTTCGAAGAAAAGGACGGCGGGACCTACGTCGAATGCCAGGCCATTTCACTCACGCGCGATGTTCCTACTGGCCTGGGATGGATGGTGGGCCCGTTCGTGACCAGCGTTCCTAAAGAATCTTTGACCTTCACTCTTGTTTCCGCTCGCGACGCCTTGCTTCGGCAATCCTCAGCGAATCTTCAAAAGTAAATTACATCGTTTCGCGAAATAATCGTAGTAAGCCACTGCTTGGGAATGCGGGCTGAGATGTAGCGGCATATCGAACTCGAAGAGGGATGCTTCGAAATCCGCAGCGACTCCGCTCGGGCGTCGTCATGCTTTACGGAGGCGGCCACAAACTCCGAGAGCGGAATTTTAGTAAGTTGTGCTGCCCAGGTAAATATCTTCGAGGGAGTTCGTGTCTGCCGGAGCAAGTTGCGAAAACGAAAGAAAACTCACAGTATGGCCATCGCCGCTGATTGAGGGCACCAAGTTCGCGCCGCCGGTGGGAGACGCGTTCGTGCCTGCGGAAATGCTGGAAAGCGCCAGGCCCGTCGTGCAAGTGGCCGTGATTCCCAGGCAGGTGTTTCGTACGAAGACGTTCTCCACACCGTTGCTGGTGTTTCCGAGATTCGATGCCAGCGAAGAAAACGCAACAAATTGGCCGGAATCGTTGATGCTGGGATGTTCGCTCAGACCGTTGGCGGGCGTTGTGCCGTTGGGAGTCGACACCAACGTCGTAGAAGGCGTGCATGTGGTTGTCGTCGCGACACCCAGGCACGTGTCTCGCACATAAATTTCTTGCATGGGTCCCACACCAGTGACGAGGTTCATTGCCGTCGAAGCGAAAGCGATGAACCGGCCGTTGAATTCCGCGCTGGAAGTACAGACCGTGGTCGTAGTAACGGTCGCACTCCCGCAGGAGGAAATGGATGACTGGATACTCGCGCCGTCCGCCGGAGTGGTGCCGTCGGGGGTCGAAATCAAAGTCGTGACCGGAGTGCAGGTATTGTCCGTGCTGGTGATGGTGGTGATACAAGTGCTGCGTTCGAAAATTTCAGACGCGCCGGCCGTATTCGGCGCGGTGGATCCAAGATTCGCGGCCGTTGAGGTGAATGAGACAAATAATCCGTCCACTGAAATCGATGGATTTGAACTCGGGCCATTGCCAAACGTCACGCCATCCGGAGTCGAAACAAGATAGGTCGTCGGCACGCAGGTGCCCTGGTTGGTCGTAACAATCGTGGATATGTTGCAGGTGTCGCGTATGTACACCTGCGGAGTGGTGCCATTAGCAGTGATATTCGAGACCAGATTCGTGGCCAGCGAAACGAACGCGACATATTCGCCATCCGGACTTATCACGGGGTTATAACTCGGCCCATTTCCGGCGCTTTGACCGTCGGCGGATATTGAAACGAGTTGCGTGTCGTAACTGGAGTTCAGATTAATCACGCAGGCAGTGGTCGCTGTGGGCAAACAGACAGGACGCCAGTACGCCTGGCTGGTGCCCGCCGGTACGGTCACGGTGCTGACCAGGTTTGTGGCCAGAGATGTGAAGGCTGCATGAGTCCCGTCAGAACTGACGCTCGGTTCGGAGCTGACTCCATTGGCCGCGTTGCCGTTGGGATCCGAGCTGACTACAGCCGTTCCCGGTAAGCAGGACGAAACTCCCAAGCAAGTATTGCGCACGTACACGTCGGCTGCGGGGTTCAGGTCCGTGAGCACCAGATTGTGCGATACCGAAGCGAACGCGACATATTGCCCCGTGCCACCGGTGGATGGTCCCGCGGTTGACGTCGTAAGCCCGAGCGAGTCGCTTGCACACGCAGTTGGCCCGCCACAAATTCCGTTAGCGGCTTGTGAACCGTCGGCCGCAAGATCCACCAACACGGGCAAACCCAGTAAATGCGTGGGGTTAACAGCGAACGTTAAAATATTCGACGTGCCGCCTCCTGGCCCGGCGTTGACCACTCGAACTTGATTCACGCCTGCTGGTAGCAAATTCGCAGGGGTAAGACTGGTCAAAGCGGAGGTGCTTCCATTTACGGTCGTCACCAGCGGAACCCCATTTACTGTGATGTTCGAATATTGGCTTAAGAAACCTGTTCCGGTCACGGTAATCAAAACCGACCCTGCGCCCCCCGCCTGCGCATTGGTCGGCGAAACAGCGGAAATCGTCGGAACGGCAGTTTCCACATACAGGGAAGCCGGAGTAGAACTGCCACCCCCGGGCTGCGGGTTTACCACAGTGATCTGTAAAGTCCCTGGTGTTAGCAAGTCGTTCGGGTTGATTGTCGCTAGAAGCGATGTCGAACTGTTGTAAGTGGTAGCGCGGTTGCTTCCGTTCACGTAGACCGTTGATTGCGAAACAAAATTGGTTCCCGTGATATTCAGTTCGAGCCCGGAGCTGCCCGCAATGACGTGAGCGGGGTTCAATGCTGTCACCTGCGGGACGCCGCTGGCAATCGGCGAAATCGTGAACTGCGTGAATACAGGCGGAGGCTGACTTGTAGGCGGATACGTTCCGCCGCCGGGTTGCGGTGTGGTGACGCTGATATAGAGAGTATTAGGATTTTGCAGCAGCGTCGCCGGCAGGATCACAACGATTTGATTGATACCGGTGAACTGGAAAGTTTGCAGCGGGGTGGGACTAGCGTTCGGAGTCAGCGAGTATCCCACTTGAGCCTGCTGCACCAGGTTCTTGCCGTTTACGCTCAAGTAGGACTGCGGGCTGCCTGCGGGGAGGCTGGTCGGCGAGAGCGACGTGATCCTGGGAGCCGGGTAGTTGATTACTTGTTCGCATGAGGGCAGCACCACCATCGCAGCCATCAAAGCCCAAAACGCCAGCCGAAATTGTTGCCGCAAAATTCTTCACCCCTATGTGTGCAGGTCGATCCCCGAACAGTCGGTGCAATCCTAGAGACTACTAAAGATGACTCCAGCGGGCAATCAGGATGCCTGCGCCGCAGTGGATTATCCAGCCAGGAAAACGGCGGTCCGGCCGCGCGAAACCGGCACAGCCTGGCAAGGAAACCCCAGAGTTTCCAAGTCACACCTGCATATCTTTCAATTACCTGTGGAAGCTTCGCGTGCATTGGGATTAAGCTGCGCACCGGCGGCGCGGGGCAACAATGATCGCTAGGATCGTTGAGCGAACCGCTCGGAGACCTCGACATGCGGAGTTTTAAATTCGTGATGCTGCTTGCTGTCATATGCGGCTTGGGCGCTTTACCGGGTCGCGCGCAGGAAGCGGCGAAATCGCAGCAGAACCAGGCTTCGGCCGAAGTGCAGGCGGCTCCACAAGTGCCGGCCGCAAAACCTGCGGATGTCGCAACGCCCGATGCCATCATGGCTGCGACCTACGATGTGATCTCGGGGCCGGCTGCGCAGAAGCGCGATTGGGCGCGTTTTCAATCGCTGTTTGTTGCAGACGCGCGATTGATTGCTGTGGGGCCGAAGAAAACCGGCACAGGGTACGAAATTCGTGGATTTTCACCGGAGGGATACCAAAAACTGGCCGATCCCTATTTCCAAAAAAACGGCTTCTACGAGCGGGAAATCGCGCGGAAGTCAGAACGCTATGGAAATATCATGCACATTTTCAGCACCTATGAATCGCGGCACGACGCCAAGGATCCTCAGCCCTTCGCGCGCGGCATCAATAGCTTCCAATTGTTCTACGATGGCGCCCGCTGGTGGGTCGTCACAATTTACTGGCAGGAAGAATCGCATGACGTTCCTCTGCCGAAGGAGTTCTTGCCGGCGGCGCAATAAATTTCTGGGTCGCAGAACTACTTGGGCAGCACGGGGATTGTCGGGAACGTGGCGGCGGCTGCGTCGGCCGGTGCGGGCAGCGCACTTGCAGGCGAGTTCATTTCCGCCGGCAACGGCAGAAGTCCTCGAAGCACGTCCGGCGGAAGCTTATCGGCACGCGCCATCAGCGCGCTCACATCCCACATTTGTTGATCGTTGAGGGATTTCTGAAAACTTGGCATGCCCGTGAGCCGGATGCCATTTTTAACCTTCCAATAAGTGACGCCGACGGGATCGTCGGTCACAGTTTCTTTCTCGGTGAAGAGCTGCGGAGCGTGCGGGAACATGCCTTGCGACGCGCCGGTCGGGGCCTGCAGAGGCAGGCCGTGGCAGAAAGCGCAGTTGTCTTTATACACTTGAGCGCCTGTCATCAAGTCGGTCGGAGTGAAGGTAGCGAGATCGCGGTCAGGCGCTTCCTTTTTGATTCGCGCGCGCAGAGCGCCCTTGGCGAAAAACTTTTCGAATGGCATTGGATGGTCCCACGCAGCCGCCGGGGCCCGGCCCATTTCCACATAGAAACAGAATGCGATCGGTAGGATCACTAATCCGAGAATCAACCCAATTAGGAAGCCTCTCATAGATAATTCCTTCCGACTTTCTGATTGAACGGAGAAAAAAGAGTAGAAGACTTGATAGCACATCGGGCCGGGAGTTACTACGGCTTTCGGCCGTGTTTTTGAGACCGGTGGAAAACCCTTGCGGCCCGTGCCATGTTGGGTGATGAATACCAAGCCTTTTCCGGAGGAATCATGTTTCAGACCGTTTTACTCAAGGGCAGGACCATTCTGATCACGGGCGGCGGAACGGGCCTGGGACGTTCGATGGCGCTGCGTTTCGCGGAGCTCGGAGCAAATATTTTTCTAGTCGCGCGTCGCGAGGAACCGCTAAAGGAAACCTGCAAGGCGATCGCCGAGAAGGGCGCAGGTGTAGGTTATGCCTTGGCCGACATTCGGGATTTCAGCGCGGTTGAAAAGGCAATCGAGGCTGCTGAAAAAGAATTCGGACGCGTGGATACCCTTGTGAACAACGCCGCAGGAAATTTTATCGCGCGCACGGAAAAGCTATCGCCAAACGCCTTCAATGCCGTGGTAGGAATCGTGCTGCAAGGCACGTTCTTCTGTACCTTGGCGCTGGGAAAGAAATGGATCGCGGCGAAGCAGCCCGGCAACGTACTGAACATCGTAACCACATACGCCGCAGCGAATAGTGGTTCAGGATTCGTCGTGCCATCGGCCTGCGCGAAGGCCGGAGTCCTCGCCATGACGCGATCGCTCGCGATCGAATGGGCTCGTCATCACATACGGTTGAACGCGATCGCCCCAGGGCCATTCCCTACCGAGGGCGCATGGTCACGATTGCTGCCTTCGAAAGAACTCGAGGAACGCGCGAAAAAACATCATCCGATGGGACGGTTCGGCCGCCATGAAGAACTAGCCAATCTGGCCGTGTATTTGATCAGCGACCAGGCCGACTACGTCAATGGCGAATGCGTCGTCATCGACGGCGGTCTGTGGCTACGAGGTGCCGGCGAATTCAACGATTTCCTCGATCTGCCCGATGCCGCCTGGGAGATGCTGGAATCTGCACGCAAAAAGTAGACGTCAGTTGATTCGTCAGGATGGATCGAATACATCGGTGGAGGCCCGAAATCCGATGCCTATGCCCCTTAGCTTGCTAGAGAACGAAATATCCTAACCTCTACATACTGTCCTTTATGAAGTGGTGAAAAAGCTCATGCTAACCAGAGGCAAAACGGAAGCGGATCGCTTCGTCTCGCATGCGCTGCGCCTTCACGTCGTGGCCCTTTCCGAGGACTTGGCGCTGACTGCCGCTCACCTCAGTATCGAGAAGAAATTGGCGATGGCGGATTCGATGATCTACGCAACCGCACAAGTTTATTAAGCTTCACTGGTGACAGGGGACGGAGCGTTCCGAGGTCTGGCAGGCGTCGTTATGCCCGGATCGACCCGGTCGCGGACGACGCTTTTGGCGATTTCCATGACTTGGTTTTTCATCGTCTTGCCTTGACCGTCCTCGAATGGGCCAGTAAGCTAGTTCTTTCCATTGAGGTAGAAACAGTTCGCATGACTACTGAGACCATTCAGATCACTCTGCCCGACGGCGCTACCCGTGAGGTTGCTCGCGGCACTACTGCCGCCCAGGTTGCGCATCAGATTTCGCCGCGTCTGGCGAAGGAGGCTCTTGTTGCGCGAGCCAACGGCGACCTTGTGGACCTGTCGCGCCCGCTGGAGCATGACTCCAAGCTGTCGATTCTTACCGCGAAAGATCCTGACGCGGTGCAGGTCTTCCGGCACTCAGCCGCGCATTTGCTCGCAGCAGCGGTCATGGAACTGTACCCTGGCGTGCGGCTCGGCATCGGCCCTCCGATCGAAAACGGATTCTTCTACGAATTCGTGCGCGAAGAACCGTTCACTCAGGACGACTTGGCGAAAATCGAAGCCAAAATGCACGAGCTTGCCGCGAAAGATGTCCCGAACGAGCGCAAGCTGATTCCGAAACCCGAGGCGCTCGAGATCTATCGCAAAAGCGATCAGCAATTCAAATGTGAGCTGGTGAAGGAAAAAGCCGGCGAAGCGATGGTTTCGTTTTACACCACCGGAAATTTCATCGATTTTTGCCGCGGTCCGCACATTCCGTCCACCGGGCGCATCAAGGCATTCAAGCTGATGAATGTCGCCGGCGCTTACTGGAAGGGACTGGAAGGCAATCCGCAAATGCAGCGGATTTACGGTGCGTGCTTCGTCGATCAAAAAGATCTCGATGAATATTTGAACAAGCTGGAAGAAGCGAAGCGCCGCGATCATCGCAAGCTAGGCGCGGAACTCGATCTTTTCAGCATCGAGGACGAAGCCGGCCCAGGCCTGATTTTCTGGCATCCCAAGGGTGGAATCATTCGCCGCGAAATGGAAGACTGGCAGCGCAACGAGCTGACCAAGCGCGGCTACGACCTCGTGTTTACTCCGCACATCATGCGCCTCGATCTGTGGAAGACCAGCGGGCATGCCGGCTTTTACAAAGACAACATGTTCGGCCCGATCGAAGTGGAAAAAGCCGAATACCAGCTCAAGCCCATGAATTGCCCGGGCCACATCCTGATTTACAAATCGCATCTGCGCAGCTATCGGGAATTGCCGGTACGTTTGGCGGAGCTCGGCACAGTGTATCGCTACGAACGCTCCGGCGTTTTGCACGGCTTGCTGCGCGTGCGCGGATTCACTCAGGATGATGCGCATATCTTCTGCATGCCCGATCAGGTTGAAAAGGAAGTGCAGGACTGCATCGAATTCGCCTGGGAAGCCTTGCGCGTTTTTGGTTTCGATCGCTACGAAGTGGAGCTTTCGGGCGGCGATCCATCGCGCCCGCAGGATTACGCAGGGTCACCCGAGGAATGGCAGAAGGCCGAGGCCGCACTGATCAATACACTCAAGCGCATAAACGTTCCTTACAAATACATTCCGGGCGAAGCGGCGTTCTACGGTCCCAAGATTGACGTGAAGCTCGTCGACGCCATCGGCCGTCCATGGCAGCTCACAACCGTGCAGTTTGATTTCAATCTGCCGCAGCGCTTTAAGCTGGAATACGTCGGCGAAGATGGCTCGCGGCATCAGCCGTTGATGGTTCACCGCGCACTATTCGGTTCGATTGAACGGTTTTTCGGCGTGCTGATTGAACATTACGCCGGCGCTTTCCCGTCATGGCTCGCTCCGGTGCAAGCCAGCGTGCTGCCGGTCAGCGGAAAATTCATGGAGTACGCGGAGAAAGTTACAAAGCAGCTAAAGGATGCGGGGTTCCGGGTTCACCTGGATGACCGCAATGAAAAGCTGCAAGCGAAAATTCGCGACGCCCAGCTCCAAAAAATTCCGTACATGCTGATCATCGGCGGCAAGGAAGCCGAAGCTGGCACAGTTTCCGTCCGCCACCGCGCCAAAGGCGACCTGGGCCCGCGTCCCCTCGATCAATTCAGCGCGGACCTGCGCCAGGAAATCGATTCGCGAGCGATCGTTTAGGCGACCCGCTGGAAACCGTTAAAAGTATCCGTTCTTGCTCGAAGGCCGCTAAAGCCGTGCTATAATTTTTGGCCCGTCCCTCCCCGCGGCGGGTTTAGCGTGGAAGGTGCGGCCAACGGGCTGTTTTGGCATTTTACAAGGCCCGGGAGGTGGGTTTATCGCAGAACGTGGTGGAACTCCTGGCCTTCGGGTCAATGAACGTATTCGCGCTCGTGAAGTTCGCGTAATTGATGATGCCGGTAACCAGCTTGGCGTGATGACGCTGTTCGACGCTATGAAGCAGGCGCGGGAATCGGGTTTGGACGTGGTCGAGATTTCGCCGAACGCAGTGCCGCCGGTTTGCAAGCTGGTGGATTACGGAAAATTTCTCTACGAACAAAGCAAAAAAGCTCACGAAGCAAAGAAAAACCAGAAAAGCTCCCATATCAAGGAAGTAAAATTCCGGCCTTCGACTGCCGAGCACGACTATCAGGTGCGTAAGAACCAGATCATCCGGTTCCTTGGCGAAGGATACAAGGTCAAGGCCATGATTTTTCATCGCGGCCGCGAAATGGCGCACCAGGATGTGGGCCGCAAGAAGATGGATCGTTTGATGAAGGACATCGTGGATCACGCGCAAGTGGAATTCGGGCCGAGGATGGAAGCCAACATCCTGCTCGCGTTGCTTGCGCCGAAGAAGGGCGCCGGTTCTACTCCGGCTGCGCAGAAAAGCGCGGAGAGCCCGGCATAGCACGAAGTGGATGCGCCGCTGAAAACGAGCTAACGAGAATGAAGAGGACGACGAGGAAATCGTGAAGAAGAACAAGAAAATGAAGGCCAAGACGCACCGCGGCGCGGCCAAGCGTTTCAAGATTACGGCTACCGGCAAGATCATGCGCTGGCGGTCCGGCAAGCGCCACTTGCTCGGCACTAAGAAGCCTCGCCGCATGCGGCGCCTTCTAAACAAGGTTCAGGTGAATCCCGCCGACGTGAGAAACGTGCGTTTGGCGTTGCCCTACGGCCGTAAAGGCTAATTGAATTTCTCCGCCCCGGGCAGAGCGTAACGGGTGCCTGCCGGCCGGATGTTCCGCCCGCCGTCAGAAATGACGGCTCAGGGCTGGGACAAAATTGTAGTCCCACGAGACAAACCCGTCCTGCTAGTCGCGTATTCTTGCGAGCGGCCGGGCCGCGTTTGTCTCCTCACTTGAAATTGAAAGCGCCTTCGAAACGCGCAACAGGAGAAGAGAACCATGCCTCGAGTTAAACGTGGAACCAAACGCCGCGCCCGCCGCAAAAAGCTGCTGAAACACGCCAAGGGGTTTTTCCTCACCAAGGGAAAACTCTACCGTTCGGCGAAAGAGGCGGTGAATCGTTCGCTGCGATACACGTATCGCGATCGCCGCGTACGCAAACGCGACTACCGCACGCTATGGATCCAGCGCATCGGCGCAGCCGCACGCAATAACGGAACGACGTATAGCCAGCTGATTCACGCGCTGAAGGCGGGCGGGGTCGATCTCGACCGCAAGATTCTGGCGGACATGGCTGTGCACGACGCTGAAGGGTTTACTGCGCTGGTTGGTTCGGTAAAGCAGCACATGCCCAAGCAATCGCCGGCGCAAGCGCACGCCTCAAAGACCGGCGTAGAAAACGCGGCGAGACACGCAGCGTCGCGCGAGCCAAAGCCAGAACCAATCCGTCATCACGAAGAAGGCTAAGCCGAAACCGAAAAAGATTTCGGTCTGCAACGGTTTTGTAGGGGCGGGCCTCAGACTCGCCCTCAGCTGACGCGACAGCAGGTTGCGTAGCGCCGGCTCTCGGCATTAGAACGAAGCCACGCGGCGGACACTTTAGATTTAGCGATGGTTTTACAAGGGCGGGTCTGAGACCGGCCCTACACCCCAAACACCAGCACTATGACGACGAACGATCCCAAAACACAAACTCTCGCTCAAATCCAGGCCACTACTGCCGATGCGGTCACGTCGCGATTTGCGGAACTAGGCCAAAAATTCGATGAACAGGTAGCCGTTTATTCATCCGATCCGGAGAGCTGGCGTAATTTTGTCCTGAAATGGACGGGCCGGAAATCCGGCATCCTGACGCTGATCACCGACAACTGGCTGAAACCCGCCCCGCCGGAACTGAAGCGCGTCGTCGGCCAGGAACTAAACAAACTCAAAGCCCACGTCGAAGCCACTCTCGAAGAAAAGCGCAAAGAACTCGAAGTAGCCGGAGAACAGGCGGCAGCAGCCCGAGAAAAAATCGACCTCTCGCTTCCCGGCATAGAACGCGCCATTGGCACGCGCCACCTGATTCGCCAGACCTACGAAGAACTCCTGCGAATTTTCAGCGCGATCGGATTCAGCGTCGTAGAAGGCCCCGAAATCGAAACACCCTACTACAATTTCGAAGCGCTGAATATTCCTGAGCACCATCCCGCGCGCGACAACATGGACACCTTCTACATCGAAGGCACGCGCTCGCCCTACCTGCTGCGAACGCACACCTCGCCGATGCAGATTCGCACGATGGAAAAGCAACCTCCGCCGGTGCGCATCGTTGTGCCGGGCAAGGTTTATCGTCGCGACAATCCTGACGCCACCCACGGCTACATGTTCCACCAGATCGAAGGGCTGGCCGTGGATACGGACATTACCTTCTGCGACTTCAAAGGTACCGTGGAATATTGCGCGCGCGAATTTCTAGGACCGAAAACTAAAACGCGCCTGCGTCCTAGTTATTTTCCGTTCACCGAGCCTTCCGCAGAGGTTGACGCCTCCTGCCACGTCTGCGGCGGCTCAGGCTGCCGCGTTTGCAAGCAATCCGGCTGGATTGAGCTTTTCGGCGCCGGAATGGTGAATCCGACGGTGTACGGCTTCGTGAAGTACGATCCCGAAAAACTTTCGGGTTTTGCGTTCGGTATGGGCGTCGATCGCCTGGCAATGATGAAGTACGGCGTTACCGAAGTGCCGCTGCTTTTCCAGAACGACGTGCGTTTCTTGAAACAATTTCCCTGATGAGACGGTAATGCGCCGCTCGTCGCGCGATGTGCTTGAATTGAGATCGCTCGATCATGAAAGTCGTCTATAACTGGCTTAAGCAATTCGTGGACGTGACCGCGTCGCCTGCCGATCTGCGCGCGCGTCTCTCGCTCGCGGGGATTGCTGTGGATTCGATCGAAGAAACAGCAGTGGGTCCGGTGCTGGACGCGGAGGTCACGGCGAATCGTCCCGACTGCCTCGGTCATCTTGGAATCGCGCGCGAAGTGGCGGCGATTTACCGCCTGCCTCTGAAGCCTGCGCATCCGAAATTGAAAGAGTCGACAGAAAAAGTCGCGGATGCCACGCGCGTGGAGATCGAGACCCCAGATCTTTGCGGACGATTCACGGCGCGCGTCCTTCGCGGAGTGAAGGTTCAGCCTTCGCCGGATTGGTTGCGGCAAGGGCTGGAAGCGATCGGCGAAAAATCCATCAACAACGTTGTGGACCTCACGAATTACGTGATGTTCGAGATCGGCCACGCCCTCCACGCCTTCGATTTCGACGCACTCAACGAAAAGCGCATCATAGTGCGCCGTGCGCGGCCGGGCGAAAAAATCCGTACGCTCGATGGAGTGGAACGCACTCTTTCGAAAGACATGTGCGTAGTTGCGGACGCCACTCGGGCCGTGGGCATAGGCGGAATAATGGGTGGTGCTGACGCCGAGATCAGCTTCAGCACGCGCAATATTTTGATCGAGTGCGCGTGGTTCGATCCCATCTCTGTTCGCCGCACCTCGAAAGCCCTCGGATTGCGCACGGAAGCCTCGTATCGGTTTGAGCGCGGCGCCGATCCGGAAACGGCGGAGTTGGCTTCGCGGCGTGCTGCGGAATTGATACAACAAATTGCAGGCGGAGAAATTCTGGCGGGCGTGGTGGACGTATGTCCACGTCGCGAGCCGGAAAAGAAAATCCAGCTTTCGCGCAAAGAGCTGTTGCGTGTCATGGGTGCAGACGTTCCCGATCGCGATATCGAAGCAATCCTGAGCGCGCTGGGATTTCATCCCGTGCGCGTCGACGCTAATCGCGGCAGCGAGGGTTCGCTCGCGGCCATTTGGGAATGCCGGCTGGTTTCATGGCGGCAAGACGTAACTCGCGGCATTGACTTGATCGAAGAAGTGGCGCGTCACTACGGCTACGATAAATTTCCGCCGCGACTCCCGCCTGCGAAATTGCCGGCGCATCGTTTGCCGCAGGCTGAAGCACAGGACCGCCTTCGCGATCGTGTCATCGCCCTCGGTTACCAGGAAATCGTGGAAATCCCAATTGTCGACAGGCAGCGCAACGAAATCTTCCGCCCGCAAGATCTCACACCCGCGGTGATTGCCAATCCGCTGGCGGAAGACGCCTCCGTAATGCGTTCGACGGGCATCGTCAGCATGGTACGCGCGATCGAATGGAACTTGAATCACGGCCAACGCAATTTGCGCCTATTCGAAATCGGCAAGACCTATGAATTGCGCGATGGGCAACCGATCGAAACTCCAGTGCTGACGATCGGCGCAACCGGGCTCGCACGGGAAAAAACAATTTACGAGCCGGCGCGTGGATACGGTTTGCCGGACTTGAAGGGCGATCTCGATCGTATCGCTGAGCTCGCGGACGGTTTTGGGTGGCAATCAGGTGGCCCGCAATGGCTCGCAACTGCGGTCGCGACGCAGATTTTCCTTGCGCAAGCGAATGGAACCGACGCGGGTAATCGCCGACCGACTGGAATCGCCGGTCAGATCGCGCGGCGCATCGCAGATCAACTAAAGTTGCGTCAGGATGTGTTCGTCGCCGAGTTAAGGCTAGAGCCGCTGTTGAGCAGCATCGAAGCGGCGGACGCCGCGCGCCGCTTCAAACCGCTTCCGCGTTTTCCGGCGGTCGAGCGAGATTTTTCACTCGTCCTCGGGGATGGAGTCACGTTCGCGCAAGTGGAACAAACCATCCGGCAGCTAGGAATCCCGGAGATCACTGGTATCGAAGCCGCGGATCTCTTTCGGGGCGGACAGATTCCAGCGGGGAAATTCTCTCTTATGATCCGCGTGGAGTTTCAAAGCGCGGAAGCAACATTCACGGACGCGCAGCTCAACAACTTCTCCGCTCGCATCGTTAACGCGCTTCGAGAAGAAATCGGCGCAACTCTGCGCAATTAAATAGTCGGCGATTGCGCGGCAGGTGATCGGGCCGCACCGGCACTGCAATGCCCGGTCTGGCTGACTAGGCCAGACCGGCCTCTACAAATTCAACTGGCATTCAAATGCTTTCCGGCCATTTCAATCGATCAGACGGCCATGATTTTTTTAAGTGCTTTGCTCGATTTTGGGGGGAACTTTCGAGCCCGGCATCGTCCGCCGGTTTGCCGGACTTTGCTCACGTATTCGTTGCACGCGCACGGTCAATAGATGACAATAGCCATCGCTCAGCGAGGGGTTGAAAGTGAAAATCGAAATTTACGACCAGATATACAACGTCAACGCGGATGGCAACGAAGAATATCTAAAGGAGCTGGCGGCGTACGTTGACGGCAAGATGCGCTCAATCGCAGACGCAACTCACATGGTCGATTCACTGAAAGTCGCGGTGCTCGCCGCATTGAACATCGCCGATGAAGCCTTCACCGTGCGCCAGCGCCAGCAGGAAATCGAAGGGCCGCTGCGCAAGCGCGTGGAAAAGTGCGTGTCCATGGTGGAGCAGGCGCTCGAACGGACGAACTGACCCGCGCGCAGTTCTTTTTTTTGTGGTGAGCGTCCTGAGAATGATGACGCCGCGGATGCCGCGCTGAAGACCGCGGCGCTGCACTTAAACCTTAGACGTCGACTCAAAGATTGTGATGTGGCGCCGGCTGTTTGTTCCGCAACGTTCCGGACGGCGCGACCCGTTGGTGTCAGACGCCATCTCTTATATGATGCCGAAGCTGGGTTTAGACGGTCCGCAGATTGACTAACGACAAGCCATTTAGGTTCCCAGTTGTACCGCTCGTGCTCCTCGCGGCCCTAGTGCTTGCGATGACCTTGGGCAGCGTCTGCCACAATCACACCGGTTCGTCCGATGCGAATTGCTCCATCTGCCATCTGAGCCACCAACCGATCGATCATTCGCCTGCAAGCGATCGCGAGCCGTCAATAGCTCAAGTTGGGACGCAGGCAGAGCCCGAGGAACCCGAATTTACGCCCGGCCTCGTCGCCCCTCGCCTTCCTGCGCGCGCGCCACCTGCCGTTTAAACTTCCGCCTGTGCCTATCGATTCGGGCACGCCGGTCCACTCCGTTCTTCTTCAAAAGGTTGAACACTATGCGTACAAAATCTGTGCGATTCGCGGTACTTGCGTTGTTTTTCTTTTTGGGGAGCGTCCTGCTGGCGCAAAACGCGCCATCGCAGAACAGCCGCTCGCCTCAACAGCTTCCTGCGCAAACGCCCGAACAGCAAAAGGGGCCGACACAACAAACTGCGCCTCAAAATATTGCCTCCGGGCAAGTTCACGGCTCCATGCGCATCTCGCTCGATCAAGCAATTCAGATGGCGCTGCAGAACAATCACAATCTCAAGGCCGCACGCACCACCATCCAGCAGAATGAAGCACAGGAGATCACCGCTAACCTGCGGCCTAACCCGGTGCTCACCGCCGACGCCCAATTCATTCCTCTATTCCAGCCGAACGAATTCACCGCCGACTACATCAATGAGACCGCGCAGTTCGATTTAGGTGTTTCGTACCTATTCGAACGGGGCAAGAAGCGGCAACATCGCTTGCAAGCAGCCAAGGACGCCACCGCGCAAACGAAATCGCAAGTCGCGGATAACGAACGCACCGTTACTTTCAACGTCGCGTCGCAATTCTTTGCCAGCCAACTCGCCGAATCGACACTGGATCTCGCTTTGCAGGATATGAAAAGTTTCCAGAATACCGTCGACATCAGCGAGGAACGCTACAAAGCCGGCGACATCAGTGAAGTGGATTACTTGAAAATCAAATTGCAGCTGCTGCAGTTTCAAAGTGATGTGGCGCAAGCGCAACTCGCGAAAACCCAGGCACTGGTTGGACTCCGGCAGTTGCTCGGTTTTCAAAGTGTGCCGGACGATTACGACGTCAGTGGCGACTTTGACTACACACCCGTAACAGTAAAACTCGAGGACTTGCAGCAGCAGGCATTGCAAAATCGGCCAGATTTTCGTGCCGCACAGCAAGGAGTGACCGCTGCCAAAAGCCAATACGAGTTGGCGAAAGCCGTCGGCAAAGTGGATGTCATTGGGACATTCAACTATGACCACGTGAGCGACACCAACACCGGTTCTTTCTTCGGAAGCTTCCAGATTCCAATTTTTAATCGCAATCAGGGAGAAATCGCCCGCACGAATTACGCGATTAACCAGGCGCAGGAACTGGAATTGGCCGCAAGCGATCAGGTTTTGACCGATGTGCTCACGGCGTACGAAGGCGTTCACGAAAACGACTTGATTGTTGTGTTTTATCGCAATGGCTACCTGGACGCCGCACAGAAGACTCGCGACATTACAGAATATTCTTACAAACGCGGCGCTGCCAGTCTGCTGGATTTTCTGGATGCCGAGCGCAGTTATCGCGCAACGCAGCTTGCATACCGGCAGGCGTTGGCCGCGTATCTCACCGCGGTCGAGCAGCTTCGGGAAGCCGTCGGGACCAGGAGTCTGCCGTGAAACCGCGTTTTCTCATAATTTCGACAGGTAGTCGCACAGCACGAGCGCTCTTCTGCGGCGGCGCAGTCGCGCTGTGCCTTGCCGGCTGTAGTTCCCATGAAAGTGCCGGCCAGATGACTTCCTTCAGCGCCAAAGAATCGAAAAACGAGCAGGCCTCACTTTTCACTATCCCGCAAGAACAGATGTCTCACGTGCAGGTGGTAACCGTGGAACCCTCGAAATTAGTGCGAGTGCTGCGGCTGACCGGGGCGGTTGCGTACAACGCATTCAACACCACGCCGGTAATCACGCAAGTCGGCGGACTTGTAAGCCGGCTTCTGGCCGTGCCCGGCGAGATCGTGAAAAAGAGGCAGCCGTTGCTCGAGGTGAGCAGCCCCGATTATTCGCTGCTGTTTGCGGGCTATCTGAAAGCGCGGGACACCTACCGCGTGGCCGATAAGAATTACGCGCGAGCCCAGGATCTTTACGAGCATCACGCCATTGCCGAGCGTGATTTGTTGCAAGCGGAATCGGATCGGATTCAGGCTCAGGCAGATTTGAATGCTTCGCTTTTGGGTTTGAAAATTTTAGGGATTCCGAAGCCTGAGGATTTGGAGAAGGCGCCTTCGTCCGCGGAAATTCCGTTGCTGGCACCGATCGGCGGTGAAGTTGTCGAGCGTGACGTCGCGCCGGGCCAGTTGTTGCAAGCGGGCACGACTCAGGCGTTCATCATCTCGGACATGAGTTCGGTGTGGGTACTCGCCAATATTTATCAGGACGACATGGCGGACGTTCGCGTCGGTGATGAAGTCACCGTGCAGACCGACTCCTATCCGGATAAATTCCACGGGAAAATTTCATTCATATCGCCGGCCCTGGATCCCAACACGCGCACGCTGCAGGCTCGCATCGTCGTCGATAATCCCGGCGAAAAACTGAAGAACAATATGTACGTCACCGCGCTGGTGAACGCTGGAGTCAACCAAAAGGCTATCGCCGTGCCTGATGCGTCGGTGCTTCGCGACGACGAAAATCAGCCGTTCGTCTACCTCGCCACAGGATCGAATCAATTTTCGCGCCGGTCGGTGGATATCGGCCAAAGCGAAGCGGGGAAGACGCAAATCTTGAAGGGACTGTCTCCGGGTGATCGAGTGGCAGCCGATGGCAGCTTGTTTTTGCAGTTTGCCAACTCTTTTCAACACTAAGGCTGGCGCTCCGGCCAATTTCGGATGATTCATCGAGTCGTACAAGCCGCGCTTCAACAGCGATTTCTTGTCCTGATGCTCGCTGTCCTGCTCATCATCGGAGGCGCGATCTCCTTTCAGCGCATGCCGGTTGACGCTTACCCCGATCTTTCGCCGCCGATGGTCGAGGTGATCACGCAATGGCCGGGACATGCCGCGGAAGAAGTCGAGCGCCTGGTCACGCTGCCGACAGAAGTAGAAATGAATGGCGTGCCCAAGATGGAGATCCAGCGTTCGATTTCGCTATACGGGTTGTCGGACGTAATTCTGACATTCGATGAGGATACCGATGACTATTTCGCCCGTCAGGTCGTTTTTCAGCGACTCAGCGAGGTCACCTATCCAGCCGGAGTCACTCCTACGCTCGCGCCCCTCTCAAGCCCTTCGGGTCTGGTCTATCGATACGTATTGGAAAGCCCCGATCGCACGCCGCAAGAATTGAAAACCTTCGAAGATTGGGTAATCGAACGAGCCTACAAACAGGTGCGTGGCGTAGCCGATGATTCCGGTTTTGGTGGCACCGTGATGCAGTACCAGGTGCTGCTCGATCCGGCGCAGCTTTATGGCTATCACATCACTGTGCCGCAGGTTATTCAGCAGCTCTCGGTGAATAACGCCAATACCGGCGGCGGCTTTTATTCGCAGGGCGGGCAATTTTATTACGTTCGTGGGCTCGGACTTATCAGAGACGTCCAGGACATCGGCAGCGTCATCATCGGCTCGCAGAACGGAGTGCCGGTACACGTGCGCGACGTCTCCGCTGTGGTCATCGGCCACGCGCCGCGCCTCGGTGAATTCGGATTCAACAAGAACGACGACGCTGTGGAAGGCGTCATCATGATGTTGCGCGGCGAACAGACCCAGAATGTTCTGAAGGGCGTGGAAGAAAAAACCAAGGAACTAAACGAACACATTCTGCCGCCGGACGTGAAAGTTCGCCCCTTTTACGATCGCAGCGATTTGGTGGCGCTCACCATCGACACCGTAGAAAAAAATATGCTGCTCGGGATGATACTGGTCTTCGTCGTTTTGATTTTCTTTCTCGTCAGCGTGCGCGCCGCCGTCATCGTCGCGCTCACCATTCCGTTGGCGCTGCTCTTTTCATTTATTTTTCTTCACGCGCGTGGAGTTGCCGCAAATCTCCTGTCCATAGGAGCGATAGATTTCGGAATCATCATTGACGGCACCCTGGTGATGGTCGAAAACATCTATCGCGAGCTCGGTCTGCGCGAAGGCCGGCAATATGACCTGCACGAAGTGATTCTCGCCGCGGCCAGAGACGTCGATCGGCCCATCTTTTATTCCGTCGCAGTCATCATCGCCGGTTACATTCCCATCTATGCGCTGAGCGGCCCTTCCGGAAAATTATTTCATCCGATGGCGGACACAATGTCCGTGGCCCTGATCGGCGCATTGATTCTGACGCTCACGTTCGTCCCGGTCATGTGCTCGTATTGGTTTACGAAAGGAGTTCGCGAACGGCGTAACAGACCCTTCGAGTGGATCAAGCGGGAATACGGCTCGGAGCTCACGTGGTGCCTGGAACGTCCGTGGCTGACCATGCTCCTTGCAACCATAATCTTGGGCCTCACTTTATTGTTGGTGCCTTTCATCGGCGGGGAATTCATGCCGCACCTGGACGAAGGCGCGCTGTGGGTTCGCGCGACGATGCCCTACACGATTTCGTACGAAGAGGCTGCAAAAATCGCGCCCCAAATTCGCACGATTCTCTCGAAATACCCGATGGTTACTGAAGTCGGGTCCGAATTAGGCCGCCCCGACGACGGCACGGACCCTACCGGCTTTTTCAATTGCGAATTTTATGTGGGACTGAAACCGTACAGCGATGCCGTCTGGAAATCGGGAAATATTCGAACAAAAGCGGATTTGACGGAAGATCTGCAGAAGCAGCTCGCCGCATTTCCAGGAATTATTTTCAATTACACTCAGCCGGCAGAGGACGCAGTCGATGAAGCGCTCACTGGCCTGAAGAGCGCGCTGGCGGTGAAAGTGTATGGCGCGGATCTCAACGTTCTCCAGGACAAAGCACTGGAAATCAAACGCCGGCTTTCGCAGGTCCGCGGCTTTACTGAGCTCACCGTCGTGCGCGAATTGGGCCAGCCCAGCCTTATCGTACAAGTGGACCGCGACAGGATCGCGCGCTACGGCATCAACGTCGCCGACGTGGAAGCGATGGTGCAAGCCGCAGTAGGCGGCCAGGCTGCGACGCAGGTAATTCAGGGCGAAAAATTATTCGATCTCGTGGTGCGCATGAAACCGGAATTCCGTGAGAACGCGCAACAAATCGGCAACCTGCTGGTCGGCGCTCCCACCGGCCAGCAAATACCCCTCAGCGAACTTTCAGATATCCGCGAAGGAAACGGCGCCTCCTTCATATATCGCGAGAATAATTCTCGTTACATCGGTGTTCAGTACAGCATCGAGGGCCGCGACCTCGCGGGCGCGGTCGAAGAAGGCAAGCGTGCCATCCTGGATGTGCAAAACTCACTGCCGACGGGCTATCGCCTGGCCTGGGGCGGAGAATACAGCGAATTCGTCAGCGCGATGGGACAGGTTTCAATCATTGCGCCTCTCACGGTGCTCCTGATTTTTATGATCCTGTTCGCGCTATACGGAAATTTGAAGTTTCCTATCGCGGTAGTTCTCAGCGTGATCTTGACCGAACCGGTGGGCGCACTCCTCGCGCTGAAACTCACTCACACTCCCTTCAGCGTTTCGTCGTTACTGGGACTGCTGGTGCTGATGGGAGTTTCGGTAGAAACTGCAGTCATCGACGTCTCGTATATCAATAAGCTCAGGCTGGAAGGCCTAGGCATAGCGGAAGCTACCTACGACGCTTCACTGGTGCGATTCCGGCCGATCATGATGACCGCGCTGGTCGCATGTCTGGGATTGTTGCCCGCGGCACTGTCCACGGGTATTGGCTCGGATTCACAGAAACCTTTCGCGATCGTAATCGTTGCAGGACTGGTATCGCGTCTGCTCCTCGGACGCATCGTGAGCCCGGTACTTTACAAGATGGTTGCGCGCGAAGGTGACGTCTTACAGGTGTAAGTCTGGCAGCTCATCGGCGACGCCGGGCATAGGTCCCTGCTTCTTTTGTCAACGTGGAGCTGAATTCCGATGCCGGCCCCAAACAAGGAAAACGATGACCACAACCCGCCGCGCATCCAGCAGCGCAACCTGTTCGACATAGCCCTCGGCGATGACGATATATTCCGCTCCCGCAGCGACCGCTACAAATGGAGCGCGCGTCTGACAGTGATCAACATAGCCAACAACTACGTACTCTACAATTTCCTGTCCACGTTCAGCGGCACGCACTACGTTACGCCACGCACGCTGACCGGAGAAATCGGCTTCCACGTCTAGCCAGCACACGAATTCGCTTCGTTCCCCAAGCGGATTGCAACGGGCGCGCCCTTCTGTACGCAGGTCCAGCCAGCTATCTCGGAACATAGACACGACCTCCATCAGAACCAGCCTGTAAGATAGCCTTAGTGCCTCAAGCTAAGACGGTAAGGAAACAGCGTCCTATTTTCGCGTTTAAAAAGGACGTTGCATTGTTGGATGAGAGAATCGCTTTGCCCCTGGAACTCTTCCGCGCCGAGCGCAATAGGTCGCACAGGTATCCGCGAACCGGGAAATTGGAGCTGTGAAAATAGCGCGCGATCACCAAGCCTGCTCATCCCTGCCAGTCACCCGCAACAAAACGGCTGTCCAAAGCTTCCTTCCGCCGAAGTTCCGAAACTGCTGAGGTCCAGCAGGTCCAGTGTTGTACCTCAGTGATAGTGTCCCCTTTTGTCCTCGATAGAAATGTCCCCTTAAATGGATCTCCGAAAGGAGATTCGATTGGGGCGGACGGAGATGAGCACGAGGGAGTTGGGAAGAGTGGAAGTTCTTGCGCGGATTCGAAGCAAGCAACTGCGGATCGTGGATGCGAGCCAGCTGATGGGGGTGAGTTACCGACAGGCGAAGCGATTGTGGAAGCGCTATCGGGAAGAAGGAGCGGCCGGTCTGAAGCACCGCAGCGCGGGACGGCGTTCGAACCACGCACGAGAGTGGAAGCTCCGGAAGAAAGTGCTGCGATTGGTGCGGGAGAAGTATGGCGGGGCGGTGGGCGAGCGGTTTGGGCCGACACTGGCGGCGGAACACTTGGCTTCCGAGGACGGACTGAAGATCGATGCGGAGACGTTGCGACGTTGGATGCTGGCGGAGGGATTGTGGAGTCGGGAGCGGAGGAGGAAGCGGCACCGCCGTCGACGCGAACGCAAGGAGCACTTTGGGGAGATGGTGCAGATGGACGGAAGCTTTCACTCCTGGCTGGAGGGGCGTGGACCCGAGGGCTGCTTGATCGACATGGTCGACGATGCGACGAACAAGACGTGGGCGCAACTGGGAGAGCAAGAGACGATCTGGGCGGTGGCGGATGGATTGCGGGCTTGGATCGAACGCTACGGAGTGCCGCTGGCGCTCTACGTGGATTGGAAGAACCTATACAAGCGGAGAGCCACGCCGAAAGAGTGGCTGCGAGGAGAGGAGCCCATAACGCAGTTTGGGCGCATGTGCGCGAAGTTGGGGATCGAGCTGATCGCGGCCAGCTCGCCGCAGGCGAAGGGACGAGTGGAACGGGTTCACGGGACACATCAGGACCGCCTGGTGAAGAAGATGCGACGGAAGCAGATCAGCAGTCACGCACAAGCGAATGTGTATCTGGAGCGGGACTATCTGCCGGAACACAACGGGAGGTTTACGAGGGTGGCGGCCAAGCCGGAGGACTATCACCGGCGAGCGCCGCGGGCGACCGAATTGGACCGGATTTTCCGAGTGGAGAGGGAGCGCACGATTAGCGAGGACTGTGTGGTGCGGTACGAGAACCGCTTTTTCCAACTGGAGAGCCGCCATTACGCGCCAGCCGAGGGCAAGGTGATGGTGTGTGAAGGACGACATGGCAGCATCACCATTGAATATCGAGGGCGGGCGCTGCCGTGTCGGGAGATTGCGGCACCGGCCCGGCCGAGCGAGTACGCCGTGAAAGTCAAAGGGGAGGGCGCTAGCAGGCAGCAGGCGAAGCGGAAATGCGTACCGGCTGCGAATCATCCCTGGCGAGGAGCGATCCTAAGAGCGCAACAAAAACGGGAGTTAAAGGCGGCGGCCGTCGCGGAGCGGGCATCGTTGGCCCGGCCCTCCGCTTCGCCCTAAACGCTCCGCCCTTCGGGCTCCGCAGGGCTGCGCTCCGAACCAGGCCAACAAAAACGGGATGCCCTAGGTCGAGCGAGATGAGAATCGTCGTTCCTGGTGCTTCCTAGCGCGAGATTTTTCGAGGAAAACCCAAAGAGAAGAAAAAAGCAGCGAACACAGAACACAAAAAGGGGACATTTCTATCGAGGTAAGACAGGGGACATTTCTATCGAGCTTTGACAAGGTCCAGCAGGTCCAGTGTCAACGCAAAGTAGAAATGTCCGGTTTTTCGCCAGATAGAAATGTCCGCTTCCATGATTTCCTCCAAGGGTGATCGGGAGGCGGACTGTGTTTGGTTTTGATCGTGGTTTGATGTTTTGGTTTTCGATCGGCAAGACCTGGAGGCCGTAGGCCGGAAGGACTTGCCGATCGCGGCGCGTCCGGGCAGGAACGCAGCGGTAAGTAGCGGCCGCGAAAGCGCAGCCAGTGCGTGCCGTCGAGCCGCCGTTCGATCTCGGCGGGAGCGCCGCGCAATCCGGCACAGACTTGTTCGCGCTGCAGGCCCCACCGTTGGCCCTCCCATTTCACTGTGTGGTCGGAAGCGACGATGCGCGCCACCCGCACGCTGAGAATCTGTTCCAGCCGCTGCGCGCCCTGCAATCTGCGATGCGCGTCGCTGCTTTGTGCCGGTTGCACCGCAAAGCGCTGGCTCCAGACCGGCCAGAAAGTGATTTCCAAAAAGCGATTGGCCTGCTCGATGGTACGGATTTCTAAGACTCGCATTTCTTTTACCAGCCGGTCTTGCAGTGTCTTGAACAGCCGCTCGATGCGCCCTTTGGCTTGCGGGGAGTGCGCCGCGATCCATTCGATGTCCAGTTCGGCCAGAGCGCGGCCGAACTGCGTGCGCGGCGGAGTGTCGTGCAACTGCTCTGGCCACTGCACCGGCCGGGAAGTCACAAACAGGCCGTTTTTATCGGTGTAGAGCGCCAACGGTCGCCCGTAACGCTCCAGCCACCCGCCCAGGGTACGCAGATTTTCTTCGCTCGAATCGTGCAGCGCGAAGCGGCCCCAGACCCGGCTACTGGCGTCATCGATCATGGCAATCAATTGGCAGGCCGGGCCGCGATCTTCCAGCCAGCGGAACGGCGAGCTGTCCATCATCACCAGTTCGCCGAAAGCAGCACGGCGCGGCCGCCACACATGCACCTGCTTCAAGTGCCGGCGGCGCGAATGCCGCAGCCCCGCAGCATTCATCCACTTTCGCAGCGTCTCTCGACTCACCTGTAGCCCGTGCCGCGCCAGATGCTCGGCCGCCAGCGTCGGACCGAAACCCCCATACGCCGGCAGGCGCAGCCGTCGCAGACTGCGCTGCTCGAGCTCCTCGGGAATCTTGCGATTCGAGGGACGTCCGCGCAGCCCATGCACCAGCCCGCGATCCCCCACCTTGCGAAGACGCTCCAGCAAGCGTCGCACCTGTCGATCGCTCAACCGCAAACGGCGGGCCGCATCGATCTGCGGCAGATGCCCTTGCTCGACTTCGTGCAAAACCTTCAAACGCTCCCGCTCTTTCGCGCTCAACTCGATCCGCTCCTCTTCCATCGGGCCCCCCGGCCCCTAGAAAAGCGGACATTTCTACTTTGCACAAACCGGACATTCTCACTTTGCAGCTACAGGTCCAGCAGGTCCAGTTGACAGTGATTATCAACTAGACTAGACTCCTTCCGCTAGTTGACAATCATTATCAATTAAAAATTCGTATGCCTTGCTACTTGTCCGGCTTTGCGCGGGGTCGTCTCTTCCTCGCATTGATATTCCTTATTACGACGCCCGCGCGTTCCGGCGTCGGCGGCCGCATTTCCGGCACCGTCACCGACGCGAGCGGAGCGGTGGTTCCAAAAGCCGCCGTTTCCCTCACCAACATCAGCACAGGAATGCGCCACGACGTAACCGCAGACGAAAAAGGCGTTTACTCATTTCTGGAAGTGCAGGTGGGGCATTACGATCTCACCGTGATCGCCAACGGATTTAAGCCATACCAACTCAGAGGAATCGTGATCGATGCCGACACAGCCTTACTGATCGATGCGGTTCTCCAAGTTGGCGGGAAAAATGAGACGGTCACCGTCGATGAGGCAGCTGCTCATGTCGAAACTTCCAGCACGCGTCTCGGCGAGGTCATCACCGCTGCGCAAATGACCGCCGTGCCGCTAAACGGACGCAGCTTTACGGATCTGCTGGCTCTCCAGCCGGGCGTTGCCCCCGCGACATCAATTACATCCCAAACCGTGCAGGATGTCGGCGTGGCCGCGCTCGCGCCGTCGGGAAATTTGAATCCCGGAACAATATCGGTCAATGGCCAGAGAGAATTTGCCAATAGTTTTATCGTGAACGGAAGTGACGTTGAGGAAGACGTGAACATGGGAACTGCGATCGTTCCGAATCTGGATTCGATCACCGAGTTCCGGGTCCTCACGGACAATTTTGACGCCGAATACGGCGAATTCAGCGGCGGCCAGATCAACGTGGTAACAAAGGCCGGCACCAATGAGTTTCACGGCAATGCGTTTGAATTCTTGCGGAATACGAATCTGGATGCCCGCAATTATTTTTCGGACGTCCGTGGCAGATACGATCAAAACCAGTTCGGCGGCACCTTCGGCGGTCCCATTCGCAAGAACAAAATTTTCTTCTTCGTGGATTATCAAGGCACGCGCCTGACTCAGGGCGTGGACACGGGACAGATTGCCGTTCCGTCTCTGCAAGAACGCTTGGGAGACCTCGCAGGTATGGCCGGCTCTTTCGTGACCGCCGACGCGAATGGAAACACGGTCCCGACCTCTGTCAGCGGGCCCTACTTAGCGAGCCAGTTGTATGGCGAACTGGGCTACCCGGTTGCGGCCGGCGAACCCTATTACACCTCGGGTTGTACCAGCTCCGCGAAATGCGTTTTTCCGAATGCCGTGATTCCGCAAAGCACATGGTCGGCTCCGGCGAAAAATTTGCTGCAATTCATCCCCGTTCCCAATAATTCCGACGGCACCTTTTCCACTGCGGCCTTTAATCAACTCCTGCGCGACGATAAAGGCGCGTTCCGTTTGGATGGCAATACCCACTGGGGCATGGTTTCCGCTTATTATTTCCTCGACGATTTCACCCAGAACAACCCCTACCCCGTGGCGCAGGGCGGCGCGAACGTGCCGGGATTTAACGCCTTGAATTCAGGACGCGCGCAATTGCTGCAGCTCGGCGACACAAAAACCCTTGGATCTACGGCCGTGAACGAATTCCACGTCAGTTATCTGCGGGATGCTTCAGACCTGGGCCAGCAGCAAGGCGGAGTAGGCATAAGCCTTGCGTCGCAGGGATTCGTGGTCGGCGAAGGCACTCCCGGAATCGTCCCGCTCGCGCCGAAGACCGAAGGGGTGGAAAGCGTCAGCTTCAACAGCTTCTCGATCGGAACGAACACGAATCAGCTGCAACAGACCAACAACACTTACCAGATTCTGGACATTTTCTCCAAAGTCTCGGGTGCTCACACGGTTAAGGCAGGCGGCGAATTCCACTTCGATCAGATCAATACCTTCCCGATCGCGCAGTTCAACGGTGCTTTCCTATTCTTCGGCAGCGAGACAGGCGTTGATTTCGCGGATTTCTTGCTGGGCATTCCCACGCAATACAATCAGAGCGAACTACGCCCATTCTACGGCCGGAATAAGTACTTCGGTCTTTACGGGCAGGACAGCTGGCGGATCAAGCCCAACCTCGGTCTGAATTACGGCCTGCGTTGGGATCGGATCGAGCCGTGGTACGAAAAGTACAACCAGCTTGCGACGTTCGAAGCGGGCAAGCAGTCTCTTGTCTTTCCGAACGCCCCTGCAGGCATTTTATTCCCCACGGATCCCGGAGTTCCGCACACGCTAGCTCCGCCTGGAAATTTGGATTTTTCGCCGCGCATAGGCCTAGCGTATTCGCCGAATGTGGGCGGCGACGGCTGGCTCAGCAAATTGATGGGAGGCCCGGGACGTACGAGCATTCGCGCCAGCTTCGGCACTTTCTATACCGCGATCGAAGCCCTGACCATCGGTGTCCTCAGTGCGAATGCGCCTTACGGGACCACCTACAGCAGCCCCAGCCCACCGTTATTTGCCACCCCGTTTATCACTGCTGCCACGGGCCAGAATGTTGGCCAAAGGTTCCCGGCACAACTGGCGGCATTGGTCGCGTCGCGAAAGAGACCGGATTCGAGCGTCGACTGGTTGCAATTCGAACCAATCACCGGCATCCCGGCGTATCCGAGAACGAATCGCATCCCCTACACAGAAGAATACATGCTCTCGATTCAGCGCGCGCTGGGAGCCGACACGGTGTTGAGCGCCAATTACGTCGGGACCCAAGCTCACCACCTACCCATCCTGATCGAAAATAATCCGGGCAATCCCGCACTGTGTTTGCAGCTGCGCGACCCCGCTAATCTCGCGCCAAGCCAAACCCCGTGCGGCCCCTTCGGAGAAGGAAATATCTACACGACGGCCACGGGCCAAACAGTTTTGGGGACGCGAGAGCCTTTCAGTTTTGATTTTGGCAGCAACACGAATCAGGCGACCATCGGCAATTCGAATTACAACGCGCTACAGGTGACGCTGCAACGCACCGGCAAGCGACTAGATGTTCTCGCCGGCTATACCTTCAGCAAATCGATCGATCAGTCTTCGAACCTCGGCGAAGAGGTCAACCCGATTGATCCTTCGCTCAGCCGTGCCATCTCCGCGTTCGATATCAAACACAATTTCGTCGTGAGCTATAATTACCGAATTCCATTCGAGCGTCTGTTCCGTGTAGAGAATCGTTGGACGAAAGGCTGGGCGCTGTCGGGTATCACACATTTCAGCAGCGGTTTCCCGGTCACGCTGGTGAACAACGGCGATAACTCTTTGCTAGGAACCGAGCCCAACGGAATCAATAATTTCGGGATGGACGAACCCGACGTCGCGCCGGGCCCGCTGAATCTGAACGGCAATCCGCGCAACGGTAAACCGTATTTCAATACCACGCTGTTCAGCCAAAACGCCCTGGGCACGCCGGGCAACGCCAGAAGGCGCTATTTTTACGGTCCGGGCCTCGACAACTACGATATGGCGCTGCTGAAAAACGTGAGGCTAACCGAATCCAAATCGCTGCAATTTCGCGTCGAAGCCTTCAACGTGTTCAATCACGCCCAATTTTTCGGCGCACAGGCAGTGGATGGAAACATCGGCGATCTTGGTTCCACATTCGGGCAGATTGTAAACGCGGACGCGCCGCGGCTGGTGCAATTGGGATTCAAGTTTCTGTTCTGATATGGACGAACATTTCAAGCACGATTTTCGCCGTGGTGGTTTGCGCTTCTTTCTTCGCGGGGAAGTAAGGCTGTGCAGGCAGCGGTCGAGGCGGTCATCGCGACGATTGATCATCTCTGAAAGCGCTTGTGTCAAGCCAGTCTCTGACCGTTGGAACGGATTGTACCCAATCATCTCTCCGCCCTCAGTGGGGCATGAAATTATCCGGCGGTGTGTCGCATTCACCCTGCGAGCCAAAAAGGCTCAGATCAACCTCGCGCTCACACTTTGCTGGTACAACCTCTTTCCAACACAGGATCCCGATACGCTTCCTCCCGTCGCAAAACATGAAAGGAGGCCTCGGCCAAATGGCGCGCCACAGCTCCAATAGCTTTCTGATGTCCCTTGCGCAAACGGAGTCGCCGATAGAGCTGGCTAACGTGTCGGTCGGGACGGCGCGTGTGATGGCCCGCAACCGAGTTGGCGGCCTCAGCAAAGGACCACCATGTGGACTGACTGAGGGGTGAGGGGTGAGGGGTGAGGGGTCTGAGACCCTCCGACTACATACTCATTCGCACCCCACCGCAGCGCCGGCGGCCTCGAATTTCCTGCTACAATTAAGCGCGGAACCGGCCTGCGACGCAGGTGACGTCGCGATGGTCTTTTGAACCAACACTGGATCCCAGGGAGTCCGTGTCGACCTGCCCTTGTGCACGTCCATTGGCTGACGCCAGTGGATAGCCTAAAAGCAGGCGCAGGGCACCCACCTATTCGTGGGGTTCAGGACCTAGCAACGCACGGCGAAGTGGACCGCTCCGTACTATCTCGCTGCCGAAAGGTTCAACTCACAAGTGAAAGTCCTGTTCATCGGCGACATCGTCGGTTCGCCGGGCCGAAAAATTGTGCACGACCGCCTCGCCGACATCCTCACGCAGCGCTCGATCGATCTTTGCATCGCCAACGGCGAAAATTCCGCTTCCGGTTTCGGCATCACGCCGCGCCTGGCCGAAGAAATATTTTCATGCGGAGTGGAAGTGATCACCGGCGGCAACCACATCTGGGATCGCAAGGAAATCCTGGATTTCTTCCCTCACGAGCCGCGCCTGATTCGCCCGGCGAATTTCCCGAACGGCTCGCCGGGAAAAGGACATTATGTCGGCCAAGCTAGAAACGGCGTCGGCTACGCGGTCGTCAACCTTCAGGGTCGCACGTTTATGACCCCGCTCGAGGATCCGTTTCGCACAGCGGAGCGCGAGCTCGCCGCGATTCCGTCGGATCTAAAAGTCATCATCGTAGACATGCACGCCGAAGCCACATCCGAAAAACAAGCAATGGGCTGGTTCCTGGACGGCAAGGTTTCCGCGGTCTTGGGCACGCACACGCACGTAGCCACAGCCGACAATCACGTCTTACCGGGCGGAACCGCTTACATCACTGACGTAGGCATGACCGGCCCGCACGATTCCGTAATCGGCATGGAAAAAAAGCCGATCGTGCAGCGCTTCCTGGATTCTATGCCAGCAAAATTCACAGTGGCCGAAGGCGACGTGCAAATGAACACGGTCCAGATCGACGTCGACGAATCGACAGGCCACGCCCGCGCCATCGACCGCATAAATTTCCGTCTGGATTAGCACACCACAGCTGCTCACCCCTGCGAGTCGTCATCGTGCTTGCCTAAGCTGGGCGAAGGGAGCGCAGCGAAGGATCTCTCTCGGTTTGGACCGTGGCCGGCTACTATGCCTGTCCTAGATAGTGTCGTTCTCCGCGCAACCTTCATCTCACCGGTTACGTCTTTCTAGCATCACAAATTGGAACTTTTGGAGCCTTGCATAGGCAATACAGGTATGCAGAAACATCATATTTCGGGGAATGTTGGGGCGTGGCATGTTTCGCGGTTCTTGTTTTAAGTTACGAGTATGTCCTTGCATAATCCTGTTTCTTGTCGGTTTCACCGCTGCACTTCCTGCTAAAGCTCAAGGATTCGTAAGCGCCGTACCATCGCGCGCACGGGTGTTTGCGGAGATCGCCTCGGGCGTCGTCGCGATGAAGCGTGACTCCGCGGGTCGTTACTACATTCTCGCCACTCCTCCAAATGTAATATCGATATTCAGCGCCGATGGCAAACGAATCGGCCAAGTCCCCGCCGGTTCCGAGACGGCGAAGATTCAATACGCCGTCGACTTCGATCTCGACCCTAACGGCCGCGTGCTGGTGGCTGATCGCGCCGCGAATGCCGTCGAAATTTTTTCTCCCGAGGGCTCGCTCGTAACAAAAGTTCCAGTCTTCGCTCCCACCGGCGTAGTCGCTCTCCTGGATAACCAATTTGCAGTCTCCACTCTGCGTTCCCAGCGCCTGGTCGAAATCCGAAGTGATGACGGCACTTTGGTTCGCAGTTTCGGCGATCCCGCCGACGCTGGCCTGGACCCGAGCTCGAAACAGCTACAGAAACTCGGCCAAATTTTTGGCGACGGCGCTGGTGACATTTATTTCGCCTTCACCGCTCTGCCCGATCCCACCGTTCGCAGGTATGACCGCTTCGGCTATGTCACAACCGAAGCCACCTTCGCCGCGAGCATGTACGACCCGTCTCCCGCTCCAACGCCCGATGATCGCGTCCAGATCGGAGTTAATTTCAGCGAGACGAATTTTTCCGACTCGTACAACACCTGGGCAGCGATCGGTAATCGCGGCGACATTTTTTTCGGCGACGGCCTGTCACCCGGCCTGGGCGCGCGCTTGGGACAAACGGCGCAATCCGCAGCCGAAAATATCCTTTCGACGGCGTCGGCATCGGGCCCGGGAGGTGGCGGTCCAGGAGGCATGGCCGGCGGCGGGATGGTGTCAGCGCAAGGCTCGTATCAACAGAATTCGCTGCAACTTCATGCGGGAGGGAAGTCGCGTACCGAAACCGCTGGAAATGCACAGGGATCGAACGACGATGGCAATTCGCTCGACGGCTCGATACTGCAGTTCAACTCTCAGAACTCTTCTACAAGTAATGCCTTCGGTTCGACTCTCACTGATGACTCCAACCAAAATAACGTTTCTGTCACACAGGCGCCAGGACAACCGCCCGCCACGGCAACGGCCACATCCGGCCGTGGCCTGGGAGGTTTTGGAGGAGGCGGTGGATTCGGCGGCGGCCTGGGCCAAGGCCTGTTCTCAGGCTTTGGAGGATTCGGACAAGGTGGTTTCGGCGGTGGGGAATTTTCCTCGCGCACCTCACCTCAAGGATTTCAGAACCTCTTCACGCCGAGTATTTCAACTCCCCCAGGAGCATCCACAGCCGCACCGACACCGGGTGGCGCGGCAGTTTCACATTCCGACACTGCTGGCAGGCCCGACGACTTGCACTTCGGCGGCGGGCACGGCCGCTTCGGCGAAGGTCTTTACAATTTAACGGGCACGGTAAAGGTGAACCTCGATCGCAGCGTAGCCCCGTCGAATGATAAGCCTGTCATCACCGCGGTCGGGGCCGATCCGGTCTCGCACGACATCTGGGCGGCCATCGGCAGAGTGCTCGTGCACTACGACAAGAACGGAAGCTATCTCGGCGAATATTTCATCGCCACTCCCGAGGGCGCCCCCCTGCACGTAAGCGCGATCATCGTCGAGCCCGATCGATTGATAGTAGCGTCAGACTCGCGGGGCATATACGAATTCGCGCGGTTCGACCGAGCCGTTCATTCCCAGGCGCAATGATCTATCGTTGCGCAGCCAGTCCCGCAGGAAAATACTAATCAATAATCAGTACGGTCTTCTTGCCGCTGAATTGGAGCCATGACCCCAATCATTGCTCAGGCCTTGAACACGCAGGTTTCTCCAACATAATCGGCCGCACACCGATTCTGGCCGTCATCCTGAGCGAAGCGAAGGATCTCTTTTCGGTTTTTCCAGCGCGATCCCTTCGTGTCAGGTGATTTACGAATCAATAATTGCATCGGTTCGCCGAAATAAGACGGGACTTTTCCGCGCCAAAACTTTTCCTCGCTACAAATACGCGCCTGCGGTACAGTTCCATTCGCGAGCATCGCGAAAAATCTTATATTGCAAGTGAAAAATGCTCTGTGGAAAACCTGTGAATAGTTTGTGGAGTACGCGCATGGTACAGGTTCAGTTTTCTCTTGCTACCTGCGCCGCGTTTAGGCAAAATCCCGCCTCGCGTTTCTCATAGGCGTAAGACCCTACGAGTCACTAGCTATTGCGACGCGGGGGCGCGTTGCCACAACATCGTACCTGAAACGCCAGACAAACATATTCCCCGCCAAGGGCGTGGGGTTTCCACAGCATTTCCACACCAGTGGAAATTGCGGTAAGGGTTGATTTGCTTCGATGAACCTTTGGGACAAGATTCTTCAGCATACCGAACGGCGCGTCAATCCTCACAGTTTCGCTACCTGGTTCCGCCCGACGCGGTTCGAGCGCCTGGATGACGACCGCTTGAGCGTCCGGGTTCCCAGCCGGCTTTTCTGCAAGCGCCTGACCGAAACCTACGGCCAACTGCTGCAAGCAGTGCTGGCGGAGATCGGCAAACCGCAGTTGCAGTTTAATTTTGTGTGCACTGAAAACGAATCCACGGTTACCGCGCATCCGAATGCGCCTGCTGCCGTCGCGCAAACGAAATTAGATTTCGACGCGGTCGCTCATCAACTGAACCCTCGCTACACCTTCGATTCCTTTATTGTCGGTGCTTCCAATCAGTTCGCGCACGCTGCGGCCGTCGCAGTAGCCGAACAGCCGTCGAAATCCTATAACCCGCTTTTTCTTTACGGCGGAGTGGGTCTGGGCAAGACGCATCTGATGCAAGCCATCGGCCATTCTCTGAAGCGCCGCAATCCGGCCTTGCGGCTCACCTACATCAGCGCGGAAAAATTTACGAACGAAGTGATCTCTTCGATCCGTTTCGAGCGAATGGCTGCGTTCCGCGACCGGTTCCGCAATATGGACGTCCTGATGGTCGACGATATCCAGTTCATCGCCACGCGCGAGCGCACCCAGGAAGAATTCTTTCACACGTTCAATGCTCTTTATGACCAGCAGAAGCAGATCGTCATTTCTTCCGACTGCCCCCCCAAGGAAATTTCCTCTATCGAGGAGCGCCTGCGTTCGCGTTTCGAGTGGGGCTTGATCGCGGATATCCAGCCGCCCGATCTCGAAACCAAGATCGCCATCTTGCAGAAAAAGGCGGAAAGCGAACACGTCCAAGTTCCCGACGACGTGGCCGAGTACATCGCTCGCGCCATCAAGTCGAATATCCGCGAACTGGAAGGCGCGCTAATCCGCTTGATGGCCTACGCTTCGCTTACCGGCGCCGAGATGAATCTCCTTACCGCGCAGCAGGTGCTGAAGAACATCATCGAAACACAGGAAAAAAAGGTAACGATCGAGCAGATTCAAAAGCGCGTAGGCGAAGTTTTCGGCCTGCGTGCGCAAGATTTGAAAGTGCGCAGCAATTCCAAAGTCATAGCCTATCCGCGTCAGGTGGCGATGTTCATCGTGAAGCAGCTCACTTCGGCTTCACTGCCGGAAATTGGCCGCCAGTTCGGCGGCAAACATCACACCACCGTGCTGCATTCGATCAATAAGATTGAATTGTTGCGCCACACCGACAAAGATTTGAACAAGACCATCAACAGGCTACTCGATTCTTTCGGCTAGAAATAATTTCGAGCAGCCTCCCAGCCCTTCGGATTGCCTGTGGATTCTGTGTGAATGCTTTGTGTATGTTTTGCGAAAGCGGCCCAAGTGCAGCGAGCGCGCGATTTTATCATCCCCGGCGCTCGGGTTCTCACAGTCAAACAAACGTCGCAAGTGGAGCGCAGGATTCAACTTGATGCGTTTTCCGCAAAATCCACAGGTGCGGCGACGGCGGCGGTTTTCTTATATATTTATATAGATAAAGAAAAGCAGTACAGTAACCGCAGCAAAAATCAGCGCAACACACACAAGGACTGCCCGAGATGGAATTCAGCGTAAAAAGATCGGACCTGCTGGACGAACTGGAACTGACGCAGGGAGTCGTCGAGCGCAAGACCACGATTCCAATCCTCTCGAATCTTTTAGTCGAAGCCAAAGGCAGCCGCCTTACCATCACCGCCACCGATCTTGAGCTCAGCATCCGCACGTCCTGCGAAGCCAAGGTAAAAAAAGAGGGCGCGGGAACGATCTCAGCGAAAAAACTGTTCGAACTGTTGCGCCTGCTGCCGGAAGGCGAAATTAAATTCAAGCTGCAAGAAAATCACTGGGTCCACATCACCAGCGACCGCCGGAATTACAAACTCGTAGGCATGTCCAAAGACAATTTCCCGGCGTTGCCGGTATTTCCGCACGCGCTGATCAAGATTCCGGCCGCTCTACTGGCAGACGCCATCGCCAAGACCACGTTCGCAATCTCGCTCGAGGAATCCCGCTACACCCTGAATGGTGCACTGTTGGTGCTGAAGCCGGGTTCGCTCGCCATGGTGGCCACCGACGGCCATCGCCTAGCGATGGTCGAGAAAGACCACAAGTTCGAAGGCTTCAGCAACGAGACGCGCGTCCTGATCCCGAAAAAAGCTATGACTGAAGTGCAACGACTGGTCGCTAAATCGGGCGACGAGGGCGAGATCGAGTTCGGTCAAGACGAAAGCCACCTATTCTTTCAGATTGGCCGGCGCCTGCTCACTTCACGCAAACTCACCGGCCAATTCCCGAATTACGAAGCGGTATTGCCGCGCGATGCAAATAAAACCCTGGTCATCGAGCGTGATGAATTACAGGAAGCGCTTCGCCGCGTAGCACAACTAGCCGACCAGCGCTCGCACGCCGTGAAATTCATGCTTTCAAACGAAGGCCTGGAAGTTTCCAGCTCCAGCCCCGAATACGGCGAAGCAAAAGAAATCATCGAGAAGGAATTTAAAGGCGACACCATCGCAATCGGTTTCAACGCGCAATATCTTCTAGATTTTCTAGGCGCAGCAGCCGAAGGCCCAATCAGCTTCGAACTAAAAGACGAACAATCCGCAGGCCAACTACGCCCCACAGGCGACGACTCCTCGCGCTACCGCTACGTCGTAATGCCCATGCGCATTTGAAGCACAGCGTTCTTAAATCGGAATCGACAAGTTTCACTCCGGCATCTTCCTGCGTAAGAGAGCACCTATCTGTCTTTAATTGGTTAGCAAATTTCGGCCTATCGGGACTTTGGTGTTCCCCAGCTCCGTCCACGAGTCGTATTTATAGCGATCAGGAAGGAATTCTCACTGGAGTTCTTGTGGCCTAACTGCTTCGTGACGTTCACTATTCGGAGATGAATCGAGCCTGGCTTGCTAACCTTTCCAAGACATTTCCAACCCCGGCGTGGTCGAATTGCGCCGCCGGAGAGATGAAAAGCGTCGCAGGGCCCGATAATGCAGCATCCTCGCCTGGCGAACGAACTGCTAAGCCCCAATATAGCCGCCAAGGTACTCTAAGCGATTGAAAATAGGCTAGCTATATCCTTGGGTACGCTCGCAATCGTCTTGTCAAAATACCCGCCTTGACGTACAATTTGAATGTCCCAAAGTCCTCTGAAACGGCACTATATCCGGCCCGAAATTGCCTGTGATTTGCCGCCCGCGCCAGGGCGAGGCCAAAATCGCAGCCGGGTACCCCTTCCGCAGGGGAAAATAAAAGCTCCGCCGCGTCTCCCCGAAATTTTCGGAACGAGACGGGATGGAGCAGCAACCCTTCGAGTTTCGCGAAGTTCGCTGAACCGCGAGACCAATGGGCAAGGCAAGTGTCGGGCACATCCGCGCGACCGCCTTCCCGTAGCTAGAAAACAGTTTCAAAAATGTTGCATCACGAGCTGAGGAGACGCACGACCCATGGCTGAAAAAGATGCTTCGGCTGCAAAAGCCGGCGTTGGCGGGCACAAGTACGACGCAACTTCCATTAAAGTTTTGAGCGGACTCGAAGCGGTCCGCAAACGCCCGGCGATGTACATCGGTTCCACTGGTGAGCTGGGACTGCATCACCTGGTGTGGGAAGTGGTCGACAACTCCGTCGACGAAGCCATGGCCGGGTTCTGCGATGAAATAAATGTTTCCGTTCACGAAGACAACAGCGTCACCGTGATCGACAACGGGCGCGGCATTCCGGTCGATATGCATGCCACGGAAAAGAAGCCCGCAGCCGAAGTTGTCATGACGGTTCTTCACGCTGGTGGAAAATTCGATAGCGACACCTACAAAGTTTCCGGCGGTTTGCACGGCGTTGGCGTCTCGGTGGTCAACGCGCTTTCCGACTGGCTCGATCTGGAAATCTGGCGAGATGGTGAAGTCTGGGAACAATCCTACGAAAAAGGCATCCCCACCTCGAAGCTCAAAGCCTCCGGCAAGACACGCAAGACCGGAACAAAAATTACGTTTCACGCCGATCCTTCCATCTTCACGACGATCGACTACAGCTATGACACGCTGGCGCAAAGGTTGCGCGAGCTCGCTTTTTTGAACAAGGGCCTGAAAATCACGCTCGATGACGAGCGCAGCGGCAAGAAAACCGACTTTCGATTCACCGGCGGGATCGCAGAATTTGTGAAGCACCTCAACAAAGGCAAAGGCGTGCTGCACGATTCGCCGATTTATATCGAAGGCAAGCGCGACCAGGTAGAAGTGGAAATCGCGTTGCAATACAACGACAGCTACGCCGAAAACGTTTTCGCCTTCGCCAACACCATCAACACAGTCGACGGCGGCACGCACCTTTCCGGTTTCCGCTCGTCTCTCACGCGAACCATTAATTACTACGCGAACTCTTTTGGCATGCTGAAAGAGCAGAAGGACGAAGTCACCATCAATGGCGACGACGTCCGCGAGGGCCTGGTCGCAGTCGTTTCCGTGAAGTTGCCGCAGCCACAGTTCGAAGGCCAGACCAAGGGCAAGCTCAATAGCGATATCAAGGGCGTCGTCGAGCAGATGGTGAACGAAAAGCTCGGCGAATACTTCGACAAGCATTCCTCCATCGCGCGAAAAATCATCGGCAAGTGCATCGACGCGGCCCGCGCCCGCGAAGCCGCACGGAAAGCGCGCGAGCTCACTCGCCGGAAATCCGCGCTTGATTCGAGCGGCCTGCCTGGAAAGCTAGCGGATTGCCAGGAACGTGATCCGGCTCGTTGCGAGCTGTTTCTCGTCGAGGGTGAATCCGCAGGCGGCTCGGCAAAAGGCGGTCGCGATCGCCGCTACCAGGCCATCCTTCCGCTCAAGGGCAAAATTCTGAACGTTGAAAAAGCCCGCTACGACAAGATGTTGGGGCACGAAGAAATTCGCGCCATCATTACCGCGCTCGGCACCGGCATCGGCAAGGACGATTTCGACGCGAACAAGTTGCGCTACCACAAAGTGATTCTGATGACCGATGCGGACGTCGACGGCAGCCACATCCGTACGTTGCTGCTCACGTTTTTCTTCCGCCACATGCGCGAGTTGATCGAGAAAGGTCATATTTACATTGCGCAGCCGCCACTCTACCGCGTGAAACGGGGCAAAATGGACCGCTACATCCGCGACGAACGCGAATTCTCGCGCGAGCTGATGAAGCGAGCCACAGAAGAACACTCGGTGAGGAGCAAAAATGGCAAATCGCTCGAGGGCGGCGATCTCACGACATTTCTGCTGAATATTCAGGAATACGACCAGGTAGCCGCAAAACTGGGACGGCGCCTGCGCGAGCCGAAGCTCGTCGAGTTGTTGGCCGACAGCGAACTCGACAAAAAAACAGATTTTGCCGACAAAAAGAAACTGCAGGAGTTGGCGAAGGCCATCGAGAAAGAAAACCTCGATCTCGAAGCCAAATTTGTATTCGACGAAGAACACAGCCTGCACGAGTTGCTGCTGAAAAATGGTGGTGAGCGCCGCATCAATTGGGCGCTGGCAGCCACGCCGGAATACAAGCGTCTGCGAACGCTAGCTACAGCCGTTGCCGAAAATAACCGCGGCCCTTTCACCGTTACGCACAATGGCGACAAAGTAGTGAAGGACGATTCGACAGGCGTACTCAACTACGTCCTCGAAGACGCGAAGAAAGATTTCACTATTACGCGTTTCAAAGGGTTGGGCGAAATGAACCCCGAGCAATTGTGGAACACGACGATGAATGCCGATGTCCGCACGCTGCTCAAAGTTCGCCTGGAAGACTCAGTGGCCGCCGAAACAATTTTCTCCACGCTCATGGGAGAAAATGTGGAAGAGCGCCGCAAATTCATAGAAGAAAACGCGCTGGACGTCGTCAATCTCGACATTTGATTTTTAATCTTGCGGTGTTCGGTATGCCGACGACAAACGCCGTGGGTGCGCAATCCAGCCGTTGGGCGAAGGCTGCGAAATCGAACAGAGATCCTTCGCTCAGGATGACGACGTAAACCTTAAAGGAAAGCCAGCGAGCTGTTGCTGGAATTGTAGCGACCGGCTTCAGCGGGCAGATTTGGCTGAATGACACACAAAAATGATTTATCAACTGGTCTGGAAGATTTTGCCGGGGCTACGGGGAATGAGTTGTTCCGATTTTCGCGCGACCCCAACCGCAACGCCGAACAATGAGCAGGGTGTGGCTTTCGAGTGCGCCACCGAAGCGAAGCGGGACGCGTTCCTGCGTGAACTCGAAACTCATTTCGGCCCCCAACGTTTTTCGAACAACGCGACGGCATTCGAAACCGTGAAAGCTTATGTGCTCGCGAGCACCAAAACGATACCGTCGTCATCCTGAGCGAAGCGAAAGATCCCTCTTCGTTGGGCGTAAAGTCCGGCGGCACCGGGAATCTATACACAGGTTAGATTTGTGCACTTTTGCCCTGAATGCTGAATGGCCTCAGCGCCAATCCCAACACGGAGACATTAAGTGGCCGACGAACTAAATACTTCGATCACCACCCCGGTTGACATCGAATCGGAAATGAAGAAGTCGTACCTCGATTACTCGATGAGCGTCATCATCGGGCGAGCGCTGCCGGACGTGCGCGACGGGCTTAAGCCGGTCCACCGCCGCATCCTCTTCGGTATGTACGAACTCGGTCTCACCTCTACGAAGGCCTATCGCAAGTGCGCCAAGATCGTCGGCGAAGTTCTCGGCAAATTCCATCCGCATGGTGACACGCCCGTATACGACGCGCTGGTGCGCCTCGCGCAGGAATTCAACATGCGCTACCCGCTGGTGGATGGCCAGGGCAACTTCGGCTCGGTCGACGGCGATCCTCCCGCGGCAATGCGGTACACCGAAGCGCGCCTTTCAAAAATCGCGGAAGAAATGCTCGCGGACATCGAAAAGGAAACCGTCGATTTCGTTCCGAACTTCGATGAAAGCGAACACGAGCCGGTCGTCCTCCCCACGCGCATTCCGAACCTGCTGGTCAATGGTTCCTCCGGCATCGCGGTCGGCATGGCAACAAATATTCCGCCGCACAATCTGAAAGAAGTTGTCGAGGCAGCAATCCTGCTGATCGAAGAGCCGGACGCCAACCTGAAAAAACTGATGAGGCTGATCCCCGGCCCCGATTTCCCGACGGCCGGTTACATCTACGGCCGCGAAGGCATCGAGCAAGCCTATAGGACAGGCCGCGGTTCCTTCCAGGTCCGCGCGAAAGTAGCCATTGAGCAGCGCGGCAAGGATCGCCAGGATATCGTCGTCACCGAGCTGCCTTACCAGGTCAACAAGTCGCGCCTGATCGAAAACATCGCAGCTCTGATCCAGAACAAGAAGATCGAAGGAATCGCCGACATCCGCGATGAAAGCGACCGCGACGGCATGCGCATCGTCATCGAAGTGAAGCGCGACGAAGAGCCGCAAATCATTCTCGCCCACCTCTTCAAGCAGACGCAGATGCAGGAATCGTTCAGCATGATTTTGCTGGCGATAGTCGCCGGGCAGCCGCGCGAGCTGGGCTTGCTCGACTTGCTGCGTCTCTTCGTCGAACACCGCGTGGACGTCGTTCGCCGGCGCACCGTTTACGAACTGCGCAAAGCCGAAGAGCGCGAGCACATTCTGCTCGGCTATCACGTCGCCCTCGACAACATCGACGAGGTGATCAAAATCATTCGTGGATCGTCTAGCCGCACGAACGCCCGTGAGAATTTGCACGAATTTTTCCAGAATAAGTCCGTGCGCGTATTGGTAGGCAATAGAGAAACCACGATTCGTGGTATCAAGCTCGACGCCAAGAAGTACGGGATCACGGCTATCAGCGCCGGTGAAGGCCTGGGCCTAAGCTATATTCAAATCGACGCTATCCTCGAATTGCAGTTGCACCGCCTCACTCAGCTTTCCGTGGATGAAATCCTCAAGGAACTCGCGCAAATCCGCGAACGCATCGCCGAGCTGCGGTCTATCCTGGCCAGCGAGAAAAAACTGAAGGGCGTGATCGTCACTGAATTGCGTGAAGTTCTGAAAGCTTACGGCGACGAGCGCCGCACCCAAATAGTCGACCGCGTGGAAGAAATCAAACTCGAAGACCTGATCAAAGACGAAGAAATGGCGATCACCGTCAGCCATGCGGGATATGTCAAACGCACTTCGGTGGAAACCTACCGCCACCAGTCACGCGGAGGCAAAGGCCGCATCGGCGCCAAAACGCGCGACGACGATTTCGTCGAGCATTTCTTCGTGGCCTCGGCGCACAGCTATATCTTGCTGTTCACATCGAAGGGCCGCATTTACTGGCTGAAAGTTTACGAAATTCCCGAAGCAGCGGCAGCGACGCGCGGAAAAGCCATCAACAATCTCGTGCGCTTCCAGGAAAACGAAAAGCTGACGGCCGTGGTTCCAGCACGGAATCTCGAACAAGCCGACCGCTACGTCTTCCTGGCCACCAAAAAAGGCACCGTGAAGAAAACCGGGCTCGCGGAATTTTCAAACCCGCGTCCGTCCGGCATCATCGCCATCAACCTCGACGCCGATGATGAACTGATCGGCGCAAAACTAACCGACGGCAGCCAGATGATTTTCCTGGCCAGTCGCGACGGCCAGGCGATTCTCTTCAGAGAGACTGAAGTCCGCTCCATGGGACGCGCCGCGGGCGGCGTGAACGGAATGGACCTCGCCAAGGATGATTACGTGGTCAGCATGGACGCCGCGCAACCAGACTTCGCTATCATCCAGAAGGAATACAAGAAGGACACACGCAATCTCGACGAGCTGGAGAGCGACGAAATCCGTGAATCGCTCACATCGCTGATGCTAACGGTCGCCGAGAAGGGTTACGGCAAGCGCACGCCGCTAGCCGAGTACCGCGTCACGTCGCGCGGCGGCAAAGGTGTGATCAACCTGAAATCAACCGACCGCAACGGCCCGGTAGTAGCAGCCTTGCAGGTCCGTGAAGATTCCGACGTAATGATCATCACCGGCCAGGGCAAAGTGATCCGCGTCCACTCCGGCGAGATTCGCGAAGCCGGCCGCTCGACGCAGGGCGTGAGATTGCTGCGCCTGGAGGAAGGCGACCGCATAGCCGCAGCCGCCGCAATCCTGGAAGAAGAGGAAGCCGCCGCCGAAGTAACCGGCGAAAAGCCTGAACCCGAAAAGAAATAAAAATATCGCGACGCCACACGTCGCACTTCGCGGGCGCAGAAGCCCGTTAGGAGTCCACGATTTCTACGACGGCGGCGCGATGTAATAGCCCGGCCGTGTGCGGACGGAAACATCCGCGCGGTCGACTACTACTTTGATTTCGTGGTATCCCTCTGGGTCGTCGCCTACCGGACGATAGCCGATGGTGTATTGCGCGTGCAGTTCGCCGCCGATCTGATCGATCGCTTTCTCGATCGAACGGTCCCTCATCGTCGCTACATGCAAGCCTCCTGTAGCCTGGCTCGCTACCGCCAGCGAGTTCGTGCCCAGCGCATTCTTCCCGGTTTTCACCAGCCACACAGCCAGCGCCATCAGATCCGGATATTCGTTCACGTGATCCGGCTTCTCGCGCAAATCAGCCATGGCCGTGCTTAGTCCGATCGAATAGATGGTCACGTTGGCGAGTTGCGCCTGGCGCAGAACTTCTCCCAGCCTGTTCTCGCTGCCGGTGTCGTGCGATTCTCCCACGACAACCATAATCCGACGGCGCACCGCGGGACGTTCGCCGAGCATGGTGATGCCTTTCGCCATCGCGTCATACAGAAGCGCGTCGTTCACGCCGAGCGGCAGATGTTCAATCGCGTATTGCACGCTGTCGGGATCGGTGGTGAATTTCTGGCGCAGATCGACTGTACTGTCGTAGCTGATCACTGCCGCTTCCGAAGTGAGCGCCATGACAGTTTCGGTGAACACAATTCCCGCATGCCTAACGGAAGGGAACATGGGCGCGATGTGCGAGCTCGCTTCCACTACCATCACGATCGAAAGCGGATCGCCGCCTACATCAAAGTGATCGATCTTCTGCTCCGCGCCATTGTCGTAGACGCGGAAATTCTCCTGCTTCAGGTCGAAGACCATTTCGCCCTTGGGATCGCGCACGGTCACCGGCGCCGTCACTTCATTCACGCGCACACGGATTGCGTGCTTCAGTTGCTCCGCGGGAGGCATAGGCTCGGGCTGCGTCCCCGGCTTGGGATGCAAAGGACCGGCGGGAGCTTCCTGGCAGCGCGCGCCTGACGCCGCGCAGAGCACCGCGATCACCAGCACTAGCGCGGTTGCAATTAAATCAGTAAGTAAACGGCGAGATAACACGCGCTTTAATTCCCCTGAAACATATTGTCTGCAGGTTCACCGTCACGGTATTTGAGTCAGAGGCGCGCAAATGGGTCGCGGCCTTCTCCAAATATCTGATTCACGGCCGCAAAAGCGCGTTGCTTGCAGTGTACTCTCGCGGCGAGCCGCGGCTGGCATTTCGCGCGCACGTTCTCCTAAAATGGATGAGCACATTTTGCGAAGAGGAATCGAGGTGGATTGATGAAGCGTTCCGGGAAACCACCGCGGCACCAGCCTTTACCGAAGCTGGCCTACCACGATCACAGGTTCATGGAGAGCCTGCCGGCGCGGCCGCTGCGTATTCTGGCGGAGTATCTTGATCCGCTCACTCGCCTACGCCAAGCCAACGTGGGCGACACCATCGTAATGTTCGGCTCCGCGCGCATCCAATCTCGCGAACGTGCGCTGGCCCGTTTGAAGCAAATTCAGGCACGCGCTCGCGGCCGACGCACCGCCGAATGGAGTGTAAAAGTGGCAGCGGGTAGATCGCTGGTCCACATGTCGCGTTATTACGAAGAAGCGCGCGAACTTTCGCATCGCATCACTTCCTGGGCCATGACCCTGGGCAACCAGCCGCGTCGTTTTGTGATCTGCTCAGGCGGTGGCCCCGGGATTATGGAAGCTGCGAATCGAGGAGCCGCAGAAGCGGGCGGCCCCACCGTAGGCCTAAGCATCCAGCTTCCGCATGAGCAGGCCTCAAATCCTTACATCACGCCAGACCTGAATTTCTATTTCCACTATTTCTTCATGCGCAAGCTGTGGTTTGCTCAAATGGCCAAGGCGTTGATCATTTTCCCCGGCGGTTTCGGCACCATGGACGAATTGTGGGAAATGCTGACGCTGCTGCAGACCAACAAGCTTTCCTCACATCATTTGATACTTATCTACGGCCGCAAATACTGGAACCAAGTTGTGAACTTCCGCCATTTAGTGCGCACCGGAATGATCAGCGAGCGCGAACACAAGCTTCTGCAATTCGCGGATTCAGTGGACGAAGCCTTCGAGCACGTGCGCCGGGATCTTGAAGCTCACCATCTGCACCTGACGCCCGAAGGCCAGCCGCCCTCCTATCCGCACCAACTGATCCCTAATATTATGCGACCGTAGCTGGGGCAGGTTCGGTAATCGAACGGCAGGGATAACAAGCGCGGATATAACACCGTCGAAGGCTGACAAAATCCTCAAACTTGATACTCAAAAACAAAGGGGAAAAAGCTGGGCCCTTTCCCCGTTTGTTTTTTCCCGCAAAGAAGCGAAACTCGCTCGGGATTTTCACCGAAAGCCAGTTCCGCCTTGGGAAGGCTGGAGATTAGTTGTTCGAAAAAGGCTCCAGCGCAAAGACCGCCTGAAAGCGCCGCTTCTCGTCCCGATCGTGCAACATCACCACCGGTACGACTTTCAGAGAGTGCTTGCAGGTGCGGCAGCTAGTCACTTCACCTTCCAGATCCTGAACGAATCCGTCGGTGAAATGATACGCAGCGCGCGGCCTACGCGCGGCCTTGGTTCCTTCGGTCCCGCATTGCGGGCAGGTGAATTCGACCCGATCCTCGAGCGGATCGCGGTTCAGCGCGGCCCAACCTGTATAGCGCACGCCAATTGTCTGTAAAGAATCCCGGCTCATAATCGCTACCCTCCATCCTCGAAAACGCCTTCTATCATCGAGGGTTACGACTGTTAGACGCACGAGCGATTAAAAGTGATGCATTTCTGCACCGAAATTTCTAAGTCCATTATTTACTTTACGGCGCAAAGTGAACTCGCCCATTTCCGCCATTACCTGGACGGTTACGTATCTCGGGCACATCTCAGTCAGCCCGGTGTCTATCAATCAAGAGACATCGCGCGACATCTCGACGATGGCAGAGGCGGCCAGCGGGTAGCCGCTAGCCGTTCGCTTCGGCGGAACGAAACCGTGCCGTACCTCGCAAGCCCGAGATATTTAATTGGTGTGCGCTTATATACGGGGAGGTCTGTTGATGAACGATCTAGGGAGCCTCTCAGGCTGCATGCTGGAAAACGACGCGGAAGCTCGAAACCGGGCGCGCCGACTGCGCCAGAAAGCGCTGGTAGTTTCCATTGCGATCGAAGCGACGCTCATAGCCGCCATGCTTTTGTGGCCGCTCAATGGGCAACCAGTCGAAGTGGAGACGTTCGTTACCGTAAATTTTGTTTTGGATCGGCCATAAAACAGCAGGATAGGGGTTAGAAGCTGTTTACAGTCCATCAGCTTGCACCTCGGCAAGGAGGGCGCAGAGATTCCCGCGCCCCGTTTGCCTGGAGGCCAGACCTAAAACCGGAAGATAATGCCGGTCGAGATGCGCGCGTTGTTTTGGGTAGTTCCGCCGAAGCGAGTGGTCAGCCAATCTCCCTCCACGATTCGCCATGAGAACGCGGGCAAGATTTTGGCATCAATACCAAAACCGAGAGATGTCGCAAAGGAAGTTTCGCCATAACCGGGAGCGTTATAGTGCGCTCCCCCAATCAGAAAGTGAGCGAACGGAGAAACACGCGCAGGAAACGAAACCTGCGGGCCGAACATAAACGTATCCAACGATTGTCCGCCACCGTAGTCGCCGCCGAATTCCGCAACGCCGCCTAGAAACGGAACAAATTTGTACTGGCCCGAGAGAATGAATCCATTTAGATTACTGCCGTAAGGTGCATTTTGAAGATTGAAGTAAGAATATCCGCCATAAAGCTCGATTTTATCTTGGGCACTGGCGCGTGTCGGCACTGCAAGAGACGCCAAGAATAGCAGACCGAGTACAAATGAAACTTTCCGCACCATAAAAACTTCCCCCTCAAAAATTAGTGTCCGGAATCTGTCCCGAGCAGTGGGACGGGTCCAGCGCCCATTGCTTATGACCCCTCGGTATGCGGCAGCATGCCGAGGCGCTTGGTCCGGCGTTTGCTTGGATGCTTCCAGCAACGGCGAGGTTACAGCGAATAAGCGCTAAATCAAGCTCTCTCCGGAATTGTGCGACATAGCATCACGCGTTGCATCGCGAAGCCGGACGATCTCGTGCCAGTCGTTCCCCGCGGCTGGATTCGGAGGAATCGGTTCACTGAATGTCAAAGTGACGCGCCCTAGCCGCGGCAGGATTGTCTTATCGCGCAGCACTTGCCGAGCTCCGCTGATCGAAACGGGGCACACGGGCCGTTGCATTTCGACGGCTGCTTTGAACGCGCCTAACTGAAATGGGCGTATCCCGGCCATCGGCGTAAACGTTCCTTCAGGGAAAATCACGAGGGATTCGCCATTGGCAAGCGCGGTGTTGACTTCCTGGGCCTGACGAATACGTGCCTGCGGGTCGCCGCGGTCGAATGCGAACTGCCCGCTTCTTTTTGCAATCGTGCTGATAAACGGCATTCCCTGAATCTCGCCCTTGGCCACAAATCTGACGCCGGGCGGTAGATAGCCAATGGTTATGAGAATGTCCAAATAGCTCGAATGATTTGGAGCGAAAATCCACGGGCTAGTTTTCGCGTGCTCGGCTAAGATTTCGCGCCCACAAACATCTACCGGTACGCGAGCAGCGGCCAGCATCATGCGAGCGCCGGTACTCGTAAATCGCGCCGCGCGTTTGCGATCTCGTGTGCACCCGACGACTGCCCACAGCGGAATCAAGACAGTTGTAAAAGCTGTCACCGCATACACGCCGTACAACCGTTCCGCCGAACTTCTTATCGCGTCGCGCAGCCAGAAAATTGCGCGCGGCACGGCACTGCGCGCTGCCAGTTTTGCAATCTGTACCCAGACTGCGTCTTGCTTCTTGCCGAGTTTCCCTTCAATAAATAACCGGCGCGTTTCACCGCGCCGCAATTTTCCGCTGGAAGTTTTTGGAATTGATTGCGGACGTAACGGCACGATCAGGTCCGGCGGGATTCCCATGGCTTCGTTCACCGCGCGCGCAATCTCCGCCTCGATACTTTTTGCGTTGGTTGCGTCCTTAATTTCCGCCGCGACGACCAGTCGCTCTGTCCCCGAACGCTCGTCGGGTGCGCCAAAGGCCACAACGCATCCAGCACGTACTCCCGTAACACGTCCGGCAATTTCTTCTACCTCGTGCGGGTAAAGATTTCTGCCCGCTTTGATGATTACGTCTTTCGCGCGGCCGGTGATGTAAATTTCCCCGTCCACCCAGTAAGCCAAGTCCCCCGAATCCAGCCAATTTCCGTCGCGCATCAACTCGCGAGTGGCAGCTTCATTGTGATAGTAGCCGCTGGTTGCCGCCGGACCACGGAACCTCAGACAGCCTTCCTGCCGCTCGCCCAGAGTGTGGCCCTCGGTGTCGACAATTCTCACCTCTACCGAAGGGAGCGGCTTGCCCGCGTTGACAAATTCCAGAGCCGCGGCGTCAGAGCCGGCAACCGGCACAGCGCGCCCCGTAGATTCGAATGGCTCACGTTCGATGCGATCCACTTTGTAACCGGCGCCAACCTGCGGCACGGATATCGCGAGAGAGCCTTCCGCCAAACCATAGACGGGCATCAGCGCATCGCGTCGAAAACCATAGGGCGCGAAACGCGCCGCAAATCTTTCCAATGTTTCGGCGCGGACTGGCTCCGCACCGTTTGTAGCCGCGCGCCACGAACTCAGATCGAGCCCCTGCAAATCCTTGTCGGCAATTTTTCGCACGCAGAGTTCGTAAGCGAAATTCGGCGCAGGACTGATCGTCGCGCGATGCCGCTGAATTGCACGCAGCCATCGCTCTGGCCGGCTCAAAAACGCAAGTGGTGACATCACCACCAGTCGCAACCCGATGAAGATCGGCACAAACCATGCGCCAATCAATCCCATGTCGTGATACAGCGGCAACCAGGACACGCACACGTCCGTTGGCTGCACGTGAATTCCGGAAATGATCGACCGGATATTCGCGAGCAAATTTGCGTGGGTCAGCACCACGCCTTTGGGATCGCCTGTAGATCCCGAGGTGTATTGCAGGAACGCGATGTCTTCGCCACGCGCGCAGTGCGATAGATGCTCGACCGCGCGCCATTGCTTGCTGGAAATATCAGGTGTTGTGGCGCGCCGCGCCGCGCCGTCGACGGCTCCGAGCTTCTGGACGTTGAGAACTTCGCGCAACGTCGGCACGCGAGGCCGCAACAGTTTGGCGAGGTTTTCGGCCTGGTGCCACGTCACCAGAAATCGCGACTCGGCGTTGCGCAGGATGGCCGATTGCCGGGTCGCATATTCTGCGATGCGGTCGGCACGGAATGGCGGATAAATCGGCACGGGAATCCCGCCGGCGAGCAATATCCCCGCGAAGGAGAAGAAAAAGTCCGCGCAGGTCGGCAGCATGATGGCCACGGTTTGTCCGGGCTCCAATCCGCGGTGGCGCAAATCCATGGCCACAACCGACGCATGTTCGTAAAGCTCGCCAAACGTAATAGTGCGCAACTGCTCGTCTTCTTCGTAAATTTCAATGTGAACGCGCCCCGGCTCCAGGCGCCCGCGCAGGCGCAGAACTTCCGTCAGGCTTTCGGAATTGCGGATTTGCTGCTCGACATCGAGGGAAATTGCGGGCGAAGAAGCCGGGGCCGCCACCGCTCGTGATCCGGACCCGTTTCTGCTTGGGCTAGTCTCTTCTCGCAGAATCGCGTCAATCAAATCCTGCACCGTGTTCGCTTCGGCCACGACGCTGTCTCGTAAGCGCACGCCGCAAGCATCGCCGAGGCGCAGCATCAACTCCACGCGCTCCAGACTTCCCAGCCCCAGCTCGCGTTCCAAATGAGCGGACGCGCCGCGCGTGGCAAGTTCTTCGAGGCCTCGCGCACCTCTCAGCTCCACAAGCAATTGGCGCACGGATGCCAAGGCTTGCGCTTGCACCGCAATCTTACGATCGAGTTTTGTTCCGATTGCGCCCAATGATGTCGCCGGGCAGTCCATCGCGCTTGGCCGCGCGCGGGTCAGGGTCAACTGCTACCCGAATCTACCACCGCGTGAAGAGGCGTTCAATGCCAGGGTTTCTCGTAGCGTCGGCTCTTGTGCGTGCTGATGGCAGCCCAATCGGATTCGCTAGGCCGCTACGTTGACTGGCACGACTGCGGTGCCGAGAGTGTTTGGTCTTTGAATATGTAGCGGCCGGTCTGGCGTATCTCAGCCAGACCGGGCACTGCAAGGCCGCCCAGGCCCACGGACGTTCCGCAAAGAGCCGGCGTTACGAGGAAACCGTTAAGCAGCACTACATCCTGGACAGCCTCTGCACAGCGCTCTCGACAAGCTCAAAAAATTGCTTGCGGCGAAAATGTCGCGAAACCGCTTTCGAGTACCTTCGTACTGGCACTGAATGTACCCAGTGGCCTATCGACGCCGCCGAAGTCTACGGGCAAACTTACATTGTGTTCGGGACTGCTTCAAAAAGCGCCTCGAATATATGCACCTCCATCACCCATGCCCCGAGCGGCCGGCACCCCCACCGGCCGCTCCCCCTTTCTAAGTTTCATTCCAGCAGAAGTCATTCTCAAAACTCTAAGCGTGACCTTCCGAAATCACTCATGGTGGGCCGAATCTTCCCGGATTTTTTGACCTTAAGTCACTAAGTTGCAATAGCCTGATACGTTCCATAAGCGATTCTTTCTTGACTTCCTTGCGATGCGGTCATATAGATTCGGCACCGGGGTTGTGTCGGCTGAAGCGAAAACGGGGCATTTGTTTCGAGGCGATCCGCAGCCTAACGCTGTCTTCCTGCTCAGCGGCGCCAGCCGCCTGACGGTCTGCTCGAATTTGAGCATGTGTGCGCAACCAGGGAGGTGGGTTTGTGAGGCCAGTTCGCGGATTTATTTTTGCTGTTTTCGTTCTAGTTGCATTCGCAGCTCTGGCACACGCCACATGGGCCCAAACCAACGCGTCCCTGCGCGGAACCGTGAGTGACCAATCGGGTGGCGTAGTCGCAGGCGCTAAAGTCACACTGACCAACACAGGGACGGGCATAGCCCGTACGACCGATACAGACAAAGACGGCAACTACCTTTTCGACTTAGTGCAGGTTGGAAGGTACAAAGTTGCCGTTGAAAAGTCCGGCTTCAATACTTTTGTCCAAGACGGCATTGTTCTCGAACTGAATCAAAATGGTCGTCTCGATCCGAAGCTGAAAGTCGGCCAGACAGCCACGACCGTTGAGGTCACCGGCAACGTCGCGCAGGTGGACACAACCAGCGCCGTTCTCGGCAAAGTAGAGGACGAGCGGGCGATTCGAGACCTACCCTTGCTCGATCGCGACACTCTCCAACTTGGTTTGCTCCAGGCTGGAGTATTCCCACCCGATCAAGACGACACCACAGGAAACCCGTTCTCGGTAAGCGGCCAGCGTTCCGAATCGCTCACCTTTCTCCTGGATGGAGCGAACAATACCGACTTCCTCGGGAATAACATTGTCGTCAGTCCGAATCCGGATGCCGTCGAAGAATTCAAAATCATAACCAACAACTATGACGCGGAGTACGGGCGCACCTCTGGGGGCATCGTCAACCAAATTACAAAATCAGGAACGAATGATTTTCACGGTGACACCTTCGAATTTCTGCGCAACGACGTGCTCAACGCCAGGGATTACTTTGCGCCGGTAAAATCCGCGTACAGAAGGAACGTCTTCGGAGGCACGCTGGGTGGTCCGGTGAAAAAAGACAAAATGTTCTTCTTCGTGGCTTATCAGGGCACACGACGCGGTGAAGGTATGACGCCCAGCCCAGTCGGGGTTCTCAGTGTTCCGGAGCGCTCAGGCAATTTTAGTGACGTATATACGGGACAGTCGAAGGATTTTTGCCCAAATCCGGCACCTGGCGATCCCACGTACGATTCCGGACAACTCTTCAACCCACTTCAAACCGGTGCCACTTGTGCAAATGGTTCGGTACTGAATGCTCCCTACCCGAACAACCAGGTCCCGGTAAATCCCGTGATCGCAAACTACATTGCGAAATACCTGCCGCTGCCTAACAACGGATCGCCCAACACATTTACGGCATCTCCGTTGGCGGCGATCAATGATGACCAGGGAGTTGTGCACTTCGACTATAACCTTACGTCGAAGGACACGATATCCTTCGTGTATCTAATCGATGATTCGCGCGCAAACTTTCCTGAAGAAGGCGGCACTATCTCGTCAGTTACCGGCGCCCAGCCCATTGGTTCTGGAGGCACTGTACCCCTCGGTTCTGGCGGGCTGGAAACGCAGCGCAATCAGATTGGAACTTTCACGTGGACGCATACATTCTCCAGCACTCGGGTGAACGAATTTCGTTTTGGAGCCAGTCGCTTTGCCTCCACTCAGGGGGTCCCGACCGACACGACGACGCCCGCCGCGCTCGGCTTCACGAATGTCACGGCTGCTGATCCGTTGGCTCCGGCAGCCCCGACAATCTTCGGTCCTTCATTTAATTTGGGCCCTTCCACTCAAGGCCCCACCACGCTGCATCGCGCTTCCTTTGAGTGGTCGGACAATTTCACCTGGACCCGCGGAAAACACGAGATAAAGTTCGGCGGAGACATCACCCGAGTTCGCAATAATTTCGACTATCTCTACTACAACAGTGGTGGTTTTGATTTTACTTTTGGAAACTTTACTGGAGACGAATACGCTGACTTTGTTGCGGGCTTCTGGGATAACTATTTTCAGTCTTCGCCCGCCGTTTATGGAATTCGAACCGGCTCATTCGCTGGCTATATTCAAGACACCTGGAAAATACTGCCACGATTTAGTCTGAACTACGGTCTTCGCTACGAGTACTACATTCCCCAACACGACATTCATAACAATATTCTAGGCTGGTTTCCCGGCCGGCAATCCACGGTTTTTCCAAATGCCCCTCCAAACATTTTATATCCCGGCGATCCCGGCGCTCCCAACAGCGCGCTCGTCTATCCCGACTACAATAACTTTGCACCGAGGTTCGGGTTCGCATGGGACATGTTAGGAAACGCGAAACTGGTGATGCGCGGTGGCTTCGGCATATTCTATGACATCGAAGATGGTGCATTGAACCTGCAGTTCGGAGGACAGCCGCCGTTCGGCTACATAGCAAACAATTATCCGAGCTGGATAGGTACCAGCAATTCGGATTGTCCCAATCTGGGCTGTGGCGCTATGGCAGATCCGTGGAACGCCGTCGGTCAGAGCAATCCTTATAACCCGTTCGTGCCGGGATTTCGTTTCCCTTCACCGATTCCCTTCGCGTACGTGACCTATCCGCATTTCCGCACTCCTTACTCGGAGAATTTCAATTACGGATTTCAGTGGCAGGCCGCTAGCGACACGATGGTCGAAGCCGTATACGTCGGTAGCTTGGGAAGGAAGCTGATCAGTTCTGGCGAAGTGAATTTCCCGCAACCTTCTATAATGTTGAATCAGCTGAACACTTATCTGCCCGCTTACAACGCTGGTCTGATCTCATCGCCCATCAATCCAGAATGTGCGCGGTTGTACGCGGTCTGCACCGGTGGAATGTTCCCCAACGATCCCTACGATCCCACCGGAACGCCCACCGGACCGCAACAACTGCTTACAAACTTCAGCAATGGGCTTTCCGACAGCGATCAATTCCAACTTACGGTGGATAAGCGTTTCGGTAAAGGACTGATGTTCCGCGCGGCGTACACCTTGGCGAAAACGATCGACCTTACATCAGGCTTTCGCTCTCGCTCGTCCGAATATACGGACCCCCTCGACTACAGATTGGATCGATCGCTCGCGGACTTCGACGTTCCGCAGCGGCTGGTTCTCAGCGGCCTCTATGAACTTCCATTTGACAAGCCTGTTCACAGCGATGGATTTGTGAAGAAGGCAGCGCAGGGATGGCAGCTCAACGCCATCGCTTCATTCCAGAAGGGCAACCCGATAACGTTTTACTCGAATAGCAATGCCAGCGAGCAAAATCAAAGCCCCGATCTCACCCGGGTGGACATTACCGGACCGCCTCAGCACGCCAACCCGCGCACGCTGGTGGGTGGATCAGGTGCGCCGGCGCTTTATACCAGCGACTGCATCGGCGGCGGGAGCGCGGGCGGCAACTTCTGGATCAATCCAGGCAATATGGAATGCGCAGCGTGTCCACTCACCGACTATCAATGTACTTCGCCCGGAGATGTCGGTATTTCGTTGTTTACGTATGGCAACCTGCCGCGAAACTCGATTCGCGGGCCGGGAATTAATAACTTCGATCTCTCGCTTGCTAAAAAGACGCCTATCGCAGAATCCAAGTCCCTCGAGTTTCGCGCTGAGTTTTTCAATGCCTTCAACCACACCCAATTCTTCAAAATTGATAATGCTGGGGGCAGCTCGACCTTTGGCCAGGTTCTTTCGGACCGTGGGCCTAGGATTATCCAGTTAGCGCTGAAGTTTTATTTCTAAGGCCGATCTAGCTCACGCTGCGACGGAGCTCGACTGCAGAATCGCGGTGCAACCGGTGAAAATAAAAAGACCCGAGGTGATCTTCACCTCGGGCCTTTTTGCACGCCCTCACAAAAACTTGCCGCTCGCCTGAGGAATTCCTCTTAGCGTTCGAAGCTATCGCCCGCGACCCATCGGCCGATAGTTCCTCATTGGGCGAGTGCGCATCCGAAGACGCGGCGCCAGTGGAGGGCGCACGGTTTGCAGCGGAGATCCACAGCTTCCACAGGATTCCTGCATTGCGTCGTGCAGTCGCAACCAGCGGCCGCGATCCTGGCATTGCGGATTCAAACACTGCACTGTGCCGCCGGCTAATTCGTGCATGGTACCTCTCGATTCAGATGATCTTTGGAGCAGCAACGTGCCCGTAGCGCGCTGTTAATTTGCGGGATTCTGCGCTCAATGGTCTAGTGTGTCAAGAAGAATCTGTACTATTAGTAGGGGTATAGTTCCAAACTGGGATTTCGCCGCGGTGGACTGCGCCGATACGGCCCACACCCAAACCGGATTTCAGGCAGGCGTTCGTCGTCCGGACGGGTTTGCTAGCAATTCTTACGCAGGCTCCTGCATGATTGGTTGCCCGGCGCTCCATCTGCGCACTCTTTTCGCGAAGATTTTCGGCGAGCTCCGGTGACTCGGCTTACGTTTCGTGCAGGCTCGTAGCCGTAATGCGTATGTTAAAATGCCGTCATCAGGAGAGTGCGCATGAAATTTGGAGTAGTGCAGTTTCCGGGCTCCAATTGCGATGAAGACGCCTACCACGCGATCGGCGCGATCATTCATCAGCCGGTCGAGTTTATTTGGCACCAATCCGAAAATTTATCCGGCTGCGACGCCATCATCCTGCCCGGCGGCTTCGCCTATGGCGATTACCTGCGTACCGGGGCGATCGCGCGTTTCTCTCCGGTGATGAGGTCTGTCGACCGTTTCGCGCGCTCGGGAGGCTTGGTCCTCGGCATATGTAACGGCTTCCAGATCTTGCTGGAAGCCGGCCTTCTCCAGGGTGCAATGATGCGCAACAAAGGCCTGCGCTATCTCTGCCGCCACGTTCATATACGAGTCGAGTCGACGAATACTCCTTTCACCTGCGCGGCACGAAAGGGCCAGCTGCTGAAAATCCCCATCGCGCACAATGAAGGCAATTATTTTTGCGAGCCCGAGGAGCTGGCCGAACTCGAGCGCAACGACCAGATCATTTTTCGTTACACACAGCGCGATGGCACGGACGCGGCCGAAAACGATCGCGAAGCGAATCCCAATGGCTCACTACATGACATTGCAGGCATCTGCAACCGCCGGCGCAATGTGATGGGCCTGATGCCGCATCCCGAGCGCGCGGTCGAATCTCCTCTCGGTTCCGCCGACGGGTTGGTGATTTTCCGTTCGTTGGTAGAAAGTCTTAGCCGGCAAACAGCCGTTCCCACATAGTATCTATTCACCCCGCGCAAAATGATTGAAACAGAAATTAAAGTAACTCCACAAATCGCCGCTGAGCACGGACTCACCGCCGAAGAATACGCGCGCACGCAAAAAATATTAGGGCGCGCCCCCAACTTCACAGAGCTCGGCATTTTCAGCGTGATGTGGAGCGAACACTGCTCCTACAAATCTTCGCGCGTGCATTTGAAGCGGCTGCCCACGCAAGGGAGGCATGTGGTGCAGGGGCCGGGTGAAAATGCCGGAGTCGTGGACATCGGCGACGGACTGGTTGCGGTATTCAAAATTGAATCGCACAACCATCCGAGCTTTGTTGAGCCCTTCCAGGGTGCGGCCACCGGCGTAGGCGGAATCCTGCGCGACATTTTCACCATGGGCGCGCGGCCCATTGCGGTGCTCGATTCATTACGCTTTGGACCGATCACATCCGGACCCGGCGCGGGAAACGCGACGCCCGAAGAAATTGCGCGCAACCGCCAAATCGTTGACGGCGTGACTCGCGGCATCGGCTTCTACGGAAATTGTTTCGGTGTGCCGACGGTCGGCGGCGAAGTCGCTTTCGAGCCCTGTTATTCGAATAATCCGCTGGTCAACGCGCTGGCTCTCGGCATCTGCCGCCGTGAAGAACTATTCTTCGCCAAAGCTCGCGGCGCGGGTAACCCTGTAATTTACGTAGGCGCAAAAACGGGCCGCGATGGAATTCACGGCGCTTCCTTGCTGGCATCCGCGGAATTCAGCGAAGAATCGCAGCAGAAGCGTCCCAACGTCCAGGTCGGCGATCCCTTCATGGAAAAGCTGCTTCTGGAAGCCTGTCTGGAAGCAATGCGCACTGGCGCCGTAGTCGCGATTCAAGATATGGGCGCGGCCGGACTCACCAGTTCAAGCTCGGAGATGGCGTCGCGGGGCGGCCTGGGAATCGAAATTGATCTGGCGCGTGTGCCGCAACGCGAAACCGGCATGACCCCATATGAAATCATGCTCAGCGAATCCCAGGAGCGGATGCTGCTCATCGCCGAACGCGGCCGAGAGCGCGAAGTTTTCAACATTTTTCACAAATGGGGACTGGACGCGGTCGAGATCGGAAAAGTGACGGAAGACGGCAAACTCCGCGTTCTGAACCACGGCCAGGTTGCTGCTGAAATTCCTGCGCACGTGATTGCCGAAGAAGGCCCGCGCTATGAGCGGCCGATTGCCAAACCAAGTGCGGAACAAGGCTCGGCGGCGCGAGCGCAGCAATCGCTCGTTATATTTGCGAAAGAAGGCACGGATCTCACGGAGAATTTTCAGCATTTACTCGCTTCGCCCACGATTGCTTCAAAGCATTGGATCACCGAGCAATATGATTCGATGGTGCAAACGAACACGCGGTTTGGTCCAGGCTCTGGCGACGCTGCCGTTCTGCGACTGAAAGAAACCAAGCGCGCGCTGGCCCTTTCGACGGACTGCAACGGCCGCTGGTGTTTCCTTTCGCCGCGGTTAGGCGCGATGCACGCGGTTGCGGAAGCCGCGCGCAATGTCGGCTGCAGTGGAGCTCGTCCCGTGGCCGCGACGAATTGCCTCAATTTTGGCAATCCGGAAAAGCCACAGGTGATGTGGCAGTTCAGCGAAACCGTCGACGGGATCGCCGAGGCCTGTCGCGCACTTGAAACCCCGATCACCGGTGGAAACGTAAGTTTCTACAATGAGACGCTGGGCAAGCCGATTTACCCGACGCCAGTTCTTGGTGTACTCGGTTTAATGGAAGACTCGGAATGCGCGGTCGGTTCAGACTTTCGCGACGAAGGCGACGTCATCGTGTTGCTGGACGGCCTCATCGGAAACCGGCGAGCTTCCGTGCCTGTTTCTGAAGAAGCTGTTACATTCTCATCGACGGAATACGCCAAGACGATCCACGGAATTGTTGCGGGTGCGCCGCCCGCAATTGATCTCGCGGCCGAAAAAGGCCTGATTGACTGCTTGGTGCAGTTAGCTGGCGCGAAACTTATTCATTCCGCGCACGATATCAGCGATGGCGGATTGGCCGTCGCATTGGCGGAATCATGTTTCGGCGCTGATGGATTGTCGGCGGGAATGAGTATCGCATCAGCGGCGCCCAATCAATCTGCCGAATCGGCACTTTTCGGCGAACGCGGCGCGCGCGCGGTAGTCTCGCTCTCACCCTCTTCGCTTGCTCGCTTCAACGAGATTGCGGCACAATGTAAAGTGGAAGCGCAACAGATCGGTACAGTCACGCGGGGACTTTTTCGCATCCAATATAATGGCTCGCCTGTGATACAAGGCAATATCGATTCATTCCGCAACGTTTGGAGCAAACCTCTGCGCAAAGCAATCGAGAACGCATGAGTTCAAAAGTCCATATAATCCAGGACGATCACTTCCACGATCATTGCGGGGTCTTCGGAATTTTTGGCCATTCCGAAGCCGCCAAAATGACCTATCTCGGACTCTATGCGCTGCAGCATCGCGGCCAGGAATCCGCCGGCATCGCTTCCACCGATGGCTCGCAAGTGCACGTCCACAAATCCATGGGGCTGGTGCAGGAAATTTTCACGCCGGAAGTGATTACCCGGCTGCCAGGCGACGCGGCGATCGGCCACACACGCTATTCCACCGCGGGTGACACGTCGTTGATGAACGCGCAGCCGGTAGTGATCGATTGCAACAAGGGCAAGATCGCCTTAGGCCACAATGGCAACCTCACCAATGCCATCGAGTTGCGCAAGAAACTCGAGCATCGCGGCTCCATATTCCAGACCACCGGCGACACCGAAGTAATCGTGCATTTGATCGCCCGCAGCAGTGCGCGAAATCTCACCGGCGCAATTGCGGACGCGCTGAATCAAGTCGAAGGCGCGTATTCGCTGCTCCTGCTCACACGCGACGAGATTTACGCCGTTCGCGATCCTCGCGGCTTTCGTCCGCTCTGCATCGGCCGTCTCGACGGCTCCTGGGTAGCAGCGTCCGAAACCTGCGCCTTCGATTTGATCGATGCAGAGTACGTGCGCGACGTCGAACCGGGAGAAATGGTCCGCATCTCGCGCAGCGGAGTGGAATCTTTTCACTTCGCGCCGCAAAAGCCGCTGCAGCAGTGCGTTTTTGAGCATGTTTATTTCTCGCGCCCCGATAGCCTGGTGTTTGGCCAGCCGGTAAACCGCACGCGCGAGCGTCTCGGCAGGCTGCTCGCGAAAGAACATCCGGTGGAAGCGGATATCGTGACGCCGGTCCCTGATTCTGGCGTTCCGGCAGCGATTGGCTATTCAGCCGATTCCGGCATCCCGTTTCGCATGGCACTGATTCGCAATCACTATATCGGCCGCACGTTTATCGAGCCCACCCAGGCCATTCGCGATTTTGGAGTGAAGCTAAAACTCAATCCGGTCCGTCGAATGCTGGAAGGGCAACGCGTAGTGTTGGTTGATGATTCAATCGTGCGCGGCACCACCAGCCGCAAAATTGTGCGCCTGGTGCGCGACGCAGGCGCCACGGAAGTTCACGTGCGCATCAGTTGCCCTCCGACGATATCACCTTGCTACTACGGCGTGGACACTCCGCGCCGTGAGGAACTGATCGCGGCAAATCATTCGGTCGAGGAAATTCGTGAATACCTCGGAGCTGACTCGCTAGGCTATGTCTCGCTAGAGGGATTGCGCCTGGCGATGGAAGACAACGAAAGTAGCGGGCCCAGGTTCTGTACATCTTGCTACACCGGCAGCTATCCGACGGAGCTGGTGCAACTCGAAGTGGAGGCTCATCGTGAAAGCTGACGTCGACGAAGCCATAGCCGCCGACAGGGAACGGGAAAAAGTAGCGCGGCACGCGCACGCCGATCACGCCACCACCAGCGACAAAGTTTGGCGTGAAGTTATTTCTTGGTTTTGGGTGATTCTCGCGTTCCTTTTCATCGAAGGAACCTGGGTACAAGCCCGCGTGATCCCGAGCGGTTCCATGGAACGCACCGTGCTCATTGGCGATCATTTGATTGTCAGCCGTTTTGGCTATGACGCCGGAATTCCTTTCACGCCCTGGCATGTGCCTTTGTGGCGAGAGCCGAAACGTCAGCAAATTATCGTGTTTCGCGCTCCGCTACCCGAACAAGGGTACCCGGATTTCATCAAACGCTGCATCGGTTTGCCCGGAGACGCGATTGAAATCAAGCAAGGGGTCGTTTACATCAACGGCCAGAAGCTGGACGAGCCTTACCGCGCCGATCCTCCGAACCCAATGGAAAATCGCGGGCCGTATCACGTTCCATCGGGCCAATATTTCATGATGGGCGACAATCGCGAAAATTCTTACGACAGCCGCTACTGGGGTTTTGTTCCGCGCGAAAATATTATCGGCACGCCGGTCTTGATTTACATGTCGATTGACGCTCCCGAAGAAGTTTGGGAGCCGGGGCACGTGGGCGAGCGTTTTGAAACTTATTTGAACGCCGTAATTCACCCGTCAGAAATTCGCTGGAGACGTTTGTTCCACCTGTTTTGATTTCAGAATTAGACTTCAGTTAGTTTCTCGATTCCTTCAGAGAGCAGAAAGAGCAATTCCACCGATGCGCTACGCCGATGCTGGAGTAAATATCGCGGCCTCCGATGAGACAAAGCGGCGAATCGCCGCTATGGCGCGCCGCACATTTACGCGCGGCGTGCTCGCGCCCATTGGGGGATTCGGCGCGCTCTATCAACTCGACAGCAAACGCTGGCGCGATCCGATTCTCGTCTCTAGCGCCGATGGTGTAGGAACCAAGCTGAAGATCGCGTTTGCCACGGGGATCCATTCCACAGTCGGCGCGGATATTCTGAATCACTGCATCAACGACATTCTCACCCAGGGCGCGCAGCCGCTATTTTTCCTGGATTACCTGGCGATGGGGAGAATCGATTCGCGCATCGTCGAGCAGGTGATCGAAGGAATGAGCCGCGCGGCTCGGCACGCGGGTTGCGCGTTGATTGGCGGTGAAACGGCCGAGATGCCGGATTTCTACCCGCCTGGCGATTATGATCTCGCGGGCTTCGTGGTAGGAGCGGTCGAGCGCAAAATGCAGCTGGATCCCCAAAAGGTGCGCCCAGGCGACGCCTTGCTAGCATTGCCTTCCAGCGGCTTGCACACCAACGGGTATTCACTGGCGCGAAAATTAATTTTTGAAGTCGCTAAACTCAGCCCGAATACGTATGTTGCGGAAGTAAGTAACAAGATCGGCGCCGAATTACTGAAACCACACCGCGCCTACTGGCCGCTGCTCAAAACGATTCTCGCGCGCGGTTGGGTCACTTCGATGGCGCACATCACCGGTGGTGGGATTACCGCCAATCTGCCGCGAGCGCTGCCTTCCAATGTTCAGGCCGTGGTCGATCTCGGCTCCTGGCCCGTACTTCCTATTTTTCGCTACCTTGCGCAGCTCGGCGATGTCGATCGAGACGAGATGCTGCACACATTTAATGTAGGTGTAGGGATGATCCTGGTAGTTCCAGCCAAACACGTGTCGCAGGTAGAGAGTGAATTAAAGCGCAGGCGCGAGAAATTTTATCTGATCGGCCGCATCGAGCGCGCCGTTCGCGGAAAACCGCGCGTAATTTATACCGGCAAGCTCGCCCTTTAGAATCCGCCGCACCGCGTCGGCTACCTATCGGAGTTATAGATATCCACCGCTGCTTTCCATGAACCGTCGCCTTGCTTTTTCCACACGACCACATACTTACCCTTTTCGTCAGTGACTTTGCCTTTTTTGTCTGTAATCGCAAAATCGTACGTGCCCGTTTCGTACGCCAAATCGCCTGATCGCGCCACTTCGACGCTGGTGGTTTGAAAAGTCAAATCAGGTCCAGGCAACGCCAGCATCTGCGTCCAACCTTGGCGGGCGGCTTCTTTGCCATTCGCAACCGGAGCTTTGGGGGGCATCATCACGACGTCTTCGGTATAGAACGAGATGCTTTTGTCGACGTCCTTCGCGGCCGAGGCCTGACTCCATGCAGTCGATGCAGCACGGATTGCGGATTGATCGGCTGCTCTTGTATCGGGGGACTGTGCGGAGACTTGGGGCCGAGGCTGATCGTTCGTTCCGGTGGTACAGCCGGCTACGACGATCACTGAAATTACTGCGCAGCAGAGTAATGAGCAGGAGCGGGGAAATAGCATGGAAACCTCCAGGGAAAGTGTGGACGTGCAGAAGAAGATGCCTTTACTGTCAGCCGGAGTCAAGCCGGAGTCAAGCCGGAGTCCGGACGAGTCCGGACGATGCGCACCGAGACGGCGCGACGTTAACGATCTCACCACTCAAACGATAAGCCGGTTTTCGTAGGGGCGGGTCGTGCGCGCAAGACGTCAAGCGATCACGCTTGCACCACGTTGACGAACTCACAGCACAGAACTCCGAGCCCAATTCCCAGCCATCAGTTTGGAGCACCCCGCGAACTATGCTAATTTCGGGCGGTCATGAAAAAACACATTGGCGTGCTGCTGTCGGGCCGCGGATCGAATTTCGAAGCGCTAGCCGACAAGGTGGCTGCGGGCCGAATTCCCAACGCAGAAATCGCCATTGTGATCAGCAATCGCGAAGGCGCACCCGGCATCGAGAAGGCTCAAGCGCGAGGAATCGAATCGCATGTAATTCCATCGAAAGGCCTGGAGCGGGAAGCGTACGACAGGCAGGTAGTGACGGCTCTGCGAGAAAAAAACGTCGATCTGGTGTGCCTCGCAGGATATCTGCGGCTTCTCTCGCCTCTTTTCGTAGCGGCGTTCCCGAACCGCATCTTGAACATTCACCCGTCGCTGCTTCCGGCGTTTCCGGGACTCGAATCGCAGCGCCAGGCTCTGGAACACGGCGCGAAATTTTCCGGCTGCACGGTGCACTTCGTGAACGAAAATCTGGATGCCGGGCCGATTGTGTTGCAGGCGTGCGTGCCGATCGAAGATAGCGACACGCCGGAAACGCTGAGCGAGCGAATTTTACGTCAGGAGCATCGCATCTACAGCGAAGCGGTAAACATTGTGCTGGAAGGGCGGTTTCGCATCGAAGGCCGCCGAGTTCTGACTAATTCCCCAAAAGCGCCGGAGACGACATAGTGCCTTCCGTGAAATTCAAACCAGTGGACGAACAGCTCGAGTACCTGAAAAAAGGCGCGGCGGAAATCATCCGCGAAGAGGAACTAAAGGCCAAGCTCGAGCAATCGTCAAGAACGGGAAAACCGCTACGCGTGTACCTGGGCGTTGATCCCACGGCTCCGGATATCCACCTCGGCCACACCGTAGTGCTCCGAAAGCTCAAGCAATTTCAGGATATGGGCCACACGGCAATTTTCTTGATCGGCGATTTTTCAGCCATGATCGGCGACCCAACCGGACAGTCGGAAACCCGCCCGCCGCTGAAACGCGAACAAGTGGATCAAAACGCCGAGACCTATCTGCAGCAAGTCTTCAAGATCCTCGATAAAAATAAAACCGAGGTGCGTTACAACAACGAGTGGCTGGGCAAAATGACCAGCCAGGAAGTTGTTCAACTTTGTGCGCGCTATCGCTTGGCACGCATGTTGGAACGCGAAGATTTCCGCTCGCGCCTGGATTCCAACCAGCCGATTTCCGTTCACGAGCTGCTCTACCCGCTTCTGACCGCCTATGACGCAGTGACGCTGAAATCCGACATCGAACTCGGCGCCACCGAGCAGAAATTCAATCTGCTGGTGCATCGCGAAATCCAGCGTGAATACGGACTGCCACCGCAGGTAGTAATGACCATGCCGATTCTGGTCGGCCTCGATGGCGAACGCAAAATGTCCAAGAGCCTGGGAAACTACGTCGCCATCACCGATCCGCCAGCGCAAATGTTCGGCAAACTGATGTCGATCTCGGACCAATTGATGTGGTCCTACTACGAACTTCTCACCGACTTTGGCTCGCCCGTGGTGGTACGTCTGCGCGAAGAAGTTTCCATGGGCGTGTTGCATCCCATGGACGCGAAAATGCAAGTGGCCCACGCCATCGTCGCCGGCTTTCACGGAGAAGAAGCGGCCAAGGAAGCCGGAGACGAATTCCGCCTCGTCTACCGTGACCGAAAAGCCCCCACAGACATGCCGGAAATGAAATTAGCCTGGGGCACTCGTCCACTACATTCGATTTTGACCGAAGCTAGCCTCGCCAGTTCACGCAGTGAAGCGGAACGCCTGATAAAACAGGGCGCGGTGGAAGTAAACGGCGAGATTGAAAAGGACGTGAAGCGCGCGATCGTGCTAAATCCCGGCGACCTGCTTGCGCTACGCGTAGGCAAGAAGAAGTTCCTGCGAGTAGTGGGCGTATAACGCGCACAGCGAACACGGAAGCGAAGTTAGGTTGCGACTATATCCGAAGACGCCTACTTTGAACGCTCGGAAAGATGCTTCAGCCGGTCCAGCCAGGATTGATCGCGCATTCGAACGGCGCGTCGCGTAACGAAACGATCGAAAATTTTTCCAAACGCACCCGGCATTTCGTATTTGTCGCGCATCGTCACACGGGTTGAGCCAGCCGATCCCAGAAGCTCCCACCGCTGCATGCCGCGCACGCCATAAGAATCTTGAAACTGCCATTCCAGCAGGCGATCCCACTCGAAGGCGGTGACCACCACGGTGAGCGCCATATCGTAACGCTGCAACCGCCCGGTAATGCGAATCTTTTGCGCCACAGCAAAATCGGCAGCTCCGCCCCGCACTTCAAAATGTGTATCCATCTCGATGCCATACCAAAGCGGCATTCGCTGCGGCACAAGAAAGACAAAAACTTCATTCGGTTGAGCGGCGATATCTGAAACAACCTCAATGTCGGCCATGGCGTGGCAAAAGTTATCTCACAAATTTGCAGGTGAATCTTTTACAGAGGTCAATACAGGTGTTTCCTCGAGAAAATGCCTTAGACGATTACTGGACTTCAACAAGCACCAGCGAAACGTCGTCAGTCGGCGGCCCTTCGCGCCATTCCGCGACTCGATCCAGGATGCCCTGTTTCATCTCATTGAAGGGCAGGAGTGAGGTCTCGCGCACAAACTTCTGCACTCCGTCCACACCCAGCATCTGCCCGCTGGCATTGAACACGTCGGTGATTCCGTCGGTGTAAAGCACAACGCGGTCACCGGGCTCGAGATCGACATCCAGACTCGCTTCCGCGTCCACAGCGTCCGACAACGCTCCAAGAACCATGCTGCGAGATTCCAGCAAACGAGGCTCAGCGCCCTCATGCGCGATCATCCCAGGAGGATGTCCGGCGCCGGCAAAAATCATTCGTCGAGCAGCCCGGTCGATGCGCGCAGCCGCCACGGTGAAAAAGAAAACGGAGCTGCCGATACTCTGCATCACAAAGCGATTCAGCTGACGGAACATGTTGCCGAGGTTCGCGCCAGCACGCAGTTGCGTCATCATCTCGGTATAAATCCGGTTGGCCACCAATGCGGATCCAATGCCATGCCCGGACACATCACAAACCAACAAATTCAAATGGTCCGCATCCAGCGAGCTTACCAAGCCGAAATCCCCGCCGATCGTGCGCACCGGATGATAAAAAGTTTCTACACGCACATTGCCCCACACGATCGATTTAGGCGCCAGGCTTTGCTGCACGCGCGCAGCCAGCGTCAAATCTTCTTGAACCTCTCTGTGACGCTCTTCCAGTTTCCTATTTACATCACGGAGTTCATATTCGGCGTTCTTCAGTTCGGATATATCAGTAAACGACACGATCGAGTATTGCCGGCCATCGGGATCCTCGATCACTTTCGCGCTGATGATTACCGGCAACCGCCCGCCATCATTTTGCGGCAATACAAACTCGAACCGGTTTCGTCCAAGCTTTTGTCCGCGTTCTCGTTGCTGAATGATGAACTCAGCTTCGTCGCGGGTGTAAATTTTATGGAGATCCATTCCTATAATTTCGTTGCGGGACATACCGGTCATTTCTTCCAGATTATTATTGGCGAAGATTATGTTTTGGCAGTCGTCGGAGATGAGCACACCCTCGTTCAAGCTCTCGAGGATGCCCTCAATTTGCGCCAGCCAGTCAGGTTGCTCGACTTCCACTGAATCCCCTCTGCTGTCCATATCCATTGCGCGCCTTATTGAATCACAAGAAGACCGTTAACAGCCCGAAGAATTAATTTCGCCCCGAAAGTAGCCTTAATCGCACGCCATAACGCGGAAACCCAACGCATCGCATTAGCTCCGCGACGCCCGGAACAGCGAATTCTCCCAAGTCATCGGAGTATGGGGGATTGGATTCGCGGGAGTGTCCCAAAGCTGCAAAGATTTACGAACTAAAGTAAGGTGATAAAGCGTACTACAAAAAGGAGAATTCGCATCCGGCTGCCACGCCGTTGCGTACTGCAACTATGTCTACAAAGCCCAACAAACTGCCTCCCGGTCCGAAGGGGTTGCCGCTCTTGGGTCTGGCGCTCCAGGTCATGCGCGATCCCCTGGAAACCTTGCGTCGACTGGCGCGCGAGTACGGCGACATCGTTTGCATTCCCGTCCTCAATCACCACCGCATACTTCTGAATCATCCTGATTTTATCGAGCAGGTTTGCGTGGTACAGCAAGCCAAATTCCACAAAAGCACGCTGACCAAGGACGTGACAGAGCGCCTTCTGGGGCAAGGCCTCCTGATCAGCGAAGGCGATTTCTGGCGGCGCCAGCGGCGACTGGCCCAACCCGCCTTCCATCGAGCGCGAGTGAATGAATATGCCGCCGCTATGGTCGAACGCGCAGAAGTCCGCATGCGCGACTGGCACGATGGCGAAGTGGTCGATATCACGACGGAAATGATGGCTATGACGTTGGACATCGCCGTCCGCACGCTTTTCGGCAGCACGCTGGCTGCCGAAGCCGAACAGGTGGGCGACTCGCTGGGCTTTCTGATGCGCTACTCGTTGCGCAAAGCGCGCTCGCCTGTAAAAATTCCGGAACACTGGCCCACTCCTGCCAATCGCCGCGCACGACGTGAAACGGAATTCCTGGATTCGCTCGTGTACGGGATCATCAACGCGCGCCGGGCGGAAGGGAACTCACATCCTCATCATGATCTGCTGGCCATGCTTATGAGCGCCATGGACATCGACGGAACGCAGATGACGACGAAGCAGCTCCGCGACGAGGCCATGACTTTATTTTTGGCTGGGCACGAGACCACTGCGCTTACTTTGTCCTGGGCCTGGTACCTGCTGAGCGAAAATCCGGGTGCGGAAGCGCGGATGCATGAAGAGCTACGAGGTGTCCTTGGCGGACGCGCGCCGGAAGCGTCCGATTTCGAGCGATTGCCCTATTTGCGCGCAGTAGTTAATGAAACGCTGCGGCTCTATCCCGCGGCCTACATCGTCGCCCGCACTTCGATAGCCCCTTGCACCGTCGGCGGCTACGATTTTCCGACCGATACCACGCTGATCATGGCGCAATGGGTGATGCATCGCGACCCCCGCTATTTCCACGATCCCGATGCCTTCGACCCGGAACGATGGCTCGATGGTCTCGAAAATCGATTGCCAGCCGGCGCTTATTTCCCCTTTGGAGACGGACCCCGGCGCTGCATCGGCCAAGGGTTCGCGCTACTTGAATCGGTGCTGGTGATGGCCGCTATCGCGCAGAAGTTTAGTTTCAAGCTGGTGCCGGGCCATTGCGTCGTTCCCGACCCGCTCGTAACATTGCGCGCGAAATACGGGATTCGCATGACGATCCACGCGCGCTAGACGGAATTCGATTCGATCGGATCGGCGCAGTGGTAGAGGCCGGTTCAGCCTCATCGAACCGGGCAGCCCTGAATCGCCCCCCAAGATCATTAACACTGAGACTAAGTCGTCAGCAAATGATCCCGCTTCAAGCCGAGTTCAGTTCGCCGCCGCTACTTTACGAATTCCGGTTGCTTGCCTTGAGACCAGGGATCATAAGTGAGGGCGAAACGGATGCGGTCTGCAATCGTCGGGTGGGAATAGAACATGAAAAGGTTAATTGTATTGGGATTGGGGTCTGAGAGGTCCACTTCGCCGAGCACTTGAAAGGCCTGCGCCGCCACTTGGCTGGAATCAGGCAAGAGTCCGTGAGTTACTTCCAAACCGTATTGGTCGGCCTGATGTTCCAAGTAGCGGCTGAATGCGCTGGTGACAGGAGTGGCGATGAAGGTGTAAATCGAAAGGATCAGCAGGAGAGCCGGGAGCGACGCCCAATCATCCAGGCCGCGAATGCCCCAACCTTTTCCCCATCGTTTTAGAACCCATTCGATCGTGCGAAAACCGTAATAGAAAAGCACGATCAAAAATATCGCGGCGAAGATAAGTCCCTTCCAGATATGGCCGAGGACGTAATGGCCCATTTCGTGTCCGGCAACGAGAACGATTTGCGGCGTGGTCATTTTAGCGATGGTGTTGTCCCACACCACGATTCGTTTGGAAGCGCCAATGCCGGTTACATATGCGTTCAGTTCCGTCGTCTTTTTACCTGCGCCCATCCAGAACATGCGCTCTGGCGGAATATTCTCGCCTGCTCGCCGAACCATTTGTTCCAGACTTGCAGTGAGAGCCGGGTCTTTCTGTTGCAGCGGCTGGAATTTGTGGAACATGGGATCTACAACCAGCGGCTGAATAAATACCAGGATCACCGCGATAGGCACCATCGCCGCCCAGAAATACAACCACCAGCGCCGGGGGCTTCGGCGTATCACGGCGTACAGAATTGAGACCAGAATGATGGCGAGGATCACGCCGAGAAATTGGACCTTGGCCCAATCCCAGAACCACGAACCCCACCTCTGCACGCTGAGACCGTATTTTCGTTCCACGGATTGTTCGTAAACGTCGGAAGGCAGGGTCATAACGCTCATCGTCAGAATCAATAGAGGCGTAAATACGGCCGCCTGCACAAAGCGATTTTTCGAAACAGTCTCCGCCCAATCGCGAAACTTAGGTCCGAATCGCCAGTACAGGATGAACCACAGGACAAACACACTGTAGAAAAAATCGATTAAGGCGAAGCGGAAGCGAAATCTCCCAAGGTCGCGCGCTTTTCGATAAAGCTCGGGAGGAAGCGTGTAGGCCGTGACTCTTTTTCCAGAGGTTGTGACGCCTGCTGGCGAATTTTGCGCCGCGGAATTTTCCGGCGCGTTCTGAGGCAATCGCAGTGACAAATGCCCGGAATGGGCGACCAAAACGTCTAGCTCGCGTGTGGAGGCCGCGCCGTAAGCCGGGCCTGCGACCTGAAGCAGGAACAACAGCAGGGTCAGACAAGCCCAAGATTTCATCAACGCTCCGAAGGAGTAAATTACGCAGCTGAACGTCAATTGCAAACAGAAGTATGACTTGGGTTCACCATGGTGCGCAAGGCGACGGCGTTCGAAACCGTGTTTGAAAAAACCAACACCGTCGTCATCCTGCTTGCCCTGAGCGACGTTGCGAAGGGAGCGCAGCGAAGGATCTCTCTTCGCTTTCCGCACAGCGTGCTCCCCTGCCGGGAAGTACAGGGTGCCTCTTTGGGCGCGGGCTGGAAGCCTCAATTGCCACGCTGAGAAGCGCCCGGCTAAAATTAAGTCTGGTAAAGAGTGCGTCTTGGAGAACCATGATGAAAACCGCGTTTTGGGGCTTGGGCATTCTGCTGATTCTTCCGGTGGGCGCAGTTGCCGCACAGTCACAAGCAGCTCCGCAGGATATGTCGCCATCATCGGCTTCATCGTCATCCTTAGCCGAGGCCGCTAAGCGCACCCGTGAGGCAAAGAAGGATCAGAACACACCACCGCGTGTGTGGAATAACGACACGATTCCTAAGGCAGGTGATGAAATCAGCGTGGTGGGTCCTTCGTCATCTGCAAATTCGAATGGTGCCGGTGCGACAGCCGATAGTTCAGCAAATGCCGGAGCAAATAATGCCGCCGCCAAAGCCGAGGGCGCCGGAACGCCCAACAGCCAGAGCCGCTCGGCGTTGGACAGTCAGCTAACCAATGCCAAAGAAAAATTAGCGACGATTAAAACTGATCTCGATATCCTCCAGCGCACCTACACTCTCGACTCGCAAATGTATTACGGGAAGCCCGACTACTCGACGGATAAAGAAGGCGCCGCCAAGCTGAAGGACGAACAGGTCCAGATCGACGCCAAACAGCAGGAAATGGACGACCAACAGAAGAAGATTGACGAATTGGAAGCGGAGCAGGCTAAGCTCGGACCAGCCAACGGTGCGGAGCCGCCCGCCGACAACGAGGAATCGAAATAGTCTCGGGCGTTCAGAATATCCGCGATTCCAGCCCGCCAAGAAACCAGCCTCCCGTCCGAGTGTTACCGTCTTGAGGTCTTTCGCCTAACGCGCCGGGATTTCGTTTTCGACCGGCTGGTGGTGTTCCGTCCGCGCTTCGACTTGCCGCCCCGTGAATTACGACTTTCGCGTGCGAGTTCGCGCCGCCGGGCCGAGGCCCATCCGGGCTTGTTACTCTGGCGCCCTCGGGCAATAGCCAGCGCATCAGGCGGGACATTCTCTGTAATGGTCGAGCCTGCGGCTACGTAAGCGCCATGCCCGACACGGACCGGAGCAACGAGCGCCGTGTCGCTACCGATGAAAACGCGATCACCTATTGTGGTTTGGTGCTTATTCACGCCATCGTAATTGCAGGTGATCGTACCGGCACCGATATTGGCTTCGCGGCCGATGGACGCGTCACCGAGGTACGTCAGGTGGCCGGCCTTCGCGCCTTCGTGCACCACCGCGTTTTTCACCTCGACAAAATTTCCGATGTGGGCGCCTGCTCGAATATCGGCGCCGGGACGCAGTCGCGAAAACGGTCCGACCTGCGCTTCGCTGGCGACGCAGCTGGAATCCAGTACAGAATGCGCGCCGATGAAGGCATCGTCATCGATGCGGGTATCGCGCACAATGCTGCCAGTTTGAATTTTGCAGCGTGCGCCAATGCGCGTGTTGCCCAGAAGCTGCGCGCACGGGTCAATCACGGTGTCTGCACCGACTGTGACGTCTGGATCGATGATCACCGTCTCCGGCAGATAAATCGTCACACCCGCGTCCATCACCTCAGCAGCTTTCCGCGCTCGAAAAATCCGATCGATATTCGCGAGCTCGCCGCGCGTGTTGCAGCCTAGAACTTCGTTCGAATCGGGGGCTATATAAGCGAGGACGCGTTCGTTACGCTGGCGCAGCAGCCCGATCGTGTCCGTGAGATACAGCTCACGATGGGCATTATCGGGACGCAGGACGTTCAGGCAAGGCCACAGCTTTTCGAGCGTGAAGCAATAAATACTGGAATTTACTTCGCGAATCGCCCGTTGCTCGGGCGTCGCAGTCTTTTCCTCGACGATCGATTGCAGGCGGCCTTCGGAATCGCGAATTACGCGTCCATAGCCGGAAGGGTTCTCGAGCTCGGCGCTGAGAATCGTGGCAGCAGCTTCGCCGCGGCGATGCGTGTCAAGCAGCGCGGCGAGGGTTTCAGCGCGCAATAACGCCGCGTCTCCTGCTGTGACAAGTACGAGTTCGGCGCTACGGCGCATCTTGCGACGCGCCACTTGCACGGCATGCCCGGTGCCGCGCTGCGGTTTCTGCAATACCGTGTCGGCCCCAAACGATTCGGCCGCTGCGCCTACTTCTTCAGCTTGGTGGCCGACAACCGCGAGAATCTGCGCGGATTTCACTCTACGGCAGGTGTCAATTACGTGTTGGAGCAGCGGCCGGCCGCCGGCGCGATGTAAAACCTTTGGGGTCTCGGAACGCATTCGCGTTCCCTTGCCGGCAGCAAGGATCACAATGACCGTATCAGAGGCAGACATGCGGGAAGTATTGTCTCTTCCATCCTCGGCTTTGGCAACCGCCAGGGTTTGATTAAAGCAAAAAACCTGCAATTCTTAACAATTGTGGCAGTCCAATACGGCTTCTTTCCACGCGATGCTTCGCTAGGATTTTCTACGATGGAGGGAAACAATCGCGGCATAATTTTATCGAAAGGCGCTGAGTTCGGGTGCAAATTCCGGATAGCGACTCTGACGCGCACTGGATAGATTGTAAGACCCAGCGATCATTCGATGATCATGACTGAAAAAGCCGCTGCAACCAGAAAGCTGCACGTTTTGGATAACCCGATCTGGCATGCGCTGACGACCTTGCAAACGCGATTCGCTGAAAGCGACGAGCTCGCGGCGTGTTTTCAACCGGAGGTAACTTTGCTGGCGGGGATGGGCCACCCTACCAGCGAGGCTTACATTTCGCTGGGGCGCCTTTTGCATGGCTCTGGGGCGGCTATTTTCTTCGATGAGCCGCCGGCTCTTCCTGATGGGTGGAGAATGATTGATGGGTGCTCATTGGTGCAGATGGTCTGCGAGAAGCCCGAAATTGCAGGAGAGGACGACCGGAGGTCTATCGAAACGCTCGGCGCGAAAGATAACCCGGAAATGCTCGCGCTCGCCAAACTAACTAAGCCTGGGCCGTTCGGCACGCGAACCCACGAACTAGGAGAATATATCGGGATTCGAGAATCGGACCGGCTAGCAGCAATGGCTGGAGAGCGGCTTCACTTGCAGGGGTACACAGAAGTGAGTGCGGTCTGCACGCATCCGGACTTTCAAGGTCGCGGCTATGCCGGGCGATTGATGTCAATTCTGATGAGAAAGATCGTGCAGCGCGGCGAAATGCCGATATTGCATGTGAGACAGGACAACGCTTCCGCGGTTCGCCTGTACGAAAAACTAGGGTTTCGCACGCGGCGTTTGCTTCATTTCTTAATCGTGCGTGCCGCCTGAATCGCTTAGGTCCGTTAGAATGGCCGCTTTACGTATTGACGGAAACAGAGGTTGCCATAGCTGAATGGGATGATCGAGCTTCGTTTGCCCCTGTGGTTTCGGTCCAGAGGTTGTGATCGGCTAGCAAGCGCGTGACCAATTGGGTATGAAGAGCGTGACCCGCCTTGTAAGCGACAATGCGGGCCAACAAAGGCCGTCCTACCAACGCAAGGTCACCGATAAGGTCTAGCGCTTTGTGCCGTCCAAATTCGTCGGGGAAGCGAAGCGGCCCATTCAGGATGCCTTGGTCGTCGAGTACGATTGCATTCTCCACTGATCCGCCGCGAATCAAGCCCATAGCCTGCAATCCTGCGAAATCCTTCATAAATCCGAAGGTCCGAGCAGGCGCCAGCTCGCGGCTGAACGATTCACGGTCCACCGTCATTTTCACTTCCTGAGGTCCCACTGACGGATGTTTGTAATCGACAAAACAATGCACCCGGAATTCGTCCGCCGGATAAATCCCGATGCGGCGGTCGCCATCGGAGAATTCAAGCGGTTTCAGCACGCGGATATAACGGCGCAGGCGGCGAAGCTTGCGGGTTCCGGCCTTGGCGAGCAGATCTATGAACGGTTTTGACGAACCGTCCAAGATAGGCAACTCCAGCGCGTCGATCTCGACATACACGTTGTCCACGCTGCAGGAATAAAGCGCCGCGAGCAGATGTTCGACTGTGGAGAGCAGTACGCCCTGCTTCATCAGGCTGGTCGCATAACTCACGCGCGCGACGTTGTGCACGTGAGCCTCGATCTCGAAATTGTCGAGATCGGTGCGGCGAAATACGATTCCCGTATCCGCAGGTGCCGGAAGCAAGCGGACGCGGCATCGCACCGCAGTGTGGAGACCGACACCGCTGGTTTCGACAGGACGTTGTATTGTGAGTTGGTAAGACATGCCCGGCGGCCGTGCCGATTTAACGCCAATCGGCGACTGTACTGCAACAATTATATGCCTTGGGGTGTTTAACTTACAACCAAATGTAACGGGCAGGTCTCCTAGGGTGTGGTAAACGCGCTACAAAACACCGTCATGAAATGTTGCCTAAAAGGAACACTCGGCAGGCTCAGTTCAGCCGGACCGGGCAATGCAAGGTCGCCAATGCCCCGAGTGTCCGGTAAGAAGCCAGCGAGACGCCGGCGCAGCGATAGCCGTTCATCTTCCGAGAAGTTCACGCCCGGGTCGACACCGAGGGCGGGTCTGAAACCCGGCACTACAACAAAGGTTCCCGATTCGCGTCCCGGTGTTACGGCTGTCGAGCTAACATCTCAGCTTCGCTGTGGACGATCTCGTCAGACTGGCGTCGGCGGTTTGAGGAGTATCTTTCGGCAAGGGGCGTCCCGGAAAGCCGCCTGTACGCGGCACGTCGGCTAGACCCTCGCGTCCTTCGGCGAGTCCGATCAAAAATTCCTGCGCGTTGAAACGGAAACCGTTTCGCGAAGATTTCGCTGCGAACGGCAAACCGTGTCGAACGTAATCGCCATTAGGCATCAACAGACGCGTTTTCTCGGTGTCAGCCAAGTATGGCTCAATCACCTCATAGAAAACCTGGTTGTACAGGTCCGGGTCACGCAGGTGGAACATCACCTCCACCCGCTCGTAAATATTCCGGTGCATCCAGTCGGCACTTCCCAGGTACAACTCGTTCTTGCCACCGTTTCCGAAAACAAAAATCCGGCTATGCTCGAGGAATCGGCCGATCACACTGCGCACCCGAATACGGCTGCTGATCCCGCGCACTCCGGGCCTTAGGGCGCATGCCCCGCGCACCACTAGCTCGATCTGAACGCCCGCCTGCGATGCGCGATACAACGCTTGAATCGTTTTTTCGTCGAGCAGCGCGTTTATCTTCGCAAAAATGAATGCGGGCCGGCCTGCGCGCGCCTGCGCGGCTTCGCGGTCGATCAGGCTCAGGCAACTCCTTCCCAGATTCAGGGGTGCGACGAACAGCGGCTGGTAGCTGGCGCGCTCGGAATAGGCCGTCAGGTAGTTGAAAACGTGATGTACGGCGTGGGTGATGTTCGTGTCGCTGGTCAGCAGGCTCAGGTCGGTGTAATAACGCGCCGTCGACGGGTTGTAGTTTCCGGTGCCCAGGTGGGCGTACCGGCGAATCTGTCCGTCTGGTTCGCGCCGGGCGACGAGCGCCAATTTGCAGTGGGTCTTCAGGCCCACGACGCCATGAAACACTTGCACGCCAGCTTCCTGCAAATTTCGCGCCCAGCGGATGTTGGAAGCCTCATCAAAGCGCGCCTTCAGCTCAACGACCACAGCGACCTCTTTTTTGGCCGCTGCGTCGATTAGCGCTCGAACTATGGGCGAGTTTTCACTTGTGCGATAGAGAGTCTGCTTGATGGAAAGAACGTCGGGGTCCTTGGCCGCGCTCTCGATAAAACGGACTACGGAAGAATAGGAATCATACGGGTGATGGAGCAGCAAGTTGCGTTTGCGGATCATTTGAAATATGGAAGCCGCACCGGACTTCAACGCTACTTCCCGGGGAACGAATGGACGGAATTTCAGATCCGGCCGCTGCACCTGGTCGTATAGGTATGAAATTCGAGTGAGGTTTGGCGGCCCGTCCACTCGAAAGATCTGCCACGATGACAACGCAAAATTCGTCACCAGGCGATCGATGATTTCCTGATTCGCGCTGGCCTCAATCTCCAAGCGCACGGCCGCGCCCTTTCGGCGCCTGTGGATTTGCGCGTCCACGGTATCCATGATGCTGCGCGATTCTTCTTCTTCCAGGTACAAGTTGCTGTTGCGGGTAACGCGAAAAGCGGCTGCGCAGAGTACCTCGTAGCCGTGGTACAGCCGGTCGGCGAATGCCTGGATCACATCAGAAAGAAAAACGCATTCTACGGTCCCGGTCTTCGAGGGCAGCAACACCAGGCGCGGGAGCGCGCGCGGAATCGTCACCACGCCTAGAAATTGCTGCGTGTTGCGGCGTTTTCGTCTCATCAGGAATGCGAGGCACAGCGCTTTATTTAAAACGTGCGGAAAGGGGTGGGCAGGGTCCACAGTCACGGGCGTGAGCAGTGGCTCAATCGATTTCACATAGTAATCTTCAATGTACTCCAGAGCCTCCGGGCCTAAGTCTTTCAGGGTTATGACCCGGATCGATTTTGCAGCCAGCGCCGGAAGCAACTCGTCCCGCCAGCAGTCATATTGCGACTTCACGAAGGCATGTATCTTGTGCGCGAGCTCGTCCAGCACATCGGCCGGCCGGCGCCCGTCAGGCCCAGGATCCGAAATACCGTGTTCCACCTGCTGCAACATTCCAGCGACTCTAACCTCCACGAACTCATCTAAGTTGCTGGCAGTTATGGCCAGAAACTTCACTCGCTCCAATAGGGGGTTGTTTTTGTCGCGAGCTTCTTCCAGCACCCGCTCGTTGAACTGCAGCCAGGAGTAATGACGGTTCAGGTAGTATTGAGGATCGGTTATACGATTTCGCGGCATGCGCCTCGCACACAGTATCGCGGTCGTATTACAGGCATGTTACCAGACCAGACCGACCGGACTTCGCTACTCGCCTTGCCCCGGCCTGGCAACTTCTCTGACCCAGGCTCGGCGCAATAGCACACCACGAGCAGCATTCTAAGCTCTGGAAACCGCCGTTTCGATTTGGAAACCGCGGTTTGGATTCCATAGTATATCGAGTAAAATAAAGGGCTCAAAATGGCAATGAATTTAAACCAGGATGTTATCGACACGCCGGGCGGTTATGGGACCGCTGTCCAAGAGCCTGACGAACTGCAGCCGCAGGTCCCGGCCGGCGTGAAGCATTCAGCGGGCCTGCACCTTAAAACATACATTCTTATCTTTTTCATCGTTATATTCGCTCCCTTAGGCAACGTCTTCCTCAGTAAAGGCATGAAGACCGTCGATCCCGTCAGACTTCACGATACGGAAAGCCTGGTTCACATTTTTGTCGAAGTTTTCTCGTCACCATACATTCTGCTGGGGATTGGATTTCTGCTCCTGTTTTTTGTGTCTTACCTGTTGGTCCTTTCGTGGGCAGATTACAGTTACGTTCAACCAGCGTCCGCTACTTCTTACGCCGTCGTGGCTCTGCTTGGTCATTTCGCGCTGAAGGAACCCATCTCTGCTATCAGGTGGATGGGGGTCTCATTAATATGCCTCGGGGTTCTGGTGGTCGGAAACACGCACCCGCGGACCACGGAGCATCGCTGATGATCTGGGAAGTTAGTCTCCTTTGTCTGATTGTCCTGGCCGGCACCTCTGGCGAGTTGTGCGTCACCCGGGCCATGAAGACCATTGGCGAGGTAAAAGACTTTCGGCCTGCGTCGCTGGTTCGGGTGATGTTGCGCGCCATTCGACTCCCGTGGATGTGGGTCGGCGTCTCGCTGATGGCCATCGCGTTCTTCGCGTTGCTCGGAGCGCTGTCCCTGGAGAACGTGAGTTTCGTGGTACCGGTTACCGCGCTAAGCTATGCGGCAGGCACTCTAGGTGGTGAAGTATTCCTCGGCGAACACGTCTCTAGAAGGCGCTGGGCCGGCGTTCTTCTAGTGTGTGTCGGCGTCACACTCGTTTTCATCGGCAGGAAATAGCCGCGCTCCGAACGATGAACCCCGCACAAATGGATTCGAGATGAACGAATGGCGCAGTCCGGCAGCGTGACCTCCTCCAACCTTGGTTTCCCTGATACTTCCAAGAACTGGTTCATCTGTCTCGCCATAGTTCTATTTGCGGGCGCGATTTACCTCGGCTGCATCGTCTCGCCGCCATCGGTAATGGACGACGTGGACGCCGTCCATGCCCAGATGGCCCGCACGATGCTCACTTCCGGCGATTGGGTAACCTCGCGCATCGATGGTGTCCCGTATTTCGAAAAAGCACCCTTCGTTTACTGGACCATCGCAATTACCTACAAAATCTTTGGAGTTCACGACTGGTCTGCGCGCATTCCGATCGCTCTTTCAGCCGTGGGACTCTGCGTGCTTACCGCGGCTTTTGGAATCTGGGCCTTCGGCAAACGCCCGGGATTTTACGCAGGACTCTGTCTCGCGACTTGCGTCGGGCTATTTCTCTTTACTCGCATTTTGATCCCGGACGTAATGCTGACATTCACCACCGCGCTGGCGATGTGGGGTTTCTTGCGTGCGATTGACACCGAAGAACCTCGTCCACGGCTTTGGGCATTCCTTTTGTGGGCCAGCCTCGGCGTTGGCCTCTTATTGAAGAGCTTGATCGCTGTGGTTTTTCCGGTCGGCGCCGCGATCGTCTATCTCCTAGTGACGCGCCAATTGCTTTCGCGCGAAGTCTGGAGACGCATCCACCCAATCAGCGGCGCTTTGGTCCTCATTCTGATCGTAGCTCCCTGGCACATCCTTGCGACGATACGGAACCCTCCCTATTTCGCATGGACGCTGCACAGCGGCCCGAACAATTATCACGGGTTCTTATGGTTCTTTGTCATCAACGAACAACTGCTGCGATTTATGAACTGGCGGTACCCGCGTGATTACAATACCGTTCCGCGGCTCCTTTTTTGGCTGTTTCACCTTATCTGGTTGTTTCCGTGGAGCGTTTATTTTCCGGCGTTGGCGAAACTCTCATTCAAACCCACCGATCGCGCTGGGCGGACGCGACTGCTGGCGCTTTGCTGGCTTGGGTCTGTGCTGGTGTTCTTCACGTTCTCCACGACCCAAGAATATTATTCGATGCCTTGTTATCCGGCCTTTGCGTTGCTGTTGGGTTCAGCCATGGCCGCGAATGGTCCGTGGGTGCGACGGGGAACGCGCGTGCTGGCAGCAATCTCCGCGGTTGCTGCATTGGCTTTGATCGCGATCTACTGGGACGTCCGCAATCTCCCGACACCTGGCGATATTTCCGAGGCGCTGTCGCGTAATCCAAGCGCCTACACCTTGTCGCTGGGCCATATGCTGGATCTCACGCTTCCGTCATTCGCTTATTTGCGCACCCCGCTGGTGCTGGCAGCGATGGCCTTCCTGGTTGGGGCTATTGGCAACTTTCGAGCTACCGGATTGCGGGCCTTTTTTGCTGCGGCGCTCATGATGGTGCTGTTCTTGCACGCCGCGCGCCTGGGTTTGATTGTTTTCGATCCCTATTTATCCTCGCGGCCTCTTGCCAACGCTCTGATGCAAGCGCCCGAGGGAACCCTGATCTCGGAACGCCATTACTATTCGTTTTCGTCCGTGTATTTTTATGCGAATCGAACCGGGCTGCTGTGGAACGGCCGTGCTCAGAATCTTGAGTATGGTTCCAACGCCCCGGGGGCGCCGGACGTCTTTATCGGCGACTCGCAACTCAAGTCACTGTGGGCGGCGCCGCAGAGATATTACTTGCTGGCGATGGCAGGCACCTTGCCGCGAGTACAGGAGCTCGTCAAACCTTCGAGCCTGGATCTCGTGATGAGCAGTGGCGGGAAACTACTCCTGACGAATCAGCCTTTGATACAAACTGTTTCGCTTACAGGTGCTGCCGGCGTGCAGCAATAGGCTGAACCAACTTTGGAATGGACTGAAGAAAGCGCGTCGATAAGTCTGGAGGCTGGAATGCCGTATAATAAGTGTCCCAGCCTGTAACCCACGAAACTGGCGGCACGTCGAAAGTATTTGCATTATCCGTAAGATACGGCGAGGATTGTAGGATATTAGAATCCATACACTTAGTGTTCAGGCTCACCTGCTAGCTGGCATCACCACCAGCAATCCATAGTTGAGAAGTGCATCACGAAAGGCGTGGAGGGATCATGAAGATTGCAGTGCTTGGGGGGGACGGATACTGCGGCTGGGCGACCGCCCTGTATCTTTCCAAGCAGGGGCACTCTGTAGCGATCGTCGACAATTTTGTACGGCGGTTGTGGGACCACGAGTTGGGCGCGCAGACCTTGACTCCAATTCAGCCGCTCAGTGAACGGCTCAGTGTGTGGAATCAAGTTACGGGTTACACGATTGATTCCTATGTGGGCGATGTCACCGACTACGAGTTTCTCACCACGATGATTCAGGATTTCGAGCCGGAGGCGGTGATCCATTTTGCGGAGCAACGTTCCGCGCCTTACTCCATGATCGATCGCAAGCACGCGGTCTTCACGCAGGTGAACAATGTCGTCGGGACTTTGAATCTTCTGTTCGCACTGCGCGAGTACCGGCCCGACTGCCACCTGATCAAGCTCGGGACCATGGGCGAGTACGGCACGCCCAATATCGACATTGAAGAAGGCTACATCACCATCGAGCACAATGGCCGCAAGGATGTGCTCCCTTATCCGAAGCAGCCCGGCTCGTTCTACCACCTCTCAAAAGTGCATGACAGCCACAACATCATGTTTACCTGCAAGGCCTGGGGATTGCGCGCTACCGACCTCAATCAGGGCGTGGTTTACGGCACAATGACTGATGAAGTGGCTCTGCACGAGACGCTCATCAATCGGTTTGATTACGATGAAGTCTTCGGGACCGTGCTGAATCGATTCTGTGTGGAAGCCGTGGTGGGCCACCCACTGACGGTGTACGGCAAGGGCGGACAACAACGAGGATTTTTGGATATTCGCGATACCGTGCGCTGCATCGAGCTCGCTTGCCTGAAGCCTGCGGTGCCCGGCGAGTGCCGCGTGTTCAATCAGTTTACGGAAAGGTTTTCCGTCCTCGAACTGGCTCACCTGGTGCAAGCCGCTGCGAAGAAATTCGGGCTTGATGTCGAGATCAGCCACTTGCCTGACCCGCGCGTCGAGGCCGAGGAACATTACTACAACGCCAAACATTCGAAGCTGATCGATCTTGGTCTGGAGCCGCACTTCCTGTCGGACAGCTTGCTGGACTCACTGTTGAAAATCGCTGTGAAATACCGTGACCGCATCGACACTTCGCTGATCATGCCGAGCGTCAATTGGCGACACACTCGCAACAATCATCGCGAACGTGCCAAGGCGAGCAGCGCGGTTCCGCCGGAAGCTCCGGTGGGAAAAGTGGGCGTTACTGTTGGTCAGGCGGGAAGCGCTCCGGTGGCAACTTCTTCGCGAAAGGCCACGCCGACGTCGAAGCGTGGGAACGGCAAGAACGGCGGACGATTGGGCACCCATTGATTCGCAGTTCGGCGCAAATGCATTACGCGCCGATGGAAATTGCAACGGTGCTCGAGGCATCGTCGAAGCGTTACAAACGAGCTTGTTTAGCCCTCGACCCGTAATGTTGCTTTTCCATTTTGGAACTGGTGCATAGTTGCATCCCCATTCCGACCCGAGAACACAGTTGTCCGCCTGGTCCTACTGCAACCGTCATTTCTGTAAGCTCTAATCGGCAATATGGAACGGAAGCTTCGATTTAATTCTGGGATTGTGTTGCCGCTAACTAGAGTACTGATCGGCGCACCTGGGAGCCCAGTTGAAATCCGGAGCCGGCTTAGTCGCGTCGCTGGGGGAGCAGGGCCTTCTGGGTATGGCGTGAAGCGTCGAGATGTCGTTAATAGAAGCTAAAAACGTAGATGTGGGCAATTCGGCAATTCAGAGATTTCAATGAAAGGGCAACGATGTTTGGATACGGACTACTTGGAACGCTCTTAATCATTTGCTTGATCGTTTGGCTCGTTCGCAGAGTTTGACCTGTTTTTGTTCAAATCACCCCACAAAGCTCCGTTTTTCAGCATCTTTTCCCTAAAAGCCGGGCGGACGTTCGTCCTTCACCGCAAAGCTGCGCTCGAGCTCAAGGCCCGCCTGCCCCAGTGTGCCTTCGTCGAAGAGGCGGCCGATCAGTGTTACTCCATGCGGGACGCGGCGCGAAGGTGAAAATTTCGGCAAGGGATTTTTGGGGTCCGGGGCCCAATCGCTGCGTGCCTCGGAGACTTCGATGAATCCTGCGCGCAGCGTCAGCGACGGATGGCCAGTGAAGTTCGAGATGGTGAGCATCTCATCGCGCAGCGATGGAACCAGCAGCAAGTCCGCACCGGAAAAGAGACGCGCCATTTCCTGTGCTACTCGGCGGCGGAAGCGATCGGCCTGGACAAAATCTACTGCCGATAGAAAGCGAGACTGGCGGAAAACGTTGGGCCACGCGTCCGGTACTTGAACCTTCAGCTCGTCTACTTTGTGGCTGAGCGTCAGTTCCTCGAACGCAGCCGCTCCTTCCGAAAACAAAATCAAGTTCAGACAGTCGTAGGGCCAGTCGGGCAGGGCCACTTCAACCGGCACCATGCCGAGTTTTCCGACCGTTTCCAGGGCGGCGCGGTCGACTTCTGTCGCTGGGCTTTCTTTCATCCAGGCGGGGAAATAGCCCACGCGCAGACCTTTTACGGATGCGTTTGAGTCGTAGTCCAGTGTGCTCGGAACGCTGAAAAGATCGCCTGAATCTGGTCCGGAGATGGCGTGCAAAACCAGCAATGCGTCTTCGACGGTTCGGGTCATCGGTCCTAGCTTGTCGAGCGACCAGCAGAGAGTCATCGCGCCTGTGCGCGGCACTCGACCGAAGGTGGGGCGCAATCCTGTGATGCCGCAACGCATCGACGGGCCTATGATGCTGCCGCCTGTTTCGCTTCCCATGGCGAAGCCGACTAATCCCGCTGCTGTCGCGGCCCCTGGCCCGGCGCTTGAACCTGACGATCCTTCTTCCAGTAACCACGGGTTCATCGTTTGGCCGCCGAACCAAATGTCATTAAGTGCCAGCGCGCCCAAGCTCAATTTCGCGACGAGAACCGCACCGGCTTGATGCAGGCGTTGCACCACGACCGCGTCTTTTGTCGGAACTCGATCTCTGAAAGGCTCGGCGCCGTATGTAGTAGGAATTCCGGCGGTGTCGAGGAGGTCTTTGCCGCCCCAAGGTATTCCGTGCAGTGAGCCGCGATATTTTCCTGCGGCGATCTCAGCGTCGGCATTTTTCGCTTGGGCCAGCGCCAATTCGCGCGTGAGCGTGATGACGCAGCGGAGTTTCGGATTGAATTCTTCGAGTCGCTGCAGATAAATGGTGGTGAGACGCTGTGACGTAAGCTGTCGGGACTCGATCCAGCGCGAGAGCTGCGTTACGGAGCCGAAGGCGATGTCTTCGTCGGTTGCTGGTAATGCAGTTGAATTATTGCTGCTGCGGATAAATCGATCGGTCCTTGGCCGCGCCGGTTGGCCGGGTAGTGCCGGATCCCAGAGCGAGGCGGGCGCCGTGTCGAGCGTGACCTTGCGCGGCCCGGTGCGTCGCTCGTAGAGCGCCGCCATTGTGCTGCGCCAGCTGTCTGCGGCCATGGTGCGTTCGGGTGCGCTCAGTTTGACCTGCACGAGTTTCTCAGCTTCTGCGAAAGTGCCAGGAGAAACTTCGGGTCCTACAGCCGGAGCAGTTCCGAATGCAGGCGGCGTCCCCGGCGCAGGTTCAGTACTTTTCTGCTGCGACTGACGGCGCAGCGCGGCAGCCGCACCGAGCAGGCCCAGCGATGATTGGGTCAAGAAAGTTCTTCGCGAATTCACACGAATCTCCTCAAGGGATAGCCTGAGGGTGCGCCACGCAGGCGAGCGTAGTTTACCTGTTAAACGTAAAAATCCGAAGCTGCAACGAAGCGAAGAGCGTGAAGGTTAGTTGAACACCTTAAGCCTATTCAATCCATCGTCACAACCTAGAAAACTGTAATTTCCAATCAAATGAAGCAAATGGTATGTTCTTTCGCCCGTGCCTGCTCAGGCGACATGTACGCCAGCGTGCCCATGGCCGCGCCCGGCGTACTCAACTGCATCCCCTCCTGCGTCAGCGTCGCATCAGCATCCGTTCCCGCCTTTGCTTGTAGCTTGGCCAAACCGAAATCCAGAATTTTGGCGTGACCGCGTTCGGTGACGAAAATGTTGGCCGGCTTGATGTCTCGATGGACGATTCCTTTGGCGTGAGCGGCATCCAGAGCATCGGCAATCTCGATGGCCAAATGGAGCAGGACATCCGTCTCAACGGGCTTCCCGGCGATTCGGTGCTTCAGCGTCATACCATCCATAAACTCCATGACGATGAACGCTTCGCCATGCTGGTCGTCAATTTCGTAGATGGTGCAGATGTTCGGATGATTCAATGCAGAGGCGGCCTGCGCTTCACGCTGGAACCGGCTGAGGGCTTGTGGGTCTTTGGCTACGTCATCGGGCAGAAACTTCAGTGCCACGAAGCGGTGGAGCTTCACATCCTCGGCTTTATAGACCACACCCATACCGCCCACCGAGTTTCTCAACGATGCGGTAATGGGAGATGGTCTGGCCAATCATGGTAAGGACGTCGGCGTCATATTAGGACGACCCACAGGCAGCGTCAACGAAAGCAACAGGAAGACCTGTGATGATTACTGCAGTTTGGCGCACTCGGATTTGGCAGCGATAAGAATGGGAATATCTGGGTCGGCGTCCTTCCAAAGGGCGAAGAAATCCTGGTACGCCGCACGGGCTTTGGCCGTGTCGCCTTGCATGGCGTAGGCACGAGCATGGCCGAGATGGGCGAGCGCTCCTGTGGCACAATTCCACAACAGCCCGCGATGGTCGAGAATTATGTGGAAGCTGTTCTCAAAAGCGATCTTATACAGTCGCTCGGTCTGAGTCGTCGTAGATCCTCTACAATTGAGGGTGCCGCACTCTTAAATGTCTAGGGAGGTGCGTGATGCGTCGATTGGTCGTTCTCGGTTTATTCGGGCTGTTTCTCGCGGTCGCAGTCGACTTCACCTCGTTGGCGCAGGAGGTTCTTCCGTCGAAAGTTCCGCAGCAGGCATTTGCGGCCATGGCGAAGGCCAAGCAATGGCGCCAGGATGCAATTCTGGTGATGGTCGAGGTCAACGATTACAGCGGCACTGGAAATTTTACGATCAAGTTCAACTTTTATTCTCCTTTCGATCGGACTGGTCTGTGGGTGATCACAAGCGCCCCGGGCAGCAGCACGGTTACTGAAGCAGGTCCGGTGAATTGGGGCACGCTGGCAATTCCATCGCTCTTCCTCGATTTGCCGGAGGCGGTGCAGAAGGCGCGAGCTTTGGGCATGCAAGGTAAGATGGACCATGCGTCGCTTCGCAATACTGCCAGCGGACTCGGCTGGGAAATCGCGCCGGTTTTCGATCCGAACCTGCGCGTCTTCACGATCAACGCGAGCCTCAGCGCATCTTCTCCGCAGCCGCTACAGTCGCCGCAGCTGCCGCAGCTCGTTTCAGATTGGCTCATTGTGCCGGGGCAGCGAATCGGGCCGGTGTCGCTGGGGATGACTCCAGAGGATGCTCTGAGGGCGCTGGGCCAACGTTCTCAAAAATGCACCGTTGACATACTTTCTGCCATAAAAGGGACTGATAAGATGGACGTAGCCCTCAATCAGTCTGTAACAATAGGCGACCCCGCTGACTATCCCACGATTGAATCTAACCAGCTTGACCCCGGGCAAACCAATTGCAATTTCGACCGCTGGCAGCTTCTGATTGTGTTTAATGGTAAACCCGGCTCTCGACTTAGCGACCGCACAGTTACATGGATTGAAACCCCGACACAGGGAGGAGGTGTGAGTCGAAATTATGCGACTGATCTGGGAATACGAATCGGCAGCTCGCAACAAGACGTGCTGAAGGCCTATGGCAATGTGGAACTGAAAGAAGATCCCTTCAAAGATATCAAGATAACTTACTCAGAACTTGGAATCGAGTTCGCCGTCAGCGGATCCGGGCCGAATTCCGAGGAGCGTTTCAGGAATATCGTCAAGGACATTACGGTCACCAAGCCTGAGCCGTAACCAAGCGTATCGTCTACCTCTCACTCCCAACCAACCGCCAATAAGAAACACCTTATCGTCTTCGCCCTCGTCAAAGTAAGCTGTGAACATGAACGGCTTCTAAAACTCCCACTGGTCGAATACGAAAGCGATAGGGAGACCTGTGACGATTACTGCAGTTTGGCGTACTCGGATTTCGCGGCGATGAGAATGGGGATGTCGGGGTCGGCGTCTTTCCAGAGCGTAAGGAAATCCTGATAGGCCACCTTGGCCTTGGTGGTGTCGCCCGAGAGAGCGTACGCGCGAGCAAGTCCAAGATGCGCGAGTGCGCCCAGTGGGAAGTTTATTGTGACTCCCCGGTGGTCGAGAAACTTCTGAAACTCGGTGGCTGCCGCACTCCCATTGTGGGCTATCAGCTGCGCTTGGCCGCGAATGTAAGCGGGATACATGGTTCCCACTTGTAATTGTGGCGGCCCGCCCAATTCGTAAGGCGCAGCCGCTTCGAGATACACCACGGCTTGGGTGGAATTGTTGGCGTTCAGTTCTATCGCTGCCTTAATGGTTGGCAGCCAGTAAACCTTCAGCATCGTATTCGACGGGTAGTTCTTTTCCAGCTCTTCTACGATGGCCTTCGCACCAGCGGTTTCACCAATTCGCGCCAGTGTCAGGACGACAAATAGTTTCACGTCCCGGCCCGGAGCCAGCGCCAGTGCTGCTGCAACACCTTGCTTCGCGGCTGCTGTGTTGCCGAACTCCGCTTCCCGCAATGCGGCATTCACCTGCCAGAGCGCGGCACTTTCTTTCGAGTCGTCACGCACTGCCGAATCCACTGCACGCCGGGAGAAGTCCCGTGCTTTCACCACCCGTCCGTAGTACGCCTCTGTATCGGATTGGAACGAAAGTAGCTGGTCTTCACTTCCGGGCTTCCCTGCGGCCCAAGCCACTTGCCGCTCCATCTCTGCAGCGTCGCCTTTGAGAAAGGCTAGTTGATAGATTACCCAGTGCAGGTAATCGCCTTCGAGCTTGCGCTCTTGAGCCTGCTCAATCGCTTTTTTCGCGTCATCCGGTCGGTTCAGTGCGAGATAATTAACTGCGAGGTTGCCATAACCATTTACTGCATTTGGTTCCAATCGCAACGACACTTGGGTTTCAGCCACACCCTTCTCGTACTGCCCAAGCTCGCTATAAATGGTCCCCAAGTTGTTGGGAGGCACCAAATCCTGCGGATAGCTCTTGGCCCAAAGTTCGTAGACTTGACTGGCTTGCTCTAACTCCCCCGTGACGTAGGTGTAGTACAAAGCAGCGATACGGTATTTTTCATGTTCACTGACGCGGTCGCGCAGTGCATAAGCCTTCTTGATATTCTCCGCCGACAGACTGGCTTGTCCGAGATTGCCGTATTCGAGTCCGAGACCAGCGTAGGCTACGGCGAAATTCGGGTCGAGTTCGAGAGCGCGTTTCATGAACGGAATCGCCGCCGCGTCTCCTTTTGTGCGGCCGGTTGTAACTCCCATGCTGTAGGCTTTTAGGGCCTCCAGCGATGTTGTCGTGGCCTCCACGGGAACATCGAACTTCTGGATAGAGGCCAGCGATTCGCCAAGCTTGCCCCGCAGGCTGGCTGCTGCCTTGCCTAGTGCTTTCAGCACATCCTCCTTCGTCGCAGCCTCCTCCTGCTCTTTGGCCAACGTGTCCCCATTGCTGCAACCGACCGCATCTATGCCAACCACGTACTGACCGCCCAACTTTGAAATGGAACCCAAGAGAATCGCCTTGCTGCCTGTGCGCACGCAGAGTTCTCCGGCTACGTCGCGGGTGATGCGCTCATTCGATGGACTCCCCATCAGACGCAGCGTGTCCCCCACCTTGCGGTCGGAGAGAATGTTGAGAAATGGAGATTGTCCAAGCTCGACGGCAAGTGCCTGCTTCAAGGCATCATCGAAGACCGGGTCACCCGTCGTGTTCGTGAAGTCCGCGAGCACGATGGTGTCTTTCTCGGTTAGCGCCGTTGCGGGCTTCGTCGAGTGCGAACGGAAGTAGAATGCTCCGCCGATTGCAGCAGCGACAAGTACGACGGCTGCAGGAACCAGAATCTTCCAGAGTTTTTTCCCTCCGGTGACGGGAACTTCAGTGACTCTCACGGCAGCCGATGAAGTAGCAGCTGGAACAGAACCTGATGACGGCATGAGCTGCTGGACGACTCGTTGAGAGCCTGTATCCTGTACCGCTGCCACCGTACCCGAACTTGCTGCTGACAGTTGCCCTGAACTCGCGTCTCGCTTCAGGCGCATTAGTTCGGAACGCATTTCCGCCGCGCCCTGATAACGCAGTTCTCGGTCTTTCTCCAGCGCCCGGTTGATGACATCTTCGAGCTTCGCCGGAACATCCGGATTCAACCTGACAGGAGCGACCGGGGTGTTATGCAGAATCGCATCCGTAATCACTCCCGAGCTTTCTCCGCGAAAGGGCAACGTCCCCGTGGCCATCTCGTAGAGCACCACGCCAAATGAGAACAAATCAGTGCGTGCGTCCAGTTCCTTCGCCCGTATCTGTTCTGGCGACATATAAGCCACCGTTCCGACGGCAGTTCCCGGACTGGTGAGGTGCTCCGCGCTCACTCCCCCCATCGCATCCGTGGCGAGGGTGGCCCCTGAGGCCACAGCTTCCCGTTTCGGTGCCAGCTTCGCCAAACCGAAATCCAGCATTTTCGCGTGCCCTCGTTTAGTTACGAAGATGTTCGCAGGCTTGATGTCGCGGTGAACAATGCCTTCTGTGTGCGCGGCATCCAATCCATCCGCAATCTGGATGGCCAAATCAAGGACGGTTTCTATCTCCATGGGTCGCCCGGAGATGCGGTGCTTCAACGTCACACCGTCCAAAAACTCCATCACGATATACGCTTGGCCGTTTTCTTCGCCGATGTCGTAAATCGTGCAAATGTTCGGGTGGTTAAGCGCCGAGGCTGCTTCCGCTTCTCGGCGGAACCGTTCGAGTGCCTGATGGTCTCGCGCTAAATCTTCAGGAAGGAATTTCAAAGCGACGCGGCGATGTAACCGAGTATCCTCAGCCTTGTACACCACACCCATGCCGCCGCCACCAAGCTTCTCAGCGATTCGGTAGTGCGAGATGGTTTGGCCAATCATTGGTGCGCGTCATATTAGGACGGCCCACGGGCAGCGTCAATGAAAGCGATAGGGAGACCTGTAATGATTACTGCAGCTTGGCGTATTCGGATTTCGCTGCGATGAGAATGGGAATATCGGAGTCGGCGTCTTTCCAGAGGGCAAAGAAATCCTGATACGCCGCTCGGGCTTTCGCGGTGTCGCCAGCCAGTTCGGAGCTGCGCGCCAGCCCCAAGTAGGAAAGAGAGTAGAACTGTCCCCAAAAGGGGTGTTGCCAAGCACTACCCCAATCGGCGCCCTTGTGATCCAGGATCTTTTCGAACTCAGCCGCTGCCTCAGCGCCTTCACGCAGACCCAGGTAAGCCAAGCCCCGCAGGTACACCGCCTCGGGGGAGGCACGCTCGTACGGCGAGGCGGATGCCAGCAGTTTCACGGCTTTGGCGGGCTGACCGCGCTTGACCGCGACCGCAGCGCGAATCGCGGGTAGCTGCACCGCATTCCAGAGGGTTCCGTTTGGAAACAGCTTCGAAGTCTCCACGGCCAGCTTCTCCGCTTGGGCCGCATCGCCGCACATGGCCAGTGCCAGCGCAGGACGCCCCAGTCGCCGCACGGTCTGGCAATTACCCGACAGCGCGTCGGCACGCGCATCAGCCTCTTTAAATTCGGCCGAGGCGTTCCGGAGCCCATGGCGCAGTGCTGCATCCGCGGCTCGCTGGTACAGTTTGCTCGACTCGCGACGCTGGCCAAGAGCATTCTGATTGGCCGCCTGCAAGCCAAAGCTGAGGTACTCCACCGGCTTGCCTGAAAACCATTGAATCTCCCGCGCAGCGGCCGCATCATCGCCCTCGACGTAAGCGATTTCGAGGAAGCGCTGGTGGATCCTCGCTCCGCCGAGTCCCTGCGCCCGCAGTTTCTCCGCTAATTGCTTCGCCTCGGCGAGTCGATCCAGGCACATGTAGGCGTCCAGTAGGCGCCGGTACGGAGGTTCAACGTTCGCCTGTAGCCCAGTCGCTTCCTGGCCCTCCTTGAGCCCCTCTTCGAATTGCCCCAGGTCTATGTACTCGACACTCAAGTCGTTATGGAATCCCCAAAAGCGGGGATAGTTCTGGATACCCAACCGATACGCGTCAATCGCTTTGTCAGACTGGCCGTTATACGAGTAGTAGTTAGCCGCAATGAGGTCCCGCTCAAACTCGGAAACTCGGTCGATCAAACCGAAAGCTTTTTGTGTATATTCCCGGCTGCGCTCTATGTCCCCGGCATTGTTGAACGCGATGCCGAGCATGAAGTAAGCCATCGCGAAATTTGTATCGAGTGCAATGGCGCGCTCAAACAACGGGACAGCGGCCAGAAATTGGCCCTGGAGCATCTCGGAAAAACCCGCGGTGTAGGTCTGGAGAGCTTCCAGCGATGGAGTGGTGGCTTGTTCGAGCGGACGATTCAACTTCTGGATCGAGTTGAGCGACTCTCCCAGCTTGGCCCGCATGGCTGTGGCGGCGGTTCCCAACGCGTTCAACACGTGCTCTTTGTCGCCCGCTTGAATCTGTTCCCGAGCCAGCGTCGCGCCACCCTGGCACGTGATTGCCTGGAGCGTGATGACGTAGTCCTTACCCAGGCTCTCAATGGAGCCGTCTATCGTAGCCGCAACTCCTTCTCGCACGCAGATGTCATGCGCGATCTGGTTTGTGATGCGCCTCCCGGCAGGCAGGCTCATCAATCGCAGGTCTTGTTGCACCTGCTCGTCGTCCATGATTTTCAGAAAGGGCGATTGCTCAAGCTGGATGGCGAGCCCCTGGCGCAGCGTGCCGTCGAACACCGAGTCCCCCGTCGTGTTTGTGAAGTCTGCAAGGACGATGGTGTCCTTGTCAGTCAGCGCGTGCGCCTTGCGGGAAAAAAACAACCACCCGCCCACGGCCAGACCGATGACCACTACCGCAGAACTTGCAATAACGAATCGTTTGAAAGAGCGAGCTTTTCTCGCAGCGGTCGAAGCAGAGGAAGCCTGCGCTGCGGGACGTGCTACCGTTGGAGAAACTGCTGGGGCAGAGGCTGTCGCCTCTAACTCAGTACTCGCCACCGCCGCATGCCCCGACTCTGTATCGCGCTTGAGGCGTTGCAAATCGGTGCGCATCTCGGCCGCACTTTGGTAGCGCAGCTTGCGATCTTTCTCCAGCGCTTTGTTGATGACATCTTCCAGTTTCGGTGGAACATCGGGATTCAATCGCAGCGCGGGGACCGGGGAGCGGTGAAGGATTGAGTCGCTGATGAGAGCTGCGCTCTCTCCACGGAAGGGCAATGTTCCTGTGGTCATTTCGTAGAGAACGGCGCCGAAGGAAAATAAATCTGTGCGCGCATCCAGCTCCTTGGCGCCCAACTGCTCAGGAGACATGTAGACTACCGTTCCTACAGCTGTTCCTGGAACCGTGAGGTCTTCTTCGGCGATTCCCGCGGTGGCGTTCGTCGCTAGAATGGCCTCCGCACCGTCGCCTTTCGGCGTCAATTTAGCCAAACCGAAATCCAGAATCTTGGCGTGACCGCGCTTTGTGATAAAGATGTTGCCGGGCTTGATGTCGCGGTGAACGATTCCTTCTCCGTGAGCCGCGTCCAGCCCGTCGGCGATCTGGATGGCAACATCGAGGATGCTTTCGACGTCCATCGGGCGGCCGCCTATACGGTGCTTCAGCGTGACACCGTCCATGAACTCCATGACGATGAAAGCTCGGCCGTCCTGCTCGTCGATTTCGTAAATGGTGCAAATGTTGGGGTGATTAAGAGCTGATGCAGCTTTGGCTTCGCGCTTGAAACGTTCGAGTGCTTGGGTATCGTGGGCCAAATCCTCAGGCAGAAATTTCAGCGCGACGAAACGGCCAAGCTTGGTGTCTTCGGCTTTATAGACCACGCCCATGCCGCCGCCACCAAGCTTCTCCGCGATGCGGTAGTGAGAAATAGTCTGGCCAATCACGGCAGGTAATCCATTGCGCGCCATATTAGGACGACCCACAGATAGCGTCAACGAAGGCGATAGAGAGACCTGTGATGTTTACTGCAGCTTGGCGTATTCGGATTTGGCAGTGATGAGGATGGGGATGTCGGGGTCGGCGTCTTTCCAGAGTGCGAAGAAATCTTGGTAAGCGGAGCGGGCTCTTGCGGTGTCGCCTTCGAGAACGTATGCGCGGCCGAGGCCGAGATGAGCGAGCGCGCCGACGGGAAGATTTTGAACGATCCCCCTGTGGTCAATGACCTTCTGAAATTCGGCAGCCGCCTGAGCGCCCTGACGGGCTTGCAAAAAGGCCTGGCCGCGGACGAAGACTGGATACAGGCCCCCGACGGGGCCGCCACCTCCAAATTCGTAGGACGCGGCGGTTTGCAGTAGCGTGATCGCTTTGTCGGGATTGTTGCGGCTTATTTCAATCTCGGCTCGAATCGTTGGCTGCCAGTAAATCTGCTGAATAGTGCTCACAGGAAAATCTTTGTTGAGCTTGTCGGCCAGCGCCGTTGCGCGAGGCGCATCGCCAATTCGTCCAAACGTCATCGCGGTTAGAACCTCCACATCCCGTGTGGAGGCGAAGTCGAGGGCTGTTTGCGCATCCTGACGAGCCATGCTCGTATTACCGAATTCCGCTTCCCTCAGAGCAGAGTTGGCCCGCCAGATGGCTGCAGTTTCCTTTGCCCCATTGTGGCTGGCAGAATCCACGGCGCGGCGCGAGAGTTCCCGCGCCTTTAGGAGATGTCCGTAATATGCTTTTGTATCCGAGTCTCCGGATAGGAGCTGGTCTTCGGCGCCAGGCTTCCCAGTCGCCCAGTCAACCTGCTTTTGCATCCCCGCCATATCATTTTGAAGAAAGGCCAGCGCGTACATCTGGGAGCGCAATGCCGGATCGTCAAGCTTGAGCGCCAAGGCTTGGTCAAAGGTGGATTTGGCTTCGTCGAGACGATTGACATTGAGATAGTTGCCGCCCAGGTTACTGTAAATGATAATGTCATTCGGCTCGACCTGCTCACTCAATCGAGTTTCAGAAATTGATTTTTCGTACTGGCCTTGGGCGGAATAAATAGTCCCGGCATTTAGATAGGGAATGAAGTCTTTGGGGAATTCCCTCTCCCATAAGAGATAATTTTCGAGCGCTTTGTCTAATTCTCCCGTTACTTCGTTGTAGTAATGCGCCGTGACGTAAAGCTTTTCTCTCTCGCTGGTGCGGTCGCGCAACTCGTACGCTTTCTTGATATTTTCGATCGCCAGTCCCGCCTGCCCCAGATTATTGTAAATGACTCCCAGTTTCGCGTAGGCCACGGCGAAATTTGGATCCAGCGCGATCGCCTGTTTAAAGAACGAAATGGATTCGGCGTCACCTCTGCCGTAATCCGTTTGCACGCCCATGCTATATGCCTTCAGGGCCTCCAGCGAGGAAGTAGTAGCGGCTTCGATGGGGACGTTGAACTTCTGAATCGAGCTAAGCGATTCACCCAGCTTGCCGCGAATTTCCGAACCGACCTTGCCGAGTGTGTCGAGCACGTGATCCTTGCTGTCAGCGTGTGCGGACGCTGTTGCAAACGTGTCGCCAGTCGAGCAATTCACGGCATTTAAAATCACGTTGTAAGTGTTGCCGACTTGCGCGATCGTGCCCGCGAGTACGGCTTTGCCGCCGTCCCGCTGGCAGATTTCCTGGGCCATGCTCTGCGTGACGCGCTGATCCGGAGATTGCCCCATCAGTTGCAGCGTAGCGCGCACCTTACCGTCCGAAAGAATGTTCAAGAAGGGCGATTGGCCCAGCTGCGCGGCGAGCGCCTGGCGAAGGCTGTCGTCGAACACGGAATCACCCGTCGTGTTGGCGAAATCCGCCAGGACAATCGTATCTTTTCCGGTCAACGCCGGCGCGCGGTGAAAGTAATAGAACGCACCCGCTGCGAGCGCAGCCAGCACAACGGCTGCGCCGACCATGTAAGCCATGTAGGAACGCTTCTTGCCAACCGCAGTGAACATCGAGCCACTGGGATGCTCTGACTTACCGGCACCTGAATGCCGGTCATCCTCAGAAGTAGGCTGCACCGCGGCCGCTGTTCTGCCGAAACTCGGCCTCACCGATGCCGACGGCGCCGAAGAGGGTGTGGGTAACGCTTCCACTGCCGTCCGCCCGGCCGCGCTCTTCTCCTCCGCTGAGTAAGACTCCGATGTCGCGCCCAAACCGCCCGAAGCCGTGTCTCGCTTCAGGCGCCGCAGTTCCGCGCGCATGTCGACCGCATGCTGGTATCGCAGTCCCCGATCCTTCTCCAGGGCCCGATTGATGATTCGTTCCAATTCCAGGGGCAGACTCGGGTTCAGTCGAACTGGCGCGAGCGCCGTCTTGTGGAGAATCGAGTCGAATATGGCCGCCGAGCTATCTCCGCGAAATGGCAGTACGCCCGTAGCCATTTCGTAGAGCACCACGCCAAAGGAAAACAAATCGGTGCGCGCATCGAGTTCCCTTGCGAGCGCCTGTTCCGGCGACATATAAGCCACCGTTCCTAGCGCGGCGCCCGGACTTGTGAGGTGCTCTTCGCTGGTACCCCTGGTCGCGTCTTCGGCCAGTGTGGCTTCCCTGCCCGCTGTTTCGCGCTTCGGTGTCACTTTTGCCAGACCGAAGTCCAAAACCTTTGCGTGTCCACGCTTGGTAACGAAAATGTTCGCCGGCTTGATGTCGCGGTGAACAATCCCCTCGGCGTGAGCGGCCTCCAATGCCTCAGTCACCTCAATCGCAATCTCCAACAACTGTTCTAATTCAATCGGACGGCCCGTGATGGTGTGCTTCAGCGTCGAGCCATCCAAATACTCCATGACAATGAAGAGATGGCCTTCGTGGTTGCCGATTTCATGGATGGTGCATATGTTGGGGTGGTTCAGTGCAGAAGCTGCGCGGGCTTCGCGTCGAAACCGTTCGAGGGCCTGCTGATCTTGGGCGACATCTTCAGGCAGGAACTTGAGCGCTACGAAACGGCCGAGTTCAGTGTCCTCAGCTTTATAAACCACACCCATGCCACCGCCGCCGAGTTTCTCAACGATGCGGTAGTGGGAAATGGTGCGGCCGAGTATGGGCGCGGATTCGGTCACTGGTGAGCGCATCTTAGGCCGCGCCTCGTGGCAAGTCAACGAACGGGTAGGGTGGTGTCGCCGCAAAATGAGAATGTCCGAACGGGTAGGGTGGTCTCATCCGGCGTCCGGTTACTATGCGGACTGACCGGAAACTGAGCGGGGTGCTGAGCATGGGGTCGTTCTTCCTGCACAATCACAGTGCCCACGCTGCGACACTCGCCAGTCCAATGATGAATGCTTGGAATACGTTCATTTTGACACTTGTAATAGCGACCGATGAGGCAGGCTTGCGGCAAAGAGCGGGCTATTTTATCTGTGCGGTCTGCGAGGCCACAGCCAGCCACTTGCCATCACGCTTAACGAAAACGTCAGTCCACACGTAATGGTCGCTGGATTTCTTGCCGTCTTTCATAGTGACTTCATCGTCGGTTCCAGTGACCACGGCCGTGTCACCGAAGACGCGGACTTTCACGTCGCCCAGCGTGGCAGAATCTATGTTGGACATCTTGATCTCAGCGGCTCTCTCGGCCTTGGTTTGGCTTTTCCCGTCAGGGTTAATGGCAATCCAGTCATCTGCCACTATGTTTTCGAATGCTGCCGCGTCGTGATTCTTCTCGGCCTTGAGCCACTCCTGTTCCGTGACCTGCAAAGCTTGCGCTGTCGCGGCATCAGAATCGGCTTTGTGCCGATTAGCCTGTCCGGTTGCCGCAGCAGCAAGAACCAAACTGAGAAAACAGATGTGAGCGCCTATCAATCGCCGTGGCATAAGTAGGCTCCTTGTTAAAACGGTCGCTATCTTACGCCTAACAAGCCAGACTTGAACATTTGACTTTACCTAATAACCAATCAGGGTGATCGAACGGTTCCTGTCGGCGCGCTAATTTAAGCGGAGCGATGCGAGGCAATCTTTTCATCGATATTTATTTTGATGCATCGGCCTAGCGAAAGGTGAGCCAATTCATCTTTACCTGATGCCTAGCCGCTCTTTCTACACAACCATAGCGCCCATGCTGCGCTCGATCACGAGTCCAATGATGATTGCTTGGAATGCGTCCATTTTCGACCGTTTGAGCTACTGCAATTTGACATATTCGGATTTGGCAGCAATGAGAATGGGGATGTCGGGGTCGGCCTCTTTCCAGAGCGTGAGGAAATCTTTGTAAGCGGCAAGCGCTCTTACGCGGGCGGCGTCGGCATCCGCCCCCTGGGAGGTTCGCGACTCCAAGGCGTTGGCACGCGCCACTCCCAGATGCGCTAACGCTCCCGTCCAGCAGTTCCAGACGATGCCGCTGTGGTCGAGAATCTTCTGAAACTCGGCGGCGGCAGCACTGCCCTGTCCGGCAGCCAAGAAAGCCTCTGCGCGTACATACACCGGATAGAGGCAGGAGATATTGACGACGAACTGAATTTGCCCGAATTCTATGGCGGAAGCAGCTTGCGGGGCATTCAGGGCGGCGGCCGGATTTTTTCGATCGAGCAGCACTTGCGCCTGAATCGCAGGCAGCCAAAGCGACTGCATCTGCGTGTCAAGGGGAAAGCGTTTCTCTAAATCCTGAGCCAACGATTCAGCCCGTGCCATGTCGCCCGCCATGGCAAACGCAAGTGCTGCTTCGCTCTGGGCGCCTTGACTCCTAGGAGCGATCTTCAGAGCCTCTTCCGCTCTCTGCCGTGCTTCCGCAGCATTGCCATAAGCGGCTTGTCGGAGTGCAGCGTTCGCCTGCCAGATTGCCCCATCCTCCCTACTGTCAGCCCTGATGGCGGAGTCTACCGCCCGCTCGGTCAACTCCCGCGCCTTGCCTAGATGGCCCTGATACCCCTCGGTGTCAGATGCGAGCGCCAGTCCAACGTTTTCAAATTGAGGCTTGCTCGCAAACCACTGTTGCTGTTCCGTCATTGCGGCGGAGTCCAAGTCGTAAAAGGACAAAGCATAGAGAGCATTGTGAAACAGAACACTATCAAGTTTTCGCGCCTGCGCCTCGTGGATGATCTGTCGTGCTCCATCGAACTGCTGCAAGGCAAGGGCATAGTTGGTCAAATTCGTGTACCAACGTGCGGCGTCCGGTGCAAGAGGCAGGGCTTGCCTCGTGATCTCCGAGGCTTTCTCATATTCTCCCTGACTGGCATACACTATGCCCAAGCTGCCGTACCCTCCGGGTTTCCGCGGGTAGCTCGCAATCTCCTCCTGAAACGTCTGGGCCGCCTTATTCAGTTCTCCGGTTACCTTCGAGTAGTAGTCGGCGGTAATGTCCAGCTTTTCCACCTCGCTGGCATGCTCCCGCAACTGGAATGCTTTGGTCAGGTACTCGCTGGCCCGCGTCACCTCCCCTAAGCTGGCATAGTCGGCGCCCACTTCGTCATAGCCCTCGGCAAAATTCGGATCGAGTTCGATGGCTCGTTGATTGTACGGCAGCGCAGTAGCGAAGCCTTTCTCGCTAGTTGTCTTCAGTCCAAGGCTGTACGCCTTCAGAGCTTCGAGCGAAGACGTTGTGGCCTGTTCGAGTGGAACATCAAACCTCTGCACCGTCGCCAGCGATTCGCCTAGCTTCTCGCGCATTTTCGTGGCCGATTCTCCCAGTGCGTCCAGCACCTTCTCCTTGGACGCCGCCGTTTCCTGCTCTTTCGCCAGGGTGGCTCCGTTTTGGCAATTCACTGCCTTCAATCCCAGCACATATTCGCTGCCTAAACTGCCAATCGCCCCGGCAATGTAGGCCTTGCTGCCCGCCCGCTGGCACAGCTCGCGCGTCACTTCCGGCGTAAGTTTGGTGCTGGACGGACGCGTCATCAGTTGCAGGGTCTTCTCCACTTCGCTCTCGGAGAGCACATTCAAGAAAGGGGATTGCCGCAGGGATTCGTTGAGCGCCGTCTTCAGCGTATCGTCGAAAACCGCATCGCCCGTGGTATTGGTGAAGTCGGAAAGCACAATGGTGTCTTTCTCTGTCAGCGCCGGCGCGCGATGGAAATAGGAGTACGCCGCCGCTGCCAGCGCCACAACCACGACCGCAGCGAATGCAATCACCAGCCAACGAGCGCGGCTCGCCATGGAACTCGCCAGAGCTGGACTAGGCTCGCCGGTGGGCGCGGCAGCGGGCGCGGCGATTCTGATCGCCGACGCAGAGTCCGTCGTGGTCGCGGCGCCGCTGAAGGAAAGTCCTTCCAGAGCGACCAGTAGCTCGCGGGCCGACTGGTATCGCTGCGATGGTTCCTTTTGCAGCGCCTTCAAAATCACGTTCTCAAGCCCTGGTGCGATGCGCGGGTTGATCGAGCTTGGCGGCGCCGGGGGCTGATACAGAATCGCGCCCATCAGTTCCGCACCTTGAGACTGCGGGAAAGGACGGCAGCCCGTGGCCAGCTCGTAAAGCACAGCGCCGGCACCGTAGATGTCGGCGCGCGGGTCCACATCCAGCCCGCGCAATTGTTCCGGCGCCATGTATGGCACAGTGCCGGATATTGTCCCGATCTCCATGGTGATGCTGCGCGTCATGTCGGTGGGCACGTCGTGGTGGATAAGCTTGGCCAAGCCAAAATCGAGAATTTTCAGGCGGCCGGTGGGGGTGACCATCAAGTTGGCAGGCTTGAGGTCCCGATGAACTACGCCCTGCTCGTGTGCGGCCGCCAAGCCTTCCGCGAGCTGCAGGCCCAAACGAACAATCTCCGCTTCGAGCAGCGGCCCTTCATTTATCTTTTGCTTCAGCGAATTTCCGGTAATCAACTCCATCGCCAAGAAGTCCGCATCGTCTTGCGAGCCGAATTCGTAAACCGTTTCGATATTGGGGTGATTCAGCTTGGCGAGCGCCAGCGCTTCTTTGCGAAATTGCTTGCGCGCAGATTCATCGGTGAGTGTGCCTGGAGGCAGGAATTTCAGAGCCACATCGCGCTCTAGCTGCACGTCATGCGCGCGATAGACTTCGCCCATGCCGCCAGCACCAATTTTTTCGATGATGCGGTAGTGGGAAATAGTGCGGCCAATCAAAGCCTGCGATTCCGCCATTTGGTGGCGATATTAGGCTGCGTCCACAGGCAAGTCAACGAACTCAGAATGGATAGCTGAAAAGCTTACGATCAGCCGGCGCGCGCATTCGTTGGATAATCAGGATGAACGCAGAATTATGGCAAGGGTGGAGTCACGGCTTCCGACCACCAGCAGAAATGAACACACTCAAACCAGGTGGTTGAGAACCTGGATGCACCGAAGCTCACTCAGTTAGGCGGAACGAATCGTGTCAGCACCGCTAAATGGTATAATTAAATGGGAAGCAATGAAGACGTTCCAATCATTCCTGACTGCCGCCATATTCCGATAGACTCAACGGCTCGCGCTGCATTGCTAGCATTGAGGGCACGAAGCAATGGCATGAATTATGTTTGCCCGCGAGAGCGTGGGCCAAAATCTCGCGATGCGCGGGAATGGTTTAATGAGATGTTGAGCCAAGCCGAGATTCTGAACTTCCGCTGGCACGATCTCCGTCACACGTTTGCAAGCCGTCTCGTGATGGCTGGAGTGCCGCTACGCACAGTCCAGGTACTCATGGGTCACAAGCGAATAGAAACGACCCTCCGTTATTCGCATTTGGGCGAAGCCCATTTGCGTGAAGCCGTGGAACGTCTGGCGGCAACTCCGGCTAGCACCACAACTAGCACCGACGAAACAAGAGGACCCCACAGAACATTCGCGGCTACAGCGTAACTCACTTAAAATGAATGGTGCCCGAGAGAGGACTCGAACCTCCACTCCCTTGCGAGAACTAGCTCCTGAAGCTAGCGCGTCTGCCAATTCCGCCACTCGGGCATTTAATGCGGCAACTACGAGGCGACACCAATATTGACTCGTGGCTGACGGTTTGTCAACGAAGCTCGATCACCGTATGAATCTAGCACCAGAATCCGCGCCGGTTACATGGCGACGGACTAGCTTGTTGCATCCAGATTTTCGGCCAACGGGCACGGTAATCTTCACCAGACCTGCCTCCCAGTAGCCAAATGTTCAGATCTACGGGAATGAATCTGTGAAGTCTTCCGCGGTTACTTCAGGGTGGTTTTAGCTTCGAGCGCTCACTGCGATGCGGTTATTTTTTTACGTTCCAAATGTATAAAAACTTTGGGTCCGTGGCTGTCGCGACTCCAGTCTGACGCCAGGTGGCAGTCCAATTAAGAGCTGTGCCGGCGGTCATCGGCATACTCAAGTATAAGCACCGGGCCGTTGCCAGAAAGGGTACAATCAACGAGTTGCCAACGAAGCACAGATTTGGCGGGAAATCTTGACCTGCTGTGCTGATCGCTCTAAATTGATGCGCTGGGGCGTGTTGGAGGAGGCCAAGCCATGGCTACTACCCGCGCGATGCTCGAACGCCGACGCTACGCACGTGTCTTCACCCGCATTTCCTTGCAACTGTTCAGCAATGGGCGCGATGGGGAACCTCTGGTGACCTCGGCCGAAGCTATTACGGTCAGCCGCTGCGGCGCTTTGGTGCGCGCTCCGCTGGAACCCAGGCTGGGTTCGCGGCTGGAAGTTCTGAATGGGAATTCTCATGAAACGCAGGAATTTCGCGTTGTTCGAGTGACCAGCTCCAAGGATCGGGGGATCTTTGAGTTGGGCCTCGAAATGCTTGATCCGGTGCGCAACTTCTGGGGAGTGCAGTTTCCGGACGATCGCGTTCCTGCTACCGCTTGAAAACCTAGTCCATCGCGGTGCTATAATCTGCGCAAATCGCTAGCAAGTGCCCGCACGGGCAATTCGTGATTCGGGTAGTGCCACGCCGGCGGGCAGGAGGCACCCATGGACACGATCCACGAGGCATTGATCGGCGTACTGGCGGTATGGGGGGCGGTGACCGCGGCTTTGATCGCGCTGCTGGTATATCGCGGCACGCTGGAAATCCGCGAAGACGATCAGATATTCCTCGATAGCGCCGGCGAATCCATGGCCAGCGAGCAGCGGCAAATCGTCGAAAGGATCGATAAGCTAGCCAAGCCGATCAAGCTGCTGCTGATTCTTTCCATCGTGTTGTTGCTGGCTGCGGCGGGTGTCTGGCTGTTCGAAGGCTTCAGGAATTTCTGATTTTTCGCGGCGAAGCGCCTTAATCGCACGCACGCTTTGCGTGCGAATCTTTCCTTTGCAGGGTCGCGTTGCCGGATGCTTCGTTACCTTTCTGGTCCCCGGGCTACTCTGAATCCGTAATCCGCGTATTGAAATTCGGGAGGTATGCTGGACCGCGCTGCGCAGCGCGAAACTTTGATGTAGTGGCGCCAGGAGCCGCCGCGCGAACTGCGGCGCTTTCCGTCGGCTGGACCTTGCGGGTTGCGGTCCGGCGAAATGCGATAGTAGTCGGCGTCAAACCAATCCAAGCACCACTCGTGCACGTTTCCGCCGATATCGCATAGGCCGTAGGCGTTTCGTTCCCGTTGGCCTACCGGCTCCGGGGCAGTCTTCCAGCGCGTCGCGTAGTGTGTCAGTGTTTCAGGCGGGGCGTCGCCCCAGGGATATTGTTTTTGCTCGACCCCTCCGCGGGCCGCATATTCCCACTCGGCTTCTGTGGGCAGCCGAAATCGCCGAGACTTTGTCTGCTTGTCAGTGGGTTCCTGCGTTTGTTCGTTTAACTTTTCACTCATTCGATTCAGCCATTCGCAGTACGCGACGGCATCGAACCACGATGGCGCGACGACCGGCTGGGCTGGATTGGAAAAGTTTGGGTCATTCCAGTGTAGCGGTTTGCGATGGTTGGTGGCCTCAAGGAACTTCGTGTATTCCGCGTTCGTTACCTGACATTCTGCCAATTCAAATGCGTCCACCCATACACGATGTACGGGGCGCTCGTTGTCCTGACCTGTCTCGCTGCCCATTAGGAACCCGCCTTCGGGAATCGAAATCATACTTGGTGTGATCGCACCAGTGCGGACAACGGATTCGCGGCCTGGAATTTCAATCTCGTTTTACTCTGCGTCCTCAACAGAATCTCTCGGGGTTACATTTTATCGTGCGGTTGAAATAGGCCCCAAGCCGTGCCAGTCCTGGGCCTTCACTTAAGAAGAAGCAGATTCCTCGGGCCTGTGGCCCTCCAGAATGACAACGCGCTTTATTGCGGGTTGGGTATAGGCTCAACGTCACGTTTTGACGCATCAGTCGAAGCAACTATCAAGGCTCGGGTATTGCTGACCGCCGCAATGATCGCACCGCCGCGTAACCAATCAGCATGACCGCGATTAGCAGGGCCAGCCATAGGAAAATGTCGTGTGTCTCGGTCCATGGGCGCGGGTCAACCCATCCTGTGTTCACTTCTTCTGGACCTAGCCGGCCCGATGTTGCCGCTGCCATTTGTTTCGCGCTCACGCGCCTACCAAGATCATAATTGGGAGCCTTGACCCGCTCTTGGCCGTAAATCAGGGAGTAGCTTCGATTGGGTTGTTGCTCGAAAATGACATGGCGCGGCGTGATGTAAAGGTTGGGTGCCGCCGACGTCAGGGGTGCGTCATTCCCATTTAAAATCTCTACTCGAATGCAGCGTGTGCCCCAGACACCGTTTGGGAAAGCAACGGAGAGTTCTTCCTCCTGCGCGTCTCCGCGGCGATAACGGTAGATGTCCGAGCTATGAAAGGTCGTCCAATTCTTGCCGTCGGAACTGGACGATATCTCCACCGAGCGGATGAATTCGGGCGGCGACGTCACGTCGAAACGAACTTCCGTTAGCAACGCGCCGGAGGCCCCTAGATCGGCACTCCAGGCGGCCCGGTCCTTGTTCTGATTCGGCTCGGTCGATAGGGCGATGACTGCAGGAATTCGTTCAGCGGGTTCCACCGTTTCGTGCAGCACGTGCGCGCCTGTGACCAAAAACTTCTGGTCTCCATCCACAATGCGCACTCGCAGATACTGCGCGTTGTTTTCCGAATATTTTACGATCTGCACGCCTGTATGATTTTCTTTCTGGAAACGAAAAATTGGCGCGCGTTCCTGGACTACGCGCCAAACGTGGCCATCATCGCTCGCTTCCACTTGAACCCATTCGATGAAGTCCGGCGTGCTGGTATCGATTCGAACCGCATTGTGAAAAGGAGTGCGCGGGCCTGCATCGACCACCAACTGCGTGAACTGGCCTGGTGTAAAACTGTTTTCGCGCAAAGTGTTTGGAATCGATGAGGTGTGCGTCGTTTCGTCGCGCTTGAAAAGTATGTACGGTGTTTCTGTGCCTTGATCGTCAATTACGCGCAGATCGTTCGGCGCGGATTTATCGTGGAAGAAAACGTCCAGCGGAACTACGACACCCAGGAGTTGCGCCGCATCTGTCGGAGCGATTTCGATCGCGCGCGAATAGCGCCAGTGTTCCCAGGATGAAGGCAGCGCCCCGGCCGCTAACGTTACTAACACCGCGAGCAGCGTCACCGCCGGCGCGGATGCGGTATAGACGTGAGCCAAGCCAGCTTGCATTCTCTTGCTCACGGGTTCTTCTCGCCTTTTCGTGTCATCAATTGGCGCTGGTAGTAGAAGGAAATCAGCATCAGCGCCAGCCCTAGCAGCAGGAACGAAATTATTCGATAGAATTTTTCGAGGAACGAGAGGTCGAAGAGAAATACTTTCACGATTACGATTCCCAGCAGCACCAGAGCTTGCCAGCGCATCGATTGCGATTTCTTCCAGAGTCCCGCGCCCAACAGTGCCAGCGCGTACACCAGCCAGAGCATCGAAAGCGCCAGGCCTTGCGCGTGGCCGCGGTCAATCCCTAGGGACGGCATGTGGCCGAATGCATCCCAGACTTCCAGAGATAGCGTTACCAGCGCCAGCATGTTTGCAGCAACTGCCGTTGTGCCGAAGGCGGTCTTTTCTTGTTTGCTCAGCTGCGGCCAGGCCTCGCTTGCGAAGTAACATGCAATCAAAAAACACCCTACCGCGATTGCAAACGTCGCGAACCGCGGATTCAGTAAAAAATCTCCTGCCGGGATTGGGATCAAGGCGAGGCGACCGGCTACCACCGCAAACATCAAGAAGCCGATCCAGCGCATTGCTGTGAATCGCACGCGCAGGCCGCTCCAGATCAATACCAGGCCTTCTACCGCCCACGCGATGGTGATCCATCTGCCATCCAGGCGGATCGGAATCGCCAGCGTCACAAGCGTCAGCGCCAATCCTGCATACAGAATCCGGGCGACGCGCAATGTCTCACCGCGTTTTTGCGGAAGCAGGCGCTCCGCGCCCAGATGTGCCGCGGCCAGAATGAGCACCGCGATCGTTAGCGGCCATCGGTCCCGCGGCCATAGCATTTCGCGCAAAGCTATAAGGTAGGCCAGCGAATTTACCAGTACGATGCCCGCTTCGAGTCCGGACAGATCGCCTTCGCGCCAACTCCGCACTAGCGGGAGCGCCGCGAACAGAATAAAAAATAACGTCGCGAACGTAATTGTGGTTGCCAGCTCATTGTTGCGGTAAAACTCGCCGTACCATCCCCAGAAATAAATGAGCGTCGCGACAAACTGCGCCGGCGGCAGTGATTTCCAATTGCGCACCCAGGCGATGCCCAATACTCCCGCGCCGAGAATCGCAAGGTAGGTGAAGAGCGCGACTTCGTGATTTTCGCCGGTGCTCACTAACATCGGCGTGATCAGGCCGCCGATCAGCGCCAGAAATGCGATCCGTTCGGAGTTGCGGCCTACCGCTACGACCATCGTTGCGGCCGTTACCACGATCATCAGCGCGAATGCCGTGGATTGAGAAAAGATCAGATAGTAATGCCACCCTGCCCACAGTGAAAGGTACAAGACCGCTGCGCCCAGAGCCGCTATGCCTTCGGAAAAATACTTGTAGCCACGGCCCAGCAGCCAGTTGCTCCAGGGATACAGCGCGCTGCCCATCAGCAGGCCAATTCCAACTCGTCCTCGCGGCCCTACCCAATCGTTATCGAATGCGTATTTCAAGAAGAACGTCACCGCGAACAGCAAGGCCAGAATGCCCACGTAATTCAGCCAGCGTCCGGCGATTACGGCTTCAAAATTTCCGCTGTCGTGCTTACCCGTATAGGCGCTTGCCGTAAGCGTTAGTCTTGCTGCCGGCTGAACAACTTTCTGGGCCGTTACCGGTTGTTGAAGGGGTGAAGCTGGAGGTGGCGCAGGACCGTGCGGGGGAGGAGAAACCACTTGCGGCGTTTCCACGTGCGGGGGCGAAGCGGGCTCGGGCGTCGCGACGACACTCGGGAGCACTGCGGGCAGTGATGGTGAAGCAATCAGTGTTGCGAAAGATTTTTCAATCTGCGCCAGCTTTTGCTCCAGCGCGTAAATCCGGCCGATGAGCTGGGGAGTTTCTGTATCGGATTTCCTCTTGAGCGTTCCGACGCGCACCAAGGCGGCGATGGCAAGCGCAGGGATACCGATCAGGAAAAATGCGCCGAGCAGGATTAAAAATGCTGCATCGGATCCCATATTGGAAGGGTGCGCGAAACCGAGAGTATTACAGCATAGCCAGTCACACGGGGCAACATTACCGTGCCCCCTTGACGGAGTTTACCGTGCTCCTGCGGCTCGCGCGGATGCGGTCGCACAAAAAAAGGGGGTCCCGTCGGACCCCCTATATGCTCTACCCCTAGTTCCGGCCTCGGCGCGGCGAAACCGGCCCACCCCGGGATAAGAGACAGCCAGCGGATTAGGGTGCACGCCGCTTGCCAGCCTCTCGTGTTTTCAGCCAGCTCATTGTTCCTATGTGACCACAGGACTTAGCTCGTTCGTAGAATCCAGAATCTGGGATTTTCTCGCCGCGTCTCCAATTTCTGAAAGTGTGACTGTCAGATTTCTATGTTCTTTGGAAGATTGTTGTCCCTTCAGGATTGAACACCGTGCTGACGGTAACGCTTCCAGACCAACCATGACGGGATCAATATGATCGCCAGCCAGAAGATTATCGACGGACCATAAGTGAGCAGGAAGGTGAGGCCCGCCACCGCTCCGGCCTCCCAATTTCCGAAGCCTTCGACCAGCGCGTTCCAGATTTTCGTTCCATTGGATGTTGCGCCTAGATGCTCGAGGTATTCCTCGCTCAGCTCGACCTGCACCGTAGCGTAATTTACCCGGTGTACTAAAACCGTGTTTTGAGCCTGCATGCTCTCGATTTCGCCCCGAATCCGGGCTAGCTCGCGTTCGGCGTCCAGCACATCCGAAAGTTTTCCGGTGCGAATGCCCAGAAGTTCGATCAGGCGCTTTTCGGTGGCTTGCGCGCTGCGCAGCCGCGCTTGCAAATCCACATACTGCGCGCTTACTTCTTCGTTCGACAGTGAATCTTGTTCCACATGCCCGAGCTTTCGCAAATCCGCAAGGAATGCATCGAGTTGCTTCGCTGGAATCCGGAAGGATGCCGACAGCGCGCGCGCGTTTCCGATCTGAGCCCGGGCCTCGAGTTTCTCGACGTAGCCGCCGCGCTGTGAAGCGAGCCGTTCGATAGCGCCATTCGCCTCATCGTAATTCTTGGCGACAATGCTTAGCGACGCCGTCTGCACAATCATAGGACCAACAGTTTCAGGCGCTTGCAGTTCCCCTCCAGGCTGAACGACGCCGCCCGCAACGCCGCCCGCTTGGCCGACCACATCACCCACGGGCGGCGGTGCTGGCTCAGGAACTCCGTTTCGTTCTTTCTGTTCGGCGGCCTCTTCGCGGAAAACTGAGGCAACGGAGTCTGATCTCGAAAGAGCGACAATCCTATTTGGGGCTACTTTCGGCTCAAACATTTTTGGAATGGCGACGATCAAGAGTGCAACCACAGCCAGGGCGCCGGCAAATCCCAAAACATAACGCTTGGCAAACAAACTTCGCCAGCGCGAGAGGCCTTTGTACAAGTTACCAGCACGAATTGTCTTTGGGGAGTAGTTGCCGGAGTTCATTGCTTCCAGCGCTGCGCTGCTCAAACGCTGTGGCGTCGGCTCTATTTCAAAATCCAGTAGGCGTTCGGAGACGGAGCGGAAGTTCCTGGCGACTTGCTGGCACTCGGCGCAATCCACCAGATGGCCGGCCAGCGCCGCCGCTCGCTGCGGTTCCAGTTCGCCGTCGAGATATGCCATGATCTCTTGCGGATCAAACGCGTGTTGTACTGTTCGGTCCATAATATTCCTGGCCTCAGCCCTTCACCGATATCAATTGTTCTTTCAATGCCATGCGCGCGCGATATAGGCGCGAACGCACCGTATTGACAGGCACGCGCATGATCGTCGCGATTTCCTCGTAGCTCAATTGTTCGTATTCTCGCAGCATTAGAATTTCGCGGTCATTCTTTTCCAGGTGATCGAGCGCATTGCGCACCCAGATGCCTGCATCCGCGCTGCCTTCTCGCTTCTCATCCATGGCACGCTCATCGAGTTTTTCGTTCTCCGCGATTTCCCGGCCCGCCTTGCGCCGCTCGCCTGCCACCAGATGAACCGCGATTCCATACAAATAACTGCGGAAACTGGCGCGCGGCTCGTATCGCCTTATGTTTTGCAGCAGTGCCAAGAAACACTCCTGGGTTAATTCTTCCGCGCGGCCGGGATTCGCCAGCCGGCGACGAAAGAAACCGTACACGGGATCGCGGTAACGCTCGAAAAGCTCCGCGAGCGCTGCGCGTGATCCTTGCTGAAATTCGAGGACTAATTGCTCGTCGCTATTCATTGTGGGTGGCCGCCGCGCCGATGCCCGCCTTCGGGGTGTTTTGCAGCGCGCGGCTGCCTCTCACCCTTAGAATGTTGCGGGGTGCCGAAAAGTTCCCTGAAAATGTGACTTACTCGAGGACACAGAAGGCAGTCCACATTGCAGCGGGGTAAGTGCCTAATGCAGAGTGATTTAGGGTGGAACACTCGCGGTCCGGGTCCGAGACCCGCCAGCGTTGCACCCCAGCAAGGCATTAATTGCGAGCAAGCTGCGGCTTTCAGGCCGTACCGCGGCGTCTCGCCGGCGCTAAGAAGCGGGGTCGCGCTAAGCCGACAGTTTGGTGTCTACGCGCCGATCGATTCGCGGAGTGCCTGGGCTAGCAAGTCAGTCCAGTGTTGGACGTCTTTTTCGTCTTCCGCTTCCACCATAACCCGCGCCAGCGGCTCGGTGCCTGAATAGCGCAGCACGACGCGTCCAGAATTGCCCAGGCCATGTTCTGCTTCAGCCAGTTTGCGCGAAACTTCAGGAAGGGAATCGAGGGGTGGCTTTGATTTCACACGGACATTCACAATCTTCTGCGGGAAAATTTTTAGGTCGGCAATTTGCTCGTCGAGCGGGCCGCGAATCGAGACCATTGAGGCAATTTTCAGCGCCGTCAACATACCGTCCCCGGTGGTCGCGTCGTCCAGAAATAAAATATGTCCCGACTGCTCGCCGCCTAGATTCGCACCTATGCGATGCATCTCTTGAAGCACATAGCGATCGCCGACGGCCGTGCGCGCGAGCTTCAATCCGGATTTTTCCAAGGCGCGTTCCAGGCCCAGGTTCGCCATCGTGGTTCCCACGATTACATCGCCTTTGAGCTTCCCCGTGGATTTCAGGTAGCGTCCCGCTACCAGAACGACGCCGTCGCCATCGACTAGTCTTCTCGAAGCGCTGGCGAAAATCGCGCGATCCGCATCGCCGTCAAACGCCACGCCCAACGCCGCGCCGGTTTCCGCCACACGCTTTTGCATCGCTTCCGGGTGTAGCGAGCCGCAACCCGCATTGATATTCCGGCCGTCGGGCTGATCATTCATCGCCACGACTTCGGCACCCAGAGAGCGGAATAGTCGAGGCGCAAGCTTGCTGGCTGCCCCATTCGCGCAATCCATCACGATTTTCATGCCTTCGAATTTCGCGCCCGGCAGTACGCTCGCGCGCAATCCGTCGAGGTAGTCGTCATCGATCTTTTCGTTGTCGTGAAGCTGCATCTCGCCGTTGGCTTCGAACGAATCCGTGGAGGCTAAAATCGATCGCTCCATTTCCGCTTCCACCGCATCCGGGAATTTCATGCCCGTCGCGGAAATCAGTTTCACGCCGTTATCATGATACGGATTATGTGAGGCGGAAATCACTACGCCTGCGGCAAATCCTTCGCGGTTCACTAGCCAGGCGACACCGGGAGTTGTTAACACTCCGGCTGAGATGGGTTCAGCTCCAGCGGCCATCAGGCCTCGCGCAATGCGTTCGGCGATGTGCGGTCCGGACTCACGCGTGTCGCGGCCAATCAGGATTCTTGGGCGAGAGCCGTGCGAATTGTCCTGCACGAGAAGGTATTTACCCAACGCTAGGCCCACGCGGTCGAGAGTGGCATCGTCGAGCGGGTATTCACCCGGTACGCCGCGGATGCCGTCAGTTCCGAAAAGTTGTTTGGCCATGAGATCGAATGGGGCTGAAGTTTTCGCCGACATCGTGCAGGGATTCTATCATCCTGACGCCATTCAGTCGCTTCAGCCGGTTCCGCAGCATCGTGATTCGTCGCTGGAATCTTGTCCTTTGTGCCAATGCACGCGCGGGCACACAGTTATTTGCGCGGCTTGGGCTGTGTTATCGTACCGCCATGCCACTCGAGGACACCAAGGTCGCTTCGACCAGTTCTACTAGCGGGAAAATTATTGCCGCTGGAATTGTCGTAGCATTTTGCTACTGGGCGTCTTCGGTGCTGGTCACGTTAGTGGTTGCTGTGCTGCTCGCCTATTTTCTCGATCCCGTCGTAAATTGGATGGAAGAGTGGCATATTCCCCGCGCGCTGGGAGCGCTTCTGGTCGTGCTGCTGACGATCGGGGGCCTTTTAATTATTACATGGAGTTTGGTTGAGCGCGTGGATCAATTTGGGCGCGACTGGCCCACGTATCGCAAGCCGCTTCATGCCGTCGCCAATGTGGTGGAACAGAGATTGGAATCATTCGAGGCACACGTTTCCGAAATTGAGCCGTCTTCTCAGGGTGGCGATCACCTTGTCGCGGTCGCGGAATCGCATCCTGTGCGGCAGGCTTTGATTTCGAAACTGAGTTCGCTGTACGAAGTGATTCTGGCCGCGACTTTTGTTCCTTTCCTTTTGTTTTTTATGCTCGCGGCGAAACGACAGGTGTGGCACGCGACCATGCAGTTGTTTCCGGCAACGCAGCGCACCGAAGTGAAAGAAACTCTCGCAGATGTCACTATGGTGTTGCGCAGTTATGTGGTGGGAACCGCGCTGGTCGGTTTGATTCTCGTTGTTGCGAGTTGGCTGTTTTTCTGGGGTATTGGGCTGGAATTTCCTTTTCTTCTCGCGCTTGTTTCCGGGCTGGCTAATCTTGTTCCTTATCTTGGCGTGGTGCTTTCGTGGTTGCCGCCTTTGCTGATCGGGTTGAAGAAATTCAATACGCCTGGGCCGTTTATCGGCATCTTCACTATGCTGACCTTTTTTCATTTCATCGCGAATAACTTGTTGGTGCCGGCTTTGGTTGGATGGCGCGTGCGTTTGAATGCGCTAGCCTTGACCGTGTCACTGCTGTTCTTTGGATTTCTTTGGGGCGGGATTGGGTTGTTGCTCGCTATTCCTATCACTGCGGTCTTAAAAGTAATTTGCGATCACACCGAAGAGTTGCAACCAGTCGGGCGCTGGCTCAGCGCGTAGCGAATTCCTTCCGTTGAATCTCTGATATATCCGCTCGTTCGTGTGGGGCGAAAATTCCAGTCCTGAGGATTACGTTGTGTCCTGCGCAAATAAGAGTGCTACTGAATGAGACCCGCCCGCACCTGCAGACGACTTTATATGCGTGCTCACGCTGTGCTGCGATTGTGGAGACAGTTCGTAGCGCCGGCGTCTCGCCGGCTCTTGGCATTCGTCGCTGTTTACATCCCGCACGTTCGGCATCCGTTACAGAAAGCTTCCTGGAATATGGCGGTGGATTCGATCTATTGCGTTCTTCAGCCCTCGCTCATTGGCCCGTTTCTGAATCATTCTAATTGCGGCTATGCCTGCGGAGCCTGCGAGAAGGCACTCCTGCGCGTTGGCTTCATCCACTCCGCCGATCGCGATTACCGGAATGCGCAGCCCGGCGCAAATTTCCGCTAATCGTTGGATTCCTTGTGGTTGTCCCAACGATCGCTTTGAGGGTGTGTCGAAGATAGGGCCAAAAAAAATATAGCCGGCGCCTGCGCTCTCTGCTTCTCGTGCGTCTTCCACGCTGTGGCAGGAGACGCCGATCAGAAATTCCGGCGGCGCATTTCGGCGTCTGCACCATTCCACCACGTCCTTAACGCTCAGCGACTCGCGGCCTAGATGTACGCCCGCAGCTCCCGCTGCGAGCGCAACGTCCAATCGGTCATTTACAATTATTCGTACTGCAGTTCGCGGCACAGCGCTTTCTGCGGCCAACGGCTTCACTGCGGCACTCGAATCCGCCGCGACTTGTAATGCGTCTCGCACCAGCGCCAGCAACTCGCGCGCCGGCAAGTCTTTCTCGCGGATTTGCACCCAATCGACACCCGCTACAATTGCAGCTTTGATGCCGGCGCGCACCCCAGTTTCAGCTGGTCGGGTCGCGCCGAATGATTTTCGGTCCGTTACGTAGCAAACGATCGATGTATTAGGGGCGGCTGACAACGGTGGATGTCCCGCAGCGAAATGCTTCGAGTGCGAATAACACGTTCATTACACCCAGACCAGAAACGGCGCCGCGCAGATATGGATTTCCGATAAATACTCCCAGGGCGGGATACTGGTACAGAAAATAATTGATGTCCCACATGTCAGACCAGGGCACGAGGATCAGCAGCAGTCCCAGCTCCAGCCAGAGCAGCAGCAATACGATCCGCAGAAGCCGAGTCATCATTCAGGCTAGGATTATGGGAGATTCTGGCGGGAGTGGCAACTGCTTCGCGAAGCTGCGATTTTGCACAGGCCGGTCCGCCGCTGATGCTTACCGCGTTGAAGGGAATTAGCTCGGCCGTAGCGATCCCGGACAAGCATCGTCGCGCTCGGCGTCCCGCCGGCTCTTTGCCTTCTCAAGTAAGCCTTGGCACAGCCTGGCCCGGCTCTTGCCTTCACAAGTAGCCCCGTCACAGCCTAACGTGCCTGTGATTCTTAATGCTTTTGAAGTGTGGCGATGCGGTCTGCCACGTCGCGGTAGTCGATATTTGAGGCGTAGACCTGCCGGAAACAATCGAGGGCCGCTTCCGATTCGCCCGCGGATTCCAGTGCCAACCCCAAGTCGTATCGCAGCGCCTGAATGGATTCGTCTTCGAGGCCCGGCACCTGCAGCGCGCGCTGATACCAGAACGAAGCGACCTTCGGCTCGTGCTTATCCATGAATGAAAGGCCTAGCATGGTGGAGCAATTCATTTCGTAACGGAACGGCTTGCCCTTCTGGATCGCCTTTGCGACTTTCTGGAATTCACCGATGGCCTCATCGAGCAATCCCATTTCGCGGTACGCGATTCCCAAATTGTAGTGCGTCTCGAGATCTTCGTCCTCTTCGCCGAGTTCTCCCAGTTCGCTGCGGAATTCCTGGAATACTTCGGCCAATTCATTCAGGGTGTCCATCGTCACCGCGGGCTCAGGCGCCGTCGGCGCGCCTTTGCCATTGGCACTTCCATTTGAAGCACCAGCAGACGGCACCGGAGCGCTTTGTTCCGCGGACGGCAGGCCGGCTTCTGCAAAAACTTCTTCCAGGTGCGTATGCTTGGGGACCGGAGGCGGTGCGGGCGCAGCAAAGCGCTGCGCGATTGGTTCATCGCGAGGCGGCTCTAAATCATCCAGTTCCGCTACAAGCTCGCTGATGAAATCTTCGGTTGTTGCAGGCTCGGGGTTATCGGGAGGTGGCGCGGGTGCCGGCAAAAGCTCCAAGTCGAATTCGATGTTGGATGATTGTGCTGCATCCGGTTGCTCCGGAGCCGGCTCATTCAGGAATTCCAGCAGGGAAGTAGGCAGCTCTTCCTCATTTAATGCCTGCGCCGACTCGCTGGATTGCTCGGAATGGGCTTCAATAGTTTCAGTCGCATCCTCCGCGGCAGTCGCAGCTTCTGCGTGAGGCTCAGGCTCGAATGAGATTTCAGCTTTGACCGGTTCGGACGCCGGATTGGATGGAGGCTCGGGCGCCAAATCTGTTTGCGGTGTGTTTGCTTCGATCTGGAAGTCGACTGCTGGCGACTCTTGCTGGGTTTCTTCAACTCCCCAGGTAGAAATGTCATGAGCGGGTACGGGCGCAGGAGACGCTTCCGACTCAACTGCTTCCGACGCTTCCAACTCTACAGTTTCTGAGGCTTCGGCGATTGCTGTTTCGGGCAACACAATGGGATCGAGTTCGTCATGGCTTACGACTGGACTTTCACTCGTCGACGCGGACGAGTCCTCGACCTCGGCTATGATCGCTTCCCACTCGTCTGAAAGGTCCAGCTCCTCGGCGTCCGCGGACGATTGTGCGGGTGCCGTTTCCTCGGCTTGTGTAACACCGGAACTTGTTTCTTGCGTCACCCCGGCAGGCACATGTGCCGCTGGAATCGAGCTTGCTGCTACGTCCTGCGCGCCTGCATCGGCTTCAAATTCGGTCAGAGCAATTTCGAACTCGATTGGTTCGGATGCTGATGCCGAAGTCTCAGTTTCCGCGAGAACATCCTCCGCGCCGCTAGACACTGACGCTTCCGCTGTGGGAACAGCGAACGCTTGTATCTCCGTGGGGCCAGCTTCGGGCCTAGCGGACGATCCAGCCACGGTCGCAAGTGCGGTGGATGCCGCGGGAGGCGCGCTCAGCGAAGGTGCCGCCGGCATATCCGCCGTTGTGAGTCCTGCTACTTTGGAATATCGCAGCCGCAATTCCGCAAAGCGGTCGGCGTTGACGTGGTCGTTTCGCTGGCGATGAATTTGTTCCAGCTGCGCTGCCAGTTCTGCGGTGCGGCGATCGTTGCCTCCGCCCAGGTACAGGTCGAGCAGCCTTTCCAATGTTGGCGTGTGCCGGGGGGCGCGCTGCAATACGTTTTCGAGCAGCAGCATGGCTTTCTGGGTTAGGCCGTAGCTTGAAAACAAATCGACGTCAGTCAGAGCCTGGGCGATATAACGCTCTGTCTCTTCGTCGAATGATTCTTCCAGAATCGCGGGCTGCGCCGCCGGCGCCAGTTTCTTTTGTTCGTCGTGACGCTCTTCGGCCGGGGCAGATGTTGCAGCGACAGCGGATGTGTCGGGTAGTCCCGACTCCTTCGCGGTGGTAAACGACGATCCGCCAGCCCGGGCTCGCAGTTGCGTGAGCCGCTCGAGCAGCCGCTCGTCGTTTTTATTGCGGTCAACCAGTTCCACGAGTAGTTCTTCAGCGCGAGTAAAATTCCCCTGGGCTGCGTAGGCATCCGAGAGTTGGCTGAGTGCCGGATTCAGCCGGAAGGGATCGCTCGTCGTTCTGCAGAAATCCACCAGAAGTTCGAGCGGTTCGGTGCGCCCCGGAAGTTTTTCACAGGCGCGCATGAGTGATTTCAGATAGGCGTCCTGCGTGCCTGCTTCAATCATCGGTGCGCGCAGTTCAGTCAGCACTGGCAGCGCTTGAGCTGGATCCACGCCGTCGATGATGGTGTCCGCTACTTTGTGCAGAAGCGCGCAATGCGCGTGTCCCTGCCCAAGTTGCTTGCGTGCTAGCTCTGTCGCTCGGTTGGTGTGCCCGGCGCGAAATTCGCAATCCACCAACAAGTTGGTGACGTCTCCACCAGCGTCCGCCAGCGGATGTTTGCTTAGAAGCTCGATGGCTTGATCCAGTTTGTTCGCGGCATTGAGCGTCTTGGCTTTCAGCAGGATGCCAGACGTATTGCCAGGGTCCACTTGCAGCGCGCGCTCTACAATTTTTTCCGCTTCATCGCTGTCGCCGCGCTCGAAGACTCTTTGCGCGTATGCCAGATACGTGAGGGCTGAATCTTTTTTCAGACCCATCGTGGCGTATAGTTCCGCCAAACGCATTTGGACTCGTTGATTTTCCGGCTCCACTTCCAGCAATCGGTGCAGAACTTCCACAGCTTTCGGCGCCTGATTCGACTTGAGGTATGCTTCAGCAATCTGCAGGAATAGCGGCCTGGCCTCGCTTAGCACTCCTTGTTGCACGTACAAATCCGCCAGGCGCTCCAGCGGTTCGAGTTCGGTCGGCGCCAGCTTGGCGATTTTTTTGTATATCGCGATGGCTTTGCTGTTGAAGCCGTCATGCAGGTAAACTTGGGCGAGGCGCTCGAAATATTCGATGGCCTGGGGCATGTCACCCTGGCGGGCGTACAAGTCGCCCACGGTCATTAATGTGGCTTGATCCTTCGGATCATTGCGGAGAATGAGCTGGTATTCACTGATCGCCTGGGCGACCTTGCCCTGATTTAGAAATTTCAGGGCGTTTTCCAGCGTTTTGTTTTTGTTGAATGCCATAGGTCGCTTCTGATCTGCCTGCGTGCTCACCCTGGCAGGGGTTTCCCGGCCGTAACTGCGGCTTAGACAAGAAGGGTAGCACGCGCCAAAAAGAACCGGCAACGCAGCACGAGTACAGTGGTGCCAAAGGCGATAACAGTGCCTCTTAGGCTCGATGCATGAGACTAACTTTTCAGCGCAAGCGCCAACGCCAACCCCCGAAAACACGAACGTGAAACACATTCTAAGCCTTATGCGAATACTGAACGTACTAGCTGCTCGTATCTTTTGACAATCCACTGGTTTACGCCGATGTTTTTCCTGTTGTACCTCAGTGATAGTGTCCCCTTTTGTCCTCGATAGAAATGTCCCCTTAAATGGATCTCCGAAAGGAGATTCGATTGGGGCGGACGGAGATGAGCACGAGGGAGTTGGGAAGAGTGGAAGTTCTTGCGCGGATTCGAAGCAAGCAACTGCGGATCGTGGATGCGAGCCAGCTGATGGGGGTGAGTTACCGACAGGCGAAGCGATTGTGGAAGCGCTATCGGGAAGAAGGAGCGGCCGGTCTGAAGCACCGCAGCGCGGGACGGCGTTCGAACCACGCACGAGAGTGGAAGCTCCGGAAGAAAGTGCTGCGATTGGTGCGGGAGAAGTATGGCGGGGCGGTGGGCGAGCGGTTTGGGCCGACACTGGCGGCGGAACACTTGGCTTCCGAGGACGGACTGAAGATCGATGCGGAGACGTTGCGACGTTGGATGCTGGCGGAGGGATTGTGGAGTCGGGAGCGGAGGAGGAAGCGGCACCGCCGTCGACGCGAACGCAAGGAGCACTTTGGGGAGATGGTGCAGATGGACGGAAGCTTTCACTCCTGGCTGGAGGGGCGTGGACCCGAGGGCTGCTTGATCGACATGGTCGACGATGCGACGAACAAGACGTGGGCGCAACTGGGAGAGCAAGAGACGATCTGGGCGGTGGCGGATGGATTGCGGGCTTGGATCGAACGCTACGGAGTGCCGCTGGCGCTCTACGTGGATTGGAAGAACCTATACAAGCGGAGAGCCACGCCGAAAGAGTGGCTGCGAGGAGAGGAGCCCATAACGCAGTTTGGGCGCATGTGCGCGAAGTTGGGGATCGAGCTGATCGCGGCCAGCTCGCCGCAGGCGAAGGGACGAGTGGAACGGGTTCACGGGACACATCAGGACCGCCTGGTGAAGAAGATGCGACGGAAGCAGATCAGCAGTCACGCACAAGCGAATGTGTATCTGGAGCGGGACTATCTGCCGGAACACAACGGGAGGTTTACGAGGGTGGCGGCCAAGCCGGAGGACTATCACCGGCGAGCGCCGCGGGCGACCGAATTGGACCGGATTTTCCGAGTGGAGAGGGAGCGCACGATTAGCGAGGACTGTGTGGTGCGGTACGAGAACCGCTTTTTCCAACTGGAGAGCCGCCATTACGCGCCAGCCGAGGGCAAGGTGATGGTGTGTGAAGGACGACATGGCAGCATCACCATTGAATATCGAGGGCGGGCGCTGCCGTGTCGGGAGATTGCGGCACCGGCCCGGCCGAGCGAGTACGCCGTGAAAGTCAAAGGGGAGGGCGCTAGCAGGCAGCAGGCGAAGCGGAAATGCGTACCGGCTGCGAATCATCCCTGGCGAGGAGCGATCCTAAGAGCGCAACAAAAACGGGAGTTAAAGGCGGCGGCCGTCGCGGAGCGGGCATCGTTGGCCCGGCCCTCCGCTTCGCCCTAAACGCTCCGCCCTTCGGGCTCCGCAGGGCTGCGCTCCGAACCAGGCCAACAAAAACGGGATGCCCTAGGTCGAGCGAGATGAGAATCGTCGTTCCTGGTGCTTCCTAGCGCGAGATTTTTCGAGGAAAACCCAAAGAGAAGAAAAAAGCAGCGAACACAGAACACAAAAAGGGGACATTTTGAACTGAACCCCAAAAGTGAGACACGGAGGCTGGCAAGAAATGGGTGACAGTTATCGGCCATAATGGGAAAGGCCGATGAAGAAGAAAACGAGGGGCGACAGCTACAGCATGGATTTCAAGCAGGAAGCGGTGCGTCGGATGGCGGAGGCCGATACCATCGTGGGGCTGGCCAAGGAGTTGGGGATTTCGCGGAAGCAGCTCTACCACTGGCGCGACAGACTTCAGGCAGGAGGCAGGGCGGGGCTAAAGCGACGGAGAGGCCGGCCGCCAGGAAGCAGCTCACAGATCGCTTCGCCGCCCGCCCCCAGTGCAGCCGACTTGCGAATCGCTCAGTTAGAGCGGCTGCTGGGCCGTAAGCAGCTGGAAGTGGATTTTTTAGAACGGGCCTTCGAGCAAGTCAGGGGAGCAGCGTCGAATCGTATCAGCGATGGCGGCAAGGAATCTATCGCTCGATCGAAGTCTCGCTCTCGTTCGAAGGAGTAAGTCTGACCGTGGAACAGCAATGCCAACTAGCCGAGGTAAGCCGAGCGGGCTTCTATCGCTATTTGAAGCAGACGGTGCCTGAACAGGCTGACTTACTGCTTCGTGCTCGATTGCAGGAATTAGCCGTGGCGCATCATCGTCTTCGTGGCTACCGCATGTTAACTGCTCTGTTGCGGCGTGAAGGGCAACTGGTCAATCACAAGCGCGTACTGCGCTTGATGCGAGAAGACAACCTGCTTAGTTTGAGACGGGAAAAGTATGTGTTTACAACCGATTCGGCGCATCCTTTGCCGATCTACCCAAACCTGGCGCGGCATGCGAAGTTGACGGCGCTGAACCAACTATGGGTGGCCGACATTACGTTCATTCGGCTACGCAGTGAGTTTATCTATCTGGCGGTGGTTCTGGATGCTTACTCCCGGCGTGTCATCGGTTGGGATCTGGGGCGCACGTTGCATGCAGAACTAGCGACTCGGGCGTTGCGGATGGCGCTCAGCGAACGGAGCTGGAAACCTGGGGAGCTGATCCATCACTCCGATCGCGGTGTGCAGTACGCATGCAGTGATTACATCGATCTACTGGAGCAGGGCGAGATCCAGATCAGTATGAGCCGGCGCGGCAATCCATACGACAACGCACGCGCAGAAAGGTTTATGCGAACGCTCAAAGAAGAGGAAATACACGGAAGCGACTATCGGGATTTAGAAGACGCACGCAGTCGAATCGGCGAGTTCCTAGAGCAGGTGTACAACCGACAAAGGCTGCATTCCGCACTACGATACTTAACACCAGAAGAGTTCGAGCAGGCTAGTAAGGCCAACGAAAGTGACGGCTCTGATGGGAGCGGTGGAAAACCAACGACGGGTTTACCACCGCTCCCACAGGCCTTGGAAATCCCTTCAGGATTTCCACACTCCGGCGGTCCTGCGACTGCTTATCGATAAACGAAGCGAAAACAGGCCGAAGTGTCACCCAATTAATCGCCTTCCAGCGTGTCTCAGCTTAGGGGTGCAGTCCATTTCTATCGAGGTAAGACAGGGGACATTTCTATCGAGCTTTGACAACGCCGATGTTTTTCCTTGACTAATACCCGTCCTGGTAGCAGATTTTCGCTACAGAAATCGGCCCTACTGGACGCTATTGCCGCGAGGATTACGGCTAAGCCGCCGAAAAGGATTCACCTGAAATCGGCTGCTACCCGCCAGAGCAAAATCAAGATTACGGAGGACCACTTGGAAACCGCCATTGGAGTATTTGCTTCGCGTGAGCGCGCGGAAGAAGCCGTCAAGGAGTTACTGGACCAACAGGTGCCGAATGACTTGATCGTGTTCCTGACGCGCTCCGAGAGCGAGGCCAGCAGCTTCGCCCAGGCATTGGGCACGTATGCTGGGGGATTCTTAGGAGGAGCAGCGGGCGTCTCAGCCGGACTGGCAGCTGCCACGGTGTTCCTGATTCCGGGAATCGGACAAGCTTTCGCGCTGGGGGCTGGCGCAACCGCTCTGCTCGGTTTCCTTGGCTCCAAGACTGGAAGCGCTGTGGGTAAGGCGATCTCACAGAAAGAGGAACATCCCCACGCGACGTCCGGGCAAGAATCTTCCGAAGACGCTGCGGTGTTCTTGCAACCGCTGAAACAGGGCCGTTCACTTGTGGTGGTGCGCACCGAGTCACCGGACGTTGCGGCCGAGGCTTCTGCCACCCTGGACCGTCTCGGGATTAGCATGAAGGGACAAACCAGTTCCAAGATGACGGCGGTTCCCCGTGAAATTGGGGACATTGTTGTAATTGATATCAGCGGTCGCATTACACTCGGCGAAGGTAACGTAATCCTTCGCGAGATTGTGGCTGGCTTGCTGGAAAAGGGGAACAAGTTCGTCGTTCTGAATATGGCTGAAGTGGACCACGTCGATAGCGCCGGCATCGGAGAGCTTGTAAGGACTCACACGAGCACGCGTAAACAGGGCGGTCAAATGAAGCTCATCAATCCGAACGAGAAGGTGCAAGATCTTTTCAAAATGACGATGTTGTCTGCGGTGTTTGACATTCAACCCGACGAGTCCACCGCTGTTAAGTCGTTTGGTCTGTCCTCGAAAGCTGCTGGGTAATGGTCGTTGAGTTTTGTCGGGCGATCAACCGTAAGGCGGGTCTGAGACCCGCCCACTACAGAATGACGCAGACTATGTCGCGCGGAAGGCCGCATCGCCGGTCCGTAGCGCCGGCTGTTTGCATTGGCCCAAGTAAGCCGCACAATCGCGGCACAACGCGACGCAAAATGTTCCAGCCGCGCTATTCGGTATACATCATCAGCAGGACCCCAAGAACGATCATGAAAGTGGGCCACATTTTCCTGAAGGCTTCCTGCCAGGTTGTGTGAATTTCCGCCAGCCCTTTTGTTACCACTATGCCGCCGCTGGCTTCCGCGAACTCACGATGCTGCGCCTGAACGTGCTCCATGGTCGCCATGTGATGCGCGCCGTTCATGCCAGCGGAATGATGGTGAAAAAGTAGCATCACGACTCCCACCATACCGACGACCGGGAACACCCAGGGACTCCAGGCATTCTGCAATTTGCCGCGGGCGCGTTGCAGTTCGACGGCACCGAGAAGGAGCAGGATCACCGCGAAGGTCTTGTGCTGTAGAACTTCGACGTTGTGGGTGATTGCGAACCAGATACCCTGGTGGCCGAACGGCCACATTTCAGTATCGCTGAATATCAACAGAAAAACTCCCGCAGCTAAAAAACAGAACGGCCACACAAAACGCGCTGCGGGCCGGCGTTTTGCCAGCTTATCCTGTATCAGAAGAAAAACTCCTGCCAGGGTCACCAGCACTCCGGCCAAATGGTGATTGAATTCGCTTTCTTTCTTGTCGGCCGCGCGCTTCGCCAGTACGGCGGGACTTTCCGGAGCCTTGTCTTGTGGCATATCCATGCCGGGCATGTCTGGCATGCTTTGCATGTCTTGTCCTGTACTTTGAAACGCCGCCACAGATGGGTTCACGACTGAAAAAAATACGATCACAGCCGCGATGGCGATTAGTGCCGCAGCTCGGACTCCCGGAGTGATCGACTTCTGAGGAAGGCTCATGACACACCCGCTTTAAGTAAAAATGGATTAGAACCGCCGGGTTCCTGAAATTTCAACACGTCGCAAAAACGCAGAATCTGCCGCCACCGGCTCGCAGGAAACAGGCTGAAGCGGGCTTGTCTCACAGGCGCTCAATTAGCGACATGGCTGGGTTCCGGCTTGTGAATATAAAGTAGTGTCTGGTCTACGCGTCCCAGCGGTGCCGCGGACGGTAAAGTTATCGGATACTTGATATCGCGTTGGTGATCGGCCAACTGCTTCTTCGCGTTGTAAACACTGGAAAACTTCCAGAGCATTTTCACGAAGTTCGTTTGCCCTTTAGCTAGAAATCCTGCGGCCATCACGAATGTGTCCTTCAGCGCCGCGAATCCCAAATGCTTTTTATTCAAAACCTGCTGCGTGCGCACCAGCTCTTCATAAAACTGCGCGAGAGGAAGCTTGGTCGGCAGAACCGCGTGTTGCACGTCAAAAAGGCGGTAATCGCGAGTAGTGAAATTGCGCGATTCCGTCACCCATGTTTCGGTGCCCGGATACGGCGTATTCACGGTTACGTGCACGATCTCTGGAACTGAAAGAGCGAATTCGCGCACCGCCTGGAAATGGCGCTGATCCCAGTTTGGGTCGGCGATAATATTCACGGCCGCATGGATACGCAGGTCGCGTGCACATTCCAGCGCTTCAATGTTCTTCCTGATTGTGATGCGCTTGCGGTGGGCTTTCAGACCTTCGTCATCAATCGCTTCAATTCCCAGGAACATGTATTTCAGGCCCAGTCGCTTCCAGGAGCGGAAAACCTCTTTGTTGCGAAGCAGTACGTCGCCACGGGTTTCCAGGTAATACTGTTTCTGGATGTTGCGGCGGCCGATTTCTTCCGCGAGCGCGTTCCCGTGTTCGGGATGTATAAACGCAACGTCATCCACAATGAAAACGCCGGGTTCCTTGATTCGCCCGAGCGTTTCCGCAGCTACTTCCGGTTTTAGCTGACGGTAATTCCGGCCGTAGAAAGTCCACGCGCTGCAGAACGAACAATCCCAGGGGCATCCGCGCGTGAACTCGATGGAAGCGCACGGGTCCAGCACGCCGATGAAATATTTGCGGCGCTTGGCCGGCAAGTCCTGCGCGGGATGCAGCGCGTTTAAATCGTGAACCAGTCGAGGAGCTGGTCCATCGCCGTAGATACTGGTCACTCCGGGCAGGGCGTGAAGCTTTTGCGGATCATGCGCCGCCTCCAGTACCGAGGGCGTGACCGCTTCACCTTCGCCGCGCACGACGCAAGTAATCGCGCCTTCCGCGTGCGCCAAAATTTCCTTGGCGGTGAATGAAGCGCTGTGGCCGCCGGCGAAGACAAAACATTCCGGCATGCGCGCCTTCGTTTCTTTGGCCAGATCGATGACCTCCGGAATGTTGGCGAGGTAGTTCAGCGAAAACCCCACTGCTTCCGGCCGCCAGTCGCGCAATGTGCGGAAGTAATCGCGTTGTTCGAAAACCTGAAGGTCGAGCAGGCGCACTTCGTGGCCGGCTTTGCGAGCAGATTCGGCGACGAGCTCAAGCCCGAGAGGCTCCAGACGCAAATATATTTTCGAGTACATTAACGGACTGGGATGGACAAAAAGGACTCTCACAGTTCACTCCTAGCAGCGCGGGGCTGGGAACTCGCGCGCATGCCATCGTATCCGGCAAGGCCAAAAAAGCAGCTTAACACATGTGGTAGCACTCTCAAGCTACCATCGAATGCCTTGTCCGTAGATTCGATGTAGGTCGAACCGTCCAGGGGGCTGCTTGGGCTACTAAACAAATCGCCTGCGGTTGCCCTGGCGGCGACGCCAACAGCCGGCGAATTGTTAGTCGGAGAGAAGATCAGTCGCTGGGACGAGCGGCAGGGGATCTTGAGTGGCACCTGTGGCCCAGCAGCCTGATTGGCGCACCGGAGCGTACGAATAACGATGGAGCGGAGTGGGCCCGTGGCGACGTAGCGCCTCCAAGTGCTCCGGGGTTCCGTAGCCTTTGTGCTGGGCCAAGCCATATTGCGGGTAGAGGTCGTCGAATTCCTGCATTCTGCGGTCACGTTCTGTTTTTGCCAGAATCGAGGCGGCGGCGATTGAGACCGATCGCGCGTCGCCGTGAATCAGGGCCTTCTGTTCTATGGGGACGTCGATTTCGATTGCGTCCAGTAACAGGTAATCGGGCGGGGGATTGAGCTGCGACAGAGCTGCCATCATGGCTTGGCGGCTGGCTTGATAAATATTCCAGGCGTCGATTCGACTGGCGTCGATTTCTGCGATGGCCCAGGCTAACGCGTGTTCGCGTATGCGTGGGGCTAGCTCGGCGCGTCTGTCGGAGGTGAGTTTCTTGGAATCGTCCAGGCCGACGATTCGTCTTCGCGGATTTAAAACGACTACGGCTGCGACAACCGGACCGAATAGTGAGCCGCGTCCCGCTTCATCGAGGCCGGCGATGCGCAGCCAGCCGCATTTTCGCGCTTCGCGCTCGTACCGCGAGCAACAAAGTCTCCCCATCGGTCAGCAATTCTAGCATAGGGCTTCGAGTGATGTTAATTTCCGTTTTGTGTGGTGGTGAGCAATGAGCTGAAGGATCTTTGGGCTTGTGACAATCTCGTTCGGCAATAAAAAAGCCCGCCCCCTTTTGTTGGGAGCGGGCGGTGTAGATGCCGCGCTAAAGGCCGCGACGCTACATTTAAACCTTACTTCGCTGCGCCTACCGCTGCCGTTTCAGTCTCAAGCTCGGGGCGCTCAGCGCGCTTGATTCTGGCGGCCTTGCCCTTGCGTTGCCGCAGGTAATTCAGTTTAGCGCGGCGGACGCGGCCGGCCTGCACGATTTCGATCGAGCTGATCATCGGGGAATGAACCGGGAAGATTCGTTCTACGCCGATCCCAAAGCTCACGCGGCGCACCGTGAAGGATTCGCCGAGCAATTCTCCGCGGCGGCTCATTACTACGCCTTCGAAAGGCTGGATGCGTTCTTTGTCGCCCTCGCCTTCTTTCAAGCGCACGTTGATGCGCACAGTATCGCCCGGGCGGAAATTCGGCAGGTCCTTGCGAATTTGGGACTGCTGCGCCTTATGCACTATCGGATTCATGACATTATTTCCCTGCAGACCCGCTCAGGTGGGGCCAGCAAACAACGCACAATCACCAATGTTACCGCAATTTGCGGCAGTATATCTAATCAAATATACAACGGTGGATAACTGCTAGCCCCGGGCGGGTCTGAGACCGGTCCCTACAGACGAGTGAAGATGCCTGCCTCGGGCTGTGCTGCGATAGGGCGCAACGTAACCAGGCGGTCCGTAGCGCCGGCGTCCCGCCGGCTTTTTGCCTTTAGATTCGCCACATTCCGCAGATTACAGTTGCCGCTGAGGGCAGCGCCGGCGGGTCTGAGACCCGCCCCTACAAAATCATTTGGGGATTCTGCGTCGCGCAGGCATCTTATTTGTTCAGGAGATTTTGCGCAGGACCATTTTGGTCAAGTGAAATTCTTGCGCACCATCGCGAAACCTAAGCGTTTGACCCTAGCAAATCTGGACGATTGCGGCGCGTTTTCTCCAGCGCTTGTTTGCGGCGCCATTTCCGAATCTCTTCGTGATTGCCGCCGAGTAAGACCTCCGGGACATCCCACCCTCTGAAAGTCGGCGGGCGAGTGTAATGCGGATAGTCCAGAATGCCGTTCTTTGCGATTTGCGGACCTGCCAGCGTCTCCTGTGCACCTTCATCGCTCTGCAAGGGCATTGAGAGCACACCACAGGACTCGACAATCGGCTCGCTAAAGGATTCGTTCACCGCTGAGTCTTCATTGCCAAGCGCGCCGGGAATCAGTCTGGTCACTGCATCCAGGATCATCATCGCCGGCAATTCGCCGCCGGACAGCACGAAATCACCGATCGAGATTTCATCGGAGGCCAGGTGCTCCGCTACGCGTTCGTCCACACCTTCATAACGTCCACAAATCAGAACGATGTTCTCGAGCGTCGCGAATCTTCTGGCTGTCTCCTGGCGGAACATCTTTCCGGCCGCAGAAAGCAGCACGATCGCGGTGTTTTGCGACGCAGTGTTTTTCGAGCCAGCGGATTGCGGCTCAGCATCGTCTCGACGCTCTGCCAGCGACTCGACTGCTTCGAACAGCGGCTCCGGTTTCATCACCATGCCTTCACCGCCGCCAAATGGGCGGTCGTCCACCGTGCGGTGCCGATCGTGCGTGAAGCTGCGGAGATCGTGCACGTGCGGTTCGATCAGCTTTGCTTCGCGCGCGCGCCGCACTATGCCGTAGTCCAGCGGGCCTTGGAAAAACTCGGGGAATATGGTGATGATGTCGAATCGCATCGCCGCTAATCCTACCGCAAACGCGCTTTCAGCGCTTTCTCGTGGGGTGACCGGGATTTAATTCGATGAGGCCTTCGGGGAGCACAACTTCGATGCGTTGCGTTGCGGTGTTTACGTCCACGCAAATCTCCATCGCTAGCGGAATCAGGATCTCGGTGCCGGCAGAATCCACGACGAGAATCGGCGTGCCGGGAACATCCGTTCCGTTGATCTCTACGCCGCGCACGCGCCCGATCGCCGTGCCGTTTCTCTCGTGGACGTCACAACCGACCAGATCGCTAATGTAGTATTTTCCCGCCGGGAGTTCTACGCGATCGGCTAAGGGCACTTGCACTTCAAGCCCGACTAGTTTTTTGGCTTCATCGACCGAATCGGCGCCTGCGAAATGGAATATAGCTTGGCCACCGCGGCTTTGCGAAATCCAGCATTTGCGCACCACAAGTTGCCTTGACGTACCGTGGCCATCCCATAGTTCCGCGAATTTCAGGCGCTTGAGACGCTCGGGAAAATCGGTGAGGATTTCTGCGGCCACTTCACCGCGCACACCATGCGGACGCAGAACTTTTGCCACAGTCACGCGGCGTGCCTGGGCCGGTTGATGCATGTCTGAGGAGATTTATATCACTATTCTAAAATTTCGAGCGTGAACCGCTTCTTTAACTTCATTCCTGCCGCGCCGAGCAACGTGCGGATGGATTTGGCCGTTCGCCCCTGGCGGCCGATTACTTTGCCCAGGTCGTCGGGCGCGACACGCAATTCAAGAACGGTGACCTGTTCGCCCTCGACGGCCTTCACTTGCACTTGTTCCGGATGATCCACCAGAGCTTTCGCGATATCTTCGACGAGTACCTTCATGAACCCCCCTCAACAGGAAGAAGAGCACAACACGGCTATTCGCTATTAAGCGAACCCGAGTTCCATTAATTAGTTCCGGGCTGGGCTGGGGGTTAGGACGCGTCAGGCGGATTTGCGGTTTCGCAAAAAGCTGCGGACGGTGTCGCTGGGCTGCGCGCCCTTGCCGAGCCAGTAGTCCACGCGCTCTTGCTTAAGCTCAATCGCCGCGGGCTTCTTCAGCGGGTCATAAGTACCTACAATCTCGACGAAGCGGCCGTTCCGCGGACGAGTCTTCTCAGTCACGATTACGCGGTAAAACGGGCGCTTCTTCTTACCAATCCTGGACAGCCGAATCGTTAACAAAGCCTCATTCCTCCTGAATCGTTTGCGTCAACTTGAGTCAGTAAGTATAGCTAAAATCGGGCGTTTCACCTATGCATTTGGTGGCTGGGTCGCATCACGCTCGGTCAAACCGGCCGATCTGCGCTGGCCGCGACGACCACTACCCGCCTGTAGTTTCCTCGATTACCTCGTAATGCTCGACCGTCGGGTCGAAACTGGCGAGCAGCGCTGCCGCCTCCGGTTCGACAACCGCCCGGCGGATATCGTCTCCAGCGAACCTGCGGATTGCACCCATTGATGACCAACGCGTGAGGACCAAGAACTCGACATCGTTTGGCCGGTTTTGCTTTAGCAGCGAAAATCCGGAGAAGCCCTCTATGCCGCGCAATATCGGCAGTACCTTGCGTTTGAAAAATTCGACGTAGGCCTTTGCGTTTGAGGATTGGGCTCGGCCACGCCACGCTCTGACGATCATTGCCGACCTCGCAGCCGATAATTAAAATCAGATTCGCCCCGAAGGCCGCCGCTACAAATTCAAAACCAAGAGCCGCCTTGCGCTACGAACTACCTTTTAGTCCGGCGAACTTGCCCAGGCCGCGCATCTTCGTTCTGGCGAAGCTGCCGTATTGCTTCATCATTTTGCGCATGTCGGCATATTGCTTCAGCACCTGATTCACTTCTTGCACTGAGGTGCCGCTGCCTGCTGCGATGCGTTTGCGGCGCTTGCCGTCAATCAAGTTGGAATTGGCGCGCTCTTTCGCCGTCATTGAATTGATGATGGCTTCGACCGAGCCTAGGCGTTTTTCGTCAATCTCGGGGTTTTTCGGAAGGTTGGCGAATGGGCCGACTTTTGGAAGCATGCCCATTAATTGTTCGAGGGAACCCATCTTGCGGATTTGCTTCAGCTGATCGCGGAAATCCTCGAGGGTGAAATCGTCTTCGCGCAGCTTGCGTTCCAGTTCGCGCGCTTGTTTTTCGTCGACTGTTTTTTCGACGCGCTCGATCAGGCCCAGGACGTCGCCCATGCCCAGAATGCGCGATACCACGCGGTCCGGCAGGAATGGTTCGAGGGCATCGTATTTTTCGCCGACACCTACGAATTTCACCGGCGCGCCGGTTACTTTGCGGATCGAGAGCGCTGCGCCGCCCCGAGCGTCGCCGTCCATTTTCGTGAGGACCACGCCTGTAATTCCCAGACGTTTGTGGAACTCTCCGGCCGAGCGGACTGCGTCCTGCCCGATCATCGCGTCGGCGACGAAGAGCAGCTCCGAAGGATTCAGCTCGCGTTTGAGTTCGCTGAGCTCTTTCATCAGGTCTTCGTCGATGTGCAAACGGCCTGCGGTGTCTACCAGCACCACGTCGCAGGCTGACATTTTTGCTTCACGCAAGGCTCCGCGCACAATTTCGAGCGGCTGGTCTGTGCCGGTTCCGGGCCAGACCGGAGTCCCCGTCGCCTTGGCTACCTGTGCGAGCTGTTCGCGCGCTGCTGGACGATAGACGTCGGTGGAAACTACCAGAGGCCTGTGGCCGTGCTCGCCGAGCCATTTGCCTAGTTTGCCGGTGGACGTCGTCTTACCGGAACCTTGCAGGCCCACGATCAGCCAGACCGAAGGCGGCTTCGAACCGTATTGCGGCTTGGCTTCTTTACCGAGCAGTTCGCCCAGTTCGTCGCGGACAATTTTTACAACCTGCTGGTCCGGCGAAAGCTGCAATAGCACTTCGGAGCCGAGCGCTTTCGAGCGCACGTGGGCTATGAAGTCGTCAGCAACACCAAGGTTCACGTCGCCTTCCAGCAGGGCTTCGCGTATTTCCGCTAGACCCGCGTCGAGGTGCTCTTCGGAGAGCTTGCCTTGCCCGCGGAGGTTTTTGAAAGCTCGTTGAAGCTTGTCGGTAAGGGTTTCAAACATTGTTGCGATCGGTCATGAGTGATTTGCGATTGGCGACCCGTGTTTCATTGTAGGTGACGCATGCAAAGCGGTCAACGCGCGCTCCGCGCCAACGCGTTGTTGATGGTCGACGGGCCTCACTCATCACTATCAGTATTTCTACTAATTTCGCCGTTCGTAAATTTCTGTTACCGTGAGTCGGGGCACTATTGAAGCCACAGAGGAAAGTTACCAGTGAAGATTCGAGTTAGCCTGGGAAAACCATCTCGCTGGACGTCAGCTAAAAACCGCAGCGTGTCGCGAACAGGATTCTACCCGAAACAAATGGACCAACTCAGACACTTCAAAATGCTGCGACTCGCTGAAAACAAAGAAAAGTGTCCAGATCTATCCGGTACTCTTGGACGCCACGCGATCACAACTTTACATGACCACCTGCAGACGTCCGAAGGTTACGATTTCAGGCAAGGTTGGCGCGACAACGCGTTCGATGATTCCCATCGTTTCGATATGATGCGTGCTTCCTTGACCGTCGTGCGCGGGTCGTCTAAACTAATCGTTTCGATTGGACATGGGATTTGCAGTGACGGAGATGCGCGCGCAAACGCGCTTGCACCCGCCGCAGTCGACGGCCTGAGCTTCGAGGTGGTCCTCGCTTCGCTCTGGGTGACAATAAATAATTAGGGAGACGATCGTTGCCGAAACGCACTTTTCAGCCGCATGTGCGGCGCCGTCACAAGAAACACGGATTTCGCAAACGCATGAAAACTCAAGGTGGACGGAAAGTCCTTGCAGGACGCCGCAAGAAGGGACGCCACAGCCTCACGCGCGTCTGACCCGCCGTTGCGGCTGAATCTTCCGCGTGAAACCCGATTGGTGCGCCGCAGTGAGTATGATGCGGTGTACCGGGAGGGGCGGCGGAGATCGAGCCGCGAGTTCACGGTATTTCTACGTCCCAATGGCCTCGACATCAGCCGGTTTGGGTGGAGCATCAAAAAGGCGCTGGGTAATGCGGTCCGGCGCAATCGAATCCGGCGACGCCTTCGCGAAATTTTAAGATTGCATCGACAGGAGATCGCTCCAGGATGGGATATGGTGATTCATCCGCGCAGTTCGGCCGCGACCGCGGAATTTTTGGCGTTGACGCAGGAGCTGCTGAAGGCAATGCCTTCGCGGGCCAAGACGCTGGAGTAGCGAATTCGAATTCTCGCAAGTTCTCAAGTGAGTCCGAACTTCAGGGGCTGAAGCCCGCTTTTTTTGCGAGATTTCGGGCGCGGCTGAAGCAGCGCCCTACAAAGAATGAAGCTGCTGTGAACACGCAGGTCGACGAAGCTGGGAACGCGCTAAAGAACGATGCTGCGAACGCACCGGAGAACGACAGTGTGGAGCCGCGAAGTGCCGTTCCTGCCTCTGCTGAAAATTCCTCCAGCGTTCGGAACGCCGTAACGATTTGCGATAACCGGAATATGGATTCTTTGTCAACGCAGAGGCGATCGGCAGGGGCTCGGCTGCTTCTTGCTTTCGTTCACTTTTATCGGGTTTTCTTTTCGCCGTTTCTAGGTGGGGCTTGCAAGTTTTATCCTTCGTGTTCGCGTTATGCCGAACAGGCAATCGCGATGCATGGTCCGAAGCGCGGAGCGTGGTTGGCTCTAAAGCGATTGGGGCGCTGCCGGCCGTTTACTAAAGGTGGATTCGATCCGGTGCCGGAGTTTCCTCAGGGGCTAAAGCCCCAAGATGACGGCGAATTCACGTTGGAGCTAAAGCTCCGATCCCCTAAAATCCGACGCCCTAAAACGTGCCAGGCTCCTGAAAATCTGGCGCTTTCTGAACAAATACAAAACATGACATACAGGTCGCTTTTGCATGGCGATGCGGATTGGCTGCGGACTATGAGTAAGGAGCAGGCGCAGTGAAGGAAATGTCCGATCAGGTCCGGGGAATTGTATTTGTTCTTCTGGCGCTCTTGATTCTTTTCGTGTGGGGCCATTTTTATAAACCGCCCGTTCCGCCGCCGCAAACAAACCCCACACAAACTTCAGCGCCGACAGGTCTGTCCGGTTCGCAGCAATCGACCGCGCAGACTGGATCGACCGGTACAGCTTCCGGTTCACGCAGTTCCGGCGCAACCGCTGTCGCCGCGGGCAATTCTGCCGCTGTAGAGGCTAGCGAAGAAAGAACTGTGGTTTTACAAAGCCCACTGTATCACGTGGAGCTTTCGAATCGTGGCGGTGTGGTGAAGACATGGCAGCTGAATAAATATTTTGACGATCAGAAGCCGCCGCATCCGCTCGATTTGGTGAATGAAGCCGTTTCTCGCGAGCTCGGTTGGCCGCTTTCGCTGGTCCTGTCCGATTCGCAACTCGAAGGCAAGGCGAATTCGGGTTTGTATCAAGTGCAAGCGGCTGGTGCCGCAGCAATAGAGAAAACTGCCGCCGACTCGAAGACAACGAACCGAGATTCTGCTGTTGCACCTGCAAGCGTCGGAACCGCCGGCGCGAATCCCATCGATGCGCCGACTAAGATTATTTTTCATTGGAGCGATGGGCATCTGGACGTCACCAAGACGCTTGCATTTGAGACGAGCTACGAAGCGAAAGTGGAAGTTTCGGTGCTGCTTGACGGAAAACCTCAGCCGGTGGCGCTGACGTGGCGGGGAGGGTTCGGCGACAGAGCTGTTTACAACGCAGCGCAGCTTGTCACTGTCTATTACAAAACCGGCGGCAAGCTGAATCTGCTGCAGTACAAGAAACTCGGGGTTTCTGGGAACCAGAGCCAGCCCGCGGTGCAATACGGGCCGCTGGAATTTACCGGCATCGAAGATCAATTTTTCACCGCGGCGTTTTTGCCCGATGGCTCGGACCTTTCGTTGTGGCACTGGATGCAAAACCATCCCGTGCTTGCTGACGGGAAGCAGACAACCGAACCGGAAGCGGAAATGGCGGCGGGGACTACGGCAGGTGCGCCGCTGAATATGCGCGTTTACGTGGGACCGAAAGACCTGGGGCAGCTCGAAAGCATTCGTCCGCCGCTAGCGGAATTGATTAATTTTGGGTGGACCGGGATTATCGCGAAGCCGCTGCTGTGGATTTTGCAGACCTTGCACACCAAAGTGCCGAACTGGGGATGGTGCATCGTGTTGATGACGCTGGTCATCAACATCGCCATGTTCCCGCTGAAAATGAAAAGCTGGCGCTCGATGCAGAAGATGCAAAAAGTGGCGCCGGAAATTCGTCAGATCCAGGATCGTTACAAGAAATATTCGATGAGCGATCCGCGCAAGAAAAAAATGAACGAAGAAGTGATGGCCGTTTACGGTCGCGAAGGCATCAATCCCATGGGCAGCTGCCTGCCGATGGTTTTTCAGATGCCGATCTGGTGGGCGCTGTGGCGGGTTCTGAATGGCGCGATTGAATTGCGGCACGCGCCGTGGATGGGCTGGATTCATGACCTTTCGGCGATGGATCCTTATTATATTTTGCCGATCGGCATGACCATTATGATGTATTTGATGACTAAAATGACGCCACAAACGTCGGTGGATCCTGCGCAGCAGAAAATGATGGCGTTTATGCCGCTGATGATGGGTTTTATTTTCTTCCGGCTGTCGAGCGGACTTAACTTATACATGTTCACGAGCAACCTTGTAGGAATCGCTCAGCAATATTATTTGAATCGAACCGAGCCGCTTCCCGCTAGGGGTAAATTCAAGAAGAAAGTGATCGATGCCTGACGAACGTACAGCTACAGGGAGAAGACCGCCTGCGAAAGATGCGCGAGGCGAGGCCCGATTGGACCGCGAGCATGCGATAGCGGAATTGAAACGCTATCTGGATGTCGCGGCGCGGGAGATGGGCTTGGCGCTGGAGTATGAGATTTCGACGCCGGCAACCGTCGATGGTGGGCCTGACGATAAGGACGTTGTCGTCGCGTTTCACGGCGCCGATCAGGATTTCCTGCTGGAACGCAATGCGGAGTTGTTGTTGGCGCTTGAGCACGTGGGGCATCGTTGGCTGCGGCTCGATCCGCGGTTGCATGATCGCGTACGATTCGATTGCGGTGAATACCGGACGTTGCGACTGGAAGAATTGAAACTGTCAGCGCGCGTAGCGGCGCAACGCGTGCGTGAAACAGGACAGGCATTTCGGTTTAATCCGATGTCGCCGCGCGAGCGGCGTTTGATTCACCTGGAATTGACGGGAGCGCAGGGTGTGCGGACCGCTAGCGAGGGAGTGGGCGATCGACGGCAGTTGGTGGTGTATCCGGTGACTAAGAAGTAAGCGTGATTAGTAATTTGTCAGTAGTGATTCGTGATGCCTGTACTGATGGTTGAGCGTGCCCTCCTTGAAATTTTAGTTTCCTACACTTCGATTGAGTAGCCCTCTTTTCCTACGTTTACACACTGCGTTGCGCCCAGGCGATCTTTCATTCCCGCAGTCTCGTGAATGTGGCCGCAGAAAAGATACAGAGGCTTTTCGTGCTCGACCCAGGCACGCAGTGTTGGGCTTCCTGCGTGCCGGCCCTCTGCGTACTGGTCGAGTTTTGTATCGCGAGGGGGGAAATGAACGACGAGATAGAGTTGATCCATGCCGACGAAGTGTGAAAGGGCTTCGGCGATTTGCGACTCGGTGTATTCGCCCGGCGTTTTGAACGGCGTGATATTGCTGTAGCCGAGGCCGGCCCAATTTGTCCCGTCCAGTTTTTTAGCCTGGCGGTGGAAGTCGACAAAACCGTATTTCGTGCAAAATGATCTCATCTGTTCGTGCGTTTCATGATTTCCCGGCAGAACCAGAAGGCGTTCGCCTAGCGGTTTCAGGATTTCACCACAATGTTCGAGGATTTTGCCGAAATTAGACAAGTCGCCCGCCGAGATGTATGTGTCGGCGGGCTGAGCTACGACGCGCTCAAGAGCGCGCATGTCACCGTGAATGTCGCTGAAGATCAGAATTTTCATGGTGAATTCTCCGCGTGAGCTGGAACGATCTTTACCATGCGGGGCACGTCCATGCCGTCGGCTTGCCAGCCTTCTTCGATCGCAGTGCCGGCATCGTCGAATACTATACGATAAGAAAACGGCGCGGGGCCGTGGCTCCTGCGAGTGATAAAACGGTTTTCGTTGAAATCCACATAATGAAAGCCGTTTTCATCAGATGTGCGAATCACTGGGAAACGCGCGAAGTTCCAGTAAAGCTGGACTTCGGGGCGCTGCATGGCACGCGCGACGTAGATGTTGGGAAGTGAGTCGGCGATAAAAGAAAACGTGGGCGGATCGGCTTGACGCAAATCGAAACGCGCCTGGTAGACGCCGTCATGCGAACGTATCACGCCGCCCCAATCGAGCAGTGACGGCGGCAGAGGAAGCGCGGCAAGGCGGTTCACCGGTATATTTCTTGCTGCGGCAAATTGTTTCACGCGCGCTAGAGCTGCGCGATGGGCTATGCCACAGGCGAGAAGATAAATCACCATTACGCAAACGCCGGCTTGGCTCCAACGTGTCTGCCTAACCCGAAACCCGGCGTCGCGTATTGCAGGAAGATAGAAAAGTGCTGCGATAATTACACTCGCGACGGAACCGATCCGCAGATGAAACGGAAATCCAACGGCGCCGGCGACTTTCCACACGACAAAAGAGCATGCGGTGAACAGTAACCACATCGATAAAGCTCGCGAGCGAGCCTTTGAGCGGTCGGAATAGATCCAAGCCGTCACTTGCGGCAGCAGTGCGATCGCTGTGAAGGAGAAATCAATAATGAAGAGAATGTCCCACGCGACGCGTTCCTGCGAAATCGGATCCCACATGCGCGTGCCAAATGACGTCATGCCGTCGAGAATGATGTGACTGGCGATCGTGATTGCATAAATGATGAAGAGGATTCCCCACGACGGAGATTGGATGTCGCGAAAGCTTTCGAATCTATTTTTTAGTAGTCGTACGCCAATGGGTGTAAGCCACGCGAGAATCGCTGCGAAAACCGGCAGCGCGATAAATGAATGCGTGATTCCGCGGTGATATCGGACGATCGCAAGCGGATCACGCGAGACTATTTCTTCCAGCACGTCCAAATCAGGAAACATCGCGCCAACTACCGCTGCGAATGTTGCGACGCGGCCGCTGCGTTCCGTGAAATATCCTTTGCCTATTAATCCGCCGACGATGCCGTGAGTTATGGTGTCCATTATTGATCTGAAAAAGAAAAAGTGTACACGATGCGGAGGATTATGTGACTTCCAGCAGTGATGACTGTTTCGCGAGCACTTCTCCGATTATGCGGGCGCTGATTCCGCGATGTTCCAAAGCTGCCAGAGCGGCGTTTGCGAATTCCGGCGCAATGGACGCGAGTAATCCGCCGGAGGTTTGTGGATCGAACAGGAGAGCCCGAAATTCGTCACCAACATTCGGCGCGAAGCTGACGCAGCTTTCGACAAATTCGCGATTGTTCTTCATGCCGGCTGAAAAGAAACCGCGGCCCGCTCCTGCGATCGCTCCGGGAAGATATTCGACGAGCTTGTGATCAATCTTTATCGAAACGCCCGTGCCGATAGCCATCTCGCGAGCGTGGCCCAGCAGCGCGAAACCGGTTACGTCCGTTACCGCGTGTATCGGATTTTGCGGCTGTGGCGCTGAATTTTCAACTTCATGCAATGCGTCGGCTGCGTCGCGATTGAGACGCGTCATGGACGCTGTTGCCGCGGCGACCCATGTTTCATCCGCGCCTCCTTGCTTGAGTGCGGTTGAAATTACGCCGGTGCCGATTGGTTTTGTAAAGATCAGAGCATCGCCTGGACGTGCGCCAACGTTTTTCCAAACCTTCCTCGGGCTTATGGTGCCGGTAACCGCATAGCCGAATTTCAGCTCGTCATCGCGAATGGAGTGCCCGCCTACGACCGTGCAATTCGCTTCGGTCATCTTGGTGAGACCTCCACGCAAAATTTGTTCGAGAATTTCGGGTGGACTCGAAGCGGGGAAAGCAACGATGGTGAGCGCTGAAATCGGTTGTCCGCCCATCGCGTAAACGTCGCTGAGCGCGTTCGTAGCTGCTACCTGGCCAAAGAGCTCCGGATCGTCGACGATGGGAGTGAAAAAATCCACGGTTTGGACGATGGCCAGGTCATCGGTGAGGCGATAGACCGCGGCGTCGTCGCTCGTTTCAAACCCGACAATCACGTTTGGGTTTTGTTGCCGCGGCAGACGCTTGAGTATGGCGTCCAACACACTCGGACTTAGCTTTGCGGCACAGCCCGCGGCTTTCGTGCTTGTGGTCAGTCGAACCTGTTCAGCCAATGGCGTTTCTCCATGGAACTTAGGTGGTGATTATATCGCTGCTTGGTTCTGGGCGGAGAAGTACTGACTCCGGGAAAATTCTATGCGTGGGCGGCAGCCGAACGGATTGGGATGGTTATGGGGCCGACGGATTCAGCGGAAGACAACATGTGGCAACGCCCGTCGAAAATTGCGCCGGGTTCCATTACTAGACAGGGCGTGTGAATCTCACCTGTGACGATTGCTTTGGACTGAATTTCAACTTTGCCGGTGGCCTTGATGATCCCGTCGAAATGGCCGCCTATGACTACATAGTTGCCGTCGATATGGCCTATGACTTCAGACTTCTCGCCGAGAATCAGTGTCTCGTGGGAAACCAGGTTACCTTTTACCGCTGAATCGATTCGAAATGTTCCGGTGGACTCGAGGCGGCCTTCGAGTTTGACGCCCTGCTCGAGGAAGCCGGTCCATTCGCCGGAATCATGCCGCTTGCGGCCGAACCATCCCAAACCCATCGATGAGCCCTCAGACCTTGCTGCGCGACAAACTGCGCCCTATTGTCGCATGAGGTGATCGTAGAGTCGGGCCAAATCGCTATCATCGTAGTATTCAAAGACTAACTGGCCAGGACCGTTAGCGCGCTTCGGGTGAATTGCGACTCGCGTGCCGTACGCCCGTTGAAGCGCTTCGAGCGCAGCTTTGATGTTGGGATCGAGAGCTAAAGTCGGACCGCCGACACGAGTTTTGGTACCTTGAGAGACGAGGCGTTCGATCTGTCGGACTGTCATCCCGCCACGGGCGACACGGCGCGCTAGGGTCATACGCTCTTGGGTGTCGGCAACAGATAGAAGTGCGCGTGCGTGTCCTGCAGCGATTCGACCTTCCTCGAGCAACTCCTGGATACTATCCTCAAGCTTCAAAAGACGGACCGCGTTGGCGATGGTGGCGCGATCTTTGCCAGTGCGCTCCGCCACTTGTTCCTGGGTTAGGTGAAATTCGTCGATCAAGCGCTGGAAGGCGTGAGCCTGTTCGATCGGATTAAGATCCTCGCGCTGGAGGTTTTCCACCAGGGTCATTTCGAGCGCCATTTCCTCGGCTACGTCTCGAACGACCACCGGCACCCGGCCAAGACCTGCGCGTTGGGCCGCGCGCCAGCGGCGCTCGCCGGCGATCAGCTGGTATCGGCCCGCGATTTTGCGGACTACCAGGGGCTGGACGATACCGCTCGAACGAATTGAACGAGCGAGCTCGTCCAGAGCCTCCTCTCGAAACCTTGTGCGAGGTTGATAAGGGCTCGGCTCTATTAGATCAATGTCAATTTGGAACAGACCTTCACTCAGAGCCGGTGCTGCCACCGCTGCGGTCATTCCCACTACCGGCGATTGGGGCGGCAGACCCCACCGAGCCTGCTCCGGCGGTGGCTGCTGAAGCGGCTGTTCCGTTTCCGGTTCCCTGATCAGTGCGCTCAATCCCCTGCCCAATGCGTTTCTGGGCATTAGCGATAACCTCCTTGGCGAGTTGAATGTAACTTTCTGCGCCTTTACTATGTATATCGTAGAACATCACCGGCATTCCATGACTTGGGGCTTCCGCTAATCGGACATTTCTGGGAATAACTGTCTCAAAAACTTGGGTGCCGAAGAAACTCCTCAGATCTGCTGCGACTTGCTTTGAAAGCGTCGTACGGTCGTCATACATTGTCAGCAGGATTCCCTCGATCGCTAGGGACGGGTTAATCGTGCGACGGAGTCGCATGAGGGTATCAAGCAGTTCCGAGACACCCTCCAAGGCAAAATACTCGCACTGGATGGGGACTAGGACGGCGTCGCTGGCCGCCAGAGCGTTGACTGTGAGAAGGTCGAGAGATGGCGGGCAATCGATGAGAACGTAGTGATACTTCGCTAGGGCCGGCGCGATCGCGCTCTTGAGTTTATATTCTCGATTATCTACTCCTACTAGCTCGATAGAGGCTCCAACTAGATTTCGATCCGAGGGGATAAGGTCCAATCCTTCAACCTGGGCGTCAACAGTGACCCGTTCGACGGGTTCGTGTAGGATAAGCGCCTGGTAAAGAGTTCTTCTCGAGGGATCTTTCGGAAAACCGAGGGCGCTGGTGGTGTTTCCTTGTGGATCGCAGTCAATAATGAGGGTTCGTTGGTCCGAGGCTGCTAATGAGGCACCGAGATTGACAGTTGTAGTTGTTTTTCCTACTCCACCCTTTTGATTTGCGATCGCGATAACGCGAGCCAATGATTATCCCCCAGTGCGCGGGCAATGTACCAGATGGTTGGCTCAAGAATCAAGATGTTTCACGTGAAACAGTCATTTCATCAAAAGTGAGGCTACATTGTTCCACGTGGAACACACACTGGAATTGTTCCACGTGGAATCCGAACTTAATCAATCTTTGATCCTACCAGAATTGCGCGACGTTCTGAGGAGGGCACCAGCGCCGGGCGCCTCCACATCCAACGCGGTTGAACTGCGATTTTTTCGGCTTCAGATATCGTAGTCCATAGGATCAGCAGGCCGTTATCTGCGAGTTGATCATTAGACCACTGCAACAATTCGTCATCGGCTCTAAATGCGCGCGAAGTAATCATGTCGAATCTATCCTTTTGTCGACTAAGATCCTGCATACGGCCTGAAAAGACCTCTACATCCGTCAAATTGAGAGCGCGGATTACTTCTGACAGAAAAACAGCTTTCTTTCTGTTTGATTCGACTAAAGTCAGTCTGACCTTAGTGTTTACCATACGTATAGGTATGGCCGGAAAGCCGGCACCCGTTCCAACGTCGGCGAGCCGACCATGGCGTATGGGCACGGCATCCACAGCGAAAAGACTCTCCCCAAAATGAAATCGCAAGATGTCTTGCGGGTTTGTGATCGTCGTCAGGGAGAGCCGGGAGCTCCATCGCAGTAGTAGGCCGATGTAGCATCGAATCTGATCGCACAAGTGGTGAGTCGCGGTGGCGTAGTATGGATCGAGCGCCTCAAAGATTTCGTCATCGGATAACTGGGTCATAACGCTCTGCCGGTTATCGCTTGAACCCGCTTCAGAGTTCGAGCAACTTAATTACTGGTCGTGGCCGCCTCAGGAGGTGCAGAGCGTATTTTTGCGGGTGCCGAGAGACCGACCGTGATGTCAGCCACAAAATGAGCTGCTATCGACGGTACCAGGCTTCCAGTCCACGCACGCATTGCCGAAAACATTAGTCCCACCGAAAACGTGGAAATCAACCCGCGTCGGCCCTGGTAGAGATGCGCCAGCGCGAAATAAAGAGCGGAACCTACGATTCCAACGATGAGCGAGCCTCGTGGCCAATCCTGAAAGACCCGCTGAACGAATCCACGGTAAATCACTTCCTCACAGACTGAAACCGTTGCTACCAACGCAAAGAATGCCAGGCGCTCGACATCGTCCTGCGGAAACAACTTCAGCGCGAGTTGCGGAAGTACTCCCCGGATTTCGGAAGATTGAGAAGCGAGCCGGCGCAAACTAAATATCTGATTGATCAAAACCAGGGCGCAAGCGACTACCGTGATGATAACGGTGAGCACTGGATTTCCAAGCGTTATCCCCAGTTGTTTTGCTGCGATTCCATGCGCGGATGTGCTCCACAACACCATGCCGGTCGCTACCCATTGAAACGCAATGGTAGAAGCATAAAGCGATAGGCGGTCCATTTTTGTTGTTGCGGGCAAGCGCATTAACTGGCGAACGCGACGCCGTCCCAGCAGCGGAACAGCGATGCCGAGGAATAACAATACAAAAGCAAAGTCCCAATGCATCGCTAGATGAAAGCATTTTTGAGGTGGGACACGCAAGCCGAAGTAGAGGTTCCGCATAACTAGAAATGTTGACAGCGCAAGAGCTCGCGCCGTATCGTGCTTGTTTCGACTTTACACATGAAAATTCTGATCATTGGCGGTGGTGGGCGTGAACACGCGCTGGCTTGGAAGCTGCGGCAAAGTCCGAGCGTGTCTGAAATTTGCTGCGCGCCGGGGAACGGCGGAATTGCCGACATCGCAGAATGCATAACTTTGCATATCGGCAGCGTTACGGCTGCGGCAGACTTGGCAATTCGGCTTGGCGCGGACCTTACCGTCGTTGGTCCAGAATTGCCGCTTGTAAATGGCATCGTGGATGAGTTCGCGAGGCGAGGTTTGACGATATTGGGGCCGGCCAGGGCTGCGGCACGACTCGAGGGCAGCAAAATCTTTGCGAAGGAATTCATGGAACGACATGGAATTCCAACCGCAGATGTAGTCGGGGTTTTCGAGTCTGTAGCTGAGGCCCGCGACGCGCTGAAGTCCAACCGGCCGCTGGTGGTGAAGGCCGACGGACTGTGCGCCGGAAAAGGCGTGCTGGTGACGTCGTCCGGTGATGAGGCGGCAAGCTTTATCGATCGACTGATCGTGAGGAACGAATTCGGCGACGCCGGGCGGCGCGTTTTAATTGAAGAAGCGCTGGTGGGGCAGGAGCTTTCTTACATCGTGTTGACCGACGGGACTAATTTTATCTCGATGATTCCCACTCGGGATCACAAACGCGCTTTTGATAACGACGAGGGCCCTAATACAGGGGGGATGGGTACTTATTCAAGCGACGATATGCTTTCGCCGGAGCTCGAAGACGAGATCGTGCGGATGATTGTTCAACCGACGCTGACTGGATTACGCGAAGAGAACATTGAGTATCGTGGATTCATTTTCTTCGGATTGATGCTGACCCCGGAAGGACCGAAGGTTCTTGAATATAATTGCCGGCTCGGCGATCCGGAAACGCAGTCGATAATGATGCGTGCTGACTTCGACTTTGCAAATGCGTGCATGCAGGCCGCCCTGGGGAGACTGGACGCAATGCGGGCAAAGTGGAAATCTGGGGCGAGCATATGCGTCGTCGTCGCAGCCGAGGGATATCCCGGAAAGTTCATTTTGGGGACGGAAATAAGGGGATTACGCGAAGCGAGCGAAGTGCCGGGCGCTGTTGTGTTTCACGCGGGAACGCGAAGGCATGACGGTCACTACCATACCACCGGTGGCCGGATTCTTGGCGTTGCGGCGGCGGGGCCGTCGTTAGCGAAGGCAAGTCAAACTGTATACTACGTTGTTAGTAGCCTTCAAATTGCTGGTGCCCATTATCGCAGCGACATCGGCGCGAAGGAGCCGACAGCTCGGATCGCCTCGCAGGTCTCGAATGGCTGAGGTGCAGCATGTTTTCAGGTGCCTGGTGCATCGTTTTTCGATGGAAGAAGTCGCCCAGGCCGAGGCAATTGCAAATAAGGGACTGAAAGGTTGCATCCATGGACACTCTGGAAGTAAGCGGCAGGTGTTGCTGATGGATCGCGAAACGTTGGACAAATTTGGCCTGACACCTGGGGCGGTAAAGGAAAATGTCACGACGCTTGGAATGGATTTTCAGTCGCTGACTACCGGACAAATCTTGAGCGTGGGTGATTCTATACTGGAGATTACGGGACCTTGCGATCCTTGTTCGCGTATGGACGAAATTCGGATGGGTCTTCAAGAGGAATTGCGCGGGCAGCGCGGTTGGTTGTGCAAGGTGATTCGAGCCGGCAAAATTCGTCGTGGGGATCGCATCGAAGTACTCGAGAATGCTGGAGGCGCGAGTGCGGTTGTCGCGCAAGTAAGCTAGGAGATTCAATTGGGAACAAATAGTGGTCGACAGGATGTGCGGGTCGGAATCTTGATGGGATCAGACACCGATTTGCCTGTGATGAGTGAAGCGGGAAAAGTTCTCGACAAGTTCGGAATCGCCTATGAGATGGAAGTTGTTTCCGCGCACCGTACGCCGGCGCGTGCTCACGAATACGCAACGACCGCGCAGAGTCGGGGATTAAAAGTCTTGATTGCTGCTGCGGGCGCGGCCGCGCATCTCGCTGGAGTCACGGCCGCGAATACGACGTTGCCTGTGATTGGAGTACCGATGGGAACAAGTTCGCTGAATGGTCTGGATGCGCTGCTCGCGACGGTGCAGATGCCTGGCGGGATTCCCGTGGCGACAATGGCCATCGATAAGGCAGGTGCCGTGAATGCGGCGATTTTTGCTGCTGAGATTCTTGCGCTGTCGGACTCCGCGATCGCCCAGAAGTTGGTGGAACATAAGGAAGAGCTTGCGAAGTCAGTTGCGGAAAAGAACGCGCGGCTGCAGAAATCGTTGGCCGAGAAAAAAAGCAGTTTGGGATTTTAGCGTCGGATTAGTTTTAATCGGGAGAGGAAGGCTTCAGCAGCGAAGGGGCGTCGGCTGGGCGCTCTTGATCTTTCTGAGCGGTCGGTCGCTTGGGCTCCGACGGCGGGCGAAGGATCCATTCGAAGCCGGATTCAAGGTTGATCGCGGCCATAGTCCGGCGGACGTTTGCGGACCCCAGCGTCGTCAAGGCCGCTCGAAGAAACTGCGTGGCATCGACGGAGAGTATCTTGTTGCTCTGGCCTTCCAGCAAATAGTTCGCGACTTCCCCCATCTTTGTGTCGGAGGTAGCGATTTTTTGCAGGCGTGGATCTTTTTGACGCAGTAAATCAAGCAGGGCGGGCTGCGCGGTATCGGGTGGATATTGAAACTCCATCAGCGAGTGCGGCTGACCTTTTTCAGGAGGCCAAATTTGTGAAAAGCTGGGGTGCGAAATGTGCGTATCGTAATAGTCCATACGCTGCATTTCCTGCCTAAGTGTAAAGGTCAGCCGCCAGACCTCTGGGCCGTAACCTTCCATGTAGTCTGCAAGGATCAGTTCCACGACAGGCTCATCGGGCGGCCAGTCGAGCTTGCCGTGAAAATCGGCCGCGACGACGTTGAGGCGCTCAAAAAGGCCCTGGCCGACGGCCTCGATGTCGCCGGCCTCTACATTAGCTGCAGCCTGGGCCAGACGAGGATTGGGACTTGCGTTGAGCAGGTGGCCGCGCAGGCTGGGTAATTCGCGATCGAGTCGCGCGAGTTCCAATTGCGAGGAGGGGGAAAACCAATCCACCGCGCCGAGCAGTATTCCCACGCGTCGTCCGTTCAACTGCACGGGAATCGGCGGGTGCGTTTGCGGCTCGATGGGATTTTCGATAGTGGCAATCAGTATCGCGTCTTTGACGACGGCGATAATGACTCGTCCTGCAGCGAGATTGACGACGACTTCTTCTGTCGGCTGTTCAGTGACTTGTTGCGCCGCCGCGTGCTGCGCACAGGCACAAACGATGATTAGGATAATTGCGCGCGATATTATGAGAGAACGCTTCATGCCAATTTTTACAATACCATACCGTTTATTTGAAGTGCATTCCGGGCGACTGCTAACTGGCGAAGCAGCTGGAGTTTCATTACGGTTGGTGGAATTGAAGCGCGACCCGATGCGAACCGGCCTCCCGCCGGGTGCTGGATTCTAGTAAAATCAAACCCAGCGGCACAGATCTTGCTGAAGAAGACTACAGATTTAAGAGAATTTGGGAAGGAGGCAGTCTGAGATCGCCAAAGAGTATTAAGCATGCGGGCAAGCGGGTGTCGGAGATTATCGAGGCGCACCAGAGGTTTGTGCGCGGCGACGATACGGGTGTGCGCGGTGATCTGGCGGGCGCGGATTTGTCGCGCATAAATCTGGAAGGCGCGAATCTGGATCTGATGAATCTTCAAGGCGCCGATCTGGAGGGGGCGAAGCTTTACAACGCCCGGCTTTCTTCGGTCGATTTGAGCAGGGCGAAGCTGCGGCGCGCTGATCTGCGCAAGGCGGATTTGACTGAAGCGAACCTGAACGGCGCCGATCTGACGGAGGCGCAAGTCGGAGGCGCTGAACTCTTTCGCACCGATTTGCGAGGGGCAGTTTTGCGGGGTGCCAATTTCGGCGCTGCAAACTTTCGACAAGCCGAAATCCGGGGTGCTGACTTTACCGGCGCCGATTTGCAAACTGCGATTCTGCGGGAGACGAACCTCGAGGGAGTCGATCTTTCCGGATTGGATTTGAGAACTACGCTGCTGCCTCTGGGACACCAGGTCCAGAGGGAAACAAAGAAGCCCGAAGCACGATGAACAATCCGCCGTGGATCATCGTGGAGGATTATAAATTTCCTGGCGGCTGGATCGATGCTGAGCGTCAGGAGCAAAAGGCGCGGGCGTATTGCCGGATGGCCGAACGCGGGCAGATACTTTTGTTTTCTGAGCTTCCGTTCGAACTTTCCGTTGACGATCAGCAATTTCTCCGTGAACAGCAATGGACCGAACTGCGATTGCACAAGAACGTTTCGTACCGGCCCGGCGATGATATTTTGCGAGGTGTTTCAGGCGACGCGGCTAGTGTCGAACGGATGCATTCGATTATGCGGAACTACAGTGCGCGGATTATTGAGTTTGTCCGAAACTTTCTGTCGCCTTACAGCGGCAAATGGAATTTGGATTTCGCGAGTTTTCGTCCGCTGGAGGAGGCGGGGCGCGATCTGCCGGTGCACAAGCGCAATGATTTGTTGCACGTCGATGCTTTTCCCAGCCGTCCGACTCGGGGCGGACGAATATTGCGGGTGTTTACGAATTTGAACCCGTCCCATCCACGGGTGTGGAACACGACCGAGAATTTCGATGCATTGGCACGCCAATTTGCGAAACCTGCGGGGCTAATGAAAATCGCAGGAGACCATTCACTTTTGGGGCGCAGGGTACAGAATTTGGGCGCGAAACTTGGCATCGGAGTTTCCGGCCGTACCCCCTATGACATGTTCATGCTACGATTCCACGATTTTCTCAAGGAAAATACCGCCTTCCAGGAGAATTGTTTGAAAACGCGGCTGGAATTTCCGCCGTCGGCTACCTGGCTTGTTTTTACGGATGGGGTTGCGCATGCGGCGATATCGGGGAAATACGCTCTCGAACAAACATTTTTGATTCCGCCAAACGCGCTGGTCGCTCCGGAAGCCGCACCGTATCGAATCCTCGAAGGAATTGCAGGTCGCCCGCTAGTTTGTTAGGTCGTTGACAACTAAACGGCGGGAAAATTCTACGGCGTCATTTTTCCCTTTATTAAGTAATCCTGTGAGGGCACGCCGAAGGCATCGGCCACGCGATTGAAAAATGCGAAAAGCGCTGTGATGTAAACCGCTTCCGCGATTTGGTCTTCTTTCCAGCCCGCATCACGCAATCTCTGGACGTCCGCGTGGGTGGAACACGCCGCGTCTTTGGTGATTATTTCCGCGTAATCCATTAGCGCGCGCTCTGCCGACGTCAGGCCGGCTTCCTCGAGTTTACCTTCGAGAATTGCTGCGACGCATTGATCGGTGGCTCCCTGGACACGCAGGAAGTATGCGTGGCTGTCCAGTCAATACGGGCAGCGGTTGAGGAAGGAAACGTAGCTCGCGATCATTTCCTTGTGACGGCGGACGAGATGGCCTTCCGAAAAGTGGACCGAATTCGAAAATTGCACTACCTGACGAAGAAAATCGGGGCGTGCTCCGAAACATTTGATGATTCCAGGGACCTGGTTGCGGCCGGAGCCGGCGCGCCAGAAATCGTGTGCGGCTGCAAGATCGCCGGTGGCGTCGGCGTCCTCGGTTATGTGGATTTTTGTGGATGGATTGCTATGGGCAGCATACGGAACTACGCCAGGGTCTTGCGGCTTATTTTCTTCGGTCGACATCGAATTCTCCGTCAAAGCAGCGCACATTCATTCAGATCAAAGTGGTTTTTTCCAGCGCCAGCTATAAACAGGCCAGCCCGCAAGGACCACAACGCAACCCAGCGCGGCTTCCCGCGGGCTGCGCGTCAGAAGGAGCATGAGCATCATAGTCACGAGCACGAGGAATGCAACGGGAGTATAAGGATACCCGGCAGTAAGGATGATTGTTTCGGTTTGTTTTGGTCTGCGCCGAATTATAAAGAGGCCTGCCACGGTGAAGCCCAGGAAGAGCACCGTTACGAAGAAGAAGTAGGCAACAATTTGTTCGAAAGAGCCGAGCGCGGCCAGTAGGCCTGCTATGAATACCTGTATCGCTATAGCTCGCGCGGGCGTGCCGAAACGCGGATGAACGCGCGCCACAGATTTCAGAAAAACGCCATCGTTTGCCATTGCGTAGTAGACACGCGGCGCCGAAATCATGAAGGCGGCCAAGCTCCCCAACACGCATACCACCACGATCGCCGCAAAAATAATACCGCCGGCGGGGCCGAACAGGACTTCGCCGGCTTGCGCGACGAAAGTGCCGTCGGACGTGACTTTTTCGATGGGCACTAAATAAATGAAGACGGCGCTGATGACGACGTAAACGACGGTGACGCCGAGGACCCCGAGTACCAGCGCACGCGGCATTGTGCGTCCCGGGTCGCGTACCTCACCTGCAATTTTTGTGGCATCCCACCAGCCACCGAACGAAAAAAACGCACCCACGACTGCAGCTCCGAGCGCGGGAGCTAACGGCAGTGCCCCTGGTCGCTGGGCGACGAACGGAACGAAGTGTGACCATGAGCCGAGGCGAAAAGCCAGAGCCCAAAACGTCAGCATGGTCAGTACGGCAAATTTCAGCCAGGTTATCCAGCGGAGGAACCCTGCACTGATCCGCGTGCTGTAAATATTCAGTACCCCGATCGCGCAGATGGCAGCAACTGCGGCAATTTTTATTGCCCATGGAGGCCAGCGAAAAATGTATGCCGCATAGGCGGCGAGTCCAGTGGCGAATGCCGCAGTGAGGCCGGGGTCCAGAACAAGCAGGCACATCCAGCCATAGAGAAATGCGGTGCGCGGGCCAAAGCTTTCGCGGAGGTACACATAGGCTCCGCCTGCGGTTGGGAAACGTCCGGCAAGTTCGCCATAGCACAGTGCCCCGCTCAGAGTCATCGAGCCAACGGCGAGCCAGACAATCAACAGCCAGAACGGCGATGCAAGGGATTTGGCCATTCCTGCGGGCGTGAGGAAGATGCCGACGGCGATGGCTTCGCCGGCGACGGCTGCCGCAGCCGAGCCCATACCTAGCTGACGGCGGAGCTCCTGACCCTCAGGCTGATGCGCATCGTCTGTGGCTGGAACGGACTGGGCCAGAAGAGATCCTCCTTGGATCGATTATTTATCGCCAAATGGCGTGTGACTCTGCGAGAAGTATCTTACATGCAGATTGCGTGCGGGCTGCGCATGAAGCAGCGCGAAGTGGCAGGCCGGCTCACGTGAGTCATGGTACGTGTGGACGGCGAACTCCAATTCCGCACTTAGTCTGTTACCAACCATTAACCAATTATTTGCTGGGGCGTAACCCTTCGGGTATGTAGCAGGACTATAAATTGTCGGCAACCATTCCTCTCCAGGAGGCCGACCGTGCCTACTTCCCGCAAGGGTGTGACCCCGTTTATTAATCCGCTTAGAAGGAAAGCTGTTCAAGTATCCGTCCGGCTGCGGCAAGCTTTAGCCGTCACCATGGCCTGCACCTTCACGTTCAGCCCTGCGGTACTTTTATTTCCGGAAGCGGTGGCGGCCAAGCCGTTGCCGCCGGCTCCGCAATCCACTGCAAGCGCGAATGGCGGCTGTGAACTGAAATCTCCGACCGGCCAAATCAAACACGTCATTTATATTCAGTTCGATAACGTCCACTTCACTCGCGATAATCCGAACCTACCGTCGGACCTGGAGCAGATGCCCAATTTGCTGAATTTTCTGCGTGGGAACGGCTCATTCATCACACACGAACATACTCCGCTGAAATCGCACACCGCGGATGACATTGTTACCTCCATTACCGGTGTTTATGGAGACCGCCAGGGCATCCCGGTGGCGAACAGCTTCGGGTGGTTCAATCCCTCCGGGCAGCAAATTTTTCGATGGGTTCGCCAGCTCGTTTCAGTATTGGACTGACATCGTGAGCCCCAGCACCGATCCGAGTTTTTTCATGGTCACGCCGAGTGGTAAGAATGCGCCCGCGCCCTGGGTTCCTTGGACACGGGCCGGGTGCAACATGGGAGCGGTCTCGACGGCAAACATCGAGCTGGAAAATGTGAACGGGGACATCGCCACGGTGTTCGCGTCGGATCCTACGCGGCTGGCCGAGGCGCAGGCTGAAGTTAGCAGCAATTTCTATCAAGCGGTGGCCGACTATGAAGGAATTTCGATTCATTGCGCGGCCGGTAGTGGCGTGTGCGCTTCTGCAAATGGCGGCGAGCCGGATCTCTTGCCCGAGGAACCCGGCGGCTACAACGGGTTCAAGGCGCTTTATGGGAACAAATTCGTTGCGCCGATAATTAGTCCTGGCGGTCCGCTTGTCGACCTCGACGGGATGGTGATGAATGATGATAGTGGCGACATCGGATTTCCTGGGTTCGGCGGAATTTCCGCGGCGCAGTCGCTGGCCTACGTCGCGGGCATGCAGGAGCATGGAGTTCCGGTGACGTATGCTTATATTGCAGACGCACACGATAACCACGCCGGGGAGAATGCTGATGAGCCGGCGGAGTGTTTGACCGATCCGGAACAAGGGGCGCTCGGGCCTGGTGATGCTTGCTACGTTGCGCAGCTGGCCGCGTACAACAATGCTTTCGGGAAATTCTTCGAGCGATTGCAGGCCGACGGTATTACCAAGGAAAACACGCTATTCGTTATCACCGCTGACGAAGGCGATCATTTCGCTGGTGGGCCGCCGACGCCGGCAAACTGCGATGGCGTGACTGTGCCATGCAGCTATGCGAAACTCGGCGAAATCGATAGCAACATTCAGACGTTGCTGGATAGCCAGAATCCGGCGCTTGCCAGCACGCAGATCGATATTCAATACGATATGGCGCCCGTGTTCTATATCGACGGGAATCCCGGGCCTGGAAATCCGCTCGCACGCGAATTCGAGCGGACGACTGCGCAACTGCAAACTGTGAGCCCGATTACCGGGAACACCGATACTTTGACGCGTTATCTGGCCGATCCGGTGGAACTGAAACTGTTGCACATGATCACGGGCGATCCGTTGCGCACGCCGACGTACATCATGTTCGGTGACCCGGATTATTATTTTGAGTTGAGCGGTCCCATCGCGGCGGAGGATTCCGGGTTTGCCTGGAACCACGGTGGAGTGGACCCCCAGATCAATCGCACCTGGTTGGGTTTTGTTGGCCCGGGGGTTAAGAATATTGGTGAGGATGACGCGACTTGGTCGGACCATACCGACATTCGTCCAACCATGCTGGCGCTGACAGGACTGAAAGATGATTATTCGCACGAAGGCAGGGTGCTTGCGGAAGACATTCATCCGTGGGCGCAGCCGGACGGCATCAGCGCGGACCAGGATAATTTCATCGAGTTCGCACGGTGGTTTAAGAAAATCAACGCGCCGGTCGGGCCACTGGGTCTTGCGAGCCTGAAGATTTCAACGCGAGCGTTGGCTTCGGGAAATGCCAGCGACGATTCCACCTACACCAATCTTGAGAACCAGATCAAGTTCATCACTTCTTTGCGCGATGATCTGGCGTCGAGAATGGAGGCACGGCTGGAAGCTGCCGAGTTCCACCATCAGCCGATTCACTGGTGGGATACTTTGGCATTTTCGATCGAAGCGCAGGCGTTGCTCGATTATACCGAGGCGGTAGAGAACGCGAAGTAGATAGATTCACCCTGCTAGAGAGAAGCCGAAGCAGCCTGAAAAAGGGCCGGCCGCCGCCAATGTCGCGGATTTGCCGGCCTTTTTTCTTGTGTGTATTTCTTTCGGGATTTACTTGCCGGCTGCGAATTCTCCTGGGCCTTCGCCGTAACCGGCTGTGCCGCGCGGAGACATTGCGCGACGGCGAGTTTCGATTCCCAGGCGCTTTATCTTTTGGTTCAGCGTGGAGAGCGGTACCTGGAAACGCTCGGACGCTTCTGTCTGATTCCAATTCGTGCGCTCCAGCATGTCTACGATGATGCGGCGTTCGACTTCTTCCAGAATTTCGAATAGTGATGGAGCTGCCCCGGAGCCGCCTAGCTGGCCTGGGAGCGGCGGCAGGAATTCTGCCAGCTGCAGGCGAACCCCTCGGACGATTTCGCGCGTGCGGACACTCTCTGGCAGTAAATCCGCATCCATGGCCTCATGCGTGGACAGCACTACCGCACGCTCGACTACGTTTTCCAACTCACGAACGTTGCCGGGCCATTCGTAATCCATCAGGAGTCTCATCGCGCTGTGAGTGAAGATCCGCGGCGGTTTGCCGTTGTCACGGCAAAATTGTTCGAGGAAGCGGGTGATCAGTAACGGGATGTCTTCTTTGCGATCGCGCAGCGGCGGAAGATGCAGAGAGATTACGTTCAGGCGATGAAACAAATCTTCGCGGAAGCGGCCTTCGCGGACGAGTTTTGTTAGGTCTTCGTTAGAGGCGGCTAGAATGCGGACGTCTACTTTGATGGTTTCTGTGCCGCCCAGGCGCATGAATTCGCGCTCTTGAATCACGCGCAGCAGCTTGGCTTGTGTTTCCGGGCTGACGGTGGAAATTTCGTCGAAGAAAATTGTGCCTTGATCGGCAACCTCGAAAAGGCCTTTCTTTGAAGCGACAGCGCTGGTGAATGCGCCCTTTACGTGGCCAAATAATTGCGATTCGAGAAGATCGACAGGGATCGAGCCGGTATTGATGGGAATGAATGCTTTGTCCGCGCGCGTCGAGGCTGAGTGGATGGCCTTGGCGATTACTTCTTTGCCGGTTCCGCTTTCACCCGAAATTAAAACCGTGGAGCGCGACGGCGCAACCTGGCTGACCAGGTCAAATACCGCCTGCATTTTGTCGCTCTTGCCGACGATGTTTGGAAAATTGTAGCGTTCTTTGAGGGCACGCTTGAGTTGGACGTTTTCGTCGCGCAGACGACGGCCTTCGATGGCCAGCGAAATTTGAGCGATCAGTTCGTCGTTGGACCATGGCTTGGTGATGTAGTCCTGTGCGCCGCCTTTGAACGCAGCGCGGGCCATGTCGATCGAGCCGAATGCCGTGATCAGAATGATCGATAGCTGCGGGTCGCGGCGGCGAATTTCACGGAGTAGTTCGAGGCCGTTGCGATCCGGTAGGCTCACGTCGAGCAGCATCAGATCGAACGGATGATCCTCGAGCTGTTGCAAGCCCGCCTCGCCGGTGTCAGCCAGAGTTACCTCGAAACTTTCGGAAGTTAGAAGCGCTTCCAGACCTTCCCTGATTTCCACTTCATCATCGACAACAAGAATAGATCCTCTAGGCATGAACTGGTTTCCTGGCTACAGGAAATTCCAGGCGGAACGAAGTCCCCTGACCTGGAGCTGAGCGCACGTCCACTTTCCCCGCGTGCTCCTTTATGATGCCGTAGCTTACTGAAAGGCCTAGCCCGGTGCCCCGTCCGGTGGCCTTGGTTGTGAAGAATGGATCGAAAATGCGATGGAGATTCTCAGGCGAAATTCCGGAGCCTGTATCGGTGACTTCCACTTCGACAGAACCGTTGTGCGCGGCGGTGCGGACTTCGAGCATGCCGCCTTGGGGCATGGCGTCGCGCGCGTTCATGAAAAGATTGAGGAACACTTGCTGCAAACGCGTCGTGGAACCGAGTACGGGCGGCAACTGCTCGTTATAATTCTTCACCACATTGACGCGCGCAGTTTTGAAAGGATGCTGCACCAGGGTGAGCGTTTCCTCAAGCACGTTGTTAATGTCGACTTCGATGAACTCCGCCGCTCCGGTGCGCGAAAAATTCAGCAGGTTGTTTACAATTTCGCTGGCGCGGAAAGTTTGTTTCACGATGCGCTCGATAGTTTTCTGGCGAGGATCGTCCGCGGGAATCTGCTTCGCCAGCATCTGAATGTAATTCGAGATTACGGCCAGCGGAGTATTCACTTCATGGGCCACGCCGGCCGCGAGCAGGCCCAGCGAAGTGAGTTTTTCGGTCTGGACCATTTGTTCTTCGAGGCGCACGCGCTGAGTGATGTCGTCTAGCAGGATCAGGCGGCCGAGCCGCGTGCCACTTTTGCCGACCAACGGCGCGATCGAAGCATTGATCACCAGGTGCTGGCCCGCGCGCGTATTGAGATGGAATTTATAAATGCCGGAAACGTGATCGCTGGCCGCGCGCGCGGTGATCTCAGACACCAGATCCTGCGGCAGGACGTCGTGCAATTTACGATGGAGCGCTTCGCTGCGCGAAATCATCAGCAAGTTTTCCAGCTGCGGGTTCCAGGATTCGATGCGATCTTCCAGATCGACCGTGAGAACGCCAATTTTCAGGGATTCGACGATGTTCTCGCTGAAATCTTTCAGGCGCTCAATCTGCATCGCTTTCTGCTCGAGCGAGTTGTAGAGACGCGCGTTTTCGATGGCAATGGCTACGTATCCCGCTATGGTGAGGAGAAGCTCGATGTCGTCGCTGGAGAGGTAATCCCCATCAACGGTTTTGCCAAGACCCAGAACGGCAACGGCGTGTTCGCGAAAACGGCACGGGATAAAATAATTCAGATCCAACTCTTGGACTGTGCGGCGCACAGACTCCGATTCTTCGGTTGCGGCGCGTGCGGATTCGATGAATAAACATCCGCGTTGAAAAGCCGGACGATCGGGATTGAGGAACGACAAATCGAGCGGGCCTTCTGGACGCAAGCCCATGGAGCGCGATAGTACAAACTGTCCGGGAACGAGAGGGTCTTCGAGAAATACGGCGAGGCGATCCACCAACAGCGTTTGTGAAACGCGATCCAGCACCGAACCAACGAGGGGTTCGAGGCGGACTTCATTGGTCAGCGCTCGGCCAAATTCAATGAGGGTTCGGCGATAGTCTAGGCGATCGCGATAGAAGAAGCGGTCAAGACGCGTCTGTACCCACTCGCGCAACGGTTCGATCAAGAACGCCGCTACTACGATGGCAACAATGCCACCAATGGGGCCGGTAGATAATCCCGGACGATGAAAGAGCTCGCCGATCAGCGCGATAACCGCGAAATAAATTCCAACGACCGCAGCCGTAGCGAAAGTGTAAGAAAGGCCCCGTTTGAAGATGATGTCCACATCCATCAAGCGGTAGCGGATGATGGCGTACCCGAAGCAGAGAGGTATCAAGGCCAAAGAAAAAACGGATAGCTTCATCCAGGGCTGCGGGACCCAGTTGAAAATACGCGGCATGATGTAAAACAAAAGAAACGGAACGATGCCGGCGAAAGTACCTGCTGTAACCCACTTCAATTGTTGGCGCAAAACACCGCTCGGCGCACGGAAGTAACTCGCCAGGAAAATGCCGGCGGCGATGAGGAAATACGCGCCGAGATACAGAAGATCGCAGGTGTCCAGGAAGTTCCGGCTTTCGATGGATGGAAGAAACTCCAGAGTCCCGGTGGCCACAAAAATATGCAGCGCAAGCAGCGCGACCGGGAGGCTGTAAACAGCCGCCAGTTTTGGCCACAGCGTACCGCGACGTTCCGGAAATACGAGCGCGAAATGAACCAAGAGGGCCGGCTGAAGGAGGATCGCGACGATATTGCCCCAGTAAATGATCCAGTCGAAGGAATTGAGTTTGCCGCTGTAATGGAAACTGTACAGGACGAATGAAACCAGGCAGAAAATATAGAAGTGAATTGCCCGAGGCGCGTTCCAGCGGCGAACAAAAATGAACAGGCCGATGAACAGGTACAGCAATGCCGTCACGCGCAGATAATTTTCAATAGAAGACGGATTTTCCTGCGGCGCAGTGACCAGCGGGGTTTCAAACGTGCGCCCGTCGCGGCGCAACTCGTAGCGAATTTCAGTCCAGGGGCCGACGTGAAATAGTACGCGGGTAACATCGGTGGCGCGATGGATCGTGGTACCTCGAACGGTTACGACGATGTCGCCCGGCCGAATTCCAGCTTTGGCACCGGGGGAATCCGCAACGATGTGCCAAGCAACGACACCCTGCTGGGAATCCATCCAGGTCACTCCATCATCGGGGAGAACGAAATTGGAGCGCTGCTGGTAATTGAGGACGGCGAAAACGACGGCTGCCAATGTAAACAGGGCTAAGACTACAGCCCCAAGTCGCATTCGCAAGCTATCGTTCATGCAGGTACACCAGTATCCTTCAGAGTTTTTATGTTAGCACGTCAGGTTCCAGCTAATCACAGATCCCAATTTAAGTAAGTCAATTCACGACATAGACTTACGCGGATAAGCTTCGGGGTAATCTCGCCACATCCCGTTTGTGGAAGATATTGTCCCGATTATCGTATCGGCTATTACTTAGAATTGGAAGCTCAAACCGCCGCGGAAGAACCGGTACGTGGGCACCAGGACTACCTGGCCGTCGCTGGTCGCCAGGGTGACGTATCCCTGAGCCAACAAGTTCCCGCAATCTGCTAGAAGCTCGGGGTGGCCGGGGATAAAGCCGGGAAGTTTCTGACGAACCTGGATGCTCAAGAAAGGATCAATGTGATAGATGGACTGCCCGTAGGGGTCCTGCTGCGACACAGCGGGGCCGCTGATCCATTTATAGCCCGAGATGATCTTTGTGCCGGTGTGCGGGATTTTAGCGGTGAGGCGAGCGGCGGCGCTGACGCGATATTGCATCGCCAACTCGTTACGAAGCGCGGCCTCGACAGGGCTCTCGTTCGGAGAAAGCGCTCCGCCGTAGGCGTAAACCATGGTCATCTCGAGATTGCCCGAAATCTTCTGCTGATAAACCAGCCGCGCCCCGATTGAGCTCAGTTCGCCGGCGTCGTAAGCAAAAACGTCGGAAAAATAGTCCGGCAGATAGTCGGGTCCGGACATGGCGCCGTGTCCAAAGACGGCCGTGTGATTGGAGCGGTCATGAAATACAGATGCGGTGATGCTTGAATTCTTCGAAAGATCATGTTCGACAGCAAGTTCCGCATGCAGATCGTCCTCGAGGACAGGACGACCACCGCGCAGCAGCAGCGTAGGAAAGGCATCGAGCTGATTGAGCGTCGATTGCAGGGAGCCCTGAGTGCCGGCCGATTCCTGCCACGTGTTCGTTGTCGCAAGCACGGAAGCTTGCCAAGTGGGGCTGATGCGAACAGCCATCTCCGCTCGAGGCCGCAAGCTTGTGGTCGTCCCGTCGAAACCGGCGGCAATGAAGTCCGTACCGTAACGAACGCTGACACTGTCCACAACCTTAAATGAGGAATCATGAGACATTCTTAGCCCGCGAAATGTTGGGCCGCTAGGACCGAGCTGCGACATGCGCATCAACAGGGTGGTAACCGGGCCGGAACCCGAATCGCCAGAGGGCACCCATTGCGTAACGAAACCACCCGCCTCGGAATTGCCCGCATAACTGAATTGACCAGCCATCAAGAAGCTGCCGAGTTCGCCCAGGCCGTAAGCGTAGGCAAACGCTGTACCAGGCGAATCAGCTACGTTAGAGATAGAACCGGGATGATCGGAACCGGAAGTGAGTTCCACGCGTGCGCGGGCGGCCTCCAATTGCGGATTGTCCATGCGCGTGAGGCCGGCTGCGGCGGTAACGTCTCCATCCTGCCAGCGGAGGACCGGACGCGTGGCGGCGGATGCCCTGAGCACCCAGCCCCACTCGTCCGAAGAAACCTGCTGATCGGGCGTACGGCGCAATTTTTCAAAGGACGTAAAGACTGAGCCGAGCACAATTTCCAAAAGGGTGGTGTGCTGATCGCTTACCTGGATATCCTGCTCAATGGCCGGCAAGAAGCCGGCGAGGGTGACCTTGATTGAATAAAGGCCGGCGGGCAGGGTGGCTGTCGAGAAACGCCCTCGATCATTGGTAAGAAGCTGAAGTGAAAGGTTGTTCAACAACTGGTCCGAGGTAACGATAACCGTAGCACCCATCTGTGGCGCACCTGCCGAGTCGACGACAAGTCCCGTGATCTTTCCCGAGCTCGGAGCAGCCGAAGCGGTTCCCGCCATCAAGCACAAGGATAGGCACAAAGTTAGCGCCAGGCCCATTGCGCGAATCACCGGGCGACTCACGTAGCTTTACCTCCCCTGCGGTTGCGGTGCTGCCGACCCGGCCGCCCGAACTGTAAATTCGGTAACCGGGGTGATGGTCTTTTTCGTTAGGTTGTCGGTGACGGCCACTTCCAGCTTGTATTTTCCGGGTGCAAGCGAGCCAAGGGTGATCACGTTCTCGAGCGTAAGTTCTTCCCCGTGCTCGGGTAGTTTGTCCTGAGCCAAGTCAAACTTCAGCACCGGATCGGTGCCCTTGTCTTTGGTCACACGATATTGAACGGAAGCGTCCGCCTTATGGGTTTTGTCGTCGACTTTCAGATTGTAAACCTGAAGGAAAACGCCCATCGAATCGTTGGCGGCGAAATTGGCATCAATGCGGGGCCGGACCTTGACGTCACCGAGAACGAACTGGCCCAGTCCGATGTCTTTGGATGAGACGCGCTGGATCTGGTCCGCAAGAATCAAGGTGCTCGAGGAAAGGCTATCATCCTCAAATCGCGGAACGGCCAGACGAGTATTTACCACGCCGACGTTTCCGTTATTTGTGTCCTTCAGCACTATGTCGAGCCGATAGAGGCCTGGGCTAAGCGGTATTGCCTTCTGGTAGATAGACGCTGTTGCCAGCGATTGTTGCAGCAGGGCTGCCGGAACATCGCGGCGGACATTATCCTCGAATGTGTTCACGATTCGCCCGCTGAGGCTCGTAATCCTGCCGAACAGATTGACCGATGCGGAATCGACCCCGTTCTTTTCCTGGAAACTGAGTTGACGTGTGGGAATTTGAATTGTGATCGGCACCAAAACTGTATCGGAAGTGATGCGCAGGAAGTCGGTCCGATATTGGAACTTCACTTGGTCGCGAACCAGGCGCGAGGTGACGACTGCTTCCAAATCCTTGAACTTAACCGGAGGTGCTTGCTGGATCTTTGCATACAGATCGAGCCGCGAGAATTCTTGCATTGTCTCCGGGGTCATACCCATCGGCGCGGCCATGTGCGTTCCGTCCGTATTATTAAAACGCGCCTGCTTGCTCGAAAGGCCCATCGATTCCATCTCGGTCAGTCCCGCGCCGGGAACGTACAGCAGCGCGTCTTTTTCGCTGGGGTCCATGGTCAGCTTATATTCGCCGCTCATGGTGGGATCGACGAATTCGAGTTCGACGTTTTCGCCGATGCCTTCCAAATAGCGGTAGCGCCAATCCTCGAACGGATACGTGGAGGTCTCACCGCCGCCTTCCTCTGCCGGGCGATCGTAACTTCCACCGGAAGGATGGGACTGAATTTCGTCCGGCGCGCCCCACATAATGTAAATTCGGCCGCGGTCCGTCTTCCAGCCGGGTATGCCTGAGGAGAAATGTTCGTTGGTGTAGGCAATGCGGCGGTAGTGTTCTTCCTTGAAAGTGTTCTCAGCGGAGTCGGGATCGGGATTGCGGCGCTGCCAAAATTGCTCGATGAATTGTTCGCGCTCTTCGTTGGTTTGCAGATGCAGGAAAGCGCTGCGTTCTTCGGGGGAAATGATGTAAACGACGTCTTCGTTAAGCCATTTCTTATATTGCGAGTCTAATTCTTTGAAAAGATCTTTATCCCTTTGGGATCGTTGCTTGGCGGCCTGCTTTTGAGTTTTCTTGTCGCTCTGATCCGGCTGTTGATTCTGGGGAGTCTGCTGAGATTCACCTTGCGCAAATGCACCGGGCACACAGACCAATGCGCCCGCTAACATAGTTAAAACAGACAGCTTGACACAACGACGACCCATGATTGACGCCTTTACCCCGAGAGCGTGAATTCTAACCTGTCCCCTGGTACAGGTCAACGACCGTTTCCCGTGTCGGTCCTTCAGTTATGGAAACTATGAATCAGGTTCGAAGCGTTGGGTTGCTTGGGAATTGGACGAGCAATGCTTGATGAGTTCTCACAAACTAATAGGATTCCAAATAATAGTACTCGCTTGGAGCAGCTTACGAAGCGGAGATCTGGGACACCGTAGGTGGTGTTCTTGTGGGCCGCAACGTACCTGTATTCCCAGTTCGGACTAGAGCTTCGTATTGAAATCAAGGGCCACTGTTTCCTTCCACTCGAAATCCAATTACAATTCGGTTTTGCCCTGTTTTTCTAGGTGCGAATTGTGGTTGAGATGCCGGAGACGTATAGATAGCAGGGACGACATCTCCCAATAACCATACGTGCGCTTCCTTTCGAGGGCGAGAGCGTCTAACAGGGAAACAATTTGTAACCGTGGCGCGTATTCAACTGTAGATGGGGCACAAATGTCGGCCCGCCGAGACCGGATTCAAAGGTTAAAGTGATGAAAACGTGGCAGAAAGTGCTGATAGGCGTGGGTGCCGTCCTGGTCTTAGGGGGCATAACTTGGTTCAGCGTGTACCAGGTTAATAAGGGCGTCATCACCGTTCAAACCGGTCGCGTTGTGAAGGAAGACCTCACCTCCATCGTTACCGCCTCGGGCGAGATTCGGCCCAAGAATTACACCAACGTACTGGGTGAGGGCATTGGGAAAATTACCGACATCGTAGTCAAGGAAGGAGACCACGTTAAGAAGGGCGACATCTTGCTGCATTTGGAGAATATACAGCCGGGCGCCGACGTGCAGGCGCAACAAGCCGCGATTGCAGCGTCGGAAGCTGGGATGCACGCCTCGTCCGCGAGTTATGACTCTGCCGTAGCTACCTTGGCCCAACGCCAGGCGGACCTCGAAAAGGCAAAATTCGATTGGGAGCGCAGCCAGAAACTTTACGAAGAGCAATTGATCGCAAAATCTGAATATGACGCCAACAAGGCGACCTACGACAGCGCGGTAGCAGCGATAAATGCGAGCAAGGCGCAGGTGGAACAAACAAGAGCGGCGCGCGAGCAGGCGCGATTTAACCTCGAAGAGGCTACAGCGGTTTTAAGACATCAGAAGGACGTGCTGCGCAAGACCACTTATGTTGCGCCGATTGACGGGATCGTTAGTTATATCGCGGTGCGCGTGGGCGAGAATGTGGTGCCCGGGATTCAGAACGCTGAGGGGAGTTTTTTGATGACCATTTCGGATATGAGCATTGTCACGGCGGAAGTGAAGGTGGATGAAACTGACATCACGAATGTGCGTGATGGTGACCAAGCCGACGTTACGATCGACGCCATCCCCGGAAAAGCCTTCAAGGGCCGTGTGAGCCAGGTAGGCGAATTGGCGATTTTGCGTTCGTCGGGGCAAGCGGCTACGACGCAGACCACAGCGAACACGCAGGAAGCCCGCGATTTCAAGGTTGTGGTGGTTGTCGATAATCCGCCGAACGCGGTTCGGCCTGGACTCTCTGCTACTGCTAAGATTCAAACGGCCGAGAAAAAGGCCGTGCTGACAGTTCCTATCCAGGCCCTGGCGATGCGCACGCAGGCGGATATCGACGAGGCGCAAAAGGCGAATGGCGGCGGCGTCACCTTAGCGGCGCCGAAGCCGGCGTCTTCCGGACAGCGGCAGAAGGTCGATGTACAGGGAGTCTTCGTCGTGCGCGGCAAAAAGGCGGAATTCGCGCCGGTGCAAACAGGGATCTCGGGCGTCACGGACATTGAGATCACGGGCGGATTGCAAGATGGTGACGAAATCGTGACCGGCAGCTACAAGGCCTTGCGTACGCTGCGGCCTAGTGCCAGCATAAAGGTAGACAATTCCACACCTAAGCGCGAAGAGCCCCAAACTTAATCGAGCGATATTGGAACGCATGTCAATGCCGGCGGAACAAATCGAACAAGTGCCCCCTGTTCAGAGCTACCGGCAGGATCTTGTGGACGCGGGCATCGTCATCAAGACGGCGGAATTGTGGAAGACCTATGAAATGGGCGCCCAGCAATTGCATGCACTGCGCGGTGTGAGCATCGATATTCACAAGGGCGAGTACGTTGCGATCATGGGCCCTTCGGGCTCGGGAAAATCTACCTTGATGAATTTGATTGGGTGTCTGGATACTCCTAGCAAAGGAAGTTACTGGCTTGCGGGCAAACTAGTTAGCCAGCTTGATGACGACGAGCTTGCTTACATTCGAAATAAGGAAATCGGGTTCGTTTTTCAGACGTTTAATTTATTGCCGCGCGCCACCGCTCTGCACAATGTGGAACTCCCCATGATTTACAACGGCACCGCGTCGGAAGAGCGCCTGGATCGCGCGAAAAAAGCACTGGATCAAGTGGATTTGAGCGAGCGCATGATGCACAAGCCTAACGAGCTTTCGGGCGGACAGCGTCAGCGCGTGGCGATCGCACGCGCGTTGGTGAATCATCCCTCGATACTGTTGGCGGACGAACCAACCGGAAATCTCGATTCTCAAACCGGGGAAGAAATTATGGGATTATTTGCGCGCTTGCATGAGCAGGGCAATACGATAATTCTGGTTACCCACGAATCTGACATCGCGGTGCACGCCCATCGCGTAATCCGGTTGCGCGACGGCAAAGTGGAAAGAGACGAAAGCACCCGCTAGTTGGAAGTCCCGTCGGGGTGCATGGCCCTTGCATGACCTTGCCGCCGTCCACGATTTTTATTAAACCGAGCTTCAATTCGAGAAGAAGTTACGCGCCAGGAAAAGCACGTTGGCGGGCCGCTCAGCCAAGCGCCGCATAAACCACGGATACCAGAATGAGCCGTAGGCGATTAACACACCTGAGCGATAACCCGCCTGTGCCAATCGCAATTGTTCAGCGCGCTGAATGCCGTAGAGCATTTGAAATTCGAGCTGTGCTTTTTGAATACCTTGGGACGCAGACCATCCGGTGAGTTTCGTTATCAAGCTCCGATCATGGGTGGCAATGGCGGCTCGCACCCGCGCACGGCGTGCCTCTGGGCTCAGCAAGCGTTGCGCAAGATGAAGGAAATTTTCATCAACGTCCTTCTTTACAGGGAATGCAATTTCCGCGGGCTCATTGTAGGCACCCTTCACCAAGCGAATGGCAGCGCCCATCGGGATCAGCGTGTCTAAGTCTTTCTCTGTGCGATAAAGATAAGCCTGTAGGCAAACGCCGACGTTGGCGTGCTCCGATCGCGCCCGCCGGAATAATTCCAGCGTCGCGTCCACATACGGGCTTTGTTCCATGTCGATCCACAGGGTTTTCCCGGCCGCCGTGTTTGCGATCAGCTTTGAGAAGTTTTCGTAACAGAACTTGGCGTCGAGATCGAGTCCCAGCTGAGTTAACTTGACGGAAAGTTCCGTCGAAAGATTCGAAGCGCGTATGCGGTCGTTGACGTTCAGGTAATGCCGAGTGACCTCTTCGGCTTCCGCGCGGTCCGTAATGTTTTCACCGAGATGCGTCAGAACGGAGTGGATATTACCGGCGGCCAGCGTGCGGGCGGCGGTCAATGCGTCTTGTACGTCTTCACCGGGCATAAATCGGGCAACGGTTCGGCGCATGAACCCGTAGCGCGGCGCGTGTTCGCGCATCCATTGGTTTTGAGAAGCAATAAGAATCCCGCGTCGCATCAGACTCATTGCTGATCCTTTTCTTGGAAACACGACTATAGTGGCGTCGATAACGTCTTAATGAGCCGATAGTAGAAGTCGACTCCGTCGTAGAAAGAAGTGACGCGAACGCGCTCGTCGCGGCCGTGGGAACGGTCGTCGTCGACGTCCATGAATAAACCGGGCAATCCGTATGTGGGTAGGCCCGCTGCGCGAGAAATCGCGCCGTCGCTGGCACCGGCGTCCATGACCGGAACAATCGGAACGCCCGGCCACATTTCGTCGGCGACTTTTTTCAGCGCGCTCATCAAATCGGGTCGTATCGGCGAAGGCGGATTCGGGATGCCGCTGGAGCCGAGCCCCACAGCATGTGTAACTACTAACTTCGGATCATCTAGAACCTTTACCAGCGTGGCTTGAATGTCGTCGGGCGAATGCCCCGGAAGAATACGGCAGTTTACATTGGCACGCGCCATTCCCGGCAAGGCGTTATTCGCATGGCCGCCTTCCAGGCGAGTGGCGACGCATGTGGTACGTAGGCGCGCGTTATAAAACGGTATCGCGGAAAGCCGTGCGAGCGCTGCTGGATCCGGAGGATCTTGAAGGATGGCCTTCATGTCGGCACCGGTTTGCCCGCCGAGAATGTCAGCCTCGCGCGCGAAATAGCTGCGCGTTACGTCATTTAGCTCCACCGGGAATTGATGGTGTTCCAGGCGCGTGAGGCCCTCGGCTAATTCATAAATCGCGTTTTCGGACGTCGGTAGGGAGCTGTGGCCACCCGGGTTTATAACCTTCAAATCGAAATCCTGATATAGCTTTTCGCTTGCTTGTATGCCGATGACCACCCTTTTTCCATTGTCGAGTTCGAAGTCGCCGGCATCGGGATTGATTACGTATTCCGCGTCGATTAGATCGCGATGATTTTTGATCAGCCAATCGACGCCATTGAATTTGCCGCCTTCCTCGTCTGCGGTGAGCGCAAGAATCAAGTCGCGGTCGGGTTTAAAGTTTTCTTGTTTCAGACGAATGAATGTAGTGACCAGGAATGCGTCGCCATCTTTTATGTCTCCCGTACCGCGCCCGTAGAAATAACCGTCCTTTTCCAGGAATTGAAATGGATCGGTGGACCAGTCCTCACGTCGCGCTTCGACTACATCCAGATGACAAATGAATAGAATTGGTTTTTGCGCGCCCGTGCCGTGAATTCGCGCGACCATGTTGCCTTTGCGGGCGTTCGGTCCCAGCACTTGTACATCAGCGGCGGGAAATCCTGCATCAAGAAGCCGCTTGGCCATGGCGTCCGCGGCTACCGTTGTGCTGCCAACGGAATCCGTTGTGTTGATTTCAACCAACTGCTTGAGGATGTCGCGCGAGAGTTGTCGAGTTTTGTCGTCCAGCTGCGCATGCAACGTGGACACATTGAAAATGCACACCCAGCTCGCAAGCGTAATTACCGCCTTCAATTTCATTTCGATCTCCCAAGGATAAGAACGAAAGAGACTAGCAGACGGGTGGGCTAGGGTCAAAACGGTGGTGGCGAGAAGGGTTTATCTTTCGGCGACTCCAGGAGGAAGATCGCGTAGCGATAGACCTCGAGTTTAGTCACCTCATCCACGGGCCCACCTGAAAAAATCTGGCTGAACGCAGCGTGAACGGTGTGCGCCGTTTCATCTGGTAACAATCCGAGGAGCTCGCCAAACCGGTTCTTGGCCTTGCTGAATTCGTCGGATTGATCGGCCGTGAGCTGGCGAGATCGCGAATTTTTGTGCGCATAGTCCCGATAAAACTCGTAGCGAAATTGCTTTTCGTAGAGTCCGGCGTAAGCGGCTTCCGACGACCCTGGTTGTTTGTTCACGGCTGTAAGCGCTTTTGCGGTGAAATTATCCAGCGCCGCTTGAAAATCGCGGAAGTTTCCCGTCGCGCCCAGGAGTGGACCTTTCCCGGATTTGCCGAGCGTTGCTGCCAAAAAAGTTGTGCGCGCGTCAAAACACATTGCGTAGGTAGCAATGGCGCGAAGAGTGCCGCTTGATCCGTTGGTCTTGGCGGAGGCTGTCTTTTCGTCAAAGTACGCGACCCAATCTTGCGAGCTTTTCTGAAGAATCTGAATGCAGGGTAGTCCTAGTTTGTCCGGGTCTGTCGATTTGCTCTGCGCAGGCTTTGCTTGCGCCAAAACTGCTGGAGCCGCGCAAAACCAAAACGAGATCGCAAATATTGTTTTCATCCAGCCCGTATTGGCCGCGGATTTATTGGGCATTTGCGTAGCGTAGTTCAAACAGGTCCAGTTCTTGCTCCAGCTGCCGCAAGACGTGATCATTTATTTTATTTTCGTTGCGCATGTTGAGCAATGCGGCACGTTGCAGAGCCCGGATATGCCGTGACACATCGCGAAACCGTTCGTAGTCCTGCGGGCTGTAGCCGGTGTCAAAGGTGCGGTCGCCCGGCAACAGGTTCAGTTGATGATACTGGATGCGCATCAAGTCGTCATAAACGGGGCGGAATTCGGGTTGGTCCGTGTCCCGCGCATATTCGAGATAAGCGAGCGCCGCGTCGATCATTGCGTATCGTGCTTGCTCTTCCTCCGGGTTTGCGGAAGGAGCCTGCGCCAATCCTAGGCGGCGGATCAAGTATGGAAGTGTCAGACCCTGAAGAACGAGCGTCACGAAAATAACGCAGAAAGTCAGAAAAATGATGATGTTGCGCTCCGGGAATGGCGAGCCGTCGGTGAGCGTTTGGGGCAAAGATATCGCTGCTGCGAGCGCGACCACGCCGCGCATGCCGGTCCATCCGACAATGAAAATATAGCGGGGGTTGGGCAACGTCTCGGGTTGGTGCAAAAGCCGCCGGCGAATCCAATTGGCTATCCATCCACCGGGATAAACCCAGATGAGGCGAAGCAAAATTACCACGGCGCTGAATAATGCACCGATTTGCAGCAGGCGGCTGAAGCTCAGGGTGCGGATTTCGGCGAGAATGTAGGGCAATTGCAGGCCGATAAGAATGAAAACGATGCCGTTCAGCACGAAACTTAAAGTTTCCCAGACGGCCAGGTCCTGGATGCGGGCTCTCGTGGAGAAGAAAAATGATCTTTGATGGCCAAGATAGATGCCACAGACAACCGTTGCGAGCACTCCTGAAGAGTGCAGGCTTTCCGCCGTGAGGTATGCAATGTAGGGCGTGATAATCGTGATCGTAATTTCGATGGGCGCGTCGTCGATTTGTTTTACTACCCAGGAGACGAACATCGCCAGGGCCAGACCAAGCAGGGCACTGCCGGCGATGAGATAAAAAAGCAGCGACATGCGTTGGGAGAAACGCGGCGCGTGGCCTGTTGTGACTGCCGCAATTGCGAATTGCAGCGCCAACAGGCCGCTGGCGTCGTTGACCAGGCTTTCTCCCTCGATCACGTCGGTGATTTTCTGCGGCAAGCCGGTTCGCCGGGCAATCGCCGTGGCTGCGATCGCGTCAGTGGTGCAAACGACCGCGCCCAGGACCACTCCTTGTTGCCACGTGAAGTGCGGGAGAATCCAGCGGCACGCAATCGCCACGCCCCACACCGTGAAACTTACAAGCCCCAGCGCCAGCATCGAAATGCTAACCAGGTTGTAGCGGAAATCGCGCCAGGATGTCTGCACTGCCGCCGCGAAAAGCAATGGTGGAAGGAACAGCAGAAATACCACGTGCGGATTCAATTCGATGTGCGGCATGCGTGGGAAAAAACTGAGGGCCAGCCCGGCGACTACCAGCACGATTGGATATGGCGTGTTAAAGCGCTTGGCCAGAACCGCTAGCCCTACTACGCATACCAGCAGTAGCAGCAGAATTGGTTCCACGTGCTGGATGTTCTGACCGTACATTTTTGCCCGCGGTTAAGATATCGCAGAAGTCAACCGCGTGACACGCGCTTCTGTTCTAAGCGCAGATCGGCGACGGCACAAGACGAGTGACTTAGATGCGTGGGTTTGGTTTTCGTGGCGCGGAGAAGTGCGCGCTCGAGCAGAACATCAATGGCGCGCCCGAGCCGGCGAATGCGGGTGTCATCTCCTTTGGCAGAATCGAACCATTCGATGAAATGGCGTCGGTGCCCCGGCGTGAGCGCTTCGAAGGCATGACGTGCCTTAGGATGCTGCTTTAGTGCGACGCGAAGATCGGCGGGCACTGCCACTTCTCGCGACGCGCGATCGAGTCGAAGTTCGACGCTGACCACGTCGCCGACGTCGGCGCACGCGGCCTTGCGCAAAGCTGTGTTGAGCTGGAATACGGTACCGACCGCAGCCGGCGGGCATCAGAGTGACGCGCGCGCTGCATCCGTTCACAGCCGCGACGACGGGAATATATTTGGATCGTGCGGTCATTGCTGACTTCTTTTTGCGCGGGGCGATACCTTTGACGCCGCTCTGGAATTGCCTCGACGTGAAACGCCTTCGGGGACGTCCACGTGCCGCATCATCCAAATTTTATAGATTATCGTCTGAAACTTAAGAGATTTGCAGTGGAAAGTCATTACGTTCAAAGCTTCCGCCTAAAGCGGTGCGTTGCATTGCGGCCGAGGGGAATAAAAAAGGCTCCGAGCAATCGGAGCCTTTTTTTTATTTTAATCCTGGCGGTGACCTACGTTCCCGCGTCGTTTCCAGCGCAGTATCATCGGCCCGGCAAGGCTTAACTTCCGTGTTCGGGATGGGAACGGGTGTGACCCTTGCGGTAAGACCACCAGGAAACTTGTAATCGAAACTCGGAGATCGGAATTCGCAGGCGACCGGATCGCCGAGTGCGAAGCGAAATGCGGAGTTTCGATGAGCAACTGAAGGAAGCTGGTACAACAACCGCTAATTTTCCACTTGAGAATATTGCAATGTGGAAAGACTGCTTAACTTTCTCCCCACCTCGCTTGTGACCCTGTCGAGTTTTGCGAGAAGGCCAGAAGCCCTTCGTCGCCTTGCTCCTCAGGGCGATTATCTTCTCGGATAATCGCGCTTTGGGAAAGTTTTATGGTTAAGCCGAACGGCCGATTAGTACGGGTTAGCTACACGCATTACTGCGCTTCCACCTCCCGCCTATCAAAGTCGTAGTCTTCGACTGGCCTTCTTACCCCCCCGCAGGAGGGTTGGGAAACCTTATCTCGAGGCGAGCTTCTCGCTTAGATGCTTTCAGCGATTATCTCTTCCGGACTTCGCTACCGAGCTATGCCACGGGCGTGACAACTCGATCACAAGAGGTCCGTCCATCCCGGTCCTCTCGTACTAGGGACAGCTCCTCTCAAGTTTCCTGCGCCCACACCAGATAGGGACCGAACTGTCTCGCGACGTTCTGAACCCAGCTCACGTACCGCTTTAATAGGCGAACAGCCTAACCCTTGGGACCTTCTACAGCCCCAGGATGCGATGAGCCGACATCGAGGTGCCAAACCTAAGCGTCGATGTGAACTCTTGGCTTAGATCAGCCTGTTATCCCCGGCGTACCTTTTATCCGTTGAGCGATGGCCCTTCCACGCAGAACCACCGGATCACTAGATCCCACTTTCGTGCCTGCTCGACCTGTGTGTCTTGCAGTCAACCCGGCTTATGCTCTTGCACTCCACGGCGGGTTTCCAATCCGCCTGAGCCGAGCTTTGAGCGCCTCCGTTACCATTTAGGAGGCGACCGCCCCAGTCAAACTACCCGTCTGGCCGTGTCCTCCACCCCGTCTAGGGGTGCAAGTTAGAGCGACAGAACTATCAGGGTGGTATTTCACCGTTGCCTCCCTCCCAGCCGAAACCAGGAGATCCCAGGCTCCCACCTATCCTACGCAGGCAGTACCGTTAATCATGACCAGAGTGCAGTTAAGGTGCACGGGGTCTTTCCGTCTAGATGCGGGCATCCGGCGTCTTCACCGGAACCACAAATTCGCCGAGCCGTTGGCCAAGACAGTCGTTCGATCGGTACGCCATTCGTGCAGGTCGGAACTTACCCGACAAGGAATTTCGCTCATCTTGTCTATTCTGTTTCCAGAGCAGATGGACTTTATCTTACGCATCCTGTTTCATCGTAGAAGCTATCGCTCTTATTCCTTCAATTCCTTGCAGGTTCAAATGTTTGCCTTGGGACATCAGGCGAAGAATCTTTCGGAACCTCGCGAAGTCGACTCGTTTCTTTGATTTCAACGGATGCTGTTCAAAGAAGGGAACGATCCTTTCGTTGAGGTGATTCAACCCCCGAACTCGATAAGCCATCCGATCACCGTGGTTCGATCGAACTACCCCACAGCCGAAAAACTTCTTCAGCGAGTGGAGCAGTTGCACATCCCGTTGGTGTTGGACGACCGTGAATTCGGGGAGCACTTGAAACTGGCAAGTCATTTCTGGATGCGGATTGATGCCGACGTAGAAACAACCTTCGCCGTCAACAAATCCGACAATCCATTGAGCGTTTAGCTTCTCAGGATGCGTCTGAACGTAAAGTCTCTGAGGGTTCTCCATTATGGAGCCTTCCCTGCGGATTGTCCCCATGTCCGCCGGATTTTGACTGCCCCAATTCGATCGGAGCGAGTACCGGACGGCTGTGTGAGGAGTTTCCCGCATATAGTTCAGTTTTACTAAGGCTAGCGAACCTAACCTTAGGACCGTTATAGTTACGGCCGCCGTTCACCGGGGCTTCAGATCAGGCCTTCGCTGCCTTGCGGCAGCTAAGCCCTCCCTTTAACCTTCCGGCACCGGGCAGGCGTCACCCCCTATACGTCGTATTCGACTTAGCAGAGAGCTGTGTTTTTGTTAAACAGTCGCCGAACGCATTTCACTGCGGCCTCTTCGGGCTATAAACCCTAGCGAGGCACCCCTTCTCCCGAAGTTACGGGGCTAATGTGCCTAGTTCCTGAGCCAGCGTTCTCTCGAGCGCCTGTGGATATTCACCTTGTCTACCTGTGTCGGTTTGAGGTACGGGCACCATCTGAACTCCTTAGGGGGTTTTCCTGGCAGCGTGAAATCAGAGACTTTGCGGCCGTGTGGCCTCGGACCCGGTCTGACTGTTGAATGACCCCGTGGATTTGCCTGCGGGATCCAGCTTGCACCGAGACATCGGGACATCCATCACCCGACTCCCCTATCCTTCTGCGTCACCCCATCGTATAACGTTCAAATGGCGGGGCAGGAATGTTGACCTGCTGTCCATCAGTTACGCCTCTCGGCCTCACCTTAGGACCCGCCTAACCCTGAGCGGATTAACCTTCCTCAGGAAACCTTAGACTTTCGGCGACACGAGTTCTCATCGTGTTTATCGCTACTTATGCCGGCAGAGTCTCTTCCGTTGTGTCAAGTAGTTCTCTCGATCTACCGTCGAACTCAACAGAATGCTCCCCTACCAAATAGCGCCACCCGAAGGTGACGTTAATTTCGCAATTTCGGTCGCAGACTTAGCCCCGTTGGATTGTCGGTGCGTGAACACTTGACCAGTGAGCTGTTACGCTTTCTTTAAAGGATGGCTGCTTCTAAGCCAACCTCCTGGCTGTCTGTGCGCTCACACGTCCTTTCCCACTTAGTCTGCAGTTGGGGACCTTAATTGGCGATCTGGGTTCTTTCCCTCTCGACCACGGAGCTTATCCCCCGTAGTCTCACTCCCGTACTGTTGTACACGGCATTCGGAGTTTGATTGGATTCGGTATCCTGGATGGGACCCTAGTCCATTCAGTGCTCTACCACCGTGGCAAATCATACGAGGCTGCCCCTAAAGGCATTTCGGGGAGAACGAGCTATCACGGAATTTGATTAGCCTTTCACCCCTACCCTCAGCTCATCCGAGCGATTTTCAACTCACACCGGTTCGGTCCTCCAGTCGCGGTTAAGCGACCTTCAACCTGGCCAAGGGTAGATCATCCCGCTTCGCGTCTATTCCCACACACTGAACGCCCTATTCGGACTCGCTTTCGCTACGGCTCGCTTTCGCTTAACCTTGCGTGTGAGAATAACTAGCCGGCTCATTAAGCAAGAGGCACGCCATCAGGCATTTCCGGACCCGAAGATCCGGCATAGCCCTCTGACTGCTTGTAAGCATACGGTTTCAGGTTCTATTTCACTCCCCTCGCAGGGGTGCTTTTCGCCTTTCCCTCACGGTACTAGTTCACTATCGGTCGCCAACGAGTATTTAGCCTTGGAGAGTGGTCTCCCCGGATTCCCACTGGGTTTCTCGTGCCCCGTGGTACTCAGGATACCGCTTCGAGTCCGGTAAGCTTTCGGTTACGGGGTTTTCACCCTCTTTGACCCTGCTTTCCAGCAGGTTCACCTAGCCTCCGGATTGGTAACTCTACTCACGCGGTCCTACAACCCCGGGGTATAAATACCCCGGTTTGGGCTCTTCCGATTTCGCTCGCCGCTACTTTCGGAATCTCGTTTGATTTATTTTCCTCCAGGTACTGAGATGGTTCACTTCCCTGGGTTGACTCGCACCGACCTATGTATTCAGTCGGCCGTAACCTGGTTTTACCAGGATAGGTTTCCCTATTCGGAAATCCCCGGATCAAAGCCTGCTTGCGGCTCCCCGAGGCTTATCGCAGCTTGCCACGTCCTTCGTCGTCTGTTGGCGCCAAGGCATCCACCGTACGCCCTTAGTAGCTTAACCATAAAACTTACCCAACACGTCGCCATCGCCAGCCCCTGGATGATCACTCATGCAGAAGACCAGCACCGCGCGTGGAGTAAATTCGCCTTTCCACATTGCGCTACACTCGAGCAAAAAATTTGCGGTTTACTACGCCATACGAGACTTGAAACTCGCATAACGTAGTGCCAGCTTCCTTCAGTTGTCAAAGAACTTCAATTCCACCATCAATTTCCGGTGGAATCGCCTCCCCGCCCGGGGGAGCGCAAACTCAGTTTGGAGCCGAGAGTGCGAAAGTGCGCAAAAGCCAATAAAAAACCCGGCGTCGAGCGCCGGGCGGATCCGTCAAGACCACAGGCCAGTCAGTTAGGCCTCTAAGACGGACGTGCTCGAAGCTCGATTTTTCTTTACCCGGTGTTTGTAACCAAACTCACCTCTGGATGAGAAGGCAGAAACCGGTCAGTCAGCACACAAATCGCCTTTACAGGCGTTCGCCGACATCAGGAGAGTATAGCAAGTTTACAAATTACGTCAAGTATTTATGATTTATTTTTGCGGCGTTCTTCTGTGGATATCACAGCGATCTGAGGAAATCGCATCGCTTGCAGAAATAAGCAACAAAAGGTGGGTTCTCGGCCATCAATTATTTATTGTGCTTGAAGAACTCGACTTGACGGAGACGCTTTTGCGCTTCTTCGCGAGTCCTGTACGGGCCGCCGAGATTCTTGCCTTTCTTTTCGGAGACCACCTTATAGCCGCCTTTTACTTTCTTGATCATTCGACACCCTCCTAGTTCCATTTTGCGCCTTTGTCTGTTGCGGTCAATACGATTGCTGCTGTATGGAGCCTTGACGTCAGTTGTTCTGCGGTAAGGTTCACGCGACGGAGATCTGCTATGAGTACAAAGACGCCCGAGGGAGCGAGTCGAGTTACGTTGTTCACCGGCGGTACGGACGGATTGGGCCGAGCAATTGCAATCATGCTGGCCGAGCGCGGGCACCGCACTTTTGCCGCTGGTCGAAGTACGGAGCGTATCGCTTCGCTTAACCAACTCGTGCAGCAGCGCAAACTGCCGCTCGCAGCGCTCGAACTCGACCTCAGCAGTGATGAGTCGGTCGATCGTGCGGCGGCGCAGATAGAGCCTAGCGCTGGCCCGGTGTGAACAATGCTGGGACTGCAATGGTGGCGACGATGGAAGAAATTTCGCTCGCCAAATGCGTAATACCTTTGGGCTGAAAGAGGTTCGTGCCGAGCTCTCGGGAGAATCACAGAGATGACATTTTGCGATTTGCAGTTTCGGAATTGTGTGAAGTACGCAAGCCTATTTGCGGTTGTGCTTGTTCTTGCGCCGCCGACGATGCGCTCGCAAACGACCGGAGATCCCGTCATGAATGTGATGCAGAAATGGCTCGATGCATTGCAGACGAGAGATCTAAAGACGCTTGAGCTCATTCTCGGTGAGGAGTGGATTGATAACTCCCGATTTGGCCTGGTCTACGCTCGAAAGGGATTCTTTTCGGGACCTCCAAACACTCCTGCCGCATCCTCTCAATCTCAGGCAGCCCGCGTCACGCGGCATTTCGAAGACACTCGCGTAAGGCTTTACGGCGATGTGGCGATCGTAACCGGAACGGTCGTAGCTAAACCAGCCGATGTGGAATCAAGCGGAACAGCTCCAATTCGAACGAAATTTACCGACATATTGGTGTGGCGTGACGGCCGCTGGCAGGCCGTCAGTTCCCAGGAAACCGCCGTCCCAGCCGATAAGAATTAGTCAGCGTGCGGCCCTGCTGCGTCAGGCAGTTTCTTTCCGGCAAATGCCGGCGACGACCATACCGAGGATAATCAGCTCGATTCCGCCCAAAACCATCCATTTGATTACGAGCTGATATGGGACGATGTACACTACGTAATCGCTCAGTGAATACGGAACCACGGTCATGAAAGTCATGATGATACCGTAGCGAATCCCCTGAACCAGCCAAGGCTTTCGCTCGGCTCCTCGCGTATAAATGTAGACAAACATCGCAGTGAAAATGAATTGACCGATCAACATCGCCCAGAAGCGGTGCATCATGCCCGCAGCATTGCGGTGGCTCTCCGGAATGGCTGCGTAGTCGCTCATGAGCAAAACGCTGTGGATCAGATAGTTCGTGAGCATCAACACGATGTAAGCCGCTACAGTCGCCAATGCCAATTTCTTCATGGCCGGTGCCTCCTGCGTTTTAAATTTTGGCCCCAGTTAAAATCAGGAAGGGAAACTTTCCAAAGGGTGCGCGCCACGCCCGGTTGAGCGCAGCCTAACACTGCTTGCGGCGGTTCGATAGCGGATATTTGCGACTCAGCCGGCTGCTGGGAAGCGACTACGGATTTGTAATCTGTATCGAGATGCTGGCCTCGCGCAACGGGACGTACTGCACTTCCCACGCGGCGTGCACTTGGCTTTCGGCGTAAGCGTCGGCGGCGGCGCGATCCCGAAACTCGATGGCATACGCAGCGTTGAAATCGCGCGGCTGCATGCGTTCTCCCTGGATCCAAAGGTTTTTGATTCCCGGAAGCTTCGCCGCCATGTCTTTAATGCCAGTGATTGCCCGCTGTTTATCGGCGTCGGTGGCGGCGGGATTCCATTTCAGCTCGACAACGTGAAGAATTGTTTTCGGCTGGCCGAATCTTTGCTGTCCGGCTAGGTAGCCACCGGCGAACAATCCAAGCGCCAAAAGCGCGCCGCCAAGTACCTTTGCTTTGCTCGTAATATCAATTCGCATCGCATTTTCTCCCGCTTTGCTTTGACGGATGAACGTCCCGAGTGTAAGCGAGGCTTCACCGTCCGGCAATGAGTCTTCGAGCATCGAGGAGCTCGGGCGCATTCATTCGTACGCGCCGATTTGCATGTTGACCCGCCGCTTCGGCCTTGGATACGATGCGCAGCAACACCTTGAATCGCGGTGCCTCGGCGATGCGGAGGGCGCAATGTACTGTTCAAAATGCGGTTGGAACATTCCTGAAGGTGTAGCTTTTTGTAGCGCCTGCGGCCAGCCGGTGCCAGGAGGTCCGGCCGGCCAACCACACGCCGCTCCAATAAATCCGCCGTCATCGATGGCGACACCGCCTATGTATGCGCCTCCCGCTCAGCCCGGTTGGCAAGCGGCCGTTGCGCTTGCACCGCCGGCATACGCCGGCTTCTGGCTGCGCTTCGTTGCAATCATTATTGACGGCATCCTGCTTTATTTTGTGCGCATGGCCTTGTTCATGCCGTTCGGACTGGGCATGGGAATGAAGGGAATGTTCAGGGGACGGCCTCCGCAAGATTTCGCGGAGTTCATGCCGATCTTCGGACTTTTAATTCGGTTCCTGGTAATCAGCACCATTATTCAGTGGCTCTATTTTTCTCTTCTGGAAAGTTCCAGCTGGCAAGCGACGTTAGGCAAGAAAGCGCTGGGACTCGAAGTGACTGACCTTGAAGGGCGCCGAATTGGTTTTGGACGCGCCACCGGCCGTTATTTCGCGAAATATATTTCGGCTTTCATTCTATTTATCGGCTACATCATGGCGGGATTCACGGAGAAGAAGCAGGCACTGCACGATATGATTGCGGGCACTCTTGTGATTCGCAGGCTATAAGACTTCGCGGTTGCTGATGCTGATCGAGGAGCCGAATGTATTGCTCGAAATGCGGTGCGCAGCTGCCCGAAGGTTCTGCTTTCTGCACGACATGCGGAAACCCTACTGGAGGTTCTCCGGCAGTTGCGATCCCGGTCCCGGTTGAGCCTGTTGGCGGCGCGTTGCCTGCGTATTCATCGCCGAGTTCGGTAAGCCCCTATGGCTCGGTCGCGGCCGCCCCTTACAGTGTTCCACTGTCGCCGTACGCGGGTTTCTGGTTGCGATTTCTTGCTCACATAATCGACGATGTTTTAATCGGCTTTGTTTTCGGAATATTTATTTTGCTTTGGGTAGCTGTTGTCGGGATCGATTACCTCCGCGCGATGTTCGAGGGCTTTAAAGGCGAGAATCCGGAATTTCCCGTGGCATTGCTCGGCGCGATCGTATTGGTGTCCTTGGTTGCGAGCTTGGGTACTTGGCTCTATTATGCCTTGACGGAGAGTTCGCAATACCAGGGAACGCTGGGAAAGATGACGTTGGGCTTGACCGTCACGGATTTACAGGGACGACGGATTACCTTCGGCCGAGCGACCGGACGATTTTTCGCCAAGATCATTACCGGTTTAGTTCCATTCGGCGTCGGCTACATGATGGCGGGTTTTACCGATAAAAAGCAGGCGCTTCACGACATGATCGCGAATTGTCTGGTCCTCAGGAAGACATAAACTCTCCGTAGAATGCACGTGGATTAACTTCAAAAACGCGACAGGCTTTTCAACAGCGACGAGAGCTTACACGCCCCAGCCGTAGCGTTCTGAATGAACCAGGGCATCATGCAATTCGGCGCGGATGTGATCGATGAATTCGGAGCTTCGCAACACCCGAGCACCGGTCTCCGTGATATCGATGGTGCGATAGCCATGATCGAGAACACGATCTATCGCGCCTTCGATCCACTGGGCCTCCAGGTCGAGTCCAAAGGATTCACGAAGGAGCAGGACCGCTGAAAAAATTGCGCCGAGCGGGCAGGCGACGTCCTTGCCTGCGAGAGAGGGCGCCGAACCGTGAATCGGTTCGTAGAGCGCAGGACCGTTGCTGCCGCGGCTCATCGAAGGAATCAGGCCGATCGAACCAGCCAGCGCGGCGGCTTCGTCACTGAGGATATCGCCGAAAAGATTTCCGGTGAGGATCACGTCAAATTGCATCGGGCGCAGCATTAATTGCATCGCGGCGTTATCGACGTAGAGATGTTCCAGGGTGACATCCGGATATTCGCGTGCCACGCGTTCGACAGTCTGCCGCCAGAGAGCCGACGTCGCCAGCACATTAGCTTTGTCCACGCTGGTGACGCGGCGGCTGCGAGCTGCGGCGCGCTCGAATGCGTAGCGAGCGATACGCTCGATCTCGGCGGCCGTATATTCGGCGACGTCGCGCGCCCGGGCGCTGCTGCCTTGACCGGTTGTTTCGTGCGCGCCAAAATAAATGTCGCCGGCCAGTTCGCGAATTATTTCGAAATCGCAATCGTTGATACGCTCGCGGCGCATTGGGGAAATTCCCCGGAGCGCCGGACGCAGGCGAATCGGCCGCAAATTAATGAAAAGGTCTAGAGCCTTGCGCAACCCGAGTAAGCCTGTTTCTGGCCGTTTTTCTAACGGCAGAGCATCCCATTGTGGACCGCCGACCGCACCGAGCAAAATCGCGTCCGCTGCTTTGCAACCCGCGAGCGTTTCTGCGGGCAGAGGAGTTCCGAAACGGTCTATGGCTCCGCCACCGAAAGCAAATTCCCGAAATTCAAACTTGTGTTCGAACGATTTTGCGCAATCTTCCAGAATGTGCACAGCCGCGCGGGTGACTTCCGGGCCGACTCCGTCGCCCGGCAGCACTGCGATCGTCTTTTTAACGCCCGCCATGGATAATCCCCCGCTTCTTTTACGATGCCGTTATTCAGCGAACCGCTGCCGCGGTCCTCTCCGGACCTGAGTGCGCCCGTCCGTGCCCTCTCTTGACCTTGTGAATAATCGAGAGCAGATCCCGATCGGTCACTTGTTTCGCGGCGTCCGCACGCGCTGTGGCCATCACATAGCAGTCGGCCAGCTCCGAATCCGTGGTCGGGTACCCCAACTCTTCCAATCGTACGCGCAATGCGTTGCGTCCGGAGTGCTTTCCGAGCACCAGACGCCGTGAAGGCACGCCCACTTTTTCCGGCAGGATAATTTCGTACGTCAGCGGATTTTTCAGGATGCCGTCCTGATGAACGCCCGCCTCGTGTGCAAAGGCATTCGCACCCACTACTGCTTTATTTGGAGGAACGTTTATGCTCGTGATTGCTGAAAGCATTCGGCTGGTGGCGTAAATCTTTTCCAGCTCAATACGGGTGCCGACTGAGTAGTGGCCTTTCCGTACGTGCAGCGCAACTGCAAGTTCCTCAAGGGACGCGTTTCCGGCGCGTTCTCCAATTCCATTAATAGTGCATTCCACCTGGCGCGCTCCCGCGCCTATGGCCGCGAGCGAATTCGCCACCGCAAGGCCCAGGTCGTTGTGGCAATGTGCACTGAGAACAATCTTGGGATAAGCAGCGAGATGCTTGCGAGCTGATCGGAAGATGTCGCCGTATTCCTCCGGGGTGGTGTAACCGACAGTGTCGGGCAGGTTGATAATCGACGCGCCTGCAGCTGCGGCCGTCTCGATCACTTCGAGCAGAAAATCGAGATCGGTGCGGCTGGCGTCTTCAGCGGAAAATTCCACTTCCTCGCAATGTTTTGTGCCGTAAAGAACCATTGAATGGATCTGTTCGAGCGCGACCTTTCGGGATATGCGCAGTTTGTGTTTCAGATGCAGATCGGAACTAGCCAGAAAGATATGGAGTCGAGGTTTCGCCGCTGGTTCCAGGGCCCGCAGAGCGGCATCCACGTCCTCTCGGCGTGCGCGTGCTAGCGCTGCCACCCGGCAGCCTCGAATTTCCGTCGCTACCGCATGGACTCCTTCCAGATCGCCCGGGGAAGCAATAGGAAAACCTGCCTCGATCACATCGACGCCGAGCTGCTCTAGTTGGTGCGCCAACTGGAGTTTTTCTTCCCGATTCATCGAAAACCCGGGAGATTGCTCTCCGTCGCGCAGCGTGGTGTCAAAGATGTGGACGTGCTCCATGAAGGCTCCTTTGCACACTACAGTGTTTCGTGCTCGACGCAAGGAGTCCAATTTATAATTGTTGCAAGTAGGATAAATCTCTCTTATACAGTAAATTGGAGTTGGGAGGCGGGCATAGTGGATCTGGCGGCTCTACAGGTATTTCAAATGGTGGCCGGCGAGCGTAGCTATTCGCGCGCTGCGGAGAAGCTGTTTCGCACGCAGCCAGCCGTCAGCATCGCCATGCGCAAGCTCGAGGAGTGGGTCGGCCAGCCTTTATTTGTCCGCGGATCGGGCGCCCGCACCCTGACTGACGCGGGTGTTCTGTTGCTTGAATACGCGGAACGTATGCTCAACATGCGGGAGGAGATACGCAAGGGACTGAGAGAACTCCGCGGGCTGGAACGCGGGCAGGTATCGCTGGGAGTGAATGAAAGCTCGATCCACGCTCTTCTACCTTCGCTCGATCGCTACCGCCGGCTGCATCCCGGGGTACACGTACGTGTCCACCGTGTGTTTTCGCGCGACGTGCCGCGCGAACTACTTAACCATCAGCTTGATATCGGCGTGATTTCCTATGTACCGGAGGAACGCGAACTCACCACGGCTGAGTTCTACCGGGATGCACTGGTACTGGTCGTTTGGCCCGGACACCGCCTGGCGAAACGCCGGGAAGTGGATGTGACGGCGCTCGGCGAGGAAGTTTTCGTGGCGCATATCGTCGAATCGCCTTATCGGCAGCGGGTGGTGCAAATGTTTGCGAAGCACAAAACGCCTCTACGCATGGAGGTGGAATTGCCGACGATCGAAAGCATCAAGCGCTTCGTGGAGATGAAAAAGGGCGTGGCGATTGTGCCGCGCATGTGCGTGGAAGGCGAACTGGCGCGCGGAGACTTGCGCGAAGTGAGGATTCGGCAAATGCGCGTGGAGCGCAAGTTGTATCTAGTTTATCGACAAGACCGGCCGTTGACGGGAGCGGCTCAAGCCCTGGTGAATATTATTCTTGCGTCTAAAAATGCGCGCACCAAGGGGAAGGGCGCACTGTCGGATGGCTGACTGCCGTCAGCTTTTGGAAGCCAGTTCATCGAGCGCGGCCGCGATGCGCGAAAGCCCTTCGCGCACCTCTTCTGTTTTCCCACCTACTCCGATGCGAAAGTGGTGTGGCGAATCAAAGAAGCGCCCCGGCACCACACTGGTTTCGTATTTCTCTCGGAGCAACTGGCAGAACGCATCGGCGTGTCCAGCGATGAGCTGCGGAAATGCGATCGTGCCGAATTCCGGCCATATGGCCAGCAGATCCTTGCGAGAACTAAAAAATTGTTTGAGCAACGCGCGGTTTGTCTCCAGCAGTTTCTTTGAGCGTGCGGCAATCTCCGGCAAGTGTTTCAGGGCCAGCACGCTCAGCAATTCTGTAGGATGTGACGCCATTACACCGAAAAGATCGTTGAGCCGCCAGATGCGTTCCGCCAGCGGCTTTGCCGCGAAAATCCATCCGCAGCGCAATCCTGATAAGCCGTAGGCTTTGGTCAAACTACCGCTAACCACGAAATTAGGCGCGAGCAAAAAAGCGGATCGCCAGGGCGAATCGAAACATGTCTCCAGGTAGACTTCGTCAACGAGCACGTAGGCGCGCATACTACGCGCGATTTCGCCCACCATGCGCAGCTTGGAGTCCGGTGTTCGGACGCCGCTTGGATTGTGGAGATTCGCCAATACTACGAGTCTCGTGCGAGGCGAAATGCAGCGTTCGACTTCGCGCGGGTCAAGCTGAAATCCGGATTCAAACGTTCGCGGAAATCTCCGAATGGTTGCGCCCAAATATTCGGCGGCGGAGACGATGGGTGCGTAGGATGGCTCTTCGATGAGAACTTCGTCGCCGGGTTCGAGCAGCGCGGCCATGGCCAAATGATTGGCCATCGAAGTTCCCTGCGCGTGCACGATGTTTTCCGTTGGCACCCCGGACTTCGCGGAAAGTTTTTCTAGTAACGGCACGTAGCCGTAGCTGTCGGATCCGGAAATCTCGAGATCTTCGACGCGTGGGTGAAGGTCCGCGAGCGGAAATGCGAGTACGTCACTGATCGCGAGATTGTAGCGAGCCTTGGAGCGAAGTTTGGCCCATTCGATGTAACCGGAACCGATTTCGCGTCTCTGCGGGCTCATGGGCTTCTATTCGAAATCTAAGCTGCGTTCGACGCGGCGTCGAAAAATAAAGTAAGCAGGCACACCGGCAACGAGGATACACAGCGCGATGCCCGCATTGCGCGGGTATTTATAGATTGTGTTCAGAACGATCAACCAGGCAATCGCAACAAACGCGCCGGTGGTCCACGGGTGACCGGGAACCCGATAGCCTGGGAATTGCGCTTCAATCGTCTCTGCAGCCGACAGAAGTTGTGTCTCGCCCTTCCGAAAAATGAAAAGGTAGCTTGCCGCCAACCCGAAAAATAGCCAGTCCATCGCGACAACATAACTGAGGATCTGCTCGTATGTGCCCAGCAGCACGGCGGCGCTGGTGATGACGCCTTGCAGCGCAATGGCGGCAACCGGAGCGCGCGTTCTCGTACCTAAGCGCGTGAAGATCGTGGGGAGAACGCCATCTACTGCCATCGCATACGCTACACGGGGATTGGCAAGCAGGGACTGGCTGAGGAATCCGAGCGCGGAAATCGCGATGGCAACGGCGATCAGCGAACTGCCGAGCGGGCCCACGGCGTGACGCATTACTTCGGATGCCGGCGTAGAAGTGGCGGCGAGGCCTGCCGGGGGAAACGCGTCGACATAAATGAAATTTGCGGAGACGTAGAGCGCTACCACTGCGATGACGCCTAACAAAAGCGCTCGCGGCAAATTCTTTCGCGGCTCGCGGATTTCGCCGGCGATGTAATTCGGAGTCTGGAATCCACCATAAGCGAACAGCACAGGTATCATTGCTGCGCCGAACATGATGAACAAATCAAACGAAACCGGGCGGTCCAGCAAAGAGAACCAAGCCGGGTGCGCTGTGGCCGGAGTGCGGAATAATCCCAGCCTCGCGGCAAAGGCCGTAGGTAGTTTGGATTCAGGGGAAAATATTTCGGGCCGGCAAGAATGAGTGTCTTTTGGCAACGATAACCAGCACGCGTGCTAGAAGCGTGATGAATGTAGACGGCAGGCGGCTGAATCTACCACCCTTGTTGGTCCTCGCCAATAGTTACGAAACTGCGCAGGGAAAATCCTTGCGAGCCGCTAGGTATGAGCGCATATCTGTCAGTTGGAGGTGGAGGTGGGCCTGGGAAATTTCTTCGCCAAGCTCCTGGGCCGCGACGGCAATCGGTCCAAGGGCCACGGGCATAAACACGATATCGGATCGCTGCACGATCAGCGTCGTGCGCAGCGCTTGCCGATCTGCATGCCTGTGATGGTCTATGGCAGGCTCGGGGCCGAGCCATTCGTCGAGCCGACGGAAACGATCAATGTCAGCGCCCGGGGCGGCTTGGTTGTGATTTCATCACCTGTCGCATGCAGCCAGGAAGTGGTTTTGACCAACATGCAGACCGAAGAGGACCTGCTCTGCCGCGTGGTACGGCTGATTCGATCGGAAAAAGGGCAGATGCTTGCGGGGCTAGAATTTTTGGAGGCTGCGCCGGGTTTTTGGCGTTCGTCGGCGGCTACGAACGATTGATCTGCGAACCGCTTTTGGTTCTGCAATGGAATCGTCTTCCCTTCCATTAACGCAGTGCTTCGGTTGTAAACTCGATGAGTGAAATTAGTCGCGGCGCGAATACCGCTTGCCTGAAACCGAGGGAACTTCATGATCGACCGTGGTCGAAGCGCAGTTGCAACAGCAACATGGAGGAAGCGTGTGCTGCTGGAGGCCCATCCGCCCAAGCGCCTGCTTCTATTCTTGCTGCTTGCTGCCGTAATCGCATCAGTCGCAGCGCGCGCGGTTCTTGCTGCATGGCAACAAGGAGCGCCCGGTTCCAATTCCGGGAAAGCTTTCGCGCAGTCACCCGCATCGCCGGGTCCTACCCAGGATTATTTTGTTTACGTGGTATGCGAATCCGCCGACAAAGTCGTGCTATTGCGATTCGGCCCGCGCGGCTTGCAGAAAGAAAGTGAAACCCGTATAGGGCTAATGCCAGTGGATATAAACGGCCCACACGGGATTGCCGTGTCGCCGGACAAACAGTTTGTTTACGTGTCGCTGGGGCATGGGCGTCCGGATGGTTCAGTATGGAAATTGAAAACCGGAACGCAGGAAGTGGTGAAGTATGCGCCGCTCGGATTATTTCCCGCGACGGCTGACATTTCAAAAGACGGCGAATTTCTGTACGTGGCCAATGCAAATTTTCACGGAGACATGGTCCCGTCGTCCATTTCGGTTGTTGCCACCGAAGCCATGGTGGAAGTGAAGAAAATCACGACTTGCACTATGCCGCATGGGTCACGCTTAAGCCCGGATGGCACGAAACATTATTCGGCTTGCATGATGGACGACATGCTGGCGGAAATCGACACGCAGAAATTCGACGTGTCTCGCACCTTCATGCTTACCGCCGGAAAAGAAATGGGGATGGACGGCGCTCCTCATTCGCAGATGAAGATGAGCGAACTCACCTGTGTTCCGACGTGGGCGCAACCTTCCAACGACGGCTCGGAGGTCTACGTAGCCTGTAACAAATCAAACGATATCGCCGTAATCGATACCGCGACATGGAAACTTTCGCGGCGGTTTGTGGCAGGCAACGGCGTCTACAATCTCGCCATGACCAAGGATGGCCGCTTGATCGCCACCAACAAGCGCGGGCAATCCGTTTCAGTCTTCGATCCCAAGTCCGGCAAAGAACTGGCGCGTCTGGCGACTAAGCGCAAAGTGGTGCATGGCGCCGTGGTTACTCCGGACAGCCACTACGCATTTATTTCTGTGGAGGGCGTGGGAGACGATCCGGGCACCGTCGAAGTGATCGACCTCGATTCGCTGAAAACCGTTGCCACAGTGGATGTGCCAACGCAAGCTGCGGGCATCGACTTCTGGAAGACCGAGCCGAGCAAGCAGTGAAATGCCAAAAAGGCTTAACCGCGCTTTCTGCTTGGTCCTATTGCCTTAGCTCCAAAGTGCCTTTCAGCCGGATATCTGCGGAGGACGAACCTACCAACACGTCGAATGTGCCCGGCTCGATGCCCCAATCTTTCTTTTGCGTGCTGTAGTAAGCCATCGAACTTTCGTCGAGCGTGAAATTCACTGTGGTGGATTTGCCTGGCGCCAGTTCTACGCGACGGAAGCCTTTCAGTTCTTTCACCGGGCGGTCAACTCTCGAGTGGCCGTCGTGGACATAGAGTTGCACGACCTCTGCGCCTGCACGCTTCCCCTCATTGCGAATCGTCAGGCTGACGTCGTATGTGGGGCCGCTCGCGCTCTTGCCGGGTGTAATCTTCAGGCCGCTATAACCAAAATTTGTGTACGAGAGGCCGTATCCGAACGGAAATTGGGGCGCTATGTTGTGTTTATCAAAGTAGCGGTAGCCGACGTAGATTCCTTCGGCATAAGTCTCGTGCAGATCTTTGCCGGGGTAATTTCCGTATGCGGGCGAGTCTTTGAATTCATTGATGAAGGTAAACGGAAGCTTGCCCGAAGGATTGACGTCGCCGAACAAAATATCCGCAACAGCATGGCCGATTTCCTGCCCCCCGAACCATGCGTCGAGCACGGACGGAACATCGTTCACCCAGCGGCTGACGTTTACCGGGGCGCCGGCGTTGAAGACTACGATCGTGTGGCGGTTCGCTTCGGCAACTTCCTGGATTAGTTCGTCCTGGCCGGCTGGCAAATCGAGAGTGGTGCGATCGAAGTCTTCGGATTCGACCTTTGCGGAGTTTCCCACCATCAAAATTGCAACATCGTCTTTCGCAGCGACGGCCACCGCTTCCTTGCGTAATTGATCCCTGGCTTCTGCAGTGTCCTTGGCAGGATCTTCCCCCGGCATGGACACGCCGAGCGCGTAATCGATTTTCACCGCGCTGCCGGCTCTTTCCTTGATTCCATCCAGAGGCGTGACGACATAGTTCGGGCGTACCAGCGAACTGCCACCGCCACCCGTTCTTGCGACGGCAGCGCTCGGGCCGATCACGGCGATCGATTTAATCTTGGAAGGATCGAGCGGAAGCACGTTACTTTCATTCTTCAGCAGCACAATGGCCTCTGCTTCGCCATGACGCGCCACAGCCCGTTGCGCCGGCGTATCAATGTCCCCCGATTCACCCGGCGTGCGGTCGAATACTCCGCTGACAAACATGGTGTGTAAGATCCTGCCCACATTGTCGTCGATCGTAGCGGTGGAGATACTGCCTGCGGAAACTTCGGGCAGGACTTTCTTCGGCGAGAGCCAGTCACCGCCATTACCAACTTCTTTTGCCTTATCGGTTGCCAGCCAGAATCTCGCTGGTTCCCCGCCCGGCATTTCCAAGTCCATGCCGGCATTGACTGTTTTCGCGGTGCTGTACGTGCTGCCCCAATCGGAAACCACGAAACCCTTGTAGCCCCAGTCGTTCTTGAGGATATCTTTCAGCAGAAATGAACTTGCAGAGCAATAATTCCCATTTACTTTCTGATATGCGGACATCACCGACCAAACGCCTGCTTCCTGCACGGCTGCTTTGAAGGCGGGAAAGTAAATCTCCTGCAGCGTACGCTGGTCGATGGATTCGTCCACGCGATGGCGTTCGAATTCCTGATTGTTTGCGTCGAAATGTTTAACGGTAGCGATGATGCCTTCCCCTTGCACGCCTTTTATGTACGCGACGCCCATCCGTGCCGCCAGATACGGATCCTCACCATAACCTTCGAAATTCCGTCCCCAGAGCGGCACGCGCTGAATATTGACGGTCGGGCCGAGGATCATGTCGCGGCCGATGGCTCTCATTTCCTGTGCGAGGGCCTGGCCGACGGCCTGCGCGATCGCCGGATCCCACGTGGCGGCGACCGCGATACCTGCTGGAAACGCTGTGCTGCCGAAATGATGCTCTTCGGTGTTCGTGGTTGCCGAAGGCCCGTGCCAGGACCTTATCCCCATGGGTCCATCTGCCATTTTTATCGGCGGGATTCCCAGCCGCGGAATCGCAACGGTTTCCATCCAGGTCGCTCCGCTCAAGATGCTGACCTTTTCGTCAAGAGTCATGCGATCGAGAAGATCACGGACTCGTTCGTCTACGGGCGGCTGTGGAAGGAACAGCATCTTGAGACCGCCCGAGAGCCACTCCCGCAAACAAAATCGCCAGGACGAAGGCCAAGATTTTGTGCGGACTGGACCTACTATCTTCTTGGTAACGGCTCACAGTGATGTCTCCATCCTTGATTCGCAGTTTGCAAATTTGCTCCCGCAACGTTCTATCGTCTGTTTCTTAGCAGCGCTGGATCAAGAGGTTTCGCAGGAACGCTGAATCGTACATCGGGGCAGGATGGCGCGCAACGAAGGAACCGCTCTGCGGAGGCCACGAAATTGTCGAGCCTGCGCGCATCAATCCGCAGATCCCTCCCTGCGCTCCCTTCCTATGTCAGGGCAAGCGGGATAACGGCTGACCGACGCCATGCAACAGATTTTGAATTAAAAGAGCACAGTCAATGTCATCTGAATCTGCCGCGGGCTGCCGATGGTTTTATTGACGATACCTAGACCGAAAGCACAGTTGTAGAAACTCGTATTCGTCTGATTGGGGCAGCCGACAGGGAGGGGAGTGGTTCCTTCGACGGGTATGTTGTTGTAGTACTGATTTTGGGAGACGTCATCCAGCGGGATGTCGAAACTGGCAGTGTTGGTCACGTTGAAGACATCGAAACTGTATTTTAGCGAGACTCTTTCGTTGATCTGGGTGTTCTTCACTATGGATATATCTGCACGCCTTTGCCAGACTTGCCGAAAAATATTGCGCTGACCATTTGTGAAGTTAGTTTCGAAGGTGTCGCCAGGCGGTACGGCGCCATTCAGATCACCAGGACTTAGTAGCGGCACGGTGAAGCAGGCGGGATTAAGCGCCGGGGTCGGGCCGTAGGCACCGATGACGCCGGTGAGCGCGCTCTTCGGCGTGCAGCCCGCTGCCAGTGGCACGATTGGATTGGTGATGCCATCGTTGACGCCGTAGAAGACGCTGCCGACGGCTCCCGTGTAATCGATGATGCTGTAAGGCTGACCACTTTGTAGGACCGTGATGCCTTCAAGCCCCCAACCATTTGCGATTTTGCCCTTCCATGAAGATTCCGATGCAATTTTCGGAAATTGATATAGATAGGTGAAATTGATGACGTGCGTGCGGTCAAAATCAGAGTTGCCGTAACCAGATCGCAAATCGAGAGGATTATTTCCGTTATAGAACAAACCCATGGCGCTTTGTTCATCCAAAGCGTGTGAGTAGGTGTACGAGAAGCCCAGCTGCAACCCGTGGCTCATGCGTTTTTCCACGTGAACCTGCAAGGCGTTATAAGCTGAAACGCCGGCTGCTGTGTAGGAAAGCGCCTCGGCCGAATAACCCAGGTAGGGAACGCGAAAATCAACGTTTCCACCTTCGTAATTGTTCAGCATCTGGGTACCGTCCGGAAGAGTCAGCGGAGCGCAGTTGGTGGTGCAGCCGACAGGCCCCTGTACGGTGTAACCATAGGTGTAATTCTGCTGGAAAGGTGTGCCTTTGCGGATAGGGTTGGTAGGAGTAGCGATCTGGGCTTGATTGAAGGGCACGGGAATGACTTCGTGACGGCCCAAATTGCCGACGTAACCGACGTCTATGGCCAGGTCTTTGCGCGGTTGCCACTGAACGTCAAGCGTCTGGTTCATGGTGTAAGGGAGCTTGTTTTTGCGATTGTAAACGCCGAACGGAAAAAGGGACTGGCTTTGGAGGATGCCGGCGCCGATCCCGACGCCCGGTGCGCCGGTATGCGGCAGGTAATTATCTATTGACGCCGGGTTACCGTCCGGGGGAGGCCCTAACGTTGTACCCCAGGGATTGGTGAATCCGTAGGTGCCCGGATCGCAAGTGGGGATATAGCCCAGATAGTAGGTCGAAGCAGTGCACTCCTGGGCGTTCACGAATGGCGGAGCCTGGTTGACGCCGAACGGGCCGCCCGTGACGACGCCAGCCGCGAAGCCTGGTGAAAGATAGGTAAAAAGCTCTCCTCGATCGTAGTACAGTCCCCAACCCGCGCGAACGACCACCTTGTTATTAAATCTCGCGGGACTCCACGCAACACCCAGTCGAGGCGCGAGTCCCCACTGGCGTCCGGTCAAGGTGGAATTGCTGACTCCCCTGCTCGGATACTGTTTGTTGTTGCCGGCCACAATGATCCCGTTCGAAATGAGAGTATCGGTTGATGCGTCGTAGTTATATTGCGCGGGATCGAAGTTATACAGACGCCCATACTTTTCGGATAAGCCACCATCATCATCGAAGCGCAAGCCCACTGTGACGGTCAGGTTGGAGCGCAACTGGAATTTATCTTGAACATAAAGGCCGACTTCATTGGCGCGGAAGTAGCGGTTCGCATCGCCTTGCAAAACATTCGTGGTTGTGTATTGATCCGAGGTGTAGGGAGTGACGAAGCCTTGCAAGAACTGCGAGAGATCCACCGTACCGATCATGCCGGTAAGGGGCCTTTCGTCACGTGTATTGAGCTGGGTATAGGAATATGCGCCGCCGAAGGAAACCGTGTGTTTGCCTCGCGTCCAAGTTGCGTTAGCTGAGGGCATGAATCGGTTCTGGAAAATTCCCGTGTTTGCTCCTTGAGCTTGAGCGCCCTGTCCGATGGTCAAAGTTGCTGCATTGACGTTGCCGGTATTTTCCGGCCCAGAGCCCAATATATTCACGATGGTCATGCCAGGGAAGAAATTAGAGCCGAATGTATTGATAGTCGACTGAGCCGGAGTCGCCCCTGTAGACGATTCGACGAAGCCGGCGAACTGCGCGGGTGTAAACGGTTGGCCAATGGTGCTGTAGACTTTTTCCCGGATGAAGCCGAACACCTCGGCGACATTGAGATTTTGCGTTAGTAATTGAGTGTTCGTGATCGAGGCGACCTGACTGCCGGCATCGAGGTGCTGGGTGAATCCGGGGACGCTGGAATAGGCGTAGGGCGCAATGCTGGGGTCGTGCTGGTAGTAGTACTTCAGCGCCAGAGTGTCCTTGTTGTTCACAATCCAGTCGAGATTGCTCACGGCTTGATCGGTTAGGAAATAGGCCGTGCCAGCGGACAGAGCATTCTCCGGAAAGTTGAGGGTCGGTGTGGTGCCGTCGTTCCATGGGACGAGATACTGGCCGTCGGGTAGCTGGTATTTGAATATGCCCAGGGCAATGGGATTAATCTGATTGGGGCCCCTGCCGACAGTTCCATTCAGAGTCGAGCCGAAATTCGTGTTGGAAATGTCGGCCAGACAATTAGCCAAGGTCGCAGTCGCACGAGTCGCGCCGCAATTGGCAGGCGTAAAGTCGAACGGAACAGTCACTCGCCCGATGCCGATCTCCTGATCAGAACTGTGCACGTGTTGGTACGCGAGATAGCCGAAAAGCTTGTTCTTAATGATCGGGGCGCCCGCGGCTGCGCCCAAGGTGTAGCGATGGAGTTCGGGAACTTTAAGATTGCTTGGAATATTCGGATCCTGATTAAAGAAGAACGGTGCAGCATTGAGCCAGTCTGTTCCGCGATGTAGGTAGGTGGTGCCGTGGATTGCATTCGTGCCGGAGGCCGTACTCATATCGATGTGCGCGCCGCTGGTGGAACCCTGTTGCGCGTCATACATGGAGGTATTGACGCGAACCTCCTCAATTGTTTCCGGAGCGGGCGTCGGCAATGATTGGCCCACGGCGAGATAGGGCGACGCGGTACTTTGAATCACTCCGCCGTTACCGCTTGCAGCGCCGCTGACTCCAGTGTTGTTCACGATGCGGGCCGATGCGACTTGGCTGGTGCTTTTGCCATTGAATAGATTTTTCGCGTCCACCCCGTTCAGCAGGAAAGTGTTGCTTGTGTCGCGCTGCCCATTGGCCCAAATGGGCTGGTTGCCGAGCCCGGCGTTCGCGCCGGTGCCTGCAGGAAGTTCCGCGTTCACGCCGGGAGAAAGAATTGCCAGGCCGGTGAAACTCCCGGTCGGAAGTGGAATGGCTTCGAGCTGCACTTTGTCGAGAACGTAGCCGTTAGTCGTATCCACCGCATTCAGTAGAGGCGTCTCTTCTACTGTGATTGTTGTTCCAACCTGGCCGACTTTCAGCGCGGAATTCACGGTCACGGTGCGCTCTGCTTGCACTGTGATCGAAGGCACTTTTTGCGTCTCGAACCCGTCGTGAGTGAACGTTAGCGTGTAGGTTCCGATCGGCAAGTTGACAAATTCATAGTAACCGCTTGAGTTGGTCCGCTGCGTTCGAGTGAGAGTGGTCTGATCGCCGACGAGCGTGACCACTGTGTCCGTCAGAACGCCGCCCGATGTGTCCGTGACCGTGCCGGTAATGCCGCCCAGCGTCTGCTGCGCTCGCGCCGCCGTCGCCAAAGACAAAGTGAAGCACAAATAAACAGTTAGAAATAGATTCGAGCGCAAGCTCCTGGCAAACATTCTTCCCTCCATCTGTAGAAACACCCAGCAACAGTCCGCCGTCCGAGCAACTCGCACGGTAGTTGCAATTACCAAGACCCGGTCCGGAATTGTTTTATTCACCCCGAAAGATGGAGGCAAGTTACGCCTATTTTGTTTGGAAGCGAAGAGTTTTTAATCAATGCTAGGTATCACAGATTTTTATAGCTGAATTTCATAAGAAGGCATCCAAATCGTCGCTTATTTTCAGATCTGCATTCCGATGATTCGGAGTATTTTGGGGTTCGACCTCTCGTGTGAGATACAATTCGGCTTCGCGGGGAGAACGCATGACGTTGCGCGTTGCCAAATTGACGATGATTTTCGCGGTGGCTGTGTACTACACGCTGCTGGTATTCAACAACGTCACGGACTACAACTCCAATTACCAATTTGTTCGCCATGTACTGATGATGGATTCCACATATCCCGGCAATCGTGGAATGTGGCGCGCACTGAACCAGCCAACCTGGCATACATTCGCTTATGTTTTCATCATTGCCTGGGAAGTTGTGACCACGCTCCTTTGTTGGTGGGGTGCATTGCAGATGACCAAGGCCCTGCATGCGAGCGTCGCCGAATTTCATCGCGCCAAACGCATTGCCATCGTTGCGCTGACACTATCCTTGCTAATGTGGTTCGTGGCCTTTCTCGATGTTGGGGGCGAGTGGTTCCTGATGTGGCAATCAAGACTATGGAACGGCCAAGATAAAGCGTTCCATATGTTTACGGTGATTGGAATCGTTCTGCTGCTGGCAGCGCAACCGGAAACGGAAGAGCGGCCCTAGGATTCTTGGTTAGGCCCACTCTTGCTGCGCGCGCTGATCAGAAACCAAAGCAGCCCTGCCGCCAAATAAGCGAGATAAATATAAGGAAGCTTGCCATAGGGGCCTTCAGGCACGGGATAAAGATTGCCGACAAGCGCGAACAGCATGGCGAGACCTGCGAGCGACGAAATTACTTGCGCGCTTCTGCTGAACGCACCGTGATTGCGCAGATAGCGCGGCAGTGCGATGCAAACGAGCGCGTAGGCCACGATAAATCCGTAGGTCGCGAGCGAACCGAGCCACCCGTATACATCCAGACCGCTAGCGCCGCGCGCGGCCAAAATTGCCACTGGCAGCAGCGCCGCGATTCCGGTGACCACGACGGCGCGGCCCGGCGTATCGTTTCGCGCATGCGTCGCGCGCAACGCTCCGTGCGCCAGCCCGTTGTGAGACATCAACATCAGCACTCGCGCCCCCGCGGTAATGCAGGCGAGCGTACCCGCAAACAAACTCACGAGGGCGCCGATGTCGATTAACACGCCGAGCCTCGGCACACCGCCTACCGCCGAAAGAACCCGCATCGGTGCCTGGCTCGTTCCCAAGTTCTGTCCCACCACGCGTAATCCCAAGACTTCGGTGTAGGCACAGATTGTGAAGATGGCTCCGGCTAAGAGTGCGCTTTGAATTACAGCGCGAGGAATTGTCTTCAGCGGATTCCGCGCTTCGCTTCCGAGTGTTGTGGCGCTTTCAAATCCTACGAAGCTGAAGAGCGACAATACCAAGCCCAATCGGAGACCACTCCCGGTCACGCCACGCAGATGAAATTGTTCCCGATCCGGATGCCAGCCGTGACGCACTAAAACCAGCACCACCACGGAGAAAATCATCGCCACCGAAACGGCTTCGATCCACAACATCAATCGCGCAGAGATCTGCACGTCACGCCAAGCAATCCAGATGGAAACGATTGTGACAATCGCCGCGAATGAGACGGCTGTTGCAGCGCCTCCGCTTGCATGCCGAAACAGCAGGTTTGCGTAATGATAGAATCCGCCGATTACGCTTGATCCCGTGGCGATGTATGCGAGGAGAAGACTCCACGCGGCTGTCGCGGATAGCCATGGAGGAAGAATCATCGAAGCATATGTGTACAGCGATCCGGGTGAAGACGAGTAACGGGCGAAGCGGCTGATGCACAGCGCGACGAGCAGGATGGCGATGGTGGCAAGAACGTACGCAAGCCACGTTCCATTTCCGGAGAGCGCGCAGACTAGCGGGATCGTCGCGACCGGCGTGGTGGTCGGTGCAATTGTCGACACCGACTGCGCCAGTGTTTCCATCGGCGAGAGCGCGTCCGCTCGCAGACCGTAAGTGGCGCCACGTGAATTGTGTTCGTGCATTTGACTTCGTTGCGCTTGTTTATTTCTCGCAATTCTGGCCGAAAGTGCATTTGATAAAAGGTGGCAACAATACTAGCCAACTCGACTTCGTGCAAGAGCAGGTTGACTCGGCTAAGACTGATTTTGTGAGGCGCGATGTCTGGTTAGTGCATTCAAGAAATTGTTTTTCGACATTCGTTTGGCGAATTTGCATTCTGGTGCGGTCGGTTGTATGGTGCCCGGCAATCGTGGAATTAGGTTACGCAGCGGGATTTGCGTTATAGGCGGGAGAGAACGCTGTGCTAAAGACCGAGTGAGGGTGGCCATGAACGAGCGCGAGTCCGTGAGAGCTTTTCGAGTCGGGATTGCTGGCCCTGTAGGCTCGGGCAAGACTGCGCTTGTCGATCGGCTCAGTCGCCGACTTTGGCCGCAAACCAACCTCGCGGTCGTCACCAACGATATTTATACAAAAGAGGACGCTGAGTTTTTGCTGCGGCAGGGCGTTCTTCCTGCTAATCGCGTACGCGGGGTGGAAACCGGCGCGTGTCCTCATTCGGCCATCCGGGAAGATGCTTCCATGAACTTGCAAGCGATTGCGGAGTTGGAGGACAGCCTGTCCGGACTTGAGCTGATCTTCGTCGAAAGCGGTGGTGATAACCTGGCGGCAGCGTTTAGCCCTGAGCTTGTGGACATATGGATATATGTGATTGATGTTGCCGAGGGCGACAAAATCCCGCGCAAGGGCGGGCCGGGTATCACGCGGTCCGATTTGCTGATCATAAACAAGATTGATTTGGCGCCGTACGTGGGGGCTTCACTCGAGGTGATGGAGCATGACTCGCGACGAATGCGTGGGGATCGTCCGTTCCTGTTTGCGAATTTGCGGGATGACACTGGACTGGATCGAGTTTTGGAATGGCTTGAAGAAAGGAGGAAAGTTCCGGCGAATTCGCGCCGCACTCTCATCGATGCGCACGCACGGTACCTTGGACACGAGCATTCACACGAACACGGGCACAGCCACTCGCACGAGGATCCTCCCGGCCACGAGGATGCTCGTGGGCATCACGCCTAAGGACCGATGCCCGTGAAATCTGATCCGAACCGCGACAAATACTTTCCCACTGATACTTCAAGGTCAGAGCTGAACGGCTTGAGGCTTCTGCATTTAGCTGATAGCGCACTCCCCATTGGCGCACTCGCTCATTCCTTCGGTCTTGAATCGCTGGTAAGTTCGGATGTGTTGCGGGCCGGCGACTTATCGCTGTTTTTGCAGGGCTACCTGGAAGAAACAGGGATGATGGAGGCGGTCTTCTGCCGTGGGGCATTTCGCCTAAGCCCTGCCGATCTCGAAAATTTTTCGTCGCGCGAATGGATTAGGATAAACGATCGGTTCAGCGCCCTTCGTACCGCGCGCGAAAGCCGGGCAGCGAGCGCCTCACTCGGACTGAATTTCCTGAATGCGATCCTGAGCCTCGGCAATTTTCCGATTTTGCGTGACGCGCTGGATGCTTCGAAACGATCCGCGAGTCTCATTCACCACAGCGCAGCCTTCGGCCTGGTCAGTGGCGTCTTGGGATTTGAAGAGAACCCTACCGTTCTCGCTTATTTGCATCAGATTGTTGCCGCCCTCATTTCTGCCTGTCAACGCCTATTGCCGCTGGGCCAGAGCGAAGCCACCCGAATTTTATGGAATTCGAAGCCGGCGATCATCGCCGCATCCGGACGCAGCGCAGCGTGCAAATTTGAGGATGCTTGTTGTTTCATGCCGCTGCTCGACTGGGGCGCCGTGGAGCATCCGGCGTTGACGACGCGCCTATTCATCAGCTGAGAATTTGCAGGGGAAGAAAATGGCCGGTATTGCGAAAACCGCCCAGCAAATCACGGTGGCTGGTCTCTGGCCGCACCTTGCACCAGCTACGCTGGCGCTCGAATTTCAGTTTGATCATGCAATGGCACGCACGATGCTGGTCGCGAGCCAACAGGAGCCGCCGCTAAGAGTGGTGCGCGCTTTCCCTATAAAAGACAGTGCCGTGCTGGCGCATTTACACAACGTTTCCGGTGGCCTACTCGGTGGCGACCGTCTGGAATTGAATGTGCGCATCGGAGCACGCGCGCGTGTGCAATTAACGACGACCGGTGCAACGCGCATCTATCGTCCTCGTGCAGAATCGCTGACAACTATGCAATCGAACGTCGTCGTCGTGGGCGAGAATGCCCTGTTGGAATACGTACCGGATACCTTGATTCCCTTCGCGGGTGCGTGCTTTGCTCAGAAAACTATGATTCGTCTCGCGCCCGGTGCCGGACTTTTCTGGTGGGAGATCCTCGCGCCCGGACGGGAAGCGCGCGGCGAGGCTTTCGAATATGAACGCGTCAAGATGCAAACGGAAATTTCGGCTGAAGGGCGTCTCATTGCCGCAGAGCAGGTTGATCTCGAACCGCGGAAACGCGCGTTGGATTCTTTGTCGCGGCTAGGGCCTTACCGCACCTGGGCGACATTTTATGTCTGCTGTGTCGGTCGCGAAGCAGCCGCTTGGCTCGCTCTCGAAAATAAATTGCGCGGAGTGTCGGCAACATTTTCGCAGCCCGGCAAGATCCTTTGGGGATTCAGCAGTCTCGTGGCGAATGGCCTGGTCGCTCGCTGCGTAGCGAGGCACGGTCGCGACGTGCTTCCGGGCTTGCATGCCATCTGGCACGTGGCAAAAATGCATCTGTACGGCTGCGAGGCGGAGTTGCCGCGCAAAGTGAATTAACGCCACTTAGTAATAAAAGTTGGCTAGCGACGCAAGGTCGCGAATTCTCGATCAGGAGGAGCGCCATGCATCTAACTCCACGGGAGCAGGAGAAATTGATGATTGTGCTCGCCGCCGATCTTGCTCGGCGCCGGCAGGCGCGTGGTCTTAAGCTCAACTACGTCGAGGCTGTGGCTATTCTCTCCGCCGAAGTGATGGAGGCTGCGCGCGATGGAAAGACAGTCGCCGAAGTCATGAGTGTCGGTGCAAACATTTTGTCGCGAGGAGAGGTGATGGAGGGCGTTCCAGAAATGATTCAAGAGGTCCAGGTGGAGGCAACTTTTCCGGACGGAACCAAGCTAGTCACCATCCACGATCCGATCCATTGAAAGCACGCGTCGGCATACAGGAGAATCATGAAGCCGGGAGAATATTTTCTTGACGAAGATGGCGAGCCGATCGAGGCGAATGCAGGACGCCGCACCGCGCGCCTGCTAGTGAAAAACACCGGTGACCGGCCGGTGCAGGTTGGCAGCCACTACCATTTCTTTGAAACCAATCGCGAGCTGGAATTTGACCGCTCCGCTGCTTTCGGCCTTCGACTGAACATTCCCGCGGGTACGGCAGTCCGTTTCGAACCTGGAGAAGGGAAAGAAGTTGAACTCACAGAATTCGGCGGTAGACGAGTGATTCACGGTCTCAACGGACTTGCGCAAGGCGATCTTAACTCCGCCAGCATAAGAAAACAGGCCCTCCATCGCGCGCGCGAACGTGGATTCCGAAACACTCCCGAGGGAAAACATTAATGAGCTTGAAGATTCCTCGGCGCACATATGCCGATCTGTTCGGCCCGACGAAAGGCGATCGCGTCCGGCTGGCCGACACCGACCTGGTGATCGAAATTGAAAGAGACTTCGGGCATTACGGTGACGAGATCACATTCGGCGGCGGAAAAGTAATCCGAGACGGCATGGGCCAGAGCTCCGGTGCGTTGCGAGAAGGCCCCGGTGGGGCCCTCGATCTCGTGATCACCAACGCAGTGATTCTCGATCACTGGGGCATCGTGAAAGGCGACGTCGGAATTAAGAACGGGCGCATCGTGAAAGTGGGCAAGGCCGGCAACCCGGACACGATGGAGGGCGTTGACCCGGAATTAGTGGTGGGTGCGGCCACGGAAGTGATCGCCGGCGAGAATCTGATCCTCACAGCAGGAGGCATCGACAGTCACATTCATTTCATTTCGCCGCAACAAATTTACGAAGCGCTGTCGAACGGAATCACAACGATGATCGGCGGCGGCACCGGCCCTACGACTGGCACGGCAGCGACAACCTGCACGCCGGGCGCGTGGAATCTGGCGCGCATGTTGCAGGCGGCCGAAGCGTGGCCGATGAATTTCGGGTTTCTTGGCAAAGGAAACGCCGCGACGGAAGAACCGCTAGCGGAACAAGTCGTGGCGGGCGCGTGCGGGCTGAAGCTGCATGAGGATTGGGGCACAACTCCCGCGGCGATTGATGCCTGCTTGTGCGTGGCTGACGAATTCGACGTACAGGTTGCAATTCATACCGACACGATCAACGAGGCAGGGTTTCTGGAAGCGACAATTCAGGCGATCAACGGGCGCACAATTCACACGTATCACACCGAGGGCGCTGGCGGAGGTCACGCACCAGACATCATTCGCATCGCGTCGTTGCCGAATATTCTGCCGTCTTCGACCAATCCCACCCGCCCGTACACGATCAACACGATCGCAGAGCACCTCGACATGCTGATGGTTTGTCATCACTTGAACCCGCAGGTGCCGGAGGACGTCGCATTCGCGGAAAGCCGCATCCGGCCGGAAACAATCGCGGCGGAGGACATCCTGCATGATCTGGGCGTGATCAGCATGCTGTCCAGTGATTCGCAAGCCATGGGACGAGTGGGCGAAGTAGTGACGCGCACATGGCAAACCGCGCACAAAATGAAGACGCAACGCGGCGCGCTGCCTGAGGATTCCAGCCGTAACGATAATTACCGCGCGAAGCGCTACGTCGCAAAATACACCCTCAATCCCGCAATTACGCATGGAGTGGCGGAAGAAATTGGCTCCATCGAGCCGGGGAAGCTGGCGGATCTCGTTCTATGGAAGCCCGCGTTTTTTGGCGTGAAGCCGGAGATGATTATCAAGGGAGGATGTATCGCCTGGAGCGTCATGGGCGATGCCAACGCTTCAATTCCGACGCCGCAGCCTGTCCTCTATCGGCCGATGTTCGGCAGCTTCGGTGCCGCAACCGCTGCAACCAGCGTTACATTCATGTCGGAAGCTTCAATTGACGCCGCTATTCCAGCGCGGCTCGGCCTCAAGAAAACTGCAGTACCTGTTCGGAAGTGTCGTCAATTGGGGAAGAAGGATATGGTTCACAACTTCGCGACGCCTAATATCGAAGTTGACCCGGAAACCTATGAGGTTCGCGTAGACGGAAAGTTGATTATGTGCGAGCCCGCGCGCGAACTGCCACTGGCACAGCGCTACTTTCTGTTTTAGTTGTTTGGCAAATCTCAAAACGAACAAACAGTTTTTCAATACGTAATTTTTACGACTGAGGTGGTGCGTCGAGATGTTTTTTCTTCGCCAGGTACCGGCGAATGTCCGGCCAGAACTCCTTCAGCTCATTCCCTAAAGCGTCGATCGTCATCTGCGCGCCCCAGTTGCTGAAGCTCTGTGAAAAGCCACGGCCCGAGGCCGGATAGTACAGGTTAGAGATGCCAACCGCAGTGGCATTGCCCAGGAATTCGGAAACGTTGAAAATACTGCCACCGGAGTCCTTGCGGGTTACGATGATACGAGTGAGGGCATAAAAGAAACGGTGAGCGAATTTGCCTTTTCCCAGCTGAAAATATCGAGGGTCCGTTTTTAGGATGGTCGGGAAAACTGCGCCGACCATAAAATTGCCGTCCACGGCATCGGCAAGAGCCGTTCCGTAGCGCTTTTCGTAACCGGTCATTCCCTGCCCAAACGCGGGATACGCATCATCCGCTTGCCTGATTCCCGCCAGAATGCCGACACCCACAAAGGAGTAGGGATCAAAGGCATTCTTGGCTGTAATCGAAAATTTCTCCTTCCAGGAGATCGGCTCTATTTGCGATTCTTCTTCGACCGTCAAGTTATTTGCCATCACATAAAACATCCGGTCAAAAATACAGAGGTTGGCTCGGGACCGTGCTTCTGGAGTTTGCTTATACTGGCTTGTGGTCGCGTTGAACCTTTCGGCTGATCAGCGGATTCGAGAGGTTTGCAGTTAGCTGGAGGAACGAAAATCAGCCGCGGATGGAACTAGCTGAGCCGGTTTTTGTAAACGGCCATGCCGACCGCGGCATCCATTCCGATATTTTCGAGCGCGTCAATTTGTCGGCGAGAGGAGATGCCGCCCGAGGCAATGATAGGAACAGATGTTGCTCCTCGAAGCTCGCGGAACCATGACAGGTTGACGCCAGTCATGGTGCCTTCGCGATCAACGTCGGTGCACAGGAAGCCGCCGCAGAATGTTTCCAGCTGCGGCATGATTTCCGCGGCGCGAAGCGAGACACGTTCGCGCCACCCGTGAATGGTGATGAAGCCCCGCGCTGTGTCCAACGCTATTACGATATGTTTTCGGCCTGCTTCCTTGGCCAACCGCCGCAGAAAACGTGTGTTGACCTTGCCGTCGCGTAGCGCTGCCGACCCTACGATGATTTGATCTGCTCCCAATCGCATAAGCTCGCGTGCGCGACCGATCGTGCGAATACCCCCTCCCACGCGCACCTTGAATCCATGATTGTTTCTCGCACGCTCGATGAGCGAATGGACGAGCGCCCTATTTGGTTGCTTGCCCATAGCTGCATCCAGATCGATGATGTGCAGCCATTGATATTTCTTGAATTTGTCGAGGAGGCTGAAAACGTCAGTTACTTCGAGCTCCCGCTTGCGGCCATGAACGAGCTGCACAGCCCGGCCGCGTTGCAGATCGATACAGGGAATCAGCACCTGATCCGCACCTCGATTCCCTGAGCCTTCAGGAAATGTTTTAGAGAAGCGATGGGTTGCACGTTGTCGTGAAAGATAGATGCGGCTAGCGCAGCGTCGGCAGCCCCCTCCCGAAAAACTTCGCAAAAATGTTCAGGTAGACTTGCGCCGCCCGAAGCGATCACTGGGACGCTGACGTATCGCGAAATTGTTCGGGTCAACGGCAGGTCAAAGCCCGATCCAGTTCCGTCGCGGTCGACGGAAGTAAGAAGGATTTCTCCGGCGCCGAGAGACACAGCACGTTGCGCCCACTCGAGGGCGTCGAGATGTGCGGAGTCACGGCCGCCCCGGACGCGAACATTCCAGCGATTATTTTCGCGCCGGGCATCTATGGCCACAACCACGGCCTGTGCGCCAAATTCGTCAGATAGTTCTGAGACCAGGCTGGGACGATCAACAGCCGCGGTGTTCACCGTGATTTTGTCGGCGCCGGCCTGGATAACCGCGCGGGCGTCATCCCGCGAACGGATACCACCGCCTGCCGCTAGCGGGATCGCCAGTTCGGCTGCGACTCGGCGGATTGTTTGGAGAAAAGTGGGACCGCGGTCGCGCGATGCTGCGATATCGAGAACGATGAGTTCATCCGCGCCTTCGGCGTTGTAGCGCTCGGCCAGCGCGACTGGATCGCCCGCATCGCGCAGGCCGACGAAGTTCACTCCTTTGACGACGCGCTCTCCGTCCGTATCGAGGCACGCAATGATGCGGCGGGCCAGACTCATGCGGCCAATCTCAAAAAATTCTCAAGGACACGAGCGCCAGCCCTGCCGCTTTTTTCCGGATGAAACTGAACCGCAAAAATATTCTTCATTTCGAGAGCCGCCACGAATCGCGTGCCATGAATACAGGAGGCAGTGGCGCTATCATGCGGCGCTGCCAAGCCAAACGAGTGAGCGAAATAAAAGTACGAGTCGCTGGCGATGTTTCGCAGCAACCGCGATTTGCCCGCGACGCTAATCTGGTTCCAGCCCATGTGTGGAAGCTTGACGTTTTTTGGAAGTGATATAACCGAACCTTGCACGATTCCGAGTCCCGCGATTCCGGGTGCTTCCTCGCTGGCCTGGCACAGCGCTTGCAAGCCAAGACAAATCCCCAGAAACGGAATTCCGCGACCGAAGGCAGCCAGCAGAGGGCCGCGCATATTTCTTTGGTCCAGCGCACGAATTAACGCGGAGAAATGTCCAACTCCGGGAAGCGCTATGCCTTCGGCATTGGCCAAAGCCTCGGCCGTGGTGGCGCGAACACATTCTGCGCCAAGTCGCGAGAAGGCGCGCTCGACGGAGGCTACGTTGTTGGTCCCGTAATCGATCAAGGAAATCTTCATAAGAGTCCCTTGGTGCTCGGCAGCACTTTGCGCAGCCGCTTGTCACGGCTGACCGCAAAGCGCAGAGCGCGCGCGAACGCCTTGAACATGGCTTCCACTTGATGGTGAGACGAGCGCCCGTAGGGGACTCGCAGATGCACGCTGGCGCGCGCCGCTTGCGCGAAGCCTTCAAAAAAATCCTGACTGAGTTCGGTTTGAAAATCGCCGACCCGTAGCGCTTTGATTTGCACCTTCACCACGCAAAACGGCCGGCCGGAAAGATCGATGGCGGCGAAGGCCAGGGTTTCGTCCATAGGCATAATGAAATAGCCTGCGCGCAGGATGCCGCGTTTCTTGCCTAGCGCGTTTTGGATCGCCTCTCCCATAGCGATTCCGATGTCTTCGACGGTATGATGCTGATCCACGTCGAGGTCTCCTTTCGCCTTGATGGTGAGGTCGAATGCGCCGTGCCGAGCCACCAGCTCGAGCATATGGTCAAGAAATCGGATCCCGGTGGAAATCTGTGCCGAACCTTGCCCATCCAGATTCAACCGGAGCCGAATATCCGTTTCGTTCGTTGTTCGATGGATCGTCGCTCTTCTAGGCATCAGAATGTCACCGTAATCGTTCGATTGCGTTTCTTAGCCGCACCATCTCTCGCTGCGTGCCGATCGAAATCCGCACAAATCCCGGACCAATTTCTTGGCTGCGCTCGCGTAAGAGAATTCCTTGCGCTTGCAGACGCGCGAACAAGCGAGGTCCACCCGGGCCGAAATTAGCGAGCAAGAAATTGGCCGCGCTTGGATAGGTGGTTACACCAAGGCGCCTCAATTCCCCGTCAAACCAAGAGCGCAGCCGCTTAACTTCCAATACGTAACGTCGCAAGCCGGCACCGTCGCGGATTGCAGCGCAAGCGGCAGCAAGGGCCGCGACGTTCACCGGATAAGGCGGCATTGCTCGTCGTAAATTTTCCAACGAGTCTTTACGTGATATCACCGCACCTAGCCGCAGACCCGCGAGCCCGGCCGCTTTTGAAAACGTGCGAACCACGAACAGCTGCGGGTACTTGCGAATCATTGGCCTGACGGTTACTCCGGAAAATTCGCCGTACGCCTCATCGATCACCACTGCCGTGTGAATCGCGGCTTTTAGCAACTTTTCTATTTCGGCGGGCTGCAACAAAGTACCAGTTGGATTGTTTGGATTGGCGATGAAAAGAACACGGGGTTTAGTTCGCAGCGCGCGCAGAACGCCTTCGAGAGGAAACCTCATTGCGCTGTCGTGGTGGCAAACCTCAATTTTCGCTCCGGCAATCTCCGCGAAAAAACGGTACATGGGGAATGTAGGCTCGCACAGCACGACACTGCTGCCTTGATCTACAAACACATCGAAGAACACGCGTAGCGCGTCGTCGCCACCATTCGCAATCATCAGTTCTTCGGGACGCACGCCGAAATAGCGAGCCAACACCCGTGTTGGCGAGCGATACTCCGGATAGATAGCCAACTGCTTGCCGGATAGTTTTGCGAGCGAGCGCAGGACAGCGGGTGAACAGCCCGTGGTATTTTCGTTAGAATCCAGCCGAATTTTGTGCAGCCGGCCTTCCACGGGCACCTCGTAGTTTTTCCTTCGCCGTATTTCGGGACGCACGGGCAAGGACGCTTTCATCGGCGTACCTCTACGGCGTTCGCATGTGCGAGCAAGCCTTCGGCGCGCGCCAGAGTTTGCACCTTGCCCGCCAGCTTCGCAAACCCTGTTCTCTCGATGGTTTGTACGCTAATGCATTTCACAAAATCCGACGCCGAGAGCCCTCCTCGCACGCGCGCCCATCCGCTCGTCGGCAGCACATGATTGCTTCCGCTGGCATAGTCGCCCAAAGGTTGTGCGCTCCACGGACCGATAAAAATAGTTCCCGCAGTGTGAATCTGATCGAGGAGCTCCGACGGGTTATCTGCGACGGTGAGATGCTCAGGTGCGAACCGGTTGACGAACTCGCAAGCTTGCTGCAGCGAGGGAGCGATTAAAACCGCGCCGCCATTTTTGAGAGACGCATGTGCGGGATTGTTTGCAGGCAGCTGCTTCAATTGCAGTGCAATGTTGTCTTGGACCTGTCGCGCGAGTTTGGCGGATATCGTGACCAGAAAACTTCGCGCGTCTGGAGCATGTTCGGATTGAGCGATCAAGTCGGCTGCAATCCATTTCGGATTTCCCTGTGCTGCCAGGACGATGGCTTCCGTTGGTCCGGCGGGGTATTCGATCGCACAATGATTGCTTACGAGCTGTTTCGCAGCAGTAACGAATCGATTGCCCGGCCCCAATATTTTGTCAACGCGCGGAATGCTTTTCGTCCCGTAGGCAAGCGCCGCAATCGCTTGCGCGCCGCCGATTCGAGCGATTTTCGTAATCCCCAACAGGTTGGCTGCCGCGAGCAGTTCTTTATTCGGTTTCGGGCATACCACTACGATTCTGTTAACGCCAGCAACCTTCGCAGGTACCGTCGTCATTATCAATGTGGAAAAAAGAGCGAAACGGCCGCCTGGGATGTAGCAACCGATGGTTTCGATGGGCCGTACGATCTGGCCAATCTTCACTCCCGGCTCGACATCAATCGTCCAAGGGCGAGGCAGTTGTTTTTCCGCAACCATCCGCACATTTCTGGCAGCATGACGCACAGCGCGTACGAATTCAGGAGGTACTCCAGCCCCGGCCTTCGCAATCGCTCGCGGCTCGATCCACACGCTGTCTCGATGGAGATCAACGCCGTCCAGTTTTTTTGTCCAGGCGAAAAGCGCGGTATCACCGCGGCGGCGCACATCGGCGATGATTCGTGCCGCCACGCGCCCGGCCCGGATGTCGTGCGTGCGCCCACGTCCCAGCAACTTTTTCTCCGTATCTCTTGTCAGTTTCAGGATCCGCATCACAACACGATTTTGTGCAAGGGGTACTCAACGATCCCCTGCGCATTGGCTAATTTGAGCTTCGGCAGAATGTGACGCACCACCGCTTCTTCGATGATCGTATTCACCGCCACCCAATCCAGATCGCTCAGCGGCGAAATCGTCGGGTTCTTTAGTGCAGGAAGGACGCTAAGGACTCCCGCAAGATCGTTGCGACGGACGTTCAACATCAAGCCCACTTTGCTGGCTGCATCGATCGCTCCTTGGAGCATCAAAATCAAATTGTTCGCTTTCTCCCGTTTCCAGCCATCGGCTGATGCTGCGCGGTTCATGATGAACACCGTGGCGGATTCCAGGACCGTGTCGATGATCCTCAATCGATTGGCACGCAGCGAAGCTCCCGTTTCCGTCACTTCGACGATGGCATCGGCAAGCTGCGGCACTTTGATCTCAGTGGCGCCCCACGAAAATTCCACACGCGCGGAGACTCCATGCTTCTCCAGATAACTTTTGGTGATTCGGACGACCTCCGTTGCAATCACTTTGCCGGCTAAATCTCGTGGTGCCCGGATTACAGAATCCTCCAGCACCGCGAGCACCCATCGGACTCTTGCCAGCCGGCGCTTCGCGTAAACCAGTTCCGCTAACTCCGCTACGTCCGCGTTCGTTTCTATCACCCAGTCATGTCCGGTAATTCCGGCGTCGAGCGCTCCCGTTTCCACGTAACGCGCCATTTCCTGCGCGCGCACCATCAAGCACTCGATTTCAGGGTCGTCGATTGACGGCACGTAGTTTCGCGAACTCATGGTGATCTTCCATCCTGCTTTCGCGAACAGATCAAGAGTCGCGTCCTGCAAACTGCCTTTGGGGATCCCCAGTTTTAATGAACTCACTTTGTTTTGTCCTGTGCATAGACTTGATCGGGAATAAAGGTTCGTTCTTCGGCAGCTGTCATTCCGCCGTCCGGCGCCAAAGTCCGGAAGAAACAGCTGCGAAACCCCTCGTGGCAAACGCCCGGCCCAATCGCTTCCACGCGAACCAGCAGAGCGTCCGCGTCGCAATCCACGCGCAGTTCGCGCACTTTCAAGATGTGGCCGCTGGTTTCGCCTTTCTTCCACAATTTATTTCGCGAGCGGCTGAAGAACACCACTTCGCCCGTGCGTTGTGTCTCCGCCAACGCCTCGGCGTTCATGAATCCGAGCATCAGTACGTCGCCCGTCTGATCGTCTTGCACAATGGCAGGCACCAGGCCGCCGGCGTTGTCGAATGCGAGGTCCACGTTTTTGTTCCTCCAAAAAGGTCCGTGAAAACAAAAAGCCCGCTGGGCTTGGTGGCGCCAGCGGGCTGAGGATTGCTTTGTTTAGAGAATCGCTAAGCAGACCTCAACGGGCGCATGTGGTTGCAATGATGATGCCGATGCGTCCGCAGATACGCTGAGGTCTTCATTCAGAGCCTGCAGACTAGACAATCTACGTTCTGTTGTCAAGGTTAACTCAAACTAATGTCAAAGCTCGATAGAAATGTCCCCTGTCTTACCTCGATAGAAATGTCCCCTTTTTGTGTTCTGTGTTCGCTGCTTTTTTCTTCTCTTTGGGTTTTCCTCGAAAAATCTCGCGCTAGGAAGCACCAGGAACGACGATTCTCATCTCGCTCGACCTAGGGCATCCCGTTTTTGTTGGCCTGGTTCGGAGCGCAGCCCTGCGGAGCCCGAAGGGCGGAGCGTTTAGGGCGAAGCGGAGGGCCGGGCCAACGATGCCCGCTCCGCGACGGCCGCCGCCTTTAACTCCCGTTTTTGTTGCGCTCTTAGGATCGCTCCTCGCCAGGGATGATTCGCAGCCGGTACGCATTTCCGCTTCGCCTGCTGCCTGCTAGCGCCCTCCCCTTTGACTTTCACGGCGTACTCGCTCGGCCGGGCCGGTGCCGCAATCTCCCGACACGGCAGCGCCCGCCCTCGATATTCAATGGTGATGCTGCCATGTCGTCCTTCACACACCATCACCTTGCCCTCGGCTGGCGCGTAATGGCGGCTCTCCAGTTGGAAAAAGCGGTTCTCGTACCGCACCACACAGTCCTCGCTAATCGTGCGCTCCCTCTCCACTCGGAAAATCCGGTCCAATTCGGTCGCCCGCGGCGCTCGCCGGTGATAGTCCTCCGGCTTGGCCGCCACCCTCGTAAACCTCCCGTTGTGTTCCGGCAGATAGTCCCGCTCCAGATACACATTCGCTTGTGCGTGACTGCTGATCTGCTTCCGTCGCATCTTCTTCACCAGGCGGTCCTGATGTGTCCCGTGAACCCGTTCCACTCGTCCCTTCGCCTGCGGCGAGCTGGCCGCGATCAGCTCGATCCCCAACTTCGCGCACATGCGCCCAAACTGCGTTATGGGCTCCTCTCCTCGCAGCCACTCTTTCGGCGTGGCTCTCCGCTTGTATAGGTTCTTCCAATCCACGTAGAGCGCCAGCGGCACTCCGTAGCGTTCGATCCAAGCCCGCAATCCATCCGCCACCGCCCAGATCGTCTCTTGCTCTCCCAGTTGCGCCCACGTCTTGTTCGTCGCATCGTCGACCATGTCGATCAAGCAGCCCTCGGGTCCACGCCCCTCCAGCCAGGAGTGAAAGCTTCCGTCCATCTGCACCATCTCCCCAAAGTGCTCCTTGCGTTCGCGTCGACGGCGGTGCCGCTTCCTCCTCCGCTCCCGACTCCACAATCCCTCCGCCAGCATCCAACGTCGCAACGTCTCCGCATCGATCTTCAGTCCGTCCTCGGAAGCCAAGTGTTCCGCCGCCAGTGTCGGCCCAAACCGCTCGCCCACCGCCCCGCCATACTTCTCCCGCACCAATCGCAGCACTTTCTTCCGGAGCTTCCACTCTCGTGCGTGGTTCGAACGCCGTCCCGCGCTGCGGTGCTTCAGACCGGCCGCTCCTTCTTCCCGATAGCGCTTCCACAATCGCTTCGCCTGTCGGTAACTCACCCCCATCAGCTGGCTCGCATCCACGATCCGCAGTTGCTTGCTTCGAATCCGCGCAAGAACTTCCACTCTTCCCAACTCCCTCGTGCTCATCTCCGTCCGCCCCAATCGAATCTCCTTTCGGAGATCCATTTAAGGGGACATTTCTATCGAGGACAAAAGGGGACACTATCACTGAGGTACAACAGGTTAACTCAAACTAACTCAAACTATCAGGCGAGCGGCCGCAGCCAGTGGCACGCGATGCACCTGTTTTTCGGTACTTGTGTCCGGCGCTCCGGAGGTGCAGAATCATCGGAACCACCGGCCTGAGGTGGAGTATGGAAAAGTGCCTCAAGCAGTACGTGTTCCGGTTCCCGTCTCAGTGGAGCGCGAAGAAATTCCTGCTCTGCACTTTGATCTTCGGTCTATCGCCGGCCCCGCTGTTTCCACAAAAATCGAAAGGCGGCGGTACGACGACCCCGAGCCCGTCCGTGCTTACGCCGACTACCCCTCCCCTTAATAGTCCTCTGCCCAATGATGATCGCGTTGTCGTCAACCGCGGTGAAACACCGTCAGGTGCCGATAACAAGACTTGCTCTCTCCAGCCATTCCCAGGAATAGCGGACACCGCAAGTGTCACCAGCTTGCAGGTTCCGGCTAAGGCTCAAAAAGAGTACGCGAAGGCGTGTGCGGCGCTTAAAGACAATAAACTGCCGGAGACTGAACAGCATTTACGCAAGGCCACGGAAATTTATCCGAGCTATGCCGCGGGATGGGTGATGCTGGGTCAAATTCTCGGCACACAAAAAGAAATGGCAAAGGGACGTGAGGCTTGTTCGCGGGCTTCCACCGCCGATCCGAAATACCTGCCCGCGTATCTTTGCTTAGCCGAGATAGCCGGGCGTGAGCAGAAATGGAATGAGGTCTTGGACCTCTCTAGCCGTGTCCTCGAGTTAGATCCGGCGGGTGATGCCTACGGTTATTTCTTCAGCGCGATTGCGTATTTCAATCTTAACCAGTTGCCCGATGCGGAAGTGAGGGCATTGAAAGCCGAGGAGATTGACAGGGAACACCGCCAGCCGTTGATACGATTTTTACTGGCCCAGATTTACGAAGCGAAACATGATTCGGCCAATGCCGCTTCCAGCCTTCAGGAATATCGCAACTTGGTGGCGGAATCTCAGAATACAATTAACGCGAAGAAGAATTCAGGCCGAGCGCAAAACCCAAAGTAGCTATTTCTTTTTGCCGAAAATCGAAACGATCGATTTGGTTTTCTTCTTGACGATTCCACCAACATCCGCGGTAATGTAAGGATCGTCGGACGTCCCAGTGATATGCATGGGGACGCCGGATCCGTTGTCACCCGAGCCATTCAACTTCGTGAGCAAGCCGACTCCGATTTTGCCTGCACCCTTAGCTGATTCCACCCTTGCGTGCAGGTTGAAATCCAGCTGATTAGCGGGTGAGACCGTGCCGCTACCAGTTAGTTCGCCCATCCCTACGATCACGGCGTCGATCTTGTCGACTACGACGCCCGCGTTGGTGATCCGCACGTTGGCGTGCAATTTATCAAACTCCGTCGTGTCTCCGGTCTTCAGGCCGCTCAGCGCAGCGATCCCGTGAATCTTTGAACTGACGTCAAACCCCACCAGGCGCGTGTTGTCGAGCGCGATCGGTCCGTCAACGATGAGTGATTTCGGCTGGCCAGTTACGCTGAGATTCATCGAAAAAGTCCCGCCTTTCAACACCGAACCGTTGGGCAAGTGAATAGCAGTCGCAGCGATCAACGGCTGAAGTTCATCGATTGGCACACTCTGGCCTGCAACCTGCAAACTCAGCGGCGCACTTTTGGCACTGGGCGCGGCTGGTTTGTACGTTCCCTTCACGTGAATTGCCGCGTTGCCGATTTCCGCGGTGAGATCGTCGATCTGTGCGGCGGCTTCCTTCAGGAGCAATGTGCCGCTGTACGTGAGATTCAGGGGCTTCGCAACAGCAGGTGCACTTTTGTGAAGGTTCAGTCTCTCAATTCGAGCGGTGCCGCTTGTATTGAAGGTATCTCCATCGAACGTCGCATGAATTTCAACATCCGCGAAGAATGATATGCCGGCGTCTGGATCGAGAAGTCCGGTTGCGATCGGATCCAAATGCTTAAAGGAAATCTGCGCGTCTACCGGGGTGATCGTCGGGTCCTGGCGATTGACGGGACCCACGCGGCCTTTCACCTTGACGGTTCCGGCACCGGTGATATCGGCGCTCAGTTCGAACGGAAACTGGGACGCCAGCAAAAAATCGCTGGCTTTAAAGTTGACCTGGTCGTATACGCGAGGCGAGCTGTCTTCCGACAGGGTTGTCACTACCACCTGGCCATCTTCAATGGAGACTTGATTTATGGAAACATCCACGATTTTCGGTGCTGCGCCTGCGGGAATTCCCGGCTTGTTCTGCTGCGCCGCACCGGTAGCGCTGCCGCCGGCAGCCGCAAGCGGTCCGATGCCGAAAAAATTCCACGAGCCATCCTTCGCGCGAATTGCGTTGATTTGTGGCGAGTCGATAAAAAGACTGCGCAGGTCTACTTCATGCCTGAAAATCAGTGGCCGAAGCGAGATGTCAAGACGGAGTTCCTTGGCGGTCAGAAACGGCGCGGTGCTGAAGTGGGGATCGTCAGCGACGCTAAGCTTTTTTGCAACCAGATCGCCGGTGACAAGCGAGAAACGAAGATCTCCCAGCTTTACGTCGCGACCGAGCGTGGCTGTCAGTTTCTTTTCGACGATGGGGCGGAAAGTGTTTGCCTTCACGAAAAAAGGAATCGACGCAGCCGCAACGGCGGCCACGCCGACCACCACCAACAATATTTTGAGCCGCAGTTTCACGGACAACCTGCAGTAAGCATGATGTTAATGATGCTCCGCCTTTCGGACCTCAGCATGCACCGGAATGACAGGTATTCCTCTACTTGCGTGTTGCGCGAGATATGTACTCCATCACTTCGCAGTAGGACTCGATTTCCTCAGCAACAGTTTGCGCCGTTGACGCCTTCAACGAGGGCGGCTCCTTAATTACGTCGCGACACGTCTGCTAATCGTGAACTCTAATGTTGCGCGGTGCTCTGCGTCCCGTTGATCCGCTAACCCGAGCGTAGTTGGGACCCGATCGCGATGTTTGTGCGACTCCGGTGACTGTGATCCTACCGCCAGTAGTAATCCCTGGCGAATATCCCCATGGGACAAGATACAGTTGATCCGGTGATTCAAAACCGCTTTCCGTGGGAAGGGCTCAGGTTTGAGAAAAGCGATAGTAGTATCCAGGGTAGGATACTCACGGGTCAAACCATTCTCGTTGATGGTGGGTTGTAAGGCTCTGGGGCCAAATCGGTACAGGCAACACTGAATGTTTTCAACCGTATTTTCCGCACAAAACTGTCCGCAGTAAACCCGAGGCTATCGCCGACAAAACAAGGCTATTTCGAACTCGCATCCGGCTGAGGGGGCATTTCATGGGGCGAGCTGCGGCGATCGCCCATTGCTTGTGACTCCTCGGCACAGTCGGCGCCGCTAGTAGGCAATTCATTGTTCGGACCGGTGTGATTATCGCCGGCAAGCAAGGCTTCAATGATACCCACCATCGGAAATGCATCCATCTTGGAAACAACGGACCGAATGCCGACTTCCTGCGCATACTTTTCCAAACCGGGGCTCGCATGCTGGGTGAACAATATAATTGGTACGGCGGGGTCTATCTGTAAAATGCGCCGCGCTGTTTCGACACCGTTTAGTCCTGGCATTTGGAAGTCGACTATGCCCACGTGAGGATGAGTGCGTTTGAACAACTCTACAGCGGTCGCGCCATCTGCCGCCTCAGCGACTATTTCCCATTCAGGATTTGTCTCCAGTACCGTGCGAAGGCTTTTCCGCACCAGTTCGCTGTCATCGACAATCAAGAATCGCGTGTGCATTACAAACTCTTTTCGGCCGGTGCAAGGTAAGCGACGACGAAATACGGGTAGCTTGAGCCTTCAAGAGCACTTGTACGTCAAAAATTCATACACTCACAGCAACCGGGCTGACGATAGGGAGCGCGGCTCTAATAGAAGTGCCGTTCTCGCTGGACTGAATTTCGAGGGTGCCCCCGAGCTCTCTCACACGTTCCCGCATCCCACTCAGCCCCACACCGCGGTTCACTCCCTGTGCCATAGAGATGCGTTTCTCTATGGGAATCCCCTTGCCATCATCGGAGACTTCAACCGACAACAATTTTTCACTGGAGGGCCAAATCCTGATGTGAGCCGTTTGACTTCCGGAGTGGCGGTAGATATTGGTCAAGCACTCTTGGACAATTCGAAAAATCGAAATCTCAATGTTGGGTGCCAATCTTCCGATCTCCTCTGAGAGCTCGACGCTTACCTTTACATTGCTGCGCTCCGCAAAACCATCGGCGTAGGACCTGATCGCCGGCATCAACCCTACTTGGTCGAGCAGAGGCGGGTGAAGGAGGTGAGAAATGGTGCGCACTTCCTTAGACAACTGTGTTACTAGGGTCGAGTTCTGCCTTAGAGCTTCAGTTGCGACCGGGCTCAGTTTTGGAGCTTCATTCAAGGCGAGGCCATTATTCATCGCTATAGCCGCTACGCATTGACCAACGCTGTCGTGCAGGTCACGGGCCAGACGTCTGCGTTCTTCATCCTGCATTGTGATCAGGCGCGCGGAAAGGCTGCGCAGTTCGCGGTTCAGGGATTCTAACAAGCGTGTCTTGCGGTACAGGTCCGCGAACACGGTGACTTTCGCGCGCAGCAATTCCGGCACGATAGGAACCGAAATGTAGTCTACGGCGCCACGCTGGTAAGCTTTAAGGCGATCTAAGTCCGTCAAGTGCACGGCGGAAATGAAGATAATTGCAGTTTCCTGAAAGCGTGGATGCTGCCGTATCATGTCCGCGAGTTCGAAGCCGTCGAGTTCGGGCATGCTGACATCCATCAGAACAACAGCGATTTCGTTTTTCAGCAACTGGTCCAAAGCTTCTCGGCCGGAATGGGCTTTAATGAGATTTTCGCCGAGCTCGATCAATATCGCTTCGTAACTGAGCAGTTTTCCAGGCTGATCATCCACCATCAGGATGTTCACTCTTCTCCGCTCGTTCATGCAGCGCCCTCCTCTATACTTGCTGTGATCCGATTCATTGTTGCGTTGCAAATCGTCGGAACGATTTTTCGCTCTACCTGTGCAGCCACATTCGCAAGGCGGATAGAAGCTGCTCTGTGTTTACCGGCTTAGCCAAATACTCGGAGGCCCCCGCTTCCAAGCACTTTTCGCGGTCGCCCTTCATCGCTTTTGCCGTGAGCGCCACGATGGGCAGTCTGCGGAAAGAAGAATTTTGCCGGATAACTTGCATGGTTTCGTACCCGTCCATTTCCGGCATCATGATGTCCATCAAAACGATGGCGACGTCCGGCGAGGATTCCAGTGTCGAAATTGCCTCACGGCCGGTGTCGGCAGTTAGTACCGTCATTCCACGACGTTCCAGCACGCTGCTGAGCGCAAAGATATTTCGGACGTCATCGTCTACAACCAGCACTTTCTTTCCAACCAAGGCCTCATCCGAATGATGCAGCCGTTCGAGCATCTCTCGCTTTTCGGGCGGAAGATCTGCAACCACGCGATGCAAGAACAGGGCAGTTTCATCCAGTAGCCTTTCCGGTGACTCAACGCCTTTCACGACCACGCTGCGAGCTAGCACACGCAAGCGAGCGTCTTCTTCGGACGAGAGGTCCTTACCGGTGAAGACAACCACCGGCAAATCGCTTAATGAAGGCGTTTCACTAAAACGCTCGAGCAAGTCGAAGCCGGACATGTCTGGAAGCCGCAGGTCGAGCACCACGCAATCGAAGGATTCGTCGGCCACCGCAGAGAGCGCCTCTGCCCCAGTCGAGGAAACTCGGACATCGATATCGTCATAGCCCAACAATTCGCGGATACTCAACTGTTCAGCAGGGTTGTCCTCTACCACAAGCAAACGCTTGCGGCGAGGCGTTGCGTATTCTTTTATACGAGCGAAAGCGCCTTCCAGCGCTTCGGTGGTGGTGGGCTTGGTGACGAAAGCGAATGCACCGCGCGACAAGCCGTGATGCCGTTCTTCGTCCTGGGTCAACATCTGCACCGGGATATGACGCGTCGCCGGATCCTGTTTCAAGTGGTTGAGCACGGTCCAGCCCAGCATGTCTGGCAGGAAAACGTCCAGCGAGACCGCCGCAGGATGGAACTCGCGCGCCAGAGCCAGAGCCTCCGAGCCGCGAGCCGCCACAAGGACCTTGAATCCTTTATTATGCGCCAAGTCGCAGAGTATGCGCGCGTAGTGTGGATCGTCTTCAACGATCAAAAGAATCGCGTCGTTTGCCGTCAGATTTTCGCGATCGTCGGGGACCTTCTCCATCCAGCGTTCCGTCGCCGCGGCGGCGGAATGTTGCGTAGGCGCAGGGGCTGAGGGCGCTTTTCTATCGACTACTGCGACGCCTGCGGAAGGGCCGACATAGGTTTGTGGCAGGTAAAGCGTGAACGTGCTTCCCTTACCGAGCGTACTGCGCAGTTGAATTTCGCCTCCGAGCAAGTTTGCGAGTTCGCGGCTAATCGCCAGGCCTAGACCGGTGCCACCGTACTTGCGGCTCGTACCGGCGTCAGCCTGCTGGAAGGCTTCGAAGATGATCCTTTGTTTCTCGGGCGGTATGCCGATGCCAGTGTCGGATACTTCGAAGGCAACCACAGATCCCGCCCGGTCAAGGACTGAGTGACCGGGGCTCCAGCCACCTTCGGAAGCGAATACAGATAGGCGCACGCTGCCCTGCTCGGTGAATTTGAACGCGTTCGAGAGCAAATTTTTGAGAACTTGCTGCAAACGCTTGGAGTCGGTGACTAGACTCCGCGCCAATGTGGGTTCCGCATCGATTTCGAAACTGAGTTTGCGATTCTCCGCTTCGTGACGGAAGGGACGCGCAATCATATCCAGCAAGCTGGCGAAGAAAACTTCTTCCGCTTGCACCGAAACCGTCCCGGATTCGATCTTCGAAAGGTCTAGAATATCGGTGATCAAATTCAGCAAATCCGTTCCGGCACCGTGGATGGTTCGCGCGAATTCCACCTGTTTCGACGTCAGGTTGCCGTCGGGATTGTCGGTGAGCTGCTGTCCGAGGACCAGGATGCTATTGAGCGGAGTCCGCAACTCGTGAGACATGTTCGCCAAAAACTCAGACTTGTACTTGGAAGTGAGCGCCAATTCTTTGGCTTTCTCTTCCACGGCGCGCCGCGCTTGCTCGATTTCCTGGTTTTTGCGTTCGACTTCGACGTTTTGTTCGGCGAGTTGTTGAGCCTTTTGCGCCAGTTGCTCGTTGGTTTGCTGCAACTCGGTCTGCTGAGTTTGAAGTTCGGTAGCTAGTTGTTGCGACTGCTTCAGCAATCCTTCGGTCTGCATCGTGGCCTCAATACTGTTCAGAACGATTCCGATGCTGGAAGTCAGCAGTTCCAGAAACGCAAGATGTGACGCCGTGAAAACGTTGAGTGACGCAAGCTCGATCACGGCCTTGACGCGGTCTTCGAAAAGCACTGGCAAGACGACGATGTTGCGCGGCACCGCCTGGAACAAACCTGAACGGATCGGAACAGCACCTTCGGGCACATCGTTGATCAACATGCGGCGCTTCTCAGCGGCACATTGGCCAGCTAAGCCGACGCCCACACGAAGATGATCGCGGTGCCCGTCTTGTCCGGCATCGGCAAAAGTGGAGAGCAGGACGAGTTCGCCCGATTCCTCTTCCGCCATTTGGTAGATGACGCCTTGCTGTGCGTTTACCAGCGGCGCGAGTTCTGAAAGCAACATTCGTCCTACCGTAGTCAGGTCCCGTTGACCTTGAAGCATGCCTGTCAGCCGCGCGAGGTTGGTCTTCAGCCAGTCCTGTTCATTGTTGCGGTCCGTGGTGAGTCGCAAATTGTTGATCATTGTGTTGATGTAATCTTTCAGCTCGGCGACTTCGCCGCTGGCCTCCACTTGAATGGACCGGGTCAAATCACCCTTGGTGACAGCGGTGGTAACTTCGGCGATAGCCCGAACTTGGTTGGTCAAGTTGTCGGCCAGCAGATTCACGTTTCCGACTAAATCTTTCCAGGTGCCGGCCGCGCCGGGCACGTTGGCTTGGCCTCCAAGCCGGCCTTCGACCCCTACTTCTCTGGCAACCGTCGTCACCTGATCTGCAAAAGTAGCCAGAGTATCGGTCATGTTATTAATGGTCTCGGCCAGCGCGGCCACTTCGCCCTTAGCATTTACCGTAAGTTTCTTTGTTAGCTCACCATCGGCGACGGCCGTCACCACTTTCACGATTCCGCGCACTTGTTCGGTCAAGTTGGCGGCCATGACGTTGACGTTGTCGGTCAAATCCTTCCACGTTCCCGCGACACCCGGCACCTTCGCCTGGCCTCCCAACTTTCCGTCAGTGCCCACCTCGCGGGCTACGCGAGTCACTTCGGCGGCGAAGGCGTTGAGTTGGTCCACCATCGTGTTGATGGTGTTCTTCAACTCCAGAATTTCGCCCTTCACGTCCACTGTGATCTTGCGAGACAAATCGCCGCGTGCAACAGCTGTAGTCACTTCAGCGATGTTACGCACCTGGCCGGTGAGGTTTCCTGCCATCGCGTTCACGGAGTCGGTCAAGTCCTTCCACGTTCCGGCTACACCGGTCACGTTAGCCTGGCCGCCCAAGCGGCCTTCGCTGCCTACCTCGCGAGCTACGCGGGTCACTTCAGCGGCGAACGATCGCAACTGCTCGACCATGGTGTTCAGGGTCTCTTTGAGCTGCAGAATTTCTCCGCGCACATCGACCGTGATCTTGCGCGAAAGGTCGCCGGTGGCGATGGCCGTAGCCACTTCGGCGATGTTACGCACCTGGCCGGTCAAGTTGCTGGCCATGAAGTTCACGTTGTCGGTGAGGTCCTTCCATGTGCCACCGACGCCGGGCACTTGTGCCTGGCCGCCCAGCTTGCCTTCCGTACCCACTTCGCGAGCAACGCGAGTCACTTCTCCCGCGAACGCGTTGAGCTGGTCCACCATCGTATTGATGGTGTTCTTCAACTCCAAAATCTCGCCCTTCACGTCGACGGTAATCTTGCGTGACAAGTCGCCGCGTGCGACTGCCGTCGTCACTTCGGCGATGTTGCGCACTTGAGCCGTCAGGTTTCCGGCCATGGAGTTGACGGAGTCGGTCAAATCTTTCCACGTACCAGCTACGCCGGGCACGTTGGCCTGACCCCCCAGGCGCCCTTCGCTGCCTACTTCGCGCGCGACGCGGGTTACTTCACCAGCAAACGCGTTGAGTTGGTCCACCATCGTATTGATAGTTTCTTTCAGCAACAAAATCTCGCCACTGACGTTAACCGTGATTTTCTTCGATAGGTCGCCGCTGGCAATGGCCGTTGCGACTTCGGCGATGTTGCGCACCTGGCCGGTCAAGTTGCTGGCCATTGAGTTCACAGAGTCGGTGAGGTCTTTCCACGTGCCGCCTACGCCAGGTACCTGAGCCTGACCGCCAAGTTTGCCGTCGGTACCGACTTCGCGTGCCACGCGCGTTACTTCTGACGCGAATGAACGCAGCTGGTCCACCATCGTGTTCAGGGTGTCCTTCAGTTCCAATATTTCACCCTTCACGTCTACGGTAATTTTGCGTGACAAGTCACCACGAGCTACGGCGGTAGCCACTTCCGCGATGTTGCGTACCTGGCCCGTCAAGTTGCTGGCCATGAAGTTCACGTTGTCGGTGAGATCTTTCCACGTTCCAGCGCCAGGTACCTGTGCTTGGCCTCCGAGTTTGCCTTCCGTTCCTACCTCGCGTGCCACGCGGGTAACTTCTCCAGCGAACGCGTTGAGTTGGTCCACCATTGTGTTGATGGTGTTTTTCAGTTCTAGAATTTCGCCCTTCACGTCCACCGTAATCTTGCGTGACAAGTCGCCACGGGCCACGGCGGTGGTGACTTCGGCGATGTTGCGGACCTGGTCAGTCAAGTTTCCGGCCATGGAGTTGACGGAGTCCGTCAAGTCCTTCCACGTTCCGGCGACGCCCGGCACGTTCGCCTGACCGCCCAAGCGGCCTTCGCTTCCTACTTCGCGAGCCACGCGCGTGACTTCACCGGCGAACCGGTTGAGCTGGTCCACCATGGTGTTGAGGGTTTCTTTCAACTGTAGAATTTCACCGCGCACGTCGACGGTGATTTTGCGCGAAAGGTCGCCGCTGGCGATGGCCGTGGCTACCTCCGCGATGTTGCGCACCTGGCCGGTCAAGTTGCTGGCCATGAAGTTCACGTTATCGGTGAGGTCCTTCCACGTTCCGGCCACGCCCGGTACCTGTGCTTGACCGCCCAGCTTTCCTTCAGTACCGACTTCACGCGCGACACGCGTCACTTCTCCCGCGAACGCGTTGAGCTGGTCCACCATCGTATTGATGGTGTTTTTCAATTCCAGAATTTCGCCCTTCACGTCCACCGTGATCTTGCGTGACAAGTCACCGCGGGCGACAGCAGTAGTGACTTCCGCGATGTTACGCACCTGCGCTGTCAAGTTGCCCGCCATGGCGTTGACCGAATCGGTGAGGTCCTTCCAAGTACCGGCCACGCCGGGTACTACAGCTTGCCCGCCCAACCGACCTTCGCTGCCCACTTCACGCGCCACGCGCGTAACTTCGGATGCGAAGGACCGTAGCTGGTCCACCATCGTATTTATCGCTTCTTTGAGCTGAAGAATTTCGCCGCGCACGTCAACGGTGATTTTGCGCGAGAGGTCGCCGCTGGCGACGGCAGTTGCAACTTCCGCGATGTTACGTACCTGTCCGGTGAGGTTGCTGGCCATCGAGTTGACGGAATCGGTGAGGTCTTTCCACGTGCCGGCGACGCCGGGCACTTGTGCTTGTCCGCCTAATTTGCCGTCGGTGCCAACCTCGCGAGCCACACGCGTGACTTCAGCAGTAAAAACACCAAGCTGCTGAATCATGGTGTTCACAATTGCGGCCGAGCGAAGGAACTCTCCTTCGAGTGGACGTCCATCCACATCCAGTTGGACCGTTTGTGTCAGATTGCCTTTAGCCACGGCTGCAATCGCGCGCGTTACTTCAGTGGTTGGCCGCAGCAAGTCATCCACAAGCGTGTTGACCGATACCTCGATCTCACCCCATGCTGCCTTCGACTGGTGAAATCGCACCCTCTCTCTTGTCCGGCCTTCCTTGCCCACGACTTGGCCTACGCGCTTCAACTCGCGTGCCATCTGCTGGTTGGCAGCCGCGATATCGTTAAAGGTGTCCGCTACCTTTCCTGCCAGCCCGGTCCAGTCCCCCGGTAGACGCGCGGAAAAATCGCCGTCGCGCATCGCTTGCAAACTGACCAGTACTACGCTCAAATCAGCAGTTCCGGAACCATTGCGAACCTCAGTCTGACCATTGCTCTTCACGTTAGTTTTGGCATCGCCTAGCGATGCAACGGCCGAGGAACCCTGTTCGTTTTTCTTCATGCGCCTCTCCGAACTTAAAGGGTCTTTATGATTTAATTTCGCCTCAAGTATGTTTGAAAAAATGGATCTGACTTACACAAGATTCGTCGTCCGAAATCAGGACGAGCGTCAACTTCTAATTGGAACTCTTGTAAATAACATGTGCGTTCCCGCTATCGCCCTACAGTATTCGCTGTATATGCCCGTAACAGGAATACAGTAATTACTTTAGTATTTTGATTGCTGCCGCAATACGCCGAGCAAGACGTTCAGTTTGCGGAACGCGGACGCGATGGCAATGCACCTCGCTGGACGCCTGGGCCGAGGCTAAGTATCGAGGTGGTATTGTAAGGTTTCATGCTGCTCAATTTACGAATCCCGATCATTCCGACTGGTACGGAACCGACCGCCGTTCTCGCGGTGGAGTGCCTCTCCGCAGGGCTGAATGTTTATGTCACGGTAGCAATGCTCGGATTGCTTTCGCGCGCCAAACTACTGATTCTACCCGGGTCGTTGCGCCGGATTGAAAACTGGTATGTGGTTGGCGGTTGCTGTGATGCCAAAAGATCTTGGTCCTCAACTAAGAAGTGAATGTCAAAACCAATGATCCTCCAAAAGAAAAAATAAGGGAGAAAAAAGATGAAAATACCTATGGTGCTGACATCCCATGATCAACTGACAAACCTGGCCGCAAGACCGGCTTTTGGCTTGAGGAATTCGCCGCTACCTGCTTCGTGTGATGATTCACTCCGGCTTGAACGAATTCAGGTAGCAAGACAATGAAAGCCGTGCGGGTCCACAAATTCGGCGGACCGGACATGCTCGTGATTGACGAATTACCGATCCCGTCTCCCAGAGCTGGAGAATTGCTGGTGCGCGTCGCCGCTGCGGGCGTTGGTCCTTGGGACGCGCTGATTCGCGAGGGCAAAAGCAGGGTCAGTCCGCCGCCACCCCTGACTCTTGGCTCAGACCTTTCTGGAGCAGTCGAAGCCGTAGGAGCAGGGGTGGCCGAGTTCAAAGTCGGAGATCAGGTTTACGGCGTCACGAATTCGCAGTTCTGCGGAGCCTACGCGGAATACGCAGTTACTTCGGCTGCCATGATAGCTCGAAAGCCGCTGTGGCTAAGTCAGATTGAAGCTGCGTCGGTACCCGTTGTGGCAGTCACGGCATGGCAGATGCTCTTCGATTATGCAAAGGTCGCTGCAGGACAAAGAGTACTCATTCTGGGAGCAGCAGGAAATGTCGGTGCTTACGTTGTTCAGTTGGGCGCAAGGGTTAAACTTCACGTCATCGCAGGGCCGGGTCCAAGGACACCGAGTATGTCCGAAGTCCGAGCGCTGAAAGCGTCATAGATCTCACAGCAGGGAAGTTTGAGGATTCTGTCGTTCCCGTCGACGCAGTTATCGACACCGTAGGTGGAGATACACGAGACCGCTCGTTTCGCACTCTGAAGCCGGGCGGGATTCTTGTGTCGATTGTATCAACAGATCCTTTGCCCAAGCGCTCTGATGTGCTCGATCGCGGGGACCTTGTCACTCATGTGGGCACCGTGTTGCCGCTCGAAAAGGCGCGCACGGCGCATGAAATGCTAGCGGGTGCGCCACGCAAACGGGGCAAGATCGTGTTGAGCGTCTCAGAAAGACTTTAGCGCATTTTAAGCATTAGAAAGCTGGCGTTTAGTGGTTCAATTCCCGTCGTTAAGAAGCCTGATAGGGAGCATGCATGTATGTTAGACAAGAAAACGGCAATCGTTACGGGAGCACAAGGCGGAATTGGTGCGGGGTTGGTGCGGGCTTTCTTGACGGAAGGTTATAACGTGGTGGCAACGTCTCGCAAAGTCAGCCAATCGTTGACTGCCTCACCTAGCCTGACTCTCGTCGATGGCGATATCGGTAAGCAAGAGACCGCTGCCAAAGCTGTGGAGGCAGCGATCCAGCAGTTCGGAACCATCGATGTTCTTGTGAATAACGCCGGAATCTTCTACGTCAAGCCTTTTACGGACTTTACTACCCAGGACTTCAAGGCCTTGTTCTCGACCAACCTATTAGGATTCCTCTATATCACACAGCTCGCTGTGGAACAGATGCTGAAGCAGAAATCGGGGAGCGTTGTAAGCATCACTGCGTCGCTTGCCGATCAACCCTTTGCCGGAGAAAACGCCTCAGTTTCGATGATGACGAAGGGCGGGCTGAATTCAGCGATCCGGAGTCTCGCAATCGAGTACGCGAAGGACGGCATTCGCTTCAACGCCGTCGCTCCGGGCGTCGTGGACACACCACTGCACAAAAATGATACGAAGGACCTTCTTAAGACGTTCCAGCCAATGGGGAAAATTGTGGAAGTCGAAGACATCGTCGGCGCTGTTCTCTACTTGACACACGCAGGCCAAGTAACCGGCGAGATACTCCACGTAGACGGTGGTGCTCACGCTGGCCGCTGGTAGCCGCGAGAGAGTTCAATTCATTTATTCTGGCTGTTTATCAGGGCCTTTGTACATTTCTCCAAGCTCAGAAAGGAAGGCAGCATGTCTATTCGTCCTGTGAAGCGCCTCATCAAAAGCAAGCCAACCCTTGAAGGCGCGGGCGTGCATCTGCGTCGCGCATTCGGGTTCGACAATACCTCCGATTTCGACCCATTCCTGCTCCTCGACGATTTCCGCAACGACGTGCCCGCGGATTATCTCGCCGGCTTCCCCTGGCATCCGCATCGCGGCATTGAGACTATCACCTACGTTCTCGCCGGCACGGTCGAGCACGGCGACAGCATGGGCAACAGAGGCGTCATCTCTCCCGGCGATGTCCAATGGATGACCGCGGGCAGCGGCATCATTCACCAGGAAATGCCCAAGGGAGATCACGCCGGCCGCATGCACGGCTTCCAATTGTGGGCCAATCTTCCGTCCTCGCTCAAAATGACGCCGCCGCGTTACCAGGGCATCGTCTCCGGCGACATTCCCGTGCTGAAGGACGACGACGGCACCGCGGTACGCATCGTTTGCGGAAAATTCTGGGGCAAGCGGGGACCGGTGGACGGCATCGCCGCCGATCCCACTTATCTGGATGTGATCGTGCCACCCGGCCTAAGCAAAAACCTTCCCGTCGAGCACCCGCGGCACGCCTTTGCTTATATCTTCGCGGGCAGCGGCAAATTCTGCAACGCATCCGAGCCGCTCGCCGTGCCCACGGAGTCGGTCCGCTGGCTGGATACGTCGCCTCCCTCCGAAGCGGACAATCGCTCGCTCATCCTTTTCGATCGCGGTGACGAAGTCATGGTTCAAGCCGGCGAAGAAGGCATCCGATTCCTGCTGGTTTCCGGCAAGCCGCTTCAAGAGCCGGTCGCTTGGTACGGCCCCATCGTCATGAATACCCAGGAGCAGCTTCGCGAAGCCTTCACCGAACTCCGCGAAGGCACGTTCCTTAATGACCCCAAGGAAAAGGCCAGCAAATAACTAAGAGGGGACAATGCGCATTAGTCTGCGCACACCCACGTCATGGCCCAGAAGCGGCGTTACGTTTCGGCGATTCTACGGCACCTTGCGTACTTCGGCCCGAAATCGACGCAGGTGAAATTGGAGCGGGTAATTGTGCAGCGGGGTTACATGTTGCGTCACGGAAACTCACGGCTGACGGTATCCGAGTTATCGGTCCGCTACAATTAAGCTGTGCCGAAGCGCCTTTGCACAAGCCGCGCTGAGTGGCGGCTCCAGCCGGGAAAGTCTGCGGAGCCTCTTTCTGCGCATTACCGGCTCGACTGCGACTACGGAACCGCGGTCGTAAGTTGCTGGAAGGATGGCGGGAGCGAGCCAATTTACCTCTGTGAGAGTCACGCGAAACAGCTAGGGCACTCTCATAAACACTGCTCGGACGTACGCGTCGTAACACCTCAATCGGACCATCATGACAATCCGATCAAAGACGAGGATCAAACCCAAATTCAAGAGGTCCCTGCAACAGAGCCGAAAAGCTCTACTTCGTCGGAACCTGCGCGCTCTCTTCCGGATACGAAGGTTGGACGAGCAACCCATCCGTCCGTCAAATCCCCTCTTCGCGACCTCACGTATGGAAATCCAACGAAGGCTGTGGTGGACGAAGTTATTTGGAATATGGCAACTGGAAATTACCAAGTTTACAGGATCGCGCGACAGCAAGGGAAGTCAGCTACAGAAGCGGCAGAAGCCGCTGGCGGGCAGTTGGCCATGGTCCATCGCAAAATCATCGATTACACACTTAAGCTAGAAAAAGTGCTTTCAGCATCAACAGCCACAATCAACGTAGGAGAGATCATAGATAAGCCGCTCGAACACGTAGTGCTTGAAATTATCAGTAATGGAGCAATGAGTGACTTGGAAAAGGACGCTGCGATTCAGCAACTCGGCAATATTCAAGAATGGGTGAAGCACGGCCTGCAGGGAGATATAACTCCGCTCCAGGCAAACCGAATCATGCTGGCTATCGGTGAGCGCCTAAACTGGGGAGGAGTTGTGGACTTTTCGGAGGAATTCAAGACGGTCTATCGGGCGCTATTTGGCAGCTTGAAAAGCGCAATTTGTGCCGCCGTTCCTTGGGCGCAGAGTCTTCACGATCGACTAACCAACTTGTATGCGGCCAAATCTGACCTGGAAACTGATGACCACGAAAAAGTTGAGCAGCAGTGATTGCATTCCGTCCCGAACTACAAATCCTGAACCGGACTTACGGTCCCGAGATGCAATAGACAGAGAGTGCCTAGAGTATGCTCCTTGTGTCCGGGAGCGTTGTGCTCGTGTTCCCGTGCACGATTCCGAGACGATAATTGATGCAGGACGGAAGCCAAGTATAATCCTTGCTATGCCACAACACGACCTCATTAGACTGTGGGAAGAACACACTGCAGACGAATTCACCACTCGCGACACCGAGGCCACACTGACCACCATGACCGACGACGCTTACGTCAACCACATCCCAGTCTTGACCGGCGGATCCGGCAAGGCCGCCCTGCGCCTGTTCTATTCGCGGGACTTTATACCCGTCATGCCGCCTGACACCTCACTGACTCCAGTCTCTCGCACCGTCGGCGAAGATCAGCTCGTCGACGAAATGATCTTCTCCTTCACTCACACGCAGGAAATGCCCTGGATGTTACCCGGCATTCCGCCCACCAATCGCCGCGTCGAAGTTCCTCTGGTCGCCATTGTTCGTTTTCGCGACGGTAAGCTGGCCCACGAGCACATCTATTGGGACCAAGCTTCGGTTTTGAAACAGCTCGGGCTCTTGAATGACCCGTCGTTGCCCGTTGCCGGTGTCGAGAGCGCCCGCAAAGTCCTCGACCCAAAATTCGAATCGAAAACGTAGTAGAGTGCAATTAGTTTCCTGGCCAACGAGTCCGGCTCATGGAGCTCAAATTAAGATCCACTCGGTCTTGATCTATTCCTACTCTCAACGAATGAACAGGCGGCGGGAAGTAAATGACCGCACCTTCCGCCAGTCAAACTCCAGGGCCGGGCGCGCAGGGCATGCTGCGAAGGATCTCGTCGACAGCACTGATTGCAAAATCGATTTCCTCGTCCGTGTTGTAGAAGTGTGGTGACATCCTCACGCCGGCGCTCGGCCGCCAGTCGACCAGAATCTCGCGCTTGAGCAACCCGGCGCAAACTTCCTTTGAATTGGGCATATTCACGGCGACCGTGCCGCCGCGCCGCTCTGGGTTGCGCGGCGCTGTGATATGCCAGCCGCGTTGCTCCGCTAGCGAGACAATCCGCGCCGTGAGACGCTTCGATTTTTCGCGCACCTGGATCATGTCGAGTGTGCGGAGAATGTTCAATCCCGGAATAGCGGCGTAAAGAGCCGGAATGTTCGGCGTGCCGTTGACGAACCGATAAGCCCCTTGCGTGTAACGCGTCGCGCCGATTTCGAAGCCGAACGGATTCTCGTGCGCGAGCCATCCCGTGAACTTCGGCTCCAGTTGATCGGCCAGGTCCGGGCGCACGTAGAGATAGGCGGTTCCAGGGCCGCCGCAGAGCCACTTCATTAGTCCTCCACAGACAAAGTCCACGTTGAGCTCTTGCACGTCCACAGGAACGCCAGAGCCCAGCGCCTGAAACACGTCGAGAATCACGTGTGCTCCCACACTGTGCGCCTTCTCGCAGATCGCCTTGGCATCATTAATATAGGAGCTGCGGAAGGTCACCTGCGAGACCGGGACGAGGATCGTCGTTTCGTCGATCGCATCGAGCAGCCGTTCGGTGGGAACTTCGACCCCATTATCTGTCCTTACCATGTGGACGCGCGCGCCACGCGGCCGCTGCGCTTCCCAGAAATACATCACGGAAGGAAAGTTCAAATCCGTGTAAACTACTTTATTGCGCTTGCCGCTGAAGTCGAAGCAGGAAGCAACCACAGCTTGGCACTGGGTGACGTTGCCGTGAACGGCGACCGAGTTCGCCGGCGCGTTCATCAGCTCACCGATTTGATTGCCTATCTCCAGCGGCAGCGTCCACCAATGTTCCTCCCACGCACGTACCCCGCGCGCGGCCCAAATCCTTGCATAATCGTTGAGTGCGTCAAAAGCCCTACGTGGCATCGCTCCCAGTGAATTGCTGATGAGATACGTCGTCTTCTCGAGGATTGGAAAGTCCGGGCGATAGCGCAACAGAGGATCAGTCATGGCGCCACCTAATTCCGTGAGCGTCCTTTCTTAACCATGAGATAGAAGACGGTCAAGACGAACAGATACGGACCTGCGCTGATGATGGTAATGCGAGCCTGCGGAGTCCACCACGTACACATCACGATCAGTACGATCGCCACGAACGCGATCATTGATGCCGCGGCTCCACCGGGAGCACGCATCGGCAGTGCCGCCACTTCCTGTGGTGACAGCATTTTTCGCATGGCTACGTGGGAAGCCAGCGAGATGCACCACGCCAGCATTCCGCCGACCAGCGAAGCTCCGATTATGTACAGGAAGGCATTTTGCGGCGCGAAGTACTGAACGATCAGAGCAACCAGGATGCCCGACGCCGATACCAGAAGGGCGTTGCGCGGCGAGCCGTTTGTCGATAGCTCCGCGAGTTTTGCAGGCGCATATCCCGACTCAGCCAGCGAGTACAGCATGCGCGAAGTTACATACAGGCTGGCGTTCGCGCCGGAGAGCGCGGCCGTCAGCACCACAAAGTTCATCACGAGTGAAATGGCCGGCACGTGTGCTACCTCGAACACAGTCACGAAAGGGCTCTGCCCTACGCCAACCAGTTTCCAGGGCACGACGCCGACCAGTACCCCAGAGGCGCATATATAGACCAAGGTCAGAACGCTCAATGATGTGTAGGTCGCGCGTACAATGTCCGAAGTTGAACGGGCTTCGCCCGAAGAGATGGCCACCATCTCTGTTCCAAGAAAATTGAAGAGAACAAACGGAAGAGCCAGCAACGGACCTGCGGTGCCATGCGGTAGTAATCCGCCATCGACGGTGTAGTGCGGTTGCACCTTCCCGCCCAGCAGCAATCCGGCTCCGATCAGAATGAAGGCGGCAATCGCTATGACCTTGATCATGGCGAACCAGTATTCAAAGCTGCCAAAAGTGTGTACCGCCCCCAAATTAATGATCAGGAGGAGCGTCGCGAATCCCGCAATCCAAGCCGTGGCAGGAGTTTGCGGAAACCAATAACGCATGTACGTGGCGGAGGCGACGAGTTCAGCGCTGATGGCGATCACCAGCGAAAACCAGTACCCGTAACGGGAAATGAAGCCCGCCCAGCGGTTCAAGTACTTGTCGGCGTAGACTCCGAAGGAGCCAGCGGCTGGATGAAGGCTCGACATTTCGCCAAGCGCCGTCGTCACGGCAAAAGCAATAAGCGCACCCAGGATGTAGGACAGGATGACTCCCGGCCCTGCGATCTGGACTGCCGCACCCGATCCCAGTAGAAGACCGGTGCCGATCGAGCCGCCGATCGCGACCATGGCCATTTGTCCTGCGCTGAGCTCGCGGCGGAGTTGAGAAGGTTTTTGCTCCATGTGGTCAACGAAGGGTAACCCGCCACCGCGCATCAGTTGTCGCTACTGGATCTTTAACGCATTCTCCGTGCGCTTCAATAACAGCCGCCATTCTATACCCGTCTCGACCATGCGTAATGTCGCAGCATGACTTCCGTTTGGAGCTCTCTATGTCACCCGAATTGCCTGCAAAGCACAACCAGTAGGACGAGTAATTTACGGGAATTGACGCTACTGCCTGAATGAGTCTTTTCCAGGTTGGATATGGTTTGAAGGCTACGATGACGGAACACAACCATTGGCCCAGATTTTATCTGGGCCGAGCCGTTCGAGAGAGCATCCACATGAACGCAAGAACTGCCAACAATCACGATCCAATGATTCGGAATGTGTAGACAGAAATATCAAGGGCCGCTGAGTCGTGAGAGTTTGCCTCCCTCCAGCAAGAAACATCTAGCTCCGCCGCTCAGCATTGATTTTTATCGCATTGGGTAATCGAGCTCTTGAGGCAAACTCATCTATGGAAAGTGTCTTCAGTTCCAACGAGCCAGACTCCGAGCGATGGACCGCCGCATTCAGACGGTCACAAGGTGAAGTGTTGAAAATCCGCTCAAACCGCTGTCGGAATCGCTGATGGTGGCGTTGAAACGGGTTCGATTCGTACAGGGGGGCTATAGACGTGCCAGAAATCACCGTCGGGATTTGCGAATTCGACTGCTACCTTCTTCCGGCCGCGCTGTTTTGAATCGACGTACACGATCCGGCATTCGCGCTCTTCCTCAGTGAAGCTGTTGACGACAAGAATCTTTTGCCCGATTTTGACGCGGGGTTTCAAGTCGAGCAGCCCACCGTATAAGCTGACTGCCATCGTGGCTGTCATATCGCGGAAAGGGCGGTTCAGCGGGGTCCGCCCGTAAACCTTGATGGGGATGGTGAAGGGGTAACGCTTGCAACGCCGACGCTCGACCATAGAACGCTCCTGGGGAGAAAGGAAATTTACCAATCGGTGTGGTTCGAGGTTATATGTAGTCTTCGATCCACGGCAATAGTACTCAGTTTATTAACTAGATAACCCGCCACGCGCGAGATGACAACCGGTTGAGGCCTCATTGGCATCGCCATCTAATTCAAGTTCCGAAAAAAACCATGATCAGGAATGGCATTTGACTGCAACCTTTTTCGGCGGCGCTATTTTGGATCGACAGGCACCGTCCGACATTCGCTGAGGACCCGAAGTATTGATATTTCAGTGTGGGAGTGGCTCAGAGGGTTCGCCGGCGGATTGTGAACCGGCCGGACGAACCACCGGACTTGACGATGGCGCGGACTCTCGGTTTTGCATTGCGAGATATGTACGGCTGAATGCCGAATGCTGCGTGCCGGGCGCAATGACGACGGCCTGAAGCGCGTAACGCCCGCCCGGCAACTTCGCCAGGGGCAAGCTAACGCGGAACGAAGCCGTATCTTTCTTCGCATCCACTTCCGATGGTGCGATCAATGGTGTGGCATTCACTTGCAATCCATTGCGAAGGAAGAGAAGCCCCGCCCGAAGTGAAGTCCCATCGAACTCTTCTTTCTTCTCGCTTTTCTCCCGATAGTAAGCTTGGAAGAAGACATATAGCGTCTGATTTTGCGTGAACAAGCGGGTGACGCTGGGAACTATCGTTTCCCCGGCCATTTCAAGGGGCGAACCGGCGAGTTTGGCGCTCGTGCCTTGCGCTTTGGTCTGCACTTCGGATGTTTTCCGAATGGGGACAAGCTGGCTCGAAAGAACAAGGGAACTGAGCATCATCTTGCCCGGCTGCGTCGCCGGCACCATAAGATTTTGCTCGAACGTACCGATTTTCCCTGATTCGTTTTCCCGAACAACGAATTTCAGCCGGTAGTTACCGGGCGAAAGTATGACGCCGCCCTGATACAACAAATTTTTCTGATTGATCTGCTGGAAACGCTGCGGATCGAGGTTCACCTGAGTTGTGTCGCGCAGTTGCGCGGCCGCCCGCCCTGAAGGCACCACGCGAACATCGACCGCAAAATCAAATTCAGCCTGCCGGTGCCCATGCTTCTCGGCCCACTCCAGCGCACTCGCGGAAATCTTCGCCGCGATGGACACATACGTTTGTTGATCGCTGAGCCGGAACATTCCAGTCTCGACGGCGACGGGAAGTTCAACCACGGGATTATCCGAATTAACAGCGTCCGCGAGCTGCTGATCGCGATCTTCTTTTTGCAAGTGCTGGAAATCGCGCGGCGCGTAATAACCGCCGCGGTATCGGACGTGCGCGCCCGTCGCATTGACCTTCACGTGAATGGTTCGCCAGCGTCCGTCGCGCTTTATATCAGCGGCGAGATTGTAGCCAATGAGATAGTACCCACCGTTATCCTGCTGGATTTTCGGAAATGCGTCGCTCAGGTCTCCCAAGTCGAAGAACCCCTTTCCGCCGGTATCGGTGGAAAGTGTCGCTAGAGTGTCGCGTGAATCCTCGCGTTGATCGGTCTGACGCGGCCGAACGATGATGAGCCCAACAGAGTGGAAAGCCCAGTGAAGCTCGGCGTGTTCGAAAGATTCTGGACCTCCCAGCGAATATCCAAATGATGCCGCTCCTGCGGGCCGAATCGGAAGGATTTCGCCAGCGACGCGTTCCAATTGAATTTACAGGGACCCTCAATCGCTGCACGTCGTTCATTGCCGTATTCGCTAGGGGCAGGAGTGGTGAAAGCCGCGGTATTGAAAAAGTCCAGTGGCGAATTACCGCAAATCCCTACGTTCGGGTTTCCAATCTGTTCCGCGCGCAGGGAAAAGCTTGCCCCGGTACCATTATCCGAGGAAGTGCCACCAAGGTATGCGGTATAAGGCGTGCCTGTTTGCCACGCGACGATATTTTGAAGCCGCCAATTACTGAGAACGTGCTCGGCCCAACCATGGTTGCCCCAGCGGTGGTGCTCGCCGAACGGCAATTCATACAACGAGAAAAAGCGCACTTGATGCCGAACGTCAAACGATGAAAGTCCGCGCTCTGCTGCATAATTGCCGTCTTGTTGAACTACGATCGGAGTACTGCCTCCAATCGTGCTGGCGTTATCCAACGATTTGGCGAAAGTGTAGTAGCCCTGTAGCGAAAGGCCTTTTGTGAATCTGCGTACTACGCGTACCTGCAGCGCGTTGTAAATTGAATTCGCACCCGACTGGTCGTAATAGAAGCTGTTGGCGTATGGGATTCGGAAAGAAGCTTGTGTGTCCAAAGGACTTGTGCCCAGGGGAGCGCGATTCGGCGCGCGCAGCAAATCCAAATCGGTGCCCTTCGTACCTGTATACGTCAAATCCAAAATCCAGTTCTGAGTGAATGACGTCTCGGTGCCAAGCGTCCACAGCTGCGCATAGCCATCTTTATAGAACGGATTCACACCTCCCCGGTTGGAGATCGTGCTGGTCTTTGGAAAACCAACCTGCAACGTAAGGACCTGAGCGCCCGAGGTGATGAGGTTTTCTGAAGTGGCGAAGGGTGGCTCGTATTCAAGATATTGTTGCGCCAGGGTATTGTAGATTGCTTCGTTGTAGAAAATGGAATACTCGCCCCGGACGACTGTTTTTGGCTTGATCCCTTGCGGAAGCCAAGCAAATCCGACACGCGGGGCCCAATTCCCGTAGTCGCCGTGGATTAGAGCAGGAGGGTAAAAGCCGTTATAAGGTCCCACTGTCCCGGGTGTGACTACGTCCACCTGTGTTGCCGAGGAATTCAAATCGAGATTAGCGATCCGATTGTAAACATCCTCAGGGGGCGTGGCGGCTTCGTAGCGCGCACCAAAGAGTAGAGTGAACTGCTTGTTGATCCGGAAATCATCTTGTGCGTAAGCGATGAAATCCCAACTGCGCAGATAAATGTTTGGACCGTATTGCACTGCGGTGCTGTACGGCAGGCCCAGCAGAAAATCGGCCAGTTCGTAATACGGCTCAGTCTGCGGAGTAGCTGGAATCGGCCGGCCCGTCGCAGTTAATTGCGACGTCATTACGCCCGTGAAATTAAAGAGTCCGCGCGGCTGCGGATTGGATTCGGAATTGAGTTGAATACGGCGTATCTCGCCGCCCCAGATCACGGTGTGTTTCGCGTGAGTCCATTTCACGCTATCCCCTAAACGGAGCGTTTGATTGCGAACCAGTGAAGGCACTGGATCGTTCAAGTCGGAAAAGCTGGTGAAATTGATCGCGGGAATGCCATATACAAGCGGGTCGGTGGAGACCCCTGTAATTCCCAGGTCTCCTGCAACATTATTATTGAACGAATTATCGCTGAGGATTTGAACGCGGCTCCGGCTCCAGTTCAGTTGCGTACTTTCCACCAAATACGGAGTCCAGTTGTGTGAAAGCCCGAGAGTGACAGCTTGGCCCAAAGTTGATTCGGTGCCGGCTGTGTTTAGAAAATTGCCGAACGTATTCTGACGCTGAGAATTGAGATTGTAGCCACCATTCAGGCTGAATTTGGAGTTGATGGTGTGCAGCACATGCAGATTCACGATGTCGTTGTTTATCGGCACGGTCGTCTGCAACAAGTAATTCTGCACCGTCCCCGGTAGGTTTGGCTGCGGGTAATACGTGAGCAGTCTCGCTGAGGCGGGATTAATTGTTGGAACCTGGCATCCGTTGCCCAATGGAGTCCGCGGCCCGGTGAAATTCGAAAATGGGTCGTAGAGCGTAATCCCCAAGCCGCAAAGATCGCCGCTGCGTTCGGCCTCCGTTGGTACTGTGGAGTAGGTATCGAGCGCGCTGGACTGAATGTCACGTTGATAGTTCACGAAGAAATATGTCTTGTCACTGCCGTTGTAAATGTGCGGAATTTTCAGTGGGCCGCCCAGATTGCCGCCAAAACGCTCGTCGTAATGGCTGGGCTTGGAAACTTCATGTCCGGTGATTGAATATGGCCTAGCGTCGAGCGCTGAACTCTCGTAGCGGTTGTAAAAACTGAAACGAATGCGATTCACCGTTTGACGGCCCAGCCTTCCCCCGCGCCCTCCAAACATTCCTCCGCCACCGCTTCCGGCGCCCGAACCGCCCGGTCCTCCCGGAACTCCGCCACCCCCGAAGAGTTGGCCGCCACTCCGGCCACCGAATCCTCCCTGCCCTCCGGCGCCGCCTTGCCCGCCTGGACCTGCTCCTGGCGTGCTGGGCACGAAAGCGCCAACACCAAATCCTCCGGGACCCTTTGTTGCGAGGCCTTGACCCACCGTGCCTTGCAGCAGAAATGAATCCGAAGTTGTATTTGAATTAGCGTTGGTCGAAAGAGCCGCGCTTGCTTGCGGCGTTTCATTCGCTGAGCTGTTTGTTTCGACTCCCGGCGAGCTCGTTCCTTCGGCGATTAGGTCGGTCGGTTCAAAACCGCCGCCGGCCAGACCTTCGCGAAGCGCGTTGGCTACCCCCGCAGGTAATGGTCCTCTTCCCGCGCCAGCAACTCGGCGCGCGCCTGCCGCATTCGAGCCGGAAGCATTTTCGGAATCTGTGTTCGCGTTATCCTGGCTGATTCCAGTTCGGCCGTGGCTATTTGAAGGCGGCGCACCAGACGTTGCGGATAGCTCCGCTAGAGTTGCTACGCACAAGGCAAGCGGAATCGGGCCTGGTGGAACAACCGGAACCTGGATCACCAATGATACTTGTACAAATCCCAGCTGGCTCGCCTCCAGGAGATACTGCCCAGCGGCAATCTCCGGAAATTCGAACTTGCCAAATTCATCGGTCCAGCTAAGCCAAACTTTTTTTGCGTCAGTGGCGATCAAGCGCACCGTAGCGCCCGGAACAGGAACACCTTCGGAAGTTCGAATGATTCCGGTGACGGCGGGTGGGGTACGCGGCAGCTGCTGAGCTGAACTTAAACCAGCCACTGGCAAACAACATAGAAAAAGCACCACAAATCCGAACCGGCGCAAACGACGACTCGAGTTTCTCGACGCGAAACCCTCATGCAATTCGCCCGTGGCCGCAATATCCAATGGAAGAATAATCCCTGACACATTTGAGATGTCCATGCGCTTGAGTTCAGCGGCATAAACCACCGCTCGTCGGTTGTTGGCGACCCTGGCTGGCTCCGCTACCATCGAAATCGGAAGGGTGTTTCCGTGGGTTTATGGAGCTGACCATGGATTTGCGCAAGATATCGATACCTGCGCGTAAGTAGTTCAGCTCTGAGGGCGCAACGGTTCCATATTCTGGGGACGCACTTCGGAAAGTTGCGGACGGCAGGTCGTCGCGTTGCAATGGCTCTGCCGTACAAGCAAACTTAGCGGAGTTATACGGTTAGAATTTCATTATCTTACGCTCAGCAAAACAACGTGAACTTTCTGGCGCTGGCCATAAATCCGGCCTGTCCCGGTGAGGTTCTCGACCTCCGTTGAAGCGACCGGTATAAGGCCGCCATCGGCTTCCAAATTAGAGAACTCAGGCCCAAGCGCTTCCGGATAATCGGGCGTCTTGACGACCCAGCGCACGTTGAATTCATGCAAGTGTGCAAGTAATTTATCTTTGTCATTGCAGAGCGCGGGGTTCATTAACCAGGAATATTCCGGTGAGCCGTCCACAAACGGAACGCGGATATAATGCAGATGCCGGAAGAACATCCATCACTTGCCATCATCGGTGCCGCGAGTTTCCGATTGCAGCGTGCGGTTAAAGAATTGATAATCAGGAGCCGCGCGCTCAAGAAAGGCCTGCTCAATCTGCCATGCTATCCTTCGGCGTGTTGGGTCCCCGCACAGCCCGCTTCAATTTCCGGACCGGCCGTCACTCGACCGCCCGGCGCTTGCCTGCTCCTTCCATCGTTGAACGTTCACGCCCATCACGAGGAGCCATAGGAACACCGCCACATCCCCGAGTAGGCCGGAGGCCAGATTGTATGGGGACAGATGGTTTACGAGCGGGTTTGACAGAAAGGTCAGCCAAGCCAAACCGGCAAACACCATTAGCGCGCCCAGAACTCGGGGCAAGAAGGTCGACTTGAAAATGAGGTAGCCGACCAGCATGCAATAGAATCCGTGAACTACTATGGCGATGTTTACACCATGAGGCTGCCATCGAAGAGCCTCAAAGGTGAGTCCGACGAAGGCTAAAGAAGCCGCGAGCAGGGAGAGGCCTCGGTTCACCGGCTTAAAGATGTCATAGGAGATCAGCGTCACAGCGGCCATGCCCAAGATCGCGAGATAGCCCCCTGCGTAATTCAACCTGCCGCGAACAAATGTCTCGGTGAACCCCGCCGTCAGGAGACTGAAAAAATAAAGGACACCGGCCGTCCGCGCCTTGAAACTCGGTGACGCTTCTGCAATCCGTTTCATCATTAGGGCTGCGCTCATACTCTTCTCCATATGCGAGTTATTGAATCAATGTGCAGCCGAATCAGATCGGTTCCCGATAGTGATGTATCCGGACCGCCGCGGAGATAGTTGATGCTGCGCTGGCGTACTCCTTCCATCGTTGAACGTTCACACCCTTCACAACAAGCCATATCATCAATAATGCTTCGGCGATGATGTCGAGAACCTTAATGTAGATGAGGAGGTAATTTGCGAGTGACGGGTGACGGAAACATCGGCCACCCCAAACCAGAGAGCGCCATCAGCACGCCAGAATTGGAGGCAGGACGGTCGACTGGCAATCATAATGTCTCCCGTTAGCATCACCCTGGTGCAGTGGGACTAGCTAGGCGCCCGTAGCTTTTCACAAACGCCCATGCGCCCGTCGTAAGCCAATATCTACGACACACGACAGAAAAAGGGAAGGCGAGCTGCGTGCCTCGGTCTCGGGCCAAGACGCCCCTAACAGAAGACACGACAAGGACTGGAATCGCGCGCTCTTGCTAAGACCGGGGTATCAGCGACGTCAAGCTTTGGGCGCATTGACTTACCATGAGGAACGATGAAGCGGCTAAACAACCCAAAGGAAGGCAGCAGCGAAAGATGCCATGTTGAAAACGGCGACTTTTGGAAGTTTGTTTGTCATCTTAATCCACCGACACGACCTGTAAGTTAGTCGGCGGTTGGGGCGGAATTGGCCGTGGGCCCGCTTGCCCGCTATCCGGACTGACCATCAACGGACTCACGTTCACCGGCTCAAAATCGGATAAAGTTAAACTTCTCAGGCATGAAAGGTCGGAATCGTTCCAACGAGAATCAGGCGTGCCAATCAAGCCGCCACTGCTGCCATTATCAGCCATAATGATTCCGTAGTTTCTTAAAGCCGTAATGATGACAGCCGCCTGCGGGCTGGTGCTAACGCAAGACGGGGTCGCAACGGATGATTTCAGTCTATAGATTTCGCCAAAAGGACCCGTCATAGTGCAAGAAGTCGGCGGCGAAGATTGGGAAAGTTCAGTATCCGTTGCGATTGTTGTAGCCCCAGTGTTGCAGGATCCGACCCCGGCGCTTGCCGTAGCGGGCCACACATAGTAGTTCACCCCATGATTCAAGGTGAATCGCGTGGGATGCTGAACGGTGCCGTTTGGCGCATTTGGCGTTCCTGTTCCAATAACCTCATCCGCGTTGAGAAGCAATGGGGCGACCGGTAATCCGGCAGCATCCGTCGTGCCGTTCCCCAGAGGAGTCAAAGCGTTCGATGTGACGTCGGACCATAAGGCGTTCGAGGAGTCCGTCCACGGTCCTCCTTCGTACGCGCCCTGCCACATCTCCCATAACCTAGGAGGATTGCCGCACCCCGCCTGTTGATAGACTAAGACGTGAGCATCTCCGCCGGAGAGAAGGCCGTTGGCCGTGCCCTCTATTGGTGCGTTGGCGGGGAAAGGGCCACTCGTGAAGTAAGACTGATAAACCGTAGTTGTGACACCTACGTTGGGCTGACTGCAAGGAACCTGAAACGCCGGTATGCCATTCGGATAATTGGCATATGCCGTCCCACCAAAAAACGGTTTAACTGTCTCAGTCAAATAGCCACTGTAGATCGGAGCCGCCGGAGACGAGTCGACTGGGAGGCCTGTGGTGGCTGCATCCACGCGATGATGAAAAATCGAATTTGATGGAAAGATACTTGAAAGGAATGCATTGCTTCCGGTGATAGAGAACGACACACCTTGCGTCGCAGTCGCCCCATCAGAGTCGCTAACTACAATTCCCGGAACATACGTTCCTTCGCCTCCGACTTGAGTGCTGCTGATTACCCCCGAACTCGAGTTTAGTGATAAACCCTCGGGCAGTGTGGAGTACGTACTGGAGCTGGACACAGAAAACGTGTAAGGCGGTTTGCCACCCGTCACCGTGATGGTACACCCTGGATACGCGGCACCTTGCACCGCGGCGGGGCACGTCGTAGTCGTTATGGCCAAGGGTGTTTGGGCGTAGAGCGGAGCCGAAAGCAAAAAAACCAGCAACAGCAAGGTTTTGTTAAACATTGAGCCTTTGTGTAGAAGAAATCTCAATTGACCATGTAGTAATCGAGCGTTCCTATGGCTGACGTACCTGGTCCTGAAGCCATTGCAGTCCGGCGAGGCTATTGCACGTGACCCGAAACCGCACATCACCGCGGACTGCGAGGCTATTCTTAAGGAGCTAGTGTCCGGAGCCAATAGGACTTTGTGACAGGCTGGTCGTGAGGACTAGGAGTTCACGATTAAGACGAAAAGCCAATCGCAATTGTAGAGTAGGTAGCGCTACTTAATACCAGCCAATTTGATCTTGCAAGGACCGTTACGGCCACAGCTACCTCGAGTGCACACCCGCGCAGCAAGAAGAAATCCTCACTCACATCGCTTTCCGCAAGAACGCGTATAAAGACTCCAGACTAGGCTCGGGCGTCGAATTCTTCTCCACGCTGCGCAAGTTTACTGTCGATGGCTTCTTCATCAGTGAAATCGGCATAAAATACCTCGGCTATAACGGCAACACATACCTGAACGAATTCCCGGGCTGTCCTGCTATACCAGAAGCCTGATTGGATTCGAGCGACTCCAGGTTAAAGCCCACTTGCGCTCACGCTTTGTCCTCTATCAGACGGAAGAGTCATCTAACAGACGATGTAAGTTCGTCTCGGAAGCGCCGCCTTCATTAGAGATAAGGCGCTAAGCGCTGGACTAATCCTTGGCGCGGTGGCAACTGTTATTCAGATTCCTCTCCGCCGGACTGACAACCTGGGACGTGCCCAGATGGCGCTTTGAGGGGCCGGCCGACCCGGAGTCCGATCTGTAAACGAGCATTGTCGGAACGAATTCCGACTGGCCCATCGAAAGCGAGGGCCTCTGCCCCAACCGAGCCTGCCCAAACGAGCGAGTTGTCCACGAAAACCTTCATTTCTGTTCCGCTCATTTCCGCACGAAGAACATGCGCTTCTCCGCCACGTACAACGGGAACCGCGGTGCTATGGCGGGGCTTAATATTCCGGTATCCACGATTGCTGCACTGGGCGCTGGTGTGCTGGCCGGGATTGCTCTTGACGGAGACCACCAGCTTCGATTCAGGCTCGATGCGCCACATCGCATATATAAGGTTACAAGCGTCTTGAGCTCTTAACTTGAGCCCAAACTGGCGACGAAGTTCGCCGGAGCCGAGCCTTGCTTCGTTTCCGGTAGAGCCGAGGTAGGTGAAGTGTGCTTCGACCAATTGTGGCGTAAAGGCATTCAGATACGCTCGCATCTTGGGAACGCTCACCAAAAGCCGCTCCCCGGGCAATTCATCAATCGCTCCTTCCGTGATGCAAAGACTTGAGCGTGAAGCAGACATTAGCTTGGTTTCCAAGGACCCAGAAGGTGCGCGCAGACTCAACGCGCCCAAGAAAATGAGAGCCCAAGGGCAGAAACCTTGTCGTTTTTGCACTCTCTCCTCCACGATTGATTTTTTCCGGCTTTTCTTCGCCGTGTCGCTAAAAACCAACACAACTGGAGCAGATAATAGACCCATCTACTTTCTCTAGCCATCGGGAGACATCCGGGAGCGGAGCGTGCCCCGAGCTTTGCGGACTTGGCACTCTCGCCCTCGCCTGTGGTGGGTTAGGAGATAGAAACGAATTTGCCGAGACCTACTTCGCACAACAAGTAGCGCAGAATACGAATGAGCAAACATTGCGGCGACCGCCGAAATATAGAACGGAAGCACCGACTGGGCTTACAGTACGCAGAGGGCGCATTTGCGTGCAACACAAATATGCAATGCATTCGGTTTAATGCGCTCTCGGCCCGGCTTCAGGGATATGTGGAGGCTACGCCATGAGATCCTTCTTGGGAGTCGTACTGGCGTTCTTGCTGGGCGTGTGGGCGCTCTCAGCGCAGATGCAACCCAGCAAACGTGTTCTTCTTGGAGAAGCCTCTAATGCAAAACTCACACTCGGTGCAGCTCCATCCGCGGCCGAGCCGGTGCTGCACTACGAGGCTGGCTCAACCATCAAGGTTGAGCAACTTCTCGGCGAAGAGGACAAACAACTGCATCAGCCGACGCTTAGCCGAACCTTCACGCGTTACGGCATCGAAGGCACTGACTTGGGCAATTCCTTTGAGCATGGTGGCCGAGTGTATTTTCTCTTCGGTGACACCGTCGGGCGTCTGCGCCACGCGCTCGACACGATCGCCACAACCGACGCAGCCGATCCTGAGACCGGCGTGCGATTGGATTTCCTCAAGTACGGCAATGATTATCTGACCATTCAGCCTCCCGGCGTCAGCATGGGCGCGTTCGAGGTGCCGGTGGCGGGCATCAGCCTCGCCGGCCAAATGTATGTCGTCGTTTCGACGAATCACTCCGAGGATCGTTCGACGGATCGTTCCATACTCACCAAATTCTCGCCTCCCGCCAATTTCCAACTGCTGCGGACGATCTCCCAGCTTCCTGACGGGCATTTCGTTAAGATGTCTTTGCACGTCGAACCCGGCGCGATCGCCGGACTGCCTTCCGGCGGGCCGTTCATTTTCGTTTGGGGCACAGGCGCGTACCGCAGGAGCAACGCGTATTTGTCGATCGTGTCGGTGGCACAATTTGATAGTGGCAAAGGGACGCGCTATTTCGCGGGATTGGACGCGGGGAGTGCTCCGATCTGGAGCGAGAAGGAATCGGACGCCACGCCCATCGTGCAAAACGGCACGATGGGCGATCTTTCTGTAACGTGGTGCAAGGACCTCGGCTTGTGGCTGATGAGTTACGACAGTCGAGACCCGGCGCCCCGCGGCATCCTGTTCTCTTACTCCCGCACGCCGTGGGGACCGTGGAGCGAGCCACAAATCATTTTCAACGCGATGCGCGATGGCGCGCTTGGCAAATTCATCCACAATCCTCAGGCAAATCCAGACGATGGTCTTTCCGGCCCCGTGATCGGCAAGGGTCAGGCGAATCCGCGGGCGGTTCACGGCGGGGCCTATGCACCATATGTCATAGAGCGATGGACGAAGGTACGAGGTTCCGAGCTAAGCATCTACTACGTGTTGTCTACGTGGAATCCGTATGTTGTCATGCTGATGAAATCACGACTGCACCTCGAGTAGCGCCCGGATCGACTACCCGGAAGTAATCCAGATTGCGAGGTGGGGATTCGGTACCGACAAGTCTTAGAGATGTATCGGATGCGCGAGTGGGCAAGATGCGCACACCAAGCGAGCACAACCCTTCGAATCGCTTTGGTGATCAGAGGATTTCTTCGACGGAACTCTACCGGAAAGAGCCGACCGTTTCGTGGAGCGGTGAAGCGGCGTGTCACTGCGTGACTGGCATTCGTCGGTGAACTAGGATGCGACGAACTGAGGTCCTCGCGAGCCGTTCGACATGGTTCCTCTTGCCCGTGCGGAGGTGCAATTTAGCTAAGCAGGTGATACATTCCAGCCGATCTATTTGTATTCGCACCTACCCCAGGACAAATTTCAAATATCTCAGGAGGCACGATGAGAAGAACTCTGTCGACACTAGCGTTGTTTGTTGCTTTGACGTTTGCGGCACCCGCATTTGCACAGAATCCCAACTATGATAGCGGCCCGATCTGGCGAGTCACTTACTTCCACGTTAAACCCGGACAAGGCGATGCATTCTGGAGCGACTTTCGCGCGCACGGGAAGCCGATCCTGGATGAAGAGAAAAAGCAGGGATTGATTTCAGATTACAAGGCGTTCACGAATCCGGTTACGGATAATCCCAACGACTGGGATGTTGCGATTGCGACACTCTATCCGAATTGGGCGATGATGGATCAACTCGATGCCAAAGCGACGCCCATCGTGGTGAAGCATTACGGATCGCGTGAATCGGCGTTCGAAGCGGCTCGCAAACGAAGCGAGATTCGCGATGTCGTGGCAAGCCATTTGGCCCACGAGGTCATTCCGAAGTAGTTGCGTTGAAATGTCAGGAAGGAACCTCGCTCTTCGCCTTGCGGAGGGTGGGGCGCATTCTACTTCTCATGGAAGGACCTAGCCGTCGGAATCCTGCGATCCCGCTGGTTGGAGTTCTCGGGTGCCTAATTCATCCTGTCGACGGCGAGAAAAGCGCTCTCTGCAGAAGCGAGGTCTAAATCGGAAATTCCGGTTTGGGTGAAAGAGTAGCGGGGACTGAGCTTGGCGGATTAGACGCGTTTGTTGGCGGCGAAGCGGAGGCGGATGTAGTCGGCGGTCCACTTGCCTTCAGCGTCGCAGAGTTCTGGGCGCAAGGTCTCTTGGACTTCGGCGATATAGGAGGATCTTTCGACGGGGAGCAAGGTTGAGGTGAAGCTCTCAGCGAAGGTTTCCAGCCAGCTCGTGATATCGCCGGGGAGCGGAGTTGGGCGCGGTATCAAGGCGATGCAGTTTATGATGAAACCGCCGTTCGTGAGATGCCGTGAATATTCGTCGACGGTAGGGAAGAACCAGGGGCTTGCGGCTTCGCCGTTGATGCCGCGCCGATCGAGGGCTTCGACTAACGCCTTCTTGATCTTGGCCACGCAACCGTGGCCGCCGAATTCGCCGACGAAACGTCCATGCGGTTTCAGTGCGCGTTCTACGCCTGCGATGACTTTCGCGGGATTGGGCATCCAGTGTAGCGCCGCGTTGCTGAACACGGCGTCGAATTCGCTGTCGAAATCGAGTGCTTCACCGTTCATTACCCGGGCGTCCAGACCGAGTTTTCGCGCGGCGTCGATTTGCGGTGCACTGGAATCGACACCGACGACGTGGCATCCCATTGAGGCGAGCTTCGCGGTGAGCACGCCGTCGCCGCAGCCCAGGTCCAAGACGCGCTCGCTAGCGCGCGGCGCAAGCAATTCAACTACGGGCGCGCCGAGGTCGGCGACGAAGCGGGCGTTGCGGGCGTAGCGTTCAGGATCCCAGGTTTGTGCGTGTACCATTTTTTGCAGTGCTTCGCGGTGCCTGATCAGCTTATCAGTGTTTTTGATTGGGGCGGTCGTGATAGCGTCGTTTGCGAGTACCTGCGGCGATACTCGCCTCAGCCGGTGCCGCCTATCGGTAAGCTTTATCTTCCCTGGTCAAAGCAAGCTGCTCAGCCGTTAAGTTACCGGGCGGCAGTCAGTAACGAGCGGGTTACAGAAGAGAGGACATCATGAAAAAGGGCTATTGGGTGGTTGCGTACAAATCGATTTCGGATGAATCGGCCGTAAGGGCTTACGCGGCATTAGCGGTGCCGGCCATTCAGTCCTTCGGTGGGCGCTTCTTGACCGGGTCCACTAGCCGGATTCAGTCTTACGAAGGGGGAATGCAGCTGCGGACTGTTGTTACCGAATTCGATAGCTATGACGTCGCGCTGGCGGCTCGCAAAAGTGAGTTTTACCAGAAAGCGCTTCAGGCACTCGGCTCGGGCGCACAACGCGATTTCCGCGTCGTCGAAGGCGCGTAGATTTGGGACTCACGATAGAAAAAACATGACAAGTTCAAAGTTCGATAAAGATCACTGCACTGCTGGTCATCGATCCATACAACGATTTCATTTCCGAGGGCGGTAAGATATGGGACCGCATAAAGGGCGTTGCGGGAGCAAATGATTGCGTACCTCATGTGTTGCAAGTTCTGACTGTCGCGCGTCAGGCGGGGCTTCGCATCTTTTATGCGCTGCACCATCGCAAACCGCCCGGGCGACTACGAGACCTGGAAGTATGTTGCGCCTATTCAGAAAGCGGCTGTTTCGGCGGCTATTATTTATTCGAGAACTCGTGGCAACGTGCCGACCGCGCCTCCTCAACCAGAAAGAAACTCATCGAGGTCAGACGAAACCATGCTACGAGAACTGTTCGACCGATGGGAACGAGTTTGGCACGAGGGTCAATATGATTTGGTTCCTCAGTGCGTGCAGCCCAACTACATCCGGCACGACGAAGCAGGTGTTCGGACGGTAACACGCGAGGCTTACGCAGCAGAAATTGCCAAATTGCGGCAGGATCGACGTGAAGATCGTTGTGTCCGACCACACATTTGAGGGCGACCGCGCATGGTTCCGCTTTACGATGAAGTGGACTGATCTGAAAACCGGCGAGACGCGCACAAGAGCAGGCATGCAGGTCTACCGGATCGAGGCTGGCAAGCTTGCGGAGACCTGGGTGATGTACCAACCGCTAGGCTCGGTATGGACGGACCCCGTTGCGCAGGAGCACTGGACGAGCGCGCCGCCAATCAAGTAAGCCCATATTGCCTTCCGACAATTCCCTCGATCTGTAAGCTTGTGCCTGGTAAGGGGTTACTGGACGCATGGATTCAGATGTCCAATTACGGTTAATCCGATGGGATGAGAAGACCGGTCTCCAGCGGGATGCGATACGCTCCCAATGAACGACGCGCTCGAGGCGCAACGTGAAAGGAGACCGGCTGTGAAGAAGATTAGCACTGTGGCGATAGAGAGAATGCAGATTTTCAAAGAGCATCAGCGAACGAGTGGTCTGGATCTGGGAGGCCGCACCAGCCATTACTGCATTTTGAATGAAGCGGGTGAAGTAATTTGGGAGGGCCAACTAGCGACAACGCCAAAAGGAATCCAAGGAGGTCTTCGATAGGATTCCGCGCAGTCGGAGTTGGTCGGACGGATTGTTTCCTCTTATTTCAACGTTATTACGACTTTCAAAAACGTTCCGCTCTATCGTGGGGAAAATGGACATAGCCTACGAATCTCTTCCTTTCAGATTGGCTTCTTCGCTGAAAGCCATGCCGCAGCAATCAAACACATCGTGATCATGGCCGAGAAAACGATGGGGGTGGTGAAGGCGTATTTCAAGCTCAAAGCCGTGATCGCGGCAAAGCAAATGGCGAGCGCCCACGCAGTGGGGCGCATGCGTGCAAAAGTCTCTGCCGGAAGGCCGCCCAGCTGCCATGCCAATACCGCGGCGAACAAAAGAAACACGGAGAAAAAAAGCCCGAACGCGCTAAAGAAGTCCCAATACGTCCGGCTAAACCCTTGTGCATCGAAATGAATCGACCGCATTGAGTCAATAAGCGAGCCTACTCCCCATTCGGGATTGTTCTGACGGAACCCAAGTGTATGCCCGATGGCAAAAAGCAGAAGAAGAACAGAAGCGATTCGATAAAGCAAAAAGGCTTTCATGTCTTGCCTCCAGAGATCGCCCGGTGGCACTGTATCCCCTTCGCCATATAACGGGCAATCCGAAATTATTCGGGCCCGAGGTTCGCTTATGGGAAGTGGTGACCTAGCGGGGCCACATGCCCGGTAAGCCGTGCCAGCTCAACCGGTCGATCCAACACCATTCAGTGCGTTGATTCGACAATGCGTCCGCGGGAGAACCATTGGATCGGCTGTGCTTGGTCAAAACCTAGCCAGGGCAGCGTTCCGGCTGGGCTAGCCCTAGCGAGCGATTTTAGCTTTTGTTCAATGCAAGGTGGGTTCGAGCTTAGTGTTGCGTCGACCCATGGAGACCACCCGGATTACTAGGCATTGAGAATTTCCGATTGATGCGTTTCCCGCACATCAAACGCAATCCAATTGTTTTCTTGTCGGGTTTGAGTTCGGTTTCAGTCTGATTGAGGTACTGCCCATCTGTCGGCAATCGAGCGTCGTATGCTTGATCCATTGGCGAAACGACCGGTCATCCCGCAACGCCCGCCGAATACAGAGTCCAAAGTAACCGGTGTTGGTGTTCACGAATCCCGGTGTAATACCGCGATTGCGACCATGGCCGTGAATTAGGGTGAGTTCGATCTCACCCATCTCCCAAGTCTGTTGCAAAATCTTGCCAAGAACCCCGTTGAAGACGATCTCAGCCGGATGGTAGCCGTGAAGGTCGATTTCCATCTTTCCCCTTCCGACTCGCTGGATCGTCGGAGCAATAAGGGTCTTTGGCTTGACTCGCATAACCGAAAAAGAAGCTCAGCATGAGAGGATAGCAATGTACCTCGGAACAAAATCAATCTGAATCTTTGTCTCATCGCTTCCCGCCGGAATCCTATTCGCCGCGGGCGGCAGCGGTTCGCACACTTTGCCCGCAGCGTCGAAGACGCGCCACACCGAAACGATCGTTTTCGTGTTGGCCAAATTACTGTAACATGCGCTACTGACAGTGACAGGAGGAATTGCCGATGAAGATGAATAGCATAGGTTTACTTGCTCTACTGATCTTTGCCGCCGGTATTTTGGTTATACCGGCGCACGCGCAGGACATGCCCAAACAGGGCGGGGCGCCAAAGCCGGCGCCGAGCGCATCCCAAGTCGTGCTCGAACAGTGGAACGACATCGGACGCAAACTGATCGCGATGGCGGAAGATTTCCCCGATGACAAGTACGATTTCAAGCCGACTCCTGCGGTGGGGACCTTTGCCCAGCGACTGATCCACGCCGCTCACGCGAACGAGTTTTTCATTAATGCACTGCTGGGTCAGAAGATGCCTGAGATGGCCGATCCGAAACGTGACCAGTTCAAAAGTAAGTCTGACGTGGTCGCCTTCGTAAAGAAATCATTTGCGGACGGGGCGGCTGCGATCAAAGCGAAAGGCGATAAGGGCATGTCCGACCTAGTGGTGGATCCGTTTGAAAATGAGCAGACCCGAATCAGCGATTTCGCCTATGGCTTCGTCGAGCATTCCGGAGAGATCTACGGCCAGCTCACGGTTTATTACCGTGTGGCAGGCTTGGTGCCGCCCGAGTCGCGCCCGAAGAAGTAGTGCAACAGAACGCGATTACCGGTAACGTTCGTCATGGTACCCAAGTTACCAGTAGCGCGTTCCATGTTAGGTCTTTGTCGAGAAAGCAATCAGCTACTGCGGGCTGTGCGGCGCACAGAAGAGCCCAGCTCAGTGCGGTGATGGGGCCGACGGCAGGAATCGTCATCAACCGTTCCACGCGGTCCATCAGCAACGAATCCTGCTCCAGCGAGCGCACCAACGCACTTTCGGTTTTCCCCAGCCGCACCACCGTCTCGCGGCACAGACGCAGCAGCGCACGCAGCCCGTCAGGGATATCGGGACTGCTCGCCAGCAATTCGCGGAAGTAGCCGGCTTTGTGCAGCCGCTGCTTGTTATAGCTGACCCCGGCTTACATCAACAGCGTGCTGGTCTTGTTGTTCCTGCACCATCTGCCGCACCAACACGTTGCGGTATCGCAGCGTACGCCGACGCTCACGAATCGCCGTCGAGGCCATGTAACACTGCGGCAGAAAATCGCACCGCAGACAGTCGCAAATCCTCTTCGCGTCCACCCGATCGTTCTTGTTTTTCGCTGCCGCAGTGGCCCGCAGCATCAACGGATGCGCTACCTTCAGCGCAGCGGCGCGCGGCTGTAAGTGATCGTAGATCCACTCCGTAAAAACCGTGGCTCCCATCGCCGCGGTCCACGGCTGTAGCACTGCTTTTATCCAACGGTCCAGGTCCGCGCCTGTGGCAGGGATCGTGCCTTCGGCCTGAATCGTGCGACCGCTATCCCTCACGCAGTAGCTGATCGTCCTCTTGTGCACATCCAGCCCGGTGTAATACTTAGTCTGCAGTGGGGAGCCTCCTTGGTGTCTCTGAATCAGCTTGGTCGCTGAGTTCAGCTCTGGTATCACCAAGCGCTCCTCCTTGGACCTATACATTCAAACTAATCGGGTAAGCACAGGCAGTCACTGCCGACGCGATTCAAATGCGAATCACTTTGGAATCATTCCGATCATCCCCAGCCACGTCTCCACCAAATGAGGCCATGCCGTTATCGGAAGCTCCGTGCGTCGCAGCCCAAACGCATGTCCGCCCTGCGCATACAAATGCATCTCCACGGGAACCCCAGCCTTCTTCAGCGCAATGTAGTAGGCCAGCGAGTCGTCTACGTTGTCCACGTGATCATCCTCAGCCTGCAGCAAAAACGTAGGCGGCGTCTGGCTGGTGATAGGAACATCGGGATTCAACCCAAGATCTTTATCGGCAGCCGCCGGATGACGGACCACAAACTTTTTGGTGCCTTGCTTCGCATCCGATTCCGCCGCGGAAAGCGACAGGTGCCCCGGATAGATGGCCACCGCAAAATCCGGGCGGCAGCTTTCTTTGTCGGCGGCATCTACAGCCGGATACAAACGCTTCTCAAAATGCGTGCTCATCGCTGCTGACAAATGCCCGCCTGCCGAAAACCCGAGCACTCCAATCTTGTGCGAATCGATATGCCACTCCGCCGCGTGAAAGCGCACCAGACCCACCGTCCTCTGCGCATCTTCCAACGCCATCGGTGATTCCGGATACGGCCCCGATTTCGGATACTCCCCCACATCGGTCACCCGGTATTTCAGCAGCACACAGGTAATGCCTTTGGGCGTTAGCCAATCGCAGACCTCGGTGCCTTCCAGATCGATGGCTAGAATCTGATAGCCTCCGCCAGGAAACACGACCACCGCAGTGCCCGTATTCTTTCCCTTTGGCGCATAGACCGTCATCGTAGGCCGCGAGACGTGGCCCACAGAAATCCATGTCCTGCCGGCAACCAGCGGCTCCGTTACCGTTGTCGTATCGTCCTCCGGTCCCGTGGCAGGCCGCGCATCAGGCGCCGCCCCCGGCCATATCGGCACTTGGGTATGTGCCGGCGATGGTTGCCAGCCAGGCGTCTGCGCGCTCACACCGCCAAACGCAAATACAACGCAGAGAGTTAAGATCGAAGACTTCATCACAACCCCCACATCTTAATATAGCCGCCACTGCCTGAAGCCGCTGATCGGAAACTGCGAAGCGTAATTGAAAGCCTGAGTCCCGCAGCGGAAATCGGACATTTCAGACACCCGATTACACGCCGCTGTAACTCGCGTCGCCGGCCTCCCGTTCGTCGCGTGCTTGACACTGGCAGATCCACGGCCCGTATGGTCTGGCGACGGACGCGTCAAGTTTTTGATTCTTGTCCCAATTGGTTCGTGCGCGACCTACCGGTCTTGCCGGATGAAACCTATGGCTAAAGCCTCACTCATTGCAGCTTTGCATACTTGGATTTGGCGGCGATAAGGACAGGGATGTCGGGGTCCGCGTCTTTCCCCAGCGCCAAGAAATCCGGATATGTGGCGCGATCTTTGGCGCGTGCTGTGTCTGCGTCGGCTTCTTGCGCTGATACGCCTGAAACGCATAATGAATATGCCTTGGCAGAATGGGGTGCACCGCTTCGGCGATCACTTTTGGCGCGTACACGATCTGCGGCAGTTCAATCCCCGGGTCTTGCGTCCAGCAAATCTCAGTGACCGTACTGAACGGATCAGCGGCCCTGGACGAGGGCCTGAAAGCGGGGATTGTTGCGGAGAGAGTCGAGATCGGAATCGTGCTCGAGCCATGCTTTGTGTCCAAAACCAAATTTCACCGCGTTTTCGAGACAGCCCAGGGCTTCGTCGGCCTCGCCCAATAGCGCCAAGCCGCATGCGACATTATATAGAACGCCAGAGTCCTCAGGATCCGCGGCCAGAGCTCGATGAGTCCACTCCAAAGCGCGCTCCCGCTCGCCAAACTGACTCAGGCACACAGCACCAAGATAAAGGGCGCGAGCATCGTCCGGATGCATAACCAAGTGTTTTTCAATAATACTCAGTCCACGCCGGCGGGCTGCGTCAGCATCCGCTTTACGACCGAGTGTGATGTAAACGCTGGTAACTAAAACTGCGGATTGGTAATCATCCGGATTAATTCGCGAGGCCTCCTCATATAAGCGAGCCGCCTCTTCCAAGTTGCCCTCCGCGAACCTGGCACGCGCGTAAAAATAGTAGGCCTCAAATAGCTTCGGGTTCAGCCTAATGGCCATTTCAAACTCGGTCTTTGCGTCATCGTAGCGCTTGCTCAAAGAAAGCGCTAAGCCGCGCGACGCGTGGGCTTCGGCCAGTTCGGGGTCGAGTTCCAAGGCTTTGCGGCTCGCGGCGTCCGCTTCTTTTATGTTGGTCTCGCTGGCATCCCAGTACTGATATAGGAAGGAGCAACAATCGGCCACGCCGGCATAAGCCCGCGCAAAATTCTGGTCAATAACGATGGCGCGGGCGAACATTTGCCGGGCGAAGTCGAAGCTTTTCCTCCGGAATTGATGAAAGTACTGCCGGCCACGCAGGTAGTGATCGTAGGCCTGTATATCGACGGTTGGCAGTTTTTCGATGGCCCGCTTCTCTGTTTCGCTAAGCATTACCTGCAAGGCCTTGGCAATGCTCTGAACGATTTGGTCCTGAATGGCGAAGACATCTTCCAGTTGGCGATCATAACGCTCTGCCCAGACACCATGGCCGGTGCGGGCATCTACCAACTGCGCGTTGAGGCGAAGATGATTTCCAGCACGGCGCAAGCTTCCTTCCAGGACATAAGACGCCTTCAGTTCGCGACCGACCTGCTGTGCGGTTATTGCCTTGTCGCGGAAAGCGCTCATGGCGGAACGCGGAAATATTCGCAGTTCCCTGATTTTCAGCAACTCGGTGATCAAATCCTCGGTAATGCCATCGCGAAAGTATTCGTCCTCTTTGGCGCTGCTGAGATTCTCGAAGTAGAGGACGGCTACGGACTTTTCAGTCTTCGGTTGCGGCTCAGTCGCGTCCCTGGAAGGGCGCGATCGACCGCCGGACTCCAGGTCCCGTTTCAGGCGCTTCAGGTCCGTCTTGATCTCGGACGCGGTCTGATAGCGGAGGTCACGGTCTTTCTCCAATGCCTTGTTGATGATTCGCTCCATTTCTCCAGGCGAGTCCGGATTCAGCCACAATGGAGACATCGGTGTGCCATGGAGAATGGAGTCAAAAACCACCGCGGAAGTCTCGCCAGTGAAAGCGAGTTTGCCGGTTGCCATCTCGTAAAGGACGGTACCGAAAGAAAACAGATCGGTGCGGGCGTCGAGATCTTTCCCCAATGCTTGCTCAGGCGACATATATGCCACGGTGCCAAGGGCAGTCCCTGGACTAGTAAGATTTTCCGCAGCAATGGCCGCTGTCGCCTGGGCTGAGACCTCAAGCGCTTTGGGTACTGCTGGCTGTTGGGGTGCCATTTTTGCGAGCCCGAAATCGAGGATCTTTGCCTGGCCTCGCTGCGTGACGAAAATGTTTGCAGGCTTGATGTCCCGGTGGACGATACCTCTGAGGTGTGCAGCGGCGAGCGCATCGACTATTTCGATGCTCAGCTCGAGAATGCGCTGGAGCTCGAGGGGCTTTCCATTGATTAAATGCTTCAGCGTCTGGCCCTCCAAAAATTCCATTACCAGAAAAGGGCGCCCATCGTGTTCGCCGACGTCATAGACGGTGCAAATACTCGGGTGATTAAGAGCGGAAGCTGCACGGGCCTCGCGCTGGAATCGTGCAAGCATTAGCGGATCTGAAGGAATTTCCTCGGGAAGGAACTTGAGGGCCGCGTTTCGGTCGAGCCTGGTGTCCTCGGCTTTGTAGACCACTCCCATGCCTCCACCACCCAACTTTTCCAAGATGCGATAATGACCGAGAGTCTGACCGATGAGGGAAGACGAAGGCATGTGCGAGATATTAGGCCGCGACTTCAGGCAAGTCAATTGTCACCGAAATTCAGGCGGCATTTGCACACAGATCAGCTAGGGTATAAATTACCGAGCAAATCGGAAGGACGGGGAATTTGCACCGCGGATGCCTGGGGAATTCGTCTCGCGCCGTGATGAGCCGTTGCCACTTCGCAGGTTGTTCCTCGTGAGGCGCGTGAGCGAAGCAAGTCGGCCCCCTAAAGACATTTCCACCGTTTCTTCATCGGGCGCGGATGGTTCTGCACTGCCTGCACCAGACGCCGATGTCACTCTAGACATCTCCGGCTTATGTGCTGCACTCGACGTTCAGCCTAGTTCCGTCTAGTCTGGCTGACTTCAGCCTTTCCGAAACCTGAATCATGACGAAGGCCGGATCGCGGACGATAAACACGCTAATCGAGAGGGACTGTTGCTATGAAACGAATTGTCTATTCTTCAATTTTTGTACTGTTGCTTTGCGGTTCCAGGGGAGCTCAACAAAACAAAAGTGACGGATTCCGCACCTTGCAAGTGGATGCAACCAAGACGATCGGCCAGATTCATTCGTTTCAGGGTTTGAACGGCCCTCCGTTTCCCATAATGGACGGACTCCCGAATCTTGTTCAACAATACAAAGATCTTCGCATCGATCAGGTTCGCACCCACGATTATATGGGACCGACCGATATCGATGCGCGATTCACTCAGAACAATCCTATGCTCACATGGCTCATTCCGGATGCAGCCCAGCGCGCCGGAGTGGCGAAAAACGGAAACGCAAGCATCATCTTCCCCAACTGGAACGCCGATCCAGAAAAACCCGCGAGCTACAACTTCGGCCCCACCGACAAAGTGCTAGCTGAGATTCATGACACTGGCGCGGAGGTGTATTATCGCATCGGCCGCAGTTGGGGCGCAAACAACGTCGACCCGCCGCCTGACTTCGACAAGTACGCCAAGATCGTGAAGCATGTAGCCATGCACTATAACCAGGGATGGGCAAATGGATTTCATTACAACATCCGTTACTGGGAATTCTGGAATGAACCCGAGGCTCTTTTCTGGTCCGGCACACCCGAACAGTTTTACTCGCTTTATGAGAAAACCGCGCTGACACTGAAGTCCGTGGACCCAAGCCTGAAAATCGGAGGCGACGCCAAAGCCATCGCTTCAAATCCAGATGCGTATCGCGAAGGATTCATCGATTACTGCGCCGCGCATCACCTGCCGCTTGATTTTTACTCCTGGCACACCTACGCGAATTCCTCCGCCGACCCTTACGACGCCGTTCGCCTCGGCCGCGAAATTCGCACTGTGCTCGATACCCATGGCTATCCCGAGGCAGAAAGCATTCTCTCGGAATGGAATCTGACGGCTGATTTCACGGAGGGCCAGAAGCTCAGACTGCAGGGCATGGAGACCGCCGCCTTCATCGGGGCTGTGCTTACCTACCTGCAGGATGCGCCCATCGATCGCGCGCATTTTTATCGTGGCGATGCCGCCTGGATGGGCTTGTTCGATTTGCAAGGGCGCCCATTCAAGACCGCCTACGCTTTCGAGGCCATGGGCAAAATGCTGGACACGCCGCAACGCTTTGCTGTGCAAGGCACCGACACATTCGGGCTTGCCGCGCTTGCCGGCCGCTCCGCGGATGGGAAAATGATGCAAATCCTGATCAGTAACTACGCTATACCCGCCGGTTTCAAAGTCGTCGACATGCAGTTGCCGGCAGACGTGGTCAAGTCTGCTCCCGTGCCCGATTTCTCTGAGTTCAAATTTCTGCCCAAGCGCACGGACATCGTTTACCGCGACAACGCGGGCTACAACCTCACGATCGATCATTTGCCTTGGGGCAACAAAGCGTATCGCATCAAGCGCTACCGCCTCAGCGACACGCACAATCTTGATTTGGTCGAAGAAAAAACGGGCGCGGGAGGCCGCTTCCAGTTCTCCACTGCGCTGGCGCCGGATGCGTTGGAGCTTATTGTTCTGCAAGCCGAATAAGGGAGCCTCGATCGAAGGATCTGTGAAGCGCTGCACTCAGATTGACAAGGTAGGGTCAAGTCCTTAATACATTATAAAAGGGCGCCGCTTTGAAGTAGGTTTTGATCGTTCGTATCAACGCCCACAGAAAGGTGTCCTGATCCCTACAACATTTTGTCCTCGGCAGCTTTCTAGAATAGATTTCCTCGCAGATATCCACTCTCCATTTGCATCGATCGCAGGATGATTGCAACCGCACGCGCCGCAGCGATTCGGGAGCGCTTTAACGCTTCCATTTAACGAAAGTGGTACCATCCCTCTCAACAGTGCCATGACCGCGCCGTCCTCTATCGCCCACTACCGAATCACCGCCAAAATCAGCGCCGGCGGCATGGGAGAGGTGTACCGCGCCACCGACACCAAGCTGGGCCGCGATGTGGCGCTCAAGATGCTGCCACCAGACATGGCACGCGATCCCGAGCGCCTCGCTCGCTTCCAGCGAGAAGCCCGCGCAGTCGCAGCTCTAAACCATCCGCACATCGTCACAATTTTTTCAGTCGAGGAATGCGACGGCGTCCACTTTCTAACCATGGAACTCGTCGAAGGGCAATCGCTCGACCGTCGCATCCCACGCGAGGGCCTGCCAGTCGAGCAAATCATCGAAATTGCGAGCGCGCTGGCGGAAGCACTAGCGGCCGCGCATGAAAAAGGCATCGTGCACCGTGACTTGAAACCCGCCAACGTAATGGTCACGGACGAAGGCCGCGTTAAGGTGCTGGATTTTGGTTTAGCGAAAGATGTGCGCGTCGGTGCGCCCAGCGACGCCACAATGACGGCCGCCGGTCAAACCCAAGCCGGCATCGTGATGGGAACGCCGGCTTACATGTCTCCCGAACAAATCTCCGGCCGCACGCTCGATCATCGCACGGACATCTTTTCGCTGGGAGTCATGCTGCACGAGATGGCGACAGGGAAGCGTCCATTCCCCGAGCATTCTTCGGCCGAACTCATCTCCGCGATCCTGCGCGACAGTCCGCCCGCCGTCACCGATGTGCGCCCGGATGTGCCGAGCGATCTCGCACGCGTCATCCGCCGCTGCATGGAAAAAGATCCGCGCCATCGCGTCCAGACGGCGCGCGACGTCAGCAACGAGTGCCGCGATCTGGCGCGACAGTCGTCACGCATGACGCCTATACCGGGTTCGATCTCGCACGCCGCGGCCGCGCCCGATTCCGGCCCAGCCCGCGCGGACCAAGGATTCTGGATCGCGGTGCTGCCTTTTAAGTCCGCCGGCGTGAGCCCGGAAGTCAAAGCGCTGGCGGATGGTTTGTCAGAAGAAATCGTCGCGGGCCTCTCTCGCTTCTCTTACCTGCGCGTAGTCACTCACGGTTCCACGCAACGCTACGCCGGTCAATCTTCCGATCTGCGCGCGGTGGGCAAGGAACTGGGCGCGCGCTATGTGATGACCGGCAATCTTCGACAAGTGAGTGCGCGGCTCCGTGTCGCGGTGCAACTGGTGGATGCAACGACCGGCGCGCAACTGTGGTCGGAAACCTACGAGCGGCCATTTAACGCCGAATCAATCTTCGAGCTGCAAGATGAACTCGTGCCGCGCATTGTCTCTACGGCTGCCGACATGCATGGTGTCCTGCCGCGCAGCATGAGCGCCGCCGTGCGGTTCAAGGCGTCCGATCAGTTGACTCCCTATGAAGCGCTGCTGCGTGGCTTCGGCCACAGCGTAACTTTTTCTCCTGATGACATAGTAGAAGTGCAAAGCTGTCTGGACCGCGCTCTGCAGCAATCTCCCGGTAATGCCGACTGCCTGGCAATGCTGGCTTTCGTTCAGGGTGACGCATATGGATTTTCCGATCAGGTGCCGGCGGGTACCCTCGAAGGGGCGCTCAGGGCGGCACACGCGGCGGTGGAAGCGGCACCTACCAATGCATTGGCTTATCTCGCTCTGGCGAAGGTGTTGTTTTTCAAGCGGAACCTTCCGGCTTTTCGTGTCGCGGCCGAACGCGCGATTTCCCTCAATCCAATGGATGGAGCCACAATCGCATATATGGGCATACTGATGGCCTTCGCCGGCGATTGGGAGCGAGGGAGTGTGCTGACGGAAAAAGGGATGCAATTGAATGCCAACCATCCGGGATGGCACGGCATGGCTGCCTGGCACGACGCCTACCGCCGAAAAGACTACCCGAAAGCACTCGAATTGGCACTCAAGCTCAATGCCCCGAAAAATCCCTGGGTGCAGCGCTCGCTGACGGTCAGCTACGCGCAACTCGACAGAAGTGCGGAGGCACGCAGTTCGCTCCGCGATCTGCTCGCTCTAGTTCCCAACTACGCACGAGCTGCCCGCGAAATGCATAGCAGATGGCTCGAACCGGAATTAGTCGAGCACATGATGGAAGGCTTGCGCAAAGCCGGGCTGGAGATTCCTGAGGAGGAGGCAAACGCAGCCCCGACGCTCAATAGTTCCAGTGCGTCCGCGAAGGCCGATTCCGGCGCGGCCCGCGCGGATGAAGGATTCTGGATCGCCGTGTTGCCGTTCAAGTTCAAAGGTGCCGCCGCCGGCCTGGACGCGTTGGCGGACGGAATCACCGAAGAGATCATCACCGGGTTGTCGCGATTTTCTTACTTGCGAGTAGTCTCGCGCGGTTCGACTGCAAAATATTTGAGCGAGACCGGAGACGCTCGAGCCATTGGCAAAGAACTTGGCGCGCGGTACGTCATGGAAGGAAGCCTGCGCCAGGTCGGATCCACGCTGCGCATCGCGGTTCAATTGGTCGACACCACCACCGGCGCGCACCTTTGGGCCGAGACCTTCGAACGCGTCTACAAAGCTGAAGCTGCCTTCGAACTCATGGATGAAGTCGTACCGCGGATTGTCAGCACTGTTGCCGATGCACACGGGGTTCTCCCGCATAGCATGAGTGAAGCCCTTCGCGACCGCGATCCCACCCAACTCAGTCCTTACGAGGCGGTCCTTCGCAGTTTCGCACACTGGCAGCGCGTCAACGCCGAAGAGCACGCCGCATCAAGGATGGGATTGGAATTGGCTGTGAAGCAAGCACCGAACCGTGCCGAATGTTGGGCGATGCTATCCCTGATATACCGGGAAGAGTACGCCCACGGGTTCAATCTGCTGCGCGATCCGGTGGGCCGTGCATACGCGGCCGCGCGACGCGCTGTTGAGGCCGCGCCGTCCAATAACCTCTGCTATCACGCGTTATCCTCGGCGCTGTTTTACCGTAGAGAATTTGAGGCATCCCGAATCGCAGCGGAGCGCGCCATCGCGCTCAACCCGATGGACAGTTTCACGACTGCCTACCTGGGATTCCAGATCGCCTATGCGGGTAACTGGGAACGTGGTTGTGCTTTAGCGGAACAGGCCAGAAAGCTGAACCCTCATCACCCCGGATGGTATTGGTTTCCTTCTTTGTTCAAAGCGTATCGTGAGCACGATTACCAGGCCGCCCTGGATATTGGGCTGCGGATTAACATGCCGGGTCTTTGGCGCACGAATTTCGCCCTGGCCGCTGTCTACGGCCAACTAGGCGAAAGGGAAGCGGCGCGCAGCGCAGCAACAGAGCTGCTGGCGATAAGACCAAACTTCAATCAGATAGCGCGCCAGGAACTTGCAAAATTCTGGGACGCACAATTAGTCGAGCATCTAATCGAAGGACTCCGCAAAGCAGGGATGGAAATCTCAGCAGGATAGATGTCTATCAGTTCACAGGCATGCTTCCCGGCGTGAAGGTAGCGTATCCACCCGGCCATAAAAAGGAGAAACAAGGAAGGGATTATTCGCGGAACCGAGGTGAACGCGGACTACACGATCCGACTTAAGCCTGCTGAGACGGTCAAGCTTTTGTGGGCACTCAAACGTAAGTGTCAGGGCAAACACACAGTTGACAGATTGAATCCGCAGCCAGCGTGAGTTCGTCACTTGCGGGCGACACCGCCAAGGCTAAAGCGGCGTATCAGAATTTCTTCGCACTGTGGAAAGATGCCGACCCTGACATCCCCATCTTCATCGCCGCGAAATCCGAGTACGCGAAGCTGAAGTGAACAAACACGAGGGTGATCCGAGGGATTTGCGCCGTTCCTATGCCGTGGCGGCTGCCGCTTTTGTCGCAGCCTCTATTGTGCAGATCACAACCGCCTTTTTCCCACCTTTCGGGGCGGTGGCATAAACCGAGTTTAGATTGACACCTCTGTTGGCGAGCTTCTCCAACATTTGTGCTAGTGCGCCAGGTTTATTTGGCAGCTCGAATTCCTCTGTAATGGTTTGCTGATATACGAACTTAGCTTCGTCTAGCGCCTTCTTTGCTCGCCTGGCATCCTCGACTACGAGTTGAACCGTGCCGTTCGTCCCTTGGGCCGTTCCCAAGAGGGCAAGAATGTTCACCTTTGCGTTGCCAAGCGTTTTTGCGATTCCGGCGACTGAGCCAGGTCGATTCTCAATAGTGACTGTGAACTGCTTTAGCTTAGCCATATCGGATTCCTCCTGTTATTGTAGTGTGATTATACGGCTCGGCATTCCATTAGGATGGGGACTCTTTCGCAAAGTTAGGTTATCTCGCATATTGCGCAATTTCTGTATCGATACTCAAGAAGAAAGCTATGATTCCTCCTCATTTGCAACTCCACCTGAAGTGAAAAACTTAATCGGAAACCGCAAAAATTTTTCTCGGTGAACCCGACAGGTTTCTCTTGCCCGGGTCGGAAAGTGGTGACTCCACCATCTCTCAGGATTCTGATTTCCAGAAGACACAGCGGTCCAGTTCTGTTACTTGCCAACATCCGTGCATTGCTCGCACTAGGCGTTGACGATTCTTCGAAAGCCATCGAAGGCTGGAGCCCGCGCCCCCTTACGAAATCGGAGTCGCGGGACAGGGCAGCGAAGCTCAGGTTGAGTTCCAGAAAATCCTCGACTATGGCGGCGTCGTGGGTAACGACCCCATCGGTGCGCCGGCACATCTCGGTCTCGGTCGCTCCTACGTATTGCAGGGTGACACCGTCAAAGCTCGCGCCGCGTACCGAGATTTCTTCGCGCTCTGGAAAAACGCCGACCCAGACATTCCCATCCTCAACGCTGCCGAGTCCGAGTCTGCGAAACTCAATAACTCGACTACGCATTGACTTGAGCGCACCCTCGGCCTAACATGCAGTCGCTATGAGCGTCATGCCTGTTATGAACGGCCAGAGCATTTCCCACTATCGGATTCTCGAGAAGCTCGGCGGCGGCGGCATGGGCGTCGTCTATAAAGCCGACGATTTGCGTCTGGGCCGGCAAGTGGCGCTTAAATTCCTCCCCGAGGAACTCTCCCGGGACCAAAAGGCGCTCGAGCGATTTCAGCGCGAGGCGCGCGCTGCTTCAGCTCTGAACCATCCGAACATCTGCACGATTCACGATATTGATGAACAGCAGGGCCGTCGCTTCATCGTGATGGAGCTTCTCGAAGGCGAGACGCTGCGGCATCACATCGAGGGTCGTCCCATGCCGGCAGACGAGCTGGTCGATTATTCGGTGCAGATTGCGGATGCGCTCGATGCCGCGCATTCGAAGGGGATTGTGCACCGGGACATCAAGCCCGCAAACATTTTTATCACCCAGGGTCGGCCGAAGATTTTGGATTTCGGACTCGCGAAGCCCGCCGCGTGGGAGCCCGGAATGGGCGAGACCGTGGATGCGTGGTCAGCACCTACCGCGGGGCTCTCGAACGAAGTTTTGACCAACTCCGGGACGGCGATGGGAACCGTCGGCTACATGTCGCCGGAACAGGCACGGGGCGAAGAGTTGGACGCGCGCAGCGATCTGTTCTCTTTCGGAGTGGTGCTCTACGAAATGGCCACGGGGCGGCCGGCGTTCAGCGGAAATACACCGGCTGTAATTTTCGAGGCGATTCTCAACCGAGCTCCCATCGCGCCGCTGCGTTTGAATCCGGCCTTGTCGTCGGAACTGGATCGCATCATCATGCGAGCCCTCGAGAAGGACCGGCGACTGCGCTACCAGAAAGCGTCGGAGATGCGCACGGATCTTCAGCGGCTGAAGCGCGAGACGGAATCGGGCCGAGTAATTACGAGTTCCGGCCCAGTCGCGATCGCGCGAGCAGAGAACTCGCTGGCGGTACTCTACTTCGAAAACATGAGCGGGTCGAAAGAAGACGAGTACTTCCGCGATGGAATGTCCGAAGACGTCATCACGGAATTGCTGAAGATCAAGGGGCTGCACGTGTTTCCTCGCGCGACGGTGCTGGCGTTCCGGGATGCTTCGTTGACGGCGCCGGATATCGGGGCGCGTCTGGGGGCGAAGTACGTTCTTGGCGGCACGTTGCGCCGTTCCGGCAATCGCCTGCGCATCAACGCCCAGCTTGTGGATACCAGCCGCGATTATCCCGTTTGGGCCGAGCGCTATGACCGTGAGATGAAAGACGTGTTCGACGTGCAGGAAGAAATCGCGCGGAGCATAGCGCTGGCGCTGCGAATCACGCTCACGCCGCAAGAGGAACACGTGATCGCCAGCAAACCCACGGAGAATGCGGAGGCTTACGATTGCCTGCTGCGCGGGCGGAATTACAGGCGGATGGGAAATCTGGAATTCGCGATGCAGATGTACCAGCGCGCGATCCAGCTCGATCCGGATTTCGCGCTGGCCTATGCGGGAATGGCGCACGTTTGCGGATTGCTGGTCGAGACCGGTGGCAGCAATCAGGAATCGATCGAAAATGGAATGCGCGCGGCGGAGCGCGCGTTTGCGCTCAAACCCGATCTGCCCGAGGCCCTTGCGGCACGCGCGCGGATGTGCTACGCGCAGAAACAATACGAGGAAGCGATTCGTTGGGGCCGCAAAGCGATCGAGCTGAAGCCGGACTGCGAGGACGGTTATGGCGCGCTGGGCCGGGCACTCTATGAATCCGACCGTTTTAAAGAGGCAGCCGAGCTGGCCGATCGGGCCGTGGCTGCCACCGGGGATGATTACAACGTGTACATCCCTTATCAGCTCGCGCTCGCCAAGACGGGGGACAAAGGGGCATTAGCGAAACTTAAGGAACGATTTATCGCAGTTCTTGAGCGTCAACTGCAGACGGTGCCGGAAGATGCCAGAGCACATGTGTTGTTGGCGAACTCTTACGCGTCAGTTGGCCGGGCGCGTGAGGCGGCGTCGGAAGTAGAAAAGGCGGTGGCAATGCGCGGGAACGACCCGCTCACGCTTTATAACGCCGCGTGCACGTACGGAAATCTGAATATGAAAGCTGAGGCGCTGGCGACTCTCAAGAAGGCGGTCGAGGCAGGCTACCATAATCCGGATTGGGCCGCCCGCGATAACGATCTCGCCTGTATCCACGACGATCCAGAGTTCCAGCGCCTCATCAAAGAACACCAGCGAAGGAACTAGCCACCATTTTTTGTTGCCTGGCAAGTCATCCGATTGAAATCATCTCTATCGGAGTTCACGGGGTTCGGTCCTAACCCGGATCGCAGGGCCGCGTTGATTTGCCATGAGGCACAACCTAAGATGCGTCAGCAATGAGCGACCCCGACATTCCCATCCTCATCGCCGCGAAAGCCGAGTACGCGCGGCTGCATTGAACAGCTTCCATCTCAGGAAGCGGTTGCACGTTTCCGCAATGTCTTCACCTCAGGGACTGTGGGCTTGTCGCGATTCAGTTAGTTCTTTCTCCGCAGCAAGCCAATCATCAACCCCGCCATCATGACCGCCACGTCGTTGTAGATAAATTTGGTATGCTCATTGCTCAATTACCTCCTCTTGTCATAATCATCTGATAGTGAGTAGCAGCATGAGCCTGCATGGGCGCCGAATCTCGTCCGGCGAATTATTTTGCGGCTAGTTTTTCATTATGCACGCTGAGTGAGAGGCGACTCACTCTCTCTTACGTAATAGCTCTGCGGCACGAATACTGTTCGGCAATATGGACAAGCCTCGCGCCCGGCACGTGGTCTCGGAGGCTTATGAAGTAAATTTGCATCTTCCAAAACTATTTGGCCCTCGCACTTTGCACATCGGCAGCACAGGTAGTTGTACATTGGTCGGTACTCCTCTTGGTAAGCGACGATTAGCCCTGCGGTTCGCGTGGCGGGTGGTCCGTGGCCCGACGGCGGGACGGAAGGATGTGGCAACACCACTTTCTACAGTAACGCCGGTCGGAGCCACATCTCTACTGAAATTCTGAGGAATATTCACCGTCCTGTGGAAAAACGGTGCAGATCATTTTCGTTTATTTGCATACTCCCTGAATGTATGCTCTCCGCGTCTATACACAAACCCACCGCCCGAGCCCAGATACCGGCGCCGGCCCCTTGTGCATTAACATGAACCAAGCGCTTCAGACCTGAAGACACTGCGAATTTTGATGGACTTCTGGAGTTCTCGGCAGGTCGGAACGCCGAAAGCGAAATTCCGGCTGAACTGGACCCTACTTACGAAGTTTCCCTCAGGAATTCTCTTCGGAAAGGAGCACATCAATGCGAATGATGACGCAGATAGTGATTCCAGTTGAATCTGGAAATGAGGCGGCACGGACAGGAGCATTCGGGCCTTCTTTTCAAAAGATGCTGGAACCGTTGAAACCCGAAGCCGCATATCAGGATTTCTTGGCACTCTGGAAAGATGTTGACTCGGACATCCCCATCAGTAGCGTTTCGAAATCCGAGTAAGCCAAACTGCAGTAATCATCACAGCTCTGCCCGTCGCCTTCGTTGTGTTCTTGTTCAATTGTGTTCACCTCCAGCAGGGATGGAAAAAAATCGTAGATGGCGGCGTGAGGGCGATTCTATAAACGAGAATCGGAGATGGACGGTCTAAGACCCGTTTAGAACCCGCCACCACCGCCTCCGCCGAAACCACCACCGGAACTTCCGCTGTCACTAAAACCCGAGCCGCTGCTGGCACCTGAGATGCTTGATCCTTCCGAACTGCGCGGCGATGACGTCATCACGCGTCCTGCATGGCTCGACAGCACGTTGAGATCGTTGACGAAGAGCGAGGGCTGGAAATTGCCGCCGTCGGCGCCCTGATACCACTTCGGCGGCTGCAGGCCTATGGTAGAGAACGTCTGCGCCCACTTTTTCTCGACACGCAGGGCCATTGCGTACGGCAGATATTTCTCGAATAGCTCAGGCGTTTTCTCGAGGCGCCCGATCTGATCTTTCTCCACGCGGCCCAGAAAATCCTCGAAGCCGAGTACTTTCGCGTACGCTCGAGCACCGGCGACCGTGCGGCCGGTCATAAACCTTCCAAATACCGCGATAATGATGCCACTGAGCACGGCGGCCACAATCCACGGCAGCGGAGCTGGTGGAGCTGTTGCCGTCATGAACGTCAGTACGAGCCCTAGCGGGAGCATCAGGAACCCAACGACGAATCCCAAAGCGACCATGCCCTGTCTATACTTGTCCGGCCGACGGAAGTAATAACCATCCTTCGTCAAAGAGTCGAAGATGAACTTGCAAATGATGGGCAGGTGAAGGCTGAACCGGTTTTGAAGGTCGGATAGCGCGACCTTGGGCAGAGGAACCTTGGCGAGCTCCGAGATCGCGTGAGAGGCTTCTGAATACTGTTTTGGGATCGCCGGATATTGCTGGGTCCCTGGCGTTACCATTGCGCGAGTGAGCCGGGCAAATGCAGGGGGGAGATTTCCGCCGAGATCTTGCAGCCTATCCAACAACATGAGGGCGGGATTTTCTGGGACAAACATGCCGCGGAGCATTTGTCGCTCGTGAGGTTTTAGATTGTTCCAATCGTCTGGCGGCTTCTTCAACTCAAAGATGTAATCATCCGTCAGACCGAGACCTGCATCTCCGCCCTGGTGTTCAATAGTAAGGTAGCCTCTCACGGCAAGGTCTACGAGCGTAGCGGTGATATCACACATCACAGCTTTGCCGTCGACAAGCGCGCCGCACTCGGCGGGGGAGAGATTGTCCGGTGGCTCGTACTGTACGGTAATCGCATCTCGCTCAGGGTCACGCCCCCTTGTCCACCACCAATAGAACATCAGGATAAAAACCCCGATGGGGATAAGAATCGGCCAATTGGAACGCAGCATGAACACCATCTTCTCAACCGCCGTCGGCTCGTGGACAAATCCCTTGTCCCAGCCGACCACAATCGTTAGACCCTCGTGAAGCCCAAGCGAGTGAATGGTGTGAAGCTGAACGGAATTGCTATTCGATTGGATTGTCGCATTCTGCGCGCGAGACCCGAATGCGCCGCTGTAGGAAGCGGCGTTCAGACCGGTGACACCTTCGGGGAGATCTATTTCCGCCGTTACCCGCTCGATCGGAGCTTCCCATGCGTTCCCCGTCACGTTCCAGTAGAGTTCGTCGTGGTCCTCGAAGAAAGTCAGGGCGTTGAGCACGCGATAACGAAGGACGATTGTTCGCGTCGCATTATCCGGGTTGCGGACATAGATTTTGAATTGTATGTTGCGTCCTTGCCAGCTTCGCTCGTACCTGAGCGGTTGGCCGGAGTCATCGGTGACACTGAGGGGCTCGAGAAGCAGCGTGTAATTCAGTCCTGCAGGCGTTATGTACTCGACCGGAATTGTGCGGTAGATGCCGTGCCAATTCGAGCCGATGAACTGCGCTTCGATGGTTTCAGTGACTTCGATCGTACCTTCGGGGCTTACTACGACGCTTTCGCCGAAATGTTGGATAACGATCTCGCGCGCCGGCAACGAGAGAGGAACGAGCAATGCCAGCAAACTGCAAGCGAGGGCACAAAGCAGGGTGGACGAGGTGCCGACTGAATACGGCCGGTTCCCCAAGTTCTTTCCGGCTCGTCGCTGAGAGCTAGACGTAAAACCTCCGCGGGCTGGAGCGGAGCTTTCCATTTTTCGGGTATTTTAGTCTGGACCCAATGGCGTGTCAAACGTGGGCGTGACGCTTGTCGCTTCACTATTTTACCGGCATCGGATCAACTCACCTGACGTCGGCGATCTCCGGAAGTTAGCGGGGTGACCACACCCAGTTGCCCATTTGGCATGATCCAAGGAATGAAGACTGGGAACGCACAATTCGTCCCCGAACACGGCCGCATTCGTGAATAAATCGAATTCATGGTCGTATTTGCACGATTTGGTGGGTGGGGAGTAAGCACTCATCTGTTCATCATCTCTATTACGCTCCTGCCTTTATTATCAGAAGAGTTCTTCCCGATGGAACACAGCACCACCGGCCGCGAAAACTCCGCCACCGCTTTCCGCAAGATACGGAACAGTACTCTTGGCTGACGATATCGGTGGTTGCTATCAAACGCCCCTGATCGGGGGACGAGACGGACCCGACCGCCACACTAAGCATGAAGACGGCAATCAGCAGAGTTCCACTTCGGGAAACGTCGAAGCATCGCAATCACAGCCTACTCCAAATACGGCGGGCGTGAAATGTCACGCGTAATCGGACAATGACGGCCAGTTCCCGATTACGGCTTATCAGACCTGACCGCATTGGAGTCCGGCTCATGTCGGAACACTCTGGGAGGAGGCGTCTTAGACGCGTCCTGTGAACTTCCGAAAGCTGTCCGCGCAAAAAGCCGTTGGCCATCACAGAAAAATGAAGGAATCCGAGTAATCGTGACTTTACGGCTGTACCTTGACATCAAGAGACAGAACGTTCTAGATTGACGGGAGGTGAGCGCGGCATGCGCATAATCCAACATCTGTGAGGCGCAATGATGAAAGCGACGAGCTTTCAAAAGGACATTCTCCCGCTTTTTACGGAGCGAGACATTCAAGGCATGAGCAAGGCTTTCAACCTGGCAAGTTACGATGACGTCAAAAAGCACGCAGCTGCCATCTATGACCGCATCCGCGGGATCGGTGGCGCGATGATGCCGCCCCCACCGCCAAGAGGAGAAGGTCCCTGGCCGCAATCTCGCATTGAGCTATTCGCTAAATGGATGGCGGACGGGTTCCCACCTTAGGCGGCGTCGAAGGGCCCAAACCTGCTTCTTGGTTCAAATTTACGCTTTCGAGCGGGACGCGGAATAGTGACTCAGAAAGGAAGGTGGCATGTCATGTCCCGATCGGAGCCGCCAACCGAACTCAAGTTTGTGGTGACCAATACCATACCCTCATCGTTAGAGACATACAGCGCTCAGTGGCATTCTATCGCGACGTCCTCGGCGCCACGGTACTGCGCGCGGGTGAGCCAACGTTTCTGCGGCTCGGCAATATTTGGCTCACGATCAATGACTTCTAGCTTCGGTGTTGCCCGCCCGCATACGCCTTCCCTACCCAGCCAGGGTTCCAACATACAAATAATTTCGATTGCCGTTCGGCTGTCGGCGGACGTGTCCCCTTATCCCTATCGCAGGCGGCGGCGCTCTGGAGACCGACACGTGCGCCTCTGCGTTCTCGTTGTCTCCCGAATTCGATGTGCGAAACTGCGTCGAGATGTGCGAAGAAGCTTCTTTATTATCATAAAATCGAGGAGATGGCGAAAATCGACTCTCGTTCAAGTGAGCCGTCCGGCACCAAAGCGTTCACAGCTGTGTGGAAAGCTTATCGAGCATTGCTCGCCCGATCGGAGGAGAGCAAAAAGAAGACTGGACTCTGCGAGTCCGACTTCCGTGTTCTCGAGGCTTTACTGCAAAGTGGCCCGCAACGTGTGAATGTTATTGGGACGCAAATCGATCTGACCACGGGATCCATCACCACGGCGATCGACCGGTTGGAGTCGAGATGGCTCGCCGTTCGAAGGCTTGATCCGAATGATCGCAGGGTACGTTTGGTGGAACTCACGTCGAAAGGGCGCCGGGTCATCGAACGAGTTTCCGTCGAGCATACAAAAAGCATGGAAAATGCTTTTCGACAGTTGTCGCGTGACCAGCAGCTACAGCTTATAAAGCTACTGGAGCGCGTCACTACGACGTCGCCTCGCCAAGTCATTCGCTTGGTCGGGTCGACAAGACGTGTCCGAAAGGCAGTTCGCACGCCTTGAAGATTGCACGCGCGGTCCGGTTGCCGTAATCGCCGCGAGGGTGAGTCGTTTGGTCAGATACTCTTTGCTGGGCTGCCCAGAAGATTGAGTTTGTGTTCTCCTGCCAGTCTCGAAACCCTGAACGGCCCTCGAATACTTTGACATGCAAACATCAGCGGACAGTCGCGGGGTCAGATCGTCGATGCCATCCCGATTCGCGAAAGGCCCCCGGAAGTGGAGGACCGAGCGATTCCTGGCCATTGGGAGGGCGATCTGCTGAGCAGCGCAAAGAACAGCTACATTGCGACCCTGGTAGAACGTCATTCGCGGTTTGCCATGCTGATCAAGGTGTCGAGCAAAGACACGGAAGTTGTCGTTGCTACATTGAGCCGGCACGTTCGTAAGCTTCCCGCTACCCTGCGACGCTGGTTGACGTGGGATCGTGGATTGGAGATGGCCAAGCACAAGGCCTTCAGGGTCGCCACGGACGTCAAGGTCTACTTCTGCGATCCACAAAGTCCCTGGCAGCGCGGCACGAACGAAAACACCAATCTGCTGCTGCGACAATACTTCCCCCGAGGCACCGACCTGTCTGCTAATCAGGCACAAGCTTTTATGTAAGTGGTAACCTCATCGCATGCCCGCGCATTCGGCTGGCCATGGCCAAGAGGGAATTGTAATGAAACCGTTTCGGATTCATGTCGCAGATGAGGTGCTCGACGATCTGCGGGCACGGCTGCGCCATACGAGGTGGCCCGACCAAGTGCCTGGCATCGGCTGGAAACAGGGCACCGAGCTGCACTGGTTGCGGCGCCTCGTGTCCGACTGGGCCGATGAGTTCGACTGGCGTGCCTGGGAGCGGAAGCTCAACGCGCTCGAACATTTTACCTGGGAGGGCATCCACTTCGTGCGGCAGCGTGGCGCATCCGGCCGGGGTGTGCCACTCATCCTCACGCACGGCTGGCCCAGCAGTTTCCTCGACTACGTGGATATGCTGCCGATGCTCGAGGACTTCGATGTGGTGGTGCCTTCCCTGCCCGGATATGGATTCTCGCCGCGGCCACCCGAGGTCGGCATCAACTACCGGTACGTCTCGGGGCGCTGGCACCGGCTCATGACCGAGCTCGGTTATTCCCGCTATGGTGCGGGCGGCTACGACTTCGGCGCGGGGGTGACGACGTTGCTTGCGCTGGACCATCCCGAGTCGGTGATTGGGATTCACCTCACCACACTGGAGTCGGACCTCACCCCCAAGGTCGACGAAGCGAAGCTGTCCGATGCGGAGCGTTCGTACCTCGCGGTGAACCGGAGTTGGGATGCGACGGAGCGCGGTTACAGCGCGATTCAATCCACCAAACCGCAGACCGTCGGGTATGGGCTTAACGACTCGCCGGCGGGGTTGGCCGCATATGTGGGCGAGAAGTGGCATTCGTGGAGCGACGTCACGCCGCCTGACAACTTTCTCTGCGCGACGCTCACTTTGTATTGGGTGACGCAGACTATCACTTCGTCGATGCGGGACTATTGGGACAATCGCTGGTATCCGGTCGATGCCAGCTACGTCGGCACGCCTACGGCGTTCGGCGTCTTCGCGCACCAGACCGTTCCCGAGGGCGAGCCGCCGCGTTCGTATCTGGAACGCGTGTATAACGTCCAGCGCTGGACCGTGTTTCCGCGTGGCGGGCACTTCGCTCCGGCTGAAGAACCGGCGGCGATCGCAGGGGATCTGACCGCTTTCTTCCGTGGCCTAAGCTCGAAATAACCAAGTGCCGATAAGTTCTAGCGACTCCGACTGTGCACAGTTTTAGTGGTTCGTGAAACTTCGTCTCGCTCAAAGGTGAACCGCATCATCGATCCGTTACCCTGCGAACACTGTGGTAACGCTGACGGAAACGGCCAGCAATGGTTCGACTTTTGTGGGCTGGGGCGGAGCCTGCTCGGGCACTGCGACCACGTGCCAGGTGACGATGTCCACTGCCATGACCGTGACCGCGAATTTCATTCCGCCACCGACCACGGTGATGGTGACGTTCCCCGTCAGCTCAACTCCAGTGATGCAGACGGCTACCTACAATTGCCCGGGCAATCCCAATCCGACGCTGCCCATACGAGTAAAATGCAGTTGCATTTTCGGAACGTCCCGATGACGGAGCGATTGTGATAGCGCCTAACTGCGATTGGGTTAATCGATGGAACTCTGTTTCAGCCGGTGGTGATGCCGGAAAAAATCTAACCGGAGGATGAACGGACATGATCAAGAGAAATTTCTCGATCAGCGCGGCGCTCGGCGTATTGATGGTATGTGGCAGCGTGGCGCTGGCGCAGAAGCCTGCGCAAAATGTGAGCCGGGGAAGGCACCCGAACCTGGCAGCGGCGCAGAGGCTATCCGAACAGGCCTTCAACAAGATTGTGGCGGCGCAGGAAGTCAATGTGTGGGACATGGACGGACACGCGCAAAAGGCTAAGGACCTGCTCGATCAAGCGAATCAGCAACTGAAGCTAGCCGCGGAGGCTGCGAACAACAATCACAAATAGAGCAGATTTGAATGCGTACACTGTTGCGCGATTCACGATGATGCAAGGAAAGCGGTAAGAAAACTGTTCTTCAGCTTTCGGCCGCGGGTGTAGGATAGCGTCGAACTCGCTATCAAATCGGAAACGCGGTTCAAATAAAATGCAGAATCCTGAGACAGACGCAGCCTCCGTAGTAATGAGTTTTGGTACCAAACCCAAACTCGCATTGTGGTGGTGTGCAGTCCCCATGGCGTTGGCTAGCGTGGTGGCAATAATGCTGGTGGCCGTACTTTCCTTCGGATTCAATGGCGCCGCCACGATTCTGAAGAAGGTTCGTCCGTTACGCGACGCGTATCAATTTCTCTCCGGGACTTACGACCGGTTACTCAATCGTCTCGGCCAAAAAGTTTTGCGGGACGCTAGAGACGTCCCAGCGTTACGGCTCATGGTCTCCGTTAGCCTTACCGCTATCCCAATTTTCCTAACCCAACTTGTTTTAGGGAAACCTCAACCGCTCCTCGTCGTCGCTTTCTATATCTCCCTTTACGGGCCCAGGTTCCAGCGGTTTGTGAGACTTTTCAGCGCCAAACACTTGGAAGCGCACCGGCCCCACGGCTACTTCTCTGAGAAGTACGATAAGGTCTTCGGCCGCTACATCGAATTCTTTTTAGGATATTTATATGGGAACGTGCCGGAACTGGATCGGACGGTTCATGTACGTCTCCACCACAAAGAAAACGGTGGACTTGATGACACGGCCGAATCCAGGGGATACGATCGAACGAGTCCACTGGATTTCCTGCGGTATCTCTCGAATAACTTTTGGACTCTTGTCGGGATTACGCCGTACCTCTACTTTAAGGCTAGAGGCGATGAAAAGAACCGAAGACGCCTGTTGTGGGGGATGGTGCGATACTACGCTTACTTCGCAGCGGTGTTTATCTACGATTGGAGAATTGGGATCATGTTCGTATTGGTTCCCCTTCTCTGCATGAACTTCATCATGGCAATCGCCGCGTGGATCCAGCACGCTTTCTACGACCCCAAACATCCCGAGGATTATTTTGCGCATACCGTGACCGTTCTCGATGAAGTCAACTTCATGAACGAAGGGTACCACCTCTGTCATCACCACCGCGCTGGTCTGCACTGGACCGAGATGCCGGAGCATTTCGAGCATATTCGCGACAGGATGAAAGAGTCAGGTTCCTTGGTTTTCCGGGATTTGGATTTTATGGAACTGTTTATCGAGTTGACCCTCCTTCGAAGAATGGATGTTCTGGCCGAGAAACTTATCCCTTGGGAACCCATGAATCACGAGCAGAGATTGGCTTTGCTGGCGAGTAGAACCAGGCTCGGGACTAATTGATTGAACTCGCAGCGTTCTTTTTTTTACTGGAACGAAGTTAAAATAAGACCTCCCATGCGCCCTCCCCGGGCCCAGAATCGGATTTGTACGAACCGAAGCAGGTTACGGGCGCCCCAACCTCCGTCACGATGCCATCGCCTGAGGCTCCGCCTCAACCGCCAACTCTGACTCTCGAGTCTCCCGAGTTGTACATCAACCGCGACTCAGCTGGTTAGGCTTGATGGGGTTTGTACAGGCAATTTGCGTTGGAAAGGCAGCAGGGCTGTGGGCAGGTGCGCTAGTTGGGATTGGAGGCGTGATCAGCGCTGAAATTGGCGCACGACTAAGGTGGTGAGACTAGCGGCTTTCGCTTGCCAAAGAACGAACGGTCGTGCTATTTTGTCGCCCATGAGCAATCCAAACAAGAACGGTCGTCCCCGCGGCCAGAAGACGCGCAGCGTCATTTTGCGCCGCGCTGTTGACATTGCATCGGTCGAAGGTCTCGAAGGTCTGACCATTGGCAAGCTGGCCTGCGTACTGAAAATCAGCAAAAGCGGACTTTTTGCGCACTTCGGATCGAAGGAAGAATTGCAGTGCGCAGTCGTGGACGAGGCAAGCCGCATCTTCGCGGAAGAGGTGATTCGCCCAGCGAACGGAGCGCGCGGACTCAAGCGTTTGCAAGTTCTCTGCGAACGCTGGGGCCAGTACGCGGAACGCAAGATATTTCCGGGGGGATGCTTTTTCTCGGCGGCGTCGCTTGAGTTTGACGACCGTCCCGGTAAGGTACGCGACCGCATCGTGGACCGTATGAATCACTGGCTCCTGTTGCTAGAGGAGGCGGTGCGTCAGGGACAGTTCAGCGGCGAAATCCAGAAGAAGATTGACGCACGGCAGGTGGCATTCGAAATTCACGCGCTGGCCATGGGCGGGAATTGGCGATCGCGACTGTTTGGCGACGACTCGGCATTCCGTCTCGCGGGAAAGGGGATCTTGCATCGCATCCAGCAAATCACCGAGGGGACGCCTGCGAGGAAATGAATGCGAAAGCAGCCGACTTGCGCAGCCTTGATTTTTCTGCGCCTAGTTTTTGCATCCGTCGCCTTCGCGTCTTGTGCGCGCGCCCAGTCGCAGCCAGCTCCCATCGAAATTCCGCTCGGGCACTGCGACCGCCTGCCCGTAGTCAACCTCACCATTGGCGGGACCGAGGCTCGCTTTCTGGTCGACACCGCAGCGACGTCGATGCTCAACATCAAATCGATTTCAGCCGGACGTTCGAAAAAGGTGCAGATAACCTCGTGGGCTGGCACCTCTGTAACAAATGGGAGAGAGGTGTTCCTGAGTACTCTTTCGCTTGGAAATCATACGATCTACAACTTCAAACTTGAAGCCGTAGACCTAACGCCGATCGCGACAGCGTGCGGCGGGGTGATTGACGGTATCCTCGGCATCGACCTACTCGAAAAGCTGGGAGTAACAATTGACCTGCAGCGCAGCGTGGCGCGCATGGACTCGCTGCAAGGGTCGCCGGAAACGCCGGTGATTGTGGAGATGGAGTCGGCCATGCGGAGCTGCTGGGAGGCTTTCAACAACCAGGAGACTGACAAGCTAGAGCAATGCTTCGACCCGGACGTGGTGATGAGCTTGCCGACCGTGGAGTACCGCGGACGCGAATGTGCGGGACGGTATCTCCGGGACCGTTATTTTCGAGCAGATCCGCACGTGCACCTAGAGATGAAAATGAGCGATCAGCGGGCTGTCGGCAACGTCGTCTGGACGCTGTTTGATTTTTCGATCGAATCGCAAGCGCTTCACGAGGCCGGGCGCGGAATGATGATCTGCCGCAAATCCGGCGACCGCTGGTACATCTTGAGCATGCATGACGCGCCGATAACGCCGGAAAGTCCCGGACCTGAGGACCGGCCTTAACACAACACCGCCAATGACGCGGGTTTGAGAATGTTTGATGCTTGACACGGGCCGAGAGGTACGGCTAAATTCCAGTGAGATTACAGGCCCGTTCAACGGCGGGCTACTTACCCACCGGGGATCGCCAGAAATGGCCGGTCCCCGGTTCTCATTTCGAGAGCACTCTCATGCGTTGCAAGCTATTGGCTAGCTCGTTTCGATTGCCACGTCATGATGGATTTGGTGCCCGCGCACTGCAAATTCAAACCCACGTCATGGCACGTCATGGCTGACTTGACGTTAGTCACTATTATGTTAGAGTAACCCACACTTTTAGGCGAATTGCGGCCCCATCCGGGGGAAGACCAAACATATGGCCCGTAGCAAAGCCGCTCGAAGCGATCGCAATGGCGCGGCACTGCGAACCGCTGCGGAGCGGCCTGTTGCTGGGAAACGGGCGAAAACTATCCGCGCTGAGAAAGCCGGGAGTTCCGAGCCTTCCGGCCTTCGCGAACGAAAAAAAGCCCGGCAGCGCCAGCAGATTATCGAAACCTCGTTGCGGATGTTTCACGACCGAGGGTACGACAAGACGCGCATCGACGACATCGTACAAGCCCTCGAGATTAGCCAGCCAACTTTCTTCAGGTATTTCCCCAGTAAAGACGCCGTATTGCACGAAGTGGGGCGTCGTGCTTTCATCCGCCAGGCAGAGTACCTCAGGTCCGAGCTATCCAGTAAAGCCACCACCGGCGAGCGCTTGCGCCGCTTTTACGAACATCTAACCAAGATAACTGAGGAAGGACGCCCCCTGTGGCAAGCTGTGATTCTCACCGGCGCAATGGATCCTGTTCGTTCGCCGGAATTGCGCGGGCCTGAGGAAACAACCGTTAGCCTGCTTCGCAGCATTCTTTCACAGGGCCAGAAGAGAGGTGATATCACTCGCGCTTTCCCGGTAGTTCATCTTGCCGAGTTCATGGAGGGGCTTTTTAACACGGTCGTGCGCCAATGGGCCGTGGACCTTCATGGCCCGCATACACTAGCGGACCGTGTAAGGAACGCTGTTGAGTTTTTTCTGCGCGGTGCGAAACCGTAGCGCGCCGCCTTCCCCAGGTTCAGAACACCGTGGCTTTCGTTTCGTGTGATTGCACTCTGAGGTGTGATGAATGAAGGCTGCCGTCCTGCATCAATTCAAAAATCCCCTGACATTGGAGGAAATAGATTCTCCGAAGATCCTCGAAAATGAAGTTCTTATTGCAGTCGAAGCCTGCGGGGTGTGTCACTCCGATTTGCATGTAGCCGACGGCGACTGGAAACAAATGGCCAAAATCGTAAAGATGCCTCTCGTGCTCGGCCACGAAATCGCCGGCCGCGTCGTCGAGAAAGGCGCGGCGGTGCGTGACCTTCAGGTGGGCGATCGCGTAGGAGTTCCGTGGATCCACTGGACATGCGGCAGATGTGAATTCTGCCTGGAAGGAAATGAGAATCTCTGCCCAAAGCAGAAGATTACAGGTGTCACCGTGGATGGAGGCTTTGCGGAGTACGTCAAAGCGCCGGCAAACCACGCGCTGAAGATTCCAGACGGTCTTTCTGCCCTAGAAGTGGCGCCTCTTTTTTGTGCCGGCGTAACTGTGTACCGCGCGCTGCGGCAGGCAAAGATCTTGCACGGTCAGCGTCTGGCAATTTTCGGCGTGGGCGGACTCGGACACATCGCAGTCCAGATCGGGCGCGCGATGGGCGCAGAGATTGTTGCAATTGACATTTCTGACGAAAAGCTCGCTGTTGCAAATTCATTCGGCGCCTCAAATACGCTCAATGCTGCCTCAACCGACGTGGTAAAAGAACTGCGCGGCAGGGGAGGTGTCCACGTTGCGCTCGTAGCTTCCGCGGCAAAAGCAGCCTATGACCTGGCTTTCGGTTGTGTCCGTCCAACCGGCACTCTTCTCGCCGTCGGTTTGCCCGCTGAAAGTGTCTGCTTTGCCCCGATCATGATGGCTGCTTCCGAAATCCGTATTCAAGCAAGCGCTGTGGGCACTCGGCAGGATTTGCGCGAAATCCTTGCGATGGCGGCGGCCGGAAAAGTTCGCTGTCTCACTACCGCGCGTCCGCTCGCGCAAGCCAATGAAGTTCTGGGTGAATTGCGCCAGGGGCGCGTTGCAGGACGAGTAGTGCTCACTTGCCAATGAATGCCCCGGCGCTGACAACTGGTCAAATTGCCCTTTCAATATCTTTACCAAGGAGCGCGAATTTGGGTCGGACTGAACACTCGCCGTTTCAACGGTCCGGCTCTCGCATCGTTCATGAACGTTAAACAGCTTTTTGACCTCACCGGCCGCGTTGCGATCGTTACCGGAGGCTCGGTTGGCCTGGGCCGTCAAATGGCTGAAGGCCTCGCGGAAATGGGTGCCAACCTGGTGGTGTGTGCGCGCAAGAAAGAACGTTGCGAAGAAGCTGCGGAGGATTTGCAGCGGCTCGGCGTGAAAGTAATCGCGGTTGGATGCGATGTCAGAAACCCGGATAGCATTCAGGCGGTGGTCGATAGTACGGTGTCGCACTTCGGACGCATCGATATCTTGATCAATAATGCCGGAACTTCCTGGGGCGCGCCCGTTGAGGACATGCGCCTCGAGCACTGGAACAAAGTGATCGAAACTAACTTGACCGGGACATTTTTATTCTCGCAGGCTGCCGGCAAAGTCATGATCGAACAGCGACGCGGAAAAATAATTAACATCGCCTCCGTTGCAGGACTGCGCGGCGCTCCGCCGGAATTTCAAGCGATTGGTTATCATGCGAGCAAGGGAGGCGTGATTATTTTTACCAAAGATCTGGCGCGTAAGTGGGCGCAACACAACATCCACGTGAACGCCATCGCTCCCGGCTGGTTTCCTACGGACATGTCTGGGGTCGTGATTGAGCGGAACCAGGAAGCCCTGCGGAAGAGCATCCCCTTAGACCGTTTTGGAAACGAGAGTGATTTGAAGGGCGCCGCTGTTTACCTGGCTTCCGACGCCTCCCATTTCGTCACCGGGCATGTGCTGGTTGTGGACGGAGGGCAAACCGCTTGAGGAACTCAGCCGGGCAGATGGCTTAGAACTTCGGTGCGAAACCGGAGCGAGCCTGGCGGCCCACTATCAGCGCCTTATAGGGAGTGCTCCTGCAATAACCGTAATCCCCCTTGTGTTCACTAACCGATTACACCGCTAGCCGTTTAGGCGTCCTAATGGATTGCAAAATTCTTGACGTTAGTTCCTATTATGTGATACCGACTATCACAATTATGGATGGAAGTCGGGGGGTGTGCGGGCCTCATGGATCCGAACATTGGTTTTCCTGTTCTGTGCAGCCGAGGCTGACGCCTGCTTGCAGAGGTGGTGAGTTAGACCAGGAGGATTTATGAAGTCAAAGTGGCTGGGGATTGTTTTCGCGTTCTTCATATCTCTGCTGGCGACAAATCCGACCGCCAATGCGCAGGGTGTGGGCACCTCCGGGAACATTAACGGGACGGTGACCGATCCGTCGGGCGCCGTGATTCCGAAGACGAGCGTTACTGCGGAAGAAACGGCTACAGGAGCTCGATATTCGGCCGTCGTCAACGAAAGCGGTGAGTATCGCCTTGCGGGACTGTTGCCGGCTATTTATGACGTGACGGCCCAAAGCAACGGTTTTCAAACTGTGATACAGAAAAGCGTAGTGGTGCATGTAGGCGAAACTGTGATTCTCGATTTTCACCTGAAGGTTGCGACCACCGCCTCCGAGATTCAAGTGACTGCGGAGCCGCCGGTTGTGGAAACGGAAAGAGGAAGCCAGTCGAACACGTTGACTCAGCAATATATTGAGGACCTTCCAATTGACCGCCGTGACTACCTCACGTTTACATTGCTGCTGCCGGGAGTCTCCAATGCTACCCGACTGGCCGATGACCAGGATTTCCGCGTCAAGCAAACGCCGCAAAGCGGCCTTTCTTTTTACGGAAGCAATGGCCGAGGTAACAGCATCCTGGTGGACGGCGGAGAAACTCAGGACGATGCCGGTGGGGTCCGTCCGACAATCAGTCAGGACGCGGTGCAAGAGTTTCAGGTGAACCGCAGCAACTACAATGCGGACTTGGGTGGAGCGCAGGGCGCTTCCATCAACATCGTGTCTAAGTCCGGTACGAATAATCTTCACGGATCCGTTTTCGGCTATTTCCGCAACGACGCCATGGATGCGCGCGATCCGTTTGCCTTCAGCCAGGCGCTTCAACCCGGCGAGGCGTTCAATCCCGCGCTACCCGACTCGACTGGGGCGCCCATCAAGAATTCGCTGGGACGATATCAGTTTGGAGCCAATGTGGGGATGCCCATTCAGAAGGACAAAACATTTGTGTTCGTTGCGTTCGAGGGATTGCGGCAGGATGCACAGAACGCCGTTCCGCTGCTGACGAATACGGATATTTTCCGGACGACCTCGCAACAAAATCCGATTCTTGCTCAGCTCACCGCGCAAGGCAATGCGACGGCCGTGCCTTGCATCAACAACCCGAACGGCACGGTTACCACGCTACCTGCGGCAGTTTGCGCGGGCGCGCTTGGAAGCTTGCTGACAGTGAGCCAGTCGACGGGGTTGACACCGGGTCAAACTGCGCTGAATAGCTACCTCATCAACCAATTCGAAACGAACGGCGGTCTCTTCAACTACAACTCGCGGGATTATCTCGCCTCAGCGCGCCTCGATCACCGCATCGACGAAGTAAATCAGGTTTTTGTGAGCTACAGATTTGCGCACGACCTGGAACAAAATCCGGACGTCCAGTCTCTCACGGCCTTTTCCGCGGGCAGCTCGGTTCACATTTATGACAACAATCTTCAGGCCGCCTGGTTCCACCAGTTCAGCCCCACGACGCAGAATGAGCTTCGCGCCCAGTACGACTACAACAGCTTTAACGTGATTCCGAATGAAGCGGCGCAAGTGGGACTGCAAATCCTCGGTTACATAAACAATCTAGGGACCAACATTTTCTTGCCCAATTACACGATTCTGCGCCGCTGGGAATTTGCCGACAACCTCACCATGATTCGTGGCCGCCACACGATCAAGTTCGGCGCCGACGAAATCCTGCGCGGAAATCACACTGAATCCCACACGTTCATGCCGGGCCGATTTGTGTTTGGCACCCTTCCAGGGGGGGCCGTGACTGATTGTTTCCTTCCCAGTCCCTTGAATCCGTGTGGCGTAACAACCAGCGGAGCCAACATCGATTCGCTTCAGGCGGCCTCGCTGGGAGCGCCGCAGGTATATCAGCAGGGCTTCGGCGATGCAGATTATCCCGCCTACACGCGGCCACTGACAGGAATTTACCTGCAGGACTCCTGGGCCATTACGCCGAGTTTCACTCTGAACTACGGAATCCGCTACGAAATCGATTCGCAATATAACCCGTTGAATACCTATTATGGCGATGTCGGCCCGCGTATTTCGTTTGCATGGGATCCGTTCAAGGACCACAAGACCGTGGTCCGCGGAGGCTATGGAATCTTTTATGGGCCGATTGATGCTCAGATTCCGGGGGTGGACTTAAGCCTAGGAGTTCTGAACAAGAACCGCACGACGGTCGAGAACCAGCACAACAAGTCGCAGGTTCCCGATCAGGTCAACAACGTTGTGGCGACGTGCGGAATTGGAGTCGCAAACCCCCCAATCCCGCTGGGGTTTCCAGGGAATGGCGGCAGCCCCTGCAACCGTTATATATCCATATACGTAGATCCCGGGTTCAGCGTCCTTCCCTTCATTCAGACCGCCAGTACGTTGTTCCAAGGCTTGTTTAACCCCGCGGGCAATCCGTCAGGCACCAACCTAATCGCATGCACTAGGCCAACGCCGGGCAATAATGCCTGCATTACACCGGCTGACGTCGCGCCGTTCGGTATTTTTGTGCAGAACAAAGGTTTAGTTTCGCCGGTGACCGTTCTGTTCAGCAACCCTCCAAACTACAAGCCGCCTTACTCTCAACAGGCTTCGCTTGGAATTGAGCGGGAGATTACGCCGGGATTCTCGATTTCCGTCAGCGGAATTTATTCGCACACAACGCGGCTGCCGGTAGCGATCGACACGAATCTGTTGCCAACCACCCCGACAAGCACGGTTCTTTTGGCCAATGGTAAACCATTTACTTACAAGAACTGGAATCTGGTTCCGGCAACGGACCCCCTCCTCGGCCAGGAGGGCCTCCCTTGCGCAGCCACAATGGCGAATCCAAATCAGCCCTTCAACTGTTTCGTTAATCCGCTGATTACCCAAAACAATCAATACACGTCTGCCTCGTCCGCACTTTATGAAGGCCTGCTTGTAGAAGCGCACAAACGCTTCAGCGGCCATTTCACTTTGTTCGGAAATTACACGTTCAGCAAAGCGTTCGACACGTCCACGGACTTCAACACGGACTACAGTCCACAGGATCCAACAGATCTCGCAGCGGATCGGGCCCTTTCGGAGTTTGATCAGCGCCACAAGATCGTAATCGCCGGGGTCTTCGACAGCCCCTGGAAAAGCGCGGTCCTTTCGGGCTTCCAGCTCTCCCCGATTTTCACCTACCACAGCGGATTGCCATTCAATTTGCTCGCGGGAGGCGCGGTCAACGGCGACAACCACATCACGAATCAGCGTCCTATCGGAGCGCCGCGCGACACCGGTCTTGGACCAAGTTTCACGGATTTCGATATGCGCTTGAGCTGGACTCACAAATTGGGCGAGAAGACCAGCATGGTGCTTACGGCGGAAGGATTCAATATCGCAAATCACACCAACTTTGCCAGTGTGAACAACGAGGTGAGCCCGCTTTTTGGCCTGCCGTCCTCGGTTGGCGGAGGCGGGAATACCACGTTTAATGTGCACGGCATCCGGCCCGGCACTGTTTTGCCCAGCGGGCAGGTTGTCACGCCGAGCACGCCGCTTGGTTTCACTTCGGCGTTCCCGAAGCGCGAGATTCAACTTGGCGCGCGATTTAATTTTTAGTTGCAGGATCAAATTGATCTGAATTTTTCGCAGCTTCAGTTTTAGGTGGTGGCACCGTCTTCGGAATATCGCGGACGAAGTTATCGCGTGCGTCGCGATGTCTTCGAGCACCAAGAATTAAGGATAAGAGGGTGGTCATGTCACGAGCAATCAAACGGCTTATCTTCTTCATCTCCATAACTGCCATTGTTATTCTTTCGGTCGCTGGAACTTCATTCGCGCAGGCGAGCGTCACAACAAAGACTGGATCATTACAGGATGGAGCTACTTACCTAATTCAAGTTCCGTCGAATTGGAACGGAACTTTGTTTCTCTATAGTCACGGATATGTAGAACCGGGAAGCCCCAATCCTGCGACCGACGTAGGCGATCCGGATACTGGCGCCTTCATGCTGGCGAGCGGTTTTGCGCTTGCAGGCTCCTCGTACGCGTCAACCGGGTGGGCGGTGCAAGAAGCGCTTACCGATCAAATTGCCGTGCTCGACATTTTCGACGGTATTTTCGGTCACCCAGCCGCCACAATCGCGTGGGGACACTCTCTGGGCGGCATGATCACGGCAGGATTGATCCAGAGGAATCCCGAACGATTCACGGCGGCGCAACCGATGTGCGGAGTGCTGTCCGGCGGCGTCGCCACTTGGAACACCGCACTAGACGCCGAGGTCGCCTTCAGCACGCTGATCGCGCCATCGAGCCATCTGCAGCTTGTCAACATCACCAACCCAGACGCAAATCTCACACTCGCGGAAGACGCTCTCGCCGCCGCGCAGACCACGCCTCAGGGTCGGGCGCGGATTGCTCTTGGCGCGGCATTGGCCAACTTGCCCGGCTGGTTCGAGCCCACGTCTCCCGAACCTGCGCCAACGGATTATGCCGATCAGGAAGCTAATCAATTCCTGTGGGACCAACAAGTGGACTTTCCTTTTGTTTTTGCCTTCCGTGCTGAACTCGAGGCCCGCGCTGGCGGCAATGTTTCCTGGACCACGGGCGTGGATTTCAAGCAACAGTTAGAAAAATCGATTGACCGCGATGAAGTACGCGCCCTGTACCTTGCGGCCGGTCTCGACCTCGAGGCGGACCTCAACGCTCTGAATGCTGCAACTCGAATCAAGGCTGATCCCAAAGCCGTTGAGTACCTGGAACGCAATATCATCTACAACGGTCAGATACATATCCCAGTTCTCACCTTGCACACCAAAGGCGATGGCCTCGTCGTAGTCGAAAACGAAACCGCTTACAAAGACGTTGTGGACGAGGCAGGCCATGGCGCTTTTCTGCGGCGCGATTTTATAGATCGTGCAGGACATTGCGCTTTCACTCCGGCGGAAACAATAGCAGCCGTTGGCAAGCTCCTTGACCGCGTGGAAACTGGAAAATGGCACGGAGATGTGAGTGAGCTCAACGCTGCTGCCGCAGCGCTGGGGCCTCAGTTCAATATTTTTGAAACGAGTGAAGGCAGTATCGGTGCCACTCCGCCGGCCTTTATCCACCTGCAGCCGGGTCCGTATTTGCGCCCGTTTGACGCGCTCAACAGGGGATGCTGGTTCGGTTTCGGCTGCTACTAGTTTTTTGTGACGTTAGATCAATGGAAAGCAACGGCGGTGTTCGTAGTGTCGGTGCGTTGGATTTGTTACGGCACATGCGCTGGTAATACACTCGAGGTTCAGGAAGCCTAGAGCTGATGCCCCTATGAATGTTCCTCTCACGCCAATTCGTTTTCTGCGTTATGCCGAGCAGCAATTCAGCCGGAATACAGCCGTCGTGTGTGGCGACTACCGGTTCACCTACGCGCAATTTGCCGAGCGTGCCAGCCGACTGGGCGGCGCCTTGCGCGATGCCGGAGTAAAACCAGGAGACCGAGTCGCATTTCTGAGCACTAATTGTCATCGATTACTCGAAGCGTACTACGGAGTTTTGGAAGCAGGCGGTATTTTGCTTCCGCTGAATATTCGGCTTTCACCTCAAGAACTCGGTTTCATCCTGGACGACGCTGGGGCAAAGCTTTTGTTTCTTGAAAAGCATTTCCTCCCGGTCGTCGATTCTTTTCGTTCGAATGTTTCATCCGTCAAAGAATTTTATCTCCTCGATGGTTCGCCGCAGGAGAGCTGGCTAGCTACAAAAAATTATGACGAGATCGTGGCCGCCGCAGAGCCGTATCGCGCCGACATCATCGAAATAGATGAAAACGCGGCGGCGGAGCTTTTTTATACCAGCGGGACCAGCGCTAATCCAAAGGGCGTGGTACTGACTCATCGGAACGTGTATCTCCACGCTCTCTGCGCTTGCATTTCCGTACACAAGGAAAGAGAAGAACCAGTTGAATTGCACACGATTCCGCTATTTCACGCAAACGGATGGGGCGTTGCGCACTCGCTCACTTTTCTTGGCGGAAAGCACGTGATGATTCACCGTTTTGACCCGGTTGAAGTCTTTCGATTGATTCAGGACGAGCGCGCTCAATCTTGCAGTTTGGTTCCAATCATGGCCACGGTTTTGGTGAATTGTCCTGAGCGCACGAAGTATGACCTCAGCAGTCTGAAACGCGTGATCATTGGCGGCGCCGCGTCTTCTCCAACCCTGATTCGTGAAGTGGAACAAAAGCTCGGGTGCACATGTTTTTCTGGTTACGGCCTGACGGAGACTTCACCCACCCTTTCTGTTTCTCCGATGAAGAGCGGGATCCACTGGGAGGGCGAGCAGCACTATATCGGTCAAGCTATGACGGGATACGCGATCCTGGGCGTCGAGCTTCGTGTAGTGGATCCATCGGACAACGATGTGCCACGCGACGGGAAGTCTATCGGCGAAATCATCGCTCGCGGTGACGGCGTGATGGAAGGCTATTGGAATCAACCGGCCGATTCAGCCGAAGCGCTGCGTGGAAATTGGTTCCACACGGGAGATATGGCCACCTGGGATGAAGATGGATACATCCTCATCGTCGATCGCAAGAAAGACATCATTGTCAGCGGAGGAGAAAACGTTTCTTCGCTGGACCTGGAGAAAGTGATTCTGGCGCATCCAGCTGTACTGGAGGTTGGAGTGATCCCGATGCCGGACGAAAAATGGGGGGAAGTGCCGATAGCTCTTGTTGTACTGAAGCCGAATGCCACTGCAACAAATGCTGATTTACTTGATTTTTGCCGCTCGCGAATCGCGCACTACAAATGCCCGCGATCGTTTGAATTTGTGGACAGTTTGCCGAAAACCGGCACGGGGAAAGTACTTAAAAAAGATCTACGCAAAAAGTACCGGCAAGGCCGGGAAACGATTCGGCCGGATCTTGGCAGACAGAAAGAAAAGATTCCTCCGGTGTGACGGCACAAAACTGCTGCGCCAGAAAAGGAATAATCGGCCCGGCAATAAAAATGGAAGGAGCGTCCTAATTGGATCTGAATCTCAGCCCCGAAGAACGGCAGTTCCGCGATGAATTGCGTGCGTGGCTCGAAGCCAATTCACCCAAAGATTGGGACCAGTGGCGCGAGAAGCCTCTCGAAGAATCGTTTCCATACTTGCGTGCTTGGCAACGCAAACTGTACGGGGGTGGCTGGGCCGCGGTTTCGTGGCCCAAGGAATATGGAGGGCGCAGCGCGAGCCTGATGGAGCAAGCGATTTTCTGGGAAGAAATGGCGCGCGTCGAAGCTCCACCGATGGCCAACTCTCTGGGCCTCGGACTGATCGGTCCGACCATCATCGCTTACGGCACCGAAGAGCAAAGGGAACGGTATATTCCAAGAATTCTCAGCGCCGAGGAAATCTGGTGCCAGGGTTTCTCCGAACCGAATGCCGGCTCCGACCTCGCGGCTCTGCAAACCGAAGCGCACCTCGACGGTGACCACTACATTGTCAACGGGCAGAAAGTCTGGACGAGTTACGGCTGGGTGGGAAATTGGTGCGAACTCGTCGTGCGCACAGATGCTAACGTTCCCAAGCACAAAGGGCTCACAGTGCTATTGGTTGACATGAAATCGCAGGGTGTCGAAGTGCGCCCCCTGCGCCAGATGACGGGTGAAAGCGAATTTAACGAGCTGTTCTTCCGTGATGTGCGCGTACCGGTAGCTAATGTTCTCGGTAAAGTCAACGATGGCTGGAATGTGGCCGTGAGCACACTGATGCACGAGCGTGGTTCGTATGGAGCGCGCCTTCATCCTCTTTTCAAGCGCAATATCAACCGGCTCATCGAACTCTCTCGCAACTTCCGAAAGAACGGGCATAGCGCTGCCGAGGATCCGATTACGCGCCAGAAACTCGCGCAGTGCTACGCCGAGATCGAAATCATGCGCCTCAACCAGATGCGTGCTTTCAGCCGGATTAGCGCAACGGGTATTCCCGGCCCCGAGGGCTCTATCCAGAAAATTTTCTGGAGTGAGTTGAACCAACGCATGCAGCAGATTGCGCAAGAACTGACGGGTCCATACGGACAGTTACTCGCCGGCGATAGTCATGCCGTGGACAAGGGCTTCTGGTCCTACAACTATCTGCGCACTCGCGGAAACACGATCGAGGCAGGCACCTCGGAAGTGCAACGTAATATCATAGGGCATTTCGTTCTTGGACTGCCCAGAAGTTATTAAGGGGACGCGTCGTGCAATTTGGACTGAGCGAAAGCCAGGAGTTTCTAAAAGACAGCGCCCGCAAATTTTTTGCAGGCGAATGCCCGATGGCCGAGGTTCGCAGCTTGATGGAGACCGCCACGGCCCACGATGCGAAACTTTGGTCGAAACTCGTCGAACAGGGCTACACCGGCATTATTTTCTCTGAAGAATACGGTGGCGTGGGACTCGGCAAAGTCGAACTCATTTTGCTGATGGAAGAGGCAGGGCGAGCGCTTTTGCCCGGTCCATTTTTCTCCACCGTCGCACTGGCCGGTACCGTGATCGACGCGGTCGCCAGCCCCGAAAAAAAGAAGAAATATCTCGCAGCCATCTGCCATGGAGAAGCCCGCTCCACTGTCGCGATGCTCGAAGCCAGCGCGAGCTGGAATCCCGCCGCGGTGCAGATCACGAGCGTCAACGCAAAACTCACTGGCGAAAAGCTATTCGTTCCCGATGCCGCAGTTGCAGATTTCATCATCGTGGTGGCTCGAGACGGCATCTTCGTCGTCCAGGCCAAAGCTGCCGGTATGCTTATTACCCCGATGGAAGGCATGGATTTTGGCCGCAAACTTTACACGGTCCAGCTCAACAACACGCCTGCAGAAAGGCTCGGCGACACGACAGCATTGTCTCGCGCGTTCGACATTGCCACGGCCGCGCTCGTTGCCGAAATGGTAGGCGGCATGCAGCGCTCGCTCGACATCACCGTTGAATACGCGAAGATGCGAAAACAGTTCGGCAAACCGATCGGAATGTTCCAGGCGGTGCAGCATCAGTGCGCCGACATGTACCTGGAAACCGAAAGTTCGCGTTCGGCAGCTTATTACGCAGCGTGGGCGCTCGAAGAAAGTGCGCCCGATGCATCCGTCGCAGTCTCCATCGCCAAAATGTATGCAAGCGACGCGTCCCGCACGGTAGGCAATCGTGGAATCCAGGTCCACGGAGGAATGGGCTTCACCTGGGAAAACGATCTTCATTTATATTACCGCCGTGCCAAAGCGTCTGAGACCATGTTCGGCGATGCAACCTTTCACCGCGAACGCATCGCGCAGCAGGTGATCGACTCCGCAAACTTAGCCAAGAGTGCGTGAAATCGCCAAACAAGAGAGCCACTAAGCATGAGCGACCTGATTCAACTTACAAAACATAACGATATTGCCGTAATCACAATCAACAACCCGCCCGTTAATGCCCTCAGCCCCGGCGTGCCCGAGGGCATTGCTGAAGCGATCGAGCAGATCGAAAGGGACGACAGCATCAAAGCAGCCGTGCTCATCGGCGGCGGGCGCACTTTCGTTGCCGGCGCGGACATCAAGGAGATTGGCAAGATTACTTCCGGCAAACGTGGCGGCGCCATGGAATTGCCGGCGCTGCTGCTGCGGACTGAAGATTGCTCGAAGCCGATTGTAGTTGCCATTCATGGCACCGCGTTCGGCGGTGGTTTGGAACTGGCGATGGCCGGGCACTATCGCGTGATTGCCCCTGGGGCGCAGGTGGGCCAGCCTGAAGTGAAGCTCGGCCTCATTCCAGGCGCCGCGGGAACACAGCGCCTTCCCCGACTTGCCGGCGTCGCCAAAGCCGTCGAAATGTGTGCGGAAGGCAATCCCGTCACGGCAGAAGACGCACTGAAGTATGGCATCGTCGACCGCATGATTGATGGCGATCTGCTCGCTGGTGCTGTTGTGTTTGCCGGTGAAATTGCCGGAAAGCTGGCCCGCAAGACTCGCGAACGCAACGAAAAGCTCGGCACATCCGAGCAAAACGCTCCCATCTTCGTGGCTGCGCGCGATACAGCGCGCAAAAAACAGCGCAACTTGAAAGCGCCGCTCGCGGCTATCGACGCCATCGAAGCTTCGGTCAAACTTTCCTTCGACGAAGGCTGCCAGTTTGAACGCAAACTCTTTATGGATTGTCTTTTCTCGGATCAGTCGAAATCGCTCATTCACGTTTTCTTCGGCGAACGCGAAGTGTCCAAGATACCTGACGTTCCGAGGGAGACGCCTGTAATTCCGGTGAACAGCGTTGCAGTCGTCGGTGCCGGAACGATGGGCAGTGGCATCGCGATGGTCTTTGCCAATGCCGGTTTTTCGGTGCTGCTCAAAGAAGCGGACCAACCGGCACTCGATCGCGGCCTCGCCAACATTCAAAAAAATTATGCGAGTTCCGTGAAGCGCGGCCGCTTCACCCAACAATTCGTGGAAGAACGTCTCAAGCTCATTCAGCCGACGCTCGATTATAAAAGCTTCTCGAACGTAGACATGGTGGTGGAAGCCGTGTTCGAAGGTATGGCGCTCAAGAAGCAAGTTTTCAGCGAGCTCGACCGCATCTGCAAGCCCGGCGCGATTCTGGCGAGCAATACTTCCACGCTGAGCATCGACGAAATTGCGGCAACGACGTCGCGGCCGCAGTTTGTGATCGGAACGCACTTCTTCAGTCCTGCCAACGTGATGCGACTGCTTGAGATCGTGCGCGGCAAAGCTACCAGTAAGGAAGTGATAGCCACCTGCATGCAACTTTCGAAGAAGCTTGGGAAGATTGGCGTGCTCGTGGGCAATTGCCGCGGCTTTGTCGGCAACCGCATGTTTCATCCGTACGTCCGTGAGTCCGTATTTTTGGTGGAAGAGGGCGCTACAGTCGAGGCCGTGGACAGCGCCCTGTACGAGTTTGGCATGGCCATGGGCCCACTTGCCGTAGGAGATCTCGCGGGACTCGACGTAGGCTGGCGTATTCGAAAGGAATATCGCCATCTCGAAAAGCCCGGAGTAAGGCAGGCGTTCGCGGGTGATCGTCTATGCGAAATGGGCCGCTACGGCCAGAAAACAAATGCCGGCTGGTATAAATACGACGAAAACCGTCGCGCGATTCCTGATCCGGAAGTGGGCGCGATGGCGCGCCAGTGGGCCGCTGAGGCCGGCATCGAGCAACGCAGGATTCCCGTAGACGAAATTGTCGATCGCTGCGTGTATTCGCTGGTGAACGAAGGCGCGCGAATTCTCGAGGAGGGTTATGCGCTGCGCGCCGTGGATATCGACATCATTTATATCAACGGCTACGGCTTCCCTGCCTATCGCGGCGGTCCTATGTGGTATGCCGATACCGTCGGGCTGAAAAAAGTCTACGAACGCGTCTGCGAATTTCACAAGCGGCACGGTGAACTCTGGGAGCCGGCTCCGTTGCTGAAGCAGCTCGCCGAGCAAGGCAAATCGTTTGCTGACTATAAGAAGGAACAGGTTGCAAATGCGTAGTGCGCTGAGAGTGCCGTGAGTCGTGTTCTTTTCACGCGTCACGCGCAGGCTTCGTTTCTCGAAGCGAACTACGACAAGCTTTCCCCGGTTGGCGAAGCGCAGGCACGGCAACTCGGAGACTATTGGGCGCGGCGAAAACTGATTTTTCAACGTGTGTGCTCGGGTCCGCGCATCCGCCAAAAAGAAACTGCCCGAATCGTGGGCGAGGCTTACCACAAATTCGGTGTTTCCTTTCCTGAACCACTCGTTATTCATGAATTTGACGAATATCAAGGCGAGGCTGTCATCGAGAAGAGCCTTCCGATCCTGCTCACAAATGACGGGGAAGTACAGAAACTCTACGACGCGTTTCAGAATTCGCCCGACCCTCGCGAGCGCCACAGAAATTTCCAGAAACTCTTCGAAGTTGTTATCTGCAAGTGGGTCTCGGGCGATCTCTCTGTACCCGGCGTTGAGACCTGGCCGGAATTCTGCTCGCGCGTGAGTAGCGGAATTTCGCGATTCATATCCCAGGCGGGTCACGGCGAACAAGCCGTGATCTTCACTTCCGGAGGGCCGATCGCGGTTGCGATGCAGCGCGCCTTGCACCTCTCGCAGCAAGACACGCTCGGCGTCACCTGGATGTCGCGCAATTGTTCCTACAGCGAGTTTATTCTTTCGGGCGAGCGCTTTACTCTAAGTTCCTTTAACGCCTTTCCTCATCTCGACGATCCATCCATGCTCACCTATCGCTGAAGGAGACGCGCAACGCCGTGCCTGATCTGCGAGACAGCCAACTCCGAAACGGTGACCCGCGAGACAGTGACCCGCGAGATTATCCGAGCCCAGTGCGGCACGGCGAAGAGCTTGATGTCGGCAGGCTCGAACCATTCCTGCTGCGCCATTTTGGAGATCGCGCGGGAACCCTCACAGTCCAGCAATTTCCGAACGGCCATTCCAACCTGACGTACCTTGTGCGGCTCGGCAATCGCGAATTCGTCCTGCGCCGCCCGCCCTTGGGCACCAAAGTGAAATCGGCCCACGATATGGGCCGGGAGTTTCGCGTGCTCTCGAAGTTGCACACTGCATATCCGCCAGCACCAGAAGTTCTGCTGTTCTGCGACGACGAATCGGTCCTTGGTGCTCCGTTCTACCTAATGAAACGGATTAGTGGAATCATCATCCGCAAAAATCTGCCCCAGGGAATCTCGTTCGCTGAGCAAACTGCTCGCCGCCTCAGCGAGGCCTTCATCGACAATCTCGTGCATCTGCACTCGCTTGACTACGTGGCGATCGGTCTCGGCGATCTCGGCAAACCTGATGGCTATCTTGAGCGCCAAGTGCGCGGTTGGATCGAACGCTATTCGAACTCCAAGACTCACGACCTGCCGGAAGTGACGCGAATTTCCGCATGGCTGAACGAGCACATGCCCGTATCAGGCGTAGCCACTCTGATTCACAACGACTATAAGTACGACAATCTGGTGCTCGACCCTGCCGACATCACGAGAATTACAGGCGTCCTCGATTGGGAGATGGCTACGATTGGCGATCCACTCACTGATCTCAGCACTGCACTCGCCTACTGGATCGATGCCAAGGATCCCGAAGAACTGCAGCGGATGCGCTGGTGCCCATCCAACGAGCCCGGAAGTCTGACGCGCGATCAACTCGTTGAGCGGTATTCGCGGACCACCGGGTGCGATGTCTCCAACATAGTTTTTTATCTGGCGTTTGCGCGATTTAAGCTCGCCGTGATCGTCCAACAGATTTACTTCCGATATCACCTGGGACTGACGAAGGACGCGCGATTTGCAATGATGCCTGAGGTGGTCAGCGCGTTGTTGCGAGCTTCTCTCCGAGGAATTGAAAGCGGAGCGATTTAGGAACGCCTACATGTAGTAGCGGACAATCCATTCCGCGACGCAGCAGGGTTTTTCAGCGCCCTCCGCTTCCACCGAGACCACGAAAACTGGTTCCACGCAATCAGCGAGTTCCTTCCAGGATTGAAGACTCACGCGGGCACGAATCCTCGAGCCGGTGCGAACCGGAGACGGAAAGCGGACTCGGTTCGAGCCATAGTTGATCGCCATGCGCACACCGCCCCGAATCTGAACGGCCTGTTCCATGAAGTGGCTCAACAACGAAAGTGTCAGAAAGCCGTGAGCAATGGTCGACTTGTAAGGTGACTCCCGCTCAGCACGCTCGGGGTCAACGTGAATCCACTGGCGATCTTCAGTAGCTTCGGCAAACTGCTGAATGCGCTCTTGCGTGACCGGGAACCAATCCGTCACGGCGATCTCGCGCCCAGCGAATTCCTTCAGAGACTGCGGCGTTTCGATTACAAGCCGTGGCATGGAAGTTGTCGGATTGTAGATTGCAGCAGCCTACTCAAGCAAATCGGGTTCGTCACGAGTGATGCGCGCTAGCAGCGGTTGAAACTGAAACCAACCCGCGAGATGGCTTCCAATCTGCTCTCGTGTCGCTAGCGCGGCGGCGTGTTCGATCTTTACCGGAACGCCCGCCGCTTCAGCGAGAAGCTGTGCCTGGCAGCTTCGATCCATGGTTATAAACCACCAAACCGCTTCTTCCACGCATTGGCCGACAGTGAAAAGGCCGTGATTGCGCAGGATCGCAGCTTTGAATTGTCCGATCGCCTTTGCGATTCGCTCTCCTTCTGAGGTTTCATATACCACGCCCGTAAAATCTGCGAATAGTCCGTGGTCTTCATAGAACGCGCAAGCGTCCTGCGTGATCGGATCGAGCAACCGCCCGAGCGACGCCCAAGCTTTGCCATGCATCGAGTGCGCGTGCGCCGCAGCAACCACATCCGGACGCGCGGCATGGACCTGCGAATGGATGGCAAACGCAGCGCCGTTCACAGGATATTTCCCTTCCACCACTTCGCCGCGATGATTTACAAGAATCAGGTCTGACGCGCGCATCTGGCCGAAGTGCATTCCAAACGGATTCACCCAAAAATGATCGAGGCGTTCCGGATCGCGAGCAGTGATGTGTCCCGCCACTCCTTCATCGAATCCGAAGCGCGAAAAGAGCCGGAACGCGGCCGCCAGCATCCGCTTGCGATGCAAACGTTCTTCCGCGGCAGTGGCAAAAGTGGGAAGCTGAAGCCCGGTGGGTGCGCTTGCGCGTGCTCCTGTGAGTGCTCCTGCCAATTTGCCCTCCTTCACAACAACGCCGGATTAGTGCTGTGCTGATTTCGGCCGGTCCTTGTCCCATTTGGCCAGCTCTTGCCTGGCAATCGCTTCTATGTGTACTTCATCCGGTCCGTCGGCCAATCGTAATGTTCGCACACCTGCCCAGGCGGCCGCGAGAAACGTATCCTGCGAAACGCCCGCACCGCCGTGCGCTTGAATGGCACGATCGAGAACCTGCAGAGTCATGTTGGGCGCAATTACTTTTATCATCGCGATTTCACCGCGGGCTTTCTTGTTTCCAACGGTGTCCATCATGTGCGCAGCTTTGAGCGTAAGAAGACGCGCCTGCTCGATTTCCATGCGTGACTTCGCAATGTCCGCGCGAATAGTGCCCCGCTCGGCCAGCGGCTTTCCGAAGGCGACGCGAGTCTGCACGCGTTTGCACATCGTTTCCAGCGCGCGCTCGGCCACGCCGATGCACCGCATGCAGTGATGGATGCGCCCCGGTCCCAACCGGCCTTGCGCGATCTCAAATCCTCGCCCTTCGCCCAGAAGGATATTCGAGACCGGCACGCGAACATTTTCAAATGTCAGTTCGCCGTGCCCGTGCGGCGCGTGGTCGTAACCGTACACTGAGAGCATCCGCACTACTTTTACGCCCGCCGTTTCCATTGGGACCAGCAACATGGACTGCTGCTTGTACGGCGCGGCCGACGGGTCGGTCTTGCCCATGAAAATGATGATCTTGCAACGCGGATCGCCTGCGCCAGAGGTCCACCATTTCCGCGCGTTGATAACATATTCGTCGCCGTCGCGGACAATGCTCGCTTCGATGTTCGTCGCATCCGATGACGCAACCGCCGGCTCCGTCATCGCAAAGCACGATCGGATTTCGTCGGCAAGTAGCGGTTTGAGCCACTGTTCTTTTTGTTCCGGCGTGCCGTAACGCGCGATCACTTCCATATTGCCGGTGTCGGGCGCGGAGCAATTGAACACCTCGGGCGCGATCATGCTCCGGCCCATAATCTCGCACAGCGGAGCATATTCCAGATTTGTCAGTCCGGCGCCATGGTCGCCACTCGGCAGGAACAAATTCCAAAGACCCGCGGCGCTGGCCTTTGGCTTCAGCTTTTCAATCGTAGGGGAAGGCGTCCAGCGCTCGCGTTCGATATCCTCCTGGACGCGGCGCTCATTCGGATAGATGTGCTCATCCATGAAGGCCTGCAACCGTCGCTGCAAATCCTTCACCTTGTCGCCGAATTCAAAGCTCATCTGAGTCTCTTATTTCCCACGGAAATTCGGCGCACGTTTCTCAAGGAAGTGCGCGACTCCTTCCTTGAAGTCCTCGGTCTGCAAACTAGCAAGCATCTCGCGCTCGGAAACTTCAAACGCCCCGTCCAGACTGGAAAACATGGCGTCGTAGACCTGCCGCTTGATCACTCGCAGCGAGCGCGGACTCACTCCGGAAGCCAAGTCGGACGCGTACTCGCGCACCTTCTCCGCGAAGACATCGTGAGGATACACTTGGTTCACAAGGCCCATCCGCAGCGCTTCCGCTGCGTCGATCATCCGCGCGGAAAACAGCAGATCGAGCGCATTCAAAACTCCCACAAGGCGCGGCAGCATCCAGGCCATTCCATATTCCGCGATGAGTCCGCGCCGGGCGAAGGCGGTGCTGAATCGCGCGGTATCCGACGCGAATCTCAGATCGCAGTAAAGCGTGATGACTAAACCCAATCCAACCACCGGACCGTTGATTGCGGCAATCACCGGTTTCCCGATTGCCGGAAAATAAGAATATTTCCGCTGAAAGTCGGGCCGCACTCCTTCGCGTGCGCCGGCATCCTTTTGCAGTGCCTGGGCGCGGCGTTTCTCATCGAGACCTTGTTCCGCGACGCTGCTCAATAGAGACATGTCCGCGCCCGCGCAGAATCCTCTTCCGGCGCCCGTGATTACGACCACGCGAACGTTATCGTCTCGCTCGGCCTCGTCAATCGCCGCGCGGACTTCACGTTCCATCACGGCGGTCCAGGCGTTCAACTTGTCCGGGCGGTTGAGCGTAATCGTGGCGACCCGGTCGGCTATGTTGTAAAGGGTCTCCTCGCTTGGCATAGTGGGCACGATTATATACAATGCCCGCCGCGTTAGTCACTGTCATCTGTAAGCTACTATCAGCAATTGCCTTAACCCTTCCGGCAACGTGAAACGTAGGAACGGAGGATGAATCATGACCATTTTGAATCACAAATTCGCACTTGCCGCCCGTCCCTTCGGTATGCCGAAGCGGACCGATTGGGCTTACAAGGAGGAGCCCGTCCGTGATCCTGCAGAGGGCGAGCTGCTCGTAAAAATTCTGTACATTTCGCTCGATCCCGCCATGCGCGGCTGGATGAATGAAGGAAAATCGTATGTACCGCCCGTCGGCATCGGCGAAGTGATGCGGGCGCTGGCCCTCGGCCGCGTGATTGCGTCAAAAAATGAAAATTTCGCGGTCGGGGATTACGTCTACGGAGTATTGGGCGTGCAGGAATACGCTTTGTCCAAGGGCGCCGGTCTCACCAAGGTAAACCCCGGCCAGATTCCTTTGCCGGTTTATCTTGGCACGCTAGGAATGCCTGGCATGACGGCGTACTTCGGCCTTCTCGACATCGGCCAGCCGAAAGCGGGAGAAACCGCTGTCGTTTCAGGCGCTGCCGGCGCCGTAGGAAGCGTAGTCGGTCAAATCGCTAGGATAAAAGGATGCAACGTAGTTGGCATCGCGGGTGGCCCCGAAAAGTGTAATTACATCGTGAAGGAACTCGGCTTCAACGCCGCCATCGATTACAAATCGGAAGACGTCCGTAGAACCCTTCAGAAGCATTGCCCAAAAGGCGTTGACGTCTACTTCGACAATGTGGGCGGTGACACCCTCAATGCCGTGCTGTCGCAGCTCGCACGCGGCGCGCGCATCGTCATCTGCGGCGCCATCTCGCAGTACAACAATACGACGCCGATCAAAGGACCCTCCAGCTACCTCTCGCTGCTCGTCAATCGCGCCAGCATGAAAGGCATGGTGGTATTTGACTATGCCGACCGCTATCACGAAGCCGCCCGCGAAATCGCGGGCTGGATGGCTGCCGGCAAACTTAAATCGCGTGAATACATCGTCGCGGGTCTCGAAACATTTCCAGATGCGCTGCTGAAGCTATTCAACGGTGAGAACACAGGAAAGCTCATCCTGAAGGTAGCAGACGCCTAATGAAAGCTCTTCACGCACGAACCGTCGCGAAGCGACAACTCGAGCGGTAACTTGCATGAAAATCTCCGATGCCCTTCGCTGAAAATCAGGGAACCAAAATCTACTGGGATGAACAGGGTCAGGGCGAGCCCATCCTGTTAATCATGGGACTCGGTTGGACGTCCGATCTGTGGCATCGCACGCGCCCGGTGCTGTCACGGCGATATCGAACAATCGCCTTCGATAATCGCGGCGTAGGACGCAGTGATGTTCCGGAAGGGCCGTACTCCATCGCGCAGTTAGCGTCGGACGCTGCTGCAGTGCTCGATGTGGCCGGCGTTGACAGTGCGCATGTGTTTGGCGTGTCTATGGGCGGAATGATCGCGCAGGAATTCGCGCTGCAATATCCGGAACGCGTCCGGTCATTGATTCTCGGCTGTACCGCAGCCGGCGGCCCGAACGCAGTGAGGGCGGAGCCCGAAGTACTCCAAATTTTAGTGCAAAGAGCTGAGGATCCCGAGGAAGGCGCAAAAGCTATCGCGCCGTTCATCTACGATCCGGCCACAGCACCCGAGCGGCTCGAAGAGGATCTGGCCCTGCGCCGAAAGTGGTTTCCAACCGCTAAAGGTTATTTGGCTCAGCTGCAGGGAATCATGGCGTGGGAATCCTACAGCCGGCTATCGCAGATCGCGGCCCCCACACTGGTGATTCATGGTGAATCCGACAAATTAGTTCCAGCGGCAAACGCCAGATTGATCGCCGACCGCATCCCCAACGCAAAGCTCGTGACGGTTCCGCATGCCAGCCACATCTTGACCACCGATCAGCCGGAAGCCGTGCACCACGCGGTCCTCGCCTTCCTCGGCTCGGCGGTCGGAACCTACTCGCCCGACAGCCATGGATTACCTTGAGACAAGCGACCTTTAACCATTATCGGGTTTCACTTGGGTGCAGCACCCAGAGGCTGCCTCAGGATCTGGACTCGGATGTCGTTTCTGGGTTTCCCCCCATTGCTACTTTTAGATATTGCCAACGCCATGAGCATCTAAGTGATGGAGGAGAACTTCACGATCGTGCCGGAGCTCGCCGGCGATTGCGATTCGAAGCCGACACGCACGGGGAGTTCCGTAGCAAGACTGAAGGTGCGAAGAATCTGCCAATTTCGTCCATCCGTTGAGAAATAGAAAACATAGGTCCCGCCGCTCTTCGCAATGCGCAGATAAACTGAGTTTTCAGGGATGCTCATGGAATTGCAGTCGTCGGAAAACCCCTGGTAACAACGGTAACGAGCGTAGGTTTTCCATCCGGTGAAAATTCGAACGAGAGTTTCGCCCAATGATGATCGTCGCCCATCAACATGAGCGCTCCCGCATCCCACTTTGCCCCAAACTTTACCGTTACTTGGTCCGAGTATGGCGAGAGTTCAGGTCTCGATAACCTGTGGAGCTCAAGACGTATAGGGGTCTCCGATGCAGGCGCAAGAGTGGTCCAGCGCAAAATGGCAAATTTAGACGGAACGGCTGGTCCGCTCCGCCGGCACGAAGGCTTCGACGAAGCAAAGGTGCAGGCGCTTTAGATCGCCAGCTGGTTTTGAGTGAGTTCGAAGCCGTTGAGGTTGCCTACGACGGAAGCGGCGATGCGGCCGGGCTGAAAGAATTCTTGGGCGAGTTGTTGGACATCCTCGACGGTGACGCTTTCCAATAGCGTTATCAAATCCTGCGCGGTGAAGTGGCGGTTGAAGTACATGTGATAGCGGGCCAGGCTGTTCATGCGCTGGCCGCTGCCTTCTAGTGAAAGCAGCGTTGCGCCTTTCAGGTGATCCTTGGCGCGACGCAATTCGTCCGCGCTGAGTGCTTCGTCGCGCAAACGGCGGAATTCATCGAGGACGGAGCTTACGAGCTGCGATGCGTTTTCTAGCGACGTGCCGGCGTAGACCGACAGGGCTCCGGCATCGCGGTAGGAATTTAGTTCGCTGAAAATTGCGTAGGCTAGGCCCTGGCGTTCGCGAATGTTTTGGAACAGCCGGGAAGACATGCCACCACCTAGAACGTTGTTTAGCACCGCGACTGCGAAGCGGCGGCGATCCGTCATTGGTAACGCCGGGACGCCCATACAGATGTGAACCTGCTCGAGTTCGTGCTTGGTGCGCAGCGTAATGTGCGGAGCGGGTAACGGCTTGGGTTCAGGGGCGTGACCGTTTGCGGATGCCAGCTTTGAAAAACGCTCCGTTACCAGGTTTATTAGTTGCTCATGCGTTAGATGTCCTGCCGCCGTGATCACTAGATTATTGGGCGCATATTTGTGATTAAACCATTCGCGCAACGTTTCTTGTGTGAATGCGGATACTGTTTCGGGCGTGCCCAGGATGGGTTTGCCCAGCGCATGCGGAGACCAGAAATTCTGAGTGAAAAGTTCGTGCACCAGATCTTCGGGATTGTCCTGAGTCATGCGGATTTCTTCCAAGATCACCGATTTTTCGCGATCGATTTCGTCATCGGCAAATTTCGGATCCAGGACCATGTCCGCTAGGACGTCGAAGGCCTTGGGCAGGTGTTCGTCGAGGACGCGTGTGTTGAAGCAAACCATTTCTTTCGATGTAAACGCGTCCAGCATTCCGCCGACGCTATCGACTTCACGTGCGATATCTTCCGCGGTGCGACGGTTGGTTCCCTTGAACACCATGTGTTCGATGAAGTGCGAAATGCCGTTAATATCGGGCGGCTCGCAACGCGAACCGGTGCGCAGCCAGATTCCCACGGAAACGGAATGAACGTGTTGCATGGGCTCGGTGATCACCACCAGGCCATTGGGAAGCACGTCCTGACGCACCTTGGGATTGGTGTCTGTCATGTATGTTGGTATTGTGGCACGTTGCAGCGGCAAATGTCATATGCGCGAAGCAAAAATTTCTATTGCGTGTTCCGCAGCGCGCGATAGCGGACTTACATCAGTTTTTCGTCGGGATCGAGTTTTCCGTACTCGCTGGAATAATGCAGAGGGACGTCGGCGTAGGCGCCTTTGTCCAGCGAATACACTTCGCAGGTGGAATAAGGATATGAGTAGATGTGAACACTCGTGGCCTGCTGATTGAATGCCGGCAGGTTTAAGACTTGATGCACAGGCTCATCGGGTTGGACTACGGCGGGATGCGTCGCGTCCATGTCATAGGCTTCTGAAGGAATCAATTTGCAGCTGCCGTGTAATGGGTCGCGGCTCTCGACCCGGAAATTCTGAACTCGCAGGCATCCGATCGGCGTGACCATCCAGCAGTTCTGGTCGCGATGATTGTGGATGCGGCTGACCTGGCCGACATCCCAACAGATCGCAAGAACTTCAAACAGTTCGCATTTGTGGATCAGGTTTCTCGTGTAATGGCTCTTTGCGTAAAACAGATAGGGAGTGAGAGTCTGGGGCTCGATGGCTTTACGCGACGTGAAATCAAAAACTCGCGGAACCGTGAACTCTTTTTCGGGGATGGCGCAGAGTTGCTTGACCCATTGATCGATGCTCATCAATTCCATCGGGGTTTTGTTGTCTACGGGCGTTAGAGTTGCCATCGACGCACCTCCCAGTTGTCATTTCGCGATTGCTGATCGTTAGAAACCCCATTATATCGCCGCGCGGGCTTGCTGGCAGCGGGAAATCATGTTGTTGAGAGCGTGTTATTATGGTGGCAATATGCATTTTCAGTCTGCACCGCATGATCCCGCTGGGACTGTGAACCTTCTTGGACAGTCCGTGGATGAACTTCGGGCATTGCTGCAATCGCTCGGTGAACCTGCCTATCGCGGTGCGCAAATTTACCATGCGTTGTATGCCGAGAGACGGTTTGACCTCGCCGCGATGACGAATCTGCCCGCGGCTTTGCGCGAGCGTTTAGCGCACAAGGCATCGATTGTCCTGCCGCGAGTCTTGCGCCGATTTCATTCCTCCGACGGGACCGTGCGCTACCTCCTGGAGTTGCCTGCGGCTGCGTCGCCGTCCGGTGCGAAGACGGTGAGTGCAACTACCATCGAGACCGTGTTCATGCCGGAAGAAAATCGCCAGACGATTTGCATTTCGACGCAAGCGGGTTGCGCTGTCGATTGCCATTTTTGTCTTACTGCGACGCTGGGGTCGATCCGCAACCTGACAGCGGGGGAAATCATCGGGCAGGTGCTGGTTGCTCTCGAAGACAATCGCGCGGCGCTGAAACCGCAGACCAATATGGTGCTGATGGGCCAGGGTGAGCCTTTACTGAACTATGAAGCGGTGATGGCTGCGCTGCGGATTCTGCTTGATCCGAATGGTATCGCTATTACCCCGAAGCATACGACACTTTCTACCAGTGGAATCGTTCCCGGGATCGAACGTCTGGCGCGGGAAAAAGTGCGTCCTAAGCTGGCCATTTCGTTGAATGCCTCGTCGAACGAACAGCGCGACAGAATTATGCCGATTAATCGCAAATATCCGATTGAGAAGCTCCTGGAGGCGGGTGCGCTGTATCCTCTGCGGCCTTGGGAACACCTGACCTTTGAATATGTGTTGCTTGGCGGGTTTAACGACGCGCCTGAGGATGCGCGGCGGGTGGCGAAGCTGCTGGCGAATTTTCGCGCGAAGGTGAATTTGATTCCGTGGAATCCGGGGGAGTTGCCTTACAAGCCGCCGGATGCTGCGCGAATTGAGGAGTTTCGCAGGATTTTGACGGAGAGGAATGTGCGGGCGTTTGTGCGGTTTTCGCGTGGGCAGGATGTGATGGCTGCTTGCGGGCAGCTTGCGTTGATTGAATCCGGCGTTGTGAATGGGAGTCTGGCGCAGATCTCTCCGGCGATTTGAGGTTATTGGTAATTTTGTGTTGGGTCGGGCGGGTCTGTGCCCCGTCCCGCTACACAGGTTGGGTAATTCGTTTTCAGGAGTAAGCCGATGCAAACAGCCGGCGAGTCGCCGGCGCTACGATTTAGCGGATACCGATTGAGGCCATCATGCGGCCCGTGGTGCGTTCGCGGCGGTAACTGAAGAAGAGATCACTGCGGCAGGCTGTGCACAAATCCGAGGACTGGATTCTTTCGGGCACGATTCCTGCGTTTGCTAGAATCGCGCGGTTCGATGCAACCAGGTCCAGCTTGACCCGTGGGGGCGTCGGGGTGTGTCCTGGCGGGCGCATTGTCAGCCACGGGAGCCAGTTGGAATCGTTGTCGCCATTTTCCAGCGTGTCGAAGGGACCTTCGAACCATTCGCGCGCGCTCGGAAACTTGGCGGCGAATTCTTTCACTACTTGGTGGCCTACTTCGTAGCAGCACTGACTGATGCCGGGGCCAATGGCGGCGATAACGTCTTGCGGCCGCGTGCCGAATTCCATTTGCATTCGTCCGAGAGCTTTTTCCGCTATGCGCTGGGCCGTCCCGCGCCAGCCGGAATGGATTGCAGCTACGGCGCGATGTTTTGTGTCCACGAGCAGGATTGGCAGGCAATCCGCGATCTGCACCACTAGTAGAACTCCTCTTTCACGCGCAATGAGCGCGTCGCCTTGCGGCGCTGGTGCGCCCTGCGGCACATCGTGGTTGCCAACTGTGTAAACGATATCGGAATGAATCTGGCGTAAGCTCATTAAGCGCATTTTTGCTGCGCCGAGCGCGGCCTGAAATGTTTGTCGATTCTTGATGACGTGCTCGCGTGTGTCCCAATCCGTGAAGCCGAGGTTCAAGACATTCTCTCTTGTGGCACGGCCGTCGCGATTCACTTCGAGTTTACTTGAGCCGCTGGAGCGAGTGCTGAAGCCGTGCACCAGCCAATCAATCTTTGCCAGCGCCGGCGATTCCAGGATTTGTAATCCATTGCTGCGTCGCAAATTCCAGTCTGCGCCCGGCGTTTGAGATTCTCCGGACGCATTTCGCGGCGACGGCGCTGACTTTGTTTTGTCAACCCGATTTGTCATTTGTGGTGGTGGACGCTTGGCGAACTAGAGCGCATCTCAATTATAGGTATAATCGCGCAGCGGCGTGAACTCCGGAATATTTTGGGTTTCGTGCGACCGGGAGCATTGTGATCGTCGGACTGGGGCTGGATATCGCGGAAATCGATCGAATCGAGGCGGCACTCACGCGCCATGGCGCCGCCATCATCGAACGCTTATACACTTCCCGCGAAGCTGCTTACTGCGAGAGTTATCGCAATAAATTCGAACGTTATGCCGGGCGATTCGCGGCGAAAGAAGCGGCTATGAAGGCTCTCGGCACCGGCTGGCGGATGGGAGTGCGTTGGCGTGATATTGAAGTGGTGCGCGAACCGAGCGGAAAGCCGACATTGCACCTGGAAGGCGCGGCCGCACGATTCGCCGAACGGCTCGGGGTGAAAAATATCTCGCTGACTATTACGCACAGCGCGAATCTGGCGCTTGCTGCAGTTATTTTGGAGAGCTAGTCAACAATCTCCGCTGTGATGGCGGGTTCTCCGCTGACGCGCGGTTTTTCTGCATGGGCGTGCGTCTCTTCTGTGCGCACGGTCGTTTCGCACCAGAGATTCGCGGGGTGACGGCCCGCGATACGTACCTTCAGGTAATTGCCGGTCAGCGCTGCGGTCCACGTGTCGCCGCCGCGTTTCAGCGTCAGCGCGCGTACGTTTTTGCCCGCCTGTAGATTTCGAAATGCCGTGGATTTGCATTGGCCAAGAGCGCGCAGTGCGCGAGTGCGTTCGCGAATGATTTCGTGCCCTACCGACTCGCCGAGATCTGCCGCTTTGGTACCGGGGCGCGGGGAAAAGGAAAAAACATGCAGGTAAGTGAAGGGCAGGCGTTCGATAAATTCGAAAGTAGTGCGGAAATCGTCATCGGTTTCGTCGGGGAAACCGGCGATTACATCTGCGCCGATTGCGGCATCAGGTAGCTTCTGGCGGATCAGTTGAATACGTTCCGCGTAGTGGGCCGCGCGATACCAACGGTGCATGGCACGCAGGATACGGTCTGATCCGGACTGCAACGGAACGTGAAAGTGTCGCGCGATTCGCGGCGATGCTGTAACGAGCGCGATGAAATCTTCGGTCACATCCTGCGGCTCGATGGAACTGAAGCGTAGCTGCTCGAGCGCAGTCTCGTTGAGGATTCGTTGCGTTGTGTTGGCTAAGTCCGCTCGAGGTGTGAGATCGCGGCCGTATGATCCCAGGTTGATACCGCTTAGGACTATTTCTTTGGCGCCCGCTGCCGCTAATTTTTTTACTTCGCCGATCACGGCATCAGGGGGGAGGCTGCGGCTTCGGCCTCTGACGAATGGGATCACGCAATAAGAGCAGCGGTTGTTGCATCCGTCCTGAATTTTAAGGATTGGGCGGGTGTGGTCTCCGGCGATGCCTTCGGCGCCCTCGATCGCTGCCACCGGCAGGGATGCCTGCTCGAAGATGTCACCAGTGAGAATTTTCGCCGGGCCGCGCGCCAGCGACATCGCTTCGTCATCGAGGCCGGCAATAGGAACGAAGTCCCTTGCAGGTTTAGGAGCTAAGCCATGCGAAAGTGCCGGGCGGGTCGCATTTACATCGAAGGCAAATGCCTCGCGAACGAGCCTCGGGATTTCAGTCTGATGCGAATTGCCGACGACCAGTGAAACGCCTGCCAGAGCTGCTAGCTCTTCCGGCGCGCGTTGCGCGTAGCAGCCCGTTACGACGATATGAGCCTTCGGGTTGGCGCGACGGATTTTGCGAATGGATTCGCGCGCTTGAGTATCCGCGGCGGCTGTGACGGTGCAGGTGTTTAATACCACTACGTCGGCGCCTGGGTGTTGATCGAGCACGCTCATGCCGTCGGCAAGCATTGCCTGGCGCAGCGTGGTTGCGTCTGCGTCTGTTGCGCGGCAGCCGAAATTCTCGATGTAGAAGGTAGCCATTCAATTGTTCGCAGGCCTGGAAAGAACAGCGGCTCAACTAGAAACCAGTCGGATCTGCGCGCCCTCCTCTGGAGGTCGAGCATGCACAATGTTAAAAAAGATCTGCCGATCTGAAGGCCGCCGTTACAAAGTCAAATGCTCGTTCCTCGCTGCGCTTGATTATATCAGGGAAATTTGTAAGGGCTACGATGCTTGCATTGACTATGTTTGATTATCAGGGAAGCTTGGACGCGGCCGGCGAAAACGTGTGCGAAATCGTGAATTTCGATTACGTCGCAGTGCCGCGGCGCTGATAACACAGCAGGATTAGATCCGCACGACGGCGAACTCCGAATTTGGCTAGCAGGTTCGAAACGTGGAATTTCACAGTACGTTCTGAGATGTGCAGGCGGTCGGCTACTTCTTTATTGGCTAGATTCTCAAGCAGGCCGCTTAGAACTTCTTGCTCGCGGCGGCTCAGTTCCGTAGGCGAATCACTGCGCAGGCGGCGCCCCTGGGTCGTGCTCAGGATTGAGTCTACAAAGCGTGAAAGCACCTCGCGTGGTACCCAGAATCCGCCGGATGCTACCAATGGCAGCGCGCGAGGTAGCTGCTCGCGGGCTTCTTTGTAATTCAGTATTCCCTTCACACCTTGGCGCAGAAGTGTGTAGCTATCTGCTTCGTTGAGGTTGTCCCCCACCACCAAAAGGCGCGCTGCAGCGTTATGGTCAAGAATGTTGCCGAGCAAGGCCCCCGTCGCCTGGCGCGCTGCGTGGGCGTCGACTACATAGACGGAAGCTCGCGGTACTTCCAGATTTCTTAGGTCTGGAGCCAACATGGACTCAAGCTGCCGGCAAACCAGCTGGAAATTGGCATCCGCCGCTAAAAGACGTCGAAATTCCTCAAGGACCATTGGATGGGGAGAAAGTAGGCAAACCTTTAGTTTTGAGCTGGTGGCGGCCGCCTTTACCATAGAAGTTAAGGCTAGCGGAATTGACCTGCCGGGGCAAGAAACATAGGAGAGAAGATTTCATACCAGATACGTGTCTGCTGTTAACTCAAAGGGACACTCGAGAAGGCCGTAAGAGCCGTGTGGCTGTGAAACAGGGTGTTCGGGCTGACAACTATTCACTGTACGCGGTTGCTGGAACTGTATCATCCGGCGCGCCGGTACCCCGCCTTGGGCCTTTCGCAGGCAGACCGGCCTGCCGGACCTTATACAGAAGTGCGCGATAGCTGATCTTCAGGATTTCAGCCGTCTTGCGGCGGTTCCAATGATTGGCTTGCAGGACCTTCAAAATAACATCGTGTTCCATGCGGCGCGTGACTTGCTGCGCAATACGCTTCAGCGGAATGTTTCCTTCTTCGTTGAGTTCGTAGGAAATGGCTGGCGGCTTTCGGTCGGCGGAGCGGTCGCGATCCGAATGGAAGGCTTCTTCCGAGCCCAAAATGACGTAGCGCGCCATGCAGTTTTCCAGCTCGCGAATATTGCCCGGCCAATCGCGCTGTTGCAGTAGGTGAAGCGCTTCCCGCGACACCGGCGGGGCTTCCCTCTGGAAACGGCGGTTGAATTGGGTGCGCAGATATTCGACGAGATAAGGAATATCATCGCGGCGATCGCGCAGAGATGGCAAGGTGATGGTGATTACATTGATGCGATAGAAAAGATCGGCACGGAATCCGCCGTTGGCAATCTCGCGATGCAGCAGGCGATTAGTGGCGCAAATCACACGCGCATCCATGCGCCTTTCCTCGTGATCGCCAATTCGGGTGAAATTGCCGTCCTGGAGGACGTGAAGCAATTTTGCCTGAAGACTGGAATCCAGCTCGGCTATTTCGTCCAAGAATAACGTGCCGCCCGACGCCATCTCCATGCGCCCGGGCTTGGCTGCGTGCGCGCCTGTGAATGCGCCCTTCTGAAATCCGAACAATTCGCTCTCGATCAGAGTTCCTGGAATCGCGGGACAATTTACCTTCACGAAGGGACCCTGATTCCAGGGCGACCGTTCGTGAATAAAGCGAGCCAGCACTTCCTTACCCGAGCCGCTCTCGCCCAACACCAGTATCGGGACATTCAGACCGGCCGCGCGCTCGACTCGTTGGCGGACTGCCTGCATCGCGTCTGAGGGTCCAAAGTAGACGTGCTGCGGCGGTATTTCGGGTGGTATCGATGGAGACACGAGTCTTGGTTCAGCGGCGGATGCCATTTTTTTCCAGGTTATGGAGTGAGGCCTTGAAGCGCCTGCCGGCGGTATTGCACCTGGACCGCCAAATGGGGGTAGATAAGCAATCATACAGGGCTTGAACATTGTGTACCAAAGTCAGCGTAACGATTTTCCCTGTCATAGAGATAGACTACTGTGCACAAGAATTTACTAGTACTAGAAGCTGGTTCGGCGGGTGGAAATTGGTATGTAAGTTAGAAAATCCTAAGCACTTTAGGGAATTGGCATTCCCTGACCTTATGGCAGCTTGTCTGCTGCGTCTTGCCAGGCTGGGTCGCAGCAAGCACGCCCCTACGTCGGCCATTGTCTTGGCTTGCTCGAGCTCCGCCACTTCAGACGATGGCGTCTCAGGGCGAGACAAATCGCGGCCGAGGGAGCACTAGCAAGCCTAGGCCTAGCGCTGAGGGAAGATTAGAGCTTCCAACATATCGGCTCGCGCTTTTTGATCTGACGCGAACAACTGCAACAAGTCCGTAACCGAAATCATGCCGCGAAAGCCCTTCAGCGAATCGAATACCACCAGATGATAGATGCCGTGCTGTTCCATGAGTCGCAGACAGTCTTCGAGGGAAGTTTCCAGCGTGGCGCTCACCAATTGCCGCGTCATGATTTCTGAAACGTGCATCCATGCGGGGCACTTGTTTTCGGCGGCGACTTTGTCGGAAACGTCGCTTTGCGACACGACGCCAAGAAGGCTGCCCTGCTTGTCGCACACGCCGACGGCGCGGACCTGCTTGTCGCGGAGATAGCGTGCGGCGTCATGTACGGTTGTGTCATCCGAGATGAAATAAACTTCGCGGCGGGAAGAAATCAGGTCGGAAACTCTCATGAGAATCTCCTACTTAATGCATGCGCGCATGGTAGGACGAGTGTGAGGCAAATTGCAACCGAATTGCGCGATGAGCAGAGACCGGCGAAAAATCGATTAAATGATCTTCGAGCTCTGGGTAGGAGTCCAGCAATCTGAGTGGAAATTCTCAAGTCATTCTCGAAAGTATTTGCGAACGGCCTGAGGCAGAAACTAAATCTGAGAGGCCTCCCCGCGAATAATATCGTAGCGCTCGATCACCGCAGCCACGCCGATGGTTTCCGGCGCTTCATCTTCCTGCTTGTCCACGCGCACAACACGCCCATGCGCGCGCACGAAGACTTCCGTTCCGCGAGTAATCTCTGCCGGCAGCGTGAGTGTGAAATCAACCTCGGTGCCAGGAGCAAGGTCTTTCTGCATTGTAAAGTAAACGCCGCGCGTCGAGATGTCCCGTGTCTGACCGTTATGCGTTGCGGGCTCTCGATTAATCGGCAGGCGGACGTTTACCGGTAGCGACAGATCATACCGGCGTGCCATGCGACGCTCCGTCATCCCCACTGCTCCTCCGAAACAAGATTGAAGTGCAACACGTCCCCGCAAATAGAGTAGCAATCGCTCTTCCAAAGGCTAGCGACCTTGCAGCGGCTCAATCGGTCGCAATCGTGAATGCCATTTTCCGGCATCCATGCTGCGGCTTACTCCTAACCTGTGGGCAAGGCCTTTGAACACATCATAAAACGTTCAGTCGAGTAGTGGGCTGGGAGCCTAAAACTCGAATAACCCGCGGATGGATTCGCGGGTGCCCCATTTCGAGACGAATACTAGACCAAGCCAAGGATAGAAAGGTAGTGCTATTTCGCTGAATGTGCTCTAGATATGCAACTCTTTGCAACAGTCATAGGACTAGTACGTTTTCGCGATATGCGTAGTTTTTGCGGGGACAGTACAAAGTAAAGCTGCTCGGCGGCGCACGCCAATTTCTGCTGTTCGCAACACGCCTCGATCAGTTGTGGGAGTTGATAGAAGCTGTGTTACGAACCGCGAATCGCGGGTACTGATTCTTTTGCCGCAGCCTGTTTTGCTTCCGCTTCTTTTGCTGCGGCTTCCCGCGCGGCCTTTGCGGCCGCAGAACGCGCGCCGCGTCCGGAATCCAAATTAAATTGCCGCATTTTGTAGAGCAGCGCTTTGTAACTGATGCCGAGCATGCGTGCCGCGTCTTTGCGACACCAATTTGTTTTTTCCAGGGCGTCGGCGATTGCTTCCATTTCCGCTTCGTCTTTCAAACCGCGCACGAGCGCCTTCAGGCCTTGTTCCTTCGGCGCAGGTGCTTCCTCGCGCGGAGCGGTACGATGCTGTTGCCCTGTCATCTCCAACAGCTCGCGGAAGCTGCCTTCGTCATCTTCCAAAATCACGTAGCGCTTCACAAAGTTTTCCAGCTCGCGAAGGTTGCCCGGCCAAGGATAGCGAAGAGCGGCTTCCAACAGGTGCTTGGAAGGATCGGGCGCGGGCTTTCCATACTTCTCGCTGTACTTTGCGAGGAAATGATGGAACAGCAGCGGTATTTCGGTAGTCCGTTCGCGCAGCGGCGGAATGTGAATGGAAAGGACGTTTAGGCGGTAATAGAGGTCTTCGCGGAAACGACCAGAGCGCATGGCATCCTTTACATCCACGTTTGTGGCCGCCAGGACTCGGACGTCGACATTCACGACGGCACGCGCGCCGAGGCGTGAAAACTGGCCATCCTGCAAGACATGCAGCAATTTGGCCTGAAGATGCGGGCTCATTTCAGCGATTTCATCTAAGAAAATCGTGCCCTTATTGGCCATCTCGAATTTACCCGGCTTCGCGCGAACTGCGCCGGTAAACGCGCCTTGCTCGTAGCCGAACAATTCCGATTCGAGTAACTCGCCGGGCAAAGCAGCGCAGTTTACCTTGATGAAAGGCTGGACCCTGCGCGTGGAACGAAGATGGATCATTCGAGCCACCACTTCTTTGCCGACTCCGCTTTCGCCGCTGATGAAAATTGGCACGTCCACCGGCGCGATCTGCAAAATCTGCTGCCGGATCTTGAGCATTTGCGGACTCGCGGCGAGGAACGAGAGATCTTCCGTGAGTGCTTCGCAATACTCGCGCAGAGATTTGTTTTCAGATCGCAACTGCTGTTTCTGACGGCATTTCAGGAACGCCGCATCGAGCTCGGGCTTTTCAAATGGCTTGGTGAGGTAATCCAGTGCGCCGATGCGGATTGCTTCTACCACGGTGGTCACTTCATTGGAGCAGGACAACATGATGACGTTGAGAGTGCGGTCTACCTGCATCAATTGCCGCAACGTCTCAAGACCATCCATCTCCGGCATCAACACGTCCAGAATCACAAAATCGGGACGTTCGCCCGCTCCGATTTTTTCGAGCGCTTCCTTGCCACTAGTAACGGTTTCTACGGCGAATCCGTCCACCTCGAGCAAGGTTTGGAGATACTTTCGAATACTCGGTTCGTCGTCGACTACTAGAATGGTTTCTTTCTCTGACATCTTATTTCCTAGGGAACCGTGAATCTGGTTCCAGTTCATTACAAGATGCTATTCGACGTTGATTGGAAGCAGAAAAGAAAAAGAGCTGCCGCTTCCGACCACGCTATCAACCCAAACTTTGCCGCGATGCGCCTGGATCAGCCGCTTGGTGATCGCGAGTCCCAGACCCATGCCTGAAGAAGATGGGTCGACGCGCACAAATTCTTCAAAAATTTCCTGGTGAAATTCCGCCGCTATTCCGCCGCCGGTATCCGAGACGGAAACCAAAACGCTATTGGGACGGATGCCGCGCCCCTGCCTGCGGTCCGCGCGCGGCGCCGCTTCGGACACGCGGCGCTCCCAGAAATGTGGTTCCGCCAACAATGTAACGCACCCATCAGGCGGCGTATGCTTCAGAGCATTGTCGATAAAGTTCGCGACGCATTGCTGCACTTTTTGATAATCAAACTTGAACGGTGTCAACTCCGGATGAACCTTTACCTCCAAGCGTACTTTCGCTCGCTGGAACGCATCCTGCCAGCGGCAGGTGATATCTTGAATGCAATCGCGGAGATCATTTTCCCGAAGTTGCAGCACCAACTTACCGCTTTCCAGCGCCGAATAATTCAGGAACATCGAGACCAGCCGCACAAGCCGGTCGCAGCTTTCTTTCGATTCCAGCAAAATTTCGCGTTGACGATTTTCGAGCTTTCCCAACGATTCTGTCAACAGCAGGTCGTAATAGCCCTTCATCACGGCTAACGGCGTCTTCAGCTCGTGCGCCGCTGATGCCAAAAATACGGTCTTTTGCCTGTTCACTTCCTGTAATCGAAGATAGGCTGCCAGCAGGTTGCGGTAAGTGATCTCCCGCTCCTGAATCAGCTCCTGAACAGTCTGACGCATTTGCACTTCATCGGCGGGAGTTTCTGGAGCGGCAGCCTCCAAATAAACAACCAGCCAGTCGGGCTCAGGCAGCCAACGAATTCGCGCGCTATGGTTTGCCGGGGACCAATCAATCGGTACGTTCAGTTCCTGTTCACCGCTTTCCAGTTGTTTCAGCACTTCCTTGCGATCCGTGCCGAGGATGTCGCTGAACAGATCCACGCTCGCTTTCTGCCCCAGGCCTTTCCTATTGATAAGATCCTGAGCGTGAAAGTTCGTGAACAAGACCTTCCCCTGCCTGTCACTAACGATCAGCGGACGATCAAAGGCATCGAGAAGGCTGGCGACCAGCTGGAATACGTGCTGGTTGCTGGCCTGTTGGTCGACGGAGGCTGTATTTGGCAAATTCAACTCCTAAATCGGCCGGAGCAGCTATAAGGACACAAATTCGAGCTCAAATAAACGCACTTAGAGGTGGGCTCGGGAAGGCAATGCTCGCAAAGCCACTTATTGGTGTCAATGGTAAATGCGTCCCACTTTGCACAATGTTGGAAATATTAGGGAGTTAAAATGCCCTGATGACTACGCGTCAGACTGGCGTGTCTTGAAGGCCACGTTGCATCGCTAAGTTAAAAAAGACCTTATCGTTCGGTTAATTGTTGCGACGACTTGCCCTTAAATTGCCATTCACAAATGTTAGTACTAAAACTGGGGTACCGATGGCCATTCGAGAAACTGCAGCGCACCAGCGCTCAATCGCGGCACCGTTGTCTGATGAGCGTAGACGCTTTCAACGTATTCGACTGCAAATTCCGTTGTTTGTGAGAGGTAAAGACGCACAAGGTGAACAGTTTCTGGAGCTTGCCAAGACACTGGACATCAGCGGAATTGGTGCCTTCATTACTTGTCCGCGGCGGCTGGCGGTGAACGACATTGTTACCCTGACGATCCCTGCTCCTTCCATTACTTCTTCCGCCCTAGTACCAGCCGGAATGCCCCCGATCCAGGCTAAGGTGCGCCGCCAACAGGAGGCCGGCGACGTTTATCTGGTTGGCGTCGAGTTTCTGAAGCCGGTTGGCTAAATCATTTCCACTGTCCTTGGAGTCTGCGAGGTACGTTTGTAGGCGAAAAGTGAAATGGATTTTACTCCAAGGCTCATTTTGTGCCTTTGGTGGGCACAACTGACCTCCTTTACGGCGGCTAAGTCTACCAATCATAGCGATTTGTGGCGCTGCTCGCGGCTGCGCTAGCTGCCCTCGATTGGACTGTCTCGTGCTAGTACCTTGCTGCCCCGCAGGGTATTCCCTCTTCACAGGGAACGATAATTCCATTGCGGAATCTATAGATGCCCCAGCCCGGCGATGATTTCGAGCCGCAGCCCTCGGCCGAAGACTCTTTCTTCGATCTCCTCGTGGAAACATTGGAGGGAGTTGAAGAATCAGTCCGAGGAATCTTCCTGCGACAGTTTTTTCGTACTATTGCGCACATAGACCTCACCGACGCGCAAAGTAACGACTATTGGGAACGCATTCTCGTGCGCCGGGGGAAACTTGCCGAAAATCTGGGACGACCGGTTTCGTTGAAGACAGCAATGGTGGACGTGCTGGCTTCAACAAGATTTCTTCGCGTACCGATTCTGGTGGAGTACGACGACTTCAAGAAACTCCAGATCAATGCGGCCACCGATGCACTCACCGGCCTCTATAATCGAAGGCTCTTCGACGAATACAGCGACAAAGAACTGAATCGCGCGAAACGTTACGGGCAACAGCTTGCGATCGTCATCCTGGACCTGCACAAACTCAAGGAAGTGAACGACCGCTACGGACATTTGCATGGCGATCAAGTTCTTCAGCTTGCGGCTGCTACGTTGCGCAAGACGATGCGCGCGTCCGATTTTGCGTTTCGCATCGGTGGGGATGAATTTGCTTTACTTCTGCCGCAAACGGATCCCGAACAAGCGATTACGCTTTGCCGCCGTATCCGCACGCAATATGAGAACGACGTTCGGCCGTTAAAAATGGATGTCGGAGTTACGCTTGATTTTGGGGTCGCCGTTCATCCCGATGACGGCGATCAGAAGAGCATTCTGATGGATTTGGCGGATCAGCGGCTTTACAAACTGAAGAACTCGAACCGTGTTCCGCCGAACGTTATTCCCCTCGGCTCACATCCGCCTCGCGAGGGATCGCTGGGGACGGTGCAGCCGCAGCGTGAAGTGGCTTCGCAGCCCCAGGTGACACGCGAACACGCGGCGCAATCGCAACCCGCAGTGCCCACTGTCGTGCCGCCGCCGCGGCACTTTCCTGAGCGACAGACTCCTCCCGCGGAAACGCGGCCGCCGGCGGAGGCTCGCCGAACCCCGGCCTACACCGAGGCTCGCAAATGGGAGCGCGTCTCTCTTGCTGGAACGAAAGCTCACGCCATCCTTCCCGACGTAAACCAAAAGACTGCGACAGTCGCCGACCTTAGCTATGGTGGAGTCGCACTTCTTGTCGATAAGATCGACGACATTCCCGTCCAGTTCAATGCTGTTCTGCACGTGCCGATCCTGCCACCAGTGCGCGTGGTTCTGCGCAAGGCCTATAGTCAAGATGCCGGCAATGGACGCGCTCGTGTCGGCTGCGCTTTCGTCTCTTAGATAGCCGCGTCCGCAAAAGTAGGATACCTAGACGGCCACGGCAGGGCCCGCCGTCTCAGCTATCTCGGAACATAGACACGACCTCCATCAGAACCAGCCTGTAAGATAGCCTTTGTGCCTCAAGCTAAGACGGTAAGGAAACAGCGTCCTATTTTCGCGTTTAAAAAGGACGTTGCATTGTTGGCTTAACTTGTAGCATTATTACTACAATATGAAAGAAGAAGAACCACGGGGCCCTCAAGCCTCACGCCTCCGCCAACGCAAGTTTCAACTCCTGCGCCGTTGCCCCATCCCGCCCGATCTGCTGCCCGGGGCCCTCACTCGCAGTTACACGCGCTGCGGGAATCCCCGCTGCCATTGCGCTCGCCAAAAGGGTCACGAGGCTTGGACACTCACCTTCATGGTGAAGGGTCCTAGCTGCTTACTTCCGCTCCCCCGGCGAGGGGCGCTCCCGCCCCAAGATCCCCGCCAAAGATTTGTTATGGTCGATCGTACTGGGCACCCTTTTGCGCCAAGGGGCTTTTCTGGCCATTGAGGCGTTGGTGGGATCGAAAGCGCGCAGGAACCTGGGAGTCAGCCGAGCGTTCGGCGATGATGCCTTGGGTTACTTCACCCAACGTTTAGATCCAGCGCCCACGCGGGCCGCTTGCGCCGCAGTTCTCCATCGCGCCAAGCGCAACAAGGCTTTCGAGGACTGCCGTTTCGTGGGCCTGGCCTTGGACGGCACCACGGCGGGGCGGCGGCGAAAGTCGGGATGCTCCTTGTGCCGTCCCTACCGCAATGCCGACCGAGAGATCCTGGGCTATCGCCATCACCTGGTCCTGGCAGCGGTGGTCGGTGGCGACCTCACCCTGCCCGTGGATATCGAACCCTACGGGCCGGGCGACAGTGAATACGCGGCCGGGCAGCGCCTGTTGCGTCGCCTGCGGGTAAACCTGGGAGCGCGCTTCATCGATTATGTGGTGGTCGACGGAGAATTCGCCACCGCCCCTTTTCTGCACGCCTGTGGAGAAGTGGGTTGGCCGGTGGTGGCCCGGCTCAAAGACAATCTGCCCGCACTATTCCAGGCCGCGCAGCGGCGCTTCGCTTCTTCACGTCCGAATCTGGAGTTCCGGGAGGGCGCCGATCGCGTCGAGATCTGGGACGCCGACGACTTTGACCCTTGGGAAAGCTTGCAATGGGACACCGTGCGCGTGATCCGCTATCGCCAGCACCACCCTGACGGCGAAATCGTCGAGGCCTACTGGTTGACCAATTTTTCCTCGCGTCACATGAGCCGCCGTTGTCTCTACGCCATGGCCAAAAGCCGCTGGCAGATCGAAAACCAAGGCTTCAATGATGCCAAGAACCGCTATGGACTGGAGCACATCCGCCATCACCACCAGCGCAGTTTGCTCCTGGTCTGGCTGCTGATCTGCCTGGCCCTCACTCTGGAGCGGCTCTACCGCCTGCGCTACTTGCATCGGGGCTCGCATTCGGTGCGCACCGCCATCGATTTACTCCGCCTTCTTCAACTCGGTCTGTCCGTGTCTGTGGTCACCGATTCCAGTTGAGGAGTTGATGAGAGAATCGCTTTGCCCCTGGAACTCTTCCGCGCCGAGCGCAATAGGTCGCACAGGTATCCGCGAACCGGGAAATTGGAGCTGTGAAAATAGCGCGCGATCACCAAGCCTGCTCATCCCTGCCAGTCACCCGCAACAAAACGGCTGTCCAAAGCTTCCTTCCGCCGAAGTTCCGAAACTGCTGCCGCCGTCTGGCACGCATTGAGAAAACACCCTGCCTGCCGTATAATTAGGGTTTGCCGCCAGCCTAGCGACGCGACTGTGAGCCCTGCCTGGGTAGTCGCGCAGACCGGCCGGCCGATAGGAGCCTATGAAAGAAGGAATTCACCCCGATTATCACGCCGTGAAAGTGCATTGCGCTTGCGGCAATGTGTTTGACACGCGCTCGACTTTTAAGGGGCCGATGATTCGCGTGGAAATTTGCTCGAACTGCCACCCGTTTTTTACCGGGAAGCAGAAGTTGATCGATACTGCCGGCCGCGTCGAACGCTTTCAGAAGAAGTATGCTGACAAAGCTGCTTCGATGAAAAAGTAAACCGGTGTTTTCAGCCGACGAATCGAAATTGAAAGCCCCGGATTCTGGGTCCGGGGCTTTTTTCTTTCTGCCGTTCTTCACTCACGTGAAACGACGGGCTGCCGGTGTACAATGCGGCGAAGAAAATGGCTACGCATTTGTCGCAATCGTCCGATGCTCCACTCAGCTCACAAGTAGAAACTGCCGCGCCCCGCGTCACTCTTCGGAATCATTTCGCGCATGCGTTTGATTCGGCGATTGCCGCGGCCCGTACGTGCTATTCATCGCGATTGATTTCGCCGGAAGAAGTTACCGAGAAGCAGCGCGTGACCATCGGCTCGGCTACCTATTTCGGCGGGCATCATACCGTTTATCAGCACGCGCATTTTGAATTTGGCCTTGAAAACATCAGCCGGCAGTTTGCCTGGTCTTTTCTTCATGCTCATCCGTTTTACAACTCTGAGCAGCAGAGCCAGCGTTACGTTCGTCTCAATCGCGCGCAGGCCTACGTTCCCTCGCAAAGTGCAGCGTTCGGTCCCGAGGAACGCGCCATCTACGAAAGGGCTGTGTCGCGTGCCTGGGCGCATTATCGCGAACTTACGCGAGTGCTGGAGCCTACCGCTCGCGAAATTCTTGGGGATATTTGGCACGTGAGTTCGATGTCCCACCCCAAACGCTTGCAGAAGGTACAACGGCAATCCGAGAAACGCGCGATTGAAGTGGCGCGATACGTATTACCGGTCGCGGCATTTACAACTATGGTGCATACCGTTTCCGGGATCGTGTTGCATCGGCTTTATCGCATGCAGGCAGCCAATGACACGCCGAGCGAAGCTCGCATGGTAATCGGTGAGATGATTGCGCGCGTTCGCGAAGTAGATTCGGAATTTTTCGAACGCTTCGGCAACGAACCGATGGATTCGCCGCCCGAGTGGGGCTATGCCACGCATGACGGCGAGACTTTCGCGCGCGAATTCGATGCGAAGCTTGGCAGCGTCACTTCCAAGCTTGTGGATTATTCAGCGGGCGCGCCGGGCGTAATGGCTGACGCCTTTCGAGCTGTGCTCGGCCTTTCTGCGTCGCAATGTTCGGATGCCGAGGCGCTTGATCGAATGTTGAATCCGGCGCGGAATCCCTACCGGCGCGAGACGTTGAACATCGGTGTGCATGCGCCGCTGATGCGCCCTCTTCAGCATGCCAATTTCGCATTCGCGAAAAAAATCAGCCATACGGCTGACAGTCAGGACCAGCGGCATCGCATGATTCCGGGTTCGCGTCCGCTGCTCGCGTTGGCGGATACGCGCTCGCCCGATTACATCACGCCCATGCTGATTCGCGACAATTCGCGCGCGGCGGAGATTTATCACCGAGCGATGGAGGAAGCCTGGGCTGCCAAGAATGAATTGCTCGATCGAGGCGTTCCTCACGAATTCGCGCTGTACCTGCTCCCTAACGCGAAGTCCATACGCCTGGTCGAATCTGGCTCACTGCTGCACCTGCTGCACAAGTGGACCATGCGCACCTGCTTCAACGCGCAAGAAGAAATTTACCAATCCTCGATTGAGGAAGTGGAACAAGTGCGCGTGGTATTTCCCGAACTCGCGCGCTACATCGGCCCTCCTTGCCATCTACGCGCCGGCATTTCCAGTCCTATCTGCACGGAAGGCTCGCATTTCTGTGGTGTGAAAGTTTGGCTCGATTTTCCCAATATTCAACGCCGGATATGACGCGCCGTGGCAGTCTGATTTACTATCTGGCAGCTTGGGCGCTGGGCTGCTTCTTTATGGTAGTGGTGGTGTGGTTTTGGGACGTGGTCCAGGTTTCGCGGCAGAATTTAGTGCGCGAAGCAACCATAGGATTTCTCCCACTGATTGTTTACGGATATTTATTTGGCGCGCCTACTGCATTGCTGTTTGGTCTTTTGCTTCGGCGAATTATGCGCGCATTGGAGTGCAAGACTCCCACACATTGGGCCGCGGCTGGGGCGATTCTTGCACCGGCAGTGGTGATGACCCTGGCGCTCGCGAGCCGTCGCTTAGCGCAGATTCTGCCGCCTGATTACGCAACGATCTTGTTTGTGTTCGTTGGCGCGGATGCCGTTCTGAAAGTGGGATTGTGGCTAGCCATTCCAGCGGGCGCCGCGACTGGATATTACCTGGGCCGAATTCAGCGTGCGTTCGCGCCCTTGCCGGAAGCGGCGCCGAACTTCAGCGTTTAATCAGGCGAGTCATGTTCGGCGTCACAAGCTGGTAGCGAATTCCGCGCCAGCGAATGTTCTTGGTCACCAACGACGCCAGGAAATTCCAGGCAAATAGAAATGGCACAACGGGCGCCAGCACTGGACATACCCAGCCCCATTCCTGCAATTTTCCTTTCCATCCGGGCATTGCTTCACTCACCGCAATCGTTCGGATGGCGCCTTTCATCGAAGCTAGCAGCGGGATTGCGAGGGTCACGAGCAGCAGCTGTCCCCAGGGATCGCCGTCGATGATACTATAAAGAATCAGGCCGGCCGCGAACAACAGAGTGAACGTGTAACTCAGATGAGCGATGGCGCCCATTTGCCATCGGCGCGGCGAATAGATGCGGGTGATGAGAATCTGCCGGTTGGTGAATTCCAGGAGTTCCGGCATGGTCCACGGATGCACGGTGGCAGCGAAACATTCCGGACAGAAAACGATGGGCTTTGACCCTTGCTCAAGTGCATAGGTCATTGCCAGATCGTCGCTCACCGCGCCTTTCCACGCTTCCAAAACGTTTACATCATCGAATGTCTTCCTACGGATTGCCGTTCCGCCTCCCCAACAAAAATCGCCGGTTGGTTTTCCCAAGGTGGTGACCACTGCACCGTTCCAGGCCGAAGCCAGGCAGCTCGCTAGCGATTCCATTCCCGATCCGCTGGGGATTATCCATCGATAGGCCGTGGTGGCGCCGATTTGAGTATCTTGCAACGGAGCGATTAACTTTGTGAGCCATCCGCGTGGCAGCCGGACATCAGAATCGACGAAGGCGAGCATTTCGAATTTGTCAGTGGGAAGCGCCTCGATGGCACGCTGCAAATTGAATATTTTCTCGCTGGAATCTACTGGAGGCCCGGCAATTACAATGTGTACGGGCCGCTGACAGGCGGCCTTCACACGTTCGATTACTTTCAGCGCGGGGTCCGTGCTAGCGGCAAGGGTGAAGTAAATTTCATAATTGGGATAATCGAAGCGAGTGAGCGCGAGAAGATTTTCTTCCAGGCCCCGTTCATTACCCTTGCACGGACAAATGAGCGCCGTGGTGGGCGTGTAAAAACCGGCGTGCGATGCTAGCCGCTGCCGCACCAGGCGAAACCAAGAAAGTCCGTCCCAGAGCGAGTACAAGCCCAGGGCAATCTGGATCAAAACTAAAATGTAGAAGAGGATCTGCACCGGCGCGAGAATAGCAAAAACGCTGTAAGAGTTGCATAAGGTTGCCGAATTGACTTGTCCTAATCGCAAAGTTAGAATCTGTGTAAATTACCTGGCGTTTGGCAGCTAAGCTCACTACGGAGGTTCCTCCATGTCTGCTGCTTCGGCTCAACCCCTGAATGAAGCGAAATTGCATGAGTTTATGATGAAAGCCGTCGGCGAAATGGGCGCTGCAATGAATACAGCGCTTATTGTGATCGGCGATAAACTGGGTCTCTACAAAGCTATGTCTGGCGCTGGACCTATGACGTCCGCTGAACTGGCCGCCAAAACCGGCACAAACGAACGATATGTGCGCGAATGGCTCGCGGCACAAGCCGCAGGCGGTTTCGTCACCTACGATGCGGCCACTGGCCGGTTTACATTGCCTCCCGAACAAGGGATGGCGCTGGCCGATGAGAACAGCCCTGTTTTCCTGCCGGGTTACTTTCAGATTGTTGAGGCGAGTCTCAAGAGCGTTTCGAAAATCACCGATGCGTTCCGATCGGGGAATGGAGTCGGCTGGCACGAGCATGATCCCGGCCTGTTTCCGGGTACCGAACGATTTTTCCGGCCGAACTACCGCGCGCATTTGATTAAGGAGTGGATTCCAGCGCTGGGTGACACCGAACAAAAACTAAAGGCCGGAGGGCGCGTCGCGGACGTCGGGTGCGGTTTGGGAACTTCCACTATCTTGATGGCGCAGGCGTATCCGAAATCCACTTTTGCTGGATTCGATTACCATCAGGGGTCGATTGAAATGGCGCGGAAGGCCGCGGAGAAAGCTGGAGTTTCCGACCGCGTGAAATTCGAAGTGGCCTCTGCCAAGCAGTACCCGGACAAGGGATACGACTTCGTGACGTTCTTCGATTGTTGGCACGACATGGGCGATCCGGAAGGTGCGGCGCGCCATGTGCGCCGGACCTTGGATGATAATGGTACCTGGATGATCGTCGAGCCGTTTGCTAATGATAAGCTCGAAGATAATTTGAATCCGATCGGACGAGTTTTCTACGCTGCTTCGACGATGCTCTGCACTCCTGCTTCTCTCTCGCAGGAAGTGGGATTAGGGCTGGGAGCCCAGGCCGGCGAGGGACGGCTTTCGAAGATCTTGAAAGCCGCTGGATTTAGTCGAGTACGGCGGGCTGCCGAGACACCATTTAACATTATTCTCGAGGCTCGTCCCTAGCATTTTTCGCGACGAGGCTGGATCGGGGTCAGTTATTGCGGCGCCGCACGAAGACGCTGCGCAACACTCGATCGGCCGCGCTGTTCAATTCCATCTGGAATTTGCCTGCGGCGCGGCGAGCTTGTTCCATCAGCGACGGATCGAGCAGCAACGCCGTGCGGTCGACGAACGGGCCTGAAGCGATTATGCGATTGGCGCGTCCCGACTGGCGCCGTGGCTCACGCGCCGTCAGCTTCTCGTACAGTTCCAGGTCATGCCAGAATTCGCGCGCGTCTTCGTCGGTCCAACGCAGGGCGTTGCCGAGTGCAACGAAGAATTCCTCGCGAAAGAGATCGAGCAACGGAATCGCCAGGTCTAAACCGGCCTTCCTCGTATTTTTCTTTGCATTGCGCTTTTGCTTCGCGCCTTTTTTTCCTTTCTTCGGTTTTGGCTTGGACCGCTTTTGGGTATCGCCTACCGTCACATGAACTTTTAAACGCGTCGGCAGTGCGGCTTCGGCGCGCAGCACCATCGCCAGCAGAGCTTCGCGGCGAATTGTTTGCAGTTGTTCCCGGTAATAGGCCGGCTGATCGGCGCGGCCGGGCCTGCGATTTTCTGCCGCGTATATATCCAGGAAGCGTGGGACCATTTCGTTGTGATCGAGCGTGGTGAGCAGCAAGGTGGCGGCTTCGCGGGCGCGTACAACTAACTCTCGTGGACGGTAGGGCATCGCAGCTTTCTACCTGTACGCGAATCAGCCGCCAGCCGCAATGAGAAACGGCTTTTATGCGCAAAAAAGAAAAGGCCCGGGATCACTCCCGGGCCTTTGTTGGTTGACTGTCTCTATTCTTGATTCAGGTTTAGTGTAATGGGCCGGCTACCGGAGGCCGATCTTCGCCGCGCCGACCGCCTGGGACCGGACGGACCGGCTTCTCGAATTTGCCCAAGGCAATATCCAGAGCCTCTTCCGCCGTGCGGACGAAGTGCACCCTCATGCCGTCGAGCATCTGTTCCGGCAAGTCCTCTTTCACATTCGGTTCATTCTCGGAAGGAAGGATCACTTCCTGAATTCCCGCACGCTTTGCGCCCAGGACTTTTTCCTTGATTCCACCCACCGGCAATACGATGCCGGAAAGAGAAATCTCACCGGTCATGGCCACGCGCGGACGAATCGGCTTGTCGGTAAGCAAACTGACTAGCGCGGTCACCATTGCGACGCCGGCGGACGGTCCATCTTTTGGCACACCGCCTGACGGAACGTGAATGTGGATATCCTGTTTGCGGAAGAAGTCAGGATCGATTCCGTAACGCTCCGAGTTCGCGCGAACCCAGGTGAGTGCGGCACGCATGGACTCCTGCATTACGTCTCCCAGGTGGCCGGTCATCGTGAACGTCTTCCCACCGCGCATTTTGCTCGCTTCGATGAAGACGATATCTCCGCCCACTGGTGTCCAGACCAGGCCGACGGAAACGCCCGGTTTCTGAACGCGTTCCTCGACTTCTTTCTCCAGATGCACTTTCTCGATGCCCAGAACTTCGCGAACTACCTCGGGAGTGACGACGAGCTTGTCGGTTTTCCCTTCGGCCAAGCGCCGCGCCTGCTTGCGGACAAGTGTGCCGATTTCGCGTTCCAGATTTCGCACGCCGGCTTCGCGAGTGTAGTGGCGGATGAGTTCGTGCAAGGCCTCATCGGTGAATTCAATCTGTTCGCCGATCGTAAGGCCGTTTTCTTTTGCTTGCCTTGCGATCAGGAACATTTTCGCGATGTGGACCTTTTCTTCCTCGGTGTAACCGGAGAGTTCGATAATCTCCATCCGGTCGCGCAGTGGCTCCGGAATCGGATCGAGCCAGTTGGCTGTGGCGATGAACAGCACTTTCGATAGATCGAACGGAACGTCGAGGTAGTGATCACGGAATGTTGCGTTCTGTTCCGGGTCGAGAACCTCCATCAGCGCCGCGGACGGATCGCCTCGGAAATCGCGTCCGAGCTTATCGACCTCGTCCAGCATCAGGACGGGGTCCATTGTCTCGGCTCGTCGAATTCCCTGAATGATCTGGCCCGGCAAAGCGCCAATGTAGGTGCGCCGGTGACCGCGGATTTCCGCTTCGTCGTGCATGCCGCCTAGCGAGAGTCGAACGAACTTACGGCCCAACGCCCTGGCGATGGACTTGCCCAGCGAGGTTTTGCCTACGCCGGGAGGCCCGATGAAGCAGAGGATCGGCCCTTTCATGCCTGGCTGCAATTTCTTGACGGCCAGATAATCGAGGATGCGCTCTTTGATCTTGTCGAGATCGTAGTGATCCTCGTTCAAGATTGCGTGAGCCTTCGGGATGTTGATGTCCTCGGTCCCGGAAACTTTGTTCCACGGCACTGAAGTCATCCACTCGAGATAAGTGCGGGCGACCATGTACTCCGCCGAAGCCGGAGTCATTTTTGCCAAGCGCTTTAATTCGCGTTCGCACTCCTTTCTGGCTTCGGCGGACATTCCGGAATCTTCGACCTTCTTGCGAAGTTCGTCGATTTCCGCTTGTCCGTCGTCGGACTCGCCGAGTTCCTTCTGAATCGCTTTCATCTGCTCGCGCAGCAGGAATTCGCGCTGGCTTTGGTTGACTTGTTCCTGAACCTGATCGTGAATCTTGTTGCGCAGGTCCAGAACCTCGCGCTCCTTGGTAAGTTCGCTGATGAGCGCTTCCAGGCGCTTGTGCACACTGAAGGTTTCCAACAGTTCTTGCCGAACCATGGTGCTGAGCGAAGGAAGCGTGGACGCTACGAAATCCGCCAGTCGGCCCGGCGAATCGATGCCCATCACTTCTGTTTGCAGGTCGTCGGAAAGTTGCGGCGAGCGAGCCACTACCTCGCGGAACAATTCCTGCACGTTACGCGTGAGCGCGGTCAGCTCGGCATCCGGTTGGTCTTCCAAGTCCGGCTGCGATTCCACTTTGGCTTTCAGAAACGGTTTGAATCCGAGGACCTCGGTCACGCGGATTCGTTCGAGGCCTTCCAGGAAGGCGACTACGTTCCCGTTGGGCATGCGGACCATTTTGTGAACCTTGGCTAATGTGCCGACGCTGTGCAGGTCGGTGCCGGTTGGCGCTTCGATTCGCGGATCCAGCTGGGCTACGACGCCCAGGATCTTCTCTGTACCCTCCAGCGAATTCAGCAGGGCCAGCGAACTTTCGCGGCCCACCGGCAGTGGCATCACCGCTCCTGGAAACAAGACGGTGTCCCGAACCGGCAGGATCGGAAGCTCCGGCGGTATCACTCTGTTTGATTTACTCAATTTGTCCCCCTGAGACAAAAGGTACAGCCTATGCAGTCAGCCAATCGGCTGGCTGTCAAGGTTGGATGCTGCAGAATGGAAAAAAGATTGCAGTGACTTACGGCGAAGGATAGCACAAAAGTTGACAAAGGTACACTAATCTATCAAAAGGCCACGCTCGGGACTGAAAAACTGAACCTCGACGCGAGCCTAAAACCATATCGTATGTCTCTCATTTAGTTGTCTTTAATGCTCGATAAAGAGTTGATGCAATCATGGGCCCAGCGCAGCGCATCGTCACGCGTCTGGACGCTTCCTTCGAGCTGAGCGTCCTCTGCCGCATCCAAAATTTCCTTAAAGCCGGGCCCCGGACGCAGACCCAGCTGAATGAGGTCGTCTCCAGTCAGCAGACGCTTGGGTTGAACCTGCTCACGGGGCGTTTCCGCAATGAAACGTCGCATGAATTCGAAGCTTTCCAGATGGCCATGGCTGGACAGGCAATCGAGCCGGTGAAGCTCGAGGTGCTCATCAAAGCGATCTAGGCGCGCAAAGCGCTTTAGGGTGGCGGGCTTCATTTGGGGCACATCCTTAAAGCGCAGATGATTTGCTACCAGCGAGGCGATCTGCTCCCTGTCAAAGTTCGAAAACCGGAACCGCGCCGCTATGTCTTCGGCCATCCGCGTTCCCACCTCTACGTGGCGGTCGAACCGTATCCGCCCGTTAGGGCCTGAGGGGGGCGTAAACGTCGGGGGCTTGCCTACGTCGTGCAGGAGCACACCCCAGGCCAAGGTTTGGGAGCTTCCCGGCTTTAGACCTTCCAGCATCATCCTTGTGTGAATCCAGACGTCGCCTTCGGGGTGGAATTGCGGCGGCTGTGGGACGCCTTTCATGCGCGATATTTCAGGAATCAACGATGGCAGCAAACCGGTTGCGTCGAGTAATTCGAATCCGCGGCGCGCAGCACCTTCGGTCAAAATTTTGGTGAGTTCATCGCGCAGGCGCTCCGCGGACACCTGGAGGATTTCGGGCGCGAGTTTCTGAATCGCGCGCAACGTTTCCGGTTCGATGGAGTAATTAAACCGCGCTGCGAAACGGACCGCACGAAGCATTCTAAGTTTGTCTTCGCGAAACCGCTCCTCAGGACGCCCGATGGCGCGAACGACTCCGGCATCCAGATCGGCGCGTCCGCCCACGTAATCGAGAACTTTATTGCTCTCGGGATCGAGCAGCAAGCCGTTGATGGTGAAATCTCGCCTCTTAACGTCTTCTTCTGCTGACTTCGCATAAACAACCGCTTCCGGGTGTCGCCCATCAGAATAACCAACATCGGAACGAAAGGTCGCGACTTCTACCTGCACGTCTTGTAGCAGGTCTTTGCTCGATTTGGCGTCGCCGCCTGTTTCGGCGGTGACTACCACGACGCCGAAACGCGCGCCGACGGTCAAGCTATTCGGGTATATTTCTTCTACGCGATCCGGAGTGGCATCGGTCGCCACGTCGTAATCGGCCGGCTCGCGGCCTAGCAGGATATCGCGCACACAGCCACCCACGAGATACGCCTGATAGCCTTCGGCGCGCAGCCTGCTGCAAATCTCGTCGGCGAATTCGTGAGGGCTCATAACGCGATTATGCGCGAAAGTCACGCTCCTTGGAAGGTTGGGATTTGTGCGGAAGACGTCTGCGATACGCACTAAATTTGCGTTAAGAGATCACGCGCAAAACGAGAACAGTGATGTCGTCGTGCTGGCGCGCGTAACCGACAAACGCGTTCACATCCGCCATTACGCGATTCAAAATTCCCGTGGCCGTGCCCGTGGGCATGGTCAGAAGCGCCGCCGTAATCCGCGCTTCTCCAAACTCCGCGCCTTTTTCGTTGACTGCTTCGGCAACTCCATCGGTAAAAATAAAAAGCAAATCGCCCGGCTGAAGCTGGATGGTTCCGGAGACATAAGTGACTTCCGAGTCTGTAAAAAGCGGCACGCCGAACGGAGGGCCGCCTGACGATAGCCGCTCGATTTGCCCATCGGCCCGGCGAAGCATTGGAGCGTTATGGCCGGCGTTCACGTAGCGCATCGTTCGCGTCTCCGGATCGAGTTCCGCCAGGAATGCCGTCGTAAAGCGGCGGCCCTCGAGGCTATGTGCGCGCGTGTAACGATCAACTCCAGTCACAATTTCGTCCAACGAGGCCGTCGTGGATGCTAGCGTTCGCAAACCGGATTGAAACGTGGCCATTAAGAGCGCGGCTGGCACGCTCTTGCCCGCGACATCAGCAACGACAATGAGCAGTGACGGTTTTCTTGCGCTTTGGTCCGGCACAGGCCGCAGAAACGCGTCATAGTAGTCGCCAGCCACCGTATTTTGCGGCCGGGTGGCGAATGCGATGTCCATTCCTAAAACCTGTGGAGGCTCGCTCGGCACGAGCCACTGTTGGATCTCGCGCGCGATTTCCAGATCGCGCTTCATGGTGACGCGATCGCCCAATTCAAGAGCCAGCAGGACGAATAGAATCAAGGTCCCTAACCACCCGAAGCCTAAATCGACGTCGCCTCCTCGTGTCCGGATGTCTGGATTAAACAGAAGCAAGATCACGGCTACCAGCAACAGAACGCGTCGCGCGGGCGAGAGCTTCATCAGCATTGCTTTGAAGAGCGCCCAGGCCGAGAGGCGCACACGCGTGAATCTTGATTTGTGTAGCTTGATCGCTTCCCAATCTACGTCCTGTGAGTAGAGTCCATATCCCGCTTGCGCTTCGGATTTGAACTGACTCCAAAGCTCGTTGAGCCGAAATCCGTCGGTGACGCTTTCCCAGAAGCCGCGTAGCCTTTGGCGGCGGGTCGGGGGTTTGGTCTGCACCGGAATCTGGGGTGTGGCCATCGGAAGCGCGATTATAGGTCAAGATCTGCGGAATTTGCCGGCAAGAGAGCTTTGTTATGAGCACGTGAATAGCGATCCCAATCGGAAGCACTGATCGCACATTCTATTGAGAAACAGCAGAGTCCCGGGGGCCGGCGCCCTTCGGAATGACAGCGCGTTTGGGGTTTTGCTCACGGATGACCATCGCGACGAGCATCTCCGTGCGATCATTTTTCGCCGTCATCTCGTACCGCAAGAGAGCCACCCAGCTGGACCTTTGAGAATCCAAAACGGTCGCGCAGGCGATCCGTGGCACGGGCCAAGCGCTCGAGCTTTTCGCGGCGTTCGGGATCAAGCAGATCAAATTGCGCTGAGCCCGAAGAAAATGTAGTGAGTGAGACGCCGACCAGCCGCAGCAACACCTTTCCGTCCCAAGCGCGAGCAAAGAGGTCACGCAAGGATTTAAGGAAAACCGAATCCAGATCCGAGGGTTCAGGCAACGTATGACTGCGCGTGATAGTCGAAAAATCCGAATAGCGCGTCGTCAGAGTCACGGTCCGTGCGTGCAGGCCCGCGTCTCTCAATCGTTTTGTGGCCTGCTGAGAGAGGTAACTTAAAGTGGATTCGAGCAACTCGCGATCACGGGTGTCTTCGCCGAAAGTCTGATTGTGCGAGATCGATTTCGGTTCGGCGTCGATGAAGAATTCGTACGAATCAATTCCACGAGCTTTGCGGAAAAGTGCGGTGCCCCATTGCCCGAATGATTCCTCCAGGCGTTCCAGCGATGCATTCTGTAACTGGCTGATCGTTTCAATTTCTAAACTCTTCAACGCCGCGTCCGTCACCTTGCCGATTCCTGGGATGCGCCTCACTGCGAGCGGTGCCAGGAAGGCTGGTTCGCTGCCGGCTGGAACCCAGACGAGGCCTCGCGGTTTCGCTTGTTCACTGGCGATTTTCGCAACCAGCCGCGTGGTGGCTAGTCCGCCCGAACATGGCAACAACGTGGTAGCGGTAATTTCTCGTAAAATTCTGTGCGCGGCGCCGAGTGGTGGACCATGTAGACGTTCTGTGCCCGCAAGATCCAGGTAGGCTTCGTCGATCGAGGCCATTTCGACGATTGGGGAGTATCTGGCCAGAATGGTGGAGACGCGATCGCTCCATTGGCCGTAGAGCTGATGGTGGCCATCGAGGAAGACAGCATGTGGGCACAATTTTGCCGCCGTTCGCAATGCCATCGCGGAATGCACCCCGAATTTACGCGCTTCATAACTTGCGGATGTGACGACTCCTCGCTGATCGCGCTGACCCCCGACAATTACCGCTTTTCCGCGCAGCTCCGGACGCGCTAGCAGCTCGACCGACACGAAAAACGCATCCATATCGATGTGTAATATTGCAGCGGATGATTCCGCGCCGGTTGCTAGGGGCGCGTCGCGCTTGGCTCGATATTGCGCCAGCTTGGGCATGGAAGAGATGAGGTTAAATCAGGGTGCTCTGGAAGTGAAAACCGTTATTTTCGATGAACGCAGGCTCGTACGCGCGACGACGCGGCGCGTGCGGCGGCCAGCACGCGTGGGATGCCGGCCAGGTCAGTCGTTATTGCGACATTCGTCCAACCGAGCTGCTCGTCAAAAATCCCGCGCACATATTCGGCCGAATCGTGGCCCAACTCTAGGACCAGTATGCCACGGTCTTTCACCAGCTCACCCGCTTGATCAATCAACCGTCCATAGATTTCGACCCCTCTGTAGCCGCCGAAGAGAGCTTGATGTGGTTCGTGGTCGCGGACTTCGCGCTGCAATTGATTTGCTTGGTCGAGCGAAATATAGGGCGGGTTGCTTACTATAAGGTCCAATTGCAGGCGATTTTGACCGGCAGACCGTCCGCCATTTCTTTGTTCCGCGTCAGACGAATCGGCGACGGCAAAAGGTGTTAGAAGATCGCACTGTACGAAATGAATGCGGTCGGCGACGCCGTGACGAGCGGCATTGCGTTGGGCTACTTCGAGTGCTGCGGCGGAAATGTCCGTCGCGTATATCTCGGCGTGCGGCAATTCGTATGCGAGCGCTACCGCCAGGCACCCGGACCCGGTACCTACATCAGCAACGTGCAACGTGTCGCGTGGGACGCCGGTGTCCATGTGAATCTTGAATCCGCGCTCGCCCAGACGGGCCAAAGCAACTTCCATAACGTGCTCCGTTTCCGGGCGCGGGATTAGAACCGCCGGCGTCACTTCGAATTCCAGCCCCCAGAATTCCTGTTTGCCTGTGAGATATTGCGTTGGCTCGCCTGCTGCGCGGCGGGTGATTAGTGCGAAGAAATCTTCTGCGACCGCTGGGTCCAGGAGTTCTTCTGGATGGCTGTACATCCAGGCGCGATCGCGGCCCAGCGCGTGCATTAGTAGTAGTTCGGCGGCCAATGTGTGCGAAGGGGTTTGCGCCTCGCGCAGTTGCGCCATGCCTTGTTTTAGTGCGCCTCGGACGTCGATTTGATTTGCCACGGCCGTTTGGGTGCGTCCCATGCGCGATTTTCTTGCGGACCAGACGTGATGCCGAATGCCCAAGTCAACCGATGTTGCCTTGCTTAGGCTAAGCTTCGACTAGTTCTTGCTTCAGACGCTCGGATTCGTAGTGCGTTGACAGCGCGTCTACGATTGGGCCCAGCTTGCCTTCCATTACTTGATCGAGTTGGTGCAGCGTCAGGCCGATGCGATGGTCCGAGACACGATTTTGCGGAAAATTGTAAGTGCGAATTTTTTCTGAGCGGTCGCCTGTCTTGATCTGGTCGCGGCGCTCGGCTGCGATTGCTTCGTGCTGCTTGGCTTGCTCCATCTCGTAGAGGCGCGCGCGCAGGACACGCATGGCTTTGGCGCGATTCTTGATTTGCGATTTTTCGTCTTGTTGCGAAACTACCAGGCCGCTGGGGATATGCGTGATGCGTACTGCGGAGTACGTTGTGTTCACCGATTGCCCGCCCGGGCCTGACGAGCAGAATGTATCGATGCGTAAATCCTTGGTTTCGATTTTGATGTCGATTTCGTCGGCTTCGGGAAGGACCGCCACCGTCGCTGCCGAGGTGTGAATACGGCCTTGCTGCTCTGTTGCCGGAACGCGCTGCACGCGATGCACGCCGCTTTCGAATTTCAGCTTTGAGTAGACTTTGTTGCCTTGAATTGCGGCGACTACGTCCTTCATGCCGCCTATGCTTGACGGCGAACTTTCCAGAACTTCCAGTTTCCAACCTTGCGCTTCGGCGTAGCGGGAGTACATGCGGAAAAGTTCTCCGGCAAAGAGCGAAGCTTCGTCGCCGCCCGTGCCTGCGCGAATTTCGACGATCACGTTTTTGTCGTCGTTCGGGTCCTTCGGCAGCATCAGGTATTTCAGTTCGCGCTCCGCTGTTTCGCGGCGCGCTTCCAGCTCGCGTTCTTCATCGTGCGCCATTTGCTTCATGTCGGCGTCTTCGGCCTCCATCAGCAGCTGCTTCGTCCCTTGCAGACCTTTTTCGATTTCCTTCCACTCGCGGTACTTGGCGACCATTTGGGCCATATCTGCGTGGGTTTTTGCGAGCTTCTGGAAACGCGCGGAATCGTTGTGGACTTCGGGGGCGGAAAGCTGCCGGGTCAGTTCTTCATACTTCGACTCGATGTTTTCGAGTTTTTGGAACAGCGTTAAGTTCGCCATGGCGATACCTCAAAGGATGCAGAAAATCGAAACGTGGGTTCGGAATTTCGGACACAACTGCGCGAAAGCCTGGCCCCATGCGGGACCGAGAGATATCGCTAATAGAACGCGGCGAACATCACAGTTTCTAAATAATAGTGGCAAAGAGTTAAGCTGTCAATTCGACCTGCGAAAACAGGTTCTCTGGTCGGCCGGCAAGGCTGATTTGAGACCGAGATAGACGATGCACCATGCTGCACCGAAAGAGATTATCCACAGCGTCCCAAAACGACTCCGAACTTTAGCCCCGGTGTCCGGAACCAGCGTTCCTGGCCAAACGCAATGCCGACAGAGCCCTTGACATGAACCACCGCCAAGAACCCAGCGGCCAAAAGGGTAGTAAGGGCGACATAGAACGCACAAGAGAGCAAACCAAGCTTGAGTAAAATCATGCGGCACTGTTTCTCGTATCCTCGGTCGATCTCATCTAATCTATACCTGTAGTGTGATTTTGGCATTTCTGCAGAATACTCGGTGGCTAACGCTTTGCGGTCGCACCGGTCTGTACTACGATACTCGCTAATCAATGAACGAAAGCAATTCTTCGGGTGCGCTCGGGCGCATGAGTGACATGTTGTGGGGATTCTGGTATCCCGCCTCGCGCAGCGAACAGGTGCGGCGGCACAAATTGGTTCGCGCGTGTCTTCTTGAAGTCCCGTTGGTGCTTGGCCGCGATTCCGCTGGGAAGCCGTTTGCGTTGCGCGACGTTTGTCCACATCGCGCGTTTCCGCTTTCGTTTGGGCAATTCGACGGCAAGAATGTCGAATGCGCTTATCACGGATGGCAATTCGACGCGCATTCCGGCCAGTGCCAAGCGATTCCTTCCCTTACCGAGAATTCGAAGCTGAAATGCGACCGGATTTACGCCGGCAGCTTTCCTTGCGAGGAACGCGATGGGTACGTCTGGGCTCACATGGCCAACCCCGAGGGTCAGGGGCTGGCCGAACTGATGGCTCCGCCGCCGGCTTTGCCGACATTCAGCGCGAGCTACAAATTCTCGCAGCTATATGCCGACCTGCCCTGTGGTGTCGATCAAGCTATCATTGGGTTGATGGATCCTGCGCATGGGCCGTTTGTGCACCAGGCGTGGTGGTGGCGGAGCCGCCGCAGCATTCGCGACAAAGAGAAGAAGTTTGAGCCGATTCCGAACGGATTTCGCATGAGCCCGCACGCGCCTTCGGCTAACAGCGCGCCTTACAAAGTTCTGAAATTTCTTACCGGTGAGCCTGCCACCACGATGATTGATTTCGTGCTGCCCAATCAGCGTTTGGAGCAGATCCGCGCCGGGCGTTATTGGCTTTCCAGCCGCACTACCGTTACGCCAATTCGGCGCGACTTTTGCCGGTTGGATTTTTGCGCGGCGTGGAATATTTTGCTGTGGTTTCCGGTGGTTTCTTTCATCATTAACGTGTTTGGCCCGCGGTTCATCCGTCAGGATACTGAAGTGATCAAAAAGCAAGCGTTGGGATTGAAGTACGAAGACCGCATGATGCTGATTGACGACGCTGACCGCCAAGCGCGCTGGTATTTCGAATTGAAGGCGGCGTATCAGGCGTCGCAGCGCAGCGGTACGGCGATGCGACATCCGATGTCCGGGCCGGTTACGCTACGCTGGCGGTCGTAGCGATCTTTCTGGTGCCGCGATTGAGCGAACGGTACAACCACACCAACACTAAACCAACCAAAAATCCGTGTAGCTATCCCAAAGACTATTACGGCGAAGGATGCGGAGGAATCGGACCGGGCAGGTGCTTTCATGACGGTCTCCAGTGTGTGCTGCAGTTAGAGACGTATAACCGTAATGCATGGGTGCGTTAACCTATCAATTGCCGATGCTGCTCAGGAACGGGTAGTGTTCCGCCGCGGCCATGAAGAAAAGCATGGGGAATGAAAGCCAGAATCCTACTCGCGAGGCTAGAAAACCCCAGCGTGCTAATCGCGCGGCTTGCGGTGGCATTGGCGTTCCCTGTTCCGCATTCTCGCGCGTCCAAATGATCAGCTTCTTTTGTACACGCCAAACCACTCCCCAGGTATTCATCAGCATTAGCAAGCCTAACCCGCCGCCGACACTGATGCAGAGATGCGCGTTTGAAACTTCCGCGCCACCGTTCAGATCAAGCACCAGCCATGACGCCGCTATCACAATCAATGCAATTAGAATCGTGCGCACCCACCGATTGTCGAGAATGCTTTTTTGCGGAAGCTGCAACGGGTAGATCAGAGCGTATGCAATCAGCCAAACTAATACCCACCAGCCAAACCATTTGAGCGTAAGCGACGGGTCGCCGGCGTTGTGCGCATCCACGATGAGCAGATGAAAGTAGTAACGAACGCCGACCACCACTGTGATCAGCGCCGACCAGCGAAACCAGTTCATCGCGCGCGACATCATCACCGGGTAGACCTTGCCGCGAACCGTCGCGTCGAGTTGCTTCATGGTAGGGAAGTTGACCAGATTGAAAAAATAGAGGAGGCCTATCCAGATGACTCCGAAGATGAAGTGCAGCCATCGGAGAATGATGAATTCGGTCACGCCGCCGCCTTGCGGAAAACTAAAATGTGGCTCAAATGTGTTCGCAGCGGTTGTCAGAAGAGCGACGCTTACGCTCATGGGATGGCCTCCGGTCGATCCGAGAAGATCCTTCGAGCCGTTGTCGGAATCGGAAACTGCAATGGTAGTTCACAACCGCCTTAAACAAGAACGTGCAGGAACTCAGCGGCTAAAGCCGTCGTGTTTTCCAGCCTTGTGATGTGGTTGCTAAAGCCGCAACCCAGAAAGATTATTTGCGGGATCGGTTGAAGTCAATGATTTGACGTTCTCGCGCTCAATCTGTTTAGCGCCCAGCGCGCGTGTTCTGCGATCAATGCATCATCGCACGCTGCCAGACGTTCCAGAAGCGTACCGATGCGCGAGTGGTATTGAGAATCGGGGGCGACGCGGGAGTTCCCGAGGGCCACGCAAGCATTGCGGACCAAGCCGCGCCATTTCGCGCGTTTTACTGCGCTTCCATGAAAAATCCTGCTGAATTCTTCCTGCGAAAGCGTTGCCACCCATTCCAACTCCGGCGCGAACAAGGTAGTTGCACTTTCCGTCGTTCCATTTTCCGTCGCTCCATTATTTGCGGTTCGGTTTTCGGTGACTTCATTTCTTGCGGTTACGCTTTTGGGGGGTCCAATTTTTGTGCTCTCTTCCTTATCTCCGCGCATTGGCTCGATTCGGCGCGGCTGCAAGGCTGCTAGCCGTGTTGCTGGCGATTTGCGATTCCAGGGGCAGACGTCCTGGCAGATGTCGCAGCCGAATACTGCTTCGCCCATCGCGGGCCGCAGCGCTTCTGGGATCGTGCCGCTAAGCTCGATTGTTAGGTATGAAATACATTTACGCCCATCGAGCACGTAAGGAGCGGTAAACGCCTGCGTTGGGCAAGCATCAAGGCACAATCTGCAATTGCCGCACAGATCCGGGGCCGGTGACTCGTCCGGCGCTGAGGATGGCGCGAGTTCCAGCGTCGTGATAATCACGCCGAGAAAGAGCCAGGAGCCGAGTTGCTCGTTGATCAAGCACGTGTTCTTTGCAAGCCAGCCGAGGCCCGCATATTTCGCGGCTACTCGCTCGACGATAGGTCCTGTATCCACATAGGCCCGGGCTTCGAACGGTTCGGGCCACCGCTCATGCATTTGCGCGACCAGGGCGTTCAGTTTTTCGCGCAGGACATCGTGATAGTCCTCACCCCAGGCGTAGCGCGAGATCCATCCGCGGGGTGAATCGTTGTCTCGAACTGCGGCCTGCTCGGTGGAATAGGGATGCGGTGAATTGTAATTGAGTGCCACGGCGATCAAGTGACGCGCGCCTGCTAGGACCGTTCGAGGATCGGTGCGTCGCTCGTCGTGCAAATATCTCATTTCGCCTGCGTTTCCGCTCTCCAGCCACGCGGGGATGTGCGCTAGCTCTTCGAACGCCTCTGCCGGCGCGACTCCGCACAGGTCGAACCCGAGCTCGCGCGCCTGCGCGCAAACCCACTGTGTCCGCGATTCCGAGTCCATCCCGCCATGATGCCACCGACTTCCAGCGCGGTACACCATACGTATGGCATTCCTTTACTTGGTTTAACCCGTTATCGACTGTTACAATGCCCGCCATGGCAGATTGGCGGCAGATACAGGCGCGAATTCGCAAAGCGAAGAACAGCGCCGACGCTAAGACGAAACTTTCCGAGCTGTATCAACGCACGCGCGACGCGATGGTGGCGTGGGAATTGGGTGTGGTTGAGGAGAAAGCCGAGCAAAACGAAGAGGCGGTGAAATGGTACACGATTGCCGCCGAGCGTTTTCGTCGCGCTGACTGGAAGAAGAAAGCTGAGGAAGCTTTGACGCGGCTTGGCGCGCCTTTGCCAGTGCCCGGAGCTAAGCCCAGTCCCGAACCTCACTTCGCCGCTTCCAGCGCCACGAAATCCGACTCTGCGGAGTCTGCCACGGAATCAACCGGTGCGGCAGGCCTTGCGCACGGAGAAATCGCGGACGAAAGGAATGCGGACGACGGCGAGGAAGAAGAAGTCCAAGCAGAGGTGACTTCGTCGTCGGAAACGAAATCACAGGTTGGAGCCGAATCGCAGGACTCCGCCGATGCTGCCGGCAAGAAAAAACGGCGGCGTGGACGCCGCGGCGGACGTGGACGTCGGCGCAAGGGCGCTCCCTCTCTTGCGCTGCCATCGAAATCTTTTGCAAGTGCCGGCGCGGCCACGGTCCCAGCTTCGCCGGCGCCTCAATCACGCCCGCACATGCCGAAGGTGGCCGATCAAATCCAGACCCCGCGGGAAGAATTTACCGAACGGGTTTCCGCAGCTTCTACGGCGTCACGCGAAGCCGAACCGAGCGGTCGAGGTGAACGGCCTGCTCCCATGCTTCCTTCCGAACGCACCGCACATGGACGGGCGGGCGATCCTGCACTGGCGTCGCGAATGTCCAAACTGGAGTCGATGCTACGCAGATTGGTTTCCAGTCCGTTGCATCGATTGGACGAAGCCGATGCTGCGCCCGCCGGCCCTGGGGTATTTCTGCTCTCGGATTCCGATCAGATCACTTCATACTATGTCGAGGCTTGCCAGACATTGCGCGTCGGTTTGGGAAATCTCGCGCGCGGCAGCGGACGCAGCACGACCAAGCCTACCCGTGGTGGACGACCGGCCTTCGACAGCGGCCTGAAGACCAAGCTCGCCGAACATCTTGGTATCGGCGAAGCGAAAGTATCGCAGTATTTGAGCGAACACTGCGTGGTCCGGTGGATCCAACTCGATGACGACGCGCCGCATTTGGCACACTTTGCGATTGGGGTTCTGCGCACTCCATTGAACTTAGATTGATCTGCCGTTTATAAAGGGGGAAACCGTCGGTGGGTCCTCCCATTGCCTGCTCCCGGACGCCGTTCAACCCCCAAAAAGTACCTTTTGGCACACCAACCTAGACCTGCCCTTGCGATCCATGCAAACTCTAGTACTGTAACCGATTGCGGGCGCGGCGAGTCCGCTGAATTGAGGCTCCGGGGGTGGTTGAGCCTGTGGTAGAGGCACTTCTTCAAAGGGGAAGGTGGATCCATGCAGAGTTCGTTTGGCACAAAAGTTTGGAAGTCATTTGACTGGGCGCTGTGTAAAACCGCAGGCGTCACATTTGACACGATTCAATTTTTCAATAAGTACAAACCAAATCCTTCCTTCACTCCGAAATGGTCTGATAAGCCGCTGCTGAAATCCTGGGAGAAATCCAAGCCGACGCTCGGCTGGCCTCGTACCACTGATTCGCTTTGTCCCGATTGCGTCCGAGAGGCGCGCGATCTGATCCTTAACGGTACGAAAGACTGGACCGACCTGGTCCACGAAAAAGTTGGCGAGATTAAAGCGCAGATTATCGAGCGCGATGGTCAGGTCTGGATGGTGAAAGAGTGTCCCATCCACGGGAAGTATGAAGATCTGATGGCGATCGACTCAAAGTTCCTGCAATGGATTGAAAAGAATTTCCCCGGGCGCGATATTCCGGCGCACAACGATGAAGGTTTGCATCGCCACGGTTCCAGCACGGTGCGACACGGCCGTGGGTCAGTTCTCACCGTTGACCTCACCAACCGCTGCAACATGATGTGCGATCCTTGCTTCATGGACGCGAACCAGGTTGGGTACGTTCACGAACTCAGCTGGGAGGAGATTCAGGAAATCCTGGAGAACGCGACCAAGATCAAGCCGCGTCGCCAGATGTCGGTGCAGTTCTCCGGCGGCGAGCCTACCATGCACCCACGTTTCCTCGATGCGGTGCGCTATGCACGTAAAGTCGGCTACAACAGCGTGCAGGCTGCTACCAACGGAATCGAATTCGCGAAGAGCAAGGAATTCTGCAAGAAAGCATTCGAAGCAGGAATGCGATACGCTTACCTGCAATTCGACGGCATCGGTAATGACGCGAACAGCCATCGCCAAGTCGGCAATTTGTTCGACGTGAAATTGCGCGCCATCGAGAACATGCACGAAGCCGGCATCGAAATCGTGCTGGTCACGACCATCGTCAACAACGTGAACAACGATCAAGTTGGTCCGATCGTGAAGTTCGCGATGGAAAACCCGAAGAAAATCTCCTTCGTGTCCTTCCAGCCGGTTTCTTTCACCGGGCGCGACGAGGAAATCACTCCCGAACGCCGTATTCGCCAGCGCTATACGCTTTCGCACCTTGCGCAGGATGTAAGCGCGCAGGTGGGCAAAGTCGAACCCACACGCGATTGGTTCCCGATTTCGTTCATCAGCACCTTCGCCGGTTTCTCAGATCTGGTGCATGGACCGGATTCGCAATGGGGTTCGCTTTCCTGCGGTTGCCATCCGAACTGTGGTGTTGGCACGGCGCTGATGATCAATAAGGAGACCAAGGAATGGGCTCCGGTTCCACGCTTTCTCAATGCGCAGCAGCTCACCAAGGACGTTGCCGCAATTACGGACGCAGCCCGAGGGAAGAAATTCTCTAACTTCATGATGGCTATGGCGGTGTTGAAAAACTACAGCCCGTTCCAGGGTCCACCGAGTTTGCGGCTGAAAGACCTCTGGAAGAAATTCGATAAGACCTACGCGCTTTCGGGGAATGCGGACAAGAAGTACGGCAAGGTTTCCGGGGACCGTACCTACGAAGACGCCATGAAGCGGCGCAAGGAAGATCCTTGGAACTTCCTTTTCATCGCAGGGATGTGGTTCCAGGATCTTTTTAACTACGATTTCCGTCGCACGGAAATGTGCATCATTCCTTACGCTACCCAGCAGGGCGAGATTTCATTCTGCGCTTATAACACCGGCGTGGGCTGGCGGAAGATCATCGAGAACATGCACAAGAATGCGACCGTCGCTCAGTGGTACAAGGAGCACGGCAAACACGACATTTTTGCCAAGGGCAAGAAGGTCAATCTGGAGAGTTACGAGCACTCGCTGCGCATTGATTCCGAAGATGCGGCGCGCGTTCGTCACCTGGAACATGACATTCCGCTGACTGCGGCCGAAGAAGACCGCATGCGTCGCAAGAAGGCGCTCGAAGAGGCTGCCAAGGTCCGCAAGATTTACGAAGAATTGGTGCTGAAGAAGTCCAACGAGCCTGTGGTGCAGATCGGATCAATGCAGCAGATCTTGAGTGCCGTTCCCGGTGCTAACGTCAAGCCCGTTCAGATCGCGCCGGCGAATGGCGACGGTCACACGAACGGCAATGGCAACGGCGCAGGCAAGATCGAAAAGCCCGAAGCCGAAGCTGCAGTAGCCGGCGACTAGCTCACCGCCAAATCCTCAGGGTTCATCTGTCCAAACAGCCCCGGCTCAAACCGGGGCTGTTTTAACCCGATGCCGATCGGCCGGTCCCAAGCCCCACCTATAAACACGACATGCGGAATCATCACAGTTTCAAAGCCGTTCTCCTGGTGGTCGGTTTCTTCCTGCCCGCGCTGGTCTTACTTGCGCTTGCGTGATTCGTATGGATCGCGAACAAGAAACCAGTCATGGAAGAATGGCATCGTAAAATATTCCGGCGGGGATTGTTTGTCGCTTCGTTAACTACGGCGTGGTTCTTCACCGATTGTTTGCAATTTGTAAAAATGAGAGAATCGGCTAGCGGAATTTGGCTGGTTATGAATTGGGTAGGCTTACCGTTTTGGGTGTGGGCTCTCGGTTCTTCATTGGTTGGTAAAGGAGTGGGCAGAATACTCTTACCGGTTTTGGGTATCGTGATTTTTCTCGGGGTTTTTGGAATCGATTCAGTTATGATCCCTTAATGTCCTGCGGAGGAAATGCAAAGCGATGCCGATATATGAGTACATTTGCGACGATTGCAGCGAACATTACGAGCGCATCGTTATGAATCAAAGCACGCCGGTTACGTGCCCGCAATGCGCCAGCGCGAAATATACCATTCAGCTTTCCATTTTTGCTTCTCCAGCCAAGGGGACCAAATCATCGGGTAATTCTTCTTCGGGGCTCTCTGGAGGCGGTGGCTGTTGCGGTGGCGGTGGGTGCGGCTGCCACTGAGCGACGTTAATCGGGCTTTGTCAGATGGTGTGAAAACATCCACGCTACCGAGTCTAACGCTACGTCCCACACGTTGTGTCCTATGATGGGATATTCCGTATACTTCGGCGTGCCGCCTGCCTTTCGTAATTCCGCCACCCATGTTCGTGCGCGGGCGACTGGTACCACCGGATCTTGCTCGCCCTGAAATATCCAGACTGGAATTGTGGCGACGCGCGGAATCATGTAGGCGTCGCCGTAACCGCATAACGCGATTGCCGCGGCGAAGCGCTGCGGCGCGATCGAAAGAGCCGCCCATACTCCTTCGCCTCCCATCGATTGCCCTACGACGTACTCGCGCTTGGGATCGATGCTGTACTTCTGCTCGACTGTGTCCAGAATTTCCAGCGCCAGCCTTATCGCAACCGGCGGCGTGCTGGTATGCGGGCGCGCCCAGCCTTTGGTCACGTCCACTTGCGGCGCTAGGACGAATGCGTGATATGCCTCCTGATTTTCCGGCGTCGTCCATATGTGCGAGCCCGGAAAATTGCCGCCGGTGAGCTGTGAAGTATTGTCCGACCCTTGACCCATGGCTGCGTGCAGCCACAGCACAATTGGATAATTGTTGTCGGCGTCGTAGCCGGGCGGCACGAACAGACGATACTGCATTTCCTCGCCGCTCTTGCTGCGGTGAGACCCTGCGAGAAAACCTTTGACTGCATCCTCTGGAGTCTTGGCTTGCGCAGTTACCGACTGAGTGGGGAACGTCGGAAGAACCGCGGCGAAGGCGATGATTGCAACAGTAACAAGCGCGAGAAAATGCCCAGATTTATCTGGCAAGCCAGAACGCGACGTCCGCCTGTGCGCATTGTTCCAGCGTTTTTCGATCCGCATCTGAAAATGCATCCGCGCGCTCGCTTTCCACGTCGATTGTACCGGCGACGTGCGAATCTTGCGGATCCAAAATTGGAATAATGATCTCCGAGAGGGTGCTGCCAAACGCGGTGAGGTATTGCGGGTCGTTGCGCACGTCACCCGCTATTACTGTGGCCTTCTGTTGAATCGTGGAGCCGGTGAGTGCCTTGGTCACGTGAAATGTGGGATACACGGGCGCGCCCGGGCCGCTCCAGCCGATAATCGAAACCAGGACCGAGCCTACGTCGTACACCCCGACCCAGCGATACGATCCGAGGGCACGCACAGCGCGTCGGCGATTCGTTGGGCGCGGCCGGGACGATACCCGTCGGTGCGAAGGAATGGTTCCTGTTGAGCGTTTCTTCAACGGACATTTTGTTGCTCCGGCGTCGTTGGCAGGCCCTCGGGACCATGACTATTTGATTCAATACTCAGAAAGGCCCAGCCTTCACAGCTTCGCTTTCGACGATTGCTCTTGACCCGTATAGATATATAGTTATATATATATTGATATGAACAAGACCGATCCGCAAAAGTTTCTGCCACTTAAGACTCATTGGTTTCACATCATGCTCTCGCTCGCTTCGGGAGAGCAGCACGGCTACGGAATCATGCAGGACGTCCTCAACTGTACCACCGGCAAGGTGCATTTGTGGCCGGCGACGCTGTATGGGTCGATCAAACGACTCATCGAGGCAGAACTAATCGAAGAATCCGATGAACGGCCTGCGCCCGAATTGGATGACGCGCGGCGCCGCTATTATCGGCTTACGCCACTTGGCAAGTGCGTGCTCGAGGCGGAATGCGAACGCCTGCAGGAATTGGTTCGCACCATTCGATTGAGGCAAAGCATGGTGACGGAATGAATATCGCATGGCGGATCTATCGGCGGCTGGCGCAAGCTTTTCCGCACGAATTCAAATTAGCCTATGGCACCGAGGTAACACAGCTCGGCGAGGACGTGATGGACGAGATTGCCAGACGGCAGGGAGTCGCCGGCCTGATCCGGCTCATCGCGGACATCGCGATACGTGTCCCGCTGGAATACCTGAGCGAAATGCGAGGCGATATGCGCTATGCGTTGCGAGCGCTGATGAAATCACCGGGATTCGCGCTGGTCGGCATTATTTCGATGGGGCTCGCAATTGGGCTGACCACAGACGTGTACAGCTCGAAATGGGAATTTCTATTTGGCGATCTTCCGGCCGTGGCAAATGCCGGACGCCTGGTGATGATGCAGGAATCAGCAAATGGCGACCTCGCGCTGGTCTCCTACTACTACGTGGAGCAGTATCGAGAGCAGAAGCACCTCTTCTCAGGCGTGGCCGCGTTTCAAACTGGCGTCCCGTTCAATGTCGCCTTTCAGGGCGCGCTCAATCTGAAGCCCGAGCGCGTGTTCGGTCAGCTTGTTTCGCCGGATTATTTTTCCGTTCTGGGCGTTCGGCCGCAGCGGGGCAGGCTATTCAGTGCTGCGGAGGACAAACCCGGAGATGCGCCCGTGGTCGTCATCAGCGACCGCTTCTGGCGCAATCGTCTCAATTCGTCCCCCGAGGCATTGGGTCAAACGCTACGCCTGAACGGGCAAATCGCGATCATTGTGGGAATCACTCCCAAGGGTTTCAATGGCGCGCTGGCCGTAAGTCCTGCCGAGCTGTTTGTTCCCATTACCGTGCCGGCCGCGCTCGCCCCAGAGCTTTCAAACAACGTCCTGCATCAGCGCAATGCCCGCGAGTTCTTCGCCATCATGTGTCTGGCGCCGGGCGTCACCAGCGATTCTACAGAAGCGGCTCTCGACACCATTACGCGCAATCTCGACGAACAAGATCCTTCCTTGCCGGTGCGCACCGACAAGGGCCGCCCTGTGACTCTGCTTCAGGCCGGCACCAGTGTGCCCATTCCGAAAAAAATAAAACCAGTGCTGGCTGGATTCTTCATCGCTCTGATGGGCCTGGTTCTCGCTCTCGCGTGCATGAATCTGGCCAATATGCTCATGGCGCGCGGCGCCAATCGGCGAAAGGAATTGGCCATCCGCCTGGCCGTCGGCGCCAGCCGATTCCGGCTTCTGCGCCAAATGATGGCCGAAGGAATCATGCTCTCGCTGCTCGGCGGGATCGCCGGGTTCGCGCTCGCCTACGGTCTGGGCGTTTTGAATTCTCACTTCACCCCGCCGATGGTGGTGCCGATCGAAAACGATTTCCATCTGGATTGGCGGGCCGCCGTTTTCGCCTTTGCCCTGGCGATTCTGTGCGGCATCGGATTCAGCCTCGCGCCCGCCGTGCAAGCGACCCGCGCCGATCTGGCGCCGGCAATGAAAGAGGGTTCCGCGCTACAGTTGCCCGGTTACCGCCGCTTTGGTCTACGCAACCTGCTGATGGTCGCGCAGGTTGCCGTGTCGCTCATGCTGCTGCTGATCACTGGCTTTCTGGTGAATGGAATCGGCAAGGCCAGCAGCATCGAAACGAAATTCGATCCCAACGCCATGCTGCTCTTCTCGCTCGATCCGGTGCGCCAAGGCTACACGCCTGAAAAGGCTCAGGCTCTGTTTGAAAGACTTCCCGAACGGCTCAAGGCTGTGGGATCGGTTCGCAGCGTCGCACTGGCGGCGGCTCCGCCGTTTTCCGATCCCCTGATGGCCACGCAGATCGGGGCCGAAGATTCATCCGGCGCCGCGCAGCTTCGCCAGCCGGTTGCCGAGCAAGCCGTGGGTGCCGGCTATTTCGCCGCTCTGAGCGAGCCGATGCTGGCCGGCCGGGAATTTGCAGCACTCGATCAACAGATCACGGCAAGCGGATCCCAGAGCTCATTGCCCGCCGTGATCAACGAGACTGCGGAACGGAAACTTTTCGGCAATCAGAACGCTACCGGAACGCGCCTGAGAGACGACACCCACTCCTACGAGGTTATCGGCGTAGTCCGCGACATGAAAGACATTAACGGCATCACTCGGTCCACCGTGTATTTGCCGCTCACGGCCCGCGAGTTTTCCAGGCCACCCGCTGGCGGATTGACCGTTCTGGTGCGCGCGGATGCGGGAAGCGACGCGCTCACCGGCATCCGCAACGAGATCGCCTTTATCGATCCGAACCTCAATATCTTCGGTGTCGAAACGCTGGGCTCTTACCTCGAGCGTAGCCGGGCGGCGTTGCGATTCTCGATGCAAACCTACGGTGGAATTGGACTGTTCGGCTTGATCCTGGCGGCCATCGGCCTTGCAGGCATCACCGCCTATTCCGTTGCGCAACGTCGCAAGGAAATCGCCATCCGCATGGCCATCGGTTCGAGCCGGGCGCGCGTGCTTCGTCTGGTGCTGCGCGAAGGCACGGCCTTGGTCGCCGCCGGGACACTTCTCGGATTTTTGGGTGCCGTCGCCCTGGCCAAGATGCTGTCAGCGCTGGCCAATATGTTTGCCGATGCGATCAAGTTCGGCATCAATGATCCGAGCGTGCTCATCGGTGCGCCGTTGCTGCTCGCAGCGGTGGCTATGATCGGCAGTTATCTGCCGGCTCGCCGAGCCACTCAAATCGATCCGCTGCGCGCGCTGCGCGACGAGTAATCGCCTTCCGTTGCCCTCGCCGGGCAAATCCAAGCCGAAACCAGTGGCAAAACCGGTGGCCAAGGGGTGGGGCGAAAGGTGGATTGATCCCGCATCTCCTCTTTTAATGATGATTTGCGTTTGAAACTAAACACTACACCGTAAGTCCCGATCCCTACTCTATAGGAGACCGTACATGGAGTTGCTATCGAATCACCCGCGGACGTGGTTAGGAATCCCGGCAAATGAGCCCGCGAGATTGGCCGGGTCAGTTGCCTGATTGAGCTGGTGGTGGAGGATGGCTCGCGAAATATTGGGAGAGGCCAGATGAAAGCTGCTGCAGTCCGGCGGCCACGTTGCGGTCCATTGCTTCGACGATGGCCGGCACGTTCTTTTCATTCACGGGCTCGTCATGCGTATAGGTCTGCGTCCATACGCTTGTACGATTCAAGGGATCATACAGCTCGAGTTGCAGCGAAAAACGAGCCACCAGTTCCGGCTTGTCTACGCCGTAAAGAGCGAGCAAGTGGCCCCGAATGATGTAATCGCCGCGCATGCTGCTGGTCACGCGGGAAACGGAGCGGTATTGACCGGTGGCGCGAAGTTTAGAGATGAGCAAATCCTGAACCATGTCAGCGGGAGGCTCGGCCCAGCGATCGTACTCATAAGTGCCGAGTTCCACGGGACCTGAGCCGTAGACCAGGCGATCGTCACGATAGAGATGGGAAGCAACGAAGCGGCCCACCAGAAGGGTGACCGGAAATTGCGCGGATTCTGACCCGGCCGCCGAGTTGGCCGGGGTCGGCGCCGTATCGATGACGTAATACTTGACGGGGCGTGGCGCGCCACAACCGACGACCAAGATGCCCAGCATGACGAGTGAGGTAAGTTGCATGCGGCGGCTCAACACTCTTTGCTCCTTCTCGCTTTTCTCTTTGTGCTACCTAATCCGCTATCGCCTGCGTACTCTTATTTCGGCAAATCCGATCCAGGCTGGTGTTCTTTCGGTGCCGCCGCGCGAATCAATGTATAAGGCCGCGTCTTGATCGACTCGGTAAACGAATTCAAGTTTTCCGTGACGTGCCTCAAGTTGTCGATAATTTCGTCCAGATTTTCCTGATTGCTGCTGACCGTGTTATTCAGCGAGGCCAGAATTGCATTTGCATTGTCCAGCGCCGTGCGCAGTTGCAGCACGGCCTGGCGAACGTCGGCGCGATTCTCGGTGAGCATTCCGTCCAGGTGCAGCAAGGTGTCATTCGCCTGGTCCGAAGTTTTCTGGAAGCTGGCGATCAACGGCTTCAGGTTGGCCGTGGCATCACTCACTCGGCCCAGCGTTTGATGAACCAGCGGGCGATCTTCTTTAAGCATGCCGCGAACATCGCTCAGGCTGCCGGCAATGTTGGCACGGTTCTCATCGTTAAGGAGATCGTTCACGCGATCCAGCGTGATCTTCAAGGTGACCACCCGGTCATTCAGGTTCACAATCAATTGCTGCGCCGTGGGCGTGAGTTCGGAGATTTTATCGGCGATATCGGAAAAGCTGGTGTATTCGGATGACTTTAGGAAGTAGTCCTTGGGCGCGCGCGGCGCGGCATTTGTTCCAGGCTTGATTCCTAGAAAATTCTCGCCCAGCGGGCTGGTGCTGGTGATCAGGACGGTGCTGTCGGTTTTTATCGGGATGCTAGGATTCACCGAAAAATCCACTTTCATCCGCGTTGCGTCAGTCGGATCCACTTGAACCTTGCTGATGCGTCCTACCGGGGGACCGCCGGCATAACGGACTTCGGTGCCCGGTCCCAGTCCGCCGGCATTCTTAAAATATGCATGATAGGGAGTATTACCCTTCTCGAAACTGCCGGAGAGAAGAAACAGAGTGATAATCAGCAAGGCCGCCACTACGATAACAAAAAGTCCCACGAATGCTTGCTCGCGCTTCGGTTCCATCCGTATCCTCGTTGATTCCCACGCGGCGACTCGCGGGAGCACCCCAGATTGCGGGCGAGTATAACACGCCAGAAAAAAACCGCCAGAAATCCACCCGCTACTGTTTCCAACTATTGACGCGTCGGGGGAATGTCTCCCGTCAGCATCTGCAAATAATCAATTTCCCCGGTCAGTTCCGGCTCCGGCACGCGATCCAGGAATTGGCGCACGCGCGGCTGCTGGCTTTTTTGCAGTTCTTTGGTAGGTTCGTTGGCCACGATCACACCCTTGTCCAGCACGATCATGCGGTCCGCGATCAGGAAGGCGCTGGCCAGTTCGTGCGTTACCACCACGATGGTGATGCGAAACGCCTTCTTCAATTTCAAAATCAGTTCATCGATTCCGGCAGCGATGATGGGATCGAGGCCCGCGGAAGGCTCGTCGAAGAATAAAATTTCAGGGTCCATTGCCATGGCGCGCGCAATCGCTGCGCGCTTTTTCATGCCGCCGCTCAATTGCGCCGGCATGTAATTTTCGAAGCCGGAAAGGCCTACCTGATCGAGTTTCAACCGAACCATGATTTCAATCGTGGAGTCGTCCAGGCGGGTGTGCTCTTTCAGGGGAAGCGCGACGTTTTCGCCCACGGTCGAGGAACCGAAGAGCGCTCCTCCTTGAAACGACATGCCCATTTTCTTGCGTAATTCGTCGCGTTCGTCTTCGGAGATCGAGGCGAAATCTTTTCCCTGAATCCAGATTTCACCGGAACTGGGTCGTTCCAAGCCCACCAGGGTGCGAAGCAGCGTGCTCTTGCCGGAGCCCGAGCCGCCCAAAATGACCATGGTCTCGCCGGCCGGAACTTCGAAATTAATGCCGTGCAGAATTTCACGATCGCCGTACTTCACGCGCAGGTTGCGTACGGAAATGGCGACACCGGTAGACATTGACGATGTAGCGATTTTTGGAGTGAGTGGTCGAGACATGAATTAGCGCGGCGCCGTAATATAAAAAATTGTGGTGAAAATCAGGTCTACGATCACAACCATGAAAATCGATTTCACTACCGCCGAAGTTGTGGATCTGCCCACTTGCTCCGAGCCGAGGCCTGTCGAAAAGCCTTCCTGGCAGCCGACCGCCGTAATCACAAGACCGAACATCAGGGCCTTGATCAAGCCATTGATTATGTCGGTGCTTTTCAGCGCATCGAGGGTGGCTTGAATATAAGTGCCCCAGGTGAAGCCTGCGGTTGAGACTCCGAACAAGCCTCCGCCCAGCACGCCCATGAAATCGGCCCAGCAAGTAAGGCACGGGACCATCAGTATCATCGCCAAAAATTTCGGAGCCACCAAGAATTGAACCGGCTCAAGCGCCATGGTTTCCATGGCGTCAATCTCTTCGTTCACCTTCATCGTGCCGATTTCAGCTGCGAACGCAGAACCGGAACGCCCGATCACGACGATGGCAGTCATTAGCGGGCCAAGTTCGCGCGTCATCGAGACCGCCACGGCGCTCGCCACCAGATTCAAGGCGCCGAACTTGCGCAACTCGTAAGCGGCGTTCAAAGCAAGAATCGTGCCAACAAAAAATGAAATTAGAGAGGTAATGGGAAGTGCTTCGACGCCGACGGACATTGCCTGGTGAACCGCGCGGCTGAAGTGGAATTTCTTGCCCTGGAAGGGAGCGACGAAGACGGCCCGCGCGGCACCACCTGACAAGCGCGCTAAACTTCCGACGTAGGCCAAGCCATTGATGGTGGCCGCGCCAATGGTGTCTGTAAATGGCATCTGTGATTCCGGACGGGTGAAATCTTCAGATGGAACCCGAGCTTGTACCGCCCGGAAATTTATCTGGCGGGAGCCACATTCGGGCTACCGCCCCGCAAAGCATCCTCTTCGTTGTCGTAGACTTCGAAAACCTTGATAAGACGGGTCAATTCGAGCACTTCGCGTGCCGTTCGGCTCAATCCGAAAAGCGCGAAGGAACTCTTCAAATCGCGCGCGACTTTCAGGCCCTCGACCAGCGACGCCACCCCGGCGCTATCAATATACCGCACCTTTTCAAGGTTGACGATCACGCGCGGAGACTTTTTGGATTTCAGTTGATCCATAAGCACTTTACGGACCTCCGGCGAATTGTAGAGGGTAATATCGCCGACGACGTCCACAATCGTGGCATTTCCGGACTGACGTGTAGAAATATCCATCAGGATTGGCCCCACGCGGGGGATAGAGTGTTTTGCCAGAGATTCCCTTCAGATGCAATCACTTTTCCGCTGTAGGTGTTGCTCATCAGCTACTTACGGTGATCCAGCGGTGTGTAATCGCGAAGCTCGTAACCCAGGTACACTTGGCGGGGACGGGAGATTTTCTGCTCGGGGTCCAGTAGCATTTCTTCCCATTGCGCTATCCAGCCCGATGTGCGCGGGATAGCGAAGAGAACTGGGAACATCATCACCGGGAAACCCATGGACTGGTAGATCAAGCCGGTGTAGAAGTCCACATTTGGATACAACTTGCGCTTGACGAAGTATTCGTCTTCTAACGCAATGCGTTCACATTCCAGGGCGATTTCGATCAGCGGGTTTTTGCCCATTACGTCGAAAACTTCATAGGCGATGTGCTTTACGATACGGGCGCGCGGATCGTAATTTTTATAGACGCGATGCCCGAAGCCCATCAGCAATTTTTCGCCGGCCTTCACGCTCTTGATGTAAGCCGGGATGTTATTGATCGAGCCGATTTCCAGCAGCATGCGCAGCACGGCTTCGTTCGCGCCGCCGTGCAGCGGCCCGTACAGCGCGGCGGTGGCGGCGGCCGTGGCTGAATAGGGATCGACGTGAGAGCTGCCGACGACACGCATCGCCGTCGAAGAACAATTCTGTTCGTGATCGGCGTGCAAGATAAAAAGGACGTCCAGCGCGCGTTCCAGGGTGGGGTTCGGACGATATTTCAGCTCGGTGGTGCGGAAGAGCATGTTGAGAAAATTGCCACAATAAGTGAGGTCGTTGTCTGGATAAACAAATGGCATTCCCAATTGATGCCGGTAAGCAAAGGCGGCGAGAGTGGGCATTTTCCCGATCAGGCGATAGGTCTGCTTGCGCCGCGAATCGGGATTAAAAATGTCCTTGGCGTCGGGATAAAAAGTGGAAAGCGCCGCGACGGTGGAAATGAGCATGCCCATCGGGTGTGCGTCGTAATGAAAACCGTCGATGAATTTCTTGATGCTCTCGTGAATGAAGGTGTGATGCGTGATGTGATAGGTCCAATCCGAGAGTTGCGATTTAGTGGGGAGTTCACCGTAAAGAATCAGGTACGCGGTTTCGACGTATGTGCTTTTTTCCGCGAGTTCCTCGATTGAGTAGCCGCGATACCGCAGGATTCCTTTGTCCCCGTCGATATAAGTGATCTTGCTGGAGCAGGATGCAGTATTGGTGAAGGCGGGGTCGTAGCCCATCATGCCGAAATCGGGGTCATGAACTTTTATCGGTCGCAGATCCAATGCGCGGATGGTGTCGTTTTTGATGGGGAGTACGAATTGCCGGCCCGTCCGGTTGTCGGTGACGCTTAGCGTATCGCGAGGCGTCGCAGCAACAGCTTCGTTGCTAACTACGGAGCCTTGTTTGGTCGGATTCATAACCGGACCTCTCGAAGCGATGCTGTGGGAATGCGCGGTTCGCTTCTTATAGAATGTACACCCGATTTGAACAAGCGCGGAACGGGTTTCCACGATTTGATATCAAAGACTGAGCGCACGGCCATACGGCACTGTACGGACGCGCAAACGGAGCACTGAGCCACCTAGAACCGTTCGAATGGCATACTCATTTGCTTTTGATCCGCAGGGCCATCGCGTCTTTTGTGATTTGATGCCTGTACTTGAAAGTGCGCGCCAGCTTCCGATGTATTAGCCCGGCTCCAAAGAAGTTTCCTAGAACTCCACCGGGCAGTTCGAATTCGATCTGGTCTTCCAGTCGACAGGCGTCCGCGCCTTCCGGAATGAATGAATGCGTGTGTTGCCATCGCTTGAATGGCCCTGAGGTCTGCACATCTCGGAATTGACGTCCTTCCTTGTAATCGCGGTGCTCGAACGCCCAACGCAGAGGGAAAGGTCCGAGATGCACCCGCAGGATTCCACGGTCGCCATCATGGATTCCCGGTGAGGGCTGAATGATGTCCATTTTTTCCCATGGTGGCGTGAGACGCTCCAGCGTTCCGGGTTCGGCGTGCCAGCGAAAAACCTCTTCGCAAGGAGCTTCAATCGTCGATGACCATGTGAACAGATTCGGCCGTGCCATGTGCTCGGAATACTCGCTCAGAAGTTGCTTTCAGTCCAGCAGGCCCGAGCAGTTCTGTTTTCCGTCACCACATCGAAACCGCGCAACCTGTAAGTAGTTGCGAGCTCCTGATGACGTAGCTATCGACTTTAATTTGCCAGTTCGTTCAGAAACATTCTCTTGTGCCGAGCAATCTCCTAAGCGCTGGTGGCAGGGACTGCAGACGTTGTAGTCAAGTCCTGCGGCCTAGCTAGCTAGTTTCGAGCGATTTCGCCCGCGTCACATATTTGAAGTGATCGCGATCCGCCAGGACGATCGCGAATGAGCTTCCATGGCGGCTGCGCTCGCGACACAGAGTGTCCAGAATCACGCCGCGATTGGAAACGCCGCTGAGCCTATCGTGCGTGCCGCGAAACGGTCCTGCAGATAAATCAGCAAAAAGGAAATCTTCAGTTTTTCGCTGTGATATTGCGCGAGGGCCTCCTGGGAAATCAGCGGATGAGTCTCGCATGCGAGTGTTGGAACTCGGCGCAGTCCACTTTGATCACCGCGCGAGGATCGCCGAAAAGCATCTCCGCGGTAGCTTCCACCACGCGCGTCTTGCCGGCTCCGGTCGGTCCCAGGAATAGCAAATTGCCCACCGGACGCCCCGGCGAATTGAGCCCGGCGCGAAATACCTGGCACAGTGTCCCCCACCGCCTGTACGGCTTCGTCCTGCCCTACAATTTTCCGGCGCCGTCCGCCTTCAAAATCAAGGGAATCGACACTTCGGCGTCCTGGATCGAGAAGACGTGCCTGAGAGGCATCCATTTTGATTGCCTCCGTCCGGTCCTCCGGGCCAGCAGAATCTGCCGGCGTGAATGGCGGACCTAGCCAGTCGTAATCAGCAGAACGGTGGTCAAAGTCTTGTGGGCCAACCGAAGGCAAACCTTTTGCATTCAATAAGCTGGTCAAACTACGGGAGCGGGCCATCAGACCCGAAAGCGGAAGCAGTGTTCAACCGGCACGCACCCTGCCGCTTTGGCAAGGTATTAATGTGGTGTTAAAAAAAGCTCCGCCCGGCTTCAACGCCTTGCATCCGGGACTCTTTTTCCGTATGGTGTGTGCGATTCCCGAGAAAAAACTGAATGAAACGTGTTCTGGTAATTGAAGACGACAAAGACATCGTAGAATTGGTGCGCTACAACCTGGAAAAAGATGGATATCAAGTCGCCTCCAGCGGCGACGGCGCCACGGGTCTGGCTCAAATCAGGAGAGCCGCACCCGATCTGTTGGTGCTCGACCTGATGTTGCCGAAACTCTCCGGGCTGGAAATCTGCAAGGAAGTTCGCAAGGACGTTAGCCTCAACCGAATTCCCATTCTGATTCTTACGGCGAAGGGGGAAGAGGCGGATCGCGTCGTGGGACTTGAGCTGGGTGCTGACGATTACGTCACCAAGCCCTTCAGCCCCCGCGAGCTTGCTGCGCGGGTGAAAGCTCTGCTTCGCCGTGCGGAACCCGGAACGCCTTCCGAAAAGCCCATCGAAGTGGGTGCATTGCGAATCGATCCTGCTGCGTATAGAGTAACGCGTACAGGAAAGCCTGTGCCGATGAGCACGCTCGAGTTCCGCCTGCTTTATTTTCTGGCGGCGCGACCGAACCGCGTGTTCACAAGGGATCAGCTCCTCGACGCCGTATGGGGCACGGAACGATTCGTGACGCCGCGTAGTGTCGACGTTTACGTGCGACGGCTGAGGGAGAAGATCGAAACTGATCCTCAACACCCGTCGTTCATGAAGACGATACGTGGCGCAGGCTATTTGTTCGAAACCCGTGCAAGCTAGACTTTTCTGGAAACTCGGATTTACCTACACCGCTCTTCTTCTCGCAGTTTTACTCGCCGTAGATTTGTACTCCATACGGGTAATCCGCAGCCAGGCAATCCGCTCCGCCGATGATGAAATGGGGTCGCTGCTGAACCTGGCTCTAGCCAATCCTCCAAGTTCCGCTGATCCTGTGGAACTGCGTAGCTGGGCTGGACGCGTGGCCCAGAGTGGCGCACGGGTAACGATCATCGACAATGTCGGCCGCGTGCTTGCCGACACCGCAGTAGATCCCGACAAGATGGAAAACCATGTCGACCGAATGGAATTTCAGGATGCGTTGGCACATGGTTCGGGACAGTCCGTGCACCGGAGCGTGTCACTGAATCGCGAGCTGGTGTATCGAGCGCAGAAGTACCAGCCCGCGGGATCACCTCCGATCGTCATTCGGATGGCGTTGCCGTTGTCGCAAGTCGATCTCTCGGTCGTCGAATTACGCCAAAGGCTGTTGGTCGCTACGCTGCTGATGCTCGGCGTGGGCGCAGTGATATCGCTGGCCTTCGCGCGAATGTTCGCCGACCGCGTCGAGCGGCTGAAGCGTTTTTCGCAACGCATCGCTGAAGGCAATTTTCAAACATTGCTTCCCGAAGGCCCGCGCGATGAGCTTTCCGACTTGGCTGACACTCTGAATCAAACCGCGGCACGCCTGGACCGCGAAATCAGGATGTTGAGTGGCGAGCGCAACCGCTCCGGCGCGATCCTGCGCAGCATGGTGGAGGGTGTTGCCGTGATCGACGCCGAGGAGCGCCTGGTTTTTTACAATCGCGCGTTTTCAGAGATATTCAACGTGAACGGAGCCAGCGGCGAAGGCCGTCCACTCATCGAAATGGTCCGCAATTCGGAATTATTGGGACTGATTCGCAGAGCGCTGCGCGGCGATGAAGGACTGCAAAGCGATATCGTAATGGGCATCACGCAAACTCAGAACTTTTCCGCAACGGCGGCTCCGGTCAAGGCCCTCGAAGCTTCGACTGCGTCCGACCGGACAGCTCCGGGCCACACGTTGACATCGGCCGAAAAACCTTCAGGCGCTGTAGTGGTATTGCATGACGTTACCGAACTGCGACGACTCGAGCGTGTGCGCCAGGATTTTGTGGCCAACGTCTCGCATGAATTCAAAACTCCGCTTACGGCTATTCAGGGTTTCGCCGAAACACTGCTTGCGGGTGCGCTCGATGATCCTAGGAACAATCGCCACTTCCTTGAAATTATTCGGAATCACGCAATTCGTCTGGCCCGGCTTACGAATGACCTGCTGAAACTGGCGCGGATTGAAGCCGGAAAACTGGAAGTGGAATTTTCGTCTGTCGGATTGATGGAGTTGATTGAGGCCTGCGCCGATACTTCACTATTGAAAGCAAATCGCAAACAAATCACCCTTGAGATTGTTGTGCCCCCTAGGCTTCCCGCAGTGCGCGGCGATGCGGGTCTGTTGCGCGATGTGTTGCAAAATCTGCTGGACAACGCCATTCAGTACACGCCGACCGGAGGACACGTTCGCCTGACCGCCCAGGCGCGCGAACGCGATGCCGTCGTGATAGTGGAAGACACCGGCATCGGAATTCCGCTCGCCGACCAGGAACGAATCTTCGAGCGGTTTTATCGCGTGGACGCCGCGCGTTCGCGTGAAGCTGGCGGCACCGGCCTGGGGCTTTCCATCGCTAAGCACATCGTCGAAGCCCATGGTGGCAAGCTGTGGGTGGACAGTGCAATCGGCGAAGGCTCGAAGTTTTCCTTCTCCATTCCTCTCGATCGGTAGAGTGAGAAGCCGCATCGAAAAACTGCTCCTATACGTCTCAGTACTTGTCTTCAAATATTTACGTGCGATTTACGTCCTTGCAATCCACAGAAGTGAGGCTGTAACTGGCGATATTTAGGCAGCCGGGACCCTGCTCGGGAGGATTCAAACGTGGCGATCGCGAAAACAAATGGAGAGGGGATTTTTCAAAGCGTACTGGTGAATTATCTTATGTCACAGGCGCGCACGGTGGAGGCTTCCGTGAACCGCGCACTGTGGGCTCTGCTCGAACGCAACGAACGTCTGGCCAGCGAAGTATTCCTCACCGAACCGCGCATCAACGAAATGGAAATTGTGATCGACGAGCACGCCATCCGCATGCTGCGTCAGGCGAATTTGCAAGATGCCGATGTTCGCCTGATCGTCGCCAGCTTGAAGATAAACAACGACCTCGAACGCATGGGCGATCTCGCGGTGAATCTGAGCGAACGTGCAATTTCTCTAGCGGCCATGGGCGACGTGAACGTTCCGGCGGACCTCGAACCGATGACCACTGCGGTGCGCGCCATGGTCTCGAAATGCCTTGGCGCGCTGATTTATCAAAACGTGGATCTAGCTACGCAGGTGCTCGAAAGCGATGATGTCGTGGACCAATATCGAGATCAGGTTTTCGAATCGTTGCTGGCAGGGATGACGCGAAATCCTGCGCTGGCGGCGCCCAATCTGCACTACGTGCTGGCTTCGCGCCACCTCGAACGCATTGCGGACCACGCAACCAACATCGCCGAAGACATTTTGTTCTGGGTGCGCGGCCTGGAAGTGCGCCACGGACGCGCCAAGCAAATGGAAATCAACGCGGAGAGCACTGAAGCGGCCGGCGCGTTGTAACCCAGATTTCACGCGGCACTCATTAGCTGTTCAATTGCAAGGTTCAGCATGAATCAGGGTGAGAGTGTTCGAGTGCAGGTTCCAAGCTCAGCGCCGAACACATAAATTTCGATGCTTCGGCCTAACAGTGACCGGCGGCCGACACCCACAAGTTCCTGCGCGGCAACATCTGCGCCGGAAGCAACGCACCACGTCACTCCCCTTGCGAGGCGCGGCTCGTCCACACCCCCGGGGCCGCGCCTCCACCCCCTTTTTAGAAGCCGACTCTTATTTCATTCCGAATTCGCGTCGATGTAACACGGCTGTAACAATACAGTAAAAAAATGCTATGGAGGAGAATCCGGAGACATGAAAAAGACCCTGCTGGTTGTGTGGCTACTGTTGGGCGTTGCCGCGGTGACGGTAACGTCAGCCGGAAACGTTCTACTGAACGCCGCCGGCGCAACGTTTCCTTACCCCATCTACTCCAAGTGGTTCGATGTGTATCATGCGGCGCATCCCGACGTTCAAATCAACTACCAGTCAATCGGATCGGGTGGAGGCATACGCCAACTGCAAGCCGGTACCGTGGATTTTGGCGCGTCCGACGGCCCGATGAGCGACGAACAATTGGCGCAGTCGAAATTCAAAATTCTGCATTTTCCAACGGTGCTGGGTGCCGACGTGCCCAGTTATAATATTGCGGGAGTCAGCACTGAATTGAATTTTACGCAAAAGGCTCTGTCTGGCATTTTTCTGGGCGCAATCACGAAGTGGAATGATCCGGAGCTCACCAAGCCGAACCCGGGGGTGAATTTGCCCAATGCCGACATCGTCGTGATTCATCGTTCCGATGGCAGCGGGACCACTTACATCTGGACCGACTTCCTCTCGAAGATCAGCGACGATTGGAGGAACAAAGTAGGAAAGGGCACTTCAGTGAATTGGCCCGTCGGACTGGGGGGTAAGGGCAACGAAGGCGTTGCCGGATTGGTGAAGCAGACACCCAACGCCATCGGTTACATCGAGCTGGTTTATGCTGCGCAGAATGGCATTGCTGTCGGTAAAGTACAGAACGCAGCCGGGAAGTTCGTGAAAGCGGATTTGGCCAGCGTTACAGCCGCGGCTGGGGCCGATGCCAAGAACATACCGGCTGATTTCCGCGTTTCGATCACCAATGCTCCTGGCCTGCAATCTTACCCCGTTTCCAGTTTCACCTGGCTTCTGATTCCCGCACAAATCCAGGATGCGGCGAAGCGTGACGCCATTAAAGGCTTTTTGAAGTGGATGCTTACGGAGGGCCAGAAATATAACGAGGGTCTTACGTACGCGCAGCTGCCGAAGGACGTTATAACCAAGGAGATGCAGGCGATCTCGCTGATTCAGTAAATAAAAATGTCCGCGGCCGCCACAACTATCGGGCACCAGGCTCCGCCTTCGAAAACGGGGCCTCGTGCGTTTGTGCAGCGCCTGCGCCAGGGTGACGAAATCGCGCACCTCATTACCCTCGTATTTGCCGCCGGCATTCTTCTGATCACTTCCATGCTGGTGTACGAGCTCTGGCGAAATTCGCATCTCTCCCGCGCGCAGTTCGGGTGGATGTTTCTGTGGACCAGGGTTTGGGATCCGAACTTCGATAACTACGGCGCCTTGCCCTTCATTTATGGAACGCTGATGACCTCCGCGGTAGCCTTGGTGATCGCCCTTCCGCTAGGCTTGGCCAGCGCCATTTTCCTTTCGGAGCTGGCTCCTCGAAGCATCAGCGACATCATATCTTTTCTGATCGATCTGCTTGCCGCCGTGCCCAGTGTTATTTATGGCTTGCTTGGAATCTTCATCGTTGTTCCGTTGATGCGCACCACACTCGGGCCGCTACTGATCAATACCGTCGGCAAAGTTCCGTATATCGGTGCGTTGTTCAAGGGACCGAATTATGGCGTCGGTTTTCTTACCGCGGGGACCGTGCTGGCAATCATGGTGGTTCCTTTTATCATTTCCGTTTCGCGCGAAGTACTTTTGACGGTCCCGCGCGAACAGCGCGAGGCGGCGCTCGCAATGGGCGCTACGCGATGGGAGTCAACCTGGCAAGTGGTGGTCCCGTGGGCGCGCACGGGAATCATGGGTTCGGTGTTCCTTGCCCTGGCGCGCGCTTTAGGCGAGACCATGGCTGTCACCATGGTCATCGGGAATGCACCGAACATCAGCGCTTCGCTGTTCTCTCCCGGCGATACGATCGCCTCGACCATCGCTAATCAATTTACGGAAGCTACCGGCGATTTATACCTTAGCGCGCTGATCGAACTCGGCCTGGTGCTGTTCCTGATTACGTTCATCCTTAACGGCCTGGCGCGCATTCTGATCGTCGCCACCGAACGCGGCGGAGGACGTCCCGCATGAGCACTATGCGGATCCAATGGCGGAAGGCGCTGAACTACGTCATGCTGACGCTCACCGGCATCGCTGCCCTCGGGGTAGTTTCGGTTTTATTCCTGATCCTGGGATACTTGATCTGGCACGGCGGCACTTCTCTTAACTGGAACTTCTTCACGCAGCTTCCCAAACCGGTAGGTGAAACCGGCGGGGGTATGGCCAATGCAATTGTTGGCAGCCTGAAGCTGCTCTTGCTCGCCGCAGTGATGGGACTTCCCTTTGGATTGCTGGTCGGCGTGTATCTCGCTGAATTCGGCGGAAAGACATTTTCATTCGTGGTGCGGTACACCACGGACCTGCTGAACGGCGTGCCCTCGATCGTCATCGGCATCTTCGCCTACACGCTGGCCGTGCTTCCCGTGAAGCATTTCTCCGCGGTTGCAGGAGGCGTCGCGTTGGCGGTGATGGTGATTCCGATCACTGTGCGCAGCACGGAAGAATTTTTGCGAGCGGTCCCGGGCAGCATGCGCGAAGCGGCCATGGCCCTGGGCGCCAGCCAATGGAAGACTATCTTGACCGTAGTGCTTCCCGCAGCGAGTGGAGGTATTCTGACAGGTATGCTGCTCGCTCTCGCGCGCGTGGCTGGCGAAACGGCGCCCTTGCTCTTTACTGCCTTCAGCAACCGCTATTGGAGCGAAGGCTGGGGCCAACCGATCGCTTCGCTGCCTGTGATGATTTATACATATGCTATCGCTCCGTATGACGATTGGCACCGGCAGGCATGGGCCGCGGGGTTGGTCCTTTTGGGCCTAGTGCTGCTGTCTAATCTGGGCGCGCGCTTTATCTTGGCGCGGACCAAGGCAGTTTAATAACAATCAAGGATGCAATTGTGAGTGGGGCACCTCAATCCGCGCTGTCGGCAAGAGCACTGAGAGATCCGGCGCTTATGGAAAAAAAGAACGTACCAATGTCCGAGCAGTCGCTGCGCCTGAAGATTTCGAACCTGAATTTTTTCTACGGAGCCAAGCAGGCCGTCTTTGACTTGAGCCTGAACATTCCTACGAACCGCATTACTGCGCTCATCGGACCATCAGGCTGCGGGAAGTCCACATTCTTGCGCACCCTTAACCGCATGAATGAAACCATTCGCAATACCCGCGTGGATGGCGCTGTCCTTCTGGATGGCCAGGACATCCACGACATGGATGTAGTGGGTCTGAGACGCCGGATCGGTATGGTCTTTCAACGGCCCAACCCGTTTCCGAAATCGATTTACGACAACGTGGCGTATGGTCTGCGCATCAACGGCTATAAAGGGAGACTGGACGACCTGGTCGAAAAAAGCCTGCACCGCGCCGCGCTGTGGGATGAAGTGAAAGATTACCTGAAGAAATCCGCGTTTGCGCTTTCCGGCGGCCAGCAGCAGCGGTTGTGCATTGCGCGGGCGCTGGCGGTGGACCCTGAGGTACTGCTGCTCGACGAACCCTGCTCTGCACTCGATCCGGTGACGACGGCAAAGATTGAAGAGCTGATGTTTCAACTAAAGGACAGCTGCACCATGGCGATTGTTACGCATAATATGCAACAGGCCGCGCGCGCCAGCGACTACACGGCTTTCATGTTGGACGGTAGGCTGATCGAGCACAGTGAAACTTCCAGACTATTTACCACGCCGAAAGATCCGCGAACAGAAGCATACATAACCGGCCGGTTTGGATGAGATGCTGGACGTTGGAGTGCAACCGGGCTCATTAGTGCAGGCGCGGATCTCGATTTTGTAGCGGCGGCCTTCAGGTCGTCGGCGTTAATTTAGGATTCATAGCAGGGCGGGGCGCGGTGCAAGGAACGAAGAACTATGGAACGACATTTCGAACACGATTTCGAAGAACTTAAGCAGCGGCTGCTGTGGATGGGAAGCCTTGCCGAACGCGCCGTGCATCAGGCCGTGCACGCCGTTTTGGACGCGGAGGAACACCTCGCAGAGACAGTTCTCTCTGAAGAAGACGCAATCAACGAGATGCAGATCGAGATCGATGAGCGAGTCCAACGTCTGCTCGCCCTGCAGCAACCGATGGCCGCCGACCTCCGCTTTCTGCTCGCGGTATCGCGTATCAATGGCGACCTGGAACGAATCGGCGATCAGGCCGTGAACATCGCGCAATCCGCGATGCGCATCCTGCGCCATCCGCAGGTAAAGCCCTACGTCGACCTGCCGCGAATGAGTGAATTAGCCGAAGCCATGGTGCGCGACAGCCTGAACGCGCTGGTGCGAGGGGATCAGGACCTGGCCCAGAGCGTGATGCGCCGTGACGATCAGGTGGACCGGCTGCGCGATCAGTTGTTCCGTGAATTGCTGACCTACATGATGGAAGATTCCGCGCAGGTGTTCGCCGCGTTCGAATTGATCCTGGTAGCGAAAAACCTCGAACGTATCGGCGACCATGCCACCAACATCGCCGAAGACGTAATCTACTTCGTAGCAGGCCGCGATGTCCGGCATCCGGCACTAGATCGCCGCTAGATCGTTCCTTGGGCAACGCGCCTAGAATGCTCGCGCTTTCAAAGTAATAATCGTTGTTAACTACAGGTGGACGGCCTGACGGGATGTATTCCTAGATTCGAGTGAGTGCGGTGGCTTCGTCTTCGGCTAGATCCAGGATGGTATCGAGGCGCACCATTTTCAGCAGCATCATGACTCGCTTGTTGGGCGCAAAGTAAGTGGCTTTACCGCCGGCCCGTTTCAACGTAGTGAACGCACGGACCAGCGCCCCAATCCCCGAGCTATCCAGCTCCGTAACGCCGGCCAGATTCACGCCGACGTGCGTATTCCCGCTGTCGATGAGCTGCTGCACCTGGTTACGAAAGGCTTCCTCGGCGTCCCCGAGTTTCAGCGCCCCATCCAGGTCCAGAATCGTCGCCCGTCCCGCCTTGCGGATACCGATATTCACGTGTCCCTCACTGCGCAGTGCAAAGCTAACCGAATTATGGCCGCCAATCAAGAGAGGATGCCACAAACTGTCGCTGACCCGCATTAACGGTTTAGGAATCCGAACTTTTCGACTGCCTCCAGCGCGATAGCAAGATCCTGAACTCCGCGGCGGATTTCTTGTGTATCCACGGCTGCGAATCCCAACTGCAATCCTTCTCGCCTAGGCCGTCCACGGGTGTACCAACTCAGCGGAATCACTTCGACATTTCTCTCGGCCGCGGCCTTAAACACTCTTTCCTCTTTCAGTCCTTGTTTCAACCATCCGACGGTCTGCAACCCAGCTTCGATGTTTGAAATCTCTAATAGTCCGGACAGCTTCTGTTGGCCGCTCTCGACGAGCAGCGACAAACGCTTCGCGTACACTTCTCGCATTCGCCGCAGGTGGCGGAGGAAGTGTCCTTCCGTGATGAAATCACAAAGCACCGCTTGCTCCAGTAATGGCGCGTGCCGGCAGGTTATCGAGATCGTGGCTTCGAAGCGGTCTACCAGATCCGAGGGAATCACCAGGTATCCCAAACGCAGCGACGGGAACATTACTTTGCTGAAGCTGCCCGCGAACAACACCACTCCGTGGCGATCGAGTCCTTGCAGTGCAGGAATGGGCCGGCCGGAGTAACGATATTCGCTGTCGTAATCATCTTCAAAGATCAAGGCGTTGACTTCGCGGGCGCGCTCCAGCAACTCCAGACGTCGCGCTACAGACATCGTTTTTCCCAATGGAAATTGATGGCCGGGAGTAACGTACACCAAACGCGCGCCGCGCAAGTGCGCTGGCGTCGGTTTCATGCCTTCGTTGTCTACCGGAATGCTGCGGATCTTGGCTCCAAACGCTTCAAAAGCGAGCGCCGCGCCAGGATATCCGGGGTCTTCCATGCAGACGCGATCCCCTGGATTCAAAGTTAGTCGCGCCGTCAAATCAAGAGCCTCTTGAGTCCCAGAGACAATCGCCACTTGTTCGGGAACGCACCTGACTCCCCGCGACGTTTGGAGATAATCAGCGAGAGCTTCGCGCAACGGTCGGTATCCCAGCGGCTCGCATACCATTAGAAGACTCGCGGGCGCACACCGGAAAAGACGCGTCGTCAACTGCGCCCATAACGTCGTCGGGAATAAATTGAGCGCCGGTAAATTTGCGCGAAAAGCGCGGCTGCGGCGATTTTCGAAATTCGGAAACAAGTGCGCGCGCCGGGCGTAATTCGAAAGCCAGCGACGGCAGTTCTTAGGCGCGTTCGTCGATGGCTCGACTGATCCGGAGGTGACCTGCAGCAGATCATCCGGCAATATCTGACTGACGTAGGTGCCAGATCCCGCGCTGCCCTCGATATAACCCTCGGACTTCAACTGTTCGAACACAAAAACGATTGTGGGGCGCGACAACCCGTAGCTGGCAGCCAGGTCGCGTGAGGAGGGGAGCCGAGCTCCTGGGCGTAGACGCCCCTCCAGGATCTCTTTGCGCAGAGCCTCGCTTAACCAGCGGTGCGCGGCCATACCCGGGGCGCGAGGCGCAAGCACAAGATCGAAGGCTGCGCGCCTCATCAGTCGCTTTAAAGTGGTATAGCCCATTTATCGAAAGTGGTCCTATTCGACTTGACCACTTTTTCATATCTTAGGCCCAGGAGAAACCAATGCAAGCGATACTTTCAAAGTGGGCCGGCCCGGTAGCGCTAGTCGTAAGCTGCATCGCAGCAGCCGGTAGCTATGCGCTTCGTGCACCGTTGCCCGCGCATTCATTGCCAGGCAGAACTGCGGTGCAAGCGCGGGTCGCAATTTCGCAGGCTCTGCCGCAACTCGACGGGGCTCAACTTAAAGCTTCGGTAGTCGAAGTCGTTTACGAACCGGGTGGGTATTCCACTCCTCATAGTCATCCCTGTCCTGTAATCGTTTATGTGCTCGAGGGAACTCTGCGAGAGCAAGTGCAAGGTGAACCCGAGGCTACCTACAAAGCAGGCGAGAGCTTTTATGAACCACCCAATGGGGTTCACATGGTTTCCTCGAATGTGAGCAAAACGGAGCCGGCAAAATTCCTTGCATATTTCGTTTGCGACCACGAAACGCCACTCAGCGTTCCGACACTCAAAGCCAAAGCGGGAGGAGGGAAGTAGCCATGAATAGCACGTCCATAAATTCGACAGAGTCTAAATCGCAGCTTGCGATAACAGACCGGCGCGCACAAACCTTCAAACGGCTCGCTATTCTCTATGGGCGTTTCGCGCTCGGTGCCGCATTTCTGTCTGGCATTGCAGATCGGTTCGGCCTCTACACCGGGCGCAACGTGGGATACGGCAATTTCGCAGGTTTTGTTGACTACACCGCCAAAGTGAATTCCTTCATGCCCGCGTCTACGATTCCAGTTCTGGCCTGGGCCGCCACCGCCGCGGAACTTTCCCTTGGCGTCGCGTTGATCCTCGGAATCTGGCCGCGATGGGTCGCGCTCGGCAGCGCGATATTGCTTGTGCTCTTCGGATCCGCAATGACTGTTTCGTTCGGCATCAAATCGCCCATGGACTACTCGGTATTTTCCGCATCGGCGGCTGCGGTGTTGCTCGCCGTGAATTCATCAGGCTCCAACCAGGAGCAACGGATGAACCGGCGTGAAATTATCGGCGCAACAATTTCAACAAGGACTGAAAAAGGAGAACTACGATGAAGCGTACTCTGGTTTTGATTTTCGCATTGTCAGTCGCGGCATTTGCAGGTCACAGTGCTTCCCAGTCTGTTTCAGCCGCAGCTGAGAGAGAACAGCTTCTGCAGGTTCGTGAAGCCGTGTGGCGCTCCTGGTTCGCTGGAGACGTAACCACACTCGAGCGTCTGGTACCGCCGGAGACAATCGCTATCAGCGCCAGTGAAAAGGACTGGAAGAGACGAAAGGAAATCATTCAGGAGGCCGTCGAGTTCCACGCCGGGGGCGGAAAACTGGATCGCCTGGAGTTTCCACGCACGGAAATCCAGCGATACGGCAACGTCGCGATGCTCTATAGCCAATACGTGCTCGAAACTGAAATGGGCGGCAAGCATTCGGTCGATTCCGGCCGCGTAACCGAAATTTTTGTTCTGCGAGACGGCAACTGGGTCAATCCCGGCTGGCACACCGATTCCGTGAAATAAGAAGGGGCGATGAGACCACTGATCCTGAGACGGTCGCTGGTTAATCGGCTGACAGATAGCCGCAAACTATGAGGCGCGACTTCAGCGGTCGATTGTTTTCATGTTTGCGGCGGCGTAGCGATCGCCGGCGACTTCGTCTTGGGGAACCGCGGCTTCGATTTCGGCGACGTCGGCTGGAGTCAACTTGATGTCCACGGCCTTGGCATTCTCCTCGAGATATTTTCTGCGCTTCGTTCCGGGGATTGGCACGATGTCTTCGCCTTTCGCTAACATCGATGCCAGCGCCAACTGTCCGAGTGTTACTCCCTTGCGTTCGGTGATTTCCCGTACGCGTTGGACCAGCGCTTGGTTCTTCGCGAAATTCTCATCTGCGAAGCGCGGATAGCGTTGCGTACGCGAATCAGACTTGTCCAGATCGCTCTTGTTGGTGATCGCTCCGGTGAGAAAACCGCGGCCTAACGGACTGTAGGGCACGAAGCTTATGCCCAGCCCGCGTACTGCCGGCAAAATTTCCTTTTCGACGTGGCGCTCCCAGAGGGAATATTCGGTTGCAGCGCGGTGATCGGATGCACTTTGTGCGCGCGCCGGATCGTCGCGGGCGATGCTTCTGAAAGTCCCAGATATTTCACCTTGCCGGCCTTTACCAGTTCGGCCATCGCCCCTACGGTGTCCTCAATGGGGGTGTTCGGGTCCACTCGATGCTGGTAGTAGAGATCAATATGATCAATGCCTAGGCGCTTGAGCGAAGCATCACACGCCGTGCGTACGTACTCCGGTTCGCCGCTGATTTCCCAGTGCGTGGGGTCTTCTTTCTTTCGGATGTTGGCGAACTTTGTGGCTAGGAAAACTTCGTCTCGACGGCCGCGGATTGTCTTGCCGACTAGCTCTTCGTTATCGCCGATGCCGTAGGTGTCAGCGGTATCGAGAAAATTGATTCCCAGATCCAGCGCCCTGAGGATTGTGGCGGCTGATTCTTGATCATTGCGAGGGCCGTAGAACTCGCTCATCCCCATGCAGCCGAGTCCCATACGGGAGACGACTGCGCCTTGCGAACCTAGTTTTACTTTTTTCATGGTCATACTGTGTGGATGCCAGCTGTGGGCAACGGTTTCTTCTTCTTTGTTGGCCATGGGAACCTTCTACAAGGGTTTCGAGGCGAAATCTGCACGCCGCTTTCTAACCGCGCTCTAGACAGACCATTAGAGAAGCATGAGGAGCGACGGCTCTGAAGTCCGAACCCAGAGTGTTCGCATGTTTCATCTCGCAAAACAACTTACGGAGAGAATGTCGTCGGCTGTCCAGGCCGTGGGCGCGCCCGACGGGCTGAAGCCAGTTAGAGTTACCGTGGTGTTCGTACCGTCAGTCTGTTTCAAAATGTATCCGCCGCCAGTCGTCGGATGGGTGGTGTCGAAAGCGAAGCAATTCCATCCATTCATCGCCGCCGGTCCCGACATTGACTGTAAATGCGGCTGTTCCATTGTGAGTTGCGATCGAAGAGTTGGTCCCAAATCCAGAAAGAATTGAGGGGGCGACATTGTAGAAGAGCTTATTGTGCGGGCCAATTACCGCATCGCTTGACGACCCAGAATTTGGTGTTAGCAATGAACCATAAATTACTGTGACTCCGTTGTTGTCGATGACTCGGCCTGCCCCAGGGACGCCGGACATGAACTTGAAATATGAAAGTAGACGTTGGCACCGACATCCAAAGTTGCTCCCGTTCCAATCGCAAAAACCAATGCCAGCCCGCTAAAGGTATTCCCAGAAACATTGACAGACATACCGTCGCTGTTCACGGAAAGAAAGGTTTGCGCGGGTTTGGACAGCGCTCCCGTAATCAAATTAGAGGTAAAGGTAACGGCTCCGGCGTTACCAGTTACGGGCGGCATACGGAAGTATGTGATCGCAGTATTGCAATTTCTTCCCGAGCCGCCGACTACCGAGCTGCCGGTGATCAAGAGGTTGGATACCTGATTGTATCCGGCGACAAAGTTGAGCGCATACGCATAGCGGTTGGCTGCGTTACACAATCCGAAGTTGCTTGCGGAAATTGTCCAGGAGGCGCTTGCGTTTTCTATCGCTGCAGTGCCGGGACCGTAGAACTGCACATTGTTAAAAACAGTGCTATCCGTGAACTGAGAATTATTTGTCGGCCCGGTGACGAACACGCTGGCATTTGAGAAAGAGGTCCAATTATCGAATGTGACGAAATCCGTCTGCGCATCGTTAATGATTGGCCCGACGGTTAGTCCCGGCCCCATGAACGCGACGTGATGAAACGCAGCTCTGCTGGTATCGGAGCCGGTGGGCGAGTGCGATAAGTCGATAAGCGGGCCGGAGGTTGCTTTAGGGAACGCGAGCTTCAGATTTGAGAACTCGATGTCGTTCGTAGAACGCAACAACAGGCACGCGGCATTCGAGCAAGTCCCGGTGAACTGAATTGCAGCATAAGTACTGGCAAATCCTCCGTAGCCGGTGACCTTCACGCCAATCATTTTGTCCATCGTGAGAGATGAAACGAGACAAGGGCCGGCTGCGCTGGCCGGAATTAGCACCGTGGCGCCGCCGGGGCGGGTGCCCGCGGTTTTCAGCGCAGCCTGGATTGCTTGTGTGTCGTCGGTGGCGCCGTCGCACTTTGCGCCGTAGGATGGATCGGTCACGTCGATCCAAGGCCAGGGTCCGGGAGTCGTGGACTTGATGTTGTTCTGGCCTGGCGAAGCGGGAGCAGTTTCCCGAGTCTGGCCCCAGACAATGCTAACTGGGCTGAAAATAAGCGCCAATACTAACAAAGCAAAGCTTTTCATTTGTTCACCGTAAGTGGCCGGGGAAACTTCGATTGCTTGATTAGACTACACTAAAGACGAGTCTGCTTAATGCTCAAGTCCTTGAGTTGGCAGAAGTACTTCGTTGACGCAGAGCCTGAGCGAACCGTATACTTGGGGTTTGTCAATCGCTTCAGGAGGCAGTATGTACGCGGTGATTCGTAGTGGGGGGAAGCAGTATCGCGTGGAACCGGGGAAGACGATTCGCATTGAGCGGGTCGAGGGGAAAGTGGGCGGCAACGTCACCTTCGATGAAGTACTGGCCGTGCGCCATGACGACAAGAAGTTCGCATCCAGCGACGATATCGCCAAGGCCAAAGTGGTCGGCAAGATCCTGGCGCAAGATCGCGGTCCTAAGCTTAAAGTTCTGAAGTACAAGACGGGCGGGCAATACAATATTCAGCGCGGGCACCGGCAGAATTACACTTCTGTCCAGGTCAGCGACATCCAAATTTCGTAGGGGTTTGCAATGGCACATAAAAAGGGCGGCGGGTCCTCAACAAACGGACGGGATTCGCACGGTCAGCGGCTGGGGATCAAGCGGTTCGGCGGGCAGTTGGTTACCGGCGGTAGCATTTTGATTCGGCAGCGTGGCACACGGTATAAGGCTGGGCGGAATGTCAGCCGGGCTAAGGACGATAGCCTGTTTGCCACGATTACTGGTGTGGTGCGTTTTGAGGATAAGGGCGCGCTTGGGAAATTTATCAGCGTGTTTCCGGCCGAGCAATCCGCTGTGGGCGGAGCTGATCGTGCTGAACCTGCTGCAGAGCCAGTGGCTGCAAACTAGCGTTTCGAATTTCAATACGCGCTCGGTTATATGGGCGCGTATTTTTGTTTTTGGAAGGATCAACGGAGTGTCATTTTGTGTACGGATCGGGGTCCGGTTTCGCGGACGCCTTTCGGGCCGTGCCAGCATCTAAGGGGCGGGATTGAGACCTGCCCCTACAGCTAAGGGGCTCTCTTTTTAGGATAATTCTTAAAAAACGGTGATTTGTGTTTGCGGATGAAGCGAAAATTTCGATCAAGGCTGGCGACGGCGGGAATGGCTGCGTCGCGTTTCGCCGCGAGAAGTATGTGCCGCGCGGCGGACCTTCGGGTGGCGATGGTGGTAATGGCGGCGATGTGTTTATTGAGGCCAATCCGCACGACAACACGCTTTTGCGCTACCGGTACAATCGCGAATTCAAGGCCGGGCGTGGCGGGCATGGCGAAGGTTCGAATTGTCACGGCAAGACTGCTGAAGATTTGGTGCTTAAAGTCCCTGTCGGCACGGTGGTATTCGACGCAACTACCGGCGAGCAGATTTTTGATTTGACCCAGCCTGGTCAGCGTGTGCTGGCGGCTCGCGGCGGGAACGGCGGACGTGGCAATGGCAATCCGCATTTCGTCCGGCCCTGGCACCAGGCTCCGCGTGAACATGAAGATGGCAAAACCGGAGAAGAGCGAACGCTGCGCCTGGAATTGAAACTACTGGCCGATGTTGGGCTGGTCGGCTTTCCCAACGCTGGAAAATCCACATTGATCTCACGTATTTCCGCGGCGCGGCCGAAAATCGCGGCGTATCCTTTCACTACTCTTGAGCCGCACCTTGGCGTTGTCTCGGCTGATCCTGATGCGGTGCCGGGACAAGGACGCGCATTTGTTGTGGCCGACGTGCCTGGGCTGATCGAAGGAGCCCACCAAGGCGCAGGCCTGGGCACGCGTTTTCTGAAGCATCTGGAACGTACGCGGCTGATCGCGCATCTGGTAGACACCAGCGATGCTAACAACCGCGACCCCATCCACGATTTTGAAGTCATCATGCACGAACTTTCGTCGTTCAGTCCGGAGCTGGCAGAAAAGCCGATGATTGTGATCGCTACCAAACTCGATGCCACCACCAATCGCGAACATCTTGACGAGCTGCGTGATTTTGCCGCGCAGCGTGGTCTGGAATTTCACGCCGTGTCTTCAGCGACCGGTGAAGGAATTACCGAACTGGTTCGCTCGATGGCCGACGCGCTGGATCGTATGCCGAAGGCGGCGGCCGTGCCGTCCGAGATCGAACAGCAGCCGGATCCAAGTGCCTCTACATTCGGCATTTTGCCGAACGGAACAGGAGAATCCGAAGAAGATCACGCGGCGCCCAGGCGGGAGGATTGTTGACTTCGCACGCTGCCCCTAGAACCCATGGACAGGCGCATCGCCGCTCGATTGCGCTTTTTGGTGGCACCTTCGATCCCATACACTCCGGACACATTGCTGTGGCGCAGGCAGCGCAGAAGCGTTTTCACCTCGACGCAGTACATTTCGTGCCATCCTCGCGCCCGCCGCACAAGACCAAGCCCGCGCTGACTCCCTTTGTGCACCGTTACGCCATGGTGGTGCTGGGTTGCGCCAATCATTCATATCTTCATCCTTCGCTGGCTGAAGCGCCGATGGATGGCGCGACGCCGCACGTTTTTTACACGATTGATACAGTGCGGCGTTTTCGCAGGGATCATCCTGACGATCATTTGTTTTTTATTGTGGGCGCAGATCAGTTCCTGGAAATTCCGACGTGGAAAAATTATGAGACGCTGCTGGATTGCTGCGATTTCATCATCGCCAGCCGGCCCGGCTTTCGTCTGGATGCTTTGCGGCTGGTGATTCCACCGGAAAAATTAGGCCGCACCAAATCCGACGACCCCCATAAAATTGCGTTGCGTAAATCCGTGGTGCATCTGATGACCACCGTATCCAGTCACATTTCTTCCACGGAAATTCGGCAGCGCCTGGACCGCCGCCAAAGCATCCATGGGCTTGTGCCCGCGCCCGTGGAGGAATACATTGTGGGACAGGCCCTTTATCGGTGACACCTAACTCTCTCGATCCCGAAATCCGGCTGGCTGTCGAAGCGGCCCAGGACAAGCAAGCTCTGGATATTTCCGTTCTGAACCTGAGTAATTCGGGGGCGTTCGCGGATTATTTTCTGCTTTGCTCCGGCTCCAGCCAGCCGCAGATTCAAGCGATCAGTGAAGCCATCGAGGAAAGATTGGATCGCCACGGCCGGCATGTGGCGCATCGCGAAGGCAAATCGAGCGCCGAATGGGTGCTGCTCGATTACGGCTATTTCGTCGTTCACATTTTCAGCGAGCGCGCGCGGGAGTATTACGATCTGGAACGTTTGTGGCGCACCGCGGAGCGTGTGGATTTTCACGACCCGTTGAACGCAACGGTCGCGAGCGATCAATCTGATGCCAGCGGACGAAATCCTAAGCTTCACGCTGATTCCGAAGGCAACGCGACTCAACAATGAGCGCTTTGGCAGTTCCTAACGTAGGCCATGACGGCCGCACGCTTGATCTTAAGCTTTACCGCTGAACTACTGATATGGAACGCGCCCTGCACTTCCACGGCTGCTGCACAGCTCGCGCAAAATCTAACATCGGGCTGAAAACCAACCCATGAATGCCGCTTCAGTATCGTGGATAGCAGTTGATCCCGCCTCTAAGCATGTTCTCGACCTCGCGGAAAAAGTTGCTGGTGCTTCGACCACTGTGCTCATCACCGGAGAGAGTGGCACCGGCAAAGATCAGTTGGCGCGCTGGATTCACCAGCATGGTCCGCGGCAGGACGCGCCATTTCTCAAGATCGATTGCGCCAGCTTGCCTGCGGAGCTTGTTGAATCCGAGCTTTTCGGGCACGAGCGCGGCGCTTTTACCGGCGCAGTGACCAGAAAACTTGGGCGATTGGAGATGGCTCAGAGTGGAACCATTTTGCTGGATGAAGTCGCTGCGCTGTCGCCCGGTATTCAAGCGAAACTTCTGCGCGTGCTTGAGGAGCGCACGTTCGAGCGGCTTGGTGCTACGGAAACGTTGCGTATGGAAGCGCGTTTAATTGCGTTGACCAACACGGATTTGAACAAGGCCGTCTCGGAAGCGCGTTTTCGCGAGGATCTTTTCTTCCGCCTCAACGTGCTGGCGATCGTGATCCCTCCGCTGCGCGAACGCCGCGAAGATATTCCGCACCTCGCGGGGCATTTTTTGGCGCGCCTTGGGCCTGTGCACGGCCACGCCGATGCGGTCTTCGAACCTGCCGCGCTCGCGCAGTTGGAGTCCTACGAATGGCCGGGGAATGTGCGCGAGTTGAAGAATGCTGTGGAACATGCATTGGTGTTTGCGAAGCATCCGCAGTTGAGCGCCGAAGATTTTCCGGAGATTGTGCGTGCCGGGAACAGCGCTCATGGCGCCGGCGGTTCTCTGCGATCGCTCGAGGAAGTGGAGCGGGACGTGATCAAGGCCACACTCGAGGCTACGCGCTATAAAATCGGGCGATGTGCGGATGTTTTGGGCATTAGCCGTAAAACGCTACTGGAAAAACGCAAGAAGTACGGCCTTCTCTAGTAGGCCGGCGTCTTCCCGGCTGTTTTGAAGTGCAAATGAAAATCCGCCTCATCATGCTCGGCAAAACCCGCCGTGAAGAAGCCCGTGCCTTCATTGACGACTATATCGCTCGCGTCGGGCGTTACGTCGAGTGTGAAATCGTCGAACTGCGCGACGGGGGACCTGCCGCACTGCGCAAACTTAAAATTGATTCGGCCGCTACAGTGGTTCTCCTTGACGCCGCAGGCCAGCAATTCACTTCCCAGCAATTTTCACGCTGGCTGGGCGATCTGCGAGATCGTGGCGTACGCGAGCTGGATTTTTTATGCGGCGCTGCCGAGGGTTTTCCTGTTGAACTTCAGACCAGCGCCAAACAGCGTATTTCGCTCTCGACGCTTACTATGCCGCATGAATTCGCACGCGTGATTCTGGCGGAACAAATTTACCGTGCCTTCGCAATACTGGGCGGCCATCCGTACCCGAAGTGACCTCACGCACGACTCTGTTTTACCGGGCAGTATGCGTGGTACCGAGCCAGAAGCAGATGCCTCAGGATTGTGGGACAATAAGCGACCATGGGAATCAAGATTACCCAAGACGCAGGGGCGCCTACCGCTTCCATCGAGTTGATGATCACGCGCCCGTTGCCCGATTACGATTTGGAAGAAGTTGCAGCGCCGATTCCTCGCGGTGTGGATCCAATGCTGGCTTCGCAAGGCTTTAAGGACCTGCTTGATGAGGTGCGCACTACGCTCGACCGCGAACTTTCCGGCAGCAAACTGGAAATCGCGCAGCTCACCGGCGCGATATCGCACGATCAATCCGTCTATCATCCGGGCATTTGGGTTGTGCTGCGCGAACGCGACGCGGCCAAGGAAATGTCGGCCGAAGTCCGGCAACGCGTTACCGCCATCGCTGAAAAACTTCGCAGCACTTTCGACCTTTCCTGAGCGGTAACCGAGGATCGCTGTAATTCCACGCGGGAGTACCACGCTTATGCGGAACGAAAGCACTGTGCCCGATGAAAACTCACTTTCGCGGCTTCACTATGAACTTATCCGTGGACTCATCGAACGGTCGGCGTGCCCTGCCAATTCGGAATTGGCCTCACAACTGGGTGCGTCCACGCCTCAGATTGAGGAATTCCTGCGCGGCCTCGCCGACATTCATGGGTTGGTGCTGCATCCCCATGTTTGCGAGCCATGGGTCGTTCATCCTTTTTCGGTAACGCCGACTTTGAACTGGGTCGAGGGGCGAGGACGAGGGTGGTGGGCCCCCTGTATGTGGTGCGCTTTTGGCGTTGCAACTCTAGTTGGCGGCGACGTTCGGATCCACACGCGACTCGGAGGCGAAGCTGAAGTGTTGACTATTCCGACGAGGAATGGACTGCCCCTCGGGCTCGAGGAGGTGTGGGTGCATTTCGCGATTCCTCCAGTTCGAGCTTGGCAAAACGTGCACCAGCATTGCGCCATGGTGCTGGCTTTTAGCTCGCGCGAAGAAATTCGCGAGTGGTGCGAGAGGTATCGACTCCCGCAGGGAGAAGCGGTTCGCCTGGCGCAAGTCGCCCGGTTTGCTCAGCTCTGGTACGGCCGCCATGCGGATCGAAATTGGCGCAAGTGGACTGTGGCGGAAGCGCAAGGTCTGTTCCACCAGGCAGGACTGCGATCGGCTTTCTGGGAACTTGACGCCAGAGATGGCAAATACTAACGCCGCCCTCGGTTAATCTTGCGATTAGAGCGCAACTCAACCGCCAGTCGCTATCGGTATCATCGCTTCTCCGAAATTTCCACTGAGGCCCGCGTGGTTTCCCAATCCATATTTAACGTGCAGGTATTTCCCGTTTTATCGAAGGGAATTGTGAAATTCTCCAGGGGCGACGGCAGCTGCGACGTTTTCATATCGACCCTCAGCAGATCATCTTTTTCGCCCGGGTATGGCACGCCCCACTCGCCTGTTTTCTTGCTGACGATTAGCGTCCATTTGTCCTTGTCGGGGATCGTAAACAACGTATAGCTTCCCGCCGGGACGGTCTTGCCGCCAACGGTGACATCCGTGGTGATGACAAATGTGGTCGCTTCGTTTGCGCCCGCACGCCAAACCTCTCCGTAAGGAACCAGGCTGCCGTAAATCTTGCGTCCTTTCGCACGAGGGCTGGAATAATCCACGATGATCGTCTTGCCGTCAGCGAATTGGCATTCCGCATGAGCCGCTGGGCTGGGCCGTTTGCCTTTGTCCTGCTGAGAACGCCCTGCTGCTGCCATTACGCCTAGCGCCAATAAAATCGCGCCACAACCTACAAATAACCTCCGCATGGTGCCTCCTGTTTATAAAAAGTTGACTGAGTTTTCTACGGTTAGGAGCCACCATATCATAGCCGAATTCGCTATCCGGGAGCGCACTGCGGCCTTCCCAAGAAGGGAAGAATGCTCCGATCTGAATCCTTAGTACGAATTCTCAAAATTGGACATTCGCGAACCGCTGCATTTTCACTAATTTCCGTCTTCACCGGGTGATCCACTACAGAGTTCCTGGTATTACAGAACTATTACAAATCCTAAACTCGCGCCCTGCTAGTCTGAATGGGTTATGAACACCACAAAAGACCAGACAGAGGCCTCGATGACCCAGCCATCGATTCAGCAATCCATAAACGCAATCGCCCGCCCGCTCGCAGTCCTGAAGAAAACTCAAAAAAATGATGGCGAGGTAAATTGGGTGACGGCCATCTTCATGGGCCTGTTTCACCTGGGCGCGATCGCTGCTCTGTTCTTCTTTTCGTGGAAGGCTTTTTTTGTGGCGGCTTTTCTGTGGTGGGTGGGGACCAGCCTGGGCATCGGAATGTGCTATCACCGGCTGCTCACGCATCGCGGTTACAACGCTCCGCGCTGGCTTGAGTATCTGTTGACGGTTTGCGCGACGCTCGCGCTCGAAGGCGGGCCCATTTTCTGGGTGGCCACGCATCGTATTCACCACAAATATTCCGACCAGGAAGGCGATCCACATTCGCCGGTTGACGGTACCTGGTGGTCGCACATGGGCTGGATTCTTACCGGCAAGTCCATGCACCACGACACGACTACGCTCGCGCGTTACGTCCCTGACCTGGCAAAGGACAAATTCTACGTTTGGATCACAAAATATCATTATGTGCCGATGATCGTGCTCGGTGTGGTGCTGCTGGCGTTGGGAGGCGTTCCGTTCGTGCTGTGGGGAATTTTCCTGCGCACTGTTGTGGGTTTACATTTCACCTGGCTGGTCAATTCCGCCACGCATTCCGTGGGCACGCGTCGCTTCAAGACTCGCGACCTTTCTACGAATAGCTGGTGGGTTGCGCTGGTTACTTGGGGTGAAGGCTGGCACAACAATCACCACGCGCATCCTGTTTCCGCGCGCCATGGGCTTGCCTGGTACGAGATCGACTTCAACTGGTATTGCATCTGGGCGCTGAAAAAGGTCGGGCTGATTACCAAGGTTCATACCGCTAAGATTTCCGAAATGAAGCGCGAGAACGAATCGATTATCGGCCGGACGCTTACGCCGGAAATTCAACGCGAACTCGCCGCTGTAGAACTTTAGATCACTGTTAAATTCTGTTTCCCGCGGGCCATCTCGGTCCAGCTCAGGCTCACCTCGGCGGTACATTTTCAGTGCACCTTCTTCGGCGCATCATCCGTAGTTGGAGCTAGCACATTCTTTAGGCCATCCGACGCCAACAATCGCGCTTCGCGGTACAATTCCATTTAGAGACCGTGCAAATCACGAGCCGTAGGAAGACAATCGCATTTTTCGTCGTGCTGGGTTGCGCGCTGGTGGCGCTGGCCGTGGCCCTGAACGTCGGCTGGATCATACTCAACTGGCGCGAAGGCGTACTGCTGTTTTTCGGCGTGATATTTTTCTTCGCCATTATCGCTGGGATGATTCTGAACACCATATTTCTGGTGCGCGAAATCCGGCGCAGCGAACAGCACGGCAGCTTTATCAATGCGGTGACGCACGAGCTTAAAACCCCGATTACTTCCATCCGGCTTTATCTCGAAACGCTTCAGCGGCGCGATGTGGACGAAGCTCAGCGCCAGCAATTTTATCAAGTCATGTTGTCGGACACGGATCGTCTGCTAGGGACCGTCGAGCAGGTTCTGAAGGCTGGCGAAGTAGGGTACAAGCGCGGGAAGCGTCACCATATCGAAGTGGATTTCCGCGAGCTGGTTCGCGAAGCGATTGAACTGGCGCGTGTCCGGCACCATCTGTCGCCCGGCGTTCTGCATTTCGATGGCGCGAGGGCTGACGTTGGAGGGGAGAGCAAGAACGGCGCGATCTTATTACATGGAGACCCTGCCGAACTTCGAACGGCTGTATCAAACTTGCTTGATAACGCCGTGAAATATTCCGACGATCATGTTGACGTCTCGGTGCGCATCGAAACGCCGGACGATCAAGTGGTGTTGAGCGTTACCGATCATGGTATCGGAATCCCCACGCCTGAATTGAAACGCATTTTCAAGCGCTTTTATCGCGTGCCTGGGCGCGCCAGTTTCCAGTTAAAGGGAACTGGTCTCGGTCTATTTATCGTTCGCGCGATTGCTCGGGCGCATGGCGGGAAGGTCTATGCCGCCAGTGAAGGTGAAGGTCGCGGTACTACATTCACCATGGAATTGCCGAGGAATTTGGCATGAGTCGCGTTTTGGTGGTGGAAGACGAAGCGCATCTGGCTACCGGCCTGCGTTTCAACATCGAAGCCGAAGGCCATTCCGTGGACGTCTCCGGCGACGGTGAAACTGCGCTCGAGCGCTTGCTCGAAAAGAAAGAGAAATTTGACGCGGTCGTACTGGACGTCATGCTTCCGGGCAAAGACGGCTTCAGCGTGGTCGGCGCCTTGCGTAAGGCGCGCAATTATGTTCCGGTGCTTATTCTGACCGCACGAGGTAAGCCCGAAGACGTGCTCGAGGGATTCGCCGCCGGTGCGGATGATTATCTGCCCAAACCGTTTCAGCTGCCGATATTTCTGGCGCGATTGCAAGGTTTGTTGCGCCGCAACCAGTGGCTGCGCACGGAAGGAAAAAATACGAAGGGCCGTGCAGCCGCTGGCAGCGACAAGGAGAGGAGCGGCCCCTCAGTTGGCACAGAAGATTCCACGACCGACTCTGAAGTGTTCACCTTCAACGGCAAAACTCTCGATTTCGGCACGCTGGAATTGCGTCTTAACGGCACCATGATTCAGCTCACGCTGATGGAAGCGAAACTCCTGCGGCATCTGATCCGCAGCAAGGGCCGCACCGTGTCGCGAAAATCGATTCTTGAAGATGTGTGGGGCCTGGTGGAAGACACCGACACGCGCGCTATCGATAATTTCATCGTCCGACTGCGCCGCTACATCGAGAACAACCCATCGAAACCGCAGCATCTACTCACGGTGCGAGGCGTCGGCTACCGCTTCGTGGCTTGACGTTTCCGGGGCCTGCGCTCACTATTCCCAACTGCGTTTGCAGCGCCGCGTCTCGGGGCTCTTTGCAGCAGGTTGTGCTGGTTGCCGCATAAAGCATCCATAAGGATTTCATCGCATGCCGGAAGGCAAGGGACTACTGCTCGTTTACACCGGACCCGGGAAGGGTAAAACCACTTGCGCGCTGGGCACCGCTTTCCGTGCCGTGGGGCAGGGATTGCGAGTAATGATGGTGCAGTTCATCAAAGGCTCGTGGCATTACGGTGAACTCGACGCGGCCAAAATGCTCGGCGACGATAAATTCGAGATTCGGCCGATGGGCCGAGGCTTCGTGAAAGTTGGTGGTGCTGATACCGATCCTGAAGACGTAAAAATGTGCGAGCAGGCCTGGGAATTCGGGCGCGAGCAGATTTATAGCGCTAGGTACGACCTGGTGGTGCTCGACGAGATTAATTATGTGATTAGCTATAAAATGTTAGATGTGGAACGCGTGGTGGATTCGCTGGTGAAACGTCCCGACCGCGTTCATGTAATTTGCACCGGCCGCAACGCTCACCCTAAACTGGTGGAAGCCGCCGACCTGGTCACCGAAATGCGCGAAGTAAAGCATCCTTATACGAAAGGCATCCTGGCGCAGCGCGGCATCGATTATTAGGAGCAAGGTCTTGGCGACACGAAGCAATACTGCCGCGCACGCCCGGTTTCACATGAGAATTTCCAACATCAATGGCTTGGTTTAAGCGCGACAAAAAACCGATCGAAAATCCTACGCCGGTGGAAGAGCGGCGGGTGCGCACTGAAGGCATGTGGACTAAGTGCAGTTCCTGCCGCGCGATCATCTGGAAGAAAGATCTTGCGGCGAACTGGGAGGTTTGCCCCAAGTGCGAGCACCATTTTCGGCTTGGTTCGCGACGGCGATTGGAACTGCTGCTCGACGATGAAATGTACACCGAGTTTGACGCCGATCTGGCCTCAAGCGATCCTCTGCATTTCACAGATACTAGGCCTTACGCGCAGCGATTAAAAGAAGCGCAGAACAAACTTGGTATGAAAGACGCTATTCTCACCGCGGAAGGCCATTTAAATGGGCGTCCGGTGATTTGTTGTTCGATGGAATTTGGATTCATCGGCGGCTCGATGGGGGCCGTGGTGGGTGAGAAAGTCGCCCGCGCGGTGGAACGTTCGCTGGCGCAACGCCAGCCGTTGATCGTTGTTTCCTGTTCCGGCGGCGCGCGCATGATGGAAGGCGTAGTCAGCCTAATGCAGCTCGCCAAGGTTTCAGCCGCGCTTGCGCGCCTGGATGAAGCCAAGCTGCCATTTATTTCCATCCTCACCGATCCCACCACCGGCGGCGTTACCGCCAGCTACGCGATGCTTGGTGATTTGAATATTGCCGAGCCCGGCGCATTAATCGGCTTTGCCGGCCCGCGCGTAATCGAGCAGACTATCCGGCAGAAATTGCCTGAGGGATTTCAGACCGCTGAATTTCTGCTGGAACACGGATTCCTCGATGCCGTCGTACCCCGCAAGGAATTGAAGCCATACATCAGCAAGGCCCTCGATTTCTTCGTCAGCTAATCCCATGAACTACCAGGAATCGGTTAGCGCCCTATTGTCGCTTGGCCGTGAGTTGGCCTCTCCGCAACAAGCCGGCGTACAGAAATTCGGCCTTGAGAACATTTCTACCCTGGCGCAACAGCTTGCCCAGCCGCAGCGCAGCGCTGCCTGCGCCCATATCGCCGGCACCAACGGCAAAGGCTCGACAGCCGCGATTCTCGAATCCATCCTGCGCGCCGCCGGGTTTCGCACCGGACTATATACATCGCCGCACCTTGAAAGAATCAACGAACGCATCCGCATCAATGGCGAAGACATCGCAGACGACGATTTTGCCGACGCCTGGACCCGCGTGCATTCTTCCATCGAAGGACTGATGGCCTCGGGAAAACTTGTGGCGCACCCGACGTTTTTTGAGTGCGTCACCGCGATGGCGTTCATGGCTTTTGCGAGGGAAGGCGTCAACTTCGCTGTTTACGAAGTAGGGTTGGGAGGACGCCTGGACGCGACGAATATCGTTGAACCGGCGGTGGCGATAATCACACCCATCGACTTCGATCACGAAAATTATTTGGGGCACTCCATCGAGGAAATCGCCGCTGAGAAAGCTGGAATCATCAAGCATGGCGCGGAGGTCGTTAGCGCAACTCAGCGTCCGGAAGCGCGTGAAGTGATCGCAAAACGCTGCACGGAAATGGGTGCCCGTCTGACCGAGATCGATGCCGCAGCGCATATCGAAAGTTTGCGAAACTCGAATGGATTTTACCGAGCCACAGCGGTATTTCCGCGCTGGTCCCAAAAAATATCGCTGGCTCCAGCACTTGCGGGCCGCTTTCAAATTGGCAACGCGCTCACTGCCGGCGTCGCTGCACGCCTGCTGGGTGACCGTGGTTTTAGGATTGACGACACCGCGATCGAGCAAGGCATCGCCACAGTCAAATGGCCGGGACGTCTCGAGAGGCTCGCAGTGAATCCGGATGTCTATCTCGATGGGGCCCACAATCCTTCAGGCGCGCGCGAACTGTTGCAATTCTGGAAAGAAAATTATGCCCAGCGCCGCATTTTTCTTGTGTACGGTGCCATGCGCGACAAAGCCGTGGACGAAATCGCTGGGCTGCTTTTTCCCTACGCAGACAAGGCAATCCTCACCGAGCCCCGCAATCCCCGGGCCGTGTCTGCTTCGCTTCTTGCAGAGATGACCGGCCATCACGCGAAAAATATCCTGATCGTTGGCGACCCGTACGAGGCGCTCGAAGCCGCCCTTAAACTGGCGAAGCCGGAAGACGCGATATTCGCGACCGGCTCCCTGTATCTGGTCGGCGCTCTCCGATCCTACTGGAGCAACCGCGCTCCGATTCCGATCGCAATACCCGGTACTTCCTCCGAAACTTCGTAGGTTTCTACCACAATTGGTACAAGCCCGATTCAATTTGCTGAATCTTGGCTGAGGCGTCGCCGTTGCTCCCGATACCGCTCGCTGTTGCCGAGTGCGAACGGCCCATATGTCCCATCAATGGACGACGTTTCCCACCCCCGCACGCATCCAATTATTTTTGTGCATAGCAAAATAATTTTCTGAACTAGTAGCTGATTTGCTGCGTTTATTGCTTTAGGAGACAACAAATTTACAACTCGCACGTCTAACTAATACAAACGGGGAGGTCCAAATGAAGCGCGACGATCGAAGGCAAAGGCTGGAGTCATTCGGCCGCGCACCCGCGCTGTTGTCCGCCGCGCTTCGCCAATTTCCAAAAAAGATGTGGCTGTACAAGCCGTCGGCCGACCGCTGGAGCATTCATGAAATCATCCTGCATCTTGCCGACAGTGAAGCCAGCGCTTACATTCACAGCCGCCGATTTATCGCCGAACCGGGCAGCCAGGTGCCGCAGTTTGATGCCGCTCGCTGGGCAAGTTCGCTCGGATATTTTCACCAGAGCACACACGAAGCGCTCGAGATTATCCGTCGCCTAAGGAAAATGACCTATCAGTTGCTGGCGGCGCTTCCGGAGCACGTTTGGGAGTTCGAGGTGGCGCACCCGCGCAACGGAGAAATCAGCCTCGACCGTTGGATCGAAATTCAGGAGCGCCACATCCCGCATCACATCGACCAGATGCGCCAGAATTTTGATGAGTGGCTTAAGACCCATCCGCCGCGTCGACGCCCGTCGATGTCGCGCGCTTCGAGAGTTCCGGGATTGCTTTCGATGTCCGCCGAAAGCTTGTAGCGGCTGCTAGAAATTTTCGGCTCTCTCTTGCCTCCGATCGCGCCGAGATTCCGCAGACGACTTAACTAGGCGGCCGTCCCTGTTCTAGCCCGCTTTCGCGCCCGGTTCTTGGTTGACCGGACATTCTCATTTTGCGGCGACATGGTTGACCGCGATATTGCCGCGCCTGTCTGGCAATGGTAGGATTGTCGCTCCATGAACCCGGACCAAGCCCCGAAGCCGCGCATAGGAATTCCCTATCGCACACGAAAAGAAGAACTTAGCAATAAGCGTGACTCGTACGATAAATACGTTACAGCAGTGTGCGACGCCGGCGCTGAACCTGTCGAAATTTCGCTGCTCTTGGCACTGCCTGAATTACTGAAACTCGCAAGCGGGTTGGACGCAGTGGTTCTGCCTGGAAGCCCTGCGGACGTTGAGCCGTCGCGTTTCAAGGCTGCACGTCATCCAAGATCCGCTGAAGCCGACCCGGACCGCGAGCGAACTGATTTCGTGCTGCTTGACCAGGCCATTTCTGGTTCCAAGCCCGTACTCGCCATCTGTTACGGCGTGCAGAGTATGAATGTTTTCCTGGGCGGCTCCCTGATCCAGGATGTTCCCAGCGAAATTCAAACTAAGCTTCAGCACGCCTGGACGGGCCACGAAGGGCCGGAGCCGCATCACACCGTTACCTTGGACGCGGGGTCGCGCCTGGCACAACTCGCAGGGGGAAACCAGGCGCGGGTTAACAGCTCGCATCACCAGGCCGTGTGGGAGCCGGGCGAGAATCTTCGCATCGTTTCGCGCGCGCCGGATGGAGTGATTGAAGCAGTCGAATGGACTGGCGATTCAAATTGGATCACGGGCGTGCAGTGGCATCCCGAGCGAATGGTCGCAGCCGACGATCTGGCGCGCTGCCTGTTCCGTGAGCTGGTGGCAGCGTCTCGCAAGGTGACCGCGGCGCCATGAGTTGCGTGCGGCTTCAATCAACGTAATCATTCTCGGCTGTCTCGCTTTTCAACTCTAACCTTTCAACTGGGCATTAATTCGGGGGACACATGATTTCGCTGGCAGGCAAGGCCGCACTGGTTACTGGAGGATCGCGTGGCATCGGGGCCGCCACCGTGAAACTTTTCGCCCAGGCGGGCGCGGATGTGGTCTTCAACTTCAATCGCAGTAAAGACGCGGCCTCGCAAGTGCGGCAGGAAGCCGGTAAGCATGGTACCCGCATCGAATCTTTGAAGGCGGATTTGGGCAAGATGGCCGATGCCAAGAAACTGGTCGATTTCACGCGCGAGCGGCTTGGACGCATCGACATTCTGGTGGCGAACGCCGGCATTTGGAACGAGCACGACGCGCCTATCGAAAAATTGACTGAGCGCGAATGGGATGAAATGGTGCGCGCCAATCTGAAGAGCGTTTATTCCGTGATTCATTTCACCGCGCCGCACATGATCGCGCAGAAGAGCGGCAAAATTGTGGCCATCAGTTCGACGGCCGGACAACGCGGGGAATCGTTCCATACTCATTACGGCGCCACCAAAGGCGCCATCATCAGTTTCGTGAAAGGCCTCGCGACCGAACTCGGCCCGCACAATATTTTGGTGAATTGCGTCGCGCCCGGCTGGGTGGATACGGATATGTCGGCGTCCGTCCTGCGCACCAAGAATGGATTGAAATCGGCCCTGGTTCCGATTCCATTGAAGCGTGTCGGCACGGCAGAAGAAATCGCCGGGCCGATTCTGTTTGCAGCTTCCGATCTGGCAACCTTTATCACCGGTGAAGTGATCAACGTTAATGGAGGTTCTGTACTCTGCGGATGAGTTTCCAGCCGAGAATCGTGCGCGGTGCAGGGGTTTGCCGCGCGGTTGGGTTTATGGCGCTGTTGGCATGCGCTTGGATCGCTGCGCCTTCGCACAGCGGTGCCCAAGATCAGGACGTCCTTCTTCCCGACCAAAGTGCCGCGAAAGCCAAGCTGATTTTGCAACAGGCCGTCGATGCGCTCGGCGGCCCGGCTTATCTGAATGTCCACGACGTGACCTGCACCGGCCGCTTGAGCCAATTCGGACATTCCGGCGATTTAAACGGTTTCGAAACTTTTATTGATTACGCCCAGCCACCACTGAAAGATCGCACCGAAAATCTTCCCAAGCGCAACATCATCAACGTAAATGACGGCGACAAAGGATGGACTCTTGATCGCGGCGGTGTCTCCGAAGCGACCATCACCGACATTGCCACATTTCAAGAAGACATCAAGAAGGATATCGACAACATTCTTCGTCACCGGATACACGAACCGGGGATGATTTTTCGTTACGGTGGGCTGGATGTGGTGGATTATCAGGAAGCTGATTGGGTGGAATTAGTTGACAGCGAGAATCGCACCTTCCGCATCGCAATCGCGCGTAACACTCACTTGCCGGTTCGCAAGGTGGTCGACACCCGCAACGCCAATACGCGCATGCGCACCGAGGAAGTGGAGTATTACTCCAATTACCATCCGATGGACGGCGTGCAGACACCGTTTCAGATCACGCGCGAGCGTAATGGAATAAAGGTGTATCAGGTTTTCTTCGAGAAGTGCCAGTACAACACGGGTGTGTCCGACGCGCTCTTCACCAAGGAGTCCCTCGAAGAGCGCTGGGCCAAAGTCGGCAAGAAAGACAAAAAATCCAAGGATAAAACCGTCGGCGCCAGCAGCGACAAGAACTGACCCGGTCCCGAACCGCTGGCGTGTGCTTCTTCATAGAAGTATCCCCAGGAGCTTTGTCATCCCGAACCGCGGTTTTTTGCGGACGCTTTGAGGGATCTGCTGTTTGCTGATGGGGCGACGAGCAGGCCTCGTGTCCCAGTGGTCCATTCGCGTAGCGACGGAGTATAATCACTGGATGCCAACAACGCACCAGAGCGGACAGATGCATGGCACAACGGTGTTGTGCGTGCGCAAGGATAATAAAGTCGTGCTTACCGCCGATGGCCAGGTGACCCTCGGTGACGGAGTGATCAAGCACAGCGCGAAAAAGACGCGGCGGTTGTACAACGACAAGATTGTCGCGGGGTTCGCCGGCAGCACTGCCGACGCGCTCTCGCTTTTCGGGCGCTTCGAAGGGAAATTGCAGGAATTTCACGGTAATCTGGCCCGTGCGGCCGTCGAACTGGCTAAGGAATGGCGCACTGACCGGTCCTTGCGTCATCTCGATGCTCTTCTGGTCGTCGCCGATGCGAAAGCTACGTTTTTGATCTCCGGCAATGGCGACGTGATCGAGCCGGACGACGGCATCTGCGCCATCGGTTCTGGTGGCTCCTACGCTGTAGCCGCGGCGCGAGCGCTTTCCAAATTTACCAAGCTCAATGCCAAAGATATCGCCGCCGAAGCGATGCGCATTGCCAGCGAGATTTGCATCTATACCAATGCCACGTTCACCGTGGAAGAGTTATGACCGATAAACCGGAGAAAGACATGGTCCTCTACCTGTCGGGCACTGAATCGCCGGTGCCCGAGCCTGAACCGCTGCCCTCATTCGATGAATTAACCCCTCGCGAGATCGTCGTTGAGCTGGACAAATACATCGTCGGCCAGAATCTCGCGAAGAAAGCGGTGGCCATCGCGCTTCGCAATCGCGTTCGGCGGCAGAAACTTGCGCCTGAATTGGCCGAAGATATTTTGCCGAAAAATATTCTGATGATCGGACCTACCGGCGTAGGTAAGACCGAAATCGCTCGCCGTCTCGCGCGTCTCGCGGGCTGCCCGTTCGTGAAAGTGGAAGCTTCGAAGTATACGGAAGTGGGGTACGTAGGGCGCGATGTGGAGTCCATGGTTCGCGATCTTGTCGAAACCGCGATTGACATGGTGCGTGAGGAAAAACTCGACGAAGTTGCGGAGCGCGCCGAGCAGTCCGCGGAGGATCGCCTGCTCGATTTGCTGCTGCCGCCTTCGCCGTTGCCCGCCGATGTGAATCCTGCCGGCGAAATTCAGCGCCGCGAACAAGTGGCGCGGACCCGCGACAAGCTTCGCGCCCAGCTTCGCGAAGGGAAGCTCGATCGGCGCATGGTTGAAGTGGAGGTGCGTGAACGCCAGATGCCTTCCTTTGAAATCATTACCAATCAGGGCGTCGAGGAAATGGACATCAACGTAAAGGACATGCTCTCCGGAATGTTCGGCCAGCAGAAAAAGAAGCGCAAAATGACCGTAGCCGAGGCATTCGACTACTTGATCCAGGAAGAAGAAAACCGCCTGATTGATATGGATCAGGTTACGCGCATTGCGGTGGATCGCGTCGAGCAAATGGGAATTTTATTCATCGATGAGATCGATAAAATTGCCGGTCGCGAATCGGGCCACGGACCGGATGTTTCGCGCGAAGGCGTGCAGCGTGACATCTTGCCGATCGTCGAAGGCACCACCGTGAACACGCGCTACGGCATGGTGCGCACCGACCACATTCTATTCATTGCCGCCGGCGCATTTCACACCACCAAGCCTTCGGACCTGATCCCTGAGTTGCAGGGCCGTTTCCCAATTCGCGTGGAACTCGCCTCGCTCTCCGAGGCAGATTTCATCCGTATTCTCACCGAACCGAAGAACGCGCTCATCAAGCAGTACATCGCGCTGCTGGATACCGAGCCTTTCAAGCTTACTTTTACGGAAGACGCCATCGCTTGCATTGCGAAATTCGCGGCCAAAGTAAACGAACATACCGAGAACATCGGTGCGCGCCGCCTGCACACCATTCTGGAAAAAGTTCTCGAGGAAATTTCCTTCGAAGCGCCGGAGATGAAGAAAAAATCGTTCAAAGTGGATGCCGCTTACGTGCAAAAGCAGCTTGCCAATATCGTCAAGGACCAGGATCTCAGCCGTTACATTCTGTAAGAAATAAAAATGGAAAATCGAAATCGGGCTCACCCTTTTCAGCTTTTGCAGGGTTCAAGAGGGGTAGTGTTCGTTTCCAATTTTTTATTTTGCATTTGCGCCGCAGCGATTCTGGTCGGCGGTTGCGCCGCTCCAGGAGAACCAACCGAACGTAAGCCGCACGTTCCGGCGGCTATCACCGACCTGGCTAGCAGTCAGCAGGGCAATGATGTGGTCCTCACTTTTACGCTGCCGAAAGAAACCGTTGAGCGCCATCCGCTGAAAGAAATTCCTGCTATTGAGATTCATCGAGATTTTGTTACGCCCGCCGTCGGAAATGTCGCCAACGCCGTAAATCCTCCCGCGAATCTGACACTGCTGGTGACGATACCTTCTGACATGGTCAATCAATTCGATACGCACGGGCACGTTCGTTATGTCGATTCGCTCAAGCCGGGCGATTTTTCGCAACATCCCCGGCAGTTCGCGTTCTACACCGTGCGCACTCGCGCGTCGAAGAAAGCGGCGTCGGACGATTCCAACGTTGTTGCTTTGCGTATCGAACCTGCCGCGGATCCAATCATGGACCTCAAGGCCGAAGTCACTCATCAAGGTGTGGTCCTCAGCTGGACACCGCCGCAAAAAACTTCGACCGGTTCAGTTCCACCCATATCGACCTATCGGCTCTATCGCTCCACACCGGCCCTCGAGCCGGCAGCGAATGCGGCCCGCACTCCGCTGCCTATCGGCAATCCGAAATCAAACTCAGTTTTCGTGCGAATAGGAGAATCCGAGAGTTCACCATTTCGCGACATGCAAATTGAATTTGGGAAGACCTATACGTATTCGGTGCGCAGCGTGGCGCAATATCCGGATGTTCAAGTGGAATCGGCCGACTCCAATATCGTTACAGTCACACCGCGCGATATTTTTCCACCAGCGGCTCCCGTAGGGTCAATCATCGTGCCGGTTCCTGCACAGAACGGCCAGCCGGGATATCTCGATCTTTCCTGGTCGATCAGCGAGGAAACCGATATCGGAGGTTACAACGTCTATAGAAGTGAGCAGGAAGGCGCTCCTGGAAACAAGCTGAACCCGCAGTTGTTGCTTACACCTGCATTTCGAGATATGAACGTGGTGGCCGGGCGACGTTATTTCTATACCGTTACTGCGGTGGACCGAGCAGGGAATGAAAGTTCCCCGAGCGCTCTGGTGTCCGGCGAATTGCCTTGAGCACCTTGCCCCGTAAGAAAGCGCTTTAAAATCTTGTGGGAGCAAGCTCCGCACTCGACACGGTTGGTAGGCTATCGGCACGAACGTCGGCTACGCCTGTTAGACTTTTAATTTGAACAATGATCGAACCAACGATAACCACGGCCCCGTCCGTCGCCCGCGTGCACGACCAGATGAAAGTTACCAGCCCTGCCTTGCGCACCGGGCTTTACACTGGAGCATTGCTCGTGATTGTGATGGCCGGCGCCCTCATCGCTGCCAATCGCCTGCCATGGCTCGATAACCGCGCCCTGGAACGCAACGCCGCATCTTACGGACTCTTCGTCATTTTCATGTTGATTCCGATTCTGCGCTTTCTGAATCGTCCGGCGAAAATGTTCGCGTCCGCGATGATCGGCTGGTCCATATTTGTCATCGCGTATGACGTCGCCGGCTATTTCTTCCACAGCCTGTTTCAAGCGGTGCGCACGCCGTTTGTATTGATGGTGGAGGGCATGATCGTCTACGGAGTCTGCGCAGTGGGATCCTGGGTGGGCGAAATGGCGTTGCATGCGCGCCACCATCCCATCACACCGCGTCGCCGACGGTCCGATTTTTATCCACCCCACCCCCATCAATGAAGCTCTGCCGCTTCCAGCCCCTGCAATTTGACGCGCGAGATATCACTCGTTCCCCACGGGAAGTCCGTCCCGCCGCGCGCTCCGGAATCATAGAAGGCAATCGCGTTGTCGAAATTCAAGGCGAAGTCTGGGGCCCTCGCAATCCGGCCGGTAAAGACTTTCCGCTAGGCGAAGTGAAGCTGTTGCCGCCATCGGTCCCAACCAAGCTTGTATGCGTCGGACGCAATTATTCCGAACATGCCAAAGAGCTGGGCAACGAGGTGCCGAAGCAGCCTTTGATTTTCTTCAAACCACCATCGTCAGTGATCGCTTCAGAAGAAGTGATCGTCCTGCCGCCGATTTCGCATCGCGTGGAATATGAAGGCGAACTTGCCGCGATCATCGGCCGCCGTTGCCGGAATTTGTGCCCGGATGAGGACTCCGCCTCCTACATTCTCGGCTACACCTGCTTCAACGACGTCACCGCGCGCGATCTGCAAAGGTTGGACGTCCAATTTACGCGCGGGAAAGGCTTCGACACTTTTTCCCCATTCGGCCCCGTCCTCGAAACGGAACTCGACCCCGCCGACGTCACCGTCGAAACTTTCGTCAACGGAGTCAGGAAACAGTCTGGGCACACCTCGCAAATGATGTTTACCGTTGATGCTATAATCCGCTACATTGCGCAGGTGATGACCCTCGAACCCGGGGATGTGATCGCCACAGGAACGCCCGCTGGCGTAGGACCGCTCGCCGCCGCCGATGTTGTTGAGGTGAGCGTTTCGGGCATCGGCACGCTCAGAAACCCAGTCATCGCCGCGCAAGAATAGTGCTGGGGAGCGGCCTGTGCGTGGACACGAGCAATCGTCCGCCACAGCGCCGCTTCTTCCGATTTAAGAAAACTTTATTTTTGTAGTGATCCGTCCTTGAACAGGTTCAGCGCGACGGATGCAAGGGCAGGCGTTGAAAGAACTCCTAAGCGATTGGCACGATTGGCTTCCGCTGGCTGGTCTTGCGGTGCTGGCGATTGTCGGCATCGTTATGTGGTTTCGTCGGAAGCCCGAGGATGCCAGCGACATCGAACGCCAGCGTCGTGCTTACTTGAACCGAGTGGGCCGCATCGTGGAAGGGCAGGTGCTCGAAGTTATCGATCATCTAGTAGTGGAGGGAGGCGACTCTGGCACAAAGCATCCGGGGTTATTCAAGAAGCGTCCTACATCGTCGAATGGAATTCAAAAGCTTCTTTACTACACCTACTCGATTTCCGGCGTTACCTACGAAACCGCCCAGGATATAACCGGCATGGAGGAGGCGTCGCACTTGAGTCGTGTGGCTGCCGGTCAGGTCGCCAGCGTGAAATACGATCCAGCGAACCCCAGCAATTCCATCCTGCTCGCCGACGATTGGTCAGGGCTTCACTAACACCAAACAGCTATGCGATCATGCGCCCGCATGCAAAGTCAATTCACGCCGCAAAATTAGCACTCATGAAAAACACGGCCTCACGTCTAAGCATTCCAAACCAGTAATAAATCCGTCGAGGGTGATACACTTTCCAATTTGCGGAGGGTCAATTTGCTTCGACTTCGAGGTTTGCTTCCAGTAGTTGTCTTCATTGTTGCCGTTAACTGCACGCAGGTATCCGCCCAGCAAAAACACAGGCCGCAGAATTCAGGATCAGCTGCGCAGCTAGGCCCAGCAGCAACCATCGATCCTGGTCTTTATTCTGCATTGCGTTGGCGCTTAATCGGACCTTACCGAGCTGGACGCGTCTCTGCCGTAGCAGGCATTCCCGGTGATCCAACCACTTATTACATGGGCACGCCCGGCGGCGGCGTTTGGAAGACCACCAGCGCCGGTACCGTGTGGACCCCGATTTTCGACCAGGAGCATGTTGCATCAATAGGTGATGTGGCGGTCGCGCCCTCGAATCCAAGTATCATCATCGTTGGCACCGGCGAACAGACCGACGGCAATGGCGTTTACAGATCCACCGATGCCGGCGCCACTTGGACCAACATCGGCCTGAAGGATTCAAAGTACATCAGCACGGTCATCATCGATCCGCGCAATCCGGACATCATCCTCGTCGGCGTCCTGGGACATCCCATCCTTGGAGTCTCCAAGCCCGGCGAGAATCGTGGCGTGTACAGAACGACCGACGGGGGCAAGACCTGGGCGAAGACTCTGTACAAGGATGACATGGCAGGCGTTTCCAATATGGCCGCAGACCCGAACGATCCGCGCATTCTTTATGCGGCGCTGTGGACGCCGTTCGATTTCCGCTCAGGGCCGCCCGAGGGCAGGTCGCAAGATTCCTGGATCTATAAATCCACCGATGAAGGCGCCTCTTGGAGGCCTGTTTCCGAATCCGGCTTGCCCACTGAGCCGCGCGGTCGCGTGGGACTCGCCGTGGCGCCCGGAACCAAGGGGCAGCGCGTTTTCGCCATCATGGAGCCTGGGCTATTCCGTTCAGACGACGGCGGCGCGACTTGGCGGCAAATTACGAAAGACCCGCGCATTAACGGCAATCTTTACATCTGCCGCGTGTATGTGGATCCGAACAATGCGGACATCGTTTACGTGATGCAGACCACAACGTATCGCTCGACCGACGGCGGCCAGAATTTTATCGCCTATAAAGGAGCTCCAGGCGGCGACGATTACCACGTTCTCTGGATCGATCCGCAGAATTCGCAACGCATGATTCTGGGCGTGGACCAGGGCGCAACAATCAGTGTCGATGGCGGCCATACATGGAGCAGTTGGTACAATCAGCCCACCGGGCAGTTTTATCATGTCATCACCGACAATCAGTTCCCGTACGTTTCCTACGCGCCGCAACAGGATAGCGGCACCGTTGCAGTCCCCAATCGCAGCGATTATGGCGAAATCAGTTTTCGCGACTGGTTCTCGATAGGCGGCTTCGAATTCTGTTACATAGCGCCGGACCCTACGAATCCCAATATCGTCTATTCCGGCGGCTGGTACGGCAGCGTGGTTCGCTTCGACAAGACTACCGGGCAAATCGTGCACGTCTTCGTGCGCGATGCGAATGACCACATGTCACAGATGCCGCCACTGGTCTTCTCGCCGCAAGATCCGCATACGCTGTATCTCGGCGCGCAGTACGTGCTGAAAACAACGAATGCTGGGCAGAGCTGGACGCGAATCAGCCCGGACCTCACCACGCCCGCCGGTACTCCGACGCCTGCCGATCAGTCTCATTCGCAAATCGTCGTCCCCGCGGGCGCCGCTCGACCACCGGTGCAATGGGCGAATGGCCACGCACCGCTAGTCGGCGGTGAAATTGCCGCCGAACTCGAAGATCGCGAAGCGGGCGGTAAGGATGATCTTGAATTTGGGCAACGTCCACCCCGCAGCGCGCTCACCGTGCTTACTCCTTCCCCAGTCAGCGCCGACGTCATGTGGGCCGGTACAACCAACGGTGTGGTCCACGCGACGCGCGATGCCGCGCAAAATTGGCTTGATGTCACGCCGCCTGAGTTGCCTGAGCATAGTGAGATCATAGCCATCGAAGCCTCGCCGTACGAGGTCGGCACCGCTTACGTTGTGGTTGAAGCTCGCCAGGATCCGCATCCTTACTTCTATCGCACGCGCGACGGTGGACGAACGTGGCAGAAAATTACCGACGGTCTCGATCCCGAGTGGGTCGCGCGTATTGTGCGCGAAGATCCTGTGCGCAAAGGCTTGCTGTACGCCGGTACAGCGAATGCCCTCTATGTTTCATTCGACGATGGCGATCACTGGCAATCCTTGCAGCTTAATTTCCCCTCATCGGACGTTCGCGACCTCGCCGTGCATGGCAACGACCTTGTCGCTGCCACTTATGGACGCAGCCTCTGGATTCTCGATGACCTCACGCCTCTGCGTCTGGCCGGCCCGGAAATCCTGACCGTCCACTCATATCTGTTGAAACCTGAGCCGGCCGTTCGTATGCGCTATGACAACGATCAGGAAACGCCTCTGCCGCCCGAAGAGCCTACGGCGAAAAATCCTCCCGACGGCGCGATTATCGATTACTACCTGGATTCGAAGCCCAGCAACCCGCTGACGCTGGAAATTCACGACTCCCAGGGAAAACTGGTGCGCGGATTCACGAGTCTTTTGCCTAAACCAGATACCACGCCGAAGAATGTTCCTGATTATTGGTTCGGCGCGCAGCCGCAGCTCTCGACGAATGTGGGCATGAATCGTTTCGTCTGGGATTTACGCTACGATCCGCCGGACGCTCTCAATTTCAGCTACTACGGCGGCATGCTCGATTACATCGAGTACACGCTCTCCGATCACGCGCTGCCCGCTGACACGCCGCGCGAACAGACGCTGGGCCCCATCGCGGTTCCCGGCCAGTATCAGTTGACTTTCATCGGCAATGGCTCGGTGATGAAACAGCCGCTCACCATCACCCTGGATCCGCGAGTTCATGTTTCGCAGGCCGATCTCGAGGCGCAGCTTGTAGCGTCGAAGCGAATCGTTTCGGGCCTCGCCGCCAGCGCCAAGAGCTTTAACTCGTTAGCCGCGCTGCGGGCTGCCATCGCCGATCGCCTGAAAACGCTCGGACCGATGCCGGAGGAAAAGCCATCGGCGGGTAACAAAGAAGCTGGCGCTGCGGATAATGCCGTTGCGCAGGCCAATGCCAAGGAAAAAACGGAAGAAGAGAAAGCCAAAGACGCCCAAGCTGCAAAACTTGCAGGCGCTAGGTCACAAACCAACGCCCCTCCGCTGCCGAGCGGTGCCAACGTCGCCGCGGCCAATGCCGCACGAGCAACTGCGGTCAATCCGCAAGCTAAGGCGGCCGCGGACGCATTGAAGGACTTGGACAAGAGAGCGGACGCAATCCAGGAAGGAAGCTTCGAGGCACCCGGCGTCGGCCCCATCAATCGCGACCTGGCCCGCACCTCGTTCTTCATTCAATCAGGCGACGCCGCCCCCAGCGAAACAGCCAAGGCCGCGCTGGATGAAACCTGCTCGACACTGAACAAAGACCAGTCCGCCTTGCGCGATCTGAGCGCTCAGACCGTCCCGAAGGCCAATGCCCTGATCGCTAAGGCCGACCTTGCGCCGCTTCCGTCCGTGCCTGCGCCGCCGGGTGGAGACGCCTGCCAGCCTTGAGGTGGTGGGTCTGAGAACCCCTTGAAGTGCCTCTTTTTGTTTCGTTTGGGCTTCAATTGCGTCCGCACATTTTGGGGGTGGTGCAACCGACAGAGCCATCGCTTCACCAATCGGTCGCTTAGGCCATGGGCCTAATTAGTTGAGTTGGCGATGGCTTCGCTGTATAAACTTGGAGTGATGATCGCGCGGCGACAAACACGCAGCACGATACACTTGGCGGTGTTGGCTGCGCTTTTGCTCGGCTGCCTGGCGCTGGCTGAATTTCCGGAACTCCTGCAACTTAGAGACGACACTTCGAACGACTTCACCCTGCTAGCGTCAAGACAGGAGGTGTTGTCGGCCGACGTAACCACGAAATTTGGGCCCAATCTAGCTGCGGCTTTATTCCAGGACAGCCGCATCCACTGGAACCTTTCGGGACGGATTCATCTTTCGATTCCGGATCCGATAGCTCAATCCTCAGTTGATTACCTGCATTTGCTGTGCGTTCATAGGACATAAACCTCTGTTCCTTTTCTGAAACAGCACGCTTTTTCGCTTTCGAAACCAAACGAAAACATCCGGTGAATCCTTCGCTCACTGGAAGGTTTTGCATTTGTGCTTAATCACAAAGGAGGAGTTGCCATGAAACTTTTTCCTATAAATGCGGACCGAGAGATGCTTGAAAAGTATTTGCAAGAACTAATTTGCGACGTCAGCACCCGGCAAGAGGTAGGTTTGCTGGTCGAAGTACTGCATTCGGTGCAATACAAGGATCGTTTGGCTTCAGAGGCAGAAATAGAGAGGCTATTTAAGGCCGGCCGCGACAAGTATTACAGCTGAGATTGTGATTCGATCTCGCTGCGGAATTGCACGGGAGAGGGGTCCGCCAAGATCGGACTCCTCACCCGTTTGCAGTAGAAATTCACGAACTTCTCGCTGGTTAGCCAATTTGGCCGTTGTGACTTAGCAATTAAGCGTGTCTCATCTGGAATCGAAAACTGTAATCTCGAATCCAAACAGCAGGCGTTTGAAATTGCCACCGAGGAGATCGCTGCATTGACAACTGCACGCCCACCGTCGTGGAAAATACTTCTTGCATTCGCCGTCATTTATTTCGTCTGGGGATCGACGTATCTGGCGATACGCGTCGGCGTCCGCGAAATGCCGCCGTTCCTGATGGCTGGGCTGCGCTTTAGCATCGCCGGAATAATTATGTATGTCTGGCTGCGGCTAAGTGGCACCCGAACCCCGCGGCTGCGTGAGTGGCTGGCGGCAACTTTTCTGGCCGCGTTAATCTTTTTGCTCGATTATGGCTCCTTGTTCTGGGCCGAGCAGCGCGTGCCGTCCGGAATTGCCGCCGTAGTGCTGGCGACGATCCCGGTATTTATAACGTTGCTGGAAATAATATTTTTACGCACGCAGCGCCTGACGATTCGCCTGGGTGCAGCTCTTATCGTGGGCCTTTGCGGTGTGGCCGTCCTGATGAATCCTTCGTTTTCTCTGGGAGAAACCCCGGTCGATCGCGCCGGCGCTCTTGTTCTGCTGATGGCTTCTTTCACGTGGTCCGTCGCTACCATTCTCACCCGCCGCCTTCCGCTTCCGACGTCGAAACCCATGAGCGCCGCCATTCAAATGCTTTTGGGAGGTCTTCAGCTGTTCGTTCTTGCGGGTCTCACCGGAGAATTTTCGGAGTTTCAGGTGCAAACTGTTTCCGGAACCGCCTGGTTTTCACTGATCTATCTAATCGTCGCCGGGTCCATCGTGGGATTTACCGCCTACATTTGGCTGTTGCACTACGAATCGCCGACCAAAGTTGGGACTTACGCCTACGTCAATCCCGTAGTTGCTGTCGCCGTAGGTTACCTGATCGGTAAGGAGACGATTGGTCCACGCACCCTCCTTGGGACGCTGCTGATTTTGATTAGTGTGATCACCATCACCACCACGCCCAAGAAGCGAAGCTTGCCGATCCATGAAACGGAAGAGCCCGCTGACTTGGCTTCCGGGACGCCCCGTTCAGAAACCGAAGTGGCTTGAGCGGCGCGCGTTTTCGTTTCCCGCTAGTGCTGCCTTTGATTAACTGGGATCTTTCGCTATAGTTTGTCTGAATGATCAATCGCAAGCGCACGATTCTTGATGGCTTCTTTCAGCCGCAACTTCTGTATATCACCGGTATTTCCGACTGCACCGCCACTGCGGGCCCCCTATGACGACACATCGCAAGCATCACGATCGCCTGGAAGAATTACGCAAGCTTGACCGCGAAGCCGAAGCTGGTGGCGGAGCGGAGCGTCGTGAGCGCGAGCACAAGCAAGGCAAGCTGAGCGCTCGGGAGCGCATCGATTTACTGCTCGATGAAAGCTCCTTTGAAGAGCTGGATAAGTTCGTCCGGCACCAGTCGCACGATTTCGCTATGGAAACTCAGCGCCCGCCCGGCGACGGATTCATTACCGGCTACGGCCGCATCGGCGGACGCCTGGCTTACGTCTTCGCGCAGGATTTCACCGTGTTTGGCGGCTCGCTCTCCGAAGCCAACGCTGCGAAAATTACGAAAATCATGGATCTAGCGATGCGCGCCGGAGCACCTGTGATCGGCTTGAACGATTCCGGCGGCGCACGAATTCAGGAAGGTGTGAAGTCGCTAGCTGGATATGCTGAAATCTTCCTGCGCAATACTCTGGCAAGCGGTGTGATTCCGCAGATCAGCGCGGTCATGGGGCCTTGCGCGGGCGGCGCTGTGTATTCTCCGGCGATCACTGATTTTATTTTTATGACCCGCGACACGTCCTACATGTTCGTCACCGGCCCGGAGGTGATTAAGACCGTCACCCATGAGGAGGTCAGCAAGCAGGAGCTCGGCGGCGCGATGACTCACAACGCTACCAGCGGCGTCGCACATTTCGTTTCGCGCGATGATGCCGAATGTCTGGCGATGATTCGCGAACTCTTCGGCTATCTGCCATCGAACAATTTGGACGACCCGCCGCGAAAAGCTTCAAACGACCCCTGGGATCGCGCAACGCCGGCGCTGAACGCGCTCGTCCCTGAAAATCCTCAACAACCGTATGACATTAAGGATGTGATTCACGCGCTGGCCGATGATTCTGAATTTTTCGAAGTTCATGAACACTACGCCAAGAATATCGTGGTAGGGTTCGCGCGGCTCGATGGACGTTCCATTGGCATCGTCGCCAATCAGCCAGCTTTTCTAGCCGGGGTTCTCGATATCAACGCCTCGGTGAAAGGCGCGCGCTTTGTCCGTTTCTGTGATGCCTTCAACATTCCGCTGATCACGTTCGAGGACGTGCCCGGGTTTCTGCCCGGCACCCAGCAGGAATTCGGCGGGATCATCAAACATGGGGCTAAGCTTCTCTACGCCTTTGCTGAAGCCACCGTGCCGAAGATCACAGTGATCACGCGCAAGGCCTACGGTGGCGCCTATTGCGTGATGGCGTCCAAGCACATCCGCACGGACATGAATTTCGCGTGGCCCACTGCAGAGATTGCGGTGATGGGGCCGGAAGGCGCCGTCAACATCGTTTACAAGCGCGAAATCGATCGCGCGCCCGAGGCTGAACGCGAAAACATCCGCCGCGACAAAATAGACGATTTCCGCGAGCGCTTTGCCAATCCTTGGGTAGCTGCTGAAAAGGGCTACATCGATGCCGTTATCGAACCCGCGCATACCCGTGCCAAGCTAATCACTGCCTTGCGCTCTCTCGAAAACAAGCGCGACACCAATCCACGGAAAAAGCACGGCAATATCCCATTATGAGGGACAACGCGCCAATTTCTGTAGTGAGATACCTCTCGATCCCTGGAATATTAAGCTGATAAGCCATTAAAGCTCAGAACAACACGCGGTTGACAGTCGCGTTTCCCTTCAGCATAGATGGGACAATGAACAGTGTCGCACTACGGCGCTCTGGACCTGCGTTGTCTGTTACATCCCGACGCTGATGGTCGTGTTAACAACGAATCGCTTTTGATGCAAAGTCCATCTTCCTCGCTCGATCGCATATATCCAATTGATTGGGTATGCATCGTCTTACTGCTGGTTTTCTACGCTAGTACCGTAATTGTTTTGCGTTGGAGACGGAAAACGACGACGGTGACGCTCTACGAACCGCCTGATGGAATTTCGCCGGCGCTTGCGGGGTATTTGTATGGCAATGGGGATTGCGAGAGAGCCTTTGCCGCGGCGCTGGTATCGCTCGCTTCGAAAGGCTACCTGCGAATCAGGCAGATTAAGGATTGGTTCACTCTCGAAAGGTTGCGAGAGGCCGACCGTTCGCTGGCTCCCGAGGAATCCACAATTCTCTCAACGCTTTTCTATCCACCCAGCATACACACTTACAAATTCAGTTCGGGTGAATGCTCCCATCTCGCACGGACCTACAAACAATTCATCAAATCTGTCGAAAGGATTGCCGCGCCTCAGTTGATGTCAGCGCACTCGTTTGTATGGTTCAGCGGAATTGCTTATTCCGGAGTCGCTTTGGTTTATCTGTTTCATTCTGTTCGAGTCCTCAGTAATATGGCCACGCTCGGATCGCTATTGTTTCTGGGCTTTTTTATCGCTTTGGGCGTGTCGAGCTTCGTGGCAGCGGTTCGAGCCTGGCCGCCGACTCTTCGGAAGCTTGCATCATTTTTCCACGGGGACGGCCGACCTTGGCGACCGCTCGACGCGGCCGATATACCGCCAGTCATTTTCAGCGGATCCTCGCTTTTAGCTCTTGGGTTTCTTGCGGCCCTGACTTCCATACGATTTTCTGTACTGCTGACGGGCCTCTGCGGGTTGATTATTGTCTTCAGAACTCTTCTGGAGGCACCCACGAGCGCTGGCCGGGCGATAATCGCAAAGTTGGACGGATTTCGCGAGTTTCTGTGCCGCACCGACGCCGACCGCTTAAATCGCGAGAATAAGCCCGGAGTGACGCCGGAAACTCTCGAGAAATTCACCGCATATGCAATCGCGCTCGACGTCGAGCACGCTTGGGGTGAGGAGTTTGCCGAGAACCTGCTCGAAATAGTCCAGTTTGATTTGGCTTACAGCCGCGGAGAGGGGATGCTGAGCGGAAACCCGGACTTACCGCCGCCGAGCGAGGACGAAATAGGAAATGATGTAATTCAACTCAACGTTCGGCGGCCTAAAAGGCAGAGCAAGACCCGACTATGAAACATCGCACGGTCTTGGGACGGCTGAGACTGCCGTGACTCAACCACGGAAGCAGATGCCTCGGGCCTATGGCACTTCGGAATGACAATTTCTTTTGTTTTACGACCGTGCGGGTATTCAAATTAGGACACAACTTGGACCCGGGGAACTGGCTTTTCGTTGCGAATTCCGTTAGTATTGCGTGGTTTTGCGCCACCCTCCGCTATTCACAACAAATTAGGAGCCTGGTATGTCCAAGAAAGTTAGCGGCCCGAAGACCTTGCCTGAATCGCTGGATGGGCTGATTGAGAAGTATCATCTCCTCAAGCACCCGTTTTATAAGGCGTGGACGGAAGGGAAACTCTCGAAGCAGGAGCTGGGCCTTTACGCCGAGCAGTATTACCAGCACGTTCGCGCGTTTCCGGAGAATTTGAAACAATTGGCCAGCCGCACAAATGGCGACGGCAATTTGAAATCCATTGTGAATGAAAATCTCGATGAAGAACTGAACGCTTCCGCGCCGCACCCTGTTCTTTGGCGGCAGTTCGCACAAGCGCTCGATGTAACTGACGCATCGCTGGACGAAGCCTACCCGCTGCCGGGAATTGCCGCGCTGCTTGACACGTTCGATGAAGTGGCTGCGCAAGGCGCGACGGCTCAGGCGGTCGCTGCTTTCTACGTTTACGAAGCGCAGGTCCCAGAAATCGCCGCGCAGAAGATTGACGGACTGCGACGCTTTTACAATATTACCGAACCGAGTGCGCTGGCTTACTTTGCAGTGCACGAAGAAGCGGACGTGCGCCACCGGGCTGCCTGGCGTACGTGGCTTGCCGACCAGAAAATTGCAGACACTGTCGGAGTGCTGTGCGCCGCCGAACGCACTCTCAAAGCGCTGTGGGGCGCGCTGGATGCCGTATATCTGCAAGAATGCGTTTCGAGGAACTAAGGACTGTGATTTTTCGCGGATTTTCCAGGTTAGCTGATAGGAATTTCTGCACGTACGCTGCTGCTGGGACGAAGTCAGTTTTTTCGGATTCTTGGTTTCAGCGACACTATTCTTTCTTAGCTTCCTTCGTCAACACTTTCACGCCTTCGCGTCCGGCGATCAGTGCCTCCGAAGCAAACTTCAGAAACAATCCATGCTCGACGAGTCCAACTACATGGTCGAGGTGATGCGCGATCTCTTTGGGGTCAGTCATCGGTCCAAACGCGCAATTCAGAATGTAGTGTCCTCCATCGGTGATGAAAGGCTTTTGCTCCGCAGCGAGCCGCATGGCCGGATTCGCGCCGAGCTCGGCTAATCTTCGCGCGGTTGCCTGCCAACCGAAGGGCACGACTTCGACTGGAACCGAGACCGATTGGCCGAGACGCTTCACCAGTTTGGTGTCGTCAGCCACAACGACCATGCGTTTGCTTGCCGCGGCAACGATCTTTTCCCGCAGTAGCGCCCCGCCGTGGCCTTTAATCAGGTAGAGTGGTCCGGGCAGCACTTCGTCGGCGCCATCGATGGTCAGATCGATCTGTGTATGTTCCGCAAACGTGGTGAGTGGGATTTTTGCGTCGCGTGCCAGTTGAGCTGTTCGATCTGACGTTGGGATCCCTACGATACGCAAGTGATTCTGCCCCACTCTGCGGCCCAGCGCTGCGATTGCGAATGTCGCCGTAGAACCAGTGCCAAGGCCGACGACCATGTCTGGTTCGACCAGCATCGCAGCCGCTTGGCCCGCTTCTTTTTTCCACTGATCCTGTAACGACAATTCCATGTGTCCACCGGACTTTAGCCTGGCTATATCATTGCGGCTCTACGCCGCGGTGACGGCGCTCATCATAGCCGGAGAACCAGAACATTGCCAATTGAGGAATTCTGCTGAGGATGAGATTCGGTGCCGACAGAGTGTCATCGGACGCGATTGATTGTTCATCGCTGCTGCCCACACAGTGCCGGGACCACGGCAATCGAACGAGGCGGCGAAAAGATGTAACGAATCTGTAACACTTGAATATTCACGCCGGGCAGCCGCCTTCGCACCGATCACTGAAACGTAGTAGGCTCTTCCGTGCCGTGATGAACAGTCAAGACATTCAGAAGCTACGGAACCTGCTGTCGAGAAGAGACTGGGAGTCTGTTCTCGAGCAATTGCAGAAGCTGGACCCCGCGGTAATTGCGGATTTTTTTATGGCCGCGCCTTACGACGAGCAGAGCGCTTTGTTCCACGAGATGCCGACGGACTTGGCGGCGTCGCTGATCGTTCATTTGCCGTATTACCACGCTTACGTGCTGCTTCATTCCAAACCGGCGGAAGAAATGCGCGCGATTATCGACGCCATGAGTCCCGGCGAGCGCAATCATTTTTTGGACGCTTTGCCGGAAGAGGCGTGGCAATGCTTGATGGACGAACTGGCCGCCGCTGGGTCAGGAGCTCCATATTGTGCTGTGCCGGAATCGGCGACTGGCGTGGCTACCACGGAATTCGCGCCGACCGCGGTCGACAGAGAGCCGATCATTCAGGCCAAGCAAATCGAAAAAAGTTTTCAGCAGCCTGACGGGCACCAGATCCAGGTGATTGCGCCCGTCGATTTTTCCGTGGAGCCGAACGTCATCATCGCGCTGCTCGGGCCCTCCGGCTCGGGGAAATCGACACTGTTGCGAATTCTTTCCGGCCTCGCGGCGCCTTCGGCGGGCGAAGTTCTGTGGCACGGCAAACCGATGAGCCGATCGAGCCCGAATGTGTCGATTGTGTTTCAGAGTTTTGCGCTTTTTCCGTGGCTCACGGTGCTGGAAAACGTGGAAGCGCCGCTCCTGGCGCGCGGTAACACGCATTTCGAACGTCACCGGCGGGCCATGCGGGCGCTGGCTTCGGTGGGGTTGCACGGTTTTGAATCCGCATACCCCAAGGAATTGTCAGGCGGGATGAAACAGCGAGTGGGATTCGCTCGCGCGCTGGCGGTGGAACCTGAAATTCTATTTATGGACGAGCCGTTTTCAGCGTTGGATGTGCTCACGGCGGAGAACCTGCGCGGCGAATTGTTGGAACTTTGGCTGGCAAAGAAAATTCCTACGCGCAGCATCTTCATCGTCACCCACAACATTGAGGAAGCGGTGCTGCTCGCGGATCGAATCATCGTGCTGGGGCGCAACCCGGCGAGAATTCGCGCGGATTTTCGCGTGCCGCTGCAACACCCAAGGGACCGCAAGTCAGCCGCTTTTGTTCTGTATGTGGATTACATTTACAAAGTAATGACGCAGCCGGAATTGGAGCTTGCACCTCCATCGACGTCCGAACACAAAGAACGCGCGCCCGCGCAAATGCTGCCTCACTCACGTCCGGGCGGTATGGCCGGACTAGTAGAGCTCTTGAACGATCGAGGCGGCGAAGAAGATTTGTATCACGTTGCCGAGGAGTTGCTGCTGGAGGTGGATGACCTGCTGCCGATTTTAGAAGCCGCGACATTGCTGGGCTTTGCCACAGCACATGAAGGCGATGTGCGCATCACGCCAAAAGGCCGTGCGTATGCGGAAGCCGACATACCGACGCGTAAGGCCTTGTTCCGCCAGGCAGTGCTGGAAAATGCTTCGTTACTCCAGCAGATGTACACCGCTCTCGAAAAAAAATCCGATCATACCATGCCGTTAGAATTTTTCCGGGATCTGCTCGACGAGCGATTTACGCAGATGGAAGTGGACCAGCAGATTGAAACTGCACTGAGCTGGGGCCGCTACGCTGGGCTTTTCACCTACGATCCCGAACGCGACAGCCTGCATCTTCACCAGCCGGATCATCGCGGCGAAACCTCCGCGGAAAGCGCGTCCTTACACTGATGGCACCGCGCGTCGAGAAAACCTCCTCAGGAGTGGTGGCGTGGGGAACCATTCCCGCGAACGTTCCTTCCCTTTTCCGCGATCTACCGATCCTCTTCGCAGCATTGGCGCTCTTTTACGCGGTGCTTTCCATGACCCATTATTGGTTGACACCCGCCGGCGCTACGGCGGAAATCAATCTGGCGCCGTCCGCTCTGCCCAAATACGCGATGTATTCAGTGCTGCGAATCGCAGCCGCGTATGTGGTTAGTCTGGCCTTCACTTTAGTCTATGGGTACATCGCCGCGTACAACGCGCGCGCCGAAAAATTCATGGTACCGCTGCTCGATACGTTGCAGTCGATTCCGGTGCTGAGCTTTCTTCCCGGTGTGATGTTGGCGATGGTCTCGCTGTTCCCCACACGGCAGCTGGGCGTGGAACTGGGATCGATCCTGCTGATCTTCACCGGACAGGTCTGGAATATGACGTTCAGTTTCTATTCCTCCTTAAAAACTATTCCGAGTGAAATGCGCGAAGTGGCCGAAATTTACCGATGGAGTTGGTGGCAGCGATTTACGCAAATGGAATTGCCTTACTCGGTCATTGGGCTGGTGTGGAATTCAATGATGTCGGTGGCGGGCGGCTGGTTTTTTTTGATGGCGTGCGAGATGTTCACGTTGGGAAATCGCGATTTGCGGCTGCCCGGGTTGGGTTCCTATTTGCAAACTGCAGCGAACGCAGGGAACACGCGCGCCATCCTCTGGGGGCTGGGTGCGATGATCGGAATCATCATCGCGATCGACCAGCTTATCTGGCGTCCGGCGATAGCCTGGGCGGAGAAATTCAAATTCGAGCAAGTGGAATCGACGGACGTGCCTCGCTCGGCGGTACTCAATCTGCTACGGGGTTCGCGTATCGTGCCATTTTTGGCGCGCTTCACGGTTCGTCCCGCGCGCGAAGCTTTGAGTTTGTACTTTGCCCGGAAGGGTGCAGTGGCCGGCGGCCCGAATGGAGCGTCCCACAAGATTCGTGCGTGGATCGTGCGACTGTTTCTTGCTGTGCTGCTTGCGAGCTTGGTATACGCGTTTGGCAGGATGGTTCTGTTGCTGGTTCACCTGACGCATGAAGAGATCAGAAGTATCTTCCTGGGCGCCGGTGCTACCTTGCTTCGTGTGACCTTCACTTTGTTTCTTGCAGGATTGTGGACGATTCCCGTGGGGGTGATGATTGGGTTGAAACCTAAGCTTTCGGCAATCGCTCAGCCGATTGCGCAGGTTGCGGCGTCGGTTCCGGCGACCGCTCTTTTTCCCATTATTTTGCTGGTGCTCATTCGGGCCGGCGGGGGATTGGGCATAGGGTCCATCGTTTTGCTGCTGTTGGGCACGCAGTGGTACATCCTGTTCAATGTAATTGCGGGCGCTATCGCCATTCCCACCGATTTGAAGGAAGTGTGCTCTGTTTTTCGGTTTGGCAGGCTGGAGCGCTGGCGGGAACTTCTGTTGCCCGGGATTTTTCCATTTTTGATTACCGGATTTGTAACGGCATCCGGTGGTGCCTGGAACGCGAGTATTATTGCTGAGTATTTTCGGTTTCAGGGTCATACGTATCTGACGACGGGATTGGGCGCGGTGATCAGCAGCGCGACGGATACCGGCAATTTTCGTGTGTTGATTGCGGCTACAATTTTGATGGCTGCAATGGTGGTAACGATCAACCGGTTGGTTTGGCGGCGGCTTTACAATCTGGCTTCGACGCGGTTTCGGCTGGAGGCATAATTAGAATTATCGCTTTACTGCCCGGTGCATGCCGATGCCGCCAAAAACAAACTCGCGGGCGACCACTTGTTCGTAGCCCTCTTGTTGAAGCAGCGAAGAAAAATCTTTCACGGAAATGAAGCTGCGTATCGAGTCTGGGATATAGGTGTAGGTGCGCGGCCTGCCGTGCAGCAAAGTGCCCCAGAACGCGCCCTGCGCATACAGAAATCCAAGATACAGCCGGCGAAAAAGCAGGTTGCGTGGAAGAAAGAAATCGAGACTTACCATTATCCCGCCGGGCTTGGTAACGCGTTCAATTTCCCTCACGGCGATGCTGAGGTTCGGAAAATTTCGTAGACCGTAACCGATAAAGACGCAGTCGAATGAGGCGTCCGGAAATGGAAGATTCGTGGCATCGGCGCACGCGGCCTCCTTCAGACCCTGCGCAAGCGCCAGTCGCAGCATATTTTCAGTGATATCCACGGCCACGGAACGAATTCTGGGCGACCTTTGTTGCACCAGCCGCGACAAATCGCCGGTGCCCGAAGCAAGATCCAGAACCAGGGAATTTTCTGGCAAGTCAGCACGCCTCACAGCCAGACGCTTCCAGCGGCGGTCCATGCCATAAGAAATGACGCGTGTGATGAAATCATATTTCGGCGCGATTTTGCTGAACATCTCGCGCATCAGACGGGTGTCTTGACGCTCGACGGGTGTGGTCATGGTCCGGTGCAAATCTTACATGCATTGCAGCGCATTACAGGGATGAAATTAAGGTTAAACCGGCGCAACACTCATCGCTCGCGCGACCAGAGCCGGAAGAACTTTCTGCGCAGCAGCGGCGGCGTTTTTGCCCATTTTATTCGCGATTTCGCGGCGTGCTGCTTGCACCGTTTCCAGATCGCTGCCGCCGGCTAGCAGAGTTTCTGCGTGAAGGAAGCAGGCGTAAACAATTTCATCCGGCTGGTTGTGACGGCGCAAAAATTGTCCGTAGTTGAACCAGTCAGTTGCTTCCTCTTGCGTATCCCCTGCCTTGACATCCAGAACGAGTCCCCGCTGGTAGGATTGTGCCGCGGCCGCGGGGTGACCCATCCTATCCTCCAAATCCGCGCGGTGAGCCAGCGCCAGGCTCTCCATTCTGGGATCGCCGATCTGGCGTGCCTTGGTGCCCGCGGAATCGTAATTCGTGAGCGCCGCGGATTCCTGGTGCGTGCGCGCCTGATCGTCCGCTAGCTGAATTGTCGCCGTAAGCACTTGCTGTGGTCCTAGCGTGGGATTGTGCGATCCGCCGGCGGGTTGCGCCGACGTCAATTGCAGGAACGAATTCCAGTTTCGGGCTGCTGCAGCAAATTCGCCGCGTCGGTCGAAGGCTTCCGCGAGGTAAAGATGGACGTTGGCCTGGTTCGGATCTACATCCACCGACTTTTCCCACGCATCCATGGCTTCATCCGGGTGTCCCAATTGCGCGGCGAGCAGGCCATAATTCACCAGGTCGTCGGAATCGCGCGGAAACTTTTCGAGCATTTTCTGGTAGTGAGCGTAAGCCTCCGCGTAACGGCCGTCTTCGATCAAGGCACGGGCCCGGGCTTGCTGGAGGCCGATGCTGCTCGGGTTGATCTCGACGGCGCGCGTGAGAGCTGCTACGGCTTCATCATGCTTGCCAATGTTTGATTCTGCTCTGGCGATGCGCGCCTGCACCGCACTGTCGTAAGGATTCAGTTTGGCGGCGCGTAGCAGAGCCGACAAATTCCCTTCGTCCGTTCCGAACGAAAAATGGAGTTGGTCGAAACCTCCCCAGAGAAACAGCATCGCTGCCAGAGATATGCGGAATGCTGGAGCGGCAATCAAGCGGGCGGCAACATTCCCTGAGCCTTTCGGCTGGACCTGTGGATTCTTCGATGATCTGCGTGCCGTTTCTGCCACGGCCGACGACGCTGTGCCACTACGATCTACAAGCAGGGAAGCTACCCGCGAATCGCGCAGTTTCCATAGCTGGCCGTCGAGAATGAAGTGGTGAATATTCACGAGAGACATAAAAATCAGAAAGCTTGTAGTGAAATCGTAATGAAAAAGATAGCTGACGAGCCAGGGGCCCGGGATAAACAACGCGATGCCGCCTGCGACTAGAGTGGCGAAATACGCTGCCATGTGCCAATTGCGCTGGCCGACTGCGCGTGCTTCGCGACGCTGGTAGTAACTTGTGATCCATATGTATTGCGTCGAGTGAAGGACTGCGAGAATTCCGCTGCTGTAGCGCGTTTGGGGCACTTGGGAGGCTGAATTCAATTCGAGCAGCGTTGGAAGCACGAACCACAAGAATTGGGTGAATGCCAACGTGATAGGGGCGACTAACGAGCGAACGCCTCTAGTGCGAATTAGCCGTTGGAACCCAAGCAGAGTGAATAGCGAGAAGGCGACGCCAAAAGCCAGGCGCAGAGGCAACGTGAATTTTGCGGGCAGTGCGAGCGAAAGAATCAATGGATCGGAGGAGCCGCCTGTTTCAAAGCTAGCTAGCAACATGAGGTACGAACCGATAAACGCTCCGCGCAGCCAGCGTTTTTCGTTTGCGGTGATCTGCGCGCCACTGCGGCGCGCGAACATCATCAATAATCCGTAGTTCTGGCCGGAGTAATGCCAGGGACTCCAGCAAATGTAGAGAGTGAAAACCCATGGAAAGAGGCGGGGAGAAGCGTGCATCACGATGCCGGTGAGCACGATCAACAGGGTGACGTGGAGAGTGACGAATTTATGTTTTTCGAAGTCCGCGCGTGTGTGATATGCGCGATAAACCGTGGCCATGAAGTGCGGATAGTTGAAAATAATTGCTAGCAGGTAAAATACCACGGCCCAGCCGTGCGTGTAGGAAGGCGTCATCAATAGCGCCACAGCCAGGAGGGGAGCGGACCATGCTCCGCAGCCTACCAGGAGGTCAAGCCACGGACGGTAAATCCACGGGCTTGTAGAACTCGCTGGCGCGGCAGTGAGTGGCGCGGCGGGCGCCGAAGTCACCGGTGCGTCGATTGTCTCAACCTGGCTGTCCAAACAAACCTCGCGTCTGACCGCAAGCGCGGCGCATCTATGTTTAACGTGCTTGTGCACACGCCCATGGGTTTTGAATCAAGCTGTAAGGCAATAGTCTACTTTGGTTGGCGCGCGGCCTAACTTTGCGCTTATCGCGCTTTGTTGAAACCGTAACTTCCTCGTGTTAGAGCGACAAAGGACTGGACGCCGGAACGCCGAGATTCAGGTTATGTGCGGGCGTAGAAATGTGGCCTAATAAATGGTGTGTTATGGGCAACAGCGATCATCGCATCTTGGGAATTCAAGATTCGCGGTTTTTGTGCCGATTCGAATCCGCAACTGCTGATTACATTTAAATGTTCGACGTGCTGCGCTAAATGCCGCGGCGCTACGCTTAAACCCTAGGACCCGCCGGCAATTTCGGTTTTTCTAAAGAGGAGCACTGCGATGCAATTGGGAATGATTGGGTTGGGGCGCATGGGCGCGAATATGGTGCGGCGTTTGATGAAAGCTGGGCATGAGTGCGTGGTGTTCGATCGAACGCCGGCTGCGGTTCAATCGCTTGCTAAGGAGGGCGCCACCGGCGGAAGTTCGCTGGATGATTTTTTGGCGAAACTCAAGCAGCCCCGCGCGATTTGGCTGATGGTGCCCGCGGCGGTGGTGGACAGTACGCTCGCGCAACTGACGCCGAAACTGCAGAAAGACGACGTACTTATTGACGGTGGCAATTCCTACTATATCGACGACATCCGCCGCGCTAAGGAATTGCAGGGGAAAGGTCTTCATTATGTGGATGTGGGTACCAGCGGCGGCGTCTGGGGACTGGAACGCGGATATTGCATGATGATTGGCGGCGAGCAGACTGTGGTTCAACGGCTCGATCCGATCTTCAAGGCGCTGGCTCCCGGGCGCGGCGATATTCCGCGCACTCCGGGCCGCGAAAAAATGGGTGGCACATCGGAAGAAGGCTATTTGCACTGTGGTCCATCCGGCGCTGGGCATTTTGTGAAGATGGTTCACAACGGAATCGAATACGGGGTGATGGCCGCCTACGCCGAAGGTTTGAATATTTTGCATAACGCAAACGTGGGGAAGAAGAAGCAAACTGACGACGCTGAGACTACTCCGCTGCGTTACCCCGAGCACTACCTTTACGATTTGAATCTTCCCGATGTAGCTGAAGTATGGCGGCGCGGCAGCGTGATAGCATCCTGGCTGTTGGATCTCACGGCTATTGCGCTGGCAAAATCCCCCACCCTGGACGATTTTACTGGCCGAGTATCGGATTCCGGCGAGGGCCGCTGGACGATTCAGGCGGCGATCGAAGAAGGAACACCCGCGCCGGTGCTTACGAACGCGCTTTACGAACGATTTACCTCGCGCGGCGAATCCGATTTTGCAGACAAGTTACTTTCTGCGATGCGATTTGAATTCGGCGGACATCACGAGAAGAAATCTTGATTCTGTGGACGAGCGAGCGTTTATTGGGAGCAATGTGAGATGAGTGAAATAATTCCTGCGAATCCAGCGGCGGTGGACGAGCCGGCAAATTCAAAAGTACCATCCGACGCCCTAGTCTTTTTCGGCGCCACGGGCGATCTGGCCCACAAGAAAATTTTTCCGGCGCTGCAAGCCATGATCAAGCGCGGGAACTTGAATGTGCCGGTGATCGGCGTGGCCAAGGCGGGGTGGACCATCGACCAATTGCGCGAGCGCGCCCGCGACGGCATTGCGAAGCACGGCGGAGGCGTGGACGAAGCGGCATTCGCGAAGCTGGTTCAGCTCCTGAAATATATCGACGGCGATTATCAGGATCCGGCCACGTTTCAGCAGTTGCGTTCGGTGCTCGGCAACGCGGAGCATCCGACGCACTACCTGGCGATTCCTCCCAGCCTTTTCGCCACCGTGGTCGAGGCGCTGGGAAAATCAGGCAGCGCCAAGGGCGCGCGGGTGATCATCGAAAAGCCTTTTGGCCACGATCTCGCTTCCGCCAAACGATTGAACGCGATCCTGCAGTCCGTTTTCCCCGAATCCGGGATCTTTCGCATCGACCATTATCTAGGCAAGGAAGCGGTCGAGAATTTGCTTTTGTTCCGGTTTGCAAATGCATTTTTGGAACCGATCTGGAATCGCAACTACGTTCAGAGCGTGCAGATCACTATGGCGGAATCGTTCGGCGTCGAAGGACGCGGCAAGTTCTACGATGAAACCGGGGCTATTCGTGATGTCATCCAGAACCATTTGCTTCAAGTGGTTGGATTCCTGGCGATGGAGCCGCCTACCAGCATGTATCCGGAATCATTGCGCGACGAGCAGGTAAAGATTTTTCGCATGATTCCTCCGATCACTCCGGAGAATCTGGTGCGTGGGCAATTCGTTGGTTACCAGAACGAACCGGGAGTAGCTCCGAACTCTCCAGTGGAAACTTATGCGGCTGTCCGTCTGGAAATTGATTCCTGGCGTTGGGTGGGCGTGCCATTTCTTGTGCGTGCTGGAAAGCGTTTGGCGGTGACTGCGACGGAAGTTCTGGTGAAACTTCGCCAGCCACCGCTAACAAAATTGCCTGCAGGATCGAATTATTTCCGGTTTCGGCTGGGGCCCGATCTGTCGTTGAGCCTCGGCGCGCGAGTCAAAGAACCCGGACCGTCGCTCAAAACCATACCGACCGAGCTTTCCGCTGTGTCTTCCGACGAATCGCATGAAATGGAAGCGTACGAGCGGTTGTTGACAGACGCCATGAAAGGCGATTCGCTGCTTTTCGTGCGGCAGGACGCGGTGGAAGCGGCATGGGCTGTGATCAATCCAATCCTCGGCAATGTGGTGCCGGCAATTCCGTATCAGCCCGGTTCCTGGGGTCCTCGTGAAGCCGAGCGGCTCGCGGGCTGTTGCGGCGGATGGCACAACCCGGACGGCGCGTCCGCTGCCAAGTCAGCTCGTGCTGAATAGTGGGGCTGCGGCGATCATGAAGCGGGCAGTTTCGCGTTCCGCTCTCTTCCAAATTTAAACATAAGAACGCCGATCGCGAGAAGTAAGGCTGTAAGGCCCACAATTTTTGCCACAGCCAGCAACTTGTGCGGCTCATCCGAGGCAGGCATTACAGAAGCTACTATGGTGACGAGCGTGGTTGTAAATCCGAGCGTGCCTAACGCAATAGCCACAGGTTTGCCGCCCGGGATCCGCATGGTTTCAGCTCCGGTGGGTTCTCGCTGCAAACGAATGAGCGACGCGAAAACGAAAAGGTAGGGAATGAAGTAAGTGATGATGCCCATACTTACGAGAATTTCGTAGGCCCCGTAGACGCTGGTTCCCGCCTGGCTCAGCACAATGAAAACTGCACCGCAGGCTGCCTGTACCAATAGTGCTACGTGCGGTGTTCCCCATTTCGGATGCACGCGCGCAAATGCGGACGGCAAATAGCGATTGAGACCTGCGACAAATGGCAAGCGCGCCGAAACCGCCAACCACGCACCCAGTGCCCCAAGATTGCTGATGGTGATGAGGAGCGCGGCCAACGGCGCGATTCCAGCAAGTCCGACGCGTTCCGCGGATTTCGAAATCGCCTGCATGATGCCTTCAAGACCGCTTACCTGATTGGCGGGCAAGGCGATGAGCACCGCAACCGTGCCCAAAATATAGCCTGTGGTTACGAATGCTCCACCCGCCAAAAGGCCGCGTGGCAAGTTTCTGTGCGCGTCTTTTATTTCATCTCCTAGGAATGACGCGGATTCCGAGCCACCCAGGGCAAACACAATCGTGGCCATGAATAGCACATCGCGGAGATGCATGTGCGGAGTCATTGTCGCTGGCGTGAATTGCGTAGCGGAGCCGAAGCGATGCCAGGCGATGCCTGCTATGGCAAAGAGCATAGCAATCGGCAACCAAGTGCCGATTGCGCCAAGATTGTGCAGCCACTTGCCGATAGAAAGGCCGATCACATTCAAGAATGTCGCTAGAGCAAGGCCAGACAGCGCGAACAAGAAAAAATACGCCTTGTTGTTGGATAGCATCAGCCAACGCGTCGGGCCTGCGTATAAGGCATTACTGGCCGCGAAGTACAGCACTGCGGGGAAGTAAGGAAGGTTGCTAGCCCAATAAGCCCAGCCCGTCATGAAGCCGGGGAATTCGCCAAAGGCGCGTTTGGTCCAGACGTACATCCCGCCTTCTTGCGGATAGCGCGAGGAAAGCTCCATCACCGAAAGCGCAAGAGGAAGGTAAAACGAACACCAGGCGATCAGCCAGATTACGACGGCGCCGGCACCGACCGTGGCCGCGGTTGCGATCCAGCGCAGGCTGATTCCGGTGACGATGTAGAACATTACCAGATCCCGAAAACCCATCGCGCGGAGCGGCCGGTTGGGACCTGGAATTTCGCTCATAGCTGGAAATCACGCACGGATGTGGGCATCGCGCCGACATCATGCTCCGAACCCGCCGAAAAAGGCGAGCAGCTTTCCGGTGTCGGCAATTTTCTTACGATGGCTGTGCTTTGGTCTTTTCGACATGGCCGTAATATTCGTACGCAGACATGGGTTTTTCGCCGCCCTTTTTCCAAACGCGGTCGTCGGCCGGCAGTTTGCCTAGCGCGCGAGCCATTTCGCGGATGTGTGTGGCGACTGCGCCGCAGCATGCTCCGATGTAATTCACTCCGAGATCGCGTGCTTTTGCGGCATATTCGCCCATCTCGCGGCGCGTGAGTTGGTAAGGCTCGAGTTGATCAGGAAATGCCGATAAGCTGGTGAAATCGCGATGCTCATGCGTGGTGCGATAGGCCACCGGCTGGCAACCGATATAACCTTTAATTGCTTTGCGCATTTCGGCCATTAACGGCAGGGTATGCTCGGGACTGCGCAAGCAATTTATGCCCACGATGTCGGCCCCGGCATCCATCAGCGCCTTCGCTGCATCCTCGGCTGTGCTGCCGTCAGTGGTGATGTCTTCATTCTCGAAGCAAATGGTGACCATCACGGGTAGCTTGGTGGTTTTTCCACGTTCGACGGCCAGCAGCGCTTCTCCCAGGAATGAAAAAGTCTCGCCGATGATGAAGTCCACGCCCTCGGCCACTTGCACGTCTAGTTGCTCATCGAAAGTTTTGCGCACGCGGTCTGAAGCCGATGCACTATTGGGCTGGTACATCCAGGTGAGGCTCAAGTTCCCGGCTACTAGGCATCGATCTCCCGCTGCTTTCTTGGCGATGCGAACGGCGGCGCGATTCAGTTCTTCGACACGTTCTTCCATTCCGACTGTCGCGAGCTTGTCACGGCTGGCGTAGAAGGTGAGGGCTTGCAGAACCTCTGCGCCGGCGTCGCGAAACTCGCGGTGCAGTTCGAGCAGAGCTTCCGGATTGTTGAGCGCTACTTCCGGCGTAAACGGTCCTGCACGGACTCGCCCGCGTTTTTCCAGTTCGAGCAGATAGCCGCCATCGCCCAGCACTACGCCTTCGGATAGCTTCTCCAGGATCCCCTTCTTTTTGCTGTTTGCCATGTTTTCTTCCTTCGGGCTGCCCACCGTTGCAGCGCTTACTAAACCAAACTACAAAGGCGTCCACCTGAGGGTGGCCGCGACAAACTTAACTGCCCAGGGCGGCGGACGACTCTACGCGTGGGCCATTTTGATTTTGCCGCGCTTGCAATCACGCAGCACTTGATGCGCTGCGTTGTAGCCTGGGGCGCCCGTTACGCCGCCACCTGGGTGCGCGCCTGCACCGCAAAGATAAAGCCCTTCGATTGGCGTGCGGTATTGCGCCCATCCTGCCACCGGACGCATAAAGAAAAGCTGCTCGAGCGAAAGATCGCCGTGAAAAATATTGCCCTCGGTGAGGCCGTAAGTGCGTTCGAGGTCCAACGGAGTAAGGACTTGGCGCGCGATGATTGAATCCGGCACGTTCGGCGCGTACTCCGCGATTTTTTTCACCACGCGATCGCCCAACAATTCCCTTTTTTCGTCCCAGGTTCCCTGGCGCAGTTTATACGGGACGTACTGAATGAAAGTCGTCATGATGTGTTTGCCCTGTGGCGCGAGCGTGGAGTCCACATTTGACGCCACCACGCAATCGACCCACAGCTGTTCGGGGATTTCACCGAACTTGGCGATATCGTAGCAGCGTTCCGCAAATTCCAGCGACGGCACTAACGTGAAAAGCGAACGTTGTGGCGCGGACCAATCGCGCGGCATTCCATTGACGCGCGGCTCTTCGCTTAAAACGAAGTTCACCTTGGCACATGGTCCATCCATCTTGATGCCTGCAATCGCGTGGCGAAAATCAGCGGGCAGTTGGCCCCCGTCCACAAGCCCCAAAAATGTGTGCTTGGGATCCGCGTTTGAGAGGACGATGCTAGCCGAAATTTCCGATCCGTCTTCGAGGATCACCCCTAGAGCGCGGCCGTCGCCTACATTGATTTTGGAAACTGGCGTGGACGTCAGAATGTCGACGCTTAGTTTGCGGCAGGTCGAACCCAACGCTTTCGTGATGGAGCCCATTCCACCGATAACGTGGCCGTAAAATCCTTGAATTTCACCATCGCCGCCGCTTAGCAGATGAAAAAGCAGCCCGAGCGCCGTGCCCGCGTCATAAGGACCGCCGTGCTTGCCGTAGACATTGTTTGCGAGGAACATCGTTTTTATTTTCTCGCACTCATAATTGCGATCGAGAAAATCGCCCAGGCTTCCGGTCAAGAATGAAATCAGCTGCGCGGCTTCTTCGCCTTTAATTCCGCGGAATCGTTTTCCCACGCGCAGCAGCTCGAACCAGCCGTCGGCGCCCTGGCGCGTTGGGTCGGGCGGCGGTTCCAGAAAAAAAGGCTGCAGATAACGAGCCAGTTTTTTCAGTTGATCGTCCACGCGGACAAATGTGTCAGCGTCGCGCTGCGAAAGTTTGCGAAATTCAGCGATGGCGCGTTCGCGATCAGCCCACCAGGGCACTACGGGTCCGTCAGTAAATGGAACCAGCAAGCTGGGATCACAGGGCACCATTCGCAGTCCGTGGCCGGCAAGATTGAGGTCGCGAATAATTGTGGGGCGCAACATGCTGGCGATGTACGACGTGGTGGAAGCACGGCAGCCCGGAGCGATCTCTTCGGTGACGCAGCAACCACCGATGATTTCGCGCCGCTCCAGAACCAGAGTCGTAAGTCCGGCGCGCGAAAGATAAGCCGCGGCCGTCAGGCCGTTATGGCCGGCGCCGACGACAATCGCGTCATAGGACTTGCGCTGAGGGAGCATGCTGGATTAGTATGACCGCCAGTCACGGGACTTGTTGCGCGCATTATTTATCACAAATGGGGATGCAATCCAATGAGAGCTTTTGTGCATGACCATCGGTCACAACAGCAATCCAAATCGATCCACCCACCCGCGGCGCTCACTGCCGCGCAACACGCCATCCCAGCACCTAAACTCGCGGCTAAACGCGCTCGCATTATCGATGCGGCGCTGCGCCATTTTGCGGAGCACGGATATCACGCGGCACGTATCGAGGATCTTTCGGCGCAACTCGGCGTGGCCAAAGGATCGATCTTCCAGTACTTCGGGAGCAAGGGCGGGCTTTTCGTCGAAGCCTACAAAAAAGCGGTGCGCTCGTTTCCCGCATACCTCGATTGCCCTTCGCAAATTCGCGAAAAAGGTTTCTTTGAAACTCTGCGTTATTGGCTGCTGCGCACCGAACGCCTGGTGCGCGAAGACTGGATTCCCTATCGCGTCGCGTTGCTGGGGAATTACGGAGTTGATCTGGCGCTGAAACGTGAAATCAACCGGTTCTTGCTGGCTGAGGATCCCTACGGCAGCACTGCCTTCGTGCGGCTGGGCGTGGCGCGTGGTGAAGTGCGGTCTGACGTTGATCCCACGCTCATCGTCTCCATCTTGGATTGGACCATGGAGCGTTTTCAGGATGCGCTACTGACAGAGGAACTTGATCCGGGACTTTTTCCGCATCCTGCCGATCCGGATAAGAATGAGGCGCGAATCAATCAGTTTTTACTAGTGCTGCGCGGCGCGATCGGCGTTTGAAACCGATTGGCGTCGCGCTTTGCCGGGAATCACACAATTTCGCGTGGAGAGAATTGCAATGGAGCCTACCCTGAAGGAAATTCTCGCTTCCTACAATGCGGCCGCGAGTTTACCCGACGCTCATACCATTCCGGCTTCGTGGTACACCGATGCGCGGCTGGCTCAGCTTGAGTTACAGACCGTTTTTTCGCGCACATGGCAAGCGGTGGGGCGCACGGCGCAGGTCGAAGAGCCAGGACAGTACGTAACCGCGAGCGTCGCGACCGAACCCGTGGTCGTGGTCCGCGGCAGCGATAACAAGTTGCGCGCGTTTTACAACGTTTGCAGGCATCACGCCATGACGGTGATGAATGAACCATGTGGCCAGGCGCAACACCTGCGCTGCCCTTATCACGGGTGGACCTACAACCTGGAAGGCGAATTGCGCGGCATGACCGAGTTCGAAGGCGTATGCGATTTCGACCGCGCGCAAAACGGATTGGTGCCGATTCGCGTGGACACCTGGGAGAATTTTGTTTTTGTCAATCTGGATGCGCATGCGGAACCGCTGAAGGAATTCCTGGGCGCGCTGGTAGGTTTGGCGAAGCCACTCGGTTTCAGCGATCTAAAATTTGTGGAACGCCGAAGCTACGTCATCAACTGCAATTGGAAAGTGTATGTGGACAATTTTCTCGACGGTGGCTACCACGTCCCGCACATGCACAAGGGACTGAACAGCGTTCTGGATTACACCAACTACACGATTGAGAATGTGGACCGCTGTTGTGTGCAATCCAGCCCGGTGGCGGTTGACAAGAGTTCAGAAGCGAGCGCGGCGGCGACTCGGAAAGGCGATCGTGCTTATTATTTCTGGCAGTATCCGAATTTCATGCTGAATTGGTATGAAGGATACCTCGATACCAACCTGGTACTGCCGCTCGGCGTTGATCGTTGCGAGGTAATTTTCGATTTCTATTTCGGCGATACCAGCGACGCTCAGATGCCGTACATTCGCGAGAGCATGGGCGTAAGCGAGCGCGTGCAGCAGGAAGACATCGTCATCTGCGACGGGGTTCAGCGCGGCCTGAGCTCACGGGCTTATCAGGCTGGGCGACTTTCCGTGCGGCGCGAAGCGGGCGAGCATCTGTTCCACCGCTTGCTGGCCGCTGATTTGCAGGACACACGCGTGGCTGTGGCTCGATAGAGCCGAACTGGTTTGCAAGCAGAGGGCGGCACGGCTTCAAATCCTCAGTCGAAGATCACCGTTTTGTTTCCGTAAAGCAAGATGCGGTTCTCTATATGCCAGCGAACTGCGCGAGAAAGTACCACTTTTTCCAGGTCGCGCCCCTTCTGAATTAAATCTTCCAGCGGATCGCGATGCGAAATCCTCACCACGTCCTGCTCGATAATCGGTCCATCGTCCAATACTTCAGTGACATAGTGGCTGGTGGCGCCGATCAGTTTTACTCCGCGGTCGAATGCCTGCTGGTGAGGTTTGCCGCCGACAAATGCGGGCAAGAACGAATGATGAATATTGATGATGTGATGCGGAGGGTACTGACGGATGAAATTCGACGAAAGCACTTGCATGTAACGCGCCAGAACGATCAGATCGATCCCGTGCGGCCGCAGCAAAGCTAGCTGCTCGGCTTCGGCCTCGGCTTTATTTTCCTTGGTTACAGGGATTACATACAGTGGGATGTGGTAAAAGTCAGCCCAGCCCTGCGCGTCCGAATGATTGCTGATGATCAGCAAAATTTCACACGCGAGCTCGCCGCTGCGCTGGCGATAGAGCAAATCCACCAAGCAGTGATCGTAACGAGAGACGAAGACCGCAACTTTTGGGCGGTGCGTGGAAAGCGCAACGCGCCATTGCATGCCGAAGCGATCGGCGATGGGCTGGAAATGTTTGGCAAATTCGCGCATGTCGATGGTGAAATCCGCGAGGTCCCATTCGACGCGCATGAGAAAAAGATTGCGTTCGGCGTCCTGGTGTTCGTCGGCGTGAAGGGTGTTTCCATTCGCACGGTAAATAAAATCATGAATCGAAGCGTTCAGGCCTTTTTGATCAGGGCAGCTGACGAGCAAGATTGCAGTGTTCTTCACGGAGCGACCCACAGGGACGTGACGGAGCGGCACTTCAAGAGAAGTTGTCCTCGGCCGCGCACAGAAGGACGGCTCAGCTTCCCTGCGCTATTGATGATCACGCGGAATTGTTTCCTCCCAGGTTTTGTCACGCAACGGTTTGCCATTTTCGGTTAGATGGCGCTCGAAGTGATAGTAGAAATTCTTTTCGTCGCTGCGGAGATTGAGGATCACACTCCAGACCAACGCGCGGCCGGGCAACTCGACAGTCGTGGAACCTTCGCCGTGAACGGTGCTCACATTAGGCTTGGTATCAGCAACTTGGTAGCTCATCTGTTCGTGGTCTTTCATCTGGCCCCAGGGAAAATCGGTAGCGTCATCTCCGCTCCAGGCGACGCGCGTAATTCCGGTGATCAAGTCATGCGTTTCGGTCCAATCTTGTGGAGGCCAGGTGTCGCCTTGCGACTTCACGCCCTCGAGCGGCGCTTCCTTTTCGGGAGCGGCGAACTGGGGCCGAGCCGGCGGCTCGATGGGAACCAAGGGCAGCTCTAACCGCGATTTTGCAGCACCGCCGACAGTAACAGACGTGGTCATTGCATCCGGAGTCGGCCAAATCATGGGCCAAAGCGCGTTTGAAATCGCTAGGCGAATGCGATGCCCTTTGGGAAAGAGCCAACTTGTGACGTGCAATTCGATCGGAAGCACATACGTTTCGCCAGGCTTCAGGTTTTCGGGATGCGCCGCGGAGTCGCGCTGTGCGCCGCTTTGACCTGCACCTGTGATTAGAGTTGTTGTGCCATCGGCCGCCACGTCAGAAAGGCGTACGATCCAGTCGGCGAGGGAAGCGCTTGATTGCACCGACAAGATCGCTTTCGGCCAGCCAAGAACGGCGGTGTCGTCTTCCAGCGGCGCCGAATCATACACAAGGCTATAGGCATCGGTCGGGCGCTGATCGGCGGTGAGATCGCCCCACCAGAAACCTGCTTCAATGCCTACCGACGGAACATATTTCAATTCCTGAATCGTCGAACCGCTCGACTCTTCGGGCCACACATTCAAGCTGTGATTTGGTCGAAGATAAAGAGTTGTGATGTGCGCGCCGGCAGGCGGCCAGGTTTTTTCCGCGCGCCAATCGCCGGGAATTACCGCAATGCTGGTGTCCGGTGGATACCAGTGGCGCATGTACACTTCGAAACGTGGCTCGTCCATGATTCCGTTCTGCACGCCCTTCAGCCAATGATCCCACCAGCGCGTAGCCTCCGCACGCCATTCGATGGATGGTCCGGGCTGCGCATCATTCGGGAAACTGTGATTCCAAGGACCCAGCAACGCCTTGAGCGGCGCTTTGGAATATTCGAAGAAGCGAGGGATGCTGTCGCGATAGCCGTCGAGAAATCCGCCGATCATAAAACTTGGGACGGTGTAATCGCTGTAATGGTTCGGCGCGACCGAAGCGCGGCGCCAGAATTCGCCGTCACGCTGATGTTTCAGGTAAAGCAGGAACCATGGGGTGGCGTCAAAATGCGTCGCCATTGACTTTTCGTCGGTGGGAAAATCGGGCGCGCGCGTAAGACCGAGCTGAAGATCCATGCCCAGCTCAAATTCGTCAACGTGCATCAGGCCGTCAATGTAATGAATGTCGTCGTGGAACAATTCTTCCGTGGCGCACATGGCGATAATGGCTTTCAGGGCGGGAGGATGTAGGCGCGCCATCTGAATCGCGTTGAAACCGCCCCAGGAAATTCCCATCATGCCCACGTTTCCGTTCGACCAGGGCTGTTTCGAAAGCCAGTCGATCACTTCGACTCCGTCGCGTTGTTCCTGATCTGAATATTCGCGGTCCGGGGGCATGCCTTCACTCGCGCCCGTGCCACGAAGATCCACACGGGCGGTGACGTAGCCGCGGCGGACGAAGTACGAATGCAGTTCCCAATCGCGCGCTAGGGTCCAATCGTCTTTGCGGTAAGGCAAGTATTCGAGAATCGCCGGGAATTTTTCGCCGGGCTTGGCACCTCGCAGCGGTCCATCGGGCATGTAGAGGTTTACGGCAAGGCGCACGCCGTCTTTCATTGGAATCCATGCGTGAACGATTTTCATCGTGGCATATACGGGCGGAGCGGGCCCCTGAGTTGAGGTTTGCGCGAAAGCGTGGAGAGCCAGGCCGACCGTTGCGAAAGCAAACGCCAAAGCATGTAGCAAGTGTTTTGATGTGTTGTCCATTTTTTCGTCATGGAGGCTATCACAACCGACCGGATCGGCGGCGCGGTACAGCATAATGGGAAGCAGGCAATTGCAATTGGGAGTGACCGAGAGTCGGCGAATTGCCGCCCTACTTGCGGGCGACGGATTCCAGAAGTTTTGTCCAGTGCGACAAGTGATTGAGGGACGGGCCGTGCGTGTGATCGAGTTCAAGAGGCGTGATCGAGATAGCTCCGTCGCGGACGGCGGCCATGTCCGTGTCCGGCTCCATTTCGTTTATGAGGTGCTGCTCGTGCAGCCAAAAATACTTTCGCCCGCGTGGATCGGCACCCGGTTGCAGCTGATTGCGAGTGATCTTCGAGGACTGGCGTGTGATTCGCACCTCGCCGTTCCAGTTTTGCGGCACGTTGACGTTCAGCAGGATTCCCGGCGGCAGGCCTTCGGTCAGCATCAACGGAATTAGAATGCGCGCAAACTGAGCCGCGGGTTTGAAATCGAAATCCTTTTTGCGATTGACCACAGAAATCGCGATTGAGGGGACTTTATTGATGGCACCTTCCATCGCGGCTCCCACCGTGCCGGAGTAGTAGATATTTTCCCCCATGTTTCCGCCGCGATTGATTCCGGAGACGACCAGGTCGGGCTTCTCTTTGAGGATGGCGTTGAATGCCAGAATCACGGCGTCTGCGGGCGTGCCCTCAATCGAGTATTCATTCGGCGCGATTTGGTCCATGTAGATCGGCTGGCGAAGTGTGAGCGATTGGGCGCTGGCGCTTCGTTCGTGCGAGGGTGCGATGACCGTGACTTCAGCCTCGCCCTTGAGCGCGTCAACTAGGGCGCGCAGACCGGGAGCATGTATGCCGTCATCGTTTGTAATTAAAATGTGTGGCATGAAAATTCAGCGCGGACGTAGCACTTTCCGAAAATTCCTTTCGGTTGCACTGCGGAGGACAATGGTCGGGACGACTGGATTTGAACCAGCGACCTCACGCACCCCAAGCGTGCGCGCTACCAGGCTGCGCCACGTCCCGACTGCCTACGACCGCTAGTCAGCGTATCACTCGCGTTTGAGAAGGGTCAAGACAGCGAGCAGCTCTTCATGTAAATCGAGGAGGAATTTGCGTTGTTGTCGCGTCGGTGGCTCATGACGAGACGCTGGGGAGTGAGCTTGGGCGGCAGGACGGCCGCCGCTGACAGGCTCGGCTGCGGCTGAGCCACCATTGTGGTCTTCGCCATGGCCTTCCAGGTATTTTCGCGCGCCCGCAATCGTGAAGCCTTCTTCGTAGAGCAGGCGCTTGATTTCGAAAACCGTCTCAATGTCTTCGCGGCGATAGAGGCGATGGCCGCTGGGACTCTTAACCGGTTCGAGCATAGGGAATTCCGTTTCCCAGTAGCGAAGGACGAAGGTTTTCGTCGCCGTCAGGCGGCTGACCTCGCCGATGCGGAAAAGGCTCTTCTCCGGGATGGAAGAAGACTCATGACTTGGGGCAGCACTTGCCATATTTTTGGTCTCTGCAAGTATCGTAGGCCGTTTTCTTGCCGTGTCAACCCCTGTGGGCTGTGGATATTGAGGAGGCGGCGCGCGGAGCGAGCCTTTTGGTGCTTGGCTGCAAGGCTGAATTTTTCGTGGTCTATGCTTACTTTGAGGCTGATGTGGTTACGATTTGCGCGGGTCGCGGCGTTCGCGTTGGCGGGAGCCGCGTTTTTTCAGGCGTTGCGTGAAACGGATGGGCGTGCCGACGAAATCAAACTTGGCTCGCAGCTGGTTTTCGAGAAAACGCTGATAACTGAAGTGCAGAGGCTTTAGCTGGTTCGTGAACAGCACAAACGTGGGAGGTGCGGTGGCGGCTTGCGTGATGTAAAAGATTTTTACTTCGCGGCTTGCCGGAGACGTGCCTTTGTCCAGATCCACGCCGGCGAGCCAGCGGTTCAGTTCGCCCGTCGAGATGCGGCGGCGGCGCGCTTCGGCGACGCGGTCGATCAGCTTGTACAGCCTGTCGATGTTCTCACCGGTTTTCGCTGAGAGGAAAACCACCGGCGCGTAGGAAAGAAATTTCAGACGCTGCCGAACCAGAGGCTCATAGTCCTGCACCAGCTTGTTCGCGTTAAACGGAACAAATTTGCCACCGCGCCTTTTTTGGGCGGCGGCTTTTTCCTTCGCTGCTTCCAGTGCGAGATCGTATTTGTTCATCACGATAATTACGGAACGCCCGGATTGTTCGGCGTAGCTCGCAATGGTGGCATCGTGCGAGGTGATGCCCATCGCGGAGTCTGCGACCAGCAGGGCAATGTCCGCGCGTTCGAGGTGCTGTCGAGCCACGATGACGCTTAGTTTTTCAGCGATCAGCTTGGTTTTGCCTTTGCGGCGAATGCCCGCGGTGTCCAGGAAACGATATGATTTGCTATTGCGATCCACCACGGTATCGACAGCATCGCGCGTCGTGCCCGGCTCGGCGGACACGATCGAGCGTTCCGCACCCACGAGTTGGTTGAGGAGCGTGGATTTTCCGACGTTGGGGCGTCCGATGATGGCAATGTTTACATCCGGGGGAGCGACAGCCGTTTCGCCTTTGGGGAGTTCTTCTGTGAGGGCGTCCAGCAGCACATCAACGCCAAAGCCGTGCTCTGCCGAAATGGGGAAGATCTCATCACCAAGCTCGTAGAATTGCGCGGCTAGCTCGGCTTGTTTCGGCGTGTCTACCTTATTGACGGCGAGAATCGGCGGTTTGCCCGCGCGGCGCATGAGCCGGGCGAGTTCTTGATCAAGCGGAGTTGGGCCGGTGCGGCCGTCGACGACTTGCACGACCCGGGTGGCGTTATCGATTGCAACGCGAGCCTGGCGGAGAATCTCGCCGGGGATTCCGGCTTTGTCTTCGGGAACGATTCCGCCTGTGTCCACGACTTCGAAGGATTTGCCTTCCCAGTTCGCCGTGCCGTAGATGCGATCGCGCGTGATGCCGGGCTCGTTGGTGACAATCGAACGGCGCGTTCCGGTGAGTCGATTAAACAGCGTGGATTTGCCTACGTTTGGACGGCCGACGATCACGATAGATGGGAGATTTGAGGTCATTTGCTCTTTTTAGTTATTCCGATAATATCTGCGAATTTTTTGACCCAATCGCGTTGTTTGTCTGTTTCTGGCACTGGAAAGCCTCGCGTTGCAGAAAGCGGGCCATGATACCAAGTTTGCTTCGGCCTTCGATTCGAACGTTGTGGATCGTGCCGGCCATCAGCAGGGGCTACTAAGCTATCACGGACGAGAGCACGAGTCTCATGTGTGTTATTTTAACTTCTCGTCTCGCGCTTGCGCCTCAACTCTACATGGTAAAAAAAGCTGCTGCTGCGACAAAACCTGAAGATGTAACCATCGAGGGGATCTTCGGTCCTGGCGGGTTGCTGGAAAGCCGGCATCCGGGGTACGAATTCCGGCCCTCGCAGCTGGCTATGGCTGAGATTGTGGATGAGGCGTTTCAGAGACACCAGCACGCGATCATTGAGGCTGGGACTGGGACCGGGAAAACTCTTGCGTATTTGATCCCCGCGATTCGCAGTGGGCGGCGTGTGGTGATTTCCACTGCGACAAAATCGTTGCAGGAACAATTGTTCAATAAGGATGTGCCGTTCCTGCAGAAGCATTTTGCCCCGAACTTGAAAGCTGCGTTGATGAAAGGCCGGAACAATTTTTTGTGCCGGCAGAAAGTGCACCAGATCGAAGGGCAGGCTGCACTGAAAGGCATCGACGAAGTGGATTGGTTTTCGCAGATCAAGGACTGGGAAAAACTGACGGAGACGGGGGACCGTTCCGAGCTTACTTTTTTGCCGGACGATGCCGAGTTATGGCATCGCATCGATGCGCGCAGCGATCTTTGCACTGGGCAGAAATGTCCGGAGTTCGGGACTTGTTTTATCACGGCTATGCATCAGCGCGCGCAAGAAGCTGACTTGATCATTGTGAATCATCATTTATTTTTTGCCGATCTCGCGATTCGTCAGGATGATTTTGGGTCGATTCTGCCGGAATATTCCGCCGTGGTATTTGATGAGGCTCACGAAATCGAGGACGTAGCTAGCGATTATTTCGGGCGGCGCGTTTCGAGCTATCAATTTGAGGAACTGATGCGCGATACCGAAGCCATGCTGCGGCTGCTGAGAATCGAAGCTGCTCCCTTGCGCAAGCATTTGGTGCGTGTTCGCGAACGAGCTCGAACGTTTTTCGAAAACTTTCCGGAACGCGAAGGTCGGTTTCCCTTTGGCTCTGCTGAGCGTAAATCGTTCCTGGAACGTAATCATGAAACGTTCGAGGATTTGTCGGCGGCCGTAAAACGCATTGAGGCTGAGCTTTCCGCGATAAACCCTAAGCCCGAAGAAGTTATTACTTTGGCGCGGCGTGCTGCAGAATTGAGGCGTGAATTCACTTTCTTGCTGGAGAGCGAGGACAAGAGTTACGTCTATTGGTACGAGCGGCGCGGCAAGGGAATTATTTTGACGGCCACTCCGATTGATGTGAGCGAGATCCTGCGCGACAAGCTTTTTGAGCAATTCGATACCGTGGTCCTTACTTCGGCGACGCTTGCGGTGGGCGGGCGGTTCGATTTTCTGAAGCAGCGGCTGGGCGTGATGCCCGCGAAAGAGACCGTGCTGCCGCAGGAATTCGATTTTCGCGAGCAGGCTTTGCTCTATATCCCGTTGTCGATGCCGGACGTGCGGCATGAAACGTTTTCCAGCCGGGCCGCGCATGAAATCGTCAAGCTGCTGGAAATTTCGAACGGACGAGCGTTCTGCCTGTTCACAAGTTACGCGCAGATGCGAGCTGTTTACGAGCTTGTTAGCGCGCGGGTGCGATTCCCGATGTTTTTGCAAGGTACCGCCCCGAAATCAATTCTGCTGGAGCGATTCCGCACCACGCCGAACGCGGTGCTGTTCGCTACGGCCAGCTTTTGGCAAGGAGTGGACGTTCCCGGTACGCAGCTTTCCTGCGTGATCATTGATAAGCTGCCGTTCGCGGTGCCCAGCGACCCGATCGTGGCGGCACGAGTGCGTGCGCTGCAGGAAGACGGGCGGAATCCGTTCGCCGAATACCAGATACCCGAAGCAGTTTTGGCACTGAAGCAAGGTTTCGGGCGGCTGATCCGGTCGAAGACCGACCGCGGGATTTTGGCCATCCTCGATAACCGCATCTCACGAATGCACTATGGTAGAATTTTTCTTGAGTCCCTGCCGGAGTACACCACCACGCAGGACATCGCCGACGTATCACGTTTCATGGAAAAGCATCCTGACTGAAGCGCTGGCGCGCAGGTTCCATTCCGGCTACGGTTCGCGTGATAAGGAAGGCTAATGTACGAAGTGAGTGTGGACGAAACATTCGCCGCTGCGCACAATCTGCGTGGCTACAAGGGAAAATGCGAGGATCTGCACGGGCACAACTATAAAGTGCGGGTGACGCTCGCGGGACCGAAGGTGGACGATGTGGGCTTGCTTTACGATTTTGTGCACCTGAAGCAGATAATTCAAGGCGTGATTCGTTCGCTCGATCATAAATATCTGAACGAGTTGAAACCGTTCGATGTGCTGAATCCCTCTGCGGAAAATATTGCAAAACATATTTATGATGAAGCCGCGAAACAAATGCGGGAGACGCCGAATGGTGCGAGGGTTTCAAGCATCACAGTTTGGGAGACGGACGTAACGGCTGCGACGTACCGTCCATAGCGTCACGGAAAAGTTAGAGCGTGGCGTCAGTATTTTGCAGCAGTTGAAGGATGCGACAAAAATGAATAAAGGGCTTCTCATCATCGCGGTTCCCGCTTTCCTCGTTTCGATCTTCTGGCTGATCCTGGGATGGGGCTGGCATACGGCGGTGATTGGCGGCTGCCTGGAAATTGCCATCGTGGCCGCGCTCACGATTTACACGATGAAGCGTAACAGCGCGTCTCCCGATTCGGGGTCGCGAGATTCATCCGTACACCACTAGACCCCAGCGAGTTTCTGCCATGGTCGTCACCGAAATATTCAAATCCATTCAGGGCGAAGGGACGCGAGCGGGATTGCCTTGCATTTTCGTGCGGCTAACAGGCTGCAATTTACGTTGCACGTGGTGCGACACAGTCTATGCGTTTCACGGCGGCGAGAAGCAATCGATTGAAGAAGTGCTCGAGCGAGTCCGAAAACTGGCAGGTGACGAGGCAAATTGCGTGGGGCTGGTTGAAATTACTGGCGGCGAGCCGCTGCTGCAGCCAGAAACTCCAGCGTTAGCGGAGAAGCTATTGGCTGCTGGGTATACCGTGATGATTGAAACGAGCGGAGAGCGGTTTGTGGGCGCGCTTCCCCGCCAAGTAATCAAAATCGTTGACGTCAAATGCCCTGACTCAGGCGAGGCCGATACTTTTGACATCGCCAATCTCGAAGCGCTGACCGACAGCGACGAAATTAAATTTGTAATTTCAACGCGCCGTGATTATGAATTCGCTAGGGAATTCACTGAGCAGCATCATTTGACTCAGCGCGTTCACCAGGTTCTTTTTTCGCCTGTGTTTCCGGACCCTGCCGGGAAATGGGAAGGGCTGATCGCGCAGGAGCTGGTGGAATGGATTCTGGCGGACGGCTTGCCCGTGCGGCTGAGTTTGCAATTATACAAGTTCATCTGGGACCCGGCAATGAAGGGCGTCTGACTTCGTATCTGACTGTCTCAGGGGATCAGAATTAAGGTTTCTGACACCAAAATGGTCGAAGGACAAAAGGCGGTCGTGCTGCTTAGCGGGGGCATGGACTCCTGCGTCTGCACCGCAATTGCCAACGAAACTTATCGCTTGGCAGCTCTGCATGTAAGTTACGGGCAACGCACAGAACGGCGGGAGCGGCGGGCGTTCGATGAAATCGCGGACTTCTATGGTGTGCGCGAACGGCTCGCCATACGACTGGATTCCTTTGCCCAGATTGGCGGTTCGGCACTGACCGATCAGCGCCTAGCCGTGCCGGAATCCGGCGAGACGTTGACGCACGGCTCGGGGATTCCAATCACGTATGTTCCCTTCCGCAACGCGCACTTTCTTTCCGCGGCAGTCAGTTGGGCAGAGGTGATCGGCGCCACAGCGATTTTTATTGGCGCCGTGGAGGAAGATAGTTCTGGCTATCCGGATTGCAGACCGGAGTATTATCGTGCGTTTGCGGAATTGATAAAGCAAGGAACCAAGCCGGAAACAAAAATCGATATCGTCACTCCCGTCATCGCCATGAAGAAGAGCGAAATCGTGGGGCGGGGCGTGGAATTGGGCGCGCCGTTGGGGCTGACCTGGTCCTGCTATCAATTCGAAGACGAAGCGTGCGGAATGTGCGATAGTTGCCGGTTGCGCCTGCAGGCATTTGCCAGGGCGGGGCTGCCTGACCCTATCGCATATCGAGTGCGAGTTGGGCAATAATAGCCGCCGCAATTTTATCGCCGGAGGAACCGCACATGAGAAAGCTGATTTCTGTCCTGGGAGCCTGGACGCTGGTTTTAGTGTTCGCCGCGACGGCCATGGCTCAGGGAACGGGAAGAATTAATGGTGAAATTCTGGATAAGGAAGGGAAACCGCTGGCGAACGCGACGGTCACGCTGAAAAATCAGGACACCGGCCAGACTTTCACGGAGAAGACCGACAAGAACGGAAAATTTGTGCAACTGGGACTGAAGGGCGGCGTTTATGCCGTAGTACTGCCGGATTTCAGTTATGCCGAGAAAGTTCAGGTAGTAGATGGCGAAGAGAAAGATTACAAGCTCAATCTGAAAGAAGTGGTGGCGGCCACCGCGGCGGCTAATCCAGACGCGGTGAAGAAGAAAGAGGACGAAGCCGACAAGTTCAAGAATATGAAGGTGCATTTCGAAGCTGGCGTGGCAGCCATGACCCAAGCGAATGATTTCAAGACGCAGATGAAGACCGCGCCCGCCGACCAAAAGGCCACGTTGCAATCGCAACGGACTACGGCTTGCCAGACAGCCGCGACGGAATTCCAACAAGCGGAGCAAGGAGTGAGTGAGAAGGACGTCAGTAACCACGCGATGATCCTCGGCAATCTGGGCGCCTCCAGCGAATGCGCGGGGAAATACCAGGATGCCGCTACCGCTTTTCAAAAGGCTTCTGACTTGAAACCCAATGCGAACTACTACACGGGTCTTGCGACCAACCTCGCCAATGTGGGAGCGGCTACGACGGACGCTACGGCAGCGGCTGGAAAATTCACCGACGCCAGCGCGGCCTGCGATAAGGCAGTAGCACTCGATCCGGCGGCTGGCGCGACCTGCTGGAAGAACCTCGGTATTGTGCTCAGCAATAAGGGACGCATGAAGGAAGCGGTTACGCCACTGCAAAAAGCCGCCCAAGCCGACCCTAAGGACCAGCTCACGTGGTACATGCTGGGCAGCGCCCTCACAGCGACCATTGACACCAAGCAGGAAGGCGAGAAAATGACTTACATTATCCCCCCCGGCACCAGCGAAGCCTATCAAAAGTGCATCGACTTGGGTGCGGATACTCCGCTGGGCAAGCAATGCAAGGAAGCGCTCGACGGGCTAGTAGCGATGGGCGGCGGACAAGATACTGCGGTTGGTAAAAAGAGGAAGAAATAATCCATTTTTTACAACGAAAGGTACACTTTCCGTTGGTATGTGACTTCGTTAATTTCTTTTCACAATTTTAATTTGGGCGACGCTTTCTTCTCTCGATTCGCGGTTGCAACAATGCTATTCTCTTGCTTCAAACAAGAAATTCCGCGTCGAGAAAATGTAGACGCCCACAGGGATCCCGGTGCAGACAGTGGATTGGAACCATCCTAGTACGGAACGCCGACGTAGCGAACGAATCCTGGAATCTCGCCCGCTGATTGTGCGCGGCACTGATCTTCTGGGCCAGCCTTTCGAAGAACGCACCACGACATTGACGGTGAATCTCCACGGATGCAGGTATGCCTCCAAGCATCATCTCCCGCGAAACTCTTGGGTCACTCTCGAATTGCCGCAGAGCGCGGCGGAGTCGCGATTCGGAATGGACGCCCCCGCCGAATCGCTGGGTAGCTTCCGGGCTCGCGTTGCCTGGGTACAACGGCCGCACTCGATTCGGGATTTTTTCCAGGTTGCAGTGGAACTAGAGACCCCGGCAAATGTTTGGGGGCTGAGAGGCCATCATGCTGAATCGGCTGGCCCGGGCGAGCCGGTGCATGCACAGACGAAAACCACTGATGCAACGCACGCGGACCAGACTGCGCATCACCAAGAAGAAATGAGCGGCGCGCAGGTAAATCTTGAGTCTACCGGGGACAATGTAATGACTGAATCAAAGATCGATTATTCCGAAGCTCCGTCCGTTAATGAAGCTGGGCGTAGTGAGAGTGGCATTCCGACTGGATCAATGTCCGCTCCGGATAATCCGCTCTTGCGCGAATTGCGTGCTGAACTTGACCGTCAAGCTCGGGAAGCCGTGGCCACGGCGGCCGATCAGGCTCGCGGCGAAGTTCTAAAAACAGCGGAGGAGACCGAACGCAAACACGCGGCGAGCGCCGAAGAACTTTTCGCCAAGTGGAAGTTCGAAATTGAACGGATACAATCGGGCGCCCGCGAAGAGTTCCTATCGCACGTAGCCGGGCGGCAAGATGAAGTCGTCCGAAACCTGCAAACCGAATTCGATCAGAAAATCGCGCAAGCGCGCGAGTTGATTGAGCGCATCGAGCGCCAAGCAGATGGGTTGCGCACAGAAAGCACCGCCGTGCAGGAAGCCACGAAACAAGTGGCCCAAGCGGTTCAGCAGCTCGAGTCCCTGGAGGCTGCCCGCGTGGCCAAGCCCGCGGAATCTTCGCAAGAAGAGAGTTTGTCGGTAGGGCGCCAACGCCTGGAGTCGGAAATGGCTCTGGCGAAGAACCAGTGGAACGAGCTCCTGCAATCATCACTCGACAGCAATCTGCGGAGGATGATCGAACAGCTTGCGGAGCGTTCTCAGGAAGCGCTGCACGCGTCAGAACTGAAAATAACCGAACGGCTGGGAGAATTACGCGAACCCTTCGCGCAAGCAGCCGCAGAGGCGCGCGACACTTTTGCCGGGATTCAATCTTCACTCGCGCAGGAAGTGAGAAAGACCCAGGAATCGCTGGTAGCGGCGGAACACGTCGCCAGCCGAGCTAAGGAATTGTCGACGCAGTTGGAAGCGGCGAGTCACGACACGATCAACGAGCTTCACCGCCGACTGGAAAAAATTCTTGATTCGCAGACGGCGGAGATCAATCGCCGGGCAGAGGCAATTGCTGGGGGTCTGTCGCAGCGCGTTGCCCCTATGCTGGATTCTCTGACGCATCAATCCCTGGATAGAATGGCTGCCCAAGCGGAAGCAAAACTGGCGCCGCATCTGGAGCGCGTGTCGGTTCTTGTGAATGAACTTGCAGCTCGGGAAACGCAAGCCGAGGAGAGCTTGCGATTGCATCGCGAACGGTTGCGTCAGGTTTCGGAAGATAACCAGCGCGAGGCTGCGGCGCAGGTGGTGCAGACGATGACCATCGCCCAGGTTGATTTCGACGCGGCACGCAAAGATGCGTTGGCTAAGTGGGCGGCTGAATTGGATTCTAACGGAGCGCGCGCCTCGCAGGCCGCGGCTGAAGCAATCGGCCGGACATCCGAATCGTTGCAACAGGAAGCGCGCTTGCAGTTTCAGGTATTGGCGGAGCAGGCCGTCATGGAGGCTGGGTCGCGGCTGGCGGAAAAGAGCGCGGCTGAGGAGGAAAGGTTCGAATCGCAGATCGCAGCGCTGGCCGACGTGCATGTGGCTCAGATACGGTCGCGGATGGAAAGCGGCGCCGGCGAGGTGGTCGGGCGTGCGCGAAACGAACTCGATCGAGCGGCGGAAGCCGCAGCGTCGTCGTTCGGGCAGGTTCTGCATGAGGTTTCCGAGCGCGAGATCACGCAGTTTGGCGCTGCTGCCAGCAGCGCGCGACGCGAGCGTCTTGAGGAATTCGAACGCACGACACAGCAACTGCATCAGCAGCTCGACGTTAATGCTATTTCCTCCACGGAACGCTTCCGCTCGCAGATGGCTTCGCATCTGGAAGCCGGCGTTAGTGAAGGACGCGCGGCGTTGAGCGCTGAGTTTGCGTCATCGTTTGAGGCTTTCCGCAGGGAGCGTGATGCTTACCAGCAGGAGTGGGCCACGAACCTGGATAAGATGAGCGGCGATGCCGCCGGGAAATTCCAGGAGAAGTTGCAAAATACCGCTGATTCGTGGGTGGTCTCGTCGGTACGCCGCCTGAACGAGCACGGGCAGAACGGAATCGAATCGCTGCTGCGGTCCGCCGATCAGGCTCTGCGCGATTCGTGCTCGAAAGTTTTCGAAGGTTTGGCGGAAATACTGCGCGAACGAGTCACGAATGCTGCCGGCGTTGGGAATGTGGCGGGCTTTGCGGCGACTCCGAATCGCGAACCCTCCGAAAGTTCCGGACCGCGCAACGAAGCGATTTAGTTTTCAAAACCCGCCCCTACACAAGCTTTGGTCGTTGCCAAGCTGAACGTAACAAAGTCCACCGCTGCACCGTGAGTCTCAGTCGTCCTTATTTTCTTCCCACAGCTTCGACTACTGAATCTGCTACGTATTTAATTTGTTCCGCCGTCATCGTAGGGAATAGTGGCAAGCTTAGAACTCTTTCGCAGGCGCGCTCGGCGTTTGGAAATGTCCCGGCTGGATAGCCTAGCGAGGAATAAGCCGGCTGGAGGTGTATCGGCTTGGGATAGTGGATCGAGGTTTCGATGCCCTTTTCGGCTAGATGCGCGATCACCGCGTTGCGATTACTCACGTAGATCACGAATTGGTGATATACGACCTCGTCGCATGGATCATCAACGGGAATTTTCAGCCGCGCACCATCGAGAAGACGGCGATACTCGGCGGCTATTTCGCGACGCCTTTCCGTCCAACCGTGCAGTCGGCGCAGCTTGATGCGAAGGACCGCACCCTGGAATCCATCCATCCGGTAGTTGTAACCGGGGAACTCGTGATCGTAGCGCGCCGTCTGACCATGGGAACGTGCGGCGCGCGCAAATTTTGCAATTGCCTCGTCGTCGGTCGTCAGGGCGCCGCCTTCTCCGTAGGCTCCGAGATTTTTTGCTGGATAAAAACTGAACGCTGCGGCGTTACCCAAAGAACCGACTCGCTGGTTGTGGTAACGCGCGGCATGGGCCTGCGCAGCATCTTCCAGAATTCGCAAATTGCGCCGGGCTGCGATTTCGCGAATTGCATCCATATTTGCCGGGCGGCCATAGAGATGCACCGGAATGATTGCGCGGCTGCACGGCGTGATAGCGCGCTCGATTAGATTGGGATCGATATTGGCAGTGGCCGGATCGATATCCACCATTACGGGATGAGCGCCGCAGTATGTGATGGCTTCAGCTGTGGCCAAAAAGCTGTTCGGAGTCGTAATTACTTCATCACCAGCCTGGACTCCAAGCGCCAGCAGACCCAAATGCAAGGCGGCGGTTCCGGAACTCAGCGCGACGCAGTGTCGCGTGCCGCAAAAGTCGGCGAATTCACGTTCGAAAGATTCGACTTCCTCGCCCAATACGAAGGCGGAATTTTGGCAGACCCGGTCGAGCGCCGGGAGAATTTCGTCTCGTAAATGTAAGTATTCAGTTTTCAGGTCCAGCAGGGGGATGTTCATGGCGCAAGCCTTCCCGGCAGCGAATCATTGTACCGCGAGGGCAGTGCATCCATGTCTGCAACATGCGGACGCGGAAGCGTTGCAGCTTTCGGAGACAAAGGCGAGGGCTATTAACTTGGTAGTGGATGGGCGACTCGGGATAAGATAAATCCTGTACGTACTGGGTCGCGTAGGAAGCCAGCCGCCTAGAGTGTGCAATTGTTTTCTCGTGTTGAAGGGAACGGCGATATCTTCCGATTGTAACGGAACTGTTTACGGTTCTTCATTTTGGAGTCGCAATTGCTCGGGGAAAAAGAAGATTTTATTTAATTAGTTTCGTCTCGCAATTGGCTTTGTGCAGTGCCTCCATTCTACGGGGAGCGTCTTCGCTCCCTGTAGTTTTCTCTCTTATTGACCTTCGTCCAGTAAGTGTAAATCCCATAAACTCTAAATGTGCGTCAGGGTGCCGGTTATTTTGGTCCGCTTCAGCGCCCAGCTGAAAACAAGAAATGATACGGGGATCAGCATTACGGCGAAGATGAACAATGCTGCAATGGAAGGCCACAGCTGATGCCAGCCGGCGCCATCCAGCAGCGCAGCGCGCATCCCTTCGAGCGAGTAGGTTACGGGAATCAAACGCGCTAGCATCCGCAAAGGAATGGGCAAGATGCTGACGGGATACATCATTCCGCCCACCAGTCCCGAGACCCCGAGGACGAGCCATTTCACCGGATTACTGCGCTTGTACAGAACTGAATAGCTAGCCGACATTATTCCCAGCCCTGAAAACGCAAAAATCGAAGCGATGAGAATCGCAATTGCTCCTAGCCAGTTCGCATGCAGCGGACTGAAACCGAATAGCAACGCGCCCCAGGCGAGGTAAACGCACGTCCGCAAAGCTAATGCGGCAAAAGGATACACTGCGGAGCCGGCGAGGATGATCGTCAACGGAGTTTGGGTGACGAGTAACGCTTCCAGAGTGCGATTCTGGCGAGCTTCCTCGATACTGCTGTCGAAGGCGCTCAACGAAACGCTCAGGTAGTCGAAGAAAGCGAACCCAACCAACGCGAAAGCAAAATAATTGCTTCCGGGCGGGAGGGATTTCGCCAACTCCGGGCTTTCGACAAAGCGCGAGAGGTAATAGAAGGTAGCGACACCGAAAAGCGCTTCGAGTGTTTCGAGGAAGAACGCTCCTCGATAACCGCGAGCGATGGCGAAATCGCGCGCGAAAAATGCGGCGATTTTTCGTAAGTTGCGCGTCACGTTCATGGCCGTGAATCCGCTGTAGTCGAACGCCGCACGAGGCGAGTGATTGCGTCCTCGAACGTTGCGGCGCCAGCCGACGCGCGCAGAGTGCGTGGAGTGCCGTAAGCCGCCACGCGGCCTTTTTCCAGCAGGATTACGCGATCGGCAATCTCCTCGACCTCGCTCAGTGTGTGCGAAGCGAAAAGCAAAGTCGTTCCATGCTGGCCCACGAGGTCTTGTTTCAGCAGGCGGCGAAAATCCGCCGCAGCGAGGGGGTCGAGACTGCGCGTGGGCTCGTCGAGGAGCAACACGGCAGGTTTGTGGAGCAGAGCTCGCGCAAGACCCAAGCGGTGCGTTGTGCCGGTGGATAAAGTGCGCACCTGGCGATGGAGTTCGTCGCGAAGTCCCATGAGTTCGGCCACCAGTGCAATTCGTTCGCGGGCTGCTGCGCCGGAGAGATTGTTCATTGCGGCAAAGAATGTGAGATTTTCCCGGCCGCTCAGGCGCGTGTAAAAACCTTCGTCGCCTCCTGTGTGATATCCGAACTGGCGTCGCGCGCCGGGCGCATCGCGTTCAACATCGTGATCGCCAATCCGCGCGTGTCCTCGCGTGGGGATAATCAACGTAGCAAGTATTCGGAGTAATGTTGACTTGCCAGCACCGTTCGGACCTACGATAGCTACCGCCTCTCCGGGCTGGAGAGAAAAGGAAATGCCGGCGAGGGCTCGTTCGGTGGGCCGGGCGACCGGTTGCAGCATCGCGCGCCAGCCGGAAAGCGCTGGCGGAAAATATTTCTCGAGCGATTCGACGCAAATGGCAGGCGAAGGCACCAAGCTCGTTATAACCAATTCGCCGGGTCGAATCCAGTTCAACCGTTGCCGTACAACGAGACTGTCAGTAGAATGGTGTCGGCCGAATCGATAAGCACTGGGCGTGCGTGTCGGATCGAACCCTGTCGCGAGCCCACGCGACGGAGTGAACCCAGCCCTAAATTTGGAATCGAACCGATATGGATGCACCTCTCTCTCTACACACGGTGGTTGTGGCGGCTCCCGAGCAGGTTTCCTGCCCACTCGGAGAGGAGTCGGCGATTTTGAATTTGAAGAACAGCGTGTATTACGGCATGAACCCTGTAGGCACGCGCGTGTGGGAACTACTGAAGCAACCGAAAAGCGTCGGTGAGTTGCGTGATGTTTTGCTGGACGAGTACGACGTGGACGGAGAGCGTTGCACGCAGGATTTGCTCGCGTTGCTCCAGAAAATGCGGGATGAAGGCTTGATCGAAGTTCGGGGTGCGGCAGCTGTTCGTTAATTGCGCGACTTTGTTTCGCGCCTTGGGTTGAAATTGATCAACTCGGATGAGCAAAAAAGCATGATTAGACGGTGGCAAACATTTCGACGACTGAGCTCTTTCGAGCGCGGCGTTGTTCTCGAAGCCGCGGGTGGGCTGCTCGCTACCTGGGTTGGTTTACGCCTGGTCGGCTTTCGCAGGTGGCAACGGATGCTGGAGTTCTTTTCTCCACTCGCTAAAACAACCGGCCGTGCGCGAGTCGCATCGGACGGAGATACAGCGCGCGTAATCACGCGAATGGAAGCAGCCGCGGCTCGGAATATTTTGGTTGGCGCGAACTGTTTGGAACATTCACTGGTTTTGTGGTGGCTGTTGCGACGGCGCGGAATTGTTGCAGCCCTGCGAATCGGCGGACGTAAGGAATCGGGACAGTTCGAAGCGCACGCCTGGGTTGAGTTGGATGGAGTGGTGCTTGACGGCTCAAACCAGGAACACCGGCACTTCGTGCCATTCGAGAGTCCTGTTCTATCCATGGAGACGCGAACAGAATGAGCGGCATCGTCGGCATGTTCGATCTCAGCGGAGCGCCGGTGGACCGAGCGCTGTTGCAAGACCTTACCCATTTTCTTTCGTATCGCGGACCAGACGCGAGAGAGACCTGGTCGCATGGGCTCGTTGGCTTGGGCCACACGATGTTGCGAACCACTTTGCAATCGAAACTCGAACGGCAGCCGGCAAATTTGAAGGACTTGTGGATTACTGCGGATGCCCGGATCGACTGCCGCGACGAACTTAAAAGCAAAATTCTCGAAGTGGCGGGTGGCGACGCGTTTAAACCGACGCTGACCGATGCCGAACTGATTTTGAGGGCCTACGGGGCATGGGGTACCGACTGCGTTCAGCACCTGCGGGGCGATTTTTCATTTGCCATTTGGGACGCACAGCGGAAAACCCTGTTTTGCGCGCGCGACCATTTTGGGATCAAGCCATTCTACTATTGCGAATTGGGCGAGCTGTTTTGCTTTAGTAACACGCTGAATTGCCTGCGCCTGCATCCTGGCGTGTCCGACGAATTGAACGATGCGGCGATCGGCGACTTCCTGCTTTTCGGATTGAATTGCGACAACGCTACGACTACCTTCCGTGACATTAGGCGCCTGCCAGCGGCGCACTCGATGACGGTTTCTTCCGAGGGTCTGCGCATCCATCGATACTGGTCGGCGCCGACCCAAGGGCGCATCCGCTACGAGCGCGCCGAGGATTACGTCGAGCACTTTCAGCTTCTTTTGCAGGCGGCGGTTGCGGATCGTATTGCCCCGGATCGCACGGGAATATTGTTGAGTGGCGGGCTTGATTCGGGTGTGGTCGCTGCCACAGCTCGCGAACTTTCCGGCGGGTGTGGCGCGGATTTGCGCGCTTATACCGTGGTCTACGAGTCTTTAATCCCGGATCAGGATGGTCCGCACGCGCGGGAAGTCGCCGAATTTCTTAAGATTCCGATCCAGTGTATTCCCATGGATGGCCTGCGGCCGTTCGAACGATGGAACGAACCCGAGGTAAGTTCGCCCGAGCCTGTCGATGATGCTTTTTTTGCAGGGCTGTTCGATCAATTCCGCACTATTTCCAAGGATTGCCGCGTCGTTCTTTCCGGTGAAGGCGCGGACAATCTGATGCATTTTGAGATTTGGCCGTTCGCGAAAGACATGATTCGACGGCAGGAATGGAGCAACCTGTTCGCTCAAACTGTGCGCTATCTCAGCGTGCGTCCTTCGATTGTTCCCGGGATTGCGCGCCGTGCGCGGGGGCTTTTTGGAAATGATCCTCACGCCCCTGTCTATCCTAAGTGGCTTTCGCCGGACTTTGCGCGCCGTCTGAATCTTAAGGACCGGGCGAAGGAGTGGCGAGAATTCCCAGCGGTGCCCCATCCGGTCCTTCCGAAGGGGCACGCTTCTCTGACACTGCCGCAGTGGGCTCTCCTTTTCGAATTGGGGGATCCGGGGGTTACGCGTTACCCCGTTGAAGTGCGGTACCCATTTTTAGATTTGCGCATTGTGAATTTCCTGATGGCGCTCCCGCCGTTTCCGTGGTTCTTCGAGAAGAGACTCCTGCGCGACACAGCTGTAGGACGTTTACCGGAGCGCGTGCGCACGAGGCCCAAGACCCCCTTGGCCGGTGACCCATTGGCCGAACACTTAAAACAGTTGCCCGCGGGCTGGATGAATCAGGTAAACTGGGCATTGGATATGGATTCATATATTGATAAATCTGTTCTGGCAGCTGCTGGGAGCGAAAAAAATACGCGGGCAGATATAACGATCCGGCCGCTGTGTCTTAACTTCTGGTTGCAGTCAGCGCGAGGGATTCGGTATAACTTTCGTGCGGAGGTTCGCAATGCTTAAGCCCGCAAAACGGGATAATAAGAAGCCTTATTCATCTCCAATCCTAACGGTTTACGGTACGGTGCAGGAACTGACGAAGAAGATCGGCACGTCGGGTAATCTTGACCATGGGGGCAGTTTTCCTAAGGTTAAAACTCACGCATAGGTGCGAATTTCGACATCGTTTGAGATAAATGGGTTGCAATTTTCTTGAGGTGCGAAATTTAGCCAGTCGCGTTTACCTGGGCCACTCGGTCGCCTCCAGGTCCATCTGCAAAATGGGACTCGCACGTTGATGGAGGTGAATTTTACCTACGCCGTTTTCGGCTTTTTACTCCGCTCAGAGGTTCTGCTGCCAGGCTTGATTCCGCTGCCTGTTGATTCGAGTCCTTCGAGTTCATCGCTTCCATCATCGCGTAATGCCTCGATTACGCTCCATATGAACGTCTCTCCGTACGCGTGCGCGGCCATTCCAAGCGGCCCGCGAGAGCCCGCCTATACCAGTTCTTACAAAGATAATCAGGGCAATCCGGGGCTGCAAATCTGGAAAGTCGCCAACGGCTCATTTTTTCATCTCGTGTATTTCGACGGTACAGAATTCTGGCTGGATATGGATGGCAGCGAAATCTGGGCAACCTGGCCCGGCAATTTGACAATTGGGGACACAGCCACATATTTGCTTGGGCCAGTGCTGGGATTGCTCTTGAGGTTTCGCGGCGTGACATGTCTTCACGCCAGCGCTGTAGCGTTTGGTGACCGCGCTGTGGCTTTTGTGGGGAGCGAGGGAGCCGGGAAATCGACAACAGCCGCTGCGCTCGCGCGTCAGGGCTATGCGGTTCTGTCCGACGATGTCGTAGCTCTATCGGAGCATGAAAGCTCCTTTTTCGTTGATCCTGCTTATCCTTACTTATGTCTCTGGCCGGAGTCGGTGGAGTCGTTATACGGTTCCGCGGATGCCCTGCCGACTTTCAGTGTGAACTACGAGAAACGCTGCCTTTCGCTCGAAAAACAGGAATTGAAGTTTGAGGGACGTTCACTTCCTCTGGCCGCCATTTACGTTCTTGGTGAGCGCCGTGGCGACCCAGCGCCGGTAGTGGAAGACATACCGGCACAGAAGGCGTTTATGACACTTGTAGCCAATACATTTGCCAGCAATGTGCTTGACGCGCGCCTACGTACTAAAGAATTCGAAGTCTTAGGGCGCCTCGTGCCACACGTGCCCGTGCGTCAGCTTCACGCTAATCGAGATGCAGCCCGTCTTGTGGATTTTTGCCGGCTAATCTGCGAGGATGTTCAGCGGAGATTTGAAGGTCCAGATGCTCGGGTGATTACCCCCGGTATTTTGTACGGTAGCTTTTAGGCAACAGCACCTGAATATCTCACCTCCGGGGTTCTTCACCTTTCATCGCTATGCTAGGATTCAGGAGCAAATGGCGTGGCCCCCTCCCACGAACCGGCGCCGGTGTCCGAGCCAGTGGGTAATCTCGTCTTCGCCTAAACCAGACCTTCTGAACAAGTTCGAACGGGGGCACCGCCATAATTTATCCGAACTCATTAAGAACCATTCGGTTGAACGTAACCTGAGGAGAAAGATAATGTACAGGAAACCCCTTCCCGTCAGAATCGCAGCATTTTCCGTTGCCGGTTTAACACTCACCGTCCTCTCTTTCGCAATAGCGCCTACCCACCAGAAAAACGGAACCCAGGGAATTGTCACGCAGACGGCTAGCTATGCGGTAAATCAGGCGTCACAGGCATTGCAAAAGCAGGGTGCGGCCAATGCCTACGGCAAATTGCCAATGGCATTCGAGCCCAACCAGGGCCAGACAGATCCCCAGGTTCGATATCTGTCGCATGGATCTGGTTATGGGCTTTTTCTTACCAATCAGGAAGTAGTGTTGGCGCTTCAGCAACATGAGGCGGCAGGTGCCAAAGCAGACAAGGGCACCGCCCTCATGGCATCCCACCGAAAATCGCGCGGCGTTGTGAAGACTTCCGTTCTCCGCGTTCGATTTGAAGGTTCAAATTCCACGCCCGAAATCGCAGGGACAAACCCGCTGCCGGGCAAGATCAGCTACTTCATCGGAAACGACCCAACAAAATGGCACACCGATATCCCCTCCTATGGTGCGGTTCGCTACAAGGGCGTCTATCCTGGCGTCGATGCAGTCTTCTATGGCAACCAGCAGCGCCTGGAGTATGACTTCGTGGTAGCTCCCGGCGCAGACCCGAAGGCAATCGCGCTCGACATTCAGGGCGCACGCAAGCTCGGAGTGAATTCCCGCGGCGCTCTAACCATGAGCGTTGCCGGGGGTAGGGTTGCTCTGCTGAAGCCGGTTGTATATCAGGAAATAAACGGGGAACGCCACGGAATCGCGGGAAACTATGTGATCGCAGACAATCATCAAGTCCGCTTTTCGGTTGGCAATTACGATCGCACGCAGCCTCTAACCATCGACCCAGTTCTAAATTACTCCACTTATATCGGAGGCGAAAATCAGGACACTGCGTTTGGCATTGCCTTGGACGCCGCAGGAGACGCGTACATTGCGGGCAGTACGTTCTCCACAATGTACCCAACACAAAATCCGGAATCTACCACACCGCCGAGCGACATTGCGTTCGGCACTGCATTTGTATCCGAACTAAACCCAACTGGCACAATGCTTCTATATTCGACATATTTGGGCGGCAGCGGTAATTCAACCGCGATGTTCGGGGACCAAGCGAATGGAATTGCGGTTGACACTGCGACGCCGGCCAATATTTATGTAGCCGGGTTCACGTATTCGACGGACTTTCCGGTAAGCACTACTCCACTACAGTCTACTTTTCCGACCGGCAACACCGGCCAGACAGCATTTATTACAAAATTGACGCCTTCCGCCACTGGGTCGGCTCAGCTCGCTTATTCCAGCTTTCTTGGAGGCAACACGCAGGACGAGGCGCTCGCTATCGCAGTAGATGCGACTGGCAACGCATACGTCGCCGGCGAGACAGCGTCTAGTAACTTCCCAACGATGGGAACGCAAATCCCAAACGGCCCTAACGCAGCTGGTACTGGGTTCTTAACTAAAATCAACACGACGGACAGCGGAGCTGCTTCGCTAGTGTATTCCACATACTTGGGCGGGTCGGGTGCGACCAGTGGTTTTCTGGGAGTCGCCGATATCGCTTTAGGTGTAACGATTGATGCCAATTCTAACGCCTATGTTGTAGGCGGCACAGATTCGACGAATTTCCCGACCGCAGGCACACCCGTTCCCGGCAGCACTGCTTGCGGAGCCAATGGCAGTAGTTCGGCCTTTATTTCAGTGATTAGCACCACGAACGGCACCCTGGGCTATTCGCAGTGCTTGAGTGGCAGCGTGCAAGAGTTTGCTTTCGGGGTAAGTTTGGGCACGGGCGTTCCGGCGGTGACAACCAAGGTCGCATATATAACTGGACAAACTTATTCGTCTAACTTTCCGGTAACCACCAATTCCATTCCGGTGGCTGGCGGTAGTGTGTCGAATGGAGTGGCTTTCGTTTCGCTGCTCAATACGAATTCTACAACCCCCCTCCAATACTCGACATTTCTCGGCGGAAAGGGTGGTGATTTGGGGAGTTCTATCGCAACCGACTCTCTCGGCAACGCCTACGTTACCGGGACAACGGATTCGACCAATTTCCCTGTCACCGCAGGGGCATTAGAGACCACGCTTCACAACACCGATGGGGTGGCATTCGTTTCGAAGATCGGCCCCAACGGACTGGGACTCGCCGATTTGATTTACTCTACCTTTTACGAAGGACAATCCAACAATGCCAGCCCGGCAACGGCAGACACCGGAAATGGAATCGCTGTGAGCGGCACCAACGCCTATGTCACCGGTCAGATGGCCGATCCAGACATGTTGACGTCGACCGGTGCCTATCAGACCACGTTAAAAACAGGAGCGGTCACGAATGCATTTGTCGCAGACCTGCCGATGGTTGCGGGAATCAGCGTGTCTCCAACCTTTATTAATTTCGGTACGCAGGCAACAGGCGTGGCATCGACTCCGCAAACCGTGACGGTGACCAATAATAACCCGACGGGATCGGTGTCCTTCACCAGCATCACCGTCGTGCCAATTTCGCCGGCAGCCCCTGCTACGGATTTTGCTATCTCCTCTCAGACCTGCGGCGCGACGATCGCCGCGGCGGCAACGTGCACTGTAAGCGTTACGTTCACGCCATCGGTGAACGCTGCTGAATCTGCCACTCTCGTGTTCACTGACAGCGATCCGAGCAGCCCGCAAAGCGTTCTGCTTTCTGGGACTGGATCGAATACAGCGTCAGCCATCGCGTTCAACCCCACGAGCCTGACATTCGCGGCACAAGCTACGGGTACAACCAGCGCAGCTCAAATGATCACGATCAGCAACCCAGACACGAGGATTGCCTTGAACATTTCTGCGATAGCATCCACTAACGCCAATTTCACTATCACCAACAACTCCTGTGGTTCTACGTTCCCGATCACCATTGCGGTCGCACCCGGAGGAACTCCGTGTATTCTGAGCGTGACGTTCAATCCTTCGTTGTCAACTCCGGCTGGCCCAGTCACTGGATCGATCACGTTTACCGATAACGCCGGTAACAGCCCGCAGTCTGTGCCGCTGAGTGGAACGGCCACGGTATCGACCGCCACAATCACGATCAACCCCACGAGCCTGACGTTCGGCGGACAACTTTTGACCACCACAAGCGCTGCAAAGACGGTAACCCTGAGCAACGCAGGGGCGGCGCCAGTGGTCATTTCAAGTATAGCGTCCAGCAATTCCGACTTCACAATCACCTCGAACTCCTGCGGCAGCACATTCCCCATTACGATCGCTCCTGCTGGAACGCCTTGCACTTTGATGGTCACATTCAATCCGGCGTCTTCGACGGCACCTGGCGCGGACACGGGATCAATCACCATTGCCGACAACGCAACTGGCAGTCCGCAATCTGTATCGCTGACTGGAACTGCTTGGGACTTCTCTCTGACTGGGCCCAGCGGCGCGGTTAGCGTTACAAGCGGAGTTGCCACTACCTTCCCGGTGACCGTCAATGGACTTGGCGGATTTACCGGAATGGTGGCGTTGACCTGCGCTGGCTCGTCCAACGTAAGTGCCTGCACCGTGACCCCGAGCACCTCGGGCCCGGGAATGGTGACGGTGAGCGTTACGGCGACGAACAAGTCGTTGCTGGCTCCATCTTCCTTCCGGACGCCGCCTGCTGCTTCGATACGGCAGGTGGCTTTCGTGGTACTCGGAATCGGTATGCTGTTCATGATTCCGATGACCCGACGGTTCCGAACCAGGCTCGGACTGGCCGGTGCGATGCTCGTCTTCGTGGTTCTGGCAGGTTGCTCTGGCAACGGACACCATGCGGCAACGGGTACTGCGACCATTACCGGCACGTCCGGCGGAGTCACCAAAACCGTGACCGTCAATCTGAACATCACTTAAAACAACGGCAGGAAGAAAAGGCCCGCGCGATCCGAAACTGGACCGGGCGGCCTCTTTCTTTTTGCAGGCAAGCATGCAGTCAAGCCTCCGACACCTGTACGCCCTGAAATAGCGGTCGACACTCAAGAATTCCACCCTTTTTTCCTCAAACGATTTTCGCTACGCACTACACATAAATCCTCTTTCCATCTATTCTAAGTGCCGCCCGCGCGCCAACGAATTGGGCTGCGCCTGCATCTGAAAGTCTCGTATTCGATGAACCACTTAGAGGGCGAAAAATACTGGAGGACGCAGTTGACGAAAAAAGTAGCTGGGATCTTTTTGTTGTTGGTCTTCTTTTGTACAACGGCCAAGGCCCAGGAATATTCAATGTTCAAGCCGGACCTTTCCAAATTCAAGCCGCGAAAACCTACGCGCACGAAATTCGAACTGGGCGGGGGTTACACCTATCGTACGTTTTTGGAGCCGGACGCGTCGGTTCGTTCGCCGAACCTCAGCGCCCGGCAGAATCAGAACGGATTCGGCATGTTTGGCGCGTATAGACTCTTTCGTTGGCTGAGCGTGGCGGGGGATATTTCCGGAACTTACAACATCAGCAAAGCAAACGGAGATACTCAGATCTATACGCTCATGTTTGGCCCTCAGATCTATCCCTTTGGCCACCGGCACAAGATCACTCCGTTTGGCCAGGTCCTGTTCGGGGAAGGCTTCTCGGTTTTTAATTTGGGCAGCCAGGGAGGTTTCGCTCCGGTGAGTACGTGGGATCATGGGTTCGTGTGGATGGCCGGTGGTGGTCTCGACATGCGATTCAAGAAACGCTGGACTATCCGGTTGATTCAAGCGGACTACGAGTCCACGCACTTCGGCAATATCGGAACTGGCAGCTACGTTGGCAGCCAGGGGAATTATCGCGCCTCAGTGGGAATTATCTATCGATTCGGCGTGAAGTAGGACCGCCGTTTAGCGTGCCTCTATCGATCTAGGCACCCGTTCTTGCCGGGCGCTTTCTCATATTCCGCTTCATTTGGCGCAATTTGGTCTTGCGAAGGGACCGATAGTCGTAGGAGATTACGGCATTGTGAAGCAGACATTCGATGCAGCACGGACGCGTCCGCTGATTCTGTTGTTCGCTCTTGCGGCCGGCGCATTTATTTCCTACCAGGCGGTACGGCTCTGGCTGGCCGACCATCGCATTCATTCCAGCAACCTTCAGGATATCGAAAGCGGTGCGACGCTCGAACCGGGTAACGCCGATGCGTGGGATGGGCTGGGCCGCCATCATCAGTTAGACCTTGCGAACAGCGATCCGTCGGAGGCAATATCCAGTTTTCAACGAGCCGTCCAGGACGATCCACTTTCAGCGAACTATTGGATGAATCTGGCGCGCGCGTACGAAGACGTGGGCGACTTGAGCCACGCTGAAACGGCTTTCGATCGCGCGCGTGCGGTGTATCCGCTTTCCGCGGATGTTGCCTGGAATTACGGGAATTTTCTGCTCCGCCAGGGAAAAGACGGAGCCGGGTACGCTGAAATTAAGAGCGCCCTGGAATCGGACCCAAGATTATTGACGCTGGCGATTTCGCGGATATGGCGCTCGAGCCGCGATGTAAACATTCTCCTTGATAAGGTGCTTCCAGCGGATGTGAATGCATACTCTCGGGCCCTGAACTTTTTTGCTTCCATCCGCCAGCCTGATGCGGCGCTGGTCGTGTGGCATCGCCTGATCGCGATGGGCAAGCCAATCGTGGTGAGTAGCACGTTTCCGTTCATCGACGAATTAATTCAGGACGATCGTTCGAGTGATGCCAAGCAGGTGTGGATCGAGGCCTTCACAGCGGCAGGGCTGCCTCACTACCCGCCGCCGAGGCATTCTCTGATTTGGAATGGTGATTTCGCGCATGACTTTGAAAACGGTGGACTCGGTTGGCGATGGAATTCGCCGGTTGGGGCCGCGCTCAACTTCGACTCGACGCCTCCTTCTTATGGCGTGCGCTCGCTTCGGTTGGATTTTGGCGGCGGGCAAAATATCGAACTGAGCGTGCCGATGCAATACGTTCCCGTCGAGCCGAATCAGCATTTGCATTTTCACGCGTACATGGAAACCGAAGGAATCACCACCGAGAGTGGAATACTTTTCTCGATAGTAGATCCAAATCATTACCATGCGGTTAACGTAGGGACAGAAAACCTTATCGGTTCTCATCAATGGAGAGCCGTGGACGCGGATGTGACCACGGGTCCGGAAACGCACTTTCTCTTGGTTCGGCTGTATCGAGGCTCAAGCCGCTTATTCGACAATAAACTGAGTGGGACCGTCTGGGTCGCAGACGTCTCTTTGGTTCCGGTGGAACCCGAATCGGGAGGCCCGCCGTAATGAGCGTAATCCGCGCCGGACTCTTATTTTTATTTGCCTTTTCTGTACTGGCCTTTGGCTCCGTCGAAATTTGGTCGCAATCAATACTGGAAATTGGAGCGAGTGTACTGTTCGTAGCGTGGGCTGCAGTTGCCTTTATCCAGCCCGGCTTTAAGCTGGAATGGAACCCGCTGAATTGGCCCCTTCTCGGATGGCTGGCCGTCGGGCTCGCTCAGTTGGCGCTGCACATCACTCCATACCCGTTTTTGACTCGGGTCGAGTTACTGAAGCTGTCAGCCTACATCCTGATTTTTTTCCTCTCCACGCAGGTATTTCGCCAGCGACGCGAGCTCACTCAGCTCGCATGGTTTTTGATTGTTTTATGCTTTGCGGTTTCGCTCTTAGGGATCATCCAGTTCTTCACTGGTTCCGAATCAACTATCTACGGATTTCGGACGCTGACCGGAGGCGGTATTCCTTTCGGTCCTTTCGTGAACCGTAACCATTTTGCCGGGTTCGTCGAACTGACCCTTCCTATTGGTTTGGCACTTATGATTTTCCGCGGATTGCGTCGAGATATGTTTCCGCTGGCGGCGCTACTGACTATCGTTCCGGTGGGCGCAATCGCCCTTTCCGGATCGCGCGGAGGAATTGTCGGGTTTGCATTTGAAGTCGCTATTTTGGCGTTGCTGACACGCTATCGAAGAAGGCCACAAGGAGCCCGACTGGCGGCTCTGGGAATCGTAGGATTGGCTACCCTGGCATTGATCGTGTGGCTGGGCGCAGGAAAAGTGCTGGAGCGTTTTTCTGGTTTAAAGGCCGGCGACGTGCCGCTTTCCCGTCGTGCAACCATGGTTCGCGGCGGGATGCACATCTTTTACGATCATCCGGTCTTGGGGGCTGGGATCGGTTCGCTTGTCGCTGTGTATCCGCGTTATGAAACTCTTTACGATGGCAAGATAGTGGATCACGTTCATGATGACTATGTGGAGCTTCTTGCCGAAACAGGAATTTTAGGAGCCGTCTGCGGGCTAACATTTTTGTGGATCCTGTTTAGCCAGGCGCGCAAATGTTATCTCACGGAACAAGGTCATTTTTCGCGCGCGATTCATGCCGCGGCTATCGCCGCGGTCTGCGGTTTGTTCTTGCACAGCTTTGTGGATTTCAATCTGCACATTCCATCCAACGCGTTGCTATTTCTTTTGCTCGCACACCTAGCGACCACGACGCCACTTCCGTCTGAGGCCCCTGTAACGCGACAACGCAAGCGCGTCCGCGATGATTCCGAACTAGGCTACTAGAATTTCAAGCGAGCTTTCGGCACACGGCTTTTTTGCGTCAGTGACGATGCTTCCCAATGGCTAATTTTTGCACCCAAATTGATACGCATTGATGAGATTCCCAGAGTGGGCCTATCGGCGTTTACGTTGTGTTTGATTTTGCAGGACTTATACGGTGTCATATAGGGCGCTCACCGATTGACATCTGCGCAATCTGTAGGGATAGTGTTTGTGGGGTTATCTATAGCCATGATATCGACCGTCCGACATGTTTCGGACTGGCTCAAAGCGAAGTTCGCCTTAATTTTGCTAACTGTTTTGCTACTTTCGTGCGCTTCGGCGTTGCGAGGCCAGGAAAAAATCGAAACTCAAGAGCAGGCGAACCAGCGGATCCAACAGCTGGCGGCAGAGGCGCGGAACCGTCCACATGACGTGCCAATCGGCATAGGCGATTTGTTGCACATCGACGTATTCGAAGTTCCGGAACTTTCCCGCGACGTCCGGGTTGGTTTAGCGGGAGATATTTCCTACCCATTAATTCCCGGGAAAATTCAAGTGTCGGGGATGACGGCGTTTCAGCTGGAAGAGAAAATGGAACAACTCTTGATAGAAAACGGATTAGTGACTCATCCGCAGGTCTCGGTGTTCGTGAAGGAGCAGACCAGTCAGCCTGTTTCCGTTGTGGGTGCGGTAGCGAGACCGCTGGTCTATCAGGTTGTGCGTCCCACCACGCTGCTTGAAGTTCTGGCAGACGCCGGAGGGATTACTGATGTGGCCGGCAGCACGATTATGATTACGCGCCCCATCCGGGAACCTGGCGTGGAGCAAGCCGCTGGCGTCACCGACGCAAAGTCCGGACCAGATACGCAGACGATTTCGATTCGCCTACAGGACCTATTGGAATCTGGCAACCCGACGTTCAACATCGCCATCTATGGGGGCGACGTGGTTTTGATACCGAAAGCCGGCATTGTATACGTGATGGGTGCGGGAATTGCGCAACCTGGCGGCTACGTACTGCAAGACCATGGAGCACAAGTCACCGTATTAAAGGCGGTCGCCTTAGCCCACGGATTGACAGGCTTCGCGAAGCCCGACGATGCAGTGATCATGCGCAACAACACGGTCACCGGCCAGCGTGACGTAATTCCAGTTAAAGTTAAGCAAATTGAAAATCGCAAGGCCGAAGACGTTATCATGAAATCGAACGACATCCTCTATATCCCAGACAGCCTAGGCAAGAAGGTGCTGGCGCGAACTACGGAAGCGGCTGTTTCCGCCGGTACCGGAGTCGCCGTCTATAAGGCGTATTAATCTCTAGAAAACAATTACTGATTCGCTGGCCCAGAAATTGAAGCAGTAACAGGGAGCTATGGAAGAACCGTCAAGAATATTGCCGAGCGTTCGCGAACGTAAGCCCGGAGAGGCTTTAACGGTAATCCCTGCTCCATCGGTGCTGCCTTGGGACCATGCACCGCGAGAACCGCACCTACTCGATTACCTGATCATTCTCCGCAAGCATCAGTGGTTGATCGTAGCTTTCCTATTGACCGTGGTGACGGTCGTCACCATTGCCTCATTCAAAATGAAGCCTGTGTATGAAGCTGCGGCGCGCGTAGAAGTGGATAAAGAAGCGCAAACCATGCAGCCGTTCGCGGACTCGAATTCCTTTGGCGAATACGAGGACAGCGAAAATTACATCGAGACGCAAACTAAAATATTGCAGAGCGAGACCCTGGCGCTGATGACGATCAAGTCTATGGATCTCGGTCGCTACGCGGAGTTTGGCGGCAAACCGAACGCTATAGCCTCACAGCACCTCGGCAACGTTGCAGTGAAACCGGGGATCCTGGGCGATTTCCTCGGACGCTTAAGTGTAAGTCGTGTTCCTAATAGCCGGTTGATTGAAGTCCGATTTGCCGCCGAAGATCCGCAACTTGCCGCACGGGTGGTCAATGCCCACCTACAGAATTATGTAGAGCAGAATTTCCGCAGCAAATACGACGCTACGATTCAGGCTTCCAACTGGCTTTCGGCGGAACTCGAAGAACTCCGCATAAAGGTTGAGAGCTCCGAAAATGCGCGCATCGCCTACGAGCGCGAAAATAAAATCTGGCAGATTGACGAGAAACAGGACATCACTACTCAGAAGCTGGCTGATCTAAGCAAAGCGGCGACAGACGCCCAAACCGACGTGGCCCAGAAAGAGGCGCTTTACCGCATGGCCATTTCCGGCAATATCGATGCTCTTCCGGCAGCCGGCAGCAACAATGTGATTTCTGACCTCGTGCGGCGTAAAACCGATCTGGCGCAGCAATACGCTGATGCAGTCGATCAGTACGGGCCAAATTTTCCTAAGGTAGCGCGCCTCGCCGCACAGCAGAAGGAAATGGATGAAAGATTAGCGAATGCGCGTAAGACCATGGTGGAGAGTATCCAGGAGGAATTTGAGACCTCAAAAAGCCATGCTGACCTCCTTCAAGAAGCGTTGGACAAGCAGAAAGAAGAGGCCAATGAAATGGCAGAAAAACTCGTTCAGTACCACATCCTGCAGCACGACGCTGAATCGAATAAACAGCTTTATGATGGGTTGTTGCAAAAGCTGAAAGAAGCCGGAATCACAGCGGGTTTACGCTCCAGCAATATCCGCGTGGTAGACCCTGCGCTGGCTCCCACTACCCCGTCACGGCCACAAAAAACTCATAACATACTTCTCGCGATTCTGGTGGGTTTGGTCGGAGGTGTCGGGCTCGCGTTTTTCCGCGAATATCTGGACAATACCGTGAAGTCACCGGACGACATCGAAAGGCTGACAGGTCTACCCTCGCTTGCGGTTGTGCCGGCTCTGCCGGCTTTGAACGCCAGTCACGGCCGCCTTTCGCGGCGGGCGCGAGACGCTGCGCCGGGTCCACGCGTCGAAATGTTGTCTTACCTTCAGCCAAAGTCCCAAATTTCGGAAGCTTTCCGTGCCTTGCGTACATCGCTGTTGCTATCGCAAGCGGATCATCCACCGCAAGTGATTCTGATGACTAGCGCGCTACCACGCGAAGGAAAAACGACGGCTGCGGTGAACCTTGCCGTTACCTTGGCGCAATTGGGCGACCGAACCCTGCTGATGGATTCCGACCTGCGCAAGCCTGGCGTGCGTCGCGCGCTGAACCTGACAATTAGCAAGGACGTGGGTCTGAGCTCTTACCTGGCGGGTGTTTCTACTCTGGACGAAGTTACGATTCCGCATCCCACAATCAATAATCTGGCGGCTCTTACCACCGGCCCCGTGCCGCCCAGCCCTGCCGACTTACTTTCGTCGCACCGCATGCGTGAAGCGATCGTCGAATTGCGCCACCGGTTCAAATTTATAGTGATTGACTCGCCTCCGGTGATGGCTGCGACTGACGCTGTGATTTTGTCAGCTCTGACAGATGGCGTGCTGCTTGTGGTTCGCAGCGGTGAAACACCCAAGGAAGCCTTTTCTCGCACGCAAGACCTGTTAGCAGCGGTGAAATGTCGATTGCTGGGTGTCATTTTGAACGCAGTCGATTCAAATGCTCCGGATTATTATTACTCTTACCGCTATTATCCCTATGCTTATGGTTATGGATATGGCGAAGACGTTGGCAAGAGGCCACGATTTTCATCCGGGTCCGACGAAACTCACGGACCATCAACTTAAGGGGGGCATTGATGCGTTGTCTCATAACCGGCGGTGCCGGCTTCATTGGTTCTCATTTATCTGAAGCATTGCTTGCGCAGGGTGATGAAGTATTTGTCTTGGACGATCTCTCCACCGGTAGTGTAGAAAACATCCGTCACTTGAAAGCGAACAAGCATTTTAACTACATCTTTGATTCCATCATGAATAAGCACTTGCTCGCCGAGCTGGTGGATGAGTCCGATGTAATTTTCCATCTAGCCGCAGCTGTCGGAGTGCGCTTGATTGTCGAAAGCCCGGTGCGCACTATTGCCACCAACGTTCACGGCACGCAAAATGTGCTGGATGCAGCCTCCAAGAAGAAAAAACTCGTATTCGCAGCGTCAACATCCGAAGTATATGGGAAAAGCGATAAGGTGCCTTTCCACGAGGATGCAGATCTGGTTCTCGGGCCCACCAGCAAGGGACGCTGGAGCTATGCCGCGTCCAAAGCGCTCGATGAATTCCTCGCGCTCTCTTATTGGAAAGAGAAAAGACTGCCGGTAGTGATTGCACGGTTCTTTAATACCGTCGGTCCGCGGCAAACGGGCCGCTATGGAATGGTGCTGCCGAGTTTTGTGCACCAGGCCCTGGCAGGTGAGCCCATCACGGTTTATGGCACGGGCCAGCAATCACGATGCTTCTGCGATGTGCGCGATTGCGTCCAGGGCGTGCTGCGTTTGATCGCAAAGGATCAGGCCGTCGGAGAAGTGGTTAACATTGGCAGCACGCAGGAAGTGACCATCGAAGATCTCGCTAATCGCGTGAAGCAGCGTACCGAAAGCAATTCGCCAATCACGCACATCCCCTACGATCAAGCATACGAACCCGGCTTTGAAGACATGCCGCGGCGCCTCCCAGCCCTTGAGAAACTAGAGGCACTTACCGGATTTCGTCCCGCGATTCCGCTCAACGATATCGTGGATGGCGTCATCGGTTACTTCCGTGATAAGCAGGAAGCAGCCATGAGCAAGTCGGTGACCTCGGCTCAGGCGGTGAACAGGGCGGCAGCGGGATTATCCGCAGATTAGTCCCGCGACGCCTCTCATTACTAACTCTCCACGGATACGTGCTCGTGATGTTTGTTCGAGCGATGAGCCATATGGAATGCGCCGCGATGATGCAAACGCCGTGATCATTCCCACGCCAGCCTCCACTTGCAATAAACTGGCCCGTTTGTACTACCTTTCATCCACAGGCACGTACCTGGGCCGCAAATGACAACAAAAACTAAAATTGCGTTGGTGGATTTGCAGGCTCAATACAGAACCATCGCACCGGAGATTAATGCCGCGATACAGAGCGTTCTCGATCGTAGCGATTACATTTTGGGCGATGAAGTCCGCTTGTTCGAGGAGGACTTCGCAAAATATATCGGGACCGCCCACGCCATAAGCGTTGGATCCGGTTTGGACGCTCTCGAACTTGCGCTGCGTGCTTATGGAATTGGTGCAGGTGATGAGGTGATTACCGCCGCCAACACATTTATCGCAACAGCACTAGGCATCCTCGCGGTGGGAGCGAAACCAGTGCTGGCAGAAATGGATGCGGCAACGTACAACATCAATCCCGCCGCTATCGAAGCCGCCGTCACCTCCCGCACACGTGCAATCATGCCTGTTCATTTGTACGGCCAGCCTGCTGATATGGATGCGATCATGGCCATCGCCAAGAAAAATAATCTACTGGTGATCGAGGACGCGGCTCAGGCTCATGGAGCAAAGTACGGCGGAAAATCAGCCGGATCTTGGGGGCACGCGGCGGCCTTGAGTTTTTATCCCGGTAAGAATCTGGGTGCCTATGGCGATGGTGGATTGATTACTACCAATGATGCAGCTATAGCTGAAAAGATCCTTTACCTGCGCAATGGCAGAAAGTGAAGTATGAACATGTAGTGGTTGGTACGAATTCGCGGCTCGATACAATTCAGGCTGCAATCTTGCGTGTCAAACTTCGCCACCTGGATCGATGGAACGCTCTTAGGAACGAGCATGCTGCCGCCTACAGCTCCGCGCTTGCGGATGGCCCGTTCCTTTTGCCGAAGATCGCCGCGAATTGTACCCACGTTTTCCATCTTTATGTGGTGCAAACCGATAACCGTGCAGCAGTTCAGGAATTTCTGAACAAATGCGGCATCGCAACTGGAATCCACTACCCGATTCCAATCCATCTTCAGGAAGCTTGCAAGAATTTGGGCTACTGTCGGGGCGACTTTCCAGTTACCGAACAGGCCGCCGAACGTATTTTGTCGCTTCCCATGTTTGCGGAATTAACCTCAGAGCAATGTGACTCGGTGACAAGCGCCCTGCTGCAATCGGTGGGTACTGAACCAGGAGCGGTTCTGAAGTGAGGTAGAGCGCTATGCGCATTGTGTCTTAGGTTTGATAACTTTAGCGATGCTAAAAACAGTACTATAAATGCCGTGTCGATAAAAAATATTGCTGGAAATCCATCTTCGGTTCCGCTGAGCGGGCAGGGTTATATATCGCCCAAAGGAACACCGGGCGAGGGCCGTACAAGTACGACCCTATCGGTCATAGTGCCGGCATACAACGAGCAGTACCTTATCGAGACCAGCCTGAATGGATTGTCGGTATTGAACGAATCGCCGCGCCTAAAGCAGATCAAAGTAATTGTCGTAAATGATTGTTCAACGGACTCTACGGCGGAAGCAATACAGCGATTCCAACGCCACGTGGAATCCAGCGAGAATTTCACAAAATTCAGCTGGGTGTGGCTGCACCATGAGAAAAATCAGGGCAAAGGCGCGGCCATTCGAACTGCGCTCAAACATGTCGACACACATTTGGTCGTGATTCATGACGCCGATCTGGAATATCACCCGCGTGACCTGCTGCCAATGGTGGAACTATTCCTTTACGAAGATGCAGATGCCGTATTCGGTTCTCGCTTCATGCCTGGTGGCTACAAGCGCGCACTATTTTTCCGGCACGAATTAGGCAACAAGTTCCTCACATTTCTGTGCGACATGATGTGCGATCTGAATCTGACTGACATGGAAACTTGCTACAAGATGGTTCGCGCCGATTTGCTGAAAAGTATTCCGCTGAAAAGTTCTACGTTTGACGTCGAGCCTGAACTGGCGATCAAATTGGCCAAACGAGGGAGCCGGATTTTTGAAGTCCCAATCAGCTATTCAGGTCGGACTTACGCCGAAGGCAAGAAAATCAATTGGAAGGACGGCGTGCGTGCTCTGTGGGCCATTCTCCGCTATTCGCTTTCCGACCAGCTTTACAAAGCCGATGCGCACGGCGGGGAAATTCTCCTTCGTCTGAATCGTGCGCCACGTTTCACTCGCTGGATGGCGGACGTAATCCGGCCCTATGTGGGAAATCGTGTGCTGGAAATCGGCGCGGGCATCGGCAATATGACTCTGCATTTGCTCCCACGCACTTCCTACTGGGCCACGGACATCAATTCTGAATATCTCGATTCCCTGGAAAGGCTCCGGCCGAATCGCCCCTACCTGCATATTGCCTACGTAGATGGAATGGACGGCAATTCGTTCCCCGCGGGTGAGTCATTTGACACCGTAATTTGCCTGAACGTGGTCGAGCATCTCCCCGATGATCATGGAGCGCTACGAAGTATTTGGAATGTACTGGATGAAGGCGGACGCGCCATCGTGCTTGTGCCCAATGGGCCTGAACTCTATGGCACTTTAGACGAGGTTTTAGGTCATTGCCGGCGGTACACCGAAGAACAGCTTATTAAACTCGGTGAAGCAGAAGGTTTCAAGATTGATCACTTACTGAAATTCAATCGCTTCGGTATTTTCGCCTGGTGGCTAAACGGAAAGATTCTTCGCAGAAGGACATTCGGTTTGGGCCAAATCCGAATGTTAAATTTTTTGACGCCTCTGTTTCGGGCGGTGGATTCATGGCTTCCGTGCCCCCCGCTATCGCTGATCGCCATATTCAGGAAAGAGACCGGCCGGGCGCCGACCAACCTTTCAAATCCTCAAGCCGGTGCCGAGTTCAAATGAGAGTTGTAACCCGTGCCCACTGCGTCGATAACAAGAGCTGAATTTAATCGCGAGAGTGAAAATGCGGTTGCTGTGTCGCACCCGCATAGGTACGAGAAAATCCTGGTGGTGCTTTTTCTTCTGACGCTTCCCCTTAGTAATCCCTGGGTCCGCGGTGACGGCGTCGGCTACTACGCGTTCGCTCGTGCCTTGCTAATTGAACACCGGCTTGATTTTACGAAGGACTGGCTTTCGGCCAACAACAGCTTTCGCGCCGGCCGGGTGGATGCGCACGATCATATCCTTGCTACCGAATACACCGCTAACGGCCATTTGGACAATCACTTCGCGATCGGCCCGGCAATTTTGTGGGCCCCGTTTTTGTTGGTCGCTCATCTCGGCGTTCAGGTCAACCACGTTTTGGGAGGACACATCCCCGCAGACGGATTTTCGCCGCCCTACACGCTTGCAATGTGTTTTGGAACTGCTTGCTATGGCTTTCTGGCGTTATGGCTTTCATTCCAGTTGGGCCGAAGACATCTGCCAGAAAAATGGGCGTTTCTTGCCACTCTCGGAATCTGGTTTGCGAGTTCTTTTCTTGTGTATATGTATTTCAATCCTTCCTGGTCCCATACTCACTCTGCCTTCGTGGTGGCTCTTTTTCTGTGCTACTGGGATCGCACGCGTGGCGATCGGAATTGGACGCAGTGGCTGATTCTTGGCGCGATTGCCGGGCTCATGATGAACGTGTATTACCTGAACGGCGTGGTGTTGCTCGTGCCTTTGATAGAATCGTGTGCCATATACGCGAATGCTTTTGCCTCGGGGCAAACCGATTCCGTGATGCGGCTATTTCTCCTGAATTTGTTGTTTGCAGTGACGGTGATCGTAGCTTTTCTACCAACTTTGATAACTAAAAAGATCCTTTACGGCAGCTTCTTGAACATGGGTTACACGGAGCACTGGTTTCTGAGCAGTCCTGCTCTGCTCAAGGTTTGCTTTTCTGCGGAACACGGACTTTTTAGCTGGACGCCGATTATTTTGCCCGCCGTGGTAGGATTGTTTTTTCTCCGACGTCGCGAACCATTGTTAGGTTACTCGTGCATAGCGGTCTTCATTGCGTATCTGTACGTGATTGGATGTTATGAAGATTGGGCCGGAATTTCATCATTCGGCAGCCGGTTTTTCGTTTCGCTTACGCCCATTTTTGTCCTCGGGCTTGCAGCATTCTTTGATTGGCTGGAGCGCGTGTGGCAAGGGCGTCGCGCCGCCATACTCACGGTATCCTTCACCGCAGTCCTAATCACTTGGAATTTAGGCCTGGTCTTTCAGTGGGGCGTGCATCTGATTCCGGCGCGCGGACCAATTTCCTGGCGCGACACGGGATATAACCAGGTGGCGGTCGTTCCAGTGGAGGCGATGCGCACAGTAAAATCCTATCTGACTCGCAGGAAACAGCTCATGCGGAACATTGAACAAACTGACATCGAGCAGTCCAAATCGCACCGGCCCGCCAGTTCAGAGCCAACCCAATGAATCGAGGCGATGTCACTTGTGGCGTTATTTGCAACATCGTTTGCGTCGGTCTTGATGATCAGGCCTGTGCGCGTCACGCCTGGATAGACACGACCTTCAGTAATGCCTAAAGCAATAAAGTTAGCTCGATCCCAGCACAACTCGGTGGTGCTGCCATGTACGAGGTTCGGCCGGAGCACTTCCCTTGCCGTCTATTACGTGAGCACGCTGTGATATCGGAGCTGTATTCACCGGCATTCACACCCAATCCAATGAGCGCGTTATTGCTTTCTTCCACGAAGCGTAGAGATTTTCCCGAATCTGTTTGTCCATGTGAGGATTCCACGTGCGATCGACGGCCGAATTGACGCGCAGATCTTCGATATTCTGATAATAACCAACGGCTAGGCCCGCAACATACGCGGCACCCAAGGCTGTCGTTTCTCTCACTGCGGGACGAACTACGGGAAGATCCAAGATGTCTGATTGAAATTGCATCAGAAGATCGTTCTCAACCATCCCGCCATCAGTCCGCAAAACCTTCAGCCGAATGTGTGAATCCTTTTCGATAGCCTCGAGCACTTCCCGCGTTTGAAATGCAGTGGCTTCCAACACCGCGCGGGCCAAATGGCCTTTATGTGCGTAGCGAGTCAAGCCCACGATCACGCCTCTAGCGGTCGCGTTCCAATGTGGAGCATACAATCCGGAGAATGCGGGAACGAAGTAGACACCCCCGTTATCGGTTGCGCTTCGCGCCAGCAGTTCGACGTCGCTGCTTGTCTGAATTATTCCCAGATTGTCCCGCAGCCACTGGACGAGAGCGCCGGCGACAGCGATGCTCCCTTCCAGCGCATAGCGTGCAGGTTCATTGCCCAACTTGTAGGCAACTGTGGTCAGTAATCCGAATTGGGAGTGAACCAATTCTCTTCCCGTATTTTGCAGCATAAAGCAGCCAGTGCCGTAAGTGTTCTTTGCTTCACCGGCATCGAAGCAAGTCTGACCGACTAACGCCGCCTGCTGATCACCGAGTATTCCGGCAATCGGAACGTCCTTGATCGGATCGAGCTGGGCTTGGCCGTATACTTCGCTGCTCGACTTGATTTTTGGGAGCATACTTTCCGGCAGGTCGTGAATTTGGAGGAGTTCCTTGTCCCAGGAAAGTGTGGCGAGGTCCATCAGTTGGGTGCGGCTGGCATTCGTCACATCAGTCACATGAATTCCTCCGTGCGTGCCACCCGTAAGCTTCCAGACCAAGAAACTATCTATGTTCCCGAATAGCAACTCGCCTGCTTCAGCAGCTTGCTGTGCGCCTCGGACGTTTGTCAGAATCCACTGAATCTTTAGCGCACTGAAGTATGTAGCCAGCGGAAGTCCGGTCTTTTTTCGAAAGCGATCCTGGCCGCCATGGCGCGCGAGTTCTGCTACAGCATCTTCCACGCGGGTGTCTTGCCACACGAGCGTGTTGTATACCGGCTGGCCGGTTTTGCGATTCCACACAATTGTGGTTTCCCGCTGATTGGTAACTCCAATTGCCGCAAGATCCCTCGATCGAAGTTCCTTAGCCGCCATGGCTTCGGCAATGACTTCCTGCGTTCGCCTCCAGATCTCTTCAGGATCGTGCTCGACCCAGCCCGGCTTTGGAAATATTTGATCGTGCTCTCTTTGAGCGATGGATACGATTCGTCCCGAACGATCAAACACGATGAAGCGCGTGCTAGTCGTTCCCTGGTCTATTGCACCAAGATATGGAGCCGTTTTCATTGGCATCACTAGTTGAAACTAACTGGCAAGTTGGGCTGCGTTACTGCGTCGCGGACAAAAGGAACTCTGAATCACATGAAGCTTTCAGACGGCCAGGACCTAGAATTTAAAAGCTCTGATCATGTAGCCCGCTATCGCTGCGCCCACCATCGGCGCTACGACCGGCAGCCATGCGTAACCCCAGTTGGATCCCCCTTTGCCCGCAATCGGCAGGATCGAATGAGCTAGCCGTGGCCCCAGATCCCGTGCCGGATTGATCGGATAGCCTTCAGTGCCGCCTAACGAAAGACCAATCGCCCACACCAAACACGCCACAAGAAAAGGACCCATGGCGGACGCGGGCACTACAGCCGAGACTGCTTTCGAGAATATAGCTCCGATCACAAACACCAGCACCCAGGTCGCGATCACTTCGCTCGTGAAATTAACAAACAGATTCTTAATTGCAGGCGCGGTGCAAAAAATTCCAAGCTTCGTCCGATGGTCGGGAGTCTCACGCCAGTGCGAGTAGAAAAATACCCAGACCAAAAATGCTCCAAAGAATGCACCGAGGATTTGAGCTGGAATGAATGTGGAAACTTTACTGTAATCCGCGGAGGCAACTGCCATACCGATTGTCACTGCGGGATTCAGATGAGCGGCGCTGCTGCCGCACGCTATTGCGGTATAAATGCCGCACAGCACCGCGAATGCCCAGCCGGTGGTGATCACCATCCAGCCTCCGCCCTCGGCATAGGATTTCTTCAGCAACACGTTGGCATTCACGCCGTCACCGAGCAGAACCATCACTGCAGTTCCCAAGAACTCGCCCGTGATAGGTGTCGGCATTCGGCGGAACCCTCCGTTCTGGCTTTCTATAGAGCCTTACATTCAAAACAATCCCGAGATGACGTCACTGTTCAAGTTCGGGTTTGGGTGAAGTGGGCAAGCCGAAGATATCACTGGACTGCATATTTCTAGCCGTCGACTTCAAATTCATTCGCTGCGCACCAATCGACTTGGGCCTACCATCGAACTGAGTTTTTCTCTGTAACGACGCCTATACGCTTCAAGAACGCCGATAATATCAGCGGCTGATTCCCGTCCGTCTACCTGGGAGAATCCAGGAGTGGACTCCTCTTCGACTTTTCCGAAGGTGTCGCTGTCGACGGCCTCCCAGCCAAGATCCGGGACACAATCATTTCCGTCGCGTTCGAGGTACCGGAATGCAACAGCCACGTCCGAGCCAGCGCGGAAGTTGTTTGGACCAACCATTTGGGCCGTCGCACTGGGCCTACGGTTTGTGGATTTGACCCGGCAGCCACTGAGGGAATGGATCTCTGCGAGTAGCGTCGTCGCTCCTGCGCTGCGCCCGTCTGAGAACGAGCCCATCCAACTGGTCATCGCCACTCACTCCATCAGTCCTTCCGTCCTAGTTTGCAACAGCGGACTGAGGAAGAATTGGCTCGGCTACGGACGGCAATAGCTGTCATAATCTTCGCGCCAGCCTTCGTTTTCCTGGGCCACGTTTTGGCCGATAGGGGCTATAAGCCACTGGCTCCAGAGCCCATACTTATAGCAAGAGTCGCTCCACCTAACGCCAAGGCCGTCAGCAAGGCCCTAGAATCGCCGCCTGCGCCAGTCCCGTCTGTCCCGGACGCGCTTTCCTTCGATACGCAATGGCTCACAAAAGCAATGCCCATGCTATGAGGAAAACCCTCGAGCAGAACAATCCCGATTCTTCCCCCCTCTTGAACCGCCTAATTTTCCTAAGCGACAGTATAGGGATCCTTTTCATAGGTGAGATTTGATCAAACAATCCGCTCCAACTCAGGCGGAATCGGCGGCTTAACGAGAATGTCGTAACCTGGAATTCCAGCGCCTTCCAAGGCTTTCAGGATATCTGTAAGGCACACTCGCCCATGTTTGTACGTCAAACTATTTGGTCCTCGCTTCCAATCGCTTTCTGGGAGGTTGATGCCCAACAAGTCGAAACCGGTCAGTTCGTCAGGACTAGACGGAAGCCAAAATGACACATTGCGAAGATTTGTACTTAGTTGCCATTCACCTTCTGTTTTTGTCTTGCTTGATACCCAACGCAACTTGAATCGGCATGCCATCGTGCCTATCCCGACCAGTCAGTTCTGCAGTAATTTCCAATCTGTGGGCGGAAAGTCGATATGCCAAAAGCGTGGGGCCGGTTCGGCAAACTCAATGGCTACCTCTTTCCCGATCGCTGTCTCCTCGCTAACCCGGATTACCCGGCTATCCCTTTCTTCGCCGCTAATCAAATTCTTCACTACCAGTAGTTCTTAGGCTCTACATCCATAGTCAGACTAACGAGGGCGCCATGAGCATTAACCACCAAAGTGTAGCTGACTTCTGAAACTTCTTTCTCAGCCACTGCCACTGATCGCTGCACCTGTATTTTTATGCGCGCCACCACTCGCTGGCTGCGCCTAGCATTAATCTCGCTCTTAAGGAGGCTGTTGCGCGGGTCAGGCACTTCCAGCAAAATAGCAGCCATTCAGCCTGACAAGCAATCGATCTTGTCTCGAATGTGTTTATGAGATAACTTCTAGAGATTAAGTAAAATGAAAAATCCTCAGAAGGGAGACATTGTCCTGCTTACCGGACGCCGTGCGAAGGTTATGGAACTTGGCACCCGAATGACCAACAACGGATTGGACACGTCGTATCACGTCCAATTTCTGGAAGGGACGGTGTCCAGTGTCAAATGCCTCAGGCACGAATTTACGTACCCAATCCCTCCCGACCGTCCATTTCATCACTGAAAGGCGTGCGCCCCGCTTCCACCCGGCTCGAACCCGTCAGGCCAACGGATTGGAAACCTCGGCGTACCGAGCAAACGCGCCCCTGGAAGGACGCTGATTTTTGCGTAGAGCGCTTGGGCACCCTCAACGGTGAGGCGACTAAGGTTCAAGGTTCCCCGGGGTGGAGGAATCACCTCTGCGGTGCGGCCTGCCTCAGGATTGCCAAGCGGGAGCGGTTGCGAGCAAAAAGGAGTCGGTTAGAGCTCGTTGTCCTCATTGCGGTCGAAAGTCGACGGCCACTGTTATTTCCGCTGTTAGCAGCGAGCATTGATGAGTTCCACGGCACCCTCCGATGGCTGTGTGAAGCTTCACACCACGCGATTAGGGACGACCGGTGCTATCAAGGTGAGCGCAGGCCGAGACTTGACAGCTACGCGCCCCGGAACAGTCGCAAAAGTAAATACTAGAATATTGATTTTTATTGAAACGGAACGCGGCCCGAATCCGACAAATCACGCTCTCAACAAGGCCGTACGACGCAATGATGCCAACATGAGCGCGGGACCACATCAGAAGTTCTGCATGGCAGCGATATTCTATTGCAGATCGCGCGAGACCCCAGCTTCGCGACCGAACTAGCGCAGAGGGCAAAGACCAGACACTAATACCACTTCGATTGCGAGGCAGAGCACGGTGAGTGCGGCGATTTCAATTTTGTCGATCATTTGTCTTTCCTTCACATCAATCTTCCGAATGCCACGAGCGCTCCGGTAAGAGGGATACCAAATCATCGATACTATGATTGTGCGCACGTTCATTCGAGACAATGAAGCAACCGTACCGAAATGAGTAGATCGAACGGTTGGGACTATTGGCGGCGGGAGCGCAACGCGGCGAAGTCCATTGAATTGGCAGCAGTCGTACTACTGATAGCGTCACCGTTTCGGCGAGGTGGATCAAGATCAAGAATCCGACCTATACGCAGAGTGAAGGCCGGCATGAATTATTCGACGCGCTCAAGGTCAAGGTTGGAGGGTGAAACCGTTACGCTCTACTGCCCGATAGGTAGATAATTCGGAGCGCAGCATGAGACGGCGCGGGGTGAAAACCGTGGAGACATCCATGGTGGGGCCATCTCGCGTCGTATTTGAGTATAAGGGAGCAAACTCGCTAAGCCATGCACATCACAATTGACGAAGCGATAGCGATTCTGGACAGCTGGAAGACCGCCGAAACGCTATTGGATGTACACGTTTCGGGTGCGGGTCAAGGTCGAAAGTTACACGTAGCAGTGATTGGCATTAGCGGAACGGTCGTAAGTCTCGCAGGCAATGAAGGTGAAACAAAGCTCGATTTGGCCGGGGCCACATTCAACGGAGACCGGAGAGCTTCTCCAAATTCTCATTACGGCGCTTATCTTGTATGCGAGTACGGGAACGGAGATTCTTGGTCATTCTATGCTCCGCGCCCTTTAGCCATTGAAGCAAGGATTCTGTCCTTTGAACGACGGCGGCATCGGGGTTGGGACTCACCGATTCGTGTCACTGGGAACCGATCCTGAATCTTTGTTCAGCAGCGAATCATCTAGAAGCGATCTAGATAACCTCTAATTAAAAACCAATGCCCGCGCGAGTCAACGGCGAATGGGACAGCTGCGAGGTCTCAAAAGGAATCCCAAGAAAGCAAGCGAAAAAATAATTTACTTTTTTTAAACTCGAGTTTTCTTTTGCCAACCCCCGAGATCCCGACCCTGGCCTAAGTTAACGGCCCTTCAGCGAGGAACCGCACGTCGGCACGCACTTCAAACTAGGCCCGTGTATGCACGGATGCTCAGACTACTTTGGGCCGAAGAATAGTCCGTGTGCTAGACGAAGACTGTAATTGCGTCAATGGGTCGCTATAATAAGGAAATGCCGTCATACAAACCCTTTCTCAATTACCGCTTCGACTTAGCCTTCCACTTCGCCTCAGGACTGCATCGCGCGCAGCTCCGGAAGGACGAGCGCACCCCGTATATTTCTCATTTGATGAGCGTCTGCGCGCTCGTGCTTGAGTCAGGCGGGGATGAGGACCAAGCAATCGCTGCGCTTCTGCATGATGCGGTCGAAGACCAAGGTGGGCTCCCTACGCTGGACGCGATCCGTCGCTTGTTCGGGGATCGCGTGGCCAACGCAGTAAGGGAATGCTCAGACAACGAGACGTCTGATCCGGACAATAAAGCTCCGTTGCTTCAGCGAAAGCAGCGATACCTAGAACACCTGCTAAACGTATCGCCGGATGCATTGATGATTTCTGTAGCCGATAAGCTTCATAATGCCAGGACGATTCTAACGGACTATCGGCAGTGTGGCGACAAAGTTTGGCGACGCTTCAACACGGGTAAAGTGGACTTGCTGAAGTATTACCGTGCCCTGACCACAACATTTCGTAAGACATCGGCGCCAACCGCAATGGTTGAAGAGCTAGAGAAGATCGTGACTGAACTCGTGGACCTCGCTACGAAGGGTTAATGCCGGGAATGAGCTACAGATTCTTGGAGGAGTAACCGCGATCTTTCAAAGCGTTCTGCGCGAAAAGAATCTTCAGCAGCGCCCGCGCTTGTCCAAGAATCCGGCTCTCGCGAAATTGCTGGCCGAAAATGAAGTCTCGCCCTTGAGAAAAGCATCCCAAAATTCTGTGCTTTCGCGCACGATGCAATCATAGAAGAGCACACAACAGCGAACGACAAGTGCCTGGCGCCATTCACGTTACCTGATACTTATCACCTGCGGGCATGTGCTAGAATGGTTCAAGCTGCCAACTCGGCGGGTCACCTCCGACTCCTCCATCGAGCGTTCCGCTCATAGTCATCACAGGAATTTGAAGATGATCCCACGAGTGTTCGGCGAAGCCATGGGCAGTTTTGTGGTGGAAAAACAGAATGCCGCTGCCGCCACTTGGCAGCTTACGCTACCATTAGCTGGAAAACGACGAGATATTCGTTCGCACATGAAGCACGGATTCTTGGCTGGATTATACTTACTGTGAGAGGCGCATAGATAAAAATGCGACGTAGCGCGCTTGAATTCTACGCCTGCTTCAAGTGTGGTCATTCATTCGAGTTGGCTTCTGTAACCTCTGAGGATTTGACCAGCGGGGAAATTTTGGAGGGCGCGCTTGAATGCCTGGGTTGCCGCAACGCCGTGCCCATTGTCAGGAATCTGCCGCGGTTTGTGCTGTTGGAGTCCTATGCCGATTCGTTCGGATTCCAGTGGAATCGTTTCGACACCATACAAGTTGACGCAGTTATGCAAAATGATTTGAGCCGCGACCGGTTCTATAAGACCACCGGCTGGCCAGCTAGAATGGAAGGTCAGCGAATTCTTGAAGCGGGCTGCGGCGCGGGCCGGTTTACACAACTTGCTCTGGAAACCGGTGCGGAAGTGTTTGCCTTCGATTTGAGCCTTGCCGTTGAGGCCGCTTGGCGAAACAATGCGGGCGCTCCAAATCTCTCGATGTTTCAGGCCAGTATCTATGAAATTCCGTTGCGCAAGGCATTCTTCGACAAGATATTTTGCATGGGTGTGTTGCAGCATTGCCCCGATGTAGCTAAAGCTTTTCGCAGCCTGCTTCCATTTCTCAACCCGGGCGGTGAAATTGTAATCGACGTTTACGAAGCGACGAGGGGATTCCCAAAGCTAAAATACCTTGTGCGGCCAATTCTTCGTCCCTTGGGTACGAAAGGAATTTACAAACTGCTGACTTCGCTGATTCCGCCGGCATTCGAATTGAAAAAGGCGCTTCACCACATCCCGGTACTCGGCCCTAAAGTTGGCAGATTGATTCCTATTGGTCCTATTTCGCACGCTCCAAGACTCATCTACACCGATGAGCAATTGAAGCAGGTAAAGATCCTGAGTGCGCTCGACATGTATTCACCTGCGTACGATCAGCCCCAAACGATGGAGACCGTACAACAATGGTTCGTCGATTCCGGATTGGTCGATGTCGAATTGAAGCGCGGCTACAATGGAATCAATGCCAAAGGCAAACGACCCCGGTAAGCCATGGTTCGCGCTGCTCGGCCGGCGCGATACGCTTGTCGATGGTGTCGCGGATTATTGCGCGCAGCTTCGAGACGCGCTTGCTAGCCAAGGAATAGAGCTGCGTCTCATCCGTGTAGATTGGGTTGAGCACTCCTGGCTGCACGCCCTTCGCACCTTTTGCGAGAGCGACAGAACTGACGCAGTAAATGGCTCATTTTACAATACACGGCGATGGGATGGTTGGTCTCGACGCGGTTTTCCCGTCGGCGCGTTGCTTGCACTCGCCGTGCTACGTATGGGCGGTGCTCGTTGCGCGCTGACGTTTCATGAACCATCAGGAACCGAAGGCCCTCGTCTGATCGATTGTATTCGCCGCGCATTTCAGAATTGCGCGGTGCAAACGCTATATCATTTTTCTGAGAAGAGCGTCTAGCTCTAAGAACACGTGAACGGAAATTCCATTCCGGCCCTAAAGACGCAAACGCTGATCGGATTTGGTGTTTTCGCCGCTGGCCTATGGCTTGCCTGGCAAGTGGGCGGGAAAATTGCCATAAACGACTTCGGCACGCTCGAATTTGGAGCTGTTGGCGTGGTGGGTTTCTGGGTGGCAATCACTATCCTGCGGAACTGGCGCACCGGCTTTTACGTGTTCCTGGTGTGGCTATTGTTCGAAGACCTGGTCCGCAAATTTCTTGGCAATAATATGGCGATCTACTTCGCCAAGGACGTCCTAGTCGGCCTCGTTTACGTTTCCTTTTTTGCCGAGGTGCGGAGGGGACGGGAAAAACTTTTTCGCCCTCCGTTTCTGCTTTTCTTGTGGATTTTCTTTTGGCTGGGTGTGGTGCAAATATTCAATCAAAACTCACCCAGCATTCTCTATGGCTTGCTTGGATTTAAGCTGTATTTCTACTACATCCCGCTGATGTACGTGAGCTACGCCCTCATTCGTACGGATGAGGACCTAAGAAAGTTTCTGATTGCAAACATTTCCTTAGCCGGGCTGATTTCGGTGATTGCCATAATTCAGGCGATTGTCGGACATTCATTTCTTAACCCCTCCACCCTCGCGCCCGAACTTCAACTTTTGGGAGAGCTGGATCGCTATTCGCCGATCACGAACCAGATGCTATCGTTGCCGACGGCAGTGTTTGTAAGTGCCGGACGATTGGCTCTCTACTTAGCGACGATGGTGATTTTGATTCTCGGCACCACCGGCTATTTGCTCCTTTCCACGGCCAAATACCGCAAATTGGTGTTTGTGGTAACGGCCTTGTTGGTAGGCGCTTGTGTTTTCAGCGGATCACGAAGCGCGGTGGCATATCCCTTAATTAGCGCAGTGATTTTGGTCGCCGGCTTTTTGTGGGGAGCGCCTTGGCGATGGAGACAAGCCCATCGCATGATCAAAGCCATTCGCAACGCAGCCGTCGTTGGCGCGCTGGGGTTTGCCTTGGTTCTTTTATTGTTTCCCACTCAGATTGCTCCCCGCCTTGCCTTTTATAGCGAGACCCTGAATCCTGGTAGTTCCGCCTATGAAGTCAGCAACCGCGCTTGGGACTATCCGATGCAGAACCTTATTGGAGCCTTCCACAACCCGAATTGGGTGATGGGCAATGGCATCGGCACGGCCTCGCTGGGCGGGCAGTATGTAGCCAAGTTCTTGCACCAGCGCGAACTTGGTATATGGGCTGAGGAAGGCTATGCCGTCCTGATTATCGAGATGGGGATCGTGGCACCGTTTTTGTGGCTTCTTTGGACCGGCGCCCTCGTGTACTACTCCTGGGGTGTAGTGAGGAAATTGCGCCAGACTCGATTTTTCCCTATCGCCTTCGCATTTTTCTGGTACATCTTTATGCTTCTGTTCCCTTGGACGTTCGGTGGGCTCTCCGCTTTCCAGAATTTTGTCTGCAACATGTACCTGTGGATGTGGGTCGGGATTCTCTTCAAGTTGCCCACTCTTCAAGAGAATAGTCCGTCGTATTTTGAATTGCCGACCTACAAGCCTAAGGGCCGCGGTGGGCTCCAATTCTGAGAACGGGCTGGGGCGACATGTGCGGTACAAGCTTGAGTTTGGAAAATCAGTCATTCGGACATAAACGCCGGAAAAAACGTTTGGGACAATTCTTGTGGGCATCGGCTTCGCCAGTTACCTTGTACCGGTATTGAAACCCGACGTGTCCGTACCCCCATCCCACAAAGATAGGTCACACGTGAAATACGCGACCAGATAATTGAGCCATCATCGAGTTTAGTAAGCCGAAAACCCTGTGGATTACTGCAGCTTCGCGTACTCAGTCTTCGCAGCGTTGAGGATGGGAATGTCTGGGTCGGAGTTTTTCCAGAGCGCGAAGAAATCCCGGTACGCGGCGCGAGCTTTGGCGGTGTCACCCTGCAATCCGTAGGAGCGAGCGAGACCGAGATGGGCCAGTGCACCGATGGGGTCGTTACCCACAACGCCGCGATGGTTGAGGATTTTCTGGAACTCAACCCGAGCTTCGGTGTCCTGTCCAGCGGTCAGATGAACTAGTCCGCGTACGTAGGCGGGATAAAGATGGGCCGCGACTCCGATTTCGTAAGGGGCCGCAGGCTCCAGCGCTTCGAGGGCTTTCGAGGAATCGCCAACGCCGAGAGCGAGCAATCCGCGGATTTAGCATCTTCCGAGACCACTGTGCCTTCTGACTGGATTCTAATTGCTGCAAAAGTTAGAGATTCTTAATATCCAATCTGCGGTGCCGCCAGATTTCGTCGATAAAAAATCTTCACAATGATATACCGAAAGAGTTAGCTGGCCGAGTTTTTTTTGCTAACTTGATTCACGCCCTCGTCGAGATCGAGACTGAACGGTGCTATCCACAACCTTAGGTCTCTTGCTTTGTCTTCCGCTTGGCCTTGTCTTTCGACCACCGCGCCAGAACCGCCTTTCGAGCAAGTTGTTGCCTCTCTTCGGGTGTCATGTTTGCAAGTCTTGCTTTCCCACCCTTTAGTCCGCCCAATCGCCCCAAAGCGACCGCGTGAGGATTCTTCTTTTTCTTAGCCATGTCTATGGTCACACTGCCAAATAATCGTTGAAAACGCAAGCCACGCCGGACACGATCGTGATTCGAGTTGACATATACCAGAGCGCTATGGTATAAAAACTATAGCAGAGCGCTCTGGTATAGCGACTACTCGTATGAGGCTAAAACAACATGATTAGCGACTCTAAGGCATACAGAATGAACAGGACACTTGGAGAGATCCTTTGGGGCAAACTTCCTAAGCTGGCACTAAGTAGCCTACGGGAGTTAACGAAAAATTATTGTCTCTCCGTTGCATCGGGAGATCTGCTGTTTCTTAGCGGGAAATGGTATGTCACGCACTCAGGGCTTATCGGGGTGGCACACCGAAATCGCTGTTCGGGGATCCGGGTTCAGCCGGTGCCAGCATTTTGCGATTCGCATGAAGCTCGCTGGGCCTTTAGGGCTATCGTGTACACCACGAACCGTTCCAAGGGCTTTGTTGGTTATGGTGATGCCGATCCTTCCAACACCTCTCTCTTCGTCCGTGGTGCCGAGATGCGTGTCGCTGAGACTCGAGCCGTCAATCGTGCGCTGCGCAAAGCTTACGGCATCGGTCTCTGCAGTGTCGAAGAACTCGGTTCGTTCTCAGCTCCGCAGAAGTCCATCGCTGCGGCGCCGCCTTCAAATGGTCATGCTGGAGCAAACGGCTCAAGTAATGTCCAGCCGCGACTGAGGGACAGACTTTGCCTGTTGATTCGTCAGCACAATCTCGATCCGGCGCTGGTGAAGGCCTATGCCGCCGATTTCTGCGGCACCACAACCCTCAAAGATGCCAGCCGCGATCTGGTCGAATCCTTTATCACTCAACTGGCAGTTTCAGCAGAGAAAGATAGAGACGCCCTGGTTTGCAAACTCAACTCCTATGCCCAACCGATGGAGCCAAAGCCATGAAACGATATATTCCCGGTCTGCATTCCCGTCAGCAGGATCGTGAAAGTCCTTTGGAAGGACTGTTCCTGGTTCGCGTCGATTCCGCTTCCTACCGCTGGCATCCGCAGAAACCATTCCTATCCCTACGCTTTGTCATTCTCGAGCCCGAATCGTTTGCAGGGCAATCCCTTGCCGGCCGGCTCTATTGCAGCGAACGAGCCTTGTGGAAGCTGAATTGGTTCCTGCGGGATTTCGGCTATGACTCCGACCTATTCCGTCAGGATCAAGTGGATGAAAAAGCTCTGGTTAACCTTCGTGGTGTTGTGCGGACTTCTCAAGTCACGCTGAACGGCCGGTCCTTCCAGAATCTTGAAGCCTTCGCACCTGCAGCGGAGTGGGAAGAGCTGTCCTGCGAAATCGTGGCAAAACAAGAGCCAGGGGAACGGCCATGATCTTTAGCCATACCCAGATCAGCCAGTATCTGCGCTGCCCCAGAAGCTACCCGCTATCGCTACCTGGATGGCTGGCAAGAGAAGGAGACACGTGCTGCCATGGCCTTTGGCCGCTCGTTCGAACGGGCCCTAGCAGCTTACTTTTCCCAAGAAGACTGCACCGCTGCTCTGTTCAAGGAATGGGGCGCTTTCCGGGACGCGGGCTTCGAATACAAGAGCGGTGAGTCCTGGGATCGGATGGTTCATCAGGGAGTCCATCTGCTCGAACGATTCGCCCAGGATGATCGTGTAAAGATCGATCGCCCGCAGCAGAATCTGCAGGTAAAGATGATCCGCAGCCTTCCTGGGGACAATGAATTCGTTGCCTATATCGATGCCCTAGGAGAACTGGACGGCACACCGTGTCTGATCGACTGGAAGACTACGACCAGCCGCTACCTGGAAGAGCCAGAGAACCTGTTGTCACTCGACCCGCAGATGGTCTGCTATTCCTGGATCAGCGGCATTCGCGATGTGGCCCTGGTGGTCTTCATTCGCAAGAGCCACCCGGAGATTCAGTATCTGAAGACAACAATCACCGAAGAACAATGGCGTGACTACGGCCGTCTGGTCGAAGGAACAGTGCGCCAGATCGAATCGGGCCAGTTTCCAGCGCATGGCGGCATCCGGTTTCCCAATAACGGCTGTGTGGGCTGCCCTCATCTGGGACTGTGCTTGGGAGACCAGCGGAACATCGATTCACGGCTGATGCGCCGCCCAGGAGCAAGCGACCTTGATTGGCTGGACGCATTTGACGACTAACGGACGGATTCTCGCAGAACCCAAGCTGAATCGGGGTCGAGGCTTGTTCGTCCTAGGGAAGGTGGATGAGATCTTGTGCTGGGAGCGCACTATTGAGCAAGAAAAGGACTCGCGCTTCGTCGAGCTGGGTCGCTACCTGTGTGAAGTGCGAGCCGGGCAGTACTGGAAGCTGGAAAATCTGGCTTCGTTCGATGGTTTCCTTGCGAAGCGCTTCCCTGAATCTCGGCGCAAGGCCTATTACCTGATGGCCATTCACGAGCAGCTACCACGGCGCATTCATTCTGAACTAAGGCAGGTAGGGTGGTCGAAGGCGGCCGAGTTAGTAAAGGTAGCGCGCCGAGATGGGGAACAGTTTGACTGTGCAACCTGGTTGCACAAGGCAGCTGAGTTACCCAAGGAAGCCCCGCGTCATGGCTCACGGCGCTTGGCCGGCTCTACTTTATGCTGCCCGATCCGCAGAAGACGGAATTTCTCCAGCAGATCGAAAGACGAAGATGAAATCCTTCCAGCTGCGAAGACTCCGCCTAAATCCTGCAGCATATCGTCGGATGTGCGCGGAGGTACTCGAGCGTGATGGCTGGCAATGCCAGTACTGTGGAGCCTCGGAGAACCTGCAGGTCCACCACCTCTGCTTCCGCAGCCGACTTGGTGATGATTCGTGTGAGAATTTGATCGCGCTCTGTGCTAACTGCCATAACGAGATTCATCGACCTCTGCAAAAGAGAGTAACGGACCGCTAATCGTTTAATCAAAGTTCGGATTTTCGGTAGGTCACGCTGAGATGTGTAGGGTACAACACAGCGCTCCAGCCAAATGGAAACCTAAGGCGATTCGCTTATAATCAAATAGCGGTGGTTCAGCCCAGGTGCGTGCCCATAGGTCGTTAAATTATGTGGCCAGCCGCCGTCAGAGGTCTGAAGATTCCAGGGGTGACTAGTGAACAGCGGTGTAACTACAGCCACAGAAGCGGCGCCCATCGCAAAATTTGATGTGCCAGTGCTGCGGATAGAACCGCCTAACCGCTGGTGGATTTTGCCGCTTACGGAAATCTGGGACTACCGCGAGCTGATGTATTTCTTCGTCTGGCGCGAACTCAAGGTCCGCTACAAGCAGACCGCCGTTGGAGCAGCCTGGGCCGTGCTTCAGCCTTTGATGACCATGCTGGTTTTCAGCCTTTTCTTTGGCAAGCTGGCGCACATTCCGTCGGGCGGGCTTCCTTATCCCATTTTTTATTACAGCGCGCTGCTTCCCTGGATGTATTTCGCGGGCGCGATGCAAAATGCAACGAACAAGATCGTGGAAAACCAGCATGTCATCACCAAAGTTTACTTTCCGCGATTGATTCTGCCGATTTCAGCCACGTTGTCCGGGCTCGTCGATTTCGCCATTTCGTTTCTGATGTTCGTCGTGATCATGATTTATTATCGGGTTCATCCTGGCTGGCCGATGTTGTTGTTTCCCGCTTTTCTACTGCTGGCGGTAGTGACAGCGCTGGGCGTGGGCCTGTGGCTCTCGGCGTTGAACGCAATTTACCGCGACGTGCGTTACGTCGTACCTTTTCTGGTGCAATTCTGGATGTTTGCGTCGCCCGTCGCCTATCCCAGTTCGCTCGTACCTTTGAAATGGCGCTGGCTCTACGGCCTGAATCCCATGGCAGGAGTGATTGAGGGCTTTCGCTGGTCGCTCACGGGGACCGGCGATCCGCCGAGCCGGATGCTTTTCGCATCATCGGCGGTAGCGATCGCTGTGCTGCTCGGCGGCCTGATGTACTTTCAGAAAGTTGAAACCACCGTGGCGGACGTGGTGTGACGATGACCGAGCCCGTTATTCGCGTCGAAGGGCTGGGAAAGCGCTATCGCATCGGCGAGCGCGTGCGCGACAACGGCCTGCGTCACCTGATCGGCAACGCCCTGCGCGCGCCAGTTCGTCTGCTGATTGGGTCGAAGGACGGTTCGACCAACGGCTCAGGCCCCCCTAATGGTTCCAACCATGGCTCTACTCGTCGCGGCCAAAACATCATTTGGGCGCTAAAGAACGTCACCTTCGAAGTCCGCCAGGGCGAAGTCCTCGGCCTCATCGGACGCAACGGCGCGGGCAAAAGCACGCTGCTGAAAATTCTCGCGCGCATCACTCGCCCCACGGAAGGCCACGCCGAAATCCACGGTCGCGTCGGCAGCCTGCTGGAAGTCGGCACCGGTTTTCACCCGGAGCTGACCGGCCGCGAAAACGTTTACATGAGCGGCGCGATTCTCGGCATGCGCAAAGTCGAAATGGACCGCAAGTTCGACGAAATTGTGGCCTTCTCCGAGGTGGAGCGTTTCCTCGACACGCCACTCAAGCATTACAGCAGTGGCATGCAAGTGCGCCTCGCTTTTGCCGTGGCCGCGCACCTCGAGCCCGAAATTCTTTTCATCGACGAAGTTCTCTCCGTGGGTGACGCGTCGTTTCAGAAAAAATGCCTCGGCAAGATGGGCGATATATCCAGGCAGGGACGTACGATCATTTTTGTCAGTCACAACATGGCTGCGTTGCGAAATCTTTGCACGCGTCTCGCCTGGCTCGAAGGCGGCCGGGTAAAAGAAACCGGCGATCCCGACGACCTTGTCAGTCACTACCTGATGACCAACCGGGACGATAATCTGGAATCCATCTGGCCAGATGACAACACAGCGCCCGGCGATGATCGCGTGCGTCTCCGAAGTGTACGAATTCTGAGGGATGAAGACGGAACAGAGCCAATCACCGTGCATACGCCCTTGCGAATCGAGTTCACATACCGGAACTTCGCGCCCGGCGAAGTATTGAATGTGTCCATGATTCTGAATAACCTCGAAGAAACCTGCGTTTTCAGCGGCTTTTCGGATTTTGCGCCGCAGCCTTCGGGACTGATACGTCACACAGTGGAGATACCCGGAGATTTCCTGAACGTTGGCTCCTACTATGTCAACATGTTGATTGTGAAGGATGCATCTACAGCTATTCTCAGACAAAATAATGTGGTTGCATTCGAGGTCGTCGAAGGTGAAATTGTGGGGAATTGGTATGGGAAACAGCCGGGCGCCGTGCGGCCGAAGTTACATTGGCGAAGCGAAACTCTCAAAAGTCCCGACATACCCATAACAGCGGCAACTCACCGCGACACATAGTGGAACGGACAATTATTACCTTCCCTCGCTTATTATCTCTTCGTACTCGTACGACATTCGACCGAATGGGTGTCTGTGAGGTGGGGTGTGCCCGATAAAACTCCCAAGCGAGTATTCCGGGTGCTCGTCTTTCCTGGCGGTACGGAAATTGGACTTGAGATCAACACGGCTTTGCGATGGTGCAAAGACGTACAGTTATTTTCTGCTGGGCTTAACGTACCGAATCATGCCAAATATGTTTTCGTCCATCATACGGAAATTCCCAGCGTTCATGATCCTGGATGGTTGGACGCGCTCAACGAAGTAATTGTTCGTCAACAGATCGACTACGTCTTTCCGGCCTACGACGACGTAATCCTCGCATTGGCTGAAAATGCCGAACGCATCCGCGCGCGAATAATCACTTCGCCCTTAGAGACATGCCGAATCACGCGATCAAAATCGAAGACCTACTCGGTACTGCGCAAAGTGGTTCCCGTGCCTCGTATTTATGAATCACCCTCAGCGATCAAGCAATTCCCGGTCTTCGTTAAGCCTGACAGGGGCCAGGGATCAGAAAATACTCATACGGTTTCTGATTCTGAACACCTCGCGACCGTTTTTCGTCGCGATCCAACGGCCATAGCGTTGGAGTATTTACCGGGACCAGAATACACAATCGATTGTTTTTCCGATCGTGAGCGAGGCCTGTTGTTTTGCGCAGGTCGGGAGCGCACGCGTACACGAAGCGGAATCTCGATGAGCAGTCATGTTGTGTCTCTGCCGGAATTTCGCGAAATGGCTTTAGCCATCAACACAACACTATCGTTTCACGGTGCCTGGTTTTTTCAGCTTAAGCGAGATGTCGCTGGCCATCTTAAGCTTTTGGAAATCGGTCCGCGCATTGCGGGAACCATGGCTCTCCATCGAGTTCTCGGTGTCAACTTTCCTCTGCTGAGCCTATACGAGCAGGAACGTATACCCGTTCAGATCATGACCAACCCAGTTGACGTTGACATTGACCGGGCATTGATCAACCGTTACCGTCACAGCATTCGCTATTCCACAGTGTATGTGGATTTAGACGACACGTTGATCCTGAAAGGAAGAGTCAATACGAAGCTGGTGGGTTTCCTTTATCAATGCATTAACGATGGTAAGAAGATCATTCTTCTGACTCGCCATGCCGAGGTGGTCGAACACACGTTGATGCGTTACAGACTTTCGGGGATTTTCGACAAGATCGTTCGCGTACCCGAGCGTCCTGCTCTTAAGTCGGAATGTATTACAGAAAAAGATGCAATTTTAATTGACGATAGCTTCGCTGAACGTCGCGAATGTCATTCTGTACGGGGTGTCCCCACATTTGATTGCTCGATGCTCGAAATGCTGGTGGACGACCGTGTGTGAGGGACCCACGTGGATAAAAACTCTGTTTTAGTTAGCGAACTCGACCGTCAAATATTTTCAGCCATTCGGTCTAACGTAGTGACGTTCATGCGACATTGCGCGACGGTATACGGGACGTCACCCGGAGTGCTGCTGGACATCGCGCCGCAAGAACACGAAGGTGCTCGTCCCTTCTTTGCCGAGTACGTTGAGGTCAAAACTCTTGACATAAATCCGCAGAGTGGTTGCGATTTCATCGCTGACATCTGCAGCTGCAACGACCACATGACCGCCGGTAGTTTCGACTACGTTGTTTGCACAGAGGTATTGGAGCATACGCTGAATCCGTTCAATGCAGTCTGCGAGGTTCGGCGACTACTGAAGCCGGGCGGATTTTTGTTTGGAAGTACACCCTTTAATTTTAGAATACATGGGCCGCTGCCGGATTGCTGGAGATTCACAGAGCATGGGCTCCGCGCCCTAATGAAGCACTTCGAGATCGTTGAACTCAATCAAGTTGAGACAGTAGGTCGAGCGCTAATGCCCATGCACTATACGTTTGTAGCCAAACGTCCTAGAGTTGCGAATCTGTAGATTGCCAAGAGATGTATCGTTTTCACATCCGCCTGGTACGCACATTATCCTTCTATGTTAAAGCAAAGGATACGCTCGTTCTTCAATCGATTCGGTTATGATGTGAATCGTCTTTCCTCACCGGTTCAGAACGACACAACCGAACATGCTGGAGTCCGGCCGCTTGCCAGGTATTCCCCTTGGCGGGTAGATGACGAATTCCGTAGACTTTACAAAGTCATCAGTTCTAGCACACTCGTCGATGAGTATCGATGCTGTGAACTCTGGCGATTAGCCAAACAGATGAATCGCTTTCCAGGCTTGTTTGTCGAGGTTGGCGTGTGGAAAGGCGGGACCGGATGCCTCCTGGCCGCAGCTACTCGCAAAAAGGTTCTGCTTTGCGATACCTTTCGTGGTGTCGTTAAAGCGGGCCCACACGATACGTACTACAAAGGAGGCGAGCATAGTGATGCGACGGAAGAAGAGGTTCGAGATCTCGCCGCCCGACTGGGAGTGGCCGACCGCATTCAGATACTACGTGGAATTTTCCCTGAGGATACGGGCGAATTCTTGAATGAGTGTGTCGCCTTCTGTCATATTGATGTTGACGTCTATGAGTCGGCGCGTGACGTGTTCGACAAAGTCTGGCCGCTCATCGTTCATTGCGGGGTTGTGATATTCGATGATTATGGTTTCCAGGGTTGTGAGGGCGTGACCCGTCTCGTGAACGAAATGTCGTTAGCTGACCATCTATTCATTCACAATCTAAACGGCCACGCTATCTTGGTAAAAATGTAATAGAATCTAAGTAAGCGCGCGTGACTGCAAAGCTAGATGCTCAATCTGCATAGCCGTGATACAACCTGCCGATTTGAACAAGCGCGTCAAACAGTGAATCAAGGAATGGACTCAGAATTCGCGAGCCAGAGTTCGCCTAAGATCTTGTAATTCCCGCATACGGTACCTGAGCCTTGGTGTCGTCCAGGTAACCGCCACTAGGTACGCTTCCGATAGCTCTATAGCATCCAGCACAACTGATGCGTGGTAGGACGATCCCACGAAAAGTAATTTGGGTAGGTTTTGCTTGCTTGATTTCATAATCCGATACGGTGTCGCAGGATTTTCGACATCCCTCGAGGCTTCGGCGAGTATAGTATAACTACGTCTGCCACAATTAGTTCGGGAGTCAAGGATGGTCACACCGGGCGATAACCTCAAGCCGCGCGCACTCGCCATCTTCGGAAATGCGCCTGCATTTGCCGAAAAAGTACACGTGGGCAAGCCCAACGTCGGCAATCGCGAGCATCTGCTTGCGCGAATCAACGACATGCTGGATCGCAACTGGCTTACGAACGACGGTCCGTACGTCCAGGAATTCGAAAAGCGCATCGCTGAAAGCGTCAGTGTGCGTCACTGCGTTGCAATGTGCAACGCAACAATCTCGCTGGAGATTGCGATCCGGGCGCTCGGCCTCACCGGCGAAGTAATCGTGCCATCGTTCACTTTCATAGCCACGGCGCACGCGCTTCAGTGGCAGGAAATCACGCCGGTCTTTTGCGACATTGGCGCCAAAACTCACCTGCTCGATCCTGCCCAAGTAGAGAAAATGGTTACTCCGCGGACCACCGGAATCATCGGGGTACACACCTGGGGCCGCGCATGCGACGTTGACGTTCTGGAATCCATCGCCCGCCGCCGTAACCTGCAACTCCTTTTTGATGCCGCCCACGCCTTTGGCTGCTCGCATAAAGGCAAAGCGATCGGCGGATTCGGACGTTGCGAGGTTTTCAGCTTCCACGCCACAAAATTTTTCAATAGCTTCGAGGGCGGCGCGGTGGTGACAAACGATGATGCGTTGGCCGAACAAATGCGACTGATGCGAAATTTCGGGTTTCGAGGCAATGACAATGTCGTGTACATCGGCACGAATGGCAAAATGACGGAAGTTTGCGCGGCCATGGGTCTTACGTCCCTTGAAAGCCTGCACCGGTTTATCGATACCAACCGAAGCAACCACGACGCATACCGGCGCGTGTTGTCCGCTATTCCGGGCGTAGAACTGCTGGAATATGACGTCCGTGAGCGCGCCAACTATCAATACATCGTGGTGGAAATCGATGAAGCCGAGGCGGGTTTGACGCGAGATGAGCTTATCGCCGTGCTAGTCGCGGAAAACGTTCTAGCGCGTCGGTATTTTTTCCCAGGCTGCCACCGAATGGAACCGTATCGGTCATATTTCCCGCACGCGGCTCTGGTCCTGCCGGAAACGGAGGAAGTGTGCCGGCGCGTTATGGTTCTTCCCAATGGCACTGGCGTCAATGAATCCGCAGTGGCGCGAATTTGCGAAATTATACGAACCGCCATACTGAATGCTGCTGCAGTGAAAGCCCAACTGGCTGGTCCCAAGCTGGCTAGGCCCGCGGGTGTTGATATCAAGTAGCCGATATTTAATCGCTCGTTTGATTCGCTACTTCGTTGCCTCACAGATGAGAAAGCTTTCGCCGCGAGTCTCACGATTGCGAAGTTCGGGGTACTGGCTCTCTCCCAAAGACACGTCCTGGATTTGAGTGAATGCCGCCTCCTGAAATCGCCGATGCAATTCCTCGGAGTCATAAAGCCATTGGTGATCCCATTCACGAAAGCAAACATTGATGTACTCAGCGCGCGTCTTGATCCATGCATATCCATATTTTTCGAGCCACGGCTGTTGGGCCCAGCTATTTTCATGGTAGTGCTGAATTAGTTCTTGCGCCGACGGCATGGCGATTCTCACCACTCCACCTTTTTGAAGAGATCGATAACATTCCGATAGAAAGCGAACACCTTCCTGAATTGCCAAGTGTTCCAGAAAATGCTCGCTGTATATAAAAGAGCAGGTGTCGTTGTCGAAGGGCAGCCCATCTTTGATATCCCAAATGATGTCAGCGCCGGATTCCGAATCCAAATCCAGATTTATCCAACCCTTAAATGGTTCCTTACCGCACCCGACGTTGGCTTTATAGGGACGCACGACAGGGCCGAGTCGAGCCCTCATGTGCGCGTGCCTCTTGGCTCTAGCGCGTTTGGTTCGTAGAGCATCCGCGCGACGCCCCACGAAACTCAAAATGCGGAGAGGATTTAGGTATTTGGGATTCATATCAGGCCAACGTCGTCAGCCGAGCATTGAACGCTTCGCTTTTGACATCGGCTCGTACCACGACCCCAAAAGGGCGTACCAACCAAGTCTTCGAATCACCGGCATTGTACCCTGCAACGAAGCGCCACCGAACCGGAGGCAATTGACGAGACATTTGGCTGTCTCTGCACGCTTGTCGTCAAGCTGTGCAAGCGCTGCCCACTGAAGATAGTGCCGCGCTATCGTGGCCTGGGCAATCTTGGAGTGCTCATAACTAAGTTCGCCGTTGAGAGCTTTGAGCATGCGTATCCCTTCTTTAAGCCGGCTGCTTTGAGTGCGCGAAGACCAGATACCTCCCTGATGGACACGATATGTAGCCATGGTGTCGTCCATGAGATTGACGGTCCCGTTTCTAGCGAGCAAAGCAAACAGAGGCCAATCGCCGAGGTTCAGATCCAAAAACCAATTTGGTAGTTGGCCGAAGCAATTCCAGCGGCACACGGCCGTGCACGTCATTATAAAATTTCCTTTGAGGAGCTCGTCGAGAGCGTAAGTGCCGGCAGGAATTGCGGGGAAAATGGTGTGCTCGGCGGTCCCTATTTCATCGAGGAAACGCGCACGATGGCATGATATGGCGCACTCCGGATGCGCGTCCAGGAAATCGGCTTGACTCTGCAATTTGTCATCGCATGTCCAAAAGTCGTCGCCTTCGAGGAAGGCCACATACTGTCCTCGGCAGGCGGCTAGCGTCTCTTTCAGATTCTTCATTACGCCGACATTTCGATCTCTCACCAGGCCTACAATTCGTTGAGGGTAGCGCCGGTGAAAATCGCTCAGAACCTCTCGAGTGCCATCGGTCGAATAGTCCTCTCCGACCACGATCTCGAATTCAAAATTGGTTCGCTGCGCCAGGACGCTTTCCAATGCCTGCGCGAGGAAGTGCTCGTGGTTGTAGGTGATCACCATGACGCTAAGTTTCATGTGCGTCCCGAGTTCCCTGCGCCGAAGCGCCTAATGAGAAACGTAGCGAACTTGTGCCACATATGTCATTCTAATGTAGTTGCGCCCCACGGACCCCTGCTAGATAATTAAATATTCTATGGGTACTGCGTCTGTTCCCGAAACAAGCATCATTATTCCGAATTATAACCATGCCCGTTTCTTGCGACGGCGTATCGATAGTGTTCTCCGGCAGACGTTTCAGGATTTCGAGTTGATCCTTCTTGACGACTGCTCCACGGACGAGAGCCGGTCGATTCTTTCGTCTTACGCACATGATCCGCGAGTGAGAATCGAATTCAATGCAGCCAATTCGGGCAACACGTTCAAGCAATGGAACAAAGGAGTCCGGCTAGCTCGGGGGAAATACGTCTGGATCGCTGAATCCGACGACTACGCCGACGAGCGGTTGCTTGGGCGACTCGTCGGTGTGCTAGAAGCAGACGAAAAGGTCACTTACGCCTACTGCCGCTCTTGGCGCGTGACGGAAGACGACCGACTGGACGGTTTCGCGGACCCTCCACTGAATCCATCCGATCTGCTTCGCTGGTCAGCGAACTTTTGTGCGGATGGAGCGGAAGAATGCCGCAACTATATCGTACTAGCGAATCCCACCGCAAATGCGAGCGCAGTTGTTTTGCGGCGGGCGGTTTTCGAACAGGTGGGAGGGGCCGACGAGAAGCTTCGCATCGCTAGCGATTGGAAGCTGTGGGCAGCGATGGCGCTACACGGCCGTGTTGCATATGTTAGCGAGCCGCTGAACTATTATCGCTTTCACGCAGATAGTGTCCGCAGCAAGACCTTGAGCGGTGGGCTCAGCACTGCTGAATTATTCCGCGTCGTGCGCTGGCTTATGGACCAGGTGGAACCCGCAGATTCTGTTCGAAACAGATTCTGTGAGTGCACGTGCGAACGGTGGGTTTCGGCCGTGATCGGCTCTGGCACTCCGCTACGACGCAGGTGGTCAATCTTGCGGGACGTGAGAGCAATCGATCGGCGTGCGTTGCGGAGGGGCGTGCGGCCGGTTCTCTCGATGATTCGTTTGAAAATCGCGCGCCATTGGCACGACCTTCGAGCTTTCGCGATGGAGCGGTTTGCCAACCGTTAGCGCCGTGCGGTATTTAAAGTCGACATGATTTACAGCGACGAGACGATGGCATGATAGAAGCAAAGAACCCGACGATTAACTCCGCGGGTTCGAAGCTTCGGAACTTCTATCGCAATTTGCGTTTTTGCGTCAAACATCCTATTGCGCAAGGAATCCACAAGCTAAAAGTCCAGGCCTACTGGTCCCGGCTTGCCGGTAAAAGGGCGCTTGAGATCGGGGGGCCGAGTGAAATTTTTAGAGATGAAGGCCCGTTGCCGATCTATGGGATCCTGGACACCTTAGACAACTGCCTTTACTCCGATCAGACGATTTGGACAGGGAAGGTCAATCCGGGGCAGGCTTTTGAGTACCATTCACAGAAGCATCGCGGAATTCAATATATTTGCGAGGCAACGAATCTGAAGCCGATTCCTGATCGAAGTTACGAATGTGTGTTGGCTTCTCATTGCTTGGAGCATGTCGCGAATCCTCTTCGCGCGCTCGCAGAGTGGAAGCGGGTTTTGAAGGATGGCGGGTTACTTCTCTTGGTCCTGCCGCACAAAGATGGCACTTTTGATTGGCGTCGACCGATTACCACGCTGGCGCACATGACCGAAGATTATGAGAAGCAGATTGGGGAGGACGATCTGACGCATCTCCCCGAGATACTGGCCTTGCACGACCTGGAAAAGGACCCGCCTGCCGGCTCGCCGGAGCAGTTCCGGATACGCAGCATGCAAAACAGCGCTAACAGAGCTCTGCATCATCACGTATTTGATACGCCAACGACATTGCAGTTGATTGACCGCGCAAATTTTCAGTTGATTCAAGTCAACAATTTCAGGCCATTTCACATTGTCATTCTCGCGCGTAGTTGCAGCGAGACGCCTGACAATGCGCAATTCTTAGGGCCAAACGCCGCGTACCGGCGCCGCAGCCCTTTCCCCTCTGACAGGATGCAGACGTGAAGAGCAGGCCAGAGCGCGGGGAAAGCGGTGCTGTGATCAGCGTTTCGCCACGGGTAGCGATTGAGACAAATTGTAACCCACCAGGAACCTCATGATAGTGTGCTGCATACGAGTGGGCCCGGAATTGGCAGTTTAGGTTCCAACGAGTGAGGTATCATTGGATTTTCGCTCGCTGGCGCCCACCGGGTGCCTGGGAATCTGAATATCAGATCGTGCAAATATGCCAACCGTTAGCGTCATCGTCCCCAACTACAACCATGCGCGCTTTCTACCTAAACGGATCGATTCTATCCTTGGGCAGAGCTTCCAGGATTTCGAGCTGATTCTATTGGATGACTGCTCGACGGACGAAAGCCGGTCGATTCTCTCGCAATACGTTGGTGATACCCGAGTGAGGGTTGAATTCCAGGAGGTCAATTCCGGCAATACCTTCAAGCAGTGGAACAAGGGTGTGCGGCTTGCCAGCGGGAAATACATTTGGATCGCGGAGTCTGATGACTACGCTGACGAGCGATTGCTGGAACGCCTCGTAGCAGTTCTCGAGAATGACTCGGCTATTGCCTTTGCTTATTGTCGGTCATGGGTAGTCGACGAACTTGATAAGCTGCATGGATTCGAGGATTCTTGCCTTGGGCATCTGGACCCGCATCGATGGGCGGCGGATTTCTGTTCGGACGGACGCGAGGAGTGCCAAAATTACTTCATTTATAACAACCCCGCCGCCAATGCTAGTTCTGTCGTTTTTCGCAAGGCATCTTATCAGCAGGTTGGTGGTGTTGATGAAATCATGAGCACGTCTGGAGATTGGAAGCTATGGGCCGCGATGGCTCTCACTGGGAAAGTGGCTTTCCTAAGCGAGCCGCTGAACTATTATCGATTTCACGATGCAACCGTTCGAAACCGGATAAGCGGAGCGCTAATCATCAAAGAACGACTCCAGGTCGTCCGTTGGATTTTGGATCGAGTGACGCCGACGAAGGCCGCTCTTGAAAAAGCATGCGCGGACGCATCTCAACGGTGGGTCCCGGAAGTGATGAGCCTACACGTTCCGCTGGGTTTGAAGTTGAAAATTCTCAAGAGTGCGGCGGCAATTGACCCCCGTCCGATTCGAAGGGCGGTGCGCCCCGCCTTGCTGACTGTTCAGCGTAAGCTTTTGCGGCATTGGCGCTCGGTCGAATCCATGGCTAGGGCGCCCCGAACTTAATCACGACGGCTCGTTAAGGAAAAAGACTAAAAAAGGTCAAGCCAGAGTCCAAGTATGCCAACCGTGAGCGTCATCGTTCCGAACTACAATCATGCGCGTTACTTGCGCCAGCGCGTTGAAACCGTCCTGCGGCAATCATTCCAGGACTTTGAAGTAATTCTGCTGGACGACTGCTCGACGGATGAGAGCCGCTCGATTCTCTCATCGTATGCCAGTGATCCGCGGGTGACGATCGCCTTCAATGACGTCAATTCCGGTAGCACATTCAAGCAGTGGAATAAGGGTGTGAGGTTGGCACGTGGTAAGTACGTGTGGATTGCGGAATCGGACGACTACGCTAACGAACGGTTATTGGAGCGCTTAGTGGCAGTTCTCGAACATGACCCCGTAATCGTCTTCGCTTTTTGCCGGTCATGGCGCATCGCCGAGGGTGACCGACTCGATGGATTCGTGAGCTATTATCCTGACCGTCTGAACCCGCGCTGGAACGCGGATTTCTGCGTAGATGGGCAGGAGGAGTGTCGGAACTCTTTTCCCCGATTTAATCCTGTTCGGAACGCGAGCGCAGTTGTGTTTCGCAAGGCCGTCTACGAAAGCGTTGGCGGCGCGGACGAAGCGTTTTGTTTGTCGGGAGATTGGAAGCTTTGGGCAGCGATGGCTCTTGGGGGAAAAGTGGCCTACGTCGCCGAACCGCTCAACTATCAGCGGTATCATGGCGCCAATGTGCAGACCAACACCAATGGGATGGTTGTAACGGCGGAAAACCTCGAGGTGGTCCGTTGGATCTTAAACCAAGCCGAACCGTCGGAAGACGTCTTGCGGGAAGTATTCGAGATGCTGGCCGGGTCCTGGGTTCCGGCGCTATTGAGTGCGCACGTTCCGCTCCACGCGAAGCTAAAGATACTACGCAGCGTGAGGGCAGTTGATCCCCATCCCGTTCGACGAGCACTCCGTCCCACCTTGCTTACTTTTCAGCGCAAGTTGTTGCGACATTGGCACTCTGTTCGGTCAGCGACCACAGAAGGCACCGGTCCAAGCTCGCACAAGAATTCGGCGGCGCTATAGCTAATGGAACGTATCTACGTCACCGTTTTGATCGATACATACAATCACGAGCGCTTCATTGAGGAGGCGATTGTGAGTGCACTCGAGCAGGATTTTCCGGCTTCCGAAACTGAGATCCTGATCGTCGACGATGGATCAACAGACAGAACAGCTGACATCGTACGTAAATTTGCTCCGCGCGTTCGCTATCTGCGCAAAGAGAACGGTGGCCAAGCTTCCGCGTTCAATTTCGGAATCCCGAAGGCGCAAGGCGAAATCATCGCGTTTCTCGATGGCGACGACTGGTGGGCCAAGACAAAACTATCAACGGTGGTCGAGGTCTTATGCTCTCGCCCGGAAATTGGCGTGGTTGGGCACGGCATCTATGAGACCGATCCCGCTAATGGACAAATGAATGCGATTTTGCCGCAGCAGCCTGGTGACATTGACTTGCACTCCAAGTCTGGCGCAGCGTTCTTCCGTCACATGATGTGTTTCTTCGGAACCAGCAGAGTGACCATCCGCAAACAGGTTGTGCTGCAGACTCTACCGATTCCGAAGGCACTTGTGATCGAGGCCGATGAATTCATGTCGACTATGAGTGCAGCCTATTCGAAGGCTTTTCTCATTCGGGAGCCCCTAACATATTATCGTCTCCATAGCGGGAATCTCTTCCAGGTTCGGCAATCAGACGACATAAAAACGCGAAGAATTTACAATGTAATCGTAGAGTTGGCAGCAGAGCTAAGGCTGCGTCTCCCTGACGCGTGTGTGTCGCCAGATTCGATTCGTGCGATTGTCGAACAGCTGGAGGTCGGCGCCTTGCGACTTCGCTTGATGTTGGACGGCGGGTGGCCATGGGAAACATTTCGCTCCCAGCGGGCAGAATACCGGCTCGCGTACAAAGACGGCACTTTGGCCTACAAGCTTTTTACGTTTGGCGTTTTGGGAGCGACATTACTGTTGCCTCCGCGATTATTTTTTAAGTTGCGTGGATGGTACGGCAACAGTAGCCTCAGAACAATGCGCAGCGCGCTTGGGGAACCGACGCCCAACGCAACCATCGTGAATTCTCCTCAGCCAACCCGAAGTGAACGGTGAAACATTGCTGGCCATCCGCTGGCTTGTTGCTGGTTGAGTATTTTCGCGATTTCTCCTTTTCTTGACTTGGCGTGGCATTAAGATCGGCGATAGAGGATAGGATTACGCATGACGCCTTCGATTGGCCGCCCGCGCGTAAGCGTGGTGGTGAATACTTATAATCACGAAAAATTTATCATTCAAGCTCTTCGCAGTGTTCGCGCACAAACATTTCCTGTGGACGCGATGGAAATCATTGTTGTAGATGATGGTTCGACAGATCGAACACCTCAACTCCTAGGCGAATTTCTACCGTTTATTAACTACATTCGTCAAAAAAACAGCGGCCAGGTGTCCGCGTTTAATACTGGGGTTGCCGCGGCGCGTGGAGAAATTCTCGCGTTTTTGGATGGTGACGATTGGTGGGACTCGAGCAAGATCACCAGAATCGTCGCGGAGTTCGATGCCAACCCTCATCTCGCGGCCGTTGGACACGGCTACTACGAAGTTAAAGAGGACGGAACAGTCGCTGCAGTAATGTCGCCTGATGTCCGGCGATACCTAAAGCTCGACACTCCGGCCCACGCCCGCGAGCTGGCTCCCTTTCGCATTTTTTTGGGCACGAGCCGTTTAGCGATCCGGAGGTCAGTCCTCGATGTTGCCCTGCCCGTACCTCCCGAGCTTCCGTTCTTCGATGCTTTCATTTTTTCTCACGCGATTGCTATATCTGGGGCCGTGATTTTGCCAGACCCGCTTTGTTATTACCGGATCCATTCGGGTAGCTTGTACGCTGGCGACGCCGCCGGCAAAAAAAATTGGACCCGGTACAGGCTTCTATGCGGTCTTCTGAAGCATGTGCCAGGGCGGCTAGCTAAAATAGGTATACCTGAGGATGTAATATTCGCTTCTATGGAGTCTGATTTTGTGGATCGTGATCGGTTGAAATTGATCTTGGAGGGCGGAAAACCGTCTGATACTTTTCGCGTCGAGAGGACCGCCTACCGCATATCCTGTTCCAAGCCTAGTTTTGGATACCGGTGCTTCAAGAGTCTCACTTTTCTGCTAGCGTTGTCGATGCCACCCAAAGCATTTTACGCAATACACGGTTGGTACTCAAAGCACGGTCTGAGGCGGATACGAGAATGGATAGGCGACGCTTCACCCTCGACACTGCAGGTCGTTAGGCAAAGTCCTGGTACAAGGTCGGGCCCTACTCGGACCTAGCGGCTGCAAGTGGCTGCGCTTTCATTTTCTCACCCAGCTATGGGAATTTCTTTCATCTTCTTGGCCTGTGGCTCTGGCACTTCGATCTTAAGTTCGCGAGTTCTTAAAGGAATCAACGAATGAAAAATTTGGCTCTGCGGTCATTCCTCTCCGTGCTCTTAACCGCGCTCGTTGTCGGAAAGCGCTTGATTACGATCACCCCAACAAATACTACGCTGATTACTCCAACAGGCGGACTTGTCGTCAGCGCCAGAACACCCCACCAAGGAAATAAAACAGCGGCGGTTGTACCGAATCCCTGGATCGAGACCTCAACCTATGGCATGCGATGGATTACGGGGACGCAACCAACTTCTAAAGCCTCCTGCTCCACTTCAACTCCGCACGCGATTATGCTGGCGAGCGCGGTCGCCTTCCAAAATGGAGATGGAGTTGTAGTCTATGGCTGCGGCGCAAAGAACACGATGTCAAGACCTGAGGCTCCTCAGGTACTGCCCGCTTCCGTTTCCGGCCCTGACAACTTTACTGACTATGCGGCTGGACCAACTGGCGGTACTCCATACAATTATCAAGTCGCGGCAATGGACAAGTTCGGCGGGGTAACAGCTGCTAGTGCTGCTGGCACGACGACCATTGGGGTTGCCACATTGGGTGTGATAACCACTAAGGTTGGTAGGCTAGAACGATCGGGTAATACCGCCACAGTTTCGACCTTATCAGCCAACGGTGCAGCAACCGGGGCAGTTGCTTTCCTTACAAATTCTAGCGACGCGACGTTCAGCGGTTTTTTTCTCGCGTCGGGAACAGACACCGCCACGCAATTCCATTATCTACAGGGAATGGACACAAACGCTGGTGCATCGACTTCTGCTACCGGCGGCACGGTTACGACCTACAGCGTTAACCATTTGGTGTTGAAAGCCGATCCCGGTGCATATCAATACTGCATCTATCGCAACGGTGCCATCGCTGGTATGACGCGTCCAGCTGAACTAGCATGGAACGATTTTGGATCGACAATGAGCGCACCGAGCGCTTATAGTTCGTGCCCCTCTAGTCCTCCGTCAGCCCCGGTTAACGATTATCTAGCCACGACAATCTCTGCTGGCGCTGGCACAACCACTCTGACCATCGCGGGAACCGTTTTGAACACCAATGCTAGCTCGCAGGCCATCTTTGATGATGGTGTGCCGCTCGCCACTGCTTTTGCCGCGGCTGCTTCCGTAGGAGGGAGCCTGCGAATCACAACTCCCCCGAACGGATATTTTTACAACATCAATTCCCACACCATCCTGTCTGCCGGCGACGACATGACGGTGCTGCAGGGTGGCACGATTAACCTAGGCGCGACATTAGAAATAGACAATGGCGTAACATGGAGCGGTGAGAGTGGAGGCACGCGGTGCGGATCGCCCCAGTTCTCGTGGGGTGCGGGACAGTGCATTAACGTCTATTCCGCGTATCCCGGTATGACGGTTGGAACTCAGAGCAGTTTCAAATACATAAACTTTTCCGCCCAAGCGCAAGGATTGGTCATGGCCATTACCGCGGTTGGAAACGGTCAAGGATTCAACGTCACGTTCGATCACGATAGCTTCAGTATCAACGGTACTGATTACATGGGGCAAGCGATTGTTGGGTACGGAATCAACGGATTAAACATAACCAATACGCTCTTCTCGACATATTACGGCGGGTACGGCTATTCGCTCACGCCACTGGTTCTACTTCGTAACGACACGGCCAACGTAAACCCATCAGGAAACCTGTTTTGCGACCACTGTACTTTCATAGGACGCGGTGTGGGCCTTGACAGCAACCCATTTATTGGCGCAGACGCAAACATAACGATTGAACATCCGTACGCGCAAAATCTTCGTACTCCTCTTGTCGAAGTAGGCAGCGCGAACGCTCCTTACGTCAGAATCACAGGCTTCATGAACGATACAAGCAGCACTGCATCTATTGCCAACTGGGATCGTATTGGTAACCTGCAAGCGACGATTGAAGACACGCCAGATACCAGCGTAGAAGCAAGCGGCCGCCCTGGCCTTGTCACTGGGAATCTCATTTATGGTTTGAATCTAAAAAATACGGGCAGCTCTGTTGGTCAGAATCGAGAGTTCTTTGGGAATGTAGCGAACCAAGTTTTGGATATTCCGGTCTACGGCAGAACATATTCAAATCTTCTTCGAATAACCTCACCGGTGGAGTTTCCTTCGCAGCACACGCTTTTTTGGCCTTTGAGCCATCCCACGGGACTTACGGCCACGCCCAGGTCTGGCGGGTCAATGCCAGCGGGAACGTATCAGTATCAGGTCACCGCTACGGGAGCAGACGGCGCTGAATCGGGTCCCTCTGAGCCCATCTCCTGCACGATTACCAGCGCCGACGTAACGGGCGGGATACGAACGTGCAATGAGTCCTGGAAGCCACTCCTCGGCGCGCTTAGTTACAGTGTATATGTGAATGGCGAAACGCGACCTGCAACTCACATAAGTACGAACACTTATGCTCACACAACTTGGACCTGCTGTAGCGGAGGACCGCCGACTGAGGGTGGCAGCGGGCTTACCACCATCATGTCAAATCGGACTATTACGCCGGAATTGATTCTTGTTAGTCCATTGTCGGGCGCAGTGAGTACCGCAGTCCCGGTTGATGCCACCGCGAATGGAGTTGTGGCGGTGCCGGGCATCGGCCAAACAAGTTCAGGACGCTTCGCCGGAAAAGGCACGATGACGGATGGAACTCTTACTGTGACGTTCGCAACGCCGTTCAATTTCGCGCCGGTTTGCACAGCCAATGACACTTCCGCAATTGATTCCGTGCGGGTACAGACCACGAAAACGACACTTAAGGTTACAGGAACGAGCGGCCATGGCACGATGTGGATGTGTGTTGGAGATCCAAACTAACGCTGTCTTCACCGGAACTTGGCGCAAAGCTTCCTGTTTTGAGTCACCTCAGCACATTTTTCAAGGCGGAACAACACATGGCCAGGCAGACGGATCGACTGGCACTCAAAATTTTCCCTGTTAATCCGACGGTAGCATCTGGCACGTCGGCTGTATTCGGCGGGTTTGCGTGTTTCTACGCCCTGCTTCGATCGAATAATATATTTGCCACCGACGGCGCTCACCGATGCCTCGAAGTATTCCATCGGCAGAGGATTTTTTTTCACGAGAATAATCACTTACTCTATCCGGTGAACGTTTTCGTTTGGACGAGACTGGCTGCCGCGCTAGGCATGAAGCCAAATGGGCCGTTTGAATTTTATAAGATTGTCGAACTGATGAATTGCTTCGCGGCAGCCGCTAGCCTTGCGATCGTTTTTCTTGTGATTTACATAACCGTTTCTTCTTGGCAACTGTCGCTCGGAGTCGTGGTTGCTCTTGGATTGTCCAAGGCGTTCTTTCAGCAAGCCACGAATGCCAATGAAGCAGTTGTGGGACTTTTCTGGAGCCTTACCGCCATTCTCGTATTGGCTGCTGGGCTTCGGGTGAGACGCACCTGGCTTATTTTCACTTCAGGGCTCATCTTTTCGCTTTCCATGGCAACCTACGAGTCGATGATTTTTCTTGCTCCTGCCAGTGTCGTTCTGATCTGGCAAATTCGTACTCGCGAAAATCGCGAATCATTCCTTCTTCGGCCTTTGGTTGTCGCAGAAGGAACTTTTCTCCTCGGATGCCTCGTGGCATGGCTTGGCCTTCACGGTTGGGCGGACTGGATGACCGGTGATACCCGTCTGGTCGACATGGTTAAACAACTCTTTCTCATGAAAGACGCCCGCTCGTACATCGGATTGAGTCCCACTAGAGTGTTGAATCTGCCGGTCGGAATGGTCCGAAATATTTATCCTGTCCTGATTGACTTTGATGGGCTCCGCCACGTCTTGACGGGGCCGAAAACCTCTCTTGTTATTTTTCTGTTGGTCTCCACATTTCTCGGCGCCTTCATCATCCTCTGCATCTTACATCTTTGGAAGGGTCGGATCGGCATGTCCGAGCATATGAGAATCGGCCTATTGACCGGATTGGCAGGGCTGTTATTTACACTCGTCCCCCTGTTAATTTGGGACCCTGGGTACGACAAACTTTGGCTTCAGCCGCTTGTGTCTTTCGCGTTTTTGATCGCAATCTCGCTCAAAATTCCAGCACTCCGAGACTGGAAATCTGTTCTCATCTTTAGGGTTGCGCCTGTGGTCCTCCTTGTCGGCATATTTTTTAACTTTCTGCCTATAATTTCTGGTCACCGAACCGATGTGAGCGCCTATTTTCGCGATGCCCAGGATGTCTCCGAAAAAGTGGGGCGCGAGGACCTCGTCGTGAGTGATTGGGGACCGGTATCAATCCTGTACGGTGACGTCTGGGCTCCTCAAAATCGGATTTTCGACTTTATTACCGAAGCCGTTTACTATGGCAAGAGGTCAACAGAGCGCCTTAGCGAGGAAGTTTTGCAGACCCAGCGTCGCGGAGGGCGGGTTTACTTTCTGGGGTTACTCGATCAATCCGAACCCCAGTGGAACTCATTTATTGGGGCGAGATGTGGCGTTCCTATGTCGGACATTGAGCCGTATCGGAAATATTCACATACGGTCGCTATCTATCAGAATGGGCCTTCCTCGATCTCGCTGCGTCAGTGGGACCCGTCTCTCCGCAAGTAGCCGGGTGTGCCGCAACATGAAATTGGCAAAGAGGTTTCCTCGATAAGTAACCATGTTGTGTGTGGAGGTTGTGGAGGTATTTTGCGAAATATGCACTAAGTAAAAAGCATACGACTTCCTTCAGAAGCGGATGCTGAACTCGTTCCGTCGCGTTCCGGCTGCGAAGAATCAAAGCCAGGGTTGCCGTCATGGCTGTCTCATCAAGGTGCAGGATGGGAGCAGTGCGGTAGCAGGGCGGCTGTCCCGTTACACCGCAGGTTCCCCCCGTGACGACAGCGACACCACGATTCGTCTCCATTGTCAAACAGAGCCATCGAGAGTTTGCCGGTGGCGTTCGAAGTGGCGAAAGAGGGACATGTTGGGCGAAGAACCAGTCGGTTGCGGTGGCAGCGGATCCGTCGGCATTCAATAAAGTGAAATCACCCTGGTAGCCAAGGTGCCAGATGATGTCTCCAGTCCCATTCCGATTCGCGTAGTCCACCTTCACGAGGCAATTCTGATGGCGCATGGAAATTATGAGGTTACCGTCGTCAGCGGAATATAGTATTGCGTTCGTGTGCGTCCAGTCTGGGAACTCATACGGACGCCTGTTGATGTCCAGTGGTCGAACTCATTCCAGAGCCAAACGGGCTTCCGGTTTTGGTCCAGGTCAATCAGTACGTCTCCTGTTACCGTTGTGCCGGACACTACTTGCTGGGTCGAGGCAATGACAACCAAATGTCCGTTGGGTAATGGTGCGAAATCGTGGTGCGTGCCGACGACCGTGATGTTGCAGCCCGCACAGGTCGCCGCCGCAAGGGCTTGATTCAGTTGCGCCGATGTCAATTGCCAAATCACCTTCCCACTCAGGTCAACCTCCTGGATGACCGAGTTCACGCCATCCGGGACGCCTATTGCGAAACCTATGAGGAAATGCCCGTTGGGCAATAATTTAACCGGACCAGCAACCTCGCCTGCGGGCAACGAGGTGCCCGAATCATACGCCCACAATAGGCCGCTCAGGTCCATGACCGCAGCGCTGGCCCGTCCGGTAGAGTGGCGGTGTTCAGCACATCCAACAACTCCACGCCACTTTGAGGCGTCATTCCAGGCGTCGTCGTGGTGCTGATCACCGGGAGCATTGCCGCAGGCAGACTCGCCGTGGTGAACACCTGGTCGCTGTCGGTAAATGTCACTCCGTCGGCAAACTGCAGTGTGGCTTGCATGTGGTAGGTGCTATTCGCAAGCATCCCAGCAACGAAAGTGCCAACCGATCCTCCATTGGCTGGAACGGCCGTTGTCCGGGTCGCCAATCCGTAGCTAGTAGTGAGGCCGACGGTCACGTTGGCGGCTGCCGGAGGCGTGATTGTGTAAAGTGCCACCTGAGGATTTTGCGTGGGCGCTACCATTCCCGGCGCGACAATAAATACCCCGGCCGACACCATGGAAGATGAATTAGAGCCGGAAGTAGCGGTAATCGTAACTGCCATGCTCTGGGCATTAGACGGAGCCGTATATCTCCCTCCTTCAATTGTGCCCACCGTTGAATTCCCGCCAGAGATGCCATTGACGGACCAGGAATAGTGTTTGGGGTTCCCCTACAGGGTTGATTGAAATTGAACTGACTCCCCGGGCGAAATTGCGACCGCCCTGGGTGAAATGGACGGAGTGACTTGCACGGGTGGGGACCCAGCACAGGCCTGAAGAGAAAGTGGTAAAACGCAAACGGATAGCCAAAATCTTTTATTCATTGTAAGGCCTATGGAATTCCTAGATTTGGAGAACACGTTTTATACCTTTGTGCCTCCGCAAAAGTAACCAGGTATGTCGCAAGTACGGTACCAACTGCGGACATAGAAAATGTGCGGAGGTATCAGCAAGGCGCATGCGAGAAATTAGTTGCCAAGCCGGAAAAGTAACCGCGCGGGACGCTTCTCAACCACCTGCATCTGACTTTTCGCTGATAAGGAAGGTGTATTTGGCGTCGCCGACGGCGTGAGTGATTCGGCGTCGAGGTAAAAGCGAGAGACCCGAACGAAGAGCGCTTTCCCAAGCGCTTATTGTTTAGCGGGTATGATACTGACCCACCGGAATGGTTATACACGCCGCGCCGCCCATGCGCGAGTAACATAGACTGTCTCGATAGCCGTCAGACCGGCGATGCGCTTCTTCGTGAGTTCGAGGAACTGCCGGAAGAGTTCCGGACCTAACTGCACCTGGAGATCATTCACCGAGCGCCACGCACCGATATACTGCTCTGGCGTTTGGTGCAGGGAATGCCTGCCTTCGAGGTAGAGGACATCGGCGAAATGCGGCTCGGCGCTCAACATGTCGGTGAGTCGTTCTGTGATGCCAGAACGGCCCGACGATATGCGCCTGATGTCGGGTTTGAGACGTCCGATCTGCTCCTCGATTTCAACTAGCAGCGGGTTCGCCTCAATGAAGCGCGGATTCCACAAGGCAACGAAAGCGCCGCTTGGCCGCAGGATGCGGTGGAACTCGTCGCAAGCTTTGTCGAAATCGGCCCAGTGTAATGACGAGGCCATGCTGACAAAATCGACGGAGGAGTCCGGCAACCCAGTGGCTTCGGCTGAGCCCTTATGCCAAACAATGTGAGTGCCCCGCGAGGTCTCGATTCCTTGTTTGCGCATGTCGTCATTCGGCTCCACGGCGATGATGGAATGCAGGCCTCGGGTTGCGAGCATGCGCGTCCAAATTCCCGTCCCAGCGCCGATGTCAGCGGCGTCAACGCGGGCTGCATCGCGTCCAACATAACTGAGAATCGCGGTGGCGACCTGCGGCGCATAGTCAGGTCGAAACTTGGAGTAATCGCATGCCAGCCCCGTAAAATCTCCGTGTTTCATGATGATAAGAGCCTGCAGTTCCCGCTATTTTGATAAATGCAAAGTTCGGGATGACCGTGCTGCGATGGATCGCAGGTCATCCGGCCGCCGAGTCTTGGCCGAATGACGCATCCTCAAGCTGGAGTTCCCCGTCCTTTACCATCCTCTGGTACAGCGCAACGTCTTCCGGGCTGTCGATTTCGCCCCATTGGCCTTCGGTTCCAAAAGTGCTTATGGGAATTTGTCTTCCTGTTAGCAATCGTCTCAGCAATCCGGTCATATCGAGACGATCGCGAATGGGTGCGTCCAGCGTATTGAGCAGTGCCTCGACTGCCTTCCATGCCGGTGGCGTGAATTTCAAGAGGCCCATGTATTGTCCTTCGATATCTTCAATCTTTGTCGCCTTGCCGCCGATTTCCAGCAATTGGCCCGCGGCGTTGAACCGGAAGGTTTCGGCGTCGACCAAAGGATCGGCAAAACGCCGTGTCCACAAGCGGCGCCAGGCCCGGTCGTAGCTGATGACCAACTGCCCTCGAGCACCCGCCAAGCCACGCACCAATTCGCTACGGTAGAAGATGTCGGCATAACTGACGATGACCGGCCCCGAACGCAACCAAGATGCAGCCGCCGCGAGCGACATCACCATATTGGTTTGCGCCCATCGTGCATTGGTGAAATAACAGAGTCCGGGAAAATTGATCATGTCGGCCCGATAGCCGCGGACGACGGCAACCTTGTCCACTCCACCACGCTGGAGCGATGCGATCTGCCGCTCGATCAAGGGCTTTCCCTCGAGCTCGATCAGACATTTCGGGCGGTCGTTGCCTAGATGTCCCATGCGGCTGCCGCGACCGGCCGCGAGAATAACCGCGCGCATTATCCGACCTCGAAGACCCGGCGAAACAGTAACACATAGTGCGCCGAGGACAACCGTTCAGGGTGCCACATAATTCCCGTTAAGGGCTGCGCGGAATTGCGAATAGCTTTGATCACTTCGGCGGGCGCCCGCACATCGTGAAACGTTGCTGAATCACTTGCATGCCGTGACAAAGGCCCAGCACGACAGTCTGCGCTCTGCTGAATTGAGTAGAACGGCGTCGCGTTCCGGAGCATCGCCGCCCAGCTCTGCAGGATCATTGCCACCGCTCAACGCCAGCCCGACGATGCTAGCCTGCTCGCACAAGGCAAGAGCTGTCTCCGTGACGTTGGGGACCAGCAGAGGAAACAAGCCGCACGCCTCCAGGAATTTAGTCTATGCCTGATCCAGGCAATCACGGCGCTCGCCGTAGTTCGAAACGACCGATACCCGCTGGGTGACGGCGAGAACCTTCATGCGATGACCAAGACTTTTTGATTCGTGCAATCGAGGCACAGCTTGCGTGCCATCTGCCATCGCATGAACAGGGCTTCGCCGGCACCGATTACGGCGGGAATCCCGAGCTCACCGGCGCGGATTGCCATATGCGAATTGGCTCCTCCGAACTGGGTGACGAATCCGCTGATATTACGAGTGAATATCCAGTCGAAGCCTGGGTCCGCGCTTGGCACGAAAAGTATCCGTCCAGCGAACTTTTCAGGAGGGTCGCTGACTGAGGCGACCGGTGCGGTAACACTTTTCTGCGTAATGAAATTAGGCTGGCTCGGAGGGAGATGAAATCCGATCACGTTTTCGGGCGATGCGATGATCGGCGGAAGCACAAGATTTTGCGTGACAGCATAACGCTCTTTGCCATGCGCGGCACTCTTCAGCAGCGCCTCTCGAACTGAAGTGCTCTCGCTATAGATCGTGCGAATGGCATCATAATTCAGAAATGCACAATCCTCTGCCGAAAGACCATGGTCCTCACCTACCTCCTTGATCAGCGACAAAGCGTCGCTCAGGCTGTGCGTGAACACAAACTTCGCGTATTCGCGGCCCTCGATGCCTGCCTTGATGAACTCGACCAAACTCAAAACGTCGATGTCGAGCTTATGTTGCTGGAGCAGTTGCTCGATGTGGCGCAACTGCTCAATCGAAAGTGCGAAGCGCGGCCGCGCGGGTGCCGGAGGTCGGGCGCTCGACCAGTCGAAATAGAGATCGGGCGCCTCATCGTAGCGTGGCGACAGGATGTCGTAAGTCCCCGGCCGGAGGTGGCCGTAGCACGCGAGGAAGTCTGCCTTCGAAAGTTGAGCGAAATCTCGTCCGATGCGCGACCCGACGGTATCGACGCTTGCCATGAATGTCGCCGCCTCATCGACATCGAGGACGCCCACCCCCACGAAGGATTGAAGGAGCTGAACCGCTATAAAGCCCGCCCGCGCGAGGCCAGCGAACGGCAGAGTGCCGTACCGCTTGCAGTCCTCAATCAGCCAGTAAATGCGACTGATTTTGTCGATCTCCGCGTTGCGGATTATCGGAAATCTTTGTGCGAGCAGGTCGATTTTCGCGCGGTCGCGCCGCCACAAAGCGGACTCCCCGTGAATGATGCAATTAGTGAGGCGTCGTAAGGCGCTCGAAAGTTCGGCAAGGTCATCCGGGGAAAAACCGTTCTCAGCGAGCCTGCCCATCCGCTTCGGTAAATCGAGAGTGTAGCAGGAGAAGATGATCTCAAATTCGACCTTGTCATGAAGATGCGGCTCAGAAAGGAGGCGATCAATGTAGTAATTCACGAGACGCCAGGCGAGATCATCGGGTAGATCGCGTGGTATGAAGGAGTTGAAGCTCACACGCACGTCGATGTACGGCAGGCCATGAAAGCTCACCAGTAAGGGAAAACTTCGAAGGTTTTTGTACCCGTAGTTGTCACGCTGATAGGCCCAGATCGCGTCGGTGATGAGTTCGCGATAGAGTGACAACGAAAGGGGCCTGGGTCGCACACCAATAATTTCGGCCGGATTCCAGTCCGGCATGACGCCGAATATCGCACGGCTGCCGTGCAAGTAGGGATGGGGACGACTGAGGAGTTCGACCTTACAAGCAATGTCGTCGAGCGCGGTTTCGACCTTCGCATCCGCCGCCTTGTCGTTGCGGCGGGCGGTCAGCGGGCGGACTTGCAACAGGTAGAGGTGTCCATCGTGGCCAATTGCGAATTCCACGTCGATCGCATCACATGCTAGAAGTGTTTCGAGCTCTTTAACGAGAATGATAATTGGCGCCAAAGCGGCCGGGCACGCTTCAGTTCTCGATTTAAGGCAAAAAAACGTTTTAAGATTGTCGCCGACACCGGCAGTCACACGATCAGTTAGGCCGGAACGGTCATCGTAATTGATAATGAAATAGGGGCCTCCGTCGGGACTGCGCGAGAACACGACCCCAGCCATCGCCACCGAATCAAGCATCGGCTGGACGAAAATTTGGTCCTCGTCGGTTTTGTCATTCCCAAACGAGTCAATCACCCGTTCGATTGCCTGCGCGACTGCTGCGTTGCCGACCGCACCGAGCACCGAATCGTACCTCCCGGCTTCACTACCCATGGCGCGGTCCTCGCTCCGTGAACTGCTGCGCACGATTACCCGACCGGATCCCCAAGACGCAGCAGCGAGCCTGGAGAGTACTTCGGCGGCGTTTGACCGCCAATCGCCAACTGAAAATCTTATTTGCGGCAGGACCAACCCACCGCGCAGTAACGGCCCTACGGCTTCCAGAGATTCCGCCTTCGTTTTGAACGCGGCAAGGTGCTCTGGCTCCGCTGGCACCATGACACCGTCGCGGCGGGCGGATGCTGCTAAGATCCGGTCAACTGCCGTGGAAACATCGAGCGCACCATAATTGTCGAGCAGTACGTCGGGGGTCGCGGGAACCTCTGCCGGTACGTCAATGCCAACGATGTCGCGCCCATCGCCGCGCTCAGCCCTTGAGTAGATGCCCTTGCTATCACGGCGCCGTAGCTCATCTATCGGTACTCGAAGGTAAATCTCGAGATAACCCCGAATGTTCTCGCGGTTCCAACGCTGTACCTCGTGAAACAACGAGATGGTCGCGCAGACAACATCAATGCCTTGCTCAGCCAGCAATTGGCATAAGCGTGCATTGCGCATGGCCGATCGCCGCCGATCGCTCGCGCTATGTCCAAGATCTTCGGAGACAACCGCACGGAGCGCGTCACCATCGAGAAACGTGGCCGGACGACCGGCCGCTCGTAGCCTTCTCCACAATTCTCGCCCGAGGGTTGTCTTGCCGGCACCGGACAACCCCGTAATCCAGAAGACGCGCCCTGCTGAAGCTTCACTTTTGGTTTCTCGCTGGGGGTCCGCCTTTTTTGTGTTTGTTAGCATATAGAGTTCTCTTCAATTGTATGCCGAATTATCCACGTCTGACGAACGCTGAAGACTAAACCGTCTTTACCGGGCCGGATCGAACGAAGGGCACGATATCTCTTACGGCCCCAAATCATAGCCGAGTTTTTCGATTCGCTTTTTTGTCTCAGCGCTCAGATCATTTATGAAGTTGCTGAACCGAGGAACTTTTTCTCTAACAACCAAATAGCGATAAGGTATGGTTCTCGGAGGGAATAGAATTAAATGATCCGCGTCAAGATGAGCCGACATGACCCCAGCAATTTTGGAAAATTCCTTTTGTGGATCGATCATGAAGTCCTCAAGTCGCAACGCCAGCGTGGCGGGCTGGGTAAAAAGCTCCGTTTCCTCGACGAATTCCGAGAATGACAGAAAACGTGGACCGCGCAGAGCACCGTAAAAATCAGGGTCGCCTCTGGCGAAGGCGTCGAATCCCCCGAAATCCTGTTCCAAATCGGCACAAAGATCGTCCGCGCTCTTATAATTTTCCGTGATACTGAGACCCATGCGTTTCTCGCGAATGTATGTCCGCCACCAAATCCAATTTGTCAACAACGAATCGAGAGGATGACGGTAGACGAAAATCAAATCGGCGAAACCCAAGCTGACAGCGTCCAAAATGCGGTTGGTAACGGCCGGCAACCTCTGGCCGCGAGAAGCATATTTCATTGTGGAATGGCCGAAGTAGATCATAGACGTCGGACCTCGATGGAATCGGATCCAGTGCCTGATATATTTCGCCCTTTCTCCAAGAGCATGCTGCATGAGTCCAGAGAGATACCAGCGCCCGGTCCCGTACAGTCCAATTACATAAGCTGTTCTGTCGTTCCCTAGACGGGTGGCTTTCCAATGCCCAGTGCGAATGGGCTCGGCGAGGCTCTCGCGGATTCCGTTGATCCATACGACGGTACGATTCTCGACCCATTTCTCTTCACCCTTACGCTTGACGATATAGTGAGCTGAATGGTTGCTGATTATCGCTCGCATATTCTTCAATTGTTGGCGAGAGTATTTTCGCCCAAATCCGACGATCTTCTGAACTATCCGCATCCGGCTCCGCTCCTACAAGTAATGCCACAGACAGTATATGCAGGCCAGCACTCTCTCAATCCCGCTTCAACTCGTCCGAGCTTTTCCTCGCCTTTCGGCCCTCACGCCAACCCATGCTCAAATTCCTTCACCATCATTATAGCTGCCGACCGTAGGCATCCCTGATGCTATCGCAGGTCAGCTGCAACCGCTCCTCCGAACGAGAAGCGACTTCGGTCCCTCCTAAGATACGATACGTAATTGTGGGGCCTTTTTCTAACTGTAGTGCGCTGTTCGAAATTTGAACCAGGTTTTACGGACAAGCGCGGACGGAATCGACCTAGAAGCAGAATTAGACGCGACGAGTTGTGCGACAAACGCGCTTCGTCCCTAATATTCCTCGCTATAAGGCTATCCGGCTTAGCTTTGAATTACGCGGCGATTTTGGCGATTGTAAGTATCGATGCGACCGCGCGTCTTAAACGCCCTAATAGATATGCCGCACGAATCGCGAAGTTTGGTGAAAATCTCCTTCCCAAAGTTCGCAGAGCGTAGGGGTTATAGACCACCGATTGCAAGAGTGGACACCAGCCTGTTGCGGTCAACAGATTGATGATGTTTTGAAACGTCCACCCTTGCAAATGCTGATTCCAATCGGGTTTCAGAACCGGTTTTCCAATCGCTTCGATCGGCAGTAGAAGCACTAGATAGCCATGCGGGCGCAAGTACTGATGAAATTCCTGCAGATCGTGATAAGGCGTGGGCGAATGCTCGAGCGAGTGTGAAGAGAGGATGTAATCGAAAGCCTGATGAGGAATATCATGCCGATTCTCGATCAGCGCTCGGCCTCGCTTGCGCAACTCGCCCAGAGCGAACGCGTTGAAGTCAAAACAAACTGAATGTAGTAGCCCTGCAGAGACCTGTCCCACGCCGCTTCCGAAGTCCAGCACTTTGCCGTCGGGGTCGAGTGCGTTGCGAACGAATAGGACGTCACGCCAATACAAAGAGAGCAAGCGGTAGTTCAGCTCATCATTGATTACGGCGCCGTATTGGCCGCGATAGTACTCCTCATCGTAGAACAGAACTGTTTTCGGCGGAGAATTCTGATCGGGAGACAGCATCATCATAGCTGATTACCGAAGCTTAGCATCAAATAATCTAGAAACGAGCTTCCATAAGGAACTCCCAACCAGGTAGTGAGCATCTGGCTAACGCTCGAACGATAGCATCTTCATTTATTCCCCCGGCGCGTTCCCTCATGACTTGTCGCCACCTATCCCACCGCGGCTTGTTTTTATTTCGTCTAGGCCGCGATCTGCTCGCATGCCCACTCGCAAGCACACGGCGCTCTGTCAGCCGCGCAAGCCATCGCCATCGTCGTGATCGGTTACGGATTTATCGTCACTGCGGTATGCGTTATCAACGCTGCGCCGAACGACCTGCGGTGTCGAGGGTGAAGCATCGCCTATCCGTTCTCGTCAGAGTCGGGCCCTACCCGGGCCTAACGGCCAATTGCAGTGACGCTAGCCGTTTGAGTTTGGTCGTAACCGTTGTAGAGTTTTAAGATGGACGAGATTTTCAGCTAACATTATTGTGAGTTCGCACGCCGGAAGCCAACCTTCCGTCCCACAAGGCGATTTTGAATATTTCGCGAACGGCTGGGCTGGAACATAGGAGTTCTCATCTGCGCGACGCGATCGTTTTGTCTACCTGGGATTGGGACACTTTCAATGTTCCGGAACGCATTTCACTGGCGCTTTCAATATTAGGCGCGCGGGTTCTATATTGCGCGATGCCCGTGTCCCAGTTTCGTCATGAACAGAGCGCGCTCCAGGAAGTTCAAGAAGGAATTCATGTTTTTCAGCCCGAATACCTAGGGCGGAAATTCAGCGAGTTCGGACTTGCGCGTCAGTGGCAATGGAAAAAAGTTGCGAACCAGATTATGCGACAGAGTGACGCGCTTAAGTTGAAGAATCCGCTTTTCATATATTCCCATGTGGAGCATATGCTTACCTTGTGCGCGGAGATGAAGGAGAAGGGATTTCCCTTAATTCACATTTGCATGGATTATCCGGAACCATGGCAATACGATTTGATCGCCGCATCTGATCGCACTTTGGTGATTCCCAGGGGTGTGTTTCACAAGTTGAAGGCACGGTACGGCGACAAAATTCAACAGATCCCGCAATCGATTCATGTTCCGTTCGTTGCCTCCGCGATTGGGTCGCAGGCGGAACCTGTGGAAGTTGCATCGACTCCTCATCCCCGTCTCGGATATTTAGGTCCGGTTTTTGGCCGGCTGAATATTCCACTGATTCGCTCAGTGCTTGCCACTCATCCAGAGTGGCAGTTTTTGTGTTTTGGTGTGACCGAAGCATTGAAATTGCCGAATGTGCATTCTTTGCCGTGGCAAAAACCTGCGGAACTGGGCCGCTATATTACTTCGTTTGACATAGGCGTGATGCCTTACGATTGCTTCACTGAAAAAAACCTTCACTGCGCCCCATTAAAATTATTTGACTACTTTTTGGCTGGCCTTCCTGTCGTCTCTACGCCCGTCATTCCTCTGTGGGAGTTTGAAGATCTAATTTACTTCGGCGAAACGGCCGAGGAGTTTGCTTGCGCGATTCGTCGCGCACTCGATGAGGCGGTGCAAAGTCCAAAGCGAAAGATGCGGATTGAAGCAGCCCACGCGCATTCCACCGAAGCGCTTGCGAAGCGCCTCCAGGAACTTGACATTCTTTTGGACGCTAGTCCCCGGAGTGCCAATTGATCAGCCTGGGGATCAATTTCTCGCATATGCACGACTCTTCGGCGTGCATTGCTCGCGACGGCGAAGTAATTTTCGCGATTGCGGAAGAACGCCTCAGCCGAAGAAAACATGATGCAAGTTTTCCTCTTCTGAGCATCCGGGCTTGTTTGGATTGTGCCGAGGTGCGATCTGACGAAGTGGATTACGTTTGCGCGGGATGGCCGCATACGAGTTCGGTGGTCGCGCACGACTTGAAATGTTTGGTGACACGAGCACAGCCAGCGAATTACATGAGCGTAGCCTCATGGCTGAAATTGTTTGTGAGCTCTATCACCCGGCGAAACGGCACGAAGGAATACACGAATCGATTCAGCGGATCCAAAACCCGTTTTCGTTTTGTGGATCATCACCGCGCGCACGCCATCAGCGCCTATGGCTTTTCCGGTTTCGAAGATTCAGCCGTGTTGGTTCTGGACGGCCGTGGCGCTTGGGAAGCTACCTCGCTTTGGCACGGGCGCGACGGACACCTCGAACACGTCTGGACAATTCCATACCCCAATTCACTCGGTCTTTTCTATGCGAAGTTTACTCAGTATCTTGGCTTCACTCCTTACAGCGACGAATGGAAAGTAATGGGTCTGGCTCCTTACGGCAGTCCGGGAATCGATTTGGAATATTTCCTCGATCTGAACGACAACCCTTATCAAGTCGCGTCGAAATTATTTCTCGAGGAAGATTCCAAGTGTATGGCGGCTATGGAGGCGCGCCTGGGGCCCAGCCGTGTGCCCGAATCTGAAATTGATGAGCGACATAAGAACATAGCCTTCGCGGTGCAAGATATGTGCGAACAAGCCATGATGTCGCTGGCTACTTCGGCTGTGATGCAAACCGGAAGCCGCAATCTGTCCCTCGCGGGCGGCGTTGCGCTGAATTCCAAAGCTAACGGCAAGATTCTTTCCTCCGGAATCGTCGACCGGATTTTTGTGCAGCCTGCCGCCGGTGATGATGGCGTTTGTCTCGGCGCTGCGCTTGCGCCTTGCCTTGAAAATGGTGGAAGACTTCCGATACGCAAAATGCGTCACGCGTATTTGGGCACTGAATCTTCAGACTCGGAAATCGAGAAGGTGTTGCAGACCTACAAAATTCACGCCAAGCGCGTCCCCGATCCTGCGCCTGTCGCTGCTGAGATGCTTGCGAACGGCAAAATTCTCGGTTGGTTCCAAGGACGCATGGAATTTGGACCGCGCGCGCTTGGAAGCCGTTCGATACTGGCTGATCCGCGTGATCCGGAGATGAATGAAAAAGTAAATAACGCTGTGAAATTTCGCGAGTGGTGGCGTCCATTTGCACCATCGATACTGTCGGAACGCGCGGGCGAATATCTGGAATCCGCTACCGATTCACCGTTCATGGTGCTCACCGCACAAGTACGACCTGAGAAACGCGGAGTGATCCCATCGGTAACACATGTGGACGGCAGCGCGCGTCCCCAGACTGTGGAACGCGATGTGAATCCTCTTTATTGGCGATTGATTGATGAATTCGGCAAGCGCACCGGCGTCCCTGTGGTGATGAATACTTCTTTCAATCTTCGTGGCGAGCCGATCGTTTGTTCTCCCACGGATGCCATCCGTACCTTCTTCAGTTCCGGTATGGATGCACTGATCATCGGCAGTTTCGTCGTGGAAAAGTAGAATGCATTACGAATGCGGCTTTTTGGCTTGCGAATGCTCTCGCTAGTTGCGTTGACCGGCTACCGGGATAACCCTACCGATGGCGTAGTTGATTACTGCAAGTTCCTTCAACAAGCTTTGGCAAGACGCGGTGTGCAACTTCAAGTTGCAACGGTCTCTCTGGACGACCGGGGCTGGTGGCTAGCTTTGTGGCACCTGTGGCGCCAGGCACGTGAGTGGCGGCAGCATTGGGTGTTGTTGCAATACACTGCGCTCGCGTGGTCCCGCCGCGGGTTTCCATTTCTTGCATTAGCTGCCCTTGCGATTTTGCGAATGCGAGGCGCCCGTTGCGCGATTGTGTTTCACGAGCCTGGTGGGATTGACGGACCTCGTGCGATTGATCATACGCGCTGCGGATTTCAGAACTGGACGGTGCGAACCTTGCATCGTCACTCCGCGAAAAGTATCTTCACTGTGCCGCTCAATATGGTTCGATGGTTGGGGAACGCGCGGAAAGACTCCGCGTTCATTCCGCTGGGCGCCAACATTCCCGAAAATCTGGCAGATAAAATCGCGACAGACAATTCAGAAGCACCGAAGACCGTGGTGGTGTTCTGCGTAAGCGAACTTCCCTATCGTCAGCAGGAAATCGGCGATATTTCTTCTGCGACGCGCGCGGTCGCGGCTGGCGCGGGGATTAAACTGCGCGTGATTTTTGTGGGCCGCGGTACTTCTGAAGCACGAGACGAAATTGACCGCGCTTTTCAGGGCAGCCAGATCGAAGTCAGCAATCGGGGTCTGTGCGAAGCTCAGGAAATCACACGCATTTTCAGCGAATCCGATGTAATGCTCGCGGTTCGCGGCAAGCTCTATCTTCGTCGAGCCAGCGCGCTCGCTGGTCTTGCGTGTGGTCTGCCGATTATTGGCTATGCGGGCGCGGCTCAAGGCACAATCATCGAGCAAGCGGGCGTCGCGCTTGTCCCCTTCGGCGATCGCGAAGCGTTAGGAAAGGTGCTTCGAGATGTTCTGACGAAGCCGAGCTTGTGGCAGGAAATGCATGAGAAGAATGTATGTGTCCAGCGGCAGTATTTCTCCTGGGACGTGGTAGCCGCGTCTTACATCGAATTCTTCGCGGAAAGTTCGGCATGAAAACCAGTCTGCTTATTTACTCTCACGATTGGTTTCCGCTGGTCGGCGGAATCCAGACGGTGACTCTGTCGCTTGCGACCGGACTCGCGGAGTGGAGCGAAACTCATTCCGGCGAATCGATCGACGTTATTTTTGTCACACAAACTCCCGCGAACGGTATGGACGATTCGCGATTTCCTTTCCGCCTGGTGCGCCGTCCCGGCAAACGTGAATTATTTCGACTGATTCGTTCAGCGGATATTGTGCAAGTCGAAGGCCCTTCGATGCTGCCGCTGGCTCTCGCATGGTTGTTGCGCAAGCCGGTGATCTTACGACATCACGGTTACCAGTCCATTTGTCCTAATGGTCTTCTCGTTTACGGCCCGGATCGCAGTGTTTGTCCTGGCCACTTTATGGCGCGGCGCTACCATAAATGTCTTGAGTGCAATTCGAAGGAATATGGCTGGCTCGGCAGTTTGCGCAGTCTGGCGCTAACATTTCCTAGGCGGTGGCTCGCTCGTCGCGCCACCGTGAATGTGGGAGTCAGCCGGCATGTTGCCCGTCGCGTAGCTTTGCCTCGAACCCGAGTAATCTGGAATGGCATAGCGCAGCAGGTTTCGTTCGTTGATGTAAGCAAAATTGCTCCTGCGCCGGCGCAGCGTCCCCCGTGCTTTGCATTTTTGGGGCGATTAGTTGCTGAAAAAGGCGTGCCCGTCCTGCTCCGGGCCTGTCGCCAGCTTGCCGATCAAAATTTCAACTTCCGTTTGAAAATCGTCGGCGATGGCCCTGAACGAGAAAACCTCGAACGTTTGGTGGAAGAGCTTAATCTCATCGGCCAAACTGAGTTCACCGGCTCGATTCCCTCCGCGGAGATTCCAGATGTCCTGAGTGATGCAATCGCTGTCGTGATGCCCTCAACGTGGGAAGATGTTTCTCCGCTGGTAGCTATCGAACAGATGATGCACAGTCGTCTTCTTATCGTTTCCGACATTGGAGGTTTGGGGGACATGGTCAACGAAATCGGACTGAAATTTCCGGCCGGCAATGCCACGGCCCTCGCAGCTTGTATGCGTCAAACCCTCGACAATCCAGAGCTAGCCGCAGATTTAGCGTCACGGGGCCGGAACCGGGCGTTGGAGAAGTTCACGGAAGATCAAATGGTTTCAGAACACGTCCATGTTTATGACAAGTTAGTGCGATCGTGAGGAAGCAGAAGTGAATCGACCGCGCTTAATACGCGACCACTGCTCTTTGCCTAGCCTTTTAATCGCTGCAAACGAGGGCGGCTGATGCGTCACCCCGCAAATCCCTCGCAGGCTTGTCTGAATTGAGCGTGCCCAGCATACTATGTAGGGTTGCACTTACTTGAACGGAAGCTCCATCCCGGCGCTGCGGACGCAAGCACTGATTGGATTCGCTCCGCGCCTTGCCTTTTATAGCGAGACCCTGAATCCCGATAGTTCCGCTTATGAAGTCAGCAACCGCGCTTGGAACTATCCGATGCAAAACCTTATTGGAGCGTTCCACAACCCGAATTGGGTGATGGGCAATGGCATCGGCACGGCCTCGCTGGGCGGGCAGTATGTAGCCAAGCTCTTGCACCAGCGCGAACTTGGTATATGGGCTGAGGAAGGCTATGCCGTCCTGATTATCGAGATGGGAATCGTTGCGCCGTTTGCGTGGCTTCTTTGGACCGGCGCCCTCGTGTACTACTCCTGGGGTGTAGTGAGGAAATTGCGCCAGACTCGATTTTTCCCTATCGCCTTCGCATTTTTCTGGTACATCTTTATGCTTCTGTTCCCTTGGACGTTCGGTGGGCTCTCCGCTTTCCAGAATTTTGTCTGCAACATGTACCTGTGGATGTGGGTCGGGATTCTCTTCAAGTTGCCCACCCTTCAAGAGAATAGTCCGTCGTATTTTGAATTGCCGACCTACAAGCCTAAGGGCCGCGGTGGGCTCCAATTCTGAGAACGGGCTAAAGCGACATGTGCGGTATCGCAGGCATCGCATCCCGGGACGCCAATCCCAATCACGCGCACGCTGCGCAAAAGATGGCTGCGGCGATTCGCCACCGCGGGCCGGATGGTTCTGCCGTGGAAGAATTGAGATCGTGCGTTTTGGCCAATACTCGTCTTGCGATCGTGGACCTCAGCGAGCGGGGCGGCATGCCGATGCCTAACGAGGACTCCACCGTCTGGATCACGTACAACGGAGAGTGTTACAACGCCGGCGAATTGCGCCCGGAATTAATCAGCCGCGGCCATCAATTTCGTTCCACCACCGACACCGAAGTCATCTTGCACCTCTACGAAGAATATGGTGAGCGCTGCGTCGAAAAACTGCGCGGCATGTTTGCTTTTGCCATTTGGGATACTCGGACTGAGAAGTTGCTGCTCGCCCGCGACCGGCTGGGAATCAAGCCGCTCTACTACTCAGCGGCAGCTGATAGAATCATCTTCGCCTCCGAAATCAAGGCGCTCCTCGCTTCCAGCTTGGTTCCTCAGAAACTGGACCCTGCCGGCATCCGCGCGTTTTTGCAACTCGGCCATATTCCGGCGCCGTGGACTGCTATTCAAAACGTCAAACCGTTGCCGCCGGGATTCATCGGTATCTGGTACAAAGGCGAATGGCATACCAAATGTTATTGGGCTCTGCCTTCTTCAATCGACGAGTACGAACGTAAATCGGCGGACGACGTTGCCGCGGAGCTGCGTGAGCTGCTGCTCAAATCGAGCCGCCAACAGCTGATGTCTGATGTGCCGATAGCGCTCTTTCTCAGCGGCGGGGTGGATTCCGCAGTCCTCGGCTCGCTGATGCAAAATGCCGGCGGTGATCGAATTACGGCTTTGACCATCGGCTTCGAGGAAGAGTCCTTCGATGAATCCGCATCGAGTGAACGGACTGCCGAGCTGCTGGGAATTTCACGCCAAGTTATCCGGCTGCCCGCATCGCAAATGAAGGATTCGCTAGAGCATGCGTTTTGGGCCATGGATCAGCCGACTGTTGATGGACTGAACGCCTACTGGATATCGCGCGCAGCCGCCGGGGCGGGTTTTAAAGTGGCGCTCTCCGGTCAGGGGGGTGACGAGCTTTTTGGCGGCTATCAGTCTCTCGTCTGGTTCGATCGTTTTTCGCACCTGGCCAAGTTTCTTCGGCCATTTCCGCACAGTGCGGGTTCGGGACTATTCGATCACCGCGACTTTCCGTTCCGCTGGCGCAAGCTTTCTTACCTGGTGGGCGCTGACGATCCGTTCGTCGCTGCACAGCTCGCAGTGCGAGTGCTATTTCTAGAACGCGATGTGCATGATCTGTTGAGCCCCGCGTTGGCGGCCAAGAATGGAACTTTCGAGGCGGCGGCGCACATCCAAACATGGGCGCGAGAAACCGTCGGCCAGGATCTCCAGGAACGCATCGCATTTCTCGATTTCCCTGCGCATTTGGAAGCTCGCCTTCTTCGCGACGGCGACGCCATGAGCATGGCGCATAGCCTCGAAGTTCGTCCGGTGATGCTCGATCACGCCGTTGTGGAATATGTTTTGCGGCTTCCGATGGCGCTGCGATTACAAAAGAAGAAATTATTGCTGGACGCGATGCAAGGAATTCTGCCGCCGGAGCTGCTTGCGGATTTATCGAGTCGTCCTAAACGCACTTTCACGTTTCCGTTCACTCAATGGTTGGGTAAGGATTTGCGCGGAACGATTGCTGCAACGTTTGAGCCTGCACGTCTCGCTGCTGCCGGTGTGCTGGAACCATCCGCCGTGAACCGTCTTTGGCAGCGCTATCTCCAGAAACCGGAATCGGTAGGATGGTCACGGATCTGGAGTGTGTTCGTGCTGGCTTCCTGGTGCGAAATCATGCAGGTCGGAGTCTGAAGCGTGGCGGACACGATTCGCAGACCTCGCCTCGCCGTCGTCTCGCCTTTTGTCGACAAACGGCATGGCACCGAGCGCCGCGTGGCAGAGTGGATTTCGCAACTCGCCGCTACATACGACATCCACATCTACAGCCAAAATGTGCAGGATCTCGATCTGACGCGAGTTACTTGGCACCGAATTCCCAAATTACCCGGGCCGCACCTTGTAAATTACCTGTGGTGGTTTGTTGCGAATCATATGTGGCGCGCATGGGATTCGCGCTTCCGAAATTTACGACCAGATCTCATATACAGTCCCGGAATTAACTGTTTGGATGCGGATGTGATGTCCGTGCACATCGTCTTCGCGCAATATGTCGAGAGCGTACGAGCGGGGTTGAGCCTGAGACGGCACTCAATCGCCTCATGGCCTCCAATTATTCACCGCAAGCTTTACTATCGTCTGTTGATGGCCTTGGAACGCCATCTCTACACGCCGCCCGATTTACCGTTGATTTTAATCGCGAAGCGAACAGCGGCATCCCTTGAGCAATTCTATAGGCGTCGCGAGCATCTTCCCGTCGTGTATCTCGGTCTCGACCACGAAATATTCAATCCTGCTCGCCGAGCCCAACTGCGGGAAAAAGCCCGCAAAGAACTCGGCTTTCCACCCGATCGCTTTGCCCTTCTGATCGTAGGCAATGACGCCCGCAATAAGGGCCTGCCGGTGATCTTGCGAGCGCTGGGTCTTTTGCGCGACCTTCCCATCGATCTGATCGTTGTTAGTAGAGAAGATTCCACTCCGTACCTGGAGTCCGCGCGCGCCGTTGGATTAGACGGCCGCGTGCGATTTTGTCCGCAGCGCAACGACATTGAATTTTATTATGCCGCTGCCGACGCCTACGTTGGCCCTTCGCTTGAAGACACGTTTGCGCAACCGCCCGCGGAAGCCATGGCTTGCGGTATGCCTGTAATTGTTTCGGCCAACAATGGCGCCTGCGAAATCATCACTCATGGCCGCGACGGCCTGGTCCTCGCCGACCCTGCGGATGCTGACTCGTTGGCTGAAATGATTCAGCAGCTCTACAACGATGCCGCTCAGTGCAAACGTCTTGGCGAACAAGCTGCCGAAACCGCGCGCCAATTCACCTGGGAGCGCAATGGCCGGGAGTTGACCACAATCTTCCAGGAAATTTTGCTCCGGAAAGAATCCTCTGCAGCCCCGGCGTCGGCCCACGAATCCGAGTCCCGCGGAATTGCCGGTCGAAAATGACTTTCCAGGTGGTCTTTAAAGTGACGGCAAAGTCAGATTACCTCCGGCAGCCGAGCGCCAATTCGGTGCAATGAAGGGAAGGTCTTCACGCACCTCCCTCGAGCCGTAATTCCTGATCACGTCGATGGCAAGTAGTTAAGGACTTTCCCGTATGGAAGATTGTGCTCGAAGGAGCAGGGAGCTCTAAAGATTCGTTTCAACACCCGGAATGCCACCTGCTGAGTTTCAAAACGCGGCCTCGGTGCCTAAATTAATTTAACTAAGGAGTCCGCCAAGGTTAACTCTTTCGGGACATCTATGATGAAAATCTTGAGCGAACCTTAACGAAGCCGGCGAGAAGCGCTATCATACAGGCAGTTCTCTGACCAAATGCACCGAAGAGCAGAGAGCGAGTCACTGAAATCCACCTGCGGCCAGGAGGCTAGACTACAAGCCTCTCCCGGGACTAAACGGGCGCACAGGGTTATCGCAGCCGGAGGATTTCGGTGGATTATCGGTGCACCCTCGATATTCTTTTCAAGCGCGCCCCGTATTCAAAGAAGAAGTTCGAACGAATTAGGAACCGGCCACGCGATCTTGAAACTTGCACAGCTGAATTAAACCTCAGTCGAGACATCTCGTCAGGTTTCAGGACAGCCGACACATCGGGAAGCGATACCCCCCGTCTACACACCTTACACCAAGTAATTTTGGGCCGACCTCCTCTCGTAGCACTAACTCCTTCCGCGCAAAATATTAGGCATCGCAGATCTCAGCACTTTATGTCGGCAGCTAGAGCCATTGGTGGGCGTCAGGGTCATACCGGTCGATCGCAATTCGACGTTAGCATGCCCATTTTTTGTGAGGTGAGGTGTGGAAAAATCTTCTGAAGTCCTTACAAACGGAGCACCGCGGCGCAAAGATCGAGGCCGCCGGCACGCCGTGCGTGGCTCTGTCTTAAGTCGGAGCTTGATTCAGGCTTTGGAGGAGCGCGGAGAAAATATCCGAACGCTTAAGAAAATCGAGACTGAGCTTCGAGCGGTTCTGAAACCAGAAGGTGCCTTGGGACGACTGTTCTTCGATCGATTTTGGGTCAGCGTTTTACGACTCATCCTCGTGGGTCGCCTCGAAGCGGAAGGACTAGCATCACAGGGAACTGCTGCGACGCGGTCAACTTCGGTGCCTTTTTTGCAAGAGGGCCGAGTCCCAATTTTGGTTCTTCCCGAAGACGGTGATGGTTCTCCGAACGAACCGGAAAAAACCTGTGGCTTTGACTCTGAGGTGTTTCGCAGACTCGCCCTCATCGCGCGCTATGACCGCTCGGCCGCCCGGGAAATGTATCGCACCATGACCTTACTGCTAATCATGCAAACCGACGGCCAGGCGGGACTTGAAGCATGGGTACGGGCAACCGTTGGACTCAAAAACGAGATCGGGGAGGACAAGAATGGCTAAGCTCAAACTAAACATCATTGATTTTTTAATTAAAATGAACATGGTCGAACCAGGCGGTCCAAGCCTTGGTCACCGAGCATTTCTTAAATCCTTCTATGGCCTCGAACTCGACCAAGAAGAGCTTAATTTTTATTATCGTGCAACGGGGCGTACGACCTATGTTCCCCGCGAACAAAAAGAGGTAACCGCGATCACTGGTCGGCGCGCCGGGAAAACCCGGCTAGCTGTTCAAATCGCCCTCTACGAAGCAGTCCGTCACAAACGGCTCCCGCGAGGTGGACGCGCTTTCATACTGATTATTGCGCCCGTTCTCAGACAGGCGCAAATCGCATTCGATTATGTTCGTGACTATGTTCACGGGGCGCCGGAGTTAATGCGACTGGTTGTTGCGGAGCGAAGATCTGAAATTGAGTTTCGAAACGGCATCACAATACGGTGCGAGCCTTGTTCTTCCAAGACAATTCGTGCGCCCGGAGTTGTATGTGCAATTTGCGACGAGCTCGGATACTGGAATGAAGAAACCGCCGCCGACTCCGAACGGGAAGTAATGGAGGCATTGCGGCCAACAATGGCTACATTCCCCAATGCCAAGTTAATCAAAATATCTTCGCCTGGTCGCCGAGAAGGAATCCTCTTTCGCAATCTTCAAGAGCGGGAAAGTCTCAGTTACAACGTGTGGCAAGCAGGCACGCGGGCAATGAATCCAACTGTCTCCAACGATTTTCTCGAAGCGGAGAAAAGCGAAAACGAAGAGTATTTCCGACGCGAATATTTGGGCGAGTTCGTAGACAGCCTGACCGGTTGGATCACTCCTGAGATGCTGGACCCAAGTGTCATTCGAGGCCAAAGAGAATTGCCGCGAGTCTCCAATGGAACATATGTCGCGGCCTGCGATCCAGCATTCAGGAGTAGCGACTTCGGTTTTGCCATTCTTCATCATTCTGATGACGGGAACATCACCGTCGCATATGCAGCACGTTGGATTCCAACTCACAACGAACCCCTGAATTTTGGAGCAGTATCAGAGCAGATCAAGATTGTTCTCGAACGATATGGTATGAACTCGCTTGTGGGCGACCAATATTGTTTTGCTATTCTTCGGGAAAATTTCCAAAGGTTGGGAATTTACTATCGTGAATTCTCCTTTGGCGCTCATACTCGAGCGTCAATCTATGGCAACTTACGACAACTTATCACCCAACTAAGAATCCGAATTGTCGACGAGCCGGAATTGCTCCGCCAGTTGAGATGCTTGGAACAGATAATAGCCCCTAATGGGAACATCGACATACGGCCACCGCGCTCTTCGAAGGATGATATGGCAATCGCGGCGGCGCTCGGGGCATTCGAGCTTTCGCAGGTCCCGGAACGTTCCTCGTTTAGCCTGGGAATAGTGGAGTACGCGCCAGAACCTTTATACTACGACGAATACCTAATGAGGTGGGCTCGTTGACCAAAGGGGTTTATGAGCGCAGCGCACATCTGCCAGGGAAAAAATTTCCTAGTGCCTGATAACACTGAGGTCGGTTATGTATCGCATTTTCATAGTAATACCTCACCATTTGAATGCAACCGACCAGGTTAAAGTTTACACTTTAGCGGCCCCCAGACGCGCCAACCCGGGTGTGCTGCGGAGGGATGCTAGTTTGTAAAGGAAGTGCAAGAATCAGATTATCCGATGCATTGCTGTGGCACGGACCGTAATACTTTGCGTGTTCCCTTGAGACGATGCTGAAAGCGTTCCTAAATCAGATCCGGCGTCGCTGTAATGTAGGAATGATCACGAAGGGATCAGGAATGCGGACGTCCAAGGTTAACTGATTGCCCATTCACTGATCTCCAAGTCAGACCGCCCCAATTCGATCTCGCAGAACGTCTCTCACTGATGATCGCCGCGCTGTGGAAAATGCCGACGGCGACATCCCCGTTGCGGAGCCGGCCTAGGCAGAGTATGCGAAGCTGAAGTACTCTTGATGCCATTTCGGAGTCTTGTGAACCAGCATTCTCCCGGCACCACAT
>CAVPFH010000017.1:0-315775 GCA_963703675.1 uncultured Acidobacteriota bacterium | reverse complement strand
GCCTGAAGTTACGGTCCCAGCGTCATTTTGATCGTAGCTAAGGGTCGCCGCGCTGGTACCGTTGCCGGTCGAAGAGTCCGGCAAAGACGCTGGAGTTCGCGCCGTCCAAGCCAGTGCCGGTAGTCACACTCGTACCGTTGAGGGCCGCAGCAGTAAACGATGCGGTGGGCTGCTGCAGAATCATTTCGCCGGCGAGGCGTGGGTGGGTAGCGTCAGTAGGATCAATCGCGATCGCAAAGATGTCAGTAGGAGAAACGAAATAAAACGTATATTCGAGCTGCACTTGGGCCGTCGAAGGCAGCTGGAACGTCAAGAACATCTCGCCTTTGCTATTGCTCCCACTCACCGCAAAATTGCCGGACAACGCGAGCGAAGAATTGTATGTCCCAGCGTCGTTAATATCGATCGTTCCAGGGCCAAGAATCGACTGGCCATCGCCATGCACAACGCCTTCGATCACTTCCGGTTTATTAGTAGCGTCCTGTCCGTGGAGTTCGAACGCGTAATTGCCGTTGAAGTCCGTCGCGCTTAGGGTACCGCCGGTTACCGGCTTCATGATGCCCGAGCCGTGAGTTTGGGGTTGGTTGGGGTTGTTTGCGAGGATGTCATTTTCGATCATGCCAATGCTGCCGCTGAATAAGCACCAGCAAATAATTGAAAGTGGCCATTGCGCCCTTATTATTGGTGACCAGAATTTGCATAGTTCCGCGACCGTCGTTTCCAACGGTGTACGTTGCCCGTAAACGTAGAACCGGTGAAGACTCCGAGCGTGCCGCCCGAGCGATTACTATCGAGCTGCCCGGTGTTAATGGCGCCGGCACCATTGGCGGTGAAGTTGCCGGCGAATACTACATTTCCGCCAGAGTCGAATCCGTGGAACAGGAAACTGTAAGCACCGTTTATGAGTGAGGTCGTAGTTGCGGTTCCCGCGGCGACTGTAATCAACAATGGTTGGGCGGCCGTATTGGAATTTGCGTCTTTCACCTGCACCGTGAAATTCGAAGTGGTCGCTAGAATCGGCGTACCGGTGATGGTCCCGCTTTGTGCATTCAATATCAGGCCGGAAGGCAATTGGCCTGAAGTGATAGCCCATACGTAGGGCTGAAGACCCCCCGTAGCCTTGAGCGTTCCTGAATATGGAACATTAACGTCGGCGGTGGGCAACGTGGGTGTTACAGCCTGCAACGGTGACACGTTAGAGACAGTGATCGTCACGCCCGTAGCGGACGTCGCGGTTTGTGGCGGGATCGCCAATCCTGTACCGAAGGGAAAAATGTGTAAACGCCTGCGGTTGTCGGAACGCCGCTGACAACGCCGCTAGAAGGGCTGAGACTAAGGCCGGGCGGCAGGGCGCCGGAAGCGATACTCCAGATATAGGGCGGAACTCCGCCGGGTCCGGCCGGCACAATGGACGCGTTGTAACTGGTGTTTGCTAAACCTCCGGGCATGGTCGAGATCGGAATCGAGAGCGGAGGAGGCGGACTAATGGTAATGCTGTAAGTAGGCGAAGCGACCACGACGTGAGGAATCATACCTCCATTGTCGGTGGCATTAACGGTGAATGTGAACGTGCCGTGAGAAGAAGGATGCCGAGGATCGTCCCGGCCGAGTTGACGGTGAGCCCGGGAGGCAAACTGCCGGTTCCGAGAGAGAAAAGGATAGGCGAGACACCGCCCGAGGTGACGAGAGTCTGAGTGTAACCAACGCCATTGGAACCATTGGGTAAGGTCGTCGTTGTGAAAGTGACCGGGAGGACGATTGTGATAGTCGCCGTAAGGTTGGTGCTCATGTGAGCATTCGCTGCGGCCTCCAGACTTGCGGTGATGCCGGTGGTAAGGCCAGTAGGCGCGGTGTAGGTAACCGAGGTTGTCGTGACATTGCTCAGCGTGCCGCAGCCAGTGCCTGCGCAACCGGATCCAGTTAAGGTCCAGGTGACGCCTTGCATCTTTGTATCGTTGCCCAGCGTCGCGACGAACAAAAGTTGCTCGCCTTTTTCATCCAGGGTGGCCGTCTTTAGGCGTAACTTCCAACGTGATGGCGTTACCTCCGCCTCCGCATCCGGAAACGAACGTGCCGCAGGATATAGCCATAAGGACCAAAGCAAATAATTTCATTCGGTTCGTTCGACCGCCGTCAACCGGATTGCTTCCGGTTTTTGACAACAGGCTGTCCTTCGTTCGGGCATACGCCTTCAATGTATTCATATCACCTTGGATTTCTTTTCTGGATCCGCCCGGCAGGAGGAAGTTGCTCCCACGTCGAACCATTGGCTCATTTTGCGAAACTATTTGAATAACAAAAGCGCCGCGGCGTGTCAACGCACATCTCCACCTAACCTCGGCACTTTCAGCGAGTCGAGGAGATGTACTGCAGAATGCCAATTTGCGGTAATCCGCCCCGCCATCCAGCCATGTGGATGCATACAACCCGGGCATCGTTGCCCGGCACTTACCTCATGTTTCTTCCGCTCCTCGTGTTAGCCGGTGTGGTTCATTTCACCCACTCGCAGACTGTACGCGGAACACGTCGCGGTTTGGTGCGGAATCTTTGTAGACAACATTCCCGGCGGCTGAGGTCGAATGCGCGGCGAATTGGACGATGACGGCAGCTCGCTCTGAACGCATGCGTTCGATTTTCAATTTTTCGTAATTTCTAGTATAAAGATTCGTTTGGGGATGCACGGCGGTCCTGCTGAGACCGTCGAGCCACTCGGAGGAAGGCGTTGATTGAAGTTCAGGACCTGACCAAGACGTACGGCGAGGTGACGGCCGTCGACCATGTTTCATTCACCGTAAATAAGGGTGAAATATTGGGCTTTTTGGGCCCAAACGGCGCCGGCAAGACTACGACGATGCGGATTCTTACGGGCTATATGCCCGCGACTTCAGGGACCGCTCGCATTGCGGGATTTGACGTGTTCGGCGATTCACTCGACGTTCGCAAGCACATTGGATACCTGCCTGAGACTCCGCCGGTGTACCCCGACATGACGGTTGATGACTATTTGGACTTTGTTGCGCGCATCAAGAATGTGCCGGCGGAAAAGCGCGCGGCACGCGTGACGGACGCGATGCGCAAGACCAGTCTTGAAGATCGGCGCAGCGAGCTGATAAAGCGCTTGTCGCGAGGCTATAAGCAGCGCGTCGGCATCGCGCAGGCGCTGGTCCACGATCCAGACGTGATTATTCTCGACGAGCCCACTGTGGGCCTTGACCCAAAGCAAATCATCGAAGTCCGCCACTTGATTAAAGGCCTGGCCGGGAGCCACACCATCATTCTTTCTACGCACATTTTGCCGGAAGTGAGCATGACCTGCGACCGCGTGGTGATCATCAATAAAGGCAAAATCGCCGCCGTTGATACACCGCAGAATCTGACTTCGCAGCTCAAAGGCGGTCAGAAGATCCGGGTTGAAGTGAAGGCACCGGAAAACGCCTTGCGCGAGGCTCTGGCGCGGATACCAGGCGCGAGCCGTGTTGGGGTTGAACAAGTTCCCGCGGGCGGCAATCTGATAGCAACGGTGGAAGCTTCGCAAGGCAGCGATATACGAAGCGAGATCGCGGCAAAGATTGTGCAGAATGGCTGGCCGCTTTTGGAGTTGCGCGGCGTTAGCCTGAGCCTCGAAGACATCTTCTTGCAATTGACCACCGATGATTCGGCGCACGCGGAAGCATCACCCAATTGATAAAGTAACGATCGCGCATTAGGAGCGAAAGAAAACGATGCACAATTTGTATGCCATCTACCGCAAGGAAATGCGGCACTACTTCGTTTCACCCATCGCCTATGTCTGTATTGGAATTTTTCTATTTTTCAGCGCCCTCCTCTTCAATGCTTTTCTTAAAGAGGTGATGCTGCAGTCCCAGCAGATGGAACTGCAGAGCATGCAATTCGGAATGCCCCCGCAACTTGATGTTCCGGGTGAGGTCATGCGTGCATTCTTCGGATTACTTTCGACGCTGATTCTTTTCTTCACGCCTTTTCTAACCATGGGCGTGTTCGCTGAAGAGCGTAAGTGCGGCACCATGGAATTACTGATGACCTCGCCAATCTCCGAAGTGGAAATCGTACTAGGCAAGTTCTTTGCATCGCTGTCGCTGTTTGCGATCATGCTGCTGCCCACGGCGAGTTATTTGGTTTATATGTTCTTACACAGCGATCCCGCGCCGCTGTGGCGTATGCTTTTGGCGGGCTATGCAGGAATTCTACTGCTGGGCGCATCGCTGTTGGCACTCGGCACATTTATTTCTTCCCTTACGGAAAGTCAACTCATCGCCGCAGCTCTTACGTTCGGTGCACTTCTGCTGGTTTGGATAATAGATATCGGAACCAACGCGAGCGGCGGTGTCGGCGCTACGTTGCGGTATCTTTCCGTGATCCGTCATTACGACGATTTCGCGAAAGGAATCGTTGATACGTCGGCACTGATTTATTACTTAAGCTTTACCGTCCTTTTCGTGTTTTTGACCGTTCGTTCGATCGATTCAATGCGCTGGCGCAGGGCGTAGGGTGAAATTTTCCGCGTCGGCGGCGCGAGGTTCGGAGGAATTTGCAGTATGAAATGGGATCGACAGGAAGTAGCAAGGTTCATCGTGACGCTGGGCCTAGCAATGCTCATCGCGGGTTGTCTGCGCTATTCGATTCAAGGGGAGTTTCTCACATTCAGTAAGGTTCTTTTGATCGCGGGCGGGGTGTTCGTTGTTGCGGCAATTGCGATTAGCTTCCGCGGCCTCATGACATTTTTTTCGAAGCGCTCAGCGCAGCAAGGAACGAACACTTCAATTCTTACGCTTGCTGTGATTGCAATTCTAGCGTTGCTGAATTTCGTCGGTTACGGTCACCACAAACGTTTCGACCTCACCTCGGAAAAGCTCTATACGCTGTCCGATCAGACTCGCAACATCGTGAAGGGATTGAAGCAAGACGTTACCGTGGTGCGCTTTGACAAAACCGCTAATCCCGGCTTCACCGATTTGATGGCTGAGTACAAGAATCTTTCGCCTCATTTCAAATTTCAGAATGTCGATCCTCAACAGAAGCCCGAAGTGGCGCAGGATTACGGTGCAACGCACATGGGCGACGTTGTCGTGGCTTCCGGCTCGAAGAAAGAGCATGTGGAAGCAGGCGCACGTGGCGGTGACCTCAGCGAAGAAGATGTAACCGGCGCGATTCTGAAAGTCACGAGCGACAAAGTGAAGACCGTCTGTTTCGCCACGGGACACGGCGAGAAGTCCCTCACCGACAATTCGCAGGACGGCTACAGCCAGGTTGACGCGGGGTTGAAGAAGGAAAATTACGCAACCAAGTCGGTCAATTTCATAACTGAAAATAACGTGTCGGCGGACTGCGGCGTGCTGGTGATCGCCGGACCGAAACAGGCTTACTATCCACAGGAAACCGCCGAGATCGGAAAATATCTCGATGCCGGAGGCGAAGCGCTGATCATGGAGGATCCCGCAACAGACCCAAAACTGGACGATATCTTCCGACCCTGGAATGTTGCGGCGGGAAATAACGTGGTGGTGGATGCCAGCGGCATGGGCCGCTTGTTCGGAGGTGGCCCGATCATTCCACTCGTAGCGGATTTTGGTGCCAGCCCAATCACAAAGGGATTTCAGGGGTCAGTCACATTTTTTCCGCTGGCGCGCACCGTTTCGATCGCCGATAAGAGCAAATCGATTCCGCAAGCGGTGGAACTGCTGAAGACCTCGCCGCGCAGTTTCACGATTCCAGGTTTGAAGTCAGGGCAGAAGGGAATATCTTACGATCCGAAGACGGACACGCTCGGCCCACTTTCTCTGGGCGTCGCGGCGAACCACAAGGTAGAGGACAAGGATGCGCGGCTGGTGGTGATTGGTAATTCGCAATTCGCGGCCAATCCGTGGATCGGCCAGCAGCGAAATGGCGATTTGTTTTTCAATACGATTGACTGGCTGGCGCAAGACGAATCCCTAATCTCCATACGTCCAAAAGCGCCTGCCAATCGTCGCGTCAACCTAAGTGAAGGTCAGGATAACATGTTGAAGTGGTTTGATCTCGGCTTCCTTCCGGGCTTGGTGATTTTCTCCGGAGTCTATATCTGGTGGAAACGGCGCTGATTTCTGGGGACCAGCGATTCAAAAATAATCACACATGATCGCAAATGATTAAAAAACCCACCCTGATAGTTTTGCTGGTCGCCATCATTGCGGGCGCGGCGGTTTATTATTTCGATTGGAAGCGCGGCCAAAAGGAAGCCGAAAGCGCGACTGCGGACTCATCCAAGCCGGCCTTCTCGGTTCAACCAGAGGATATTTCGTCGCTCACAATTTCCTATCCTGCGGACCCCAAGTCACAACCTGTTCAAATGGAAAAGCGCAATGGCTCCTGGCAAATAACGCAGCCGATTCAGACCGGTGCGGATGACGCGTCGGTGCAGGGAATCGTGGAACAGCTTGCAACTGCGCGCGTAAACCAAACCGAGCCGGGCGCACCCGATCGTCTGAAAGTGTATGGTTTGGATACTCCCGACGTTTCGCTCGATTTTCAGCTCAAGAATGGCGCCAAGCACAATCTCAAGCTGGGGAAAAAGGATTTCACAGGCGCTTCCGTGTATGCATTGGTGGACAACAACACTAAAGATGTGCCGCTGCTGCCCGAATCGCTGCTGGTGAGTTCGGACAAACCTCTGCAGGCTCTGCGCGATAACGCTGTGTTGCATTTTGTGAACACGGATATTCACTCATTCGAGCTCAAGAATTCCTCAGGCGATCTGATTGCTGCCAAGGAAAAGGACGGCTGGAAGTTTTCCAAACCGGCTGAAGCGCGGGGTGACGAGGACGCGATCACGTCGCTGCTCTCGTCTGTTTCCGCTGCGAAGATGACTGCGATCGCCAGCGAAACACCAGGCAATCTGGCGAAGTACGGCCTCGCAAATCCTTCGATTACGTTCACTGCCTCGGATGAGAAAGGAAAGTCGGTGACTTTGCTAGTCGGGAAGAAGGAGGACGACGAATATTTGGCCCGCGATCCCGAACGGCAGATGATTTTCCGCGTCAATCAGGACGTCTACAAAAAGCTCGCCCAAAATTACGGCGACCTGCGTGATAGGAAAATCGTGCATCTGGATCAGCCCAGCATCACGCATGTGGAAATTCATAATGCCAGCGGGACCATCGTCTGCGCGCGCAAGAGCGAATCCGGATGGACTTTCGATGAGCCGCCAGATCAGAAGGGAAAATCGGCGAGCCCCGAAAAACTTTTCAGCGCGCTCGCACTAGCGCGCGCTGAGGAAGTCTTGGACCACCCAACCCCGGGTGTAATCACTAAGCTTTCGAGGCCTGCCTTCGAGGCAATTCTGAGAGACAAGGATGGCAAGAAATTGACGATCGAAATCTCGAAGGAATCCGGCGCGTTCGTTTACGCGCGATCAAGCGATAATCCAACGATCTACAAACTGAAGGCACAAATTCTGACGGATCTGAACGTCAAAGCGGCAGACCTTGCCTTCTGACACCCTGTAGAGAGCATTACTCTGAACGGGCGAAAATGGAGCGACTTGGGCGAATTACGGTGGTTCAAATCGATAAGGATCAATATAGCAGTCCTATCTTGATAGCCAACCCAGATGTGTGGTGCGCGCTAAATCTTATCAATGTAAGATGTTGAGATTCGTTCTAGGGGCGTAGCTCAGTGGTAGAGCAGCGGCCTTTTAAGCCGAAGGTCGTGGGTTCGATCCCCACCGCCCCTACCAACATTCTCAAGGACTTAACTCTCCAACCGTTTCCAATTCGCGTACGATAAGCGTACGAAATGGAGCTGCGGACCTTCCCAATTTGGGAGTAAGAGCCGACGGAAGATCGAAGCCTATGTCGCATCGTGCCGCTACCTCCCTCCGAAACGGAACATCGTCCTTAATTTTGTCGTACCTGTCGCTCATGTCCTTCTTCGTGCTGTGGCCCATCCAGATTTTCAAAAGACCAGCGGGACAGGCCGTGCGGTTACGAAGGTAGGTATTCCGAAATCGCCTGAATGCGTGAAAGCCACATTGCGGGATTTCGAGAGCTTCCAGAATCGGATAAATGTCACGTTTTAGCAGATTCGTCTGGCTCAAGGGCCTCCCGGTGCGGGTCTGGAAAATGAATCCCGCCTTTCGGTCGCCGATGAACGTCTTAAGCAATCTGCAAACGTCGGGAGAGACGTCAATGACACGCTCGGAATATCGTGTCTTTGGCTTCTGCACTTTGCCACCCCAAATCTCCTGCTCAACTTTAATGGACGATCCGTCGAAATGCTTGCATTCGAGGCCGAGAATTTCCCCAGCCCTCATGCCAGTAGCTCCTAGCAGAATTGCCAACATCTGGACCTGTCCGCTAGTCGCTTTGACGATTGACGAGACTTGTTCGCCGGTAAAACAAGGTGCGTGTTGCTCATCCTGCACCACTTCTGGCGCGTCGATGAACTCAGCATTCCACGTGATCGGATAAAGCCTGTCGCCGGTCTTTTCGTCCACGGCGCTTTTCATAGCCAGCTTAACGACCAAGCAGACGTTCTTAATCGTCTGCGCGGCCAGCTTCTTTCCGTCGAGGACTTTGACCAGTTCTTTCATCGCTGCATTGCTGATTTCCGGCAAGGTCCAGTCGCCGAGAACTGGCAGAACGTGGTTGTCGAGAATGCGGCGCCAGTTGTAAAGCACGGAAGGTTTAATCGGCTTCCGCTTTCGCACCCGGCATTTCTCGATCCATTGTTCCGCAAACTCCCGAAAGGTAGTGGTGGGGCGGGCGTGGTAATTCGGGTCATTGATCGGTTTGAGATGCTTTTCTAATTCACGCATTGCAAGCTTTTCCGTGTCGAACTTCCCAACAACGAAGTCTCCGAGAAATACTTGCACGTGGCGTCGTCGCGTCTCGCCGTTTTCAACCGTGTCCACGTAAAACCTTCCGTACCACCTTGGTTGTGTTTTCGATCCTAGCAAAAGCACTGAGCCTTTTTGGTACCGTCGTCGGGCCAACTTTTTTCCTCCTGCCCGAACGGCGCGCGGCGGGATACTAACTGGAGTCTTATTCCCGCCGATAGATTTATTTTCATTAATTAAGAGAGGAGGGTCGGATGTAGCAAGAACAGTATTCTGAGAACTGGTCAGTAGACCATCAAACCGTTCCGAATTGGCTAGACTTGCCGGCATTTCCCAACCCATTCAGTCGAAAGTTCAAACTTCGATAAATTGCGACGCGTGCGACGCCTTCGACGCTATGTTCCTTACTTGCAGCTGGCAATCCAGCGACCACAGAAAAGTGCTACGGACATCCGCTCGCCTTCGAACGGCAGGTTCCCATGAAGTTGCTCGGCGTTGAAAATAAGCAGATCGCCAGGTTGATAGGGAATGACGAGGCCCCACCGCAAGAGGACCAATCCGCCACCGGAAAATTTCCCCAAGGGGGTGATCGCAGTCATTGCTCCATTAAGATTCCCGTCGCGGTGATAAGCGGTCCGGAAATTCTTGGCAACATAAACAGTCGTGAACGCAGTATTCCAAAGCCTCCAGGGGATCTTCTGCACCACAGTCCGTTGCGCCGCGTGCGTAGTTCGCAGGTGTTGTGCAAACACGTTATTCGCCAATTCGATCAACGCTCTATTCCCAGAGAGCATCTCTGGATGTTTTCGAGTGAGCTCGGTAACGTGTCTGGGACGGTCCCATCCGACAATGCCCTGTCGTGCTGGGCTGGCATCTAGAACGATTTCGTTGACTCCTCGGCGTGGCGATGCAATGCCTTTCTTATTCACGGACCGGGCGAGCGATTGAGTGCCCATCGCGATTGCTCGATTGCTGACAAAACCGTTGACGGATTTCAAAAGCTCATGCGCGCGAAGGTGAAGCCTAGAGGAGATGACATTACGAACGAAAACCGCTGTAACAGATCCATCAGGAGCAATGATCCTGGTGCTCTCAGTGAGAATCTGGCTGGCGTTCGAAGGGTCTGCAAATTGCCCCTTTAGTTTCGCGGCCGCTTCCTTGAAATCGTGTTTAAGCCACAGCGTTTTCATACTCATCTCACCTTTTCTTTCTTTGGCTTCAGCTCATCTGAGTTGATGATGCCGTACCTGATGTGAAGCCGATCCAGGAGAGCGACGAGAGCCCGTTCGGCATTTGGACGGTGCTCTGATATCCACAATTTGATCGTGGCCTCACGTTGGGCCGCGTTAAGGTGGAGCGCAAGTCTGTAGACTGGTTCCGGCGTCGTGGCAGCGCCGCCAACAGCTTCCTTAGCTTTTTCCGTCGCGTTATGTATCGTCACAGCGTGCTGATCAATGCCAGGCTTCAAATTCGACAGACTGTCCGAATCGGTTTTGGCGGCGAGCTTCATGTATCGCGATGCACTACGGGCCGAAACGGAAGAATCGCCGAAGACCTTCTCATAGTAATGTCCCCATTCCCCGTGTTTGAGGGTGGCTTTCAGTTGAATAAAGATTCGTCCCAGTTCGATTCTCATTTTGCGGAGTGACCCGATAGCCCGGAATGCGGAAGCTTCCAGGGCGGCTCGCCGAGTTTTCAATTCTTCTTCTGCACTTTTAGCGCGCTCCGCTTGCGATGACCTTTCTTCGGGCCGGGAAAAGCGGTTTACCGAACTCGTTTTTTGTGCTGATGTTGTTGTCACTAAATCACCTTCTTCTCGAGACGCGGGAATCGAACGCGATCCGCAAGCCAATCGCGCGCACTTTTTTGCAAAAGTTTATTAAGGTCAGGGAACTTTGAATCCGAAGCCGGTTGGAGGAGCGTTTTTGTAAGATAAGCCCAGTCCGGCGGCGAGAACATCTTCGAAGCCAGTTGGAGTCCGTACTCTTCTATTCTTCGAAGGAGTCCCTCAGCTGCCAACGTGTCCTTAGTCTTCAGGCCGTCCCGCTTGCGTCTAGGTTGCCAAAACGAGACATTAGGAAATAGATCCAACTCTGCATATCGTTTAAGATCATCAAACTTTCGATAAGGCAAATTGCGTTTAAATTGGACTTCTACTCGAGTCAGAGGGCCTTCGATTACATATTTTTCGAAAGTGGGATCGTGCTTCGATTCAAGTTCCCGCAATTTATCGTAGAGAAGAACTGTGCGCGCTTTGGAAAATCGCGGATAGTAGGTTATTCCGGTGCGGGAGCGGTCGATCCGACAATTTTGGACCCGCCCGAGTCGGCAATGGAGCGCCAAATCCATGAGAGAGATGCCGAGAATGTCCACGCACCAATCGACCCGTGCGATTCTTACCGTAGACGAATCGCCAAAAACTTCGCGGACTGCACGTTTGCAGTATGTGTGGCTGAGCTGGGCGACATTCCGAAAAATAAGTTTGTGGATTCCGTCACGGTAGCCGCGGCAGTAGAGAACCGCCGACATTTTTGGGAGTTCAACAACGTAAGCATATCCCCCGGTTCGTGCTCCTCCGTCAATTGCCAAGTCGAGATATTGGGGTTGAATTTTGTAGCTTAACAATTCAAGTTTGTCAGCAGTCATGTTGTGTATCCCTTACGATTTTGGTTGTTTTCATAATGTTTTTTGTCGAGGATTGAGTTGCAGTAGCTTTCGGAGCGTTGACAGTTGGTCACGATAGCCACGCTCATTCGTTCGTGTGGCGCTGGTGATAAAGATTCGGCCATTTGGCAGCCGGTAAATCTTGTGCTTGTTCTGTCTGATTAGCTCTGCCTTATGTTTCTTGAGAAGGCGATATATCTCGTGTTTAGAATCCATAAACGAATTTCTCCCCTGATATCGCAATGCCCGCATTCAATGTCACAGTCAGGCAATGTGCTCGCCGCCTGCCTCAGTTGTGCTGCAACGTCCGGGTTTGGCAGTCCAGGCTTAGCGGCATTCTGACGAGAAGAGGGGAAATTTTCGTGGGTGGAATAGGGGGAGCCAAATCACGGCCAAAAATCTAGTTAGCAGGTTGGAGGGGTGGGCTCTAAGAACGATCTTTGATCTTTTTTCTGCCGAGTGGAACGTATTCGTCCAAGATTGCGGTCGAGCTCAAGTTGGACCACGGATCGCGCTCATCTTCCTCACATTTTAGAATTCCTGCAGTGAGTTGTCGTGCCGTCCACTTTGGGTCCACCAGCGTATACATTTTTTTCCCACGATCGCTTGAGATCTCCGGTATCTCATTGAGAGCTGTCCCGCGAGTGCAATACTTCACGCCGCGAAAAGAGAACTTACCCTCGATCTGCTCACGCAGCCCCTTTTCATTTTCCGACCATTTATCACTTTGCTCTTTGATGAACACACGGAGTTCTTTAACTGCTGGAAGTAATTTGCTGTATCGCTTAGCCAACCTTACTGCCTTTCGCCGTCGCCCGATTTGGGCAGAGCGCATTTCTGGCTTGGCTGCTTCCCACATTTTATTGCGCTCATCGACGAGTTCCCGGCGCGATGGTGTATCGGATTTTGCTTTCCTAAAAAGAGTACGTAGCGCTTCAAGGACAGTGTAGTAGACAACCTTACGAGCTAGGAGTGGCATGCGCTCATCCGACTGATCATGTGCCCTAAGATAGGCCGATCTGAGCAGACGTTCCCAGTGAACTTTCTTGTTCTCAAACAGCATTACAAAGGCTGATTGATTGCGCTCTCGGATCCTTGCTGGAATGTCGAATTTCAAAGTAAACACAAACTCGGTAGCTCCCTCGACCGATTTGACTTCAAATGTCGGTGATTTCCAAAATTGTTTCGCCATCTTTCCAATGTACTCTGCATCAGGCAGTCGCGGAAATCGTTGCGGCGTATTCGACTTGCCCTGGACTAAGCCTTTTATTGTTTTCTTGCGCACGTAAGTCCTCGGTCTCATTGAAGAGGGAAATACACTCACATAATCTTTCAGCACGACACGAACTCGTAATTTAGCCACGTTACTACCGGGGGTCAATACCCGTATGGGGAGGATGCATCGCGACACGCGTTTGCAGGTTCGAAACGTAAATTCGCTTGTTTTGGAATCATTACCTTCGAAGCCTGGCTGGATCGGTGTGACCAAGCGCCCAAGACCGAAGCAGATCGCGGCCTGAAGGCCTCACGCAGCCCAGCCGAAAGCCCGATTAGGCGGGGTAAACCCCTATCCGGCCCCGAAAACGCGGGAAAACGGCCCTAATAGCGTTTAAAGTGTATTCTAGTATGGGTCCCAGACCACGAATTTACACATGTGTTATGTACATTGTGAGTATACTTAGACCATACACTGAAATTCATGTAAGCCGAGAAGGCTTGAGGTATATCATGGCGATAACACCCACGCAGGAAGGCTACGGAAAAGTATGGGCTGATGCCAGCTTCCGACGGAGGCAATACCCACCGCTCTTCCTGCGTCGTTTAGGATTGGTGACCCGGACATTCCTGAGCCCTCCTAATGCTTTCTTTGTGAGGACCAGCGGGACTCTCACTATGCTAGGGTATTCCTAGCAGAAGGATGCTAGATCTTGTTCTCTAAATGACATAGCACCTCTGCTTAATCGATATCGCTTTCTGCTTCTCCTACTACTGCTTTCTAGGCTAGGTTTATACGTTCCGTACTATTGTTATAGGCGCACGCGGCGCAATACGGACTCGGAATTCTCACCCTCGATGCTAATGCTTGCAGTTTCGAAACGTAAAAACACTGCTTTTTGGTAGGATCGGCTTCAGAACCCCTGCGGAGCAGAGGTGAGCAAGCTGGCGGCGTTCGCGGCAGAACTATTGAATTCCACGCTGAGAGCCGACGTAGGCTAGTTTTCCCCGATTTAGCCGCAAGAACACGGGAGATCGCCTCCTACGGCTGGTTACGGTTGTTTAAGACTGGCGCTCCAGTGCTCCCAATAGCCCGATTCCGCCGTCGGTGCGCGCTCCCACTTTTAGGTTGTAGGCCGACCCTAAAAGCCTTCTTGCTAATTTTGACATGATCGACGTCTAGCTGCCGCTCGTTGAACTCGCGTAGTTCCCTGGATACTTCTGAAACCAACCTTCAATTTGAGCAGTCACTTCCTGCGCGGATCGCTCATCTTTTAGTCGCACAATAGCATCACCGCCTCTCATTTCCAGTACCGACAGCTTATTGACCAAATCCCTAGCCTGAGCATCTGACACACCGAGCACCTGGGCTAGTGTTGCAATCGGAATCCAGATGTCGAGTTGACCTATGGGACTAGTCCTACGTTGACCAGAAACATTGATCCCCAAAACCATCTTAGCTTTTCCTTCAGTGTTTTTGCGCCAATACCTAAACGAGCCGCCAAAAGCGCCGGCGGCGTCTTCTGTGGCGTACTTTTCGTCCTTGCCAAGTGCTCGCAAGGCTTCAACTATTGGGAGGACCTGCCGAGTAGTTGCAGTAGATAGCAACTCCGGCACGGTGGGTTTCCGTCGAGTCGGCTGTGGGTTAATCACACTTTCGGCAACCAGTACAGAGCGGGCCAAAATCTCTTGCCCGGTGGACAGCTTGGCATATCGAAAAAATATAGCATTAAAGTTAACTGAATGACTCTGGGCAAGATAGTTAATGATTCTCTCCGCCGAGGCATCCAACGATGGTCCGACAAGAAGAATACGGTGATTATGAGGACTGATGGTCGGAATGTCCTTGCCGAACTTATCTAGGAACGCTTCATCTAGTGGACCGTTCAAATAATCCTCCGCAATTCCCAGCAGCTCGTCTTCTTGTAGCTTGTCGAGCCAGGAAGCATAGTCCAGCGCTTGTGCAACCGCTTCGCGTGGGGCTTTATCTCGCTTCAGTTCCACGATTACTAGCTGGCCGTCCGGTTGAATGGCTAACAGATCCAGGCGACCGACGCCCTGCACATTTCTCTGCTTCGCGATTATTAATAGATCCTCACCGAGGATGTCCGGAGACTGAACGATCCAGTTTTCCAGTTCCGATTCAAGGCGCTCAGACGCCAGAGCCGCATCCTCAACGGCCTTTATGTGGTTGTCGGAGATTTGCCAGACCTTAATCTCAGTGCCCATAGAGACTCCTCATCAGATAAGCCCTTTAGCAATATGCCGTTGGTTCTTAGTTTTTTGTGTTATTTGTTTGTTTCTTAAAATCATCCCAACGCCTTCACTGCATTTTCGGAGATTCGGGCTAACCACAAGCCCAAGGCTGTGGTCGCCCTATATGTGAAACTTAGATATACACGTTCGACTTAGGGCTTACCCTCATACAGGGCGGGATGCCGTTCAGTGGCCTTCCGCTAATTCCTATGGCCAAGTAACCAATGGTGTTCCTATCGGCATCCTTCGTTTTGCCACTGTCTTAGTCGTTACTGCGTCGCGGCCCGGCGGGCCCACTCTCCGTTCTTTGTAAACCTCAATATCAAAACCGGAGGATAGCAAAGATCGCACATAGCCCGCAGGAGGCAGTGAAAGATAATTCCCTCCGCACCCAGGCACGGATTCGAAAATCAGGTATCAGTATCCGCCGGGCGTGAGAGACATTTCAAAATAGGGAAAAAGAGAGGGCACAAAATAATGGACGTTTACAATCCCTCCCGCTGTACCCTCGGCGAACGGCCATGGTTCCCGCACTAGATCCAGCCGATGCAATTCCAATCGGCCTAGGGAAGGTGAGCCTTTTCGGTAGGTCTCGTGCTTTCTTAATTCGGTTAAATCCTTGTCTATGCAAATGACTGTGCAACCCAGCTGAGTCAGGAAAATTGCATTGCGGCCAGATCCGCACGCCACGTCGAGGATCGGCTTTCCTCTTGCTGCGTTAATCATCCTCGAAGCAAATTTTCGTAATAATGCAGAAAAATCATGCTTGTACGAAAGACGACCGTCATCGATGTGAACATTCATTCGGTTAAGGGCGTTCAAAAATCCCACTAAGCCCAGGGGCTATAAGTGAGGAGAAATACCTGAGGGACAACCGTATCAGCTGTAAGGTGGCGGGGGAACTCGCTAGATGCGACTATAATGGCACAACCGCCGTCGATCAGCGTGATTTCGCTTCAATTTGACGGCTGCGGCGCAATTCTCTTATGCTGAAGCTCCTAATCTCCTCGGCGGCGTCAGATCGACTATCTGCGGCAGCTCAGTTTCTCTCGGGATTTCCTCACTCAGCCGAGATGCTTGTCATCGGTGGGACTCGTGCCTCGGCGGATGACTTTGTACGCCACTATGCGCGATTGCAGGGAGCGACGTTCGGCATCCATCGCTTCAGCATGGTGCAACTGGCAGCTCGGATTTCCGCGTTGCGACTTGCTGCGAACGGTGGGGTACCGTGCAGTGCCTTAAGTATGGAGGCCACGGTGGTGCGAGCTGTTCATGAGGCTCACGGTAATGGATCTCTTCAGTATTTCTCGCCGGTTGCGTTGCTTCCTGGTTTCGCAAAGGCCGTACGCGCGACGGCCTCAGAACTGAGGGCGGCTGGAATCGCAGCCGTTAATCTTGAGCATCTCCCGGCTCCCGCGTCCGATGTGAGTTCGCTTCTTGCCGCGATCGAAGGACAACTGACGGCCGCCCATCTGGTCGATCTGGCTGCCCTGATGCGGACAGCGGCCTCGGCGCTCCGCGATACCGAAGCTTCGCTCGCGAATGCACCAGTCTTGCTTCTCGATGTTGCGATCCATTCGAAGGCAGAATACGAACTCGTTGAAGCGCTCGTATCGAGGGCCCCGGAGGTGTTGGTTACGGTGCCGGCCGAAGACGAGAAAAGTGTGGCTGCCGTCGAGATGTTGCCGGGCGCGGCCGAATCTATTGAGCGATGTGCGACTGAGGGATCACCGTTAGGACGGCTCCGTCAGTACCTCTTCTCGGAGGTCAAACCGCCTTCCGGAGAACGGGACGATCAGGTCCGTATGTTTTCTGCCCCTGGAGAAGGTCGAGAGTGCGTAGAGATTGCTCGGAGGATTTTGGAAGAAGCACGTAACGGGATCCGATTCGATCAAATCGCCGTCTTTCTTCGATCACCTGCCACGTATTCAGGATTGCTTGACAGTGCGTTGCGGCGCGCCGGTATTCCTGCATTCTTTTCTCTGGGTACCAATCGGCCCGATCCTGCGGGGCGCGCGTTCCTAGCTCTCTTGGCGTGCGCCGATGAGAAACTTTCTGCAAAACGATTCGCAGAATATCTCTCATTAGGTCAGGTCCCGGCTTTAGATGAAGCTGGAGGGCCTCCAAAAGGAAAGCACGGATGGACAGCCGCCGAGGACGAAATGCTGAGCCTAGGCCTGACGGCACCTGCTCCCGAGGTTAGCGAGCCATTGGAGAAAGCGGCCAATGGTGTCGATGCTGACTCCGATGATTCTCCCCAGATAGCGGGAACGCTTCGTGCCCCGTGGAACTGGGAAGAGCTGCTGGTTGATGCTGCCGTGATTGGTGGGAAGGATCGGTGGGAACGGCGCCTACATGGTTTGGAGGCAGAATTTCGCCTGAAGCTCGGGGAGGTAGCTGGCAAAGAGCCGGAATCACCCAAAGCCTTCGCGATTCAGCGCGATCTCCGCGAGCTATCTCACCTGAAGCATTTTGCTCTTCCACTCATAGAAATCCTTTCCGGATTCCCAAGAGAGGCCCATTGGGGAGAGTGGCTCACGATTCTGCAGTCGCTCGCACCTACGGTCCTCCGCAATCCGCAACGCGTTTTATCAATGCTGGCTGAAATGGCGCCGATGGAGGGCGTCGGCCCTGTTTCCCTCTTCGAAGTGCGGAACGTCTTACTCGACCGCCTTTCGACCCTTGAAGTATCTCCGCCCGACTACCGCTATGGCCGCGTCTTCGTCGCGACGACGGGACAAGCTAGAGGCTACGATTTTGAAGTTGTCTTTTTGCCTGGTTTGGCGGAACAAATTTTTCCGCAAAGGCCCAGAGAGGACCCAATCCTCCTGGACGATCTCCGAAGTCAACTCGATTCTGGGCTTCGAAATCAGGGCGAACGAGTATTGGAAGAGCGGCTGCTTCTCCGGCTCTGCGTCGGAAGTGTGCGAAAACGGCTGTATCTTTCATACCCTCGATTGGATGTTGTGCAGGCGCGCCCACGAGTGCCATCGTTTTATGCTCTCGACGTGGACAGGGCTATCACTGGTGAGGTCCCTCGCGTTGAAACCCTCGAATACAGAGCCGGCGAGGAAGGCCGCGCCCGGTTAGCTTGGCCGGCACCGCCTGATCCCGACCGTGCGATCGATCCAGTGGAGCATGACCTTTCCGTCTTAGGATCTCTCTTGAACTTGCCGCCCGAGCAAAGCAAGGGCAGAGCTCGTTATCTGCTTGAGCTGAATGAGAACATGGCTCGTTCTCTTCGAACTCGGTTTGCCCGCTGGCATCGCAAGTCCTGGAGCAAACTTGACGGACTCTGTGACCCGGCTAAGCAGACGACCCAGCTCTTTTCTCAACACCGACTGACTATTCGCCCTTATTCCGCTTCGAGCCTCCAGAGATTCGCCGTATGCCCATATCAATTCTATTTGGCCGCCATCGAAGGAATCGAACCACCCAAAGAAGCGGTGAGCATCGAGCAGATGGATCCGTTGACGCGAGGGTCAATCTTGCATCGCGTACAAGCGGAGTTTCTGCGGCAACTCCTGCATGAAAGCAAACTGCCCATTACACCGGCTAACCTGAACCCGGCTCTGGAACAATTGGACAAAGTCGTTTATCGGATCGAGGAAGAATATCGAGAGATTCTTTTCCCTGCTATTCCGAGGGTTTGGAATGACGAGATTGAGGCCCTGCGCGCCGACCTCCGTTTGTGGATCAAGCGGATGGCTGAATCTCCATCGGACTGGATCCCGACCCATTTTGAGCTATCGTTTGGAATTTCCGATGGAGTGCAACGCGATCCTGCAAGCTTCGCCGATGTGGCAATTATCGCCGGTGGTTTCAAGGTTCGCGGAATCGTCGACCTAATCGAACACCGATCGAGTGATGGAAATCTTCGCGTAACTGATTACAAATCCGGGGAAGCTCGAACCGCCAGCGCTGTGCAAATTGGTGGAGGAGAAGTTCTTCAACCCGCTCTCTACTCGCTCGCCGTCGAATCATTGATGAAGAAATCGGTGATCGAAGGCCGCCTTTACTACTGCACGGCAGCCGGCGGTTTCGCGGAACGTATTGTCCCACTATCCGCTCAAACCCGGCAGACAGCCGAGGCAGTTCTCAGGATCATCGATGGCGCTGTGGAACAGCCTTTCTTTCCGCCAGCGCCTCGCGAAAAAGCTTGCGGGTGGTGCGACTTCCAAGTGGTCTGTGGACCGTACGAGGAAATCCGTGTGAAGGCGAAAGATCAAAAACCGCTTTCTGAATTGACGCGGATCAGGGGCCTGCCGTGAAATCACTCGTGGATCATGAAGAGCGCCGCAGAATTCGTACCTCCCTCGGCACAACGATGGTTGTGGAGGCAGCGGCCGGAACTGGCAAAACCACCGAACTCGTCTGCAGGATCGTAGAAGTTCTCGCGCAAGGTCGGGCCCAGGTTGGGCAAATTGTGGCTATCACTTTCACGGAGAAGGCCGCAGGCGAGTTGAAGTTGCGTCTGCGTGCCGAATTGGAAAAGGCTCGGATGACCGTGACAGCGGACGCAGGTCGCTGTCGAAACGTCGAAGATGCTATTGAAAGACTGGAAGAGGCCCGGATCAACACGATCCATGGCTTCTGTGCTGACTTGCTGCGCGAGCGCCCCGTTGAAGGGCGGGTGGATCCTATGTTCGAGCCCTTGTCGGAAAGCGAGGCCGGAGAACTTTACGAGGAAGCATTTGATTCGTGGCTCCAGCGAGCATTGCAAGGATTGGCTGAAGGACTGCGGCGCTCGCTGCGTAGGCAATCAAAAGATGGACCGACCGAGCGCCTCAAGGCGGCTGGATGGGAGCTATTGAACTGGAGAGACTTCTCCGCTCCTTGGTCGCGACCGGTCTATGATCGAACTGCGTCGATTGACAGGCTCCTCCAGCAACTCGGGGAATTTCGTAAGCTAACGTTCAATCCTGCTCGGTCAAGTAGCTATTTCTATCGCAACACCGAGATTGCCCGGTCGATCAGCGAACGATTAGACGCGCTTGAGATGGTTGGCGTGCGCGAGTACGACCTCGCTGAGGCGCTTCTAGCGACTCTGGCTGACGATCGAGATTTTCGGAGTCCAGGGGCTGTGCCGGGCCCGCAATATTCACCTGCCGCGACCCGAGAATCGGTTGAATCAGCTCACAAAGCCTTGACAGCTGATGTGCAGGAGTTTGTAAGAATCGCCAACTCTGACCTAGCGGCGTTGCTGCAAGGAGAACTACGTGAAGCCATCAACATTTACGAACAACTGAAAACTCGAAGCGGGCGATTAGATTTCGTCGATCTTCTGCTGCGGGCTCGAAACATGCTTCGGGACTTCCCACTCGTGCGAGCAGATTTTCAGCGGAGATTCACGCACATCTTTGTGGATGAATTCCAGGACACTGATCCCGTTCAAGCCGAAATTATTCTGTTGCTTGCCGCGAGCAATCCTGCGGTCCAATCCTGGAAACAGGTTGTTCCGACCCCCGGCAAGCTCTTTATCGTCGGTGATCCAAAGCAATCAATCTATCGGTTTCGCCGAGCTGACGTGGGCACCTACCAGGAAGTCAAGAAATTGCTACGCGGGTGCGGAGCAATTGAACTTCAGCTAACGACCTCATTTCGAAGCGCGCCTTCCATTCAGAGCTGTATTAACACCGCGTTCGGACCAATCATGGTGGAGAATGACGACACACTGCAGGCAGGCTATGTACCATTGTCTCCGTACCGAGCCGAAGCTGCTTCCCAGCCAACGGTCATCGCTCTGCCAGTCCCCGAACCGTACGGGAAAAAGGATATCGCTGCCTACGCGATTGATCGCTCCCTCCCCGACGCAGTTGGCGCGTTCGTCGACTGGCTTATCCGAGAAAGCAAATGGACAGTCACGGAAACTGGGGATCCAAACGAACGAGTTGCGATATCAGCTCGACACGTTTGCCTTTTGTTTCGGCGCTTCCAGAACTACTTCGGCGGAGATGTAACACGGCCTTATGTCCAAGCCTTGGAAGCACGTCGCATCCTCCATATGGTCGTGGGCGGGAAATCGTTTCATACTCGCGAAGAAGTTGAGGTTCTGCGAACCGCTTTAACGGCGATCGAATATCCCGACGATCAGCTTTCCGTATATGCGACGTTACGGGGCTCATTCTTTGCTCTCACTGACGACTCCCTCTTTACATACCGTCATCAGTTCAGACTTCTTCACCCTATGCGTCTCCCACGCGAGGCGGTGCCGGCCGAGCTTGAGACCGTGGTAAAAGGATTGACGCTCTTGGCCGAACTGCACCGTAAACGAAACTTCCGGCAAGTGGCGGACACAATTGCCGAATTGATGGAGGCGACTCGAGCTCATGCGGCCTTCGCATTGCGTCCTTGTGGCGAACAGGTACTGGCAAACGTTCTGCACGTGGCCGAAATGGCCAGAACTTGGGAGCAGTCAGGTCGGCTTTCGTTTCGAGCCTTCGTAGAGAAGTTGCGCAGAGACGCGGAAACGGGAGAAGCGCCAGAAGCACCGATCATGGAGGACGGAAGCGAAGGCGTGCGGATGATGACCGTACACAAGGCGAAGGGACTTGAGTTTCCCATTGTCATTCTGGCCGATATGACAGCGAAGCTGCAGCAGGCTCAAGCCCACCGGTATATCGATACCGAACGCTCGCTTTGCGCTGTTCGGATCGGGGGCTGGTCTCCACTGGAGCTTACAAACCACGAGACAGAGGAGATTGCGCGAGACACTGCTGAAGGGATTCGGCTCGCTTACGTTGCGGCGACTCGGGCGCGCGATCTTCTTGTCGTTCCTACGGTTGGCGATCCTTGGCCACGAATTCAAGATTTCTGGATAGGCCCCCTAGGGCCAGCTGTATATCCGCCTTTGGAGCTGCGGAAACATCCAGTCCAGGGACCCGGATGCCCTAAATTCGGGCCGGACAGTGTCAAAGAGCGACCATCTGGGGGGCTTACAAACAGCACAGTCCGTCCGGGGCTTTATGGCTTGGCCAGCTCACAGCCCTGCAATGTGGTTTGGTGGGATCCGAACCAGCTTGCTCTGGGAGCGCGCCCCTCATACGCCCTGCGGCAAGAGGACCTGCTGAAGGAGGTCGACAAGGCGACGGTAGAGAAAGACCTCGCCGCATATCGGGATTGGAAATCAAAGAAAGATGCTGTCGTCGAAGCGGCTTCTGTGCCATCCCTGCACGTGCAAGCCATCACGCGGCGTGCCGCTCGCAAATCAGAAACAGCTCCTCGTGCGGATGTGAGAGTGATGAACGTGGGAAATGGAAACCGGGGTCCAGGCGGCGCCCGGTATGGATCGCTTGTGCACGCAATCCTTGCCACCGTACCCCTCAGCGCCGGTCCCGTCATGATCGAACAAGTCGGAGCCCTCCACGGAAGAATACTGGGCGCGAACTCGGACGAAGTAACCTCCGCAGTTTCGGTCGTCCAAATTGTCCTGAAGCACGAAATCATGCAACGCGCGGCGGAGTGCGAACGGCGCGGCCGCTGCGGTCGCGAGGCACCGGTGACAGTGGTTGAGAACGATGTGCTTTTGGAAGGATTTGTCGATCTAGCATTCGAAGAATCAGAGGCATGGACCATCGTCGATTTTAAGACGGACGAAGAGTTGGAGGCGCAACTCAATCGGTACGAAAGACAGGTAGCGTTGTACGCAGACGCGGTCGGGAAAGCAACGCAGAAACCAACCAACGCCTACATACTTCGTATATGAACTATAGACTGCGCTTCGTGGAGACCCGATGTTTATCCGCCACGACGGGACTCTTTCAAACATCGGTGACGAGCGCCCACTCAGCCTTGCCCGGGTCTTAGCGAGATATTTCGAGGGCTCCGGAAACGCAGGTGCAACGCGTGGAACGAAGCCAGAGCCAAGTATTTCACGTGGCACCTGACGCAGCGGTTTCAGAAGTTGCTGGAACCAGCTAGCGGCGCATCGCCTTACTGTCCTACAGCGTGAGAATCTCCAATAAACGAGCGGCCTTAACGAACCGCGGTTCCGAAGGCCCTACGAGTTTGCGGTTGTGTTTCTTGTATTCTCGATTGATTCGCCGTATCCAGTTTTGCCGAGTCGTTGATGATTGCATGACCATTTGCTCCTTTTGGCCAACCTAGCCGCTATTCCTATAAAGCCCCGAAACGTAAGATTTCGCAGTTCGTGGGACTTAGGCCCTATTCTGGCTTAAGAACGCGGGAAATCGCCCCTAAAGTTGGTAGAAGGGTGGTTTAATCGTGTATCCAGAGCCCTGAAGCCTCTTTTTACCATACCGTGATATACCTTACAGGTATACTTCTTCCGGCTGCACGGAAACCGGGCAGGCCAAGAGGAGGAAACCGGCAGATGAAAGCAGCCGTGATCTATGCAAGGGTTTCCACATTCGACCAGAATGTGAGCATGCAGTTAAACGATCTCAGGCGACTAGCAAAGCATCGCGGATTTGCAATCCGCAAGGAATACATCGATCAAGGCCAAAGCGGAGGCAAGACGTCCCGGCCCTCGCTGGACGAAATGCTGAAAGACGCACGACGAGGGCGATTTGAAGTATTGCTGGTTTGGAAGCTCGATCGCCTGGGTAGAAGCACGAGCCACTTGATCGGCCTGCTTGAAGATTTCAAAACCTTGAACGTCCAACTTGTTTCGTTCAGCGAAGGTTTAGATTTTACAACGAGTGCCGGGAAACTCTTTTACACGCTGCTCGGTGCTTTTGCGGAATTTGAGAAAGATACGATACGCGAGCGGGTAAGAGCAGGTCTGCGCAATGCTCGCGCAAAGGGCATCCGTTTGGGCAGGCCGCGCATTTCTGTCGATGCTGCGGAAATTCGCCGATTGCGGCTGGCAGGGGCATCGTGGCGCGCGGTGGGACGCGCGCTCGGTGTATCGCATGCGACGGCTCTATACAGCTACAAATCGAGTCGAGCGTGAGTCATCGTCAAGTTCGGAGTCACAACGGCGTCACAAACGTTTCGGTTAAAGCTAATCCATGTGTCCAAATCGTTTTCCGGCGTGTGTTTTGCGGATCTCGGGGTGAGGGGACCAACGGATTCAACAGGCACTGCATGGAATTGGTGTTCCCGTTATTAATCTCGATCAATTCCTTTGGACTGCACAGACCAAGAAGGACCCAGCATTGGTCGCAGAGGCGGGTCCCATCTCCCACTCAAAACCGGGTTCGCTTCCTATAAGGCCGTTTCTGGACCGCGACTCCAACCAGGCTGAAATTAATCGCCATCCCCTAAGGTGAGCGCCTCTAAGCCGCGAGGGCATGGAAATACCTGATGGCCTAATTCTGACGCTAGCTACTCAATTTGGATTGATCACGCGCTGAGCGTCCACCGTAACCGTTTCGGTTTGGTTTGGCGCGATTTGAAGGGCCTGCGCTTTCCCGCGATATGGCTGTAGAACGCTCCAATTCGTCCATTCCAGATTCCAACCGTCTTGAATGGCCATCAGCAAATATTTTCCTGGGACGATGCCCGGCAGGGTAAATGTCCCATCGCTGTCGCTTTGATCCATCCGCATATGCTCTTCCAGATTTTCACCGGATTCGGGCGCGATCAGAACCATTACTCCGGCTGCAGGATTTCCGTCAACCCGGACCACACCCTTCACTTGCCCTAAACCTTGACTGACGTTAACGGTGAGTTGCACATCACCGGGAGTTTCTATTGTGAGTTCGTGTCCGGAGGTCTTTGCTCCAACGGCAGAGATTCTCTGCACGTACTCTGCATCATTAGACCTAACGAATATTTTGTAGGTGCCCATCCCGACAGGTGGTAAGGAAAAAGTTCCGTCTTTCTGCAACTGGGCGAAGAAAATTTGATCTCCTTGACCTTCAAACATCACTGCCTGGACCGAGGGGGTACCCCCTGTTGGGGAAATCACGCGCCCTGAGACGTTCGCATCAGTTGGAGCGTCTGCCGCGTCCAGCGTGTCCTCCGCGCCTACACTCGCGGCAATCGTCCGTGTACTCGATCCCTTGTCTGAAGTTTGGTTTAAAGTAAGCGTCATCTGTCCCGGCGGCAGGCCTCCAAGTTCATATTCACCGGGTACGATTTGCGACTGTGCTACGCTCAGATTTACAGCAAATGATCCGAACAGCTTCTGGGTAGCACTGATAGAAAAGCTGGCGTTTTCGTCGCCTGGCGATCCCGTGACGCGCATGTGTACCGAAGGAACGGCGCTGAGTTGAATATCCGCTTCTTCCTTTTCGCCGGCCCTCATATTCAATTCTCCCGCGGAATGTTCATTCGTGACGCCCGGATAGAAGGTAACCGGGTACACCATGTCCAAAACAGAGTTCGCGTTACTGGCTGCGGGGTGGCTTTCCTGTGAAGCTGCGACCGAATATTTGAGAATCGTTTCCGCGTACCAGGGGCGTGCGTTCACGGCAATGAAATACTTACCTGCGGATAGATGCGCAAACCGGTATGTGCCTAGGTCGTTCGTTTGAGTTGATCCGCGCATGGAGGGAATGCGCCGTCCGTTGGTCGGCTGAATGCCGAACAACAATACCTCCGCTTTGCGAACGGGCTCGCCACCCCCATCAGTCACAACGCCGTAGATAACGGCTTGGGGATGAAGATGAAAAACGAGGTGCTCCGAATCAATCCCGTCTCCAACGGCTATTGACGTCGCGTACGCCCAGTGCTGATTGTAGCTTTCTCGTACATAGCCCGGGGCTGTCGCGCTAAGCGAATATTTCTTTCCACCTTCAAGGCCTTCCAAAATAAAGCGTCCGTCCTCGCGCGTCGCCGTCTCTTCGTGCTCCTCGCCACCCGAGATAGAGACTTCCGCGCGGGTCACCGGCGCACCGGTTACAGCATCGACGACGATCCCTGCAATTCGATGCGCTTGTGGGGCTTGCTTTGCAGCAATTTGCTGCGGTCCAAGCAGCAATCCCAGAACAAAAATCAATGGCGTCATTGGTCTTCGTCCAAGGACCGCAACTCCAGCTGAAGTGTGGCTTTCTGGCGGGGGCCGAGACTGACCGTGCTTGCCTGAGCCAAATACTTTTCCATCGCAGCTGGATCTTGGAACTCGACTTCTTGCGCATTCTTTAGTGCGATGACTTGATAGTTCCCCGGCGGAAGATTATCCTCCGAGAACGCACCATCGTAGCTTGAACGAATCAGCACCGACTGCTTCGGATAATCGGGTGAATACGCTACCACAGCGGCGGCAACAGGCCGGCCGCGCTCCGTCACGGATCCACGCAATTGCGCGCTGTCGTCTCGCAGTGTCAACACCATGGGAGGCGGGGCGCTTCCTGGTGCAATCACGAGGTCGTCTCGCAATAAATCCACATTGCCACATCGCAACTGAGCCACATATCTAGGCCCGGATTCCGTCGACGCGATGACTGTATACGTCCCTGGGGATACGCTTTCCAACTTCTCGGACGTTTTCGTGCCCACCCATTGCGCCATGGCGCTCCCGTCGGAAAATTCGGTGAATTGCGCGCTTATCATCCTGATGAAAATGTGACGATCACTACTGGAATTCCCGCTGTCTGATGTCTCGTCTCGAACCTGAACCTGTACGGAAATCTCCGGCGCCAGGGTGAGAACAAGTCCGTAAATATCGGAGTTGACGTGAATCGGCACGGTGACGCTCAACCGTGGCCCCGGGTCCGATTCAGGCCCACGCGTTTTTTGGTGTGAAGTAAATGCTCGGAGCAAATAATAGCCTGGTGGAATAGGCTGGAACTGAAAGCTTCCAGACTTTGCGTCGCTGCGAGCTATAGAGCGCGCCGAGTCTCCAGAGGCATCCATTAGAGTTAGGTTAAAGCCGCGCTCGGGGTCCGCGCCTCGAACCACTCCCCCGACTACATACAAGCGCTGCCGGCTCATCGTTTGCAGAATGTGTATTTGGGTGCCGGGCCGGATCTCGATCACGCTTGCAGAGGCCGAGTCTGTGCCGCCGGGATAGAATTGCAATCCGTATCCCTCATGGTTCTCGGTTTTGCCCGAAGCCGATTTACGGAGCGTGATCGCACCGACATTCTGTTGCTGGAAAGACAGGTAGTAGTTTCCCGGACGTAGTTCGGCAATGCGGAAGGCGCCAAGGTCATCCGTCCCTGCGTAAGCCACAGCTTGCAAACGCCTATGACCGTTGTCCATTTGCCAATGCTTCGCTGAGACACCGACTCGCTCTAAGGGCTCTCCGTTCTCATTCTTTACTTCGCCATAGATAACGCCTTCGGGTGTCAGTTTTAAAACGACATCCCGATCCGCGGGTACGGTTTGGAGCGAAGAATCCATTGGCGTGCTATCAGAGCTGAGTTCCTGCTCGTTGAAAAAGCCCGGTTTTCTGGCTTGGACTGTGAATTGGCCGCGGGGGAGGTCCTCAAACGAGAACGAGCCATCAGGACCGCTGAATTGTGCGGATCGCAATTCCTGAATCTGGACGGCGGCGTGGCTAACCGCTTGACCCGTTACGGCGTTGATCACTGTTCCGCGAAGTTCAAATCGGTCGTCTTTGAATTGTCGCATCCGTACGCGAGAAGGCCAAAAGGGCAAAATACCAATTGAGATGAGCAGAGCCAAAATCGAAAAGGTCGGTCGCATCGCCTTTTTCCCGAGTCCTGGGATTTTAGACACCGGTCGACTTGTTTAGCTTGGTGGTGAATATACCACTTGTGATATTTCGATGGATGCGCCCGTAGGGTATGAAGTTGTTTGGCTGTTGTCAGCGGCTATCCGGTAGCGTTCGGGCGCTTGAGCGTCACCTACGCCGACGATGGTTTCCTCGGCGGCTTACCCGCAGATGCTATAGCGGCAAACCCTTGCACTGAATGTGCCCAAACGACACCGAAGACGTCGGTCCTGACAGTCTTATGCTAAAAGAAAAGCTAAGGTCTAGCCCGCAAAACCCCCTGGACGCTAACATCGTCAAGTTCGGAGTCACAACCACGTCACAGACACTTTCGAAGTCGAACAGGCGTGGTTTCAGGACAGCTAATTGCTGGGATCTTTGTGATCGCTGTGCAGCTCTGCGACATGTCTCAAACCCTTTCCGACGGGGGTTTGCGCGTCTAGTGTCGCACGGACACAGGGCGGTAAATTTGGATGTGTTGGTGGGCCCGCTAGGATTCGAACCTAGGACCAACGGATTATGAGTCGTCGCGAACTCTTAGGTCATTTTCACGACTCTTGTCACTCCAGTGTCACAAGGCCGTCTGAAGGGATTTTGGTCACGCCGTTACGCCGACATGCAGAAAAGGCTATCCTCGTATAATCCAATGCCTGAAACCCCTTTTCCGACGCGGTTTGCCGTGCTATGCCGTTCCGAAAGAACCCCTATGGAAGGTTGGTGCTCGAGGAGGGAATCGAACCCACACGGCCTTGCGGCCACCGGATTTTGAGACCCATCCATCGCGATTGCGGTGCACCACTACGCACTGCCTTGCACGCTAAGTTATTTGGTTCTCGCGCCCATTCCTGCACGACGTTGCATGCCGATGCACGGTGTTTTCGCAAAGTGTAACAGGAAGTGCTACCGGGTTTCGAGCCAAAGGTCGAGGCTCGCAAGCCAAATTAGTCAGCACATGAGCGCCTAAGCATTGAAGCTTCCCAAGCTTCGGACGTGGGTTCGATTCCCATCGCCCGCTCCAAAAATCCGCAAAATCACTGTTGATTCGACTGTCCTTGCTCACCCTGCTCCCCTCGATTTGCGCTCATTTAGGCGTAGTTTTGCGCCCAAGTTGCGCCCAACTTTGAACGCCGAAACAGGAGACGAAATGGACGATCTCTACACAGACGACTCAGCACCGCCGGTGCGAAGCAACTACAGCCCTGCGCCTCAGCCGCTCAACACGCAGCCTCCCGTCAGTGCGCCTTCGGTAGACCCTAGCTACTCCGACTTGGGGAACATGCTGGCTGGTGCAAATTCCCAGCCACCCGTGCGTACAACTGCGAGCACTCCGCCTCCGTCTGCACCGCCAGTTTCTCAGCCTCCCGTCTCCATGCAGCCTGCTCCTTCAATGCCAACTGCTCCGCCCGTCAGCACTCCGAATCTGCGCAGCGACGTGATGGCTGGAAACGTTGCGCCGCCGGTATCGGCTGATTACAAGCCAACCATTCCCAGTTCAAAAAGCACATGGATCAATCGTCTCGCAGCGGGCATGGTGGGATTCAGCGATCCACGGGCGGGAGTAGCAATACGAGAACGCTTCGAGCAACAGCCAATTACGCGGGCCAATGAAGCCTATGCACGCGATGTCAACGAGTACAACACCGCATTCAATCAGGGGATAACGCAACAGAACGAGGCACGTGCGGGAGCGAATGAAGCACGCGAAGAAAAACAGACTGCGGCTGATGTGGCTTACAAAAATGCGCAGACGAAGAAGCTGGGGGAGCCAACGCCGGATAAGTTAGAAAATGTGCAGCAGGGCTATGCTGGCGCAATCCGTGACGCCATTACCGCCGGCCGTGACCCGGCGACCGACCCGCATGTGCAAGCATGGAAGCAAGCAGCCGAAGATTTCGAGAAGATGCAAGCCTCCGGCAAAGCGCCAACGGCCGAGCAGGACACGATTCGCGCCACTAACCTGCGCGCCCAACTCGCAGCGGGTAAGAAACTGAGTCCTGACGATGCGAACTGGCTTAAGGGCCACACTCAGGAAAAGACCATCGTTCCTGCGACAACGGCGATCATCAATCAGCCCAACAAGGATTCAGCCCGCTCCGACAAGAGCTTCCAGTACAACAATTCCGCGCTGGACAAAGTAGCAACTCCGCTTGACCAACTGAATCAGCGTCTCGGACGGCTCAATGACACTCTCGCACAACACAACCCCCAAGCTGACGCCCTAGTAGGGCCGGAACTTCTCTCCGTGATGGCTGGCGGGCAAGGCTCCGGCATACGCATGAACGAAACGGAGATCAACCGCATCGTTGGTGGGCGTTCCGCCTGGGAGAATCTGAAAGCGAAGATTCAACACTGGTCGACGAATCCCGACGATGCGCGGAGCATTACGGATGACCAAGACAAACAGATCCGCGCTCTGGTGGGTGCTGTTCAGACGAAGATGATTGCCAAGTCGCGGATTATCGACGATGCGCGCCAGGCGCTCATTGACAGCGACGATCCGAGGGAACATCGCCGCATCGTGGCCGACGCCAAGAAGAAACTGGACGCCATTGATGCTGGGCCTAGCGGTGGCGGAGAGAGAACCTACACCGACCAGGACGTGCAGGACGCAGCGAGGCAATACCACATGTCGCCGCAGCAGATTGAGCAGTCATTCCAGGCGAAGGGTTACAAGAAACAATGAGCCCCGAACTCCTGCAAGACACCTCACAAGCGCCGCCGGTCGGATTCGATCCCGACGAATTTATGGCTGGGCGCCAAGCTCAAAGCCAAGCCGCGCCTCAGCCGAAAGCGTTCGATCCGGACGAATTTATGGCGCAGAAAAACTCCGGTAACGCGCCACCAGAAAAGACTCAACAACCTAAGATCCGCTCACAGGAAGAGGAGCCCGAAGGCTTCTGGTCGCACGCCGCGGGTGTGGTCGGCAATCAGATCGAAGGTGCCGCTAAGACGCTCGTGCGCCCATGGACTGAAGGCTACGAGGGATATAAGCAAGCACGCGAATCCGGTTCTGGAGTGGCTGGGAGCATCGGACGCGGCGCGCTGAGAGCAGCCAGTGCCGCGCAAGATCCATTGGGCATTCAGGAGGGATTGCAGAAAGGCACTGAGGACGCGATTACCGGTTATCAGCGTCGTCGCGAGCAGGGGTATGGACCGGTTTATTCAGCAGCGGCACCCATCGTCGCGCCAGCAGTGGGCGTGAACCTTCCGGCGATGGAGGATGCAGCTGGTCGGGGACAGTGGAAGTCTGTTTTAGCTGAAGGAGCAGTTCCTGCAGGGGAAGTCGCAGCGGGTGAAGCGTTGCAGCAGCCACCTGTCAGGCGTGTTCTCGGAGCCGTCAGTGCGCCAATCGAGCGCGCTGGCACAGCTCTCGTGAGGCCGATCACAGATCGATTCACCGTTCCAGAAGCGCCGAGAGCGCTAACGCAGGCGATCCAGCCAGGTACAAACATTCCGCACGCGGCGGAGAGTATCGATATCGCCGGACCAAGGCTGCAACAGCTGAAGCAGGCAGGAGCGATTACGGGCGAGGATGGGGCGCCCTTGAATGAGTTCAAATCCCCTGCGGACCTGCTGCAAGGCGTGAAATCGGCGAAAGAGCACGTCTGGGATGCGATCGAGCAGCGCACTGGACCAGTAGCGCAACTGCAGGCGGACACTTCTCTCGTGGCCGATGCGATGGACAGAAGCGTGTCCTCTCGCACGGAAAGGCAGTTTCCCGACGTGGCCGAACGGATTAAAGACCGAGCAGACACCTACCGCGACAACATGAGTTTGCGCGACGTCGAGAACGCGATCCAAGATGCGAATAACGATCTGCGCAATTTTTACAAACGAGGAAGCGCCTCAGATTCCCCCGTGTCTCCCGAGATGACCGCGACCGAAGCGGAAGTGCGAGCGTTGCGGAGTCTTCTCGATGAAAAAGTACAGAAGCTAAGCGGGTCAGGAATCGCAAACCTGAAAAGAGAGTACGGTGCGCTCCGGGACGTCGAACGGGCGACTGCGAAAGCTAACGCCGTTGCGACGCGGCAGAAAGGCGCGACTCTTTGGGAAGGACTTGCGGCGCTGCGTGCGGCTGGCGATTTCATGAGCGGTAATTTGCTCGGAGCTGCCAAGGGAGCGGGAACGCTGGCGGTCGGCAGATGGCTCGCGAAGCTGCGAGATCCGAACTTCCTGATTGACCAGGCGTTCCAGGGGAAGAAAGGATTTTCGCCAGCAGAACCGATTGCGCGACCCGAGCCGAGAAATTTCAATGCACTGCCGCCCGGCCCGACGATGGTTGGCCCAGTTCCGGATACAAGCGGGCCGATTTCAGGGTTAGAGCCAACACAGTATGGCGACACGCGGGCTGTACGCAGAGGCTTACTGCTGTCGGAACCTCCCGTTCAAGCCCGTGGCATCGAGGACCAGAGTGGCGTCCGTGGAATCGATGCGCAGGCGGTGCCAGGAACCCGGGCGACTCGTCGTGGGCTATTGCTGCCTGAACCCGGCGCCACTTACACAGACGTTGGCCGACAGGCTCCCGGTGGCCCGATCACTCGACTGCGGCCACTTGAGATGCCGCCTAGCGGAAACATTATCGACATTGGAAGCCAAGGCCCGCTGACCCGGCCATCATCGAACGAGCAAGCGCCTCCCTTGCGTTCTATGAGCCGTCAGGAAATGGACGACCGCTTAGAAATGCGGAACCTCAGCGAAAAGATTAAGCAGTTCCGATTACAGGGAGACCGCGCCAAGACCAGCGAACAGATTCAGAAACTTCGCGGCAAAGAGCGTGATGCCCAAGAACAGCTGAACGCTTTCCGCGAGAAGTACACGCAAATACCTGCATCGCGCCCAGCCGTGCAGGAAGCTATTACCCAGCCGCCAGTAAAAGCCGCAGAGCGAGTTTCGCGAACTCCGACGTACGACAAGCTGCCCGACCAGGACCAAGAGTGGATTCAGGGCTGGGTTAACGAAATTCCGCACCTGCCCAGGCTGCTGCAAGAGGAAACCATGCGGGAGCTGAGGGAATTTGGTCCGCTCGGAACCCCGCTGAAAGAGCGCATTGCCATGCAGAACGAAGCGGCCCAGGCTCGTGGACTGCGAGAGCCAGGCGAGGAAGAACCGCGGCCATCGGGCTTGACGGAGCGAGAGCGCATCCAGAACGAGATGCGGAACAGGGATGCGGAATATGAGCGCAGGACAAGGTCACAACGGCCAGATCGGGAATATTAGAGCGTGCTCAGTAGCCCACGGCGAACCGCACGATGCGATAGGCGAGCCACAGAACGAACCCGATGGGGATGCCATAAATGATCGTGCCGATGATGCTGAGGTGAGGGCGCGACGACTGCGAGAGCAAGGCATAAAGAACGACAGAGGCGATAAAGGCCGCGAGAAGGATTTCACGAACGATCCTGCGTGCTCCTTCCTTTGCGCGGAAAGCAATCGAAGGTTGCCAGTCGTTCACGCGGGGTAGGGTAAGAAGCTCTCATCAGAATGTCAAGCACAGGACGCGAAAGTGGATCCGATAAGCGTGGGGCACTACTGGCGAATGGTGAGGCTAAATGAAGAAGCTGACTCAGCTTCTACGGGTCACTGGATTCTTAGACAGGCGCGCAAGTATCTTGCGAACCTTCCGCCATCTGACGCGGACACCGAAGCGTTAGCGCAGATGACTTCAATTAGCTGGTCCCTGGAGGGTGAGGTGAAAGCGCTTTGTCAGGAGTCCTCAGATTTGTGGCGGGCGATCCTGGAGCTTGACGTGGCCGAACTGAGCAGTCCGGAGATTGAAAGAGCGCGTGCGTACGCTGCTTTGGGAGAAGATTGGATTGAACGGGCCATGAAACATATCGTCGAGAGCTGGCCTATGGAGGATGCGAGAGAAGAGATTCTCATGGAACTCGCAGGATGGCGCAATGAACTGTGCCGAGAGAAGTTGGCTTGCATTGAACGCCAGCGCGAACACCAGGCTGCACAGGCCGAGTTACTGGCGACCATGGCCGAGGTACGGGTAGCCGAGACATTTGTGAGCCGGGAAGGTTATGCCAACTGACGACAAGCTCTTTGGCAGCGAGCAGCCAACAGCCAGGAACCCGCGAGGCAAGGGGAAGCCTTTTGAAAAGGGCGATCCGCGCATCAATCGGCAGGGTAAGTCTAAGGAACTCGCCGCTTTAGAGCAGGATTTCCGCCAGGCGATCATAGATGAGCTTTGCAGTATCGATGAATACGATCCGGAACATAAGCGCACGAACTTTCAAGCTCTCGCCCATCGCTGGGTGGAACTGGCAAAAGGCGGAAACCTCGCCGCTATTGAGGGACTCACCGAAAGGATTCTTGGGAAGCCGATACAGCCCGTCGGCGGCGTTGAGGGTCAGCCCATCGAATACCGGATCATCACGAACGTAGCGCCCGTGCAGCGATGAGCATAAGGGCGACCAGCGGTCTTGAGCGATTCGCGACGGACTTCGGATACCAGGCGTATCGCCACCAGAAGGCATTCCACGAATCTCCCGCGCGGCATAGGCTTCTAGGCGGCGCCGCGGGTCCAGGCAAGACGTTTGCGCTGATCATGGACCACATGCTGTCTTGCTCTGAGTTTAGCCAGCAGGACGCTCCCCAGGTTCACACATTGCTCCGCGCCGCACGCATCCGAAGCTCACGTCCACTCTCATAACGCGATTCCGAGAAAAAATTCCGCGCGAATTTTACCAGGACTACAACGAGTCGAAGTGCGTGGTCACTTGGCACAATGGCGCAACGACTCAGTTTGGCGCGATGCAATACGAGCATGACGTCTTCGGCTGGCAAGGCCAGTGGTTCAAGATTGGGTACGACGAATTGACTGAGTTTACCTTCCGGCAGTGGAACGATATCGCCGCGTGGAATCGCTGTCCGGTGTCGCGTTGGTCCACGAAAGACGGAGCAACGAATCCAATCGGGATCGGCGCTCAGTGGGTGGAGAGTTTGTTCGTCCGCAAGCAACCATGCGCAGAAATGGATGCGAATCAGCGCAGCCGCTACAACCCTGAAGACTATGATTATTTTGCGGCTACTTATCGGGAAAATCCGATCTACGCCAACGATCCTACGTACATCGCGAACCTAGACAGCTACCAAGCGGCCATCAGCGAAGCGCTGAAGCTCGGAAAATGGGGTGTCGCTGGCGGTTACTTCGAAGGCGCGTGGGACGAAGCCTATAACGTTTATCCCGCAGACTCAGTCAGAATCGAGAAACACTGGCGGAAGTGGCTGGGCGGGGATTGGGGATTCGAGCACGACAGTGCGATTTATTGGTTTTGCATGGACGATCTCGGGATCGTCCGAATCTACCGCGAGCTGGTCGTCAATCACCATACCGCAGAAGAACTGGCCCAAAGGATCATCACGGAAAGCCTTGGGGACGACGGAAAGCTCGAACACTACGAGCAATTTTCCTTCTCCTGGGATGCTTTCGCGCATAAACAGGACACCAATCCAATCGCTCTGCGCATCGGCGCCGTCCTGCAGAAAGCGGGCCTGGTGGCGCCATGCCCTTCCACCAGAGACAAGATGGGACGTGAGCAGCTCATCTACGACATGCTCCGCCAGAGGGTCCGCACGGGTGAGATCGTAAACGAAAAACCCGTGGCCGTGGCGAAGCTCCAGATTTCCGATTTGTGCAAACATCTGATCAACGTAATTCCAACGGCACCGCGGGATGAAGACAATCGCGAAGAGATCGCTGAGTTCGATAGAGACGATCCGATCCAAGGTGTGGGATATGGCTTGTACAGTATGTTCGGAAACAATCCGAATCGGAAGCCGCTGGACCTTCTTGTTCAGGAGCAGGTTCAGGAATTTGCGGAGAGGATCCACACGAAAGTCGAGAATCTAGACCCGCAGCAGGTGGCGATGGCCAGCAGGCGGGCGGAACGATTGGTACGCCAGAAGTTTCATCGCGGCGGTCGCAGGCGAGGCCGAATCTGGCACCCGCAAAGCACGGGTAGGTAAGTTCGAACGTGAGAGTCTACAACGTGGAGGTTACCGTGACAGGGCGGGGACTAGGGTAATATTGCTCGCGAGAGGAATCGAACCAAAAAGTGAAAAGCCTCGATGTCAGTCGGGGCTTATGGAAACTGTGAGCGCAAATCTAGTGTATGGGAGATTTGCGTCCAATGCAAAAGAAGAATGTCAATTTACTTTCCCTGTTAGGGGAATTTTTGCGAGTAATTCAAGAACCGCCGTCTCGTCGTTTGCTTCGTCTATTTGAGCGTAAAGCGGAACAAATTTCTCGTGAGCCTGACGCCTCAACTCTAGATCGTCGCAAAACTTTTGCAGATCAGTCTTCCAAGTCCTTTTCGTATGCTCGGAAGGGGAGGTGATAAGTATCGACCTGAGTGCCCAGTTTTCGAATTGCAATTGTTCGTACTGTGTCAGGAGATTAAAAAGCATTTCTTTCATGGTTGGTTTTTTCATGCTGTCAACCTTTCAAATGTGAGTACTGGGGCTGTGACAGGTTATTCTAATCTTTGGCGATCCAAAAATTCAGCGAGCGAGTCGGGACGCAGCAGCTGATCCCTGGCGGACACCCTTAATGTCATCGAAATTCACGATCGTACCCGCCTTCTATACTACTGAACATCTGCAAGCGCCTACCTTTTCAAAAAGGAAATTCCATCATGTCAAACGCGCTGAGCTAGAAAGCATGATGCGCATCGGCTCTGTCGTGCCTCTCGATCCCCAGAACAAAATTTGGCGGTATGCTCCGCTCGGGATTACGAACGACTTCAAAGCCACGCAAAGAGGCAAGGTTTCCGAGGCCATTCCACGATCGTTGCAGCGGGTATTAGCGAGTGAAATAAACCGTAGACCGATGGCACCGGGCTAGATTAACCATGTCTAGTACGCATACGCCTTGAGGAACACAAAAACCACCACGCTGGTGATCGAGACGTAGAGCCAAATCGGGAACGTCAAGCGTGCGATTCGGCGGTGCATCGCAAACCGGCCAGTCAGCGAGAAAAAGAACGTCGTCAGCACCATCGGCAGCGCGATGATTGAGAGGATTACGTGGCTGGCTAAAATGGAAAGGTACAGTGTGCGCACCGGGCCGTGACCTGGGAAAATCGTGTCACCGTGCAGCGCGTGGTTCACGATGTAGCTGATGAGAAAAACAGAAGAGAACGCGAAGGCCAGCAGCATGCTCGTGCGATGCGCTTCCCTGTTGTAATGTTTGATGAAATACAAACCCATGCAAAGCGCAATCGCGCACAATCCGTTTAGAAGCGCGTTGAGTGCCGGCAAAAACATCCATCGCCCGGCGAAATCAGCCGAAGCATGATGCACATACAGGAGCCACAGCAGGAACGACACGGCGAGGCCACTTACAACTACGATCGCTCCGACCACGGGGCGCGGACTAATTGCAGCTTGTTCCACGCTGACAATTAAACCACAAAAATCTCACCGTGTGCGCCTCTGACGATACTGCTCTCAAGTAAACAGACGGAATCTCGTGAACGCCCCTGAGTGGGCTGTTATTTCTTGGGGCGTAACGTTGTTTATGCGTTCGTCCTGCCAGAGATTGTCGAGCGCATCATATAACTTGCGCCACTCCTCCGACGTCGCAATCTTGTGATTACCGTCGATAGCATCAAATGCGCAGGAAATCTGCGCCCAATCCTTTCGATGGTTCTCTTCGCTCAAAGCCTCGATGAGGATAGACAAAGCCTGCCAGTCCTTTTCCAGGATCAGTTTCTTGGGATGAATTTCTTGAAATATTTCGAAGAGAGCCACCCACGCAGCATTTCTTGCCCGAAGCATAGTCGCTTTATCCTCGCGTTGAGACTAGAGCGGCTGGGATGCTCAGTTAGGCCAATCGACAACGGACTTAAGGGCTGCGGGGCAGTTCGGAAAGAACGTAGTTCTAACTCAGACGCTACTGCTGTTTTGTATGCCCTGTCAATACCGGTGCTAGTACCCCTCGCAAAACACTAGTTTGTCAGGCAGTAGACGGCGGAGTGACCAACATATCGGCATTGGTGGTATCGGTAGGCTTCGACAGCTAGGCCACAAAGAAACAAGATAATCACAAGATTCACGATCAGTCGCATGTGTTTACCATTCAAACCAATTACATGGCTCGCAGTCTTCCTTGAGGCGTTCGGATCTTGTCACGCTAACTCACGCGCCTGACGAGTGTTCGCTTTACGACCGCTGATTTTTGTTGCCGCTTTGCGAAACGCTGCGCTTTTGCTTTGTCGATATAGACTCGCGCGAATGTCTCCCCGCCCCCGTAGTGAATGGTCACGCGCCAGTGATGATGTTTGCGGCGGCGATCTTTCGGAAATTTTGCCTGCTTTCTACTGGGTCTTTTCAATCGCGTCCTCCAATTAAGCGGTGCGAGTCAAACGCGCCGCCCAGCGACGACGCTGCGCTAAGATTTGCAGCAATAGTTTATTTTCTATTCTTTCTGGCGGCGCGTGCAGCGTACAAATTCCTTGCGCTTACGGAGTCGTGCAGACAGCCGCAGCTACGGGTCAAACCTTGCCGCAAGTTCGTACCTTTCACCACGCAACGGCGCCCACATTGGCACAGGCATTCCTATAGCGCCCGTTTCCATTTGTCGAAATGGCTGAGCTCGATAACCATTAGAAGGAAAGTAAAAGCCAATCCCAGTTCGTGTCCGCTCAAGGCGTTACAACTCCTGAAAAACGTTATCTTTCAACCCAGGAGTCAAAATCTGGTGAATGCCGCCCCCTCCCGAATCTGATGCGCCGCTAGGTGAGCCTGAAAATCCTATTCATCTCTTTCCGCAGAGCGGCTTCGACCACTTTCGATTTCCGCTGCCGACGCGCAACCCGGCTAACGTAGGAGGGGTGAAGGCCTAATTGCTTCGCAATTCGGGCGTATAAGCCGCGCGAAAGAGCCACCAATTGCGATGCTTTGTTACCGTTGTGAGCGGGCATATGACAACTGTGCCGCTTCAGGGTAACACTAGTCACGATTGATGACAAACCAGCCGAAGGTTTCCTTAATTTCGGTCATGCTCGTTCAATTAATCGAGTACTTTACTTCTTTCAACACGAAGTTGCGGGAACGCAGACGGTCCGCACAATGCGTGTAATCGCCTGATTGCGACAGTTATCTTGGGAGCAGTGCGGTTAACTGTGCGTGGAGTCAGCAGCTTCGTTCGGTCCGGCGAGGTCAAACAAGCCTACCGCGAGCAGGAGAAACGACCACCACCAGAGAAAATACCCAATCTCTAGGCTGACTTCCGCGGTCGAAAGAATATACCAATGTGCGTTGACCACGAACGCTGTGGCAGCGGCCCACGCGACCATTCGCCTAAGCGAACGAGATCCGCACAACATGGCCCACGGTGAGCCGACAATGAAGATGACGTTCGTTGCCACACTCGCCGCTGAAAGCATCTGCTGGTACCAGGTGCCGAACAAGCTATTAAAGTGAGGCGAAAACGCGATGGACGCGTCCAGGAAAGCTAACCAACCAGGTTTTGACGCGTATGCTGGCAGAAACCAGGCGGCCGCTTGAAGCAGCCACGCGGTCGAAATCAGAAGATGTGGCCTCCTCATAGCTGTTGCCTCTGTCAAAACCACGACTCTCGTCGGTGACAAGTATATGCCGTATGGTCTAAGCTCCGATTCCGCGTTCGAAATTCCTGTTATTAGGCGATTGGAATCGGCCGCTCCCGTGTAACCTCTCGTGGGTTCTTATCTTCCCGCAATCCAACGAAATTGGCGTGCCGTAGGTGATTCGCAGGCGTCCACTCAGCGTAATCGATCACGGCGACCAGTCTAGGTTCCAGCCAGATACATTTCTCCATGTCAGCCGCAGTGAGCCCTTCGCCCCATTGACCCTTTTTGGTTTCTGGAAGATTCGCAAACGGACAGGTTGCAGTCCGCAGTTTCTCGAAATTGCGGAACAGAGATTCACGGCTCGCCGGAACGAATCCGTTTCGTACGGCGGACGCATAAAGCAGCTTCCAGCCTTCCCAATATCCGACCAGGATCGAGTCAAAGTTCTGTGCTGCTGGTGTATAGCCAGCGATGACGAACTCCTGGCGCCCGCCGAGGCGCATTTTCACCCAGGAACCCCTGCGACGTCCTGGCTCATATCGGCTATGTCGGTTTTTCGCGACGATACCTTCGAGGCTGCGTTCGCGCACTACTGAAATCATCCGTTCAAGTGGCACAAAGCTCTCGGAGTAGTGAACGGCTGGAAGTGTCGGCATTATGTCTTTCTGCAACAATGTGCGACGTTCATGGAGCGGCCGCGCCTGCAGATCCTGGCCTTTCCACATCACGACATCAAACGCAAAAAAGGTGATGGCGGCTCTGAGCGCCGAGAAATTCTGCAGTCGATTGAATGATGGGCGTCCGTGCTCATCCAGCGCTACAGTCTCGCCATCGATGATCGATTCGTCAGGCAGACCTCGCAAAGCGGCAACGACCGTGGGGAATCGTCGGTTGAAGGTCTTTTTATTTCGCGAGAACAGGCTGAGTTGGCCGGCGTGTTTCACGGCCAAGGTTCGGAAGCCGTCGAGCTTAAGTTCGTACTGCCGTGCTTCGCCTTCAGGCAGCTTGGTAACCGCCAAGCACTGCATAGGCTCCAGGAAACTGGCGACCGCTGATCCTTCGCCGGGCGTCAACGCTTTAGCTCCTTGTATTCCCATCCCGGTGTTAGGCTGAGCGACTGCTCAGCACGGCTCTCACGCTCGCCAGATTAGAAACAAGCCCAGAGCGAGCATCGCCGCTCCGCTGAGATGTTCCGACCACAAGTCATAGCCCGCTCTCTCCAATCTTGCGTTGAGCCTTCCAGCGGCGGCTCCGACAAGCAATGCTGGTGCAGCAGAGCCGCATCCATAAAAGAACAACATCGTCGCGCCGTAGGCGACGCCACCCTTGTAAGCGACATACGACAGCAACGACGCGAGGACAGGTGTCCCGCACGGTGTCAGAGCCAGCGACAACAACAACCCCGTTCCGAACGCGCCGAGCCAGCCACCACGCATATCTCGATGCGGTAGGAAGCCAACGGGGAATCGAAGCCAACCGAGAAGATGCAGCCCCATCACGAGGGGCACGGCGGCAATCGCATACCGTACTCCACTGCCGAGTTGACCCACTACCCGCCCCATCAGAGCAGCGAAGACGCCTAGAATTGTGGTTGCGGTCGCCATACCCAAGACGAATCCAAACGAGACTCTCAATCCGCGATTCTCCGTCCCGGAGTTACACGCGCACCATGTCGCCGTAGCTGCCGGGTAGAGGGCTACACAGCACGGATTAAGCCCAGTAATTACTCCCGCTGCAAGCGCCAACGGCAGAGCCAAGAGACTCCCGTGTTTCAAAACGTCCAACGCTGGCATTGAGATGCTCATTTGGTAGCTGCCGCCAAGCCCGCCAGGCGGGTCTGTATTGCCTTCACTGTTGCTGCGCTTTCCCCTTCAAATCTGCTAACCTCTGCGCCGTTTCGGTCGAGAAAAAGCACGGTCGGGATTATGACTACATGGTGCTGCCGGAGTAAGTCGGATTTCGAATCAGGAGGTAGCTCCGTTACCCGCACACCTCGTTCTGATGCTTCTCGCGCGGCACGGATAATGTCGGCACAGGCATCATTGCTATCATTCGCTTCGCTAAAGTCGGCCACGAGGATTACGGCTGGAGTTTGGTTTGAAGCCATACGTGCGGGAAGCGGCAAGACGTGGCTCTTGAGAAAGAGAATGCAAACGACAAGCAGGGCGACGAATCCGATTCCGAGCCAGCGTACCCTCATTTACCGCCTTCTTCTGAGCACCCGCAGCCAAAGGAAACGGTCGCAGTCGGAACCCGTTGCGGTTCAGGTGCGTGGTCTTGGACATATGGAGTTCCGTCCCTGAGACTTAGCTCTGCACGTGTGAGTTCACGACCGAGATATGCCGCATGGTCGAGGCGCGTTACGAGGTTGCGGCGCACGGCGGCTTGATACAACGGTCCAGCCATGCGTCCCTCCAGCATGGTGTCCAGCACGCCGCCGTTCGTGTAGTGCTCCACCACAAGAGCTTGACGGCGAGGTTCGGGATAGACGATGAAGTATCCAGCCGGATCGAGAACGAGCGGTTCAGGTTCACGTACAAAAACGACCTCGACAGGGTTCTCGGCGCCGGCACGGGACGCAATCCCCGGATTCCGTGCAGCGCAACGGGCAATCTCGTCGGCTATAACGGGAGTGCGTTCCTCCCCGAGGAGGTTGACGAGTTCGACGCTCTGCCGAAACGCAGCAATATCGTCGGGCGTAGTGTTTTTCAGCATGGGTCGTTTTCCTTGTGCGCCAATGATTCGCAATCGTTCATCGAAGCCGTTTGCGAACAAACTAGCGAGCGACTGGCCGGGCAAGTGTCCGATTCGCTGCTGCGCGTCTTGTCCGCAGAGAATCAGGAACCTGAGATTGGGGTTTCCAATGACATTCCTGATGAGCCGCTCGATACCGAGATTCTCAGTGTGCAACGTTCCGACGATAGAAAGTCCCGCTGGCGCGCGACCACGAATGTCCGCCGCCAATTCGGAACTGTTGAGAGTGCAAACCGCAACTGGCGCTTGGTACCGCAGGACGTAGTAGTCTCCCGGCAATGGAGGCCATCCCGTCCGTTCACCGAGTTCTTCGGTCGGGCACAGGTCGAATCCCAAAGCCGCGTCCGGGTACAACTCCGCGAACACATTGGCTGCGATTGCCGGATAGCAGACAGGACATCCAAGGCAGTCGTACTCCTGCCGCACGAACACCGACTTCGCTTCGTTCAGGGTCGCTGCTAGCTCCTTACGTCCCGGCTCGGTGTTCGCCAGAGCCTCGACTGCTTTCTGGAGGCATCCACAGCGGTGGCATTTGGGAGCGCGGACGGCCTCGCCCATTTGCTCCTGAATTACGCGAAGGCTGTAGTTGGGCATGTCAAGCACCCACCTCTTGCAACGTGCTTGCGACCAGCCTCCCGGCCAATTCGTTTCGCATAGAGTAGTAGGCCATCTTTCCATCCGTCCGGTATTGCAACACTTTCAAGTCCCGGAGCTTCCGTAGGTGGTGCGAGGCGGTGGAAATTGAAACGCCTAAAACGTGTGCCACGTCGCAAACACACAACTCTTCGCCGTCTCTAAGTGCGTGCAGGATTTTCAGCCTCGCTCGGTCAGCCAGCGCACCAAAAAGTATCTCTGCCTCTTCCAAGAGGCTGTCCGGGGGCATCTGCCGTTGGAGCTTCCGCACCAGCGCCGCTTTGAAGCAAGGTATTAGACAGGTGTCGTTGGAAGAGTCAGTTCTAACATTCGCACGCATGTGCGAATGTTACCATGTTTGGCCCGGACGGCCAATTGCAAGGATGCTCAACGAAGTGCCCTCTCGACACGTTCCGCTGCCATCGATCAACCGCTTCAATTTCGATAAACGGGTAGCCTGACGTAAAACATGTGTTTCTGGGCAGAGAGATCGCACTCAATCTCTTACTGAAAAAGCGGAACTTGCGGCACCGATTCGGAAGAGGTTTTTGGGCAACCCTGTTTGGAAGCTTGCCTGGGTTTCGTTTCGACGGCGCTACCACCTGCTCGGCAAAGCGTCACCGAAAGTGGCCTTCGCACTCTTACGTTCCTGCTCAAGTTTTTCGCGTGCTGTATCATCTAGCTCTACGGGTGCCACGGCTTCGTCAATGTCGACAGCCACGTGCTTTAGGCTCTTGAAGACCTTGCGCTTATGCTCGCCTTCTTTACGTCGCAGCGATTCCATAGGCGTTTCAGGACGCGTGATTGTGATAACTATGTTTAAATCCAATGACACGAGGCAACGGACAATTGTTTTCGTTCCGTCTTCAAACGTGATCGGCACGTCAAATTGTCGTACCGTATCGCCCTGTCCCATCATCACCCGCTCTCTAGCGTTGCCCGCACGTATCACCCGTAAGAGTTGTTGCGGTGACACGTAAAACCCGAAGCGCTGCCACATGCGGTCCGCTGCATGACTCATCGGCTTACCCTCGACGATAAAATCCGACGCGATGTGTTTCGGTTATGCGCGTGTCGGTTGGCACTTGTATGTGCCTTGCAATCCGAATCTGACCGTCGGTGTCATGAGTTGTGCTGGTCTTCAGTAATGAAATCTCAATCGGAACTCGGCATAGATTTCCCTCGGGTCGTTAAAGTGGAAACCACCGAACGTCACGCTGTTGTCAAGAAGGACGCGGCGATTTGCCACATTTAGTGCAGTCACGGAGACACTATATTTCTCCGCAAAGCTCTTCCCGAGTGAGAGGTCAAGCGTGGTGTGACCCGGCAGATAGTTTCCGGGATATTGCGCGTTGGGAAACCCGTTATGGAATCCCGAGCCGTAGTACACGTTCGTCGACGCGTACGCTTGCCAGGGAAGAGTCGCATTGAAACCTAGGTTTAAAGTGTTTCTCTGATCGTGGTCAACGGGGCCAAATCCAGGCGGCGGATACTGCGAGCATGTTGGTGTCGGCGGGGGACAGATTAAGCCTCCGGTGATGGGTGAGGTTGCTTGCGCAATTTGGTTCGCATAGGCAAGGTGAAACTGGCCACGCCGCCAAAGGCGGGGAGAGCGCAGCGTGAGTTCCCAGCTTTGAATCAAAGCAGCATCCCACGTAATCGGCCAGAAGAGATTGGATGCTCCAATATTGTTATGATCCAGCCAATTCTGTGCCTTGGTCTGAAAATGGTCTGCGTCCAGAGCCCAGCCGCGAAATGGAATCGTAACGCCAAACTGATACTCTTCGTCCCGTTCTCCGTGGAGGGGAGCGAACGAAAAACCCTGGCTGTTTGCAAAACCCGCCAATGAGCCGGTGGCCGTGAGCAGTGGCGGCGGTTGATAAAAGTGCCCATAAAACGCACGAAATACCCAATTTACGCGTGGAATTTTTACGGTAATACCGACGCGCGGGTCCACTTCATTCTCCACAATATCAGCCGTAAAGTGTGATTGGCGAAAGCCAGCGATTAGGGTCAGCCATGGGGTCACCTTGAATTTGTCGCTGACGAAGATCTCTTCGAGTCCTCCTGTGAGGGAGGCCGAAGATGGCGGAAAGTTTGGACTGCCATCCGTAAATTGATTGTTGAAGTAGTTGGTCTGGCGCTGAGCGAATCCGTACACGCCTGCCTGAATGTCATTTTTCCAAACGTTTGCATTAACGCTGGCCTGTAACCCACCATAATTTGAGGTCTGATCCACGTTCGTGGCCACTGGATAATCGTTGGGCGAGGCTTGATAGCTAGCTTTGGTGTAGTGATAGAAAGGCGAGACTGTTACCAGCAGATTTGGATTGAATGTGTGAATCCAAGAAAATGCTGCGTAGCCATCGGTTTCGTGCTCGCCGTCACGAAGACCGTAACTGGGAGCTGCCCCAGCCGCCACCAACTGCAAATTGCCGATTGAGTTGGGATCCGGATCGTAAGGAATCTGGTAATAATCCTGGCGCAGGGAGGTGACTAGGCGAAATTGATTGGCGGAACTTGGGTTGAATATGAAGGAGGCGAATCCGCCGTAGCCGTTCTCCGCGTCGTGAAATACGTGGCCGATGGGAGTCTGCAGGCCGTAATTGCTACGGTTGGCGTTTAGGCTGGCGTAATAGGCGAAACGCTGAGTGTGGCCACCGAAATTGATTTGGTCGTTCGTTTGGAACCAATTGCCGAAGGTGGTGACGAGTTCCGCCTCGTTGTCGCGTTCGAAGCCGGTGCGGGGGACGATGTTGAAGATGCCATAGGTGCGGTCTCCGTAGTCTGCTTCGTAGCTGCCGCGCTGAACCTCCAGATAGTCGATGTCTTTCGGGTCGATCTGCGGACCCAGGTCGGTCGCGATATTCGTGTTGGGTATCGGGACGCCGTCAATCAGCCAGTCAACCTGGTGGCCACCACGGATGTGCAACATGTCGTGGGTCACATAGGCGGCGGGAACATAGTCGGTAATCATGGCGAGGCTGTTTGTGCGATCAGCGCCGGGAGTCTGGGCTATGTCCTGGCGATCTATTAGAGTCGTGGGAGTTACCGAATCCACATTGGCCACTTCTGCTTCACCGACGACGACGGTGGTCTGATTCACTGTGGCGATGGCCAGTTGAAAGTGAAGAACGGGCGATGAACCGGAGGCGACTGTGACGAGCTGCTCCGCAGTCTGGAATTTGGACTGAGTGACGGTGATTCTGTAATCGCCGACAGGCACAGTGTTGAATGAAAACTCACCGTTATCGTCGGTTTGCGCGGTTTGAGACCAGTCTGACGCGATGGCTTGCAGCTTCACCGACGCGCCCGCTATTGGCCGGTGCTGCGGGTCGTGGACGATTCCTTGGATTCTTCCAAAAATTGTTGCGCGAAGCAGCGAACCACAAAGCAGAAAGACAGCCAAAGACAAACAGAATACGAGCTTTCGCATGAAGCCTCCGTCCTGGATTTAATTATTGATAGCCTTTGGACGAAGCTAGCTGCGAGGCGGTTGAAAAGGACCGGCGAGAAAACCGGCGGACAGATTGTCGGCGGGAATACGTGAATTGGCGAAGCGGGACACTTTCGGGACATCGACTGATGCAAGTTCGGACACTCTGGCCGGCGGGAAGGGAGCGAGCAGGCCGTAATCCATTCGATGTTGGCCCGAGTTCATGCTGCACTCCATCATCTGCCCCGCGGCGCCGTGATGGCAGGCCATACCGTCCTTCTGAGGTTCTGGTGGAGGAGTCCGCGCCGGGGAATGGTGATGCGAGCCATGGGGCAGGCAGCACATCCCATTGCAATCCGACATGCCGGGATCGTTGACGCGAGCGAGTAACGCCAGCGGCGTGGAAAGCAGCGCGATGATCACGAGGATGGCTTGCGTACGGCGCATCGCGGTAAGGTACCACATTAACGCTCCTATCGTACAAGTCAGATTCAGCCTATATCCGTGACCACGGGCCCTGAGATCGAAAAAGATCTGTTTTTGGGTTGGGCAAGCGGATTTTCAACGAATCGCGTGGGCCCGAGAAGTGGGGATTTTGGGCAAGGTGAGGTTTTTGGGCAAGCCAGGACAGGCGCGTTGAGCCGTTCCCTTCGTAACACCCATTTCGCGGCAAATATCGCGCCAGGAGATACCCCCTGCGCGTAGACTGGCAATCCTTGCGGCATCCACGATTACCCGCGGCCTTCCAAGCTGCTTTCCTTTGGCGCGGGCATTTCTCAGCCCCGCTCTAACCCTTTCGGCGATTAGGCTGCGTTCCAACTCGCCCACTGCGGCTAGGACCGTGAATACCATCTTGCCCGCCGGGGTTGAGGTGTCCAGCTGCTCGGATAGGGAAACGAACTCAACGCCAAGAGCTTTGAACGTCTCCAGCGCCCGTAGCAGGTGAGACACGGAACGCGCGAACCGATCGAACTTCCAGACGACCACAGAGTCAAAACGCCGGCGGTGCGCCGCGGCGATTAATCTATCGAGTTGCGGACGCTGTTCCTTCGCTCCCGAGATCCCTACGTCAACGAACTCGTCTGCAACCGTCCAGCCTCGTCGCTGGCAGTATTCGCGCAGCTCGCGGAGCTGCATTTCGGGATCCTGGCCATTGTTCGCCGTGGAGACGCGTGCGTAGAGAGCGGCTCTCATCGCTTCCTCCGCTGTTCGGGGTTCGGCGATGCCTTCACGGTGTCGATAATCGCCTGCTGTGCCATGTCCGTGCGGTCGAGCGCTGGTATCGAATCCGGCCTTTCGGCGTCCAGGTCTCGGATACAACCCAGTAAGCGGTGATAAATTAGGCGGTGACATCGAAGGCACATGCCAAGGGTCAGATGACCAGTCTGTTTTGTTTCGCAGCGCATGCACCCCCACCTCTCGAAGTACGCGGCGAACTTGTGCTGCCGACTGACACTCATTTGGCCTTTCATGCGACTTGCAACAGACTTTGACTGGAAGAACGGCTCGAAAATCGAGTCGTCTGTAGCGAACTGTTCGGGCATTGATTTACCGGAGAGCGCTTCGTTGACTTTCTGCTCTACGAGCCTTGCAAGCATGGCCTTGGCTTCGTCAGAAGGCCGTGATGGAGCCAATACTTCGATCTGGACTGACTTTTTAGCTTTTCGCATTGTCGCCTCCCCCGTGTGGATGACATTCCCGGTAAACTGCAGACAGTTTTGCCGCTGATAAAAGCGTATATAGGGCCGTGGTCGTTAGCCGTTCATGGCCCAGGATTTCCTGAATGACGCGGATGCTCGCTCCTGATTCCAGCATGTGCGTGGCGAGAGCGCGTCGGAGAGCGTGCGGAGTTACGCCTTTAAGTTTGGCGCGAGCTGCCAATCGTTGGAGGATGTAGCGGACCGTTCGAGCATCAATCGGTCCTGCGGGTCGCGGAGGTCGATAGTCAGGGCGTTTTTCATATCGCCGATCAAGCTCGCGTCGTGCGTCTTCAATCGTCGGCAAATCTGCAATATCGCCGATCCGCCAGTTGCACCGTTTGCTCTTCAGGTAGAACCAGGCATACCAAGACTTTCCGTACCTCAGATACAAATTCGGTTCACGCCCGTAGAACTCGAAAAGCCATCCAGCTTGCGGCTTGCGCCACTCGTGGTATTTCCTAATGGAATCCGCCGCGTATGGACCGAACGGAACGATTCTTGATTTGCCGCCCTTGCCTTTTATGACTCGCATGATGCGCGTCTCGAAATTGACGCTTTCCATTCTCATCTTCACGAGTTCGGACACTCGCATTCCGGTCGAGTAGAGAACCTGGGCGACGGCGCGCTCAAGCGGATTCTTGGCTGCCTCGATCAGCCGGACCATTTCATCCGGGGTAAGCACTCGCGGTATTCTTCGGGGGATTTTGCGCCGTGAAAGCAGTAACGTTGGATCATGGCGCGTGAGCGAAGAAACCCGCAGGAATTTGCAGAAGGCCCGCAGAGCTTGCGTATGCTTTCGAATCGTGTTTGAGCACAGGCCGCGGTCAGCGAGTCCTTCTAGAAAGTTGCGATAGGCAGAGCGTGGCGCCTCAAGAACGCTGTCACTCCCTAGCGTTTCGAGGAAACGGCCAATGCTGTCCGCGTAGTCGTCGATGGTTGCTTCGCTCTGGCCCATAGCAACCTGATAACGAGCGAAAGCGGCGCGGAGGTCTTCATTGCTGCCAGCGAAGGAGCGGATTAACGGGTTAGGGGGTTCTATCGGAGTCATTTTCGAATCTCAGAAAAAATACGGCGTCCCGAAGTCGTAGAGTGCTGAATACCTCACCATCAAAGTTTTTCCAGACTTGGCTTTCACGAGACGCAGAAAGCCTTCACGTTTATTCGAGTGCCGGAAGTTCCAAGCTGAGAGTTGCTCCTCAACTTTCCAGCCTTGCTTCAGCGCGTCTTCAAAACTTTGCGGAGTCCTGAGCTTCGCGGCTTTCCGTGCTTTTTTCATGCGTGGTCTCCTCGATGATTGTGTCCCGCCGATCCTCGCCAACTTACTCCAGAGAGAGGGAATCATCGCGATTCCTATCAAGAGTGGATAGCCCACTGGCAGTTTCGGCGCTCCAGCCGCCCTCTTCAAATCGGCGAAGGGCCTGGTCGGATAGGTGTGGTGATCTGCGTGATGCTGCAATTGAAAGAGACCTCGCCGCGATACAGGCGTTGGCGCTGTTCGATCCAAGTGTCTATCACTCGATTCAGCGGAATACTGACATGTTTGAAGGCACCTGGAGTTCGCAGAACAGACCGGACCGCGAATCATTAAAACGGAAGTACGACGAGATGTTCATTGAAGAACGACACGAAAGACGCGACGCGGCTATATCCCTATGCCGGTTTCTGTTTCCAAAAGTTGAGTACGTTTACGGACAATCGAACACCTTTTGGGGTGGGGATTGGGTTCAGGAGTGGGAAAAGGAGAAGCGGGTCTGTACCTCTAGATATTTCTCTTATTACTTTGACCTTACGGTTCCGGAAACGGACGTATCCCAAAAGGAAATGAACCGGGCGCTGGACTCCGCTCATTCGCTGGACACGTTCCTCGCGACGCTTGCCAAATACCTTGAATCGAACCGATTCTCAGTGTTCATCGATCTTCTTCGAAACTCGCTTGATAAGCTAGATCACAAACGATTGCTAAACATTTTGGAATCGATTTTTGTCTTTGGCGATCTAGTTTCCACAGAAGGTCCGTCCATGTTCTTCGGAGTTATCTCAGACCATGTTCGGTTTCGCATATGGCTCTTCTACGACCTGATGGATCGACTCGGCGATGGGCGTTTTCGGCAGGTGGTTAGATTTATGATCGATCATCCAGCGATTTTTACAATCACGAACATAGCTGCCATGTGCGATCACATTGTCTCAGATAAGACTGATCCCGCCAGACGGACTCAGCATAACAAATACCCCGATTTAACAGTCGAAGTCGTCAAAGAGATGGAGGACGCCGCCGTTGGAACTATCTCAAAGGCGGCCGATGACGGTCGCCTGAAATCTGTACCGAAGCTTCCATTTGTCTTAATCAATTGGAAGAGATGGGGTGACCCAGAGCGGGCTAATCAATGGGTTGATGTGACTTTTCTCCGACAGGCCAATACTGCATTGCAGTTCGTGAGCACCTTCGCTCAGCCCATTACATCCATGGGCAGCGGAGACAAGGTACCCAAGGTTAGAATTGTGATTGCGATTAAAGCTCTCCGCGATTTTGTGAATCTGGATACGCTTGCCACCCTCGTAAGCGGAGCGCGCGACGACGAGCTAACCGCCGATGAAATGGCGGCCAAGACACTCTTTTTTAAGGAAAAGACGATGCTGGACAAGGGAATCGACCCGGAATCACCGATGGGAATAATGGACGACGACTGAAAAAGCTAATAAGCCAAGCTCAGACGGGTCACAGTTTTGTCGCGGACAAGGTCAGACGGGCTCAATTGAGGCTTAGGCTGCGGCTTTCTCTTTGGTTGATCCGTGCTGAGGGACCAAACTAGGTCAGGTGAGACTGTAAGCCAGATTCTCCACAAGACGCTGGCCTTTCTGCAAGTTCCGCAGACTCAATCGTCGGTCTTAGTCAATCACGTCAATAGCGACAGTGTTTTCCCGAGACTGGGCATTATGTCGGCCTGCTCGGTGCTTTCCGCAGACCAAACAGAAACGATTTGATGGAAATGTAAAACGGCCACGGTGGGTTGTCTAACACGTCGCTTCTGGCTGAGCTTTCGTAATCTGATTCGAGACCTCTGTTCCTGTTGACGGCGGCCAGAATCGGAAAAGTGCGAAGCCGAGTAGCACCCAACAAGATTCGACTATGATTCTGGCTTCGACAGGGCTTTGTCCCATACTCAAATCCAAAATCGTCCGTCTCGGTGAACTCATAGAGTGAGTGAAGCGATCCTTGCAACCTCCGGCGCTTTCGGTTGATTCCCGGGCTTTCCGTCGTTCAACTTTCAAGTCTTCTAATTTGGCGTTGCCATGAGCTTCGCTATTAAAACCTCCTGGAAAACGAGGACCACAGATTGGTTGTTTGTCGGAAACGCGCGAGCGTTTAAGGTCGCAGCTTGCCGCGCCAAGAAGGACCGATCAAGCCGGGGAGGTCCATTGCGGAATCGCAATTCCTGAATTGTTCAAAAGAAGCCGAATTAATTCTCCCTGCCGCCTAACGCCGGTCTTGGAGAATATACTCTTGATTTGCGAGCGCACTGTATTGTCCGTGACCGCTATCATGTTTGCGATTTGTCGCGGTGCGTGACCGTCACTCAGGAGCAATGCGACACGGCACTCTGCCGGGGTTAGGCCGTAGAGCACTCGCAGCACATCTTGTGCCGGGCGTTGGTGTAAGGGATCGTTGATCAAAACAACAGCAGCTGCGGGTTCGGAAGTCTGGATCATCGAGTTGCGAATTGGGCTGATCTGAAGTTGTAGTGGTGGGCGCGACCGCCGGGAAATCATTACCGTCCCGCCAGCTGAAAGACCTTTCCCGTCCGACGTTAAAGCCGTCTGTCGAGTTATTTTCTCTAGTAACGTGGATTCTGGCATCCGACTCGCTCGAAGCCCATCCCGTGTTGCGAGCAACCCATCTCTTTCTGCCGTCAATGCGGACGCGCTGCGATTCATCAATACCACTTCGCCTTTCTTCCCCAAGAAGATCATCGGCGTCGGGAGTAAATCCAGTGCTGCCTCAATTCCCGTCGCGAAAGATTTCAATTGTGAGAATTGCAAGTGCAACTTGAAAGCGCGTTGTAGATGGGGTGCAAGAAGACGCAGAGTCTCCAGCTCGCTGGCCGGAAACTCGGGTCGAGACAATCCTCGATAGAGACTCACCGTCGCGAAGAACTCCCTTGTGTTTTCGACCAGTGCGAAGAGGCCATGCTCGATTTCGCACCGTATCATAAAGTCGTTGTACATTTCGGTAGTGGCCAATTCTGATGGGGAACAGAGCTCTGCGGACAGGCATATATAACCTGAGGGCTTCGATAAACCTCGTTTACCCCATACATCCAGCGAATAATAGTGTTCCCGGTAGAGACGGGAATGTTCAGGGTCAAACTGCCAGGAACCAGTGATTGTGCAAATCTCTCTACTGGCGTCGCGAAGCCCCATCAACGCTGACGTAGCGCCGATGGTTTGGGCAAGCTGCCCGAGAAACGAGTTCCATTGGCTGGGATCGGCCACGGCGTCGTAAAGGCCGCCCAAGAGCTTTGAGAATTCTTCAGTGTCCAAAGGCATGGCAGGTCTCGCAAGGAGCTTAATTCGGGCCGGGGTCGGTCGCTATTAACGCGCGAGATAAGACTGGCAGATGTTACCGCAAAGCACTGGAATTTCCCAGTCGATTTCACTCATTTGGGGGATGACAGACTTGAGATAAGTTTGGTACCCATTGAACGGATATTTCACTCCAAAATCGGCGTGGCCAAATGTCGAAAATGCAACTGCGACTTTATAACTGGCTTATAATCAGTTTCTGCGTGATGTTGATCGGCCTAACCACGATTTACTATCTCCGATTATCAATGTTTCCAGATGTGAGTGCTGAGTCACTCTGGTTTACGGAGTCTTGCGCGGCAATCTCTATTTGGTTGGATCCAGCATCGGCACGACGGGGCTAACTTCTTGGCCCGTCGTGAAGCTTATACAATTGTACCGTCGCAAAATCGCGCACCCCCATATCAAAGTCTGCACTCTCAGAAATGATCTTGGGGAATTTCAATGAGATTCTCGCCGGTTTGAGCATCGACACGCAGAGATTTGGAAATATGTTTCAGTCAGGTTTTAAAGACAACTTCCAAACGATCAGAGATGTCAACCGATACTTCAATCTGTTCAGATTCGCGTTCAATTTGATGCGAGACGATACGAACTTCATAGTCACGGGTCTGCATATTTGGGTCCTGGCCAGCATTGAGCGTGCTGACGCGGGCGTAAATCGCTACGGTTGTTTCGTTTTTCATCTCGATCCCCTCCGATTTTTCCTGGTGTTCAGGGAATGGAGTGATTTTGATGTCCTGGGGCGGTTAGTTCAACCTCGCACGGCAGCTACATCATTTCCTGGCGCTATTTCTTCGCAAAAGCTGGTTCACTCGTCTCCACGCCTGTTTTCATCATTTGGATCTCTCGGATTCGGCGTTAACAAGAATTTTTGCTGCTCAGTGAACTGTGAACTGCTTTTCAATTCTTGTTCACGGTTCACGGGACCTTCGTTTTCCCTTAATGTGGGGGCCAGAAACGTCGCAATGGGATCGAGATAAAACTGAAGAATTTCACGAATTGCGAGCACGTCAGTGCGGGAAACGCCCAAATCAGCCAACCCCACCATTACATTCGTGAATGCACGAAGGAGTTTCTTATGCTCCCGGCGAAGTCCAGGGTTGTGCCGATCAGCAAGAGCGAACTGGCGGTCTTTAACCCGTTCGTCCCGGCGGTAACATTTGAAACACAGTCCGTATGCCGCGATTTCTCTGGTCTCTTCGCAGTTCCTGCAGCCATCAATTCTACGCATGCTGTTTTCTCCGGTGCTGGGCCGAAAATCTGTTTTCAATCCAAAAGCGGCCTAAGTCTTTACCCTTTCATGTCTGGGCTGATTCTTGGGCCAGTTCGTCGATGTACCGCCTGATCGCGGACATCTGAAAGCGCAGGCACCGGGCGCTGAGGCGAACGCAAGGTAAGCGCCTGGCACTGACGAGATGGTAGATGGTCCCCGGCGCCAGCTTGAGCAGTTCCGCCACCTCGCGCACGTCCATCAATTTTTCCTGCGACATGTGTTCTCCTTCTGCTGCCCGCCTTAACTCGCTAGTGTTGCGCCACTCGCCCAAATTCAATCTTTGCGATCTAACCGCCGCCACCCAAGAGCGAATAGAAATTCAATTGATTCGACTTCTGAGTACGCTGGCTGTATCTGACGCCTTTTCCTGTGAGCGGGTTAATAACGCCGTGTTCTGGTCCTCCTGGAAAAACCTGGGCAAAAATCTTCGACGGCGAAGGGAGCCAACAACCTTCCCGAAAGACCTTCCGCACTAGCAGACTCGTGATCGCAAGGTCGTCGAAATCTGCGTGAATAATCTGCTGATCGCCAGCATCTCCCGCAGACTTATTCCCTGCGAATGAACGTAGTAACGCCATCGTTTGCCATGCCCTCAGGAAAACCGGAAGGTACCGAGACCCGCGCCCATCGCATTTTTGCTCTACAACGGTGTCTGCCCAATCTGGCAGCACAATGGTCCGTTTCGCTCGCTCACGCAGTAAATGTTGCACCTCCCGCCATGTCGCCAACTCGTCGTCGCTGAGTGGCGTCAGCCCTGTTGATGACGAAGCCGGAGCCGGGAGTTGAATCGTCAACCATCTCAACTTGTCTGGTGATTCCCACGGGAACTCCTCCGAAAAGCACGTGAACCGACCGTCGACTATTTCTGGTGTCTCGATGGTTCTGCCGTCGCACATGCGTTCCGAGATGCGGGCAATTTGATTCCCGTTCGTTTCAAATCGAATACCCTCGTGTGTCTCGTCCCATTTCTGCACATAGACCACCCGGTGATTCGGGTGTTTCGCAAAACGTAACCAATGCCGCTCCGAGCAAACGCCACAGACTGTTTGCGGATGCAACAGCTGTTTCACGCAACGAACGAAGTACTTAGCGCTGCCCGCAGTCTTTTCGTTGATCGCAACCCGAAGCGGGTTCGGCCGATATCTGGAAACCATTGCCAGGAATGCGCCAACTCCGAACACTGCTTCGTCAGGGCTAAGCCCAGTCCGCATTAATGCACCACGCAAGAGAGCGAACCAATCTGGTGATTGAATCAATTCAAGCGCGGCTTTCGTTACAGCGTTCATTGCCTTTTTCATAGTCCCTAGCGGCGTTTCCATCGTCCTTATCGTTTTATTTGGACCGCAATTTCTTCGGAGCCGCCGGCCACTGCGCCGCCCACTTCTTCAGTGCGTCAAGCACCACATCGTTCGTGTCCAACGGTTCCAGAAACCTGCGCGTGTTCTTCATGCCCACCTCCTGCCGCAAGTAATTCAAAGTGGCCCAAACGTCGCCCTGTAGCAGCGCCACATCGTCCAGAATTTCCCATGTCTTCCGTGGACTGAAACCCATGCCCCGCAGCCGTGCGGCCAGCTTTCGCTCATCAAATCGCACGAACTGAATGTGACGACCTGGCAAAATTTCCACGAGCTTCTTGAAATCGAACGGGTCTCTAATCTGATAGTGCCGAAGAAATCGGGATCGCAGCTCCATCTCCAATCGAAGCACCCTAGATTTCTTTGATGTATGCCTGGACACGCTTTGTGCCCATCCTGGTTCCGTAGTAGTCGGTGTCGCCGACAGATGCCGCTGGCCGACTCTTGCCGAATAGCGCGTGCTCACGGACGAATTTTCGATTCATGTTGTCAGGAGAAAAATCCAGCGCCAGTTCCATCATCGTCATGCGGAAATCCGCCAGGACTTCGAGCACGCCGAGCACTTCGTCCGGTAATAACCCGGTGCGATCGTCCGCGTAGAGAGTCAGCCGATACGGTGGTAACCACGCCTCGCGCCGCTCCGATTCGATCAACAACTTCATTGCCGACGTTCTGCTCTAAAACCAATGCGCTCGGCTGAAAGCCTGGAAATGCCCGTCAGTGGGACGGTGCAGCCGGTGTGCCGCAATACTTTTCAAATCCGGAATTGCTTTGATTTGATCGGTCGGATTTTGAGCGCAATAAAATTGCAGCCGGTCCAGTTTCACCGCCACCTCTGACGCCGATTCCGGTCCCGACACGTTACCTGTTCCAGGTTTTCCCTTAAGGCGCTTCAACGCTTCGCTGGCGGCGATTTGTTTTGATGACAAAGTTAGGAGATGTTTTTTCTCTTGCACACACGAAGCTTAGCGCATCGCGAAATGCGCCAGCTCAATGGGGCAGACCGCACCGTCACGCGGTAAGACTGGACGAAGAGAAGCCCTTAACTAGGTAGGAAACTAAATGCCGGCGGTAAGACACTCAGCGACTAGGGTAAGCGCCGCTGCTTACCTTTGGACAGCATCTTCTGCGCTCGCGGACTCAGCTGTGGGTGGTCGTACGCCTCTAAAAACGTTTTAATGCCGAACTTTTCTATCCAATCTTGAGGCAGGCCTACGGTTGGGGCGTCGCGCCACTGAAGATCGTTGTCCAGCATGCCGCAGATTTCCCGGTGCGGAAGGTGCGCGTACTTTTTGATTGTTAAATCGCGTGCCAGCAGGAGGGGATTGAATTTGCGGGCGGCCGCAGGTTTTTCGACGTGCGACGACTTCACTTCCTTTATATATGATTCTATTTCGCGCGCAAAGGTGCGCAGCTCGCCTGGGATACGAGGCAGCAGATTTTGATGGATTGACTTCTTGGCCACAAAACGCTCGCTTGCGGGGTCGGACGCGGCAAAATCAATGCCGAATCAGACCCCATTCGTCTGCGTTTGCAAGCGCGAATGGTCATCGGTGCGTTCATATTGGGCGCATACTTTAGCACGTCATCTGGAACCTGTCTGGTTCGCAGGTTCGATTTTTGCCCTCGCCTGCATGCCGCGTAAAAGATTGGAACCGCTGTGGCGGATTGATGCGGCAAAGGCTGACGCAGCGGAACCGCAACCAGAACATCTCGCTGATACGAATGCACAGATTTCCAATAGTGTCCTGCTTATGTATTACTGATGGTCGTTGATTGTTTCTGAGTATTAAAGAATCTTGACCCATAGCAGAAGAAGGTTGCCATCTAGCTTGTGGGTTCCATTCATTTTGATTTCTCAAAATGCTTGCCGACCTTTTGCCATCCGTGCGGAAGTAATTCGGAAATTAATGCCTTCCAAAATCTTCGGCTGCGGCCGGCCTTAGTTTGACGGTTTGAACCAGGAAGGATCTTCCCAATAGCCGGGTGCACATGCCCATTTTGATTCCAGATCAATCGGGTGTCGGATTTCTGCTGGGCGATAATGGATCGAGCAAGTTCACGTGCAACTGGCTCAGCCTTCCAAGCGGCGTCCATCGGATACAGCTGTCGAAATCCCGAGATCACCACAGACGCCGTGCCAGCCGCAATATTGATTGTCCATGATTGAATTTCCGCACGCTTCGAACCGCGACCAATTCCTCCATGTCGTACCATTTCAAAAGTAAGAACGGGTGATTTCCACTCCATTTTCTTTGTACGACCGCGCAACTTATAATCCCTCATGCCGCCTCCACCGGATACGTTCAATTCATCCCATGCGTCTACTAGCAGATCTTCAATTGGACCGACGTTGCTGATTGCGCCGGTTGGTATTTGTTCAAGATAGTGCAGCAGATTATTGAGTTCGTTCATTTGCCCTCACGTTGTAGCCACCCCTCGCGTCGCTCAGACTCGATGCACATATTTTCGTCTTCGACCTAGTCTACCGACAGCCATTCGCCACATAATTCGCAATGCGAGTCGGTTAGGCCATCCTCGGTTTCCGACCGAATTTGCCTTACTCTACGAATTCCAGCGTCCTTCATCTCGATTTCCTCCATCGCACTATCACGACGGCGCATTCGTTCAAGCGCTTCGCGGGCCGCAATCATTTTGGCGGTGGGCTGCTCCGCGCTATCGCGGCGCTGTATTCGTCGGAGAGCCGCACGCGCCGCCTCCGCTTTTCGAGTTGATTGCACATCACTCCTCGGTTTCCGAACAGCAACTGCTGACAACAAAGCGAACGATAGCACGTGTACATTACGGAACAAGTCTGTTACCGTTAGTTACGCTAACTGGAGCGAAAGCCATGTTTGCGAAGTCACGCAGAAATTTGCTCGAATTGAGCTACAACGACTGGATACCGAGCGTTAACTCTCCACACGTGGTCTATGCGAACCTCGAATTTGCTGGAGACGCAGCTCCTAAAGGGAGTCGGCGCCTATTGCGATACGTAGAGGGTTCAATCCCGTGGTCGTGGACTGAGGAACGAACGCTCCGCTATTTGAAGCAACACCAAGCAGAATTTCGGAATTGCCTCGACTGGCTCTCGAAGGACTCCTTCGTGGACTTTGGGCCGTATGACGTTAGTGACGATGAGAGGGAGTTCCGTGAACGCTGGGACCGCGAACCTGAGGTTCAGTTTCTTCAGCAGCACGGACTCGACCACGGAGGCGTGACGTTTGCGCCTAGGACATCAGACCCAATGCATCCTTTTTCCGGCCTAGAACTCCACCAGAAGAAGGCGCGGGACCCGCTGGACCCGATTTGCTGGTACATCATCACCCTCTTGGCTACGTATGGCACCGTGTTTGTGCGTCGTTGTCGGTATCATAAATGCGGAAAGTTTTTTTGGCGGCCCACCGAGCGAAGATTGTTTTGCTCAGACTCCTGCCGTGCGTTTCAGCATGTAGTGAACGTGTGCTTCAATGCGGACGATGATTTCCTGGAGGATGATTTCCTGGACAATGGTCCCACAGCACGGGACAAATTCCTGAAGCAAAGAGCAGAATACATGAAGAAGTATCGAGCCAATCCTCGCCGGCGGATTATTGAATACCAGCGTACCCCAAAGACCGAACCATAAGCCATCGCCTTCGCTCTCCGACGCTGAATTTCTGCGCAACCTGAGGTCATCCCGTACGGGCATCACACGAAGGCAATCACCGAAGGATTGTTTATTCGTTATACGGTACCGCCAGGCGCCAGCTTTCAGTGCTGCCATTTCTGTGTGTGTATTCGTTTCAGAACCCAGCAGCATCAACTCCAGACGCAAATGCACCCAATGTTTATTCGTTATACGGCCCGGACATCCATTTCCAGCTGTGTATTCGTTCAAGGTACCGGTCCGACTGCTCGGTACTCGTGTATTCGCTCCAGGCAATGGCTGACCCGAAACGGAAAAAGTCACGGGCAATGGCTGAACGGCATCGGGCTTATACGCCGTAAGCCAAATTTTGTCGCAAATATGAATGCTGAAATTGTATTCCCGACGCAGTAGCTGAACGGATTAATTGCCGCTAGGCGCTAATAGGAGCCGCTGTGGCCTACGCTACGCAGGGGAAGGCGCAAGGATGTTACATATGGTAGCCGCTGATGCTTCGTTGACGCGGAGGGAGACTCTGGGGCGAATGCACACGGAATTGAATAATATTTTATATTTATTAGTAGTGTTTCTCCGTAATAAAGAATCTAGCTCCGGCTGTTTTACTGCTTCAGCGATCGGGCAACTCTGATTCGGCAAACCGGCGAACGCCAAAAGCCAATGGCGCGCCGCTCACGACCGGTCTGCACAGAACCTTTCCCATCTCGCCGCTTCGTGGCCACCATTCTTGCTGTGGACGTCTTTTCAAAACGAGAGGAAATTATTGTGGAGCGGCTAAGGTACGTTAAGGCGATGAGTTTCCGTTTGCGGCGTTCAGCAAGATAGTCAACGGCACAACGTGCTCCGGTTTCACGTAGCGGTTCACAAGGAAGCGATTGCCATCTTTGGCGACGTCATACGTGAAAACGTCAGTTGAGGAGATCGGTGCGCGCCCGCGAGTCTGAAAAAGTGCAACGGGCGTGCCAGTGGAAAAACCAGTCTGATTGCTGACTGGCACCGACATCAGCATGCCTTTCGCGCCGATATAGAAAATTTCCTTGTTGTCTCCGCGCCAGCGAGGCTCGGTGCCACCGCCGCGCGAGACCTGCCATTTTCCCTGCCCACCAGGAAACGTAGAAACGTAGACTTCCGAATCGCCTGATTCGTCCGAAGCGTAGGCCACCCATTTTCCGTCGGGTGAAATGATTCCGTTCGTTTGACTGCCTTTGCCTGCCAGAAAGGGAGTCACGGTTCCGCCGGCGGCCGGCAGAAGAATAAGGTGAGAGCTGGAGCCTTGATTCGTGGCGAGAATCTGCTGGTCGTCCAGGGACCAGGAATTGGGAACGAAGTCGGCTTGCCCTTCAACTTCAGCTATCCGCTTCTCGGGTTCCAAGCCTGACAGCTGCTTCACCCATACGCCTATTTTCGCTCCGGCGGACCGGTACGCTAAGCGAGTTCCATCTCTAGACCAAACGGCCGTCACTGTTTCACCCGGGTTAAACGTGAAGCGGGTATTGCCGGATCCCGTGGCGCTCTCAATCCAAACGTCGACTGTATTTGCGTGCTGGTCATTGATATCCACCGCGATACGGTTGCCATCGGGGGAAATCGTTGGGTTGGCCATCACCCCGGGCTGCCCCACGCGACCTAGTTCTTTACCGTCCCTGTCCACCCATGTGAGCGCAGACTGGGTTCCCAAGGCACCCGTGGAGTAAATCACCGTGCCGTTGTCTGCCACGCTGAAGTCCGACCAAAACGTAGAGGGTGAACGTCCCACATCACTGGCTATGGGATGGACGGCTCCAGAGATTTTCGCGTTCGATATATCAAATCTTGTACCAATCAATTGCGACTTTTCATCCAGATAGTACAGTTGGTCGCGATCGTACCCGAAGCTGGAGTGACAAAGAACCACACGCTTTATATCTTTGTCTCCGAGCGAACCGGCGTAGATACCGCTGGTTTTGTCTTCTGCGAGATTCGCAAAGTTTCCCGACCAAAACAAGAAGTGCTGGCCATCAGGCAAAAAAACGGGCCAACGATTGGTCTGTACGTTTGGGCCCAGAGCGTTGTCGGTTACGGATTTCGCGTCTGTTCCATCGGCATTCACGCTCCAGACCGCGCTCGACGCGTCCGGCGTATAGAGAATTACGTTACGGCTTCCCCAACTTCCTCCGCGCGCCGTCCTCACGCTGGCCAGCACTTGCGGCGCCCCACCCGAAACCGGAACTTTCAGAAGTTTGCCGCGCGCGAAAAATGCGACGAAGCCGGCGTCGGGCGACCAGAAGGGATAGCTTGCGCCTTCCGATTCAGCAATATGCGTGGCGCTGGGCGAGCCCACGCGTTGCACGTAAAGCACCGGCAGTCCGGAGCTTTCCTCCGGAGACACGAACGCGAGCATGGTGCCGTCGCGCGACAGAGCGATATGGCTTACTTCGCCCGGTATCGGCACCGCAAACTGCATGCGAGTCGCTGGCTCAGGACGCCGTGCTGCGAACCACGTCACTGCAGAGACCGCCGCGAGCGCCAGCAGGACTGCGAGCCAAGCCAGGGCGCGGTGCGGCGTTCGCGGAGTTGCCGCCGCATCTCGCGTCACTGCACTGGTCTCGCTGCCGGATAAAGCGCTCAGAGCGAACGACAGATCTCGCGCCGACTGGAATCGCTGTTCTGGGTTCTTTTCCAGGCAGCGACGCACGATACGTTCCAGCGCGGGCGAAACCAAACGTAGGGAATCGGTCAACTCCGGCGGATCGTCCTTCAAGACCGCGGTCATGGTTTCGGCCGCAGTGTCGCGGCGGAAGGCGCGTACGCCTGAAAGCATTTCGTAAAGCACGGCGCCGAACGCGAAGATATCGGTGCGGGAATCGGCGGCCTCGCCGCGTACCTGCTCCGGGGCCATATAGCTCGCCGTCCCCATGACCACCCCGGGCAATGTGCGTGTGCTGCCCATCGTAGCGTCGGCTGAATCGGGAGCTGCACTCTGCGTCAGCTTCGCCAATCCAAAATCGAGGATCTTGATCCGCCCGTCTTTCGTGACGTAGATATTTTCGGGCTTCAGGTCGCGGTGAACGATTCCTTTTTCATGGGCCGCGGCGAGCCCGTGGGCGATCTGAACTCCGTACTCGATTGTCTTACGCTGGGGCAGCGCTCCGCGATCCAGCACCGCGCGCAAGCTTTCGCCATCTAGAAGCTCGGAGACCAAAAAAGGCGAGCCGTCGTGCTGCCCGATATCATGAATCGCGAGAATGTTGGGGTGATTAAGTGCGGCCACGGCCCGCGCTTCTTGTTCGAAGCGGCGCAAGCGATCAGGCTCGCGCGCGAAAGATTCCACAACGATTTTCAGGGCGACATCCCGCCCGAGACGCATATCCTTTGCGCGATACACCTCGCCCATGCCGCCTGCGCCTAGCAGCGATTGGATTTCGTAAGGACCAATTCTTGTTCCGGGGCTCAGTGCCATGTTGTTCGCGTGATTATACCAGTGGCGCTCGTCCCAGCCGAACTTCGCAGTGATTCTGGCGTCGGGTTGGTTCACCAGTTTCGCCTTGGAGCCTGGCCGCTAACACAGGTTTCTCGTGCTATACAAAAAAGAGAAACGTAGTTCAAGGTGGAGAACCGCCTTTCCTTGTCGGCGCAACTGGACCATCAGCACGGTCATGCAGTTTAATTCCGCCCGGCCATATACCGGACTCTTGTCTAGCCCCTGCACCGGTCCGAATCTTTCGAGTTGCGGTTCCAGCGGAAATGACACCATCAACGACAGCGCCATCAATGAATTACGAACAACACCGCCCTGGGAATCGCCGGCGCAGGTCCCGTCCCCGGGGTCGGCTACAATTCTTTTTACGGTCCTTCATTTGGCAGTGATTTCTGTTTTGAATCTTATTCTTAGGTTCGAAGCCGGTATGGCGCAATGAGGGTCTGAAAGCTTCGCTTTCTCGGCAGGGCTTCGCAAACGCAAGTCGTCAACGAATTCCCTTCGAAGGCGTCGTAACTCCTTTTCGTCGCGTTAATGACATTGCCACCACAGTTGAAGCGTGCACATACAAACTGCACAGAGCACTCCGCTTGAAGGACGGTTGGTTCCAATTGCCGTACCCTGCTAATTAGGATTAGAATTGGCCATCGGATTAAGTTTGGTGCGCAGTCGGGTGACCTCATGCTCCGAGCAACTCATTTTGTTGCCGTACTCTTCCTCGCAATAGGATTCGTGCTTTATTGCACTCCAGCCGTCGCGCAATCCTTGAATCCGACCGGCTGGCCGGTATGGGACTCCACAAACCAAGTTTTGTTTTTCACCGGTTCCTCTCCGGGCTCTGTGGTCCGTGCCTATGTGGGCTCTCATCAACGCGGTGCGGACATAGACATGTCCAAGGACTTTCCAGGCCTTCAGGAAGCATACGCCGATAGCATCACTGCTGGACCGGACGGTTCCACCTTGATATACGCCACATTGGAGTTCGGGAATCGCAATGTTCAGGAGTTAATTCTTACTTACGATTCTGCAGGCCAGCTGGTGAAATCCTGGGACCCGGCTCCGCAATATATCGAAGCGATTGCGTACAGTAAGGACGATGACGCGATTTTTGTCCTCGGCGGACGCAACCTCCCGCCCGGTCCGTACGCCCATAACTACCCTCTCGTGATCGAGTACAGCCGTGATGGCCGCGTGCTGAAAGCCATGGCTCCGGCCAGCCTACTGAAGGATTTCAATGGTTCATTCCACAGGGGCAGTGAAGTTGGACAGCCGCTGCTCAGGGTCACGAAAGACCACCTCTATCTTTACGCTCCCATGAATCGCGAGGTTGTGATGTGCGACCGTGACGGAGTCGTCCTCACATATCGAAACTTCAGCGACGCTATTGAAAAAATCTCAACGGATGACGACTATCACCTCGTTCAGGTTCATCAGATGGATTTCGCGGAAAATGGCGACCTGGTGCTGGAACTCCTGCTCTGGAACGATAATAAGAACAACTATCTGATGGACGTTGTGCGCTTGAACACCAAAACTGGGGAAGCCCTCTCAGTCCACAAAGCATTGAACGGTGGGCGACTTTCGTTCGTGGGAATGAAAGACGGTCAATACTTATACTTAGAGAACTTAGAGAGTGGACAGAATCTGTACATGCAATCCGCTGCAGGCGAAGAACCGCAGCCTCTAGCCACCCAGCCGGTCATGTGACCACAACGGAATTGTCTGGAACTGCTGGACGAGTATTGGCGCATCTTCGGACTTGCCCGAACCTATTCAATGCAGGGCGACACCGTCAAAGCGAAAAGTGCGTATCAAGATTTCTTCACACTGTGGAAAGACGCTGACCTATTTACGCCCATTCTCATCGCCGCGAAAAGCGAGTACGCGAAGTTGAAGTAATCTTCCGAAGTTTCCAGCGCCATGACCGATAGCGCATGCTTCGCTTCGACAAAGCTGCGTGCTCAGTCGAGCGCGTCTTAAAGATTCAGTTGGCCGAGTGCCCGGCAGAAATTGCGGGCCGCTGGCATTACGCCGGCGGCGGTAGGGCATACACGCTGCTAGGAATTGGTTCCGTCGAAACAGCGAACCCTGCCAACATCTTCCACTGCCCAGACTGCTTTTGCCACGTGTCAGCCCCCACAAACTTGGCGTTCGGAACGTCGTAGCGAGCATCCTTATGGCCGGTTGCATTGTATGTACCTGAATAGGTCACGATAGCGGTGTCGCCAGAGATTCTTACTTTGATGTCCTGAATCTCAAGGGTCACCTTGACATCAGGGTCAGACTTTCTCATCCCCAGTTCCATCTTCTCCAAATCCGCTGGCGTCTGGTCGGCAACGTGACCCAAGGGGTCTATCGATACGACGTGTGCCGAACTAATACTCTTGTCGAAAGCAATGTCAGCATCGCTCGTCCCTCCATGCTTGGCCGCATCCAGTTCTAGTTTCTTGAGGGTCTCTTCATCGGATGTCGATTGGGGCCAAACACGAGTCGCGCCAATCGCCAGAATCAACAGGCATAGCATCAGGAAGAAAGTTCGTTTGTTCATGAGGTACTCCTTTTGCGCCGGAGTCTAGCACACTTCGTCATGAACTGTGGCGTGTGGCACAATTACCGCTGCAGATGATTTGTTGGCGATAAAAAAGCACAAACTTGGCTGGCCATGATTCTGGGATTGACGCTGAGTTGGCGCCATTAAGGCTTCGGCATTAATTGGGGGTTACAGTTTCAATGAAACAACCTTTGCGTTCCGAATAAATCAGAGCATACATTATTCTACCGAGGGAAATTTTTCACGACGCAGGTGCGTTCGCCGAAGAAACCGAGAATATTCCATCCAGACGCTTTCTGTTTCTTTGTGTGGTCACCGCCGCTTCCTTGACCGGCAAAACTCCCGCGCCTTAAAATCTACTGTGATGAGAGAAGTCCACGAAGAACAGTGCGGTCGGTGCGGAGTCGAAATTGATTCCAGCCGGAGAGTAGATTTCACTTTAAAGGACGGAACCAGGGTCTGCGAGCATTGCTTCGTCCGAGAAACTCCCCGACAGATACAGCCTAGGAACGATTGGTCGAACTAGAACTGCGGAGTTGGGATTCCGTCGCCAGTTATTTCGGATGCACAATCCGGCTAGGTTTGCGTCCCGACTGTGTATTCATTTCACGGCGGGAATTTCGGCGTCCGTTCCTCCGTTCTTGTTTATTTGCTGTAGGTGCGGGCACTGAGGCAACGAACCCGCTGTGTATTCGTTTCCTGTCGCATGTCCCGGATTGCTTTCACTCCACAGCTAAATCATGCCGTCAAAACAGAAGAAATTCGTGTTCCTGAGGGGAATCGCAGCTCATTTGAATGCCGCTGGGAGCTAATAGCAGCCGCTAGGGCCGACGCTTTCCGGCCGGATGCGGGGATTTGGGGGTGGGATTTGTTTCCGAACGCGGCGTTTGCGAGCGATTTATAAATGGGTCTCGTGATTCTTCATTCCAGAATCTCGACTCCTGACTGTCGCCTCGCTCATTTTTCTTATCACTTTCTGAAACCCAAACTTAACTCCCGATACCAGAATTCTTACTACTCACTGTTCTCTACTCCATACTCTGTAACTGTCTACCAATACTGTGTTGAGAGAGAGATGGTATTTGCCTCCGCCAGGCCGCGATGACTCAGCGTGCCACTGTGCATTCGTTCTAGGTAGCAGATTATCTGCCCGTTGGGTATCTTGTGAAAAGACACCGATGGCCTCACGACAGGAGATTCGTCTTTCCCAAGTTCAAGACTTCGTTAGTCGGAACCTTAGGCCCAAACTGACAACAGACCTCCGGCAGCTCCGGATTATAAAGGGATCCGACATCGAAACCTGCGCTTACCACCACCTCCGACTATTTCTTCAAAAAGACCGACGATGGGACACAACCAGACGCAACATCGCCAAAGTAAGACCGACCTGTGATCGAAGCTCCTTGGACGACATATGACCTTCGAGGAATTGGACCAAAGATTTCCGAACACAATACAAGGGCCGGAACGGTGTGGTTCTTCCCCTCGCCGATACTCTTTATTCTTTGACGGGCACCGAGTAAACAGAAACTTGCCGGTCGTTTAGAACTGCCAGTTTCGAGCCATCAGGCGAAATATCGAAATCGCAGTTGTCTTTCGGCAGTGGGGAGAGATCAACAGCGAGAAGGTTTTTCTGAGACACGAAATCATATACTTCGATGCGAGTCGCTACCACATGCACGCTTGATTCTGACAAAATGTGATTCCTAATCTCCGTTGTCTTCCACAAGAACGCGCCATGTCCTCCGTTCGATGATACGACGATTCTGTCTGACAAAGTTTCCCCGGTGGCATACGGCTTCCTCATCAGGACTTCACCCAACGTTGATACGAGGATGAGATCACCACAAGCATCCAGCACCTTAGTGTTAACGACGAAAGTCGGAAAGTCTGCACATATAGTTGAGGACTGGAAAACTGTGCTCCATAAGTGGCTACCAAACTCTGTGAAAATCAATTTGTGTTGATTTGAGTCTACCGCAACTATCCCGGTATCCGAGATTGAGTATGAGTGGTAAAGCGCGGGAGATTCGCTCCAGGAATACTTCAGATCGAGAGTATCTGCTTCGCGAACATCAAAATGGCTGATGTCGCCCTTTGCACTGATGCAATTCTGCATCACCGTTCGCTGGGTCGGTGAAACGCTTATTATGCAGTGGTCGGAATCAGCAAGTAATATTCGCCGAATCTCTGAAAAGTCTTTCGACAAGAGCCTCAACACGTTACCCGTTCGGACCAAAATTCCACTCTTTGTGGGCTCAAAGGAGTAATAGTGAACACGGGCTCCCCACTCCTTCGTCAAATCCAAGCGACCTGAATCAGCCTCGAAAACCGATGCGATCAATTGACGCGCACTGTTTAAGTCAGGGTTTTTGCGTGACGAAAGCTCTCCTGTCCAGGCGACATGATAAGCAGCAATTCGATGGTCATCTAGAAAAACAATACCCGGGCGGTCTCCTGGAGCATAGCGCGGCAGTGTTCTTGTTTTTGAAGAGAAACGTTCTTCTTTGAAAACTTTGACGCTCCACAGCGGCGACGGAGCGTCCGGTAATTTGAGCCTCGCAGCACGTATTTCCGCAAGACTGAACAATAATGTCAGTACGACTAAGACGCCGAGTTTTCTGCGATTCACCTGGGCATACCCGACGAAAAAACGGTGTTTCCTAAAACATAGTCTACAACAAACGAGAAGACCCCGCCGATTGCAATCCTTAACGAAAGCACAATTCAATTCATCAGGAAATACCGACGAGACGCGGATCTACTTTAATCTCGCAGAGATTCGACACTGGCTCGTATGCTCTCGCATGAAGACATCCACAACGAGTTCTTCAGTTAGTGGGACATCCTTGGCAGGAATCTCCAAGAAGTAATCCCAACGCAAGCTGTGATTCTTGTGGCGGATCTGGTTAGGAACGACCCTGGTCGAGCGCAACTCGTCCCCCGTCTTCCAAGCTGTTTCAAACACTGGATTAGACAATAAGCCTCCGCCAATGTCGATCGGCAGAAATTCGCCTGAGCAGCTGTAGGCCGTCGCCTCCACATTTACGAAGAGCCGATCAGGGAAAGTACGGTATATCTGAGAACCTTTCTTGAATGTTGACTCGTCGGGGGGTTTGTTTCGATGCAGCCCGGCGAAAAACTCACCTGAGAGGAAGAAGACGCGAAACATTATACAAGTGTCGTGGTACTCGGCTAGGGAAAAGCCAGCTTCGACACCAGTCCCAAACTCTGTTCGCTTCTCTCTTGTTTCGCGGCTATCCAATACCACTGCATGCCCGAACAGGAGAACCAGGACAGCGAGGATTTTTGCTGCGCTCAAGTCAGTGTGCCATCCTTCTGAACTCAGCAGCAAATGTCATGGTGCCGTATAGCCTGGCGAGTTGCCTAGAATTACTTGCAGCAGCTGCTCCTGAGTTGCGAGCATTTGGTTTATTGCCGTCTGTAGTGCACTCAGTAATGAACTGGGCATGGAGCAGTACCCCATTTGGCAAGCCGGTAATGTAAGGCGCAGCCTTACCACTCCAATATGCTGCTTCTGCCACAGCTTGTGCGTAGTCGGGGATAGTTCCTGAGATCTGCTCATTACCCGCTCCCGAGTACGTGACATAAACCTGAAATCCAGTCCAAGGATAGTTCCCCGCGTCCGGGTTATCGTGACTTTCCGTACCTGCACGAATATTGTCAATTTCGCTTAGCGTCGCGGACCACAGACTCTCGGAGAAGCCCCAGCTCATATGGCCGTACTGGTCATAATAAATGTAGAATCCCGGATCTCCCTCAATGGCATCGAAAATCGTGTAACCCCAAATGTCATCAGCAGAACCAGAATATTCGCCGTTATATTCGCCTCCGCTACTGCATTGCGATCCGGCGCAAGGCACAAAAATGTGGGTGCCGCTGTGCACTTCCAAAGATGTCACAATGCGCCTCAGTTGGCTGGGGCGTTCCGCTTAAGCCGCACCCCTCAAGACTCTGGAGGACAACGTGAAAGAACTTGCAGCGTTTTGCTTGCTGTTGGTCATAACGTTACCGCCGGTTGCTGAGCCGCAGGTCTCTGCAGGGACAGAACTCGCCCAATTGCAAAAGCGAGATGGTTTAACAGTCGGCATTTTCAATAATCGGGGCATAGGGCTCAATCTGTTCAAGAAACACAAATTTGTTTTTAACAAGCATGGGTTCGATGGGAATGGGGTTACTGGGGCCGTGTCTCGGGATGGAACTGAGGTCGCTGTTTCGCAGCTCAGGTCAAAACCTTCGACCATTGTAGTAATGCACCCGGATGGAAGCGGTCTGCGCGAGTACGCTGGAATTCACGCCAACTCTCAAATATGCTGGTCCTACGACAATTCAAAGTTAGTTCTCGGAACACCCGGTCCCAAAATTACGTTATTGGACTTGAACACAAAGCTCGTACAAGAGCTATCGACTGAAGCGCCGTCCAGCGAGGAGCTAATAACCTCCCAATGCTGGTCACCAGACGGCAAACAAATCGTATACGAATCGAGCGATGGAAACGTTTTGGTATACGACTTTGGAAAGCGCAACTCCGCCCAACTCGCAAAGGGCACTGGGCCGACATGGTCGCCCGACGGGAACTGGATTGCGTATCGGGACAGCGAGACGTACTACGCCATTCGTCCGTCTGGGGAAGGGCAGAAAAAAATATTCCATAAGACGCGTGCGGTCTCTGGCTTGTATTGGTCACCGGACTCTCGCTTTGTTGCGTACGTCCACCAAGACTTCGCCGCCCTCGATACTGAGTTCTATCATCTTATGGTCCGTCGACTGGAGGACGGTTCTGAGGATTGGGTAGCGGACGGCGAAGACGCGGGCGCGGGCTACAACTATCAGTGGGTAGAGAATCGGCAGTTGGTTGAGTGGGTCGAATCTGAAACTGATTCACATCAGCGACGATAGGAACTGGGGTGAAAGCGGTCCTTTATACACTCACGGATTGTGCCTGATTGCTTCGGATAATCGGAATGCAACAGCTTCTGGCACCACCTACAGCGCCCCGCTGTCCCTGCTCGGAAGTAATCCCACTTGCTTGGTGAGACGCGTTAATTCAGGCGCCATCGGCACTAGTCCCTGCGGCAGTCATATGGGAAGATTCCTCTCTGCGAAACGGTTCCGACTTCACTCGGAGTCTCAGCAATGCGTTTGACAGACATGGGGTACGGCGTCGGAGTGGTGATTTTGGCTGCCTCGGCTTTCATATATGCCCGTGCCTCCGTTTCTCAGAGCGATAGTTATACTGAGCCGTTGGTTACTCCCGTGTCTCTCGCTGCAGGGTTCGTGAAAACTTTCCAGATAACCACGAAACTCGATTGGAATTTTGAGTTGGTGATTGAAGTCCAGGAAAGTCGGCTAAAGGCACAACCAGGCAAGACCGATGTGGCTTGGCAAATAGTAGACGGCGATGTCCTCGTTGCGAATGGCAGCTCGGTCAACAAGCCTTGGCAGAATTGGTGGGGCACATTCGAGCAAACATTGGGGAGCTTCCCGGGACGCGTAGGCCATCACTACACCTTGACGTTGCGAGTGAATGACGGAACCTCTCAGTTGGATTCAGTTAGCCTAATCCTTAAAGTGCGGATTCCACGGGACGACTGGGAAGGCTACGGAGCGGGCGTTGCTTTTCAGAAACTGGAGGCGGGCGCTCTGGGCTTCGTCGGTCTGATAGTTATCGGCATTGCGTTCCAACTGCGCCGTGGCGCTCAAAAAAAGACGGGCTGGGGGACGTAAGCCGGGCCCCGGCAAGTCGCGTAATCGGACAAATAATTTTTGAGCAGATTTCATTTCTCCGGTAACGGGCGCTTATCAGGCAACTACGCGAACGACAACTGGTCCGGACTGCTCTCGGGGAAGAAGCTGCGACGTCCTACGTTTGTTCCGGCTCCTCTGCTACTCTTGTTTATAAACATGGGCGGCCTCGTTATAGACATTTACATCGTCTACCTATTTAGGATAATCGTACGCGCCATAAATCTGTTCCGTAGCCGGAACTGGCCTCGCACAACGGGAACGGTACTGAGTGCTGAACGCCCATCCTTTTCCGCGTATCTTGTCGCGGCAGTTACTTATGAATACGTTGTCGATGGGGAAAGATATGGTGCCATGTATGAAAAGCCTTTTCTTGAGTCCGATTCGGCAGTGGAGTACGCGAGAAAATTTGCAAAGGGAGAGAAATTCAAGGTGCGTGTGAATCCCAGAGACCCCTCGCTGTCCACGCCCGAAGGGTGAAATACCATTATGCGGTTACGTCAATTCGCCGAAAGGTCCCGAGCGCCTCTCTTGTAAAGTCGATTGACCCTCGGCTGGATGAACCAGGCACCCACTGGAAAGAACCAGAGTTGAAGAAATGTTAGCCAATTATCGCCCATGTTCGCCTGTCTCCGCCATGAATAGGGTCTTAGCCACAAAATTGAAGTCATAGAGCAAACAGAAAAAGACGAAAATCGATGTCGGAACTATCAATGCGAACGGCCAAGAACCAGTAGTAATGACTAAAGCGGACTCCGCGAATACGAAAAGTAACGGATAGATGATGGCAACGCGAAAGAATGACACCCTGGGCCTCAAACTCGGCCGCACCACAGAGTGAAGGAAGGACCCGATAAACCAGAGCCATGATAGAAACACGGCTCCCGAGACAGCCGCGAAGAGACCAATCCCCAGCACATGCGACCGTGCAATTGCCGCCGATGACGGCGCGGCGGATATGATGGCAATCGGGCCCAGGAACTGCGCAACGACACATACGACAAAGAACAACAGGCACATTTGCCAGCGATTAGCATGCAGAAAGAAATGACGAAGCCGATTCACAGTTTAGGCAAGCCCATTTTCCCCAGAACCTGCGTTGACAATCCGAACAATCCGGCTTGTATACCACGGCTCCCCGAGATTGATTCCATAAAATGGGGTTCAAGTCCCGTTTTTAGGCGGGTGGTCTCAATGGGTCCACGCAACACTAAGTTCGAACCCACCTTGCATTGAAAACAAAAGCTAAAATCGCTCGCTAGGCTTAGACCAGCCGGAACGCTGCCCTGGCTACGTTTTGACGGAGTATGAAGCGATGTTACTTGATGTATCTCTTACCCGATGGTAATCTCCGCCAAATACCGTGAAATTAGGAGACACCGCGATGGAGCCATTAGGACAGTACGTCTCGGAACAGAGCGAACCCCGGAACTTTTTATCGGCGTTCTTTGCGCAGGGTCCTCTACGCTCGTATTACTTCATCGCAGGCACGGTAATGATGGGAATGGACCTCGCGGCGGTAGCCTTCGTTTTGTTTCGCTTTTGGAGTCAGATGCGAACAATCGCCATATTCCAAATAGGGTTTGCCGCGTTTGCTATGTTGGCGTTGTGGAGCCGCGCTTATATAACGTGGCAAAGGCTTCACGAAGTGTATTCTCAGGCCAAATTGAGTCCGTCTTTTGTTCGCTCTCCGCTCGATACATCTTTGCGGAACGCAGCGGCCATTACGGGAGCCGGCCTTTACTTTTCATACTTCATCGCAGGGTGGCTTCTCCTTGCTCTCGCCTCAGAATTGCACGGTCGCTGAATGCATCATTTGCCATCAATATCTGTTCCACACAGCGATAACTCCCGATTAGTTGCGTACCCGGACGGATGCCGCACCTACCACTTTTCCTCTCGCATGGCGTTAAGATGGGCACCGCTTAGACAGTACGAATTCTGTTTGAACCCGAGTGCGTGCGTGAAAAACATAGAGGTCTATCGTTGGAAAAAGAGCTCTTTCCTCTGGCACTGCGTTTCAGATCGCATCGGGAGGCGTCTATGAACTCCGTGAATCAGTTACAGGTTCGAGACAATTGGTGGCGCGTGCGTCCCCGTTTTCTTCTGACCTGCGCGATCTGCTTGCTTGTTCTTATTCTGCCGGGCCTTGCTGGGAAAAGACTCTTTGTCCAGCGAGCTTACCTCACGTTCGCAAGCTTGGCGATTCTGTCGGCCTGGTTATTCCTTCTGAAGTCTGATGAAACCAGGAGTAAATGGCGATCATTCATTGCCCTAGTCGCGTGCTTGTACCTGACAGCATCCGTTCCCATTTTTCTGTATGAATTGTCCGACATAAGATGGCGGATACGCCATCCCTTGCCGCAAGCGCTGATCTCGACTTACGTGTGGCCGTGGGTTCACTGGGGATATCTCCTGCTTCTCTTAGGCTTTGCTGGTTCCTTCTTCGCGCAAGGTCGGGTGCGCATCGCACTCGCGACAGCTAGCGTCTTGCTCTTTGTCCTTCGGGTTGCAATGGTCGTATGGATTCTTTGAATGTGGATCAACGAGGAAGTCAACGCCGGCATCGCCAAGTGGGGCCGCAAGCGTGCAGTTCGCCGCGCATGTAGCGGAGGCACAATTGAAGTGACTTCACTTCACCGGTAATGACTGAATTCTGGCGCACGCATCCTACGCTTATTCAAACCCGCACACAATGACTAGACCTCACGGTTCTCGGTTTTCTAAATCGACCTCGGCTCGGTCTCATCGACCGAGCTGGGCCAGGAGTTACCGCCGAGAGAATTGCAATTCTTGCAGCCCACAAGCTGGAACGTGGGAGAGAGTGACGTTGAATTTTTATTTTGGAAAGACTAGATAATACGGTCACACGAATCTATCTCTCGAAGACAAGTGGCACCTCATGACCGGTGATTGGAGGCTAGATCTCGCTGTGAGCAGCTCTTGGAACCTCAAATCTTAAGGTTCGCAAATCGTACCGTTCGGGGAGCCGATTGCGATTTCGTACGCCTGTACCACTGGACAGCTAGCTACCCCCGCTCCGTTCCGCTAACGTAATGAAGGCCATAGCGGGGTTCACGCGGGAGGCCAATTTGAAGCTGCCACGGGAAGTTTTCGTTATCGGTTTCGCGTTAATCCTTGTAGGGACGCCCGCGTTGCAATGGGAGTATTCCGGGAAACCAACCCCAGCCGTGTAATCATTCCTGCCCAATATCCCGGCTGCCTCGCTCCCCGCCAAGTCATGCCGCCAAAACAGAAGAAATTCGGGTTCCTGAAGGGAATTGCAGCTCGTTTGAATGCCGCTGGGAGCTAATAGCAGCCGCTAGGGCCGACGCTTTTGGGCCGGATGCGGCTATTTGGTGGCATTAATTACGGCAGGATGGCATTTCCGTGCGACCACGGACAGGACGTCGCTTGTTTATTCGTCTCAGAAAGACTCGGGTACTCGCTGACCCCAAACTCTTTCTCTTCTCAATTCCTTTGCACTTACTTTGACTTTCGCTACATAACTTTCTCTCCTTATCTCTCACTCCTTACATGGTGTATCCACATACATGTATCTCCCCCCAGCAAGTTGCGATGACTCCCACTGAGCCGGTGTGCAATTGTTCTTAGATATCGACCAGGTCGTCATGAGAACCGTTTAAATAATCGTGGGATTCATCACTTCCGTTGACGCTGCCTGTGGGCCGTCCTAATATGACCCGCACCAATGATTGGCCAAACCATCTCGCACTACCGCATCCTGGAAAAGCTCGGTGGCGGTGGCATGGGTGTGGTGTATAAAGCTGAGGATGTGAAGCTCGGCCGGTTTGTTGCCCTCAAGTTTCTACCCGACCACGTAGCCAAAGACCCGCAAGCGCTCAGCCGCTTTCAGCGCGAAGCCAAAGCCGCCTCTGCCCTAAATCATCCGAACATCTGCACCATTCATGAGATTGATGACCAGCACGGCGAAGTGTTCATCGCTATGGAGTTTCTGGACGGACGCTGAAGCATCGCATTGCTGGCCGACCGATGGAAACCGAGTTGATTCTGTCGCTGGCTATAGAAATTGCCGATGCATTAGACGCAGCACATGCAGAAGGCATTGTTCACCGCGACATCAAGCCAGCGAACATCTTCGTAACAAAACGAGGGCACGCGAAAATACTGGATTTCGGTTTGGCCAAGCTGGCACCGAAGCGGGAGGCCGTGGCCACAGGGGCAACCTTGGCTACGGATGCAATGGCCGGGGTGAGCGAAGAACATCTTACAAGCCGCGAGGAGCGCGAGCAGTACCTGATACTTGATTCTCCACTGCAATTTAGCAGCTTGTTGAAAAACGCATTCTTATTGAGTCTCCGAGGAAATTGAAGCGTCCATAGAGAGTTGGGAACTTCAACCTTGGAGGAAAGATGCGCGGAAGCGATCCAAAGCAGGATGCGATGTTCAGTTATATGTCTCCCGAGCAAAGAGTACCCGCCGAGCATCCACTGCGACCGTTGCGCAGGATGGTCGATGACATCCTGAAAGAGATGTCGCCGCGGTTTGCAAAGCTCTACGCGGACACGGGTCGGCCGTCGATACCTCCGGAGCGGTTGCTGCGCGCCCTGCTGCTGCAGATCCTCTACACGGTGCGCAGCGAGCGACTGTTGATGGAGCAATTGAACTACAACTTGTTGTTCCGTTGGTTTGTGGGTATGGGAATGGACGAAGTGGTGTGGAATCACGCCGTGTTCAGCAAGAACCGGGAACGGTTGCTGAACGAAGAGGTGGCCGAAGCCTTTTTCCAGCGGGTGCTGGAACGAGCCAAGCCATATCTGTCGGATGAGCACTTCACGGTGGATGGCACGTTGATCGAAGCTTGGGCCAGCCACAAAAGCTTCCGAGCGAAGGACGGGGGCGAACCGCCCTCTGCGAACGGGCAGGAAGTGGATTTTCATGGGAAGAAGCGGAGTAACGAAACGCACCAATCGACTACCGATCCGGATGCTCGGCTGTATAAGAAGTCGAAGGGCAGCGAAGCGAAGATGAGCTACCTGGGGCATGCGCTGATGGAGAATCGCCATGGACTGTTGGTGGACACGATGGTGACCTTAGCGGATGGGACGGCGGAACGCGACGCGGCGTTGCTCATGGCGTCGCAGATTCCGGGTGTGAAACCGGTGACGCTGGGCGGAGACAAGAATTATGACACGCAAGAGTTAGTGCGAGACCTTCGAGAAATGAAGGTCACACCGCACGTGGCACAGAACAACACGAACCGGCGGAGTGCCATCGATAGACGCACGACCGAGCATCCGGGCTATGCGATCAGCCAGAAGAAACGCAAACGGATCGAAGAGAGCTTCGGTTGGATGAAGACCATCGGCATGCTAAAGAAGGTTAAGTTACGAGGCCTGGAGAAAGTGAGTTGGTTGTTCACCTTTATGGCGGCGGTCTACAACCTGTATCGACTGCAACGGTTGGAGGCGCAAGCAACTTGAGGAGGGCAGGAAACCGCGATGAGGAACACGCAAAGCAACCTTCGAACGGACTCAGGCCAACCGCAGGTCTAGCTCCGCCGTCGCTCCGATCCGTTTCGGATGAAACATTAAGATGAAATTCATCGCAAAGCCCGATTCTTCAACAAGCTGTTAGACCTCCAAGCTAGTGTTGTGTCCCGGAAATACGCTCACATAGTCGCTGGATTTTTTCCAGTATTGAATCGGGCGTTGCGGTCCAGGAGAAGGGTCGGGCGTCAGCATTGTAGCGATGGACGAAGCGTTCGATTTTGGCGACAAGTTCTTTGACGCTGCCGAAGGTGCCCCGACGGATAGCCTTCTGCGTGATGATGTTGAACCAGATTTCCACTTGGTTGAGCCAGGAAGAGTAGGTCGGTGTGAAGTGCACGTGGTAACGGGGGCGTGCTGCCAACCAGCGTTGGAAGCGAGGGTGCTTGTGGGTGGCATAGTTATCGATGATCAGGTGCACGTCAAAAGCCTTGGGCACACTGGCGTCTACATGGCGCAGAAAATCGAGGAACTCCTGGTGACGATGACGGCGTTTGCACTGGCTCAGGACCGTTCCGGTGACGGGATCGAAGGCCGCGAACAGGGTAGTGGTGCCATGTCGGACATAGTTGTGCGTGATCCCTTCGACGTAACCGAGTCCCAAGGGCAGCATCGGCTGGCTACGCTCCAGCGCTTGAATCTGGCTCTTCTCATCCACGCACAGCACCAGGGCTTTATCCGGTGGGTTCAGATACAACCCGACAATGTCACGTACCTTCTCGACAAAGAACGGGTCGTTGGAAAGCTGGAAGTGACGCGCTCGGTGCGGCTGCAAGCCGAAGACGCGCCAGATCCGATGGACAGTAGATTTCGACAGACGGGTTTCTGCCGCCAACGAGCGACAACTCCAATGTGTCCCGTCTTTCGGTTTGGTTCGCAAGGTTCTGCGGATCAGCGTGGCGACCTTTTCATCGGGAATCGAACGCGGGCGGCCGGGGCGCAGTTCCTCGTGCAATCCTGTCAGTCCCTGTTTCACGAACCGTCGTCGCCAGTGACCGACCGTCATTTTGTTCAATTGCAAACGGACCGCAATGTCCTTATTGGACCAGCCGTCGGCGCTGAGCAAAATGATTCGCACGCGGGTCACTAGGCCATGGGGCAGCGAGCGAGAACTGGCCAGGGCTTTGAGTTGTTGGCGTTGCTCCACGTCTAGCAGCAACGGGGGGAGCGGTCGTCCCAGGTTCATAGGCACCTCCATTCTCCACAGAAGGTGCCTTAGGGGAAACTGTCCTGCAAGAGTTATATTAGTTATTTAAGGGACACAACACTAGCTCCCGATAAATTAATCAGGCGAAACGGTGCTGATATCACAAAGCTCTGCCAGCAATACAAGGGTGCACCGGTTGAATGCAGTCGGCCCTGTCCGGTTTCGGCGTCAATCGGGACCTAACAATTTTAAGTATATGATGCCGCAAGAATGCTTTCGGTGTGCATGGTCGGAAGTCGTTCATTCGGCATGGGACTAATTATCATGCTGCTCTTTGGTGCGTTTGTTTCCGGGCAAGAAAGGCGGTGGACTTATGAGCGTCGCAAAGATTATCTGACCAACCGCGAGTCTGATGATTTAAGTATTCAGGGGCGCTACGTCAACACAACGCCTTTGCCTCACGATGTACTCCCAACGTTCAGTGTTTCTTGTTCAAACGGGAAGCTGAATGCCATAGTCATAGCTACGGGCGTCGCAATAGATTCTCAATTTGGGTCTTCGCCCAGGGTGCGGACAAGAATCGATGACGTAAAACCCAAGAGTGACCGCGCAGCACCCTTTCTAATGGCAGACTCCAAGACATTGAGATTCAATGGGGCTCGCAACCGCATTGGAGGAACGGATATGTTTTTCGCGAAGAAGTACTTCGTGACCGTGGAAGCTTACGGAGCACGCGTAGTCGAGATGGAATTCGACATTCCGTCCGATTCGTCCAGCATTCAAAAATACTGCGGCGTCGAGCCAAGGCAGGTAAACAAGTAGTGCTATGTTGTGGTCCAGATTTTCCGATATACACGGCGTTTCCAAAACCTACATCAAGTCCTGATTGGTCGCATTACCGGACTTGTCCGATAAGCGCTGTTTATCAGGAGCTGTGCGGAAAAGATGCAATGATAAACCCCTCACCCATCCGGAACACGTTTTTTGACCGGCTCAGAGGGCGTTCCCCACTATTTTGGGTTTTCATCCTTCTGGTGCTCAGCTTAAATTTGTGGTTCGATTATTACCATCCGCTCGGATTCGTGTTTGATGTCATTGTGGTGTTGGTCTTGTTTATTAAGTGTTTGAAGGATTAGCGAATTTGGAAAGCAGATACCCAACCTCCCGGTCTAGTGCCTGATAGGTTATCGGACAAATGCTTTTGAGCATTTCACTTTTTGCTTACAGGAAAAGTCGAATACTAGAAGACAATAAAGTTGACATCATGCCGAGGCTGCTTTCTGGATTGCTACTTAGTTTAGTTATTCTGTTTGGTTATCCACCCGCCGCTAGTGCACCGACACAGACCGCAACTCTTGTCGAGGTGCGGGCTATGCCCGGTTGCGCTGGACTTGATTGCCCTCCATGGCCCATGCCAATGAATATCAACATTTGTCTCGAGATAAACGGAACTTATTTTACCGCGACGTATCGCCCATGGGGCGTGCCCTGGGCGACTTCGGGCAAGAAACTACTGAAACTGGCGGGAAAGTCTATTCAAGTTATTGTGACGGAAAAGTACATCAGGGTTGTAACTCCGCGATTCAATACACGTTTTATCAGGATGCACCGGTTCCCGATGTTCGATTCGTTGTCATGCAATGCGTCGTGAAGTGGCATTTGTCCTGCTATCACGCTACGAATAGCAGTGCGCCGATGTGCAATTGTTCTAACTGTGTAGTCCAATGAGAGCAAGGAAGTGCGACAGCCGACGAGATGCAAGGGTAGTTTAATGGTAGAACAGACGACGCACCCGTCGTCAGGTGGCGTCCCGAAAACGCCCCCTCGCTCCATGCTTCGTTGACGCGGAGGGAGACTCTGGGGCGAATGCACACGGAATTGAATGAAGGTTTTATATTTTATGGGTAGTGTTTCTGCGCAATAAAGAATCTTGCCTCGGCTCTCTAACTAAGGACTAGACCGTCGCAGAACAGCGCTTGATTTCTCGTCCACGGCGATTTCGTGAAAAAACTCGCGGACGCCGTTGAGATTATTAGTGGGAACGAGCAGTTCTTTTATCTCAAAGGTCCGCTTGTATTGAAGCACATTGTCCTTCACCTGCACTTCACTATTGTACGTTCCATATTCACATTCTGCATGAATAGGCGTCGGCAAATCATCCACGACATACCCCGCTGGCAGCGCGATATCGAAGATATCATCTTGACGAGTGGTCTCCTCGAATTCGATCGGATACTGCCTTGGCTTGCCGGTGAGCAGGTTCGATCCCTTACCCCCCACAACCCGGGGACGCAAAATCAAAAGGTTGCCAGCCGTTCTTGCGTATCCCTGAACTGAGAACTTGTAATCGAGAGTTAAGTTCTCAGTAAATTGCTCCAGGTTGCCAATCGAGGCATGCGTCAGCGTGAAATTGCTCAGATACTCTCCAAGAAAACTCTCCATGACCTTCTGGCGTTCAGCCGGAGGAGTCCGAAGGAAATGCTCACGACTGTCCACTGCAGGCTGTCCCGATCGTAGCTCTCGCACTTCGCCTGCAAGGTCCCCCGACGGGCTGAGTTTCATCTGAGCCGTACGAATCAGCCGGTTGGTACTCGCGGGGAGAAGCGGCAACGAAATTAACACGCCGCCATCGGCAGTAACGACAAGCCCTAAATTTTCCTGAAGATAGGAAGGCAAGTACCCCATTGGCACATATTCATTCGTGGGATCAAAAAAGAGCAGGCGCCCGAGCTGCGGATGATTCACCACTGCGTAAAGCGAAGAGTCCGTGACGTTCTCGGGCAAGCGAACAGCCAGAATTGCATGGTTGAAGCGTGTCGACGGAAATTTGGAATTTACGATTCCTCGACGTACGTCAATCAGTACGTAATATGACTCTATGCCGATTTCATGGAGCATTGCGCTCAGCAGAGTTGCCTTGTCCTTGCAATCTCCGTATTGATGCGTGAAGACGTCCGCCGCGGAGTGCGGCTGATATCCCCCAATTCCGATTTCAATGGCAACATAGCGGACTTGCCGTTGCATGTAAGAGGCGAGCGCCGCCATCTTTGCGACTGGGTCGGAAATTCCCGCAGTGAGCTCAGCCACCTTTTGTTTCATCGCGGGAGTTGTAGCCCGGCTCCCCGCCGTTAGGCTACCGTACCAGACTCCCAGGTCGTTCCAAGTTCCAGTTGTATTCGTGCGCAATTTTGGATCGCGAGGGAAATATTTAATATCCATTCGTCCAGCCACGGCTAGCATCGGTGGCATGCGCGGCTCGACTTCTACAGCAGGGATATCGTGAACCTCCCACGAATATTGGTTGCTGATTGAGGATTGCGGCTGTTGCTCCGGGTAATTCGCCCAATAATTTGTGAATTCCCACCCGGCAGGGATTTGCAGCGAGAAGTGGGCTCGCCTGACCGGGATTTTCCCCTGGAAGGACCAATCATCTTCGAAAACGAAGGGGCGATGCCTTTGGACGTATTCGTAACCCACGACGCTTCCGGCGTTCGCTTCCGGAAATTTGAGATATTTCGCTCGCGTGTCGCTATAGAGGTCATAGCTTGTCATTCCCGACTCGACTGCGTCCTTCTCTTTGAGCTCAATTTCCTGGCCACTGGAAGTGATCGTCCATGCCTTTAGAAATGAGAGCTTGGTTTGATTGTCAAAAAAGACAGCAACGCTGCCGTAATTTTCGCGACCTTCGGGACGCAAAAGCTTATATGCACGGCGGAAACGTGTTTCGATCTCGCCGTTGTCCTTAACAATTGTCATCTGCTCACTAATCAAAGTGACGGCGACGGTTTCCTTAGCGTATTCCGGGAGCTTATCCTGAGCCGCGGCGCGAAGCCATTCCGGCGCGGTATCGGCCTGGACGTGCGAAGGCACCCATACCAAGATCGCAGCCACGGCGACTGCCGTGCCCACCGCGGTGACTCTAATTATTCTTCGCCGATTCAGCATTCTGGAAAACGATCTGGGCCCCGTCATTGGTTTTCACCGTGTTAAAAAACCGGCGCAGTGCCGGATAGGAATCGACCGGGAATATTATCCCATTCACAAGCAGATGACGCTTCACCTCAACAGAATTGCCTTGTTGTGCGACGGAGATTTCATACGCAACTGGCCCTGACTTCACTTGCTGTACCGTGGGGACATTCTCAATGCGATAGCCGGCAGGTGGACGCAGTTTTACAGTGTCTATTTCTTCGTAGGGGTAGTGAAAATAGATCGGATTAATACGCTTCTCGGCTTCGAATGCCTTCGCTTGGCTCGCCTGAAATACCTCCTGAGAAACCAGCATCCGACGCCCAGCGGTTGTACCCAGGTTTGGGATTTTGGCCTTGCCCTCTACGTGCAAGGGCAAATCGTTCTTATCCCAATTTGTGATACTCGTGATCTCGAAAGACGACCCCGGTGGAAGCCAGTCCTTGATTTCATCTTCCATCGCCTTTCGCCGCCCTGTTTCGTCCCCATTTCGGCCATCTTCGCGCCGAACTGCAGCGCGTTGCCCCGTGAAATCGACTTGTAGTTTTCCTACTGCCAAGCCGTCTTCATCGATCTCCATGTCAGCATTGCGTACGGTGGTAGCATCTGCCACCGACGGTAGAGCGATCTTGATAACTTCGGCGCTTTGCTTTCCGAGGCGTAAGCCATCGGTGGCTGTCTCGTACCACGGCAGGATTCCGAAGGGATAGTAAGTTGCCGCGGGATCCAGATAGTATTCCTTCGAACCCGACCGAATCCAGACGATGTCGGCACCCAGTTGGCCGCTATCCCTCATATTTGGAAAGAAGAAATTTTTATTGCGGGGTGCAACATAGATCGAAGTCGCTTCGAATCCAGCAGCACGAGCGAGGCCCACGAACGTGAAATTAATGTCGCGAGCGTTTCCATAAGAATGTTTTAGCACGTCCTCAACATTCACATTTGGCTTCAGTTGTTCCTGCTTTTCTTCCTTCTTGGTCTTGGAATTTTCATCCGATAAGTTTCGGATCTTCTGCACCCGAGTATATATTTTGTGCAACTTCAACTCTGGCGCGTCGTCGGGGCTAATGACACTTCTCAGATCATTAATCAAGATGTCTTTCTTATTTATGAACTGGTCCAGGCTGTCGGCCCATTGCTTTCCCATGCGGCCCCAGTAATGGTCCGCCGTCTCGTTCATAGGGTCTCTTGGGTTCCGATAAAAGAATTCAACTCGAATACTGAGCACATTCTCCGGCGGCATGAACCTTTCTTCTTCGATGCCGGCGATATTGTGGATGTCCAACAGATAGGATCCATCCTTCTGCAATTGCGGAACAGCCGTTGTCGGAAGCCCAAACTGGCGATATGAGAACGGAACCGAGCCCAGCCCGCTATACGGCTTGAAGGAAAAACGCGCATCGCGCGTGAACAAATGACCGGACACAATCCATTTTTCGTTGTAAAGATAATGTTCGTCGGATTGTTCGCGATACTTGTATTCGATGATGCTGCCGGGATGCACTTCCGGCATCGTAAAAGTCTTCGCCAGGAACTTAAGCCCGCTCGCTTTCACCACGACCTTCTCGAATACCCTACCGTCGAAATTTGTGATCGTGCCATCCGGCTGGATAGTCCGTCCGCGAATGTCCTTGATATCCGAATTGCCCTTGAAAAATGGAATTTCAACGTCGCCTTCCCTGGTCCCCTCCTGCGTGAATATCTTCACTCGGACGTATTCCTTTACCCAAGATTCCTTTGAATTCACGTCGCTTTCGCGGTAAAGAATCATCGCGTGCGCGCCGGGACTCGCGGGATTATCCTTAAGCCCTAGATCTGCCGGCGGGATAGGGAGCCAGTCATCACCCGCCAGGCTGGAACGACCGGGAAGTGCACAGAGGAATATCAGAATAATTGCCATGCCCACGAGAAGTCGCTGCGTTCGATTCATGGCAATTCATCTCCTCACCTAACCCAACTCGCGGTACGCCGATTCAGATATAGACTTGTCGCGTGTGCCGCTCCGTCCGTGGCTTTAGCAACGAGCGTCGTATCTGACCGAGCAATTTAGACGTCTAGAATCGAGAGAACGCCGGAGATTGTACTGCAGGGAACGTCCGTACGTTAAATATAAACATGACAACGTGCCTCTTCAGATACCCAGAATACAATTCGGCCCGTGCGTTAACGGCAAAGTTAATAGAGTCAGAACAGAAGAAATCCAGGTTCCTGAAGGGAATCGCAGCTCAGATAAATGCCGCTAGGAGCTAATAGCAGCCGCTAGGGCCGACGCTTTTGGGCCGGATGCGGCTATTTGGTGGCATTAATTACGGCAGGGTGGCGTCTCGGTGCGATTGATAAGTGGACCCCGGAAGTTTTTCCATACGAGAAAGACTCCGGTACTGACTTCCTCAAACCCGGTCTCTTCTCGATTCCTTTACCGCTTACTTTGACTCTCACGACATATCTTTCACTTCTTATCCCTCACTCCACACACGGTGTATCGCGATACAGAGTATCTCCCTCCGCCAAGATGCCATGACTCGCACACTGCGCTACCGTGCATTCATTCTAGGTAGCAAATTATCTGCCGCTCGAAAATGCGACTACGGTAAAATTGCAGTGGCTCGTGGAAGAGTTAGGGTTAGCTCTGTGCCGCCATGCTCGCTCAAAAGAAGAGGAAAGCTTCAGGAAAACGTTCGCGCGCACAGCGGAACCCGACGACGGAGCTTCGAACGTTGGGCTTCAATATGTAACGTGCAGAGACGCGTGACTGTCCCCTGACGACTCCGCGCCAGGAGCCGCCGCGCGAAACGCGATACTCGCCCCTCTCTGGGCCCTGTGGGTCGGATTCCGGTTTTAGGCTGTAATAAGTTATCCCGTACCAGTCCTGCACCCATTCCCAGACATTGCCCAGGGTGTCATACAATCCAAATGCGTTTGGCTGTTTCTCACCTACTGTGTGAGTGGTACCGCCCGAATTGTCGCGGAACCACGCAACTTGGAGCAACGGGCCATATCGGCAGGAACTGTCTCCCGCGCGAGCTGCGTATTCCCATTCCGCCTCTGTCGGCAGGCGATAACGGTAACCGTCCGCCTTGCTGTTGACCGCTTCGCAAAACCTCTGCGTGCCGTCCCAGCTCACATTCTCGACCGGGAGATTCGGCCCTTTGAAATTGCTCGGATTGATATTCATGACCGCTTCATACTCTGCCTGGGTCACCTGAAACTTGCCCATCTCAAAAGGCCGGGTAATGGTGACTCGATGAACGGGCTTTTCTTCGGCGTAACAATCAGGGTCATTTGCCGAGCAGCCCATCATGAAGCTTCCCGCCATCTCTTGGAAATCCGCAGGCGGTGCCGTTCACAAGAGGAGCTCTGCCGGCAATGGAATCAAGACTTGGCAGATGCCGAATTGTACTTACAGAACACCGCAGCGAAGCAGGATGAAACCAATAGGACGCTAGTGGACTTGCACGTCCGGGAACAAAATGGGCAGCACGTCCGAAGATGGGCCTCAGAACAAGAAATCTCCGCCTGGAAACAGCGGGTGCAGCACGCGCAGGAGAGAGTGACGCAGATGAACGAAGCTGCGGCCTTGGCTTTGCAAAGGCGGAATGCTGCGATGTGGAAGATCGAACCAGCCACCCGCGAGATGGAAAGGCTAGCAAATGAAGAAATCCGCATTCGCCACGAGATTGATGGAGCGATTTAATACGATCCAGAAACTGGCTTGTGCAACCGGCCAGCAGGGTTTGTAACAGTTTGATGAGTTTGCTGCCGTGCGAGCCCATGGCAGCAATAGCGGTGGTGAGCGCGGTGTTTTCCTGGTGGTTAGCACTGCGCTCGCCTCGTCTTTTTGAGTTTGCTCCGGTGTCCGCCTCCAACGGCCGGAGCAGACGCAGCAGGTGACTTGGATCTCCTTTTGATCACCTGCTGTGGTTGGGGGCTTGTAGCGGCAGCGCTTAACAGAGCAGGTTAGGCGCTGCCTGCTCGCCTCGCGAGTCAGTTGTTCGGTTTGGACGTTAATCAGGACTTGAGGGCATCCGATAAAAGGGCCTTCGTTGCGTCACTTCAAGAGCGTGTACCAAAAATTCTGCCACATGTTTAACGGATGGACAAAGAAGACAACTTCCCCCGCTCTCCTTTGCGGCTGAGCTACTTCTGCACCCGACATACACCATTGGTCAGCTTTCCGAATCCCACTGACAGTCCAACTAGCAACTATTCCAGTCTCAAGAATTTCTTGCGTATGAAAAGTCTCAGGCCGTGAGCAGGGATATCCCGCCAAGTCGATTACGTTTATCTGGGGCGGTATGGGTTGCTTAACCAAGAAAACGGCAACCCCGTCAGGTCCGGTATTTGCCGTCACGATTGTAGCGTTGTGATACCACTCTCCGTCCATACCAGAGAAGGTGATTTGTATTTTGTGTTCTTTCAAAGGACGATGTGTTCGAGAGTCCATAATCCGAACACGAATTTCGATTGGCTGCTCCGTTGGCGTCGCAAAACCCAGCATCGAGGACGTAAGTGCCATCGCGGGGGCGAGAATGGCTTTCAGTACCTTGGTCAATGCCATTGGACCCAAATTCTCATCGAGGCAGCGGCGCGAAAAAGATTATTAATCCAACACGAATGCGCAGCTGTAGGCGCGTCGTGATTTGTTATAGCACATTAATTCGGCGCGGAATCGCCTGATAAGTCGCGTAATCGGAAACTTGAAATCTACGAGGGCGGTTGATGCGTTATTGAGCCACGCCCTTATCTTCGCTACCCTGTACCACCGGCGATGCTGCTAGTAGTCAGCGGCCATTTCGGCCTCAAGGTACGACTCGTATTCCTTGTTATCCGCGTATGTTTCGACCAAGCAAATGTCAATCCCATCGAGAATTTGACGGATGTGAACTAGAGCTCGCGCCAGGGTGCGGTGGTCGAAGAGACAGAAATCGCCGTTTTCTCCTGCGTAACGAAACGCGAATCCCTTTTCGTCGGCGGCGTGAAATTCGTCGATCAGCTTTTCGATGAATGGGATGTCGTAGCTTTCCCAATCATGCGGCGCCAATTTCGGTTTCGCATCGGTAAGCACCCAATTCCAGAGTTGCTTTAAATCATGAACCCTCGCTATCGGCTTTACGGGGCGAGTGCGGTTTTTATTTTCGCGTTCGAGCCAGCGTCCGTTAAGAATAATGCGCTTCAGCGAGAGCTCCAGATAATGGCGAAAAAGGAAAATCGCAGCCAGGCCCTCCGGACGCTCCCCGTATTCATCCTCTGACAGCAAGCGCAGCAGGTTGGCGCTGGCGCTAAAGTAGCTCTCAATGACGTCGCGAAACGATTGCCGGTGGTTGCTCTTTAGAATGATCGGATTGTAATGCCAGCGTTCGAAAGCGCTGTAGTTCATGTCGGGTTCGTTTACGAGCATTCTCGGATACTAGCATGGCGTTGGAAGCCATCGGCAGTCGGTGTGCTGGACAGCGGGGTGGTTCGGGCTGCATTTAGTGCCTCCCTGGATAAGAAACTTTGGAGGAACTTACTTCGATGGGGCAGCGGCGAGAAACAAACGCTACAATGAATCGGTAAATGGTTTTGAACTATGTTTGAAAATATCTCCGAGCCACATCGCAACGAAAAGACTTACCGCTGTCCCTGCTGCGGCTTCAAAACACTTCACGGACGTGCTGGATTTGAAATGTGCCCAGTATGCTGGTGGGAAGATGATGGTCAAGATGACCACGATGCAGATCAAGTGCGCGGCGGGCCGAACGGCTCACTAAGCTTAACGCAGGCTCGGTCGAACTTCTTGAGTTGCGGAGCGTACGACCCTAAGTTCGCCAGCCGCACCCGGAAGCCACAGGACGATGAAAAGACGGTCTCCGGCTGACGCTTACAAAGTCTTGGCTGGGCGACGTGGAAAGAGGAGGGGTGCCCGGCGTCCAGTCCATGCTTCGGATAATCGCAATGGACCTCGCACCCGCGCAGGACGCGGTTTCGATGTATGGCCCGAATATCCAGATAGTCGGTTAATGGGCGGAAGCTAGCTTCCGAAAAAGTCACGGTGATGCTCGGCATTGCTTACCTATTTCTGCTCGGTGCGATTCCGGTCTCCATTTCGGTAGGATGGAGACTGTCTCTGCCTGCGAACGTACCGGAGCTTCCCGTTTGGAGGCGGCGATTACTGCTCCTTGGGTTGGTGGCAAATGCAGTATCTCTGGCCTTGTTCTTAACCATTAGCTTTGGCCCACGACTGATCTCTAATTGGTCGCCCGACATCTACAATTATCGGCTGTCCATCCCGGTGGCCGTCGCTTCGATCTTGCTTGGAGCCTTCGGCAGACGTGTTCCACGTGTGCTGGTAATTCTGAACGGCCTCGTTCTGACGTGGTTGTGGTTCGATCTTGGGGCGTCGAGCCTGTGAGTACGATGGGCGGAACTTCCGAAAAAACTTCGTGATAGGAAGCGCCTAGAGCGAAGGAACGAGGGTGCCTTAGCAGCGGGATGCGGGGGAATTTTTGGGGATGGAACGGGTGCGGAAAATTCGCGTACGAAACGCGTACGAAAAAAGCGGTTTTGCGGTGGATTTCTAAATCTGTTCCCGCGATAAGCTGCGCGCCGCACGGGACTTAGCTAAATTTACATCGCCTTCGAGCCTACGCCTTTTAAGCCGAAGGTCGTGGGTTCGATCCCCACCGCCCCTACCAAATCCTCATCATTATCAATCGTTTCCGTAAAGCCTCATGGTTCTGCCAATTGGGCGAGGATTTTGGAGAACTGCCCGAATACGGGGACGGTCGTTTCCGCGCTCCCAGCGATCTTAAGCAAACACCTCTCTTCTTTGATGGAATCAAAGTCATTCGATGGAACAGGCATTCGCATGACTTCTATGTTCCGAGAAAAAGTGAGGACGGTTACTTATACCCAGAGGTCGCGGTGCCAGTGGAACGAGAAAAAGTCTTTGTGTGTCCGCCGTCACACACGGCATTGGCCGATGAATTTATTCAACGATGCGGCAACTTCCTGCTAATCGGGTTCAGCGCGCGTGACACGGACCTCCTCAGGTTATTGAACGGCATGCCGGCGCGGAGCCACGTGACCATCGTTGGTCGAGGTGATAGTTCCGAAATCTTCCGTCGGATATGTTCGTTCGATCGGAGTTTTGAAACGAAGGAACTTTCTACACTCTTTTGGGACGAGGGATTTTCAACTTACGTGGACAGTTCAGAGCTTGAACGGCTCGGAGTTTTGTGAATGAGGTAGAAACAAGTGAACCTCCGGTACGGTCTTACTTCTTCTCCATCGAGTTTATTCTTTCTTCTAACGCCGCTAGTCTTTCGAGAATTTGCTCAAAGGAGAGAGGCTTGGTCGGAAACATTTCTTGCATTTCTTGGTAGTCCTTGCGAAGGATCGCTTGTAGGGGTTCGTGAGGCACAATTCGAAGGCTGCCAGGGACGGCGGTGTCGTAGTGCGCCCAATTCGCGGCGAAATAGATTTTTTTGAAACGGATGACTTGGTCCAGAAGATAGAGAGAGAGCTTGTCGTCTTTGAGGCGCTCAGCAGTACTCATAACCGCAACGTCGGACCAATGGCGCGCCATGCGCGGCTTGAGCTTGTTCGGATCAGGCCGATGATTCTCAGCATGTAGGAGTGTAACCTTTTCCCAAAACGTGCGTTGACAGTCGAGGACAGGAATTTCGGCAGACTTCTCTCGGAAGTTTTCGGGAAACGTTTCGGCAACGGTTGGGGTGACGGGCAACCTTTCGCTTGGTTGCTGGTCTCCGCGACCGAATTCAATCTTGATTTGTGGTTGGAAGTATTTGCTGTATTCGAATGCGTTTGGGTAGTGAAAGAGGAGAGTCATTTCTTCGTTTTCTTGGTCCGAAGCCACAAGTGTCCATCCATCCCCGCCGAGGATCGTTTTGAAGCGGTCGTGCAATTTGGGAAGGATGCGGGAGTTGACTTCGTTGGTGATGGCAGCGCGGAGCTCTTGATCGAGGGCTTTCCGTTTTGTGACAGATAGGGCAGGGTTGGCAAGATCGCGCTCTCCTGAGAAGCCCAATGCAGCCCTGTCAGTCGAGATATCGATGTCTTCAGACAGGCGGTCAATCAAGCCAAATACTGTGGAAAGAGTCGTTCCGCCTTTAAAGTGCTTCCGTCAACTTGATTTGGCCCCTTTTGATCGTTTGATTTGGCCCCGCCCTGCTGGTGAATCAAGTCTGTAGAATCGCCGTCGGGCCTTGTGGGAACTGTGGAAAGCGTTTTGTGCTTTCCAAGCCGCTGTGGGAATCCGCGTTGTGAGCGGATTTCCATCAGCGGCGTCAGTTTCCACAGGCCTCCGTTTTCTTTCTTTTTTGCTCCTTTTTTCTTTCTTTGTGTATGGCCCCGCTTTTCCCCAGAAAAATATCGCGCCAGGATCGCCCAGGAACGACGATTACCCACTCGCTCAATCCACAACATCCCCGGTTTTGCCCCTTCCTTCATCCCTTGCCACCTTTTTTCTTTTCCAGCGTTCTGCGAAAACGATATGACTCCGTGCCCGTCTCGATGATGTGCGCCTGGTCGGTCAGCCGGTCCAGCATCGCCTTACACAATCGGGCGTTCGGAAACATGGTGGTCCACTCGGAGAACGGCAGATTCGTCGTGACGATCACCGCGGCTCTCTCCGCTCTTCCGGCAATGATCTGGAACAACAACTCAGCGGCTGCCTCCGGCATCGCCACATAGGCCATCTCGTCAATCACGATCAGCTCGTACCGCGTCCAGCGATTCGTCACGCGGTTCAGTTCGCTCTTATTCTTAGCTTCGGTGAGTTCGTTGACCAGTTGCGCCGCCGTCGTGAAACGCACCGGCTTTCTCTGACGGCAGGCCTCCACCGCCAGTCCCGTTGCCAAGTGCGTCTTGCCCGTTCCTGTTTCGCCCAGAAAAATGATGGGTTCGCTCCGACTCAAGTACCCGCCCGCAGCCAGGTTCCGTACCAGCGATGCGGGAATGTGCGGCGTGTCGGAGAAGGCGAACTCTTCGAGCGTCTTCACCTTGGGGAAGTGTGCTTCCTTGATCCGCCGTGCGACCGCGTTGCGGTCTCGCTCTTCCACTTCCGCCCCGAGTAGCGCTTCCAAATAGCTCAGATGACTTTGCTTCTGGCGGATCGCCTGCTCGGCCACCTCCGCGAACTGCCCGCCGATCGTTCTCAGTTGGAGTTGCTTGGCATACTGCCGGATGGTGGCCTGTTGCACGGGGGCGGTCATTGAATCACCCCATTCGATGGGCAGTTCGCCAGCAACTGATCGTAGTTCCTCGTCGTGGGTTGCGGTCGGTCATACGCTCGCAACGCTCCAATCTCGATTGCTTCACCGGCTCCGCGCTTCCCGGATGGGTCGGTGGCGAGCAACAAGCGTACGGCCTCGGCATCGAAACAACTCAAATCCAGAGCTTTTTCCAGCGCCTCCTTCAGTCGCGGATATCCATGCGGGCGGCCCAGCAGCAGCACGTCGATCATGGCTCTGGTCCCATCCTGCTTGCCTCTTCGTTGCTTCAGTGCATCCCAGAAGCGATCGAAGCTGGCTGGCCAGCGCCCCTGTGCCCGCCACTGCTCGAGCGCTGTCGAACCCGCAAAAGCCCCGGGCTTCTTCGTCAGTGCGTCCAGGTAATGCTCCAAGTTGAGTACTTTCTGCTGTCGGTTGAAGCAGCGCTCGTGCCGTGCCACACACTCTCCCTGATGCCAGATCTCCACGTAGGCGGAGTGCACCTTGGCCTGTACTTCCAGACCCACCGGCAGCGGAACCGAATAGAAGTTGGTCAGCACCTTCACGCAACCACTGGTGTTCACATGGGGAAAGTGAACCGCGGCCAGATCAAAGCCTTCCTTGAGCCCCTTCAAATGCTCCTGCTCGAGACTCATTCCCGCACCGACCGCCTGCATCCGCTCACCAATGATCCGTTGCTCATCTTCCTTGGAAGATCTCAGCAACAACGCATCGAGTTCTTCCCAACTGGCCACGTTCGGTACCGGCACCATATGGTTCCGGCGAAAGTACCCGCCTTCTCCTTCCACGCCGCCTTTTTCGTGGCCCTCCGCCGGCGTACAGAACTCGGATTCGAAATCCCAATGCGATCGGAAGGCGATGAATCGCATGGTCTCCTCTCGCTGATGCCCTCGCAGAATCTTTTTCACCGCAGACCGGAGGTTGTCATAGCGAAGGATCTTGAACACGCCGCCAAAATAAGCAAACGCCCGCTCGTGCGCTTCCAGAAACGCCTGCTGGCTAGCATGCGGGAACGCGCAATGGAAAGCTCCGCCACTGGCCATGCTCCGCATGCAAAACATGTAGGCCTTCTGCCTTTCTTCGCCGATGTCCGCATACGCTTCATACCAGTCCACCTGTGCTTCTTGACCCCAGCTGTAAGACTGAGGAATGAATACTTCCTGACTGACGAGTCTCAGTTCTATCTTTCGCTCGCGCACGTAGTGACGGATCGTGGACTCGCCGATCTGCACCCCAGGCATCTCTGCTCGAATCCGGCACCAGATTCGATGGGCGGTGTGCCGTTGCTTTCGTGGCGCCTTCCGGTCCGCTTCCAGAATCGCTTCCACAAAAGTCTTCGCCGGCTCCAGCTTCGGCCTCTCTCGCACAGGCGTCTTTCGCTCCGCTGGAACAGCACGGAGCACTGCCTCACGCACCAGACGCCGGTGAATTCCCAGCTTCTTGGCGATTCCTCGGATCGTCCCACCACCGTGCTCATACTCGCGTCGTATCTGTTCGAATAGCTCCACCTTGGCTCTCCTGTCCACCCGGCCTCCCTTGGGGCGACTGAGCCCGAAGCGGAGTACACGGTATATGAGTTTCAGTAGGGTGGGGCCAAATCAAACGATCGAAAGGGGCCAATTCAGACTAGCGAAATCATAAAGCGGAGTTCAGGAATATCCGCCAGGGCGAAGAGATGCTTGAGCGTCCAGCAAATCCAAAAGTCCTTTTCTATTGCAGTAGTTGTGGAAGAGCGCCGGGCGGCAGTTTCCTCGAAATAGGGCTGCCGCTCGGTGGGTTTGCCTTTTGCGAAGTCGTCCATAGGATTTCGCGTCAGGCGCTGAGTTGATTTAGAACGGGCTGCGACCAACCCGGTGCAGTCGGCACAAGCCGTCTAACGGCTTTCTTGACGGGACGAGGAAGCTGCTTCGCAAGGGAATGGATAGAGATCTCGTGAACTCCCTCTTTCCCGAGCGCGCGAACAGCCTGAATGACGACTCCCGCTTCTGTTCCCGCACCAATCATTTTGGAGGGGGCCACGTGCTTGAGCGCGACGGTCTGGTTGCCAATTCGAATGGTGCGAGAAGGTCCTTCTGTCCAGAAGACATTCTGCATGGGCACTTGGGTTGAAAGCCCAAGTAGATTGGCAGCTTTTGCCCCGGAGACGCTGATTCGGCTCCCCGTCCTCTCAGCCATGGCCTTGGCAACGGCCTCGGGAGAGGGGGAGAGGACGCCAATTTTGGGGTGCACCTTCGGGAACTCGTAAACACCCCGAGCCAGACGACGAATCTGACCAGTCCGCTGAAGCCGAGACAAAGCCTGGTCTACAGCAGCACGGGTGCCGAGGTGTGCAAACTGTCTGGGCGTAAACACCCATCCGCGGTGCTTTGCTCGAATTCGCTTTAAGATTGCATTGGTGGTGGAGGCTGTCATATGTGTTTCCTCTACGTCAGGAATAATAGCCTATTTATCTGACACTGTCAATGGCATAGATGTATTATAAGCTGTGTATAATGATTGTGATACGATAAGCCTGTAGGTTTAAGTGCTACGATACACGAAGTATCGAAAATCGAGAACCCTCGCTCAATCCTTCCGAGAATAGACAGATTCGAACTGATATGTCTCGCTCTCAGCTTCGGCCTTGTACACCACGCCCATGCCGCCGCCACCGAGTTTCTCAACGATGCGGTAGTGGGAAATGGTGCGGCCAATTAAGAATGATGAGTCCGGCATGTGGCGCTCATCTTAGGTTGGGCCAGCAGGCAAGTCAACGAAGCCAATAAACATCCAATAAACATCCGTTGCGACGAGCTCCTAGTAAAATCTGTGAGATGTGAAAAATGGATAGATTAACTGTCTTCGGTTTATTGGCAGTAACCCTGATGCTCGTAACCTACGCGCTTTAGAAGCGTAGTCCGTGGTTCATCTTGGCGTTTGCGGGGTCTTGTTTGCTCGGGTCTGCCTACGGCTTTCTTCAGGGTGCTGATGTTGAGGCTCTTGAGATGCGTTGAGTAGGTTAAGCAAGGCCATCTTTATCAATTGCCGATTCGCTGCGTCGGGCTCGACTGCCACTCGTATCGGCGCGTCATGCTTCGCGATTTCCTCGGCCAATGCCAAACGGAAATCAGGGTCGTCATTGGCGACGCCCACCTGCCTGAGGAATTTCTTGTCCACATTTGTAAACGTCACGATTGCGCCGCTTTCATGCGGTTGACGGCATGCTGTTGCCCGCGAGCCGCGTCGGCGAGGTAGATTTCTATCAGATGCTCGTCAGATAGGCTGGCGAGCGTTTCGATCACAGCGGGACAGGAGTTTGCTAACCGTTGTCGAAGCGTAGCGGCGAAGTGACGATTGGTTTTGATGCGGTTGCTATGTGAATCTGGCGTGCTGGTCAACGGGACATCTCCTGCCCCGTTTCCATCTAGGCCGTGGGTCTTGTGATGCAGATTTGACTGCGATCCCTAGCTCTGTTCGCGGTCTAGATACTCCTGAATTGCAACACGCACTAACTGAGCAGCTAGCCTGCCGGTGCGGTTCCGGGAATCGCGATCGGCGTCTTTATGTCTTGAAGTTCGGGCGGTATGCCGAGACTGGCGTTGGTATTCTGGCCCACAATGACAAGCCAATTCCCGTTCTGCTTTTCCGCAACCAGCGTCATCATCCCATAGCGTGGCTGGCGCGCAGTTCCATCCGGGTTTTTGTCTCCCTCAATCTTCCAACTCCAATGAACAACGGCCATATCCGATCGTAGAAAACGAGTTGTGGTTTTGAGAACGGTAATTGTGGAATCTTTGAAACGGCCGCCGAGTAAGCGCACATGGAACGCTTCGAAGTCAGCCCTGCCGTGCAGGTAAGTCGTGGCAACAGTCACGAAATCGACGTCCTCTGCCATAATTTTGGCGAGCGCGTGGCCGTCATGTTTGGCCCAGGCGTCGCAAAAGTCCTGCGGCAGTTTGCCCACCACTTCTTCGTCTGTTTTGGATTGGGCGAGGGTATTCGAGGTTGAGGCGAGAAGAAACAATAGCGAAGCGCTCAGAAGATGTTTCATTCGGATCTCCCGTCAAACTTCGAAATCGGGGCAGATTATATCCCAAGGGCGCTAGGCCCTGGGAGGGAACGCACTTCTCAGGCAGCCGTATCGCTGTCGGATCATCGGAGCGGGCCTGTAGTGAGCTGAGCCGAACGCCAGTGCTGGAGCTTCATGGGCATTTTGCACATCGGACATTTCACTGTGGGCTACTTTACTGTCTTCGGGTGGCGACGACGCCACCCTGCAATGCATTCGGTTAGCTGGACATCGTAGATAGGCTCAACGGTTTTTCCGCCAGGAGAATTGCGGGAATCGCGCATATAGCGAGCGGCTTTGCCGCAGCGGATTAACTGTTCATCAGTCATCGCCTGGATGCGCTTGCGAAAGCCTTCAACATCCCACGTTTCAATGCCGACCATTTTCTGTGCCTGCTTTCGAGCTTAAGTTCGCACTGCCATGCTTCGCCTTCGGGCAGTCTTGTAACCGCCAAGCATCGCATTGGTTCCGCGAAACCGGCAATCACTGGACCTTCCGACTTCTTTTCATGATGGACCACCCTTCTGCGCTTGTTCGTCTAAGGCACGTTTTGCCAGCACACGCCAATCTCTAACTTGGTCTTCCATATACTCTTTTTCATAAGGCTTTAGTTCTTGACCCGGTGCGAGGATGCATGAAGCGTGCTTTTCTCTCCATTCCTGCCAAGTCACAATCTTGTAGTGACCGTCGAGTTCATCCTGGCACACTAGTGCTTGAACCTCGGTCTTATCGTCGCCTTCAACCAAAGCCCAACCGACAAGCGGTGAGGACTCATACTTAATTATTTCCCCGGTTCCGTCTTGGTTGTAGATCTTGCACTCCACAGCACTCCAACCTGGGGCTGGAATAATCTGTTTGATGTTCACGTCTGCTCCTCGCTCTTTTCCTTCATTTTAATCTCGACGTACCGCTTGAACATCTGCTGACATTCGCGCTGTTTCACCACTGCAACAGTTACGGAGAAGGCCGCGTGAAAAGCCTGGAGGAGCTAGAGCGAACGGGCCGTCTCTGCGGGACCAAGACGCAAATCGGAGAGAAGCGTAGCGAACTGCACGAACTACCGCACTCATCAAATTCACTACACGCCTCGGTCCGGTACTGTCATTACTCTGATTTTCGTTGACTTGTTATGAAACCGGGGCGTATTCACTCGGACATTACTAACGACTGGCGCACGTATTGGAATCAGTCGGTCGTTTTTGAGGCCAAGAAAAAGTTCCCCGGAGGAGAATTATGCTGACACGATTTGTGAAGTATTTGACCCTGTTGGTGTTCAGTCTAATCTGTAGCGTGATGTGCTCCGCACAGACAAAAGCAGTCGGAGGCGGCCTGGACTGCAATGGTTACAGCCCAATCTCCAAAAACGTGAAGCCTTACATGGCATGCACCGATCTGCATGGGCCGGACGGAGGGCGCTTTTACGACAACGGTTGGTACATCGGACACGACGAACCATCGATCCAGTTTTTCTCGAAAACTCCAAATTCGGGAAACAACATGGTCTGGGAGATAACCTTACCCAAGCAAGATCCGACCCCAACTCAGTCGGGAAGCTCAATAGCCACTTTCGAGCTTACGCCAGCTGTTTGGCTAAGCCTCGATTTGTGTGACCCTAATTCCTACCCGCAGAATGCGTGCAAGCCCGACAGCGATTCGAATACCGGCACCGGGCTATCAACGGACGCAGGTTCAGCGGTATTGGAGCTCCAATTCTATCCTCCTGGTTGGGGACCTCAAATCAGCTGTACTGGCCCAGGCGCGCACTCGACGCAATGGTGTGCGGCCCTCACTATAGACAGCTTGGAATGCAATTACAACTTTGCGGTCTGCAACGCAAATTGTGAGGAGCCCCTCAATTTTGCTTTTCTGCAGGACAATGGAATCCCCACGGGGCCGGCTGCGCCGGGTGAACAGAACAACGCCAGCTTTACGTCAAACTCCCATACTTTGTTCATGATTGAGGGAGCGTGGAGAGTTACGTGGAGAGCAGCAGTTGTCACGCGGAGCAAAATGGACGACGCTCGTCGAGCGTAACGCTGACGTTTCCTTCGATCCCCAGCGTCGATTCCCATCGGGTCTACTATTTTGCTGCCAGCGAACTAATCTGCAGCAGAGGCCGCTTGACGCATCTCCTTCACATTTTGCGTGGGGCGCTGTACCTTTACCTCGTTAAACTGAGCTGTTTCGGTCGAGTCAATTAGCGCAGCCGTCGAAGCCGATCCACCGGTGATTGCCTGTTGCACAGCGTCGAAATAGCCAGTGCCCACGAAGCGCTGATGCTTCACCGCTTCGTATCCAAACTCCTTCTCGCTGGCGAATTCATGATCCTGCAGCTTGCAATAAGCAGTCATGCCCGTCTCTTTATAGGTGCGCGCCAGTTCGTACATCGAAAGGTTAAGCGCGTGAAAGCCTGCCAGCGTAATGAATTGGAATTTGTAGCCCATCTTCGCTAACTCGCCTTGGAATTTGGCGATTGTGGCGTCGTTAAGGTTCTTCCGCCAGTTGAACGAAGGCGAGCAGTTATAAGCCAGCATTTTCGCTGGATACTCTGCGTGAATCGCTTCCGCGAAGCGACGCGCTTCACCCAGGTCCGGTTTCGAGGTCTCGCACCAGAGCAAATCCGCGTATGGCGCGTAGGCCAACCCTCGCGCGATAGCTGACTCTGGGCCTCCGCGAATCTTAAAGAATCCTTCTGGAGTGCGCTCGCCTGTCAGAAAATTGAGATCGCGAGGATCGATGTCGCTCGTCAGCAGATGCGCGCTGTCGGCGTCGGTGCGTGCCATGATTAATGTGGGCACGTCCATCACATCCGCTGCCAGACGCGCCGCAACCAACTTCTGAATTGCTTCGCTGGTGGGTACCAGCACTTTGCCACCGAGGTGCCCGCACTTCTTAGCCGAAGACAATTGATCTTCGAAGTGCACGCACGCCGCGCCGGCCTCGATCATCGCCTTCATTAGCTCAAATGCATTCAGATTCCCGCCGAACCCTGCTTCAGCGTCGGCGACGATCGGCGCGAACCAGTGCACGCCGTTCTTCCCTTCCGCGTGATGGATTTGGTCTGCGCGCTGCAACGCGTGATTGATTTTCTTCACAACGTTCGGAACACTATCCGCGGGATACAAGCTCTGGTCAGGATACATTTGACCGGCGTCATTGGCGTCCGCGGCAACTTGCCAGCCGCTCATGTAAATCGCCTTGAGGCCCGCCCCAACCTGCTGGACAGCCTGGTTGCCTGTCAGCGCTCCCAGTGCCGGCACATACAGATCTTCCTGCAACAATTGCCAGAGCCGTTCAGCGCCCATGCGAGCGAGCGTGTGCTCGATGTGTACGGAACCCCGCAACTGCTCAATATCCTTCGCGGAATACGGACGCGTGATTCCTTCCCATCGCAGGTCTGTCTTCCACGAATGTTCGAGATTCTTATGATTGCCATTGCCGTTCTTGCTGGTCATTTTTGCACCTTCGTCCGTGGCGGACAATTGGACTGGAATCTAGGGCCGACTAGCGGCCGCGCTCAGATCAACGCGCGACAGTGATTGAGTCTTCGCTTTCACAGGTAATCAGTCAAGCTGATTGTAATTATCATCTTGATAGAATATGGTTATCAGAGGTTCTAGGACATAGTACAGCGTTCTGTGTATTGGCTGGACCGATCCGGTGCGGCAGCAAATTCTTGAATGGAAGAGAAGAAATTTATGGAAATCGACCAAATCGAAACATTCCTCGCCGTTGTAACGTACGGGGGATTCCACCGTGCGGCTGGCGCTTTGCGCATTAGCCAACCAGCCGTGAGCGCCCGCATTCAAGCGCTTGAGGATTCGCTGGGCGTCAAACTTTTTGCCAGGGTTCGCGGGAGCTTCTCTGTTTCGCCCGCAGGCAAGGCCCTCGCTCCGCACGCTGAGCAGCTTCTGCGCGATGTGGCCCGCGCGCGACAAGCGATCCACGAACTTCAGCCGTCCGCTGGTGGCGCGTTAACGATTGCCGCCGCACTTTCCGTATGCACCTACTTCTTGCCTGACGTGATGAAGGACTACCAGGCTGCCAATCCCAAAGTAATGGTCAGTTTGCGGTCCGGAACCTCCGTGCATGTTCTAAAGATGGTTCTGGACGGCGAGGCCCAAATCGGCGTGGCTCGATCGTTGAATCACCCGGAAATGGAAACCATAACGCTGCGCGATGATCCATTAATTCTGGTCGGCCATCCGAATCACATAGCAGCCCGAAAACGTCGCGTGCGACTGCAAGAAGTGGAGTCCATGCCGCTGATCTTTTTCGACCGAGGATCGAGCGATTGGACGCTCAGTCAGGGTTTGTTCCGGCGTGCGGGTCAGTTGCCCAATACCGTGCTGGAAGTGGAAACGATAGAAGCGGCCAAGCGTATGGTGGAGCGTAAGCTGGGACTGAGTTTCCTGCCGCAGATCGCCGTCTCGCGCGAACTTCGCAGCGGCAAGCTGGTGGCCATTGAGATCATGGACGTCGAACCGTTGCGCCGCAACCTGGACGTAATTTATCCACGCCGTCGCCCGCTTACGCGAGACGCACAGGCGTTCCTGCAATTGCTGCAAGCGGCTGCCGACGAGCAGACGGTGGTGCGGAGGCCCAGGGATCGCAAGCGCTAATCGTCAGGTGAATTTTCAATCACCTGCCGGACGACTCTTTCGGACTGCATTGCAGCATCATCCACTGCTTCATCGGTTAGAAGGCTCGTCGCCCACGGCGGCGTTACCGTCCCAGACGAGCTTGCCGCCGACGAAGGTTTTCAGCACTTTGACGTCGCGGATCTTGGGAGGATCAATGGAGAAGATGTCGTCGCTGAGGAGAACCATGTCGGCAAGCTTCCCGGGAGTTATCGAGCCCTTTTCATTTTCCTGGAATTCGGCATAGGCCGACCCCATGGTGTAAGCCTCGACTGCTTCCGCGACTGACAGCTTTTGCTCGGGGAACCAGCCGTTAGGGTTCTTACCGTCAAGCGTGGCACGGGTGACAGCAGCATAGACGCCGAGGAGCGGATTGAGCGGCGCCACATCCCAATCCGTTCCGAAGGCCAGGCGCACGCCGTGATCAAGGAAAGTGCGAAAAGCGTAGGTGCGACTGGCGCGGTCGTGTCCGATGCGCTTTTCGGCCCAGCGTCCGTCATCTATAGCGTGGTACGGCTGGACAGAGGCTATAACGTGGAGCTGAGCGAAGCGATCGAAGTCCTTGGCCGCCACGTGCTGGGCATGCTCGATGCGGAAACGGCGGTCAGTTTCACCGTGTGCCTTGGTGATTTCGGAGTAGAGATCGAGAATGATCGAAATTCCTTGATCGCCAATGGCGTGAGTACAGATTTGCAAGCCAGCGGCGTCAGCTTTCATCATTCGTTCGCGCATGAGCGAGATGGGGTGCATTTCGTCGGAGAGTAGTCCTCGATTCTGCGGCTGGTCGTTAAACGGTTCGAAAAAGTAGGCGGTGGCGGACCCAAGTGACCCGTCGGAATAGGCTTTCACCGCGCCAATGCGAAGATAGGGACTGCCAAAAGCGTGACGGATGCCGATCTTTGCCTGATCATCCACGCCCCCCGTAATCAGCGGCGCTACGTAGATGCGCGCGGTGAGTTCACCACGATCAAGCAACTCGGAATACACGGCGATGTCTGCATATTCCGGGTTCATGTGCTGCACGCTGGTGACACCAAGGGCGGCGGCGTGGGCTAGGGCGCGCCTGGTGGCATGCAAACGCTGCTCGTGCGTGAGCGGCGGAATGACTTTGTTGACATAATCCTGCGCTGCGTCTTTGAGAGCGCCGGTCGGGTTGCCATGCGCATCACGCACAATGATGCCGCCGGGCGGGTCAGGTGTTTTCGCGGTAATGCCGGCGAGGCGTAGGGCCAGGGTATTGGCTACCGCCATGTGCCCGTCATAACGATCGACGAAAACGGGAGTATCAGGCGTGACTGGGTCGATCATGTCCTTAGTGGGCAGGTTGGGCGAATCCCATTTGGTTTCGTCCCACTCGCCTCCGAGAATCCACTGTCCGTTCGGCGTACCTTTAGCGCGCTCGGCGATTCGGCGAATGAATTCTTTCGTGCTCGTTGCATCGTTCAATTTGATGTTATCGAGACTCAATCCTCCGTCGATGAAGTGCACGTGCGCGTCATTGAAGCCGGGCAAGAGCAACTTGCCGCCGGCGTCGATGACCTGTGTGTTCGGGCTGCGCCAGGAGTCGACGTCCGCGTTCGAACCCACTGCAACGATGCGTTCGCCGAGAATGGCGACGGACTGAGCTTCAGGGTGCGCCTTGTCGACGGTCCAAACCTTGGCATCTGCGATGATGAGGTCGGCGGAGGGCCTGGTGGATTGAGATTGGTGGACCGCGCCCATGATGAGCGTAGTCAGAACGAATAAACACACCGACACCGAAAGAGTAAAGCGCGCTGCCTTGGAGGAGCGCAAGGTGAATTTTCGCATTGTGCTGTCGATGCTGCCTCACTTGGCATTGCGAGACAAGGTTCGAGTTGACAGGTTCGAGTGACGGTGTTCTCCGCAAATGTTCTGCGTGCTAAGCCAGATCAAAGCGGCGACCAATGCCAAGTGCAACATTACAGCCGCCTGCGGAACAAGCGCGGGCGAGTTAATTGCTTACTTCATCGTAGAAATTCAAAGCACAATACAACCGGACGTTCACTTTGTTGCGTCTTTCCGCACTGGAAGGAATTCCGTGCGCGATGATCGGCACGGCCAAGTTGCGCCCCGTACGCAGATAAATCAATCCCAGCAATAGTCCCATCAAGCCTTCGTCGATCATTGCAGTCAATCCTTGGTCGGCGTGCGCAAGCCCAAAGCCCACGTGGACTGCAATCAGGCTGACGATCCAGGCAAACCGAGTGCGATTGAGCAGCTGGGCAACTCGGTTCATAAGGTAGCCACGGTAGACCATCTCTTCGCCGAAGGCCCCAAGAGTCCAAGTCGGGGCAAGGAAGATCAGGGTCAATTTCAGGTTCCGACAGAGATAGCATTTTGGAGGGCTTGACCTTCTACCGAAAGGGCAGACATTCTATCCAAATGAACCATGAGCGTACGCTCTATAATCTCGAACAACTACAAGCATTTACGCCAGAAGACCGGCTGCTTTTTCAACCGGTCCTTTCGGTGCATTCGGAACAATTCGGCTCTTAGGTCAGGTGGGACAGTCAGGGATGGTTCAGCTTCCGACTATACGACCCTGGATCTTCGTTCTTGGTCAACTTCCCACATCCAGACTTCTAGCGGGCGCCATTCATGTTTAGGATCGGCTCGTAACGGGAAAAGTTCAATTGTTTCCGAGTACACCGTGAGAACGAATCGCCAGGGCAAAGAAGCAAACCGCGCATCTGCGGTTCTCTTCATCGCATCTGGTGCAACTAGTACGCTGCCACGCGGCGCGGTTGGGATCGTTTGGATTTGCCGCTTTCCGATTTGCTCTTTTTGTCCCAGCCGCCAAGATTGAGAGCAACGACCGTGCAGGAGGCGCGCAATTCGTCCGCGAGAGCGCGGTCGACCATGGTACGAGCCACGACCATGCCGCCGATAGCTAGGGCAGCTATGCTCTGTGCCGTGGTGCGGCGAGATCTGCCATTTTGGATCAAGCTCCGCTCCAAGACGCTTACCATAGCTTTGAATACTGTCTCGAAGGCGCGTTTCGCACTTACGCCGCTGCGCGCGACGTCGGTCGGCAATGCGACCATGGGGCAGGAGTTCTCGACGTCCTCGAAATGCTGGCGCGATAGATAGGCGCGAACGACTTGCGGCCCTACGTCGGTGGAGGAAAGGTCGACATGCACGCCTTCCCAGCAGCTTTTCCATTCCGGGTCGGTGAAGAAACATCCCAGCACGGCAGCATACAGATCGCTCTTGCTTTTGAAATAGCTATAGAATCCACCGTTCGTCAAGCCCGCACCGGCCATGATTTGGTTGAGAGAGACACTTTCAAAGCCACGGCGATTGAATAGCTTGCGTGCGCTGTCAATAATATTTTTCTTTACTGCCGCGCGATGACCGGCGGGGTAAGGCATGAAGCCTCCTCATTCGTTAGGCGCTGAAGTATGCCTCGACCGGCGCTGTCTGCCCAGTGAAATATTATCTTGAACATATTTTCGCACGATGCTCTTATGCGGTGACGGTTGAACGCAAGAATTCGGGAGGACGATGATGAGCGATAGAAATGATCTGGCGGCTCTGACCAATGGGCCCACGCGGCGGAAAGCGATCGTCGGTGTTGCGATGGCATTCGGTGGCCTGGCCCTGGGCTCAACTAAGGCTTGGGCGGGAGCCGAGGAGGAGATTTCTCGTACGGAGGAATCCATTCACCAAGAGGCCGTTTTCAAAGCGAACCGGAAGCGGGTCTACGAAGCGCTTACCGACGCCAAACAGTTCGACAAGGTCATACAGCTCAGTGGAGTCTTGCAGTCCATGCACCTGGGAGACAAGCCAGCGGAGATCAGTCGTGAAGTGGGAGGCGCGTTCGCGCTCTTCGGCGGGTACATCACGGGACGACACGTCGAACTTGTGCCGAACGAGCGAATCGTGCAGGCTTGGCGAACAGGCGGCTGGGCTCCGGGCGTCTATTCGATTGCGAAGTTCGAGCTCGTGGAGCAAGGCTCCGGGACCAAGATCGTATTTGACCATACGGGCTTTCCTAAAGGTGAGGCAGAAGTCCTGGCTTCAGGATGGAAAGCGCACTATTGGGAGCCGCTCGAGAAACTCCTGGCTTAGGTTCTGCGTGGGCGCGGGAATGCGAACGAGTCATGTAACACAGGTCCCGGAATCAAGAATTGAGATGGTCGCGGAGAAGCCGGTTTTACTTCTCCGGCGTTTTGATCGTCAAGGAGGTTACAGGATCCCATTTCTATCCGCGATGAGCATCCTGGGCGCAATTGATCGTGAGCAACGCAGCTATATGGAAATTGCGGATGCCATCCGTCGATACGGAGCCAGTGCATCAACTGACCTGAAGCAACTTTGGCGAAGGATCGTTTCAGTGTGCTCATCTCGAATACCGACGATCATTTGCGCAACCACGGATTTCTATATCAGGGCAACAACGGTTGGACCCTTTCTCCCGCCTACGACTTGAATCCAGTACCAGTTGACGTTAAGCCCAGAATTCTCTGTACGGCGATCGACATCGAAGATACATCCGCTTCTCTAGATTTGGCTTTGAGCGTTGCACACTATTTCGACCTCAAGACAGACGAGGCGAAGAGTATTGCCGCAGACGTAGGCAGGGCGGTCTCTGCATGGCGTAGTGAAGCAAAGAAGGTAGGCATCTCAGACGGTGAAATCAATCGCATGGCCTCAGCCTTCGATCACGAGGATTGGAGAAAAGCAACCACGCTGTCGAACTGGAAGACAAGCAAATCCTTGTAGCGCAGGCCTGCCCGCGTTGTGCTGGTCGCGCGTCACCACAACCTTCACGAGATTCACTTCCTGAACAACCGTCTGCAGCTCTGCCGTACTGATGTGAATACAGGGATTCCGACCTTGGCACTGATGAGTGCACGCGCTGCGGATATCGCGCCATCTCCTATCATTCGTCGATCAGTTCCCAGCGCATCGCTGCGTTTGAATGACGCAGAGAGCTCCGATGAGAATGCGAGACACCTTGAACATGAAACGAGTCGCCTCTACGACCCCACTTCTGCTGTTACTTGGAATGTCCTTGCTGGCGGGAACGCAAACATCGCTGATCGACAATATACAGGGGGCGGGATTTTATAACCCGATAACAAAGTTGAGGCTTAATCATGCTTTTGAAAAAGCGAATTTCTCGAAATTGAGCACTCAAGAATCGAAAAGTTCTCCAGTTGGATTCCGCTACATTTTGGCAGATCCGGATCGATTCGGCATGAATATCACTGTTGCCAGGAGTGATTGGGGGGATCATAGTCATTTGCAAATAGATTTTATAGTTCCCACCGATGAATCGATCACGAATTTCAATCTCATCAAGATACATGGATTACAGGTAGAAAGGGGAAGACGCTTGGACTTACCGCAAGGCACATTCCCCTCAGTGCGAGGAAATTTGACGCCTGGTGACCGGGTTACACTGCATGCCGATCTGCCAAAAACGTTCGCTGACCCAGATAAGGGTTGGAATCTGACATTCTGTATCGGAACCGCGCAGAGGTGCTCACCGAGTCCAAATCTTTTGAAATCAGTATCCGCCACAAGAAGGAATATAGACTCGCTGAGTCAATTGAAGGGGGCCCTGGATAGCTATGCAAACCTACGAGCCTCAAGAACCTCATCTGAGATCCCACTCGAGTTGTCAGGTAACTATCAAATCAGTGAGATCAATGGGTGCGTTATAACGCTGGTCCACACAAGCACAATCCTCGATCAATACTATGACGGCGGCAAAACCGCTACATCGAGTGTAAACCTTGCGAATCTGAGCGCCGATGCAAAAGTGAGCGAGAAACCTTATGAAAATGGATGGAAACCGTCAAGTCGATGGGTGTTGTCTGACGATCTGATCGTCGGTACGGCTGCGGTACCCACTGACACTGTAATCGAACGCTTTCCGGGTCGTGGCCGAGGCCGCTAAATCTTAGTCTCACAAAATCGAAATTGAATTCATGGATCCTTATGTCGCAGAGGTGATCACAAAGATGGTGATCAACCATGTCACCGCCTGTGCTGACTTCAACAAACAGTGAGAAAAATCAACGTTGTCGAGGTCCGAACAGGAGAGCTCTTGACCTTGTAGGTTCGATATCGCACGGCGCCTGGCTTCTCTTTCCTAATTTCTCGGGATAAGTCAGTCGGAGGCGCGGACTGCGCTAGCGTCACGCGGGTTCGATGTGTTGCGGCCAACCCTGCTTCGCGATTGTAGAAAATCGAGGAACTGTTCCATCCCTGCGCCGGTTTTCGCCGATACGTTGATGATCGTCATTTCAGATCGCACCGCCTGAATGTTCCGATTAGCGGATGCGGCGTCGAATTCTACGGCCTCGGCCAAATCGATTTTCGTTATCACGGCTACATCCGCACTGTTGAAAATTGTCGGGTATTTCAGCGGCTTATCCTCGCCCTCCGTCACCGACATTAAAACGAGGCGCAGATCTTCGCCGAGATCATAAGACGAAGGGCAGACAAGATTGCCCACGTTCTCGATGAATAGGAAGTCCAAGTCGCCAAGATTCCATCCTTCGAGCGAGCGTTCGACCATTGTGGCCTCGAGGTGACAGACCGTGCCGGTAATGATCTGTTTTACCGGGGCCTGACTGCGAGCTAATCGCGCGGCGTCATTTTCCGTCGCGAGATCGCCAACCAAGGCAGCTACTCGAGATTGTTCGTGAAGGGAAGTCAGCGTCCTCTCAAGCAGGGCCGTTTTTCCGGCGCCGGGGCTAGAGACGAGGCTCACGACGAATACTCCGGCCTCACGGAAACGCTCGCGCAGTGCACGAGCGACGAGGTCGTTCTGCTTGAAAACGTTTTCGCGTACTTCAATCATTCGAGTCTTCGCGCTCACTGTTCCACCTCAAGACCGACCACTAAGAGTTCCTTCCCCTGAACGACTTCGCCCGTGGGAGTGCCACACTCCGAGCAGCAAAATTGTTGCGTAGAATGCACCGGCCGCTGCGCATTGCATTGCCGGCAGAACACTAGCACCGGAATTTCTTCCACCACGAGTTGAGATCCTTCGAGCGGTGTATCTTCGCAAGCCATTTCGTATGAGGAGAGCAGCGCGTCCTTCACGACTCCTGAGAGAAGTCCGAGACGAAGGTGGACGGCCTTGATTTGTACACCACCTCTGCGGTCTGATTCTTCCTGAGCCAGTTCGACAATACTCATCGCGATTGAAAGTTCGTGCATGGCCGCCTTATGCGGATACCTGCTGCTTCCACTTCGCCGACGTGACGGCGTCAAAACGGCCGAACGACGCGAGGGCCGCCTGTCCCAAGCTGATTCCGCCATCGTTCGCTGGGACCGCATGATTCGTCCATATCTCGAACGCGTTGGGATCCAGCATTGATTGCAAATCCTCCAGCAGCAGCTCATTCTGAAAAACTCCACCTGAAAGCACGACCGTGTCGATTTCATTTGGAAGGCACAGCGCCTTAACTGCGTCGACAAGCCCCTGCGCAATTCCGCGCTGAAACGCACGCGCGCATTCACTGGCGGCACGGCCACGAAAACGGTCCGACGCCAAATTCTTCAGTAGAGGACGGAAGTCAAGTTCCCCATTTGCGAAGGGGAAAAAATAAGGCTCGGCTGCCGGAGCCTCGCGAGCAGTTTGCTCCAGCCACATGGCGGCTTGTCCTTCAAAAGTGGTTTCACGCGTGAATCCGACCAATGCCGCAGCGGTGTCAAACAGACGGCCAACTGAAGTCGTATGGAATGTCCTTACGTTCGTGCGAACCAAAGCCATCGCCTGGTGATAGCGCTCGGAGAAATTGAATGGAGCCGCAGCCAGGTCAGGTAAACCATCAATTTGAGCGAGGAAGCCCGCCGCAGCTTGAACAGGATAATGCGCAGCCGCATCGCCGCCCGCGAGCAGCGCGGGACGCAAATGGGCCACACGCTCAAACCCTTCACAGACGCTACCTGTGAAGAGCTCGCCGCCCCAGATGCTGCCGTCATCTCCGTAGCCCGTGCCGTCAAAACTAACGCCTACGACCTGCTTGTCGCATTCGCCGCGCTCGGCCAGCACGGAAGCCAGATGCGCGCGATGATGTTGTACATTTTGGGTGTCAAACGACTGCAGCGTGGCCGCGTATGCCGCAGAAGCGTATTGCGGGTGGGAATCGTGCACAACCAGCAATTCGTCCCAGCGCACTTCATACATCGACAGCAAATCGCCAATGGCCTGCTGAAACGATTGAAACGACTGGAAATGTTCCAGGTCTCCAATATGCTGGCTCACGAAGGCCTGCCCATCGACGACGAGCGTAATCGTGTTCTTCAAATCCGCACCGACCGCGAGTATCGGCCTTGTGGTCGGGAATACGGTTACAGCACTTGGTGCATAACCGCGAGCCCTCCGGAGTACGGTTGGGCCAAAAACGCCGGCGCGCGTTATCGAATCGTCCACTCGCCGTGCGATCGGACGTTCACCGATCAACAAAGCATCGGCGATGTTGGAAAGGCGCTCGAGCGCTTCGATATCGTCAAAAGCAATTGGTTCGCTCGATCGATTGGCGCTCGTCATCACCAGGACTTCCGGCGCTCCCGCGGCAAAAAGCAGATGGTGAAGCGGCGTATAAGGCAGCATCACGCCGAGTTCGTGATTGTCGGGAGCGATGCCAGGTAGGCTGATTCTTGCAGGTGCGATAACAATCGGCCGCGCTGGTGACGTTAGCAATGCTTCCGTGTCCGCCGAGACCACGATTAGATCTCTGGCAACCTCCAGATCTCTGGCCATCAGCGCGAAAGGCCTTTCCTTCCGATACTTTCGAGTTCGCAAAGACTGTACCGTCTCGGCATTTCGTGGATCACAGGCGAGGTGGTAGCCGCCCAGACCCTTGATTGCAAGAATTTTGCCGGCGGACAACATCTCAACTGCGCTGCGAATGCTCTGCTCGTTGCCGCGTATCGTTTTATCGCCGGTTTGCAAATAATATCCGGGCCCGCATCCAGGGCAAGCAACTGGCTGAGCATGAAACCGTCGATTAGCAGGATCGTGATACTCGGTCCCGCAATATTCATCGAGCGGCCAGGACTTCATCGTCGTATTCGCACGGTCGTAAGGCAGACTTTGGGTGACCGTGTAACGTGCACCGCAGTTGGTGCAATTAATGTAAGGATAAAAATATCGCCGGTCGCCAGGATCGAACAGCTCGTGCATGCAATCGTCACACACCGGCAGGTCCGGCGAAATTCGGACAGACGGCCGCTCGTTCCGCCGGCTCTCACGAATTGTAAATTCGTTGTACCCGACGGGCTGGGAGGCGTGAATTTCAATTTCCGTGATATCAGCCGCCGGAGGTGATTCGGTCTTCAAGGCCTGAACAAACGCTTGCAGACTTTGATCCGGACCTTCGAGGAAAATCTCAACACCTTCCTCGCCGTTGAGGACCCATCCCGCTAAAGTATTTGCGCGGGCCAATCGAAACACGAAAGGGCGGAATCCCACTCCTTGTACCACGCCGCGAACTTTGATGGAACACGCGCTCGCCATTCAGATCAATCCACGCTCACGATACAGCCACGACCTTGCCAGCCGATCTGCACTACTTTGCCGCTATCAACGAGAATCGGCACCGTGCGTTGCCCGTCTGCGATAACGCGCATTCGAGCGCAGGCCGCGGCATCGGCTTCCACATCGTACTCGACGAATTCGGCGCCTTTCCATTCGAGCCACTCGCGCATTTCCTGCGTGAATTGGCAACTCTTCGTGCCATAAAGTTCAAGCATGGCCACAGCCGGATCCCTCCAAGGCCTCGCGTATAACGTGGTAGATCGAAGCTTGAATTTCCTGAATCCGCGGAATGTAATCGCAATGAACGACCAGCGGGAAATCGGCCAGTCCGCGTCGCTTAATTTCGCCGCCATCGTAGCCAAGCAGGGCCACCGTCAATAAATTGCGTTTGCGTGCCTCTTCCAGCGCCATGATGAGATTCCGCGAGCCTCCGCTGGTGGAAATCGCTACCGCGACATCATTTGGTTGGGCCTGAGCAATCATCTGACGCAGAAAAATCACTTCCACGCCAACGTCATTCGCAATCGCCGTAATATTCGCCGGTTCCAGCGCGAGCGAAACAGCGGGGATCGGCTTCCAGCCTGCGGGAGGAGCGATGCAGTCGATAGCCCAGTCGTTTGCGTCGGTCGCCGACCCGCCATTTCCAAAAATGATGAGCTTGCCACCCTGACGAATGCGTTCAGAAATCGCCGCAGTCGCGTTACTGATCAAATCCGCCTCTTCTGCGGCTACCTGGGCGCGCAACTTCGCGTCATCCGCAACCTTCATTCGAACAGAGTTGGCCACTTCAGCCATCACATCGCCAGTGTGTTGTTTCTCGCGCCCGAGGAATGGGTAGAGGAATTCAGTCTGGCCGACGTCATGTCCCAGCTCACGGCGTTCGAAGAATACGTGTACCGTCTCCCAAAGCGTGTGATAGAGGACCTCAACCAATTCCTGTTGAATAAACGGATCGGCGTCACTGGGCGGGATCGTATAAGAACCTTCGAGGCCCGGGAACGCGAACGTCATCGCTTTGCGCGAGTGCACCGAATCGAGAGCGGCCCATACCTCGGGGTCGCCTTCGGGCGGCCCGAAACCCATTACGATATCTTCGGGCTGAGCAATCGCCTCAAGCCACGGCCGGAACAGTATAGAAAGATCGAGGGCGGGAAGCGCTCGTTTCCCAACAATCACGGGATGAACGAACTCGACGGACACATGTTGCGCGTCCGTGGCATACGGGCCTTGGCCAAATGCCAGCAATCGTCCGCCGCGCAGAAACCGGTCGGACATTTCCCGGCAAGCTTCCGCAAGACGGTTCACTTCTCGTGAAAAGAAGGATTCCAGAATTTGGTTTCGCGCAAGAAGGCGCTGCTCTATTTGCGAGGCGAGTTGGCAATCCGTGGCCATTTTTCGATTTTAATATGCATCAGCAAATACGCGGCAAAGGATCACCGACGAGCATATCGACAATCCGGCTGCCGCCATAGAGAGTCATCACCAACACAGAACCTGCCGGTTGTTCGCGTACTTCTCCAATGATGCGCGTTTCCTCGCCGCCGGGCGCTTCTTGCAACGCCTTGAGCGCCGCATCGGCGATTTCTGAAGCGACCACAGCAAGAAATTGTCCCTCGTTCGCAATGTGCAGCGGGTCCAATCCCAGTAGCTCGCAAGCTCCCCGCACGGCATCGTGTACGGGAACGCTGTCTTCAAATAAAACGATTCCCAGACCGCAATCCCTCGCGAGCTCGTTGAGCGATGTCGCCACGCCGCCGCGTGTGGGATCTCGCATCCAACGAACGCCTGGGCCAACAGCTTTCACCAAAGCATTGACCATCGGAAAAACGGATCGCGTATCGGACTTAAGATCGCCTTCCATATCCAGCTCGCCGCGAGCGAGTAGAATCGTAATCCCGTGATCGCCGATCGGCCCCGACAGCAAAATCTTATCGCCCGGGCGCACCGTCTGTGGATTGATCTCGAAATTCGGCAGCCGCGTGCCGAGTCCGGTCGTCGAGATATACATGCCGTCAGCCTTACCGTGCTCAACAACCTTGGTGTCTCCGCCAGCGATTCTCACTCCGGCTTTTTGCGCGGCATCGGCGATAGCTTGAATTTCACGCTGTAAATCTTCCGTGCGTAAACCAGCTTCAAGGATTAGCCCGACGACTAGCGCTTCAGGTTTCGCGCCGGACACCGCCAAATCATTTACGGTGCCGTTGACCGCAAGCTCTCCAATAGAACCTCCCGGAAATACCAGCGGTTTCACAACAAAACTATCGGTGGTGACCGCCATCCACGAGCCGTTAAGGTTCAGATAGGCCGCGTCGCCGAGTGGTCCGGCGGACGCGCCGAAAAAGAAAGGAGCGAACAGTCCTTCGACGAGACGGCGGCTGGCTTTGCCACCGGCGCCGTGCGCCATTTCAATTTGGGGCTCGCGAAAGCGAATCTTGGGGGCTGGGGTGCCGGAATTAGCTTCGCCTCGAGGCGCAGCGATATCGAGCTTTGCCTCACCATTCGAGCTGCCGAGTTTGGCTGCGGCGCTCATGCTGCTGAAGTGATGCTCATCACCATTGACGCTTTCCGGTGTTCGTAATTGTAGTACGCGGCGCATGATCCTTCCGACGATACCATCAACGCCCCAACGGGATTCTCCGGCGTACATTCCTTCCCGAACAATTTACATTGCGCCGGTTTCAAAACGCCTTTCAAGACTTCTCCACACTGCGCAGCCTTCGGATCGGTAACACGAATGCCTGGAATGTGGAACCGTTGCTCGGAATCCCACTCAGCGTATTCCTCGCGAATGCGCAACGCGGATTGTGAGATGAAACCTAGCCCGCGCCATTCAAAATAAGGACGAAGCTGGAAAGTTTCGGCCATAGCCCGTAACGCTGCGGGATTGCCTTCCCACGGAACCACTCGCTTATATTGATTTTCGACTTTGGCTTGGCCCTTGTGCAGTTGCGTGAGAAGCATCACGATCGATTGCAGCAGATCGAGAGGCTCAAATCCGCACACTACGATTGGTTTGCGCTCGTTCTTAGCGATCCACTCGTAAGGCCTGCAACCAATCACCGTGGAAACGTGCCCCGGCCCGATAAATCCATCCAGACGCATGTCGGGAGAATCCAGAATGGCGCGAATTGCAGGAATAATGGTGACGTGATTGCAGAACACAGAGAAATTATGCAGGCGTTCCGATTTCGCACGCATCAAAGTCAATGCGGTCGAAGGGGCTGTGGTTTCAAATCCGATTGCAAAAAATAACACATGCTTCTGCGGATTCATTTTCGCCAATTTAATTGCATCGGAAGGCGAATAAACAATGCGTACGTCCATGCCTCGCGCCTTGTGCTCGAGGGGGCTGCCATTGGTTCCGGGAACGCGCATCATGTCGCCGAAGGCCGCAAAAATCACATCGGGTTTCATTGCGACGGACAATGCATCGTCAATGCGACCCATGGGCAGCACGCAGACCGGGCAACCGGGTCCGTGGATCAGTTCAATATTCGGCGGAAGAACATCCTTCAATCCAAAACGATATATGGCGTGCGTGTGGCCCCCGCAAACTTCCATGAGCCGGTAGTGCCGATTCCGATCGGCCAGACGTCGAATTTCTTCGGCCGCCTTAGTGATCAGCTCCGGATCGCGAAACTCATCCACGTATTTCATTTTTGAATCCTCAAATACTACGACTTGGCTTATCCTCAATTTCTTCCAAACCGTAACCACGCACCTCTTGGACCGCCGCTTCACATTCGCCCAGCATCTCCAGCGTTCGCATTTGGTCGATCGCGTCCACCTCGCTGATTTTGCTCATCGCAAATCCAACGTGGATCAGGACCCAATCGCCGGATACCGGCATGTCATCTTGCAGCAGCCCTAGATCAACTTTCCGCCGCATCCCGACCACGTCGACGAGCGCGCTGGTAGGATTGTCGGAGGTAATCTCGACGATTTTCCCTGGTATGGCTAAACACATGTGACATCCTCCCGCTCTTTGTGCGATTTCGTCGTTAGCACTCACCAAATCAATCTCGCCACTCGGCCTGCGCGGTCTTAACTGCTTTGGTGGGCCGATTCGCCATTTTGAATCTTCAACACCAGCGACTCGATCAACTTCTCAGCTTCTTCAATCATGGCAGCCACGGGTTCGCTGAGACCCATCCGGCCTTCTTCCGGACCTAACGTCATGGGCTCGCACCCAACCAATAAGATTCGCTTCAATTCGCCGCCCATGGATCTCGCCATGCGAATCACGTTCATGGGATTCATGCAATGCGCGTCCATCGCAGTCTGATTCGCGTCGGGCGCATCCGGCGCGTTCAAATCAGGCTCGATTACATACAGGCTTCCGGGCTCCCCGCCGCGTGGGCATGCGTCCACCAGAATTGTGACGTCCGCGCCATCGAGCAGCGCGTAGGCTAAATCAAAACCCCGAATCCCGAAGTCGACGGCCTTCACGCGTTCAGGCAATTGGCGACTCGCCAATCTCTGCACCACTTCCACGCCAAATGCATCATCACCAAGAAAAACATTTCCAATACCAGCTATCAATATAGAGCAAACTCGCGCAGTCGTACTGAGTTCAGCTTCTTCCGTCGGAAGCGGCTCGACTTCCTCGGGATCGAAGAAGAACCGATGCCCCGGCTGGCGCATGAGACCAATGTCCCTTCCTGGGTCATCATCGGCCACGACGCAGACATGAAATTTACCTTCGTAGTCCTGCTCAATAGATTCGATCATCGCCGTCTTTCCGTCGAGGGCGATGTCCATAACGTCCCCGTGTTTTGCGGGACGTAGCCGCACGCGATCGCCCGGTTTCACTTCTACCCCTGCGATGCTCAAACCTCCCGTGGGAGCTTTGTCTTCCAGGAGCCGCCATTCCCATTCGTTCATTGCTTGTCCTCATCCGCGGAACGCAGGCCTCGCAATACTCCGTGCAGCTTCATGAAATGTTCCATGGGCATTGACTCTGTGCGTTCCAGAATCTGCCGCGAACGCACATCGGCATGGCGCATTTCTTTTTTTTCATCTTCCGTCAGAGTCAAAATCCTCAGCGCGAGAATCTCGTCGATTTCGGTACCGTCAAAGAGGTCGCCCGGGCTTTCGGGGGCGATTTGGGGATAGTCATACAGAATAATTGGGGATGAAAGCATCATATGCCGCCGATTTTCTTCGCCGGCCAGCACAGGCCAAGTCCCGGCATTCTTGCAACCTGCCACCAGTTCTTTCAGCGAGGCGGGGGGATCGATCATTGAAACGAATTCACCGCCGTCTATCGTCAGAATCGTGTGAGCTGACAGCAGAGATTGCATTAGGGCTGCGTCCCGGTCGGCTGAATGCCCGTAATCCAAATCGGGGCTTTTCTTCTCAGTGGTGTTTGAGATCCGCACTGTGATCTTGTACAAATCGGGGCGCAGGGTTGTAACATTCACGTCGATTCCCGCGAAGACAGGCTCTTTCGTGCGCACGATGATTCCAGCGACTTTACCATCAGCGTCGCGTACGGGCTCCGGTTCGCGTCCGCCCGGGAAAAAATGCGCCGAAGATTGGCGCGCGGACTTGTCGGCGCCAACGGAAAACGCCGGCAAAAGCATCTCGCATTCGACCGCTTCTTGCCATGCTTGAAAAAGTTGCCCGTCGACTTCAATCGATTCAGCGAATCGAAAACCTGGCGCAAGACCGTTCGCTACTCCGGTAGGCAGTTCATCGAGCGGTGCGATTAGCTTTCCAACCGTCCGCGCTACCGCTTGTAAGAAACGCACCTTGATACCGACTTTCGCGTACGAGGTTCCCGTGGCAATGCACTCCGTCTGCATGAAACAGTCGTCGGTGCCATTTTGCGTGTCGCTGTAAGCTTTCGGATAGATCACTCCGAAATTCCAGCGCTGCCGGTTCTTTACAGACGAGGGCCGGTACGGATACAGCATGTAGCCCTCGTACAGAACAGCATTCGCGATGTCTTCCACGAGCTTCGCATTCACAGTTGCACCGTTTGTTCGGTCCCAGCCAAGACGCGCTCGATCACTTGTTCCCAGGTCGGAATTCCGTGGCGCACTTTGTACTGGTAGAGGCGGTCGAACACATCACGCCGCAAATAAAGCCACGCGCTGTTGGGGTAATAATGATCGATCACGTCCTTCCAGACCTTCAGCGGTAGCCGAAATTTCGTTTCCTTGTCCCAGGAAATGGGCGAAACCTGAAGTTGACCGTCGGGGCTTGGATAGAACACGGTGCCGCTGAATAGAAAATTCAGCGGTAGGTCACCATCTGTCAACCCATGAAAATACTTGGTTGCCGCAACATTAAAATCGAAAGTACAGGGAACCTGCAAATCAACGACGGTCTCTTTCGCGAATGGCGGCACCACCACGATAGCGTGGGTCCATAACAGGTTGCGTAAAGTCCGGCCCCAGCGTTCCGGCTCGCCAAAAAGGTCCATCAGCTTGGCCTGTTCATCCGCGCTGTAATGGCGGCGGGTTACTTCGAGCTGGATTTGCACGCGCAGGACCACCGTGTGGACGGCTTCTTCCCATCCCGCATTTGTTGCGCGCAGCTTGAACGAAAGCAAAGGTGACGCAGCGTACGGCACAGCCTGTGCATCTTCTATTTTGAAATTCAGGTCAGGCACTTAATTCCTCGCTGCTTTCTCTTTCAGGCTGGAGAAATATTTGCCCACTTCTCGCCAAACTTCGGTCCCGCCGGACAGTCCATGCCAATTGAGCCGAATCAGACCAACCAGTTTGTAACACTCATCAATCGGAACTATGTAATATTGCGCCGCCACGCCTCGCGCGGTGCCAACGCGGTTCACCAAAAGGGCTTCCACGTCAGGTTCCGTTTCACGAAGCGCGGGATTATCTCGTTCGATGTCATCCCAAGCCTCCAGCGAGAGCAATGACTCAGTAGCGCCGGCCGGGCCGGGATAAAATGCCGAAACTCTTCCATCGGCGCCGTTTCGAAAAAAGAACGCCATGTCGATGGGCACCATCAAACCGTCCCACTGCGCATCCGTCATTTTAAATTGCGGAAGAAAGCGAATCCGACGGGGTATGCGTTTGTATTTCGCGGACTGCTGGCTGCTAAAAAGAATCGAGCAAGGATCGCAGGCGCAAACTATTTTCCGCGCTGCGGGATCGATCAGGTGCTGATGTTCAGGTCCTAACTCGGAACTGCACAGCTCACAATAGTCCGCCGCCGGCCGCTTCCGCGCGAATTGGCGCAATGCGGAAAACGCGCCATCTTTTTGCGTGGCCGGCGGCGAAAATGGCAAACTCACATTCCACTCCGTTGAGCCTTGGCAAGCGGCAACGCCACCCGGACCCGGCCGTTTTCCGCCAACAATGGAAACGGCTCGAGATGAATGGTGTCGATATCAACACCACGTCCAGCACGAACTACGTCGTAATGTTGGCTGCATATGGGGCAGGCGAGCACGGTGCCTTCGAGCCCGCCTCCGGCAAGAGGCTGCCCGCATCCAGGGCAGGTGTTGCTGTAAGCGTATAGAGTTTCTTCAAGGCGGCAGAAAAGAATATCGCGTCCCGCGACTTGCTCCGTTCGCAGGGCTCCGGAAGGGATGGCTTCAAGGCCAAGCACATCCTCCCATCCGACTTCAGCAAGCGCGGAGTCAGATCTCTGCTTCTTACCATTGTGACCCTGGAGGTTCGCGATCGGCACAAATCCGCCGGCAGGGGGCTTCTCTTGAATCGAGCCCTGGACATTGATTGCGGTCACGTCAGGCGCTGCCTCATAGATCGCTTCTTCGACGGCTAATTTAAGCGTGGCCGAAGAGGAAGGACATCCATGACAGTTTCCCTCAAGACGCAATGTGACTGCGCCCGATTCTTCCATACCTACAAGCGTGACGTTTCCGCCGTGGGATTTCAGGTACGGGCGTGTCTTTTCGAGCGCTTGTACTACACGGGATTCCAAGCTATCGGGGTGCAGGCCATACAGCAGCAACAAGGCGCGAACGAGATCATCCCGACCGAGGGCATCTATGATGGAGGGATCAGAATTCGGAGAATCATGAAGGATTTCGAGCATCCTTTGGATGCCCTCGCCATGAAACTCCATAAGCAGCTGCACAAGTTCTTTCGCCGTTGCCTGCAGCGCTGGATCTTTACCTTGTTCAATTTTATGGACCAGATTCTCAATCGATTTTAGGCGGTTCTGGATTTCATTCGATTTGGGCATGGATGCCTTGTTTTTGAGTCAGCGAGCAGGGAGGATAGACAGCACGCTCTGTCCTCTCTGCGACGGTGCTTAGGGTTGCACGCCGAACATTGGCGAATGGTGCGTTTCCAGGACTTTGCCATTGCCAAGGTACATGTGCACGCCGCAGGGCAGGCAGGGATCAAAGCTTCGAACAGCGCGCATGATGTCAATGCCCTTGAACTTGTCGGGTCCATTCTCTTCAAAGATAGGCGTGTTCTGCACCGCATCTTCGTAGGGTCCCGGCGTTCCGTAAATGTCCCTGGGGTTCGCGTTCCAAGGCGTCGGCGGATAAGGGTGGTAGTTGGCGATCTTGTGATCGCGAATCACCACGTGGTGAGAGAGCACGCCACGTACGGCTTCGTGGAAACCGCAGCCGATCGCGCTTTCTGGAACCTTGAAGTCCGTCCAGGTTCGCGTCCGGCCCGCGTGCAGTTCCGCCAACGCTTTTTCGACGAAATAAAGCGCGGCCGCTGCAGAGTACGCCTGGAAGTAAGTGCGCGCTCGGTCACGTTCAATCGCATTACTCCACTTCGGAATCTTCCACTCGAACTCCACTTCCGGAAGCGAAGTGGTCTTGGGCAGATATATTTTCACGCTGTGGCCGGTGGCCTTGATGTAGCCGATGTCCACGATGCCTGCAAGCGCCGTGGCCCAGAAGCGGGCGATCGGCCCGCCACCAGTATCCAGAGCCAAATGATCTCCCGTACGCTTGTCCAGCCAGCGCGGTGACATCACCCAGGTGTATTTCCCGCCGAAATCCCGCTTCTGCGGCCGCGGAATCGTGGTTTGATTCCACGGGTGATTCTGGTCGACTGCATTACCCAGCGGATCGGTCTTGACGAAAGTTTCCGAATTCTTCCAATCGTCGTAGTAAGAACTACCCAGCAGAATCCGAATATTCAGGCCGATGTCTACCAGGTTGGTGGTGACCAACTTCCCGTCGACCACCACCCCGGGCGTGACATACATGGCCTGGCCCCACTTGTCCATGTTCTTGTAGGTGTAGTCGCAGACGTTCGGATCCTGGAACGAACCCCAACAGCCCAGCAAAATACGCCGCTGGCCAACTTGTTCGTAGCCGGGCAGCGCCTGATAGAAAAAATCGAACAAATCATCGTGCAGCGGAACCACTTTCTTCATGAACTCGACGTACTTCATCAATCTCACCAGGTAATCGGTGAATAGCTGAATGGTCGGAACGGTGCCTACACCACCCGGATACAGCGTGGACGGATGAACGTGCCGGCCTTCCATCAGGCAGAACATTTCCCGCGTCATGCGGCTTACCTGCAAAGTCTCGCGGTAGAACGAGCCGGTGAACGGATTCAAAGCTCGCATGATGTCCGCGATGGTCCGGAAACCGTGGAGATTCGAGTGCGGCGACATGGTCGTCTCCGCCTTCGCCAACACTTTGGGATTGGTTTCCTTCACCATCTGCTCGCAGAAGTCCACGCCGACCAGGTTGTCTTGAAATATGTTGTGGTCGAACATGTACTCGGCGGCCTCGCCGAGATTCACGATCCATTCAGCGATCGCTGGCGGCCGAATGCCGAAGGCCATATTCTGCGCATAGGTCGCACAGGTCGCGTGGTTGTCACCGCAGATTCCGCAGATGCGGCTGGTGATGAAGTGAGCGTCGCGCGGATCCTTGCCCTTCATGAAAATGCTATAGCCACGGAAAATCGACGAGGTGCTGTGGCACTCCGCCACATGCCGGTTCTCGAAGTCGATCTTGGTAAAGATTCCCAGGCTTCCCACAATCCTGGTGATCGGATCCCAGTTCATTTCCACCAAATTGCGAGGCTTGGTCGCGGCTTCTTTATGAATGCCTGTAATCGTCGCCATTCTTAAGCTCCTTTAAGCTCTTAGTACGACCGCGGCTGATAGCCTGTGGTGAGTTTCCCGCCCGGATGTCGCCACTTCGGTTCTTTGTTCACTGTATTATTGGTAATCGAACGTAAGGCTCGTATGGCGCTTCCGTAGAGGCCGATGGTCCCGGCAGAAATGCGCGCACCGGGCGGCTCATCCATGAAGGGCATGAACTTATCCGGAAAACCGGGCATGGTGCAGCCGATGCAGATTCCACCGACGTTCGGGCAACCGCCAATTCCGGCCATCCATCCCCGTTTGGGCACGTTGCAATTGACCACAGGACCCCAACAGCCCAATTTCACGATGCATTTCGGCGAACCATAAACATCCGCGAAATCGCCTTGCTCGTAATAACCCGCTCGGTCGCAACCTTCGTGAACGGTTTTGCCGAAAAGCCAGGTTGGACGCAACTGATCATCGAGTGGAATCATGGGAGCGAGTCCAGCAACTTGATAGAGAAGGTAGAGAAGCGTTTCCATGAAGTTGTCCGGCTGAACCGGACATCCCGGAACATTGACTACTGGCAAGCCCGCTCCTGATTTCCAGTTCCATCCAAGATAGTCGGCTAACCCCATGGCGCCCGTGGGATTGCCTTGCATCGCATGAATCCCGCCATATGTAGCGCAGGTCCCGCAGGCCACAACTGCCAACGCTTTGGGAGCCAGCCGGTCAATCCATTCATTGGTCTGAATAGGCTGCCCGCTCTTCGAGTCGGTCCCCAGAGCGGCCCAATATCCTTCTTTCTTGATCTTCTCGTTGGGGATTGACCCTTCGACCACCAATACAAACGGATTCAGCTTGCCTTCAGCCGCCTGATACCAATACTTCATGAACTCGTCGCCATTTTCGTAAGCCAGAACGGGATTGTGCAGGTGGACTTTCGGGAGGCCGGGAATCGCGCCAAGTACTACGTCCTCGATACTGGGCTGCGTTGCGGCGGTAATCGATACAGAATCGCCATCGCAACCGAGGCCGGATGTCATCCACACGATATGAATGTCCGAAACCGGCGAATCTCGTTGTGTCTTATGACCGTAAGGAACCGCTTCTGGCATATCGACTCTCCTCTACAGCCTCGTGACAGCTCGGTATTAGTCTGTAATAAAAGGAAATCCTGGGGTCGACCGAGGCGAACCCCAAGCTTTCCAAATGAGGAATATAACGTACGCAAATACTGCTCAAGCGGGAGGCGGCTATTTTATCCAGCAGGGAATTCCCATTTTCGACATAGGGAATTCCCCTATAAGAAAAAGGGAAGTTTTGTGGCGGGCATCACATTCGAGTGCCGGGTCTTTCGCGCGGCAGACCCGCACGATGATCCGAAATCAACGGAGTGGAGAAAGATCAAAACGATTCAGGAAGGAACCTACTTAATGTTAACCGACGATTCAACGGCATGCTGAACCAATTCACGCGCGTTCCGCAGTGAAAGTTTTTCCTTGATGTGCGCTTGGTAAGACTCAATCGTCTTCGCACTGACGTGCAGTTCATCAGCAATCTGCCGCGTTCCGTGCCCCGCGCCAATCAACCGGTACACTTCCAATTCCCGGTCACTCAATTTGTTGAGTGGATTTCCCGGAGGCACAGACCCATGAGCGAACTGGTGCAGCATCCGTTTCGTCAGGCGGTCGCTCAAGTAAACTTCTCCGCGAAGAATTTCGCGGATCGCAATGAGCACTTTCTCGGTTGCTTCCTGCTTCATGATGTAACCGTTGGCGCCGGCGCGCAGTGACCTTTCGGCATAGGCTGATTCATCATGCATCGAAAGAATCAGAACCGGCAGATTCGGATACCTCGCGCGCAGTGTTTTAAGCAGATCGAGTCCGTCCGGCCCGTTGAGAGAAATGTCCAGCACCACAAAGTCAGGCATCGCCTCGGGTATGGCCTGCAACGCGGACGTAGCTCCATCGGCTTCGCCACATACCATCAAATCGGGCTCCCGGTCGATAAATAGCGCCAAACCTCGCCGCACGATGGGATGATCGTCGACAAGGAAAATTTTGCACTTCGATTGCATCGCACTTGCTCGGCCGGCATTCATCGTGTCATTCCTCGTCACCGCTTATTACGGAGCGGAAAGCGGCAGGAAACCGATGTTCCGCCGCCGGGCCTGTTGCCCACACCGAGCGAACCTCCGATCATGTTCGCGCGATAGTTCATAATATTCAAACCCATCCCCCGATTTCTCTCGGGGATTTCAAGTATGCCCCTCCCGTCGTCTTCGATAGTTAGGCAGCCTTGTCCGCCCTCCGCGGACAGTTGGATGCACACGTTCCCGGGACGCCCGTGCTTGATTGCATTGTTCACAGCTTCCCGCGCAATGTAGTAGAGGTGCGTTGCGAGATTTTGATCGTAGAGCAGAACCGAAGACACGCACTCGAACCGGCAGGCTATCTTGAACAGATCCTGAATCTCCTCCGAATAACTTGTCAAGGCCGACATAAGGCCGTGGGCATCCGAGACGACCGGGAGCAGGCCTCGGGAAAGTTCGCGAGTTTTGTTAATCGCTTCATTCACCAGATTTACAATCTTCGCGGCATCCTCTGATTCCGGCGGGGATTTTTCACTCAGTTTGCTTTCCAAAACTTTGCTCATGAAAGCAATTCCCGTGAGATGTTGGCCTAGCCCATCGTGTAAATCTTCGCCGATCCGCCGTTGCTCCCGCGCACTCACCTCAAGAATCCCTTTTTCCAGGCGCTTGCGTTCGGTAATGTCCAGTCCCGTGACGATCACATGCGACGTAGCCCCGTTTTTCCCCGCGAGAACGGTGCCCGACCAGGCGACTAGCCGAGGATTGCCATTGCGTGTAAGCCAATAGGTTTCATAATCCCGCGGCGACATGGTGGGATTCGATCGCTCGAAAATCGCTTTGAAGCTATCCACCTCTTCAGGCATTAAAAATAAATCCCAAACATATCCACCGCGCACTTCCGCAAAGCGATATCCGGTGGTTTGTTCACAGGCGCGATTGAATCGGACGATCCGCCCCTGGTGATCGAGCACAACGATCAGGGCTCCGACAGTGTCCAGAATCGCGGATAAGACGTTGCGCTCTTCCTCCAGCGCTTCCTCTGCTCGTTTCAGTTCTGTGATATCGACGCCTACGCCGTGAATGAACCACGGCTGGCCATCATCGCGCCGGATCATTTCGGCTTCGCAATGGAACCACAAGACCCGTCCGTCGCGCGAAAGCACTCGATACGCGGATTTCAGCGGTTTGCCTGAAAGAAACATCTCCGCGGCTTCTGAACTCCAGCGCTGCTTATCCTCGGGATAGATCTGCTCGTACCAGCGGACAGGATCTTCCAGCCATTCGCTCTGTGTGAATCCGAGGGCGGCTTCAATGTGCGGGCTGACGTAGGCTTCGCCGATTCCCTTATCCAGGTACGCCATAAAAATAACCGCGGGGATTTGTTCCACGAGCGCTCGGTATCTGGCCTCCACACTGCGCGGCGCGGTGTCGCTATCTTGTGCGCGGGCCGGTTCTCTGGGCTCCACTGTCCCGCTAACCTTCTCAGTTGCCAGAAAGCGGCTTTCCAAAAACACCGAAGCCAGCTTTTGCAGAGTTCCTTCTGCGTCTCCTACGCCACAATCCGACTCACTCGCGAGAGATCGCAAGATCTCAAAGTCCGCATTGTTTTGCGCAGTCAGATTTTCACTCATTGCGTAGCCTTGGGCAGCCTCCAGCTCGGCTCCTTGTTAAGCGACGCCTGCGTGAACCGGCGAAGCGCGTGAATCGCTCGCCCGTAAGTCGCCACCGCATTCGTCGAAAGCAGGGAACCAGGCGGCTGGTTCATGAACGGCATAAATTTATCCGGGAATCCCGGCATCGTGCAACCGATACAAATCCCTCCAACGTTGGGACAACCTCCGATTCCGCCCATCCATCCGCGCTTCCCCACATTGCATTGAACCACCGGCCCCCAGCAACCCAGTTTCACGATGCATTGAATCGCGCCATATTCTGCGGCAAACTCAGCCTGCTCGTAATAACCCCCTCGGTCGCATCCTTCATGAACGGTTTGCCCGAACATCCATGTAGGTCGCAGAGAATCATCCAGCGGAATCATCGGCGCTGTTCCCGCCACCATGTTCAATAGATACAAAATCGTTTCCGTCATGTTGTCTGGCTGTACCGGACATCCCGGCACGCACACAATCGGAATGTTTGCCTTCGATTTCCATTTCCATCCTAGATAGTCCGGTAGTCCCATGCCGCCCGTCGGATTTCCTTCCATTGCATGGATCCCGCCGTAAGCCGAACAGGTGCCGGCTGCGACCACGGCCCAGGCTTTCGGTGCTAACCGGTCAATCCAATCGCAGGTAAGAATCGGTTGCCCCGTCAACTGGTCCGTGCCGAACGTCGCCCAGTAACCCTCGCTCTTATTTTTCTCGTTTGGAATGGAACCTTCGATCACCAAGATAAACGGCGAAAGATTTCCTTCGGCGGCGCGGTGGAATACGCTCATGAACTCATCGCCGTTTTCAAACGCCAAAAAAGGATTATGCAGTTTGATTTTCGGTATAAGAGGGAAGGTGCCGAGGACGAGATCTTCAATGCTCGGTTGAGTCGCGGCGGTCATGGATATGGTGTCCCCGTCGCAGCCGAGGCCCGCTGTTATCCACAAAACATCAATTTCCGCCAGAGCGCTCATGGCGTGAATGCCTCCGCGAGGAACGGAACTCCAACCTGAAGGAGCCGCTTGGCGGATTGTACTCAATTGCAGATTATATGTCGCAATCTTCTTCCGCACGCCCCGCAGAGACGCCGAAGGTCCTTGAAAGTCGACGGCAATCGATTGATTTCGGCAGCGGCGTTTCCATTGACCCGCAACCATCCGGTTTAACTGCTACCCTCTGCTCGTTAATTTGATATCATGACGACGTGATGCGAATCAGAGGGGATAAAATACCGGAAAATCCTAAAATTGAGGAGTGCATATGCGATATTTGGTGATTGGCGCGCTTGCGGTAATCGCAGTAGCAGCCGGAGTAAGCATGGTTCCTGACCTGGTTCGCTACGTCAAAATCAGTTCCATGTAAGAACCACCCGACGCACAATCTGGCACCGCTTCTATCGCTGGTTGCATGTTCTCAGGCCATAAAGCGAATGTGGGCGTAATAGTGGTATCCACCTCGATGGGTTCGCCGCGAAGCGAAGTTGGCACATAGCCCACGCGCTCTTACGGCTGGCCCTGCCGGCACGCGCGCGCCTCGCCAATGCTTGGGTCCAGGATCGAGAATCCTTGACGATGATGGCGTGAGTGCCGACATTGCAGGTGAGCTGTCTTGGCTTCAAGAGTTGCCTCAACAAGCAACTCGCCTCCACCTGCGGTTGGTTGTCCCGAACGCATATTTTGCGGACGCTTTTGAGCGAAGAATCTGCTGTTGATTTATAACGGTCAAGAAGCAGCCATCGCTCGGGTGCTATTTGCCTGCACTGAGACCCTGGGATAAACTCCACGGCGATGACGGACACTTCCTCTATCGGCGGCCGCACAATCTCGCATTACAGCATCCTGGAAAAGCTGGGCGGTGGAGGAATGGGTGTAGTTTACAAGGCCCGCGACAGCCGCCTCGGCCGCAATGTCGCCCTGAAATTTCTTCCTGACGACATTTCCCATGACTCGCAGGCGGTAGAACGATTCCGTCGCGAAGCCCGCGCTGCTTCCGCGCTTAATCATCCCAATATATGTACGATTTACGACATCGGGGAATTCGAAGGCCGTCCGTTCATCGTTATGGAACTGCTCGAGGGCCGCACGCTAAAGCACCGAATCGAGAAGAAGCCCATTGAGATCGCTGAACTTTTGGAAACCGGCATTCAGATTGCCAATGGCCTTGATGCAGCGCATTCGAAGGGAATCGTGCACCGCGACATCAAGCCGGCAAATATATTTCTCGTCGAAAGAGGCCAGGCAAAAATCCTGGATTTTGGTTTGGCAAAGCTGGCACCGGTAGTGGGACACGTCGCTGAACCGTCGAGCGCCACCGCGGAGAAGGTTCGAAATCGCGCTCTCGACGACCAGCAATTGACCAGCCCGGGCAGCTCGATGGGCACGATCGCCTACATGTCGCCGGAGCAAGCTCGGGGCGAAGAACTCGACGCGCGCTCGGATTTGTTTTCTCTCGGCGTGGTGTTATATGAAATGGCAACCGGAACGGTACCGTTTTCCGGCGCCACTTCTGCGCTGATTTTCGACGGCATCCTTCATTCGACGCCCAAGCCTGCCAAGCAACTGAATGATCGACTGCCTCCGGCGCTGGAGACCATTCTTAACAAAACTTTGGAAAAGGACCCCGATCTACGCTGTCAAACCGCAGCCGAACTTCGCGCCGACCTCAAGCGTTTTAGCCGTGACATCGAATCCGGGCGCCGTCCCGCCGCGTGGAAGAGCGCTTCCGGCGACGGTCAGCACGCATCTGCAACCACGCAAAAATCGGTGGCGGTTCTGTACTTCGAAAATCAGAGTGGAGCAAAAGAGGATGAATATTTCCGAGACGGAATTACAGAAGATATCGTCACCGAGCTTTCAAAGATCGCGCAACTTCAAATCTTCCCCCGTTCGGAAATGCTCCCATTCCGTGACAAACCGATCACGGCGCAACAAGTAGGCCAGCAGCTCGGCGCAGCGTATGTGCTCGAAGGCTCCATTCGTCGTGCGGGAAGCCGGGTGCGCATTACGGCGCAACTCGTCGAGGCCTCGACTCGGCATTCCGTCTGGGCCGAGCGATTCGATCGACAGCTGGAAGATGTATTCGCGATTCAGGAGGAAATCGCTCGCAGTATCGCACAGGCCCTGCGCATCACGCTAACGCCGCAGGAGGAAAAAACGATCGCGCGCAAGCCGACGGAAAATCCCCTGGCATACGATTTTTATCTGCGCGGCAGAAGTTACACCCGGCGCGAAAATATGGAATACGCCCTGCAGATGTTCGAACAGGCCATCCACCTGGATCCGAATTTTGCCCTGGCCCACGCCGGGATCGCGCACCTGTGCGGACTCATCTTCGAAGTTCGCGACCAAAATCAAAGTTGGATAGAAAGGGGACTGGCGGCCTGCGACCGCGCAACCGCTCTCGCGCCGGACGTGCCGGAAGTTCTGGTAGCACGCGCTCGCGTGCTGTACGCTCAAAAGAAAAATGACGAAGCCGCGCTGCTGGCTTTGCGCGCTATCGAACGCAAACCCGATTGCGATGGAGCATGGAACATCCTCGGCCGGGCATATTTCGCTGCCGGCCGCTATGAGGAAGCGGCCGCACTCACGGACCGAGCCCTCGAATTCAACGGCGACGACTACAATACCTACATTCCGTATCACCAAGTCCAGATGAAGCTAGGTCGAATAAAAGAAGCCGAGCAGGTGGCGGAACAATTTCTCAAGGTCCTCCGCCGGCAGTTGGAGTTGGTGCCGGAAGACGTGCGCGCCCGCATCCTGCTCGCCACAAGCTTAGCTCGCTCCGGAGACGACCCGGACGAAAGCATCCGTCATCTGCAAACGGCAGTCGCGCTACGCCCCGGTGATTCAAACATTCTTTACAATGCGGCCTGTGCTTATGGTGTTCTGGGGAAAAAAGCAGAAGCCCTCGGAACACTGAAAAAAGCCCTATCTGCCGGATACGGAAATCGGGCTTGGGCGTCCAAAGATTCCGATCTCGATTGCTTGCACGGCGATCCGGAATTCGAGAAGCTGGTCGGCGCCGGGCCCGTTTAAAAGTAATGTTGCGAGCCCTTTAGGACCGCGGTATTCGCAAGCATTTGTTTTCTAGCGAGGTTGCGATCGGTTTTTACTGCGGGAGTTGGAATAGGACGCTGATATCTTCTTCGGTTTCGACAGGTTCTCCGTTGCGCAATGCCGGTATGTAGCGCCAATGTTGTGCCGCATCCAGAGCAGCTTGATGTAAGACGTGCGGGCCGCTTACAACCTTCAGATCTTTCACTCTCCCGTTGCGTCCGACGATCAAGTGAATTTTCACAGTGCCTTCTATCTTCTGGTCGATAGCTTCTTTCGGATACGACGGCGCCACACGATAAATTAAGTAAGACGGCAACAGACGATCTGGAGGTGCCAGCGTGCGCGGAGTTGCATCGTTTGTTGCCGGGACGCCGTAGCCAGACTCTGAAGTCGGCGCCTGTGCGGCCACTACGGGTGGCGTGGAGACGGGCCCCTCAACCGGAGCGGTCACAGATACTGCATTGGAATCCGCGGACGATTCGGCTGGAGTAGGCTTTGCATTTTCGCCTTCAATCTTATTCGGCGTCTCCTGCTCGTTTTCAACTACGCCCGCGTCGGATGTCCTAGTCGCGTTTTTCTCACCACCATTACGATGAGACGTATCTTTCGGAGCCAATGATTGGCGATGAGCAAGTCGCCGATTGCTGTCAGCCGTATCGTTGCTTGTGTTTTGTTCCACTGGCGCAACCGGCGGCGGTTGCGGTAGGTTCGGCTGAAAACTACCGACGGCGGCTGTTATTTTTGGCGTTGGCTTGAAAATGCTTCGCCCAACTACAATCCCCAAGCCAAGAAATATAACTGCCGCAACTGCAAGTACCGTTAGAGTGCCGCTCGAGTTGCGTGACCAAAAATCTTGAGCCGCCGCGACCCAGTCCGCTAATAATTGCTGAGAAGCTTCCTCACCCGCGCGGCGTTTGGCATTAAGCACCACTCGCGCCCTGGTTAAGAAGTCGTCCCCAGGTCGATTGATTGCTGCGGAATCCCGCGCGGTTTGTGAATTTTTTGCGACCTCATGTGTGTTCACTCCGGAAACGACAACGCTGGATTGTAAAGGCGCGCTCGACGGGATTTCCGCACGTGCGCTCGGAGGCGGCGTTTCCGGATGAACAGCATTCTCGGAGATATTGGCTAACAGGGGAGCACTTAGTAGGGCGGTAGTTGCGTTCAAATCCGGGTGATTCGCAGGATGGGGCTCGGCAGGTTCACTCGGCGGCGTTTCATCGACCGTGAATGTATCGTCTAACTTTTGTTCAGGGGGTTCACTGCCGACACCAACAGCTTCTGGAGCAATTGAAACAGGAGAATCCGGCAACTCGGCAGCCAGCTTTATCCATTTGTCGGTGCGCCTCTTGTTCGGCGGAGGCGCAAGTTCGGGTTTTGGTTTTCTTTCCGCGGGGAACGGCTCGCAGGAGCTCTGCGAAGCGAGCCAATCTTTTATTTGCAGGTAGTCTTCTTCCGGAAGATCAATGAATTCAATCCCGGCATCCTTCTTCGAGCCGCTGGTCCAGGCTACCTTTCCCGTGGTTTCCAACCGCTTCGTCGATTTAGAAAATTGTATCCGCAGCTCGATGACAGGCTCCGGCGGCAATACTCCTACAGCATGCAACGCCAACCCGCCTTCGCTGATATTGAGAATGATGCCGCCGTTGTCGGGACCGATGTCAAGGTAGGCCAGTGCGTTAACCTGATGACGCGGATGCTGGCGCCGCTCGTTAGAGTCAACAAACTGTCCGGGCTGTGAAAAATTCTGGGACATAATTCCACTATCACGCGGCCTGGGGGTCCGCAAACGTTCCGGCTGGTGCCAGCCATTCTACTTCATCAATGGTAAGAATGAGAGAGTTATTGAGTTACCTAGGAAATCGCCATGCTAACTGCAGTGATGTCGTCACTTAATCGCTGTGCCCCCGTGTTGGCGGAGTATGTCGGCATCGTGTATGCAAATGGTTTACCGCAAGCAGTTCCTTGCCCGCACGAGTACACTGTGATGGTTGGTTCGTAGCTGGCGCCGACAACAGAGATCACCGCACCCCGGCGGGGACCTGATATTGACCCGAACAGCATGCATCGTCGGTGCCGGTCCCAACGGCCTCGCGGCCGCCATTGTTCTTGCGCAACACGGATGGAAGGCAACAGTCTACGAGGCGGAGCCGCAGCCGGGAGGAGCGGCGCGGACGTTGGAACTTACCTCGCCGGGTTTTCTGCACGACTTCGGATCGGCCGTGTATCCGTTCGCCGCGGGCTCACCTTTCTTTTCGTCCTTGCCATTATCGAATCACGGACTCGACTGGATTCACTCGCCGTGTCCGCTAGCGCATCCTTTCGACGACGGCACTGCGATCACGTTGGAACGTGATCTGCGCGACGCCGAATCTGCGTTGGGTGACGACGGCAAAGCGTGGCGCAGACTCATGCAGCCGTTCGCCGAACGATGGTCCGACCTATCATCCGAAGTGCTTCGTCCTATGCATCTTGTTTCGCCTCACCCGTTGCTAATGGCGCGCTTCGGTCTCGTGGCATTTTCGTCTGCGAATAGGCTAAGCCGTGCTTCGTTTCGCCATGAGGGAACCAAGGCGCTTTTCGCCGGCCTGGCAGCCCATTCTTTTTTGAGTCTCGACGAGCCGCTCAGCGCGGCGTTCGGCATGTTGTTGGGTGCGGCAGCGCACGCTGTGGGTTGGCCAATTCCTCGCGGTGGAGCGCAGTCTCTGACAGATGCACTATGCGGGTATTTCGCATCACTCGGTGGAGAGACCAAAACATCCACACGTGTCGACAGTCTTGCATCCCTACCGGAATACGGCGTGACCTTGTGCGACTTGACCCCGCGCCAGCTCGTGCAAATCTCAGCGGGTCGACTGTCCGGCGCGTACACGAATCGATTGGCAAAGTTCCGCTACGGCCCCGGCGTTTTCAAAGTCGACTACGCTTTGCGGTGCCCGATTCCGTGGAAAGCCAGCGAATGTGGCCGGGCGGCCACCGTGCACATCGGCGGTAGCGCCGCCGAAATCGCCGGGTCCGAGGACGCGGTGAGTCATGGCCGTCATTCCGAACGTCCCTTTGTATTGTTAGCGCAGCCGAGCTTGTTTGATCCAACGCGCGCTCCAGCAGGGAAGCATACGGCTTGGGTGTATTGCCACGTACCCAACCACTGTGAAGTCGATATGCTTTCGATCATCGAGGCTCAAATCGAACGCTTCGCGCCGGGATTTTGCGACTGTGTGTTAGCTCGTCGTGTTTTCTCTCCGGCAGCGCTGGAAAAAATGGATGCCAACCTCATTGGGGGCGATATTTCCGGCGGCGCGACGGACATCCGTCAGATTCTTTTCAGGCCGACATGGCGGCATTACGCAACATCGGCCAAGGACATTTATCTTTGCTCGTCGTCCACCCCGCCCGGTGCTGGAGTGCACGGCATGTGCGGCTGTCACGCAGCGAACCTAGCAATTTCGCGCCTGAAGGCGTAGCCGCATTTGCGAATTTGCTGCAGAAATTGCCATAGCATTGGTCGGCCGCATTCAGAATTCGGTCGTGATGCTGAGCGCAGCGAAGGATCTCCGTTGATTCGCAGTTGATCCCACTGGGCGGTCGGCGAATCAGTGCCGGCCCTTGAGAAAATGATCCGCGACAATTTCGGGCTGGTCAACGATTCGCTTTTCTCCCGCGCAAACTACCTGGCGGATAAATTGCGCCATGCTCCAGGCTAAAGGTGTAGCCCTGCCGGTGCCGCGCCCAAAAGCGAAATGCGATTCAGTAGGTTGGGCCCGATCCCACATGCGAGGGGGATGCGGTAAGCGAGGAACTTTGTTATAGGAAAGCTAACGCTGGGCGTAGAAACCTTCCCTCGTTTGCACGACCAGATCCTTCGGCTTCACGGCGAGATGAATCTTGTGATAACCAGGTGAGGCCTCCGCCTTATCCGGGACATACCCGAGAACGTACTGATTGCGAAGCTCTTCATTTATCTCGCCATAGATTTCGTCGAGCGCCAACTTCTTCGTAACTTCAAAAAATCGCCCACCGGTTTCCTTGGACATCTGCTGAAGAATTTTCTTCCCGTCGGGACGCGCCTCTTGCGGATAACGATGCCGACCGCCCATTCCGCCGCCTCCCATTCCGCCTCCACCCATGTGCGGACCGCCGTGACCGCCGCCGTTTCCGTACTCCTCCTTGTCCGCAAATAAGATGGAGTAAACGAGAGTATCTGCGCGCTGGGCTGATTCGATGGAATCCTGCAAAGTCTCCTTGCTGCCGCGATCGACTCCGTCGGTAAGGACGATGAGCGCCTTGCGGCCCTGCTGCTTTTTCATCAGTTCGTTGGATGCCAGATACACGGCGTCATACAACAGTGTGCCTCCGCCCCGATGCGAGCGGCCGCCTCCGCCCGAGCCATTATTGTCAGGATCGTTTCCGCTGGTCTGCGCAAACTGCGGGGCTCCCACCTGATCGATGGCTGCCTCAAGCTTTTGGCGCGACGACGTCAGATCCTGGAGCAACTCAACTTGATAATCGAAGTGAATCACGAAAGCCTTGTCGGTATCGGTTTGCAGCACTTGCTCGATGAAACTGTGGCTGGCATTGCGTTCCTGGTCCAAAACATGCCGTTGGCTCATGCTGGTGTCGACAAGCACGCCAAGCGTCAAAGGAAGATTTGATTCCTGCGCAAAATAGGTAATCGTCTGCGGATGGCCGTCCTGTTCCAGCACAAAGTCGTCTTTGATCAAGTTGCTGACCAATTTTCCGGGCTTGTCGCGCACGGTAGCAAGCATGGTCACCATTCTGACGTCCACCGCAATGGTAGGACCTTGCTGACTCAACAGTGGCAAATTGTATAAGGGCAAGACAACGACAAAAATGAGAAGACGAACAATCGGCCACCGGCAAGATTTAAATGTAGCGCCGCGGCCTTTAGCGCGGCATTCCTCGCATGTAAGTAACTCCCGCGTCGACGACCATAGGCGGCGCACGGAATCAACGCAAGGTGACGAAAAAGAGTCTTGCAGTGCTGGTCTTCTTTTGTTCCGCATGAGTTTAATCCGCCGGTGCCTGGTCAGAGTGTGGGCGGCTGGGCGCACATCTCCCAGGCCCGAGTAAAGATTCCGTTTCTGCATCTAGGAAGTTCCATATTCTTGGACTCCACACAAATTGTGGAACCGTTGCGCGCTAAAAACTGAATCATAAGCGCGCATAAATCGACACTTGCGCAAGCCTATGGTCTGGCCGGCTCCATGAGGCCTAGCGGAAACACCCTTCCGACCTCGGAGATTCATGGCGCCGGCCAGGCCGCCACACGCAGCCGCATTGGGCGCAACAGCTTTTTGGCCAACCTTGCGCGATCGTTGTCGACGCCATATCCTTCGTGTCTGACAAAACGTCCATTCATGAAGTTCCAAGGAAGTGATATGCCGATGCGTCAATTTTAAGTGGAACGCTTCAGAATCGTCTCGTCGAAGTCATTCGGGGACTTAATCGCTGGGATCGACCGCGAAATCGGTCATCCAGACATGAGTACTTTCGGGAAACGCGTCGCTGCGGTCTAGTCGGAGGCAGAACTCGAGAAAATCGTCAACGAAGCAGTTGGACCATCCTCACTGCTGATGGAATTCATGCGGTCAGGTTCGGCTGTTCGCTGTCCGTGGGCGCAGAGAACTGAATATCAATTCGCGCTCGCTTGACTTCCAACCTTAACCGATGCCAGTCGCCGGCAACTTCGTGCAATGGCCCAATCCTCCTGTGCGCGGATGACCAGCACGCGCACGGTCGACTCAGCGCTGGCAATATCGTGATCCTTAGCAGCAGCACGCTCGTTCTTTTTTGGATCCAGCTTTAGGTTCAGGTACTCGAAATTGCTGCAAGCTCCTTGACGCACTTCCGGCGAATTTTCCCCGATGCCCGCGCTGAAAATCAGCGCGTCGATTCCACCAAGCACCGAAATCATTGCGCCAATTCCGGATCGCAGGCGATGCACAAAGATGTCGAAGGCAAGCTTCGCTCGCCCGCGTCCCACTTTCATCCCCTTCACAATCTCACGCATGTCACCGGAGATTCCCGAGACGCCCAGCAGCCCTGATTTCTTGTTCAACAAGTCGTCGAACTGCTCGCCCGTGAAGTGACCCTGGCGTAGAAGGTACGTCAAGATCCCCGGATCAATGGACCCGGACCGCGTACCCATCATCAGGCCTTCCAAGGGGGTAAACCCCATGGTGGTGTCCACGCTGTGGCCGTTCTGAACGGCGGCAAGAGAACAACCATTGCCGAGATGGCAGGTGACAAGTTTCAGCGACCGCAAGTCTTTGCCGATAAGTTGCGCTGCGCGTCCGGCGCAATATTCATGATTGATGCCGTGAAAGCCGTAGCGGCGAATTCCTTGCGCGAGCCACTCGTAAGGCCCCGGATATACAAACGCAGCTTCAGGCATGCGACCGTGAAAACCCGTGTCAAATACTGCTACCTGCATAGTCCCGCCGAATTTTCTTTCGATCAGTTCCATTCCCCCCAATTCGGCGCGGTTGTGTAGGGGTGCAAATGCAGACATGCGAGCAATGGACGCTCGAACTTCTGGCGTAACGACGGTAGGTTGCTTGAACTCCGGCCCGCCATTCACCACACGATGGCCCACTACGCTAATTTCGGAAGGAGAGGAAATTGCACTCGTTTTGCCGGACCACAATGAATCCAGGAGCGATTCGAGGGCTTTTTCGCGCGATTCAATTTTCCGTTTCTCTTCGAGCTTCGCGCCGCTCGAGGTCTGGATCGACACCTCGGCTTGATCGCCATTCCATTCAGCTTTGGCCTGCCAGATTGGCTCTGGTGGCTCTAATGGGAGTGACTTGCCAATTTCGTAGAGTGAACTCTTCTGACTGCTGGACCCCGAGTTGAGTACCAGGATTTTCATCAATCAGCAGTTAGTAGTGCCACTTCCAATCTTTGATCTCGGGTAGGTCATCGCCGTGTTCGCAGATGTACTCTTTGTGTTCTACCAATCGGTTCCGCAGGTACTGCTTGAAGTGGGCATTAATCGGCTGCAGACGAGGAACCCGATCGACCACATCTCCCGCCAGGTGAAAGCGGTCGAGTTCGTTCAAAACCGTCATGTCGAATGGCGTAGTAGTGGTTCCTTCTTCCTTGTATCCGTGAACGTGGAAATTTTCGTGATTCTTGCGGCGATAGGTGAGGCGATGGATTAAGGCGGGATATCCGTGATAAGCGAAAATGACCGGCTTGTTGGTCGTAAACATCGAGTTGAAATCGCTGTCGGCGAGACCGTGAGGGTGCTCCGTCTTGGTTTGGAGACTCATGAGATCGACGACATTGACGACACGAATTTTCACGTCCGGAAAGTGCTGGCGCAGCAGGTCCACCGCCGCAAGAGTCTCCAGTGTGGGAATATCCCCGGCGCAGGCCATCACGACGTCCGGCTCGGCGCCTTGATCGTTGCATGCCCATTCCCAAATGCCGATTCCGAACGAGCAGTGTTCTACTGCGGATTGCATATCGAGATACTGCAAAGCCGGCTGCTTTCCAGCGACAATCACATTCACATAATCGCGGCTGCACAAGCAGTGATCGGCGACAGAAAGGAGCGTGTTGGCATCCGGTGGAAGATACACGCGCACAACATCGGCTTTCTTGTTCACGACGTGATCGATGAATCCAGGATCCTGATGCGTGAAGCCATTGTGATCTTGGCGCCAGACATGAGACGTAAGCAGATAGTTCAATGACGCGATGGGACGTCGCCACGGGATGTCACGAGTGACCTTCAGCCACTTGGCATGCTGATTGAACATGGAATCCACGATGTGAATGAACGCTTCGTAACAGGAAAAGAAACCGTGGCGGCCCGTCAGCAGATAGCCTTCCAGCCAACCCTGGCACATATGCTCACTAAGCACTTCCATCACGCGGCCGGTTGTGGAAAGGTGTTCGTCAGTGTCGAGCAACGGTTCCATGAATACTTTGTCGGTTTCCTCGTATATGGCCTCCAGGCGATTCGAAGCGGTTTCGTCCGGGCCCCACACGCGAAAATTCTTCGACTCAGCATTCAACTTCATCACGTCACGCAGAAACTTTCCCAGAACGCGCGTCGCTTCCTCAATAGACTTGCCCGGTTTGGTCACCGGGACGGCATAGTCACGAAAGGCCGGCATCGCCAGAGGCTTTAGCAACAACCCACCATTAGCAGTGGGATTGGCGCCCATCCGGCGGTTGCCCTTGGGTGCAAGCTCTGCGAGTTCCGGAATCAGAGCGCCCTTGGCGTCGAATAGCTCTTCGGGTTTATAGCTCTTCATCCAATCTTCCAGAATTTTCAAATGGCCCGGCTTGGACGCGAAATCCGTTATCGGGACCTGGTGCGCGCGCCAAGTACCTTCCACCGGCTTTCCGTCAACCACTTTGGGCCCGGTCCATCCTTTCGGCGTTCGAAGAATGATCATGGGCCATTCCGGCATACCGCTCGACTGGCCTGTTCGCGCCGCCTTCTGAATCGAGCGGATTTCCTCGACCACCGTATCCAGCGTTTGCGCCATGAGCCGGTGCATGGTCTCCGGCTCGCGTCCTTCCACGAAATACGGTTTATAACCGTAGCCGGTAAAAAGACTCGTCAGTTGAGGGTCCGTCATACGCCCCGGGATTGTGGGGTTGGCGATTTTGTATCCGTTTAAGTGCAAGATCGGCAGCACAGCGCCGTCTCGCGCCGGAGTCAGGAACTTGTTCGAATGCCAGCTGCCCGCAAGAGGACCGGTTTCGGATTCGCCGTCACCCACGACGCAGCAAACCAAGAGTTCCGGATTATCGAACGCGGCTCCGTACGCGTGGGCGATTGAGTATCCCAACTCTCCGCCCTCATGAATCGACCCTGGCGTTTCGGGTGCCACATGGCTGGGAATGCCTCCCGGGAAGGAAAATTGCTTGAACAATCTGCGCAGGCCGTCTTCCGTCTGCGGGATATGAGGATAAACCTCGCTATAAGTGCCCTCCAGAAAAGTATTGGCCACCAAGCCGGGCCCGCCGTGACCGGGGCCCGCGACATAGATCACGTCAAGATCCAGCCTATTGATGAGCCGATTGAAATGGAGATAGATGAAGTTCAGTCCAGGCGTCGTGCCCCAATGGCCGAGCAGGCGGGGCTTGATGTGTTCGAGTTTCAGCGGCTCGCGCAACAGGGGATTCTTCAGCAGGTATATTTGCCCAACGGATAAGTAATTGGCAGCGCGCCAATAGGCGTGCATTTTGCGTAATTCCTCGACGGAAAGAGGGGCGGGAGGTGCCGAAGGAACCGCTGAACCGGCGGACGTTGCGGCCATGCTGGTGACCTCCGAAGCAGGCTTACATTTCTAAAGCTAATGACCAAGACTATTGTAGCGTAATCGCCGGTACGAACATTAGCGGCAGATTATCGGCGGCCGGTTAGTTAGCAGTGCGACTTGAAAGGTGAGAGGGGAAGACCTCGGGGGAAGTCTTCCCCAGCGTGGGGATGTGCGCGGGTATTAGGACGGTAGGAAACGTCGGCTAGATATCACGCCCTGCTCATGAGGCCGCTAACGAGAGCGACCAAAAAGAGCACGATGAAAATGTAAAAGAGAATCTTTGCAATGCCAGCCGCCGCGACTGCTATACCTCCGAATCCTAGCACCGCAGCGATTATCGCGATTATGAAAAAGGCCAATGCCCAACGTAGCATTTCAGTCCTCCTAGAATCTGTGTCTTACCGTTGGCCCTTGTTTGGTTGCCGAGGTTATCGCCTTCTTGCTCATCTTTTGTACGTCAGAGCGGCAACAGTCTCAATACACGCTCTCGTGTATTTTCGGTGGCATAGCTGCCTGACTTGTGGACCGGAGGTTGCGAAGTTGCTGAATCCTCGGACTGCTGCAGAACGTCCTATTTTTCGTAGGTCGATTGAACGTTCGTCCATTTGCCTACCATTGGTTTCACAACTAAAGCTTGAGTTCTGGGCTGTTTGTGTATAATTCACTCCGTGGCAGGAGGAATTACAAAATGCCATCCATAGCTCGACGAACTCCGGAGGCTACTGTCACGAGCGGTGCCTATTCGCAGGAGCGACCCATGAAGACACTTCGAATTCTTATAGCTGATGATCACGATCTCATGCGCCGCGGCGTTAAGACGCTTCTCCAGGGCCATGCCGGTTGGGAAATTTGCGGCGAAGCACATACTGGTCGCGAAGCAGTTACCAAAGCCGAAGAACTGAAACCCGACATCGTCATTTTAGATATCGGCATGCCCGATCTGAACGGCGTGGAAGCGGCGCGACGAATCCGAAAAGCGTCTCCCAGTACAGAAGTTTTGATTCTTTCGGTTCATTATTCCGATCAGCTGATCCGGGAAATTCTCGAGGCTGGCGTGCGCGGCTATATCGTAAAGTCCGATTCGGATCGCGACCTGATCATCGCCGTTGAAACGCTCGCGAGTCACAAACCCTTCTTCACGCCTCGGGCCACCGAAGTAATCATGAGCAATTTCAGCGCCGGTGGGACCCGGCGGGAACTACCCGAGTCGCTGCGCGATCGCCTCACTTCGCGCGAACGCGAAATCGTGCAGTTGCTAGCGGAAGGCAAGAGCAGCAAGGAAGTGGCTTCATCCCTGAATATCAGCGTAAAGACGGCCGAAACTCACCGCGCCAATATCATGCGTAAACTGCAGCTGCACACGGTCAGTGAACTGGTGCGCTACGCAGTGCGCAACCAGATTATCGAGCCCTAGGCTGAGCGGTCTGAGAGGACCGGGAATCGAGTCGGCATTTTACTTGGTCGGTTTGGTTTCTCGGTCCTTGCAAGGCCTTTGATTACCATTTGACCGCTACAGCAACTCCTACCCGTCCGTAACGGCTTGTCAGTATTGTCCGTGCGATACCCCCCTGCGATCATGCGCAATCAAAACCAACTGTTTGGAAAGGGTGGCGTTCATGAATTCAGACGCAATGCTGGGAGAGCAGGGCACACACGTTGTGAAATCTTCGAAGACGACCCGTGAAATCCCCGGCGCCCCGACGGTACTCGTGGCCGCCACGGATGCCTCCGTGCGCAGCGGCTTGGGCGCGATTCTGCCGTCGTTTGCAATCAACACCGCTTGGGTGACCAATTTGACCGAAGCCGGCAGCGCGCTCGCCGAGAAAAATATCTCTGCTTGTGTTTGCGGTTTTTGGCTCGAGGACAACACTTATCGGGACCTTATGCGTCTCCTGAAGAATGTCGCTCCGAGCCTGCCTGTAATCGTTGCTTCTACCCCGGCGTGTCCTGACGAGTATCACGTTTATCTGGAAGCCGTGAACCTCGGAGCTTTTGAATTCCTCTGCTATCCCTATCGCAAACCTGATCTCGATCGCGTTCTTCGCCAAGCCATTACGGCTCATGCCCGGCAGACTTGGCATCCTTCAGTGTCAGCTCTGCCTGCGGCTTCGTAAAAAAAGCCGAGGCGCCGATCCAGCTTCCCAGATTCTAACCGCGAAAGACCGCATTCCGTTGCCGCTCAGCACGATGCCCCGCCCGCTGTCCTCAAACTGGCCGCCTGGCCAGTTGTTGCAATTGACGCCCGCGGCGCATGATCCCTTGGAATTGAGAAATGAACCAGCCAGCCCGGACACCACAAATTCCAGCCAGGTGGACGAAGCGCCTCTGCATCTTGCTTAAGGGAGTGCTCGAAAATGAAGGTGAATAAAGTTTTGATGCTGGGAGTGTGTCTGGCGGCCTCCTTAGCGCCCGTAGCCGGGGCGCAGCAGTGTGTCTCCGGACAAGATCAAGCAGTCGAGTGCTTCGTCGGCAATGCCGTGCGTACCAACCTGGTTACCCTTCAATTTGGAATGACCATGGCGCAGTTTAAGGGGTACGGCGTATCGGTTTCTCATATCCTGCAGTCGCAACCGACGTCTCTTGCGCTGGTAGGCTTGGCCAGCGCCGTGGCCGACGCACTGCCTCCCACGAATGCGGACGGCTCCGCCAACGCAACCGCCCAGAGCGCAGCGATGAATTCAATCGTGGACGCTGGAATCGCCGGCAATTTTCTGACTGTGCCCGCAGAGACCAATTCCCAGGATTTGAAGTGGTTTTCACTCGACCTGGTGCAGGTTATGAACTCGAATAACGGCATACTACTTTCGCCCGGCAGCATGTTACGCGTGATCGACTCCTACGTTGTGACTTCGACCACCAACGGTACCGTTAACTGGACTCAAGCCAATTCGGGCATCGCGACAATGATCACCGGCCTGGGTACCTCGGGCCTGCTGAAGCTTCCTACCGGAATTACCACGGCTCAGGCTATCCAGTTCGCACAAGCTTTGGCACAAATAACTTACACCTACAGAACTTCCACGGGCCGTACTTCGCTCTAATGCTTCGGCGGCGGTAGTCCGAGAGAGCAGCCGAGGGTCTGGGCAAAATCGCCGCCAAGAATGCCGCGCGCCCGCGCGGCTTACTCCAAATCAACCTCGCATTCAATCGGAAGATAGTTTTTGAGGCGTTTTTCGCAGCCAAGGAGACGCAAGAAACGGCGGTTTTCACAGTGTAGTAACTTGATTGATACACTGTAGTTCGTTTCGTCTTTCTGCCCGCGTTGAATGCACTATTCTGTTCTTCCAGTCCCGAGGAAATTTTATGGGGAACCCTTCCACTGCCAGCAGTTCATACCGATCAGCACGCCGCAGCACGCGCCTGGACGAATCAATTCCGATCACGGTGTCGGGAGTCGATTCTCGTCGTGGGCCCTACAGTGAACAGGTCGCGACTCTCACCATTAGTTGCCACGGTTGCAAATACTGGTCGAAGCATCAGGTGCTGCCCGAGGCCCTGGTAATTCTAGAATTGAATCCCGAACAAGAAGATGCAGCAAAGCTCACCGCACGGGGCCGCGTGAAATGGACGCAGCGGGATATGGAAACGGGTGGCGGTCCTTTTTGCACCGCCGTGGAGTTTGAAGACCCTTTCAACATCTGGAAAATCTCGTCGCCTCCCGAAGACTGGTTGCAGTTTGAAGATAAGCCAAAACGCGAACCTGAATCCTCGCAACTGAAGCCGTTCGCGGTCCAAAAATCGGATACGGCCGTGACCAGCACAGAGCTGGAGCGTTCCAAGTCGGTAGGGTCTGCCGAAATCAAGCCGAGCCACACGATGGCTCCGGTGGTTCGGCCGGTCGGACATTTGATGGGCGAGTTCCAGCAGCAGATGGAAATAATGATTTCCGAAGCTGCCGATGCTGCCGTCCGCGAAAAGACAGCAACGATACTGAGCGATGTTCATTCCCGCCTGCGGGAAGACGCCAAAACCATCCTTAACGATATGACCGCCATGCAAACTGCCGGGTGGATCGAACAATCACTCCGGCAAATGCAGCGCGCCGGCCAGGAGCGGGCGCAAGCTTTGGAATCGCAGTGGACAAAAAAAATCGACCACGACCTCAATCAATCCCTCCAGCGAATTGATTTGCGCCAGCACGAAGTGGAGGAACTTTCCGAGACGCTTTTCACCAACACGCTGGAACGTTTGCAAAAATCCCTGGAGACGTTCCACAAGGACGCGGTGGAGCGCATCGTCGCGCGCCTGAAAGATCGCATGGCGCCCATGCTAAGGGATGCCGGGCAGGCCGCCGGAGACCTAGCGAAACGAAAAGAGGATCTGGAAAAGACACTGATCGATGCGTCGGAACGAACCGCGGCGAAGGTACAGGAGACCTGCGAAAAGCTGGGGAAACAGTTTGAATCGGTCATGCGTTCCAGGCTCAATGCCGCTCAGGAAGAGCTGGAGCGCGCCGCCACGGGAATCAGCAACTCGACCATCGAAAACATCGGTCTTTCTGCCGACCGTTATGAGACCGAAACGGAGACGCGCCTGCGTCAAGGATCGGATCGCGTTGCCGAAGACGCGCAAAGATCACTCGAGCGGAAGGCAGCTGAAGCCTCCAACGATTTTGCAGCTGAGCTGACGCATTACAGCCGCAGCCATCTGGAATTCGTGAGCGGTGCGATATCCGAGCTTGCGAAAGGAATCGGGACACTATCGAAGCGTTAGATGGGGCCGACAGCGGAGGTCCCGGGGCGGACACCATGGAAGGTCAACTAGAAGTACCAGCCGAAGTTCAGCTTCCACCCGAGCACATTGCATGTACCTCAGAATCTTGCAACGGCGTCGCGGCGACGGACCTCGATAGCCGACCGCTGTGCCTGGAACACTTCATACCCGCTTGCATCAAGGAACTCGAAGCGCGTGGTGAGCTTCTCAAAAGCCTTCCTTACGACCCCGCGTCGATCGATGCCTATAAGAATTTTATCGGCGCCTGCGCGCAACAGGCCGAAAAACTGGCGCAAGAGCCTCGATTCGGTGACCGGCAAACCAAAGCCGTTCTTCTGGATTTCCTATTCCGCGTTTCGCAGCTAAGCCAACGTTTGCGCCGCAGCCCACGCACCGCCTCAACGGTGCCGGTCTGGTTGCGTCGCGAGGACCCTTATCGTACGTGGCAGGAAGAAACCTGGACGGTAACGTTGAGCCGCCACGGCGCTGGTTTGCTGTGCCAGAAGCCGGTAGAGAAGGGCGGAACCGTCGTTCTTTGCCGAAAAGATAAGGGAAATCGCACGCCCGCCAAGGTGGTCTACTGCGGCCACGATTCCGAAGGGCGAAAATATATTGGCGTGGAGTTCGTCGACCCCTGTGACTTCTGGGATTTGAGTTAGAATCTCAGAAGCAAAGCTCGCGGGCGGCGGATTTGCCTTTCGATTCGAAATTTACTCCAGCACCGATCGATCCAACAAAATACACTCCGCATTTCAGCTATCGCCGAGGCACGGTCGGCTGCGAAAGTGTGTCGCTCGTCCGTATTGCCACTCGCCTAGGCACTCCGGTTTACGTTTACAGCAGCGCCAGCATTGTCGACGCATATCAACGCTTTCATCGGGGTTTCCGGATCATCCCGCATTCTATCTGCTACGCCGTGAAGGCTAACTCGAATCTGTCTATTCTGCGTCTGCTCGCCGCGCAAGGAAGCGGCTTCGACATTGTCTCCAGCGGTGAGCTGTATCGACTGCGCCACATTGGGGTCCCGGGACGAAGGATTGTCTTTTCCGGTGTGGGTAAGACCAAAGAAGAAATTCGCGACGCGCTGAAGGCTGGGATTTTGCTTTTCAACGTCGAATCCGAAGCGGAATTGGAGTTGCTCGCGCGCGAGGCGGCCCATTTGGGGCGACGCGCCTCCGCTGCCTTGCGCGTAAACCCTGACGTGCAAGCTGGCGGCCATGCTCATATTTCCACGGGCCACCACCGTCACAAATTCGGAATCGATTGGGATGACGCGCAGCGCCTTTATCTTGATCGTGCGTGGCAGCGCTGGATCTCATGGCGGGGAATCAGCATTCACATCGGCTCGCAGGTTCTTGGACTCGCTCCTTTTCGCCGCGCCGTCAAACGCGTTTCCTCATTCGTTCGATCGCTGGCTAAAGAGGGTGTGCAACTGAAATACGTGGACGTCGGAGGAGGCGTCGGAGTCCGCTACACCCGCGAGCATCTATTCCACTTTGAGGACTACGCGCAAATAGTCACCTCTCTGCTACGGCCGCTGGGGTGCCACCTTCTACTCGAACCGGGCCGAGCCATCGTCGGTCCGGCCGGGGTGCTGCTCACTCGCGTCCTTTATGTCAAACGGAACCGCGGTAAGCATTTTGTTGTCGTGGACGCGGCAATGAATGATTTTATTCGCCCAGCGTTATACGATGCCGTGCATCCCATCACCCAACTCGTACGCTCATCCGCTAAGCGCATTCGCGCGGACATCGTCGGCCCCGTCTGCGAAACCGGCGATTGCTTCCTGCATGACTGGCCTATCGCGACGCCGCAGCCTGGCGATGTGCTGGCACTTTGGGGCGCCGGCGCTTACGGGTTCGCGCAGTCATCCAACTACAATTCCCGCCCTCGGCCTGCTGAAGTCCTGGTAAACAAAAACGCTGTTCGCGTGATTCGCCGTCGCGAATCAGTGAAAGATCTGATGCATGGGGAATAACTGCATCGGGAACGCACACGCTCGCCTGTACTGAGCTTGCATGCTTGTCACTATCTACCAAGCATTCGTTCGCGGTTGGTTCCGTCCGGATCGACTGCTCACACAGCGAGAAGTAGCAAAAAGTGGACAAGCCGTTTTGCCTAAACCTGCCGTTTTAGAGCAGAACACTTCTTGCGGCTGCATTGGATGTGCAGATAGTCCACTGCTGAGTCGCTGAACATCGGCGTTTGGTACAATTACCGGTTGGCGAGGGCTCGACTTGGGAGTCAGGCCATATGTTTGACGGCGGAAACGAGGAGAAGCGATTCATGGCAACTGCTGCAGGCGGTCTTTTCATCGGCTATGACGACATTTGGTTGCTGGATGGGGTGCGCACTGCGTTTGCCGACTACAACGGCGTGTTGGGCCTGGTCTCTCCCACCGATCTTGGGATTAAAGTGGCTCGCGCCGTCTTCGAGCGCGCCAAGATTTCGCCGCAAGATGTAGGAGCAGTAATCGCGGGTAATGTCGCGCAAGCCAGTTTTGACGCCTTTATGCTGCCACGGCATGTCGGCCTGTATTCCGGAGTTCCAATCGACCGGCCCGCGCTGCTGGTTCAGCGCGTCTGCGGCACAGGAATCGAGACGATCAGCCAGGCAGCCGATGCCATTACTCTCAAGAAAATCGAACTCGGTCTCTGCGTTGGCGCGGAATCAATGAGCCGCAATCCCATCGCCGCCTTCACTCACCGCGGCGGATTCCGCCTGGGGCAAGTCGAGTTCAGGGATTTCCTGTGGGAGGCGCTTCTCGATCCTGCGCCGAATACGACCATGGGCCACACAGCAGAAAATGTCGCGCGCCAATACAAAATCACACGGGAAGAGGTAGACCATTTCGCCGAGCTGAGTTTTGACCGTGCGCTCTCAGCGCAGAAGGCTTGTTTCCTCTCCGGCGAAATTGTTCCGGTGATTTCGGAGACGTTCGAATTGGAAGGATACAACCCCCGCGGCATCCAAATTTCAAAAAAGATTGAAAGTTTCGACGTAGACACGCACGTTCGGCCCACACCATATGAAGTCCTGGCGAAAATCCGCCCGGCTTTCGGGGGAGTTCAAACCGGCGGCAACAGTTCAGCCATCGTCGATGGTGCCGCGGCAGCGCTGGTAGCGTCCGGCGCTTATGCAAAATCACGAGGCGTGAAACCGCTCGCCCGTATCGTCGCCGTCGCGACCGTCGCTGTAGCTCCGGAAGTCATGAGCATCGCTCCCGCTCCAGCCATCCGTAAACTTCTCGATGGCGCGGGAATTTCTAACGATCAGATTGATCGCTTTGAAATCAACGAAGCCTTTGGCGCGCAGGTGATCGGAGTCGAACGTGAATTGAGTCTCGATCGCCATAAACTCAACGTGAATGGCGGCGCCATTGCGATCGGCCATCCATTGGCCGCCACGGGCGTTCGACTATCCGTGACCGTAGCGCGAGAACTGCGGCGCTCGAATTTGCACTACGGAGTCGCATCGGCTTGCATCGGCGGCGGCCAAGGCATCGCCATGCTGGTCGAAAATCCCAATTAGACGGTGTTTACGAGATTGAAATGCAGTTCCCTCACCCATTTATCGAGTTTCAACGACCTCGCTAATAAGGCCTCCCCGAACTTGGAGCGTTCTGGAGCTCACGCACGAGTCGCGATTTGCCTTAGAAGTCACAGCCCATTTAGGAAGTCTGAGCTATCCTGACGTTTGTTCTTAATCGTCCCCATTCGGTCCTGTAAGTGTTTACTGCTTATAGGGCTCGCATTTCCATTCCGCCGCGCCTATGGTCAAGAAACCGTTTTCGACATTCCCGGTGCCGACATCCTTGACCGCGGAGCGGTGTAAGGGGAACTCGACGGTACGTGCGGATCACGGACACTTTAGCAACCTTCAGGTCGCGCGTGGTAGTTGGCATCAGACACGGAATCGAAATAGGAGTAAATTTCAACGGGCTTAGCGAACCAGTGTTGGGTGAACTCGACGTTTCTCCTACAGTGAAATGGCAAGTGTGGAAAGCCGAGGATTCAGGATGGTCTTTCTTCATTGGTGACGATTTGTTCTTCCCCGTCCGGCGCCTATAACGCCGGAAACTACGGTTACCCATCCTTTGCCAAGCAGTGGAAAGAAGGCACTCGTATTAGTTTTGGCGCATACGACTTCAGACGAAAACTCGTAGCCAACGCCAATCGCGCGGGCGGTCAGTTCACGTTCGAGCAGGTGATCGTGACGGCGGGCAATCATGAGTTCCTTAGGGAACTTGGTTACAACTTCAACTAGGTCCGCTGGTGATTCGGTGACAGCCTACATAAGACTTGCGTCTCATTTACGAACCCAAGTATAAAATCAAGTGTTTCGCAGCGATAGTAGCAGTGAGGTGCAGTTTGCGTCGCACCAAAAATCCATCCTGAATACCGATGTTCATTCAGAAGATCAAAGGATCATCATGACTACGAAGACGGGCGGACATCTGCCGTTTCGGCTGTTCCTTATTTTATTTATTGGAGCTTTCGTTCTTATGGAGCGCAACTCCCAAGCGCAATCAGCTGACGCAAAGAGCTCCACGGAGCACAGTGACAGCACAATTTCGATCGGAGGCGAACCCGTAGTTACTCTCACGCGCCCGGCGCCCAAAAGTCGAACAAAGCCACAATTCCTGGAAGCCACATTTCTTCCCGGCAACGGAATGAACCTGCTGCAGCTGAAAGCGTATCTGCCAGAAAAGGGCGCCGTCGATGTAATCACGACCATGTCGTTGCCCGAAGCCAAGAAATACCTGGAAACCGATAACGATTCCTTCGGCAATAATACCTTCAAAATTGGTGGGGCCCTCCTGCTTCCGTTTCCGAATCGCATCCGTGGAACGCTTTCGCAGGACGGCGCCACAATCGAAACCACCATCGATGGCCGGCAGGTTTCGCTCCCGGCGAATTGGCACGGAAAAAATCCGGGCGCTGAAGTGCACGCCATGCACGGCCTAATCTTGTCGTCTGAATTCAAGGATGTGAAACACGAGAACGGCCCGGCGCAATCCACGATCTCCGGAATTTTGCACGCGGGTAACTTCGGGGGCCACTGGTTGTCGCAGACCGATGTTTCAGTTCAGATGACGTTGAAAGACTCCACGCTCGATATGATCGTGACTGCGAAAAACGTTGGCAAAGAACCTCTGCCCATGGCCATCGGAGCCCACCCTTACTTTGAATTACCCACCGGCAACCGCTCTCAAGTTAGGCTGCATGTGCCGGCCGACAGGCGCGTTCTAGTCGATAATTACGACAACGTATTCCCCACCGGCCAAATTGTTCCGGTGCAAGGCACTCCGTACGATTTCACTTCGGCGTCGGGAGCCCCGCTCGGTTCCTTATTTCTCGACGAGTGTTTCACGGACTTGAAACGCGACGCCGAAGGCAGAGCTGTCGTCGAGATTACTGATCCCGCAGCGAAGTATGGCATGCGCGTGATGGCGTTCTCGCCGGAGATCCAAGCAATCCAGGTGTATTCGCCACCCGATAAGAATTTCGTCGCAGTCGAGCCGCAATTCAATTTGTCCGACCCCTACGACAAGAAAGTCTGGGGAAACACAGACACAGGTGTGATCACACTTGAGCCAGGGGCGTCGGTCGCGTGGCACATCCGCTTGGAGTTGTTCACCCCAGCCCCGTAGGTTCCAGATGGGGCTAGTAATCGCCAATTGATCGGGAAACCCGTCGCCTCAAAACTCCTATGCGTTGTATCAAGTTTGTGAATTGTACTCTTACATCCCGCATGGGTTACCTATTACCATGCACTTTTCCCGCTCCAAATTCGCGCCGGACCACGACGCCTGTGGGGTGGGGTTCATCGCCCAATTGGGCAGCAGAGGCTCCCGGGAAGTAATTGAGCGCGCACTCGTTGCCCTCACGCGCCTTACCCACCGCGGCGGTGTTGATTCCGACGGGTTAAGTGGCGACGGCGCCGGCATCCTAATTCCAATTCCTCGCGAATTCGTCCGCAAGCGCGCCTTGGAGGAAGGCATCGAACTTTCGGATCGCTTCGCGGTGGGCATGGCGTTTCTTCCCCCAAGCCAGGAATCGGCCGCTTGTAAGGCCATTGAATCAGCCGCGGCCGCATCGGGATTGCAATATCTCGGCATGCGGGTCGTGCCCACCGAGCCACTGCTGCTTGGACCTTGCGCTCTTGCCACTCTGCCGATCATTCGGCAGTTTTTTTTCGCCCCCATGAACTCGTCGGCGGATTTGGAGCGCCGGCTTTTTCTGATGCGTAAGCGGGTGGAAAGCAATGCTGTTTCGGGCATCTACTTTTGCTCGCTCTCATCGGAGGTGCTCGTCTACAAAGGACTGCTCACGCCGCTGCAACTTCGAGCCTTCTATTCCGACCTCGGCGAACCTGACTTCACCGCGCCCTTCGCGATTTTTCACCAGCGATATTCGACGAATACGAGTCCTTCCTGGCAACTGGCGCAGCCGTTTCGCTACGTGGCTCACAATGGCGAGATAAACACGATCAATGCGAATCGCCGCTGGGCGCGCGCGCGCGAACATGCGATCAGGCACGAGTTTGGCGCGAAAGATTGGTTTCATGTGTTGGAAGAAGGCGTTAGCGATTCCGCCAGTTTTGATAATGCCGTCGAAGTTCTGCTGCGCCAGAACTACAATTTGGCTGCGGCAATGTTGCGCATGGTGCCTCCCGCGTGGGAGTCCGACCCTCGCACGAGCGTTAAGCTGCGTGCTTATCTGGAAAGAGCGGCTCGCGAGCAGGAGCCCTGGGATGGGCCGGCAGCTCTCGTATTCGGCGATGGTCGAATGGTCGGCGCAAAACTCGACCGCAATGGACTGCGCCCCATGCGGTACGTGCGTACAAGCGATGGGCTGCTGGTTGTTGGCTCCGAAGTTGGGCTGGCCGATCTTAAAGACAAGAAAATTGTGGAGCGCAATCGGCTCGGCCCGGGCGAGATCTTGCTTGTCGACCCATTGGCGGCAGCGATCTTCCGCAGCAACAATGAAGTTTCCGAACTGTTGAGTCCTTACCAAAAACCCACTTCGCTGAACCCCGGTGCCGACGATCCCGCGTCGTCATCCATGAGACGCTTGCGCGCCACTAGCGACGCGCCCCTTGCTCCGGAAATTGATCCCCAACGACTCGCAGCAGCAATGGGCTGGACCGAAGATCAATATCGATTGTTGTTCCAGCCGCTCGGGCGGGAAGGGAAGGAAGCCATCTGGAGTATGGGCGACGACGCGCCTCCGGCGTTCCTTTCGTCAGCGAAGCGCCCTCTGTGGGATTACTGCAAGCAACGCTTCGCGCAAGTAACAAATCCGCCGATCGATCCGTTACGCGAAGTCCAGGTTATGTCGCTGGACGTGTACTTGGGTGCAAGACTTGTTGCGGCCTCGCCGGTTCTCGACGCTGGACAGATGTCGGCTCTGGAGATGGAAATCTTCATGGGAGCTCTTTCAAACGCGCCTCGCAAGACTGGCTCATTGCACGCTGCGGCCAGCCCCACGCCTGTATATCGGGTGGACTTCACATTTGACGTCGCCGGTGGCCCCGACGCGGCCAGCGCTGCTCTCGCCCGTTTGCGCCACGATGTCGCCGGGGCCGCGAAGCAGGACCCGGCAGTCATCGTGCTGAGCGACCGCGGAGCAGACGAAAAACGCGCCGCCCTTCCTGCTTTGATCGCCGTTTCCACAGCGTGGCAAGAAATGGTGCGCGAAGGTGCGCACGATGTTCCGTTGCTCGTCGAATCCGGCCAGGTCATCGAGACGCATCACATCGCGCTACTGATAGCCGTGGGAGCCAGCGTTGTCTACCCCTATTTGGCGATGAGGCTTTCGGAAGATTTGAAAACTGGCGGCGCAGCGAGCTATCGCTCCGCGGTCGAAGCCGGTTTACGCAAAGTACTCGCGCGCATGGGAATCTCCACGGTCGCGAGCTATCGCAATAGCCATCTCTTCGAAATCATCGGCCTGGACGAGGAGGTCTGCGCCGAATTTTTCGAAGACGCCGCATCGAAACTTGGCGGCAAAAGTCTGCAAAATATTTTCACCGAAACCCTCGAAACCCACGTCCGTGCGTTCTCAATTGCAGCCGGTCCAACAGCCATGCAAGATGCCGGGCTCTATCGTTTCCGTCACGCCGGAGAGCGCCATTCCACCTCGCCCGAGTTGGTGCGCCGGATGCACGGCTATATCAAATCTCCGACGCCCGAAAATTACGCATCCTTGGTCGAACTCGCCGACAACCGCGAGCCCGTTTCCGTTCGCGACCAGCTCGAAATCGTTCCAGGAAAGCCGATCCCGCTGGATCAGGTCGAGCCGGAATCCGCAATCGTGAGCCGCTTCTGCGCACAGGCGATGTCGCTCGGAGCGTTGAGTCCTGAAGCTCACCGCACTGTCGCGATTGCCATGAATCGCCTGGGCGCTCGCAGCAACACCGGCGAAGGCGGCGAAGATCCGCGCCTTTATCGCTTCGAGCCCGAAGCCGCCAATCGAGTGAAGCAAGTCGCGTCCGCCCGCTTCGGCGTCACCGCGGAGTATCTTTGTCGTGCCGACGAACTCGAAATCAAAATGGCGCAGGGGTCGAAGCCCGGTGAGGGCGGCCAGCTGCCCGCCATAAAAGTAAATGCCTACATCGCACGCCTGCGTCACGCGGTGCCCGGGATGTCGCTGATTTCGCCGCCGCCACACCACGACATTTACAGCATCGAAGATCTCGCGCAGCTCATTTACGATCTGCGCGCCATAAATCCGGCAGCGAGAATCGGCGTGAAGCTAGTCTCCGGCGCTGGTGTGGGAATCATCGCGGCCGGAGTCGCTAAGGCCGGCGCGGATGTCATCACCATTGCCGGTTTTGACGGCGGCACCGGCGCATCACCGCTCACATCCATCAAAAATACCGGCTTGCCCTGGGAAGTTGGCCTGCGCGATGCTCACTCTGCGCTTCTCCGCGCAGGCTTCCGCGATCGCGTCCGACTGCGTACGGACGGCGGCTTCAAATTCGGCCGTGACGTGCTCGTCGCCGCGCTTCTTGGCGCCGATGAATTCGGCTTCGGTACCGCGACGCTGCTCGCCATCGGTTGCGTCATGGCACGTCAATGCCATCTCAATACCTGCCCAGTGGGCATTGCCACGCAGGACGAAAAGCTCCGCGCGCGCTTCGCCGGTAATCCTGAAATGGTGGTGGCTTATTTTCGCGGCGTAGCCGCCGAGGTTCGCGAACGCATGGCTGCTATCGGTGTTCGCTCGCTCGCGGAAATCGTTGGCGCAATCGAGAAATTGCGTCCGCGCAACGATTGGGCCGCCCGGTCGCTCGCGCCGTTGCTCGCGCCGTTGGAACCGGCGCCCGCGACGCCGCAAAATCGCCCCAGTTTCGGCGCGCTCATCGAAATGCAGCTCCCCGAAAGCGCGATCGACATTCGCCGCAAACTTCTGATTGGTGTGGAACGCGTCAAGCCGCCACTTCAGGCTCAGCCGTTTTCGCCTATTTGCAATGCGGATCGTAGCGTCGGCGCGCATCTCAGCGGCTACGTCCTTCGCCGCACGAATTTCGACGGCCTTGCCGGAAAGAATCTGCATTGCGAATTTCGTGGCTCCGCAGGGCAAAGCTTCGGTGCGTTTCTCATCTCGGGTCTGCGCTTCAAACTTCTCGGCGACGCCAATGATTACGTCGGCAAGAGCCTGAGCGGCGGCACTATCGCCATCAGCGCCGGAACCGCGGCGGCACAGCGCGGTGACGTGCTGGCGGGCAACACCGTGCTCTACGGTGCCACGAGTGGCAGGCTTTTCATCGCAGGGCGTGCCGGCGAGCGCTTCGCGGTTCGCAATAGCGGCGCGCTGGCCGTGGTGGAGGGCGTGGGCCGGCACGGTTGCGAATACATGACTGCCGGCGTCATCATCATCCTCGGCCCAGCAGGGATGAACCTCGGCTCGGGGATGACTGGTGGACTGACGTACATACTTCGCGACGCGCTTTCCGAAGACAACTACAATCGCGATTTCGTACGACCGGGCGAGATTGGTGACACGGGCGACGTCGAGTCCCGCGGCGCTAGTTCTGGAAGCGCGCAACACCGGGAAGGCTTGCGTTCCATGGAAGAAGAATGGCTGCGCCACATCCTGCGCGAGCATTTCCACATGAGCAATAGCCCGCGCGCTCGCCGCCTGCTCGAATCAGCGCTGCCGCTGCCAATGGTCCGCTTGCAGCCGCTGCATCTCCCTTGCACCATCGACGAGACCTGGGCGCCGTTTATCCAGCGCAGCGATCGCCTCGATATTGCCGCTCATGAATCTGTGAATGTTCCCCCTGCCGAGCAAGTAGCTCAAACTGGCCGATCCGCCTGCTAGCCGCGTTACAAATAGGTGTGCTGCGGTTCCGTCAGTTTGCGCAACCACGCGGACCAATGCGAGAATGCATTCATGCGAAAAACATTCGATAGTGCAGCGGTTGCAATGGTTACAATTTTGTCTGCTGGAAGTTTGCTATTGCCAGGGAGCGCCGCGGCGCGTCAGAATACGCCCTCGAACGGGCAACAAACTCAGCCTTCGGGACAATCGGCGCCGTCGGGTTCTCAATCCGCTTCAGCGCCGGACTCCACGTCCAAGCCCGTCCCGAAGAAAACTCCATCATCCACCGCGGCCAACAATCAGTCCGGTAGCGCAGCGCAGCCGCCCGCAGGCTCCGGCTCCAAAACGCCGGGCGCTAGCTCTGGTACGACTCATCACGCTGCGACGTCAAAAACTCCACCGCCGCTGGTGCTCACGACCGATAGAGACAAGAACAGCTATGCCATCGGCATGAACATCGGGAAGAGCCTGCATCGCGACTCGGTTGACGTTGACCCTGCCATCGTGGCGCGCGGGCTACAGGACGCGCTGGCAGGCGGGAAGACTTTGCTGACCGATGACGAAGCCAAAGCTGCCATGGTTGCGCTGCAAACCGACCTGCGCAAACGCATGCAGGAGAAAATGCAGGCAGAGTCAGAAGCGAACAAAAAAGCCGGGGATGAATTCCTGGAAGCCAACAAATCAAAGGAAGGCGTAGTCACGTTACCAAGCGGCCTGCAATATAAGATTTTGACTGAGGGCGCTGGACCGAAGCCCACCGCCAGCGATACCGTGGTCTGCAACTATCGCGGCACGCTGATCAATGGCACGGAATTCGACAGTTCCTACAAACGTGGCCAGCCCGCAACTTTTTCGGTGACCGGAGTAATCAAAGGCTGGACCGAAGCGTTGCAACTTATGCCTGTGGGCTCCAAGTGGCAGCTCTTCATCCCGCCTGATCTGGGGTACGGTCCACGCGGCCAAGGGAACGAGATTGGACCGAACTCCACTTTGATATTCGAAGTGGAATTGCTGTCGATCAAAAGCCAGATCAAATGAGATTCGCAAACACCCCCGTCGTCACGGCGAATTGCCGCTTCCGGGAAAGCTGATGGAATATTCAGGTAGTCTTGCCAAGCGCGTTGGAATCGTCGCAGGCATAGTGTTCGTCGTGATCTACGCTGGTGACTACGGACTACTGCAATACAAAATGCGCGGGAACAGCGGCCTCGGTACCGTCACGTCGTATTACGGCACCCCTACGAAAGACGGCAAGATGGAAATTTTCACCGATCAGCCGCAAATCGAAACCTGCGTCCATTCACTGTTCCCGCATTTGGGCTATCGGCCCTGCTGGTACGCTAATCGAAATAATGTTACGCAGGTGGGGCAGCTGAGTTATCGCCGAACGTTCCGCTTCAGCGCTTGCGATCCCGTGGCTTCCTCACCGACGTTGGTTCATGTAGGCTGGTTTTTCCTGCGCAGGCTTCGGCAGAGAGGTTTAGTCACCGCGAGAACTGCTTACAGGAAAAATAAAAGGGCGGGCTTATCAATCCCACCCTTTTTTGTGAGGACGACTGTTTCCGTACCGCCATCGATTGGTTGGCCGCCGATCAATCGGCAGCTTCCACCGTTTCCGGACGGTTGACAATTTCCTGAACGTTTAGTCCCAGCCCCTTAGCCACTCCCGTGCCGTACGCGGGATCAGCTTTGTAGAAATGCTGGATCTGAAGTTCCTGGATGCGCTTCGGAACAGACTGGAGGCTCCCGACGATGTTGCCGATGAGCCGTTCCTTGGCCTCCGGCGTCATCAAACGGAACAGATTGCCCGGTTGCGTGTAGTAGTCGGAATCGAGCCGGTGATTGTGACGATCGACGGTTCCCGCAACTTGCTTGGGGCGTTCGCGGAACTTCGGATCTTCGATCGGCCCGGTGAAGCTGTTCGGTTCGTAATTGGGCTGTGCGCCGTAGTTCCCGTCAAAACGCATCGCTCCGTCGCGATTGTAGGTGTGAAATGGGCACTGCGGCTTATTCACCGGCAGAGAATCGTAATTCACTCCCAAGCGGTAACGGTGAGCGTCGGGATAAGAAATCAAGCGGGCTTGCAGCATCTTGTCCGGTGAAAATCCCATCCCGGGCACGATGTTGCGCGGTTCGAAAGCAGCCTGCTCGACTTCAGCGAAGTAATTCTCCGGATTGCGATCAAGAACCAGTTCGCCGACTTCATGAAGAGGGTAATCCTTGTGCGGCCAGACTTTGGTCAGGTCGAAAGGATTGATCTGGTAAGTGTCCGCATCTTTTTCCGGCATGATCTGGACGGAAACTTTCCACCTGGGGAAGTCGCCCTTGGCAATCGCATCGAAAAGATCGCGTTGCGCGAAATCCGGGTCGATTCCACGTTGCGCACTGGCTTCGTCGCCGGTGAAATTCTTGATGCCTTGCTTAGTCTTGAAATGCCACTTCACGTAGAAAAGTTCGTTCTTGGCGTTGATCAGGCTGAACGTGTGGCTGCTGAAACCGTCCATGTGACGATAGCCGTGAGGAGTGCCGCGATCGGAAAATAGAATCGTCACCTGATGCAATGATTCCGGCGAAAGCGACCAGAAATCCCACATCATTGTGGGTGACTTCAAATTCGTCTGCGGGTCGCGCTTCTGCGTGTGAATGAAATCGCCAAACTTCAGTGGGTCGCGAATGAAGAAAACCGGCGTGTTGTTGCCGGTCATATCCCAGTTGCCCTCTTCGGTGTAGAATTTCAGAGCAAAGCCGCGGGGATCGCGTTCGGTATCGGCCGAACCTTTTTCGCCGCCGACCGTGGAGAATCGAATGAAAGTTGGAGTCTTCTTGCCGACTTGAGAAAAGAGTTTGGCAGAAGTGTATTTCGTGATTTCGGGACTGGTGCACACAAAATAACCGTGCGCCCCGGAACCTTTGGCGTGAACCACGCGTTCGGGGATCCGCTCGCGGTTGAAATGCGCCATCTTTTCGAACAGTAGGAAATCTTCAAAAACGACGGGGCCGCGCGGGCCGACCGTGAGCGAATTCTGATTGTCGCCCACAGGACGTCCGGCATCGGTGGTCATTACATCATGTTTCTGTTTCTCATCATCCATGCTGGTCTCCTCAATGTAAGTGCGCTTCTTTGACACGCCCTGTGAGCAAGAGAGTAGTCCGGCGGCGGCCTATAGGAGAAATACTTTATTCGTCTCCGACTGATAGGTAGAATCTATGGGTTGGCGATTGAGCATCGATCAAACTATGGAAATTCATCAACTCAAGTATTTCTGTGCGGTTGCCAAAACAGGCAATTTCACTCGGGCTGCCGCGCAGGAACATGTTGCGCAGCCCTCGCTGTCCCAACAGGTCCAGAAAATGGAGCACGAGCTCGGAGCGAAACTCTTCGACCGCTTGGGCCGCGGCGTGCGGCTAACCGCCTTCGGCCAAACCTTCTTGCCGCGCGCCCAGGCAATCCTACGCGAATTGAGCGAGGCGACCTCGGAAATCCACCAGATGGCGGGCTCGGAATCCGGCACGATTGTCTTCGGATCGATTCCCACGATTGCGCCGTACTTCCTGCCTCGGCGCGTCTCGCAATTTCTGAAGCGTCATCCGCAAGTGCGCCTGCAGATGGTCGAGGAAATCACGCCGGTGCTTCTGACTCGTTTGCAGGAAGGAACGATGGACATGGCACTGGTGGCATTACCGGTCCCGGGGGCGGAATTTGTCTGCAGAGAAATCCTGAAAGAGCCCATGTACCTGGTGGTGCCGAATACGCACCGGTTGACGCGCGAAAAATCCGTCGCGCTGAAAGACGCCGAGGCGGACCGGTTCTTGTTGTTGAAGGAAGGGCACTGTTTCCGCGAGTCGGTGATCTCCGCGTGTCAGAGATCGCGAACGAAATTGAACGTAGTGTTTGAATCCGGCCAGTTCTCTTCGATTTTGGCAATGGTGTCGGCGGGGATGGGAATTTCAGTCGTTCCGGAGATGGCGGTTGAATCAGTGAAAGGTTGCCGGTTTATTCCGCTGGTCGATGACGCTGCATACCGCCGGATCGGACTCATTTGGATGCGAAATCATTTTCAGACGCGCGCTGAAGCGCGCTTGCTCGAGCATCTGATGCGGCCCAGCAGCGGATCGGCGCGTCACGGCGCTTAGGATCGACCCGTGGCTACGATTTTCGCAGTGGTGATTGCCTGCCCTACGTGGCGCTGGGTGTGATCGGCAATATGCACCAGCAAGCCACCGACGGTGGTCGGCAATTTCTTTTTGCCAACATAGCGAGGTTCCTCCAATCGACCGCCGTCCATTTGCCGAATGCGGGCCGCGCTTTTGGTAAGAGCGGATTCGAGTTCACGGAACAAATCATCTTTTGATGCACCGGGCTCGAGTTCACTTTTCAGCGCCGCAATTTGTTTCTCGTCCAGTTGTTGGCCTTCCGCGTAGGTGAGCAGGCGATCGATGCTGCGCGCAATGTGCCGGATGTGAAAAGCAACGGGCGCAAGTTCCGCAGGCGCGTTTAACTGCTGGTCACTCAGGCCGCCGCACCAGCGCGCCAAATCCTCGCCGGCCAGCTCCAGAGCGTGCAGCACCGCGCGAGGCACGGAAGAAAGTTCCGATAGCGTACCCCGTAGCCAAGGTTCAGGCGCTGTAACATCACCCATTTGTTTGTCTCCCCGAACTAACCTACCTCAAAAGCGCACGCCGAATAAATGGTGAAGCGGCATAAGGGCACCAGAAGGATCGGAAACGGTTACCGCCGGCCGCCATACTCTCGGCGAACGCTTTTTCGGCGCGTTCCAGGTTCCACCAAAAGATGCCGTCAGCGGCGCATCGTCGGCATACGCGTCGCGATGACTCTCGTCGAAACCTTCCGCGGCTCCCGCAATGACCCCCATCCCGCTTGCGGATCGGCACGGATCGGACGCGCAGCGCTACCTGGTGACCGGACTTGTGGCCAAGCGAAGGTTCCCTAAGCACCGGCCTGGGCCATCCCGCAGAACTGTCGCCGGCGCGCTGCCGATTTCGCAGACTCCATCCATGCCATCTTGACGCGGTGGGGAAAGAAAATCCCGGCAAAAATCTCCTAGGGCGTAACGACAAAGGTAGCCGTGAGATGTTCCGCTCCCTCACACCAAAGCTGAATTCTGTGTTCAGGGTCCACAAGATAAATACCGGTCCGCATGTGTTCCAGAACAGAGCGATCGATCTCGGGATGGTTAAACAGGGACATGCAATAACCCCGCTGTGAATCATCGGTTATAAACAGAGCAAGTCTAGGCCCGATCCAAGCGCGGTTTCGAACAAGTTCAAATTAGGAAGTCACAAGCTATAAAGCAGAAACCAGAACCCGAGGCGTTAAACTCGTAACACTCAGAGGTTAATGTTCACTCGACTGTAACAATGCGCTCATACTATCCTTAGCTTCTCGCATGCCATCCAAAAAAAACTTGCCAAGCAGTTAGGGAGCGAAAACTAGATGGAGAAACGGAATTTTCTTTTTGTCTCATTGACGGGTTTGATCAGCGATATTGCCTGGCAAGTCTCCAAGGAAGGCCACGAAGTCCGCTACTACATCCAGGATAAGAAAGAACGCGATATTGCCGATGGCTTTGTCGCCAAATGCAAGGACTGGGAGAAAGATTCGGACTGGGCCGACATTCTGATTTTCGATGACACTCTGGGCCAAGGCGAAAAAGCGCAAGCCTTGCGAGCCCAGGGCAAGAAGGTAGTGGGCGGCACGCCCTACTCCGATCGACTGGAAGACGATCGCTCGTTTGGCCAGGAGGAACTGAAAAAAGCCGGCGTCAATATTATTCCGTACGGCGAGTTTTCGAACTTCGACGATGCCATCGACCATGTGCGGGAAAATCCCGGGCGTTATGTAATCAAGCCGAGCGGCGAGGCCCAGAACGTAAAGCGCCGTCTGTTCGTAGGTGAAGAAGACGACGGCCAGGACGTAATTCACGTGCTGGAGGCCTACAAGAGGGCGCTTTCGGATGAGATCAAGGTTTTTCAGTTACAGCGCCGCGTAAGCGGTGTGGAAGTAGCCGTCGGCGCATTTTTCAATGGTAAGAAATTCATATATCCCATCAACATCAACTTTGAGCACAAAAAGCTTTTCCCTGGTGAAAATGGGCCACCCACCGGCGAGATGGGCACCACGATGTTCTGGAGCGAGCCCAACAATTTATTTAATCAGACATTGCAGAAAATGGAAAAGAAACTGGTGGAAGAAGGTTATGTCGGCTACATCGACTTGAATTGCATCGTCAACCACCATGGAATTTATCCGCTGGAATTCACCGCACGTTTTGGTTACCCGACGATTAGCATTCAACAGGCGGGAATGACCACGCCCATCGGCCAATTCTTTTGGGACTTAGCGAACGGGGAAGATCCGAAGCTGAAAGTTCGCAGCGGCTTCCAAATTGGAGTGCGCATTGTGGTGCCGCCTTTTCCGTTCGACGATGACGAAACCTTCGATTCGTTTTCGAAAAACTCGGTGATAGTTTTCAAAAAGCCGCCCACGGACGAAATGCACATCGAGGATGTAAAGCAAGTGAACGGTCAATGGCTGGTTGCGGGGACTTCCGGCGTGATTCTGGTGGTTGTGGGCCTGGGTCAAACGATGAAGCAGGCTCAAACACAGGTTTATTCGCGCATCAAAAACGTGCTGATCCCCAATATGTACTACCGTACCGACATCGGCGACCGCTGGGTAGAAGACAGCGATCGCCTGCACACCTGGGGCTACTTGCGCTAGGTCGCGCTCGGGCGTTGTCAATCGGCACGCCGTGCGTTAGAGTACGCGCTTTCCAATCGAAGGTAGAACGCACATGCCGGTTGTAGAAGGAAACGAGAAGCTTAAGGTATTGATTCGGCGGGCTGCAATTCTGAAGCGTGTGCGCGAAGTGGCGCACGACATCACCAAGGATTACCAGGGCCAGCGTGTTCATCTGATCGGAGTGCTGAAAGGCGCTTGTATTTTTCTTTCCGACCTGGTGCGCGAAATAAATCTCAACACCTCCATCGATTTCATCGCTGTTTCCAGTTACGGCAAGAACAAGGAAAGCTCCGGTCAGGTGCGTTTGCTGAAGGACCTGGACAGCAGCATTCAAGGGCTCAACGTCATTGTGGTTGAGGACATTCTCGACACCGGTATTACATTGAGCTATCTTTTGCGCGTGTTGGAACAGCGCAATCCCAAAACTCTGCGAGTTGCCGCGCTTTTAGATAAACCTTCGCGCAGAATCAAGGATGTGAAAGCCGACTACGTCGGATTCAAAATTCCCAATGATTTCGTAGTGGGATACGGTCTCGATTACGCCGAACGTTACCGCAATCTCAAAGATGTCTCCATTCTCACGCTTCCTTCAGAATGAACATGGTTCTCAGCGAATCTCAAATCGCACGCTTGATCGATCACACGCTACTGAAGCCGGAGGCCACGCGCGCCGACATTCGCGAACTGTGCGAAGAGGCCTTGCAATACAAATTTGCGTCGGTATGCGTGAACCCGTGGAATGTCGCGCTGGCAGCGCAGCTTCTTCAAGGAAGCACGGTTAAGGTCTGCGCGGTAGTTGGATTTCCTTTAGGCGCCACGCTTCCCGAAGTAAAGGTATTTGAGACGCGAAAAGTTCTGGAGCTTGGGGCGCAGGAAATCGACATGGTGATCAATATCGGCGCGCTGAAGTCCGGACAGCTTGATGTCGTGGAACGCGATATTCGCGGTGTGGTTGAGATCGCGCACGAGGGTGGCGCGATCTGCAAAGTAATTCTGGAAACGGTTCTGCTGACGAAGGACGAGAAAATTCAAGCCTCCCTGGCCGCAAAGAGTGCTCGCGCGGACTTTGTCAAAACCTCAACGGGATTTAGCTCTGGAGGCGCTACGCCGGAAGACGTCAGGCTGATTCGCGAAACAATTGGTCCAGGCCACGGCATCAAGGCCGCCGGCGGCATCCGCACGCTTGAGGACTTGCAGAAAATGGTGGACGCGGGTGCGACACGCATTGGGGCTAGCGCTGGTGCAAAAATAGTCGACCAGGCGCGATCCGGAAAATCATCAGTGGCCCCGGCCGGTCCTGATAGCGGGAAATATTGAAATTTACACGATTTTCTTTGATCCCCGGCAAGCGCTTCTTTTTCGCCTGCTATAATGAATTGATTTTGCGTTCGACGGGCTCGTCACTATAGGTCTGCCCGACTCGGTTTAGTGCTCTTACGCGGCGGGGGCCGGGGCGTTTCGGTTTTCTACGAATGGATTCGACTAAGCTCAACTCGAAAAGTGAGGTTCCGGCGGAAACGCTATCAGTACTGGCGGAAATCAGCCAGGAAATTAACGCCTCGCTTAATCTTGATGAGGTTTTGCCGAACGCGGCTGCGCTCATCAAACGCTTGATTGATTATGAAGTGTTCGCGGTGCTGCTCCCCGAAGAGGGGACGGATCAATTGTGTTTTCGTTTTGCCATCGGGCACCGGCAAGAGGTTGTCGACCACTGGCGAATTCCGATGGGTGAGGGAATTATCGGCGCCGCGGCAACCACCGGCCAGGCGATTCGCGTGGGTGATGTACGCTCGGATACGCGCTATCTGAACGCCCTTGATGGCATCCGCTCGGAGCTTGCAGTCCCTCTGATCGTACGTGGCCGCGTCATCGGTGTACTCGACATCGAAAGCAGTGAGCTCGACTACTTCACGCCTGATCAGCAAAATATCCTGACGCTCGTTGCTTCGCGAATCGGCACAGCCATCGAAAATGCCAAGCTCTACGAGCACGAACGCAATCAGGCCGAAACGCTACTGTTACTGAACGAAGTCAGCCGAGAAGCTAACTCGACGCTATCGGTTGAGGAAGTGCTGCGGCGTGCCGCCGAATTGACCAAACGGCTGATCAACTACCAGATTTTCAGCATCCTGCTATACGACGAAACCGACAAGGTCTTCCGCCACCGCGTGACGGTGAAATTTGGCCAGCGGGTGCAGGAAAAATTCGCCGTTCCGGCGCATGAAGGAATTGTAGGCGCGGCGGCGGCTCTGAAACGTCCCGTGGTGGTGCCGGACGTAACGCTCGACCCGCGCTATCTTCTCGTCAATCCGGAAACGCGCTCCGAACTGGCTGTGCCGATGCTCAATAAAGATCGCGTCGTCGGCGTGATGGACCTGGAGAGTCCAAAACTGAATTATTTCACCCCTGACCACGTGCAAGCGCTCTCGATCCTTGCCGCGCATCTGGCTGTCTCCATCGAGAATGCTCGCCTGTACGAACGGGTTGCGAAAGACGAAGCACGCATGGAGCGCGATCTTAGCGCTGCCCGCCGCATACAGGGAGCTCTGCTTCCACGATTGCCCGGACCGGAGTTCGGACTCGACATCGCGGCCAGAGTTGTCTCCTCGCGCGAACTCAGCGGCGATCTTTACGATTTTCTGCGCTATGGCCCGCAGGAATTGGCGATCGCTATGGGAGACGTCAGCGGAAAGGGAAGCGCAGCAGCGCTTTATGGAGCGGTAGCAATCGGCACGCTTCGCAGCCTGGGCCCGCAGAAGCATCGCCCTGCTGAAATGTTACGAGCCATTAACGGGTTTCTCGGCGAGCGTCGCATCGAAGGCCGCTTCATGACTCTTTGCTTCGCTACATGGCATCGCGGCCGCCACAAGCTACGAGTCGCCAACGCGGGCCAGGAGGAGCCGTTCCTATTTCATGCCGGCCGCTGCGAACGAATTCCCCTGGCCGGTTTTCCCCTGGGGATGTTTGAAGACGCGACCTACGACCAGCGCAGCTACATCCTGAATCAGGGCGATGTGGTGGTATTTCACTCGGACGGAATTGGCGATACGCAAAACCCGACGCTGGAATTTTTTGGTCACCCGCGCCTGGGACAAATCATTGCCGCGACGCACCAATTGACAGCTGACGCTATTGCGGATCATATTCTTGAGGAAGTAGACGCATTTTCCGGAGGGGCCCATCCGTTCGACGATCGCACGCTGGTAGTGCTGAAAGTTAAGTAGAGCATTCGTGCTCTAAGCAACCTACTTGCCGTTACCTCTCACCCCAACGCAGCTTGTTTCGCAGAATTTCGTAATACGTCTTATGCGGCGGTCGTACAACCTGGACTTTCGTCGAAGCTTTGGTGATTACCACGCGGTCTCTCGGTTGTAGCTGAAAGCCCACCTGCCCGTCGATGGTGAAGAACACGGGTTCGCCGGTGGCCGGAAAATTCAATTCCACACGCGCCGTATCGGGAATCACCAAGGGGCGGTTCGTGAGCATGTGCGGGCAGATAGGCGTAATCACAAACGCATCCAGATCTGGATGGATTATCGGCCCGCCAGCCGCCAGTGAATAAGCCGTGGAACCCGTGGGCGTGGCAACGATGAGACCGTCGGCGCGATAACGGCCCACGTGGTTGTGATTGACATGCACGTCAAAATCCAACATGCGAGAAAGCGCTGCCTTATTGGCAACGGCGTCGTTCAACGCGGTCAAACGCTCGGCAGGTTTTTCGCTGTGTATAATTTCGGCCTCCAGCATCATCCTCTCACTGGTGAGGTGTTCGCCGGCAAGAATGGTTTCCAGTACGGGATAAAGCTCGTCGAGCGTCACGCTGGTCAGGAATCCAAGCCCGCCCAGATTTACTGCGAGGATGGGTACGTCCCGTCCGCCCAAGGCCCGAGCCACGGCGAGCAGAGTTCCATCGCCGCCGAGCACGATCAGCAAGTCGGCCTTCGCCGCGATTTCCACGCGAGGCACAGCCGGGCCGTTGGGTCCGGCAACCGCCTGCGTTTCCTGATCCAGAAAAACCTGAATTTTACGCGCGCGCAGCCATCCAGTGAGCGCCGGGACCACGGCGGAGACCATTTCGGGGATTGGCTTGCAGATAATGCCGACGGCGCGGATCATATTGGGAGGCAGGATTCTACTCTACCCGTGCGCGCGAGCGTGGAGAAAAAATTCCTGATTTCCTTCCGCGCCGCGCAGGTGGCTGGGACGTACCGCAACCGATTCCAGCCCACAGGCAGCAGCAGCGGATTCGACTCGCTCGATGGCCTTGTGGTGAAGCAATGCATCCCGAACAATTCCGCCCTTGCCGATTTCCTTCTTCTCCGATTCAAATTGCGGCTTAATGAGAATCAGAAAATCGGCGCCGGGTGCTGCTATAGGCGCAAGCGCCGGTAGAACTTTGGAAACGGAAATGAACGAAACATCCACCGTGATTAAGCTCGGGGGCTCTGAAATGTCTTCGGCGCGCAAACGACGAGCATTGCGCTCGACGGTTATAACGCGCTTGTCCTGACGCAATTTCCAATCCAGTTGATCGATAGAAACATCCACCGCGAAGACGCGCGTCGCGCCATGTTGCAGCAGGCAATCGGTGAATCCGCCGGTTGAGGACCCAACGTCGAGGCAGGTCTTATCTCGGGGGCTGACGCGAAAATCCTGCAGCGCGCCCTCCAGTTTCAAACCGCCGCGGCTGGCGTAAGGTAGGGCATCGCCGATTATTTCGATGCGTGCATCGCAAACAATCTGCGTCCCGGGCTTTTCCATTTTTTGGCCATTCACCAGAACGTTGCCGGCCAGCAATATCGCCTGTGCGCGCTGTCGTGAAGGAGCAAGTCCGCGTTCCACGATGAGCACGTCTAAACGTGATTTTCCGGGTTTGGATACAGCGCCGCGGGCCGACGAGGAGCGTCGATTCACGAGCGGCGAGCCACCAGAAACTGTGCTAACTGCCTCAGCTGCATTCCGCGCTCGCCGTAAGAATCAAGTTCCTTCAGCGCTTTGGCTTCCAAGTCGGCGGCAATGTCGCGCGAAACTTCCAATCCATGAAGCGCGGGATAGGTGGCCTTCCTTTGCGCCTGATCTTTGCCCGCGGTCTTGCCCAGCGATGCGGACGATTCCTCAACGTCGAGAATATCGTCCACCACTTGAAACGCCCAGCCGATGTTTTCACCGAAAGTGAGCAGGCGCTTGACGTCATCCCGGTCCGCACCGCCGGCAATCGCACCAGCTACGATAGAAGCGCGAATCAACGCCGCGGTTTTCGACCGGTGAATATATTCCAGCGTAGCCGTATCGGGGTGCTTACCTTCCGCTTCCAGATCGGCCACCTGCCCGCCAATCATCCCGCGATCCGTGCCGGCCGACTCCGCGATCATGGCCAGAATCGCGAGGCGCCGTTGCGGCTCGACGGGAGCCATTGCCAGGGTCTGAAAAGCCAGAGTCAGCAAAGCATCACCAGTCAAAATCGCAATCGCATCGCCAAAAACCTTGTGGTTCGTAGGTTTCCCGCGACGAAGATCGTCGTTATCGAGTGCCGGAAGGTCGTCGTGAATCAAGGAGTACGTATGGATAAATTCCAGCGAGCAACCCACCTGAACCGCGCCGTCAAGCTCGCTCGAAAACATCCGGGCGGAGGTGATGCACAGGATGGGACGAATACGTTTTCCGCCGGCAAAAACGCTGTAGCGCATGGCGCGATGGATGGAAATAGGCAGCACGTGTTCGGGCGGGAGAAGTTGCTGCAAAGCCCCCTCAACGGTGGCTCGATCCTTTTCGAAAAAATCGGGGGTGGTCATCATTTTGTACAGCGACGGGATTTGAATCAGATGCTGAGAAACACGGACCGAACCAGGGCGTTAGTTATTTTCGTCTCCCGGATCAAAAGGCTGAGCCACAATCTTTCCACCCGCTTTTTTGAGTAGGATTTCCACGCGGCCCTCAGCCTCTTCTAGCTGGGTCTGGCATTCGCGCGATAGTTTCACGCCTTCCTCGAATAGCTTCATGGCTTCATCCAGCGACAAATCCGGGCTCTCCAGGTGCTTTACCACTTCTTCGAGCCGCAACAGCGATTTTTCAAAGTCTCCCTTCTTGGGACCTTCGACAGGCACAGCTGACTTATTGGGTACGGGACTCATTCGGCCTCAATTCGCGCGCCCCGCGCGCTTTGAAATCTTCGCGTTCCTACGCCGCATATGCTTTTGCGTGTGCTACATCCGGCGACTGTCCGAATTCTATCGCGATGATCTCATTGCGGCAATGCCGCGCTCCCCGTCGCGGGCAGCAATATGAACCGATGTGCGCGGACGCCATCCTCGGCGGAAACTGTAAAAGGGGCTGGAATTCCACGGCCGGCAACCCATTCGGGAAACTGGTCACGATAATAGGGGCTCCCATACTGCCCCGATTCCCCGGTGGGAACCTCCATGAGCGATTGATCGAAATTCGAAAGGTCCGCAACAAATCGCATCGCCGGGCCGTGTCCAACTCCCATCGCCCGCACCGTATCCACCGTTCCACCTTGAGGATAGGGTCCAATGCTCAAGAGCCAGTGTAGCAATCCCGCGCGCCCCATCGGATGCGCCATATCAAGTGGATGGAGACGGCCCCAGGCCCAAGCAGCTTCGTCGTTCTTAGCTGTGAGTTTTTGCAGAGATGCAACGGCCTCGTCCGCACTGGTGATTAGCAAATCGTCGTAATTTGAAAATCCAATTGGCAGCCACGACGCGGGCCTTGAGCGCAGTACATTTTCGAGAAATACTTTGTCGCGCCACCACACCTCGTTGTAAACGCTTTGCGGCTCCCACAGTTCGTACCTCGTGACCTGATCTCCGAGATACGGCGCGAGCAAATGACGAAAAAGTGCGTGGCGCGTGTATTCGACGAACGAAGTTTCAATCGAGTCCGCCGATGCACGGCCGTCCCAGTTTTGCAGTTGCGCAATCAGCCGTTGAGTTCTGAGATCGCGCGGCGGCTTAGCGTTCGCAGCTTGAATCAGAAAACCGGAAAGAGTCCGATTGGGCAAGCTGACGATGTCATTCTGGATCGCATTGCAATCCGCGACAGTCAAACCGGTGCGTTGCGAAAGGAGTTCATAGAGGCGCGCCGTTCGATAAGGCCCAGCCTGCCTATCCGACAGGTAATATTTGTAACCCGGGCCGACGGTACGCGCGTTCGCAGTCGCGATAATTCCATCCGGCGGATTCATCACGCGCGGCAAATCGTCAAACGGTATATATCCCTTCCATTCGTAATCGTCGGTGGCGCCAGGAACGGGAAGTGCACCATTGCCGTTTGCGCGAATTGGAATGCGCGCCGGAATCGTGAAACCAATGTTGCCGTCCACATCCGCATAGATCGTATTTTGTCCGGGCCCGGCAATGTGACGCGTTGTCTCAATGAAGTCGTGCCAATTCTGTGCTTCACCAACCTGCGGAAACCCGAAATCAAGCCCACCAGGTTCAAGAGCTGTCCAACGCAACGCGTAAGCACGACCGCCTTGCTGCGGGGAATCGCGATAAACGATGGGTCCGTGCCGCGTGACAATCACGTCGAGGTTCACATCGGGTTTGCCGGACACGTGAATTGTTTCATGACGTATGTCCGCCGCGAGAATCCTGTCGTTCGCGTGATAAAGCATCGGATTCGCCGAGTCGAACGTCTCGATGTACAGGTCCGCCACATCTACGTTGCTGTTAGTGAATCCCCAAGCAATGCGCTCATTATGCCCAATGATTACGAGTGGCGCGCCGGGCAACGCGAAACCTTGAACATTCAGGGTCGGGGCCGTCAGATGAATCACGTACCACAGTGCCGGAACGGAGAGTTGCAAGTGTGTGTCGTTCGCGAGCAGCGGTTTGCCGGAGGTAGTGTGCGCTCCACTCACCACGAAATTATTGCTACCGATGATTTCTTGTGATTCCTCCTCGAACTGGGCGAGGAATTTACGCGCCTCGCCCCAAATAAGAGGTCCAAACGGAGGCGTGTCATCGCCCGTTTGCCGGCTTCTTGAGATTGGCCCTGACGCTCCCGCAAGTGGTTGCGCATTCGATTGGTTTGCAGTCCAAACAAAATGATCGAGCGGGGAATCCGAGATGAACAAATCCCGCGCCCGATCCGGTCCCGCTTTCTCCGCAATCCACTGCCTATTCAGTTTTTCCTTCCAGGTGGAAGTCAACGTCTTGTACATGTAAAGACTGATCAAGTAGGTATCCGCGGGCTTCCAGGGAGCGAGTTTGTAATTCAGAACCGAAAACTCAAGCGGCAAGTTTTGCTGTCGCCGGGCGATATTTTCGTTTACTCCGCGCGCATACGCTTCCAGAAGACCACGAATTTCCGGCGAAGCATCGGCAACGGCCCGTTGTGCGGCTTGTCTCATCCCGAGCGTGCGGTTTTCTGTATCGAAATCAAGCGCTACACTACCGAAAATCTCTGAAAGGTCGCCGCCCGCAGCTCTTCGCAGCAAATCCATTTGCCACAGGCGATCTTGTGCCATCACAAAGCCCTGCGCGGTCACCACGTCTTCGACCGATTGCCCTCGAATCCATGGACGTCCCCACGGATCACGATCGATCGTGACCGCGGCTCTTAGCCCAGCAATGGGCATTGCGCCATCCTGCGTGGGCAGCGAGTGCCGCACGAACCACCAACCGAGCAGCCAGATTAGAACGGAGAGGAGCAGAATTGCGGCGACTATATCGCGAAAGACGCGAGAGGCGAGAGTCATCGTTTTTCTATGACAGCCGCGCAGTGTAGCCCACAGCTCCAGGTCCCGCAATGTCGATCGCCCACACACCCCGCGCTATAGCATTCCTCTCCCCGGCTCTTGCGGCGGCGTGCGGAAAGATGGAAAATCCGCGCATGGCACACCAATTCAACACTTCCTACGTAAGGGACGCAGAGCACACCTTTCGTTATTACAAGGCCCTGGCCGAACGCGCGCTGCAGCAAACACCTGACGAGGCGCTCGCGGTTTCTCTGGATGCGGAATCAAATTCCATTGCTGTCATCGTTAAACATATGGCAGGCAACATGCGCTCCCGATGGGTCGATTTCTTAACATCCGACGGTGAAAAGCCGGACCGCAATCGCGACACGGAATTCCAAGCCGCTCCTGAAACGCGCGCCGAGATATTGGCGACGTGGGAAGCGGGATGGAAATATGTCTTCGACGCACTGGCGCCTCTCACGGATGCCGATCTAGGGCGCTCCGTTATGATTCGCAGCCAGCCGCACTCAGTGATGCAGGCCATCCAGCGGCAAATGGCGCACTATTCCTACCACGTTGGCCAGGTCGTCTATTTGGCGAAGCACTTTGCCGGCGGCCAATGGAAGTCTCTCAGCGTCCCACGCGGACAATCGGCAGAATTCAATGCCCGCCTGCGAGCCGGGAGCAGGCAAAAAGAATAGAGTGTTATCCTTTCATCGCCTGTCTGGCGCCATAAATCGCCTTATCGGCACCAGAACACGCGGACAAGGGTTGTCTCCCGTTGTGCCGCTGCTCTTGCTAGAATCAGTTGTGATGGATGTCGTAACCGTCCTTCCACTACAGTTTCCACTGCGGGCTCCGCTTGTGCGGCGCGTAGCTCTTTCCCACCGGTCGGCCGTAAGGAATGTCCTGCGATGATCGCGCTGCAACTCTTCGCGGTTCTCGCGCTGGTCGGAGTTAACGCGTTCTTCTCCGCAGCCGAATTTTCACTAGTGGCAGTGCGCCAGTCGCGCGTACGCCAATTAGTCGAAGAAGGCGACGCGCGCGCGAAAATCGTGGAGTCTCTGCTCTCCGATCTCAGCCGTGTGGTTTCCGGGGTACAAGTCGGGATCACGCTGGCCAGCCTTTCACTGGGCTACCTGGGTGAAGTCACTCTTGCCGGGATGCTCAGCCCTCTGGTTCAAGGGATCTCGCGCCCGTGGGCCGCGATCATCGCCCACGGCGCTGCGCTCGTCATTGCCTTCGGGTTGCTCACGGTACTTCAAGTAGTGCTCGGCGAACTGGTGCCCAAGAGCCTCAGCCTGGCGCGCGCCGAGCGAGTAGCGCTGCTCGTAGCCCGTCCTTTCAGTTGGTTTGTGCACACGTTTCGTTGGGCCATCGACCTGCTCGACGATTTCGCGGAAAAAATCGTGCGCGCTCTTGGTGTGATTTCGCCGCACAATCACACCCTGGTGCGCTCCACCGAAGAATTGCAGGTAATGATTCAGCAAGCGCGCGATCGTGGCCTCCTGCCCGCAGCGGAAGTGAAATTCATTCAAGCCGCTATGGAACTTGGACAAATCCAGGCTCGCGAAGTCATGATCCCGCGGCCGGACGTGCATGCGCTGCCCGCGGGTGCTGGCCTGGAAGACGCCATGACCATGTTCGCCACCACACAGCGCTCGCGCATTCCGGTCTACGAAGGTTCGCTCGATCACATCCTCGGCTTCGTCCACATCAAGGACATGATTTGGGTGCTTCTCGAACGCGCGCGCCGAGACGAGGACAATCAAACGTTACCGGAGTTCAATCTGCGCGCCGTGCTGCGCGACGCTCTGATCGTCCCGGAGACCAAACCCGTCAGCGAGCTGCTCTTGGAATTTCGCGCGCGCCGTACCGGCCTAGCCATGGTCGTGGACGAATTTGGCAGCATTCTAGGCCTGGCCACGCTCGAGGACATACTCGAGCAGATGGTCGGCGAAATTCACGATGAATTTGACGTAGTCGAGCGGCCGCTCACACTGCCCGACGGCGGCATGATTTTCGATGCCGCAATTAAAATTCGCGAGCTGGAAGCGAAATACAACATCGCCCTACCAGAAGATCCGTCATACGAAACAATCGGCGGCTTCGTGCTCAACCGCCTTGGATTTATTCCTCGCGGTGGGGAAAGCTTCGAAACCGACGGCTATCGTTTCACCGTAATGGAAATGGATCATCGCCGCGTTTCGCGGCTGAAGATCAAGCCTCTACGTACTGCAGGAGCAGCCCCAAATTCTGATACTGCAGCACCCGCGCAGCATGAGCGTGATTCGAATGGCGGGCACAAAAAGCCCGTCGAAATTCGAGAATCGCATGGCACGGTGGATTCCGCCGGGCCAGACCGCGCCCTTCAGGAACGTCGCGTGGTGCGCAGTTCTTCATCGGCCGGATTCTCGAAGAAATGATCCGCTACATCTCATTGCGGCTCTTATTTGCGATTCCCGCGCTTTGGCTCATTCTTACGATGGTTTTTTTGCTTGCGCATATCGTCCCCGGAGATCCTGTGGCGCAAATGTTAGGCGAAGGCGCCCGGGCGGAAGATTTGCAACAGCTACGGCACGCTTTGGGCCTCGACCTGCCAATTCCGGTGCAATACGAGCGCTACATCACCGGAGTCCTCCAAGGAAACCTCGGTGAATCGATCCGTTTTCAGCGGCCGGTGGCGAAAGTAATCATCGAGCATTACCCGGCCACGCTGGAATTGGCAATCGTGGCACTCGCGGTGTGCGCGCTGATCGGAATTCCCGCTGGCGTTTTGGCTGCATCGAAACGCGGCCGGCGAACTGATCACGTCGTCGCGGTAGTCACGCTATTCGGCCTCTCGCTTCCTAACTTTGCCCTTGGCCCCATTCTAATGCTGGTATTCGCGGTGATTCTGGGCTGGCTTCCGGTCACAGGACGCGGCGGCATCTCGCACTTGGTTCTTCCGGCGTTCACGCTGGGCGCGGCGCTGGCCGCCATTCTAACGCGCATGGTGCGAACATCGGTGATCGAAGAGCTTTCTGCCGACTATGTGCGTACGGCGCGTGCTAAGGGAGTCTCCGAATCCGGGGTCCTCTTCCGCCACGCGCTGCGAAACGCGCTGATTCCAATTTTGACGATCCTGGGCCTGCAATTCGGAACCCTGCTCGCAGGAACAATCGTCACCGAATCCATTTTTTCCTGGCCGGGCATTGGTCGCCTGGCGGTGCAGGCCATCAACGCGCGCGATTACCCGTTACTGCAAGGCTGCATTCTGCTCATCGCAGTGTCGTATGTATTCGTCAACTTGCTGACGGACATGGTTTACGCGCTTGTAGACCCGAGGGTGCGATTCGAATGATCGCGTTCCTCCAGGAAGGCGCCCGCGAACTAATACAATTCCTGCACCGTAGCGTTCCAGGCCGCTGGGGATTCGTGCTCACATTGCTCCTGCTGATCGTGGCGCTCACGGCGCCATGGATTTCGCCCTACAATCCAATTGCGCAGAATCTGCCGTCCCGTCTCATGGCGCCGAATGCCGCGCACTGGATGGGCACCGACGAGCTTGGCCGCGATATTCTGTCCCGCATTATTTATGGCACGCGCGTTTCCATGCTCGTGAGCGTAAGCGTGGTTTTCGGCGCGGGAATTATCGGCCTGGCGATCGGCTCCGTGGCGGGCTACTTCGGCGGATGGTTCGATCGCCTAGTCAACGTAGTGCTCATAAACGCGTTTCTCTCATTTCCCGGCATCCTGCTGGCGATCGCCTTCGCAGCATTCCTTGGCCAGGGCCTCGACAAAGTGATTCTGGCACTCGTAGTCACCGGATGGGCAGGCTATGCACGGCTAGCCAGGGCGCAAATATTGCAGGCGAAGGAAACGGAATATGTTCTGGCGGCTCAATCCCTGGGTGCATCGCACCTGCGCGTCTTGACCAGACATCTGATGCCTAATATTTTGCAACCGGTGCTGGTCCAAGCGACGATCGCCATGGCCGGTGCGATCCTCGCCGAATCCACCCTAAGTTTTCTGGGGGTCGGCGTTCTGGCACCGATGCCAAGTTGGGGGGCGATGCTGAATGACGCGCGTCTTCACGTTTTCGACGCGCCTCACATGGTGATCTTCCCGGCGTTAGCGGTAATGACGGCGGTCCTGGCGTTCAATCTTCTCGGCGACGCATTGCGCGACTGGATGGACCCGCGCATGCGTTCCTACCTGATAGTAACGTCGCTAGCGAGGTAAGAACCGCGCTCGTTTCAACGCGGCGATGTTTCAAGCGCAGAGGCAATCCGTCGTTGATATTGCATTTGAATCTACCGCCAAGCCGCGCCATAACCAAATCAGGACCGACAGGCTTCACAGGGTGCGCAAAAAGTCGCCTTTTAGGCGCTCGGGGCAACGGCGGGACAATCGCATCGCGAACCAGCGCCGTAGGCGTGGCACAGGCCTCACACCTACGTCTTAATGTTTTCCGTTTTGAGCCTCTAGATCTGTCCCTCACTCCGGCATCCCGGCAATCATCGCTCGCTGCCTCGACGCTCTTCGCGATCGCGCTAGTCCATCCTTCGGCACACGGAGCAACGCGGCAATTTCATACAGCTAGTCCAGTCCTGTCCTCCACCCGAACGAACGCTCAATACTCGACAAATCACCCACAGTGTTGACGTCATACGGGAAATAACCAAATGAAAAAATTTCACAAATCGCGCCACGACGAAAGACTGGCCCTCGCCACGGGGCAAAATCCCAGCCCCGAAGTCCGCAGCTTCTCGCGCAAATGATCGGTACAGTTGAAAAACCTGTCGAAGGGGAACAATCGCTTCGGAAACCAGGCCACTGGATGAAAATCTTAGCCCAGGAGAAGGCACCACCTACAGCCTCAAGCCCTCAACCATCGAAGTCCATTCGCCAGTTTCTAATCGTCACTCCCGGTGATTAGAAAGCACGTAATTCTAATCGTCATTTTCTTGCAAGCGTAGCGAGCAAAATCCGCGTCGCAATTCGGACCAAACGAAATCGGCTAGCATGGCCAATTCTATGCTGGCTCGATGTCGACTGTAATCTCGGCGCCACGCGCGACCCCCAGAGTCCTGGCCGCGCTACCCTTATCCACGCAAAGCTCCAAATACCCGCCCGAGCCAATAATCGCAAATGGTTCTCCAGCCGATGCCGTTGCAAACGTAGGCAACAATTTCGTGATCTCAGCATTTCCCGCGCGAATCTTGAATTTCGCGCCGGGTGCAACGAGAGCCGACGTCTCTTGGCCCTTCAGGTTCGTAATCAAGTTGCCAAAGTGATCCTGTCGCAGCACGACGCACTTGATCGAATTTCCATTGACCTTCGGCTTCGGGATACTGAATCGCACAAAATCCTCGATCACTTCGCCAAAGCTTGCTGTCTGCCAATTTTTCGAAAGCCACGCGGCCACCGGCGCGAAAATATCGCGACCATGAAACGTATTGCTCACAGGCTGCCGAAAGTAATGTTCCGAAGTGATGTGCCAGACGTTTAGCGACTCAGATTGATCGTAAACCGCCGAAAGCACCCCATTATCAGGCGCGACAAAGTAGTGCTGGTCGCTGGCAACGAGAATCGGCCGCCGCTCGGTTCCCACTCCCGGGTCAACCACCACCAGGTGGATTGTCTTGGGCGGGAAATAATTGTAAAACTGGCTGACAGTGAAGGCGCCGTCGAGAACGTCATGCGCGATCACCCTGTGCGTGATATCAACGATGTTGACTTCGGCGTTGATGCTCAGAATTACGCCCTTCATGGCGCCCACCAAGTGGTCGCCGGTGCCGTAATCCGTCGTCAAAGTAATGATTGGACGCGCCAAGTTCGCTCCCCTGAATCGCGCAGCATGATTAGGACGATCATTCAGCCACGCACTTCGACGCTAACGGAGGCCTGCGAAGCTGTCAAGGCAGCCCGCGCCGGTGAGTACCGCAAAGCTAACAAAGCCTTTTGCTCTAAAGACAGCATCAGCCGCAGGGCGTTGCTTGGTGTGCCCGGATTAAACGAGCTTCCATCGCTCAGCGAAGTCGATCGATCCCACGCAGGTGCGAAACGGTCGGCGTCCCCAGGGATGTTTCGCCCTTCCTTCGAGTGCGCCCTGAGCCCCAACTCGGCGCGTCGATGTCGGCCGAGCCGCAGCTTGACCCTCCACGCACCTACCGCTATGCTGAACCATCAGGCTTTTAGCATGCGCATTTACCTCGATTATAACGCGACAACGCCCGTGGACCCGACGGTCCTCCAAGCCATGCTGCCGTATTTTGCGGGCAATTTCGGAAACGCTAACTCGATCCATTCGCCAGGCCGGCGCGGACGTGTAGCAGTCGATGTAGGGCGGGAATCCGTAGCCGCCTTACTGGGCGCCAAGCCGTCAGAGATCGTTTTCACCTGTGGTGGCACCGAAGCCGACAACCTGGCGCTTTTCGGCGTACTCACGCCCTGCGACCAGCCGCGCAAGCATCTGGTCACGACAACGATCGAACATCACGCGGTATTGCACACAGCGCAAGCGCTCGAAAAACAAGGCGTGGACGTGACATACATCCCGGTAAATCGCAATGGCGTTGTCGACCCGGACGAAATCCGCGAGGCGATCCGCCCTGAAACGATGCTGATCAGCGTGATGCTGGCGAACAATGAACTGGGCACGATCCAACCCGTCGAAGAGATCGGCCGCATCGCTGCCGAAGAAGACGTCTATTTCCATTGCGACGCAGTGCAGGGCGCAGGGAAATTATCTCTAAATGTAAACAAGCTCGGTGTGGATTTGCTGTCGATCTCGGCGCATAAATTCTACGGGCCGAAAGGCGTGGGAGCGTTATACGTTCGCACCGGAACAGAGCTTGGCCCGCTTTTTTACGGAGGTCATCATGAACGCGATCGTCGCCCGGGCACAGAGAATGTCCCTGGAATCGTAGGACTGGGGAAGGCTGCGGATCTGGCGATGAAGAACTTGCAACCCGACGCGACGCGTCTGGCCGCCCTACGAGATAAGTTTGAGGCAGCATTGCTCAACGCCCTTCCGGGAGTTGCTGTCAACGGTGACCGGCAGCATCGAGTTGCGAACACCTCGAATCTCTGTTTTGAAGCGGCCGGAGGAGAAGCGCTGGTCATCGCGCTAGACCTGCAAGGGATCGCGTGTTCGACAGGCGCGGCGTGTTCTTCCGGAGCAGTTGAGCCTTCGCACGTGTTAAGGGCGATCCGCCTTTCACCCGATCAAGCGCGTTCAAGCTTGCGGTTCAGTCTGGGGCATCCGACAACCGCGGAAGAAATCAACCATGCCATTGAACTCATACCGCCCATCGTCGAACGCTTGCGCTCACTCTCTCCATTGAGCGTGTCTGCCACGTCATAAGCGCACTGTTCGCTGCTTATCCGTTATTTTCAGCGAAAGTCAGATACAATAATCCGCGACAACTTTATGTCTTCTACCGCACAACTCGAGCAGTCGATTCAGCCCGCCAGCCCCGCTGTGACTGCAAACACTGTGGCCGTGGCCATGAGCGGAGGTGTGGACAGCTCCACGGTAGCGGCGATTCTCCACGATCGCGGACAGGCAATTGTCGGCCTGACCATGCAGCTGTGGAATCAGCGCCGACTGCCGCAACTTAAGAATCACGGCGGCCCAGCACAGCATCGCTGCTGCTCGCACGATGACGTCTACGACGCCCGTCGCGTCGCCGCGTACCTGGGCATTTCTTTTTACGTGGTTAATTTCGAACGCGAATTCGAATTGAACGTGATCAAGCCGTTCGTAAATGATTACCTCGAGGGCCGAACGCCGATTCCGTGCACGATGTGCAACAACCACGTGAAGTTCGATCAATTGCTCGTCACCGCGCGGCAGATTGGCGCCGAGCGCATCGCTACCGGCCACTACGCACGAGTTCGCCGCAACTCCGAAACCGGCCGCTACGAATTGCTGCGCGCCGTGGACGAGTCCAAGGATCAATCCTATTTTCTTTTCGGTCTGACGCAGGAGCAGTTGGCGCGCACGGATTTTCCGCTGGGCGAGCTTTCTAAGCATACAGTACGCGAAATTGCCCGGCGTTTGCAGGTGCCTGTAGCGGAGAAGCCCGAAAGTCAGGAAATTTGCTTTGTGCCGACGGGCAATTACGCGAAATTCATCGAAGGATATTTGCAAGAGCAGGGAAGCAAGCTTCCGGAAGAATCAGGGGTTATCGTTTCGACGTCCGGCGAAGTTCTGGGCCGCCACAACGGCCTGCATCATTACACCGTCGGCCAGCGTCGCGGCTTGGGGTTGACGACCGCGCGGCCTACTTACGTACTCGCCTTGGATCGCGGGCGTAATCGCCTGGTCGTTGGAGAAGACCAGGAACTTCGCAGCTCGATCTGCGAAGTTCGCGATGTAAACTGGATTCCATACGAGGTACCTCAGGGTCCACTAGAGGCAATGGTTCGCATCCGCAATCGCCACGAACCCGCCGAAGCCGAAGTCGTTCCCCTCGATGCGAAAACCGCGCGAGTGACTTTTCACGATCCTCAGCGCGCGATTACGCCAGGACAAGCTGCGGTATTTTATTCAGGGGAACATGTATTAGGCGGGGGTTGGATTCGCTGAAGCTTTTTGCGTCGAGTTGAGTTTCAGGCGCAACTCCAAAAAACTCCGCATTGAACTGCGTCAAATAAATAGTTCTTCGTCTTCTTCGACGGCACCGTCGGACCCCAGTCCGCGATCTTCCCGATGGCGCAGCAAATCCAACCCTACCTTGATACCCTTCATTACGGCCGAGGCTTGGCGGATCGGCGCCCAGAGGGTTCTGCGAAACTTGGTGCCGGCCTCATCCACGACTTCGAGGGCACCAGTAAGAATTTGATCGGCGCGGATTACCTGAACGCGAAGCCGCTCAATTGTTTCAGTGAAGATACGATCCATCTTCTGGGCTTGCCCACGGGCCAGACGGCTGATCTCGGCGCCGTCGCTCATGATGCTGGAGATCCGCCCCTCAGACTCTTCAAGCAGACGGTTTACTCGCGTAAGAATAGGATCAACGCGGCCCTGCAAGTCGCTAGCGATGTCGGTAAACTTCCGAATAGCCGTCTGCATCTGGACGAACATCGCCAGCAAAATTGCCATCTGCACTACAATGGCCACCGCCGCAATAACTATGAAGGCTTCTACCCAGCCGGACATGGCAGGAACTCCTCGGAGCAACTAGGAAGCCTTGGATTCTCGCTTGTAGGTATCCTTGCCTGCTTCTACCGCCGTTGAGAGGGCGTCTTTCTGCCGCGCCATGATTTCTTTGCTGCGTTCGATCAAGTCTTCGGCGCGCTCGCGAAGTTCGCGGGCCTTCTTCTGCGCATATTCCCGGCCTTCGTCCGCTCGATCCGATAAATATTCGCGCGTTTCGTCGCCCGACTTTGGCGCGAACAGGACGCCTACGAGCGCTCCAATGCCCAATCCCACAAGAAAAAAGCTGACCTTCGATCCCGCGTTGCTGTCATCACCCATCTTGCACCTCCGAGCTCACAGTAGCATAGGCCTCTTAACGGAGGCAAGCAATGCAGGGATGTGTGTATGCGCGGGCGCTGCCAATTTGCTCATCGTTTCGCTGGTTCCAAATCTCGTCGAACGCTCAGACTCCAGCGGCTTCCGGAGATTTAGCCGCGTGCAACGCGTCGAACACGCGTTGCGCTTGTGCGCGGGGGACTTCAGCGGCGAGATCGTCGATGCTGAGTTGCTGAAGTTGTGCGACACTGCCGAATCGCCGCAGAAGTTTCTGCGCTGTGCGTGGGCCAACGCCACGAATTTCCGTTAGCGATGTGCGCAGCCGGCGGCTGGATCTTCGCTGGCGGTGGAACGTCACGGCGAACCGATGCGTTTCGTCGCGAATCTGCTGGATCAGATGCAGCACTGGCGAGTGCCGCTCCAACACGACCGGCTCATCTTCGCGGCCGAGTATGTACAAAATTTCTTCTTTTTTTGCGATGCTGGCCATCGGCTGATTAATGATCGCGAGCTTCTCAAGCGCCTTGGCGGCCGCGTGCAATTGCCCGATGCCGCCATCGATCAGAATCAAGCTGGGCATGGGCTTGTTCTCCTGCTGCAACCGGCGATAGCGCCGCTCCACCGCCTCCTGTATGCCGGCAAAATCGTCGCGCAGAATTCCCGCAGCTTTCTCGCTACCTTCCGGCATGGCTTCGCCACGAATGATGAATTTGCGGTAGTCTGACTTCTTCATGCGTCCGGCTTCCCAGACCACCATGGAAGCGACTGTGTCGGAACCTTGTATGTGCGAAATATCGAAACACTCGATGCGGTTCGGCGGCTCTGGTAATCCCAGCGCGGATTCCAGAGCGTCGACGATGGCCGCGGAACTCGGTTTAAGAACGCGGAATCGCTGAATGAACGACTGCTGCGCGTTTTTCTCAACGAGCTCTAGGAACGCATGTTTCCGGCCGCGCTGCGGGTTCACGATCTCGAGGCGGTGCGCAGCCTTCTCGGTCAAAACTTCTTCGATCAGCGCGCAATCCTCGAAACCCATCGGCGTATGGATGTAACGCGGCAAATAGGCGGCATCCAAATAAAGCTGCTTGATCAGCGACGGTAGAAATTCGGCAGGATTGAATTCCTCAAGGTCCTCCCAATAAAAATCGCGCCGGTCAACGACGCGTCCGCCGCGCAAATGGAACACGTTCACGGCCACTTGAGGAGGCTCGGCGTACCAGGCAAGCACATCGGTGTCATCGCCCGACGCGGCGGCAATTTTTTGCCGCTCTTCCATTTCGTTGAGCGTGCGCAGCAGGTCGCGATAACCGGCGGCTTCCTCATAGCGTTCGACTTCCGAGGCCTGACGCATGCGCTCCTCAAGACTATTCGAAAGGTCGCTGCGCCGCCCATCAAGAAATAGCCGCACATCACGTGCAGCCTCGGCGTAGCGTTCATCGGTAACAAGGCCCGTCACGCAAGGACCCAGACAACGATGAATGTAATACTGCAGACAAGGACGCGGGTGCGATCGCTCCAGATCGACCGTGCAGGACGGAACCAGAAAATGTTTGTGAATCAGATTGACCATCTGGTATGCCAGCCGGGCAGGGAAGTAAGGCCCAAAATAAATGGAGCCGTCTTTCTTGAGCCGTCGGGTCACATACACGCGCGGGTATTTTTCGAACGCCGTGTACTGGATGTATGGATAGGTCTTGTCATCGCGTAGCAGTACATTGAATTTCGGTTTGTAGCGCTTGATAAGGTTGTTCTCAAGTGCCAGCGCCTCTTTCTGGTTGTCGACGATGATGTAATCGACGTCCGCAATTTCACGGACCAAAGACCCAGTTTTTGCATCTTGCCAATGCGATTCCAAGAAGTAAGAGCGAACGCGGCTGCGTAGGGAATTGGCCTTGCCCACGTAGAGAATCGTGCCCGCGGCATCCTGAAACAAGTACACCCCTGGCTGCGTGGGGAGCTGGGCGACTTTTTCTTTGAGTTCCATTGAGGAGAGTTACAATGATCATCCGGACCGCGGACAGCGTTATGCCCGCGCCAGCCCGAGTGCAACTTTTATGATATCAAACGCAATCTAAAAGCAGCGAGGAAGCAGGATGCGCGGAACCGTTCTAAAAATTGCCGTTTTGATCGTGGCGATTCCCGCCGCGATGCTCGCTCCCGCCGGTTTCGCGCAACAGGATCAGCAGCAACCGCAACAGCCGGGCAATCCACCGCAACAGCAGCAACCTTCGCCTTCGCCGCCGGGTTCCAAGCCTATGCCCCCGCGCCCTTCTTCGGATTCCAATTCATCAAATCAGGAATCCACTTCGAAGAAAGACCTGCCTCCGGATGAGGGAGCTGCGGCGAAGGAAAAGGACAAGGCCCACACCTCTAAACCCGGCGTGCTGCCTCCCGAGGACGATCCGGCATGGGATCCGTTCCATGCACAACAAGACCTGGACGTTGGGACTTTCTACATGCACAAAGGCGACACAGACGCAGCCATCGCACGATTCCAAGATGCCGTCCGTCTCCGCGCGAACTTTGCCAAACCGCGTTTGCTACTAGCCGAGGCTTATGAGAAGAAAGGCGACAAGTCCCAAGCCATCCGCTACTACAAGGAATATCTCAAGGTGTTGCCGAACGCGCCGGACGCTAAGAAAGTTCAGCAGAAAATCGAAAAGCTTTCGAACAAGTAGGCCTCATTATCTTTGGCCTCGGCCTAAGGCACTCAGCCCGAAATAATCACCGTCGAGGAAATCGATCCAGGAATTTAATCGCGCGGTTGTAATCCGCGAACTTCTTTTCTTCCTTGCGAAATGCCGGACCATGAGATTCACGTCTGCACCTTGCAAAGCGCATCGGATGTTTGACGTGCAGCATCTCGTGATACATCACGTAAGCCACGACAAATTCCGGAACCCCGTCGCGATCGAGCTGTTTATTAATCACGATCTGTTGCAGCGCCGGATCGAAACAGCCCAGCAATCTGCGCCAAACACGCCTGCTCCAGCTGAGCCGCGGCTTGGTAAGCTCGCCGCCAAAATAATGCGTGTTTAGCCGCTCGAATAAAGAGTTGAGGTCGTGATGCGTTCCCGTCGGCCGATGCTCCATGCGGCGAGCGCGCCGTTCTCTTAATTCCAGCAATCTTCGACGCGTAGTGCCGGCATAAGAAAATTCCCGGTATGTCTGCAGCAGTTCCTTCGGAGGTTTCCTGCGGTACAAACGTCCCAGAAGAATTGCAGCCGTCGCTTCGACTACCGGATGCGGAGCATCGTCGAGGGCATCGGAGAGCCGAACGTAAGCGACGTCCTCGCGCAGACGGATGGTATGAGTCAAATCCGTATACGGATGATATTCCACCACAAACTGCGGCGGCCGTCCTTGGCAGCCCAGACGGGTATAAATCCTCTGAAAAATGCGCTCGCCACCGGGGACCGGATTGTTGGCGCTAACTCGCTTCAAGACGGTTTTCTCCGCACCGGGACAGGAGTCAATTCTTTCGCAGCCTTGTCGGCGTCGGAAATAGCGTCTTTTGTCCCTTCAATCGCGTCTTCCAAGGTTTCCTTATAAGTATCGTACTCCGGCCCGCCCTGATTGAGTTTTTCGAGAACCTCCAGGAATTCTTTGCCCTTGGTCTGCATCAGTTTCAACTGGCTACGAATATCGATCTGCTTTTCCCGGGCTATGTCGATCTGGTCGGCGGCGTCGTCCATGCAACCGGCGTAGGCGTTCAGCAAACTATTCAGAATTTCCACTCGTCGTCCTTCGGGCGTAGTGCGTGTTAATTCGTATTGAAATTTCTTTAGCCGGTCTTCCGCAAAACCTACAAATAGCTTGATGCGCTCCGCAGGAAGCACCGCATCGCGAATTTTGTCCGCTTCCGATTCAGTCAAGTAATCTTTCTTTGTTTCCTGGTATGTCCGCGAGTGCGCGGCACCCGCTGAAACGAACAGAGGCGTCAAAAATATTCCCAGAATCAGAGCGCAAAAACGCATAACGAACTCCTAATTCTTCGGCTTCACTGACCCCGGCTCCTGCGGCCGGTGGGGAAAGAGCCTGTGAATCAGTTGCCGGTCAATCTCATCTAAGTCGTTGCGAACCTCTCGAAAGGGCTGCTGATCGTCCGCCGACAGGCTGATCAAGATGTCATCCAACCTGCGCACGGATTCGCGGGCGGATATTTGTAGCTGCCTGTAGCCGTCCGGATTATTTTCAGGGTCGCGTTTCTTCGTATCAAGAGCTTCCCGTGCGGTTTGCGCCTCATCGGCCACGTGACGGGCTATCGCAGACGCCTCCGCCAAATTTCCGGCGTCGATACTCGCATGGATGTCGCGAAATTCAGCATCAGCCAATCGCGGTATCAGCTTGGCCTTGTGCACAGGGTCCGTCTCTTTTTCAAAACGCACGCGCAGATCCAGAGTTCGATCCTGAGCCGCGACGGAGCTCGTCGCGAGAGCGGCGATCAACACGATCTCCCAAACGTGAGACTGTACGAACATATACTCGCTAGGGCTATCTCTTCTTGTTCTCGAGTTCGCGAGTCAAGGTACGGGCGCGTGCGGCAGCTTCGAAGTACATGTCGCTGGTCTCATCCTTATTTAATTCCAAGAATTTCCTATATGCATCACGTGCCGGCGCTATCTGCCCTAGTTTATCGTAACAGGTGGCGCGAACGAACCAGCTTCCCGGCGGAAGTGTCTCGTGTTGCGCAAGGATATCTAAACCGTGCAAAGCGGCGACGTAATTTTTGTCGAGGTACTCCGCTGTCACCAAATCGCTCAGCACGTCGATGGAAGTCGGATTCATTTTGATGGCCGCGACCAGTTCGTTCACCGCGTTCGGGTAATCCTTCTTTTCGAGGTACGCGTGGCCGAGCTGCGCGGCAAGATCGGGATCTTTTGGCGCAAGCGCGATTTCCTTGGTTAGCACCAGAATCAGGTTGTCGTACTGCTTTTTGCGGAAGTAAATGACTGCCCGCAGCTTTAAGGTCGGCAAAGCTTCCGGGCCGGCAGCCGCTGCAGCACGATCGAGGTCCGCAAGAGCGTCATCGTCCCTTCCCGCATCCACAAGCAGGGAAGCGTGCTGCAAGCGCACAGCGGCATCGTTTGGATGCGACTCGAGGTACACACCCATTTCAGCCGCGGCTTGATCGTTCTCTTTCTGCGCAATCAGCGCCTGCGACAGTCCCTGGTGAGATTGCGCAGCCTCAGCGCCGGTCGGTTGCAGCGCCAAAGCTTCGCGAAACGTCCTTTCAGCATCAGCCGCGTGGCCGGTCCTCAGTAGCGCGAAACCCAGGGAATCACGGTACTCAACACTGTTCCTATCCAGCTTCGCAGCGGATTCGAATTGTTCGATGGCCAGCGTATCCTTTTTCGTCGATTCCAGCGCGACTCCCAGCAGCCATTTGGTTCGCGCATCATCGGGCATCAGTTCAGCTGCGTGTTGCAACGGTTCGATCGCAGCCGCCGGATCGCTTGGAATCAGCGTCAACCCCAAATTTTGATACGCAGATGCCATCTTAGGATCGAGCGCGACGGCTTTTTCGTATTCGGTCTTCGCATCGCCCGGGCGCTGCATGGCGGTATATGCATAGCCGAGATCGTAGTGCACTACAGCATCGTCCGGCTTCCTAATAAGATATGCCTGATAATTCTGCGCGGCAGTCGCGTAATCCTGCTGATTGACGGCATCCTGAGCGGCCGTCAGCAAGCGGTTTAGTTCGATTGCGGCAGAGTCCTGCGGAATTTGTTTCTTAGAGGTACCGACCGTTTGCCCGTCAGCTAAGCCGGCAATTGCGAGTTGCGTCGCGCCCAGTAAAGCGCTCGCGAGGAGAAAGGGCAGTAGTCTGAACGTTCGTTTCATTCCGTCCGGGAATTCAGCGGAGACGCCCCGGTGATTGCCTCCGCTGACTGATTGACGTGATTTGAGCTAGCCTGGTTCGAACCGTTATGTGTATTCAAAACACGCGCCAGGAACTTGCCAGTTTGAGATTGCGGATTGCGCGCGACCTGTTCAGGAGTTCCCGCCGCCACCACGCGCCCACCGGCCTCGCCACCTTCTGGCCCTAAGTCGATCATCCAATCAGCGGACTTAATCACATCCAGATTGTGTTCGATGATCAGCACCGAAGCACCGCCCTCAATTAGTTTCCGGAACGCCGTCAACAGCTTCTGTATATCATCGAAATGGAGGCCGGTGGTGGGCTCGTCGAAGATATAGAGGATGCCGGTGTTCTCTTGCCGGGTAAGATGCGCAGCCAGTTTCAAACGTTGCGCCTCGCCACCCGATAGCGTCGTGCCGGATTGCCCCAACCGCAAATAGCCTAAGCCGACTTCTTCCAGGACGTGGAGTTTCGAAGTAACTTTTGGATGCGCAGCAAAGAAAGTAATCGCTTCGCGCACCGTCATTTGCAGCACATCGTGAATGTTCTTTTCTCTGTAGGTCACGTCCAGCACGCTGCTCTTGTAACGCGTGCCGCGGCACTCTTCGCAAACCAGTTCCACGTCTGCGAGGAACCGCATTTCCACGGTTACCGTCCCGGCGCCTTGGCACGCTTCGCAGCGCCCTCCGGGAATGTTGAACGAAAAATGTCCGGCCGCGAATCCCCGTTTCTTTGCTTCCGGCGCGGAAGCAAAAACCTCGCGAACGGGATCGAACGCCTTCAAATAAGTGGCAGGGTTCGAACGCGGCGTGCGGCCAATGGGCGATTGATCCACCATTTCAACGGCAGTGATCGCTGAATCGCCTTCCAACCGGTCGCAACATTCGCGCCAGTTTCCGCCAGTCCTCTTGGCTTGTAGCGCCTTGTACACCACGTCATAAACCAGGGTCGACTTACCAGAGCCGGAAACACCGGTGACAGCCGCCAGCAATCCAAGCGGGATCAACACATCGATGCCCTTTAAATTGTGGCTGCGCGCGCCGAAAATCTTCAGAAACTTCCCATGAAATTTCCGCCTTCGCGCCGGCACGGTAATTTTCAATTCGCCGCGCAGGTAGCGTCCGGTCAACGAGTGTGGATCCTTCAACATTTCGTCCCGCGTGCCGGCAAAAATCAATTTCCCACCGTGCTCGCCGGCCCCAGGCCCCAGATCGAGCACATGATCGGCCGCAAGAATAGTGTCCGGATCGTGCTCCACAACCAGCAACGTATTGCCCAGATCGCGTAGCCCTTTCAGAATCTCGATCAGCCGATGCGTATCACGCGGGTGCAGTCCGATGGAGGGTTCGTCTAGCACGTAGAGCGCACCGACCAGATGCGATCCAAGCGAAGTCGCCAGTTGAATGCGCTGCGCTTCGCCTCCAGAAAGAGTGGATGTCAGCCGGTCCAGCGTCAGATAATCCAGCCCCACATCATCAAGGAACCGCAGGCGCTGCTGAATTTCTTCCAGAACTTTTTCAACGATCGCGGCTTCGGACTCGCTCAGTTGCAATCCCTGGAAGAAAGGCCGCGCCTCTTTCACCGTCATCTGACAGACTCCCGTAATCGACCGCCCGGCGATTTTCACGGCGCGAGCCTCGGCACGCAGCCGCGCGCCGAGGCAATCCGGGCATGTGGCATAACCTCGGTAACGGCTCAAGAAGACCCGCACGTGCAACTTATATTTTTTGCGCTCCAGCCAGCCGAAAAAGCCTTGCACGCCGACGTAATCTTCCTTCTTATCGCCCTCAAGAATCGCGATGCGTTGTGCATTCGTCAGATCGCGAAAGGGAACATCCGTGGGGATTCCCTCAGCGCGGGCGAAACGCCGCATATCCATCGCAAGCTGGCGATAGCGCGGCTTAGTCCAAGGCTCAATCGCGCCGTCGAAAAGCGATTTGCCCTTGTCCGGGATTACGCGGTCCAGATCGAAATCAACGGTGTTCCCGAACCCCTGGCAGCGCGGACACGCGCCATAAGGATTATTGAACGAAAAAAGCCGCGGTTCCGGTTCCTGATATGTCGCACCGCAAGTTTTGCATTCGAAGCGCTCGTTGAAAACCATCCGCTCGGGAGCAGCCTCCGGCGTATCCGGAACGAATTCCAGAATCGCTTCACCGCGTCCTTCGCGGTAGGAAATTTCAATGGAATCCATCAAGCGCGCACGAATTTCGGGCGACAAAGCCAGCCGGTCGACAACAACGTAAACAGGCTTGCTGAAATCCACATCCAGCAACTCTTCGGGCGTCGAGAACTCAAACACCCGGCCGGCCTGATAGATGCGATTGAATCCGCGTTTGCGAAGACTGATCAACGCCTCGCGCACTGCCTGCGGCCCCGGCCGCACCGCCTTACGAACCCGCGGCGCTTGCGGCGCGTTGGTTACGACGTCCGCTGTCAGCTTCAACTCAAACAGCACATAAAACCGGCCGCCGGCGGGAAGCGCCAGCACGCGCGAAGCAATTTCGTCCAGCGTGTTCTTGCGAACTTCCTCGCTACACCGAAGGCAATACGTCCGGCCGATGCGCGCATACAGCAGCCGCAGGTAATCGTAGATTTCAGTCGCTGTCGCGACAGTCGAACGCGGATTGCGCGTAGAATTTTTCTGCCGTATAGAAATGGCCGGAGCTATACCCGTGATTTCGTCCACTTCGGGCTTTTCGATCCGTTCCAGAAATTGGCGTGCGTAAGCAGAAAGCGATTCAATGTAGCGCCGCTGTCCTTCGGCATAAAGCGTATCGAAAGCAAGGCTGGATTTGCCCGATCCGGATACGCCAGTAACAACGGTGATGGCATTGTGCGGAATCACGAAATCAATGTTCTTAAGATTGTGCACGCGCGCCCCCCGCACGCGAATCTCTTCAATATCGCCGGGAACAGGCGCAGCAGGGCGAACGGCCAACGAAGTGGGTTCGTCAGGCTGGTTCGAGTCGGGTAGGAGCTTGCCTACAGGTTCCGTCGCCATGGGTATAAACCAAAAATTATACGCCCGACCGTTAGCCCCGGCAAATCGCTCCGCGCAAGCCAACCGCCGAGTCTGCTGAGGTACAATCTCGCTGTGTATTGGCGCATCCGCTGGGAGGTTAATCGATGGAGCAGGGCAGTCCGCGATTTGAGCGCGTAATCTGGATCGTCCTAGACAGCGTCGGCATCGGCGAGTTGCCGGATGCCGCGGACTATGGCGATGTTGGCCGCGACACGCTCGGTCACATCGCGCAATACCGCAAATTGCAATTGCCGAATCTAGTGCGCCTGGGTATAGCCGATATCAAGCCGCTCGAACACCTGCAAGCACAGGCCAATCCTGCCGGAAGCTATGGTAAAGGCGCCACGCACTCGCCAGGCAAGGACACCACCACAGGTCACTGGGAAATGGCAGGCATTTGGCTGGACCAGGCATTTCCGGTGTATCCCCATGGTTTTCCGAAATCGCTGATTGAAGAATTCGAACGCCAGATTGGCCGCCGCACACTGGCAAACAAGCCGGCTTCCGGCACGGAAATAATCAAAGAGCTGGGCGAAGAGCACGTACGCACCGGTTTTCCAATCGTCTACACATCCGGCGACAGCGTATTTCAAATTGCCGCGCACGAAGACGTGATCCCGGTGCCCGAACTCTACCGAATGTGCGAAATTGCGCGGAAACTGCTCGACGGCCCACATCGCGTAGGGCGGGTAATCGCGCGGCCATTTGCGGGCACGCCTGGAAATCACAAGCGCACCGAACGTCGCCACGATTACGCGGTCGAGCCTCCGCGCCCGATGTTGCTGGACGTATTGGCAGAAAAGAAAGTGCCGGTATTTGGAGTAGGCAAGATTCACGACATCTATAACGGCCGCGGCGTAGATGATTATGTCACGACAAAAAACAACGCAGACGGCGTGAGCCGAATCGCTGGAGCATTGTCGCAGCGCCCGAAAGGCCTAATCTTCGCGAACCTCGTGGATTTCGACATGCTCTACGGCCATCGGAAGGACGTGGAGGGATTCGCGCAGTCACTCGAAGACTTCGACGCAATGCTGGGAGAGCTTCTCAAATTATTGCGCCCCGCGGATTTGCTGCTGATCACTGCCGATCATGGCTGCGACCCCGACCCAGTGAACCCGACTTTTGATCACTCTCGAGAATACGTACCAATTTTAACTTACAGTCCAAGCCGGCAGGGTGGGGTTAACTTGGGAGTCCGCGAAACGCTAGCAGACATGGGACAAACAGCGGCAGAAAATTTCGGCGCCCAGATTCCCCACGGCACCAGCTTCCTGAATGCGCTCTGAGTCTTGCAGTTCGAATCTGTAGCGGCTTTGGGACCGGCAGATACTCTATGGACGGAGCGCACCAAGACTTTAATGCAGCGCCGTGGTGTTTAGGGCGGCAGACTCTCACCACGCATCCGTTCGATGCGGACACGCCTTCTCGGTCAGTCGCCCTGCGAAGATTTCTGCGCGTAATAGCCAGTGCGGGTCCTAACGGTAAGCTTGCCCTGACCCCTCGGCGGAATTAAATCCACCTTGACGCTACGAAACGTCCCATCTTTCGCAGTATTCGTAGGATAGTACCCAATGGTGTACTGATTCCGAATATCACGCGCAACCTGCACGCACACTGGATCGACGTCCTCGAGATGTTCCGGGAAGAACGCCAGCCCGCCGGTAGCTTCGGCCAGCGTGGTCAGGTCCTTTTTCGACTTGCGTATCATTTTCTTGTTGTTCTTGCGATCGTCATCGCTGAAAACTCCAATCGCATAAATCACGGCGTTTGATTCGACGGCGGCTTTAACGGTATACGGAAAATCCTTTCGGCTGGCATCATCGTCGCCGTCAGTTATGACCAGCAGCACGCGCTTATCCTTGTGCCCCTTCTTCAAATGATCCAGTGAGCCGATAATCGCGTCATAAAGCGCAGTGCTGCCACGTGTGTCAATACGCTCCAGGGCCTCATGCAGCTCCTGAGTATTACTGGTGAAATCCTCGTCGAGGTCCAGGTAGTACTCGTCGTTAAAATTGACGACGAAATCTTCATCCGACGGATTGCTGGTGCGCACAAATGAAAGCGCAGCAGCATTCACCTGCGCGCGTTTCTCCTTCATGCTGCCGCTGTTGTCGATCACCAAGCCCATCGTCACCGGGATGTCTTCCTTTGAGAAAACAGAGATCTTCTGCTCTACCTTGTCTTCAAAGACCCGGAAGTTATCCGCCGTCAGATTCGGATCGAATTGGCCTTTATCGTCCACAACGGTGGCATGGAGCACCACCAGGTCAACGCTGGATTTCAGATGATGGCTCTGATCGGTCTGCGAACTCTGGCCGGCCGCTCCCGGAGGAAGTGGCGGGGGCGGGGGAGCGGGAATAGGATTTTGCGCGCGAACGCACGGGGTCGCCAGTGTGGCAACAAGAAGAATCCAAAAGATATTCGGTAAGAATCGACTAATGACCCGGCGCGTAATATCCGGTCTTAGCGTAGACCGTAAGCGGCGGCAAGCCTTTGGGCGGCCGTAACTTAACTTTGATTTTGCGCCATTTTCCATCGTGGGCGTGATCGCTCGGTCTATATCCAACAACATATTGATTGCGCAACTCCATGCTGATTTTAGTGGCAATATCAGGCAGATCCGCCAGGGTTCCCACCGCGAACGCCCGACCTCCCGTCATCTGGGTCAAATCCGCCAATAGAGATGGGCCCATCTGCTCTTCGGTGGTGGGACCCCCGCCCGGCTCGAAAAGGCCGATAGCGTAAATCTGAACATCCGCTTCCCGGGCGTACTTGCGGATGTCGGTTTGCGTGTACCTGCTATGATTATCGCCTCCGTCCGATATGATGAGCAACGCCTTCTTTGTGTTGTGTGCTCCTTTCATCTCGCTGAGGCCCAGGTAGATGCCATCGAGCAACGCAGTCTCACCGCGTGCAGCAGTAAACATCAAATGACTCTGCAATTCCTCAACGCTACCGGTGAAGGAGCTGGCCAATTGTGCGCGATCGTTGAAGTTGATCAGCAGAAACTCATCCTGCGGATTCGCGGTGCGGAAGAATTGCACGGCGGCGAGGCGTGATTTCTCTATCTTGTCGGCCATGCTGCCGCTCATGTCGAAAATCACGCCAATCGAAATCGGCACATCTTCGCTGGAGAAACGCACGATCTCCTGCTCGACGTTATCTTCAAAAATGCGGAAATTGCTTTGCTCCAACCCGGTAACCAGCCGACCGTAGGGATCGGTCACCGATACATTCACGAGCGCGATGTCGGTTTCGGCCTTGAGAGATTTGCCCTTCTCGATTTTCTGGGGATTATCAACGTGGGTGGGCCCTTCAATTTGCGCCCATACAGGAGTGGCCAGAAAAAACGCTGTCAAAAAAACAAAAACCGAGCAAACTCGCGGCGGTGGTGCTGATGCAACCGGCAGCCATGCGCGGAATCTCAACTTGGCCCTCACCCCTACTGCCTGGATCGTCAGCCCTGGGAGTGCGACGGGTCCCTGCGAGGATTCTACCACCGCTCGACTGCAAAGCAAGCCTCACCTCACACGACCTGTGAGCGCCGCCGTGCTAAGATTTGACCGTTGGCTAAGCGAGCGCAAGTCTAATGGCAAATTCTGGCCTCACCGATATCCTAGTCGTAATTCCCGCACGCTATGCCGCTTCACGGTTCCCCGGTAAACCCCTGGTCTCAATAGCTGGCAAACCTATGATTCAGCATGTCGTTGAGCAGGTCCGGCAGGCCACCTTCCCAACTCGGATCGTCGTTGCTACCGATGACGAGCGCATCAAGGCGGCGGTGGAAGCTTTCGGCGGCGAAGCAATCTTGACGCGCGGGGACCATCGCACCGGGACCGACCGCGTCGCCGAGGTCGCCGTACATATCACTGCGGATATCTACATCAACGTGCAAGGCGACGAGCCTCTCATCGACCCGGGTGCTGTAGACGCAGTTGCCGCGGTTTTGGTGGAGGATGAATCCATCCAGCTTGCCACGCCCTGCTGCGCGATCAATCAGAAAAACGAAATCATGGATCCGAATGTCGTAAAAGTCGTTCAGGATTTTGACGGCAACGCCTTGTATTTTTCGCGCGCCCCGGTTCCTTGGGTGCGGGACACCGGCGCCAAAGTTGCCGCTCAGCACTGTAAACATATCGGACTCTACGGCTACCGTCGTGAGGCGCTGCTGGAATTTCCGACTTTGCCGCCCGGCGAACTGGAGCGAATCGAACAGCTTGAGCAACTTCGCTGGCTCGAGAACGGTTTTCGCATTCACGTTATTGAAACCGAGTACGACGCAATCAGTGTCGATGTGCCGGCCGATGTCGAGCGCGTCGAAAAACTCTTGAACTCTCAATCCAACTCTGAAAAATCGTAAGCCTCCGCTCCATATCTATCGCATTTGTCCCGACATCAGATTTCACTGAAATCGTGGTTTGACACCCGACGCCTTTCTCTTCATAATGTTTTGTACGCAGATTCTCCGGGAGGAAGTCGAGGGACCTTGCGGACCGCCCCAAAATACATTTTTGTGACGGGCGGCGTGGTTTCTTCTCTCGGAAAGGGCGTAGCGGCGGCCTCCATGGGCTGCCTGCTCGAAAGCCGCGGTCTTCGCGTCACACTCCAGAAGTGCGATCCCTACTTGAATGTCGATCCCGGCACAATGTCTCCCTATCAGCACGGAGAAGTGTTCGTCACCGATGACGGTGCCGAAACCGATCTCGATCTGGGTCACTACGAAAGATTCACTTCCGCGCATCTGACACGCGATCACAACTGGACCACCGGCCGATTCTACGAATCCATAATCACCAAAGAACGTCGCGGAGATTATCTGGGTAAAACGGTACAAGTCATTCCGCACGTTACCGATGAAATTAAATCCGCGTTCCGAAAAGTGGCTGATGGCGTGGACGTCGTCCTGGTAGAAATCGGCGGCACGGTGGGCGACATTGAATCCTTGCCGTTCCTAGAAGCCATCCGCCAAACGCGCCTGGAACTAGGCCCGGAGAACGTAATCTTCGTTCACCTGACGCTGGTGCCCTTCATACCTACGGCGGGCGAGCTGAAAACTAAGCCCACCCAGCACAGCGTGAAAGAACTTCTGAGTATCGGAATTCAGCCGGACGTTTTGATATGCCGCAGCGATCGGCAACTTGCCTCGGACCTCAAAGCCAAGATCGCACTGTTCTGCAACGTCGCCGAGTCCTGCGTAATCTCAGCCCCGGACGTCGATAACATTTACGAAGTTCCCATGACGCTGGCAGCCGAGGGACTCGACGATCAAATTCTGCGCCTTCTCCACCTCGAGGCTCCGCCGCGCGATTTGAGCCGCTGGCTGGCAATGCTCGAAACGCTTGAACACCCGACCGGGGAAGTCCGCATCGGTGTGGTGGGCAAGTACGTACAGCTTGAAGACGCCTACAAGAGCTTGCGCGAAGCGTTGGGACACGGGGGCCTGGCCAATCGTCAGCGCGTGGTAATCGAATGGATTGAAGCCGAAGACATCGATTCGCCTGCAACCGCGGAGCGCATGTTGCGTCACGTGGACGGCATTTTGGTTCCGGGCGGCTTTGGCAAACGAGGCATCGCCGGAATGGTTCACGCGATCACGTACGCACGCGAAAAGAAAATTCCGTTCTTCGGGATCTGTCTAGGAATGCAGTGCGCCACAATCGAATATGCGCGCCAAGTTTCGCGCATCGAGCGCGCCGACAGCACCGAATTCGACGCCTCAACTCCCAATCGCGTCATATATAAATTACGCGAATTGCTCGGCGTAGACGAGATGGGCGGCACGATGCGCCTGGGCGCATGGCCGTGCAAACTCGAGTCAGGCTCATTTGCGCACAAAGCCTACGGCCAGCTCGAAATTTCCGAACGCCATCGCCACCGTTACGAATTTAACTGCGACTATGAAGACGCGCTAACAAGCGCAGGATTCCGCATCACAGGACGCACCCCGGACGGCGTCTACGTGGAAATCGTCGAAGTTCCAGACCATCCGTGGTTCCTAGGCTGCCAGTTCCACCCCGAATTCAAATCGAAGCCACTCTCGCCCCACCCACTATTCGCGGCGTTCATCCGCGCCAGCGCCGAACACCGTCACCGACGCCAGGGTGTATCGCTAGAATCGCGCGTCGCAGCCGCGGATCCCGCCACGGATTAATCCCTTCGGTCCCTGCAATCGCTCTCTCTGCGCCTCTGCGGTAAAGTCATGTCCTGCACAAGCGATAAACAGCGGCGACAAGGAAAGGTGTGGTCGGCGGCGAAACCCTGCCGTCGCGAACCTGCCCCCGGGAATTGCAAGGTTGAAAAGCCGGCCATTCCCTAATAGTCTGGTGCGTCGCACATCGTGCGAAACCACATAGATGCAAACATCGCGCAGTTTTTCGATCGGAAACATCCGTTTAGGCGGAGACGCGCCATTATTTCTAATTGCCGGGCCGTGCGTCATAGAAGATGAAGCTCATGCACTGAGTATGGCCGAACGCCTGGCCGCGATTACCCATGAAATCGGTGTTCCGTTCATATTCAAAGCCTCCTACGACAAAGCCAATCGCTCCTCAGTGACATCCTTCCGGGGTCCTCAACTCGAAGCTGGTTTGCGAATTCTTGCCGACATAAAAAAGCGAACGGGTTTGCCGATTCTTACCGACGTTCATGACATTTCACAAGTTGGCCCCGCAGCCGAAGTGTGCGATATCCTGCAAGTACCCGCGTTCCTGTGCCGCCAGACTGACTTACTATTGGCCGCTGGCCGCACCGGACGAGTTGTGAACGTGAAGAAAGGGCAATTTTTAGCGCCGTGGGAAATCGGCAACGCAGCCGAGAAAATTGCCAGCACCGGAAACGAAAAGATCATCCTTACCGAACGCGGTACTTCTTTCGGCTACCAAAACCTGGTAGTAGACATGCGCTCATTTCCCATCATGCAGAAATTCGGCTATCCAGTAGTCTTTGACGTCACCCATTCCGTGCAATTGCCGGGCGGAGCAGGGAAGTCCAGTGGAGGCCAGCCCGAATTCATCGAGCCCCTCGCCCGCGCCGGCACCGCGCTGGGCCTGGATGGCTTATTCCTCGAAGTCCACGACAATCCCTCCAAAGCCCTTTCGGACGGCGCAAACGCGTTGCCGCTCGACCAGTTCCGCCCGCTGCTGCAAAAAGTCCTGCGCCTCTCGACGCTCGCGCGCGAATGGGACGCCCGATGAGTATCGCCACAGCGAAGCGGGTCCTACGCATCGAATCGGAAGCCATTGCCGGATTAATTGATCGTCTCGACCAACGCTTCGACAAAGCCGTCGAAATTCTTTACGCATGCAAAGGAAGGGTTGCAGTCACCGGCCTCGGCAAGTCAGGCCTCATCGGCCGAAAGATTGCGGCCACTTTCGCCAGCATAGGCACGCCGTCACTTTTTCTGCACGCCTCGGAAGCGCTACATGGCGACCTGGGAATGCTGACAGGCAATGACGTACTTCTCGCAATTTCATCCAGTGGGGAAACCGAAGAGTTGATTGAGCTTTTCGAGTCGGTGAAACGCCTGGGCGTCACTTTGATCACGCTAACTGCGAATCAAAAATCCACGCTCGCTGGCGCTAGCAACATCGTTCTCGATATCGCCGTCAAAGAGGAAGCCTGTTCGCTGAATCTGGCACCAACGGCTTCCACAGCCGCGGCGATGGCCATGGGTGACGCGCTCGCCGTCTCATTGCTGGAGCGTAGAGGTTTCAAACAGGAAGACTTCGCAGCCCTGCACCCGGGCGGGCGACTTGGCAAAAAACTGCGCCGCGTCGAATCGCTGATGCACGCAGGAGAAAATGCGCCGCGCGTCCTTCCGACGACAAAAATGCCGGACGTCATTTACGAAATGAGCCGCAAAGGCCTGGGCCTGGCCGCGGTCACAGAACCAGATGGGAAGCTGCTGGGCATCATCACCGACGGCGACTTGCGCCGGGTAATGCAGAAGCGCAGCGAAAATGTGCTGGCTCTAGATGCCGTCGATTGCATGACCAAAAATCCAGTCACTCTGCCGCGCAGCGAGCCAGCGGCGAGCGCCCTGCGACTGATGGAAGAAAAGAAAATCACATCAGTTCTAATCGTAGACGCGCAAGGAAAACTAGAAGGTGTCCTGCACGTTCACGATCTATGGACGCTGCAGCTGTTTTAACGTATCGCCGGCCTGCACTGAGAAATCAAGGGCGTCCCGTCGGATGTTCGGATTTGAAAGTTAGAGTGGCGAGACGGCAGGCCGGCGAAACGCCCGCTCAAGGCCGGCGAAAACGGGCCGTATGAAGGATTGTTCGAAATGGCGATACGCGAAATAAAATTCCCGCCAAAAGTTCTCCGCCGGGCCAAGCCCATCAAAGTCCTGCTGATGGACGTCGACGGCACCATGACCCCCGGCTACGTTTGCCTACAAACATTCCCGGACGGCAGCGTTGCAGAAATGAAAATGTTCCACGCCCACGACGGCGCCGGGATCAAATTAGCGGGCATCATGGGCATCCGGACGGGCCTGATTACGGGCCGTGATTCCCCAGCTACAGCTCGTCGCGCGCGTGAAGCATCGATGGAATTTGTAATTCAAGGCCGGCCAAAAAAACTGGAATCATACAGGGCGGTCCTGACGCGCGCAGGCGTGACCGACGAAGAAGTGGCCTACGTTGGAGACGACCTACCAGACCTTCCAATTTTGCAACGAGTAGGCCTAGGCGTCGCGGTCGCAAATGCGGTCGTAGAGGTAAAACGCGCCGCCCACTACGTCACGGTGGCCCGGGGTGGCGAGGGCGCGGTTCGCGAAGTGATCGAACTAATTCTCAAAGCGCAGGGACGATGGAAGAAAGCAATTCCGCTGGCGATTGCGTAACCGCAAGCCCGGCATTCAGTTCCGGCGCTGCCGTCCGAGCGGGGTTAAAGCTACCTTTCACGCAATCGAACACCGTTACCTCGCAGATCTATTCCTTCTGACGTTCCTTTCGCATCTTATCGAAAATTTGCTCGGCCCAGGCGGGTGGTTCAGGGCCCTTATCCGGATCGGGTTTCAGCCCCATTGCCAACTTCCATCGTTCCATCCACAACACGCCGGTACCTACCCATAGGTCTGGCGTGGCATATGCCGGATCGGACATGGCGTGGTCCAGCGACACAAAGGTATATCCGCGTTTTTCCAGTTGCGTAAGCAGGGAATCGAGACATTCGGCATTCAGCTCATTGTCGTGAATAAGCAATATCTGCGGAATCCGGCGCTTAAATAGTTGCCCGGATTCACTCTCGCCGTAATTAAAAACCGTGTCCACGTATTCCAGATATTCCTTCTTTGCCCTGGCCGCGAGCTTCCTATCCTTGGTCTCGTTCGCTCGGGCGAGCGCGTCGTTGAAAACGTAATCGGCGTCCTCGATGGTCACCGGCGCACTGATATAACCTCGGTCCTTGAGAAAAGCGTCAAACGCAGTTTTCACGTCCATGTTCATCCCGGTATTCAAATACGGATGACGAAAATATTTTTCAGTCTGTCCTCGAGCTTTCAGCAATGCGCCGGTAACAACCTCGCCCTTGACCGTCTCATACTCAAATTGTTGCAGCGGCGTGACGCTGAAATCCGCATGCGAAAAAGTATGGTTGCCAAGTAAGAGCCCGGCATCCAGCCACATTTGCAATAATTCTGCTCGCGCGTCGCGTTCCCCTTGGACCTGAAGCTTGCGTTCGTTCACGAATCCAATGGACCAAGCATGATGCGCTTTCAAAATGACCGGAATCGTATGGTTAATCTTCTGCAATTCCTTCAGATCGCCGTAAGCGAAATCGTTTCCCGGCAACGCGCCGGGCAAATCGTCAACAGTAATCGCGACTTCGCGTAGGGCGGATTGAGCTAGCACGCTGTCTTGAAACGTCTTGGAGCTCAATTTCGCACTGCGCGCGTGCACCACGGCGATGGCGAAAAGCAAAGCACCCGTACAGCTCAACGCCAAGCCTCGCTTCGTGATCCCCATCAAGAGCCCTCGTTTGAAAGATGAAGAGACACCGTGCGTCAGCAAACAACTCGATCGTGCAGCCTGCTTACTCGTTTTCAGTTAAGGCCAGAACTTTCTCCGCAGCGAGCGCTCCGTCTGGCAAATCTTCGTGCTTGAAGTAAACGAATACATCACCCTTCTGCGCAAGCCGCTGTACTTTGTGCGCTACGACCTTAGCAGAATATTTTTCTTTCCTCAGTCGCAAATAATAAAAATCTGCGGTTTGCACCTCCGGCGTTTCAAGCTCTTCGCTTTCCGCCTGGCAGAGCGCAACTCCAGCCTTTCGCAGCGCCTCGTAAACTTCCTCGCAGAACCACGATTCGTGCCGGAATTCGAATGTGGCGCGTAGCCCTGGCGGCATTCCCGCCAAAAAATCGCGCAGCCTCGCCATATCGCACTTGAAATTCGGGGGTAGCTGAAAGAGCACCGGCCCAAGCTTTTTCGTCGCGCGCAGTGGATCCAGCGAGTTCAGGAATTCGCTGGTCACTCCCGCCGGTTCGCGCAGCCGCTTGATATGCGTCACCAGCCGGTGTGCTTTCATCGAAAACAAAAAGTTCGGGGGCGTCTCCTCTCCCCACCGTCGCAGCAGATCCTCGCTAACTCTTTTGCTGAAACTATAGTTCACTTCCACTGAATTCAGCCGGGTGGCGTAATGATTCAGAAACTTCGAAGCGCTCAGCTTCGCCGGATAAAATTCCGGCTTCCAGCTCGAATAAGCCCAGCCGGAAGTACCGGCGTAGATGTTCCCCATAGGGCGTCTATTCTAATATCTGATCAAGTCGATTGGAACTAAGGCCTAATCGTTCAACCTGAATTAGAATGGGGCAGAGTTGACAGCGGGTAAATCAACGAGAAGGTAAGAGCCGCTATGGTTTCGATTCCCCATCAATGCTGAAAGCAGCTGGGGTGTTGGAGAAGCGAAACTATTCGGCGGCCCTTGTACTTCTTGTGCCTTTGCTGAGCAGGGTAACCCGAGAGCTCAGTGTAATCTTGCTGACCTCTGTCGGCTGTCGGCTAGGATTAGCGGTCACGCCTGACGTCAATAAGGCTACTGAGCTCTACGTGAAAGTGGCGGAGCAAAGCGTCCGCGAACAACACTTCTCTGCACTCGCCCACCACAACTTGGCAATAATTTACACAAACGGAGCTCTAGGAGTAGAACCAGATTGTGACAAAGCTCAGCGCCATAGCACGTTAGCTGCTAGCGAGCTGGGTCTTGACATGTGAAACTATCGGCTTTCCTCCTATGCCTTCGAAGAAGATACTCGCTCGCTTGAAAGGTGGCGACCGGCGGTCGATCGGCCGTGCTGATGAAGTGACGGCCGCGGTCAGCAGGCATCCCCAATTATCTCCTGAACTTATTCTAGGTTTATGGTTCTGAAGATCCTCTGGTGCGCATGCGCGCTGCAGACGCCGCCGAAAAGGTCACTCGCAAGAACACCAGCTTATTGCAGCCGCACAAAGCGGAGTTATTAGGCTTAATGGCCGGGACACAAGAAAAGGAAATGCGTTGGCACCTCGCGGCGATGGTCCCACGACTATTGCTGAGTGCCGGGGAACGCCAAACCGTAGTGTCATTGCTGAACGGCTATCTCAAGGATCGCAGTTCAATAGTGAGAACGTCCGCTCTGCAGGGTCTAGCAGACCTCGCACAAGTCGACTCAGGCATTCGGGTGCGGGTGATGGAGGCATTACGCGAAGCCACTCGAAATGGCACACCCGCAATGAAGGCGCGGAGTCGAAAACTTCTCTCGCGGTTGGAGCATAGCTAAAGCTTCATTGCGACACCTACCGAGACGCTCGAATCTCTGTTCGCGTTAGAAGATACAACCGGCGGAGTGCCCTCCCAGAGACGCTGTATTTTCCTGAAACGCCGAAGTCGCAACGCTGAGATAACGTCTTAACTCTGCCCGCCACCAGCGAGTTCGCGAACGAGCGCCCCCACGAACGATTTAGCGTCGCCAAATAACATGAGGGTCTTATCGAGGTAATACAGAGGATTATCAATGCCCGCGAAGCCGGGACTCATGCCGCGCTTGATCACCATCACCGTGCGAGCCTTATCGACATCGAGAATAGGCATCCCGTATATCGGACTGGAAGTGTCATTGCGCGCTGCGGGATTCGTGACGTCGTTCGCGCCGATGACCAGCGCGACATCGGCCTGCGGAAATTCGCCGTTCACCTCGTCCATATCGAATAGCTTGTCGTAGGGAATGTCGGCCTCGGCCAGCAGTACGTTCATGTGCCCGGGCATTCGACCGGCGACCGGGTGGATCGCGAACCTCACCTCCACGCCTCTCTTGGTGAGAGCATCATAGAGTTCGCGCACCTTGTGTTGCGCTTGCGCTACGGCCATGCCGTATCCAGGAACGATGATCACTTTATTGGCTGCCGCCAGGATTGCTGCAGCCTCTTCCGCAGTTGCGCTGTGCACCGGTCGAGCCGTTTCCGTAGCCGCGCCGGTGGTCTGCTGCTGTCCGAACGCACCGAACAGAACGTTGGTAAACGACCGGTTCATGGCTTTCGACATGTTTACCGACAGGATGAATCCGGATGCGCCATCAAGCGCCCCGGCGATAATCAGGAGTTTGCTATCGAGCACAAACCCCATCGCCGCAGCCGAAAGCCCTGCATAAGAATTCAGCAGCGATATAACGGTGGGCATATCGGCGCCGCCAATCGGAATAATCATTAGCACGCCGAACGCGAGCGGAATCGCAAGCATTAGGGGAAACAGATGGATGTGTGAAGGATCGTGGACCAGATATGCCGCGATTCCCACAGCGACAGCGAGTAGCGAGAGGTTCACGATATTCTGGCCCTTATATGTGATTGGGCGTTGGGGCAGTAGTTCCTGTAATTTTCCCGCGGCCATCAAACTGCCCGTAAACGTCAGAGCTCCCAAGATGACCTCCATCGATAGCACAGCCATCATGAATCGCGGCACCGCCGGTGCGCGCAGATAGAACTCCGCGGTTCCCACCAGCGTCACGCAAAACGCGCCAAACGCGTGACTCAACGCAGTCCGCTGTGGAACGGCGGTCATGTGCACCAATCCCAACGGCACCCCGATGATTGAGCCCAGCACCAGCCCGATCAAAATCCATCTATATTCGATGATGCCGTGATGCAGCAGCGTCCCGCCTATCGCCAGCGCCATGCCCAGCTCGCCCGCGCGCACTCCGCGCCGCGCTGTTGCCGGCGATCTCATCCATATCAGCGAAAAAATAAACAGAGCTGTGGCGACCAGATAAATGATTTCGATGAAAGTGTCGGTTGCGAGCCAGTTGGTCATTATTTTTTCGGCCCGCTGGCCTTGAACATCTTGAGCATCCGATCGGTGATCAAAAATCCACCCACGACGTTGCTGGTGGCGGCGATGATCGCGAGAGTGCCAAGGACCGTCCCGAGGGTGCTGCGATGTTCGCCGGTCAGAATGATGGCGCCGACCACCGCGATAGCGTCGAGAGCGTTGGTGAGGGACATCAGCGGGGTATGCAGTAGCGGAGAAATTTTGCGAATAACTTCAAAACCAATGAATCCTGCGAGCATGAAAACGTAAAGGCTGGTGAGTAAATCCAGCTTCATGATTTTTTCTCCTCTCGAGAAATTGCAACCAGCGGCGGCAGCGAATAATATTCCCGCAGCCGCGCATTCACGATTTCGCCTCCCGTTGTCAGCAGCGTATCGCGCACGATTTCATCCGACTGGTCGAGCCGCAGCTTGCCATCCTTCACGATGTGAAGCAGAAACGCGGATACGTTACGCGCATACATCTGGCTTGCGTGGTAGGGAACCGTGCTGGCGAGATTGTACCAGCCGATAATCGTCACACCGTGCACGATGATCTTTTCGCCCGGTCGCGTCAGCTCGCAATTACCACCGCGTTCCGACGCCAGGTCCACGATCACCGAACCTGGCGCCATATTCTTCACCATGTCTGCGGTGACCAGCAGCGGCGACTTTTTACCCGGAATGACAGCCGCGGTAATCACCACGTCGCTCTCCGCTACAACCTTCCCGAGCAAGTCACGCTGCTGCCGGTAAAATTCTTCATCCTGCGCGCGAGCATACCCGCGAGCGTCTTCAGCGTCCTTAGCTTCGATGGGCAGTTCGACGAACCGTCCCCCGAGGCTCTGCACCTGCTCCTTAGCCGCGGGACGCATGTCGTACGCAGAGGCCACAGCCCCGAGGCGCCGCGCCGTCGCGATAGCCTGCAATCCGGCAACGCCTGCGCCGATCACAAAAACGCGGCCCGGCGTAATCGTTCCCGCTGCTGTCGTTAACATGGGGAAAATCCGTGGCAGCGTGTCAGCCGCAACGACCACGGCTTTGTATCCGCAGATTGTGGCCATCGACGACAGCGCGTCCATACTCTGGGCGCGGGTCGTGCGGGGCATCAACTCCACGGAAAACGCAGTCACGCCGCGCTGCGCGATCTGCTGAATTGTCCTTAGCCCTCCGAGCGGCCGCAAAAACCCAACGAGCACTTGATGGCGACGCATCAGCGCCAGGTCCGCCTCGCCTGTCTGGTCGTTTGAACCATAGCAAAGCACCTGCGCCACGATATCGGCATGGCGAAACACCTCGGAACGAGTCGCGACGATCTTCGCGCCCTTGGCGTTGTACAGTGGGTCCGGGTAGCCAGCTTCCAGTCCAGCCCCGGCTTCGACAATCACCTCCAGCCCGCCCTTCATCAAAATGGGCACCACCCCAGGTACCATCGCCACCCGCCGCTCGCCCGGGTAGCTCTCGCGTGGAACGCCGACAATCATGAAGCTTCCTCCGATACCGGAAACTGAAAAATGTGATTTACTGTCGCAGGAAGATGCTCAGGCGAAGGGATTACGTGATTGTCACGAGGCCACACGCTCTCGCGCGCCATCCTGAAACCCCAAAGGATACACCAACACGCAAATTTTCACGCGGCTTCGTTCGCTTACGCGGCGCTACATTGAAACCTTCGGTGCGACGTGGCTTTAGAATCAGGCAGTACGGGACAGTTTCACGTGTGTCATTTTAGGGCTTATTACAATTGCGGAAGGGACGAACCTGAGCCTGATGCTGCGACGCGGAGCGCGGGCTGGGCAAGCGCACCCATCGCATTCTGATCGGTTGCTGCGAAACCTGACTACTTGATGTCAGGCACTGTCTGCAAGCCCTGCATCCGCAAGCGCGTCAGCTGCGCTCGCAAACGCTCAACGTCCAAACCGGCAGACTGGCAAACCATCGGGAAATCGGAATGGTCCCCGAACAAATACTCCTCTGCGATTCGCTTGTAGCGTAGTGGTCCGGAAGTCCATTCTCGAATCGTGCTTACAATCACCGCCTGCCAGAGCCGCGCTTCCCCTGGCGTCTCTTGTTCCGCGTTTACTGTCGAGTATGTTTTTGTCACTTTGGCCCCCTGCTTCCCCAGAAGTATTGTGATGCGCAATCGTGCGAAGCACCGAGCAGCCCAAATCCCCAATCCTGGGGACCTTTTTCGAAACGTTGTGACGTTTTGGTGACGTCTCAATTTACAGGAAACAATGTACTTAGCTTTACACCCCGACTTCGCCTGATATTTGGCCGGTTTTTCCGCCTACGCTGACCGGACAACCGAGGAATTTCTTCCAGCGCGGGCAAGTTTTTCACGCTGGTTGTTAGTCCTACCTTCCGCGGCGGACAGCCCGCTCTAGGCGGGATTGCAAAAGGGCTGATTTTCAGCGAGGACGCCTTGTTCGGCACGTGCCTTGAAACCGAGTTTGTAGACGGCCAGAAGCTGTGTTAGTTTCAGCGGACAATTTCTAATGCTGTTCGCGCGCCGCTAAACGCATCCCGATATCGCCGATGCCGGTGCCTAGGGTGGCAATGAGCTACGTGACCAAAAGCTTAGTTCCCGGAGAGACTCTGCTGTTCGACACCCGGCACCACTGGGTTGTTTTACTTGGGCCCTTACTTCTGAGCTTGCTACTCGGAATCCCGGGGGTAGCGTTAATAGCGGACGCAATCGCCGATAAAGACGGCAACGGTGCCGGGGTGCTGAGTTCCGTGGGTCCCGAACGGCTGACCGCCATCGGCGCAGTGCTTTTGGTCGTTGCTCTGATTGTATTCGGCTACGGTTTGACGAAGAGGAATGCCACCGAGATGGCGGTGACCAACCGCCGGGTGCTGATCAAGACCGGGATGACCAGCCGTCGCACACTCGATTTAATGCTGTCCAAAGTGGAAAGCATCGGAGTCGAGGAGACGTTTATGGGCCGGATATTGGGATACGGCTCCGTGATCGTGCGCGGCACCGGAGGCACCCCCGAGTCTTTCGTGATGATCGCCCACCCCCAGCAATTCCGCGAAAGCGTTCAGCAGCAAATCGGTTCCGTCTAAGATTGAATCATTGTCCAGTTCAGCGACGGGCCATCCCACAACCGGGCGGCCGTTATCAACGCCACGCCGGTTACTTGCAACTAACCCATGCCACATCTTCCATTTCCACAGATCGCGGAGAGGCCTCGAACGTGCCACGAGGGCACCGGGCGGTGTGCGAGGAGGTGCGTAAGTGGAGACACTCCGGCAGGATTTGGCCTACGGCGCGCGGTTGCTACGGAAAAGCCCCGGGTTCACCGTGGTCGCCGTTCTCACGCTCGCTCTAGGCATTGGCGCAAACACCGCGATTTTCAGCGTCGTAAATGGAGTCCTTCTTCGGCGTATGCCCTACGCCGATCCGACACGTCTCGCCATCATCTGGAACGATTACGGCAATCAGGGCCAGTCGTTGCCGGCCGTCTCAGCCCCGGATTTCAAGGATTACCGTGAACGCTCCACATTGATCGATTTCGCATCTGCCGGCGGAACCGCCGGCGGCACCCTGATGCTCGACGATCCCGGCGGCGCCGGCAACCGTCCGCAACAGTTCGATCTGGCCAGAGTGACGCCGAACTTTTTCCCGGTGCTTGGCGTCGCGCCCGTCCTTGGGCGCAACTTCACCGCGGAAGAAAACGCCTTACACGGTCCCCAGGTGGTCATGCTGAGCAACCGGCTGTGGCGGAGCTCATTTCACGCGGATCCCGCAATGATCGGCAAGTCGATCCAATTGAATGGCCAGCCAAAGACAGTGGTAGGAATTCTGCCGGCACAATTTCGATTGCTGCTGCCTGCGGAGGCGCTTTTTCTAAAGGATGCCGACCTCTGGGTTCCGCAACAGCTTGACTACGCGGCAATCCCGCGGAACCTCACAAACCTGACCGTGTTCGGCCGCCTCAAGCCGGGAGTGACTTGGGCCAGGGCACAGGCGGAGATGGACGGCATCGCCGAGCAGTTGCGCAACGAGAACGAAGTTCACAAAGAGTCGGGCCTGCGAATTCGGGTTGTGCCGATGCAATTTGACGTCGTAAAAAATGTGCGACCCACGCTGTTGACTCTGCTGGCGGCCGTCGGATTCGTTCTATTAATTGCTTGCGGTAACGTCGCAAATCTCTTGCTCGCTCGCGCCACCAGGCGCGAAAAAGAAATGGCGGTCAGGTCCGCGCTCGGCGCCTCCAGATCTCGCCTGGTGCGCCAGATCATGATTGAGAGCGTAATGCTCTCGGTTCTCGGAGGACTTGCAGGTCTGCTCGTGGCCAATTGGGGCCTGAGCGCGTTAATCGCTTTGCACCCGGCCGGACTGCCCAGGCTTGATGACATTCGCATCGACGGCGCGGTGCTCGCATTCACGCTCTGCGCGTCCGTTTTTACGGCGCTGCTTTTTGGAGTGATCCCCGCGATTCAGGTGCTGCGCCTCAATCTTAATGACACGTTGAAGTCCGCCGCCCGGGGATCGAGCGATGGCCGCGGTCACACGTTGCGCCGGCTGCTGGTGGTAAGCGAGTTCGCGCTGTCGCTCGTGCTGCTAATCGGCGCAGGCCTGCTGATCCGCAGCTTCGTCGCGCTCCAACACGTGCAGCCTGGATACGACGCGAAGAATATCGTCTCGTTCAGCGTATCGATTCCAGCCAAACGCTGTCCGGAGAACGCCGATATAACCCGTTTCATCCTCGAACTAGAGCTGAAAATGGCAGCCCTCCCTGGCGTGCAGTCGGTTGGCTCGATTTTCAAGCTTCCCCTGACCGGAAGCGGTGCGCAGATGCCGTACGCATTTAACGCCGAAACCTCTCAGAAGTGGGAAAGCCTCTCGGCGGACTGGCGTCCTATCACGCCCGGATTTTTGCCGACGGTAGGAGCACGATTGCTCGAAGGTCGAAATTTCACCGATGCCGACGACACCGATCACCCGTTTGTAGTAATCGTTGATGAAACGCTGGCGCGACGCGCGTGGCCCGGCGAGAGCGCCATCGGGAAAAAACTTGAAGTGGAGCTACTCAGCAGGAATGATAATCCGCGCGTGTTTGCGGTGGTGGTGGGCGTGGTGGCGCATATGCGAACCCACGATCTTACGCGCAACGTGCGCGAGCAGATCTACATCCCGTACCCGCAAGAACCGTTCGGCCAGCTGGGCGTGGTTGTCAAAGCGACGGGCGATCCGAACGGCGTGATGAAACAAATAGAGCAGCAGATGCGCGCGATCGATCCGGCGATCGCAGTCCGTGATCTGAAGCCGCTCGAGGCCTACGTCGACGATGCGCGCGCACCGATGCGTTTCAATCTGATCCTGATAGCCATTTTCGGGACCATTGCGCTACTGCTGGCTTCAGTCGGACTTTACAGCGTGATGGCATACTCGGTCACGCAGCGCGCACACGAACTCGGCATACGCATGGCCATAGGCGCCTCGCCGGTGGACATACTGAGGCTGGTCATTGTCCAGGGATTGCGATTGACGCTGCTAGGCGCCGCGCTGGGTCTCGTAGCGTCGCTCTTTGTGACCAGAGCCCTGGCCAGTTTGTTATTCGGAGTCAGCGCGACGGACCCACTCACATTCGCGATGGTTCCGATCGTCCTCGCGGCGGTAGCGATGCTGGCGTGCTATTTGCCCGCCCGCCGCGCCATGCGCGTCGACCCCATGGTGGCGCTACGCTACGAATAACTGGCTAGTTTCGTCACTTCATGGTATAGAGCGGCCAGAGGTGCTACATGGCCGTCAAAGAAAACATCGATCTCATCAGACGCTGGTTCAAAGAAGTTTGGAATGAGGGCCGGGTTCAAACCATCTACGATCTGATGGACGAGAATGCAATCGCAGTCGGACAGGACCGTCCGGGCGTCGTGCTACACGGCCAAGCCGAGTTCGCGCAGCTACACAATCGTCTTCGCGGCGCATTTCCGGATATAAAAATCACGCTTGAAGACGTGTTCGGAGATGGCGACAAGGTTGTCGCCCGCTGGTCCGGCGAAATGACCCATACGGGCGATCAGATGGGCATGCCCGCCACAAATATAAGAGTGCACGTCACTGGCATAACCATCGCAGAGATCAAGAATGGCAAAATTGTCCGTGGCTGGGACAATTGGGATCAATTGGCGATGATGCAACAGCTCACCGCCGAGGCCGGCAGAAGCGCCGGATCCTGACGGAATCGTTTCCCGCCATGCCGGCTGCCGGTCCGGTGAGATCACTTCTAAAGTAGTGTCCTAATTTGAGCACCTGCATGGTCGTAAAACAAAAAGCAATTGTCATTCCGACGAGCCCTAGGCCCGAGGAATCGGCATCAGTCTCAGCCGGGTAAACTAGGACACGACCCCACCTTTAACGATGGAACGACGGTGGCGAACTTGAGTTATGGGTTCCCGCCCGGGGCAAGTCAGCATGCACAGTACATTCGTCGCGTTTGTTCCATTAACTCTGGGCGCGGTCCAGAAGTTCGACTATGTGCAGAACTTCCTGCCCGGTTTGCCCCATCGCGGCGCCGGCGCGCAGCTGGAGAATGCAGCCCGGATTAGCGGTGGCAATGACCTCCGCTTTGGTCTGCTTTACCGCCTCCATTTTTCTTTCGAGGATTTCGAGCGACGCTTTCGTCTCGGTTAGGTTGTAAACGCCGGCCGAACCGCAGCACTGTTCGGAGAGCGGCATCTCCACAAATTCGATGCCAGGCATCGCACGGAGTAATTGGCGCGGAGCTTCGCGAATCTTCTGCCCGTGAACGAGATGGCATGAATCTTGATAGGTGACACGCAATGGAAGCGCGCGAAGCGGGGCTGTCAGCCCAAGCTCCGCCAAATATTCGGTTACATCGCGCATTTTCGCGCTGAACTGTTCGCCCCTGGCGCGGCCGGCCTGATCGTCAGTAAAGAGGTGTGCGTATTCCTTCAGTGTGGACCCGCATCCGGCGGCGTTCGTAATGATAGCGTCGAAATGGTCCGACAAGAACGCATCGAAATTGCGGCGAGCCAGATCGCGTGCAACGTCACGCACCCCGGCGTGAGCGGCCAGAGCCCCGCAGCAGACCTGTTTCGCAGGAACCACCACTTCACAGCCGTTGGCTCGCAGCACACGAATGGTGGCGCGGTTCAAGGCGCTGAAGGTCACTTGCGCAACGCATCCGGCGAAGAACGCCACACGGGCGCGGCGCTCTCCTTTCGCGGGAAATGTCTTGCCCAATTCACTGAAGAAAAAATTCGAATCGATAGGTGGCATAAGTTTGTCGCGATCCTGCAAGCCCATCAACTTCAAAATGCCGGTAGTGCGTGCGAGCGATGCAAGCCCAGACTGCTGGTAGATTCTCAGTGATCGTGCAACGGCAGCGATTCTGCGGGGGTAGGGAAGCAAGCGACGGTAGACCAAGTCGCGGAGCACGCGCGAAACGAGCGGTCGCTTATATTTCTGTTCGATCTGCGCGCGGGCCAGTTCGAGAATTTTTCCGTACTCGACGCCCGAGGGGCACACAGTCTCGCAATTTCGGCAATTCAAACAGCGATCGATGTGCATGACAAACGATTCGCCGAGTTCCAGCCGGCCTTGATCCACCAGCGCCATCTGACGTATGCGACCGCGCGGCGAATCGGCTTCCAGGCCCCAGAGGCGGTAGGTGGGGCAACTATTGGCGCACAGACCACAGTGAACGCAGCGGGAATAATCGTCGTATTCAGGCTTATCGACGGCGCTGAACCCGCTGAGCGTGAGTTGGAATTCGCGCTGCGCATCGTCATGCGATTGCGACGGCGTGGACGCGGCTGCGGGATCCGGTTGTTGGGTTTGAGAAGCCATTCCTCTTAGTGTCTCGGTCTCGCGTGATCGAGCCTGGCTTATATCTTACGGCATCGCGGCGAGGCCGTGTTCCTAACTATGTATTCTCGAATCGCCCAGGGCTTAGGATGTTGTAGGGGTCGAAGACGTTCTTGAGTTTTCGCATCAGGGCTGTGTCGGGACGAGTTGGTCCCCAGACTTTTAGCGTGGATTTCCATTCGCTGGGGCACCATGGAATCGTTGAATGCCCCTGCAGCTGACTGCAACCTGCTTGAATTGAGTCGGCTACAGATGCCACATGCTGTCTAGTATTTTCGTCACGATCCGCAGGTAACAATGCGAAATAAATGATTCCTACTCCGCGTGCCATCGCCGCCCACGGAAGTAAATTCTTTTCGGAAGCTTGTTGCGCGACCGCGACTGCCTCGACCATGCGGTTCGGCAGCACGCTTATCTTGAAGACGGTGGCAGCAGGTGACGAGGCGAGAGCGATGGGGATGAATTCGCGCTTGCGGGTCCATGCGGGCTGCAGGTTCTCGCCGAGGATGGTCGCTCCCGTCGCGCCCGCTTCTTCGGCCATTCGCTGCAAATCGAGGGCAAATCGCGCGAGGACCTGGTCATTCCCGGCGTAGCCCGTCGAAAGCGTCCATTCTGTTCGCGATAGTACGCCGGCGGGCATCGGCTCCGGATCGCACCGCACGGCAGCTTCGCTTTCGAAGAGTTCGGCGACGCGCGGACTGAAAACTTCCAGGGTCAGCGGCGTAAGCGCGGAACGCATGATGCGATTGCGCAAGTCAAAGGCGAGTTCGGCGGTGAGGAATCGCGCAGCGAAGCCGCGCGTGTGAATCGGCATGGGAAAGGTTTTGAAGTTCAGGCGCGTGATGACGCCGAGCGTTCCAAGCGCGCCGATCATCAATTTATGCAGGTCGTAACCGGCGACATTCTTCACCACCCTACCGCCGCTTTTCGCAGCTACGCCTTCGCCTGTCACGAATTCCATGCCCAACACAAAATCGCGCGCCGTTCCGTAAAATTGACGCAATGGGGAATCGACACCGGAGGCGATCAAACCGCCGATGGTGGTCTGATTGAGAAACGGAACCGCGAGGGGCAAAAACTGACGATGCTCGCCGAGTGTTTGTGCCAGCGTACCCAGCGGCACGCCTGCTTCGACGCTCAGCGTGAGATCGCCGGGATCGTAGACGATAACACGATCGAGTCGCGTAAGATCGAGCGCCAGATCGTAACGGCTGGGTAGTGAACCGACTCGAAGTTTGCTGCGCGCGCCGCATGGGACGATGGCGAGTTTTTCGGACGCGGCAAATTTCACAATTTCGGCAACTTCCGCTGCGCTGCCCGCCTGAATCGCCGCCGCAGGCGCTTTGCCATCAATTTCATAGGAGGCCAGCTGCGCGGGGTCACTGAAGACATGCTGATTTCCCGCGATGTCACCGAGCCGCGAACTAGCGCTGGTGCCGGTGAAGCTCATGCGATTGGTGCACCAGTCATGGGAAGCGGCCGGACGTGAATTTCCCCGCAGCTCTTGGTCGTGGGGAAAATCTTGCCGGGATTCAGCAGGCCCGTGGGATTGAAGGCGTCGCGCACGCGGCGCATCACCTCGAGTTCCGCGTCGCTGAAAAGCAGCGGCATCAAACGATCCTTCTCCATGCCTACTCCGTGTTCACCGGTGATCGATCCGCCCATGTCGATGCAGAACCGGATGATTTCATCGGAGGCGGCGACCACGCCACGGAATTGCGCTTCATCGCGCGCGTCGAAAAGAATCAGCGGATGCAGATTGCCGTCGCCAGCGTGGAAAATATTTCCAATCTGGAAGCCGTACTTCTGACCGATCGCGTTGATGTGTCGCAGCGTGGCGGGAAGCTTGGTGCGCGGGATAACTCCATCCTGCACGTAGTAAGTGGGCGAAAGGCGCCCCACCGCACCGAAAGCATTTTTGCGGCCCTTCCACAGCAGATCACGCTCGTGAGCATCGCGAGCCACGCGTACTTCACGTGCGTGATGAACGCGGCAGACGTCGGCAACATCTTCGGCTTGCTGCTCGACCGCTTCGCGAACGCCGTCCACTTCTAGCAGCAATACTGCGGCGCAATCGAGCGGAAAACCGGCGTGGATGTAGGCTTCCACGGCGCGAAGCGTCCAACCATCGAGCATCTCGCAAGCGGCGGGGGTGATGCCGCGCGAAGTAATGTCCACAACGGTCTCGGTGGCGTCGTCAAGAGCCTCGAAAATTGCCAGCAAAGTTTTCACAGTTTCCGGCAGGCGCGTGAGTTTCACCGTGATTTCGGTGATCAGCGCGAGGGTGCCTTCAGAACCGACGAACAGACCCATCAAATCGTAACCGGGGGGATCGAGCGCGGGGCTTCCAATGCGGACCAGTTCGCCGGTGGGCAGAATTACCTCGAGCGAAAGAACGTGATTGGCGGTGACGCCGTACGCCAGGGTGTGCGGGCCGCCCGAATTTTCAGAAACGTTGCCGCCGATGGTGCAGGCTTTCTGACTGGACGGATCGGGAGCAAAATGCAGTCCCGTGTGGGCGACGGCGGCGCTTAGATCGGCATTCACTACCCCTGGTTGCACGGTGGCGCGCTGATTTTCTATATCAATTTCAAGAACGCGATTCATGCGCGAAAAAACCGTGAGGATGCCGCCCTTGCGCGAAAGCGCGCCGCCGGAAAGTCCGGTGCCGGCACCGCGCCCGACCAGAGGAATCTGGTACCGATTCGCGAGTTTGACGATGCCGAGAACATCGGCGGTCGTGCGCGGAAAGACGACGCAGTTCGGCCGCGCAACTTCGACCGAGCCATCGTATTCGTAAAGCAGCAGCTCCTCGGGCCGGTGCAGGACGCCGTCGGAGCCGAGAAGAGATCTCAGGTCGTGGAGAAGTCGGGGATCCATTTTTGAGCCGCGTGTAGCAGCGATTCAATTCGTCTGTGCGCGATTTTAGAGTCGAGCGAACGCGACACCGTCACTATAGCTGTGCGCGACGATGGGCGTCAACGAGGTGACGATAACCCTCGCCGCATAACCTAAACGAATTACCACCGGATTGGACGATGGTTCGGTTGAGACGACAGCTGCTGTCTCAGCACTCGCAAAGCTTAGTCATGTGCAAAAGGCTATGTGGCGGGCATCTCACCGCGGCGCCGGGCTAGTTAGGCGAACGCATCTTTCGTATACGTTTGATAATTTCCTTCGCCGTGGCATTGGCGGCGGCATCGTTTGTCCAGCGGCCGTTGCGTGAGAACTCGAACAGCTCCGCGCCCGTGCCATCGAAGACTTTGGTGACCGAGGCACTCGCGCTCGCCGGTCCATACGGAGTCATGACCGGCCCTCCCGCAGTTCCGTAGGCAATCCGGTAGTCGAAGCCATCTTCCACGGAGACAAACGTAAGATGTTTAGACGCGCCGTGATCGTTGAGCTTGTCGAACAGCAGGCGGCGATCCAGCGGCGCCGCCTGGATTTTTACCCTCACAGTCTGCTGCGCGATTGCAAGGTGAGCGAGACAGCAGCTGAAGCATAGAAGCACAACCGTTTTTCGCAGAAGTTTCATGGCTCTCTCTTTCGATCAGGGTCGACGTCATAGTTTCGTTTGCTCCCCGGCGTTCCGCCAGGGCGAACGAGCGCGCCGCTTTGCCGTCTCGATTCGTTTGCTAATTTTGCAGTATATGTTACAAATTCTGCGTAACGTGTTCTTGCGAGGTACGCGTTGACCAAACCGAAAATACTGTCCACGCGGCCACTTTTTCCCGCGGCACGCACGATTTTGGACCAGCATTTCGAGGTGGAATATTGGAAGCCGGCCGAGCGGATTTCGCGCGAGGAGCTTTTGAAGCGCGTGGTGGATAAGCAAGGGCTGGTCTGCCTGCTCACGGAGAAAGTGGACGAGGAACTGCTGTCGGCGGCGCCGAAATTGCGAATCGCGGCTACGGTTTCGGTGGGCTACGACAATATTGATGTGGCGGCCTGCACGCGTCACAAAGTCGTGGCGGCCAATACTCCGGGAGTTCTTGACGACACTACCGCGGATTTTGCCTGGACACTACTTACGGCCGTCGCGCGACGGTTGCTTGAGGGCGACGCCTGGATGCGCAGCGGAACTTGGCCGGGGTGGGACCTCGACCAGCTTGTGGGCGGCGATGTGTGGGGAAAAACACTGGGTATTCTGGGCTTCGGGCGAATTGGCCGCGGAGTGGCGCGACGGGCCCTGGGATTTCAGATGCGCGTACTTTATAACGATGCGGTGCGCGCGTCTGCGGACGTCGAGAAAGAATTGAACGCGCAGTTCGTGGACCGCGACAGGTTGTTTCGAGAATCGGATTTTATCAGTCTGCATGTACCGCTTTTGCCTGATACGCGCCATCTGATTTCCACGGAAAATCTGGAAAAGATGAAACGCACAGCGTTTCTGATCAATACCTCGCGCGGCCCTGTGGTGGATGAAGCCGCGCTGGCCGTTGCCTTGGAGAATAAGAAAATCGCGGGCGCGGCGCTGGATGTGTACGAGCACGAGCCCAAGGTTCATCCGCAGCTGATCGCGCGGCGCGATGTGATTCTGACGCCGCACATCGCCAGCGCTTCGATCGACACGCGCACAAAAATGGCAGTGATGGCCGCGAATAACGTTGCCGCCCTTTTCGAAGGACACCGCCCGCCCAACGCGCTGAATGCCGACGCACTGGGTTTGAAATAGCATTTGTACATGTTATGAAGCAGACGGCTGAACGCGTGTTTCGTCACACTCTCGCAGCGATTGACATTCCGTCGGCGCTGGAACGCAAGCTACAACGTGACGACTTCCGGATCCGCATGGGCGCCGCCGAAGTGGATCTTCGCGAATTCAGCGAAATCGTAGCCATCTCCTTTGGCAAAGCTTCGTACGCGATGGCGGAAGGATTGAACTCGATCCTGGCGCCTGAATTTCAGCCGGACAGTATTCTTGTAGCTCCTTCTGCGCACCCGCGCAGACTTCCCGGTTGGGAAACATTCATCGGCGGCCATCCTATTCCGACAGCGGAAAGTTTCGCAGCGGGCAGGGCGATTCTGGATCGGTTGGCGCGATGCGGGGAGCGGACGTTGGTATTTTTTCTGATTTCGGGCGGTGGTTCGGCCATGGTGGAGCAACCGCTAAATCCAGGAGTATCGCTGGGTGATTTTCAGCAGCTTCACGCTGCGCTCGTAACTTGCGGTGCGCCCATCGAGGAAATCAATGTCGTACGCAAACATCTTTCGGCGACGAAGGGCGGCCGCTTGGCCGCTGCGTCTCCACGTGCGATGAAATTGACTCTGGCGATTAGCGACGTGCCGCAAGGACAAGAGCCGGCGCTGGCGTCCGGCCCGACGCTGCCCGACCCGAGCACGCTGGCCGATATGGACCGAATTTTGCACGACTACGAATTGCTGCCGAAATTGCCTGCATCATTGCGCGCGATAATCGAGCAAAAAAAACTGAACGAAACTCCCAAAGATGGAGATGCTTGTTTCGCACGCGCCGAATTCGAGCTTTTGCTTGGGGAACATGATTTGATGCATGCGGCGCACCACTGTTGCGAAGCCGAGGGGTTTGTTTGCATGGTCGATACTGAAACGGATAATTGGCCGCTGGAAAAAGCGGCGGATCATCTGCTAAAGGAACTCGACAGCTTGAAAAAACAATATCCCGGAAAGCGTGTGGCCGTTTTTGCGGGTGGGGAATTGAAGAGTCCGGTGACGGGAGATGGTGTCGGCGGGCGTAATTCCGCGTTTGTGCTGGCCTGCTTGCCGAAAATTGCTGGTATGAAAATCGCAGTGTTGAGCGCTGGAACGGACGGGGTCGACGGCAATAGTCCCGCGGCCGGCGCGGTGGCGGATGGTGAGACTATGGCGCGGGCGCGCGCGGCGGGCCTGGATCCTGTCGATTTCGTTGCTCGCTGCGATGCGTTCAATTTTTTCGCGCGGCTGGATAATGCAGTGGTCACGGGACCGACCGGCAATAATTTGCGCGACTTGCGGATTTTGCTGACGCAGTGAGCCCGCGGCGGCCGCGGGAAGGGAGCGCAGCGAAGGATCTTTTCTTGACCAGCCGGCGAAATGTCGGCTTTTCGCGGCCGCGACGGTTTGCGCTTACTTTTGCGTGGTGCTGAGTCGGGTTTCGATCTTGCCCAGGCGCGTATTGATCTCGGCCATTTGTTGCTGCAGCTTTTTCAGTGCCGCTAGCGTTATTTCCTGGTCGTTGCCTGCACCTGAAGACGCCGGCGGCTGATTTGCGGATTCGCTCGTCGCTGGGGCCGTTGCGCCTTGCTGGTTGGCGTTTGATCCGGACGCGGCCGTATTCCGGTTTGCACTCGCTGTATTGGTAGCGGCGCCGGTGTCAGCGTTCGCGCCTGATGCTGACACTGCGTTTCCTGCAGCTTTTGCCTTTAGCGCCTCAATCTGCATTTCGACGAATGGCGCGTCGCCCAGATTCAGATCGCCTGACTTGATCAAATCTTGGAGTGGACCTATTGCGTCGGGATCGCCTCGTCTGCCGAGCGCGATTAGCGTCGGAAATTTCACGTCGTTATAGGGTTCTTTGAGATACGAAATAAGCGCCTGGGTAATGGTTTTGTTTTTGAGGTCGAGTTCCGCTACGGCTTCGATAGCAGAGCCCCGCGTTTCGAAATCTTTACCGGATGCCGACCATTCGAGCAGAACCGGGACGGCGCGGTCGTCGCCCAACGAGCCGAGTCCTTCCAGAGCGCCATTGCGGAGCGTATCGTCGGGAGAATCCGTCCTGAGCGCCGCGGTGAGCGTTTCGTAGGCTTTGGGAGCCTTGATTTCGCCGATTGCGTTCAGCGCCGCTGCGCGCACGCTAAATGCTTTGTCCTGGGACGCGATTTCGATCAGCTTGGGACCCAGCGACGAATCGGTCGTGAAATTTCCAAGCTGTTGGACGGCGATCTTTCGTACCCAAGGCTTATCATCATTCAGCGCCGTAAGAATTTGTCGCTGCGAGCTCGCACCACCGATTTTCCCGAGAGCTTTCAGCGATTCCGCACGCACTCCCCAGAACGGATCGTGCTGCGCAGCATAACCTAAAGCCGTGACTGCGTCGGGATTGTCTTTCATCTCGCCCAAAGCTACGGCAGCGTCGGCGCGGTCCGGCACTGTCTCGGCGTTTTTCAGTTGATAGATCAACGCCGTCGCGACCTTCTTGAATTCGACGGACTTCAGCACCCTGTCGCCCTTGTCAAAAAGCACCATTAGAGGCGCATCGTCGGAGGGCAGCGAGAAAGTTTCTTCGGCCTTAGTCACTTCGATGGGATACATCTTGCGTCCGCTGTCGGTAGTGACCTCGATGTCGACCGGCATGTCAAACAAATCCACCATGCCTTCGACTTTCTGGGTCTGCTTGACGGTGAGCTTTATCTGGCGCGCGGAATCGTCGTAGGTGTAGCTGACTTCATATTTCGGGGCGCCCGCCCGCCAAATCCACTGATGGAAAAAATGATCGACGTTCGTGTGAGTTGATTGATCGATGGCTTTTTCGAGATCGGCGGTTACGACGTTCTGGCTGCGATTGACTTCGAGATAATGATGCAGTCCACGGAAGAAATCCTCGTCGCCGAGCTTGGTGCGCAACATCTTCAGCACCCAACCGCCCTTGGTGTAAACGTTCCCCGCGTATTCGACGCTATCGGTGAAGTTGCGAGTGACGATCGGCACGGGATACATGCGCCTCTGTCGGAACCAATTGGCCTGATCGCGCCAAAATTCATAGGCTGCCTCGTCAGTGCCATAGTGCTGCTCAAGCCAGTAATGTTCGAAATAGGTTGCGAAACCTTCGTTCAACCAGATATTCGCCCAGTCTCTGCATGTAACAAGGTCGCCAAACCATTGATGGGCGAGTTCATGGGAATCGAGATCGTCTGAACCCTGGCGATCTTCGGAGGCCAGCTTGGGGTTCACCAGACCGCGCGCGGTGAGCGTGGTCGCGCTGGTATTCTCCATTCCTCCCTCGACAAAATCGTTTACCGAGCTTTGCGCATACTGCGCCCAGGGATATTTCACGCCCAGCTTATCGGAAAAAAGATCGAGCATTTCCTTGGTGCGCGCGAAAGTGGAATCGATGGTGTCTTCGTTACCGCGCGGCACCACGTAGCGCAAAGGCATCCCTCGCCAGGTATCTTTCTTCTCCACGAATTCACCGGCCACGGCTGTGATTAAGTACGTCGAAAGCAGCTCGGACTGCTTCCAATCCCACGTCTTGGTGCCGTCGGGCTCGTCCTTCACATTCACCAATTGCCCGTTGGAAACCGTGATCCAGGTCGCAGGAACCGTAAGGATCATTTCCGAAGTGGTGCGGTCATTCGGATAATCGTAGATGGGAATGTAGTAGCGCGTATCTTCCGCTTCGCCCTGGGTCCAGACCTCCGTAGGACGATTGGGATAATTCTTATCGGGCAGGATGAAGTACAAACCCTTCTTAGGCCGGCCTTCGTAGCGGATGAAAATGTCCAGACGTTCGCCCTTCTTGGAGGGATGACCCAAAGAGACGATGAGTTCCTTATCGGTCGTGGAAAATTTCGCGTCCTTGCCGTCCATCTTTACAGCCTCGATTTTCAGTGCGACCGAATCGAATTTCACCTGTGACAAACCGTCGCGCAGCATCTCGATGCTATGGATGACCTCGCCGCGCACCTTGCGCTGATCAGTGTCAAACCATAGGTGCGTCTTCACATTTTGCAAATCGTAATCGCGGCTGCGTGCGTAGGGCTCGTCCGCGCGCCCTGGCGTAGGTACGAGCAGCGCAATCGACAGCGCGACTGCGCACAATATTTTTGGCACATGCGGGCGATATCGCCCAAAAAACTGAGTCATTCTCTTCTCCCCAAGCGGAATAAATAATGGCGGCAAAACGGATCATTATAAAATAAAGCGAGGCGCCGTAGGCCTGACTATCGCGTCCTTTTTTCGGTAAGTCCAGTTTACAGAAGTCCTTTGATAAAACCGCCGTCAATCGCGATGCTGGTTCCATTGATGGAACCAGCACGTTCGGAAGCCAAAAACGCCACCATTGCGGCCAATTCATCCGGTCGAGCAAAGCGCCGGATCGGAACGCCGGCTTGGGCTTGCTTCAGCAGCTCTTCATATTTGACGCCCGAATCCTTCGCTCGTTTCTGGAAAAGTTCTTCCAAACGGTCGGTCAGGGTATAGCCCGGGCACACGTTGTTTACCGTGATGCCGTCCGGGCCGAATTCATTCGAGAGCGTTTTGGCCATACCGGTCACCCCGGCGCGTAGGGAATTTGACAGCATCAGGCCGTCGATCGGCTGTTTGACAGACATCGACGTTATGGTGACAAAGCGTCCCCAGCGGCGGCGCTGCATGCGCGGCAAGACCTCGTAGGCGAAATAGACGGCGCTCAGCAGGGTGAGATTCACTGCAGTGCGCCATTCGTCGAGGCTGATTTCAAGAAACTTTTTGGAAGGTGGGCCGCCCGCGTTGGTGACGCAAATGTCGATGCGCCCGAATTTCCGGTCGACAGCGGCGACGAAATCGCGGACTGCGTCGGCATTGGTGACGTCGAACGCGCGCCAGAATACTTCACGGCCCGACGTGGCGCCGATTTCCTTCGCCGCGCGCTCGACGTCCGCAGCCGTGCGCGCGCAGATAGCCACGTCGCACCCTTCCTTCGCAAATTCTTCGGCGACCGCGCGACCCAGGCCTTTACTTGCGGCCGCCACGATGGCCACGCGTCCCTTGAGTCCGAGGTCCATGGTCAGTCCTTTTGAACTTGAGCGTCGCTGCGCAAGTACGCGTCGTTCTTGCTGATCCAGTCTTCGCGGCGCGGCGCGAAGAAATCGATGTCGACGGTGTCTTCCAGGGCTTCGGCTTTGTGCGGAACGTGCGCAGGAATCAGAATGATTTCCCCCGCTCCGACGATGGTTTCGCCATCATCGAAATAAAATTTCAGCGTGCCGGAAATTATGAAGGAAAACTGTTCACTGCGGTGCGAATGGCGCGGGACGACGGCTCCACGCGCCAGGAAAATGCGCGCGAGGGTTGAGTCTGCGCCATTCAACATTTGCCGCGTGATGTGCGCGCTCAGTTTTTCTGTTTCTACTTTTTCGAATGATGTGGGGGCCGGCATCCTGCACCTCTCGGAATTGAAATACGCCAGGAGATGGTCTATCGAAATACTGAAATCGTCAATACTACTCTCGGGCGCCATCCCCGTCTGGCACCACCGTGGCTAACATATCCAAGCGACGTCATCCTGCCTGCCCTGAGTGAAGCGAAGGATCTCTGCCGCTTTTAGCTGCGATCGATGCGATATGGGAATTGGTCGGCGGTGCGCCCAGCACCGCCGGTCAAAAACGAAATTATTGTCGTGCGGCGCAACCTTCGACTAAGATGCCCGCGTGACAATGCTGGGTTGGCTCGCGGCGCTGGTGCTGTTCGTGCAACTGCCAATCCCGCTTTACTGGTTTGTGATGCATCCGCAGATTGCTTTTTGGCGTCAACATCGCAGCGCGGGTTACATCGTAGGACTGCCCTCGGCATGGCTCCCGGTGACCCTGTTTCTCGTGTTTTATCGCAGCGAACTTTTTCTGCCGGCCCGGCCGCCAATGTGGCGGGTGGCTGTGGGCCTCGCTTTGCTAGCCTTCGAGACCTGGATTTTCTGGCGCGTGAAGCGCGATCTGGGCGCCGCAAGACTCATTGGCCAAACGGAATTGTCCGGGGGCGGGGAACTGGCGCGCCACGGAATCTATGCCCGCCTTCGGCACCCCCGCTACGTGGGATCGCTTATTTCGATTCTGGGCGCATGTTTTCTGGCGGGAGCGAGGCTGATGTGGCAAATCGCAGCCCTATGGTGCGCGCTGACATTGATCGCAATCTTGCTGGAAGAACGCGAATTACGCGCGCGTTTTGGCCTCGCCTACGAGGATTACTGCCGGCGAGTACCGCGGTTTGTGCCCTTGGGAGCGAAGCCGCCCGCGTGACGGGTGGCCCTAAGATTCGGCACGCTCGCGCCGAGTGGTTGCCACATCGGTAGCGGCGGGCGCGCGCAGACGATTCGAGTGCGACGAGTTAAGTTCGAACCTGAAGATATTTGCAGGAGGTGAAACATGCGACGTTTCGCGAGTCTGCTCGTGGTTGTACTCTCGTTTGTAATTTTTGCGCCGATTGCGGCGGCGCAAATGGGTAAGAGCGTGTCGGTTGCCGCCGGCACACCTGAAGACAAAGCGATGGCCGATATCTATGCGGCCCCCGACGGGCCGGACAGGATCGCCCTGCTCGACAAGTTCGTGGCCGATTATGGCAAGGGAGATATGGAGCTGCTGGCGGACCAGCTGTACGTGCAGTCGTACCTGGCTCAGAAAAATTATGCCAAGGTCTTCGAATACGGCGGTAAAGCTCTGGCGCTCGACCCCGATAACTTTTCAGTCGCAGTGGACATGGTTCATGCGGCCGATGAACAAGGCGACACTCAAAAACTTTTCGACGCGGGGCAAAAGGTTGCGGCCATCGTCGCGCGTTACAAAGACGCTCCCGCCCCGGAAGGAAAACCCGCTGATCAATGGGCCGCCCAAAAGGAAACAACATTGAAAGCCGCGCAAGGTGACGTCGGTTACGTGCAGTACGCCATGGTCAACACCTCCTACAAGACTGCCGACGCCGCGACTCGGGCCGGGCTTTTAGAACGCTATGCCGCCGCATTTCCGGATTCCAGCTACACACTAGGCGCTCGCGAGCAGACCGCCATCGCGTATCAACAGGCGCAGAACCAGCCGAAGATGCTGGCCGCGGCACAAGCCGTGCTCGTGTCCGATCCCAATAATGTTTCCATGCTGTTGCTTCTTGCCGATAGCTGGTGCAACGATCCGCAACAGCTCGATAAAGCTGCGGCGGATGCGCAAAAGGTCATCGAGTTACTCGGTCAGGCTAAAAAACCCGACAACGTGACGGATGATGCCTGGCAAAAACAGGTTTCGTTGCAAAAAGGCTTGGCGTATTCATCGCTGGGCGAAGTGAACGTAAACAAAAACCGCAACCAGCAGGCCATTGACGCATTCAAGCAAGCCACCCCGCTGCTGAAGTCCGATACATTCAGTTATGCGCAGAATCAGTACCGCCTGGGTTTTACGCTGGCCAAAATGCAGCGGATTCCGGAGGCGCGAATTGTTCTGACCGAAGTGGTTTCCTTAAACACGCCCTACAAGCAGCGCGCGCAGGAGACACTGAACAAAATCGGCGGTGCGGCAGCGAGAACCGGACACAAGAGTTCTTGACCAAACGAAATTACTTCAATCTACGGCAAACTGGTCGAGCTGGCTGACGGCTTCGCGGCGGGTGGCGCAGGTGCCGCCTCGGGACTGGGCGTGAAAGCCTTCAAGTCGCCTACCTCACGCATGACCTTATCCCATTCCCACTTATCTTTTTTCGTAGTGATCGGCGCGTTGGGATCGCTGTAGAAATCCAGGATCATCTGACGAAGCTCAGGAGTGATGTCTTTGAAGTTGTCCTTGGCCTGCAAGTCCAGCAACTGCGCGTAAGTTTTATCGGCGAGCGGATATTCGCCGGGCTTCGTCACCGTGCCAGTGTCAAAATTGTCGTTGATCAGCACCAGTTCGCCCGCCTGTCTGTCTTCGTGCAGAAAGTGCTCGTACTCGGTCAACGAGCCGTTAAAACTCGCCATGAACATCTGCTCAGCCTGTGGCGGCGGAACCTTGAAAGAAAACACGCTGAAGGGGCCGATCTTCGGAATCAGCCGGATAAATAAGGCCAGAAGCTTGGTCCCGAAGCCGGCCTTCTGGTAATTCCCGTTCCATTGCTTTTCGTAACTCGCTCGCGAAATGTGATACAGGAACTTTTGCTTCGTAATTCCCGGAGTGTCTTTTTGAATGTCGTTTTTTTTCGTTTGCCAGGCTACCTTCGTCATTTCCGGAATCAGGCCGCTCACTGCGTAGCGATACGTCCCTAGTGCTAAATCGTAATCTGTGAAAATTGCTTTCAGATTCAGCGAGTAGGTCTCCTGAAAAGCGCGATCGAGCAGATCTTTCGAAACTTGAAAGCCGATGAAATCGTGATAGGCGTCGGAGGCGTAGTGGCCGCGTGCAACTTGCAGAACATCGAAGCCAAATTCGGTTTTCAGGTGCGCGGAAGGCGATTCGTCGTAGGTGACCACGTCCCCATATTTTCGTCGTAGCTTGGGATAAAGCATGGGGACGGCTTTATTGACTGCCAGTCGATGGCCCTGGTTGTCCGCTGCATAGTGTGCCAATGCACCCAGCGCAAAAGCGTATTCATCCAGGTCAGTCGAATCGCGAAGCAGGGCCTGAACGAAATCGCCGGTCCTGACGTAGTGGACCAGGTCGCTGAACAGATGGCTGCCGAAAGGGTAGTAGCCCAGATCCTGAATCACCGAACCACCGTACGTGTAGGAATGCGCTTCCTTCAATTGTTCCGGCGTGGAATCAGGGAACCGCTTCAGAAGGAGAGGCTTGATCGCGACGTCCCATGCCGCGTCGATAATGGCTTCGTGCGACAGCACCGAAAAACCACTGCAGACGCCAGCAGAGGTGAGAAGAAGTACGAGAATGAGACACGCAGCGGTCAGTTGCGAAACAAGAGAAGTTCCCGGAGGTCGGCCGTAAGACATACCACGACAGATTAGCTTGTTGGCTGCGAGCAGGTAAAGCCAAACACCGAGTGGTATGTGCTTGTTCAAAAACGTTACAGAAATGCCCGGGAGTTGCTCGGCTGCGCTCAGCTCTCAGTTCAAGGCTTAAGATTTGACCACGGTTCAAGTTACGTCGGCTAATTTGGTCTTGCGGAAAGTGGTATCGCTCCATGGGCACAAAGTGGCTATTTCCAATTACCGCAATTTGCAACACACTCGCTCGCTTACCGCCGGTTTTTGGAATAAAGAAGGCCGTGCGAATGGGCAGGTCCGGTCGTGGAATGATTCGAGAGCAGCAAATACACAATAAAAGGGAAACATGCGATTTCTAGAAGGGATGTCGATTTTCATTGCGCTGAGCGTTTTTGCATTCGCCCGGACCAATCAAAATGGCACGAATTCATCAGCAGGCCACGCCGCTAGTCGCACTGATCATTTCGGCAACTTTCAGGTGATTGAGTTCCGGCGCTACACGATCAAGGATGGCGAGCGCGAACACTTTGCGCAGTATTTTGACACCTATTTTCCCGAAGCGTTCGAACAGGTGGGCGCAATCGCGGTCGGCTCTTTCTTCGAGCGCGACAAGCCGGCTGGCTTCACCTGGATCAGAGGATTCCACTCCGTCGACGAACGTGCCGTCGCCAACGCGGAGTTCTATTACGGACCGCTTTGGAAGGAACATCGCACGACTTTAAACAACCTCATTGTAGACAGCGACAATGTGATGTTGCTTCACTCCTTAAGTCCGGAACGCAGTGTAACGATTCTGCCCGCTGTCGATCCAGTTACAGAAACGAATGGTGCCACAGGCGTAGTCGTTGCCCAGATATTTGCCGTGAAACCGAACAGCGTCGATGCTTTTGTCCAGCAGTCGGAGGCTCCGTTCGCGAAATATCGGACTGCGGGCGCGCGAGAGGCAGGTGTACTGGTCACGCTCGACGTGACCAATACTTTTCCCCAGCTACCGGTTCGAACCGACGGGCCTTTCCTGGTATGGCTCGGCCTGCTCCAAGACGATGAGGCTTTAGAATCTCAATTCAATCCGGCTGTGCAACAATCCCGGCAGGCGCTGCTTTCGACGGGCCTTTTGCGAGGCACGCCGGAACTGGTCGTTCTTCATCCCACTCACCGCTCGCGTTTGCGTTGGCTGCCGCAATCGTAAACCGACACTGCGGTGATCGAGCTGTCGCCGATTCAAGTAAATCTGGGAAATGCATCGATGCCATGTCCGCAGTAAATCAGGTGCACCCGAACGGGGTAACCCGCGAGGATTTCTCCAGACTGTATCCGCGCCTCTATCACATGGCAGACAAAGACGCCTGGGAACCAATTAGAAGACATGGTCTGCTCAGCACGACGTCGATTTTGAATCTCTGGAACAGCGCAGGAGAAGCACGACGGAACATTGAAAGCAGTATTCGGAAATGTCCGGTTGAATTGGTTCACCCGCGACTCGGCCGGGTGGTCATACGGGATCAAAAGCCGATGTACGAAACGAAACTTAAAAAAGCGCTCGTCGATTGCACGACACAAGAGTGATGCCGGATCCTCAACGGCAGAGTATTTTTCTGGACATCGAAGGAGCGACTGCTCCGGCACATGTCGGCACGGGAGAATAGACCGAAAGACCATGTGGTGCTGACAATCGACAGTTTCCGCCTGGTGACGGCTTATGAGAGAAAGATTACTTTATGTCCGATGAACTCCGGCAACACGATTCCATTTGCTCAGAAGCGCGGCAAAAACTCATTCATGTTAATGCGTGACTATCCATTTAGAGAATGGATGTTTTTATCCTAACTCGTTTGCGGTCAGTGGATGACGTTCTGTCCTATTCGGCGTCATTCGGGCCTCGTCGGCTCCTATCTTGCAACGCAATTTGCAACGCGGAATTTGACAACAGCTTCCGGTTAGTGATATAGGTCTATGTGTGAAAATTGGCTGTTCAACGCGCGATGCCGCAGCGAAATTAGGCGTCACGATTCTGACCCTGCAACGCCACGTCGCATCCAAAACTTTTGATATACCGCCCTTACAGAAAGTGGGCGGCGTCACCGTCCGGCTTTGGACTGATCGGGACATTGAACGCGCAAGGAAGTTTCTCGCAGGTCTAAAGCGCGGCAGGAAGAAGAAACAAAAGTAAGCTTCAAGCGGGACGCGCCGGTGATCGAACACCGAACGCGCCCCTAACCAACACTCAAGTCGAGATTGAGCGATGGCTTCACGAAATATACCATTCCGCGTTCAAGTTCCATTCCCCGAATCAACCATCGTTGACGCTCGCCTAAAAGGAGAATTGTATGAAAAAAGTGTCTCCAAAGGCCCCGTTGTCTCTTGAACAGGCATTTAAGGCCGGATGGAAAATTAACGAGCAGCTTTCCGGCTGGACTTTCCAAGCCGCCAATAAGCGCGACGGCTTCCTGCTGCTAACGAAGCCCGGAGAGCGTCGCACGCTCTACATTCCGTTTGTCGCGCTCTATGAGCTGCGCAAGCCGTATTTCCTATGAACCCGCTGACTCGTTCCTTCGCGGGCAGCAATGAGGATCTCCGCGCCGCCTTCGCTCGCTATCAGGTGGCCATCGGCCAGAGCGAGGCGACGATCGACACTTATTCCGCAAGCATCGGCCAGTTTCTCGAAACGTTGGGCAGCCAGAACATTCTCGACGTTACGCGTTCCGAGATTCGCAACTACCTCAGAAACCTTGCCGATCGCGGCCTTGGTTCAAACTCGATTCGCAAACACACGCACGCAATACGATCCTTCCATAAGTTCCTGCGTGTTTCGTCGCTAACGAAAGACGATCCGACGCTCCTACTGTCGCAGCGCAAGCTTCCCCGGCGAATACCGAAAGTGCTCACCCCGGATGAAATGGTCCGGCTGATCGAGGCAGCCGAGAATCCGCTTGAGCGCGCCGTCGCCCAGGTTCTCTACTCGACCGGCATGAGAGTGTCGGAACTCGTAAAGATGCGAATTGAGAACGTCAATTTCGAGACGCGCATCATGCGAGTCATAAAAGGCAAGGGAGGCAAATCGAGAATCGTTCCCTTCGGACCTTACGCGCTCGCTGCAATCAGGGAATATCACGCCTGGCGCAAGCCGCAAGCAGGATGGCTTTTCGAGTTCTACGGGCGTGAACCGAATGTGTATCTGAGGTACGGAAAGTCTTGGTATGCCTGGTTCTATCTGAAGAGCCAACGGTGCAACTGGCGGATCGGCGATATTGCGGATTTGCCGACGATTGAAGACGCACGACGCGAGTTTGATCGGCAGTACGGAAAACGTTCTGACTATCGACCTCCGCGTCCCGCAGGACCGATTGATGCTCGAACGGTGCGCTACATCCTCCAACGAATGGCGGCTCGCGCCAAGCTTAAGGGCGTAACCCCGCACGCTCTGCGCCGCGCTCTCGCCACTCACATGCTGGAATCAGGAGCGAGCATTCGCGTGGTCCAGGAAATCCTGGGCCATGAACGGTTAAACACGACCGCGCTCTATACCCTTCTATCAGCCGCAAAACTGTCTGCAGTTTACCGGGAATGTCATCCGCATGGGGGAGACGACAATGCGAAAAGCTAAAAAGTCAGTCCAGATCGAAGTATTGGCTCCAGCACAGCCTTCTAACGAAGCCATGGCTATGATTGCAAAGCTCGTAGAGCAGAAAGTCAATGAAGCTCTCTCTGGTAAGTCAGACGACTCTATTTTCGAGCCGTTCTACCAGGGGAAATCTGTTGCAAATCGCATGAAAGGGCAAATGAGCGTCAGTGGGCAGCGCAAGTTTGCCGCGTACTTCGAGAAGTGGGGATGCATGCGCTGCGAAACAAAACAGACTGGTCACAAGAGCCTTGGCATGTGCCTTCGATGTCACCACCTAATTTATAACCGCTTACTGGGTTGTGTCCGAGACCTGGACGCCGAAAGACCGATGATGGACGTTCCCTTACTCGACCGCACGGATTCTGCACAGCAGGCCATTCTCGATATCTTGAAGGGAAAACGCTGACGCCGTTTACGGCGATTCCGTCTCGGGTTCTGCGTCTAACTGCGTCTCTACCGCTTCCGTGGCTGCGTTTGATTCTATTTGATTATGCGAGCCATTCTCAGCGGGTAACGCAAGCTTCCGGGTGATCGCGTCGAGCCTTTGCAGTTCCTCTTCGCTTAAAGCCGCAAGCCTGGGGTCGCGGTAAGCCGTGTGTGCGTGTAGCAGACCGCCAGACACATTCACGGCCTGCTTAGGCTTGCCATCGCGCCGATCTGTGAGGTATTGCAGCGTCCGCAGCCTGATATCTGGGCTCTTGTGGTTCAGCAAGCCATCCCATAGCTCAGGCTCGTCATGGTGCGCCAGAATCTCCGCTGCCGTGATGGCCTTGATTCCCAGGCGCTTTAGATAATTCGGCTTGCGGCCAGCTCCGATTCTCTTGCCGCCGCGCTTCCTAGGTAAGCCTGTAACCACCGTTTCCGCCGCCACTTCAAGCCCCTTGCTTGCACTAACCTTGCAACGCCGCCAGTAAGCCATTGAGTCTATTAGGCATACATGCGACTAGCCGTTAAACAATCCGCGTGTCACGTCCGCGCTTGCATCACAATCGGACCTGCGTAACCGCTCTGCCGTGGTCCCCAACTGAGCTTGATATTCCTGTCCGCGAACAGAATTAGCTGCACGCCACGCCAGCGGCCTTCCTTGGAAGCGATGATAGACCGCGCATTCTCAAGGGTCGTGTGATAAGCGCTCCTGCCGTTGGGCAGGATAACCTCGATGTTTTTTCTCGCCAAGAGCGCTCCCGTTAATGATTTTATGCGTGAAATAGATACGATTTGCGCCTATAAGAGTGGTCCATGGACATTGACGAGAAACAGCTTCGAGAGCTTTTGTTATGGCTGCTAGATCTCATTTACACCGCCAGAACCGAGCTTATCGCTTACAAGGTAGCTCATACCTTTCTAAGTGCTGCTGGTGCATCCCAAGAACTCGATCAATTCTTAGAACAAACTCGGAAACATCCTTCCCCAGCTTTGCTCGCAGATCATCAGGCAGCAAAGGATAAAGTCGAAGAGCTTCTGAACGAAGGAAAAGTCGATGCTGCTCTTGAGTTTCTACGGAATTGGCAACCCAAAGGCCCCATCCAATAGGTAGTTCTTGTCCCATTGTTTCCACGGCGCACACTCCTATGCTAGATTTGGAGTGAGCCACGTAGTCCGAGAGTGCCAAAGAAGGCGAGCGAAGCCCCGATGCCAGTCGGGGCTTTATTTTTGCTTATTGCATCCACCTTTGCGCACTCTCACCTAGAACGCTGATGTATTCAGGCGGTTGCGCTTGAGGCTGCTTACTTAGGCCATCGGTTCCGGACATGACTAGGTAGCGCATGGCGTCCATGGCGTGATCGTTTTCCTTCACAATTCTGCCTTCCTTGTCGCGTCGGTAGAGCCGCAGTTCTGAATACCAGTTTGACAGGGATGTGAAAGCCTTGAGCTTCCCCGAAAACATCGCCTGTTCGCAGGCGTAGATTCCGGCTTCTACCGCATTCGTGGCGGGCTGTACGTTCAAGCCTTCTTGACGGTATAGCTCAATCAGTTGGGAGCCGTCCCGCTGCGAGCGTCCCTTCGATGCGGGGTCAATCCAGCCTGGAATCCATGCGCCGCGTCCCTTGATTGCGTGGCTGTGAACGTGCGGTTCTTCGTGCGCCATGTAGTGTTCGGAGTACAAGTACAGGACGCCCGATTCCAAATCCTTCGCGCCCCATATCGCCGCGGTGCGATTCCAGCCCACGTCGAGGCCGAATCCTCGAGGCCAGTGCTTCGGAATGTCGAACGGCTTCACCAAAATATCTTTGTCTTCGATCTGATAGATTGCACCTGAGCCGAGTTGAGGTATTCCTTTGGTTCGTGCGTCCCGCTGATACGCTGGAATCGAAGCGAACAATTCTGCTTTGGTGTCCGGCGTCAAGTGCGGCACGTCATCCCAGGTAGCGGTGATTACGATCTTCGGCCCGTCTGCGTTTTCCTTGCTGGCTTTCAGAAAATCCCGCACGATTTCGGTCATGCCCCATAGCGGGGTAAAGGTGAACAGGACTAGACCGTTCGGCCGGCCCGGGGAAGTGGACAGCGTGCGCGTGAGCGATTCCACGTAAATTGAAAGTTCCGCCTCTTCGTCGAGCCAAACTAAATCTTTGCCAGTGCCGTAAAAACTTTCAACGCCCTGGTCGTAGCTTTTGAGAGCGATTTCGCTGCGCCCGCCGCTTGCGTGCCGAACGTAGATCGTCTCTACCGCTTCGGGGATCCCCGCCTTTGGAGTCGTTTCAAGGATCGCGTCCGCTGGAATCATCCCCGTCCCGAATTGCGGACCTTTGCCGAGTAATGCCAATTGCAAAATATCTCTCGTCGTCTTGGAAGTTTGACCCGCTGCCCATGCGGAAATAGGTTTGGTGAATCTGCGGCCAGGCCACCAATCGGGGTATTCCCCGATAAGGTGAAGCGCCGTTTCATAAGCGCCGACGCCTTCGGTTTTGCCTACGCGGTTTGCAGCCATGAAAAGCCGCTCATTCTTGCGTGCGCCTGCCGCAAAAAATTCAACATGCTTCTTGTAAAGTTCCCGGCGCAATGCTCCCGTCTCGGGATAGAAGGAGTCCACCTTGTGTTCCGCGCGATAGCGGATTTCCTGCTCGATCTGCTCGCGTGTTGGGATCTCAATCACTTTTTAGCGTCCCGCAGCATTTGAAGATAGGCCGCGTGCGTGCACGAATACACCTTGCGCTCGCGGAGTTTCATGTAGTCGCTCATATTCATTTCATCTGGCGGCACGTCCGGACGCAAAACGAGATGCGGAATTGCATCGCGACGTTCGTTATATTCCTTCATGGTGGTGGCGCCATCTAGCAGTTCAATTTCTGCAGCTTGCCGCTGTTCCTGCTGCTCGCGCTGAAGGTTTTCGCTATCTTGACGGAAACGGCCGAGAGCATCTCTGTATAGTGCGTCCATGATTTTCCTCTCTTATTGCTGCCCATTGCTCGCGCCAGTAAATTGATTACCGGAAAGAGCAAGCGAAGAAAGCGGAACCCTTACCGGCAGGGTCGCCGCGCCCTGGGCGAGACTTATTCCAGCGGGCGCGATTCGCCCGACGCCTGATTCCACCGCTTGCGGAAGCGACAATGCTGTCCCGCCGCCGCGTCCGGCTTTGGCTGCCTCCGCTTCATTAGTAAGCGAATTTTTTAATGCCAGTAGATTCGACACGCGCCCCATGAGCCCTTCGGTGTTTGGTGCCGCGTCAAATACTCCATTCTTGATTGCCCCGTACGATTGGCGATACGCCTGCTCAACGATTGGCATCTGCGGAGTTGGTCGCTTGCTGAAATTAATGGAATCACCGATGCCTTGCTTGATTTCATTTGCGGTCAGCGCGTCAGTTACTCCAGACGGAGCCATGCGCAGAGCGTTCGTCCATAGCGAGTTCAAGTCTTCGTGCGCCGCTGCCTTTGTCGCGTCAGTTTCAAACGAGTTGGCAATATCCTTTGTCGCCTGATCGACAATCGGAGAAATCGCGCCAAGAACGTCAACGGGCGTAGTCGCTTGAGACAATGCGCTATCAAGTTGAGGTTTCAGTTCACCGAGCTTTTGAGCAGCGCCGAACAAACGGCCGGCAGTAGTGGGCGAGTTTATTCCTTCAACGATCAGCGCCTTCGATGGATCGCCATAGCGCACGTCACGAACCTGCGCACCTACGGAACGATTCATCGAACCTTGCAACGCGTTGAACGGTGCGGTCTGCCCCGTTCCTGCCTTCATGTCTTCAACTGTTTTCGGCGTGTACTGAGTCAGACGGCTTGCTAAATCTCCGTCTGGATTTTCCATTCCCAAAGCAATTTGAGAAGCGCCAGCGAGGATTCTCGCGAGTCCGCGTTTCGATGTATCGGGATCATCGGACAAGGCCATCGGCACGCCGCTATGAAGCAAGTTCGCCATGCCTTCAATTCCATTAGTGATGAGATTCGGAATCGTGAGCGCGAGCGAAAAAGGGCTTCCTGCGGGCGATTTGCCCGCTTCGCCGGTTACGTTCTGCGCTTGGTGGTAGGACTGAACTGCCGCGTTTCCGATGTTCTGGATTGTTTGCTTGGCCATGTCGCTAACACTTACGCCTTGCCCACTGAGGCCGAAAGATTTTGCAAACTCGTCCGCGAATGGCTCAACTGGCTTTTGCTGCGTCGCATTGTCGAAAGTGAGTGTCTGCGGGGGAGCACTCGCTGGAGCATCGAATGTCAGAGTTTGTGCGGGAGAATTGTCGCCCATTAGTTTACGAGTGTTGCGCCTTTCCCGTCGGGATTGGTTTTATATGTGTGGCCGTTATATTGGAATGTTCCGTCTGCCGCAGTTTGGATTTCTTGACCACCGATCTTTACTTTCATCCCGCCCTGTTGTGAAGACTGCTGCGATTGTTGCGACTGCTTGGACACATTCGCGAGCGTGTCCACGCTTCCATCACGAGCCATAACCGTTGTCTTCGCGGGATCAAGACCGTTATTCCGTGAAACGAGTTGCGCTCCCTGGATTAGACTCGCGTGCTTCGCGTCGATCAATCCGTCAATCAGGCCTCCCATTTCGTTCGTAGTGTCTGCCGGAAGCGAGCCGCTACCGGCTTTCGAGAGCATGGCATTCACTTGGCGGTATAAACTCCCGACTTGTGGACCGGCTGAATTAACCTCGGTTTGATTGATCCTGTGTAATCCCGCAAAGGAAGTAACACCGAGAGCCGTCATTAGCGGAGCGAGCGAGGCTGCCAGTTCGTCACCGTTCTGCGCTTTGGCGATATCATTTTTCGTGGATTGGGCTTGCGCTAGAAATTGCGTGTAACCATGCTGCGGGTCGGTGAACATTTTGTCGAGCTGCGACAAACCCGCTTTTTGATTTTCGTTCGAGAACATTGCTTGACGGTTGAGAGCCTGCTGCGAAGCCTCAGCTTGCCGATTGAGTCCGGCCTGCTGTTCGGAGCCGACACGCTGGAACGTTTGATCGAGTGCTTGTTTTGCTCCGTCCACATCGCCGCGTGCCAAGTTACCGTTGACCAAGGCTTTTGCTTGCGCTGCGAGTTGTGCATTGGAGCCGGCAATCTGGTCAATCTGCGCATCGAAGTCACCGGGCTTGGAGTTCTTTGCAAGATTCAGTTTTATTTGATTGAGTCCAGCCGTAGTTTGTTCGCTCGCAGCTTTTGCGTTGGCTTCGTTCGCTTGCGCTTTTTTGAGCGCATCCGAAATCAATCCCGATTCGCCCTTGTTCCTTGCAATCGCCAATTGCAAATCGTCATCGTTGAGCGGAACGTCGTCCGGCACCTGCGAAACTTGCTGCATCAGATTTTGCTTCATCGCCGGCGCGAGTCCTGGCGTGCCGTTAATCCATGCCAGCGAACTTTGCTTGGCTTGTTGCTGGGCGGCCAGCCTGTCTGCCGGTTTCGCTGATTGCACCGAAGAAAGCTGATCGCCAAAATGATCGGCAACGTCGCTGGCGTTTTTCAACTGGTCCGAGCCGAGCTTTGCAAGACCTGCCTGCATCGCCGTTAGGCCCGCGCCCATGCTCAGCCAGCTTTGCGGTCCGACGCCTTGCTTCAACCCTAAATCCAAAAGTTTCGAGGGTGTGCCATCAAAGCTTGGGTCTGTGAGCGCCGCCCGCCATTTCGCATCGTCGGCTTGCGCTCGTTGTGCCTGTTGTAGATTTAATTGTCCCAACTGATTTTGGGTTTGCTGTCCCTGAATCTGTTGCTGGAGCCCCTGAATCTGGAATACGCGAGCAATTTCGTCCAGTGGGCTTGGCGGTTGCTTAATATCTAAAGCTGGAAGCGGAATTGAACCCATAAATAACTGTTCTCCTAGACGCGTCTGTAAACGAATTTATCGCTGCGTCTGTCATCGTCGGAAAGCTGCTTTTCCTTCACTCCCGCAGCCCTTAGCTCTTCTACCCTGGCATCTAATTTCGTTGGATCAGCCTGTACGGTGCGGTCTGTCCACCAACCATCGCGTTGGAAGTTTTGTTCTTCCGTATAATTGCCGACTACCACAAACTCGCTTGCCGTCCAGTCCTGGACAGGATTGAGATCCTTTGCGGTAGGCATTTTTCTCGGATAGAGCACCTTGAGCTTGGGAAACTCTCGCGGAATGACGGGCATGACGAAGACCGGAACACTGCGCTCCGGTTCAGGTTTCGGATCGAGCACGTTGCGCACTAATTGCGCAAACGTATCCCAAGAGAGATTCGTTTGAATCGGCGACTTTTTTTGCTTCTCGATCTCCCGGATAAGACCGTCTGCAAATTCTTTTCCGGTCATTGGCTTTTCGCTCATATTCCTCGCGCCTTTCGCTTCCTTACTTGCTCGTTCCGAATCCTTATGTAGTCACGCGGCGACGCTTGATCGAGCGGAACACTGCTCGCCGAAGAGCTACTGCCCACTGTCGAAATTGGGTCTGGTGGTCTGACTCGCTCTTTTGGTTTGGCTGTTTCCCGCGTTTTAGCTTCGATCTCTGCGGCGAGCCTGCCGACTTTTGCAGCCGCCACTGTAGGCGACATGCGATTTAGTTCCGCGAGCATGTCGGGGTGCCGCGCCAGGTGAATCACTACCGCGTCCGAATTGTTCTGCTCAAGCATGGCTTCGACGACTTGCATCGCGATTGGCAGGCGTCCCGCAGCGGCCATTAGTTGGTTCGCATCAGGAAGGGAGCCGAGCGCGGCCTGGACGCGGCGATTGTGTGCATCAAGCTTCGCGGCCCGCGTCGCATCGGCATTGGAATTTTGCACCGGGCGATTCTGCGAAGCTCCTTTCAGATCCCGCACGATTGCGGCAATGCGCTGTGACGCCGACTGAGGATCGCGCTCAAGCTCTTGCAATACGCGTGGGCTTTCCGTTAGAAATTTCACAAGCCGCGGCCTGTCTGCGGCAGCAGTGGCTTTGACAAGGCTGTCGTGCAGTGTGGGCGATATGCCGATGCCATCGGCATCGGCCATTGCCTTTTCGATTCCCGGAATCGCTCGCGCCGCCTCAACAAAAGCGGGATTGTTTTCAGGGCGATTCAGCGACGAGCCTTGAGCGTTGCCCGTCGCAGTAATTTTGTTTGGAGTCGGCGCGGCTGACTGTTCCGTTCGCGACGGTTGCGCCTGCGAGCTTTGGATCGGAGACGCCTGCGTGTCGATCGGGGCTTTCGCCTCCGCTGGGGGTTTTCGCGCTTCTTTCAGTTCCCGCTCAAGCCGGGAGTTAATGGCGGTGAGCTTGTCAATCCTTCGCTCCCAGCCGCTTTTCTTGTGCGGCTTTTGCTTGTCGTCTTTTAGAAATTCCGGGCCTTCGAATTTCTTTTCGGCGACCTGCTCGTCACGAATCCGGTTGTAATCCTTGGCATCGGCCTTATCGAGCGGCACATGCTTTTCGCTGAGATCGGGCGCATCGGTTGGGGATGACGGCGGGGTTTTCCAATCGCTGCTAACAGCGTGCTGGAGCTCGGCCTCGCTCGATGTTGTGCTCGTCAGAGTGATCGCCATTGCTTCACTCTTTCGATTCTGCGGACGGAACACGCTTAAGAATCTGTTCGCGCTTTTCGTCTCTCTCTGATTCTTTCAGCGCCGCTTCTGTTTCAAGTCGGAGCAGGTCGCGCACATCAGCGAGGCGTTTTTCCAGTTCGCGATTCTGTTGCCCTTGCTCAAAAAGAGCGCCGAATACTTCTTTCCAATGCGGCCCGTATTCCCGCTCCATTGCCGCCTGGCGCTCTCGGAGGTCACGGGCATATTTCTCGTCACCCACTGCCCTAAGGGGAATAAACTTCCCTAGTAGCTGTCCCATCTCTTTCGACGTTGCCCGCTCTATCAGGTCGCGCCTTTTATCTTCCTCATCTTTTCTGCTCGTAATAACGTTCACGGCCTTTTGCAATCTAACGAGGGCATTAAACGACAAATCACGGTGTCCCAATTCGTATTTACTCAACATCGACTCAGACAGCCCCGCGAGAATTGCTAGCTCAGAAAGGCTTACCCCCGCTATTTCGCGGATTTTTCGCAGCGCCTCCCTCTTGTCGGCCCCGTTCCACTTCTGCCTGAACTGACGTTTGTTCATTTGACCTGTCTTTGTGACGGAGATTACCATGCTTGCTTTGGCATTGTACAGGAAATATCTATTGTCCAGTACTTATAAATTATCTGGACAGAAGAACGCAAGCATGCTTTCATGTAAAGCGTACGTAGAAAGTTAACAGGAGGGAGCTGGCTGGGGTTAGCGGCCCCAGCCAGCTGCAAACAAAAAACCTTGGTCCAGCGCAGTAAACGCCTCTTTCAAACAATCCGCAAGCCCAAAATCTACGAGGCTGCCTTAAAGCGTGGCGTGGACGAGCTGCAAAACATCCTCGGTTATGTACTGCGTGATCGTCCACGCGCTCTCAAGTTCGCACAGAAGCGATACGTCCATTTTGCGCTCACATTGTATCGGCACATCGAAAGGGCCGGCCGATGACTATAGATGACGTGCTCGCCCACTTCCGCGGCGTTCGGCGCAATGGTCACGGCTGGCAGGCGCTCTGCCCGGCTCACAATGATAAAAACCCGTCACTATCTATCAATTTGTCCGACGGGAGAATCCTGCTTAACTGTTTCGCCCAATGCTCAATTGAAGCCGTGTGCAAAGCGGCCGGGTTGACGATCAAGGATTTGTTCACTGTGTCTGGCAACGATCAAATTGTTGCTACCTATGATTATTGCGACGAACAAGGAACCTTGCTCTATCAGGCCGTTCGTTACGAACCGAAAGATTTTCGCCAGCGGCGCCCCGACGGCAATGGCGGATGGGTTTCTAACGTTAAGGGTGTGCGCCGTGTTCTTTATCGCCTGCCGGACGTGCTCAAGTCCAAGGCCGTGTTGATCGTCGAAGGTGAGAAAGATGCGGAGACTGGATATCGGCTGGGCTTGACGGCTACCAGTTCCGGTGCCGCAGCAGTGAAGTGGCGCGAAGAATACTCACAATGTTTATTTGGGAAGCGTGTTGTTATCATCGCGGACGCCGATGAGCCTGGACGCAAACATGCCGAGCAGGTGGCCGCTTCGTTATATGGCAAGGTCGAATCGCTCAAGCTTGTTGAGCTCCCTACGGCGAAAGACCTCAGCGAGTGGGTTGAGCGCGGCGGTACAAGAGAATCCCTTCTTGAACTGATTCGCAAATCCCCAGATTGGAAACCTTCCGCGACGCCGGCCGGCGTCGCATTGGTGGCGGTTACGGTTGAGGAATTGCTACGCAAGGAAATTCGCCCGCGCAAAATGCTGCTCGATCCTATTCTGCCAGAACAAGGATTGATGATGCTCTACGCATATCGGGGCATAGGCAAAACGTTTTGCTCGCTTGGCATGGCGGCCGCCGTGGCAAGCGGCGGGAGATTCCTGCGATGGACTGCCCCGGAAGCGCGTCGGGTTTTATACATCGACGGCGAGCTGCCTGCAAAGACAGTGCAAGAGCGGATGGCAATGGTTCTCGCTGGCCTGGAAGACTGCGAACCTGCCGCCAATATGTTCAAGATCATCACGCCCGATTTTCAAAACCGCAACATGCCGGACCTTTCGACAATCGAAGGCCAGCGGCTGGTTGAGCAACACCTAGAAGGAGTGGATTTAGTCGTAATTGATAACCTTTCGGCGCTTTGCCGTTATGGGAACGAATCAGAAGGCGAGAGCTGGCTGCCAATGCAGGAATGGGGACTTGCACTTCGTCGGCGCGGAATGTCGCTTCTTTTTGTACACCACGCGGGTAAGAACAAATCGCAGCGAGGCACTTCAAAGCGCGAGGATTTGCTCGATACCGTGATGACCATGAAACACAGCACGGATTACAACCCTGCTGAGGGGCTGCGTTGTGAGATTCACTTTGAGAAGACTCGCTCAATGATGGGAGACGCCGCAAAGTCGTTCGAGGTCCGGCTCCAAACCGCCGCCGATGGACGGGCGATCTGGACGCATCGTGACCTTGAGAACGCCAAGCAGGAACAGGCGGCAGAACTATTCGCAGAGGGAATGTCGACGCGGGATGTGGCGGAAGAACTGGGTATCTCAAAATCGACATCAGCCAGGCTTCACAAGACTTGGAAGCTTACTCGTTCCGCCCCAAGTGCCCCAGCGTCCCATTCCCTAGGCGCGGGGCAGTGGGGCAGTTGAGGCCATATGGGAATCAAAGCCCTTGCTTTCAAGGTATTAGAGCGAACTCAAAGTGCCCCAAAGGCTGCCCCACAAGAAAGGCCGGCTGGGGCACCTGGGGCACCGTCTGAAGCCGAGCGGAAGTTTGGGCAGCCCCATACACGGCTGTTCCCATTTATCGGCAGAAAGGTCAGGACTCCGGCGGGCCCGGGTACATTGCTGCAGGTCTTCGCGGAGCGGGTGACAGTGGCCCTCGAATCCGAATTAACGAAATGCGCCGTGTTCCGTCCCGACGAGATCGAACCTGCGAGCGGGGAACCGTGAAGCCAGCTCCCAAACTCGGTCGAATCGAGCCGGGCGATATCCTCACTCCTGAGCAACTCGCGGAGCGGCTGCAAGTCGGTGTGAGTTGGGTTTACGAGAAAAGCCGCGCTAGAGGAAACCACGGCAATCCCCTTCCCGTCCTGCGCTGTGGGCGCTATCTCCGGTTTAGCTGGCCAGATGTCTGTGCATGGATGCGCTCGGACAATCCCCTTGACTGACCATAATATATACATATATCATTTAGCACGTAGTCCAGGAGGCAAGGAAATGCGAGAACAAAAAGGCTATGTCTTTCACAAAGGTAAGAGTTGGTTTGTCCGTTACTGCGATACTCGCCGCCAACCGGACGGAACAACGAAAAGAAAGCTCTGCTGTGAAAAACTCAAAGTTGCGTATGGAGGGGAATATCGCACAGAGAAAAGCGTCCGCCCGTTTGTCCAAGACTTGCTTAGGCCGGTAAACAGCGGATCGCTTATCCCCATGAGCACGATGCCTCTCGTTGAATTTATTGAAAGAGTATATATCCCCGAGCACGTCGAAAAATTGCGGCCCGCGAGCGTTAAACAATATCGGGACATTTGGTACAGCCATGTGAAAGCGCATGTGAGCGGATTCACGCTACGTGGATTCCGCACCTGTGACGGGCAGCAAGTAATGAACAAGATAGCGGCCCCTGGTTGCCTCGGGCGTAGTGTGCTTCGTCACGCTAAATCATTTCTATCAGGAGCGTTTAGGCAGGCGTTACAAAAGGGCTACTTGGAAGGATACATAGCGGACAAGAACGGCCATGAACCGGCTAATCCCATGCAAAACGTGAGCGTTCCGTCAACCTCTGAAGTGGAAGACACGTACGCGTATAGCTTGAGCGAAATAAAATCCATGCTCGCGGCTATCAAAGAACCTGCTAGGACAGTCGTTTTGACCGCTGCTTTTACCGGCCTTCGGAAGAGCGAACTTCGTGGCCTCGCCTGGGGGGATTTCGACGGCCACGAATTAGCTATCAGGCGATCTGTTTGGGGAACTAAGAAGCTCGCCAAGAAACTCGATGCTTCGTCCGTTTGGGGTGGTGTTGCGAATCCGCCCAAAACGAAATCGAGTCGCGCTTCGATACCAGTTATACGGCAATTGGCCGATGCACTCGAAGCGCACAGACAACGGGCAGGAATATTGGCACAACCCGATTTGCCAATCTTCCAGACTGGGAACGGTCAGCCCTTGAGTCTCGATAACCTAGCGCGGCGCGTGATCGCCCCGGTTTCAAAGTGGCATGGCTGGCATGCATTCCGGCGCGGCCTAGCAACAAACCTTCACGCTATCGGAATTGATGACAAAACCATTCAAACGATTCTGCGGCACTCCAACATCAACTTGACGATGAACATTTATGTCAAAACGGTAAGCGAGTCTCAGGTGAACGCGATGGATGCACTATCCCAAAAGTTCGAAACTTACAACGAACTTGCAACGAATCAATCCCAGGTCATTAATTGAAGATGGAAAGTTCCTCATTACACGCAAGTTGCTGGAGCCGAGGCCCGGACCTGAACCGGGGACTATCCGTTTAGAGAGCGGCTGGCGCGCGGGCCGTACTACACAGTGGTAGAGCTCGCCGTAAGTGCAAGCGTTCCGGACATCCTGGATTACACCATTTCCGTCGATTACATGTGCTGCAAGGGAAATCGTCTTCATTGGGTGTCTAATGTATCGCGCGAGACGCAAAACCAGACCGCAACTTCGCCTGGCTTTTGCGGTGGCTGAGAAGACACCACTCAGGGAATTCCTGATTTCATCTCTACTCACAAGTTGCAAAAATGTTCCAGGTTGAGGTGACTCATGGCTGGAACACAGAAAATGATCGACCCCGACACGTGTTTAGCTGAAAGATTCATTGCCCTGCGAGCGTACGAATACTGGGTGCAACGAGGCTGCCCCTTCGATTCACCCGACATCGATTGGTTTAAAGCAATTGAGGACATACGCCGCGAGATGACACAGGCGTCAGGAATGACTGAAACCGAAATGGCTGTGACTCAGCAGCGTCGCTAAAGATCTGCGAAGTAATTCCTCCCGTGTACGCACTTAGTACGGTCGGCAATCGCCACCTCCGCCTCGGGTGACGTCACCATCGAACTGACGCCTCTAGCGCGGAGTGGTGCCGAGGTTGTCGGAACGTCCGGCTTCGAGGCGGGACCACTGGGCCGTGGGGCGTCCTTCGGTCCGGGTCACCGAGCTGTCGGCTGGCCAACGTTGTGGCCAGTCGGTGGGCGAGTCTTCCCACGTCTCCTGGCGTCCGTACACGGTGAGGTCCATGAGTGCGTAGCTGTAGTCCATTGCCTCTGCGCCGCGGCGGGTCGTCCAGTAGGTTTCGAAGACGCGATCGCCGTCCCGTAGGTAGCACACCAAGTGGAACAAGCCAATTTGGCGCCCGACGAGGAGTGCGTCGAGGGAAGCGTGTGCTGAGTACCACGGCATGTCCCAGCCCATGAAGTCGTGGTAGCGGATGCTTTCGTCGTAAGGACCCTGACAGAGGACCGCATAGGTGATGTCGCGAGAATGAAGGTAGGACAGCTCCGCGACCTGGGTGGTGACCCACGTGCAGCCTTCGCACTGCTCGGCCGCGGGTCGGCCGGGGTGCCACATGAAGTAGTAGGCGATGAGCTGTCGGCGCCCTTCGAACGCTTCGAACAGGGTGAGGGGTCCGTGCGGCCCGATCAGTGCGAGGTTGGCGTCTACCTCGAACATGGGTAGGCGCCGCCGGGCCGCGGCGATCGCGTCGCCTTCCCGGGTGTGCGCCTTCTCCCGAACCCGCAACCTGTCCAATTCGGCCTGAAAGGTGGCCCGATCGACCACCGTCGGCAGCGCCGAGGTGTCGGTGCCGCGGGCCGTCGATAACCCCACGTTTTTCGATTCTTCTTTCATCTTCATTGATCGGCTCTCCTTTCGCTTCCTCGCTTCATGCACAACGTCCCAGGGGGCGACGAACTAGGATAGATTACGAGAAGATACGGGCACAGAGTTGATTTTGTGGCGGAGAGGGTGGGATTTGAACGCACTAAGGGTATTGATTTAAAGTAAGTTGCCTGTTTTCAGAAACTATAGTACCCGTAGAATTCACAGAAACGGCCTACCTCGGCATACAGTTGGCATATGCCGATCCATTCTCATAATGAATGCAATGTTTTGCCCAATTCACACCACTTGTCGGGATTGGCGGCATTCCGGAAAGCAGCGGGGGGTCTAGTCTCAGAGTTTCCGGCTCGATATGAGGGTTTTCACGTCTTAAGTCGCAACTACAAGCACTGGCTGGCGGTGCAACGAGATTGCAAGGACGCTTGGGGATCAGCACTCCACCCGAGAGCAATCCGGCGATCACAACCTCGATTGGAGCTTTCGGATTCATGCTGGGATTTTACCTACTTTGAGAGCTGGGTCAGCGTAGGTATAAATGAAGCAATCAGGGTCATGTGATTCGCGGCGGCAGCTATGAACTCCTGATAGCGCCCCAGGAAAGTCGCCTTGTCTGTTGTTTTTTCTAGGGCAGTCAGTCGCTCAAGGATTTCCTTGCGATCCGCTTCATCATTAACGTTTTCTTCGATATGTTCGCGCAGATTTAAGAAGAGTTCCTCACTTGTTACGTTAGAGATGTTCAGAGATTGATCGTTTGATCGGATGTTTACCCTTGAGTGGGTTCCGTGCAGGTTATAAACATTCATGACTTGCGGCGCAGGTTTCTCGCCCTTCGTTTCGCCGACTTTCTCACTAGCTTTCTTGGCCGCGGGAAGCATCGTTTGCAGACGCTTCAGAAGTCTGTTCGATTTCTTCCAAAATTCCCCCGTTGCGGCGCTCCCGAGAGCATGTCCGCCTATCAGAACACCACAAAAAGTGGTTTGGAAGCAGTTGGGCACAATGTAGGATTGAAAACAAAGGGTTTATCTGAATCCATGTATAAAAGAGCGTGTGAGGGGGTAAAAGTCTTACCCCCCACGCCTTATAGTGGAAGCAGGACGCCAGTCTTCTGCCCTACGATTTTTTCTCCATTGAAACTTATGGAAGCCCTGTTCCGTAAAAAGCAGTTGGGGGCACATCAATGACAGCTCAAGAAATGACAATACGACATGATCCTCAGACACCGCCAGCGGACTCGACAACCAAGCGAATTTTCATCGGTCCGAATGGCTTGCGCGCGGGATGGCGCCTGCTAATTTTCATGGCGATCGTAATGGCAATGTCGACCGTAGCGCGAATGATCATTAGGCGCTTCTTCCCGGCCGCGCTGGCTCCGGCGCAAATGACACCTATGAGAATCATCGCGCCGGATCTACTTTTCTGCTTCATCTTGGCGGTTGCGGCCTGGATCATGAGCAAGATTGAAGGCCGCAGGCTGGGCCAATATGGCCTTCCCAGGAGCGAAGCGCTGAGGAAAAACTTTCGGGTAGGACTACTGATAGGCCTGCTCGCTACCAGCAGTACGGTGCTTGCAATTTTCGCCCTGCATGGCGTACGGTTCACAAGTGCGGCGATCCATGGCACCGCGATTTTGACCGCAGCGGCCGCCTGGGGGCTGGCATTTTTGCTTTCCGGCTTGGCCGAAGAATTTTTGTTTCGCGGATACGCGCAGTTCACACTGACGACTGGCATGGGATTCTGGCCGTCCGCATTTTTGTTCTCGGGTTTATTCGGGCTGGTTCACGCCACCAATGGCGGAGAAACCGTTTTGGGAGATCTGTCGGTGGTTTCGTTCGGTTTGTTGTTGTGCCTGTTTCTCCGCCGGACTGGAAATTTATGGTGTGCGGTCGGCTTTCACCTGGGATATGACTGGGGTCAGACGTTCTTGTACGGTGTTCCAAATAGCGGCTTACTACCCTCCCAGAATCTTCTCAACGCATCGTTTAGTGGGCCGCGTTGGCTGACCGGCGGAACGGTCGGGCCTGAGGCCAGCATCTTTTGCCCGATCGTCTTGGCCATCGTGGCAATCGTATTCAGCTTGAAATACCGCGACGCGCGATATCGACCGTTGAGCGCGCCGTCAGCTTCCTGAGTCGAGCCACGGAGAACGCAGAGGATCTCAATCTGGTACCGGAACGGGGCTGTATATCGGTTGGTTCAAGTTCTCGGTGTCAGGTTCGGCGTCGGTGGCATAGGATGGATCGTTGCCCGTCTTTTCACGGAACCATTCTGCGCGGGCTGCATTCTCCTCGTCGGAGCGATTGCGGCCAGCACTTGGGTACTTCGGCTCAGGTTTTTCCCTCTTGGCGCGCTTCGCTTCCGCAGCTCGATCGGCTTCCTTGCGGCGGGCCTCGTGGTTGCGCCACAACTGCCCGTCTGCACGGTCACGGGCAATCTGTAGAAATCACGCCAAACGCAGCTTGAGGAAAGCCTTCAATCCGCGTGGGAGAAGGATTCGTTTGCTTCGAAATCTGCTTAGGTATAATTTACAGCCGGCAGATGGAATTTTATGATGCTCAAAACGCACGCCCGCTTGCCGATTCCATGGCGGAGAGGGTGGGATTTGGACTATCTCCATATGTTGAGACGTCGTAACTTATTGATTTTACAATAGGGCAAAACCGACAAAAACGGTACAAAGGCCGGATCGAGGTACACGGAAGGTACACGGATCGAATGAGACAGTGCGACGAAAGCCCCGACTAATTGTTCTCGAATAGTCGGCTGTAGTGAATTGCAGGTCAAGCTGGAATTACGTATGGAGGGACAAATGGTGCAAGTCGTGACGAATACAGATAACCAACATATTATGCCTTTGGATGGCGGAACCTGGGTTGTTGGATACGTGGACGTCGTGGATAGTGGGCACAAATCCTGAAACTTCGGCTGCGGCTGCGCCGGTGTAGCGCTGAGACGCTCGTTAGGAATGATTCCGCCCACTTCCGCCGCCGCTCTCGACAAAAGAGTCTTCGGTTTCTGATTGTTTTGTCGTTGCTTCTGTTTTATCGTCAGGGTCCAGTCGGCCAGCGTCAGACCCACCTGTTTTTTGCTGACTGGCTTCCCTCTGAATCATGCTGATGACTTTCAGTGACGCGCTGCGTATCAAGTTGCGATCGACTTCATCGAACTGGCGCATCTTTTTGGCAATCTCGGATTCGGGAACAACGTCGGGACTGGCCATGTTGGCAGCAGGTCCGCGCTGTGCTTCCAGGCGCAACATCTCTGCGGCCAGCTTGCGGATAATGTCGATTTCCTTGTGGCCGTTGGGCAGCAGCAGATGGAATTTCTCTTCCAGCTGTATCATGGTTTCAACCCGCGCTTGCTGCCGATAGAAACCGTACAGCAGCATTTTTTCCGTGTTGATCAGTCCCAGCGTTTTTTCAACGTGCTTCCAGACTTCACGGGCGGTTGGAACCATGGAGTTCATCACATCCATGGCCGGGTCCATGATTTTGTCGAGGACTTCGGCAATCACTTCCGGCGGTGGTGGTGGCGGATGGGATGCTTTACGGCGCGCGGCGCGTCCGGCGCGTTCTTTGGCTTTTTCCACCTGGTCCCGCAGCGGCCCGAGCAGCTTTTCCCAGTAGTACATGCTCCACTGGCCGTGCGGACCGTCATAGTGCTGTGCTGCCAGCCAGATGGCCATCGAACGCACCGATTGCCCCAGGGTGAGTTTGCGCACGATTTCGTTGTAGCAGGGAGTCTTTTGCAGGCGGCAGATGGCCAGCAAGTCCATGCGTTCGGCGTGGGTGCCGCGGTAGAGTCTCACGGCCCGACCCTACTGCGGTGAATGGTTTTGCTTGCGGGGGTCGAGGTGTTCATGGAACTGTATTTAATTACTGAGGGTTAGCTTAACACCCCGAGGTCGAGAAACGGCGGCTTTGTCCAGTACCCGGTGCCAATTCGTCACCCAGCGTCGCTCATCCGGCAGTTCGATGGGGTCGAGGTCTGTCGAAGCGAGCTGTCTTTTTGCTGGCAAGCCGAAGCTGTTGCCAGATCACCGATAAGTACCGTATGTGGTGAATTCACACCACTAACCTCGATCACTGGTTGGGCAATGGAGTCTCAGTCGAAGCGTTTCCCAAGCTCGAGATCATCGCCACCGAGGAATCGCGGCGATACGTCCTGAACATCGCCGACGCGCTACGCAAGCGCTTTTAGTTTCTCCGGAGTGATGGGCAGGCTCCTGATTCGTTTGCCGGTAGCGGCGAAGATGGCATTGGCTACTGCCGGAGCCACCGGAGGGACGGCGGTTTCCCCGAACCCACCGGGGGGATGGTCGGTGACGACGATGTGAGTTTCGATTTCGGGCGCTTCGTCCATTCGGATCACTTCGAAATCCTGGAAATTCTCCTGCACCGCCGCGCCGTTCTTGAAATCGATCCTCCCGTGCAGAGTTGCCGAGAGTCCCCAGGTAATGCCGCTTTCCGCTTGACCTTCGAGGCCCAAAGGATTGACCACGATCCCACAATCCACGGCGCATACGATGCGGTGAACGCGAATGTCGTGGGATTGCCACCCGACGGAGACTTCGACCACCTGGGCGATGAAGCAGTCCTCGCTGTAAACATTGCAGGCGACGCCCCGGCCCCACAGTCGGTCGCCAGTTTGCGCGAGCGGGCGTTTCCACTCCGACTTTTCCGCTGCCACTTGCAGAACTCGAATCAGCCGGCTGCGATCAATCACTGCGTCCCCGACCTTGAGCACATCTCCCGGTTCGAGCAGGTGCAAGCGGAACTCGAGCGGATCTTGTCCGGCGCCGTGCGCCATTTCATCCATGAAGGATTCTCGGGCAAAGACCGGGGGCGGATAAAACACCGCGCGCCAAGGGCCGGTCGGTACTGGCGAATTCAGCGGAATAAAGTCAGCCTTCAAGTTTGGAAAATTATAAGGATTATCAAACGAACCCCAGGGGAGACCATCATTGAAATAGCCGCGAGGGTCCTTCTTCTGCTCCTCGCTAGGGTAGTGACTTACGGAAAGGTCGGAACCAATGGATCTCTGCACCCAGGCAATGGGCCGGCCGACGTCTAATCCGCCCGCGATGTGTTCGACGTTACAAGGATGGAAGAATCCACAGCGCATGTCGTCGCTGCGCGTCCACAGCATCTGCACGGGCTTGCCGATGGCACGCGACACTTCCACCGCCTCGTGAGCATAGTCGGCAATGAGCCGGCGTCCGAACCCGCCGCCCAGCAGCGTGATGTGGACCTTGACCGAATCCTCTGGGAGACCAAGCATCTTGGCCGTTTCCGATAAAACGACCTCAGGACACTGCGTGGGCGCCCAGATTTCGCAGGAATCCTTGCGCACATCGGCGACGCAATTCATGGTCTCGAGCGGAGCGTGCGCCTGAAAAGGAAACTCATAGGTCGCCTCGAGTTTCTTTGCAGCCGCGCCCAGCGCCTTTCTTGCATCGCCATCGTCACGGACGAAGTATCCGTCTTGCGGGTGGGCAAGCTGATCCTGCATTTGGGTGAGGAAGCGATCGGAGTCAAAGTTGGCGTTGGGGCCGTGGTCCCAGTCGACTTTGAGCGCATCTCGTCCCTTCATCGCAGCCCAGGTGTAATCGGCGACAACGGCTACTCCAGTGGCCAGGCCGCTTTTAACCGGAACCACGTGACGAACTCCGGGGACCGACAACGACTTGGTGCCATCGAAGCTGGCTACTTTCCCGCCGACATAGGGGCACCTCGCCATGACTGCATACAGCATGCCAGGAACGTGGACATCAATTCCGTAGACGGCTTGTCCGGTCACGATGCCATGGCCGTCAATTCTCTTCAACGGTTTGCCGATGATGCGGAAATCCTTAGGGTTTTTCAGCGGCGGATTGTCCGGCACTCTCTGTCGTGCGGCAGCAGCAGCGAGATTACCATAGCTCAACTTGCGGCCGGTACCGAGGTGCACGACGCTGCCTTCGTCCGCGCGGCACGACGAAGCATCGACCCTCCATCTTCCCGCGGCGGCGGCAATTAGCATCTCCCGTGCGGTGGCGCCGGCCTTACGCAGCGCGTCGTAGGTGCCGACCGTGCTGCCACTGCCGCTAGTCCGCAAACGAATGCCTTTGAATCGCCCTCCGGGCATAGCCTGCACATATTCGATTTGCGACCAGTCAGCCGACAGTTCCTCTGCCAACATCATGGGGAGCGTGGTGCGAACGCCCTGCCCCATCTCTGAGCGGGTAATCCAGAGACGAACGACATTGTCCGGTGTGATGCTGATGTAAGCGTTCGGCTCGAAGGTCACAGGATCATGGACGGCAACGGACCGGGGCAGCTCGAAACAGAGGCCCAGGCCGGTACCGGCAAACACGGTCTTGAGGCTGGTTTTCAGGAAAGACCGCCGCGTCGTTCTCATGCCTTGCGCACCTCGCTGGCGGCACGATGGATCGCTCTCCGCATACGCTGATAGGTGCCGCAGCGGCAAATATGATCAGACAGATCGGCATCAATATCTGCGTCAGTGGGATTTGGTTTGCGGCGTATCAGCGCTGCCGCTTCCATGATCATGCCGACCTGGCAATAGCCGCATTGCGAGACATCCTCCGCCAGCCACGCTTGCTGGCAAGGATGATCGCCCTGGGGGGACAGCCCTTCGATGGTCACATAGTTTTTCCCCAGCGTCGCGGAGAGTGGAATCTGGCAGGAGCGCATGGGTACACCATCTTCATGAACCGTGCAAGCGCCGCACACTCCCATGCCGCAGCCATACTTGGTGCCGGTGAGACGGAGGAAGTCGCGCAGAGCCCACAGCAAAGGCATATCCGGGTCGGCATCCACAAGATGCCGACTTCCATTCACATTCAGCGTAAAAGTGGGCATAGATCTCGCCAGTAGTTGATATGACGGAGTTTTGACAGAAAGGTTGACGTAGTGAGGCAAATAAAGTGAGCGCTTTTGCGGATGTTTCTCCATTCGCATCGGGGGAACTGCTTTCTTCGAACGAAATCGCCATTGGCCCAGCTGGAAGCATGTCAACGTGCTTCTGGTCATTGGGCGCTGTCGTACCGCCGCGCTCGGCGGTCATCTCGACGAGTGCACCCGCTGCGGGCATCGCGTCACCATCTCTTACAACTCCTGCCGCAACCGGCACTGCCTGATTCTTCAACCGCACCCGTCAGGTGGCCAGATCAGCGAACTAGACGGCATCGTAGTGTTCCAAAAGCGTCAGTTCTTTTGGTCGAGCAGGTGTTCCAACTCGTCCAACTGACGATTCATGCGGTTGACCAATGCCTGGTAAGGTTCGGTCGTCGCCATATCAATGCCCACTTGCTGCAGCATCTGATAGGTGCGGTCGTAATCGCTGCGACCCCAAATCTCATCGACCGCTTTCCGTGCGTATGCGCGTTTCGCCAATCGCCAACACGTCATCCGAAAGGAATGCGACGGCCGACTCGGCTTGCGCTTGCAGCGCAGTGCCTACGTCATATTGAGTACGTGCCGTCTCTGAGGAATCGACAGACGATACGAGGTAACCGTAGATGGCCATTTTCGCGCCACGGCTGCGTAGGTCAGCGACGGCGTCCAGTTCGTCGGCCAAGGCTTTCGCATTTTGCCTTCCGGTCCCGCTGACTTGGAATATCGTTTCGATCTTTTGCAAGATGTAGGAGCGCTCAGCATCCCAAGCTGCGCGATCATGATAGAGCGAAGACAAATCCCAAACGTACCGGTCAACATCAGGATCGCCTGCAGTGGGTTGTTGAGGCTCGATGGGGGCAAAAATCTTAGCACCGCCCGCCGGTGTATCGACGTCTGGCTTCCGCGCAGAGAGCAACGCGACCACGATTAAGAGTGCAGAGAGAAACACACCACGGATCATGACTGTATATATTAGATGCCAGATCCATCAAATGGTGAGCAGGGTGGTTGGGCGACTGGACCGTAGAATGCCCTGACCTTGGCACAAATGTCGTTAGGCCGTTTTCACTGGCAGCGATTCGTGGAACTAACCCGGCCCAATGGCTGTGCAATCAAAATGTCATTAAGCTAGTTCAACAATTAGCATTTTCCAAACAAAGGGGGTCTTTGATGCGATTTAAGTGGATCATCTCCGGAGGGTTCGCTGCCCTTTTCCTGGTTCGCCCAACCACGGCAGCCGAAGTTTCTTGTCCAAATCACAATGGACTGATTGCTTGAGTTTATCACGCAGCACGTAGAGCAAAAATTCTTACCCGCGGCGTTTATCCTGTTTGCCGCTTCGTATGCAACAATTCCGGGTCCGAATTAGGGGATCGGAAAACGCAAATGAGTCCTAATCGGTTACCCCAATTGCCAGTGGACTCGGCAGGACAATGGACCACGCAGGACAAAAGGCTATGAGCCGGACGGCACGAAACGATACGGATCATTTGCAGCGGTCTGATCAGTTGCTAGGTGCTCAAGTTCTGTGACGACATGGTCTAGTTCGTCCACCATAGCTTGAGGTGCCGCAGTCGTAAGCAGTGCAAGCGATACGCAAAGAGGATGCTATTGAACGCGAAGTTTATCGCGCACCAGTTGATAGCAATAGCTCGTCAACGATGGCCTTGCCCATGTCTATAGTCCCTGCATTCCCTCCGATATCCGGCGTACGAACCTTTGCTCTTGCAAGTAACGATGCGATTGCGTTTTCAACTGCATCGGCGGCTTTTCCTTCGCCAAAGTGACGCAGCATCATTGCTCCCGACCAGATCTGTCCGATGGGATTTGCTATCCCCTTTCCTGCAATATCGGGTGCCGAGCCATGAACCGGCTCGAACATCGACGGAAATTGTTTCTCCGGATTCAAATTTGCCGAAGGTGCAATGCCAATGGACCCGACAACAGCGGGCCCCAAGTCCAAGTCCGAGAGAATATCGCCAAAGAGATTGGAGCCAACCACCACATCAAACCAATCAGGATGGCGCACGAAATGAGCGGTGAGAATATCGATGTGGAATTGATCTGTGCGAACATCCGGAAAATCGCGTGCGATCACGCGAAAGCACTCGTCCCAGAACGGCATTGTATGGATGATTCCATTTGATTTCGTCGCGGATGTGACGTGATTCTTCCGCGTTCGCGCAAGCTCAAATGCGTAACGCAAGATGCGATTCACACCCCTGCGCGTGAATACAGTCTGTTGCACGACCAGCTCATCGTCTGTTCCCTGGTAAAGCCGCCCACCGATGTCGGAATATTCGCCTTCGTTGTTCTCACGGACGATACAAAAGTCAATCTGACCCGGCTTGAAGTTCTTCAAGGGGGCTTCTATGCCGGGAAGCAGACGCACGGGCCGAAGATTTACGTACTGGCGGAAAGAACGCCGGATCGGAATCAGAAGTCCCCAGAGTGAAACGTGATCGGGCACATCCGGATGTCCCACCGCTCCCAGAAAAATCGCGTCGAACGCACGGAGTTGTTCGAGCCCGTTTTCCGGCATCATCCTTCCGGTCTTGACGTAGGTTTCGCAACTCCAATCGAACGCGTGCCATGAGAATGCCAGATCAAACAGGCGACCCACCGCGTCCAGAACGCGAATTCCTTCCGGCATTACTTCTTTTCCGATGCCATCTCCGGGGATTACAGCGATTTTGAATCGTTTCATTTGTCGAGTTGTTATGCCGTCTTTCCAGTCAGCAACGATGAAAGTTTGCTGATGTCCGATTGTCCGTCCAATTTGTTTACGAATTCAATGATCGCATCTATGTCGTGACGTTGCCATCCGGCATATTCAGCGCAGCCTGTGAACTTCAGGGCAGTCTCATCGAAAGACATCAGATCTGATGTGGAGTGACTGCACACGGTAGTCCGAGCGGGCCTTTGCAGTTTGACCGCTTGGAAGCTGTCCTTGCCGCCAGGTTCCATTGAGACGCCGTGCCCAGACCTTCCGGCGGCCCCAAAAAACAATTCTTCCGCAAACTGTTAGACCGAAGGTGCTGCGCAGCGAGCCGCTGACGGCTTCTCAAGATTTCCACAATGTGTGCTCTTCGGAACAGTCTTACTGTTTTACCGATGTTACGTTCGCCGTCGAAGATAGGTCCTGTCGGGAGCAGGAACAGCAACTTCTCGGCTGACTTCCCGCCAGATTGTTGTGGTGGGAAACAAATAGCAGCCTGCGATCGGTCTGTTTCTTCTTCCACGGCATGATCAAACTGGGGGTCTAATCCGCCCCGTTAGAAAAATCAGGAGGCCGCAAAATGAAAAAGGCATCTCTTCTGGTATTGGCACTTTCGGTCGCAACATTTGGGGTTCCGGTCCTCTCGCACGGACAACCTCGGGGAATGAGCCAGGATGAACAGAAGCCCAAGTTGATGAACATTAAGGGCACGGTGAAAGCGGATGGTGACAAAATCACGTTTGTTACCGACGAGGACGGAAAATCCTGGGATGTCGTCAATCCTGAGACTTTGAAGGATCACGTGGGACATCACGTCGAACTGAGTGCTCACGTGTACCCCGATAAGGGCCAGATCCACGTGATGAAAGTAACGATGCTCAAGCAGCCGTCGTCTTAAAGTCTTAACCCTGGCGGCTCGATACTCTAGGGTGACGAAACAGTCGTTGTTTACACGGATCAGGCAGGTGCCAGGACAAACCCGGGCCCGCCACCTGTCCTGGAAATATTGAGCCAAGAGGCTGACCACATGGTACAGAGCGTTTTTGAGGGGGCAGAGTTCGATTTGTCTAGCTAGCTCTGCGGGATTTCTTTTCTCTTTGGTTAGCTTTTGGAGCCGCACGGAAAAGTGTTCTTTGCGACGGTACTTCTGACAGGCTTTTCTTCAACGCCGCCATAGAGGGCTCAGTTCGACCAATCGTTCTTGGGCTGTCCTTGTCGCGGAGTTTCTTTGACGAAGCAGTACTCGCAAACCCTAGTTCCATCCTTCAGAGTGAAATCTACCCGTCGGCTGGAATCGATGTCCGCGCCACACTTGCCGCAGCCTTCTTTAAGGGGATCGTCCATATCGCGTTTCCTACTTGCAAAGCTGCGTACCCGAGTCGTTACGCTTTGTGCGTTTTCCACAAACGCGGTCGTTCACTCGGTGGTATCGGTCGGGCCGTTAAGTCTGACTCTTGCTCAATTTCGCCGTGCTCCGGCAATGAAGATTGTTTCTTCAGCAGTTCGGCATCCGTAGCAGGATACCCAAGCTGCTGAACTTGAATTTGTCGCAAGTGCTGGAGTGCGTCATCGAGAGCTTCCCGTTCAGGAGCCGATATCATCGCGCTTCCGGTTTGACTCGCTCGTTCCGAAAGGATTGCTTCAGCTTGCGAAACTCGATCCGCGAGTTCAACATGTTGCAACAACAAGCACTGGTAAAAGCGTTTCTCCCAATCGAACTTCTGGCTGGGATTCTGAGGTTCATCGGAGTATTGCATAATAGTTTCCTCCACATCAGTATACCACCTGCTGAATCGGCTCTTTTATTAGACGGAATGGCGTAGATCGCCGTTTCGCTTTCATTGATCTCCGCCGATCGCAAAAGCTAAGAACCATTGTGAAAGAACGATTCGAGACACCTGTGGCAAGGCGGCATGGGCTACTATCTGTGGTTGTCATATACACTAGCAGGTTGGAGAATTATCCGACCTGAGGTGCCCCATGGCTGGAACAGAGAAAAGAATCGACCCAGATACTTATTTAGCTGAGAAGTTCATTGCGCTGCGTGCGCATAAATATTGGGTGCAACGAGGGTGCCCGTTAGATTCCGCTGACATCGATTGGTTCAAAGCAATCGAGGATATACGTGGTGAGATGACATTGGCTTCGGGGATGACTGAGACTGAAATGGCTTTGTGTCATCAGCAGCGTAGCTAGTCCCATACCGTCTACCCTCGACGCCGCCTTTCAGAGGCGGGAATCCGTGCTTCAATGTTTAAAGGGCGCGGAGCATAAAATGACCAAAAATCTCCGTTTCCGTACTCGCATACAAGCGCACCATAATTCGAACTTGCAGAAGCTCTCCGGTCACCGTTGAATGAGGCCCCGGTCAAATCGAGTTTCGTTTCTCCTTCGTTGCCGCCGAGACTTACGACCGTCCCACTAATTCCGACCACCGTTGTTTGTAACTTTCGACCCTCACCGACACGCGAAACATGTACATCGAGCGGCGTTTCGCCCGTCTTCCAGTTGTCCAGAATCGCTATCGCTTCGTCAATTGTGATGTGCATGGCCTAGCGAGTTTGCTCCCTACCAAGAAGACTATATTTTACGAATTTGCTGTGTTCTAAACGATGCTTTGAAACTACTCCCTACGTTTCATCCGGCCCCGTTATGGCTTTTATGCGAACGCGCCTTACCGTACAGCGTACGATGCTTTATTTGTTTGGGGCGGCGCCGACGATATTCAAGACGAGCCTCTTCTAGCTGCAAAGTATAGATTCCGTCCACCGGTCCATTCTTGGGATCGATCCTGTAGCGGGCCGCTCGTCCAAACTTGTTTGTAATCTTAGCATTGGCGGAGAGTAACCTAAACCTTGGTCACAGTTTCTTCTAGTTTCCACCCCGCCGCCTTTTGAATCGCTTCAAGAAAGAAGCGTCTGTGAGCAGTGCCCACGCGACTACCAGCGCTAAGACAATTACGAAGATCGCGTTTGCGTACATATCATTCTCTCAATTTAAATCGGCGAATACCGTTGCGAGCGACGCACACGCCCCATTTATTCCGATGCGATTCCGCTTACAAAGCGCGTACGAGCCAAACGACCAAACAGATAATCACTAGAGTCCCTACCAAGCCGTATCCAAGCATTGTAGCCTCCGCTGAGCTGTTCCTCGGATTCAGAATCCGATAAGACAGTTTGCACCACCGGCATCGAGGTGTATGTTCCATTCAGCACACCGGTGGATTAGTGACAGCGCCGCGTCACCGAAAACAGCGCCGATCCCATTCGTTGGGAAGTGACAAGACAAGAACCTCGTTGGGGAGCGCGCGCGACTATGACGGGGTGTTCTTTCGTGCGGGGCGCCTCAGGTTCGGCTGCCCAAGACGCCCCTAAACAGAGCACACGACGAATCACGCGCCCTAAAGCCATTCTCACCACTTAATACAGCGTTGTGCTCATTGCGATTCGTGTGCGGTTCGTTCTTAGTTGGACATTGCGTTCTGGAAAGGGAAACTCCAATGTTCAGCTATTACGGACTGCTCGGGACGGTATTGATAGTGTGTGTGGCAGTTTGGCTTATTCTTAGGCCCCCTAGGAAGCATCGATCCCATTTCGTCGGGAAGTGAAAGCGGGGCGCGCAAGACGCCCGTATATACACAGCACACGAGGGCGCCCTGAAGCTGTTCTCACCCCTTTATACAGCGTTGTGCCTATTGTTCTGTCGCGCCGTAGTACCTAGCATAGACCATGAGGCTCCCCCGTCGAATCCTAGTCGCCGATGACAATGCACTGATCCGCAAGATGCTCTGTGAGCTTTTTAAGGGCCACGAGTCGTTGGAAATTTGTGACGAGGCTGTAGATGGACAGGAAGCGGTGGAAAAGGCCAAGAAGCATCGACCCGACTTAATTATTCTTGATCTCTCGATGCCTAAGACGGACGGACTCCAAGCCGCACTCGCGATTTGTAAGATCCTTCCTGGGGTTCCGATTATTCTGTTTACGATGTACGCGAATGTAATCAGGCAAACAGAGGCCGCAGTTGCTGGGATTAACAGAGTGGTTTCAAAGAATGAACCCCACACGTTAGTTCGGCATTGCGAGGAATTGCTATCAGCTGCTTAAGTTATTTGGAAAGCCCTGGCCATCCGAGCTTTTCGGTCCTAATTCTCAGTAACTCCTGAGACGCTTGTTCAATGGCTCCCCGCTCTGCATTTCCGTCGGGCAGGGCATCAAGTTCCTGCATCCTGCACCGCATTGCGCTTTCCGCCGCCGCTGCCCTTTCAGCGATCTTCTCTAACTGCGCTCCGCAAAAAATCCGACATTCCCAAAAAGATAATCAACGAGGTCGAGGAGAAGTCCGATGGCGGATTGGACGCTGATGACAGGCCGGAAACAGCTGAGGATACTGACTAATGATGGTCGATGAACGATGAAAATTTACATTGACATGAACAGCCGAATAAACCGCAGCCGGATTTGCCACTTCCGATTTCCTACTTGGCCATGGTTTTGGGAAGGGCACGGCTCCAGCCGTGCCGTAAACAAGGCAACGTGAACGCGGCTTTAGCCGCTGAAGCCACGAATTTAGATTCGCCACACAGACTCCCAAGTGCTGGCGTCAGCCCGCAATACCGCTAGGCCGACGAAGATGCCGCATCGAAAGTAAGCACTTCCTCGATCGCCTTCTCCACCGGCATATCCCAACCTGCTAACCAAGCTGTCGCACCCGACGTGTTAGTCAATGCTCGCCGCGCCGGATCCAGAATAGCTTCCAGCTTGGCCAGTTCCGCCGGGGTCAGCGGAGCCCCAATGTTTTGCCGCAGCGCGGCCGCGGTGCCAGCCAGACGCAGCGCACGTTCCGCCTGCAGTTGCACCCCAGCCGAACACGCGCAACATTCCAAGAGTCGCGCAATCCCGCGTTTATGTTCCAGCTCCCGAAAAATCTTCAGGCTCTCCCGATGAAGAGGTTGCGCCCCAGCGCAGTCACCTTGTTCTCTCGTCAACGTCCCCAGATCCGCGAGCGTCCCGGCAATGCCCCAGCGGTCACCGAGCTCGCGAAAAACTTCCAGAGCCTCTTCGTAGAATTTCCGCGCGGCCGCGGAGTCGCCCTGATCGCGCGCCATATCTCCCTGATTGTTCAGCGACCACCCGACGCCGGTGCGGTCACCCAGTCCTTCGAAAATTGCCCGGCACTCCGTGCTCAGCGCACGCGCATGTTCATACTCTCCCTGGGACTTGAGGACATTCGCCAAATTACTAAGGGTCCGCGCGATAGCCTTCAGATCACCCAATTCTCTCCAGACACCCAGGCTCTCCTGGAACAATTCGTGCGCCAACATAAAATCGCCGCGATCCCGAGCCACGGCGGCCCGCGCGTTCAGTGAGACGGCAACGCCCTGCTTGTCTCCCAATTGCCGCGCGATCTCCAGACTTTCCGCCATCAGCGCGTCGGCCGCAGCGTAATCTCCCTGCGCGCTGGCCAGCACGCCCGCGACAAAAAGAGCGCGTGTGCGTCCTTTCGAAGCCGTTGCCGCTGCGGGGATTTTCAGCACTTTGTCCAGGCTGTCACGGCCTTCGCCGAAGGACTCGCGCATTTCCCAGAGGTGAAACAGCGCAGTACCGAGACGCAGGCCCCACTCTGCATTTCCGGTCTCAGTCAGCCACTCAAGCGCCGCGCGAAAATTGTCGCGTTCCAGCGCGAGCCGTTCCAGCCATTCCGTTCTTTTTGCATCGCTCTGCTCCGTGGCTTCCTCTTCTGCCAGCACAAGGCAATAGGCTGCGTGGGCGCGCTTCGCCAGAGCCCGCTCACCGCTTGCCTCCAGCTTTTCCAGGGCGTACTCGCGAAGCGTTTCCAACATCGAGAATCGTGATTCACCGTTCGCTTGCTCCGTCTGCTGCACCAGGCTCTTGTCCACCATGGATCCCATGCCATCAAGAAAATCCAGATCGAGATCGCCTTTGGTGTCGCACACAGCTTCAACACCGTCTAGAGTGCATCCCCCCACGAACACCGACAATCTTCGGAAAAGTTTTTGCTCCGCAGCGCTCAGCAGGTCGTAGCTCCAATCAATCGCGGCGCGAAGCGTCTGCTGCCGCTGAGGTAAATCGCGCGCGCCTCCCGTCAATAACTGCAACCGGCTCGCCAGGCGTGTCCGCATCGCGGAAGGCGAAAGTACTTTCACCCGAGCGGCCGCAAGTTCGATCGCGAGCGGCAAACCATCCAGCCGGGAGCAAATTTCGATCACGGCACTCGCGTTGTGCTCATCAAGCTCAAAACCCGGCTTGGTAGCGACCGCGCGCTGTACGAACAGCGCGACAGCTGGAAACTGTGACAGGGCGCCGACAGAAGGGGAGGCTCGCAAATCCGGCACTGCCAGCGGCGGCACCGGAAACTCATGTTCTCCATACACGTGCAATGCTGCGCGGCTCGTGACCAGAATTTTAAGATGGGGACTGATCGTCAGCAATTCTGCAACCGTCGGAGCCGCATCCATCAGGTGCTCGAAATTGTCCAGCAAGAACAGAATCGGTGCGCGCAACGAATCCTGAAAACTCTTCTTCAGTAATTCGAGCGGCGACTGAGCGCCCGTCTCACGGATCCCCAATGTCTGAACGATTGCAGACGTCATCAGATTCGGGTCTCGTAACGGAGAAAGCGGGACAAAATGAATTCCGCCTGTAAATTCCTGCAGCAGGTCGTTCGCCACCTCCACAGCCAGACGCGTTTTGCCGATGCCGGCTGGACCGGTGATGGTCACCAGCCGCACATTCTCATGCTGAAGAAGTTCTTTGGCCGCCTCTACTTCCTTCTCTCTGCCGACAAATCCAGTGCTCTGCACGGGAATATTGCTCGGACGGATTTCCGCGGGCTTGACCGGTTTTTCCGAGAAGCGATGGCGTATTGCTGAAATTTCACGCGCGAGATCTCGCGTCGCGGCGTACCGCTGATCGGGCTCTTTCTCCAGACATCTTTCGATCGCCCAGCACAACGGAGCCGGTGCGTCAGGGTTTTGTGCCGCGATTGGGCCTGCTTGTTCTCGCAGGATGGCCACCAAAATCTCTGCTGCTGTGTTTCTCTGAAACGCATGTTTTCCCGTCACCATCTCATACAGCACCAAGCCAAATGAGAATTGGTCCGTCCGGAAATCCAGTTCACGGCCGCTGGCCTGTTCCGGCGACATGTATTTCGGCGTACCGATAAACGAACCCGGTCGTGTCTGCTCGGCGGACCGCGTAGCCATTTCGGACAATTCGCCGGTCGAGGTGGCCTTCGCCAGGCCAAAGTCGAGAATCTTTACGAACCCATCGTTAGAGACCATCAGGTTCGCTGGTTTTAAATCTCTATGTGCTATGCCCGCTTCATGTGCCTTGGCCAGCCCCGCGGCCACCTGTGCAGCGATTTCAATCGTTTTTTCTATTGTAAGTGGCCCGGTCGCAAGCAGCTCTCGCAGTGTCTTCCCCTCAATCAGCTCCATCGCAATATAGTGAGTTGAGCCTTCGCTCCCAAGTTCGTAGATCGTCACAATGTTGGGATGGTTCAGTGCAGAGGCGGATCGCGCTTCGCGTTCGAAGCGGTGCAATCGTTCACTGTCGGCGGATAACTCGGGAGGCAAAATCTTTATCGCAACGCTGCGGCCCAACCGCGTATCCCGCGCCCGGTACACTTCGCCCATCCCGCCGGCGCCGACCAGCCCGATAATCTCATACGGTCCCAGCTTTGTGCCGGAGGTCAGGGAGCGCGGCGGGGTTAGTTGCAAAACTTCCGGCGCCGCTGCACGCATAAACTGGCTTCCAGCCTCCTCGTTAGCCGATAACAAAGACTCCACTTCTCCGCGCAGACTGGCATCCGCCCCGCACGCTGAGTCAATATAGGCTTGCCGCTTTTCGGGTGCCAGCCGCAGCGCTTGCTCCAGGATTTCTTTGGTCCGTTCCCAGCGTTCCGAAGTCATGTCCCCGGTCTCCGGCAAATCTCCCTGTGTAGCCAGGCACGGGCCGTGGTCCAATCGCGTTGCACGGTCGCAGTCGCAATCCCCATCACCTCGGAAGTTTCCTCCAGCGAAAGGCCGACAAAAAAACGTAACTCGACTACGCGACTCTGCCTCGGATCGATCTTAGCAAGGCTATTCAGGGCATCATCGAGCGCGACGATATCCACCTCTTTGCGCTGCGGCAGGGCGATGGCATTGTCCACCTCGAGCATGCAGGCCCCACCCCCACGTTTGGAAGCGCGATGACGGCGAGCGTAGTCCACTAGGATTTGTCGCATGAGTTGGGCTGCGATTGCGAAAAAATGCGTGCGGCCCTCCCACCTCGGCAGGTCCTGCCCAACCAACCGAAAATAAACCTCGTGCACGAGCGCCGTGCTCTGCAGAGTGTGGTTGGGACGCTCGTTTCTTAGCTGGTAGTGGGCCAGACGGCGCAGTTCGTCATAGACCAGGGGCAGTAGATCTTCCAAGGCCTTGCGGTCGCCAGCCCGCCAGCCCTGCAACAACTTTGTGACCTGACTCGGAGGCTCAGACGTCACTGGATTCGCCCCTGGCGCGTGGGAACCACTTGCCCCGCGTAAGCCTATCCGCTCCCTTTTTACCTGTCAAACCCGGAAACGGCAAACTGCCAGTTCCCCATTCAACGACAATTTCTCTTACCAGTGATCAAATCCACCCATGTTTTGCGCCGTTACAGATAGGAGGGATTCATGAAACTCAACACCATCAACCCGGGAATGTGGGCCGAACAAGGGAAGGGAAACGGAATGAACCGTATAGCACATCCCCTCGCAAGGTTTGGTTTGCTCGCTGGCTGTTTGATGTTTGCGGGCGCGACGCACGCCCTTGCGCAACAACAATCACAACCATCCTGGAACGAAGAAAATCCGGCAGGTGTGGCACAGGTCGTGGCTTTGGACGAATGCGATCCCACCACCTTCAATGCAGCACTTGGGCCTGATTTTTGTAAGAATATCGCCCTCGGATATTCCACGAAGTTGTCTGACTTATTTGCAAAGGCAGCCGCTGGAGATCCGGACCCCAACTGGGACTTCGAACCTGATACCATTCACATCAAAACAGACACCGTTCTCACTGTCGTTGACCAGGGTGGTGAACCCCATACCTTCACCGAAGTGAAGCACTTCGGCGGCGGGTTCATACCGGGACTCAATGCGCCAGGCGAGAGCGTGGTCCCCGAATGTGCGGCCGGCTTTTCCAGCGTAGCCGTGGCCAAAACCCGAATTCTTCAAGGCAGCCAGCTTTTAGTGCCGGAGCTGTCGAAGGGTGAACACCTCTTCCAGTGCTGCATCCATCCCTGGATGCGCGTAAAAGTCGAGGTGAAATAGCGTCGGCCAGTATACGAACCTGTGGATATGGGCGCAAGAAAAGCATTTTGGAAAACGGGAGGTGTTTTGGCGAGAGTGAGGGAGGCGGACGTGGAAACGCAACGTCGGCGAACCACTTTGTCGAGTCAACGCAAAATGGTTCGCCTCCGTCTGCTTTGTAGATGTCCCCCCGAGTTATTTCGCACCGTGCGCTTGCGAGCCGCCGATGCATGCCATGATTAGGTTTTCTTGATGAACGAATCCGTATTGGGCGAAGTCGGGTTTCACTTTGCGGTCCTTGGTACCGTCAATGGTACCGCGCTGCCGTTGTGAGAGCACAAATTCAGATGTCCGGCATGCTCGAGATGGCGTGTGCAGTTCGGCGAAATCGGATATTTCGACACTGCGTTGGAAGCGGCAAAAGTATATGATGCAGCCGCCTTCAAAGAGCATCGCCAGTTTGCGATTTTGAACGGCGCCCTTGATATATCGTAACGTAGGAGCCTACTTATGCCACGACGATTGATAGGCGCTCACATCTGTTTTCTCAGTTTGGTTCTTGCTGCTGCGGCAACCGGACAGGCCAATCGGCCCAAAGCCGATTCCGATGCCGCGACAGCGCACGCTTTGCAGGTCACGGAACAGGAGTGGCTCAAGGCCGAGAAGAATCACGATGCGGCAGCATTCGAAAACATAGTGGCAGATGACTGGATTGCCATTGACCCTGACGGGAAAAGCCAGACGAAGGCCGAAAGAGCCGCTGAGATCAAGATGTCCAACATAGATTCTGCCACGCTGGGCGACGTGAAAGTCCGCGTCTTCGGTGACACGGCCGTGGTCACTGGAACCGACGATGAAGTCACTATGAAAGACGGCAAGAAATCCAGTGACCACTACGTGTGGACTGACGTTTTCGTTAAGCGTGAAGTGACGTTCGCCTGAGAGGAGACTTAATATGCATTGGACTTTCTACATCGTCGGTGCCGTTGCCGTAATCGGAGGCATTGTGCTGTTTCCCGATTTCGTCCGCCATATGAAAATTCGCGGAATGTAATGGAGAGGCGTCGCTTTTATCTACCTCTCCGAAAGGAAGACGCAACTTGCGCGGCTACCAGTAGAACCAATAGAACGAACGTGAAGACGAGAAACGCAACGTTGAACATGTAGCCTTCGGTCATATTAATCCCGCCGCTTCTCCGGTTCGTGGGCCACACCATTGAATGGTTTGTCATCGGAGCTCTCTTACGTCAACAAGCCGGGCGGTCGCATCGCATTTAACATAGCGTGCCATTTTCATTTGCCGAACCCGGGCCAACCAAGTTTCTGATTCTTGATGGATAGCAATGCCGTGCTAGCCACTTCCATCTCAGACCTTTCCTCATGATGGTCCGTTGAATCGGCTAATTCCTGCCAGCGGCGGAACATAGCTGCTTCCGTGGCATGGATTAACTCAATTAGCTTGTCCGCGTCTGTTTCGGTCAGCGCGCGGTAGTAGAATTCCTTCCACGACGATGCTGAATAGGAGTCGGACATTTGGAGCCCCTAAATGATCTAAGGTTCAATGATTTGATTCCGTACCGCGTACCGAACCAGTTCACTAACGGTATGCGTCTGTAGTTTGCGCATAATGTTGGCGCGGTGTGTGTCGGCCGTCTTGGTGCTTATAAAGAGCAATGAGGCTACTTCCTTACTGCTCTTGCCCCCAGCGAGCAACTGGACGATTTCTCGTTCACGACTGGTAAGCCGATCCCGCAACGGCTGATCAGGCTTCGTGCGCGCTCCGCCGTTAGTAAAATTAGTCAGCATCAACTCCGAAGCGCAGCTTGTTAGGAACGGCTTGTGATTCGCGAGGGTTTCGACGGCCGTTATTAAATCTCGGTCTGAATCTGTTTTCAGGATGTAACCTCTTATGCCAGCGTCAATGATTTCCCGAATCAGTTGATCTGAGTGATGCAGCGAGAGAATAAGAATTTCGGTGTTGGGAGATTCCTTTCGAATTCTTCTCGCTGCTTCTAGACCATTCAGATCCGGCATTCTGATATCGAGGATCGCGATATCGGGCTTTAATTTTCCAGCCGCCGCAACGGCCGCTCGGCCATTGCGAGCCTCGCTGCAAATTTCCCATCCGGCGTGTGATTGCAACATCTCCTTAATTCCACGTCGCATAAGATCATGGTCGTCCGCGATCAAGATTCGAAGTGATGTCATGTCTGCCTCCATTTGTCTACTGAAGGCCAGTCAAGTCTTATTCGCACTGGCCTCACTAACTCGTTCCGTTCCTTGTGATGGTAAGAGTTTTTCGTTCCCTATTTGCTGATGTTCCACACGTACAAGAAACTGGCATCGGCCGCAGTGGCCACCCTACGGCCAGCCTTCCGAGTCGCGCGATTTAGCGCCGAACGCACGTTCTCTTTTGTAGCGGGCAAATCAGCCAGCGGGATCTTCAGTGCCGCTCCCTCTTTTAACTGATCGAGGTCGCTCAGGATCACAGAGACAATGTTTTTGTGCTTTCCCTTGCGCCCTTGTGGGACGTCTGATTGCACCATGGTCTTGAAGTGCGTATCTGTCTTGCTGTGCGACGCGGTCATAAGTAACCCTCCATTCCAAGCCCCGCCACGCTAACCTAACGCAATCGTATTTAATCGTAAAGAACCTGTCAAGCTAAAATTAAACTCCCATCGAACATAGCGCCGTTGCTGTCACACTTTCGTTAAAGCGAGCTTCTTCCTGCAGCTAAACCAATTGTCCGGATACCAAAGCATCTGACCCGTATGACTCCGAGCCTGCTACCGTCTGTGATTGGAGAAAAGACGATGTCCAAAAAGAGAACGCACTTTGAGCAGGTTCCGTTAGAAGTTGTTAAGAAGATCGTTGAGGGGGAACCTCAGCTGCAAGGGACGAGGCAACCGAACCTCAAACCCAACAGGATAGTGTAGCGATGATGACACTTAATTCCGCTTGGGAAAAGTTGCTCCGCGAAGCACAAACTGAAACCGATTTAGAAATAGTCACTGAAAAAGCTGCTTCGGCCGAAGGCGCAATGTGGTACCGGGTTCAAGAACTCAACGCCTCGCCCGACGGACACTTGGAGTTGGAAGCGATTCAACGTGGGTGTCAGGAATTGCTGAAGATCAGGACTGAAAGACTGGGATGGCCAGCTTTGTCTCTGGATGGGTCAAGCAACTTGGAGTAGTTCCTCAGCATGTCCCACAACCGTGCTTGCCTCATTCTTTGAAACCACACGAGTGACGCCCGGAGTAGTGGCCTCTGATAGCTTAATTTCGTGAGCGAACATCGTAAAAAGAATGATCGGAACAGCCGGGAGAACCTTGCAAATCTCTCTCGCTGCTTGGAGGCCATTCATAATGGGCATCGAGAGATCGAGAATTACTAGGTCAGGGCGAAGTCGCCTAGCCTTTTCCACGGCTTCCCGTCCATTGACCGCTTCCTCGCAAATCTCCAAGTAAGCGTGATTCGCAAAAAGTTCGCACAGCATATTGCGGATCAGTGGGTTGTCATCAACGACGAGGATGCGGGACTTCATTACCAAGGCTCGCACCAGCGGGAGTCCAGAGCAATAAGGGTTACCCTGTACTCGGAAATGGCATCGAAGGGCGAGAGAAATGCTCAGGACACTATTAATCGTGGCATCTGAATCTCCAAGATTGCCAGATCCGGGGCTTGCAATCTCAACCGCTTCCTGCCCATTGACTTTCCACAGATGTTTTAACTAATGTGGTGGCACTTTTTAGAAAACCTATCGGCGAACGCGGTGGTAAGGAAGCTCGCGCGGAGTGCGACTAAGACACCCGAAGCGGTAAGTCTAGTGACTGGGGACGCAGAAACTCAACCTCGTCTACTAAGTTGCGAGCCACAAATACAGCTTTATTCGAGCCGCGAAGAACGTAGTATCCCTGATCAGTTTCAATAATCTGCTATAAAACGAAACAGGTAAGATTGTGCGACCTGAGTGGCTGCGAGTGTGCGAGGAGGCTCGCGATGAGTGTTTATGCGATTGCGCAATTGTGGATCCACGATCCGGTGACATACGGTCGGTACGTAGCCCGGTTTATGGACGTATTCAAAAATTACAAAGGGCGCGTCCTAGTCGCGGATGAGAGTCCGGTCGTCCTCGAAGGAGCGTGGGACGGCAACAAGGTCGTGGTGGTCTCATTTCCGGACGAGGCTTCGTTTAGGGATTGGGCAGAGTCCCAGGAATATCTAGAGATCGCGATGGACCGTAAAGCTGGAGCGAGATCGGTGATCGTGCTGGTAAAGGGAATCCCGAGCCGCACCGAGGTTGCGAAGGCGGGATGATCAAGCGCCGGGCTGAGCCGATCTGCGTGTTGTCCGGGCGCTCGCCGCCTACAAAGATTTTCTCACGCTCTGGAAAGACGCCGACACCCGACACCGACCTGACATTCCCATCCTGAAGGAAGCCAAGGCGGAGTACGCGAAACTGCAGTAGTGGCGCTCCCAGTGTGGCGCCACAGCGCCGAATCAAACTAAGCTCGAAAAATTCCAAGCGCAGAGCCGAGCGAGGTTCGAAAAACACATGAATTTCGAACCTTGTAGATCCGAATATCTCGACTTGAAATATCAATAACTTCCAAGCTGCTACGCTTTAGGGTTTTCTGAACGCCAGTGCTCACTGTAATTCATCGACATTCCTCATTAACACGATAAGACTTAACATGACGTACTTGATCGGAAAGATGTTTGGGTCGGACTAAGTCAGTTGTACTGCCTCTCGCTCAACAGAGACGCCAACGGGTAGTATTGTAAGGGTGCGAGCGACCGCGTCCGTGCTACAGGCTTTGCGAATACCGCTGATTCCTACCGGCACAGAGCTAACTGCCGTTCTGGTAGTTGTATGCTTCTCTGCTGGGCTGAATGTTTATGCGACGGTAGCAATGCTCGGCTTGCTATCGCGTGCCAAGTTTCTGGTCCTGCCCGGGTCGCTGCACGGAATTGAAAACTCGTACGTGATTGGCGCGTGCTGTTTGCTTTTCTTGGTGGAATTCGTAGGCGACAAGATTCCAATCTTCGATCTGGTGTGGAACGCGGCGCACACTTTTATCAGAATTCCTGTTGCGGCTTTTCTTGCATACGGTGCTACCTCACAGCTCCCGCCTCACAAGCAAATACTCGCAACGTTTCTCGGAGCGCTCGTCGCTTTTCTCGCACACGGAGGTAAAATGGCGGCACGTGTCGCCGTCACTCATTCGCCGGAACCTTTCTCAAATATGGCGCTGAGCCTCGGCGAAGATACGAGCGTCATTTTCTTAACATGGCTAGCCACGCGGCATCCGTACGCTGCTGTTACCATCGTTCTCGTTGCACTTGTCATCATCGTGCTTGCGATTCGCATAGTGATACGCGCAGTGTGGCAGATGCTAAGCGACGCCAAACGCGTCCTCGCGTAGACGTTTCCTCCAGTTCGCAGAATTCCGGTAGTCAAATACGGGCCGAGTTAACTGCCGATCTTGCCGGTGGTTCCTGGATTTGGTTAGTCGTCCGCCGAGATCTTCTCGCCCATTGCCAAACCGAACGTTAATCCTTACCTCGTAGTCTTCGGACAACCCCAAAGAATTTATTACGGGCTTAGGTATCAAGTTTGATCCCGAAGTTCGCACAGCCGCGATGGTTACTGAGCGACGACTCTCATAACCAACTGCGTACCTTTCTTTAGGCGGAGATCGTTGGCAGATGACGTAACGACCGAAATGTATCCAGCGCTGGTCTTTTCGTATCCTAACGTGACGTGCGGCATCCCGTACGTGCCCACACTTTTTTGACTGATACGCTCAGGCGAACCAGCGCTGGCATCAAGTCGGACCGCCTTTGAATCATTCTCAATTGGACGAGCCATTGACGAATATTCTGCATCCACTGCGTTCTGATCCATACCGCGTCCGCTAACGAGGGTCTCGGACTGGACATCGATGGGAGAGGCGAGAGCCTGAATACTAGCGTTTAAAAGTAGCTGTTCGCCAGCGCTTACAGTGACTTTATCGAATAGAATTGCCACTATGCATGGCTTATCTGCCGCTGCAAAACGTTGAACAAGCGTGACGTGACCATTCAAAGTTGTTCCCTTTCTAATGCGTACTTCACCTCCTTGCTTTATGTTCTCTGTTGCTTCGACGTCCACAGTATCGCCCGCATGGACTAGCCTGGCATCCAGGCCGGTGCGTAACATCGCGACGATTGGGGTACCGTTTAGAATGGCCAGACTTTTCTGACCTCGAGCGGCAACTGCATTGGCTGGGATAGGAGCATCGGTCGCGGTTTTCGCTTCGACTCTTGGCTGTGAGGCGGCCATCGACGGGTGAGGCTCTCCGTTATCCACAATAGTATTGACAGCCGGAGTAGTCGGATTACTGGCAGGCGCGGCTGAGGCTGAGAAACTAGCGCCTTCGCCCGTTGGCTGAGAGTCGGTCGGCCGTGATGGATCAAGCTGTCTCGCGATTCCCGCACTCGTGTTCGCTGACGCCGCAGGGATCTGAACGGTCGTACCGGGTACCAAATCCGCACTCAGATTCACTGTGCCTCCCAACATGATTTCGCTAGTCTGAATTGGCCCCTTTCGATCGTTTGATTTGGCCCCACCCTACTGAAACTCATATACCGTGTACTCCGCTTCGGGCTCAGTCGCCCCAAGGGAGGCCGGGTGGACAGGAGAGCCAAGGTGGAGCTATTCGAACAGATACGACGCGAGTATGAGCACGGTGGTGGGACGATCCGAGGAATCGCCAAGAAGCTGGGAATTCACCGGCGTCTGGTGCGTGAGGCAGTGCTCCGTGCTGTTCCAGCGGAGCGAAAGACGCCTGTGCGAGAGAGGCCGAAGCTGGAGCCGGCGAAGACTTTTGTGGAAGCGATTCTGGAAGCGGACCGGAAGGCGCCACGAAAGCAACGGCACACCGCCCATCGAATCTGGTGCCGGATTCGAGCAGAGATGCCTGGGGTGCAGATCGGCGAGTCCACGATCCGTCACTACGTGCGCGAGCGAAAGATAGAACTGAGACTCGTCAGTCAGGAAGTATTCATTCCTCAGTCTTACAGCTGGGGTCAAGAAGCACAGGTGGACTGGTATGAAGCGTATGCGGACATCGGCGAAGAAAGGCAGAAGGCCTACATGTTTTGCATGCGGAGCATGGCCAGTGGCGGAGCTTTCCATTGCGCGTTCCCGCATGCTAGCCAGCAGGCGTTTCTGGAAGCGCACGAGCGGGCGTTTGCTTATTTTGGCGGCGTGTTCAAGATCCTTCGCTATGACAACCTCCGGTCTGCGGTGAAAAAGATTCTGCGAGGGCATCAGCGAGAGGAGACCATGCGATTCATCGCCTTCCGATCGCATTGGGATTTCGAATCCGAGTTCTGTACGCCGGCGGAGGGCCACGAAAAAGGCGGCGTGGAAGGAGAAGGCGGGTACTTTCGCCGGAACCATATGGTGCCGGTACCGAACGTGGCCAGTTGGGAAGAACTCGATGCGTTGTTGCTGAGATCTTCCAAGGAAGATGAGCAACGGATCATTGGTGAGCGGATGCAGGCGGTCGGTGCGGGAATGAGTCTCGAGCAGGAGCATTTGAAGGGGCTCAAGGAAGGCTTTGATCTGGCCGCGGTTCACTTTCCCCATGTGAACACCAGTGGTTGCGTGAAGGTGCTGACCAACTTCTATTCGGTTCCGCTGCCGGTGGGTCTGGAAGTACAGGCCAAGGTGCACTCCGCCTACGTGGAGATCTGGCATCAGGGAGAGTGTGTGGCACGGCACGAGCGCTGCTTCAACCGACAGCAGAAAGTACTCAACTTGGAGCATTACCTGGACGCACTGACGAAGAAGCCCGGGGCTTTTGCGGGTTCGACAGCGCTCGAGCAGTGGCGGGCACAGGGGCGCTGGCCAGCCAGCTTCGATCGCTTCTGGGAGGCACTGAAGCAACGAAGAGGCAAGCAGGATGGGACCAGAGCCATGATCGACGTGCTGCTGCTGGGCCGCCCGCATGGATATCCGCGACTGAAGGAGGCGCTGGAAAAAGCTCTGGATTTGAGTTGTTTCGATGCCGAGGCCGTACGCTTGTTGCTCGCCACCGACCCATCCGGGAAGCGCGGAGCCGGTGAAGCAATCGAGATTGGAGCGTTGCGAGCGTATGACCGACCGCAACCCACGACGAGGAACTACGATCAGTTGCTGGCGAACTGCCCATCGAATGGGGTGATTCAATGACCGCCCCCGTGCAACAGGCCACCATCCGGCAGTATGCCAAGCAACTCCAACTGAGAACGATCGGCGGGCAGTTCGCGGAGGTGGCCGAGCAGGCGATCCGCCAGAAGCAAAGTCATCTGAGCTATTTGGAAGCGCTACTCGGGGCGGAAGTGGAAGAGCGAGACCGCAACGCGGTCGCACGGCGGATCAAGGAAGCACACTTCCCCAAGGTGAAGACGCTCGAAGAGTTCGCCTTCTCCGACACGCCGCACATTCCCGCATCGCTGGTACGGAACCTGGCTGCGGGCGGGTACTTGAGTCGGAGCGAACCCATCATTTTTCTGGGCGAAACAGGAACGGGCAAGACGCACTTGGCAACGGGACTGGCGGTGGAGGCCTGCCGTCAGAGAAAGCCGGTGCGTTTCACGACGGCGGCGCAACTGGTCAACGAACTCACCGAAGCTAAGAATAAGAGCGAACTGAACCGCGTGACGAATCGCTGGACGCGGTACGAGCTGATCGTGATTGACGAGATGGCCTATGTGGCGATGCCGGAGGCAGCCGCTGAGTTGTTGTTCCAGATCATTGCCGGAAGAGCGGAGAGAGCCGCGGTGATCGTCACGACGAATCTGCCGTTCTCCGAGTGGACCACCATGTTTCCGAACGCCCGATTGTGTAAGGCGATGCTGGACCGGCTGACCGACCAGGCGCACATCATCGAGACGGGCACGGAGTCATATCGTTTTCGCAGAACGCTGGAAAAGAAAAAAGGTGGCAAGGGATGAAGGAAGGGGCAAAACCGGGGATGTTGTGGATTGAGCGAGTGGGTAATCGTCGTTCCTGGGCGATCCTGGCGCGATATTTTTCTGGGGAAAAGCGGGGCCATACACAAAGAAAGAAAAAAGGAGCAAAAAAGAAAGAAAACGGAGGCCTGTGGAAACTGACGCCGCTGATGGAAATCCGCTCACAACGCGGATTCCCACAGCGGCTTGGAAAGCACAAAACGCTTTCCACAGTTCCCACAAGGCCCGACGGCGATTCTACAGACTTGATTCACCAGCAGGGCGGGGCCAAATCAAACGATCAAAAGGGGCCAAATCAAGTTGACGGAAGCACCAACAGGGTGATTCCACGTTCCCAGTCTTTGTATCCCTGTTTACTGACGGATATTACATGCTTTCCAGCCGATAAACTTATTGAGGAAGGCGTATTTCCAACAAAGCTTTGATCGACGGAGATATCGGCACCAGTTGGCGAGGATGAGATCGACACAGTCGCAGATGCACCCGCCTGAGGCATCTGAGTTGTACCCTGTGTATTTTGCTGAAACTTGGCCAAGTCCAATGAGAAATTGCCGCTGACGAATGTCGGAAGCTCAGTACCCTTGGGAATAGATATATCCTTACCATGCATGAACAGAAAGAATGGAGCAGCGGGCCAGAAAAGCAGTCCTGTTGCGACAATTCCGGCTGTCATGGCTCCGGTGTGGCCTCCCCCCTTTACATCCTTTGTGGCCCGCAAAGCGGCTTTTTCTCCGTCTGTCAGGCGGACAGAATCCATGACAATTTCGAGTTTACCGCCGCGCGCCATTCGCCTCTTAGGCTCCGCCTCGGTGACCGTGCCCCAGGCAATGCCCCCTTTGGGAACAATTAACGTGTCTGAAATTTTTATTTCTTCGAGAACTTCGAACTCCACTCGATCATCAACGTGGGCGTCTGCCGAAGACACCGTTTGCGCAAATCGCAATTTTACCGGCGTACCGTCCTCTAGACATGGCTGCTTGCAAGATGTCAGCGTGGTCTGATCTGATGTGGTTCGATGGTTTTGCTGAGCAGTGGTAGATATCTCAACCACCGGAAGTAGCACGAGAAAACTACAGAATAAGCTCACGAAACGTTGCATCATGCATTCCTCTCTTCATATCAGACACACAAACTTACTTTGCGTCCTGGGTCAGCTAGTCATGTAGCTAGCCTCACTCGCCACGCATGACCTTTACTTATTTTTTTCCGCTCAAATTGCTGCCAGAGTCCCGCCTTCCACTGTTTACTGAATCCGGCAATGATGACGCCAGCCCATGCTTCAGGTGTCCTATTGAATCCCGCATAATATAGCGATACTTTTTTCCGGTATGCTGCGTCTAACTGCATATGGGAAACCCTGCTGGAGTACCTCGCGATTTTGAAGCCTTAGAGAAACGGCGTTTTCAAGCCATTCAGATGTTTGAGCGCGGACTGAGCCAATCGGAGATCGCTCGCCAAGTTCGCGTGGGCCGGCAATCCGTGGCCCGCTGGGTGCATCAATACCGTGCCCAGGGGAAGTCCGCACTGCGGAAAGCGGGACGTGCTGGCCGCAAGCCGCGCTTGAGTGAGAAGCAGCGGGGGCAGTTAGAGAAGCTACTGGTCCGAGGTCCCGAGCGGCTAGGCTATGAGACTCCGCTGTGGACCTGTCCCCGTGTGGCCCACTTGATCGAACAGGAGTTTGACGTTCGCTATCACGAGGGCCATGTCTGGAAGATTTTGGTGGGTCTGGGCTGGAGCCCGCAGCGACCGGAGGGGCGAGCACGGGAACGGAACGAAGAGCAGGTCTACCAGTGGAAGAAGAAGGTGTGGCCGGGGCTAAAAAAAAAGCGCTCCGGGAGGGACGTATCCTCGTTTTCATCGACGAAAGTGGACTGAGCCAGCGACCGCATCGTTGTCGCACCTGGGCGCCTCGCGGACAAACACCCATCCTGCAATACAACTTTAATTGGAAGAGTCTATCGGTCGCCGCCGGGCTCACGCTGTGGAACTTCTACTTTCGCATCTATGCCGGTGCGATCAAGAAGGAGCAGGTCGTGGATTTTCTAGAGGCCTTGGTGCGTCACCTACACCAGCCTTTGCTGATCGTGTGGGATCGTCTGCCGGCGCACCGCAGTCGGTTGGTCCAGGACTACATAGCCGGTTGGCAGGGCTGGATTTCCACCGCCTATCTGCCGCCTTACGCGCCGGAACTGAACCCGGTCGAGTACATCTGGGGTTACTGGAAGCAGCACGAATTACCGAATGTCTGCCCCGAGGACTTCTGGCAACTGAGCGAGGCAGCGCGACGAACGCTCCGTCGCATGCGTCGCCGTCCGCGACTGATCGCCGCCTTCTGGAAGCAATCTTCTTTGTGGCCAGAATGACCCTATATTATGCGGGACTCAGTAAGCGTAGGTCTGGGCGCAATGGTGTCGATAATGGAGCGAGCGTGCGGATGGCGAAGTAGCTCTTTCTGAAGCCTCACGTGCGGTATGAACTCCCTTGAGCTTCTTGAGTGTTTCTCGATCACCTGAGCCACGAACGGCGTAACAACTTCGTATGTGTACTCGTGCGTGCCGCCGCCCCGCTTCGTTTGTTTGTAAATTAAAGGGCGCCCACGCTGTCGTTCAAACACAATGCGTCGATGAATGCGTGCCTTGAGCGGAATATCATCAGTATGCCCTACGCTGCCATTCGGCCGCCCGAAGGTCATGCGAGCGCCTACGATGGAATGAACTTCATATTTACCGAGTTCGTCGTTGTAAGCTGCGCCGATAATAAAAGGAGGGGGCAGAGATATCTCTTCGGTCATATAGAGCGCTCCGTTACCGCTTCCCATCGAGAGCCGACGAGGTCGTGGGCTTTGTGCAGCATAACGAGGCTGTATTCGCTGATAGCTTCAGTGATACGCCGCTGTGTCTTGACTGTTTGGCTCGTTGCGGGTGCGGGCAGAAAAACGAGAAGAATAAATTCCAAGAATTCAGTTAGGACCCATGGAAATCGCATGCTTCGCCCCCAAAGACTTTCGTTTTCACGAGGCCGAGATGCCCTTGAAATTGCTGGACTGATGCTGGAATTGTGGAATTCGTATTCAGCGATGATCACGAAAACAGGTGAGCTGCTTCGCCTCACCGAGTCGCGCCCAACTATTCTCGGAAAAGCCCCCGATGCCTTTTTCCGCAGCATTTAAAGTACCGTACAAATGAAAATAGAATATAGTCTCCGAAACGTAAATGCCTGTTACAACTTGACTTAGGTAAATAGTTTTCTGGTCGTTCGAGTCACGAGAACACGGAGTATCTCAATGAATCGTAGAAGGCTCCGACCTGTCACCTTTTAATGACGAACGGACAACGTTGGATCGTTGGCTGTGCTTTACTTTTGGTCCCTTGCCTTTGGGAACATTGCCGGTGGGATGAATTGAAGCGAGTGACCTCCACCGGCTGCCGGGTTGCACGGAATCGAGCGTTGCGGTCTTCGGAGTTTAGATAATGGTAACTATTCAGTTCTACGGAGTTAAGGCTGGATTGAGCGAGTCAGTTGGAGTTTCGCTTTGTTCAAGAACCTCATTAAACCGGGGCCTTCTAAATGCTTGAAAGTACTCAGGACGATCGGAAGATCTTTGATGTTCGATATTCATCTGTTTTTCGGACGATATCTTCGTGGCTTGCTGCCGCATGCGTTTCAACAGGTTTGAGCCGGGAGGAGCGCCCGCATCGAAGCCTGGACATTTCGCGTGTCTGTATTTTTTGCACAGGTTCGCAGTCAGAAGCTTGATGTCTACTGGAATTCTTTCCACTCTGAATTCTCAACCTCCTACTTTACGTCAGGCCGAGGATCGCGAACGAAGCCGTTGCGATTCGGCATTTTTACGCGGGGCAGAGTCGCTTCGTCTAGCTGTGCGTCTTTATCGAGAATTCCGTTCAGATATAGAACGAACGCGGTCACTGCATAGGTTTGGTTAGGAGTCAGAGTTCCGGGGCGCGCATACGGCATCTTGCGATGAATGTAGTCCCAAAGAGTCGTCGCATACGGCCAGTAACTTCCCACGGTCAGCATTGGATTGGTGCTTTTCAGCGTGCCTTGACCTCCGGCAAGAGCCGGATACTGCAACATGCCCTGGCCGCGATCTCCATGACAGTTCGCGCAAAGCGTTTGATAGATATGCTGGCCTTGACTGACCGTGCCGCTCCCCTTGAGTAAGCCAGAGCCATTCGGCGCGACGGAGATGTCCAGTTCGCGAATCTCTTCCGCCGTCGCCGGTCTTCCAATCTTGTATTGTTCGTTTTGTCCAAGCGTGGCTGTCGCCACGGCTGTCACCGCACAAATGATATAAAACGCAGCTCTATTCATGGCTGACCCCCCCGTCCGCGTGGACGTACCAAATCTTGATTCCGTTGTAGTGATCGGTTGCATTGAATCCCCGAACCGCGACAAGCTCATCTCTTGTCGGCTGCACATAGCCGGTCTCGTCCGTGCATCGCGATTGGAGTGAAGTCTCTTTTCCGTCCCACCACCACGGCAAACGAAAGCGAGTGAGCGCCTTCGAGTGAATCGGCTCGTTGAGTTGCGCCTCTTGCCAGCTTTTGCCGCCGTCTGTGGACACCTCGGTTTTTGTAATCCGTCCTCTCCCAGACCACGCCAGCCCGCTAATCTCGTAAAATCCTGGACCTGATAGCTGCTGCCCGCCCGCTGGCCGCGCAATCACCGATTTGGCTTCCATTACGAATGTAAATTGTCGCGCAGTTCCGTCCGGCATCAGGTCCGTGTAGTGCCCCGTTTCGTAGGCCGTCATGTAGGGTTGATCGACCACTTGCACGCGGCGCAGCCACTTTATGTTCGTGTTGCCCTCCCAGCCTGGAACAATCAGCCTTACCGGATACCCCTGCTCGGGCCGTAGCGCTTCGCCGTTCTGCCCATACGCCACGAGCACGTCATCCAGCACTTTTTCGAGTGGTATGCTGCGCGCCATCCTGCCCGCGTCTGCACCTTCCGCGACGATCCAAGTTGCGCTCGACTTTACTCCCGCTTGCTCCAACAAAGTCCGCAGCGGCACACCTGTCCATTCGCTGCAACTCAAAAGGCCGTGGCTCCGCTGTGGATTCATAGCGGGCCGCCCAATCTGTTCGCCGCCGCTGTTTCCCGCACATTCGAGGAAATGAACTCTCGAAATGGAAGGCAACCGATGCACGTCGTCCATTGTGAAAATCAACGGTCGCTCTACCAAGCCGTGAATCATTACCTCGTGACGGCGAGGGTCGATTTCAGGAACGCCCGAATGATGAACCTCATAGTGCAACGCCGATGGCGTGATGATCCCGAACAAGTCTTGCAGGGGCGTCCGGCTGTAGCTCGATGCCGGTGTGCTTGACTTCGGAAGGAAGCGAACGACCGATTGCTCAAAGGGCGACCGCTCGCCGTAAGCGCGCGGCGGGGCACCTAATTCCTTCGGATAATCGGTTCGAGCTATACGCATGGCACCGAGCGTCGCTCCCGCCGTTGCGAGGAAAGCTCTCCTGGTAACTTGATTTTCTTTCACAGGCTTCTCCGTTTCTCATCTATAGAATATCGACGATGTTCTATGAATAATGCCGCTCTCAACCCCATGTCGCCCTCCTCTCATTACACGTTCAGGATTACGCGCGCGGCGTGGGGAAATTCAGCCAAGCACTTGCGGTTCACACGGTAGTACATGAAAGTTCCGCGCCGTTCGGACAGGACAAACCGGCAATCGCGCAGAATCTTCAAATGATGGGATATCGATGGCTGCTGTATTGGAAAGTGCTTGACGATCTCGCACACGCACACCGGCTCGTCGTTGTTAGCGAGCAGGTTGAGAATCCGAATGCGCATGGGATCGGCAAGCGCTTTGAAGCAACAGGCGTACCCCTTCGCACGCGATTCCGTGACATTGGGAGACTTCACCTGTGCGCAACAAGCAGCGGTCGTGCATTTCGCAGCCTTGGGCATTAGAGGATCAAATCCAACGGTGCCCCAACCATCGAAGAATGTCAATGAATAGTTGACAGGCAATCCATATTTCTGCAAATATCGAACTATGGTCCAAGGGAAACGATCCGCCGAACAAGTTGTGAAATATGCGGATATGTTCTCCGCGATGGGCACCGAAGCCCGGCTTCGCATCATGCAGTTGCTCCTATCCGCCCACCCAGACGGTCTCGTCGTAAACGAAATCCAACAAGAACTCGACATCCCGAGTTCCACCCTCTCCCACCATCTCGACAAGCTGAAGGCCGAGGACCTGGTAAGCGTGCGCCGAGAGAGCACGTTCCTGCGCTATACGGCACATACAGACGCGCTTCAGGAGCTTTTGCAGTTTCTCTACGCGGAGTGCTGCACTCGCAACAAAGCGTTGAAGCCACAAACAATTTTTCAGGCTTACTGTAAGTGAACTGCGATGCAAGGCCGCTACAACATCCTGTTTCTTTGCACCGGCAATTCGGCCCGCTCGATCATGGCTGAGGCGATTCTGAACCGGAAGGGGAAGCCGCATTTCACCGCATTTAGTGCGGGCAGCCATCCAACCGGAACCGTTCGCCCCGAAGCGCTCAAGCAGCTAAAACTTGCGGGACTCTCTACCGAAGGTCTCCGCAGCAAAAGCTGGAATGAATTCGCGAAGCCCGATGCACCAACAATGAATTTTGTTTTTACTGTGTGCGATAGTGCCGCAGCCGAAGTTTGCCCTGTATGGCCCGGTCAGCCCATGACCGCCCACTGGGGAGTCGCCGATCCCGCAACGGCGACGGGCACGCCAGAGCAAATCGAAAAAGCCTTCCGCGATGCGTTTGTGACGCTTGATCGAAGAATTAGCCTGTTTCTCTGTCTGCCTCTATCTAGCCTAGACAAGCTCGCCATCAAGAAAGAAATCGACCGTATCGGACACGAATGAGAATTTCGCTCTCACGTCGTGTTACCGCTGAATTCTTTGGGACGGCATTCCTCGTCGCAGCTGTGGTCGGGTCTGGAATTATGGGCGACCGCTTGTCGAACGGGAACGTGGCGCTCGCGCTGTTGGCAAACACAATCGCGACCGGCGCGGCCCTAGTCGCCTTGATCATCGCGTTCGGCCCCATTTCCGGCGCGCATTTGAATCCGGTCGTCACCTTGATGGATGCCTTCGAGCGCGGCCTTCCTTGGCTTGAGACTCCCCACTATGTAGTCGCCCAGATTGGCGGCGGGATCGGCGGTGCTATCGCCGCACATCTCATGTTCGGCCTGTCCGTGATCTCTTTCTCGACTCACGTTCGGAGTGGACCGGCTCAAGTCTTCAGTGAATTCGTTGCGACGTTCGGTCTGGTCGCAGTAATTTGGGGTTCATCGCGGCTGCGATCAAATGCAGTTCCTTTCGCCGTAGGTGCGTACATAACAGCGGCATACTGGTTCACTGCGTCCACGTCGTTTGCGAACCCGGCTGTCACCCTCGCCCGGTGCCTGAGTGACACGTTCACGGGTATTCGACCCAAGGATGCCCCGTGGTTCTTGGCCGCTCAGTTCCTCGGTGGATTCTCCGCCACGCTTCTGTTCCGCTGGCTCGTTCCGAACCTCCCAGCGCAAGCCAAAGAAGTGTTGGTCACGCAGCCACAGGTTGGATCGTCACGTGGCGCTTACCCTTCCGCTTGAATTGGTGACGCTCACGCTTCCGCTGGTTTCAAGTGGCAGTTGCAGGTGCACAAAATAGTAGCGCCGCGCTGCGACTCCGACGTGGCTGAAGCGGCGCTAGCGATGGCGCGAAAGAAGGCCGAGGAGCGAACCGATCGTCAGCGCGGCGCGATCCGCAAGCGCCACAGGCTAGACAGGCATGAGGCTGTTACGCTTTCGCTGGATTGGTGACAGGGAGTCATTGCAGCGTTTCGATGTTCGCTGAATCTCGGGTCTTATGTTCGACGATCTGGAAGAGTAAGAATGCGTGGATTGCGTCCAGAGCTTGTGTGTTTTCCGTAACGATTCGCACGCGACCGCCTGCCGTAGTTTCTTCGTATTGGTAGTGAATCTCGCCGCGCAGCTTGGTCATGGTCGGCACGCCTGGCGGGGTCGTGTCGTGGATGAACATCGGTGTGTCGAAATTGCCCGCCGCGAACATCGAAGCAATATGCGACAGGTGCATTCGGATTTCGTCTTGGCTCTGTGTGTCGTTTGGATCGTTCGCGACAACTTCGATAGAACCGCCGTCCTTGGCCAAGCGGAAGTGATGCCTGGTTTTTGCGGCGGAGAAACCCATTGCCTGATCTCCCCTTCGCATCATCTGGCAGTGAGGATCCGACTTACCGACGCTATTCGGTTGCTGCTGCGCGTAGGCCGCGCCGGTGAGCAAGATTGCGGCTAGGACTGTGAATCGCATGAGCCTGTTCCTCCATCCTCTTCGGTAGATTTTCGAGCAGGCGCGCGGGCTGCTCTCGTTTTGTTTTAGCGAGGCGCGCTTTCCAATCCTTCAAAATCGAAGCAAGCTGCCTGCGCGCTGCCTTCAACTCATTTATCTGGGAGTCTATGTGCTTGAGTTTTTCTACGGCTGCGGTCAAAACGCCGTGACACGGGATTCCGCCCCGGTCCCGCACTTGAAGAATGCTCGCAAGCTCCCTCAGAGAGAATCCCGCGCCCAATGCACGGCGAATCAGCCGCACGCGGTCAATGGAATCAGGCGGATATTCACGAAATCCGCCCGCTGTTCTTGGCGGAACCTTCAACAAACCAAGTCGCTCGTAGTGACGAATAGTATCGGGGCTGACGCCCATGCGTTTCGCCAGTTCGCCGCATCGCATGTCGGGAAGTCTACACCTTGGAACCGATTCGAGAGTCAAGCGCAAATTCCAGAGAGAATCGCGGATCGAGGACAATGCGAGGTGTGAAGACCCGCTCACACCGCTTCCTCAGAGATAGGATTTTCGCTGGCGCGCCATTCAAGTTTCAAACCGCGAGGGTGCTGGCGGTTACGGGAGGCACCAAGCTCACTTCATTTCCAAGAAGAGGTCTCTAACAATGCTTCCAGGTCAGCACGTTCGAAGGGCGCAGGGATACTCTTAAAGTCGTATCCCCGAGCGCGAAGGCTCGCAAGCGTCTCCGCCGACACTGGCTCGGATATGAACACGACCTTTGTGTGCAGTGATACCCTCAGAAGACCAATCCCGGTTGCGCTCCCATCGAGCCCCGGCATGACAAAGCCAATGAATCCAATATCCGGCTGAAACGTAGCCGCCCGTCGAATCGCATCCTCGCCGTTGTGCTCGACAGCTATCTCGCAATTCATGTCATCCATAAGTTTCACGAGATTGCGGCACAGATTCGGGTCGTCCTTCCCGATGAAGCTCAAAACGCGATGAGTCCAGGCCGCAGAATCAAAAAGACTCGCCGCTTCATCGTTCGAGCACAGCGATCTCAGCCACTCTTACGTCCGAGTTCGGTAATCACTCCGACGACGGTGTCAACTTCATCATCGGTGTTGTAGTAGTGGGGCGAGAGGCGCAGGCACCAATCAACGTTCTTGTCACCGAAATCGTACAGCGCGACCTCTCGGAAACTTAGTGAGGAGTTGATGCCTCGCGCGTCTATGGCTTGCTTGAATGGTTGCGCCTGCCAGCCATCGATGCTGAATGTAACGATCGCCGCTAGTTGCTTGCCGCGATCCAGAACTCGGACGCCGGGAATTTCAGCCAGACGACTGCGGAGCTGGCCAGCCAGTGCGACAGAACGGTGGGAGATAGGCTGAAGTCCAACCTTGAGTGCGTAGCGTGCTGCAGCGGCGCAGCCGAGGACTGTTGAGTAAGGAAACTCCCACTCTTCGAAGCGTGCTGCTGTGTCAACAGGGCGGTAGCGGTCGGGTTCGACCCAACGAGCGCCATACATATCGATGAAAAGGGGCTCATACCCGTCGCGCAGAACCCTGTCGGAGACATAGAGAAAACCCGATCCGCGTGGACCTCGCAGGAACTTGCGGCATGTTGCCGTGAGCATGTCGCATCCAATCTCCTTGACGTCAATCTCAAATTGACCGACCGATTGGCACGCATCGACGAGATACAACAAATCCAGATCCCGGCAGTGGCGGCCGATCTCGGCCACTGGCTGAACGAGACCCGAATTGTTGGGGACGTGCGTGGCAGTAACTAGCCGTGGGCGTAACGATTTCATTAGGGCGAACATCGCATCGACATCGACACCTTCCCCGTTCGGTACATCCGGGGCGTGCACGATACGAATCCCAAACCGCTTGCGCAATGCGAGGAAGGCGATTTGGTTGGAGATGAAGTCGTTGCGCGTGGTGAGGATGACGTCACCGGGCTGGAAGTCGATCGCCGACAACGCCTTGGTGTAAGCGTCGGTGGCGCTGCCCGCGAAGGCGATATTGTCAGGGCCAGTGTTAATGAGGTCTGCCATTGCGGTATAGAAGCCGCGAACCTCGGCTTTGCGTGCGGCTGCCGCTTCATATCCGCCAATGCGTGCTTCGAGGTCCACGTGGTCGTGCATGGCCTGAAGCACTGGACGGGTGAGCAAGCCGCAGCCCGCATTGTTGAAATGGATGACCGTCTCGCAGCCCGGGGTATCGGCGCGAAGGTCTGGGATGTTAAGAATTAACGACTCATTTCCCGGCGTCATTTCTTCTGTGCCGTCTCATGCGGCTGCGCCCTACCTTCCGAATCGCGGAATGAATAACTTACGTGTTTGGCGTGGGCTTGATGGTTCGATTCCAACTAGATCTCCGTCCTGTTCCCTAACTGCTAATGGCATCGAGATGTCCAATGCTCAACGTCTTTCGTTTCGCCACCGTCTTTGTCGTCACTGCGTCGCGGCCTAGCGGCCCTACCCTCCGCTCTTTGTAAACCTCAATCTCAAAACCCGAGGTTAGCAGGGATCGCACATAGCTTGCGGGAGGCAGCGAAAGATAATTGCCTCCGCATCCAGGCACGGATTCGAAAATCAGATATCCGCCGGGCATGAGTGACCTTTCAAAATGGGGAAAAAGAGAGGGCAGGAAAAAATGGACGTTTACAATCCCTCCCGCTGTGCCCTCGGCGAACGGCCATGGTTCCCGCACAAGATCTAGCTGACGTAATTCCAAGCGGCCCTGGGAGAGTGGCCTTTGAGGTTGGCAATCTTGAAGCTTTCTTAATTCGGTTAAGTCCTTATCTATGCATATGACTACACAGCCCAACTGAGCCAGAAAGACTGCATTGCGGCCAGATCCGCAAGCCACGTCGAGGATCGGCTTTCCCGCTGCCGCGTTAGCCATACGCGACGCAAATTCTCGGATAAATGCAGAGGAATCATGTCTGCGCAAGAGATGGCCGTCATCGCCATGAACGCTCATTCGGTCAAATGTAGCACTCAAATGTGCCGCAACAGTAACTATTGACACACGTAGCCGCAAATAATAAAGTCGCGCCAGTTCAAGGAGTCGTATTTTGGGAGGAGGGCTTTTTATGGATAACGACAAACCCAAGGACAAGGGCCTCTTTTCAAAGCTAACGGGGAAGCTCGCAGTTTTGGTTGGAAGCGGGCTCGCAATATTGAATGGAGCTTCCACCTTGGATGCCACGGTTCTGCGACCAAAGCTTCCCTCAGGAATCAACATCGAAGCTGCGGGCAATTCGCGAATTAAGTCGCTATCTACAAAGTTGATACTAAAGCAGACTCACAACGGCGTTAGGTTAGTCCAGCAACACGATTCCCATACTTCCCATTCCTCGCATGATTCTCACACTTCCCATTCGTCTCACGATTCCCACAGCTCCCATTCGTCACATTCCTCGCATGTTTCAGGTGGCTTCGTGTGAGTGACGACATAGAGGGCTTACAGTCCGAAGAGTATTCTGATTCTTCCGCCACGATCTACTTAGACCCTCGCATATACAGCAAAGAAGCCGTTCTGAAGGCGTGTTACTGGGCCACTGGTACTGCATACATTCAAATTCCAGAGTCCCCGGATAATCGATTGGTGATTCAAATCGAACTTCAACAAAAAGTTCCGACCCTTGCAAATCCGAAGCCGGGCACAATTCAGCAGTTCGTAAAGGAATTCTGCAATTCTCTTCTGGACTTTGAGCTGAGGCGACAGGTAGAAGTCGAGACGGCTCAGGTCCGGCAGTTGATCGTAGCCAAAGCGTTTTCGGAGTCTGGCGTCTTGGAGGATGAGCCTCCGGGCAGTATTGCGGATCCTGTTGAACTACGAAAGCCGAGTTCGCTCGTGCAAATTATCGCCCCAGTGTCATCTTCGAATCATTGAGGGAGGGCCACCTCGTGGCCAGGGTTTTCTACCCGCCTGAAAGCTATGCGACTTCGAGAGCCGAATATCGCTTGCTTCCTTTCCGCTTCCTTAGACTCGATGACGAGCAGGAGCTGCTTGTTAATGAGGCCGGAGAATATGTTGTGGCACCGAACGGCACCGCCCGGATACTTATACGGAAGCAGCTCACCCATGGGACGAATATTTATTCGACATTCAAGGCGAAGCATTTCATCGCTGACGAAAGCTCGTCGCCGCTCCTAGACGTATTGGCAACGAAATACCGCACAAAGTATAGTTTCCTTCAAGGATTCACAAAGCTTCACATATTCGTCGTAACTCTCCGTTGCGATCACTCGTGCCACTATTGCCAGGTCTCGCGTCAAACCGCCGACAAGAGCGCGTATGACATGAGCCTCGAAACCGCGACGAAGTCGATTGAGCTGATGATGAAGACCCCGGCTCAGTATGTGACTTTAGAATTTCAGGGCGGAGAGCCTCTACTTGCCTTTGATTTGATCCGGCAAATCGTGCCTTTGGCCAAAAACCGTGCTGAAGCCCTGGGCAAAAGCATGGATATTGTCGTCACGACGAATTTGGCGAATGCCACCGACGACACGCTGAGGTATTTTCGCGACGAGGACATAATGATCTCCACGTCGCTTGACGGACCCGCTTTTATACACAATTCCAACCGTCCGCGCCCCGGCAACGATAGCTACGAGCTAACCATACGCAATATCGAGCGAGCGCGGAAGGTGCTAGGGGCGAAGAAAGTCGCTGCGTTAATGACAACAACCCAGCTATCCCTACAACACCCGACAGAGATAATCGACGAGTATGTTCGTCAAGGATTTCATTCTATTTTCCTGAGGCCGATCAGTCCGTATGGTTTTGCCGTTAAAACAGCGAAGAAAACCGGCTATCAGCTCGATGAATTCCTAAATTTCTACAAGGTGGGTCTCGAACATATCTTGAACATCAATCGGAGCGGCTACAGCCTTGCCGAAGTTTATGCAAAGATTCTTCTCACGAAGATTCTCACGCCTTATGGGACAGGGTTCGTAGATCTCCAGTCGCCTGCGGGTGCCGGTATCAATGTGTTGGTCTACAACTACGATGGGGATGTCTACGCTTCCGATGAATCCAGAATGTTAGCGGAGATGGGGGATTTCACTTTTCGTCTTGGTAACGTTCGAACTCACAGCCACAGGGATCTTTTCACCGGCGATGCCTTCTTGGACCTTGCGAGCGCGTCCTGCAATCAATCATTGCCCGGATGTTCAGACTGCGCGTTACAGCCATATTGTGGTTCCGACCCTATTTTCAATCACGCAACGCAGGGAGACATTTTTGGCCATCGTCCAACTAGCGACTTCTGCGGAAGAAACATGACGATCATAAAACATCTATTCAGTTTGATATTGAAGCAAGATCCCGAGACCATGCGCATCTTCCTAGCGTGGATTCAAGATTCTAGTCTTCGACAGATATCCGAAATGGCTCCGTCATGATGAAACTCACGACTTCGGGATTGTCAGCATCTTCGTTGCGTGTGCCGGTGCTCGGTAAAATCACCCGTGAACCCGTGAGTGCCGAGCAGCGAACAAGAAGAATTCTGGCGGTGAATAATCTTCCGAACCTCAAGGATCTGGCTGGATACGCGGGATTTCTCACCACAGCTAAATTAGACCCTACGATATCCATACCCGCCGTTTATTCGGTCAGCGAAATTGATCATCTTAGGACTGACGACATCGTGGTCATGGAACCGAAAAACGGTTTCATTCGAACTCTTTATCGTCCGGATTCAGACCATAATGTCATCTTTACAACACAGCGCTGCAACAGCAATTGCTTGATGTGTTCCCAGCCGCCGCAAGATCGCGACGATGCGGAAGCGATGGCGGAACGAAATCTCCGGCTCATAAAGCTAATAGACAAGGCTCCAAGCCGCTTGGTCATCACCGGTGGAGAACCAACGCTTCTGGGAGAGCGACTGTTCGAGATAATTGCTGCTCTGCGAGATAAATTTCCTGAAACTTACTTGCACATGCTTACGAACGGCAGGATTTTTGCGTGGCCTTCCTTCACGAGTCGGCTAGCGCAGCTGAAACACCCAAATTTCATGCTCGGAATTCCCGTTTATTCTGATGACGCCACGATTCATGACTATGTGGTGCAAGCTCAAGGGGCATTCGATCAAACGGTGCTTGGACTCCAGCAGCTTGCTCAATTTGGTGTACGAGTTGAAATTCGCGTGGTTCTGCACGCGGTCACGGTTCCACGCCTGCTGCAACTCGCGGAGTATATCTACAGGAATCTGACATTTGCAGAACACATTGCACTGATGGGCCTTGAAAACATCGGCTATGCACCCCGAAACATGGATAAGTTATGGATAGATCCGTATGACTACCAGAATCAACTTGAAGCTGCCGTCGAATTTCTTGCGATACGCGGAATGAATGTCTCAATCTACAATCACCAGCTATGCGTCCTTCCCAAATCACTTTGGAAGTTTGCGAGAAAATCGATCTCTGACTGGAAGAATATCTACTTGGATCAGTGCCAACCGTGCGGAGTTAAGGAAGAGTGCGGCGGCTTTTTCAAGTGGGCAACTAAGCTGCACAGTGCCCATATCCAGGCGCTCGATGTTCTGTGATTAAGGATTTACTTCCTCCAAATTTCACGGCTTCGCAACCTGCCTTTTCACTTTTGAATTTCGATCTGATCCCGCTCGGTAGCCACAATTTCAGGCGTTCCCCGATAGCTCGTAATCTTGCCAGTCACGCAAACCGTTAAGCCTTTGTACTCTAGCTCGGGTTTGCTAAATTTCTCACGGTCTGAACCCCAGATCAGAATCGTAAAAACTTGCTTCGGATAAGGTTCGTCGAGGTTTAGAAATGTTGGCTCCCCTTTTGTGCTCTTTGCATAGTGTGTGCTCACGACTTTGCCGCAGACGGTCCCCCGATCACCGATGTGATTCTTGGCTTCAGTGGTGGTGAACTCCTTGGTTTGGGCATGAAGGCACGGAGTTATAAGCAAACAAAAAGCCAATGCAAAAAGCGATCGCAATTCTTTCATAGGGTCGTTCCTTTAGGAATTGGAATCACTAAAAGTAACTCTTCTAAACTTTGAAAGCTACTGGCTTTGAAAACGAAGCGCGCCGTGATCTAAGGACTTACTTCCTCGCGAGTTCCTGTTTCAGATGGCCCGCAATTGCCTCTAAAAAAAATCAATCGCCTGCAGCCAGGTGCGCAGAAGTAATTTCCTCCTTCTTTCGCGTTGCGGCAAATACTGTTCCAACCGAGGAATTCATTTGGCGTGCAATCTTACGCCATGACTCCCCGGCGGCACGTAGCGATCTGATCTCAACCGCGTCAACAGACTTTCTGGGTCGTCCAAGACGTTTTCCTTTTGCTCGGGCGTGACGCAATCCCGCTCGGACTCTCTCGACTATCAGGTTCCGCTCCAGCTCCGCGACCGCACCAAGGACGGTGAACACCATTTTTCCCATAGGCGTGCTCGTGTCAACTTGCTCTGACAAGGAAACAAATTGGACGCCGAGCGAATTGAAGGTTTCGAGCGCACGAAGCAGGTGCGAAACGGAACGAGCGAATCGATCAAACCGCCACACCACGACTACATCGAATCGCCGCTCATGAGCGTCCTGCATCATTCGGTTGAGCTGTGGGCGGGAATCTTTCTTTCCGGAAACGCCCTTGTCTACGTAGCAGTCAAACACCTGCCAACCTCGACGCTGGCAGTATTCTTCCAGCTCCCGGGTTTGCATCGTCGGATCTTGGGCACCGTTTAGCGTGGAGACTCTGGCGTAGATTGCGGCGTGAACCTCGGTGGGAGCAGAGCTATCTTGTCGTACTATTCTCGAAGCCATTTCGACCTCCCTATTGGGTCGGCTTGGTTAGGGGCGTCACGCGGCTCGAACCGTATGGCGTCCCGCTTTTTTTACTTCCTCTTTGCCCTGTGTTTCAGGTACTGGTCAATAGCGCGTCTGATTGATTCCGAAACCGGCACGCCAAGCGACTTCTGAATAGCGCGAAGCTTGGCCAGCTGTTCTGTCTTCAGCCAAAACGCCACCTTCTTCATCATATAGCACAGTACCATACGTCTATACATATCGTCAAGGTTCTAACTACGGCGACAAACCCGTTCGAATAACGGCAGCGGGGCATTCAGAGAGCATTTCTGTGACCACGTGGGCGAAGCTGTCTCGCACCGTCCGACGGCTCCCCAGGAGCCTCTATTTTGCAGAGAAGCCGAGTCCAGCCGTCGTTACATCGATGCCTCTCACGAATTTCAGCTTGTTTCTATGCGTTAACCGACCGTGTTCGTCGGTCAACGTCACCCTTTGGGATTGGTTTTACAAAGCCATAGCCTTTATTTTCAATCACTTACTTGACATCAATGCTAGCCTTATTACGGGGCATCAGTAACTCCTCTGATTGTTAGAGTTCCTCGCCCCTAAACAAGAGGTTTCCTGCTCCCGGCGTCAGTCTTTTCGAAGCAGGAAAGTTGTTTAGGAAGGTGTTCGTTGACGACTATGGGCCGTCGTTTGTCTCCGACTCCTGAGCTTTCCGAACGGCACCTCGGTCCCATCTTGAAGAAGAGCAACAGGCTTTTATTGCGTCGCATCGGACGCTTGATTGCGGAAGAGACCGAAAAATTATTGAAGAGACAAATTGGCTCCCCGCCTGGCATCACTTTGCTGAAGCCGGAAATCACTCTCTTTACGGCACACTATGTTGCCGCAGTCATTGAAACTGCCGGGGAACTCGCCGAGGAATTAGCACAAGCCGTGGGCCAACGTAAAGGATTGGCCGGGGAACAGCAGCGGTGGGTAAAGAGCCAGTCTTACAAATTCTTCTATCGAAGGACGTCAGCAAAAGTCTCTAAGGCCGTGTTTAATGAAGCTTTTTCCAGCTACTTTAATGTTGCAAATGAAGAGCAATCGGAGAGCGAGTTCGTCAGACAGGTAGCTAGGGCAAAAGCCAGGTCGCTCCCATTAAACAGCGTAGGCGAGGCGATCGAACATGCGGTTGCCCTCTACCCCGCGCGTGGGCGCAGCGCAGACGAACCTCACAAGAACTCGCCTTCTCCAACGCCCGGTGAAAAAGTCGCCAACCCCATCCGCTACCCGGTGATGACCCCTTCTGAGGTCAGTGAGCTTTTTTCTGGCAAGTCGCGCTCCACCATCTATCGGTGGCTCGACGAAAAGGGCAAATTGAAACGCGCGGCCATGAGCGAAAAGCCGGGCAAGCGCAGAACTTGTTTCATTCTGACATCCTCCGTTAAGGAACTCCTCAGAGAAAGCTCAGAATAAATCGTTTTAGTGTCCCATCATGTCCCACCTGTCCTGGCGCCGTCATTCGTAGACTAATACTATAGCTCGTCGAACTGAGATGAGATGTTGGAAAAGAGGAGTGACATGAGCGCAACTGTATGGCGGGTAAAGCGCGGAATTCTTGGTCTCCGCCAGCGCGATGTCGCTGACCGTGCTCAGATAAGCCAATCTCGATACTCGCTGCTGGAGCGTGGCGAAGTTGCGCCGACCACAAGGGAATCGGAGGCAGTTAACCTGGCGCTGGAACTCCCAATTACGCTTAGGGAGGAACTATGGCGGGCGGCTGCCGAAACACAGCGCGGCGAGCCATAAAAAGAAGTGCCCCGCGTTACGAGCGCGGGGCAGGAGAATCAAATGAACTTACACCACGTGAAGTATAGAAGCGGTGCGCTGCTGCGGTCAAGCAAAGAGTTGCGACCGCGTCTTCATGCATGTCCCATTCGGGAAGACCAGCACCCACCTAACGAATGCTTAAGGCCGGACGCAAGAAAGGCAGTGCGTCCAACGAATTGCCGAGAGCGAAAAGCGCATGGGAAGTTTGCTCCTCGGCGTTTTCCCTCGCGGCGCCAAACGCGCGCGGTTGAAATTGGTGCCGACGAATTGGTCGCACGGGCTGAATGGATTTTTCGAGCGCGCCCACGGGTTCTGCGAAATCTGCGGCACTTATACCTTCAGTTTTGCGTGCTCCTTTTCAAAAAAATCGAGACGGCCGCATGAAAGATCACGCGATTCCGATGTTACAAGCGGCCGCAGTGTGGGCCTACAAGGGCATCTTTGTCTTTCCTTGCGAGAAAAAAATTCCGACGACCGGACCCGGCGGATTCAAGAATGCCACTCTTGACGCGGTCCAGATCGCGAAATGGTGGAGTGAAAAACCTAACGCTCAAATCGGAATCCCAACCGGCGAAGTTAACGGACTTTTTGTCGTAGACGTTGATGGCCCGAAAGGTGAGCGCGCAGCTGAAAAGTTGAACTTGCCTTCGACCTTCACCGTTCAGACGCGCCCAGGACGCTATCAACTCTGGTTCGAGCAAGCAAAAGGGACTAGAAGCCGCTCTACAGCCAGCGTGATTGCTCCTGAGTTAGACACGCGCGGTGACGGTGGTTATGTCGTTGCTCCGCCATCGGTGCATCACGTCACCGGAAAGCCATATCAGGTCGTAAAAAATCTGCCATGGGCGTCGGCACCGGGATTCCTGCTGAATCCTTCCGCGAAAAACGACAACGGCACAAAACCTAGGGGAGTTTCTGGCCCGATTCCACAAGGGCAGAGACATGTGACGTTCCTTTCGCTGGCTGGCTCGTTGGCCAACCGAGCATTGCCCGGCAGCGTGATCCTCAATGTGCTTCGCGAAATCAATCAAGAACTGGCCAAGCCCCCGCTCGATGATGGCGAGATCGAGAAAATGGTTCTCTACGTTTCTGGCAAAAAGCCGAAGACGGTTGCTGGCTCGGCCGTGATGAAGTGCGTCGCCGATGTCGCACACGTTCCGCTTGAATGGCTCTGGAATAAACGTTTTCCACTTGGCAAAGTTTCTGTCATTGCGGGAGACCCGGGCGTCGGGAAATCTCTACTCACGCTCGATTTTGCGGCGCGAGTAAGTTGCGGCCGCGCATGGCCGAATGGAGATTCGTGCAAAAAGGGAAGCGTCATCGTTTTGAGCGCGGAAGACGATTGCGGCGACACTATCCGGCCGAGATTAGAAGCTATGGGTGCCGATCTAAGGAACATTCACATCCTCAGCGCCGTTCGTGTCACGAAACCAAATGGCGATGCTGTGGTTAAATACTTCAGCCTCGCAACGGACATGGCGGCTCTGGAGAGCGCGGTTGTTTCGCTCGGCGATGTTCGTTTAATTGTAATTGACCCGATCTCGGCGTATCTGGGAACCACGATCGACGCATGGAAAAATTCCGAAGTACGCTCGATTTTGCATCCGCTCGTTGACCTAGCGTCCTCCGCACGCGCTTCCGTTATCCCGATTACGCACCTCAATAAAGGCACCGGACCAGCCTTGTATCGCATTATGGATTCCGTCGCATTTACGGCGGCCGGGCGTTCCGCATGGCTTGTTACCAAAAACCGCGAGAATCCAACAGAGCGAATGCTTTTGCCAGGTAAGTCGAATCTTGGCCCTGACGACGCGAGCATGGGTTTCACTTTCACCCTAAAAGAAAAATTAGGTGGGGTTGCGATCGAGTGGGGCGATTCAACTGCTGTAACTGCGGATGCGATGCTAGACACGGAATTTGAATCGCCAGGCGATCGCTCGGCGAGAGCTGAAGCTAGCGCATGGATTCTTGCGCAACTCGCTGATGGTCCACGGTCTGTGACTGATTTGCAGACGCAAGCGAAGAAGGATGGGTTCGGGTGGAGGACAGTACAGCGCGCTCGCTACCGCCTCCCGATCCGGTCTCACAAAACTTCGATTGCGGGCGGCTGGTCTTGGGCGCACGAGCCGAAGAGTACCAAGGTAGGGGTCCGATGATGGTCACCACTCGCGTCTTGGCATTCTTCGAACTCTTCGAAGAATGCCAACTAGTGATTATAAGTCCTTATATATGTACAAGAATGCCATCAACGTATGTACAAGGCGGAGGGGTGAAGCCATCCGTAGGAGCGACGTACTCCCTGGACAAAGACTAACCAATGTCGCTACAGCCCCAACCACAGCTCACTGACCTCAAGAATCAGCGGCTGCAAACCGAAGCGACCGACGTGGCGAGCACCGAAGGCAGAGGAAGTGAAGCGGTCAGCAAGAAGCCTGCCTGCGAGCACTGCAATGATACCGGTCAGTGCTATTGCATTTCCTGTGGTGGACAGTGCGCTCAATGCGCGTGGAATATGCTGCCCGAGCGGGAGAAGGAACGGCGGCTGGACAGGCTGGGGCGGAAAGGTAGCAGAGAGTTCAAGGAATTGATCGAGAAGATTCGGAAGGGAGTGCCGTTATGAGTGGGTTGTGTGAGCAGCAAGGAACCGAACTGTCAGCCGAAATGGACATTGCGACCGATGACCGGAGATTTTGCTAACACTATTGAAGCACGGCACGTGAAAAATGGCGACTGCCCTCGAACATGGAAAAGTCAATCGGCGTAGCTGTTGATGGGATTCCGCACACGCCTTCGATCGAGCGCCACTACTCGCCAGCGGAGATCGGCGAATTGTGGTGCCTGAGTCCGGACAGCGTTCGTAAGATTTTCGAGAACGAACCGGGCGTACTGGTGCTCAGAAACATGGCTCCTCGTCGTGGAAAACGCAGCTATACGACCATGCGAATTCCCGCGTCTGTAATTGAACGTGTTCATCGGCGTCTGAGTCTGGTATAGGTACGTGCCATGCTAACCATATACCGAAGGCACTTTAAAAACTGTGCACATCGCGAAGAAGCCCGGGAGTATCGACGTTGCCGCTGTCCAATCTGGATAGATGGATTTGTCGCTGGTCAGGAGATTCGCAAATCTCTAAACACGACAGACTGGCAGAAGGCATCGAACACCGTTCTGGAATGGGAAGCTGAAGGCAAGCAGACGGTAACCGCGCAGCCCGTTACGATCGTTGAGGCAACACAGCAGTTCATTGCCGATGCCGAAGCCAGAAAGCTTAAAGACAGGACCGTTTACAAGTACCGCCTGCTGTTCAAGCACTTAACTGCATTTTGTGCAAAGCAAGGTATCCGCTTTATCACCGAGCTAGATACAGCGCAGCTCAGACAATTCCGAGCATCATGGAAGGACCAGAACCTGGCAGCCCTCAAGAAATTAGAACGACTGAGGAAGTTCTTTCGCTTCGCACATCAGAATGGTTGGGTACCGGACAACCCTGCCAGCAAAGTCGTGAATCCACAAGTCACGACGCGGCCAACACTCCCATTCTCCCACGATGAGATGATTAAGATTCTTTCTACCACGGCCCAAAGTATCGAGAAGACACGGAAGGAGGGAAAGGATAACCAACGCCGCCTTCGCTCATTGGTTCTTTTGTTGCGTTACACAGGACTCCGCATCGGGGATGCCGTGGGCTGTTCCATTGACCGCCTTGCGAACGGAAAGGTGCGACTCTATACACAGAAGACGGGCACTCATGTGCATTGTCCTATCCCTGATTTCGTTGTGAGGGAGCTTGATGAAACTCCGAAAAGGAGTGAGAACTATTGGTTCTGGAGTGGCCTTGGGCAACTGGACACAGCCGTCAAAGACTGGCAGGGACGGCTTCAGAAGCTCTTCGAGGACGCGAAGATTGTGAATGGTCATGCGCATCGCTTCCGCGATACCTTTGCGGTTGAGCTTCTTCTTGCAGGTGTGCCGATCGAGCGGGTTTCAATTCTGCTTGGACACGCTTCTATCAAGGTGACTGAGAAGCATTACAGTCCGTGGACTCGTGAGCGTCAGGAACAAGCAGAAGCGGATGTCCGGCGCACTTGGGTACGCGACCCAATAGCGCTTCTCGAGACGAAGGGTACACCAGAGGTACACGGGAACACGACTCCCGTTAACTAACAGAAATTAAAAAGGTAAAAATGGCGGAGAGGGTGGGATTTGAACCCACGAGCCCGGTTTTGCCAGGCTACCCGCTTTCGAGGCGGGCTCTTTCAACCGCTCAGACACCTCTCCGCGGCGGGCGGGTGCACTAGCTTAGCAAACGGGCGCTGTGCTAACAACCGTCTCTCATCGTAGGTACAGGCAGCATTTTCCAGCCGTCGCAGCTTTAATCCCCGACCGCAATCAACGCAGCCAAAAAATGGCATCGGCGACCACCGCGAGAAATCTGTTATCCCGAACCGCGTTGCTTGCGGACGTTTTGAGGGATCTGCTTTTTCCTCCGCGGTCTAAAATCGATCGGATCACTCATCCTCGCATTGAATGTTAAATAGCGGCCTGTGCATCGCACATTTTTCAATCGATTTCAAATGTGATGTACATATACTTATCGTCGCGCTCGATCTGCAATACGCCGGGCGCACCGGGCGGCAGTGCCTTCAGGCCCGCGCGTAGCCCATCCAATGTCCTGATGATCTTTCCGTTCAGCGAGTGAATCACGTCGCCGGGCTGAAGATCCGCTTCGACGCCGAGCAGATCCGCAGCCATAGCTGCAACGATCACCCCGGAAGGCTGGCGCAGATCCTCCAGCTGTTTGGCAAGCGCGTCATCGATTTCCACCGCGAAAATTCCGAGCTTGGCCACCAGATCTCTTTGCGGATCGACCAGGTCGCCCAACTGATCCACATCATTTTTCTGTTCGGTCACTGGAATCATCAGCGTCATCGGTTGCGATCCGCGCAAAACCTCGGCCTTCAGCACGGCGTCGGCCGGCCGCGTGGAAACGATCATCTCGGCCAGCGGCACGCTGCCGATGGGGCGGCCGTCCAAACTCAGCAAAATGTCCTGAATCTGCAAACCGGCTTTGTCCGCAGGGCCGTCCGGTTCCACGTCCGAAACCACCACGCCACGCTCCTTCTTCAACGAAAGCCCAGCGGCGAGGTCGGGCGTGATTTCTTCGAGGTTCGCGCCGATGATGCTGCGATGGACGCGACCGTATTTGCGCAATTCGTGGTAAACGAATTCCACCACGCTGCTGGGAATGGCAAAGCCCAGGCCCTGGCTGCCTCCGGACTCGGTCAAAATAAAAGTATTGATGCCGACAAGCTCGCCATTGGCATTAATGAGCGGGCCGCCGCTATTCCCGGGATTGATGGGCGCATCGGTCTGAATGTAAACGGATGGAACTTCCGGCTGGGCTTGCCTTGCGACTGAGCTGACCACGCCCATGCTAACGGAATTTTCCAGCCCCTCGGGATTCCCGAATGCCAGCACCAGCTCGCCTTTTTTTAATTTTGTGTAATCAGCGAAAGCAACTGCGGGCAGATTCTTTTGCTCGATTTTAAGCAGCGCGAGATCGATGACCGGCGCGATTCCGATAATGCGCGCATCAACTGGCGGGCTGTGGTCGCCTAGCCCGAGGCTGGCGCGTACTTGGGAATCGCCGGAGCTTGCGGGCGTCAAAACCACGCGGACACGTTGCGCACCCTTCACCACGTGCGCATTGGTGATGATATAGCCGTCCGGATCGACGATTACGCCGGAACCCAAGCTACGTTGCCGTCCGATCAGGTTGGCTTCGTCCTGGCTTTTTTCCTCAATAGCGCGATAGCCGGTGACTTGCACTTGCACAATGGAAGGTGTGACACGAGCGGTCAGTTCCTGCAGCGATTCGTTAAACTGCGTAAGCAGATCCTTGCGAGCGCTCTCGGCCGGAGTCTTTGGGGTTTCCGCGGGCGTCTGCGCAGGTGCTGCGTTTTGCGCCGGAAGAGGAATAGCGCAACAAATCCAAGCCGCGCTCAACACGAAAAGCTTCGCCGCGCGAGCGCAATGCTGTTTCGGGATGCCCATCATCGCCAATCTCCTTCGAGAAAATCTTCGCAGTAGCAACGAGCAGCTTGATTACCAGGTCAGCGTGGCCAGCCTTAACAAGCAGTGCATTGTAGTGGACAATACCCAGCGATTCTACCGTCGGGCAGAGAAGAAATTCTTCAGTAACACGACCGCTTCTTCGGCCATCACTGCCGGCGTCACTTCCACTCGATGATTCAATTGCGCGTGGTCCAACACATTAAAACAAGATCGCACCGCGCCGCCCTTGGCATCGTCCGCGCCGTAAACCAGCCGTGCGATGCGTGCCTGAATCACAGCGCCGGCGCACATCACGCAAGGCTCGATGGTCACGTAGAGAGTGGCAGCAACCATGCGGTAGTTGCCGATGATCCTGGCTGCTTCGCGTAGCGCGATCACCTCCGCATGCGCCGTAGGATCGCAATCCGTTATGGTGCGGTTTCCCGCGCTGGCAACGATCTGATCGCCAACCACAAGCACAGCGCCAATGGGCACCTCGCCTCGTTCCTCGGCTCGCCGGGCTTGATCCAGAGCGGCATTCATGAACTGCGCATCCTTATCGTAAATCGCCATATTTTTCGCAGCATAGCACGAGAGATACTGTAGCTAACAAAGGCAAGCTGCAAAGAGCCGGCGAGCCGTCAGAGCTGCGATACTACTCGGCCGATATTCCTGATATCGTGACTAAGGCGAGCCCGGAACAAGAAAGCCGATGCCTTTGAAAGTACGACTTGTTCTTGTGTTTACCGGCCTGCTGATCACGGCAATGGGTGTAGTGACCTTGGTCCAAGGAAAGCTGCACGATCAAAACTATTGGCATGGGAATGTCTTCGCACCGTTTGCATGACTCGTCGGAACACTTAATCATCTTTGCGGCGGTCAAGGGCGGCGGATCTTGATTGGCGTTTGGTCGTAGCGCCGGCGTCTCGCCGGCTCTTCGCAACCGAGCGAATGTGCGATGCGAACCCGTCTATTGACATCGTCCCGACAGGAAGTCACAATCCTCGAAATGAACGAACTTCTTCGCCGCGTGTTCCTGGTAGACCTCTTCAAAGGAATGTGGCTAACTTTTCGTTACCAGGCGCCGAAAAACGTCTGCACCGAGCAATATCCTCAAGAACGCCCGATGGTGGCCGAACGTTATCGCGGCGCGCCGCGCCTGAATATCAACCCTGAAACCGGCGAATCACTCTGCATTTCCTGCAATCTGTGCGCTCTGGCGTGTCCTGAGAACTTGATTGTAGTCGGATGGTTGCGCGACGACGCCACCCGCCGCAAAGTCCTAACCACGTTCACGTACGACACTTCGCGTTGCATGTTCTGTGGCCTGTGCGAAGACGCTTGCCCCACAGATTGCCTGGAATTGACGCAAGATTTCGAGATGGCTCATTACAGCCGCGAAGGCGCCGTTTGGGATCGCCACCGCCTCGAAGTTGGCCCTACGCCGACGCATTACACCCGCTAGTAAGTTGCTCCCTAGGTGATTCGCAGGCACACCACGTGGCGTTATTTTTTGCCCTCTCGCACTGGGCGCGTTATAAGATGACGCGTTTGATTTTGCCTTCGGGGAACGATGGAACTTCGCAAAGATCCAATCACACGCAGTTGGGTTGTGGCAGGGCATCCGGAACGCGAAAAAGTGCGCCCGGGCCCTTGTCCGCTGTGCCCCGGCAATCGGCTGGAAATCAAAACGTTGCTTGATTTGCCTTCCCAGGGCAAATGGCAGGTGCGGGTGTACCCGCATTTTCGGCCTTTGTATCGCGTCGAAGGCGAGCCGGGCCGCAGCGCGGAAGGGATTTACGATCGTATGGCGGCCGTGGGTGCGCACGAAATCGTGGTGGAGGCTCCTGACCACGAACGCACGCTCGCTCAAATGAGCGATGAAGAAATCGAGCGTGTGCTGGATGCCTACGCCCGCAGAATTTCGGATTTGAAGCGCGACGGCCGGTTCAAATACGTCGCGGTATTCAAGAACTACGGCGAGCAGGCCGGCGAAGAATGGACGCACTCGCACTCACAGCTGACGGCCACCACATTTGTGCCGCGGCGTATTCTATACGAACTGCGTTCGGCGCGTGAATGGTTTCGCGAGCGCGAGCGCTGCGTTTTTTGCGATATCCTGCGGCAGGAAGTGCGCCAGGCCAAGCGGGTGGTAGATAGCGTCGGCGATTACTACGCGTTCTGCCCGTACGCCTCACGCGTGCCCTATGAAACCTGGATTCTTCCGCGAACGCACAATCATCAATTTGAGAACGTGCTGGCGGGCGAAAATCGGCGGCACATGGCCAGCGTATTGGGCCGCACCTTGCGCCGCTTGCAACAGGTTTCGTCAAGCTACCATTTAGTGGTCCACACGGCTCCGAACACGCTGCAAACCAAGGGCGAGCTCAGCGAATACTGGCGCACGATCGCGGGCGACTATCATTGGCACGTCGAAATTCTGCCGATTATCGAACAACGCAGCAAGTCTTACAGCATCAAGGAAGTGTATTTCAACGGAATGCTCCCGGAGCAGGCCGCCGAACGATTGCGCAAGCTCGATCCCGGAAAAAAATGATGAACTTCGCTACCGCACTGTTGCCCGAGTCCGTTCCGCAGCGCGGCGGAATAATTGTCAAGCTCATGTTCCTGATTTTTTTCGCCGCCCTTCTTGCCGTCCTTTATCTCGTTCGTGTCCCGCTGTTGCGGCTCGCCGGAGAATTCTGGATCGTGGATGACGCACCCGAAGCCTCCGACGTAATCGTGGTATTGAGTGGCGACAATTTCGACGCGGTGAGGGCCGCTCGCGCGGCAGCACTCTATCGGGCGAGCCTGGCTCCAAAAGTGGTGGCCACCGGCCGCTCCTTGCGATCCTATGCGACCACGACCGAGCTGATGAAGCGAGATTTGACCGATCACGGAGTGCCGGCCACCGCGATCATTCCTTTCACGCACAAGGCCAACGACACACGCGAGGAAGCCATCGCCGTGAGCGAATTCATCGCAGCACACGGTTGGAAGAAAATTCTATTGGTGACATCCAACTACCACACGCGGTGCTCGGAATATATCTACGAACGAACGCTACCTCCGGGCACCCAACTGCGTGTGATTTCGGCGCCGGATTCCGAATACGACCCCCAGAGCTGGTGGCGCACTCGCGAGGGACTTAGGATATTTCTTCACGAAGCAGGAGGGTATCTGGCCGTCCTGTGGGAAATACGTCGCAACAACATCAAGACGACATCGTGAGTCTCAGTTTTGAGACGAAAATCGGCAATTTCGCAGCAAGAATGCGGACGCAGTGTCGTTTTCGTACGGGTTCCTCTTCCGCTCGGGTACGTGTATGTACTATAGTTCGAGTTGACACTTCTCAAGGTCGCTTCAGGATGTCTGCCACCCGGCGCAGCGTCCAATCACACAGGGGGAAATACAAATGTGGCGTAAATCCGATGAGGCCAAGCCATCTTCGGCAGGGTCAACGACACCCGAACCGGTTGCAACACCTTCGAAACAGAATCAACCGGCTGCCGCGCCCGTGAGTTCACCTGAAATAGCTGCCACGATACACGCCTCGTCCTTGTCCGGATTTGGCACATCTGCTTCTGGGTCGCACTCGTCTTCTGATGCCGCTTCCAGCTCCACCATCGGCCCCGGATTGAAAATTCGTGGGGACATCACCGGCGATTCGAATTTGATTATTCAAGGAGAAGCGCAGGGCAAGATACAAATGGGAGCCGGCCGAGTGACGGTTGCGGCGAACGGCAACGTTAATGCTGACATTGAAGCCGCTCAAATCATCATTGAGGGGATTGTACAGGGAAATCTGAAGGCGAGCGACAGCGTGCGATTGGGCCCGGCCAGTCACGTGCAGGGGAGTTTACTGGCCAGACGTATCGCTATTGACGACGGCGCTCGACTGCGCGGTAAAGTGGAAATGATTCGCGCGAACGAGACCAGCGCCAGTGCTACGAGCGCCGGTGCGGATAAACCCTCCACGGCGGGAAATGGCAAGATTGCCGCAACGCCCCAAACCGCCGTAGCTGGATCGCAAGTAACCAGGCAAGCATGAACTGGACCTCGAAAATCCGGGAAAGTACGATGGCGACGGCACGTGCGTCCTCCAAGCCTGGACCCGCCGCCGTGACTGAGGCATCGCCGAATTCCCGGGTATCAAACGGCCTGAAAGAGTTCATGTGGATGCTCAGTGACGCCGGTCACGGCAGAATTCTTGATCTCGGCGCCGTTTTTCAATCCACCATAATGTTCTTCATCGAGAAGGGATTCCGGCTCTCCACCGAAGACTTACTTCGCGCCTGGAAGGAATTCTTGACGGCTGAGGAAGAGAATCTCCGGCGTGCGCGGGCGGGTGATGAAAGCACCAAAGTATCCCAAGGCATGTTGGCGGGGAAATTCCTGGACACTGCTCTGCAATATCCCGACGAGAATTTTAACGGCGTTCTAATCTGGGATCTTTTCGACTATCTCGATGCGGAGTTAGTACCCCGCGTTATGGAGAAAGTTTACGCGATGGTGAAGCCGAGCGGCGCGGTGCTGGCCTCATTCCATAGCCGCGCACCGGAACGTTTTCATCGCTACAAGATTCTGGACTCGCAAACCATCGAAGTTCTCCCGTCGCCAACGATTACGGTTCACGCGCGCGTATTCCGGAATCGCGAAATCCTCGATCTATTCGGCAAATTCCGCACCTCGAAGACCTTCGTAGGCCGCGACCAAATCCGCGAAACGCTTTTCCTGAAGTAGTCAAACGCAGCGGACTAAAGATGAGTCTTCAGTCCTTCGAATTGCGTGTCGGGGTCCATGCCACCCCTGAGTGTGCAATTTCGGTAATGAATCGCTAGACAGAAGCCCTGCGGTGTGTGACTGGTCTGTGCAAAATTTCCAATTGCATTCGATACTGCACGAGCGTAGAACGGAATTGTGGTCATTGCACGGAGGATGTTTTATGACGCCACCGGGCAGCGGACTTTAAGTTAGACACCGTTTACACACCGCTTTTGCGGTGCGCACCGCCACGGCGCCTTCGGCACCGAGGCGGCCTACGGAAGCAAACGGGGAACCGCCAGGTTCCCCGTTTTGCATTTTCATCGGTTTGAGTTGCGCTGGACCTGATGCTTATCGCTCGCTATTCTTCTTCAGGCTGAGGACCTTCTAGACTCGCTGCGCCCTTGTGTTGTGCCCGCGCTTTCCAGGCGGAATAGATGGCGGGAAGGAGCGAAAGAAAAATCACGATGGCGATCACGTAATGAATGCGCTTATCGATGTTAGGAATCGTGTTGCCTAACGTGTAGCCCAACAGGATCATTCCCCAGACCCACAAGAATCCGCCCAGGATGTCATACAGTAGGTAGTGCGTGTAATTCATGCGCGCGGCGCCGGCCACGGGCGGACAGAACGTCCGAATAATAGGAACGAATCGCGCCATGATAATTGTCTTAGCGCCATGTTTTTCGTAAAACTCGTGAGCCTGCCGCAGATGTCGCTTTTTGAAGAAACGTGAGTCCTCGCGCTGGTACAGTTTTTGGCCCATGGTCCGCCCGAGGAAGTAGCCGAGCTGATCCCCGGCAATCGCGCACAGCGTAACCAAGGGCAACAGCCAGGCGATTTTCAATCCCGAATAGTGGTCCGCAGCAACCACTCCCGCAGTCACCAACAGGGAATCGCCGGGCAGAAAAAACCCAACGAACAGACCGGTCTCCACGAACACAATCACGCACACCATCAGCATCCCGCCCAGTGCTACCAGGCCTCGAACGTCGGACAGCTGGTGCAGAAGTTCCTTTAAAAGCTCAATCATCTTGATCCTGATTCTTTGCCGGCGATGGCTGAAAGGCCGCAAACGCGTATAACGACGATACCAGAAAACAGGCAATCGCCGCTCTCAAACACCGCGCAATGTGCTGGTACCTTCCTCCTACCAGCTTTAGCTCCCTGTACCATTGGCCATACCGCGGCTGCCACCGACAATGCAGTTGTTGGAGCAACTGAAGTCCTGAGGGGGACAACATGGACGAAGCTTACGGGATCTGGATGGGACTGCCGGTGGTACTAAAAGTGGCAGCAGGCAACTTGAGAGTGCCCTTGCGAGGGCGCCTGATATCCGAAACCAGCGACGTTGTGCGATTGCGCATAGCAGACAGTTGGGACGTCGACATCTTCAAGTCCATGGTTCTCGCCGTCGAGCACGACAATCCCGTATACGTGGTGAACTAAGGGGATACGCCATGGCTACGCTGACAAACATGAACTGGAATTCAAGTCACCGGACACTGAATGCAGCCACTGGATCCGAGCACAGTTTAGCGCACGAATCGAGGATTCGTCAGAGCATGGCCGCAGTACGCGACACGATTATAGTTTTGGCGATCCAGCTCGTATTCCGAGCCACTCTTGTAATACGCCGCTGGAACTACTAGCGGCAAGGAGACCCCAGGACTTTTCGGCCCAGCTGTCCCTCCCTCCCCCGACCCGGGTCTGAACCTAGACCCGGGTTTTTTTCAGCAAAACGAGCTGCGCTTACCCCCGTTTACAACCAATTTCACAAATTTGAGCCTAGGTGGCACGAAAGGTGACAAGTTAGGCTAACCGTAACAAAAGCCACAATTTCTAAAAACGGCCTGTTAATATTCACCGTTCTCGGGATACTATCTTCCCGATACGATACCACCGACAAATTAGGAGCCCCATCGATGAGGATTGCTAGCGTTGCGAGCGCCTTCCCTGAATATTATTACAAGCAGGAATTGCTTACTGAGGCGCTGAAGAATGACTGGCGCCACCGCTTGTCGAATCCCGACATCCTTGATCGGCTCGACGAAAGCTTGCAGGTGGAAGGGCGCTACCTGGTAGAACCCATCGAATATTACGAAAAACTCACTACTTGGGGGCAAGCAAACAATACCTGGATCGCACATGCCCTCGAATTGGGCGAACAAGCGCTATGCAAGGCGCTGCACAAAGCAGGTATCGGTCCCAAGGACCTGAGCGCACTTTTTGTCACATCGGTGACGGGTATTGCGGCGCCTTCTCTGGACGCGCGCTTGGTCAATCGTATGGGGCTTTCGACCAATATTAAGCGTATTCCAATTTTCGGATTAGGCTGTGTGGCCGGCGCTGCGGGTATTTCGCGCGCGGCCGATTACGTTCACGGTTATCCTGACCAGGCGGCAGCTCTGTTGTCCGTGGAATTGTGCTCGCTGACCCTGCAGCGCGATGATCTTTCCATGGCTCACCTGATTTCCGCATTGCTCTTTGGCGATGGCGCGGCCGCAACGGTGGTGGTGGGCTCGAAGCGCAAGTCAGACGGGCCGGAAATTCTGGCGACTAGATCCAGCTTTTATCCGCACACCGAAAAAGTGATGGGCTGGGACATTTCCGAAAAGGGTTTCCGCATCGTGCTGTCGCCCGAAGTTCCGGACATGGTAACCAAGCACCTGGGTAAGGATGTCGACGCTTTCCTCGCCGAAAATGGTCACAAGCGTTCCGATATCAAGTCTTGGGTCATGCACACGGGCGGTCCGAAAGTTTTAGAAGCGACCGCGTCCGCGCTCGGGCTCACCTGCCACGATCTTTCGGCTTCCTGGGAATGCTTGCGCCGAGTCGGCAATATTTCTTCGACGTCGGTCTTGCTCGTACTGGAAGATGTTTACTCCAACCGGCGCCCAGAGCCGGGCTCTCTCAGCATCCTGGCCGCTATGGGCCCGGGATTCTGCGCCGAGTTAGTTTTGTTGCGCTGGTAGCATTGGATCCAACCAAACCGAGTGATCTGTCCGGGAAATTTTGTAGGGGTCGGTCCGGCGCAATCCAGCCAGACCGGGCACTGCAGCGAAACCCAGGCGTTGGGATGGCGATAGGTTTTTCGCCTCGCCCACGAAATCACGCACTGATTCTGCCGGTTCGACACAAACCGTCGAGCCGCATACAAACACCAAACCGGCGCCGCTATAATTAGAACTTTGGGCATGTGTGCGCCCGCCGCAGGAATGGGCGCTGGGGACCGCGGCGCTGCATTAAGACCTGAGAGCCGTTCTCCGAGACGCCGAGTATCCCGCTACGGCTCTTTGTCGGTGAACAGCAATTCTTTAGCGCGTTGCGAAGCTTTTACCACCGCCTTGATCAGCGTGACGCGCAATTTGCCCTCCTCCAGCTCCAGAATCCCGTCAATCGTGCAACCCGCAGGGGTCGTCACAGTATCTTTCAGCAGCGCCGGATGATGTCCGGTTTCCAGCACTACCTTAGCCGCACCGAGCATCGTCTGCGCCGCCAGCAGGGTCGCGAGTTCTCGCGAGAGTCCCATCTTCACGCCACCCTCCGCCAGAGCTTCCAAAATAATGTAAAGAAACGCGGGACCGCTGCCGGAAAGCCCGGTGATCGCGTCCATATGCTTCTCGTCCACGACGACGGTCTTTCCCACGGCGTTGAAAAGCTTCTGAGCGATTTCCAGATGTTGCGCGGCAGCAAATTTGCCTTTGCAGATCGCGGTAATACCTGCGCCCACCATGGAGGGCGTATTTGGCATCGCGCGAATCACAGGAACGTTCGCGCCGAGCCGGTGCTCGAAGTATTCGGTGGGAACGGAAGCAGCAATCGAAATCACCAATTTGTGTTCATTCAAGTCAGGACGAATTTCATCGAGGACCGGTCCGACTGTCAGCGGTTTGAGGCAAACCAGGATCACATCCGCATGTTTTGCCGCGGCGCGGTTATCCGTCCCCGGGGTGATGTTCTCACTGGAAATGGTCCAGCGCTCCGAACTCGTCTGGCGCACGGTTGCAAAAATTCGCGACGGCTCAATCAAGCCATGCTTCAAAAATGCTTCGATCAGAATGCTGCCCATCTTGCCGGCGCCCAAAACCGCCAGCCCTTGAGGTAGGAAAGTATTAATCACGTCGCCGGCACCTTTTGTGTTGTGATTTGAACTGATTTTGGAAGGCAACAGTTTACACGAATCTCGCGATCACTCGGCCATGTCGTAGGGTTTAAATCGCAACTGGAAATTCGCGGCTTTAAGTGGATGAATCTAGCGGTTCGTATAATGAAAGCTCTGTGAAACGCGCAATTCGGCCGAAGTCCTGGTCGAGGGTGAACACGGTCGCGCCGCGTTCAAGCGCGATGGAAGCGATCAGCGCGTCAATCGTGCTCAAACTTGTGCCTCTCGCGCGCGCCATTCGAAAAATGGCCGCTGCCTCTCGATAGGTCGAGAAGCCGCTCGGCTCTATCATTTCCCACATCTGCAGAAGCTGTTCGATCTGAGCTATGTCTCGTGTAAGCCCTTGAAGAACCTCTGAAACTATAATGCCAGTTAAGACCACGGGCTCGGCTTCCTCAATGAGCCGGTGCAGTTCATTACCAGCGGGACCGGGGGCAGGACTTAGAAAATCGATCCAGATGGAGCTATCCACTAAAATCAAACGCGATTCCTGCGCATGGCCTTCAGATCGCCTTTCCAAATGCCACCAGCGTAGTAGCGCAGCATGCCCTTACGACTCTCGGATCGTACAAGCAACTCCAAAGCCTTAGCAACGATTTCGCGTTTGGTTTTCAGGCGGGTTAATTTACGCGCTTTTCGCACCAAATCGTCGTCAAGTTCTATGTTGGTCCTACCCATGGCGACCAGTATACACCAATTTCAAACGATTGTGTGTATGGTCGAAGATAACTATGCGTGTTTGCTGCGAATTTTTGCTGGCATCCAGGCAGCAACAAAACGCTCGGAATCGGGTTACTTATATGCAAGACCGGAGACGGCCATGTCAAACGTGAAGATCGTGCTGTGGTTCACCTGGTTTTTGGCTACGAGTTGGTTTGGCAGGTTAGGCGTCGTGCCCGGGCGCTCAGCAGTTTCGAGCGTTTGAGCCTCGGACCGTTAGGATGTCACGTTCGCGGTCACGAGCAGAGCGTGAAATCGGGACAAGTTTCGCCGAGCAACCTGATTGGATTCACAGCCTGCGACTTTTTTTGTCAACTGGTGTTACACTACCGAACCTAAGTGCGCCCCCGGCCACGCAGGATCAACTAAACAACCAAAACTGGCAGGCGATTCGTCCAGTTCATTACAACTCTGCAAAAACGAACAGGAGCCGTCCGTGAAAATGCCGCTAACAAGCTCAAGCAAAAATTGCCGTCTATTGCTACCGCTCATCATCGCTATAGTCTTTCTCACGTTACCAGGCATTGCCACCGCCCAAGATCAAGATGAAGACCCGCCCAGTCGCGTCGCTCGCCTGAATTTCATTCAAGGCTCAGTTTCATTTCAACCAGCAGGCACCCAGGATTGGGTCGAGGCCACTCCTAACCGTCCCCTCACTACAGGCGACCAACTTTGGGTCGATCAAGGCTCGCGCGGAGAGCTTCACCTCGGGAGCACTGCTATTAGAGTTTCCGAGCAGACTGGACTTTCGTTCCTGAACATCAGCGACCAGGCCGTGCAGATTCAGGTGGCGCAAGGCAGCGCGGACTTTCGCATTCTTCACATCTACGAAGGCGAGAACTACGAGATCGACACGGCCAATCAGGCGTTCACGATTGTGAGCCCCGGCGAGTATCGCGTGGACGTCAACTCAGACGGCACACAAAGTCTAATTACAGTACGTAACGGCGCCGGGGAAGTGACGGCGGGCGGCCAGGTTTACGACGTCAAAGGCGGCCAGCAATACGAACTCGATGGCACCGATCAAGTCAACTTCAGCGCCGATGACCTGCCTAATCCTGACGATTTCGATAATTGGTGCGTGCAGCGCGATCGTCGCGAAGACAACGCGCAATCGGCGCGTTATCTCTCCAGAGAAGTAATCGGCTACGAAGATCTCGACGACTACGGAACATGGCGCACCGATCCCACCTACGGACCGGTCTGGGTGCCGGCGCAAGTCGAAGTTGGCTGGGCTCCCTATCACACAGGCCACTGGGCCTTTGTCGCGCCCTGGGGATGGACGTGGGTTGATGATGCGCCCTGGGGCTTTGCGCCTTTCCACTACGGTCGATGGGCTTACGTCGGCGGCGGATGGGGATGGGTTCCGGGACCGGTCGCAGTTGTAGCGATTGGTGGCCCGGGAGTCGCAGTGGGCTGGGGTATTCGTCCGGTCTATGCTCCTGCGCTCGTCGGATTCGTCGGTGGCGGCGGGTTTAGCGCTTCCATTGCCATTGGCGGCGGAGTCGCCGGTGTCGCTTGGGTGCCGCTCGGACCGCGTGACGTCTGGGTTCCCGGATATCGCACCAGCGCCGCCTATGTCACCAACGTCAACGTGACCAGCTCGCGTGTCATCGAGCGAACGCAAATCACAAACGTCTACAACACCACGGTCATCAACAATAGGGTAACCAACATTACCTACACGAATCAGGCTGCTCCGGGCGCTGTTACCGCTGTCCCACAAGCAGCGTTTCAAGGTGGACGCCCCGTTGCTGCAGCGGCTGTGAAGGTGAGTGCTGCAGAAATTTCCAGTCCGAAAGTTATCTCAGCGAAGCCAACTCCTCCCACTGCCCAGAGCTATGCCGGAGCGCTCAAACCAGCACCGGCCTCCGCACGTCCTCCGGCGTCGCTCGCAAGCCATCCCGTCGTCACCAAAATGGCTCCGTCGCCACGAGCGATACCCGTTGGCCATTCGCAACCGTTGACCGCGGCAGCCTACAAACCGGCTACGAAACCGAACGCTAAGCCCAACTCGACTGTTAAGCCTGCCGCGCGGCCGGCTAGTGCAGGCAGACCAGCTGCTGCTCCGGCCACTAGGCCGACGCCAAACGAAGCAGGCGCACGGCCAGCCAATCCGAACGAGCCCAAGCCGGCTGCACCTCCTGCTCCGGCCACTAGGCCGGCGCCAAACGAAGCAGGCGCACGGCCAGCCAATCCGAACGAGCCCAAGCCGGCTGCACCTCCTGCTCCGGCTAACAGGCCGCCCGCTAATGCACCAGCCGCAAAACCGGGCAATGCGGCCGAACCGCGACCGGCGACGCCTCCAGCAAACAGGCCGGAGAATCCCCCGGCTCGCGATGAAACCAAAGCGCCTGAGGAGCGGCCCGCACCGGCTCCGGCTCCGGCTCAACATCCGGCTCCGGCTCCGGCTCCGGCTCAACATCCGGCTCCGGCTCCGGCTCCGGCTCAACATCCGGCTCCGGCTCCGGCTCCGGCTCAACATCCGGCTCCGGCTCCGGCTCCGGCTCAACATCCGGCTCCGGCGCCAAAACCGGCACCTGCCGAAAGGCCTGCGCCGAAACCAGCACCAGCGGAAAGACCCGCGCCGCCTCCAAACAAGCCGGCCCCATCGTCAACGCCGCCAAAAAATAACAAACCAGAGGAGAAGAAGCCGTCAAAGGAAGAACAGAAGGAAAAGCATCCCGAACGATAGACAAACCCTGGAAGACTCTAACTTGTGACCAGACGAAGGGCCCCGGTCCATGGGGCCCTTTTTTTGTGTCGTTGGAGATCCGTCGACCCTACGGTGATCGGCGCTGCTTTGTGTCTCGATGCCAAATTCGCGGTAGGTCCACAGCTGCCGCTTGCTGCGGAAACGGTGCGGGGTCTGCAGAATACCAAGCAATACGGCGGACCGGATCGGACCGATCGAAGGAATCTGGCGGAGCCGTTTCCAAACCTGGTGTTTCTGGCCCTCTGCCAACAGCTCCCGGCGCACTTGCTGACGCATCGTCCGTAGCGCATCGAGTTGCTGGTAGTAAAACTCGGCCCGCCGGCGTACCCCCGGTTCCGTGATCTTCCCGAGCCACTCGACACGATGGCGCGGCGCATGGACCTGCTTGCCGCTACAAGGAATGGCCCAACTGCGATAGATGGCCTTCACCCGCGACATGACCCGTCCGATCTTTGGTAATGGTGAGATAACTGCGCACCAGTTCTTTCAGGCTTCGCAGGCCGTGTTCACCGTGATAGACCGGGTTGAGATGGTTGAGACGCAGCAACTCGGCCAAGCGGCGTGAGTCGATCTTGTCATTCTGGTGGCCTTCTCTCATGGAGGCATTCCTGCGCGGATCGCACACCATCAATCTCGTCACGTGTGGCTTCAACAGGTCCTACAACCAGGCGTCGTCACATGCAAGTCTCCACGCAGCCCATCGATAAACTGCAGAATCATGCTGGCTTTCATCTCGATGACGCATTCCATCACGATCTTTCCTGCACCATTTCTCACCGCAATCGAAATGCTTTCCTTGTGCACATCCATACCGATATACTTTTTGCTATCCATTTAGGGCGTTCCTTTTTGTAGGGTCGAGGCAACCACCCAAACCCTACTCCAAAAGGGGCGCCCTTTTATATTGCGTCGCGATGTATCACCGGGCTTATACTTAGAAATTCGATCGCGAAATTCGGTCTCCGCATTCGACTCGTGGGATTTGACTCACGGAGGGTTTATGCAATCCGCAAAACTCTTGATGATTGTCGGAGATTACGTCGAAGACTACGAAGTAATGGTGCCTTTCCAAGCTCTGCAGATGCTTGGGCACACAGTTCACGCCGTCTGCCCCGATAAGAAAGCCGGTCAATCTGTGCGGACGGCAATTCACGATTTCGAAGGTGACCAAACGTATTCAGAAAAGCCAGGCCACAATTTCAAGTTGAACGCGACCTTCGCGGACGCGCGTCCCGAAGATTACGACGGGCTAGTGATACCCGGTGGCCGCGCGCCCGAATATCTACGACTGAACCCTCGGGTCCTCGAAATGGTGCGGCACTTTGCAGAGGCTGATAAACCAATCGCGTCGCTATGCCACGGCCCGCAAATTTTAGCCGCGGCCCACGTGATCAAAGGTAAACGCCTCAGTGCCTACCCGGCGTGCGCCCCAGAAGTAGAAAATGCCGGAGGCATTTACGCCACAGTTGAAATGACCGACGCCGTGGCCGACGGCAATCTTGTAACTGGCCCAGCATGGCCCGCACACCCAGCATGGCTGGCGAAATTTCAAACGGTCCTGGCGTCGTACCTCAACGAAAACGCCAAAGCAACGAAATCGGCAGCCGGCAAATCCTCCGCCTGAAACAGCCGAGCGAAGGCTTTGTAGAGGCCGCTGCGTCCCAAGTTTTTCCGGACGCAGCGGGCAGGTTTCCGCTTGCCGGAGCGAACGCAAAAAAAAACAAAGCCCGCCACGCCATCTGACGGCAAGGCGAATCGCGGCGCCAAAAAATGAAGCCCCCGAAACGTTTCATTGCGGTAGGTCAAAGCTTCGAGGGCAAGTTGTTTCAATTCGAGCCGCTGCAAGTCACTCGAACCTAGTGCACGCTTATCGGTTCGAACGGTAAATATCCACTCGCCTTTCCTTCGACGGGTCACGACCGGACGTATCTTCTCCCCGCGCATTGGTTGAAATCCTGGAACTATCGACTCCCTGATCCACCAGATATTTCTTAACAGCATCGGCGCGCTTCTTCGACAAAATGAAATTCGAAGCCTTGTTCCCCGAGGGGTCAGCCCAACCGACGACTTTAACCTTCCAATCGCCATTGGTCTTCAACGTCTGCGCCGCCGCGTTCAAGTTCTGCTGCGCATCCGGCGACAGGTCAGACTGATTCACGTCGAAATAAACTTGGCCCTTGTCAATCGGTTGACCGAGCGGTTCATGATCGGCTGGGGGAGGAGTCGTGTCAGCATTCTCTGTACGGACCCGTTCGTGGGAGAAGCGATCGAGCGCCGCGACAAGCTGATCACCAGCCGGCGGAACAGATTCTCTACCCGCGAGAATTTCGCGGTTTGAAATCCCCGATCCATATATTTTTTCGTTCTCGCTGTTGTCCGGCCGCAACGTCGAGCCGTCCAGGGAAATGCCAGCGAACACTCCACGCGATCGCGACCACGACAAAATCTCAGCATGCATCAAGACGTCGGTGTCTGCAGCAGCCTGGCGACCGATTGGACCGAGCGCTGCAGCGGCGTCACCACCGATGGTGAACTTATCGCCGAGCAAATGATGCATTCCACCTTCATTCATGATCAGCATCAGCACGTCGGTCGAAGAGCCGCCGATCTGCAATCCCCAGCTTCCGCCCTCGACGCGAACGGCCGCTGGCGCGCTCCAGGCGCCCCTCTCAGTCCGGCAAGACGCAAATCCCCGCCCGTATTCGCCGCCCACTATGAAAGCGCCTTTCTTGAGGCCTGGAATGATAACGACGCAACGAGCCTTATGAAAAAGGTCGCGCGGAATGCCCTTATCCGGCGCGCCCATCAATTCCCGCAGCGCGATCGCAGAATTCTGCAAACGCTGATCCGCAGTTCTTTCTTCTTTCTGCGCTCGAACGGACCCCGAACTCAATAACAAAACTCCTAAAGCCAGAGCTGCTGCCCACGCCTTTATCGACATTTTTACATCCTTTTTTCGAAATTAGTTTTGACTTGCTGTGAATGCTGCGGTGTTCCGATTGGTGGGGAACTCTGCGGGACTACATGCCGTCACACCACAGTTGGTAGCGGACGGCATGTAGATTTCGCGTCAATTCATCCAGAGGTCGTGGATCTAGCGACAGTTCACGTACTACTTCTCGAACACTTTCTCCACTTGACCGATCTTTTTCTGGACCTTTCCGGCAACCTTCTCGTCCGTTCCCTCGTCCTCGAGGTTCGGATTGTTGGTCGCACGGCCCACCTTTTCCTTCACCTTTCCCTTTACCTCGTGAAACTTACCCTCTGCCCGGTCCTTAGTGCTGTTGTTCATGTGAGCTCTCCTAGTGGCTGCAAAATAAATTCTGCGCAATAAACGGGGCACCGCAAAGGCCGCTGCTTGCGCTCAGACTGCTTCGCTGGACGAGATTCTGCCCGCCGGGCCCCGAGCAAACCATACCGAATACACCCCATTGTCCTGTCGAAAATCACGTATTCGTGCGACACAGCGTGACGGAAGAGGGCATTTATACCGACGGGTCGACGGTTTATGTCGAGCCGGCAGCCGTGGACTGGGAGAAGGCGATCACTTCCAACCCACCGAGCAACCAAGAATCAGCGAAGCAGCCTGTCCGCCCCCAAAACCATTCCTAACGTCAAAAACGCTATAACCACCTCACCCACCGCGCCGACTAAAAACGGACGGTAACCTTGCCTACCCAGTTCGCGAATATTAGTACGCAGGCCCACACCAGCGAATGTCAGCAGAAATGCCCAGCGCGAGAGATTGGCCAAGCTCACCAGTTGGTCTTTGCTGAAAACGTGAGCGGTTGCAATTGCCGAGATCAGCAAGAAACCCAAGACGAACTTCGGAAATTTTTGCCAAAGAAAGGCGGCCTTGTTCGTCACACCCTCAGTTTTTTCTTTGCGTGCCCAATGAATCGCGTATGCGAGAACCACAAAGCCGATCATCGCGTTGCGAGCGGTCTTCGCCAGCACCGCAACCTTCCCGGCAGCGTCGGAATAGAGCGCGCCGGCGGCAGTGGCTTCTGCGGTGTTATCAATTCCGAGGCCGGCCCACAAGCCGTAGCTTTGATCGTTAAGGTGTAGCCAGTGCCCGATAAGCGGGAATAGAAACAGGCTGATCGCGCCCAGCGAAAGAATGGCGGCGATAGCGTAGGACGCATCTTCATCGTCAGCGTCGATCGCTCCCTTGGCGGCGATGATCGCCGAAACGCCGCAAATCGACGAGCCCACAGCAAGCAGCGTAGTCAGCTTGGGTTTTAAGCCGAAAGCGCGACCAAGAGCGGTCATAAACGCAAGCGACGCGGCGATCTCAATTGCCACCATAACCAGACTGACGCCACCAAGCCTTGCGACGTCACCGAGCAAGAAACGCGAACCCAGCAGCACGATGCCCGTTTTTAGCCAGAACTCGTAGGTGGCGATACCAGCCTGGAAAATTGTCGGCACGCTAACAGTATTAGCAATAGCAAGTCCAATCACGATGGCCCACAGGACGTATTCGATATTGGGTAGCGTGAGGTGATGCGCTTTCCCGTACGTTGCGATGGCGCGCTCGATGATTTTGCCCGCGTAGCCTACGGAGATGAGCAGCAGCAGACCGGGAATCAATCGAACGGCTTGCTTAAAGAAACTGTCGGGAACCGGTTGAGCAACCGCAATTGAGCCGGCCATGCTATGTCCTCCGGGAATTTATCCGTGCTTTTAGAGCGTGATACCGCGTGCCGTTTTCTGTAGCCAAGTTCACAGCTACCAGGGAACGTGCTTGATGAAACCAACCCAGATCGCAGCAGAAAGCACGAGCGCGACGATCACCGCCCAACTGTCGAGCGAAAGCGCGGGTGGCTTCGTGATGTCGGCGCGACTGCGTTCCAGTTTTTCCATCATGTTGTTCTCCTGATAGCGCCGGGCTAAACCGGCAGGTTGTTGTGAATGAAAGAGTCATACGGTAAAGGTCTAACGAACCATACCGACCTTGAGTCATGTGCGGTTGGCCGTGAGGCCAACCTTGAAGCGTTGACAAAGGCATGTACAGGCCAGCCATCGAGCCGCGAAAGACTACTCCAGGGTGCCGACACTGTAGGAGAAAGTGGAAGGCCATATCGGAGGCCCCGAAAGCGTGAGGGACAACCGAACCCTGCGCGGTCAAAGAACCTGAGCATGTACAGAAACAACCTGCGCGAGAACCGGGAGAGCCTATGTTTATCCGCCAGATGTCGGGCGGATCGTGTCAGCAAGTCCAAGGACGTAATCTGACGATGCACGAACATAGGCAGTCGTACAGAGCCGTAGTACCCGCGAAGTCTCTGAACAAGACGGGACAGCCAACCGTCGCGGAAGGGATGGAGGGAAGGGCTCTGGTCAAAGGGAACGAGTTCCAGCGAAACACGATCCGGGCTCAGTACCGGCGTATCGTGCCCCATGAGTTGGAACGCGTGTGGGCGATAGTTATAGAGGGTGTTCATGAGATCCTCTGCCTGTCCCCATTCTCTCTGCGATAAGAACCGGATGCGTTAATCGCGCCCGTCCGGGTCCGTGCGGGGGGCGGGGAGCAATCCCCGTCCCTACCGCGACTGCTTCGATTCGCCGTTGGTTTTGCGCTCTAAAAACAAAAAACCCGCTCAACAGCTTGGCTGTCGGCGGGTCGCGAATCCAGTGTGGATTTACTAAATTATTCTAATCTCACCTCGCCGGATCGCACCTCGCCGTCGCGATGACAACAACACCGGGTGCAAGCGATCAGGCTCCAAGTCACGATGCAATGCTACATGGAAACACTGATTCTGCAAAGGGAAACATCTTAGGAAAAAAAGCGCCGAATCCACCAGATTTACATAGAGGCACAGCTCTCGGAGTGAACCTCTGCGCCCCGGCAAGTCCTCTAACCTACTCAGTTGCTTGAACTTCTAAAGGCCACTTTCGACCGGCAACGCACGTGCGATACCCACAGCTGAATATGCGAGAGAACAAGAAAAAATGCACCGTCCGAGGCTGAGAAAGACTCTAAAGAGGAGGACCAAGTGAATTCGGACCAACTGGAAGGGAAGTGGAAGCAAGTAAAGGGTCAAGTGCGAGAAAAGTGGGGACAGCTCACTGATGACGACATTCAAGTTATCGCGGGACGCCGCGACCAATTGATCGGTCGTATTCAAGAACGCTATGGAATCGCTAAAGAGCAGGCGACAAAGGAAGTGGACACCTTCCTAACGGGACTGAACGCTGAAGCGCGACAAAACTCGGCCGTTGAAGATGAGACGGCAGCTGCAAGTCGGCCGAAAACACGCGCGGTTGGTAACTACTGAGACTTCCGTCCGGCCCAGGACCGGTTTGGGGCCGGGCAATTCAGCTGCGAGCTTCGAGACGATCGAGTGGGACCGGTTCATACGAGCGACTGGAAACTTGCAGCGATAATACCCCGGGGCTGGACCGGGGATTTCGAAGTACGCACTTCGGGGCCAGACCGAGATGGGAAGTTTCCGGGTTCGGGCCGGAAGCGGAAAACAACGATACAGCCCTAGTCCGAATAGGGCAGCAATCATCTAAAATGAAAAGTTCGACTCGGGACCGGTCCGAGTCGAGCTTTTTTTCCTGCCGACAAACCCGCTTCGAAGGCCGTGCTTTGATCCTTAGGCGTGACCGGCGGCGTTACGGCTGCTCTTGCTGATATTCTTCCGGAACGTCATCTTCCGGGACTTCTCTCGTACGTACTTCACCTTGATCGGCGTCGGGAGCATTTTCTATGCCGTTTATTATTCCGGCTTCATAGTCCTGCCCCTCTTCTGCGAGTTCCGTCACGCTTTCCGAATCAGCTATCTCGCGGCGGGATAGACCTTGTATATCACCGGATTGGCCGGCCGAATCGGCACCGAGGCCACGACCCGTGCGAACGGGCAGTGGATTAGTAAGTTCAGCTGCCGACGAGCGGCGAGCGCGCTTGCGGCTCGCGCCAACTTGCCGCCGTCTCGCTGGCTTCGCCCGGGCAGCGCTGCGCTTAGGTGCCGTTACTTTCTTGGACGGTTTTTTCTCGGGTGCGGACATTTTTACGCTTTTGTTTGTAGTTTTTTTTGGGCGTGACGGTTTTTTCTTGGCCATGGCGAAAGTCTATCACCCGCAAATGATCGGTACAACTCGCGTCCCCCGAACTCAACTTCAAAAATTGTGCGTTCTGCGCCATCAGCACGCGCGATTTGGCACCTGCAGCCCATTTCTGCGCACACCAAGGCTTCACCGCTACCGGCGCGGGCTTCGGCGTAGTCGTTTCGCGGTATAGTGTTTATATGCTCAGTAAACACCGTACTTCGGGTGTGGACCGCATCGGCCATCGAATGGAGCGTCAGGAGAAAAAGGCGGGCGCAGACACCAAGCCTGCGAAGGCGAAGTTCGATTGGAATCTATTGCCGGACGTGCTCGCGCTAATCAAGCCGAGGCGCGGAATCCTTCTGCTGGGCTTCGGTTTGATGGTGATTAATCGGCTATCCGGGCTGATTCTGCCAGCGTCCACAAAGTATTTAGTCGACGATGTGATCGGAAAGCGTCACGCGCAGATCCTGGTGCCGCTGATTTTGGTGGTTATCACCGCGACCGTGATTCAAGGCCTCACGTCGTACTCGCTTACGCAAATCCTATCCAAATCTTCCTGGCGCATGATTTCAGAACTACGCGAAAAAGTACAGGCGCACATCGGCCGTTTGCCAATCGCTTACTTTGACGCGAACAAGACCGGTGTTCTGCTGTCGCGAATCATGAGCGATGTGGAAGGCGTGCGCAACCTGATCGGCACGGGCCTTATTGAATTCATCGGCGGAATCATGACCGCGCTTTTCGCGCTGGTCGTGCTGCTGCGCATCAGCGTGATGATGACCGGCGTTGCGTTCTCGGTGCTGGTGATTTTCGGGATTGGATTAAGCCAGGCATTCAAAACGATCCGGCCCATCTTTCGCGCTCGGCCAAAGATAAACGCGGAAGTAGCCGGCCGCCTGACTGAGTCGCTGGCAGGTGTCCGCGTGGTGAAGGGTTATCACGCGGAAGATCGGGAAGAGAAGTCGTTTGCGACAGGAGTCCAGCGCCTACTGGACAACGTGCTGAAAACGCTGACGGCGACGTCGATGATGAGTTTGGCGGCAACGAGCCTGATGGGCTTGGTGAGCGCGACAATGATGTATCTGGGTGCACGGCAGATTCTAGCCGGCACGATGACCCTCGGTACCCTCCTAACCTTCGTTGCTTTTCTCGCGATGCTGGTCGCCCCCGTTTTTCAGATTGTAGGAATCGGCCCGCAAATCACGGAAGCGTTGGCTGGCCTAGAACGCACCCGCGAAGTACTGAATGAAACTCGCGAGGACGATTCGCCGGAACGAATAGAAATCCTGGACCGTATCCGCGGGGAAGTGCGATTCGAGAAGGTTAATTTTTCCTACGATACCGGCAAGGAAGTTCTACACGAAGTCAGTTTTGATTCGCAACCCGGCACCGTAACGGCGCTTGTTGGCTCCTCCGGTGCCGGTAAATCCACCGTAATTGGACTGATCGCGGCGTTTTACGTTCCGTCGAGCGGTCACGTGCTGGTCGACGGCGTCGATTTGGCTAAAGTCCGGCTGGATTCGTATCGCACGCAGCTAGGCGTCGTGCTGCAAGAAACTTTTCTTTTCGACGGCACCATCCGGGAAAACGTCGCGTTTTCGCGCCCGACCGCGACGGAAGAAGAAGTTCTGGCCGCGTGCCGCATCGCTCGCGTCAACGAATTTGCCGAATCATTCGATCACAAGTACGAGACGTTGGTCGGCGAACGCGGCGTAAAACTTTCAGGAGGCCAGCGGCAGCGCGTATCAATCGCACGCGCAATCCTTGCCGATCCTCGGATCCTGATTCTGGATGAAGCTACTTCGAGCCTCGATTCGGAGTCGGAAGCATTCATTCAAGAGGGGCTGCGTTACCTGATGAAGGGTCGCACGACTTTTGTGATCGCGCACCGGCTATCGACTGTGCGGCGCGCGGACCAAATCCTAGTGCTGGAGGCGGGGAGGATCGTTGAGCGAGGAACGCACCCTTCGCTCTACGCCGCTGGCGGACGATATTTCGATCTATATACCCGGCAGCACGGTTTGGAGTCGAATCTCTTCCTCGCTCCGGGCGAGGGTGACAAAGAGCTGACTGAAACCACAGGTGCGAACGGCGCTGCGGGCCATGGATCTGGGCAGACGGATTCGGCGGCGTTACCGGAAGCAATTCGTTTGATTCGCGGCGACAGCGGAGGATAGCGAAGCTGAAGATCCATCTTGGTTAAAGGTGAGTAGTGACACAGCGAATCGGCTTGATAACTGTGGTCGTCAACGACTACGACGAAGCGATTTCGTACTACACCAAAAAGCTGGGCTTTGTACTCGTTGAGGACACCCAGATAAGCCCTGGGAAGCGTTGGGTGGTCGTAGCTCCAGACGGTGACACCGGGAGCGGCTTATTATTGGCTAGGGCGGTCAGCGAACGACAGAGACAGGTAGTCGGTGCGCAAAGCGGCGGAAGGGTTTTTCTATTTCTTTGCACGGACGACTTCCAGCGAGACTATGCCGCATACGAGGAACAGGGTGTGACTTTTGTCGAAGAGCCACGGCAAGAGCCGTACGGGCTCGTTGCTGTTTTCGCGGACCTCTATGGAAATCGCTGGGACTTGATCCAGCCGAAAGGCCCAAACCGCTCCGGCGGAATGAAATTCTAAATGACTACCGCCATGGAGTCTTGTTTGAATAACTGTGCCCTAGTGGCCGCACGAACATTCAAACAGGATGAGTAATATCGCTGTAGAGCAGTATTTTCATGATGCCCAAAGCCGCACTCCATTAAATCAATGTAGGTCAATAGCGGAGCGTCCGCTAGCGACGAACGAAGTTACAGATGCTCCACCGATCCAGGGTAGGGAAGTCCCAAGCCTCGTGCAGAATCCGCAAGAATTGGGCATAATCATGCCGCCCGAGATTTCCTCTCTGTTGGGCTCATTTTCGCCTCCGTAGCTATCCCGCATGCTTGTCCAAACTCAAGAAGAAGTCCGGTACGCGCCGGACGGCGGCATGCAAATGATGATCGCCAGCATTACCATTTCCCTCTGTTGCGAATGCGCCTTTCAACGCGATAGTGAGGACTGAGCGGACCAAACAGCTCGTGGATGGCACCACAACGGTGATGAAGAATCATCGAGCTGTAGCGCGCGACAGCCGCGGACGAATTTTTCAGGAGCGCCGCTACCCCACTCCCGACGGCGACCAGCGTCAGACCCGCGTCAGTCAGCTGGAATTCAGCGATCCAGCTTCGCACCTGCAGTACATCTGTAATCCTGGTTCGCAGGTTTGCGAAATCCGTAACTATTTTGCTTCGATATCGATGGTCACCACCTCGGCAGAGGCATCGAACTCTGAAGCGCACAAGCCAAAAAGCGAAGATCTCGGCCACCAATTCATCGAGGGCCTTGATACTCTTGGCACTCGAGAGACCATGACCCTCTCCCAAGGCTGGGCCGAAAACAATCAGCCCATTACCCCACACGTCCTTGCGGCCAGCGGATTGTGAGCGGATGAAACTAAATTGATCTGTGTACCCATCTCGCGCTCTTTAGTGCTTCCGACGTGGATTCAAAAGAATTGTAATCGCTCGGCACCCCTCTGTTGCGCCTTGAATCTGTGCGTATTCCCGTCACGCCGGCGTCACAAGTGAAACTCGGTCGTCACGTTCTCTATTTCCTGTACTCTTCCCGCCTTCCTTATGGTAGGGGTTAGCCGTGTGCCGGAGGCTCAATTGCCTCTGCTCGTATGCTGGCGTACAATGCACAACCTGTGCCGGAAACTTCCTCCATTGTCGGCCGCGCCATCTCCCACTACAACGTCCTGGAAAAACTGGGTGGCGGGGGAATGGGAATAGTCTACAAGGCTAAGGACACGCGTCTCGGCCGGAGTGTTGCGCTGAAATTCCTTCCTGACGACATTTCCCACGATCCTCAGGCGACCGAACGATTCCGCCGCGAGGCGCGTGCTGCTTCTGCGCTTAATCATTCCAACATCTGCACAATTCACGATATTGGAGAATTCGAAGGCCGTCCGTTCATCGCCATGGAGCTGCTGGAGGGGCGGACGCTGAAACACCGCATTGAGGGAAAGCCCATCGAAATATCGGAGCTCTTGGAGATCGGCATTCAGATCGCGAACGGCCTCGATGCGGCCCACTCGAAAGGAATCGTGCATCGCGACATTAAGCCCGCGAATATCTTTCTGGTGGAGCGCGGGCAGGCGAAGGTTTTGGATTTTGGTTTGGCCAAGCTAGCGCCAGCGGTCCACTATGCCGCCGAATCGGTCGGCGCCACATCCATGCGCACGCAAACGCATGTGCTCGACAAAGACCAACTGACCAGTCCGGGCAGTTCCATGGGCACCGTCGCGTACATGTCGCCGGAACAGGCGCGGGGCGAAGAGCTGGATGCACGCTCAGATTTGTTTTCGCTCGGTGTCGTGCTCTACGAGATGGCCACCGGGTCGGTTCCCTTCTCCGGTGCGACCTCGGCCCTGATTTTCGACGGCATCCTGCATTCCGCGCCCCCGTCCGCGAAGGAATTAAACCCGCGCCTGCCCTTGGCGATGGAAAATATTCTTGGCAAAGCGCTCGAGAAGGACACCGACCTGCGTTACCAGACCGCCCCCGAACTCCGCGCCGATCTGAAGCGCCTCAAGCGAGACCTTGATTCGAGCCGCCGGCCCGCGACGGAAAAGAGCGTTTCAGGTTCGGGGGCGCAGGTAGTTCCAGCCAAGCAGAAATCGGTCGCGGTGCTGTACTTCGAAAACCAGAGTGGTGCGAAAGAGGATGAATACCTGCGCGACGGCATCACCGAGGACGTAATCACCGAGCTCTCCAAGATCCGTGGACTGAACACTTTTTCCCGCCCCACCGTTCTGGCATTCCGCGACAAGCCGGTGACCCCGGCGCAGATTGGACAGCAGCTCGGGGCGGCGTACGTCCTCACCGGCACTTTGCGCCGCGCCGGCGCCCGCTTGCGCATCAGCGCTCAGCTCGTGGACACGCACACCGATTTTCCGCTCTGGTCGGAGCGCTTCGACCGGGAGATGAAGGACGTTTTCGAGGTACAGGACGAAATGGCCCGCAAGATCGCCGAGGCCCTGCGCGTGACGCTTTCCCCGCAGGAACTGGAGGCCCTGGCCGACAAGCCCACGGAAAACCTGCAAGCCTACGACCTCTACCTGCGCGGCAAGCGCTACGCTCGGCGCCTGACCCGCCAGGACGTCGAGTTCGCTCTGCAGATGTTCGAAAACGCGGTGGCCCTAGACCCCAGCTTCGCCCTGGCCTACGCCGCGTGCGCGAACGCCTGCGCGATGTACTACTCCTTCTTCAGCCGCGATCAGGTGTGGGTCGAACGCGCACGGGAGGCTTCCGGCAGGGCCGTGGCCCTGCGCTGGGACCTGCCCGAAACGCACATCAGCCAAGCGTGGGTCCTCTATGCCGCGGGTCTGTATGACGAAGCCGTGCGTATGGTGAAGAAAGCCATCGAACGCAAGCGCGATTGTGATGGCGGCTATTACTTGCTGGGCCGGGCCCTGTTTGCCGCGGGACGCTACCAGGAAGTTTTGGACATTGCGGAAGCCGCCATTGAAGCAAGCGGCGAAGACTACAACGTTTATGTGCCAATCATAAATGCTCTCGGTGCCATGGGCAAAAAAGAACCCTCTCAAAACATGGCCCACAGGTTCATCGACGCAATCGAGAAGCACTTGAAACAAGTGCCCGAGGATGCGCGGGCACGCGTTTTGATGGCCACTAAGCTCGCCGAATTGGGACGAGAGCAAGACGCCTTGCGCGAGCTCAACTTGGCGATCACGTTGCGCGCCAACGAAGCCTCGATTCTCTACAACGTGGCTTGCGTGTACTGCCTCCTGAAAAAAAGGCCGGAGGCCCTGGATGCCTTGCGCAAAGCCTGGGAAGCGGGTTCCAAGGATTCCGTCTGGGCGCGCCGCGACCCGGACCTCGCCGTCCTTCATGGCGATCCTGAGTTTGAGCGTCTGTATCCGGAAAAACCCGCCTCACCGCATTCCCTTTAACCGGACGGCTCCAGCGCGACGTGGTAGCTTCTTCCAAGGATCCTTGCAACAAGGGAATCCTGGATCATGTGCCGAATCCATATGAGAGCACAGGAATGTCTTCAATAATTGCAGGAAAACACGCTGGCTCGGGCGCGGCGAGTAACCAACCCGCAATCGCTGAACCCACGTTTGCCGAACGCGCGCGCACCTTAGTGTATCTCGGCCGAGTTGGGAGTCTGTCGACACTTTCACGTAAACAGCAGGGATTCCCCTTCGGATCCGTGATGCCCTATGGATTGGACGACCACGCGAATCTTGTCTTCCTCATCAGCACGATGGCCATGCACACTCAAAATGTGCAGGCAGACTCGCGTTCCAGCTTGTTAGTGACTCAGCCCGATACCACCGGCGATCCTCTGGGTGCGTCCAGGGTCACGTTGCTAGGAAATATTCTGCCAGTGCCTGTCCCGGAGGTGGCTGAAGCACGGGAACTCTACCTAGCGCGTTATGCCAACAGCAAATACTGGGTGGACTTTGACGACTTCTCCTTTTACCGGATGGACGTGGTGGACGTTTACTACGTGGGTGGCTTCGGGGTGATGGGCTGGGTCTCTGCCTCGGAATACTATAGCGGGCAACCCGACCCGCTGGCTGACACTGCAACCGAGATCACTCAGCACATGAATACCGATCACGGGGACGCGCTCATCCTGCTTGCCCGGGCATTTGCTGGAATCGAGTCTCAGGAAGTGACGATGACTTCGGTCGACCGTCTTGGCTTTCACGTACGCTTGAAAACCCAAGATGGCACGCGAGGTGCCCGCATCGCATTTTTGCGGGAAGCGCGCAGTTCGGCGGAAGCCAGAAAAGTGCTGGTAGAAATGGTAGGGCAGGCACGGCGAATGTGAGCAACCGTGGGCCGCGGACCGGACCACCATCCTCGCGCACGTCCGCAATAGTTAAGCACGTGTAAATCTGCGAGATATGGTTCTATGCTCGGCCGGCTTTTTGTGCGGCCTTCATCACCGTTTTCTTCATACGGTTTTGGCCGGCCCAATACAAACTGATTTCGTGCCCATCAGGATCATTGAGGTAGGCATGTCGCCACCCCCAAGGCATCATGCGCGGAAGTTGGGTAATGTGGAACCCTTTTTGCTGTAGCTTGCGGCAGAAGTCGTCGAGCTCTCGGACTTCAAAGTATAGACGTACGCCATCGCTCAAAACAGGAGTTTCAGGAGCCGCCTGGTGAAGGGCGATTGTACCGTCACCGCCCGGCGCGCGTAGGCGGGCATACACAGGCCTCTTCTCATAGCGAAAGTCTTCAATGAGCTTGAATCCCAGCAAATCTCGGTAGAAGCCAAGTCCGCGCTCCACGTCTTTCACGTAGACCATGGCGTGATTGAAAGCGAGCTTCCCATCAGTATCTGCAGCGACGGAAGCCCTGTTTTGTTGCGCGGGAGGCTTGGCACCCGCCCGCCTCGCATTTTGTGAACCGGGAGTCTTCTTTGAGGACGCTTTTTTTTGTTTTGGTTTCTTCATTGAGTCGATTCCAACAAGCCGGCGCAAGTATTGTCGGGAGTATCGCGACTGTCAAGTTTATAGATCATCCTAGGTAATCGTTGGCTCGCCCGTTCAAAGTCCCCTGAATAACTCACTCATCGACAACTTAAACGCTTTCGCAATTGTCTCTATATTTACGAGCGCAATGTTGCGTTCGCCCCGTTCGATCCCTCCGATATAGGTACGATCTAGGTCGCAGATGTCGGCGAACTCTTAGGTCATTTTCACGACTCTTGTCACTCCAGTGTCACAAGGCCGTCTGAAGGGATTTTGGTCACGCCGTTACGCCGACATGCAGAGAAGGCTATCCTCGTATAATCCAATGCCTGAAACCCCTTTTCCGACGCGGTTTGCCGTGCTATGCCGTTCCGAAAGAATCCCTATGGAAGGTTGGTGCTCGAGGAGGGAATCGAACCCACACGGCCTTGCGGCCACCGGATTTTGAG
>CAVPFH010000016.1:0-93540 GCA_963703675.1 uncultured Acidobacteriota bacterium | reverse complement strand
AGGAGTTTTTCCGCGCGCTCTGCAGGCCAATAGACCACAGCGCCGTTCTCAGCGACGACTCGGTCAAACAGGTCGATACGGGGAAATACCGCGAGCAGATCCTGTAGTTCGCGCCCCGTCACCAAGATGAGTCGACGGCCCGTGTCACGTAATCGGCCGAGTGCAGCAATCGTCTCGTCATCGACCCGTCCGTGATGTGCGATAGTGCCATCGTAATCGCACGCAAGCACGTGGTAACGCATGAGCCATCATACCGAGCATCATCTTTAAGTACAACTTCTCCTGAAAAACCCAACAATGTTCCCAAAGGAAGCATGTAATGCCGGAACCGCACTCGCAAGCCAGTCACCTTATCACCGAAGCTGATGTTAGGTGTAGCCTTCAGCTGTCCATGCGACCGAAATCCAGGCGATCCTCGCGCAATGTGGCATCAATGAATGAATATTCAGGGGCATCTCCCTTCTGCTCAATGGCTGCCGGGATCGACCGTCTTACATAGCTCGAAATACTCGCGCAGCGGGACAAGCGGCGGACCGTCGCCACGGAGCGCGAGTCGGATTTGCAGCACTCGATCGCGCATCCACTTGAAATCTCTCACTAGTTCAGTAGTCGGTCGATCGTCGAACGAAGGATCGAAAACTTTGTACTCTCCGTTGCTGAAAGACACCGGTTTGGTAAACGGGTCGGCGAATAGGTATGCCTTGTCCGCGAGGTCTTCGCCGTATTCCCATACCATGCGATGCAAGTACGACGGACCCATCACGAAGATCGCGTTTGCCTCATCACACAACTTGCGGGAGAGCTTCAGTGGCCGATGTCCGCTCGCCTCAATGCCCCACTCTCGGAGCATGCGTTCTGCTCGATCACTGATCCGTTCTCCCACCTCTAGCCCAGCCGAGCGCGCCGGAGCCCTGCACAGATCTTGATAAAGATACCAGGCCAAAACAGATCGGCAGCAGTTCGCGTGGCAGACGAACAGTGGGCCGACATTGTGGGTTGTCATGATTTCGCTTCGCAAGGCCACACCGTCTGCATCTAAGCACCTGCCCGCGATCATACGACTTTTCGGCGATGTCGCCGACACTATAAACACCTTGATGATCTGTTTCGAGATATTCGCAAACGATGGCATGTCCTTGCGAGGATGATCATTGCAGCACAAGATGCATTTGAGCATCTCCCCAAATAACCTCGTCGGTTTCTCCGGCCGAGATTGGAAAACAAACGGTTTCGCGGAGGCAATCCGTGAACATTGTTGAACTTGAAGTAGGGCTTCGTAAATCCGTCGTTAATTGCGGCTTCTCCCCCGCCGTTGTGCAATGCCTTCATATTAGTGCCACAAAGGATAACCGTTATAGGGTGGTTGTTGAATGGCTTGAGAAAGCGGACTCGGGCGAAGTTTGATGGCGCCGAAGGCACGGAACTCGCGCGTTGGCTCGCCTATCGGTTGAGAGCAATGGCGTACAACGATGAATACTTTGTGGTCGATGAACTAACGGATGAGTTGATCCAGCCTGAAGAGCCGCAGAACTTGCGCGCGCGTCGGAAGCAGTAGTTCGATAGCAAGGCCCGCTGAGTTCATCTATCAGAACTTTTGAAATACCTTCGCTTTTTGCCTATCGGCTTCCTCTTGTGAAACCGCGACGTACGGCGTTAAGGATGCTATCGAACGATGCCGCAACATCTTTGTAATCGTATGCAACTGCGCACCGCCTGCGACCGACGCCATAGCCGCAGTATGCCGCAACACATGCGAATGACGCGCCTCGCTGCGCAAACCGGCTTCCGTCGCGATCCCGTGGAAGATTCACGACCAAGTACGCGGCAACATCGCGCCACCCTTGCCTGAAAATGGTTCCCAGAAGAAATGATCCTCGATGGCGACACCGGTGCGGTCGAGTACGTCCCAGAGAGCTAAGCGCGCGTTTGAGATTTTAAAGCGATTTTCGGAGGAGTACAAATGTGGATATCAGTTTTTGCAAGAAAGCCACGATGACCAATAGCTGAGCGCAAACACGCCCCTAACAGGCCACGCAAGAGGGAACGAACGGGAGCGCGTGCTCTGCTGAAGACCAGAATATCTAGGCGCCAAACGATGTCAAGGCTTGGGATGCGGCGACTCGAAGTCTTGATCGAAGAGATGTCTAGGTCGGACCGAAGCCGACCGATTGAGCGAAAAAAGCGATTCCGCGGGATGGTCTGTAACAGCGGCACTGGAATCTGTAAGTTATGCGGTATCATTACGCGTACACAGACCGAGTCCAACCGCGCCAGCCATTCTTCAGAACCCCGCTTGTTTCCTCAACGCTGCAAATTCTCGGAAGGAATTTTCATGCAGTTTACCTGGCTACCGATGAACAGATAGGCGGGACGGCAAGCTTGGCGGGCAAGGCTTGGCCTATGTACGCCGCGCTCGTTTCTGCAAATCCTGCACTGATCTGGCAGCCGTGTCGCAAACGCGCCTCCGCCTTGGATGGGTCATTGAGCCCTCGATACATTGAGTAAGCGGAGTAACAACTTGACGCAACGCCGTTCCGGCACGCTTTGTCGTAATTCTCGATCGCTAGAGAATTATTAACCGCGGTACCGACGCCGGCGCGATAACATTCGCCAAGGCCGCTGCATCCACGCGAATAACCGGACGAACAGGATCGTTGGAGCAGCGTGAATGCGCGCGCGGGGTCTCTAGAGACACCTTGTCCGGCGAAGTATAACGATCCAAGAAGGAAGCAACTCTCTCCATCGTCTCGATCGCAGGCACTTTGGAAGGAGCTTCCCTGATTTTCCGTGACGACCCGCAAGACTCCACCGCAGCCACTCGAAATGCCTAGTTCGCATGCGCGAGCAAAGTTCTTGCCCGCAGTTGCCGTGTCGCGTGGAAGCATTTGACCTTCACTAAGCGCCGTTCCTAGGTTCATACATGCCGACCCCAAACCGTGAGAGCACGATATATTCATTTGGCGCTCCCAAGATTCGCACGCCAGTCCTTTGCCTTGCACACAAGCTTGGCGCCAGAATTCGGGGTCAGCACCCGGATGATTGCTACCCACAAACCCCGTCGTGTACATGACGCTAAAAAGAATTATCCACACTCCCATAAAAGCAAAGTTGGCTGCTCGCGGAGTCCATACAGGTAAACGAACGCGCGCCGCGAGAGCGTCACTGGCCCGATCGAGAGCGCGGACCGTCAAATTAAGCGGCGGAACGCAGAGGAGCTTGTCATAGAACGTTGGCGCTCCGATCCAGCCCAAAAACCAATAGAGGCCGAATACCGCTGCACCGTACAGCGAACCAAACACAATCTTCCCAAAATTCTTGCGTGGCGATGTGGCCGGGTCGGTTATCAGCAGGTGCAGCCCCAGGAATACAGCCGCCGGGATATTGGAATCGACAAAGAAATAAAGACCGGTCCACCGAGTAAACGCTAAATTCATGACGTACAGAGTGGCTGCCGCCGAAAGCGTGACCAGCGTCACCGAAAAGAGAGACTGGACCACTAGGCCCAAGACAAAGATTTCGAGAAAGATACGTGGCGGGCGCGCAAAGGAAATAGCAATTTCCTCGCCCCAAGAAATGTGCGAGCTGTGCGTCACAATCAGGCCAATAGAAAAAATGAAAAGTGCGACCGCTGAGGGGTTAAAGATATGAGCGCGGCGTCCGTCTCTTTTCCAGGTAATAAACTCCTTGCACAGCACACCCGTAGCCACCATGAGGAACTGCAAGAAGTACCAATCCGGCTTGAACCAAAGAAATAAGTTCGTGCTCAGTACGATGGGAAACGGGCCGAACCCGAATATCCAATTGTCGCGCCGCGACCAACAAACCAACATATCCAAGGCGTAGACGAAAACAATTTGCGCGACGATCAGCGGAATCTGGTGGTAAACCTCGCGCCAATACCATCCCCAGTACGCATAAATGCAGGTATGCATCGTGAGCTGCACGTAGTGAACGGGTTTGGGGACGAATTCATAATGCAGTTTGCGCCCAGTAGCAATGACCTGACGTCGCAAGAAAAACAAAAAAATGATCAATGACCCGGCTGCGCCCAGGACGGACCACTCGAGCCGGGAATTGGCATGCACAGTTGGGACAAAAGCAAAGCAGGCTAGTATCAGGATAAATGCTAAGGCGATCCGCAGCGGCGGGATCGGATTATAGAGAGGCTGTACGTTCTTCTGCGGATTAGCAGTCCTTTTTTGCAGCATATTTCGAGAGTGGTTCTTCCAAAACTCCTCGCCAGGATTTACGCGAAGTATACACGAATCTGGAAGTTTAGCCGGAGAATGTCGAGAGACATATGTCTTGAGTATGGAGGCCTTTACGGATCAATCGTTGACGATTGGGAACTCGGCTTCGGCGCGATCTCTGTCTTGTGCGCATCGATGAATCTGTTCGTGGCACTTAGCGCAGAGCGTAACCAGATTCTCGGCAGTGTCGTCTCCAAGCTGGCTGCGGAAGCAGATATGGTGGACCTGAAGATTCTGCGAGGAGCCGCAATGTTGGCATCGCCAGCCGTCTCGCTCGAGTATCTGTGTGCAAAGTCGATGATAATTTGCAAGACTGAGCCGGCGTCGCGGTTGACACAGCTGCGAGTATTTCATTGTGGTCTTTCGATCTGCTGGAGAAATTCCGTCTTTTGTGGATCGGGAAGCAGCGAGTACAGTCGGCCAAGCGCCGAGAGCCATGACCTCGGGTTCGCGATTTCTAGCGGTGCTCCAGCCACAAAATCCGCAGCAATCATTTCCAGACAGTACCCTCGCGATCGCGATGAACCCAGCATCAGCGCCGCCGTTTCCAGGGCTTGCTCGATGACCGCCAGTTGGCTCCTATACAGCTTGAAATAAATGATCTCCCAGGGTTCGCTTTCCTGCCCGTTCAGGTGCTTCTCCACTTCCCGCTTGAACTCTTCCTTGGGCAACTCAGCTGCCTTGTGCAACCAGGTTGCACTATCAAACTGTTCCCCGTCTCGGCGCGCTACCTTTACTAGCTCGGCCGCCTTCGACCACCCCACCTGCCGCAATTCAGAATGGATGCGCCGCGGCAGCTGTTCGTGAATGGCCATCAGGTAATAGGCCTTGCGCCGAGATTCAGGAAAGCGCTTACTAAGAAAATCATCAAACGAAGCCAGATTTTCCAGCTTCCAGTACTGCTCGGCTCGCACTTCACATAGGTAGCGACCCAGCTCGACGAAGCGCGAGTCCTTTTCCTGCTCAATCGTGCGCTCCCAGCACAAAATCTCATCCACCTTCCCCAGAACGAACAAACCACGGCCCCGATTCAATTTGGGTTCTGCGAGAACCTGTCCGTTAGTCGTCAAATGCGTCCAGCCAATCAAGATCGCTTGCTCCTGGGCGGCGCATCAGCCGTGAATCGATCCTGTGCTGGTCTCCCAAGCACAGTCCCAGATGAGGGCAGCCCACACAGCCGTTATTGGGAAACCGGATGCCGCCATGCGGTGGAAACTGGCCGGATTCGATCTGGCGTACTGTTCCTTCCACCAGACGGCCGTAGTCACGCCATTGTTCTTCGGTGATCGATGTCTTCAGGTACTGAATCTCCGAGTGACTCTTGCGAATGAAGACCACCAGGGCCACGTCGCGAATGCCGCTGATCCAGGAATAGCAGACCATCTGCGGGTCGAGTGACAACAGGTTCTCTGGCTCTTCCGGATAGCGGCTGGTCGTAGTTTTCCAGTCAATCAGACACTGCGTTCCGTCCAGTTCTCCTATCGCATCGATATAGGCTACGAATTCGTTGTCCCCAGGAAGGCTGCGGATCATCTTTACTTGCAGATTCTGCTGCGGACGATCGATCTTCACACGATCATCCTGAGCGAATCGTTCGAGCAGATGGACACCCTGGTGAACCATCCGATCCCAGGATTCACCGCTCTTGTATTCGAAGGGAATGTCCCTGTAGGCGCCCCATTCCTTGAAGAGTGCAGCGGTGCAGTCTTCTTGGGAAAAGTAAGCTGCGAGGGCCCGTTCGAAGGAGCGGCCAAAGGCCATGGCAGCACGCGTTTCCTTCTCTTGCCAGCCATCCAGGTAGCGATAGCGGTAGCTTCTGGGGCAGCGTAGATACTGGCTGATCTGGGTATGGCTAAAGATCATGGCCGTTCCCCTGGCTCTTGTCTTGCCACGATTTCGCAGGACAGCTCTTCCCACTCGGCTGCAGGAGCGAAGGCTTCAAGGTTCTGGAAGGACCGGCCGTTCAGCGTGACCTGAGAGGTCCGAACGACTCCACGAAGGTTAACCAGAGCTTTTTCATCCACTTGATCCTGACGCAGGAGATCCGAGTCATAGCCGAAATCGTGCAGGAACCAATTCAGCTTCCACAAGGCTCGTTCGCTGCAATAGAGCCGGCCGGCAAGCGATTGCCCTGCAAACGATTCGGGCTCGAGAATGACAAAGCGTAGGGATAGGAATGGTTTCTGCGGATGCCAGCGGTAGGAAGCAGAATCGACGCGAACCAGGAACAGTCCTTCCAAAAGACTTTCACGATCCTGCTGGTGTGCATGCAGACCGGGAATATGTCGCTTCATGGCTTTGCCTCCACAGGTTGGGCATAGGAGTTAAGTTTGCAAACCAGGGCGTCTCTATCTTTCTCAGCTGAAACTGCCAGTTGAGTGATAAAGGATTCGACCAGATCGCGGCTGGCATCTTTGAGAGTTGCGGTGCCGCAGAAATCAGCGGCATAAGCTTTCACCAGCGCAGGATCGAGATTGTGCTGACGAATCAGCAGGCAAAGTCTGTCACGCAGTCGCGGTTGGGCGTTGCTTGAGCCGTTCGATCCAGCATGACCATTTGAACGCGGTGCCGCAGCGGAAGGCCTCTGCGGAGCTGAAACCGAACCAAGTTCTTCAACGCTGCAGAGTCCGATGCCGTAAGCTTTGCGCAGAGCCCGATTGACGGCTCGAGTCTCAGCCACACGCATTTCGGCGCCGCGAACTAGGGGTGATGTATTGGAAGGATCGGCGTCGCCATAGCCAACGAATCCCTTGCAGTTACGGCCCTTGTAGACTGTGGCCTTGAACGCCCACCGGTTGGTCTGCAGATCGCAGAACACTTGGACCGGCTTAACTCGGATACCAGTACAGCGATTCCGTCGGGCCACGCGCAGAAGACCAGGGTGCGTGACGTACCATTTACCCTCCAGATAAAGAAGATCGCCTGATGCGACCGACAGGCAATAGTTGTTCGTCAGTTCCTCCAGCGCCCTTAGTGCGTGGCGCGGAAGTTTGCCCCAGGTTGCCTGGGCGAATTTCGCGTTCATCCTGATTGCTTTCGATTGCTGAGTCATTGCAGTGACCTCATGCTTGCACGAGTAAGGATATGCTTGCTCGTGCATGGATGTCAAGTACCAGGTTGCATTTTTTTTAGCATTCAGGCATAAGAGCCACACGTTCTATGGCGAAGGAAAAGAACCCCCACGCAGTCGCTCTATCTAAACTGGGAGCTAAGAAGGGCGGAAATGCACGCGCGGCGGCTCTTTCTGCTGAGAAGCGACGCGAGATCGCTCGGAAAGCTAGCCTCGCGCGTTGGGCTAAGGAGAGGAAGAAAATTTAAGCTTCCTATCGCCCATTCGGTTTGCTCGGTGTATTCGGAACCCACAGAGATGCGGATACCAGGCTATCTGTACAAATTTTCCACGATGTATGGGCGTGGGCGTTTGCCAAGGCTTTAGGGATCAAAGGCTTATCGGATAAATCGCCCCACTCACCACGGACAAAGTTGACACTTTTTTGATGTCGTTAGGCACTCTCCGACTTCGGCGCTGAGCCGACCCTGGAACCACCGACGCCACTAATTGAGGGACCGGCGTAGACCTTAGGCAGAGAAGTCAAATTACAAAACGAACTATCGTAAATCCCTATTTTGCAAGGCATTAAGGAAATCGCATGATTCAGTATTGTCGCCAATTAGTGAAAATGGGGGCCGATGCTCGGGGAACTGGTAGTTTGCGCATCATTCGAGGTTCGCGGATCCCGGACTCAATCGCTACAAAAGATCGGTGAACATAGTGATCGTTTTGCGGAACGTGCCGCGCGATGCCATATCAACCCGCTTGAGATGTATTATGTGGCGCTGGCCGGATGGGATCAGCTAATCCTTAATGGTGGGGAAACCGGCTTCCGTCCAGCCACGCCACCCGCCATCCATTGAGATTACGTTGTTGTAACCCATCTTTTGCAGGTTCTCGGCTGCGAGGGCGGAGCGGAAACCGCCGCCGCAATAGAGAACGATCGGCGCGCCTTTGTCGGGGATGGTTTTTTCGATGTCACGTTCGATGATACCTTTACCGAGGTGAATGGCATTCGGGATGTGGCCGCGCGCCCACTCGCTTTCTTCGCGCGTGTCCACCAGGATTATTTTTTCGCCGGCATCGAGCTTTTTCTTGGTGGCCTGGACATCTTCTTCTTTAATTCGCTTCTTGGCTTCGGCTACCAGTCGCAGGAAACCTTCCGGATGAGTTGGGTGGTTCACGATTCACCTCTCTGATTACAAAAACATAGCATAGAGCGGGCCAGGATACTCACACAGCGAAGCATCGAAGACAGACCGCACGGAGTGGCTGTGCAACTTACTTCATGTCCCGCCAGTTGGGACCTGTTTTCGTTTCGGCGACTATTGGTACGCTCAGCTTGTGAACGCCTTCCATTACTTCTTTCACCAGCTTGGTCAGGCGCGGGATTTCCTTCTCGGGGCCTTCGAACAGCAATTCGTCGTGGACCTGCAGGATCATTTGTGATTTTAGCTTTTCGTCCGGCAGGCGGCGGTCGAGTTCGATCATCGCGAGCTTGATGAGGTCGGCGGCCGCGCCTTGCATGGGCGTGTTCATGGCGGTGCGTTCGGCGAAATTGCGCAGGTTGGGTTGCGGTGAATTGATTTCCGGGATCTGGCGAATGCGCCCGAAAAACGTTTTGGTGATTCCGGTTCTGCGTGTTTCGGCAATTTGCCGATCGAGAAAATTCTTCACCCCGCTGTAGCGTTCGAAATATTTGGCAATGAATTTCGCGGCTTCCCGCTGATCGATGCCCAGCTCCTGAGCCAGGCCGAAGGGCGAGAGACCATAGATCACGCCGAAATTGATAACCTTAGCGACGCGCCGATGTTCGCGCGTCTGAGCGAAGGGCGCGACGTCAAAAACTTCTTGAGCAGTGCGAGAGTGAATATCTTCGCCGCGGCGAAAGGCCTCGACTAAAACCGGATCCTCCGAAAGATGAGCGAGAATGCGCAGCTCGATCTGGGAGTAGTCGGCTGAAAGTAGCAGGCACCCGGGCGACGACACGAAAGCTGCTCGGATTTCGCGTCCGAGTTCTGTGCGAATCGGAATATTTTGCAGATTTGGATTCGATGAGCTTAGGCGACCCGTGGCCGTGCCCGTCTGGCAGAAACGAGTGTGCAGGCGGCCGGAAACGGGATGAATCAACCGCGGGAGAACATCGGAATAGGTGGACTTGAGTTTGGATAATTCGCGGTATTCGATGACTTGTTTCGGCAGCTCGTGAATGAGCGCTAGCTCTTCGAGTACTTCGGCTGCGGTAGAGCGCGATTTGGCGCGACTGCGCCGTGGGGCTTGCAAATTCAATCGATCGAACAGGACTTCAGCGAGTTGCTGCGGCGAGTTGATGTTGAATGCAAAGCCCGCGAGAGCGCAGATACTTTTTTCGAGTCTGCCGGTTTCCTCGAGGGTTTTTGTGGAGATGCGATCGAGCTCGACTGGATTTACGCGAACCCCTGCGGCTTCCATACGCGCCAGTACGCTAGCGAGAGGCAAATCGATTTTCTCATAGAGATCCAGCAGCCCTTGCGTTTCAACTTCGGCTCTAAGAACGGGGGCCACACGTAGAAGGAAGTCGGCGTGTTCGCCGGGTGCTCCGGAGAGAGTGTGATTCAAATGGCGCAGGACGACTTCGGCGAAATCGTGATTGGCTGTCGTCGGACGCAGGAGGTAGGAATAAAGCATGGTGGCGTGACGAATTCCGGCTGCGGGATCGCGTGATTTAGATCCATTGGCGCCCGAATTCGATCCAGCCAGTAACTGGAAAAGCTTTGGGTCATGCACGATTTTCGGATGCTTGGGGTCTGCGAGCCAATCTTTCATAGCGGCGAGGCTTTTATTCTCACCGTCGTTGGCTGCAATACGCGCTTGTCCCTGCTTGGTCGAAATTTCGACAGAAAGAACTCGTGTGCCGAAGCCTTCTTCGTCAGAATCTTCAGCGTCAAGCGCTAGCCATGCAGAGGTTTCGTGGCCGCGTGGGATGGCCTTAAGAATCTTCTCGAACGAGGAGGGGGAATCTAGTTGCGCATAATCGGTTTTTTGGGTGTCCGTGGGCGGAGCGAGTTCACGAAGGAGTGATGTAAAGCCGAGTTCCGCGTAGAGTTCTCGCAATACGGCGGAATCCGGCTCGCCCATTTTTAGCACCGCCAGATCCAGGGGCACCGGCGCGTCCGTGGGGATCGTCGCCAGCTGCTTGCTCAGGATGACGAATTTGGCGCAGTTTTGCAGCGCCTCACGATAGCTCGAACGTTTCACCTCGGCGGCACGTTTGATAGCTTCTTCTGCGCTGCCAAACTGCTGAATTAATTGACGCGCGCCGACCTCGCCGATACCTGCTTTGCGACGTTCACCGGGCGCGGGCTTGTCACCGGGATCGCGCGCGCCGGGAATATTGTCAATGGAGTCGCCCATCAGGGCCATTACGTCAGCCACCTGGGAGGGCGGCACGCCCATGAGGTCTTCGACTTTTTTCTCGTCGATGAGCAAGTCGCCCTTGGTGGGATTCAGGACCCTGACATTTTTGGCGACGAGCTGCAGCAGATCCTTGTCGCTGGTGACGATGAAGGTTTCGAGGCCCTCTTGCGTCGCCAACCGCGCGAGAGTGCCGATCACGTCGTCGGCTTCATAGCCCGGATATTCCAGGATGGGCAGGTGCATGGCCTCGCAGTAGCGGCGAACAAAAGGCAGCTGAATCGAAAGATCGTCGGGCATCGGCGGCCGCTGCGCTTTGTAATCGGCGAAAAGCTTGTCTCGGAAAGTGGGCGCAGTGACGTCAAAGACGACCGCGATGTAATCCGGGCGTAGGTCTTTATTCGAAAGCAGCCGGCGCATCATGGTGGCAAACAGGTACGGGACCTTGGTGGGGACACCCGAGGTGGTTTGCAGGCGGTCCATCGGCGCGAAATAAGCGCGGAAGATGTAGCCCATGGCGTCGATCAAAAACAGGCGTTTTGGTTGTGGTGCAGGCATTCTAAATATCTGGGCGCGTACTGCGCAGAAATAAAATTATAACAGACTCGGACGCGCGGTTTGTCCTCTGCGGGATTAATGCAGATCGCGAATGGTGGAGTTGGACTAGTCGCAATTCCATTTCGAGGCCGAAAAGCAGCCGCGGGTACCCCGCCCGTTATGCTGGACCGCACCCAAGTAAAATATCGGGATCGTGCTCATCCGGACACTACAGCAGCGGATAACTTGCTTGACTCGCCTCCGGCCGCGGCTTATAGGTATACGAGCATTTTTTGAGGTGGAAATTGGGTGCGGGCGGAGTGCCGGGGAAACCTATCAAAGGCATTTGTGCTTTCGATGGGACAAGACCGCCTTGTAAGCCGTATAAAGTCTCCACAGGAGAAGACCATGACGAGTTTTTTTAGGTGGGGTGTGTCCATTGCCGGGGCGTGCGTGCTCTTGCTGGTGATGCTGAGCGCGGCGCCGGGATGGGCGCAGACCTTTCGTGGAACAATCTTAGGAACGGTGACGGACACCAGCGGCGCGGCAGTGATTGGCGCGACCGTGACGATACACAACGTCAACACAGGGATTGACCGCATGACCCAAACCAATGCGGATGGAAGCTACTTGGTGCCGGAACTGCAGATTGGCACTTACGACGTGACTGTGGAAATGAACGGATTCCAGAAGGTGGTGACGAAGGGCGTGGTGGTAGACGTCGCGTCCGAAAAACGCATCGATGCCACGCTGAAGCCAGGGCGGGTAAACCAGCAGATCGTCGTGGCTGGTGAGGACTTGCCGCAGTTGGATACTACCAACGACACATTGGGCGGCACTCTCACCCAGGAGAACGTAAAAGATTTGCCGGTAAATGGCCGTGACTACACGAAATTGATTTACCTAACACCTGGAGTTGCGGGATCGCCGGATCAGATTTCGGATTCTCCTGGATCATACGGAACTTTTTCGATGAATGGTGCCCGCGGGCGCGCGAACAATTTCCTTCTCGATGGCACTGACATGAATGACGGCTACCGCAACGATCCGGCCATCAACGAGGCAGGCGTTTTCGGCACGCCTGCGACGATTCTGCCGATCGACGCTGTGAGCGAACTGAAGGTGCTGTCAAATTACGAAGCTGAATACGGACGAAACGCGGGCGCGGTCATCAATATCGTTACCAAGAGCGGCCAGAATCAGCTCCATGGCGATTTCTTTGACTATTTCCGCAACAACGCACTAGACGCTCGAAATTACTTCGACCCGGTGGGTACCGCGCAAGCACCGTTCCATAACAATCAATTCGGGGCGGCATTAGGCGGGCCGATCATACATGACAAGACCTTTTTCTACGTTGACTACGAAGGGCAACGAGAGACCGTAGGAACCGTAAGCATCGCGTGCGTCCCGGATCCCACAACGTTGGTAGCAACCAATCCTGTCATCGGAGCCTTGCTGGCGCACTATCCAAACGGCGACCCGTGGCCGTTGCCAAATCTTCCGAGCAACACGAACTGTGGTGCGCCGGCATTGGCAGCGTCTGTGATTGCGCCCTCCTTCAATAAATTGACCAGTCTGATTGCGAAAGTGGACCACAATTTCAACCCCAACAATGTTTTGACCGGTCGCTATTATTTTGGCGATAGCGTGCAAAGTTTTCCTTTGGCCCTGACGGGTGGCGGCGTGTTACCGGGGTTCAACACTTATACGCCGACCAGAGTGCAGCTTGTTTCGATCTCGTACGTGAGCGTGCTTTCACCCAGCAAGGTGAACGAAGCGCGCATTGGCTGGAACCGCTTTGCGGAAGGATTTTTCCCGCAGGATCAGAACTTTGCACCAAGCAGCGTAAACTTGTGCGCGGCGACAAGCACCGCGGACTGCACTGGTCCGACGACGTCGAACCAGGGCCTGCCGGTGATTGACGTGGCCAATTTTTCACAGCTTGGCGCAAACCACTCTGACCCTCGGCATCGCGTGGATTCAAACTGGCAGGCGCTGGATAACTTTTCCTGGAAAATAGGTAAGCACGACGTCAAATTCGGATACGAGTTTCGACGGACAAGTATTCAGCAATTGTTTGGCGTGAATTACCGAGGCGAGCTGCAATTCAGCACCGTGGATGATTTTCTATCTGGCACTGTGGACGGCGGCGGGCAATCCCTGGGCGACTCCATTCGCCATACTTACCAGAATAATCATGGGTTGTATGTTCAGGATAGTTTTCAGATAACTCCGCGATTGACGTTCGACTACGGCATGCGCTGGGATTATTACGGTGTCGTAGGGGAAAAGGACAACCTGTTCACGAACGTCACTTCATTCGATCCAGTCGGACAGACCGTAACTCTGACCCAATTGGGCCAGCCGGGCCTCAGCCAGGTTTACCGCCCAGACTACAAGAACTTCGCGCCACGGGCGAGCGTAGCATGGGATCCATTCGGGAGAGGACGCACCGTCCTACGTGCCGGGTGGGGTCTCTTTTTCGATTCTGTCTCTCAGGATGTTTTTCTCGGTGAGTTGCCCTATAACTGCGCATTTTGCCCCGGTGTGGCTTACAACCCCGCGGGACCGGCTCCCATATTTACGGTTGGAACGACGGGATCAATCGCTCCTGATACGCCGGTGTTCAGTGCTCCATCGGGTGCCCCGAGCGGTAACATTTTTGCCATTGACCGAAACCTTCCGACGCCCTATATGGAGAATTACAACCTCAATGTACAGCAGCAGATTTCGAGCAAGGTCATGCTGCAGGTCGGGTACGTCGGCTCGCAGGGACACCGGCTACTTCACTACCTGGATGTGAATCAGCCGAGCCAAGCGACCATCACCGCGTCGGATCTAGCAACTGCAGCCAGCACGCCTGGTTGCTATGTTGGTGGGACACTTGTTGGCGGCCCCGGCTGTATCACAGCGTCGTACAGCGTTCCGACAAACTACGTGAACAATCCTTACGGCGCCGAATACATTAACCAATTGCAGGCGAACGCACGATCCAATTACAACTCGCTGCAAACCAGCTTGCGGGTGAATAACTGGCGCGGCGTCACTTCGATCGTCAACTATGTCTGGTCGCATTCCCTTGATACAGCGAGTGACAGCTTCGATTTCCAGCCCAATGCTTCGCAACCGAACGACAGCAACAGACCAAACTTGGAATATGCCAACTCAAACTTTGATATTCGAAACCGGTTCACCTGGATATTTGCGTACGACTTGCCGCATATGGGCGGAGACTGGCAGAAATTGAAAAACGGATGGGGCATAAACAGTACTGTGACGCTTCAGGACGGCCAGCCCTTTCAGATGAACTACTTTTTTGAAGACGATTTCAGCGGGAGCGGTGAAGGATTTGATCGTCCGGATATCGTCGCGCCGGTTGTTTATCATCCGCATGATCCGACCAACTTCGTGAACCTCGACGCTTTCGCAATTCCGTGCACGATAACGGCATTCGCCCAAGCCAATGGCGTCACGGGTACCGCACAGGATTGCTTACCGGGAACGCGGCACTTCGGGAACGAAGGACGTGACTCCCTGCGTGGTCCGAGCTTTAAGCAGTGGGACTTCGCGATTTACAAGGACACCAAGCTCACGGAAAGACTCGGTCTGCAACTCCGTGCCGAAATCTTCAATCTCTTGAACCATCCAAACTTCTCAAACCCATTCCTGCCTGCGTTCATTGCCGATCCAGCCGAGGGCGGGTTTGCGGCAAACGGAAATCGCGAGACGGGCGTCGGCGGGTACCAGCTCACTGCGACGGGTGACGTGGGCATCGGCAACCCGTTCCTGGGAGGCGGAGGACCCCGCGGAATACAGCTAGCGGCGAAGTTCTCGTTCTAGGCGGAACTTCGCGGCTGATTCGGAATAGAGGATAATGCGGCTCTGCAGCCTGCGGTTTGAGGCTGCCGGGCCGCTTTTCTTTTCTAAGGCGAAGCTCCCGGAATTTGGCGCGAACGTCAAATTCGGCGGCCTATAATTGGCAAATAAATAGCGAAGCAAATTTGGAATCTGTGCGAACTGGCGCGTGCCTTCCCGGGCCATCCACAATAGCGCCTTGGACTAAACGAACACCCGCGGCTTAGGGCCATATCGTTTGCTTGTTACAGACATGAAATATTTCGTCACGACCATACGTATCAAATATGGAGCAACGGAAAACCACCGGAGATATGAGTGCCGCGGAATTAGCGGATGTGCTTACGCAAGTCCGGGCGGGCGACTCGGAGGCCTGGGGTGAATTGTATGGCCTCTATGCTCCCGCAATTTTCCGGTTCTGCCGGCGAGCGCTGCATACGCGCGAGGACGCCGAAGACGCAACCACTGAAATATTCATGAAAGTGCGGCAAAAACTCGGGACATACGATTCGACACGGCCGTTTACGGCATGGCTTTATAAGGTGGCCAGCAATCACTGCTGGGACCTTCTGCGGCGTCGGCGCATTCGCCAGGACCTGGAGACCGGGGATATTGAAACACTGCCGCTCGAGCATCCCGATCCGAGCCAACTGGAAAAATTGCAGCTCGACCACGACAGCAAACATGTTCGCGCGGGGCTGGCCAAGTTGCCAGACCGGGCGCGCATGGCGCTGGTGCTGCGCTACTTCTCCGATATGAGCTACGACGAGATTGCGGACACCCTGGGAGTGCGTCGGGCATTCGTCGGTGTGCTGCTGCTGCGAGCGCGGCATCAATTGCGCGACGTGCTGGCTGAAAGCTCAGGCGGGGGCGCCGGCGCGGGACCTCGCGGAGCTGTTGCGGGAGGGAAAGCATGAACCACTTCGATGAAATGACGGCGTTGCTCTATCTCGAAGGGCAGCTCGACAATGATCGCGCGCAAGAGGTTCGCTTGCATTCAGGGTCATGCGCGGAATGCCGCAGCCTGCTGCACGCGCTGCAAACGGAAAGTATATGGCTGCGCGCTTCGCTGGAAGTCGACGACGAATCGGTTCCAGCGCGGTTGCTGCAAGCTCCTGAGCGCAGCGGGACCCCCTGGGGATGGATTTCGGCGTTGGCGCTAGGTGCCGCTGGGGCATATACGGCGTGGAGCGGTTTCATCGAGCCTTGGCAAACGCAAGCGGCACAAGCCGGTTTTACGCAGGGAAATCTTCTGACGATGCTTTTTTTCAGTAGTGCATTCTGGAAAGGATGGGACGCGATGCGCAGTTTAACTGAATTTCTGGCCATGGCGACTTTGGGGATGGTGGTGATGTGGCTGCTGCGGCGTCATCTGCGCCGCATGACAACTGTGGCGGTGGTGATGGGGTCGATACTCTGCACTGTGGCGCCCGCTGCAGGAGCCGCAGACATCAAGCATGGTGATCCGAACTACACGCTCTCGTCCGGAGAAGTGATTCATACGGACTTGATCGTGTCGGCCGATTCCACGCACATTGACGGCGACGTGGACGGCGATCTGATTACGTTCTCGCGCAGTGTGACGGTGAATGGACACATCAAGGGCGATGTGATTTCGTTCAGTCAGGAATTGCGCGTGAATGGCCCGGTGGATGGAAACGTGCGCGCGTTCGTTCAGAGCCTGCAGCTGAACAACACCATTGGCCACAATTTAATGGCATGGGCGGAAGAGGTGAATCTGGATGAAAAGGCAAAAGTAAATGGAACGATGACCGTGGGATCGGAACACCTCGAGTTGAACGGGACGGTTGCGGGCGACCTGCTGGCGTTTTCGGGAGATGCAGAGATTAATGGCTCGCTCGGACACGACGCGAGAATTCGCGCCGGTCGTCTATCGATTGGCTCGAGTGCTGTGATTGCGGGGCACACGCAAGCGCAACTGCGAAGAGAGCCGGACATTTCCTCTTCGGCCAAACTGGGTGGCCTCGATTGGACTTACACAAAACATATGTCCGAGACGAGCTATTCCTCGCCTCGGCTTTATTGGCATCAGGCTTTGAAGTGGGGCGCGAGTTTTGTGTTTGGGCTTGTGCTCCTTTTCCTTGCGCCGAGTTTCTTTTTTGACACAGCAAGCGCGTGCAAGAAAGTGGGGGCTGCGATCGGGTTCGGCGCCTTATTCTTGTTCGCTCTGCCCATTGCTGGGGTCATCGTGTGCTTGACGGTGGTGGGATTGGGGGTGGGAATTTCGGCGTTTCTTTTGTGGCTGATCGCAATTTATGCCGCGCAAGTTTTTGTTGGTGCGTGGCTGGGTGAGAAAGTGCTGGGGGCAGGCGCCGGAGTCGGGGCGGCACTGGGTCGACTCGCCTTGGGATTATTGATCTTGCGAGCGGTTGGCATGGTGCCGTTCCTAGGCGGCTTGGTTTGGTTCATCGTAACTATTTGGGGCATGGGCGCCGTGATACTAGCCGTTTATAAGCACATGCACCCACCGCTGACTCAAGCCGCAGCGTAGGACTGGCAAAGTGTGGGCCAGCGTCTCGCCGGTCTTTGGTGATGGGTTCGATGCCTAAAGCTACCGACGCGCACTCACTTGGTCACAATTGTTCCGTATTCTTGGACGAAAAGGCACAGCAGCCCCGCGAGATGCTGCGCTAGGAAACTACGCCGAGTTTCTTGCCGACGCGCTCAATTGTTTCGACGGCACGTTCCAGGTCGGCGCGTTTGTGGGTGGCCGTCACGATCGTTCTCAGGCGCGCTTTGCCTTCGGGCACCGTGGGGAAGCCGATGGCGCTGGCAAAAACTCCCTCGTCAAACAGTTCGCGCGAAAAGTCGAAAGCTTTAGCCGCGTCGCCCACCATGATGGGCGTGATCGGCGAGTCACTGTTACCTGTGTTAAATCCAAGCTTCTTGAGTCTGCGTTTGAAAAACTTGGTGTTGGCCCAGAGTTTCTTTATGAGCTTGTCGCCTGCTTCGGAATCGAGAAGCTCGAAAGCTGCCTGGCAAGTGGCTGTGACTGAAGGCGGATGCGATGTAGAAAAGAGAAATGGCCGGGCACGCTGGTGCAGGAAATCGATCAGATCGTGGGAGCCGCAAACGTAGCCGCCAACCGAGCCTATTGCCTTGCTTAGTGTGCCTACCTGAATGTCCACGCGTCCGTGGCAATTGTGATGATCGATTGTTCCGCGGCCGCGACTGCCAAAAACGCCAGAAGCGTGGGCGTCGTCCACCATCATGATGCAACTATATTTTTCGGCGAGATCGCAGAGCGCGGGAAGGTCGGCTACGTCTCCGTTCATGGAAAAGACGCCATCCGTGATGAGCAACTTCTTGCCGTTCCAGTCCTTGGTTTCTTGCAGGACGCGCTCGCAGTCGGCGGCATCTTTGTGTTTGAAGACCTTGATCGTGGCGCGCGAAAGACGGCAACCATCGATGATGGAGGCGTGGTTCAGCTCGTCGGAGATCACAAGATCGTCTTTGCCCAGGATCGCTGCTACCGTGCCGGCGTTGGCGGCAAATCCTGACTGAAAAACTACGCAGGCTTGCACTTTCTTGAAATTCGCAATTTGCTGTTCCAGGTCCATGTGGCTCTTCATGGTGCCGGCGATGGTGCGCACGGCGCCGGAGCCGACGCCGAGTTTTCGGGTGGCATTGATGGCAGCGCGGCGGAGTTTCGGGTGGGTCGTCAGCCCCAAGTAGTTGTTCGAGCTGAGATTGATGACTTCCTTGCCGTCAAAAGTGGCGATGGGTTTTTGCTCGCCTTCCAGAACTTTCAGCTTGAAGTAGAGACGCTTGGCTTTCAGGTCTTCGATTGCGTCATGCAAATAATGCAATTGCGAGCGACTGGTTTGCGCTGCCGTGGATGCCATAAGTCCTCCGAAGATAGGTTCAAATATGAGGGATGGGCGAAGCTCTATTGTAGAACAGCTGCGAAGCCGTGATTAAAGAAAGACTAAAACTACGTTTGTCGTCGACGGGCCGGTTGTAAGCTCGCAACGCTGCGCTAACTTTCCGGATTGCCAGGTCCTACTTCGGCGATCCGTTGGGATAGAACAGGACTTTACCGGCCAGGCCGGATTCGAGAAGCGAGAAGGCTTTCTCGAATTTATCGAGCGGCACACGCTCTTTGAAAAGCGGATCGAGAGTAAGACGGTGGTACTTCAGAAGCTCGGTCATTTGCACCCAGGTTTCGAACATTTTCCGTCCGTAAATTCCCTGCACTGTGGCGCCTTTGAAAATCACGTCGTTGACCAGATCGAACGTAACCGAATCTTTGGGAATTCCGAGCAGCGACGCGCGGCCGCCCTGGCGAAGCATTTGAAAGCCTTGATGGATCGCCGTCGGGTGGCCGCTCATTTCGAGCAGCACATCGGCACCGGCTCCGTCGGTAGCCTGGCGCACGCGAGCTACGATGTCGCCTTCGGCGGGATCGAGCGCCTCATCAGCGCCCATTTTCTTGGCAAGCTCGCGGCGGCTTGGATTCACTTCGGTGGCAAAGATCATAGCTGCACCGCAAGCGCGCGCAACGTTGATAGCCATCAGACCGATGGGGCCGGCGCCAGTGACCACCACGTTTTGCGCTGCTATTTCACCTGCCAGCACCGTGTGCACGGCATTACCCAGCGGATCGAGAATCGCCGCGTAGTGCTCCGGAATTGCGGGATCGATTTTCCAGACATTGCGAATAGGAATGACGACGAATTCCGCGAAACAGCCGTCGGCGTCGATTCCCAGGATCTTCACGTTCTGGCAGACGTGCGGCTGGCCCATGCGGCACGGGCGGCAGTGCCCGCAATTGACATGCATCTCGGCGCTGACAAAATCACCGGGCTTTACTGAGGTAACTTCAGAGCCAATCTTTTCCACGTAGCCGCAAAATTCGTGACCGAACGTCATCGGCGGATGGATCCGCGACGCGGACCAACGATCCCAGCCATAAATATGCAGATCCGTGCCGCAGATGGAAGCGGCGCGGACCCGCACGAGAACTTGCGTGGGACCCGGCGTGGGAATGGGAACGGATTCGAGCTTGGCGCCCCGTTCTGGGCGCATCTTACGCAAAGCCCGCATCGTAGACGTTGGCATCGTGTACAGGCGGCAATGCAGCAGGCCGCCAAATTTACGAGTTTAGCATATAGGTTAGGGAAGCAAAAATCCACCGCGCCGGAGCATCCCTTCCGTTACAATCGCGGCGGCTAAATGATCCGCCGAGCCGAAGGGAGAAGACTTGAGTTTTTCACAGCGCATTGAAGAAATTCGATCTGGATTTGAGCCCGCGTTCTGGATCGCGAATTTCACGGAAATTTTCGAGAGGGTCGCGTATTACGGCACTACTGCGGTCCTCGCGATTTACATGAAAGAGCAGCTTCATTTTTCGAGCGAATTGACGGGCTGGCTGGTAGGAACGTTTGGCTTGGTGGTCTGGTTTCTGCCGGTTCTGGGCGGGACGCTCGCGGACAGGTTTGGATTCCGGCGTGCGCTGATGTTTGCCTACCTGGTGATGACGGTCGGATATTTCCTGCTAGGTTCCCTCGCGGCTCCATGGATGGAATCGCTGCGGCAGTCGCTGGGAGATAAATGGCTGGTGCTGGCCATTTTGATGATTCCGGCACTAGGTCCGGGAGTGGTGAAACCTTGCGTCGCGGGAACCACGGCGCGCGCATCGAGCGAGAATGTGCGGTCGCTGGGTTATTCGATTTACTACACGCTGGTGAACATCGGCGGAGCGCTGGGGCCGATCATGGCCTGGCTGGTCCGCAAGCAACTGGGGTGGGGTGTGACGAGCGTTTTCCGCGTTGCGGCGCTCAGTGTTTTTCTGATGTTCTGGACCACACTGTTTTTTTATCGCGAGCCCGGGCGGTCGGGTGAGGCAAAGGTTGCAAGCGTGTGGACCGCGCTTTCGAACATGTTCGTTGTCCTGGCGAATCTCAGGTTTGTGCTGTTTCTGGCGGTTTCTTCCGGTTTCTATATCGTCTTCTGGCAGCAATACGTTTCAGTCCCGCTCTTTATTCGAGGTTTTGTCAATCCGAGAGCGGACGTGGATTTGTTGCTTTCAATAGATCCGATAATCGTTATTTGTTTCCAAATACTGGTGGCTTACCTGACAAGGAAAATGCCCGCTGTGCAGGCAATGGCGCTGGGATTCTTGATCACCGGTATTTCGTGGATTTTACTGGCGATTCATCCGAGTGTGCCGATGTTGGTTGCGACCCTGATTGGGGTGGCCATCGGGGAGATAACGCAAGCGTCTCGCTATTACGAATATGTTTCGCGGCTAGCTCCGCCGGGACAGCAGGGGCTTTATATGGGTTATGCATTTTTGCCGATCGCAATCGGATATTTCATCGCGGGTCCGCTCGGCGGGTATCTGGTTCATCATTTCGGCGAGGTGTTGCACGAGCCGCAACAGATGTGGTGGGTGATTATGGCCATCGGGGTGGTAACAGCGGCGCTCACCTGGCTGTACGACAGAATTTTCAAGCCAGCAAGAATTGCGGCAGAGCCGGCTTAATTCACCATGCGGCGGAGATTTTCGACGGCTTGGCGCGCCAGCGTGTAACGCGGTTCGATGCGCAGCGATTCATTGAAACAATCCTTGGCGCGAGCCAGCATGCCTTTTGCCGCATAGGCTCGGCCTAAATTGAAATAGGGAAAGTGACGCGGATCGTAGCGCGGTGCAGTGATAGCGCGTTCCAGCCAGGGAATTGCTTCGTCGTATTTTTCGAGCTGGATTAAGTACGAGCCGATGTCGTTGTAAGGGTTGCCGAATTCCGGATCAACGTCGATGGCGCGCTTACATTCGGCGATGGCGTCGTTGATTTTTCCCTGAAAATGATATGTCCAACCGAGAAACGTGTGAGCTTCGGCGGTGGGGAACAATGCAAGCGAACTTTTGTATAAATCGACCGCGCGATCGTAGTCCCCTTCCATCTGCGCGCGGTAGGCGTCTCGTAACAGCTCCCAAGCTTGTTCCTGGCTATTCATACCATTGTTCCCGCGATTATTTTAACGCGGCGCGACGAACGCGGCGGCGAAGTTTCTCCAGCAGCCCCTCGAGGCTTTTGGTGTAGCGGACAGGGTACGCCGCGGTGCGATCGATCTGGCGGTAAGGACGAGGCAGGCGGGCGAGACTGGCGAGGCAGCGGGCGCGCAATTCGCTCACGGGTTCAGGCGACGTGATTCTTTGGCCGCCACGCATCACCTGAATGAGCATCGGCTCGCCGCCGTCGGGGGGCTCACCATCGAGCGCAATCCTGTCGTTCTTGTACTCGCCCGACGCCGCAGAATAGCGGAAGACCTGTTTCCGACCCGGATAGGTTACTTTGGCTGCGCTTAGTTTTGCGGCTTCGCGAATTTTCCCGCCACGCTCTACCTCAACCAGCTTGTAAACCAAGTTCAGGTGTGGCGCATCGCCGGGTGTGGCTAGCGCTGTGCCGACTCCAAAGGCGTCGATCGCAGCGTGTTTCGCTAACAAGGAAGCGATGCAAGTTTCGTCCAGGTCGCCGGACGCGAAAATCTTCACATTCTGCCAGCCGACGCGATCCAGTTCCCGACGAACCCATTGGCTGTCTTTTGCCAAATCGCCGCTGTCGAGCCTCACGCCAGCGGGCTTGCGGTTCATGGCTATGATTTTCTTCACGGCGTTGCGCACATCGTAGGTGTCCAAGAGCAGAACGGCGTGTTCAGGAAACGCGTCGAGAAAATGCGAGAAAGCTTCAGTCTCATCTTCGTGCGCCATAACCCAGGAATGTGCCTGTGTGCCGTAAGTGTCCATTCCGAATTGCTGGCCGGCGAGAACGTTCGACGTGCCCTGGCAGCCACCGACAGCTGCGGCTCGGGCGCCCAGCAAACTCGCTTGACTACCGTGGGCGCGGCGCGCGCCAAAATCGACAACCTGCCGACCTTGTGCGGCGGTGACGACGCGAGCGGCCTTGCTTGCAATCATCGTCTGGTAGCTCACCGTGGAGAGTAGATAGGTCTCCATGATCTGGCCTTCGATAATCGGCGCGATGACGCGAATCATGGGCTCGCCGGGAAATACCAGCGCACCTTCAGGCATGGCCCAGACATCGCCAGTGAAGCGGAAGGTAGCTAGATAGTCGAAAAACTCTCCGCGAATATTGCGGAACACGGGGTGCTTGCGTAGATACTCGATTTCACTTGCAGTGAAATGAACATTTTCGAGGAAATCCAGAGCCTGCTCGAGCCCGGCGGCGACCAGGTAATTGCGGTGCGGGGGAAGATGGCGAACGAAAAGCTCAAACGTCGCGCAGGCCTCGAAGCGGGTTTGCAGATAGCCCGCGGCCATGGTGAGCTCGTATAGATCGGTCAGTAGGCCGGAGTGTTCTTGCATCTTCGCTTTCCAGGTGCGCGGCGCTTATGCACGGCGTAGGGTCAGGCCGCCGTCGACGACAATCGTCTGGCCTGTGATGTAATTAGCCGCTTTGGATATCCCGAGGACGTGGCACGCGCGGTACGATTTTTTCTCGAGCCGGATAATCTTAGATTCAAAGTTCGCCTCGATTGACTGACGCAACGCTTCACCGCGCTCGCGATTCGCTCGGTAGCCCACGACGAGATCAGCCCCTTCTCGGGCCAGAAGACCGACCGTGGCAGCTCCGAGGCCTCCGCTGCCGCCGGAAACGATCACTGTCTTGCCACGGAGGGATGTTTCGGTGAAGTCATATCGGAACTGTCGGTAAGCCGCAGCCCGAGTTTCGTTCCAGTACTGCGAGGCCATGTCTTCCTCGTAATAACGCAAATACCGCACCAAACGAATCAATGCTGTCTATCTAAAAACCACGATAAAAGAGAAAACCCCCAGGCGTTCGTTCCATTTCTGGAACGGACGTACCGGGGGTTGGTCTTCGATCTCTGCGCCGAAAAAACTACTTCAAAACGGCGTCTTTAAACGCTTTAGCGGCGCGCAAACGCACAACTGTCTTGGCCTTAATCTTGATGGCTTCGCCTGTGGCCGGGTTGCGGCCCATGCGCGCCTTGCGATGCGCCTTGACGGCGCGGCCGATACCGGGGATCACAAATTTCCCAGAACTCTTAGCTTCCTTTACGGCTAGCTTGAACAGCTCGTCGAAGAAAGCCACGGTCTGCTTCTTGGAGATGGGTTTCTCCGGGGTGCTTACCTTCTCAGTGATATACGCGATAATCTTAGACTTGCTTAGCGGATTGGCCATCGAGTTACGTTTTCCTCCTCAGATTGAAATGCTTGGTGGCCCCGGGGTTCCGGATGCCTTGGGGACTATAGCTACAGTGATGAGTTAACGCAAGCGAAACCTTCAAAAAACCTCGATAAAATGGGGTTTTCCACCGGTCGCGTTTTGTTGTCGAAAACTAAGCGCCCAGCTCTTCGTAGAAAAGCGCGACTGCTTTTATTCCGCCGAAATAATTCTCCAGCGCGATGTGTTCATCGGGTGCATGCGCGTTTTCGTCGGGTAAGCCGAAGCCCATCAAGACGCAGGGGACCTTGAATGTGTCGTGCATTTGCGTCACAAAAGGAATCGAGCCGCCTTCTCGAATGAAAACCGCTTTCTTGCCGAAGCCCGTTTCCAAAGCGTGCTTAGCTTTTTGGAAGATTGGATGCGAATACGGTGCGACCCAGGGCTTTCCCATGCTGAGAACCTCGAATTTGCAGGTCACTGATTTTGGCAGCAGCTTGCGGACGTGGCGCCCAATAAGCTTGGCGATCTTTGCGGGCTGCTGATTGGGGACCAGACGTGTCGAGAATTTTGCGTAAGCCTTTGCAGGAATCACGGTCTTGGCCCCTTCACCTAAATAGCCTCCCCATATTCCATTGGGATCGAGAGTGGGGCGCGTCCAGAGCTGTTCGACGATGGTAAAACCCTTTTCGCCGCAGAGCGCGGGCGCGCCCACTGTCCTGCGGAATTCCTTCTCCTTCCAAGGTAGGGAGTTGAGAGCCTTGCGCTCTTCGGGAGAAAGCACGGCAACATCGTCGTAGAAACCGGGAACGGTGACCCGGAAATTCTTGTCGTGAAGCTTTGCGATCATTTCAGCAAGAATCGTGATCGGGTTGGGGACAGCTCCGCCAAAAACTCCCGAATGTAAGTCCTGTGCCGGACCGCTGATTTCGACTTGATAGTAGTTCAAGCCGCGCAGGCCGTAGGTAATAGACGGAACGCCCTTGGCGAGCATAGAAGTGTCGGAGACAACCAGAGCGTCGGCCTTTAAACGTTCGCGGTTGCCCTGCACAAAATCCCACAGGCTCACGCTGCCAACTTCCTCCTCGCCTTCGATCATAACTTTTACGTTGAGGGGCAGCTGGCCACTTTGGTTTTTCAGGGCTTGCAGGGCCTTTATGTGGATGTGCACCTGGCCCTTGTCATCGGCGGTGCCACGGCCGAACAGTTTGCCGTCACGGACGGTCGGCTCGAAGGCTGGGCTGGTCCAAAGATCGAGCGGCTCCGCCGGCTGAACGTCATAATGCCCATAGAACAGAACGGTTGGTTTCCCGGGGGCATGCAGCGATTCCCCGTAAACCAGGGGATGCATTTTGGTTGGCGTGATTTGCACATTTCCCAGGCCTGCCGCGCGCAGTTTTTCAGCCACCCAATGAGCGGCCCGCTCGATATCCGGCTTATGCTCGCTTTTTGTGCTCACGCTGGGAATGCGCAGAAATTCCTTCAACTCGTTCAAATGCTCGTCACGCTTCGATTCAATGTACTCGATCAGGGCCATTCAGGCTCCCTTCAGAATTAGGCATTAAGATCAGTAGAAGCCATTTTTAGGCAAAGACTTTGGAACCCTACCACGAACAAGTTCGTGATTCCATGCAAGCTTGATCAGTTTCAGTAAGCTTCCGCGACTGTGTTTTTAGACACTTCCAAGAATTCGTATGGTTGACTCGCATACTTGAGGCATGCAGGATAAGACATAGCAATGATTGAAACCGAAAGCGACGCCAGCAAACTACGCCGTAGTTCGCGGATGTTCACGCGAATACCGGTGCGCGCCACCGGAAAAAACACCGACGGCCGCAAATTTCGCGAGCACAGCGAAACGATTGTAATCAATGCTCACGGTGGTCTGCTATACCTACAAGAACCCTTGGAGCTGGGCACTCAAGTCGTGCTGATAAATCCGGTTACCGAAGAAGAACAAGAATGTCGTGTGGTCTACCTCGGTGACATGTCCGAAAAAGGGACCCGCGTTGGCGTTGAATTCCTGTCTCCCAGCCCTCATTTCTGGGGTGTCGAATTCGCGCCGCAGGACTGGCCCGCGCGGCCTGCCACGCAGCAGCCTTCACACTAGGGATTCAGTTCCCGCCGATTTGCCCATGCTTAAAATGCCGTTTCGATACTTATAGTTCGATACTTATAGCATAGCGACACCGCGGCGGCGCACTTCGTAATATGAAGATTAAGCGCCGAAATGTGTTGCCTAGCTGAGAAGAGTTTCTTGAGTAAACGCCGTGAAGAGTAGTTAGTTCGAAGGTGTAAGAGGATCGTCATACTTGGACAGATCGACGTCCTTCCATTTGCCATTCATGATTTCCTTGCGGATCTGTGCAGCCGTTTTTCCTTTTTGGGATTCCGTATAAGTAAAAACAGCTTCCTTCTTGCAGAGAATGCAGTGCGCGCCGTGATAGTCCGTAAAGCAATCGAGCAGGCTCTTGTGTCCCACTTCCTTGTCGCAGCGGCAGTAGCACGGCTGCTGATAGAGGAAGTCCTTTTCCTCGGCAGCTAGCGTGTAAACGTTCCGTGTTTCTGCGTCCGTGAATTGCGTGGGGTCGAGCGTCGCAGGGAGCGGAACTTTGGGCACCTCCGCGTGGTATGCCGGGATATCCGCTTTATAATTCGCCGCAGCGCTCGCTGATCCTTTCGTCTGAGCCGAAGGAGCGGTCGGCGCTGCATTCTGAGCGGAGGAATTTTGAGCGCGCAGAGAACCTGCGCCAAAGCCGACCAGCGCAAAGCCGAAAATTACGCCGACAATCGAAAATTTGCGGAGCATAGAATATCTCCCTGTTCAGACGTCCGCATGGGCCGCGTCCTGACTTTGTAGCTCACCGAAATCTTACCACTTCCCCGCCCGCAACGCGTGATTCGATACCAGCGCGGTATGCTCACTCATTGACCAACTTGACGCGCTCCAACCCATGGCGTGCGTCAGATCGGAGATCGGAATCAGCACAAATTTGCCGTTCTTAACTTTCTTGAATTCGCGCTCGGCAATCCCCAGTTCTGGAGGAATTGATGAAGTCGTCGGCGGAATATGCGAGCATCACTGGTACCGAAATTTTCTCGAGTTGTGGCGAGGGGTCGCAATTCCGGGAGGCGTGCATCTGATATAGCAAGTCGTTGTCATCGAGGCTGGCCGTGATCCGCGTCATGGTTTGCTCCAGGAATTTATCGGCATCATCTCGCGTGGGCAGGCTTTTTTGCATCTGAAACGGCGCGCTTCCCGCGATGATTAGAAAATCTGCCGCGATTTCGGAGGGCCGCGCGCAGCTGGGTGGCGTAGTCGCCGTTTTTCCAGTCCGAATCCTGGCGAATTTCGTTCGTCACCATTTTTCGCCACCTCCCGCGAAACATGCTGAAGCGATACCTGAAACGCGGTCTGATTGTGCCAAAGATTATCTGAGGATTTTGTGTTGCGTGATACGTATGTGACGATTTTCGAGAATGCGGCTCAGAAAATTTTGAACGTAAGTCTCCAATGCCGGACGAGAAAGTACTTTACCTTGCTGGTATGGGCTGTCATCATTATTTACGCGTCCGGACGACGCTAGTCGGACGTGAGATCTGGGGGAGTAGGCTGTGGAAAGCAAGATACCGGTATCGATTCTATCGATCAATTGTCTTCTCAGGGAATCGATTGCGCGCATTTTGACCCGTACGCGGAATTCGAGGTCATAGCGACTGGCCGGAAACTCCCCTTCAAGGCTAGATCTAAGCAGCGTCTGACCTGACGTGTGGGTTCGACTCGCTACAATTGTTGGCGAGATTCCAGAGGAGGCGGATATCGTGGGCGCTGTGGCAGAAAGCCGGCCGGACTTTCTAATCATCGCGCTGGAGAAGTCAAAACGCTTGCCCCCGTTCTGTATCTCGATTCTTCAGGACCATCCACAAATCAAGGTCAATGCGATTTCTCCGAACGCAAATAACTTTATGTGCTATTTTACGTACTTTCAAGTGCAATCTTATTCAATCGAAGCTTCCGAGGGCGGAGTGCTCAACGGCTTGCATGGCAAGACCCAGCCGTTCGAGAGGGTGCAATGACCGCTGTAGGCGAGCTGTGAGCGCAACTCTCTGTCGCGGCGTGCGAACGTGTGGTTTCTTGCTCGCATTCGCGTTGATGATTTCGTTGTGGTTTGCCCCCCTCCTCCGCGCGCAATCACAGCAGCAGGCGCGCGTGCCGGGCTCCGAACTCTCACGGGAAAACTCCAGCCTGGTAGCTGCTTCGGCAGCCCAAATCAAAACGGTCCTGGCGGAGGACGGCGGGTTGATGGTGGAGCTCAAGCGCTGGATGGCCAAGGATGCGACCGATCAAGGGCAGATCATCACCGAATCGGATCTTACTGAGGACGCAATTTTCGACCGGCTGCAAACCGACGTTCGGTTTCGGTCGGTTGCAACCTTGCTGCTGCAGCGCTACGGTTATCTATTACCAAAGGTCAATCCGGATTCGGAACTCGGCAAGCAGCAGGAGCTATTGGTCCAAGAGCGTGTGAAGTGGATAGCCCAAGAAGAGGAACAAGCTAGGTCGCAAGCAGCCGCGAGAGCTCAAGACCGGTTTGAGAAGGCCCGCCAATGCGAGCGGGGCGAGCAATCAAGCTGCTCAGAACAGCAGCAACAGCGGCAGCAGCAGGCGCCGGCGTCTCGCTCATGGCCGCCTCAAGATCAGGGGCAGGGAACGGTTCCCGGATACCCGCCTGGCCTTGAAAATCCAAACCGAATGAACCCGCCTAATTTCCAGCAAGGACCGGGTGCGGGCAGCCTGGAACGTGCTCAACTTATGCAAACGGGCGAATATCCCGGCGACGACTCCTTTGCATTCTTATCCGGAAATATCTTTGGATCTCCCGAATACTTACAAGCTCCTGGAGGGTTTGGCGGCACGACCGGGAACGGAGGGACGATGACGCCTTCTCCCTTCCAACAATTGCAGAACGGTGACAACGGAGGCCTCGGCTCATCGCTCGGCGGAGACGCGCGCACTGGATCGCAGGGAGGTCTATTTAGCCAATACAACAGCGGCGGCGAGCCTGCCGGTTCGTCATTCGGCCAGACCGATGTGAACCCGTTCGATGCGAACCGCACAAATCAGTACAACAGTAGCGGGATGGGCAACGACCGCTATCTCGGCTCCAATTACAACTACAGACAGCCGTTCAATCGTTACCGCAAGCCGCAACTGGAACCCGTAGAGATGGTCCGTCGGCCGAGCCCCTACCAGGACATTCCGTCGCTCTATGACATGTACATGCAGGCGCTACCAAGGCCCGCGGCACCTCAGCGGTTCGGCATAAACGTCTTTGAAAATGAATCGGAAAATCCCGACTTCATCCCCATGGATCTTCCCGCAGGTCCCGACTACGTGGTCGGGCCGGGCGACGGCCTGTCAGTCAACCTCTGGGGTGGTGTATCTCGGCGCATTTACGGCACGGTTGATCGGGAAGGGCGGATGAATTTGCCGGAAGTCGGTCCCCTGCTGGTCAGCGGCAAGAGTCTCGCGGAGGTCCAGCAGAGTGTTCAACAGGTCTTGCGCACGCAGTTTCGCGATGTGTCGGTCGACGTTTCATTGGCTCGGCTGCGGACGGTGCGAGTCTACGTTGTCGGAGACGTGGCAAACCCGGGTGCGTACGACATCAGTTCGCTTTCGACGCCCCTGAATGCCCTGTTTGTCGCGGGGGGTCCAACCTCGAGGGGTTCACTGCGGATCGTGAAACATTTTCGAGGCAACAAACTCATTGAGACTGTCGACGTTTACGATCTTCTACTGAACGGCGTAAGGTCCGACATGCAACACCTAGAGAACGGCGACAGCGTAATGGCGCCTCCGATCGGCCCGCAAGTTACGATCGAAGGGATGGTCCGTCGCCCTGCGATTTACGAAATGACGGATGAAAAGAGCCTCTCTAGCGTGCTCGAACTTGCCGGCGGGCTGCTGCCAACCGCCACGCTCCGCCACATCGAAGTCCAGCGAACCATCTCCCACCAAAAGGAGACGATGCTCAGCCTCGATATTCCCGCATCGGACGATGATTCGGAAGCAACCAAAAAACTCGATGCTTTTCAGATTCAGGATGGTGATCGCATCAGGGTTTTCCCGATTGCTCAGGGCGACGAAGATGCGGTCTATCTCGACGGACATGTCGTTCGGCCGGGCCGCTACTCCTACCACGACAACATGCGCGTGACCGATCTGGTTTCCTCGTACAAGGATCTGCTGCCGGAACCTGCTCTGCAATACGCCGAAATTATTCGTCTCAACCCGCCTGACTTCCATCCGATGATGGAAAGCTTTGCGTTGCAAGATGCATTGGCCAATCCCTCGCAAGCGCCCGTTCTCCACGCGATGGACACGGTGCGAATTTTCAGCCGATTTGATTTTGAAAATCCGCCGAGCGTGTCGGTTTTGGGCGATGTGCGGGCGCCTGGAACCTACCAGACGTCGGGACAAATCCATTTGGCCGACGCCGTCCAATTGGCAGGGGGGCTCGCGCCGGATGCTCAGACCGATGACGCGCAAGTGTTCCGCTCCATGTCGGACGGCAGAGCGAAAATTTTCAGCGTGAGCCTGAGTCAGGCGCTGGCCGGCGACCCCATGGAAAATATCCTGCTGGAATCGCGAGACCGATTGTTGGTTCACAAGAACTCGAATGCCGAGCAGCCCGCGACCGTGTCCATCGAGGGCGAAGTCGGAAAGCCCGGCCGCTATCCCTTAACCGGGAATATGACGGTAGCGGATTTGATTCGGGTGGGAGGAGGACTTAAACCTAGTGCGGACCCGCAAGTGGCGGATTTAACCACCTATCAGTGGGCCTCCGACACAAAACTGACGGGGCAACACGAGACAATTTCGATTTCGGCAGCGTTGAAAGGCGATGCCCAAGCCAACACCTCCTTGCACAATGGCGACGTCCTCACGGTTCGCGAGCGGCCGGAATGGAATGATCTGGGAGCGACCATCACCGTGAAAGGCGAGGTTGGGGATCCCGGAACTTATGGAATCCGCCCGGGCGAGCGGCTCAGCTCCGTCCTTGAAAGGTCCGGCGGCTTTTTGCCAAGTGCTTACCCGTACGGCGCGGTTCTCACTCGCGTGGAAGTTCGGCAACTCGAAACCAAAGAACGGGACAAGCTGATTCTGCGCGTGAAAGACGCGCAAACCAGCCTGGAAAACTTGCCGGAAACGACGCCGGCTCAGAAGCAAGCGAAGGCAATGGCGCTCGGCCAATACCAGACCACGCTGCTGGAATTAAACTCGAATCCGCCCCTGGGACGCGTCACGATTCGAATTTCCTCACATGTCGACCGTTGGGAGGGCACCGCGGCTGATATCGACGTGAGAGCAGGCGATACCCTCATCATTCCCAGGCGGCCGGATTATGTGATGGTTACCGGCCAGGTTTTCAATCCAGCCGCGGTTTCCTACCGGCCTGGGAAAAGCGCGAAGTGGTATCTGAGTCAATCGGGCGGACCGACGACGACAGCAAATAAGAAAGCGATTTTCGTGATCCGGGCAGATGGTTCGGTTGTTGGCGAGAAAGGTAATTTATGGGGTGGTAATTCGTTCGATGCAACGCTCCAACCCGGAGACGCGGTGGTAGTCCCCGAGAAGACCATAGGCGGTGGCGTGAATTGGGCGAATGTGTTCACGACGGCTTCGGTCGCTTCATCGATCGTGAGTACCGTATTCATTGCCACTCACTACTGATGCAGCCGGCAAATCCGAAAATTTGGAGACGGATCATGGTCGCTTCATGGTTGAGCGCGATTGCCGCGGGTGTGCGGCCCGGCTGCTACGCGCAGGTCCAGGACCAGCAGGCCCAGACAGCGGCTGCGGTGAGCCCGGATGCGAGTCGCTGCGCCGGCGGTCAATCAGCAACCGCTCGTTGCCGTGTAGTCTCGGACCAGCAGGCGGGGTCTCCGACGGACGCATCGGACTCTGAACCGAACGAGAGGACTTACGACAACACGTTAGGGCCACACTTGCTGAAGGATTTAGCTGGGGACCAGAAAAGGATTTGGACCAGCTTCACGCATGTGCGTTTGGTTGACGCCGACTGGCTCGTGCCGCTCGGTACGGTCACAGGGTTGTTGTTCGCAACGGATACAGAAGTGAGCAAGCATCTTTCGAATTCGCCAAGCCGGATCAAATACAGCAACGATTTGGCGAATTTCGGGTTGGGGTCCTTGGTAGCAGTAGGAGGCGGAATGTATCTGTGGGGTCATTTTACCCACGACGATCATAGGCGGGAAACGGGGCTGTTGGCCGGCGAAGCGGCAGCCAATAGTCTTGCCGTGGTCTACGCATTAAAATATGCGCTGGGCCGCGAACGGCCTCTGGAAGGCGACCCTCATTATCAGGGGGATTTTTTGCATGGCGGTGTTTCCTTCCCCTCCGAACACGCTGCAGCTGCGTGGTCCATTGCTAGTGTAATTGCCCACGAATATCCAGGTCCGTTGACCACCATTCTGTCTTACGGGTTAGCGTCTGCAATCACGGTGTCGCGCGTCACCGGAAAGCAGCATTTTCCGTCGGATGTCTTAGTAGGAAGCGCTATCGGATGGTTCGTGGGGGAAGAGATTTACCGGCATCATCACGATCCCTCAGTCGGAGGCGGAGAGTGGCAGACCTATGCGGAAACGCAAGACCAGGGTCCGGAACGATCTTCGACAAGCGCAGGCTCACCTTACGTCGAACTTGATAGTTGGATTTATCCCGCCATCGAGCGGCTCGCTGCACTGGGCTACATTCGCTCCGCGTTTCTAGGTGCCCGGCCCTGGACCCGGCTTGAATGCGCACACTTGGTTGACGAGGCAGGGGAAAAGATTGAAGCCGAGGCGGCACCTCCTAAAGAGGCTGACCAGCTTTATGCCGTGCTCTCCAATGAATTCGAAGCCGACTTGGGTCTAGGAGGACCCGGGGAGCGCTCCATACGTCTTGAGTCAATTTATTCCACGGTCACTCAAATCAGCGGCCCACCGTTGAATGACAGCTATCATTTCGGTCAAACGATCATCAACGACTATGGCAGGCCTTACGAAGAAGGGTTCAATACCTACGACGGTTTTTCAGGCTACGGTACGGAGGGGATTTTCACGCTGTATGTCCGGGGAGAATATCAACACGCTCCTTCGGCGCCAGCCTATTCTCTGTCCGTTCGGCAAGCGATTGCCACGATGGATGACAATCCAGTCCAGCCGGCGACTCCGACAGCTACCGCCAATCAATTCCGATTGCTCGATACCTATCTCGCGGCGAACTACTCAGGTTGGAATTTTTCCTTCGGCAAGCAGAGCCTTTGGTGGGGGCCGGGCGACGGTCAGTCTCTGATGTTCAGCGACAATGCCGAGCCCATCTATATGTTCCGTATGAGCCCGATCGGAACTTTCGATATACCTCTGCTATCCCGTGTTCTTGGGCCATTCAAGACCGACTTTTTTATCGGCAAGCTCTCGGGAAATAAGTTCCCTCCGCGTCCCCTGATGCACGGGGAGAAGATTAGTTTCAAACCGACAGAAAATTTGGAAGTGGGGTTTAGCCGCACCGCTGAGTTTGGCGGAGCCGGTCGGCCGCTGACCCCGGCCGCATTTTTTAACAGCTATTTTAGTTACACGTCGTCCGGGAGCTATGGGGCCAACGATAATCCAGGAAAGCGTACCGGCGGATTCGATTTCTCCTATCGGATTCCTTTTGTCCGCAACTGGCTGTCACTCTACACCGACTCGATCTCTACGGACGATCCATCTCCCATAGACGCCCCACGGCGCGCCGCCGTCAGCACCGGCCTCTACATACCCCAGCTTCCCCGGATACCCAAATTGAGTTTGCGCATGGAGGCCACCTATACGGATCCGGCGACTTCTCGCAGCAACGGCGGAAAGTTCGTTTACTGGGATGTCTTCTACTATCATAACCAATATGTAAACAAGAATAATATTATGGGTAGCTGGGTGGGCAGAGAGGGTAAAGGATATCAAGCCTGGAGCACGTATTCATTCCGTCCGCGAACCAGCCTGCAGCTTGGGTTTCGACACGTGAAGGTTGATCCCGATTTTATTCCCGAGGGGGAGACGGTGAATGATGGGTCGGTGAAATTCGATGTGATGGTGCATCGCGACGTAAGCGTCTCGGCCACTGTTCAGTACGAAAGATGGCTGGCGCCTCTGCTAGCGTCCTCTGCGCAGACGAACTGGACATCCTCGTTCCAGGTCACGTTTTGGCCGCAGTCCTGGAAGAAGTAGGACCAATTGCTTTTCGGGGTAAGGCATTTAGCTGATGGTGACGCGGGCAGGGAACGGGCTACATTGAGAAACTAATGGCGAGAAAATCCAAGCAACTAACCGGCTTTCGGCACACGGAAGAGGTGTCCCGCAACGCGGCTCCTGCCATGGGGATCGGCTATGCGCGATCGGAACCGTTCTCTGGCTCGACGACCCAGGCAAGGCCGCACGGAGGGCGGCTGTGAGTTCTTCGCGTAGCGCTCCTATTCGACACCCCGAGCCAGAATTCCCTGAGAGCGACTTCCCGTCATCGCCCCCGCCCGCTGAGTCGGCGGAGCAGCGCTCAAGCATCCTGGTCTACCTTCGCCTCGTGTGGAGTGAGCGTCGGATGTTAGTACGCGTGTTGTTTTACGCGCTACTTGCCAGCACGATCGTCGCTTTTCTGATTCCTGTAAGATACAAGTCCACGGCCCGATTAATGCCACCCGATAGCCAGAGCAATCTATCGGGCCTCGCCATGGCAGCTGCGGCGACATCAACTTTCACCGAGGATGGGCTCCAGGGCCTCGCTAGTGATTTCCTGGGACTGAAGAGCACGAGCGACATGTTCGTCGGCGTATTGGGTAGTAACACCGTCCAGGATGAGCTAATTCAACAGTTTGACCTGAAGAAAGTCTACTGGGACAGGCACATCGAAGATGCGCGAGCGGATTTAGCGGCGCATACCGACGTCTCTATTGAACGCAAGAGTCAGATCATCGAGATTTCTGTTACAGATCGGAATCGCGAGAGGGCCACCGCTATGTGTCAGGCCTACGTCGAGGAGCTGAATCGTCTGGTATCGCAATTGAGCACATCTGCTGCTCGTCGCGAACGAATTTTCCTCGAGGGCCGCTTGCAGAACGTCAACAAAGACTTAGAGGTCGCCGAGAAAGAATTCAGTCAATTTGCCAGTAAGAACACGACGATCGATGTAAAGGAACAGGGCAAGGCCATGGTCGATGCGGCGGCCATCCTGCAGGGGCAGCTTATCGCTGCCGAATCCGAACTCGAGGGTCTCAGGCAGATCTACACGGACAGCAACGCGCGCGTCCGGACGCTGCGGGCGCGCGTTGATGAGCTCAAGGCCCAGCTCGAAAAAATCGCTGGGAAAGGTGAGGACGTCTCCGCCTCGAGCGATGATCAACAGCAGGACTCTTCCTATCCATCGATTCGCAAACTACCACTGCTCGGCGTTACGTATGCGGACCTATACAGGCAAACACAGATTCAGGAAACGGTCCTTAAGACTCTGACAAAAGAATACGAATTGGCCAAGATCCAGGAAGCTAAGGAAATTCCGACGGTGAAGGTGCTCGATCCAGCCAGTGTGCCGGACAAGAGATCGTTCCCGCCGCGACTGTTGATCATTGTTCTGGGAACATTTTTTGCCTTTTCACTGGGTGTGCTTTTTGTAGTCGAATCCGCGAACTGGAAAAGCATCGACCCCACGGACCCAAGAAAGCGATTCGCCGAGGAGGTGTGGCTCGGAGTGAAAACCCGCGCACCGTGGATTGCGAAGAACGGAGCGGGAGCCGAGGGCCCGCAGCACCTTGTTCTAGACGAACCGAAAGGCCCAGCGAGGCACGACGACGAATCGGCATAAGTTCGCCAATTCGTCCGTAAGTAGCTACAGATAAAAGCGTTAATGCGCAGGTGGGCCTGTAAGTGACGGGGCGGAGCTGTACCTAGGGTCACCGGAAAGGAATCCTAAATAAGCCGTGGCTATCATGCTCAGCGGGGCGATGACCATGAACGGCAGTCGGCTTGTAGCCGAATACCGCGAACCACACTGGTACGCCGTGCAGACCTGCGCCAATCATGAAAAGCGCGTTCGCCAGCAGTTGCATCTACGAGTCGTAGAAACCTACTTGCCAGTATATGAGTCGGTGCGCCAGTGGAAAGACCGTCGCGTGCGCAGGGAGTTGCCGCTCTTTCCCGGCTATCTGTTTGTTCGTTTGGCACTCTGCGACCGCTTGCGAGTGCTACGAACTCCGAGCGTAGTCCGCATCGTCGAATTTGGTGGCCAAGCCGCGGCCCTCCCAGATCAAGAAATCGAGATCCTGCGCCGGGGACTCACGCACGAACTGGGCATCGAGCCGTATCCTTACTTGAAAGTTGGACGGCGTGTCCGCGTTAGGACCGGGCCATTGCAAGGACTCGAAGGTATTCTGGTCCGCAAAAAAAACAGATCACGATTCGTCATCTCTGTCGACCTCATCATGCGTTCGGTCGCAGTTGAAATCGACGTGACAGAGCTCGAGCCAATTCACGGAAGCGTTCAGAGTGCCCGGATCTTCGGCGGAAATTGACGTGCTGCATGCAATCAGCCACAACAATCCGGGTCTGGGAAGACTGGCAGCTTCCTTTGCTGCTTGGCATGTTCGGCGCTTGTCTGGCCGCATCATTGTTCTATACGCCGCTTCCATTCGTATTGCTCCTGGGCGTTCCACTTTGTTTTTATTATTTCTCACGGCCTTATGAGTTATTGCTATTGATGGTGTTTTTGATTCCTTTCAACTTCGTATTCAAAGTCGGACCGGTTCCCGTGGCGGTTGAGTTGCTGAAGGTGTTTGCGTGGATTCCAATGCTGGTCCACCTTCGCGCCACCGGAGAGGCTTTTCGAACGAGCCGATACAATCGGTGGTTTGCCATCGTGGCCGGACTTCTTTTGATCTCAATCTTTCGTTCCGATACATTGCCCTTCACGATCAAAGAATGTTTGCGATTCCTCTCCAATATCGGCTTGTGCTATCTGGTGCTGAATCTGGTCGATAGTCGCCAAAAAGTGCTGCAGATCTTTCGAGTCTTGACGTATTCCACTTTTCTCGTGGCTTGCTATGGCTTCTATCAATTTGCAATCCAGGACTACGGAGGCCTGTTCTGGCTTATCAATCCCCGCCTGGACACCACTCTCGCCCCCGGTAGGGTTGCTTTTTGGGAATGGCGCAATCGTATTACGTCCGTGCTGACGTCAGAGCTTGAATTAGGTCACTACTTCAATCTCGGTGTGCCACTTGGCATAGCGCTTTGGATGACGGAAGGTCGAAAACGCCTCAGCTCCAAGTGGCTGTGGATGACCCTGGCTATGCTCGTCGGACTTCTACTCACCTTTACCTTCGGAGCCTGGCTCGCCCTACCTGCTACTTGGTGCGTCTTTTTCCTCCTCTTTGACAAGAAACATAGATGGAAGATGACATTGGCAGCGGGTCTGGTGTTGCTCGTCCTCACGTCCCTCTTGCTTTACGCTCCCGTCCGGACTTCTCTCACGGAAAAGGTTCTAGGGAACGGCGTAGGGGGCCTCGCTTGGGACGTGGTGACCCGGCTTGATAGCTGGGAATTCGCAATCACCACCTGGTGGTCTCATCCACTTGTCGGAGTCGGCTACGGCAACTATCAGATCCTCGAATACGCCCACGAATACGTTCACTCCGAATGGGGTCCCGGGGGCAGTTCTCCACACGAGACATATCTGTTTCTGTTGGCCAGTCTAGGCATAGTCGGTACGGTGAGTGTCCTCGTGGTCACGTTGGGGACAATCCGTTTTAACTTAAGGTTGCGGACTCATCCAAAGTTGGGTTTGATTGCATTGGCTTTGGCCTTTGCACTAACAGCTAATATGCTCGGGTGGTTTGCCGATGACGCGTCCTTCTTGGGTGCCCATGCCAACTATCTTTTCTGGCTCTTCATCGGACTCAGTGAAGCAATTTGCAACTTCAAAATGACCAGTGACCAGGGCACATCGATGAACGGTCGGCTCGGCGATTTCGCTGGGAGTTAGCGACTGGGTCGTGGGCCCGCAAGAGGTTGACATTCGTGAACGTCACCGGAAAACTAGGACAAACAGTTTTCAAGAACGCGTCCGCAAATCTAGTGCGGCTTATCGGCTCAGGAATAGTCGCCCTCCTCTTGCCTCCGTTTCTTGTGAGGATGCTTCCAACCGCTACCTACAGCGCCTGGGCGCTCCTGTTGCAGCTCACTCTCTACGTTGGCCTGCTGGACTTTGGCATCCAAACGGCCGTTGCTAGATTCGTCGCTCACGCTGATGAGTTGAACGATTTGGAACAGCGAGATGGAGTTGCGAGCACAGCGGTCGTGTTGCTTTCCTTAGTGGCTGTCCTCGGTTTCTGCTTGTGCGGCGCATTGGCTTGGCAATTGCCACACGTCTTCAAAGCCATGCCGATCGACTTGTTGAGAGAGGCCAGGCTGGCGATGTTGCTTATGGGCGGAGCATTTGCAGTCGGCCTCCCGTTCTCGGTCATCCACGCTGCGTTCATCGGACTGCAGCGAAATGGAATACCCGTTGCCATCATACTTGCCAATCGGCTGACGATGGCAACTCTGATCGTCCTGGTCGTATACAGGCATGGCGGATTGATCGCTATGGCAGCCAGCGTGGCATTTGCGAACGCACTTTCGTTCGCACTGTCGTACTTCGCCTGGCGTTCTTGGGCCCGTCACATCCGACTTCGGCTATCATTGGTCTCCTGGGGCTGTGCCAAGCAGATCGGTAGCTACTCCGCAGCGCTCGCCGTATGGTTTGCGGGCATGCTGATGATCAGTGGTCTTGATCTGACAATCGTAGGCATATTTGACTATTCGGCCACGGCTTATTATGCGGTCGCGGCCACGATGACCAACTTCGTCGGACAAACGCAAGGCACAGTTTTTGCTGCTTTGCTGCCAGCGTCCGCCGTGCTGGACGCCAGACGCGATGCACAGAAGCTAGGCAAATTGCTCACCCTGTCGACCCGCTACGGCATGCTCCTCCTGCTGGCCATGGGCTTGCCGCTCATCATGGTCGGTGGCTCGATCCTCCGACTCTGGGTAGGCAAGGACTACGCTCTTCATAGCCTTTTGATCATGCAGGTTTTGGTAGTGGCCAACGTCGTGCGGCTCTCGGCCTTGCCATATGCCACGCTGCTCTTGGGCACAAATCAGCAACAAAAAGTGATTCTATCGCCGCTCGCCGAAGGGATAACCAACCTCGCGGCAAGCGTGGTTGGAGCTTACCTGTTGGGCGCCATTGGTGTGGCCATCGGAACGTTAATCGGTGCTTTTGTCGGCGTCGGATTGCATCTCGTGCACAATATGCCCCGAACCACAGCCATCGCTGTCGATCGATCCGCGCTTGTCAAACAGGGACTACTGCGGCCTCTGGTCTGCGCCGCTCCCCTGGCTTTTCTGGCTATCATCCAGATAGTAATCCGTTCTGCGTCGATTGGAGCCCTCTCTCTCTTGACCCTCAGCGGTATGCTGGCCACCGCGTTTTTGTTTTGGAATTATGGCCTCATGAGTTCTGAACGCCGTCAGCTGGGGGAAGTTGTCGGTCTCTCCTGAGGCGTTATGCGAAAGAGGCCGCTTGTGGCAAAGTTGTGGACATTCCTTTTTAAATTCCCGGTATGCGCTGCAGTATTGACTTCATCAACTGGGCCACGGCAGAACCAGATCGTGACTCCCCAGATGGAAAACATTCGCTTTGCGGATCAATTCGGTACGTCGCAATCGGACTGCGGCGCGAGGATAAATCTGGCGGATGAGGATTTAGGGACATCGCCGGGTGAGATTTGGATTAGCCAGCTCTGCGGAACTACGATATCTACGCCCGTCACTCTGGACGCTGGCCACACTTTGCGTTTCGTGCAGGGTGCTATCTATAACCTGAAGGCTACCATTACACTAGTAGATGACGACTCGATCGTGGGCACGCCGGCAGCCATCAACGAAGATGTGCTCGCTGGACTGCTCGATTCTCCCGTTACGCTCAAGCAGCCGGCCGCGAGTAATCTGGCGCGGATGCTGCTAATCAAAGGTCAGAATATCGTGCTCGAAAACTTCACTCTTGATGGCAATGCGCGGGCGGGAGGCAACAGCGCGACGGTAGCCATAGCCTACGATAACGCCCGTGGCGCCCCGGACAACCGCGGCCGTCTCCGAATGAAGTCCATGACCGTGGAGAACTGCGGCTCAGACAACGTGCAGATCACGTCTGATTCGAGCGGCAACAATCAGGCCATCGGGGCGTACATTCAGGATTCATCCATCTCGCGCAGTTCGGGCGGAAACGGAATTAGTATTACCCGAACCTCGGACGTGAAGATTTGGCGAACTTCGTTCGAAGATAACAACAATTACGGAATTCGAATCATTGATTCGCCGGTTCACATTCTGGACAGCGATATCTCGAACAACGCCGCGGGAGGAATCTATTCGACCGTTGATTCCGCCGCGCAATCGCTAATCTACATGCAGGGGCCCTCGGAAATCATTGGAAACAGCGTGACGACCACCGGCGTCGCCTCCGGTCTGAGCGAGAATCTGAATTCGTCCATCATCATAAATGGCTACAACGGGCGGGGCTGCAATCAAATATCTCAATCCCAGATCGCGTTTAACATCATTGCTGTGTCAGGCAGGCCCGAGGACAACGCCATTGATGGCATTCGTATCATTGATTCCGGATCCTCACGAATCTATGGAAATACGCTCCAGAGCAGCAATGGCCCATCGGGACGACTTAAATACGGCCTCAGCATTGGAGCAGTGAACTGCAAGGTGGAGAATTCGGATAACGTGTTTGGGAACGGGTTCTTTGGCGCGTTTGGGACGGCGCCATACCACTTTGCCGCCAGCACCGACGGCCTGATGAACACCATCGGAACGGCTCCCGGCGAGCAACGCCAGCGCGTCAGCTCTTGTACCACTGCAGATCGGGTCAACGCCACTTGCAGTACGACAGTTTCTTGGCCGACACCGCTCGCGGACGCGAATTACACTGCCTCTTGTACTCTCGACGAGCCTTCCCATCCGGCCTTTATTACTTCGACTTCTTCCAAAGCCGCGGCATCCATCGTCGTCACGATTGAGAACGCACCGAGCAGTTCGGGGGCGGCGTCCGGCACGCTGAACTGCATAGCCATACATGATTGAGCAAAGGGTATTCAATTCGGAGGCTGACGTTCCACTACAGCCTTCAGATTTTAACAATTAACCCTTGGCCAGTGGGTAACGACAGGATATCGAAGTTTAGTTCTTCGGCCAGAGAATCGAATGCTTGTTTCTGTTTGCGATAGGAATTCGAAAATGCATAGTCATCAAGAAGCACCACGGCCCCGGGCACAAGCTTTATCCAAAAGAATTTCATGGCCGCAATCTCCGGCTCAGCGCAGTTCATATCGATGGACAGATAGCACAACTTGTCGGTTTCGACCTGCTGAAGCGTATCCGGAACGCTGCCGGCAATTACACGCGCACCCGGAAATGGCCTGAACGTCCGGATTACGTCGTCATAGCAGTCGCGATAGTTGTGAAGATTTGCGGGCGACGCGCTCGCCGCCATGCTTTGAGGGAACCCGCGGTAGGTGTCCAGCAGGAAAAACCGTTTATCGAGAGCATTGAAATCGATGTATTCCATCACAGCCAATGACATCCCTCCGCGATTCACGCCGCACTCGACGAAGTCTCCGGGAAGGACACTGGCACGTTTGGCGGCCCAACACGCCGTGTACACGCGCCAACGTAAATCTGAGCCATTCCAGGACCCGGTTTCACGCGCTATTTGATAAGCACGCATAAATCGAGCATCGTTACAAAAATCGGCGACATGCGTTGTAATAAGTCCGTCTTCAATGTAGGTCCGATTCCGGAAAATGGAAATGTTGGTGGCTATATCGCGAGGCAGGAGCCTCTTAACGCAGTCCCTGAACACTCTGGCTAAACTCCGTGTGCGCGGCTTAGCGGACGTCGCCAACTCGAGTGCGCTTTGCTTGACGCTTTCTGTTTTCACGTACCTTTTCTCCGGTCGATGAAAGTTTACGTCCCATCTGGGAACTGCGCAATCGCGCAGGTGGTTGAATCTCAGTTGATCGGCGCCGCAGAGGCCTAAGTCTCCAAATGCAGCGAAGTCCTTTGGTGCTGGATAACGCGGTCGAAGAACGGGTCCTGACTCGTTGTCCCTTGTGTGAAGCAACAGACATTCGAGAGATTTATATCGCGAGGGATCGACATTACGGGATTCAGGGGCAGCATCGGGTCGTAAGGTGCGCGAGTTGCGCTCTAATTTTTTTGAATCCGATGTACTCGGACGAAAGGCTCGCGTCCTTTTATCCTGGCGATTACTACGCGTACCAAGAGCAGGCCAAGAGCAGCCCGCGCCGGGAAGCTTTGAAAAGTTTATTAGGCTACAGGACAGGAACGAAAGATCCGACCTTCGAAAGCCCCGGAACGATACTCGATTTAGGTTGTGGAAGCGGCTGGTTCCTGGAGAAGATGCGTTCTCGTAGATGGACTGCGCTGGGGGTTGAAATTAGCGAGGACGCTGCCAAGCTCGGACGCGCCCAAGGTCTTGACATTTTTTGCGGCACGCTTCAAGAAGCGAATTTTCCGTCGGAACACTTTGACTACGTGCGGTCGAACCACTCGTTCGAACATATTAGTTGTCCGCATGAAACGTTAGAGGAGATTCACAGGATTCTGAAACCGCATGGGAAGTTGCTGATTGGAGTGCCGAACACGAAAAGCCTCAGCGCATTAGTGTTCCGAGAACACTGGTGGTATTTGACCGTGCCCGTCCATGTTTTCAATTATTCAAGGGAGAACCTTCCCCGTTTGCTCACTCAACACAGCTTTCGCGTCGAAGAAGTTCGTCTCAATTCCGACTACCACGGGCTCCTTGGAAGCCTTCAGATTTGGCTCAATCGCAAAAGTGAGAAGAAGTCCGGCGAGGGCAAAGTCTTCAATAATTACTTGCTGAGGCTCGCGTCCCAGTGGACCGTAAACCTGATCGATCTGCTGGGGTGGGGAGACTGCATCGAAGTCACAGCTGTAAAGGGTCACGTACCAGAGGAACAACCTACGAAGCCTAGGCGAACCAAGTCGGAAGCAGGCGCGTTTTTTTGGACTGCGACATGAAAATTGGTGCGGTTACGGTGACCTACAACAGCGCCCAGGTGATAGACGGTTTTATGACGAGCATGTTGTGCCAGACGCATTCAAATTTCATTCTCTACCTCGTGGACAATGCCTCTTCGGACTCGACGCTTGAGCGGCTGGCTGAGTACAAAGATTCTCGCATTTCCGTTGTGCGCAACCAGAAGAACGTTGGGATCGCGGAAGCCAATAATCAGGGAACGGAGGCCGCCCTCGATTCTGGCTGCGAGGCCGTTCTGTTTATTAATAACGATACTGAGTTCGAGCCGCTCTTAATCGAAAAACTGGCAGCCGGCATGAAGGAATACACCGCGGACATGATTGCTCCAAAAATCTTGTTCTACGACGGCCAGCGAGTGATCTGGAGTGCTGGCGGGGGGTTCAGTCCCCTCAAAGGCTATGCCGGTTATCACTATGGGCTGGGTCAAATTGATCAGGGGCAATTTGATGTGACGAGGCGCGTGGACCACGCTCCAGCTTGCTGCCTGCTGGTTCGCAAAGATGTATTCGAAAAAATCGGATTGATGGATAGCCACTACTTCGTCTATCACGACGACACAGATTTTTGTTATCGAGCAAAGCGAGCAGGCCTGAAACTAATCTATCTTCCTTCGGCAAAACTTCTTCACAAGGCAAGCAGCCTTACGGGCGGTCCGGAATCTGATTTCAGCATTCGATATCGCACGCGCAACCAGATCTATTTCATGTTGAAGCATCTTGGTCTTTGGCGCGGGCTCTTCTATCTTCCTGCGTTCCAGGCGCGTCTGCTCGTGAGACTAATTTCCCGAAAGATTGATTTTCCCGGTTTCCTGCTTCGCGAAAAAGCATTCGCCGAAGGCTGGAAGCTCTGGAAGCATTTGGTCGTATAAGGCAAGCGCTGATCAGGTCTAGCAAAGCCTCTACAGAAAATGAAACGATTGCTCTTTGTCACGCCGAATCCTATAGAGAGTGCCAGCGAACGGTACCGCATCTACCAGTTCGTGCCTTACCTGGAGAGCGTGGGTTTCGAATGCGAAGTAAGGCCCTTCGCGGCTCGCGAGCTGTTCCGGGCGGTTCAGGTGGGCCGGACGACTTCCCAGCTTTTTTATGCGCCATTTTCCTGTCTGAAGCGCGCTGTGGACGTCTATGCGGTCCCGCGATACGACATGGTAATCATCCACCGGGAAGCATTCCCGTTTTTTTGCCCGACGATCGAGAAGATGGTTTTGCGCCGGCATTCGCGGGTGGTCTTCAGCTTCGATGATGCAATCTACGCGGGCCATCGAGACACGCCGAACAAGAAGTATCCATGGATTTACAAGATGAAGTACGGACCCGGCGTGAACGAGGTGCTGACAAAAAGCGTGCACGTGATTGCCGGGAGCCACCGGCTCGCGGAGCATGCACGACAATTCAACCCCCAGGTCAGCGTAATTCCCACGGTCGTCGACGCCAAGCGGTATACGTACCGCGCTCCGGCGACCTCCGCCGAGTGTCTAACGATCGGATGGGTGGGCACGCGCTCCACGAGTCCTTACCTGCTTGATATAGCGCCCGTGCTGCGGCAGCTCGGCGAGGTCTTTCATGGCAAGATACGATTTCGGATGTACGGTGATCCACAGTTGCGATTGCCAGTGCCAAGTTATGAGACGCTGCCATTTTTGCTGGAATCTGAGATCGAGGATATTGGAAGGATAGACATCGGAATCATGCCATTGCCCGATAACGAGTGGACAAGAGGCAAATGCGCCTTCAAGGCCATTCAATACATGGCCCTCGGGATCCCAACGGTAAGTTCGCCGGTGGGCATGGCGTCCGAGATTATCAAGCACAACGTAAACGGGCTGTTGGCCAGTACGCCTGGAGAATGGTTTGAAGCGCTGTCACGCCTGATACGGGACGCCGAGCTCCGCCGTCGGCTTGCAGAAGAAGGTCGGAAAACGGTCGAAGCCTACTACTCGCTTGACTTGTGGGCGCCGCGTTTTGCCAACCTGCTTGATCAGATTTTAGTTGGAATGCCGAATACGCGTTGTGCAGCCGATTGAAGAACGAATGAAGATTGCATTTGTCTGCGGATTTGCTTGGGAGCCGAAAGGGACTGCGCGAGCTCGCGCGTTTCCGCTGGCGGCGGAGCTTGTTCACAAAGGACACGAAGTCTCCCTTTTCCTAACCCCTTACGACAATCCAGCCGATTCAGGAAGAAAGAAAGAACTCGAAGGTGTGCGCCTCGTGAATATAGAAGTCGGTCAGGCACCGGACTTTCGACACGTTCCCTGGATTGCCAAGAGATTGTGCGATGCCATTCGCCTGTATTCACCTGAGGTAGTACACGTATTTAAACCGAAGGGTTATGCCGGTGCGGCCTGCGCTTGGTTGCTTTTGAAGGGGTTCCCTTCCGTAGCTCTGGATTTGGACGACTGGGAAGGATGGGGCGGATGGAACAACCTCAAGGCTTATCCGTGGATCGTCAAGGAATACATCGACCGCCAGGAAAAATGGTTGATCCGGCGGGTGCCCGTCGTCACGGCTGCGAGTCGAGTTTTGGAGCAGCGGGCCCGAGAGCTGCGAAAATCTTCGGAGGGTGTGTTCTATATCCCGAATGGTTGGTCATTTCGCAAGACACGGGTTACATGCGAATTGGCAACTCCCGCGGTCACTGATGCAGCGAGAAAATCGTTTGGACTTCCCGACGGTCCGGCCATTTTCTACGGAGGCCATTTTGATCCCGCCGACGATGTCCTATTTTTCTGCCGCGCTGTGGAACACGCTGCGCGCCGATGTGGTGCGACGCTCGTCTTCGTCGGAGAGGGTCCGGAGCTTCCGAAGGTCAAGAAGTTCTTGGCGCAGCGGGCCGGACTGGTCGCGTATTTCTTTCCCAGACTGCCGCACGAACAGTTTCTGCAGTTATTGGCGGCATCGGATATCGCCGCCTTCCCGTATCCCGACACGCCAATTTATCAGGCCAAATGTTCTGCCCGCATCGTTGACTATATGTCGATGGGAAAGGCCGTTGTGACCACGACGATCGGCCAGAACATCGATTACCTCGTTAACGGAGAAAGCGGTGTTTTGATTCCTCCGGGCGACGCATCGCGGTTTGGTGAGGCAATCGAGAAATTGCTCGTCGATCCCGAGCTTCGGTTTCGGCTTGGCCAAAACGCTAGGAAACGAATTCAAGAGAAATTTTCGTGGGATGACGCGGGAGTGGAAAGCTGTCTGGCCGCCTATCGACAGCTTTCAGGTTTTTCATCTCTCGGGTTTTCGAACAAAAACGCTCAGAGTGAACTCAAAGGTGGGGAGGATCATGCAAATCTTCATAGACTCGGCGGACGTCAAGCAGATTGAAACCTGGCTGGCACAAGGCGTTGTGGATGGAGCCACCACGAATCCATCCATCATGTACAAGGATGGAGTAAAGGACGTTGAACAAGGCGCGCGGAAGCTAGCCGCGTTGCTCGGCGATCGGCCGCTCAGCGTGGAAGTTACTTCGAACGATCATGCCGTCATGTTGAACCAGGCGCGTCTGTTCGCAACGTGGGCGAGGAATATCGTCATCAAGATTCCCATCGTAAATGAGTTCGGAGAATCGAGCCTTGGGGTTATTCACCAGCTGACACAAGAGGGCATCGGCGTGAACGCCACCGCAATTCTTGCTTTCAACCAAGCCATCCTTGCCGCAAAAGCGGGAGCGACGTATGTGAGCATTTTCGGCGGGCGCGTGGCCGATGAGGGAAGTGACCCGGCTATTGTGATCCGCAACGTGCGTAGCTGGCTTGACGAGTGGGACTTGCCGGCGCGGATTATTGTGGGCAGCATCCGTGCAGTCATTGACATTCAGAACGCTGCTCTTGCCGGGGCTCACATCATTACCATTCCGCCCCAATTTCTTCCGAAGATGGTGGATCACCAATACACGCGAGAAACCGTGCGCCAGTTCGTGCAGGATGCCGAGAAGACCGCGACCTTGATACGCGCAGCCAAGGCCGGCGTCGGTACCATCGCAGGACGGTAACGAAAGCCTTGTACGAGCGGTACAAGAAAGCCTAACAAAACTATGGCCATTCATCACCCAGTGATCTCACGAGGAGTTCAGGCAGAGACGCTGCCGTCGGGCAGACGTGAGTCCGCGAGCGCTGCAGCACGGATACTTTCGCGACCGGCCGTGCAGAAAGCTCTGGCCCTGCTCACCGACCTTGCTGCCATCACGCTCGCACACATCCTCGCGGACCACCTGATAGTTCGACTGCTGCAAATTCCGATGAGCGCGCAAATGCCGCCCGAGTATCACCGCTACTACATCCCGTACTTCGCCCTCGTGCTGGCAATCATCGGAGGTTATAAGAGCCCCGAGCTGCGCCGGCCGGAGCAAGAACTCGAGCAAAGTTGCAAGGCAGTAGCCGCAAGCTTTCTCGGTTTGGCACTTTTTAATTTCGTGGTCTTCAAGTCCGAGCCGTTTTCGCGCTACTTGTTGGTGGCCTGGTTCGTCCTGTCGACGATTTTGGTGGTGGCGGGCCGGTTCTCTTGGCGCGGTGTTTACGGGATGCTGTGGAAGCGAAACCTGTGCCAGAGGCGCGCGTTGCTGGTCGGTTCTGCCAGCGGAATATCAGAGTATTGGCAGTTGCTAAGGACACAGCGGCAACGCGCCTACGAATACGTGGGCGTACTTCTCGACAAGGGCGGCCTCAACCGCCGTTCCGATGAATTGCTCGGATTGCCCATCCTCGGAGACACATCGGAATGGGAGAGCACTATTAAGGAGCTAAACGCAGACCTTCTCATCGTCACGCAGCCCCGAACAGTAGCCGACGAGGAATGGCTGCGTAACTTGGTGCATCGCTGCAGAGGGCTATGCGTAGATTTGGAGCTGTACTCGAGCGTGCTGGCGACCGCCAATCTGGTCCACGAGCACGATGAATTCTCGGGCTGTTTTCGCTTCTACCCCAGGCCCGAGTGGTCGCTCGTCGTGCAGCGCGTCGTGAAGCGTGCAATTGATATAATCGCCGGGCTGATCGGCAGCGGCGTGGCGCTCCTGCTCGTGCCGCTGGTGTTTGCATTTGTGAAATGGGAGGATCGCGGACCGGTTTTTCACCTTCGCGAATACGTTGGGACCGACGGCAGGATCCACTACTACCGCAAATTCCGAACGATGCTGAAGGACGCCGACGACATTCTACGCCGTGATCCGGAGCTGAGCGCAACGTTCGCGCGAAACCATAAGTTGAAAGACGATCCGCGGCTGCTGCGCGTCGGTCGATTCATGCGTCGCTATAGCATCGACGAATTTCCGCAGTTTTTCAAAGTTCTCACTGGCGAACTAACGTTCGTCGGACCCCGTGTGATTTGCGGCGAAGAACGTTGCCGATATGGCCCGCTGCTCCCCAAGTTGCTCTCAGCTAAACCGGGACTGACAGGCTTCTGGCAGGTTATGGGACGACAGACCACTAGCTACGAAGACCGCGTCAGCATGGACATGTTTTACATTGAGAGGTGGTCGGTATGGCTCGATATCGTCATTATCGCCAAGACGTTTTGGAAGGTGATCAAGGCTGAAGGCGCCTACTAAGGGAGGACTGAGTATTGTGAAAATCATCGTGACTGGGGGCGCAGGATTCATCGCTTCTCACGTAGCTGACGCATATGTCGAGCGGGGGCTCGACGTCGTGGTCCTCGACGATCTTTCTCGCGGCAAAAGGGAAAACATCAATCCCCGGTGTCGCTTCTACGAATGCGATATTCGGGACACCGCAGCAGTGCAACGCATTTTTCGCACCGAAAAGCCCGAAGTAGTGAATCATCACGCAGCGCAAATGGATGTGCGGCGCGGCGTTAAGGAGCCGCTGTTCGACGCCCAAGTGAACATCTTCGGCTCGATCAATTTGATTGAGGCCGCCTTGGCGAACGGCGCAAAAAGATTTATTTACGCGGCGACAGCCGGAGCGGGCTATGGGGAACCTCAGGAGATTCCGGTCGCCGAAGATTATCCGGTCAACCCGATCACGCCCTACGGGATTTCGAAGCATACGGTTGAACACTACCTCTTCACGTTCCATTTCCTCTATGGACTCGAATACGTCGCGCTTCGCTATGGAAATGTTTATGGACCGCGGCAAAACTCGCAGGGGGAAGCGGGCGTTTTCGCTATCTTTTCCGAGCAGATGCTGGCGGGTATCGAGCCCGTGATTTATGGCGACGGTAGCAAGATACGCGACTATGTATTTATCGCCGACGTGGCCGCCGCGAATGCCGCCGCGCTCGAGCGTGGCACAAATGAGATATTCAACATTAGCAGCGGAATTGCCACGACGGATTTAGAGGTCTTCGAAACCGTACGCGACCTGCTGGGAGCCACCGTTCAGCCAAAATACGTTCCGCGCAGGCCGGGTGAAATTGACCGGATCACGTTGGACATTTCGAAGGCAGAAAGGCTGCTTGGTTGGAAACCGGCTGTGGGTCTCTCGGAAGGCGCCAGAATCACGGTAGCGAGCTTTCAAAATCGTGTGGCGGAGTCGGCTCGGGGAGTTGCTTAAACGGATCATCAAATCGCAGCCATGAGCGAGAGTCTCCATCCCCTCCGAACTCGATAATAAAGTTTGTTTGATCGCTGGCGCATCCGGTGCGATTGGCAGGGCTATCACCCGGCGTTTTGGCGACGAGCGTGCGCATCTTGCATTAACGTCGCGTTCCGGTGCCCCAGGCGGTTTCGTCGCCACAAGCGCGAACAACCGGGAAGTTCTCACTTTCGCGTTGGACGTCTGCGATTGGGATAACGTCGAGCGCGTCTCTAGCAACATTGCCGACCGCTGGGGCAGGATCGACGTGCTGGTGAACTGCACGGGCGTGATCGGCCCCATCGGCCCGCTGGCTCAAGCAGATGTTGTTGCCTGGCGGCTGGCAACTGAAATCAATCTCCTCGGAGCGTTTCATCTCGTCCGCGCGGTGGTGCCCGTCATGCTGGCTGCCCGCAAGGGGAAGATCATTCATTTTTCCGGCGGGGGAGCGGCTTACGGTCGTCCATATTTCACGTCTTATAGCGCCTCGAAGGCCGCCCTTGTACGTCTGACGGAGAGTCTCGCCGGCGAACTCCGTGAAAACAATATTGACGTCAACGCGGTCGCCCCCGGCCCGATAAACAGCCGGATGTGGGAAGAGCTCCGGAAAGCTGGGGAAGCGGCTGGAGCAAAGGCGATCGATGAGCTCAAGCAGATGGATGAGAACGGTGGTGTCAGTCCCGAGCGCGCCGCTGATCTGGCTGTGTTTCTGGCTTCGGAGAAATCGAACGGGTTGACCGGACGTCTGATTAGCGCGGTCCACGACAAATGGAACGAGATTGACGCCCGCGTTCCCGATCTCATTCCCGCCGATGCCTGGACCCTGCGTCGCGTTCCATTGGACTAGGATGGACTGAATGCTCTCGGTAGCAATTGTTGGTGCGGGCCGCATTGGAAATATCCGCGCGGATGTGGTTCAACGGAACGGCGGCAGGATTGTTGCCGTCGCGGACATTGATTTCGCGCGGGCTAGCGAATTGGCGCGAAGCGCCGCCGCCGAAGCCACAACCGATTGGGCTCAAGCGGTGAGCCTGCCGAGTGTGGATGCCGTAATCGTTTGCACTCCCACCAAGTTTCACGTCGATGCAGTCGTTGCCTCTCTGCGTGCCGGAAAACATGTTCTATGCGAGAAGCCCCTGGGACGGAATGTTGAGGAAGCCCTACGAATGGTCGCGACGGGACGCGAAGCCGGGCGTGTCTTCAAGGTCGGGTTCAATTATCGCCACATGGCTCACGTGCGGAAGACTAAGGAACTGCTGGAGGCGAATTCCATCGGTCCGATTCATTTCTTGCGGGCGTGTTACGGCCACGGCGGGCGCCCCGGTTACGAAAAGGAGTGGTGCACGGATGCGGACTTAAGCGGCGGAGGAGTTCTACTCGAGCAGGGCATTCATATTCTAGATTTGGCGAGATATCTACTGGGTGAGCCAGTAGGCGTGTACGCGGAGACGCAGCGGTTTTTCTGGGATTTTCCGGTAGTAGAGGATAACGCCTTCTGCCTCATGAAATTTGCTTCTTGCCAGACCGCGCAAATCCATGTTAGCTGGACCCAGTGGGCCAATCTTTTTGAGATGGAACTTTTTGGACGGGACGGGTTTTTAAGGCTCGAGGGGCGCGACGGCCACTACGGGCCGCAGCGGCTGACCTGGGCGAAACGCAAATCAGATCATAGCCGCCCGGCAGAGCAAGTGTTCGATTTTCCGTCGCCGGACCAGTCTTGGAGTCTTGAATGGCAGGAGTTTGTCGCCGCGATCGATTCGAATCGCGAACCCATTGGAAGCGCCGAGGACGGCCTGCGGGCGCAGCAAATGATTGAGTGCGCGTATCGAAGTGCCGCGGAATGTTTCTGGATCGCTGTTCCGGAAAACTTGGAAATTCAGAAGGAAGTGTCCCGATGATCATCACTCGAACACCGTTTCGTATCACCCTGGGCGGCGGCGGGACGGACCTTCCTTCGTTCTATAGCGAGCACGGCGGGTTTGTGTTGGCTGCGGCAATCGATAAGTATATGTTTCTTAACGTCAACACGCCGATCGTAGATGACAAGATCCGCGTGCGATATTCGGCTTCCGAACTCGTCGACCACACCGATGCCATCCGCCATACGCTGGCTCGCGAAGCCTTGCGACTGTTTGGCGTCGCGAACGGTCTCGAGGTTGTTTCGATCGCCGACATTCCTTCGGGAACCGGGCTGGGTTCATCGAGTTCGTACCTGGTGGGACTGTTGAACGCATTGCACACCTTATTTCAGGACCAGGCTACGCCGCAAAAGCTCGCGGAAGAGGCGTGTCACATTGAACTGGATATTTTGAAAAAGCCAATTGGCAGGCAAGACCAGTACATGGCGGCATACGGCGGCCTGACGAAGCTCGAGATCGACAAGGGCGGCAAGGTGACCGTCACACGGTTGCATCTGAATCCCGATCTTCTCGAAACCCTCGAACACAACATCCTGATGTTCTATACGAACGAGATGCGCGACGCCACCACGATCCTGAAATCACAAGACGCAGCGACCCGCAACAAAGATCACGTCGTCGTCGGCAGCCTTAAGGAGATCCGGGACATTGGCATTGAGATTCACAACGCCATTATGCATGGTGATCTTCGCTACTTTGGCCAGCTGCTGGACGTCCACTGGCAATCTAAGAAACGGCTTTCCCAGGGAATCACGAATCCGCGCATTGACGCCTGGTATGAACTTGCCAAGCGCAAAGGCGCCATCGGTGGAAAAATCTCGGGCGCCGGTGGCGGCGGCTTTCTGATGCTTTACTGCGAGGAAAAGAAATCGGAGCTGCGGGAGGCATTGCGTGGCGCCGGCCTGCGCGAACTCTATTTCCGCCTGGACTTCGAAGGGAGCAAGGTACTACTGGATTTTGTTTCCCGCGATGGTCGCCTGGCGCATAACCATCGCCAGGACAAGAGCGAGAACGGCTCAGACAGAGGCGAGGCCAAGGCCCGTGCCAGAGCGTCAACTTGATTCTTTCCGGCAGGCGCATATTCCGCCGATTGGAATTTCCCCGTGAAAGCTGTTCTTCTTGACCGCGACGGCGTGATCAACTCCCTCATCTATCACACAGAGGCCGGTGTGATCGACGCGCCGTTCACGCTGTCGCAATTCGAGCTGTTGCCCGGAGTGCCCGAGGCGATTCGTCAACTCAACGAACTGGGGCTAGCGGTCGCGGTTGTTTCCAACCAGCCGGGCATCGCGAAGGGGCATTTGACGGCGGACCTGCTCGAACGTTTTGATCAAAAAATGCTTTTGGAGGTTGCGGCCGCCGGTGGACGAATTGATCGAATCTATTATTGCCTGCACCACCCGAATGCGGTGGTGGCCGAGTGGAAGCAAAGCTGCCGCTGCCGCAAACCGGAAATCGGACTGCTGGAGCAAGCCGCTAGTGAGTTAAACATCGCGCTTTCGGACTGCTACATGGTCGGCGATGGAATTCCAGATCTCCTAGCCGGCGTGGCAGCTGGTTGCAGAACCATATTTGTGGGTCGATGGAAATGTGAACTTTGCCAGTTTTCGGGAGCTCCCCCTGTACGCCCAGCCTTCACAGCAAAAAATCTATTGGAAGTGTCCGAAAGGATCCGCTCGGAAATGAACGGAATTGATTGCAGCCCGCCAGAAAGCGCGGGGGCGGAACTACCGGCAGAGTATTAGCTCCAAGTTACCTCCTTAGTCAGTCAGGAATTGAGGTGTTAGGAAAATGAGCTACGTCAACCAATACCTCGACGAAGCCATCGCAATCGTTCGCCGGCTTGATCAAACCGCCATTGAGCGCATGGCGGAATTGCTCCGCGACTTGCGAGGGCGTGGCGGCCGCTTGTTTTTACTTGGTGTCGGGGGCGGTGCCGGCCACGCTTCTCATGCAGTGTGTGACTTCCGAAAGATTGCCCAAATTGAAGCCTATTCGCCCTCAGATAATGTTTCCGAGCTGACGGCCCGGGTGAACGACGACGGTTGGGAGACTTCTTATGCGAACTGGCTTCGCGGGTCTCGTCTGAACTCATCGGACGCCATTTTGGTGTTCTCCGTAGGCGGGGGCGACGCGAAGAAAAACGTCAGCGCTAACTTGGTTCGTGCCCTTGACTACGCTCGGGAAGTGAGCGCCTCGATTTGTGGGATTGTCGGCCGTGATGGAGGCTACACAGCCCAAGTAGCCGACGTCTGCGTTCTTGTTCCGGTCGTCAATCCGTCGACTGTCACACCCCACACGGAATCTTTTCAAGCATTGATATGGCATCTGTTGGTTTCTCACCCTCAATTGAGAGCCGCCCAGATGAAATGGGAATCCATAGAGCCCACCTTAAAAGCCTGAGAGTTCGTGATTCGACTCTAGGGGCAAACCCCGCTTTTCCCTTTCCATTGGTTCTCGTCCTGAAAGTGGATTCGCCATGCCACTTCACAAGAAATTAACGAAGGCAGTGATCCCTGCCGCTGGTTTTGGAACAAGAATGCTGCCGGCGACGAAGGCACTTCCAAAGGAAATGTTGCCAGTCGCCGCGAAGCCGATGATTCAATATGCGGTGGAAGAGGCGGTCGCGTCAGGAATCGAAACGATTGTAGTAGTGACGCGGAGCCGTAAATCGGTAGTGCGAGCGCACTTCGGGCGAGATCTAGAACTTGAATCCTTCCTCGAAAGCAGGCAACAGGTCAGGGCCGCAGCGCTTGTTCGTCAGTTCGCGAAACTCGCCGAAATACGATATGTCGAACAAACGAAACCGCTCGGTTTGGCCGACGCGATTTCCTGCGCTCGGTCGGTCATCCGAGAGGAACCATTCGTCGTTCTTCTCCCAGACGTGATTATCGACTCTGTCCAACCTGCGACAGAACAACTGATCCGCGTGCACGAACGTCATGGTGGAAGCATCATCGCTGTGCGGGAAATAGAACCGCAAGAGGTTGAGCGTTTCGGCGTCGTCGGGTTCGACGGCGCGAAAATTATCCCCTTGCAAGGGTCCGTCCGCTTGACCAATCTCGTAGAAAAGCCGTCTCTTCGCGACGCCCCCTCCCGTTTCGGTATCTTCGGCCGTTACCTGTTGGAACCTGACATATGGGACTCGATCGCCCAAACCAGCCGCGGATTGCGGGGAGAGGTTCAACTCACCGACGCATTGAACTTGCTTTGCCAGAGAAAACCCGTTTATGGGTTCTTATTCGAAGGTCGGCATTTCGATGCCGGCAATGCACTTGGCTACATCATGGCGAATATCGAACTCTCACTTCAAGATCCTAGCCTTGAAGAACCCCTTCATGCATATCTATCGAGTTTGCAAACCCGCATTGAGCCTCCGCGCTCGCCGAGCCTCGCAAGCAAGGGCCGCAGTCGACCCGATCGAAAACAGCAAATAAGACGAGGCGCCGCGTCCGCGGACCGTTTGCACTGAACGACGTTTGGCGCCAAGCTAAACTTTCTTCAGAGTATGCCGGTCACCTGGGAGTGAACGGCACGGCCGGTTTGCGTTCGACTGTCCGCGCAGGCTGGGCGGTCGCGTTGACATTCGCGGTCGCAATCGCAGATTGCGTCCACGATACGCCGGGGTAGAGGCTCGGTATGCGAAATCCTCGATACGCCAATTGCCCAAAAATGTTCAATTCCCAGACGAGCTGCGGGTTTTGATCTTGCGTCACCTCTTGAATGTACGAGGCGCCGGGCGTGTTTTTATCCAGCGCGACGTCATACTCTAAGTTTCCATTGGGCAAGAAGATTGCATCCCCGCAGCAGAATGAGAAAGCTGCCGACTGATTAGGCGAGATCGGCCTGTATTCCGATAACACCTCCGCCTGCAGTGTATATTCATTGAGTTGAAGGAGGGGTACGCTACTGTAGCATGTCTCCCCGCCCGAGGTTCCGCAAGGAACATTGCTCGAGTTGAGGCGCCCATTGCCATTGTTGAAGAACATCAACGGGTATATGCCGGCAGTACTGGTGCCTTGAAACGTGGGGTAATGTTGACCATAGTTCCACTCCATCGGTTGCTGGCCATTCGGCAGAGTGAAGTCACCGTCCGGCCCGAGATGCCACAAGATGTCTCCGTCGCCGGCGCCATTTTCATATCTGATTTTGATAACCCAGTTCTGGTTACGCATGGAAAGCAGCAAGTTTCCGTCGCTCGGCGAATATACAACTGCATTCGCGTGCGTCCAGTCTGAGGTACCGTTGGGTGCATGGGTAAGCGGAATGTGATCAAAGGCCGACCAAGTCCACACCGGGCCATTCTGGGGATCCCAATCTATCAATCCATCCCCGGTCACGGTGGGGGAACCGGGCTGGTCCGTAAGGGTTTGTGTGTAATTGACAAGCAAGATCAAATGTCCATTGGGAAGTTTTTGAATGTCATGATGCATAGCACCGGCGCCGATAGCTAATGGCCAGTTGACTCCCACCGCAGCGAGCCTCTGTTGGATGTCAGCAATTGATAGTTGCCACATAACGTTGCCAGCTAAGTCAATCTCTTGGGCTAGTTGGTGCATCTCTTCAACAAGTAAAATGTGGCCATTGGGAAGAAGCTTGATGGGAAATGGTTCATCAGGTTGCATCGGGTAAAACCAAATCACGTTGCCTTGTAGATCGGTAACTACTGCCGTAAGAGTCGTCTGTGAGGTTTGTTCAATTAGATCCAGCATTTCGACGCCGGAAGCCGGAGCCATCCCGGCTGTTTGCTGGAGGGTTATGTTCGGAAGCACAGAAGCCGGCAATGCTCCAGTCGTAAAGACGTGATCGGAATCGAGCACGGTGATCCCATCGGGGAGGTGCACGATCGCTTGCATGTGGTAAGTCGAACTGGCGCGCATGCCTGCTACCAGAATGCTGATTTGACCTCCTCCTTCTGGAGCTGCTTGCGACCAGGTTGTCAGGCCATAGTTCGTCGTGGTTCCAAACTGGATTTGCGCCGATGTCCCTAGGGGTGCTGTCAGAGTGTAGGTAGCGACCAGAGGATTGGGAGAAGCTGAGACTGTGCCGGGCTGGAACTGGGCGGGATCGAAGAAGGAAACTGTAACGGGTGCAGTGGCTCCGCCTTGGGCGGGATCGCTTGCTTCGACCTGCACTTGCGCTCGGCTCGACGTAGTCGGTGCCGTGTATAGACCCGAGGGACTGATAGTTCCGGTCGGGGCCGCTCCGCCTGGGACGCCATCAACAAACCACTTCAGATTCGCGACCGGCGCTCCACCACGGGCGACATTGAACTGCAGTGTTTGCCCCGGTAAAAGAATAGCCTGTGCTGGCTCAATCGTTATCGGAGGTTCCGACTGACCTCCCCCATTGCATCCAATGATCAATCCTCCAGAAACAAAGACGCTACTTGACAGCGTGATTCCTAGCACAAAGCGTCGCAATGTTCCTCCTCCTACCATTAAATTAGACAAACGTTACATGCAACGGACCGGGACAAGAACGTCTTACCTTGCGGTCCGAAACTTTACTGCGTTAGCATTCCCCCCATCTTTCTCTACCCGAACAGCTGTTCCCGTCGTTTCCCCCGCTGATTTTCCTCACATCCCACAATCCTGTTCGTCCCCTCTGGCCGTCTAAGCAACGAAAGCAGTCTCAACCCGCTTAGTGTTGTGAAGTTTCGGGCAATTCCTTCAAATATAGCTGCTACACAGCGGCCCAAGTGTGCGCACCGTGGCCGTGTGTTTGATCGGATATAGCTATCAAAACGAATCTGTCGTGCTTTACTCGCTTGATCTCACGCTCGGCACTCCTCAGTTCCGGAGGATTGATGAAATCTTCGGCGGAATTGCGGAAAACGCGCGTGCATCCCCGGGACGCTGTTCGTCAATACCGATTTCTCCGGTGGTCACAAGAACACGAAGTTACGGGAGCATTTGATTTAACATCCTCGCTCTCCAGTTGCAACAGGAAAGCATCGCAGGCGGCAGTCGGATGTCGTTATCGCGACGATTGATCAATCTAGGATTCGCGGGTTTGGTTATCCGCGTGCGCACGATTCGTCGGGAGCTACGTCGCACTGAACTCGCGGGTTCAACTACGAAGCGCTTAGGTACGCCGTTGGTTTTCGCAAGGGGGAATTTCACGACATTTAGTCCCTGCGCGACGCCAGCCACCCAGTCGTTTCTGCGAATCGCGGCGACATCAGGCAGGTTGAATTCACGATGTCTGTAAAGGTAGTATCATCGTTTTTCGGGATGCGAGACGCAGCAGGCGACGTGAAAATGAAGAAGCAGCGTTGTAGGTCCGCCACACCGTCCGACCGCATAGCGGCGGATCGGCGACAATTTTTATGTGGTGGAGCCCTGGCGTTCGTAGCTGCGACTGCCGGAACCATTGGGTTACTTGGTTGCTCATCGACCCGGGGTGTGGTTTCTACCACCACGGGCTTCCGCTGGGAAGTCAGCAACCTTGACGGCAGTGTTGTGGATGCGCATTTCAGAGTTGTTAAAAACCTTTTCATAAACGGCTTAAACATCGACGTCGCGTATGCGGTACTTTCACCAGCATCGGCCACCGGATGTGCCCGGATGCTTTGCAGGGCTGGTCTCTCACGAGGAGCGGCGCCGCAATTTAGCAGCAGCGGATTCCAGACACTTCCAAAGTCGAATTTCGGCCCGCTAAGCAATCACAACCCAAACAATCTGACCATCGCTTCTGATCCGAATCCGTTTCAGAACATTTTTTACTCGACGATTCTGAAGACTTGGGTTACTCAACCGCCCACCGCATCGGCTACTTCACGCCAGGTGCGTTCAGATCGCGGATTCGCTCTGAACGTGGACGACTACTTGGTTTTCCAGATATCTCATGCAGGCGTTCCGGGAGACGTACAGATGAATGTAGTACTAGAATACGCTTAGAACGATCTTCGGCGGGAACATGAGAAAAACTGATCGACGCGAATTCTTGAACGGAACGAGAGTTGCTTCGCTTGCAGCCATAGCGTCCACTCCTCGTGCTTCGCTCGTCTCCCAAGGCTTGGCGGCCGGTGGTACAAATACGGATGCTGCTGCGAGTTTCGGCTGGGAGGGAAGCTTCAACGGTAAAGGCGCGGATATTTATTTTAGAGTATCGAACAACATGATCCTGAATGCTCTGAACATTGATGCAGCTTTTGTGATCGAGGCCGTTCCTTCGGCTCCGGGACTTGCTGAGGTGCTGTGTCAAGCGAGTGTTTCACGCGGTGCAGTTCCTACATTCGATAATTCTCAAGGCCATGCATACCTTGTTGAACCGGCGAGTTCGAACTTCGGTCCCGCCGCGATCTACAATCCTAATGGGCTGGCGATAAACGAAAATGCCACGTTTGGGCAAGACTTATTCTATTCAGTCATTCTGAAGGCTTGGGTTCCGGCTGACGGAACGGCCGGAGCATCATGGCGACAGGTACGGGCGGAGCCTACGCTCACGCTGAACGTAGGAGATTATTTGGTGTTCCACATGGACCATGCAGGTGTACCCGTTGACGCGGAGATGCAGGTCGTATTGGAATACGCACTCATTTAGCCTGGTGGCCGGCGGGAACCTGGGTTGCAGCTACGCGCTTGGATACTAATCCCATGGCACTCCGAGAATTGACCGAATGCGCTGTCGGTCGCTCATTTCGCGCGGTGACCCATTTCTTCTGTCAGCCATCTCGTGAAATTCCCACCTTCACTTCGTGCTCTACATGAAGAGTAATTCGCTTGATTTAATTTTTAGGTTACTAACCTTGTGGTAGCTTTAGCGAGCATTCCCAAAAGCTCAAGTCTGTCCCAGAGATGCCAACAAGGTAGAGCAGTCGAAGACCATCATGCCAAGAAAAAAAATTCGTGATCTTTCGCACTTTGTATCCTGCGGCAAGTATGAAAAGATCATCTTCAGTGATGGCCTGTGGAATGCTTCCGGAAAAAATTAAGAAACACCCTCGCGTTACTTATCCTCAAATGGGGATCGATCCCTCGTCACTTGACGAAGCACGAAATCGAGCGGGCATAATCCTCTAGCCCATACGCGGCTGATGCGTTGCGCGAGCCATCATCGCGTTTGGACACAAGATCATTGTCCCGGCCCACTAGGCAATGACTCCGAAGGAATCTTGGGTATCAGGGGATCTACATTCCCTGTTACTTCCCTGATCGTTCCCTGTTTCGATTTGTCTCAAAACGTTCAAATTTTTCCGCTAACCTCCGTATCTCTTGGCCCTTACGACAAAGTTTGTGCTGCAAAACCGCAAAATTCCCTGTATTTTTCCCTGTTAGCAGGGAAATGGGGGCGGAGAATTAGTTCTCACGAGACTGCGTCCACCGGCAACAAGTCAGCAAACTCTCTGTCCACTACAATGTGCGGAATATATCGAATTTCTGGCCGAATTGGCCGAAATTCGATACGCATGGGCCCTTCTTAAAGGGCCGCCGTCGACGATATGCCTAAATTGGGCTCGATAATCTCAGGACGAAATCCCGAGGTTCCCTTCCGAAGAACTAAGGGAACCGTGAGTTCGAATGACTGCCCCCTGCCAGCCAGTCTGTCTTAGCTCCATAATTATGTCACCCCCTAACGGCAACGTGAAAATGTCACCCCATGTCCGCCGTTCTTCGCTCACAAAACGGATACTACAGCGGCCTGATCGAAGAAGCGTCTGCCTTGATGGAATCGCTGGCAAATAATCACCCGTTCCTTGACGGGAACAAGCGAGTCAGTGTTGTCATGACCGATGTTATGCTCCGGGCCAACGGATATTTTCTAGACGTAGAGCCGCTCGTCGCCCACAAGCTAATTACCGAATCCATGGAGAAGAAGAGTTTTCGCTTTCTGACGATTCGCGACTGGATTTCCTCCATCGTGAAAGCGCTTATCGCCCAAGAAAGCAGGACCCGCAAGAAGAGATAAACGCCTGCACCGTCCGCAGAGCGTCGGTGTTTTCGATCCGACAATCTTGCACTTTGACGGTGATGCGTATCTAATGCTTCGCCGGAGGCATCATGGACATACTAACCGCACTGAAACAGGAAGAAGCAAAGCTGCAAAAGCAGTTGACCGCTGTGCGAGGAGCGATCGTAGCGCTGGGTGGCGCGAGGACGGGGGTTTCAAACGGTCAAGGCCATCGCCCGAAGAAGGCAGGTGCGAAGAGGGTGGTATCTGCCGCTCTGCGAGCGCGGCTATCCAAGATGGCGAAAGAACGCTGGGCACGAATTAAGGCCGAAAAGCGAAAGGGTAAGAAAGCGGCCTAGATCGGAATTCGGTTCGCAAAGGCGTAGCGTTCTACGCGCGCTTCGGTAACATCGAGTAACGTGACGGGCTGGCGAATTCCGGTGATCTCCTGTCCCTGGAAGTTGTTTTTCCGTAGCGAACCTACCCAGATCAGGAGACTCGACACGATTGCGTTCACGGTGAATCGCGACGGGTCCGAGCAGTCTGCGCGTCACGGTCATTTGTCCGCTCGTTTCGGAGGGTCTCGGACCATAGACGCGAGCATCCTCCCATGCTTCCTCACAGTCCTCGTGTTTCGGGGATCTAGATGCCGAGTCTTTTTGAGCTGAGGATTTGCGGCTAGTTTCTTGCAGAACGTTATGACCATTTAGTATAAGAGAAAGGATATATACCTTAACGGTATATACAGATAATTGCAGCAGGGCCTGCGCTAACCAAGGAGCTGCTTTTCGCCCTATGGGGCGTCACTTCCGGGGGTGTGCGGCTGCCTGCCGTGACGGGCGTCCAGGACGAATACATCGCGGGGCATCAGGTAACGGACAGTCTGAGGGAACCGAAGGGTTAAGGGCGGTCGGGCTCCGAGGCAAACGCGAGATGGGAGCTCAGCCCCTGATCCGAGGCGGCGGCTGCGTACCTGGAACACGCTACTAATTCGTGATTGGCCCAGGCCGCAAGAGTCCGGAGTTGTTTTCCACAAAGCGGATAAGGCCCTTTAGGTACACGAGTTAAACTCCAGCGGGTCAGGCGGTCGCAGCCGCGAGAAAAGAAGAGGTAGCGATTGTCTAAACTCGGTTTGGTCGAAAGCCGGGCCCCGGCTACATGAGCGTCGTGGGCCGCGAAATTCTGCACGCACGGTCGGCCCGCTTTGTGATTTTGGGTGCACTTCTTCTTCTCAGTGCGTCACTTCCCTTACGCGTGAATTGTGTCGAAGAGCGCGATCATTTCCGCAAGTAGGTATTAACTGATTGTGTCTTACACTGGTACAAATCCGCCAGGCACACAAGCTAACCACTAGAATCAGAAGATAACATTGCTCGCAATGTCCCTTGGACTCTCGCCAGGTGAATGTGCTCTGCTTCGCACATCACCACGCGCTGGAGGGATTTATGTCCGGACCAGCCTGTAAAGCCACCGTTCTGGTTACTGAGGATAACGAAGCGAATCGTGACCTTCTCTCCGGATTGCTCACAGGGGAAGGCTATCAGGTCATCTGCGCCGAAGATATGCGAGACGAAGTCAAACGCGGATGGTGGGACGGTTCTCTGATTAATGAACTTCAGAGACTTCTGATCGGATCGCCGTCTGAGTTGGTGGGGACTGGGACCAATGAATCCTAACTTCTTTCGGAGCCACAAAGAAGAAGCCCTCGATCCCCACCCTTTGCACCGGTCAACTATTCACCGCGTTGCAGCCATAACCGTGATGGCCCTGTTGACGGTGCTGGCTGGACCAGTCCACAAGACCTGGGCTCAGGACGAGCAAAGCGGTCAGAACCCTCCTGCCACTTTGAAGCAGCTCAGCCTGGAAGAACTCGGCAACGTTGAAGTCACCATTGTTTCCAAAGACCCACAGCAAATCATGAATACGCCCGCAGCGGTCTTCGTCATCACGCAGGAAGACATCCGGCGTTCCGCAGCCACGAGCATCCCGGAGGCTTTGCGCTTGGCACCCGGTGTGGAGGTGGCGCAGATTGACGGGAATCACTGGTCCGTCGCGATTCGCGGATTTGCCGGCCAGTTCTCAAAATCCCTGCTGGTCTTGATTGACGGTCGCAGCATCTACACGCCGCTTTTCGAGGGAGTGTATTGGGACTTGCCTTACGTGATGCTCGAAGATGTAGAGCGCATCGAGGTCATCCGTGGACCGGGCGGAACGATCTGGGGATCGAATGCTGTAAACGGCGTGATCAATATCATCACCAAGAACGCGAACAACACCCATGGCATCTTGGCCACAACGGGCAGTGGAACTGTAGACCAGGGAACGGGTGCCTTCCGTTACGGCGCCATGGTGGGAAAGGACTTCAACTATCGCGTTTATGGTTTCGGCGGGATTCGCGGCCAAGAATTTCATTCCGATGGGGACGGATTCGACCATTGGCGGATGGGCCAGATGGGCTTCCGCATGGATTGGAAGAGCGGCGAGAAAGACACTTTCACCGTGCAGGGCGATATTTACCGCGGGGAGAGCGGAGAAAGCAGCTACATCGGTTCATTTTTCCCTCCGGCGGAGACGGCGGAACAGGGTGAGGACTACGTTTCCGGAGGCAGTCTCCTGGCGCGCTGGCAGCACACGACGGGGGAAGGCTCCGATATACAGATTCAAGCCTACTTCGACCGGACCAACCGGCAGAACTTCGAACTCGGCGAGACTCGCGATACATTTGATGTTGACTTCATCCAGCATGCGCGCATTCATGACGACCAGGAGTTAACTTGGGGCTTGGGTGCAAGGGTAAGTCCCAGCAACTTCATTCAAACCTCGCAGGGCGTTAATTTTCTGCCGGCCAGCCAAACCGACAGCATCTACAGCGGCTTCGTGCAATACGAACTGCCGATTGTGCGCGATAAGCTCACGCTGACGGCGGGAACCAAGCTCGAACACAATAACTTCAGCGGCTTCGACTACCAGCCGAGCGTGCGGCTACTGTGGAGGGCGACGCCGCACCAATCCTTCTGGACCGCGGTGACGCGAGCCGTCCGGACACCCTCGCGCTTGGACCAGGATGTCCAGTTCAATATCTTTGACGAATATTACACACCGTCACCGGGCGCGACACCCATACCGCTCTATTTCCAGATCCAAGGAGATCCCAAGCTGAAAGCGGAGCAATTAATCGGCTACGAGGTCGGGTATCGCACGCAGGTCAATAGCAACCTCTACTTGGATGTCACGGCGTTTTACAATAACTATAACGATCTGCAGGGCTACGGGCCAATCGCGCTTAGCGAGCCGCTGATGGGCAATCCCCCCTCGCCGTACCTTTTCTTCGTCCTACCTTACGCCAACGTCATCGAGGGCCACACAATCGGCACCGAAATCGCTCCCAACTGGAAAATCACGCATTGGTGGAGCGTGCGCGGCTCCTATTCATTCCTGCATATGTCGCTCAGGGACAAGCCGGGATTCACTGACACTGGGAATTTGCTCAGTTCCTACTTGGGATCGAGCCCTAGCAGCCTTGTAGCTTTCCAATCGCTCTTCAATTTGCCGAAACATTTCGAGCTCGACGAAACGTTTCGATACTCGAGCGCGCTTCCTGCGCAGGCTGTCCGCTCCTATAGCACCGCCGACCTCCGGCTGGGATGGCACGTTGGAGAAGGTCTGGATTTTTCCGTCGTCGGACAGAACCTCTTGCAGCCCCATCATTACGAATTTGGAGGGGATCCTGGTCCGCTTGTGGGCATCAAGAGGGCCGTGTACGGAAAGATTACGTGGAGAAGGTGATCGAATCTCGATTCATGCGCCGCGCCAACAAATGCCGGCGTTCTAAGTACGCTCAACGGCTCTGCTGTGATCAACCGAAGAGGCGTTCACTCCGATACGTGCTTAGCGCCATCACGTTCGCGTTATGTTGCAGCACAGTTCCGGCCCAACAGCCAAGGGCCAGCGAGTATCAGGTCAAGGCTGCGTACCTTCTCAAGTTTGGCGAATTTGTGAAATGGCCGCCCAGCACCGCTGCAGACAAAAACGAATCCTTCACTGCTTGCGTGCTAGGCGCGGATCCCTTCGGCGCGACCTTGGATTCAACCCTGGCAGGGGAGACGCTCGACAACAAACCCGTAGTGATTAAGCGCATATCGAAACCGCAAGACGCCGCCGGCTGTCGCATTCTGTTTATTAGTTCCACGGAGGAAGAACGCTTGAAGGAGATCCTAACGGCGATCGATCAAACGAGCGTCTTAACGGTGAGCGACATGCCTGGTTTTTCGCGGCGGGGCGGCATGATCGAGTTTGTGCTGGAAGGAAGCAGGGTTCGTTTCGAGATCAACCTGGCGAGCGCTGAAAACGCCAAACTGAGTTTGAGCTCGCAATTGCTCAAGGTGGCGACCACCGTAAGAAGAAATGGGTCCGGGGATTGATGATGCTTAAATTCAAAAACCAGTCCGTCTCCCAGAAACTCACCTGGATGAACATGCTGGTGAGCGGCGCGGCTCTCCTATTGGCATGTACGGCGTTCATCTCTTACGACATGGTTACCTTCCGCGAAACCATGGTGCGCAATCTCTCGACGCAGGCTCAAATCATTGGCTCCAACACTGTTTCTGCGCTGGTGTTCAACGATCCCCAGTCGGCCGAGAATACTCTGTCGGCGTTCAAGGCTGATCACAACGTCCTCTCTGCCGAAATTTACACTCCTGATGGCCGGCTTTTCGCTTCGTACTCTCGCGATCCAGGAACTCCGGCCGCGACGATTCCATCCATACTTTCAAGTCAGATCGAGGTCCATCGCATCAAGGATAAGGAGATCGGCCTGGCCCGCTCTATCGTATTTGAAGGGAAGCCATCTGGGACGGTCTACATCCGATCTGATTTGGTGGAGTTGAATCAACGTGTGAAGCGATATGCCAGCATCGCGGCCATTGTGCTGTTGGCGTGTCTGTTGGCGGCGCTTTTGGTCTCAGCGATATTCCGGAGGTCCGTTGCGGAGCCCATCGTGCGCCTCGCAGAAGTAGCGAGAATCGTCTCACGCGACAAGAACTATTCTGTTCGCGGAACTCCGGCCCAGGGACGCGGCGAGTTGACCACCTTGGTCGACGCTTTCAATGAGATGCTGGCGCAGATTCAGCAGAGCGAGCAGGCCCTGCGAAGGGCTCACGATCAGCTGGAGGAGCGCGTCCAGGAACGCACTGCTGAGCTCCTTGACGCCAAGAAGGAAGTGGAAGCCTTTTCTTTGTCAGTCGTTCGCGCGAAAGAAGAGGTGGAGCGCGCGAGCAAGTTCAAGGATCAATTCCTTTCCACCATGAGCCACGAGCTGCGAACTCCGTTGAATGCGGTCCTGGGTTTTTCCGACCTGCTAACCGAGGAACGCTATGGCCCCTTGAATGACCGCCAGCGACGCTATGTGAACCACATTCACACTGGGGGCAAACACCTTCTCAGCTTGATCAACGACATCCTGGATCTTTCCAAGATCGAGGCGGGACGCCTGCAATTGGCGATTGAGACCGTGCGGGTCAGTACTTCCTTTGCCGAAGTCATTGACACAATGCGTCCTCTCGCGGACAAGAAGTCCCAGTCCTTGGTGACCAACGCCTCGCCCGATGTGAATGTTCGAGCGGATTCCACACGATTCAAACAAGTGCTCATGAACTTGATTGGGAACGCGATCAAGTTCACGCCCGAAGGGGGCAAGATTGAAATCGGATGGCAACCGCTCGGCGAGGTTGTTCGCGTGGAGGTTCGCGATTCGGGTCCGGGGATTCCTCCGGAAGAGCAACAACGCATCTTTGAGGCATTTCACCGGTCGGCGCAATCCGAAAAAACCGTGGAAGGCACCGGTTTGGGTCTGGCCATCACGCGGCGTCTGGTGGAATTGCATGGGGGTCACCTGGATCTTGAGAGCCAACTAGGCTCGGGAAGTTGCTTCTATTTTACGCTGCCAAGCGTTGCGCCTTTTGAGGCACAAGATGTTAATAGAAGCGGTTCGGGGCTCAAGGCTGGTGAATCCGTAAGACTCCTGGTGATTGAGGATGATCCTGCGGCAGCGCAACTCCTTCAGTCGTACCTCGTCGCGGCGGGCTATGACGTGGTGTTGTGTGAGCAGCCTCAGCGAGCCGTGGAATTGGCCGTCGAACTGCAGCCCAGCGCTGTAACCATGGACATCGTCATGAAGCCCGTCAACGGTTGGGAGCTATTGTCCAAATTGAAGGGTGATCCCCGTACGTCTGGGATTCCGGTGATTGTGGTGACGGTCGTTGATCAGCCCGCCACAGGGGCGCTCCTGGGAGCGGATGAATACGTTGTGAAACCCGTGGAGAAGGCAACGCTGCTGGCCGCCGTGGAACGCTGTATGAATCGACGGGGACGAATTGGACAAGCCGGATCAATTCTTGTGATCGAGGATGATCACCCGACCCGTGAGTTCATCGCCGAATTGCTTTCCAAACATGGGTATACCGTGGACACCGCCGCGCATGGCACAGAGGCCCGCGCCCGAGTAGCAAGTTCCTTGCCGGAACTCGTGATCCTTGACCTGATCCTGCCTGGGTTGAGCGGATTCCAGCTGCTTGCCGAATGGCGTGGCGATTCTAGGACGAGCGATCTCCCCGTTTTTGTGCTGACCAGCAAGGACCTGACGGCGGAGGAAAAAGATTATATCCGCGTCAATACCGGAGCGCTGTTCCAGAAGCAGGACCAGTGGCAGGAAGCCTTGATCAGACAATTGCACCGAGCAGTGCCTCCGGTGCTCGCGGAGAAATCATGAAGCATCGCATTCTGGTCGTCGAAGATAACGCGCCCAATCGCGAACTGCTTTGCGATTGGTTGGAAGCGGAAGGTTTCGAAGTGCTGTCTGCGGAGAATCTGAAACAAGCTTATTCCGCTTTTGACAATCAGCCCGTGCATGCCGTCCTGCTCGATATTCAGCTTGGACTCGAGGACGGTCTTTCCCTGGCTATGTGGATTCGGCGAGATCCAAAATTGCAAAAGCTACCGGTGATTGCGGTGACGGCCCATGCTATGGTCACGGAACAGGAACGGGTGTTGCAGTCTGGTTGTAATGCATGCGTTTCCAAGCCCATCGACTTCAAGCTGCTCGGCAAGCAGCTCGAGCGTTGGCTGGACCAAGCCACGAATTTGCAGCTAGGAGGGGTGGCGTGGTAGCCTCCCATCGATGCGCCGTACGCAAGCTATCCTCGTGATCGTTGCGCTGCTTTCCACACCGTTGGCATTGCTCGCGCGCACCGCGGGAACGGACTCGATGGATTGCAACGACGGCATGTGCTGCCTGCCTCACGGAACACACCATTCGATGTCCCATCACAGGCCCCAAGGCCCCGCGCACGAAGGCATGTCCTGCGAACATGGCGTGGCATCGCATATCATCGAGTGCACGATGAATGCAGACCACCACCGCATGGACTACGGCTTCCTTTCGCCGATCGCTCCCACCAAGCCTTCCGCGCTTGCATCCATCGCGGTCTTGAATGTGCCCCGCATGACAGGCTTTCAATCGCGAGCTCAAAGGTTATCTGCAGGTTTTCTGACAAATCCCTTCCAGCCCCCGCGAAGCTAGCCTCGTCCAGGAATTCCCTAAATCAAAAAATCTACGACGGAGGCTTTATGCGCAGGCTCGCGTTCTTTTTGTTTGCTGCTGTCTTTCTGCTGAGCAGTTCGCTTCTCCATGCCACCATTTTCGGGAAAATCCAAGGAATCGTGCACGACCCGCAGCATCGGCCGATTTCCGGAGTAACGGTTAAGTTGCAGGCCATCACGTCTGATTGGAGCCAAACCACGCAAACGGACGATAACGGTGAGTTTTCATTCACTGCCGTCCCGGTCGGCGATTACAAAATCACGGTCACTCAGTCCAAATTCCAGACTGCGGAGCAGCCCGTCACAGTCGCCTCCGGTTCATCACCCGTTCTTCACTTTCAGCTGGCCATCGCGACGGTGAATCAGACCACCGTCGTCGTCGGTGAAGCAGAAGTGGCCAATGTGGATTCCGTAACTCCCACGACTCTAATAGATCGTCAGGACATAGCCCAGACTCCCGGCGCTGATCGCACGAACAGCCTCGCCATGATTACCGACTATGTTCCGGCCGCCTATGTGACTCACGACATGTTGCATATCCGTGGTGGCCACCAGGTTGACTGGCTGATTGACGGCGTCCCGATACCCAACACGAATATCGCGACCGACCTAGGTCCGCAGATCGACCCGAAAGACATCGACTATCTGGAGGTTCAGCGCGGAAGCTACGAAGCCGACTACGGAGACCGCACCTATGGGATTTTCAACATAGTTCCACGCACCGGCTTCGAACGCGACAACGAGGCGGAACTCGTCACCACCTTCGGCAATTGGTTCCAAACGAACGACCAAATCAATTTCGGTGGCCACACTCAGCGTTTCGCCTATTACGCCAGCCTAAACGCCAACCGAAGCAATTACGGCCTGCAGACTCCCATCGGCCACGTATTTCACGACGCGGAGAACGGCTACGGCGGATTCGCCTCCTTCATATTCAACCCCAGTTCCGCCAATCAATTTCGCCTAGTCACCTCCTTGCGCCAGGATTATTACCAGATTCCTTACGATCCGGATCCCAACTCAATCGGCAATTTACAGTTGGTGGCGGCGGGGGCGGCCCCCAGTTACGGTCTTCGTGACGGCGAGCACGAAACCGATGGCTACGCTGCATTTTCTTGGATTCACACATTCAATCCAAATCTTCTGGTAACAGTCTCGCCTTTCTATCACTACACCAAAGCCAGCTATCAAGCCTCACCCAACGATTATCCAGTGGCCACGAACGTGGATCAGACTTCCAATTATGGCGGGCTACAGGCCAGCGTTAACGCAAGCGTTTGGAAGAATGACATTCAGGCCGGCGTGTACGGATTCGCTCAGCGCCAGACCAACTACTTCAACAATCAATTTACGGATGGCAGTCCAAACTTTCCGCCATCTTCGGCCTCCCTCACAGGAGGACTCGAAGAGATATTCGTCAGCGACAAATTCAAGGTGACCCCGTGGCTGACGTTAATCGCTGGCTTTCGTCAATCGCACTTTACGGCTGATATTGTCGAGAACGAAGTGGACCCGCGCGTGGGTATTACCGTAAAAATTCCGCGCATAAATTGGGTATTTCGCGGATTCTACGGGCACTTTTATCAACCACCGCCACTGCTCACGGCCACCGGCTCATTGGCGGGCTTTGCAAACAGCCAGGGGTTTTCATTTGCTCCCCTCCACGGAGAGCGGGACGAAGAGTATCAGTTTGGCGTTACGATTCCATTTCGCGGCTGGGCTCTGGACGCAGACCATTTTCAGACCAAGGCCCAGAATTGGCTGGATCATAACAATATTGGAGCATCCAATCTCTTTTGGCCGATCACGTGGGATGCTGCCTTGATTCAAAGCTGGGAACTCACGCTGCGGTCTCCCCGCCTTTGGCGGCGTGGCCAGTTTCACCTTGCCTATGCGAACCAAATTGCGCAAGCAACCTCACCCATCACCGGAGGATTAATCTGTCCCCCGCCGACACCAACATGCTCGCAGTATCCGCCGCCTGGATTTGGCCCCGTTGACCACGACCAGAGAAACACTTTGAACCTGGGCTTCAATGCGGCTCTTCCCTGGCAAGCTTACGCTTCGACGAACGTGTACTATGGCTCGGGATTCCATAACGGGTTTCCCAACGCTCAATATCCCGGAAACTATCTGCCGGGGCACACCACATTTGACCTCTCACTCGGGAAGAGCTTTGCGGAGAAATATAGTGTCTCCGTGACTGCGCTAAATGTGGCAAATCGCCGCGTCCTTCTTGACAACAGCGTGACGTTCGGTGGTTTCCACTTTAACGACCCGAGAGAAATCTATGCCGAGTTCCGATGGAGGTTTCATTACTGAAGATCAGTACAAACTTATGACACCGACGGTCAGATTCGGATTGCAAGGCACATACAAGTGCCAACCGACACGCGCATAACCGAAATGCATCGCGTCGGATTTTATCGCTGAGGGTAAGCTGATGAGTCATGCAGCGGACCGCATGTGGCAGCGCTTCGGGTTTTACGTGTCACCGCAACAACTCTTACAGGTGATACGTGCGGGCAACGCTAGAGAGGGGTGATGATGGGACAGGGCGATACGGTACGACAGTTTGACGTGCGGATCACGTTTGAAAACGAACGAAAACGATTGTCCGTTGCCTCGTGTCATTGGATTTAAACGTAGTTATCACAATCACGCGTCCTGAAACGTATATGGAGTCGCTGTGAATATGGTGGATGATGCGACCGCGCAGACGTGCAGTCGGATGGGGGAGCAGGAAACGATGTGGGCCGCGGTAGGAGTGCTGCAATCCTGGATTGGAAAGTACTGTGTGCCGCGAGCGTTGTATACGGATTGGAAGAACGTATATAAGCGGCAGCCGACCGCCGGGGAGCGAGATTATTGCGGCCAGTTCTCCGCAAGCGAAAGGGCGGGTGGAGCGCGGCAACGGGGTCCATCAAGATCGCCTGGTGAAGAAGCTGCGTCGCCAAGGGATCCAGAGCTATGCCGCAGCCAATGAATATTTGGAAGCTGAATATCTTCCGGAACACAATCGGCGATTTGCGCGAGAAGCAACTCGGCCGGAGAACTATCACCTTCGAGCACCGAGCGCAGCGAAGCTGCGGCAGGTCTTCCGATTAGAGATGGAACGATGGATCAGCAACGATTGGGTGGTGCAGTACCGGGGGCATTTTCTGCAACTGCAACCGCCGAGTAAACGCTATGGGCCGACCCGAGCCAAGGCCTTGGTGTGTGAGTGGGAAGACGGAACAGTCGAAGTGCGCTATCGCGGCGACCGTATGGAATACGAGGAGCTGATGGTTCGACCTCAGGTGAGTCCCGGCCGCGTCGGGTGGGCCGCGCTGCGAGCTAGCCCAGCCGATCAGGAGTAAGCCCGCGCCGAGTCATCCGTGGCGGCAAGGCTATGAGCAGCGCATGAAGTTGCCAAGGTTGAATCGATCGCCGGCCTCGCCTCCGCTGCGCGCCCTAAACGCGCCGCACAAACCGCGGCGCAGGGCTTCGCTCCGGCGTACACCCCAGGACAACAGCAAGTCAAAAGAAAAGGGGACAGTCCGCCCGAGCGTGCACCAATCTAGGGCAGTACTGTCACTAAATCGGACTCCAAGTTACAATATTTCAAGAAGTTAAAAACGGAGGGGTAGGAAAGCGGTTGACTCCGGCGGTCTTGAAAACCGTTCAACCGTACTGGACCCACAGACAAAACAGGCAGTTAACCGACGCAACAGAGCATGGAGCGACGTGGAAAGGGCTACATCGGCGTGTTTTTGGGCAGCACATCGGGCAGCAAATAGAATGTTGGGCAGCAAGTGCCAACCTTAAATTGGTACATGTTCCAGTTTACATGCGGTCCCAAAGAACAACGAATACGACGGTAGCAAAGAGATTGTTAGGACAAGTCCCCTAAATCAATCACATTTGGTGTGCCACGCCGATGGTAGTCGCTCTGTCGTCCAGACATCTCCCACCAGCGCCACGTCAGATTCCGCACATCACATCCAAATGCGTGCTCTGAGGAGTCTTTCTCTGCGTCTTTCTTCGCGGAATGCGAGCACGGTGTTTCGGTGATGCCGCCAGAGCGCACGATGTTCGTGTTTGCCCGGAGCCCGAGAGATACAGAAATCTCCCCACACTTTTCGTACGGTTCCATCTTCGTTGTCCTCCAGATATGTTCTCGGCCAATACAGGCGAGTTTCATCGGATAGCTGAATCGCGCACGTTTCCTCGAATTTCGGCAGACAAAGCATGGCTCAAACCCCTTTGCGGCTCCGTTCCTTTAGACCGACACCTGCATTGCGTGGTACTTCTCTTGCTGGCAGCGGAGTGAAATCAACGCCCTTGTACGGCACGAGTGCAGATTCCAGCGGTAGCCGAATATCCGCGTCCACAGATTCACCCGCGGGGCGATACCATCCCGTGAGTTCACCAGTGGACGGCTTCCACGTTGCGAGGGCTTGCTGCCAATCGCGATTGTCTGGAATGAGCGGTTCAATCACTCTCCAGTCAGCTACTTCATCCCGTTGCGCAGCGCCGTTCAAGTCTTCTAGGCTGAAAATGGGGTTTATCGTGTCAAGGAACGCGAGCAACAGCACCGCGTCGGACTGTTCGACATAGATGCGCACCCGAGAATCAGCGGAGTCAACACGGAAAATCCCAAGTGTCTCGGTTGGCGAATACAGAACGTTGGACTCAAAGCCTATTCCGTCACGTGTGAAATCAACATGCCATTCTTGACGCACCGTATCGGCACCGACGCGCGCATCGAAGGGTTCAACGGCGCGGACGCGCGGTGATCGTCTTTTCAGCCACTCACCAGCGAGACGGGCGGCGAAGCAGGCGTCACAATACCCGTTAAGAGCCTTCGAGGTTACGCAAAGCGGACACAGCGTTGAATAACCCAGTTTCCTGAACGCGCGGCACAGCGGGCATGTTTTCATGTTGCCGGGATCGCCCTTCTCCGTGTTCATGCGGAATAGTGGGCGACGACGACCAAGCAGCACCACATTGCATTCCTCATTCTTACAATCGTGTGTCTTGAGGGGCGCGGGTGTCGCGACCGATTCCTTCGGGAGTATTGGCACGAGGACTTCCTCACGCGGTGGTGCGTGGAGTTTCAGCCATTCTTGCTCAACGGTTTCACGGAATGTTTTCCAGTAGTCCTCGTCGATCACGAACATGCGGCTCTTTGCTAGCGGTTTCGGATTCGTCGGGAACGGCAGCCACAACTCAGGATTCATGTTGCTCAGGCGACGACGAAACTCAATCCGTAGTTTCTTCATTGCACGTGGAATCATTTTCTTGATTCCGTTGACGGTCATTTTCTTCGCGAGTCCCAGTTCAACAACGGCACGAGATAGTTCCGCTTGTGTCAACCCCTCGGTGAATCCTAGATACGATTTCAGGACATACGTTTCTCTTGGTGCCAAAGATTCCAGAACCTCTTCAGCAACACCGCGCACGATATCAGCGTGATGTGCAAGCAACTCGTCACTTAGCTCCCAAACGGCGCTCGACACACTGCGATGAGTTGTGCCCCGTGCCATCGCGTGCAAGATGTGTGGTTTTATGCCGATGCTCCGGATTGGTTTCGGAATCGTGTCGTACCCGCCGATCTTAGCTACCTCGAAACCGTCTTTCGATACTTTCGCAGGCTCATCGAGTGAGTAGTCTCCGCAGGAATCTTGTATAGCGTCGCCCGGAATCAACCACCGTCCATGAGGGTGAATTGGGTGTGGGACTTCACCAAACTGCCCGAACGCATAGCTCGTGCCTTTCGGCCGGCGAACATCCGGCAGGCGCACAGATATCCCGTTGCGGTGAACCTCAAGAACGCACGGTTGGATGTCTGCTGCCATGTTGTGATGGTGCATTGTTTTCTACCCTGAAGCAATGGTACTTGGGTACTTTTATTTACTTGTGGTCAAGCTCTTTGTAAGCAGTATCTTGGGAGGACCAAAATGAAGTTTATAGACCAGTTGGATGTTCGTCTTGCCGCGGAAGCCCGCGCACTCGTTCGGATTTCACTCGGCACGAAGGATTTCCAGTACGTGCGGACGGCGGAAACACTCTGCGATTTCCGAAACGGTGAACCAAGGGCGCATCTCCTCAAGCCCTCCGATCCGCGCACCGTTCCATTCCTGAAGGAGTTGCAGGTCATCCGGCCGGTTGAGGGTGGATGGCAACTCAATGTAAGCATTCAGGATATCGGCAAACCTCTTCTCATGTGGGATTGGGTGCCAAAATAAAAGTACCCTTTTGGCCCCTTTTTGGCCGTAACAGACAGGGGGATATTATTTATTCGTTTCGCCTGCAAGCCTATGACCAATCCGAGCGTCCGCAGGCGGTCCCTGCCCCTTTCCCCCTCCCAAGGCCCCAAAGCCTGCCAGCCGACGCCTAATAGCGGGGGCGAGGCAGTTTGGAGCGTTTCCAGAGGCTTCCGGAGCGCCCCCGTGCGGGCAAATTGCGCCCCAACGGGGTTAAAAAGTGTTCCACAACAGTTTGAAAAGCAGTGACAGTGATCCGTAGATCGGTGCATTACCGTCCTTCGGTGACTGAGAAATTAGATGTGAAATCCAACCGAAGGAGCACGACGATGTTTGAACCGGATAAATTCGAGTGGCACCAGTGGCGGAACGACTTGTTGTTTAAAGCATTCAAGTATCAAGGGGGCACGTGCATAAATTCCGCGCCATGTTGCGGCACGGGCTCCGTGGCCGAGCTTGAGACTTTTCCGAACGGCGATGTTGGCCTACACGATCTTCACAATGACAACGGGGGATACGCACTATTCACCGGCTATTGTTCTCTTGCGTGCTTACTGTTGGACGTTTGGCACGCGATGGATGATGACGGCACGAACATTGGCGACCGCATCCGCGCGCTGAAGAAAGCTGCCGTCGTGCCAGAAATAGCACAACCGCCCCATGAAGCCGCGCAAATGCGACCCACGCTCACACTGAAAATAAATAACTTAAAGACGTAAACGTACAGGTAATCCTACCTGCCCTCGACCTGAACTTTCGTCCAGTTTTAATCGGAAGTACAGGGTGTGACACTTATCAGGCGACCGCTGGCAGGCGCAAAGGAGGAGGTGAAGCGTGCATAACTACCAGAAAAAGTTATTTCAAATGATTGAAGACGGTGAAATTTCAGCGGAGGCCGGCGCACGCAGAGATGTTGATATCCGTCACGAAGATTGGTGCCGAGCCCTTCGTGGTGCCGGTGAATGCAACTGCGAACCGGATATAAGAGTGAGACCGATTCGCGAATCATCGTCGGTACGCAACGAATAGATTTACGCCATCCGCGCGAGCGGCTTGCGGCAGTACAACTAACTCAACAGAGGATTCATCATGGAACCGAATGTAAAGCAGTCAGCAACGGTTTTATTCTTCAACAAAGGTTGGGGCTTCGCAGAACTGGACTCCGACAGAACCGCCTTATACGTGCATCATTCCGATGTCGCGGGACAGAAAGTTCTACACGCAGGCGATAAGATTGTTTGCACCGTTGAGAGCAGCGGGAGTGCAAAGAATCCATTTCGCGGGCGACAAATAGAACTCGTGCAAATGGCGGTGCAAGCATGACTCTGACCTTAATGTGTGTGGAGCACGGGATACGTCATTGCCCCGACTGCTTTCCGACGACTGCTGCGCCCGCGTCTGCCGTGCCTGTGAAAGCCACGCTAAGGGTGCCAGTGTCAGCGCCGGTGCAAAAATCCCCATAGTGCCGGTTGAATTTTCCCCACCCCCTGATGTGGTACACCGGAGCCTACTCCGTATGGAGGAGGTTCCGAGACTTGTTAAGGGGGAAAGACGTGCAAGAGCTAAAAGAACTGCAACGGCAAGGGATGAGCATCCAAACGATCAGCAAGCTGACCGGCTGGGATCGCAAGACGATTCGAAAGTATATGCAAGCGGCGGGGGTAGCGCCGGAGTACGGGCCGCGTTCACCGCAGCCAAGTAAGCTCGATGCGTTTAAGCCGTACTTGGAGGAGCGTCTGCGTGCTGGCGTGTGGAACGCGCGGGTGCTGCTGCGCGAACTGCGTGAACGGAACTATACGGGGAGCTACACGATTCTGACGGACTGGTTGCGGCCGCAACGCAGTGCAGCACGAGTGGTGGCGGTGCGGCGCTTCGAGACAGCTCCGGGCAAGCAGGCGCAAGTGGATTGGGGACATCTGGGCACGCTGGAGATGGCCGGGCAGCAGCAGAAGCTGCACGGATTCACCTTCACGCTCGGCTATAGCCGAAGGATGGTGGCGGAAGCAGCGTTGGACCAAAAGCTGGGCACGCTGCTGCGGCTGCACGAAGCGGCGTTCCAACAGATCGGCGGAGTGCCGGAGGAGATTCTCTACGACCGCATGAAGACGGTGTGGCTGGGGACGGATGAGCGAGGCGAGATCGTTTGGCACCCGGTGTTTAAGGACTTTGCGCACTACTGGGGCTTCACGCCGCGGCTGTGTCGGCCGTATCGCGCCCAGACCAAAGGGAAAGTGGAATCGGGCGTGAAATACGTGCGGCGGAACTTTCTGTGCGGTTTGCAAGGGCGCGAGCCAAGCGGCCTGAGCGATCTGAATGCGCAGTTGCGCGAGTGGATTTGGGGAGTAGCGAACCAGCGCGTACACGGAACGACGCATGAGCAAGTGGCGGTACGCTGGGATGTCGAGCAGTTCAGTTTGCAGTCGCTAGTGGGGCAGCCGCCGTATCCGTACGTGGATGGTGAGCTGCGCAAAGTGGCGCGGGATGCCTACGTGGATTGGCAAGGCAGTCGGTATTCGGTGCCCTGGCAGTATGCGGGCCAGGAAGTGTGGGTGCAGGAGATTGCGGAGGAAGTGGATATCCGCACGGGCCGCGAGCGGATTGCGATGCACGGCAAGGCGCAACGGAAACACAGCGTGCTGACGTTCCCGCCGCATCATCAGGGGATCCCGCTGGGAGCGCGAAGGGCGGAAAGCAAGATCCTGATTCATCTGCGGCAGAGTGCGCCAGAGGTGGAGAAGCGCTCGTTGGCAGCGTATGAGCGCGTGGCGAACGGAGGTGGGCGATGAACACTCCGATCGAGCAGTTGCAGACGGCGCTGGAGACGCTGGGGTTGAAAGCGGTGGAAGCCCGGCTGGAGAACTTGCTGGAACAAGCGTCGAAGAAAGAGCCGAGCTATGCGGACTTTCTTAATGAGTTGCTGTGCTGCGAGGTGGAAGCACGAAGGACTCGTTACCTGCGGGCGCGGCTGCAGTTGGCGCATTTCCCGTTCGTAAAAACCTTCGAGCAGTTCGATTTTGGCTTTCAGCCTTCGCTTGATGAGCGGCAGATTCGAGAGTTGCGTTCGCTGCGGTTTATCCATGAAGCCAGCAATGTCATTCTGCTGGGACCGCCTGGCGTGGGGAAAACGCATTTGAGCGTGGCGCTGGCGGAAGAAGCGATCCGCTCGGGATTGGGCGCGTATTTCATCACCGCGCACGATCTGGCGGCGGACTTGGGGCGCGCGTATCGCGAAGGCCGGTTGGATCGGCGGATGCGCGTGTACCTGGCACCGAAAGTTCTGGTGATCGATGAAGTGGGCTATCTACCGCTGGACGATCTGGGGGCCACGATTTTCTTCCAGTTGGTGAGCGCGCGATATGAACGTGGGAGCATCATCCTGACCTCGAACAAAAGCTACGGAGACTGGGGATCGATCTTCGGCGACTCGATCATCGCCACGGCGATCCTGGACCGACTACTGCATCACTCGACGACCATCAACATTCGCGGCGAGAGCTACCGGCTGAAGGATCGCCGCAAGGCCGGCCTGGTGCCGCCTCGAGGGCAGGAAGGAGCGGAGGCCGCGGCTCGTTCCATGGCCTCGGACTCCGTTACGCCCAAAACGCGCCAAAAGACGGCGCTGGGCTCCACTCCGTCCGAGGCCATGGAGGCCCATTCATGAAGTTCAGGGGTGGGGAATTTTCGACCGGTACAACGGGGAATTTTCAACCGGAATTGACACCAGTGCGTTCCGCGGTGATACCTGTATCAGAAGAACTCACCATTATACTGCCCACGGAGACAGTCACTACACCCGCGGCACCCGCTAAACCCCTGCCTAACCTCGCAGAAATAGAACGCGCTATGAGCGTTCTTATTGGCAAAGGTGCGGGACGAGTCGTTGAGTTGCGCGCGCTCAGGACTCCGGAAGGCACGTACTCTGGATACTACAGCAAGGGTTCGCTTGCAAAAGATTCCTACACTTTGTCGGAGCGCGAAGATGTGCCCAATGTCTATTGGACATTGCAGCAGATTGACCCCGCCTTGCTCGCCCGCGGAGAGAATACGACCGTGCCATTCGCAAAGTCCGGAACGCTTACATCAGATGAAAACGTTTTGCGGTATCTGTACCTTCCCTTCGATTTTGACCCTTGCCGCGAAGCGAAGAACTCATCCAGTGATGATGAAAAAGCGCGTGCTTTAGAACTGGCAACGAGTGTTCGCGCGTTCTTATTGGAGCGCGCAATCTCAACCATCCTCGCTGATTCTGGAAACGGGTACCACTTGCTTGCACGTGTTGATATGCCCGTGTCTCCTGAATCTACTGGGCTCGTGTCAGCTATTCTCACAGCTGCAGAGGAGAGGTTTAGTACCTGCCGGTGCGGTAAGGATGACCCCGTATGCGGCAAAATCAAGATCGATACGTCACTCTCCAATCCCTCCCGTATTCTCAAAGCCTACGGGACGGTTGCTCGTAAAGGTTCGCATACCGCGGAACGGCCGTGGAGATTGTCCCGCATTATGGATGTACCCGAACCGTGCGGCACGGTGTCTGAAGAATCCCTGCGTGCGTTATTGAAGGACTTGGGCGGCGATGTCCCTGCAACACCTGCGGTGCGCGCGACGGCGCAGCCGTTGTCATCAGGTGTGTGGGAAGGTGCAACCCCCGAACAGATGGAAGACTTGCTTGCAGAGAAGGGAATCGAGCACGGAAAACGCATCGCCTACAAGGATGGGTTCAAGTGGCAGCTAGTGGAGTGTGTATTCCACGCCCACCACGAATTACCTGATTCTTTCATTGCACTTGAGCGGTCGGGATTGCATTACTTTAACTGCTCGCACCCGACTTGCGAAGGGCACCGCGGAGGGAAAGAGGGTTGGAAACTATTCAAGGAACAAGTGGACGGATTTGAGCTTGTGCCAGAGAAGCCAGCCTTGGCCGCACCAGCGGCACCAACAAACGCGCCAGAAGACTTGAAGGCTACGTCTCTGCTCATTTTCAAGACGGCGAAAGAGGTGGCGATTGCAAAACAACTTGGATACTATTCACTCGTTGCCGCGGATTTCAAGCCCCCGCTTGACCCCTCGTTCAATCGCGCTGTGATTTTTAGCGATGGAAAAGATGATTTATCCAAAAGCATCTACGCATCTATCCCAGGCACAGGTGCGCTCTACTTCATGATGCCGCGCAAGTTTGCTTGGAACCTTGCAAACGCGTCCGCGGATGAAGCAGCAGCGTTTTTGAGCCTAGTATGCAATCCAGATGGCGGAACTCCAAGAGCGTCCGTACACAGGAAGCGTATGAGATATGTGGAAGTGCCCGAGGATTCAGATTGCACCATTTCCGCGAAGAAATCACGCGCGGTAGCGAGCATTGAAGTGTCCCAGGATGTTATTGAACAAGTGGACAGGCTTCTTTTGTCAGGCTCAAAGGAGCGTGTCGCGCGCGGTCTGCCTGATACAGCGATTCGCGCGGCAGTTAGGGCAAATAAACTCATCTATAGTGACTTACAGGGACGCGGGTCATTCTTCAACGCGAACGGCTTGGGTTACTTGCTACTGCACGGGCACGAGGATGAGCCTATAGCCATTCGTCCGAGCACGGATTTTCTAAATGTGCTGGACAAATACGATTTGCAGGCAGGTCAAAAGCCCACGGATTCCGTTGGGAAATACATCGGCGTTCGCGCGATTAAAGATAACGACCCCATCAGTCTTTCAATGTCCTTTCACTATGACCCAAGCACGCGCACGGCATACTACGCAGAGCAACCAGGTGTGCTGTTAAAAGTGACTGCGGATGGCATCACAAGAATCAAGAACGGCGAGGATGGCGTGCTGTTCACTTATCCCGAGCAATACGAGCCTTGGGTGTTCAACCAGGTGCAGACGAAGATTGCACGCAGCCTTGTTCCTGAACAGGGTTCAGCACTCTACGAGGCGGCATTTGCAGGCTTGCGACACGCTGAATCCGCGATGACCGATGAGCAAAAGAACATTCTACTGGCTATTTACACCTTGCTCCTATTCCTACCTGATTTGCTCAAGACGAAAATCCTTTTGCAAGTGACTGGACCGACAGGAGGTGGGAAGTCTTTCTTCCTTGAAGTCCTAGGGCACATGCTCCTGGGTTCGCGGTTTCGCACGCAGTCTTTACCAGAGAACCGCGCGGACTTCGAGAATGTGGTGATTAACACTCCCTTCGTGGTGTTTGATAATGTCAATCATATCGAAGGCGCGATTAAGAGCCTGTTGTGTCAACTTTGCACAGGGCTGGATGTTGTGAGACGCGAACTCTACACCACGGCACAACAGGTGCGGTTCCGTGCCCAGGCCACGGCAGCCATCACAGGTATTGAGTCCAAGGCATCGGACTTAGAACACACGAACCGCTCGCTCATCATTCGCATTAAAAAACGTGAGAACTATCTGGACGCGGTTGATTTAATGTCAGACATTGACGCGAGGCGTAACGAGATTATGTCTGAAATCGTTCTCCGCGTCCGTATGGTTCTTGCCGCGTTGGATGCGCAAAGGGATTACCGCCCTACGGTAAACATCCGCCTGGCGGATGTCGCCACATTCCTGTTGCGCATTGCCAAGCACGAGGGTTGGGAAGGTGATGCGAAGAACCTGCTTGCGGCCTGGAGGGAAGAGCAGACGGCACAGGCTATGGCAAACGATGATATCGGGCAGGTAATAGAATGTGTTCTGCGTGCGGATACCTTTAAACCCACTTGGTTCACTCCAGGGCAGTTTCATCAACTATTGACCGACCAGGGTTGGAGGGAGATGATAAAAATGAACTCTTGGGCGGATAAAGCACCGAAGTCTTTGTCATCCCTGCTGATGATGAAAGAGCAGGCCTATGGGGAGCAATACGGGCTGGAGATATCCGTGGACAAGCACAAGAAAAGCAATCGGTATAGGCTCAACCCTTCACCTGAACTGCTCGCGAAGATACGGGCTCCGTGGGCGGATGGCGAGGCGGAGGCAGATGACGGCATCGGGTAAAAAACGGCGCATTAAAAGTTTGCGGGTAATCGGAATGCGGGTAATCGTTTTAGACTTTTCACAGAGAAATAGTAATGAAGCATTTCTTTATTTTCTTGTTCGCTTTTTCTTCTCTATATAAAAATTAATTCCGCGCGAAAGGTATAAAACATTACCCGCATTACCCGCATTACCCGCAACCTAATCAATGAGAATTTAACCCTTTCGGGCATCTGTATAGTTGTAGCGTCACGCGCTATTTTAAGCGTAAAGCCGTTATTTTACTTAACTTAGCTGCCTGTCCAAGGTTATAAATAAGCAATCGTTGTAGTAAAGATTTTAAATGAAATTATATTTTGGAGACTAACATGCGGGTAATAAAAATTGCACCAGCTCGTCGCCTCTTCCAGCACCTGATGAAAAAAGGTGGCAGTTTGACCCTGCTTCAGATAGCCAAAAAGAGCGCGGATGGAAACCTACTTTCCAAGGCGCGCAAAGAACTGGGTGCCGATTTTGACCGTCTAATCGTCATAGAACAGGGTCGCGGCAAGCGCGGGAGGCCTGCAAAAAGAGCAGTCCTTACGATGGCTGGCTGGTCGGTCGCTGACCGCCTGTGCCCAGGCGCTAGCGGAGGCGCCAAACGCCTGCCCACGGATGTCCTGAAACTATGGGTCTGGGAGTTGGGTGAAGAAGGTGATACCTGGGCGAAGCAGTTTGAACAGGACGCCGCCGATGCTAGGGAGTTAAAACGACTGCGCTCAATTGGCTGGATTCGCCCACCGCTTAAGAAGCGCGGTATGCCAAAGGGCAGCACCAATGCAGGTTCGTTTAAACCAGGGTGGAATCATCCAGGTGCCTTATCGTTGTCCCAAGACGCCGAACACTTGAACCAACCAACATACGCCGTCCCACCCACGGCACCCAGGTGGACGCCGCCGCCAGCACCGCCGAAAACGGCTCGCGATGAGTTCTTTGAGAACTACCAGATGCAGCAGCGCATCTGTGCGGAGTCCGACCGCCGTCAATCTTATGTGCCACGCGACTGCAAGCCTGCACCACCCCCAGACCCAGAGATTGCCCGAATAAAGCAAAAGGCAATCCGTCTCCACATGCAAGACGCCATCAGACACGACGGAATGCTCTACGATAACCGCGTCATTACTTTTGCCGAGTGGGATGCGAATGTGCAAGGTTAACCGCTCGCCTTCAACCGCCGACAAAGAGCCGCCTCCGAGATGCCCATATCTTTCGCAATGGCCCGTTGTTTCTCACCACCCGCAATCCGAACACGAACAGCGGCAAGGTCAACAATGCGCCGTGGACGCCCAAGATGCGTCCCTTTAGCGCGAGCGTTGCGCATCCCTGCGACAACGCGCTCCGAAATCAAGTCGTGTTCCAGTTCCGCGAACGAGCCGAGGATTGTAAAAACCATCTTGCCCATCGGTGTCGAAGTGTCTATCCCCTGCGTTAGCGAAACGAAATCTATCCCTAGCGCTTTGAACTCGCCGAGCGCACGGAGAAGATGCGACACCGAACGCGCAAAGCGGTCAAACTTCCAGACCAACACCGCTTTGAATCGTCGGCGCTTGGCATCCGCCATGAGTTTGTTCAATTGCGGGCGAGATTCCTTAGTGCCTGAGACGCAATCCACGTATTCCGCGTACACTTCCCAACCGCGCAACTGACAATGCTCGCGCAGTTCACGCAACTGCAATTCAGGGTCTTGGCCTTTATCGTCTGTAGAAACTCTGGCATACAGCGCAACTTTCAAGGTTCACCTCCAAGTGAGATTCGCCGCGTCCAGTCATAGGGCGAGCAATTCAATTTCGAGTTTGCTTAGACTTTCCCGCACATTGCCACAAGCGACACGAGCGAAATTAGGCGCATTCTCTTCCGTGCCACCCTCTGCGAGCCAGACATCCCGGAGAAACGCGGTGAGATTGCCGTTCAGACCGTAGCTAGAAAACTCTACGGTGAGGCAGCGGGAGAGGAAACGCTTTTCGAGCCGTTCAGTTTCATTACAGGTGAAGACGAACACGGTATTTTCAATGCGCCCGGTTGCGTCTAGCTTGGAAAGCAATGCCAGTTGCGCTTTCTCCGTCATCTGGTCTGCTTCATCTACGAGGACAAACCAGAACTTTTTGCCCGCCATCGGAACGTATTGTGTCCGCGCGAGCGACTCTTCCAGTTCCGCAACGGAGCAATGCTGCGAGGGAATGTGGATTAGTTCACCCTGTATCGCTTCGCAGAGAGCCAGAGCCAGCGTCGATTTTCCTGTTCCGCTTGGACCGCTGAATAGGAATGCTGCCGAACGCGGATTTGCAGCAAACTTTTCCATGATTCTCTTCGGTTTTTCTAACCCAAGGAATGAACCGATTGCACGCGGTCTGTATTTATCTGCTAGAGGCATCACGCACCTACCTTGGGATATGCCGCGAACGTCTTGGTGTAGTCGTAGGAATCCAAGACATCGAATATCCCTTGAAGATAGACGCTCATCTCTTGCGCGGTAAGGTTGTTCGTTACGTTGTTTTCACCACCACCCGCGGACATAATCACAGCGAGCTTGTAGCGCGTCCAACCATCGCCGGGAGCCCAAATGTCCAACATAAAGTGACCCACATTGGCAACCATGTTCGGCTCGCCGGACTTTGCAGACTCTTTGCGAGTCCACGCAGTAGCGGGGCGATTCAACATCTTGTTTAGTCTGTCTACTCGGGATTTTAAGAACGAGCGTGTTATTCTGTGGGAAGCCATTTGCTTTTCCTCCATGTGGAAAAGTGAATCGGTTAGGGGTGCGGTTGAGCGCTAACTCAGCCGCGTCCCGTTCTATTGTATATTTGCATAAGGTAATCGTTTTGTCAAGTACTTTGTTCAACTATTTCGCGCAGTAGATTCAACAACTTACATACCGAGTTTTGGCACACCCTTTCGTCAAGTATTCCATGCGAGGGCTTTTCGCAATCGCAGACTCCGCGCAGACCACATGAACACTCCTATCACTACATGATTTTCAACCGTTCCGCAGATGATTCGCGCGAGTGGTTCGCACCGAGTCCCGCGGGTGTTCTGCAAATCATCGAAATATGTGCTGGAGATTCGTTGCAAGAATTGCAATAGGTTCGGAAGGCAACGGCAACGAATCGCAGCGAGGCGTCCACCAAGTTTGGAAGAGAAATTGCGGGCGTCTGACTAAAAGCGTGTGTCATTCGGTGTGGGAGCGGACGCTCTACTTCTTAGCGGTGTTCGTCGCCTCTCTTTGTTCGGTCGGTTCTTTTAGTTGATTTGGTTTGGTCACCCCGTACGTATCACCCTTTTTAAAATGCGGCGACGAACCCCGCTTCCATGATTTTTTAATTGACGTGTAAGTAAACAATCCAATAAAAATCCTAGAAATAAAAAATTACCAGCCGTAGAAAAATCCCGCAGTTCTAAAGGAGAAGTTCCGATGTCCGTCCGTAAGCCTTACAAAAAGTATCTGTCTTTCCCCGCATTCAAGAAAGCCGTCCGTGCTCTTGGCATTTCTTCCGTGAAAGAATTCAAAGAGCGCGTCGAAGAAATTCCCGGTGCGCCCTTCAATCCTAATGTCATCTATGCCAACAAAGGTTGGAAGGGCCACGCAGATTTATTCGGTAAGAACGGCGTCCGCGGAGGCAAGCCGAACCGCCCTCGCACCGCACCAAACCAGCATCACGGTGAATCACGCAACGGTCGTGTGTCGCCTGAGTTCCGTTCGTGGAACGGAATGATGGGACGCTGCTTTTGTGTAACTCACCCTTCTTATCCATATTACGGTGGTGCAACCCCGCCTGTCACTGTGTGTGCCCGCTGGCGCTTGTTCGCTAACTTTCTTGCAGATGTCGGAAGGAAAACAGGCGCGCGGCAATCTATTGGACGCATCGGTGACACGGGGGGTTATGAACCCGGCCGAGCCCGCTGGATGTCTCCGAAAGAACAAGCAGCAGAGAAGCGCAAGAAGTACGCGACGCAGCACTACATCTCAAAGTACCGCCCAACGCCTCAGTTGCGCGCCGTGGAACAAACCACCCTCGGCAGGACTTTTGCTGCTTAGGCTGATTTTCAATCCGTATGACACCCGTAATACACGCCGCCTCGCGGCTAAGGAGATTAGACATGCGAATCACTAACGAGCAAATGGACGCCGCTATTCTGCGGTTCCGTGGATTCCCGACGACGGAAGACTATAATCGCGCACTCCAAGAGCCCGACTTCCGCGCTGCCCTTGAGTCTGCGTACGCCAGAGACCCCTCATTCTTCACCGTGGATGCCGCGGGTTGGCGTGTGAATCAATTCAACGTAGATGTTCCGCCAGCACGACCGCCTACAACAAGTTGGCTGGAAAACGAAGCGACAAGAAAAAACGATGAGTTGTATCGCCCAAAGCCTCCCGAACTTCCGCCCGGAATCACGAATCCAGAACGATTCAAAAGATTTCGCAACGAGTAGTTTCCTCAAACTGCCGTCTCACGACGGCCAGTACTTCAAGTTTTATTTCAAAGGAGATTCACCATGCTATTACCGAATATCAGTTCGCTTTTCAAATGGGTCAATAATTTTATGCCCGGTGCCAAGGGCGGCAGCGAAGACTTCCTTCAGTGCATTCGCCAGAGTGACGGCACCGTTTTGGGTTGGATTGACGAAACTGGAACACCCCGCGGTTCTCTTGCTAATCCTCCCGCGTCTCTTGCAGGACCGGGTTTCATTTACAGCACCAACAACCCCAACAGATTTAACAACATCCTCATAGGTTCTTATAACTTTGAGGGCAAAGGTGCTGGATTCACAAGTGGTTCTGGCACCATCGGCGGATACATGTTCTTTCTGCCGACAGAAATCATGACGAGCAACTTTTCTTTTACAGTTAACCAGTGGGCGGATGCGACAGACAGTTACGACATCGGAATCTATGGTCCGTACACTGGCGTTGAGACGACGTTGCCACTTGTGTGCCACACAGGTCCGGCGATTTACGCTTCGACGGATGTCGTAGCCACAACTCCGTGGGTGAACTCACCCGTTAGCATTCCAGCAGGATATTATTTCGTGATGTTCACCACGGGAGCAAACCTACAAAGTTCGGGAAATTCCCTCGGCACCTTCGGCAGCGGCGTAGGCGGCGGAAACACCAACAATTGGTCAGACATGTATTTTGTGCCTACGGTAACGACAACTTCATCGGCGTCCACTTTACCAAGCACCGTTGCACTTTCCGTGGCTCTAGTGAACGCGTTAAGCAACACCTACAACGGTCCCGCGCCCTTGCAGATGCCGTTCGTTTTGTCCTAAGCACCCATCAATGCGGCTTGCGGAGCACCCGCCATCCGACTCTATTTTCAGCACGTAATTTCCGAGGAGAAACATGACTACCGCAATTGAATTATTTTACAAGAAACACAAAAAGCCCAAGAAACCAGTGCTTTCAAAGATTCAGTTTTGGTGGAGCAAGCACCCGTACATCACACCGTCCAACAAAGGCTAAGGAGGCAAAATGGCAATGTCGCAGCACGTTCGGGCGACCGTTTGTAGATACTCCAATCAGCCATTAACAGATTAGCGGCGTACCATTTTCGCATCCTATTACGGCAAATATTCTATTTGCGAGTTGGTCCCGTAATGCGGTGGAGCGGAATCACTGTGAACTCGAAAGTAGCCGCGGGGTTAATAGTCTTAACAGCCGTCGTATCATACGGCGTTTCGCGGTCTCGACAACATCATTTCGAGCCAACAAAATTGGGCGACGGCTCAATTCTTCTCGATACTGAAACAGGCGTGGAATGCAGCGCGCGCTTTGATATGAAGTGGACCGAGGCCAATAAAAAAGCAGTGTGGGCCGCGGGCCTTGCGGCGAAGAAACTTGAAGCCAAGTACACTATACATCTGCCGCCTCCGACTCCGGATACGACAGCCCCTGTTTCTGCGCCTACGAGTAGCGGAGTTCCTGTCCCTGAAGACGCGCTGCCGGCGGTGCCGGCGGTGACTAGCGCTGACCAATTGCCTCCTCTCAAACCAGTGGACTACATTGAGCAAACGGCTGACCTACTGGCGGCTGAAGCTAAATACAATGAATTAGTAGAAAAAGCCGACAACGAAAAAGTTCCCGACCCTGACTCGTCCTACTTTAAGAGTTTTCCTCTTTGTAAGGATGTTCGTTGAACTGCTGGCCCGATTCATCATTGCTTTGTCAACGTCCCAGTTTGCCACGTGAAGAGGCCATCAAGCCCGGTCGCGAGCTGTACGTCGATAGTGCCGTTCGGAGTTGCATGTCCCGTGACCTGAATCGCCTGAGATTGAGTGAGATCTGTCCACGTGCCTTGTAGCGCGAACGTCGCCCCGATCACGCCGCTGTATACGCTGCTGCCGGTCGCAGTAGTGGGAAGAGTGACGTTCTCAACAAGCCCTTGCCCCGTGATCGTTCCGGAACCCGAGATGCTGAAATCGGAGTTTTGCGTCAGCGTCAGAGTGAATGAAAGCGGAGGGTTGACGCCGGGCCAACTGGATATTTGACCCGCATAATTTCCCGTGAATGATTGGACGATGTACCCCGTGAATGCGCCATTGCTGTCATCGGCCGGGGTACAACCTTCCCCGGAGCCCGACGACGTTCCACTTGAGACTGATTGCCCCGCGCTGTTCAACGTGCCTGAAAAATTCATGAACGGAGCGCCGTCTGAATCAAGCGTGCCTGTCAGCGTGTCGCTAGAAATGGATGCGGTGAGCCCGATGTTTCCGCAGTTAAATCCTGGTGGAGTAGACCCAGTGGCCTGACCTGGACTGAATACCTCCGTGTTGTAAACAGTTGCGGTAACTTGGCCGCTCGTATCCGTCAGATTCGCCTCAATGAAATACTCACCGTTGTTAACGGGGAATTCCCATTGCCCTTGCTGCATCGCGACGGCAGGCGGCGGAGGTGGTGGCGGCGGTGGTGGAGGGTTGCTGCCGCCTCCGTTGCCGCTAGTGCCTCCGCTAGTACCACCACACGCGGCAAGAACCGCGCACAGAATCACAGACAAGATGCTGCCCAGAATGGAAACACCTCGTCTCATAAATCCCCCCATGCCTTAATTGAGCGCTTACCTCGCAACGACGAGTTGTCTCGGGAATTTTGACTGGTCCAGTGTTACATCGCCCTGAACGAATGCAGTGATGTTTGTTCCTTTCGGGATCGTGACATCCTTGCCGTGCATCAGCAGAAAGAGAGGCGCCGCAGGCCAGACCACCAGCGACGTTGCGACCATCGCTCCGACCATTGCGCCAGTGTGACCGCCGCCTTTGGTGTCCTTGACTGCACGGAGGAGAGCCTTCTCTCCATCGGCGAGACGAACCTTATCGATGTTGAGATCCAATTTCCCGGCACGTCCCATGCGTCTCTTGTGCTCTGCATCCGTTACGGTCGCCCAAGCGGTCGCACCGTGAGGGACCACGACGAAACCATTCACAATAACGTCGTCCACGACTTCGAACTCGACGGTTTGTCCTGTCACTGCGTCCGCAGAGGATAGATTTTCCGAAAGTACAAGATGCACCGGCGTTCCGTCTTCCAACAAGAATCCCGCGGCAGGAGTCGCAGCAGCGGCAGGGGGCGCGGAAATAGCCGGTGATGCAGTCGCGGACGCGTCCGGAGCGTCTTGCTTCGCCGCGGCATTGCTAGCATCTACCGGTGCGCTCGGTGCGACCGCTGCTTGGGGAATCGGCCGACACGCTTGAGTACCGAATACGGATTCACCTTGATAAACGTAGCCGCCAGAGTCTGCAAGATTCCGGCACATCCACTTCGACGGATCAGGACTTTGAGCTGATGCTACGGCCGAAAGCGTCAATAAGGACAAAATCGCAGTCGCTGTTTTCATTTCTTCCTCGGTTGCTATTTTGTTGGAGTATCTCTGCCGATGTAGGCAGTCCGCTCGCGTATTTGCGTTGTTGGTTTGTACGTCTTTCCGTGGCCCTAAATCAGACCTGAAACCCTTAAGTTGAGTGCGACATTCACGGAATGAGCAAGCAGCTATCCACGAGGGCCTAAAGCTACTTCCGTCCGACAAACGTATGAGGCTTCACAGCCCCCGTCGCAGGATTGGAACCCGCGTAGAGGTAGCCTTCAAACGTCAAGTCGGGGTAGGAGTAAATTAGGAAGTCGTTGCCCGTAGGGTCGTACACGCCTACGACGGTAATGGATTGGCCTGCATCCGTGCCGCTGGCCTGCCACGCCCCGCCATAGGCGGAGCCGGTCACGTTCAACGGTGCCCCGTTGTCCGTCCCGGAAGCAGTAAACGAGTAGCTGCTCGCATCCTCCGTCACGGTCACGATGATGGAATCGGCACCGTTGTTGAGCATTCCGGAGTAGGTTCCGTTGAATGGCTGAATCTTGACCCCCGAAATGCTTCCACTGTCCGCAGTGAATCCGCACGCGGCCGGGGCGGAGTAGGTGCCGGATGTGATACTCGTCGCCGCTGTATTGAAATTTATAGTTCCCGTGACTTGGTATGAGCCTGATGGCCCTTGATCGGACACGGTGAAGTTCGCTTCAGTAGCCGAGGTGAACGTGGCGTCCAAAGAATCGAATCCGGATTGGTCAGCGTCGCACGACAAGCCCAAATTATTCAGGGCAATACTTGAACCCTCGGCGGTCCCTTCAACCACTATGACGTTGCCCGCACTAGCGAAGATGGAGTTGCCCGAATTGTTCGCAAAATTTGTTTCCACGACGGTGACGTTCCCGGCGCTATCTTGCCCCTGTATCTCCCACTGCCCGGCCGCGTTTACAGGGGTGAAAGAGGAAGGGGGTGTGCTTGAACTGTTGCTTCCGCAAGAAACAAGAACAAAGACAAGCGCCAGCACGCCGACTGTCAGTTTCCAATTGACTCGCATTTGGGTTCCTCCTCTCGGGACTACAGGATGGCCGCCCAGTGCTTAGCACACAATAGTACTTTCCCAAAGAGGTAATGGATGACAATGAACATTAACTTCTCGGGCAGAAACGCGAAAGGCAAATGACGGGTCGGTTTAAGGAGCGTTAAAAGCAACATGAAGGCAAGCGTTTTGGGACGGATTTGGGACAACGCAATGCGTTAGAGGCGGGGTAGTCGGTAATAGCGACGATTTTTAGAGCGGTAGTTTAGTAGTACAATCCGCGTAATGCCGCAGAACATTTTGAATCTCGTCGCGCGCGCACGCGAGTTCCAGAATCATCGCGCGAAGCCGAAAGGCAAGATTCCACTCGACCCCCTGATAGCAAATTCCCCAAGCATCAAGAAAGCCATCGCGGGCATGATGGCGAAGTTCGGTTGTACGCGCGCTGAAGCAGAAGATGCGATTATGCGCGAGCAGAACTTCCACGAGTTGCTTACTCACGAAGAGTTAGCCGCTAGACTCAAAGTCAAGACCAGTTGGATTCACGAAAAGACCCGAAAGCGATGTCAAAACCCGATTCCCAGTATCCCGATGGGACGGTATGTCCGTTTCGATTGGGATGCTATTGTGAAGTGGCTTGAAGAACAAGCGCAAGCGCGGAGCGCAAAATAGATGCAGAAAGGGCAATTGATTCGTCGCGGGCGGTCATGGCTCCTGCGCTACTGGAAAGACGGCAAGCGTGTCTGTAGAAAAATCGCGCCCTACAACGATAAATTCCGCACAGAGAAATCTGTTCGTCCGCTTGTTGATGAAATCCTTCAACCCGTGAATGCGGGGCAGAATCCAGACGCGCCACAAACCTTGCAGCAATTTATCGAACGCTCCTATCTGCCCCACGTGCAATCGAAAAGACGCCCATCAACCCACCGAGGTTACGTAAATCTTTACAACGCTCAAATTGTCCATCGCATCGGCGGAATGAAACTCTCGATGTTTCGTACCGTGGATGGGCAACGATTGCTCGACAGAATCGCGGACGAAACAACGTTGTCGCATCAATCGCTCACACATATCAAGAGCCTGCTATCAGGAATATTCTCGTACGCAAAGCGGGTGGGTGTACTTGACGGCGCGAATCCAATGGAGAATACGGAGATTCCGAAGGGGCAGAAGAGCAGCCAGACACATGCTTATTCGCTCAAGGAAGTTGAGGCGATGCTTGCCGCGCTCAAAGGCACGGCTCGTGTCGCCGTAATGGTCGGAGCGTGGACGGGATTATCCCTCGCTGAATTGCGCGGCTTGAAATGGAGTGACATCGAAGACGACCATCTAACGGTGCAGCGCACGTACTGGCATCGGATTGAGGGACCGACGAAGACAGATGCTCGCAGCAGCGCCGTGCATCTGTTGCCGCAGGTTCGGGATGCTTTGAATGAGCATCACAGAGCAAATCCAGATACGACGTATGTGTTTGAGAACCCTGTTAAGAATCGCCCGCTTGATTTAGCGAGCATGGGTTCAAAACAGATTAAGCGCGCGCTTGAGGGAACGGGTAGTGAATGGCATGGCTTCCATGCACTGAGACGCGGACTCGGCACTCGTCTCTTTGCAAACAACGTGCCTATCGAAACAGTATCTGCTATTTTAAGGCACGGTAGCGTCCACGTGACGAGGAAGCATTACGTCAAGACGCTGCCTGAAACAGTCGTGGACGCGATGAAAGGATTGCCACGGAAAGCCTAATTTGGGCAGCAGAATTGGGCAGCAGAATTGCAGGAAACCCAACGGAGGGGTATGGAAGCGGCTATAACCAGACGGTCTTGAAAACCGTTAGGCCCGAAAGGGTCTCGTGGGTTCGAATCCCACCCCCTCCGCCAAAATTTCTCTTTTGCTTTCATTCAGTTAAGAACCTTACGCTTTCAGTGTACCTGTAGCGTCCCCTTCGTTTCGAGGAGCACGACCGGGTCTTTCGTCCAAGTGCGCCTGATGTCCGCTTCCGCTTGCTCTTGTCTCTCGCGAATCCACGGTGAGTAATGCTTCTCGGTGACCTTGATGCTCGTATGCCCGAGCAGAATGGAAACACGTTCAAGCGGCACGCCGGAAAGCAACAGTTCTACCGCAAACGTATCTCTGAAACGATGCGCGTGTCCGTCAAGAACTTTGGCGGCTACGAAAACTTTCTTCAATCTCTCCTGCCAATCACTAACAGCGGTTTTTAGATTGCAGCGTCCCGTCCAGAACCAATATCTCTCGCTTCTCTTTGGTATCGCATCAAGCTCTTTCACGACAAACGCTGGCAGAGGACAATGAACGTGCGTTCCTGTCTTCTGTGTGTAAAGTCGCAGCTTCCCGTCTATTAACCGCTCGAACGAACAACTTACAGCGTCACCGATCCGTAAACCGCTGTATCGAAGAAGAAGCACGAGAGCGCGAGCCCTGAGAGCGTTGTCTTTCGCATCCGCTTGACAATCGGAGATTCTTTTCGTAACAGTAGCGAGAATGCGGATCATCTCTTCGTGCGGGAAGGGCAGCGTAGGGCGCATAGTGACTTTCGGGTTGCTGAGCTTCTCTGAGGGATTGGTCGCGAGCCACCCATTCTCACGCACGAACTTGAAGAAACTCCTCAGACGTTCGAGCTTTTTCAACGCGGCTAGATTGCTGTCCTTCCACGTCGTCCTGAATTTGCGCAATGTCGGCGTGTCAAGCTCTTTAAGAAAACGCATACCTTGTAGATCGGAGAAGGCAGTCAACTGACGAAACAGAAAGCGGTATTTATACACCGTCCTCTCTTTTAGATTCCGCGATTCGGCATCGGCGATAAACTCTCTCTCCGCTTGTTCAATAGTAATCAGATTTATATTCAATACCTGTTTTCCCGCGCACTCCCACTCGCGAATTGTGTCTTGAGCCTTTTCCCAGTCGGCTGTGTCCAGCGACTTACGAATTTCTCGACCGCCGAGGAAGCCGTCTATCCAAATCGGACATCGGCAGCGGCGATACCTTCGGCCTTCGCTTCGGTGCTCACAGTCTTTTCGATGTCGGC
>CAVPFH010000015.1:0-308847 GCA_963703675.1 uncultured Acidobacteriota bacterium | reverse complement strand
TAACTCGAATCTGTTGAAAACGATGCATTCTTGCACACTTCGTGCACAGGGCGATTTCTGAGAGAGCGTGCACAGTGAAGGAGCACCTGTTCACCAGGCAGGTGCTCTCGACATGGCCACAGATGCTCGATGGTTCCTAAAACTTTACATACACTCCATACCTGTTGCCGCGCAAACCAGATCTCAAACAATTGGAGTGTCTCCCGAAACAGTTCGAGTTGTATTGAGGACAGGGAAAATCTTCGACGACAACGCGAACAAGGCTCTCATCCAACGCGAGCCGGTCAACGGAATTGCTCGTCCGACTTCAGCGAATGCGGGTCACAGGGATACTTGATTCCTGTCGGCAGGCCTTTATCGCCGTGGAGCCAGTACTGCATCGTACAGGGAACACAGCTGTTCCCGTGGGCGAACTCCACAAGTCGTTTTGTCTTCTCGCTGTCAGCGTCTCTTTCGAGCCAGTCGCTGCACTTACTGGCATCGCCCACTTGCGTTTCGATCAGGTTCACCGAATTCTTCGACAATTGAAAACTGAGTGCGAGTCCGAAATCCTGTTGGTCCAAGATGGCAACAGGACTGATATCATACGGCAGCGGTGGACAGTTACGATTGTAGCCGCAGTAGAAAAACCGGGAGGTGGCGGCCCTCGTGAATGAAAGTCCGCCACGCGCTTCGCGCGCTGACAGAAGCGCACGCACAGGGCTAAGTACATCATCCAAACCGCGCCAGCCCGTGGGCGAGTCGTACGCGAAACTCGCGTCCGTGATCAGATGGATTTCGAAGTTCTTCGATCCTCCAGATGCCTGTTGGATCGCAACAAGGTCTTCGATCAGATCGACAGCTGTCTCGATACCCGAGTTGTCGAAATATCCCCCGTCCACCAATTGAAGAGTGTCTTCGCCTCTCTTCACCGTCGCAGCGGGCAGTATCCAAGGGAACCGCGCGCTTATTCCGACCGCTTGGCTTAACTGCAGGTCTTCCTTGACCGGCGGCACCGATGAGTAGTTCGTTAATGCTTTCTTCATTTCCGAAGTTTCGTAGAACCACGATTGCTGCGACTGGGAGTCAGCGCGCAACGAACTGATGGCAAAAGGCGCGATCAGTGTGCGGCGCCCGCTATTGACGTCGGTTGAATTAATGATCAGTGCCGGTGCTGCCGAGGTTGGATCCCATCGCTCCAAGAACTGTTGCTGGAACGGATTTGCGTCTGCGTGCTGCGAATCGGACCAGGCACGGACCAGGGCCCCGTCGAACGCTTTACCGCGATCTGCAAATCTCATGGGGATTGGAATGAACCTCTGTACGAGATCAGGAAAAATTGCAGAGGCAACAGTCGGCGAGAGTAAGTCGGATTGAACAAAAGATCGCGCACCTTCCTCAATCGGACCGACGGTCATCTGTCCAAGATGACACGGCTGCCAAGATTGATTCTTTATCAAGTCAGGCGGCACGCTGGCGAAGAACGCAGACCCTATACTGCCCCCCGACACCGAGCTGATCGCAAAGATGTGTTGTGAAAAATTCGGGCACCGGTCCTGCATGCGGGACAGGAACAGAGCTGCTTGACTTGCCGCATACACCCCTCCTCCCTGTGCAGCAATGATGAAAATCGGGTAAGGCTTTTTGGCGCTTGCAAAGAAATCCAAATCCTTGCGCGAGTCGTACCATTGCTCGAATGCGAGCTGTGGTCCCGCCGCGTTGAACAGATCTTTCGGATGACGGAGCGGTGTCATCGACTCTAGATGGTTGTTGTTCCAGCCCAGTAACGAAAATACGAACGCGAAGAGCAGCGCCGCTGCGACTGGCGAAAATCCCGAACCGTAGAAGCCGATACGCATACCACTCAGAACAAACACCAGAAGAATCGTAAAGAGCGACAACACGGGGATGGTGCCGATAAAGACAGCAGGAAGGCTTGAGATTGCGAACAACACCGACAGGAAAATGATCGCCGAACCGGCAGTTATCGTCACGGTTAGCCAGTGCAGTGCGAAAAATGTGACCAGACGCGAATGGCATCTGCGCCCGTAACGGCGCACGACAACTGCGATCACGAGACTCAACACGACACTGAGCATGCCAGCGACACGCAAGCGCATCGCGATCTTAGACGCATCCTCCGAGACGCGAAGAATTTCGCCCAGTATCGGATTGTCTGCAACGATTGTAACGGGCGTCGAGAGTACAAAAGAGCTGGACGCCGCAACAAAGAGTGCGCGCGCCAGCGAAAACGGAATCGCAAGACCCAGCAAGACGGGGAGCCAAACGACGACGAAGTCCTCAGCCGGTGCAAGTGAATCTCGGTTGCCGAACTTCGTTGCCATCGCGATTGCCTGCGATGCCAGGACGATCGCATAGGAAGAAAGGCCGAGCGCCAAGGCGGCCAGGATCGCGAGAGTCCAATTGTGGCCTTCCACTAAAACGCGGAACACCTCCTGCATCTGAGGGGGAAAAAGCAAAAGCGCACATAAAAAGGAAGCTGCTAACAGAGGAGGCCAAAGAAGCCCGAAGCAAGCCAAGATTGTCGGTAGTGTTCGTTTTGCAGCCACTTATTTTCCGCGTCAGCGATGTCTCATCTTATGCCTACCGCTGATGACTTCGTCAATTATTCCCCGAACCTTGTCGGTGTAGCGAGGGTCACCTGATCAGCATGGCCAAAAACGGGATGTCTTAGCAGTAGTACAGTGGATCGCTCAACACGCGGACAACGTGAATCCGTTGACGGATTTCGACGTGATGATCGACGAATTCAACGATCCTCCATGGCAATACAGTTGGTAATTTTGCCTTTGAGTTCTTATCGCGTCACGTGCGAGGGGATTGGGGCGAAGTTCCCGCCGAGGACAAGACTGAAAACCGGTTTAGCTTGGAAAAAGGTTTCCGGCTCCTGAGCTGCTACCGCACGACCGCAACGACAAAATCTGGGTGATCACCGAGGCCGACCGTTTCCGTACCATTGTGTAGAATCTGATGCAAGTCATTTCTCGCGGCACTCTGCCTCGTAAAGCTATAATCTGACTCGTTGGCCCCAACGGGTATGGTTCGAACGGCACATGAGAGAGTTCAAGGGCAACACGCTTTCTTGGAACCTGACCGACGGCGTTATAGAGCTGGCGCTGCATCGTCCCCCAGCAAATGAGATTGGCCCTGCAATGCTCGCAGAACTCCAGCAATTCGTTGCGACGCTGGAATCTACTAGGGGCGAAGCGGGTGTACTGATCATCTACAGTCAACTGAAGTCTGGCTTCAGTGCTGGAGGCGACTTGCGTGAACTGTACGCCTACACACAGGCAGTCAGCGCGGCCGAAAGAGTTACGGGTATTCGCGTTTCTCTCGAACTTAGCCACCGCGTCTTCAATGCAATTGACGCGGCACCACTTGTAACGATCGCCGCGGTACACGGCGTCTGCTTTGGCGGCGGATTAGAACTGGCGCTGACGTGCGACCTGATCATTGCCGACAAAATGGCACGCTTCTGTTTCCCGGAACTGCGCCTAGGGTTGATTCCCGGTGGCGGAGGTATTCCCCGGCTTAAGCGTGATTTGGGAAATGGTGTCGTCCGCGACTTGCTGCTCACGGGTCGCAGCATGAATGCCAGCAAAGCGCTTTCCTCCGGTTTGGTCAGCCAGCTGGCCGCTGAGGGGGAGGCACTGTCCGTGGCGCGATCCACAGCAGCGCAGATCAAGAAATTTGACGTCGCCGCCCGGATTGCGGCCAAACGATTCGTCAAGCCGATCCCTCGCGACGAGCTACACGAAGAAATCGAAATCTTCTGCGAACTCTTTAGCCGACCTGCCGTCGTCGAAGGTTTGCGTAAGTTCGTCGAAAGTACGGATACGCTGCCCTATTTGCCCTAATCGAAGGTTCACGGTCCGTCGCCGGTGTTCCCATTTACGTCGGAGTGCGGCGTCGACGGTTCAGAACCGCCGTCGGAACGCGTTAGTGGCCGGATTGAGGAATTAAAGACATAGACTTGGCACGACAGGCGGAGGTACGTACTTTCGGGTTTCGAGAGTTTTCTTTGTTGCCTCGCGGCTCGGCACGTCATTCACATGTAAACGACGTGCTGAGATTTTGCGTTATCACCAGCCGAAAGCTCATCCTGTTGCCGACTAGCCGGACTCTGGATATGTCGCGCGAAATGTAGTATTTGCAATATAGACTCTAGGAATGGCGACATCTATCGGGATCAACCGATCACAAGGGGCTCTCCTGTGGAGCACGCTATTGCTCTATGTTTTGGCACGTATTTGCCAACTCTACGCGGACAGGCTTCCCACGCTGTTAATCGTCATCTTGCACGTCATTCCCCCTGCGATCTTCGCCATAATTCATGGCAGCATTCTTTATCGGCTGAAGGGTATCTCAATCTTTGCCGCGTTCTGTCTTGGTTTTGGCGGTCTCGCGGAAAGCATCAGTCTTCGGACAGGCTTTCCGTTTGGGCGCTACTATTTCACCGATGCAATGGGGCCGAGGATCCTCCATGTGCCAGTTCTGCTCGTCCTCGCTTACCTCGGTATCGGTTACGTCTCCTGGGTATTAGCTCTTCTCATCCTCGGCTATCTCGATGAGCCAATCAACGGCGTGCGTATCTTCGCGCTCCCGCTGCTTGCAAGTTTCATCATGCTGGCGTGGGATTTGTCGATGGACCCTGACTGGTCGACATTAGACCGTGTGTGGATATGGCAGCACGGAGGGCCCTACTTCGGTGTGCCCTTGAGCAACTTCTTTGGCTGGTTCCTCACGGCATATATTTATTACCTGGCTTTTGCTCTCTACTGCAGGGCACAACCGATCTTAGCGGCGCCACGAACGCAAACCTTCTGGTGCACAGCGATTCTGCTCTATGCCACCTGCGCCGTGGGAAACCCCCTGATTCTCAGAGTACCGATGGCTCCTCCAGTCGTCACCGATGCCACCGGAAAACAATGGCTTACAGCCGATATTCTAGGTGCCTGCACTCTCATGTCACTTCTGCTTATGACACCCATCGCCTTGCTTGCGTGGCTCAGGCTGAGAGAATTGCGAACACAGCTATGCAGGCGCTCCGGAACAAGTTCTTAACGCCGTGGCTGCGAGGAAATAAAAACGACGGACCACGTAAGAAAGCGGGCCGTGTAGCGAGCACGGCCCGCTTTTTCAACTCAACTGTCGTATGCGAGTCTTCTTTACAATAGGTGACTTCTTCTGCCGCGCCGCGAACTTCTCCGCCCTTTCACGGTCGATGTACACACGCCCAAACGACTCGTTGTCGGAATACGTCACGGTCACGAGCCAGTGATGATGTTTGCGGCGGCGATCTACAACCAACGCTGGATCATCCAGCGCCTGGGTTATCTCACGCCCGCCCAAGACTCGCCAGCAGCTCCTTGCACTCGGAGCCGCCGCATGAATACACTCGGCGAAGCTTATACGAGCCCCGGCGTCTTGGAGGTGCCGAACATGAAGGTATTTATTCAAAACAAGGCTGGTTCGTTTGTTAAGAACTTCTATGATGAAAAGACGCTCAAATTTACGGGAACAGCCCGAGTGTCGCGAGCGTATCCACTACCTTACGGATTCATCCTCAACACGACAGGAGACGACGGACTCAACGTGGACTGCTTTGTCCTTACGAAAACCTCATTGCACACCGGGCAAATCGTCGAGTGCGATCCGGTGGGTCTGATGGAGCAGATTGAGGATGGCAAAGCGGATCACAACGTGTTGGCGGTTCTTCGAGGCGAAGAAGAGCGGCTTGACAGCGTGACAAAGCAAAAGCTGATCGAGTTTGTGAGCCACGTATTCGATCATGTTGCCGGTAAGACGATTCTGGCCGGCGACTTTCGTGGCAGAGGATCTGCCATGGACTACATCAGGCAGCACGAAGATCCAGGCAGCACAGCCGCGGGAGCAACAGCGTGAATGAGTTCAGTTCGGTGTCCAATAGATCGGGCGCTAAACAGCAAGCCTTCCTTTAATCCGATCCAACTCAGTCAGTTGGCTCGATGCCAATGCGATCATTTGACTGCTAATCGAATATGCTGGTTACCCCCAACGTAGCGCTCGTCGTTTGCACTGAATCATCCCCTAAAAAGTATCGGACCTACTCCAACTCGCCTCCCAAAGCATCGTAGAGCCGAGCACAGGTCCCTCGTAGATCTTGAGTTGATCGCATTGACTCGTCCGGGTGCTGAAACCATATTCCTTCCCTGCGTCGAATGGCATCTGCAGCGCTCACATCGCTTCAGCTTTGAAATCGAAATTATCCCAATTATGGAAATCTAATTCCCGGCTTTGCCGTCTAGTGGGAAACAGGGCGTTCGCATATTCTTCCGTCATCGTCACCTGACAACCGGAGAAGGGAAATCAGTCACTAGGAGAACTACGAATGAAAAAGCTCATATATCTATTGCTGCTTGCTACCGTCTTTTGCGTTCACGTCTCGGCTCAGTCCTCACAAGAGGATTCACCAGAAAACTTGCAAAAGTATGTTCCTCTTTTGCCTTCGGTGAAGGAGCAGGTTTGGAAAATCGATCCAAAGCTTGGATATGCGGTCCACAGCGTTGGGGGAGGCGTATACGTCATCTCCGATAACGGATGGCAATCTGCATTCGTTGTGACCGATGAAGGGGTCATTGTCTTTGATGCTCCAGCAAGCTTCGGAAAGAGCATTCCATCAGCAATTGCAAACGTGACCGACAAACCGATCAAGATGCTTGTCTACTCTCACGCACACAAAGATCATATAGGTGGCTCAGCAGCGCTCAAGAACATCAAAGGTCTCCAGATCGTTGCGCTCGATTCTGTCAGCGACTTCCTGAAGGAAATGAAAGATCCGAATCGGTTGTTGCCGAACGTGACATTCAAAACGGAGAAGACGCTCACACTTGGAGGCCAGACTGTCGAGCTCACCCGCCATGATTATCATTCGAGTGAAGGCGATCTTTTCATCTACATCCCCAAAGCCAAATTCTTAATGGCCGTTGATTGCGTAACCCCTGGCTATGCTCCCTTCCAGGGATTCGATATCACGGCGAACTTTCATGAGTATCTGAAGGTATTCGATCAACTCCTTGCCTATAACTTTGACACCTTTGTTGGCGGCCATCTCACGAGTATAGGGACGAAGGAAGACGTTGAGATGACCAAAGAGTTCACCATGGACGTCTACAACACGGTTAAACGCGTTCATAACAACATGAACCAAGCTGCCGTTACTGGTGAAGCTGCGAAAACGATTGGAACAGACAACGAATTCTTATTGTTCAAGGTGCTCTTGGGCAAGGCCACGAACGACTCGGTCAAGGAACTTCAACCTCGCTGGATTAATCGCTTAGCTGGTGTTGATGTGTGGTTACCAAGTCATGTTCGCACTGCCCTAATTTATGTCCGATGGGACGATAAGGAATGAGGGTATGAGGAGATAGTTATAACGTATGGAAGTATGGCGCGGTAGATCTTTTCTAGGCCAGTCGCAGGGGCGGAGGACTACCTCCGCCGCCTGATTGCGTCTCTGGTGCAAGCAGTTGGAGGGCGCGCGCCGAGAGCGGAAAGCCTTGGGAGAGATAGCCTTCGGCAATTGAGGATAGACGAAACTCTAGTCCGGAATATGTGTTTTGGACACACGACAGCGAGGAGAAGCAGCGATGAAGAAAGATCGTCCAGGAATTAATCCTACTTCAAAGCCAAGTGGGGATGGCTGTGTGGAATGTCTAGCAGCGGGAGGCTGGTGGCTTCACCTTCGTCGATGCACCCAGTGCGGGCATATCGGATGCTGCGACAGTTCTCCAAACCAGCATGCGTCAAAACACAGCGCAGCAACGAAACATCCTGTGATTGCGAGCTTCGAACCGGGTGAGGACTGGTTCTTTGACTACGAAAAGCAGCGGATGATCAAAGGCGTGGAATTGCTGCCGCCTCATTCGCACCCGGCGACTCAGCCGGCACCAGGCCCAACGGGAAGAGTTCCACTGGACTGGGAATCTCTCCTGCACTGATCGTGTCTGAATAACTCAACAGGCAACTTGTTCTCGAACCTTGACCGGTAGTGCAACCAGCATTTAGGGATTTCGTCCATACAGCAGAAGAATTTACGCGTGAAATACACTCGCGGGGCTCTTGCGAAAACTGGTATCGAAACCAAGGCGATGAGTGTTGGGGGGAGCGGCCCGTAACCGGCTGCTCCCTCGTAACCCTCAAACCAAAAAAAGGAGTAGGAAGAATGACCAAGGGCCGCATGGAGGCTTTTAGTGATGGGGTATTCGCCGTCATCATCACCATTATGGTGTTGGAAATGAAGTCTCCACAAGGAACCGGTCTTGCGGCCTTGCAACCACTCCTCCCTGTTTTCTTCAGCTACGTCCTGAGCTTCGTTTACGTCGGTATCTACTGGAACAACCATCATCACCTCCTGCAGGCAGCGAAGCATGTTACCGGTGGCATCCTATGGGCGAATCTGCATTTGTTGTTTTGGGTATCGTTGACCCCGTTCGTTACCGCTTGGATGGGAGAGAACCATTTTGCGCCTTGGCCGGTGGCGTTATACGGGGTGGTGTTATTGTTCGCCGGAACCGCTTATTTCTTTCTGACGAAGACACTGATCGCCCACCACGGAACAGATTCAATGCTGGCGGCATCGATTGGAAATGACAGGAAGGGCAGGCTGTCTATCGTGGTCTACGCAGCGGCAATTCCCCTGTCGTTCGTGCAACCTTGGATCGCCTGCGCCTGCTACGTTATGGTCGCCGTCATGTGGCTGCTCCCCGACCCGCGCATCGAAAAGGCAATAGGACAATAAACGGAGGACACCAGCCCTCTGACGTGGCGCTAAAGTACTCGAACATTGGTCGTCTTCCTTGCAACGAATTCTGGGAGGTATTGAGCCGTTCACTCTCTGGAGCGCTGCTAGGTCAGCACAACGATCTTTCCACCCGCTTTGTTCTCTTCCATGCAGCGATGCGCCTCAACGATCTCGCCAAGGTGGAAGGTTTTACCGACTTGGACGTGCAGCGTACCCGCAGCGATCTGCTCGACCAATTCTTCGAGCGGCGTCCGCATGAAATCTTCCGATTCGCCGGCATAGCTCGTAAGACAGACTGCAGTGGGGATCGCCTCCATCGGAGCGAAATTGTCGAACGCCCATTTGTTGCCGACAATGCCGGTCATGCAAACGATGCCGCGCTGCTTGGCGCAACGCAGCGAGTCTTTCAGCGTCGTGGTGCCCACGAGTTCGAGCACCTTGTCGACGCCTTTCGGACAGACCTCCTGGACTTGTTGGGCGATCGAGCCGGTATCGATGAACACCTGATCGACACCGCTGGCACGCAGCAACTTTTCGCGGTCAGGGTTACGAGTCGTCGCGGCGACGAAGGCACCGCGGCTTTTAGCGATGGCCGCGGCCGCCAGCCCGACCGAAGTCGTGCCGCCGCGGATCAGCAGACGCTCGCCTTTTTCGAGACGAAGCGACCTGAACAGCGAGCCCCACGCGGTTTGCAACATCTCCGGGATGGCTCCCAGCGTTTCCCAGGGGAGTTCGGTCTTGAGGACCTGGACCTGTTTCGCGGGCACGCAGACATATTCGGCGTAGCCGCCGTCGAATTCCCGCCCCATGCCACCCATCGCTGTCGCGACGATATCGCCCTTGCGAAACTCGTTTCCTGGCGCTGACTCGGTGACTCCGACCGCCTCGATGCCCAGCACGCGAGGAAACTTGACGCTGGGCGAATGGCCCTGCCGCGTGAACAGCTCGGAGCGGTTGAGCCCGAACGCCTTGACGCGAATCAAGACTTCGCCGCTCTGCGGCGTGGGGATGGGGAAGCTCTCAATTTTCAGGACCTCCGGCCCACCTGCTTCGCGAATCACTGCGGCTTTCATGGTGGTCATCATTCACGTCCTTTCGTTTTATGCGCGCGGTGGGTTCGTGGTGGAAAAACAGTAGCGCGCGATCTTCCAGGTGCCGTCGATCTTCTGGAACACGAAGAGTTCCTGGTTGGCTTCCGGGCCGCCTCCGCCAGTGGCTTTCACCTTAACCGTCCCGGCGGAATTGGTGCGCGCGATTGCCCATTCGGGCGCAATCTGGCGTATTTCGGCGATATTGAAATTGACGCTCAGCGTAATGGCAGTGAACACCGAGTCGTACGCCTTACGGACCGCGTCGGCTCCGACTCTGGACGGGAAGTGCTGCGGCATGAATACGCCATCGGAAGCGTAAAGCTTCATCACCGCGTTGGTATCGGATTGATTCAACGCGTCTTGGTACTTTGCCAGTACGGCGGCGACTGCCTGTTCGTCTGCATTCATGGTTTCGGTCCTTTTTGTTCGAGGATGAGTTCAAAAAGGACTATAGGCTTATCCCATCTTTGAGACTAGCGGGAGAAACTGCAAATGAATTTCCCAAATTTGGGATAATCTCTTGACGAAGCATCGGAGCGAAGGAGAACGATGGCAGATCTCAATTCGCTCATGATTTTCGCGAAGGTTGTCGAGGCGAAAAGTTTTTCCGAAGCGGCGCGCCGCCTCAAAATGCCGACCTCGACCGTGAGCCGCCGTGTTGCCGACCTTGAGGAACAACTCGGGGTCCGCCTGCTCGAACGTTCGACGCGCAGCCTACGGCTCACCGATATTGGGTCCGAAGTTCTCGAGCATGCCCAGCACAGCGCCGAAATGAGCGAAGCGGTCGACAACATCGCTTCGAACCACCTGTCGAGCGTCTCAGGCGTATTGCGGCTTGCCGCGCCACCCAGCATCTCCGATTCGTTGCTTGCGCCGCTGGTCGGAGCATTCCAGGCCTCCTACCCCAACGTCCGCGTACAGGTCTTCATTACCGACCGAATTGTCGATCAAATCGCCGAGGGCGTTGATCTGGTGTTCAAGATCGGAGAACAACTCAAAGATTCGTCGCTCGTCGCGCGCAGAATCCTGACGTACCGGCATCAGCTTGTAGCGAGCCCGATCTATCTGACAAAGTGTAAGGCGCCCAAAACGCCGCAGGACCTGCTCGACCATCGGCTACTTGCGTTCTCGTTTTGGACGCCCGAGAATAGCTGGAACTTCGCTCAAGCAAACGGGAAGAAAAAGGAAACCCTGACGTTCCAGCCTTTCCTCTCGATGAACGACTACGCTGGCCTTGCGACAGCGCTGCTTGCGGGCACAGGCATTGGCGACCTTCCGCCGCTTGTGCAGCCTGAGCTGCTGCGCGATGGGCGGCTCGTCGAGGTCATGCCGAATTGGCACTTCTCCATCTTCCATCTCTGGGTGGTCCATCTGGGAAATCGCTACATCACGCGGCCCGTGCGCGTGTTCAAGGAATTCGCGGCGCAAATGGCGCCGACACTCTTTCCAGCGCTTCCCACTTGAGGAGCAATTTATTGGACCACCCAGTCAGGTAAAATTTTCTCGAGAAGTACAATATGGGACTCGAACCCGCGACCTCCTGCGTGACAGGCAGGCGACGCGGCCTTCATTCTTGTCAATTCGGATGGTTGCGGGATATTCGTAACTCATGGGGCAGAACAGTCTCCGGTTGCAGAGGCCTGCAACCATTCGAATTGTTTAGCGCTGCCTTTTAGGTTGGAGATGATCCGGCTCGCAGCGTAGCGGCATGCCGCGTTTCTTGAGGTTCCAGGTTGCTTCCGGGTTGCCGACAATCCGAGAGCTGACTATGGTTATGAAGCGGTGCGCTGCCGCCGGCTGGCAGATATTGCCTTTCCGCGAAACTACTGCACTCTCTGCCGCGTATTCGTTAGTGAGTTTATGTTGAAGATCGTGTGGTGTAGGGCTTCGAGGAGATCGCCCGTTGTCGTTCCCCACCAGTGCGACCCACAATTCATCTCTGCCGTTGCGCATTGACGGGCTGGTCAAGCGTTTCGGCCAGGTGACTGCCGTTGACGGCATCACGCTGGAACTGCCCAGCGGAGAATGCCTGGGCCTCCTCGGCCCCAACGGCGCCGGCAAGAGCACGCTGATTCGCAGTATCGTCGGTCGCGTGAGGGCTGATGCCGGCACGATCTCTGTTTTCGGGGCGCCCGCCGATTCCATGGCGGCGCGCAACACCCTCGGTTGGATCCCGCAGGAGTTGGCGCTCTATCCCAGACTCACTTGCCGCGAAAACCTGCAATCGTTCGGCCGCTATCACGGCCTCAGCAGTGGGCCGCTGGCGCAGGCCGTAGAGCGATGCCTCGGCTGGGCCACTCTCACGGATCGCTCCACTGAGGTGGTCAAAAATCTCTCCGGAGGCATGAAGCGCCGCCTTAACATGGCTGCCGGCCTCATTCACCAGCCGAAGCTGGTTTTGATGGATGAGCCCACCGCTGGCGTCGATCCACAGTCGCGTAATCACATTTTCGAAATGATTGAAAAACTGCGGGACGAAGGCATGTCGATCATCTACATCACGCATTACATGGAAGAAGCCGAGCGCTTGTGCGACCTCGTCGCGATCATCGATCACGGCAAGGTCATCGCGCAAGGCACAAACGCCGAACTTGTGCAAAATACGTTCGGCTCGCGCAGTCAGGTGCGGGCGCGTTTTGCGGGCCCCGACGAACGCACCGCTGCCTGGGTCGCCGAGCACGGCGGGCACCCGGTGGAAGGCGCGGCGGAATTCACCGTGGAGCATTCCACCGAGATTGCCGGGCTTCTCGAAGCTTCCGCAAAGGCCGGATTGGAACTCATTGATGTTTCGCTCCGCCGGCCGAATCTGGAATCCGTCTTCCTGCATTTGACGGGAAGGGAGTTGCGCGATTGATTTCCGCCATCATCCGAACCGCCCTGGTTTCCCTGCGTCGCGACCGTGGCGCACTCGCCCTGAGTTTCATTCTGCCGGTGGTTTTCTTTAGTATTTTCGCCATGATCTTCGGGGGACGCCGCGACACCACGCCCAGAGTCACAGTGCTTGTCGTGGATGAAGACCACAGCCGCGCCTCACAGCGGCTCTTTCAAGGTCTGAAGCAAGAGGGTTCGCTGGTGGTAAAGACTCGACCTGAGCCGGTGAAAGGGACCGAGCAGCCCGAATACACCGCCGTCACTGCGGAGGCCGCAGTCAAAAAGGGATCCGCACCGGTCGCCCTGATCATTCCCCACGGTTTCGGCGAGAACCCAATTGCGTTTGGCCCCTCTGACGCCAATCGCCCCACCATTCAGCTCCTCGAAGACAGCAGCGATATCGTCGCGCCGCAGATGATCGCGGGTCTTCTCCAGAAGGTTGCCATAACTGCGATGCCCGATGTGATGGCCGAGCAGGGGTCAAATACTTTGATGAATTCGTTGGCGGCCTCACGCGCCAGCAGCGCGATCGACTCAACAAGAACCTCGGCTACCTGCGCCAGCGGGAAGAGAGCCGCCCAGCAGCGTCTGGCTCCGGCAACCAGGGAATCGTCGCCGTCAGAGCCCGCGCGGTCGTCGGTGAAAACAAGAACAATCCCATCATCTCGTTCTACGCCGCTGCCATTGGAGTGATGTTCCTGCCGTTCACAGCCAGCGGAGCGGCCGGGGCCTTGCTCGACGAAGCCGAGAGCGGCACGCTCGACCGGGTGCTCAGTTCGCATGTCACGATGACTTCGTTGTTGCTGGGCAAACTCACCTTCAATTCTCTGCTTGCGTTCGCGCAACTGGTACTGATGTTCCTGTGGGGCTGGGCCGTTTTCAGGCTCGACTTCTGGACGCACATCCCCGGATTTATCGTGATGGGAATTTGCACCGCCGCGGCGGTGGCGGCCTTCGGCATCTTGCTGGCCAGCATCTGCCGCACGCGCGCTCAATTAGGTGCGCTCTCCACGCTCATCATTCTGATCATGTCCTCCATTGGCGGCAGCATGTTCCCTCGCTTCCTCATGCCGGACGCGATGCAGAAAGCAGGCTTGCTGACTATTAACGCCTGGGCGATCGACGGATTCACTAAAATCTTCTGGCGAGACGAGCCTGTCTCTCACCTCTGGCCGCAGGTTCTGGTGCTTGTGGGGACCGCCGTCGTGTTCTTCGCCATTGCCCGCAGAGTGGCGCGGCGCTGGGAATTCGCCTAGCTTGTTTGTGCCGAGTGCCATTGCGGATCTACTTTCGTCGACTGCCTATCCTTGCCGTGACGCGACCATATCGATCGTGGTGCCACCGAGCTCCGATTCCTTTCCCAACGAGTCTACGTCTCTCACGACAAATGATTTTAATGGACTGATTCTCGGAGTTTTGCTGTGGGTTTTGCGTTGCTTCTCGCCGAGAAGACCGCTTGCTGGCAGATGACGGGCAAACCGAATTGCGACCTGAAAGCTGTTGGAATGATTGTCTGACAAGGAGGAAATCGATCAGACCGTGCGTCCCGTCGCACGTAGCCTACGAGGTTGGAGCGGCGAGGCAACAGACCGTTCGAAGCCCTCGGACAATGGACCCACATTCGCAAGAGTGGCACCGAAACCGTGAGGCCACGGTGTATCTGCCAGCATAAGGTGGAGAGGGGCTAGGCTTGATAGCAGGGTCAGAATACACAAATGTTCGTAAGCGTCGTTAGCCCGAGAGAGCCTAACATGCTGAGCGGCTCTTTTTGCAGTGAGCACCGAGGCTTCCGGGTCCTCTGTCATGGGTAAACAACACTGCCGGCGTATAGAACAGACCTAACCTATCGCGTCATTCCCACGGAACAGGGTAAATCCACATCGCTCCCCGCAAGGGGAAAGTGCATCGCAAGATGCACCGATGGCGGTGCGGATAACAGATGAGGGAGAAAGCGAATGCCACTCGGTAATGGAGCGGATATCGGTTGCGTCAGCGTCATCGACAACATCACCGGACGCGAAAGCGGGCTGACTTCCCTTTATGGTGCTTCACACGAGAGAACTTGATTAATCGGCTCATGAGGCAAAGCAGATGACGACGGCGCAAGCCGTTGGTGCGGTCTCACGCGAAGCGGCGGAATGGTACGCCATCGACTGGCAGGCCATCAACCGCAACGTTCGCCGACTCCAAGTGCGTATCGTGCAGGCAACGAAGGAAAGCAGATGGAGCAAGGTGCGAGCCTTGCAACGCCTGCTGACCCACTCGTATAGCGGCAAAGTTCTCGCCGTTCGACGAGTGACGGAAAACAAGGGCAAGAAAACCCCCGGTGTGGACCAAGAAATTTGGGACACGCCAGAGAAGAAGACCCAGGCAGTACATGCACTGAAGCGTAGGGGTTATCAATCTCAGCCCCTGCGACGTGTTTACATCCCGAAGTCGGACGGCAAAACGATGCGCCCACTCGGAATTCCCACGATGAAGGATCGAGCACAGCAAGCGCTGCATCTGCTCGCACTCGTCCCCGTTGTGGAAACTACTGCTGATAAAAACTCTTATGGGTTTCGTCAGCAGCGGTCCTGCGCCGATGCGATGGAACAGTGTTTCAAAGCACTGAGAAGCGCAAACACGCAGTGGATTCTGGAAGGCGACATCAAGTCCTGTTTCGACAAGATTTCACACGATTGGCTTTTGGCTCATGTCCTGATGGACCGAGTCATTGTCCAAAAGTGGTTGAAATCCGGGTACATGGAAAAACATGTCCTTCACGATACGACGGACGGGACCCCACAAGGTGGAATCATCTCCCCCGCGCTCGCGAACTGCGCGCTGGAACGGACTTGAACGACTCTTGCAGGAAAAGTATCCAGCAGGAAAACGTCTCAAGTCCCTTGGAGGTGAGAAACCGTGTGTCAATCTCATCCGTTACGCGGATGACTTCGTCATCACCAGTAAATCGAAAGAATTACTGGAAGGAGAAATCAAGCCCCTGGTCGAACAGTTCCTGCAACGACGAGGTCTTGAACTCTCTCCGACAAAGACAGTCATTACGCACGTGGAGCACGGCTTTGATTTCCTCGGACAAAACGTGCGCAGATACCCCAACGGGAAACTGCTCATCAAGCCTTCCAAGAAGAATGTTGGAACCTTTCTGGATGGTATCCGCAGAATTATCAAAGCTGCGCATGGCGTGTCTGCCGCCGATCTGATCGATCAACTCAACCCGAAAATTCGCGGTTGGGCAAACTATCATCGGCACGTGGTGAGCAAACACACGTTTGGACACGTGGATCGCAGCATCTTCTCTAGTCTGTGGCAATGGGCACGACGAAGGCACCCGAACAAAAGCCCGCGCTGGTTCAAACCCAAATATTTTGACCGGCGCGGGAATCGTGACTGGTCCTTCTTCGGTGAAACCTGCGATGACGGAGGACAGCCGACTAAAATCTGGCTGTACTACGCCAAGAGCACTCCCATCAAACGACACGTCAAGGTTAAAGGCGAAGCGAACCCGTACGATCCAACCTACTTCATCCCGAGTGCCATGACTGGGTTCATCGTCAGCGTCTTCCCGTTTCGAAACCGCGTCTCCTCCAAAGAGGCGTTCGAAGGGCTTGAGCTGGGTGAAGGGAAACTTTCACGCCCAGTTCTGAGAGGGCCGGGCGGCCGCAAGGCCGCCTGGCTACTCGGTACTTATCAATCATGGCATGCCCATCGTTAGATACAGAAAGAGTCTTCAGTGGAAACTTTCTCGAATCTCCACAGCGGCATACAAATTCGGATGGTTGCAGGGTTTGCGGAAGTGATTGAGAGAGAAGAATCTTTGGTTGCGGCGGCTCGATTTGAACTAACGGTCCCGGCTTATCGGCCGGCGCCCGAGAATCCTTGTAGGGACAGAGCACCTGCTTACCAGGCAGGTGCTCTCTCCCAAGCAGGACGTGCGACTTGAAAGAGCTTTGAAGTCTAGCCACCAAAAACTGTCTCAAAATAGGGGTTCACTCCATCAGTTCGAGAACCGTCGGGCTTAATCCTAAGTTGTTTCCTAGAACTCCTCAGACAACGAAGGCGTTGAGCATGTCCATGTCGGAGATGAAGGTAGCGATGTCAGCCTCCGCAGAATAGAAGCCCATTTCAGGATCGAAGCTAACGGATTCGCGTCATCTCAATGAGATATTCTTCGACACCCTTTAAGTTTCTCGATTTTTCGTTCATGATTCTCTCAAGCCATACGCCGTCTGCCGCAAGTCTTACGACACGAAGCTCGATTCCCGAATCAGTTTTCGAATGTCTTTTTAGGCGTTCGCTCAGCCAGTTATCCCAAACCCGTCCGACCTGACCTTTAGAGGCCATCAGACTCAAGAGCGCACCCCAAATTTTACGTTCAGCTGCTCCTTCGGAGAATGCGGCCCTAATGTACGCACGAGTAAAGCATCCGTCGGAATTCTCTTCCTCCGCCATCAGTCGGTCAAACTGCTTGCCCAATCGCGCCAATAGCATCTGCATCAGCTCAGTCACCAACATCTCTTTGTTATCGAAGTGATTAAAGAAAGCCCCCTTGGTAACGCCCGCCAAGTCGCTCACTTTGTTGACGGTGACATCAGCCATGCCCTTGGTCGCAGCGAGCTCGAAGGCGGCATTTAAGAGGGATCCTCTAACGAAAAGAGGGTCCTTCTTTTTCATGTATGCGTTTTTTACTTTAGTCGCCTTCATTTTCGAATGTCTCCTCAATTTCTCAAAATTGTATTCCATTGGATGAGCCGGCGGCACAAATAAAGTGCTTGACTTAGAAGATACCGTACGGTATCTTTTAGAAGTCCGCCACAACGAGGAGTGGTCCTGGTCGTATTTGGTAGGGCAATTTTGAATTGTGAGGCGAATCATGAGCGAGATGAAGACTGTCGTTGACCCAGAATTAGCAGTGGCTCACCTTGTTTTTAAGGTGGCTGACCTTAAGAGCAGTTGCCAATTCTATTCGAATCTCGGCCTTCCTCCATTTTGGATTGAAGAAAAGGTCGCAATTATTGAACTACGTGGAGGCACTCATCTCCTACTGTTATCAGTTGATGAGCTGGCTGGCGAAGACGTAGCGGAAAGTTTGACAGGACAATTCCATAAAAGATTCTCTGAGCAATTTGACCTCATGATTGAAGGCAAAGGCCTGGATGAATTGAAAAAATATCGGTCGGTGCTAATCAGTCGGGGAATCGCAGCAGGAGAGATACCTGATGAAGCTGTTTTTGGACATTATCTTTTTTGCATAAAGGACCCCGATGGGAACGGTATAACCATTTACACTAGCCACGCAAATTAGTGATCAGAACGCTCTGCCTTCATCGGCTTCTTGTGATTCCCATTCAGAATCCTTACAAAGGCTGAACCCCTGCTCACTAGGCAGGTGCATCTCGTTCGTGCACACTTCGTCGATCGGACAGACTTCGACGCAGACCGCAGACTGAACCCCTTGTTGAGACAAACCTGTGAATCACACCCCTAAGCAGGAAGCTGTCACATTCGGTCACCAAAAAACGTTATCATCCCGGCTAGTGGCGTTCCGAATTGCGTCTTTCTGCGGTTTTCAAACTCCTCAGGCGAACAATAGCCCAGGGCCGAATGTAGTCGACACCGATTGTAATATCGGTCTATGAATTCCTCGACCTTCTGACGTAGGTCTTCGAAATCCCGATACTCACTGGCGTAGATCTCCTCCCGTTTGATCGTCTTCAGAAAGCTCTCGCATGTGGCGTTGTCGTATGGATTGCCCGGTCTACTCATACTTGGCAACATTCGGTGATCGCGGAGTTTTTGCATGTATTCCCGGCTACCGTACTGCACTCCCTGATCTGAATGGTGTACGACTCCCGGTGGTGGTTTCCGGTCGGCAATGGCTTGCTCTAAAGCGGACAGCGGAAGCTGCGCCTTCAAGCCCTTACCAAGTGCCCAGCCGATAACCTTCCGGGAAAAAACATCCAATACCACTGCGAGATAAACAAACTCGCGGGTTAGGCGGACGTAGGTTATGTCAGCAGCCCAAAGCTGGTTCGGCCCAGACAACGTCATTCGCCCCGCCAAGTTTAGGTGAACACGGGCGACACGAAGCGAATGCCCAGGGGGCCGGAACCACTGCTCTCGAACGGTGAGCAGATTATCCTCGCGCATGATTCGCGCGATCCGCTTGTGGTTTGCAACCATGCCTTGCGTCCGTAGCTCGACGGTGACCCGTCTGTAACCGTACCTCCATCGATGTTCTATAACGACGCTCTGGACAGCCGATCTCAAGGCCATTTCTTCCTCGGCCTGCCATCCCCGCCGCAAATATCGGTAAAAACTGGCCCGACTTACCTGGGATAATTGGCACATTCGCTCGACACTCAAGCCGCCTTGCAACGGCATCCTTCTTCTTATTTCGTCGTAGATGCCTTGTCGCCAGAAGTGTGTCTCTGCCGACGCCGAGCCCCTACTCTCTGCAAGGCATGTCTGAAAAAATCCACTTCCAGCGTTTTATTCGCCAACACCCGCTTCAGCTTGGTGATTTGCCTACGCAAGATCAGCTCTCGGGATCGCGTATGGGGAGGGTCTATTTCTTCGAATCGATCGCGCCAGTTGTAAAGCAATCTTCGAGGTATCCCAAGCTCTCGAGAAAGCCCGAGTACGTTGTCGCAGGACTTCATTCGCTCGAAAGCCTGGCGTCGAAATTCGTTACTGTATCGCTGCCCTTTCTTTCGCTCCACTTTGCGGCTCCTTTCTCACAAAGTGTGCATCATAAACTGTCTCACTCTAGGGGTTCACTCCAGGCGCGCCTGGTTTTGGGGACTTGAGTTCGGAAAGCTGATTCAAGCGCGGACCCTCTTGCCAAACGGTTGCCATTTCTAGAATTCCACATGCGCCCGGAAAGTGGGCACGATAACAGGCCCGCGATCGCGGTTGTTGCCAGGATTGTTGATGTGCTGAACTCCGGGCGCGATATAGATCCCATTTTCGCCGCGAATGAATCGATTGGGTGTGGCTTCATCGATTTCAAAGCGTGCAATGATATTCGCTTTATTTTCGCCATGAGATGCATTAGACTTTACTCTAGGGGATTTATCTGGTGCCGAGCGCACGCTCGCTGGCAAAACACTTGGGGTAGAATCTCTCATGCGTGACACATATCTACCACATAACCCATTTTTCCAACCTGGCGAGCATCATTGCTGCAGGTGGCCTTTCGTGTGATCGGAAGGCCCAGGACATGGAGTGCTTGAAAGTCGGTCACAAGCATATCAAGGAGCGGCGACTGAATCGGCAAGTCCCACTAGCGCCGCGGGGCTGTGTCGGGGATTACGTTCCCTTCTATTTCGCGCCCAGGTCGCCTATGTTATATGCAATCCACAAGGGATTCGTAGATGGCTATGAACGTGGACAATCAGAGATTGTGCACCTCGTTTCCTCGGTCGAGGCGGTCGACAAGGCCGATTTGCCCTGGGTATTCACGGATGGTCACGCAGAAATGGCGCCGCTGACAGATTTCTACGATGACCTCCAGCATCTTGACAAAATAGATTGGGAAATCATGAAAGCGACTTACTGGCATGATACGGATGAGGATCCTGACAGAAAGCGCCGCCGACAGGCGGAGTTTTTGGCTCACGACTTCTTCCCATGGAACTTGGTTGGCGCCGTCGGCGTCCACAGTCAGGCGATCGCGGACCGCGTTCGCGAAATCCTGGAGAAGGCGAAACACAAGCCAGATGTCCAAATCACACGAGACTGGTACTATTGAGTGAGCGGCATGATTAAAGAGGTTAGCGGAAATCTTCTCGACGCAAATGTCGAGGCTCTCGTCAATACGGTCAACACCGTCGGTGTTATGGGCCGCGGGATCGCTCTACAGTTCAAGCAAGCGTTTCCCGAAAACTTTGCGGCCTATGAAGCCGCCTGCAAACGAGGCGACGTAAGACTCGGACGGATGTTCGTTTTTAAGCGCGACACATTGGGTACTCTCCGGAACCCCCGTTTCATCATCAATTTTCCGACAAAGCGACATTGGCGCGGCAACTCCCGAATGCAAGACATCGAAGCCGGTCTCCGGGATCTTGTAAGGGTCGTCAAAGAAGAAGGCATCCGTTCCATCGCTCTTCCACCTCTAGGCTGTGGAAACGGCAAGCTTGCGTGGACGGATGTTCGCCACCAAATCACAAAGGCATTTGAATCCCTACCGGGAGTCGCGGCCCAAGTCTACCCGCCGAGTGGAGCTCCAGCTCCCGAAGAGATGAAAATTGGAACCGAGCGTCCCAAGATGACGCCGGGACGATCCGCTTTGCTCGTACTCATGAACCGGTACGCTGTGCCGGGTTATCGGCTCACACTGCTTGAAATTCAGAAGCTAGCCTATTTCCTCCAGATCGCCGGCGAACCCCTTAAATTGGAGTTTAATAAACAGAAATATGGCCCTTACACTGAAACGCTTCACCATGTATTGCAACGAATGGAGGGGCATTTCATTTCGGGATACGGCGACCGAAGCCGCCACGTTTCAATTGCCCTGGCACCTACGGCAATCACTGAGGCCGAAAACTATTTGAAAGACTCCGAAGGCGCGCAAGAGCGCTTTGCGCGTGTCGCCCATCTCATCGATGGTTTTGAAACCCCTTACGGGATGGAACTCCTTGCCAGTGTTCACTGGGTCGCCACAAATCGCGACCTCGAAGAGACAGTTGACGCGAACCGCGCTGTGGAGCTCGTGCATTCTTGGAATGACCATAAAAAGATTTTTCGCCCGAATCACATCAACGCTGCTTGGATTCGCCTCCGTGATGACGGCTGGATTTCATCTGGGCTTTGACACGCGAGAACTCGAGGAATTCGCTTCTCACTCGGGCACAACCCAGAGAATGACTCACGCGATTGCGAACTGACTCCCCCGCAGCGCCGGCAAAGCCACAAACCGTTCCACTGAGCGTATTGATGGGGTAGAGCGGACACCGGGCGCGATTCTACGCTCCGACATTGCCATCGCACTTCGGAAGAAACTCAAAAACCACAATTCCAACTGATGAGTTTCCACTGGAACTGTCTTCTCTCTTCAATGCCCTTCCCGCGGAAAGGCTGCGCCTAGACCGCCCGCTTCTTCTGTCAAGGGCGTCCGCTGCGCTCCCGTGAACGCGAACCCCACGCGCCCTTGACAGCGCGGGCGGCTGGTCGCCGGGGACCGCCAGGAAGGGCATTTGTTTTTTGTGCAGCGAAGTGCCGCTGCGCAAAAGGCAAAAAAACATTCGGAGGAATGAACGATGAAAGAGGAAGGAATCAGTTTGTATTACCAGCAGGGAGGTTCCGACAAGGTCTATCACCTTCAACTAGAAACCATCGACGGTAAATGGAGCGTAGGAATTGGCCGAGAGCATCCGCAGCAAGGGCGTCCTCTCTCCGCTTCTCGTGCGGAAAGTGAATGGGCATTTCGAAATCGCCTCAGGAGCGGGCCGGGTTGCAGGAGTTTCCGTTCGCATCGTTGCCCCAAACGACGAGGAAGCGCTCGAAACACAGATCATCGAGAACATCCAAAGGGCCGATGTGCATCCGTTTGAGGAAGCGCAAGGGTTTCGGGCCTTGCTCGAACACTAAGTAAACTTGCAATCTTTATCCCCCGTTCCCCGGTTTTTCAGATAGTTCACCATTGCGTTCCGCATTGGTTTTTCACGACCGGTGGTGTGTCTCAATTCGGCAGCGAGAGTTCGAAACTTCCCTCGCCAGCACTTCTGGTAACCAAACCGTCCGAGAATCCGCGTCGATACTCATCGATCACGCAGAATCGCTGCTCGAACAAAACGGCCCGATGGTGCTGATATGCACACCACCCGTGAGGCTGTTAGGTCAGTGCGTAGGCGTAGCGGCGTCCACTCGGGCATCCTTAGTGTCCTCTTGGTAAAACGCCACATAGTTATACGGCGGTCTTATTTTACTTTTGTTCGGTAGTGCGAAACGGAATGGAATTTCGACGTGCCACGATTCGCTTACATGATTAGCCGGTAAGCTGAAGAGAATCTGTCCTCCGGGGGGAATAACTGTAAGTATAGGTGCAACAGGCTCGTAACCACCGTTGTAGCCGTAAGGACGCTCCGCATCGTTCTTTGAATTGATATTTTGGCCTACACTTCTTGCGTGTTCAGCGCTTCTTACCTCTTCTTCGGTCATATTGGGCCAACGAAAGATATCTGTCATCTCTTCCAACCCTTTTGGAGTAATAACCCCAGAGAAAAGTCCATCTCCGGATCTTTGGGGATTAGGCACTACTTCGTCGGCCAGACTCAAAACTTCGCCGTCACCATTTGGCGGTGCTCCGAGCGCCATAATCACGATGGGCAGCTTGCAGTTATTTTTCAGACGCAGCCATAGGCCGATGTTCGGCTCGCTCGCGCGCAATGGTTTTCTGGCGCCCAAATGATCCAACTCGAGGTACACGTACGGTTTAGTTGAGTCGATTAGAAAATCTGTACCCTGCGCCGTACTTTTCGTCGCGGGCTGTTGTGCTTTGACCACAAAGAGTGGAAAGCAAAGAGTTAGAAAAAAAATACCTCTGAGGAGTTTCATGGCTGCAAAATCGTCCCCTTCTGGAACGCCGGCGAGTCAGGATTCTTGTAGTTTTGTCTTACCTTTTGCTGAAGATCTGGTGCGATCTTCTTAAACGTATCCCCTTGATTAAAGGCGACACGCCCATTTCCAACCTGGATTGACAAATTATCATATGTAGCGCCCGGTGCCACAATACCCAAGAGGGCATTCCCGATATTGAATTCGACATGGTAGGCATTGAATTCCGTGTTGAACTTCGTTGGATTCATGTTCGCAGAAAAGCCAGAAGCCACCCATGCAGAACCATCTGCAACATGCGACCCTTCGTGGGCAACAAGAGCCCCACTGAAATCGCCTCCGACAACATTTGGATTGAACGTGACATTAATATTCTGGCCTGTGGGATTGTCAGCGCTCTTATCACCGTTAGCCACTCCGCTAACTTCGGTGACACCGCCCTGGACATTGCTGTCGAACCGAATGTTCACCCCGTTGTCAACTCCCTGAGCGCCATAGGCATCGATTGCGCGTTGTGCGGCAGCTTTGTCGTCGGACTTCAACTTGTTCGCCGCAGTCTGAGCGTCGGCTAGACTTTTCGCAAAAGCCTTATCATTTGCAGAGTCGCACTTTTCGCTGTCCTCGCAGACGTACAGCCCGGTTGGGTCGACGAGAGTCAGAGGATTGTTTACGCTGTAACTGTATGCATTCCAGCTCTGTGGGTAACGACGCTCGACTCCAATGTTGCCGGGATCTGGGGACATGAAGCGACCTAGGCTTGAGCCGAAATACCTGGCACCAAAATTATCTAGGTTGCTCTCGCTATCCCGTTCCTTACCGGTGAAATGAAGAGGGCTGACGTTTGCTGCGGAGCCCCAGCAGGACTGATCATCGCCGAAGGGAAGACTACACAGGATTCATAACTAGATTCGTTCTGCGTCGAACGCACACGCTCGCTGGCAAGCGCGTCAACCGAACTGAAGTAAGTTAGACCGCTAACGTATGTGACCAAATGACGTCCGACCGGCAGATCACTTCACCACGATCCCAGACATTGCTGGAATTGATTTCCGTAATCGCATGTCCCGCGAGATCGTAGAGCAACGCGAAGCTCCCCGCGGAAGTGGTCCGTTGCGCGCGCTGTCCGAATGAATCGTAAACATAACTCGCCGTGGTGCCAGCGTCGACTTGTGTGAGACGATTCTCGGCATCATATGTATAGTGATGCATGTTATCGGCAGTTACGTTTCCCGCCGCATCATATGTCAGGATTCCGCCGGTGACGTGATTATTGGCATCAAAACTTATACAGGAAGCGGTCCCGGCCGAGCAAGAGCCGTTGGCGGTCTGCTGCCAGCGGTTGCCGTAGCGGTCGTAACTGTACACATAAGGGCTAGTGCTGTAATCCGGGACCACGGTTGATATCAAACGATTGAAGTCATCGTACTTGAAGGTCCAGTTTCCCGTAGGGCCATCCACCAAAGAAGTCACGTCTCCGTTAGGAGCGTACACGTATGCAACGCTCTCCAGTCCCACAGTGCCCGTGGGCGTGTTTACTCCAGTCGATATTGCAGTCGTGCGAAGCCGACTGTTGTAGCTTCGGTTTTCACCAATGCCGCTCGTCGATGAAGCGGTGCCCATCGACGCATAAGTCAATCCCCCTGGAGGGCTGTATAGGCCCCCGGCGAATAGCGTGCTGGGATGGTTGGCGTCCGAGAGGCTGCTGGTTAGGCCGGTGACTTGTGCTGCACCATTGTAAGCGTAGGTCAGTGTGACGCCCTCTCCGTTTGTAGATGTGAGGATATCTCCGAGCAGATCGTAAGTGTAACTGATCGGGTAGCCGCCCGCCGGAGAGGTCTTCCCATACGGGACTTGATTGTTCATCGCCACTCTTCCGACCGGATCATAGCCGAAGATGCTTCCTACCAGGAAGGTGTTGGCCGTCAAGTACGCCTCGGTCATCCGCCCAATTGGGTTGGTCTGCGTCACATTCCACATGCCAGCTTGGTCGTAGACGAAATTCGCAGTGGGAGTCGTGCCATCGGAATAGCTCTTTTCATAGAGCCGATTAAGGTAGTCGTATTGATACGTGGTTGTTACAGTGACGGACGAATTGGTCTGGTTCGGCATTGGGGCCAATCTGGTAACCTGGTTACCATTTGCATCATAACCGTAGGTAATGGTTCCCGATTCAGGATTGGCGGCACTCGACAGGCGCGAAAGAGAATCGTAGGTGAAGGTGCGTGGATTTAAACTACCCTGAGAAACAGAGAGAATGTTGTCGAGCGTGTCATACGAATAGGAGGTGAAGAATCCTGTTTTATTGATGTCTTGCCCACAAGCACCAGGGGTCGCGGATGTGCCGAAGCTGAGGGTTTTGCTGCTGACTTCGGCCATTACCTTCATCTGTCACCTCAGTCGCTCTGCCCGTGTATAGGGTTTGAACGGTACTGGCGTCGGGATTGGTAACGAGCGTAATCCTCTTTAGCGCATCATAACTGTAGCTCGTGATGCCATAAGTCGCGTCAGTCATGGTCCGATACGGATTTGTTTGAGTCGCTTTGCGGCCGTCGGCGTCGTACGTAATGAAAGTGTAATCCGTGTCAGAGGGGTCGGAATTAAGTTGAATCTCGGAAAGGCGTCCCAAACCGTCAACGGTACCGGTCTCGACGACGTTCGGCGAAGTATTGCTCTTTTTGGTTATGATGACCTTGTATGGAGCGCCGCTAGAACATCCTTCGCTTGCGGTATCACTGTAGCAAAAAGTCACTTGACCACCGTCGGGGAAACCGATTAGCGTGCTCCTCCATGTCTGCATATCGTAACTGAAGTTCGTGATTTGGCTATTGGGATCAGTGGTGGAAGCAAGGAGCCCGGTATTAGAATCATACGTGTGATAAGTGGACTGAATAAGGGCGTTCGTGACCGTGGTCGGATAAGCCCCCGCATAGGTTGACGAGTAGGAATACGTAGTAGTGTGGTGGATGGCGCCGACAGAACTTCCGCATTGATCCGTGGCCTGATAAAGCGTGCCGGTGTCGAAGTAAGAGTTGTAACTCACGACGTAGCCATTGCTCACAGATATCGGGCAGTCGGTCGTGGCTACTGCATTCCCGTTAAGCCATTTGTGGCTAGACGTCAGAAGCCCACGTGCATTCGCGTACGGCGGGGTCGTGTGCTGGGTTGAGATGTTGGAGGTGGCGGGCGATCCTTCATCAAAGCTGTAGTTTGTCAATTCGCGCTGTGTGCCGCTCCCATCCTGCACCTGTACCGAAGACCGCAAAGAAAGCATGTTATTTGCTAAGTAAGTTGAATTGCTAAACGCCAAGTAACTTGTGATGGTGGTTCTTAGAAGGCTGCCCGGAGCGCCGGGCCCATAGTCATATTCTCGTTTGTGAATCGAGTTGCCATAACTCACGGTATACCCTGACGAAGAGCCGAAGTTGAGGCTAAGGCTTGAGTCAAGATCAGTTTCAGTCTTAGCCTGTTGTCCATTGGGCCAGATCGTGATCACGCGGATTGGAGCAACGTTCACAGTCGTCGGCAAGTCTTGGGAGCAAGAAGTCGTTCCCTTGGGAAGGGTAGTAAATTGGTAGTTGGTTTGCATCGTTTTGAGGAGTGTTCCTGCGCTGTGAGAGCCTTGGTAATAATCCACCTCCGTCGGATAGAACGAAAAAGTGTTGCCCAATCCTGTTAGAGTGTAAACCGTGTCGTTGCCAAGTGGATCCGTAATAATATTGGTGGCGCCCCAGCCACTGTAACTCAGAGAGTAAAGCCATTTATGCGGACCTGTGTTGTCATTTGCGTTAACGATCTTTGAAGTGACTCCCCTTGAAAATGTAGTAGCTCCCGTGGTATTCGCATTGCTCCGAGTCGCATAAGTGTATGTAATCGTCCCGCCCGTTGGAAGCGTCACACTGGTGAGACTTCCGTAGTTGATGGTCGAGGGATCACCTGGATTTCGATCGTCGTAGCCGAATATCCATGCGACGCTGGTCGCCCAAGAAGTCCCATTGTAGAGCACCAGGGATTGGATCATTGGGACACTTCCTCCGGGATTGTCCTCCTCAGTCGTTGACTCGAAATCGGTTTGAACTGACACATCGGCGTAACATACTTTCATTTGCGTCGTCCCGCCCGGCCCCGGAATGTCCCATAGAAAAGCGGATGCAGTGGTGAGGGGTCCCTGACATCCAGTAGTATCCGTGGAGTTACTTCCGCCCGGAATCGGGACCGGCGGTATACTACGCCCATTAGTGTCCGTCCAACCTGAAGTAATGCTGTAAGTGATGAGATTACCGTCTGGGTCTTCCTTGGTGTAGTTATTAAGCCACACTTGATTGAAGTTAGAGGGATTTGAGGGAGCACCGGACGTGTACTGTAGACCGTCACGATCCGTTACCGTCCCAGGGACCAAAGTGGCGGACTGGCTGCCCGATGGAACGTAGTACTCAAAGTTCGATAATTTTAGCCCGCTAGAATCGCTTGTTTCAAAATTGTAAACGTTTTGCGCATTGCTCGTTTCCCCGAGACTGGTGTTATGCTCCGTCAGACTGAATCACATTGGGCCACGCTAGTAATCCCGGGTAGCTACCGCCACACCCTGGATATGGAGAGAAATGCTGATCTTCGTCGATCGTTAATCCACGAAACATGGGATTTGACATCTTAACGGTTGGAGGTTGGGTCCCCGAAGTACTGCCCGTCCAGCCGGATGTCTCATATTCCAGCTGGAAATCTAGCAGGCTGCTGAAAAATTGTGCAGGGCAAGCAATTTCTGTTCTCGTTTTTGCTATTTCTGAGTGCTAGGCCATTTTCTTGCGCTGCCGAACGCCCCTTATGGGCGTTTCGGGACCATTCAGAGACACTACGGCCCGGACTTACTGCGCGGGTACCGCGGCGGCCATCAGGTTTCGCATGCGCACCAGGTTGTAGGCCGCGCAAGCCAAGGTAAACATCCAGTCCACTTTCAACGTTCCGCGATGCCGCACCTTGCGCAACAGTGCAATCGTCTTCAGCCAGCCAAAGCACTCTTCGATGCGCTTCCTTTTCCTCTGGCTGATGCGGTAGCCCTCGCGTTGCGTGGTGCGGTCATCAATGGCGCTGCCACCTCGCCGCGCAAGGTTTTGCGCCACGTGCGGCGTTACCCGCATATTCCGGCACTCGCGCACAAACTCCGCGGTATCAAAACCCTTGTCGCCGCCCACCGTCACACGCTCACTTCCGGGAATATCCTGCAACATGGCCATGGCCGCATCCCGTTCGGCTGTGCCCGTGGCTTCCCACACCAGGCTCGACACAATCAATCCGTTGCGATTCTCTACCAGTAGATTCCCGCTGTAGCTCAACTTGGCCTCCTTGCCTGCGCCCTTGCGCGCCAAAAGCGCTTCCGGATCGGTTTTCGATTCGTGCGTCTGGTTCGAGCGCTTCTCGCCGCGAAAATTCGCTGTGGGATTTCCCGGATCGTCCGGTGGAGGCGAACTGTTCCCGTCCTTGCGCTGAAAACTCTTCACACTGGCCCACGCTTCCAGCAGCGTACCGTCCACGCTGAAGTGCTCATCCGAAGTCCATCCCTTTTCTCGCGCCTGCCTTACCACCCGCGCCAGAAATTCCTTGGCTACCTCGGCCTCCAGCAACCGGTCGCGGTTCTTGGTGAACACCGTCGCGTCCCACACGGGATCATCCAAATTCAGTCCTACAAACCAGCGGAACAAGATGTTGTAGTCCATCTCTTCCATCAAGAGCCGCTCGCTGCGCACCGAATACAACATCTGTAACAGCTGCGCGCGCAATAACTGCTCCGGCGGAATCGATGGGCGACCCACTTTCGCGTACATCTTGTTGAACTGTGGCGACAGCAGCTTCAGGATTTCGTCCACCATCGTGCGGATCGGCCGCAGCGGATGGTCGCTGCGCACTCGTTGTTCTGGGGAAATGTAGCTGAACACGTGACTCTGCTGCTGATCGCTTCCTCGCATGCGCCATTGGACGCGCTCTGCGCTCCTTCGTTGCAAAATTTCCGACTTTTTCAGCATCCTGCTAGGGTAAGCTTGCTTCCCCGCTGTGGGTAGGAAAATAGCGGGACCTTGATCGTGAGACCGCCATTTACCATGCTGACGGAATCGAAGCTGGAGCCGTAATAAGCGCCGTAGGGCTTTATACCCTGCTCAAGATTCGGATCGACTTGGGCTCTTGAGATAACAGTTATTCCTAGAATAAGCGTAATAACTGTACACGCGTGTTGTCCTAATCTTGAACGGGAAGAAGTTTTCATTAAAACTCCGTGTACGTGTATCTGTTTTTAATACGGAGGTATAGATAATCTTTTATCGTAAAGAATAAGACTGGCCTGAGGGTCAGGTTATCCTAAATAGTCAATACACAGACTTGATTATCTAAATGAGCCGGAAGGTCAGTTTGTTTGGCACAACCGTTATTCCCAATCGCTTTCGTTCTCCGCGTACATCTTCAGTTGTTTGCAATCTCCCGTTTTCCAGTCGCTCAGGTCGGATTCCCTGAGTACGTGCGCCGTCTGCAGCGTCCAGCAAAGTTCGGTCTTGTCGGTGAAATATTGCTCCTCACTCTTTCCTACCGAATCACCGCAGGCACCGTGGCGCTGACATCGCGATGCCAGGAACTAAGCGACGACAAGCGCAGTGAGATCGCCGCATATCTCGTCAAGAGATGGAAAATCGGAAAATCAGAACTCGTCAAATTGAGCGGTCGCGAGTTTGTTGGCAATACCTGCTACCAGCGATTGATGATGGAGGGCGGGTCGCTTTCCTTTCCAGTTACTGTTTACGTCGCCCCCGACCACAGGTTCATCTTCGGGTCGCTGTTCGACACAGCGATACCCCCGGAGGAGGATGCGCGAGAAACTGCTGAGCGCACCCAAAAACTGCTTCTTGCCGACAACTCGCCGTCGCGGGGTTCACAAGACGCGCGAGTAACGATTGTCGAGTTTTCCGATTTTGAGTGCCCCTATTGCGGTCAGTTTCACGAATGGATGCAAACTATCACGGAGCAAGGTGACCTGAGCGTTCGGCTCGTTTACAAGCACGTACCTCTTCCGGCACATCCGTGGGCTCGAGATGCCGCCGCAGCCGCTACCTGTGCCGGACTTCAGTCGCGGGACTGTTTCTGGCAAGTTCACGACTTCATTTTTAAGGCGCAAGAAAACCTTACGGCAGCGAACTTACAGGATCGGATTGGAGAATTCGCGAATACGGTCCCCGCGCTTGATGTTCAGAGGTTACAGCACTGCGTGAGCAGTGGAGGAGCCGCCCAGATCATCAGCCGGGACGAAACGCTCGCTAAGCAATTTCATGTTGGGCATACTCCGACCCTGTTCATTAATGGGACACGCGTAGATACCGTGCGCTCAAAGGAAGAGTTGAAAGGTCTTATCGAAGAGGCGAGTAAGGATCGCTGAAGAAACTAAGCTCGGTGGAGACTGGAAATGAAAAATGTACTACTAGTTACTCTGGCTTGTATCATCGGGGCAGCATTCGGTACCGTTGGCAGGGCTCAAGATATGCCTCAATTACACTTGAAAGAAAGTCCCAGTCCAGAAGTTACTCTTACGCCCTTCAGTGAAAGCCAGTTCCCCGCCTTCGGGCGTATCTTCACGCAAGCAAGAACCGGACTTCAGTCGGCCGCGTTCGTTGTATCCAACCAGTCGGATCGTGCAGTTATAGGCATAGCAGTGAGATGGACGGTCGTGACACAAGATGGTTTCAAGGTACATTTTTGGTCCAGCACACATATGTACTTGTCACATCCTCCTTCTTCTCCGGTGGCACCCGCTGGTGCGCGGCTGCTCGTTGCTCCGGATACATTCGTGCCCGAATCGCTGGTCACATCCGGGGGCGGGATTATCGGGCTCGCCCCAGGCCGTGGGACCGTTTCGAAATTCACCGCCGCTTCACAGATTTACGCCGAGGTTGATTGCATAATCTTCGGTGACGGTGAAGTAGTCGGGCTCGATCAATCCCAGCTCGTCGCGGAGATCCAGGACCGAAAAGCTGCCGTCGATGTAGTCTTAAAGCAGGTTCACGCAGCGCAAGCCAGCGGTGAAAACCTGTCGGATGTGCTTTCGCAATTGGCGACATCCGCGAGACCTGCGTACGACTCTGTCGGGAGCCGCACGTCGCAATTAGCATTCGAGCTAGCTGGAACGCATCATCGCGAGGCTCTTCTGGCGTATCTTGAAAGTATTCCAACTCCAGTGAATTTTTACCGAAAGGACGGAGGTGCACTACGATGATGCTCAGAGTTGCTGTTCGGTTCTGTGGAGTCTTAGTGCTTTTATTATTACCCGGATTCTCGACTAGCGTCCGCGCCCAAAGCACTGCGTACGCTATCGACTCGTGGCTTTGTAATCCGAGTGATTGCGCCGATAATTACGGCCCCGCGAAAACGGGCTCGGCGTCAACAGAGATCATTGGTTACTGCAATAGCGGCGAGTACATCGGGCCGCTGACTGCGGAAATTAACATCGTCTCGCCGTGCTCCCACCCGGTGATACTTGAGACTTCGGCCTCCGCCAGGAATGTAATAGAGGTGGAACAAGTGGGTTGTTCATATGTCAGTTTTTACATAGGAGAGATACTTGTAAACGCCGAAGTCTTGGATACGGTGCTCAACGATTCAATCTATAACGCTACTGGATTTGATGATTGCGGGGGGGGGAACGTCAGGTCCGCTCCCGGTATTGGGATCTTGTTAGGATCGCTCGGGCGGTGAAGACAAAACACTCGGCGCGTGGACATTTAGGCGCAGTACTGCTTGCCCTGAATTTCTAGGTTTGACTACTACGATCCCCGTGGGTTCATTTTTGACGCCATCGCCTTGGTTTCACTCTCTATTTGGTTCCTGAAGCCCCCGGAAAGTGGTCAAGGTATAGTTAGATTGCTGCTCAAAACCCCTCCTTGCCCAAAATCCCCGTTTTCTGCGGGTGTCAATTTATTGGCAAATGTGCTTGCCCAAAAGTGCTCCCGCGCTGCCTCAAAAAGAAATGTTTTTGGGCGATTCGTTCCTCTTAGATTGCGGTATAGGCTCGGCATCTCGATCAGATTCGTACCGCTATGATAGCCTCGCCGCATATCTCCCACCCTGGCTAAAATAGAAGCAGTCCCACGTCGCATTAGATCGTGATCATCGGCAATCAAGGTTCGGAGCATTTTCATTTTTCATCACCCGCAGGGGTACCCTCGTAAAAGCCGACCGGAAGAGCATCGAAATTCCTCGGGCTTGGCGCGTACTCGAACCAACTCTCATGATATAAGACTCCACGAAGTCAGAGAAAACTCAGCGGTTCCCCGGAGAAAAACTTAAATGGCTATTAGTTGGAGGAATTTGGTCAGTGGCGTTTCCGCAATGATGTTGGGTGCTGTCGCAACTGAAAAGACTCCAATACGATGGCCTAAACCCATCGGCAGCCCAGTTCTCGAAAGTCTTTCGCCGGTTATCTCGAATTCGCGGGACGTGCACGCACACGTTGCCAAGATTGTCGAAGTTGCTGGTTGGATGGCTTACGAAGATCTGCCGATGCCGGAGTACCCGGTGCCGAGCGGAGTGAAGTCAGCGGATCCGAATGACGTTGTGGATCTGCTCTTGGTAGCCAATTGCATCGATACCGCATTTACTGATTTTTCCACGCATGCGAAGTTTCAAGTGGACTACGAGGGGCAGCACTGGTCCGATTCCGATGCCATGTTTGCGTGTTTGAATCGGGCTATGAACAATGGGATTCCTATCCTTGAGGGTGCGTTTCTTGCGAAGGTTACATATTCCGAGCTCGAGAAGATTTTTGCAGGCAATATTGAAATGCCGATGCTCGACAAGAAAATGGAGGTGCTTCACCAGGTTGGTTTGGTGCTCGCCACAAAATATGAAGGCCGTTTTCACAACTTCATAAAATCATGTCCGCCAAAACTCTACGATAACGGCAACGGTTTGGTGGAACGCCTGACTAAAGAATTCCCACGCTTTAATGATGTGAGCCAATATGACGGCCACCAAATCAAATTTTACAAGTTGGCGCAACTCGGCCTCTGGTTTGCATGCATTACATATCATCAAGCCGGGCCAGTTCGACTGGAAGACGTCGAGAAGATGACAACTTTTGCCGACTACATCGTCCCAGTGGCGCTGCGGTTGCTTGGAATCACCAGTTATTCACCCACGCTGGAACACGCGATCGATACCTATCAAGTGATCCCGCGGGATTCCTCACGGGAAGTGGAAATTCGAGCACATAGTATTTACGCCACGGCTTTGCTACGCGAGGAAATCAACAAAGTCCGGCCTCCTGACCTACAAGTGATCATCCCCCAGGTTAACGAGAGGCTCTGGACGCATTATCACACCACCTATTGGCCTCATCATTTGACCCGCACAATCATGTATTGAAGATGCAGATTGGCGGCTCGCCGGGGTAGGGTTGCGAGCAACAGAGGAGAACGGCGGCATTGCGGAGTCACTTCGCACGTAGCCTTGGCCGACTAATGATTAGCAGTAATGCAGCTGTGCAACGAGACAAGAGGTTCCCAGCAATGACTCTGCACTGCGTACGGGTGCCCTTGCGGGGGGCTCTCACAAAACCGTGATTGTCCGCGGTCGCAATTCCGACCACTCCGGCAATCTTATCGGTTACCGACCTCAATTTAAGGCCCCTCTAACTAGCGGGTTGTCTGACAGTTGAGAACGTACCGGTCGTAGATGACCCAGGCGCGAAGATAATTTCCTAATCGCGTCCAGTTGCTTGCATAGTTCATTTCGCTGTCCGGCTCGACCTTTCTCAGCAGAGACTCCCATGTTTGAAAAAATCGTGGTTACACCCTTCGCCTTGACTAAACATCAGTCAGCGCCGCTGGCCCGCGAGCGAGAGCTATTCTTGGCCTACCTGCATCGCGGAGGGAACGGGTTAGGCAATCTTAGAATTGCTGCCTGTTATTTGCTTCAGATTGTCCGATTTCTCAGACTCAAAGCGTCTCGGGATATTGCGCAGGATGAAGTGCTACGCGCTGCGAAAGCCTGGGCAACGTATAGGGGGCAAAACAGACAGCATCCTCCCGGCCGTTATTCGGAAGTTCTCTTCGCGCGGATCGCGCGTCGTTGGCTTCGTTTCCAAGGCAGGCTTCTGCCTTCCCCGCCATCTCCGCAACCATTTTCCAACATACTCGACGGCTTCATGGGTTTCATGCGGTCCGAGCGGGGACTCGCGCCGATCACGATAAACGGTTGCTGTTTCCAGGCGGCAAAATTTCTCACGTGGTTCTCAAGACGGCATCGTAAGTTCTCCGAAGTTAGAATCCACGATCTCGACAGATATCTCGCGACAAAACCTCGAAACTGGAGTTTAGTAACGCGTGCCGGCGTGCATGCTCGCTTGAGGGCGTTCTTTCGCTATGCCGAGAATCGCGGGTTGTGTCCCACGGGCATTCCGGCGGGTCTAAAGAGTCCCCCGATCCAGCGGGTTAGTTCGGTGCCGGGAGGGCCGAAATGGAACGAAATCCTGCAAATGCTGCAATCGACGAACGGCACTTCACGACCTAGCAGGCGCGCAAAAGCCCTCCTATCGTTGTTTGCGTTCTATGGGTTGCGAAGTAGCGAGGCGGTAGGGCTGCGTCTAGAGGATTTCGACTGGCAAAACGGTACTTTTTCCGTCAAGCGCGCCAAGAGTGGCCGCATCCAGCAATTTCCACTTCAAAGAGATGTTGGCGAAGCCATTCGACAATACATCGATGAGGCGCGACCTCAATGTTCGTCTCCCAATCTGTTCGTGACGCACCATCAACCCTACCGACCCATGACACACAGCTCGGTTTTCAAGGTTGTGAATGACCGAATGAAATGTTTGGGCATCAAGTCCAGACATCAAGGTCCCCACGCGATGCGTCACGCCTGCGCGACACACTTGCTTCAGAGCGGTGCGGCGCTCAGAGAAATCGCAGACTTCTTAGGGCACCGTGATTGTCAATCCGTTGGGATTTACGCGAAGTTCAATGTTCGATCGATGCGAGAAGTCGCGAACCTCGATTTGCCCGATGGCCTATGAAACTCTCCTATGCCATCGAGCAGTACGTCGCTCGAAGACATCTAGACGGAGTACGCTTCCGCAATGGAGAACGAGTCCTGGCGAATCTACTTCGGAAAACAGGCGATCGCCTGATGCACAGGGTGACCGGTTTACAGGTGACGTCTTATTTGCTAGAACCGAGGTGCTCTCCGGCGACCTGGTGGGCAAAATACCGGGTGCTCAAAAGATTTTTCTCGTACTGGATGATGCGTGGTGAGCTGCGTACGCTCCCAATGCCTCGTCCGCGACCCGCGTATCCTCCGCCATTCAAGCCGCTCGTCTACTCGAAGCTGGATTTGCAACAACTGTTGGAAGTTATTGCTTCACATCGGAAGACAGGGTCCTGGCGACTTGAGCCGATTACGTTACGAACCGTCTTGCTGTTTCTCTATGGGACCGGGGCGCTCATCAACGAGACCCTTTCTCTTACTGAAGGTGATGTGGACGTCCGCAATGATCTTGTCACGCTCCATCGTGAAGGCACCGTAGGCAAGAGGACGATCCCAATTGGCCCGAGCCTTCACAACTTGATCAGGCTATATCTGGCGTTCAGCCGAGATCGCCGACGTCCTGGGGCTGGACTATTTATCGACAAACAGGGACAAAGCCTGAGGACCTTAACCCTGAGTTACGCTTTCCAGAGAGTTCGCCGAATTGCCACCATTCATCTGAAGGACGGTAAGCATTTGGCGTCCTTGAAGGATTTCAGACACACGTTCGCTGTCCATTGCTTGAACAGATGGATAAACGAAGAGAAAGATCTGCGACAAATGTTGCCCGCATTGGCCGCGTACATGGGACACGTAAAGTGGACCTGGACTGAGCAATACCTCTCGTCGACCCCGGAACGATTCTGGAAACAATTGTCTCATCTAGGTCTGAGGCGTTCGCGTTGAGCACTCTTTCCCTGCCGTCGCGTCTGCGACAAGAAATCTGTTCGGCGGCCTGAAAGCGTTCTGGCCAGTGAATCGCACTACTCCGTGGACCGATCTACAGGCTTGCCTCCTCTCGACGCGCGAGAGATCGGGCCTAGCGGTTGCTCGTTTCGGGAATCGCCGAGGTCGTTGGGTTACCGAGAGCGGGTCGCTCAAACCACGACCACGCGGCCACAAAATGTGAGTTTCAACATAAACCGCGCACTGACCTGAACAGTTCGGGAATTTATCGGAGGGGACGATGGTGTTCGACAAATATTTTTCTGTTCCCGCTGCGCTCGCGCGCCACCGATCAGCACCCCTAGCAAGGGAACGCGAACTGTTTTTGACACATCTCGAAGCAGGCGGAACCGGCCGACAAACCATTCGCACGGCGGCCTGCTACCTTATCCAGGTCGTCCGCATTCTTGGGCTTCGTCGGCTCCGTGACGTGACGCTGGAAGAAGTTGAGCAAGCGGCGAACCGTTGGAACGAGCTTCGCAATGAGGACGGTCAGTACACGGCCGGGAAACTGGGAGTCCAGTGCTTTGCCGGGCTCGCTCGGCGATTCCTGCGTTTCCCTCATTCCCAAATGTTTTCATCTCCCTTAAAGCGCCCTTTCGGCCCCTCCTGTCGCACTCGATCTCAGAGGTCGTCCGCAGCCGGATGCGAAAACTGGAGATTCCTTCCAAGCACTCTGGGCCGCAATGCTTGCGCCATACGTGCGCGACTCGCCTTTTGCACAAGGGCATATCCTTTGTCGATATTGCAGACTTTCTCGGACACCGTGACACACAGAGCGTCAACGTGTACGCCAGACTAAGCACGCAAATGCTGCGAGAAGTCTCCGCCATAGATCTGATAGGTGCTCTTTGAGATTTTCCACAGCGATCGCGAAGTATGCGGCCTGGAAAAGGGTGCGAGGTGTTCGCTTCGCAAGAGCGGAGGGCGCCTTAAGGACCCTGCTTCGCTCCGCTGGAGATTGTCCGCTCGAACAAGTCACGCCCAAGCGGATATCCACCTATCTCGATGGATCAGGCATGTCCGCCTATACCTGGTGGCGCGAATACCAAATCATTCGATCCTTTTTCCAATTCTGGCTCTCGCGCCACAAGATCGCCAGACTGCCCATGCCCCGCCCGCAAGCGGCCCTCCCCCCGCCGTTCCGGCCTTACATCTTTTCGAAAACCGAGATCGTTCGACTTCTGCTTGCCATTGAACGCACGCCTCTCTTTGACCCCCTGACCATGCGAACGTTTCTGCTCTTTCTCTACGGGACGGGGGCGCGCGTTTATGAAGCTATCAATCTCCGCGTCTCGGACATCAGCTTACAAAACAAGATCATGAGTTTGCGGCGCCCAGACGGAGAACAGCGGAGGGTACTTCCGATCAGCCGGACTCTTCGTAACACACTCGATCTGTACCTCCAGTCAAGCGCCCAACAGCGGGGAGGATCGGATCTCGTTTTTGTGACAAGCAACGGTACACGACTGAGGCGGAATACATTGCGGTACAACTTTGTGCGCATCTGCGCCCGGGCACGTATTCATCAGGAACACGGCCACAGCCCGACGCCCGGAATGCACGATCTAAGGCACACCTTTGCGGTGCATGTCTTGGAGACTTGGGTTCGTGAGGGCAAAGACTTGCGACAGAAGCTTCCTGTGCTCTCGGGCTACATGGGCCACGCTCTGTTGAAATCGACCGAGCTATATCTGCGATTGGTTCCTGACAGATTTGTGAAGCCATTGTCGAGATTGCAAGAGTCACCTGATTGACTTTTAGCGCAGGCGAAAACAACGGAATTCTAGGGTTAATACTAAAGAGTTGAATATAAACTGAAATACCTCAATGCCACGTATGGGCAACGGTCGTTCACCGCGAAATTAAGCCCTGGGTTTAGGTTGCCCAAAAACCCCTTTCGGATCGGCGCTGCAACTTCCGCTTTTTCAGTGGGAAATTAAGTACGGTTTCACTGCCCAGAAAGAACTGTTTCTGAGCACTCGATTGTTTGATTTCTAAATTCTTATTCCTAACGGACCTTTCAGTTGCGCGACGAGATCAGTTACCGCACGACCGAGTTGTTGTACAGAGTAGCCAGCATAGCCAAGCATTAGACCAGGTCGCAAATAGCTTCCTATTGAATACTGGGAAAGAGCCGGACATTCGATGCCTTCGCTCCTAAGAGCGGTTGAAATTGCAACATCGTTGCTTTTCAAAGGCAACCATCCCACCAAGTGGAAACCGGCTTCAGCTGGCTTGACTTCCAAAACCCCTTGCAGCTTTTCTTGAATAGACGTAAGCAGAAACGCTTGTCGCTCAATATAGGCCATTCGCATCCGACGCGTATGTCTTCCGAAGTGACCCTCTTCGATAAAACTAGCCAATACCGCTTGTTCGAGCAACGGCGCTTGGCGATCGGCGATAGCCTTGATGGTCGTGAACGCATCGACAAGATGCTCGGGCACGACCAGATAGCCTAGGCGAAGCGCTGGGTGAAGCACCTTGCTGAACGTTCCCATATAAAGGACGCAACCAGTTCGGTCAATTCCCTGGAGAGCTGGAAGGGGCCCGCCGGTATATCGAAATTCACTGTCGTAGTCGTCCTCGATAATCCAAGCACGGTTCTGACGCGCCCAAGCAAGTAGTGCAAGACGGCGTCGGAGGGGCAAGGTCCCACCGAGAGGATATTGATGTGATGGGCAGACGCATGCAACTCGCGCTTCCGGCAGCGGACGATTTTCTTCGACAATTAAACCGCTTTCGTCAACCGCGGCAGGAATTAAAGTTGCACCGACCGCTTTAAACGCAGCCCATCCGCCCGGATGTCCGGGATTTTCAACGATCGCGGAGTCTCCAGGACCAAGCAACACGCGTGACGCTAGGTCAAGAGCCTGTTGCGCTCCGGAGACTACGACCACTTGGTGCCAATCGCAACGAACGCCTCTTGCAGCGCGAAGATAGTTCGCAATGACTCGCCGAAGGGGCGCATAACCCGCTGCGTTCCCATAAGAATAGAGAGTCGCCGGGAGATTGCGAGCGACCCGCGAGCGTATTCGATTCCAAAGGGCTTGAGGAAAAAGGTCTAGGGCTGGAACACTGGGACGAAAAGGTACTGGCGGCCGATCTGGATCGAGACCTGGTATCGAGAACTTTGTCAGCCATTGACCCCGGTTCGAGATTCGGGATTTAGTTTCGCTTCCCAGCTGATTCTGGCCCGTTTGTTTCAGTCCTAGAAGGGGTTTTTCGGGTAGTGCTGCGGCGACGAAGGTTCCGGAACCGTGCTTAGATTCCAGATAGCCCTCGGCGATGAGTTGTTCAAATGCAGCGATGGCTGTATTGCGGGAAACTCGTAGCTCTTCCGCGATGTGTCGAGTCGACGGCAGCCGAGCACCTGAGCGAATCCGTCCATTGATGACCGCTCGTCGCAGCTCATCGCTTAACTGCTGACCCAAAGAAGAACCCGGCTGTCGATCTAATTCCAAAGATTGAAACAACTCGGTGCGCATCGGCAGCGTCATTCGAGTGGTACCCCCATTCTTAACAAAGTGGACCTTTACCGGGTACCACGTTATCGCTAGATTCATCGCACTTCCAGAAACAAACGCTGTCGGGGCTCGAACTCTGTTGAAAAGAGTATTGCTTCCCATGGCCTAACTCTGAGAGAGCAGGACTCCTCACAGAACAGGCAAGGAGGCGAAGGAGCAGGAACTATGGCAACAGGAAAGGCTCAAGATTCTCACGGAAGCGCGCTACAGATCCCCGTAAAGCTGGTAACACTGTTGTATTGCCTAGTTCTTTTGGGCACGGCTTCAGGCGCCCAGTCTTTCCACGGCAAAATCCTGGGCACGATCACTGATAGTTCCGGGGGTGTCGTCAACGGTGCGACGGTCAAGGTGCGCAATATAGATACGGGGCTCGAACGCACGACCCAAACGAGTGATGACGGAAGCTATGTCGTGCCGGAGCTTCCGCTTGGAACTTATACAGTCACCGTGTCACTCAGCGGTTTTCAGACGTCCGTGACGACAGGCGTTGTCGTTGATGTCGCGACGGAACGTCGTGTGGATACCTTACTCAAACCTGGCGAGATGACGCAGCAAGTGAGTGTGTCAGGGGATCAGTTGCCCCAGGTCGAGACGACGTCGACCCAGTTGGGCGGTACGCTCGCCACGCACACAATTGAAAACTTGCCTGTAAACGGACGTGACTACACAAAGCTGATCTTTTTGAACCCGGGCATTGCCGGCTCGCCAGATCAGATTACTGATTCTCCAGGTTCGGAGGGAACGTTCTCTATGAACGGTTCCCGTGGTCGCGCTAACAATTTCCTGCTAGACGGCACCGATATGAATGACGGTTATCGCAACGATCCGGCTATCAATGAGGCCGGTGTATTCGGCGATCCCGCCACCATTCTACCGCTCGACGCTGTGGCAGAGCTTCGCGTACTTTCAAACTACGAGGCCGAATACGGTCGTAACAGCGGAGCCGTCATCAATATAGTAACCAAAAGCGGTACTAACGAATGGCATGGGGATGGTCTAGAGTATTTGCGTACTGGCCAGTTTGGTGCGCGGAATTATTTTAATAGCCAGGGATCAAAAAACCCGTTTCACAACAATCAATTTGGCGGCGCCCTAGGGGGGCCCATCACGAAGGACAAGACATTCTTTTTCGTCGATTATGAAGGTCAGCGCGAAACCGGCGCGCAATCGACTATCAACTGCGTGCCAGACCCGGCGGTGATAGCCGCGACAGAGCAGAGTATTGTGAACAGCGGCGGTACGGTGAGCCCAACTATCGTAAATCTTTTGTCTCGACATCCTTGGCCGACCCCGAATATTCCGGGCGTGACCAATGACGCCAGCGGAACCCACTGTGTATTGGCTAGCGACCTTTCCACTCCCGCTCCAAATTTGTCGACGACGACGAATTTCAGCAATCGCGTGGATAGCGCGATCATAAAACTGGACCACAACTTCGGTCCCAACAACATCTTGAGTGGTCGATACTACTTCGGAGACAGCACACAAAGCTTTCCTCTTGGGGTTGGGGCAGCCGGTGTTTTGCCGGGCTTTAACACTTACACGCCAACCCGGGTTCAACTAGTTTCGATTTCTGACGTTCAAGTCGTGAACAGCGAACAAGTCAACGAGGCCAGACTCGGATGGAACCGTTATGCAGAAGGCTTCTTCCCTGAAGACCGAGCGTTTGACCCGGCTTCGATCGGACTCGAGACCGGAGCCAGCCCCCAAAACTTTGGCCTTCCCAAAATCACGGTCGGGACTTTTACGGTCATCGGTGCATCTCCATCCGACCCTCGTTCCCGCGTTGATTCCAACTGGCACTTCATAGACAACTATTCTTGGAAACGCGGCCGACATGATTTGAAGTTTGGATATGAGTTCCGACGCACCACGATAACGTTATTCCAAGATGCGAACTTTCGCGGCAATCTGGCCTTCCCGGATCTGACCACGTTTCTCGAGGGCTTCCCGTCGGGCGGGAGCATTGCGAGCGGTGATACCCGACGTCATACATTTCAGAACAGCCATAGTCTATACGTCCAGGACAGCTTCCGCCTCACTCCACGCCTGACCCTTAACTACGGTTTGCGGTGGGATTATTTTGGAGTCGTCGGCGAAAAAGACCACTTGTTCTACCAGTTTGAGCCGACGACAGACCAATTAGTACGCGTGGGAGTTGCCGGAGGACCCTCGGGCCTTTATAGCCCGGACTACCATAATCTGGGACCCCGCATAGCCGTCGCCTATGACGTGACCGGTAAAAGCAAGACAGTAATTCGAGCGGGGTGGGGGCTGTACTTTGACGCACTTTCTCAGGACATTTTCTTGGGTCATGTTCCCTACAATTGCGCGTTTTGCCCGGGACCGGCTTTCACGGGTGTCGGACCCGCGGCTATAAGTTCTTCGGCCATTAGTGGGCAGGCAATTGCTGCTGGCACGGCGGTCTATACGTCTCCATCGCCTTTAGGCAATTTTTTCGGGGCCAATTCAAAACTTCCAACACCCTTCGTGCAGAATTTCAACCTGAATATCCAACAGCAGATTACGAACACGATAGTCGTACAGCTCGGCTATGTTGGAGCGCTGGGCATGGATCTATATCGTTTCCGCGACATCAACCAGCCTAGCCAAGCAACGATCACGGCGAGCGATCTAGCTTGCGGTTGCATCTTGGGTTTTGACGCCGGCACTAGCGTGCCGCGACCATTTGGAAATTTCTTTTACATCAACCGTGAGGAGAGCACTGCCTACTCGAATTACAACTCCCTGCAAACCAGCTTGCGTATCAACAACTGGCATGGCTTGTCCTCTCAGGCCAATTTCGTTTGGTCCCATTCGATCGATAATGCCAGTGATAGCGAAGATTTCATTCCCAATGCTTCGCAGCCGAACAATAGCCTTGCCCCACAACTTGAGAAGGGCAATTCCGACTTCGACATCCGTCGCCGATTCACTTGGAACTTCGTCTACGCGTTTCCCGCTTTTCAGGGAAGTCTTGCCAAGTTCAAGAACGGCTGGGGTATCGATGGAATTCTAAATTTGCAGGATGGGCAGCCTTTCCAGCTCAACTACAACTTCGAAGGAGATTATTCTGGCTCCGGCGAGGGATTCGACAGGCCGGATGTCGTAGGTCCAATTCAGTATGGTGGTAGTCCCAGTGATTTCCTAAACCTATCGTCTTTTGCCGCCCCCTGTACCTTCGGTAATCCCAGCGCCACCACGCCACAAGGGGACAGCAACTGTATACCCGGAACGCGCCACTTCGGAGATTTAGGACGCAATGCTTTGCGTGCCCCTGCTTTCAAGGAGCTGAATTTCTCGATTTCCAAGAGCACTCCTCTTACCGAGCGACTCACTTTGCAATTCCGCGTCGAATTCTTCAACCTCTTTAACCACCCCAATTTCTCGAATCCGGTCTTACCAGCATTCATCGCTGACCCGGGGACAAATGGGCTTACAAGTACCGGTAGGGGTATTGGATATCTGCCTTTAACTGCGACAGCCGATGTAGGAGTTGGTAATCCATTCCTTGGTGGCGGCGGCCCGCGAGGGCTTCAGTTGGTGGCGAAATTTATCTTCTAGCAACAAATGGTAGTCCTCCTTTTGTCCGGGAGGGAGGGATGTTGACGATAGGGCTGTTCGTCCGCCTGCACGGATAATGTCGCTTTGGGTCAGAAGACAGAAAACTCGGGGGCTTCGGTGACGGCCACCTATGGTCTGCGCGCGGGGATTCTTTCGCAATCGGAGACTGTGGCGCAATCTCTTTCAAGTATTGCGCCCACCGCCTGCGCTGCGATGGGCATACCCTTGGTGATTGCTGCGTCCGGTCCGTCGGCCTGGTTGGCATATGTCGTGGCGACAGTGGCGATTCTTCTTGTTGCGGCAAACGTAAATGTGTTCGCCCGGGATTCCGCATCGCCGGGTTCCCTATATGGATTTGTCGATGATGACCTGGGTCACTGGGCAGGATCGGTTGCGGGTTGGTCCCTACTAATCGCCTATGTAGGTACGGCTGCTGCCGTGACCGGCGGAATCGTGCAGTATACACAAACCCTTTTCTCGCGGCAGCCCCCGCAGATGGCGACATCGATCGCTTTGATTCTAGTGTCCGTAGCGACGGCTGCGGCGTTTGCGTACCGCAACGTCGAACTGTCCGCTCGCTTCATGTTGTGGATCGAGTGCATCTCAGTTGCTGCGATCGTGCTGCTTTTCGTATTCCCTAGCCATGCTGACAAACTCAGCTGGGACGCAGGGCAGTTCAGTCTTTCAGCCTTTCAGCTCACTCCCGTGGGCGCGGGTTTGGTGCTTGCAACTTTCAGTTTTGTGGGTTTTGAGAGTGCGACAGCCTTGGGAGCCGAAGCGAAAGAACCGCTCAGTACTATCCCTCGGGCGATGCTGGTAACAGTCTTGTTTTCAGGCATTTTCTTTGTTTTCTCCACCTATGCGGAAGTGGCCGGTTTTGGCGGTAAACTTGGTGTTTTGGCCAGCAGCGGAGCTCCTCTCCAGGTGCTCGCGGAGCTGAAGGGATTGCACTGGGTGGTGCCAGTCATCTCGGGGGGAGCACTAATCAGTTTTTTTGCCTGTGCGCTGGCCTCAATTACGGCCGCGGCTCGCATCGCGCTATTGATGAGCACGCGCGGCCTCGTTCCGCGATACCTTGGACGGGCTCATCAACGTCACGGGACACCGCACGCCGCCGTAGTGACGTCATCCATTTTCACGTTGGTACCCGCGCTGTTGCTTACTGTTTGGCACGTGAACGCTTTTGATTTGTATGGCTGGCTCGGAACCGTCTCAACTTATGGTTTTATCACGGCTTACATATTAGTGGTTGTCGCCGCCCCTGTGCATTTGTTCCGCCGGAAACAATTGAAGGTATCGAAAGCTGCACTCTCCGTGGTGGCGCTACTCTTTCTTTGCGGTGCTTGCGCCGGAAGCCTCAACTCCAGTCCTGTAGGACCGGGGAAATGGCTTGCCCCGACTTACTTGGCACTTCTTTTGTGCGGTTGTACCTACAAACTGTTTTTTCGACGTCCCGCGGGGCTCCCTGAGCGGCGGCTTTGACCTATGACCATGAAGAGCACACAAACAACCCACACTCGCTCGCGGGAGTTGTTCGCCCGAGCACAGCGTTCATTGGTAGAAGGCGTGAATTCACCCTCGCGCGGGCCGGCCATCTATGCTGGCCCACCCGTGCTTCTCGAGCGCGGCCAGGGGTCCCAGGTTTGGGACGCAGATGATAATCAGTATACGGATTTTATGATGTCGTTCGGTGCGCTGATCCATGGACATGCCCATCCCACGTTGGTGGCCGCGGTGAATCAGGCGATGGCGGCGGGCTCTCATTTCGCCGCGGCCACGTCCGCAGAGATGGATGCGGCCGAGCGATTTCGCGGACTGGTGCCATCCGCCGAAGTGGTACGTTTCACCAATACCGGTAGCGAAGCGACCATGTTAGCGTTGCGCTTGGCGCGTGCTCATACGCGTCGTACGAAATTCCTGAAGTTCGACGGCCACTATCACGGTTGGTATGATCCCTACCTAATTAACGGGCACAGTCATCCCGTACAACAGCTCGGACCTCCGGAAAACCCCGCAAAGATTCCCGATTCGGAAGGTATCCCGCCCACGACATTCGATGATGTGGTAATTGCGCCCTGGAACGACATTCCGGCCCTTGAAAGGATCATGCGCAAGCATGGACGGGAGTTGGCTGCCGTCATCACGGAACCGGTTATGGCAAACCTCGGCTGTATTCTGCCCCAGAAGGGATATCACCAACGACTTCGCGAACTCACTCAGGACTACGGAGCGATGCTTATTTTCGACGAAGTGGTGACCGGCTTTCGCTACGCGCCCGGAGGGTGCCAAGAGCTATATAAAATTCGCCCAGACATCAGTACTTTTGGCAAGGCCTTGGGTGCTGGATTCCCTGTGGGCGCTGTAGCGGGTCCCCGCTCAATCTTGGATCGGCTGCGGTGGGGTTCTGACATGGTACTGCACTACGGGACTTTCAACGGCCACCGCCTGACGATGAAGGTGGTAGCAGCTAATCTTGATCTGCTTTCCGCTGAGGGTACGTACCAGAGACTTCACGCCATCGGTAACTCCGCAATTGCAGGATTACGAGAAATATTTCTCCGGCACCACCTTAAAGCCATTGTTCAGGGTTTTGGGCCTATGTTCCAGATTTATTTCACGGAACGCGCCAGCATCACAGACTATCGGGAGTATTGCACCTATGTGGATACGGAGCGCTATTCGCATTTTGTCAACACGCTGATGGGCCATGGCATTTACATGACACCTTCGAACGGGTTGCACTGGATCATCTGTACGGCGCATACCGAAAAAGATGTCGCAGCTCTGCTCGAGGCGGCTGATCAAGTTTGTCCCCAGTTTGCCTGAGAGACACGACACTGTAAGCATCGTCTCTAGGATACGAGTCTCCGGAGCAGAATGCCTCGTAACTCATGGGTCCAAGCCTGTTCTTCTCCAGGCGCCGAAAAACAAATGATTGTGGGCAAAAATTCCGGTAACTTTCCGCAACGAGAAATCAATCACTTGCGTGTGAAATAGAAGGAGGGTTATTGGGCAGCCCTATCGTTTCATTTCGCCCTAGAGCGTCTTCATTCGAGGGAATCCGCACTTTTGCCAATAGCTTCAAGAGACTCTAAGTAAAAAACCTTCGGTTAGTAAGCTATAGCGGTGCTGACAGAACCTCTTTTTGCAGTGGGCCATTTCCTGCCGCCTACGACCATGTACACGTAGGGTGGGCACAAAATGGGGCACAGCGTTTTGGGGTGAACCCTCTGTTGAGACAGTTTGGAATTGGCACACATGCGGTTCAATGGTTTTTCCTTCTCATTCTTTCTCTTCTCTTTCAGGATTGCCCTCGGCTGGTGAAGCGGAGGCGAGCTCTGCTGGAGAGCAACTCGCCGAGGAATAACCAGCTGGAGACTCATCGGAACGATGAGCCGGGGGCGGCTCTTGGGTCGCTCCCCGCTACTGTTTCCTCCAACATCGGACTGATAGATCTCCCCATGCCTGAAAAAACTCATCGTCGCTCCAGCAGAATTTATCCCTGGACTCACTTCCTTCTCGAACTCCTCCGGCGGCCGATAGCCCAGTGCCGAATGTAAACGACACCGATTGTAGTACTGTTCGATGAAGACTTCGATGTTACCCAGCAAGTGTTCTAAATCTCGGTAGTCGTTCGCATAAATCTCCTCCCGTTTGAGTGTCTTCATGAAGCTTTCGCAACTGGCGTTGTCATAGGGGTTCGCCGGTCGGCTCATGCTGGGAATCATCTGGTGCCGTTGCAAGATCTGGGCGTAGTTTCCGCATGCGTACTGCACACCACGATCGGAATGATGCACCAGACCCGGCGGCGGCTGTCTTTGCGCGATGGCCTGCTCCAGGGCTGCGATTGGCAAACGGGCCGCCAGCGTGCGATCCAGAGCCCATCCCACCACCTTGCGTGAGAACGCGTCCAGAACCACCGCCAGGTAGACAAACTCCTTCTTCAAACGAATATAGGTAATATCCGCTACCCAGAGCTGATTCATCCCCGTCAGTTTCATGCGACCGGCTAGGTTCAGATAGACTTCGAACTCGTGATCGGAATCCGTTGTCACCACGAACGCCCGCGGCTGTACGGCCAGCAGGTTATCTTCCCGTATGATCCGCAACACACGTTTGTGATTCACCAGCATCCCACGCCGTCGCAACTCAGCGCTGATCCGCCGATAGCCGTAGCGGCGTCGGTGCTCGACAGCGATCTGCTGAATCACGCTCCGCACCTCCATATCTTCCTCGACGGGTGCCCGTTCCTGCAGAGAACGATAAAAACCAGCACGGCTGACCCCGGCCAGCTGACACAAGCGTTCGATGCTTAAGCTGCCTTGCAATGGCATCACTTCTTGGATTTCGTCGTAGATGGCTTCGCGCCACTGATACCGCTCTTCTGGCGTCGAGCCTCTACTTTTTGCAAGGCACCTTTGAAAAAATCCAGCTCCAGCGTTTTGTCAAGCACCACCCGCTTCAGCTGGTTGATTTCCTTGCGTAGGGTGGACTCACGCGAGTTCCCCGGAGACGGTTCCTCGCCGGAGTCGCAAGGATCGAATTGATCTCGCCACTTGTAGAGAAGCCGTCGATGCACACCAAGTTCCTGTGACAATTCCACAATGTTGTCGCAGGTCTTCAATCGCTCGACAGCCATCCGGCGGAATTCTTTCGGGTATTTTCCCACTCGTCTCTTCGCCACTTGCAGTTCCTTTCCCTGCAAAGTGTGCCTTATCCGAGTGTCTCAAGTTTGGGGTTCAGTCCAGTTTTCCCAAACGACCGACGTTCAGAAGGCATTTTGCTGTGGGGCAGACGTACCGACCCCTCTCAACTCTCGCAAACCGCGCCGCGACGCTGTCGGGCACCTCCCTGGTCTTCGACGTAGTTTGGTCCGACCCTTGCGTGCGCCCAGAAAAGTAAGGGCATCGACACCGCAGTCTAATCTCAAGTATACGCCACGATCTTGCGTACTGGGCGGGATTCCGAACACAGGTGGGTCCGACCATTTGGTGTTCCACACGACTATAAGTACTATATTACTTCATTAACGGAATGAGTACTTGAAGGAATTAATCTTCCATGATATCTAACGTCTTGTATCATGCGAATAGCCTCGTTGGCTGAACAGATCTCCGGAACGTTACTTATCCTCTTAATCCCTGTTTTGTGGCCCGATAAGTTGGCGCTCCTTAAGGTCTCGCCATTTATCGCGTACAGGTCGGGCGATTCGTGGGTACCCAATTGGGCGGTAATTGTATTCTTGTTAGGTGTGATTTTGATCATACACGGCCAATGGTCTGGCGAACGTAGTGCGGCAAAAGAACAAAGGAAAGTTTCAGACGACTTGGACTTGATGGCGAGCTACGCTGCAGCGGTCAAGGATTCAATCAGTTCGGCCTCATTAGCCCACGGGATGAAGTCAGAGGAACGGCTGTCAGCGCAGATTGACATATTGAAGACGATTGCGAGTATACTATATTTGTACTATGGCAAGCAGTTAGACCTCGACATAAATGCTTGCCAAATGTTGGCTTATGCCGTCGCAAATGCTCCCGCTGACGTAGCGGAGCGAGCTAAACAGTTCATAGAAAGCGGTAGGAATCTCGATTCATACGCTCATGTGCTGGACCTGACGGTCTGGGCTGAGAATGGACAACCCAAACAGTTAAGCTTACCAGTCGAAGATCCGACGACAGATGCTAGGAGACTAAAGTTGCTGCCCGGTGCTCCAGCCGCATTCGCTTTGCGAAAAGTGCAGATTATTGAGTCGACTGATGATATAAAGTCGTACTTCGGACCGAACGGACCGGGACGAAACCTTGACGGCGTGGTCAGAGAGGCGCAGATCACATTCTTTAGTAAGCAGGGATTCAAGAGTTTTGTTTCAATACCGATAGGGACTAATGATAACCCCTTGGGCGTTGTGAACGTCCAATCCAATAGGCCACACATTCTGGGCCGACGTAACAAACATAAGCGCCCGGTCATGAACTTGCTGGAGCCCTTGCTGTACGCATTACAATTATTAATAATTGCGTCCCCTGGCCCGAAATAGCATCTTAAAGATGACGGTGAAAACATATGACTAAGACTCTTGAAAAGAATGAAAAATCAGTCGAAAAAAGGGTTCAGGAAGCCTTGCGTTCCCTCAGAGAGTCATCTTCTAACTTTGGAAGACTTGTAAAGGACAAGGCTCCGGAAAGAGTGGAAAAGGAGGGGTAGGAAGAGGTAAATCTTTGTCTCCTTAGCGCAAGAGTTTGCCGCTTCGTACTCCCTCCATGCCCCGTTTCATGAGTAGGATTGACCGTCTTTTTAGGGTTGCTTCGTCGGATTTCCCTACAAACTTCTAAGAAACGAGGATGGGTAAAGTTAGTAGGTAAATTTACTAGATAGGATTTCATCACATAAGCTTTGCGAAAACCTTGGTCGCAGCGTAAGCGTCTGGTTTGAACCGTCTGGACGAAGTGTGGGTGGATAGGTGATGGTGCTCGTGGGCACTAAACAAGTGCCCACGAGGGATAAGTGGACACTTCGGTGAAGAGACGGCGGCGTTGGGCCATCGAGATCAAGCGCAGGATCGCAGAAGAGAGCTTTGAGGGAAGCGCGTCCGTAGCGCAACTGGCACAGAAGTATGCGGTGAACGCCAATCAGATTTTCCTCTGGCGGAAGCAGTATCGCGAAGGGCGCCTGGATAACAACACCTCGACCAAGCTGCTTCCGGTGACGGTCTCGAAGGAAGTCGTAGTTTCCACGGCGAATCCGCGCAACCCATCTGGCCAGGCGCCGACAGGAACTCTGCAGATCGAACTAGCCAAAGGAAATCTGCGGATTGCGGGCAGCGTAGACTTGGCGGTCTTGCGGACTGCGCTCGAGTGTTTGCTGGGATGATCGCGATGCCGGCAGGGACGCGCATCTGGATCGTCGCGGGCGTGACGGATCTCCGGCGTGGATTTACGGGCTTGAGCGGGATGGTACAGACGGCGCTTGCGGAGAATCCGTTTTCCGGTCAGGTGTTTGTGTTTCGTGGCAAGCGCGGGGACTTGATTAAAGTTCTCTGGTGGAGTGGAGATGGGTTGTGCTTGTTCGCGAAGAGACTGGAGCGCGGAAGATTCATCTGGCCGCAAGCGGCGAGCGGAGGGGTGTCCTTGACTCCGGCCCAGCTGTCCATGTTACTGGAGGGAATCGACTGGCGGCGCCCGGTGCGCAGCTACGATCCGCAAATCGCGGTGTGAGCCAAAGATTTTTATTCTTTTCGGTGGAATTTTAATCACACTGTAAAACAACTGCAGTATATTTCCTCGAATGAATAACGCGGCTGGCGTTCTTCCCAACCTCGAAGGTCTCAATCCCGGCGAACTGAAGGAACTGCTTCTCGCGCTGCATGAGCAAGTTTTCTCGCATCGGAAACAGATCGCCACGCAACAACAGGAAATCCTTTCGCAGCGCGAGCAGCTGGCTTCGCGCGATACGGAAATCGAAAACTTAAAGCTGCTGATCGCAAAACTGCGCCGCATGCAGTTCGGCCGCTCGTCCGAGAAACTCAATCGTCAGATCGAGCAGCTGGAGTTGCGGTTGGGAGACCTGGAACAGACCCGCGCGATCGAAACCGAGTCGCGGAAGGTGGTCGTGGCTGAATCTGTTGCGACACGACCGGCGCGGCGGCCACTGCCTGCGCATCTACGACGTGAAGTGCAAACTTACTTGCCGCAACAGAAAGCTTGCCCGGACTGTGGTGGAGAGCTGAAACATCTGGGTGAAGATGTTTCGGAAATCCTGGAGTATGTGCCTGAGCGAGTCAAAGTGATGCGTCAGGTGCGCCCGAAGCTGGCCTGCGTCGGCTGCGATCGAATCGTGCAAGCCCCCGCGCCTAGCCGGCCGATCGAGAGGAGTATCGCCGGCCCGGGACTTCTGGCGCACGTGCTGATCTCGAAGTATGGCGATCATCTTCCGCTGTATCGCCAATCCGAGATCTACGCGCGCGAAGGCGTGGAAATCGATCGCTCGACCTTGGCGGAATGGGTGGGCGGAACGAGCCGGCTACTATCTCCTCTGGTGGAGGCGCTGCGACGTCACGTTCTAGCGGGACAGAAGCTGCATGCGGATGACACGCCGGTTCCGGTGCTGGCGCCGGGGTTGGGAAAGACCAAGACGGGACGGCTGTGGACCTATGTGCGCGATGATCGGCCGACTGGAGATCCCACGCCACCGGCAGTATGGTTCTGTTACTCAGCCGATCGCAAGGGTGAGCATCCGCAGCAGCACCTGAGTTCATTTACAGGGACACTGCAGGCGGATGGTTACGCTGGGTTCGATCAGATTTACGAAGCGGGACGGATCGTGGAAGCGGCGTGCTGGGCGCACGTGCGCAGGAAGTTTTACGATCTGGTGGAGGCGCACAAATCACAGACAGCAAAGACGGCCCTGGAACGAATCGCTGAGCTGTATGCCATCGAGAAGGAAATCCGGGGACGTAGCTGCGAAGAGCGGCGCGAGATCCGCAGCCTGCGTAGCCGGCCATTGCTGGAATCGTTCAAGCAATGGCTGGAGGAGACGCTGGGGAAGCTGTCGAGAAAATCGGATACAGCGCTAGCGGTTCGCTACGCGCTGGGACGCTGGGAAGCGCTGATGCGTTACTGTGATGATGGCCGACTAGAGATCGACAACAACGCGGCGGAGCGAGCGTTGCGGGTGGTGGCCCTGGGTAGAAAAAACTTCTTGTTCGCGGGCTCGGATCGAGGCGGTGAGAGCGCGGCGGCTATTTACAGCTTGATCGGAACAGCAAAACTGAACGAACTAAATCCGGAAACCTATCTGCGCGACGTTCTGTCCCGCATCGCCGACCATCCGATCAATCGTATCGAAGAACTCTTGCCCTGGAACCTCTCAGCAGAATCCCCGGAAACTCAAGTCGTCACTGCTTAGCACATCTTTGCCATCGTCAACACGGTTCCCACCAGACGCTTACGTCGCAGCGAGCTCGAAGGCGGCATTTAAGAGGGATTCTCTAACGAAGAGAGGGTCCTTCTTTTTCCATTGATGCTTTCACCGGGCCGAGATGCTCAACGCTTCCCAACGTTCCCATTAACGACGTGGCTGCCGTCTCACCTTAGAACGAGATCCCTTGACCCCACTGCTTTGATGACGAGAAAACCGCTCTTGACGCGCTAGCGTTTCCGCTACGCAAGGGTAAAGACGTCCATCAGTCATCCGCTAGCGGCGGCGGCCAAATGGGCGGGTGCTGGGCATTCTTGACCGAATTTACAAAAAGTGCCTCTACCCCTCCTCCAGCTTGGCCATAGGCTGGTGCGACCGTGCCGAATGTCACCGTCGTTCCGAGCGGAGCTTCAATCTGGAAGTGATAGGACGCGGGCAGGATGTTGGGAAGCGCGTAACGGCCAACAGCCGCAAAACCGCTCGGGGCGAAAGGAAAATCCGAGTGAGTCGTAGCATAGGTGCCTGCGAGAAAATCGCCAGTTACCGTGTTGACCCGTTTATCGGGATTGAATGCGGAGAAGCGATGAAACTGTCGATTCGCGGTGAGAGAATAGGATTTCACCAGACTGCTTGGTGGTGCCAGCTTTGCGGATGGACCCGAAGGTATGGGGGGGCCGGCTGGGCTTCCTCCAAAGACGCGCGGACTCGCAACAGTGAGCGGTGATACCGAAAGATTCCCCTGCATGATCTGAGCGCCCGCAATAGCCTGCACGACTCGCGTTCCATTGAGCAGAATCCCGGCCGGTTCATCGGAATCGCTCAGCTGGAGGTCGGACACATCATAGGCAATTACTGCGTTGAAAATTAGCAGTTGCTTACGGGCACCGTTCGCGAGTCCTTCGACGAACTGAAATCCCATTCCAGTCTCGGGGAACTCCAATAACTTCTTGACTGTCTCAGAACTCAACATCCAACATTGGCTCAATGCTCACCTCCGGCGAATAAGCATGCTCCAGCCGATCGCAACGATTGGCATCGTGACGATGTTAACCGCGCCGATTCGGGACCTCGCGAACTGTTAGGACAGCGAATTCCGGGCGGCGGCTTCTGCATGAGCCAAATCATAGGTCGCATGTATTCGACGGAAGGCACTACAAGCGCGATCTAGATGGTGCTTTCTTGCGGAATCGCCAACGGGCAAGTGCCTTCCGATCTCGAATTCAGCGCTGGCTTCTACATGCACCATTCCGAGTCGCTTGGCAGCGTCCACGCTTTTCAGACATGCCGCAAATCCTTCCTTTGCTCTTCCGCGCAGATAACTCTGTTGACCGGATCTGAGCAAAGTAACCGGACTTCCGACGGGAAAAGTCCGGCTTACCTTGCGAAGTCCGCCACAGGCACGAGTAACTCCCTCACGAAGTTCGCACAACAAGGAACCATCACCAGTCCAAGCTTTCAATTCTCCGGACTTGATTCGTTCCCACAGTGCTAAGTAAACCTCGGCAACTAACGAACGCTCAATGATGAGTTCGTGAGTAGTATTGGGAGTACTGATAAGCCTACCTGCTGCTTTTCGCGCGGCAATAAATGCATCCTTGTATTCTCGAAGTCGCAGGTGAAGGGAGGCACGCAGCGAATAGACGTCAGCATAATTGAGGATGTTTGTGCTCTTCTCGTTTGATCGCAGCAATTCGAGTCTGTCCAAACAAGCAGGAACTTCATCGACAGTTCCCAAAGCCAGCAGATTGAGCGTCTTCCATCTTATGGCTTCAGCCTCAAAGCGTTTCTCGGAAATTTGTAGTGCCGAAGCATGAAACGAAATGCTGAACTGAAGGCTTCGCGTGAACTCCCCGCGGAAGTATTCAACCATGGCATGACCCTGAAGCGCGTTTGCGTTGCTCCGATTGTCTCCTAGCTTCCTACTGGTCGCTAGCATCTGATCAAAATGATGAATCGCTTCTTGCCATTCTCCGATGCCGGCGCGATAAGTACCCTCGCAGAGCGAGGACCATTCGATCGATTCGAAACTATCCACTCGCGACGCACTCTCCGCAGCACGCTTAAAGTAGGCCCCAGCTTCCCGATGCCAAGGAACCAAGCCCATGATGGCCGCAAAAGAAGCGTAACATCGGGACAACTCTGGAGACGAACCAGCCAATTCGGCAAGATTTAAGGACCGAAGAGAAGTTAGGAGAATCCGCAAAGGTGAGCCCTGCAAATAATAGACTTCCATTAGCGCTTGGTACGCTCGCGATTCCTCCAAAATCAATTCCCGTTCATCGGAACCCTGATTAAATCCACCGCTTCGCCGGATGCGATGAAAGACTTGACGGACAATCTCCCAAATAAGCGCAAACACAGTGCCTTGAACCTCTTTTGGAAATTTCTCCCTCAGTAAAACAAGACCTCGCTCCAAGTTGTGTTGAGCTTCGTCATGCTCCGAGGTGTTCACTAAAGCTCTGCCGAGTCGTAGCCTCCATCTTGCTTCAACTTTGCTTCCAGCTCCCGACGGGTGCTCTCGTTCCTGTTCTTTCAACTTAACCGCCTCGCGGAAGTACCCGACCGCTTCCCTATTCGCGAAACTGTCCAACGCCTGAGAACCAGCCTTGGCCGCATATTCCATTGCCTTAGATCTGACCTCTGCCCTACCCCAGTGGTAGGCAAGAAGCGGAAAATATAGCTCCAGATTTTCTTGGTCTCGGAGTTCGTAACACTCTGCAACCGCCCTGTGAAACTGTCGGCGGTGTGCCATGGACAGTGACGCGTACACCGTTTCCTGAATCAGGGAATGTGTAAACTCTACGGTGTCGTCCTTGGCGGCATTGAAGCGAATGAATTCAAGGCTTGCCAGTTGTGAAAGATGCTCCTCGACGTTTTGCCTTTCCTCGGGAAGGGGGTAGATACTCTGAATCACACTACGCTTGAAGGTCGGACCAATCACGCTGGCAATCTTCAACATCAACTGTTGCGACGAACTGACGCGATCCACTCGGCTGATAATCATGCCCCGAACCGTACGAGGAATATCAAGTTCCCCAAAAGCCTTCTCAAAATCTGAAGGGCTCTCCAAGCCTGGCAATACATCACATTTTCGATCCACAATCGCAATAAATCGGCTGGCCCGCAGAGTGTTGACAATCTCTTTTATGAATAGTGGTTGTCCCCCGGCGTGTCGAGTCAAGAACTGTGCCACTGCTTCAGGCAAGACCCTTACAGCCATCTGATCGCACGCAATCTGCAATGCGCTCTCAGGCGCTAAGGCGTTTAGCTTTATCCGCCGGGCAGGCACGGACTCCAGCAAATCCCGCAATTCGGGAAGGCCGGATTCTGCAGACGGCCGCGTGGTAATCACAAAGAGGAATGACGGCACTTGCCGGCTTAGCTTTAGGACGAGAGCTAATGAAGATGAGTCAAGCCAATGGGCGTCTTCAATAAATAATACGCATGGCGCGAACAAGGTCAACTTCTTGAGTACCTGTGCAAGGGTGTGACGGGTCGTCTCAGCGCGGATTTTGCCAACCATCTTCGCCGTTGCCGAATTGTCCGCTACCGTGAAAGGAAGTACGACTCCCAGCAAAGGGAGGCGTTCGTGAAGTTCACTGTCATCGCGGAGTTGTGCGTCTATCCTTTGAAGTTTTTCTTCCTGCGATTCCACAAAGTTAAGCCCTAACAAACCCTGAAAAACCGTCCGCCATGGGAAGTAGGAGTAAGAGCGCATGATCGAGTCGCCCTTACCTGTAAAACAGAATGCGTTCAACTCGCCCGCCTTCCGAGCGAGATGTTGGACGAGCTTTGACTTTCCAATTCCCGCTTCGCCCTCGAGAATAATCGTCGCCCCCTGCCCATGCTGGACGAGGCGCTTAAGGGCATCAGACAGAACAGCCCACTCTGCATCTCTGCCGACAAGTGCAGATCCGCCCTGGAATTCGCCGGGGCTCTGCAACACCGGGTGACGATGCGCTGCCGCCGTGCCGTAAGAAGTGAGTGAGCCATCAGGAACAGTTTGTTCGGTGTCGAAAGCTGTATATGCATCCGTGAGTTCTTTGGCGCCCTTAAACATTATTTGAGACTGCAGTTTGAACTCAAGACTTTGATAACGTTTTGACGCTTCAACCGTTTCATGGTCACATAGTACTTGCCCAGGTGCCGATTGCATCAAGCTAGAAGACCGATTCATGACAGTTCCAACCGCCGTATACTGTCGACGCGATTCCGATCCCAACACACCACAAAAGGCTCGACCCGTGCCGATGCCTATAGAACAACGGATGCTGAGCTTCCCAAGATCAGCCTGGATATTTAGGGCTGATTTAACTGCTCGGACGGCATCGTCTTCGTGAAAGGCTGAAGGAATCCCAAAGATAGCTACTAAGCGGATACCCTTGTCATCCATAAGAAATTGATATAACGCGCCCTCGTACAGCAACAATATCCGTTGCATCGCCCGTAGCGCGCTATCCAAGATCAAATAGCCATCCGTGCGGCCAAAATCAACTTCTTCCAGTCCGACAAAAACCGCAGTAAGATCGCGAAATTCCGCTAGCCACTGTTGATGGCCCGTTCTCATTCGGCCAACGATGAAAGGCATTACAAATTGTTCCAGGCCAGCGGCGCGAATCCGTGGGGCTGGCGCTGAAGACCGAATCGGCTGCACAACATCGGACACGTTTTCCAGCCGAACAAAACCGTCGTCCAGGGAAAAACCTTCGCACCGGTGACGCACAAGTTCCCAAGCCGCTGAAGAAAGCACGATTTCTCCGGGTTTAGCCTGCAAGTTGCCCTTACCAACTTCTGCGATAGGCTCGCCGGCCGCCATAAATCGCCATTGCTCGTTGACTCCGCCAAGCTGTAGCAAAGAAAGATTTCCCGCGCTCACCGCAGCTCGTTGATGCAAACTAGCGTTAGAGGGCAACTCGCAACTGCGCAGTTCAACTTGGACTGCCCGGGCGGCCCCAACTGCCATCCAGGTGGACGTTCTAACGTCGTCAGAGTTTGCGACCGGCCAAATGGCCAATATGGCGTCGCCCGCAAATGTAAGGACATCGCCTCCGTAAGCAGCAATCACATCCGACATGCGTTGAAAGTAAGCACCGAGAACCTTGGAAAGTTTTTCAAACCCTACCGCATCGCCGTCCACGAATTGTTCCGTCAGCCTTGAAAACCCTACAATGTCGATCAGTAAGACAGCACCCCGACAACGCTCGCCATACGGAGTGCCACTCGCGTGTTGCTCGGACGCAAGCAACACAAGTTGCACGTTGGGAAGGTAACTTGCTAGAGCGCTGTCGTCTGAAGATGACGAAACGAAATGCAAATCGGCCTCACACCTTGCGTCAACAGTTCTCACACCGTCGGTCCGTGGCCCTAGTTACAAACATTTTGCGCTAACGAGTATAGAGGATAAGAATGCGTGGAGAAACGGGACTATCGACAGCGGCGAACTATCTTGTTAAGAACCGTTGGGAGAATCCGAGAGACAATATAAACCAAAACTAAACTTCATTGACCAATATAAATATTTTCGATAGCATTGCGATCCATCTTCACCTGCGTGTTCTATCGCTCGGTTGAGCGTTCCAGGTCAGCATTTGTATTTGTCCCTCACGGAGATAGCTGCCTGATGTCGACAAGCAATCTTAGACGAGAAGCTGCAGACGCAGCGATGAGAATCCAAGTTCGGCTTAACCAGCATTCACCGTGGCTGGCGCGAGAGGTTCGGCAGTGGATGTCAAGCCTCTCCCGCAGCCCGCGCATCGCGAATTATTTTGTCAACACCACGATGTTTCCAATGCTTCAACTTCCGGGGTGGTTAGCGCATAGCAGACTAGTTCGGCTCGATGATCAGTTTCAGTCGGATCTTACGTATTCAACCATGAACGGCTATCTCCACATCCGACTAATTGACAATCTGATGGACCGGCACTCGGGAGATGAACTTCGACTATTACCGATCACTACGATATTTCATTCTGAATTCCTCAAATCATACCACCGATACTTTCCTTTTCCTCATCGGTTCTGGACGGCTTTTGATGCCTATTGGACAACTTCGGCCGAGGTTGTGATCAAAGAAGCGAGCTTACAAAGCCTCGACTACGAGCAATTCCGTACCATAGCGGCCAACAAGTTGTGCGCTGCGAAAATCCCACTGGTAGCGGCCTGCAGTTTTTACAGTCTCGAAGATCTTTTGCAACCTTGGCTCGACTTCTTTGACCATCTGGCCTGTTGCTGGCAGTTCGCCGATGACCTGTACGATTGGAAAAAAGATTTCCTGCGTGGAACAAGAACGTATTTTCTCTCCGAGGCAGCACGCCGGAAACGTGAAGGCGAGTCTGTGCAAGGCTGGGTCATCCGGGAAGGCTTTGCCTGGGGCAGTTCGTTGCTCCAAAGCTGGCTTCCCGCTTTGTGGCAGATGGTTGATGAGCTGGGAAGCCCTGAGACGGACCACTATTTAAGGCGACGAGCGATGCTCTTGCATATGCAGACCCGCACAATATTGGCGACGTTTGGAAGCTTGCAGAATTTGTCTGGAATTTCGGTTCGAGCTTGAATTCAATTCAAGAAAAGGAGCCACACCATGGCGAAAAACTTAAGCGACTTAAAAGCACAACAGGTAATCGACGAAATTATTTTGAGCGCCCTCAAAGATGAGTCATTTCGCAAGAAATTAAAAGCAGACCCAGAACAAGCGCTCAAGGGTGCAGATATAAATGCCACTCCGGCACAAATCGCTGCACTAAAGCAACTCAATTGGAAGTCCATCGAGGCGGTTTTTGCAGCTTTTGATGACCCGAGAAACATAACCTAAACAACCGACAAACATGCCTTAACCGTAGCGGGAAGGCAAAAAACGGCTCCGGCCCTATGAGCGCGAACGATGCCCTATATTCCGACTTTCCCAAGGCCAGACCAGTTCGCTGGAGAAACACTGACCAAATGGCTCTCATTGGTCGGAGCCGTGTTGTGGATCATCGTGTATTTTGTAATCGTGCGAGCGGGCTTTTTGGCTCACAGCTATGGAATTCCCGCGCTGGCGATATGTTTGAATATCACCTGGGAGTTCATTTTTAGCTTTGTATTCCCCCCAGAGAGTAAAGTGGCGCGGGCCATCTACGTAGCTTGGTTTCTCTTAGATTGTGTCGTTCTGTATCAGCTCTACTCCTACGGTAGGGCAGAACAGACCATCCCGGAGATTCAGCGAGGCTTTCCCCTCCTGGTCGCTGGCGCCATCGTGCTGGCGCTTATTTTTCACTACACATTCCACAAATTCTCGAATGATCCCGATGGCGGGGCAGCCGCTTACATCATCAATCTGGTCATGAGTGTTCTGTTTGCCTTCCTTCTATTCACTCGCCGGGACCAGCACGCACTCTCACATTGCGCGGCCTGGCTCAAAATGCTTGGCACCGGACTGATGTCGCTCAGCGATTTGATTCGAATGTTTGTTACGAAGAAGCCGATACCTTTTATGATCTTTCTGTATCTGACCACATTTCTGTTCGATGTTATCTATCTCTTGCTGATCTATGCCTCCTAACCGCTTCTCAAAGTTACCGTTCAAATGTGTTCGGAGAGACCGATCTGCTTGCAGATAGAACGAAATCTCACTTCGGAGCGCAACGGTTTGAAAGCTGGCCGTACGCCAATCCACGTTAAATCTGTCGCCCGCACTTCGACCGCTTGCTCCAATCGACTTAGTGCTTCATCGTATAAATTCAATCCGAGAAGTAGTTGGGCAATGAGCACCGGGGAAACGTATTGAACAGCCGCCCGCCCCAGCAGCTCCTCCAGCAGAGCGCGCGCTTCCGGAACACGTTCACAAAGTGCATAGGCACGCCCTAGCAAGGCAATCGTTTCCGCACTACGATCACTGAAAGCAACCGAGCGATCCAGAGCCGTAATTGCCTGCGTGAACATTCCCTTTTGTTCGTACGCTTGGCCTAGGAAGAAATGCGCCACGCTGAAATTAGGATCCATCTCAAGGACCTTGGTATATTCTTGAATCGCGCCATCGTAATTCCCCTCAAGATGAAGTTCTAGGCCAATCGTGGTCGAGATCGCTAAAGAAAGAGGTTCACACTCGCGAGCAAGCTGCAGCTGAGCGCTGGCTTCGGCCCATCGACCTTGTGGCATCAAGCAATTTGTGGCGTACCAATGATGTGCAAGCGCACAATTCGGCTCAATCTTCAGCGCTCGCTGGAATTGATGTTCCGCGGAGGACCAATTCCAATCATGAAGTGCGTCGATACAGGCGGCTGCGCAGTGCACTTCGGGAATTTCGGAGTCCAGCGAGAGTGTCCTTGAGACCGTCTCCCGGGCCAGTGAGAAAACTTCTTGCGGCTGCCGGGTTCCATAAACCCCGCTGAGGATGTAACAATTCGCGAGACCCGCCAGGGCCGGAGCGAATCCGGGATCACGATCCATGGCGAGCTTGAAGTACTCGGTTGCCTTGTCAAGACCGCCGTGAGTACGCTTGTTCCAAAAAAAACGACCCTTCAAGAAAAGATTGTAGGCTTCGATGCTCTCGGTCCGATGTCGAACAAAATGAGAGTTCCTGCCTCCCTTAAGCTGGAGCTTTAGCTGCTTCGTGATTGTGTTGGCGATCTCTTCCTGCAGCGTGAAAACATCCTCCATTTGCCGCTCGAAGCGTCCTGCCCAAAGATGATAGCCTTCCGCGCCGTTGACCAACTGGACCGCGATCCGAACTCGGCCGCCATCCCACCGGACCGTACCCTCCACGAGAGCAGTGACATTTAGGCGCCGTGCAATCTCGCGGATGTCGAGTCCGCTCTCCCGGAACTGAAAAGCGGACGTCCGGGCCACCACGCGCAACCCTTCCACATGGGCCAACGCACCCATCAATTCCTCCGCAAGGCCATCACTGAAATAGACCTTGTCAGATTCCGGACTCATATTCACAAACGGGAGAACAGCCACAGATGTCAGTGAAGGAACTGAGGAGCAAACCCAACACTCTGCGGCGCGAGAGGAATCTTTGTTAATTCCTTGCAGGACTTGTCCGATTCTGGCCGCATCCTGAATGCGCTCGGCCGGTGACGTTGCGAGACAACCCAGGATTAAGGCCTCCAGTTCCGGTTCGATTTCCTCAACATGCCTTCTTGGGGATAGTGGAGCGCCTTTTAGGCGCTCCACTAAGCTGGCCAATGGTGTACCGTCTGAGAAGGGTTTCCTTCCACAGATCATTTCGTACATGATCAGTCCCAACGCGTAAATATCTGTTGCACGAGTAACCTCTTTACCTTCGATTTGTTCTGGCGCCATGTAGGAAACCGTACCGATGATTTGTCCGGCTCCTGTCAATGTTTGAGACGGAAATTCCGACTTCGCCTTTGCGTCCTCGCACAACCTCGCCAATCCAAAATCTGTCACCACGGCTCGCCCTGCACCGGAGCCGACCAAAATTATGTTCGATGGCTTCAGATCTCGATGGATGATGCCTGCCGCATGGGACGCAACGAGTGCCTCAGTCACTTGACGAATGATTGCCAGCGCCTCCTCAAGCTTAATGCGCTCTGGCCTCTGAAGGCGTTCTGCCAGCGTCTCCCCTTCAAGTAATTCCATCGTCAAGAACATGACCTGTTTTCCGGACTCGTTCAATACATGCTCTTCCAAATCGAACACGCGGCAGGCATTCGAGTGCGTGACACGACGTGCCAGTTGAACTTCCTGACGCAGGCGAGCCACAGCAATCCTCGAGAGCACGTCAGGTCGAATTACTTTTAACGCGATGCGCTCCGCCATGCGCAGATCCATTGCCTCATAGACTTCGCCCATCCCTCCCGATCCCAGAGCTCTGAGAATCCGAAATCTGTCAGCTAAGATTTGTCCGGGTGAGAGACTGGCCGGTAGGTCGGAACCGGCGTAAGGTTGGCTCATTGAAATGCGGTTGGACTTGAGAAAGGAGCCTGCTTTGTCGTATTGGGCGACTAAACTTCTTAGTTCGCAAAGCAGGCTTTGATCTTCTCCGCAGGCAGCTGCCAAGTACGGCTCTCGGGCCGCAGGTATAAGATCAACTGCAACGTCGAAAATGTCCTTGGCCTTCTCCCATTGCGCAAGATTCATCTGGTCATCTCTCGGTGCAACCAAACACGCGCCATTTTCCAATCCCGCTTCACCGTCCTCACGGAGATCCCCATAACTTCGGAGACCTCCTCATCCGTCAACCCACCGAAAAATCGAAGTTCAACAATCCGTCCCTGCCGCGCATCCCATTCTTGAAGCTTGGAAAGTGCTCGATCGAGCATGATTAGTTGTGGAGACTGTCCTTCCTGAATGGCCGCAGCACAATCCAACGTCAACTTTTCGCATACACCAGATCGCTTCTGAGCTCGATGTGCCCTGGCATGATCTATAAGAATTCGCCGCATCGAGTTTGCGGTGATCGCAAAAAAATGCGCCCGATCCTGCCAATCGATCGATTGGGTTCCTAGGAGGCGCAGCAAAGCATCGTGGACCAGTGCCGTCGGCTGCAAGGTATGGTCCGGACGCTCTCGCCTCAAATAGGAAGCAGCCAAGCGTCGTAGTTGTGCGTAAACCAGCGGAATCAGCTTGGATGCAGCATTGCTATCGCCTTTCCTAACAGCATGTAGTAGGTCAGTAATCTCGCCTGGCGACATGTTCATTACTACATCCATGTAAACCCATTGCTACAGTGGTCACGATTCTAGCCCATTTGACACGATCCCAGCAGTTGCGCCAGGGGCCTTGGTGTGCCTTAAGGCGACGCTCATTAGACAGACGAAGCTACCACACGCGCATGTCGAGCGGGTCTCTCCGATTAGACAGAACATTATTGGTACAACGAGCTATTTCGGACCCCCGAAAATACGCGCAACTCCCTTTCTTCGATGGTGTGGCCGTCTTGTGCATTTTGCGCTGGGCCCTTCCTCCTAAACATGCCGCAGGTTTTATGGCCCTTTTTCCTGAGACTTTGCGCCTAACTATGTGAATGCAAGTTGCGGCCTTATTTAAAACTGAAACCGATTTGTTTTTGAAATGAGAGGGATAAGCGAAATATCTCAGGAGGAAACTAATGTCAGCTAAAACAACTGGCTCTAAGCCCACAGTTCCATCTCACATTGCGACTATCAACAGCCTGATTGCCACCAAGCAGGCGGCAGTAGGCCCAAAGGACGGGAGACTCGAAGTGGCTCTCGCGATCGCCGCCACTACGGCACTGGTCACAGTGGATGCCTCGACGACTCCATTCACCACCAGCCCGGATGATCTTTTCGACCGCACCTTTAACGACACCAAGGTCGGGATTTCAGACGATCAGATGGCAATCTTTAAGGCAAACCTTACGGTTCTACTTCCAGAAATTACCGACGATATTAGCCAGATTCCAGAAAATTCAGCTCTTCCGATTGAGAAAGTCGCGGAATTCGTCCGGCTTTCGCTTTTAGCCGCTTCCAAATCAGGCTCGTAGGCGTCGCTCGCCACAGGGGAAAATACATGAAGATCAACCGTTCTTTGGTTCTCACCGTTTTATGGTTTGTCACCTCCACGGTGGCGCAAACGACGGGTCAGCAATACAAGTTTGACTCTTCATCGCTTTCACTTTTTCCCGCACCTAACTTTTACGCCAATGTTCGGTTCACCGACTCGCTTGACTCATCGGCCCAGTCCGACTTGGCTCCAGACAACATAGCCATTACGAGCACTCCAACCCATTCATTCTCCATAGGAAATGTCCAACGCCAACCTGGAACAAAGAAAGGTATTCAAATCACATTCGTCGGGGATCCGCCCACCGATGTCACAAGCGCCCGCATCTGCTTTCACAATCTGAACTTTCTTGATCCCCAAAACAAGACTCACAGCGTTTCCGAAGTTTGCGGAAATCCCGAGATAGAAACTTCGGCTTCCGTCGCTGGTCAGAAAGACAAAGTCTTGGCTGATCTGAAGACCGTTCCAAAAACCTCAACGGAGAAGAATATTTTTGCTAGCGGATTTACTACCACGGCTTCTTCGGGAACAAATGGCGGTGTCAACCTGAACCTGAACAGTAATGACTTGGGTGTGCCCGGGCTGACCGTGTTTCTGCACCTAGATAAGGCTACGTCCGCAGGCGGCGATCCAAAGAACTTCGAGGCCGGCCCAAACTTTAGAAACATCGTTCTGTTTGGACGGGCTGACCTACAACAAATGCAAAAAGATATCGCGGAATTGCGCACCAATCCATCTGTGCAGAGACAAGCCGAACTCCGCAATGACCTAAACACACTAGAAAGCAAGAAGCGCTTTTGGAGTGCACTCCTAATCGATTTTTCAGGGCAGCTCGAAGGCGAAGCCCTGAATTTTAACGTCACCAATTTTGTAGGAAACGGCCAGGTTCAGCTGCAATCTCGAACGCAACGACTGTTTGGTTCGAACACGGGGTTTTGGAGGGTTCGCCTAGTCCCAGCCGGAATCGAAGGCGGGAAAAATGTGAACAGCACTACTGCACAGACTACCAGCGGTACCAGTCAGCCCTCCACTCCAGAAGATTTCGTTGCGCGCATCAAAGCCGGCGGTCAACTAACCCTGTTCTACGAAAACACCGAAAATCCATTTCCTTTAAAAAGAGTCGACTTGGACCTCGGCATGGTTCAACGATATCTGTTCTTCAAAGAAGCTCAAGTGAGTAGTACCCCTGGCGTAGCAACCACCTTCAACAATGGGCGCAAACCTTGGTATCAAGCCTCTTTGAAACTCTATCTGGTGGACACACCGAAAGCCAAGTATGGAGTTCAACTGTCTTACGACAATGGGAGCTTGCCACCGGCATTTTCAAATACAAAGAGTTTCCAATTTGGATTCTTGATTGAAACCTCCGACGGAGAGGATGCGAAGCCCGCTGCGAAGTGAGTTGACCTCGTGAAGGAGTATGTCACTAGCGGGAGTATCAAAATTACAGTCGATCTCGATTGTCGAACTCAAAGTAGAAGTGCATCGATTCGGATTTGCGCACGGAGCGTGGCATTTTGAAAATTGGGTCCAGCAGTTGACCGTGCTTCCGTGCCTAGCGAGTGAGGTCTCAGATGCCAGCCGTTGGCAGTAGTCCAGAAGGCAACTATGTCCAATACGCAGGCTCGATAAACGTCGGCGGCGATCGAAATTGGCGAAACAACAATCCAGGTAACATCGAAGCGGGTGATTTCGCGGATGCACACGGGGCAATAGGTTCAGACGGGCGATTCGCCATTTTCCCTGACCCTGACACCGGCATGCGAGCCCTTCAAAGTCTGTTGACCTCGGACAGCTATCAGGGATTGACGATCGAAGAAGCCATGGAGCGATATGCACCGCCTTCGGAGAACGATACGGTTGGCTACACGTCGTTCATCGTCGATAACGTCGGAATTGGCGCATCGACGGCGATGTCAGATTTGACGGCTCAGCAATTAGCTTCGTTTGCGGACGCAATCGAGACTTTCGAGGGAGGCACAGCCGGCACTACCTATCAGGCCGGCGATGCCGGTGCGCCAAGCTGGGTGCAGGATATTTTTGACGGCTCAGAGCCCGAGAATCCAGACCCGACGCCAGACCCCGCTCCCAATGTGCCGGCCGATCCTCTACCTGACGTACCGAGCGATCCCGTTCCGAGTCCGCTGCCTGGTCCAATTCCTGAACCTTTGCCAGGTCCGTCCCCGGCGCCGACTCCGGATCCACTGGATCCGACTCCCGACCCAACACCGCAGCCCTCGCCTGATCCAACGCCTGACCCGGGACCCGATCCCGGACCCGATTCTGGTGGTGGAGATGCGCCGGCAGATCCAGGGGGAGCGGGGGACGCAGGAGGCGGTGAGAGTGGCGGCGGAGGCGGTGAAACTGGTGGCGGTGGTGGCGGTGGTGACGGTGGCGGCGGAGGCGGGGGTGAAGGAGGCGGTGGGGGTGGTGAAGACTAATCCCGAAGGGCAAAACCGCAATTGTTATCCCCCAAAGTCAATGGATATGACTCGTAAAAGGGGTTCAACGCTAATCACAATGGACGAATTTCTTGTGGACGATTCAGAACGGAATGATCGAATGATTTGAGCTTTTCTAACTGGAGGAATGTTATGGTGCTCACAACACTTGGAAGATTCGGCAATGCAGTTCTAATTGCGATCTTCTGGTGGTTGCTCTCTAATTCAGCGGCCGCACAAACAAGCAGCAAGAAGACTGTACCCCCGAATCAAAGTCTCGCAGCTCACGTACCTGACCAAAAGGCGTCCTCCGGTGGTCCCGTACTTCCCGGTAAAAGCACAGATACATCTCCTCAAGAACTGTTGAAACTGACGATCGGCTCCTCCCGGGCCTCCGTAACTCGTGATGGAAGCTATGGGGTTTTTGCCGACCTCGAAGATGTTTCGAAAGACATCGTGACCATTAAGGCCGCCGAAACGATGCTTATTGTTCAGCCGGAAGTTTCACAGCCAAATGCCTGCGTGGCGTCACAGATGGGCATTTTCCCGGCGCAATCAGCCTCGGATAAAGCAGACTCCAAAACCAGTGAGATCCAGCTCCGACCGAATGAGCACTATAAAGTTTTCTGGGATCTCAGTCGGCACGGGCAAGCGGATCCAAACTGCTCTCAACAATCTCAACTGAAATCGAAACTAGGAGATATCCTCGGGTTTGTGCCCGGAGACTACACCTTCACCGTAGAAGGAATTGCATACACGCCGGGGGCCGCCGGACAGCCGCCAGTGGCACATACCTACACGGCGACGACGACACTGAACGTCAGTATCTCTCAGGTCTTGACCGCCTTCGCCGCATTCTTGGGGGCATTGTTCGCTTATTTGGTCGTGGCACTCCAGCCAGGGCATGATTTTGATCGCTGGCGCTCGGACCTGCCTACCGGCGATCGGGTCAAGGTTGTCGGAGTTCTAATCCGAAACGCATTTTCCGCGGGGCTGCTCGGCTCTGCAGTCACGATTGTAGCGTCACGACTTTCGGACACCCAGTTTCCTGTGAAAGTCTCCGTCAGCGACTTTTGGGGAGCGCTGACAATCGGTTTCGTGGCCTATTTCGTGGGCAGCCGCTTCATAAGCACGATTGCAAGCCGCCTTGCTGTTCCGCCCACAAATCCGGCGGGCCCAAAAGCCGGTGCCGGAGGTAACCAGGCTGGAAATGCTCCGCCTGCGAATGCTCCACCCGCAAATCCCGTGGTCGGAACGTAGACATTGAAAGGGGTGCTTATAATTCTCCGCGCGCCAAAGTACTCAGGTTGAGTTGGGCACCATGCACGCCGGAGTCTGAGGACGTCCGTGACGCAAGAACCATTCAATCCCGACGAGCATTTCACTGATTTTTATATTGCACTGCACGTATCACTGGAGTAAAACCTGGCCAATGTGCAAGGGTGTTATGGGATGCACACGGCCAAGCTAAGCGGTCATGCGCAGAATTAAATGGAGTTCGAGCACTCTAGGACTTTTATCTCATTTCTTAGGTGCCCCGGAAATGGCAAGAGCTCTCGCAAAATCCGTCACCGCTTCGACCCATGGTTCTCTTATGACAGCCCCAGAGTGATTTAGAAATGAAATTGACGTTTCAGCCGCCCGAGTGCAATCAAGGCGGAGACCCCGAATGAAACGGGAGACCCAGGTGCAAAAGCGCAACATTCCGGGACGTCGCAGCCTGAACTTTTTGGTGATTGCCCGCGGTGATTCGCTCGTTGACACCGTAAAAAAGCTGCTTAAGAAGCCGGGTGCGGACTGGGTTTTGGTGGAGTGGCAAGAAGCGAGCCACAAACACTACTCGGTTTTCAGCTTCAGATTCTTTGTGCAACGCTTCGTGACACCCAATCTCGCTTCATCGGATGACCCTGCGCTGGACGGCGAAGAGGGCGAGAAGCGATATCAACATCTCCTTGACCGAACACTCGCGAAGGCAACCACTACGTCTCCGATGGCCGACAAAATGCGGTTCATGCGGGTCTCGGAAAAAGAGATGCAAACCGCGATTGGACGTGCGGCTTCGCAGCATGCAATGACACACGGTGTTCAAAGCGGAACAGCGGAGTGGGATGCGAAGAGTCTCGCCACTGCGCTTCGGGCAACGCTCGCACGGGTTGTCATTCGAAATAAGTCCGAGGGTCCGACCTCAGTTTGGCACCCTGTGAAACCCACTTTCCCGATCAACGCAAAGAGCTCACTAAACTTCAAGATCCTGATTCCGAACTTTCAGAAAACTGCCGCGCATGAGATTAATTCGGACATTGTTACTGAATTGCAGGAAGCTGATTCGTTTTTCACCAGAACTTCAGATGCTGGAGGTACACAAACACTTGCGACGCTCTCCCGCGTGGGCACCTCGCGCTCCACGCGATTGATATTCAATCAAAAAGCAGCCCAGTCCATTGCACAGTCAAACGCGAAGATCACTCCGGGCCAAGTGAAGACGTCTGTATCGAGCGAGGGAAACTTAAGTCTTCTTGTGCCAATGGATGTCGTGGATCCGCGCGTGGCATCCGCTTCCGGGAGAGGCGAGTCGGCTTGCGGAGAAGGCGGCAGAGAAGGAGGACACCCGTCGAGCGGACTCCCTGGGAAGCCCTGGCTGCCGCAACCTCCGATGACCAACCCAGCACCGCCGAGTTCAGCTGCGGGTCCAGAGCCTCCGGCGACCGTCCCACAAGGTTTGCAAGAGAGCGATGAACAAAAATTCGAGGCGCAGCAGCTCTTTCCAGAAATTTCCTGCGATCCAAGCCATGTTATTCAAAACAAGAAATTCACTGTGGTCGTACGCGTGCTGCGAGAAAAACCTCCGACAGAACAAACCAAGGGAGATTTCTGGCTACCGCCAGCGCCTCCTGAACAAGTACACACCGTGAATGTGCATCTTCTAATGCGCGATCAATCGAAGCAAGGCGAAATGACCTGCAGCGCTGCTGCCGGCACGATCAAACCGGCGGTGTTTGAACTCAACGCGCCCGAGATGGAAACCGATGACAAAGAGCGCGTACTTGAGCTGATCCGCGTCAATTTTTATGTGAAAGGCAGATGGTGCGGAGAAGCACAAACAAACATCGAGATCCTGCGCGACGAGAAGGTAAGGCCACGCGACGACCGTAACCTCGTGCCCGAAGAGCCTATGTGGCGCCGACACCTGCATGTGGAACCTGGCGCCCCGCCGCCTGACTTTTTGATCCGTATACAACCGTCTGGGAACGATTTTCGCTGGACATTCCTTTCACCGCACCTGAATTTCAAATTGAAGGACGAGGATTGCATACAGAAGCTGGCGAAGCCTGAACGGTACGTGGCCGACAATTTTGAATGGCTTGCTGGTAAGAAGTCTGACGGCATCAATCGCGATAATGTTGAAGGATCGTGCCAAAGACTTTATGCCGCCACCCCCCAGGCATTTAAAGATGCTTACTGACAACTGTTTCATGCGGCCAAGGCCCAGGCCGAAGTCCCGCAGGTATCCGCGGAGAAAGCAATTAAATTTGAAACGATACAGTTCGTTTCAGACGAGCCATCTGTGCCGTGGGAAATCATGCAAATCGTGGACAGAGATATCGAACGGGACGTCGCGCCGGTCATCCTCTCCGAGAAGTACAAGGTGGGCCGATGGCTCGCTAAGTCTTCCTGCATTCTCAGATCGCAGATCAACGTGCGCGAGTTCCGTGTTTCTACTAGCACGTACTCTGAGGTCAAGGATGTGACACCGCTCCCATGGACGCAGGATGAGAGAAATTATTTGTCGGCCAAACCCTGGAAAGCACAAATCCTCAACCTCTTAGTGGAAGACGTTCGGAAATTCCTGGTTGAAGGCACCGCGCAAGCGATTCATTTTGCGTGCCACGGGGAGATGGACCAAGCTCAGCCGCAACGTTCCAAGATTTGGCTCGAGGACGACCGGATCAATTTTCTCACGACGGCCGTTGACAGAGACTCCGTGCGGATGGGGATCGGGAGTCATCATCCTTTGGTTTTCCTCAACGCTTGCCAACTGGGCGCGGGCGGAATGGTGCTCAATATGGGCTCGGGCTGGCCTCAGGCATTCCTCGACGTGGGAGCGTCGGCATTCATTGGGCCGTTATGGAGCGTGCAGGACGAAAGCGCGAGGGATGCGGCAACCCACTTTTACGAGGAGTTGAGAGTGGGAAAATCAATGGGTGAAGCGCTGCAGACGATGAGGAAGAAGTGGCTGGATGGTGGCAGCGTAACCTTTCTTGCCTATACGTTGTATGGCGATCCCGCAGCCAAAGTTGTGCGGATCCCGGCGACATCTGATAAGTAAGCAACATCTCCGCAATCATTGCGTACAACTGTGAGGAACCGTGGCCGACACATTCTACGTTGAGCCATACCAGACCCCCATCGACGTCGGAGACGGAATCACTCTCGTTGCCCCTGGCTTGAGCGGCGACGGTCTCCATTACGGCCGGCGCGAGCGAGGACAACTCCGCAGCGACACGTTGGAGTCAGACCAATTCAGGCGTGCTCTCGATGAAGCAGATCTTGAGGACGTGCACACTTTAATCTTGCCGCCTGGCGCTCCATCACCGACCGCAGAAGACCAGAGGACACGAGGTGCCGGAAAGATCGCCGAGGACGAAGTAGCGCTGAACGTACCTGGAGAAGGAACTAACACGCAATATCTCATGTATCAGGATGAAGACGGAGTAATAAGCGTAGAGTTTCCCAAATCTGTTGGAGAGATTGCTACGGTTGGTATTCGCGGAGGAACCTCTGTAGTTTTTCATTATAGATTCAGGATTCGCCGGACCCAACCGTCAGGCGAGACCCGCGGTGTCCTGGGCGTTCTGGGAAAGAAAGTAATCAAGGTAATAGCCCGGAAACTAGGGGCTGCTGCGGGAACAAAGCTTGCCGCCTACCTCTGGGAATCTCGAGCGCGTTCATTCGAGGGCTTTCACGGCAGCGCAAGAAGCTTTGACGCCGGAGCGCTAGCTGAACTTTTGACCGACAAACCCGACGTGTTCACAGGTTGGAAACAACATGATGGGAAGAAGTCACTCCTTTTCATCCACGGAACTACGAGCACAACCACGGGCGCATTTGCCGGTCTCGCAAACTTTCCCGAAAAGGCGAAAGAGCTATTTCGAAGATACGAAGATCGCGTTATGGGATTCAATCACCACACCCTCGGACGCAGCATAGCTGAGAATGCCATCAAGCTTTACGACGAGCTATCCCAACATGCCGGCACTTACAGTTTCGACATAATCTGCCACAGTCGGGGTGGCCTGCTGGCGCGAGCGCTCAAGGAACTCGACGAAGCAACTATCGGGTCTCTGACTAAACAGCCAAGCTGGAGTCGTCCCAAGCAATCCGCTATGAAAATTGACCGAATTGTATTCGTCGCCACCCCGAACGCTGGAACCGATTTGGCGGCCACCGACAATCTTCCCAAATGGTTGAACCGGATGGCCAATCTCGCAAGCTTTATACCCGATTCCGCCGGGTCCGCTCCCCTCGCGGCTGTTCTGGCTGTCGCGAGCGATGTGGCGGCCTCGCTTGTCAGCCTTCCTGGACTCGCCGACATGGCGCCTGACAGCCCGTTCTTGGACAAACTGAACCCCCCATCGGTGGATTCGCAGGGCTATTGGGCAGTGGAAGCGAATTACCACCCGTCGGGGCCGCTCTTACGCGCCGTTGAAGATCCGATCGTAGATGGACTCTTCCGAGGAAAAGACAACGATCTCGTGGTCCCGACGGATGGTGTTTCGATCGTCGGTTCGGCGTTTAGCCTTCCCGGTTCTAAAGTGAAAAAATTCTCTTCTACCGAAGGCGTATCCCATACACATTTCTTCACCACCGGTGAAACATGGGATCACATCTTGGGCGCGCTGCCATAAAGGCGATCTGTAATTCCTTTCCAGGCAAGGTACAAGTCCCGCGCATACAATTAGTGCGGACTTCGGCGTGCATCCCGAAGCGCTAAGCTGAAGAGCGGACACTTGGAACGTACTGAAAGGATTTGTGGGTCTCGCGCTGGAATTCTTGAAACTCTCAGTAGACAAAGTACGTGCCTTTTGAGCGGGGAGTTCCTCGCGTGCGCGTCCATCCGGTCGAACACCTTCTTAGATTTCAACATCTCTAACGAAGGCGGCCCCGTCAAGAGTGTTTTGCTCTTGTTTCTATTTCTCGCACACACCCCTACCTCTGCGCAGTCCCGCTGTTTCCTCTGGCGAGTGATGCAACCGCAATTCTCGGGTGGTTCTCTCGGTCCAACCTACTGGCTCGGTCGTGTCACTTCATCGACTCGGTGTGGCCCACCAAACATCTCTCCGATCACTCTAGACCATGATGATTGATTCGAACTCCCCCCAACTGGGGGAGGCAGGTAGCCTATTCAGACACCCGGTCACTGCACCGCAGGACCACTGTTGAAATCAGGCATCCCTGCACAGGCACTACCGCACTTCTGCCGTAACTCTCCTCGACGGCAGAACTCTTGGTAATCAATCTGGTCACGCAGCATGATCCACAGTCGGATCCCCAGTTTCCGGGCTGCCGCAATTCTGGCTTTTCCCATTCCTTTCTGCACCAGTTTGCGCCGATAAAAACGTTTCAACTGGGGATCGCGCCCGACAGCGTGCATCGCCGCCTCGCACCAGAGGTAACGCAGCAGAGCGTTGCCTTGCTTGCTCATCGCTCCCAGCCGCTGCCGGCCTCCACTGGAATGTTCGCTGGGGATCAGGCCGATGTAGCTGGCTACCGCTTTGCCGTCCGCGAACCGCGTCGGGTCACCCAGGAACACTTCGGTGGCTAACGCGGTGATCGGCCCCACTCCCGGATGCGTCAGCAATCGTCTTGCCTGTGGATGCTGGTGGACCTCTGCGCAGACCTTTTTGTCGAGTTCATCGATCGATCCCTGCAAGCCAGGGTACAAGGCCAGCAGGGCGGCTCGTCGCTGGCTGGCATGCGGCCTCAGCGGCAGTGCTTTCAGTGCCTGTTGGCCGACTCGGCTCCACAGCGAGTGGCCCAACCGCAGGCCGCGATTCAGCGCCATGGATTGCAGCGTGTGCTGTACGCGGCTTCGCAGGCGTACCCATTGATGACGGTGCCGCAGTAAGGTCCGCAGATCGCGTTGCTCGGTGGAAGGCATCCAGATCGTGGGGAAACGATCCTCGGCCAGCAACTGCAGCAGCAAGCGCGCCTGTCGGTCATCCCCAGAAGATCCGCAAGGCGGAGACCCGGAAGCAAAAACATGATGCAATCCCCAGCTCTTCCATCAGCTCCAGAAACCATTGCTTCGATCCGGTGGCTTCGATTCCCACTCGCACGGGGCCAGAGAGTGCGGCATAAAACTCCCGCACTTTCTCCCCTTGATGTTCGATGGTCTTCTCGACCAGCTCACCTGTGTCCTTGTCCAACATCGCAATCGTTTGTTGTCTCGCGTGCAAATCCACGCCTATAATTTTCACCTCGGCCTCCTGCGATCCGAGTCGTGCAGATTGGACTCCGCACAGTTTACTCGGCTCGTTGTGAGGCCGACTTCGTTATGTCATCAGTTATGGGGGCGGCGGTCACTGCGGGTCGCGAGACCTCCTGCTCACTAGTATTCGACCCGCGGCGCGCGGGTCAACCAGGGAAGGAACTGGTTTTCAGTTGTGACGCGGTAAAGTAGTCGGGACCATGCGTGTCGGCAAGTAGGCCGAGCTTGCCAATGGTGCATCCCACTCGGGAGCCCGATCACGAGTATGGTCCCAGACTCCGTGCTCAACACAGTGGTGACGATGGCTCCTTGCAGGAGTACGTCGATCCCGATCAAGAGAGTTTTCCGTTCCGCACAGTTTGGGCCGACTCGCATGGCACACCAACTTGGGGGAGAGAGCCATGTGGAGAAAGGGAAAGATCAAGAAGACCGGCACGCCAACGTTCCAGTGTATGAATCCGAACGCCGCCGGTGTGGACGTAGGAGCAATGGAGATTTACATCGCCGTGCCGGCGGATCGCGATCCCCAACCGGTGCGGTGCTTCTCGACGTTCACCGAAGACCTGCACGCCGCCGCAGATTGGTTGAAGGCTTCGAAGATCGAGACCGTAGCGATGGAATCGACGGGAGTCTATTGGATTCCGTTGTTCCAGATTCTCGAGGATCGAGGATTCACGGTCTTGTTGGTCAACGCGCGTCATGTGAAGAACGTGCCGGGGCGCAAATCGGATGTTTCCGACTGCCAGTGGCTGCAATATTTGCATTCCGTAGGTCTACTGCGCGGATCGTTCCGGCCGGATCAGGAGGTCTGCACGGTGCGTTCGATCCTCCGTCATCGGGACAGTCTGGTGCAGATGGCCGCGACTCACGTTCAGCACATGCAGAAGGCTCTCGATCAGATGAACCTGCAGCTGCACCACGTCATCGCCGATATCACCGGTTTCACCGGACTGGCGATCATCAAGGCCATCCTAGCGGGGGAACGCGACCCTCACGCGCTCGCGGCACTACGCGACGGGCGGATCAAGGCCAGCGCGGATACGATCGCCAAGTCGCTAGTCGGAGACTACCGGCGCGATCACCTGTTCACGCTCGGCCAGTCGCTGACAGCGTTCCGTCATTACCAAGAGTTGATCGGAGCCTGTGACCGCGAGATCGAAAAGTCCTTGGAAACCTTCGAGCCGAAAGTCGATCCCGAGAGTCCGCTTCCGAAATCGCTAACCGATGTGAAACGTCTTAAGGGCGATCCCCGTTTCGAATTGCGGAGTCACCTCTACAGAGTTTTCGGAGTGGACCTGACACAGATTCCGGGCGTCAACGTCCTGACCGCTCAAACTCTTTTGGCGGAGATCGGTCCCGACCTCTCGCGATTTGCCAGCGCGCCCACGTTCACTTCCTGGCTCGGACTCTGCCCGGACAATCGGGTGAGCGGGGGAAAGGTGCTTTCGGTCAAAACACGCAAGGTCAAGAATCGAGCAGCCACGGCCCTCCGCATCGCCGCCGCTGGGCTCTATCGAAGCCAAAGCTACCTGGGGCATTACTTTCCCAGGATGCGCGCGAAACTCGGGGCTCCGAAAGCCATCACCGCCGCCGCGCACAAAATAGCCCGGATCGTTTATCTCATGCTGACGACCAGGCGCCCCTACGAAGAAACCATCTGGGTGAAAAATGAAGCGGCGAACCGCGTCCGTGTCGAAGCCCGAATCCGAAAACAGGCCCGGGACCTTGGCTTCCAACTGGTCGCTGCCTCATGAACTCACTACCAGTTCCTCAAGAGAGAGGCAGGTGCTCTGGCGACTTTCGGCAAAATGTAACCAGAACGACGAACAAATTCGACTTTTATCATCGTTTGCCAATAGCGTCAATAATGAGCGTCTGCCATCGAGCAGATAGTCAATGCATCTAAAATGGCGTGACCGCGTTGCGCCGTTATGGCCGATCTGGCGGGCGACTTCAAATCCGATGCCCTTGTTTGCTCCGGTGACCAGCGCGATTTTGTTCGATGAGCTTTGCATATTCATTTCCCTCTCGTGTGTGCTTCTACCAGCTTGCTTCCGGAGTCTAGAGCGCCATACCCCCGGAGACCTCGATGCGCTGGCCGTTGACCCAGCGGTTGTCCTCGGAAAGCAATGACGCGATCATCGGACCGATGTCGTCGGGCTGGCCGACGCGGCCGAGCGCCGTCATATCCGCGACCATCTTGTTGATCTGCGGATTGTCACGAACCATTCCGCCGCTGAAATCGGTCGCAATCGCACCCGGAGCGACGGTGTTCACAACGATTCCGCGTCTTCCCAGTTCCTTTGCCAGATAGCGAGTGAGGACCTCAACCGCGCCCTTCATCGAGGCATAAGGAGCACTCCCGGGAATCGTAATGCGGGTTAATCCCGACGACACATTGACGATTCGCTCGCCATCGTCGATAAGCGGGAGAAGTTTTTGGGTAAGGAAGAATACGCCCTTGAAGTGGACCTTGTAGAGATCGTCCAGCTCTTCCTCGGTCGTTTTCTCGATGGAGTTGTGGTGCGAGATGCCGGCATTGTTGACGAGGCAGTTGAAGTTGCTTCGCCCCCAGGTGTCTTGAAGCGTCTGCTTAAACTTTTCGGCAAATGCGTCGAATGTTTTTGTCGCGCCAGTATCTAGTTGGAGCGCGACCGCTTTACATCCCCGGCTTTCGATTGCTGCAACTACTGCTCGTGCCTCGTCACCGCGGGAATTATAGGTAATCACCGAGTCCACGCCCCTAGCGGCCAGGCTCTCAGCCGTGCTACGGCCCAACCCCCGGCTACCGCCAGTAATCAGAGCGATTTTTTCTGTTCGCATAGTCATGTGCGAGCTCCTTTTCGGTTACGGCAATCAATCCAAACGTCCGGCGCGAATCGGCAACCCACCGATCGGCGAACCGTGTATGCCTCGAATGCGGATAGAGATGCTAATTGCGATTGCCTTCATTCGTAGCGAAGTGCCTCCATGGGATCGATGCGCATCGCACGTCGCGCCGGGAGAAAACACGCAAGAATCGTTACCGCGCAAAGCAAGATCGCGACGCTCACAAACGTCAAGGCGTCGGTGCTGGTTACCCCGAGGAGTAAGCTACTCAAAAAGCGCGTCAAGGCAAACGCCAGCCCCAGCCCGACGCCGAGCGCTGTCAATTTCATTGCATGGCCCAACACCAGGCGCAACACATCCTGCCGGGTAGCCCCGAACGCCATCCGGATGCCGATTTCGCGCGTACGTTGCCTAGTGGTGTATGCCGTCACTCCGTAAATTCCGACGGTCGCCAGCACAAGAGCCAGGAGCCCGAATACTCCAACAAACGTCCCGGCGATCCTCTGGCCGACGGTCGCGATCTGCTCTCGGAATTCCAGGGTGGTCACGTCGGAAACATTTAGGTCGCTGTTTAGCCAATGAATTTTGTCATCGACGGCCTTGTGATATGCGAGAGGATCTCCCGAAGTCCTTACCGCGACGGTTAGTTCGGAATCGTAAAACTGATACAACGGGATATATAGGAAAGGCGTTGGATTTTCGTTTAACCCGTTCACTTTGATGTCGCGCGCCACGCCCACCACCGTCAGCCACTCCTTCGGCAGGTCAGAGAAGAGTTTCTTCCCGATTGCCTCCCGGTTGGGCCAGTAGCGATTCACAAATGCTTCGCTTACAATCACCACGCGCTGCGAAGTGATCGTGTCTTCGGATGTAAAATCGCGCCCCTTCACCAGCGGGATTTCCATCGTCCGGAAGTAGTTGGGCGAAACCACGGTGTCCTCCGTCTCCATGGATTCATCCGCCCGCGGTACGTAACCTTCCGGCTTCACGCTCGTTGTCTCCCCGAATCCCAGCGGCACGCGGTTCGTCACCGCCGCCGATTCCACTCCCGGTGTGGTTCGCAGTTCCTGAATGAGCCGGCGATTGAATTCCACTCCGGTGTTATCGGAGAAGCCCACTGTGAAGGTGTCGTACGTCATAAGCAGCACGTTGTGCCCATTGAACCCTAGATTCAATTGCTGCGCCTTCAGGAAACTGCGAATCAAGAGGCCGGAGCAAATCAGCAGCAAAAGCGACAACGAAATCTGCGCGACCACAAGTCCACCTGCCAGGCGGGCCTTGCGTACTCCGCCGGAGGCAGTGCCGGTATCCTCCTTCAGCACCGATACAGGAGAAAGCTTCGACGACCGCAGCGCTGGCAATATTCCGAAAATCATCGCAGTCACAACCGAGATGATCAGCGTTACAAGCAGCACAACACGATCCGGGCTTGCGTTCAGGTAGACCGGCTCGTCCGTCATCAGCGGCAGGAATTTCATTAGCGTTCCAGCGGTCCAAAATGTAATCAACAACGCCACCGCTCCGCCGGCTAGCGAGAGAATCAAGCTTTCCGCCAGAAGCTGCCGCACTAGCCTCCAGCGGCTCGCGCCCAGTGAGATGCGAATCGCGATTTCTCGGGTCCGCCTCATCGAGCGCACCAGCGTCAGATTCGCCACGTTGGCGCAGGCCAGCAGAAGCACCACGCCGGCAATCGACATCAGCACAGGCAGCAGCGTCGCTAAAAAGGAATTCAAGCCGAAGGGGTTTCGCCATAGCGGATAGACCGCTATGTTCTCATGCCCCTTGTGCTCTTCGGGATAAGCTTCGACCTCCGGCTTCAACCGCAGCGTCGCTTCCTCTTCTGCCTGCTTCGGCGTCACTCTCGGCTTCAACCGCCCGAATGTGCGCAGCCAGAAAAGATGATGATCGTTCATCAAGTCGCCTTCTGATTTCACCCGCGCCACCATCACCATGGGAACCCACATATCGGCTCGAATGCCTGTCTCGCTGCCCTGAAAAACCGCTGGCATGACGCCCACGATGGTGTAGGGATTCTTGTTGATCTCGATCTTGCGTCCCACGATGTTGGGATCCGCGCCGAAACGTGATCGCCACAGCCGGTAACTGATCACCGCTACCGGCGCGCTTCCCGCCCCGTGAGCCTCCTCAGCCAGGAAACCGCGGCCGAGAATCGGCCGAACTCCTAGCACGTCAAAATAATTCGCAGACACAGCCATTCCCGGAACGCGTTCCGGCTTGCCCTTTCCGGTCAGGCTGATTGTGGCGGACCCGCACGCCGCGATGCCTTCGAAACTTTTCTGTCCGTTACGCAGCGCCTCGACGTCCGGGTAAGTCAAGCCGAACGCCTTTTCGCCGGGTTTGTTCAGCGTCAAGGACACCAACCTGGCTGGATCCGATATTCCGGGGATAGGATTGAGCAGCGCAGAATTGATCCAGCTAAAAATCGTGGTGTTCGCGCCGATCCCCAGCGCGAGCGTCAGGATGGCTATCGCAGCAAATCCGGGAGCTTTTCGGATCATTCGCAGACCGCACCGAACGTCTTGCCAGAATGAAAACATCTGCACACCTCCTAGATGCGAGAGTTTTTTCCTCTGAAATGCGACGCAGCCATGCGGCCGACGGCAGACGCGGCTCGATCCGGCCAAACTCCTGCAATTCTGCCCAGTTCCTTTTTGCTTATCGCCCAGTGCCAGAGCGAGTACACGGCGTGAAAACCGCATAACCATTCCAAGGCGTCTGAAATGAAGGCGTGAGCGTCAATCGTAGCGTTCAGGGCCGCGCTGCTGGTTGTAAACCCTCTGACCTCGGGAATGATCTCGGCGCCTGGTCGAAGGTATGCAATCAGGAGCCCCGAAACCACGGAAGCCGCCACCCCGAGATAGATTCCCCAATCGGTTATCCGCCTGATTTTGGTTTGTGGCATGCGAACAGACGGCCCGATCCATCGCCCGCCGCCGGAGCGCCTGCTTCGCACCCATATAAACCGGATAAGAAAAATGAGGCCGACAACGAGGCCCAATTTCACTTCTCCTCTCATCGCAACAGGGTTGACCAACGCGCGTGTCGTTTCGCCGTTGCTGATGAACGCATAAACCAGCACGATCGCGCTGATCCAGTGAACGCATCCATTCAACAATCGAAGTCGACTAAAGCCGTGAACTGGCCGGCAGGGAAGTTCAGAACGAGCAGCGGTGGGTAGCGAATTCCCGGTTCCGGTGGTCATAACGCACCTTCTTCACCGGATGCTCCACCGGCCGTCCAGCAGCTTATTTCCATGCCGTCTTCCACGGGAAACGCGACCGAGACGTATCCGTTGGCAGGATTGCGTACATACTCCAAGTAGCTGCCAAGGGGCGGGAGGTTAATGTCGTCAGCCACGATCAACGCACCGATCGCCAGACGAGATTCGAGCGACCGCAGAACTGGGAGGCACAAGTCTTTCCAACCATCGAGAAGTACGAGGTCGATTGGTCCCCGGATATCGTTCAAACTCGTCATGGCATCGCCGGATAGAATCGTGACGTGATCAGCCAAGCGGGCTTCGACCAAATTGGCGCGAGCGGCCACAACTTTCGTTGCGCTTAGCTCAGTGGTGACCACACGGCCTGTTCCGTTGTCCGCGACCGCAGCGGCTAGATGGATCGTGGAGATCCCGTAAGACGTACCGAATTCAACCACGGTGTTCGGACGGTTTGCTCGAACGAGCATGTAGAGCAACTTGCCGCCCTGCCGTGAGACCGGCATGTAAGTTGCCTCGAAGGCGTCCGCTAGCTCTTGCGCGGTGGCGGATTCACATGAGAGGCCCTCCCTGCGCGGAATTTCATCATCGTGGGCCGCGGCGGCGAATAAGCGGTTTAGAACGGTTCTAACCTGATTTGTACGTAAGCTGCTTGTCATGTCCGTCTCATCTCCGTTTGAGTTGCCGTCGTTTTTCCCTGGCATATTGCGTTCCTCTCTCTTAAAATACGAGCAAATGCTCACAAATAAAACTCGCGTTCGAGATGGCAGAGGCAGACCACGCAAAAACACACTGAAAGCCCGTAAAGTGCCGGGCCAAGCCAGGTCGAAGGAGACGGTAAGCGTCATTCTTGAAGCAAGTGCTCGCATTTTGGAATCAGAAGGAATGCGGGGCTTCAATACCAACGCGATCGCAACGCGGGCCGGCGTAAGCATCGGGTCCCTTTATCAATATTTCCCGAACAAAGACGCCATCGTGCGCGCCTTGATTAGCAGTTTTGAGGAGACGTTGCACGACGCTGTTCTACGAGCCGTGCAAGACGGAAGAGGACGGGCACTGAAACCCCGACTTAGGCTACTAGTACGGGCACTCGTGAGGATACATTATGCCCGCTCGCGCCTAAATCGCGTGCTGGAGGCAGAAGAGGAGCGAGTCGGAAGCGAGGCCGACAGCGCCGCTTTCCATGAAAGCGTGCTGCGATTATTACGGGATCACCAAAACGAGGTAGCAGTGCCCGTTTCGAGGACGACGGAGCGGGTCGTCATTGCCGTTCTCCGCGCTTTGGTGGACCTCGGCCTTGCGTCCGGCGCGAGTCCGCGATCCACCGAACAGCGAGCTGTGCGCGCTATATGCGGATACCTACTCTATGTGGGCTAAAGGTGGGTGATCATCGACTAGCACTTAAGAGCACCTCAGCGTGCCTCATCCAGCTCTTTTCCGCGAACACCTGCAATCGCCTGCGCGCCTAGACACAGAAGGGAAATTTTCTTTTTGGATGTTTATTGGAGCGAAAATAGAGAAATGATACATTCCACCCATTTGGAGGCGAACGATGCGTCGGCTAGTCCTGATCGCCGCTCTGTTTTTTCCGAGTTACCTCTCTGCTCAAGATGAAGCACCGAGGGTCGGCCTGCTGCAGGTGAACACAGCGACATCCTTCCTTGCTACCCCTGAGCCCAATTCGCGTTCGTTTGGGACGATAAGCCCCGGCGTCAAGCTATTGTGGATTGAAGGTCAACAGGACGGCGGATATTTTCGTGCCATCGGAATACGCGGCCCGATTAGTTGGGTTTCGGCATCTAACGTTCAAATTCTACGCCAACCACCAAATTTGGAGCTCACTGAAGCTGTGAAGCATCCGTGTAAGTCGTCGCTCTCCTCTTGTCCCGTCATCGGTTGTGCTAAAAGCGATTCACCACAGGCCCTTGAAAACAAAACGAAAAAACGAGTTCCCGATGGCACATCAACTATTCCTTTGAACTACCGGGACCTCGCGAATTTGCAATCGCAGGCTCAACATATTGTTGGTCAACGCCAGATACCCGCCGACAGGAACGTACTGAATAACTTGCACGTCACAGCCGGTACAGTTAACGAGGGAACCGCCGTCGCGGTGACGGGATTCATTGCAGTGAACGATCCTGGGCCGCATCCGAACACGGGCGAGTCAGTAAACTGTAATCTGACTGCCCCTAACGATAATGATTTCCACATAAATATTACGAGTTCTGCGTCTCAGCAGGAGTACGCTGGAATCGTAGTTGAGATGATTCCACAAGATCGATCTGATGAGTGGTCGATAGATAAGCTTCAAGCCGTTCGCAAGCTTCAACGACGAGTCCTAGTGACGGGAGCTTTGTTCTACGACAGCATCCATGTGGTTAACGCAGATCCTAAACATCCAATCGGAGGGCAACCAAAACGCTTTTCGTTGTGGGAGGTGCATCCGATTACAGCGTTCTTTGTTTGTGGCAACGCAGATAACAGCTGTGATCCGCACGTGAAAACAAATTGGGTTCCACTCGCGAGTTTCAACGTCAATTCTGCCGGTGCTTTAATTAATTGAAGGACTCATCGTTGGTGTTCAGCCCCAGTTTGACGAGTGAGAGTCAGTTCCACTGACAAGATGCTGCGTCAGAGAGTTGGCGTCAACCCGTTGATCATGCGTCCCGAACAAAAGCCTGATCGTATTGTTCGTGCCCCTCGGGCTGTTGATGACGACTTGGTCAGGAATCACCGTTCTCTCGCCGTGCAGGAGAAGCGACTGCTCTGGCGAAAGGTGCCACTCGTACCCGAAACGCTCGTGACAGTAGCGCGCGCAGAACTCCCAGAACGACGCATACCAGGGTGTGCTGTCGCCATCACGCGCGCTTGGGCTGGAGGAAATCAGCCAACCCTTCATGACTTCCTGCAGAAAACCGTTTGTCAGCAGACGTTCGCGATTGATGCGGCTCAGGTCTTCGGACCGGAACACACGGCGCCCCTCCTGCTGGAGCGCGCTCAGCGCGTCGAGAGATTCAGCGAGTTTTTCGTTCGGTGTGGGCATGATCGACTTGGGTCAATACAAGTTTATTGTGCTGTTCGAATACAAGTATATTATGACGTCCCACAACAAGTCAACTATGCCGTGTGACTGCAAGTGTATTCTGTGGGAATACACCTAATAATTTCATACACTTACAGACAGACCAAAGAACTCACTAGAGCAATAACCGCATCTGGCAGGGAGCAATATTTCAGCAGGTCTTCCATGGCATGCGTTCCCGTTCATTGGAAATTAGTGGTTAAATTTTAATGATGACCTTAAATTTTAAGAGGACTGTTAAATCTTAAGGTACATGTTAAATTTACCATAACCGTTAAATTCCTTGCACCGATGTCCGATCCGTAGTATAAGCCCTTACATGATAGACACTTTCGAACCGTGGTCGAAGTACCCGCCGCTTGAAAGAGAACGTTTATTCGTAATCGCCAAAATCCTGCAAACCGTCAGGCACGAGGCTGTCCTGCTGCACGAAACAGGGGCTGGCGATAACGAGTGGAGCCTGGGCTGTCGCGTTTACGCCCGAGAATGTCACGCGGTGCGGGCCGCGGCAGAAAAACACCCCTGGCTCACGATTCTTCGCGAGGATGACAAACCGCTGCGTTTCACCTTTGCCATTGGCACGGTGCCGATTCGCTTTTATCGAGGCGAAGCCAGCGACGCGCCGGGGCACTACGTAAACCCGACGTTTGCTGAGCTACATCAGCAGCAGCTTGCCTTTCAAATCGACGGCCTCCGTTTAGTTGATCGCATTCTCCGGTTCGCTGTGGAGATCGATGCAACAGGCGAAGTCGAAAACGTGATCTTGGTAGAGATGGACACGGCTGGAAATGTAACTGAGACGTATCGCGTTCCATTGGATGGTGAGCTCGGGAAGGTCACTCTGCTTCAACCCAAGCCTGTCGAACTCGGGCCGCCGCAAGTCGAACCTCTCGCGGAAGAGGATACAGCGAAGAAAAAGAATGACCACCATGTCGCTTCAAAATAAAAACGCTTTCGTCGGTCAACGCCTGCAACTTGCCCGCGAATTTCGCGACCTGACTCAGAAGCAGTTGGGTGAGGCGGTTGTGGCTTCGCACGCGCTCGTTTCACTGTGCGAGAGTGGCAAGCGAACTGACCCAGCCACCGATCTTGTCGAAGCGTTTGGAACCGTGCTCGGATTCGACCCCGATTTCTTCTATCAGCCTACGGGAGAGGTTTTTCAGGAAGGCGAATGTAGTTTCAGACATCGCCGGAGCACACCGGAACGCCTAAAAACCAAGATTCGCGCCCACGCCAGTTTGCTCGGGATGGTGCTTGAGCGCTTGCGCCGTCATTTCAAATTTCCAGCAGTCAACATTCCGAGGATACCGGCGTCGACAGACCAGGAAATCGAGAAGGCTGCAGATCAAACCCGTCAGCATTGGGGTTTGGGAGTTGAAGCGCCAATTGCGGAGATTGGCCGCGTCATGGAGCACGCCGGAGTCATTCTCGTTTCTCATTTAGCCGAATCATCCGAAGTAGATGCCTTCTCACGCGATGGTGCGACGGCAGTCATTTTTCTGAACCAGGGTGTACACAGTACTTCGCGATGGATTTTCGATATCGCTCATGAGTGCGGTCACTTGGTTATGCACTCAGGAATACAGACAGGAACAGAAGAAATCGAGGCCGCGGCCGATAGATTTGCCGGCGCGTTTTTGCTTCCTCGAGTCGCATTTGCCCGCGAGTTTAGAACATCGCCATTTTCGTTCAACCACGTCTTCAAGTTGAAAAAGCGGTGGAAAGCGAGCGCTGCGGCGATCATAAAACGTGCCTATGACTTGAAGCTGCTAGATGCCGTACAGTATCGGCAATCTTTCAAGTACATGTCGGCGAGGGGTTGGAGAAAAGGTAGGGAACCTAACGAACCGGATTTCAAGGGTCCCGAGCTACTATCTGCAGCACTCAGCGCTCTTGGAACCAAGGTAGAGCTAACTGTCGAACAACTGTGCAAAGACCTTCATTTCACGCGCGAAACGTTTTTGACCGTAACCGGCGTATCTGTTCCTCTATCAAAAGCAAAACCGATCGAGGTCATACCGATCCGCGCGACAGGAGTCGGTTAGTTCGATCCGCTCTATGGAGACCATCACGCACGTCGTAAGGAAACCCGCGAAGAAGAAGAACGGGCTCGACCACATGATCGAACACTCCACTTGGGGATTCGAAGAATATAAGGACCTCAGAGCGCAGATGAGACCGTTTGACTCGAATTGATCCCGTTCTCGAAACTCACCTAGAACTCGTTCGGAGGCTCGCATGCTCCCGGCTGAAAAAATGGAGCTCACTATTTTCGAATGTGTTGAGAGGTCAGGTCCGGCATATGACACGAACGTTCCGACCCTAGCCAGTATCATTGATCCAAACACCCCACATCATCTGATAACGGAAAGGTTGAAAGACCTTCACAGTCACAACCGAATTGTGCTATCGAAAATTGTGGGAAACGTTCGAGTGCCCTTCAGTCAAAGATTCGTCGAGATCGAAGGCGAAAATCGCTTTTGGGCCGGCGGATTCATCATCGAAATCGCTCCGGGAGGCCGAAAATACTTTGAAGAATTAACGGAAAGAGCGCGCCGCGAGTCCGCGTCGCAAGCAAAAGGCGCAACCGTCTTTATTAGTTGCGGTCAATATACACAAGCGGAAATCTGGCTCGGCAAAGCACTCGCTTCAGCGGTAGAGGAATACACCCCGTGCAAGGGTTACTTTGCTGAGAACCAAAATTCATTGGAAAGTCTCTCGCACCACATTTTCCATGCGCTCGACGAATGCGCTGGTTTCGTGGCCGTATTGCACAATCGGGGCGAGGTCCACTTTTCAGACGGAAATCATCACGCTCGTGGCTCGGTTTGGGTCGAGCAGGAAGCGGCGATTGCCGCATTCCTTACGCAAGTCCGCAAGAAACATTTTCCCATTGCGTTCTATATTCAGAAGGGAATCAAACGGGAAGGCGTTAGAGAGCAGTTACGAATTGCCCCTAACGAATTCGAACATGAATCTGCCGTGCTGAAACACTTCAAACACCAGCTGACGAGCGGAACCTTTAAACCTCTGACGGCGATGAATATCTGATCCGCAAGTGCCCGATCTCCTACTATGGCGTGACAACTACGGCCCCCGTCGGAACAGATCGTCCCATCCATCGAACCGCCGTAGTTCTTTCTTGCTTCGAGCGTTGATGGTGTTTATGGTTGTGACCACGTCTCCGGCACTCTCCTGGAATTGCTGAGCCTGCAAACCGAAATCGCTCTGATATATGCCGTCTTGCCCGCTTAGGTTCTGCGCCATCTCAGCTTCGTCGCTTCGCTACACTCTCTCATACGAGGGTGAGCTCGATTCGCATGATGGATTTAGAACCATGCTGTGCGGTCTGCAGAATGCGCGGATGAGTGGTGCTAATCAGGCCACCTCAAGCCATCAATCACCGCGCGTTCAAGGTCACGTATGATGACCTGCCTGGTAGCCCAGTAGGCCGGCGTGCCGAAACCTGTTCTGGCTTGATGAACACAAATTCGTACTCCGTAGAGTGAATAACGCGGTGGCCACTCGTTTAGTCGTGGACTCGAAGACTTCGAGCTTCGGTTGCGTTACGTCCAGCAAACCATATCCAGCTCGGCCTTCTCAACCTTACGATTGTCTCGTTTTGGGGTTTTGGGTCATCTGGGCTGAACGAGGAGCGATTGCAGCTGGAACAGATAGCCAGGTCCAGAGCGCAAGTGCGCCTGGATGTTTTATGGCGCATCCGCTGATCGCTTACGAAACGGATGAAAGCGTTCAAGATTTCAGATCACCGGATCGTCTGTTTTTATTTTTCCCTAGCTCCACAATGACTTTCGCGACTTTGTCCGTCACCGTGCCGGTGTCCGAGTCGGGATCTGAGTCGGGGGAAAGGCCATAGCTTGGCAACACTCGTTTCAACTCGGGCTTGGCGTTCTCGCGACTCCGATAAAAGCGGAAAAGATCCAAAGAAGGCCCGCGATCCCAGATTTTGTTGGGCAGAAGCTTGGTTTGAACGTCTCGGCCCAAGCCGGCGGAGATCAGCTGGTTTTGCAATTTCCGAGTTATTTTCACGGGAATGACTTTGTTTTTCAAATCCGAAACTGTGATGCCCGACGTTGGAAGACTTGTAACCAACAGTTGCAGTTCCTTCACAACCCATCCGTTTGTTTTTGACGCCAGAAATTCGGCCAGATCAACCGCCGGGTCTCGCTCGATCTTCCTCGCATGATCGATGCCTGTTTGACTTATCTTGTGCTTGGGCGAAAGACTGCCCTTAGGCACGACCCCTCTTTTTTTATCCTCATCTTCGATGAACTTTTTGATAAGGCAATACCGGGCTTGTTCGTCGGGAGGAACAACCGCGTACCGCTCATCGATGCGGCCGGTACGAGTAATAGCGGCGTCGAGACGATCGACGTAATTCGTAGAAACGATGAAGATAAGTCGGTTTTTTTCGCCATACTGTTTAAGTGACTGTAACTTCGGTAACATGCCTGGCACAATAAACCGAAGCATGGACACGCCGCCCAGAGATTCGTCACCTTGACGGTCGCGCAGCATTTCGTCGATTTCATCGAACAGGACAACTGCATCCCGAAATTGCATCAAGTGCTTGAAAAGCAGTCGCGCGGATTTTTCGCTATTCTCTAGCCCTTCCTTTACGAAATCACTTGGGGTGATGGTAATCAGGTTCCATTTGAGTTCGGAAGCGATGGCTTCCGCGAGAGTGGTCTTGGCAGTCCCGGGTGGGCCGTGAAGAATCATGGCGGAGCGATCATTTCGCCCCGTATCTCTGAAAGGAACGATGAAGTCCTCGTAAATCCTGGTGGTGATTCTTTTTTCGAAGCGAGCTTTGATTTGAGCATCCACGACATCGGACCACGCGAAATGGGGATGCTTGAGATCATAGGATTGAGCAAGATGCTCGTTGACGTCCTGCTGGAGAAGCCGACGATAGAAGACAAAAAAGTGTAGAGCCGCGGCGGTCATCCAACAGTCAATGCGGCCGCTCTCGAAAATGCCATCAGTCGACCATCCGACAATGGTTAGAGTCTTGTTTTCACCGGAGTTTGCGCCTCCTTTCCCTTTCATCGGTTTATCTAAGGACAGCAGGCGCACATTAAATTCAAGCCAGTCAAAAACGCGGTCGGCCATCTGCCGGTATTTGGGAACGAACTCCTTCTCGATGCTGGGCACTAGGGCGTTGACGATCTCCAGATTCGCGGCGTAGTTTGCGGCGAGAGTAACACGATCAAAACAGAAAGGCGCGCCCAGTGGCCAAGTGCCGTCCGGGGTTTGGGATTCAAAGACGATTTCGCGGGCTTTTTCGATAAGCTGCGCATTTGGCGAGAGCGCAGTTTTCTGGTATGTGCTGGCGGCGAACGCAAGCTGTACGGGATCGAAGTTAGTCTGCTGTTTGAGCGAGTAAAGCGTGATTTGCCGCTCTATTTCGGCTTGAGACCATTTCGAGAGCAGATTCAGAAAAACCCTGGTGCGTTTGGCGCTCAATTCCCATTGTCGACCTGCGGACGCGATCGCCTTGGCGATCGGTTGCAACGTCCGCGAAGCGTTCCTGCCATTGGGCCCAGGAAGGACTTCTATATTTTCTTTGTAGATGTTATCTGTTTTCTCGAGGACTTCCTTCATTCCCTCAAAGAAGGCTCTTCGCCAGAGTGTGCCGGCTTGGCGATGGTGGGGGCGAGTCAATGCCATGGAGGCAGCACCGGGCTCCGGCAGTGGGGTGGTATCGGTTCGCAGTAATGTTTCGTATTCACTGGCGATTGTCGCGTCAATAGACTTGATCTTCTCAACCACTCGCGTGCGGAAACCATTCAACCAGTTGCGCACGGTGCTGGGAGATTTCTTGTCGAGGACAATGGCGGCCTTCAGCTGCGCCGAAATCTGATTTCTCGTTTGCTTTTTAATATTCGGATCGACCTTATCGCTCGCGAACATGGGAATAAAGGTCATCAACTTTCGAAATACTGGAGTCAGCCCGACAGGGTTTTCGAGGCGGCTCAGACCATCCTGTAGGACCGCGCCGAACGAGGTCGCGTGAATTCTGGAAATGCGGTCGTCGGAATCGGAGCACCATTTATCGATCTGATCGATCAAGCTGGAAACGGCCCTATGTTCCTCGGAACGCTTCTCCAAAACGACAGCTATATCGGCCAAAGCCGTCAGACATTCATGAGTTATGAAACTGTTCGCTTCCGTCCCTGTCAGCGAAGCGCCTCCAAAAATGTAGTGTGGAGGGTAGGCTCGTGTAACGGACTTTAAAACGCAATCGAGCGCCTCCATGTATAGGTCTTGATGGCTCTCCTCGTCGGGGAACTTGTTCATCAAACTCAATATTCTGGCGGCCTTGAACGGAGAGCGGGAGGGGTCGGGCTGTCCCTTGTGCCCAAGTATCTCATCAATCGAAGGAGTCGTATCGGATCTCGCCGCGGCGATTTTGCGCAGGCTGGGCTCGAAAATAGTTGCCCTGTACGAGTCATACGAAATCGGCTCAATCTTCCCCTTGGTGTAAAAGGTATCCAAGGATTTCCAAAACTCAGCCCAAAAATCAGGCCCCAAACTATCCTGCTTCGACTGACGGCGCATACTGTCGCTAACCCGCTCGAGGGCTAACAGTAGGGCCGCCGTGTCGCCGGCATTCGGTTTTCCCTGGAATGTAGAGTGAGCCGCGTCGGGAAGCGTATCGATAGCGGGATAAAAAAGGCACGAGTTGTCGCTATTGTCGTAGCAGCAGATCAGGGAGAGCAAAGTGCGATGGATGAGGATGCCGAGACGGCTATGAAGCTCGGCGTGTTTCTCGAGTTGCGTGGAATCCATTAAACCTCCAGGGATAGGACGCGCGCGCTCGACTACGGGAAATGCGATTGGAACGCGGCGACAAGTTCATGGTTTTGGCGGTTTGCTCCTGGTAACGACGCCAGATACCCAGGGTCTTGATTCTCAGATATCGGCTTCTGGAGTGAGGAAGCCGTTCGACTAGAGGTTCGTTCCTCCGGCAGTGCGCTCGTGGTCGCAAAATCAACTGTCGGCAAGCCGGATTAAATTGAACTCGCGCTCTGTATCAGCTTGTGCTACGTCCATTGTTATACATCTCAGCAGCCCGCTTATCCAACTGAATTGTTTCAAATAACCAACGGCCATTCGGTGGCGCTTGGCAGTATTCCCAAAGTTGTTGAAGGCGGCATAAGGGCGGATTAGCAACTGATGAACGTGCAGGCAGACAGGTTAGTGGACGTGACTGACAGTCTCGAAATCTCTGATTCTTCGCTTGCCCTACCAGTCACGATTATTTCCAAGATTCGCTTCGCTGCCAAGAGGATTGATTCCGAATGCCCCTTACTCTTCCCTGGAACTTTGCTTATAAGGGACACCTGATAGGGCACTTAGATTTTTGACTCCAACGGCTGCTAGCCGAATGCCGTAGACACTCGCAGCATGGAGTGATGAACCCCTAGAATGAGACCGACTGTGCACGAATCCAACGTTTTCAATCCATTCGAGTTATCTTTGAGCGCTTGCCGCCCCTTCGGGGTGGTTGTATGAGTCGGAAACTCCCTCAGAGAGTCGCTGGTCATGGAGCGGTCCAACTAGAATCTGAGGCACAACGTGGCTCGGCAGTTAAGGCCGATTTTTTCTCATTGGAGCGTTCCTGCCCGACTTTGAGCATGGCTCCGGTATTTGCGATTGTGTGTATGGTGGCGGGCGTTGTCCTGAAAAGGAGAACGGCCCGACCCCGCTGGGGAGATTGAGCAGTGTTCGCCGACCGGGCCGGGCCGCGTTGAATTTAACGTGGAGAGGTTCGTATGAAACCCAAGCCACAACAAAAGGCCGCAAAAGACAGTTGCCACACGTAGCCGGTCCACTGGCACGATATGAACCGCAAGCAACGGCGGGAGACGATGCGGAAGATTCAGAGCGATGACCTCAGCTTGGAAGTGGTCCATCCCCATGCCGCCGGTATTGATATCGGTAACGAATCTCACTACGTGGCTGTACCTCCGACGTCGGACAGCCAACCAGTCCATCGCTTCGGATGTACCACAGCCGAGCTGAGGGCGATGGCCGAATGGCTGAAGCAATCCAAGATTCGGACCGTCGCGATGCAGTCAACGGGCGTTTACTGCATCGCGGTATACGACATTCTCGAAGCAGCGGGTTTCGAAGTGTACTTGGTGAATACCCGGGAGACGAAGAATCTGCCCGGGCGCAAGAGTGACGTACAAGAGAGCCAATGGCTGATGAAGCTGCACACCTACGGGCTGTTACGAAATTCGTTTCGGCCGTCGCAGGAGATTCGCAGGCTGCGGACATTCTGGCGTCAGCGCAATGATCTGGTGCAGGCGGCGGGGCGGCACATCCAGCGGATGCAAAAGGCGCTGCAATCCCAAACACATCGCTACGATGCATCAACCAGATAAACGAAATTCCGAATTACTCAGCCATCCTACTCTCAAATGGCGCAGTGCAAATTTCCAAGAATGGCATTGTCGTTTACAAATGTGTCTACTGGAACATAGGAGGGGCGTTACCCGGGCAGCCGCTGGACAAACCCCCAGCGGGATTTGTGAGATGACGTATGTCAATGGCAATCCGCCGTTCCCCCAAGACACTTTAACGATATTTTCCGACCTGAGCGCACAGGGCGTAGCAAGTAATCCAACTATCGGAACTTGCGCAGGCTTTCTAGCACATTTGATCTAACCGATTGTTTGAAGAGTGCGGCAATTGAGGCGTAAACGACGGGTGCGCGCCCAGAATCAGTCATGTATAAAGCTAGAATTATGGTTACCTCTATGATATAAGCTTAACCAGTAAAAGTCCTTTCATCAACGGACGTATAATGAAATTTGCATACACCGAAATTAGCGCTCTAGATCCTCGAACGCAATCTGGGCTAGGCGCGCTCTTGAAGCACTTATGCGGTGAAGAAATAAAAGTCGGCTGCACTGGACCGTCTGTGGGAAAAGACTGCCAAAATTGCCAGGCCTGCTTGAATTGGGGTGTGCTGTCGGAACGATTGAAACTGGATAGTGTGAGGATGGAAGATCTCAATGACATCCTGCTTCTGGTCGACCAAGCCCCAGTGTCAGAAGCATTCTTCCGAATGTTTCTCTCGCAGGGCAAGTCCCTAATTACGTTTGAGGAATTGAAAGCCGGTGTCATGACTTTCGAGGGTTTCGCACTCCTGCTTTTTGGAAATGTACGTTTCGCTTATCGTTCCCTTCAGAGTCTCGGAAAGGATTCACTACTGACAAAGATGCAAGGGTTGCACCGATCAGCATCAGAAATACTAAACGAAGAATTCGAGCCCCGTAGAGCAGCATTTCCTCTCCCCGCAAAAATACCCGAAGAACTTACTTGGCTGCTCGGATACATAGCAAAAAACAAGGCCGAGCGCGATATTACGATGTATGCTGCGATGGCGGTGATACGCGGTCAAGAAGATGAAAGCGCTTTTCTAGAAGATAAGAATGAGTCGCAGAAGGAGATTTACAAACAATTTAGCGACCGATTGAAATCGTCGGATGAATGGCGTTCGATATATTCAGACTTTGACGCAGTAAAGCTGCAGATCGATGACCTGCAAAACGACTTAGAGCAAAGCCGACGACGCGGTGGCCTTAATACAAGCCACTATCTTGCGCTGGATTACATGGACGTTTACGTCGCGACTTCAATGCGTGAGCGTTGGGAATTTGAGGACGTACATACTACCGCGAGTGAGATCTTTTCTCAGCAGGTCCTTGAAAAGCTCAAACTGCGCCACTTCGATCCGACGCAGTCTTTTCTCGATAATCGCGTAGATAAGGGTCTCGTCGAAGCTTTGATGCTCAAGCGAGCTCGATGTACTATTTATATGGCACAGGAAACAGACACGTTTGGAAAGGATTCCGAGTTAGCCACAACTCTGGCCCAGGGCAAGCCAGTTATCGTTTTCGTCCCGAATCTTAACGTCGATGAGCATGCCGAACAAGCATCACGGCGACCACTGGCATACTTACAGCGTAGACTGCCACAGTTATTGGCAGAAGAGAGGATTCGGGGTAACACCGTGAGCGCAGTTCTTGGCTTTCTGCAAAAAACAGCCTCGTTTGATCCATATTTTCGAGTTATCGGAGACGAAGAAAGTGCTTTTGTCACTTGTAATAAATTGGCTGCCGACAAAATGAAGATGTGCGCAATTCTGGCTGAGGCCGAAAAGGACTTGTTTGACAGCAGGGCAAGTTCGCTTCAAAAGTCCCACCCGCTGGCTGTGCAGGTTCAGCTCAGAACGGGCGTCGCGAGCGGGGTTCTTGTAGTACGATCTAAAGATTATTGTGCTCAGCTGCTGGAACAACTGCTCACGAATAGTTGCGATTTCACTTTTGATCACAAGCGGGAAAAGGGAATCCTGTGTCTCATAGAGAAGATTTCAAATAGTCCATTCCGCGTCGTGACGGAGAACGTGACTATTTCCAACGCCTTTTGGAGTCGTTACCTCTCAGAGAGCTGACTTTTAGAAACAATGACCATGTTCGAGAGTTTATTATTACATTACCGAAGTCAACTACTGGCGATTGTTGATTAGAGAAAACGGAGTATAGATAAAACTGGAGGATTTCACACATGTACAATCGAGATTACGTACGAAAGCTTGAACGCGAGCTTGAGTTAAGCGGGGACAATCGGTTTAAAGGTTGGCACTCGTCGAGTTCCAAGAGAGAGGAAAGTGTCGACCCTAAGCGTCCAGAGCACAGAGGTGACGGAAAGCCTGGTCCTCGGGCTGCGGTTGCACGAGCACGCTAGGGGCAACTTTTCAGAATCGCGTCTTCTCAAGGGCGAGCTCAGTTTTCGACCCCTGAGATGTAGCAGCGCAACAGACCAGTGCGCTTCTCGATGTCGCCTTGAGACATATTTTTTTGTACGCGAAGAGTCTTCAGCTTGTCACCGATTATCATTCTGCCTCTCTCCGATTCATCCATGCCACGCCGCGAGAACTCAGCGCAAGGTCACAGTTCATCTATACAAATCTGCTCGGTCGGCTTAATGACATGAGCGCTGACAATAACAAGTTCCCCATCCGAAGTGAAGATATATTGGGGGCCGTGGTAGCTCAAGGCGTGGCCAATATATTCTCAATATTCTCAATGAATTCGCGAAATCGGGGATCGTCCTGATGACACGCAGGAGTCACCGCCCGTTGTTATTCAAAGATCAGAGCCCCCAGGACTGGCTACCCCTAAAGTACTCTAATCGCATTCGATTAAACCGGATAGAGCAATTTCCACAGTATATTCACAATTATGGTTAGTAATTTTATTGACACAAACTCAGCCATCATATAAAAGCTCGTCCATTACTCAGAAACGAACAGCGCAATGTTGCTATCTCACAGTTGCTAAAGGATGAAGGTTTTTACTTCTATGGAAAGAATAATGGTTGGATTACTTACATTTGTATTGCTGTTCAGTCTGAGTGAGCCAGCTTGGGCTCAGGCGGGTTCGAACTGCACAAGCTGGGTCGGTAACGGCACCATCTATGGCATCCATGATGACTGGCCTGGAATCTTCAACTGCCAACACGAGGGACCTTGGCTGGTTACTTGTCAATATGTGCTCAGCAGCTGCGCCCCACCCGATGCAGGACCAGAGACATGTCCTACGTGCCAGGCCGCGAAGGCGGGTAAACCAATTTCTTTGGCGAGTGGCAACACATTTATCGTCGAAAACGACTTGAAAATCCCAGGCCTCGGAGGGGGGCTGTCGCTTGTCCGCACCTGGAATAGTCTGTGGCCATCGACTCAGACGGCCTTTCAGGTGGGATTATTTGGGCCGAATTGGCGTTCGAATTTTGAGGAACGAGTCTTCGTAGGTAGCGATAATTACATTAAATACGCTCGCGGCGACGGCAGCTTTTGGTCCTTTGGCTATAGTCAGTTTCCGACCCTGAGCGTCGCGGCTCCAGCAAACGCTCATGCGACATTGGTTTCTGGTGCCACCAACTGGACACTGACATTCCAGAATGGCGAACAACGGCTATTCGATAATACTAGTGGAGATCTAATTGCCATTATCGATCGAAACGGCAATACAACGCAGCTCTCGTATGACGCTGTCGGTCGTCTCACAACGGTAACTGATCCTGCGGCACGTCGCCTCTATTTCTCCTACGCGAATGGCTCGAGTTTCTTGGTAACAGGGGTTACCTCGGACGCGGGGTTGTCGCTCTCCTATGCCTACGACACGCAAGGAAGACTCATCCAAGTAACGAACCCCGACACAACGATCTACACCTTCCAATACAACAGCCAATCGTTGATCTCTTCCGTTACGGACCAGAACGGCAAGATTCTTGAGTCACACACCTATGACAGCATTGGACGAGGGCTCACGTCTGTGCGAGCCAATGGTGTTGATGCGGTTACGATTTCTTACGCCAGTCAGTAGATTCTGATTCAGACCTCGGAGGTTATGTCCATGCGCCCAACTGGCTGGAAGCAGATTCTTACTTTTGTGCTCTGGGTCTTGGTCTGGCAGTGTGGTCAAGCTCACGCACAAGTGAACTCGATTTCAAGCATCTCGCCAACCTCCGGCCCTATAGGATCAGCGGTGGTTATTGCTGGACTAAACTTCGGGTCCGTCCAGGGAACCAGCAGAGTTTCACTACAGGGCACAGCTGCTGTCGTTACCACGTGGTCAGACACCTCAATAACTGCAATCGTGCCCACGGGAGCGACTTCCGGGACTTTCTCCGTCGTTGTGAACGGCGCATCCGCGAACAGCGCGACATTTACAATCACTGCGCTGCCCGCAGGCTGGTCTGATGGCGATGTCGGCTCGGTCGGATTGGCAGGGAGCGCTAGCTACGCAAACGGAACTTTTACTGTTAGTGGATCTGGGCAAGGAAACCAATACACCTCCTCCGACGAGATGAATTTTGCATATCAGCCATTATCCGGCGACGGCACCATCGTAGCACGTGTGCTGAGCGCAACCGGAACAACCACTGCGCAGGTGGGTGTGATGATCCGTGAAACGCTAGACGCGGATGCAACGATGGCTTATATGGACTTCGAAAACAGTAGCTACAGCTTCGATAATTTTTATTATCGAGCGACGACAGGGGGTGTTTCCCAGTATCAGACGATTGCCTCAGGTCAAAATCTTCCATACTGGCTGGAAGTGAACCGTAGCGGAAGCACATTCACCGCCTATACTTCACTCGACGGGGTGAACTGGGTGACCGCAGGATCAGCCGAGACGATAACGATGGCGCAAAGCGTCTACATCGGGCTCGGAGTTACCAGCGGCACTAACTCGACTCTTGCGACGGCCACTTTCGACAATGTCTCAGTCAACTCAGCGTCGGCTCCAGCACCGGTCATCACCAATGTTTCCGCGACAACCGGCCCGGTCGGAAGCCAAGTGGTAATTTCTGGTTCTGGGTTTGGATCGACGCAGGGAAGCAACATCGTGACTTTAAACGACACACTCGCTCCAGTGAACAGCTGGAGCGCCGCTGCTGTTACCATCACGATACCAACAGGAGCGACTTCCGGACCACTGGTCGTTTCGATTGCGCCCAGCATGAATGACAGCAACCCTTTCAATTTCACGGTAACTGCGCAGCCCTTACCTACAAGTTGGCTGGACCAGGATGTTGGACAGGTCGGGATTGCTGGAACAGCAAGTTACACCAGCGGAATATTTACGGTCAGTGGATCTGGACAGGGAATCGGCAGTGGCTCAACGGATGACATGCATTTCGTGTATCAGCCGCTTTCAGGGGACGGGACAATCGTCGCGCGCGTCGTGAGCGTACAAGGAAGCGGCTACCCACAGGCCGGAGTTATAATTCGTGAGACTTTGGCTTCAAATGCCACGATGGGCTACGTCGATTACGACTGGCAAGGCTACGGCTACCTATTTTTTCACTATCGACCAAGCACGGGTGCGTCCAGCACGTACCAGAGCCTCGGTTCTGTTACGAACCTCCCCTACTGGTTAGAGCTTGTTAGGAGCGGTAACACATTTACCAGCTACATCTCGCCGGATGGGGTGAACTGGCAACAAACCGGAACGAGCGAGTCGCTCACCATGGCCCAGAATGTGTATGTGGGTTTGGCCGTAAGTGGCGACACCAACTCCAGCCTGGCTACAGCAACCTTTGACAATGTTTCGATGAGCTCGGCTGCTGCTCCCGCTCCAGTCATCACGAGTGTTTCAGCCACGACTGGAACGGTCGGAAGCCAGGTTGTAATTTCCGGTTCTGGGTTTGGATTATTACAAGGGAATAGTCTTGTGACGCTAAACGACGCACTGGTGACGGTAAACAGTTGGAGCCCCACCGGAATCATTATCACCATTCCAAGTGGCGCGACTTCAGGACCCTTGGTCGTTTCAGTAGCTCCCAGCATGGATGATAGCAACGCCGTAACGTTTACGGTGACCACGTCGCCTTTACCCATCGGTTCTTTGGATCAGGACGTTGGTCCCGTGGGCGTGGCTGGCAGCGCCACGTACTCAAATGGAACCTTCACGATCACTGCTGCGGGGCAGAGTTATATCGATTTCAATAGTTTGACTGACGCGATGCATTTTATGTATCAGCCTCTTTCTGGAAATGTAACAGTCGTCGCCCGCGTCGTTAGCATTCAAGGGGGCGGCGGTTATGGGCCTGAAGCCGGAGTAATGATTCGGCAAGGGCTGGATCCCGGATCTGCAAACGCGTACGTGTCGTATCAATATCCCGCTATTAATTTCAATGGGAGGGCGAGTGAAGGGACAACGGGCTCAACGATCGCGTCTTATAGCCCGGTAACATTGCCGTATTGGGTCAAGCTTGTAAACAGCGGAACCGCGTTTAGCGCCTATCAGTCTTTGGACGGGGTTAACTGGCAGCAGGTCGGAACGACCCAGACAATTACGGTGACACAAAACGTGTATGCGGGTCTGGCCGTGAGCAGCGGCAGTAGCACCACGACCGCGACTGCCACCTTCGACAACGTTTCCATCGGCTCAACGACGACCCCGGCGCCAGTTATTACGAGCGTTAGCGCCACGACGGGATCGGTCGGCAGTCAAGTGGGTATTTCGGGCTCCGGATTCGGCGCAACTGCGGGCGGCAGTCTGGTAATGCTGAACGACTCGCCGGTGACGATCGATGAGTGGAGCAACACGTCGATCACGATCACCATTCCTTCGGGCGCGACGTCCGGACCGCTCGTTGTATCGATTGCACCCGGCATGAATGACAGCAATCCGGTTGTTTTCACGGTGACCTCGCAAGCATTGCCAACTGCGTGGTTGGATCAGGATGTGGGCGAGGTTGGAGTAGCCGGTAGTGCCAGCTACGCGAGCGGAGTATTCACGGTCAACGCCGCAGGACTTTATTACAACTATAGTGCCGATCAAATGCATTTCGTGTACCAGCCTCTTTCTGGCGATGGGTCAATCGTGGCCCGCGTAGTGAGCGTTCAGAACGGTGGAGGCAATGGACCGCAAGCTGGAGTGATGATTCGCGAGACATTGGATCCAACGGCGGCGGATGCTTTTGTCTCCTACAATTCTCCCTACATTCAATTCATAGACCGCTCGACTGACGGGGGGTATGCAGAATCAGCGGGTTATAACGTGTTGTCGCCACCTTATTGGGTCAAAGTCGTACGCAGCGGTAGCTCGTTCGCTGGTTACGTTGCTCCCGACGGAGTGAACTGGGTTCAGATGGGAACCGCTCAGACAGTGACGATGGCGCAAGACGCATACATTGGCCTGGCGGCAAGTGGCGGCGAAGATTCTACGCTCGCGACAGCCACCTTCGACAACGTATCGGTCACCATTGGAACGACTCCGTTTGTCACGGGACTGTCGCCGCAACTGGGGGGCATCGGTTCCACGGTGACAATCGCCGGATCGGATTTCGGTTCTAACCAAGGAACCAGCACGGTCAGCATTAACGGAATAAATGTTACTTCGATCACGAGCTGGAGTAACACCCAGATCGTTGCTACGGTCCCGAGCGGAGCCAGCACAGGCCCAGTTGCTGTGACGGTGAGTTCCATTCAGAGCGTTGCGAACCCCACGTTCACGGTGATCCATCCTGTGCTTACGGGCCTTTCGCCATCGGCCGCCCAGCCTTCTGGAGTCGTGACGTTGAATGGGTCTGGGTTTGGCTCCCAAGTCGATTCCATAGGATTCAACTCCGTAACATTCAACGGGGTTCCGGCAACCCTTGAAACCGTGAACTCCTGGACGAATACCAGCATCACCGTCCAAGTGCCGTCGTCGGTCACCAGCGGTCCCGTGATCGTCACCGAAGATGGATTCAACAGCAACAGCGCGCAGTTCACCGTGCTCGAAGGGCTCTCCGTTACCGGACTTTCACCCTCCGCTGGAATGGTCGGTTCGACGGTAACATTTACCGGAACTGGATTCGGCGCAACTCAAAGCACCAGCACAATTACCCTGAATACCGCCCCGGCGACAGTCACAAGCTGGAGTGATACTTCGATCACAATTGTCGTGCCGCTAGCAGCTTCGACAGGTCCCGTCACAGTCGAAGTTGCCGGGAATACGGCCTTGGGGCCGAAATTCACGTTGACCAGCTCGGTGCAGTTAACAGACTCGCTGGGCAATCAATCCACATACGCATCGCTTCTGGCCGGAGGAAAATGGTATGTAAACAATGCTCAAGGTTCTGGATGTTCCACTTGCACCGTTCGCGGTTCAATCCAAAATCAATATGACAATTTCGGAAACATCACGCAAACGACAGACGAATTGGGCAACGTTACGACCTATGCTTTCGATTCCAACAACAATCGTATATCGGTGACGCAGCCGGCCGTGAGCGGCACCAACCCTAAGACTACCTACACCTATAACAGCTTCGGTGAGCCGCTGACGGTGACTGATCCACTGGGAAATATCACAACGAATTCGTACGATGCGTACGGGAACTTACTCACGATTGCGACTCCTGCACCCAGTAGCAATACGGCCTCCAGTGTCACGCAGTTTGCCTACAACTCGCTCGGCGAACTGACGCAGATCAGTGATCCGCTCGGAAGAGCTACTAAATTAACCTATACGTCAGTGGGGCTGCTTTATACGATCACCGATTCTCAGAATAACGTCACGACCTACGCATACGATTCTCGAGGGAATCGCACCAGCGTCACCGATGCGATGAACAATCAGACCACGTTCGCTTACGACGCGTGGGATCGGCTTCTCACGATTACGTATCCCGGAAATTCGACAACAACCTTCACCTACGATTATCGAGGGCGGCGTACCTCGGTAACAGATCAAAACGGAAAGAAGACCACCTACGCGTACGACGACGCAGATCGGTTCGTCTCCGTAACCGATGCCAACAACAACGTCACGCAGTACACCTACGACACGGAAAATAACCTATTGAGCATCGAGGACGCGAACGGGCATACGACGTCCTTTTCCTACGATGCCTACGGTAGAGTCATCGAAACAAACTTCCCATCGACGCACTACGAACAGTACGGCTATGACGCGGCCAACAATCTGACCAGCAAGACGGACCGCAACGGCAATACTATCAACTACGTTTACGACGATCTGTACCGCCTCACGCAGAAGACGTATCCCGATTCAAGCACCGTGGAATACGTCTACGACTTGGTAGGCAAGCTCCAACAGGTTAGCGATCCGACTGGAACCTACGGATTTGCGTACGATAATATGGGGCGCCTGGTCGGTACGACGACCAAGTACACGTTCCTGCCGAACACAACGTACACCAATTCCTACACTTACGATGCCGATTCAAACCGCGTGTCGATGACCGACCCGCAGAATGGAGTCACGTCGTACGCCTACGACACGCTGAACCGGCTGAGCACGCTCACGCCGCCGACAGCATTCGGCAGCGGATCGTTTGGATTCACTTACGACGCATTAGGCCGCCGCACGACGATGACCCGCCCCAATGGAGTCACAACGAGTTACAGCTATAATAATCTTTCGCAACTGCTGTCCGTGCTGCATAAGAATGGCACCAACACTATTGACGGCGCTGCCTACACGGTTGATCCTGTGGGGAACCGCCTGACGAAGACGAACGAATTGTCGGCGGTTACATCTAACTATACCTACGATCCGCTGTACGAGTTGACCCAAGTGACGCAAACTACGAATACGACGGAGAGCTACTCCTACGATCCAGTGGGCAACCGATTGAGTTCGCTGAGCGCGTCACCATACGATTACAATTCGTCGAACGAGTTGACCTCGACTCCCAGCGCTACCTACACCTACGACAATAACGGGAACACCCTGACGAAAGCTACGTCCGCTGGGACCGCGACGTACGGCTGGGATTACGAGAATCGTCTAACCAGTGTAACCTTGCCTGGCACGGGTGGCACACTAGCGTTCAAGTACGACGGCCTAGGCCACCGGGTTCAGAAGGTGTTCACTCAGAGTTCAAACACAACCACGACAAATTATCTCTATGATCGGAATAACGCAGTGGCAGACGTGGACCAGAACGGAAACATAATGGCGCGTTACACAGCGACCCAAAAGGTTGATGAGCCCTTGGCAGAACTTCGCTCGGGCGCGACTTCCTACTATCAAGTGGATGGTCTGGCGTCAGTTACTTCGCTCATTACGGCGACGGGAACGCTAGGTAACACTTACACTTATGACTCGTTTGGTAATTTGACCGGATCGACCGGTTCGATTACGAATCGCTTTGAGTACACCGCGCGCGAGTTCGACTCGGAAATTGGCCTCTATTACTATCGGGCGCGCTACTACGACCCTGTTGCTGGCAGATTCTTGAGCGAGGATCCTATAGCGTTCCCAGGCGGGATTAACTTCTTTCGATTTGTCGGTAATGACCCGACAAGCTGGAGGGATCCCTTCGGATTGCAGGCATCGGACCCGACACTCCCGCCGACACCTCCGTCGCCGCCACTTCCGCCAGGTTGGGACACTACAGGGCATACGGGCGGCACTCTGGGTCCAAAACCGCTGCGGCCGCCCCAGGGCGCGGGGGTTTGCTTGCTTGGCACGGTTTTCTGTCACCTAATCGGCCAGTTCTACGATCCTGAACTTTCGCCATACAGAATATGCGACTATAACTGCGACGACGGTACGAACATCAATACGGTTTGGCCCGCGACTAGTGGTGGATGCCCTCCGCTCTGGTTGAAGTAATGACTTTGGGGGAAAAACGAAATGGAATCCAAGAGAAAAGAGTATCTGAGAGAGCAGAGGTGGGAAAGGGTTTATAAGCTCCGCGATCAAGAAAGTCTTTTGTATGAATCGAAGTTTCTATCAAGCGACTTCAATATAACGTTATCGGTCATCGAAGATGGCTGGCCGATGTGGCCCGAGAGAGAAAAAGTTGAGTTCGCGAGGGCTTTTTCTTGTCGGAGCGAGCTACAACCCGAAGACGCTCGAATACTCGATTTCCTCTTGAAGCATGGGCCGGAGAGCGTGTGGGTAGCAATCGCACCTCTCTTAGCGAGCCATCCTGACAGCGTACGGGCTACAGAGTTCCTGCTGAATCGAATTCAACATGGCACGGAGCCGTTGGCCAATTACTATCATGCCGTCAGCCTGATAGTTCCAAAACCAGAAGTCGCATTTGTGCGAAAGCGGTATGATACTTATCGAAAGGAACTCGCAGACGAGAGTGGTGAGACGCAAAGGAATGGCTTTTGGATCGACTATCTACAATGTTGCAAAGCGCTCTTTGTGATGACCGCGGATCCCGTGTACTTCAACGTTCTGGAAGACGCGCTCGAAGATGCACCACCATCGCTTCGTTCTTACGCTGAAAACATTCTTGTAAGTCTTCGCAAATCTGACTGAGGATTCACGCCATTCAGTGCGTGCGCAGCGAGAGAGGTGCTTCAGCGCGCCAATCATCTGCGCCTCGGTGTGTCGGTTCTTCGACATGTTTCTCCCCCTTTCCGCAGTGTGAAATCATACTCAGCTTTGTGCGGAAAGAGGGGAGCAGGTCAGTTCAATTCCGAATCGATTTAAGTATGCAGCTCGCGAATTCGATTCCGAGTCTGGCCCGATAACGTACGCTGTTTTTCGCACATTTGCAGAGGAGCGGGTCTGGTTGGTAGAACAGAGGGCCTGAGGAAGGCCCAAAAGGAGCGGCGATGGAGCCCACCAACCAGGGAGAAGTGCCGAAGTTGAGCCAGGTGATCCAGATTGATGAGGGGAAGATTCAGGAGCACCTGGGAGAAGTCGTACGCAGTACGGTGGAAGGGACGCTGAACGCGTTGTTGGATGCGGAGGCGGATCGGCTCTGCGGTGCGGAGCGTTATGAGCGCACCGAGGCGCGCCAGGACACGCGTGCCGGTTCCTACCAACGGCAGTTGCACACCAAAGCCGGTCCCGTCAGCTTGAAGGTTCCGAAGCTGCGAAGCTTGCCATTCGAGACAGCGATCATCGAGCGCTACAAGCGGCGAGAGAGTTCGGTGCAAGAAGCATTGGTGGAGATGTATCTTGCAGGCGTGAGCGTACGACGAGTCGAAGACGTCACCGAAGCGTTGTGGGGCACGCGAGTCAGCCCGAGCACGGTGAGCGAGCTGAACCAGAAGATCTACGCGCAGATCGAGACGTGGCGCAACCGGCCGATCGAGGGGAACCATCCGTATGTGTTTCTGGATGGGCTGTGGTTGAAGCGGAGCTGGGGCGGCGAAGTCCGGAACGTGTCGCTCCTGGTAGCAATTGGGGTGAACGACGAAGGCTTTCGCGAAGTGCTGGCAGTAGCAGAAGGCGCGAAAGAAGACAAGGCCAGTTGGACCGCATTCTTGCGGCACCTGAAAGAGCGCGGGCTGAAGGGGGTGCGGCTGTTCGTTTCGGATAAGTGTTTGGGGCTGGTGGAGAGTCTCGGGGAGTTTTATCCGGAAGCGATGTGGCAGCGGTGTACGGTGCATTTTTACCGGAACGTGTGGACGGCGGTGCCGACGAGCAAGGTGAAGGAAGTAGCGGCGATGCTGAAGGCCATCCACGCGCAGGAAGACCGAGCGGCCGCACGCCAGAAGGCAGAACAAGTTGCCGCGAAGTTGAAAGAGATGAAGCTGGCCGATGCCGCCGCGCTGGTGGTGGCCGGGATCGAAGAGACACTGTTCTACTACGCATTTCCGCGCGAGCACTGGCGGTGTCTGCGGACAAATAATCCGCTGGAACGGTTGCTGCGCGAAGTGCGACGACGAACGCGGGCTGTGGGTGCGTTTCCGGACGGGAAATCCGCACTGATGCTGGCCGCGGCGCGATTGCGCCATGTGGCTGGCACGAAGTGGGGAACGCGGCGCTATCTGGATATGAACCGACTCGCGGAAGCGAGCGAAGCGGCATGAACGCTCGCGCAAAAACTTTCGGCTCCCCCTCGGGGGAGCCGAGCACCACCAGGCCTATGCCTCAACAAATGTGCGAAAAAGTCTGGACACTACCTCTGGCCCTTACTATTACCGCGCCCGATACTACGATCCGCAACAGGGCAGATTCATCACCGAAGACCCAATCGGCTTTCGCGGAGGGATCAATTTCTATGTTTATGTCAGAAATAAGTCTCTGAATCGTCGAGACCCGTTTGGACTCGTACCTGGATGGGGCTGGATATGGGGTACTTGAAACAGTGTCAAGAACATCGCGGGAAAGACTATTTGTGGTGTGACTTGCGTGGCTGATTGCATATTACCTGCGTGTTCCAATTCGGCCGCGATCGGGCAGTCACAGGGGGCGGACCGCCCAGCTAAAGCCGGCTGGATTCAAGGAAACAAGAAACTGGCGATGGCCTATGCCACGCATGTCCTTGATGTTTACGATCACTTCTCATGGCGCTGGACGTTGAAGAACGATAACAAGCCGAGCCCCGACTCGTTTCTGAAATCGACTCCGGACGAATGGTTGCGTTGGTACTTAGATGACAAAGGAAACATCAAGACAGCGCAACTCAAGTTTTGGATGCAGGCCACCGTGTAGCAACACTGCCTGAGATCGCGGCGTCCATTCGAGATGAACATTATGTGGATGCCAGGAGCGTCACATGGCTGACGGTAATGGAAGCCTTAGCTTCTACTTCTTCGACGTGGATGACAACCAACAGCTTCGGGGGGACATATCAGCTCGGATGAACCGCTTGTTCTTTCGAGTGGGGGTTGAATCCGATCAGTAACACGTAACTGCGTGACAAAACGTAAAAACTGACGCTGAACAGAGCGCCGGTTCCCATTTCTGCATCACAACCATCGGAGTCACTGGTCGGTTGGAAACTAAAATAAAGTGACTTGACGCGGGTCGGATTGTTTTTCCGGGTTCTCAAACCGAAATATGCTCGCTTTCAAGTATTCCTCAACGGACTCGCTCGCAATCCAGCGACGTTTCAGGCTCTCCGCCACCCAACCTGTTGTGTTCGATCCCGCGAATGGGTCGACGACGAGATCACCTGCGTCCGTGAGGAGCTTGATAAAAAACTTGGGTAGGAGTGCCGGGAACCGCGCCGGATGTATCTTAAACCGGTTCTCCTTGCATTGTTTTGTGTAGGAGTCATTCGCCGCATTGTTCCCCATCTTCAACATGCTCTCTGGGAGATCGGGGAGTTCCGCTTCGGTCACGTTGGTGGGGATTGCCCCGCCGGCATCGATTTTATCGAACGAATCGCGAATCACATGCCCGGAAGGCCGTACCGTCCCGCGCACACCATTGCGATTCAAGCGAATCATGTCTTCGCTGTATTCCTTGAGCACGGAGAGATTCGATGCTTTTGGCCAAGGCGTCTTCGAGAGCCACCAGACGTATTCAACGGAGTCTCGCACGCGAATACGGCGCACCGTCACCCACTCGGCTGGCATAGGCATCTTGGCCGGGTTATACCAGAAACACTCCTGGGCCAAATGAAATCCGACTTCTTCCACTAGGGCGATCAGCAATTTAAAGTGGTACAGAGATCGTGTGGGAGTTCCGGAATTATAACTTCCTCCGATGTTCAGGACAAAGCTGCCATCTTCAGCTAAGATGCGGTGGATTTCCGTGGCAAACGGCAGGAACCAGTCGACATATTCCTTCTTGCTCTTGTTTCCGTACTCTTTCTTAAAATGTAAGGCGTAGGGAGGGGATGTAACGACAAGATTGACCTTGCCTGTCGGCAGCGACCGCAGGACTCCGAGGGAATCACCCAAGTACGCTGCGCCGTGTTCGGACCGGAAGTACGGCTTGCCATCAAGCAGGGAAGACGGGTGACTCTCTAAGGGTTCTTTTCGAGTTCGTTTGCTCTCCGCCATTGAGGCCATTTTTGTGTGCTGTCTCCGCTCCCGTTGTAATGGGCGGACGCGTATGGAAGATGTCATGATAGTACGGCGTCGCAATGAAAAAACCTAGCATAAATAGGTTGACACTGTCAACCCATTTATCGGACGAAGCGATTCTGTGTGGGGATTGGATTTCACAGGCAGAAGCGGCGCGAATTCGCGGCGTTTCGCGTCAAGCCATTGCTCGCCTCGTCAAGAAGGGCCGCCTTCGTGTCTTGCGCATTGCCGGCAAAGTTTTATTAAAGCGGTCGGATGTGAAGAGTTTCGAACGTGAACAACCTGGAAGGCCGCGCAAATGACCGAATCCCTCATCGCGTTGAAGCAACTGCTCGATCAATGCTCCGACGACGAGAGAGCAGCCTTGCTCGAGTATCTCAAGACGCGCCTACCACAACATCCCCTGGAAAAAGAATGGGGCGTCGATGCGGAAATCATCTTGAGCGCCATCGCCAGGTCATCCGACCTGACCAAGCGAGGCGTGCGCGGCATCATCGCAGAGGCGGTTTTTGAACGAAACGTCCTACCACAGTTGAATGGCTGGAACGCCGTTCGCTTTGTGGAAGACCGGCCCTACGACTTCCTTCTTCACTCGGAGGGTGACGTGGCCCGCCAGGCGCGCATCCAGGTAAAGCTCCAGCGAATGCGGAAACAGCAGCCCATGCTGGCGTCACAGGCCAATCGCCACTATCCGAAGGATTTGTATGTGGTCGAAGTCCAAAAGACCCGAGGAGGATTTGATCCACAAACAAACCAGGACACGCGCCCCTACCGCTTCGGAGAGTTCGACATCCTCGCTGTGAACATGCACCCATCGACCCGTGACTGGAACAGATTTCTCTACACCCTGGGCACTTGGCTCATTCCACGCAGCGCGAACCCGGCCTTGATCGAAATCTTTCAGCCAGTGCCTACCGCTCCGAACGAAGTCTGGACGGACAGTCTGGCGATTTGTCTCCAATGGTTTGACGCTGGCGAGCGTAAGAGAATCTTGGAAATTGCGCCGGAGTTGCTCGTGCGAAGAGTCCGAAAAAAGGATCGCAAACCCTAGTAGGCCATGTTATCAGCTTGGCCCATTTGGGAACACGATAGGCGATCAATCATGACCTACAACATTTCCCTGTCCTCCGCTTTTTTATCACAACCCGGTCCTGAATAGAAAGCGACATTCCCCGTTTCGCTTTTCACCCACTCATCACCCGACCTTGAACCCCGCAAACCTGAATGCCGAATTCCAAACTAAATAGTCATTTCTTTGCCTGCCCTTCCTGCGGAAAGACTGCGCCTGTCCGCCCGCTTGTTCTGTCAAGGGTCTCCGCTTCGCTCCGATGAACGCAAACCCGGCGCCCTTGACAGCGCGGACGGACAGGCGCTTTCCCCCGCCATGAAGGGCATTTGCTTTTTACGCGCGGCTCCAAGCCGCGCCTCTGGGAAGCAAAGGCCAAATCCACACAAGGAGAGGAAAAGTCATGCAAAGAAGCGCAAAACAACCGTTGTTTGACCTGGGCCAACTCGTTGCCACACCCGGCGCGCTGGCCGCACTCGAAAAAACCGGACAAGACGCGATGGAGTTCTTATCACGTCATGTGCGAGGCGATTGGGGACAACTGCCCGATGAAGATAAGGCCGAAAATCGGTTCAGCCTGGAAAGAGGTTTCCGGCTCCTGAGCAGCTACCGCACCACCGCCAACGACAGAATTTGGATCATCACCGAGCCGACCGTTCCCATACCACCCTTCTGCTTCCCGATGAGTATTGATGCACGAAAAACGAAAGAAAAAAGGAGAAGAACATCATGACGACGGCCGTAGCAGTGAACGCACAAGAAGTCATCCCTCACGCTGTATCCTTAGTGCGGGACTTACCGCTCTCCCGTATTCAGGAATCGAAGACAAATCCCAGACGCCAGTTTGATGAAACGAGACTCGCTGAATTGGCGGACAACATCCGACTGCACGGGGTATTGCAACCCGTCTTGGTGCGCCCGTTGCCGGATGGAGAGCCCGGACTCGTATGAACTCGTGGCAGGAGCGCGACGTTATCGCGCTTCGAAACTCGCCAAGATGGAAACGATTCCCGCGAGCGTCCGCGAACTCACCGATGCGGAAAGCCTTGCCGAGAAAATCGGTCGGTCCGAGAAATACGTCTACGCTCGCTCGCGGCTGACCCATCTCGTCGAAGAGGTGCAACAGGCCTTCTACAATGGGAAGCTCTCGGTCGCGCATGCTTTTGAAATGGCTCGGCTCGCGCCAAACGACCAGCGACGCGCTTTACTGGAATGTTTCCCGAATCACCGTACCGCTGCGGCCATCCTATAGGACGGAAAAGCGGAAGCAGTCACCGTGCGGCAACTCCGCGAGTGGCTCGAGCGGGAAATCCACTTGGACCTTACGAACGCTCCCTTTGACCCACAGGACGAAAGCCTGCTTCCTTTCGCGGGAAGCTGCGCGAAATGCCCGAAACGCACCGGGAACAATCCGCTCCTCTTTCCGGAAGTGCGGCAGAAATCCATCTGTACCGACCGAACGTGTTATCACAGGAAAGTAGAAGCTCTCGTCCAGATTCGCGTGCAGCCTCTTGAAACGGCAGGAGAAAAGCCGCTGCGTGTTTCCCACGCTCCCGCATGGCAGGCTCAACAGCGGAATCCCGAGGTCCTGTACGAAGGTCAGTACCGTAAGGCGCAGAAAAAAACAGAGTGCGCGCACACCAAACCCGCCGTCGTGATCGACGGCCCAGACGCCGGCAAGCTACTCCATGTGTGCCGCGACGAAAAGTGCCCAGTCCACGCGCGAGTCACACGCTACCAGCCCTCACCGCAGGAACGAGCGGCGCGAGCCAAGGAAGTGTTCGCCGAGCGCGCATTTGTATCCTGAACGCGATTCGCGAGAAGCTTCCGGTAACATTGTCGCGTCCCGACCTTGAAATGGCAGCGCTCGATTACTTCGAGCGGCTGGGACATGACAACCACCGCCGCCTCTGCCGCGTTCATGGATGGGAAGAGAAAAAGACCAAGGCGTCGTGGGGCGGCAGCACCGTGGACTATAAGAGCATCGCGGGAAAGGCCGTGAGCGAAATGAGCACGCAGGAGGTCCAGCACTTCCTCGTCGTATGCGCGCTCGTGTCCGACCTGTACTGCCCGGGATACAACCCCCGGCAGGCCCTTGGGAAGGACTCCAACCTCGCTCGCACGGCTGTACGCTACAAAATCAACACCACGAAACTCGCAGCAGATGTACAGACCGAGCTATCGAGGAAGCAAAAGGCCAGCAAGAATCCGACGAAACCTGCGGCCTTGGCGGCGAGGAAGTAACAACGACGGACCAATCCCTTACGCGGGCTGTGTCTCTCGCACGGCCCGCTTTCTCAACTCAACCGTCTTATACGGGTATTCTTCACAATCGGTGATTTCTTCTGCCGAGCCGCAAACTTCTCCTCCTTTTCGCGATCGATGTAGACGCGCGCGAACGACTCGTTGTCGGAATAGGTCAAGGTCACCAGCCAGTGATGATGTTTGCGGCGACCATCTTTCTCGAAATTTGTGACCTTGCGTCTGGACATGGACATTCTCTTTACATGCAGTCCTGTCATTGAACAATTTACTTGAATGCATTTGTCCGTTAGGTGTGTGACTCAGCGAGCCGCATCGCCACGCCCGTTACCCGGCCGACAATTTCCGCCTCATGCGGATAGGGAAACCTGCGAATCTCGCACCGCGAGTTGGGATAGGGAACCGCGAGCAGGTGACCTTCGCGGATTTCGCACCAGCTGCAAATGTATTCATTCCGCAGCTCAATGAAAAAAATTGGTCGCTCGTGCTCGTTTTCCCATTTGACGGGAAGTACTTTCCGCTGATTTCCATCAATCTGGACGACGGAGCCGGGCCGCAGGATGGGGTACATGGTGTAGTCGGACATGCCGATGAACCCGTAGACGCACTTGCGCAGATCCAAATGTTGGATCAGGCGAATTGGGACCTCTCCCCAGATTTCTACCAATCGCGATAGAAGGTTGGTCTTATCCAGTTGGAGGTGCTCGCGTGAGCGCAGCGGGACGACGATTGTCTCGCCGTCGGCCTCCTCTGATGTAGGAACGAGTTGCGTTCTCGGAGGAGCGAACATCGCCTGGTCCCGGCCAAAGTCGCTTAGCTGCACGCCAAAAAACGAAAAAATGCTTGACCAGTGTGTATTGTAAATCGCCCCGAGCGAGTACAACTTGAATATACTGGGCGTATAGGAACCGTTCTCGACGTTGTTTAACCAGCCGCGCGAGATGAAAAAATCCTGGTTTTGCTTCTCGTTGGCAAGGCGGCGGCTTAGATTCTCAACCTCGCGAAGGGTAAGACCCACGCGCACCCGCAACTCCTTCAACCTAAGGCCTGCGTGTTCGGTTGGGCCGCTTGGGTTCATTCTGGATTCCAGATGTGGCCGCATTTGTTACTTACTACTCACTGGTACTGTAAAATATTACCTTATCACATCTGAACTTCTGTCTTTACAATTCTGTGGCGCTGTCTCGAATTCCGGACAGTCCCCCCGTCTGTAATGACAGTCACCTGTAGCTTTTCTCCCAAGAAATCTAGGTTTCGTCTTGCACTTGCGGGACGATGCCAGCCTCTTCTCGCAGTTCGGCTTTGATTCTGGTGAGTAAGATCCAATCGCTGCTTGCAGCGCGCGGCTTGTCCTTGGCCGAGGTGTGCAGGAAATCGTCCGACTCGACGGATAGTCGCCTCGGTCACATCCCGCATAACCTTTACGACGCTATCCGCAGCCGGCAATTCAGCCCCAGTGTTTATCAGGTAGCGACGCTTAGCATTTTGTCGGGCTACCGATTCATCGATTGGCTGGATCTCTTCGGCTTTTCGCTCGACAACGTTACCCGCTTCCAAGCTTTATTCGCCGCGCTTCGCACGGTGGAGCTGGACGCTCGGATTTACCATCCCCGGTCCGCCATTCCGTGGTTTCGGGATGTCGCTCCGGCCTCCTTTTCGGCTCCCCTTGTTCCCCTCAGCCGGTGGCTGTCGCCCGGCGAATCTCGCCGCGCAGATTCGCTTGGTGCCGTTGGGATTCCTGCTTTCCGCTTCGTGAAGATCGGCTCGCGGGACGCCTTCGCGTTTCCTGATCTGCTCCCCGGAAGCATTGTGCGAGTGAATCCTCGTGCTCAGCAGCAAACGGAGTTCTCCTCCGGAAATACACCCGGAAAGAATCTATTTCTTGTCGAGCACGCCCGCGGCAAGGTGTGTTCCCAGATTTGCCGTACAGGACACAATCGAGTAATCCTGTGTTCAAGACATTTGCCCTACGCGTTCACTGAATTGGAGCTAGGAGCCCAGGCTGTTGTAGTCGGGATCGCCGATATAGAAATTCGACAGACTGTGAAAATCGAAAAGCCAACGGTTCCCAGAAGTCCCGGCGACTATCGAACTCCACTCGCTCTGCCGCGACATATACCTGCCCGCACTGTCGGTGAGTTCATGCAACAGGCCCGAAAGCGCTCGGGGCTTTCATTTCGAGAGGCCTCGAAACGGACACGCGTTATTGCGCAAACCCTTCGCGATTCCCGATATTTTTGCGCTCCAGGCTCCCTCTCGGATTACGAAGCAAAGAAATCGCCACCTCGGCACATACACAAGCTCATTTCGATTTGCGCGGTGTATTTTGCCGGTGTCGCAGACTTCCTCGATGCAGCCGGCGTGCAACTCGACGGTCCTGCCCAACTTCCCATGCCACTCGGTTTCTTGGAAGACTCGAAACCGAACAACAGCATCGATACCACTTCGAGTTCCTCGGAGTGCATGAAAGAGATCGAACGTCGATTTCTACACCTTCCCTATTTCCTCCACGGGGCGATGCCCACTTTTTTCGGCATACCGGACTTGTCCATTCGTGACGTCTTCTGGGCGGGGGGTATTGAACGATTCGTCCATCCGTACATGGATGGCGCCGCTTTTCTCATTGTTGATCGAAGGAAGAAGACTGCCCGCTCGTCTCTGTCTTGGCCCAAATGGGCGCAGCCGCTCTACGTTTTTCTGCGGCGCGACGGCAACTACTTGTGCGGCTCTTACAGCCGACTGAACGGAATCCTGATCATTCACCCATGTACGGCCGGATTGCCGAAGCTGCTGCGGCTTCGCCACCGGACCGATGTCGAGGTCGTGGGCCAGATCGTGGGGATTGTTCGCCGGTTGAAGGAAATCCCTTGAGATATCCAGAATCATCCGACCGGAAGGCACAAAGCCGAACAGCTAGGACTCTCCCACCGGCCACCACAGTGCCATTTTTCGCAATGGTGGCCATCGTTTGAGCGAAGCGCAGAACAATCGCGAACATTTGCACGACCCAGTGGCATTCGATGCCCCCACGTGACACGCTTCCAGACAGTTGACGCGGGTTGACACTGGCGGCAATTCAATGATGCGACTCTCCGAGAACCTTAGAACGGTGACCAATTCCGATGGAGGAGTCATGTTGGACCTCCAGCAAGGAAAGATGTTCCGCCTCAATACCACGGGCGCGACAATCCTGGAACTCCTGGCTCGTGGCTATACGGAGGAGCATATCGCCGCGGAAATTAGTCGGCGCTGTGATGTCGACAGCGCTCTTGCTTCCGCCGACGTCCACTCTTTCCTTGCATCACTCAGGAATTACAGTTTGCTCGATGAAGGTGATCGAAGCTGACCCGGGAGCGAAGCCATGCAACTGCAGCAGCAGACGGAAATCGAGCAATCTCTTCCCATTACAACGTTAGTGTGGCTGGTGCTTGCGGCCTATATCGAGTTGCTGCGTGTCGACATGCGACTCGCACGCAGCGGCTTTCCGCTTGTTTACGAGAAAGTGCGGAGCTTTCCAGTTGGCAGCGATCGATCGGGCACGCGAGCAGATGCGGATGTATGCCACGCCGTTGATTTGGCATGCGTTTTCTATTTTAAGGAAGTACGTTGTCTGCAACGCTCTGCCGCTACAACGACACTGCTACGTAAGGCGAGCCTTCCCGCCGAAATGGTGATCGGAGTCCAGCCATGTCCATTCCGCGCCCACGCTTGGGTCGAAGTGGCAGGCCGCATCGTCAACGACAAGTCCTACACGTCCGCGATGTACACCGTCATGGATCGCTGTTGAACAAAATCACCGGGAGAGCAGATCGTGAGCGTTCAATTCGGCAAATGGAATTTCGACGGGCAACCCATTGACCCAGAGTACATAGCGAAGGTTCGGACCATCGTCGGGCCTCACGCACCCGATGCCAGGACCGTCTGTACTGAAGCTGCGTGCTGCATACTCTATGGAGCCTTTCACACAACCGAAGAATCGCGGTGCGAACGCCAGCCTTTTATTTCGCCCTCGGGAACCTACCTCATGTGGGATGGCCGCCTCGATAATCGCTCAGAACTAAGCGAGAGGACAAATCAACCTCTAGGTCTCGGTACGACGGACGTCGATATCGTTTCCTCCTGGTATGAAAAAGAAGGTGCGAAAACACTTGGCCGATTGATTGGGGACTGGTCGCTGAGCGCCTTGCACCGTACTGAGAACACTTTGGTCCTCGCGGTAGATTTCCTGGCTACGCGGCCCCTCTATTACTTGCATTGTGACCGATACATCGCATGGTCGACGCTCCTTGAACCCCTCGTCATGCTCGCCGACCGAACGTTCACGCTATGCGATGAATATGTCGCGGGATGGCTTTACGGTTTTCCTGCGGCCTCTCTCACTCCCTATCGTGAGATTCGCGCTGTGCCTCCCGGTTCTTACGTGGCAATCACCCCGAGCGCCAAAAAGATTTGCAAATACTGGGACTTCCAGCCGGGGAAACGTCTTCACTTCTCCAGTGACGCGGAATACGAAGAGGGCTTCCGCAGTATGTTCACCCGAGCCGTGCGTCGACGATTGCGATCAATTGGCCCGCTCGTCTCGGAACTGAGCGGAGGCATGGATTCGTCGTCGATCGTATGTGTCGCCGACCGAGTTCTTAAGGAGGAACCTGGCTTGGCGTCGCGCCTCGACACTCTCTCCTATTTGGATGACACCGAGCCTGCCTGGAATGAACGACCCTTCGTCGCTGCTGTCGAGACTGCTCGAAAAAGGATCGGATTCCACGTCGACGTAAGCGCACAACTCGCGTTCATTCCGGAACGTGATCCGTCAAAATTCTCTTGCACTCCAGCGGCAGGCATCGTTCCATCCATTCCGCAGCAAGCGGTTTCGGCTTATTTGCGCTGCGAAGGCGTCCGGGTTGTTCTTTCTGGACTTGGAGGCGACGAATGCACGGGTGGCGTGCCCACGGGCATTCCGGAGCTGGCGGACCTGCTTGTGCAGGCCAGAATGGTTAAGCTATGTCGGCAGACCGTGGCGTGGTCGCTCGCTGCACGCCGTCCGTTAGTCCACATGGTGGGCAGCGTGATTTCCGAATTCCTGCCTTCGCCGGCATTTGGAGGCTCCGCATGGCGCGCTAAGGTCCCTTGGCTTAACCCAACATTCGAACGACGAACCCGATCAACGGCGACCCTCACATCGAAGAGGCTGACGTTTTTCGGGCCACTCCCTAGCTTCCAAGAAAATCTGTGTGCGCTTGACGATTTGCGGCGACAGATTGCTTCCGCCCCTACGCAAATCTCTCCGAATCTTGAGCGGCGGTATCCGTTCCTGGACAGAGACTTGCTGGAATTTCTCTACAGTGTTCCACGCGAACAAATCATACGCCCAGGACGCCGCCGATCATTGCTCCGCCGGGCTTTACGTGGAACGGTTCCCGATGCCGTCCTCGAACGAAAGCGCAAAGCGTATGTCGCTCGGAGCCCGATGAAATCTTTGCAAGCCGAGTGCAGCCAGTTGAAAAAGTGGACGGAGAAAATGCTTTGCGCATCAATCGGTGCAATCAACCAGGATGCTTTTCAAGCATCTCTCGACGACGCCTGCCACGGCAACGATGCTCACCTCTGGCGCATCAGCCGAACACTGGAACTCGAATCGTGGTTGCGCGATGTGCGTGTCCAATCCGTCCTGCGCCTGTCGGCGGACTGCCGCCCAACCGATCGTCCCGGAAGTTTGTCGGAAAGTGATCGGTTCGCGGCTAACAACATTCCCCAGCTGGGTAAATTGGAAAAAAAAGGAGGTGAAACACATGAAATACGAGAAGCCGGAAATCGTCTGTGTGGATGACGCTGCAAAAAGCATCCAGCAGATGCAAAAAGATGTGATCGCACAAGATCACTCGAATGGCACTCTCCGTCCGCCAGCGTTTCAGGCCGATGAATAAGTGAACCGCCAGGGCGATTGCTGGCCACGACCGCCCTGGCTCATTCCCTCAGTTCGCTGGTTTCGGCCGATTTCCCCTGCTGTATACGCATCTCTCCCCACCGCTCGTACTGTTCCCGCTTTTGCGGGTCGCGATCGATCTCGCCTTTCAACCAAAAACAAAACCAGTCCACGCTCCCTTGTTGCGACGTCAACCGCTCCCAGGGTTTAACGAGCAGGTGGTTTCCATCAGGGATATAGACCATATCCACTGGACGATCCAGGAGAATCAGTTTGGCGTACAATTCCCAGTTGCCGATCACCGAGGAGATGTCGCCGTACCCTTCGAGCCGGATCGGCGTATGCAAACGATCCACGGTAAAGGAGGGCGATCTTTCTCGCCAAAGTTCAAAAGCTGCCCCAAAGGGATCGCCACCATTCACGGTGTTGTAGTCTCGTTTCGCGTAGGGATTCACTAGATACTGTATGTATCCGCCGTCAAATCCGTCCGCCGCAATGGCCGCGGCAAAATGATAGGAAGAATGCGTCAGCGTATATTCAACGCTATAGACGGTTCGGCTAAATCCGATGATCCCCACTCGCGTCCGGTCGATCACTCCCAATCCGTCCAGAAAGTCGACGGCTGCCTCATAGACTTCCATCTGCCGCGGCGCTTCTTCCGGTGTTCTCGCCGCGCGTGCATCCGCGCCCCTTTCTGTGGCGTATCCGACCTGAAGCACCACGATGTCCCTTGCCGCAAGAGGCTGGGCTGCGAACGCGCTGTTCCAGGGGCCATTAATCCAGAATTCGTCCTTTGAAAAGCCGTGCGTCTGAATCACCAACGGATACCGCCTCCCTGGTTCGTATTGCGGCGGATAATACAGGCCGCCTTCGACTTCGTGGCCGTCCTTCGCCATCCACGTAACACGTTCGATCTTTCCAAATTCAAAACCATCGAATTGTGGATTCAAATCGAGAACGAGTTGCTTCTCTTGATGCATCACGTCGGCTGCGAAAATTTTCGGTGGTGAGTTGAGACCCTGCTCAAGTGTGACGCTGGGGTGCAAGGCGTAGTCTGGGGTTTTATTGACCGTCTCTTCAATCCAGACTCCATCCGTCTTGCGATACTTTGCATTACCAAGTTCCGGGTTCCGATATGGAGCCCGGAGAAACAATTCGTTGGCGTCCGCATTCCAGCGTTCCGCGATCAATTGCTTGTCGGAAATCTTCACAAACTTTCCGCTCGCGAGGTCTACTTCCACCACAAACGCATGTGCTTTGCACGCGGCCAATTCCGCTGGATCGGTAACATCCAATGGAAGAAAGACTCCGGAAATCGCAACCGACCCTCCGTCGGGCGACCACAGCGATGCGCCCAGGGTCAAATCGATGGGACCGTTCAGAATGGGTCTAACGTGTCCGGTGGAAGTATCGACGAGCATGTACTCGCTCAACCAGGAGAACGGCCCTCTGTTACGGGAAGCGAGGGCTTCAGCCCGGATGTACGGATCCTCGTATTCCCTCCATGCAGGCGGTACGACGCGGACGAGGACATCGAAAATCGCGTATTTTCCTGTGGGGCTGAGCGAAATCGGCTTCAGCGTATCGTAATAATCGACAAAGGGAATCCGGACAGCGGCCTCCCCCTCTCTTTTCACGTACGCTTCGAGGCCTCCCAAAAGAGCCGGCTGCTTACAATCTTCCAGGCTTCGGGGAATGTCGTCGAGCGCCTGATTTGTAATCGCATATCCGTGCGCGCATCTCGCGTAGGCAGCCTCGGAACTCAGGGGGGCCGCCTCTGCAGCGTAGACCAGTTCCCTGAATTCAGCATTGAAATCAAAATCAACAATGGGCGAAGCATGCGCGGTCAGTTGTTCAATCTCTTTTGCCGGAAGGTGCAGCATATACACCTGGGAGCTGTCGTAGGATTCTCCCAAGAAAATAAGCGTTTCGTTGTCGAGCCATTTCACATTGCGGATTGCGTCACGGTTGGATCGCGATCGCATCGAGAGCAGCACCTCCGGTTTCGGCGAACGAAATAACGCAGAGGTTTCAAACAAGAGCAGTGAGAATTCCCGTTCGTTCGTTTCGAGAATGCCCCGCTCCGTCACAATCAGGAATCGTTTGGCGTCGGGCGAGAACAGTGCAACGCGGCTCGTCGAACTGTCCCCTGCCGCGTATTGAATATCCGGAACGGTTGTCATGCGAATCGTATCGGCTACGGTCACGCTTCTCTTTTTCTCTACTTGCGCCGCTCCGAGTGCGGTCAGAACCCACACGGTGCTGAATATCGCGAACAGGATTAAGCGCAAAAGACCGCATTTCGGCACAGAGCTATCCTTGTCGCCCATAAGCCGGGCACAGTCAGACGTTCGCAATGGCGCTAGAAAGTGAGTCTCAGTGACAGTTGAAGCGACCGCGGTCCGCCTTCTTGAAAAAGCGGATTCAGGCCGCCGAGTCCTTGATTGAGCATCGACTGCGATTCGAGAAAGCGCGGGTCGGAACCGATCAGGGCTACCGGGTTAGTAAAATTGGGATGGTTGAGAACGTTGAACGCATCTGTCCGAAATTGGAGATGAAGGCGCTCGGTCAACAGAAACTGTCGGGCCAAAGAAAGGTCTACTTGCGTCAGGCCAAATCCAGAAATATCGTTTCGTCCTTCCGTGCCTTGCACGCCTGGAAGAGGAACCGCAAACGCGTTCGGGTTCAGGGCCTTTCCGCCTGGCAGCTGCGAGTTGAAGATCCACACAGGCTGTCCCGGAATTCGGTCAGCCCTCGGTTCGGAGCCGTCAACTGGAGTAGCGATGGTGCCATTGAAGGGGAAACCGCTGCGGGCCACAACCACGACATCGGTTGACCAGTTTCGCAAAAGCGGTGCGAATCCTTTTGCCTTGGAAGGCGCGGGAATCGCGAAGGTAATCGCCCCAGAGAAACTGTAGCGAGCGTCAAAGTCGGAAGATGCCCGATCGTTCTGCGCGGAAATCACCGTGTGCGACACAAAGTCCACGGTATCATTCGACGCATTGTCGATTGAATGCGAATAGGTGTAGTTGAGCAAAGCTTGTACACCATGTGACATTGGTTGGCGATATTGAACCTGTAATGCGTTGTAGTTGGAACTCGCGCTATTGTTGGTCAAGAAGAATGTCCCCAGGAAATCCGGGTTGGGGGTCCCCAGACCCTCGGTACGGAGCAAGTCCCGACCCACTTGTCCCACATACGTAACCGTCACGGCCCGCGAATCGTGGAACGATTTTTCGACAGCTAGATTCCACTGGTATGAGCGCGGTAACTTCAGGTCCGGGGAAATCGCGTTCACGATTCCGGGGAACGGAGGCTGCTCGGAGATAACGGGCAAGAACGGTGTGGGATCGCCGATTGGGATCGGTGTACCCGAAAGAACGTTTTGAACGTTGTTGGGAAAGCTTGAAGTTAGATTGGCGGCTGCTCCCACGCCCAGATCGTAGAAAATGCCTCCGCCCGCTCGGACTACGAAGTCTCTTTTGTCGGTGGGTGCCCAAGCCACACCGATACGCGGTGCAAAGTTCGTGTAAGTTGACTTCCAAATCGGTGTGCCCCCACGGGCCAACGCGATGGCCGCCGTGTCGTTCACATTTTCCCAGGCTGCCAGCGTTGTATTCCCCCTCGGTGAAGGAGCGGGGTTGAACTCCCATCGCAATCCATACGTCAATGTCAGGCGCGGAGTCACTTTCCAAGTGTCCTGAGCGTACAACGACGTCGACCGGGTCAAAAGCTTGGCTGGCGCGGTCGTGATGGGAAGAAACAGATCCGCGCTCGATGTTGAAAGCAGGGATGGAACACTGAATGACAGGTATTCGAGCAGGTGCTGATAAGGAATAGCGTCAAGATAGTTGGCCCGGTAATCCAAACCAAACTTCAATTGGTGCGCTCCCTCCGACACCGCGAAATCGTCCACAATCTCCCATTGCTGGTTGCGATTCTTGGCGAGGGGGCCCGTGATCAGAAAATCTGTGTCGACGGTGCCAAATATAACTTGGTTTGCCGTGTTTGACAGGTTCCCAAGAAGAATGGTTGGATTCCACGGAACAGCTCCGTCTGCGGACGTAAGCTGATACAGACTACTGGCGCTTTGGGAAGAGTAGTTCATTCGCACCATGTCGGTAATACGAGGGCCGAAAACGATATTTAGGCCAGCTGTAACGGTTCTCGTGTCAACTTCCGTTGTCTGCGGATCATTTGGACTCTGAGCTAAACTGATGAAATTCGACGGAGCTTCGTTGAACCGTCCAAAGATTGACCAGCGGTCATTGAAATGATGATCGATTCGAACGCTGCCAGCGTTCAGCGTAGCGCTGTTGGAGGCAGTCCCTGTGAACACGGCGGTATTTCCATCCGCCGAAATCGTTCCGTTTGGCGGCGGAAAGGCGTTAAGAAGCGAAGCGATGGCAGGAGATGCCCCGGCCCGAGTCATTTCAGACGGCACAGTTCCAATGAACGTTAGCGGCAATCGAAGACGCGCGCCCTCATAGGAGGCAAAGATAAATGTCGTGTCTTTGTGAATCGGGCCTCCGAGCGATCCTCCAAAATCGTTGTGCCGCTCCGGTGCGCGAGACTGGCCCGCGTTATTCGCGAACCAATCGTTCGCGTCAAGAACGTCGTTGCGGAAGTACTCGAACAGGGACCCGTGCCAGTCGTTGGTCCCTGAGCGTGTGGTCAGGAGAACGTGTCCGCCGGGAGTGTGGCCGAACTCAGGTGCGAACGAAGAAGTTTCAACGCGAAACTCCTGAAGATCATCCACGGAGACAAGGCTGCTCGTTCCGCCGATAGCACTGAATGCCTGTGCATTTCCCGTCCCCGATGCCCCAACCACCGTGGAAGATCCAACGCCGAAGTTCGCAGAGACACCGTCGACCGTGAAGTCGTTTGCGCTCGTGCGTTGGCCGCTGATGCTGAATTGTCCGGGCGAGATCGAATTGGACGGCGCTATGACCACTCCAGGCGTTAACTGCAGCAGTGTGTTGAAACTCCGGCCATTCAGCGGAAGGCTGTCCACAAATTGGCGGTCGATAACGGTGCCCACCGCAGCCGACTCTGTATTCACGAGCGGCGCGCCACCCTGAACCGTCACGATCTCTGACACCGCCCCCAGCGGAAGTGTGAAATTGAGTGCCAGCGCGTCCTGCACGTTCACGGTAATGTCGGGTTTTATGATTGTCTTGAAGCCCTGCTTCGACACTTGCAGCCGATAAGACCCCGGAGGCAGGTTCGCAATCAGGTAGATTCCTTCGTCATTCGTTCTTCCCGGGTACTGAACGCGCGTCGCGTCATTGACCACCAGTACTTCGGCTCCGCCAACAGCGGCTCCCGTCGGATCGATGACAATTCCACTGATCGTTCCGTAGGGAGATTGCGCGGCCAAGGAAAAGACGAACAGGATAGAGATAAACGCACTAGAAAAAAAAGCGCGCAATCGCAAACGACCCTCCTAGCCGGTGAGGTACTTCTCCTCACTACAAGGTCTATGCGAATGCGCGTAGTTTTTGTGCCAAACGTCTCTTGTCCTTAAATAGGGACAATTTTCTATGAGGGTCGATTTGAGTCCTAGGGATGATTTGGAGTGACGCGAAGGTAGGCAAAAAGCAGTTGCTTCCCGCTCGGATGATGGCTCCCGCCGTTCGGCTCAACGGTCACAAACACTGCGTCGATGTCCGACAGCGTTTTCGGATCTTCGGCTTTAAGTATCCAGCGCTTCTTGCTGGCGTTATCTTCATAGAAGATGCCGAGATTGAGAGCTTGCGCTTTGTCCGGTCCTCTTCGGCCCCAGGCCTGAAAACTAGCGTCGCGCAAGCCCGGTTGCGCGTCGAGATCGTAGGCATAGAAGATCAGCGATTTCCCTTTGGTGTAAAAAACACGTCCGTACGTCTTGTCCGCTTGCCCCGTACCCGCGATATCGTGAACTTCGGCAATATATAAGTCGCGAGCCCCCATCAATTCTCGAATGTCCCGATCGTGCTCCAGCAGTTCCTGTTGTTTCGCAAGCTCCGCCTGCTGCCGGTCAAGCGTCTCTGCGCGATCACGGGCCAATTGTGTCAGTTCACTCACCTTTCCATCTAGACTTTCAGCACGCTTTGCCGCCTCCTCTCTCTGCTGGCTAAGTGTGTCGGCTTTCGCCTGTAGCTCTTGCAACGCAGTTTGCGCCGCGACGAGTTCTGTGTGGTAACGTGAGATCTCGGTTGTCTCGTCTCCACTGGACCGCTCTCCACTCTGGGCTTTCGCAACACTGGCACCGTTCAACGCCAGCAACCGTGTGATTTCGTCGGTTTGTTCCCCTACTGCGCGCTTCAAATCTTGAATGGCTTTGTCATCATCTGCGAGCTTGGCTAAAAGTTTGGCCTTCTCGTGTCCGAAATCGCTGATCTCCTCCTCGAGAGAGTCAACGGACAAATTTGGTTTCGCGGTTGTTTGTTGCGCCTTGTCTGCGACGCGCTTCACGCCGTTTCGATATGCGACGATTCCCAATGCAATCGCCAGGAGCACGCATGCCGCAAATGGCATCCAGAGTTGGGCCCATGGGATTCGGGATGGTTGGTAAGCAAATCGGCGACCGGTCGGCTCGGTCTCTGTTTTGCCTATTGTGTTGTCAACGGTGGGACGAGAATTATGAACCCCGCGCAGCCGCTTTAAGAAAGCTGCCTCTGCCTTTTCAACGGACCAAGCGGTGTCGGATTCCTCCGGAAGCGCAGCAAGATCATCGGAGAAGACTGGAAGGGCTTTCTGGACCGTCATTTCGTACTCGTGTTTCGCCCGACGGCAGGACACACAAACAGCAAGGTGCTCTTCCAGCTTTTTTTCTTCTTCGCCGCTCAGTTCACCCGCGGTCGAAGCGGCACACAATTCTAGATATTCCTCGTGCGCATCCATCGTCACAACGCCTCGACGTTACAAACGTTTGTTTACTGCCGATATGTGGTTTATGGCCATTTCAGGTCGTTCTCATCCGCATGCTTTCGAAGCTTATCCAAACCGCGGTAGTAGTGGTGGCGAACGTTAACGTAGGATTGGCTCAACTTCTCAGCAATCTCTGTGAACGTGCAACCTTCATAAAAATGTAGCCGTAAGGTCTCCCGCTGGCATTCGGTCAGGCTATCCCAGACAATCTTCCATCCGTTTCTGCCGAAAAACCCCTCAACGGTACTATCGTAGTGTGCATCTTCGGCTCCACAAGGGCGATTTTCAAAGGCCTTGTCTGTGATTACGGACGCATAGAAGCCGTGGGATTTGAGTTGCCTCCTGCGCATCAACGCCTGGGTGTAGGCAACTTGCATGATCCAAGAACGTGCGGAGCCTATTGACCTATCGAACAGCCCGCTCTTCCTATGAATGTATAGGAAGACCTCTTGAACAAGATCATCTGCCTCTCCGCTATCACGTAGGATCCTCTGGCCTACCGTCCGAACGGTCCTGGCATAACGCCTAAAAAGTGCAGTAAGAGCGTCTTCCTCACGTCCACAAACCTTCCTTAGTAACGCTTCATCGGATAATTCCGTTGGGAACGTTGGCACACCTGCCGTGGTGGTGGAATTTGTCACGACTTCTGGTGACGTCGGCAACGAAGGAAACCTAGCTGTGACGGAGGAACTCACCGCAATTGCTCCATCGCATGTAGCGAAAGGTGACGCCCATGAATGCAGAATGCATTCCGTGGGAATACATTCATCATCATGCGACGCTTCACGCTCACATGAAGGCTCATGGCAAACATGTTCAGCCTCTGTCCGGGCCTGAGAAGGCGTTCGGGGAAGCCTTTCGTAGGTTGAGAAAGAGAAACCAGGTATCCCAGGAAACGGTAAGCGAAAACGCAGGATGTGACCGAACGACTGTCAGCCTGATCGAACGCGGTCTTGTCAGCGCCAAATTAGAAACCATCGTAAAGATGTGTAAGGCGATAGCTGTCCTTCCCTCAGATGTCATGCGAAGAATGGAGAAGTCACCTTTATATTCGTAATTACGCCTTGTAGGCCTCCTTGTCAATTGATTAGTGACTTTCCTGGTGGTTTTTCATTCATGGTCACACGCTTATTGTCGGGTGGAAGCCTTCCATGACCCCGGCATCACAATTCGGTGGCTTGGTCCGTTCTGTACGGAAGTCCAGAAAGCTGAAGATTTGGCAGGTGGCTGAAAAAGTGGATATCGAGGTTAAGCATCTCGGACGGATAGAACGAGGGGAGAGGCAACCGTCCTTTGATCTAATTATCGCCCTCGCCAGATGCCTTAACGTTTCTCCCTCAAGGTTTTTTGAGTTTGACTCCGCAGCTGATCCAAAGACGCTTCGAAAGAATATCGAGCAGTTGCTGTCCAGCCTTGATTCCGAACAGTTGAGCCATGCCCGTCAAATCCTGAACGCTTTGTTCTGAATCGAAGTTTCCGGCTTGAGCGAAGGCGGGTCCTCCCAGTGCTGAACCCTGTCCTCAATTAGAGACACGGCAAACGTCGAAACAACGTTACGCCTTGCACGGTGATAGCTTATGCGCACTGAGAGATTTCAGATGTCGGCTCAACTCGTATGAAGCGGTCACAATCGACGTTTCGCCAATCCTCTCCTTCCTGGCTTCGCCAGTGTTCCATCGCCACGCTAGGCGCTTCGATCGGATTTCTATGCCTATCACTTTTTGCTTACAACCACCATTCGATATCTGCCACAAACTTGGTGCCGTTGCTCCTCATTGCTTTGGGCTTCGCGGCATTCTTGAACCTCTATTCTCTTTGGTACTTCGGCACCAAACATCGAGAAACAGATCAAGCTTTTCGTGACACCGATTGCGAGTTTTCGTCCGTTTTCCGAAACGTTCTCGATGGAATCCTGATCGCAGATAACGCGGGCGATTGCTTGGATGCAAATCCAGCAGCGGCGGCTGTCCTGCGATGCTCCCTGAACGAACTGATCGGCCAAAACATCGGTCGTTTCCTGGTAGACACTAATGCGTTCACCCAAGGTTGGAGTTCTTTCCTGCGGAACAAAAATCAGCAAGGTCGTGCACGCTTGATTGCAGGCGACCGAACAACTCTGTATGTAGACTTTACTGCCACAGCGAACTACTTGCCGGGCCGTCATCTACTAATCCTTTGTGATGTGACCGAACGCATGCACGCAGAGTTATCCCTTAGAAAGAGTCAAGAACGATTCCAGCAAATGGCGAACAACATTCAGGAGGTCTTCTGGATGATGGATGCCGACACACAGGAAATCACCTACGTAAACCACGCCTACGCCACAATCACCGGAAACAGCGTCGAGAGTCTTCGACAGAATCCGTCCTCGTACCGTGAAGTAATCCATCCCGAAGACCGGATTCGCGTAATTTCTAAACTTCAGGATGTTCGAAATTCTGGGAATTTTGATGAGGAGTTTCGTTTCATTCGCGCCGACGGTGAAGTTCGCTGGGGTTGGGCTAAAGGCTTTCCGGTCCGGGCAGATGGAGAAACGCGCTGGCTAGTAGGAACTGCGCAAGATATTACCTCGCGCAAACAAGCTGAAACGAAAATCAGCGAGCACCTCGACGCAGCAGAGGCGGCGCGTGCCGAAGCTGAGGCACTTCGCAGATCAACTCTAGCTCTCAGCCAAAACTTAGCGATGGATTCCGTTCTCGATACATTGCTGCACTGCATTTCTGAGTTAGTTCCTTTTGACGTCGCCACCGTGCTGTTCGTAGAAGATGCATCGAACCTCATGGTTGCGCGTGAAGCTCCCCGAGTTGAACCAAAAAGAATAGGACTAACCTTCAAAGTAACCGTGAACGTGTTTCTGGAGAAAATCCTATTCGAGAAAAGGGCCATTCTCTTGCCAGACGTAGCCCGGGAACCGGAATGGCGAGGAATCCAACCGCTTGATCAAATCGGATCATGGCTTGGCGTTCCACTCATCGCTGCCGGTCGTGTTCTGGGTATTCTCTCTCTCGGCGCACACATTCCCGACGTTTTTGCGCCCGAGCACCTTCGCCTAGCTAAATCGCTTGCCGTCGCGGCTGCCGTCGCCATCAAAAACGCAAGAGTCCACGAACGCGCCGAAATCTACGCCTCTGAACTAGAAATTAACCTACATGAACTCCGTGAGGCACAAAAAGCGCTCGAACACGCCGACCACAAATCCTTTCGACCGACCAACATCTGATGGTTCGTTCACTCCCCTCAGTCCCGAACCTGGTGTTTGTCCCTTAGGTCAACCTTGATAAAACCTTTGGGGGCGAGACCGCGATGCTGCCGACTAGCTATCACCAGCCAGTGGTCCGGATCGAGGTGCAAGATCATTTGCCCGCGATAACAACCGCCTCCGGCACAATCACTTTCTTTTCCACCGTTTGTCGGTAGACGAACAGACCCAACGCGTCGTGTCGGTTGTGGAATGCCTCGAAGTGGAAAAAATGCTTTCCGCCGTTGTCGTCCGTGAGCACAACTTCGTCGTCGGCGAGCGGTCCGTATCTCTTCCAGCTGCACTTGGCACGCATTATTTGGAAGATGGTTGTCTCATCGACTCCCGAGAAGGTCCTTGCAAACGGCAAGGAACGGATGAAGTATCGGCACGGCTGCAGGGGATCAAAGCGATCATCCGTATAGCGGGGATGTTGGCTCACGACCCCGAGGACGGGGTAGTCCATGAGCTCCACGAAACGCCAGAGAGTAGATGTAATGCTATTGCCGAACGAGTTCCCGATGGCGCGAATTTCTTCCATCCGACACGTCGAATCCCGTGCAGCCGATTCGAACTGTTCTTGCAGAAAGAGCAAGCGTCCCGAGCCGAAGTTTGCTTCGGCTTCGATCTGCTCATGACACGCGAGGTTGAGAGTAATACGGTCATCTCCGAGCAGGACCGAGCCGTGCCATTCCAATAAACTGTGGATGACCTCGTGGCTTTCATTCCATCTTTGTTTAATCTCAGGTTCCGTTTCATCCAGGAGGATGATCTTCCGATCCGGTACGTACAACGCTTTCAATTCCGCTTGCAGGATGGCTTGGAGAAGCAGGGCGGGCCGCCGCAGGATCTGTTTTCCCGCTACCTTTAAGCGGCTGACCGTCTCACGCAGAATGCCATCGGAGGTTTTGCTGTAGTATTCCCGGTCGAGCTTAAGCAGCTCGCGCACGTCGTCGAGACATAGCGGCGGGTTGGGATTTCCCAAACCTCGCAGAACCTTTCTCACCTGACGGTCAATGTCGTCGGCTGTGGTTTTCCGCAAATAAAGGTTCCGCAAGGCTGGCTCCTTTCCTACTTCTTCTTGGCCTCTAATGTCTGTCCCACAAGCACTTTCACGAATTCGTTCAGCGCTTCGCTCTGTTCGCGATTCAATTTTTCAACGGCACGCGACCTCGCTGCAAAACGTACCGCTGCTTCGGTTAGCTCCGCGTTGGCGCTCCTTGCGTTGCCCGACAGAACTAGGAGCTGCGGGATTGGCAATTTCAACTGATTGGCCAGTTGGTGGACAGTCCTAGCCTCCGGAACATAGCCTGTGTCCTCTTCGATCTGCAGCAATTCATCCACTTCGACCTTCGCTTTCTCAGCGAGGCTTTCGATGGTCAACCGCAAGGCTCGTCTCCGGTAACTGATCAGGGTGCTAAAGGCAAGGCGAACCGGCTCTCTCGCCGATTCACCCGTTTGCTGGCTCGCTTCCTTCTGTTTTGCAAACAACGGCTGGAGACCGATCGCCGAAACGATGCAACCGTCCTCTTCCTCCGCTCGCTTCCGAAATACTTCGTCGCTCATCCGTAGTTCTTTCATGGCCTCCTCCCTTCCAGAAAATAGCGCACCTGCTCTGCGCTCATTTCGAAATAACGGAGCCCCTGAGATTGACTGGAATCCAGTCCGAGGTCCGTCATATATCTCCGATAGAAGTCCGCGGCCTGTGACAGGGAATGCAGTCCGACCCTTCCACCAAATCCTTCTTCGCCGCTAAACTCAACCGCCGCCTCGAGCAGCCTCACTCCGACGCCGAGGAATTGGGGTGTGCCGGCCAGGGCACGGAGATTCCAAGGTGCACTCTCTAGATATTCAATATAGAGAACCGCTTTTCCCTGTTGCCCTGGAAGGCGCCCCTTTCCGGCAATCGTGGATAGCATCATCAATCCCTGCATCCGGCCTCCCTGCGCAACCCCCATGCATCGATAGGCCAACAGATCCAGTAAGTCCGCTTTCTTGCTCCAATCCCAATGCCAGTGCTCGGGCCACGGACGCTTTGCCTCCTGCAACCGCTTTAATGCTTCAAGACGTACCGGAGCCCAATCGAGATGGGCCTGCATCAGATCGTCCTTCGACAATTCGTCGACCAGATCCGCTTCGGCAAGAGCGTCCTGCTCGGGAACTTTGAGCGCGCACTTCCGGCGTACCTTCATATCATCACCATCAGCTCCGCTTTCTCACCCTTCGCCTCATCCTCGAAAAAAAGCTTTTCCCCTTTGGACAGACGTGCATCCAGCAGTTGGTACAGGCGCAAGGCCTGCCGGATTACAGCAGTCTTGCTCAAATCCTTTTGCGCCGAAAGCGACTCCAGAACACCCATCTCTGCTTCCGTCAGATTTAAGGTCATAGTTCGCTTCGTCAGTTCGTTTCGCATCGATCCTCCAAGAGCAGTATACACCCCTAAGCCATAAAATCAATATATTTTATTTAAAATATAGCTATCAATTGGCTATTCATGGTATGCTCTTGGTGGAGCCCAACGGAGGACTCCCTTTATGAGCGAACTCGAACCGTCCCAGAATGAAACAACGGACGTAATCTTCGAAGAGATCGATATCGAGGAATACGTTCTGGCAAAGAAGCCCATCCCCCACGCGAAACGTTATGTCATCCGAATCGATAAAGAAAAGCGCGTCGTTCACACGGCGGAGCTCACGGGAAAACAGATTCTTGAACTCGTCGGAAAAACTCCCGACAAATTCAAGCTGTACGAACACTTCCCGGGAAAACAGCCTCAGCCAATCCAACCAGACCAAGAAGTCCATCTGCACAAACACCACGTAGAGCGATTCACAACGATGGCCAAGGACACCACGGAGGGCCGCACCGCTGCGGCCCTTCGGCGTGAGTTTCGTCTCCCGCTCGCCGATGAACAGTATCTCGACTCCCTAGGACTAGCATGGGAAACCGTCAAGGACTCGAACTTGCTGTGGCTTCTTTTGCATGATTGGCAGATTGAACCGGGATATAACGTCCGAACCGTACGGATTGCGCTGCAGATTCCAGGAGCATATTCCGACAGCGAGATCCACATGGTTTATTTTTTCCCGCCTCTCCAACGCGTAAACAGTCGTCCGATCGCGACCATCTCTTCGCAGCCCATCTGCGGAGAAATCTATCAACGGTGGTCGCGCCACCGCACCCCAGCGAACCCTTGGCGTCCAGGTGTCGACGATGTCTCGACGCACCTCACGCTTGTCGATGAGTGGCTTCGCCGGGAACTCATGAGACCCTAAGCCATGCCTGACTACGCCTTGCGTCTCACTCAAGCACAACACGATACCTTGCGGAATCATCTATTGCCGACGGACGGATGCGAGGCGGTGGCGCTCGCGTTGTGCGGTCGCCGGTCCGGGGACGCACGGCACGTTTTTGTAATCCGCGAAATCGCGACCGTTCCCCACTCTGCCTGTTCGGTTCGGACGCCCGACCGCGTCACTTGGCCTACTGAGATGGTCGAACCGCTCATCCGCAAAGCCTATGGTCAAGGCCAAGCGATCGTAAAGTTCCACAGCCACCGCGCGGACTATCGGCAGTTCTCCTCAGTCGACGATGAGTCGGATGAAGTTCTTTTCAGTTCTATCTCCAGCCTTCTAGGAGATGGTCTACCTCACGCGAGCGTCATTCTTCTCCCTGACGGAACTTGCATTGGCAGAGCTGTCCAAGACGGAGTTGCATTCGAACCTATGTCTTCCATTAGCGTCGTCGGTGATGACATTGTCATCTGGCATCACACGCCTGCGATTCCTGTCCCCGCCTCTGGCAAGCGCAACCAACAAGTGTTTGGCACGGGAACCATCGGTCTCCTTCGGTCCCTATCGGCCGCCGTAATCGGTTGTTCGGGGACGGGAAGCCTTGTCATCGAGCAGCTCGCACGCCTCGGAATTGGCCGTCTCGTTCTAGTTGACCCCGATCTTGTTGAAGAAAAGAACCTCAACCGCGTCTTGAATACTGGGAAGGAGGACGCGTATCTCGGCAAACCTAAAGTCTTTGCTCTCGCTTCTGCCATCGCTCGAATGGGACTCGGGCAGGAGGTTCTCCCGTTGCCATTGAACCTCATCTCACAGCGGTCAGTGCGAGAAATCGCCGCTTGCGATGTTGTGTTCGGTTGCACCGATGGGTCCGAGGCGCGTCACGCGTTGAATCGCCTCGCAACCTTTTATTCGATCCCCTACTTTGACGTAGGAATCCGACTCGACGCGGATGGCTCCGGCGGGATCACGAACATTTCCGGGGCGGTACACTATCTCCAGCCAGGAGGATCGAGCCTTCTGAGCCGCGAAGTCTACCAGATGGAACAAGTGGAAGCCGAGGAGTTGCGTCGTACCCACCCCGAACTCTATCGGGCGCGACGGGACGAAGGATACCTCCGAGGAATTGATGAAGACCGCCCAGCTGTGATCCCAGTCAATATGTTCTTTTCGTCTCTTGTCGTGCAGGAGTTTTTGGGCAGGTTGCATCCGTTCCGGAACGCGCCGAACCGTTCCTACGCCGTCATCCGCGGGAATCTCCTTGAGCTATTTCTCGCGACCGAACCCGATGGGCAACCGTGCGCGCTTTTGGCTCGCCACGTCGGACGCGGTGATACGGAGCCGCTACTGGAGAGGCCCGACTTGTGATAAAAGAACTCGTTCAAGCAGTCCGGGAGCGCTTTGCCGATCTTATGGCCGCATTCCGCCACGGCCGGAGCTTCACTATCCAACGCGTTTCAGAAATCCCCGACCGTTTGAAGACCCGTACGATGTATCTCCTGGGAGCGCCAGACCCCTGGTCCGCCGCGCTCCTGTGTCCCTGCGGATGCCATGAGACCATCCACATCAGCCTCCTGGTGAATGATTCACCTTCCTGGTCTCTCCGCATCAACTCGAGGAATCAGCCGACACTAGAGCCGTCAATCTGGCGAAGGCACGGATGCGGATCGCACTTTTTCATCAGAAACGGTCGAATTGCTTGGTACGAAAAAAGTAAATGGCACACGCCCCGGCACCATTAATACACGACACATGTGAGATCACGCGTAGTAGGGTGCGTCCCCACGAGCATGTGAATATTCTCACGCAACACGAAGCGGCCACTGCAGGTCAGGAACTGATACTTTATAGATGAAGTCTACTCATAGTTACCCGGTGGGATTAAGATGTAACGGTCATGATCCTCTCTGACAATGAGACAAAATTAGACCTTCTGAATAACGAGGCCATCGCCAAGACGATTGTCATGCTGATACGGGAGCGTCCCGAGCACCCGATCACCATCGGCGTGCATGGCGATTGGGGGGCTGGAAAATCAAGCGTGTTGGAGATGATCGAACTGGCGCTTGAGCCAGAAGAGCGCGTTCTCTGCCTCAAGTTCAATGGCTGGCGCTTTCAGGGGTTCGAGGATGCAAAAATTGCCCTCATCGAAGGAATCGTAACAGGGCTGATCGAAAAACGCCCCGCGCTGACGAAGGCAACCGATGCAGTGAAGAAAATCTTTCACCGCATCGATATTCTCAAGGCCGCCAAAAAAGTAGGCGGCCTGGCGTTCGCGGGCTATGCCGCGCTTCACGGTCTTGGCCCACATGCGCTCGCGATTCCAGCGGTACTCGGAACACTCGAAGGATGGGCGGCCGATCCGACCAAGATCAAGAAGGAGGACATCGAACGCGTTATTTCAAGTGCGAGCGATCTCATAAAACCAGCCGGCGAATCCGTCAACATCCCCGAAGAAATAAACGCATTCCGGAACGATTTTGACGAGCTGCTCCGCAAGGCGGGCATCGACCAACTCGTCGTGTTGATCGACGACCTTGACCGCTGCCTTCCGGACACTGCAATCGAAACTCTCGAAGCCGTTCGACTGTTCGTTTTCACGGCTCGCACGGCCTTCGTCGTCGCAGCCGACGAAGCCATGATCGAGTATGCGGTGCGAAAACATTTCCCCGACCTTCCAGACACGACTGGCCCCCAAACCTATGCGCGAAACTATCTTGAAAAACTCATCCAGGTTCCCTTCCGTATTCCGTCGCTCGGAGAAACCGAGACGAAAATCTACGTCACCCTAATGCTCACCGGTGCGGAACTCGGCGAAAACGATCCAGCATTCATGAATCTCGTTGCGGTGGCACGAGATCAACTAAAGCGGCCTTGGACGGCAGCAACTTTAGACCAGCCGAGAGTCAAAGCGGCTTTGGGCGAAAAAGCCGCATCGGCTCGCGATGCTCTCATACTGAGTGAACAGGTTGGTCCGATTCTTGCGAGCGGAACGAAAGGCAATCCACGACAAATCAAACGATTTCTGAACACGCTTCTGCTGCGCCACGCTTCAGCGAAGGCCCGTGGCTATGGCGACGAGGTAAAGCTTCCCGTTCTTGCTAAGTTGATGCTCGCCGAACGTTTCCTCACACGCCAATTCGACCAGATTGCCACCTGCGCTGCCGCCGCACCCGACGGCATTTGCGGCGACTTGGTCGCCCTGGAAGCCGCCGTCAGGACCGAACAGAAGACTGAAGCGTCGCCGGCGCGCGCGAAGCCTGCCCGCGTGAAATCCGCGAAAGATTCCGAAACCGAAATGCCAGAGGAGGCCAAGCCCGCGAGTGCGCAGTTTACCGAATGGATTTCTTCGGAAGCCGTACGGGCCTGGGCCCAGATTGAGCCAGCGATCGGCGCGTCAGATTTGCGGCCGTATCTGTTCGTTGCCAAGGACCGGAAGGATTATTTTGGGGCGACAACCGTGCTTGGGCAGATCGCCACGATCGTCGATAAACTTCTCGGCTCGAAATTTTCTGTGCAAGCTCATGAAGCGGAACTGCGGCAGCTGGCGCCTAAGGAAGCAGCCCAGGTTCTCGACACCCTTCGTGCAAGGATTGTCGCGGGCGATACTTTCGATACCGAGCCTGCCGGTGCAGCGGGTATCGCTGTTCTCGTGCGATCCCAGCCTGCGCTGCAGGCACAGCTCCTGGACTTTCTGGAGGGATTGCCAATCCAGCGCCTCGGTGCCTGGGCCTGCGCCGGTTGGGAGGGTGTTATTAGGGACCCGGAGCAAAATCGACGTTACGACAGCCTTCTTAACGTTTGGAAAACGGATGGCGGTGCAATGCTCAAGGCGACGGCCGGCGGCGTCTTGAAAACGCGGCAACAGACCGGGCGGCGCTAATGGGAACTTCCAATGCGAACGAGGGACAGGGGGGCCGTACGCCCCTTGTACCAAGCTGGCTGCCAACCGGCGCGCCCCCACCGTCGGCTCTTCCTCCCCCGCAAGATCAAACTCCAGACCAGGAGCCCGTTCCCGTGTCAGCTGTGCCGCCGCATCAAGCGCCAGACCTGCCGCCCATTCCCGTGAGGCCGCACCCTGCCGCGACGCCTATCCCAGTTCCACCGGCGTTTCCACCCATACCTCAGTTCGGCGACGCCGACCGGTTCAGGGCACCGCGGACAAACTTCACGCGCTTTGCAAGATCAGGCGGCAGTGATCGCGCCAGTCTGGGCCGAGCATTGGCCGGATATGTTTCCACTTCATCCGGCGGCAGCCGGACGGCCGCACAGCGAATGGGTTCGTCGAGGACGGCCGGAACTCAGCTCCTTGGTTTCCTATCCTCGGCCATCGCCAATGGCGCACCGCAAGTCCTCCGCTCCCTCAACCTGCGAAATCTCGTCGGGCGCCCGATCGAAGAAGTCTTCCTCGGACTCATGGATTTCGTCTGCCCGTTCGACGGTGGCACCGTCGACGAAGGGATTGCGCGAGACGCATTCGTCGAGACGATTGCCGATCTTCCGGGGAATGGGATCGTCGATCTGGACGGCCTGAACATCGAACAAATGCAGACCATCTTCGAACTCTATGCGAGCCACGCGATTGAAAACAGAATCTGCAACGACATTGGCACGCAGACCGTGACGGTTCCTGCCGATGCGGCGCAAGCGGCCTCGGTACAGCGTCAGCTGCTCGACTTCATCCGCCGAAGTGTGGCCGATTCGCTCACGCAGGCCCGCGCTGCCGTGGAGACGCTTACGCCCGCCAATATCGGCAGCCTGGTGACCCGAATCTACGAGCAAGCGTTCGCGATCCTGCAATCGCTTGCGGAGGCAGAGGCGGACAAGGAATGAAACGGCATCTGATTTTCGGCAGATTCGGCGCCGGCGATGGTGGAAAGATTCCAACCGCAAACGGGGAACAGGCAACGCGTCTGCAATTCGTGGCCGCGAAACGGCGCCTTGCACATGACATCGGCGACGCCCTCGACGCTCTCGCCAAGATTGGCGTTTATCCATCCGAAATAGGCATTGATCTGCTGGTGCTGGCGGCGCACCTCCAAGCTGCCGATACACGGATCTCCCGTGCTTCGGAATCTCAGGATGGATGGACACGCGAGATTCGCGTTGTGGTTCCGGTTAGTGATTTGCAAAAGTGGAACGACTCTATCCCGCTGCTCGAACGCCTGTTGAATTTTCTGACCGGCGACCGATGGACTGTCGGCTTTCGACCGCGTCCGCGAGGCTTTGAGCGAATATCTCCAGAGAAGCCGCCGCAGCTTATCCCGCCCGTCTTCGACAGCCTCACCCTATTTTCAGGCGGCCTGGACAGTCTCATTGGTACGATTGATCTTCTCGAGGCCGGCAAAACGCCACTGCTTATCAGCCATTCCGATCCGACGACGAGCAAAGCCCAACAGAATCTATCTGAAGCGCTCAAGAAGAATTATTCCAGACAGAATTTCGACCGCTTGCGCCTCTGGATGACGTTCCGGGGTTTCAAGGTGAGGGGCGTGAAATCAGAGACGACGACGCGCGGTCGATCGTTCCTGTTCTTTGCGGCTGGTGCTTTCGCCGGAACCGGCTTAGGCAATCCGTTCGTCCTAACTGTGCCCGAGAATGGATTGATAGCGCTCAATGTTCCCCTCGACCCATTGCGCCTGGGTGCTTTCAGCACCCGCACGACGCATCCATTCTATATCGCGCGATGGAACGAACTTCTGCAGGCGATTGGCGTCGCCGGCCTCATCGAGAATCCGTACTGGAATAAGACGAAGGGCGAAATGGCTGCGAGTTGCGCGAACGCCGTCCTCTTGGCTAGCTTGGGTCCACAATCATTTTCATGCTCCTCGCCGGGCAAGGGTCGGTGGCGGCGCCGTGGGCGCGAACACTGCGGATATTGTTTGCCGTGTTTGATCCGGCGGGCAGCACTGCGCGGGAGCGACAGAACCACCTACACTCTCGCCAATCTCACGGCCCGCTCCCTCTCAACGAGCGAAGCCAAGGGCAAACAAATCCGATCCTTCCAATTTGCAATTCAACGAGTCAGGCAAAATCCCTCGTTGGCGCGCCTCTTTATCCATAAACCCGGACCGCTGTCGGACGAATCTCCCTCAAGGCAGGCGGGCCTCGCCGATGTATATCGGCGCGGCCTCTCCGAGGTGGACGCCTTGCTGACGGGCGTCCACACCACACCGGCTTGACCTGTATGGCAGCTGCCCTGGTTGATTTTCATTGCCATCTCGATCTCTTCCCAGACATGAACTCCGCGATTAGAGATGCCGATGCTGTCGGGGTTTATACATTGGCTGTGACTACCACGCCGAAGGCGTGGCCTCGCAATCATTCGCTCACCCGTCGCACACGCCATGTACGAGCCGCTCTGGGGCTGCACCCTCAGCTTGCGGCGGAGCGTGCGGCCGAAATGTCGCTTTGGGAAAAATACCTGCCGGAAGCTCGCTACATCGGAGAGGTCGGTCTCGACGCGAGTCCTCGATTTTATCGCTCATTCGCTCTTCAAAAAGAAATTTTCACCCGCATTCTCCGAAGATGCGCCGAATCCGGTGGCAAGGTCCTAAGTGTCCACAGCGTTCGGTCTTCAACGAATGTTCTCGATCTGATAGAGGAACATTTTCCGGACGACCGTGGCCGAATCGTTCTGCACTGGTTCACCGGCTCCAAGTCAGAAGCTCGCCGCGCCGTCGATCTTGGCTGCTATTTCTCTATCAATGCTCCGATGCTGCAAAACGATCGTGGTCGTGATCTCGTTCTCAGCCTTCCCCAGGATCGCCTGCTCACCGAAACGGATGCACCTTTCACTCGCAGCTACGGCCGCCCCGAAGGCGGCTGTGATATCGCAAGTGCTATTCAAGCTCTGTCCGCCCTGCAAGACACTGAGCCTGAAAAGATCACAGCGACCATCCTCTCCAATCTTCGCAATCTGCTCTCTGGTGTTGGAGTTTCGGACTGAATGAAACGCCCAACTCTACCCTTTGATTACTAGACTTACGCGCCCTTCCGCCGATATCCAGGATACGTGGTCTTTTATCGCGTCCGGTTATCACTGCTTCCTTTTCGTGGCTTCACGCGGCCGTGTAAACTAGGATTTCTCTTAGAATCCCACATGCTTTTCGGCTACCCTGTGGGCGCCGATGTTCGCCAGAATTTCATTCGGCCCGATCCGCAACTCGCTCGATTCCCCACAGGAGCTGAGGGCGGGTCTCAAAGCAGACGACTACCGCTCCTTCGCGCGCACCTGATTTCAAATGCTTCGCATATTACATGTGCCACGGCCGTGCCGGTCCGAAAGATCCCCTGTCCAGCATTTATGAATCGCTGCACGACAACTCCATTACGCAGGCCACTTTCGCTTTTCTCAAGCGCGAGAAGAAAGTCGCCGCCGTCATGGCCGGTCACGACGAGCCGTGCGATTCGCAAACATACGCGGCGATATCCCGCATCGCGCGCGCTGTCGCGCGATGGCTTTCTCATGACAAGCGACGGCGGTTTTGTTTCCTTGCCGCCGAGCTTACCTCACTATCCTAATTTTTCAGCGGTCGCCATGTTGGCTCAGTGCTTCGACCCATGTCCCTTTTCGCCGCCTTTCCTTGGGCACGGCTTCGGGATAATTACTGCGCCCGGCAGCTTCCCGGCTTCTGCTTTCCCGGTTCCTCCCTGTGATCCTTTGGGTTCCTCCCAGAATGCAGCCGCTCGCCTTGGGAGCAGTATCCACTCCGCCCTTAGGTGCCCCAAGGAAATGGGGCAAAAAAGGAGAAATAAAATGTATCTCAATCACGTCCAACTCATCGGTTTCCTCGGAAAAGACCCGGAGAAGCGGCAAGTCCGCGGAAACGGCGCGAGCTTCACCGTGCTGTCCGTCGCCACGCAGCAGTCGTGGAAAGACTCGAACGACGAGTGGCAATCCAAAACCGAGTGGCACCGCGTCGTGGCCTTCAACCGTCTCGGCGAGTCCATCGCTGAATCCCTCCACAAAGGCGACCACGTCCTCGTGGACGGCCTGCTCGTCAGTTCGAAGTTCGAGCGCGAAAACGGCAAGTCAAAGAAGGCCAAGGCCGCGAAGGTCACCGTCTTCTGGAGCGTTCGCGCGAACTCCGTGCGCAGGCTCAGCCGCGCTGAAGCTGAAGTGCCGACCGCGGCGCCCACCACCGAAGCAGGTGCCGAGTTGGCCGACGCTCCGTACTGATTTCAGCGTACCAAGGCCCTCAGGCTCAGGCCGGAGGGCCTTTTTGTTTGTCCTGCATTCCTGCCACGGAAAACAAATCTGACCAGCAGCGCGCTGAATTGCAGAGGATACGCCTCCGCCGCTGACCCTCAGCAGTCAGCGGCTTTCCAACACCGGTTCACCCCCGCAACCGATGGCTGTCACTTTGCTGCTCGGAAGTTGTCGAGAGCAGACTCCCGCTCTCGTACACAGACCCGGTGTGTCACTGGGTTTGCGGGGAGTAAGGTCATGCCCCTGGATGTTACGTGCGATTGCTCACTCTGCAAAATCGAAGCGCGCCTTCTTGCTGACTTGTCTGGCACCGAAGCTGACACTTTCAACGAACTGTTTTCTGCGTCCCCCGGATTGCATCAGTATTCATCCGTTTCCGATCTGCTCTCGCGTCTGAAAATGTCACCTGCGAACGCGCAGTCCGACGAGTTGCTGCGAGCACTCTTCGCGGTTCGAACGCGCAACCCAACATACGTCGAGAGCCTTCTCGTTCTCGCTTTCCTCCCCATGCTGCATGGGACCGTTCGCCGCGTCGCAAGGCAACAACCAGGGCTACCATCGGAGGACATCACGCAGCAGGCGCTCAGCTTACTGCTCCAGTATCTGCGCTCCGACGAACTCCGGGTCCGCCAATCGCACTTCGCCTTCGCAATCTCGCGTGCGGTAAAACGCAAAATATTTGAATGGGCGCGGCGTGAGACGAGAGGCAATGGAATCGTGCCGCACTGGGACGCTGCGCTGCTCAACAATCTGGCAGAAGAGGACCCGTTTGAACGACATCTGCTGTTGCGTCACTTTCTCAATCGCTGTGTCACGAAGCGCCTCATTACCGATTTCGAACTGAACCTGCTGATCCAGTTCAAACTCGACGGAGGTTCTTTGGAACCGGAACACGAATCAAACGGAAACTCTACGAATGCTCTCCGTCAGAAGCTAAAGCGGCTCCTCGGGAAATTGCGCCGACTGGCACGAGAGCAGTAAAGCCTTCTATATTGGCCCCATCTTCCGCACCGTGAAACAAGACAACGTGCTTTCGCGCGCACACGGTCGTGCCGGGCAACCGGCAACCCGTCACGCCCGTTGCCATCCGCTCCAGCCCGAAAATCCTCACGCTTCGCTCCCTGTCCTTTCGGTGACTCGCTTCGATTTGGTTCCTGCGCACGCGTGAAGGAACCAAATCTCACACACCGAAAGGACAAAAACATGAAATCAGAAGAAATCAAGCAGATCACCAACAAGGCTACCGACCAGTTGATCGCGGCACTCAAAGAGGGCCGAAGCGAAACGCTCACGAGCTACCTCGCTGCGATCGCCCGATTCCACCGTTACAGTCTTCGAAACATCATTCTCATTGCTTCGCAGAAGCCAGCTGCGACACACGTCGCGGGCTTCCATACCTGGAACAAGCTGGGCCGATTCGTGAAGAAGGGTGAGAAAGGCATCTTCATCATGGCTCCCATTATTCGGCGGAAGAACAAAGATTCGGAACAAAACCACAGTGACGAATCATCCATGCCTGCCGGCTTTCGTCTCGTTTATGTCTTCGATATCAGCCAGACGGAGGGCGAGGAACTGCCTGAAATCAGTAGCGTCCGCGGCGATCCTCGGGAGTTTCGTGATCGTCTGGCGTTGCTTGTCACGAAGCAGGGCATCGCTCTCGAGTATTCATTGGAAATCGCGCCCGCTCGTGGAACTTCCGCAGGTGGCAAGATCACACTGCTGCCCGGCCAGTCCGCAGCCGAAGAGTTCGCAACGCTCGCGCATGAACTTGCACATGAAATGATGCACCGCACCGAACGTCGGAGCATTACTTCGAGATGCGTCCGCGAGACCGAGGCGGAGGCGGTCGCCTATGTGGTCAGCCACGCAATCGGTCTCGAGACCGGTTCAGCCGCTAAAGATTACATTCAACTGTACGATGGTGATGCGAAGCTCCTTACCGAAAGCCTCGAATACATCCAGCAGACCGCGAACGCAATTCTTCAGGGTATTGGCGCAGAGGGAGAATCTTCGCCGCCCGACTGAGACGGCAATTACAATCCGAGCAAATCGCAGGATCTTTGCCCGGTTCGAATCGCACCTTTCTCACACCCAGTGAACAACCACAATCTGATTTACGTCGGGTCCCGGCCATCTCAGGTACGTTCCATCTAAGTCGTAGTACACATACCAGCCTTGCGCGAGAAGTTGGGGCAGACGATCTTCACGCGCGAATTTACCCGCTTCGATCCCGAGTTGTCCAACATAGTTAGGATTAACCTCTTTTCCGATTCCGTAGGCACCAGCGAGCGCAGCAGGCGGTTTATCGTGGAAAAGATCGAAATTTCGTCTGGCGGAAATCCACTGAAGTCTGCCGGTCAATTGCACAAGCGCAGGCTTCGCATTGCCGAAGCTGTGAACCTTCTCGATAAAGGATTTTGGAATATCAACTTGCCTGGAAGAATCCAATTTCCTGAGAGCGAAGTACTCGCCTTTATCGTCCTCCACACTAAACTCAGCCTGCTCATGTTCACGAGGAACAATGGGCGCAATCCGCAGTCTTGCGCCTATTGCCAGGTGAACTCCGGGAACACCGGTAATCACCGCGGTTTTACCGACGCGATCCCGAGCTCCTTCCTCCGCCGCAGTCTTCCATTTCGTTAGAACTTCGACTGAAAATTGGAGCGTATCGTTGTCCACCAGTTTCGAGCAGTTCTGGCAGAGCCAAATGCCGTTTGCAGGTGCGGTCCGTTCTTCAGGTACGAGGTGCCGGTCGTATCGCGGTCCGCCAGGCGATGCCGCGGTGATGTGCGCTGCGACGCCGAGATTGATCGCTTTGGCCACGTCGGCCTGCGGCCCGCTGGTGAGTGCTCGGCAATCTGGATTCGAGCAGAGATTTCCGACGCGCGCGGCCAAAACTCTTTTTACTGGCTCCGAAAAATCGTCGCCCATATCGTGTTTAGTATATAGAGGGAGACAATGAAGAGACACTCTCACGACCGCAGGCGCGCTCCTCAATAAAGTCGTGTCCTCTATTCCTCAGAAAACAATGCGTGGCTGGTTGCAGCAGTATCGGATGCGGCCCGTCGCGAAGTGAGTTTTCGAATCGATAGGAACTGACACCTTAAAACCTGGCTCGTCCGAGAAATAGCTCGACGGAGCCTCCCAGAACACAAGCGATAAGCTCCAAGACCAAGCTACGGCACCTCGGGAAATCGCGCAGACCGAATCCCGAGGACACGGAGAGCGTCCTGAACAAGGGACAGCATCCATCACCCTGTGGCGTCTCGAAAATATTTTTGGTCGCATGCGACACATTTTCCCAACAACACACTGAATAGGTAGATAGAGGGAAGTTCACGCGAGCAAACTCCTTTGCTGCTGCGTGGCGTCAAGACGCAAGGGGCGAGATTCATCCGGGGTAAGCCTAGCGTGTCTTCGGACCAGTGCGTTCCGACTGCGACCCGCAGTGCGTATCGGAAGCGTGGACTTTCCTCGCATCGCAAACTGCGATGCGAGACCTTTGCCGAGGTGTGCCCATGAAAAGATGTTGGAAGAACTTTGCTCGCCTGATTTGTACGACTCGCGCGGTCCTCGCTTCTCTTGCGGTGCTGTTTCTTGCCGCGCCGGCCTTCGCCCAAGGAAGCTCTCCCTGGGAGAACGCCGTCAGCGTGCTGCAACAGGCCTTCACCAGCACGATCGCTCGCGGGCTCTCGCTCGTTGCCATCGTTGTCGCCGGGCTGACTTTCGCGTTTGGTGAAGGCGGCTCGAAGCGCGTGCTGGCCGGAGTCCTCTTCGGCGTTGGCATGGCTATCGCGGCGGTGAATTTCCTGGCTTGGATGTTTCCCGGCAGCTGAATCGCGTGCGTTTACAGGAGAACCACTTTGACGGAAACAAGGCGGATCAACAGAGTGCATCGGACGTTATCCCGGCCGCTGACCATTCTCGGGGCCGAGCGAAAACTCTTTTTCTTCGCCATGTGCCTTGGCGCGGCCACGTTCAACCTGCTGAACAGCTTGCTAGGAGGCTTGCTGATGTTCTTATTGCTCTACTTCATGGCCCGCTGGGCCACCCAGACCGATCCGCAGATTTTGCGATTTCTGCTGTCGGCCGCACGGCTTCGCGCGCAATACGACCCCATGAAGTTCACTCCGATTCGAATTCAAAGGGATGGTCATGCTCAGGCTTAGCCGAATATTCAAGAACTACAGCGAGACCGGCTCCCTCAGCGAGCAGATCAGTCTCTACGGCTTCATCGGTCCGCACGTGTTTCTCACGAAGAGTGGGGAAGTGGGTCTCATCCTCGAAGTGCGCGGTGTGGACTACGAATGCCTCGACGGCGCATCGATTGATGGCTTCACCAAGCGCCTTGAGTCGGCGCTGAAGCTCTTCGACGAAAACTTCCGCCTCTACCAATACCTCTTCAAACGGAACAACGAAACGATTCCGTACAAGGTCTACGACAATCCGATCGTCGATACCGCGATCAAGAATCGTATCGCGCACCTCGCAAGCAAGGCCGATACGCTCTTCTCCCTATCGGTCTACTACGTCGTACTGCACCAGGGATTTCAGACTTCAGCGAAACTCGGAAATGCGCTCGCCCAGTTTCCCAAGAACCCGAGAAAAGCCGTTGCCGATCTGCGGGCCCATTTTTCGAGTCAGAAGCAGGTCGTCGTTCTGGGACAGCACGTCAGCAGAGCCCAGGCGGCGCTGCTTCAAAAGGCACGCAGTTTCATCCTCCAAGTCAGCGACTTTCTCCCCGTCCGGATGCTGGACAAGCAGGAAGCCTTTCGCGTTCTCAAGCGAACGCTCAACTTCCAGCCCGATAAAGTCGATTCCGCCAAACTCAAGCACGACACCTTCCTCGATTACTACCTTCCCGAATCGCCCATCGAGTGCCATCGCGGGCATCTGCGCGTGGATGATTACTACGTCAAGGTTCTGACGCTCAAAGAACCTTCTGCCCAGAGCTTTCCGCTCATCTTCAAACGGTTGCTTGAAGTGGAAGCGAATTATTACGTCGTCACGGAGTGGAAAAAAGAGGATTCCGGCAAGATGCGCCGTGTCATCCAGACCAAGCGCCGCCATTTTCACAACACCAAGCGTTCCTTCGCGAGCCAAGTCAGTCTTAACGACGCTCCTACACAAGACGTGCTCCTCGACGATTCCAAAGAATCACAGGTCAGGGAACTGGGTGAAGGCATCAAGGAAATCGAGCTGCACGGGAATTACTTTGGCCAATTCTCATTGACCGTCGTGATTTATGACTTGGATATGGCCAAGGTCGACCGCGCGTGCGCTGACTTCTACAAAGTCTTCAGCGTCCATGACGCCCAGCTCTATGAGGAAAAATACAACCTGCTGAACGCTTTTCTCGCGGCGGTTCCTGGGAACCACGTCTTCAACTTGCGTTCCCTGTATCTACTCGACCCAAACTACGCGGATTTCTCGTTTCTCTTCACACTTCACTGCGGCGAGCCCCGCAACGCTCATCTGCGCGAGGAATATCTCGCGGTCCTGGAGACGAATCATCACACGCCCTACTACCTGAATCTCCATTACCGCGATGTGGCCCACACCATGATTCTTGGGAGAACCGGTGCCGGTAAAAGTTTCTTGCTGAATTTCCTTATCACCAATCTTCAGAAATACGATCCGCACACCTTCATCTTCGATTTGGGCGGAAGCTTCGAAAGCCTCACGCAGCTCTTTGGCGGCTCGTATGTTCGCGTCGGGTTGGAATCCGAGGATTTCAAGATCAACCCCTTTTCGTTGCCACCAACCAAGGAAAATCTCGATTTCCTCGCCCTTTTTCTGAAGGTCCTGATCCAGGGGCAGAGGGCGGGTGAGCTCGACCCGGCCGCTGAGCGCGATCTCTTTCACCAGGTCGAAAACCTCTACGCGGTAGACCCGGCGCTCCGCACGCTGGGCGTTCTCGCAAATACGCTCGGGCATGGCATTGCGAGCCGTCTTTCGAAGTGGACTCGCGGAGGCCAGTTCGGATTCCTCTTCGACAATGCCGAGGACACGATTTCCTTCGCTCGCTTTCAGTGCTTCGACTTCCAACGCATGAGCCAGTATCCGGAACTCCTGGAACCGCTCCTTTTCTACATCCTGCATCGCGCCAATGCCGTCATCGCGGATCGGCAGATCAGCTCCATTTTCAAAGCCTTCTTCATAGACGAAGCGTGGGTCTTTTTGAAGAACCCTAGCATTCAACGATACGTCGTCGAGGCCCTCAAGACCTGGCGGAAACACAACGCCGCCATGGTCCTCTCGACCCAATCTCTCGATGAACTCAAACGCTCGGACATTCTCGACGTAATCATCGAAAGCTGTGTGACGAAAATCTTCCTCGCGAACCCCGATATGGACCGCGATACCTACCGGCGGCAGTTTCACTTGAACGACAACGAAGTCGAGCTGATCTCAGGCCTGATCCCCAAGCAGCAATTCCTGATTAAAACACCGGAACTCGCCAAGGTCGCCAATCTCAATGTCGATGCCAAGAGCTATTGGCTCTACACAAACGATCCTTACGACAACAAGAAACGGAAAGAAGCATTCGAGACCTACGGTTTTGAACGCGGGCTCGAAGTTCTCGCCGGAGGAAAGCCGTGATCCTCATTAGGTATCTGCACGCGTGGTTAAGCGACAGCAATCCGTTTTCGGCCTTCGTGCCTCTGGCCGCTGAAGCGTTCTTCCTCGCAATCGTATTTGCCGTCTCTTGGCTCGTCTGGTTCTTGTTGGACCGTAGACAAAGTTCCCGGCAGCACAAATCTTCCTGAAAAGGAGCAGTTCGATGAAGCAGCTGTTTCCGACTCACCGGCAAAGCTTTTTTCTTGGCCTGTTCACCATCATTCTATTGGGCGCGGTTGCCTTTCCGCTTTCGCTCGCGCACGCCGCAACCGATGCTGCGGCGCGTGTCGTGAAGTATTCAAAAGAAGACATTGTTCCCGTTCGCGCCAAACTCCGATTCTCAACGCTCATCGTCCTGCCCGAGGACGAGGAGATTCTCGATTTCACAACCGGCGACAAGGAATTCTGGATCATCAATGGAGCCCACAACCTCTGTTACGTCCATCCGGCCCAGGCGGGCATCCGCAGCAATTTAAATCTCATCACTGCAAGCGGTCACGTCTATTCGTTCTTGCTGACCGAAATCAGCAACCAGCCGAATCTCGACCCCGATCTGAAAATATTCGTTGAGCCCAAGGAAGGCTCGGCCATCTCAACGAACACCGGGCTGCGCGGATATGTGAGCGCTGGGGAAGCGGAAGCCTACAAGAAAGAAGTCGAAACACTTCGCACCCAGGTTGCGGATCAAGTGCATGCGACACAAGCCCAATCCGCCGAGCAGGTGAACCACTTCCGCTCCACTTACGCGACCAGACTTCAATTCGACTACTTAATCGATGTGAAAGCGGCGCGCGAGCCCTTTCTCGTGTCCGCGATCTACCACGACGATACCTTTACCTACATCAAGTGCGGAGCGCGTGAAAAGCCCGCTCTTTATGAAATCAAGGACGGCCAGCCCAACTTGATTCCGTTCCAGCTCGAGAACGGTGTGTACATCGCACCCAAGATCATTGACTCGGGCTACCTCGCCGTCGGCAAGAAGAAAATGCCGTTCGCGCGGCGCATTGCCGCGAATTGAGGGATGAGCGATGAGCCAACCTGCCGAGATACAGGAAAAAGCTCCCAAGCCGCAGGGCCTTCTGCCGAAGAACGTCCAATCCTGGCTCCTCATTGGATTGGCGTTCCTAATGGTCGCCATCATGTGGCTCACGGGAAGCAAGAAGCCGCCCACGCCGGTTAAAGCCGGGTCGTCCGCCGCGCCAGCAGAGGCACCCCTCGAAGTTAACGAAACCAAAATTGCCGAAATGCAGAACCGCATTCAGGATTTGCAACGACAACAACTGGTGGCGCAGAGCGCTCTTGCCCAGCAGACCCGCTTGCTCGGTGCTACCCCCCAAGATTTGCAACAATTTCAGCAGCAGAATGCGTCAGGTAATCCATCCGACCAGCGGCCGGAGGACCCAATTCAAGCTGAACGGCAGCGGCGCGCCTACGTGTCATTGTTTTCCTCGAACGTGGCGCTGACCTACCGCAAAGCTCCCCCACCGGTGCCCGTACCTGAATCCGAGGTAACTCCGGCCGCACAAAATCTCGTTCCTGTAGGACCGGACGCCCCGCAGGTCGCGCAACTCTTGAAAGAGATGCAACCGAATCCCATTTCACCCCCGCCGGGCACTCCATCGCCCGCGCAACCACGCAATGATTCCGCGGAATCAATCCACGATCGAAAGGAGGAAGCCAGAAATCCTGCCGTCGTCCCGGCTGGCTCCGCCAATGCGGCGGCAGGAAAGCCCTATCTGCTCTTCGAGGGAACCATTCTCGAAACCGTACTCATCAACCGTCTCGATGGGAGCTTCACCGGCCCCGTCGAGTGCCTGCTCTCAACCAACGTTTACTCCAACGATCGCCAGCACCTGCTGATTCCGGCGGGTTCGAAGCTGCTCGGCGAAACCAAAAAGGTGGACACCTTCGGCCAGACCCGCCTGGCCGTCGTGTTCCATCGCGTACTCATGCCGGACGGGTACTCCATCAGCCTCGATCAATTCACGGGGCTCAATCAGATTGGCGACACCGGCTTGCGGGACCAGGTCAACAACCACTATCTCCGCATTTTCGGAGTGTCACTCGCCATCGGCGCGCTCGGAGCCATTGGGGAGGCCGGTACGTCGGGTTCTCTCAACGCTTCCAGCGCCGATCTCATGCGTCAGGGATTTGCACAAAGCACCGCGCAGTCTTCAGCGCAGATTCTTGAAAAGTTCTTGAACATCATGCCCACGGTGACCATCCGGGAAGGCCACCGGGTCAAAGTCTATCTCTCGGGCGATCTTGCCCTGCCCGATTACATCAACCACAAAATGCCTTCCGATCTGTGAAGGCCAAAGGAGATGAATCCAATGAAAAGAAAAATTCTGATTTGCGTTCTCGTATTGGGATTGGGAGTCGGCACCGCCACCGCGCAGTTCGGGAACGGCGTCGTTTTTGACCCAACCAATTACCATAACGCATTGCTTCGCTACTACCAGCTTCAGCAGCAACTTCTTGAACTCCAGAAGAGCTACGCGAAAATCACCGGACAACTCAATCTCGCTCTGCAGATGGCGCAGTTCGTCAAGAACATGCCGGCTCGCTACCGCGCGCTGTTCTCCCAGTGGCGAAAGGTCACTTCACTCAACACCTTCGGGAATACCGTCTCGTGGATTAACGGCATTAACACCGGCGTGCTTCCCAACATCAATACGGGCTATCACAACTCCACGACCCAACTCTCCCAGTACAGTCCGTATGAACTATCGGGAATGGACCCCTTAGAACTCGGACGTGTGCAGTCTCAATACGCGTCCATCGAGCTTGCCGATGGCGCAAACATGAACGCCATGGCCACCATCGGTGCGATCCGCGGAACCGCCGACAACGTTCAGACGCAAATCGGAAACCTTGAACAAGATTCTTTTTCGGGCGACTCCGGTCTCAATAGCGAAGTGTCTGTCCTGAACAAGATCAATGCGGCGGGCGTTCTGACGCTCCGCACGGTCCAGGATTCGAACAAACTCCTGGCGTCGCTCTTAGAACAGCAGACCATTCTGGCCAAACAACAGCGCGATGTTGCAGCGAATGCCATCAATACAGACATCGGTCGCCAAGCCGCCGTCGCCGACAACATGGCACAAGTCACCGGCACTATCACGAATTCACTTCAAAACTTCCGCATGCCGTAAGCGTGTGGAGATGGACGCCCAGGCGTCGAGGGAGCTGACGGAAGTGCAAACCGATTTCCTTCAATACATCTTTCAGGCGATCAACAATTTGCTCACCCAGAACCTCGGCTTCTTCGACACTATGGGCCAGAATCTCTTCCGCTCGTTTGCCACGATCCTCGTGGCTTGGTTTGGAATCAAATCCTCTCTCGCTTCCGCGAGCGGCAGGCCTTCGTTCCAGTTCGATCATTTTGCGAGTCTGCTGCTAACCATCAGCTTTGGATTTGCGATGGTCAACTACTACAGCACGCCGATTCCCGGCGTAGGAACCAGCTTTCACAATCTCGTCACCAACGAAGCGCAGTTTCTCTCGACGCAGATCGATCAGGCCCAGCTCCAAACCGTGGTCTCGCAGGTTGCCGACTTCGAATCGCGCATGGACTCCCCCAGTTGGGGAGACATTCTCGGGACCGCCATCTACGTTATTGTGACCATCCTGCTTGCCGCGGCTCAGGCGATCGCCATTGTGGTTATCGCCTACGGCTTTATTGCTACTGCCGTTTGCGTGCTCGTGGGGCCCGTTTTCATTCCGTTCTTTATCGTCCCGAAGATGGAGTGGCTCTTCTGGGGCTGGTTTCGGTGCTTCATTCAATATGCCTTCTACCAGGTCATCGCCGCAGCAGTGGTCTATATCATCGGAAACCTCATGCTTGGCGCTCTGCGCCTCCCGCCCGCGGGAACGCTTTCGACCGTGCAACTGATTGGCTGGTTTCCTGTCCTCTTTATTACGTTTCTCGCGTCGATCTACGTGCTTCTGAAGATCCCTTCCCTGACGAACCATATCTTCAGTGGAACCGCCGGAGGATCTTCCGCTGGCCTGCTCGATGCGCCCGCTGCCGTTCTCAACAGGGTGATGTGATGGATCGTGATGCCACATTCCACGACGCCAAACGGCTCTACCTCGAACAGTACGGGGATCCCATGGTGACAAATACCTATCTCAAGATCGCCCTCGCGCTGCTTTCAGTCGTTTGCGTCGCGCTCGCGCTCATCGACCTCAGGACCATCCGCACCTTCCAGAACTTTCGCCCGCTCGTGATCCGCATCGACGATCTGGGCCGTGCTGAGGCTATCAACTACCACAACCTGGAATACAAGCCGCAGGACGCCGAGGCAAAATATTTTCTGTCCCAGTTTTGCGCCCTCTACTACCGGCGCAACCGCTACACGATTCAAGACGATTTCTCGAAGTCCTTGTACTTCCTCGACGGCAAGCTTGCCGACGGCATTCTCGACGCCTACCGCAAGGATGACATCATCAAGAAATTCATCACCAATACAGCGGCGCCCGAGATCGATGTAGACGTGAAGAAAGTCGCGCTCGAACAGATGCAAACGCCGCCCTTTCGCGCGCGCGTGGATTTCTACATGGTCTATTACTCGCCCGCGGACCATAGCGAACTGAAGCGCGATCTTTACACCGCGAACTTTGTCTTCCTTTTCAAATCCCAAGTACCCAACGAACTCATTCCGATCAACCCGCTCGGCATCACCGTTACCTACTTCCGCGAAGATCAGGCCTTCAAATGAGAATCCCGGTCCTCACGCACTCCGAAGAGGTCGCGGGTGGACGCAGGGCAACGTCGGCCCAACCTCAACGCGCCAGCGCCGCTCTGCTGCCCAGGCTCTCGCCCTCACAGACGCCACGTCCCAACTCACGGGTTTTCGTCGCTCGAACAAACGGCGCGTCTCAGGAGGGCCTCCTTTTTGCCCCGCTTTCCACCCGCTCCCAGAAACACAAATCGCTTATTGGAAAACCTTCACCTAAACCGCGGATTTCACAATGATCGCGAACGCGCTGCTGTTCACCATCGTCATCCTGTTGGCGTACGGATTCTGGCTCCTCGATCAGTTGAAGTTCATGGCTCTTTACAAAGCGGTCCTGTACCACGCTTACGGAACTACGATTCTGATTTTTCTCGCGGTTCTTTTTCTGAATCTGTTTGGCGCCGCTCTCACCTTTGGCCGCCGCTTTTTCTTCAAGAATACGGGGCGCAAACTCTCGCACCTCGACAAGCAATTCAACGTCAGCCACGCGCACCTGCCCGCTCCCGTGAACGAGGAGGATTTCAACTAGTGTCACGCGACGCGATTTCACATGACCCTCAAGATCCCAGCGACGTGCGCGAAGCGTCCACGCGCGACTCCGCGCGCTCGCGCAGATCGACAACTCCCGACGCGCGAAAGAGTAGGAATCTGGAATCACAGGACACCGGCCGTCGCGATGGCTTCGAGACTCGGGAGCATCACACCCGCGACGAACGCGGTGATTCCCCCCGCGCCTATTACCTCCGCGACCGCGCCTATCTCCTCCGCGAATCCGAGATGCACGCCTTGAAGGAAATCGGCAAATTCCGCGTGATTTCCGTCTCCGACCTCGCGAAGTATGCCTACGGCGGAAAACCCAAGGAGACGGACAAAGACGTTCGACGGCTCGCCCAACAGTCTCTCCTTACCGATAAGACCATGGAAATCTCGCAGAAGAAGACCATCCGTGTGGTAACCCTTACCAAAGTCGGGCATCGCCTTCTCAAGAACGCGAACCAACTTCCGGATGGTCAGCCCATTTACCACGGCTTGCGGAAACCCCGCGAAGTCAAACACGACACCGATCTCTACCGCCTTTATCAGAAAGAGGCTGCCCACATCGAACGCAGCGGAGGCAGGCCGGTCCGCGTGCTTCTCGACTATGAACTCAAACGGACGCTCAATCACGATCTGGCGCTTCTTGGACCGGAAAAAGACGATGCTAACGCAAAGCAAAGAATCGCGGAGAGGCACGGCTTGCGAATGGTAAATGGAAAGATTCCCGTGCCTGATCTGCGCCTCGAGTATGAAACCCCGGAACTCGAATTGCGCCATGTCGATTTGGAACTAGCCACGCGTGACTACAGACCGCGAGCCATGGCGGAAAAAGCCGCCGCGGGATTCTCGTTCTATGGACGCTCCGAAGACGTATCGCGCCTGCGCCGCGTGCTCGACGAACGCGAAATCACCGCACGAATCCTCACGCTATGAACATTGATCCCGTCCACCTCGATGCTCTAAAGGCTTTTGGCTACACCGAGGCCGAAGCCCGCTTTCTCTTCATCGTGGCGACGCATTCCGGCTACTTTGTTGCACGTCAATTCCTCGGGTTCACCGGAGCCTATTGGGGCCAGCGCACGGCGACCTTCTGGAACAAGCTTCACACCAAGAAACACGCCCGGACCGAGTGCTTTCCAAAGAGCGGAACGGTCTATCACTTATTCTCTCGTCGCCTTTATCGACAGATCGATCGCGAGAACATTCGCAATCGCCGGCAACATGAAATCGAATACATCCAGCGCCGTATCGGAATGCTCGACTTTGTACTCTCCCACACGCAGTGGAAATATCTAGAAACCGAGCCCGAAAAAGTCAGCTTTTTCTGCGATCAGCTGAAAGTCCCGAATCACTTCATTCCCTCAAAGATTTATCACGGCCAGACATCGTCGCAGCCCACGGTTCGCTACTTCGTCGATAAGTTTCCGATGTTTCTCTCAAATGAGGTCTCTTCTTCCTCGCCTGTGGTGACGTTCACCTATCTCCAGGGACTGGAGGCCAGTCTCACCGAGTTTGTCCACCATCTCGAAGTCTATCTTCCACTCTTCAGGCAACTGCCCGAGTTCCATTTTCTCTACCTCGCGAGAGTCGATTCTCACTTCGAAAAAGCCAAAGAACTTTTCGACTCTCTCGTTGGGATTCCACTCGGATCGGACGTATCGGCGGATTTGTTCCGCTATTTCCAAATCCGCAAGGCCTGGGACCTCGCGCGGTACACGTCTCTGACCGAGACGGATCTGATTTTTCGCAATCAGGCCAAGGCCCGATTTGCCGGGCAGCGCTTCGAGCATCTCTATCGTGGATGGAAAGTCGGACGAGTCAGGGATTCCGATATCCGACAGGAATTTGGCGGCAGCAATCGCCACGCTGTCGTGCATTTCGCGAGCGAAGTGATTTGTCGGATAGGATTCCCGAAGCAGGAATCGGAGGAAAAAGCATGAAGACGGTAAAAACTACGCACTTCAGCTTCGTCTTCTCCAAGTTCTTCACCCGGGACTGTCAGCAATTCGTTTTGGGAGCACGACATAGAAATCGCGTGAAAGCGAAAGTCACCACGGAAAAAACACCAAAACGGGCGGGAGCGACCCCACTTTTTCGGCTTTCAGCCGCCCAAAAAGTTCGTGGGGTCGCTCCCGCCCAGCGGCACCGTAAATCGTGCCGCCTGTTTTTTCCACGGTGACAGGAAGTTTGGAAGAAACACAGACCAACAGAGGAGGAACAACATGCCGATCGTTAAGAAAGCACCGGGGATCATGACTCGGGAAGTGAAGCTTGAGGAGCCTGTCAACGAACTGCTCGAGGATTACGCTCGGTTCATTGAGAGCAACCCCGACCACGTCGTAAACGCGGTCCTGAAGAAAGTCCTTTGGCGCGATCAGGACTACCGCAAGTGGCGCGAAGCGCGACGCAGCCCGCAGCCCGGCTCCGAAAAAGGACAGCCAGTCGAGGTACGGGGGAGGGCTTGATGCAAAGAGCCCTGGAGTCGCGCATGTTTATTTCGGCCATCCTCGCCATGGCCGCTGGCACGTTCCTGTTTTATGCCCATCCCTTTCCCGATCAGCAGATCTTTCTACATCTCATCGCGCTGCGCGCCCCTCACGCTTTCCTGAGCTTCAAATACCTCTATTACGCGCTTCTGTTCACCACGCCGTACCTCGTCTGCTCGGCGACGCTCTCAGCTCTCTACATCTTTACTCTGAAAGCGGGCCGAACGATCTCGCCAGGACGTCTTCCCCAATATCCCGACCCCGGAACGAGGGACGAGCTATTTCTTGTCGTTGGCGAAGTACATAACGCGCGCAAGCCGGTACCCGCCGAGGCTCCGTATTGGCTCACGATTCCGGAGCGCGGTCTCTTCACGGGAATCGCCATCCTGGGCGCTATCGGCAGTGGCAAAACCTCGTGTTGCATGCTTCCGTTCGCGGAGCAGATTCTGGCCTACAAAGCCGCCGACAAAGAGAAGCGTATCGGCGGTCTGATTTTGGAGGTAAAGGGCGATTTTTGCCGCAAGGTGAAAGACATCCTCGCGCGTCACGGGCGCGTCGAGGATTACATCGAAATCAGTCTCGATTCCGACTACTGCTACAACCCTCTTCACAACGATCTCGACGCCTACGCGCTCGCCTACAACATCGCCTCACTCCTCAATAATCTCTTTGGCCGTGGCAAGGAGCCCTTCTGGCAGCAGGCCTACACCAACCTTGTGAAGTTCATCATCCTCCTGCATAAGGCCGCCTATGACTACGTTACCCTCTTCGATGTCTACCAGTGCGCCATTTCTCCGCCCCTCCTCGAAGAGCGAATCGCCGAGGCCGAGGACATCATTCTCGGACGCCATTACGTGGCCGTCGAGCCCAAAGTCTTTGGCGAGCGCACTGCAGACCTCGCGGGACTCGGTTTCGTTCACGACGAGAGGGAAGACCGCTATCTTGCACCTGCATCCCCCGAGTTGCGGGACATATTAAGGATGCGGAGCATTCCATCGGAGGCTCGCACGGTTCACGACCCGGCCCAGGCCGATCCCGAGAAGCTGGCTCAACTGGAAGCTGTCCAGCGCTGGTTCCGAGACGATTGGAAACGCATCGAGCCAAAGCTCCGCACCTCCATCGTGGAGGGCGTTTCCGTCTTCCTCTCGCTCTTCGATGACAACTCCAAAGTGAAGCGTGTCTTCTGCCCGAAGAAAGAATGTTACGACCCCCAGAAGAACGCGGGCAACCAGTTCGGTAAGCCCCTGCCTTCGTTCAGCTGGCTGATTGAAAATGGCAGCGTCGCCGCTTTGAATTTCCCCATCGGGATGAACGCGGGCCTTGCGAAAGCACTGGGGGTGATGATGAAGCTCGATTTCGAGCGCGCCGTGCTCAATCGCGTTCCGAAAATCGAAGCCCATCCCGAGCAACGCTTCCGGCAGGTTCTATTCCTTTGCGACGAGTACCAGCACTTCGCAACCGTGGGCGAAAGCGATCCGACCGGCGACGAGAAGTTCTTTAGCCTCTCGCGACAGCCGAAATGCATTCCCATCATCGCAACGCAAAGCATCAGCTCGCTGCGATCCGCGCTCCCCGCTGAAAGCTGGCGCACTCTTCTACAGACGTTCCGCACCAAGATTTTCCTATCGCTGTCCGATGATTTCTCCGCGCGGACGGCGAGCGACATGTGTGGACGCGAAGACCAGCTCAAAGTGAGTTACAGCTTGTCCGAAAGTGGGCACGACACCAAAGTCAGTTGGCTCAGCGGCAAAGCTCTCTCCCACAAAGCCAATATCATCGCCTCGAAGAGCTACAACACGCAGAGCGACTACCGCTTCGACATCAAGACGTTCATGGAGTTACGCAATGCTCTTTCGGTGGTCGTCGCCTACGACGGAGTCAACCCGACGCCGCCGATGTTTTGTTATCTCAAGCCCCACTACAACGACCCTAACGATTCGTATTTTGTACAGCTCGCCAAAGGACAACTCTAATGAACGGATTCGAAATGATCCTGCCGTTCCTGAAGCCCATCGAGCACCTCATCCTCGACGATTCCATCAGCGAGGTGATGGTGAATGGGCCCGACCGGGTCTTCATCGAAAAACAGGGCTTCTTGCAACAGGTACCGGGCGTGACCATCGGCGAGCGATCCCTCATGGTCGCCGTGAAAAATATCGCCCGGCGTCTGGGCGACGATATCTCGGAATCAAAGCCCATTCTTGACTCGCGCCTGCCCGATGGCAGCCGCGTCGCTGCGGTCATCCCGCCGTGCAGTCTTGCCGGCGTGACGCTCACCATACGCAAGTTCAATACCCGCCACTTCGAGATGGAAGATTTGATTCGCGAAGGCACTCTCGATCGCGCCCTCGCGAACCACCTGGAAGACTATGTCCTCGCGCGCAAAAATATACTTATTTGCGGTGGAACTGGCACTGGTAAGTCGACCCTACTTTCGATTCTCGGAAAATTCATTCCGTCGGAGGAACGGGTACTCGTCATCGAAGACACGGCCGAGATTCAATTGCCGCAGCAAAATCTCGTTCGCTTCGAAGCACGCCGCGAACAGAATGGCCTTCCTGCAGTAGCGATTCGCGATCTCCTGAAAGCAGCTCTCCGTCATCGCCCGGATCGTTTGATTTTGGGCGAGGTCCGAGGAAGCGAGGCGTTCGATCTCCTGCAACTCTTAAACACGGGACATTCGGGCACGTTATCCACCATTCACGCAAGTTCCGCGCTACAGGGCCTCGCGCGCTTCACCAGCTGTGTTTTGCAGAGCGGCGTGGAGCTGCCTTTCAGAGCCATCAAGACAAACATCGCCGATTCGCTCAACGTGGTCATCCATGTCGAGCGCCGGCCTGGGCGCAGATATATTTCTGAAGTTCTCCTAGTCAACAGCTACGACCCCGATGCGGACCTCTTCGACTACGGCGCCGTGTTCCTTGCCAAGCAGGACCACCCATGAGCACCGATCGCAAATTCACGCCGCGAACTCTCACCGCTTCGGAGTATGTCCGAGAGCTGTTCGGGCCTGAGGATAATGCCGCGATCCTGGTGCGGAATCGCTCCACCGGCCATACGGTTCAGACCATTGCCAAGGCGGAAACCATCGCAAGCCCCGATTTTCAATCTTGGCTCGCGGGGCAGAGCGCCAGTGGTTACGACGTCTTCATGGGCATGAATCCGATTAAGGACGGCGCGTTCAGCCGGAGCAAGGGAGACATAAAGGATATCCGCCACGTCTATCTGGACCTCGACAGAAAGGGCGACCAAGCTCTCCAAGCGATTCGAAATTCAAGCGAAGTTCCCGCACCGAACTTTGTCCTCGATACCTCTCCCGGCAAGCACCAGGTCGTGTGGAAAGTGAGTGGGTTCGGTCAGGACGAGGGCGAATCTCTTCTTCACAACCTCGCCAATAAATTCGGAGGCGATCTGGCGGCGACCGACGCGACGCGCGTGCTGCGTTTGCCGGGATTCGCCAACCACAAGCTTTCCGAGTCATTCGTCGTTCAGGCGCGCCAGGAAAGCGATGCCGTCTACACACTCCGAGATTTCACGATTGGCGAAGACTCACCCGAAACGCCACGCCATCTTGCCGACGCCCTAGAACGAAGACGGAAGGTACCCAGTGACCACAAAAGCCAATCGGAACACGATTGGGCCTATGCGAAGCGCGCCTTAGCCCGCGGTGACGATCCAGAAATCATCATCCAGCGCATCGCCGACTATCGCGCGGAAGACAAGGACAACCCGAATTACTACGCAAGGCGCACCGTGACGAAGGCCCAAGCTGACCTGGAGCGAGGAACCGCTACGTTGGGGACAAACGATTCACATCAAATCGAGGGCGATCAACTCAACGAAGATCAAAGGGAGATCCGATGACTCGTGCCGCTCTTGTTGACGCCCATCAACAGACCTCAAAACCCAAAGAGGAATACCCGCTAACAGTCCGAGAAGCAGCCAATTATCTTGGCGTCAGCCCTCAAACTGTATATCTTTGGGTTGAGCGAAAGCAGATTCCCCATCTCCGCGTAATGGGTCGCAACATCCGGTTCCTCAAATCGGATCTCGAACCATTCCGCGCTTCCTTCAAACAGGAGATGGAGAATGCCTAGAGCACGAAAGTACGACGGTATTGTTTACCGGCGGGCTGGCACACAAATCTGGTGGATTCGCTATCGGGATCGCAAGGGAATTGCCCGGAGAGAGTCCAGCCAGACCGCCGATTGGGAAGAAGCAAGTAAAAAACTCAGGGAAAGACTTCTAGCGAGGGACGCCAATCTCCTGGAAGTCGTACGAAAGGGCGAAACCTTGACTTACGGGCAATGGTCGGATTCCTTCTTGGAGAACTATTCCAAGCCGCCCATGCGCGCCGAAGGCACGCACCAAGCGAACGAAAGGTGCATTAAACACCTGAAGGCTGCGTTTGGCGCAACCCGACTGGTGGATGTCACCGCGGATTCGGTTGACATGTACCTTCGCGAACGCCTTCGAGCACCCGTCCTCGTCAAGATGAAGCTCGGTTACAAGGAACTGCGAATCGTCAAATCCACAACGGTACACCAGGAGTTCAGAGTTCTCCGGCGTATGCTCAACGTGGCGGTTCGCAAGAAGCTCCTAGCTGTAAATCCCTGTTCTGGTGTTGAGTTTCCGGTTGCCGTGAAAGGTTTGTTCAGGCCGCATTATGTCACGTGGTCCGAGCAACAAAAGATCGAATCCCACGCTCCCCAATACTTGCGGAATGTGGTTCGAATCATTACGGAGACCGGGTTGCGGATCTACAAGGAACTGATCCCGATGCGAAAGGACCAAGTGGATCTGCAAAATGCGGTGGTCTGGATACCGGATTCGAAGACTCCAAACGGCACGGCCGAGGTTCCCCTTACCTCGCTCGCCATTGAGGCTTTCAAGAATCAGATGGCGATTGCGGGCGAAGGACCGTATCTGTTTCCGAGCGATCTGAATCCGACCGGACATCTCAAGAAGCTCAAGACCGTTTGGACGAAAACTCTGCGACGGGCAAAGATTACCTACTTTCGGATTTACGACCTGCGCTCCGCGTATGCCACAAGGCTGAGCGCAGGAGGCGTAGCGGACGAGTGGGTAACGCAACTGCTCCGCCAGAGCGATGCGCAAGTCTTCAAGAAGTATTCCCAGATGAAGTTGCGGATGAAGCGCGAAGCCCTGGAGAAGCTCAACCGTCGAGCCAACGAAATGGCACCAGTAGGGGAGGCCGATGCTTTTTCGACCACTCCATTGTGCACCGAGGTGCTCCAATGACGCATTCATGCACAGTTCGTGCACAGTGTGCACGAATAATCGAGCGTTGGAACCGAGGTGATTTTTCTAACTCTTTTGCAATCAGGAAGAAGTTGGTGGACGTGACCGGGATCGAACCGGTGACCCCCTGCTTGCAAAGCAGGTGCTCTCCCAGCTGAGCTACACGCCCACGTTTGAAGTGACCTTCATTCTAAAGCATTTCCGCGCGCTCCGAAATCCATTCCTTCGTTTTCCGTCATCACTGTACCAAAACTGTATCAAAACCCCCGTAAACAGGGGCTGCCGGTGCCTCGTCAATGGTCATTTCATTGGCTCTGCGGTTGAGCTGCTCGAGCGCCTCGCGTTTCATCGTTAGCTTCATCTGGGAATATTTCCTGAATACCGCAGAACAGACCTCGCTCGGGAATGGTGAGCCAAGTCGGCGCCTTCGCGGGCACCGGCTTGCGCGGGTTGTGCACTTCGCCGAGAACGAGAAACAGCTCGGATCTCATGCCCGGATTTGGATACTCCGGGAGGCGTTCTGGCGAGATGGCGCGGCGCGCTTTGAGCGTGAAGATATAGACACCGGAAAGCACGGTCGAGCACATGAGATAGGGGGTGGTGAACAGGAGCACATAATAGATGTATTTGAAACTCAAGAAAGCTTGCGGAGCGCGGTGAGCAATGACACGAAGGAAGATCTGCTGATCGGGAAAGGGGTGGGTGTGAAACAGGAACGCTCCCCCGGTCATAGCGAGAATGGCCGCGATGAATGCGCGCGATTCGAGTGCTCGGTGCATCAGGCCGTTCCTCGTGCTTCGGTAGGTCGAGCCTTGTCGTGCCGGTCTGTGCCGCGCGATGTGTCTCGCGCCATTTGCGGTAGTCATGGTCCCTCCAGAGCACTTCTTCAGGACGGCATTGATTACGTGGTCTGCATTGCTCTCGATAAACCGTGCGTAGTCTTCCAGAGTTCGTTGACTGGCTCTTCCAATCTGATTTCCCGCGTCGCGATTTATGGCGCTTTCTTAATGGTCGGCATGGTGTTCCTCCTCTGTTAATGGCGTTTGTTCCGAACTAGCGGTCACCGCGGAAAAAACACCCGGCACGATTCAGCGTGCCCCAGGGCGGAAGCGGCCCCACGAACTTTTTGGGCGGCTGAAAGCCGAAAAAGTGGGGTCGCTCCCGCCCGATCTTGAGTTTTTCCGCGGCGACTCTTCAGCCCTCCATCGGTTGTATTCCTCGAATCTCGAATGGTCTCCGGTCCTTAAAGGGTGCAGAACATGTCAGTCGCGAGCTTGGAGAGGGAAAGTTTTACCCTCTGCAGTCGACTTTCCTGAATCCCCAGGGTTGCGTCTCTGCAAATCGCGACAAGAGTTCCTGCACGATAGGTTGGAACTTTTCAGATAGCATGTGATAGCACGACGGTTGTGTAATAGCATGGCAGTTCCGCGCCGACGTGCTATCGCGGTATGTAGGCAGCAAGAACAGCTATATCTCAAGGTTTCGTGCAAAAGTAACGAAGGTGCCATCGAATGTCGGAACGCATCGGCTATCGCAAGCTCGTTCCCGGGACGCAGCCGGAATATCTCTATCCTCAATATCGATCGACGCTAAAGCGGGCGCCGAATCAACCTCTCGTCTTGGTGCCGCACACACTTTCAGAGATCACTGGACCGGTGTTTGGCCACGGCGACATCGGCCCGGATGACAATGACTTGACCAATCAGCATTCCAGCGAGCCCATCGGAGAGCGCATCATCGTCAGCGGCCGCGTTCTAGCGGATGATGGACAGCCTATGCCAAACGCGTTGGTGGAAGTCTGGCAGGCGAATGCCGCAGGACGCTATTTGCACAAGTGTGACAATCACGGTGCCCCGCTGGATCCAAATTTTACCGGTTGCGGCCGGATGCTCACCAACAGCGAAGGCCGCTATCGGTTTGTAAGCATCAAGCCCGGCGCCTACCCCTGGCAGAATCACCAAAACGCCTGGCGTCCCGCGCACATTCATTTTTCGCTCTTTGGCGCTGGACTTCTCACGCGTCTCGTTACCCAGATGTATTTTCCCAACGATCCGCTGTTGCCTTTCGACCCCGTTTACAACAGCATCGCCGACGAAAACGCCCGCAAACAATTGGTCTCGAAATTCGATTGGAAGACCACGATTCCGTTACACGCTCTCGGCTACGAATTCGATATTATTTTGCGAGGTCGCAATTCGACCCCGATGGAAAAGTCCCGATGACGCTCCTGCCGACCGGATCCCAAACCGTGGGACCGTACTTCCACATCGGTTTCACGCATCTCAACAAAAACGATCTGGCGCCCGAAGGTACACCTGGCGTGAGGATCAAAATTTGCGGGAAAATTCTAGATGGAAACGGCGCTCCGATCGACGATGCGGTGCTGGAAATATGGCAAGCAGACGCATCCGGCAATTTCGCCCACGCTCCGGCGAGCGACAACCATGAAGCGAAGCAGCGTTTTCACGGATTCGGCCGCATTCCCACCGACAAGAACGGCAGATTTGAACTGACGACAATCAAGCCCGGTCGAACTCCAGGACCTGCGGAGTCAATGCAGGCCCCTCACATCTGGGTGACTCTTTTCATGCGGGGATTGCTGAAACCTCTTTACATCCGGATGTACTTTCCCGACGAACCGTCGAACGCCGATGACATAATTCTGAACTCCGTTGATGCGCCACGCCGCGCGACATTAATACTAAGACCCGTTACTGACGAGGAGAACTCCTTTGAGTGGAACGTCGTCGTACAAGGCGTTGGCGAAACTGTATTCTTCGAGATTTAAATCGCCCTCCCGCCTCGAATGCGCCAATTCGAACTTCAGGCATTACGCTATAATTTGTTTATGCGAAAATTAATCTTCGCATTGTCGATCTTCCTGATCACCATCTTCGCCCGACCGTTGCGCGCCCAGCAAACTTCTTGAGCGCCGCCTTCCAAACCTGCTGCCGGCCCGGTGCATGACAACGTTTCTTACGGCGTCGCCAATGGCGAGACGCTGCTGCTGGCCGTCCTCGAACCCGCCGGCAGCGATAGCGGTCGTCCTCGGCCAGCTGTCATTCTGATTCATGGCGGTGGCTGGACCAGTTTCGACAAATCCACCATGCGTCCGCTCGCGCAGTTTCTCGCATTAGCAGGATTCGTAGCAGTCCCGGTTGATTACCGTCTTTTTCACGACGTTTCCACCCGTTGGCCCGCTCAGTTGGACGACGTGCAGCGCGCGTTCGCTGGCTGCGTGCGAACGCTTCCAAATACAACGTGGAACCCAACCACATCGGCGCTTACGGCCACTCCTCAGGCGCTCAACTCGCGTTGCTGCTGGGCATGGTCGATACGCGCGACAATTCCGATCCCGCGCTCGCAAAATATTCCAGCAAAGTCCAAGCTGTGGTTGACACCAGCGGACCTATCAACTTTACCGTCCATCAGGACGATGACGGGGCGAAGTTCTTCGACGAATTCCTGGGCGGCGACTACAACACCCATCCGGAAATCTGGCGCGATGCCTCTCCGATTTTTCACGTCTCCAAATCGAACTCGCCCAACCTCATTATTCACGGCACCCAAGATGAAATGGTCCCGATCGCCTAAGCTCAGGCGCTCGACGATGCCCTCAAGAAGGCGGGCGCGAACGAAAAGTTTCTCAGCCTCGATACCGATCATATGTTTCACGACCCGGTCTCCCGTCGCCAGCTGGCATTGGAAACTCAGGCCTTCTTCGTTCGCTATTTGGCTGTTCCGCCCCCACCGTAATTTCGTCGACCGCAAGGCATGTGAATTCCGAAATAAAGAGGGGAATACTGAAGCTGTAAAAGGCGCGCAAAGTTACAACTGAGTCCCGCTTGCGTCGAGAGGTGCAAAGGAGGCAGTAATCGAGTGGGGTATTCTCGGCCATGCTGAGCAAGCTGCGGGCCTGGTGGACGAGACAGCTGACGTCGTCACCCTTAGCTACAAACGCATCGATGCCGCCGCGTACGCTTCTGTAAACTTACTGGTGTGGCCGGTAAACAATAAGATGGGTATGCCAGGTAGCGCTTTCTGCAAGGTATGCGCTGCTTCACATCCATTTAGGACTGGCATCAACATGTCCAGCACAATCAGATCTGGATGGAGCTTAAGCGCTCGTTCAACTACTTCCTGCCCATTCTGAGCTTCCCCACAAAGTAAGAGGCCAGACTCAGAATTAAACACGGCCCTTAGGGCATCTCGCACACTCACATGATCATCTTATAAGTATGGTTTTCATAATCCTCCTGGCCGTGCGTCCTGAGGACATTAACGAACTGCTTTTCTAGACTTGTTATTTACCGTTATCTTGCGACAATCGGGCTGAGACCGTAGACGACACGAATAGACTCTTCATATCGGTTTGGACACCGCGAGGCCGGCTGGTAACTGGAGTGCTAGGCTTCTGCCCTTTAACGATTCGGTAACTGCCGTCGTTTCATTTCATCGTTGCGAAATTCCCCGAATCTGCACGGTAAAGCTTGCGTTTCAATTTCAAAATCGCCTCAAGAAAGGCGAAACTCCGACGAAGCTCAATTGTGCCTGAGCTTCTTCTCCCGTGAACTCCCTTTGACGTCTAAGAATGCGTTTGGTACACGCAGCATTGCCGCCAACCAGGGTTCGTGGGAAACTGTGCGCGCCTGAATCGACAGAATCGTAATTTTGTTTTCGGCGAGACGCAATCTGGACGAGACCCTCCCCAATTCCTCACCCGTGCCGCGCCGCCGCTGGGGAATCGCCTTCCTGCTCTCCTTGGGTGTACTCGTAAATTTTTTTGATCGTGTGAATCTTTCCGTCTCCAGGGATGCATTAGGCGTTTCGTTCGGGCTATCGACGATTGCCTTCGGTTTTCTTTCCAGCGCCTATAGTTGGACCTACCTCGTGATGCAGATTCCGGCAGGAATGCTTCTCGATCGCTGGGGAGTGCGCAAAGTAGGTTGCGTCAGCACTTTCTTGTGGAGCGTTGCATCCTTCGCCGCCGCAATCGCCACCGGCCTCGCGGGGCTCTTCAGCGCGCGCTTTCTTCTGGGCATTGGAGAATCTCCTACTTTCCCGGCGAACGCCAAAGCTCTCGGTTATTGGTTCCCGGAGTCCGAACGTAGCCTGGCAACCGCGATCACCGACTCCGCCGCAAAATTGTCCACAGCGATCGGCGTGCCAATTCTTGGTTTGCTACTGCTGCGATTCGGATGGCGCTGGAGCTTCGCGGTGACCGGACTGATCAGTTTTTTTTACTTCCTGCTGTTTTACCGCACGTATTTCAACCCGAGTGAAGACAAATCCCTCAGCGACGAAGAATTTCAACTGATGTTGGGCGGCCGCGTACAGCCTGAGGGCACCGCGAAAGCCGCGGGAGCGGGAGGCGCTTCGCTAGGCTACCTGCTGCGCCAACCAAAAACATACGGCCTGGGACTAGGATGGGGTGCCTATAACTACACTTTCTATTTGCTGCTAACCTGGCTCCCGAGCTACCTCTCAATTTCGCTGCATGTCGGCCTGCTGCATTCCGTTTTTTACACCAGTGTGCCGTGGCTGTTTGCCACGCTCACGGATTTAGTCGTGGGCGGCTGGCTGGTGGATGCGCTGATTCATCGCGGCTACGATTCGAGTCGCGTTCGCCGGGGAGTTCTAATCGCCGGCACGGGTTGCGGGCTCGGTATTCTTGGCGCGGCCGGCGCGCATACTCCCACAATAGCTTTGCTTTGGATCAGCATCTCGTTGGGAGGTTTAGCGGCAGCAGCGCCCGTCGCCTGGACTGTCCCGTCATTGATTGCGCCCCGTGAAAGCGTCGGCAGGCTCGCAGGCATCGTGAATTTCTGCGGGCAGCTGGCTGCAATTTCCGCTCCGATCGTTACCGGCTACGTTGCATCCATCACTCACGCGTTCGCGTCCGCGTTCGTAGTTGCAACTGGCATTTTGCTGCTGGGCATCGCAGGATATATTTTCTTGCTGCGGCGCATTGAGCCAATTCCGGAGCCGGGTGATGATAGGAATTAGACGCTTCGTACAGGCAGGCTGCGGCGTAGACAGCGCTGCTACAATAATGATATCGGAGAGTGCATGAAGATCGACTTCAGCAGCGGAGCTAGCATGGTATTGTCGGTTGTGCTCTCGACGCTTTTATCGGTGGCCTCCGGTGCAACTTATGCTGGTGCGCGCAAAAAGTATCTCGTCTACATCGGCACCTACACCGATCACGGCAGCAAGGGCATCTACGTCGGCGAATTCGATCCGACGAACGGCCATCTCACTTCGCCCGAACTGGCAGCGGAGAGTTCTGCTCCCTCGTTTCTGGCAGTAAATCCAATCCATCGATTTCTCTACGCAGTAAACGAAACCGATCAGTTTCACGGTCAACCGACGGGAGCTGTTAGCTCTTTTTCGATAGACCCAACCACGAGCAAATTAATGTTATTGAACCAAATCTCGTCCCACGGGCGCGGTCCCGCGTTCATTACTTTGGATCAAACTGGCCGCTACGCGCTGGTAGCAAATTATGATGGAGGCAGTGTAGCGGTTTTTCCAATTTTGCCTGACGGCGAAATCGGCGAGGCCACCGCGTTTATCCTGCATAAAGGCTCAAGCGTGAATCCCGAGCGCCAGGGAGCTGCGCACGCACATGCAATTGCAATGTCTCCTGACAATCGCTTCGTGCTCGTGGCCGATCTTGGGCTGGACCAGGTTCTCATTTACCCGTTTGATGTTTCACGTGGCACGCTTGGCGATGCGCGCATTTTCTATTCCCATCCAGGCGATGGCCCGCGGCATCTCATCTTTTCCGCAAACAGCGAATTCGTTTATGTGATCAACGAGTTGAGCTCAACGGTCACGGTGTATTCGTACGATCCGCTGGGAGGAACCATCTCGTCCGTGCAAAATATTTCCACGCTTCCTCGTGGCTTCAAGGGGACGAACACTGCCGCTGAGGTGGCGCTGCATCCATCCGGGAAGTTTCTTTATGCGTCGAATCGTGGCGACAACAACAGCGTCGCTGAGTTCGCCGTCGATCCCCAAAAAGGCACGCTTACTTTCGTCGAAACTGTTTTGACGCAAGGTAAGACGCCGCGCAACTTTGCCATCGATCCCTCCGGCAAATGGATGCTCGTTGCCAATCAGGATTCGAGCACCGTGATTGAATTCCGTATTAACCAGAGATCCGGCCGCATAGCTGCCACGGGTCAATCGATGCAAGTTAATTCCCCGGCCATGGTCGACTTTGTATCACCGTCAGGCGGAAAGCAATTCGCGCGGGTAACGACATTATGAAAATACCACCGCGATGAAAGAAACCTGGCGCTGGTTCGGACCACAGGATCCAATTTCCTTGTCGCAGATCAAGCAGACCGGCGCGACAGGAATCGTCACCGCCCTTCATCACATCTATCGCGGCCAGGTTTGGCCACTGCAAGAAATACTTCAACGCAAGTCGGAAATAGAAGCGTCAGGCCTGCTCTGGTCCGTGGTCGAAAGCATTCCGGTACATAACTCCATCAAGCTGCGCTCCGGAAACTTCCACCGTTGTATTGGGGCGTGGAAGGATTCCCTCGCAGCCATCGCCCAGGCTGGAATAAAAATCGTCTGCTACAACTTTATGCCGGTAGTCGATTGGACGCGCACCGATTTGAAATGGCAGCTGCCTTCGACGGGCTACGCGTTGCGTTTTGACTCAATCGACTTCGCAGTCTATGACTTGTTCATTCTTGAGCGAATAAATGCAGAGACTCAACACAGTTTCGAACAAGTCTCGGCAGCGCGTGCGCGGTTCGATGGGATGTCAGAGGCACGACGGATTGAACTCGAGCAGACCATCATCGCAGGGTTACCTGGGGCCGAAGCAGAATACGATCGTGAATCGCTGCGCCGCCAACTAGCAGAATATGAAGGCATGACGTTTGGCGATCTTCGCGCCAACTTGCTCCTGTTCCTGCAAGAAATCGTACCGGTTGCCGAAGAACTCGGTGTTCGCATGGGAATCCATCCGGACGATCCGCCATGGTCTCTTTTCGGTTTGCCTCGTGTAGTGTCCACTGCAGAGGATGTGCGCCACATATTTAACGCAGTTAACACTCCAGCCAACGGCTTAACATTCTGCGTCGGCTCATTCGGCGCGCGAGTAGACAACGATCTGTTAGCGATGGTTCGCGAATTTGCGCCGCGCATTCATTTCGCCCATCTGCGGCAGGTGAAGCGGGAATCAGTCCGATCATTCCATGAAGCCGATCATCTCGCCGGCAGTTCGAAAATGGTAGGCGTGATTCGGCTCCTGCTGGAAGAAGAAGCACGCCGTCGCGGCCAGGTACAGCTTGATCATGAGATTCCGATGCGCCCCGACCACGGGCACTTGCTCGCGGACGACATCAACAAAAGAGTGAACCCAGGCTATTCTTACTTGGGCCGTCTAAAAGGGCTAGCAGAATTGCGCGGAGTGATCCAAGGATTGAAAGATGCTATCCCAGAATTAGCCGAGTAACAGAAGTCGACGCATCTTGGAAAACGGCTGGAAAAGCTAAGGTGAGCGATCAATCATGAATGAATTCGAGAACAAAATTGCGATTGTCACGGGAACCACGGGCATTGGGCGCGCCATTGCCAAACGCCTCGCATCGAGCGGCGCAAGCGTCGTGTGCTGCGGCATTGATCCCGCCGCGAATCGCGCACTTCAACAGGAAACCGCCGCAGCTAATCTTGCCCTTCGCGTCGAGCACTGCGACGTCAGCCAGCCGGACCAGGTGCAAACCGCGGTGGCAAAGGCAGCCGCACAATTTGGCGGCCTCGATTTCATCGTCAATTCAGCAGCTATCCATCCGTTCGGGACTGCCGTCGAAACAGATCCGGAAACATGGAATCGTTGCATTGCGGTGAATCTCGGCAGCGCATATCTGCTCGCACATTTCGGGATCCCGGAAATAAACAAGCGCGGAGGCGGTTCGATCATCATTGTGGCATCAGTGCAAGGAACCGCATGTCAGCGCGGAGTCGCGGCCTATGCCGCTTCTAAGGGCGGACTTCTCAGCCTCACTCGAGCCCTTGCGCTCGACCACGCCGCCGATCAAATTCGCGTAAATTCCATTAGTCCAGGCTCTATTCGCACGCCAATGCTGGAAAAATCCGCGGCACATTTTTCGCCGGATTTGCCCGTCGACACGGTCGTGGAGCGTTTCGGCGCCGCACATCCGCTCGGACGCGTCGGTACCGTGGAAGAAGTCGCCGAACTAGCCGCATTTCTCTTGTCCGATCGTTCTTCGTTCTGTACAGGCGGAGATTATCTAGTCGATGGAGGACTGCTAGCAGGAATTGGAGTAGAATAAATCGGTAACGAGCAGATCATGCCGGCAAAAGGTTTATAGGGTTCGAATGTAGCGCCGTCTATAAAGGCGTCGGCGTTGTCAAGGGACAGTTGCGCCTGGGTTCAAAGACCGGGAGTTTTCCGGTCTGTTTTTTTCTCTGCTTACGAGAGCCTTTTGCACCGTCGACCAAGACTCGCTTCGTTCAATCGTGCGGTGGAAACGTTGGTTCCACCAGCCATCTATGCGGTCTTTCCACCATGATTGCTGCTTCGAACTCCCCGGCCTTCCGAGGAGGCGGGGCGCTCATTCACGGCCTCGATGGATTTGCTTCTTCCATCACAGCGCTACCCGAGCTACCCCGCAGGCGAACCAATGATGGACACAATCGCTACTACGGTGTGCCCATGAACGACGCCGCGCTGCATCTCTTTCGATTCCAAGTAGGACGGCTGTGGCATCGCGCCTTATCACGCCGCAGTCAGAACGGCCATGTCCCCTGGGATCGAATGCATCGGCTCATTGCTCACTGGCTGTATCCTGTCCGCATCTATCATCCTTATCCTCTGCGCCGCATGGGCGTTGTCACCTAAGGTAAGAGCCGGATGCGGGAAATCCGCTCGTCCGGATCCGCGGAGGGGTCATGGGCAACTGTGATCCCTACTCCGACCCTTCCGAGCCTTGGTCGTCTTGCAACGCCAAGTCTACTCGCTCGAAGGAGCCGACGCCTTTATCCAATCGCGGCCTTTTTACCCCGAGGCGACAGAGGGCAGCGAGGCTCCTTACTCGCGCGCAAAGAACGATGCAGCCGTAAGGGAACAGGTTCGTCTCTACGTCACGACAACTGTTTTGCCCGTGGTCCACAATTTCGTGATTTCTTCCAGCGACCGCCCCTTTGTCTCCGGAATCAGCAGGCCAACCAGAATAATAGTTAGCAAAGCTCCGCCGCTAAAACACCAAAAAGTCCCATCGAGTCCCAAACGTTCCTGCATGATCGGAAACAGCTGGTTGCCAAGATATCCAACGACCCAAAGCGCGGTGGTAGCGATCGACATCCCGCGCGCGCGAACCTTAGTCGGGTAAATTTCAGAAATGATGACCCAGCAAGCCACGCCATTCCCAAACGCGTGCCCAGCCACGAAACTCATCACCAGAATCAAAACGGCTACACCGCTGGCGTGAACGTGATAAAGCCAGCCGACCAACGCAAAAGAAACGAATTGAAGCGAAGTGCCGGCTAGAATCAGCGTCTTTCGCCCGGCGCGATCCACGAGCCATAGAGCCACAAGCGTAAATAGGAGATTGATCAGGCTAACCAGGACAGATTGGAAGAATGCGTCACCCCGCGCGACTCCCGCAGCGTGAAAAATATCAGGCAAAAACGAAAACACCGGCGTGATCCCACTGATCTGCTGCAAGCCTGCCAGCATAGTGCCAAGAAGCAACGGCCTTCGAAACGTCGTAAAGAGTTCCGAGATGTGACCTTCTTCCGCCGCCAAAGAACTCTCAATTTCAGCAGCCTCGTGCCGGGCGATTTCGGGCCCATTGATCTTGGTAAGGACATCGATGGCCTGTTGTCGGCGTCCCATCTTCATCAACCACCGCGGACTCTCCAGCGCCGGCAGAATCATCAGCCCAAAAAGAACGGCCGGAAAAATACCGGCGAAAAACATCCAGCGCCAACCGCTAGAAATATTCCAGGCTTCATCGCCCATGCGTTGGATCAACATGTTGACAAACACGGCGCCAAGAATGCCCACTACAATTCCGAGTTGATAGAGTGCCACGCAGCGGCCGCGAACCTTCGTAGGAGCGATTTCCGCAATATAATTCGGGGCAATCACGGAAGCGGCTCCAATTCCCACGCCGCCGATCAATCGCCAAACAATAAATTGATGAAAATCCGAAGCGAAAAGCATTCCCGCCGATGAAAGCGCGAAACAAACAGCGCAAAGCCCGAGTCCCATTTTCTTACCCAAAAAGTCCGCTACAGTTCCTGAAACTGCGCAGCCCACAATGCATCCCACCAAAGCGCAACCCGCCGCCCAGCCCACGCCCGCCGCATTCAGGTGAAAAAGCTGGCTCAGGTATCCTATCGCACCGCTAATCACGATGTTGTCATAGCCAAACAGAAGTCCGCCAAGGGTGGACACTGACGCCGCAATAATGAGAGGGAATTGCGAATGCTCGACAGGTGTTCTAACGGTCACACTACTTGTCGTCATAAACTGCCGGTTCCGGCAAAACGCCGTGACTCTGCGGCGATTCAACCATCGCCTTCGTCGCCAGCATAAACCCGAGCGTGTGGGCCATGCCGGCATGCCAGGGTGCGGAACATGTCATCTGCGGCGTGTGGTCAGGAATAAGCACACCATCGAAGTGATTGCGATGCAGGATGGCGAGAATGCGAATCATATCCACATCGCCTTCGTCGATAAAAGTTTCACGATAGTACGGCACCTTGCCGACAACGTTTCGCAAATGAATGTAGGCGATTTTCCCCTGCTTGCTATATCGGTCGACGGCATCGTAAACATTTCCTTCCGTCATTTCGGCGAGCGTCCCCACGCAGAGTTCCAGTGAGTTGCTGGAGCTTGGGGCCGAATCGATCAGCCGTTGATACATGTCCGGCTGATAAACCAGCCGCGGCTGCTGGCGCATCGTTGGCATCGGAGGATCGTCCGGATGCGCAGCCAGCTTTACGCCAGCCTGCTCGGCAACAGGAATGATTTCTTCGAGAAATCGTTGCAGCCGCCGCCAAAGTTCCTCATGTGAAACAGCGGGCAAAGTTCCAGCCGGCGCGTTGCGGTCATAAATCATGTTCCAGATCATGCCATCCGGTACCGCAACTTCTTCAGCGGGACCGTCCATTCCAAGTGTGATTGCATTCCCCCGCCCGCGCGGCGTCGTTACCCGCCCGCAGACTCCAGCCACACTGAAGTTGTAACCGAGCACCGGAATCCGCGCCTCGCCCAGCCGGCGAACAATCGTCTTTACGTTTTCGACTTGCTTTGCCCGCTGCGGGCCATCAAGCAAAATATCGTGCCAGTGCGCGGGATCGAAATTCTCGACCGCAGCCAGCGTCAATCCCGCATCTTCAATTTCGTCACGCAGCGAATTTAATTCCTGCAGGGTCCAAAGCTTTTCCGAGTCGCCCGCCACTCCCCAAGCTTCGTATTTCGATCCGGTAGGCTGATTGTTTCGCGGATTAGTCGGTCCCTGATTGAAATAATCTACCAAGTGAACAACGATGTGAGTGCAGCCAGCCTGGCGAGCGAAATCATAATAATCGCGCGTGAGCATGTGACGATAAAGGCCTAACCCAATTTTCATAGGCGATTTCCGATACCGCCGCCAAAGTCAGGGCTCATAACTTGGCCATTAATTTCGTTAGCCAAAGGCGAACACAGAAAAACAAACGCGTTGGCAACCGACTCCGGGCTGTTTCGTCTACCGAGCGATACTCGCAAGACAAAATCCCTGTACGCCGGGTCTTCGTCGAAAACTTTCAGCGAACTCCCAGCCGCGACATTGCCGGGGGAAACGACGTTCACGCGAATCCCCGTCAAGGCATATTCAAGCGCAAGGCTCCGCGCAAAATTCTCCAGCGCCGCTTTTGCCGAAGCGTAAGCGGAAATTTGACTGTGCGGCATGCGCGCGACGTACGAAGACGTAAAAATCAAGTGCCCCGCAATTTTGCGCTGCACCCACTGCGAGAGAACTGCGCGGGCAAGATAAGTTTGTGCAAAGAAATTGAACCGAAATATCCGCTCGAATTCTGCTTCCGAGCTGCTGGCAAACGGATGCAGGCCACACCCACCAGCATGACCGATCACCGTATCCATAGTGGGAAATTTATCGAAGGAAGCTCGGACGACGCGATCGATTTGACTGGAATCCGTAACGTCGGCAGCGAAATAAATACAGGAAGCCGACGGAATGTCCCAATCGCTCAGTGTTTGCCGCGCTTCTTTTTCTGGCTTGATGTCGATGAGCACCAGCGTTGCGCCAGCCATCACCAGCCGGCGCACCATGTGTTCCGCAATGGCGCCGAGCGCTCCCGTAATCAGAATAGTTTTGCCGGTCAGGTCGATACGAATCATCAGTTTGTTATCGCAGAACAGCGCAACAGATTGCGTTACCCGATACCGTCACCAATTTACGTTCCGTCCGTTACATGATTCCGAATTTTGCAAACGCGTCCACCGCGCTGCTCCCTTCTTCAATCGCTTTCCTGACCAATTGTTCGCCGCGAGCCTTTTCTAACGCTTTCGAAAACACTTCGGCTTCAGCTTCGGCAGGAACCAGCAAAACCCCGTCGATATCCCCGCAAAGAATATCGTCCGGCCGCACCCGCACAGATCCAATCTCAACGGGGATTCGGAAATCTACGACTTTATAACGCGGCGCGGAATCCTGCCCGTATGATCCAAATCCAAAGGTTGGAAAACCCATCTTCAGAATGGCCTTCGTATCTCGCACGTAGCCATTCAACACAGCGCCACGGCTGCCCAGTTTGCGGGCACGCATACTCATCAATTCTCCCCACAACGCGTTGCGCGGCGAAGAACCGGTATTCACATAAATTTCGTTCGTGCGCAGATCGTCAAGCGCTTCAAGCATCAAGCCAAACGATTTGTTCATCAACGGATTCGCGCTGCCTTCAATTTTCTCCGCGAACACATCCACAGCCAGAACTGGCATCGCGCGCCCGATCACAACCATATCCTCGCGAAGCGGCTTGATCTGCGGTGGAAGAAACTGGTGCTGCAGTTCCAGTTTGTCCATTACATCGCCAACTACACAGGTAAAGAGTTCGCGCTGCACAAGCGCGAAAAGTTCGTCGTCGGACTTCCAGAGTTTAGTCGTCTTCATTGGCCACGCGCCGCTTTGATTTGGTCGCCGAATTGCCGAGCCAGATTCGTAATCGCCGCGAAATCTCCGGTGTTTGCGCCCACAGTGAGATTGCTGCCCGCTCCCACGGCCACAGCGCCAGCCCGAATCCAATCCACAACATTCTCAAGTGTGACCCCGCCCGTCGGCATCAAAGATGCCTGCGGCAGCGGACCCTTCACCGCCTTGACGAATGCTGGCCCCAGCAGCTCTCCCGGAAAAACCTTTACAATGTCCGCGCCGCACTCCATCGCCGCGATCACTTCACTAATCGTGGCGGCGCCCGGCATGTAAGGGATCTGATAACGATTACAAAGCCGCGCCGTCTGCGGATTGAGTGAAGGACTCACCACGAATTGCGCGCCGGCCAAGATTGCAATACGAGCCGTCTCCGGATCGAGAACGGTCCCCGCCCCCAGCAAAATATGCTTCGAATATTTCTTCGCGAGATGCTCGATCGCCGCCGTGCATCCCGGAACCGTGTAAGTAATTTCCAGTGCGCCGACGCCGCCCTCCGCGCAGGCGTTGGCAATTCGCTCCGCCTGATCGTAGCTTTCCGCTCGGATCACGGCCACCAGCCCGGAAGCGACGATTTTCCCTAACACTTCGAATTTTGCGATGGACATAAGCTGGATTGAATCTCCGACGTCGTCAAACGAACGCCTACTGAAAAAACGGCTCGCCCTTTCGCGCATAGCGGCGCGCGACTTCTTCGTTCAACTTGATGCCGAGTCCAGCCTTCTCCGGAAGCGTGATAAACCCATTTCGAATCAGCGGTTCCGACGCACCGTCGACCAATTCATTCCAGAAAGGAACCTCGGATGCATGAAATTCCAGTACGAGGAAGTTCGGAATCGCCGCACAGAAGTGCGCCGACGCCATCGTGCCGATCGGACTGCTGATATTGTGCGGAGCGATCGGCATGCTATGCACGTCGGCAAACCGCGCGATACTTTGCGCGATCGCCAGTCCTCCTACCTTCTGGAGGTCCGGAGTTACGACGCTCAAAGCATGCTGCGCGATGATGTCCTCGAAGCCCTCAAAAAGAAAAAGATTCTCGCCAGTGGCAATCGGTACGCGCACCTTCGCGCTCACCTCCTTCAAGGCAGCAGTATTGTTTGGGGGCACAGGGTCTTCAAGCCACAGAAGACGGAACGGTTCCAGTTCGCGCGCCAATTTCACGATGTCGCTCGCGTTGTAACGCCAGTGGCAATCGACGGCGATATCGGTGTCTTCGCCAACCGCATCGTGCACGGCGGCAGCAAGTTTCACCATATGATCGATCCCGCGATTGGTCAGAGCTCGATTATGCGGATCGAATCCCTCGGTGCCCGGAACATCCAGATCAAACTTCAGCGCGGTAAAACCTTCGGTTCTTTTCTTAAAAGCTGTTCGGCCATAGTCCTCCGGCGAGCAAGCAACCTCACCGGCAGCCTGGCCGTAATAATCTTTGGCCAGGTAAGTCTTGGCCTCGGTGCCCCAGGTCGCCGCACGTGTCCGCAGTACTTCATCCAGACACTCCAGAGCCTCGCCGCCGTGGCAATCCGCATAGATGCGGACCTTGTCTCGAAACTTTCCGCCGAGAAGTCGGTAAATCGGCGCGTCGAGCCACTGGCCAAGAAGATCCCAAAGCGCCGCATCGATGCCACTAATTGCGTTATACACGATGCCCGCAACAGAGCCCGCGCCCGATGTAGCCAGCTGAAGTTTGCGAAAGAGCCGGTTAATATCACGAGGATCTTCGCCGATAAGCAGCGGCTCCAGCGAGCGCAAAATCGAAGTGAGTCCCGGAGCGAAGAAACATTCACCTAGTCCACTAATCGATTCATCCGTCTCGATGCGCACAAATGTCCAGTCGAAGTTACCCTCGACAACCGCGGTCTTGAGTCTGGTTATTTTCAAGTTTCCTTTTGCGCTGAACGTTTCGCGCATTTTGATGATCCGCGGTCGAGATCGTGTCGGCCACGGCGTAGCGCAACTGCAGCCCACACTGGACATTTCCACGAGCCGTTGCGCTCCAAATGCGCCTAGAGTAACGATTTGCGTCTTGCTTAACAACCGTTAAACACAATCCCTGAGTTCGCGTGGGTGAGGCCTCGCCGGAATAACAAAGTGATACCCGGTGTATACTCCGGAGGCCCGACGATAAAATGGAAAAGCTCACCGTCACCTTCGGCGAAATCATGCTGCGCCTGGCGCCGCCAGCCTTCGAGCGGCTTTTGCAAAGTCCTCATTTCGTCGCAACTTTTGGCGGAGGCGAGGCGAATGTCGCAGTCGCGCTGGCTGGATTCGGGCTCTCCGCTGCATTCGTCACGGTTCTGCCCGATAAAAATGCGCTGGCGGATGCTTCGATAGCCGAGCTCCGCCGCTCCGGAGTCGATACCTCCAGAATCGTACGAGGCAAGGGCCGCCTGGGAATTTATTTCGTCGAAGCCGGCGCAAATCAGCGCCCGTCGATGGTCATCTACGACCGTGAACGCAGCGCGATTGCGCTGGCCAAGCCGGGCGATATTCGCTGGAAGGACGCATTCGCAGGAGCCGGATGGTTTCACATTACCGGGATCACGCCCGCAATCAGCGAAACCGCGGCCGATCTTGCCCTCGAATCAGTGCAGGAGGCGCGAAAAGCAGGATTAACCGTTTCCTGCGATTTGAACTATCGCAAGAATCTTTGGAAATGGGGAAAACCGGCAGAGGCAGTAATGAGCGAACTGCTCAAGTACGCGGATATTGCAATCGCCAATGAAGAAGATGTGCAGAAGGCGCTGGGGATTTCAGCCGACATTGATGTCGAGTCGGGGAAAGTTGACGGCAAACAATATGAAAAACTGACGCAGCGGGTTCTTACACAATATCCAAATTTGAAAGCGATCGGCATAACCCTACGCGAATCGAAAAGCGCTTCCAACAATGGTTGGTCGGCTTGCATGAACGATCGCCGGAAATTCATCATCAGCCGTTCGTACGAAATTACCAATATCGTGGACCGTGTGGGCACGGGAGACAGCTTCGCTGCCGGACTGATTTATGGCATGCAGGTCCTCCCAAATCATAAGGAAGCGCTGGAGTTCGCCGTGGCGGCGAGTTGTCTAAAACATTCCGTGCCGGGGGATTTTCACCGCTGCAATGCCGAGGAAGTAAGGGCTCTGCTGAGCGGCGGAGGATCCGGAAGGGTGCAGCGCTGATTTCGAATCCTGCCCGTTTCTCCTTGACGCCCCCGTTTCGTCCTTCTAGTCTACCTTGGCCGAACATTTTGGGCGTTAGGACTTAGATCAAGGGGGAGCCATGTCAAAAACATCTGAGCCCGAGAAGCCGGCTGTTACGTTGCCGGGCACCGTCGAGAAAATCATCCCGGCAAATCGCGTCGAACCTGAGAAAGCTCAGATTGCGGTTCAAGGCGCGGACGATCTATATCGAGAAATTCGCATCGAGAATACTTTGAAAGATGAAACCGGAAAGGACGTGGGGCTAAAGCCGGGTGCCCACGTCGACGTGACCATCGAAGCAGAAAAGGCCGCAACGACTACCAAGGGATCTCGATGAAGGTTTCGGCAGACCAGCTTTGAGTACCTTGCTGAAGCTGTTCCAATCTAGAACGGCATTAATCCATCACTCGCTGATCCCTCGCGCATCATTTTTCCTCGCTTGATCGGCGCGCAAAATCGTTCTTCTCGGGTTCGAATGCGGCGGAACAAATAGCGAACGGCTTGAAGCGCAAATAAAGCGCAACTACTCGTGTTCTTCACCCCAAAAGAGCCCTGATGCGATTGCCTTTTCTCTTGACATCGCGCCCGCACAAGCTCTAATTAGAATGCTAGTTAACATGGGAGGGCGCTATGCCAGAGTCCTGCCCGCCGGACACAGCCAGTCAGAAGTTCGAATGGGAACAACGTTTCTACCAGTGCTTGTCCTTGCCTCACATGGACCCCGCGGAACGCGCTTCGCAAGCCGAAAGCATCATCTACCAACGCCTCTCCACGGCGGAGGTCAGCGTGATTTCTGCAGCGGAACAGGAGGCCATCGACGAAGCACGCCAGCACGTGCGAAAAATCCAGGTTGGTCAGCTCGGCTACCCCGCGGTTGCAAGTGAGCTTGCCAAGAATACCCCATCCATACAGGAACCCGTCGCGGTCGACCGGTTGCCCCGTGATTTGACGGGCAGGCCGATACCTTTAAGCGAGCGGCGGCGTTTGTGGAAGGCTCATTCGGCGTGAACGGCGTGTTGTAAGCAAGTGGATTCGAGCTATGGCCCCTATGGTCAAGCCGGGGGGCCAACAGTGGAGTAGTTTCGCGTCAAATCTCCTGAAGAACTCGAAAACGTAAACTAGTTATCGGATTTTACTTGTGCCCCTGCAGTCATCCTAGCGGCGTTCAATCTCAATTTTGCCGTTGAGGTGCCGTTCTCGGCGTCTACACTCATATAGTGACTCGAAAATAACTGCCGTGAATAGCTCGTCACAAGCTTATTTCCGCGTTTGCAGTTGGCTCTCTTTGGACGAATCGGTGGGGTGCTTGGAGACCAGCGTATAACGGTGCTCTTTTCCATCCGGCAGCACAAGAAATACGTGATTGCCCTGCACTCGAAAATGAATCACATCACCTGACCGCAACTCTGGACTTTTGTTTGCTTTCCGCACCGCTTCCCACCCGGTGATCTCGTAAGTTGCTGTCTTAGTTTGAACGCGATAAGCGGTGTGGAGTATTGCATCCACCGAACTGTTGTCACCCACAGCTTCCGTAGTGCTGTAAGCATCGACCGAGCTGACGTTTACATCCTCGGCTTGCAGTGTGTTCGAGGAAATGACGGTTGCTTGCTCGGGATACGTCTGCGGCGGCGCCTTTTGACCCATCGCGGTGTTCGAGGCCAAAAACAGCACCCCGAGAACCAATCCCGCCGCCTTCCGCCTGCCTTTGATAGTGTTCATAGCCACGGCCCCCTTAATAAGGGGAACTGAAAGCCTTTCGCTGGCCAATGGTACTATTCTGAATGTGCTATTAATTCTTTGGAAATCAGCTGTGCACCAGCACCTGTATGGCAGTTTTGGTCCTTTCAGTGGTGGCTAGAGGTCGGAGAGCCTACCCGAGGCAGTCACGGTTGCGGTCGCACAGTATAGGGGTCTTGTCTTAAGCTGATTCAATCAGTTGAATCAGTGTTCGGCAGACCTCCTTTATTTGATCCTCCCTAATTCTATTGAAGAAGGGCAATGCGAGCGAACGGGAAGCATACAATTCTGTGACCGGCAGCAAAGGCTCAGTGTCAACACACGATCTGTAAATTTTCTGCAGATGAATCGGCGCGAAATACCTACCAATTCCAATACCACGTGATTTCATTTCGTTTACGATCCAGTCGCGATGAACCTGTTTGAGTCGATCGCTCAGTCGGACCACATACACGAACCAGCTAATTTTACGGCGTGGCAAAGTTAGCGGCGGAAGTTCGAGACGAGGCTCACAGCTTAAGACTCGGTCATACCGCTGGGCGATCGCCTCGCGCCTACACAGAATGCTATCAATTCGCTTGAGCTGCTCGACGCCCAACGCGCAGTTAATGTCCGAAATTCTATAGTTATAGCCCAACTCGGAATATTCGAGCCATTCGCTAGAACCGTCTCTTCCCTGATTACGTAGTTGCCTTATCTTGCTGGCAATTTCGCCGTTATTCGTAACTACCGCACCGCCTTCGCCTGTTGTGATCTGTTTATTCGGATAAAAAGCAAATACACCAACATCTCCAAACACCCCGACCTTTTGCGCATCATATTCTGCACCGAGAGCCTCACAGGCGTCTTCGATGACGTGCAGGCCATGCTGTTTAGCGATCTCCAAAATGCTCGATAATTCCGCAGGCCGTCCGAATGTATGCGTGACGATGATAGCTCGCGTTCGCGTTGTGATTGCTGCTTCAACTTGGCTTGGATCGAGATTCAGCGTGTGTGTCTCAATATCTACGAATACAGGAGTCGCCTTTTCATAGCGAACCACGTTCGCGACCGCAATAAACGTGAAGGAGGGTAGGATCACTTCGTCGCCCTCGCGGATACCTAAGGCACGAATACATAAATGTAGGCCGCTAGTACCCGAATGCACCGCAATTGCGTTTAAAGCACCCACGTAGCCGGAAATAGCGGTTTCGAACTCTCGAACCTTTGGTCCCATGCTGAGGGTCGAAGTGCGGAGAACCGCGCTTACTGCTTGAATATCTCCTTCAGTGATATCAGGAGACGACAGCGGTATTCTCATGTCAACCGCGAGATGCCGAGAATTAACTGCGAATCGGCAACGCCTGAATGTGATTTCATCAGAAGTTTCTGATTGAGAGGGACGGTGGTTAGGACTCTTACGATCGTGCTTGACGCTAAGCCGTCTCCATAAGGATTCGTTAGACCTAATAACGACCGTCGAAACTCTGGGCTTCTAGCGGTGCGTACACTATCGAGAATAGCGGCGGGTTGACCATTTGCATCGAGGACATTGCGAGCTCTTTCGCGACCCTGCTGCCTTAGCCCCACGTTCACAGTGGGAAGTGATAGGGATGCTGTTTCCATGATTCCGCTGCTTGAGTTTCCAATCAACATATCGACCTGGCGCAAGAGGCTCCAGTAGGTTACGGCGTCCAGATTTGTAAAGACTCTTCCTGCCCCCCGTCGATCAATGAACGATGTCGTTCGCTCTATCAATGTTCTGCTTCCGGCATCGGCGTTGGGATAGCAGAACAGGATTTGGTCTTCAAGCGATTCGAGAGCGCCGAATAAGGCAGCGGTCTCTTGCAGCGTGTCACGGGCGATCGTCACCGGGTGGTACGCGACGAGAATTGTAGGGCGGCGAAGATCGAGCCCTAGGCGCTCTTGAACTTGTTCGAGAGTAAGTAGAGTTTGCCGGCGAAGGTGGTCTAGTGAAGGCGCACCGGCACGGTGGACGCGCCACTCCTCTTCGCCCATCGAGATCACTCGCTGCCGAGCTGCATGGGTTGAAGTGAAATGAATGTGGCTCATTTTGGTGAGAGCATTGCGCACTGCATCATCAATTGCACCTTCGCTGGTTTCTCCACCCTCAATGTGAGCAATGGGAATTCGCAATGCTAGGGCAACGGAGGCTGGGGCGAGCAGTTCATAACGGTCGGCAATCAGCAGGACTAGATCCGGCCGTAGCTCTCCAAATAGATCAGCAAGACTTAAGGTCGCTATACCAATCGTCTTAGCCATCCCGACGTCACTGTCGGAGCTAAGCAGACATTCGACCCGCGAGTGAATTCGGAATCCATCTTTTTCAATTTCCCGAACGGTGTTTCCAAATTCGGGCGACAAATGAGATCCGAGAACTACAATTTTCAGATCGGCGTCAGGACTAGCGGATAAATCTCTCATTGGCCAATACAGGTGTCCGTAGTCAGCCCGCGAGGTAGTAACCACCGCAATTATGCGTTTCACAAAGTTTAACCGAAAATTTTATGACTCGTATCGTAATTCGGGCAACGCTATGACAGCCCAGCAAGTCCATCCTATCCTTGAATGAGAATCCGAGTCCACGGCGAGGATCGCATTTCTATCATCGAAGGTATAAGGTAAATTATCGCCTCACGAAACGCTCCCCACGGAATGACAAGATTTTGAGAGTAGACAACCAGCTTCTATGGAAACTAAAGCCGCTCGACCGGTACAAGAAAACACTTACGTAATTGTACTGTGTCACGCGACGCGCGATGTTAACTGTACTATATTGCAACGTATCTTAAGAAGGTATACAATCGAAGTCATGGAAATCGGCCGCCGACTGAAACAGCTGCGCAAGACCAGAAGACTCGGCCAAGGCGAGTTGGAAGATCGTACCGGCTTGCTTCGTTGCTATACCGGACGCGTTGAGAACGGGCATACGATCCCCAGTGTTGAAATCGCCTTAGGGATCTCGCTTTCGGCATTCTTGTCCAAGGCGCCAGATCCGCCATCAGAGGAATGGCCGACAGTCCCTGACCAATCGGATTGGGGCGACACACCTAAAGAGCGGTTTCAAAACCGCAGGTTAGTCGCGACCTTGGCTACTGTGAAGAACAAGGATCGGCAACTGCTTGTTGCGCTTGCTCGAAGTTTAGCTATGAAAGATTGCAAGAAGCGAAACCCGGCCTCAGCCCGAGCTCTCCACTAATGGAAGCAGTTGTTACAAAGCGAAACAGAAGAAGTCCTCGAATCGTCGCCAGGATACCGCTTGAAATTCACTCAAGCAGCGAGTCACTGGAAATCACTACTGCGGTGATCAACCTGCACGGTGCTCTAATACTGTCGCCGGTACTTTGGGCGGAGGGCACTACCCTGACTATTGATAATAAGAAGACAGGCCTTCAAATCTGCGCCCAAGTCGTCTGGGCTGGAAACAAGGAACCGACCGGTCTTCATAAGCTCGGAGTCGAATTTGAAGCAGCCTCTGAGGACTTCTGGGGATCCCAATATGACCCGTATGCTCAAGAGCCGTAGCGCGCGGCGAACGCAGGTTAACATCATACACGACAAGTTCGCGCTTCCATCGCGACATGGCGGCGAGCTTTTTGCCGTGAGCTTTGGCCTCGACGAGCTTTTCGAGCTGAGTTCCTTGATCGCCTGAAGAAGCGAAAGCGCGCGTAACTAGCCGTGGCTGCCACGGTGACTGCGAGTGCTTTGTCAACGACAGGTTTCAGAATCATTTCTCTATCTAATACTTATCAAAATTAATTCGCATCTCTTCACGTGTTTTTCAGACAGGCGCAGCAGAGTGTAGGTTGGTGCAAACCAAATCCCGGTCAAATTCAAAAGCAGAACATTCCATGAATACAAGCAAAGTTGCCCTCTGCGTGTTGACCGGCTTGTTTCTTTCTATCGCCACGATCTCTGCTCACGATGAGCGTGTGAAGAAATCTGACTTGCCGAGTGCAGTTCAGAAGACAGCGGATGAGTACAGCAGCGGAGCTACGGTTCGCTGTCCGTGCGCACCGGCATGAACATCTAGCACTGGAACGGCTACTAGTCTTAGCTTCCGCCGGACCCGCCATTCTTGCGGCCAATGACTACTATCTCAAAATTAGGAAACTCTGTTTCACCTAAGACGCCGCCACCTCCCGGAAACATACGTGAAACGTCGGCACTCTTCATCCCGGCACGGGTCCAGAACCACGACGCTTCCGGCTCGCCCGCAACGTTGCCCATCGGGATCTACCGCCTCGGAGGTGGGTTCATGGGTTCCGCTCTCCCATCGAGAAAGCGCCATGGCAGAGTAGCTGAACCGCGCCGCAAATTCGGCTTGGTTCAGGCTCAGACGGTTTCTTACCTTCAGGATCTTGCACTCAGGCAGGGAAGGCTTACGGGGCGTCATTGTACGGCCTGCTTAACGACTATGGCGTACCATCGATGTTAGGGTGCCACGATTCGCTGGCGATATATAAGCAGATCCCCAATAGGTCGGCGGGATCTTTCTTTTATTTCCATTTTTTTTTCGCCGCGCGAGTGGCGTAAAAATTCTTTGCGCTTACAGCGTCGTGCAGGCAGCCGCAACTACGGGTGAGACCTCGCCGCAAATTTGTGCCTTTTACGACGCGGCTGCGGCCGCACTCACATAAGCATTCCCAGAGCGCCCTTCTCCACTTGTCAAAATGACTCAGCCTGATGACAACGAGCCAATCGTAGCGATGCCCAGCTTCCTCAACTATCCTCCAGCGTAGTATTTTTTGTTTCGAGCTCCCATTTGCTGGTCTGCCTTGCTTGGTTTGTTAGGGACGAAAGAGGTAGTACAGAAAGAACGTGGCGATCAGCGTAAACATCAACGCCGGGCCTTCTCCACTCAAGTATGTACCCAGGCGCACCTGCATAGGTGCTATTGAGGAACCCCTGGCTTAGTTTCCTATGCCGTCAGCACCGAAAAGTTGCACCATACCTTGCAAGAGGTAACGGGGCTTCGGCCGCCGCAACGGACCTATCATCCTGGTAAACCGCAGCGAACGCCGAATCCGCTCCCAATGTAAGGACGAGCGATGGGGCGCGAAATCGCCGACTAGCGCTCGCGAAGATGCAGGTGCACAAATGCCAGCAACGGGGACCAAACAGATAGGCCAAGTCATAGCCGGAAAATTCCATCTCGGCGAATTTATCGGCGGAAATGAAAATAGTTCTGTATTTTTGACGGACTACGACGGACAGGAAGCTCCCCAAGCCGCAATCAAAATGATTGCAGTCGATTCGGCGGAGGCCGTCGGCCAACTCGACCGCTGGGGCCAAGCCGCGAAACTTTCGCATCCCCACTTGATCCGGCTTTCGGACATGGGCCGCTGCGAGCTGGATCACAGGCCGGCTGTTTACGTGGTGATGGAATACGCCGAGGAAAATCTTTCCTCGGTGATTACGCGCAGACCGCTTACCTCCGAGGAGGTAAGCGCCATCCTCGGGTCGCTGCTAGAAGTGCTTGCCTATATTCATGCCAACGGATTTGTTCACGGCCGCTTGAAGCCCGCGAACATCATGGCTGACAGCGATATTCTGAAAATCTCAAGCGACGGGCTTCGCGGCATCGGCGAGTCGAGTGCTGGCCAAGGGAAGCACGGAGTTTACGATCCGCCCGAAGCTGCCGACGGAATAATTTCACCGGCCGCAGACGTTTGGTCATTGGGCATGACATTGGTCGAAGTGCTGACCCAGCGCTTGCCGGCGTGGGAGACAAACGACCAGCTTGAACCGGTGCTCCCATCAACTCTGCCGGAAGAGTTCCGTGATGTGGCCCGACATTGTTTGCGCCCCGACCCGAAACTGCGCTGGACCGTTGCAGATATCGCTGCGCGACTGCAACAGAAACAAATGCCGCCCGCCGAGCCGGCCTCGAGCACAAAAACTTCCTTCCCAAGTCAACGTACCGTCAGCGTAGCGGGGCTAATTGTTTTGGCATTGCTATTGGTTCTGGCAGGCTCTCGAGTTTTCAGCCATCGCTCTAATTCCGCTGCCGCGATCGCACAGCAGCACGATAAGCCGAGCGGTATGAAACTCACCGAACCGAGCGCCGCCGTTCAGACTTTGTCGCCACCATCGGTGGCGCCCGCGGTAGCTCAGTCCGTGGAAGGAGCGAGTGGCAACAGATCGGCTGAAATCAATCCGGCTGCGTTGCCAACGTTGGATCGATCGGAGGAGCCTTCGACAGCATCCGCCAGCAATGTTGTGCCGGGTGAAGTCGTTCAGCGAATCTTGCCGGATGCGTCACAGAAAGCCCGTGACACAATTCGAGGCACGGTAAGGATTAACATCAAACTTTTCGTCGATGAATCAGGCAGTATAACCAACGCAACGTTCGAATCTCCCGGGCCAAGTCAATATTTTGCCGACCGAGCAATGCAAGCCGCGCAACTTTGGCGATTTTCAGCTGCAAAAATGGACGGCCGCAGTGTGCCGAGTGAATGGGTCATCCACTTCGAGATTGATCCTGCCGCAATTAACAGCCGCGCCACGGAAACAGTTCCATAGCCGCATGATGGTGGCCCCCACGCACTATTTGGTACGCTAAATTCCGAAATCACGAAAGCCCTTGAAATCGGGGCGTGCGCGCGGTTCTGGTCAGTTCTACAAAGCATGATTGGCTGACATTCCCTCCGCACCACCTCGAAGTAATTGGTCGCGGCCAAGCCTTGTCTGGCACCTGCCGCCAGTAGTGAATCACGTGAAAGCGAGCCTGCTTAGCCTACTCATTTAAGGGCCCGCCGGCACGGTCTCTCGCGTAGCTCGCTGCGATCGCGTGCTTGGCCGTAGAATAGTCGCGCATGAGCGCGACGATCCCTGACACCGACAATCTCCGCGTAGTGCTGGTCTCCGCGCGCAATCCTTTGAACATCGGAGCCGCCGCTCGCGCCATGAGCAATTTCGGCTTTTCGCATCTACGCGTGGTAACTCCATACGAGCCGGCATACCGCGAGGCGCGTTCCGCCATCGGAGCGTCATCAGTGCTGGCAAGAGCCGAGCAATACAAAACTGTCGCCGAAGCCGTTGCAGATTGCGCGCTAGTAATCGGAACCACAGCGGTAAGACACCGCGGATTGCACCATCCCCTGCGTCGCCTCGAAGACGGCGCAAAGATCATCCGCAAACTCCGCGCTACTGACCAATTCAGCGCGCACAAAACGCACAGAAGAAATTCCCTAGGCGCAAAAATTTCGCAAAGCCGCGTAGCGCTCTTATTCGGCTCGGAAAAATTTGGCCTGACGAACGAGGACCTGAGCCATTGCAACTGGCTGCTGCACATCCCCACGTCGGAACAAAACATTTCGATGAACCTGGGACAAGCCGTGGCAGTGTGCCTGTACGAACTGATCCGCGGCTCGAAGTCGGGAACAGCATGCGGATCGAAGAATCGTCCCAACTCTGACGCCGCCCCTAAACTCGCATCGAAATTTGTATCCAAATTTGCGAAGCCAAATAAAAAGCCGCAACCCGCCACAGCAGACGAACTCGAAAGGTTCACAGCCATCCTGACCGAAGCGCTAAGCGCCAGCGGCTTCCTGGACCTCCGCAAGGTAGCCGACGCCAACGAACGAATCCGCCGTCTGGTCCGCCGCCTGAATCTCCCCTCCCGCGACGCTGATATGTGGACCGGCATCATGCGCCAAATCGTCTGGAAGCTAAGGCAAAAAGCGTGATTCGTGACTGGTGATTCGTGATTTGTGATTCGAGCCGTCCGAATTTCGCCTCGCGCGACGCGGACATGTGTACGGGCATAATGCGCCAGATCGTTTTGGAAGCTGCACGCAAACGGAACCTCGGAGGGCGTCAACAAAGCCGCTCTCAACAAAAGGGTCGGTGCAACTGAGGCAAAAACAAATTCATCTCGGAGATCGTAAAGAAGCAAACAAGGTGATTCCTCAGTCGTCGCTTTTCAGAACTTGGCGGTTTCATGTATTCTGCTTCGCCTATGCTGGATCTTGGATATGTGCGCGAACATCTTGATGTGATCGAAAAAATGGGGCGGGACCGCGGGATCGCTTTGGGTCTTGAACCGTTCCGCGCTATCGATGCTGAGCGGCGGGCGTTGATTACCTCGACGGAGCGGTTGAAGGCTGAGCGCAACAGGGCCAGCGAGGAAATTCCACGGAAGAAGAAGGCCGGCGAAGATGCGTCAGAAATTTTGACGCGGATGAAGGAAGTTTCCGACCAGATCAAGCGTGACGACCAGCGCATTGCCGAGCTGGACGAGCAACTAAATAATTTTCTGCTTACCATTCCGAATATTCCGCATGCGAGCGTGCCGGTGGGCAAGTCGGCGGCGGACAACTTGGAAGTACGACGGTGGGGCGCGCAGCCCAAGTTTGACTTCCAGGCGCGTCCGCACTGGGAAATAGGGGAAGGCGCGGGGATACTCGATTTCGATGCGGCGGTGAAAATCGCGGGGGCGCGGTTCGCGGTATATAAAAATTTGGGCGCGCACTTGGAACGGGCGCTCGCGAATTTCTTCCTGGACATGCACACGCGCGAGCACGGTTACACCGAAATTCTGCCACCGTTTCTGGTGAATACCGCGTCGCTGACGGGCGTGGGGCAATTGCCGAAATTCGCGGCGGACATGTTCCATATTGAAGGCACGGATTTGTGGCTGACGCCAACGTCCGAGGTGGAACTGACCAGCCTGCATCGCGATGAAACATTGAACGGCGACGATTTGCCGCTGAAGGTGTGCGCGTGGACGGCGTGTTTCCGGTCGGAAGCGGGCGCAGCGGGACGGGACACGCGCGGGTTGAAGCGTCAGCATCAATTTCAGAAAGTGGAGATGTTTAAATTCACGCGGCCGGAGCAAAGTTACGACGAGCTGGAATCGTTGGTGGGAAATGCGGAGGCGGTTTTGCAGCGGCTTGGGTTGCATTATCGCGTGATGCAGCTGTGCACCGCGGACATGGGTTTTGCGTCGGCGAAGACTTATGACATCGAGGTGTGGCTGCCCTCGACTGGCGAGTTTATGGAAATTTCGTCGTGCTCGAATACGGAGGCGTTTCAGGCGAGGCGCTCTGGGATACGTTTCAAGTCTCCTGGCAGGAAGAAGTCTGAGTTTGTGCATACTTTGAATGGGTCGGGGCTTGCTGTGGGACGGACCTGGATCGCGCTCGTGGAGAATTTTCAGCAGCCGGATGGTTCGGTGGTCATCCCCGAGGCGTTGCGGCCTTACATGGGTGTGGATCGCATTCCTGCAAAGTCGAAAACCTGAAGCAATTCCACCGCAGAGATGCAGAAAAAAGAGACGCCGAGAAATTGCGAGCACACTCGCGCAGCGAGAGCGCCAGTCAGAGGCTCGCGGAAAATGCGCCGCGAATGGAAGGCGCTTCGCGCTGGGTGTTTACGCGGCGCTTCCGCACCGAGCTAATTTATGCCGCGCCTACGACGCTGGTGCAAGCTAGGACGCTTAGCGCGGTCGGGTTAGGAAGTGCGCCAAGATGCGCGGACCAAGGAATGCTGTCAACAAAGTGCAGTTAGGAAATGTCGCAGGCAGCGCTATTCACCTCGAACTCAGCGCGGTTAAGCGACACCAAACTCGGCACCGACTAAGAGACGGGACCGACTAAGACCATTGGGCCGGTTGGTTGTGGCATTCCGCCTGCTGGTTCTAACGTTACTGCGAATGCTTTTGCTGGTACGCCTTCTGGCAGCTTCATCATTATGTGGCTTGGTGTGCCGTTTGTTGTGGTTAGCACTCCTGCGCTGATTGGCGCGCCTTTCATTGGGACTAGCCACAACTGGTAACTTTTATTCGGTGGCGCTGGCGGCAGCGAACCGTCGTACATCATCATGCCTTCACGCTGGTTGTACACCACGCGCGCTGTGCCGTCCGGCTGGCCTTTCTGCACTGCTAGCGAAACGACCTGCGTGTCGCGTGCTGCCATCAGTTCAACCATATGGCGAGACTCGTCGAGTTGTTGCTGCTGTTGCTGAACTGTTTCGCGTAGATCTGCTAGCTGGCGCGTGAGTTGTTCGTTGTGCAGCCAGAGCAAGATTGTTGCTAGCGCGAACGCTGATGCTACTGGGACCAACACTGCCCACCAGCGTCCAAACATTCCGCTGGCCGCGGGTTCCGGCTGCGTGCGCGCGTGGCTTCCGCCGGGGCCTTCGGCTGTCGCGTGCAGCTGACGCATCAGGCGTTCTTTTACGCCGGGCGAAGGCCCTACTCCTGGGGCGGCGAACGCTAGAATCGCCATGCGGCCTTGCGCCTCTGCGAGTTTCTGTGCGCATTCGGCACACGTCGCCAGGTGCGTTTCGATCGCTTGCTTCTCGTCAGCGTCCAGCGCGCCGAGCGCGAAGAGATCGAAGTCTTCCGGCCGAGTTATGTGTTGGCCGCTCATATTTGCAAATTCCGTTTCAGCGTTTCCACTCCTGAGCGCAGTCGCGTTTTTACTGTGCCTAGAGGGTCGCCTGTTCGCTTCGCGATTTCGCTGTGCGTCAGGCCCTCGAAATATGCCAGCTCGATTGCAGCGCGTTGTTCTTGCGGAAGACTTTCCAGCGCGCTCTTCACTCTTACGATCAGCTGATCCTGTGCGATGGTGCTTTCCAGATTCGTCGGCACAATAACAGTGTTTTCGACGAATTCATCGCCAGATGCGGGATTGTGGCGACGTAAGCGCGAGATGGCCCGGTTGCGCGCAATCACCAGCAGCCAGCCTGGCAACGAGCCTCGCGACGCATCGAATTGCGGCGCTGTGCGCCACAACTGGTAGAAAATATCCTGCAGAATTTCTTCGGCGGCCTGCGTGTCGTGCAGAATCCGATTCAAGACGGACGAGAGCATCCCCGCGTAACGGTCGTACAGCGCAGCAAGCGCTGACTCGTCACGCTCGACGATTCTGGCGACCAGCATAGCGTCTGAAGACTTCAAATCCGCTTGCTTCTCTCCAGTCACGAATTAATTGCGGCTCCCCTTGAGTACGCGTGCGAAGACGTTCCGGATTGGCTGACCTTGATGGTCTGATCTCTTTGGTGCGAGGCCCACTACGGCATGGGGAGCCTAGCCTGCCCGTGGCGGTTGGTCAACGTGGTTCTTAGTGTAGTTCCAAATCGGGACGCCGGGGTATGGCGGTGCAGTTTCGATTACACCATGCCTATAAGGTGCTCTATTGCAATGACTTACCTTGGGCCTATGTTGTGTGACCTCTCCACTCATTAGGCACAACCATTTGTTACATTTAATATTTTGGTATTGGTTTCCATTGACATCCTGCGCTGCTCTAATAAACTTCGATTCGCGTAGAAGCACCGGACCCTGCAAATACCTCCACAATGCAATTTTAGGAAGGAAGGCTGAATGGCACTGCTTGCCAAAGCTACTAGCACGCAACCGATTCCGCGGATTGCGCCGCGCGAGGACCTGAATCCTTATCGCATTTCGCAGATCCAGTTCGATATCGCGGCGGAATATTTGAAGCTCGATCAGGGAATGCGCCAGATTTTGCGCACGCCGAAGCGCGTGCTGGAAGTTTCGATTCCGACGAAGTTGGATAACGGGCAGATAAAAGTTTTTACTGGGTTTCGCGTGCAGCATAACGTGGCGCGCGGTCCTGCGAAGGGTGGGATTCGCTATCATCCTGCGGTCACGTTGGATGAAGTGAAAGCTTTGGCGATGTGGATGACCTGGAAAACTGCGACCGTGAATATTCCTTACGGTGGCGCGAAGGGTGGAGTGATTTGCGATCCGAAGCGGATGAGCAAATCCGAGCTGGAGCGCATGACGCGGCGTTTCGCTGCTGAAATTCTGCCCATCATCGGACCTGAGCAAGATATTCCGGCGCCGGATGTTTATACCGACTCGCAAACCATGGCTTGGATCATGGATACGTATTCGATGACAGTAGGGCACTCGTCGCTGGGAGTTGTTACCGGCAAACCGATTTCTATTGGTGGCTCGGAAGGGCGCCACGAAGCCACCGCGCGTGGTTGCGTGATCGTGGTGGAAGAAGCCTGCAAGGTGAAGAAGATGTCGGTGCGCGGCGCGACTGTCGCGATCCAGGGATTCGGCAATGCAGGATCAATTGCGGCGAAGCTTTTTGCCGAGAAGAAAGCGCGGGTGATTGCGATCAGCGATTCTCGTGGCGGCGTCTTCAATTCGCGCGGAATCGATCCGTTGAAAGCGATGCGCTACAAGGAGCGTTCCGGAACAGTTGTGGGTATGCCTGGGACTTCTCGCCTCTCGAATGATGATTTACTTACTATGAAGTGCGACATTTTGGTGCCCGCTGGTTTGGAAAATGCGATCACTTTGAATAACGCAGACCAAATCAAAGCGAAAATTATCGCTGAAGCTGCCAACGGGCCGACGACGCCACACGCTGATGAAGTTCTGGCACGCAAAGGTATTATGGTCATTCCGGATGTGCTGGCTAACGCCGGTGGCGTGACTGTCAGTTACTTTGAATGGGTGCAGGATTTGCAGAGTTTCTTCTGGTCTGAAGCGGAAGTGAACGCCAAGCTGGATTTGGTGATGCGCCGCGCGTTTCACGAAGTGCATGAAACTACGCGCAAGCATCGTACTCACCTGCGCACTGGCGCTTATGCTCTCGCCGTTGGCCGCGTCGCCGATGCGACGTTGGTTCGCGGTCTTTTCCCGTGAGTTTCAGCGCTTATCGTCGTCTTCTTCTCGCAGTTCGGTTTTGTTTGGGATCTGCTCGATACAAAATTCCTCACTTGTTATGAAGACGACTGTGTCCTCGTGAATGTCTTTGCCACTATGCTGAACACGATTGCGGTCAGGTACTCCTCTTCCCAAAGAGGATGGCTCCCGACGCACGCGTGGATTATGCTTCCTTTTGGAATCCGATGAAGGATTCGCACTGAATCAAATGGACCCTCCAGCAGAACAAGCTCGTTGTGTTTTGGTCTAAAAGATATCAGTTGGCGGTCCCTCCCATGCTTTTATAGACCTCCGGAAAGCAGGATGATTCCAACATAGTCTGAAAGTCACCGTCGGTGAGATCACAAGGACCGCCAGGGCGGTGGCCCTGAACGCATTGACGGAGTTCGGCTTAATTGCTGCAACCTCCGAAAACCGCTTGCACACAACGAAGGTAGTTCCTTATCGGCGACTGATTTCAAACGGCATTCCCGAATACCTCCAACCTCCTTGCTCCCTCACATACGATGCGGATCGACAAATGCCTTGTTATTCCGAAAGCGTATGAGGAGTTTTAGGCTCGGTGTGAGCGGATTCAGGCGCTAGAGACTCACAATGGACAGCAGCATCGCGGATGTCTTTAAGTTTCTGCATGTCTTCGCGAGCAAGAAACTCACGGACTCGTTCTCTGAGTGTAGAAAACCCCATGCGTTTTCGATGTCGACGCGCAGCATGTCGAAGATACTCTCGATTGCTTGAATGAACGCGTGGAGGTTGTATCGGAATGGCTCGGGCTGATGGTATGCAGCCTTCATTTGGTGAAGGAAATAATGCGCCTCATTCAAGCGGTCGTGAGCAGAAGGTATAGGACAAGGAGATTTGTGCCCGCTAAGCGACCATGCTAATGCTTCTGGTCGTTTAGCTCTCTTTGGGCTCAAGCGTTCTCCTTTCTAGATCGTGAGCGTCCCGATTCGCTACATGATCGAACTTAGTGATTCACCGTTACTCACGCGCTGTGCAAGGCAGAATCCGCCACTCTGCTCAGTCGCTGAAGATTATTGTTGCGCAATGGACAACAACGCGCGTACATTTTTCTTTGCCGGTGCGCCAAAGCGAAAAAGGCCAGCGCCGGCTTATTTTGTCTGAAGAGCCCTTGCGCGGAGGCTCCGAATTGAATAATCACACGAGTCACACACCTCCTATCCTTCTGACCATCGCAGGATTCGATCCTTCCTGCGGCGCTGGCGTTGCGGCCGACCTGAAAACTTTTGCTGCGCATAATTGTTACGGCATCGCTGCGATCACGGCGTTGACGGTGCAGTCGACGCAGGGAGTTGTTTCGGTTCACGCTGCGCCTTCGGCCACGATGCGCGCGCAGCTGGAAACTTTGGCGGAAGATGTGACGATCGCTGGCGTGAAAATCGGCATGCTGGCGAATCGCGCGAATGCTTCGGCGGTTACTGAGTTTCTGGATAAGCACAAATTTCTGCATGTGGTGCTGGATCCTGTTTTTCGTCCTACTGCGGGGAATGCCGAATTGCTCGATACTTCAGGGCTGAAATTCGTGCGCGATGAATTGTTGAAGCGCGTGAGCGTGATTACGCCCAATATTCCTGAGGCTGAATTTCTTACCGGCATGGAAGTGAAGGATCTTGCCGGGATGAAAGCTGCCGGATTGAAACTGGGGGAGATGGGCGCGCAGGCTGTCGTGGTTACCGGCGGGCACCTGGATAAGCCGACCGACGTGTTGTGTATCGGCACAGCCGTGGAAACGTTCGGCGGCGATCATGTGAAGAGTCCTAATACGCATGGTTCGGGTTGCACGTTTTCGTCGGCGATTCTTGCGCAACTCGCCGGAGGGCTGCAACTTCGCGAAGCTGTGATTCTGGCGAAGGCCTATGTCACGAAGGCGATCGAGAAATCCTACACGATCGGCAAGGGTGCTGGTCCTTTGAATCAACTATTTCGATTTCATCAGGAACAACCGCTCCGCGGAGTTCACGAAGTTCCGCAGCATGGTATGCATCCTGCCTCAGAACCCGCCACGCATTAGATTCTTCCGATCGCCCTTTACGAAAGCTGTGTTAGGCGAGGCCCCGATCTTGATCTAAATCTGCCGGCTCGACATAAACCGTCGAGCCGCCTCCACAAAAATGCAAACCTGGCGCGATTAGTTCGTGCGAGCAGCCTTTGATTTTGTAGCGCCCGGTCTGGCGCAGTTCAGCCAGACCGGGCATTGCAGCCCAAGGCCGGGCCGCTTGGGAACCGCGATTCATTATTTTTGAACGACATCCGAAACCACGCCATACCTTGTCGGTTCGACGCAAATCGTCGAGCCGCCTCTACAAATGCTTAGCCTTTCCGAGTTACGAGGCGGTCGTGTGTTTGTCGCGGCAGTATATGACGCGCCCACTTACTATTGTGGCGATTGGTGCGCCTTTGAAGTCGCGGCCATCGAAGGGTGTGTTGCGCGATTTGCTCGGGGATTCGGATGCGTGGTACGTCCAGGCGTGATCCGTCGAGAAAATTGTAATGTCGGCCGGTTGGTCTGCTGCGATTTTTCGTTCGAGGCCTAAGACTCTTGTTGGGCCTGTTGTGTATAGCTCGATCAGGCGCATGAGTGGGATTTTGTTTGTGTGGACTAACTCGCTTAAGCCGAGCGCTAGGGCCGTCTCGAATCCTGTGATGCCGAACGGGGCGCGATCGAATTCTACGTCTTTGCTTGCGGCGTGGTGTGGGGCGTGGTCTGTGGCGATCGCGTCGATGCTGCCGTCGGCCAGGCCTGCTATCAGCGCTGCGCGGTCTTCGCGCGATGCTAGCGGCGGATTCATTTTGTAGTTTGTGTCGTAGCGCACGTCTTCGTCGCATAGCGTGAAATGGTGGGGCGTGATTTCGCACGTTACGCGGAGGCCCTGTTTTTTTGCCCAGCGTACGTATTCGAGCGTTGCTGGTGTCGACATGTGCGCTACGTGCAGGCGCGCTTGGGTTAGGGCTGCCAGTTCTACGTCGCGTCCGGCGCAGATTGATTCCGACTGCGCTGGGATTCCTTTCAGGCCCAGGCGTATTGAACGTGGGCCTTCGCGCATCACGCCTCCTGCGAAGAGTGACGGGTCTTCGCAGTGGTCGATCACCGGGAGATCTAGCGCGTTGCAGTAATCCATTACCTGGCGCATCAGGCGTGCTGTGGCTATGGGTTTGCCGTCGTCGCTTACAGCTACGATTCCGGCGTCTTTCATGGCCGCGATTTCTGCCAGGGCTTCGCCTTTGCTGGCGATTGAGGCTGCGCCGATCGGCCAGACATGCACGCTTTTCGCTGCTGCGGCGCGATCCATGATTCCGCGCGTGATGGAGGCGTTGTCGTTTACCGGGTGTGTGTTGGGCATGCAGCAGATTGCTGTGAAGCCTCCACGGGCTGCGGAGCGCGTGCCGGTTTCGATGGTTTCGGACATTTCCTGGCCGGGTTCGCGCAGGTGGCAATGCAGATCGATGAAGCCAGGGGAGACGATCAGGTTTTGCGCGTCGAAGATTTCGGCGTCGGGGGCTGAGAGATTTGGGGCGGCTTTGGCGATGCGGGCACCGTCCAGCAGGACGTCTTGCCTCGCGTCGGTTTTGGTTGCTGGATCTACGACCCGGCCGTTTTTGATTAGCAGCATTCGTTTATTCCTTTCTGGCGCTCTCGACAACAAATTTATATTTCGTCATCAGGTAGCTTGTGAATTCCCATCTCAAAACCTTTTCCTCAGGGGCTGAAGCCCATTTATGGCCAAGCGCTTCCTGTCGGGACTAAAGCTCCGACCCTTACCGAGCAGCTGTTTCCGCAATTTTATGAACTCACCCTATTTTTCCGCCGCGACGGGCGCTTGATACATTTAACCGATCGCCGAGGCGAAAAGCGAGCATGTGTCGCGCCTACGGCGCTTGTCCGCGGTCAAAACTCCCGACGCAGTTTCTGATTTTATTTAGCAGTTGTAGAGGCCGGTTCAGCCTCATCGAACCGGGCAGCCGTCGAATTTGCATCTGCAAATCTCGACTTATTACATGTAGCGTTACTGTGCATTCTAGGTATCCTTGGCCTGGGGCGGAGTTTCTACCGCAGCGCCTCCTACTAAGTGGTACAGGAGCGCCATGCGGATCGCCAGGCCATTTGTTACTTGCTCCAGGACGCACGATTGCGGGCCGTCTGCTACCGCATCGTCGATTTCTAGGCCGCGGATCATTGGGCCTGGGTGCAGCACCAAGGCGTTTGGCCTCGCTAGCTTTAGTCTTTGCGGCGTTAGCTGGTAACGCAGGATGTATTCCTCCGCCGCCAGCGCTGGCTCGTGCAGGCGTTCGGTTTGGACTCGTAGCGCAATGATCGCGTCGGCACCATCAAGTGCTTCTTCGATCCGCGTTACGCGGCGCACGTTTGGCGCTAGGGCTCCTAGTTCGCGCGGCACCCACATTGCCGGGCCACATAGCGTGATGCGCACGCCAAATTTGCTTAACAAATGAATGTTTGAGCGCGCGACGCGGCTGTGAAGGACATCGCCGAGGATTGTGAGGTTCCAATCTTCCAGCTTGCCCTTGCGATCGCGAATCGTCAGCGCGTCCAGCAGCGCTTGCGTGGGGTGTTCGTGCGTGCCGTCGCCGGCGTTCACGACTGGGAGACCTAAGCGCCTGGCTATGAATTCTGGTGCGCCCGACGAGCTGTGTCGAATTACTATGCCGTCGGGGCGCATGGCTTCCAGCGTGCGCACTGTGTCCAGCAGCGATTCACCTTTTTTCAGGCTGGATGATTCCGCTTGCAGGTTCATGGTGTCGGCGCCCAGACGTGCTGCGGCTGTGGCGAAACTGATGCGCGTGCGGGTGGAATTTTCGAAGAAGGCTAGCGCGACCGTCTTTCCGCGTAGTGTGGCTAGTTTTTTTAATGGGTGACGCTGGAATTCCTGGAAGGGCTTGGCTTGATCGAGAATAAAGGAGATTTGCTCGCGCGTGAGGTCTTCGATTCCGAGCAGGTGTTCCAGGCGCTGCAGCACTTTTTCCCTTTGGTTCGGTTGCTTCCGGCCTCCGCGAGGATTGCCAGGACTTCAGGTCTTAGGGAACGCGATCGACTAGCACTACGCGTTCGTCGCCATCGATTTCTTTCAGGTGAACTTCCACGATTTCGGTGTCGCTGGTTTGCACGTGATTGCCGACGAAGGTTGCCTCGATCGGCATTTCACGGTGGCCGCGATCGATTAGCACACAGAGACGAATTCGCTTAGGGCGTCCCAGGTCGAACAGGCCATTCATCGCGGCGCGGATTGTGCGACCGGTGTATAGCACGTCGTCTACGATTACCAGGTCGCGGTTGTCTACAGGAAAGCTGATTTCGTTCGAGTGCACTATCGGCTGAGGTCCTACTGTCGAGAGATCGTCACGGTAAAGCGTGATGTCAATTGTGCCGACTGGGATTTCTACACCGGAGAAATCGTGCATTGTCTTCGCCAGGCGCTGGGATAGTGGGACGCCTCGCCTGCGCACCCCGATGAGCGCGAGATCCTTTGTTCCGCCGCTTTTTTCCACGATTTCATGGGCTAGGCGCCGCAGGGTGCGGCTGATTTCTTCCGCGGAGAGGAGCTGTCTTTTTTCTACGACGCGCATTTTGGCGACCCATCCTAACATAGACCCGCGAGTTCGCAAGTCGCGGAATCCCGTCGGAAAATCCTCACCGGCCATTGAATCGTGAGTCGAGGCTTCGCCCCGGTTTCAGGCTTCTTTTTCCTCAAGAGCGCGTGCTAGACTTCCCGTCGTGAATTCGCCGGCGCCGGCAAGCGTTTCCACACGGCCCGCTACAGTTGACCTTCGAGTCAGCGTTGGTACAGTCTCCCTCAAAAACCCGATCCTTGCAGCCAGCGGCACTTTTGCTTATGGGATCGAGTTCGCTCATTTGGTGGATTTGAACCGCCTGGGCGGAATCGTCGTGAAGGGGCTCTCGGCTCAGCCGATGCAAGGCGCACCCGCGCCCAGGATGTGCGAGACCTCAAGCGGCATGGTGAACGCGATCGGGCTGCAGAATATCGGGGTGCGGGCGTTCGTCACTGAAAAGCTGCCACAGCTGCGTCATTATGAGACGGCTGTTATTTCGAACGTCTTCGGTCATAGCATAGCCGACTACCTCGAAGTCATACAGATTTTGGAAGACGCCGAAGGCCTGGCGGCATATGAGCTGAACATCTCCTGCCCTAACGTGGAGCGAGGGATTGAATTCTGCACTGACTCGGGGTTGACTTCCGCCGTGGTAGGTGCAGCCCGGAAGGCTGCGAAGCGCCCGTTGTGGGTTAAGCTATCTCCTAACATTAATACAATTGGGGTTAGCGCTAATATCTGCGAGGCGGAAGGGGCTGACGCTCTGGTGATCGCGAATACCTACCCTTCACTGTGTATTGACGCCCACACTCGGAAGTCCCGTTTGGGCAGTACGACCGGTGGGTTGTCAGGTCCGGCTATAAAACCTATAACTATGAGGCTGGTTTACGAGGCCTGTAAGACGGTCAAAATTCCGGTGGTTGGGGTTGGCGGGATTGAAAAAGCAGCGGACGTCGCGGAATACCTTCTTGCTGGCGCCTCGGCTGTGGAGGTGGGTACGGCTCACTTTATAGACCCGCGGGCTTCAGAGCGGCTCGTAAGCGGTCTGGAAATGTGGTGTAAAGAGGAAAGTACTTTTGAAATCAGCAAGTTGCGCGGAGCACTACAGCGATAAACCGATTGCCGGGATGCCGCCGGACCGGTAAACTTAGTTGATTCTAAAAGAGGTTACTTGAAAATGAAAGCTAAGATCTTCGTAATTTTGCAGACCGTGTTTTTAGGAATGGGTCTCCTCGTCATTACCCCGTCCGTGAACCCTACGGTCGCCGGAAAACGAGGTAACCCGTTCGATCAAGCAGACGCCACCTTTTCCGATACCACGAAATATAAGGGTCAACAGAGACCTCTAGCCGTGTGGGACTGCACCACCAGCTGGTATGGCGAAGATTTCGACGGCCAGCCAACAGCCAACGGTGAAACCTACGACATGTACGCCAATACCGCCGCCCACCCGACCTTGCCTCTTGGGTCGATTGTTCGGGTTGTGAATACCCGAAACCACCGCAGCCAGATTGTGAGAATCAACGACCGGGGGCCCTATGTTCAAGGTCGCGAATTAGATGTTTCCTACGAAGTGGCACGTAAGCTAGGATTCGACCAGCACGGGCTCGCTAAAGTCCGGCTGGAACTCCTGAAGGTGCCAACACGCCCAGCGGTAAGCCATCCCGGAAACTGATCGTCGCGCTAGACACTGACAAGCTTAATACTGCTCTTTCTTTGGCCCGGGAACTCCGAGGTGTGGCCGTCTTGTTTAAGGTTGGGAGCCAGCTATTCACCGCGGAGGGTCCGGCGGCGGTCAAGAAGCTCGCGGGTCTTGGCTGCGACATTTTCCTGGACCTGAAGTTCCACGACATCCCGAATACCGTTGGCCATGCTGTGGCGGCGGCTTTGAAGCTACCGAGGGTCAGGCTGATGACCTTGCACGCGGCTGGTGGGTCTGCGGTGTTGCAAGCTGCCCGCGAGGCTGCGGGTAATAGGCGAGGCCGGCCTGCTCTGCTTGCCGTGACGGTTCTCACCAGCTTCGAATCGGCAACCCTGCAAGAGATTGGGATGAACGGCCCTTTGGGGGCGCGCGTGCTGGAGCTAGCTGCCCTGGCCAAGAAAGCGGGGCTGGACGGAATTGTCACGTCTGCGCATGAAGCTGCTGCGGTTCGAGCTGAATTCGGAGCGCAATTCAAAATCTTAGTCCCCGGTGTGCGGCCAGCTAGCGCAGCGGTGAACGATCAGTCGCGTGTGGCGACTCCTGGTGACGCGGTTCGTGCGGGTGCTGATTACCTGGTGGTCGGGCGTCCTATCACAGCTGCCAAAAATCCGCGAGAGGCCGCACGCGCGATCGTTAGCGAAATTTCGGCGGCTGCGAAGCAAGAAGCGGGCGAGGCCCCAGTATTTCCTGCGGACTGACTTTCCGCGCTTCTTAGATTTCCCATCGCACTGAACGCCCGACGGGCAACACATGCCAGCTGCGTCCGGAAAGGCGCGGGACACAGCGGCCGCCAACATAACCATTCCGGATTTGGCGATCGCGACTGTTTTCAGATTAACCAGTGACACCATGCGAGGGCGATCGTTGCGATTGCCTGCTTGCTATTGACAAACTGCGGCGTAAAGTACAAGTTTCTCACGATAAATTTTTCAATTTAGGGGGATTGCCGATGCGGTTTGCATCGAAATTCGTACTGGCCTTGGTGATGGTGTGTGCGCATGCTTTTGTGCCGACGCTTCACGCGCAGGAAACTGGCGCGCCGCCGACTCCTCCGAAAGCCGCGAGTGTGGAAGTCACGCCAGCCGGCGTGCAGGCTCACGTTGGAGAGAAGGTTAAGTTCACTGCGGTGGCCAAGGACGGGTCAGGAAAAGTGATCGATGTGAAGCCGACGGTTTGGATCGCACTTCCGCCTGATATTGCCGGTGCCGATGCGGACGGCAACGTAATTTTTCGCACCGCTGGACAGGTGACTGTTGGAGCGGTGGTCGCGGGCAAGCCTGGGTTTACAACGGCAACCGTCGTTACCCCTCCGCCGGCAAAAATGGAAGTTGAGCCGGTGGAGAAGGCGCTGGCTGTGGGCGGATCTACTGTGCTCACTGCGAGCGCGCGTTCTGCGAATGGCGACCCTCGCACCGATGTGGCGATTCGTTGGACTTCGAAAACGCCTGCTATTGCGAAGGTTGATGAGTCCGGCTTAGTGACCGCCACCGCACCGGGCACTGCAACGCTGGTTGCTACCGGCGGACCTATCAGCAGCGAAGTTTCCGTCCACGTCGTTGCCGATACTGTGCAGAAGATTGTGCTGGAGCCTGCTACTACTACGGCGAAAACCGGCGACGTTTTGCATTTCACGGCCAAGGCTCAGAGTGCAAAAGGCGCTGATGCTAATGAGTTGCTAACGGATTGGAGCGTCAGTGGGCCGCGAGCTACTATTTATCCCGACGGCGCTTTCGTCGCGGAATTGCCTGGAACTTACCAGGTGATCGCCGCAATTGGGCGCCATACCGCGGTCGCTTCGATTACTGTTGCTCCACGCAATGCGAAACGCGAACTCGAAGTTGTGTCGCATATCCCGACCAAGAATGCTGACGGTGCTGTGATCCAAACGACTGAAGAGTGGGTGGTCGGCAATCATTTGTACGTGGCCACCTTTGGCGACAAGATTTTCGCCTACGATATTTCCGATGCTGCGCGTCCCAAGGCGCTCGGTACCCTGAAAGGCGATGCGCGTTTGTACAACGACGTCAGTACGACGCCGGATGAAAAAGTGGGCGTGTTTACGCGGGAGGGCGCTTCGAATCGCAAGAATGGAATTGTCCTTTTCGACGCTTCCGATCCGGCGCATCTGAAAGTGTTTTCGGAATACACCGAGACTGTGACCGGCGGCGTGCACAGCGCGTTTATCAATACCCATTACGTTTACATTACCGACGATGCCACCGGTTCTTTGCGGATTATCGATTTCGCGGACCCCGTGCATCCCAAGGAAGTAGCGCGGTGGCAGACTGAAAAGTCCGAGGAACAAGTTATCAACTCGCCGATGGGCGAAGGGATGATCACTACCGGCCGTTATCTTCACGATCTGTACGTGAAAGATGGGCTGGCATATCTGGCTTACTGGCGCGACGGGCTGGTGATTCTGGATGTCGGTAGTGGAATCAAAGGCGGCAGTCCCGAGTATCCGAAGCTGGTGGCACAGTACAAATTCAATCATTACGAATTGTATGGGAACGACTGGCTCGCCGGGACGCACACTGCTTTCCGCTACAAGAACTATGTGTTCGTAGGCGACGAAGTTTTTCCCGGTTATTTCGATATCGACAGCAAGGAACGGATCCCGGTGCGCGGAATTCTGCACGTGGTGGACGTTTCTGACATCGAGCATCCTCGCGAAGTCGCTAACTACGAAGTTCCGGAAGGCGGGATGCATAATGTTTGGGCCGACAATGACATTCTTTATCTCGGCGATTATGCAGGCGGCGGGCGCGTGCTTGATATTTCGGGTGAGATGCGTGGCAATTTGTACCAACAAGGCCGCGAGATTGCGACGTTCTGGCCGGGGGACCCGGCGGGATATCGCGCGAATCTGCCTTTCACTTGGGGCGGGCAGCCTGCGAATGGCTTGATTTTCTTTAACGACATAAATACCGGCATCTGGATTGTGAAACTCGGGAAGCCCAAATTCCAGGGTTCCACGACTGCTCCGCCGTTGCGCGATCAAGCGAAAACGGTCGCGAGTCCGTTTTGATAGCACACAACCTTCGGTATGTGTGAGGGCGCGATCATGCGAATAGGGATTTCGTCACGCGCAAGAGTGTGCTTCAAGAAGATGTTGGATCAGCATCAAACTAGCGAGTTAACTAGCCAGAAACGCGTTTCCGTGTTGATATCGGCGACAACTTCGGTCTGAACACTCAAATCCATAAATCCAGTAAACGTATAAATTAGCGACCCGACAAGCAACCGTTTTTTTTGAAATCGATACGCGTATCTATACCAGTAACCATATTGGCGTGCTAATCTTGAGAGAAGGATCTATGTGCGCTGCCATTAATCTCGACGATATTGATGACGACTTTCTCGGATTTGCTTGGTTGAACTTAGCGCCAGAGGCTCGAGCTCTTGCCAATTCACCCAAGACATTTTGGTTGTCGGTGCGGGGGCTCGCACCAATACGCTCTCAATGCATCGGTCGCATCTGGTGTCGCTGACATCGCCGATAGAATCGGCCAGGATTATCTACGTAAGGCGAAGGAACTGAAGCTTCACGACATGAGGTTCGAAGAATATGTAGATGTATTGTCGGAGTCGATGCCATCTATGATGCGACGAGCGGCGACTGATACGACCGAAGTGCGCGCGTGGATCGAAAGGGTCTACATATCAAGCACGTTCCATAGGAACGGTTACGCGGCGCCTCGAGCGTGAGATTCCCGTGCCCAATGTCATTCGAAATTAGGCGCAAAGCACACCGAGCGCTGCGCAGTCGTTTGCTATCCTGCGTGTTCACTTCCAAAATAGCGCGCGGGCGTAGTACCCAGCGATTTTCTGAACATCGAAATAAACGCACTGGGTGTGCTGTATCCGGCTTCGAGAGCGGCATGAGTGACCTTCGCGCCTTCTGCCAGGAGCTGCATCGCCCGCATCAGCCGCAACTGCTGACGCCACTTGCCAAGTGTCATCCCCACATCCTGCTGAAATAATCGTTCCACTGTTCTCTTGCTGGCGCCTACCGACTTGCACAGTTGAATCAGCGGTCGAGCATCGCTTGGGTCCGTGAGCAGTACTTCGGCAAGCCGGCGGGCTCGAGGGTCCGACGGGCTCGGTAATTGCAGAGGAACCGTTTGGAAGGCCTCCAGCTGGTCAAGAATTACGTCGATCAAATGCCGCTGCGATTTAACTTTCTTCTTTAGACCGCCGAGGTTACACGCAGTCAGAATAAGTTCCTTCAATAGCGGTGACACGTTTACTACGCAACAGTCACGCGGTAAAGATTTCGCTAGCCGGGCCCTGAGATAGAGAGTTCGCATGGATACGATGCCGGACATCGTAATCGCGTGCGGAACCATGCTGGGTATCCAGACCGCACGGTACGTCGGAACTACCCAAGAACCGACGCTGGTGCGCACGGTCATTACGCCTCTGGATGCGTAGACGAGTTGGTCTCGTTCGTGAAAATGAGGTGGAATGATGTGGCCTGGCGGGTAATCGCGGGTAAGCGTCTTTATTGGCGCGTTCCTATCTCCCACCCAATCGTAAATCGCGGGACGACGCTTCTGCGACATTAGTTGTCAGAATATCGAAAGCACGTAACACGCGCAATTATATATGCTGGCTTCGCGTAACGCCTCGGTCGCAACGGGGTATTGATTTTGGGGGCGGGCTTCGAGAACGAAGAGAGATCCTGCGCTCCGCTCAGGATGACGATTGCTTAGGCTGATGGTTCTCTAGAATGATAACTCAGGACAATCGCTCCGCTCACATCTATGCATTTCCCGGGGGTCAAAACCATGAAAAATTGCATCGCTGTTCACAGGTTAAATTGGTTTTATGCGCTCGCCTTTAGTGCGCTTGGGGTTTGCTCTTGTTTTGTCTCTCCGCGTGCGTTTGGCGCGGCCGAGCCTGCAGCTTGCTCATCAAATTCGGATAGTCGTCAATTCGATTTCTGGCTGGGGGATTGGACGGTGACTTATCCCGGCACTCCGGGAGCCAGCTTGAGTAAGGTGTATCTGGAACTCGACAAGTGCTTGCTGGTTGAAAGCTGGGCAGGGGGGAAGTCGCACACCGGCAAGAATATGTTCGCCTACAGTTCGGATGACAAGAGCTGGCACGGGATGTTCGCAGACAACGAAGGCCGCGTGCACATATTCGAGGGGAAGGTCACACCGGGCTCCGCCGAATTTACCGGGCCCAGTGTGGGTGTAGATGGCAAGGCTGTCCTAAATCGCATTCGGATCGTGCGAATCAATGCGGACAAGGTTGAGCAAACCTGGGAAAAGTCATCGGACAATGGCGCAACTTGGAATGTGGAATTTCGTGGAGATTATTCGCGCAAGCAGCCTTGAGTGAGATTCACGGGTAACGGAAGGCGACGTTGGTAAGAAAATTAGCGCCACCCCCGGCTCTGCAAAATGCCTTATAACCATCGTCCGCAACATCAACGTGCTTGCGCGATTGAGGCCGCAGTTGAATTTGTAGCAGCCGGGCCCTGCAGCGCTAGCCCAGGCCGATCACGCGATTGGAACGCCGCCGCGATTTGCGGTTCCGACTCACCGCCACGACATAATCCCGACGGACTTTAGTTGACCGATCCAAGGATGGCAAACCCGCGCAGCCGCGCAGAGCGTGCGTCTGTGTCCTTGATTTGACCTTCCGTTGTTCCCTCCGATAGCATCTTACCGCCGTCATTTCCATGCAAACCATCAAGCACGTTATTGTAGGCACCGCTGGGCACATCGACCACGGGAAGTCTTCGCTGGTCGAGGCTTTAACCGGCACCAACCCCGATCGCTTGGAAGAAGAAAAACGCCGCGGCATCACGATTGATTTGGGATTCGCATTTCTGAAGCTCGGAAATGTGAGGCTGGGGCTGGTCGACGTACCGGGCCACGAGCGATTTGTGCGAAATATGCTGGCTGGCGTCGGCGGGATCGATCTAGTGTTGCTGGTGGTCGCTGCCGATGAATCGATCAAGCCGCAGACGCGCGAGCACTTTGACATTTGCCGTCTATTGGGAATTCCCCGCGGAATTATTGCGATTACGAAATCCGATCTGGTGGATGCCGACGCACTAGAGTTGGTGCGGCTGGACATCGAAGAGTTCGTGCTCGGATCGTTTCTTGAAAACGCGCCGATTGCGGCGGTGAGCGCGCGTACGGGCGCCGGGCTCGAGCAATTGAAACAGGAACTCGTGCGCGCAGCGGATTCTGTGGAAGTAAAGGACGCCACGCAGCATTTCCGATTACCTATCGACCGCGCCTTCGCGATGAAGGGATTCGGAACCGTGGTCACCGGAACGCTGATTTCCGGCGCGGTGAAAGTCGAGGATGCGGTAGAGCTTTATCCGACGCATAAGGTCTTGCGCGTTCGAGGTCTGCATTCTGGCGGCGAAAAGATTGAGCGTGCCACGGCGGGGGAGCGAACAGCTTTGAATTTGGCGGGAATCGAGCGCGAAGAGATTCAACGCGGCATGGTTCTTGCGCCGCCGGAAATTTTTGGCACCACGGACCGTCTGGACGCGCGCATCACGCTACTCGGCTCGGCGAAACCGCTCAAGAATCGCGTGCGTGTTCATTTCCATCAAGGCACGGCGGAAGCGATCGCGGAGGTGCTTTTGCTGGATGGCGCTACACAGCTTATACCGGGCGAGTCGTCGCTTGCGCAATTGAGGCTCGATAAGCCGGCGCTTATACTTCCCGGGGATCATTTTATTTTTCGGCAGTTTTCGCCTGTTGTGACGATTGGCGGCGGAAAGGTGCTGGATGCTCGCGCGCCACGTCACAAACGGAAAGACGTTACTGCGTTGTCGTTTCTAGAGATATTGGAACGAGGTAGCCGTGAAGAAATCCTCGTTGCTCTCGAGGAATCGGCGCCTCGAGGATCCACGTTCGCGGAGATCGTGGCACGTACCGGCTGGACCTTTGATGATGTGCGTGCGACGGCGCGCAAGCTCGAGGCCGCAAAAAAGGCGCGAATTCTAGGAGCGGACGCGACGATGATTGCGTCGACACAAGCGGTGAGCAATTCGGCGTCGGCGATTCGTAAGGCGCTCGAGAATTTTCATCGCGGGAATCCGTTGCTTCCGGGAATTCCGAAGCAGGAATTGCGTGCGCGCGCCGGGAAAGCTGGGACTGAGATCTTCGAGGCGGCTTTGGGCGATTTGGTGAAAGCACGATCGCTAGTGATTTCCGGCGACGTTGTGCGCCAAGCTGGTCGCGAAATCGAGCTTTCGGCCGATGAAGCGCGGGCCAAGGAACTGATCGAGCGTGAGTTCGCGAATGCTGGACTGGCAGTGCCGGATTTCGCCAGCGTTTTGGCGAAATTGCCGGTGGACGGCGCGCGTGCGCATAAAATTTTACAAATGCTGCTGCGCGAAAAAGTGCTGGTCAAGATTACAAACGACCTGGTATTTCATCGTGCCGCGCTCTCGAAATTGCACGAAATGCTGGCAAAATACCGAAAAGAGCGCGGCGAACGGCTGCCAATTACCGCATTTAAAGAGCTTACCGGAATCACGCGGAAGTATGCTATTCCGCTCCTGGAGCATTTGGACCGCGAACACGTGACGCGCCGTGTAGGGGATGAGCGTGTTATACTTGGTTGATTGCAGCCGCGGGGGTCGCGGACTGCTCGACGTTTGGAGCGTTTTGAAGAGGTAGGTGACTTATGGGTGAGTTTAGCCCAATTCATTGGCTGATTGTTCTGGCGATTATCGTGCTGCTCTTCGGCGGGAAGAAAATCCCCGAAGTGATGCGCGGACTTGGGGAAGGCATCCGCAGCTTCAAGGATGGGATGAACCCGCACAACACTACGACCGCGGCGAACCCACCCGTCACCCCGCCGCCCGCGGCGACTGTGGCGCCTCCCTCTGTTACGACTGAAGAAAAGAAATCGTAACGATTCTGGAGCCGCAAAATTTTAATTTGATTTTTGACGGCGGCCGGCCGGCCGCCGTTTTCTTTTGGGGCCGGCAATCATCGCGGCTTCTCGTCTGTGTAGTCTTGCTTGCGAAGTTCGGTCCATACGCGCGAAAGCGGCAGTCCCATCACGTTGAAATAACAGCCATCGATCCGAGCTACGAATCTTCCCCCGATTGCTTGAATCCCGTAGGCGCCTGCTTTATCGAATGGCTCGCCGGTTTTTAGGTAGTTTTCGATTTCTTCATCCGAGAGCGACAAAAACTCGACATGCGTTTTTTCGATGCTGAAAGTTTCCGCGCCATCCGGGAGGCTCAGGATCACCAGGCCGGTGAGTACTTCGTGAAACCCGCCGCTGAGCATGCGCAACATTCGGCCGGCGTCGTGCGCATCCTTCGGCTTCAGCAGAATTTGATTCTGTGCCAGGACGACCGTATCCGCGGCGATTATGATTGCGCGTCCGTTCGTGCTCGCTAAGTGCTTCTGCGCAACGCGCACTTTTGCTGTTGCGATTCGTTTAACGTAAACCTCTGCGGTTTCGCCGGGCTGCCGAGTTTCATCCACGTCGGTGGGGAGCGTCTCGAAGACAAATCCAGCATCACGCAATATTTGCGCGCGGCGGGGTGAACCTGATGCTAGGATCAGTTTCATTTGTAGCTTATGCCTTTGCGGCCAATGTGCTTCAGCCTCTCAGTCTAACAATGGATTGCAATAACCTGTACTCCTGGACAGGCTGGGGCTGTGCGACCGGGACGTGGCGGATTGTGCTCAGGCGCGCGGGTCCATCGTGGCGGGAAGCGGACGGATAGTCTACGCTTCTAGAGCCAGTTGACACGTAGGCAATAATGCGCGCTGCATTCTCGATAAACGAAACGCGCGGCCGCTAGTTCACAGGCGTGGCCGTACATCAAAGGTGAGAGAGTCGTGCTATGGGATTTTTGTACTACGCAAATCTCGTGGAATTCGTGCTTGAAGGGCATTTTATGTTGGTCTTGATGGAGCGAGCGCGTATCTGGATACAAGCTGCCGGTGTGACGTCGCCGGGGGATTAGAACGAGAATGTTGGATTGACTCCCCACGATCACCAGGAGCGGCTCACATTCCCACTCACAGAGCTGAATCAATGACGTGCAACGCAAGAAACACGTCCCACAACCAAGAGTCAGCGCTTAATCTCCAACAACGGATGATTTACCGAGGGCCAAGCCAATGTCATTGACCAGAGAGGTGCGCGGGCGGGGAATGGATGTGCGAGAGCCGGAAATGCTCGCGTCGCTGGCCGTGCGTCCTCCGACTGTGGAGGAATTTGAGTTCGTCAAATTCCGGCTGGAAGGCGAAGTGGCGCATTTGCGGCTGGATCGTCCGCAGCAGAATCTCTTGAACGAACGCATGTTGATGGAAGTGGCTGCGGGCATCAATTCGGTGAGCGAGAAGCGGCAGATCAAGATGATCTTGCTGGATTCCGCGGGTCCCGCTTTTTCTGGCGGCATTGAGCTCGGTGAGTATACGCAGCGGCGCGTTTTTCAGATGTTGGACGCTTTTCATAATGCGTTTGCCGCGATGCTGGACATCTCGAAGCCTGTCGTTGTGGTGGTGAATGGACCTGCTTTCGGTGGTGGCGCGGAGCTTGCGGCGTTGGGGGATTTGGTGATCGCGACGCCGAACGCGCGTTTTGCGCAGCCTGAGATTCAGCTGGGAGCGTTTCCACCGCTTGCGGCCGCGGTGCTGCCTTACATTTTGGGTCCGAAACTGGCGCTGGAACTGGTGCTGATGGGCGAGCCGTTGACCGCCGAACGTGCATACGAAGTGGGGCTGGTGAATTGGCTGGTGCCCGAAGATAAGTTAGTCGCGAAAGTGGACGAGGTTGTGGCTCGCGTGACCGCGCAGTCGGGGCCGGTTCTCACGATGGCGAAAAGGGCTATTCTTGGCAGCATGGGCTTACCGCTGCGCGAGGGCGTGCGCAATTCCATGAAAGTTTTCCTCAATGAACTTGCCGACCTGGAAGATTCGCAGGAAGGTTTGCGCGCGCTGGTGGAAAAACGCGCTCCGAAGTGGAAGAACCGATAACCTTGCCGACGATCCGCTAAAATCGTCCCGGTAGTGTATCTGCTGAGGCTTTGGAAAATGCGAGCACGGCTGACGAAATCCTGCCGCGCACTGTTTCCGCGACACGTAAGATATTTTATATTGCCATGCGAGAAATCGAATTTGCAGTTCCGCGCGATGCCAATCTAATAGATGCCGAGCGTTTCATCGAAAAGATTTGCTTGAAGCATGGACTGGTGCTCGCGATGAAGGGTTCGCTCGCTGCTTATCCGGGTTGCGTGCATTGGCATTACAAGCGGCAGAATCAAAAAGGAACACTCGAGCTGACCTTGTTCTCCCAAGACCGGCGAGTTTGGGTCAAAGTGCAAGAGGGGCGAAACGCGCCGTGGGTCCAGGAGGAATTGCCCGGTTTGCAAATTGCTATCGAACTGGCGCTGAAGCACGGTATGTGCTGAACGAATCGCGCGCGATTCAGAAATGCTATTTTGCGTTTCTCCATTTCGTTGACAGCAAAACACAGGGCGCATACACTCGGCGTGGACAACTTAGCTGGCTCGGGTAGCTCTTCGAGCGCGGACAGCGCGTTCTCAGAGTAAGAATTGAAATCGGCTTGCGCTGCTTTCAATTCTTAGGGAAGGCCGCGAAAATCGGCCACGGTCCCGCCACTGTAATCGGTTGCTCGTCGTGTGAGTGTTTCGAATTCGCCGCTTTGGAGTTCGAAAGAGAAGCCGAAAGTCAGGAAACCTACCCGAACTGGTCGAAGCTGACATCCTTCGCGAGAGAGGATGTGGCGAGACGCCTCGCTCTATTCGCGAGGCTTTTTTTTGCGGGGGGCGATATTTTTGGCAGTGAAGAACTCAATACGGCGATTTGTGGCATTTGCGCTGACAATCGTTTGCGGCTTTTGGGTGTGCGGCATACTGCCTGTCTATGCAGCGCGCTTGCGTCAAGAAGGCGCGAGCGGACCGGAAATACCCCCGACAGCGGGTGCCAGCAAAACACGTCACAGTAAAGCAGCGACGAAATTCGTTACGGACGAAACCGGGCGTCATATGTTGATTCCGGTGAATGTCCAACAGGTGGTCTCGCTGGCGCCGAACCTGACCGAGACGATTTATGCGTTGGGGCTGGAAAACAAGCTGGCAGGGGATACGACATATTGCGATATCCCTGCTGCCGCGTCGGAAAAACCGCATGTGGGCGCTCCGGTGAATCCGAGCCTGGAAGCTGTTGTCGCGCTGCATCCTGACCTGGTGTTCGCCAGCACTTCCATCAACCGGCCGGAAACGGCGGACGCGCTTTTGAGATTGGGAATTCCTGTGTACACCAGCGATCCGCACACGGTGCGTGGAATGCTGAGCTCCACGGTGAATATGGCGGACTTGATGGGTGCGAACGAACAGGGCGCGGCACTGGTCGCCGGCTTGCAGAAGAGATTGGACGCGCTGCACACGCGTTTGCAGGACCAGCCGATGGTCCACGTGCTTTTCGTGGTGTGGGAGGATCCGCTGATTTCGATTGGGCAGAATACTTTCGTCGCCGATGCGCTGCGGTGGGCGGGCGCGGAATCCATCATTACTTCGTCACAGAATTGGCCGCAGGTAAGTTTGGAAGAAGTGGTGCGGTTGCAACCGGAGTACATTGTGATTGCCGGAGACCACGCGCAAGCCGAGAGGGCTGGTTCAAAGGGCGCGACCGATCTGCGTAGGCGGCCCGCCTGGCGCGATCTGCAAGCCGTGAAGCAAAGGCATCTGGTGATCGCAAACGATGAAATATCGCGGCCTTCGCCGGGATTGGTGGATGCAATTGAGCAACTCGCTCGAGATTTGTATCCGCAAGTTTTCGCGGTTAAGACACAACCTCGAGAAGCAAAAACTGAAAATGAAATCTGCGTCAATGCTTCAGCGCAAATTATGAAGGAGTGCAATACGTGCGCCCGCTGACACCCAGGCGCATCATCGGGATTTGTGCTGGGCTCACCGCGATCTTGCTCGTCGAGGTGGTGATTTCGTTGCGCATGGGTAATTACCCGATTGGGCTGCGCGACATTGTCGCCACGCTGTATCACGGCGCGCAGGGGCGCTGGGACGCGATTCCATCGGAGTTCAAACTTGTTGTGTTCGGGTTGCGTTTGCCGCGAATCGCGCTGGGCATTCTGGTTGGCGCGGCACTTTCTACTTCGGGAGCTGGTTTTCAGGCGCTGCTGCGGAATCCGCTCGCCGATCCTTACGTGCTGGGTGTGTCTAGCGGAGCCGCGCTGGGGGCAATGCTGAGCCTGATTATTGCACCGCATGTGGTAGGGGCAATTCAGCTCGCGGCATTTTTAGGTGCGGCCACGACTATAGCGGCAGTTTATTTTCTCGGGCGGCGCGGCGGGCAGCTCGACAGCGCGACTTTGCTGCTCGCAGGGATCGTGGCTGCTTCTTTTCTGTCGGCGATGATTATTTTTCTTCTCACTCTGGTGACCGGCACCGAGTTGCGCAGCATCACCTTCTGGCTGATGGGCGATTTAACCGCGCCTCCGCCAGTTACAAATGTGCTCGCATGGTTTTATTTTCTCTTTGGAGTGTTTGTGATTGCTGCCGGGGCCATGTACACGACTTCCTCGGATCTGAATTTGATACTCACCGGCGAACAGGAAGCGCGGCACCTGGGCGTGAATGTGAACCGCGTGAAGCTGGTGGTGTATGTGGCTGCTTCGATCCTTACGGGTCTCGCAGTGTCGGTTAGCGGCGCGATCGGATATGTGGGGTTGCTGGTGCCGCACGTAATGCGCATGCTTTTCGGTACAGATTATCGATTGCTGATTCCTACATCCGCGATTGGCGGCGCCATTGTGATTGTGCTGGCCGATACGCTGGCAAGGACCGTTGTGGCCCCTACGCAAATACCCGTGGGCGCGATGACGGCTCTGGCTGGTGCTCCTGTTTTTATTTACCTAATGCGCAAAAGGATGCGATGAGCCCCGGCGCGCAAAGAGAATTTTCGGTGTCGCCACAGTCTATTCCTTTTGGGCAACCGGCTCACCCCCGCCTGAAAGTTGAGCAGGCCAGCTATGCCTACTCGGCCACGGATCGGTCGGCGCCGAAATTCACGCTTGGTCCGGTGACTTTTGAGGCGCAGCAGCGCGAGTTGATTGCGATCCTTGGGCCGAACGCCGGAGGTAAATCGACTCTCCTTAAATTGCTGGCGGGGGTGTTGAAGCCGCTCTCCGGGCGCGTGGAAGTGGATGGAGGGGAAGTCAGCGAAATGGAAGCGCGGGCGCGCGCGCAGCAGGTCGCGTTGGTGTCGCAGGAAAGCGAGTTGCTTTTTCCTTTGCGCGTTTGGGAATACGTGTTGCAGGGGCGTTATCCCTACGGCAAGAGATTGCGGTTTGAATCCGACGAAGACTGCCTGATGGCCGGGAATGCTTTGGCGCAGGTGGGTGCGGATGCGTTGCGCGAGCGTTGGATGGATCAACTTTCCGGCGGCGAGAAGCAGCGTGTGATTCTGGCCCGTGCCCTGGCGCAGCGTCCTCGGTTGTTGTTGCTTGATGAGCCTACGCAACATTTGGACATCGGCGGCAAGGTGGAGTTGTTGCGGCGGCTACGGAAGCTCGCCGATGAGAATCGTTATACCGTGGTGGTGGTGACGCACGAACTGAATTTGGCCGCTGAGTTTTCTGACCGCATCGCGCTGATACACAAAGGCAAGTGTCTGAGGATTGGCTCACCGGCAGAAGTGTATGAGTGCGATATGCTGCAGGAAGTTTTTGATGCGCCCTTGGAAGTGGAGATTCGTCCTAACGGCCGGCCCCGGGTGATTTTGAGCAGTAATCATTAGCAATGATTGATGGGGAAAGCAAAGTTCATGTTCCGACGATGGTCATAGGCTTTGTAGCGGCGGTTCAACGGTTAATGTCGAGCCGGCCGGGGTGGCGTGATGTCGTGACGGTCAGTAGGAACCGCGTCGCGCGTCGCTGTTCGCATATCGTGATCGGGCTGGGTGATGGCCGCTACAAAATCAACTGCGGCCATAGTCCAACCGAAGTTCATTTCATTCCGAGGGCGAAGTTGAGGCGTTTGTTAAATAGCGGCGTTTTTTGCCAGAGCGCCGTCCACAATCACTAGAGACTCCGCGCACGGGAAGACGGTGAAAAGCCGTCGCCGCCGCGCGACTGTAAGGCGGAGAATTTTCGGCACGCGCCACTGTGCGAAGCTGTGAATCGCATCGGAGTTTGAGTAGCGATTCCTAGCCTAGGATGGGAAGGCCGTGCTGATGCCGCGATTTCATCGTTGTTCGGTGATGAAGTCGCAGCGCCGCCAAGCCAGGAGACCGGCGGAGTCTCAATCCGAATATGCATGCGTATCAGTCGGCTGATGCTGACGCCGATCCTGATACCGATGTGCTGTCCGGACAACCTTCAACTCCCGCGCGAGAGGGAGAGGAGGAGAAATGAGACTGCACCGCGTATTATCGTTTGTTTTTCGAAGTTTGCTGGGAATTCTGTGTTTCCTGCCTGTCGTAACCCAAGCGCAACAACCCGCAACAATCAGTGGAACGCTTACTGATCCAAGCGAAGCAGCCATTCCAGAGGCGCGCATTTCTTCTCAGTCGCTTGATTCGTCGGGCGCGCCGCCCAAGGAAACGGCGAGTGCTGCTGACGGCAGATTCTCACTGACGCTAGCTCCCGGACGATATCGTCTAAGCATTCAACACCCGTCGTTCACGCGCGTCGAACAGGAATTCACGCTCTCGGCCGGCGACGCCCGCATCTGGGACGTTCGCTTGGAACTTGAGCCGATGTCCGCGGGCGTTGTGGTGAGCGCTTCGGCCGAGCCTGCGACGATCGAGAATACCGCTGCGCTGGTGAACATCGTCACCCGCGAGCAGATGGATCAGCGTGGACAGATATGGCTGACGCCTTTGACGCAGGGGATACCTGGAATCAGTTTTTCGCAGCTTGGGCCGATGGGCGGCTCGAGCACCTTTTTTCTGGATGGCGGAAATTCGAATTATACCAAGGTTTTGATTGATGGCGTGCCGGTGAACCAGCCGGGCGGCCTGGTGGATTTTTCGAATTTCTCACTGGATGGAATCGACAAGATTGAAGTAGTGCACGGCGCCACGAGTGTGCTGTATGGCTCGGACGCGATGACCGGCGTGCTGCAGATTTTCACGCACCGCGGCAACACCACGCAACCGGTGCTGGAGCTGAATGCCGATGGCGGAACTTTTGGCACCGGACATGGGTCCGGGCAGCTGAGCGGCATGTTAGGCAGGTTCGATTATTCAGTGGGCGCGGCTTATTTCGGCAGTGATGGGCAGGGTCCTGATAATTTTTTCCGAGACACCACGCTGTGGGGCAATTTCGGCTGGAAGTTTTCTGACACCGATACTCTGCGGCTGACCGTACGCAATAGTTCGAGCGATGCAGGGCAGCCGGGTCAGACTGCGCTCGGTCCGCAATTTTTCGTGCCGGGCCAGTCCACGGGCCTTCATGATTTCGCCGCGGGACTGACCTGGGATTTCCAGACCGGGCTGGACTGGGACCATCGAGTGATCGGCTTCGAATCGCGCGACAATTCGATTGATGTGGTGCCGCCTTTTGGATCGTTTCCTTCGACGTTCAATCGCGCTGGGTTGAACGAGCAATCGACGTATGCCTTTCACAATGGTGGCGTATCTCTGGGATATTTCTTCGAAGTGGAAAACGGCGGCGCTACGGCGCGTCACAATCAAGCCGGTTACGTAGAAGCGCATTACCGGTTTACGCGTCGGCTGACGGTAATCGCCGGCGGACGCATTGACGGTAATGGTTTTTACGGCCTGCGTGCTGTCCCGAGAGTGGGTGCTGCTTACGCGTTGCGTTATGGTGCGGGATTTTGGGGCTCGTCGCGGTTGCGGGCGTCTTACGGCTTGGGAATCAAGGAGCCGGAATTGCTGCCGCCTGATTGCAGTCCTTTGCTCGATCCCGAGCGCAGCCGGACTGTGGATGTGGGATTCGATCAGGTGCTGGCGTTGGACCGCATTCATTTTTCGGCTACGGCGTTTTTCAACCGGTTTCAGGATATTGTGAGTTTTGCGAACGTCACCACGAATCCCAATTGTCCCGCATTTGGAGGGAGTTATTTCAATACCGACTTGGCGCGGGCCAACGGCATCAATTCGACAATCGAGACGAAGCCGCTGAGGTGGTTGAACATCGTCGCGAACTACACCTACGACGATTCGAAAGTGTTGAAGACGACCAACCCGCTGGATGATCCAGCGCTGGCGCAGGGGAATCGGCTCTTCAAGCGCCCACTGCATTCCGCAAGCCTGATTGCCAACGCGCATTTTCGGCGCGCCAACGTGAATTTCGGCGGCTATTATGTGGGACGCCGCGCGGACAGCGACTTCGACGGCCTCGGCATCAGCAGCGATCCGAGTTATGTGCGTTGGGATGCCGCCGCAATTTTGCCGGTAGCCAAGGGACTTTCGGCGACGGCGCAGGTGCAGAACCTGTTCGATCGCCAGTATCAAGACGCTGTAGGATATCCTGCGCTGGGCCGAAATTTCCGCGTCGGAATCCGTTATATTTGGGGCCGCGAATGACGAGCCCGGATCGTATGCGAGGTAGCATTTGTAGCGGCGGCTCGACGGTTTTTGTCGAGCTGGCAACTTGGCGTAATGTTGGGGGTAGTGAGTGGAAAGCCGCGTCACGCTTCTGATTTCCTGATCGGGCTGGGTGAGCGCTGCTAAGAGTTCGACTGCTTTCGGGCGAAGGATTCTTTCCGTTAACTCTGCAAGAATAGTTGCGGCCTGAAGCGGCGAGACCATTCGTCCGGAGCGTGGACCAAAGGGTGCAGACTAATTTGGCAGGCGGAATACGAAGGTTACGTCTTGTTGCGTTCCTACCGGCTTCCCGTTCAGTGTTGTGGGGGTGTACTTCCATTGGCGTACTGCCGACATTGCTGATCGCATTAGCAGGTCTGGGCCGCCAAGTGGCTCGACGCTTTGAACCGCACCGTCTGCGTCGATCACCGCGTGTAATTTCACTATGCCTTCGATGTGCAACTGTTGAGCTTCGGGCGGATAGTATGGCTCGACGACATCGGTGAGCTGGCCTGTTCGCAAATTGCGCCCGTCTGGCGACGGTGGTGCCACGCCCGGCGGAACCGTAATCGAGCCTCTAGATCGAATCGCGATTGAGCCTGTGGCGCTGATGGGAGTTTCGGGCAACGGCACTATCAACGGCGTCGACACACTTTGCGTGTTTGAGGACGCGGGCGCTGGCGAAGAAATCGCAACTGGCGTTGACGCCGGCGGTGGTTGCGAAATCCTTGGCGAAGACTGTGCCGGAGATCGGCTTGGTGATGTTAGCTGACCTGCTAATGTTGGCTGGCTTGTCGATGACTGAATCTTCGGTGTCGGCTGGCTAATTGTCGTGGGCCGGTTTTCTGGCGCACTCTGATTTGTTGCGGCAAATTCCTGCGTTCCAGCCTGGGGCGCCGAACTTATCGTTGCGCGACTTGAGCCAACCGTGGCGGGAATGGTGCATCGCCGGCCTGTGGAATCTACGATCTCGATGTCTAAGGATTTTGCGGGCGCGTCTGCAGCGATCGGCGTCGAGTCCGAAGAAGTGGCTGAGACTGGGGTCGGCGAGTGGGCTGCGGCAATTTGGTTTGGCGTTTGGGCCGGCACAGTTGGGGGCGGGGTAGGCGGGCCGAAGCGGTTCGTGACTTCGTCCAAAGTTCCGCGCCGTACTGCCATCCCAGCTACAAATGAAATGGCGGCCGCAAGAAAGAAGATTGATGCGACGAACCAGCCGCCGTGAGTCTGCACGCGGAAACTTTTCCACGGATCGTCGTTTGGCGTCTGTGACAGGATGTGCGGTGCTACGAAGAGGGGTGTCTTCGGAGCTGCGGGGAAATCCCGCAGCGCGGTGGAAGCGGAGTTAGTTGGAGTTGCACTCGGTGCGGAACGTGGTTCTTTGATTGTGTTAAACGCGGGTGCTGGAAATTCTGTTCGCGTGGCGGTCGTCTCCACTGCCGCCTCCCAAAAAATTGGCTGAGGCTTTGTGCTCCGAGCTAATGACGATTCCGGGAGAACGGATTCATACTCTGCGGTGCGAATATCTGCGAATTCCGGATTGCGGCGTTCGTTTTCGACGATCGCTGATTCGGCTTGGACACCCTCTGTATTCTCGGTGTGCAAGAGTTTCGGCTTTGAGACTTCGCTCTCTAGCTCGATCGCTTGGGCGCGAGCAGCCTCTCTATTTCGGATTTCTGAAAGTTCCTGGTTATCGGCTTCGAGTCCCGGCGCATTTTTATCCTCGCCAAGTTGGGGCGTAGCAACCAGCGCTCCTACGGCCTCAACCGCCCGCACGTCGACCAGCTTGGACTCTTTTGTTTGAAGCTCTAAAGGTCCAGTGACTTCGGCATCGGCCTGGACCGCGGTCGCTTCATTGCGGCTCTGCGGATGCTTCACAATAACTGCGGTTTCGGCTGCGGTTACTTCATCAGCCTCCGAGCTCAGCGCCTCCGGAAGCGCCGACGTGTCAGCCTCGCCTTGAATCGCTAACGCTTCAAACGCTGCGGCCTCTATATTTTGGTCCTGCGCTTCTTGAACATCGAAGGAGCTGTCCTCGGCGGTTCTGTATTCAGCAATGCTGTCGATGGCGGCAGCTTCAGCGCGGCCAGCCTCTAATTCTCCGATCTCAGGCGACTCTATGATCGGGGCTTCGACGCCGGCATTGAGTGATTCCGATTCCGACTGCGTAAGGGCTTCTGCCTGAGCCTTTATTTCTTCCGCGGCTCTTACCGCTTGGTCCGGGATTGTCGTCACATGCTCAGTCGACGCGGCGCTTTCTGGATTTGTGACTGGCTCCGCTTCAGCAATAGAATCTTGCGCAGCCGCCGGACTTACCGGAACCGCCGTCGGCTCAAAGAAATAATTGCCATTATGCCTTCCGAACGCGTAGGGCGACGCTTCGCATGCAATCCAAGTTCGTATTTGCTTTAACGTGTCTTGGGAGAGATCGACGAAGCGCAGACCGGCTTCTTTTTTCGATGGGCCTATCCAGGCGACTTCGGTGCGAACTTCTAAGCGCTTCTTTGAGCCAGGCAGCTGCAGCCGAACCGAAACTGCATCTTCCAGCATCTCGACTGCCTGGATGCGGATGCCGGTTTCGCTGACGTTCAGCACGATGCCGCCGTTGCTTTCGCCCAAATCTATGTACGTGAGCGAAACTACGCGCTGGCGCGTGTGCACACGCCGGTTTTTGCCCGGCACGATGGCCGCGCCAGGCCGTCCACCAGACTCTGGGATTTCATGCATGAATCCGCTACTCGTAGCGCACCCCAAAAACCTTGGAATCCACTCTACGCCCGCGCTGTAGGGCATTCAAACATTACGCAAACAGCCGGGATGCATTCGCCGACATGCACTATTCAAGCTGCGCGACGGCGCTCGGCGCTCGCAGATCCTGCCAACCGCCAGGCAATTCAATCTGGAGATGAGTCGCCTGGTCGAACACGACGAACCCGCTGATGCCCCCAACTTCCTGCGAAACGAGTGCGCGAAATTTATCCTGATTCACTGGACCTATTTGCCCAACCGGCAACCCAGTGGGCCAATTAAAAAGCCGAGCGATCTTCAAAGACATCCGGATTCGATTTCTTGCGGGCAGAAAAACCGAATGATCGAGTTCGACCGGCTCTTCAGAACTCAAAGTCGAGTTGGATTTCAGCCTGGTCATCACCACGGTACTCGGACCTTTTGTAAGCTGGAAATCGGTATCGGTATTGTTTTCTAGATCGTAGGAAAATATCAGTTCAGCGTGGGTTGCATCTAGCTCATGAATCTGGACTCCGGTGAATGTGCTGTGAACCGCGCCGGAGTTCCACACGGAAGCCGGCGACGCGACTTTGGCAGCAGGCTGATTTCCGCTATGAGGCAAAACCCTAAAGATCATTAAGGCCAGCAGGCAGATGAGGGCGGCGAAAATGAGCAGTTTCTTCATGGTCACGCTCGGTCGAATTTATCACGAAAGCTAACATAATTCGCCTATTTCGACGAAATCCGGGCCAATGGGCTGGGGAGGGAACTAAGCGCTTTGGGTCGCGTCCGTCGCGTGCAGGTCAGGCCTCAAGATATTTTACGAAGACTACCTCGTTTTGTTTTTCGTTGTAGAGCAACTCGTCGACGTTCGCTTGCGTCAGCAGCAGTCCGAACCCGCCGGGACGCAACCCTTTATCCTGACGCACCTGATCGTGTTGCGTGGGCTGATCGGCCTCGTACGAGATCGCCGCGTGCTGCAGGTCCGCAAACTTAAATCCCGGGCCGGGATCGGCGATTCGGTACATCAGCATCCGCTTCGCACGCAAATAGGAAATCCGCACTTTGCGATTGGGATCGAGCTTGCCGCCCCATTCCACGGCGTTGAGCAACAGTTCATGAAAGGCTTGGCCGACGGCGCGGCGCACATCGTCCGAAAGGCCGGACTTCAAATGAGTCATAAACGCTTCGATCCTTTCAGCTTCATCCAGCGAGCAGGGAACCAGTAATTCGACCCACGTAGGACTCGCCGATACGATCTCAATCGATCCCTGTCCAGGCTTTTTCGCAAGCGTCTCCTTTATCAGGACGACCAGGGACTGCGGATCGATGGGCTTGGCGACGTAGGTGTATGCCTCTTCTCGGAGGGCGCTGAGCAGAGTTTGCGGCGTGTCGTCCGAAGTCATCACGATAATCTTCGGCCGGTTTTTTGATTTGCGCAGTTTCGCCAATACTTCCAGGCCGTTCATTTTTGGCATCCACACGTCAAGCAGCGCCAGATCGAATTTCCCCGCCTTTAATTTTTTCAGGGTTTCCGCACCATCTGAGGCGGTGACCACCGCAAATTTCTGCGCGCGCAGGGTTTCGGAAAGCAACAACAGTGTGGTGCGGTCATCATCGGCAACCAAAATACGCGTCATCGTTTCCTCCCGGCTGGGTGTGGGCGAGCGTTTCGCCGCGACTTCGTTTTTTGCGAGCCGATTGTTTGCAGATCCGGCAGAAGCAAAGCAATCTGATCTTCCAGGGTAGCGTAGATCTCCCAGGCGCCGTCGAGTTTACCTTGACGCGCCAATTTTTCAATCTCCCGCGTCGTATCGAGCGCGGCCGAAGAACCGAAGTTCCCGATAGACCCTTTCAGGGCGTGCGCTGCATCGGCCAGGGCTACCGCGTCGTGTGTCGTCAGGGCGCTGCGGATCCGGCCCATCATACGCGGGCAATCCTCGCCGAACGTCTTAACGATGTTGCGCAGCAGCTTCCGGTTTCCACTGAAACGTGCCAGCAGAGCGCGTTTATCGAGCGTGGCTTCAGCGCCCGTTGCGTTTTCGCCGTCGGCGCCGGTTGGCACCGACGCCGTGTTGTCTGCGACAATCCCTTCGACTGTCTGCAAGAACATCCTCGGATTAATCGGCTTCCCCAGATAACCGTCCATTCCCGCTTCGATACACTTCTCCCGATCTCCCTCCATGGCATGTGCCGTCATAGCAATGATCGGCAGGTGTTGTCCGCTCGTTTGTTCTTTTTCGCGGATGATCTTGGTGGCTTCCAGGCCGCCCATCTCCGGCATCTGCACATCCATCAGCACCAGATCGAATTTATGGCGGTCAAGCGCTTCGAGGGCCTGGCGGCCGTTTTCGGCGACGATTACCGAATGCCCGCGGCGTTCGATAAGGTGGACCGCCACTTCCTGGTTCACGGGATTGTCCTCGGCCAATAAAATGCGCAAGGGCTGGCGAGGCGCGCGGGACTTCTTACGTGCCGCCGATGGACGCTCCTCATGCGCCACCGGGACGTGCAGCGCCGTAATGATTGCGTCCCACAGCTCCGATTGCTTAGCTGGCTTGGTCACGACTGACGCGCCCAAGCTCTCTGCCCTGGCGATGTCCTCGGTTTGCCCGGTAAGAGTGAGCAGAATAATCGCGGTGCCACGCAGGCGCGGATCTTGTTTCACGCGTGCGGCCACTTCAAAGCCATCCATCACGGGCATGTGGCCGTCGAGAACAGCCAGACGAAACGGCTTTCCATCCTTATGCGCGCGCTTCAGTGTCTCGATCGCCCATGGACCGTCCTCGGCGGTAACAGGTTTCATCCGCCAATTTGTGATCATTTCTTCGAGAATTTTACGGTTGGTGGCGTTATCGTCCACCACCAGCACGGGGAGATTGCGCAACTTCACCGGCTCGGGTTCCGGGGATTTCTGCGTGGCCGGCAGCGGGCGGCTGAAATGCGCTGTGAAATGAAAGGTGCTGCCTCGACCCACTTCGCTTTCCACCCACATAATGCCGCCCATCAATTCGCAGAGGCGCGCTGAAATCGCGAGGCCCAGGCCCGTGCCACCGTATTTTCGGGTTGTAGACGAATCGGCCTGAGCGAAAGCTTCGAAAATGCGGAGCTGTTTTTCCGGCGGGATTCCGATGCCGGTGTCGGTCACGGAGAAATGCAGCAGAATGTCGTCATTCTCTTGCGATTCCAGATTTGCACGCAACACCACTTCACCGTGCTCCGTAAATTTCACCGCGTTGCCTACGAGATTCACCACGATGCGCCGCAGCCTGTCGGGATCTCCGATCAGCGTATCCGGAACATCCGGCGGGAAGTGCGAGGCCAGTTCGATTTCCCTTTCTTGTGCGCGTAAGGCGAGGGATTTCAGGGTGTCTTGAATCGTATCGCGCAAGCGGAATTCCACGTGTTCGAGCTGTTCCTTGTGCGCTTCCACCTTGGAAAAATCGAGGATGTCATTGATCAAGCTCAGCAGGGAAGCCGCGGAACTTTTAACTCTGCCGAGATATTCGCGCTGCTCGGGCGACATCTTGATTTCCAGGGCCAGATCGGTCATGCCGATGATGGCATTCATCGGCGTACGGATTTCGTGGCTCATGTTGGCCAGGAATTCGCTTTTCGCGCGCGTGGCCTCTTCCGCTTTTTCTTTGGCGACTTCCAGTTCCTTCACCAGCTGTGCCAGCCGGCGCGCATCTTCTTGCTGCGCTTGGCGTGCAGCTTCTAGGTAATCGGTGTACAGCTTCAGTTCCATTTCCGCGCGCCGCCGTTCGATAAACTGCCCGATCTGGCTGCCGATGGAATCGAACATGTCCATTATTTCCGGTTCCAGTTGTCGCTTCTCTCTCGTAAAAAATTCAATCACACCCGCGACGCGATCGCCTACGCGTATGGGAAAGCCGAAAGCCGAGTGCAACCCTTCGGCCATCGCGAAGGATGCGCGCGTAAAGTTGTCGCCCGCCTGCACTTCCGGTATCCATACCGGCTGAGAGGACGCCCAGACCTTTCCGGGAAGGCCTATTCCGCTTTTGAAGCTGAATTCTTTCGTGGCTTTCGCAAAGGTGGCAAAAGTTTGATTCGGCACGTGCCATATATTCATGCAGCGCAGAGCTTTCGATTGCTCGTTCACTCGCCACAGCGCTCCCAGATCCCAGCTCAATCCTTCGCAAATGGATTTCAATAAGGCAGGTGTCGCAGCCTCCAAGGATTCGGCTTCCGCCAGCACCCGTGTCACTGCGTAACCGGTCGCTAACCTTTGCTCGGCTTCTTTGCGTTGCGTGATATCCCGCGCGACCGCGAAGACTAATTTCTGGCTCAAGATCGGAGTGGCATTCCACAGCAGCCAACGGTACGTCCCATCCGCGCAACGGTAGCGGTTTTCGAACGAAATTGTTTCCGCGCCGAGATCGAGATTTCGCGCTTGAGTTTTGGTTTTCTGGCGGTCGTCCGGATGTACGAACTCGTTGTACGGTTTGGTGAGAAGTTCGGCTGTGGAGATACCCAGCGTTCTTTCCCAGGCTGGATTGATGCGTTTGAAATATCCGTCGAAGCCAGCGATGCACAGCATGTCCAGGGAAACCATGAAGAGCTGGTCCAGCTCCTCTTCGGTGAGGCGGCGCTCGCGGATGGCATGCGACAAGTCCTCAACGCTGCGGCGAAGTTCCAATTGCTTAACGACCAGGCGGCCGAGCGCCTTCAAAGCATCCTGTTGCTCGGGCGACAGATTTCTCGGAACGCTGTCCATCACACACAGAGTACCCAGGGCGTATCCGTCTTGAGTAATTAAAGGGGCTCCGGCGTAGAAGCGGGCCCCCAGCGAACCGGTCACCAGCGGATTTTCACGAAAGCGCTCGTCCTTGAGCGCATCCGGCACGACCATCACGTCCGGCTCCAAAATGGCATGAGCGCAAAACGCGATGTCGCGCGGTGTTTCGTGGTCTTCCACGCCCAACTTGGACTTGAACCACTGCCGGTCGGAATCTACCAAACTCACCAGGGCAATAGGGGTGCCGCAGATCAGCGCTGCCAGTCGCGAAAGGTCGTCAAATTCCTGCTCGGGAATTGTATCGAGGATGTCGTAGCGTTGCAGCGCGTCGAGTCGCGCCGATTCGTTGTCAGGTAAACGCGCTTTCATGGAAGAGCCGGTACGATTGCGGCTGGGCGCAATCGTATGGCGGCTGCTAAGGCTAAGTCAACGCGCCCGCATTAATTGTCGCTGCAAAGTGAGAATGTCCCGCATTAATCGTGCTGTCCGGGCTCGGCGTAATAGCCTTGACGGGTGCGCGCCGTCAGGCCGGGCTTTGAGATTTTCACTTCCACATGATGATATTCGTCTGGGCGCTCCGCCGCGGCCGGCTCGAAATATATTTCGTAGTAAGGCGCGATGTCGGAGAACGACTTTTGCAAGAGAGCCGGAATATCATTGTTGAAGTCGAACGCAAGGCCTCCGCTCTGGACGGAGAGCACTTGCAGCGCCAGGTTCCCCAAATTCACCTGGCCAGGTTTGCTGACACCTTTCAAAAACTGCTCATAGTAAGAAGCGCGCAAGATAGATTCAGAGTTGCCGAGAGGATTGACGCTATAAAGGGTGACGCGCGCCTGGGCCAATTGATTCGAAACATTTACAACGTCCGCAAAGATTTGGTGCTGCTGCTTTGAATCGAGTTGGACGTTTGGGCCGGAAAGAATAGGCCAACCCGGCGAAATCCATATCATGACCGTGCGACCGGGGCGCGTAGCCGCGCTTGCGTTGAATTGGCGAAGAGCCTGGAGTGACAACTGCAAGCGCTCCGTTGCGCCGTAAAAACCTGCGCTACGTCCGACCGCTCGTATTCCGATGTCGTCACTATCCAGTTCGGACCTGAGCGCGTTGCCGTCGGTTGTTACATTTCCGGAGACTTTGATGCCTGTTTCTGTAAACACAGCCAGGACGGTGGGGTATGCGAGGTGGCCACCTTCCGAACTGAGGAAATTTTCGATCTGCCCGCGTTCGTAGCCGACGGTTTGAGCATTGGCGTTGACCGCGTCAATCACCAGCACCACTTCGATGGGGGCTTGCCGGCCAGTCACCTCCTTGAAGGACATGATGGGCTGCGGAGATTTGTTGTCCAGCAGAGTGAAATCTTGCTGCTGCAGACCGGTGACAGGCGGCCCGGATTTCGGGCTGACGACTACGTCGAGATACATTTTGTTGCCGTGCGGTTGCGTCGGCGCACTGTTTTGTTGGGGTTGTGGAGCCTGCGCGACGGTCTGTTGCGCTGAAGTTGCGACAGTGCACAGCAGAGTGACCAGAAGAACGTTGCCAATGCCTGTTTTGATGTGCATGAGTTTCCTCGGGAAAAAGTTAAGTCCACAGGTGTTCAGTGAAGCGCTTCGTCCTGTTGCGCGATATAAGCTGCCAATAGAATAGATGCGAGCGAGAGGTGACTCGTTTCGATTAAATACACAACCCAAGGTGAACTCAATGTGCCGGTGCCCGGTCTGGCTTAACTGCGCCAGACCGGCCGCTACAAAATCCACAACTTCCGACTTGGCTGGCGGTTTTTAATCTCGCCGGGATGCATTGATCGTGGAGCATTTGTAGGGGCGGCTCGACGGACGGATTATGTCGAGCCGGCAGGGGTAGGTTTTAGTGTTGTGTTGTGGCACTGAATGCCGTAGCTTGTAGCGGCGATCCGCTGTGACGAGCGCCCCCGGCTAACGAAACCTTCGGACCCGAGCTTGCATCCATTAGCTCTTGAGGATCTTCCTGCCAGCGATGGTGCTTGTGTTGTTAGCTTGCACCTGGACGTCGTATTCGCAAAAAAATTCATCTTTGTCGAAGGCTGCGAGTGCTTCGCCTACCTACTATCACGACGTTTTGCCTGTTTTGCAGCAGCACTGCCAGAGCTGTCACCGGACCGGCGAAATCGGGCCGATGCCGTTGATGTCTTACGAGCAAACGCGACCTTTCGCGCGGGCTATCGCTGGCAGCGTCAGCACGCGCGAAATGCCGCCTTGGTTCGCCGATCCGGTTGTGGGCAAATTTTCGAACGATCCATCACTCACGCGGCAGCAAATCGATACTCTCGTTGCCTGGGCGAATACGGGCGTACCTGCGGGTAACTCAGAAGATGCACCGCCTGTGCGGAACTGGCCGCGAGGTTGGATGATTCCGCAGCCCGACGTCGTCGTGCGTATGCCAAAACCTGTGGAGCTTCCCGCGCACGGTGACATTGACTATACGTACGTGATCGTTCCCACCGGTTTTACCGAAGGGAAATGGGTGCAGATGTCCGAGATTCAGCCGTCGAGCCGCGCGAATGTACACCACGCCGTGGTCTATGTTCGTCCACCGGGTTCGAATTGGCTGAGGCATGCGCCGGCCGGCGTGCCGTTCACTGGCGCCGATATGACCGACGAGCAAGATCGCGAAGACACGCACTTCACAACCGCTGACATCTTGCTGGTGTATGCGCCGGGGAGCTCGCCCGACACTTGGCCCGATGGCATGGCGAAATTTGTGCCGGCGGGATCCGATCTCGTGTTCCAGATGCATTACATGGCGCACGGCCATGCCACGAGCGATCAATCCAGCATCGGAATTATCTTCGTTAAGCATCCGCCGAAGCAGCGAGTGCTGACGCTGCAATTGACCAACGATCGCTTCGTCATACCGCCGGGCGTGGATGATTATCGCGTGGAAGTGCACGGCTCTCTGCCGAATGATGCAGTGCTGCTCAGTTTTTTCCCGCACATGCATTTGCGTGGGAAACGGTTCGATTACAACATTCTGCACGCCGATGGGAGCGTTGAGCCTCTGCTGCGCGTTCACTACGATTTTTACTGGCAGTTAAGTTATCGGCTGGCGGAGCCGCGTTCACTGCCGGCCGGGACAGTGCTGCAAGCCGTAGGCTGGTACGACAACTCCAAAAATAATCCGCACAATCCCGATCCGGATGTGGCGGTCCGCTGGGGCGATCAAACCTACGACGAAATGATGGTGGGATTTTTCGATGTCGCGGTGCGCCCGGATCTGGACAAGCCTCACTACTTCATTCGGTCGGGCAGTCCTTCGGCCCAACAGAAATAGAGTCGAGAGCATTTGTAGCGCCGGCCCGCCGGTCTGTGTCGAGCTGGCAGGGGTGGCATAGTGTCTTGACGGTGAGTAGGAATCGCGTCGCACGTCGGAGCTCTAATCGCGCGATCGGCATGGGCGAGCGCCCGAGGGCCCGGTCTGGCTGAGAAGCGCCATACCGGCCGCTACAAATTCAATTGCCGCCTCGAATCGCAAGCTATTTGTAGCGGCGGCTCGACGGTTTTCGTCGAGCCGGCAGCCTTAGGTTTTGGTGTCGCATTACTGGCCGTAGCGTGCAACTCGCAAGCGATTAGTTGGTATGCAAGGAACCTCGAAAGTTCCCGCAAATCATTCAGTAGCCTTCGGCTTTTCCTGGGCCCCGACCGTCTTGACCGCCCTGTAACCATCCGTCGCTGATCTCACTCGATTCGACCCTCGCCGGCACAAGAGGATTCGATTCATCGATTGGGTATCCCATGCGCTTGAGTATTGCGATCGTGTCCGGCGGCCGAGGGAACTGCGAGCGTTACTATCAGCACCACGGGGAGAAATTGCAGCGGCCTCATCTCATGCTATTAAATCACTTGAACGGAGAAATTCGGTCCTGCCGAGCGTCGGAGGCGCGACACATGCTTCACACCTACCTCCACTCACTGAGAAACAATCCATGAATAGCCGTTTGGCTTCAGCTCGCGCTAGCGGCTCGTGACTCGTCCAGCCAGTCATCGATTCGTGCCAGCGCTTTCTGCAAATGTGGGGCGTCGCCGCCAAATCCGAAACGCACGAACGACTTTATGCCTAGTTGCTCGCCAGGCACGATTAGCACACTCTTCTTCACTCTCAGTTCTTCTGCCATTTGTGCCGTGTTCCGCCCGTCGCGCAGGCCGGCCCAGGCAATGGCGCCCGCTTTGGGCGCCACGTGCGAAAAAATATTCGCATGTGAATCAATCCAGGCGCGCAGTGGCTGATAATTCCGCCGCAAAATCTCGCGTGTGCGATTTAGAATCCATGCGCGCCTTTGCGGTTCGAGCGCTAGCGACGCCAGACGGTCAGTCAACATCGAAGGACCGATGCTGGTGTAATCGTGATAGCCCCATAGTTTTTCGATCATGTCCGGAGGGCCGACCACCCAGCCCGTGCGCAGTCCCGGCAAGCTGTACGCTTTCGAGAATCCGCCAGTACACAGGATGCGATCGTAATCGCCCCAGAGGCTCGGCGTCATCTCGCCTTCGAATTCCGCGCCTCGATAGACTTCGTCCGATAGTATCCACGCGCCGACTTTCGCTGCCGCGGCGACGATCGCTTTTCGCATGTCGTCGCGCAAAACACTGCCGGTCGGGTTATTTGGATTGCAGATGGCGATCAGTTTCGTTTTGTCCGTGACCACGCGGGGCAAATCGTCCACATTTAAGCCCCAGTCGAGTGATTCGCGCAGCCATAGCGGCGTTACTGTCGCGCCCATCGCCCGCGCTATTGCGGAAATCTGCATGTAATTTGGCATCATGAAGATTACTTCGTCGCCGGGCTCTAGCAGTTCGGACGTGCTGACAAAATTTGCTTCCGATCCGCCGCATGTCACCAGAACATTTTCCGCTTTGGCTCCAGGATACAATTCCGCGATTCGCGAGCGCAGTTCTTCGCTGCCATTCGTCTGCGGATAAAGCAGCTGGGTATTAAGTATTTTCTGCAACTGCTCGGTGTCGGGAACCAGTTCCGCCGTCGTCAGCGGGTGCACGCCGCTTTCCGAAATGTTCAGCTCGACTTTGTTTTCCCAGATGGACTGCCAGCGTTCCAGCTCAAATGGTTCTATCTGCATCTCATTCACCTCAAGACCGCTAATAGAGTTTGCTAAATGCTCATCCTTGAGAGAATGTCCGCCTCAAGCGTTTGTCATTCCGACGGGCAAACGGCCCGAGGAATCCGCTTCCGGTTTTGACTTTCTCCCAGCACCGCACCGGCAAAGAATGACATCCGCCCGTCTTCGCTCACGACACAACCGACTTCTGCCTGCACTTGTGCGTCAGAAATGTAAGCGAATGATGGGCATTACCCAAGTGATTTATGCGGGCGCCGTTCGACGCGCCGGCAGGCTTTCGCAACATTATCGATGGCTCGCGCGCACCATTCGTCAGAATGTTTTCTCGAAGTATTAGAAGCATGCAGCCGTTGCTAACAGCGTCTCAAGAAACTACAATCTTGCCGATGAAACAAGCAATTTGCGTGATCGCCGCAGCGTTCTTTGTGCTAGTTCTCGCCGGCGTGTCGTCGGGTCACGCGATCGCGCAGAATTCCGCACGCGAACACGCCGCGCCTAACCAAGCCGCGGGTGCTGACACCTCCGAGACCGGCACTTGGCATTTTGCGGTTTCCGGCGATTCGCGAAATTGCGGTGACGTGGTTATGCCGGCTATTGCTGCGGGCGTTAAGAGCAGTGACGCCGCGTTCTACTGGCACCTGGGCGATTTTCGCAAGAACTCGGATTTCGACGAAGACATTCAGCACCAGCCGGAATACATAGCCAAACCGCTCAGCATCAGCGGCTATCTGAAAATTGCCTGGGATGATTTCATTCAGAGCCAGCTTGTCTTTTTTGGCGACACGCCCGTGTTTCTCGGCATCGGTAACCACGAAACCGTGTGGCCGCACACCCGCGAGATGTACCTGATTCAATTCGCGGACTGGCTCGATACCCCGGTGCTGGAAAAACAGCGCTTCCTCGACGATCCAAAGGCTCACAAACTCACCACCTACTATCATTGGATTCAAGGCGGCGTGGATTTCATTACCCTTGACAATGCGCTCGACAGCGAGTTCGACGGCGAACAGGTAGGGTGGTTTGAGAAAGTGCTGCAACGCGATGAATCCAATTCTCAAGTTGACACTATCGTCGTCGGAATGCATGAATCCCTGCCGGATGGCGCCGCTTCCAATCACGCCATGGACGACTCGCCCGGGGGCATTGCCAGCGGCCGCCGCGTTTATGCCGATCTGCTGAAAGCTCAGAATGACGCACACAAACGGGTTTACGTGCTTGCCAGCCACTCGCACTTTTATATGCGCGATGTCTTCGATACGGATTACTGGCGCGCGAATGGCGGCGTGCTGCCGGGATGGATTGTGGGCACCGCCGGGGCGATGCGTTATCCGCTGCCGAAAGATATCGATCCTGCCAAAGCACAGACAGACGTTTATGGTTTTCTTCTCGCCACCGTGAAGCTTGATGGCCAAATTGATTTTGCTTTTCACAAGCTCAACGAATCTGACGTGCCGGCGTCCGTGGCCGCGCGTTATAAGCCGGAATTCGTGCACTGGTGTTTCGCAGAAAACTCTTCTAATCACTGACGCCAATAATTTCCAAGGAGCACACGGTGACGCCACCAGCTACGGAACACTCATCCGCCGGAAGTCCAGAACGTATTTTTGCGACCCTCAACGCCTACAACCAGACCGCGGCGCTCAAGACCGCCATTGAATTGGATATTTTCACTGCGATTGGCGAGGGAGCTACAACGTCAGCGGCACTCGCAAAACGTTGCCAGGCCGCCGAACGCGGCGTCCGTATCCTTTGCGACTACCTCGTAATTCACGATTTTCTGACGAAGAACGGTAATAGCTATGGACTGGCCGGCGATTCTGCCACCTTCCTCGACCGTCGTTCGCCTGCCTATATCGGTGCGGCGGCTGGGTTCATCGCTTCGCCGGAAATGATAGAACGCTCCATGGAACTTACGGGGGCCGTTCGTAACGGCGCCTCGATAAGAGGCGATCAGGCCACCGCCGATCCCAACAATCTTATTTGGGTGGAATTTGCACGTTCGATGACCGGCCTTCAGAAGATGACGGCGCAGGGTGTGGCTGAGTTTCTTGGCGCGAAATCGGGCGACAAATGGAAAGTACTGGATATTGCCGCTGGCCATGGCATGTACGGCGTCACCGTTGCAAAGCAAAATCCCAACGCTGAAATTTATGCTCTCGACTGGCCGGCGGTCTTGAAAGTGGCTAAGGAAAATGCCAACGCTGCGGGAGTTGCCGATCGCATCCATGAGCTTCCCGGAAGTGTATTCGATGTTGAATTCGGAAAGGATTACGACATCGTTCTCCTGACGGGCTTTTTGCACCACTTCGATCCGCAGTCGATTGATACTTTACTGCGCAAGGTTCACAGCGCGCTGAAACCGGGTGCCCGCGCTATTACCGTGGAATTCGTGCCCAACGATGATCGCGTGTCGCCCCCGGCTGCAGCCGGTTTTAGCTTGATCATGTTGAGCACCACTCGCGCTGGGGATGCGTATACGTTTTCCGAGTACGACGGAATGTTCCGCAAGGCGGGATTCGCTTCAAGCGAGATACATAAGACGCCCGGGCCGCAGAGCATCATCATTTCGAAGAAGTAGTTTCGAGGGTCGGCTTGTGGCTTCCTAGCTTTCGTGCGGTCCACCAAAGGCCAGGTTCAGCAAGGTGTGCTGTTCCATTTCATGAGCCTTGTGCGAACCCGTGGCCGGGCTGGCGCTCGCTGAACGCTTGATCGAAAGCACGCCACGTCCTCGTGCCAGGCGCTCTAAGCGCGGCATCACGAATGCCAGCGCGCCCATGTTGGCTGGTTCTTCCTGTACCCAGATGAAATCGCGCGCGTTCGCGTGGCGATCCATATCAGCCGCCAATTCGGCTTCGGGGAAGGGATACAGCTGCTCGATGAAAATAATCGCTGTTGATGCCTCCTCGCGGCGTTTCCGTTCGGCAATTAATTCATGTCCGATTTTCCCCGTGCACAATAGAACGCGGGTTGCAGAGCCATCTCCGCGATCGGGAATCACGTTCTGGAATCGTGCCGCACCAAGGTCCACAAGAGTAGAAGACGCGACTGGATTTCGCAGCATGCTCTTAGGTGTAAATACAACCAGCGGTTTCCGCCACGCCCGCAATGCCTGACGTCGCAGCAAATGAAAATACTGCGCGGCGGTAGAAGGCTGGCAGATTTGAATATTGTCGCGGGCCGCTAGCTGCAGGAAACGCTCGATACGCGCGCTGGAATGTTCCGGTCCCTGCCCTTCGTAGCCGTGCGGAAGTAACAGCACTACTCCCGACAGCAGGTTCCATTTGTCTTCGCCTGCGGAGATGAACTGGTCGATGATGATCTGCGCGCCGTTCGCAAAATCGCCGAACTGTGCTTCCCACAGGACCAGCGCCTCCGGAAAATCGCGGCTGAAACCGTATTCAAATCCAAGTACTGATGCCTCCGAAAGCGTGGAATTAATGGCCTCGAACCATGCGTCTCCCGGCGCGACGTGCTGCAGCGGCACGAACTCTTCTTCCGTTTCAATATCGATGAGCGCCGCGTGACGCTGGTTGAATGTGCCGCGACGGCTGTCTTGCCCGCTCAGGCGCACTGGAATTCGCTGCTTTAGAAGGGTGCCAAACGCCAGCGCTTCGGCCATTCCGTAATCCAGCAGCCGTTTTCCTTGCGCCATCTCAAGCCGTTGTTCCAGCAGCTTTTTTACTTTCGGGTGGATATGAAATCCGTCGGGATAACGCGTTAGCGCTTCGCCCACCGCCGTCAATTCTTCTTGCGACATACCAGTGTCCACTTCCAGCGATGCATCGTAGCGTCCGCCGCGGTATGCATCCCAATATTGTGGCAATTTGCGCATGGGCGGATTTTTTTCCAGCTCCAGCGCGCTCTTTTGGGCCGCATCCAATTCTGCCCGGACATTTTCGACAATCGGGATTGCGTCCACGCCGATTTTTTCGGCGTAGATTTGCCATAGCGGCAGGTGCTCTTGAATTTTCCGGTAGCGCAGAGGCTGCGTGATGGTCGGGTCGTCCACTTCACTGTGCCCATGCCGCCGGTAACCGATCAGGTCGATAACCACAGGCGTGCCAAACGCGTAACGGTAATCGGTCGCGATTCTGCCTAGGCGCACGACTGCCTCGGGATCTTCGGCGTTCACGTGAAAAATGGGAATGGGCAGGCGCTTCGACAAATCAGAAGAAAATCGTGACGAATGCGAATCGCGCGGAGTGGTGGTGAACCCGATAAGGTTGTTCACGATGATGTGCACTGAACCACCCACTGTGTAGCCCTCGACTCCAGCCATGTTCAGCGTCTCGGCCCAGATTCCTTGTCCGGCAAACGCCGCATCGCCGTGCATAATGACCGGCACCACTTGCTGCAAGCCGGCATCACCACGACGCGCTTGTTTCGCGCGCGTGCGGCCGATTGCCACTGGATCTACTGCTTCTAAATGGCTCGGATTCGAAACGAGGTGAATTCCTACAGTCTTGCCGCTCGTCGCGTGAAATGAACCAGTCGCGCCCATGTGATATTTCACGTCACCGCCGCCCAGAACGCTGCGCGGGTCCACATCTTCAAAGCGCGCAAAAACTTCCGCTGCCCCGCGGCCAACCACGTGAACCATCACGTTCAGCCGTCCGCGATGGCTCATGGCCAGCACCGCTTGCTGGCCGCCTTGATCGGAGGCCGCATTCAAAATCGCGTCGAGCAAAGGCAGCAGCGCGGATTCGCCTTCCAGGGAATAACGTTTGGTGCCGAGGTAACGCGTCTGCAAAACCTGCTCGAAAATCTCCGCGCGCGCCAGCCATTCCAAGATGCGCATGCGTTCTGCTTCGGTGGTTTCGAATTCAACTTCCATGCGCTCCTGAATCCATTGCCGCCGCTCACGCTCGGAAATGTGCATGAACTCGGCGCCGATAGTGCCGCAATAAAATTGGCGAGCGGCGTCTGCTTCCGGCCCGGACACTTCCAGTTCGGGCATAGCGACCGGCGCCATATGGCCCAACGGATCAAGATTTGCTTGCAGGTATCCCCAGCGGCGGAATGCGTCCCAGATGCGCTCCTGCGCGTCGGCTGTTGCGGCAGAGTCCACCACGGATTGATGACGGCTCATAAATGTCCCCAAAGGCTCACAACCATTATAGCGGCAGGTTGGCTTAGTCGCCAGAATTGAGAGCAGGTACTAACTTTTGTTCCAGGCTCCGAGCATTCTCCGACCCAGTACAAACTGGCCCAGATGATATGCATTATGATCGGCAAGTAACAAAACCTGGCGCAGAAGAGTCTGCCCCGTTCCGTGCGGAATTTTGGCGTATAAATCGCGGCTCGGATCTTCAACCAACTTCGCCATTGCTTGCGTATCCTTGGCGAAATCTTTCACGCTTTTTTCCCACGCGGCATCGTTCGGCGGAGCAGGATTCTTGGGCCAGTAGCCGGACGGCCAATCAGGAGATTTGTGTTTCGCATCGATACAGAATTGGACGATGTCCCATTGCGCGATTCGGGCATGCTCTAACAACTCCCACGGCGAATGCGGCGAGCCGGGAGGGCGTAAACCGCGCTGTGCTGGGTCCAGCCCTTTGAGCGCCCCCTTCCAATCCGTGTGTGCTTCACTCCACGTGAGGACCTTTTTCAAATACTCACGAAACTCCTTATCATGGCCGGGGGAATCTGATTTTTTGTTGGTGTTCTGATTTGTTTTCTTGTTCGCCTTTTTGGCAGTTGCCATTTGGACGCCTCCAAATATTTAGGTCCATCCTTGTTCCAGGAGTACCCGCATCGTATCATCCGCCGGGAAATTTCGAATTTCTGGAGTGGCTGATGTCCACCCACAATCTTTGGCGCAAGCCGATTCCCGCTGACGCCCTTCGCCCGAACTTCAACGAAAATGCCTTGGCCATCTCCAAAAGCGCTCGAAGCGCTAGCAAATTGCGGGCATCTCGCGTCCCGTTATCCCGATGAGACTTATCTCGAAGTAAAGGAAGCGCTGGCGCAAAATTACGGCGTAAAGGTCGAAAATATCGCACTTGGTTGCGGATCCACGGAGATTCTGCGCAGCGTGGACAACGGCTTCCTCGATCCCAGTCAGAATGTTGTGGCCGCCAATCCGACCTTCGAAGCCGTTCTGGACTACCTCGCGCTTTACATGCCCAGCCGGTCAAGATACCGCTCACTGCGGATCACCAGCACGATCTGCGCAAAATGGCAGCGGCGTGCACATCGAAGACGGGCGTGGTGTACGTGTGCAGCCCCAACAATCCAACCGGCACGATTGTGACCCGCGATGAAATAGCTACGTTCGTCGGGGCGGTGCCGCCTGCCACGCTCATCCTCGTCGACGAGGCCTAGTACGAGTTCGCCGTGGTTGCGCGATCCTTCTCGAAAATTTACGGCATGGCAGGAATGCGGCTGGGGTACGCCGTGGGAGCAAAAGAACGGATCAATCGAATCAACGATCATCTTATCCAAGATAATGGCAACGCAGCGGTTCTGTCCGCGGCGCTACCTAGCCTGAGCGATGCCGATCGCGTTGCGTCTCCTCGCGCGCAAGTCAATGCCACACGTACGTGGCTATGCGCCAAGCTCGCCGACGATTCACTTCCGTTCATTCCTTCCCAGGCCAATTTTGTGATGATCGACATGGGCGCCGACCGCAGCCCTTCATCGATCAATTTCGCGCACGCAATGTCTACGTGGGCCTCGCTTCGCGGCCATAGCGAATTTTTTGCGCGTGACCAAAGGTGCGCAGCCAGAGACGGAAACGTTTCTCGCTGTTCTTCGTGAAATCGTGCCGATTCACGCCTCAAAAGCTGCGGCATAACAAAAAATTTCCACCAGGTCTTTAAGCATTTGTAGAGGCGGCTCGACGGTTTATGTCGAGCCGGCGGAATTGGTTGCTGGAGCAGCAATGCCCGGTTCGGCTGAACTGCGCCAGACCGGCCGCTACAAAATCTCAGAACACATTGCGCGCAGGTGTTGATTCAAAAATAAAGGCTCTTCTCGGCGCATTTACACCGAGAAGAGCCCTGGTCAGTACTCATTAACTCTGTCGGACGAATTCCCCCGTTTCACCCGCGAATGACCTGGGTTCACTCGGATACGGACCTTCGCCCTGCCTCCCGGCCATCGCCAGAAGGCGTCGTGCTCTACGCCGTCATGCTTGCGGGACCCATTGTACGCCGCTGCTGAAAACACTCGCGGCAATACACCGGACGGCCCTGTGTAGGCTTGAACGGGACCGTGGTTTCTTTTCCGCATTGCGAGCAAACGGTTTTGGTTTCGACGCGTTGAACGTTTGTACCAGAACCAGTTGCCGCCCCGCGGTTGGCCTTGCACGCTTTGCACCGCTTGGGTTCGTTTTTGAAACCCTTGTCGGCGAAAAACATCTGTTCGCCGGCGGTGAAAACGAATTCAGCCGAACATTCGGCGCACTTCAGAACCCTATCGTGGTATTCCATACGCTGCTCCGGAGCCTGCTGGGAGAGGACTTGCAGCGGAACATATCGTGCCTGCCGACTTTGCGGTGTGGTTAGAGAAACCTTCAGTTCCCAAATACCGGCCGGCACGAATTTGTTTGAATGGACCCAGACAACAACCTGGTCGCCTAGTCTTGCTCACGCCGTTGCTTTTTCCGGAGACGTTTACGCGAGAGGGCCTCTTTGGCACGCCGCTTTTCACCCGGTTTCATGTAGTAGCTGTGCTTTTTAATCTCCTTGATGATGTCTTCGGACTGGACTTTTCTTTTGAAACGCCGCAGCGCATTTTCAAGGGACTCACCCTCTTGGATCACAACTTCTGCCACGCGTATTCACCCCCGTTCCCCGTTGATTGTTGAGTTGCACTGGTGGGATACCATCAGTGTAGCTGGTTTACACCCAAGCCAGCAATTGCCAAGTTCTTCTATCCCCCGCTGCTGTGTAAGTCAAGGGTTAAATTGTACGCGGGGAGAAACTCGGCGAGTTGTTACTCTGTAGTTAATACGTTAGGATTTGGTGCATCTAAAATCGTTTAATAAAAGCCCGCATTTTATGGCGCGGTCATGCGCCGCAGCCACAGTTACTGCTAGAATGTCCCGTCGGAGCAGAGTTCAGTCTCTCGGGAGAATTCACGTCCATGCCTCTGATGCGCAACGCGATCGGTGTGCTGTTGGCAGGCGGACAAGGCGAGCGCCTTTGGCCGCTGACTCGCGATCGCGCCAAGCCCGCTGTTCCATTTGGTGGCATTTACCGCATCATTGACATCACACTTTCGAATTGCCTTAACAGCGAACTTCGGCGCGTCTTCGTTCTGACCCAATACAAGGCGCTCAGCTTGAATCGTCACGTGCGCCGCGGATGGTCCACACTGATGGGACACGGTGAGTACATCGAAGTTCTTCCGCCTCAGATGCGCGTATCCCAACACTGGTATCAAGGCACGGCGGATGCTGTGTACCAGAACATTTATTCGATCGGCTCCGAGCAATCCAATTACGTCTTCATTCTTTCCGGCGATCATATCTACAAAATGAATTACCAGAAGATGCTGGAGCAGCACGTGGAATCCGGCGCCGATGTGACGGTTGCGACATTTGAGGTAGATACGCAGCAGGCCGCCGGCAGCTTCGGCGTGATCGAAACCGATAGAGACTGGCGCATCGTCGGATTCGAGGAGAAACCAGCCAATCCCAAACCTTCGCGCGTCCATCCGAACAAAGTGAACGCTTCGATGGGCGTGTATCTCTTCAACACGCAGCTGCTGGTGCCTATCTTGATCGCCGACGCCGAAAATCCGAATTCCAAGCACGATTTCGGCAAGGACATTATTCCGGGCATCATTGATAAGCATCGCGTGTTCGCCTACAACTTTCGCGATGAAAATAAAAAGGAAGAAGCCTACTGGCGGGATGTTGGCACGGTGGAAGCCTACCATGAAGCCAATATGGATCTGGTTTCCGTGTCGCCGGTTTTTAACCTCTACGACAAGAGCTGGCCGCTGCACACCTTGCAACAGCAATATCCGCCGGCGAAATTCGTGTTCGCCGACCCGTCGCGCATGGGCGTGGCGCTAGATTCCATCGTTGGTTCCGGCTCCATCATTTCCGGTGGGCGCGTGGTTCGGTCGGTGGTAGGGCTCGACGTGCGCGTCAATAGCTACAGCGATGTGGAATCCTGCATCATTTTCAATCACGTGAATATCGGACGCCACTGCCGCATCCGTCGCGCGATTATCGACCGGCATGTGAGCCTGCCTGAAGGCACTGTGATTGGCTACGAGCTCGAAAGTGATCGTGCACGCTACTCCGTGACTGAGAATGGCGTTGTAGTTGTGGTCCGCCCTGAATCCATGATTGAAGAACCGGAATAGCATCTGCGGCATTTGCCAAAACCGCCGGCCATCTCCCGGAGGGTTTGCAGGTTGGTGATGCCTACGGCTGCGTTGCATTTGAATCTGTAGCGGCCGGTCTGGCGTAGTTCAGCCAGACCGGGCATTGCAGCATCAGCAACCACCGCTGGCGGCTCGACCTAAACCGTCGAGCCGCCTCTACAAATGCTTCTCAGTATATGATTAAACCGCCAGGATCATTTCTGGCCGTCCTTTTTCAATCCACTTTAAGGGGCACGGATGTCCACAAAAATTACGAGCGTCCACGGACGTGAAATCATTGATTCGCGCGGAAATCCCACCGTCGAAGCTGACGTCCGTGTCGCAGGCGGCGCTATCGGCCGCGCAGCCGTGCCGTCGGGAGCATCCACTGGCGAGCATGAAGCTATTGAACTGCGCGACGGAGACAAAGCGCGCTATCTCGGCAAGGGCACGCTGAAAGCACTCAGTAATGTGAATGGAGCGATTTCGAAGGCTGTGGTGGGACTGGATGCAGCCGACCAGAGCGCAGTTGACCGCAAAATGATCGAAGCCGACGGCAGGCCAGATAAATCAAAATTTGGTGCAAACGCGATTTTGGCGGTCTCAATGGCGGCCGCGCGCGCAGCTGCCGCGCAACTCGGACAGCCACTCTACAAATACCTCGCGAAATATTCATCCGATCATTCAGCAAACACACTCCCAGTGCCCATGATGAATATCGTCAATGGCGGCGCGCACGCCGATAATTCCGTTGACGTCCAGGAATTCATGGTCATGCCGCTGGGCGCGCCCAATTTTCACGAGGCACTGCGCTGGGGCGTGGAGGTGTTTCACCACCTGAAATCCGTGCTCAAGAGAACTGGCTACTCGACGGCGGTAGGCGATGAAGGCGGCTTCGCGCCGAATCTGAAGTCGAATGTCGAGGCTATCGAGCGTGTACTCGAAGCCATCACCACAGCCGGCTACAAGCCCGGCGAACAAATCGCTATCGCGCTGGATCCGGCGTCGAGCGAGTTCTACGACCGCGCCAGCAAAAAATACGTTTTCAAGAAGTCTGACAAGTCGGCGCGTTCTTCGGAAGAGATGGTGAAATTCTGGGAAGACTGGGTGCGTCAGTACCCGATCGTTTCTATCGAAGATGGTTTGGCCGAGGATGATTGGGATGGCTGGAAGGTTCTCACGGGGGAGCTAGGTGGGTCAGGCGCAAAAAGCTCCGGCGGCAAGAAGATTCAGCTCGTGGGCGATGATATCTTCGTCACGAATCCAAAGATTTTCGCGCGTGGCATCTCGGAAGGTGTTGGCAACGCCATCCTCATCAAGCTCAACCAAATCGGCACGGTCAGCGAAACCATCGAAGCAGTGGAAATGGCGCGCAAAGCAAATTACGCGGCAATCGTTTCGCATCGCAGCGGCGAAACAGAAGACACGTTCCTCGCGGATTTCGTCGTAGCCATGGGCACGGGCCAAATCAAAACGGGTTCTGCGTCGCGCACTGACCGCATCGCCAAATACAACCAACTGCTTCGAATCGAAGAGGAACTCGGCAGCACCGCGCGTTTCCCGGGCCGCAAAGCGCTGAATTTGTAACGGCCGGTCTGGAGCAGTTCAGCCGGACCGGGCACCGCAGCGCTTGCCCGGGCTGCCCGGGGAACAAGCAGAACTGCCGCGCCATGCAGCATTCAGGCACGCCACACGAAACCGCGCCAAAATCTGCGGGCTCGACAAAAACCGTCGAACCGCCGCTACCAACGCGTTTCCGCACCAGCGGAACATTTCGAAATACAACCCCCATCGCTGATAAGGTATTCTGACCCGCGAAATGCCATCACAATTCAAACGACCGAAACCAATTGTATTGACTGTGCTTGACGGGTGGGGCTATCGCGCCGAAACGAAAGGCAATGCCATCGCGCTGGCGCGCAAGCCGAATTACGATCGGCTGCTCGATGAATTTCCCAACACGCTGATTCAAACCTCCGGGCCTGCGGTCGGCTTGCCTGAAGGGCAAATGGGCAACAGTGAGGTCGGCCACCTCAATATCGGCGCCGGCAGAATCGTGCATATGGACATCACGCGCATCGATCAGCTTATCGCCGGCGGCGAATTCGCGCGACAGCCTTTGCTACTCGAAGCCATGGAACGCGGCCGCACTCATCAACTGCATCTGATGGGCCTGTTGAGCGATGGCGGAGTGCACTCGCATATCGAACATCTGTACGCGCTGTTGCGCATGGCGCGCGAAAACAAAGTCACGCGCGTTTTCGTCCACTGCTTCATGGACGGTCGCGACACACCGCCTAACAGCGGGCTCGATTTTGCGCGCGCGCTCGAAAAAAGAATGCGCGAATACGGCGTCGGACAAATTGCTACCGTGATCGGGCGCTACTACGCCATGGATCGCGACAACCGTTGGGAGCGCATCGAGAAAGCGTATCGCACCATGGTTCATGGCGACGCGGAAGCAAAATTCAGCGCTTCGACCGACGCAATGCGCGCAAGCTATGAAAAGGGCATCAGCGACGAGTTTGTGGTTCCCACGGTCATCACCACCGAACCCTTGTTCAGCAAACCTGCTGTGCCGCGCGCGCTGATTCGCGACGATGACGCCGTGATCTTCTTCAATTTCCGCGCGGATCGCGCCCGCGAAACCACGCGGGCTTTAATCGAGCCGGGATTCAAGGAATTCCGCGATCCCGCGCGGCCAAAGCATCTGGCGTTTGTCGCGATGACTCAGTATGAAAAGACGTGGCCGTGGCTGCGTTACTTAATCGCACCGGAAAAACTTGAACATATTCTTGCGAATGTCTTCGCGGAGCTGGATTACAAGAATCTTCGCGTGGCTGAAACGGAAAAGTATGCGCATGTGACGTATTTCTTCAACGGAGGCGTCGAAAAACCTTTTCCCGGGGAGGAGCGCCTCGTCGTGCCCTCGCAGAAAGTGCCGACTTATGATTTAAAGCCGGAGATGTCGGCGGCCGGGGTGGCCGATAGGGTGATTCACGCGATAGAAAAGGGGAACTTCGACGCCATCATCATGAATTTTGCGAACGCGGACATGGTAGGGCATTCCGGCAAGTTGGAAGCCACGATTAAAGCGGTTGAAACGGTCGATGATTGCCTGGGCAGGATTTTTCAGTCACTACGCCCGCGCGGTGGCGCGTGGATCATCACCGCCGATCACGGCAACGCCGAAACCATGATCGATCCCGTCACCGGCGGCCTGCACACCTACCACACTACAAATCCGGTGCCCTTCATTTTACTCGCCGAGGACGGGCGTACGCGACTCAACCCCGGCGGTTCGCTGCGCGATATCGCGCCCACTCTGCTTGGTGTTCTGGGAGTGAAGGAACCGCGCGAAATGACTGGCCGCGACTTGAGGATAATGAACAGCTAGCGGTCGGTATCCTTACCGAATTCGGAATGACCCAACACAGGTGGCCCATGCGACGATTTTGTAGCGGCCGGTCTGGCGCATTTCAGACAGACCCGGCATTGCAACCTCAGCAACCAGGTCTGCCAGCTCGACAAAGTGTCGAGCCACCGCTACAAATGCTCTGGCTTGGCAGACCTCGCCGCTTTCGCTTCCTGTTGCATTTGATAGCGGCGCACGCTGGATCGACCGCATTTAGTCACCGGCCGTCGGCTTCGGCGCCGTATAGCCTTGACGCGCTTGGATCACCACTTTCTTCTTGTGGCCCTTTTTGTCCAACGTCGTGAAAGGATTTCCTTCGTCGTCGATGACCTCAACCCTTAATTTGTGATACTTGCCATCTGGCGGCGTCTGCGGAGTGAATCCTATGGTGTATTGATTGCGCAGAAAGAGGGCGACGGAATTAAAGATATCGTTCATTTCGCCTTCGAAACGCGGAAACCAGGCCCACCCGCCGGTCATTTCCGCGAACGTTTTCAACTGATTTTCCGCTTGCAAATAGTTGATGCTGGCAAACTCTGGACCGGTCATGCTGCGTTCATGGACGCCCATCGCATCCAGCGCGGCGCCCATTCCGACGCAGAAAATCGTAACTTCGGTTTCTTTCACGTGTTTGAAGGTCTGGTCCAGAGTGTGTTTGCTGAAGGTATCGTAGCCAGACGCGATGATGAGAATTGATTTCTTGCCTTTCACGTCGCGCAGCTGGTCCAGTGTTTCCAGCACCGCGTCGAAGAGATTCGCCTCGCTGAAATCCGGAAAATACAGCCCCGCGATTTCCTGACCTACTGCCTTCTTATCTTGCGAGAAATCCGAAACCAGAGTGGTCTTCAAATCGAAGGTCTTGAATGCGACCCAATCTTTCTGATTCAAATGGTCGAGGAAACCATAGGCCCAATATTTTCCGCGATAACCGAAATAGCTGCCCATACGCCTGCTGAATTCCATCAACATTACAATGGTGATGGGCGCTTCGCTGGGGCCGAAATTTGAGATTTGCTGCGGCTTGTCGTCGTCGAGGACGCGAAAATTCTGCTTCTTCAATCCGGTAATTAGGTTTCCGTCCTGATCGGTCACCACCGCGTCAATATTCACCAAATTCGATTGCACCGCGATGGTTACCTGAGGCGCTTGCTGCTGGGTCTGTCCGGCCTGCGCAGGCTGCTGCTGGCCGCTGGGCTGCTTGGGCGCAGCGTCGGGCTGTGGAGTAGGCGCCGGCTTCACCGGGCCCTCCTGCTGCCGTGCATAGGCCTTCAAAACCGCAGACGGCACGCCCAATGCCGCAATAAATACCACGAGCAAAGTCGCCTGAATCCACGTTCTCGAAGTCTTCAATTCGCCGCTCCCCTCTTCGCAGTTCCGCTCGCCCTGTAAGATGCTGCCACGGGCCAGCAAGGATGGTCAATGCAACCTGCAAAAACTGGCCAATTGCTGTTCAGAAAACGCCGCCCGTGTCGGTTCCTGGCCACCGAATGACGACATGATAGTATGAGTTGGTCGCTTACTCTGCGTACGAAATTCACTTTCTGGGGGAAATCCAGGATGGCGCGTCTGCGCATTCCAGCTCCGATTCTTGCCTTGATGGTTCTATTTTCTCTTGTCGCACCTGGTTACGCACAGCCCATGCCCGGCCCGCAATCCGCAGGAAATCCCAGCCTGTCGCAAATTCAAATCGAAGCCCTGGGCTGGCTGCAAGGCCTGTTGCGCATCGACACGACAAACCCTCCGGGGAATGAATTGGTGGCTGCGAAATATATTGCCGCGATTCTGCAGAAGGAAGGTATCCAGTCTGAAATTTTCGAAAGCACGCCGGGGCGCGGTTTCTTAGTCGCTCGCCTCTCCGCCAACGCTGTGCCAGATCCCACACGCGCGTTGCTGTTAATGGCGCACCTGGACGTGGTGGGAGTAGACAAGTCCAAATGGACCGTCGACCCGTTCGGCGCTGTAATCCAGGGAAATTATCTTTATGGACGCGGCGTAATTGACGATAAAGGAATGTTGGCCGCAAATCTCGCGGTGTTCATTCAATTGAAACGCTCTCGCGCGAGACTGAATCGCGACGTTATCCTGCTTGCCGAGGGCGATGAGGAAGCTTACGGCGGCGCCGGCATGCTCTTCGCGGTCGACAAGCACTGGGACAAAATTGCCGCGGGCTTCGCTATTAATGAAGGCGGCGGGGTTTTCACCAAAGACGGAAAGCCGCAATATATAGGGGTGCAGGTGAGCGAAAAAGTTCCTGCGAACGTCGATGTGATCGCCAAAGGAACTTCGGGGCATGCTTCGATGCCACGCAAAGACAATCCCGTCACACATCTCGCGGCCGCTATCGAAAAAATCGGAAACTACGAAGCTCCGGTGCAATTCAATTCGGTGACGCGCGCATATTTTCAGGGCATCGCTCCCTTGCAGGAGGATGAAACGTCCAAATGGATGCGATCTCTCGAAACAGGGGATCGCGGAGAACACGCGGCCAGGGTTATTTCCAATGAGAATCCGGTATGGAATGCGATGCTGCACGACACCGCCGCACCCACCATGTTGCGTGCAGGCATTCGCGCCAATGTGGTTCCGTCCGAGGCTAGCGCGGTTATCAACGTGCGTCTGCTTCCAGGAAATCAATTGAATCCCTTACTGATGAAACTTAAGCAACTGGTCGATGACCCGGCGATCGATTTCGAGCCGCAGCTTCCGTTGTCCGAGACCGCGCCGTCATCGTCCCTCACATCCGATTTCTACCACTCGATAATGCACGTCGCGAGTGAGAATTATCCAAACGTACCGGTCGTCCCGATGATGTCCACCTACTTCACCGATTCCGCTCCAATACGAATGAGAAACGTGCAGGCCTACGGCTTGCTACCTTTCCCGCTGAGCGACGATGATCTCTCCCGATTTCACGCCGACAACGAGCGTATCCCCCTGGATTCATTTCAAAAAGGAGTCACCTTTCTTTACGCAATCGTTAGCGATTTTGCAGTGAGTAAATAATGATGCCCACTCATAGACGCGCAAAAATAGTTTGTACACTGGGTCCCGCCACGTCTTCATACAAAATGATCGATAAGTTGTTGCTTGCTGGAATGGACGTAGCCCGTCTTAACTATTCTCACGGCACCCATGAAGATCGAGCGCGCCTGGTCGCAGCAGTCCGCCGCGCATCGGCGCGCCACGAAAAGCCCATTGGCATATTGGCGGATTTGCAGGGCCCCAAAATCCGCACAGGCGCCCTGGTTCTCGGCAAACCGATCCGTCTGCGCTTCGGTCAGAGTTTCATGATCACCACCAGAAATGTCGAGGGGACCGAAGAAGGAGTTTCTACCACGTTTCGCGCGCTGCCGGAATCCGTGCACAAAGGCGACCGGATTTTGCTCTGCGATGGCAACATCGCGCTGCGCGTGGTTTCGTCGCGCGGTTCCGACGTGATAACCCAGGTGGAAAATGGCGGAGACCTTGGCCAACATCAAGGCATCAACCTCCCGGGAATCAAACTCAAGATTCCGTCGCTCACGCTCAAGGATCGCCAGGACCTGGTACACGCGCTCGCTCTAGGCGCGAATTACGTGGCTCTGAGTTTCGTTCGCACCGCGGCGGATGTGCTGGCCGCGAAAAAGGCGATTGCGCGCGCCGGAAAACAAACGCCGGTCATGGCCAAACTGGAAAAACCGGAAGCGATCGACAATCTGGATGAAATTCTCGCAGTATCGGATTCCGTGATGGTTGCTCGCGGCGACCTTGGCGTGGAGATGAGCCCGGAAAAAGTTCCCGTGGTGCAAAAGCAAATCATCATGAAAGCGCGAGACGCCCTGGTGCCGGTGGTTACCGCCACACAAATGCTCGATTCCATGCAAAAAAGCCCTCGGCCCACGCGCGCGGAAGCTTCCGACGTTGCCAACGCCATTTTTGACGGCAGCGACGCCCTAATGCTTTCAGGCGAAACGGCTGCAGGACTTTATCCGCTGGAATCGGTGACGATGATGGATCGGATTATCACGGAAGCGGAGAATAGCGTCACATCGCTTCCGCGACCGGCGCGATCTGGCGACCTGCAAATCAATGAAGCGATCGCGGAGGCAATCTGCCACGCCGCGGAAGAACTGCACTTGAAGGTAGTAGCGGTCTTTACCGAAAGTGGATCGTCGGCCGGACTGGTCTCAAAGTACCGGCCGCGCGCACCGATCGTTGCTTTCTCGCCGGTGCAGGAAACGCGCCGGCGTCTCGCTCTCTACTGGGGAGTGTTGCCGCGCAGCTTGGGCCGGATTCGCGATATCGACGAGCTCACTGCGGCGGCGGAGAAGCGCCTGCTCGAGGAAAAACTGGTGAAGCCCGGAGACATTATTGGCGTCATTGCCGGCACGCCGATTGGAACCACAGGTTCTACGAATCTGATGCGTTTGCTGCGCATCGGCAGCCAAAACGGCGGTTAATTGACCCAGTTATCGGGGTTTGACGGCGGCTTATCCTGATGGTCGCGCACGTATACTTCGAATTTCTTCTTCAAACGCTGCTTCTTCCAATCTGAAAAGTAATTTCGCACGCTGTAGCCGTAAGAGCCGCGCCGCAGGTAAATATATCCTACTAACATCCCGCCCAGGTGGCAGACGTGGCTCACGCCATCGCCGTTCGATCCAATGGTGCCGAAAAATTCGATCGCGCCCATCACGATCACAAAGATGCGCATCGACACAGTCACAGGCAGCGGAAACACCCACACCTGGCGATGCGGCATGATCACGGCCACGGCCAGCAGAATGCCGTAAATCGCGCCGGAAGCCCCGATCGTCGGCACCAAGGACGTACCCTGGCCGTGAGGATCGATAAGCATCTTTACAATGATTTCGATGATGCCTGCGCCAACTCCGCAAATCAAAAAGTAAGTATAAAACTTCCGCGCGCCCCAGGAATGTTCCAGATCGGCGCCAAACATCGCAAGATATAAAAGATTGAAAAGAATATGCAGAATTCCGCCATGCAGAAAAATGTAAGTAAGGGGCTGCCATATCCGGAACGCGTGCACCACCGCGTACGGTATAAGGCCAAACCAATCCAGCCAGAAATTTCTGCCGGCGGCTTTGAAGATCAGTTCCGAAATTTGTTGCAGGAGGAAAACCAAAACGCAGATAATGCAAATCGTTTTAATAGCGCGCGGAAAATACCCGCTGATATCAAACCGGTAGCCGCTCGTGCCGCGCGAAAAGGATCTCACAGCCCACAAGTCTAAAGGCTCGCCACGCAGGAGTCAAAGAAACCACGGGGATCCACGGGGATCTCTACCTTGCGCGAAAAGACCACACAGTACTCGACACGGGATCGCGTGTGGACGGAGACTACGGGCCCCGTTTCGCCGCGTTGAAGTTGTCGTTTGGTTTCGACAATACTACGAGGCTGCCGCGCGCAGGTTGCCGGTGGTGGGCGGGAAATTCGATGAAGTGAAAATGGCAATTTCGATACAGCAGCGACGAGTACGGAAGAATTGACGCGGCATTTGCACGGCATATTTCACGGCGAGTGCGCTTATTTCACAAAGTAAAATTAGATCGCAAATTGTTGGGTACGAAGAGGGCAATCTTCTCCATGATGCGCCTCTATCGTCCTTGTCTACAGCACTTTACAAAGACGCCGTGCCCGCTTGAAATCTTGCCTCGTTTCTCCGCGCGCTATTTCACATCATTTCGATTTCGTGTTACAGGATTCTCCAGTGATCCGTCTCGGTAGGCAATTGTGCAAAATTCAGTTGTCCGATTAGGGCTGCGTTTACCAGGAACTTAACGCGAAAAATCAGCTAACGGACCACGAGAGAGTGCATTTCGCGAATAAGACTGGATGCATCTTTCAATTCCTAAGTTTAGACGCTGCGAGCAGAGGTATAGAATCCATGCGTTTCCCCCAAGCTCCTCGCAACGGCCCGCGGGGGGAAGAACATGGAGCGGAATAATGAAAAGTCAGAAGATGCGTCTTCTCATGAAGTGTATTGTTCCTGTCGTCGCTGTTTTTTGGAGTTTTTCAGTCGCTTGCCTATCGGCGATGGCTCAGAATTCGAGCAACAGTGCCGAAATTGAAAACCTGAAGTTAATTGTCGATCAGCAACAGAAAGCGCTGGAGCAACAACAAGCGCAAATCCAGGCGCTGCAGTCCGCCTTGACGGAACAAAAGAAGATGCTGGTGAGCCTGGTGCAAGGAGCGACGAGCAGTGACACGGCGAATCCGCCCACAAATCTCAAGACGGACAACCGCCTGCAAGCGCAAAATGAACCATCCTCCGTTCCAAGTGAACAACAGCCGCTTACTCCCCAGCAGACGCAAGTCGAGGAAGAGTTGCAGCGTGGTCCGGAAATTGCCGACGTGACACCCACCACACCAGCCCTCCGGTTAGGCCCTGCGAAGATTCGTCTAATCGGCTACCCTGCGCTGACCTCGGTGTGGAGATCGAACAACAACGGCGGGAACGTGGCCACCAACTTCAACAACATCCTGTACGACAACACGGTTCCAGGCACGACCAGCGAATTCCGTCTATCGCCGCAGAACACGCGCCTGGCGCTGCGCGTGGATGCCGACCTAAAATCCAGCCAAATCGCTGGATATTTCGAAATGGATTTTGTCGGTGCGCCCGTTGGCGGAAATCTTGTGACGCAATCCGGTTATCCGTTCCGGATTCGTCAGGCTTGGTTTGACTGGCGCAAAGGAAAGTGGGAGATGGCCGGCGGGCAGCTGTGGTCGCTGATGACACCGAATAAGGAAGATATTCTTCCGTGGCCGGGTGATATAGCCGCTCCCCAGGTGATTGATCTCAACTTTGTCGCTGGGTTTGTGGTTGGGCGCTATCCGCAATTCCGGCTCGTTTATCGGTCATCTGAGAAGATGGCGTTCGGTTTTTCGGTCGAGAACCCTGAGCAGCAGGTGTCAAATAGTGTGGTATTCCCCACCGCGCTGAGTGGCACGCTCACGACGCAATACAACAACGGCAGCAGCGGACTGAATGTCCCGAACATGACTCCGGATTTCGTCCTGAAGGGCTCGTTCGACAACAAGGTCATGGGCGGTCGCGCAATTCACTTCGATATCGGCACAGTGATGCGAACTTTTCGCAGTTGGGATGGGACCAGCGCCTCGGGAAAAAATTATGCCTTTGGTTGGGGCGTCAGTGCCAACTTCAACGTTGAGGTCAAGAAGGGCGTGCGCTGGGTGTTGGATGGTTTTGCCGGTGACGGTGCGGGTCGCTATATCGGCGGTTTAGCTCCCGACGTAATCGTCAGGGCCGACGGCAGCATTTCGCCAATCCATTCGTATTCGTGGGTCAGCGGTTTCGAGCTTGCACCGAATAAAGCTACGGGACTGTACTTCTACTACAGCGGCCTGTACGCGCAGAAGAATGCTACCTTAAACAGCGACGGCACCTGCTGCGTGGGATTCGGTTTTCCAGGTGCCAGCAACGCCGCCGACCGATTGATCGAGGAGGCTACGGGCGGCTACTCACGAGTGCTCTGGAAATATGAAAACCTAGGGTCGGTGCAGTGGGGGCTGCAATACGCGCATGTTTGGGTCTATCCTTGGGCGGCTGGCAATGGTCCAAAGTCAGCCAACGCTAACATGGTGTTCAGCCAATTGCGCTATAACTTGCCCTAAATCCGCCGGCGCAGTCCGGTCCTGGAGGAGCTGGAGAAGAAAGGAACGATCCAGATCGCAGGCGCAATGTATTGGTGGAGTTTCTAGGCTAGTCGTTGATGCTCACAAATCTCAGTTCTGGTTAATTTGGTGGTTCACTTGGTAGCTTTAACCCAAGCCCGCCAGGGCTACCTAAGCAGTAGGCCCTGTGCATTTCCGTTGTGTCTTTTACAGCTCCGCGGAAAATCTAACAGAAGGTCCTATAGACCGAAGCTAAGTGCTTGGTAAGTTACGTTACCGGGCATTGGATCGTAGTTTCCAATTAGCACGTTCTCCGCAGGTGTCGCTGCGAGCGCTCGCCGAACCTAAGTGAGGGGCCGATCGCATCTAAGCCAGAGGACTGTCGAGGTGCGACCCGAAAGAGGCGTGAGCGAACGCTGAGCTTCAAGGCGAAAAGACGACGGGATAAGTTGAGCCTTACTTAGAGAGGTAACGCAAGGTAGTCACGATGGCAAATGACAATGTGCAGAAGACCCTGGCCGATTTATCACGAGACTTACAGGAAAGCAAAGCTAGGCTTGAAGAGGCGCAACGCGTAGCCCATGTCGGCCACTGGGAATGGGATCTCGAGACGGATGTCGTAGTCTGGTCGGACGAAACCTACCGCATTTTTGGTTTTAGCCCGCAGGAATGTCCTATGGACTTAGCCACCGTACGCGCGATGGTCCACCCGGAAGATCGTGAGCGCCTCTATCAGAGAGTGGATGAGGATCTTCTTGCTGGGGTCCGCCCCTACGGTGAATTTCGTATCGTTCGTCCCAGCGGGGAAGTACGCACAGTCTACAGCCTCACGTCCGAGCGCTGGAGCTCGTCACCGGGCGATGCAAAGAGAGACGCGTCGGGACGACCTTACAAATTGTTTGGCACAATCCAAGACATCACGGAGCGCAAGCGTACAGAGGAAGCTCTGAAGCAAAGCTACTTTTATCTCAGCGAAGGACAGCGTCTCGGTCACATAGGGAGTTGGGCATTCAACGATTCGGGTCACTATTGGTCTGAAGAGTTATACAGAATTTATGGTCTCGATCCGAAAAACGGCGCACCAACGGTTGAACAGTATCTGGCCCTCATCCATCCACAGGATCGGGCCTCCATGGCCGAAACTATCAAGCGCATGCAAGAGGAACATCGTGGCTTTGATCAAATTGGGCGGATCATTCGACCCGACGGGCAGTTGCGCTACGTTCGTGCCGTGGCTGTTCCGGTCGTTGAACAAGGAGTCTTCAAAGGATTTGTCGGTACTACGATGGACGTCACCGAACATCAGCAACTCACCGAGGAGTTACGACGGGAGCGAGCGTACCTCAACGAGGCGCAAAGACTCACTCACATCGGCAGTTGGGCCACCAATTTCTACACAAAACATACGTTTCATTTGTCGGACGAAACCTTTCGTCTGCATGGCTTCGATCCCAGAAATGGCCCGATTCCACTCGAACGCTTTTTCGACACCATCCACCCAGAAGATCGGCCAGCCGTGACGGCAGCGCTTGAGCATGCAATCCATGCAAGAACAGACTACGACATCCGCGAATTCCGTGTTTGTTATCCTGACGGCACCATAAGATTTCTACGCACCATAGGACATCACACAAGGCCTTTTGTTTGAATTTTTGTTGTCTCTTTTCTTTTTCCGGGTACACAACTTCTCAGCTGAGTGTGGGCTCTGCGTTGTTCCCGTCTTAGCCGGATGTTGTTTGACTTGCGGCCTCCTTAGAGGTGACTTATGCTGCCGAATCGTGGGCATTTTCTCGCCTTTAAGCATACTGGCTGGCTTTTCCTTGCGCTCAGGAAAGACGCCGACCCCGACATCCGTGTCCGGATGACTTGAACTCTACTGAACATCGGGCGTACAAAAATGAGGCGTATAATTATGCCTTCGACCGGAAATGGCGCCGGCGGCACAGTCGAATCGAAAAGGAGAAAGGCGATGATACCTATGTGTGAGGCAATGTTGGGCGAGATCCAGCAGGAAGCGGCGACGACCAGACGAGTGCTCGAGCGTATACCGGAAAACAAATTGTCGTGGAGGCCCCACCAGAAGTCGATGACGCTTGGACAGCTTGCGCTTCACACCGCGTCCGTTCCCGGAGGCATTGCAAAAATTTCACAAAGTGATGAATTCGACGCGTCGCAGGCGAAATTCGGCGCGGAGGAGCCAAAAGGGCTCGGCGAAATTTTCGCGGCGCACGATGAAAGCATTCGCGCCGCCGAGGATTGCTTACAAGCGATGACCGCAGAGAAAGCTGCGGCAACGTGGCGGCTGAAAATGGGAACGAAAGAAGTTCTCAGCATTCCGCGCGCAGCATTACTTCGCAGCATCATGCTGAATCACTGGTACCACCACCGCGGCCAGCTATCCGTATACTTGCGGCTGTTGGACGTGCCGCTGCCGTCAATTTACGGTCCCAGCGCGGATGAAAACCCGTTCGCATAGGTCTCGCGCAAACGGGTATCGTCGGACTTTGAACTTGACGTCATCCTGAGCGTAGCGAAGCACCCCTCTTCGCTTCTTGCTTTGCGACGCCGGCGATTGGAACTCAGAGGGTCGGTCAGAGCAGCCGTGCGGGCGAAAAACCTGCACTGCAGCGCCACCTAAGCCCTCCGGGAATTCAGAACATCAGCGGCCGCAAACGTGGATTAAAACTGAAGCACCAAAACTCGTTGGTCGCAAATTAGTTTCGGGGACGGCTCGCGCGGCAAGCAATGAAAAAATCCGCGCCGGTTCGAACACGCCCCCGAAGCATCTACCTACTGCTTGTCGTAAACGCTCACCGCACTCATGCTCTTGCCGTCTGCGGACTTTCCTGTACTCGTAACGGTGCTGCTTTTTCCATCCTTGGAGACGACAGCTGTAACTTTCGCGACTTCCGCGGCGCCTTTTTTCAGTGTGCCTTCGACTTTTTTGGCGTTGATGCGTTTGAGGGCGACGGTGTCGGCGCCGCCAGGCGTTCCCGAACCGGTGATCGCGGAATCTTTGCCGTCATAGTTAGTAGTGAAGCTGTAGGAAATCGCGCCGCCATTGGCATCCGTACCAGTAAAGGAGTACTTGGCGCCGCTGCCGGCCGCTGTCACTTCTCGAGTCATCTCTTTTGGCGCCGGCGTCCCGGTGAACTTCGATTTAGCAACGTTCAGTTTCCAGGTGCCGACGAACGGGTTGTCTTGAGCCATCAGAGGCCTAGACACAGCAGCAGATAGAACAAAAATCGTGAGCAGGAATAAAATACGCTTCATGTGCATTTCTCCTTAAGGTAGCTTCGGCTCAAGTGTGCTTTGGCCGACGCGGATTATGGACTCGCCCCGTTTCGGATGGCAAGCGGTATGTTTCCGATCGTTTCGCGAGTGACGCTGAAGCGGCCGCGCTGGGCAAGTCTCAAGAAGAGGTTGGCAGATCCCGAAAGCCCAAGGTGTGAACGTAGCGCCGCGGTCTTCAGCCCGGCATCTCCAACACAGTCGTCATCCTGCGCGGAGCGAAGGATCTCTCTTCGTCTTGCCGACGGCCATCACGCAGACTAATTATTTAGCTTCTTGCGAGCGGAGATGAACAGCGATATTGCGAGCAACACAAACAAAATTACGCCGGCCACCGGCACTTGGCTTATACCCGGAACTTTCTCGCCCAAGGCAAACATCTTCTGTGGCCACGGCAAATGCAGCGCGAACGCGAGCCAGTGTGGCACGTGCTTGCTCAGTTCGGGGTCCTGCAGAAGGTTCAGAATGATCGCGAGCAATCCGAACACGCCGCCCGCCGCGATCAATCCGCTGGCGTAGAGCGATCCCGGGCTCACCTCATTTTCCGCGTCACTCTTTTTCTGGGTTCCTTGTTCCGCCAGCCAGCGCACCAATCCTCCAGCAAACATAGCCATGGTCGTCGCAATGGATAAATAGGACCCCACGGCGAAAGGCAGCGAGCGCACTCCCAGCAGCTCGATTGCGATCACTAAAAACACGCCGAGAAAGACCAGCCGCCACGGCAGCCGCTGATTCAAAATTCCGCTGATCACCGTGGCCATCAGCCGCGCTTGCGGCGCTGCGGCTTGATCGCTGCCGATACCCTGGACCCACTGCACCTCGATCTCGCGCGTTGCAGGATCGTACAAATATTTTCCGTCGGGCACTTCGTGAGAACCCAGTGCATTCACGAGCGTATAGGTCTTTCCGTTGTAGGTGTAGTTGCGTTCCTGCACGTCCACGCCGGGCTGCAAGTGATCAACATCCAGCGCAATCTTCAGTGGCTTGTATTGCGCGAGTCCAACATTCATCAGGATAAGCGTCCCGCCGATCGCGAATGACGAAACCATTACACCGATTACCAGCGCCACTTGCTGCCAGTACGGCGTCGCGCCCACCAGGTAGCCGGTTTTCAAGTCCTGTGACGTGGCGCCCGCTATCGCGGAAGCGATGCACACGACGCCGCCGATAGTCAGCGCCAGAACCTGATCCGCGGTGGAAGTCCAATGAATCAGCAGAAATACCGCGCAAGTGGCCATCAGAGTGGCGATGGTCATTCCGCTGATGGGATTCGAGGAGTTGCCGATCAAGCCGCTGATGCGTGATGCCACCGTGACGAACAAAAATCCGAACACCACCACAAAAATCGCCGCAAGAAAATCCGCGAACCCGCTGGTCATCGCACCCGGAATCGGCTTGAACTTCAAAAGTGCCCACACCATAACCACGATCACCGCTGAACCAATCAGCACCACGCGCATGGACATATCGCGCTCCGTGCGATTTACGGCCGTAGCGGCTGCAGCAGCTTGCTTGGCGCGAATATCCTTTATTCCCGCAGTGAGCGCCGAAAGTATCGTGGGCAGCGTCTTGATCAGCGTGATCAGCCCCGAAGCTGCCACCGCCCCCGCGCCAATCGAACGAATGTAGCTGCCATATAATTGATCAGGGGTCATCAAGTTGATCGGGATCGTGGACGGGTACAACGCCACATTTCCGGAAAGCGATCCGAAGAATTTGATCGCGGGCATAATCACTAGCCAGGAAATTACGCCACCGGCAAATAACGTTCCGGAAACTCGCGGCCCGATGATGTAGCCCACGCCGAGATATTCTGACGTGATGTTTGCGCGGAACGAGGCGCCCGGCAGCCATTTCGGCTGGTAATCCGGCTGCGCAGGCCACAGCCCGAACGTATTCATGCAAAAGGTGTAAACGCCACCCAATCCAAGTCCCCAGAACACACGGCTGGCAAACGAACCACCGCGCTCGCCCGCCACCAGAACGTCCGCGCACGCCGTGCCTTCCGGGAACGTCAAGTTGCCGTGCTCTTTCACTATCAGCTGCCGCCGCAGGGGAATCATGAACAGCACGCCAAGCCAGCCACCCATCAGCGCCAGAAAGAAAATTCGCCAGTACTCGGCATTGAGCGAAAACCCCAGAAAGATCAGTGCAGGCATGGAGAAAATCACGCCTGCCGCGACGGACTCGCCCGCAGAGCCGGTGGTCTGCACGATGTTATTTTCCAGAATCGTAGAGCGGCCGAACGCGCGCAAGATGCTGATGGAAAGCACAGCGATGGGAATCGAAGCCGAAACCGTGAGCCCGGCTCGCAATCCCACGTAAACTGACACAGCCCCAAACAGCACACCGAACAATGAGCCCAAGATGACAGCGCGCAGGCTGAATTCCGCCACGGTTTCTGAGTCGCCAACGTAAGGCCGGAACTCTTCCGGCGGTGCCGTCGAACTCCACTGTTTATTCGCCATCAGACCTCCGAATCGCGCATAGCGCGATTCGCCCTGAGACCCAGCCGTACCGGGTCGAAGGGCCCATAGCCATACACCAAATCCGGGGTTAGTCTTTCAGCGCCAATAAATATTAGCTGATCACTGCTGGCCGCCTACCCGTGCCGCAAGCCAAATTGGCCGCCCGCAGAGCGGGCAAGGTAGCACTAGCGGGCGGTCCACGCAACACGAGATCGCCCTCGTGACACTGGGTTGTTCTGCGCATCACTGAAGACGGTCTGGAGCGAAGAATGAGCGAAAAATACCGGATGGGCGCAAATTAGGCAGCGCAAAAGAATTTTGAGCCTAGCGCCGGAATCCCCAATGATTCCTGGAATCCCGTGCGCGCGATGGATTAGCAACAACGCTGCATGGCGGAGGAAGGCTTTGAGTGAAATTCTTAAACCTTTGAGCGAAACCCGATCGCTTCGCTGTGGGCCTAGGTTGTACGGGGATTGACGGCCGCCACGTTAAACGGACTGGTGTTTCGCGGCTGCCTCGATGGCTGCTTCCAAGTCACTTGTTACGTTGGATTTTGAAATGTAGGCTCGCACGCCGGTTTGTGCCGCATAGCGTGCCATGTCCAACGACTCGCATAGCGTCACTATCAAAATTTCAGACTGGGGAACTTTGCGGCGAATCTGTTCCGCAGCAGTCAGGCCGTCCATCGTGGGCATCGAAATATCCAGCAGTATGACGTCCGGCTTAAGTTCCACTGCTTTCTTCACCGCCTCGCGTCCATTCGAGGCCTCGCCGCATACAGACCAATCCGAGCGTTGACTCAGCAGAAGTTTCAGCCCAGCCCTCACGAAGGGATTATCATCCGCAATCAGGATTCTTACTTCAGACGTAGCAGTCATGGCATTAATCCTTGGGCCCGGGAAGCATGTACCGTTGCGCGCGGCTTCCTCGTACTGCTCGTACTATATCTATCTTGATTAGTATGCTAAATCCAGCGAATCCTGTATAAGTGACCAGATAAATACGAGGCCGCCTGGCTTCGAGATCGTAACAGTCGTGATATCAATGCCGGAGAAGAAGGGCGGTGTCAGCTCTTGCGCGGACAAAGGAGAACAGCATGCGAAATCAACGGCGAACGCACCTGAATTCCTGAGAGGTCGGCGCGAAGAGGTCGTGTCGCTCGGCGAGCCGCGTCGCCTGCAAGCTGCGCTATTTGTTCGCTCCCGAGCGCGACCTCGTACACGTCGCCTCCCAGTGCGTATGAATATTCCGTATATCTGGGACCTTGCTCTTGCGCAAGCTTCATCAGCGAATCCCAAAAACTCGCAAGCTTGAATAGACTGCGAATCAGTCCGCCCTTACTGCCTTCCGCCCGAGTGATTCGCAGACTATACCGCGCAGGCGAACCGCTCGATTCCAGAATTATCTCGGTGCAATCTTCCGCGTGAAACCCACGCGCAGAATCGGCGTCGGGATAAGTCGCGAGAATTTCGCGCAGCCCATTGTCGTCAGGTTCGAAACCCTGCCACCAATAACGAAACGAATGAAAAACAATAGTCCCGGAGCGCAGAATTTGTTGCACGCGCGCAAGATCCTTCCCGGCAACGCGCACGATCATGTCCACAAGCTCGGGTGCACGAAACGTCTGGCGCACCACGGGCCGCATGCTCAGATATTCGGCTTCTTCCTCGGTATATTTTACGTCGATGGAATCCGGGAGCGGCACGCCTCCATTCTAAGCCATGAACAACGAACAACAGCCGCTATGCAGAATTCCAACGATTACGCATCGGCCCTGAAGCTCTCGCCCGACCGTGTCAACGGTTGACCCCGCACTACGCCCCGCATAGAATGGCAAGGTTGTCTTGGGGACGTTATACTTGCCCGCGGTGTGGCCGGGATTTCAAGATCGCTCAAATCGGAGGAACAATCAGAATGGCCAGCGTCGAAGAACGCGTGAAGACGATTATTGTCGAGCAACTCGGTGTAGATGAAGGCGAAGTCACTCCGACCGCCTCCTTTGTGGACGACCTGGGCGCCGACTCGCTCGATACCGTCGAGCTGGTGATGGCTTTTGAAGAAAATTTCGGCATCGAAATCCCGGATGAAGACGCCGAAAAGATAGCCACGGTAAAAGACGCCGTGGACTACATCGAGAAGCACGCCAAGGGCAAGTAAACCGCCCTCCCGTCGTCCCTTTCCGTACAGGAGAAATTTCTTTTGAACCGCCGAGTTGTGGTTACAGGCGTGGGTCTGATTTGCGGATGCGGCATCGGCACCGAAGAAGTGTGGCGCAATCTGCTGGCAGGCAAGAGTGGCATCGGCCCCATCACGCATTTCGATCCGACCGGATTCGATTGCCGCATCGCGGGCGAAGTCCACAATTTCGATCCGCTAAATTGGCTCGAGAAAAAAGAACTGAAGAAGACCGGCCGCTTCATTCAGCTAGCTCTCGCCGCTTCCGACTTCGCCATGAAAATGTCCGGCCTGGAAGTAACTCCCGAGATCGCGGATTCCACGGGCGTTTACATCGGCTCCGGCATCGGTGGATTTGACGTAATCGAGCGCGAACATTCGAAATATCTGGCAGGCGGCCCGGGCAAGATCTCGCCGTTTTTCATTCCCGCGACAATCGTCAACCTAGCCTCCGGCCACGTTTCGATTCGTTACGGGGCCAAGGGCCCGAATTCCGCCACGGCAACAGCCTGTTCCGCGTCGGCACATTCCATTGGAGACGCATTCAAAATTATTCAGCGCGGCGCTGCCGATGTGATGATTACAGGAGGCACCGAAGCCGCAATCACTCCGATGAGCGTCGGCGGATTCGCCGCGATGCGCGCACTTTCCACGCGCAACGACGATCCCGAACACGCCAGCCGCCCCTTCGACGCCGATCGCGACGGCTTCATAGTGGGCGAGGGCTCCGGTATGGTGATCCTCGAAGCCCTAGAAATCGCGCAAAAACGCAACGCAAAAATTCTCGCCGAAATAATCGGCTACGGCATGTCAGGCGACGCCTATCACATCACGCAACCCGCAGAACACGGTGACGGCGGCTATCGTGTATCCCTGGCGGCGTTGAAAGACGGCGACATTTCGCCGGACGACGTAAGCTATGTAAACGCGCACGGAACCTCGACGCCCATCGGCGACGCCATCGAAACCGAAGCATTGAAACGTGTCTTCGGCGCGCGCGCAAAAAAAGTACCAATCAGCTCGACAAAATCCATGACCGGCCACCTGCTAGGCGGCGCTGGCGGCCTGGAAGCAGGCATCAGCGTACTAGCGTTACGCGACCAAATCCTGCCGCCCACGGCAAATTACCGAAAGCCGGACCCAGCATGTGATCTGGATTATGTTCCCAATCAAGCACGCAAAGCAGAAGTAACATACGTACTCTCGAACTCATTCGGCTTCGGCGGCACAAACGCATCGCTGCTGTTCAAGCGCTGGGCGGAGTAGCCAAAGCACGTTGAGATTCGACTTTGACTTTGTAGCGGCCAGCTTTAGGTGGGCTAATTGCTTTTTGATTTTATAGGGCGTTTGAGTATGGCTCGCAGCGCCGGCGTCTCACCGGCTGATTTGGTGTGGGCAGTTGTAGACGCCGGTTCGGCAATTATCGAACCGGGCAGCCGTTGATCGCGATTCTAACGCTGCTCACCGCACCCGATTTTGATTTGCATTCGTGGCGACGGGAAATTCGCAGTAACGAAGAGGGTCCTTCGCTGCGGTTAGGATGACGACGAAGTTCAAAAGCGGGAAGCAAATGCGAATAGTTTTGACCGCCCAAGTTACGATCTGCCGTTTAATTTGCCGTCATCCTGAGCGCAACGAAGGATCTCTCTTCCTTCTTGGTTCTAGCAAAATCGCTCTCGGAGCAACACGCTTTCAGTAGGAGGCACCTTTGAAAATCGGCGTCTGCGTCAAACAAGTCCCCGCAAAAGACGCTCCACTAGCGATTGCTGAAGCCGGCGCATGGATCCGCGAATCCGACATCGGCTTCGAGACCAACGAACCCGACAGCTTCGCGCTGGAAGAAGCCCTGCGCCTGAAAGAAAAACACGGCGGCGAAGTAGTAGCCATCTCGATGGGCCCGGAACGCGCCAAGCAAACGATAAAAGAAGCCCTGGCAAAAGGCGCCGATCGCGGCATCCACGTCAACGACGCTCAATTTTTCAAGCTCGACCCACTATCCTCAGCGCGCTCTTTAGCCGCAGCGATAAAATCAGAAGATTTCGACCTGATCCTCACAGGACTGCAAAGCGACGACCAAGGCTTCGGCCAAACAGGCGTCCTGCTAGCGGAATTACTAGGCCGCCCACACGCCACAATCATCATGGCCATCGAGGTCGTAGAAAACCACATGAAGCTGAAGCGCGAACTGGAAGCAGGCTGGTTCCAGCACGTAGAATTACCGCTGCCCGCGGTTCTTTCCATTCAGTCCGGCATCAACAAGCCGCGCTATGCCACGCTAAAAGGCATCATGGCGGCCAAGAAGAAGGAAATCGCGTCAATCGACCGCGCATCGCTAGGCGTGCCGGATGCTCCAACACAGCACGTAGAACGCATCTACGTACCGCAAAAAACGAAGAAAACAGAATTCATTACGGGCCAGCCAAAGGAAATCGCAGCCAAGCTGGTAGAAAAGTTAAAGCACGAAGCTCGCGTCCTATAACGGATTTAGCGCCGCACATTTGGCAGCGGTAGGGGCGCTGCTTGCTGCGCCCGCTTTTGAATTTAGTCGTCATCCTGAGCGAAGCGAAGGACCTCTCTTCGTTTCTGCGATCAACGATCTGACCGACACGGCTAGCGTAGGAGGCATCAATCATAGGGTCGCTGCTTAACTGCGCCCTCCTTTACTCATGGAGGAAAAAATGAAAATCCTCATAATCACTGAACAACGCGAAGCACAATGGAACAAAGTCAGCTTCGAAACGCTCGCCGCAGCCCAGCAAATCGTCGATCACACAAAAGGCACACTGACAGGCGCCGTGATAGGCAAGGGTGTCGCCGCTCTCGCCGACGAATTAGCGGCCTACAAGCTCGACGAAGTTCTCCTGGTCGAACACGACCTGCTGGAAAAATACACGCCCGACGGTTTCTCGCCGGCTCTCCGCCAGGTAATCGAGAACGCCAAACCCGATCTAGTCCTGTTCCCACACACCTATCAAGTCCGCGACTTCGCTCCAAAACTCGCAGCTTCGATGAACAAAGGAATGATCGGCGACTGCACGGGCTACCGCTACGAAAACGGCAAACTCATCTTCGTGCGTCAAATGTTCCAAGGCCGCACCGCCGCAGACGTGGTCTTTACCGGCGAGGGGCCGTGGATCGCATCCTTTCAATCCAGCGCATTCCGAGCAGACTTGGCCGCAAAACATCCGAGCGGCGAAGCCCCGATTAAATCCGTCAGCGTGGATTTGAAACCCGAGCAAATCCGCACCAAGCCGCTGGAATTCTTCCGCGAAGCCAAACAAGCAGTCGACCTCACGCAAGCACCGATCCTCATCTCAGTCGGCCGCGGCATCAAAGCCCCGGAAAATATCGCCATGGCCGAAAAGCTTGCCAAGCTGATCGGCGGCGAAATCTGCGCGTCGCGCCCAATCTGCGACGAAGGCTGGCTCCCCATGGACCGCCAGATCGGCAGCTCCGGCCAGACGGTCGCGCCCAAGCTTTACCTCGCGTTAGGCATCAGCGGCGCCATCCAGCACGTAGTAGGAATGAAGGGCGCGCGCACCATCGCCGCAATAAACAAAGACCAAAACGCCCCCATCTTCGAAATCGCCGATTACGGCATAGTAGGCGACCTGTTCGAAATCGTCCCAGCCCTGATCGAAGAATTGGAAAAATCCAAATCCACCTGATTCTAAATTTGTGAAGGCCGTCATTCTGAGCGAAGCGAAGAATTTCTCTTCGCTTTCTGCAACTTGGTAGCACAGCGGAAATGATCGTTAATTGGTGATTCTCGCTGAATATGGAGTGTGCTGCCCTCGCATTTCCAGCCCCCGTCGTGCTACTGTAATCCGTGAACAATTTCCCCAGATTGCGTTCCAGTCACCATGCACTGAATTTTTCAGCGATCAACTGGCAACGCCTTCCAGAACAGCCGATTGCGCCGCGCGAACGATGCTTTTTCATCAATTTCTACCCGAAACTTTTGGACGCTTTCAAAACACAGCGGTCTCCGTAACCCATTCAAAACAAGCGATCGCCAAATTTCTACCCGAAACTTTTTGCACCTTCGCGCCCAGCGTCGCAGGCCTGCACAGCGCGGCGTCTTCACGGCCTCGGATCTTCAGCGCCCGTGAACCGCTACCGCACCGCGCCTCATTGCCGCCGAGAATTTGCAGTAGCTATCCGCGGTCGCTCGCCATGTCCATTTCCACTTCCGCATTTTCCGTCTCTGGTAATATGGCGCCATGACCGACATCAAAAATGTAGAACGCGAGCAACTCGAAGCAGACGTCCTGATTATCGGCGCAGGTCCCGGCGGATTAGCCTGCGCGCTGCATCTTGCGAACCTCATCGAAAAACACACAGAAACGAAAAAATCCCCGGCGCTTTCCGCCGAAAATATTTATGTGTTGGAAAAGGGCCGCGAGATCGGTGCGCATCAGCTTTCCGGCGCGATCATGAATCCGCGCGCGCTCCGCGAACTGGTCCCTGATTTCGAGAAAACCGCGCCGCTCGATACTCCTGTCACAGGCGACGCTGCCTACTACTTCACGGAATCGAGCAGCTTCAGGCTGCCGATCACTCCTCCGCCCCTGCAGAATCGCGGAAACTATGTCGTGTCCTTAAATCGGCTGGTGAAATGGCTGGGCGGGCTGGTAGAAAAGAAGGGCATCAACATTTTCACGCAATTTGCCGGCAGGGAATTGCTGTATGACAAGAACGGAATCGCCGGCGTTCTCACCGAAGACAAAGGCGTGGACAAGAACGGCAGGCCGAAAGACAACTTCACACCCGGATACGAACTGCGCGCAAAAGTCACTGTGCTGGCGGAAGGCCCGCGTGGTTCGCTGACGAAGGGCTTAGTCGATAAGTTGAAGCTCGATGGTCTGAATCCTCAAGTCTACGGCATCGGCATCAAGGAATTGTGGGATGTGCAGCCCGGACGCATCGCAACAGGATTTGTAGCGCACACACTCGGTTGGCCGCTGGGTTCCGATATTTACGGTGGAGGCTGGGTGTATGCGTTGCAGAACAATCGCGTGTCGCTAGGCATGGTGGTTGGCCTCGAATACAAAGACCCGCTATTCGATCCGCATGAAGCATTTCAAAAATACAAGACGCATCCGTTCGTTAAGAAAATTCTGGAAGGCGGCAAGCTGGTCCGTTATGGCGCGAAGACCGTTCCCTACGGCGGCTGGTATTCGATGCCTCGTAGTTATGTTGACGGCGGCCTGATCATCGGCGATTCAGCGAGCCTTCTGAATTCACAGCGGCTGAAGGGAATTCATACCGCAATCAAGAGCGGCATGCTCGCTGCCGAGACGATTTACGAAGCCCTTTGCGCCGGAGACACGTCCGAGAAAACGCTGGCAGCATACCCGCAAAAAATCGAACAAAGCTGGATCAAAAAAGAATTGTGGGAAGTCAGAAATTTCCATCAGGCATTTCACGGCGGATTGTATTCAGGCTTGGTGCAGGCTGGGTTGCAATTCGTCACTGGCGGGCGCGGGCTGGTCGATCCGATGCGGACGAAGCCTGGCTATCAGGAATATACGAAATTAAATCGCGGCAACGAGTTGGTGGATCAATCCACCAGATTCAAAGGCGACGGCAAGCTGACGTTCGACCGGCTGACCGATGTCTATCACTCCGGAACGCGCCACGAAGAAGATCAACCGTGCCATCTCATCGTGCTCGATCCGAATATTTGCAGCGACCGCTGCGTCCGTGAATACGGCAACCCGTGCCAGTATTTCTGCCCCGCAGCGGTCTACGAAATGGTCACGGAAAAAGGCAAGCCGAAATTGAAGATCAACGCGTCCAACTGCGTACACTGCAAAACCTGCGACATCGCTGACCCGTACCAAATTATAAATTGGGTTCCACCCGAAGGCGGCGGCGGCCCAAACTACGAAGGCATGTAGGAAAGCACGATTGAAATGTGCCGTAAATCGAAGATAAGTACGCTGTCGAAAAAAGATGGATCCGGAATCAGTGCTGAGCAGCAAAAGCAACTGCCATCCCGAGCGCGGCGAGGGATCTGCTGTTAGGTTTGTGAATTTGTAGCGGCCGCTCTCAAGCAGGCAGATTTGGCCGTTGTTTTTGTAGTTGCCGTTGCGTATTAGGGGTTGGAACTTCAGCTCCGACATAATCGCGGCGCGAAGCGCCTTCCAGTCGCGGTGCATTTCCCGCGAGCCTTTGACGTTCATTTGTACGATGCAAGGTCATAGCGTCATCGGCTCTTACGCACCGCCGAACAGCCGCTTCAACTTCGCCCAGAATCCCGGCTTCTTGTTCTCACCTGTGTTCGAAATCTGTCCCGGCGTTAACGCATTTGCTTGCTCGATGCGTGGCGCTTCCACGTGGCCGCTGAATTCGTATTCCGGCTCCACATGGACTGTGCGCACCAGGAGCGCTGCGTCCAGGGACGGATCCGCCGGAGGCGAAGGCGACGATGCAGAAAATCCTAGCGGCGGCATGATGATCTTGTACTCCGGCGTCGATTCCGGCGGAACAGAAGGCTGAGGACTCTCCCGCGCCGGTGGAGCGACCGGATGAACATCGTAGGAATTGGCCAGCGTGCGTAACTGCACGTTGGGATATGTTTCCGCATCCGGCTGTGGAGTAGCGGTACTAGGCGCGGCTGGTTCAGGAGGCGGTTGCAATCGTGCCGACGACGAAACGCCCATGACGGGAATTTCCGGAGGTGGCATGGAGCGCGCGTGCAACAAAGTGCAGTCGCAACTTCCCGGTGCGCCCGCGATAGGCACCAAGTTTCCTGAGTTCAGGAAGAACTCGCCGGCCTGCGGCACGATGATCCCTTCGCCGGTGAACTGCTGCTCTAGGCGAATCGCACCGCTGGTAGCCTTCACGCATAATGAGTCATGCATATCCAAGCCTGCGGTAATGTCGCGTTGTTCTCCGCTGATATCAATGGGCGTGGCGATGATGGTGGTGGTGTAAATGCGCATGGTCGTGCCGCGAAGCAGCATGAGATGAACGCGCCCGAAGTTGAGCGCGAGCGTAATTGCGCCGCTCGATTCCAGCATCGTGAATTTAGCAGGGCCGCAGATATCTACTTCCCCGCCTACGCTGAGCGCCAAACGGGCTTTGCCATCATGCACGGTGACGCTGTTGCCGTTGAAAACGTATCCGCCGGAAGCAGTGACTTGCGTAGTTCCGCCTTCTACTGAAACGTCAGCGCCCTCGACACGCCCGATCGCTCCAGCCGGCGCCTGTTGCGCGCGCAGTTCCGCGCTATTCAGCAGAGCAACTAGCACGAAGGCGTAAGCGAGCAGGGTTTTGCGGCCTGGCAATAGAGTGCCTAGATACGCGAATTTGGAGTGGGAACACATCGAGCGTTAGGAGGTTCACCTATACTATACCGCAGTGAATAACGACGCGAAATCAGGTCCTGCCGCGGACAATCAAACCAGTCATCCGCAATCCGGCATTCAGACGCCGCAGTTTTCCCACTGGCGGCAAATGCAGATTCCGGTGATTGCGTCGCTGGTGTATTGGGTGATTCGGCTGATTGGTCCGACGCTGCGGCTTGAAGTGGTCGGCATAGGGAATGCAATCCAGATTCGCAGCAGCGGCGAGCCGGGAATCGGCGCGTTCTGGCATCGCTGCATTTTCTCCGCCGCGTGGGTCTGGCGCAACCGAGGCATCGTGGTGATGAACACTGTGAACTTCGACGGGCAATGGACGCGACGTGTGATCGAGCGGCTGGGATTCGGCACGGCCCAAGGAAGTTCGTCGCGAGGCGCGATTGAAGGACTGACGGTGATGACGCAACGACTGCAGGAAGGAAAGCACGTCGCGTTTACGATTGATGGACCGCGTGGCCCACGCTATGTGGCGAAACCTGGTCCGGTAATTCTTGCGCGCCGCAGTGGCAACTCAATTTCCGTCTTTCACATCGGCTTGAAGCGCGCGTTTACGTTTAAGAAGTCCTGGGATCTGTTTCAGGTTCCGTTGCCGTTCTCGCGCGCAGTGATGTTTGTGGCGCCGCCGATACGAGTTCCGGTTGACGCTGAGACCGACATACTGCACGAAAAGCGGGCAGAAATGCAGGCTGCGCTCGAACGCGTACGCGATGCAGCAGAGTCTTGGTTTGAATTAACGGCAAAGCAGCAGGATGAAGCGCGGGAGAAGTGGAGCGAATGGAAATAGCGTACGGAGCGACATTGTTGTTGCCGAGGACTCTTAGCCTTCGCCTAATTTCACCGGCACGTCCATTTTCTGGCCGTTGCGGACGATCGTAAGTTTGACTGTATTGCCCGGCTGCGAGCGATTCAGCAGAAGATTCAAATCCATCTGACTGGTAACCGCTTTTCCATCGACTGCGATGAGAATGTCGCCGCCGATACGCAGTTCCTGCAGGCCTGCAAGGATGGATTTGGTGCCGCCGCGTATACCTGCCTGCGCGGCAGGTCCTCCCGGATCGACCCGTTCAATCATGATTCCTTGCTGAACATTCAAGTTCAACGCGTCTGCGAGGCCGGGCCAGAGCGCGCGGCCTTCGGCGCCTAACGTTGCACGCCGCATGCGGCCGTACTTGATCAGATCTTCGGCGACGCGGCGCGCGGTGTTGATGGGAATCGCGAATCCTATTCCGGCCGTGGTGCCGTTGGGCGCGTAGATCGCGCTGTTGATTCCGATCACGTCGCCATGCGAATCGAGCAGTGGGCCGCCGGAGTTTCCACGGTTGATTGCGGCGTCGGTCTGGATCGCCTCGTCGATGAACGTGCTTTCGCTGGTTTGTACGGTACGGCCGAGCGCGCTGACGATTCCGGTAGTGAGCGTGCTGGAAAATCCAAACGGATTCCCGATGGCGAGAGCTTTCTGTCCGACGAGCAGAGTGCGCGAATCGCCCAGCGGCAGTGGCGTCAGTTTGTGTCCTTTGGTATCGATCTGAATGAGGGCGATGTCGTTGCGTGCATCTTCGCCGATGAGCTTGGCTTTGTAGCGTGAGAGGTCGCCTAGCGTCACTTCTATAGTTTGAGCGCCCTGCACAACATGATAGTTGGTGAGGATGTGGCCTTCGGTATCGATCAGGAAGCCCGAACCAGCGCCTTCAACCGGTACGGGATTGTAGAAGAAATCGTACTCAACGGTACGCGTGACGATATTAGCTACGGCCGGAGAGGCTTGACGGTAGATGCGAACGTTTTCCGCTTCGCTGGGATCGAGCTTGGCGTCGCTGCTCTCGGCGGGGCCTGGCGAGGGAAGGGCACTTACCGAAGATGGCGTGCGGACGCCGTAGCGCGAGCCGATCCAGTAAGCGCCCAGGCCAATAATCAAGCCGATCGCGAGCAACCGGACCGCGCGTCCTTCGTTCCGCGAGCGTGTCATGACAAGACCATTTTAGTTCTCAACATTTCCTTGTTGTCGATGCTGCACCTATCGTCGAGCGCCTAAAGTCTGTACGTCGCATGCTGGGCAAAAATATCTATACAGCCTTGTTCGAAGTATTCGACTGCAATAGACGCTTCACGGTTGCAGCGACTTGCTTTTCGGTCTCTTCGATTGAGCCCGAGCAATCGATGACTTCGTCGGCCAATCGGCGCTTTTCGTCCATGGGCATCTGGGCCGCGATGCGCTGTAGCGCTTGCTCTTGCGTAAGACCGCGCTCTTTCAGGCGCTGCAGTTGCTGATCCGGGCGGCACCAGCAGACGATTACTTTATCGAGGTCTTTCTGATATTCCGCTTCGATTATCAGCGCTGCTTCCACAATGGCAAGGTCTGGGCCGCCGGGGCGGTCCAGCGCCGAAAACCACTTTCGCACAACCGCGAGGATTCGTGGATGGAGAATCTGATTCAGGCGCTCGCGCTTGTGCGTATCGGCGAAAACTATCTGGGCGAGCTTGCCGCGGTTTACTTTGCCGCCGGCGTCTAGAACTCCTGATCCGAATTCATGGACGATCTCGTCATACGTGGGCTGATCCGGTTCCAGCATTTCGTGGCCGATGGGATCGGCAGCAAGTACTGGGTAGTCGAGGTCTCGCAGGCTTGAAGCGACTGTGGATTTGCCCGATGCGATTCCTCCAGTCAATCCCAGGCGCAACATCAGCGTTGCTGAGCCGCCGCGAACGGAACCTTGGTTGCGATTTCGGAGCCGCGCCGCAATCGGGCGGCCTTGATTGTGTTGTTCATGAGCATTGCGATGGTCAGCGGGCCTACGCCGCCGGGGACGGGAGTGATTGCACCGGCAATTTTGGCGACGTCGGGATGCACGTCGCCGACCAGCGCGCTGCCTTTCTCGCGGAAGATTGCGAGGCGCTCAGGAAGATTCACGAAGAGGCTTTCCGCTTGTTGGGGATCCGTGATGCGATTGATTCCCACGTCGATGACCGTGGCACCGGGGCGGATGAAATCCGGCGTGATCATGCCGGGACGGCCCATGGCCGCGACTACGATGTCGGCGCGGTGGACGACTGCGCGCAGGTCACGCGTCTTGGAATGGCAGATGGTGACTGTGGCGTTGGCCTGCGTCAACAGAAGCGCCATAGGCTTGCCTACGATGTCGCTGCGCCCTAGCACGGCTGCGTTCGCGCCTTCGAGTGTGATGTTTTCGTGTTTGAAAATTTCCATTACACCTGCGGGTGTGCAAGCGACGAAAGTGGGGCGGCCTGCTACCAAGTGGCCGACGTTAAGTGGGTGGAAGCCGTCCACATCTTTTGCCGGGTCCACCGCGTCTAGGATTTTCTTGGCGTCTATTTGATGCGGCAGCGGTAATTGCACGAGAATTCCGTCTACATCGTCGCGACGATTCAGGCCTTCGATGACGGTGAGCAATTCTGCGCCGGTGATCGTTGCCGGGGACGTCACTTGGATACTTGCTAGGCCGAGTTTTTCGCAGGCGGCGATTTTGCTCTTTACATAGACTTTCGAGGCGGGGTTATCTCCGACTAGTACGGCGGCCAGGCCTGGGCGGATTCCCGCAGCCGCCAGGGCGGAAACTTCGGTTGCTAGCTCGAGGTAAATCTCGTCGCGAATCTGGTTGCCGTTTAGTATGCGTGCGGCCAAACTGAGACTCCCGTGATGGTGCGTCGAAATCGTTGTGAACGGTCATGATAGCACAGCGAATTTATCGGACGAACACGCCGGGCAGGATCGACGGTCGGCGCGGGCATCTGCAAGTCAAAAGCGCGCGGGAAGGTGCCACGAATGGAAGGCGCTACGCGCCGCAAACTTACCCGGCGGCTTCCATGCCGAGCTAACTTTTTTCGCGCCTACGGCGCTGAGGAGCAGGTGGATGAGCGCCGGGGAGGCTGAGTTGTGTGGGCGGGTTTGAGAACCGCCCTACGGTTCCCTTCGTACTTTTTGCGGTGCGAATCGATATAAAATCGTATGTAGCACCGCTGGTGGGAGTTGTGAACGCGTGGTTTGGTGAAGGTAGTGTCGAATGATGTTTGGCGATGGTAGCGAGCGCAAACGGTTGGAACGAGCTATGAGGGATGCCGGGAGATTGCCGCCGGGGCAGTCACTCACTTTGAAGTGGCCTGTGCTGCATGAGGGGACCGTGCCGCGTTTCGATCCTGCGACCTGGGATTTTCGCGTTACTGGGTTGGTCGAGAAGCCTGTGCGGTTGACCTGGGATCAATTTTCCCATTTGCCTATGGCTGCGGTGACTGCGGATATGCATTGCGTGACGCGCTGGAGCCGGTTCGATGTGCGTTGGGAAGGCGTGGCATTCACCGACGTGATGAAATTGATTGCGGTGAAGCCGGATGCAAAATACGTGATGGTTTTGGCCGAGCAGGGATATACGTCGAATGTGCCGCTGGAAGATTTGCTGCGGCCGGCCGCGCTATTTGCCTTGAAACATAATGGAGAACCACTGCCTGCCGAGCATGGGTATCCCGTGCGGCTGGTAGTGCCGCATCTTTATGCGTGGAAGAGCGTGAAGTGGGTGCGCGGGATGGAATTTATGGCGCAGGATGCGCCAGGCTTCTGGGAACAGAACGGATACAACATGTATGGCGATCCGTTCAAAGAACAGAGATTCAGTTAGTTAAAGCATGTTTTGTCTGTTTCTGATGCAGAATGGTGCATTATGGTGTAGAGTGCTGTTATGGCCCAACCTTCCAAGGCCGTTCGGCAAAGCATTTCAATTCCCACCCGTATCGTCAAACGTGTGCGAGCGATTGCCAAGTCGCGGAAGGCCAGCGCCAATCGAGTACTCGTGGATTTGATCGAGGCTGGATTAGACGCGAAGGATGCCGAAAAGGATCGCTTCTTTGCGCTCGCCGGCCGGCTATCGGAAACCAAGGATCCCGCCGAGCGACAGCGCCTCAAGACGGAGCTTGCAAGGATGACGTTCGGTGAGTAATGCCGCAGAGCCGGCGGACGAGTCTTCCACCGGCTCTGCAGCAACATTTGTTCGATCGGCTGGCGGAACGCGAAATTACCGCGGAAGACCTCTACCAACTCAAACCGTGGCGAGGGTCAGATGTCGATGCTCCCGACGCCGATTGGTATAAAGATTCTGGATCATTCAGGATTTGCGGTGAGGGCAAGTTCCCCAAGACATTTCTGCTGAAGGGCCAAGCTGCCCGGGGGCAAGGCTCTGTAAGGCTACGCGCAGTCCTGAGGAAATTCTAGCGTGCCTGAAGTCCGCTCTACAGCTGTTCAAAACCGGGCGCAGCGAGCAGCATCTCTACAGCCCATGTTGGAGCGTGGTTAAGGAGAGAACGGAACTAATCTCTGACGGAATCTCGGCACTGGACTGGTGGCAATAAAAAAGGCGCGCTGAATTTGTGTTCAGCGCGCCTTTTTTGTCTTCGTTTCCGCACTTCGAATTTCTAATAGATGTCGTATTGCTCCCAGTGCAGCGTTGGGTCCGCCTGTATGATCACGCTCTTTTTGGCCCAGCGCTCTAGTTCTTCGATTAGTGAGGACTCGCGCGTTTTCAGGGCTTTTGAGATTTCCGGATGCACGCGCAGCGTGATGCTGCCGGAGTCGATGTCCGGGGCCATTTTGCGCGCTTCTGTTTGGATTTCGTAGCAGAGCGTCGGGATCGACTTCACCATGCCTGAGCCTGTGCAGTACGGGCATGGCTGGCATAGCGTGCGCTCCAGGGCTTGCTTAGTGCGTTTGCGTGTGATGGCCACCAAGCCGAATTCGTTGAAGCGTAGGACTTTCGAGGGGGCACGATCGGCTCGCAGAGCGTCTTCCAGGGCTGCCATTACTTTTTCGCGATTGCGGCGCTCTTCCATGTCGATGAAGTCGATGATGATGATGCCGCCAAGGTCGCGCAGGCGCATTTGCCTCACGATTTCCTTGCAGGCTTCGAGGTTTGTGCGGACGATCGTGTCTTCCAGGCGATTCGAGCCTTTACCTACGAATTTCCCGGTGTTGACGTCGATCGCTACCAGGGCTTCGGTGTGGTTGATTACGATGTAGCCGCCGGACTTGAGCCAGACCTTTGGGCGCAGGCCCTTGTCGATTTCCTGCTGGATGCCGAATTCCTCGAAGACCGGCGTGGACTTGGTGTAAAGCTTCACGCGATTCACGAGCTGCGGCTGGAAACGGCTCATGAAGTCGACGACTTTGGTGTATTCCTCTTCCGTGTCCACCCAGATCGCCCCGAAATCCGGCGTGATGAAATCGCGCAGGATGCGTTCAACGAGATTCAGGTCGCGGTGCAGCAGCGACGGGGCTTTACGTTGTTCCGAGCGCGCTTTGATTTCGGCCCAGGTGCGCGTTAGGAATTCGACGTCCGCGCGGACTTCGTCAGGAGCTGCGCTACCTGCGGCCGTGCGCACGATGAAGCCGCCGCCGGAGTCGCCTTTGGCTTCGTTTACAAGATGGCGGAGTCGCGCGCGTTCTTCGGCGGAGGCGATTTTGCGCGAGACGCCGGTGTGGTCAAGCGTGGGCATGTAAACGAGGAAGCGTCCCGGCAGTGCGACGTGGCTGGTGATGCGCGCGCCTTTTTTGCCCAGCGGCTCTTTCGCGATTTGGACGATGATTTCCTGGCCTTGCTTCAACATGTCCGCGATTAACTGCGTGCGACGAGGCTGCTGCGGACGATGGCCGTGTCCACCACTGTGGCCGTGCTGCGGGCGACGGCCGCGGTCATCGCGGCGTCCTCGATCGCGGGTGCCGCGGCGCGAAGGATTTTGCATGCGCGAGCGGAAATCGTTGCGCACGCGAGCCTGCACTTGTTGCTGAGGTTGCGACGGGGAGCCTGGACCTGGAAGCGGCATGCCATTTTCCGCCGTGCCCTCGGCATGTTGATCGGCTCCGGAGGAATGTTCGGCGCCGGGTTCTTCATCGGGATGCGCGATCATGCCTTCTTCTTCGGCCGCGGCTTCCTCTTGTTCGAGTTCGGGGTCTTCGGAATCTTCTGCAAGGCCTTCCGCGTCGTGTTGCTCCGTTTCGTGCTCTTCTTCAGCGGATTCCAAGGCGCTTGCTTCGGCTTTCGCGTCAGCCTCTGCATAGCTTCGTTCGCGCTCAGCGCGCGCTGCGAGATCGTCCTGGGCTTCGGCGATGTGCTCGGCAACGGCTTTAGCTTCCTCGTCGGTCAGTTCCGGATGGCGGTGGTCGCCGGCTTGTGCTGAGGCTTCGTTTCGGAGTGATACCTCGTGGTGCTGAGATTCTTCGTGATGCGATTCGTACTCGAACCGAGGCTCATCGTCTTGCAAGCTGCGATCTTCGGTTGCAGCTTCCCGATCTTGGACATGTGCGTCAATTGTTGGAACTGAATCCACTTCCGGTCCCGTGGGCACCAGCGGAGACAGGGGCGCGAAACGCACAGCGTCGGGAACGGGAGCTTCATCATTAGGCTGGCCGTTGAGTTCCGGTTCTGGCGGCTCTGGTGGGAGATGCTGATGCGTTTTCCATTTCGATAGCGATTCACCGGGCAGCGGCTGGATGCCCGTCGAGCCTACTGATGAAGCACGGGGTGCCGAACTTCGCTGAAAATAATCTTCGCGATTGGACGGCTTATGCGACTGCACCGGAGATTGCGTGAAGGGCTGGTGCTCCGCCCGGTCTTGCTGTGTTGGCTGATTCTCGGCGTGTTGATGTTCGGCCTGCCGTTGTTCTTGGGGCTGATGCTCCGGTATTTCCTGCGCCGATTCAACGAGGGCCGAATCGTTTGTTGTGGCGTCTTCAGAAAGTGACGGTAGATTTATCTGCGTATTCGAAGCGTCATCGTGCTGAGTCGCTGAGATCGCTGTGCTGGACGGAGATTTGTCTTTGTATTTCGCCAGAGATTCGCCGGGCAGCAGAACAGAAATGTGACCTTCGGCGGCATTCGCATCGCCGGGCTGCTCCTCGAACTGCTTTGGTGAAGCATATTTTGATGACGGTAGCTCGCGGCTAAAGTGACGATCACCGCCGCCGCTGCGTCCGCCGCCCCTGCCGCCGCGACCTCCTTGACGGCCACGCCCTCCGCGCCGGCCGAAATTGTCGCGGCCGCCACGGTCGGGGCCGGGACGATTACCCTGCGGGCGATTTTCGAATCGGCTACGATCACCGCTGGGCGCGCTGCCGGAATCACGAATGTTGGACTGTGTGCCCGCTGCAGCAAGCGGCGGGACGCTGCTTGAAGATATTTGCTCACCCGGAAGGGGTTCGAGTGCAGCACCGGATTCCGCGTCGACCGGTTCGGCGACAATCGGGGAACCAGCAACGGGAATCACTGGAGCGCCTTCGAGTTCTATTTTCGTCGTTTTGTCTTCGACGATGTGGTCGAGTTCCTCAATTTCTTCCAGGAAGTCGCTGACGTAAAGGAAGGCGTCACTATCGAGGCCGATTTCCACGAAGGCAGATTGCATGCCGGGCAGCACGCGTGTGACCTTGCCTTTGTAGATGCTACCGACTAACGCGAACTCTTTTTCCCTCTCAACGTAATACTCACAAAGCTGTCCTTCTTCCAGAATGGCTACCCGCGTCTCGTGCGGATTCGCCGATATAACCATTTCCTTCGACATTGAAACTCCTCATGGAGCATCGGGCCGCAGCGGCACGCGCGAACTCGCGCGCTCGGCCAGCGTGGGGCAAGGCAACGCCTTGCATTGGGCACGGGCCGCCCAGGAAAAATTCTGATGGTGCGATCGCTTTCGTCACCCGATGCTTACCTGACTGAAAAAATTAGGCTGCCGGCCGGCAGATTTTCCCGCGCGGCTCGGGACAGATTCAACTGATGTTCCGTTCACTTCATAGCACCTGAGAGCTAGTTGACGAAACGCCGCATGCGGACGTTCATCACCAGACCCAAAGCTAAAAACACGAATGCCGTCGACGAACCCCCATAGCTCATTAATGGCAGGGGAATGCCGGTCACCGGCATATAACCTATCACCATTGAAGCATTGACCAGAACGTGGAAGCCCAGAATTGCAGTTACTCCCATCACCACGTACATCCCAGCGCGATCTTTGGACTTCTGCGCGTTGTCCACGAGACGCAGAATCAGGCCCAGATACAAAAGCAGGACGACGCAGACTCCGATGAAACCTTGCTCCTCGGCTAACGCCGCCAGAATGAAGTCCGAATACCGGACGGGCACAAAGCCCAATTGGTTCTGGCTGCCTTTGCCGAATCCTTTACCCCAAAAACCACCCGAACCGACGGCAATTTCCGACTGCAATATCTGATATCCGGCGCCGCGCTGATCTTCTTCCGGGTGCAGGAACGTTTCAATCCGTTGCTGCTGATACGGCTTCAGATGATGCCGCATGTTCCAGGCTACCGGGATCAATAATGCCACTAAAACCAAACCGACGGCCAGATGCTTCCACTCGATCCCGGCTATGAATGCGCCAACAATAGCTACCGGCAGCAGCACCAGCGCCGTTCCGAGATCCGGTTGTTTCAAGATCAAGATTGCCGGAACGATGGTCATGGCGCCGACTTTCACTAAATCCGGGGCCGTTAGGCGGTCGGTGCGGACCTCGCTGAAGAAACGAGCCAGCACAATGATTATAATCAACTTCATTAGCTCTGACACTTGCAAATTGAAAATGCCACCGAGAGAAATCCAGCGCTTCGCTCCCAAGTGAGTGGAACCGATCACCATTACTACCAGCAGACCTGCGATGCCTGACATGTACAACACCGGCGCTTGATCCAGCAGGGTGTGGTAGTCAATCCGCGAGATGATGAACATGCCGGCGATGCCGATGCCCAGCCACATGAGTTGCTTCCAATGCATGCCTGCCATCGCGCTAGCGTGGGTCGATGAGTAAATTTCCATCAAGCCGAGTCCGCAAATTGCCGCAACTATTGCGAGCAGGGTCCAATCGAAGTCTTGAACCCGGGGGCGGTCTTTCATGGATGCTGCACTCTGACGGTAGCGACGAGCGGGCGGGTGACGGATGGTTGCGCTGGAGCTTCGGTCGTCGCGGTTTGCTGCGTGCGTGCGTTTTTCTTGTCGTAGAACATTTTCACGATGTCACGCACCACGGGTCCTGCGGCCTCGCCGCCGTGTTCCATGGTGTCCTGCACGATAGCGGCGACTACAATTTCCGGATTGCGGCGCGGCGCGAAACCAACGAACCAGCCGTCCATTTTTTTGGTTCCCAGGCGGCTCGCGGCGTCGTAGCTCATCAGCTGCGCGGTGCCCGACTTTCCGCAAAGATCGATATTTGCGAGGCGAAGGTGATAGGCTGTGCCGCCGCCTTCGTTCACCACGCCGAAAAGCCCCTGCGTCACTTTGTCAACGGCCTCATCGGAGAGCGGGAACCGCTCGATTTTCGGATTTGAGTAGCCCTTGAGCAGGTGCGGCTGAACGAGCACGCCGCCGCTCGCGACGGCTGCGGCCATGCGTGCCAGTTGTATCGGCGTGACGGTAACGGCGCCTTGCCCGATCGCGACAGAGATTGTTTCGCCCGCGTACCACTTGTGGTGATATGCGCGCTCGACCCATTCTTCAGATGGCATCAGGCCAGGTTCTTCGCTCGGCAGGTCGATGCCAGTGCGCTTTCCGAGCCCGAGGCCGGAGCCGTAGTAAGCGATCTTGTCGATGCCCAGAAGTTTGCCGACATTGTAAAAGTACACGTCGCACGAACCGACGATGGCTTTGTGAAGATCGACTTCACCGTGCCCTTGCGGGCGCCAGCAATGGAATTCGCGGCCGTAAAAATTGGCGTGGCCGGGGCAGTACACCTGGTACGACTCGGGAATCGCTTTTGAATCGACCATCGCCGCGGCCATCACAATCTTGAAAACCGAGCCGGGAGCGAGTTGCGCTTGGATCGTGCGATTCAGCAGCGGCGTGTTCTTATCCGTGTTCAGGCCTTGCCATTCCTGCTGCGGAATGCGCACTGCGAAATCGTTGGGATCAAAAGTAGGCTTGCTGAGCATCGCAAGCACTTCGCCGCTGCGTGCATCCATGGCTACTACCGCGCCTTGCTTGCTTGCCATGTCTGCTTCGGCGATGGCTTGTAGGTCGTAATCGATGGTGAGTTGAATCGGCTTGCCGGGAATTGCTTCGACGTTGTCGAGCGTGCGCATTACTTTGCCGACGCTGTTCACGACGACCCGACGCATGCCGTCTGTTCCTTCTAGTTGGTCGTTATATTCACGCTCCAGACCTGCTTTTCCTACGATGTCGCCGGGGCGATAATGTCCGTCACTGTCTTCCAATTGCTGGGCGGAGACTTCACCCACATAACCGATCGTATTGGCCGCCATTTGAGCTTGAGGGTAACGGCGCCTTTGGACCATCATGAGCTCCAGCAGCGGCAAATCGGCGCGGTGTGATTCGACGAAGGCGATGTCTGCCTGCGAAGCGGCGGGCTTGATGATGACCGGCTGAAATTTTGGCTCGTTTTTCGCGGTTTCGAGTTCCTGCTTGAGATCATCGTGGCTAATGCCGAGGCCTTCTTCGATTTGCGGTAGGCTTTTCTCGAGCGACTTAGGATCATCGCGAAGCAGCAATATGCTGAAGGACGGGTAGCTGTCCACTAGCACTCGGCCTTCGCGGTCCAGCATGGGTCCGCGGGGGGCGATGATTGGAATCGAGCGGGTGCGGTTGCGGTCGGCCAGGTCCGCAAAATGGCCGGACTGAACGACTTGCAGCTTCCAGAACCCGGTCATCAGTAGAACTACCGCGACCACCGACACGTAGGAGACGAGCGCGAGCCGGCCCTGCGGGATCTTCTGATCGTTAACATTCCACGACGGCAACGAATTCTGCTCCTGCGGGTCTAGTTCGGGCCCGGTCTGGTTACACCCCTCGAATTAGAGGACAATTCGAAGAGGTAACTACGCTAACACTGGGGATGGAGAGCCGCAAGTTGAGCATGTCTATTCCGTCAACTGACGATGATCAGGCGAAGCTTGTGTGGAATTGAGGTTTTAACGATTTCCATTTGTAGAGGCAGCTCGACGGTTTGTGTCGAGCCGGCAGAGGTGTATGTGGTTTGTGTGGCAGGTCATAATGCTTGCAAATATGGCGTGTTCTGTGTTTCTCGCGGTCTGGGCGTCGCTGCAGTGCCCGTCCGGCTGAACTGCGCCAGACCGGCCGCTACAAGACCTTTTCGGCGACCGGGGTGCGACGGTCTCAGCGTTGGCGAAGGCGGTCTAACAGCGCGAAGAGCACTACACCAAACGCAGCGGTTACAAGGGAATCGAGCAGCAGGCGGATTGTGAATAGCGGGGCGGAATGATTTAGTAATACGCGTTGCGTGATTCCCAGAATTAGCTGGTGGAAATGGAAGAAGAAGAAAATCAGACCGAAACGGCTCGCTGGATGTTCGGTGTCGATGCGGCCGCCTAGCGACGAAGCGAAATAGCCGACGATGGTTTTTGCAATTCCATACATACCGATGGGGTTGTCGTGACTCAGGGCGTCTTGCAGGATGCCGATCGCGCCGCCTAAAAATAAGCCACTGACTGGATTTCTGCGGCTGACTCCGAAGTAAATCGTGACCAGGAGCGGCAAGTCGATCAGTTCAGCCCAGCGTCCATATTTGTGCAGGAGAGCCTGAAATACGACGGACAGAAGCGCCACACCGAGGACTGCGCCACTATAAAATTTGTGGACTTCGATGCTGGGATCCGAGTGTTCGCCGACATTTAGCATGGAAGCCATGTTTTAGCGTTGCGGAGCCGACCGCTTGGCGGCAGCTGGCGGATTTGCCGGAGCTGCAACTTGCGATCCGGCCGCTGCGGCAGGCTGAGTAGCGGGTATCGCGGACGGTTCCGGTTTCCTGAAAATCACTTCCTTTTGCGTCAGCAGCACCATTACGTCTTCAAGGCGGTCCAAGCGCACGGCGGCGTTCACACGAATTATTTGAAATGGGTTTGCCGGTTTGGCTGTTTCCACCGTGCCGATGGGGAAATCTTTCGGGAAGATGCGGTCCTCGCCGGACGTGACGATTACATCGCCGGGCTGCACCTTTTCATCGTTGACGATGTAGTCCATGCGGGGTTCGGGATCGCCTGTGCCTCGGACGACTCCGTGGGTGCGCGTCGCAGTGAACAGCGCGCCGACGCCGCTGTCTTTGTCATTGATCAGCAGCACCTGGGAAGTTCCCGGCAGTAGTTCAACAATCTTGCCTACGATTCCGTCGGGAGTAACGACGCCCATGTTCAGGCGCAAGCCGTCACGCTCTCCGCGATTGATGAAGAGCGTGTGCGACGTGGGGTCGGCGCTGGAGCCGATTACCTGGGCTGCCAGCATGGGCGCTTCGGGATGCGCTTCGCGGAAATTCAGTAGAGCTTCGAGGCGCTGGGCTTCGGCTGCGCGACTTTCCAGCTCGCGATTGCGCAGGCGGAGCTTGTCCATTTCGGAATACAGGCGCATGTTTTCCGCGCGCGCGTTGCGCAGGCCCACGTAGCCGCCCCAGGTACCGCCCACTTTGGAGAGAGTCCAGGTGCCGACACGTTCGAAAGGTGTGACCAGCGCAACTGCCCAGTAGCGGATGAGACGCACGTCGTGAGCACCTTTAATTTGGAATGCGAGCAAAAGCAGCTGTGCCACGACGACAGTGGCTAGCAGCGTGAGCGGACGGCGACGGGAAAAGGTTTCGATCATGACTTCAGTGGCGAAGGCTCGAGACTAAAAACATCCTGCCGCTCTCGATTGCTTTGATTCCAACTTTGAAAATCAATAAACGTTCAACTTCCAGTGCTGAACGTCGAATGAATTTAAACCACCAGTCTCAGTCAATTGACACAAGGCGCAGAAGCCGGAAATCGCTTAGCATTTTTCCGGTCCCGAGTACCACCGATGCCAGCGGGTCATCTGCAATGGAAACCGGGAGGCCGGTTTCTTCGCGAATGCGCTTGTCGAGATTTTTGATGAGCGCGCCGCCGCCCGTGAGAACGATACCGCGATCGCTGATATCGGCGGAAAGTTCCGGCGGTGTGCGTTCCAGGGCTACACGGATCGCATTCAAGATCGTGGAAATGCACTCTGAAAGCGCTTCTCGGATTTCGCTGTCGTCAATTGTTACCGTGCGCGGCACTCCCTCGATAAGGTTGCGGCCTTTTACTTCCAGCGTGAGGGGCTTTTCGAGCGGATACGCCGAGCCGATTTCGATCTTGATCTGCTCTGCGGTGCGTTCGCCGACCAGCAAGTTGTATTTGCGTTTCAGATAGTGCATCACGGCTTCGTCCATTTCATTTCCGGCAACCCGAACGGAACGAGAATAGACGATGCCACTCATGGAAATGACTGCGATGTCTGTAGTGCCGCCGCCGATATCGACGACCATGTTTCCGGAGGGCTCTTCGATTGGAAGTCCCGCGCCGATAGCAGCCGCCATGGCCTGCTCCACTAAATACACCTCACTGGCACGCGCGCGGTAAGCGGAATCTTGAACGGCGCGTTTTTCAACCGGGGTGATTTCGCTGGGCACGCCGATTACGATCCGTGGATGAACGAGGACGCGGCGATTGTGGGCCTTCTGGATGAAATAGGTGAGCATCTTTTCAGTCACCTTGAAGTCGGCGATGACGCCGTCCTTCATCGGCTTGATGGCCACCACGTTGCCCGGTGTGCGTCCGAGCATGTCTTTCGCTTCGCGGCCTACCGCAACAACGTCGCCGCTGTTCTTGTTGATTGCGACTATGGAGGGCTCGTTAACTACGATGCCTTTACCCCGGGCGAAAACGAGGGTGTTGGCGGTGCCCAAATCGATGGCGAGGTCGGAAGAGAACAAACTGAAAACCGACCGCATGCTGTAACCGTTTTTCGTCACGTCTCGCTTCCCCCAGATTCCGATTGAACGCCGCTGCGGCGGCGAGTTTGACTTAACCCGGCGTTTATTGTCGGCGGGCCGGTTTTGCTTATGGGATTACAACTTCCACACGCCTGGTTGTTGTACCGCCTCTTCGATTTTGCCCGCTGATAACAATTTCATGGCTGCCTTTGGTCATGGCCTGCAGGAAATGGCGGAAATGCCCGTCGGCCTGGATGCTGGCAACTTGCTCGCCATTGATAATCAGAGCGGCGCCGGGCTCGGTTCGGCCGATGACTTCGACAACATTACCCTGCAATTCCGTCGAATCAATGTCGAGCATCATTTCTTGTTCTTTGCCCTGAACGGCAAGAGTGAACTTGAAAGAATCGCTCACGTCGCTGGATTTATTGTCGGCATCGATGGCACGCACGCGCCAGAAATAATCGCCGGGCTCGAGTCCGGCGATGTCCGCGCTGCTATTCGAAGTCTTTTTGTCGACGACCACATGGTTAAACGCTGCCGTGGTGCTGATCTGAATTTCGTATATTTTTGCTGTAGCCACCTCGTTCCAAGAGAAATGAACTGGATCGCGCTTGGGGTCGGTGACAATGATAGGTTGCAGGTTCAGAGGCTGCATCAGGCCGGGTGGCGCTAAAACCTGCGACTTCGTAAAGTGGCCACCTGAGGGGAAGGTCACTCGCTCCCACTGACCGATATCCAAATGCTCGCTGCCGCGGCTCAATTCCGCACCACCTGCCGCGACCGTGATTTCCTGCTGCTTGGTTTCCGGATCGCTGCGAACTGCCGCGCGGCTGTTAGCTTGCAGCGATGCGACGGCGTTTTCGAACGAAACCTCGGCTTTCGACCCCGGAACTTCCCAAGTGCCTGTGGCGAGATCGACCTGGCCGGAGCTGATGTGCACGCCTACCGATGATGCGTGGTCCTGGACCACGAGATTCTCTTCCACGGTGACCAGGGTGTCGCCCTTCACAGTGTAAGTGGTTCCGTCGGCGAAGGCGATTCGCGCTACGCCCTCTGACCCGGTCTGTATCAAGTCGCCTTTGTCGAGTGAAAGCTGATAATCGGCATTTTCCCAAGTGACCGAATTCACCCGCTTCACTTGAACTTTGCCGTCGAGGTTGACGAAGCGTGCCTGACGCGCGCCTATGCTAGCGACGGAGCCGTCGTGCGGTGAAAGCTTGTCAGTGATCCGGCGAACCAGGCCGGCGGAGGTTTCCGGGAACGCCAAGTACATCGCCGTGCCGATGATGGCGAAAAACAAAAGTATGTATACGGCGACGGTTTTGTAAGTTACCGTGTGCCAATACACCTCTACGCGAGAGATTTTGGGTTTTCCGACGGGCACCGTCGTTGGTTTGCCGACACTCACGTTGATTTAAGGCTGATTAGAAAATCTAGCACACGGGTATAGGGCGTTCAACTCGACCACGGACGAGTTGCGGAAACTGCTACTCCCTGATATTCCAATCAGTTAACGCCTAGGGCAGGGGCGCGGTGACATAAGGGCTTAGCTGCTGGAAGACCATTTTGGAGGTTGACCCAGGGCTAACAATTTAGGGAGACTAAGACTCCCGGGCAGGCACTTTTCGGTCCCCTTAGCCTGCCGGAATTGGCTTCGAGCGTTCCGCGATGCCGATCTTTGATCTTAGAGATACGCTGCGAGGATTATTGCGATGAGCGAAATCATAGGCGAGCTGCTTCCACCGGCACGTGTGATGTTGACGCCCGGGCCCTCGAATATGGACCCGCGGGTCTACCGCGCGATGAGTACCCCTCTTGTTGGACACATGGATCCTTGGTTCACGGCCATGATGGGCGACGTGCAGGTGTTGTTGCGGCGCGTTTTCCAGACGCAAAATCGGATTACCTTTCCCATTTCGGCATCGGGTTCGGGCGGAATTGAAGCCGCGGTTCTGAATCCGCTGGAAGAAGGGGATGAGTGCATTGTTTGCATTAATGGCTGGTTTTCCGAGCGCATGGCTGTGATCGCGGAGCGCAGTCCGGCGAAGGTTATTCGTATCGAGGCACCGTATGGACGCGGCGTTGATCCTGAGGACGTTCGGCGAGCGGGCAAGGGCAAGAAAATTAAATTCGTTGGCTTGGCGCACGGCGAGACCTCGAGCGGCGTGGTACAGCGCTTGGCGGATTATCGCAAGGTGGCGGATGAACTTGGTGCGCTCTTGGTTGTCGACGCGGTCGCGACGCTTGCGGGAATACCCTTGGACATCGACGGAGGCAAAATCGATATCTGCTTCAGTGGCTCGCAAAAGGCACTGAGCGCGCCTCCGGGGATGGCCCCGATTACTGTAAATCCCCGCGTGGAAGAATTGATGCGCAGACGAAAGACGCCAGTCGGCAGTTGGTACTTTGACTTTACCCCGATCATGACGATGTGGGGCAGCGAGCGAACCTATCACCACACCCCGCCGATTTCCTTGGTTTACGGTATGCGCGAAGCTTTGCGGCTGGTCATGGAGGAAGGACTGGAGGCGCGCTGGGAACGGCATCAGAATAATCAACGGGCGCTCGTCGCGGGACTGGAAGCGATGGGGCTGGAAATGTTTGTGACCGATCCGGCCGATAGGCTGGTTACCGTCAGCAGCGTCAAAATTCCCGGTGGAATCGATGATCGTAAAGTACGGATGCAGCTTCTTGATGAGTTCAACATTGAAATCGCCGGCGGGTTTGGTCCGGTCAAAGGAAAAATCTGGCGCGTGGGATTGATGGGGTATTCGAGCCAGAATACGAATGTCCTGCTGTTTCTTGCAGCGTTCGAGAAGGTGCTGACGGATCAGGGGCTGCATGTGCCCGCTGGCGCGGGAGTAGCGGCAGCCATCCGGAGTTATCAACACAACAATCAGACTGCAGCCGTGGGCGTCCGGAAATAACTAGAAGATAACTTCTAGTTAGTGTTCGTAATGGACGCGATTTGAAAATGCGAGTTCGGGGGTTTTATGGCTAAGACTGAAGTTGCTTGGATTCCTAATGTGGGCGCGATGAGCGATTTCATCGGGGCGTTTGATGTGCCCTCGAAAGTGACCGATTACGTGTATCGTTGTCGGTTTTCACATTGTTGGAATGGAATTGCTACGCGCCATGCGGACACTATGGATTGCAAATTTTTGGTGGATGGCAAGGGAGTGGTGCTGGGGTTGGCGCATCCTGGGTTCGTGGAATTCAGAGCTGGATCGGGGCGGAATTTGAGCGATCGCGAAGCCAGCTATATTGGCGCAGAATATTTGCGTGAACGGCTGGAACAGGAAGACGAGCACTCGCTTTATGACGTTTCTGCTGCCGACGTGGTCCGCATTATTCGGAAACTTGGGATTCAGTAACCGATTCAGAGCCGGCGGGGTGTCGGCGCTACGGTGCCGTAGCGTTCATAACGTCAAACCACCTTTGGCACCTAGCTCAGGGTTTTTATGACCCCGGTGTTTTGGGTGTGGCCGCGGCGCTTCCTTTTTTGGCCAGCGACCTGAGGTAGTTCACAACGTTCCAGGTTTCACCGTCTTTCAAGCGGTCGCCCTCGCCGGTCATCTCACCTTTGCCGTTCTTGATGATGTAAAACAAATCGCCGTCCGTGTAGTCCTTCAGTGATGCTGAGTCGCGGTAGTCGGATAATTTGACCTTCATGTCGCCCGCGAGATCACCTTTTCCATCGCCGTCTTTTCCATGGCACAAGGCGCAATCGAAGCCGTAGTTTTTTTTGCCTTGGGCCAGCGATGTGGGAGTGGGCTTCACTGGATTCGGAAGCTTCGACGCCTCGGGTGGAATTTTGTAATCCGTTGCCGAGGATGCACCGGCGGCGGGTGCGGGCTTCGATTCTTCCTGCGCTGAAGCTGCGAAGCAAGCGAGTGCCAGAACCAAAACAACGCGAACCAGTACGCGCATGGGGCCTCCTTACTGTGGTTGCATCGGGTTACGCAGCATTGTACTCCGCGGAACAAAGTTCGGAAGGGAATTTTTCCGGACTGATCCCTCGCGAGTAGCTACGGAAGAGTTAGGCGTCGGAGAGAGACTCGCTGGAGCCAGAACCGTCCGTCAGTTCGCCTACTTCGAGGATTTCGCCGCAATCGAGGCATTCTACGAACTGGGCGTCATCGTCTTTTGCGACGAGCTGAGTTCGTTTGTGCGGGCAGGGAGCGGGAGGTGTTGGCATATTTGTTCCAATTCTGAGCTAATGATAACACCGGCGCGCGCTGCAGCGGCCGATCCGGCTGAACTGCGCCGAACTGGCGGCTACAAAACCAATGTGGGATTGAGTTCTCCGAGATTTGCATTTGTAGAGGCGGCTCGACGGTTTGCGTCGAGCCGGCAGGGGTGGACCTGATTCGTGTTGTGGGCCAGACTCGCGCAGGAATGCGATGTGTTCTAAGTTGACAAACAGGCGGATTGAAACTATCAGTCTCTTTGGGGCAAATGGTTAGGACAGATTCCTTAAGCGTCGAACAAACTACCCAGAAGCGACTGGGCACCGTGCTTTTTTACGGCATCGTGGTGATCCTGACCTACTTCGTTTTCCTAGTGTTCCAGCCGTTTTTGCCCGCATTGGCTTGGGCAATCATCATCGTGGTGGTTTCCTATCCTGGATATTTGCGGCTCAGGGCGCGATTCAGGCCTACGACTGCAGCTTTGATCGCGACAATTGCGGTGACGCTGATCTTGATCGTCCCCACGTTACTGGTGATGGGCGCATTCGTACGCCAAGGTGTGCAGGCTGTTCAGAATTTGCAACAGCAAATTGAAAGCGGCCACTTCGATTGGGTGAACCGGCTTTGGCTCCAGCTGGAAGGGAAATTCGTCGATAATAATGTAACCAGCCTCAGTACGATTTTGTCTCGGTATGCCGACGCGGCCGCCGGCTATATTGCCGCGCGATTGGGCACGCTGCTCCGAAACACTGCGGTTTTTCTCTTTCACCTGAGCGTGACCCTTCTTGCCATCTTCTATCTTTTCCGCGATGGTGAATCTATAGTTGCTCGGGTGCGCCAGATTTTGCCATTCGAGGCTGTTCATCGCGACCGAATGATGTCGGAAGCGCACGACTTGATTTTCGCCAGCGTGGTATCCAGCGGCGTTGCGGCCGCGGCGCATGGGATTTTGGGGGGCCTTGCTTTTGGTCTCACGGGAATAACCGCGCCGGTTTTTTGGGGCGTGATGATGGGTTTTTTTTCGTTGGTGCCTGTGGTGGGATCGGCGCTGATTTGGGTACCTGCCGCTGTGAATTTGATCGTTCAGGGGCACATTGGCGCCGGCATCATTTTGGCGGTGTTCTGCAGCGTTATTGTGGGACTTGTGGACAATGTCGTGCGGCCTTGGGTGATCAGCGGGCGCGCGGAAATGGGTGGACTGGTTGTATTCATCAGCGTGTTGGGAGGCATCAGCGCTTTTGGATTGTTGGGCGTCGTGGTGGGGCCCATTGTGGTGGCAACGGGGGCGAGCTTGCTGGACCTCTACGCACCTAGCACCAACGCTGGAAACATCGGGTTGCATGCGAATGGGAAGACAAAGCGGAGCGTGCTAGAGTAGCGTCCTTCGGACCATCGAATGAGTAAGAATTCCAAACCAAAACACGCGACTCTGCCGCCAGAAAAACTTCGCTGGCGTTGCGATCCGTCGAGGATTCCTTTTGAGACCACGGCTGACGTGCCGCCTTCGACCGGCGATCCCGGGCAGGAACGCGCGCTGCGCGCTTTACGCATGGGCGTGGATCTGACTGCTCCTGGCTACAACCTTTTTGTGTGTGGACTTTCGGGCACCAGCCGCGGCGGCATGATCGTGCGGATGATTGAAGACATGCACCCGCAGAGCGAGCCTGCTCCGGACCGTGCGTACGTGAATAACTTCAAGAATGCCGACCGGCCCCGGTTGCTTACCTTGCCGCGCGGGCAGGCTAATGCGTTTAAGAAAGAAGTGGAGTCGGGAATTGATTTTTTGCGGCGGCGAATTCCGCAAGTTTTCGAGGGCGAGCCCTTCCAGCGACAAAAAACGCGCATTGTGGAGCGTTTTACGCAGCGCGAAAAGGAATTGATGGATGATTTCACTCGACGGATCGCGCGCGAACAGTTTGCGCTGGGGCGGATGCAAGTCGGCGCCGTCGCTTTACCGGAGATTTTTCCTGTGCTCGAAGGGCAGATGGTGCCTATCGAGGAAATTCCTAAGATGGTGCAGGAAGGGAAACTTGAGAGCTTGGCGGCTGAAGAGTTGGAGCGGAAATACGATCAGTTTCGGCAGGAATTCACGGTGGTTTACCGCAAGACGCTTTCGCTTTCTCGCGAATTAGCTAGCGAGATGAGTTATTTGGAGCAGGAAGCTGCTTCGGTGCTGGTAGACGGCGTAATTGAAGAACTAAAGGAGAAATATCCTAGCGCGCAGATCGCCGAGTACCTGGAGGAAGTGCGGCACCACATTCTCGACAATTTGGAGCCCTTCAAGGAACGCGAGGGCGAGGAAGATCAGCCGTCACCTGAAGGCGCAGCTGGCCCGCGAGTTGAACGACAAGAACGCGATCCTTTCCGCGTTTACGGCGTGAATGTGATCCTGGCGCACGGCGAGCGCGAAAAGTGCCCCGTGATTTTCGAGACTATTCCCACGTACGCAAATCTCTTCGGAACCATTCATCGTAGCTACGATACGCGCGGCGGGTGGAATTCGGATTTCATGGACTTGCGCGGCGGGTCACTTCTGCGCGCCGATGGCGGTTTTCTCGTAATGTACGCGCTGGATACTCTTACGGAAGCAGGGGTTTGGCGGACGCTGAAGCGCACTTTGAATCACGGCAAACTCGAGATTCAGCCTGTGGATGTGTTTTTTCCGTTCAGCACCGCGGCATTGAAGCCGGAGCCAATCGATGTGCACGTCAAAATCATTCTGATCGGCGACCGCGACATGTACGAGCTGCTTTACGATTTCGAGGAAGATTTTAAGAAGATTTTCAAAGTGCGCGTGGAATTTGACGAGGAAATGAAGTGGAGCGACGAGGTCATCCGGCAATATGCGGGACGCCTCCGCAAGATTTGCGACGACGAGAAACTTTGCGCTTTCGATAAGACAGCGTTTGCGGCGATTCTCGAGCATGGAGTGCGTTTGGCGGGGCGTCGCGGGAAAATTACGACACGATTTTTCGATCTTGCCGACCTGGCGCGAGAATCTTCCTACATTGCGCGTAATGAAGGTCTGACGGCAGTGACTGCCGCGCATGTAGGCCAGGCGCTTGATTCCAAGATCGAGCGGCACAATTTGACCGAAACTAAAATTCGCGAAATGATCGAGCAGAATCTTTTGTTCATTGATACCACCGGCACGCGCGTGGGCCAGGTGAACGGGTTGAGCGTGCTCGAGATCGGCGGGTATGCGTTTGGCAAGCCCGTGCGAATCACGGCTTCGGCGTCGCCCGGCAAAGTCGGGATCATTAATATTGAACGCGAAGCGAATCTCAGCGGACGTTTCCACGATAAAGGTATTCATATTATTTCGGGATACATGCGTCGTACATTCGCGCAAGACAAGCCCTTGGCGCTTTCGGCCAGTGTGTGTTTCGAACAGTCCTACTCGGGTGTGGACGGTGATAGTGCGAGTTCCACCGAAATTTACGCGCTCCTGTCTGCCCTTTCGGGATTTCCAATTCATCAGGAGCTGGCCGTCACTGGCTCCGTAAATCAGTATGGCGACATTCAGCCAATCGGCGGAGTGAATCAGAAGATTGAAGGTTTTTATGATGTTTGTAAAATGAAAGGGCTTACCGGCAAGCAGGGCGTGCTGATTCCTGCGGAAAACGTGGACGATTTAATGCTGCGCGATGAAGTGATTGAAGCCGTCGCCAAGGGCCGATTTCATTTGTATCCGGTGGCCACCGTGGAGCAGGGAATTGAAATTCTCACCGGATGCCATGCTGGCAAGCGGCTTCCTACCGGCAAGCATGAGCCGGACACGGTTTTTTGCAAAGTTGACGCGCGTTTGCACGAAATGGCGATGACTGTGAAGAGGTTCCAGCATTAACCGCCGATCACCCCTTTAGGCGTCGTAACTGCTTCCTCCAAGCAACCTTCGACCTCTCGGCCGTAAACACTTGTTGCGCCTGTGATTTCAAATCAAGCGATGCATTTTTATGGAAACGGTGATCGATTGGCCTTTCCGGTCGATGAGCAGTTTGTATTCGTGACCTACTTGGCGGAATAGATCACGAACGGCTGCCATGTTCAAATCCGCGGCCGGCTCATCATCAACGGCGACGATAATGTCTCCTTTTTGAATCCCCGCGCCTGCTGCTGGCGTGCCGGGTTGTACCTGGACTACCTCGAAGGATTTTAGGTTCGCGCCTTTGGCCACGAGGGACAAGCCGCTCATGTCCTCGTCAAGGGAATGATTGAATTGCAGGTTCGGGTTAAGAATTATGCGCTGATGAGGAAAATCGAAGATCACCGTGAACCGATGCAGAAAATCGCCGCCAATGGCGCCGGCAAGTTTTTTGTCCGGAGTGCCACCGGAGTTTGACTGGGAAAAAATCGCGACAGGAGTCTCCACCAAGAAAGGACCGATTTGGAAAGTGCGCAAGCGGCCCAGCAGGATCTTCGCACCGTCGTCGACTTGCGGATAAGACGCGGGCACGGACTTGAAATGCGCCGCGGAGACTTTTTCGGCATCGGTGAAGCTTCTGAAAAACAAAATCGAAGCATCGAGGGCAGTGTTTACTTCAAAGTCGGCGTCGATTGTTTTGCGTCCTGAAATTTCGGACTTCGCTCGCAGGAGGGGCATCCCTGAAGGGAAAGTTAGAGGGAAGCTCTTTCCTGTGCCGTCGTAGGTAAAAACACTGGGATCATGAAGCTGGACTGTTTGCCTGATGTAATCGACCTCAATTACTACTCGATCGAAGAAATCCTTGCCGAGAACCCCCTGGCAAGATTGTCCAGTTTCCGCGGCGAAATTCTGAAGAGAAATGACGGGTAGGGAAGTCATGGGTAAATCCAGACCGGGGAGGCTCAGATCGATATTCTTGATTGCTTGGCCGGAGGCTGAGGAGTCGGAGCCTTCGTTCTCGACTTGAAATCCCAGTTGTAAGGCTCGTTCCGGGTCGATCGACGATGTGACGGCGGCGGAATCGAGTTCGAAGACCAAGGTTTTGCTGGCGCCCACGCGCACCGGCATGAAGATGAGATTGCGAATGAAGGATGCGGGAATCTGTGCTGCATTACCGCCAAATGCGAAATGAGCCGGAGGGGCCGGGGAAGCGGCTTGCTGCGTCGGCGCCTCGCCAGCCAGTACCGGCGTGTGGGGAGTTGCGCCGAAAAGACAAAACAATATGAACATCGTGATGTACAGGGGAACCAAGTATTTGATTGGCGGGCGATTCATCACACCTCGTTGTATTTTTTGAAACTAGCAAATGCGCTCGATTATACGATTTAAGTGACCAATTTACCCTCGGAGTGGCGTGAGCCCATTCACGGATTTTGTCCAGGTGCAAGATACCCCGCTCGCACAAAAACCTGATAGACCGAATTTTTGCCTTCTTTCGGCGCCGGCCGGCCGTTGGCGTCCAGTACTTGAACGCTCAGCGGGTGAAATTTTTCGTCGTGTTGCGGCGCAATGCCAAGCACATATTGATGACGAAGAGCCGCCGCGATTTCGTGATACACGGGTATGAAATCTTTCGGCGAAACAGGGAAGAATGCGTAGCCGCCTGTCATGCTCGCAAGGGCGAAAAGCGCTCGATCCGCATTTTCGAATAGCTGGGTGGTGGTGCTTGTGGGAGTGTTGGCCTTTTTTTTGTCAGGTGAGTGGCGCAGCGAACCGCCGAGCGCAACCGGAAAAATCACTACGTCTTGCGTGCGAATTTTTTGGACTAACGAATCCCAGCGATTGGAGGACGAGGAGTCGAGGCCTGTGGTCAAAAGAATGATGGCTTTCTTTCCGGGCGTGTCGGCGATCTGATCGAGAACCTTGGCGAGGGAATCGAAGAAATTCAATTGTCCCATACCCACGTTGTATTGAATTTGACCTAGCGCATCCGCGAGGGCGGCTTTGTTGGTTGTGAACGGAAGGATGGAGTGAGGTGCGTCATCGTAGGTGGCCAGCGATATTTGATCACCGGCCGCCAAGCCTTCCAGCAGAGCGTATGCGGCGCTGAGGTGCTGATCTTGAATCAAGTACACAGCTGGACTCGTTTCCAGCAGCACCAGGATGTGCGCCGGCGCATCCTCCGGGGCGAAAAAAACTATTGGCTGCTCGGAGCCGTTGTCGAGAACGCGGAGGTTCTTCTGTTCGAGACCTCCGATGAAACTCCCATCGTTGGCCATTACGCTTACGTTCAGTTTGACGATTTCTGTGGCTATACGAACTGGTTGCTGGACCTCAGCCGGAGCGGATTGAGCCTGAGAGTTTTTGGGGACCCAAAGTACGGAAAGAATGAGGGCCAAGACGGAATATAGATGTTGGCGAGAGGACCCTCTGAGAATTTGAATCAAAGTGTGCGCCGATTTCTCATCTCCAGCGCCGCATGGACTGGGGACACTCGATGCGACATAAGCGCCGCGACGGAGCAGGAGAACAAGACGAATCTCCGTTTGACATTCCCATTTCACGTCAAATGGATGTTGCCGTGTGAAAGTGCCGCGCTAAAGGTCGCGGCGCTACACTTAAATCTTTGACGGCGATGCCGTCGGGTTGAATGTCCGTCGCGAAATCGCGTGTTTGTGATTCGCGAGCGGTTAATTGCCGGGCTTCGGTGCAGCCGGAGGAGCCGCGTTCGCCGATTTGGGCGTACTGAGATATCCCTTGGCTGAATCTTTAGTGAGATCGAATACGACGATCTCGTAGGGAGCGCGCGCGCCGTGAACGTAGAATTGAATCGGCTCGCCGACGGTTTTGTCTTTTTTCTCGATGCTCTTGTCGTCGGCTACGACGTTGAGTGTGTACTTATATTTCTTGGTATCCACTTTGCGCAGGACAACCTGAATGGGGCCGACGTGCTGAGGGCCTTTGTTTGACTTGTTGAGATCGAACTCGTAGATGTCCCGCTCGCCGAGGCGCTTCAACTCCTCCACTTCATCGTGGTTCCGCGCGATTAAGCCGCTCTGGACGCCCAGGTCTCCAATGGTGCTTTGCAGCTTGCCCTTTGTCGCTTCCAGGTCAGCTTTGGTCGCGTCCACTTCAGTTTTGGTGCCGCTGAGTTCCGTGGCGACCTGTCCGAATTTCGTGGTGGTGTCAGCCTGCACTTCGCCAATCTGTGTGCGGAGTGCCTGGTCGTTCTTTTGCTGATCCTTCTTAATGGTTTGCGCGAGGCTGCGCGCGCGAGCGAGTTCGTCCTGAGTGAGACCCAATTTTTGCGAAGTTACGTCGAGCTGGCCTTTGAGGTCGGCCAGCCTGGAATTCGTTTTATCGAGTTCGGCGGCGAGCGCCTGAGTCTTCTTGTCCGCATCGTCGAGACCTTTGCGAGCGGCTTGGCGTTCGGTGTAGCCGGCATAGAGCAGATAGGCTACCAGTACAAAAGCGATCACAAAGAGCAATGTCACCCAGCGCGGCAGGGCAGATGTTTCAACTACGTGGGTTTCCGTAACCGGGGTGTTAGGCGTTGAACTCATCAAGCCTCCTTGCGATGCGGCATCGGCCGCCTGTCATTCACGAGCGAAATTATGGCTGACGAAAAGCGCGATGTCTATGCCCGATAACCGACAATGTTACTTCTTGGTGCGCGGCCAGTCAGCGCGGACGGTGGTGTTCAATCCGCCGCGAGGTGTGAATTCCCCGGTCACGCGAAACCACGCAGGCTTGGTCGCGGCGACCAAATCCCGCAGCATTCGGTTGACTGCGTTTTCGTAGAAAATTCCGAGATCGCGGTACGCCAACAGATACATTTTCAGTGACTTTAATTCCAGGCAAAGCTTTCGCGGCTGGTACTCAATTATGATGGTCCCATAATCCGGCAGGCCTGTTTTTGGGCAGACCGAAGTGTATTCCGGGTAACGAGTGGTAATCACGTAGCCCGAAAAAGTATTGGGCCAGGTTTCCAGTTTCGGCAGTTTGGCATCAATTCCCGCGCGGGCGTGGGCTGCAGTGTAGTCTGGCATTCAGAATCCTTTCGCAGAATATTCTACACTGGACGGGCGGCCTGCGGTCGCGCCGCTGGCAATGCGGGTCTAACTTGCCGTGAGTTGTGCTTTTGGGTAAGCTGCGGCTCTAGGCGTGAGGTGATGATGATTTGTCCGCAGTGTCGCAGTGCGAACTGTTTTCGATCGCATCGCAGCGGAGTTCCTGATTTCGTAGCCAGTATGTTTGGTCTAAGGCCGTGGCGATGCCACACATGCGATCATCGGTTCTACGCTTGGCGCGTCGCTGCGATTTTCGAGCGTTATGCGCACTGCCCACGTTGCGGTAATTTCGATCTAGAACACATCTCGCGCGATCGCGTCGAAGTCGGTACTCTTATAGCTGTAAAACGCTGGCTAGGATTTCCTGCGTACCGATGCGACCCCTGCCGTCATCGATTTTTCAGTGCCCGCCAATTCCGGCGGATTCGTCCAGCAATGGTCGAGACCGAGACCGGTAAAGAAGCAACCTGTTAGTAAATTTTAATCTGAATAGTCAAGAAAGCCCGCGCTTCAGTCGTTTCCCATATGTAACGCACAATTAACATTCCCGTCACAGGACATTCAAGTGATCCGCTTAACGTGCCTCCTTCGTCACCCGTGTGCGTTTCACCTACGCATCGGGACGCAGTTTGTTGTGGGCGTGTGACCTTCATCTCGGGTTTCGCTATTACTCGCAGCTAAGTGAGTCAGGTCAGAACTTGGAGTCGAAGAATCGATTTCGACGCCAGGAAAGTTGCCGGTCAAATTTAAGGAGGAAGTAATGCGAGCATTCGTAGCAAATTTGTTAGCCCTTGGGCTGATCGTATTGCCGGCGATGGCGCGGACCAGTTCAGACGGCGACAAGGACAGTGCGGCGGCAAAGACGAGCAACGCCGTGGCCGCTTCCGATAAAACGTCCGACAAAGCGAGCGACGCCTCGGCGAAGACATCCACGTCGACTACAGAGACAACGGCAAAGCCTGGCTCTTCAGGAATGGAGAGTGAACTTCAGCAGCTGCGCGAACTTCTGGAAGCGCAAGCCAGACAAATTCAGCTTCAGAATCAGCAGATGAAGGAACAGCAAGAGCGGATGGAGGCCATGGAAGCGGAGTTGAAGGTAGTCAGCACGCCTCGCGATACTTCCTATGAGCCTGCTCCGGATAGCCGCGTGCCGAAAGGCGCGAACACGCCGGTCGGTAACGGCGGCAACGTGAGTGCCGTGTCCATCGGCACCGCCGACGGTCAGGCTGCCAGCCCCGAGAATCCGATTGCGATTCGCTACAAGGGAATCACGATCACTCCGGGCGGTTTCCTGGCGGCTGAAACGGTTTTCCGCAATAAGGCTATTGGTGCGGACATCAACACGCCGTTCAACAGCGTTCCTTTCGCCGGTAATCCGGGCGGCCAAACGACCGAATTCAACTTCAGTGCTCGTCAGTCTCGACTCAGCATGCTGGCCGAGGGGAAACTGGACGCCGCAAAGTTGACCGGGTATGTCGAGACCGACTTCCTGGGTACTGGAATCACTTCGAACGACAATGAGAGCAACAGCTACGTGCTGCGTTTGCGCCAAGGTTGGGGACAAGCCAAGTTTGACAGCGGATTCAGTATCACGGGTGGCCAGATGTGGAGCTTGGTCACCGAAACTAAGAAGGGTGCGGATAACCGCACCGAAGCGTTGCCGATGACGATTGACCCCCAGTACACGGTGGGATTCAGTTGGGCGCGCCAATACGGACTGCGCGTTTCCCAGACTTTTGGCGGCAAGTTCACGCTGGCTGCTTCAGTCGAAGCTGCGAATACAACTTTGACGGTGCACGGCAATCCGACCATCACCACGCTCAGTACCACCGCTGGAAACCAGTCGGACGTGACTACCTCGGTTTTGACCGCGACCACTTTCAACAACTTCCTAGTTGGAGCGCCTGGGGTAAGCGGCGGACTTTATAATCCGACCGGCACCTACGCCTACAATAAGACACCCGACTTCGTCGTGAAGGCTGCGGTGGATCCGGGAGACTGGGGCCATTTTGAAGTGTACGGGCTGATCAGCAACTTCCGCGATCGCGTCTATCCGTGCTTTTACGCGAACAGCGGATTCACCTTCCCGGCCACCTTGCCATTCACCCCGGTGCCGGCAGCAATTCCTGCCACCACTTGCACTCTGACGGGCTCGACGAATCCCACTTTGGGCGCGTTTAACAGTTCCAAAACCGGCGGTGGTATTGGCGCAAACGGACGAGTATCGATCCACAAGAAAGTCGACTTTGGCGTTCACTTCCTTGGTGGAGATGGAATCGGACGCTACGGGACAGCTCAGCTTTCCGACGCCACTGTCCACCCCGATGGCACCCTGGCATTGCTTCGCAGCTATCAAGCGTTAGCCACGGTCGAATTCCATCCAACGCCGAAGCTGGATATCTACGCTTATGTCGGCGGTGAATACGCCGGACGGGCTGCGTATCCATTTACGAATCCAATCACAGGCAAGACCGGCAATGATGGTTATGGATCGCCAACGTTCCGGAACGACGGCTGCCGTGTGGAAACGCTTCCATTCGCGGCGCCGGGTGCTAGCACGAACACCACGGCTGTCCTGGGATCGAATGGGTTTATTCCAGGAGCACTGAACAATTGCACGGGTGACGCACGAAACCTCATCGAAGGCACCATTGGATTCTGGTATCGCGTTTATACCGGACCGAAGGGGCGCTTCCAGTGGGGCCCGCAGTATTCTTATCTCGTGAAGAACACCTGGTCAGGAGCAGGGAGTGCGTCCGGTTCGGCTGGTACAATCGCCCCACACGCTATCGACAACATGCTCTTCACTTCGTTCCGCTACTACCTGCCGTAGTCGCGCGGCGAGAACGACGGAGTTTCCGTCGTCTCTCTCCGGGTTCTTCGGCAGCTGGATTTGGATTTTTACACAAGGCGTCCCGGAATATCGGGACGCCTTTGTTGTCTATACAGGCTTAGACGATAACGAAGCCCTGGAGCCATACCGCGCAGGACCTGGCGTAACGCTTTCCCGGTTGTTCTTGGCGATGTTACAATCTCACTCGGCGTCAAGCTGATGCCTGGCGTCATCGTGTTCTATTTCAATCTGTAACTTCCCGTTGTGGCGGTATGGTGCAGGGGTTAGCACGCCAGATTCTCAATCTACATTTTTCTAGCCTATACTCGTATCTCCTATTGTTTTGTTGAGTACTGGTTAGGCTGAATCAGTTCTTATTTGAGCCGAACGGTTACGAGAACGGTGACGAGTATGCGACGAAGCACGCATTAGCCGCCATCGGTTCTGATTGGTTTGAAGCAGGGGGCGTTTGGTAGTGGGTCAGTTTGAGGAAGGGATGTTGCCGGGGGCGGCGTAACAACGCAGAGCGATGTTTACGGAAGTACCGTTGCCTGCGATTTCCGATGTTTCATGAAGGCACCGACCGTAACGACAAGGGCGAGAGGCAGATATTTTAAGCCATCGCGGACGAGCGTCGTGGGCCCTACCTGTTCGCCTGGGCCGAAGCAGCCACAACTGATCGTCAGACCGCGTTCGTACGCCGACCACATAGCAACAATGAACCCGCTGATCGTCAACGTCGACACCAGCGAAGAAAAACGGAGCCCGATGCCGCTTAAAAGCCACAGACCCAGGAACAATTCAGATGGCGGAAGCAAGTGTGCGACGAGCGTCACCACCCGAGGCGGCAGCATTTGGTAAGAGTCCACTCCCAGTGCAAACATAGCGAGAGAAACCTTTATGGACCTGATCGTCCAGGGCATACCACCCGGCGGTCTCATTTTTGCGTAAGCTGCGACGAGGAAAATAGCCGCGAGCGCGAAACGACCCACGAGGAGAAGCAAGCGTCCCAACTGGGTACGAGTCTCTTGTTTCATATTGGTGCGTTCACGATGCCTGGAACTTCAGTTTAGTGCAAGAACCTGGTGAGTCAGTTGTCGGAAATTCAAACTGACCCACTACCAGGCGTTTGACAGAGTTGACAAGGCACCTAGGGTTATGATAGCCTTTGATTGCAGTACCATTTACCTCTAGGTTGGGCTCCTGAACTCGGTAACAGGGGCTAAACAAAGAACACCGAAGAGGGAACACCGGAGACCGACGAAGCCCGGGAATTATCAGTCCGGGATGGATATCCTCTCAAGAACCTTTCCGGAGCAATCCGGCGAGCTACCCACCTAGTGGGTTTTTCTTTGAACGGTAACCCCGTTCGGAGAAGCCCATGCGTTCCAGAAAGCCTGCAACACAATCGCCTAGTATAAATGCGCCCGCATCGCCTGCAACTACACCCCTGCCCGCAGTATTACCACGCAGGCTAAATGTAGACCTCGCTGCAACCTATCTCGGAACCACGAAATGGCGTATTCGTTCGCTCGTCTGGGAAGAAAAGCTTCACGGATATATTGACGGGCAACGTCTTCTTTTCGATGTAAAGGACCTTGACGCCTACGCGGACTCACTGCGGGAGTCTGCCTAATGTTCCTAACAGAGGGCTATCCGTGGCCGAGGGAGATCGCATTCGCTCAGAAGCTTGCCAACAAGTACATGGTGGCGAACGGTTTCATACGTCGTAACCAATCGTGGTGGCATGACGTTCGGAACGAGCTAGCCCTGAAACTGCTTTCAATCGAACCGAACCATCCCGAGATCGCGGACTCAAAGTACCGCACCGAAGGAAAGCTCAATCCCTACGTTGTCCAAGTCTGCAGGAATTACATCGCGGACATTCACCGCCGGGCTAAGAACCCGCTTGATTACTCACAGAGCCTTACGCCGCTGCCGGATGAAAATGGTGAGGGCAAGCCCGGGATTCTGGACTCTCTCCGTGCGGACTCAGAGACAGAACCGGACTCGCGGCAGAATATCCGCCGGGCAGTATTCGAACAGGCCCGAAAGCGACTACCCGCCCGGGAATCAGTCGCGTTAATGGAGCACGAGCTAGGACTGCCACCGTCATCGGGTCTGAGCGTCCGAGGCCAGCAGAAGCTGTTACAGCGGGCCAGAGAGCGTCTCCTGACGATCATCGCGAGGATAGAGCAAGGCGTCGAGCCGGGAGGACCATTTTATGCGGTATCGCCGGTGATCGAGATCGCTCACGAGCTTGCAATTGCGGCACGGAAGGAATTATTCCCCGGTTGGAAAGGCCGGGAATGGCCTGTGCCCCCTCATTGCCAGCACGGAGTCCAGAGACTTAACCCGCCCGTATGTTGTTCTGTCTGCCAATCCGAGCGTGAATCTAAGCGTACGTATTCTGCTGCGCGTTACGTATATAGACCTTGTGAGATGCAAATTCAGCGTCTCGCTATTCTTTGACCCGGCAAAATTAGCAGGACACACAGAGGTGAACGATGAACGGACTTGAAGCAACAGAGCTTATCAAACAACTAGATATCCCGAAGGCCGCGCTAGCTCGCTTGGCGGACGTACATGAGACTACGCTCTATAGCTTTCTAGATGACAAGTCGGTTAGCTCACTCAACCGCTATAAGATCGTTGTGGCCATCGGCGAGGTATCGCGATGGATGTCGTCTTTACCGTTTGCGCCCTCGTTTAAGAACTGGCGAGCCGTGAAGGAAGCTATCGGGACGTATCGGGTGACGCATCTTCGCGAGGCCGGTGCGGACGCCGTACGCGCCGAGTACGCGTCGGAAAGTGTAGCCCGGGCAGATCAATGAAGTCCCGAGAAGTCCGATAACGCTAGCTCATTTAAAGCTACCGGCGCATGAAAACGAAATAGCGGTAGGTAATTCCGATGGATGTTCTAAGCACGACTTGTAAGACGGTAGGAATTCTAACGACGCACGGATGGACCGAGGTTTTGAAAGGTAGCTACGAGGTGGATTCTCAAGGAAATGAGCGTTATTTAGCACCAGACGGCAACAGCGTAATCGAGTTTAAGGACAGCAGCATTCTAGCTCGGAGATTCGAAGAGTAACCGAAGGAAGTAATCAATTAAATCTAGGAGACGAAAATGGCAATCAACATAGCAAAAGCAGAAGCAAAGAAACCAGAACAGAAGGAGAGATTCATCGGACGAGTCTCGCTATGGAATAACCAGCGACGTTTTGGTTTTACCGAGTCGCCAAATCCCGACGAGCCGGATATTTTTGTTCATGTGTCCAGCCTCGGCGGACGCCAGCGTTTGGTCAGCGGCGAAATAATTAGTTATTCGAAATCGTCAAACGCGAAAGGTGTGACGGCGGTCGATATCGTAGTCATTGAAGCGAAGGCACCACCAGCAGTATTACCAGATTTTGCAGTTACAGCCACTAAATTCACAACACCGAAAAAGGACTACGACAATGAGCAGCCAGACTAGCTTTAACGAAATTCCGCCACGAGTGGGTGCACCACCAGAACCAACTCGCGGGACGTACGATTATTACATTTGGGAAGCACAATACTGCCCCAAGCGCATGACGCCTTGGACGGCAGAAGTAAAAGCCGAGCACAAACGTCGGCTCGAAGCAAATGCAAAAGCCGACGCACATAACGCCAAGGTCGACGCGGCGATGGAGGCGTTTAAGTACTCAGCCGTCGACGGAACGGATTTTGATTATGTCATTGGTGCGCTGAACGAATCGACCGAAGGATGGTTCCCGAGGGGCGACTATCATTTAGTTGGAGGTCCGTCCGGTTCCAGTAAATCCACGCTGGTGATTGACCTTCTTGAGTCGCAACTAAAGAAGGAACCATTTTTAGGACACGCGACGTATGGACTATCTTACTTGATTGTCATGCCAGACAGAGGCGTGCGGGCGCACAATCGAACATGCCGAAGAATGAGGATAGACCCAAAAACTATTCCCATCGAATTTATTTCGTCGCTGATGGACAAAGCTGCCGCGCTCGCGATAAAAAACATCATCGAGACTTGCGTCGACAAGAGGGGCTACATGCCCGCCGTTGTTTTTATTGAAGGCGCGGATTTGTTATCGAGCAATGCGTCAAAAATGGAAATTGTTACTCCGTTCGTTGACCGCCTCCGCAAAATTGCAGAGCATTATCACATCTCGTTAATCTGCAGCGTTGGCGCACCGAAGGCACGAGACGGCGAAGGTTACACCGCGAAGAGGGATAATATTTTTGGGACGGTTGCATGGAGTCGCAAAGCCGAAACAGTCTGCAACCTGCAGTATATTAAATCCGACGATATGGACATCCGCCGAGCACTTTCGGTGCAACTCCGCAATGGGTCAGCCGAAAAGTATCAGATGGAAATAAAAAACGGCAGGCTAATCGAATCCGCAAAGACTGAAGGAACCGATAACGACCCAGATGTCGCGTGGTTCAAGAAGCAGACTGATTGGTTCTCCGTTTATGATTTTATGAAGGGCAGAAGCATATCGCACTCGGCGGCGTATCGGTGCGTTAGTTCGTACTACACCAAGGGTCAACTTCGACTGAAGTCGGGACCAAAGACAAAAACAAAGACCGGACCGAAAAAGGGACCAAAGGGCGTGAATCTTTACCTCTGGACTCCTAACCATACTGAACCAATCGTGCAAGAACACCCGGGGGCAGTCTCTAGCTTGCCATTTTAAGGGGCGGCGATACTGTCCCAGATTTTCGCTGGGACGGTATCTGGGATAGTATTGGGACAGTATAATTATGGCAATAATTGTAGGCGTAATTTACTGTCCCAGTCCCATTTTCAAAGTGGGATTCAGGCTCGCAAGTCCTGTAAAGTCAGTATGGCTAAGCTCGGTCCTATGTGTGTGGTAAATGGGATAGTATCCGGGATAGTATCGCGATACTGTCCCACTTTTTCACTGTTTCACCACACAGCGGGAATCGGCGTTTCGGGAGGTCGAAAAGGACTTCACTTTTTGTGCGCCTTTTGGTTCGGAACGAACCCGCTGGCGTTTGGGCTACTAAAAACAAAAGGCGACCTGTACTAGCGTCGCCTTGAATTCTGTCCCTTGAGCGGGTCAGGGATAATTTAGCACTTTAGCCGATTCAAGTCAAGTCCAATATCCATCTTTCGGACCCGTACAGCAATGCGTGGAGTCAACGGGATTCGAACCCGCATCTCTGCCCGCTCAAGGGAAGTATGTTGCCGTTACACCATGACCCCATGGGTATATTATCCCATGTTCTTCGGTGTAACGGCAATACGTTTTACTGAAAGTTATGTTGTGCAACAGGAGTAACATGCCACGAAATTCACGTTCGGAAGCACATAAGGCAATCTACGCCTTGATGAACATGCCGCTGACAACTGAGAAAGTAAAAGCGGAGTGCGTTCGCGCACTTGGTCTGCTCGAAGTCCAATATGCGAAGCTCACACTTGCGCGTTTTCAAGCGCGCCAACGCCGAGAAAAAGCCAAGGCGAACGACCCGAGCCGGTATCGACTCTAGTCATAATAGCGGTCACTATAAGCCCGTTTTACGCCTATCTGGTATGTAAAAAGTACCACATCCCGCGTCGGGAACTCACATCAACCGCAGGACTTAGTAATTTTGGGGCTGCATATTGTGGCAATCGTCTCTTCGCGAGCGTGCTCGACGAATCGACGCGAAACGAAAAACTGAAAACTAAATGAGCCGCCGGATTAGCCTCGGGACCGCCTAGAACCACGCTACAGAGCCACAGGACGACCGTAGAGCGACGCAGAAAAAAAAGGTGCAAACTGCATCGCGTTCGAATCGCGTCGAAATTCGTCGCAAATTGAAACAATTGAAATTTCAAGTTGCCTACACGCCCATAATTGAGCCTGTAGACGCCTGTAGGAGCCGCCACAGCCGCCACAGGGCGATTCGGATGCATGGTAGGCGCCTAGGATAAGCCAGCCCCACAGCCGACTCCCAAGCCCGAAACGCAAGGTTACGCAACGGTGTGACAGAAAACGGCAATTTGAAGGTTAAGGACTTGCGGCGTGCAATCCCGAAATAACGCAAGGATATGCTGTAGAACCCTGCGTTCGTCGGGAGCCTAGAAGACGTTAGCCTCAGCCCGTCGTGCGGCCTTAGCGGCTTGCTCTGGCGATGAGTGGACGTAACGGAGCGTCGAGGACAGCGAGACATGACCGAGCGTTTGGCGGACCTCGGCTAGGTTAGCCCCGCCCTGAATCATGAGGCTAGCCCGGGTGTGTTTTAGCGCGTGGCAGGAGCGTCCTTCCAAGCCAGCGTCAGCCATCACGACCTTGAACAGCCTCCAGAAGCCGTTCTCAGTCAGTTTGCCGCCCTTTTGGCTGGTGAACAGGTAATCGCTGTTGTCGTCGCGTTCAGCGAGCCACAATCGCAGCGCAGCACGTTCGTCGAGCAACGGTTGACCAGCAAGCCGTTCTAGCGGTTGTGTTGACTTCATCGAGCCCTTGACGCGTTGAAACGTGACGCTATGAGACTTTCTGTCAATGTCCGACCGCTTTAGCCCGGTTATCTCGCTCGCCCGCATGCCATGACGATACGCTAGCAATATCATTGCCCAGTCACGATTCGAACGTGCCTTAGCGGCTTTCAGCAGTGCCAGCAGTTCATTGCTTTCCAAGAATTGCATAAAGCCTCCGAATTACTAACGCAAGGATAGAACGTAATCTTGCATTTGTCAATAACTAAATGAGGAAACATGAGCATAAATATCAGCATCGACCCAGTAAGTATGATCGACCCAGAAGCAGCCGCCTTCGAAGGCGTAAACGTAATCGTCTCTTTCGGCGATGGCACAGCGTTCAGGTATTTCAATATTGACATCGTCACGGCGTCGCAGTTGGTTGCGAATCCCGGACTGTACAATTCGTATCTGCGAGGCAACACGAACAGCGAACGAATCGCCTAAACTCTGAAAGCATTTCTGACCATCCCGCAAAGTCTGAAGCCCCTTATTTTTATTGAGCGTCCCGAGCGTTCGTGGTGGACCTTTTGCACCGAAGGTGCTCTTGGTCCGTAGTAGCACAGCACAGCCGCCGTTGTAATTTCTTGGAGTCGTCGGTATGAGACTCTATTTTGCGTTTCCGAGGTGGGGGCAAGGCACCTCCTAACATCCTTTGGCGGTGGCTATGCTGCCCGACGGTGCCCGACGTTTTCTCGACGCTTAAAACGTCGTTAGAAAAATTTCAGATTCAGAAACTGATTCCTAATAGGCATGTTCGCGTCTCGGAATTTCCGAAGTCGTAGAGTCCCTACCCCGTAAAATTATAAATAAAAATTGGAGACCAAATGTCCCTACCAATCCGCATCAAAGAATTCGCTTCGAGTTCCGAAGTAAAACGCTGGCTCGCCGAAACGAACGAAGGAGTGAGTTTTTATCCCTGCGAGTATAACTTTCTCGTGCTCATGGAAAGTCTAGATCACGATTTGCCCGTTACTCAGGCTAAATTGTCGAAGCATTTTAGAAAACGTCAACAACAAGGTTGCGCGTTCACCGAAGAAGCCGAGACGGCGAGAGTCAATAAAGAACTCGAACAATCCGCCGCAAGCCAGAAGGCAGCACAGGAAGCCGAGCGAACAAAGATTTACAACTCACCTGCCGCAATTGCCCAGCGTCGCGCCGAGCGTATCGCTCTCGACGACGCCGAAGAAAAACGAATCATCGCAGGATTCTGGAAGCCCATCGGAAATGAAGACTCACACAGCGTGCTCATAAGAGCGACCGCCGAAACTGAGAATTATCGCCGTAGAAAACTCGGATTCCCTGAAAGATAAATGGCTCTTCGGTTCGCAGACGGAAGTCTTGAACCTTGGAGCCTAGCCAAAGGACCAACATGTTAGAACTCGAACGCGTACAGCAGGACCCAAATTGGACCGTAGACCGCATGCCGCACCCAGATACGTTAGCCGACGCAATAAAAGCTACCGCAGAGCGAATCAAAGCAGGATTACCACCGCCTATTGACCCATCGCTATTGAATACAGAACCAACCGCGTAGGAAACCTACCCGTCAGAACCAACCGAAGAACGCAGCACATGCGGTAATCCCGCACGGAGAGTCAAATGTTAGATAGATCAAAGTACATGAGCAAGGAATTTGGTTTGAACATCGAACAGTTGCAGGTAGTGGCAGGTATGGACGAGATGCAACTCACCCAATGGATTCAGCGTGGAGAATCGAAAGCCGCACTTAATCAATTGCTAGAAAACCGGCGATGGGAAGAGCACACAGGACAACGACCACCATCAGCCGCTAGACAGTCCTTAGAAGCTGAAGAGCATTTGGAACTCGCCCCAAATCGTGAGCCGAACTCATGGGACATCGAACAGATGCACGAACAGGTCCAAAAGTTTTTGGCTGCGTATCCACAAATATGCCGAACCATGGAAAATGAGCGTCTTCTGTACTCGTACCTTGAGCACAACAACGCAATCCCAAATCGCAAAAACCTAGAAGCCGCTTTTCGCCACCGGTTCACAGAGTTCACTCTGCAAACCTTCGAAAAAGTCGCAGATGAACCAACCACGAAGACTCGACGCTATGCAGCCATGCCGATATTCCCGAGACCGATAAAGACGAAAATAGTCGTCTCTGTGTTGACGCCAGACCAAGTCAAGCGACTCAGCGCAGACGAACATGCCAGACTCCAGAGCCCGATGCAGGTGCCAGAAGTCGTGTCGAGTTCGAAAGAACAAGCAAAAGTCGTCGAGCAGAACTACCACGACGAGAATCCAGAGAATCCGCACCTCAGAAAACAGTCAGCGAGTGTGACGCGGCACGAGTATGCGCAGTTCCTAAAGCAATATCCGGGCTATGCAAGGCTCGCAAACATTCCGGGCGTCACAGACCTCATAATCAGTTACGTAGACAACGGCATTAAGCGGGTTAATCCAAAGGACCCAAAGTTGATGGAGAAACACCCAATTAATCCACAGACGCCTTCAGTTCAAGCCTTTAAGGACGCCATCGAGTACCTTGCTGATGATGTTGGAATATTTACTCTTACTGACGCAGACCGTGGGCTGTTGAAAGGTCAAGTCACAACGATGAAAGTTGGCGGCGGGAGCCGTAGCCACTGGTCGAACAGTTACGCGCTTCGCAAGGCTGTCGACAATATGACATCGGAAGAGTACAACACCGCGCTTCAGGACCCCGAGTTCAGAGCAAAAGTCGATGAATTCCTAGAATAACCAAACGCTGTTCTGGGTCTCTGAGCAATAGCTCTTTTGACCCTTTCAGCAAGTTTGCTCCCATTTCGGCAAGTTGCGGTTCGGGAGATGGCGGAATTGTCTACCGAATAACCGACGCAACAACCCCCTAACTACACCACCCAAATAGAGGTTTTATGAGAGAAGAACCGAAGGTGTACCCAGATTCAAATCCAAAAGCCGTGCTCGAACGCATAGTACATCTGTACCCCGACGCATCCACCCGTGAGTTCCTACTCTCGATAGCTAAGCGCGGAATCCGCAATCATGGAGAGAAAAATGAAAGAGATTAAAAAAGAGATTGAGAGCAACCCGAAATTTACTGGTTTAAGAGTTCGTACGGTGTCCGATGCGGGAACCGTGCCTCTGGTGGAATCCCATCCAGAGCATCCGGACCGCAAAGCACCCGACGAGATTGCGCCGAATCCCGAGCACGGCGGATTGCGCGTTAAGACTGTCGCCCCGAAGGGCACCGAATTGGTACACGGTCATCCAGCAACCGTCGTACGCCAGCACCCCTAGAATGAGAGCCTCGCAGGGCTTAGCGGCAAGTCTGACGGCGAGAAACAAGCTTGACGCCTCTTGGACCTTGGGACGCCCCTGAAGGCCATCTGGCGTTTGGTCCCTCCAGTAGGAAGGGAATCCGAGCGCGTCCTACAGGCCGGTTCTGTTGTAGCCCTTTTACCGCGCTCGATAACGTCCGAATACCCGAATGTCGAGCTATTATCTGAAAGGGCGCGACCATTGCGGCAGGGGGTTCCTTAAGCGTAAACTGGACTTAGGCGAGGTCGTTCCGTTGACATGCCCTCGCCCCCGTTGTATACGTGTACCCTGACTTAGCGCCTAAAGGTTGGGATGCCGACGCCTATTGCGGAACCAAGCCAAGAAAAGGTTTACCTACATTATGACCTCTTCACGTCAAAGCGCTCCTTGACGCGTCTAAACATATGTTATTTCAACAACCGCGAACGGAATCCGAAATGCTGAACAAAGTCAAGAATCAGTGTCTTTAACCCCACGCGTTCTCTGCTGACTGTTTTGGGCACCGCGCTTGGAAAGGAGGAGGCCGATGTACAATTTAACATTTGAATTTAATCCTGCAAAACTAGTGCAGTCGATTGCGTACTTTTCGCAGGCTGGCCTTCCTCAACTAACGAAGCTGAAAATTGCGAAGCTGCTCTATTTTGCCGACAAGGAACATTTGCTTGAACACGGAAGGCCAATAATCGGCGACGTCTATTGGTGTATGGATTTTGGCCCCGTTCCCTCATTCGCGATGAATGAAATGAGCGCGGCAATCGGCGGCTCTGAGGTCGCGGTTTCGGGCGATTCTGATGCAAGCCTTTTTGCTCGGGTCCTTAGCGTTAGGAAATTCCTTTATCCACACCCGCGGTTTGAAGTAAAGGACGGCGCTTTTGACCCATCGGTTTTTTCAGATTCTGAGCAGAGCGCATTGCGTTACACCGCGAATGTGTATGGTTATAAGACAGCTGCCGAATTAGTAGACCTTACGCATAAAGAACCAACTTGGATCATTTCCAATCAAGGAAGACAGGCGGGCAGCCGCTCATTGATTACGTATGATTTGTTCTTTGAAGGCGCGCCTGAAAAGTCCCGAAGGCTATTGGGGCAGTTAGTGGCTAACCAGTATGGATCTGCGATTCCATTAGCAGGTGACGCCGACTACGTTTCATTTTCAAATGACCTGGCTTCGTATGATTTTCTGCCTGAAGAAATTTGCGAATCAGATGTGAAGCCGCCAGCACGCTACAGCAGCGTGTAAATTTGCTGTGATTACTGCCGACCGGTGGTATGACCAAGCCCCGACACTAAATTGCTATTTTCAAGGTGATGTTCTTTCGGGAATACCACTGCCTGCGTTGCCGACATTCCTACCAGCGACTAAGCAGGATGCCTGGGGGATACTGCGTCCTCGTCATCGAAGACAAGGTGATGTGAGACCGGTGGGCGAAATACTCAGGAATCTTCCGAACGAATTGATCGGTAGAGCAGCTAAGGACGTCCCTGATGCATGGGCCGGTGTTGGGGAACACATAATCGCCTTTTGCAAAAAGACTACGGTTACAATTATCAGCCGAAGCTGCGATATAGATAAACACTCACGAAAACACTTCCTCGTGGCTCCGGTTGTTCACATTAACGATTTGAAAGCAGAGCAACGAACAGACGAAAAGTTGCGCGACCTTAGAGCAAACGAGATATTTCATTGGTTTTACTTGCCGGAGCAGGGTCCTCAGCTTCCTGAGTCTTACGCTGACCTATCACAAATGCTTCCCCTACATAGAAGTTTCTTTGACGAAGAGACGCTACAAACGAATTTCGTAGCGCGGCTCTCTGCTGAAGGCACCGCTGCCCTTCAAACATCACTGTCCAATTTCTACGGTATTAAGTTCGGGTTTTCCTTAGAAGACGCCTGCCCGCAAACAGGGCGTTTTGCGTGCTCCAACTGCTTCCATTCAGGGCAAGCCGTGCCCTACTCGCGTAATTTCACCTCCGGTGAAACGTTTGGAGAATGTAATCTCTGCGGCAGGAGTGCCTTGTGGGTAAAGATGCCTTAGTAATGCGATTGAATGATGAATGGCTCCCCGCTCACCGCCGAGCCGGTGAGTTCGTGACCGCGAAACAATCCGCACATATGCACCGAAGTAGAATTTATCTGTATGCTTGGTAGGACTAGGGAAATCATGAAGCTTCACGCTATTTTCGAGTCCGCCGAGATCGCATACAACACCCCGGGTCTGATCGTGATGAAGCCGAACCCCGCTAGTCTGTAATGGGGCTTTTGGCCGATAGGCCATCTGCCCCTTGCAGCCATCTGTCAAAGAACAGAACCCACTAGTCTCGCCTAGAACGCGACGTTACCGCTGTATTAGTCTAGGAGGTTTCGAGATGGTCTATAGGCAGTACATGGCTGGAAGTGCAGTTGGAAAGCTGTCACAATAACCCACACCCACGCGACAGCGAACAGAATATTGATCACGACAAACGACCATGTTTGAATTCTCTTCCAATAAACTCGGTTGAGGAAATGCTGAGGCCCCGGCGTCATCTCCAATTCTTCTTCGACACGCAAACAGATTCGAATCATGGCATTACTTACAACGTTTCGGGCTCCCATTGTTAGGCAGTTGAATCCGCACAGGAATAGCCCCACTACACCGATGACTATAATCAAAATTTGAACGTCTTTATTCGACATGGCTTCCAATATGAAGCCAAGAAGCAATGTCTGCGCGCCCCAAACAATTGAAGTCATCTCCCATGCTGAAGCATCGGCATGGTTTCGATTGTCGCTAGCAAAATTATACTGAGCTAGAAGAATCTCATCCTCGCGTGTTGCTGAGCCTTCCTGACTTGAGTTATTGTCCACGATCTTTCTCCTTCGAATCAGTTCCGTCGCCGAGCCTGCCAAAAATACACTCCCGGTTCAAAACGCGGAGGAGCCCAGTGTTGGCGTGCACAGAGTAAACAGATTACCGATCCAATGAGCCCCCCGAGCAGGGCTGCCGGAGGATGTGGAAGCGTAAGCTACGCTTGGTGCGTCTTTGCGGCGTCGATTAGACGATATACGAATTTATTCTCGTTGAAGTCAAAGGACCGTGAATGTACGAAACCTTCTGACACCCTTATCGCGATCTGCCGGTAGTAACACTGTTTTGCTTCCTCGGCAGAAACCCGCTCGTCTGGTTTGATCGTTGTTACCAGCGCGTGTGCTTTTTGATTCTTCTCGTCCCACCAACCGTGTTGTTCTTGGAAGATTTGGTCTCCGGTCGGTCCACCCAGAAGGGATATCTGGTAACACTCGGCCTTTTCGATGTCTTCGACGAATTCGTCTGGGTGGAACTTCGCAAGGATGATCGTGTTGCCCATACCGAATGATAACCTATTTCTTGTCCAGGATGGCTCTCGCCTGCGGGGAAATCAGATAGAGCGGCTTCTTGTGTTGTTGTAGAGCGGTCACTCGATCTGCCGCGATTTGAGCACCACTAACCAACCGATATGTAACCGTTTCAGGTTTACCCAATAGCTTTGTGCAGGACGCATTCTTATAGGTGGGGGTGGAAATTGTCGTCACGGTTTTTTCTTGATGATTAATTCGCAACTCGTCTCGCTCGCAGTCCGGCGTGTCGTCTTCCGCGATCACTTCGTATTTATCCCATTTGGTCACAGCGAACACTGTCTGCTTCGCAATAACACTATTAAACCCAACCACTGCATCCGCTTCAGTGCATTCGGTTTTCCCTCGGTCGCACTCGATTTCGGTGCTTTGGAGATAACTATCCGTATTATTCATCTTGTCCCACACGCCGTTGGCTGAAATAGAGTCGTCCGCCCAACCCAAATCAAACGAGGCCATGGACATGATTTCTTTGTTTGCGAAGTCCTCGTCCCGAGTCAGGCTGAACACCGTCTCGGGATCGAGTACGCCCGACTGTGATATTTGTCGGTTGTTCTGGTATGCCTTGATCGCTTCTGCGGTTCGGTCGTCCAGCACGCCGCTGAAGGTTACCCCGTAGCCTAACCTCCCTAGCACCATCTGGCACACCACGAGAGCCTTATTCTTAAAGTCTCCAAAGCCGGGTTTCTTCTCTTGCTCGTTCCAGTCTTTTTGAAGAGCCTGCAGGTCCTTCTGCTCGGCGGGATTTAAGCTGGTGACGAACTTGTCGTTAGATTGGCCGCGAACAACGTAAGGCATTAGTAAAACTAAGATCAAGTAGAATCGCATGCCGCCCCCCGATTGCGCGGATTCTAACATGTGTTAAGGGACCGGATGCGTAGGGTTGTTGAACGCATAACTAGTGTGAAATAATTTCGGTATGCCTCAATTCCCTCCCCCCATAAAGGTTCAACGAGCTAAGGTTGTCATCACCGTAGACGGAAAGAAACTCATCCTGAAGAGTTGCGGCGACTGCAACGTCGAGTTCTACGGGAATGAAGTTCAGGTTAAGTGCGAGAAATGTCGGAGCCGTAAGAAGAGAGCGTGATGGTCGGCACAACTGAGTACAGCCTAGCCGAGTTTCGAGCGCGACTCCAAAAGATGTCCGATGCTGAATTAATCCGCTATGGGAAGGCAGCGCGTTCATTGAGCGAACCTGACCCGAGGAATGGCAAGGCCGATCCGATTTACGTTGCGCAGTTAACAGAGTGCCGGGCTGAATGGCGACGGCGGCATCCCAAGCCTTGACCAAAGCGTCGTTTATCGTTTATTTTCATCGGGATACTATCGGACTCCTGCCGCATCTTCCTGTCGGAACTTTTCCTCAAGATGATGTCGGCGAATAAAACTCAACGCTCGGTCCGTAAAGATGCTGTAATACAAGTTCCCGGCACTAAAATATAAATCAACTCTCTCAGGGTCCACATTCATGCAGTCATACATTTCATTCTGTCGCTTGTCCGCTTCATCGAGAGGTATTTTAGCAAGTGCAGTCCGATTCCTGATGCCCTCTGTCGTCCGGTCGGTCTCTGCCTTTGCATACTCTCTTGACATCTCGTGGCTGTACCAGACCGCGACGTCGGCCTGACATACGTCTTTCGTCGGAGCGTGCTCCTGTGCGAATGTCGGCAGTGCGAAAAGCAAAACTAACAGAAGTTTCATGGACACCTTCCTTTGTCGGCATCGGTGTGCCGGTCGAGGCAACCGGCATAAGACCTGTATAGCTCGTTCGTTCCATCGTAGTATCTGAATCACTCCAGGGTTGCAAGCAGCGCCAAATCCAGCAATAGAACTGTCACAAGTAGTAAATAGACTGACTGTAGTTGGGCATCAAACCTCCGCCAAGAACCCAAACTTGGGCTTAAACTAGCGCATGGCGAAGCTCGGATACCCGAAGGCTCTCTTCTGCGTTTTCATGGGTTTTGGTTGTCTCCTGTTGATACGTGATGTTCTCAACGGGACTCCCGATCCTCCGTTTGATTTCCTTCTTGGCCATTACATCGCAAGCATATTTGAAAAGGCTGTGTTCCTCGGCGGTATTGTCTGGCTTGTTTATTTCTTGGCGAACTTACAGACGAGAGACAAGTGAACTGGAAACTCATTTGTGCTATCGCAGTATTTTCGCTCGCGGGTTGCTCTTCGCAACAGTCTTCAGATAACCAAACCGAAGACGAACAGAAAGTCTGCGAGGAGCCGGAAAATCCATATCAGGAAGGAACAGGACATTACGCAGGATACGAGTGGGCTGAGAAAAAAGGTTCTGGTAGTTGCGAGGCATCGTCTCAGTCGTTCAATGAAGGTTGTGAAGAGTACGAAACGCAGGATGAGGAATACGAAGAGTGTGAAGCGCAAAAGAAAAAATAACCAGATACATGAATAGAGCCGGAGAGAACAATGAAATGCAGTAAATGTAGCCAGAGGCGAAAAGTGGGCGTTATAGTTTGAAAGGAATTATGACATTTGGCTGGCCCAACCTGTGGCCGTATGCGCGGACCGGGTGGGGTTGGACCGTCGCAATTGTTTCGATCTTTTCTATTTTGTTCACGATCTACCATGGTCCTAAAGTCCTGTGGGAAACCTATGATTGGTACATGGATAGATTGTTTGACCATAAAGTCAAAGAATTCATGGAATCGACGATCACCCGAAGCTCCGCTAGTGGAACCGAGCGAGCATGGGCGATTCCCAAAAGCATCACAGAAATAGCGAAAGCTACAGGATTGTCCGAAAAACGAGCGCTTGGTTGTCTAAGACGCCTGAAAAGAAAAGGCGCAGTCTCGCGAGAACATGAACTTTGGAAGCCGGTCTTTCGATCAAACTGAACCACCGGGGGTACCGAATGAATATGAGTGGCCGATGGATAGTCTGTGCTGCGTTGCTCTTACTTCCAGCCCGCACGATGGCTCAGACAGCGGTCGATGAAAAAATGCAATCTAGGACTGCGTCCGAACGCATTGTAGCGGCGAGAAAAGCAGCTTCGGTAGTTACGGCGCAGCAATGTCAGGCGGATTTATCGAGTTGGGAAGCTAAAGACGACGCCGACGACAGAGCAAAAGTTGAATCGCCAAATTTCTGGTATGAAATACTCTCTACTGAGGAACTAGTCCGACTATATGCTGAAAGCGCGTCTTGTGGCTCTGCTTTACGCCATGCTCACCGGCGAGAGGACGCGTCAATGATGCCTTACTATGGACGAATGTTTAATAGTGAACTTTTATTCAGAGCCGAAAACGTACTCACTGAACACTACCTAATGCAAGAGTATCTGCTAAAAAGTTCGGAGACAAAATAGGTTCGCGTGGACGGAAGTAGCCCCGGCACATCCTTGATATTGAGAAGTTTCAAAGCTGATTTGGCTGAGGCTAGGGGCTTCCCTGCGAGACTTTCTGAAGAGTTTATTCTTTTTCACCTAGCTTTCCGCCGCCGTACTTCTTCGGGTCTTCTTTCAAAGCTACAGCAACATGAATATCAAAAATCTTACTCCAAATCAGCCTTATATAACGAAGACTCTGACTCAATAATCCGACCGCATACAACAGCAGCGCAATTTTGATGTATTCCAAATAAATCGGATTCATACAATCACCAATGATGGATTACGTACGCTACAAGCGTGCACACGATAATCGTGACTCCAAGGTATATTCGTGATCGCCAATTCTCCGCCGCTGCTGATGCAGTATTCAGAGTTTTTATTTGATCGAGAATATCTCGGTTCGTTTCGTTGATTTTGTCGAGACCATCAGTAACGTCTGTCAGAACCTGATAAATATCTTGCAGAGTAGTTGAATCCTCGTCTGGGTACAGGTCTTTCATCAGGTCATTCAACGTGGTTGCCCCATCCCCTGTTAAGGAGTCTCAGTCTGTAATGCGTCAATTTTTAATCGAAGGGGTGCATAGGATTCTCTTATCTCTGCGTTTGCTAAATGGAAACTGTCAATTTGACCGGCCATGCTCGACGGAATCACTGCGCGAAGTTCCTTCGAAAGATAGGCCAACCCCGCTGATGTTTTTTCTAGATCGTTCACTATATCGTGAAGAATGTCTCGCACATCTTGGCTTGGATTCGTCATATCAGCCTCCACCACGATTCGTATTCTAAACAATCACGACCCCATCCAAGTAAGTCCCTCCGAAGGCCTATTGTCCAAGGAGGCAATGCGCGTGGTATGCGGGAGCGGGGAGCGAGCACGTTACGCCGATTGGCCCGCCAATTGCTTATACTGTTTACGGACGTTCAATAATGGCAACCGAGCGCGAACGCGGGACCGGCGGGTTGATTAAGTATTCGAACTCGGATTACTGGTATGCCCAGTGGTACGAAAATGGCAAGCAAGTCCGCCAATCCCTAAAGACGAAGTCAAAACAGGAAGCACGAGCAAAACTTAACCGGATAATCCAAGCTCGTGATGCTGGCTTGATGCCATCGTTAGCTCACAAGCGGTTGACTTACGGCGACCTCCGGGATGGATTGATTCTCGACTATCAAAACCGTGGCAGAAAGTCCTTGTTCGTTCTGAAAGACGGAAACGAGACGATAACCGGATTGGAAGCGTTAGACGGATTTTTCGACCGTAAACGCCGAGCGATTAGCATCAGCACAGACGATTGTGAAAAATTCATATCCGAGCGACGGAAAGACGGCATTAGCAACGCCTATATCAACCGATCACTTTCCGCCCTTCGGCGGATGTTCAAGCTTGCGGTGCAGAAACGAAAGCTTTCAGCCGCACCGCATATTTCATTCTTGAAAGAACCGCCCGCGCGTAAAGGATTCATCACGAGAGCGCAATTCGAACAGATCGTGGACGGATTCCCACCGAAGGTCTTACCGCTTGCATTACTGTTGTTTTATACTGGTGTGCGGCTTGGAGAGGGTACGCAAATTGATTGGCGGCAAGTTAACCTCGACACCGGCTTGATTCTGCTCGAAGGTGACCAGACGAAAAACGAAGACCCACGGTACCTGCCAATGCCGAGTATCCTGATTGATGTGTTGAAGAAAGTAGAGCCGAAAACCGGATTTGCATTTCCTGATACGAACTTTACGAAGATTTGGCGGGCAGCATGTGTTAAGGCCGGACTCGGGAAGTGGCGCGATCCCGAGGACCACGGGAAAGGATATGATGGTCTGATAATCCACGACCTCCGGAGGTCAGCCATCAAACAACTTGTAGAGTCTGGAGCGAGCGAGTCGGTTGCTATGAAGATTTCAGGTCATCGGAGTACGAACGTCTTCCGCCGATATAATATCGTCACGACCGATGATGTTGTTCACGCGATGAAAAACGTCGAAGGCTTCGGAAAGAATGAGCCGAGTTTAAGCCGTCTTTCATTGAGTGAGAAGAAAGAATAGACGTAAATCCTTCAGAAACAATAGTGG
>CAVPFH010000014.1:0-411504 GCA_963703675.1 uncultured Acidobacteriota bacterium | reverse complement strand
GTTTGGCGCGCTCGATGGCACGCTTGGCAACATCGATCTCAGTATGATTCGAACCGCGCGAGAGGTCCTCGACCGCGTGCCGGTAATAATCGCGCGTGGCAAAATCCATTTCACTGAAATTGCTACCGTTGCGAAGGATTTCGTCCACAAGGCTGACGCTTTCAAAGAAGTCCTCCCAGCCAAACTCCGACATCAAACGGCATGCTGGTAATGATGTTGCGGACGGTGACGGTCATTGCCGCCTGGTCTTGATGTTCGGCGCGAACGATCTCGTCGGCGCTCGTGTCCTGCTCGCCCAGGCGCTCATCCAGCCATATCAAAACCGGGCCGACCTTCGGATCGAGATCGCGCAACCGTTGTACTAATTGCACCGCGAAGGCGCGATCCAGGGGTTTGTTCTCGAAGCGGCGAAGAAGCGAATCGGTGGAGACCCCGGCTTGGACGGTCGTCCCGAGCACGCGATCAGCGAGAATGTCCGCATCTAATCGCGCGCTACGAGCCTGGACCATCCGTTCCGCAAGACGGCGCAAATTTTCCACCAGCACGATGCGCAGGGTGATGGCTACGGCCCAAAGCTCGCCAATCGTCAGCGGTTGCACACGCTGATAAGCGCTCACAAACCTGCGCAAGACCTCAGGATCGAAACGGCTATCGGTATGCGCAACGTAGGCCCAAGCCACGCCAAAGACTCGAGGAAAACCCTCTAGATGCCCGGACGCCAGTTTCGGAAGTTTGCGGTAAAAACCCGGCGGAAGGTCGTCGCGAATTTCGCGGAGCTGTTCTTCGACAATATAAAAGTTATCTACAAGCCATTCGGCGGCTGGAATAATTGCCTGCTCGTTCTGAATGGCACGCGCTGTGGCCCGGTAGTATTCGAAGATACTGCCCATTTTCTTGAACCCGCGGGATCAGGGGCCGTCCGGCCTCTGTGTTGCTGACCACCGTCTGAGCGGCGGCGAGAGACTCAGCGTGCTGCTCCAGACGCTCCATGCTGAAAAGCTCGGAACGTATCGGTTTCTCTGGTTCAGTAAAAATTGATGGTGGAGGGGCTTGTACAGACTTGGCCATGTTCTATTTTTTCTACCTCTCCAGCAACTTGGACCGGGGATCGATCTGCGTGCATAAGCTAAATAGGACACATCTCAACCGCCGAAAAAAGAAGGGCGTGAGCGGCAAAACTTGATGAAAAATCCTAACTCTACAAACCGTGAACTTACAGAATAATATGCTCGTCCAATTGAGTCATCAGTTTAGGTCGCAAAACCACGACCGCGCGCGACAAAATAGATGGCACGGCAAGCGTCCCAGAAAGCAACGAATGATTCTCGTAGGTATGGGTGCCTAATGGCAATACCATTCCTTCCCATCCGCCCTACGGCTGTCTTGATACTTATCTGTGATGTTGGTGAGAAGACCGAAAAGGTTGCATCAGGCTCGAAGCTTAACTTGCAGATCGATGCTTCCTACTGTCCGGGGCTGAAGGTTTCTTTGAAGAAGTAAGCTGTGGAGTGGATCGTCTGTAGCATCGAGCGAGACTTCAACGGAACTGCTATTAGTCGTGATGCTGACGCCATCGAGCAGCTTTGCCATGGCCGGGCTGTCTTCCTTGGCGATGTATTTTCGGACCATGACGCCGGCGTTGAGGATTTCCTAAAGCATCACGGGCTCTTCAATCGAGTCGGTAGTGATTTCGAAATGCACCTCTACATCGGACGTCGATGCCTTGGCGCTCATTACCAATGATTTCATGTCACTGAAACATTTTGCCGGATTGCGTGAGGCCGGCGGGCGCTAGCTGACTGTTCGCTACCCGAGTGCCGGGACCGTTGAGTGCGCCCCAGAATGTCGCATCGTTGGCGTTTTCAATCAGCCCTAACATCTGGACATTTTAAAGCATGCTTTCGGCGAGCGCCGATTTCACGGAATCAGAGTCAACCTTGCCCACAACGATCGCCAAGAATTGACCGGAGTTGGGGCACGCGTTGAAAGGGTTCTTGGCGTTGGGTGCCGGAGCGCCGATGGACCAGACGACCTGGTTCACTTGTGTGTTTGGATTGATTCCAAGCGGCACGAGAAATTGATCGAAACCGTAAAATTGCCGTGGTCGGACCTGGCCTTTGAAATCGGCGAACCTAGACAGAGCTTCGTCCAGATTGGCGCAAGCGAACTCTGAAACGTTCTTCGGAAACAGCAAGATAATTCTGTTATCGACGCAATCGGCACGGAACGGAATCGCGCACGCCGCGGCCAAAAGCAAAGCTAGAGACACAATTCTCGAAATGCAACGTGGAATCATTCTCGGCATTTGGATCGCGAGAAAGGGCGGCGCAATGCTCGGGTACCGGGCCCTGCCCGCGCCGTTCCTCTTCGCACGGTACTCAACTTACGTAGTCGTAACCGCCTTACTCGATCCCGTACGTCATAAAATGCCGGTGGCCGAAAGCGGCATCGAATGGCTTGCGAGCGCTTTGAACGGGGGGATCATTCTGCTGCCTATGGCGATGCCACTTCTGCGGTCATCGCCGTACGCGCCATTTCGGCGGCCCCATAAGCGCGGCGCTCTGCACCGGCATTAGAATTGTTGCCAAAGACACGAGTTGGCGGCTTATCATGCCGCCTGACAAGCGTATTCACTCGCCGGGAACCCAATCCGTGCGCCCGCACAGCACGCGGGGCAAGGACATGCTCGAGACCAACACCACCCTGAGTGCCGGGGATCGCGTTGGCAATTATCAAATACTGGCAATGGCCGGCGCCGGTGGTATGGGTGTGGTGTACAAAGCGCTCGATCTAAAACTTGAGCGCACCGTGGCTTTGAAGTTTCTGCCTGTCGAAGTGAACTCCAACGAAAAAGATAAACAACGCTTCCTGAAGGAAGCGCGACAGCCTCTTCGCTCGATCATCCCAATATCGGCGTCATTCATGGAGTGGAAGAAAGCAGTGATGGCCATTGGTTCATCGTCATGGCGTTTTACGAGGGCGAATCGCTTGCGCAAAAGATTCGCAAGGGGCCGATTCCCTTCCGCGACGCTGTGGATATCGCCATCGAGATGGCCAAAGGTTTGGAAGCGGCGCACGCGCGCAACATCGTGCATCTCGACGCGAAGCCTTCGAATGTGCTGATCACGAAGGATGGACTGGCGAAAATTGTCGATTTCGGCCTGGCCCGGGTGATCACCTCCGCAACCATGACCCAGAGCGGTGGCACCTCCGGCACCGTGGGCTACATGTCGCCTGAGCAGTCGCTGGGCAAGGCGGTCGATCGCCGCACGGATATCTGGCGCTCGGCGTGGTGTTGGCCGAATGCTTACCGGCCGGTAGCCGCATCGGCGCGACAGTGTTTCTTCCATCGTAGCAGCTATTTCGGTCGACCTCGCGCGAAATGGCTGGAGTGCCGGCTGAACCTGCAGCAACATCCGTTTATCGCACCCTCTCGAAGGAGGCCTTCGCATCGCTATCAGAGCTGTTCCGAACTCCGCGCCGATCTTGAGAAGGTGCGCGATTCTCTGCCGCCCGCCACCGTAGTGGACCCCTCGGCCCCGACGATGACCTGCAAATCGGCGCAGTTCTCAAAAGTAACATCGACCGTGCATCGCAATCAGCCTTGTCGGACGCTGCACCGCACAAAAATCGCCGCTGGCAATCATGGGTCGGCCCTGCCGCCGTTCTCCTGATTGCCGCGTTCGCGTTGCTCCTGTTCTTCCGTCCTTGCGAAACCGCCTGGCTCAAACTCTTCTCGCGTCCAATCAGCAGCACATCGCCGTGCTTCCGTTTGACAATGTGGGCAACGATCCAGCAAACGCTCCTTTGGCCGAGGGATTGATGGATAGCCTGGCAGGAAAATTGTCGGACCTCGATTCGAGTGGGAAGTCACTGTGGGTGGTTCCCGCAAGCGAGGTGCGTCACCGCAATATTTCTGACCCGACTTCTGCGTTGCGCGAATTGGGAGCCACCGTCGTGGCCAAAGGCAGCGTCGCGCGTAACGGCCCGAACGTTAATCTGACCGTGGACTTGATCGATACCAAGTATCTGCGGCAGATCGGCTCTGCCAATGTCCAAGACAGCAGCGGAAATTTAGCCGCTTTGCAGGACGAGGTTGTCACGAAGCTCGCCAAGCTGATGCACATCAGCGTGTCCGCCGAGACTGCGGCTAGAGCCGGCGCGTCGGGCACTCCCGCCGCTTATGAGTCGTACCTTAGGGCTCTCGGGTACGTTGAACGCTACGACACTCCGGGGAACCTCGATCTGGCCATCACCGAGCTCAACGAGGCCGTAAGAACCGATCCGCAATTCGCACTGGGCTATGCGGAGCTTGGCGAAGCCTACCGCCTGAAGAACCAGGTAAATCCGAATCCAAAATGGATTGATGAAGTAACCGCCAATTGCACCCGGGGATTGCAACTGAATGATCACCTTCCGGCTCCATACGTGACGCTCGGGCGCCTGCATACGCAACTGGGCAAGTTTGACCTCGCGTTGCAAGAATATCAGCATGCCCTGCAACTGGAGCCACACAATCCTGATGCTTTAATGGGTACTGCTCGCACATACGAAAAGATGGGCCGTATCGCCGAGGCCGAGGAGGTCTACAAAAAGGCAGCAGCGCTGCGACCAGATTACTGGGATGGATATAACTCTCTGGGTAACTTCTATGACGCGCAAGGAAAATACGCCGAAGCGATTGCGCAATTCCAGCACGCCGCTGAGCTGACTCCGGATAACTCCGTCGTCTATATCAATCTAGCCGCAGCATATTTGGATCGCGGAGATCCGAAAGATCTTCCGGAAGCCGAAGCTGCATTGAAGAGGTCCATTTCCCTCAGTCCCAGTTATCCGGCTTATGCCAATCTCGCATTTCTATACATGGCCCAAAAACGTTTTGCCGAATCCGTGACCATGAGCCAAAAGGCGCTTCAGTTGAACGACAAAGATTACCTGGTGTGGGATAACCTGATGAGCGCTTACCAGGCGCTAAATCAGAAAACCAACATGGAAGCCGCCCGGGATCACGCCATCCGCCTGTTGGAGCAGAACGTAAAGCTCCAGCCGCAGGATGCAGTAATGCAGGCGTCGCTTGCGGATCTTTACGCGCAGAAAGGACTGCGGGAACAGGCAATCTCCCGAATCGAAGCGGCGCTAGCACAGTCACCGGATGATCCTCAAGTTCTTAAAGTCGCCGCTGAAACCTACGAGAATATAGGCGACCGACACCAAGCTTTGGGGTACATCGAAAAAGCCCTGCAAAAGGGTTATCCCCTTGAGTCACTGAAGAACACTACCGATATGCAAAATCTATTGTCCGATCCGAATTTCCGGCCCAACGGAAAGTAGTCAAATCATCAAAAGGAGAATCACAATGCCAGAACCCGCACGAGCAAAATCTGACGCCGCGCAGAGCATTTCGATTGATATAACTTACGGCGGCAGCGGTTATTCCCCCGTACCCGATGAGGCAACCGTCGCTAACGACGGATCCGTGTATTTCATTTGCAGCCGTGCGTGTTGGGTTTGGACGATGGTGGATGACGTTCTGACCAACGCATTTAAAGGGGAAACGAAAGACTACTTGCCATGCGCAGCGGGCAATAATGGACCATTTACCCCCGCGGTTCTAGATGCGGCGATTACGATCATTCCGCTAGCTGTGAACTCTAACCCCCCGTCCGAAAATAGAATACCGGATAACCTCACGGGCACCATTCATGTGGGATCGGGCGCAGGGGAGAAAGAACTCGAAAAATAGGTAAGAATTAGTTCGTTTTGCTCCTGTTTTTGCGGTCTTCGTGCTCGCTGAAGATATCGGCCCGTGAATCGCCGCAACAAGACAGCCTCCGGAAGGTGTCTGTGTGGGTGTGCCTACCGAACCTTGGATGCTTCCTCCGCGCTCCTTAAATCGAGTACTAGGCTCCCAGTTGACAAGTCTGATAGGTGAGAGAATAATCCGCCCGAATCAGTTAAGTTACGCCTTTCCCTAGAACCGCCGTTCTCTCAATAGGATGAGGAGCTCATGAAAGCAATCGAACGCCGGAATAATCTCCCTGCCAAACTGGCCATTGTAGCAGTCTTACTGCTGGCGGCCGCTCCGCTGTGGGCGCAATCGGGTCAGCCAGCACCGTTCAAGGACGTTCCAAGCTACGTGGCGTGGATGCAGAAGCATCACAAGGCACCTTTCAACCGCAGCGGCGCGGCGACCAGCCAGACGCACACAAGGGCGGCTCTTAATGCCGCAGCTGCGGGGCGCTTTTTCCAAAATGTAAAAGTGAATCAAGACCGTAATCCTTGGCCCAAAGCGGGCACAGCTTCCGCAGTAGATCCTTCTGATCCGAAGAATTGGGTGGTGATGTCCAACGACTTTCGACTGAATCGGAATCACATTTTCTATCACGTTTCGACGGACCGGGGACAAACCTGGACTGACGATGCAATGGTAGGAGGTGCGGATCCCTTCATAGGGACTATTCCGCTTACGTTTCAAAGTAATCCCGGGATTTCGTTCGACGATCTTGGAAACAACTACCTCTCAGCGTTTAGCAGCAACCAAATCGTGGACTTTGCGAACAATTACCTCAACCTGGACTCAGAGGTTGACGACGTACAGGGCTTCTCTAACGGCATTTATTCGTCTGTGAACTCCACTCCAATTGACACTCAATCCTGCAGCGGCATGCTGTTTGGCCCATTTGTATGTGATGGCACGCTGAGCCAACCAATGAATTCGACAGATGCGAACACCAACAGTCCGAATGCCGGGACCAACTATGTTTATTACTCGTTTTTCTGCAATCTTCCGTCCGGCACCTGCACCGATGGCACAGCAACAATTCCAAGTTTCGGCTCCGCGATTCTGGAGTCGCACTCGTCCTCACCTGGTGAGCCGTTCACTACACCGGCGCTGGTGAGCGGTTCGTTGGTGAACGCGCAGTACTCCTACATGGTCATCGATCTCTCCGGCACGCCTCACATCTTTTTCGACGATTACACGAATCAGCCGCTGATCAACATGTGGGAGTCAACTCTGAGCGGCGGCGTATGGACGGTTTCGACAAATCCCGTGGCCACGTTCCTATATAACGGCCTGGGCAATGCCAACTGGTCTTTCACCGACAGCGGCGCGGCAATGCCAGGCTGCGGAATCCACGGCTACACGGCGTATTGCGCGTTTTCGGCCAACCAGGTCGCCGGTGGGATGCTGGAGAGCACGCCGAGCGTTTACCTCGTCAGGGTGAACCTGAACACCGGCGCGTCCAAGATCACGCGCGTGAACACTGATCCATTCAACGGAATGAAGGATCATTTCTTTGCGTGGGCAACGGCCACACCTGAGGGCGCGGTGTACGTAGGCTGGTACGACGATCGCAAAGATCCCACCAACACCAACGTGGAATATTTCGTCGCCAAGTCATTCGACGAAGGCCGAACATTCCCAATTCAAAGAGCAGTCAGCGACGTTCCGTTCAATCCGTGCAATGGCTTCCCTGGCTGCGGATACTTCGGAGACTACACGCAATTGGCGTCCGGAGCGGATGGCATAGTGCACGCGGCGTGGTCGGACACGCGCGACGGCGTAAGCATGCAGCTCTGGTCGCAAACAATCCTGTTTTAGTTTGCTGAAAAACCGCTACGCAACTGGGAACCTTGCCTCAGTTCTGTGAAAACCCAGAGTCGAACTCGAATTGTAAACAATACCGGCTAAGAACTGAAGATTGAATAGTGAGCCGGGGAGGACTGGAACCTCCAACCCGCCGCTTAAGGCAACGGGGTGGGATGGACGGCAAGAAAAACTCCGGCCACAGGAAGAAGTGTTTTTTCCTTGACTCCCTTATGGAACCTACCAGGCACTTGGGCGGATAACGGGGATGCCTTTCGAGAGAAGATCGTCTCAAAGAAACGGCTTCAAGTCTGATTCGACGACGCTCGTATACTCGAAGCCGATGATCTTCTTCCGCAGAATCCCGTGGCGATCATAAAGCATCGTGGTGGGCAATCCTTCGATGCCGCCGAACCGTTGCCTCAAGTCGTCTGATGCGACTGCTAGTGGGTAGCGCACTCCGATTTTACGAGCGAACAAGATAGGGTTTTCAGTGTCCGCCATCGTGTCGAATTTTAGGCCGATGACGGCAAATCCGCGCTTCCCGTAGATATCGACCAGTATTTGATAGCCTGGCATCTCCTTCTTGCACGGCTGGCACCACGTAGCCCAAAAATCAACGAGCACCACTTTGCCACCGAGGTCGGCTGAGGAAAGCTCCTTCCCACGCAAGTCCTTCAGTGAAAATTCCGGCAGATGTGAACCGATTTCACCTGCGCCGATTTCAACCTGCTTCCCGGCCGGAATTTTCGCCCAACGTGGTGTCCGTCCGGCGAAACCCATCGAGACGAGGGTTATAAGCAAAATTGCTCTTTTCATTTATTCCTTCCTCTGCACTTCCAGAAGCAAAAGCTTCAGTGGGATTGAAGCATCGGCCTTCTTTTTTCCGGTCGGCTTTTTGTACAATTGGCCGCGCACGGTGACTGTCGTTTGCGAACCCGCGAGCGACTCAAGCCCCTTTGACAATTCGTTCGGGTCAAACAGAAACGCCCGATTCGGTTCCACCCGCAAACCTAGATTGCCGGAAGAATCCTTGGTGATCCTCCCCTGCGCCACAATATCCATTTCGGCGACGCTCACTCCGCTGTCGTACGTCGCCTTCATGAGTTGCGCCGGGTCGATCTGGCCGTCGTCCTTCGGCGTCACTTGCACTTTTCCATCAATCAAACTGACTTCCACGTTTTGAACGCCAGACTGGCGTCCGAGGTGTTGTTTCACCCCGTATGCTCAAAAGTTTCAAGTCATTCCTTCCACGCGCATCTCGATGTGTTTGATCTGCGCTTGCGCTGCTCGCACTACTATGAAACTCGCTAGCGCCAGGAGCAGTAGGCTTCGCTTTTTCATTTTTCCTCCTTTCCCTTCAATTCCTTCCCCAAAAGTGCATACGAAATTGCTGTGTGATTCCAAAACTGATGTGCCGCCGCACCGGAAAAAACTGCGCCCCGTTCGTGTGCGCCACGTCCCAGTCCATCCCAAACCAAAGATGCATTCCGGGCCGCACGCCTGCGTACGTGGTGAATCCCGCGAGCAGCACATCGCCGCCGCTTCCGTTCTGATTCACTACGGCAATGCGGTCGTCCTGCGAATGCAGCCAGGTCACCGCCGGTCCGATGAACCATTCGCGGTAAAGGTTCGCCGACTCGTAAGGCCGGTACGACAGCCAGAACCGCGATTCCACGCCGCTGCCCATCCGCGTTCGCTGCGCGCCTCCTGTCCGTATCAGCGAATGGAAATCCTCGTCCGCAACCATCCGCCTCAGGTTAAATAGCCCCGTATACGTCCAGTTGGCTTGCAGGAATAAATCCGTTGAGCCGGACCCCGGCTGCAAACTTGTTGGAAGCCGGCCGCCACTTCCGTCAGTCAGATGCGTCGCTCCCGTGGGAATTTTTGGCCCGATTGTCACCGATGCTTGCGTCGTTCCTCTCGCAGAATCTTTCCGGTAGAAGCGGTATTTCACCAGCAAGATCGTGTCCCCGAGTCCTGTTCCCCCAACGGTCGGTACTCCCACGCTCGCGAAATGATTAGTGACTACCGGAACCAGCACAGCCAAATCGAAGTTGCTGCGGAATCCCCACGTGAAATTGAAATCGCCTTCGTGAGAAAACGTGGGCCGGGCCGTCGCCGACATTCCCGTCGCTGATTCAGGTTGCAATCCGCGCGTGGTGAACACAGAGTTGTACGAAATCAACCCGCCGCCAGGGAAAAGCGGTGGCGCAGTCTCAGGCGCGGCCCCCTGCGCAGTCGAGCGTTGAGCCCCGACCGTGGAAAGAAGCAACATCAGCGCAAACACTCGCCAAAATAGCTGTCCCAAGTTCAAAGGTCCTCCAAGAGATACACCTTCCGCGCACACCCATGCGCGGTTGTCAGTGCCTTAAAGGACAGATCAGATTCGGAGAGGCGAAAACATAGGCGGACTAAGGGAGGAAGGAGGGTGCGATCGCGGGGGGAACAACCTGCTTTGGGCCACCGCCAGGCCATCTGTTGCGGAGGGTGCGAGCGTCGCACCCGACGCGAGCGCGTGCGTTACCAGGTGTACCGTCGCTGGCTGCACGAAGGGAGCGTGCATCGATGGCATGGACTTGCAACAATCCTGACCGTCATGGCCGCGCGGTGCGCACGGCATCGAAGTGCAGCACTGCATTGCCTGCTCCGGCGTCGTGATCGCACCGCAGTCCAGCGCATACGCAGCCAAAGCGACAACCAGCGCCACCATTACAATCGACTTGAAAACTTCTCTCACCAACCCAACGTACTCGCCCCACGCGTCGCAGTCAACCTCGTCATGTCCCGATTAACCCCTGCGTTATCTCTAACGACGCCGACCATTACAAGGGATTTTTTCTTGATTTCTTGATTTCTCCAGGCACACCCCTCCATTGGTGCACGAACAGCATTTTCCCCGATCCTTTCTGATCATCGCTCACCCGAACCTGCCCGGCCTGCTTGCATTGCATCAACTCGGTGTTGCCCACCAAACATCTCTGCAGTCACGTTCAACCATGATGAGTCATGCGAACTCCCTTTCGGGAGGCGGGTAGCCTAATCAATCAGTCGGCGACTGTTCTGCGCCATAACGCAGCTCAGGCATCCCCGCACAGGCACCACCGGTTTTCCGTCGCATCTGCCCGCGACGACGGAACTCGTGATAATCAATCTCTTCCCGCAACATGATCCACAACCGGATCCCGAGTTTGCGAGCTGCGGCCACCCGTGCTTTCCCCAGACCTTTCTGGAATAATTTGCGTTGGTAGAAACGCCGCAGCTCCGGATCCCGACGCACGGCGTGTATCGCCGCTTCACACCAGAGAAATCGCAACAGCGGGTTGCCTTGTTTACTCAGCCCACCCAGCCGCTGACGGCCTCCGCTGGAGTATTCCCTCGGAATGATCCCCACATAACTGGCCAGCGCCTTGCCATCCACGAACCGCTTCGGATCGCCGAGAAAAACGTCGGTCGCCAGTGCCGTGATAGGCCGCACTCCGGGATGAGTCATCAACCGCAGAGCTCCGGGACGTTCCCAAGCTTGTTGTTCCACTCTCTGATTCAGCCGCTCGATCTCGGTCTCCAACTTCGCGTACAGCGCCTGCAACGCACTCCGCCGATCAGCCGTATGGGGCGCCAACGGCAAAGACGCCAGTGTGTCTTGCCCTGTTTGACTCCACAGGGACGGACCTCGTCGTAAGCCATGGGCCAAGGCGATCGCCTGCAGCGCGTTCTGTACTCGTGTCCGCAGACGCACCCACGGATGACGATGCAGCAGCAGGGCGCGTAGATCGACCAGTCCCCTCGAAGGCAGCCAGATCGAAGGAAAGCGGTTTTCCACCAGCAACTTCAGAATCAAGTCCGCATCTCGCCGATCGTATTTTTGCTTCCGGGGCTCGGCCGCGCGAATCTTGGCTGGGTGACCGACCTGACATTCAATTCCCAATTCTTCCATCAGGTTCAGAAACCATTGCATGGATCCCGTGGCTTCGATCCCCACACGCACTGGACGAGGAAGCTGGGAATAGAACTCCCGCACGCGGTTGCCTTCGTGCAGGAGAGTTGGTTCCACCACCTCTCCCGTTGCCGTGTCCAGCATCGCCAACGTTTGCTGGCGACTATGCAAGTCACATCCTATAATTTGCATCTCGGCCTCCTTCGGTCCGAGCGCTGTTCGGGCGAACACCAAACAGTCTACTCGGGCCGTCGCGAGGCCGGCGTCGCTATCCCATCAATCAGATGGAAGGCATTGTCCGTCTAGATAGAGGCGGTCTGATTCGGCTTTGGCTCCCGAGCAGCAACCGGAAACATTGCAAGGCGACCATCGGAATTCCCCTTGATCTCCGCGGTGAATATTGCCGATGCGCTGGACGCTGCTCCAAGCGGGAAAGGGACGCCAGCGAAGGTCTCTGCATTGCAGAACGAAGTGGTCACGTGTATTTTATGAAGGGCGCTGAGACAAAAGTACGAGCTCCAGGATGATCCTGTGTACTGGGGGCAAAATGACGCAACTTCCAAGCATCCGGTTTTCACTCCGGATTCTACGCAAACACGCGAAGCTTGCCTGCATTGCTGTTTTTTCCCTGGCGATTGGCCTGGCTGCAGCGTCCGCGGGGCTCAGCACATTCCATGCCCTGCTGCTGCGGCCCCCTGCGGTTGTTGATCCAAACCGGCTGTTGACACTTTACACAGTCACGCCGAATGAACCGTTCAGCCAAGTTTCCTATCCGGATTACCGGTATTATCGCGACAACAATAGCGTGTTCTCCGGCCTCTGCGCGATTCCGTTCAGCATCGGCCTGCAGACGATCATCTTCGAAAAACGTGAGAAAAGCGGCCTTATCAACGCTGTGTCCGACAATTACTTCTCCGTTCTCGGGGTTCAACCTTTCCTCGGGCGCTGGTTTGCCGCAGGCGACGACGACAAAGTGACGACGTCCGCGGTGCTGAGTTACGGCTACTGGCAATGGCTCGGGGCAGACCCGAACATTATCGGCAAAACTCTCAAGATAAACAGCGTTCCGCTAACTATTGTCGGAGTAGCGCCGCGGCGTTTTGTGGGAACCATCCTGAGCGATGTTCCCGACCTTTGGCATCCGCTTTCCGCAACGCCCGCTATCTCTCACCAGACTTATGACTGGCTCGCAGATCGCACCAGTCACTCTTTGAGTTTGATCGGGCGTATGAAGCCCGGTGTCGTGCGCCAGCAAGCCCTGGCGGAGATGCAAGGATTGTCGCGACAGCTTGCCGTCGCTTATCCGGAAACCAACAAGAACCGGCTTGCCGCGCTGACGGAAACGAGCATGCTTCCGCCGAACGCAATGTCCAGCGCGAAGTTGATGGGCGGACTCATGCTGGCGGTTGTTGCACTCGTGCTGTTTGCCGCCTGCGCCAACGTGGCCAACCTGCTACTGGCGCTGGCCGGCGCGCGACGGCAGGAAATCTTGATACGTGCCGCGCTCGGGGCCACTCGCATGAGTCTGGTTCGCCAGCTTCTTGTCGACAGCTTACTGATTTCGGTGATGGGGGGAGTGGTCGGCTTTGTATTTGCTTCTTATGGCCTCAGACGCTTGATCGACTTCAAGCCATTTTTTCCCGGAATCGGTGTGATCCCTATTACTTTGGATTTCCGGCCTGACCTCACGGTTGTTTCTGTGATGGTCGCAGTCATTTTCCTGGTGGGACTTTCTACAGGCTTGTTGCCTGGCGTGCACGCTTCTACGCCTAATCTCGCAGCTGCGCTGAATGGAGAGGTCGCCATCGGCGGAACGCGCAAGGGCCGCATGCGAAGTTCTCTCGTGGTGCTGCAGGTCACCGCTTGCACCGTAGTACTGATTGGAGTCGGTCTTTGCCTGAAGAGCCTGCATAATCTGCAGCAGGTAAAGGTTGGATATTCCGCTCGCAACGTCGCGCTTTACGCAATCGACGACCTACAAGCCAACGGTTACTCAGAACAACAGGGTCGTGCGCTATTTGAGCGGCTTCGCGAGGATGTAAGTCAGGTGCCCGGTATCGAGTCCATCAGCCTTGGAAACACTATCCCGTTTTCAGGCGGGATTAACACCGACCAGGTGCACATCACAGGTGTCCCTGATGACAATGAACGCGGGGTGACCATTGGCTCCGGTGTTGTGGACGACCACTATTTCTCTACACTGGGAATCCCAATTCTCGCAGGACGCACGTTCACCGCTTCGGACACGGCGAAATCCCCGGAAGTCATCGTCGTCAACCAAACGATGGCGGCAAAATATTGGCCAAATCAAAACCCGGCTGGCAAAACAGTCCACATTGAACCTGGCAACCGCCAGGCCACCGTGGTTGGGGTCGTGGGAGACATCAAGTATTCGGACATTGACGAGGGGCCGCAGCCCTTCATGTACTACTGCCTGACCCAAAATTATCAGTCGGGTATGTATCTGGTGGTTCGCGCGAAGGGTGATCCGTCGCAGTGGATGGGAACGATTTTGGAGAATGTGCGCAAATCGGCCCCGGAACTAGGCCTTATGAGCTTCACAATTGAACAATGGCATCAATTCGCTTTGTACGTCCCACACCTGGCGGTGATTTGTACCAGCGCATTTGGACTGCTGGCATTTGTGCTGGCCGCCGTGGGACTTTATGGTGCGGTCTTCTATTCGGTTAGTGAACGAACGCGGGAGATGGGAATTCGCATCGCGCTTGGTGCGTTGCCGCGGGACTTGTGGAAATTGATCCTGCACCAGACGAGCGCCGTGGCTATCATCGGAATCTTCCTCGGAATCGCTGGTGGAATCGGCGCAAGCCTGCTGGCGAGATCCCTGCTTTATCAGATACAGCCCATCGAATGGTTTGTCTTTCTCGGAGCGGCATTTACGATGCTCGCGATGACCGTCGTTATTGCCTATTCAGCCGCACGTCCCTGGATGCGGGTAGATCCGATGCAGTCTGTTCGCCACGTGTAGGCGTTCAGCAACTTCCGGTTTTATCTCTGCGCCATTGCAACTTCTGTACCCAAGCGCCTGTGTCACTCCTGGTGCGTCGCGTTACCGGAATGTATGGTCCGCCGCAGAGTTGCAAGCGAAAAACGAAGAATGGCAGTTGGTCTGCGCCAATGTATTCGGCCTTCAGTGGAGTCAGTGACTCCGGACCATGATGGATATCCGCTCGCTTTCGTCCTCATAAACTTGACGGCCTGGAACAGACGGACGAGCGGATTTCCCGCATCCGGCTCTTACCTTAGGTGACAACGCCCATGCGGCGCAGAGGCAACGCGTCGAACTGCTGGTAGTAGAACTCTGCCCGGCGGCGCACTCCGGCTTCTTGAATCTTGCGGAGCCATTGCGAGCGATAGCGCGGTGCATAGACCTGCTTCCCCGCACAAGGAATCCCCCAGCTGCGGTAGATCGCCTTCAGCCGACTCATCACTCGTCCCAGATCTTTGCTGATCGCCAGATAACTGCGCGCCAGCTCCTTCAAGGTCCGCACTCCGTGCTCCCCGTGATACACCGAACGGACCATGTTCGAGCGCAGCTCCGCCAGCTTTCGCGCATCGATGCGGTCGCTCTTGCTGCCTTCTTTTACCAGGGCATTTCGGCGGGATTACACACCACCAGTTCAGTGACATGCGGCTTGGTGAGATCATAGAGCCACGCGGCCCAGATGCCTTCTTCAAAAGTGACGTGCAGGCTCCCGCGCAGCCCTTTCAGAAAATCCAGAATGGTGATGGCTTTGGTTTCGATCGCGCATTCCATCACCAGCTTGCCAGAAGAATTCAGAACTGCGATCGAGACTGCCTGTTAGCCGCAAAGCCGCTCTGAGCCGACCCACAGTTGAGCCAGATCTCTGAGGTTATGTTTGTATGTACGGGTTACCAAGTATTGCTTCCCGCCTTTTACACGCAGCCTGTACTCCCCCGTCGGTAAAGGTTGGATCTCCTCCACGGCCGAAATATTCACCACGACCGAGCGGTGGATGCGAATAAAACCGTAGGGTTTGAGCTTCTCCGTCATAGACGAGAGGGACTCGTGCACCAAATAGGGATTAGTTCGGGGTCGCAACGAAACGTAGTTACCTTCGGCTTGCACTGTCAAGATGTCGGCTAAATCCAAGAGTAGGATCCTGCCCTTTGCCTTGAACGCGATTCGTGGCGCCTGTCGTTTTGCTATGACCTCCAACCGCCGCAGAACTCGCGTGAGGTTTGCAGCAGCAACTCGGATTGCCGGAAGCAATGATGTATCTGCGGCTTCGGAGAATCCGTCCGCTGTCGATTCAAGAGTGTAATCCCGTCTACTCTTGGTGGAGCAAATCGTAGCTCCCCGCAGTGGGCTAGCCGAAACGTCCGCATTAACGTGAGCAGCTTGTTGAACAAACATCTCACGTGCAATGGCCTTCTGATCCTGAATTTCGCGGGCGCTCATGATGGAACCCCTTGCTCTTTCGTTTCGACTTCCTGCTACCCGAAGTGAGAATGACGAGCGCACTGCTTCTAGATGAAATGGTCCTACATAACCGGATCCGCGGATCCGTCTGACCACCTGCCCACGGGAACGATAAACACGTTGATTGGTTGAGCGCCTTTGAATTGTGGATTCAGAATCACCGGTCATTTCGGCAGATCGGCACCCCACGCCTTACCTTCCCGGCCCGTAGGTTACTTCTGCCCAGTGCTCACTGCTGACGGAAAGCTGGATTGCGCACCGAAATAACACTCAATGGATTGCAACTTTCCGTTCTTGATTCGGAGATACTCCACGTTCCGGAACGATTTACCGTCCTTGGTGTGGCAAAGATACTTCACAAAAGCATCGTCCGCGCCAGTGGTGATTCGCTCCAGGTCAAAATGTCCGATGAAATCGATCTGTGTTTCCCAACATCGCGTTTTGAAAGTGCTCTTGCTGATGTGGTCGTCGCCGGCCGCGCTTGTAAAGGTGAAGTTATCGGCGAGCAGGCTATCCACTGGGCCCCAGTCTTTCTTCTCCCAGGCTGCGTACCACTTCCGGACTACCTCCTCGTTCGTTAGGTTTTGCCCTCCCGACGCACTGGCACTTGCCGGTCCCGGCAGCCTCACGGCACCAACCAGGGCGCAGGCTCCCGTAGCGAGCAGCCTCCTGCGCGACACTGCGATCCTTGTCATTGTTCGTTCTCCTTTTCAGGGATGTAGTTTGAAGCGGTCGCCCGAGTCGCGATGCTGACAGTCCGCGCAGACGAACCGGTTGGTATGTACCGGTGTCGAACCCATTCGTTAGAAACCGATGCAATCAGACCCGCTTGCGGTTGCCCGGCTGGCGCAGAGACCTCAGCCAGCCCACGATATTTTTGATCCCCGCCTTTATCACTTTCGGATCCTGAGCATTCTTTGCCAGCGAGCCATAGCCTTCAACCATCGCAATCAGCAAGCCAGCGGCGTCAGTGGGTTCCACGTTGCGGCGAACGCTTCCGTGGATCTGGCCCTCTCGCAAAACGGAGGCAGCGGCCTCGCGCCAGGCATCGAAGATTGTCTCCAGCCGCTTCCGGAATCCGGCGTCAAGAGGAGACATTTCCTGCGCCAGATTGTTCAGTTGACAGCCGCCGCATACATCCTCGGGCCGAACGGGTATACCTTGCACAATGCCGATCAAAGCGTCGATAGGATCCTTGACGCTCTGTAAAGGCCGCACCCATGTGCCGCGGACGTGGGGGGAAATGACCTCTTCGACGACGGCATATCCCAAGGCTTCCTTGTTTTTGAAGTGGTGGTACAGCGCTCCCTTGGTGACGCGAGCAGAGGCCAGAATTGTGTCCAGGCTTGCACTCTGGAAACCCGATCTGTAGATCTCGCGAGATGCCGCTTGCAGCAAGCGCTCCCGCGTGCGCTCGGGATCACGCAGCCTAGTCGCTCTGCGTTTCGGATTCTTGCGTCCTTCCAACATACCAATCAGTATGTACGGTAACTATCAGAGCGTCAAGAGAGATCTAACACGCGCTCAATAATATGAAAATCCATCGTGTTCCGTCACACCTATTGAATTGCGTAGGCAAGCCCTGGTAATCATGGCTCGTAGTGCTGCCCCGTCCGATTATTAGATCCGCTTCTCCTTCTAACGTACCGACCGGTATGTAGGTTAGCCACCCGAAGGTCAATCATAATCGGCGGCCTGACTTTTGGTTTGACGTCTTCGAATTTCGTACCCTCGCGCCAGTGTGTATGTAAAGTTGGAGAAACAGTCGCTCTAGCCGTTTTGGGATCGTCCAAGGATTTTGTTAGTTCGCCACTCGTTTTCGAACTCTGAAGTCTTGTACCTGTTGAGTCACGTAATCGTTGTGAACGTGGAATACCACCTGCTCCCCAGTTCTCGCTCAACAGGTGTGAGGCTGTGGGCCAATTCTGCTCTCAATTGCACACTGGTACGGAAACTTTACTCGGACCAAAAGGAGAAGATATGAGCGCACTAAGACGGTTGCGGAATTTCTGGATGCCGTGGGTTGCGATGGTTGTTGTGGGTTGCTTCAGCAATGCGTTCGCTCAACAGAGCTACAAAATTACCGATTTGGGCATTAACAACAGCAAAGACAACTTCAGCATGGCCATGGGCCTCAATGATCAGGGCTGGACGGAGAACATGGATGGGACCGTGAACCCTCCCGAGAGTAGTTTGTTTACGACAGTTGCAAGGGGCCGCGCGGTGATAAGCATCTACGGATTCAACATCGACCTGGGCACGCTTGGAAAACCCGACGGCAACAGTTGGATTAACTGGGGCGGGATTAACGACCGCGGGGAAGCCGTTGGTATGTCCGAAACAGCTGATCCAGATCCGAACGGCGAAGACATTTGCGGCTTCGGCACACACCTTACGTGCGTTCCGTTTCTTTGGCGAGACGGCCACATGAGCGCTCTTCCGAGGCTCGGCGGAAATAATGGGCAGGCCAGCGCCATCAATAACCGCGGAGAAGTCGTCGGATATGCCGAAGACGGTGCCGTGGACTCCACATGCCCAGCCGGCACAACCAACAATCGGATTACGTTGCCGGCGTTGTGGGAAAGAGGCAGCGCCGAAGCTCTTCCTCTGGTGGGTAACGATCCAGACGGTGTCGCATTCGGGATTAGCGATCGAGGCCAAGCCGTAGGCTACTCGGGAAACTGCACCACAGCGACGCACGCCGTAATGTGGAAAGACAACACTGCCTTCGTCCTTCAGGATCTCGGAGGTACAGGTTCCAATTTCGCCTACGCCATTAGCAGCCGCGGCCAAATCGCCGGGCAAGTCGGCACTGCTGACAACACAACCTTCTATGCCGCGGTTTGGCAGAACGGCGCCGACGGCGCAGTCACAAACCTCGGCGCTCTGCCGGGAGATTTTGCCGCCTTTGCCACCGGCATCAACAACCGGGGCCAAGTGGTGGGAAACAACTTTGACTCCAATTTCAACTGGTCCCGCGGCTTCATCTGGCAGGATGGTGTGATGACCGACCTTAACGCGCTAATTTCCGCGGATTCCAACCTCTTCATAATCTCGGCTAGCAATATCAATGAGCGCGGACAAATCTCGGGTATGGCAACGGTCCAAACCGGGCCCCATGCGGGCGACATTCACGCCTATCTTTTGACCCCCATAGACGGACGCATAGGCGCCTCGATGGCAGATTTCGCACGTACACACCCGCATTCCATGTTGCCCGCGAATGCTTGCAACCACTCTTTGCAGAGATTCGGACCCGGCCGATTCCAGCGTTAACGGGCATTTTCGGAGCTTCCGCGCCGTGTATTCCAGGCATACGCTGCGCGAAGGCGCAAGGGCGGATGATGTACGGGACATTCTGGGTCACGCAAATATCGACGTGACCCAGAATGTTTACGGCAAGAGCTGTTGGGAGACTTGAGAAGACTCTGTTGTCGCGGTTTATAGGCGAGCCGCACTGGCCAACGCGATTCGCACGGTGAAGGGAGACGACCCGATGCTGCGTCTGCTTATCTTGGGTTGTGTCTTTGCGTTTGTGACTTTGCCGGTGGCCTACGCTCAAACCACGGACGTTGGCTATCCCGATGAGTTGTCGCCCTCGCTGGCGGGTGGTGCCAAGGCGATGCACGCGGCGATTCGCCGAAATCTAGCGGAGGCGGCAGAGAACATGCCTGCGGATGAATACGCCTTTCGACCGATGCCGCAAGTCCGGACCTTCGGTCAGATTATCGGTCACGTGATCGATTCGAACTTCTTCTTCTGCTCGGAAGCTGCGGGCGAAAAGTCGCCAGCAACCGTTGACTACGAGCAGATCACTGCCAAGGCCGCACTCGTTAAGGCGTTGAACGATTCGCTCGTCTATTGCGACCGGGTATACGCAGCGACCAACGATGCTAACTTCATTCAGCCGGTGCAGATTGCGCATGTTGTGGGCACGGGGTCGAGCAATACCGTCAGGGGCGCCGTGCTGATTTACAACATCGCCCACAACAACGAGCATTACGGCAACCTCGCCGTTTACATGCGGCTGAAGGGTCATGTTCCGCCCTCAACAGCTCGGGTCCAGCAGCAAAAAAATCAGTAATGCCCGATAAGTCGTGCGGGTTCAGCAGGTCGGTGCAACACCATCCAGTGCATTGATTCGACAATGACTCCGGCGGGAGAACCATCTGCCACGGTAAAACGAAAAGCAGCTAATTGATTCTGAAGTGACAAACCATCGAGTTTAAAGGGAAAGTGGTGAGCCGGGGAGGACTCGAACCTCCAACCCGCTGCTTAAGAGGCAGCTGCTCTACCATTGAGCTACCGGCCCACGAGCCGCTGATTGTAACACGAGTGAATGTCACGCCCAACCGTGTTGCGCCAAATCGAATGCGGTCTCGTTGGAAAATCAACGTTTCGGCAAAAACCGGCAGGTAGCATCGGATACTTCGGCCTGTCCACTGACTCTCATCCGCGGATGAATATCCAACCGTTGACGACCAAACTCAGGCTTGATGCCGTAGTGTGGCCGCGATTTCCTGTGCTGCTTGGCGAGCGCGCACCAGATCACCGGGACCAAACGAGATGGCTGCGACCCTCGCGTGGCCTCCTCCGCCATACTTTTCGCACAGCGAAGCGAGATTGACATCCGCGGATGCCTCTTTCCATGGGTTGGTACCGACTGAAACTTTCGAACGCGTGGGTGAAGCGCTGACGCCTACGGAATAGAGCGCGTCTGGGAACAAATAATAAGGTACGAATTTGTTGTAGCCCTCAAGGTCTAGATCGCTGACGTCGAAATAAATAACGCCGTCGCGGAAATCAGTGCGCTCGCGAAAGATGTCAATGGACTTTCGGTGCCGTTCCAGCAAACCGGGCAAGTGTTTCTGCACGATCGGCAGTTGGATCATTTCCGCCAGCGAGAGATAGCCAAGGGACGGAATTATCTTCGGGACGAGGTCCGGTTCGGGGGCCGCCTCGATCACAAGAGCGAGATGGGTGGCCGGTTCCGTCAGCCCTACCGCAGCTTCGGGTGAAGCAAACTGCGCGCCGTCAATAATGTCACCCCAATATATGAGGTTAGCCAACGGCTTGGCGTCGAATCCAAATTTCTCCGTGGCGATGGTCGCAAGAAGCTTGGTGCAGGATTTATAAGTGGGGTCGTAGAACTTCTTGCCGGAATGGTCGTGCCGGAAGTTTTCGGCGTCTTCAGGTTTCAAAAACGCGCTCTGGTGATGGTCGAACCACCAGGTCAGCTCTGGCGAACTGGAGTACTTGAAATCGACGACGGCATTTTCGTCGCCGTCAAAGATACCGTCCTCGAAAGGGTGAGATGCCTTGTGGGTCATGCCGGTATACATGAATTCGGCGCCGGAGTGAATGCACTCCTTATAAAACCGGGAGAATATTGCGGCGGACGAGGCTCCGTCGAAGCATTTATCGTGGAAGCAGACCCGGACTTTCAACGCCATCTCCTGACAACCCGTCGCTAATGGTCACGGTGCGTGCGGGAAAGCCAATAAAGATGGACGTTCAGTCCGTTATTGTCAATAGCTAAGGGCCGATGATCACCGCTCGAATCATCAGATTTTTGGGGCGCACCGGGCCTAGCCGAAGGGGCGCTGGCGCTTTGAAATCGCGCTGCAAAGCTGACCATTGGACAGAAGCAAAACCGGACGCAGCAAGCAGCGCCCTAGACAGCCTAGCTACGAGTACCTCGCGTTCGTGCTTCGGCTGATTGGGCTATGACTTGCCCAGGATTTGGTCGGCAATATCGGCGGCCAGGGGCAAGCGGTATCGTTCGCCTTGATAGGCTTTAACCATGAGCAAAATCCACAGGACAAAGCCCAGGATGGAAATTAGCCAGAACAGGCCGAACCCCATGCCACTCGCCATGAAAAACATCCCGAGGGCAATTCGAATAATGGTCAACCCGCCGAATACGACAATCGATTGCGCGGCGTGGAACCGTACGAAAGACCGCTTGTCGATGAAGAAGAAGATCAGGCCGGTAATCCACCCTAGCGCGTAGCAAAGCAATCCAGCCACATTCTCACTCATCCCGGATGTGCCCGACGGTGTCACGCTCGCCGGTGCCGGAGGTATTGCCGGTGCCGAAGTGGTGGAGGGCTGAGCTGCCCCGCAATTGGGACAGAAGCCGGCGTTCTCTGCAACTGTGGTCCCGCAGCGTGGGCAATGTGGCATGGAGATTCCTCCGGTGAACTCGGTTCTAAGCGGCTAGCTTGGCGGAGACTAGCAAAACACCGTACGCGCGGCAAGGGCAATTGGGGACTTTTGTCAAAGCTCGATAGAAATGTCCCCTGTCTTACCTCATTAGAAATGTCCCTTTTTGCTGTTCGGTTTTGTTGTTTGTTCATCGTTGGCCTTGCCCGCAGCGAAGCCCTGCGGAGCCCGAAGGGCGGAGCGCTTAGGGCGAAGCGGAGGGTAAGGCCAACGATGCCCGCTCCGCGACCGCCTTCCCAGGCCGAATGAAATCCAGTTTCACACCTGTCTGATGAGCCCAGTAATCCATTGCTCGGCCGGCGAATTCCGAACCGTTGTCGGAGGTGATCGATTCTGGTGCACCGCGCAGCGCAATTACACACTCTAGCTGTTCCGCAACCTTTTCTCCGGTCTGCCATCGATCGGCATGAGCGCACAAGCACTCCCGCGTGTACTGATCAACCACCGTCAGAATTCTGAACCATCGCCCGTCCACCAAGCGGTCACTCACGAAGTCCATGCTCCACCGTTGATTCGGATAACTCGCTTCTGCAAGCCTGATCCGCGTTTGGGCCGCTCTCTTGGTTCTCTTCTTCATCCGTAGCTCCAGCCCTTCTTCTCGGTAGAGTCGGTACACACGCTTGGTGTTTACATGCCAACCTTCTCGCCGCAACAGGACCGTCAGTCTCCGATAACCGTAGCGGATTCGCGTGGAAGCTAGATCTCGCAATCGCACTCGCAGTTCTGTCTGCGGATCGCGCCGGCTTTGATAACGATTCGACCAACGCGTGATTCCGATCAGCCCGCAAGCGCGCAATTCATTCAACTGATACGCTTCTCGTATTTGGCACACGAGTTCGCGACGCTTCGCGGGCTTCATCCCTTTTTTGAGAGCACCTCCTGCAGGATGTGCTTATCCAAGGTGAGGTCCGCCACGATCCCCTTCAGCTTGCGATTCTCTTCCCGCAGTAGCCGAAGCTCCCGTACTTCGTTCAATCCCAATCCTCCGTATCGCCGCTTCCACCTGTAAAACGCTTGCGGCGATACTCCCATCTCGCGGCAGACTTCGCTGACCTTCTTGCCTCCGTCGACCTGTCGCAAGGCATAGACTATTTGCTCCTCGCTGTGCCCCTTCCTCGGCATGGCTCCTCCTTCGCGCCTCCAGAGAACCATATCCAGCTCGCCGCTTTCAACTTTCAAACTGTCTCGTTTTGGGGTTTTGGGTCACTATCAATGAGGTATAACAGGGCAATTGGGGACTTTTTCTGAAATTATCCTAAGCCATGAGCGATTGAACTCCCCGCGGTGTATTCGGTTGGAAAAGTCAATTTGTTCTATACTCACGTTAGGATCTTGCTTGAGCGATATGAGAAATCAAAAGACGCCGCGGGAAATCTGACCGGGCGCGAAACCGGCTGAAACTCACCCCATAGCACGATGACGGTGGACTCCAGCCCGAGCTCCGTTAGGCGGAGTCTTCTTTCCGTAAAAAAATCACTTGTGATGCCAGATCCGCTCGGGGCCCTAAAGGGGTCTGGGCGAAAACTTTGGAACGACGAGCATGCTGATGAATACGTTCGGCAGTTACGCCAAGGTTGGCAACCAGGGCCCAGGCGAGAAAGAAATGAAACGTGAATGAGGTCGCCGCCTTCGCTGCTTCACCATATCTTCTACTGCTTCGTCATTCTGAAGGGCGCTTTGGCGGCTCGAAGAATCTCTCTTCGCTTACTCAATCGACTAAAGCAAAAACCAAGAGAGGTTCTTCGCTTCGCTCAAAATGACGTCAAAAACAAAATTGTGCCGGCGCTACGGGCGCGGAAGCTTGCTCCTGTTTTTCCTGGGCACGCCTTGCTCAGCTGTATTCGCTGTCTTGAATCGAACATCTCGGCGCGATCGTTTGAAAGGGCTTCATGCCGATGGTAGTGTAGGGTTACGCGGAAGTGGCGGAATTGGCAGACGCGCCAGCCTTAGGAGCTGGTGGCCGAAAGGCCGTAGGGGTTCGAGTCCCTTCTTCCGCACATTATTTAATTCTACAGGCCGATGCTGCCGAGCAGAGCGCTCAGGCGAGTCAGTTCAACTTCGGCTTCCAGAATCTCGGGCTTGAATTTCTCTTCAAATTCGTGGCCGAGCCGCTTGGCTTCTTGCTTCAGCGCCTCCAACTTCTTCGACACTGCTGCGTGTTCCTGCTTCAGTCGTTCGACCTCGTGCTGTTCCTGACTCATCGGCAGCTCCCTGCCGGAAGTATAACGCCGCTTGGCTGGTATCCGAAAAATTCGCCGAGTGTCTAGCTCGGGCGTGAGCCTCGCGATCTGCGGGTTCATCGTTGACGCGCGCTTATACTTTCTTTATACTTCAATTTCTATTGCGGCTGCGTCCGCCGCACTTCCCTGCCGTCCTCTCGCGGAATTTGAACCGGTGAAAAGGCAGACCGGAACCAGGGTGTAGAGCACTGCTCCCCTGAAGAGATCCCATGACCGAAACCACTTGCAAGCGTGAGATTGAGCTGGAGATCCCAGCCGAGAACGTATCAAAAGCTACGGAGAAAGTAGCGCGCGATCTAGCACGCGTGGCGCGTATTCCCGGATTTCGTCCCGGAAAAGCTCCCGTCACCTTGATTCGCAGGCGCTTTGCTGACGATATACAAGGTGAAGTTCTGCAGTCGCTCGTTCCTGAATACCTGGAGAAGGCCCTCGATGAAAAGAAGCTCGTGCCGGTGACCCGGCCCGAGGTCGACAAGGTCGAGTTCAAGGAAGGCGAGCCACTTAAGTTCCGGGCCATATTCGAAGTGCTGCCGGAGTTTGAGCTTGGTGATTACAAAAACCTGGATGTGCAGGTTGACGCCGTCGAGGCCGGCGAGGCGCAGGTCGACAAAGTTATCGAGGAGATGCGCGATCGCGCCGCCACTTTTGTGCCGGTCGAAGGCCGCGCGGGGCAAGATGGCGATTTCGTACTCATCAAGCTTGCCGGCATGCCCGAGGGTGGTGGCGAACCGGTCGAGGCCGACAATATTATGTGCCATGTCGGCGCCGAGGAAACTTTAGAGAGCTTTACCGAGAATCTGCGCGGAGCCAATCCGGGCGAAACCAAGAAATTCGTGTCCAAATATCCAGATGATTATCCCGACCAGAAACTTGCGGGCAAAACTTACGATTACACGGTGGACGTGCAGGCTTTGAAGGAAAAGAAACTGCCTGAAGTGAATGATGAGTTCGCCAAGGACGCAGCTGGGGCCGTGCCTGGAGTGACAACCGTCGCCGAATTGCGCAAGAAAATCCTAGGAAACCTGGAAGCGGCGAAGGAAGAACAGCAATCTTCGCAGGCTCGCGAGAAAATTCTGGAAGCGTTGGTGAAAAAGCACGATTTTCCGGTTCCGGAAGCTCTTGTAGAGCATCAGATGGACGTGCGCCTAGAACGAACTGTCCGCACGCTTACCGCTCAAGGCGTAGACCCGCGAGCAGTCAACGTCGACTGGGTTTCGTTGCGGAAGCGGCAGCATGACCGTGCCGTGGACGATGTGAAGGCCGAATTGCTGATCGACCGCATCGCCGATGCCGAAAAAATCGAAGCAACCGACGAAGACATCGAGAAGGAGATTAGTGCGCTGGCAGAGCGCAGTGGCGAATCAGCAACTGCGTTGCGAGCTCGCTTGACAAAGCAAGGAGCGCTCGATAGGATGAAATCGAAATTGCGCAGTGACAAAACAATCGAGTGGCTCTACCGCAATACCCGAATCGATACGACGGCCGAACGTGAAGCGTAATACCTGGTTCGGGTTCCTCAGCGCGCAAAGAAAATTCCAATGAAACATACAGACGACGCTACTCCGCGTGCCACAACGCTCGTTCCGATGGTCGTTGAACAAACGAACCGCGGTGAGCGGGCCTATGACATTTATTCCCGGCTACTTAAAGACCACATTATCTTCATCGGCACGCCGATTGACGATCATGTGGCTAACCTAGTGACGGCCCAGCTGCTGTTTTTGGCCTCCGAAGACCCTGAAAAGGACATCTCGGTGTATATCAACTCGCCGGGCGGCTCGATTTCAGCCGGAATGGCCATCTATGACACGATGCAGTTCGTCCGGCCGGACGTGGTGACCTATTGCATCGGCCAGTCCGCGTCGATTGCGGCCGTGCTGCTGGCGTCGGGCACGCCTAAAAAGCGCTATGCGCTGCCGAATTCCCGCGTTTTGATTCACCAGCCGTGGATGTCCGGCCTCTCGGGGCAGGCTACGGACATCGATATTCACGCGAAAGAGATCATCCGGACCCGGGAAGCGCTCAATAAGCTCCTGGCGGGTCACACCGGGCAACCGCTGGACAAAATTGAGCGAGACGTCGAGCGCGATTTCATTATGACGGCTGAACAGGCTAAGGCTTATGGCATCGTGGATGAAATCATTACCAAGCACAGGTAGTTGAGTTCCAAAGGGTTAGTATCGAGGCCGATGATTTCCTGCCGCTTGCCTTCATTCCGTTTTACAATGAGGAACCGTTTTCTCAGGGGTGTGGTGAAATCCGATCCAGGGGAGCGTAATCAGTGAAACGGTTCACACCAGAAGAGCCGTTACGCTGTTCCTTCTGCCATAAAACGCAGGAGCAAGTAGAGAAGCTGATCAGTTCTCCGTCGGAATATCCTCGTTCGTACATCTGCAACGAGTGCGTGGGCGTCTGCCAGCAGATTCTTGAAGACGAGAAGCGCGAGCAAGCCAGCCCGGCGAATCGCCGGCTGCCACGTCCGCCGGAGATTAAGGCGTTCCTCGACGGTTACGTCATTGGGCAGGACAAGACCAAGAAGAAATTGGCTGTCGCGGTTTACAACCACTACAAGCGCATTTTCCTGAATAAGCAGCCAGGCGACGTCGAGCTGGCCAAGTCGAATATTCTGCTGGTTGGTCCCACCGGCACCGGCAAGACGCTGATGGCTCAGACGCTATCGCGCATGCTGGACGTGCCTTTCGCGATTGTGGACGCAACAACGCTCACCGAGGCGGGTTATGTAGGTGAGGACGTTGAAAACATTATTTTGAAGCTGCTGCAAGCCGCAGATGGAGACGTCCAAAAGGCGCAGCAAGGCATCATATATATAGACGAGATCGACAAGATCTCGAAGAAGGACGAGAACCCTTCGATTACTCGCGACGTTTCCGGCGAGGGTGTACAGCAGGCGCTGTTGAAGATTCTGGAAGGTACCGTCGCCAACGTCCCGCCGCAAGGTGGACGTAAGCATCCGCATCAGGAATTTACGCCTGTAGATACCACCAATATCTTGTTCATTTGCGGCGGGGCTTTCGTCGGGCTCGAAAAGATCGTCGAGCGCCGCGTAGGGCATAAATCGCTGGGATTTCAGGCCGATGCGCAGGTTACGACTACCTCGCGGCGCAATATCGAGATGTTGGAGCAGGCCCAGCCCACTGACCTGATTCGCTACGGCTTGATTCCTGAGTTCGTCGGACGCTTGCCCGTGGTAGGGGTGTTGAGCGATCTGGATAAATCGGCACTGGTGCGCATCCTAACCGAGCCTAAGAATGCCCTGGTTCGTCAGTATCAGCGGCTGTTTGAGTTTGAGAACGTCCGGCTGCGGTTCACCGACGACGCGCTGGATACGGTTGCAGAGTTGGCTCTGCAGCGCAAGGTGGGAGCGCGCGGCTTGCGCATGATCCTCGAAGACCTGATGCTGGAGATGATGTACCACCTGCCGGCGCAGCGGAAGCTTCGCGACTTCGTGGTAACCGCGGATATGGTAAAGGGACGCGAAATCAATTGGAGCTTGCTGGAGAAGGCAGGCTAGCTTCAGGAGTTCAACCCAATGCAGTTTGGTTCTAGATTTTCAATCTAAGGAGCTTACTTCCAGGAGTTTTAAGGGGACCTGATGTTCAACCGGGAAAAATCCGAAATCAAGCGCGTGCCGATGATGCCGGTCCGGGAAATGGTGATATTCCCGGAGATGATGCATCCGTTCATCGTGGGGCGCGAAGCATCGGTGCGCGCGCTCGAAGACGCGCTGGCGGGCGACAAGAAGATATTTCTTGTGACCCAGCATGATGCGTCGGTGGATGATCCCAAGCCCGAGGAAATCTATCAGGTCGGCACGCTCGCCAACATCGTGCAGAGCGTGAAGCTGCCTGACGGCAACATCAAGGTTCTTGTCGAAGGCACCGAGCGCGCGAAGATCGTACAGATCACCAGCGACGAGGGCTTTTTCCGGGCTTCGATCCGCGTCGTAACTTCCAAGGCCGAGCCTTCCCCACAGATGCAACAGGCATCCGAGCGCGTCACTGGTCTTTTCGAACAATACGTGAAGCTCTCGCAGAGCCTGAATTACGACACAATGATTGCCGCCGTGCGTGTGGAAGACGCGGGCAAGCTGTCGGACGCGATTTCAGCCAACCTGCAGATTCCGGTGGAAGAAAAACAGGAGCTGCTGGAGCTTTTTGAGCCGCTCGAGCGTTTGAATCGCATTGCCGATATTTTGGAAGTTGAAATCGAAAAATTGAACGTCGATCGCTCGATCAACACGCGCGTCAAGCGTCAGATGGAACGCGCCCAGAAAGAGTATTACCTCAACGAGAAGCTGAAGGCCATCCAGAAGGAACTGGGCCGCGGCGAAGCCAACGAAATCGAGCAGCTCAAGAAAAAAATCGAGACCTCCGGCATGCCCGAAGGACCGCAAGAAAAGGCCATGCAGGAATTGAAGCGGCTGGAAATGATGCCGCCGATGTCCGCGGAGTCCACCGTCTCGCGCAATTACCTGGACTGGCTGCTGGCTGTGCCATGGAAAAAACGTTCCAAGGAAATTCGCGACATCAAGAAAGCCGAGCAGATCCTGTCTGAAGATCACTACGGCCTGGAAAAAATCAAGGATCGCATTCTGGAATACCTCGCGGTTCGCCAGTTGGTGAAGAACCCGAAGGGTTCGATTCTCTGCTTCCTCGGTCCCCCAGGAGTCGGCAAGACTTCGCTGGCTATGTCCATCGGACGCGCCACTGGGCGGAAATTCGTCCGCGTCTCTCTAGGCGGCGTGCGTGATGAGGCTGAAATCCGCGGTCACCGACGCACCTACATCGGCGCCCTGCCCGGCCAGATTATTCAAATGATGCGCAAGGCCGGAACCACCAATCCCGTGTTCGTGCTGGACGAAGTGGATAAAATGTCCATGGACTTCCGCGGCGATCCGTCAGCAGCGCTGATGGAAGTGCTGGACCCGGAATTGAACCACGCATTCACCGACCACTATTTGGACGTCGAGTACGATCTCTCCAAAGTCATGTTCGTGTGCACCGCGAACGTACTGCACACCATTCCGCAGCCGCTGCAGGATCGCATGGAAGTTCTGCGCATCCCCGGCTACACCGAGCAGGAAAAGCATCAGATTGCCACCCGCTACCTCGTTCCAAAGCAATTGGAAGCTACCGGCTTGAGCAAGGACCAGCTGAAGTTCAGCGACGAGGCCATCAAGAGCACGATCCGGAATTACACGCGCGAAGCCGGTGTGCGCAACCTGAACCGCGAGCTCGCTAACGTCGCGCGAAAAGTTGCGCGCAAGGTAGTAACCGAAGGCAAGAACGTCACGGTGGAAGTTACTCCGGCAAATTTGAACGACTTCCTCGGTATCCTGAAACACCGCGATTTCCTGGCCGAGAAGAAGAACGAAATCGGCTTGACCACAGGCTTAGCCTGGACGGAAGTCGGCGGAGAGGTTCTATCGACCGAAGCCACGTTGATGCAGGGCAAGGGCCGCCTCACGCTAACCGGCAAGCTGGGCGACGTAATGCAGGAATCCGCGCAGGCGGCCATGAGTTACGTCCGCTCGCGCAGCCATCTTTTTGGCCTGCCCAAGGATTTCTACCGGCACATCGACATTCACATGCACGTACCCGAAGGCGCCATCCCCAAGGACGGCCCGTCGGCTGGAATCACGATCTGCACCTCGATTGTCAGCGCGTTGACGCTGATCCCCGTGCGCTGCGATATCGCCATGACCGGCGAAATCACGCTGCGCGGCAAGGTGCTGCCCATCGGCGGCGTGAAGGAAAAGCTCCTGGCGGCGCACCGCCTGGGACTGCGCACTATTATTCTGCCCAAGGACAACGAAAAAGATCTGGCGGATATCCCGCTGGAGATTCAAGCGCAGATGTCCATTCACTTTGTCGAGTCCATGGACGATGTGCTGCTGATTGCGCTGGAACACCCGCTGCCGATTCCCGGCCACCCACCGGTTGCAGGAGTCGAACCTAAGTTCGGCACGGATGCTGCGCAGGATAACGAACTAACCAATTGAAACCCTCTGGTCCTTCCACATATTGATCAGCAGGCTGGTCCACGGTCCAGAGGATTCCGATTGTCTGTAGTTTTCCCGTTCGTAATGTTTGAAGAGTACGGCAGGTTCGATTTTGTGCCCGCCCGTAGACCATTCACAAATCAATCTGCCTGAAAACCAGGCTTGAGAAGGAACGAAATCCATGAGCATTAGCCTTGCAGAACTGAAAGACAAAAATATTACCGACCTGGCGAAGATTGCCAAGGAGTTGAACATCCCCGGCGCGTCGGGCATGCGCAAGCAGGAGTTGATCTTCCAGATTCTGCGCGCCCAGACGGAAAAGAACGGGCTGATCTTTTCCGAAGGAGTGCTGGAATGCCTGCCCGACGGCTTCGGCTTCCTGCGGGCGCCTGAGTACAACTATCTTCCGGGACCGGACGACATCTACGTTTCACCGTCGCAAATCCGCAAATTCGATTTGCGCACCGGTGACACGGTTTCCGGGCAGGTGCGGCCGCCAAAGGATGGGGAGCGCTACTTCGCCCTGATTAAGGTGGAAGCGGTTAATTTCGAGGATCCCGAGGTCGCACGCAATAAGATTTTCTTCGATAACCTGACGCCGCTCTACCCGCAGGAACGCATCCGCCTCGAGACCACCAAGGAAAACCTCACCGGGCGCGTGCTGGACATGCTCTGCCCTATCGGCAAAGGACAGCGCGGATTGATCGTGGCGCCGCCGCGCACCGGCAAGACCATGATGCTGCAGTCCATCGCCAATTCCGTTACTACCAATCATCCCGAAGTCGCGCTGATCGTGCTGCTCATCGACGAGCGCCCGGAAGAAGTCACGGACATGCAGCGCACGGTGAAAGGCGAAGTGATCAGCTCCACGTTCGACGAACCGCCGCAGCGCCACATTCAAGTGGCGGAAATGGTTCTGGAAAAAGCCAAGCGCCTGGTGGAGCACAAGCGCGACGTGGTCATTCTGCTTGACTCCCTCACCCGTCTCGGCCGCGCCTACAACGCCGTGACGCCGCCGTCGGGTAAAGTCCTTTCGGGCGGTATCGACGCGAACGCTCTGCAGCGCCCGCGCAGATTCTTTGCCGCTGCGCGTAATGTAGAAGAGGGCGGTTCGCTGACCATCATCGCCACCGCGTTGATCGACACCGGCAGCCGCATGGACGATGTGATTTTCGAGGAGTTCAAGGGTACCGGTAACATGGAAATCAACCTCGATCGCCGGCTCGTCGATAAGCGCGTCTTCCCCACCATCGACATCAACCGTTCCGGTACCCGCAAAGACGAATTGCTGCTGCCGGCGGACGAACTGAATCGAATCTGGGTGCTTCGCAAGGTGCTTAGCCCTCTCTCCACCGTCGAAGCAATGGAACTGCTGCTGGGCCGCCTCTCGAAAACGAAGACCAACGGAGAATTTCTGGCCTCGATGTCCAGCCCGGCCTAGACCAGCAAATTTTTCGCATCTCGCACGGCCTCAACCCCTTCCCGCAATCTGAGTAGCCGCCTGCCGCGGGAAGAGAACCTCACCCTTGAAGCGTTCGCGCGCGCGCCAGCCCATTTTGGATTGCGAACGCATCGTCTACGACTACGAACTGCTCTACCGTTCCGGACCCGAAAATTATTTCAATGCGGCTAGCGCCTCCGCCGCTTCCGCATCCTCGGTGGACAACCTCCCGTTGTTTGGCATCGAACGCCTGGCCCCGGCACGCCGGTCATTCCTCAACAGCACGCGCGATTTCCTGATCGGCGACTGCGCCTTCCTACTTAGGAAAGAGCGAGTAGTAATTGAAATTCTGGAAACGCTCGAGATTGATGCCGAAATTGTGAACGCGTGCACGCGCCTGAAAAGGCGGCCTATCTTCTGGCCCTGGATGACTTCCAGGATCGCGCGGACTGGAGGCCGCTGGTGGAACTGGCGGACTTCATAAAAGTGGATTTGCTGGTAGGACCGGCTCTGCCTGGCGCAGACCTACCTGCCGATGAATATCCGCATGATCGCGGAAAAAATGGGACAAATATGAAGATCTTCATCGGACCCTGGGCTGCGGCTAGGCGTATTTTCAGGGCTATTTCTTCCGCCGGCCGGAGATACTATCACGCGGGGACATCCCTCCGAACAAACTGAATTGTCTGCGCATGCTGCGGGCCGTTAATCAGCCGAAGATGGATCTCGACGAATTGAGTGAACGAATCAAAGATGGAAGCGTCGCTCAGTTTCCGGCTGCTGCGTTACCTAAACTCTCCGGTCTCTCCCCTGATTGTACAAGTGAATTCGATTCCTCACGCGTTGTCGTTTGCTCGGCGAGCGTAACGTTCGGCGATGGGTTTCGCTGATTGCCGTTTCCTGCGTGGCGGACGGCAAACCTACCGCAGTGGTGCGACTGCCGCTGGTGCGCACGCGGTTCTGCGAACTGCTCGGCTCCAGTGCCGGACTCGCGGAATCAGCCAATGATCTTTTTCTTCTCGGTTTGCTGTCAGCGGTCGACGCAATATCGGATATGACTATCCCCGACGTACTCGACGAGATTACGGTCAGCAAGGTTATTCGCGACGCGCTGCTGGGAAAATCGAACGCGCTGCAAGAAGTTTTCGAGTTGGTCGTGCAGTATGAGAAAGGCCGCTGGGACCAGATGGTCAAAAGGGCAGCCCGGTCGGGAATCGATGAAGCTCGGATTGTGCCGCTGTATTCGGAATCGGTCGATTGGGCGCAGCAAGTCCTATCTGGCAGCACCGGTCAAGGATTGGATCCGGTCTGACGCCGCCGGGTGCCTTCGGAAGATTCGGCGCCCACTTTCTCTTTAGCTAGCATCACGACCAGCCGCGCTACTTCTTCCGGCTCCATCGCCGTGCTGTCTACTACTACTGCATCGGCTGCGCGAACCAGGGGCGAGGTCGCACGACTGGAATCCCGTCTGTCGCGTTCATGGATCTCTTCAAGTGTTCGTTGCAGATCGATTGCATCGCCTTTCTGCTGGTGCTCGTGCCAGCGCCGCTCCGCGCGCGTTTCCGGCGAGGCGGTGAGAAAAATTTTCAGCTGCGCGTCCGGGAAGACTACGCTGCCAATGTCCCGGCCTTCCATCACCACCGCTCCGCGCTCGCCGGCACGCCGCTGTTCAGCCACTAGCACATGCCGCACACCGCCATTCACCGCGATTTTCGAAGCGGCTTGCGACACCTCGGGAGTGCGGATCGCTGCGGTCACATCCTCGCCATCGAGAAATACCCGCTGCGTGCCATCCTCAGAGCCGAGGTCGATCCGCGTTTCCCCGGCAAGCGCGACCAGGTCTTGATCGTTGTCATCGAGCGCGCGATCGCCTCGCAAAGCTTTAAGCGCCAGTGCGCGGTACATCGCGCCAGTATCCACGTACACGTAATCGAGCAATTCCGCCACGCGCCGCGCGAGTGTGCTTTTTCCCGAGCCAACCGGGCCGTCGATCGCGATGATTAATTTCTTCAAGTAGGCTCGCCGTCAGATCGCATCTGTTTTTTATATTCGCTTAAAGGCTTTTTCGATTTCGCGCACGGAATAGCGCAGCACTACCGGCCGCCCGTGCGGACAGGTCATCGGATACTCCGTCTTGGCCAGTTCGCCCAGCAGCCACTCCATTTTGGTCGCGTCCAGCGGCGTATTCACCTTAATGGCCGCGTGACAGGACGTGGACGCGGCGATTTTAGCCTGCAAAGAATCGATTGAGATTGCCTGATTTTCGCGCGCGATGCCGTCCAGAATTTCGTAAAGCAATTTCTCCGCATCACCGCTGGTGATTCCAGCCGGTGCAGCCTGAATGGCCACGCTTCGCGCACCCATCAACGCGGCTTCGAATCCGTTGGCGCGCAATTCTTCGGCGATCTGCTCGAAAATTGCCAGCTGCCTCGGATTCAGTTCTACGATCAGCGGAACTAGCATTCGCTGGCCACCCAGCTCCCCTTCGCGACGCGCTCGCAAGTGTTGTTCGAAAAGAACGCGCTCGTGCGCCACGTGCTGGTCGATTATCCACAGACCTTCGCTATTCACGGCCACGATGAAGCTGCTGCTTACTTGTCCCAGAGGCTTCAGGTCTGCAATATCCTCACTGCTCGGCAGCGTTCCTGGAGGCGTATCCGCGCTGATATCGCTATTTATATCGGTGATGCGGGGCGGCGTGACTTGTATGCCTCCAGAAAAATCGCTGGCGCCGGATCGATCGAACTGCAAACGCTGCGAGATCGGACGATCGGGCCTGCCCGTCAGTTCAAATCTTTCGACGACTCCTCTCACATCACCAAACGAAGTCGGAATTACAGCGCGCGGCGGTCCCGGCGGCGCGCCGGGAATCGCATCGGACCTGCTCGTGCCCGGATCGAATGTCGCCATTCCAGCGGAGCTCAGTTCCCCTCCATTGGGCGAACCACTTGCGGCGCCTGAGGCACCGGCTGCGGCCGCTCGCGAGGCTGGGAAACCAGGAATCGGCCGTGCGGAAGAGAGCGCCTGGCGCAGAGCATCGCGCGTGAAATCATGAATGAACTGAGGATGGCGGAAACGCACTTCGATCTTTGCCGGATGCACATTCACGTCCACTTCCTCATACGGCATATCCAGGAAGAGCAAGACCACCGGAAAAACTCCCGGCGGAACGATACTGCGATAGGCTTCGCTGATTGCGTGCAAGAGCAAGCGATCGCGAACTAGCCGGCGATTCACAAAAATATAAATACCGTTGCGATTGGTGCGCTGCACTTCAGGGCGCGAAGTGAACCCGCTCACGCGCAACGTTGCGTCGCGTTCGGCGGCTTCGAGAGGCGGCTCGTTGATGGCCCCGCGCACCGGCGCTTCCGTGGCTGGAATTTCCGTCAGATCATCAAGCGCCTGGCGGCCAAAAATCTGGTACACGCGATCCGCCAGTTTCTCCACCGGCGCGCAGTTCATGATTTCTTGCGACGGCGTCTTCAGAAGGAAATGGCGGTCGGGATGGGCCAGCGCGTAATGGGTGACCAGCGACGCGATGTGGCCGAGTTCGGTGGTTTCGGACTTCAGGAATTTTCGCCGCGCCGGCACGGCATAGAAAATATCCGAAACGCTGATTGAAGTTCCTACCGGAACGCCTGCGGGTTTCACGCTGATAAGCTTCCCGCCCACGAATTCGACTCGAGTTCCCTCGTTGTCTTCGGCCTCGCGAGTTTCCAGCAGCAGTCGCGAGATCGCTGCAATGGAGGGCAACGCTTCACCGCGAAAGCCGAGCGTGGTGATGAAAAGTAGGTCGTCGGCGGACCGCAATTTCGAAGTGGCGTGCCGCTCAAACGCAAGCAGCGCGTCGTCACGATTCATACCGGAGCCGTCATCGATCACCCGGATGAGGCGTTTGCCGCCCGATTCCGTCTCGATCCGAATCGAGCGCGCCCCTGCGTCCAGGGCATTTTCCAACAGTTCCTTTACAACAGAAGCGGGCCGCTCGACTACCTCGCCCGCCGCAATTTTATTGGCTACATTTTCAGCAAGGATGCGGATGCGGCTCACGGCGAATGTCTCGTCGGATGCGAGGCTGGGAACCCGGAATCAGAAGGATTTTGGAGGAGGTCCGCACGAGCTTCGTCCTCGGTCTTTTTATCTTCCTGCGTCATGCTGCGTAAGAAAATGCGAGTGCCAAATAGGCTGGCAATGAAGACCACAACGATAAGCGACACGCCAAACCATTGCGGGAATTGGGTCATCTGTATCATGATCAGGAAAATAAAACCGATCGACACGCCCAGACCTAGCAAAACCAAGAACTGCATGCGCAGACTGAGTCTGCGCATGCTGCGAACCAGAAGAAACACTGCCGCAAGCGCGACAATTGATATTCCGATCAGCAATCGATAGGAAATCATGCGCCCTGCTTCGAAGTAGCGCCGGCCAGGGGGTCTTTTATCGCTATCCCCAGATCATTCAGCTGATCAATGCCTACTTCCGAAGGCGAATCAGCCATCAAATCTTGCGCACCTGTGGTCTTGGGGAACGCGATCACCTCGCGAATTGACTTCTCTCCCGCAAGCAGCATAACCACGCGATCGAGCCCCAAAGCAATTCCACCGTGCGGTGGTGTGCCATAGGTAAGCGCATCAAGAAAAAATCCAAAACGCTGGCGGGCCTGTTCATCGGTCAAGCTGAGAGCCTTGAACATGCGCGCCTGAACATCCTGCCGGTGAATTCGTATGCTGCCGGAACCAAGTTCAACGCCATTGAGCACCAGGTCGTAACCTTTCGAACGGCACTCCCACGGAGCGGTCTCCAGCTTGTCGAGATCTTCTTCGACGATGCCCGTGAACGGATGCTGTGCGCTGACCCAGCGCTTGTCGCCTTCGCTCCATTCGAATAGCGCAAAGCCCGTGATCCATGCGAATTCCCATTTGCTGCGATCAATCAGGTTGAGCTTGTCGCCAAGATAAAGCCGAATCTGGCCGGCCACGTTCAGCGACGTATCATTGTGAGCAATTTGTTCCTTAGCCGCGACTGCAACTATCAAATCGCCGACTCTTGCGCCGACTGCTTCGGCGAGTTTCTTCAGCCTTTCCGCACCGAGAGTCTTTTCGAGTGGCGAGCCGATACCGTCCGCGGTTACTTTCACGGTGTAAACGCCGCGAGCTCCGGCCGATTTTCCAATTTCACTAAGTTCGTCGAGTTGCTTCCGCGACCGGGCAGCTGCTCCAGGCGCAACGAAAGCTTGCATGTTGCCTTCGAAATGCATTGTCGCGCGCGCCAGTTCGAAGAATTCGGTAACGTTGTGAAGCTCCATCCCGAAGCGCAGATCGGGCTTGTCTGACCCGAAGCGACGCAGCGCCTCTTTGTAATCGAGGTGACGAAACGGCCCTGTTACGTGCACTCCGACAACTTCGAGCGCGCGAATCATCACACGTTCGATCACCTCGAAGATATCTTGCTGGCGCGGGAACGACATTTCCAGGTCGAGCTGCGTAAATTCCGGCTGGCGATCGGCGCGCAAATCTTCATCTCGAAAACAGCGGACGATTTGGAAATAGCGATCCATTCCAGAAATCATCAAAATCTGCTTAAAGATTTGCGGTGATTGCGGCAGCGCGTAGAACTGGCCATGATGCACGCGGCTAGGCACTAGGTAGTCGCGCGCACCTTCTGGCGTCGAGCGCGTCAGCATCGGCGTTTCGATTTCGAAAAATCCTAGCTGGTCCAGCGTTTTGCGTATCTCGAACACAATGCGATGGCGCAGTTCGATATTGCGATGCGGACGCGGGCGTCGCAGGTCAAGATAACGGTGGCGCAAACGCGTTTCCTCGCTCGCCGTGACCTCGTCTTCGATTTGAAACGGCGGCGTCTTCGAATTGTTCAGAATGTGCAGGCGCGTGGCCATCACTTCCACTTCACCCGACGCCAGTTCCGGATTCGCCTTCTGTCTGCCGATTACCTTCCCTTCGACCGCGATCACAAACTCCGAACGCAGCTCTTCGGCCTTCTTGTGCGCCTCGGGATGAAGCTCCTTGTTGAACACAATCTGAGCAATGCCGGCACGGTCGCGCAGATCGACGAAAATCAATTGGCCCAAATCGCGGCGGCGATGGACCCAGCCCATCAGCACAACATCTCTATCAGCATCACTTGCGCGCAGATCGCCGCAATAATTTGTTCGTTTCAAGTTTCCGAGAGTGTCGAGCAAAATTGATTTCCCTTCCGATCGTTAGACTCGCAGAGGGGTTTCGGTTATCTCGTCGCGGGTCCGCCGCCACCAAGACGACGAGAAGCGCTTTTCGCACTGCGACAGGCGCTCTATCGATCAGCCCTGGCTGCCTCTCCGTTCGGATTCCAGATATTCTAGCAGGTCGTATTCGGAATACTTATCCTGTTTACCGTCAGCGAGTCTCTTCAGTGTGAACGTACCGGAGGCAACCTCATTGCTGCCAATAATCAACGCGTAGCGCGCGTCGAGCTTGTCCGCCAGGTTCAGCAGTTTTTTAAACTTCATTTCCTCGGCGGGGAGCTCAACAGACAGCCCCGCTTCGCGCAGTTTTCTGGTAATTGCAACTGCTGCGGGATAAGTCGGCCGGCCCATCCATGCCACAAAAGCGTCCAGCCCAGGTAGCGCGGGCAAGTTGCCGGATTCCTGGATCGACAAAATAACGCGGTCGCTGCCGATGGCAAAGCCGATGCCCTTGGTCGGCGGTCCGCCCAGCAGCTCAACCAATCCATCATAGCGCCCGCCGCCGCACACCGCGTTCTGCGAGCCGAGGCCTTCGGCGATGACTTCAAACGTCGTGCGCGTATAGTAGTCGAGGCCACGTACCAGGCGCCAGTTTTCTACGTACGCAATTCCGCGCAACTTTAACTCTTCTTTTAACGCTGAGAAATGCGCGCGGCAATCAGCACAGAGATGATCCGATATACGCGGCAGTTGCGCGATAATCTCCTGCTCGTTCGGAAGCTTCGAATCCAGGACGCGCAGCGGATTCGTTTCGATGCGCCGCTGGCTGTCTGGTCCGAGCTGATCTTTTACTTTGCGCAGCTCCGCACGCAGCAATTCCACGTACTGCGGCCGGCAATTCTTGTCGCCAATTGAATTGATGTAAAGCGTCGTGTGCGTCAGTCCCACGCGTTGGAAAAACGCCATCATCATTTCCAGTACCTCGGCGTCAATCGCAGGCGCATCCGATTGCCCAAGAACTTCCGCATTTACCTGGTAGAACTGACGGTAGCGCCCCTTCTGCGGACGCTCACGGCGGAACATCGGCCCAATGCAATACAACTTCACGTTTCCTGGCAACGCTTGCATATTGTGCTCGATGTAGGCGCGCATCGTGCTCGCCGTTGCTTCCGGTCGCAGCGAGACCTGCTCACCGAGAGCCGGCTTATCATCTTCGGATTTTGCTGCGCCTTGAAAACCCTCGGAGAGTCGAAAGGTGAACATTTCTTTGGAGACAATATCTGTATCTGCGCCCACGGAGCGGGCGAATAAGTCCGTTTGCTCGAAAATCGGCAGCCGAATTTCACGGAAATTGTAGGATTCGAAGACTTGGCGCGCGGTCTGCTCGAACCAACTCCATGGTGCGGAATCGGGGGGGAGAATATCTCTGGTGCCTTTGATGGCGCGGTATCGTTTGCGTTCGGTCATAAGGGAGTGGCTAGTGACTAGACTGGCGATAGTCTGCGTTTTATTGCTGCGAGTATCTTCTGAAGTTCACCTATCTCCTCGTAGCGTCGGGGCTAGGCACTCTGCAACTCATCCACATTTCTCTTTTCTAGTCACCGGTCACTGCTTTGTTCATCAACCGGCTTCGGCGCGATAAGTCTCTTTGTACTCGACATACCGTCGTGCATAGGCGTCAATCGATTCCAGATCTTCCGCAGCCAACCGGCGACGCAGCTTGGCCGGTTGACCGATCATTAAGCTATGGGGAGCAACGATCGTGCGCTCGGGCACCAGTGTTCCCGCCGCGATGATCGAGCCGGTGCCAATGACCGCACCGTTCAGAATGATGCTGCCCATACCGATCAAGCAGCGCGATTCAATGGTGCAACCATGCAGCGTGACGCTGTGGCCGACGGTGATATCATCGCCCAGCACCAACGGATTGGTATCGCGCATCACGTGCAGCACGGACCCATCCTGAATATTTGTACGCGCGCCGATGCGGACGTAGTGGACATCCCCGCGCACCACGGCGCAAGGCCAGACGCTGGAATCCTCACCGATCACAACGTCGCCGATGATTACAGATTGTGGGTCGATGTAAGCACTCGGCGCGATCTGCGGCGCACGCCCGCGATAACTGCGGATCAAAGATAAGCTCCTGAAAGGCTTTGGCAAAGCGTCGCGGTCACAGAATCTGTACCACGGGCGCTCCAGCGGTGGAATTTACGGCGTCGAGGCGTGCTACGACGTTGCGCGCCACCGCGTAGACGCTCTTGCTGCCGGGCGCATCATCACCCAGGGACGCAACGGGCTTGCCGGTATCGCCCCCAATGCGGATTTGAGGATCAATTTCAATCTCGCCCAGAAACGGAACGCCGAACGTCTTGGCCATGTTCTGGCCTTCGCCGTGGCCAAACACATCGATGCGTCCATTACAATGCGGGCAATTGAAGTAACTCATATTCTCAACGACGCCGAGAATCTGGACGTTGACTTGCCGAAACATTTCGATGGCTTTACGCACGTCCGCCAGTGCCACGATCGACGGCGTTGTAACGACCACCGCCCCCGTCACCGACACGCTCTGAATCAACGAAAGCTGTACGTCGCCAGTTCCCGGAGGCAAGTCGATAATCAAATAGTCGAGGGTGCCCCACTGCACGCTGCGCAGGAATTGCTGCATCACGCTGTGTAGCATCGGGCCGCGCCAAACTAGCGGTTTATCGCCAGGATTCAGCAAACCCATCGAAATCATTTTCACGCCATACGCCTCGACGGGAATTATCGTCTTCTCGTCCACCGCGCGCGGCTGTTCATTCGTGCCCAGCATCACTGGCACGTTGGGCCCATAAACGTCCGCATCAAGCAGGCCAACCGTTGAGCCGAGCCGCTTCAGAGCGATGGCCAGATTTACGGCCACCGTCGTCTTCCCTACACCGCCCTTGCCGCTGGCAACGGCTACCAAGTTCTTCACGCCCGCGATCGGGGCTTTCTTGTCGACAGCGGGTCCGTGCACAGGTCCAGGAGGCATGTAAATCCTTCCGGCGAAAGCCGTCGTCAGCAAGGCTTCCAGCCACAATGCTAGGCTAAATCATAGACTGCCAAACGCGCTGCGGCAAGGTAACTGCAACTTATCATAATTGTGAATGTCGGTTGTTGCGCGGAACGTGATAGAACCCGTAGGATTCGGCTTGGGCCACTTACTCGATTGCAGATGACATGATTCTTACGCGAATCAGCCGCCGGGAGGAACACAATTGATAAACGGAGTGCATGCACTTTTTTACGCGGAAGATGCAGATACTGTTCGCGCATTTTTTAAGGACGTGCTCAAACTAGATTCCGTGGACGCAGGGCATGGCTGGCTAATCTTTGCTCTGCCGCCAGCCGAACTGGCGATTCACCCGACTGGCGAGTTGCCTCACCACGAGCTTTATCTAATGTGCGAAGACATTCATAAAACCATGGACGAATTAAAGGCAAAACACGTGGAGTTCGCGCGCCCGGCAAAAGAACAGGACTGGGGTTGGACCACCGCGATCAAAATTCCCGGCGGAGGCGAGATGGGCCTTTACCAGCCAAAGCATCCGACCGCGCTGATGCTCAATCACTAGGGCTCGACGCCTCTAAGATTGCGTCTCAGCATTTTAAAATTGAAACGAACCGTAATCGGTACTCGAGACGCCTAGAAAATCTTCGGCCGAGGTTGCTTTGCAGGAAATCGCGTAAGCGGCTACAATACTAAAGAGGGAGATGCGCGAACCTCGCAGCCGTCATTCCTGCAGGTCGAAGTTCCCTATTCACGGGAGACATATCCGCGTTCGTGCCCTTTTATCGGGCCGCGTGCGTCTAATCTTAAAATATGGACGTTGAAAAGGTTATAAATAGTGTCGTAGCGCGATTCATCGGGACCAAGCACGAGCGCGACGTAAAAGCCCTGCAACCGGTTGTTGAAGCCATCAATGCGCTTGAGCCGGAAGTGCGGCAGTTGTCCGATGCCCAGCTTTCGACGAAGACGCCTCAGTTGAAGTCCGAAGTACAAGCCGCACTCGAAGGTCTGGAGCGCGATGATCCCAATTACAAGCAGCGTTTGCAGGAGGCTTTGGAGCCTTTCCTGGTTCCGGCATTCGCCATTGCGCGTGAAGCGGGGCGCCGCACCATCGGCATGCGCCATTTCGATGTGCAGTTGATCGGCGGCGCGGTGCTGCATCAGGGCAAAATTGCGGAAATGAAAACAGGTGAAGGCAAGACCCTCGTTGCCACGCTGCCGGCCTACTTGAACGCGCTCACTGGCAAAGGCGTACACATTGTCACGGTGAACGATTACCTGGCTCGACGTGACGCGGAATGGATGGGCCCGATTTACAAAATGCTCGGACTTTCGGTGGGCGTCATAGTCCACGATCTTGATGATGTGCAGCGACGCGCCGCCTATGCCGCGGACATCACCTACGGCACCAACAATGAGTTCGGCTTCGATTACCTGCGCGACAACATGAAGTACGATCTGGCGCAGTGCGTCCAGCGCGGGCATCACTTCGCGATCGTAGACGAAGTTGACTCTATTCTGATCGACGAAGCGCGTACCCCGCTGATTATTTCGGGGCCCGCCGAGGAATCCACGGACAAGTATTACCGCATCGACAAAATCATTCCCAAGCTGATCCTGGACATCGATTACACGCTCGACGAGAAGCATCGTACCGCGACGCTCACCGAAGAAGGTGTTTCGAAGTGCGAACAACTTCTGAATCTGGGCAATCTGTACGATCCCGCGCACATGGAAATTATTCACCACGTCTATCAGGCGTTGCGCGCGCATACTCTGTTCCAGAAAGATGTGGATTACGTCGTGAAAGACGACGGCGTGGTGATCGTAGATGAATTTACCGGACGTCAAATGCCGGGACGCCGCTGGTCCGACGGTTTGCACCAAGCGGTCGAAGCCAAAGAGAACGTAAAGATCGAGCGCGAAAATCAGACGCTCGCGACTATCACCTTCCAGAATTATTTCCGTATGTACAAGAAACTGTCGGGCATGACTGGAACTGCCGACACCGAAGCTCCCGAATTCGACAAAATTTATAAGCTGGAAGTCGTTGCGATTCCGACGAACAAGAACCTGATTCGCGTCGAAAATTCCGACGTAGTCTATCGCACCGAAGCGGAGAAGTTTGAGGCGGCCGTGAATGGCATTCTTCAGGAAGACGGCACGCGCGCGGGCGGCGTTCGGCAGTATTACGAAAGCGGACAGCCTGTGCTCGTCGGCAGCATCTCCATCGAAAAATCCGAAAAAATCGCGGCGCACCTGAAAAAAGCTGGCATTCCGCACCAGGTGCTGAATGCCAAACAGCACGAGCGCGAAGCAATCATCATTTCGCAAGCAGGCCGCAAGGGCACCGTCACTGTCTCAACGAACATGGCCGGCCGCGGCACGGACATTCTGCTCGGCGGTAACCCCGAAGCAATGACGCGTGATTATTGCCTGAAAAACAAGCTCGCGCTTCCCTACGCCCCGGCTAGCTCCGTGATCGGAGCGCTGCCCGGAACCGAAACTCCCGCGCAGGCAGACGCTGCAACTGCAGCTGCCACTGGCGGGGCCGAAGCGCCTTCAAACGGTGGAAGCAGTCCCGCGATGGTGCTGTTCCAGATCGAGGGCAAAATCTTCCAGGTTCCGTTGGAACAATGGAAACCGATCTACGATCAATTTGCCGAGCAGTGCAAAGCCGAACATGACGAAGTGGTCGCGATGGGCGGCCTGCACATCCTCGGTACCGAGCGTCACGAAGCGCGTCGCATCGATAATCAGCTGCGTGGCCGAGCCGGCCGCCAAGGCGATCCCGGGTCGTCGCGATTTTTCCTTTCGCTCGAAGACGATTTGCTGCGCATTTTCGGCGGCGAACGCGTGAAAAACCTGATGTTTCGTCTTGGTATGACCGAAGGCGTTCCGATCGAATCACGGCTCATCAGCAAACGCATCGAAAACGCGCAGAAGGCCGTGGAAGCGCAAAACTTCGAAGCGCGCAAGCACCTGCTTGAATACGATGACGTCATGAACAAGCAGCGCGAAACGATCTACAACCTGCGCCGCTCGTTTCTAGAAGGCCGCGATCAAAAAGAATTTGTGCTGGAGCGCGCCGACGCCATAGCCAACGAATTAGTGGAAACCTACTGCCCACGCGAACAACATCCGGACCAGTGGAATATCATGCAGTTCTCAAACGAAGTCCTGAATCAATTTGGCTTTGATCCAAAGGCAGTGGGCATGGACTTCGCCGCCCTGAATCATGAAACCATCGGTGACGTGCTGATTGAAAAAGTGCGTGCGCGCTACGAAGAAAAAGAAAAGATGTTCGGGGCGCAGACTTTGCGCTGGCTCGAGCGTCACATCCTTCTCGATGTAGTCGACGGCCAGTGGAAGGATCACCTCCTGACACTCGATCACTTAAAGGAAGGTATCGGCCTGCGCGGCTACGGCCAGAAGGACCCGCTCGTCGAGTTCAAAAAAGAAGCGTTTATTCTTTTCGACGATCTGATGAATCGCATTGATACCGAAGCAGCGCGCTTCCTGTTTCTCGTTCGGCCGGCCGAGCAGCCGGTTACGGCGACAGCATCCGCCTCGACCATCACATCCACTTCCACATCGACTCAAAGGCCCCCGGCGACGCGAGGCCTTTCGCAGTTTTCGCCGGAAGAAATCGAACGCAAGCAAAGACGCCAGCAACAACAAATGCAATTCCAGGCGGGATCAGCGCCCGTTGAGGCTCCAAAGCCGGTGCGTGCCGCGGCAAAAGTAGGCCGCAACGATCCCTGCCCCTGCGGTTCCGGAAAGAAATATAAAAAGTGCCACGGCGAATCAGCCTAAAAGCCGAATCACCTTCAGCGATCGAGAACGGCTGCCCAAAATACCCCCGACTGCAACCGCTTTGTGACGGGTGTGTTCGAACCCGCTGAACTTTTTCACTGCTACTTGCGTATCTCCGGTTTGAAACCAGCCCGATTCGGATGGGAGAATCGAAGATGAAAATTCGTGCCCGCGTGTTCCCTGCTCTCCTTGTGGTAATGATGTCACTGACCACAGCGCTGGCCTGTTGGCCCGCAATGGCCGGCGACGACGGACACTTTGACCGAACATTGGCGGTCACAGGCCCGGTAGACCTCGACGTGCAAACCGGCTCCGGCGATATCACCGTGCACGTCGGAGATTCAGCAAAGGTTGAAATCCACGGCCGCATTCATCCCAATCACAGCTTTTTCTCGGGAGACGTGCAGCAGCACATTCAAGAAATTGAGACGAATCCTCCGATCGAACAAGCCGGCAATACGATTCGCGTGGGCCACATCGAAAATCATGACTGGAAGAATGTCGCAATCAGCTACGACCTCATAGTTCCGGTGCAAACGAAGCTGCGCTCTGAATCAGGATCGGGCGATCAGACAGTTGATGGCATTAGCGGCCCCGTCGATTCGAACAGCGGTTCCGGCAATGTGAAACTCGCAAATATTGCAGGCGAAGCACATGCGCGTACCGGATCGGGAGACATTGAACTCAATACGATCCAAGGTAACACTCGCGCAACTGCAGGCAGCGGCGGAATTCGCGCCATCGCCGTCAGTGGCGGCTTGACGGCATCCAGTGGCAGCGGCAACGTGAAACTAGAGCAGAGCAGCGCGGGGGATGCAGCAATCGGCACTGGCTCCGGTGATGTGGAAATCGAGGGTGCTAAGGGTGCGGCAAAGATTCAAACGGGAAGCGGCAAGATTACCGCCCAAGGCGAGCCCACCGGCGAATGGCATCTGCATTCAGGCTCAGGAGACGTAACGGTCGGGTTCCCTGTGCAGGCTGCGTTCAATCTTGTGGCGCACACCAGTTCAGGCCACATTGAAACGACCCGCACGATCGCAGTACAAGGCAAGCTGAATCCGAGAGAATTAGAAGGCACGAGCGGAAGCGGTGGCCCTACAGTGGAACTCAGCACCAGCTCCGGCAACATTTGCATCCGTTGAGTGATTCCGTCAACAGCGTTCGCCGACGACTTGTTGCCATGCTGTACTCGACACCCAACAAACTTGCATCTGAAAAAGGTGTGCGCTACTCTCTGTGCTCGCTCGGGGTATTTGTGACCCGGGAATAGGGGTGCGCGATGCTAGGCTCGGGACTTGCTAATTGTCAGCGTCCCGGATGTGCGAAACCGGCTCCCTCCGCGTTGGCTAACGCGCGGTTGTGCCTCGATCATTTCCTCGATGAAGCGTTCATTCGCACCGACAATGCCCTGGCAACCTGCCGTCAAGGCTCACCGATCAGCAAAGAAAGTTTAGAGTGGCTGTTGTCCGATGCTCTGGCCACCGTGAAGAACCTTGAAGAAAGTGCCGACCAGCCCGAGCCTGAACAACGCGATCGCATGCTCGAATTACTCCTGATCCTGGCGAACCTCCACGAGTATGTGGCGCACAATGCTCTGCACGCCCAGCGTCCCGCGTAATCCTCGCGTGCAATTCCAGTAACTGTTACATCCCCATTTTGCGTTCTAATTCCGGCGGTCGTTCGGCCAATCAGCGTTTACCTCTACGGCATAGGCTTGCTTGCAAAATGTCGCCAAGCAACTCAAGCTTAAGATTCAGCAGTTATTGCTGACATGACCCGGCATGTCCGAAAAAGTCAAAGAACTCGACCCCTTCAAACCGGAAGAACCCACCATACCCGGAGTGACCGGCAATCCGGCGCGGAAGAAGCCCGCTCCACAACCGCCGCGCACCGCGTTGCCTCAATCAGCGCCGGCGGCTAAATCAGGGTTGAGCGCGATCTCTCTGCGGGTATGGCTCGCGATCGTGGTTATCTTGATTGCACTGGTGTCGCTAGGGGTTTATTCGAGGACCCACCCCAGTCCCTCCAACCCCGCCCGACCGGCTACTGTGACCGCCGCGTCCGAGCTTGCACCAACGAAGGTGCCCCCCGCGGCTCCAGTTCTGCCGATGGGCCCTGGCCCGATCGCAACTACTTCCGAACTCGAGAAACCTTGGTCGTCAAAGCGATTTATGTTTCGCGCCCCGCTAACGGCCGAGGACGTTCCAGCCATGGTTGTGAAGCTTCCAGGAGGCGTCTATTGGGGCTTCTCGATGCGCGAGCCGTACGGCAGTTGCGAATTGCAATATGTGAACAATCCCAGCTTGTTGGCGGCGAATTATCAATTCACCGCCGCACACCCCATGCTTACGGATCCATGCAGCCACGCAGTTTTCGACCTCACGCAGTACGCCTCAGGACCAAATGGCGTCGTTCGTGGCGCTATCGTGAAGGGAGGGGCAATACGGCCTCCCATTGCAATCCAGATCGAAGTTCGCGGCAAACAAGTAATCGCAACTCGCATTGAACGCTAGCCGGCAGATTTAGAAGCAGGGACTCTCCGACGTGTGACCCCTCATCTATAGCCTACAGCGTTGACTGGATACTTCGTGGGTGCGTATTCTCTGTAGAATACGGTAGGTCCACCGGAGGGTTTGCTTATGCCATTGTCTACCTGGCGCGGATTTGTTTCATTCGGCCTGGTTTCATTTCCGGTTCGCTTGTACCCGGCGGCACGACCTTCGCGCGTGAGCCTCCATCAATTGCATAGCGTTTGCCACACGCGGCTTAAGCAGCCGCTTTTTTGCCCGCACTGTAACCGCGTGGTGGACCGATCCGAGGTAATCAAAGGTTACGAGAACGAAGACGGTCACTATGTGCTCATCACCAAGGAAGAAATCGAGAAGATCACGCCTGAGTCCGGGCGCGCCATGGAAATCCTGGCCTTCGTCAATATGTCGGAGATCGATCCGCTGTACTTCGATTCGTCGTATTTTCTAGTCCCCGAAGAAGCGGGCAAGAAAGCGTATCAACTCTTGATGAAGACGCTGGAAGATGCACACAAGGTCGGCATCGCCAAAATCACCATGCATCAGCGCGAATACACGGTCTTTCTGCGGCCCTACGACCACGGCATCGTCATCCACACCATGTATTTCGCCGATGAAATTCGTGAGGCGCCAGGTTACGGCAAGACCGAAGGCATCAAACTCTCCGCGGCGGAAATAAAACTGGCCGAGCAACTCGTCGACAATCTCACCGAGGAGTTCGACTTGAAGAAATATCACGACGAATTCGAAACCCGCCTGCGCGCTCTGATCGCCTCCAAAGAAAAGGGTCACGAATTGAAGCCCACTCCGCACCCGAAACGAGCCCCTGTGATTGACATGATGACCGCGCTCAAGCAGAGCCTGGCAAAATCGGGCAGCGCGGCTCATCGCCGGCCCATGAGCGCCAAATCCGCGGGCGCGTCGGCTTCCGGTGTGTCTGGTACGAAGCGTGGAACTCGCCGCGCGGCGAGCTAGCACTTCCCTTGACCTACTCGTTTAATCAGTTTAGCTTACAACCACAAATAAAAATGCCACTGTCCCGCTCCAGGCGGGACAGTGGCTCGGTCGCCGAGATCCCGGCGACGGGTATGACCTGCATCAATCGTTATGATGCGAGTTGTTCTACCGAACGTGCCAGCAACACCGGCTGGCCCGTCGCCTGATTGACTATCACGAATCCAACGACGCGAATCGAGATGGCCGATGTCCCTTGCAGCGCGGACAAGCCACTCAAGTTGATGAAGTTGGTGTCATTGGTCGTGAGCACGGTCAGAGGGTTCGGCAGCAACACCCCGGCCGTCCAGTTATCATTCAACTGGAAGCTGCCGGCGTTGCCGTTCTGCACCATAGTGCTGCCAGGAACCCAGGTACCGGCTTGCCCCTGACGCTTCAGCACCACTCGATGAACCGTCAGCGTGTCGCTTCCGTCAGTTGTTGTGAGCGCGCCGCCGATTCCCACACGCTGCCCCGCTGCCAACTCCGAGTTATTGAACAGCAGAGTCGTCAAAGGCAGGGTGATGTTCCCGATCATGTACCGTTCCGAACCATTCAGATTAAAGGTGTAAATCTGACCATCCGAAATGCCATTCACGGCAGGCAGCAAAACGCGAACGTACAAATCCGCCTGCGTTGCAGGACCTGTCGATGGTCGAACACTGGTAAGCAAACCAGCCATGTAGAAGTTGTCCATGGACACCACCTGCACTTCGGAAGCGTCTATGTTGTGCGTGACTGGATCCAGAGTGCCGGAAACTTCAACAATCGTGTTGGTTGTAAATGAGCTGACGGGTGTGCTCGCATCATCCATCGCAGTGTCGGAATTGGTTACCACGGTCCACTGACGTCCGTGCGGTCCCTGCACGGTGAATGTATTCCCGCCAGTCACGCCAACGACGCCCGCTGGAAAATCGTCGATGGAAACCTGCGAATCGGTGGAATTGAGCAGCGCGACCTCAAATACCGGATTCACGGTCCCGGTAACCTGGCCGTTGCCGTCGGTCTGCAACGATTGTCGCAGATCGAATTCCATACGCAGGCCGAAGAGGTCCGCATTCGACACGGTCACGGGCTGGGCCAAATTCACAGTCACGGTCGATTGCGTCAGCGTTCCGTTGATCGTGGTAACAGTCGGAGGGGTGACGTTCGTGTTGATGTACCCGATCACGGGCGAAGCGATTGTAATTGTCGCCGCTGTGTATGTTCCTGTTGGCACGGACGTAAGATCGAGCAACTGATGCAAGCCGCTGAGTTGCGCGAAATCTGCGGTCTGCGGCTGCGAGAGAACGCTTACATTGGTGGAACCATTGTTCAAGGTAATTCCACTGACGGTCACTTCACAGGAGACCACGCTCGGAAGAGGAGCGTCGGTTCCTACCGTGTAAATCGAAGCTTGGTTTTGAGGTGGCGTGGTGCTTGTCGACCCGCCTCCGCCGCAACTTGAAAGCACCACCGCGGCAAAGAGCGCTGCGAACACACCTAAACATTTAGGATTCCCCATTGATTTTCTCCTTATGTCAGAACTGATAGTGGCGCGGGGTCGGAGCCCCTTTTTGCTGCTGCAGGTGAAACCCAAGGACCCTTGGAAAGTTGCAGAAATTTTGGGTGAGAGTGCGCCGAAACTGAAGCTACACGGTGTTTCCTTCCTTGCGTCGCTCACCGCAGTTGTTTACGATGACTTGCGGGATACCGCGCACGCGAATATAAAGCGAATAGAAATGATCGGCGAAACAATCTCGCACTATCGCATCCTGGAACCTCTGGGCAGCGGAGGCATGGGCCAGGTCTTCCGCGCGGAAGATACGCGCCTGGGGCGCCAGGTTGCGGTCAAGTTTCTATCCGCGGAACTGGCGCGCGATCTTTCATCTCTGGAAAGGTTCCAGCGTGAAGCGCGCGCCGCGTCGTCATTAAACCATCCCGGCATTTGCACCATTTATGATGTCGGCGAGCACGTCGGCCGACCTTATCTTGTGATGGAGCTCCTCGAGGGCCAGACGCTGCGCGAGCGCATCAACGGCCGCCCTCTTTCCATCGATTCAGTTCTCGAATTCGGCGCACAGGTTGCCGACGCGCTCGATGCCGCGCACACGCGCGGCATCATTCATCGCGACATCAAACCCGCTAATATTTTCGTGACTGCTCGCGGCCAGGCAAAAATCCTGGATTTCGGTTTGGCGAAACAGACCGCCGCGCGACGAGTAGGAGAAGCGGTCGGCGCAAGCAATTCCCTGACTCAACCCCTTTCCGACAACAATTTATTGCTTACCAGTCCTGGCTCGGCGATCGGCACCATAGCCTACATGTCACCGGAACAAGCTCGGGGCGAGAATCTCGACGCGCGAACGGATCTGTTTAGCTTAGGCGCGGTGCTGTACGAAATGGCCACGGGACAGACTGCGTTTCAAGGTCACACTTCTGCGGTGGTTTTCGATGCAATCCTGAATCGAACGCCGGTCTCGCCTTCATCCCTCAACCCGAGCGTTCAGCCCAAGCTCGAAGATCTCATCGCCAAGACGCTCGAAAAAGATCCCGATTATCGATACCAAACGGCTGCCGAGCTTCGCGGCGACTTGAAGCGGTTTCGACGAGACACCGATTCTGGGCGCGCCGCTAGCGGATCATCCTCCACGTGGGCTGCCGCCGGTTCTTCTGGGCCGCCATCCTCCGGCGCCGGCACTGGCCAATCAGCCTCTCCACAAAACACGCCGATTCCGTCGTCCGGGGAGGCTGGACACGGATTTGTGGTGGAACCAGTGCGTCGAAAAACGCACGTTGGAGTCTGGATCGGAGTGGCAGCCGTCCTGTTGATTGTCGGCGCGATTCTCGCGATCGCCTTCCATGATCGATTCGGCCATCGTCACGACGAAGCAACCTCGTTTTCGCAGATGACAATTTCTCCGCTCACATCCACCGGCAATATTCACTCCGCGACGGTTTCCAGCGACGGTAAGTGGGTCTCCTACGTAGCCGACGAGAAAGGCAGCCACGGTATCTGGATTCGTCAACTCGCCACTGGAAGCACGGCGCAGGTGGAACTGGGTTCGCCCGGCGAAATCAAAGGGCTTACTTTTTCGCCGGACGGCAACTACTTATATTTTGTTAAGCGCGATGAATCCGTTGGCGTGGGAACGCTTTTTCAAGTGCCTTCAATCGGAGGCACGCCTCACCAGATCATCGTCGATGTGGATAGTCCGATCACTTTTTCCCCGGATGGCAAGCGATTCGTTTTTGTGCGCCAGGTCAGCAAAGCCCAAACCTCCAATCTGATTGTCGCCAACGCGGACGGCTCAGGCGAGCAGAGCCTGGCGGTGTTGAACAATCCAGCCTTCTTCTCGGGTGCAGGTCCGGCGTGGTCTCCCGACGGCAAACGAATAGCAGTCGCGGACAACTCGAACGGTGAATTCGATAAGTTTGCTATCGAAACTGTGGAAGTCGATTCCAAGGTAAAAAAGCGCGTCGGCTCGCAGAACTGGATCAATCCAGATCAAATGGCGTGGCTTCCCGACGGATCAGCAATCTTATTCAATGCGCGCGTGGCCAGGACGTCGCTGAACGCTCAGCTTTTCGAGGTGAGCTTTCCGGATGCCGAAGTTCGCCGCGTCACCAATGATCTGAATTTTTACAGCGGGGATAGCATTACTTCCGACGGGTCGGCTCTCGCAACCGTCCAGGTGACGCTCACCGGCAACTTGTGGGTAGCAAACTTCGGCAGTTCCGCTTCCTTTTCTCCGCCGCGCCAAATCACTACCGGCATCAGCCGGGCTGATGGAATTTCGGGCATCACCTGGACGCCGGGCGGCACTCTCACCTATACGTATTACACATCCGGAGCCATTCAGCTCGCCAGCTCCAATCCAGACGGCACCAATGTCCGTGACCTTGCGCCCGGCAGCCTCACGCCCAACTGGCTTTCCAGCTGCGGCGACGGAAAGCATTTCGTCTTCAGCATGGGCAAAGGCCAGAACAGCAGCGCTGTGTGGCGCGCGGACATGGACGGCTCCAACGTCACACAACTCAGTACGGACAAAATCGCGCTGCAGCCGAATTGCTCGCCAGACGGCAAATTCGTGGTCTACGTCGATGTCTCCAGCGGATCAGACCGCTTGATGAAAGTATTCATCGAGGGTGGCACCTCGACACAAATCGTTAAATCGGAAATGCTTCGCCCCGTGATCTCGCCGGACGGAAGCTCCGCAGCGGTTACGTATCTGCCCGATCCCACCAAACATCTCAAGCTGGCGGTCATTGGCCTCGATGGCGGTGAAATCCGCAGCGTTTATAATTTAACTCCGGAAGCGTCGACGGCACTTGGCGGTGACGGCGGGCAAAAACTCGCTTGGACGAACGATGGTCGCGCGATTCTATATCCGTCGATCAACGACGGGACCGTTACTCTATGGGCGCAACCTGTCGCGCCGCAGGGTGCCCCGGTCGCACCCGCGAAGCAAGTGATGAATCTGGGTCCGGATTTCGAGTGGGGCGCATACGCTGTGTCTCCGGACGGCAAGCAAGTCGTCTACGCGCATGGCCGCGCCGCCACTGATGCCGTGCTGATTTCGCACTTCCACTAACTGACATCGGAGAGCGTTTGAAAATTTCACGTCGTGATGTATTCAAGCGCGCTTCGATCGCACTCGGAGGCGCCGCGTCGCAGTCGATGTTGCTCGGCAACATACAGGCGGCGCAGCGGTCTCTGATACAATCACCGCAGCCGCTCCCACCCGCATTCGATGCACTGAAGCCTCTCGGCAATCGCGTGAAACCGATCCGCGCCGAGGAATTTCAAGCACGGCTCGCGCATGCGCAGCAATTAATGACGGACGTCAAGCCGCGCTTCGAAGCTCTTTACGTCACGCCCGGTACGACGCTCACCTATTTCACCGGTATTCGTTGGTGGCCCAGCGAACGTATTCTTGCATTGCTCGTTCGGAGACAGGGCGATCCCCTCCTCGTTGGACCCGCTTTTGAAGAAGGCCGCTTGCGCGAACAGATGCCCTGGCCGATGGAGCTGCGCGTCTGGCAAGAAGATGAAGATCCGTATGCCATCATTGGAAGATGGCTAGGAGAACGTGGCATTCGAACAGGCCGAGTTGGAGTCGAAGAAACCACCCGCTATGTTTTCTACGATGGCCTGCGTCAAGCGGCTGCTTCGCTCGATTACCTCAGCGGCGATCCCATTACAGTCCTCTGCCGCGCTCAAAAAAGTGAACACGAACTGGAGCTGATGCGGCTGGCGTGTTCTGCGACATTCGACGTTTACAAGGCCACTTTCGCGTCCCTGCGCGAAGGCATGACTCAGAGCGAAGTCGCCGACCTCGTGCTGCGAGGCTACGCCCGCATGGGTTTGGAAGGCGAAGCTTCCGTATTTTTCGGGCGGTCATCCGCGCTTCCCCACGGTTCGCGTGAAGAACAAATCCTGCGCGAAGGTGTGGGGGTGATGATCGACGACGGAACAACCGTAGAAGGTTATCAGTCGGATGTGACGCGCATGGGCGTGCTGGGAAAGCCGCCCGAAAAGCTTCGACATGCCTTCGAGATAGTACGTGCCGCACAAAATGCAGCTCTGGCCGCCGCGGTTGCCGGGCGCGAATGCGGCTCGGTGGATGACGCCGCGCGCAAAGTGATCACCGACGCTGGATTCGGCCCCGGCTACAAGTACTTCTCGCACCGCCTAGGTCACGGCATCGGCCTGGACGGTCACGAAGCGCCCTACCTAGTACACGAAAACCTCACGACCCTGAAACCAAGCATGACATTTTCAAATGAACCCGGAATTTACGTAGCAGGAGATTACGGCTTACGCTGCGAAGACGACATGGTGATCTCGGAAACCGGCGAAGCACAACTCCTCACGCGAGGATTTCAACCCTCGCTTGAGGTACCGATAGCGTGATCATTTTGGAGTGCGGCGGCTTGCCGCCGCTTTTACAGTGTGCGCTCCAGTGCGATTGAACCAGGCGAGGCAAGCCCCGCCCAAGAAAAAGCGGGAGCAAGCTTCCGCACTCCACGCGCAAGCGCGAGACGCAACTAGCGAACTGTTTCTTTCCGCGCCACTCGATCGTTCACGTTTGAAAGGTGAGCGCCGCGGCTCAAATGCGACTGATTAATGCAGAACTCCACTATTCTCGCTTCAGCCCAAAAACGCTCGCCGCCGTTTTCGCGCGAAATAAACGCACAGTGCCCGCCGTGTTCCGGCGCGACCAGAGTGATATTCGGATTGTCGCGAATTTGAGCGCTTTGAAATGGCTCGAACGGCACGAAGGGATCATCCTGGGCGGTAATGATCAAAGTCGGCACACGAATTTCGGAAGCCACGCGCAAGGCGCTGGACTTCGCATAATAGTCGCTGGCATCCTCAAAACTGCAGTAGCACGCCGTCACCACATCGTCAAATTTCCTTACCGTTCGAATTTTCCGAAACTCCGCGACGCCATGTAGCGGATACAGTTCGGGATAAAGGCTGGCTTTGTAGCGCATCCGCCGTTTCAATCGCGTCACGAAATGGCGTTCGTACAGCAGGTTCTTTGGTGCGGAAAGCGCGTCAGCGCACGACGCCAGATCGAGCGCGGGATTCACAGCCACCACAGCGCAGAGTTCGGCTGGTACTCGGGCCGCCATATCTCCCGCCATCTTCAATACTAGATTCCCGCCCATCGAAAAGCCCGCAGCGAAAATCTCCGGCAATCCATCCCGCTCGATCAACTCATTCACCACAGCGTGAATGTCGCAGCTCAATCCGGAATGATAAAGCGTTGAACTCAGTCGCTCCGTCCCGCCGCAATTCCGCTGATTCAATCGCACCACGTTGAATCCAGCGACCCAGGCCTTCTCGCCTGTCCCACGCATGTAATTGGAATCGCAAGAACCTTCCAGTCCGTGCAGCAACACAAGGGTAGGATGTTCGCGCGGATTCAACTGCCAATGGCACTCGCCGCGCACCTGCGTGCCCGGTTCAGTCTCGAACAGCCGCGGCACGCTCTTGCTCAGCTCCGGAACCGGCCGCGGCCAAAAATTGGCCGCAATGGTCATCGCGTGAGGGTTACGCAACATGCCGTGTGGAACGAACTCTTTCACATCCAACAGTTTAGTTAGTCTGGAAATTTACTGCAATGACTCTACAGTTTCGTCGAAGTCACATTGGCGGCTTGCATCAGGTGCTTAGCCATAAGAATTTCGTCGTAGTAGCGGCCCCCTTGTTTCAAGGCATTCCGTTCGATGCCGTATTCCACGAAGCCGAGGTCTGCATAAAGCCGCCGGGCGGCTTCATTCTCGCTAACCACGGTCAATTGGATTAATTCGACATGCCGCCGAGCAAAATCGAGTACGTCTTCAACCAGCCGCTTCCCTATCCCGGCCTTCCTGGCATCAGATCGAACGTACATGCCCCACAGGAAGCCCTTGTGCGCCTCTTTTATGCCCTGCCTGCCGACGAAGCCGGCCATGCCGACCGATTCGGAGTTACGGTAAGCAGCAAATACCGTGGAGCTAGTAAGGCGCTCCGAAAAGTGTTTGAGCGGCTGCACACTCTCGGCCTCGAACGTGCTGCCGAACGCCTCCGGACAGAGCCGTAGCGCCTCGAGCCGGATTTCGCGAAAGGCGATAGCTTCAAACGGCATTAATTGACGTATCTGAACTTGAGAGGTGTTCACACCAAGAGTGGTAACCGAAACTCAAAATTTGGGCAATAGTTGAATTTCCTTGCAACCTCGCAACTTGATTTCGTTCACGAATGCACATAAAATGAAATTTCCATAATGAAGGTGTGCTGCTACAACTGAATCTTCACGCGCCCGGCGACTCATGCTGGGCTTTGTTGTTATATGGGCACGTTTTGAAGTCACAGGAGAAGAGATGATTGAAGGACCGATCCCCGAGGCGCTGACGTTTGACGACGTCCTGCTCCTACCGGGAAAATCGTCGATTTTGCCGCAGCAGGCGGACACGCGTACTTGCCTTTCGCGCAAAATCTCGCTGGAGATTCCCATCGTTGCGGCGGCCATGGACACGGTCACCGATGCGCGTCTGGCGATCGCTATCGCCCGCCAAGGCGGCATCGGCTTTATCCATCGCAATATGACCATTGACCGCCAGGCCGAAGAAGTAGACCGCGTCAAGCGCTCGGAAAGCGGCATGATCGTCGATCCTGTCACCATCTCGCCCGAGCTTTCGGTGCGTCAGGCGCTCGACATCATGAACAAATACAAGGTATCGGGTCTGCCGGTAACGCGTGGCCCGCTCCTCGTGGGCATCTTAACCAATCGCGATTTGCGATTCGAACGCAATCTCGATCAACCCGTCAGCGCGGTGATGACCAAGGACAACCTGGTCACCGTGCCGGTAGGAACCACGCTAGAAGAATCCGAACGCATCCTGCAACGCCACCGCATCGAGAAGCTGTTGGTGGTAGACGCGGATTTCAACCTCAAAGGTCTGATCACCGTCAAGGATATTCAGAAGAAAATCGAATTCCCCAATGCGACCAAGGACGAGCACGGCCGCCTGCGCGTAGGCGCGGCAATCGGCGCGACGGGTGATTTCCTGGAGCGCGCCCAGGAAATGGCCCGCGAAAAGGTGGACGTGCTCGCGATCGACACCGCCCATGGACACAGCACGCGCGTGATGGACGCCATCCGCGCGGTGAAGCAAAAATTTCCCGACTTTCAGGTGGTTGCGGGAAACGTTGCGACAGCCGAGGGCGCTCGCGATTTGATTTCCCTTGGCGTCGACGGCTTGAAAATCGGCATCGGTCCGGGCTCGATCTGCACCACGCGAGTGGTCACCGGCGCTGGGGTACCGCAAATTACAGCCATTATCGAAGTTTCGCGCGCGGCAAAGGGCAGCGGCGTCCCGTTGATCGCCGACGGCGGCATCAAATTTTCCGGCGACATCACAAAAGCCATCGCCGCAGGCGCAAACTCCGTGATGATCGGCGGCCTGTTCGCCGGCACCGAAGAATCGCCCGGCGAAACAATTTTGTATCAAGGCCGCACATTCAAATCCTATCGCGGTATGGGTTCGCTTGGCGCCATGGAGGCAGGCTCGGCCGACCGCTACGCGCAGGAATGCGCGCCACGCGGCAAATCGGTCCCCGAAGGAATCGAAGGACAGGTGCCTTACAAAGGTCCTCTATCGGGCCTCGTGGATCAACTGGTCGGCGGACTGCGCAGCGGTATGGGTTATTGCGGCGCGGCGAATCTCACCGAGCTTCATGAACGGAGCAAGTTCATTCGCATTTCCTCCGCCGGCCTGCGCGAAAGTCACGTTCACGACGTGATTATCACGCGCGAAGCCCCGAATTACCGGCTGGAATAGGCTTACCTCTTGACCCTTTGCCTCACATCGTTGCGTCTTCGCGCTGCGTGGATCGCCTAGAAATGCGATGGCTCAGGTATTGGTGGCCGGCGCTTGTATGTGCGATTGTAATTTCCGGTTTCTCTACCGGTGTTTTTACCTCCGACAATACCAGCCGGATCATCATTCCCGTGTTGCGTTTCTTTTTGCCGCATGCCTCGCCCGAAACTCTGCAATTCCTGCACCACATCATCCGCAAATGCGCGCACCTCACCGAATATTGCATTCTAAGCCTGCTCATTCTGCGCGGCATTCGCGCCGGCAGAAAGGAAACTCATTTGCGTTGGGCGATGCTGGCGATTTTGATGGTCGCAGGATATGCCTCAGTGGATGAATTTCATCAATCGTTTGTCCCGGGACGCACGGCGGCCGTTGGCGATGTGTTCATCGATACCTCCGGCGGAACGGCGGGCCAGATAATCGCATGGCTCTGGCTGCTTTTCCGTAAGGATCGAGGGCCGCGAAACCAGGCTAAGCCTGTGGCCGTCTCTAGTTCGACCGAAATACAATAAGCCAGTAGCATTCGAAAGGAGATGCCCATGCCGCGCCGCGTGCCGCTTATTCTTCTGCTTCTAGCCGCCATTCGTGTTTTCGCTATTCCAGTCGCAACTTCTGGTGCCAGCCCTATCGCCTACGAGTTGAAGTTCGAGCGCCCGCAATCGCATTTGCTCGACGTAACGGTTCATGCAGACTCGCTGTCAGGTGCATCGGTGGATTTTGCCATGCCGGATTGGGCTCCTGGTTCGTATTACATCGAAAATTACGCCGCAAACGTGCAGCACTTTCGCGCGCACACCACAGACGGACACGAACTCACGTGGCGAAAAACCGACAGCCAGACCTGGAAAATCGACTTGGCGGGGGCGAATGCGGCAACAGTGGAATATCAGGTCTTCGCAAACACGCTGCAGAACAACGTCGCGCAGTATAACGAGCGCCACGCGTTTATCGGCGGGCCCTCGGTGTGGATGTACCTGGTCGGCGGCAAAGACCGGCCGGCTACTCTTTCAATCGCGGTCCCTACCGGCTGGCGCATTGCGACGGGGATGGAACACACCTCCGACAGCAGTTTTCACGCCGTGAATTACGATACGTTCGCCGATTGCCCGCTGGAGATTTCAGACTTCGTCGAAGAAGATTTCGAAGTGCTGGGCACGAAATATCACGTTATCGTGCACGACGTGATGGGCAAGAAAAATTTTGCGAAGTTCGTTGACGATTTGCAAAAGGCAGTTGCGGAAATTGTTCCGATGTTCCAACCGGTGGCGGCGGGAACCGGCAACCAAGCCGCTCCTTTTGCCGATTACTATTTCATTTTCCACGTGTGGCCGAAAAGTGGAGGCGGCCTCGAACACTTGAATTCCACGCAAATCGATTACTCCGTCGATTGGGATTCGACCGCGCCAGCACGGCTCTTCGGCAATCAATATGATTTGAAGCTTTTCGTTGCCGCTCACGAATTTTTTCACGCCTGGAACGTGAAGCGCCTGCGTCCGCGCCCGCTTGGTCCATTTGATTACTCGCAGATGGTCCACACGTCGTCGCTGTGGATTTCCGAGGGTCTGACGAGCTATTACGGCGCACTGACGCTCGAACGCGTCGGGCTGATCACTCCGCAACAATATCTGGACCATATCGGCCGGCTCATCACCAAATTTGAACAGGAGCCAGGGCGTTCGGAGCGCAGCATCGAAGACACCAGCTGGGATACCTGGTTCCCGCGCCAGGGGGCGATTCAGCAAGCCAACAATCTGGCGGACACTTGGTATTCCTACTATGACGGCGGCCAGGTCATGGGACACATCCTGGATTTTGCGATTCGCCGGGACACCAATAATCAAAAATCGCTGGACGACTGGATGCGTCTGCTCTATTCGCGCTACGCGCTGCCGAAACCGGGCTTTGAACCCGACGACGCCATCAAAGCCGCCGGCGAAGTTGCGGGCACGGACGTGAGCGACATTTTCAGCAAGTACATCTCAGGAAAGGAACCGATCCCTTACGTACATTATTTTGCGTACGCGGGAATTACCGTGGAAAAGAAGGTCGAAACCGAGAAACCATGGTCGGGCATCGACACAACAAAGGACGACGACGGCCACGCCAAGATTCACAACATCATCCCCGGCAGTCCCGCCGAAAATGCTGGCCTAGATCGCGACGACATCATCTACGCACTTGATAGCCGTGCGCAGGACTCCGAAGGATACGACAAAGAAATTGCGGCCCACAAACCGGGCGATACTGTTCGAATCACGGTCTTGCGCATGGGCGAGTTTAGGGAATTTCCGGTAACGATCGCGGCTAACCCATATTTGACCTACACACTGAAGCCGATGGAACACCCGACTGACGAGCAGAAGGCAATCTACAATTCCTGGCTGGGAATCAAGCAGTAGCGCCAGGGCGCATGGCGGCGCGGCGCTACACTGCACGGCACTCAAGAATTCATCAGGGAGCGCTGTGTCCAGAGCACTGCAGCACTCCGAGATAAGCGCGCCACGGACCCACGGCTTCGCGATATTGGTAGGCCATAATCCTTGAGACTTGGTGCAAATGCGTTAAGTCATGCGCCGCCCAAGTCGCAAGCAACTCCGACAAAGTGACCACCCCGAGAGCCGGGTGCTTCCCCCGCCGTTCGAAATCCTCCGGCCGTAGATTAAAGGCCCGGAGATCGTCCAGGTTTTCCGATCGCAAACGCGCGAATTCATTCAGTAGTTCATCGAGCGACTTACCTCGAATCTCTTGTTCGTGTCCCCATCGATCGAATTTCTCAAAGGGCTGACTCTCGCCCGAGTGCATGATCCGGTTTACTCGCCTCATCCAATCGGTTCGTTCGCCATGAATCAGATGGCCGACCACGTCGAACACGCTCCACGTCTCCTCGCCCTCATTGCGCATAGTCCACGCCTGCGGCAGATCACGCAGAAGCGCATCGAGAGCAGCCGGTGTGCGAGTAAGCAGCGACATCGTGTCGTTCAAGTTTTGTTCCATCAGCGCCTCGATTCGTTCGAAGTAATTCTACAGAGACCCCCGATTGTATCTGTTCTTGGGATCTAAGTATGTCCCACCGGTTGTCTTCATTCAACGACAACACCGCGCGTGCAAAAACGAAAAGGCCCGCGCCGATGAATCGGTGCAGGCCTTTTTAAACGTTTCGTAAACCTGAACTATTTCGCCGCTACTGCCTCTTCGTCTTTCGGCGTTTCCACATCCTGCTTACGGCGCGGTTTCTTGTCCTTCTTTTTAAGCTCCGAGCCAATAAACTCCAGAATCGCGAGATCAGCTCCGTCGCCGAGCCGCCAGCCTGCTCGGATGATCCGTGTGTAGCCGCCTGGTCGATCGGCAAACCGTGGCGCTAGATCGGTGAAGAGTTTTTCAGTAGCGCCTGGCGTCATAAGAAACGAAGCCGCCTGCCGCCGTGCGTGCAAAGAATCGCGCTTCCCCAGTGTAATCATCTTCTCCGCCAAACGCCGTGTGGCCTTGGCGCGAAGGATCGTGGTGTGAATGCGCTCTTTTTCGATGAGGTTCGTCACCAGGTTGCGCAGCACGGCGCGACGATGCGCCGGCTGCTTCCCCAGTTTCGAACCCGATTTAAGGTGTCTCATAGTTGCGTGCCTTGGCTAGCATTCCCGTGGGCGTCGCAGCCCGCGGGATTACATAGCCGTTGCATCCCCCTCGGAAGGCGGAGGCGCGGTCTGGCTCGGCAGCGGCGGCCAGATGATGCGGCCGTGCTCATCGAACTTCATGCCCAGGCTCAAGCCCATCTTGTGCAGGATGTCCTTGATTTCATTCAGCGACTTGCGCCCGAAATTTTTGGTCTTCAGCATTTCGGACTCGGTCTTCTGCACCAGCTCGCGCAGGTTCTGAATGTTAGCGTTCTTCAAGCAGTTGTAGGAGCGCACCGAAAGCTCCAGCTCCTCGACGGATCGGTCCAGGTACTCCAGGCGCGGATCGCTGTAGTTTTCGATCACTTCTTCCGGCAGATCGGGCGTCTCTTCGAAGTTGATGAAAATGCTCATGTGATCCTTCACCAGCTTCGACGCCAACCCAATCGCATCCTGAGGCGTGATGGCCGCGTTGGTCCAAACTTCGAGAGTGAGCTTTTCGTAGTCGGTCATCTGGCCCAAGCGAGCCGCTTCCACCGCGTAGTTTACTTTGCGCACCGGCGAGTGAACTGAATCGATGGGAATGTAGCCGATCGGCAGGTCTTCGTCGAAGTTGCGATCGGCAGCGACGTAACCGCGGCCGTTCTTCACGCGCAATTCGAGTTCGAACTTGCCGCCTTCGCTAACCGTAGCGATGTAAACGTTCTTGTCGAGAACCGCGATATCCGCATCTTCCTCGATCTTCGCGGAAGTCACCGGCCCCGGCGTATCCACCACCAGCGTGATCGTCTTCGGCTGGTCAGTATTCAACTTCAGCGGAACCTGCTTCAGGTTCAGAATGATGTCCGTGGCGTCTTCAACCACACCCGGAATCGGTGAAAATTCGTGCAACACGCCTTCAATTTTCACGGCAGTAATCGCCGCGCCTTCAATCGAGCTCAACAACGCGCGCCGCAGCGAATTCCCTACCGTGGTTCCCCAGCCGCGCTCAAAAGGCTGCGCCGAGAATTTCCCGTACTTGTCCGTCAATGTTTCTGGTTCTGCTGCCAACCGCTTTGGTTTCTGGAAGCCCTTCCACATCTCGACATTCCTCCTGGCCCGCCCGCGGCGGACCTACTAACTTACGAACGTTGATAATTTCCTGGAACTACTTCGAATAAAGCTCGACGATGAGCTGTTCGTTCATCGGCGGCGTCTGCACGTCTTCGCGACGCGGCAGCGCCACGACGCGCGCCTTGAAGTTCGCCGGATCGATATCGAGCCACGGAGCCACGCCCTGGCTCTTCGCCAGATTCCGCGCCTCGAGGATCATCGCGTTCTCGTGCATGTTGTCCTTCAGCGTAATTTCGTCGCCCACGTTTACCAGATAGCTGGGGATGTTCACCTTCTGGCCCTTGATGCGAATGTGCCCGTGCAACACCAGTTGGCGCGCCTGCGAGCGTGAACCCGCCAGGCCCATCCGGTAGATCACGTTATCGAGACGGCGCTCGAGCATGACCACCAGGTTCGATCCCGTCGGTCCCTTGGTACGCACCGCTTTCTCGAAATAGTTGCGGAACTGCCGCTCAAGCAGGCCGTAGGTGCGCTTCACCTTCTGCTTTTCACGCAACTGCACGCCGTAGCCCACCATCTTCGCCCGGCGGGCTTGCCCGTGCTGCCCGGGAACGAAATTGCGCTTTTCGATCGCGCACTTTTCTGTAAAACACCGCAGGCCTTTTAAGAAAAGCTTTTGCCCTTCTCTCCGGCACAGACGGCAGACTGCTTCACGATGTCTTGCCAAGTCCTTCTCTCCTTTATATCAACTCCAAATCTTGTGCAGCCTTCGCCGGTTATACGCGACGGCGCTTGGGCGGACGGCAGCCGTTATGGGGCACCGGCGTCACGTCCTTGATTGCATTGATGTGCAAGCCGGAGGAAGCCAGCGCGCGCACCGCCGATTCGCGCCCTGCACCGGGCCCCTTCACTCGCACTTCCACTGATTTCATTCCATATTGATCGCGAGCCACGCCCGCTGCGGTCGCGGCGGCCTGCTGCGCGGCGTACGGGGTGCCCTTGCGCGAGCCTTTAAAACCCACCGAGCCCGCCGATGACCAGCTCACCGCGCGGCCATCCGGATCGGTCAGCGTCACGATGGTGTTATTAAAAGTCGCCTGGATGCAAACCACGCCGTGCGGCACCACGCGCTTCTCGCGCTTCTTGCGAAATTCCTTCTTGCGCTTGGAGGTTTTTGCCGCCGCTGCGGGGGCTCCCCCCGGTGCTGCCGCTGCGTCCTTCGGTTCTTTTGCCACGCTCGTTTCTCTCCTGTGATTCCGTATACTTCAAATTCTGCGATCAACTACGCTTCGATACCTATATGGAGTGCGGCGCCATGCTCGCCCTGAGGGACGAAGGGCCGCCGCTTTTTCTTCGGCGACGCTGGCCGCTCGTCCTTTACTTACGCGGCGCGATCTTCTTAGCAGCCACGGCACCCTTCCGCGGACCCTTACGAGTACGCGCGTTGGTGTGCGTGCGCTGTCCGCGTACTGGAAGATTGCGACGGTGACGCAGCCCTCGATACGCTTGAATTTCAATGAGGCGTCGGATGTTCATCTGCGTTTCCTTGCGCAGATCGCCTTCGATGCCGCCTTCCGATTCGATCGCAGCGCGCAGGTGCGTCACTTCGTCTTCCGTCAGATCCTTGATCTTCTTGGTGGAATCGACCTCGGCTTTTTCCGCCAGCGATTTCGCGCGCGCCTGCCCAATGCCGTAGATCGACGTCAGTCCGATCCAGAGCCGCTTGTTCGGCGGCAAATCCACACCTGCGATGCGAGCCATAAAGTTTTCCCCTTACCCCTGACGCTGGCGGTGCTTGGCGTTCGAACAGATCACCCGCACCACGCCGCGCCGATGCACGATCTTGCACTTCATACAGATTTTCTTAACAGATGCCCGGACCTTCATTTCTTCTCCGTTATAACTGATTCTCGTTAGCCGCCACACCGCGCGGCACTGCTGCCTACTTGTACCGGTAAACAATCCTCCCGCGCGTCAAGTCATACGGCGAAAGTTCCACCGCCACGCGGTCTCCCGACAAAATACGAATAAAATTCTTGCGCATCTTCCCGGAAATATGCGCCAGTACCTGGTGTTTGTTCTCCAGCTCTACACGAAACATCGCGTTAGGAAGCGGTTCGATCACCGTGGCCATCACTTCGATGGCATCCTCTTTCCCGCTGCCTTCGCCCGGCTTCTTCTTTTCCTTCTCTGGCCTTGGTTTCATTCGCTCCTGTCTGCTACTCCATCAACTCCGGTTGCCTCTTCACCACTTCACCAAACCGGGCCCGCCGCTTCTTTCGGCCGCGTCAGAATCCAGGGCCCGTTTTTCGTCACCGCGACGGTATGTTCGAAATGCGCCGAATCGCTTCCGTCCGTCGTTACCGCCGTCCACTCGTCCTCAAGTACTCTGACGCCGGGACCGCCGGTATTCACCATCGGCTCGATCGCCAGCACCATGCCCTCTTGCAGCCTCACTCCTTGCCCAGGCATGCCGTAGTTCGGAAGCTGCGGGTCCTCATGCATCTTGGTGCCGATACCGTGTCCTACGAACTCGCGAACGACCGAGTAACCGTTTTTTTCCACCCACTGCTGAACGGCCGCCGAAACATCTCCAAGTCGATTCCCGGGCCTTACTTTATCGATCGCATGTTCCAGCGATTCGCGCGTCACACGCAGAAGTTTTTCGCGCTCAGGCGTAATCTTGCCGACAGGAACCGTCAGCGCGGCGTCGCCAAAGTACCCATCCAATTCGACGCCAAAATCCATCGAGAGGATATCGCCCTCGCGCAACTTTCGCGCCGGCGAAGGGATCCCGTGCACCACTTCCTGATTGATCGAAGTGCACACCGAACCCGGATAACCCCGGTAGCCCTTAAACGCGGGCCGCGCTCCTTGCTTCGTCGTGTAACCCTCGGCGAATTCGTCCAACTCTTTCGTCGAGATGCCCGGCCGAATCATCGAGCGCATCTCAGCCAGCGCGGTCCACACGATCTGCCCCGCCCGGTACATCTTTTCCAGCTCTGCAGGCGATTTACAAATGACCATCGTGCCCTTCCGCGCACTTCAAGATCGTATTCAGCGCACGGGTTACTTCATCCACCTCGGCGTCACCATCCAGCACCTCGAGAACGCCGTGCGTCCGGTAATAATCGGCCAGCGGCTTGGTCTGCCGTTCGTACGCCGCGAATCGTTCCCGCACGATTTCCGGTTGATCGTCCGAACGCTGCACCAGCCGCCCGCCATCGTGATCGCAAATCCCCGGCACTTTCGGCGACCGCTCGAAAACGTTGTACGTCTCGCCACCCACTGTGCAGGTCCAGCGCCCAGCCACGCGCCGAACCAGAGTCTCAGGACTTACCCGAAACTCAACCACCAGGGGCAGCCCCAGCCCGCGCCGCTGAAGAATCGCATTCAATTCCTCGGCCTGAGGCAGTGTCCTGGGAAAACCGTCAAAGATGAATCCGTTGGCAGTATCTTTCTGCGCCAACCTATCCTCAACCATCCCCAGCACGATCTTGTCCGGCACCAGGTCGCCGCGTTCCATGATCGGGTCCGCCAGGCGCCCTGCTTCCGTTTTCCGCGTCACCGCGTCGCGCAGCATGTCGCCGGTGGAAAGGTGCGGCACACCGAGTTGCTTGGCTATGCGCTTGGCCTGGGTGCCTTTTCCGGCTCCCGGCGGCCCTAAGAAAATTAACGCCCGTTTGAGCGCCATCCTCACCGCCGAAAGACTTTCGTTAATTGCGACGGCCACGGACTCGGCCTTTGCGCACGAAACCGTCGTAATTCCTCATCACCAGCTGCGCTTCGAGTTGTTGAACTGTATCCATAGCTACGCCCACGACGATCAGCAGCGACGTGCCACCGAAATAAAATTGCACGTTCAAGCCGTCCAGCACGAAACGCCACATGTGCCGGTCGAACCAGTCACCCACCAGCCACAAATGCTGCAGGTGAATGCCGGAAATCATCCATTCGGGCAACAAGCAAACAATCGCGAGGTACACGCCGCCGACGAACGTCAACCGCGTCAGGATGCGGTTGATGTACTCGGAAGTGTTGCGTCCCGGACGAATGCCCGGAACGAATCCTCCATACTTGCGCATATTGTCCGCAAGCTCAGTGGGATTAAAAATAATTCCCACATAGAAAAACGCGAAAAATATAATCAGCGTCACATAGATCAAGGTGTAAAGCGGCTCGCCCCACTTGATCATGTTCGCGAACTTTCCAAACGCCGAGGACTTGTTCTGAAAGAACAGGGCCAGGGTCTGCGGAAAAGTCAGCAGCGAACTCGCGAAAATCGGCGGAATCACGCCGCCGGAATTCACCCGCAGCGGAAGATACGTCATCTGTCCGCCCATTACCTTGCGGCCCATCACCCGCTTGGCGTACTGCACCGGAATGCGCCGTTGCCCGCCTTCCACAAACACGATGAACGCAACCACGGCCAGCATCAGAGCAATCAGGAACAGGATTGCGATGGGCGTGAACGGACCCCACTGCTGCGTGGTCGTCTTCAAATACAGATCGTGCACCGCGTTCGGCAAGCCCACCACGATGCCCGCAAAAATGATCAGCGACATCCCGTTGCCGATGCCGCGCTCGCTGATCTGCTCGCCCAGCCACATAATGAACGCCGAACCCGTGGTCAGCGTCAGCATCGTCATCAAGATAAATCGCGGCCCCGGGTGATATACCAGCGACTGCCCGCTCATGCTCTGCCGGGTCAGCGTCTCGGCGATCGTGAACGACTGGAACAAGCTCAGAATGATCGTCAGGTAACGCGTGTACTGCGTGATCTTCCGGCGGCCCAGTTCGCCTTCCTTCTGCAAACGCTCCAGGTAGGGCCACACAACAACCATCAACTGCAAAATAATCGACGCCGTGATATACGGCATGATGCCCAGGGCGAAAATCGTCAGTCGGCGCAGGTTGCCGCCGCTGAAAAGGTCGATCAGCCCAAGAACCGAGCCCTGCCCCTGCTGGAAAAGCTGTTGCAGCAATTCCGTATTGATTCCAGGCGTCGGAATGTGCCCGCCAAGCCGGTACACGGCCAGCAGCGCCAGCGTAAACAACACGCGATTACGTAGATCAGGCGTGCTGAAAATGTTCCGAATTGCCAGGACCAGCTTGTTCATTGCAGAACTTCTACCTTGCCCCCGGCGGCCTTGATTTTTTCTTCCGCCGATTTGCTGAACGCATGCGCCTGAACCGTCAATGCAACGTTCAATTCGCCATCGCCCAGAATCTTCAAGCGTTCGCGCTTCACCCGCAGAACGCCCAGACTCTGCAGTAATTCCGGCGAGATGCTGTCGCCCGCGCTGAATGCGTTCAGAGTCTCAACGTTGATCACCGCGTAGGTCGTTGAATCCGGCGCCGAAAATCCACGCTTTGGCAAACGCCGATGCAGCGGCATCTGCCCGCCTTCAAACCCCGGACGGCGTGAATAGCCGCGCCGGGATTGCTGCCCCTTGTTGCCCGCGCCGGAAGTCTTGCCCAGCTTCGAGCCCATTCCGCGACCGACGCGCACCTTGCGGTGACGAGAGCCACGTGGCGGCTTCAAATTCGAAAGTGTCGGTTTCTCAGCCATTCTCAGCCCTCAATCACTACAAGATGGTGCACGCGCGCGATCATGCCGCGGATCGATGGAGTATCCTGCACTTCCAGCGTTTGCTGCATTCTGCGGAAGCCCAGCCCGCGAACCGTCTGCCGCATGCTGCGCGGGCAGCCGATAAAGCTGCGGACCCATTTAATCTTCAGCGTTCCTGCTTTTTTCTTGGTCGTTGTCATAGTCGTCGGCAAGCAGGATCTACGATACCGCCGCTTCCTCCGCCATTTTGCCGCGGCCTTCCGCCACCTTGACCGCATCCTTCAAATGCATCAGCGCGTCAAACGTCGCCTTGATCACGTTGTGCGGGTTCGAAGTGCCGAGCGACTTGGTCAGCACATTCTGAATTCCGGCAACCTCCATCACCGCGCGAACGGCGCCACCGGCAATGATCCCGGTGCCTTCGGGCGCGGGCTTCAGCAGAACCTGACCGGAACCGTAACGGCCCAGCACCTGGTGCGGGATGGTCGTGCCCTTCACATTCAGCCTGACCATATTCTTCTTGGCCGCTTCGATGGCCTTGCGAATCGCCATGGGCACTTCGCGAGCCTTGCCCATGCCGAATCCGGCATGCCCGCCCTGGTCGCCCACCACCACCAGCGCCGAGAAGCTAAGGTTCTTGCCACCCTTCACAACTTTCGTACAACGGTTAATCGAGACTACTTGATCCTTCAGGTTCGCCTGATTGGTTTCCACCGGACGGCGAACAGCGAGCGAGTCTTTGAGCTCTTGTTTCGACATAATTTTCAGAACTTCAGGCCCGCCTCCCGGGCCGCTTCCGCGAGCGCCTTCACGCGCCCGTGATATTGATATCCACCGCGGTCGTAAACCACCTTGTCCACGCCTTTTTCCTTGGCGCGTTCCGCGATCATTTTGCCGACTACTTTTGCCGCAGCGATGTTTCCGCCACCCTTGATCGTCTTGCGCACCTCGCCGTCGAGCGAGCTGGCTGAAACGATGGTGCGATTGGTTTGATCGTCCACCACCTGCGCGCGTATGTGCTTGGACGAGCGATGCACGCACAGCCGCGGACGGTCTGCCGTCCCGGCCAGCGTCTTGCGCGTCCGAACATGGATACGGCGGCGATGTGCTTCCCGCGATAATCTGTGAACCGGTGCTGCCACGTTCGCTCTCCTCCTGGCCTAAGCGGCCGCCGACTTCGCGCCAGCCTTGCCTGCCTTCTTCTTCAGCCGCTCGCCGGTAATGCGTACGCCCTTCTGCTTGTAGGGATCCGGTGGACGCAGCGCGCGCATATTCGCGGCTACCTGGCCCACTTGATTCTTGTCCGCGCCCGAAACCACCATATGGGTCTGCTTCTCCACCGTGACCGTGATTCCTTCGGGAATCGGGAACTCCACAGGATGCGAATACCCCAGCGCGAACACCACATTCTTGCCTTTTACTTCCGCGCGGTAGCCGACGCCCACGATGTCCAAATCCTTCTTGAAGCCGGTGGTTACGCCAGTCACAGCATTCGCGACTAATGCGCGCGCCAATCCGTGCAGCGCGCGGTGGTCTTCGGATTCGCGCTTGGCAACTAGCGTGCCGTCCTTCTGCTCGAAACGAATGCCGCGCGGCACCGTTACATGCATCTTGCCCTTGGGTCCCTGTACATCGATGGCGTCTTCCTTGATCTGAATTTTCACGCCCGATGGCACAGGAATAATCTTGTTCCCGATTCGCGACATGGCCTACCAGACCTCGCACATAATTTCGCCGCCGATTCCCGCCTTGCGCGCCGATTGCCCAGTCATCAAACCCTTGGGCGTCGATACAATCGAAATGCCCATTCCGCCGACGACCTGACGAATGTCCGTCTTGCCCACGTATCGCCGCGATCCGGGACGCGAAACGCGCTTCAAATTCGTGATCACGCTACGGCGATCAGGCGTGTAGCGCAAAAACAAGCGCAGAGTCTTCTTGGTCTTCTGCTCTTCCACAACTTTGTAATTCGCCAGGTAGCCTTCGTCTTTAAGGATACGCGCCAGTTCCACTTTCAGCTTCGAAGAGGGCAAATCCACGCGCGAGTGCTTGGCTCGCGACGCGTTGCGAATTCGCGTCAGTAAATCGGCAATCGGATCAGTCGTCATTCGTCCTTGTCCTTAATCTGCTTGAAACTACCAGCTGGCCTTGGTCACTCCGGGGATTTCACCCTTGAGCGCGAAGCCACGGAAACAAATACGGCACATCTCAAACTTGCGCAGGAAAGCGCGCGGGCGTCCGCAGATGCGGCACCGGTTGCGCCAGCGGATCTTGAACTTCGGCTTCTTCCTCTGCTTCGCGAATTGCGCCGTGCGTCCCATGCTCGCTCTTTCTCCTTACGTGTCGCGCCTATGCGCGAAACGGCACTCCGAGCTGCTTCAACAGCTCGCGCCCTTCTTCGTCGTTGCGGGCTGTAGTGGTAATCGTAATGTTCATGCCCTTGATTTTGTCCACGCGCGTGTAATCGATCTCCGGAAATACCAACTGGTCCTTCAAGCCCAACGTATAATTACCGCGACCGTCGAATGAATTCGGTGGCAAGCCCTTGAAATCGCGCACGCGAGGCAGAACGATTGCCGATAACCGGTCGAGGAATTCATACATCCGCTCGCCGCGCAAAGTAACCATGCAGCCGATGGGCATACCCTTGCGAATTTTGAAATTCGCAATCGACTTCTTGGCTCGAGTAATTACCGGCTTCTGTCCGGTGATCTGACCAAGTTCAACAGCGGCAGTGTCGAGCAATTTCACGTTAGCGCTGGCTTCGCCCAGGCCGATATTCACCGTGATTTTCTTCACTCGCGGCACGGCCATGGTGTTTTTGAAACCGAAGCGCTTCGAAAGCGCCGGCACTGCCTCGTTCCGGTATTTTTCATGCAAACGCGTGATCATTTCTCTCTCTTACTCCTGAACTTGCTAGTTCTCGAAAGTCGTGTTGCAGCGGCGGCAAGACCGCACCTTGGTTCCATCCGGCAGCGTGGTATGCCCCGCGCGCGTGTGCTTGCCGCATCCCGGGCAAACCAGCATCACGTTCGAAACATGCACCGGCCCTTCCTTTTCCAAGATCCCGCCCTTGATGTTCTTCGACGGATTCGGCCGCGTGTGCTTCTTGATGATGTTGGCGTGCTCCACCGTCACCGTAAGCTTCCAGGGATTCACCGAGAGCACTTTCCCAGTCTTGCCCTTGGATCGCCCGGACATGATCTTCACGTTATCGCCGTGCCGTATGCCGAACGCCGCTGGCTTTTCGATTATTTTTCTCATCGTTACCACACTTCCGGAGCGAGCGAGATGATCTTGGTAAACTTCTTATCGCGCAGTTCGCGGGCTACAGGCCCGAAAACGCGCGTCCCGATCGGCTCGTTCGCATCGTTGATCAACACCGCGGCATTATCGTCAAACCGGATGTAGGTGCCATCCTTCCGCCGCTGCTCTTTTCTGGTGCGCACAATCACTGCTTTAACCACTTTCCCCTTTTTTACCTGGCTATCGGGCTGGGCTTCTTTTACCGCGGCGGTAATCACGTCGCCAAGCCCGGCCGTCAACCCCGCATCTCCGCCAATCGGCAGGATGCAGGTCAGCTGGCGGGCGCCGGAATTGTCGGCCACCGTCAGCCATGTTCGCATCTGTACCATCGTCGTGCTCCCTGTATGCGTCGCGCTCGCCTTTGACGGCCGCGCGCCGCCTCCGCTTCGGCCTACGCTACGCGAGTCGAGCGCTGCAACACTTCCTTCAACCGCCACCGCTTCAACTTCGAAAGCGGCCGGGTGGAAACGATCTGAACTGCATCGCCTACGCGCGCCTCGCCCGTTTCGTCGTGCGCGTAGTATTTCTTGGTGTGCCGCACGACCCGCTGGTAAAGCGGGTGCTGCACCGCGCGCGTCACCTTCACCACGATCGTCTTCTGCATCTTGGTGGATGTGACGATCCCGGTGAGTTCCTGCCTCACTCCACGCTTTTGCGCCGGTTGGCTCGCCGCCACTGCCGCTTCATTAGCCATTACGCCTTCCTCAATTCGCTTTCGCGCAACAACGTTTTCACTCGCGCGAAGTCGCGCTTTGTTTCCCGCAGCTTCTTCAAGCCCTCGGACTGCCCGGTCGAAAGCTGGAAGCGCAGACGGAAAATCTGCTCGGCCAGCTCGCCTTGCTGCGTTTCCAGTTCGGCTTTGCTCATATCGCGCAATTTTTCGATACGGCTCGTGTTACGTTCCGCCATTACAGTTCCTCCGCCCGCGTGACGAATTTCGTCCGGATGGGCAGTTTGTGCGCCGCCAGCTTCATCGCTTCGGTTGCAGCCGCGAGATCCACACCCGACATCTCGAACATCACTCGCCCCGGCTTCACTACCGCCACCCATTTCTCCGGTGGACCTTTACCTTTACCCATTCGCGTTTCAGCCGGCTTCTTGGTGTAAGGCTTGTCCGGAAAAATCCGGATCCACAATTTTCCGCCGCGCTTGATGAACCGGGTTATGGCTACGCGGGACGCTTCAATTTGCCGGTCGGTAATCCAGGCCGGCTCGAGCGCCTTCAATCCGTACTCGCCAAACGCCAGCGCTCCGCCGCGCCAGGCCTTGCCGGTGCGCCGTCCGCGCTGCTGCTTGCGGTACTTCACCTTCTTGGGCATCAACATAAAGTTCGTCCGTGTCCTTGAACTCTGCTCTTAAACTTCTTTAAGCTGCGGCGCTTTTTCGACTTTCGTCGCGCGCTGCGGAATTTTTTCGCCCTGGTAGATCCAGCACTTCACGCCAATTACCCCGTACGTGGTGTGCGCTTCTGCCGTGCCGAAATCGATGTCCGCGCGCAGGGTTTGCAACGGCAACCTTCCCTGCAGGTACCATTCTTTTCTCGCGATTTCAGCGCCGTTCAATCGGCCCGCAACGCGTACCTTGATGCCCTTGCATCCAAAACGCAGCGCCGAATCGACAGCCTTACGCATCGCCCGCCGGAACGCCACGCGCTTTTCCAGTTGCAGCGCGATCGATTCCGCCACCAGATGCGCGTCCAGCTCCGGCCGGTGCACTTCTTGAATATCGATGTGCACTTCGCGCTTGGTGCGCTTCTGCACGTCCTGCTTCAGCTTGTCGATTTCCGAACCCTTGCGCCCAATGATGATTCCAGGCCGCGCGGTATAAATTCGCACCACCAGCTTGTTTGCGGCGCGCTCGACGTCAATCCCGCTGATGCCCGCGGACTTGAGCTTTTCCTTCAACTGCTTGCGCAGCTGCACGTCTTCATACAGCAAGTCGGCGTAATCTTTCTTGGCGAACCAGCGCGACTTCCAGACTTTGTTGTAGCCCAGCCGAAAACCGTACGGATGTGTTTTCTGACCCAAACTGTCCTCCTGCCTCTTACTTCTTCTTTTTCTGCCCTTGCTTGCTGCGTTGTTCAAGTGCCTTGCGCGCCTTACGTACCGCACCCTTCACGCCCTTGGACGCTCGCGCCTCTTCCGCTGCAGCCGCTATGCGATCCGCTGCGGCGCGATGATGCTCGGCGACTTCCACCACAATGTGGCTGGTGCGTTTCTGATACCGGAAACCGCGGCCCATGGGCGCCGGACGCATGCGCTTCCAGCGCGGCCCCTCATTCACATAGCAGCGCGTAACGAAAAGTTCGTCCACGTCCAGCGATTCGCCGGAATCCTCGGCCTTTCGCTCGGCATTGGCGATAGCGCTGCGCAAAGTCTTTTCGATTTCCTTGGCCACGCGCTTCTTGGTGAACTGCAACGTGTGCAACGCTTCTTCCGCGCGCCGCCCGCGAATCAGGTCGATCACCAGCCGCGCCTTCTGCGGCGAAACGCGCGTGTAGCGCGCTTTGGCGATGCCTTCGATCTGCGGCGTAGCTTGTACTGCTGCGTGATGTGGAGTTGCCATGCGCTTATATTGTCCTTTACGCCTTCGGCGCCGCTGCTCCGCCGCCGGTGCCGCCAGCCGGAGCCGCTGCTGCCGCCGGCGCTCCCGCCGCAGCGGCCGCCCTCTCGAGCGCCGCCTTCACCGCGTGACCTTTGAACGTGCGCGTGGGAGCGAACTCGCCCAGCTTGTGTCCCACCATCTGCTCGGTGATGTACACGGGAATGAACTTCTTCCCGTTGTGCACCGCCAACGTATGGCCAATCATGTCCGGCAAAATCGTCGAACGCCGCGACCAGGTCTTCAAGACTTTCTTTTCGTTGCGTGCGTTCAGCGCTTCCACCTTCTTCTGCAGGTGGCCGTCAACGAACGGCCCCTTCTTCAGCGATCGCGGCATCGGCTTTCCTATTCCTCCACGCGTCGCAGCTTTACCCACTGCGCGCGGCGAACTCTTTTGAATCCCCGCACCGGACCGGGCACTCGGTGCGATAGCGGGCAGAAGGGACACACAAACCTCGTCCCCTGTGCGTTGGGAATCTTTTCCACAATTACGGCCCAACCCGACCGGCATAGCCGGAACTGAATCTGGGGCGGGGGCACGAGCTTCGAAGCTGCTTTCACCACAGGCTTGGCGGCACGTCGCGGAGCTGCTTTCCGCCTGCGTGTCGCACGCCTGGCTGAGCGCCGGGACGTTCGTGTGGCTGTCATCATAGGACTCCTAAATTCCCGCCGCGCCGGGTCCATGCTTTGCTGTTACCCCTCCGTTTCCGTCCTAAGAAAACGAAGGTTGCTCCTTTTTTATATCTGGTTCTTTGCTGCTACTTACGCCGTTCTACAATCATCCGGTCGCTAGGACGCTTTTTCCTGGTCTTCGCTCCCAGGGTTGGAAACCCCCAAGGCGTCTGCGGGTGATTGCCTTTTACTCGCCCTTCACCACCGCCGTGCGGGTGATCCACCGGGTTCATCGCCACACCGCGCACCGTGGGACGCTTGCCGTGCCAGCGCGTGCGTCCCGCCTTGCCGTAGGTCACATTCTCGTGATCCACATTTCCGAGTTGGCCGATCGTGGCCATGCAATCCACGCTGAACTTCCGCACTTCGCCCGAAGGCAGCTTCACCAGCGCGAAATCGCCTTCCTTGCTCAAAAGCTGTGCCGCGCCGCCCGCCGAGCGAACCACTTGCCCGCCCTTTCCAGGATACAACTCCAGGTTGTGCACCATGGTGCCGGGAGGAATGTGCCGAATGGTCAACGCGTTTCCGGGCAGAATGTCGGCGCCTTCGCCATTCTGCACCGTCATGCCGACTTCGAGGCCTACTGGCTGCAGAATGTAGCGCTTTTCGCCATCGGCGTAGTGCAACAAGGCAATTCGCGCGGAACGGTTGGGATCGTATTCGATGGCCGCAACCTTCGCCGGGATTCCGGTCTTCTCGCGCCGGAAATCGATCGAGCGGTACTTGCGCGCGTGTCCGCCGCCGCGATGCCACGAAGTGATTTCGCCCTGGGCATTGCGCCCGCCGGTGCGCTTCTTCGATTCCACCAGCGATTTTTCCGGCGTCTGCTTGGTGATCTCGCTCTTATCGAGCATGGTCAAAAAGCGTCTTGATGGTGTGTACGGTTTAAATGTTTTCAGTGCCATTAGTGCCTCGAACTTGACAGCTCAGCCGTTTGCGTGCCCGAATCCAGATCCTCGCGGGAACTAAATGTTCTCCGCATACTCGATCATCTTTTCGCCTTCCGCCAGCCGCACATACGCTTTCTTCCAGTCGCTCCGAAAACCTTCCGCGCGGCCACGACGGCGGAACTTGCCGTGAAAAATCGCCGTGCGCACGTGATCCACTTTCACCTTGAACACGAGCTGCACCGCTTCCTTGATTTCACTCTTGGTGGCGTCTTTTGCGACTTCGAAAACCACCGTGTGCTGCGTTTCCTTAACACCCAGCCCCTTTTCAGTGATGATCGGGCGCCGGATAACCTGATAGAACTTGTTGTCCATCGCTATTCCTTCTTCGCCTTAGGCTTGGCTTTGGACTTCGCTTCTTTCTTCGCAGCCGGCTTTTTCGCGGCCTTATGCGCACTCGCGGTTTTGTGAACGCCGCTCTTTGCTGCGTGCTTTGCCGGCGCTTTTTTTTCCGCACCCTCTGCTGCATCTGCATGCGACTTCGCAGGGAGTGGCGCTGCTTCGATCTGCACCGGCGGCTCGGTTCGTGTTGCCGAAAGCGAGCGGCTCAACTTAGCTACAGCCTCGCGTGACAGCATTACATGCTCGTGACGCAGCAGATCGTAAGGCTCAAGACCCGTCGGCGGCACCAACGTAACTCCCGCAATGTTGCGGCTGGCGCGTTCCAGATTCAGATTCGCGCCGCTTTCCACCAGCAAAAACGAATTGGTCTCGCCATTCAATTTCCCCAGCACCCGGCGAAACGCCTTGGTCTTGTGAGAATCGAGTTTCCAGCCATCGACAACCGTCAATTTCTGCTCCGCCAGCTTGGCGGAAAGCGCCGAGCGCAGCGCGCCCAGAATCATTTTCTTGGGCAGCGCGTAATCGTAGCTGCGCGGCGTGGGACCGTGCACCGTGCCGCCGTGGCGCCAGAGCGGCGAACGAATCGAGCCCACACGCGCGCGCCCCGTTCCCTTCTGTTTCCAAAGTTTCCGGCCCGAACCGGACACTTCGCTCTTGTCTTTCGTTTTGTGCGTGCCAGCGCGCTCGCCCGCCAGCTTGTGCCGTACAGCTTCGTGCAACAAGTGCCGGTTCACCTTGGCGGCGAACACATCGTCGGCCAATTCGATCTGGCCGATCTTCTTTCCTTCCAGATTCATCACGTCCACAACAGGCATTTGTCGTCTCTTTACCGGCCGTTTTGGCCTTTGCAAATTCGTTTGCGCCCAAAATTCCCGGCGCGAGCCTCTTACAGATCAGCCTTAGCCTTGCGAATAAAAATGTAACTGCCCGAAGGTCCCGGCACCGCGCCGCGCACCAGCAGCAAATTCTCTTCGGAATCTATTTTCACCACGCGCAGATTCTTCGACGTCTTGCGTTCGTTACCCATGTGCCCGGGAAAGTGCTGCCCCTTCCACACGCGCGATGGAAACGAGCTAGCTCCAATTCCACCGGGAGCGCGATGGAACATCGAACCGTGGCTGGCATCGCCACCGCGATAGTGCCAGCGCTTGACGCCGCCCTGAAATCCCTTACCTTTGCTGATTCCGGTAACGTCCACAACCTCGCCGACCTTGAAATTCTCCACCAGCACGCGGTCGCCGGACTTTGTTTCGCCCTCGGAATCGTCGACGCGAATCTCTTTCAAATAACGCAGTGGCGCCACATTGGCCTTCTTGAAGTGCCCGGTGCGAGCCTTGTTCACACGCTGCGGCTTGATGAATTCCACCAGGCCAAGCTGCACGGCCTCGTAGCCGTCCTTGTCCTTCGTCCGGCGCTGCACTACCACGCAAGGCCCCGCCTGCAACACGGTGCAAGGTACAGCCGTTCCATCGTCTGCGAAAATCTGGGTCATCCCCAGCTTGATTCCGAGTATGCCGTTGACCGCCATTTCGTTCGCTCTTTCCTTCCGCCCGCAAAATGCGAAGGCGGTCGATTCCAGTCATTAGCGACTGCTCTTCCATTCCAAGCCGGTCGTTACTTCGTACTGTGCTCCCGCCCGAACGCCTTGATCTCGACATCAACGCCCGGAGGCAGATCCAGCTTCATCAGTGCGTCCACGGTATCCGGCGTAGGCTCCAGGATGTCGATCAGCCTCTTGTGCGTGCGCATTTCAAACTGCTCGCGCGATTTCTTGTCCACGTGCGGTGAACGTAACACGGTCCAGCGGTTGATCACTGTAGGCAGCGGAATCGGCCCGGCCACATCCGCGCCGGTACGCTTTGCCGTGTCCACAATTTCCTTGGTCGATTGATCGAGAATACGGTGATCGTACGCCTTCAAACGAATCCGAATTTTTTCTCCGTTTGCCATATTTACTCGATGATCTCGGCAACAGCGCCGGCCCCGACGGTATGCCCGCCTTCGCGGATCGCGAAGCGCAACCCCTTCTCCAGCGCCACAGGCGTGATCAAAGTGATCTCGCAAGAAATATTGTCGCCCGGCATTACCATCTCAACTCCCTGCGGCAACTTCACGTCGCCTGTAACGTCGGTCGTGCGAAAATAAAACTGCGGCCGGTAACCGGTGAAGAACGGCGTGTGCCGCCCACCCTCCTCCTTGGTCAGCACGTACGCCTCAGCCTTGAACTTCGTGTGCGGTGTGATCGATCCCGGCTTCGCCAGCACCTGCCCGCGCTCCACTTCATCTTTTTCCGTGCCCCGCAGCAGCAAACCGACGTTGTCTCCCGCCATGCCCTCATCCAGCAGCTTGCGGAACATTTCGATCCCCGTCACCGTCTTCTTCATCGTCGGACGGAATCCCACAATCTCAACTTCCTCGCTGACCTTCACCTTGCCGCGTTCAATCCTGCCGGTCACCACGGTGCCGCGGCCAGAAATCGAGAAAATATCTTCAATCGGCATCGCAAACGGCTTATCGATGTCTCGCACCGGCTGCGGGATGCTCTTATCCACCGCTTCCATCAACTCGACGATCGACTTCTCCCACTTGGGATCGCCTTCGAGTGCCTTCAGAGCCGACCCGCGAATCACCGGCAGATCATCGCCGGGATACTGGTAGCTCTTCAGCAATTCGCGAACTTCCAGCTCAACCAATTCCAAAAGCTCAGGATCATCCACCATGTCGCACTTGTTCAAGAAAACGCAGATGTAAGGCACGCCAACTTGCCGCGCCAACAAGATGTGCTCGCGGGTCTGCGGCATCGGACCATCGGTCGCGGCCACCACCAGAATCGCGCCGTCCATCTGCGCCGCGCCGGTGATCATGTTCTTCACATAGTCCGCGTGACCAGGGCAATCGATGTGCGCGTAGTGCCGGTTCGCCGTCTCGTACTCGACGTGCGAAACCGCAATCGTGATTCCACGCTCGCGCTCTTCAGGCGCGTTGTCAATCGTGTCGAACGCACGGAACGACACTTTCGGATTATTCTTCGATAATACTTTTGTGATCGCCGCCGTCGTGGTGGTCTTGCCGTGATCGATGTGCCCGATCGTCCCGATATTCACATGCGGCTTATTACGCTCGAATTTCTCTTTCGCCATTTCTCTCTCGGCTCCTCGAATCGAACTGTTCTGTTGCTAAACCCCGGCCTTACTTCTTGGGCTTGTCCCCATTAGCCCCGCCAATAATTTCTTCCGCAATGTTTCCCGGTACCTGCTCGTAATGCGAAAAGTGCATGGTAAAACTTCCGCGGCCCTGCGTGCGGCTGCGGATTTCCGTGGCGTAACCGAACATCGCCGCCAGCGGCACGCGCACATTGATAATCTCGCTTCCACCGCGCGATTCTCTTCCCTGCATTTGGCCGCGCCGCGAATTCAAATCGGAAATTACCGGTCCCATGTATTCTTCCGGCACCACTACTTCCACGCGCATGACGGGTTCGAGCAATTTCGGGCTGGCTCGCTTGCAAGCGTCCTTGAAAGCCATGGACCCCGCAATCTTAAACGCCATTTCCGAGCTGTCCACGTCGTGGTAGCTGCCATCGGTCAACACCACCGCAGCGTCCACCATTTCGTAGCCGGCCAGAACGCCCGTTTCCATTGCTTCGCGCACACCTGCTTCAATCGGCGCGATGAATTCCTTGGGAATCGCGCCGCCCACAACCTTATCAACGAACAGAAGCCTGTGTTCCTTGTCGAAATGCCACTTCCCGCCCTTGCCGCCTGCAACCTGCTTGGCAAGCTCATCGATTTCATCGGTGGACATCTCGTGCATGTCTTCGTGATTCGAATTCGCGAGCGGATGCACGGTCAGCACCGCGTGGCCATACTGCCCGCGGCCGCCGGTCTGCTTGATGTACTTGCCCTCGCCCTCCGCCATTTTCAAAATCGTCTCGCGGTAAGCGACTTGCGGCCGGCCCACGTTGGCCTGCACGCCAAACTCGCGCATCATGCGGTCGACGATGATTTCCAGATGCAGCTCGCCCATTCCCGAAATCAAAGTCTGGTTGGTATCGTGATCGGTGTGAACGCGGAAAGTGGGATCTTCCTGTGCCAGCTTTCCGAGCGCAGTGCCCATCTTTTCCTGGTCTGCTTTAGTCTTGGGCTCAATAGCCACCGAAATAACCGGTGCCGGAAAATCAATGTTCTCGAGAACAACAGGCTTTTCTTCATCGCACAACGTATCGCCGGTGGTCACGTTCTTCAGCCCGACGCACGCCGCAATATCGCCCGCTTCAATCGACTCAATCTCTTCGCGCTTGTTCGCATGCATGCGCAGCAAACGCCCGATGCGCTCGCGCGTCTTACGCGTCGAGTTGTAAACGTTCTGCCCCGCCTTTAGCACGCCTGAATAAACGCGGATATACGTCACATGGCCGACAAACGGGTCGGTCATAATTTTAAACGCCAGCGCGGCGAACGGCTGATCGTCGGAGGCGCGCCGCAGGATCGCTTCGTCTCCATTCGGGTCGGTGCCTTCCACCGGGGGCACATCGGCCGGCGAGGGCAGGTAATCCACCACCGCGTCGAGCAACGGCTGAATGCCCTTGTTCTTGAATGCGGAGCCGGCCAGAACCGGTACCAGCTTCAACGCAATCGTCGAGCGGCGGATCGATGCGCGCAATTCCGCCGGCTCAAGCTTATGTTGCTCGAGATACTTGGTCAGAATGGCGTCGTCGTGCTCAGCGATGTATTCGACAACTTTCTCGCGATGCTCTTTGTAAAATTCGGGCGTCAACGCGGAAGCTCTCACGGCAGTTTCCAGCGCCGGATGGGCTTTCAGATATTCTGCATCCCACAATTTTTCCAGCGCAATCGTTTCGTACTCCGCGCCCAGCGTTTCGTCCTTCCACACAATCGCGCGTTCTTCGATGAAATCAATCACGCCCAGGAAATTTTCTTCGCGTCCAATGGGAAATTGCAGGGGCACAGGGTGGGCTGAAAGTCGCTGGCGCATGGAGCGAATCGAATGATCGAAATCGGCGCCGATGCGGTCCATCTTGTTGATAAACGCAATTCGTGGCACGCGATACTTATCCGCCTGGCGCCACACTGTTTCCGACTGGGGCTGCACGCCCGCCACAGCATCAAAAATCGCTACCGCGCCGTCCAGAACGCGCAGGGAACGTTCGACTTCCACGGTGAAATCCACGTGCCCCGGAGTGTCAATAATATTGACGCGATATTTCTTACCGAAACGAGTCCAGGAAGCCGTCGTTGCTGCGGAAGTAATCGTAATCCCGCGCTCGCGCTCCTGTTCCATCCAGTCCATGACGGTGGTGCCTTCATGGACTTCGCCGATCTTATAGGTCACACCCGTATAAAAAAGGATCCGCTCGGTTGACGTGGTCTTGCCCGCGTCAATGTGCGCCATGATCCCGATGTTGCGGGTCTGATCGATTTGTACCTGGCGTGGCATTTAAACTTGCCCGGGTGCTACCAGCGATAATGCGCGAAAGCCTTGTTAGCTTCCGCCATGCGGTGCACGTCCTCCTTCTTCTTCACTGCTCCGCCGCGACCATTGGCCGCGTCCAGAATTTCTTCAGCCAACTTGTCCGTCATGGTCTTGCCGCTGCGAGTGCGCGAGTACAGCACGAGCCAGTGAATTGCCAGCGACTGCTTGCGAAATGGATTCACTTCCACCGGAACCTGATAGTTCGCGCCGCCAACGCGCCGCGTCTTCACTTCCAGCACAGGCTTGCAATTCTCGATAGCCTTCTTGAACAGCTTGAACGCGTCATCGTTGGCCTTCTTAGCCACCTGATCCATGGCGTTATAGAAGATGGCCTGCGCCGTCGCGCGCTTGCCGTCATACATCATGCTGGAAATAAACTTCTGCACCAGATCGCTGCCGTAAACCGGATCGCCTGGAATCTTTCGGCGAAGAACCCAACCTTTGCGTGGCATGTATCCGCTCTCCTACTTCTGGGCGGCTTTGGGCCGCTTGGCGCCGTACTTCGAGCGCGCTTGTTTTCGATTTTCAACGCCTGCTGCATCCAAAGTGCCGCGAATAATGTGGTAACGAACTCCGGGGAGGTCCTTCACGCGGCCGCCGCGCACCAGCACGATCGAGTGCTCCTGCAAATTGTGGCCAATGCCGGGAATATAAGTCGTCACTTCGGCGCTGTTGGTCAAACGCGCGCGCGCCACTTTGCGCAGCGCCGAGTTCGGCTTTTTCGGAGTCTGCGTATAAACACGTACGCACACGCCGCGCTTTTCAGGACATCCCTCCAGCGCAGGCGATTTCGTCTTCATCCGGATTTTGTCCCGGCCTTGACGCACGAGCTGTGAAAACGTCGGCACGCTTTCCCCCATTTCAAAAATGATGCGAAAACTGAATCGAAACTCGTTCCGAACTTGGCCCGCAAAACGCGCAAAAGAAAAATCCCCGCACAAAATTCCGCGCAAGGCAAATTAACCCGCGCAAAATTCCGCGAGTGAATGAACAGAAAAGGTCGCCAAACCCGAAGGAATTACAGGTACTCCGCGAAAACGCTACTTCACCCCGAGGAGTGAACTGCATCTTCTACTAATCTGCGGAGAGGCTCACACGGCTTTGCGGGGCTGGCGCCCCATTTCGGCCGCTCTTTCCTACCCCGTTCCGTCCTTCTTTGTTCCGGGATACGAAAGACTTCCCTAATCACCACTGGACCCCATGGCCCTCAGACAACCGCCGAAGTATAGGAGAATCAACACATCTTGTCAACTCGATTCAATTCAAAAATAAACTTGATCGTTTGGATTGTCCCGTGCCTTCAACACACTTCCCACCCGAATCCGGCTGCGGCAGGAATCAGCTGCACCTCATCGTAATCCCTTTTGGCACTTCGCTAGGCGCGACCCAGAAACCGAATATAGGGAACCAGGCAGAAAAAATCCCAAATACCGCTCCAACATTAAGATTCTAAGAACTTTAACATACCGATCTGCGGCCTTAAGCTTTGGAAGAATTCCCTAATCGCAAGGAATTTGTGATCCCGAACCAGTTTTTTGCGGACGCATTGAGGGATCTGCTGTTATGGCACCCAAGCAAGCTTAACCCCACCCCGCGAAGGCCTGATTTGGTTCATGTGTCACGTCGCTGTGTCCATCGAGACATTTCGCAAATGCTCACCGGCTCGGTCAGCGGCGCTTTACCCAAATTGCGAACACCCCTACACTAATTCCGGTCTTAATTTCGATTTGGGAGCAGGAATGAAAGGTTTTCGCGTGGCCATTCTATGTGTCTTCGGATTTGTGTCGGGTGCCGCCGCGCAGCAAAATTCCGCACCGCCGGCGCCGGCGACAACGGAAGCGCATAAATCCAGCGCGCTGCCTACGACTCAGAATCCCCCAGCCGCTGACTACTCGCAGGAGCCCATTGTCATCGAGCAGTACTTCACCAAAGTGCGATTTGAAAATGACGGCACCGGAGAACGCGATCTTTCCGTGCGCGTCCGCGTGCAAAGTGACACCGGCGTCAGGCAACTCGGCGAATTAGTCTTCGGTTACAACTCAGCCGACGAGCAAATGGATGTGCGCACCATGCGCGTGCATAAAGCCGATGGCTCGGTGGTGAACGCCGGCCTGGACGCTGTGAAAGAAATGACCGGCGAGGTCGAACGCGACGCGCCTGAATATACCGACTACAAAGAAAAACACATCACCGTCCCGTCGCTGCACTCGGGCGACACCATTCAATACGAAATTGTTACGCGCATCGTCAAGCCGCTGGCGCCCAATCAATTCTGGTTCGAACAGAATTTCCTCGAAGATGCTATCGCTCTGGACGAACAGCTCGAAGTAAGCATTCCACAAGGACGAGGGCTGATCGTAAATTCCCCGGAATATTCGAACGTCACCGGCGAGGAAATCCGCAAAGTAAAACTCTTGCCGCATGGCTGGGGCGTCGACGACGAAAATTCTCCTTTTTCGAAATACGATGCCAATGGCCGCACTATTTACCGTTGGAAGCACGCCAACCTATCGCGTAAACCGGCCGATAATGCGGCAAAGAAGGCGTCCCCGCCGCCTGCAAAAACCCCCGACGTGCAACTGACGACCTTCAGAAGTTGGGATGAGGTCGCGGCATGGTATGCGAATCTCGAACGGGGCCGCGCCGAACCCAGCCCCGAAATTCGCGCCAAAACGCAACAACTCATTCAAGGCCACGCCACGGAGCTGGACAAAATGCAGGCGCTCTACAGCTACGTCGCGCAAAACATTCGCTACGTTAGCCTCTCGTTCGGACTCGGGCGTTATCAGCCGCATTCGGCTGCGGAAGTATTCAGAAATCAGTACGGCGATTGTAAAGACAAGCACACGCTGCTGGCCGCCATGCTTGCTGCGGCAGATCTTCCGTCCGATGCTGTGTTGATCCCGCTGGCGCGTGCGCTCGATACTTCGGTTCCCTCCCCCGCTCAGTTTGATCACATGATCACGTCGGTGCCGCTGGGCAACGATCTCATCTGGATGGATTCGACATCCGAGGTTGCGCCATTTCGCCTGCTTACACCACGGCTGCGCGATAAATCCGCGCTGCTGGTGCGGCCCGACGGAAACGGCAAGATCGTCGAAACCCCCATCGATCCGCCCTTTCTTTCCACGCAGCGCGTGGAAATCACGGCGCAGGTGAGTGACCTGGGAAAGCTTACTTCGCAACTGCGTTACTTCCTCCGCGGTGATAATGAATTTGCACTGCGAGTCGCGTTTCACCGCACTCCCCAAACGGAGTGGAAGGAACTGGGGCAGACTATCGCCGCACTCGATGGTATCAAGGGCGTAATCACCAGCGTCAAACCGAGCGATCCGCTCGACACCGCCAAGCCGTTCGAACTCGATCTGGAATTTTCCCAACTGAATTATCTGGATTGGTCCAGCAAGACGTCCAAAATTGGGGTGCCACTACTAGCGATCGGCCTCCCCGATGCCGCACCCGATTCCAATGGTCCGATCCATCTTGGCAGCCCGCTCGATGTCACCATGAACTTAAAATTAACTTTGCCTTCGAACGATGTGGCTCACCCGCCGGTAGCTATCTCCGTGGATCGCGATTACGCCGAATTCAAATCCGCATACCACTTCGCCGACCACGTGCTCACAGCCGAACGCACCCTGAATTTCAAAATGCGCGACCTCCCGGCTTCGCGTATGAGCGATTATCTTGCTTTTATCCATGCCGTGGAGTCCGACGAAACGCAGATTCTGATCGTGGACAAATCCGCCGGTAGCGCTCCTACAATTCCCACGACGGCTACATCCGCTGAGCTGCTCGAAGCCGGGCTTGCGGCGCTCAATTCCGGCAATCCGCGTCAGGCGATTCCGTTGCTCGAACGCGCCAACCAGCTCGATCCGAAAAGCATGCAAGGATGGAACGATCTCGGCCTGGCGCATTTGCGTCTCGGTGAATTCAACGACGCAGTCACCGCTTTTCGCAAGCAAGTGGAAGTAAATCCCTATGACGACCAGGTCTACGACTATCTCGGCCTCACTTTGCAGCAATTGCAAAAATCAGACGAAGCCACCGCTGTATTTCGTAAGCAGCTCGAACTGAATCCCCTCGATCCCATCGCGCACGCCGCGCTTGGCGCACTCTTTCTGGAGCAGCACAAATACGCCGAGGCTGTGCCGGAATTGGATAAGGCTACCGTGCTTGCGCCGGGTAACGCGGAACTTCAGGTGACTCTGGGGCGGGCATTTCTAAATTCCGGGCAGAAAGACAAAGGGCTGGAGGCGTTCGAGAAAGGGATCGAACTCGCGCAAACACCGGTGGTTTGGAATAACGTTGCCTACAACCTCGCACAGCACAACATCGAACTGGATAAAGCCACGCAGTATGCCGAGTCAGCGGTTTCAACCACGGCCGCGAGCCTTCGTAACACCGAGCTTGCACATTTATCGCTTACGGATCTGGGTCTGGTCTCGAGCATCGGCGATTACTGGGACACGCTGGGGTTGGTGTACTTCGAGAAAGGCGAACTCGATAAAGCCGAGCGTTTTTTCCGCGCTTCGTGGCTTCTCAATCAGCACGGCGAGGTCGCGGATCATCTAGGGCAAGTGTACGAGAAGCGTGGCGACAAGGACCGGGCCGCGCTGCTATACGCTGAGGCGATGATTGCAGCTCATGCGGTCCCAGAAACACGCCAGCGGCTCGTCGCGCTTTCCGGCGAAAACGCGAAACTTGATAACCTTGAAGCCGAAGCGAAAGTGAGACTTGTGAAAGCCCGCACCTTTCCTGCAGGAAAAGTGCTGAACGAAAACGCCCAGGCGGAGTTTTATGTGTTGTTATCACCAGGCCTCAAGAATCCGAAGGTTGATTCAGTGAAATTCGTCAGTGGGAGTCAGGACCTGCGTCCGATAGTAGATAAATTGCGGGCTCTGGAATTTGGCCCTATGTTTCCGGACGCGTCGCCCGCAAAGTTGGTCCGCCGCGGCACCCTCACCTGCTCGGCCGCCACGGGAAATTGCACTTTCACGTTGATTCTTCCCGACGACGTCCGCACATTGAACTGAATCTCGAAGTGATTTTGCTCTCATAGCGGCGCGCCTACAAGCAGGCGTCCCGCTCACACCGGTCGGTCGTGCCCGGCGTGCTGCAACTTCGGACTGTTACACTTTCGGCAGTCGGAGCGTGCACAAGCGCCGTAGGCGGCATTTTGCCCGCCGCCTTCCAGGGCGTGCGGCGCGTTACGCTGGACGGCATTACTCGCGAGTTTCGCCGTGACGTTCGAAGCGATAGGACTAAAAAAGGTAGGAACTATTTCCACGCGCGCATTGCATAACTGCGTACGGTTTACTTGATCTCGAGGACTTCTTTTTCCTTCGTAGCTGACAGGTCTTCGATCTTCTTCGTCTCGGAATGCGTTACTTTTTCCAGCTCTTCCAGTGAGCGCTTCTTTTCGTCTTCGCTGATTTTCTTTTCCTTTTCCAACTTTTCCACGCCTTCCTTGATGTCGCGCCGGATATTTCTTATCGCTGTTCGGTGATTCTCCAGCACCTTGTGAATGTGCTTCACCAAATCTTTGCGGCGATCTTCCGTCAACGCCGGAATCGGGACGCGAACTACTTTTCCATCATTCGTTGGATTCAATCCCAAATCCGTGGTGCGAATGGCTTTGTCGATCAGAGGCACCGAACCTGGGTCCCAAGGCGCAATCACGATGCTGGACGCGTCCGGAACATTCAGCGTCGCCAGCTGATTGATCGGCATCGGCGTGCCGTGATAATCCACGCGAATGTGATCGAGCAGCGCGACATTTGCGCGCCCAGTACGTACGCCGCCCAACTCCTTGCGGAAGTCTTCTACTGCTTTTTCCATCCGCGTCTTGGCTTGCGCCAGAGCGTCCTTGCTTGTGGCGATCGTGCTCATCGAAAAAAGTGCCTCCGACGTATGAATTTTATGCCGTGGTTACAACCGAACCTACTTGCTCGCCCAGCACTACACGCTTCAAATTCCCCGGGACGTTCATGTTGAACACCACGATCGGCATCTTGTTGTCCATGCACAGCGAAATGGCCGTCGAGTCCATCACCAGCAGGCCCTTTTGCAGTACATCGAGATAGGTGATTCGCGCGATTCTCTTCGCGCCTTTCACTTTTTCCGGGTCCGCGTCGTAGACGCCGTCCACGCGCGTAGCTTTCAAAATAACCTGGGCTTTGATTTCCATGGCGCGCAGGGCCGCCGCCGTGTCGGTGGAAAAATACGGATTGCCGGTGCCGGCTGCAAAAATAACAACGCGGCCTTTTTCCAGATGGCGCGTGGCGCGACGGCGAATGAAAGGCTCGGCTACCTGATGCATTTCAATAGCGCTCAGAAGGCGGGTGTGACATCCCGCTTTTTCCAGCGCATCCACCAATGCGAGGCCGTTGATTACCGTGGCCAGCATGCCCATGTAATCGCCCGTGGCGCGATCGATGTTGAGCTCTTTCTGCCGGGTGCCGCGAAAAAAATTGCCGCCGCCGACTACGATTGCTACCTGCACGCCCAGGTTGCGAATTTCGTTTACTTCATGGGCTATGCCCTGGATCGTTTCTGCGTGAATGCCGGAATCATGAGGACCGGAAAGCGATTCGCCCGAGAGTTTAAGCACCAGCCTCTCGAAAACCGGCTTGCCTTCAGTTTCAGCGTTGATCGCAGTGCCTGCACGCGCTGTAGTCTGCACTTTCGTAGGCGCCACTTTGACCATTGTCGATGGGCCGCCCCCGGCCGAGTGCATTTTAACAGAGATTCCCCGCAACCTCACGTAACGATACAAAAAGCGTTTCATCGCCTATCGTACCCGCGAGTGAGCGACCCACGAATTTTGACGTCATTCTGATCGAAGCGAAGAACCTCTCTTGGTGTTCGCTTTGATCGATGAGCAGGCGAAGAGAGATTCTTTGGTCCAGTTGATCATCGGGTACCGCACACCAAAAAAAACCGCCGCAAACGCGGCGGTTTTTAAATCAAACGATAAACAAACGCGCTATGAAATTGGCCGGTTATACGATCGGACCTGCGGCCTCGGCTTCGGTGCCGGCAGTGGCGCGTTGTCCATCGGTCTCGCCCACTTTGAATCGCGAGAAGCGGCTGACTGCAATATTCTCACCGATCTTTGCAATGGTGTGGTCGATCAACTCCTTCACCGTCATGCTTTCGTCTTTGATGAAGTGCTGCTCGTACAGACAATTTTCTTCGTAGAACTTTTCCATCTTGCCGCCGACGATTTTCTCGATCAAGGCTTCTGGCTTGCCGGTAGCCTTGGCCTGTTCCTTGTATATCTCGCGCTCGCGATCGAGTGTTTCCTGCGTCACTTCCTCGCGCCGCAAAAATCGCGGATCGAGCGCGGCGATGTGCATGGCTACGTCGTGGCACAGCTTCTGAAAATCGTCCGTACGCGCCACGAAATCGCTCTCGCAGTTCACTTCGACGAGCACACCGATTTTTCCGCCCGCGTGAATGTAAGAACTCACCAGACCTTCGGACGTTGCGCGCTGGGCTTTCTTGGCCGCGGTGGCCTGGCCTTTCTTGCGCAGAATGTCGATTGCCTTTTCGATGTCGCCGCCGGTTTCCACCAGCGCGTCGCGGCATGCTGAGAAGCCAACACCGGTGCGGTCGCGCAGTTCTTTTACCTGCTGCGCGGATACATTTGGTTTTCCATCTGCTGTTGCCATAGATGTACGCAGTTCCTTTGAATAAATTCGGAATTTACCGCCGATTCGGCCGGCCTTCTTACACCGTTAACTTGGATTGAAGATCACTAAGCAGGCAGAGGGTGATTCGCTCCCTCTACCTGGTCTGATGTGTTTCGTCTTCGGTCGGAACCGCAGCAGCGGCTTCTTCGCTCGCAGCCAAATCGCCCGGCTCGCCTTCCACAAAATCGCCTTCCTGCTTCTCGTACACTTCGTAGGCGCTAGTATCGACGTAATCGACACCTTCTTCGCCCGCGCCTTCGACCGACTTTTGGTCGGCGATCTGAGTCTGCTCGAAGGATTGATGCCCGACGATTACAGCATCGGAAATTTTCGAAGTAAACAATCGAATGGCGCGCAAGGCATCATCGTTGCCGGGGATAACCCAATCGACCAGGTCGGGATCGCAGTTTGTATCGACAATCGCAACCACCGGAATGCCCATGCGCCGCGCTTCGTGTACCGCGATCAGTTCCGCGTTCGGATCGATTACGAACATCGCATCCGGCAGCGTGGTCATGTTTTCCACGCCCGCGAAATTCTGCTGCAGGTGCTTCAGTTCGCGTTCCAAGCGCGCCGCTTCCTTCTTCGAAAACTGCGCCATGCGGCCGTCTTCGACCATGCCCTTCAGGAGTTTCAATCGCTTAATGGATTTCTGCAGGGTCACCCAGTTGGTCATCGTGCCGCCGAGCCAGCGGTGGTTCACGTAGAACATGCCGCAGCGGTTGGCTTCCTCGGCGATGGCTTCTTGCGCTTGGCGCTTGGTGCCCAGGAAAAGAATTCGTTTGCCCTGTCCGGCCAGCTCGGATACGTAACGAGCTGCGTCGCGGAACATTTTCAAGGTCTTCTGCAGGTCAATAATATGGATGCCGTTTCGTTCGCCGAAGATATATTCCTTCATCTTCGGATTCCAACGTCGCGTCTGGTGGCCGAAGTGAACTCCAGCCTCCAGCAACTCTTTCATCGTTATTTCAACTCCCAAAGTTCCTCCTTATTTGAAGGGACGCTTAGACTCCGTAAACCGGAGCAGCATCCTTTTCTGCCGGCCCTTGCCGGCCGTGAATTAATCCAGCAGCGATCATTCGCGCCAGATCCATGCCCAATCAACAACTCTCGGCATCACAATTGTCGTTCTACCATCCTGACCGCGGCGAAGGACCTCTGTTCGATTGCCGCTTCACCCAGTCGTAAACTACCGCTTGCTGAACTGGAATCTACGCCGCGCGCCCTTCTGACCGTACTTCTTGCGTTCCTTCATGCGCGGATCGCGCGTCAGAAAGCCATTCTTGCGCAGCGCCGGCCGCAACTCCGGATTCAACCTCGAAAGCGCTCGCGAAAGGCCCATGCGTACAGCTCCCGACTGGCCGCCAACGCCGCCGCCCTTCACAATCGCATTGACTTCCACCTGGTCCAGCATCTGCGTGAACTTCAACGGTTCAACAGCGGCCGTGTTCCAAGCCACGTTGCGGAAATATTCATCCACCGGCCGGCCGTTTACCGTGAATCGCGCCGCTCCCTGCTTAATGTAGACCCGCGCAATCGATTCCCGCCGGCGTCCTGTGCCGTAAAATTGCTTGGCCTTGCCTTCCAGCGAACTCGAAGCTGAACTCAAAGTTCCTCCTAAAATTGCTCGCCGCTTCAGCATCTGCCGCCCGGTGGCCGTACTACATCCCAACCGGACCGGCAAAGGCCCTGACGGATTACTACGCTAAACGAAAAATTTCGATCCCTGTGTGTCGCGAGGCTATAGCGAGAGTGGCTGAGGCTTTTGTCCGGTGTGGCGGGCGAGGCCTTCACTTCCGGCATAAACACGCAGCTTCTTTGCTCTTCGCGCGCGGAGCTTGTTCTTCGGCAACATTCCAAGCACCGCTTCGCGCACAACCTCTTCCGGCCGGCGTTGCAACAACGTGCGGATCGGCACTTCCTTCAATCCGCCGGGCCAGCCGCTGTGATGACGATACAGCTTCTGATCGATCTTGTTGCCCGTCAGCTTGATCTTTTTCGCGTTCACCACCACAACGTGATCGCCGCAATCCAGATGCGGCGTGTACGCCGGCTTATCTTTGCCAATCAGAAGACGTGCCACACGGGTCGCCAGGCGCCCCAAAACCACACCCTCGGCGTCGATCACGAACCAGTTCTTCCCCACCATCAATTCTTCGGCCTCACGGCCCCTCGGAACATACGTCGGCATCTGCTCAGTCACACCTTTCCCGTAGAGACAAACTGTGAGTTTAAAGTAGCGGAGCGCTTATGTCAACGAAACTTGGAAGAGTGCACTGGGTCATTTTGAATTTCGTAAGGCCCATTATAATCCTCAGATTCAATTTCCCTGCTTGTATTCGTGGTTTGATCAATGAATTGAAACCGGCTTCATCACTTTGCCAGAATCTTGAGGGAGATTCCATCCGCCAGCTGCTGCATGTACACCCGGTCCGCTCGGTATTCACACTCGGCCGCTGCCGATGGTGCTGCAGATCCACCATCGAATCCCGCGAACTGCAGCGCACAAAGATTCTTCTTGTATTCCCGCCACGCCCGGTCGGCGTTATTGAGCAGCGCCAATTGTTTCATTTTACGTGGCTGATTCCGTCGGTGCCTGCGCAGCATCCTCGTTTGTCACAATACCGCGAACGGCTGTCAAAAACGCATTCAAATGCCTCTCCGTGAACTCCAGTTCCTTCCCTATGCACTGTGCATAGCGAAGAGTCGTTGATTCATTCGCACACGGCCTCTCCTCGTAGGAAAACACCGCCGCGTATTCCCGATCCGCATCGGCCACATGCCGTGGGCTCCTGCGCGTTTGCCGCTCCGGCCAACACCAAAATCACGAATCCAAAACTCAGGTACTCGGCGTAACTCGACATGACCTCCTCCAAAGAACTAATCCACCGTAAGGATAATTAGATAATGACGAGAGGCGAGGAGGATTAGGTATAGCAGGATATTCCTGCTGGATGGATGACTTAAGGACTGCGATTCGGTGGCAGTGCGACAGTACAAAAGGGATACAGCGGCGGACCGCCCGGAGCGGCCCGCCGTGCTAGCGGAGAGAGGCAAATCGGTCGAACGAGATGCTACGAAGTGGTTGTCGCAGCGGTGGTGCGGCTTGCGCGTGCGAACGAACCTTTATCCGCGTTGCTTCCTTCGCCGGCTTTATCGATCTCGATCGAGCCCTTAAAATAAGCGCCGTCTTCGATTGAAATGCGTGCCGTGGTCAGGTCGCCGACCACTGAGCCGTCCTTCTTGATCTCGATCCGGTCGCGCGCTCGCAAATTGCCCTTCACGTTGCCGTAGATCACCACTTCGCGGGCAATCACGTCCGCCGTGACTTTGGCGCTCGCACCCACTGTGAGCTTGCGGTCTTCCAGCTGCACGAGGCCCTCGACGCTGCCGTCAATCAGCAGATCTTCATTGCCGGTGATTTCACCCTTCACGTGCAGGCTTGATCCCAGTCGCGCACTGTTCCCCGAGCTCGCGCTTGTGTTCGGATTCGTTGAATCGATTGGTGCCATCGTTTTTGCCTCCCCGGCAAAAGCCGGCGCATTTGTACTCGAAATACTTGGGCGTACTTCCTGCGTTTGTTGCGGTTGCTGCGGGAGCGGACTCTTCGATGACGGGTCCGGTTTCTTGTCTCCCCACATTTACCCCTCCTTGAGCCCCGATTGCACCAGAACCATTGATTCTATTCATAGGGGTATGAACAGCTGGTCTCTAAATGTAGTCCCGTTCCGGAACCCCTGCCAAACGTGAATTGCCGTGCCTGTGTCCGGTGAGATACTCGCTTGCGCAAAGCTGGGGAACGGCATCTTAGACCTCGGATTGCCAAACTGCAAGCTCGATCTGATTTTTTCCCAGACTCCGACGCAATCTACTCAAAAGAAGTGGGATCTGCGCGCGCAGGATTGTAATCAACGACCGCGACTGCGGATTGCAAAATTACAAATAGCGGTCGTGCAGGATTGCCAGGTGGTGGGATAGGTGCCCGGCGATTGCATAAGCGAGAGCATTCACAGTTACGAAATTTCCGCTGGCTATTCCGCCGCGGCCCCAGGCCTCGCTCGGAAGATTCTGGAAAAATGAGAGAGTTGCGCCGCGAACTTGCCGGAAATCCGCGAGGTGACTCGCCCAGGAATACCCATCCGCATGTGCCGCATTCGCCGCAATGTTCTGATCGAAGCTCGGAAGAGGGTCGCTGAAGCCGCGTCCAAACCACAACGCGCGAAACGCGAATACACGCTCGGTGTCGCTCACGTGATTCAATACTTGGCGAATGCTCCACTTATCAGGGGCGTAGCGGTGGAGTGACTTTTCTTCGGAGAGGCCGCTCAAAAACGGGGGGACTTCTTCCAGCTGAGTTCTAAGTACGCTGACAACGTCATCGACCGGAATTCGGTCGATATAGGTGAAGTAATGTTGCGCTGCCTCGTTGTGTCCCGGCCGGCTCATTGCCGAGCTACTGTAACTCAATAGCTAGTACTTCCGCAAAACACCCACCACGCGTCCTTGAATCTTCACGTCCGAACTCTGCACCACGATCGGGGCCATTGCCGAGTTTGCAGGCTGCAGACGGACCTTGCCGCCCGGCTCCCGGTAGAAACGCTTCACGGTGGCGTCATCCTCGCCCACTAGCGCCACGACAATCTCACCGGGGTTGGCCACCTGGGTCTGTTCGACGACGATGTAATCGCCATCCAGAATATGGTCGTCGCGCATGGATTCGCCCTTCACCTGCAGCACGAACGTCCCCTGGCCGCGTGCAAAATCCGCCAGCGAAATGGTTTCATTGGATTCGACCGCTTCGAGCGGGCTGCCGGCCGCGATGCGACCAGCCAACGGCAACTCCACCACGTGTCGGTCCAGCACTTGTTCGCGAATCGGCTTCGGCAGCTGTACCACTTCAATCGACCGGCTTTGATTGTAGCCGCGGCGGATGAAGCCCTTCTTCTCGAGGGTCGAAAGATGCTTGTGCACCGTCGCCAGCGAAGTCAGTTTCAGCGCGTGCGCAATTTCCTCAAAACTCGGCGAGTATCCGTTCTTGTTGAGGAAACCCACCAGGTAATTGAGAACTTCTTTTTGTCTCTTGGTCAGCGACATTTCACACCCCTCTGGCCCTAGTTTGAAGCCAGAAGTATGGGCGAATTAAAAGCGAAAGTCAATGGTACTTCCGTACACTGTACGCGGTGCTTCGCGTTTTTCGTCTCTCCGTAACTACAATCTCTTGCGCTGGTTGGCGATCAATTCCGCCGCGTTTCGGCTCCAACTTCACTTCCAATTTTCGGGTGACGCGTGGGGCGTGTCCTCAGGGGAGTTGCAGAAGTTCTTCTGTTGCTGCGGGCGGGCGAGAGCGCGATCTACTGGGCTTCTTGGGGGGTTTGCTTGGATTTGCGCTTACCACTGCTACTCTTAGGCGTTCTTTCCAGCGATGCCGTCACCGTTTCACGTAACGCTCGCATTTCGTTGCGGGTTTCTTCCAGCGCCGCCGTGATGCGATCTTCGTTCCGCTGCCCTACTGCTCTGATCGCGGCATCGCACTGTTGGCGCATAGCTTCGATTTGTCCGGTTAGTCCCTCGATCGCGGTTCGGATCTCTTCCCGCGCCGCCAACTCCGCTTGTTGCGTTGCGAAAACCCTCGACTGACTCGACTGAGAATCGGCGTTAGGCTGCCAGGCGGTCATCATATCGACGGTGCAGTCCACAACCATTTCCTCGGCCACAGCCACTCCGGCTTCCGCCCCATTACCCGACATGACCGCCGGCACCGCAGCAGAGTTCACCGGCAATGCAGCAGCATACCCGACGCCCGTTTCCGTTGCGCCGTCTTCTCCGGGAACCGGGAACCAGTCACTCGGCGGCGACTCAATTCCCCACACATTACCCGCAACCTTAAATTCCACGGCCACGCCGTAGAAATCGCGGTAGGTTTTTGGGCGTTCCACCCAAATCACCACGGCTTCTACCACTTTGCCTAGCGAACGTGGCTCCGACTGCATGATTTCAACGTTGACCTTCGAATCTTTTGGCAGGTAGTGCGTCGACTGGTACTTGCAACCGTAGCAGTCGAACGTCACCGTAGTTGTGGATTCCTGGAAGTTCTTGCCGAGAGCATCTTTCCCGCTGATTTTGATCGGAACGGATTCCGTCAAGCGCGTAGTGCGGCGCCTTTCGAAACCTGCTTCCGGTTCTTTGAATGGGGATGGATCGTTCACCAAGCGATTCCGCCTACCGTAAGGCTAGCACTTCGTTAAGACTATGCGCCGGAATGGGTCAGGACGTGATGCCAAAGGGTAAAGCTTTTGCTGCATCGAAAGACATTGATATATCCTACACGCCCGGCACCGCATCAGGCTGGTTTGCGTACGGATCCTTTCAGCGCGCCGTGCCCGGCACCGCGTTTGCGCCTGAAGTACACCAGCAGAAGAACAATCGCGGTCGCCAGCGCGGCGCCCAAGGTCACGATTGCCACTATTTCTCCATGTGCGAGGAATACCCGGAGGATTTGACGTCCATACACAGCCCCCAGATAAGCAAGGATGCAGTACCGAGCGATTCGTCCCACGGACATCGCCGCCAGAAACTTTTTCGTCGAGTACTGCAGCGCTCCGGCCGCAATCACGAAAGGAACCATCGGCATCGGCGGCGGCAATAGCGCCGGAAGCACGATCGCTCCGAATCCCCAGCGCTCGAACGCATTCGTCACCCTCTTTGCATTACGCGGCGACAACCGGTCTTTCAAGGCTTTTTCGCCTTGTTTCCGCGAAATCCGATATGTCAGGTAGGCGCCAATTACCGATCCCAGCGTCGCCATCGCCGCATAGTAAGGCCATAGAGCGCGGTCGCGAGCAGCCAGAACGATGGTCATGGCGTCCATGCTGCCCGGGATAGGAATCACCGAGCTGTCAATTAGTCCCAAGATGATGAGGCCCGGCCCGCCAAGCGTAAACAACCAATGCCGGAACGCATGGACTTTAGTCGGCTCCGCGATTAGATACTTCGCCAGGTCAAATTTCATTTCAATAGGCCCGCTCGACATCCAACTCATTCGACGCTAGCGAGGGTCTCCCGGTTCCGCCTCAGCGATGCAAACGACACATCCGTTTTCGTGTTTCGCGCAAAACCGGCCGCATTGTGCTAGCCTATCCTCGGAGTGATGCGAGAAGAGGATAAGCAACGCGCAAGCATGCGTCGCCCCCAATCGCAGGGCGAAGGCAGCGGTTTTCGTTTTCCTCAAAGGTTGCGCAGTACCCGGAAGCGCCTGTTTGCCAGTTCGCGGGCCACCGGCCCCGGACCAAAGGTTACGAGAAGCGCTTCACCGGTTCTTGCTGAATCCACTTTTATCCCCGGAGTGCGAGCATTACAATACTGGCTAACCTGTAGAAAACAGGCCGGTCCCGGGCGTCCTAAGCGCCCCGGATTGCGCATTTTGCCCCGTCGGCCGGTCACTCATTCTAGGTCGTGTACCGCTTCTCAGTGTGCTAGGCTTTTGACGAATAAAAAACTCATCGCTCGCGTCAAAGAACTGAGACTGCCCACTTGGCACTGTCTCCAATTTCGAATTGAGGTGTTGAACTCATAATGTCCTCTACATTCGTTGAGATCTCAGGCCGTAAGAAAGAAACCATCGAAAAGGCCGTCATCCGTTTCTGCGGCGATTCCGGTGATGGCATGCAGATTACCGGCAGCCAGTTCACCAATACCGTAGCGCTGTATGGCAATGACCTCGCCACCTTGCCCGACTTCCCTGCCGAGATACGCGCCCCTGCCGGCACGCTTCCGGGCGTCAGCGGCTTCCAGGTTCACTTTTCATCGAGTGACGTTTTCACCCCAGGCGATTCGGTGGACGCGCTCATCGCCATGAATCCTGCCGCACTGAAAATGAATCTGGCTGACCTGAGGACCAACGGCATTCTGATCGTCAATCTCGATAGCTTCAAAGAAAACGACCTGCGCAAAGCACAGATCGTTCAGAACCCGCTCGAAGACCATTCGCTCGATGGTTATCGCCTCTTCGCCGTTGAACTTACCAAGCTGACGCGCGCGGCTCTGAAGGAATTGGGCCTCGATGCCAAGAGCATGGACCGCTGCAAGAATTTCTTCGCGCTGGGCATGTGCTACTGGCTCTACAACCGCTCGATGGACCCTACGCTGCATTGGCTCGAGGACAAATTCAAGAACAAGCCGCAACTGGTCCAAGCCAACAAGCTCGCCATGCAGGCTGGTTATAGCTACTGCGAGGCGACCGAAGCCTTTCAGATCAGTTATGAGATCCCGCCCGCGAAGCTGGCACCAGGGGTCTATCGCAACATTAGCGGAAACGCTGCATTGGCGCTAGGATTTGTCGCCGCGTCGCAGCAGGCCGGCATTACGCTTTTTCTCGGGTCGTATCCCATCACGCCGGCATCCGACATTCTGCACGAGCTTTCCATGTACAAGGATTTCGGCGTCATAACTTTCCAGGCGGAAGACGAGATCGCTGCGGTGACTTCTGCGATCGGTGCGGCTTATGCAGGCGCGCTGGGCATTACTTCCACTTCAGGTCCTGGAATGGCATTGAAAACCGAAGCGCTCGGTCTCGCCGTGATGGTGGAATTGCCTCTGGTTGTTTGCGACATTCAACGCGGCGGTCCTTCGACCGGCCTTCCCACCAAAACCGAACAAGCCGACTTGCTGCAAGCGCTCTTCGGACGCAACTCCGAGGCACCTATTCCAGTACTCGCTCCCTCAACTCCGGGCGATTGCTTCTGGATCGCCCTCGAAGCAAGCCGCATCGCCATCAAGTACATGGTCCCGGTAATTATTCTTTCAGACGGCTACTTGGCGAACGGTTCCGAGCCATGGAAGGTTCCGACGGTCGAAGACTTGCCCGCGATTCCCGTGAACTTCGAAACCAATCCCGAAGGCTTTCAGCCCTACAAGCGCAATCCCGAAACGCTGGCGCGTCCCTGGGCCATTCCCGGCACGCCTGGCCTTGAGCATCGAGTAGGCGGCATTGAAAAACAGGACGTCACCGGCAATGTGAATTACGAGCCGTTGAACCACGAGCACATGGTTCGCACCCGCGCGGAAAAAGTGGAAGGAATCGCGCAGGACATCCCGGACGCCGAAGTCGAGGGCGACCAGTCCGGTGATCTGCTGATCGTGGCTTGGGGATCGACGCACGGGCCGATCACAGCGGCGATGAAAGCTCAACGCTCCAAAGGACGACGCATCGGACACGTCCACCTGCGTTATTTGAACCCGCTGCCGAAAAATTTGGGCGATCTGCTCAAGCGCTACAAAAAGGTTCTTGTCCCGGAAATGAACATGGGCCAGCTGGTAATGATCCTGCGCGCCAGGTTCCTGGTAGACGCGCACAGTTACGGCAAGATCCAAGGCAAGCCCTTCAAGCAATCCGAGATCGAATCCAAGATCGAAGAATTGCTGGATTAATCGCGGCGCCGGCTTTATGCCGTCGGTTTTGTAGCGGGCAGCATTTGGTTTCAGGTTGGCCTTTGCTTTGTTTAGGTTTGCTTAGCTTTAGTTTTGTCTTCGCTATCAGCGCCATCGAGGTGAACGAAAATGACCACGGGCACATTGCCGGTATACACCAAAAAAGACTTCCAAACCGACCAGGAAATTCGCTGGTGCCCGGGCTGCGGCGACTACGCCATCCTCTCCGCGGTGCAAATGGTTTTCGCCGAATTAGGTGTCCCGCGCGAACAATTCGTCTTCATCTCCGGCATCGGATGCTCCAGCCGCTTCCCGTATTACATGAACACTTTCGGCTTCCACACGATCCACGGCCGCGCACCGGCAGTAGCCACAGGCATCAAGCTAGTCCGTCCCGACCTGGATGTCTGGGTCGTCACCGGAGACGGCGATTCCCTTTCCATCGGCGGCAATCACACCATCCACATGCTGCGACGCAATGTCGGCTTGAAAGTGCTGATGTTCAACAACAAAATTTACGGCCTCACCAAAGGTCAGTATTCGCCGACTTCTGAAATCGGAAAGAAAACGAAATCGACGCCCTATGGCACCACCGATCGGCCATTCAATCCCATTTCACTAGCGATCGGTTCCGAAGCCACTTTCGTGGCCCGTTCAGTGGATATTTTTCAGCAGCACCTGCGCGAAACTCTGAAGAAAGCCGCAGCCCATCAAGGAGCGGCCTACGTCGAAATCCTGCAGAATTGCAATATCTTCAACGACGGCGCCTGGGAAAACCTCACAGAAAAAGACGCACGCAGCGAGAAAGTCGTTCAGCTGGAGCACGGCAAGCCGCTAATCTTCGGCAAAAAGCGCGAAAAAGGAATTCGCCTGAATGGACTCGACCTCGAAGTCGTCGAACTAGGAAACGGCATCACCGAAAAAGACCTGCTGATCCATGACGAACACGACCCGCGCCCAGCCTACGCTTTCCTGCTGGCTCACATGGAACATCGCGAAGGCTTCCCGACCCCGATAGGTGTCCTCCGGGCGTGGAATCACGTCCCACGCTACGAAGACCTGATCACGAAACAAATCCGCGACGTCCAGGCCAAAAAAGGCAAAGGCGACCTAGCCAAGCTCCTGCACGCCGGAGACACCTGGGAACTTCGCGCCTAGCCCCCTGCGCGGCTCTTAACCGCCGCATCGTCATGCTGAGAGGTTGTGACTAAATTGGCGGCGCGAGGCCTGCGCGAAGCGCTGAACGGGTTTTCTAACTGCGACCGATTGGTTGTGCCTATTGCTGGGCCGGCCAACGTCCCGTTAGGATTCTTTCTCCTCTTTCATTTCAGCAAAGCCGTGCCGAAGTGCATCAGGTTGTAGGCCAGCGCGCACCACAACGCCACGCATCGCGCTTTGTGCAGCCCGCGTACCGTAAACTGTGTCAGCCCGCGGTAACTGCGCAGGTCCGCATTGACTGTTTCGCTGGTGGCCGCTCGCTGCTTGTAAATCTCCTTCCCTTCGTCACTGCCCATGCGTTGTTTCCAAGCTCGCACCGCGGCATTGTCACGCAATTTCGGCTGCAGTTCACGTCCGCGGTTTTCCGGCTTGCGCGCTCCCTTCGGCGGCACGAACAACGCGACGTTTTGCTCGTGCGCCCGCGCAATGTCGTCGTTGCGCAAGTAACCGCCGTCCAGCAAATGCTGCTGGACCTTGCACCCACTGCGCCGCTCGACCTGCTCGCGCAGCGCTTCGCTCAACCCTGCCGAATCGCTGCCTTCGTTCGTCACCTCCACTCCCACGATCGCCCGGCTCCTCGTATCGCTCGCCAGCTGCACGTTGAAGGCTGGGTTGTATCCGCCGTTCGGCATTTTCATCACCCGCGCTTCCGGATCGCTCGTGCTCACACGCAACTCTCGGTCCCGAATCTTCTGTCCGTATTTCCCAGGGCCCGCCCGGTTGGCCCTTTCCTGCTGCCGCTGTTTCAGCTCCGGCAATTGCGCCAGCGCTTGCTCCAAACGCCTCTGCCTTTCCTGTGCCACGCGCCGCTGCACCGCCTTCTTCCTCCCTGCTGCGACCGACAATTTCTCCGGCTCCTCGACTTGCTGCCGCAATTCCTGCACGTGTTTTTCACTTTCCGCCAGCAACTTCCGCAGCCGCTCTTCCCGCCGGAAACTCCCGCCTCCCGCGCTCACCCGCACGCGCACCCCGTCTTGACTCACCCGGCTCACCGACACCAGTTCTTGATCCACCAGCGCCGCGATCACCTGCGTGAACAACTGATCCAGCGCTGCGCCGTGATCGGTCCGAAATTCCGACAGCATGCGGTGGTTCACTCCTACCCCGCCACACAACCAGCGAAAGGGCATGCTCTCCTCACAGCGCCGCGCCAGTTCCCGTGCCGACCCGATGCCCCGGATGCAGGCATACAGCCATAACGACACCAGCAACTCTGGATCGGTCGAGTCCCGGCCCGCCACTCCTTCGCGCGCTTTAATCGACTCACGGAACGCCGCCAGATCCAGTTGGGCCACCACCGCCACCACCGTGCGCACTCCATGCGTCGGCCCTACTAAATCATCCGTGCACTGCGCCACCCACTCCATCTGCCGCCGCTCTGGCTTCCGCAACCGCACTTCTCCTGCTTCTTGTGGGTTCATGCATTCCTTATATCTGCAAACAAACTCGCACGCATCAATAAGCGATTAAAAAAGTCACAGCCTCTGAGCGCAGCGAAGCATCGCTTCTTAGTTTTTTGCCGTTGATTTCGTAGCGGCCGATTCAGGCCGGAGGATTTTGGTTTTCGCCGTTGCTTTCGGCCCTCACTTCCGTACAATCACAACTTTCTACTCGGAACAAATGGACGAGTCGAGCCTGACAAAAAGCCGTCGGGAAAATCGACTTCGGCAGTTATCCAACGACAAATTAACGATCTTTTGGCGAATCGCTGTGGGACAACCAAGCCAGTTTACTGACTTGCGGGAAACGAACCGGCTGGAGCGGGAGGCAAAGTCACGGGCGTCGCATTCTTGGCCAACGCAGTGCCCTGCTGTGGCGGCAAGGGCGGCATCAGTGCCAGGGCTTGGTCGCGCATGCTTACAAATTCGCTCCAGTCGCGCTGCGAAACTGGGTCCGATGGCGGCAGCGGCAGGCGCTCGAAATTCAGGAAATCCTTGCCGCGCTGGATTCGGAAATCGAGATGCGGCCCCGTGGCCAGGCCCGTCATTCCCACCAAGCCGATGCGTTGGCCCTGTTGTACGCGCTCGCCGGAATGAACCAGCACGCGCGATAGATGCATGTAATACGTGGTGTATCCGTTGTTGTGCTGAATCTCGATCAGATTCCCCGCCCCGCCTTTCATCCCTGCGAAAATCACTCGCCCGTCGCCAATCGTCTGAACCGGAGTGCCGCTCGGCGCCGCGTAATCAATTCCCAGGTGCGGGCGGTACTGTTTCAAGATGGGATGAAAGCGATGTTCGCTGAAATGTGAGGTGATTACCGCCGCGAATTTGAGCGGAGAATGCAGAAACGCTTTCTTCATCGACTTGCCCTCAGGCGTGTAATACACAGCAACTCCCGAAGGGCCATGAAACAGAACCGCGCGATATGGACGGTTGCCGTTGTCATATTCCGCCATCAGAATTCGGCCGTACGAACAGACCTCGCCGTTCGCGAGCATCTTCTTTTCGACCACGATGCGAAACGTATCACCCGGCCGCGGATCGGTGTAAAAATCCAAATCAAACGCGAAAATGTCCGCGAGGCGCATCGCCAGTTCCGGTTTCTCGCCGGCGTCCAGCACAGCACCGAATAGGGAACCGTGAACTTCGCCGCTGACGCCTACCGTTCGGGCTTGCGACGGAATCGTTTGAATCTCGGAGTGAAAATCATTGCCTTGCGGCGTGATGTGCAGGACGCGGTCGGCATCGATGCGATAGCTCAGCTCGCGCAATTCGCCGAGAACCGAGCGACCCACCGTCAGACGATTGCCCGCTCGCAGGTGGCGCAAATCAAAAACCGACTGTGCGGACGCGACCAGACGCGCGGAGTCCGCCGGTGGAATACCGAGCCCCAGCAGAACAGCCTGGAAAGACAAACGCGCCGGCACCACGCTATAGCTGAAGAGAACTACTTGCTGCTGAATGTGGCGCGCTTCTTCGCGCGCGAAGGACGCCTGGATCGCAATTTCATTTTCGGCGGAAACGCGGACGCTGTAAGACTCCGCCACACACGCGGCCCCGGCGGCTGTCAATGCAACGCAGATTCCGATTTTAGATTTCTTATTCATAACACTGTACCGCAAATTTTCTTGAGCGACAGAAGAATAGCGCAGCGCCGCGATTTCGCAAACGCAAAATCATTCTTTTTACAAGGGAGTAACGGGCTCCGGTCGAGCCCGTTCGAATCGAAGAGGGGACAGAGATTAGTGAGGGGCGCCCGCTGCGGTAGCGTACTGCGCTCTGCGTTCCGCCTCGGCAAAATAATTCCGTTCGCGCAGACCGTGATAGATGCGGCCGGCGATTTCCGAGGCGTGTGGACCGCTGACCGCGCGGCCGCCTCCGCGAATCAGAACGACGATAACGATTTTCGGATGGGCCTGATCGGCGTAAGAGACAAACCAGCCAAGGCGTCCGCCCAGGGACTCGTCGTTGCACGTACCGGTCTTTCCCAAGGCTTGTTCGCCATCCGGGTCGTAGCTCTGCTTTGCGGTGCCGTACATCACGGCTGCAAGCATGCCCTCACGCAGATCGGGCAGCAGCGGAGCGATATCAAGTTGCTGACGCACCCGAGGTTCGAAATTCGCACGAGCTTCTTCGGTGCGAGGATATTGCAAATAATACTGAGTGCCGCCATTCGCCAGCGTGGAAACCAGCGAGGCGAGTTGCAGCGGCGTCAGGCGAATTCCTTCGCCGAAACTGGACATGCGTGCCACTCCGCCGTACGCCGGGGGAGCCGGAGGCAAAAATCCTGGTTGCTCTTCCGGAATGCCGTATCCGGCGCGTTCACCCAAGCCGACGAGATGAGCGTATTTGTGAACATGCGGGAAACCCAGTCGCGTTCCGACTTCTTCAAAATAAAGATTATTCGAATGCGCCATGGCCTCGGTCAGGTCCATGTAACGGCGATGACCAACCTTGATCATGGTGTCGCGTGTGATGACGCCTTCTTCCAGTCCCGCGAGCGCAATCACCGGCTTAATGGTCGAGCAGGGTTCGAAGCCCGACGAGAAAGCCATCTTCTGATTCACGATTGTAAGGATTCGTCCGGTGGAAGGATCCATCGCAAGGACGGATCCATTAGCGTGGCCGAGCGCGTCCACGGCAACCTGACGGATTACCGGATCGTCGAATTCTGCTTTGTCATCTTTGGTCGGATCGCCATACGCGGAGATTCCTGGTTTTTTGTGACGAGTGCGGGTGGTCGATGCGACAGTGGTGGTCTTGACGGGTGTTGTCCCGGGCGTAGCACCGGATGCGGCGGCAAATGCACCTGCGAGAAACAAGCACATAACCGCAGCGAACTGTTTTGGGGCTGGGCGGTGTTGCATTGTGTCCTGTATCGGCTGGTTACTGGGACTGCAGCCGAAGAGGTCACAGTGTACGAAACACCCCTGTGCGCGCGCAACTGTAAAGGAGAACAGCTTTCCTGTTCGGTACGACTGGTCCAATGGACAGATGAGAATCACGAGAAAACGGCGGCGGAATATGCGCCGGGCGCGGGCCAACTAAAGGAGCCCGCGCTCCAGCGGCCCTGATTGATCTATCAGCGAAACGGGGGTAGCTGTTATCTAGCGGAGCGACCTTGCGCAGCAGCTGCTGCTTTGGGCGGCTGTCTCGCTGTATCGGCGGCCAGTTTTTGCGTTTCTGACGATGGTTTGCCATTCCCTTCCGCAGTGGGAACGGAATGCGCCAGCAATCCCAGCTGCTTGCGCAATTCATGCTCTACCTTGCCGCGAATGTCTGCGTTTTCTTTCAGGAACAGGCGGGCATTCTCGCGGCCTTGGCCCAGGCGCTCGTTCTTGTACGAGATCCACGTGCCGGATTTTTCCAACAGGCCTTTGGCGACGCCCAGATCGATCAAGTCGCCTTCGCGCGAGACGCCTTCACCGTAAATAATGTCGAATTCGGCTTCGCGGAACGGCGCGGCTACCTTATTCTTCACTATTTTTGCGCGCGTGCGCGAGCCGACTACTCGATCGCCTTCTTTGATCGATTGAATGCGCCGGATATCCACGCGAATCGATGAATAGAACTTGAGCGCGCGGCCGCCGGTGGTGGTTTCCGGATTGCCGAACATGACGCCAATCTTTTCGCGGATCTGGTTGATGAAAATCAGGCAGGTCTTCGATTTGGAGACGATCGCGGTCAGCTTGCGCAATGCTTGCGACATCAGGCGCGCCTGCAAGCCCATTTGCGCGTCGCCCATATCGCCTTCCAATTCGGCGCGCGGCACCAGTGCGGCAACCGAGTCCACTACGATAATGTCCACAGCGTTCGAACGAATCAGCGCTTCGGCAATTTCCAGTGCCTGCTCGCCGTTATCGGGTTGCGATACGAGGAGATTGTCTACGTCCACACCCAGTTTCCGCGCGTAGGCGGGGTCTAGCGCGTGTTCCGCATCGATGAAGGCTGCCTGGCCGCCCAGCTTTTGGGCTTCGGCGATTACGTGAAGGGTCAGCGTAGTCTTGCCGCCGGATTCCGGGCCGTATACTTCAATCACGCGGCCTCGCGGGAAGCCGCCCACGCCGAGAGCTGCGTCGATCGAGATCGAGCCGGTGGGTATCACGTTCACGGGAACCAGTACATCTTTGTTCCCAAGCCGCATAATGGAGCCTTTACCGTACTGCTTTTCGATCTGGGAAATCGCCAAATCCAAATTCTTAGTCTTTTCGTCGTTCACAGTTCCACCTCTAGAGGGCTTTCAATTTTGGTCTTAGCTGGAGACCGAGGCGGGCCAAGTGTACCAGAGTGACGAGGTCCCCACCTAGCCTTTCTGGCTGCAGATTAGCATGAGGCGAACAAAAAGCAAACACTATTTTAAGAGCATCGCAGGAGGATTGCAAAAAATCTCACCGTTCCAATGTGGTGGCATTCGCTACGTGCTGCCATCTGCCTTCATGTTTTTCGTACGCGGACATCCAGGCCATAACCGTGCTCTCCTTGGTTTTCTTGCCGGATGCGTCGGTTCGATTGATCGCGAACTTGACGCGTACGACCATCCATCCCATTTGACCGTCCGGTGACACGTGGACGATCGGAGGTTCCAGATCGTCCCAGGCCGTAAATTGCGCGCCTTGAAAATATTGCGTGAAGCGCTTGCGCCTCTCTTCTTGCGATTGCGTCTCTATCCTGCCATCGCGTACATAAATAAATTCAGCGGGGACAGTCGAGAGTAAGGCATTCAGGTCGTCGCCGAAGTGCGCCTGACGAGCTTCTCTGTGCAACGCAAGTAATTCGGCTTTTGCAGCGTCCTGATCAGTGTGGCCCGGCGTTGAAGAAAGGCAAAACGCTGCGGCGGCGATTACTGCCGCGATTCGTAATCTGGTCGTGGCGCTTCCGACGTCGCGATGCTACTGGTCTAGATTGCTGGTGTGCGTTAGCGTCGCGTAAATCCGCTGCATGAAATCGTGCTCGCGAGGGACGCCCTTGGGCGCGAACCACGGCTTCCATATTTCGGGCAAACCTTCGTCAACAATCTCCTTCTCGCTTTTACTTGCATTAATTTCCTGGCGGACGCGTGCGATAGTCTCATTCAACAACGACACATACAGCGCGAGGTCTCGACGGTTTTCGAGTTCGCCATGTCCGCTGACGATGATGGTGTCGTCATTGATATGTTCTAGCACCGCAGATAGCGAGCGGGCAATTCCTTCCATGTCCAGCCCTGCTGCTAACCCGCCTTTGCTGTCGAAAATATCGCCGACGACCACTACATTCGCGCCGCTGAAATAAGCCACGGAATCGCCGTCGGTGTGGCCGTTAGCGTAGTGATCGCATTCGATATCCTCTCCGTCGAAATGTATCGTCAGGGAATCGCGGAAAGTGAAGCGAGGCCAGGCGCGCTCCGGGTAGGGACCGATGGGCGTCGGAGACCATGGCGGGGTCTGCTTGGTCATCAAACGCTTGCGAACATTTTCTTGTGCCACGATGATTGTATCTGGGCCGTATATCTCGTTGCCGCCGACATGGTCGTAGTGCCAGTGGGTGTTCAGCAGAAACTTCACCGGACGCTTTCCCAGATCATCCAAAGCTTTTTGGATTATCGGATGTGATGCAACTTCGGGATGATCCACCATCAGGTATCCGTCAGGTCCGGAAAGCACGACGATGTTGTTGAGGTCTTCGGGAGTCTCAATTCGGATTAACGTAAGGTTGCCGCGCAGCGGGACGATCTTGGTTTGCGCTTTGGTGTAATCCGTTTGTCCCATCTGCCGCGCGGATGCGGAGCCGCAAACAAGAATCAAGAACAGGAAAGCAAATGGGAAACGGAAGATTATTTTCATAGCTGTCCTTGCGTGTAGGATTGCAACTCTGGTCGCTTAGACGCGCGAAGAACACTGGAGTAAGCGAGAAGACTGCTCGATTCTTGGGCATACGCGGGGGTTTCAGTATTTGTAGAAGCCGCGGCCGGTCTTGCGGCCCAGCCAGCCTGCGGCTACGTATTTCCGGAGCAGTGGACATGCACGATATTTTGGATCTCCGAAACCTGTCTGCAGAACTTCCAGGATGTTCACGCACACGTCCAGGCCAATGAAGTCAGCTAGTTCCAGCGGGCCCATTGGGTGGTTCATACCCATCTTCATTACCGCGTCTACCGCTTCCGGCGTGGCCACGCCTTCCATCACCGCGAACGCGGCTTCATTGATCAGCGGCATCAGGACACGATTGGAGACGAAGCCGGGGGCGTCGTTCACCGCGACCGGCTTCTTTTCCAGTTTTTCGCATAGCGACATCGTGGTGTGAAAAGTCTCGTCGCTGGTTGCCAGGCCGCGGATCACTTCTACCAGCTGCATCACCGGGACCGGGTTCATAAAGTGCATGCCGATGAATTTTTCCGGACGGCTGGTTTGCGCGGCTAGTTGAGTGATGGAGATTGACGATGTGTTGCTTGCGAGTATCGCATCGGGCTTCAAAACCGCGTCCACATCCTTCAGTAACCGAACCTTTACCTCGAGTTGCTCGGGAACGGCTTCCAACGCGAAGTCGGCGGCTGCGAGCGCTGAGACGTCGGTGGTCGTTTGGATGCGTGCGAGGACTGCTGGCTTATCGGTCTCAGTGATCTTGCCCTTCTTTACTTCGCGGTCGAGGTTTTTTGCGATGGTGTCGAGACCGCGATCCAGGAAGCACTGTTCGACGTCGCGCAAAATCACGTGATAGCCCGACCTGGCAAATACATGCGCGATGCCATTACCCATTGTGCCCGCGCCAAGGATTGCTACTGTCTTGATGTTGTCAAGTGACATAGATGCACCGATGATAAGGGAAGTGGAGGAGATAAGGGAAGCGAAGCAGTCGAGGAGCGGCGCGATACCCATATCAATCGCGGGACGAACGTCGCCTGTTTGTTGACGCCAACCGGCGCGCTGTTCGGAGAAGATCACGCAGAACTTCGCGGCGAACGTGTGAGAGACGTACTAGCACCCATTCGTAATTGCGGTAGTGATCCGTGATGAAATAGGTTTCGGGATCAGCAGCCAGCAATTCTTCGCGCTGTTCAAAATCCGTGCGGACTACGATGGTCGAATCGAAATCCGGATGCAGACGGACGAACAACGCGCCGCGTACTTTGAACGCCGGCGTGCCGTAAGACGTGCCCTCTTCCACTTGGTCGAGTGAGAGCGCGAGTTCGCGAACGCTCTCGAACGTCACCGGGCTATCTTCGGGCTCGCTGGTGTTCTTTTTCGCTCTCGGCTGCTGCGAATTTGGGCGGAGTGCGCTGCGTCGGCGATACCAATGCCATCCAAGCAGCCATCGAGGCGAGCTTTTCGTCCTGCGACCAAGGAGGACCCAAAGGACGTCCCAATTCCGCGATTCGGCGTGTGATCTCGGCAGGTTTGAGATGCAAAGTCGCTGACGCTGAATCGAGAACGTCCCGTTCCTTTATTTTTGTAGCTTCAAGACCACAACGACTGCTGGCCTCGAGGATGGCTTCCCGGAAAAACTCACCGTCCGCGGTGTGTATTAATGAGTGTGACGCTAAAATCCGATCGAGATCGGGTAGCGGTCTGCCTGACGCTAGCAGCAGGCCACATCGCTTCAGATCGGAGCCTTGCGCCTTCAGTTGTGCTTGCGTCTGTTCTATCGCGTTGACGGCAAGTTCGCGCGCTTGCGCTTGAAGTTTTGAGATGAATGCGGGCGCTTCTTCCCGCGACAGGCTTTTCGCTGTGTGATATGGCTGGCGAAACCTATACGTGAAGGTCTCTACCAAGTGGATACGCTCGCGCAGGAGGACCGTTGGCGAGCCTCTCGTGACAGCGAGCGCGACCAGAGCTGTCCAGCCGGAATGTGCGCGAAAACCCAGGGCAGCCTGTTTCACGAAACCCTCGTCTTGAGATCTTGCGAATAATGAGCCTCGGCCTCGAGTGTTTCGATATTCGTTTCCGCTGGAGCGGCTCGGACTCGACTGGTACTCACGGGATCGCCGCCGACCCACGCGATGACGGCGCCATCCGGTGCTTTGGACTTAGCGGTTTCGTCAGGACGTTCAGTTAGCAGGACGTTGCAATAGGCAGCGATCCTTCCCAGCGCCGTATTCCCGACCGCAGGCCGGACAGAACATGGCAGCATGGCACCTTTTAAAACCGTTCGACAGCCATGGCTACGGCGTTGCCGCCGCCCAGGCAGAGTGCGGCGATTCCCCGCTTCAGGTTGCGGCGTTGGAGTTCGTACAGCAGCGTGATCAGGACGCGGGCACCTGATGCGCCAATGGGATGGCCCAACGCTACCGCGCCGCCGTTTATGTTTACTTTATCTGGGTTGAGTTTCAGCACGCGGGTAACAGCTATCGCGGCTACTGCGAATGCTTCGTTCAATTCGTAGAGGTCCACGTCTTTGTCGCGATCCCAGCCCGTCCTATTCAGAAGTTTTTCTACTGCGTCTACTGGGGCCATCATTACCCACTTTGGTTCGACGCCGCTGACGGCTTGCGCTACGATGCGTGCCATCGGTTGTTTGCCCAGACGTGTTGCATTTTTTTCGCTGGTTACGATGACTGCTGCGGCGCCGTCGTTTGTTCCCGGCGCGTTCCCTGCTGTTACTGTGCCGTCTTTCTTGAAAGCCGGCTTCAGCTTCGCTAGCGCTTCTAGCGAGGTGTCTTCGCGCGGGGATTCGTCCGTCTTGATGATTACCGGGTCGCCCTTCTTTTGCGGAATCTCTACCGGGACGATTTGCGCGCTGAAGAAGCAGGATTTGATCGCGCGAATTGCTTTCTGATGGCTTTCGAGCGCGAACTGGTCCTGTTCCTGGCGCGAGATGTTGTATTTTTCTGCGACCAGCTCGCCTGTGACGCCCATGTGATAATTTTCGTACACGTCCCAGAGGCCGTCTGTGATCATTGAGTCGTACATTTCCTGATTGCCCAAACGGTAGCCTGTGCGCGCACCTTTCAGCAGGTATGGGCAATTGGACATCGATTCCATGCCGCCGGCTGCCACTATTTCAGATTCGCCCAGTTGCACCGCCTGCGCCGCGAGCGCGACGGCTTTCAATCCCGAGCCGCAAACCTTGTTGATGGTCATGGCAGCGACGCGCGAATCGAGGCCCCCGCGCAATGCAGCCTGCCGGGCGGGGTTCTGGCCCAAGCCGGCTTGGACTACGTTTCCCATGATTGCTTCGTCCACTTGGTTCGGCTCGATCCCAGCGCGGCGCACGGCTTCAGTGATAGCTTTCGCACCAAGCTCCGTTGCGGAGAGGGGCGAGAGGCCGCCCATGAATTTACCGATCGGCGTGCGCACCGCGCTTAGGATTACAGGCTGCTCGGTATTGGAAGTTGCCATGAGGGTGCTCCTTCATTGAGAACGCAAGACCCGTTGCGTTTCTGGAGAGCGCACCGGATCGATTCATCTAGCTCAGTACAGTATAGGCGCGGCTGATAAAGGCGGTCAATTCGGGTAGAAGTTCATTCAATTCAGTTTGAAGTTGGATTTTCTGTCTCTGGTTCTAACTCTATCGTTAAATTCTTTTCTGCTCCCGAGTTCATTAGTAAGGGCGACGATCCGAGGGGATTCGAAGCATATGTTGGGCCATTCTGTTTTATAGCTTTCTTCGCCTTCTATTCGCCTAACGGCAAGTCTGTTAAGATGGATAGGAGTGAAATTATGGCGATGAATATCAAAGCAAATGCGAACGGCGCGCGCGGACTGAATGCGGAGCAACGTGCGGCCGTGGAACACGGAGATGGTCCTTTACTGGTGGTGGCGGGTGCGGGTACCGGCAAGACTCGCGTGATCATCGAGCGGATCCGCAACCTCCTGGAAAGTGATCCTGAGCTTGCGGGCGGGAATATTCTGGGACTGACCTTCACAGATAAAGCCGCCGGGCAGATGAAGCATCGCGTCGTTAGGGCCATCGGCGAGCGCGCCGAGGACGTTTGCCTCGGAACATTCCATTCGTTCTGCCTTGAACAGATTTTACGCTCGGCGAATCCTGATATTCAGCCCTTGGATGACATCGACCACAAAATTTTGCTGCGACGGCATATTGGCGAACTTGATTTGAAACATTTTCGCCGGCTGCAGGACCCGGGCGAGTTCATCAGCGACTTCGTGACTTTCTTTTCGCGGTGCCAGGATGAGCTGGTGACACCCGACGACTATCAGCGTTACGTGAATGGCCTGCGCCGGAAGTACGAGGCGCAGAAGAAAACCCTGGAATCGGATGCGCTGCAAATCGCCGAGGGGGAGATTGCGCGGCAGGAAGAACTGGCGCGCGTTTATCGGGTGAGCGAGCGGCTGTTGCGCGAGCGAAATTTGCTGACGTTCGGCGCGCAACTGATGCATACCGTCACGTTGCTGCGCGACGATGAGGCGTTGCGCAATCGCATGCGCGACCAGTACCGCTACATTTTAGTGGATGAATTTCAGGATACGAACATCGCGCAACTGGAGCTGTTGTGGCTGCTGGCGGGCGAGCGGCGCAACATCGTGGCGGTGGGCGACGATGATCAGGCCATTTACCGGTTCCGCGGTGCATCATTCGGGAGCTTCACGATTTTCCTGAAGCGGTTCTGCGGAGTTACCGACGCGAAAATGGGGCCGGCCGCCAATAAATTCCTGGTTTCGCTCTCGCGGAACTATCGTTCTACGCAGCGTATCCTGCGTGTGGCCGGCGAAGTGATTTTGCACAACGAAAAATCTCCCCTGCTGCCACCCAAACAACTGATCACTGAGAATGGCGAAGGCGAAAAAATCCGCATCGCTGAATTCGTCACACCGGAAGAAGAAGCCTACTGGGTTACTTCTGAAATCGAGCGGCTGCATGCGGCTGGGGCGCCGTGGCGAGGTTTCGCTGTGCTGTACCGCAAGCACACTCATCGCGAGAAGCTCGTGAATGCGTTGCGTAGCCGCGAAATTCCGTTTGTGATCCGCAGACTTTCGATTTTGGAAAGCACCCTCGTGCGCGATCTGTTTGCCTGGCTGCGGTTGATCGAAAAGCCCGCTGACAACGTGGCCTGCGCGCGCGTGCTGGCCGCGCCTTATTGGGGACTTGAACCGCGCGATCTGGTGCGACTGGCGGAACGCGCGAGCAGCAAGCATCGACGGCCGCTCGGCGACGAACTGGAGACCGCGCAGAACCAGGCGCCATTCGACCGGCCCGGCGTAAAACTCAAGGAACTGATTACATTGCTGATGCGGTTGCGGCAAATCGCGCGGCATCATTCTGCTAAGGAAGTTGTGGACGAACTGATTGCCGGGCTGCGCGTGGCACCGTTGCCTTCCGATCAAGATCGCTATTATCTCGATCGCTTCGTTAAATTTATTCTGGACTGGGAACGCAAGAGCGAAAAAAAGCAGCTTCGAGATTTTATCGAATACCTCGATTATTTCCACGAGGCGTGTGGAGACATATGCCTGGACGAAGAACAGTCGGATGACGCAGTGCAACTGATGACTGTGCATGCGGCCAAGGGGTTGGAGTTTCCGCATGTCTTTATTTTGCGGCTTTCGAGGAATGACTTCCCTTCCGGGACGCGCAAGGTGGTTTTCGAATTTCCGCCGGAAATGATGAAAGAAGAAAAGCCCAAGGGTGATTTCCAGATTCAGGAAGAGCGGCGGCTTTTTTATGTGGCTTTGACGCGCGCTAAGCAACAACTGACGCTTTCGACGCTGGTGAATGAGCGCAAGAAGCCGTCGCTCTTTCTCGATGACTTTCTGATGAATGCCAAGATCAAGAAGCTGGACACGCACCAACTCGAGCCGCGTGTGCAGGTGCCTGCTGAGCGCGAGACTACCGGGCCTGAGCCGGACTCCGCCGAGCCCGCACAATTATTCCCTGCCGGCAGCGAACCTACGCGGGCTTACTCGCGAGCGGCGCTTTGGGCAAAAGCGTTTCATCCGCCGCGACCCGAGCCACTGCAGCTGAGCGTTTCCGCGATCGATAAGTACGATCGTTGCCCGATGCGATACATGTTTCAGTACGTCTGGAGTATTCGCGGCGGTCCGCATGCAATGGCTACCTTCGGCAATGTGATGCATACGACGATCAAGGAATTCGTTGGGGATGTCGGCGAGAGGCGTAAGGTTTCGCTGGAAGATCTCTGCGCGATTTATGACCGTGAGTGGTCGGCTGCCGGGTATATCGACGACTATCATGCAGAGGAATATCGCAAGGCGGGACGCGACCAGCTGGAGGTTTTTTATCAGAAGTACACGGCAGCGCCGGTCGATTTGCTCTGCCAGGAAAAAACATTCGAGTTGCCGTTGGAACATGACGTGATCGTTACCGGGCGCATGGACCAGGTGAACCGAATCGCCGGCAAGAAGGTCGAGATCGTCGATTACAAGACCGGCAAACCGAAAGACGAGAAAGCCGCGGCTAAGGATTTGCAGCTGGGCGTTTATGCGCTGGCGGCGCGCGAGGTGCTTGACCTCGATCCTGTGCGGCTGGTGTTTTACAACTTGATGACCAATGAGTCTGTCGCTACGACGCGCGACGCTAAGGCACTGGACGGAACGAAAAAGAAAATCGCGGAAGTGGCGGATTTGATTCGCGCGGGAGAGTTTCCGGCGAAGCCTGGTTATGGCTGCGGATTTTGCGACTACAAGCCGATTTGTCCGGCGCACGAGCAGTTGATTTCTATTCAGGTCAGGCGAAATGCGAGCGCGCCGAGGGTAAACTCGGGGACGTTGTTCCCGCTTTAGATGTGAAATGAAAAATCTACAAGCCGCCCTCCAGAGTCTGCGTGACAATTCGAAATACATGGCTTCAGCGGCTAAGGCCGCATTGATCTTGCTCCGCTTACGGCGCGGCTGAAGCCACGCCCTTCCTCAAAACGATGATTGCCTCACAGATTTTCTTAGTCCCCTAGAGCCATGTGGCACCGATAAAATGCTTCTAGAGGATATCGGTGTGAAGCTTTTTCCCGTAAAACCGCGTTGATCTCGCTCCGTTTACGGCGCGACTTGAAGCCGCGACCTTCTTCAAAACAATCGTTGCCGCGCAGGCTCCTGAAGCGCGCTGTGTTGCTAGGAAATAAAAAACGGGACGCCAAGGTTAGGCGTCCCGTTTTATTTTCCGATCGGGTTTCGTGATGAAACGAAACCCGGGATGGTTCCGCGCATGAGCTACAGTGGAACTTTCTCCCGGCGATCCGTCGCGCTGAAAATTAAGCGCGGCTCAAACCGCTTCGTCAATCTATAAAGGCGACTGCGAATGAAGTCAAGAAGAAAAACTTTTGCACTGACGCATTTTAGGAAACGTTTGCGCGGCGAAAAATTTCCCTGGCGACAAAATCAGCGAAGCCCGCTCTGATAATAGCCCTGGCGCGCGGTCACGTCGAGGCTTGGGCGGCGAACGCGAACTTCGATGCTGTGATAATCCTTGGTGCGATCGGTATCTTGCGGCTGGAAGGTCAGCGTGTATTGATTGCGAGCCTGCTCGGTGACGGAGGAGTAGAGATTTTCTAGGCCGCGGTCTTTGCTGGCGTAAAAGGTGTCGCCTCCCGTCGCTGTGGCATATTTTTCGAGGCGCGTACTTTCTTTTTGCAGCAGCGCATGACCGACCGAAATGGAATACACGGAGATATCGTATTTCAGCAAGATCTGCAGTACCTGGTCCAGGCTATGTTCGTTCTCGTGGGAATTGTTACCGTCGGAGATTAAGAAAATAATTTTGCGGCGATCGCGCCCGCGGCCCTTGAGCATTTCTCCTGCGGCGTAGACGGCGTCATCCAGGTCGGTTGTTTCCTTTTCTTGTTGCACTCCGCCCGTGGTTGGCGCTCCGGTTTCGAGCGAGCGGCCATTTGCGGTGGCACCCGAGGTTAATGGGCCGCCGAGCGGCGAACCCGGGTAACGGTAGCCGACATCGAGCCGCTTGAGTTTGGTAAAAAGCAGATCGTTGTTGAACGAAAAATCGCTGACGGTGTTGGGAAATTGGTCGTAGGTTACGAGCGCTACTTCGTCGTTCGGTCCGAAACCGGCGGAGATGGCGGTCAGGCCTTTTTGCACCTGCTCGGCGGACTTGATCGACAGGTGATTGTCGATCAGCACGACTGCCGACAGAGGATAGGGATCGGAGGTGAAGTAAATGACTTGTTGTTCCACGTTGTCGCAAAATACGCGGAACTCGTCTCGTTGAAGATCTCCTATCAATTGGCCATCGCGATTTTTCACAGTGACTGGAACGATCACAAGGTTGGTGCGGCTTCGAATCGCGGAGCGAGTGTCTGGGCCTTGAGGCTTCTCCGATTGTCCGGTTTGCGGTTGCGGTTTCTGGGTGGTTGGCGATGGCGTAGCAGGTTGCGGAGCGGGAGTTGCCGGCTGAACTGGGGGGGCCATTTGCCCCGGCTGAACGGGCGGCTTGTTTTGATCCTGTTGCTGGGTGCCCGCAGGGGTGGTTTGTTGAGCCCACGCGGAAATACCGGCAAACAGTAATACAATGACCAGCGTCAGGGTGGATCGTGTCATTTAGATTTCTCGATTCGTGCCCGGTCGTATGGCACGGTTGCTTTCTTCCGCTTATTGCGCGTCCGCGGCTATCGGCGCACATCCCGCCGACGCTGCGGATGCATCGTAACAAACGACTTGGAATAAGCGGGCGCTTTCTGCAAAATCGGCAGCTTGACCTAACGAGCGCCTCGACCTAATGGAGATTATACAATGCGATGGACCAGCCTCACGGCGGGCATTTTTGCGGCGGCGTTGATTGGATATGCGGGACTGACGGCGGTGGCTCCCGCGAAAGGCGCCGGGCCGCAAGATTCCGGATGGACGCAAGGATTGCTTTCGCCCGCACATGCAAGCAACACCGCAATTCGTGCGATAAATTTCACCGGGCAATCCATTCAGCAGTCCCAGTCGAATCAAGACCAGACTCCTCAGTCGCAAGGGCCCTTAAGAGTTCAAACGACGATTGTCAACGTTTTCGCCACGGCTCGCGATAAGCGTCACGCGATTATCACCGACCTGACGCAGGATGATTTCAAGATCACGGAAGACGGCGTCGACCAAAAAATCGCGTTCTTTTCAAAAGAAGTGAACATGCCGATCACGCTGGGTCTTTTGATCGACACCAGTGCCAGCATGGATCGGATGATCGATGCGGAACAGGATGCCGCGTCGCGATTTCTGCGCGAGGTGATGCGCCCGAAAGACGAAGCGATGGTGATTACCTTCGACTTCGATGTCGATCTGCTTGCCGATTTCACGCAAGACACTTCGGCACTGGCGAGTGCTATCCGACGCGCGCGCGTGAATTCAGTCGGCGGAGGCGGCGTGGTCACGCCCGGGACAATTCCGCAGGGCAATGCCGGAGGCACGGACCTGTACGATGCTGTTTATCTCGCGTGCCATGACCAGTTGGCCACTGAAGCCGGGCGCAAGGGCGTGATCATTTTGACTGACGCAGAAGACACCGGCAGCAAGCTACGGCTTCAGGATGCAATCGAGGCTGCGCAGCGGTCGGATGCCGTGATTCACGTGCTTTTAATTTCCGACCGCATGGCTACGTTTGGTACAGGCCCCGGGGTGGCGCGAAAGATGGCTGAGGACACCGGGGGCCGGGTCATCGACGTGCACAATGAGAAGTCTCTGGAAAAAGCGTTCGATGAGATTTCAGAGGAGCTGCGGTCGCAGTACGTGCTCGGATACTACCCTATCAATCTTGCGCGTGATGGAAAGTTCCGCAAAATTCAAGTCACCGTGACGCGTCCTGATGTGAAAATTCTGGCCCGCAAAGGTTATTACGCGCCCTACAAGTAGGCATCGACGTATACTGCACGTAACGAAGTATATAAATGTCGATACGATATCAAGAGATAGCGGCTCTCGGTGCTGTTGTGGTTTATACGCGTTCGACTAACTGATGATGAAGGAAATCAGGGTAATACCGGTGGCGCAATCGGCTGTTGCCAAGCATGACACCCGGGTCGAAACCATCTCCGTAATATGGCGGTGCGAATCTGGGCATTTCTTTTCATTTCAACGAATCCCTTCGGTTGTAGACCTGCTGAAAAACGGAGACTGGGACGCACGGGAACGGGGCATCTTGATCTTGGGAAACATGAATTCGCCCGCCGCTCGGAAGGCTCTTCAGGATCGGCTTGCGCACGAAACCGACCCATCACGTAAGAAATACATCCAGCAAAGTTTGCGTCCGTAGATTAATTTCATAGCTTACGCTGGTGCCGTCCTCAGCTTGTCCACGGGTTGCGCAAGTTTTAGAGTGAAACCGTCGACGATCACAAGCCGCCCAGACCCGAGGCTGAATCTATTTGCTGGGCGCGAGGGGCGAAGCAGGAGCAGTGGCGTAATAGCCTTTGCGCGTGCGCACGTTCAAACCTTTGCGATCGGTTTGGACGTCGATCTTGTGATACCTCCCCGTTGATTGCACGTTGGTCGGCGAATAGGCGATGAAATACTGGCTGCGCAGTTCCGTGCTGATGTCCACGAAGGATTGCGCCAGATCGTCGACTTTGTACGGATAAAAGACGCGCCCGCCGCTTTGATCCGCAAATTCTTCCAGCACCTTATCGCCGCCCTCGACGTGCATTTTGTGCGGCTTGTTGCCATCGATCGCCAGCCAATCAGTGTTTGTGCTAATACAATAAATTGCGGCTTCCGCTCGAATGGCTGCTTCCACCGCCTCGCTTAAGGCGTGATCGCTCAGGTTGTCATCTCCATCGCTGATTACTACCAGCACGCGACGAACCTCGGGGTTTGGACCTTTTGGCAACGGAGGATTCGAGAGTTTTTCCGCGGCGCGATAAATGGCGTCATTCAACGCGGTGCCGCCGCCGGCGCGCTGTTTGCGAATCGCGTCGGTTAGCAGGGCGATATCGCCGGTGTAGTCTTGAATGACCTCGGGTTCGTTGTCGAAGGTCATCAGGAAGGCTTCATCTTTATTTCTGCGAATGACGTGCTGCAGGAAATCCGTTGCTGCGTCCTTCTCAAATTCCAGGCGGGGGCGAATGCTATTTGAGGTGTCCAGCAAAATGCCGATGCGCAACGGCAAATCCGTCTCGCGACCGAAATAGCGGATGTCTTGTGGCGCGCCATCTTCCAGAATTTTGAAGTCGCTCTGATCGAGGTCGGTGACGAAGTTGCGGCGGCGATCCATGACCGTGGCTACGAGGTGCACGAGACCGGTGGTCGAAGTGATTGGAGGGGTCTTGGGATTGTTCTGAGGCGCTTCCGCAGGTGGTTCCGTCGCGCTGGGCGCAGGATTTTGAGACTGCTGGGATTTTCCACCGGATTGCGAAGGCTGGGCCGCCGATGCTGGTGGAGGCGGCGCTGGAGCTTGCTGGGCTTGTAAGCGGTAAGGCAAAAATAGCATCGCCGCCAGCACGACAATGACGCGCAGCACTCTCACGCGGAACATCATAGGTAATCCTTCAAGGCAGCGTCAATTGCCGTTCGCGATGGTCCGGCTGTGATGCCTGAGCCTTGTTCCACCCGATCGCGCGATCTTCCCTTTTCGCCTGGTTGTTCGTCAATCAAACGATCCAGCTCATGAATGTAGCTCACTAATTGATCCGGCAGAGGCGCTCGAAATTCCATGTGCTTGCCGGTTCGCGGGTGTGCAAATGCGATGCGCGCGGCGTGAAGAAAGTTGCGCCCGAGCGGCGGCAAAAGCTCGCGGCCGATGCGTTCCAGGTGAGGCGCGCCGTAGAGCGTGTCGCCGACCACTGGAAATCCCAGGGCCGAAAAATGCACGCGGATTTGGTGCGTGCGGCCGGTGTGAAGGTCAGCTTCGATCAAAGAGAAGTTGCCGAGCCGCAGGCGCAGGCGCCAATCTGTGCGCGCTTTGCGGCCTTCCGCGCGCCGGCTGGTCATGCGTGAACGGCGGCGCAGGTCTCTCGCGACGGGCAGCTCAATTATTCCTTTGGTGCCCTTCACAATTCCGCGTAGCAGAGCTACATAGATTTTTTGGACACGGCGTTCGCGAAATCCCTCGATTAGCTTCAGGTGCGCGGCATCGTTGCGCGCGATCACGATCGCGCCCGAGGTGCCTTTGTCGAGGCGATGGACGATTCCCGGGCGCAATGGGCCGCCGATCCACGAGAGGCCGGAGCCGGTGCCGAAGTGATGCAGCAATGCTGCTACCAGCGTGCCGGCGTCCGAGCCTGCTCCTGGGTGAACGATCATTCCTGCGGGTTTGTTCACCACCGCGATGTCCGCGTCCTGGTAGAGGAACGCGAGCGGGATGTTTTCCGCTTCCACGCCCGGTAGTGGTGGAGGAGCGATTTCCACGGTGACTTGCTCGCCAGCTTCCACGCGGTGGGCTGGCTTTTTGGCGATGCCGCCGACCAGAACCCGGCCCTCGTCGATTAGGGTTTGTACGTGGGTGCGACTGATGTCCGGGAATTGTGCTGCCAGAAAACGGTCCAGACGCCGGCCGGCTTCCTCTTCGGCGACGACGAATTCGCTGCGGCGGTTCAAGGCGCCCGCAGACTCGCTGTCAGCGGATTCGAGATTGTCGTCGATGTCGGAATAATCTTGCATGAAGGAAGCGTGAGCGGGCGGGTCTGAGACCGCCCCTACATATTGGTGCCAAACTCTACGATCGTGCCTGTGGCCCGCCGTTAAAAACTTTAGTCACCGGCTGCGACACTTGATACGGCCGCCGGGCGAATTGGCGCTTTGCCTTTCAGGCCGCGCCACCATAAGAAGATGCCCGTTAGAATCAGGACAACGCTTACTAACTGCATCAGCGAAACTGTGTCGTGAAACATCATCGTTCGTCCCGGGTCGCCGCGGAAAAATTCGATGATGCCTCGCTCGGTGCCGTACAACATCAGATACGCGCCGAAGATCTGGCCTACGAAACGCTGGCGTCTGGCCAGCCACATCAGGAAAAAGAAATTCAGAAATTCCAGTGTCGCCTCGTAAAGTTGCGTCGGATGAAGATGAACGCCTAAAGGCGTTCCGGCAAGCTGCTCTGCTGTCGGATTCGTGAATGTGACGCCCCATGGGAGGGTCGTCGGCTTGCCGTAACAGCATCCTGCGAAAAAACATCCTAGACGACCGATGGCGTGTCCGATCGGCAGTGCAGCGCCGACGACGTCTAGCGTCGGCAAGAGCGGCATTTTCTGGAAATGCGTGTAGAGCAGAATCGCCAGTACGCCGCCGACGACTCCGCCGTAAAAGGTGCCGCCGGATTGAAACGTGGCCACGCTGAAAATATCGCGCGGATTGGCCAGGTAATAATCCCACGAGCTTAAAACCAGCCAGATCTTTGCGACGATCAGCGCAACCAGGACGAAGTAAATCCCCATGTTCCAGAGTTTGTCGGGGTCGACACCGGCGCGGGGCGCCTGGCGACGCCCGTACCACAGGCTCAGCAGCACGCCGGCAGCGACCAACACACCGTAGGTGTAAATCGGGATGCCGCCGAATTTGAAGAGAACGGGATGCATTTTCTATGCGCGCTCTTGAGTAGGATGCCGCGCGTCGCGAAAGAGTTCCAAGACCACTAAGGCCGCGCCGATCACGATTGCTGAATCGGCGATGTTGAACGTGTACCAGTGATATCGGCCGAGATAGAAATCGATGAAATCAGTGACCCGGTGATGCAGAAATCTGTCGAGTACGTTCCCGAGAGCACCACCCAGGATCAGGGCTAGCCCGTATTCACCGGCACGGCCGCCTGCACGCCCCGTGGTCAACAACCAGATCAACATTGCGATTACGGCGACGGAAAACGCAATCAGTACCGGCCCGCGCCAGGGATTTTCGGAATCGGCGAACAGGCCGAATGCCACGCCGGGATTCGTGGTGTGCAGAAGATTCAGCATTCCTGGGATTACGACGTGCACCGAACCTGCCGGGGTGTATTTTTCTACCCAATGTTTGCTTAGTTGATCAGCGATCAGCGCGCTGAGTGAAATTGCCCCCAGCGCTAGCCAGTTCGGACGCGACGCGGCTGACATCAGGGCCGCGCACTCCCTGCCCGAGCGTCGCCGTCCCGTTCAATTTCTTCCAGCGCCGCGACGCAGCGCTCGCAGAACGTCGGGTAATCCTTGCTTTCACCGACATGTGTTGAATAATTCCAGCAGCGTTCGCACTTCGTTCCTTGTGCTCGCTCGACGCGAATCTGTAGGCCTTCGAGCGCGGCGCTATTTGCGGTGCCTCCCGCCTTGCCTTCCTCAATTGCAACTTGCGAGACGATTAAGAGTCCGGGCAGGTATACCGCGTAGCGTTCGAGCAAGTCTTTCAATTCGCCCTTGGCGGACAAAATCACGCGGGCTTCCAGGCCTGATGAGATCGTCTTCGCGGCACGCGCTGGTTCCAATGCTTTTAGAACCTCTTCGCGAACGGTGAGCAAGTGATCCCAGTTCTTCGAACGACCCTCATCGAGAACTTTTTCTAGCTCTGCGACGTTCGGGAACATCGCCATGTGCACGCTCTCGGGCTCGGCGGGGCCAAGCGCCATGTGTTTCCACACCTCCTCGCTGGTGAAGGCAAGAATCGGCGCGATCAAGCGCAATAAGGAGCTAGCTATGCGATATACAGCCGTCTGCGCGGAGCGGCGGCCGCGATTTCTCGGCGCGAAGGTGTACAGGCGATCCTTCAAGACGTCGAAATAGAACGAGCTCAAATCCACCGTGCAGAAATCGTGCAACGCGTGGTAGACCCTGTGAAATTCATACTTGTCGTACCACTCGCGGCACTGACTCACCAGCTCGCCTGTGCGTCGCAACATCCATGCGTCCATCTCCCCTAGATCGGCATCGGCCACGGAATCGCGCGACGGGTTGAAATCGTAGAGATTGCTTAGGGCGAAGCGGAACGTATTGCGGATTTTGCGGTAGGCCTCCGCGAGTTGAGTCATCATCGCTTCGGAGATGCGCACGTCCGCAGTGTAATCCTGCGAGACGACCCAAATGCGAAGGAGATCGGCGCCCCATTTCGCACAGATTTCCGCGGGGTAAATGGCGTTGCCGAGTGACTTAGACATCGGCGCGCCTTTTTCATCCAGCGTCCAGCCGTGCGTTACCACTTGTCTATACGGCGCTGCTCCGCGCGTACCGATTCCTACCAGTAGCGAGCTTTGGAACCAGCCGCGATATTGGTCGGGGCCTTCGAGATACACGTCGGCGGGCCATCTTTGGTTGTCGCGTGTCAGCACAGCGAGATGAGTTGAGCCGGAATCGAACCAGACGTCGAGGATGTCTGACTCTTTTCGCCATTTCGCTTCGCCACAGGAACACCTCAGGTTTGGCGGAAGCAACTCTTCGGCGCAATGCGTGAACCAGGCGTCGGCGCCTTCGCGTTCGAAAAACGGAAGGACGTGGCGAAGAGCCGCGGCGTTTTTCAGCTGCCCGCCGCACGCGTCGCAATAAAAAATTATTAGCGGAACGCCCCAGAAACGTTGGCGGGAGATGCACCAGTCTGGGCGGCCTGCGACCATTTCGTGCATTCGATCGTGGCCCCAGGCCGGGATCCACTTCACTTTGTCGATTTCCTTAAGCGCGGTCCGGCGCAACGGCGGAGCTTTTGGCGCTGGCGTTGTGGGGGAGCCATCGTCTAATTGAATGAACCATTGTTCGGTGGCACGGAAGATCACCGGATTGTGGCAGCGCCAGCAGTGCGGATAGCTGTGTGTGATTTTTCTTTCGCCTACCAGCATGGCGCGTTTTTTCAGGAGATCGATGACGATGGGGTTGGCTTCGAAGACTGTCTTGCCTTTGTATTCCGGTAGACCTTCGGTGAAGCGGCCTTCGTGGTCCTGAGGCGCGTAGGCTTCGAGAGCGTATTTTTGGCCGGTGCGGAAGTCGTCCGCGCCGTGGCCGGGCGCTGTGTGCACGATTCCGCTGCCTTGATCGAGCGTGACGTAATCGGCGAGGACGCCTAGTGATCGGCCATCGAGAAATGGGTGCCGGAATTTCACGCCTTCGAAACTCGAACCTTTCCAGTTGCCGCTTACTCCGCGAACTTCGAGATTCAGTTCTGTTTCCAGCGCATTCACGCGCTGTTTTGCCAGCAGTAATTTCCCTGCCGAAGTGTCCGCGATGACATAGTCGAATTCCGGATGAAATGCGAGTGCGCGGTTCGCAGGCAGCGTCCACGGAGTGGTGGTCCAGATTAACGCGCTGATGTCCCCGCTCAGGCCGAGTTTCTTTGAATCATCGGTGACGACGACCGGAAATTTCACCCAGATCGAGGGGCTGCTGTGGTCTTCGTATTCCACTTCGGCTTCTGCCAGCGCGGTGCGATCGTAAATACACCAGTACACTGGTTTCAGTCCGCGATAGACGTAGCCTTTCTCGTAGAAATCGATGAAGGCTCCGGCGATGGAAGCTTCGTCGCGATGGTCCATTGTGAGATAGGGCTTATCCCACTGGCCGAAGACGCCGAGCCGCTTGAATTCCACTTTGTGCTTCTCGACGAAGCCCGCGGCGAACTGCCGGCACATCCGACGGAATTCAGCGGCGTCGACTTTGGTGGTCTTTCCGCCAAGCTCTTTTTCGACCTTGGTCTCGATCGGTAGACCATGGCAGTCCCAGCCCGGAATGTAAGGGGAGCGAAAACCAGCCATGGTTTTTGACTTTACGATCAGGTCTTTCAGGATCTTGTTCATCCCGGTTCCGAGATGGATCTCGCCCGTGGGATAGGGCGGGCCGTCATGCAGCACAAAAAGCGGCGCGTCAGCGCGCGATTGCAGGATGCGGCTGTACAGCCCCATCGCCTCCCACGCTGCGAGCTGTTCCGGCTCGCGCTCGGGAAGCTTGGCCTTCATGGGGAAATCCGTCTTCGGAAGGTTCAGCGTGCTTTTCAGGTCGATAAGTTTTGGCATCTCTAGGGTTTCGTAGGCCTTTTTAGGTCAAATCGGACACTCATGCTGCCAAGTCGCCGGCTGCATCGCAGCCAATGAGCTCTGGAAACTCCAAGGCCATTGCGGCAATCGTGCTTGTGCCCCGATCGATTGCAAGCTCAAGATCGACGGTTCGCAAGCGTGCGCTTTACTTCCGTTTCCAGAAACACGTGTAGTTGCTGTGACACGAAAGTTACAATCCATATGTTACAATGGTTTTTCAGCGGTGTCAGCCCGCGCTCGGCCGGACATCCTTTTCCACGGCTGAGCGTCTAAGGTTAGATAGGAGTGTGCGGGGGATTTCCAGGCAGCGGAAAATGGCAGACTTTACTACCCCAATTAACAACTCCAGCCAAACCCCGGCTGAGCCTACCCTAAAGATCGGGCGCTTCGATTCTCCTACCCAGCAGTCCGAACTGAAGAATTTCTTCTCCAATCTCAAGGATTTCCTGACCGAGCGGCGGGTAAGATTCCGGGGCGGACCTGTTGCAGTATTCGTTCCGGAGAGCTTTGGCGATGGCACCGGCTCGAATTTCAAGGAGCTATTCCGCCGCGCGCCGCGCGGATCGGTGAACTCGGACCTGCTGGTGAGCTGGAACGCCGGATTCGGTAGCCTCTGGCAGAATCTGCGGGACGCGATCTTTCCGCCGAAGCTGCCACCGCTGCAAACCACCAGCCGCCCTGTGGCTGTGCCTGAAATATGGTCGAAGAACACACAGTTCACGCGAGTGCAGGCGCTTTCCATCGCAATTCACGTGGTGGTTCTGGTGCTGATAATTCTGCCGCTGATACCGGGCCTGCTGATGCCGGCGACGACTAAGGCAAACACCAAGGTTGATGTGATCGCAATTTCACCTTTCCTGCCGAAGCTGCCTCCGGGCGCTAAGAAGGCTGGCGGTGGTGGTGGCGGCGGTGCTCATGACCCGCGGCCCGCTAGCGTCGGCAAGCTGCCGAAGTTTGCGATGACACAGTTTACGCCTCCGAAAGTGGTGACCAACCCGAATGCAAGAATGGCCATGACCCCGACCGTGCTGGGCCCGCCGGAACTGAAGTTGCCCAGCCCGAACATGAATAACTGGGGTGATCCGCTTTCAAAGGTTTTGAACGATTCTAACGGACCTGGGAGCGGCAATGGTATCGGCTCCGGAAACGGAACCGGCGTCGGCAGTGGCAGTGGCGGCGGCGTTGGACCCGGCGAAGGCGGAGGTACCGGCGGGGGCGTCTTCAATGCTGGAACGGGCGGTTACGGATACCCGGCGTGTATTTATTGCCCTCAGGCGCAGTATTCGGACGAAGCCGTCAAGGCAAAATATCAGGGAACGGTGATGCTTGTCGCGGTGATAACCGCGGACGGAAAAGCCACGGACATCAAAGTGGTCAAGGGCCTTGGACTGGGTCTGGACGAGAAGGCCATCGAAGCCGTCCGCACCTGGAGATTTAAGCCTGCTGCCGGACCAAACGGCAGACCAGCACCGGTCCGGCAAACGATCGAAGTGACTTTCCACCTCTACTAGATCTGTTGGTTTTCCTGGGTCGCTCATCCACCTGCTTAGTGGTAACTCTTGCGGCGTTTCCTTCAGGACTGCGTCTGTCAGTTGGTTTGCTTCTGCTACGATGTGCCATATGAAAACGCCCCGTGGACTTTTGATTATTCTTTGGCTTGGGCTGAGTTTTTCAGTCCCCCGGGCCGCCGCTCAGACTGGTTCCCTGCAATTTCTGGCGCGCATCACTCCTTCAGGTGGCGTTGACGAGCCGGTGCGTTCATTTCCCTTTTACCTGCTGACCAAGAGCTATGCGGATATTGAGAAGGAAGCGGCACTCGCGGCTCCTGGCGCCGATCTGGACGCGTTCGTGGACGAACTGGATGTGTCGAAAGAGCTCAAAGCCTGGATGAAATCCAACCACCGGGTAAGTCTGTCCGGAGAGGATTTCGTCAAGAAATTGAAAGTGGACGACGTGATGAACGTGCCGGAATTTTTTCACGCGTATGTGGAGAGGATGGCCGGCGACTCGACGGTGACGTTCCCCGTTCCGAAATATAAACCTGAGGACAAAATAAAAGACCCGGAGAAGTATGCCCGGCTGAAGAAACAGTACCTCGATTCAGTCCGATTATTCCTAGTGCAGAATCCTACGAGCACCGACGGAATGGATCTGAGCCTGGAAGAAATAAACCCCGGACATAAATGGGACATCTTGAAAGCCAAAGGCCTTAAGGATATGGATCGCAAGACGCGAGAATTGGCACAAGGAAAATATCTGGTGGCTCGGGCGGAAACGGACTTGGAGGGCCAGGGTTCCTTTCACGGGATTCAATCTGGGACATATTGGCTTAGCACACTTAACATTGAAGCTTCGGTCGGGGACGCACGCGAGCGCTGGGATGTGCCAGTGACCGTTCGACCCAGCGGGCCCAGCTATCTCACGCTGTCGAATATCAATTCCGTCCATAGTGGCCGCCCAAACTCGCCGTAGTACACGTGCTCCATTGGTCTGCGGAAAACGCATCGTCCTGCAATTCAAGGCATAATGCCGCATGGCAGATCCGGTCGACATTCCCCGCCTAATTTTTGATTTAGCCGGTGCCGACGAGCGTCAGCGAGTGCAATCCGGCATGAAGCTTTACCTTGCCGGCGTCCATCTGGTAATGCCGCTGCTGAGCCGGTGGGTCACCGATCCGGAATTTCGCGAGCTTACTCTGCCGGGCCGACCGAGCTCGACCGGTACTACAGCGCACGCTCAGTTCCCTCCTTCGACCATTATTGTGGGCCTGGCCGTTCATCCTGAGACTTTCGAGAAGATTCACGCGGCAAACAACTCCCCACGCCGCGCCGAGGTTCCCCCAGATCAGGACGCGCGAGAATTTGAACTTCACTTCGACGATTCGATCGAATTGGATATTTTAACCAGCAAGGAACCGAGCGGTGCCGGCGCAATCGCTCGCTTTCTACAAAAGTTTGGTGAAGGGATACAGCAAATTGAGGTCTACGTGCGCAATGTGGATCGAGCGACCGAAATTCTTCGCGCTCGCTTCGGGCTGGCGGCGATTTATCCAGCGACGCGTGCCGGCGCTAACGGTACGCGCATCAATTTTTTCCTGGCAACAACCCCCGGCGCGAAAAAAGTATTGATCGAGCTGGTCGAAGCTGAGGGTTAATGCAACTCCTGTTGGGTGCGGCGTAAAGAGTCTGTGTCGCAACTCAAATTCATGGCTTCAACGGCTCAAGCCGCGTGATTTGGCGAGCTTTACCGCGCGGCTGAAGCCGCGCCCTTCCTCAAAACAGGGGTCGCCATGCAGACTCTTTCAGTCGCCTGAAAGTCCGCGAGTGGCCGTAGGTGTGAAGCATATGTCGCGCCTACGGCGCTTGTTCGCGATACGATTGTCCCGGCCTTGGTCCGACTGCTTAACAGGCAACCCTTTGCGCGGGAGAGCGAGCTTTTTCGCAAAGCATAAGAGGCATTGATCTTAGGTTATTTACGGCACGGCTGAATAGCGTGCGGAAAACGATCAAACCGGGTCCTCAGGGGCTGAAGCCCCTAGATGGCCAACTATTGTCGCAGCTAAAGCTCCGCCCCCCCTGGAAAGCGACTCTTTCCGCGGCTGTGAAGCCGTCGCGGTGCCCTCCCAATTATTGCCATACAGAATCGTAAAATTCTGCCACGGACAAAAGCTCCGCCGCGTCTCTCGGAAATTTTCGGAACGGGACGGATCCAGCAGCAAAGCCGGAATTTTTCGATCACGATCGGGCGTGCTACACTGTCGGCCTGCGGTAACCGTAGATGTGTCATCCCCGGAATCTTTCCCCTGAGGAGTAATTCGATGCCCTTCGTAAACGAAATCGAAGAATCACAGGCCGATCCTCATCTGCGCGAAATTTACGGCAAGATTGAAAAAGATCTCGGCTTCATCCCGCACTATTTCAAATCGCTCGGAGAAAAGCCCGCAGTTATCGAAGCACAACTGCAATTGAGCAAAGCCATCATGGCGGACGGGGCGCTTCCTCTCCTGATCAAGGAGCAGATGGGTTTGGTCGTCAGCGGCATCAATTCCTCGTCGTACTGCATTATGTTTCATATGGAGTTGCTGCGGCGCTTCGGCGTGGAGAAGAATCTGGCGCGAAAACTAACGCTGGACTATGAAAGCGCGGAAGTAGAACCGAAAGTAAAAGCTCTTTTTCGATTCGCCGACAAATTGACGCGGCACCCGGATGATATCGAAGAATCCGACACCGACAAGCTCAAGAACGAAGGTTGGGGCGAAGCAGCGGTGCGTGAAACGGTGTTGACGGTCGGGTATTTCAATTACATCAATCGAGTTTCTCTCGGGTTAGGGTTGGTCAGCGATTTCTAAGTTCAGCCCCACCGAAAAACCTGCAGTGCTGAATTTTTGCAGTTTTCAGCCGCTCTATTCCCCGCTCTGCTCGATCAGCTTTGCTACCAGCGCCGTCCAGCCAGTCTGGTGACTGGCGCCCAGACCCGCTCCGTTATCGCCATTGAAATACTCGTAAAATAAAATCAAGTCCCGCCAGAATGGATCCTTCTGAAAGAGCTCGGTGTCGCCGTAAACAGCACGACGCCCGTCGCGCTGCAGAAAAATGCGCGACAGCCGCAAAGACAGCTGGCGCGCAACATTCCATAGCGTCATTTGCTGGCCTGAGCCTGTCGGATATTCGACTTTGAGTCCCTCGCCGTAGTAATAATGAAAACGCTGCAACGATTCGATCAGCAGGAAATTCACGGGGAACCACACCGGCCCGCGCCAGTTGGAATTTCCACCGAATAGATCCCCTGTCGATTCGGCGGGCTCGTAGTCCACCGACTGTGAATTCCCGTTAAGGCTGAGAACGAACGGGTGATCTTTGTGAATTTTCGATAGCGCGCGAATGCCATGTGGCGAGAGGAATTCGTTCTCGTCGAAAAGATATTTGTAGATACGGCCGAGTTTCTTGCGATTGGCGATGGATAAAAGTAGCCGCGCGCCCTTGTCCGTCGTTCGGCTCATATCGACGTGTTGGGAGACATCGGGATTGTGCGCCAGGAACCATTCCATGCGCTTGCGAAAACCAGGCAGGCCCGCGAGGTCTTCCGGTTCAAAACTCTCCACCGCAAAAAGCGGGATGATGCCGACCATGGAACGGACTTTCATCGGCAGGATCGTGGTCTGCCCCAGGTGCAACACATCGTAGTAAAAGCCGTCCTGTTCATCCCATAGGCCGATCCCTTCACCGCCGATGTCGTTCATTGCTTGAGCAATGTAAACGAAATGCTCGAAGAATTTGCTGGCTACATCTTCGTATGCCGGGTCGTCATGGGCCAATTCGATCGACATGGCGAGCATGTCCAGGCAAAACATGGCCATCCAGCTGGTGCCGTCGGACTGCTCGATAAAGTTACCGGGACCTAGAGGCGTGGAACGATCGAACAGGCCGATGTTGTCCAAGCCGAGGAAGCCCCCTTCGAAGACGTTTTTCCCTTCGGGGTCTTTGCGATTTACCCACCAGGTGAAATTCAACAGAAGCTTATGAAAGACACGCTCCAGGAACGGGCGGTCTTCTTTTCCCTCGACGCGACCGGCGATTTTGTAGACGCGCCAGGTCGCCCATGCCTGCACAGGCGGATTCACGTCGGAAAAATTCCATTCGTACGCGGGAATCTGGCCGCTGGGATTCATGTACCATTCACGATGAAAGAGAACGAGCTGTTGTTTGGCGTATTCGGGGTCGATAAGGGCCATGCTGACGCAGTGGAAGGCCAGATCCCAGGACGCATACCACGGATATTCCCATTTATCCGGCATGGAAACGACGTCTGAATTGTAGAGATGCGTCCAGTCGTGATTGCGGCCGTTTCTGCGGTTGGGGTCTGGCTTCGGCTGCGTGGAATCGCCTTCCAGCCAGCGGCGAACGTCATAGTGGTAGGTTTGCTTGCACCACAATAATCCGGCAAAAGCTTGTCTCTGCACGCGGCGTGCGTCGTCGCTGATTTTTCGATCGATACGCTTTTCGTAAAATTCATCCGCTTCTTTCTTGCGTACGTCGAAAACCTCATTGAATGATGGACCAAATGAGACTTGCGCAGGCGTTTGCTGCTGCGAGAGATCCTGGTCGGTGAGCCGGAGCCGAATTGTCCAGCTCCCTCCGGGCGCGATCTGCGAGGTGAAATGCGCTGCCGCTTTCGTTCCGGTGAACGCGGGATTCACCGTTCCAGGCTCGCGATCGACAATGTGACGATGAAATGCATCCTTTACATACGGGGTTTTACTTCGTTGATTGTAGAGGCGCTCCATGTTGGTTTCGTTTTCTGTGAAAAGAAGCTCAGGCGCGCCTTCAATCAGTAGCCAGCGTTTTCCGTAGTGAAATTCGTTGAGTTCGAACAGCTCGGCGCCCTGCGGAGGTTTTAAGCGCGCGACTTCCGGTGGATCGTAGTTGTCGCCCCAGTCCCAGCGGTTTCGAAACCATATCGTCGGAAGCAGATGCAGTGGCGCGGCTTGGGGGCCACGATTCAATGCCATAATGCGGATTAAAATATCTTCTGATGTTGCTTTGGCGTATTCGACGAAAATGTCGAAGTAGCGATTTTCCGCGAAAACTCCGGTATCGATTAATTCGTATTCTGGATCGTGGCGGGTGCGCTTGGCATTTTCAACTACGAGCTGTTCGTATGGGAACGCCGCGTGCGAATACTTGTAGAGATACTGGAGATAGGAACTGGTCGGCGTTGCATCCAGATAGTAGTAATACTCTTTGACGTCTTCGCCGTGATTTCCCTGCGGATTGGTAAGGCCGAAGAGGCGTTCCTTCAGAATATTGTCCTTTTCATTCCATAGTGCGAGCGCAAAACAGATGTGCTGATGGCGGTCGCAGAAGCCGGCGATGCCGTCTTCACCCCAACGATAGGTGCGCGACCGCGCGTGGTCATGCGGGAAATATCCCCAGGCGTCGCCGTTCGCGCTGTAATCTTCGCGAACTGTTCCCCATTGGCGTTCGGACAAATATGGTCCCCAACGTTTCCAGTGGACCGCGCGCTCGACGCTGGCCTGCAACCTCTGATCTTCCGCTGTCATCAAGGGCTTCACACACACCCCTTATCGGCAACGCATGGAATGCTCATGATTTCCAGCTTTCTGATCGCGGTTTCGTGGCAAGTTTTGGGGTAATAGGGCGTTTTCGTCCCCGAAGAACTTTACTCGCAGCGAAGGCGGATTGGCAAGCCGAGCAAGCGGCGCTTTGCTGCTGCGTCACGAAGATGACAGTAATCAACTAGCGCAGCGTGCCGGCGATTCTGTATTCTCTTTAAGCCGAGTGCGATTTCTCCTGCTGCGCTGCTCTAAGGATCGAACGCGATTCCTTCGACCACTACAATCGAATCTGTATCGCAGACCGCGGCTGGTACCGTTGTGGAGTCTCTGCGTTCCTCACGCTTGATGGTCATGCTTGTAATTATTGCTGCGACTGTGGTGGTCACGCCCATGTTTTTTCTGGGGAACGCTTCGGGGCACGATTTCCAGTTTCATTTGGCATCGTGGTTGGATGTGGCCGGGCAATGGCGTGAAGGGATTGCGTTTCCTCGATGGGCCGAATGGGCCAACTGGGGGTACGGCGAGCCGCGGTTTGTTTTTTATCCGCCTGCATCTTGGACGCTCGGCGCTGCACTCGGTTCGATCCTGCCCTGGAAAATGGCGCCGGGGGCTTTTATCTGGCTCGCGATTGTGCTGGCGGGAATTTCGATGTGGAAATTCGCGCGGGAATGGATTCCGGAGCGCGAGGCGGCCATGGCTGCCGTGCTTTATGCCGTGAATCCGTATCACCAGGTGGTCACTTACTATCGCAGCGATTTTGCTGAGCTTCTTGCCGGCGCGCTGTTTCCGCTGGTGTTGTGGGGCGCTTTCCGTGTCCTGCGAAATGGTTGGCACGGCTTGCCGGCTCTGGCGATTCCGTTTGCGGCGATTTGGCTCTCGGACGCGCCTGCCGGGGTTCTCGCTACATATTCACTCGCCTTGATGATCTGCGTTACCTGCGTTTTGCGGCGCAGCGCGCGGCCTTTGCTCACTGGCGGCGGTTCCATGTTTGTGGGATTTGGGCTTGCGGCGTTCTACGTTTTGCCCGCGGCTTGGGAACAGCGATGGGTTCAGATTCGCCAGGCTTTGGCGGACCTGCTTCGCCCTGAACAGAATTTTCTTTTTACCCATGCCAGGGACCCGGAATTTCTGTTTTTTAATTGGAAAGTGTCCGGCATTGCTCTGGGCGTGATTCTCGGAATTGCGATCGCTGCCGTTTTTGTGTCGCGCCGGCGCAGGGAATTCTCTGATGCTTGGTGGGTGCTTCTCGCAATCGGCGGTGCCGGGATATTTTGTATGTTCCCGCCCAGCATTTTTCTGTGGCGTCTCCTGCCAAAACTGGAATTTGTGCAGTTCCCTTGGCGTTGGCTGGGTCCGCTCGACTGCGTGATGGCATTTTTTGTCGCGGTGGCGGTTGGCCGATTGAAGCGCCAGTGGATTTGCTGGGTTTTTATTGTTGCTGCGCTGGGGTCCCTTGGCACGGCGATTGTCAGCGATGCTTGGTGGGACAGCGAAGACATACCTGTATTGCTGAAGGCCATCCTGACGGGTCGTGGCTATGAAGGCACCGACGAGTATCAGCCGCTTGGCAGCGATCGATACCAATTGCCGGGCAGCGATCCTACCGGCGAGGTGATGGCTAATTCACCGGCTCCGCCTATTCAGATGCTCGATCCGGATTCGGCTGATATCGTCCCTGTCGGTCCACTGCCGGTTCAGATTCAACTCTGGACCGCGAACCGCAAAGACCTTTCGGTCCGAAGCGGCCCGCCTGTGACCCTTGCAGTGCGTTTGCTGAATTATCCTGGTTGGCGGGTTCGTGTGGACAATGAAGTTGGGCGTGTGACGGCTGCTGCCGAAACAGCTCAGATGCTCATCACCGTTCGCGGCGGTACGCATCGCGTGACGGTTGAATTTGGCAGCACGCCGGATCGAATCGCTGGAGCAGTGATCTCAATCCTATTTGCGATTGTGTTGGTGGTGTTTGAGTTGTTGAGCACAGTGTTGGGCGAGACGCACTAGAGTCTGTGCGGCACATCAAAATTCATGGCTTCGGCAGGCACGGTTGAAGCCGTGCCCTTCCTCACAACAATGATTGCCTCAATGATTCTCTTGGTCCCCTGGAACCATGTGACACTCAAACAGTCGTGAATTGCTTATGAAAGGGAGGGCGTAGGTGTGAAGCATATGTCGCACCTACGGCGTCAATAGCCGTGTTCTACTGAAAGAGCAAGTATCACTACTAGCCGTCGCGGGCCGTGCGCACCCATTACCAGCAACTTTTCGATATCGGCCGTGCGGCTGGAACCGGTGATGAGGCAAAGATACGAATTTTCCGAGATTGTGCCGCGTTCGTGGAGCTGCGCGAACGCCGCTTCGAGCGTGGGGACGAGTTGACCCGCGGTGGCTAGAACGATGTGTACCGGAGCGACGATCGATGCGCCGCGACCACCACACGCCGCCGAAACAACTACTGATCCAGTCTGGCGCTTTGTGCGAGCTGATCCGCAACCTGCAAAACCGGGCCGATTTTGCTTTGGTTACGGCACGGCGGAAGTCGTGCCCTGACCCAAAACAATCGTTCTCACACCGCCTCTGAAGCCGCGCCCTTCTCCCATGCGGATGGTAAAACGCAACTTGTGGTCCTTACGGTTAGTCAGAACGTTCGCCGGGCTCTTCACCGATGTCTTCGTTCCACACTTCGGGATGCGCGCTGATGTATTCGGCGAGCATCGCAACACATTCCTGAGAATCCAGATCGATCACCTCGACTCCGAACGAGCGTAACCAGTCGACACCACCCTGGAAGTTGCAGCTTTCCCCCACGACCACCGTGCCGAAGCTAAACTGGCGCACCAGACCGCTGCAATACCAGCATGGAGCGAGCGTCGTTACCATAATCAAGTCGCGATAGCTGCGCTGACGCCCGGCGTTACGGAAAGCATCGGTTTCGCCGTGCATCGATGGATCCCCTTGCTGAACTCGCCGATTATGGCCCGCGCCGACTAACGTGCCGTTCTTGTCAAAAATGGCTGCGCCGATCGGAATCCCGCCTTCTGCCAGCCCTGCGCGCGCTTCGGCTAACGCCACCGCAAGCATCGCTGAGTAGTCCAGGTTTGATTCCACGCAGAAGCCCTCGAATGATGGTTCGAGTGCCTACAATACGTTCGAGTTATCGACACCAGCAAGCGAAATCCGAGGGCCCAAACCAGCGGGACAAAATGGGAATCTTTGTGACTATTCTTCACATCGAAAATTGCGATTGGACTGTCACGCCTGCTGCCGATATATTCATATATGGACGATAGAAAGGATGTATATGCTAACCCAGAAGTAGATTTTCTCCACGATATTGGCTGCCGCATGGCTGCCGCCGATCCTTTTCGCGAAGTTCTCGCGCAAGTGGTTACCTGCGCCGTGGCGCTCGTAAAATGTGATTCGTGCTTCGTTTATGTACTCGAGGGGCAGGACTTTATTTTACGTACTTCCAAGAATCCGCATGCGGATGAGGTCGACCGGCTGAAGTTGCGCGTGGGCCAAGGCATAACCGGCTGGGTGGCCGCGCATCGCACGGCTGTAGCGATTTCGGAGAATGCTTCTCAAGATCCACGGTTTCAATTCTTCAATGAATTGCCGGAAGATGCTTACCAAGCGTTTCTTTCGGTGCCACTTATGTGCCGGGGCCGGCTGGTGGGCGTCATTAATCTCCAGCACATCAAGTCGCATGTCTACCGGCAGCGTGATATACGGCTGATTTCCACGGTAGGCTTTATGGTCGGGGCTGAAATCGAGATGGCCCGGCTGGAAACTCAAAATTTGCAACTTTCCGAACAGCTCGAAACCCGAAAGTTGGTGGAACGCGCCAAAGGAATCTTGCAGCGTGATCTGGGATTCGACGAAGAACGGGCCTACCTGGCATTGCAGCAGCAGAGCCGCCAGACGCGCAAGTCCATGAAACAAATTTCTGAGGCCGTCGTGCTAACCGATGAATTAAGACGGGGCGCCCGCGTGGAATCACTCGAAAAAACAGCGTCACAATAATAAAAATTTGGAAACCAAGTAACGCGTGGGCAAGCCAACGCTGCCCACGCGTTTCAACACATTGCAATCACTTCGCTTGCGTGTATGTAGCTGGCTTGGCAACGGCGGTCTTCGACGCCACTTCCAGATTCGGCGTCGGCGGGCTGTAATGGAGAATCAGGCCCCTATCCTTCAAGTACAAGGACGTGATCACCATGCCGGCCTCGGTCTTTTGCATTACTATCTTGTTCGGTTCCTCGGCATTGCTTTCGGTCACAGTGACCGGAGCAATGAAGGCCCCGACATTCCCGTAGGCCGAACGGATCATCATCACCGGCATCGGGTTGTTAACTGCGATGCTGTAGACGTAATCCCCCGGCGGCAACACCGTGCTGCCCCAGCGCGCTTCAGACGCCAAGGTAAATTTGCCGAGGATGTCGCCATCGGCATGCGTGGCAAGTGGAACGATAGTGGTACCCAGCAGACCCAGCAACAGAAACACTACTTGCGACAACTTGCGCGTTGCTTTCATGGAATCCTCCTGTGTGGAACAGCGAGAGGCCTTAAACACGAATCACTTCGTTTCGGTTTTGGGTTTGCAGACGGCAGGGTCCGCGTTTCGACAAGGGATTTACGGCGTTAAGGAGGGAACCTCTCGGTTCGATCGATCGCTGCTACGACGCAGCTAATTGACGTGACCAGTGTGTCAGGGACCGCATGAAACGTCCAATCGAAAGTATCTATCCTCCTAATTCATCGAGACAGTGAATTGTGGTCGGTAGCTGTTTGTCATGTTAGATGACATCCTATTAGATGACCCACTTGTCTTAGCGACCTAACGTAGGCTAGCATCCTGACTCGCCTTTACGGATTTTGAGTTATAGGTAAGACAACGCGTTAAGGCCCTGTTTCCATGGCGAAAAAACCCAAACCAAGAACTCGAGAAGTCAGCGCCCAGGAACCAAGGGGCCACGAGCTACTTCCGCTTGAAAAAACTCCCACCGGTATTCCTGGTCTCGATGAAATTACGGGCGGAGGCCTGCCAAAGGGCCGTACCACCATCGTTTGTGGGGGACCCGGCTGCGGCAAAACCATGCTGGGAATTGAATTTCTGGTCCGGGGCGCGCTGGAATTTGATGAGCCGGGTGTTCTGCTGGCTTTTGAGGAAACCCCCGAGGATATCGCGCGCAACGTAGCATCGTTGGGCTTCGACATCCAGGATCTTGCGGACAAGAAGAAGCTGTATCTGGACTACGTTTACGTGGAGCCCAGCGAGATTCAGGAAACGGGCGAATACGATCTGGAAGGATTATTCATCCGGTTGCAGAGTGCTGTGCAAGCCATCGGCGCCAAGCGCGTGATGCTGGATACGGTGGAAGCGCTCTTCGGAGGTTTTTCGAACCCGGGGATCTTGCGCGCTGAGTTTCGCCGCCTGTTTCGCTGGCTCAAGGATCGGGAACTGACGACAGTTGTTACGGCGGAGCGCGGTGATGGCACGCTGACGCGCCAGGGCCTCGAAGAATATGTTTCGGATTGCGTAATTTTGCTGGACCACCGCGTCAGGGATCAGATATCCGCGCGCCGCTTGCGGATCGTGAAATACCGCGGCACCAAGCATGGAGCGGACGAATATCCATTCCTCATCGATGAGCGAGGCATGTCCATCTTGCCCCTGACTTCCCTGCAGTTGCAGCATGGCGTATCCAACGAACGGATATCCTCCGGTGTTCCAGACCTGGACGAGATGCTCGAAGGAAAGGGATACTTCCGGGGATCCTCAATCTTACTTGCCGGAACTGCCGGCAGTGGAAAAACTACTCTGGCAGCGTCGTTCGCCGATGCGGCATGCCGAAGAGGCGAGCGCTGCCTGTACATCGATTTCGAGGAATCGAGAGACCAGGTCGCGCGTAACATGACGTCGGTTGGCCTCGATCTGGAACAATGGTCCGACAAGGGACTTCTGTTTCACGAGGCCTGGCGGCCGACGCAGTTCGGTATTGAGATGCACTTACTGCGGATTCACAAACTGATCGAGAAATTGAAACCACAGTGTGTGGTCCTGGATCCGATCACAAACCTAATTAGCGGCAGCAGCGATAAGGAAGTGTACTCGATGCTCATGCGCCTGGTGGACTTCCTGAAACAGTCGGAGATTACAGCGGTTTTTGTCAGCCTGACAACCGGGGTCGGGCAACTAGAATCGACGTCTGTGGGAATTTCGTCCCTGATTGACACCTGGATTCTGTTGCGAGACATCGAGCTGAACGGAGAGCGAAATCGCTGCATTTACGTCTTGAAATCGCGCGGGATGGCTCACTCCAACCAACTTCGCGAGTTCGTATTGACTGACCGCGGTATCAAGCTAATCCCCGCTTACATTGGTTCCGGCGGGGTTGTTACTGGATCATCACGTCTGACCCAGGAAACGAAAGAGAAGGCCGAGGCGCGCGGGCAGCAGCAGGAGCTTCAACGAAAGCAGCAAGAGATTGACCGGAAACGTCTGGCTCTGCAGGCTCAGATCACTGTATTGCAGGCTGAAATCGACTCCGTTGAACAGGAGGGCGAACATTTGAGGCGCAACGAGCGGGAACGTGAGCAAGAATCCGGTCTAGATCTCGGCAATATGGCCAAGAGCCGCGGTTGCAAATGAAAAATATCGGATTCATGTACCAGATACGGGGAGCGTGACTCCATGAAGACCAAACGTAAAGAGGCGAAGGCTTCACCGTCGGAGATGGAGCTGCGTCTATATGTTGCCGGACAAACTCCGAAGTCGTTGGCGGCAATCTCCAATCTGAAAAAGATTTGCGATAAGTACGTGAACGCTCACTATCGGATCGAAGTGATCGACTTACTCAAGAATCCGGCTCTGGCCCGGGACCACCAGATTTTGGCGATTCCCACGCTTGTTCGTCGTTTGCCGGTGCCTATTTCCAAAATTATTGGAGATCTGTCCGACACGCAGCGAGTGCTGGTCGGACTCGATCTTCGCGGCCCCAAAAATGAGAGATCTCTACAGGATAAGCCCGATATCCGTGAAGCGAAACACCGCGTAGAAAACTCGGTACAGTCGAAGCTATGAAGCGAACCACACGACGTAGTACCAAACCCCCCGGCAAAGGCCGAGTCGCAAAGGCGGACACCGTGCGACGCAGGCTGCAAACGAAAGAATCGGAAGAGATAGTGCTGGCCATTCGTCGCGGCAAGATCGACGCCGTGGTGATGACCGGGAACTCCGGCGAGCAAGTCCTAACGCTACAGGCGTCTGAACATCCCTACCGGCTTCTGGTCGAGACTATCAACGATGGCGTAGCGACGTTGGATGCGGCTGGCGTCGTACTCTTTGCGAACAGTCATTTTGCGGCCATTTTACGAGCCGATGCAGAGAATATTGTTGGAACCTCTGTGCGAGAGCATGTTTCCGCGGATGATTGGAAAATAGTGCAGGGCTTGATCGCGGAAGGCCTTTCAAATAGCGTCCAGGGGGAAATCAGTCTGGAAGCGGCGGAGGGGCGCCGGCGCCTGGTACGGCTAGCTGTGAGTCCGGTTAAGAGTTCTGAGCCTCCCACGGTGTGCGTGGTCGCGACGGAATTGACGGAATTGGTTGAAGCGAACGAAGCACTCCGTTCCAACGAAGAATCTCTTCGGTTACTTTCGGCGCGCTTGCTCAAGCTTCAGGACGAAGAGCGCCGGCATATTGCCCGCGACCTACATGACATCACCGGCCAAAAGCTTGCGGTCCTGGCGATGGCATTGTCGCAGGTTATCAACCGTAAAAACGCAGGGTTGGATTCGGAATCACGGCGAGTCCTATCGGAGTGCTCCGCATTAAGTAAACAGGTTGGTGAGGAAATTCGCACGCTTTCCTACCTGCTGCACCCGCCGTTGCTGGATGAGTTGGGATTGCCCGCAGCCGTGAAATGGTACGCCGAAGGGTTTGAGCAAAGAACGGGTATCCGGGTGAAAGTAGACATAGTTTCCGATTTTGCGCGGCTCTCGCCGGACGTCGAAGTCGCACTATTTCGCATCGTCCAGGAGAGCCTGACCAATGTTCATCGCTATTCCGGCAGCTCCAGCGCCTATGTTCGAGTGAAGATTAACTCGAAAAAGATTGAGTTGCAGATCGGTGATTTCGGCAAGGGGATTCATGGCGACGTTTTGAATTCGAGGACCGGAAAAGTGGCTCCGCTAGGCGTCGGTATTCAGGGAATGAAAGAACGGATTCGGCAACTCGGCGGCGCGCTGGAGATTACTTCAAAACCAAATCATGGAACGCAAGTCACCGCGACCTTGCCTCTCGCACACACGCAAGCGAGTTCGATCGTGGAACGTGGCGGCGGTATCGCGGCTTCGTCAGCAGGTCGTGCGGCTGAATCTTCAGCCCCTGAACGAAATATTTCGCGGAAGCAGATCCTCATTGCCGACGATCACGAGATGCTCCGGCGCGGTCTTCGCGCCATGTTGGAGAAAGAAATGGAATGGGACATTTGCGGCGAGGCTGTGGACGGACAGGACGCCGTCGATAAAGCCAACACCCTCCGACCAGACCTGGTGATTCTGGATATCAACATGCCGGTGTTGAATGGCCTGGCAGCAGTGCGTCAAATATCCCGCAATCGTCCTCAGACGAAAATTCTCGTGTTTACAGTCCACGATTCCGATCAAACGGCAAAAGAAATTCAAGCCTCGGGCGCGCATGGGTATTTGACCAAGAGTAATGCCAGCGATAACCTTCTGCGAGTGGTAAGAGAACTTCTGGAAGGTGACAGGGCGCAGTCCGCTACAGTGGCTTCGACAAATTGACGCCATTGGGTTTAACGGCCTGCGCTCTTGACGATCACCTGTGCGGTCATCTTCGGATGAATCGAGCAGAAATACTCGTAGGTTCCTGGCGCGTCAAACGTGAATGAGTAAGCGTCGTCTGTGTCCAGCGCACTCGATTTGAATTTATCGTCCATGCTCCGAACCGTATGCGGAATGTCGTCACGGTTCACTCAGCTTTCTTTTGTTCCTTCCGCAAGGGTCAGGTCCTGGGGCATGAAGCTGAAGTTGTCGATTTTCACTTCGATGCTCTGGGTCTTTTCTTGCGCGGCGGGTGCAACGTATTTCGCGTGAATCGCGGCCTGCCAACCCGGGATTCCCGACAGCGCAAGGCACGAGTTCTTGGCCACCATCCTCATTGCGTTAACCGCCCATTTGGGAGGATTCCTCAGCGGCGTGAACGTTCCGGGCTAGTTTTTTGGCGACATCAGCGCATGCCATGACAACCAGCGGGGTCAGAGCGGGGTCAGAGCGGGTCAGAGCTGTTGTACCTCAGTGATAGTGTCCCCTTTTGTCCTCGATAGAAATGTCCCCTTAAATGGATCTCCGAAAGGAGATTCGATTGGGGCGGACGGAGATGAGCACGAGGGAGTTGGGAAGAGTGGAAGTTCTTGCGCGGATTCGAAGCAAGCAACTGCGGATCGTGGATGCGAGCCAGCTGATGGGGGTGAGTTACCGACAGGCGAAGCGATTGTGGAAGCGCTATCGGGAAGAAGGAGCGGCCGGTCTGAAGCACCGCAGCGCGGGACGGCGTTCGAACCACGCACGAGAGTGGAAGCTCCGGAAGAAAGTGCTGCGATTGGTGCGGGAGAAGTATGGCGGGGCGGTGGGCGAGCGGTTTGGGCCGACACTGGCGGCGGAACACTTGGCTTCCGAGGACGGACTGAAGATCGATGCGGAGACGTTGCGACGTTGGATGCTGGCGGAGGGATTGTGGAGCCGGGAGCGGAGGAGGAAGCGGCACCGCCGTCGACGCGAACGCAAGGAGCACTTTGGGGAGATGGTGCAGATGGACGGAAGCTTTCACTCCTGGCTGGAGGGGCGTGGACCCGAGGGCTGCTTGATCGACATGGTCGACGATGCGACGAACAAGACGTGGGCGCAACTGGGAGAGCAAGAGACGATCTGGGCGGTGGCGGATGGATTGCGGGCTTGGATCGAACGCTACGGAGTGCCGCTGGCGCTCTACGTGGATTGGAAGAACCTATACAAGCGGAGAGCCACGCCGAAAGAGTGGCTGCGAGGAGAGGAGCCCATAACGCAGTTTGGGCGCATGTGCGCGAAGTTGGGGATCGAGCTGATCGCGGCCAGCTCGCCGCAGGCGAAGGGACGAGTGGAACGGGTTCACGGGACACATCAGGACCGCCTGGTGAAGAAGATGCGACGGAAGCAGATCAGCAGTCACGCACAAGCGAATGTGTATCTGGAGCGGGACTATCTGCCGGAACACAACGGGAGGTTTACGAGGGTGGCGGCCAAGCCGGAGGACTATCACCGGCGAGCGCCGCGGGCGACCGAATTGGACCGGATTTTCCGAGTGGAGAGGGAGCGCACGATTAGCGAGGACTGTGTGGTGCGGTACGAGAACCGCTTTTTCCAACTGGAGAGCCGCCATTACGCGCCAGCCGAGGGCAAGGTGATGGTGTGTGAAGGACGACATGGCAGCATCACCATTGAATATCGAGGGCGGGCGCTGCCGTGTCGGGAGATTGCGGCACCGGCCCGGCCGAGCGAGTACGCCGTGAAAGTCAAAGGGGAGGGCGCTAGCAGGCAGCAGGCGAAGCGGAAATGCGTACCGGCTGCGAATCATCCCTGGCGAGGAGCGATCCTAAGAGCGCAACAAAAACGGGAGTTAAAGGCGGCGGCCGTCGCGGAGCGGGCATCGTTGGCCCGGCCCTCCGCTTCGCCCTAAACGCTCCGCCCTTCGGGCTCCGCAGGGCTGCGCTCCGAACCAGGCCAACAAAAACGGGATGCCCTAGGTCGAGCGAGATGAGAATCGTCGTTCCTGGTGCTTCCTAGCGCGAGATTTTTCGAGGAAAACCCAAAGAGAAGAAAAAAGCAGCGAACACAGAACACAAAAAGGGGACATTTCTATCGAGGTAAGACAGGGGACATTTCTATCGAGCTTTGACACAGAGCGGGTCAGAGCTTGACAATGTTCGGGCGTTGATGCGACCCTTGCCGCCGCTGTTCATTAATGAAGGAGTTCACATGGCTGCCAAGAGCAAATCCAAAGCGAAGAAAAAGACCTCGAATGTGGAGCGTCTGGAAACCGTCGGCGTTCTGGTCTCCGAGCAATATACGGACGACGACAAGAAGACCATTGAGAAACTGTCCGCAGCCGAAGTCGATGTACTGATCAAGATGCGGAAGAAGCGGGGAGCTGCACCGGAAGGGAAACACCATCTTCGACCGAATGTTTTCGTGTAGTCCCGCAAAGCGTGTGAGCGACGTCTCGGTGCGCGACGCCTTCTCTGTGTGATCGCAAAGATTGAGGACAGCGAACAATCAGTTCTGTTCTGAGGGCTTTTCGTTGCCCAATGCTGACTCCGCTTCTGGTTATCGTGCTGTCGGATTCAGGGTGCCTACTCTACCGGGATGAGGGTGGCGACCCGAAATTATGAACGCATGAGTGCTCTAAGCCACAGCAAACAATTGCGCGTGAAAATCCGGCTGGCGGAGCCCCGCCTGTTGCACGTTTCGGATCAGTTCTGGACGCACTTGGAACTGGCGCAGATTTTTCCTGAGTTCCTTTTCATGATGCATTCTATCATTCGTAGCAGCGTGTCCTTGATCAACGCTGCTGCGGAATCGGCTCAAAGCCGTGCGGGTTCGGATCCAGTGTCACGGAAGATCGCCGGTTACTACAAGACCCATGCACTTGAGGAAATGCACCACGACGATTGGCTCCTGGATGACTTGGTGGCGATCGGTGCGGAGCGCTCGCTGGTTCTCGATCGGCTACCGTCAACAGAAATAGCTTCGCTGGTGGGTGCGCAATATTATTGGGCGCTACATTCTCATCCCGTCTCGTTGTTCGGCTATTTGGCGGTGCTTGAAGGGAATCCACCGTCACTGGAACAGCTTGGCGAAATCTGTGCGAAGCACGGGCTGCCCGCAGATGGGTTTCGCACCATGATCAAACACGCGAAACTGGATCCGCACCATCGCGACGAAATCTATGCTCAATTAGACCAACTGCCTCTAACTGAGAATCATTCGGAACTTATGGCGGTCAGCGCATTTCATGCCATCGAACACATAAGCCTGGCACTTGAGGAGATTATGGATGCTCAACGCGACGGAAAAGACATCACAGAGCACCACATGCAGGCTGTGGAGGGACCTCGCGGCTGAATCGCTTCTGAAAACGAAAGCGGCGCGATCGATTTAACGCGAATTTCTTAATGCGATTTTCCGCCCTCTAGCGCTTCCAGCAGACGATCCCCGAGCGGCGAACCTAAGCCTGTGCAGGCGTTCCACCCCGGTCCTGCGCGGTACGCTCCGTTCTCTCCGTGAGTAATAGGGCGAAAAGCTCCGCCTTCTTTGGGATGGCTTGCCAACTTGTAAAGGAGCGAATTCAGATAGCCTGAATGCGCCCCGACCGCATGGTTGATTCGGGCCACGAACGCAGCCCACAGAGGGGCGGCTGCGCTGGTTCCGGACGAGACGGTGTCTAATCCACCTACCACAATGTGACATCCGGTTTCGGGATCCGCCACTGCAGCGACATCGGGCACGCCGCGGCCGCCTGTCTTCGACGTGCAATGAGGCATTTTGAAGTCCTGCTGCCAACTGGGGCGCGCAAATATGCGGCTTACGCCACCGCCAGAAGCCCCTCGCATTCCGTCGAAGACGGAGTTCCACACTACCTCTGCTTCAACCTTGCTTCCCGCCACCTTTAACGTTGTTCCGCCACAGCCCAAGGCGTACGGGCTGCTCGCGGGAAAATTGACCGAAGGATCGCCGGGCACGCCGTTGTGCGCGCCAAAGTCGCCGGATGAGACGCACACGGTTACACCCACGTTTGCCAGGTTCTTCAAAACATCATCGATCAACATCGCGTATTTTGGAGACAGATTTGGCTCGGGCTCTCCCCAGCTCAGCGAGAGAACGGAAGGCCGGTGATGTTTATCGGCGAGAGCGGTTGTGAGCGCTGCGTAAATTCCTTGTTCGGTATTTGGAGCGAAATAGACGACTATGTGAGCCTCGGGAGCGAGGGCCGCGACGAGTTCGATATCCATCGTGGTTTCCATTGTCGACATCGCCAATTCGGTTGCGTGCCGCGATACAGAACTTGGTTTTTTTGCGCTGCTCTTTCCGGCTGTTAGAGAACCTACCAAACTTGCCAGGCTTGCGTGGTCGGCGGGTGCGTTCTTCGCGCCTTCCACGGAAACGTCCGTTATCTTCGGCACAGGCATTTTCAGCGAAGAGAAGAAACTTTCAAGATCGCTCCTGTGATAGCCCCCGCCTAGCTCAATCACTCCGATGCACTGCCCTTTTCCGGTGGCGTGCCGCGGGAAGCGATACAGTTCAGCGATGTCGTGCGCGGAAAACGGGGTGCGGCGCGCTTTCTTCACGCCCGCAGTGGGCAAATGACGCCGCGCACAGGGGCGGTCATGCAGTCCCAGGACATTGTGAACGCAGTCAGCGAGTTCCCGCGGGAGATGAATTGGACCGGTGATACCACGGTGTTGCCCTCTCTCATGGTCGTAATGGATCATTTCGACACGAAATACTTTGCTGAAATCGCCTGCTTTGCCCTGGAGCACGACGCAATGTCGCGCCGCGGAAGTCTCTACGACTTCGAATCCGTGCGTTCTGGCAAATCGTTCCACCCGATCCAAGGCGTCCGGATGAGCGCCGTGATGAGTTTCGAAGTCTTCGCGCGAAAGGTGCTTGCGGTCGCGAGGCAGGCGGTCCGCGAGGCCATGGTCGGCGTGTAGCTCAGGAGTGGGGTGGCGAGGTTGAAGTACAACCGTGACCTGGATTTCCTCATTGGGATCGGCCGGACCGATCGCGGCGGCACCAGCTAAACCAACGTACTCGCTGCCGTGAATCGGAACATGGGAGCTGCGAGAGGCCATGGGTCTCTCTCCTTCTCGCCGGGGGCGGGGCGGGAGCGAATCATAACATCGGCATCTCTGGCGTGGTAGCACGAGCGTAGTGAGTACGGTTGAATCCGACCTGATCGTAGGGGAAGTGATTCAGCCACGAATGCAGTCCTAAAGCCGCGCCTTTGCTCAAATCGATTATGACCACGCGGCCTTATAGAGTCTGTGTGAGAACGATTGTTTTGCGTCAGGGCACAGCTTCAACCGTGCCGTAACAAAGCAAAATCAGCGCGGCTTTACAGTTTGCGGAATTAAGTCGATGAGAGCACAATAGTCGCGTTTTAGGCGGTCGGAGTGACGTCGGGACAATCGCATCGCGAACCAGCGCTGTAGGCGCGACACATGCTTCCACAGCAAACGGAGCAAGTTCACGGCGGCTTTAAGCGGCTGACGGCACGAATTTCGAGTTCTCACACCTACAGCTCCTCACTTCCACTCATGGGTTGCTTCACAATGAGCGTGCGAAGCATGTTTCGCACCTACGCCGCTCGGGATTTCGATATCCCGGCACCGTAGGAAGCGCTGCTCTGTGACGTCCGCGCTCTCCACATTAGTCACAATTGCCTATCCTTCGGCGCATCGAGCTTTGCAGCAATTTCTTTCGGTACAGCTAGTACCAGTTCTGTGCCTCACCTGTCCTTCCACCCAATGTCGCCGAAGTCCCCCGCGTGCGAACGTCACACGGGAATCAACAAATGAAAAAAGTTCCCAACCCGCGCCGCAACGCAAGATTTGCCCTCATCTGGCGGCAAAATCGTATCGTCACGGCGCAACGGCTCCCTGCGATCTACGTGCAGCGCACAATTTCTAATCGTCACTTTCAAACAGGTATAGAGCACAAACACAGGCCATTCTCGTCCCTGGCAATCAGGGTAAACCGGACGAATGTCCGCGGTCGATCATGAGGCCGACACGCGCGGCGCTGGTAGCCAAGGAACAGCTTCAGAGTCTGTGTGAGAACTTATTTTCGCCGCAATCAGTTGAAGGACGGAAGGGCGGGGCTTCAGCCCCGCCGTACACGACACGACTGGACAGGGCTTTAAATTGCGAAGCTCTAATGCTGATTGTTCGGCCAAGGGCGAGTTTTTCCGCAACTGCCTAACCGACTGTGAGAGCCGTGGCGGTAGCGTTACGTTGACTTGGCGTCAAGTGCGCCCTAAGATTCTCGCGGTGTCCGACTCCCATCCCATTGCTGGCGAAACATTTTCCCACTATCGTGTAATTGAATTGATCGGTGGCGGCGGCATGGGTGTGGTTTACAAGGCTGAGGATATCCGCCTTCATCGCCCCGTCGTCCTGAAGTTTCTTCCCGGTGATGTGGCACGCAACCCGGCTACCCTCGATCGGTTCCGGCGCGAAGCGGAAGCCGCCTCGGCGTTGAATCATCCCAACATCTGCACGATTTACGATATTGGCGAGGAAAACGGACGCGCATTTATCGCCATGGAATTTCTCGAGGGCAAGACTCTCAAGCATTTAATCGAGGGACGTCCGCTTGAACTCGACACGTTGCTCGATCTCGCCACGGAAATTGCGGATGCTCTCGAGGCAGCACACGCTAAGGGCATCGTTCACCGCGACATCAAGCCGCCGAACATTTTTGTCACCGCACTCGGCCATGCCAAGCTTCTCGATTTTGGTTTGGCCAAACAGATGTTGCGTCCTGCCGAGTTCGGCAAAACCGCGTCGAAGAACGAAGACCCCAACCTCGATGCGTCGCAGGTGACCGAGTCCGGCATCACCGTCGGCACCTTGCCTTACATGTCTCCCGAGCAGGCTCTGGGGAAAGAGCTCGACTCGCGCACCGACCTGTTTTCTTTCGGCGTCACGCTCTACGAAATGGCGACGGGCAAGAGGCCGTTCCACGGAGAAACTTCCGCGGCGATGCTGAATTCGATTCTGCATAAAGCGCCCGTTGAGCCTGTGCGGCTAAACCACGAAGTCCCGGCAAAACTCGAAGAAGTGATCAATAAGGCTTTGGAGAAAAATCCGAAGCTTCGCTATCAACACGCCGCGGATATGCGTTCCGACCTCCAGCGTCTCAAGCGCGACAGCGTTGCTATGAGCATCTCAGCTGCAAACCGGACCGCCGAAGATTACGAGGCTCCGGGCACGTCCCGTTTCGCGGTAACGAGAGTGCCGAGGTGGGCTCTAGTCGTGGGGGCTGTGATCGTTGTTGTCGCGCTTGCAGTTGCGGGATTTTATTTTTTGCACGGACGCGGCGGTGTAATTGATTCGCTGGCCATCATGCCCTTCGAGAACGTGAGCGACAATAAAGATACCGAATACCTTAGTGACGGCATCACTGAAAGCCTCATTAACAGCGCTTCCGAGCTGCCTCACCTGAAAGTTATCGCGCACAGCTCCGTGTTCCGTTACAAGGGTCACCCCATCGACCCCCATGCCATAAGCCGCGATTTGTCTGCTCGTGCGATTCTTACCGGAAGTGTGTTGGAACGTGGTGACACGCTTTCCGTCAGCGCAGAACTGATGGATTCGAAGAATGACCGCCACATCTGGGGCGCACAGTACAACGAGAAGACGGCCAATCTCCTTGATATTCAGGAAAGCATCTCCAACGAAATCATCGCTAATCTCCGCTCGCACTTGGGAAGCGAAGAAGAAAAAAAGGTGTCGAAACGCTACACCGAAAACGTCGAAGCCTATCAGTTGTATCTGAAAGGCCTGTACAACACAGAGCAATTCACTCAAGAGAGCGTGAACAAGGGCATCGACTATTTTCAGCAGGCCATCGCTAAAGATCCGAACTACGCGCTTGCTTATGCGGGAATTGCCGAAGCCTACTTTGAAGTGTCCAGCCAGTTTGTTTCGCCTCGCGAAGCGATGCCCCAGCTGAAGGTTGCCGCATCGAAGGCCTTAAGCCTGGATGATTCCCTCGCAGAGGCCCATACGTTGATGGGCATCGCCAACGCCGTGTATGACCACGACTATCCCGGCGCGGAACGAGAATTCAAGCGAGGCATCGAGTCGAACCCCGGCTCGCCTTTCGTGCACCAATGGTACGCGTACTATTTGACCGGCATGGGCCGCGAGAGTGAAGCTCTCGCCGAATTAAAGCGCGCCAAGGAGCTTGACCCGCTTTCCGACACTGTCGGCATTATTCTCGGCTTGAACTACTTGTTTTCGGACCAGTTCGATCGAGCGATCGAGCAGTCCCGCAAGATGATTCAGGCGGATCAGAACTTTTGGTTCGGTCATTTTTTTCTTGGGTGGGCCCTCGCTCGTGAAGGGAAATACGACGATGCCGTTCAGTCGCTCAACGAGGCCATCCGCCTGGGTGCCAGCCCCTATGCTCAGGGCTATCTCGGATATGCCTACGCTTTATCGGGCCAAACCGCCAAGGCTCAAGAGGTCGTAAGACAGATGGAGGAAAGCGCGAAACAAGCCTACGTTCCTGTCTATCACATCGCGATCGTCTACGTGGGGCTCGGAGACAAGGAGAAGGCACTGAGCCTTCTGGAGAAGTCTTTCGACGACCGCGAAGAAATTATGACGTTTCTCAAGGTCGATTCCACTTGGGCAAGTCTTCGCCCGGATCCGCGATTTCAATCGCTACTGCGCCGCGCCGCCCTGCAATAGTTGTCCGCGAAATTCCGTTGAACAATGAACTGTATTACCGGCGTCCATGAAAAACCCTAACAGCCGGCGGGACGCCGGCGCTACGAAATCTCCTGCGCGATCAACCACTGCACGCCAGTCGGATTCGTAGGTTATCTATAAAGACTATTTCTGCAGAAGCTGGGTGAACTGCTGAAGTTCGCCGATATTTATGTCGGAAACGGCGCACATGTACATTCCACCGCGTTCCCAGAGGATCATGTTGTAGCCCTGCCTGGATCCTGAATAGAGGCTATTACCCGGCTGCTCGTCCGCGGGCCATATGAAAACGTTGATGAGATGCTGGCGCCGTTGGTACACCAGAGCTGCAACCGCCCGATGATCGATGTAATCGAGACGGCCACCGATGAGGGGAAAGCCGTCATCAGCCAAGTCGCGGACGGGTGGCGAGAAATCGAGCTTTCCGTTGAACCACGGCTTCACTGTGTGTTGATCGGTGGATTGCACGTCGAACAAATGGCCGGGTTGAAGCGAACGAATGTGGCCGGCGACAAGTTCCTGGGCGACCAGGTCGGAGCTTCCGAGGCGGTCTGTAAGTTTCGGGATTATCCGCCAGGTGAATAAGGTCACCAGGATGATCGCTGCCGCTACGGCCAGCCAATTCCACACCGGGCGCTTCGACTTCGATATTGCAATGGGTGTGGGTTGCGGGGCTGCTGCAGTCTCTCGCGCGCCTTCCTGCGATATCGACGCACGAATCCGCGCGGCAAGACCGTCCGGAGCGCGTTCGTACAAATTCGATGAGCGAAACGCTTTGCGAAGAGTCTGCTGGCTCCAGAGTTGCTGCGAGCAATCCGGACAAGTCTTGAGGTGTTCTTCGGTCTCGAGACTTCTGACCAGATCCAGCTCTCCGTCGAGATAGGCTTGGAGAAAACGCGAATCGTTGCTACAGACCACCTGTGCCCTCCTTTGCGCGCGCGCAAAGCAAAGATTCGCGCAGACGGCTGCGAGCTCTTGCCAGACTGGACATCACTGTGCCGATGGGAACGGCCAATAACTCTGCAACTTCCTTGTAGGAAAGCCCTTCCAGTTCGCGGAGCACCAGCACTTCGCGAAAATTTACCGGAAGCTCTTCGAGTGATTCGCGCAACATGCTGCTTTCCACGTTACGAACCATGTCCATCTCGGCATCCACAGTCGGAATATCCCGGACATGAATCTGTTCGTCAAACTCCTCACTCAGAGTGGCCTTGCGGTTTTTCGCGAGAAATGAGTAGCTCGTATTGCGCACGATTTTCAGCAGCCAGATGCGCGCGTCTCCGCCCTTAAAGCCGCCAAAGAATCGGAAAGCGCGCAGGCAGGCTTCTTGCACGACGTCTTCCGCATCTTGCTTGTTGCGGACGAGCCAACGCGCCAGGTTGTAGGCCGCATCGAGGTGCGGCAGAACAATCTGATCAAAGTGACTGGCGTTCGCAGATTCTTCTATGACGTCCGGCATGGCGACGTTCTAGTTCTGTACCGTACAGACTGCAAACTCGCGGCTTTTATTCCCCAAAGTCTCGGGGGGCAAATAAGACTCGGCTTCTGCCGTGGTTCTCGAGCCAAATCAGAACAGGAATGATCGGGAGACGCAACAGATTCTCCATCGAATGGGCGGGTGCCAATACACTTTGACGCTACTTCGGAGCCTCCGTTTTGCTGAGTTATTTGAAGATTGGCTGGGAGGCTTGGATTGGACTCCGCGACTCGCGAAAAGCCGAAGAAAAACTGCTAAGACCTACTGTTTGTGACCACTTCCCTCAATGCCCTGGTGTAATGCTGAGTTAATCCTAGATCCTCTCGGACACCAAAAGCGAGGTCGATTTGGTAACAGTGGATAGCGAAGCCTCCGTGCGGCGATCGGTGCTTTGTATAGGACAGGACACCCGAGCAGAAATCCGGCGGCCGCCAGTGCCGCAGACCCTACTGTCAGGAATCCACGCCGCGAGTACACGTCATTACTCGCATCGTCCCTCGTGGGTTCTTCCTCTGGAGACTCAGATTTCAATGGTCTTTTTTCCGTGTTCTTCAAGCATCTGGTCTGCTTCCATGCCAGAGAACTGCACGCGAACCATCGCTTGGCGAAACGATCCGTTTCGCATGAACAGGCCGTATTCTCATTGGGGCATCAGCCTACCTTCTACGCAGGCATACAGGATTCACAAACCCTCTTAACTTCCGGCGTCCTTGAGAAAGACGTGATTTAACAGCGGTAATCGAGATGCCCAGAATCTGTGCCGTTTCTTTCACCGAACGTTCTTCCATGTCGCGGAGCAAGATCGTTCTTCGAGTTGTTGGACCTAACCGATTGATCGCTGCGGTTAAAAGGTTATTGCGCTCCCGCCGGCAGCAGGACTGTTCTGGATTGGGGCCCTGGTCAACGAATACCTCCGAGACGGACTGCACACGATAGTCAGAGACTTCTGGCAAGACTTCCACAATCCTCCGCCGTCGGCGCAGCACCATGAACGCTTGATTCACCGCGATGCGTATCAACCAGGTGGAAAAGAGCGATTTTTCTTGAAAGTCGCTGAGATGGAGAAACGCGCTGTAGAAACTCTCTTGCAGCACATCTTCGGCATCCTCTCGGTTATTCGTTATCCGTTGCGCCACCGCAAGGACTCTCCGTTTATTACGTAAAGCCAATTTCTCGAAAGCGTGCGCATCTCCGCGCTTGGCGGCAGATACCAGCGTGGCATCCGAATCCCTGTCGATACCGCTTGTACTTAACGTTTCCGTAATCGCTTGCCTCCATGTCAGATAGTCCAAACTTTCATTGCGTGCGCCGCGCCGAAAGTGCGGCTCAAAACGCGGAAGCAGACGAACATCCGATCGAATGGCAAGCCTTTCTCTTGCGTATCAAATGGATCGGAGTAATCGGAATCGAAAAGTAGGCCAGTGCGATTAACGAGTCCGGTATCACGTGCAGCCATATCAGACCCGGTTGCCACCGATGGCAATACCCGTGTGGCATGAAATTCTCCGGAGAGAAACAATTCTTGAGATGGCACTGGGTTCTCCTTGGCTCTCGCACCGGCAAGGATCCAGGATCCAACAATTGCATAGGGGGGAAAATCTAGCCGGCGTTGCCGCGCGAACGCCGAGAAGAGCGTAGTCCACGGTGTTCGTTTTGTGCATCGCAGGATCTTCCTTTTCGAAGTGGTCGGCTAATCCCCTCAGACGAACCAATGCTTCGTTTCGTGCGGCCTCGCCATCGGAAGACGGATCCGCGAAGACTGAGCTGGGTGGAAACGTCACGAAGTGCAGGCTCGTGCCACCAGGTCCCGGAACGACGGAGCCGGGATAGATGTCGAACCTCTGCTCCTTGCTGAGATCCGGGGTCGCCGGGTTGACCCAGATGAGCGTGTGCTCATAGCCGGGAACGGTCTTGAACTCATAGGCCGTCAACGGTTCGTCGCTTTGAACGGCGGCCTTCCCATTTTCATTTCCCGTGACGATACGACGGTAAGTACTCGGTTTCTTACCGCGCTTGGACAACTCTTTTTTCCTAGAAATCGTTCCATTCATGACGAGATCTCCGCGTCGGCAATTTTCAGAAGCTGCCTCCCGAAATCCTTGTCTGCCAACAGGCCCCCGTGCCACCTTAGACCTGAGCCTAAGCGGCGGAAGCTTTCCCGCGATACGCGGGCGTAAAGACATCCAGCGCAAATTTTTCAAACGACGTTGGTGTGCTGTTCTCCGGCGACCGCGGCTCCTGCGCAGCGATGATTCCTGCGTTGATGGCCTGGAACATCTCGATGTACACCGAGGCTCTCTGCAGCGGGACACCCATTTGCGTCAACACCTGCTGCACTTGGTCATACGGAAACTGCACGTAACGCAGATCCGGTTTGCCAATGGCGCGGCCAATCACCGCGGTGGCTTCCGTCATCGACAGGTCGCGCTCGCCAAGCAGCTCGCGCGTCTGTTTGCCAAAAAAATCCAGCTCCAGCAGCCGCTGCGCGGCGTAGGCGCCGATGTCGCGCGTCGCGATCATCGGTATCTTCAGGTCGGGTAGCAGCGCATGTCCGAACATACCCATCCCTTGAATCATGTCTATCGCCGCCAGATTGTTCTCCATGAAATACGCGGCGCGGAGGTGCAGAACGTTCAAACCGCTGATCGTGTTCAGTTTTTGCTCCGAAGAGTGCAGCCCGCTAATTGGCCCGGTGCCTTCCGGAACATGCGCACCGTAGCTGCTCAAGTGCACCGCATAGCGCAGCCCGGACTCCTTCACCGCTTTGGCGATCGCATCGCTCTCTCGCTCCTGGTCTTCCCGGGAGGTGATCGGCGGCAACATCAAGTATGCTGCGCGCGCCCCACTGAAGGCTTCCGTGAGCGCAGCCGCATCGCTCAAGTCGGCCGTGAACGCTTTCGCGCCTTTGCGCACGAAACGCTGCAGTCGCTCCCCGTCCCGTCCCATTACCCGAACATTCTTTCCATTCAATAGCAGCGAATTCGCGATGATCGATCCGGTGTTTCCGCTCGCGCCCAAAATTACATATGTGGCATTCACAATAACCGGTGAACTCATAGCTACCACCCCCTGATCTGATGTATTGTTCTTCTTATCTGCACAATTAAAATCAAAAAAGTTAGCGTTCCTTTGCTCGAATCTGCCTTATCAGGTCCGCGAGCGTTATTTTTGCCAGCGACTTCTCAAAACTCTTCTGAGCTTGAGAAAGAACCGTCGACATGCATCCCTTGAAGTTACGACTGACCGGACACTTCTTTTCTATCGGATAGGAATGGATGGCAAACGCCGGCGGTGCTCCGCTGGCACGGTATATATCTAATAGCGTGATCCGTTTGGGAGGACGCGCAAGTACACTTGCTCCGTTTTTTCCGCGTGTTGTCACAACCAAGCCTGCCTTCGAGAGTTTGGACAGGGACTTCCGAACGAAGGTTGGATTTGCCCTTACGCTGTCAGCCAGAGTCGCAGAGCCGATCTCCCCGCCAGGGTAAACGCCAAGCGCGGCCATGACGTGCGTGGCGACGGCAAATTGGACGCTCTTCACTGACATCAGGTGCCTCCTACATTATGTGATGTTAAAAGTCACATTTGGTTGCAGGCTTTCTTGCAAGAAACTGAAACGCGTGCCGGGCGGGAAACCGTAGTATTTATCGGCCACTCGCATAGGTCGCGAACGTGGTGCCGAACATTGGCTGACCACTTTTTGATTGTTTTCGCGTGGCCTCGTCTTGGATCACATCCCAATGCTCGACCAGAACGCCGTCCTTGATGCGAACGATGTCCGCCGCAATCCAGTTCACGGGAAGGCTGAAATCCGAGAATCGCCCGTGCACGATCACGAAATCTCCTTCGGCCACGATCGTTCCCGGTTCATACTTCAATGTTGATGGGAGACTCTTGATAAGGTTGAAGAGGCCTTCACGTCCGGGCGCGATGTGAGCGCTGTGCTGAATGTAGTTGGGAGACCAATAACGCTCGGCCGCTGCGTAGTCGCGCTTATTAAACAGCGTGTCAAACGCTTTGAGCACAAGCGCCTTGTTCTTCAATTCGATCGTCTCACTCACCACTTTCATTTTTACCATTTGCCGTACCTCCCTTTTATCCAGGCAATTCCGGCTGACGCTGAGTAGGTGCCAAGCCCTCAGAGCTTCGCCCCCCCGTCAACCGGGATACTCGCTCCCGTGATCCACCGGGCTGTGTTTGACGCCAGGAAGGCGACTACATCCGCAACATCTTCCGGCTTACCAATTCGCTTCAATGCCTGCATTCCAAGGACCACGCTCCGGCCTGCCTCGGTCTTCGCGAAATTCGACATGTCAGTGTCGATTACACCCGGCGCGACTGCGTTTACGCGAATGCCCCGTGGGCCGAGAATCCCAGCCCAGTATTTTACGAGGGTCTCAATTGCTCCTTTGGTTGCCGCGTAGGCAAGGATTGAAGGCTTGTCCAAATCAGGAGTGCCAACCACGGCGCGAGCTGCAAGAGAAGAAATCACGATGATGTTGGAGCCCTCGACCAGGACGGGCAGGAGTTGCTGCACCAGAAAAAACGGACTTCGCACATTCGTCGCAAAAAGGTTGTCGAAGTCTTCCACTGTATGGTCTTTGATGGTTGCGGCCTTGGAAATTCCGGCGTTGGACACCAGCACATCCAATCGCTCGCCGACGATCGAGCGAACTTCCTTAGCCAACAGTGTTACGCCCTCTGGAGTTCCCAGATCCGCCCTGATCGCATCTGCGCGTCCCCCTTTTGCGCGGATGTTGTCGGCCAGTGATTCCGCTTCCTGTGTGGAGCGGCCATAATGAACCAGGACGTGCGCCCCGGCCTCGGCAAGGGCCACTGCCGTCGCATGGCCTATTCCTCTTGATGCGCCGGTCACAAGCGCAGTTTTGTTTTGTAGTGCAGTCATTGTCCTCTCCTTACTTCATCGGCATGCGCCGCAATGAAATGCTGCGGAACTCGATGAACTCTGGTGCATCGATTCCGGGGCGAAGTTCTGGCTAGCGGGAACAGCAGGCGTCACACTCGCAATCCAGGAGTCATAGTCACCGGTGTAACCTACCCGTTCTTGAAGGATGCGAATCCGCTGCTCGAGCGCTGCGATTTCGAGGTATGACAGACCCGACATAACCTGAACCCGATCCCGAACCGCCTGCGCGTGCGCAGCTCCTTGAGCTTCGGCGCCCGCATAAAACCGTCGAGACGATGAGCCCCGATCTGGGACCCGGATGTAGCTTTCGATGATTTTGGTGGTTACTTCCTGGCTGTGTATGAGTGACGCGCGAATATTGCCTTGCCCGGTCACGACATTACCAACTCCGAACACGTGGTCGGATCCGACGTACTGGTAGCGCGGCGCTGTGTAGCCCTCCTCATTTTTGTGGTTGTACCGATGGATGAAGGCATTCTGGTAAACCAAGCCTTTGCCGATGAATTCCTCGGCTCCCGGTATTCCTAGTTGTCTGTCTCGCCACGCCCCGTTTGCCAGGACCACCATCTGAAAAACCCCCGTTGTCGCAGAGATTCTGAAAGTCCAAGTCGCGCCCAAGCTTGGTGCATGGAAGAAAGAAAACACCCGGCTTCTGCATTCGAGCATCGATGCGCCTGTACTCTTGTTTGCGTTGCTCCCGATGCCAGCGCGGAAGTGACGCCGCATCAGCACCTTTCGTGTATGTAATGACCACCTTTGCTCCGTCCGAGGCCAGACGCTTAGCGATGGCTGCGCCAATGCCACGCGAGCCGCCCGTAATGAGTGCGATCTTTCCTTCCAATTTCTTTGACATTGTCTTTCTCCTCGAACTGCACGTATGCTCATCAGGCATGAGTCGAGATTTTATCGTTCTTCCTGACGCATCCTCAGATCACCTCATCGGATGCCTTTGGTAACTTGTCGTCGCACGTCGAGAAATACTTTGTAAGCTGAAGAGCGATGCTTTCGAAGTATGTCGGTGAAAGATGGAATTACGACACCTGCGTTATTTTGTTGCGGTCGCCGAGGCGGGAAGCCTCACGGTGGCAGCAGCGCGAAAACTGCACACGTCACAACCTTCCTTGAGCCGGCAGATTCGGGACCTTGAAAACGAGATCGGTGTCCAACTCCTAACACGCCGCGCTCGCGGTATCGAACTGACACCGGCGGGCCGAGCCTTCCTCGATCACGCTCGCTCAGTTCTATCGCAGGTTGAAGCAGCAGCCGAAGCGGCACGTCGGATCGCTGACCCCGCGAAGCCATGCTTTGCAATGGGCTTTCTAACCGGACACGAATTGACGTGGATGCCCGAGGCCTTGCGGATCCTGCGCGACGAACTGCCTAATATTGACGTGATGATATCGAGTCAATACTCACCTGTGCTCGCGGACGGCCTTTCGAAAGGAAAAATCGATGCGGCCTTTCTTCGACCGGAAAAAGGGGTGCCAGACTTAGCGTTTCGCCTTCTCGTCAAGGAGCCCCTGGTGCTGGTCTTGCCAAGTAACCACCCCCTCGCTGCGCTTAAAGCCGTCAGTCCTCAGGATCTAGTGGGCGAGACATTTGTAACCGTGTCGGACACGGCTCCTGTGCTGCGCAGGGTGATCGACAATTACCTGAAGCGATCCGGAATCAAAATCACGCCAGCTCACGAGGCGGACCATGTCACCATGGGAATGTCCTTAATCGTATCGACGCGTGGCGTCGGGCTGTTACCTGCTTACGCTCTGAACTTTCTCCCTTCGTCGATAACGAGTCGTCCTCTCAAGGGAGAAGCGCCGACGGTCGAGCTGGTCCTCGGCTACAAAAAGTCCAACAAATCTCCGATCCTAAAGCTCTTGCTGTCAAGATTGGATGAGTTGGTCACTCGTGTCTCGAAGAAGGAGCATTCAAGCGTTCGTATGAAGCGCATAGGGAAATCAGAAGTGATCCACATGCTTAATTAACGCCGAATTTGCCCCTCAACTTGGCTCTCGTTTTCCGGCGACCGTTCCGACCACGTCGCTCATGCGCCTGCATCTTTGTAGCTGGCACCTGGCGGAACCGGGTGCGAGGTTCGCCGCTGCTTTGTATGAGTCTCTTTTGCATGCGCTTCTCACGAGTATCGCAGTATGGATCCTAATGTCGTGGGTTAAGCCCGGTCACAGCCACGGCTGTGCCGCGCTGCGTTCCCATTCGAGAGCCGATCACTCTCATACTGCTTTTGAGCTTCCTGAATTGGTATAACCAAAAACCATGTATCGGCCTGATCGGGCCCGGGCAAATCTATGATGTATGCGCTGTTCCACCCACCGCGAGTTGAAACCCTGTAGATCGTCTTATTCATTCTTCGCGCCGCTTGTCGCAAAAAATGACGCACCAGCATCGGAATATCCTCTGGGCGTTCCCGCAGGGGAGGAATGGAACTACAACGAAAAAGAGTGAGCTCGGACACGTTTTGCGCGGACTCTGACTTAGCCTACCTTCGAAAACGCCCGTCGCCCTCCGGCCCACACCTAATAGCGGCCTTGAAGTATTCAGTATCTGCTCAAAGGACTTGGTTCGCGTGCTACAGGTTCGCAAAGCGGCTCTGAACACGGCACGCAGTCAACCGTCTGCTGCCACCTGGCCGCCGGCAAGTGCTGGTCTGGAGGAAATCGCAGGACGCACCGCCGCCGCTTTCTTCGAAGGCAACGCCGCCGTGCTTCAGAGGGAAGTGGATGCGATGCTCACAGCCGTCCGCAGTGATGACCTAGACGCTTACGCCGAGCATGACATCAGCGAGTACCGGACACCAAACTGGAACGCATTCGGTCGGGGCTTGGGGCTTCCGTTCTTGGCGGTATGACCGAGCACCCAGGGAAATCCTTTCGTGCGGAGCCGTTGGTAAAGTTTTGCTTTGGGCTGTGCCATATCTTCATCCCCAGTAGATAGTATGGGAATTCAGCTGAGCTATCTGAGAAGTGGCAACAGCGTTGGTAACAGTTGTTGGGTTTTAGCGATTTATCGCGGCTTTTGCTAGATTGGCTGGGAGGCCTGGACTCGAACCAGGATAATCAGATCCAGAATCTGATGTACTGCCAATTGTACGACCTCCCAGCAGGTGTAACGAGCGGGTTACCCGAGGCCGGCGTTTGTCGCTCGCTTCTCCGCGCTCGCCTCCGTCTAACTGATAGTTACCGGTGACACGAGCGCTCGATTATAAGGGAAGATCGGCGTCGGTTTCCACTCTGTCCAACCACTTTTATCAATCGCAACCGCCGGAGGCTCGAGTCTCTCAGATGCGCGGATTTGAAAGCGATGCTGCACGATGGAGTGTTAGCGCTATGCCCAAGCCCGGGTGCCCAACGATGGCACCCGATTAGAACGAGCAATGAGAGCACATTGGGGCGTTTGCTGAGGCAAGGCGTGGAGGGGTCTGCTACAATTCGCCTTTTTGGGGGAACGTAGCCGCTGGCGTGCGCGCGGTATTACATGGCCGAAAACAGTAAACGCAAATGGATTCTATGGGTGATCGCCGCAGCCCTGGGTGTCGTAATGACAGCAATAGTGGCGTTGCGCGGACCTGCCCCTCTCATACAGGTGGTTACCGTCACTCGCGAGGATTTGACCTCCACGATAACCAGCAACGGGAAGGTCGAACCGATTTCTCCAGACGTCGCTCGCGCACAATTCCCTACGTTCGTCGCCGAGGTGAAGGCTGCGGAAGGACAGACGGTGCGCCGCGGGCAGGTAATCCTGACGCTTGACCGGTCAGACATTCGGTCCCAGCTCGCGCAGGCGCGTGGCGATTTGCTGACTGCGCAGACGGACCTGAAAAATGCGCGGACAGGCGGCCCACCCGACGAGGTGGCGCAACTCCAGGGGAGTTTACAAAGCGCAAAAACACAAGTGGCCAACCTGGAACGAGTCCAACAGGCATTGCAAGAACTGCTGACCAAACAAGCCGCGACGCAGGAGGAGGTAGCGCAAAATCAGGCTGCACTGGCTACGGCGCGCGCGAATTTGCAGACGTTGCAGGAAAAAACGAGCGCACTCGCGCAACGTGCTTCCGTTACTGCCCAAAGCGCAACGTTGCGCGCGCAGCAGGCTAAGGACCAAGTGGCCGCGCTCGAGGATAAACTGCGCTCTGCTAGCGTGAATGCGCCGTCCGACGGCACGCTCTATGCCCTGCCTGTCGCAAAAGGCGATTTCGTTAAGGTGGGAGATGTACTGGCGCAAATGGCGGACTTGCGGCACGTCCGCGTGCGTGCTTTCGTCGATGAGCCGGACCTGGGCTCGCTGGCGCCGAACCAAGCGGTTCAAGTGAAATGGGATGCGATGCCCAATCGCATCTGGAGGGGAAAAACCGAACAAGTTCCCAAGCAGGTGGTTGCGCGTGGTTCACGCAGCGTTGGCGAAGTTCTCTGCTCGGTCGACAATGACAAGATCGAGCTGCTGCCGAACGTCAATGTCGAAGTACGCATCGTCGTTAATGAACAGCACGATGCACTGGTGATTCCTCGTGGCGCCGTGCGCTATGACAACGGGCAGCATTTCGTGTTCGTGTATGGTGGAGATGAAGTGCACCGGCGAGATATCAAGGTTGGGGCGGCCAGCCTGCAAAAATATGCACTCGTTTCTGGATTAAAGGAAGGCGATCGCGTAGCGCTGCCCGGCGACGTGGATTTTAGCGACGGCATGAAAGTACGAACTGTGGAGGCTAAATGAAGATGCGGCAAGCGAGAGCGGCAAGGTTCGTCGCTGGTTTGGCAGGCGTTGGCTGTATTTCGGTTGCGCTTGCAACAATGTGCGCGGCGATACCAACCGTGTGCGCTGCAGCGGATGCGTCTTCGCAAATTCAAGCTGCGCAACGACAGTTCAACGCTGGAAATTATTCCGGCGCGATAGCGACGCTTCAGACTGCGGTTTCCCAAAATCCGAACAGCGCCGAAGCTTATTACTGGCTGGGCCGCAGCTATTACGAGATCCGTGATTACGACAGCGCCATCACGGCCGCGGAAAAGTCCGTGGCCATCGATGATAAAAATTCCGTGTATCACCAATGGCTCGGCACGATCTATGGAGGGAAGGCGGACCGCGATCGCAGCTTTTCGTACGCGCGAAAAGTAAAGAAAGAGTTCGAAGAAGCCGTTGAACTGAACCCATCGAACATCGCCGCGCGGCGCGATCTGGAAGATTACGACCTGCAAGCGCCCTGGGTCGTCGGGGGAAGTAAGGATCAAGCGCGCGAACAGGCCGAAGCAATCGCAAAACTGGATCCGGTAGAAGGGCATGTGGCCCAGGCAATTTATGATCTGGATGCGCAGAAAAAAGCAGACACGGCAGAAAAGGAATATCGAGAGGTTCTAGCAGCCAAGCCGAAAAAAATCGAACCATACATGGAAGTCATCGCCTTCTTCCAAAAACAGAACAAGCCCGCGGACATGCAGGAAGCGATTGCGGCAGCCGCGTTGGTGAGCCCGAATGATGCCCGCCTGGCGTATTCCCGTGGTGTCGCGCTGGTGATTTCCAATACGAACCTTGCAGACGCTGAGAAGGATCTGAAGTCTTACCTGGCAAGCACGCCGGACCGCAGCGACTGGCCCTCCCACGCAGCCGCTCGCCGATGGCTGGGACGGCTGTATGAATCGCAAGGAAAGCGAGGTGAGGCCGCCGAGCAGTACCGAGCGGCGCTGCAACTGGACCCGGATGATAAGGATGCGAAGACCCGCCTCGATCATCTCGGAAAGGGCTCGCATTGACCGCAGCGAGAGAAACCATCGAACCTCTCCATCAGCGAAGCGCATCAAAGCTGGTTGTGCCACACTTGTTGCCTGTTCAGAAAAACCCGCCGATCTTTTGGGCTGAAACCTGGAGCCTGGCGCTGCAGGAGCTGCGCACGAACAAAGTCCGCGCGATGCTCACGATGCTGGGCGTGATTATCGGCAGTGCCTGCATTGTGCTGGTGGTGACGGTTTCCCTCGCCGGTAAGCGCTACATCATCGGACAAATCGAAGGAGTGGGTTCGAATTTGATTTATGTGGAGCTGGCTCATTCCGGCGACGCTCAACGCACTACTCTTGCCGACGAAATCACCGTTGCGGATATGGATGAGGTGAAAACCGCGCTGCCTCAAGTGGCGCAAGCGGCCGGAACACATGACACGCCAATGACTGTGGTGGTGAATGGATTAAGCCGTCCCGTCAACTTGGTGGGTGTAACCGATGGCTTCCAGGAAATACGCCGCTTGCTCATTCTTCGCGGACGGTATTTTGATGAAGACGATATGGCCTCCCACAGCAAGGTGTGTTTGTTGACGCAAGAGCTCGCCGAGCGCGTGTTCCCCAACGAGGACCCCGTCGGCAAAGAAATACGGTTGGGTGACCTTCACTTTACCGTGATTGGAGTATTCCACGAACGCACTGCTACTTTTGGCCAGACGGAAATTACGCGCGAATCGGCAATCGTGCCAATCGGGCTGATCAAATACTTTACGGGAACCGATTATCTGCGGACATTTTACGTGCAAGCGTATCGGCCCGAAGACGTTCCCCAGCTGACTCAAGAGGTGTCGCAGTTTTTGAGCAGCCGCCACCGGCCGGGCGCCGAATACCATGTCGAAAATCTTGGGTCATTGCTCGATTCGGCACGAAAAATTTCCATGGCGCTTACTGTGATTTTGATCGTAATCGCGCTGATCGCGCTCACCATCAGCGGAATCGGCATCATGAATATCATGCTGGTGACTGTGACGGAACGAACGCGCGAGATTGGAATTCGCAAGGCGATCGGCGCGCCCCGAGATGCCATCCTCTACCAATTTTTAATGGAGGCGCTGCTGATCAGCGGCACCGGAGCGGTCGTGGGCATTGCTATTGCCGTGACGATACCCGCAATTTTAAATTTCGTAATCAGCCTGGTCCCCGAGGCAGCGGGTATTCACATTCCGGTATCATGGATCTCAGTGATGCTCGCGTTTTTGGTATCGTGTTCCACGGGAATTCTGTTCGGTTATTTGCCGGCGAATCGTGCGGCCAAACTTCATCCGACGGAGTCGTTGCGCTATGAATAAGCATGCAACGAAAATTTCGCTGCTAGCGCGAGCTCCTGTGGCGCTGACGGTGCTTGGCGCGCTGTTGCTCGCGGCAGCCTCAGCGCGCGCGCAGGATGACCGCAAGCTGTCCATGAGAGAAGTGGTGGCCCTGGCGCTTCAAAATAGCCGTGATTTGGCCCTGGCCCGCGTGCAGTACAACGTAGCGTTGAATGAAACAGGCGTGGACCGCTCCGCATTCTTGCCGAACGTCTATACGGGCTCAGGGGCAGCGTACACCTACGGGTTCCCTTCTCTGAATGGCTCGCCTCCCGCAGTCTTTCAGGCCAATTACAACCAGGCTATCTTCGATCCGATTTTGAAGGCGCAGCAGCATGCGGCTGAAGAACACGCCAAAACCATGAAACTGGAAATTGACCGGACGCGCGATGACGTGATCGTACGCACAGCCTCGTCCTATTTGGAATTAGCAAAAGTGCGGCATTCGCTGGAACTCCTACGCAGCGAGCAGCCCAGCGCCGAAAAGGTACTGGAGGTCACGCGCGAACGAGTCCAGGCCAATCAGGAGCTTCCTATCGAAGTAACGCGAAGCGAATTGACTGCCGCCCGAGTTCAAGAACGGATTATCAAGCTCGAAGGGCGGGACGAAGCACTGACCCAACAGATACGGAATCTGAGCGGCATACCCGACACTCAGTCTGTTCAGGTGGAAACCGACGAGCCGTCCTTCTCGACGGATATGCAAGTGAGCGAGCTTGCCAATCTGGCAATTCAGAGCGATCACGGCATTCAAGAGGCTGAAAACGACCGGGCGGCGCGCCGGGATCTCCTGCACGGCGCTAAGTTGAGTTATTGGCCGACGCTGAGCTTCGTAGCGCAATACAGCGTACTGGCCCCCTTCAACGACTACAAGAAGTATTACAACAATCAATATCAGGCCAACAATTTTCAAGGCGGGGTGCAAATTAATATTCCGCTCTTCGCAGCCAAGACCCGCGCCAATATCGCGTTAGCCAAGACTCAATTACAGGCCTCGGAGATCTCGCTCGGCAATAAGCGGCAAGAGGTCCGCCTGGACGTGCAGCAGAAGGCGCGCAACGTCCGTGAACTGGATGCCACGCGCGAGGTGGCTCGTCTGGATCTCAAACTGGCCCAGGAGACCGTGGAACTGACACAAGCCAGGTTCGATCAGGGGCGGGCTACTTTGCGGGATATCGAGCAGGTCCGGCTGGACGAAAGCGACAAATGGGTCGCGTTTCTAGATGCGGATGTCGCGCGGCAGCAGAGCCAATTGACCCTATTACAGGCCACGGGGCAGCTTGCCAAAGTGTTTCAGTAGGACCGGGACTTGAAAGCATGGCTTGGGAGGGGCCGCATAATCGAGTAAAATAAGTCCTTACAGGTTTGCGTGAATCTAACGTCTTGAGGGGTAGTCTAAGGGGGTAATAGTACATGCCGTCTGCAATGAAGACATTATTTTTGAATCCTCCGAGCTTTGAGAAATTCGATGGCGGCGCGGGGTCGCGTTGGCCCGCCACCCGCGAGATCGAATCCTATTGGTACCCTGTTTGGCTCGCGTATCCCGCCGGAATGTTGCCAGGCAGCCGCCTACTGGACGCTCCTCCGCACGGAGTGACTCCCCAGCAAGTCATCCAGATCGCGCAGGATTACGAATTCGTAATTTTGTTTACGTCCACGGTCGGTTTCTTGAGCGACTTGCGCATGGCGCGAGCGATGAAGGACAAGAAACCCGGGCTGAAAATCTGCTTCGTGGGGCCGCAGGTCCAGATCAAGCCGGCTGAGAGTCTGCTGGCGAGTCCGGACATTGATTTCGTCGTCCGCGGGGAATTCGACCATGCCGTTGTGGAGTACGCGCAGGGCAAGCCGCTTTCGGAGATTCAGAGCGCGAGCTACATCCAGGACGGCAAGGTTGTCCATAACCCGCAGCGCCCAATGATGCAGACGGCGGAGCTGGACGCGTTGCCATTCGCCACCGATGTGTATCAGAACAATCTCACCATCGAAAAATATAACGTGCCGTTCCTGCTGAATCCCTACGTTTCGTTTTACACTGCGCGCGGATGTCCGGCGCTTTGTACTTTCTGCCTGTGGCCGCAGACGCTTTCTGGCCATGCATGGCGCGTGCGTTCAGTAGAAAGCGTAGCTCGAGAATTCAAACAGGCGCACAACATGTTTCCGCAAGCCAAGGAATTTTTCTTCGACGACGACACCTTTAACATTCGCAAGGACCGCGTGCTGGCGCTATGCAAGGAATTCAAGTCAGTCGGCTTCCGGTGGTCCTGCACAGCTCGCGTCCACAGCGATTACGAGACACTGAAGGCCATGGCTGATGCCGGCGCGCGCCTGCTGATCGTTGGCTTTGAATCGGGCGACCCGCAAATCCTTAAGAACATCAAGAAGGGCGCCACCATAGAAATGGGCCGTACTTTCGTGCAGAATTGCAAAAAGGTGGGAATCAACGTTCATGGCGACTTCATCATCGGCCTGCCCGGCGAAACCAAGCAGACGATCGAGAAGACCATCGAATACGCCAAGGAATTGGATTGCGAAACCATCCAGGTTTCCATGGCTCATGCCTATCCCGGCACGGCGCTTTACGACCAAGGCATGAAAGAAGGTTTCCTTGCCGGTGAAGCAATTACCGACGACATGGGACACCAGCTTCCACACCTGCAATATCCGGATCTGTCCCGCGAATATATGGTTGAGTCCGTGAACCGTTTCTACGACAGCTATTATTTCCGGCCGCGTGTGGCTTGGCGCATTGTTCGCGAAGCCCTTTGGGATTCCCACGAGCGCAAGCGCCTATTCCATGAAGCTGTGGACTTCATGAAGTTGCGCCACGACCGCCGCAAGGTGGCCAAGAAGGGCGTACAGAAAAAAGCGATGGTTCAAGCGTCACCATCGGTCGGAGTGGCCGGCGAATCTCAAGGCGCATGAGTTCGTCGCAAGGCCTGCATCTCAAAACTTACATTTTCCTTTTGATCATGGTCATGTTCGGCCCGTTGGGCGACGTGTTTCTGGGCAAGGGCATGAAAGCCGTGGGCTCGGCCGCTACCTGGACACCTGCCGACGCCCTGCGTTTTTTCACCGTGGCATTCACGTCGGCCACGGTGTGGCTGGGGATTATGCTGCTGCTGGCGTTTTTCGTCGTATACCTGCTCGTGCTTTCCTGGGCCGATTTCAGCTTCGTTCAGCCTGCGTCCTCCATCTCGTACGTTGTCGTCGCTTTGCTGGGCCACTTTCTTCTGGGTGAAATAGTCAGCGCCACGCGATGGATCGGCATCTCGATCATCGGCCTCGGTGTTCTGATTGTGGGATATACACCGCCCAGAACTACGGAGCGCATCTGATGGCCCACGTCGCTTTTCTGCTGTTGTTCGTGGTCTGCGCCAGCACGGCAGGCGAACTATGTATCACGCGTGCGATGAAGTTCGTCGGCGAAGTTGAGAACTTTCATCCACTCGAATTGTTGAGAGTTTTCCGCCGTGCGCTGCGAGTCAGCTGGATGTGGATTGGGCTCATGCTGATGATGGTGGCGTTCCTGGCGATGTTGGTTGTGCTCTCCAGCGAGAACGTAAGCTTCGTTGTACCGGCGACGGCGCTCAGTTACGCGGCCGGTGCGTACGGCAGCTGCGTCTTCCTTGGCGAACGGATTACTTCCCTGCGATGGGTTGGCGTTGTTCTAGTGTGCATCGGCGTGGCCTTGGTCTGGCAGGGCAAAGGCTAGCAAGAAATGGCGTGGACCGTGATTCGCGATGCGCTGCTAATGCTGGCGCTCGCATCCCTCGCGTACTACCTGGTGGCAATCATTGCGGCTCTGCGCCTTTTTCGCGGACGCGATTTCGCTCTTCCGGTTTTCACTCCTCCTATCAGTATTCTTAAGCCGATCTATGGCCTGGACCGCGAAACCTATCAAAATTATGCGAGTTTCTGCCTGCAGGATTATCCCAATTACGAAATATTATTTTGCGTAAGCGACCAGCACGATCCTGCCGTACCGGTGATCGAGGAATTAGCGCGCAATTTTCCCGAGCGTATGATCAAGCTCATCGTAGGCGTCGAGCCGCTGGGAGTGAGCGACAAAGTGAACAAGCTTTGCCGCCTGGTGCGCGAGGCCCAGCACGAGATTGTCGTCCTCAGCGATAGCGATGTTCGCGTAGAACCACGATATTTGCTGGCGATTGCGGCGCCGTTTCGCGATCCTGAAGTTGGTGCGGTTACTTGCCTTTACCGCGGACTTACGGACGGGTCACTGGCTGCAAATCTAGAGGCGCTTGGTAACAGTACGGACTTTACGGCTGGAGTGCTGGTGGCGTGGCTGTTGGGCGATGTGGACTTCACCCTGGGCGCGACCATGGCCACGACAAAGGCAAGGCTCGCTGAGATCGGGGGGTTCGAATCACTGGTTGATCACTTTTCCGACGATTATGAGTTGGGCAATCGCATCGCCTCACAGGGTCATCGCGTGGAACTCAGTACGTTTCCCGTGTCGATCGTGTATCCGCATCAAACCCTTGGCGACGCGTTCCGGCATCAACTGCGCTGGAATTTGAGCATTCGTTATTCGCGTCCAGCAGGGCATTTCGGATTGATTTTCACGCAGGGACTGCCATTGGCGATATTGGCCGCCATTGCCGCGCCCTCAGCTGCCTGGGCTGTTTCATTGATTATCGGTTACCTGGTGCTGCGGGGACTTTCTGCCTGGGTAATCGGCGTTTGGGGCATGCGCGATCCACTATTGCGGCGAAGGATGGAATCGCTGCCGCTGCGCGACGCGTTTGCGTTCGTGGTGTGGTTGGCAAGTTTCTTCCCGCAACGCATTCACTGGCGCGGCCAGCAATTTTACGTCCGCGACAAGCGCCTCGTTTCCGTTGTACCGCGCGAACCCTAATCTCACCGCAGTCTTGGATTGTGAATTTGTAGCGGTCGCCGTCAGACGGGCATGGTTTTGGACGGCGCCTTGTCAATCGCTGCGCGCGGTTTTTTTCAGCAATTTGTAGACCTCGTTAGCGTGGGCGAATTCGTCCTCGAGATCCTTCGATGTCAGCCGGGTGCGAACATATTCCACAGCCTGCTCCAGCCTGCTGAGCGCACGTGCAACATTTTCAGTGTTGGTGAGGGCCACGTCGCGCCACAACCCGTACGGGCTTCCGGCAAGCCGCAACATATCCTGCAAACCCTGTCCGGCGAGTGTTAGCGGCAGGCCAGTCTCGTCCATTTCGTCCTGCACAACACGCGCCAGGGCCACCGAGAGCATTTGCGGCAAGTGCGAGACGACGCCGACCGCCCAATCGTGGGTCTCCGCATCACACCACACGGGTTGGGCACCTAGCGCGCCAAGCAGCGAAGCGAATCCTTGGACGCGCGGGTCAGGGTCGTCCTGTTTGCCAATCAGCGCGTAGGGCGCCCCGGCGAACAAATCGGGGTCAGACTGAGTGATCCCGGGTTCCTCCTTGCCCGCCATGGGATGGCCACCGAGAAATCGCGCACCGGTGCGAAATGCTCGTTGAGCGGCGCTGCAAATCGCTACTTTCGTGCTGCCTGTGTCGGTAATGAGTGTGCCGTCGCGAACTGCCGCGGCTATAGTGGGAAGCGCATCGATGGTTGCCCCAATGGGCAAGGCAATGTAAACGAGATCGGCGTGACGAACCGCGCTAGGAATATCCTTAGAGGTCTCTTCTACAGCTTCGCGCGCGCATGCTGAAGCAAGAGTGTTAGGGCGGTCAAACCCGACAACGGCGATCTGTGGGAGGGCCCGGCGCAACGCGAGCCCGAAGGATCCGCCGATCAGGCCGGTTCCAATAATCGCTACGCGCTGGAAAGGAACTGCTTCGTCGTTGGAGGGCACGACCGCTAGTTTAATGCAAAAGACCTGATTCCGTCAGTGAGCAGTGGAGGCCGCGTGAGAACCAAGCTTTGCAGCGCCGGATTCGAGAATTTCCACGTTGTCGACATCTTCGAGTTTTTCGATTTGACGCACCAGGGTGTGCTCGGCGCGATCCGCCTTCACGGTCATCTGAACATCGAGAAAGCTGCCGTCCTCCGTGGCGTTTGCAGTGAGGCGCAGCAAGTCAAAACGGCGCCTGCGCGTGACACCGAGGACGCGTACCAATGCGCCCTCGCTTTGTCTCACGCGCATTTGCAAGGTGAAAGTGCTCACCGTGCGACCTCGTCCAGCATTTCGGAGTTCGATCTGCCCGGGCCGACGATAGGCCACACATTCGCTTCCTGATGAATCAGCACGTGCGCGAGCACAGGTCCCGGCTCTGCCAGTAGGCGGTCAATTGCAGAGCTCACGTCGCCGCGATCCTCGACGCGGAACGATGGAATGCCCATCGACTCCGCCACGCGCACGAAATCAGGATTGTCGGAGAGATCCACTTCGCTGTAGCGGCGGTCGTGAAAAAGTTCTTGCCACTGCCGAACCATACCCAGGGCACGGTTGTCGAATAGCACAATTTTAATGGGTAGATCGTAGCGCCGCAGTGTGGCCAGTTCTTGCAGGTTCATCATGATCGAGCCGTCGCCGGAAACGTTGATGACCCGCGCATCCGGAAACGCAAATTGCGCGCCAATAGCCGCGGGCAAACCAAATCCCATGGTGCCCAATCCCCCGCTGCTGAGGTGCTGCGCGGGGTTTTTGAAATGAAAATGTTGGGCTACCCACATCTGGTGCTGGCCGACGTCGCAGGCAACGATGCAATCTTCACCAGCGCGCTCGGAGAGCGTTTTCAGGAAACCCGGCGCGTAAACTTCCGAGCCAGGTGCGGCATAGTCCCAAGCATGAGTCTGCTTTGCGGCGGTGCACTCGCGGCGCCACGGTTCGATATCGAGCGGACACGCCAGCGCAGCGAGCGACTGGCGCAGGTTCCCGATGAGCGGCACATCTGCGCGACGCAGCTTGCCGACTTCCGCAGGATCGACATCCATGTGAATCACTTTTGCGTGCGGCGCGAAGGCGTTCAGGCGGCCGGTGGCGCGATCGTCAAATCTTGCTCCGATACAAATCAAAAGATCGCAGGACTGTACGGCGTGATTTGCTGCTTTCGTGCCATGCATGCCCATCATTCCCAGCGATAGCGGATGCGTTGTGGGAATCGCTCCGAGACCTTTCAGCGTCGCAACCACCGGAATGCGGGCGGTGTCGATGAAATTTCTGAATTCGGCGAGTGCCCCGGCCATGCCGATGCCGCCGCCGGCGTAAACCACCGGAGAATAACTCTGGCGCATGAGTTCGAGGGCGCGCGCGATAGATTTAGCGTTTAGTTCTGACGTGCTTTCGGTGGCTGTTGCCTCATGGAACTCAAAATCAGCAACGATATTCGCGATATCTTTCGGCAAGTCAATCAGAACCGGGCCCGGTCGTCCCGAACGCGCGATTCGGAATGCTTCATGAACGATGCGGGGGAGGTCGGACGCGGTGTTCACCAAGAAGCTATGCTTCACCACAGGCAGCGTGATACCGAATATGTCCACTTCTTGAAACGCATCAGTGCCCATCAGTGAAGTGGCGACTTGTCCCGTGATGGCAACCATGGGAACCGAATCCATATAGGCGTTGGCGATTCCGGTAACCAGATTGGTGGCTCCGGGTCCGGACGTCGCCATGCAGACCCCTACTTTTCCGGTCGCGCGCGCGTAGCCGTCCGCGGCCAGTGCGGCGGCTTGTTCGTGACGCACCAGGATGTGGCGAATCTTAGAATCAAGCAGCGCGTCGTACACCGGCATGATCGCGCCGCCGGGATAACCGAAGATGATTTCGACGCCCTCGCGTTCGAGGGCTTTCACTAAGAATTGTGCGCCTTTCATTTGACACCACTTGCTGCCGTGGCCGTTTCCGGTTTCAGCCAAGACATTTGCGCGCGTAGTTCTTCGCCGACTTTTTCGATCGGGTGATTCTTGTCTTTTTCCAGGAGCTTGGTGTACTGCGAGCGTCCGGTTTGATTCTCCAGAATCCATTCTTTGGCGAAGGCGCCCGATTGAATTTCGCCGAGGATCTTCTTCATGCTTTCGCGCACATGGGCGTCAATGACGCGCGAGCCCCGAGTAATGTCGCCATATTTGGCCGTTTCGCTGACGAATTGATGCATCTTGGCGATTCCACCTTCGTAAATGAGGTCCACGATCAACTTCAATTCGTGCAGGCATTCGAAATATGCGGCTTCGGGCTGATAACCGGCCTGCACCAACGTTTCCCAGCCGGCTTGAATCAGTTCGCGGGCGCCGCCGCACAGAACGGCTTGTTCACCGAAAAGATCGGTTTCCGTTTCCTCCGCGAAAGTCGTCTGGATTACGCCGGCGCGTGTGCCGCCGATCGCGCGCGCGTAAGCAAGCGTCCGGTCAAATGCGTGGCCCGTTGCATCCTGGTGAATCGCAAGCAGGCAAGGGACACCGCGGCTTTCTTCATATGTGCGCCGGACCAGGTTCCCGGGACCTTTGGGCGCGACCATCGTTATGTCTACATTTTTCGGCGGAGTAATTTGTCCATAGTGGATATTGAATCCGTGAGAGAACAGAATCATGACGCTGTCTTTTAAATTGGGCGCGACCTCGTTCATGTACAGCGCCGGCTGCGCCATATCGGGCGCCAGCATCACGATTACATCCGCACCCTCGACCGCTTCGGACGGGCCGGTGAGAGGCCAGCCGTCTTGCTCGGCTTGTTTCCATGAAGGGCCGCCGCGACGCAGGCCCACCGTGACGTTCAACTTGCTGTCTCGCAAATTCAACGCGTGCGCACGCCCTTGGCTGCCGTAACCCAACACGGTAATGCGCTTGCCTTCGAGCGCTCGGGGATTCGCATCTTTTTCCCAGAAGATTTTTGCCATCTGTATTCTCCTTGTACTTGCTGTTGCGAATCTCTATGCGACGCTGGTGACTGCTCCTTGCGACGCCGAGGAAACTAATTTCGCGTACTTAGCCATTACGCCGCTGGTGTAGTGCGGAGCCGGCTCTTTCCATTGTGCGCGGCGCTCTTCGAGATTTGCCTGCACGTCGAGACGCCGGGCGCGCACATCCAGCGTGATCACGTCGCCATCGCGCAGCAACGCAATGGGGCCACCACTTGCCGCTTCCGGAGCCACGTGGCCAACCATCAGGCCATGTGTCGCGCCGCTGAACCGGCCATCGGTGATCAACGCGATGCTCTCGCCTAGACCTTGCCCCACCAAGGCGCCCGTAACGGCAAGCATTTCGCGCATGCCGGGACCGCCTTTCGGCCCCTCGTAGCGGATGACAACCACATCTCCCGACTGAATCTTGCGGTTCTGCACCGCTTCAAACGCGGTCTCTTCGGAATCGAAAACACGCGCTGGTCCGGTGTGCGAGACACGCTCATGTCCGGCTAGTTTTACGACGCAGCCTTCGGGCGCGAGCGAGCCGTACAGAATCGCCAGGCCTCCGTTGGGCTTGATCGGATTTCGCAGCGCTCTCACGACTTCTTGGCCCGAAATTTCCGCCACATCACGAATCTCATCGAAAAGCTTTCGCCCCGATGCGGTGATGTTGTCATGGAGGAGCCCGGCTTCGAGTAGGCGCTCGCCCAACACGCGCATTCCACCGGCGCGGAACATGTCCGGCGCGTTAAATCGGCCCCCCGGCTTCAAATCCGCAAGTAAAGGAGTCTTAGCCGAGATCTCGTCAAAATCCTTGAGAGTTAAAGGCACCTGCGCATCGGAAGCTATAGCCAATAGGTGCAGGACGGCGTTGGTAGACCCTCCGGAGGCAGCGACGGAAGCAATTGCGTTGTGCAAGGAATCGCGCGTAATGATTTGTTTCGGACGAATGTCTGCTTGCAGAAGGCGCATGACCAACTTGCCGCAATCGAAAGCTGCTTTGCCCTTGCGAGGATCGGTGGCAGGGATTTCGTTTGCGTCCATGGGCGAAATCCCAAGGAATGCGATGGCGGTAGCCATGGTGTTCGCTGTGAATTGGCCACCGCAAGCCCCGGCGCCTGGACAAGCCTTGTCTTCCAATTCTCCAAGCTGCTTTTCAGTCATTTTTCCGGCAGCGCACGCTCCCACGGCTTCGAAAACATCTTGAATGGTCACTTCACGCCCTTCGAAGCGCCCAGCCAGAATCGATCCACCATAGAGTGAAAGCGACGGCAGATTCAGGCGCGCCAAGGCCATTACCGTGGCAGGGATGGTCTTATCGCAGCCGCAAAGAGCAATGACTGCATCGAACGAGTGCGCACGCACAAAAAGCTCGATCGAATCGGCAATCACTTCGCGGGATACCAGCGAAGCCTTCATGCCTTCGGTGCCCATGGTGATTCCGTCTGAAATGGTGATAGTGTCGAATTCGATCGGCGTGCCGCCCGCAGCGCGAATGCCTTCCTTCACACGCTCAGCCAACGCGCGTAGATGAAAATTGCACGGTGTGACTTCTGTCCAGGTGTTGGCGACCGCGACCAGTGGCCGCGCGAGATCGGCATCGGTCAGGCCGGTCGCTTTGAGCATCGCTCTGGCGGGAGCTCGTGCGATGCCCTTCTTTATTGCGTCACTCTGCATAGTCGCTCGTTTCTCCGTTGCCCCACATAAACCAAAAATGCCCCGTCACCGTTGCTCTGGTGCGGGGCGCATCGCCTGGAAGTATCCTAGGCGGGAGGCCCGCAGCCGATAATTACTAGGACCAAGGTATTAAGGACTCTGTTCATGGACTTGCGTGTCGCGGAACTTCGGTTCCTTCTCTTCCGATATCTCGATCAGAGCCGAACCTCAAACAGCCTGAAATGGTGCGCTGTAATCACAGTAGACGGCCGGTCTCGAGATAAGTCAAATTTGTAATTATTGTCCTGCGCATAAAAACTGCTTATGACAATTCCAGTCGCGAGGCCCTTGACGGCACCCGGCACCTTTCGTATAGTAGCCGGTAGTCGCAGCGATTGGCGAGAGCAACTGGCGCCCGGTACCCGCAGCGGCGAGAGGAATCGGATCCGCGATGAGTATGTTTTATTACCGTTTCGCTTTTACTTACCGCATCTCCTTTATGGGGGAGCGGGCCGGCGGGACGCGCGCGGATCAAGCAAGCACTCAAAGTTAAGAACCGCACCAAGTCTTAAGCGCCGGCCGCGAACCTCGAAAGAGAACGCGGCCTTTTTTGTTTTTGGGACGAAATCGGAGGGCGGCATGAGCGAGATCAAGATCGGCGACTGGCGGGCGAAAATCGATGCGATTGACACCACCCTGCTGCACCTGCTCAATGTGCGTGCCGCTTTCGCGTTGGAAGTCGGCCGATTGAAAGGCGCCGGCGGAATAGCCTTGAGAGTGCCGGCGCGCGAGCAGGAAATCCTTTCGAGGATGAAAACATTGAACCCGGGCCCCCTGGACAGCGAAGCAGTCGAGAAGATTTATCGTCTCATCCTGCACGAATCCATTCGAATTCAAGAAGATCATGGGCTAGGCAAAGTGAATCTTCCCGAGCATGTGAAGGGTTCCGCGAGTTTGCATTCGAGGCGCCGGAAAACAGGCAAGGCGGCAAAAGCAGTGAAGGTGGCTGCGGCATGAAACCCGTAGCGGGCCCGCGCGTAGCCTTTCAAGGGGAACGTGGAGCTTTCAGCGAAGAGGCGGCGCTGAAGCTAATGGGTGCAGAAATCGTCCTAGTGCCTTGCGGCACCTTTGATGCTACGTTCGCGGCTATTCAAAACGGCATTGCCGATTACGCTCTGGCGCCGATGGAGAACAGCCTGGCGGGTTCCGTTCATCGCTCATTGGACTTGTTGGTTGGAAGCGGACTGCACGTTGCAGGCGAGGTGATCATCCCGATTGCTCACAATCTAATTGCGTTACCGGGCGCGAAGTTCGAAGAACTGAAGTCCGTCGAGTCGCATCCTGTGGCGCTAGCACAGTGCGAAACGTTTTTTGCTCGGTATCCGGAATTGAAACGAATTGCGGCCGAAGATACAGCCGGCAGCGTTCAGGAGCTCATGCGCGCGAGGGATCGGAGCCGCGGAGCTATTGCCGGCCGACACGCGGCGGAAATCTATGGCGCTGCAATCCTGCGCGAACATCTCGAGGATGACCCCGAAAATTACACGCGATTTTTTCTGCTATCGGCGATCCCCGAGACTCCGCTACAAGCCCGGTCACCGGCGGCAGACAAAATCTCTTTAGTGTTTCAGTTGGCGCATCGTCCCGGAGCATTACTTCACGCGCTGGAACCATTTGCGCGGCGCAATATCAACATGATGAAAATTGAAAGTCGGCCGATGCACGGACGTCCGTGGCAGTACCGATTTTATTTGGATTTACAAGCCGCAGCCCACGACCCGGAACTAATGGCGGCGCTCGATGAACTGAGACACGCAGTGGTCGAACTGAAAGTTCTAGGATCGTACAAGTCGGCGTCCTACAAGCCGGCAGGGATAGCACAGGCGGAGGCCGTTTAGCCCAACCGGGAGCAAATCATGATTATCAACATGGCCGTAGATGCGACCGAAGAGCAAATCAATCATGTGGTGAAGCGCATCCAGGAATGCGGCTTCCAGGCGCATCCCAGCCGGGGCGAGGAGCGAACCGTGATTGGCGTTGTCGGTACGAGTCAGGAACATCGCGGTAAAGTCGAGGCTCTGCAGGCCGCACCAGGCGTGGAAGAAATTATCCGCATTTCGCATCCGTTCAAGCTGGCGTCGAGAAATTTTCGCCCCCAGGGCTCAATCATCGAATTGGGCAACGGTGTCGCAATCGGCGGACCTGAAATTGTGGCTGCGGCGGGACCGTGCGCGGTCGAATCAGCTGCACAGATTGGCGAAATTGCGGAGCGTGTTGCCCGTGCAGGAGCGAAACTACTGCGTGGAGGCGCGTTCAAGCCGCGCTCGTCGCCGTACTCATTTCAAGGCATGGGCGAGAATGGACTGAAGCTCTTACGTGGTGCTGCCGACAAGAATGGACTGCTGGTAATCAGCGAAGTGATGGACCCTTCGCAGATTGAAGTAATGCTGCCTTACGTGGACGTGCTACAAGTTGGCGCGCGCAACATGCAGAATTACTATTTGTTGCGTGCGCTCGGCGAAATTCAAAAGCCGGTTCTGCTGAAACGCGGGATGTCTGCAACCATCGAGGAATTGTTACTCAGCGCGGAATACATTATGGCCGGGGGCAACTACAACGTGATCCTCTGCGAACGCGGAATCCGCACGTTTGACACGTACATGCGTAACACCATGGATATCGCTGCGATTCCGGTGCTCAAACAGCTGTCGCACTTGCCCGTGCTCGCCGACCCTTCCCACGGCACAGGACGCCGCGACAAAGTGGGCGCGATGGCGCGTGCAGCAGTCGCTGCGGGCGCCGATGGATTGCTCATCGAAGTACACCAGGACCCCGAGCGCGCTCTTTCCGATGGTGCGCAGTCGCTTTATCCAGATCAATTCGTGCAATTGATGACGGAAGTCCGAATGATCGCTCCTGCTGTCGGTCGCAGCATCGCCGAAGAAGTGATAAACGAACGCGCAGCCAAGACCACGTAGAGAGCGGCAACCCGTGTAAAGCAGTTCAACATCACGTAACGCGATATATCCACCAGTTTACATCCTTACCCGTATTGTCCTTCCCAAACTGATGACTATATGGTTCCGCCGTAGACTCGCAATACCGGTGGGAATCGGTGAGAGGCCGAATTTCCCAAATTCTTTATTGGAGATCCATACATGCTACGGCTGGTGTCTCATCTTTCGAAGCCTTCATTATTTGCAGTTGGGACCTGGACTGGTTGTTGGTCGAATCCGCCGAAATCGCCGGACGATTCGGACAGCATTCGCAGATTTCTCGATCAATCTGGTTATAAAGACGTCACTGTGAGTCAAGACAGAGACAAGGGCGTGGTAACTGTTGGCGGACACGTCCCATCCGATACCGACAAGTCACAAGCGGAATCGATCGCTAAATCGATTGCCGGCAGCCAGGTGGCAGCAGACGACATTACCGTCGTTCCACCGGGAGACGGTGGGAGCGACGGCAAGTCCGCAAACTCGGATCTTGACGACGGCGTCGGAAAAAGCCTGGATGCTGCGTTGATTCCAGAACCGACGGAACAAGAACGTGCGATACGATGTCAAGAATGGTGTCGTGACCTTGAAAGGTGAAGTGAACTCCGAATCGAGACGCAGCTTCGCCGAAAAAGTCGCCAGCGGCGTTCCAAACGTGAGACAAGTGGTCAACGAACCGCAGGTTAAGAACCAGAAAGCAACTTCGTCGAATTAACTGTTCAGAGCGTTGGGCAGGCACCGACGTCGTTATCCAAATCTACATGCATGCCCTTATTGTTATAACGGGCATTGCCGATTACCCTGAAAGGCATAGTTTAAGCTGGCATCCTTTACGGCATTACCCGCTAATCGCAGATCCAGCGAGCGGGAAATTCGCTTCAAATACGGAGGATTCAGATGCGCAGAAGAAATAATTGGGCAGAAACCGTTTCGATATTTGCGATAGGAATCGGAGTAGGCGCGGCCCTTGGAGTGCTCTTTGCCCCTCAGTCCGGCGACGACACTCGGGATTATTTGATCGGAAGTGCCAAGGACGGACTGGACAGCGCAGTTGCAACGGGCCAGAAATGGGCGCAGCGCGCGCAGGACGGCATCAATCAAACGAAAGACCAGGTGCGCGAACAAGTCCGCCAAGCATCCGACGCCGGAGAACACGCCTACCGCGAAGCCAAGAATTCCGCGTCTTAAGCAAACGCGGAAGGCATATCCGTTCAAATTTTTCTCCGATCCTGCTTTCATCGTTCATGGTAACGTTATCGCCGGAATTACGAGGAGAACATCATGAAGGATAAGGCTGTGCCTCAAGAAACGCAGCAGATTGACCGCAAGAAATTAATCGAACTATTAAATGAAGATTTGGCCCGCGAGTATCAAGCCATCATTTCGTACGTTGTGTATTCTCAAGTTCTCAAAGGCGCTGAATACATGAATATTGCCGGAGAACTTGAGAAACACGCGGCCGAAGAACTTAGTCACGCCTTAATCATTTCGAATCAGATCGATTATCTCGGTGGAATGCCCGCAATCACGCCTAAACCCGTTCGAACCTCGGAAAAAGCGAAGGACATGTTGCGTTTCGATCTGAATAATGAAACCGAAACCATCCGCAACTATCGTGAGAGAGTCCGTCAGTGCGAACAACTAAACGAGTTCGCCATGGCCGAACATATCCGCGAGATCCTGCTCGATGAACAGGACCACCAAATCGCTTTGGCAACCGCGCTAGGTGAAGACGTGCCACCGGCTGCGCAGGGATAGCTGCGAGATTTTGTCGGGTCGGGTTCAGTTGCTGATGACTAGAATAATGCCGGCGTGGCTCGGGCTCACGAAGTTGACACTCACTCAAAGGCCTACAAATCTGAGGATGCCAGTCCTAATTATCCTGGCGCACGATTGGACTTTACGTGCGTGCTTGCGCGCGGAATTGCGTGAACGCGGCATTAATGCTCTCGGAATGGATTCAACCGAGGACATCGGTCGCGTACTGGCTGACGGCCGCATGCCCGCCCTGATTGTGGCCGAAGCCACTAGCGAATTCGCGGATTCTCGGGCAATCCAGGCATTACTCAAACGGGTTCCTGCAATTCTGATCGCTTCCCGAACCGACACCGTCGCTCTACCGCCTGCTGCAGCGGTGTTTTATCGACCGGTTAGCATCGGCCAAATCGTTAGCCGTGTTCGGGAGCTACTAGAAGCGAGCCACGCTGCCTGAACTCCAGCAAAACGCTGACTCCAAATTTCTTTTCCTATCGAGCACGGCGCCATAATTGACTGCGTCCGTCGCCGTGTTAGAATTTGCCCATGAGCGAGCCCCAACGTACTGAACATTCCGCGCACGGCGCCGACGTCAAGCCGGGTGCCAATCCGCCTGCCAAAATTCACCGCGTCTGCATCGGATGCAACAACATGTTCGAAGTCACCATGGAAAATTACGAAGCCAAGCACTGCTCGGTTTGCCACAAAGGCTAGCAACGCTTTCTTGGCTTTCTTTGTAAATTCTTTCTTATCCAAAGGGCATTGCCCACGTCTAAGAAGCGAGACGGGTGTCATATCGGCTCGGGGATGGGCCGTCAACCTCGAGCCTTGCCGACGATGCTTCGACGCAGGTGTTAGAATTTACACATAGATGAGCGATAGTTCCCTCATTCACGTTCACGACCTCTGCAAGCACTTCCGTACGTTCAAACGCCGCGAAGGCGTCTGGGGTTCCCTTCAGAATCTTTTCGTTCGCGATTACCGCACGGTCGCTGCGGTGGATCGGGTTAGCTTTTCGATTGAACAAGGCGAAATGGTCGGCTACATCGGACCCAATGGCGCGGGGAAATCCACTACCATCAAAATGCTGACCGGCATCCTCGTGCCGACCAGCGGCGAAATCCGCATCAACGGCTATGTTCCATATCGCCAACGTCGCCAGTATGTGAAGACCATCGGGGTCGTCTTCGGGCAACGCACGCAGTTATGGTGGGATATCGCCGTCATCGAATCCTTCAAGTTGCTCCGCCGAATATATGATGTTTCGCAGCGTGATTTCGACGCGCGTATGGAACATTTCGATGCAATTCTGAATATCCGGGACTACCTGCACACTCCCGTGCGCAAACTCTCGCTGGGAGAACGCATGCGCTGCGATCTCGCAGCCGCGCTTTTGCATAATCCTCCGCTATTATTTCTCGACGAGCCGACCATAGGCCTGGACGTCGTAGCCAAGGATCACATCCGCCATTTTTTGCGCGCCATTAATCGCGAATTTCGCACCACGGTGCTGCTTACCACTCACGATCTGGACGATATCGAGGAACTTTGCCGACGCATCATGATCATCGACCACGGCAAAGTCCTCTACGATGGACAGCTTGCGCAGCTCAAACAGCAACTGCTGCGCACCAAGCAGATTAAATTCGCATTGAAAGACCGCACGCAAGCGGCAGCCCTCGATGCCTTCTCGCGCGATGGCTTGGAAGTGGATCAAGTCGACGAACTCACCTACCGCATCCGCTTTGACCGCGTGAAAGTTTCAACTTCAGATCTTATTCGCCAGGTCTTGGCAGCCATCGAAGTCCGGGACCTGCTAATCGAGGACGAGCCCATCGAAGAAATTATTAAGCGCATCTACGCCGGCGAAGCTCGCCTGGAGGTCTCGGTATGAAATTCTTCGGTGAATCAAAACCGAAGATGAGTGATGTCTATGCAGGCCTGCGCCTACAAACTCTGCAGGGGTCCCGCGAAACGTTCGGCATTGCAGCCGTGTTCGTTCCGACTCAACCTTGGGGCGTAGTCATGGATTGGGGGTTGGACAACGGATTCGCTACAGTGGTCGCTTTGTCCGACGGTAACACCAGCGTTTACTTAAGCGGCGGTGGCGGATCGTTGGGCGGCGGACAATCTCACGAGCGGATACGTAGGTCCGTTCAAGACGCGGTGAATATTGACGAGAAGGTCCCCGCTAGCCACGGAACGGTGAGGGACGTCAGTGGCCATCTTCACGCGCTTTCGGCGTTAGGCGATGCAATGCAACAGATCATCACGCAGTGCCGCCGGATTCAACAATGAGCGCGTTAATCCGAGCGCTCGTGCCCTATGCCGAATTTTCGCGTGTTGGCTTTGTCAATATTCTTGCGTTTCGGCTGCGCTACTTCACCGGCATCATCACGTATTTCCTCAACGTCACAGTGTATTACTTCATCTGGAGCGCGGTTTATGCCGGAGGGCATGCGATCGCTGGGTACAATCTCGCTCAGATGATCACCTACGTCAGCGTCGGCTGGATCATCCGTTCGTTCTACTGGAATACGATTGACCAGGAAATGGCCTACGAAGTGATCGAGGGCAAGATCGCCATGGACCTGATCAAGCCCGTCTCCGTGCAATGGATGTGGATTTCGCGCGCGATGGGCGAATCGGCATTTCGTCTGACGCTGCTCACGCTTCCCACCGCAGTTGTGGTCGCGTTAGTTTTTCCGGTGCAAGGGCCTGCCTCACGCGAAAATTTCGTGCTATTCCTGCTGGCGGCGCTCGGCAGTTTCTTTCTAATGGGCGCGATAAACTTCATGATCGGTACCTGCGCCATCCCCCTGAAATCGATCCTGGCCCTCATTCGTGCAAAATTCTGGCTCATTGAACTGCTTTCCGGCCTTCTGATTCCGATGAGTTTTTTTCCGAACGGCATTCAACGAGTGCTGGCTTGGCTGCCATTCGAACACATCGCCTACACGCCGCTGCAAATATATTTGGGCAAACTCGATCGCGCGGCGGCCCTGCGCGCTCTGGGAGTTCAATGGCTGTGGGTAATCGCGCTACTTTTTTTGGCGCACGTCTGGTGGGAGCGCGCCGCGCGGAAGATCACGATTTACGGGGGATAGCGTAGCGCCGCTGAGACTTCAACTTAAGGCAACGACATGACGATAAGCACGACTCAAACGCCAACGAAGACTTCGACACCGGAAGAATCTGGACTCGCCGGCATGCTCGCGACCACTCACCGCCACTTTCTGCTTTTCTTCGACTACTTTTCCCAGTACTCCAAAGTTCGCATCAGCTACCGTGGCGATTTCTTCATCAGCCTCGCGACTAGTTTTGCCGCGACGATCTTCGCGCTGGGCTTCGTCATCGTGCTATTCCAGAGAGTTCCGCAACTCGCCGGGTGGCGTTTTGAGGAAGTGCTGTTTCTCTACGGGTTTTCGCTGATTCCCTACGGAATGTTCAATATTGTCAGCTTGAACTTGTACGATTTCGGCAACAATTTCATTATTGAAGGCAAATTCGATCGTGTCCTGCTGCGGCCAATCTCATCATTGTTCCAGGTACTATTTGAAACTTTTCGGATCGAATCGTCCCAGGAAATCGCGACCGGAATTTTCTGTATGATGTACGCCTCGCGTCATCTCGGCCTGGCGTGGACGCCGATGAAGTTCGCCATGCTGTTTTTCTTTGGCGCCTGCGCCGGCATCATCTACGTGTCGGTCTTCCTGATACTGACCACCGTTTCGTTCTGGTTCGAAGACCGTATCGGCGTGCACCCGCCTGTTTGGAACGTAATCGCGTTCGGGCGCTATCCACTTTCGATTTACAGCGGCGTGGTGCAATTCTTTCTATGCTGGATCGTTCCTTTCGGCCTGGCATCGTTTTATCCCAGCGTTCGTATGCTGGGCCGTACCGTCTCCCCGGAGTACGCGCCGCTGGTGCCCGTGGTGGCAGTAGTTTTCCTTACCACTGCCATTTCACTTTGGAATTTAGGGACTCGCCACTACTCCTCCACTGGATCTTAAATGCCTCGTGGTCCACTTAGGCATTGGTTTGCCTCTGTCTGAAACACTTCTCTCCCGAATCTCGTACCATCTGTAGACTCTCTTTATGCGCCGGCTCGTATACATTGCACTTGTTATTCTGGTCTTGCTGCCGCTCGCGGCAGGGTTCATAGGCAATGCTATTGGCCCGCGTATTCTCCACCCGGCGAACCTGAATCCGCAGCGATCACAGGAAACCGAGCAAATGCTGACCCGGACAAAGGCGACCAAAGAGGATTTCACTGTTCGCGCACCTGACGGGATCGAATTGCATGGCTGGAAAATTCGTCCCCCGGCACCCGATGAAGATTGGGTCTTGCTCTTCCACGGTGTCTCGGACAATCGCACCGGCACACTCGGTCACGCCGAGTTTTTGCTTCGCCACGGCTATAGCGTCGTGATGATGGATTCGCGCGCACACGGAGAAAGCGGCGGGGATATGGTTACTTACGGTTGGAAGGAACGGCACGACGTTGTTGCCGTTACGGATGCCTTGTATACGACCGGAAATGTGCGCCACTTATATGCATTGGGCGTCTCGCTGGGGGGAGCCATCGCCCTTCAATCGGCGGCCATCGAGCCGCGCATCGGGGCCGTGTCGGCCGAAGATCCGTTCCAGAATTTGCGGGAAGTCAGCTACGACTATACAGGTTTAGATCTAAGCCCACTGTTAGGTCAGACCCTGTTTCGCCTCGCTTCGATAGAAGCACTCAACGCGATGGCAAAAGCGGGCGACTTCAATCCCGACGAAGTATCCCCTATCGACGCCGTGAGAGAGCGTGGATTTCCGGTCTTGCTGATTTGCGGAACAAGCGACCATCGAATTCCCTGCCGTCATGCGCAAGCAATTTACCAGGCTGCGACAGGACCGAAAGAACTGTGGATCGTGCAAGGAGCCGGCCACGCCTCGGCTCTCGGTCGGGCGCCGGCCGAATATGAGCAACGGGTTGTCAGTTTTTTTGCTAAATATTCAGGAGCGCCTGGAAGACTTGGGAATCAAACCACTTTGAGGACCAAAATCACCCGATCGTCCTCATGCGTACCGCCATGTGAAAACAGATCCACTTCTTTCAGCACGCACTGCACGATGTCCTGAGCCGGCAATTGACGTTCGCGGGCTACCAGTTCCACCAGACGTTGCGTACCATATTCTTCTTCCGCCGCATTATTCGCTTCCGTAATGCCGTCCGTGCATGCAACCACTACGTCACCACGATGAAGCTTCACGTGGCCACGCTCGTAACGCACGCCTGCAAAAAGACCCACCACCATGCCGCCCTCGGTCAGATATTCAACATCGCCGTTCACGCGCACTACTGCGGGCTGCACGTGTCCCGCATTCACGTAATGCAGGGTGCGATTCGGCTGATCGAGCAAACCTAGAAACATGGTCATGAATTTTTGTCCGCGCGTATCGGCCAGCATCATGTCATTCAACGATTCCACCAGCCGTTCCAGTGAGTGAAGATGCGCGAGCAACGCATGCAGTGTCGCCTGCAGGTTCGCCATCACCATCGCCGAGCCTACGCCTTTTCCCTCCACGTCGGCGACCACGGTCAGAATCGTGTCTGAAGCGAGCGGAATGAAATCGTAATAGTCGCCGCCCACTTCCAGCGAAGGACGATGCGACACGCCGATATCAAATCCCTCAAGAGCCGGCGGACGTTCCGGCAGCAATCCCAGCTGAATACTGCGCGCCAAAGCGAGATCGCGTTCCATGCGTTGCTTGTGCAATAAATCGCGGTGAAGCTGCGCGTTTTCCAGCGCCAACGCCACGTGATCGGATATCGCGCGCAATAAATTTTCGTCCGCGCCAGTAAACGGACCGGTTTTCTTGTTCAGCAATTGCAAGACGCCGATGGTCTCACCGCTCTTGCTTAGAATTGGCAGGCACAAAAGCGATTTGGTGCGAAATCCGAGCCGTATGTCCACTTCGGGTTCAAATCGAGGATCGGCATACGCGTCCGGTAAATTCACAGTCTCGCCGTTTTCGGCCACCCAGCCAGCGATTCCGCGGCTGATCGGCAGACGAATCTCGTGCTGGTCCAGGCCGAGACCGACAAGCGACCAGATTTCTTTGCGCTCGCGGTCCACAAGAAATACGGTGCCGCGCTCCGCGCCTGTATGCCGGGTGGTTAGTTGCAAAATGATGTTCAGAAGTTCGGCCAGATCCAGCGTCGAATTCAGACGCTTGGTGGCCTCCACGATGGTGGAAAGCTCGATGACCGCGTGGCGGCGCTGACTGCTTTCGAGCGCAACTTCCGCGTAGCGCCGGAACAGGTCCATCCATCCACGGGTCTTAGCGTTGATAGTCCCCTTAACGTGCGCCTCGAGGACCCCCAGTGGACTTGTGCCGCGGCCTAATACCCAGGTGGAATTCTCACCGTTTACATTGGGATTTTTACCGTGCAGGATTCTGGTGATGCGAACCGGATCCGGAGCCGGAAGTTCGCCGCTTTCCTGCCACAACACCGGTGCTCCATCCACCACGCGCCATAGCCGCGCGCCTTCCAGTCGGCCGGGTTCGGCCAACACGCCCACCATTTGAGCGGCGAGTTCGCCCGGTTCGGTTTCCGGATTAAGGGTCGCCACGACTTTTTCGAGTGTTTCGAGCGGCAGCCCAGTTCGATATTGCGATCCGGTTTTCCGTTTCATCCGGCGTTACCTTTATATTCGATCACCAGGATGGTGATGTCGTCGGATTGCGCAGCCCCTTCGCAAAAGGCTCGCATTCCTTCGCGAATGGCATCGCCCAGTTGCGTCCCTGTGGTGCCGTTGAAATCCTCTATAATCTGACGCAGCCGCGACTCTTCGAACAACTCATTGCGGGTATTGCACGCCTCCGAAACGCCGTCCGTATAGATCACTAGGAAATCGCCGGGTTCCACTTGTATACGGGCGCTCTGATACTCGGCTTCTTGAAACATGCCTACAGGAAAATTTGCCGAGCCCAGACCTTCCAATCCGCCCTTCTTGCGTTTCAGCAGCGGCGGAACGTGTCCTGCGTTTACATATTCGAAACGGCCCATTTTGTCCAGAATTCCATAAAAGACCGTGGCGTAGCGATCCTCACCGCTGCGTTCGCACAGGTATTGATTAACGCGAGAAAAAACACCGGGGAGCGAAATATCCATCGCGGCGGTGGTGAAGAAAACTCCCTGGAGCAATGTCGCGAGCAGCGCTGCCGAAATTCCCTTGCCCGAAACGTCGCCGACAAAGAATCCGTGACGGCCACCACCGAGATCGATGACATCGAAGCAGTCTCCGCCGACCGAATGGCAGGACAAGGTCGAACCCGCAACCGACACGTCGGGCAAGTTAGGAAGCGACTTTGGCAAAAGGTTCTTCTGAATCTGGCTGGCAATTTCGATTTCGTGATCCAAGCGCTGCTTCGCGCGCGATGAAGCAAAAAGCCGCGCGTTTTCAACCACAGTAGCAGCTTCACGCGCCAGCGTTCGCAACACGTCCCGATCCAAATCCGAAAACGCGCTGGAAGGAATATGGCTATCGAGGTACAGCACACCGAGCAGTTCGCCTTGCCGCGTGGAAATTGTTGCGTCCAGGGTTTCAATTACCGGCAGCTTATCCACCGGTATCGCAATCACAGTATGCAGTTCGAGCCGCGCGACGCTCTCCTGCGCCTTCATTTCGTCCTGGCCAGTGTCGCTGACGATTAATTCCCGGCGCGTTTGCGCCACACGCTTGACCACGGATTGCGAAACCTGCAATTGGTCCGGGCGCAGAGTTCCACGCTGCGAGTCACGCGCCACAACGGTTTGCAATTCCTGCTTGTCATTAGCAAGCAGCAGCACTCCACGTTCGGTGCGGGTAACCTGGATAGCTGCGTCCACTACGGCAGTTAGCACGTCCTCCAGTGAAAGCCCGGTGCCAAGTGTGCGAGCAACTTCCAGCAACACGCCTAAATGATACAACTCGCGCGAACCCGCATGTTGCGGAGCGGGCGCCTCCACGCGCTCCACCAGTTCCTCGATCGTCGCGCCTTCGCCTATGAACTGCAGCTTGTAGGAATCCGCCATGCCGAAGTCGATTCGATCGTTGGGCTGCAGCTCATGTCTAAGCGCTTTTTCGCCGTTCACGAACGTGCCGTGGCGGCTGCCCATATCCTCCAGCACAAACGTGCCATTCACGGCGAGGATCTGCGCTTGCTGGCGGCTGATGCGGCTGTCGCGCAACGTGAGTTCGTTGCCGGCTTGCCTTCCGATACGGAATGGCGTGTTGCCGACGCTGACTTCGCGGCGTACGCCGTTAGGTTCAATAACAACTAATCTGGGTGCACGTGGCATTGGTTATGGTTTGTAATCCCGAAGCGCAGCAAAGTAAAGTCTCGCCCAGGAGCGCCTTCGCTGGCATCGCACATGGTAGGTTAAAGTCCTGTCCGAAGTAAATAGCTGTCCTGCCTTAGGTGTCGCGTTTCGCTGCGTCACGGTTGCCCTGTCCCTTGCTCCCGTGTAAAATCCGCGAGGACTAAGCAGCGCCACCGTTTCATTGACTTTACAACTGTTGATGCGCCGTACGTCGTCTAATAATCGGGATCGATTCCAAAAAATTAGGAGAGTGAATGAAAAGCTCAATCGGTAGAGCGCTCATATCCCTGGGTCTGGCCGCGTCCCTCGCGATTCCGCTGCCTGCGCAGACCAAGGAATGCGACCGCGTGGATAACGCCGGCAAGGTCATGAAGGAAATCATGGACATCCCCGACGACATCCCGCAGAGCGTGATCGACAAAGCTTACTGTGTAGTCGTTCTTCCTTCGGTGCTGAAACTTGCCTTCGTATTCGGCGCTAGTTATGGCCGGGGAGTCATGACGTGCCGGAGCGGCGAGAATTTCAGGGGGCCCTGGGGCGCTCCCACCATGATGGCGCTGGAGGGTGGCAGCTTTGGTTTGCAGCTGGGCGGCCAGGCCACGGATTTTGTGCTGCTGCTGATGAATGAGCGAGCCGCCGATAGCATCCTAACCAGTAAAGTAAAACTGGGCGGCGACGCCTCTGCAGCCGCGGGTCCTGTCGGCCGTAACGCCTCTGCGGAGACCGACGCCACATTGCGCGCCCAAGTTCTATCGTATTCGCGCGCCCGTGGACTTTTTGCTGGAATCTCGTTGGTCGGATCCACACTAAGGCCGGACAACAGCGCCAACCGGGAACTTTACGGGAAGGATATCAACGCGAAGGACGTGGTGCTCAGGGGCCAAGTCGTAGCACCCGACTGTGCCAAGCTATTAATCGCTACACTCAACGAAAGATCGCCCAAAAATCAATCCGGCGATTAGCTTCTTCCTCTCAGATCTGTCGAAGGCTGTCGAATATCAACCCGGTGGTGAGCGCACCTAGGTAATCTAACCTAAGTCATTCATCGCAACGTTAATCGCAAAAACAAAAATCCGCACCCTCCAAAAAAGTTCGAAACACCGGCATTGTAAAGGCCGCATTGTCAACGGAACTTCGTGGACAAAAAATGTCAGATGAACGCCCGTGCACTCATTAGGTGACGGATTCCCTGCTCTTAATGACAATTGTCCTGAAACACTGACAGGCACGCGTGCAGCTACGCGATTCGAGTGTTGGACGGTCGATTTTCGCGTCGATTGCGCCGGCTGCCAGTCGGCTGCTGCAGCCAATACAGTATTGAGGCGATACGCGGATTGTTCTGGAGCTGAGCCTGGTTCAACTTGGATCTCAACTGCGAGGTACCAGACCGCGGCCGATTCTGCTGAGGTTGCGATGTCTTAACGGAGCGCGAAGGCGCGGGCACGAAGGGTGACGCTGTTGCCGACGCCGCTCCGTGCGATTTCAGATCTGTGTGATGACGTCGCACTACGCCGGATGGCTCGCGCAACCATTGCAGCCATGAGGCTGCAAAGTCCGGCCAGTCGAACGAAACAGCTGCGTGCCGAATCTCATCGCGCCACGCACGTAGTTGCCACGAGGCCGACGCGTATAAACGCGCAACGGCGGCTCGAAGATGTCCAAAGAGCACGTGAGACTTGGCTTTTATAGCCGCTGACGCCGCTCTAATCTGACTTGCGGTCGCCGGCGCATCGCGTTTCCAATATCTGGCGGAATTCCCTTCCATTTGATCTGAAACTTTTGCCTCGGTGCTGGGTGGGGACGCCATTACGCTCGAGACCGCGGAAAGCTCCGCAATAAACTGCTCGGCAGACGTGGCGATTTCGATATGCCTATGATCACCGCCAGCTTCTTTTGGCGCTGACATCAATGGCGAGGGAGTGAGGCTCGGGGACGGAAACATAATCGGAGCACTCGAACTTTGCAGGGTTCCTGACATACGAGCCAATTGGGGGCTGAAAGTGTGGGGTTGGGAGGGGCTCTGAAATACACCTGCTGCTGCCGCGGCAAGTGGCTTCACTGGGAGGCTCGGCTTGATTATGGCATCTGCCTGAGGGTGGGCATCATCGTTAATGGAGGCAGCCGATGGAAATTCGGGCGCGTCGGCTCGAACTGGCTGCGGAGCAAAATGGCCTGAGAAAAAGGCTTCGTCCGAAAGGGCGCTCGGGACGAAAGTCCTGCCGCCATCATATTGAAATTCCTGAGCGGCCGCTCCGACGAGGCATCCGGGTACAGGACGAATGTTTTCGCTCGCAGCACGCATCAGAGATTGCTCGCATAGCAGATTCAGAACGCGAGGAATTCCGCGCGAATAAAGGAACAAAGCCTGCACGGCTTCCGGATCGAAAATCTGTGAGCCTGACGCACCCGCAAAGCGCAAGCGGCTCTCAATGTAAGCACGGGATTCATCGAGCGTAAGGGGCGAAGTACGGCAACGCAGCGCCACCCTCTGCCTTATCTGGCGCAATTCCGGACGCCTCAGCGTCTCCTCGAATTCGGGCTGGCCACTCAGGACAATCTGAAGCAGGTTTCCCTGCGAGGTTTGAAGATTCAGCAGCAAGCGCAGCTCCTCGAGCACGCGCAGCCGAAGTCCTTGCGCTTCGTCCACAAACAACACCGGAGTCTGGCCCGCGCGGAAACGGTCGTGCAGCCAGCTATTTAAATGCGCCAGGGGTGTCCCGCGTTGCGCGACAAAAGGTATTCCGAACTCGGCGAGGATCAGTTCGAAAAGCTCATTCACGTTCAGGTGCGAATTGAAAATAAAAGCCCGGGGAGTGCCCTGTTGCGCTAACCGTTCCAACAAGCGATGAATCAGAACCGTTTTACCCGTGCCGACTTCGCCGGTGAGGAGAAGTAATCCTCTGCACGCGCGAATGCCTTCCATTATTTCCTCCACAGAACGTTGCCCGTCTGCGGTGAGGAATAAATAGCGAGGATCTGGGTTAGCTCGAAAAGGATTGTCACGCAATTGAAAGAAGCTGCAAAAAGGCCCGGTCATGGAGTCCTTTGGGCGGGGCACACTAATTCTAGGTAAAACCATTGGGGGAGACAATCCTGTTGATTAACTAAAATACTGTAGTTCGGTCATAGTCTCTGATGGTTTCGCTTTAGGTCGGTAGTCCTATAACCAATCAAAACCAAGGAACGTACTTTACCCTGCGCCCCACTGAATTTTTCAAGGAACGAATTCACCAGGAGCGGGTTGCCTGTTTTGCGTTCGCGAAGCGGAGGTATCTTGATCTGCACAACATTCAACCGGAAAAGGAGATCTTGACGGACGGTCGCCTGACGCACGGCTGCGTCCAGGTCACGGTTTGTCGCGGAAATAATGCAAGCGAAAAGAGGAATTCGTCCGGAAGAATTGACGGGCCGGACCTCTCTTTCCTGCAACGCACGAAGTAGCTTGGCGTGCATGTTGAATGACAGGTCGCCGATTTCGTCGAGGAACCATGTTCCGCTATCAGCAATTTCCATCAAGCCCTGCTTGGTGTGCATCGCTGCGGTGAATGCGCCTTCCACGTGTCCGAATAATTCGGCCTCCATGAGAGTCGGAACCAGGGATAAGCAATCCACGGGGATAAAGGGCTTGGTGCGGCGAACTCCGGAAAAGAGATCTAAGCGGGCGACGAGTTCTTTCCCGGTGCCGCTTTTCGCCCAGAATCAACACCGGGTATGCGTGCTGGCTTATCTTTTCAATCAGCCTGTATACGCGCTGCATTTTGACCGACACCCCGATCAAACCCGCGAAACCTGGCCGCGTCCGCAGCGTTTCTCGCAGCACGCGGTTTTCCTGATCCAGGTTCAGGACGCGCACCATCCGGTCCAATTTGCCGCGCAATTCCGGTATGTGGAAAGGTTTTGTGATGTAATCGGACGCATCCAACCGTAAAGCTTCTACCGCGCTGTCAATGGTGCCGTATTGCGTAAGAACCATGACTGCAGTTTGCGGATAGCTCTCACGAACGCGCTTTGGCAATTCCACGCCCCCGATTTCCGGCACTCGCGAGTCGGTTATCAGGATGTCGACGGGCATTTGAGCCAGTATTTCGAAGCTGTGCGAGTGCGCAAACCTGAATCCGTTACAACGTCGTGGCATAGATTCCGTGTGGAGTCCTGATCGTCGACGATCAAAACCGTCGCCGATATCGGGCGTGGCGTTGTTAGAGCTGTTCCGCCGGCCATGATATTGACTCCCTTTTTGTCGTCGCTAGGGCTTGAGTGCACAACAGGCACCAAACGGGAACAATTCCCAATATGCTGCAACTAGAGTTACTCAGATCTCAAATTTAGAGCGGGGTGTAAAATCAAAACGAAAGTATAAACAAGTTAGTAAAATAACGTAATCTGCTAACTCTATTTGGTACTACTTGATGCAATAAGGGAAAGAGCAAAATCTCAAAAGGGGCAAGCGGTAACATCCCGTTCGAAAGCTGCGCACCGTCTCCGTATCGATTCCGACGAATACTACTGACGAATGCTACTTCGGTTGAACAGTCACGCTCACCGAGCAACTGGAAGACTGCCCTGTACCATTGTCAACTCGCGCTGTAAGAGTATAGGTCCCTGCACTTACGCCCGTGGAATCCCACCGCACATACGGTCCCGCGCCTTTGATAACCCCCCCTGAGGCCGTCCACATATAAGTTAAAGGACGACCATTCGCATCACTCGCACGGGCCGTGGCAACAACATATCCGCCGGAATCTTGCGTGAGTGCAGATTTATCAACTGCGCAGGAAGCAGTGACAGTGTCGGGCGGCAGTGGCTTCTCGGGCCAATGCGCAGCGCCTACCTGGATCACGAATCCATTGCGATCCCGATGGCTGGTCAAATCGAGCGAATAACGATAACCCGCTGTCATCGCCGCCCACTTCCAAGCATAGAGACGAAAACCTGTGACGTTGTCCACCGGATCGCGCGGCCCAAAGGTCGTGTTCTGAATTCCTCCGCCCACGTAAATTGTGCTGCTGTATTCCGAGATAATTTGGAAACGTTTATCAGGAAAAATCAAAAAGCCCGCGCCCACCTGCATCTGATTGGCGAGCCTCAATATGACCGTCTCCGGCACGCCGCCGATCGTCGCTGTATAACTTGAATTCCTCGTGAATCGGTAAGCCCAGTTTGCAGTCGCAGTCATGCTGTGATGCAGGATGGTTTTGCTCGCTTCAACTCCAATTCCGTAGTTGAATTTGCCGTATTGCACCTGGTTGGCGAGAAGATCGGACAATCCTGTCTTCGTCGGAAGGTAAAAATCATTGCGGATTGATAGGCTGAGCGGTTTACCGCGTCTTTCCGAAAGCAGTCCAATCTTGAATCCAAGATCGACTTCGCCGACGCCTGTTCCGTTGTGAGATGCGAACGGAGCATCCTCCACATAGGCCGGAGGGAAACCGGTGGAGGGAAGCACCGAATTGTAAATCGTGTTCAGATATTGAGGATTGCCCGCGTTCACCGAGGATAAGCTCAATTGGCTGGGGTTTCCGACGTGCAGATGATCCTGCGCGTCAATATTAAAAAACACCGAGAGCCAGTTTGTGACGCCGAATCCCGCCGAAGGAATCAGCTGTAGCGAAGTGATATTTCCGGGCATCCGCGAGAGCTTATTCAAGCCCACGCCGACGGAGAAACCGTGCTTCGGAATGATGTCTCCCGTTTCCAACGTGAACAGACCGGGATTGCCATCGAGGGCTGGCATTGGCGTCCAGTTGGGCGTATCTGAATCCGCAGATCCCGATGGCGGAGGCACCGGCACCGCTGTTGTGGGACCTGTAGCGGTGTTGTTCGGGGTGGCCGCCGCGGGTGGGGTGGTGTCCACTGCAGCGGATTCGGACGGGTGGTTCCCGGCGGGATCGGCTGAATCATTTGAAGCGGAATTCAGAGTGCTTTTTGTCGAGTCATTGCCGGGTTGCGCTGCCTTGTCTTCCGCAAAAGCCGCTGACACGAACAAAAATGACGCCGCCATCAGAATCGCTGTCGGCTGTGAAAATCTCATGTACGCCTCCGCTATTTATTACGCCGAAAACGGCTCCGAAAGCATCCCCGTTTGCCGCTACCATACACCGCATTTGCCGTATCAGATTGCTCGTAAACCCGGAGTTATCGAAAATGAATAAGGGACGGTCTTACGGAAATCTGGCGGATTATAGTTCAGGGTCTGCCACTTCCAGAACTGTTTTTTCCAATTCTTCGCCATTCCGCCGCGGGCCTAGGACGCCAAGAATGAGCCTGGGGATGTGCTGGTAACGCAGGAAATGCTAAATAACCAAGGGCCGCGAGATTTCCTCTGCAGTTCCCATGCCGGATGCGAACTCCCGGCCGATCTCTCGGGCAACTTGAGTCACAACTCGTCCCACCACAATCACGGCAGGCGCGAGGAGCGTAACTTCGGAGGGGAGCTGCGCCAGGTTCGTCGACCGGACCAACTGGTTTTCACCGCTGGCGTTCGAAACAATCGCACAAGGCATATCGAGCGGCCACCCCGCATCGCGCAATTGTTCAGCCACATGGCCGTAATCAGGCCCGGGCATATAAATCACGAGGGTCGTTGTACTCGAGATTCCTGCCCACTGAATCGCCCGGTTGGGTGTATCGCGCTGCATCGTGGTGAACAGTACTTGCGACGCAAACCGCCTGTCGGTGAGCGAAATTGCGGCCCCCGCAGCTGCGGCAATGCCCGCCGTGATCCCGGGAACAATTTCAAAATCGATGCAGGCTTCGCGCAAAGCCGAGATTTCCTCACCGCCGCGGCCAAAAATCGAGGGATCACCGCCCTTCAAGCGCACCACGACTTCGTGGGACTTCGCGTAAGAGATTAAGAGATCGTTGATCTCTTCCTGCGTGAGTAGCTTTCGGCCGCACCGCTTCCCAACGTCAATCTTCTCGGCAGACGGGTCGATAAGCCTAAGAACATCACGGCTGACGAGAGCGTCATGCAGAACGATGCTAGCGCGACCCAGAAGCTTGACGGCCTTCAGAGTCAGCAACTCAGGATCGCCTGGCCCACCACCGACGAGATACACTTTTCCCTTCACTGCATGCTCCTTGAGTCCTGTCCGCCCCTCTGTTGCAGGAATTTTTCAAACATTTCGCGGCTGGCAAGCTCGTGCAACAGTTGCTTTGTCTTTTCCGGATCATCCTTTGTGCTGCGGAGGAACTTTCGGACGGCTCCCAGCCATTTCAGCCAACGTTCGTATTCAGGCCCAAATTGCAGCTCGAGTTCGCGCCGCAATCTCTGGGCCAGCGCTGGACTCAACCCCTCAGTGGAAATAGCGATCTGAAGTTCGCCGCGGCGAACCACCGACGGATAATAAAAATGGCAATAATCGGGGTCGTCTACGACATTGCAAAAAATCCCGCGCGCTTCGGCCTCGCTGTAAACCTCGTGATTTACATCCGGCACATTTGTTGCCGCCACGACCAAAAACGCGCCATTCAGATCGGCAGGCTCGAATACTTTGCGGCGCCAATCGATTTGACCCGCTTGTACTCTGGCCGCGATTGCTTCTTTCACTTCAGGTGCGATCACCAGAATTTTCGCTTCCGCAGCGACAAGTCCTGGAATCTTCGAAGCCGCGACTTCCCCACCGCCGACGACGATGCAAAGCCGGGTGCGAAGTTTTACGAACATGGGGAACAAAGACATGCGTTAGCCCTCAACACCGTGCGGAACGGGTCCCGCAACCACGTCACGCTCGACTGACTCGGTCCACTCTCCAGCCAGTAACGAACGGATTTCGTCATTCGAGTGGCGGGCGAAATATTGCCGCAGGTTTTCGCCCGGATTGCGTTCGCTCTCGAAAGCGCGCAGCAGCCGTTCGATAGCACCGAGCACTTCTACCGCTGCGCAACGGTAACCCACAGGCCGTGCGATGGAAGCGAATCGGCCCACCGCTCCGCCGACGCAGAAGTAATAAGCGTCCACCATCTGGCCATCGACTTTGATTTTTTTACCTTCGATGCCAATATCCGCAATCCAATGCTGGCCGCAACTATTGGGACATCCGGTGATATGAAGTTTCAACTGCTGATCGAAACCCGGCATGCGATCTTCCAGCTCCTCGACCAGCCAGCGGGCAAATCCCTTCGTCTCTGTCAGTGCCAGCTTGCAAAATTCCGATCCGGTGCAGGCGATGGTTCCGCGCGCGAATACCGACGCGGACACTGGCAGGCCCGCAGCTTCCATTTTTGTGGCAACCGTCGCGGCATATCCATTGCGCACATTAACAAACACAAGATTTTGCATGATGGTTGTGCGGATTTCGCCGCCGGCAAAACGGTCGGCCAGCTCCGCGCTAGCTTTCAGCTGGTCAGCTGTGATTCGCCCGCGCAACACCGACGCACCCACGTATGAATACCCCGGCTGTTTCTGAGCGTGTATTCCCACGTGATCGCGATAGGCATCTTCCGGAACCAATTCAGGCTCAGCAGGGTCGAGCGAAAATCCAATGCGGCGGTGCAACTCGTGCAGAAACGTGTCTGCCGTCCAACCGTGCTTGAGAAACAAAAACTTCAGCCGGGCCCGATCGCGGTTTTCGCGCAAGACTTCGCTATCGCGAAAAATTTCGGCGACGCCTCGGACCACTTGCACCGCTTGATGAGGTAGCACGAATGCATTCAAGCGAACAGCGAGATGTGGATCGGTGGAAAGCCCGCCGGCAACACGCAACGAGAATCCGATCTCCCCGGCGCCGCCACGGCGCCGGACCGTCGCAGTCAACGCTACGTCGTTAATTTCAGGATACGAGCACCACAAGTGGCAGCCGGTGATAGACACTTTGAATTTTCGCGGCAAATTGTAGAACTGCGAATTTCCAGCTACCAAACGATTCAACTCGAGTGCAACGGGCGAAGCGTCAAAGTGTTCGTCGGCATCCAGACCAGCCAGCGGACATCCGGTGATGTTGCGCATGACGTCACCGCAAGCTCCAGCAGTCGTGAGGCCCACAGCGTGAAGCCGATCCAGAATGTCAGGCAGCGCTTCGATCGTCACCCAATGCAATTGAATATTTTGCCGGACTGTAATATCCGCAACGCCTCGTGCGTGTTGTTCGGCGATATCGGCGATAGTCCGAAGCTGGTGGCTGCGCAAAATCCCATTTGGAATGCGGATTCGCGTCATGAAGTAAGGGACCGCTTTCCCGTCGCCTCTGTGCCCGCCGACCACGCCATTCCCATCGCCCTGCGTGTAAATTCCCCACGATCGAAAATAAGTCCCGAGCCATTCCGGCGGCACGGACGCGAATCCTTGCCGCGCGAATCCGCGAATCTCGTCAATGCAGTCCCAGGCATTCTTGGCTCGTTTGAGCCGTTCGACCCGCTGCGCTTTGGTTTCCTTGACGTCTGACGCCATATTTAGGCTCCAAAAACAAAAAACCCACCAACCAGCTGACCTGGCGGTGGGCTTTGAGAACTAAAGTTTGAATTACGGCTTAAGTTCTGAAATTCCTCTCGCCAGAATTTTGCTCCGTACAACAGGCGCAGCAGCAACAAACGGCGCATGGACAGCAGTTCATCTGGCAAGCATTACACATGTCAATCAATACCGTACCGGACTTATTGAGATGCGTCAATCTGAAACGCAGATGCAGCTCATTTGCGGATCTTATGCTTGTTCCATGGTACCACTCGCGGGGCGAAGGCTCTTTCAGTTCAACTTGGCAGATGCCCCACCTGAAAAATCAAAGAACGGTGCCCGGACCTTACTTTTGCGCTAACCTTCCAGCGCTTCCAAAGTCTCTCTATCCATGGCACTTGACCCCATCCGCCGCGAACAACAAATAGTTGTCATGCGACCAGCTGAGGGTTATGCTGCTGCCGTATTTCCCGGGCTACTTCCGGGCTTGTGACCATCCAGTCCCGATTAACAATCCAACTCCGGCAATCCAAAACCTTCGGCCGAGCGTAGTAAAGGAAGGCGATGTTAGAAGTTCAAATCCTATAGGAGGTAATTCGGGAAATGACCAAGTCAAAGAAGGCTCTAGTTGCTGGCGCAGCGCTGGCAGGTTTGTTGGCAGGCACCAGCACAACGATACAAGCGTCGAATCTTCTCTCAGGCGCGCACTTCGCTGCTCAGTCCGATCAAGCACCGGCAAGCGGCAAGGTGAAGGAAAAGCATGCTTGCAAGGGTCAGAACTCCTGCAAGGGCAAGGGTGGATGTAAATCGAGCGACAACGGCTGCAAAGGCAAGAACTCTTGCAAGGGCAAGGGCGGCTGCGCGACCGATGGTTCACCAATGCCGAAGGACGACGCTCCCAAGCGTTAATCGTCTGACAAAAGAAATGTCTGGTGGGGAGGGCCGGACGAACGTTCCCGGCCCTTCCACATTTTTAGCTCTTCAGCGGAGCCAGGAATGCCTGCCAATCGATTTAACGGCCAAACGGATTACGGGATCGGTATAGGACTGCGCGCTCCGCATTATCATCATATCCTCACGCGCAAACCTGTCGTGGATTGGTTCGAAATAATATCCGAAAACTTCATGATTGATGGCGGACGGCCGCTGCGTATTCTGGATCAGATCCTGGATCAGTACAAAGTCGTGCAGCATGGCGTTTCGATGTATTTTGGTTCGGCACAGAAGCCCAACCGCGAGCATTTGCGACGTTTGAAAGATTTAGTGCAGCGCACCAAGACTCCCTGGCTTTCAGACCATTTGTGCTGGGGCAGCGTCGACGGACGCTACACCCACGATTTGCTGCCCATGCCTTACACCTTCGAAGCGGCGCACATCACGGCGCAAAAGATTCGCGAGGTGCGGGACTATTTGGAAACTCCTGTCGTTGTAGAGAACGTGAGCAGCTACGCCGAATTTCACGTTTCCGAAATGACCGAATGGGAATTTCTGAATGAAGTGGTAGAACGCGCAGACTGCGGAATACTCCTGGATGTAAACAATATTTACGTTTCGTCAAAGAACCACAGTTTCGATCCCTTCACTTACGTGAACAGCGTCCCGGCCGAGCGAGTGGCACAGATTCACATCGCCGGACACTCGAAATATCGAAGATACATTCTCGATACACACGATCATCCCGTGATCGATCCGGTGTGGAAGTTGTACGAGCGCGCCATCGAACGCGTCGGCCACACGGCGACTCTTTTGGAATGGGACGACAGCATACCCTCCTTCGACGAAGTTCATGACGAGGCCCTCAAAGCGAATCGTTTCCTTGCCGGCGCGTCTCTGGCGGCCGCGGTATGAATCTGCTTACCCTGCAGCGCCAGATGGCTCGCGCCGTAATGACCCCGCTCGCGGCGTCGGAACGGATGCGCACAGTTACGCCCGATGGCCGGTCCTTGCGGCGTGTTGCCTCCCTGATCATTAAGCCTAACGACCGGCTGAGTTCGTTTGAGCGTCTGGAAATTTATAACCGGCAATATTGGTTCCGCGTGCTTTCAGGTTTTGCCGAGGATTTTCCAGGCTTGCGGGCTGTGCTGGGCGGCCGAAAATTCGATGCAATGGCAAAGGCATATCTGACGGACTGCCCTTCGCAGTCGTTCACGCTACGAAACCTTGGCTCCCGACTGGAAGGCTGGCTACGCAAACATCCAGGATGGACGGGACTGCGGCAAAATTTGGCCGTCGATATGGTACGTCTTGAGTGGGCGGATATCGAAGCTTTCGACGGCAAGATGGAAACACCGCTGAAGACCCAAGATCTGGCGGGCGCCAATCCGTCAAAACTGCGTTTGCGTTTGCAACCGTACGTGAGCCTGCTGGACCTACGTTATCCCGTTGACGAACTCCTGCTGGAAGTTCGCAAATATGCGGATGATCTGGATATCGCCAGCAACGCCTTCAGCGAGCGCCATAAACGAAAGCGAGTAAATGCAGTTGCGAAACTGAAGCCAGGCCAGATTTTTCTGGTTGTATATCGTCTGAACGAAGATGTTTTCTTCCGGCGCGCGGAGCGGGAGGAATTCGTGATTCTATCTTCTCTGCACGCAGGAAAATCCTTAAGTTCGGCGATCGAGACGGCGCTGCGGAACAGCCCCCTGACGGCGGAAGAACGAGCGGACCGAGTTGAAAACTGCTTCCGCACCTGGTCGGCCCTAGGCTGGTTCTGCGGACCTGGGCAAAATACTCGAAAATAAAACGCCGCTTCGTTTGTAAGGCCTTACAACATGGCTAACGCCGCTCGAAATCAGGTTTTACGACTGTATGACGGATTCGAAAAAGCGGTTACAACTTTGCAATCGCCGTTTTTGCTGGTTGTACGTGCCTATTGGGGCTGGCAAATCTCTCAGAACGGATGGGGCAAGCTGCATAATCTGCCGCACGTAACCGAGTTCTTCGCCAGTCTCGGATTACCTGCGCCTGGTTTCACGGCCACGTTCGTTTCAACCTTCGAATTCCTCGCCGGTATTGTGCTTATCCTCGGGCTTTTCTCGAGAATCGCGGCACTGGGTTTAGTGATCGATATGTTCATGGCCTACCTGACGGCGGACAGGGACTCGCTGTTCGCTTTTATCTCAAATCCTGGGAAGTTTTATACCGCTGATCCCTACACGTTTCTTTTTGCCGGCTTGCTGATTCTGATTTTTGGCCCCGGCAAACTCTCGCTCGACACGCTCTTGGAGCGTCTGTTGCGGAATAACTCGGTAGCGGTGAAAGGCTTCGTTCCTGAATCGAAGTCCTAGTGTCAAGACGCCGGCATCACAGTGAAAAGCGAGAAAATCGCGACCGTAGTAAAATATAAATCCGATGCAGACTATTTCCTCCAGGGCCCTGATCGCAGTAAAGGTTGCTGCAGTTCTTGCAATACTGGTTACCATTTGTTTTGGCCTGAAGACACACGCAACTGACGAAATGACCTCGACAATATTGATTGGAAACTCGCGGATCGACGTTGCTGTGGAAAACGGCCCACTAGCGGTATCGAAAGACGATTTGATGAAATGGGTCCATTGGGCCGCCGAATCGGTCACTACCTACTACGGCCGCTTCCCCGTCCCGCATACGCGTATTCGGATTGTCCCTTCGGACGGAAATGGGGTTCGCAGTGGCAGGACGTTTGGTCGCGATGACGGAGGATTCATTACGATTCACGTGGGCAGCGGCGCCACTTTCGCGAACCTCGCCAAGGACTGGATGTTGACGCACGAGATGATCCACTTGTCGTTCCCTTCGGTAGCGGAAAATCATCATTGGATCGAAGAAGGAATCGCCACATACGTGGAACCCATCGCGCGCGTACGAGCACAACATTTCGACGCAAACGAAATGTGGTTTGAAGTGGTGCGCGATCTTCACCAGGGCCTCCCGGCGGCCGGAGACGAAGGTCTTGACCACACTCACACTTGGGGACGCACATACTGGGGCGGCGCGCTATTCTGTTTTCTAGCTGACGTCGAAATTCATCGCGAAACTCGAAATAAGAAAGGCTTGGAAGACGCGCTGCGTGGAATCCTGAATGCGGGCGGAGACATCCGGCAAGACTGGCCATTGGAGAAGGCGTTGAAGGTCGGCGACGAATCCGTTGCAGTGCCGGTCCTGGAAAACCTTTACGCCAAGATGAAGGATCAGCCGTACAACGTCGATCTTCCCGCCTTATGGACGCAGCTCGGAATCGAACGTGACGGCGACAAAGTAGTCTTCCTCGATGCAGCGCCGCTAGCCAAGACTCGAGAAGCAATCACATATGGTACGGAGCCGCCAACGATAAAGCCGGTGGCGTCCTCCGCCGGAGGTTCGCCGATTTTTGCCGGCCGCACCGCTACACCCTACCCGCCCGATAAATTTCCCAACTAGTGTCCTGTCCCATAAATAACTGGCATTAGTATTGCTGGGGGTATAGGCATCTCCCGTGCACAATGGAGGTGCCTATGGCGATGGGACGGCCGAAAGCGGTGTTGGTTTTGGATGCGGAGCTGCGCGAACAGCTGGAAAGCTTGGCCAACTCGCGCTCTCTTCCGGCGGGATTGGTGCGTCGAGCCAAGATTATTTTGTTGAGTGCTTCTGGGAAGACGAACCGGGAAATTGCTCGGCAGCTGGAGACCAGCAAGGTCACGGTAAGTCTGTGGCGGTGCCGATTCCTCAGGCATGGGGTGTCCGGACTCTACGACGAGTTACGTCCGGGCCGCCCACGCCCGATTAGCGACGAGCGAGTGGCACAATTAGTTCGCAAGACGCTGAAGACGAAACCCAAAGCCGGAACGCACTGGAGTATCCGGCAAATTGCTACCGAGACTGGAGTATCGAAATCGACGGTGCACCGCATCTGGCAAGCGTTCGGCTTGCAGCCGCATCGGCAAAAACAGTTCAAACTTTCGAGCGATCCATTTTTTGTAGAAAAGGTACGGGATATTGTAGGGCTGTATTTAAATCCCCCGGAAAACGCAGTGGTTTTATGCGTGGATGAGAAGAGTGGCATTCAGGCGCTGGAACGCACGCAGCCGATGTTGCCGCTGGGGTTGGGTTATGTCGAAGGAGTGACCCACGATTATCGACGCCACGGAACCACCACGCTGTTTGCCGCACTGGACACGGCGAACGGCAAAGTTCTCACGAAATGTCGACCGCGTCACCGGCATCAGGAGTATCTGAGTTTTCTCCGGGAGATTGAAAAGAACGTGCCGAAGAACTTGGAGGTGCACATCATCGTGGATAATTACGCCACGCACAAGCATCTGCGAGTCAAACGATGGTTCGCCACACGGCCACGATTCCATGTGCACTTCACTCCGACCTATGCCTCCTGGCTCAATCAGGTGGAGATCTGGTTCAACCGTATTACGCAACAAGCCATTCGCCGGGGAACGTTCAGCAGCGTGAAAGACTTGGTTGAGAAAATCGATCACTACGTCCAGAATTCCAATCGCCGAGCGCAGCCTTTCGTCTGGACCGCCACAGCGGATTCAATCTTCGCTAAAGTCGAACGACTATGTGAACGTATTTACGGGACAGCACACTAGAATGTGCCGCGCTATTGCCCGCGGCGCTACCTTGAAACCTTGGAACCAGTCGCTGGCTGCGAGAAAATGGAGTCTTTTATTAGGATTTAAATGTAGAGCCGCGGTCTTTATCGCGGCATTTTCTTGTCCAACTCTACCTGCGGAGGGTATGTCTCGATATTCGATTGGAACCACCTCGGCGGCCCCAACCGGATCGATTAGGTCGCGCCCGCACGCGCGCCGTTGCGAAACTGCGCCAAGGCTTCCAGAATTTGCGCGCCGTACAACTCGGTTTTGCGTTCGCCAAATCCAGAGACGGTCTGAAGTTCGGACAAAGTACGTGGTTGAACGCGGCAGAGAGAATCGAGCGAGCTGTCGTGCATGATGATGAACGCGGGTGTGTTCGATTCTTTCGAAGTCCGGAGCCGCCATTCGCGCAGATAGGCGCGTAGTTCAGGATCAACTCCACCCGCCTGGTGCTTTTTGGTATTGATCTTCTGCGGCGGTCGCGAGCCCTTATGGTAGAAGGCCGCGACGGCCTCACCAGTATTGGGCTTCGCGCCCCACCAGCGTGCTACAGAGTCGCCCGGTTTTGGTGATGTGGTTAGGTCCATCTGCGTTTCCGCGGGGGAGCGCGGCCCGCGGGTGAAAGTGATCGACGCCGCTGCGGTCGCAGCCGCCGCCCTTGCTAATGCGGCAAGCTTGGGTTGACGCTTCGATCGCAATGCCGCGGCCGGTTCGTGTTCAGACAGCCATTTGATCACACAGCCGCAGATGTCGCAAGCCTCGCAGGACTGCCATTTCGGGCGCTCTCCGAAATGCAGGCAGATTTGGCGGTGACGGCAGGCTCGCGATTCCACGAAGCTGCGCATGATGTGATAGCGCTGCCAGGCTCGTTTGCGCTCGGCAGGATCGCTGACTTGTTCGATGAAATGCGCAAGCAAGCCCGCGTCTTTCTTGCACCAGAGCAAGACGCAATCAGCGGGAAGACCGTCGCGGCCGGCGCGGCCAGCTTCTTGGTAATACTGCTCGATGGATTTCGGCAACGACAGGTGGACTACTGCGCGGACGGCGGCTTTGTTGATGCCCAGCCCGAAGGCAATGGTGCCAACCAGCACAGGCACCTCGTCCGACATCCATTTCTCTTGGTTGCTGCGGCGCGTAGCACTGTCCATTTTCCCGTGATACCCAATAGCAGCGATTCCCGCCTCGTTGAGAAACGCGACTGTCCCCTCGACGCGCACGATCGTGGGTGCGTACACGATCACGTTTTCACCGGCATAGGCTCGAAGGGCGTTCACGAGCAGCGCGGCTTGCGTGGCGCTGTCGCATTCCTTGACTACGTATCGCAAATTACGCCGGTGAAAGCTGGCGATGTATTTGTGGGGGTCGCGTAATTCGAGTTGCTCCACAATGTCGTGGCGAACCTGTTTCGTGGCGCTGGCGGTGAAAGCAGCAATGGGGCAGTCCGGGAAATAACTACGCAGAAAACTCAGCTGCCGGTACTCCGGGCGAAACTCGTGGCCCCATTCGGAGATGCAATGGGCTTCATCAACGGCGAAGAAGGAAACGGGCAAGCGCTGGAGCCATTTGATCGTATCCGGACGCGCAAGACGCTCCGGAGAAAGATACAGCAACCGGTATCGGCCCTCGATGGCCTTGCTCATAATCACCGACTGGTCGCCGGAACTAAGCGTGCTATTTAGAAGCGCGGCTGGTATTCCCATCTGGGTTAGCTGCGTCACTTGATCCTGCATCAGCGCAATCAATGGCGAGATGACAATGCTGGTTCGATCGGCAAGCAACGCGGCCGGCAATTGGTAGCACAAAGATTTGCCGCCGCCCGTCGGCATCACGACGCAAGTATCGTGACCATTGATCAGGCTGCGCACGATGCGCTCCTGCAAGGGGCGAAACGAATCGTATCCCCAGTAGCGCCGCAACGCGCCGAGAAGCTCGGAGTTGGATTGCATCCGAGCAGTATAGATTCGCGGACGCGTTGGGTCTATTGCGGTAGTTACTCATGCAGTGAAGCATGCGAAGTCTGGAATGTTCCGCGTTAAAGGTCGTGGCGCTACATTTACATCCACAACCAACGGTTTCCGTGATCGTCTCGGGGCCGAAGGTTTCAATCCAGCGCCGCGGACTTTAGCGCGGTACTTCTACAAGGCTCCCGACTCACCCTGCCGCGCAACGCCCAGGTGAGCAATCCTGGCGGTGTCTTTCAACCCTCCGGTGTTTTATATTCCGCTGCTCTGAATGCTCAACCCGAAATGAATACTTCCGATCCCGCCCGTCAATTGTTGCGGCACACGATAGCGACGCTCGCCTACCGCGACGGCAAGACCCTGCACGAGGCAGCGCCAAGCTTCGCGAAATATCGCGCCGCAGAAAAGACGCGCACGCCAGGTCAAATTCTCGCGCACCCGAGAGATTTGCTTGATTGGGCGCTGACGCAAGCTTAGGGAGGGCCAGCATGGCACAATTCTCCAATTCAATCCTGGGACGCCGACATCAAGCGACTCTTCGCGGCTCGGCAGGCGCTCGACGATTATCCAGGGTCGGACGCCGCCCTAGCCAGCTCGCCGGAAAAATTGTTTCAGGGAGCAATCGCGGATTCACGTGACGCACGTCGGGCAGCTGGCGATGTTGCGACGCATGGCAGGAGCGCCGATCCGAGGCGAAAATTAGGCACAGGCGGAAATCATCGCGGGACGCGTCACTCAGCAGCAGGTCGCACCGCGCCGCGAATTTTGATTAAGACGCAACAGACGAAAACCGAAAGATTTGCCGGAAGCGCTAATCTTCGGAACCGTGTTTACCGTAAAGAATGACTTTGCCATCCGCAACTGCGGCGATATAGCGGCCGCCCTCGAGGAATTGCATCACTTTTTTGCCGGCACGCGCGAGCTCAGCCCAGCGCGATTTTGTCTTGGGATTTTGTTCGAGTCCGCACAGGTTCCGGCCTTCGAAAGTAAAATCAACTTGCCATAAGCGGCTGCTCAGCGTGCGCTTCGCCAGATACTTCACGCCATCGATTTCAGCAACGCCGTAGCGATCCACTAGAACCTGCTTCCACACCGAGAGCAAAGCATCATCGAGCGTCATTCTTCCGTGATTGTAAACCAGGCAAGGAGTGTCAGGGCAAATTCAGCGGTCAGGGTGAGGTGATGTGGAGGGACTCACCAAAAACGGCGATGCATCCTGCTGCAAATAAAATAACAGCCGGGAAGCTAGGCTGAGGGACCCGAGCCTCCCGGCTTTCTCACCCATCTCCGCAGGGTTTGGGTAAGAAACTCTTAAGCGGCGGATTCGCCGCTACGCATAAACTCGTAACGTTCGATCGCTGCTGCTACTCCCACTTCGCCTGAATGCTCGGAACAGGTGCGCAGAACGCGGCCGAGACACCGGACGCGCACAGGACCTGCTTGAGTGAGCTCGTGCGGCAAGGTCATCACAATCTCGACCGGAGAACCGCTCCTCAACCCTTTGGGCAAGTGAAAATAGAGGCCACGGGAACTGACTTCCCGCGACTCGGTTGCAGCTTCACCGACGACACTTTCGTCGGTCCAGCGAACGGTAAGCGGAAGCCGCATGAGGAAGCGGCGGGTTGCACGGCGCTCTTTTAAAGCCACAGGAAAATACCTCCCTAATTGCATTGCTAGAGTAGGGGCATATCGCCGCAGAACCAATAGAGCTAAAGCCTCAATTCGGCAGGTTCATTTTGGTACGCGAGTACTAGACGATCGGATTGCGAAAGTACCGGAAAACACTCGATTTATTGGCAAAGCACGATTTTTATTCCTCGGCGGGTGCTTTGCGAAAAGCGCGGAGGGTATCGGCTAAAGTAAGGATGCCTTCGAGCTTGCTAAGGTTGGCGCGGTTGGCGACGGGAAGAACGGGCCAATCTCCAATCACCTGCAGCGCTTCGGAGAGCGATTGATCCCGGAATAGATAGGGCACCGGCCCTTTGGATTTGACGTGGACCGCAGTGACCGCAGGCGAAGCGTCGGGAGCGCGGCGCAAAACGTCCTCACGATCAGGAATCCACCATTCCCCCGGGCGTACTCGAAGCAGAAGCACCGCATCTGGATTCGCCTCTACTCGCCGCGCCAGGTCGGTGAGTGCCTCGCCCGGTTCCACTGTAAGGACCCCATCCGTTTGCATGGCGTCTTCCACCGCAAGCGACATCATCTCCCGGCGTTCCTCAATCGACGGCAAGACCAGCCCTTCCTGGCGCGCCAGCAGGTCAAAGAGAGGAACTTTCTGATAGTGGCGTGAGATGACGTAAGCCACCATAGTCGAAATCATGACAGGGAGAATTGCGGTGTAATTCCCTGAGAGTTCGATAACCATGAAAACGGCGGTGATGGGGGTGCGCAGGAAGCCCGCGAAAAGCGTGCCAATTCCTACGAGCGCGAAAGTGCCAACCGTGCCGGTAAGACCCGCAAAGAAGTAATGCTCGATAGCTCCAACCGCACCGCCCAGCATCGCGCCGATAAAAAGAGTAGGCGCAAACGTGCCACCGGGCGTTCCGCTAAGAAAGGAAGACGCAGTAGCGAGGATTTTCATTGCGGCCAAAACCAGCAACAACTCCAAGGAAAATTGGCCGTGCATGGCCTGATCCACAATCGCATAACCGGCACCCATCACTTGTGGCAAACGAAGGCCGATAAGTCCGATCAACAGCCCTGCCGCCGCTGGCTGAATGTACTGAGTCCAACTCGGGAGTGCTTGTATCTTGGGGCGAAAATAAACGAACAATTTCAGCAGAATCAGAGACGCGCCGCCGCCTGCAATGCCCAGGACGACATACGCGAGCATTTCGGCGGGACTGGCCACGCGAAACGGCGGAACGCGAAACAGGGAGTCTGCTCCGAGGAACGCGCGCATCGTTACGACGCTGGACACCGCGGCGAGAACAATCGCGCCCAACGCGCCGGCGCTCCAAGTACCGATTACTTCCTCAATAACAAACAGCACAGCAGAAATGGGCGCATTAAACGCAGCCGCCAAACCCGCCGCGGCTCCCACCGGAGCGATCAGGCGCAGCTTTTCCTGCGACAACCGGAGGCTGCGTCCGATCAACGAAGCTATCCCGGCGCCCATCTGCAGCGAAGGATCTTCAGGGCCCAATGATTGCCCGCTGCCAATTGCCAGCGCGCAAGTGACAAATTTTCCAATGACGGTTGTGAACGGCACGTAACCGTTCGAAATATAAACCGCGGCTTTGGTATGGTTCACACCGCTGCCGCGCACACCAGGGAATACATGGATCGCGAGCAGGGCCACCACCAAACCCGCGAGCGTGGGCGCCAGAACCACCCGTGGGAAGGAGGGAGCCAGGGACGGCCCGAGCAGCGTAATCTGCGTCCACTCAATCGCCAATCGGAAACACACCACCGCCAGACCGGAAAAAATTCCAATGAGCACAGCGAGAAGCAGAAACAGCCGGTCTTCCCGCATAATGAAGGCGACAGCAGCCGAATCTTTCCAGCGAGCGCGCAAATGATTCGTTTGAGCCGGCGCCGGAATTAGCTCCGGAGGAGCCGCCGCATCCGCGTCCGCAGGTGGCACCTGAAGCTGGCTCAACGGCCCACCATCGATCTGCTGCGCCCAAGCAGCCACAGTGCGCGATCATCGTTTTGAGGTTCACCACAAGCACCTGCTGCAGCGTTCTCAACGTTAAACGCAAACCCCATCGCCGCATCCAGGCGTTCGGGAAAGCGCTCCAGGTTTCGCAAATTCCAATCTGCCTGTGCACTCTCAAACTGCGCGGCCAGTTTCTGCATATCGCTGCGCGGCGGAACTTCTTGAAGCGATTCTCCATCCTGACGCGCGCAATTTTCCAAACGTGTCTGAGCCAACGACAGAGCGCTTACAGCGCGTTGAGCCCTCACCTCCGCGGATAGCCCGGACAGAAATGGATCGACCGCCAGCACCCGTCGCGACAAGTCGAACACGCCGGCAATATCTCCCGATGTACGCTGTGCGACAGGCAACCGGTCGAAATCGTGCAACGCTTCGGCATACTGGCAAAGCTCAAACGCGGACAAGCCTGCCCCAGCCAGCGCTTCCCGGTCGCCCCGGTCCACATCCAGCACCTTGTGATAAATTTCGTGAGCGCGGGCCCATTGTTGCGTGCGCAGCAGAAGCCGGCCTGCGATTTTCAAACGTTGCGTATCCGCCGGAGGCGTATTCTCGGCCAGAGCAATTACCTCAGGAGTGGCTTGGTTCACCGCGGAATGATCCAGCAGGTACTCGCAAAGTTCCCTGCGAACATCCCAGCGCATCCCAATGGGATCGCCCGTCCATTCACCGTAAATCGCGCCCTGGTAATAACGCACCGTATCGGAGATCGATTTGCCCTTCGCAGCGATGCGTGCCAACTCCAGGTTCACTTCCCCGCTTCCGGGAGATTCGGAAAGCAGGTTCAGCAAATACGCGCGAGCCTCGTCGCCGCGCCCGGCGACGGCCAGCGCTTTCGCCAGCGCAAATTGAAACCGCGTGTTGTACGGATTGTAGGCGATGGCATTGCGATAATCCGTTAGCGCAGCGTCGACGTTCCGCCGCTGCATGTCGAGTTCACCTTGCGCAAACAAGGCGTCCGCCAGCGTGTGCACTTTCTTGTGATACATCCTCGATAAAAACGCGGTCACCGCAACCAGAATGAACAGCGCGGTAAAACATAGAACAAAAACTACTTCGCGGGGATAACCTCCCGGAGCTTTATCCGCTAGCGTGTTGGGAGTTGTTGCGCTCATGCAAAATTTCGCAAATTAAAGAATACTCTAGATGGATTCAATGCGGGAGCACTGGATTGTAAGAATTCAGAGGGCTTGCGGGATACGCAAGTAATTTTGCGAAGGCGGGCGACTAGGTTTGATCGATAAGTCTGTGGTGGATTGCGTAGAGAGCTAATTCGAGACGATCGGAAACGCCCAGCTTATCGAAAATATTGTGCAGGTGATTCTTCACCGTTTGCTCGCTGATAAAAAGCTTCTCGCCGATTTCGCGGTTGCGGAAACCCTGCGCGACCAGCTGAACGATTTCCTTCTCGCGGTCGCTCAGCAAAGGTTTTTCGCGGCGCTGGCCAGATTCCGCGGACTTCTTGAATGCGTCGATCACTTCCGCGGTCATACGGTTGTCCAGCCAAATCTCGCCGTCAAAGACTTTGCGGATGCTTTTCACCAGCAAATCGCTGGCGGATTGCTTTAGTACTACGCCTCGGGCGCCCAACCGCATAGCGCGAACCACGTCGCGGTCATCCTCAGCAGCCGTCAGTACGATCACGCGGGTCGGCAACGAGTCAAAATTGACCTCTTCCAGCACGCCAAGCCCATCCTTTTCCGGCATGCGCAGGTCCAGCAGCAGGATGTCAGGCTTCAGCTTCGAAAGCATTTTCACGCATTCGGTGCCGTTCGAAGCCTCACCAATAATCTGTATTTCTTCGGCCGATTCCAGCAGTTTGCGAAGACCATCCCGGAAAATGGCATGGTCGTCCGCTACCAGGATGCGAATCGCCTGTTTGGGTTTCGTCATTTTATCAATTCAGTGGGATTTCTACCGTCAGACGCGCCCCGTGCCCGGGATTCGATTCAACCGTTAGCGTCCCGCCCACGCCCCGTGTTCTTTCCTTGATCGAAATTGGCCCGAGCCGCAACCGGTCCAGCTCTTCGCTGCAATAGCGCCCTGAGAAGCTGAATCCACGGCCATTATCATCAACTACCAAAGACACTTTCGCTTCATCTTGTCCTAGTTTTACCACGACGTGACTGGCCTTGGCATGCTTTTTTATGTTGTTGAGTGACTCACGATATATCTGGAACAGTTCCCTACAGATGCGGTCCGGAAGCCTTAAATTCCGGTCCTCGATGAACAAATCCACCGCAACTTCCGAGTCATTGCGGAAACGCTCGGCGAATCCCAGCATCAATTCGCGCATATCGGCGCTTTCAACCCGCAAAGGCCTAAGGTCTGTTACCATCCTACGCAATTCTTCGTGTTCCTGCTGGACCGTTTTTTGCAATGTTTCCAACTCTTTGCCTGCCTGCTCAGGAGTCCAGGGGAACTTATGGCGCAGGACGTCGAGCTGAATGTTTAGGCTAAGTAGGGTCTGAAGGATCCCGTCGTGCAGATCCCGGGAAATCCGGCTGCGCTCCGATTCCACCGCGCGCGCTCGTAAATGACGCATAAGAAAGACGTTCTCTAGTGGCGGCCCGATGTGCCGGACGATCCGCTCTAGCCATCGCAAGTCGGCGTGCGTAAATCGCCGATGCGCATCTTTCGGGTTGATCACCAGTACGCGGCCCGTGGGCCGTCCTCCGGCGTCAATGCTGACGGCTAGGATCGTCCGTGCGTTCAGTTCATAGCGCGTGGAATCCGGGGGCGCCTCGATCTTGTGGGAAGGCTGTCCACTCCGGCGATCCCAACCAAATGCACCCCGGGCGCCCGCATTGAAATCCCAGCAAAATGAGACCTCGAATGCATCGGTCAGAAACGTGTCTGATCGAGAAAGGGGCAGCGTCTCCGGCCCGCTAGTCTCGCCCTGATTAGGCTGAATCTTCCACACAAACAAGCGCTCGAGTTCGTCATCGCGTATCGCCAGGCAGGCCTGTTCGCATTCAAACTCGAGCGCAATTTCGCCGAGGGCCTGTCGAATGGATTCAGTCAGCCCCCGATCGAATTGTAAGAGACCGGTGGTTTTTTCGAGAAACTGCTGGCGTTCGAGGTGTTCGCGCTCACGTGCACCCAGGAATTCCATGCCCAAGCCTGAAATCACGGTCCCCACGCCGATGGATAGCCAGTGCCCCAAACCCCGCCAGCCCAATGAATCGGTGGTCACGACGCGCAAGATAATTCCGGCCGTAGCGGCGCTCACCAGACCAAGCATCGCGCGCGAATTGCCCTGAGTGGCCAGTGCGAAAACCACGAACAAAAACAAGAACCACCAGGCGGAAAGGGACGGCGTGAGAAACAGGAACACCGCCAATGCAACAAAATCGCAAACCAGAGGAATGCTGAAGCTGGTTTCGCTGGCGATACGTTCGTAGGTAAACATCACCAGTGCAGCCAGCAAATAGACGGCGAGAAAGATGGCCGGGGCAGTCCGCGTACTCTGACCGGACATTTCCACCAGGTCCACGAGCGCCAAGGCCACGAGGACGGCTCGAGCCAAGGTAACTTGGCGTTCCAGGTATAAACGATCGGTAGTATCGAGAGGCATGATCGCGGGCGGGCGCCTATAAAAGTCTAGCAAGCCAAGCACGGCCCGCAAGACGATGTCCTCTTCTGGTTATCGGCGATAAGGAACCCGCTCAGCCACCTATCAGCTTTCGTGGCGGCCGGTCTGGCGCAGTTCAGCCAGACCGGGCACTGCAGCGATCGCCCGGGCGTTTGGTGCGATGCAATACCGGGGCGACGCGGCAACCGGCGCACTACACGAAAACACGCCCTGCTCATGCCGGCTCGACACAAACCGTCTAGCCGCCGCTGCAATGCTTTAGTGATTCAGCCGCTGCTTATGGCCCACAACTTCGTCTACACACTTGTCCACAGGCGCGATTGGACGAGAGTTGACACCAGGTGCATAATCGCTTGTACTCAGGGGTAATTTATGGGGGTTCCAGGGATTGTCGCAGCGTTACACGCGAGGAGAAGTTAGCCGCATCTTGGGACTTGAGCCCGGCCGTCTCCGCTATTGGGAGCGTCTGCGTCTGGTTCATCCCCAAGCGCGCTGGGGCGAGAGCTTCTACAGTTTCAGTGACTTGGTCGCCGTTAGATCCATTCAGGAACTGACGCGAAATCGCGTCCCTGCTCGCCGAGTGCTGGAAGCGGTCTCCTTAATCGAAAAACAATTTGGCAATGAGCGCCTGCCGATCCAGGAACTACGCGTGCTAAAGCTGGGGAGTGACGTGCACGTCGTTCCTCCGGGATCGGAGAAGCCCTTCAATCCCTTCCTGCGGCAATGGGCCTTTCCGTTTGACATGTCGGCACAACCGGCGAAATTGCACGCCATGCGGGGTCCCACGCCTGAAGACTTTTTCCAATCGGCGCTCGACTGCGAAGGACGCGGCGATCAGCTACCCGAAGCCATTGAGAATTACCAGCGCGTCGTGGAGCTGGCTCCGAACTGGATCGAGGCACACATCAACCTGGGCGTCGCGTATTACCAACTGGGACAGCTCACCGACGCGCGCGATGCGTTTCTCACCGCCGTGCAGATCGATCCGCTCAACGGCATTTCACGGTATAACCTTGGCTGCACGCTTGAGGAATTAGGCGAAATGGACGAGGCCATCAATCATCTGCGCCGAGCGGCACGCGCCATGCCCGCCCATCCTGATGTGCATTTCAACCTCGCACTCGCTTACGACAAACGCGGAGAACGCCGCGCGGCACACGAGCATTGGATGCTTTATCTGCGATACGCTCCCAACGGCCCGTGGGCCGACCAAGCTCGCGCACGCTTGAAGAAATCTTCCGGCAGGCGCAAACGAGCCATGCCTATTCCCTTTCGCAGGCCGAGCTGACTTCGCTCCTCAGCTGAAAGGATTCCGATGCCATTGCGATGTGCGTCCTGTGTCGCCGTTGTACTCTGGGTGCTGATGATGTCGGTATCTGCAAATTCTCAACAGTCGAATCGATCTTCGGAGGCGCCACCTTCAGCGGCGTCGCAAAAGTTCGCGACGCTGAGCGATCAATTTATGAAGGAATCGTTGGCACTGTCTCCAACGAATGCCTCCGCAGCGGGATACCACGTCCATCTCGACCCCAATACAGGCAAGAAAATCGAGTTGGATGCGGTGCTGGATGACATGAGTCTGGAATCCATCGCGCAACAGCGCGCTCTTTACGCAAACTGGCGCGAGCGCCTTCGCAACGAAACGCCGCCATCGGCGCTCGACGCAGAGGACGCCGCCGATTGGCAACTCATCGACGATCAAATCGGCCTCAACCTGCTGGAATTCGACAAAATTCAAAGCTATCGCCACAACCCCACAGTCGTCATCGAAACCATCGGTAACGCTCTGTTTCTTCCGCTCACTCAGACTTACGCGCCGCACGATGTGCGTGTCGGCCACGTGCTGTCGCGCACGCGGCAAATTCCGCGGCTACTAGCTCAAGTAAAGACATATTTAACGGACGTCCGATCCCGTGTGGGTGAGCGCGGCCATTGATGAAAACGCGGGCAATGTTGACCTCATCGAAAATACTCTGGCAAAAGAAATTTCCGCCGGTTCGCCATTGAAAACACAATACGACGAGGTTGCTCCTCATGCGATCTCAGCCTTAAATGAGTTTTCTCATTGGCTGCAAGGCGATCTGGGAAAACGATCATCGAAACTCACGTGGCGTTTGGGCAAAGAACTCTACGATCAGAAATTCAAGCTGGTCATGGAAACGCCCGTTACGCCTGAAGAAGTGCTCAGTGATGCCGAGCAGGACATGAAATCCGTGCGTGCTGAAATGCTGCAAATTGCAATCCCAATGCACGCGCAAATGTATCCGGACCATAGCGATCACGCAGATCTGAGCAAGCATGCTCGGCAAAACCTGATCATTGAAGAAGTGCTGCACAAAATATCGGACGACCATCCACGCCGCGATCAATTGCAACAAACCATCGAAGCCGACTTAGCGGGCATCACGCAGTTCATCCGCGATAAGAAAATCGTTTCACTCAGCGCGCGCGATAACCTAAAAGTGATACCAACGCCGCCGTTTGAGCGCGAAAGTTTTTCGGTGGCAGGGTTCCACAGCGCGCCGCCCCTCGAGCCTCAAGCCGAAGCGCAATACTGGGTCACTCCCATCGATCCGAAAATGCCGGAAGCAAAGGTCGAATCCAAACTGCGCGAATACAATAATTTCACGCTGCAATGGCTCAGCATTCACGAAGCGCTGCCCGGTCACTACGTTCAATTCGAGCACCTCAACAACATCCAGCCGGAACGAAGGCGTCTGCTGCGCTCACTCTACGCCAATGGCGCCTACGTCGAAGGCTGGGCGGAGTACATCGCACAGGTGATGATGGATGAAGGCTTCCTGAATAACGACTTACGCTTTCGCATGATAATGCGGAAGATTCGCCTGCGCGTGATTTCCAACGCGATCCTGGATATCAAGATGCACACCATCGAAATGACCGACCAACAGGCCATGGATCTCATGGTGAAAGATTCATTTCAAACACAGGCGGAAGCCGAGGGAAAACTGCAACGCGCGAAGCTGACCTCGACGCAGCTACCGACCTACTACGTCGGCATCCGCGAATGGTTCGAGCTGCGCAAGAAACATCAGGCCGCAGCAGGAAGGAATTTCGATCTTCTCAAATTTCACGATCTGGTTCTCGATGAAGGCCCGGTGCCGGTGGTGGAAAAGCTCGTTATGCTGCCAAAACCTGGCGCAGCAAGCAGCGCCCCTACGGCAAAATAGAGGTGGCGCTCACGCGTCGGCAAAATAGCAGACGGCCGAAAGTCTCAGAACGAAAATCCAGCCTGCAAATAAATTTGGCGGTTAGCTGCGTTCGATGAAAACGGCCCGAGAGCAAGCTGGTTCGGCACTCCGAAAAATCGAGCGTTGAACGATGCGTCCCCGCCCGGAGCTTCCGGCGGATTTAAAACCGCACTCGGGTTCGCCAGGTTCACATTGTTAAAAACGTTTCGCGCATTCACGCTAAGGGTGATGCTGTAGCGTTTAGATGCACTACTGCTGCCGAAGCCGCCGCCTCCCCCTCCAAACGGATTCGCTCCGGGCCCGCCGCCTCGTCCTCCGCCTCCGCCACCCCCACCCCCGCGTCCACCCCCACCGCCGCCACCGCCTCCCTGACCGCCACCTCCCGGGCCGCCTGAACTCGCGCCTTTAGTTTCCGGGCCGAAATTAAACGTCTTAGCCAAGCGCACGTTGAGTGTGAAGTGATTCGGCCCGCTAAAATCATTCACCGGAATCGGCGTAGCGTTCGGTCCCGGCAAAGTATTGAACGTGCCAAAGCCCGGGACTGTGACAATCGGCCCGCCCGCAGGCCCAGATGCAAACGAAGGCCGCTGGTTCAATTCAGAACTTCCAATCAAATCCTCGCTTAAAGCGACGCTGTAAGGAGAGCCCGAACTGGCAATCATGAACGGGCTGAATCGCAAACCCCACGGCAGTGCGACCGATCCGCCGAGGAAGAACCGATTGCGAATATCAAAAGACGCGCGGCCATAGTCCTGCATGATGTTGAACGGATTCGACGGAAAACTGTTCGCACCCGACGTATCGCTGTTCGCGTAGTTCAGCACGTAGTACGCAAAAAGTGTCAGTTTCGACCCCGCTATGATGCGGCTCTGCACAAACAATTGGTTCTGGCGGAACATTGCATTCGATTGATATTCATAAATATTCTCATTCGGAATCGGACGCACAGCCGCGACAGGATTCATGTAGTACGGATAGAAATCACTAAAGTTCGTTGACGAGTTGACGTTGTTCGTAAGAAGTTGATCGTTGCCAACCGAATTCAAGTACGAAACGCTCAAATTCGTAACCTTATTAATTTGCCGCTCGAGGCTGACGGCGCTCTGCACAATGTAAGGCGCGTGAAGACTATTGTTAGGCCGGTATTGGGAAAATAACTCCGTAGGACCGGGCGTCAAAAACGGCGGACTGGTGGCCGCAGGATTGTAAAAATTCGGATTAGGAACCACGTACTCCGCCAGATTCACGCCACTCAAGCGTTCCTGTTGCAGCACCTCAGCCAGCAGGAAGCGATCGTAGAAGATTCCGAAACCAGCTCGCAGCACGGTTTTCGGCGCGCTCTTCCCTTTTCCGCCGATGCCCCACGCAAAACCGAGACGCGGCGCAAAATCGGCATGATTGCTGATATTGTTCTGCGACTCAAAACGCAGTCCGTAATTGAGGCTGATGTTCGGACGCACCCGCCACTCATCTTCTATATACAAGCCCACGTCTACCTGCGACACGCGCACGAACGGATTCGCGGAGAGAGTTGTATTCGTGGGATTCGCGGTAACTTTGTACTGATTGGCGGACGGAACGCCTTCCAGCGTGCTTATGTAAGCCTGGATGGAAGGAAACTGATACGTTCCATTGAACCCGCTGGTCGAAGAATTGCCGTCGGTGTAGCCGCGCAGCCGCGCTCCAAATTTCAGGAAATGCTTGGTGTACTGAATCGAAGTGTAGTTCTGAAACTCGAAATTATTGGTGCTGTCGCCGACGAGCCCGCCGCTATAACCGCCTCCGGTGAAGGCCAGAGGAACCATGATAGTCGGTGCCGTGCTGGCTGGCGTCTGGCTGCTTTCGTCGCGGAGATACTGAAAACGCGTTTCGTTTACGATTTTCCCGCCGTAAATTTGGGTGTCGCCCACTTGCAAGGTCTGCTCGGTACTTAGTGAATTGTAGCCCTGTGACGGCAACGCGAATCCGCTCACACCATCGTTGGTCTCATCGTTCCGGTAATATTGATAACGCACGGTCAGCGTGTTGTTCTTCGACACCGCGTAATCGAAACGCGGACCCACGTTGTATCGCTTCTTTGGATTAGGCACGGCTGCGCTAAAAGGTGTAAGCGCGAATGTCGTCGGATCCACGATCTGCGCGTTCACGATACCCAGGTCGTTAATGTCGCGAATATCGCTGGTGAAGAAGAACGAAGCCTTCTTGCTCAGTGGCCCGCCAATATTCCCGCTGTACTGCGTGGAGTAATAGCTGGGGTAAGGCGTACCCGACGCTTCCTGCGAGTTAAAAAAAGGATTTCGCGTGTTGAACGCGGAATCATTCGCGTTCACCGAAAAACCGCCATGCCATTTATCGGTCCCGGGCTTGGTGAAAATTTCAATGCGCCCGTAACCCACCTTGTCGTATTGCGCCGAGAAGGGATTCTGATTGATGCGAATTTCGCGAATCGAAGATTTCGGCGGAAGCTGACCAGCAGTGAATCCATCAATGTAAAACTGCCCGCCATTGGGCCCAGCCGAAGGTCCCGCTAGCGCCGTGAGATCGGTCTGCAATTCATCGGGATCATCGGGGAGCGCATCCAGCGCCGCGCCATTAATCACAATGGCTCCGGCATTATTCGTCGGGCTCACATCCACAACGCCTGTCTGGTCCGTCACCGTTACCTGCTGCTGTTCTATTTCAATGGAGAGCGAAATATTCAACTGTTGGACCTGGCCGACTGTGACCTGCACGGAATCATTGTTGTAAAGTGCAAAGCCTTTCGCGCTCACTGCAACCGTGTACTTACCCGGTGCAAGGTTCTTCAATTCGAAAACCCCGTCGCGATCGGTCGTGGTCGTCCGCGATTTTCCATCCGGACCCTTGACAATTACGGAAGCTCCCACAATTGCGGCGGCGGAAGGGTCGGTTACCTGCGCGTGAATCGTGCCGCCGCCCGAAGTCTGGGCGAATACCGAAGAAGTGCACGCCAAACCAAAAACAATGGCTGTGAATATGCGTGCAGCAAAAGATACGGCCCGGGTTCTCATCCATTCTCCTGGAGATATGAAATCGGCTTGGCGATGGCCACGTATATTCAGAGATAAATGTTACTGAGAGCCACCCGCAGCTTCGCCCGATGGCGCACCCAGACTCCACGGCGATAGCAGCATCGCTTGACTGGCATTACCCGCTGGAGCAGCCGCGAGAATCGCTTCTACTCCACCCACCACAGTGATGGCAGTCACTCCGCCAGCATCAGTCCCTTCCGTAGACACCACCATCACGGCGTCGCCATTCTGAAAATCACTAAGCGAAGCAGCAGGCATTCGGTTCACGATTTGTTGCAAGTCGCCGCGCCCCCCGCCTCCTGGCCCGTTCCCTGCCATTCCGCCGCCGCGTTGGCCGCCCGGACTTTGCTGGTCGCGGTTCGTTTGCTGCCCGCCACTTTGGGAATTGCCGTTCGCACTCGCTGCTCCCTGACCTGACGCGCCGGCTCCTTGCGAGCCGCCCTGTGCGCCGGTACCCGCACCTTTCAGCCGCAAAGCAATCATCTGAGCCATCTGTGCCGGAATCTTTCGCAGTTGCGATTCATCCGTGATTTTTACAACGACGGGTTTCTTGCTGATCAGATCCGTCAAACTGATGGTCTTTGCGCTGGAATCCACCGCAGTAATAATTCCAGCTATATTTCGAAAAGTTCCCCAAACAATTTCGTCTGCGTCAAATTCAGCACCGTCCGCACTCTTCGTGCCACGCGCACGAACTTGATCTCCGGGCTTGATCTGGTCGAGTGGCGCGGGCTTGGCCTCATCGAACTTCACTGAATTCGGCGCATAGTGCCGCAGAATTGTTGATTTCGTGGTGTGGACGACGATTGTCTTTGCGCCCGGCCCGTTCCCGGTTGAAATTGTTATTGTGCCATTGGCAGCATCAACAGTACTCACCAGTCCCCCAACGCCGCGCTTCTGCCAATCTTCGCGATCCTTCACTTTCTTAGCCTCGACATCGCTAGCCTTCATTGCAATGATTCCAACGGCCACAGTAGACGTCGCGTCACCCGAAGCTCTCCCGCGCACGAGGATGCGATCGCCGGGCTGCAAGTCCGTCAACTGAATCGCAGTAGCTGACTTCAAATTTTTCTGCCCGGGAGCAACCTGCACAATTTTGGTAGTGTCTTGAACACTGACACTAACGTCTGAGCCACTATCGAGCGTAAGTGTAAGCGCGCCACCGCTGACTGATTTCACCGTGCCCACCTGTTGGGTGATTGAATTCTGCGGCGACGGCGCTCCCTGCTGCGCCGCCTGATAGACGGAATTCAGCGGACGCCCAGCCGCCGCACCAAGTGAACCCGTAACCGACAGCCCCAACACGAGAAACGCGGCGCTTCGTGATAATTGCTGTATCAAAACCATGAATCGCTCCACAGATCCGGCTACGGTTTCCTTAATTGCCTCAACAACGATAAACAACACAATAGCGATCAGTGCTCATACAGCGAACAGCACCCATTGTGATTGTACGCATATCTCCCGGACATATTTCAAAGCATGTTTACCATTCGCAGTTTAGACGTAACCAGAACCTCAAAACGTTTCAAAACGTTTACTTCGGCATAGCACACGTAACATCCGGCCACAGAGCGGGATGCAATCATGACCAGATATTCTCGCGCATGAATATTGTGGAACAGTTCGATCAAGCTTCAAGCCCGGCCACGGTTAACGGGATGCAGTTGCGAGGTAAGTCAGATAGTGTAGACTACTGAAAACCAACTGCGGTGAGCGTAGCTCAGCTGGTAGAGCATCGGTCTGTGGCACCGAGGGTCGTGGGTTCAAATCCCATCGCTCACCCCAACTCTTTCAATAACTTAGCACTGTGGCCGATTCTTCCTGACGCCCGATAACGCCCGAATTCGAGATTTCCGAGACTGCCTCTTTTGGTTTCATCAGCTTCGGCGTCAGAGTCGTCGGAACCTCGAAACCCGTCCCCACGCTCCGCGCTACTTTCCTCCGAAACACGATATCATCGCGGACTCGGTCGTAACGGTCGCTCATATCCTTGGCAGCGTGCCCCAGCCAGAATTTGAGCAAGCCATCGCGGCATATCGAGTTGCGAAGATGGGTGTTGCGGAATCGTCGGAAGCTGTGGAAGCCTCGTTTGGAAATTCCGAGAGTGGCGAGAGTCGGATGAAACTCTCTTTTAAGTAGATTGGTTTGCGTTACGGGTTTACCGCTGCTGGTCTGGAAGATGAAACCAGCGGCGCGACCGTGTACGAACTGCTTGAGTAGGTCGGCTACATCGGGATGGAGGTCAATCGTGCGCCGAGCATTCGATGTTTTTGGGGGCTGCACCTTGCCACTCCAAACGTCCTGCTCGACTTTAATGGACGAACCGTCGAAATGCCGGATTTCGAGCGCGAGCAATTCCCCGGCTCTCAATCCAGTCGCCGCGAACAACACGCAAGCCATCTGTAGTCTGCCCGTCGCTGCTTTCGCAATTGCCGTAACCTCGTCACCTGTGAACGTAGGTTTACGCTGCTTCGTCTCATCCACAATGGGCATGTCGATGAACTCGTGATTCCATTTCGTCGGGTATAGTTCGTTTCCATCGTCATCCACCGCGCTCGCCTTTACGAGCTTTACGACGAGCACAATGTTCTTGATGGTCTGTGGAGACAGTCCTGTCCCTCGCCAAAACTCTGTCCGCTGTCAATACCAACAAACATAGAGCATTGCCATTCACGGCAAATTGCGTTAGCAGCGGCACATGGTAGATATCATCAGACTATTGGTCGGTGCGATACTCCGGCTCTTCCGCACTCGTCGGAACCTCCTGCTCGAAAATCTGGCGCTTCGGCAGCAACTCGCGGTGCTTAAACGCAAGCATCCCAGACCGAAGCTTGCCGCATTCGACAAACTCTTCTGGACCGCCGCGAGCCGATCCTGGCCACAGTGGAAACAAGCTCTCATCGTTGTCACGCCCGATACGGTGACCCGATGGCATCGGGCCGGCTTCCGTCTATATTGGAGACTGATTTCCAAGATCAGGAAACCGGTCGGGAGAAGACAGACTCCGAGGGAAGTGCGGCAGTTGATCTTCAGCATGGTTGTCGAGAATCCGACTTGGGGAGCCCCACGCATCCATGGCGAGCTTCTCATGCTCGGCTTCGATGTTTCCGAGCGAACTATCTCTCGTTGGATGAAACGAGCGCCGAAAGATCCTGAACCGTCCAAACGCTGGCAGACCTTTTTGCGCAACCACCGGGAAGCTATTGCGGCCATGGATTTCTTCACCGTTCCGACTATCACTTTCGGCGTGCTTTATTGCTTTTTCATCATCGGCCATGATCGTCGGCGCATCCTGCACTGCAACGTCACCAATCATCCGACGAGCATGTGGATCGTCCGGCAACTACGGGAAGCCTTTCCCTTTGACTTCGCCACTAGGTTTCTTATCTTCGATCGAGACGCAAAGTACGGACTGGAAGTCCCAGCAGCAGTCCGATCACTGAAGATGAGTCCTGTCCGAACTTCATTCAGGAGTCCTTGGCAGAATAGTGTAGCGGAGCGTTGGGTAGCCAGTTGCCGCCGCGATCTGTTGGATCACATCATCGCAGTCAACGAACGTCATCTGACGAGATTGCTCCACGAGTATGTTCACTACTACCACGAGGACCGAACGCATCTTGGACTCGGGAAGGGAACGCCCAACTACAGGATTCGTTCCATGACTTGGGGTCGCGTGCTTGCTCACGAGCGACTCGGCGGTTTGCACCATCGTTATGATCGGGTCGCCTGACCCGAGCGCTTAGGTGCGAAATGGCACGACCGCATTTATCCTTAATATATATATGCTGGGCCCGTTCACAAGCTCCGTTGGCAGGGTGCTCCCAGTTTTATTCGCACGTCGAATTCAAACGCTAGCGACGACGTATCGCGCCATTTTCGGCGCGGATGAAATTTTGGCTAGCGACAGGGCATGTTTTCATTTCGACCATCATAATGCGAAAGTGTGCAAAACGGCACAGACGTCCGTCTTCTCTGCGACTAATCTCACGTGTGTACAGTGTACTTCCGCACACGGAGACGCATCAGCGAAGTTCGAAAGAACGGTTCGTAGATGGTTCTCGCCCTTAGACAAGGAGACAAAGACATCCTTGGGATAATCGCCGCAGTTCTGATTGTGCTTTGGTTGGTTGGATTTTTCGCATTCCACGTAACTTCCGCGTTTATTCACATTGCCCTAATCTTGGGCATCATATTACTTATAATGCATTTCATGAGAGGCCGGGCAGCAACCGTGTAGGGCTGGCCAACGCCAGATGCGTCGAGAGCATAGGCTGGCCGCATCAATGTCGAGGCCGCGAACTCCGAGGAATCGGCGGAGGCAAGAGCAATTCGAGAAGGCGGCGATGACGAAGGTCAATGCGGCCCGCGCTTAACTATTCGCGTATAAGCGGCGCGGTGACGCGAATATCCACATCCCGTGACGATTTACGGCTTCGCCGTTATTGCCTGCCTCTATTTTTGCGCGGGTGGTGTTCATACCTGTGGCGTTAGCGGTACTTTTATCGCTTCTCTTAACACCAGTAATTGTCTTCCTTGAAAAAATCACGAAGTTGAGTGCGTGCCATTGAGCGTGATCGGGGCTGCCTCGGTTTTTGGCAATCTTCCTGGTCGTCGTTTCTTTTGGGCCTAATCGGCTGGAAAACCTCTCAGCACCAACTCCCTACATATAAGGCGAATCTGCAGGATAAAATCTATGTGTTGAGGAGTTCAAGAAGTCAAAGTGTCTCCAAGGCTGCAGCCATTATCACAGATTTGGAAAAGGAAGTAGCTACGGCGGTTCCCGGAGCGCCTCCAACAAATGAAACGGAAAAGAAAGCCGTAACGCCAGGTTCCTCGCAATCAAAGCCCATGGTCGTGCAACTAGTCCACCCACCAATCCATTCGAATCCGCCTGATAGGCGGAGCACATTTAACGGTCATGACCCAAGCGTTGGATGAAGCGACCCACCGAATTCACCGATACTTGCTCCTGCAATTGATCGTGAACGCGAGTTATGGCTTGGTGATAGGCGTTTTCATTGCACTTTATCGGTGTCCCGCAGGCCGCGCTCCGGGGTGTCGGCGCTGGGATTCTTCACGTCACCAACGCTTTCTCGCCACGGAACCTCGAGTCGCGGAGGCTGTGGTTCCGCGACTGGCGGGCTCCGTCACACGGGCATTAATTTACGCTACTCTATATTGACTTGGAAGGTTAGCGAGGGGTCATCATATGCAACTGCATACCATAGCCCATCCGGTCCCATAACGAAGTACACGTCCCGCTGGTAAAACCACGGCGGATATGCTCCTGCATAAAACCAATAGCCACCGTAAGAGTACTCTCGGCGTCCGTTGTAGTCGCGCCCACCGCTTGCCTCAAAGCGGGCGTGATGGTTAGGACCAAAATGACTTTCGTTGTATTCGTGTCCGTACCTATCTTTCTGACCACTTCGTGCGTACTGGGCTTGAGATTGTTGCGCATGACCATTGGCTTGCTGTTGTTGCTGCTGACTCTTTTCCTCGTTCTGCTGAGTCTTGGTCTGCTGTTGCTGTTGTTTCTTTTCTTGCTGTTGCTGGCCCTTGGCTTGTTGCTCTGCCTGTTTCTGGTGGTTCTGTTCTTGGCTCTTCGCCTGTTGCTCTTGCTTCTGTGGCGTAGCTTGCTGTTGCTGCTTCTCCGGTTTCACCTGCTCCTGCTTTGCAGGTTTAGCTTGCTGTTCCTGTTTCTGAGGTTTGGGTTGTTCCTGCTTTGCAGCAGGCTTAGCCTGTTCGTCATGCTGTGCTGGCTTAGCGCTCTCTTCGTGGTGCTCTTCCTGAGCGAAGGCAGGAATCGTGGCTCCGAGGAGCAAGAACATAGCTGTTGTGCTAACGACTCCGTGTACTTTCATGAGTGTTGCCTCCATTACCGAATTCATGCGCCCGGTGTTTTTCGCCCGGCGCGATTTGTTATTTACGTTCAATGACCGTGTCGGTTATTAAGGCCTGATTAGGCTTGCGCAACTACACGAACCCGGGATCAGTTGGCACAAGCTCGGGGCATCACACCGCAGGCCTTGGCTCGGCCTTGGTTCCAATCGGGGATTTGAGTATTTCTCTCTTGAGCACCGACATACCGGTTCATGAATTGGTCCTCCTCGTTGTCGTTTACAGGCTAGAGATATGTACACACTGCGACGGTAGAATGGTACGTGGAAGAGGTTTGACTGACTGTGCGGAAAGGAACAGTTTTTAAGATGGAGCGAACCGGCCTGGCGATCCAAAATTTGTTCAGTTCGGCCAGGGCTGGCCCCAAAGACCAAGAATTGTCGGTTGGCCACAGAAAACGTAGCCGAAAGAATCTGCGAGAGTTTTCGCCCGGATCTAATCGCGAACGCTTTTAGTGCGGTTTTGGCGAACCAGAAGCGATCGGCCTGTGAAACATGTCGGCGATCGCGCTGCCAAGCCACACTACTGTCCAGATAAGCGCAGGGATCAAACAGATGATGACGAGCGCGAGGACGATCCAGACAATTAAAGTCCACATAGCTTGCTCGCAGTAGAAACTACATTTCTCTTGTGACGCTGGCTGTAGGCGCTTTGTCTGATTCCTTCTTAACGGCGCATCCGCACAATCGAATTATGAAAGAGCAGCCGAACACGCGGGAGTAATCACCTGGTAGCTTGAATTATTATCTTAATTTGCTCTGCGCCGGCCCGCAACGACGGACTGTTCGTGCTGACGGGTTCATTCAGTCAGTTACCGGGCGAAAGGTCTGCTTCACTCGTGGGCGCACGAGGTAAACCAGCATCCAAGTGGCCGTCGCCATCACAAGCAAATGGCAGACCATCGATGGGACAACCGGAATCACCGCATAACCTCTAAAAGCGGAGAGGCTGAGAATCGTACATCCGAGGCCCACGGCAAGGGATGCGATCGATGCGATCCGCGCCCATTCGCACAATTCCAACACCCCCATCGCCAGACAGGCGGCAGCACCCGCGAGAACCAGTAACGACAATCCTCCCGCGATTCCCATTCCGGCGACTACCACGGACATCGCCGCTCCCTCGTCTCCGCCCGTCATTCCCATGACGGCAATGAAAAAGAAAGCGGAAGCGCCCAAAGCTAGGCTTGCCGCTCCGAAGAACGTCAGAACCGCGATGATTGTCACACCAGTGGGGCGTTTCACGTTTTTACCTTGCCGGGAGCACTTCGCACCACGCAGGAAGCTGAGTCACATCGCTTTTCCCGGCAAGCGATGTGACGATCAGCTCTCTCGTCCAGCGAAGCGTCTTCCTTAGTCATGATCCGGGTGGCTGTGGCGCCAGTTCCAGTAATGGTTCTGACGTTTGTGGTTCTGCTTCCCGTATGGGCGATAATTCTCGTGCCTTTCTGTCAGATATCCTCGGTATGCGTGGTCTTCGCGGTCATCCCAGTTGTGGTAGTCACGGTGGCCCGAATCGTAGACTCGGACCTGAACGTTGGCTTCCTGCGGCGTTGCAGCTGCCAGGACATACCCGCTGGCAGAAAGGGCAGCCGTTAGAAATATTGCGCTTATGTATCGATGTGCACGATGCATGTGTAGCCTCCGGACCGTGTTTCCTAGTTACTCAATTTCGAAATCGCGGCAGACACCACTATGTGCGTAGCGTCGCTGCAAAGATGTCCTGGATAGCACACTTTCTCAGGGACGGCGCAAGGTGGGGCAGGGATGATTTACCACCTCTACGAAGACCGGGCTGAGCATTGCCGTACCTTCTGGTCAAGACCTACGGCATCGCCGCCAGCGACGTCAAGAGAGATCCCTTACAGAATGGGATCTGAATGGCTGAGTGGGTTCGCGAACTAGGAAGGTTAGGAGTCGATCGAAGCTGCGCTGAAATCAGATACAGCTTGGATCGGAAGTAAATCCCATGACCCAAACGTGGCGTGAACTATACCGAACAGCGTTGAACGAGCAGGATCACCGTAAACTGGCCGAAGCGGTGATTGCCGCCGAGAGCGCAATCTTTGCCCGCTTTCAAGAGCTTGCCGGCATTGCGTACTGTAGTAAGGAACGCGCTGAGCTGAATACCGCAACGAAAGACTTGCTCGCAATAAAAGTTAAGAAGCTCGGTTGGCCTGACCCCGGCAAATAAAATAAAGGGTATCACCCAAGGGTCGTCGTCCACGAACGGCGGCCCTTTCCTCTTTTGTGGAGACTTGACGTGTCTCTCAACCGCGTGGCACTTGAACTTCAACTAAACCCCAAGCGCATCGAACCAACGGCAAAGGGAGCATATCTCCGCCGCCTCTGGGACTCTGATTTAACTAATCTGCGCTGTACGACTGGGGGCTAAGTTGAACGCAGCCATCCCGGTATGAAACAATTCCTTCATGCCCTCCTTTCCTCCCCACATCAAGGTCCAGCGAGCCAAAGTTGTGATCCTTTCCAGCGGCCAAAAGCTCATCCTGAAGAACTGTGCCGACTGCGCTGTTGAATTTTACGGGAATGAAATTCAGATCAAGCGCCAGAAGTGCCGAAGTAAGACGCGGTCTAGTAGGAGATACTTCTATGGATAAAGCACATAAGCAGGTGGTAACAACTTATCCGGTCGCGCTCAAGTATGGACAGGGACGACTGCACGTGCCGAACCCTATTCCTTGGCACGCCCAGACCGAGGCGGTAAGGTGCCCGAATTGCGAAACAATTTTTCTATTGACGAGCGGTTTTCCGAAACTCCAGTTCTTCGAAGCTCTTGAGAAACAGCATAAAAATAACGAACAACATCCGGACTTTATTCCGTCCGCGCCTGAGTGGACGCGCATCGAAGATTGTGACTGCCACTACTAATGGTAGCGATTGCCTGTACATTCAAATGGGCTTCCCCTAGCTTTAACGCCGTGGACGAAAAATCACGGAGCGACCAAACAATCGTAGAGGATATTTGACACCGGAGTTGGGCCCAGCGGCAGGAGTAAGCCATCTCTGGCCGGAGGTCCTATGAAGAGCACCGCTCGATATGCAACGTTCGTTGTTCTGGCGCATGCCGCGGTCGTCTTCTGGCACCTGGTCCTGGTGGCGAAAATCACTCCGGGGCTTACAGACCATCAAGTGCTGGCCGCCACGACTGCGATAAACTTGGTGCCCACAGTTGCATTGGTGTTGCTGTGGGCTCACTTTCTCCGCGTCGGCGGCTTTCTTCTTTTTCTTCCCCTGGCCGTGGGGCTCGTGATCGGGGGCAAGGAGCATTTTGTAACTCCGGGGCCGCTGAACGTTTTCTATATGGCCACAACGCCATGGGTGCTGCCGTTTCGAGTGACTGCAGTTCTTCTTCTTGTTCTGGAAGTGTTGGGATGTTGGATTGCCATTCAGGCGTTCAGAGGTGTTCCGTTTTTAAAAGCGGACGCTAGGCAGTAGAGAAATCCAACGCCCGATTGACGCCCGAAATGCGGCTATTTTTCATAGCGATTTTCGATTTCTTCCCGCTGTAAGGTGCGCGCCGTCAACGGGTTCTAGTTTTTACGTTCGTTTTTACCGTACTACTGTGGCACCGAGGGTCGTGGGTTCAAATCCCATCGCTCACCCCAACGCTCAAAGGTCCGGCCCGAACACATAGGTTACACAACGTACCGGACACATGGGTTACACTTTCGGGCCAAAAGGGTTGTCAAGAGGCTGCAGAGTTTTCTCCTCCAGATCAACGTAGCCGAGATCGTACTGCATAAAGCTGACGAGCCAAATACCTTCTTCGACTTCTTTAAGGCCAACTGCTTGACCAGCAAATACCGTACTGAGATTAATCTTTTTGCGGTGTAGACAGATGCGTCCGCAGCAGGTGACCTGGATGGTCTTGTCGTGGAAAGGATAGGCGAGTTCCGGCAGGCCGCCATAGGGGCGGGCCGAAGGAGCATAGATTTCCGCGGGACAGCGCATGTCCAGAGCCTGGTGAGGGCGTTCGTTGTTAAACTCTTCTAGAAAATCATCAAACTTGCTTTGTTGTTGGAGGCTGTTCATGCCGGCAGGGCGAGTGGTTTCGTTTTTCAGAGTGAGATGCATCCGTTCATGCCGACCGTTCTGTTGCGGATGACCCGGTTGAATGCGTTCGATGGTGATACCTAGACGCAACCACCAGACCGAAAGTTTGGAGAGGTTGAACAAAGAGTTGGCGGAAGCGAAGGGAACGCCATTATCTGAGCGCATGCTGAGAGGCAGGCCGCGTTCCTGAAATAACCTCTGAAAGGCTGTAAACGCAAGGGATTCACAGGTGGATTCAGAGCTTCACAGAGCAGCAGATAGCGGGAGGCGTGATCGGTGACCGTCAGAGGGTAGCAATATCTTTTGTTGCCCAGCAGAAATTCCCCTTTGTAGTCGGTGCACCAGAGATCGTTGGGCTTTTGTCCTAAAGACAAAGGCGTGCCCTGAGCTCGCCACCGTTTACGTCCTCGGCGTCGGACCAAGCCATGGCGATCGAGCACGGCATGGATGGTGCTGCGAGCACGGGAACCCGGACCTCGCCAGAAAACCGGCGCAGCAAGCGTTCGCGGATCTTGCGCGCGCCCCAGTACGGTTTCTCTCGTTTCAGATGCAGGATGGCGGTCTCGACTTGTTGCGGCAGCTGGTGGCCATAGCGCCAGGGCCTTCGCGAACGATCTGTCAGGGCTTCTAGACCCGATTCCTTATAACGATCAAAGATCTTGTAGCCGGTCTTGCGAGAGATGGAGAACTCCCGGCAGAGTGCCGTCATCTCCTCCCCTTCCAGTAAACGAGCAACAAAGCGAACACGTTCGTCCATGACCGAACACTCCTTCCAAGGCATCGCTTCCTCCCTTAGGGGAGGAAGTGAACTGAACCCCAAAAGTGAGACACGGAGGCTGGCAAGAAATGGGTGACAGTTATCGGCCATAATGGGAAAGGCCGATGAAGAAGAAAACGAGGGGCGACAGCTACAGCATGGATTTCAAGCAGGAAGCGGTGCGTCGGATGGCGGAGGCCGATACCATCATGGGGCTGGCCAAGGAGTTGGGGATTTCGCGGAAGCAGCTCTACCACTGGCGCGACAGACTTCAGGCAGGAGGCAGGGCGGGGCTAAAGCGACGGAGAGGCCGGCCGCCAGGAAGCAGCTCACAGATCGCTTCGCCGCCCGCCCCCAGTGCAGCCGACTTGCGAATCGCTCAGTTAGAGCGGCTGCTGGGCCGTAAGCAGCTGGAAGTGGATTTTTTAGAACGGGCCTTCGAGCAAGTCAGGGGAGCAGCGTCGAATCGTATCAGCGATGGCGGCAAGGAATCTATCGCTCGATCGAAGTCTCGCTCTCGTTCGAAGGAGTAAGTCTGACCGTGGAACAGCAATGCCAACTAGCCGAGGTAAGCCGAGCGGGCTTCTATCGCTATTTGAAGCAGACGGTGCCTGAACAGGCTGACTTACTGCTTCGTGCTCGATTGCAGGAATTAGCCGTGGCGCATCATCGTCTTCGTGGCTACCGCATGTTAACTGCTCTGTTGCGGCGTGAAGGGCAACTGGTCAATCACAAGCGCGTACTGCGCTTGATGCGAGAAGACAACCTGCTTAGTTTGAGACGGGAAAAGTATGTGTTTACAACCGATTCGGCGCATCCTTTGCCGATCTACCCAAACCTGGCGCGGCATGCGAAGTTGACGGCGCTGAACCAACTATGGGTGGCCGACATTACGTTCATTCGGCTACGCAGTGAGTTTATCTATCTGGCGGTGGTTCTGGATGCTTACTCCCGGCGTGTCATCGGTTGGGATCTGGGGCGCACGTTGCATGCAGAACTAGCGACTCGGGCGTTGCGGATGGCGCTCAGCGAACGGAGCTGGAAACCTGGGGAGCTGATCCATCACTCCGATCGCGGTGTGCAGTACGCATGCAGTGATTACATCGATCTACTGGAGCAGGGCGAGATCCAGATCAGTATGAGCCGGCGCGGCAATCCATACGACAACGCACGCGCAGAAAGGTTTATGCGAACGCTCAAAGAAGAGGAAATACACGGAAGCGACTATCGGGATTTAGAAGACGCACGCAGTCGAATCGGCGAGTTCCTAGAGCAGGTGTACAACCGACAAAGGCTGCATTCCGCACTACGATACTTAACACCAGAAGAGTTCGAGCAGGCTAGTAAGGCCAACGAAAGTGACGGCTCTGATGGGAGCGGTGGAAAACCAACGACGGGTTTACCACCGCTCCCACAGGCCTTGGAAATCCCTTCAGGATTTCCACACTCCGGCGGTCCTGCGACTGCTTATCGATAAACGAAGCGAAAACAGGCCGAAGTGTCACCCAATTAATCGCCTTCCAGCGTGTCTCAGCTTAGGGGTGCAGTCCAAAGTGTAACCCATGTGTCCGGTACGATGTGTTACCTATGTCTCAGGCCGCTCACAAAAACATCAGCGGGATCACTCTCGGGTCGAATCGCTTCATTCCTTCTGCGACGACCAATCCCGACGTAGGAGGAACTGAAGCGAATAAGAAAGTCTTGGGAACCAATTCTCTCGACATTCAGGCAAAAGGTCGAAGAGATTGCAGACCGGCGAGAACAAATCGATATCTCTATGATTTCGATTGCCGTTTTTCGCGGGGCGCAGCGAGGCTTCCGTCGTGTAAAAATGATGAATCTTGCTGTCGGCTTCGCGGCTGAAGACGCTGACTGCCGGATGCTGTCCACCCTTTTCATTTTCAACGCAAAAATCCACATTGAAAGTAGACGGAGCACTCGACAGTAATCAAATCTTGTCCCATCCGCGCCGTCGCGCCCAATCTCGCAACTTGCCGATTTCCACTTTTGCCACCAGCACAAAATTCACTTTCTGACTCATATGAGGAGCGATGGCATCGTAACCATCCGCCCCCATGTTGCACATGGGACAAGGAGTCTTGTCGTTCGCGCCCCACATCAGCTGATCGACGATCAGGCGATCCTTTCCCGGCGCAAATAATTCCGACAAGCGCACACCTCTGAAATGTTCCGGAGACTCATCATAAATATCGGCAGGTCCCTCGCGAAAAACGTAATCGGTTTCAACTGCCGGGCCCATGGGAAGTTTTCTTCGAAGCGCGGGGTTGATCCTTCAACGCAACTTCCGCCTCCAGCAATTGATCGCGCAACTTGCGGTATTCACCTGCATTCACAGTGCATGTTATACAGCTGTGAACCAACCCTTTCAAGAAGCGCGGCGTGGTCAGAACTGCCCAATTTGTAGCAAGCCAGTCGAAATCAAGTTCATCGTTTATGATTCGCCGTTTCTCAGTGTCAAAACTGCGGCGCAACGCCGGCAGATCCCCATTCTATTCGTGGTTGACCCATGCCGTCTCAACGTCACTGGCAGTTGTGATTCTTTGGAGGATATTTCACTTAGGCTTCTGGTTTTCTATTTCGTCGGACTCGTTCTGAGCATTCCGTTGAGGACGTCTATTAGATCCGTCGCTAAGCCGCTGGGGCACCTGGAACCGTCCGACATAGTTGAGTAGGCTAGCGACGTTTTTTCGCTGCTCGCACACCCTGCGCCCAGTTCAAGAAGTCCTGCCTTGGCATCGACTATGCCTTCGGAGCGAACTCTTCCGGTCCCAATACTTGCCGAATCTCGGTCTCGCCCTCCCATCCGGGCCAGTGTTTCTGATGAAGTTCCATGAAACGTAAGGCCCCTTCAATCGCTTCTTGCTTCGATTTGAAGTCCATAACCGCGTACCCGCCGACGACTTCTCTAGTCTCGGCGAAGGGCCCATCGGTTGCAATTATTTTCCCTTGAGAAAGCCGGATGCGAGTGCTTGCTGCAATCGGCGCCAGCCCGCCGCTTGCCACCAGCGAGCCGTTTTTTGCCGCCTCTTCACCGAGCTTCACCATTGCATCCAGAAATTCCTTGGGAGGAGCTCCCGACTTTTGAGATTTCACCAACATCATAAATCGCATCGTTGTGTCTCCCTGCTCATTTTTTGGTTGTGAGGCGGTTGCTTCAGCCCTTTTGAAGATTGAAGAGTTGAATGCTAGCTCTACGTATGGGACGAACCGCGTCGCACAAAATCGACACCGGCCAACGAATGTTTCAACTTTTTTGACCTTGTGAGTGCGCGAAATCCGTTGCTTGCTGCACCTCGCGAATTTCCACCTCAAGTTCTTGATCAAACGGGGCACGTTCAAGCCACTCCACCGCTTCTTCCATCGATTTCACCTGCCACATCCAGTAACCGCCGATCAGTTCCTTGGTCTCGGCGAAAGGACCGTCGATCACACTTCGCAGTTGTCCCGAGAACTTAACCCGCTTACCCTTCGAACTGGGACGTAGCCCGTTGGCTGTAAGAAACACGCCGGCCTTCATTAATTCATCGTTGAACTTTCCCATCTCTGCCAGGAGCTTCTGATTGGGCATAATCCCGGCTTCAGATTCTTTGCTGGCTTTCACTATCACCATAACTTGCATCGCGAAATACTCCTTTTATTGTCGATCGGGATCGAACGGGCCGGCAATCGACTAACTCGACCCTGCACTTCTGTATCGAATGAACGGCGGCAAAATCGACAGAGGATCGCAATTATTTGGTGTGATTTATTCGTAGCGCAAGGCGACCATGGGGTCAACTCGCATCGCTCGTCGGGCCGGTATATAGGACGCCAGCAGCGCGACCGCCGCCAAAACCACAACAACACCCGCAAGAGTCAGCGGATCGCGCGCGCTAACGCCGTAAATCAAGCTGGCCATCAATTGCGTCAGGAACAGGGCCGCCGTCAGCCCCACTCCGATTCCCGCCGTGGCAACTAGCAAGCCCTCGCCGAGGAACTTCCGCAACACATTGCCCGGCTGGGCTCCTAGCGCCATTCTCAGCCCGATTTCGTGCGAGCGCTGACTCACCGAATAGGAAATCACCCCGTAAATACCGACGATCGTCAGAACCAGTGCCAGGCCCGCGAACGCCCCCAGCAGCCACATCGCTGTTCGTTGATCGGCAAGCGATTCCCAAACGATGCTGTCCATGGTCTCCAGCTGGTGTATCGGCTGGTTGCTATCGACGCCTGATACCTGCTCGCGCACAACAGAAGCCAAGGAAGTCGGATCGGTATTTGTGCGCATCACGAATTGAAAGCTCTCATCCGGGCGCTGCAAATACGGAACGTAAACTTCGGGTTGTGCCGCATCATGCAGGCTCAGATGCTTCACGTCACCGACCACGCCGACGATTTGCTGGTAACCCTGGGTTGTCCAGCCAAACTTGATCCGCTTCCCGATGGGATCCTGGCTCGAAAAAAACTTCCGCACAAAGGTCTGATTTACGATGGCCACGTGCGGGGCTTGCATCGTGTCCGCCTCCCTAAATGTGCGCCCGTGCAGCAGCGGAATATGCATCGCGCGAAAATAATCGCCGCTGGCGAACCGCTTATCCGCAATGGGGCCGGAGTCTTTGGCATAGGTCTGGCCTTCAATTTCGATATCGCCCGTGGCGTTGGACCCACCGAGCGGAAGATAATTCACCATTCCAACAGCCTGTACTCCCGGCAGATTTTTCAAGCGCTCCAGTAGCTGCTGAAAAAATGCCGCCTGCCGCGCGGGTTCCGGATAACGGTTGTGCGCCAGATCGACGGTAAAAGTGAGCACGTGATCCGAATCGAAGCCCTTACTCACGTGGCTCAGGTGCACGAAGCTGCGGATCAAGAGTCCCGCGCCAGTTAACAGCACCAACGAAAGCGCGATCTCAGACACCACCAGCATATTGCGTTTGCGTTGTGAAACGTGCCCGCTCGCTCGCGCGCCTTCCTTCAACGTGTCGTACACGGAAACCTTCAACGACTCCCACGCCGGCGCCAGCCCAAATAAAATCCCGGTAAGAACTGAAGCGCCGAACGCAAAGAGCAAAACGTTCTTGTCCAGACTGATTCCAGACCAGCGCGGCAAGTGATGAGCGAAAATTCTCAGCAGCCCGGCGATGCACCATTGGGCCACGGCGATGCTGCACACGCCTCCGGCCAGTCCCAAGATAATGCTTTCGGTTAGAAGCTGCCGAATCAAACGCCAGTGCCCGGCGCCGACGGCGACGCGGATCGCCATCTCTCTTCTTCTCTTAACGGCGCGCGCCAATAGTAGATTCGCAACATTCGCACACCCGATCAACAGCACGAATCCTACCGCAGCGAGCAAAATCGAAAGAGGGGCCGCAGTGCCACGCGTAACGCTCTCTTTCATATCGAAAATTGCTATGCCGTGATTCGTGCCACTTGCTTTCTCGAGGCGTTCGGCAATCGGTTCCAATTCCCTGCGCGCTTGCCCCAGGTTCAACCCCGGCCGAAGCCGCCCGTACACGGTCAAAAAGTGCATATCTCGGATTGCCACGTTTGGGTCGAGACGCAAGCCAGCCAGTACCTCGGCCTGTTCCCCGAGCGAAAAATCCCGCGGCAACACGCCAATCACGGTGAAAGTCTGATCGTTAAGATCGATCGTTCTGCCCACGATCGCCGGATCGCTATCAAAGCGGCCCTTCCATGTCGCGTAACTCAGTAGAACCACTTGATCGTCACTTTGCGATTCCTCTTCCGGACGAAGGTCGCGCCCAAGAACGGGTTCGACGCCTAGCATATGCAAATAAGAGGATGAAGCACGCAGTGCGCGCAGCTGTTCCGGCGCACCCTGGCCGGTAAGAACGTAGGACGAGTTAAACACCGCAGCGACGCTGCTGAAAACCTGCGTCTGGTCGCGCCAATCCAGATATTCAGGATAGGAAGCGTTGGTATGGCCCATTTGCGGCTGATCGTCGAAAATCGAGACCAGTTGGTTGGGATTTCTGTACGGCAGCGGGCGCAGCAGCACGGCATTAACGACGGAAAATATCGCGGTGTTCGCGCCAATGCCGAGCGCCAGTGTCAACACCACGATTGCGGTGAACCCACGGTTCTTGACGAGCATTCGAATGGCATACCGAATGTCTTGAAGCAAGCTCCCCATGTCCCCCACTCCCTAAAGCGAAATCTGGCACCGCGCCGGCTAAACTGCTGCATCCTCCGTTCCAATTCGCCGGCCTCTATCACTCAGAGCACGCTAGGTTTATGCACCGCTAAACCATCAGCGACCGAGACGGTGTTCATATGCGGGACGTGACGTTCTCAGGCGGACAGATCGGGAAGCCGAGGATGAGGCCAAAAAGACGGTGTTCAAGAGCCGGGATTATGTACGACCCGTCTCGTCTTTCAACACTAGAAAAAATGGATCGAGCCCGGTGATTCGGTCCAGGGAGATGCTGGCGCAATTGTCTACAATCCAATCCGCGCCAGCGACTCGAAGTTCCGCATCTGAGTGAGAACTGCGCACGGCGATGACGCGCGCACCAGCAGCCTTGCCCGAACGCACACCGGCACCGGCATCCTCGATCACAACGCAATCTTTGGCCGCGAGCCCCAAGCTTGCCGCCCCTTTTTCGTAGGGTTCCGCGTCCGGCTTGCCACGCGAAATGTCGCTGGATGTAACCAGATGCTTGGTCAGTCGTAATCCTGCGGCACGAATTCGGGCGGTCGCCAGGGCGCGTGTTCCCGAAGTCACAATGGCCAAGCGATCAGCAGGCAGAGATTGAAGTAATTCCAGGGCGCCGGGCAAAGGTTTCACGCCCTGCACATCGGCAATCTCGCGGCGCTCGATTTCGCGGTTTTCCTCTTCCACGTCGCCCTCAGGAAGATATTCGCGCACCGTGGTGATACTCGGTCTGCCGTGCGCTTTGTGTACCACCTCGCCGGGATCGAACCCGTGCTTCACGGCCCAGGCAGTCCAAACGCGAGCCACTGCGGGCATTGAATCCGCTAATACTCCATCTAAATCAAACAGCACCCCACGGCAAGGAATCCGAATCATGCCGTATGATAACAGCCTTACCCGGATATTTTGTTCAGGAGCAGGCTCTCAAGGCTGGCCAAGTGGTCGTATCGCTTTGATTGCGGGAGATTCCAGACTTCCGGTTAAGGCATATGTCGCTCGGTCCGTGGCCGGCGGTTCCATCGTCGCCTCGCCCTGGGAAGCGGGCGCCGGGGCAGCAACGATATGAAGTCGCAAATCAAGATTGCGAGCAAAGTCTACAGAACCCGATCCGTCGATTTCTTGCCCTGGGCTAACAAACGCCAGATTCTGCAGTGCGATTTTTCCGTCGTGGCAAGCGAACCCGGTCGAAGCTTGGCTAAATGAACTCACGCCCGGTCTTAGCTCTCCTTGTTGCAGGGAATCCAGCAGGTTAAAATTGCGCAGTTGCAGCTCGGAGATGCGGACGTTACCTCGGCATTCGAGCGACGAAATGAGATCCGCGCGATCGCTACCACGAAAAACAAGCGTCAATCCACCTGCAGCCGAGCCCGCAAACAAATCAGCAAGACTGGGCGAGCCAGATGAAATGGCCACAAGATCGACGCGTGCGTAATCGATATGCGCGCGATAAGACGGAATTGCGCCCAACGTTGCGTCCAGCGAACCTTCGAGACTGCCACCGTAGGACTCGCCCTTGGCCCTGGAGAATTGAATGTGCCGGCCACCAATTTTTAAATCGCCTTGTAAATGACGGATCACAACCGGCGCAAGCATGAATTGATCCACGGATACCTGCCCGTTAGCGCGAAGGTTCTCCGGAATCGCATTTACGGGAGATCTGGAATTCAGAAACGGCAACATGCGATCGAGAAAGCTTTCGCGCCAGCGTGGATTCAGCCAACGATCGAGGTTCGACCCACTAAGATTGCCGACGGACAACGCGAACTGCCATCCCGTGTCCGCATCGCGACGGTCAAGCGTCCCCGTCCAGCGAGTACCGAAAGCATCCGCGGAAGATAGTGCGATGTGGCGCAGTCCAGTTTTCAAATCCACACGCGCCTTGATCTGCCGGACAGGTTGATTCAGAAACGGTGTCAGAAGCGTGGCACCCGTCGATTCCCCGCCCCACTCAATCGCGCCTACGGGCTGAGTTTGCCATGGAAATTTCGCGCCTTGCCAGCGCAGATCGCAGCGCAGCGGACCCGACAAATCCCACCCGCGCGAAATATTCCATCCCATCACTCCAGCAGTAGCGATCAGATCGCGAATTTGGGTCAGGCTCCCGTAAAGATGGTAAAGAGGAAATTCGCTTTGTCTGGCATTAGCCACCGATTCCACGTGAAGCGAGCCGTCTGAAGAACTATAGCCGATCGACGCGGGAGCCAATGAAAATTGTCCGTGCTCGTAGCGGAATTGAGCTCGACTCAGGTGCGCCGGGACACGCAGTCCGGCTCCGGAGAGGTCCGCACTATCGACTATGCCCGAGGCTGAATTCAGCTCCATTGGATTGGTGGAGAGACTGGCCTTTACGTTTGCATTTCCAAGAAGTATCGCATCGGCTGCGACATTGGAGTGAAATGCGCGGATCCAAGCCAAAACGTCGCCAAGATCGATTTGAGATTGCGTAATTTCGAATCGAGCAGCTTGCGGCACGCTTTCATTCTTATGGAAATTGAACGTTTCCTCGGGAGCCTCCCAGGAGAAATGCGCGGTGGCGCTCGCCGACGAGTGCGGCGCCTCAATAGTCGCTTCGCTGATTTCCAGCCCCGAAGCCAGCGGATACAAAATCATTTTCGCGTTCAAATTAAGCGCCGGGTTATCGGGACGAAGCGCGAGGTCCCAACGATGCAATTCGCGAAACTCGGTATGTGTTTGCAGGTGCCAGTCTTCACCCTCGGTTTCGGCGTGAGCGGCAATAGCAAAATTCCCGCGAATGCCGAAGTCATAGCCGCGCACCAGGCGCAGCACGTCTGAAAGCGACGCATCGCCCCAGGCAAGATCGAGCACGGCGGGCCGAAAACGCGACGATGTCCCACCAACATGCCCTGAAACGTAGATCGTTCCAGCCTGCTGCACGATTACCGCGGCGCGCGTAGGCACAGCCTGCAGGTTCATGGTCCAACGTCCCCGGCCATCCGGCTCCAAGTATCCGTTGACGTTAACCAGGGCGAAGGGAAGCTTTTCACTCACGCGTTTGAAATTAATCCGACCCGAATCCACCTCAATGCGGCCAAATCGGATTGCGGAACGCACAGCAACACCAGACACTCCGGGCATATTCGGTTTCGGAAGCCATTCCGCGACATTCCAGTCGCCCTCGGCATTTCGTACGAGATTGAGACTTGGTTTGAACAGCGAGATCGTGCCTAGCTCAATGTGGCCTCGGAAAAGACTTTGCCAGTGAAGATGGACCGTCAACGACTCGGCGCGTAAAAAATATTCATAGCCGAATCGGGAATCCTCGCCGAAAGTCACAGACTGCGCGTTTAGAGTGGGGCCGCCCCATAGAGAAAAATCATAGCGCCCGACTTCCACACTTCTTCCGAATACTGACTCCAGTCGGGCAGTTACGCTTCTCCGCAATCGCGTGTGGCGAATCAGAAAGGAAATTCCAATATCCATCAGCCACAGAAAGACGAAGAAGAAGAGTACGAACTTAGGCCAGCGTGTCCAAGCGCGGCTGTGAGGCACCGAATCAACGGATTCAATATGCGTGACGGGTTCAGACAGCATTTGGGGCATTGTCACCGGGACCTAACGGTCACATGATACACAATCCTCGCTTAGGCGGGACGACTCGCGAGGCTTTCTAATGGACCAGGCGCAGCATGCGGTGCCAGCGAGTTTTGGTGCGCAGATGCATCAGAGTCTGTATCAGACCGTGAAATACGCCAGAGGTATCACGAGGAGCATAATCGCTGGAAGTCGCCTGCAGGGACCAATAAATCAAAATGGGCCGGCCAATGATGGCATCGCGCCGAACAAAACCCCAATAGCGGCTGTCCCAGCTGCGGTCGCGATTATCGCCCATCGCGAAATATTCGTCATCGGGAACGACCAGCTCCCCGTGTTGCACATGATCGAGGATTTGCACGCCCCACTCGCGCCGCAATCCCGCCTCCAGAAAATAACGGTTTGTAGGAGGAAAATTATCGCCAAAAGGATCAGTGTAAGTCGGATCGTGGACCACGTAAGGCTCATTGAGCCGTTTTCCATTGATGAAAACCTCTTGATTGATAATCTGAACATGGTCGCCAGGAAGACCAATGACGCGTTTTACGTAATGGGGATGGTCATCAAACGGAAATTTGAAAACAATTACGTCACCGCGGCGAATCGGACGATAAGGCAGAATTTTTTCATACCACGCGCCGGTGCCCTCGAAGATAAACTTGTTCACTAATAAATGATCACCGACCAGCAACGTCGGTTCCATGGATTGCGACGGTATCTTGAAAGCCTGAACAATGAAGGTAGTGACGAAGAGTGCCAACAGGATGGTGACGAGCAGTGACTCGGCATACTCAGCGATCCAGCTTCTCGAAGTCGGCCGGTGAACGCGTGCATCACTATCCTGCAAAATATCATCGGAAAGGACTTCGCGCTGTGGAGCGGTAGTTTCGGATGGCATGAATTTCTTTAGGTTTCGGCTTCGCGCGCTTCAAGGATTTTTAGAGCCGCCTGAGCCGCATCCTGTTCTGCTTCTTTTTTGCTGCGGCCTTCAGATGCCGAGAGCCTCTGGCCGGATTGCCACACTTCCACTTCAAAAGTTTTCTGATGCTCCGGCCCGGATTCACTGCGAATGCGATATTCAACCGGCCGTTTCGCGCGCTGCTGCAACCATTCCTGCAAAGCAGATTTGTGATCGGCGCTCTCCAGCCCTTCGGCGCGTTCAGCCAATGCAGCATCAATCAAAGTATGCCGCAAAAATGATGCCGCCTCTTGCAGCCCCGCATCAAGGTAAATTGCGCCAAGAATCGCTTCGTACGCATCGGCGAGCAGCCTTTTTTTATCGCGCCCGCCAGTTTTCTCTTCACCCGGCCCCAGTCGCAGGTAACTGCCCAATCCGAGTTTCAGTGCAGCCGCATGAATCGACGAAGCACTCACCAGACGCGCAAGCCCCTTCGAAAGCTGCCCCGAATTCCATTCAGGAAACGAGCGGCAAAGTGTCTCGCTGGCAATCAGTCCGAGCACCCGGTCGCCAAGGAATTCGAGCCGCTCATTATCGGTCCCTTGCGAAGTTTGCCGATGCGAGCGGTGCGTCAGCGCACAATCCAATTCCTCCGGCCGTGAAAAATGATGGCCGAGAACCGCCTCCAGCTTCTTACGTTCCTCTTCAGTCATAGTTGAGTTGAAGCCACGCCCATGAAACGGACCGAGCCCTCATGAAATGACGCGTGATGGAAGGTTTAAATATAGCGCCGCGGTCTTTAGCGCGGCATTCCAGCCACACTGCGAACGTTTATGCCAACGGTTCGACGAGTTTTCGGAGAAATAAAATTCTAAAATTCACCCGAACCGCAACGTCAACTACTTCGAAGCCGGTTGTGAAGCCTGCTTCTTGGCTTCGGCCGCGCTCTGTTTGCAACGATCCTGCAGCCCGCCGGGAAGCTGCGCGCATTTCTGAAACGCGTCCTGCGCGTCGCTGAACTTTTTCTGCTGATTGTATTCGACGCCCATCACGTAATAGTCCGTGGGATCCTGATTCGCCGGATCGGAGGTTGCCTTTTTCAATTCATCGATGGATTCGTCGAATTTCTGACGACGGAAATAGATGAGCCCCAGCCCGCTATGCGCCTGAGATTCGCCCTGTGCCTTGGCCTTTGCGAACTGGTCATCCGTCAGGGTTGCGGGTTTCGGCATGGCCGCGAGAACTGTCAAAGCGTGCTTTTCGTAGGCTTCCCCCTTATCCAATCGCTGTTCGGCCCCGAGGTCGTCAGGATTGTAATTGTGCGGTATCACCCAGCCGACCAGCACGAGCACCGTGACGTCATCCGGATTTAATGCCAGCGCCTTGTCAGAGTCGCTATACATCTTCGGCAGATCCTGCTTGGCATACTCGGCGGTGGTCAGTTCCGCATACACCTGCTCCGCGTATTTGCCGTTTGGATACTTCTGGATGTACGCCTCCCCGAGTTGAATCCGATTATCAGCGTCGCCCGGTTTCGTATCAGCGATAGCCTTGAAGGCTTTTTCTTCCTCCGGATCGGCCGGCTTCGGCACTTCAGCAGGCGCTTGCGTTGTGCCCGTGGAACCCGATTGCCCGGTAGGGCCCGCTTGACCCGACGGAGTGGAGGGCTTCGCCGGCTGCTGCTGATACTGAGCGCACAATATCGGGGCCGAAGCCAGGACACCTGCCAGAAGCATGACAAAAATCGCGACGGTTGCGTGCAGCACTGATCGAATCGTTCTCATATAATTCCTTCCTTTTTGTGATTGGGCGCCCTAACGTTTTTTCATGGCTTTTGCGGGCTCGCCGTTTCGCCCGCGCCTGGTGGATTGTACGGCGAATCGATTCCCCGTTGCGCTGCCACGCGCGCGGCTTCCGGCGCTCCTTGCACCGCCAGAGACAAATGGTACTCGGCCAGCGCTTCGTCGCGCTCTTCCGCGAAATCATGCAAGCGCCCCAAATAAACGTGCGACCAAGCCAAAATCCCCGGATCGGAACTCCCCGCTGAGTTTACCGCATCAGTGCCCGACGAGGGTGGGGCGGATACAAGTTTTTCGAGAATACTTTGAGCGCGTTCGGCGTCGTGATTGAGCAGCGCAGCCACCGCCAAACCGAAATTGGCCCGCGGATCGTCAGGATATTTCGCTAAGACTTTCTCGAATATCGCGATCGCAGCAGGCGGATCTTGTAAGGCAATTTGATGGTCGCCTTCGGCCAACATACGATCCCGCTCCGACGCTTGGTCGCCTTGAGGCGCTGCCTGCTGCCCAGGCTGCCCGGCGCCAGCCGCCACCGCAGCCTGCTGCGAAGGCGCATCTTGCAAGCTCGCAAACTTGAAATTCGCTAGCCGTTTCTCTTCCGCAGACACCTGAATTCCATCGACCAAATCGGGGAAATAATTCGACATCGATGGCTCGGCCTTCTCAAACTTTTCCAGTTGAACGGAGAAAGTGCGCACCATGATGAACCCGTCCCGGTCATTCTCAGATAAAGCAGCTTCCAGTTGCTCGAGCTTCAGGTGGCGAACGCGCAACTCGACAGCCTTCACCAGACACTCATCGGCGTACGCGATGAAGTCGTTCTTGTATTCAGGCGGCAGGCGCGGCGCCTTCGCCGCAATATTGAGCAAGCCATTCTTGCGCATCAGCGCAACGCGATATTTCAGCGGCAGCGGATCGAGCATGAAATGCAGGTAAGCGTGGCGCACATCAGCTTCCGGAAACTGCACTCCAGCGCCGATCACAATCGAGTAGTGGTTGCCATTGTTACGAAAATTAGCGCGATTGCCCACCAACGGCTCGACGTACACTGTAAAAGTGTGTCCGAATTTCGGATCGTAAATTTCGCGCAAATAGCCGTTAGCCACAATAACGATTCGGCGCACGGGAGACTGATCGCGGGCAACGACACGATTGTATTCGGGCTCGATCTTCGTCCAACGCAGATCCAGATGCGCCTCATGATAAAAATTGGCGAGAACTTTCTGGAAGTCTTCGATTACAAGGACGTCCGGTGGAAGTAAATCGTGGTCGATTTGAAACTGGAATCGTGGAGGAGGTCCGACGACAAGCGCGAAGCTGATGAAGCGGGAAAGAGTCTCACCGGGATCGGCGAGCGCGTGATCGCGGTAATACTCGCGCACGGCCTCGGCAGCCGGCCCTTGCAATTTCAATAACTCGCCCCGTAAAGCGAGCCGTGACGGCATTTCGGCCAGAGTGCTTTCGTCCGCGTCAAACCCAGCCGCATCGAGAGCGCACATCGTCGAAAAAATCTGCTCGCTGGCTTCTACGCTGACGCCCGTCTGCTCCGGGGCTTGACCGCGAGTAGTAACCGCGGCAATTACGCCCAGCAACAAAATGATTGCTGCAAAAACGAAGGTTAACGAAGCGCAGGATTTCCCAAACAAATTTTGAATAGCCCAACTCCCTTGTATGCATCCAGCAATCTACCGCGTGCCTTGAAGTGAAGATGCAGAGAGACTCTAAATGGCAGCCTGCGTCGAGTCAAGGCAACAGACACCACGAAACACTTAGAGAGAATTGTTGTTGTGTTTTGGATCCGAAATGCGAGACGGCGGTTAATTCCCAAAATCCGAATTGGTTCATCCGCGGACGCGAACTTCGCTGAAGCTAAGCAACACGCGACCGCCGTCCTGCGGCCGGCCAAAACTCAGTTGTGGCCGGAATCGCGAGAACAGCATCACTTGATCCAGCTGATGCTGCACTGCGCTGTCATTGGGGCCGGAAAGAATTTTGTACGAGACAACCTGGCCTTCGGCGTTGAGTGTCGCCTCCAGAAGCAGTGACCCTGAATCCGATGTTCCTGAAGTACTGATCACACCAGGAACAGAAAACGGCGCCAGGCTCTCCAACCGTGCCGGCTGCACCAGATTCAGCGGAAGATCATTGGGTACAATGCCGGTCATCGGAACGCCGACCAAAATATTCTGCACCACCAGCACAAACGCGACCAGAGCAGTCAGCACCCCGCCGGTGGCCGGGACAGCGATCGGCTTCAGGATATCCTCGAAGGTAACAACCGCCCGAGACCACAAGCGCTTCACATCCGACCAGCGAGATCCTTCGCGGGCGGCGCGCACGCGTATTCGCACAGCAAGATCTGAAGGTGCAGGCGCGGAAGACACGTTAGCCAAGGTAACAGCAAGGCGGCGAAACTGCTCCAATTGGAAGTGGCACTCCTGGCACGCCGCAAGATGCGCGCGCACCAGTTGATGCTGGCGCGACGAAATCGCGCCGTCGAGGTAACCTGCAAGATAACGCTCTGCTTGGCGGCAATTCATCGATTGCCTCGCTGCGACTTGGCAAAAACGTGAGTGCTTGCCAGGTTGTGCGGCGCTCCCGCAGTTGAAGGTGAAAACGCGATTACTGTCCGCTCTGGTTGTGAGTGATTCGACCTGCGCTCAGACTCTGCGGCAGATTCCGCCTGGCTCGCGTGCAACAGTGGATCAAGAATATCCTTCAATATCCGGCGCCCACGAAGTATGCGGGATTTCACAGTTCCCACCGAAACTTCCAATACCTCGGCCACTTCTTCGTACGAAAGCCCCTCGAGGTCCCTCAGAATAACGGCGCTGCGGAATGAATCCGGCAGCTGCTCCAAAGCTCGCCGCACCGTGGCCTGCATCTCGCGCGTTTCCAACTGCTCGAAAGGCGACGCATCAGAATCCTTCAAAGCGAGGCGGGGATTGTTCCCTTCAGGTTCGCTATCGATCGAAATCTGTTGCCGGTGATGCCGCCAGCACCAGCGTCGGTGGTTCAAAGCCTGACGAACGGAGATGCGGTAAAGCCATGTCTTCAGGGAACTGCCGCGACGGAAACCACGAATGCCGCGAAACGCGCGAAGAAAGACTTCCTGGGTTACATCGGCGGCATCAGCTGAATCCGAAAGAATACCGTAAACGAGGTTGTACACCCCGGCGTGATAATAGGTAACAAGCCAGTCGAATGCCGCCTCTGAGCCGGACTGAAGTTCAGTCACAAGTTCGGATTCATCGCGGCCCCACGCCAGTGATTGTGCCAGGTCGGACATGCTTACGTCGTCACCGTCAACAAACGCCCGAGTTTAGTCTCCAGAGTGAGCGCTACTTAATTTAGACACCGAAACGCCCTGTAGTGTTGCAAGCATAGCAGAAATCTAGAACCGTGAAACGGGCCCCAGGCGAGTGCCAAGAGGTTTCGCGTTAGTTTCGCAAGTGCCCTGATTCGATAGCCCGCTACTTGATGGCAATGTTCGTTCAGGGTTGGTTTGACGCTTCGCGGAACTAGATGTTATAACTAAAGCACTTTTACATCTGTGGGGCCGTAGCGCAGTTGGGAGCGCGCCTCGATGGCATCGAGGAGGTCACGGGTTCGAACCCCGTCGGCTCCACCATTTGAAGAGTTGAAAGAACTTACCCTCGAAAACCTGTAACTGTTGCCAAGTACGTCTGCCTGCGTTTTTCTCTTGCATTCATGTTTGAACACTTCACGCTACATCCCAAATCTCACTGCGTGCGCTTGAACCAAGTATAGCCGACAGTGAATACGAGCGTAACGTTGTAACCGGGATTGTGCGTGCCCAGACTCGCGCTGGAAAGATGTCCTAACGATCCTTCGAAAAAAACCGCCCGCCGGGAATTAACGAAGAACTTCGTTCCGGCCACAGCCTGCGGCGTGAAATTTACAAACGACGTATCACCAGGCGGCACGTTGTGGTGGCTGAAAACAATACCCCCGGCTGCTGCAACATACGGCGAGATCTTCTTTTGATCTTCGTTAGGGCTTTTAAAATTCCATTGCCAAATTACGGGCTTGAAACTACCGCCATAAATCGCACTCTCGGGAGGCAACACTGCATAGAGTGGCATCATGTCCACAGCCCATTCGAAATTGCCATGAAACAGCCAGGGCAAATGGTCACCAGTCAAAATCACGCCCGCGCGTCCGCCCGCATAAAAAAATTGAGTGTTATCGGATTTTCCGAGCCCGCTCCCGCCGCCAGTAAGGAGCCCAAGTTCCCAAGCCCCTTTCTTCACAGACTGCGAGACCCAGTTTTGATCGGCCGGCGGAGTTGTCATAGTCGCCGATTCTTGTGCGGCGACGGCTCCAGCTAACAACAAGGCAATGGTCACTGTGCTTACAAATTTCATTTATCTCGGTGATGAAACACACGGTCCGCACGGCATGCGCTGCAGCGCGCACCATTATGAGTTTGTGAGACTACGGTGGGAATGCCCCTCTCGTCAAGCGCATCCGCGCGGAAAATCGCGCTCTACACAATGAGCGCGAACACCGCTTATCGGTTTACAATGGTGGCCACATGGCCAAAATAACTTTCCTGGGAGCGGCAGAAACCGTAACTGGCTCGAAATATTTAATCGAAGCAAGCGGCAAACGATTGCTGGTGGACTGCGGATTATTTCAGGGACCGAAGGAATTGGTCCAGCGCAACTGGAAAAAATTCCACATCGATCCTTCAACGATTGATTGGGTGTTGCTGACCCACGCGCACATCGATCACACCGGCTACCTTCCGCGGCTCGTCCGCTTCGGCTTTACGGGTCCCATCTATGCTGACTCGGCCACGCACGAACTGTGCCAGTTGCTTTTGACAGATTCCGCGCATTTGCAGGAAGAAGATGCGGCATATGCCGCGCGCAAAGCCTACAGCAGCCATCATCCGCCTTTGCCGCTTTACACCGTCGCGGATGCGCTCGCCGCGCTGAAACAATTCCAGGAAATTCCGCGCGCAGCCCCTTTCACCATCAGCACCGAATGTTCCGTGCGCCCGCATGATGCAGGCCACATTTTGGGATCCACGTGGTTAGAACTAACCATCACGGAAAACGGCAAGCAAACCCTGGTCGTCTTCTCCGGCGATTTAGGACGCTACGACCAGCCGATACTCAAAGATCCAGAACCGCCATCACGCGCCGATTTCCTCCTATGCGAATCCACGTACGGCGATCGCGATCATGGAACCGCGTCGGTGCCAGATGAATTGGCGGAAGTTATCAATCGAGTCGCGAAGCGCGGCGGAATGATCGTGATTCCGGCTTTTGCGGTGGGGCGAACGCAGACCCTGATGTACTACCTGCGGGAACTGGCCGACGCGCGGAAAATTCCGCAGTTACCCGTGTATGTGGACAGCCCGATGGCGATCAGCGTCACAGACATTTACGCGCGGCACCGCGAGGATTACGATCTGGGCTTTGTGGGCGAGGCGCAGCAGGGCAATCGTGACCCGCTGAATTTACGCAAGGTGCACATGACACGCACAGTAGACGACTCGAAAGCAATCAATGAAGTGGTTTCGCCGTGCATCATTATTTCCGCCAGCGGTATGGCTACAGGTGGCAGAATCCTTCATCATCTAAAGAAAAGACTGCCGGATTCGCGCAGCGCGGTACTGTTGGTCGGGTATCAGGCGGAAGGAACCAACGGCCGAGCGTTACAGGATGGCGCACAATACTTGCGCATCCACGGAGAAGAAGTTCCGGTGCGAGCCGAGATCGTGTTGCTCGACCAACTTTCGGCGCACGCGGGCAGAAGCGAACTTCTGCGCTGGCTTTCAGGATTTCCCGCGCCGCCACAACACACCTTCCTGGTTCATGGTGAACCAAACGCGCTGGAAGCTCTTCGCGGCGGTATCACCACGCGCTTCCATTGGCCCGTCGTAGTGCCGGAATATTTGCAGACATTCGATCTGGATAACTAGCTTCCTGACCCACGCTCGATTTCGTAGATTTTTCTAATACTGAATTGTGATCTCCTCTTGCGTGATGGTGCTATACTGCTGCCAATTTAGTCGATTTGGGGGTGGCCGATGAACTGGCCAATGGTGACTGCCTCGTTGTTCCTCCTGTTCTTCCTGTCGCACCCTGTAGAAACGTTCGCGCAATTCGGAGGCGCGTCCAAGCCAGTGACGTTGACGGGCACGGTGTACACCGAAACCGGCAACCACACGATTATGCAGGCATACGTGCTGTTGTGCGACAGCGGCGGGAACAAGCTGCAAGAGTCAATTACTCAGGACTCGGGTGATTTCTCCTTTCGAGGCCTCCAGCGGGGCACCTACATTTTGCAGGTCTCTGCAAATGGTTTTGAACCTAACGAGGCCCACGTCGATCTCAGTTTCAGCTCTGATCGCGGCGTTACGGTGTACTTAAAACCGCTGCCGACAGAGACAAACGAATCAGCTAAGGCTGCGAGTGTTTCTTCACATGAAATGTCGATGCCCAAGGGAGCGCGCGACCTAGTCACTCAGGGCAGGAAAAAATTGTACGTAGATAAAAATGCCCAGGACGCGCTGAAGAATTTTCAGTCTGCCGTCGCCGTCGCGCCCACATATTACGAGGCTCATTACCAGATCGCCGTGGCTGATCTGGCTCTGGACAAGAAACCAGAGGCAGAAGCCAGCCTGAAGAAATCAATCGAACTTAGCCAGGACAGGTATGCCGAAGCAGATGTCGGGTTGGGAACGATGATGCTCGATCGTGGAGATGTCGCGCAGGGCGAAAAATTGGTTCGTCGCGGAATCGAAATCAGCCCGGATTACTGGCTGGGGCATTATGAACTGGGCCGCGCGCTGTTCACGGAAAATAAAGTTCCTGAAGCTCTGAAGTCCGCCGACCAGGCCAAGTCGCTAGCCCCAAGCGCCCCTATCGTGTACCGCCTGCTTTCGAACATCCATTTGCAGCAGAAAGATTATGCAGCGCTGCTCGCTGACGTCGACGCTTACATCAAGCTTGATCCCGACAGTCCCGCGGGGGTTCGCGCGAAGGAATTACGTGAACAAATAGCGCAAAAGGCGGATTCCGCGAAAACGACACCTGCAGCTGACACAAAACCTTGAACATTCGCGGCAATGGCTCTTTAGAGTCGCAAGAAAACAAAGCGGAAACTAGCGCGCGACCGGTTGCGCGACGAACGCAGGAATTTCGATCAGATAGAATCCGACAACAAACATAGGATGCGGCGCAACTCGCCCCCAACGCGCTAATTCCCATTTTGCGCGCAGAAACCTAATTGTCTCTTTCATGGAAAGATCGAGAACCTGGCGCGTGTCTCCTTTGTAGAATCGCTGCGGCATTTTCAAGAGCGGCAATTTTCCCCAATCTTCGCCGTCCGCTGAACCCCAAACCGAAATGTCAATGGATTCTTGCTCGATCTGCTCGGTGATGTCCATTGAGCACAGGAAAGTTCGCGTCCGGCTGGCGTCGATATTGAAAGCTTGCCCATGCCCATTTGTAGTAAGACGCGTGCCGGGCGGTATCAGGTCACATTCCACGGGCATAGCGGCCTCCAATCCGGCGGATTCTAGCACAGGAGTTGCTTAGAGATTTTGCTGATCTAAAACTGCCGAATCGTCACCTGGTAAGATGATCGCGCACTAAGTGTCTTAATCTCGCCAAACGCTCGGCTGCGGCTTGGAATGTCTTTTCCGTTTTGCAAAAAGTGAAACGAAGATGACTGCGTCCATCGGCTGGATTACGATAAAAACTCGATCCCGGTACCGCCGCAACGCCAATCTCTGATACTAAGTATTTCGCGAAGGCCACGTCGTCTGAAAAACCGAAGTCCGAAATGTCCGTCATGATGTAGTAGGCGCCACGCGGTTTGAAACAACGGAAGCCCGCATCCGTGAGGATTCCGAGCAGTCTTTCACGCCGTTGCGCATATTCACTGGCCAGTTTTTCATAATATTCGGACGGGAAATGCAGAGCGACGGCGCCGGCTTCCTGCAACGGGGCAGCTGCCCCCACCGTAAGAAAATCATGAACCTTGCGAATTGCGGATGTCACCTCATCCGAAGCGATGGCCCAACCAACGCGCCAGCCGGTTACGCTGTAGGTCTTAGACAGCGCGTTGATGGTAATGGTTCGTTCACGCATGCCAGCGAGCGTGGCCAGGGAAATGTGCCGAGCGCCGTCGTACAGCATGTGCTCGTAGATTTCATCGGTGATTGCAAAGGTGTCGTACTGAACGCATAGATCACGGATCCGTTCAAGTTCGGTGCGGTCGAACACTTTCCCTGTAGGATTATTCGGCGTATTTAGAATAATGGCCTTCGTGTTCGGCCCAAACGCAGCGGCCAATTCCTGGGGATCGAACCTCCAGTCGGGCGGATGCAGCTTCACGTACCGCGGTGTTGCGCCGGAGAGAATCGCGTCCGGACCATAATTCTCGTAGAAAGGCTCGAAGACGACTACTTCGTCGCCGGGATTGATGATGGCCATCATGGCGGACATCATCGCTTCGGTCGAGCCGCAGCAAACCGTTATTTCGCTTTCAGGATCGACGGTTAGGCTATTAGCGCTTGAGAATTTCTCAGCAATAGCGTTGCGCAGTGATTTCGAACCCCACGTAATCGCGTACTGATTGATGTCCGCGGCGATTGCTTCCTGGGCGGCGCGTTTAATTTCCGCGGGCGCGGGAAAATCGGGAAAACCTTGCGAGAGGTTTACAGCCTTGTGCTGCAGAGCTAGCCGCGTCATTTCCCGAATCACGGATTCGGTAAACAGCGCTGCCTTGGACGAAACCCGCGGCTTAGTCTCCAGAACCGGTTCCGGTTTTGCGGAGTTCATTATTTGCGCCTCGCGCCGATCGCGTCGTCGCCGATCCATACAACTTACGATAGATGTCGGCATTACGCGTAACGATTTCCACGTACTCGCGCGTCTCTGTGAACGGAATCGAATCCACAAACTCGGCAGGCTCGCGATAAGTCTGCCCCGAGGTCCAGAAAGTCACCCGATCTTCTCCGGCGTTGTATGCAGCCAGCGCGGATTCCACGCTGCCGAAATCGCGCTTCAGGCCGGCAAAATAGATAGTGCCGATGCGAATGTTGTAATCGGGCTCGTAAAGCATCGGCGTTGAATAGCGAACTTTGGCCTGCCTGGCGAAACGCCGCGCGGTCTTTGGCAATAGCTGCATCAACCCGAAAGCATTAGCGCCGGAGCGTGCTTCCGGATCGTATGCAGATTCCTGGCGAATTAATCCAGCGGTCAGCATGGGATCAACCCCAGCTTCGGTCGAGCGCGATATGATAGAATTTCGGAATGGCATGGCGTAAGCCGCCATCCATACTTCGCGCGGGACTTGGTCAAACGGCCGCCACTCCAGCTGCGGATATATCTGCCGAATGGTAACAATCGCAGCGCCCACGTGCCCGGCCATCACCGCTTCCTGCGCGGCTTCGAGCAACAGCCTGGGCTCGCCAGTAGAAGCAAAGGCGGCGCGCAATTCAAGTTCCGCCGACGCGTCAAATGCAATCGAACGCAAAGCGTCAGCGCGGGCTTGCCGCGCAGCGGCGGACACCGGAATCGTAGCGCCGAGTTTCATGGCGGCCGGCACCGGTGGAATGGCAGCGAACACATCGGGATCCGCCTCACCCCCGACGCCGAGAGCGTGCAAACGAGCCGTCGCGGCACTGGCGAAATAATTCTGCGGGAATCGCTCCTGAAGTTTTTCGTAGTAGCTGCGAGCCAATCCGAGGTTCTGTGCTTCTTCAGCCAACCTTCCCAGCCAATACAGCGCATCCGGCGTGAACTGTGAACCAGGAAAGCGACGCAGGTGCTCGACAAGGTCTTCCGCAGCCGCGGGCTGGCGCTCCAACACAGCGGTCCAGGCGAAGCGCCATTGTGAAGGAAGCGCATCAGTTGCATTGGGAAAACCGTCAGACAACCGTTTGTAGTAACCCGCCGCCCGATCGCGATCGAGCTGCACCCAAAAATAATTGCCGGCAAGGAAAAACGCTGACTCCGTCCAGCGACTGGCAGGTGCGCGTGCGGCCGCGGCTTCGACAGCAGCCGCCATCTGCGTTTCCGTAGGGCCGTTACGATAATAGTTTGCAATCGTGTAATAACGCTCCGCGTCCACATCCGGATCGTTGATTTTCAATTCAGCGATCGCCGAAATACTGCCGCCGAGAGCCTGCCCGCATTCCAATATCCGCAGTTCCGCGCGCTCGCGGTCAGCACCGGTAAGCGACGGCAACATTTGCGAATAATCGTTGCGAGCATCGCTCCATTGCCGTGCGCCAAAAACCGCCATGGCATGTTCCAGCTGACGCTCGATAGGAATTGCAGGAAGTGTGCCGCCGAGCGTGCTGCGAAGGAACGACAGCTTTTGCCCAGCCTCATGCGCTTGCTCACTCGTCGGAAAGCGCAAGTAGATCAACTGGTATTCAGCAGCGGCCTGCAAGGTTTGCGCGGACTGTTCGCGGGCCTCAGCACGCAATAACAAAAGGGCAGGTTTATCTTTGGTCGGCCCATATGCATCGAGCGCAGCCAGAATATCGCCGGGCTTATTAAGTGCAATCGCGGCCGTTCCCAATGATTGCAGAGCCTGATCCGAGATCACCGAATCGGGATAGTCCTTGCGGAACCGTTTCAGCAACGTAAGCGCTTCAGCATTGCGGTTTACGGCGACATACGTTGCAGCAGTCCAGTACAGGGCGTAATCGCGAACCAGCGGGTCGTTCTGCGCCGTGCTGAGCCATTTCGCGGCTTGTGGGAAGCGGCCTTTGCCGTAATCGTAGTACCCCAATGCCAGCGCGGCGCGCATTCCGAGAGTTCCGGAGGACTTCTGTGTCGTGAAAGCGCTGAGTTTGGCGTACGCGGTGCCAGGATTTTTTTGTTTCAGTGCGCGACATAACTGCTCGAGCTGTTTAGCAACTGCAGAGTTGCTGGAACCAGCAGAGGATGACTGCGCCGCCGATCCGGTCGATTTGTGAGAAGGAGGCTTCGATTGGGGCTGAGCACGAGGTGTGACCACGCACAATACAAGTAGAGCTATCGCTACGCGCAAAAACGGGCCGACGCATTTCATTTCGAATATTTTAATGCCGCAGAACAGGCGAGGGGTACGGATATTCTCCGAGAGCCTCAGCATCACCATCGGCCAGGATCTTGACCATCCAATGGTGAAAATAATCCACGGGATGCTCATGAATCGCGCGAAAACGGCGGTCGTATTCCTTTCGCGCCTTATCCAGATCGCTGCGCATCTTGCCGCAAATATTTCGCTGTTCACGAGCTGCACGCACTTCATTTGGATGCAGCAATTTAATGTCCTGCATGGCAACTTTAGCCACGCGATTCGCGCGCCGGTGTAGGTCCTGTATATCTCCTGGCAAACTCGCGACGTCAAATGCCTGAACCGTTGCCAAAACCGGTTCTTCGGCTTCGGGCTCGGCGACTTCCGGCTCGACCGGCAAATCGATTTCTTCGACGGCGGCCTCAGCAGGCTCCCGCGTTACCGAGACACTTTCCGCAGACGTGGCTTCGAGGGGCTCCTCCGGCTCTTCGACCCATTCGACCTCAGGCTCGGACGCAGGCGGACGATGGGAAACGGCTGGGGCATGGTGCGCAGCAACCGGAGCCGGTGGCTCAGGCTCCGCCACCGCAACACCTTCGGATTCCTCCGCGAAATCGTGTTGTGAAAATTTCCGGTCGCGGGGGTGTAACGTAACTGCGACGAAATTGGATAGAACCGAAAGCCCTGCAGCCAACGCGGACGCGGCCGTCTGGGCGCGCAAAAGCGCGGGCAACGCATTGCTGGGGCGGCTGGAAGCGCAAGCCGCGACCAAATCGGAATAGGCGGTCTGCAGATCATCGGCCGTGCGCTGCAAAGGGGTTAGGTTATCTCGCAGGGCGAGGGAAACCGCGTCTTCCAAGGAATGTTCGAGAGATTTTCGCCTAGCTGACAAGGGAATGTTCGCCTCAATTCGATTATGAAAACGGTGACGGAGAGTGTCAACTGACATTACGGAAGGCCGTGCCTGTCATGTAGCGGTTGCCTCTCAAGACCAGGGGTGCAAACCCTCGATGAAATTGACGATCAGAAATGGTCGCCGTTGTTTGTTTTCTGTGAGTTGCAGCGATTTCTAATCGCCGGGATTGACGATTAGAAATGTGTTCGGCGAGGTCGCGCGGGGCACCGGCGCTCGGGGCTTTTGTAAATTCAGGTTAGCCGGCGCTAGCGGTGCTGCCGGCGCTTGCCGCGCGTCTGCTTGATTCGGCTTGACTCCGTATTAGAATTTCAGATTCCGATCAGGAGCAAACCTTGAGCACATTGACTGCGGAACAGATTCGGGAGTTTCTGATGATGCAGCCTCATCCTATCGAAGGCGGATATTTTGCCGAAACATATCGGTCTTCCGGAAGCGTGCCGCAAAGTGTGCTGAAAAATTATCCTGGCGATCGTTCACTTTCCACTGCGATTTATTACTTGCTGACCCCGGACACTTTCTCGGCGATGCATCGCGTGCGCGGAGACGAGATGTTCCATTTTTATTTGGGTGACCCGGTGGAGATGTTGCAATTGATGCCGGACGGAACCGGCGAAGTGATCATGCTGGGCCAGGACATCGGGTCGGGAATGCGTTTGCAATACACAGTCCCCGGCGGCGCCTGGCAGGGATCACGAGTGCGGCAAGGCGGTCAGTACGCGTTGCTGGGGACGACGATGGCCCCGGGATTTGAATACGAAGACTACGAAACTGGGCGGCGGCAAGATCTGATCACTCGTTTCTCGAAATATTCTCATCTAATTAAATCCCTGACTCCTGAACGCTAGGGTTCCTGCTGCTCGGACGATTGATGGTTCTGTGCATTTGTTTGCGGTCTCCGCCTGAAAGTAAGCCGGACGCCCGTCGTGCCTCACGGCAAGTCGGAGCTACGAACTCCGTCTCGCAAAACCACCTGACGTGAGAGAAAGCGGCGGCAAGCCGCCGCACTCCAAGAAAATCTGGCGGCCGCACTACGTTCGGACCTGCGGAAGAAGACGTCAGCGCCGTCAGCGCATGGCTCACTTCGCACGGCTTCACGGTTCATGGCGCTTACGTGGCGAATGGCGTGATCGATTTTTCCGGACCCGCCAGCGCGATACGCGACGCCTCGCTCCCTTCGCCACGTCGCTCAGTGCAGGCAGCATGACGGACCTGAAATATTGTCACCGGCGCGGGATTTGGCGCGTTGTCGCGCGGGATGTTATTCTAGTCGTGTCAACGGGGGCGACACGGTTTCGACGGAAGCTGTCGCGGCTCGAAGGCATGCCGGGCGTCACCTGCCCGTTATCGGGTGAAACAAAACAACTGGCAACTCACAGTTGGCACTCGCAGCCTAACTTAAATTAGGCTACGCGCTTCCCCAGACGTCACCTACGCGTTTGGGATGAGGCGTCACACAGTAGGCTGGCTGTCGCGTTTCGGTCCGTAATGCGGCGGCGAGATCATCGGACTAGTTGGCGGCGCGTCTTGCCTGTTCTGAGCTCCGCCAGCGAAACCTTCGGAACGGGATAAGCATGTAGGCTTCGTGTTGCAAGGCTTCTCGGACGGGGGTTCGACTCCCCCCGCCTCCACCATTCTTTCTGCGTGATTTGAAAGGGATTACGCTGGCGTCCTTTTCCGTGCACTCGCCGTGTACCCTTTGCTTAGGTTCGTGTGTCTTCCAGGCGCACCGAACGTCGGCTTCTAGTTGCACCTGGCGTGCACGCATCCACGGCGCCTAATGCTTCTCAGTGATTCGCACACTTTGATGACCCAAGAGAATTGACACGCGTTCAATCGGAACACCCGCAAGCAGAAGCTCAACTGAAAATGTGTCCCGGAAGCGATACCCCCATCGGGAATGCCTGCCAGGACGACAAGCAGTTTCAAGCTGCGTTGCCAATCCCCTACCGCACTTTTCGGTTTTGATAATCCAGTCCAAAAGAAATATGCGCTCGCTGGATCACGTCGAGAGCCTCTGCTACGAAGGGGGGAGGGGGCAATAACCGCAGTGCCTGTTTTGGCCGTGTACAAGAAACGCTTGTCGCCCTGCATACGATTCCGGCTAAGGGTGATGGCGTCGCGAATACGTAGCCCGCTATAACGGAGGAGCAAGACCAACGCAGGCAAACGAACTGCGTTCTCCCTGTCTGGGTAAATGTCGCAAGCCTTGAGAATGCTCGCCACTTCTTCTCTCGTGAATGGAACCGTCGGCGGCTCAGTCTCACCCTCTCCGCCATTCCCAATTTCGAGAGAACTTGGATTCCGTTTTTTCCTGGATCGCGTCGCTTGGCCCGGGGGCAGGCTTCTGTGCCACGCTAATTCGACCAGCGTAGCTCTTGACGAGCGAAATCGAACTCGACAATTTTGGCGTGAAGTGCCGCAATTCCGAGAAAGCCGGCGATGCCGGACGGCCCGCTCGCCCCGGGCTTGTTGAGCAGGTACGCTTCGCGATTGAGATTTTGCCCTCCCAGGCGTGTGGGAGGCATCAAGGCTATTGTGAAGTCAACCACTCCACCGGACGATGCGCCGATGGTGTGTTGTTGCGGGATGTATCGCACGGAATGATCTTCGAGCGCCTCGCGATAGAAGACGGTTCCGCGCATGCCCGTGTCGAGAATCATCTCTGCGTGATGCTCTTCGAGGTCGATGTTCACCGTGACGCTCCACGGATTCTGATGCAGAGGTACTGCGCGGCCAGGAATCGGCGAGGTCGCGTCGAAGACGATCTGCTGTGGCTATGCTGGTGGCTCGTGGCGCCGCTGGTGGAGCGCATGGGCAAGTTAGCGCATCGCCTGCTGCAGCTCTACCCGATCTTCGTCCTCCTGCGTCGGGGAGTATCCCCGTGGCTTTCGTGATCTCCGACGGCGCGGTGATGATCGATTTCGCGGGTCCGTGGGAGGTATTTCAGGATGTCATGAATCCTCAAACCAAAATGCCTGCCTTCCATCTGTACACCGTCGCTGGGACCACCACGCCCATTCAGGCGAGCGGCGGAATGAAGATCGTTCCCGATTTCTCCGTGCACAACGCGCCGCCGCCGAAAGTAATCGTCATACCCGCACAGAATGGGGAAAGCTTAGCTCTACTGAACTGGATCAGGCAGTCTACGAAAAATACCGACCTTACGATGTCCGTGTGCACCGGCGCCTTTGTGCTGGCAAAGACCGGTCTCCTCGACGGCCGACCGGCCACCACGCACCACTCGGCATATAAGACCCTGGCAGCAGATTATCTGAATATTCGTGTGCAACGGGGATTCGCTGGGTGGAAGACGGAAATCTTGCAAGCGCCGGTGGCCTTTCCTCCGGCATCGATCTCGCCCTGCGAACTGTGGAGCGATGTTTCGGTCGCGACGTCGCACAGCAGACAGCCTATGAAATGGAATATCAGGGACAAGGCTGGCTGGATCCCAGCCTGAACTCTGTCTACAACGTTGAGCGCAAATCAACCGAAGAGCATCCGGTCTGCATCGTGTGCGATATGGACGCTGATCGTGATATCAAAACGCAGTATCGCGGCACAACTTATTATTTCTGCTCCCAGGACCACAAGCACCAATTCGAGGCGGCGCCGAGTAAGTTCACATCCTAGGTTACCGTTGGGCGCAACAAGAAATCGTCGACGTTGCTGTGTTCTAGGGTCGTCTCCGCGCTTCCGAGATTTCCCGATGGCTGCAATCTTGCGCTTCCAGTTGTTACTGCCGTGCCAGAACCCAGGGCGCGCAATGCTTCTGCGTAATGCGCACGCTTTGATGACCGAGTAGAATTGAGACACGCTCGATCGGCACTCCGGCAAGCAGGAGTGCCGACAGAAAACGTGTCGCGGAAAATATTTCCGCTGAAGGATCCGCCGATAGCAGGTATATCCGTTACTTCAAAATCGCCTCTTATCGGATTACCATTGTCGGTCACAGAATGCCGCCTGACGCACTGTACCGAATCCCCATTGCAACTGGACCTGTTCGCCTGCTTATGGGCGGTGTCTGCCTGGTTTTTGTCGTTCCGATCTTCGCTTGGTGGCTTCCGAAGGTTGTCAAGTTCCTCCGTGACAGAACAGTCATCAAGAATGCTGTTGTCACTGCAATCTTCCTTCTCCCGATTGCCCTTGGCTTTGCGCCCCTCATCATTCTTGTCACTCTCATCACGAACCCCACCACCTTTGTCACCGAAACGGGCGTAATGAGGGAGAGCGTGTTTTATGGAGGACCAGTGTCTTTCGCATGGAAGGATATCGACCACGTGGATTGCTATAGCACTCGCGACGGCCGGCGAATCCGCATAATTACCATCGTCGGCTCCGACGGAAAAATAATTCAAATAGGAAACGCCAGCGGTGTCGATCTCAATTCCGTACGGGAACTGATGCAGAACCAACTTGGCCCCAGAGCAATGTACCATTGCAGGCAAACCTATGGCCCAAGCGGGACGCGATGAAGTGCCCTCGCCGGGTTTTGCACTAACTGTTTGATCGCATATTCCTTCCGCCCATAAGCTCAGGCCAGAAAATGAATTGGAGCGATATTTCGGTCGGGACATCGCACAGCGAACAACCTATGACATAGAATATCAGGGACAAAGTTGGTTAGATCCCAGCCTGAAGTGTGTCTACAACGTCGTCCCAAATCAACCGAAGAGTATCCGGTCTGCATTGTGTGCGGTATGGGCGCCGATCGTGATCAAAACGCAGTATCGCGGCACAACTTATTATTTCTGCTCCGAGGACCACAAGCACCAATTCGACGCGGCGCCCAGCAAGATCACAACGCAAGGTAATGTTGGGTGCGGCCGGCCAACGTCGCTCGGTGGTGATTGTCATCACGTCTGCAGGCATTATTTTTGTGATGACTGCCTCAACTTCCTCAACTTCTTGACTTCAATTTTCTGATTGCGTACACTCGTCGCGTTCTTGGTAGAGGTGCGGAGGCCATTAGTAGCCGGATCGTTTTTCCGATCAGCTTCGGAGATCCGAGCAAAAGGGGCGTCGGTTCTGTTTCACTCCGCCGAAATCACTGCGCTGGCTGAAATCGCAGTGGTTGGGGGACACGCCTAAGGCTTGTCCACTGTCATCCGTCACAAACGGATGGAGCGCTATCGAGGAGTGACGAAACCGAGCTGTATCTCTCGCGTATCTTCCCTTCTCTTTTCCGTTCCATCCCAAACAGGCAGGAAACATGACGTGTGTATTTGCGTTGACTCGATCGCTGGTGGACATCGAATCGATCAGCGGAAACGAATTCGACGTTGCCTCCTTTCTCTTCGATCGTTTGTCCGGGCTCGCGACGAAGTACGGCGGCCAAGTTGAGCGCATGGAGGTTGACGTGCGGCGCTTCAATGTGTTCGCTTGCTGGGGAAATCCTGCCGTTACTTTATCGACCCACATGGACACGGTTCCGCCTTTTATTACGAGCCGCGAGGATGACGATTACATCTGGGGTCGCGGCTCGTGTGATGCCAAGGGCATCATCGCCTCGATGGTTGTGACAGCGGAAAAACTGCTGCCCGAAGGCTTGCGAAATTTCGCGCTTCTGTTTCTTGTGGGTGAGGAGCGCGACAGCGCGGGAGCAAAGGCGGCCGGGAATTCGAATCATGGTTCCCGTTATCTGGTCGGCGGTGAACCAACCGAAAACAAACTGGCGCTTGTATCGAAAGGCACGCTACGCTTTGAAATTACTGCGAGCGGACGCATGGCTCATTCCGCCTACCCTGAGTTGGGCGAATCCGCGATCGAGAAACTGCTGGACGTTCTGGAAGCAGTTCGTCGAGTTCCCCTCTCTGCGGATCCGGTGGTTGGCCCGAGCACGATGAATATCGGTACGATTGCGGGCGGGCGCGCGCCGAATGTGATCGCTGACGCTGCTCGCACTGAAATTCTTGTCAGGGTTGCTAGCAATCCTTCGGCGATTCGGGATTCGTTCGCGGCTGCGGTCGGCTCTCGCGCACAACTGAAGGAAATTCTCTCGATTCCCATCATGCGATTTCGCCGAATGAATGGTTATCCGACGACTGTTGTTTCCTATACCACCGACGTTCCTTTTCTGTTTCGTAGCTGGGGAACCCCATTTCTTGTCGGGCCAGGTAGCATCCATCTTGCACACACTGCGGACGAGCGTGTTCCGAAGAGCGAACTGACCGCTGCTGTTGAAATCTATTCCGACATTGTGCGGCGACTGTTGTCCGGCAATGCCAAGGTCTCTGACTGAGATGAACCTCGCGATTATTGGTTACGGAAAAATGGGGCGTCTGATCGAGCGCCTGGCGCCGGAATACGGTTTTGACGTGAGCCTTCGGCTCAATCGCGCAAACAACGAGCGCTTTGAGGGATTCACCAAGGAAAACTTTCAGGGTGTGAACGTCGCCATCGAATTTTCAACGCCGCACGTGGCGCCTGAAAATGTCGAGCGATTGGCACGGCTCGGCGTCAATGCAGTGACCGGAACTACCGGTTGGTTCGACAAGATCGAACGTGCGCGCGAGGTTGTGTACCGGTCAGGTACCGGATTTGTTTGGAGCTCGAATTATTCCGTGGGGATTCAGATGTTCGCGCAGGTTGTCTCGCAGCTGGCAAGGTTGATGGCGAATCAGCCAGAATACGGGTCCTGGGCCTGGGAAATTCATCACTCGGCGAAGAAGGATGCGCCGTCCGGCACTTTGCTCGCGCTGGTCGAGAAGATGAAGGAGTCTGGCTACAACCGCGGAGTTGATATGAGCAGCAATCGCTCCGGACAGCACACGGGGACGCACGAGATCGGGTTCGATTCGGCCACAGACACCATCACCCTGCGCCACACCACGCGCAACCGCGAATGCTTCGCACGCGGGGCGCTGCGCGCCGCGCGGTGGGTGGTTGACAAGAAAGGCTTTTTCGATTTTCGTGAAATCGTGGGCGAGCTTGAATGAGGGTGAGACCCCCGATTTTATACAGCCGGACTCTTCTCATTGGCTCGTAATCTACAAAAGGAGCAAGCGCATGTTCACAGGATGCGGTACGGCCATGGTGACCCCGTTCCGTGGGGATCTTTCGCTCGACGAAGGCGGGTTGCGGCGGCTCATTCGACGGCAACTGGATGCGGGCATCGATTTTCTGGTGCCGTGCGGAACTACGGGAGAGAGCCCCACTCTTTCAAGCGAGGAAAAGAAGCGCGTGGTGGAAATTACCATCGAGGAAGCCGACGGGAACGTGCCGATCCTGGCCGGCGCGGGAGGAAATAACACCGCGGAAGTGATCCAAGCCGCGCGCGAGCTTGAAGACGCGGGAGCGGATGGGATTTTGTCCGTCACGCCTTATTACAACAAGCCCACACAGGAAGGGCTCTACCAGCATTACCTGGCGATCGCTCTATCCGTATCGCTTCCGATCGTTCTGTACAGCGTCGTTGGGCGTACAGGTGTGAACATCGAGCCTGCTACGGTCGCGCGGCTCGCGCAGATCGAGAATATTGTGGGGATCAAGGAGGCTTCGGGAAATATCGGTCAGATGGCGGCAATCGCAAACATCATGCCCGACGGATTTATTCTGCTTTCCGGCGACGACGCGGTTACTTTGGCTCTCGCCGCACTTGGCGGCCGCGGAATTATCTCTGTCGCCTCGAATGAAATTCCTGCAGAAATGACGCGGCTCGCTCGATTGTGTCTGGACGATGACTTCAGCTCGGCTCGCGAGCTTCAGCACACTTACCTTCCGCTCATGGAAGTCAACTTCGTGGAGTCGAATCCAATTCCTGTGAAGGCTGCGATGGGTCTCATGGGGCTGCTTGAACCGGTTTGGAGGCTCCCGCTCGTGCCGCCCCGGCCGGAAAACCTCGCGAAGGTCCGCGGCGTTCTTGCGTCCGTCGGGCTCATTGAGCAGGCTTATGCTACAAGCGCAAATTGAGTGCCTGTTCGATCATCCGCCAGACAGATACACGGATGAGGATCGGCGCGTGTTTCAGGAGTTCAAGGATTCTTTGAACTCGGGTGAAATTCGCGCCGCTGAGCCTGATCCTCTCGCGGGCGCGGGATGGCGCGTCAATTCCTGGGTCAAGAAAGGAATACTGCTCGGGTTTCGGATGGGCACGATCGTGGACATGTCCATTGACGCAGATCGTCAGCCGTTCTTTGATAAGTCCACATTTCCGGTGCAGAAATTCAACAATGCTTCGGTTGTGCGCATTGTCCCGGGTGGCTCTAGCATTCGCGATGGTTGTTACGTTGGCAGAGGCGTCGTATGCATGCCGCCGATGTTTATCAATGTCGGAGCTTATGTCGGTGACGGCACGCTTGTGGATTCCCATGCCTTGATCGGCAGCTGCGCTCAGATCGGGCGCGATTGCCACATTTCAGCGGGATCGCAAATTGGAGGCGTCCTCGAGCCCGTCGGAGCCATGCCCGTTGTCGTTGAAGACGAGGTATTGATCGGCGGTAATTCCGGCGTCTATGAAGGAACGATGGTTAAGCGGCGAGCAGTACTCGGTACCGGCACGATTCTCAACCGCTCAACTCCCGTTTATGACCTTGTGACGGGTGCGATTCATTCTGCCGACGGCGATGCGCCATTGATCATTCCTGACAATGCTGTCGTCGTGCCGGGTTCACGCCCGATGAGTAGCGGTCGAGGGAAAGATTGGAACCTATCTTTATATACCCCGGTAATCGTGAAATATCGGGATGCTGCTACAGATGCGAAGGTCCGGCTAGAGGACATCCTGCGATAGCAATGTAATGCGATGGACTCCGGGTCATTGAGAGGCAATCCGTGAAAGCACGTCGGTGTGAGGCTTGTTTCGCCCCTCCGGCGCTCGGGATTTTGTGTCGGCTTGTTCGTCTGCGGATGCATGCAGCCAGCAGATTTGCTCCACTGAGTTTTCTTCACAGAGCGACGGCCAAAAGAGGCAGGGCGCGTTCCTTCACTTGCTCGGGTGCGAACGGTTTGCGCAGGTAACCTTTTGCTCCGGCTGATAGCGCTTCGACCACGCGCGAATCGCCCCCTGTGACCATCCCCACCGGAACGCCTGACCGGCATATTGATGTCGCTGAGAATCAGGTCCAGCGAGCCCTTTTCAAGGTGCGCGAGAGCTTCGGCGTCATTGCTAGTTTCTACTACCTCGCCAATATCCAGGCCCGGCGCGGCGCTCTTTCGGCGCTCTTTCGAAACGATTTTCCGCATCACCGAAGAATCATCAAACAATGAGAACTTTGAGCTTTTTCACTGTTCTTCTCCTCGTGTTGTTAAGTCAGCGGCTGCGCCCCGCGCTCGCAAGATAAACAGCCCCGAAATTACCTCCAGTGGCTATCGGCAGGCACAGCAAAATGACGAGACCCGGACTCGCCTTCCTTATCGGCACACAGGTCCTCGTGCGTTAGGTCATCCGGCTGAAATGTTGACTTGCGATTTCGCGGATGCATAATCGTGGTTGGGGCAGAAGGTATAAGGGAGTTTTAACAATGAAGGATCGGCGGCTTTCGAATGCAAGTTTCATCGTATCCGCAGCGTTCTTGGTAGTGTTGCTGGCAGCAGTTCTGTCCGGCGTGCGGGCGTCGGATGCCGCTCCCTCGGTGGGAACCGTCGGGCCTGATTTCACTCTTAATTCCCAGGAAGGCAAGCCGGTCAGCCTGCACGACTACCGAGGAAAGTGGGTGGTGCTCTATTTTTACCCCAAGGATTTCACCAGCGGCTGCACCATAGAAGCTCACAATTTTCAGCGCGACCTGCCCCAATACGATCAGAAAAATGCGGTGATCCTGGGCGTTAGCGTACAATCCAGCGATTCCCACCAGAAGTTCTGCACCAAAGAGGGGCTGAACTTCAAACTGCTCGCGGATACCGACCACAAAGTTTCCCGGGAATACGGTTCAGTCGTGAATCTGGGCGTCGCGAAACTCGCCGCCCGGCACACGTTCTTGCTGAATCCGGCCGGCGTTATCGTCAAGGAGTATATGGACGTCCAGCCGGACGGTCACAGCGCGCAGATACTGGCGGATCTGACGGAATTACAGCAGAGGTCGGGATCGAAGTAACTGGATCCAGCGGTTCATATCGAACCAAGTGCTAGTACCGCATTCACTCCAAGTTCCTTCGAGCTTCCGCAAATTCTAAAGTTGCGCTACGGTGTAGTGCTTAATCCGGTCAAGGAGAAGTGCCATGAACAAGATTGCCGCCCTCGTTTTGATTTGTGGAATGAATCTTGTTGTCGCCAGCACCGCCCAGCCGGCTAGGGCCGCGGGCGGCGGCGCCACAGCATCCTCACGATTCGCCGCGTCGACCAACCCGTCGACGTCGCCGCAGGCCAGCAAGGCTTCTGGCGACGTGGATGCCGATACTCCGGAGAACGACGACGCGCTGCATTTGACGACCGATCAGAAGGACAAGATCAAGTCCATCCGGCAGGATGCAAAAGATAAAGTCCGCGACGTCCAGAAAGACACCACGCTGACCGACGACGTGAAGGAGCGGAAGCTCAAGCAGATCAAAAAAGAAACCCGAGCCCAGGTTTGGGGCGTTCTGACGCCCGACCAGCAGCGACAGTGGGCCGCAGAACTCCGCGAGCGTCGCGAAGCGAAGCACGCCGGCGGAAAATCTCCCGACTAATCGCGCCGTGGAAAAATCTCGCCGGCTGCGGCGAGCGCTCCCGCAAAATTATTTTCGTTTTACTGCAAATTCCTCTTGCATCAAATCTGAATACCCGTATTCTGCATTTTGCGAACTCGCTCCGCTCACCCAGCTGGTAGAGAGCGAGGATCGCTGATGGAGGACGCGACAAAAAATTGAGTACCTTATCCCTGCCAGCCCAATTTCCCTCCCGGGCAGTAACTTCTACGAAAAGAAATGCAAAGCTCACACTTTGGCCGCTGGTGGCGGCGACTTTCTTTATGGTGTCTGGCGGTACCTATGGTACCGAAGACATTATTCACGGCGCAGGCTACAGCCGCGGGATTCTGTTGCTGCTACTTACGCCTTTGCTGTGGAGCCTGCCGACTGCGTACATGATCGGGGAGCTTTCGAGCGCTCTGCCAGTCGAAGGTGGTTATTACGCCTGGGTTCGGCGCGCGATGGGGAATTTCTGGGGATTCCAGGAAGCATGGCTGTCGCTGGTCGCCAGTATCTTTGATATGGCAATTTATCCGACTTTATTCGTGGCGTACCTCACGCGGCTAATTCCGTGGTTCGCGGTCGGCCATCGCGGCTGGATGGTGGCGCTGGCCGTCGTCACCATCTGCGCGCTAATGAATATTGCCGGGATTCGCGTGGTCGCAATCAGTTCTCTTTGGCTCTTCTTCTTGCTGTCGCTGCCGTTTGTGGCAATCGTGCTGATCGCGCCTTTGAAGATCGGGGCGCTCACCGGAGCGTTAACCGCGCCGACTACTTCGGACGTGGGCCTGATCGGCGGCCTGTTGATCTGCATGTGGAATTACATGGGATGGGACAACGCGTCCACCATCGCCGCGGAAGTGAAGCGTCCGCAACGCACCTACCCTCGAGCGATGATCCTCGCCGTGGTCGTGGTCTCGCTCACTTACGTGCTGCCGTTTGCGGCCATGTGGCTGACCGGCGTCCCGGCATCGTCCTTCGAGACTGGTTCCTGGGCTGACATAGCGGGGATGATGGGTGGGCTGCTTGGCGGTCCCCTCGTTGCAAAGGCATTCCGCGTCGCGCTGGTACTGGGCGGGATGATGAGCGCCTTCGGGATGTTCAACGCTTTGGTGATGAGTTATTCGCGTCTGCCGCTGGCGATGGCTCAGGACGGCATGCTGCCATCAATTTTCGGCAAGCTGCAAACGAAAACCCGTGCACCCTGGGTCGCCATCACTGTCCTGGCCGGATGTTGGGCTCTTTGTTTGGGTCTGGGCTTTGAACGGCTGGTCACGATTGACGTTCTCCTCTACGGCATGAGTCTCAGCCTTGAGTTTGTGGCGTTGATTGTTTTGCGCATCAAAGAGCCGCATTTGCGCCGGCCCTTCAAGGTGCCCGGAGGCGTGGCTGGTGTGATTCTGGTGGGCGTATTCCCTGTGCTGCTCTTGGGATTCTCGCTTGTACACGGCGAGGGCGAGCAAATCCTCGGAATGAGCGGGTTGGTCTTCGGTTTGTTGCTTATCGGTGCGGGATTTTTGGTCTACTGGGGCAAATCCGTCTTCCGCCCACAGGGGTGGGGAGCAACGGCGCTTAACGACGAGCGCAAGGCAGCGTAATTATCGTTTGCCGTCGCCTAGTTATGGCGGGCTGTAATGACCGCGCTGAACTCAACGCGGCCGCAAAAAAAACGTTCCTCAGGGGCTAAAGCCCCGTGGCCGAGCTTATTTGTCGGAGCTGAAGCGCCGACCTCTAAAAAGTCACCCGTCTCCATGAGCTGAGGAGTCTGCACCTGCGTTAGCTGTGGAGTCTGCATCAACGTGCTACAACTCGTTTAGGCAATTTTCCCTTAATCGACTAGTCCGCCTTTTGTCCATAACACAAACTAGTTGCCGTCCAACACTGAGTAGCATTTAATTCCATAACATCCAGTGAAGCCTACGCCTAACGCGTACGACTACATAATCGTCGGAGCTGGCTCTGCCGGCTGTGTCTTAGCGGCTCGGCTAACGGAGGACGTGCGCACACGTGTCCTACTCCTTGAAGCCGGCGGACCCGACAAAGCGGTAGAAATTCACATTCCCGCGGCATTCTCCAAACTCTTCAAAACTGCTGTCGACTGGAATTATTCCACTGAACCCGAGCCGCACCTCCACGATCGGCAGTTATACTGGCCGCGCGGCAAAGTTCTTGGCGGCTCAGGCTCGATAAACGCCATGATTTATATTCGCGGCAACCCCGTTGATTACGATCACTGGCGCGATTCGGGAAATCGTGGGTGGGGATTCGCCGATGTCCTGCCATATTTCAAGAGATCCGAAAATCAGCAACGTGGCGAATCCGAATTTCACGGCACCAGCGGGCCGATCCACGTAGGCGATCCTCAGTATGTGAACCCCTTGACCCGCGCCTTCCTGGCCGCAGCAGGCGAAATTGGTATTCCAAGTAATCCGGATTTCAACGGCGCCGGGCAGGAAGGTGTTGGGCTCTACCAAGTAGTGCAAAAGAAAGGCGCGCGCTGCAGCTCAGTCGATGGCTATTTGAAACCGGCTCTTGGCCGGCATAATCTTACGGTGCTTACTGAAGCACACGCCGCTAGGCTTGTCATCGAAAACAAGCGCGCCACCGGCGTGGTCTATGAGCACAATGGCGTGAGCGAAACTGTGCACGCCAATGTCGAGGTGATTCTTGCGGGCGGGACCATCAATTCTCCCCAGCTACTGCTGTTATCTGGGATCGGCCCGTCTGATGAGTTGCAAAAGGTCGGCATCCACGTAATTCACGATCTGAAGGGCGTAGGCCAGAATCTCCAGGACCATCCCATGGTTTCAGTAGGGTATCTCTGCACGCAGAAAATCAGCCTTGACGGGGCCGAGACGCCCGGGAACCTCGTGCGCTACCTGCTTTTCAAAACTGGGCCGTTGACATCAAATGTTGCTGAGGCCGGAATATTCTTGACGACGCGCGGAGACTCGCCGGTGCCGGATCTGCAGCTGCTTTTCGGCCCCGCATACTACAGGCAGCACGGACTGATACGTCGCCGGGAGCACTGCTTCGGATTCGGTCCAACGCTGATTACGCCGGAAAGCCGCGGTAGCATTTCACTTCGTTCAAAAAATCCGATGGACCCACCCGCTATTCGCGCGAATTACCTTTCGACGGACGCAGACCTACGCACGATGGTCGAAGGCGTTCGCCTTTCGCGGCGTTTGGCGCATTCCAAAGCCTTCGATCCCTTTCGCGGGGAGGAATTGCACCCGGGACTGGCCGCGCAGTCCGAATCCGACATCATTGAGTTCCTTCGCAATGATTTGGAGACTCTGTACCATCCTGTGGGCACATGCAGGATGGGAAATGATGAGTTCGCCGTTGTCGACGAACGCCTCAGAGTCCACGGGATCGAGCGGCTTCGGGTGGTGGATGCTTCCATCATGCCGCGCATTCCGACGGGGAATACGAACGCACCTGTGGTGATGATCGCGGAAAAAGCTGCTGATATGATCCGCGAGGATGCCTGATTTTTCTGGATCTTGAATCCATGCAGGTCGAAATATTCCGGGACGTGCCGTGAGCAAGCTGCGCTCTGAGTCTACGGCATGAGCCACAGATGCCGCGCTAAAGGCCGCGGCGCTAGATTTAAACCTTCCGCCGGAAGTTTTATTTTATGTGGTGCTGCGTGGCTTCGTTCGGCTCGTCTGGGATAGAAGCGCTTGATGTTCTTCGCATCTTCGAGCCGGGGTGTTTCTGCTATTCTTTTCAGCATGCAACGTTTGTCCCTGGCTTTACTAGCCGCATTTTTCACCATCGCTGTGGTCGCGCTCTCTGGAGGCACGCGAGGTGCGGCCCAGCAGGATCAATCGCAGCAACCCGCACAAGCCCCGCCTCCACCGCAAGCGCCGCCTGTCCCTGCGCAGCCGCCTGCGCCAAATCAAAGTCCCGTGATTCCCGCAGCCCCGCCGCGCGTTGGCCCTGTAATCGTCATCAATCCAGCGCATGGAGGCACGGACAACGGGGCGCGAGGGCCCGGCGGCGAGGTGGAAAAGGACGTAGTGTTGATTTTCGCGCGGATGGCGCGAAGCGAATTCGAGCGTCAGGGCTATCGCGTGGCGATGACACGCAACGACGATTCGAATCCTTCTTACGAGGATCGCGCTGCAATCGCGAACGCTTATCGCGATGCTATTTTTATCAGCTTTCATGTTTCATCGACAGGGCAAATCGGCACCGCGCACGCTTACTCCTATCAAGCTTCGACGCCAGTCACGGCCGCCAACCAAGTGGACGCTCCTGTTGGCCCCACCGGCCGGCCGATTAGTCTGATCCCGTGGGAAAAAGGCCAGCAATCGTATCTGGAGGCGAGTCACCGCCTCGCTGATGCGCTGCAGTCCACGTTGGCGCAGAGATTCAACGGATCGCCAACTGCAGCCACGCGATTCGCTGTGCGCGAGTTGCGCTCCGTAGCAGCACCGGCGATCGCCGTTGAGGCGTCCAGCGTCTCAGGCGCCGACCCTAATTCACTGTTAGTCATGGGAGCGCCGCTGGCGATGTCAATTGTGCGCACCGTGCAAACTTTAAGGCCACTCGTACCGGCTGCCACGCCGTCCCCAGGACCCGTAGGTGCGAAATAATGCCGCGCAACCTGCAAATAACGCTGGGCGTTCTGATTGTCGCTGTGCTGATCGGGCTGATCAGCTTGCGCGGTTTGCACAAACGAATTGAGAACCTGTCGGAGAACACCGCGTCTGAAGAACAGGAACGTCGCGAGCTCCTGAAGCCAGCAATTTCAACTCCCACGGACGTTTCAGTTGCCGCGAAGATGTTCTGGGCCGCCGGGCCGGACGCACTGGCGGCCGGCCAAGTGGATTTGCCGCTCTCGGCAGACCCCGTAAAGCGTGGACGCCAGGTACTCGACGAGCTGATCGCAAAAGCTCCGAGTCCTGAACAGCGCACGCTGCCCGCCGATGCGGTCGTGCTCGGCTTCTACATTCTTCCCGACGGAACCGCCGTGGCGGATTTTTCCGACGCGCTCGCGTCGGAAACGCCCTCGGGTATTGAGAGCGAACAATTGGCGGTGGATTCGATCGCACGCACGCTGGAAAACAATGTCTCAACCGCGCACCGGCTCAAAATCCTGATTCATGGACAAGAAGTAGAGACCTTGGCAGGTCATGCAGATTTGACCGGATTCTTCGAGCTGAATCCGCCCACTTCGGCTGCTGTTCCTAGCGCTGCATCCACATCAGCTCCTTCCGCATCAGCTCCTTCCGCGCCGTTCGCGCCGTCGGCCGAAAGTGCTGTAGCAAAACCCGCCCATAACTAGTCATTCATAGGTGTATCCACTCGGGCGCAGCTTTCCGCTTGATTGAACGCGGGCATCCAGCGAGCCGAAAGCGAAGAGAGATCCTTCGCCGCACTCAGGACGACCTGAAGGCAACGGCAAGCGAAGCCGGTTTTGGTTACAGAACGCCGATTTCGTGCGCTGCAGCCCCTCGCGATTGTTGACACTTTCGCGCACAATCGTCACACTACCTGCGCCAGAATTTCTGCCGCATCATCCAATCCAGACGTAACGAAGGGAGCTTCACCATTGCGAGTCGATGGACGCGTGGCCGACCAGCTGCGGCCTGTAAAAATTACTCCAGACTTCATTCCCCACGCCGAGGGCAGTGCGCTTATTGAGGCCGGCGATACGCGCGTAATTGTGACCGCGACTATCGAAGACGGCGTGCCTTCGTTCTTGAAAGGTTCCGGCAAGGGATGGGTTACGGGCGAATATGGCATGCTTCCGCGTTCTACTGAGAATCGGACCCCGCGTGAATCCAGCCGTGGAAAGCAATCCGGGCGCACGCTTGAAATACAGCGCATGATCGGGCGCACTTTGCGCGCCGTGACGGATCTGAAGGCGTTGGGCGAGCGCACAGTGTGGCTTGATTGCGACGTGATTCAGGCGGATGGCGGTACGCGCACGGCTTCGGTGACGGGCGCGTTCGTGGCGCTGGCGCTTTCGCTCGAACGCATGGTGGCGGCCGGAATCCTGCGCAAGGTTCCTCTGCTCGATTTCTTAGCAGCGACCAGTGTAGGAATCGTGGATGACGAATTGCTCCTCGATCTGAAATACGAAGAAGATTCGCGCGCCCAGGTAGACATGAATGTGGTGATGACCGGCAGCGGCGAGTTTGTGGAGGTGCAGGCCAGCGCTGAAGGGCGCCCTTATACGGACATTGAACTTCAGGATTTGCTGAAACTGGCGGCCGGCGGCATCCAGACGTTGGTGCGAGCTCAACAGAAACTGCTGCAAATCAAGTTCATGGTTCGCGGTAAGTAAGACCACGCGCGCAGGCGGGCGCACTCCCATGAAGCTGCTCCTTGCGTCCTCGAATCCCGGAAAATTGCACGAACACATGGAGATGGGCCGCGGCTCCGACCTTGAACTGGACCTCATGCCCGGCCTTGTGGATTTCCCGGCATTTGAGGAGTCGGCCCCCACCTTCGCCGAAAATGCGGCTGGCAAGGCGTTGCACTACAGCCGTCTTACCCATGAAACCGTTCTTGCGGACGATTCCGGGCTGGTAGTGCCAGGCCTAGGCGGAGCGCCGGGGGTCTATTCCGCTCGCTATGCTGGGCCAGGCGCAAGCGACGCTGATCGCGTCCATAAAATCTTGCGGGAAATGAGCGCACTGGAAGGCGAAGCACGACGGGCGCATTTCGTCTGCGTGATTGCCCTGGCCAAGCAGGGTCGAGCTATTGCGGTTGTTTCAGACCTCGCGCGTGGCGTGATTACAAAGGAGCCTCGTGGCAGCGGCGGGTTCGGGTATGACCCCATTTTCATGTTCGACCGACTGGGCCGTACCTATGCTGAGCTCAGTGCGGGCGAAAAGAACCACTACAGTCATCGCGGTAAGGCCTTCGGGAAATTGCTGTATATTATTTCCACTTCCACTGCTGGTACCTTCTAACCAGCCCGAGCATCCAATCCCAGGCTGAGACTAAACAAGCTTGCCGAGCGACTCATAAGGGGACTAACCTCAAGCCCCCCAAGGAGGCCACATGGCTTCGCGTGCAGTACTAGAGACGAAGTCTGTCTTGCTGTCGCGCATGCAAGATGCACGCGCCAGAACAGATGCGCTGTTCGGGCTGCTAACTCCCAATTCTTTTTACGATCGACCTATCGCCGAACGCCACCGGCTGATTTTTTATCTCGGCCATCTCGAGGCGTTTGATCGCAATCTCTTGAATGGAGTGCTCGGCCTTGTCTCCGAGGATAGCGAGCTGGATAAACTTTTTGCGTTCGGCATCGATCCGGTCGGGGGCGGGCTCCCTACGGATCAGCCCGAGGATTGGCCATCGATCGCGCAAGTGGAAAAGTACAGCCGGCAGGTTCGTCAGAAATTGGACGAGCGCCTGCACAATCCCGCCGTGATTCGCGCCGCTGACGCCTCACTTGCTGACGGTACGCTTTTGCACGTTGCGATCGAGCATCGCTTGATGCATGCGGAGACATTGGCGTATTTGCTGCACGGCTTGGCGCTCGATCGAAAGAAACAGCAGTCTGGACCTGAGCCCGATCTGCATCCAGCCCCTTATCCGAAGCAAGTAACCGTACCCACCGGCATTGCCACCCTTGGCAAGGCGCGGTCGACGCGATCGTTTGGCTGGGACAATGAATTCGGCGTTCAAAAAGTTTTGGTCCCCAGTTTTTCCATTGACGTATTCCCTGTCACCAACGCGGAATATTTGAAGTTCGTGCAAGAAGGCGGTTATCAGGACGCCAAGCATTGGCGCAAGGAAGACTGGGAGTGGCGGCGCAAGGAAAACATCGAACATCCGCATTTCTGGCTGCGATCTTCGGATTCTCCGCAGGATCCGGCGACCCACTGGGAATATCGCGCAATGTTTGGAGCGATCCCGCTGCCGCCGTCTTGGCCGGTTTACGTGAGTCATGCCGAAGCCTGGGCATACGCACGCTGGGCGGGCAAAAAACTCCCCACCGAAGAGCAATGGCATCGCGCCGCTTACGGCACGACGGAAGGACGCGAGCGGCAGTATCCCTGGGGCAATGAAGCCCCCGATGACTCGCGCGGAAATTTTGGCTTTCAGCACTGGGACCCCACGGCCGTCGACGCGCATCCAGTAGGCGCCAGCGATTTCGGTGTACAGGATCTTCTGGGCAACGGTTGGGAGTGGACTGCAACGGTTTTTGGTCCCTTGCCGGGATTCGAGCCTTTCTCTTTTTACAAGGGCTACTCCGCCGACTTTTTCGATTCGAAACATTTCGTGATGAAGGGCGGATCGCCGCGCACCGACGCCTGCATGCTTCGGCGCTCCTTCCGCAATTGGTTTCAACCGCATTATCCATATACCTATAGTTCATTTCGTTGCGCGGAGGATTAATCCATGGGTATCGCACCCAGAATGGCTCGTGCCAGTGTCCCACCAGAAGTAGCGGCCGATTTTTCGGCGGATGTTGTGATGGGCCTTAGCCAACCGGGTCAAAAAGAGCTGCCTTCAAAATATTTGTATGATGAATTGGGATCGGCCCTGTTCGACGCGATCTGTCTCCTCCCTGAGTACGGGCTCAGCCGCGCAGGAATGCGTTTGCTGCAACTCCACTCCCAGGAAATTGTTTCGCTTCTGCCGACGCCGGTGATGGTCGCCGAGCTCGGCAGCGGGAGCGGCCAAAAGACAAGGCTGCTGCTGGAGGCTCTATCGTGGCGCCAGCGCGTTAATTACTATCCCATCGATATTTCGGGCAGCGCACTTTCTCGTTGCGAGCAGGAAATCGGGCAGATCGATAGGGTCAGCATCGTGGGATTCGAGCGAGCTTATCTGGACGGCCTGCAAGAAGTAGCCGCTCGGCGCCGGGACGGCGAACAAATTCTGGTCCTCTTCCTTGGTAGCACGATCGGAAATTTCGATCGGCCCGCGGGTGACCAGTTCTTACAGGAGGTGCGGAGTATATTGAAGGAAAATGACGCGCTATTACTGGCTACGGACCTGGAAAAGCCCATCGCTAAACTGCTTCTCGCCTACGACGACCTTGCGGGTGTGACCGCAGCTTTCAACATGAATTTGTTGGCTCGTATCAATCGCGATCTGGGCGCGGATTTCGACCTGAAACAATTCCGCCACCTGGCGCGGTACGACGAAGCAGAGCGCCGCGTGGAGATGCATCTAATATCGAAAGTATGGCAGCGTGTAACGATTCGCCACGCAGGTTTCAGGTTCTACCTGCGCGAAGGCGAAACCATTTGGACCGAGAGTTCCCACAAATACAATCCCGAGGAAGTGATCCGGATGGGAGCGCGCACGGGATTCCGCTGCGTGAAACAGTGGATCGACTCCGAGTGGAACTTCGCGCAGAATTTGTTTTCCGCCGTGTAGAAGCAGAGCTCGACAAGAATTCACAGTGGCGCAACCGGCGACACCGCGTCGGCCATGATATATTCTTCGCTCGATGGCTAAGCCGACTAAGCAAACAGCCGAATCGAAATTGCCTTCGAAGCGCACTCCAGGCGCCAGCAATCGCACCGGAAATAAGGAAAAGCCTGCCGCTCGGCGACGCCGCCCAACTAAAAGTCTCGAATTCGGCCGGGGTCCCAATTCCGCTCGCGTACGCGCGATACTCAAGCGCTTGGACGAAGCCTATCCGGAAGCAAGCTGCGAACTCATACACGAAAACCCTTTTCAGTTACTAATTTCCACCATACTTTCAGCGCAGTGTACGGACGTCCGCGTAAACGAGGTAACCGAAGAGCTATTCAAGAAATATCCGGACGCCAAGGCGTTCGCCTACGCCAATCCTGCCGAACTCGAGCAGGAAATCCGGCCGACGGGCTTTTTCCGCAACAAAACCAAGTCGATCATGGGTGCGAGCAAAAAGATCGTGGAAGAATTTCACAGCGAAGTGCCGAAGACTATGGAGGAAATCCTTACGCTGCCCGGTGTGGCGCGCAAGACCGCCAATGTCGTGCTCGGTACAGGCTTCGGCATGGCGTCGGGAGTCGTCGTCGATACGCACGTGATACGCCTCACCTGGCGCCTCGATCTGACCAAGCACAGCGATCCCAAGAAAATCGAGCATGACCTGATGAAAATCCTGCCGCAGGATCGCTGGGTTCTGTTTTCTCATCAATTGATCTGGCACGGCCGCCGCGTATGCAAAGCCCGCCACCCGCAATGCCTGGAATGCAACCTGAAACGCCTTTGCTACTCAAAAGATAAAACTGTCTGAAAACGTGGCGGGGAATCAGCGCAAAGGGCAGTCGTCTCTTAGCCTGCGCACCAATGCCGCGCCGCCCTTGGTGCTTCAGGGTAAAAAGGCCGCGGCGCTACATTTAGACGTCGGTCAGCCCCGCGTCAGTGCCTGATATTGCTCTTCAGTGAGCGGCACGACCGATAGCCGGCCTATACGAACCAGAGGAGAATCGGCGAATAATTTGTTGGCTTTTATATCCGCCAAAGAGATCGGCTCAGCGATAGGCTTTCCGGCTTTGATTTCCACAGCAGGGTTTTTAGGATTGGACGCGTCCACAGACACCACCGCTGCGGTGCCCACAACGCTTTTGTGATCGCCGGTCTCGTAGATAACCAGCTTCGTTCCCGGCTTCATCTCTCGAAGGTTCTTCACCGCCACAGGGTTTGAAACGCCATCCCACAGCGTCACTCCGTCCTTTTGAAGCTGCGCGAACGAATACTCCGACGGTTCGGTTTTAAGAAGATAATAGGAAGGCATAAACTCTCACCTCCTGATGCCGGCGCTATTTTACACGATGCATCAAGCACACCTAGCTATGTCCGAGCAGGTCACCAAGCCGAGATTGATACGCCGTTTGTCGCTATAAGGGAGTGAGGGGCAAGCCGCCGAAGCTAACTTGCCCCAATGGGCGAAGCATTTATGAGGGTATGACTGGACCGAGGCTAGCAGCCGCCGGTAAACCCTGAAATCGGTAATAAACCCTAGAAAATCGGGTACTTGACCTTAGGCAATTGATCCTAGACCGGATCCAAGCGGCCCCCTTTTCCCGTGCTTCTTTCGCTGGCCTATGGCGAAATGTGTTGCCACAATAGAAAATTCAGCGAAGCTGAAGGCCATGCCCGTCACTCATATGCGCTACCGCGGCCTTATTTCAATTCTCGTCGGGGCGCTTCTTCTGTGCCCAGCGACACCGTTCAGTGAGTCAAAAAATCATAGTTCCGGAGAGTTCATGTCTGCCCAACCCGATTCGCTAGCCCGCATCCAGGATTATATTTCGCACGGTTGGGATCACCTGACCCGGTCTCTTACCGATTGCCGCACTTTTACGGACGTGAAGACCGACAACGAGCCGGTCCTTTATCTTCCTGCTGAATTGCACGACGCCCCCCTGGTAACCGAAATGCAGAAGCAGTGCAAGGTGCGAGTCGATCATCTGCCGGAAAAGATCACCAGGGGCGGCGATGTCGACGTTTCGAAAATTCAAACGGAAGGGCTGCTGTACCTGGAGCACCCCTACGTCGTCCCCGGCGGTCAATTTAACGAGATGTACGGCTGGGACAGCTATTTCATCATTCGCGGATTGGTGCGTGACGATCGCGTCGAACTCGCCAAGGGAATGGTGGAAGATTTTTTCTTTGAGATCGAACACTACGGCGACGTGCTCAATGCTAACCGCACTTATTACCTGACCCGGTCACAACCGCCATTCCTCACTTCCATGATTCTGGCTGTGTATGAAAATGACAAGCCGAAGAATGCGCAAGATCTGCAGTGGCTGCAAAAAGCTTACGACTACGCTGTCCGCGACTACGAACAGTGGATTCAATCGCCTCATCTGGCCGGAGACACCGGTTTATCGCGTTACTTCGATCATGGCGATGGCCCTGTGCCCGAAATTGCGGGCGGCCCGAGCTTCTACTACCGCGGAGTCGCACAATTTTTCTACCTTCACGGAGGCGCCAACGAAAAATACCTGGTGCGCGTCGATGAGGTGAAGCCTGCACCGAAGGTTCTGGGCAGTATCTTTGAGTTTCCTTCCTGCCGGAACCAAGCGCATCAGTTCCCTGCTCCACCTTGTGATGAAAAAATCCACCTGGCCTTGAGTGCCGAGTATTACAAGGGCGATCGCAGCATGCGCGAGTCAGGTTTCGACGTCTCCTTCCGCTTCGGCCCGTTCAGCGCCGATACGCATCACTACGCTCCGGTTTGCCTGAACAGCCTGCTGTATACAACAGAAAAAAACTTGGAGAAGATTAGCCAGCTGCTCGGGCGGCCGTCCGACGTGCAGCACTGGAACCAAAAGGCCGCCGAGCGTCGCGCGAAGATCGACAAATATTTCTGGGACGAAAAAGAAGGAATGTATTTCGATTACGATTTCACTACGCAACGGCGCTCAGACTATAAATATGCGACTACGTTTTACCCGCTCTGGGCTGGGCTTGCCACGAAAGAACAAGCCGACGCCGTAATGCGTAATCTTCCGTTCTTCGAAGAACCTGGCGGCATCGTGATGAGTAAACGCGAATCCCAGACGCAATGGGATTATCCATATGGCTGGGCCCCCATTCATTTGCTGGCAGTCGAAGCTATGCGCCAGTACGGTTACGAGGTGGAAGCAAACCGCATCAGCTATAAATTCTTGAGCATGATGATGCAGAACTTTGAACGCGACAACACTATTCGAGAAAAATATGACGTGGTCAACCGAAGCGCGAAGACCCACATCGTTGAAGGGTATAAGCGCAACGTGATCGGATTTGGCTGGACCAACGGGGTGTTTCTGGAACTGGCGCATCAGTTGCCCCCCGAATTCATTGCTCGTCTGAGAAAACAGTAACCTCCGCTTCAGGCGTTCGTGTCGTAATGTTGTCGTACGCCACCTCTGTGTTGGCTATCAGCCCGGGCTAGCGTTGCAATGCCCGGTCTGGCTGAGATGCGCCAGACGTATTGCAAATCGCGGTCCCGCTCATGCTGTTTATTCCTTCAGGAGACTTACAACTCCTGCGAGCGGGATTCGCACCCAGTCCGGACGATTGTTCAATTCGTAGTTCAGCTCGTATAAAGCCTTTTCCAACAGATGTATTCGCAACAGATTCCATAGCTCGTCTTTGCTCTCTGGAATAAACGAGGCATTTCCTGCTTCCTTCAAATATGCACTCAAGAAGCAATCGGTGACCCACGCGTGCCAAGCTTCAGCAGCGCGCGAACGCTGGCGGGCATTTTCACTGTTCAAATCCGCGACAGCAGCCGTGGTAGGTTCCGCGGAGAACGCCGCGTAGTGGAACGATCGCAACATGCCGGCGACATCCTGCAACGGAGAAAGCTTTACGCGCCTTTCCGACATCGGCCGCGCCGGCTCGCCTTCAAAATCAATGATTACAAAATCCGACCCCGTATATAGAACCTGGCCCAAATGGTAATCGCCATGAATCCGCGTTCGCATGGCCGATATCGGATGATCCAGCGCGGTGCGAAATGTTTGCACAATCTTATCTTGCGCGCCGATTATCTGGTCCGCTTGAGTTCGCGAATTGTTCGGTAGTTTTCCCGCGCGCTGGCGCAAGAGCTCCAACACATGCATGGTTTTTTCCGCCAAAGACTGCGCAAGTTGTCTTTGAAATTCCGGCGTGTACGGTTCGGGAGCGAACTCTGGGGTTTTCCGATCAGACGCCAATGCGATGTGTAACTGGGCGGTTCGTTTGCCGAGGAGCGCGACTGCATCCAGGTACGGACCACACAATTCGCGCGCAATATCGGGGACAGCCGCATCAGTCACTTTCGCAGCATACAGACTCGGAAGTTTTGCCGTCGAAAGTTCCCGCAGATGCCGGCCCGGTTGCCGCCAGAAATCAGAAAGCGATTTCAGCGTGAATGACCAGGCGTCCCCCTCATTTGGCACAAATTGCTGAAGAATGTCTAGCGTGGATCGCCGCCCGTCGTTACTCGCATATTCCAGCCAGCCGGCGACAGCGGGAACGTGAGGAAATCGAACCTTCTCCGTGAGGAAAAATCCTATCTCCAGGTCCGGATTAATTCCCTGCTCAACGCGACGGAACATTTTCAACACCAGACGATTGCCGTAGACGACCGAACTGTTACTTTGCTCGACCTTCATCGGCACCGGCTTCAGAACGCCCATAGCAGCCGGACTGAAATCGCGATAGGTGCTGGTTTGCTGTGCGCGTACTCCGCCGTTGAGACCCCGGAACGCGCGGCGTCCGTCGATCGCCGCGTGAAGGGCCAGCAGGAATTTCTCATCGCCCAACGCGTCGGCAAGCACCAAGTCTCCACCGCCACTGCCGCCTTTTACTCGCAGCGTATGCAGTTCGTCCTTAAACACTGGATCGTTCGGCGAAACAGCGACCAAAGGCAGAACATACGTGTCCTGGGGGCCGGCGTCATACTCCACACGCGCGAGAATCATAAACGCATCGGATTCGGAAGCGCCAAATGGAATAAGGTCCAGGATTTCCGTCCGGCGAATCGTTCGTGCCTTGCCTCCGAACCAACGCTGCGCCGTCAGAAAATCAGGCAATAACCGGGGCAGTCTGTTTTGCAGTTCCATGAATTTCTCTTTTTGCAATCCCGGTGCGTTCACGAGCTCCTCCTGTGACAAAATACCAGTCGAGAGGCTGGGTTCTCTGGCAGGTCTTCATCCGGAAATCTCAATTCACAATGGCGATGGTTCTTCTTCCTTCTCTTTCTCTTTTTCCCGCCTTTGGCTGTCTCCTAGATATCTTTCAAGAGTGTGACGCGCCAGATCACGTCCTCCGATGCCAAAGGCAATGGCCAAGGCAAACATAAGCGCGCCAAACACAATCGAAAAAGCTGAAATTACAGTCTGGTTGGCCAACCCAATCTGTTCCAGGGCCATGGAAATTGCCAGAATCAAAATAACGAAGCGCGTCGATCCACTCCAAACCCGCGGTGATTTAAATCCGGCGTTGACCGCAGCCAGCAAGGCCGCCCGGGAGAGAAAATTCGCGGCCAACACGCCGATAAAGAGAATAAGAATCGCGACAAAGATCTCCGGCAACAGCTGAAACAAATGCGAGATCTGTTCATGAAGTTCCGGAATGCCCAGGATGCTGATGCCCACGAGAGTGAAGCCCAGCCACGTAACCCAGAATATCGAACGGGTCAGAAGGTCGGTAATCGTCGGGAGCGCGGCGTTGCGCAACACCTGCGATGCTCCGGATTCCTCCGACAAACGGTTCAGTTGCGTGAAGCGCAGAATCAGCCCGAGGATATATTTCAGCAGGAGCGCGACGACCAAGCCAACCAGAATGATTAGCACCATGGCCACCAATCGCGGCAAGAACACCGAAATCATGTGCACCAGATTCTGGTAAGCCTGCTCCAGGCCCTGAAGGATTAATTGTTTCATAACGTCACCTCACTACTTCGCTTTCCACTTTTCCAGCAAGTACGGTTTCTGTTTCTCGAATTCATGGCATAGGTTTTCCGTGTCCGCTTCCATTTCGTCGGGCGTTGAATTGTGATGTTGCACCAGATAGGAATAAATTTTCCCGCGATAGAGCGGGACCAAGGATTGCAGCAAATGGTCCCGATTTATCACCGTGTGGTGATAGGCAGAGGCAAATTCGTAGACCACTCTCACCCACAGTTCGTTGCTGATGCGGCATTGCTGTTCGTCAAGTGCGGCGACCAGCTCGATTTCCGTGCGCGTCTCGTCGGTGAGGATCGTTTTCAAAATATCCGACAGATCGCTGACACCTGTTTGAAACAGCTCATAAATTCGTTTGCGATTGATTCGCACGTTTTCCGTGCTTAGTTCGTGGTCCGGGCCGAAAGTCGGTTCCGGCTGAGGGATAACCGTTCCCATCCAGTAGTTTTGGTGCGTTTCCAGGGCCCAGAACAACGGTCCCACCGTTTCCCTGATGGCCGCCACAACGTCAGTGCCCGAACCGGCGGAAGGCTGCACTTTGGGTCCCAGGAAAGTTTGGCAGGTTTTTAGGCCCGTGGTGATCGCGGAAACGACCATCCAGGTTTCGGGGGACACACGGACGGCGTCTTGCGTCCAAACGTCTTGGGCTAGACAGTACGACGCCAGTTTTCCGGAAAATCCGAAATCGGTTGAGTGCAGCTCGCGGATTCCGCAGCACAGTAGCGCTCGCGTCATCGGATACAACAGATTACGCGCCAGCAATCCTTCAAATTTGTGGCGGCTATACAGCGGGGCTACAAAATCGAAATTGTCGCGATACGCCGGCTGCAGAAGATTTTTGATCCATCCGGTATCGAGAGTGGGGGCTTGGGGTGAAATTACAGCGCAGGCTTTGGCTCGTACCAGATCCGCCGCTTCGAGGACTGTGCGAAGAGCGGTCCCCGGTGAAGGTCCTCCCGAATACCCCGTCGATATGCGGTGTATGGTGCGCAGCGAGGTGAGGCCGCGCAGACTCGGATGAGTTTCGGTGACAGGCTTCAAAACGGCTTCGGTCGTTCCATCGCGCGACCCGCCGTCTACGTTTACGATGACTACACGATCGCGCGTAAAATTCTGGCGAAAACTTTCTTCGACTGTTGCCACGACCGTTCCGATTGTTTGAACGTTATTGTGCGAAGGAATCCCTACGAGCAGGTCCACTTCCCCTACGCTCATCAGCTGGCGTAGAAAATCGTCCGATAGCAGTGTTTCTTCAGCCAACAAAATCTCCCGGATGATTTTCTAACAGCATTGCCTCGAATGCCAGTTCAGAAAGCAGACTTTCGAGCACATTAAAAGATAAAACACCCTATCCGCTCTCTGTGCGGTGGTTCTCACTTCAACCATTCATCGCACGAATAGCACGCTGTTGCACGCTCGCATGAAATTAGACCGTTGCAGGTTATCAGAGGCGGCGCAATCGGAACCAAAACGATTGATAGGGGCCAAGAGTCATCAGATAAGGCAGCTCGCCGATCCTTGGAAACAGATTCCTGCCGGCCATCTCCACCGGCACGGATCCCTTGTGCTCTTTCAAATCCAGCTCCACCGCCTGCGCGGAACTCGACAAATTATTGATGGCCAGGACCTGTTCGTCACCGAGCTTTCGAATGTACGCCAGAACCCGGTGGTTTGAAGGGCGCAAAAACTCAATCGATCCGCGGCTAAAAATGCGCGAGGATTTGCGGACCTCGATTAATCTCTTCGTCCAGGCGAGGAGAGAATGCTGCGATCGTTTTTGGGCCTCGACGTTGATTGCCTGGTACCCAAAGACGGGGTTGGATATCAGCGGCGAATAGAGGCGCTCCGGATCCGCTCCGGAAAATCCTCCGTTCCAGCCCCCATTCCACTGCATCGGCGTTCGCACGCCGTTGCGGTCGCCAAGATAAATATTGTCGCCCATGCCGATTTCGTCGCCGTAGTAAATCACCGGGGTTCCGGGCAACGACATCAGCAACACGTTCAGCAACTGAATGCGTCGCCGGTCGTTGTCCATCATTGGCGCGAGGCGGCGGCGGATGCCCAGATTCAGCCGCATGGTCTTGTCGGTCGCGTACGCGTCGTACATATAGTCGCGCTCGACATCGGTGACCATCTCCAGCGTTAGCTCGTCGTGATTTCGCAGGAATGTGCACCACTGGCAGTTTTCGGGAATTTGCGGCGTTTGCTCCAGGATCTCGATAATCGGCTTGCGGTCTTCCAGTTGTACCGCCATGAAAATGCGCGGCATCAGCGGGAAGTGAAACGCCATATGAAATTCATCGCCATCACCGAAATAGGCGCGCACATCCGCTGGCCACTGGTTCGCTTCGGCCAGAAGCATTCGTCCGGGAAATGACTCGTCCAGCCGTTTCCGTAACCTGCGAATGATCGCGTGTGTTTCCGGCAAATTCTCGCCGTTGGTTCCGTCACGCTCGATGAGATACGGAACCGCGTCCAGCCGGAACGCATCGACGCCCAAATCCAACCAGAACTTCATCACATCCCACATTTCCTCGAAAACCGCGGGATTGTCCCAGTTCAGGTCGGGCTGATGACTGAAAAATCGGTGCCAGTAATAGGATTTTGAAACCGGGTCCCAGGCCCAGTTGGATAATTCCGTATCCAGAAAAATGATCCGGACTTCCTTGTAACGGTCATCCGTATCGCTCCAGACATACCAATCGCGTTTGGGATTGTCGCGGGAGCTGCGCGATTCCTGAAACCACGGGTGCTGGTCGGAGGTGTGATTCAAAACCATCTCGATGATCACGCGGAGGCCTCGCGCGTGAGCAGCGGCTAGGAAGGTCTTGAAATCCTCAAGCGTTCCATAGTTCGGATGGATGGCACGGTAGTTCGCGATGTCGTAGCCATCATCGCGCAAGGGGGAAGGGAAAAACGGAAGCAACCAGATGGTGTTGACTCCGAGCTCTTGCAGATAATCCAGTTTCTGCATGAGCCCGCCAAAATCGCCGATCCCGTCGTTATTGCTGTCACAAAAGGTGCGCACATGCAGTTGGTAGATAACCGCATCCTTGTACCAGAGCGCTTCCCCCGTGACCGCAGCTGCCACCTCTAAATTCTCCTCTCGCGACAGCACACCGAAGCATTGAACAAATTATCGATGTTCGATGTTGCTACAGCAGGTAAGCTTCATCGCAGTTTGAAGATATGCGCCGGGATCTTCGCAGGGTTCAATTCAATATAATTCCGCGGGCCGCGCCAGGTGTAGCGCGCGTCCGCGAGCAGATCATGCACTTCGAACGGCTGTTGCTGCTCGATCTGAAATTCGTCAAGCGGGAGTTCCACAAATCCGGACTGGGTGTAGTGCGTATCGAGATTCACCACTGTTAAAATGATGTTCGACCCGTCTTTCGTCGATTTGCTGTACGCGATCAGTTGATCGTTGTCGATCCGGTGAAACTTAAGGCTCCAGTCGCTTTGCAATGCGACATTTTCCTTCCGGATTTTGTTCACATGCGCGATTAACTGCTTCAGGCTGTCCGGCCGGTCGATGTCCCATACGCGGACCTGATACTTTTCAGAATCGAGATATTCCTCGTAGCCCTGCCTTACGGGTCGGTTCTCGCAAAGCTCGTAGGCGGGACCGTAGATGCCGTAGTTTGCGCCCAATGTGCCAGCCAGAATAACGCGGTTCATGAATGCGGGTCGGCCACCCGTTTGCAAATATTCGTTCAGGATATCCGGGGTATTCGGCCAAAGATTGGCGCGGAAAAATTCCCGCACAGGAGTCTGGGTCATCTCGGTGAAGAGTTCGGTGATTTCGGTCTTTGTATTCTTCCAAGCGAAGTAAGTGTACGACTGCGTGAATCCGAGCTCCGCCAGCCGGTACATTATCTTGGGGCGGGTGAACGCCTCAGCCAGAAAAATAACGTCAGGGTTTGTGTTGTGAATTTCTGCGATCAGCCATTCCCAGAAGCCGAACGGCTTGGTGTGCGGATTATCAACACGGAAAATCCGTATTCCCTGCTTGATCCAGTGCTCCACCACACTCTTCAGTTCCTGGCAAAGCTCCACGGCCTTGCGGCTCTCAAAATCGAGCGGATAGATGTCTTCATACTTTTTCGGCGGATTTTCGGCGTACTGAATCGATCCATCTGGCCGGTGCGCGAACCAATCCTCATGCTCTTTCACGTATGGATGATCAGGCGCGCACTGATAGGCGAGATCCATCGCAATTTCGATCCCGAACGCCTGCGCCTTTCGCTGCAGCTGCTTGAAATCCTCGAGCGATCCCAACGCCGGGTGTATCGACTTGTGCCCACCTTCGATCGAGCCGATGGCCCAAGGACTGCCAGGATCGCCGGGCGACACCTGCAAGCTATTGTTCCGGCCTTTGCGCCCCACGCGGCCAATCGGATGAATCGGCGGAAGGTAAAGAATATCGAAACCCATGTCCGCCACGTATTGCAGCCGATTCACGCAATCGCGAAACGTCCCGGGCTTTTGAGAATCAATGGTGCACGAGCGCGGGAACATCTCATACCAACTGCTGAAGCGCGCTTTCGGACGGTCAACCCAAACCGGCAATTCTTTTTCGAACGTACTCGCCCGCGTGCGATCCGGGTAACGTTCCATCAACTGGGTGAGTTCTTCGCTTTGCGCCAAACTCAACGCCGAATTCCGGTCCGTTTGTGCAAAACCACGCAGCTTCGCCCCCAGATCGATGAGTTTTTGGGCGTCGGACACAGGAGCGCGAGTGGCCGCGAAACGAGCCAGGTTGGCCCCGGCAATAATGTCTAAACGGATGTCTTGCCCAGCCTCTGCTTTCTTGATCAGGTCGCGAATCCAGGTTTTGTAGGGATCGACCCAGGCTTGCACTGTATAAAGATACGGGGTGAATTCAGTAATTTCGAAGGCGGCCTGCCAGCGGTCATTCGCGATCGGAAGCATTGGCGTTTCATGCCATGAGCGTTCACCGCGCTTGCGAAAGCAAACGACCGCGCCCAATACCTGATGTCCATCCGCGGTAATGTCGGCTTCTACGGAAACACTTTCGCCCACGACACGCTTGATCGGAAATCTGCCGTTGTCGACTTGCGGTTCCAACCGTTCGATCACAACTCGGAGAAGCTGTGGCAGGGCGACTTCCGTGGCTATCTTCGAAGATTGCAAGATAAATTCTCCGCTAGCAAGGGAGCCGGCTCGTTGGATTATCTCGCAGAGGCTGGGTGCGAGAACCGCATCGACATTGGTATTATACGATGCCCCGCTGGCGAGATGGCAAGTTGCTAGTTCACTGTATGCGCTGACCCAACAACCTCGTGAACCCGGCAGCTCCACTCAAATTTACTGTATAATGACTTTCCAGCCCGAACGGAGCGGTTCCCACCGATTTTTCGTAAGGCGCAACAGTCGGAAAATCCTGCACATGAACGTCTTACCACGAAAATCTAAAAACTCAGAGCGCCTAGACTTGCTGCCCCTGCGCCGCATTCCTTTGTCCTGCTACCGGCTGCAATTTAACAGCGGTTTCACATTTCGCGACGCCTCGAATATTTTGGATTACCTGGTGCACCTGGGAATCACTGACGTTTACTGTTCCCCCTTGCTGCAAAGCAGGAGCGGCAGCGGCCACGGATACGACGCCACGGATCCCACGCGCATCGACAGCGACCTCGGCAGCGAACAACAATTTGAGACGTTTCAGGCCGACCTTAAACAGCGCGATCTCGGATTGCTGCTGGACATCGTTCCCAATCACATGGCCGCCAGCGCCGAGAACCCCTGGTGGATGGACTTGCTCGAAAATGGCCCGGCTTCGGCATATTCCTCTTACTTCGATGTGGACTGGCATCCTCCCTCGCGGATGCTCGATAACAAGATTCTGCTCCCGGTGCTGGGGAGCGTTTACGGCGACGCCCTGAAAAATCAGGATCTGGAACTGATTTTCCGCGACGGAAGTTTCTACGTCAAGAATTTCGATTCTTTGTTTCCGCTCGCGCCAAAGTCGTATCCGCTGATCTTGACGCATCGCCAGCATGTGCTGGAACAAACGTTACGGCCCAATTCGCAAGCCTTTCAGGAGTATCTCGGCATCATCGCCACGCTCTCGGCGGTACTCTCGCGCGAAAGCCTGCCCATCGAAGAAGCTGGGCGCCGCCGCTTGCAGGTGGAAGCCGTCAAGGAACGCCTGCGCAAACTTTACGAAGACCAGCCGGAATTCAAAAACTTCATTGACGGAAATTTGAAAATCTTCAATGGAAAGCGTGGAAACGACGCCAGCTTTCAGCTTCTCGACCAATTGCTTGCGGAGCAGGCTTACGTCCTATCGTACTGGCAGAATGTGAATGCAGAAATAAATTACCGTAGATTTTTCAGTATCACGGATCTGGTGGGAGTCCGCGTCGAAGACCCAGTGGTTTTTGATGCCACGCACAGAATCATCTTCAACCTCATCGAACGCGGCGCTGTCACCGGTCTCCGCATCGATCATATCGACGGATTGAAGGACCCCTTCGGTTATCTACGCCGAATCCAGGAGCGTGCCTCAACGACTACGGACAAACACGCCGAGAGTCAATTCTACGTCATCGTCGAAAAAATCCTCTCGGGCGCCGAACAGTTGCCCTTTGACTGGCCCACGCAGGGCACCACCGGTTACGAGTACACCAATGCCGTCAATCGCCTGTTTTTGCATCCTGAAGGCGGGCGGAAGATTGAGCGGATTTATTCTCACTTCGTGAACCATGAGGTTCCCTATGAAGATTTGTTGTATCAAAAGAAAAAACTAGTCATGGCGACTCTCCTGGCGGTGGAAATGCGCTACCTGAGCCGTCAGCTCGGTATTTTGGCCGAGCACGATCGGTACGCTCGCGATATCCCTCGCACTGACCTGGCCCAGGCTCTCATAGAAGTAACCGCGTGTTTGTCAGTCTATCGGACCTACATTCGCCAGATGAGCGTTTCGCTGGACGCCAGGAAGTACATTGAAAGCGCCTTTGCGAAAGCCCGAAAGCGCAAACCACACATTGACCGTGCGTGTTTCGATTTCGTGCGAAATGTATTGCTGCTGGAAGACGGGAACAAACTCTTTGCCGAGCAAAGAGAAGAACGCCTCGCGTTTGTCATGCGCTGGCAACAGTTCACCGGCCCGATCGTGGCGAAGGGCCTGGAAGATACAGCGCTGTATGTCTACTGCCCGCTGGTTTCATTAAACGAAGTCGGCGGCGATCCCCGTCCATCCGCCCCTTCCCCGTTTGAGTTCGCGCAATTTATTCATGATCGCCAGCGGCAATGGCCCTACGGTTTGAACGCCACCGCTACACACGATACGAAACGCGGAGAGGATGTTCGCGCGCGAATCAATGTGTTATCGGAAATTCCCGACGAATGGGCGCGCCACTTAAATGCCTGGGCACGGTGGAATACGGCCAAAAAGAAAACTGTAAAAGGACAAACGGCTCCCGACCGCAACGAAGAAATATTCTTGTACGAGACCTTGCTCGGTGCGTGGCCGCTAAAAGACGATGACATGCCATCATTCGAAAAGCGCATGAAAGAATACGTCATTAAAGCGACGCGCGAAGCCATGGTTCATACGCGCTGGACCCGCCCCAACACGGATCACGAAAACAGGTTGACTGATTTCGTCGCCGCAATTTTAAAACCGGGAAAGAGCAATCAATTCCTCGCCCACTTCTCACAATTCCAACAGAAAATCGCATACTTCGGCATGCTGAACGGTCTCGCCCAGGTTTTGCTGAAATTGACAAGCCCGGGTGTTCCGGATTTGTATCAGGGGTGTGAACTCTGGGATTTGCGGCTCGTTGATCCGGACAACCGCGCCCCTGTGGACTTCACTCTGCGAGTTAAATTGTTAGAGGAAATCGAAAAGAAAGCCCAGGAGAAAGTCGGCAATTTCAACAAAGAGCTGCTGCGGAATTGGCGTGATGGACGTGCCAAGTTGTATCTGACTTCCAAGGTGCTGAATCTCCGCCGCCAGTATCGCCCACTTTTTCTCGACGGCTCGTTTACTCCACAGGGAATCGCCGGCAAACGCGCGAAGAATCTTCTCGCGTATGCGCGGCACCGCAAAAACCAGTGGGCCCTGACGGTTGTCCCACGATTCCTGGCGCATGCCGACGCGCCAACGAGTTGGGACCAAATGGCCGATTTCTGGCGTGATACTAAAATTATGTTGCCAGCAAAATCCCCGGGCAACTGGCAAAATGTTCTTTCGGGCCAGTCAATGCAAGCGACCCGTGAACGAAAAGGCTGGTCCGTAAGCGCGGTAGAGACATTCAAGGACTTCGCGGTTGCGTGTTTTAGCTCGTAAGCCAACGCCCAGCGGAAATCATTCAACCAGCTCAATCTTAATCAAGGGAACTTCATGATGCGAAGTATTATTGGATGGCGAAAAAATATTCGGGGCAGAATCGCAGCGGGCCTCTTGATCGTTTGCACGCTGTCTGTAGCCTCATACTGCGTCAAGGCCGACCAAATCGATCGCGACGCTGAGCTGCATCATCTGAACGAAATCGTCACCTGGTACCGCGACTCCACCGCCAAAATTCAGGTTGTGGGCCTTCCGAGTGACGCGATTTATCAGGACACGTCCGAAAATCTGTCCCAGCAGGCTGTGCACTTTGCGTTTCAATCCGCGCAGGCAGCGGCCGCGCTGGTGCCTGCGGGCGGACCAGGAAGTGCTTCCGGCCCATCCGGCGGTTCCGGTTCTGATTCGTCGAACCAACAACAACAAAGCGCAGCCCAAATCCAAGCTCAGACCAAGGCGCGCGTCGATCAGAATCAAGCAAAGATCGCGGATCTCGACAAACAGATCGAGACCGCCCCTCGCAGCAAGAAACAAGCGCTGATTTCGCAAAAGGAGGCGCTTCAGGGCGAGGTCGCGCTGGATCAGGCCACACTCGACGCCATACAGAAGATGACCAGCTTCCTCAATAACGCTGAATCGGGAATGGGAGGATTCGCCGGGAGCATCGCCGATCTGGCACGTACGGTTCCGGATGTATTGGGAGACGGCAGCGCTCAAAAGGCGGACGCCGCCAAGACGACATCCGCCAAGCAATCGTCCCCTTCCAAACCCTCGGGCGTGATTGGTCATGCACTGATGCTCTACGCGGAAGTCCGCGCCATGCACGAGATAGATCAGTTAGCAAATGAAACCGAACGTGTCCGCGGAACCGCCGTGGAACTGCGCCAGCCGCTTCGCGCTAATCTGCTCACCATTATTCAACAGGGCCGCCAACTAGCTAACGAGACGCCGACATCCGATCCCACGCAAGCGCAAGCGATGCAGCAACAATTGCGAGCGCTTACCGACGATTTCAAGAAAGTCTCGAATGTAGTAATTCCTCTGAGCCAGGAAATCGTAATTCTGGACCAAAGCCGGTCGAACTTTCTCAACTGGCGGAATTCGCTGGCAAAGGAATCGAAATACACTCTGCGTTCTTTAGTGACCAGTGCGGCAGCAATTCTCCTGGCTGTCGGGGCGCTGTGGGTTCTCTCCGAAGTCTGGCGCCGCTGGACGTTCCGCTACATTCACGATGTTCGCCGCCGCCGCCAATTCATGCTGCTGCGGCGTTTCGTCATGGGCTTCTTGATGGCCGCGGTTTTAACGCTAGGGATTGTGAGTGATTTCAGTTCGCTCGCTACGTTCGCCGGCTTCGCGACAGCTGGCATCGCGGTGGGTTTGCAAGCGGTTCTACTGTCTGTCGCGGCTTATTTTTTCGTGATAGGGCGTTACGGAATCCGCATCGGAGACCGCGTCAGCATCGCCGGCGTCACCGGCGACGTAATCGATGTTTCGCTGGTGCGTTTCTACCTGATGGAACTGGCGGGCCCGGACGTGAACCCGTTTCCCACGGGACGGATCGTCGTGTTTTCGAATTCGGTGTTATTCCAAGCTACCACGCCCTTGTACAAACAAATTCCGGGCACGGATTACACCTGGCACGAGGTCGCACTGCAGCTCGTTCCTGGCGCCGACTTCAAGCCTCTGGAAGAAAAGGTCCTGGCAGCGGTGAACAAAGTCTACGACCGCTATCGCAAAGATATTGAGAGCCAGCACAGCGATCTCGAACGCCACATTGAAATTGAGATGAAAGCCCCGGAACCGCAATCGAGGTTGCATTTCGCGGACACTGGGCTGGAATTCCTGGTGCGCTACCCCACGGAAATTCGCTCAGCTCCCGAAGTCGATGACGAAGTTACGAAGGCGGTGATGGAAGTAATCGAAACGGAGCCGAACCTGAAGGCCCTGGTATCAGGCTTACCAAGAATCCGAGCAGCGGTGAAATTCTAAACCGCTATGCGTTTGCATTCTGCGAAACGTAGCAGTGCCCGGTCTGAACTGCGCCGGACCAGCCGCTACAAAAACCTAACGCAGAATTCAGCCGGCGATTCAGCCGCGCCGCACGTATACAACGCAATCCGACGGCGCCGTCAATTTTAGATTCACCAGTCGTGCTTTGACTCCCTCCAGTCCGTTAGCTGCGGATGCCCAAACCAATTCACCGTTCGGAAGCCGTCGAAATATATCGTATGTAGGAAGCAGACTCATAGGTTAGTCACTCGCACAGTTGAGGATGTTGCCGACGCTTCAGGCGAGGACTGCACGAAGTGCCGGCTTATCCAAGTCACGTGCGTGATGCGCACGCGCAATTCGTTGGCTTACGTCCTGTGTTTGGGTGTCCGCTCATTGAGCACAGCAATCATGCTATGCGCCGCTGGCGGAATTGGGGTGGCGTCACCGATTACGATTTCCTTCGCTCCCAGCTTCTCGCCGTAGATTCTCTTGTTGGCGTCGCCGTCGGGCCGCACGGTCGATCCTTCCAAGGAAATGCCCGCGAAGATGCCACGCGCGCGCGAGTAGCTCAGAATTTCCGCGCGCATGCTGGCGTCGGTTTCCGCCGACGCGCTGCGGCCCACAGGTCCCGCCGCCACCGACGCGTCACCGCCGAGTTTTACTTTGCTGCTGAGAATGCCATTCGCGCCGCGGTCGTTCATTACGAGCAGAACGAAGTCGGTCGCTTCCCCGCCGATCTGAAAACCGAAGCTGCCGCCTTCCAAAGCCATCATCGAAGGAGCGCCCCACGGTCCATTAAAGTTGTCGCCTCTGCGGCAGGTCATTGCACCGCGGCCGTAACTGCCTCCTACCACAAATGCCGCTTTCAAAACCGAGGGAAACACAACAACGCAGTCCGCTTTGTCGAGTAAGTCCTGAGGAATATTGTCCGGCACGTCCAAAATCTCTTTCAGCACGGTGCCGCAGTTCGTCAATCGATCTTCGTCCTTCTCCTTGTCGTCGCCGCGGCTGGCAGTCGCAAGCACCAAAATCGCCATACACGCGCATATCAACGCCTTTTTCACTTGATCCTCCAGAATTTGAATTACGGAGCAGAAATCGAATGTGACTTGAATATACCGGGCCGAACCGGCTAGACGCTAGCGGACCGGCCACGCGTCAGATGCATAATCAGAGTGACGACGAAAATTACCAGGAAAATAAAGAAGCAAATCTTCGCGATTCCGGCAGCCGCGAACGCAATGCCGCCGAAGCCCAGAAAACCCGCAAGCAACGCCACCAGCAAGAACACCAAAGCATAATAAAGCATCTGAATCCTCCTCATCTTCAAAGGCTCACACTGAGATCGTGAATCGCGCAGATTCTATTTCTTCGGTGCCCAAGCAGCCATACTGCGAAGACCGTAGAGCACGTTGAAGTTTCAGGTACTGTGAATGAAGTTTTTTTGCACAACTGAGCGAATAGGGAAAACACCTTAGGAAGCTTGTGCGTCTGGCGCTCCATAATTACACGAAATCACACGGATAGAATGCGTGGCCGTTTCCGTATCTCGCTGATACAAAAGCGGAAGCGGGGACTCCTGCCTTGGTGCTGTAAATGCAATTCATACAGGCATGAGGAACAAACCAATGTTCGACGTATTCAAGAGACTCCCCGATGGCAACTTTGTGTGGATTTCAGAACGAGCCAATCTGCAAGCAGCCACAGATTGCGTCGCACGTTTACGCAAGGTTGTCGAGGGCCACTACTTGATTCACTCGCAAACGCATGGACTGATCGAGCCAATCCGTGGGCGACACGCCGCGTAATTTCGCACGCGGCATCGACGCCTGTGCGACCTCTAGCATCCCGATCTAGAACTATAGTCTCGATGTTTGTTCCCGAGGTGTCCTTTCGCAATCTCAACACCTTCATTTCAGTGAGGATTTCCACACCCTACTTCTGAGACATTCTGAGGTCCGCTTCGTAGAGCAAAACGGTTGGTCCGCATTAACAATTTTCATCCTGCGATTCCCGCCGCGAATCACCTTGCGGTACTATGGCAAGTTCATTCTGCCAAGCACTACGGATAAGTACGACGATCCTCACTTAAGGAGCACCAGATTCATGCCTGCGAGAACCAATATCGCTGTTTTGACGGGCGGCGGCGACGTCCCCGGCTTGAATTCGGTGATCAAGTCCGTCGTGTACCGCGCCACCGAAATGGGCCGAAAAGTGATCGGGATTCGCCGGGGCTGGAAAGGCCTCACACACATGGACCCCGCTGAGAAGATGGACCCGGCTTACGCCTACGAACTGACGCGCGAAAACACGCGCACCATAGATCGCACTGGCGGCACAGTGCTGCACACGTCTCGCACCAACCCGAGGTGCGTGGCAAGTGGAAAAGCTCCTGCGCATCTATCCGACGCGCATTTAAGCAAGCTTCCATTCGACGGCAAGAGCCATGACTTCACTTCGATCGTCATAGAAAACCTGGAACGCATGGATATCGGTTGCCTGATTGCAATTGGCGGGGACGATACGCTCAGCTTCGCGGCCGCACTCTCCAGCAAAGGCTTCCCGGTAATCGGCGTCCCAAAAACGATGGACAACGACGTCCATGGCACCGAATATTGCATCGGATTTTCCACCGCAATCACCCGCGCGAAAGATGCCATCACCCGCCAGCGCACCACGCTGGGCTCACATGAGCGCATCGGCATATTCCGGATTTTCGGCCGCGACGCGGGATTCACCGCTCTGTACACCGCCTATGTCACCTCCGCGCGCTGCTTGATTCCCGAGCATCCATTCGATCTGGACCGCATTTGCAGCCTGCTGCTCGAAGACAAAAAGAACAATCCCAGCAATTATTCTGTAGCTGTGGTTTCCGAAGGGGCTGTATGGACCCAGCGCAACGTTGGAGAAGTTGGCGAAGCCGACGCCTACGGCCACCGCAAGAAAGTCGATATAGGCCACGCGTTGGCGGAGGAAATTCAGCGGCGCACCGGCGAGGAAACTGTCGCCAGCGATCTGACGTACGATTTGCGCAGCGGTGATCCCGACGCCATCGACAAGATCGTGGCCATCACCTTTGCGAACATCGCGTTGGACTTGATCCGAGACGGCATCACTGGACGAATGGTCGGTGTACAAAACGGCTGTTACTCGCACGCGGCGTTGCCGGCTTCATCGGCAGGCGCGCGGCGGATTGATGTGGCCACGCTCTATAACACCGAGCGGTATCGGCCCAATTACGCGTCCAAGTTAGGCCAGCCAATTTTCCTGAGCCGCGCTGACGGATAACCAGAAAGCGGGATGCGGGCGGCGTCGAGCGAGAATTCCGCATTCAGGGCCAACACATTTGGAAGAATTCGCTCCTGCGCGTCATTCACTATCACTTGCATTTCGCAAGTCACATTGATAATTTGCTGGGTGCACCGAAAATTCACAGCGCCGATGAAGAGCATCGCTGAATCCAACCTTTGATCGAAATCGAAGTGGGGAGGTTGGAAATGGAACAGGAAAAGATGACAGATCGGACTCGGCGGGCTAAGGAAGTCAGGTTCCCGGAGCCGTCTTCGGGAATCAGTCGCCGGCATTTTGCAAAGACGGCGCTCGCCGCGGCGAGCGCCGGATTATTATTGCCGCGTGCTGCTTTTGGACTAACGCAAGAATCCGCTTCGCATCCGGCTGCTTCCCCAGCAGCAAACATCGTATTGGTCCACGGCGCCTGGGCCGACGGGTCCAGTTGGAGCAGAGTCATTCCTTTGCTGGAAGCGAAAGGACTTTACGTTTCGGCAGTGCAAATTCCGCTCACTTCCCTGGCCGATGACGTTGCCAGCACTCGCCGCGCGCTTGCGCGGCAAAGCGGACCGACCATTTTAGTGGGACACTCCTACGCCGGCTTCGTCGTGACCGAGGCAGGAAATGCGCCTAACGTTGTGGGGTTAGTGTACGTCTCTTCCTATGGACCGGACGAGGGCGAATCCCACGACGACCTGGTGAAACGGTTTCCGGCGCCTCCCGGTGTAGCGGCGGTCCAGCTCGGCGACGACGGTTTTCTTTTACTCGAGCGAGGCAAGTTTGCCCAAAATTTCGCCCAAGATGTCGATCACGCTCAGGCCGAAATCATGTCGGTAGTTCAGAAGCCGCTATCGAAGAAGATGTGCTTTGGTGTCCCCGTGACCCAACCCGCGTGGAAATCCAAGCCGTCCTGGTTTTTGCTTTCGACTGACGACCGAATGGTCAGTCCTGACTTGCAGCGCTTCATGGCGGAACGCATGCATGCGAAGGTTGTCTCGGTGCCGTCGAGCCATGCCTCGCTGGTCTCTCACCCAGCAGAAACGGCCAGTCTGATCATGGACGCGGCGGGACACAGTTCATGACATCAGGATACAAATTTGATGAACAGTTTCTGCCACAATTCCACGACGATTCGCGAAGGAGCAGCGATGAGTAGAGTCCGAGTACTCGTCGGCACGCGTAAAGGAGCGTTCGTGCTGACGTCCGATGGCAAGCGCGAAAATTGGAACGTCGGCGGGCCACACTTCGCCGGCTGGGAGATTTACCACGTGAAAGGATCGCCCGCCGAGCCTGATCGCCTCTATGCATCGCAAACCAGTGGATGGTTCGGACAATTGATTCAGCGTTCCAATGACGGCGGCAAGACCTGGGAGCCAGCCGGCAACAAATTCGTTTATGACGGAGTGCCGGGCACCCATCAGTGGTACGACGGCACGCCTCACCCGTGGGAATTCAAGCGCGTTTGGCATCTCGAGCCATCGCTCAAGGATCCGGACACCGTCTATGCGGGCATTGAAGATGCTGCGTTATTCAAATCCACCGACGGTGGCCAGAATTGGCAGGAACTTTCAGGACTGCGCGGCCACGGCTCAGGCCCACGCTGGCAACCAGGCGCGGGTGGAATGTGCTTGCACACAATTCTTCTCGATCCAGTGAATCCGGACCGAATTTATATCGCGATTTCAGCCGCAGGAGCATTTCGCACTGACGACGCCGGAAAAACCTGGCAGCCAATTAATCAGGGCCTGCATTCGCCGTACATTCCTGATCCAAAGGCGGAGGTCGGCCACTGCGTGCATCGCATCGCCATGCATCGTTCGCGTCCGGATGTTCTGTACATGCAAAAACACTGGGACGTAATGCGAACCGACAATGCCGGCGAATTGTGGCGGGAGATCAGCGGTAACTTGCCGACCGATTTTGGATTTCCGATCGACGTTCACGCGCACGAACCCGAGACAATTTACGTCGTGCCAATTAAAAGTGATTCAGAACACTTTCCGCCAGACGGAAAGCTGCGCGTCTACCGCAGCCGCACAGGTGGAAACGAATGGGAGCCGCTCAGCAAAGGCCTGCCGCAGAGCAATTGTTACGTGAACGTGTTGCGCGACGCGATGGCGGTAGATTCCCTGGATTCTTGCGGCGTCTATTTTGGCACCACGGGCGGCCAAGTCTACGCGTCGGCGGATGCTGGAGACAATTGGGCTCCTATCGTCCACGATCTCCCATCCGTGCTTTCCGTCGAGGTGCAAACGCTGTCATGATCCGCGTGATTCTTCCCGCGCATCTGCGGACCCTGGCGCGCGTTGAGGGCGACGAAGTGAAACTTGAAGTCGCAGGTCCGGTGACACAACGCACGGTGCTGGACGCCCTCGAATCTCGCTATCCAATGCTGCGCGGGACGATTCGTGACCACGTCACATTTCAAAGACGTGCCTTCCTCAGATTTTTCGCCTGCGAAGAAGACCTGTCGCACGAATCCCCGGACAATCCCCTTCCCGAAGCAGTCGCCTCCGGAGCTGAGCCGATTTTCATCATCGGCGCTATCGCCGGCGGTTAAGATTGCATCGCGGCGCAGGCTGCTCGTAGCCGGCAAAGAAAATGCCACAGCCACGCCACGTTACACAGCGCTTAGTCCATGGAAAAATCCAGCGCGGCGGCGCAGCGAAGGACGAAGATGATTGAATCGTGATTTGCGCTTCGGCCTGGACTTCGCGTGTCGGCCTAGGTCCGGTCGGCGACGCAGCTCTAATCCGTCGGCGCGGTGAGCCGTTCGTCCAGCTGCGCGAGAACCGTCGGCCAAGCCTGCTCGTGCAGGCCGACCGAATCGCCGCTATGCGCCAGCGATATATTTTTTGAGCGGATCCCAATACCTGAGTGACCATCCCGGGTTGAGATGGTCGTATTCACCCTCCGGAAAACCAGTGTGGTCCAGCACCAGCACAGTTTCCGTTCCCTGCGCCTTCAATTCAAATCTCACGACCGAGTACACGCCTGGATCCCAACGCGTCGGACGCCACGCCTGCACGATACGCTGATTCGAAATCAGTTCGACGTTTCGTCCGATGATTAGCCCCCCGAACATGCTAAACGCACCTCCCACATTCGGATCGATCTCGGCAGGCATTCCGGTGACCACAGCGAATTGTTTCGAATCGAGTAAAACGCTGTAAATCCGCTGCGGCGTCGCCCTGAAATCGGTCTCCTGGTGAAGAAAGGTACGCGTGCTGTTTGCAGCAGTGTCAGGCGCTTCCTTCATATTCTGTCGCGGTGATTTCGCCCTGGACACCCAATTCACGGACAAAGCACCAAAAGCAACCACACTACCGGTGATCAGTTGACGTCTGGTCGAGGCACGGGCCGACCTGGCACGATTCTCGATCTCGCTCATGATTTGTCCTCCCTGATTTGGGTTGCAGTGCCGCCATAAGAACACGCGGTCACGTCCTACGCAAGTTCACATTATCTAGTTACGGGTCGTGCTTCAGGACCGTGGGCGCGCTGCTTGCCGCGCCCCAGCTTGACAGGAACACAAACTACGTCGGGACCTGCACTGGTTACGATTCATCCGCGTGAAATTAAATCTTTTACTGTATCGACGGCGTAGCGCGAAGCCCACTAGCATCGAGTCGGTCACAACCGGAGGCAGCCGGGTGTTTCCGTCACAGTAACGATCCGCCGGCGGCCAGGCCTGGGTCAGGAAACTTTAAAGAGAAGCAATCGCCAGAGCTCCCGAACTGGTAAGAGCAGCAGCGCCGGACGTCGAGTAACGTTCGTCTTCAAAGGCTCACATTCGTTTCAAAGGAGACTTCAATGACACGATATGGCAAAGCAGCAGGCAAGAGCGTTAAGAGCGCGATGCATAGAAAAAAGAGCGGCACGCTGAAGTCCGGCAAAGGTGGAAAAGGCGGCCGCGTAAAAAGCAGAAAACAAGCGATCGCCATAGGCCTGTCCGAGGCCCGCAAGAAGGGCGCGAAAGTCCCATCCAAAAAGCGTTAATCCATGGCAAAAAGTAATTCACGACGAGGGGTCCTGGCGGATCCCACCCGCCTTGCGCCACTCGACTCCGATAGCCAGAGCACGATTCAAGTCATCATCGAAACCCCCAAGGGCAGCCGCAACAAATTCGCGTTCGACGAAGAACAGAAAGTGTTCGAAATAAAAAAGGTACTGCCGGCGGGCATGGTCTTCCCCCATGACTTTGGGTTTATTCCCTCCACGTTAGCCGATGACGGCGATCCGGTGGACGTTCTGGTGCTGATGGACGAGCCAGCCTATCCCGGGTGCCTCGTGAAGTGCCGCGCGATCGGCATTATTGAAGGCGAGCAAGGCAAAAAGAAGAAGAAGCAACGCAACGACCGTATTGTCGCCATCGAGCAAGAAAATCATACTTATTCCCGTATCCGGCATATCCGCGACCTTGGCAAGAAATTTGTTCAGGAACTTGAGGAATTTTTTGTAAATTACCACAGACATCTCGGCAAGAAATTTCACGTGCTCGAGGTAAAGGGGCCGGCCGAGGCCAGGCGCCGCATTGAAGAAGGCATGAAAGCAGCTCACCGCAAGGCGCGATGACGTTCGTGTGCCCGCGCCCGGTGGCGAATCCGCCCCAGCCGTCCGAATACACGATGCCGCCGCAGCCGCCAGATTAGAATTGAAACGCTCAACCACACAAGCAGGGCAACCAAAAGCGTGAACGGGGCATTCCACCTCTCCAGAAATCTCCACACCACAATAGCGAAAACAATCAGCCCAAGGCTGCCGATTGCGGCACCACGCGCGTCCAACGCTGCGCTCTGCCGTCCGCGAATCGTGTGCATGATTCCCGCTCGCTGTTTTTTCTCGCGCTCGTGCTTTTCCACCAGCGTGGCGCTCGCCGGAAAAATCGCCGGGAAGGCAAGAAACAATCCGCCGAATACCGGCCCGTAATGTTTCGCAAGAAGTCCTGTGATGACGGTAATCGCGCCTCCAAAAAAGAAACGTACCGCAAACTCGTACCATTTAGTTTCTTTCAGCGCGGAAAAGTGGGCGGAAACTCTCATCCTTTCTATCGCAAACACCACGGCCCAGGCTGCAATCGCAAAAATCAGCCACACAGCCTGCGCTGAAAACGCAGCAGCGCCTGCGTGCCATCTATGATTCATGATCAGGTGGATTATCACGCACGCGTACAAAAAGAGGGCAAGCGCGCCGGTAATCATCGAATGCGCCTCTTGCGTCGCGAATCGTTTGCCGTCGGCAACGATTGTCAGCCCTAAAGTAGCGAGTGCGACCGACGGTGCCGCGCCGAACAGACCCGCGAAACTCTTGGGCTTCAAAACATCGCCAAGAACTGCAAACAGAGACACGATGAGGCCACCGACAAAGAAACGAATGACAAGTTACACTTTCGAATACTCCTTTGATGGATTGGCCCAACAATGACGCAGCACGAACCACCGCTTGTATAACACGGAAATTTGCGCGCATTTGATCGATTGATCGGCGGCTAACGTGACATACAGTCTTTAGTGTATGCAGCAAATTACCCTTCGCTGCAATAATCTATGCCCTTAGAATGCTTAATCGCCATTGTGGGTAGTACACTTGGGACGGGAGAGCGAATGAGCGCAGCTAATATTTCAGCCTTCGACGCGGACAACGCCCGAAAAGCCGGTGCCATCGATCGTCTCCCTCCGTCTCATATCGTTCAGTTCTATCGTGACGATCGAGCGCTGGTAAGCACCGTCGGCCAATACATCGCAAACGCGTTAAATAGCGGTGACTCCGCCATAGTAATCACGACGGAAGCACGTAGCGAGGCGCTTGCGGACGAACTCTATGCCAACGGCCTCGATCTACCTGGTGCGGTCAAGCAGGGCCGCTATCAATCATTCGACGCTCGGGAGACCCTTTCGCACTTTATGGTCGACGGGATGCCCGATGGTCCACGGTTCATGCGAATGATGAGCGCCGTTCTCTATCGAGCTAGATCTGCTGCAAGACGTGAGCGCCCCTGGGTTGCGATTTTTGGTGAAATGGTTGCGCTCCTGTGGGCAGATGGCAAGCACGCGGCAGCAATCCGGCTTGAGGAACTATGGAACGACCTGGCCAAGGTACAGTCATTTACACTCCGCTGCGCGTATCCCATGAAGGGTTTTTCCGAGAAAGAACACGGCGAGCCTTTTCTGAAAATTTGCGCGGCGCATTCCCACGTAATTCCGGAAGAGAGCTACATGGCACTGCATGAAGATGAGGACCACCTTCGCAGCATCGCATCGCTGCAGCAAAAACTCGAAACCTTGGAAGCGCAGAAAAAATTACTGGAAACTCAACAGCAATTCCGCCTGCTGGTCGACGCCGTTCAGGACTACGCCATCTTCATGCTGGACGCTGAGGGCCGGATCCAAACATGGAATGCCGGCGCGCAACGCATCAAGGGCTACAACTCTTCCGAAATTATCGGCAAACACTTCTCCTGTTTTTATTCCGAAGACGATGTCAAAGACGGAAAGCCGCAGCGCGAGTTGGAACTTGCCATACGAGATGGCCGCACCGAAGACGAAAGCTGGCGCATACGCAAGGACGGCTCGAAGTTCTGGGCCAACGTGACCATTACCGCGTTGAAGCATGGCAATGGAGAGCTCTTCGGATTTGCCAAGGTAACGCGAGATTTTACCGAGCGAATGCTTGCGCAACGCGTCCTCGAAGAATCACAGCGAAAATTGCGCGATTCGGAAACATCGCTCCGCCAACTCTCTCTGCACTTGCTCCGCACCCAGGACGAGGAGCGGCGGCGCATAGGACGCGATCTGCACGACAGTCTTGGCCAGTATCTTTCCGTCCTGAAAATGAAATTGGACTCCCTGGTCGGCAGGATGGACCGGAAGTCCTCGACGGAAGCCGAAGATTTGAAGAACTGCGCGAAGTTGACCGAAGACGCCGTCACTGAAGTTCGCACCATCTCTTACCTTCTGTATCCTCCGATGCTGGAAGAAATGGGTCTCAAGTCAGCCATCCCCTGGTACGTCGACGGGTTTGCCACTCGCAGTGGGGTCAAAACCTCGTTTGAAGCGTCGCCTAACTTCCAACGCCTCCCTCGAGACATCGAGCTTGCTCTTTTCCGAGTTTTGCAGGAAAGCTTGACCAACGTTCACCGGCATTCAGGCAGCCCCACAGCCACGGTCCGCTTAACTTTGCAGAACGACGAAGTCGTGCTTGAAATAAGCGATTGCGGCAAGGGAGTGGATATTCGGAAATTCGAAGAATCCGGACAGGACTATATCGGAGCTCTTGGAGTAGGATTGCGCGGTATGAGTGAGCGCATGCGTCAATTGGGAGGAAATCTTGAGTTTTCTTCCACTCCTCGGGGCACAACAGTTGTAGCTAGAGTTCAGATGCCGGAAGTGGCGCAATATGCAACGACATCGTGATGCGATCGCACTGGCTTAAGGCGCTCATGCCGACCTTGCAGAACGGATATTCTTCTAATCGCGCTCTCGATGGAGATCCTTCGTGAATCCCAGAATTCTGTTGGTAGACGATCATGAGATTGTGCGTGAGGGAATCCGTACCTTGCTGCAGCGAGCGCGCCCTGAATGGATCATTTGCGGCGAAGCTTCGAATGCCGGCGATGCTCTGAAAGCGGTGAGAGGTCTCGATCCGGACATCATGATCCTTGATGTCACCATCCCCGGGACCAGCGGGCTCGAACTCGCCAAGCGGCTGACGACAATGAGTGTGCGCACTCGCATCCTGATTTTCACCATGCATAATTTCACCAGGCTAGCGACGGAAGTGCGCGACGTAGGAGCACAGGGCTACGTACTGAAGTCGCAAGCTGCTCGCGACCTTATTATCGCCATCGACAGTGTCCTAGCAGGCGGGACGTTCTTCGGCTCCCCGAATGAATCACAAGCCTCAGGTGAGTCCGGGGGGCCCAGCCGAGGCAAACCCGAGCGCGGAACCATGTTCAAGATGAGATTGGTTTTCCAAGCTCTTATGTTCGCGACCTAACGCTACCTGCCGCGCTAAAGCCCGCGGCTCTACACTTAAATCTTAGAGACAGACGCGGCAAAAGCCTGGGAAATATAGCGCCGCAGCCTTTAGCGCGGCGGTTTCCGGCCGCCGCGAGGCCGCATTCCTCGACGAGATCTCTTCACAACGACGCTCGCGCATCGCTTCGCACTTTGCGGTATCCTCTGAATATGAAGTTCCGCTGCCCCATCTGCAAAAAGCCCACGGACTCAGATTCCAACGCCGAGTTTCCGTTTTGCAGCGAGCGCTGCAAACTTATGGACCTAGGCGCTTGGGCCAGTGAAAAATACGTAGTGAGCGAACCAGCGGTAGACGAAACTCTATTCGAAGACATCGACCATAGCCCAACAGATGAACACAAGAACTGATCGCGCCGGATCCGGCCGCTCCTTGACGCCAAACGTGTCCCCGTCGCCACGCCAAACTGAAGGCTCACCCAGCTCGATAGCAGATGTTCCGCCCAATCCTAACCTCGCCCTTTTCGTAGCGACCGTCGGCGGCCTCGGATACGCCCGGTACGCTCCCGGCACATTGGGCTCGCTCGTTGGATTGGCAATTTACGGAACATTTTGCTTTTACTACCCTAATTCCATAACTCCCAATTCAAGTCACGAGCTTTGGATCCGGGCCTTTTGGGCCGGCGTATCGATATTTCCCATAGCTCTATTGATTGCGTTCGTGGGCGTTTGGGCTTCCGATCGAGTCGCGAAACGTTTCCGTGAAAAGGATCCGCAGTACGTGGTAATCGACGAAGTGTCGGGGCAACTCTTCACCTACGTCTTTGCCCTTGCGCTCGGTAACTGGAAATATTTGCTCTTGGGTTTTATACTTTTCCGAGTGTTCGACATCTGGAAGCCATTCCCGGTGCGTCAGGCCGAGTCGTTGCCCGGCGGCTGGGGTATCATGGCAGATGACTGGATCGCGGCGATATATGCAGCACTGGGCTTATGGATCGCGCGGGCGGCTGGACATTAAGTCCGGCCGTTAGCTCCGGAGAGCTATAGCGCCGCGCTAATGGTTCGACACCGATTGCGGATCTCATGCGCAAGCATCGCGCACGAGCGACAAATCCAGTTTAAGGTGCAAGGCCATCACACAAGGAACAGCTTTGACTCCAAGCACCGCCCCAAGAATTGAAAGCGTAAAACCAGCTGCCGCATTGCCGGGCGGCGAAGTGACGATTCACGGCAGTGGCTTCGGCACGCGCAATCACGCACGCCCGCAAGTGCAATTTGGCATGGCCGAAGGGTCTCTGATGCTCGCCGCCGACAACTTCCTCATCGCGCGCGTTCCCGAAGGAGCTGCGGGCGGCGCAGTCCGAGTGAAAATGGGCAGCATCGAGAGCGCCCCCTTTCCCGTCGCTCTGGGCACTCTGGTCGCCGATAACTTACACCCGGTAGCTAGTCCGGCAGTCGACGCCAGCGGCAACGTCTACGTCACCTTCAGCGGCCAGCGTGGGCAAAAAGTTCCGGTGTCGCTTTACAAAGTCACTGCCAATAACACGGTCAAGCCGTTCATCACCGAGATGATGAATCCGACTGGCCTTGCGCTCGATCGCGAAGGCTATCTCTTCGTGTCCAGCCGCAACGACGGTGCGATCCACCGCGTTTCTCCAGACGGTCGCTCGATGCAATGGGTAGAAGGCATGGGCATCGCCACAGGCCTGGCGTTCGACAAAGCTGGAAGCCTCTACGTAGGCGATCGCAGCGGCACGATTTTCAAAATAGGTCCGGACCGCGAAATTTTCGTTTTCGCCACCCTGGAGCCGTCGATGTCAGCCTACCATCTCGCGTTCGGCTCTTCTGGCGAGTTGTACGTCACGGGCCCCACAACTTCCAGCTTCGACCAGGTTTATCGCATCAATCCCGCCGGTGAAGTCAGCACATTCTTTCGCGGCCTGGGGCGACCGCAAGGCTTAGCGTTCGATCGCGCAGGCAATCTGTACGTTGCAGGCTCGCTCGGCGGCAAGCGCGGTATCATCCGCTTAACTCCGCAAGCCGATCCGCAGGTGGTAGTCAGCGGCTCGAACATTGTCGGCCTGGCTCTGCTCTCTTCACACCGTGCCATGATCACCACCAACAACGCGCTGTACTCCCTCGACTGGGACGTCCAAGGCCTCCCACTCAACGGCTAATCCGCCACAATCAACACCTCTCACCGCGATCTCAATCACAAAGACCGATTCGACTCGGGCCACTAAGCCCTCAACATTAGCCGCTGCTTTTGTCTCCCGCCCACTGGCTCTGATCTCAAGACACGTTTAACAGCACTGAAACAATCCATTCACATTCCTGAGCACGAACAGATGTCATAGACTCCTGTTCCCCAAACTGCCTCAGATAAAAGTACCCAAAGGAAATCACGCGATGCTCTCGCCTAAGCTGATATTGTCACCGATCGATTTTAGCGACTCTTCGATCCAAGCCCTGGAGGTCGCGCAAGACCTCGCCAAGCGCTACGGCTCCGAGCTTCTGCTGATGTACGTCGTGCCGGTAATCCCGAAATTGCCGGAAGACGTCTCCATTTTCAGCGAAGAATCCTATGAGCAGCAGTTGATCAAAAACGCGAAGACACGCCTGGACGAACTGACGGACAAAGTGAAGCAAGCAGGTGTTCGCGCTCGCAACACGGTCGGCCTGGCGAACGACACAGGGATGGAAATTATCCGTACCGCGGAGGGCGAGAAAGTGGACCTGATAGTTATTGCAACCCACGGCATGACCGGATGGCGCCGCATCGCATTCGGCTCAGTCACCGAGAAGGTCGTGCGCACGGCGGAGTGCTCGGTGCTTGTGCTGCGAACTACCGGCAGCACCCGCTTCGAAACCGTAGACTAAGTTTTTCCATTCATTTCCAGTCAACATGCCTCCTCAGGAGCTCGCCGACTTGCGCACTTCCCTGCTCATCGAGTACAACATTTCTGGATGAATGCGGAGATCATTGCTGTCGGTTCGGAACTGCTTACTCCCTACCGGATGGATACGAATTCGTTGTGGCTCACCGATGAGCTAAACCGCCTGGGACTTCGCGTAATCCACAAATCCGTCGTAGGTGATTCCCCGGCCGAAATGCATTCCACGTTCGCTCACGCACTGGAACGTGCCGACGTTATCGTCGCCTCCGGGGGGCTCGGCCCCACCGACGACGACCGCACCCGGGAAACCGTCGCGGACCTTCTCGGCAGAAAGCTTCACCGTGACGAGGAAGTCTTGCGGGGCATCCAGGAACGCTTCCGCCGTTTCGCCCGCACCATGCCGGAAATCAACGTCCGCCAGGCTATGGTCCCGGAGGGCGCCACGATCCTTAACAATCCACGTGGCACAGCACCCGGCCTCTGGCTCGAAGCAAGTGGCCACATCCTGATCCTGCTTCCCGGCGTGCCTAACGAACTGAAATACATGTTTGAACACGAAGTCCGGCCGCGCCTCGCGAAGATGGGGCACGACGAGCGCCTTTTCACCCGCGACCTGCGTGTCACTGGCCTGGGTGAATCGGACGTCGAAACCCGTGTCCGCCCTCTCTATGAGTTGTATCCCGACACTGAAACCACAATCCTCGCTTCGCCCACCGGCACGCAGCTTCATCCGCGCACCTGGTCGCGCGATCCCGCCAAAGCCAAAAAGCTCCTCGACGAAATCACCAAGCGCATGGCTTTGGCCCTCGGAGAGCATCTCTATTCCGCTCACGGAGAAGCCCTCGAGGAAGTAGTTGCGCGCGTCCTTACTGAAAACCGCGCCACCATCGCTGTTGCTGAAAGCTGCACCGGAGGCATGCTCGCCGAGCGCCTCACCAACGTTCCCGGCAGCTCATCCTATTTTCTGGGCGGCGTCATCTGCTATCGCAATGAGTTGAAGACTTCACTCGTCTCCGTGCCGCAACCGTTAATCGAGGCAAAAGGAGCGGTCAGCTCCGAAATCGCGCTGGCGCTCGCTGACGGTATCCGCAAACGCACCGGCGCAACCATCGGCGTCGGAGTCACAGGCATCGCCGGACCCGGGGGCGGAACACCCGAAAAGCCAGTCGGTTTGGTGCACATCGGTCTCGCTGACGAGCAGGGCGCGCGCGAGCGCGCGTACCGTTTCCCCGGCGATCGCGAACGCATTCGCCAACACGCGGCCCAAGCAGCACTCGACGCAGTTCGGCGTTACTTCCTGTACCCTGCCGCGGGCAGGGTCTAAATCCATGCGCCTGTTCGTCGCGCTCGATTTACCGGATGCGGTTCGTCACGCACTTGCCGAATCGATTGAGCGGTTAAGACCTGGATCCCAACATGCGCGTTGGGTTCGTCCTGAATCTATGCACCTCACGCTGAAATTCCTCGGGCACGTCGAAGCCGAAAAACTGACCTCTATCCGTGATGCGCTCGAATCCGTCCATTCGAAGAGCGCTATGGACCTTCGTTATCGCGGCCTCGGCTTCTTCCCCAGCGAGCGGCGTCCACGCGTCATCTGGTCGGGCGTCGAAGCCTCGCCGAATCTCTCCGAACTCGTAGCCGCTCTCGAAACCGCAGTCGAGCCGCTCAGCTTCGAACGCGAATCTCGCTCGTTCTTTCCTCACATCACACTCGCACGTCTGAATCCCGACGAAGGCGCGAACAATCTGGTGGCCGCCGCTGAGAGTTTGAAATCGTATGATTTTGGTTCGGCGCGTGAATCCGAATTACACTTGTTCGAGAGCGTCACGAAACGCTCGGGCGCGGAATACAAAAAGCTCGCGACATTTTCGTTCGCAAAAGGGACAAAGTGAACTTCGTCTGGTTTATCCCGGTCGCTGCCTACTTGCTCGGTTCAATCCCGTTCGGATTGATCATCGTGAAAGCGTTCGGCGGGAAGGACATTCGCGAAATCGGCAGTGGAAATATCGGCGCCGCAAACGTCACGCGGAATGTCGGCAAGCTTCCGGGGATTCTCACTTTAGTTCTCGACGCCGCAAAGGGATACGCAGCCGTCTGGCTCGCCAGTCGTTACACTGCGGGCAACATACGCTGGATGATGATCGCCGCGATCCTCGCCGTGATCGGTCATATGTACCCGGTGTGGCTCAATTTCCGCGGCGGCAAAGGAGTCGCCACCGGCCTCGGCGTGTTCCTGCCAATCTGCTGGCAAGCAGTCGCCGCTGGCATCGTTCTGTGGCTGCTGGTAGTCGTATTCTGGCGCTACTCCTCACTGGGTTCAATTGCCGCTGCTGCCGCGCTCCCCATCTTCGTTTATCTGCTGTACGCCCCAGGCCACGCGCCTCCGGAAATCGTCATCTTCGGCACTGTTCTAATCGCGGTCCTTGTCATCTTCAAACATCGCTCTAACATCCAACGCCTCATCGCGGGCGAAGAAACACGCCTCGGCTCCTCAAAAGACGACGAATAGGGGCGCGGAAGTCGATTCTTGAGCGGTGGGAGCTTAGCTGCGACCTAGGGAGCAACAGAATTCTCTGTGCTTCACAGACTTGAAGCGGCCGTTGTTTCGCTTTAACGGGCTCCGCAACCATGAGAACTGGATGTCCTAAGTCTCACTCCCTCTGTAGCTTATTCGCCAACCCTGGTACTTTGGTCCCGTTGTTTCGCCTCTTTTACTCCGTTAGCATTTATCCTGAAAACTGTGCCCATACAAGCCCTCAAAGAATTAACGACGCGGCGTCTGCGCATCCTCTGGATTGTGCTGGGCGCCCTGTTGGTCGTCAGCGTCACGCCTCTGTGGCTTTACCACCGCCAGGTACTGCGCCTCAGCGAACAAAAACTGCAAGACACCGAGCGCGTGCAGCAATCCGAAATTACGCGTTCGCTGGCTAGCGAAACCCTGCAATTCGAACAAAATCTGCGCCAACGGCTTCTCAGCCAGCGCCAGGTTCTAACCTTGACCGGTTGGATCGAGGATGTTGACGATCCCACCCACGCTCCGCAGCTCACGCGTCTGCTGCAAAATTTCATCGAAAATGATCCCAACATCCTTTACGTCACTGCCGTCAACAAACAGGCCAAAGGCCAATCAGCAGGCAGCGTCAGCGCCGATCAGGATCCTTTCGTGGGAGTCGCACTGAAACGCGCTTTCACCGCCAGCATTCAGGGTCTTAATTTCGTCAGCGAACCTTTCGCGCTGGGAAAAGACAATCGCCCGGCCCTGGTCGTTTCCGTCCCGCTTTACGATCAACGCCAATTTAGCGGCATGCTCGCCTCCGTTGTTTCGATTGACCCGTTGCTCAATCGCATTCGCGATGCCAGCGTGCGCGCACGCGTGGTTTTTATCGTCGATGGACACGGTAAAATCGTTGCGCACCCCGACACCACCGACATGGTTCCAGGCCTGGACGTAACTGCGAATTCGCCCATCGTCCGCCACCTCAAGGAACTGCCTCACGAATTGCGCGCCACCGAAACGATGCACTTCTTCGAGTCCGACAAGAATAATCATAAAGTCGAGATGATCGGCACCTACAGCACCATCCCCGAACTGAGCTGGACGGTGATCGCGCAACGCAGCCTTGATGAGGCGCGCATCGACGCGGGTGTTCAGGAACTCACCGCGCAGGCGCTGAGCTTTGTCATGGTCGTCACACTTGTCGCCCTCTTATTCGGATACCTCTTCGCTCTCGGCATCACGCGCCCCATTCGCGGCTTGGTCGAATCCGTCCGTGCCATCAGCCGTGCCGAATTTCACGAACGCGTGCCAACGGAGGGAGCGGCGGAAATCAGCGAACTCGCAGAAACCTTCAACAGTATGGCGGGCCACATCGAGCAGTACGTCGAGCGCCTGAAACTGGCCGCCGAGGAAAACCGCGAACTTTTCCTTGGATCCATCAAAATGCTCGCCGCCGCCATCGACGAAAAGGATCCGTACACTCGCGGCCATTCCGGCCGCGTCGCTAAATATTCCGTGGTCATTGGTGAGCATATGGGGCTGGATGCGGAAGAGCTCGACCGACTGCGTATTTCAGCTTTGTTGCATGACGTCGGCAAAATCGGGGTCGACGACCGCGTCCTGAAAAAGCCCGGCAAGCTGACCAACGAAGAATTTGACCTGATGAAGCAGCACCCATCGAAGGGCGCCAACATCATGCGCCCGGTCGCGCAGCTGAAAGACATGCTCCCGGGTATCGAACTCCACCACGAACGCCTGGATGGCGCCGGCTACCCTTACGGGCTTGCCGGAGATCAAATCCCGACGATGGCTCGAATAATTGCCGTGGCAGACACGTTCGATGCGATCACGACGAATCGCCCCTATCAGTCTGCGATGGACCTGGAATTCGCAGTAGAGCGCATCCGCTCCTTGACTATCTCCAAGTTCGATCCGGAGGTGGTCAAGTCGCTAGAAGCTGCAATAGCAGCAGGCCGTCTGCGCCTGACGGCAGCTCTGGTTGAAGTCTAGCCGCCCGTTAGCGCCAGCTTTCACGAATCCCAAATTACCAGCCACTAATCACGAGTTACTGTCTTCTTCCCCTTCCCGCTTTTCCATCGCGCACCGGGTCTTTGCTACAATCGAATGCTCCGCGCCGCACCGCGGACCACTATGATTTCACTGTTTGGACCACCCGAACCGACGCTCCTGGAGCGCCTGAAAGATTCCGTCAGCAAAACGCGCACGGAGCTTTCCGCGCGTGTGGAGCAATTGCTTACCGGTGATCGCCCGGTCGATCCCGAACTGCTGAAACAGCTCGAGTCCGCACTGCTCAGCGCCGACCTCGGTGTGCGCACCACAAAGGAAGTCCTGGCCGCGCTCCGCCAGCAAGTGAACGACCACAAACTAACAGAGCCGGCAGCGCTGAAGCGCGAGCTGAAAAATCAAATCCTGAAAATTCTTACAGCACCGAAAATCGCTGCAAATTCCGACGGAAAACCGACCGACGAACCGCGGGTGCTTTTTGTAGTTGGCGTGAATGGGACCGGAAAAACCACCACGATCGGCAAGCTCGCCAGTCGCCTGAAAAAAGAAGGTACTAGCGTAATTCTCGCGGCCGCCGACACCTTTCGCGCCGCGGCGATCGAGCAATTGGAAGTGTGGGCGCGCCGCTCCAACCTGGAGCTGATCAAGCAAAAACCGGGCGCCGATCCGTCCGCGGTAGTGTTCGACGCGCTCACCGCAGCGCGTGCGCGTGGCGCGGAACTCGTCATCGTGGACACCGCCGGCCGCCTGCACACCAAGTCAAATCTGATGGCGGAGCTCGACAAAATGAAACGCACAGCCGCCAAAGTAATCCCGGGCGCGCCCCACGACGTGCTGTTGGTCCTCGACGCCACAACAGGCCAGAATGGCCTGAATCAAGCCCGCGAATTCTGGAGCCACGCAGGCGTCACAGGAATCGTGTTAACAAAACTGGACGGGACAGCAAAAGGCGGCATCGTAGTAGCCATCGCCCGCGAATTGAATCTTCCAATCCGTTTCGTAGGCACTGGCGAAAAAATCGACGACCTGGTCCCATTCGACGCAAAAACCTACGTCGATTCGATCTTCGATTAGAAATGGGAGCATGGGCTGGCTGGGTTGGCGCCTGAAAATATCGCCACTTGAACGCATCCAAAACACACGACGAAAAATGGATGACCCGAGCGCTGGATCTGGCGCGTCGCGGCATCGCGCTCGCGCATCCGAATCCCATAGTCGGCGCGGTGCTAACCAAGAACAATCGCGTCATTGGCGAAGGCTTCCACATCTACGACCGACGCGATCATGCCGAAATCGCGGCTCTGAAAAAAGCCACCGAGCAAGTTCAAGGCTCCACACTCTATGTCACGCTCGAACCATGCTGCACCACAGGCCGCACGGGCCCGTGCACCAAGGCAATCATCGCTGCAGGCGTAAAACGCGTCGTAGCAGCGATGCGCGATCCAAATCCCGCGGTGTCCGGTAAAGGCTTGGCAGAGTTGCGCCGGGCTGGAATCGAAGTAACCCGCGGCGCGCTGGAAAAGGAAGCGCAAGAGCTGAACGAAGATTTCGCCTGGTGGATCCAAGCCAAGCGCCCGCTAGTCACTCTGAAAACCGCGCTAACTCTCGACGGTCAAATCGCGCAACGCGCTGGCAGCGTCACCTGGATCACCAGCGAAGAATCGCGTCACAATGTTCAATCGCTGCGCCACAAAGCCGACGCCCTGCTCACCGGGGTCGGCACGGTTCTAGCCGACAACCCGCGCTTGACGGATCGCAGCGGAAAACCGCGGCGCCGCAGGCTTCTGCGTGCGATCGTCGATTCGAATCTGCGACTATCGTTGCGCTCCAGCCTGGTGAAGGATGCGGAAAACGATGTCGTCGTGTTCACCGCCGAATCCACTGACTCGTCGAAGGCGCGCGCACTCACGCGGGCAGGCGTCGAAGTCCGTCGCGTTCCGCAACGTCGCGGCCATGTGGATTTGCATGGAGTCGTGAAAGAACTAGGCAAACGCGAAATGCTGAACGTTCTGCTCGAGGCCGGCGCTGGACTCAACGGCGCAGCCCTGCAAGCCGGCGTTGTGGATAAAATGATTCTCTTCTATGCTCCCAAAATCATGGGCACCGGCGGTGTCCCGATGGCCGGCATTCCGTCGCGCTGGTTTGCAAAATCGCCGACGCTGCAAAATCTCAGACTGGAAAAGTCCGGACCGGATTTCGTAGTAACAGGATATTTTCACGATGTTTACCGGCATCACTGAGCACGTCGGAAAAATCGAATCGCTGGAACATGGCAAAGACGGTGGCCGCCTGCGCGTCAGCTTCCGCAACGACTCGACTAATTTAATCTCAGAGGCAGATTCCGCCTCCGCGTGCGAAGCCGAAATCGCGCGGGGAACAAAATCTGGAGACAGCATCGCCGTCAACGGCTGCTGCCTCACGGTGGTCGAATTCGACGCCAACCATTTCTCCGCCGACCTCTCCGGTGAAACGCTGCTTCGCACGAATTTCGGCGAAAAAAGACCCGGCAACATCGTGAATCTGGAACGCCCGCTGACCGCAAGTGCCCGCCTCGGCGGCCATTTCATGCAAGGACATGTCGACGGCATCGGCCGCATCACGCACCTCGTTCCCGAAGGCGACAACTGGTGGCTTTCGGTGCGCGTCCCCGAAGATCTGCGCCGCTACGTTGCCGAAAAAGGTTCCATCGCGATTGACGGCATCAGCCTCACCGTAGCTCGCTGGCACCAAGGCATCGCGGACATCGCCATCATTCCTTTCACGTACGGGCGCACAAATGTTCACGCCATGTCGGCCAACGATGCAGTTAACATCGAAGTTGACATCCTTGCGAAATACGTTGAAAGCCTATTGAAAAATGAGAAATCCGCAGTCACGTCACGCCTTACGGTAAAGCAACTGGTCGAGGAAGGCTTTTAGTGCGCGGACGAAGTGGCGCCAGAGATTCAGGTCGTAACGCCGGCTTGCCCCTCCTACGTCGGGGCAAACCGGTGCTTTGATTTGACACTATCACCCAGCGTACTTTACACGTTCTACCGTGGAAGAACCGTCGCCGCGAGGATCTATCGTGCCAGACGCGACTATCCGGCGAGACGCCGGCGCTGCGTTACTGCGCCATGCGGGACAAGTCGGTTCGCGTTGTCACCGTAACGATGTCTCAAACTCAACCAACAACCGTACTCCATGACTAAACCCAAATCCCACGACGTAGCAGTAATCGGCGCCGGAGTCTTCGGCGCTTGGACCGCCTACTACCTGCGCAAATCCGGCGCCACTGTCACGCTTGTGGATGCGTATGGTCCCGCCAACTCCCGCGCCAGTTCCGGAGGCGAATCGCGCATCATCCGCATGGGCTATGGCTCAGATGAAATTTATACGCGCTGGTCCCTGCTCGCGTTACCGCGGTGGAAAGAACTCTTCGCTGAAGCCGGTCGTCCCGAATTATTCCAACCGACAGGCGTCCTCTGGATCGCGCACGACAAATATCAATACGCCCTCGACACGCTCGCGGCCCTGCAAGAACACAAAGTTCCGCACCAGCGCTTTTCCCTCATGGGCCTGCGCAAGCACTATCCCCAGATCGCATTCGACGAAGACGCCTGGGGCATTTTCGAACCGGACAGCGGCGTGCTGATGGCGCGTCGCGCCCTGCAAACGCTAGTCGAGCAGGCCCGAAAAATCGGCGTCGATTACTGCGCGGCAGCAGTCCTGGCTCCCAACGGCGCCAATAAAATCAGATCCCTGAAAACAACAGCTGGCGACACAATCTCAGCCGGCAAGTTCGTCTTCGCCTGCGGCTCATGGCTCGCAAAATTATTCCCGGATGTCCTCAGCGACTGCATGTTCACCTCCCGCCAGGAAGTTTTCTTTTTCGGTATTCCGTCAGGCGAAACGAACTTCACACCGCAAGTGCTTCCTACATGGCTGTACCTGAAGGACGAATTCTACGGAATGCCCGACATCGAATCCCGCGGCTTCAAAGTTGCCGACGATAGCCATGGCCCGCGCGTCGATCCAGACACGCAACCGCGCGTGGCAACCACTGAAGCGCTCGAAGCCGCGCAGAAGTTCGTTGCGCGCCGCTTCCCTGCCCTGAAGAACGCGCCTATCGTCGAGACCCGCGTCTGCCAGTACGAAAACACCTCAAACGGGGATTTCCTCATCGACCGTCACCCGCAATGGGAAAATATCTGGCTGGTAGGCGGCGGCTCAGGCCACGGATTCAAGCATGGGCCGTTGCTAGGAGAATACGTCGCAGCACGGGTGACCGAGACTCGCCCAGCCAAAAACGAAATCGAACCGCGCTTCTCGCTCGCAACAAAACAAACCATTCAAAACCGCTCGGTCCATTAACGCCGGGAAGTTGTGGCGCGCGTTTCACTTGGTGACTTCTCGCGCCTTTGCTCTTGCGCCGCGAAAATACAAAATCAGTCCCAACAAAATGGAAACCACAGTTCCAATCACTAGTTTCGCGACGAACAAAAACTTATTTGTCGACTCCGCCGGAGGAATCAGCGACAACACGATCCCTCCAATCAGCACAGCCATTCCCAACAGACTCGCGACCCACACGCCCACCTTCCCGCCCGGAATCAAAACGGCATTCGCGTTCGCGCCGCGGTCTTTGCGGTAAGCCAGTTTGATCGCCGCCGCGTACATATACATCAGCGATACGAAATAAACGATCGTGGTGGCGTCCACGAGTATCTGGTACGCGCTGTTCGCGGTCTCATTAATCTGCGTGAGCAGCAAAATCACCGCCGAGATTCCAGCCTGCACCAGAATCGAGACATGCGGGGTCTTCCATCGCGGATGGATTTTTCCGAACGCAGCCGGCATGTAACGGTCGATACCCACAACGAAAGGCACGCGCGAAACTCCCGCGACGGTGCTCCCCACTCCGCCCGCGTTGCCCACCGAAACCAGCATCGCCGCCAGCACGCCCACAAATCCCACTCGCAAAGCCGTCGAGCCCATCGTGATCGCCTGAAATACGCCGCTCTTCGGATCAACCTGCTCGGCGGGTACCATAGAGAGCACCGCAAATGTCCCCACAATATAAATCACCGCAATCAGCGCACCCGACGCAAAAATCGCGCGCGGGAATGTGCGCCGCGGATTGCGAATTTCCTCGCTCATCATCGACCCAATCTCGAGTCCTGTAAAAGCGAAGGCAATCTGCGGCCAGAAATTCACGGTGTCCCAATCCCAGTGCGGCAACATGTTGGCCCAGGTGAATCGCGTCACCGATCCGTGGGCGCGCCACAAGATCACCGCTATCGCCGTCAGAATCAATAAAGGCAAATAAGTCGAAACGCCGCCCGCATTTTGAAGCCACTTCCCGATATTCAACCCGATGAGATTCAGTCCCACCGCAACAACCAGCAAGATAAATGAACCAACCAGCAGAAACGTACGGTCCTGCGCAAGTGGCGCGCCGCGTGGCCCCAGCACGTATGCGCTCATAGACGCGCTGGCCAGCAACAGCGCCGGAAAATAAAAAACCGTGTAAATCCAGTAGGTCCAGCCGGCGATGAATCCGTGAAAATCCCCAAATGCTTCCTTAGACCACGCGTACAATCCGCCCTCTTCCGGGAATCGCGATGTCAGTTCCACCACCACCATCGCCGTAGGCACGAAAAATCCCACCGCCGAAAGCGCCCACAGCGAAATAGAAGAAGTGCCGTTGTGCGCAGCAGCCGCGATCCAGCGCGGTCCCAGGACCGCTGCAATATTGAAAAACAGCAAATCCCAAAAACCCATCACGCGCGGAAGTTGATTTTTAGGGCTGGTGGCGGGAGTCGAGCTCACGCAGTGGCGTCCAGTTCGGGGATCAATTCATCCTGTGCGAGGAAATTACGAAGAAAAGGCTCGGTCGAATTTTCCAGCTCTTGCCAGGTTCCGAAAAATCCAAGGCGCCCTTCTTGCAAAAAAATAATACGGTCAGCCAATCTCTTGGCTAGATGCGTATCGTGAGTCACCACAATCGAAGTCTTGTGCAGTTTCGCCTTCAATCGAGAAATCAAGTCTCCCATATGCGCAGCCATCAGCGGATCGACCATCGTGGTAGGCTCGTCGTACAAAATAGCATCCGGCTCTTCCGCCAGCGCTCGCGCAATGGCCACCGAACGTTTAGCGCCAGTGCTCAAATCGGCAGGCAATCGGTCCGCGAATTCTGCAATCTCTAAATCCTCGAGCAGCTTCTTTACAATCGCGTCGACTTTTTCCGGGTCAGCCTCGCCACCAGATACACGCGTTTCCAAAGGAAACGCCACGTTCTCGGCCACGGTCAGCGAGTCAAATAGGGCACCCGATTGAAACACCATAGTCACGTGCCGCCGAACCTCTGAGAATTGCTCCTCGGTCCAATCGGTCACGTCATGTCCGGCTACAATAATTCTTCCTTCGTCCGGCTGCAGAAATCCCAGCAGCAGTTTCAACGACACGGATTTCCCCACGCCGCTGCGCCCCATGATTGCCGCCGTTTCACCCTGATCGATATAAAAGCTCACGTCCTTCAGCACCGGATTGTCGCCGAACGATTTCGAGACATTCCTGAATTCGAAATAATGCTCGCTCATGATTTGTTACGCATCGTCAGACGCACTTTTGCTTCTTCATAATCAGCGGGTGTATTCATATTCTTGAATAATAGCCCATCGGAATCAAAGCTTTTCCATTCCGCGGGTTCCAAATACTCGACTCGAACGCGCGCCAATCCATTGGTCACCTTCCTGGTTCCACTCTCCAGCGCCTCGCGGAATGCAGGCTCGCAGCGCTTGCGATACATCGCACAAAGTGGTTCGGCGCCTCGTTCATTCATAGGCACAACAGCGTCCACACCTGCACTCGGCTTGCATGCGCGCGCACGTTGGGCCAGAAATTCAAGCCACGGTTTCGTGAGATAAGGCAAGTCGCACGCTACCACGAGATTCCACTCCGCGTCGCACGCGTGCAATGCAGTCGCAATTCCGCCCAGCGGTCCGCAACCAGGATAATCGTCGGCAATCGCGCGCAGCCCGAGGGGGCGGTACAATTCCGGCGAGCCGACGACGGTGGACAGATCACCGCTCGCGTTGCCCACAACGGATTCCACGAGTCGCGCAGTCCGCAAAATCAACGGGACGCCGCCAATTTCCAGAAAACCCTTATTCGTGCCCATACGCGAACTCTCGCCGCCAGCCAAAATAAAGCCACGAACCCGCGCGGACTGGCCGGCGGTGTCTGGACTCGATGTCGGCGCAATTTCGCTCACTCCTTGGCTCCTCACACGGGCGCAGCTAAAGGTTTAAGTGTAGCGCCGTGGCCTTTTTACCCTGAGGTACGAAGGGCAATGCGGCATCAGCGGCGCAAAACAAAATTGCATCCTCAGTTCCCGGGCCAATCTCTAAGTAAATGAGAGATTTCTCGCGGGAGGATACCATGCGATGGAATATCGTTGGCGCGGTTCTGCTGGCAGTGGGCTTGGCCATCGGCGCGGGCGCGCAATCCGGCCAGCAGGACGTATGGGTTTCGCCGTCGCATCCAATTGCGACTGGCAAGGCGCCGGAGATGAAAGTGCAGCTGCTCGGAACAACCGGCAAGCAAAAACAATACGCGGTGATTTTCGCGAAAGGTGACGAAGCATTCTCCGGCCTCACCGACTTCGCGAAAAAATACAACGTAACCGCGGCGCACTTCACAGCCATTGGCGCGCTGGACGGCGCAGAACTAGCCTGGTTCGATCCAACGCGAAAAATGTACAAACAAATTCCCGTAGTCGGCCAGGTGGAGGTTGCTGCGATGATCGGCGACATTGCGACCTACGAAGGCAAACCCGCGGTCCACACGCACATGGTAGTCGCCCTGCCGGATGGAACAACACGTGGCGGCCACGTCCTCGAAGCCTACGTGAATCCCACGCTGGAAGTCATGGTTACGGTCGAACCGAACGCGATGTACAAGCGGCTGGATCCAGTGACAGAGTTGTCGCTGATCGATCCTGGCGCGCAACCGTAAGCGTTCAACCACACGAGTTCGCAGGAGGAAAAATGGCAGAAGTCAGAGTAATAGCGCGGGCCGAGGCCCGCGGAGGAAAGGCAGCCGAACTGAAGACCCTGTTGAAGGCGTTAGTGAAGCCAACGCGCGCGGAAGCAGGCTGCAAATACTACGAGCTGTTCGAATCGAACCTGCCAGGAATATTTTATTTCAACGAGCTTTGGCAAAGCCAAGCCCATCTGGACGTCCACGCGGCCAGCGCCCACTTCAAGGAAATTTTCGGTAAAGCAAAAAGCCTTCTCAAGGTTCCCCTGGAAGTGAGCCTCCTGGAGAGCGTCGCGTGAAGCGATCGGTTCCTAAGGTTTAAATGTAGCGCCGCGGTCTTTAGCGCGGGATTGTGGCCGCGTCCCGCCGTTAAACTCCTGGGCATTCGCTGCAGAAACACGGAACTAGTCACCGGCCGAAATTCGATCGTCCGGAAGACCGTCGAATTCGAACCGTGCAGCGCCAGAGACCTCGACGCTAGTTATGCACCCTAGACCCTTCCAACGGAATAAACCTGCAAAGAGCATGGTAACCGTAAGTAGCTGTATTTATTACTCTTATATCTGAATTCCCGTCTGGTGAAATATGAGCGCCGAATTGTCATGCTTTTCACTTGACACCATTCCCCTCCATGTTAGATTAGCACTCGCCCGCGTGGAGTGCTAATCGGTCGCCTGACCGCTGAATCTCCCCGAGCAAGTCTGCAGACAATCGGAGGAATTGCACAATGGCAGTCAATATCACGCCCCTGCACGACCGTGTGCTAGTGCGGCGCCTGGAAGAGAAGGAAACCGTAAAGGGAGGCATCATCATCCCGGATTCAGCGCGAGAGAAACCCCAAGAGGGTGAAGTAGTCGCAGTGGGCAGTGGCCGCCGTGAGAAAGGCGCACTGATCCCGCTCGACGTGAAGCCTGGAGATCGCATCCTGTTCGGCAAATACAGCGGCAACGACATCAAGATCGATGACGAAGAATACATGATCCTTAAGGAAGATGAAATTCTCGCCAAGATCGGTCCCGCCGCCAAAGCAGCCGGCGGCAAAAAGTAACTTCCGGCCAACGCGCAGCGCCCATTCTCAACGGGGCACGCCAGCCGGACTAACCATCTAAAGAATCGAAAGAGGAGAAAAGACAATCATGGCAAAGCAAATCGTAACTGGTGAAAATTCTCGCCAGGCGATCCTCCGCGGCGTCAATCAATTGGCGGACGCGGTAAAGATCACGCTCGGCCCCAAGGGCCGCAACGCGGTCATCGAAAAGAAGTTCGGTTCGCCGATCATCACCAAGGACGGCGTCACCGTGGCGAAGGAAATCGAGCTGCAGGATCCGCTCGAAAATATGGGCGCCCAGATGGTTCGTGAAGTCGCTTCCAAGACTTCCGACGTCGCGGGCGACGGCACCACCACCGCAACCGTTCTCGCGCAGGCCATTTTCAAAGAAGGCGTGAAGGCAGTAGCGGCCGGCGCAAGCCCCACGGCTCTAAAGCGCGGCATCGAAAAGGCCGTCGCCATCGCCGTGGAAGAAATCAAGAAGCAGCACAAAGACGTGAAGGGCGAAATGATTGCGCAAGTAGGCACGATCAGCGCCAATAACGACAAGCAGATCGGCAGCATCATCGCCGAAGCAATGAAGAAGGTTGGCAAGGATGGCGTCATCACCGTCGAAGAATCGAAGACGATGGAGACGAACCTGGAAGTCGTCGAAGGTATGCAGTTCGATCGCGGCTACCTCTCGCCTTACTTCGTCACCGACCCCGAACGCATGGAATGCACTCTCGAAGATGTCCGCATCCTAATCCACGAAAAGAAAATCTCCTCGATGAAGGACCTGCTTCCCCTGCTCGAGCAGATTGCCAAGATGGGCAAGCCGCTGATGATCATCGCCGAAGACGTGGAAGGCGAAGCTCTGGCGACTCTGGTCGTGAATAAACTCCGTGGCACGCTGCAGTGCGCTGCAGTGAAGGCTCCTGGCTTCGGCGATCGCCGCAAGGCAATGCTCGAAGACATCGCCACCCTCACCGGCGGCAAGGCCATCACCGAAGACCTCGGCATCAAGCTGGAGAACGTGAAGGTCGAGGATCTGGGCCGCGCCAAGAAGGTGACCATCGATAAGGACAACACCACGATCATCGAAGGCGGCGGCAAGGCTTCGGAGATCGAAGGCCGCGTCCGCCAGATTCGCACGCAGGTCGAGGAAACCACCTCGGACTACGATCGCGAAAAATTGCAAGAGCGTCTGGCCAAGCTCGTTGGCGGCGTGGCCGTAATCAAAGTCGGCGCTGCTACCGAGACCGAGCTCAAAGAGAAGAAGGCTCGCGTCGAAGACGCAATGCACGCAACCCGCGCGGCTGTCGAGGAAGGAATTGTTCCCGGCGGCGGTGTGGCTCTGGTTCGCTGCATCCCGGCTCTCGATAAGCTCAAGCTTCAGGACGATGATGCCATCGGCGTCAACATCGTGAAGCGCGCTCTCGAAGAGCCTATGCGGCAGATCGCGCACAACGCAGGTCATGAAGGCGCAGTAGTTCTCGGCAAAATCCGCGAATCCAAGGAAGAGAATTTCGGATTCAACGCGGACACCGCCGACTACGGCGACATGGTAAAAGCAGGCGTGATCGACCCGGCCAAAGTAACACGCCTAGCGCTGCAAAACGCAGCTTCTATCGCGGGCCTGATGCTGACCACCGAAGCACTGGTGGCCGACATCAAGGAACCGAAGGAAGCAGGCGCAGCTCACGGCGGCGCCCCAGGCGCAGGCGGCATGGGCGGCATGTACTAAATCACGAACCGCGAAGAACGGTTCGCAGATCCACTGGGCGCCACGGTGCTATCGACCCTGGCGCCTTTTTTTAGGGTGTGGCGGATTGCACGTACGCCGCTCGCCGGTGTACATTGCAGCGCATTTGGAGGTTCGTGATAATGAGGCGCCGTCCCGCCTTTCTAGTTTGCATGCTGATCCTTGCGATTTTCACCTTCGCGTATCAAGGTCACGCGCAACGCGCGCGGCGCGGCAAAGTGCAATCCTTGCAGGCTACCTCCGACAAGGCTGGACCTCATCCGGCGACCGCGACCATCACGGAACCCGCAACCGTCACTTGCTTGAACGCCGTTTCTGAAACGCCTAATGTGCAGCCACCGCCCGCCTGCCGAATTTCTGGCCCAGGTTTCAGTGGGATTTTGGTCAAAGGAAAAACCGCGAACTTGACTGGCCCCGGTGACGTGACGCTGACTTGCAGCGGCCAAGGGTTCATGCGCTGCGATGCGCGCGTGGACATCCCGCCACCTACCCAGTAATTCTGAAGCAGTGTAATGTCGCAGCCTGCATTAAGATCCTAACGGCTTTCCTGCTGATTCCCCACCTGTGCGACTTTCGCTTTCCTACCGTGTTGAACCTAGTAGGCGCAAATGATCCCCGGCTGATTCGAGCGCCACATACATAGAAGTTCGCTTAATTTGGAAGATTGCAAGGAGGACATCATGCGTACGATCCGCACCATTCGATTGTTACTGCTCGCGCTCGTTTTAGGAATTGTCCCGGCAATGACCATGGCTCCGGCTGCTTCAGGAGCCTTCGGCTTTGGCGTTGCTATTACCATCGCGCCTCCACCGCTTCCGGTATACGCACAACCAATTTGCCCCGGCGACGGCTACATCTGGACGCCCGGCTATTGGGCCTACGGTGACGCCGGCTACTTCTGGGTTCCCGGCACCTGGGTGCTCGCGCCGCGCATCGGCTTTCTGTGGACGCCGGGCTATTGGGGCTGGGGCGGCGGCGGATATTTCTGGCATGCCGGATATTGGGGCCCGCACGTCGGCTTCTACGGCGGAATTAATTACGGCTTCGGTTATGGCGGCTTCGGTTTCGAAGGCGGCTACTGGAACGGCGGCCACTTTTTCTACAACCGCAGCGTGAACAACATCAATGTCGCCAACATTCACAACGTCTACAACCGCACCGTGATCAATAATCGCACGGACGTGAACCGCGTCAGCTTCAACGGCGGCCGTGGCGGCATCGAGACGCGTCCGACTGCTGCGGAAATGGCGGCGAATCGCGACCGGCACATTGACGCTACCGGAATGCAGCGGCAGCAGGAGCATTTCGCCAGCGCCAATCGTGCGCAGTTCGCGTCGGCGAATCACGGCCAGCCGTCGGTCGCGGCCACAGCACGCCCCGGTGAATTTTCCGGACGCGGCGCAGTTGCTGCCAACGGCGCAAGGCCCGAGAACACCGCAGCCAATCGCAACTCGAATTTCGCGCGCTCCAACAACAATGAAGCACGCAACAACCCAACGCGAAATTCGAACAGCGGCGTAACATCGCGCAACAACGAACGCAACACGCAGCGTGACAATTCGTTCGCGCGTTCGCAAAACCGTTCGCAGGGCAACGTCTCGCGCGGACAGCAGTCCAATACCAACCACTCGCTAGCCACGCGTTCGAACGGCAACTCAACGCACGTGCAACAGAACAATGCGCGTCAGTTTGACTCGCGTTCGTTCAACTCACGTTCGTCCAACTCTACGAATTCACGGCCGTCCAATAACTCACGCTCATTCAACACACAACAACGCAACAACAACACGACGCGCCAGCAGTCCAGCCCGGCGTATCGCCAGAGCACCTCGCATCTGGCAGCTTCGCCCTCACAAAGCCGGCCGCCGAGCCGTAATGAATCGCATAGCAACGCGGCCCCAGCCCCGCGCCAAAGCGCGCCCTCGCACAGCAGTAACAATGGCCCGCGAGGGAGCAGCGGCGGCTCGCACGCCAGCAACGGCGGCGGTGGTTCGCGCGGAAACGAAAACGGCGGCGACCACGGCCGCCGCTAACAGTTACCCCGAGGGTCCGCCGCGGCACACTGCCGCAGCGGACCCCGACCAGCAAACGGTGCCACGATCTCCAGATCTCGGCACCGTTTTTATTGAGTCGAGTGCCACGCTTCTCGGCGCCAGACCAAGCAAATATCTGCCAACCCCAATCTCACTAGCCTGGAGCTAAGACAAAGTTAATCAGAACAGTTGCAATCCCTCCATCTTCGCTGTAAAACATCCTAGATTTCCGATGTGCCATATTTTCATCACTAGGTAATGGACTTGACCCTGAAAAATCCGGATGCGTGGTTCCAAATTTAACAGAGGGACGCGAGGCAATCCTATCCTCAGTCCCGGAGGAACAATCGTGAAGAAAAGCATGGTCGTGATTGTCGTTTGTTTGGCAACTGCTTTTTCACTGTTTGCGCAGAAGAAAGAAGACGAGCGTCTGAATAATTCGGCCACGGTCCTGCGAGAAATCGTCGGGGACAAAGGCCTGCCCACCAGTATCCTCGATCAAGCCGATTGTGTCGTCATTTTCCCCAGCGTCAAAAAGGTCGCCGTGGGCATCGGAGGTAGTTACGGACGGGGTGTCTTGATATGCCGCAACGGTGCGGATATGAAGGGCGATTGGGGCGCACCCGCAATGTACAAGCTTGATCAGGGAAGCATCGGCGTGCAACTCGGTTCCACCGCGACTGATTTCGTATTGGTAGTTATGAACAAACATGGCGCGGAGCAAATCCTGAACGGAAAGACGAAGCTTGGAGCCGATGCCGCTGCCGCTGCCGGGCCCACGGGCGCTCAGGCTACTGGATACAATGCCGCTTCTATGAACGTGGACGTTCTGACTTATTCGCGAACCAAGGGATTGTTTGCCGGCGTCTCGCTTGCAGGTGCGAGCATGGACACTGATGATGACGCGAACAAAGCCGTCTATGGCAAGGCAATCAGCGCCAAGGACATCGTCGAAGGTGGCCAAGCAGCGCCGCCGTCAGCCAAGCCGTTACTGGATGAGCTCGATAAATTCTCAGCCAGTCGCAAGTAGCTCCACGAACTTCCACGTATTTTGCGGAAGCGAGTTAAATAGCTAGAGTGAGTACGGTCGTCGTGCACTCTTCGTGTTCACGCTAACGAGGGTTGTTCCGCGTGGACGTCGACAGGCGCTAGCTGGCCGGAGAAAATATCCGGCCGGCTAGGTTTGCTTAGGCGGGTATTCAGACGCATATGCGGCTCGGCGTTTCGCACCGTCCCGCTTCAAGCGATTCCAGCCAACGCCGGGGGAGAAAGATTCGTTACACCTTTGCGTTGGCCAAAACCTACGCGGTCAACCGTGAGTCGCGCTCTACTCCGGTGCCCCTGGAACCTCTGCAGCGACGGCTGCCTGCTGTCGCCACGCATCGGGCGATGACAGATTACGCCGCAACTGTGCCGGGTCGATCTCGTGTTCCCATCGCGCGACCACCAGCGTCGCTACTCCGTTGCCCAGCATGTTCACCGTTGCGCGGCCCATGCTCATGAAGCGATCGATGCCCAAAATCAAAGCCATGCCGGCCACCGGGATTGTTGGGATCACCATCAACGTGCCAATCAGCGCGACAAATCCCGCACCCTGCACGCCTGATGCGCCTTTTGACGTCAGCACCGCGACAGCGAAAAGCGTCAGCTGCTGACCGAACGTGAGATGAATCCCCGTGGCCTCGGCAACAAATAGCGCAGCTATAGTCATGTAGAGACTGCTGCCGTCGGTATTGAATGTGTAGCCGGTCGGAACCACCAGCCCTACCAGCGCTTTGGAACAGCCCAGTTGTTCCATTTTTTCCATGAGCGTGGGCAGTGCCGGTTCCGAAGAACTGACCGCCAAGGTGAGAATAATCTCTTCCTTAATATAGAGCAGATATCGAATGATGCTGAAGCCCGCCAACCATGCAGCAGCGCCCATGACAATCAGCACGAACAGGATGCACGTGACCCAAAACGTAGCGATCAGCTTGGCCAGCGGACCGAGAGAAGAAATTCCGTAGTTGCCGATAGTAAACGCCATGGCGCCAAACGCGCCAATCGGCGCGAACTTCATGACGATATTGATCACCCCAAACACCGCTCGCGTGAGAGATTCGAGAAACTCCAGCAGCGGCTTGCAATACTTCCCCATGGCGGACATCGCAATGCCAAACAGAATCGACACCAGCACCACCTGCAAAATATCTCCCTTGGCAAACGCATCAACGACCGTCGTGGGAATAATGTGCAAGATAAAATCAGTTACGCTTTGTGCTTTGGCTGCGCCGGCGTAAGTAGCCACAGCTTTGGGGTCGAGCGTAGCGGGATTCACGTTGAAACCGGCGCCGGTGTGCACCACATTGCCGACTACCATCCCCACCAGCAAAGCCAGAGTGGACACGATTTCGAAATACAGGAGAGCCTTGCCGCCGACTCTGCCCACCTTTTTCATATCCTGCATGCTGGCTATGCCCGTGACCACGGTACAAAAAATGACCAGCGTTATAATCATGCTGATGAGGCGGATGAAAGCGTCGCCCAGCGGTTTCATGGCGACGGCGGTGTGCGGCCTGACGTAGCCGAGCACGATGGCGATGGCGATGCCCAACAAAACTTGCCCCCACAAGCTCCGATAGAAGGGTTTTTTGTTCGAACGCGCCGCCTTGGACGATGCCGAGGAAGACGGCGTAGAACCGGAAGTTTCCATGGTTCATTCTCCCTTCAACGAGCTGGATGGCCGTTCAAAAATGTCAACCGGCCAAATGCTGCCGTTTTCCGGGATAAGTCAACCGGACGCGCCGGAGGCAGCCGAAGTAGATTTGTTAAATCATGAATCAGGTCGGTTTTGGGTCCAACTGGCGGCGGAGTCTACCATATTCCCGGCCGCAAAACTCTAGCAACAACTTCTGTATCTGCGCTGCTGTTTGCCGCAGAAAAGGTTCAGAACGGAAGAACTGTTGACAGTTTGCTGCGATTGCTACAGGATTCCCGACCAGCGAGCAATCTGGGCGGGGTTGTCCTCTCGAAACGGGTTTCGACGCGAATCCTCTTGGAGGTGAAAGGTCGTGACAAAGTCCTCTGTTCATCGTCTGCTGCAACGGTCTGCGGGCCTGTTGAGAGTTCTAGCTATCGCCGTCACAGTGCTGGCACTGACCTCGCCAGCGTGGGGGCAGGCTGCCGACGAGATTCGGATCGGCGTGGTAATGCCCATTACCGGCCGGGAGGCCAAGCCCGGGCAGTATCAGCGGGAAGGAATTGAATTCGCGATCAAGCAGATTAATGACAGAGGAGGCATCTTCATAAAGGCGCGCGGGAAGAAGCTGCCCATCAAGGAAATTTTCTACGACGACGGTTCCGACCAATCGAGGTCAGCGGGAATGGTGGAACGGGCGATGAGTTCCGACGGTGTGGTGGGTGTAATAGGGGGATATTCGACGGCATTGGGCGAGGCCGAATCTGTGATGCCGGACCGATATCAAACGTCCTGGATTACACCAGGGGCGGGCGCTACGACCATTTTCAGCCGCGGCTACGAGTACGTCTTCGGAACCCTCAGTCCAATCGATCTTCTGGGTTACACCACTGCGCAGTATCTCGGAGATCTGGTGGACAAGGGAAAACTCAGCAAGGGCCTGACGATCGCGCTGGCGCTGGAGAATACAGATCATGGCATCGATTACGGACGGGGCATCGACAATTGGAACCATGAGCACCCGGGATATTTCTCCGTGGTTTTCAGCGAGAAATTCGAGCTTGGTTCGGCGGACTTCTCAGGGCTTCTCCAAAAAGTGAAGAACGCCCACGCGGATATTTTTCTTGCGGATGCGCACCTTCAGGATTACATCACGATGCACCGGCAATACATCCAAAACGGGATGTATCACCAAATGATCAGCTACGGCGCGCGCGGGCCAGAAGCGGACGCACGCAAGGCGCTGGGAGCTGCGACCGACTACATTTTTGCCGGGATCTGGTGGTCGTCAAGGCTGGCCTATCCGCAGGTGAAGAAGTTCAACGCGGACTTTCAGGCGTTCACCGGTCATCCGCCGGATTCCTGGTACCCGGCAACCGCGTATGACGCCATGCGCGCACTGGCAACCGCCATTGAGCGCGCAGGCAGCCTGGACAAGACGGCCATCCGCGATCAATTGCGGAAGGTGGAACTGAAGGATTCCATTTTGCCCGGGCAGGTACTGCGCTTCGGAAAGAACGGCCAGATCCAGGGGTTTTTCGTGATCGTTCAAAATAAGCCTGAAGACAAAGTCGACATCGTCTTTCCGCTCGATGCCGCTACGGGGGAGACGATTGCGCCCAAGCCCAAGGCTCACTGAGCGCGCCCGAGAATGAGCGCCGCCGACCTGCTGAATCTCTTCATCGCTGCGGTTCTGCTGGCTGGGGTGTATGCGGCGATGTCCGTGGGCATGACGATCATTTACGGCGTGATGAAGATTGTGAATCTGGCCCATGCGGGATTTCTGATGCTCGGAGCCTATTTCGTATATGAGGCTTACGAGCGGTTCAAGATCGATCCGCTGCTCGGGGTGGTCCTGGCATTTCCGGTGTTTTTCCTTCTTGGGATGGGCGTGCACTGGCTCCTGATCCGGCGGATCGCCACGTCCGATCAACCGACACTGGCTTCGTTGCTTCTTCTTTTCGGAGTCTGGCTCGTGCTGCAAAACCTGGGCTACCTAATCTGGGGAAACTCCGACCGCGCCATCCTCACGCCCCGGACGCTTTCCTCATTCGAGATCGGACCGATTAGCTTTCCCACGGTTCGGCTGACAGTTTTTGTTGTGGCGGTTGCATCGCTCGTGGGGCTCGAATTCGTATTGCACAAGACCTGGTTCGGGCGATCGGTGCGGGCCCTGATGCAAAACAAAGAAGCGGGACAAATTGCGGGGGTGAATGTACAGAGGACAGCTCAAGTTGCGTTCGGTATGGGGATTGCGTTTACCGGAGCAGCGGGGGGACTGCTGGCCATGCTCTATTCTTTTAATCCGAATTTTGGCGCGACGTTTCAATTGCGCGCCTTTGTGATCGTGGTGCTGGGCGGGCTCGAGTCCTTCGGAGGAGTTGCGATTGGCGCCTTGATCCTGGCACTCGCGGAGACCTTCATCATTCTGGTGCTCCCAGCAAGTTATCAACCGGCCATTGCGTTTTCACTTCTGGTCGTCGCCTTGATCGTGCTTCCGGAAGGAGTCGCCGGATGGTGGAACAAGAATCGCCGGTGGGCGTGAAAGAGGGCGGCGACGCGGGTAGGTCTCTCTTGTCTCGATTTGTTTCCGCTGTGGCGCCCCTGCTAGTGCTCGCGAGCCTCGCCGCTCTTCCGTTGGTGACCCCCAGCCCGAACATCATCCGTCTGCTATTCGTGACGCTCACTTTGGTGACGGCCAGTGTGGGATGGAATCTGCTCGGCGGGTTTGCAGGCCAGATTTCATTCGGCTTCGCCGTGTTCTACGGATTGGGGGCTTACACGGCGGCGCTCTCAATCAACGGCGGCATCCCGCCTGCTCTCGCCTTCCTACTGGGCGCGGCGGTGGCGACGCTGGCGTCGCTCTTGGTTGGCTTACCGACATTTCGCCTGAAGGGTCCATACTTCGCCATTGCAACGATCGGAGTGAGCGAGGCCGTTCGAGTTGTAATGATGAATGTTCCTTGGACGGGAGGAGCCAGCGGCTACCGCATCATCGAAAAGGGCCGCTTTTATCAATCGCACCACTATTACTCGGCACTGGCCCTCGCGGCTCTGGCGGTGGGCATCTCGATTCTGGTGAAGCGATCAAAGCTCGGACTGGCGCTGATCGCGATTCGGGAGGATCAAGATGCCGCTTCGGATTTGGGTGTGAACCCGTTTGCGGCAAAACTGTTCGTTCATGCGCTTGCCGCCGCGCTTGCAGGGGCGGCAGGGGGCGTTTACGCGCGATACGCCTTGTTCATCGATCCCGACGGCGTGTTCGCTTTTCGTAACGGGATAGCAATACTCTTGATGCCGATCATAGGCGGCGTCGGGACCATCTGGGGGCCCGTGATCGGCGCGTTTGTGTACGGCCTGATTCACGAGGAAGTGGCGGCCAATTTTCCCCAGGCCCACTTGCTCATCTTTGGATCGCTTTTGATCTTGATTATTCTGTTCGAACCGGGAGGAGTGATGGGCCTGCTTCAAAAATTTCTCCGCTTCGTTCGCGCAAGGAGTTCCGTTGGCTCCCATTCTTAAGCTGGAGAAGCTGACAAAATATTTTGCCGGGCTCGCCGCGGTGAAGGACGTGAGTTTCGCAATCGAGCCGGGCGGACTCGTCGGACTGATTGGGCCGAACGGCGCCGGCAAGACCACACTTCTGAGCCTGATCGCCGGCTCGCTCAGGCCCACCTCGGGGAAAATTGAATTTGAGGGGCGCAATCTCGGGGGTGCGAAATCGTACCAGGCCGTGCGGGCCGGCATCGCGCGGACGCACCAGATTCCGAAACCGTTTCGGACTATGACTGTTTACGAGAATGTGGAAGTGGGACTGCGATTCGGGCGGTACGAGAGAGCGGCGAGCCCGATTAAGAAGGTAGAAGAATTACTGGACATGGTGGGGATCGCGCCTCTGGCCCGGCGGCCTGCATTTTTGCTCTCGGTCGGCGATTTGAAGCGGCTTGAATTGGCGCGCGCGCTGGCCGCGCGTCCAACTCTTCTGCTTTGCGACGAAATTTGCAGCGGGCTCACGGAGACCGAATCCGGACTGATCCTGCGCCTGCTTTGCGATATCCGGCGATCGGGAACTACCATCCTTTACGTCGAGCACAATCTTCGCGCGATTATGTCTGTATGCGATCCGGTGATTGTAATGAATTACGGACAAAAACTAGCCGAAGGGCCGCCAGGAGATGTGCAGAAAGACCCGTCGGTGATCGAGGCTTATATCGGGAAGAAGGCGATGATCTAGATGGCCAGCGTGCGCAACCCGGATCGGTTGCTCGAGGTGGAAAACCTTGATGTGGCTTATGGCGCAATCAACGTGGTGTGGGACCTCACGCTAAGCGTGCGTCGCGGCGAAGTGGTGAGCCTGATCGGGCCAAACGGGGCCGGCAAGACGACAACACTAAGGGCGCTGGCCGGCATTCTCCCGACGCGTAAGGGAAAAATCAAGTTCGATGGTCAGGACCTGACTTTCGATCCTTCGCACCGGCGAGCGCGGCACCATTTGAGCCTAGTCCCGGAGGGACGCCTGCTATGGCCGCGGATGACGGTAGAAGAAAACCTGATGATGGGGGCGTTTTCCCGTAATTTGCGGTCCAAGGCTCATCAGAATCTCGCACGAATTTATGACTTATTTCCGCGGTTGAAGGAGCGGCGCAAACAACTGGCCGGGACTTTGTCCGGAGGCGAGCAACAGATGTGCGCCATCGGGCGCGGTCTGATGGCGGAGCCAATACTGTTGATGCTAGACGAACCCTCGCTGGGGCTCGCGCCGATTATGGTGGACCAAGTCTTCGAGTTGATCAGCCGAATCGCCAGGGAGAGCGTCACGATTTTACTTGCAGCGCAAAATGCCAGCTATGCGCTGCAGATTTCCAATCACACCTATGTGATGGAATGGGGGCGGCTCCTATTAGAGGGGCCGAGCGAAACTTTGCGTGAGAGCGACCACGTTCGTCGCGCATACCTCGGTGCAGCTGATTGACGTTGGCTCGGGAACTCTTTGCCTCTCACAGCTGCTGCCCACGCAGTTCGAATCTTGCCCCAATCACGCGTGCCTTCCGGTACGAAGCCGAAACAATTTTGTAACACCTCAAAGGTTAGGATCCCTCCATATGCAGTTGAAATGACACGGAGAGCGTATTTTGCCGAGGGACAACGTAAAACTTCATTATAATTTGAGGATCATGCCCCGTTTCTTCAGCAACTGGTTACGAGCCCTCCGCCAGCGGCGCGGCATGGATATGCCTTTCATGTGCCGCCACCTGCTTTCCGAACGCGGCGAGGCTTCGCAGACGGCGCTCGCACAGGAAATCATCACCGCCTACACGGCGATGAACGACCAGCAGCGGCCGCAGTTTTTCGAGATGTTGTCCCGTGACTTCGCGCCCGACGAAGCCGCAATCCTTCGAGCGGCGGCTGATTATGAACGCACGCAGGAGCCATCCACTTTGGCGGCCTTGTCCGCAGCGGTGGAGTCACCACGTCAGGAGTTGTTCCGCAGGATCAACACAGCGCCACGCGGCACCGAAACTCTGGTCACGCTGCGGGAGCATGTGCTGGCCACCAGCAACGGACATTTCGCAGCGATAGACCTCGACCTGAAACATTTATTCAGGTCCTGGTTCAACCGAGGCTTCCTGCATCTCGAGCGCATTAGCTGGCACACCTCGGCTTTGATCCTCGAAAAACTTATCGCCTACGAATCGGTCCACGAGATCAATGGCTGGCCGGACCTGCAGCGGCGTCTCAAGGCTGACCGGCGTTGCTTTGCGTTTTTTCATCCTGCGCTGGTTGAAGAGCCCATCATCTTTGTGGAAGTTGCGCTGGCGAAGGGGCTCACGGGCGATCTCGAACCGTTGCTGGGCATCCAGACTCCCGTCCTCCCGCCTGAAAAAGCGGATGCCGCAATTTTCTATTCCATTAACAATTGCCTGCGTGGTCTGCGAGGAGTTCCCTTTGGTAATTTCCTGATCAAGCAGGTAGTGGCCGAACTAGCTGCCGAATTTCCGAATATCCAAATTTACGGGACTCTATCGCCGCTACCCAACTTTTCGCGAGCGCTGCGGGATCAAGAAAATGAAGAGGGCTTCACGCGCGAGCGCCTGATGAGTTTGCTGGCAGACCATTCCCGCGATCTCATTGCCGCCGCACGCCGGAGTGATCCGGTGGAGGCGCTGTTCCATTTGTTGGCAGGGCCCCTCGCGCATCGCGAAGTTCTGAAAAGACCTCTAGAACGCCTCGCTCTGGCCTATCTAACACAGGCTCGTCAGAACGGAAAACTCTACGATCCAGTCGCACTGTTTCACCTTTCGAACGGCGCAGGCATGCAGGCTTCCTTCGGTGTGACAGTCAATTACCGATACTTACCCGCCGAACTAGAGGAGAATCACGAACGATTTGTAAGAGGAGAAATCCAAGTTGCGAACGACCTGGCATCCGACTTCAGAGCGGTAACGAAAGCATGGCAGGCGCCTAGGATGAAATCCGCTGAACCCGAACTTCGCGCGCGACGACATCAAAAAACACTGTAGCCGGCGAATTTTGTTACCCGCCGAGGCCCAAGATTCTAACTTGTGCCTCGGCGGTTTTCGTTACGCGAGGCCACGCACCTTTACCGGCGTCCCGGTCTCTACAACTGGAGCGACTGTCTCTGATTTTCGCACTACCTTGGCTGCCAGGGGTTTCAACCACAGCAAGGCCATGAACGCGGCCACAACATCGCACACGATCATCGCCCAGAAAACTTTCGTCCATGAGCCAGTTTTCGCAAAAAGCCAAGCCGCACCCGGTCCGGCAAAAGCTGCGGCAACGCCCTTAGCGGTGTAAACGACCCCATAGTTAGTGGTGGCCCATTTGTTTCCGTAGAGGTCGCCGGTGATCGATGGGAACAATGAAAAAATATTGCCCCACGCGAAGAAACACAAACCCGACAACACCACGAACCAAACAGGACGGTTAATCAGTTGCAGCAACAGGTACACTGCGATTGCTTCCAGGATAAACGCGATGAAGATCGCATTCTCCCGGCCGATATTATCCGAGACCCAACCCCAGAAGGGCCGCGTCAACCCGTTCAGAATTCGATCAACGGTGATTGCCAGCACCAACGCAGTCATGCCGAATGCCACAATAACGTTATCCACATGGTATGACGACGCCATCGGGTTCAGCTGTGCGGTGACCACCAGGCCGCCGAAGGCCAGCATTGTCAACATAAGGTAGATAACGTAGAACGATGGCTGCCGCAGCATTTCCCACGGCGTCATGTCCACAGCCGACGTGTTTACCTTCGCTTTGATCTTTATCTCTTTCTCTTTCCAGTTCGGCGGCGTCCATCCAATCGGCGGCCTGGCAAGGAACAGTGAAGCAGCCAGCACAACGACCCCCTGAACGATTCCCCAGACGAGGAAGGTGTGCTGGTAGCCCGAGGATTTCATCATAGCGGCAATGGGACTGATCGTAGTGGCGGTGCCTATGCCGAATGCTCCGGCGGTCAGTCCGACGCATAAACCGCGGTGGTCCGGGAACCATTTCAACGCATTTCCAATGGTCCCGCCGTACACGATCCCGGCGCCGATGCCGCCCACTACTCCGTACCAAAAGTAGAGGCTGTTGATCGTCTCGGCGTGCGCGGCTCCGACCCAGCTCAACCCAACCAGAACCGAACCGATACCCAGCATGAACCGTGGTCCGATTTTATCGATCAGGTATCCTTCAAACGGTACAAGCCAGGTTTCAAGCGCCACAAATAAAGTGAACGTCCACTGGACAGCAACAAGCGAGACGTGCAGATGCGCCTGGATGGGTTTGGTAAAGAGAGTCCATGCGTACTGCAGGTTCGCGATGGCCATCATCGCCACAATCCCGGCCATTAACTGAATCCAGCGATTTGGAATACGAGAGGGGTGAATAAGAGAAGCAGGAGATACTGGAGTTGCAGTCATAGGCAAACCTCCGTGGACGGCGCTCTATTTCTTAACGACGCACCGCCATCTCAACTTGGCCTAAGCTCGAAAATCTCTTGGTTCGCAGCCAACCTGATATACTGGTCCACTTATCGAACCACTTTCGGACGGGAATCTAGCAGGGTGTCCTCCGGCTGTCAAGAGGTAGCTAGCGCCAGGAGCGGGGGTACGAGTTTGCGGCCAGTTCCCTGTCGGAAAGCATTTGTAGCGGCGGCTCGACGGTTTGCGTCGAGCCGGCAGAGTTGGTCGATCGTGACACTGGAAATGGTGAGATACACAAACGATGCCAATGGATGAAAGCGTACGAACGCAGATCGAAACCTATGTTACCCACTTAAACGGTCTGATCCGACGCGGCCGTGCAATCAACGCTAAGCTGGCAACTGATCCGTCCAGCCCGACGGCAATAACCCTCACTCGGTCCTGGCAGGAAGATTGTGGCGTCACCATCAATCAATTGTCAGGGGGCAGCAAAGCCCACTGGCTGGCCCGATCATTCAGCGGAGCCTTTCTGATGCGCTCAACAGATGGCCGCGCAGTGGAAGGCGCGCCGCCGACGGAAATCGTGAAACGATTGATCGGCGTCCTCGAGCAAGCCATCGCAACACTTTCAGAAATGGATGACAGCGCGAGCACTTCTGAAAACTTGTCTGCCTCGGCATCAGCACAACCAGCGCCTCGCAAGTTCGAGTTCGTGCACAACGCCGATCTTCGGCCCGTCCTCGAGCAGGCCTATGCGGAAAGCCGTCGAGCGCTCGAACAAGCCGATTATGATTTGGCTCTGCGAACGTCTTGCGGAATCCTGGAAGCTATCGTCACAGACGCGCTGGAACACAAAGGATCAAGTGCGCTGGCTGCCGAGGGCGCGCCTACAGGAAAGATTGCTGATTGGACCTTCGCGAAGCGGATCGCCGTCGCAGAACAAATTGGACTAATTCGCGGCGGGTGCGCCCGTCTACCGGCAATTGCACGCACGTACCGAGATCACCAAGACGGCAACGGCGCGAATAGCGCGAAGGAAGTTTCAGAGGCCGACGCTCGAAGAGCGGGGCAAGTGTTAAATGTGATTATTCGAGATCTGGATCCCAGCCGGTAGTCCGCTCCTCGCACAAATTGTCGTTTGCGAATTTAAATGTAGCGCACCGTGCGGGACCGCGTGAACGTCAACGGCTCGTTAATCTTCCAGGTCTTGGCGGAAAACCGGTTGCGAGGGATTGAGACTGCCATCGATCACAGCGATAACCATGTCTTCATATGCGCTGGTCGCTTCCGGCAAAGTCGCGTAACCACGTTCTCGCTGTAACGCTCCACTACCGGAATAAATCAATGTGAAATACCGTCCCGACGAATACTGAAGTTCCAGCAACTTGTTTGGCAAGTCAGGATCGCCTGCTTGCCCCAGCAAATCCATCAGCGCGACCGTCCAGCGCACACCTTTCGGGTCAGTAATGACCTCGCGCTCAAGGTATTGCCATTCGTCCATGCTCCACAGTGGCATATTTTATCCCAGCAGCTATTTATCCCAATAACTGATTGAGCGCTCTTGCGACCTGCGACCCAGTGAACGGTTTGGGAACCAGCAGGACCTTCTGTGCCTTCCGGGAACGCAGGCTCGTATCAGCTTCCTCAGGCGTGTCGCTGATTATAACGATGGGAAACTCGGCGTGTTCCTTGTGCTGGCGCACGGCGTCAAAGAGTGCCTCACTCATGTCGTAGGAAGAACAATCCAGCACGACGGCATCCGCCCGATGCTCTTGAATCAATTCATTGACGCCGGCGGTATACCCCGACGAGAAAACCTCATATCCGTGATCGCGCAGCGAAAAGGTCAGCAGCTCGGCAATCTCCGGCGTATCGTCGACGATCAGGACGCGGCGCAAGCGAACGCTACTTCTTGGCCGGTCCGGTGCCGGGGAGCCGCTTCTTCTTGCCCTCGCAAGGCTCCAGGTCCATCACCCAGATTCGCCCGCCCGCCGTGTAGTAAGCACGATGATCGTTCTCGACCATCGCGCCCCAAGCTTCCAGCGTGCGCATTGCAAACGTCACGCCCTCGAAGTTGTTGCGCGCGTGATTGAGCACTTCGTTGGTGTGCCAATTGTCTGTGAGAATCGCGTCGCCGCCGTGTACGCGCATCACAGTGTAGTAGCGATCGAACGCTGCTTCATTGCGCACCTCGCGTGTCGACCCGCGCTTCTTGCCTTCACTGACCACATAGCTTTCCTGCCCGTCGGGAACGGGAGGAGCCGGACTTGGAGTTTGTGCCTTAGTGTTCATAGAGTTTGCGCCACCGTTTCGGCCGCCGAAGCCGCGGCCATATTTACCAGATTCTTCGCATCCGCGGCATGGATCAACGCCTCGGGCAATTCGACGCCCATCATCCGCCATTGCTCGTTGGCGAACTTCTGCAATTTAGCGATGTGCTCGGCGTGCAAATGACCGAAACGTCCTTGCAATTTCAAATACTCCGACACCGGCCGCATGCTCTGCGGACGGAAACTGTAATCGAATTCACGCTTCTCAGGATTCCACTCCCACATTGGGTACAGTCCGCATTCGACCACCAGCCGTCCGAGGTCGATCGAGCGCGGCGTCTCGTACACGAAGCCCTTCTGGCAAGGGGTGTAGACCATCAGGTAAGCAGCGCCCTTGTGGTTGAGTCCCTTGCGGACTTTGTTCATCAAGTCGATCGGATACCCGACACTAGCGGTCGCCACGTAACAGTGTGGATGTCCAGCGGCCATCATGCGCGCGAGATCCTTGGGAAACAAAGTCTTCCCTTCCGGAACTTCCGGGCCAGGAGGCGAGAAAGTCGTCATACCGCCATACGGTGTGCGCGACGACGCTTGAATGCCGGTGTTCGCGTACTGCTCGTTGTCGTAGCAGATGATCAGGCAGTCGTGATTGCGATAGAGCGCTCCTGAAATCGAAGCAAGTCCAATGTCGGACGCGCTGCCGTCGCCCGCTTCGCAAATAATGTTTGGAAATGCGCCCTGCCACTTGCCCTTGCGAATCATGGCTTCGTAGGCAGCGGCGACGCCCGCGGTGAAGCTCCCCGCGCTGCCAATCTGCGTGTGCGCCCAAGGCACGTTGTAGGGTGTACACAAATACGAGCTGTTCGCGACGTACATACAGCCCGTCGGCCCCACAAGAATCGTATTGTCGCCCGCGGCCTTGCTCGTCATTCGATATTGAATCGAAGGTCCGCAGCCCGCACAGGTACGGTGGCCGGGGACGAACGGCTCGGAAGACGGCAGTTCCGGGTTAAAGAATCGCGCCCCTTGATTCGGGCTTCCGAGAATCGGCAGCAACTGTCGTTGAACTTCAATCGTTGGCATTTCAGTTCCTCCCAATGGCAGAACCCAAATCCGAAGACCGTGCCCGCCACCGTGGTTTTTTGCGGACCCGCAGGTCCGCCGAACAAATGTCGTTTACTCTTCGAACCCAACCCAATGCGTGCGCTTTTCGATCTTGCCGCGCTTCTGTGCGTCCGTCATTTTCTGCGCCATCCAGTAAAATTCCTTCAGCACGATTGCTTCGCCGCCCAATCCAGCCATGAACGACATGATCAGCGGCCGTTCCTTGCTTTCGTAAACAGCGGCGCAAGCCTCGGAATACAGCACGCCTCCGCTGCTAACGCTGCCCAGCCCCATGTTGGTTTCGATTACACCCACCACTTTAAACTTGCTGAGGATCTCGTTTACGCGGTCGGTCGGATACGGCCTGATCGTGCGCAACCGCACCAATCCGACTTTCACGCCTTTGTCGCGCATATGCTGAATCGCAAAACGCGCCGTCACAGCGTGCGCGCCCTGCAAGAAAAACACGATATCGGCCCCGTCGGTCATGTATTCCTCAACCCAGGGGTCGTATCGCCGCCCGAAAATCTTGGCGAATTCGTCGTGGACTTCCTCAATCACCGCCATCGAGCCTTCCATGGCACGCGCGCGCTCCAACTGAAGCGGCGGGCCCTGCTCCGGCATGATCTGCGGGCCATGCGACACTGGATGGCGCGGATCAAGTGGATACGGATGTTTGTACGGTGGCAGGAATTCCTTCACCTGCCCGGTATCAGGCAATTCAACGTCGCCAGTAATGTGTGAAACGAAGAATCCATCCTGGCAGACCATCTGTGGCAAAAGCACCCGCGGGTCTTCGCCAATGCGATACGCCATCAGGTGATTGTCGAATGCTTCCTGAGCATCGCAGGACCAGCCCATCAACCAACCCATGTCGCGGGTCGAAAGCGCATCGGTATGCTCCGAACCGAAATCGCCCGGGGGATCGAGCGTGCGATCCGCGATCATCATCTGCACCGGCATACGGCTTCCCGAGATCGGCGAATAAAGCTCATAGGCAAATTGCACGCCGACGCCCGAGCTGCCGGTAAAAACGCGTGCGCCGCTCGATGAAGCGCCGTGCGAGATGCTCAACTGCGAGTGCTCGCTGTCAGCCACGATGTACTCGGCGTCCAGTTCCCCATTCGCCACCATCTGCGCGAGCGCCATCATCGTCGCGGTATAAGGACGAATTGGGTACGCCGCGATCACATCAACATCAGCGTACTTCACTGCCTGGGCCGCAGCGACGCAGCCATTTATCCGGACCATTCTCTTTTTTACGTCAATAGTAGCCGTTGGCATGGTTCACTCCAATCTATATATTTTTCGCCGCGCGATCGCCCAGGTGCTTCAACTCTTCGGCCTGCCGTCCGTGCAAACCCGGCGAAATCGCGAACGCCGTATCCATTCGCACCACACCGGTATCGAAGTCGAGTTCCGGCACGCCTTCCAGACAACCAGTCGGACATTCCTCGATGCACACGCGGCAGCCTTTACAATAATCCACCAAAATTTTATACAAACCGTTCGAACGCACATCGCGCACGATGCACGGCTCAGGACAAACCAGGTAACAGTTGTCGCAAGCGTTGCAGGTGCCACAACTGAAGCAGCGATTGGCCTCTTCCACGGCCTGCTCTTCCGAGAACGGCTGAATCACTTCCTCCTGCGTCCTGCGCCGGCTCGTCGGAGGCAGCAGTTCCTGCTTCACACGCGGAAAATGCGGGAAGTACGTCATGTTCATGCGATTCAAATCGAAGATGACATCGACGGGAATCGTGCGCGGCTCGAGCGGCACGCCGCGCAACACTTTGTCCAGGTTGAACGCAACGCGCTTGCCGTCGCCCACAGCATTCACAACCATCAACGGCTGTCCTGAACCCAGCTGCACGATGTCGCCAGCCGCAAAAAAGCTTGTGTCGCCGAGGCGTCCGAAGCGGTCGATCTTGATCGTGCCGCGTTCGGTCTTGAACTCGTCCGGCAACCACTTCAGCGACGCTCTCTGTCCCACAGCGATGATCACGTTATCGACAGAGAAACGCTCGGCATGAGCTTCTTTATCGACGGCGATCGGTGAAGCATTGATCGCGCCGCTAAACTTCGCCGGATGCAGTTGCAAGGCTTCGATCCTGCCATTGCCAAGAACCGCAGTCACCGCACGCCCGTGCATCAGCTCAACGCCTTCTTCGAGCATGTCGTGCAAATCTTCGGGCACTGCGGGCATTTCGTGCGGCCCGCCCTCCACGGTAATCATTGTGACTTCCACGGCGCCTTGACGCAGCGCTTCGCGGGCGCAATCGATTGCGGTGTTGCCGCCGCCGATCACCGCGACGCGAGCCCCCAGCTTGACCTTCGAGGTTCCCATGCCGATATCGCGCAGGAACGGAAGCCCGTAATGCACGCCTTCCTTGTCCTCACCCTCGGCTCGCACGCCGTTGGGATCGATCAGGCCCACAGCCAGCACGCAGGCGTCGTAATTCTTTTTCAAATCGTCCCAGGTGACATCCTTACCGACTTCGACATTGGTCTTAATCGTTATGCCGAGTTCGACAAGCCGCTCGATCTCACGATCCAACACATCCTGCGGAAGCACCCAATCCGGAATTCCGCCGCGATTGAGTCCGCCAGCTTTCGGCGACTTCTCAAAAATCGTAACGTTGTAGCCCAGCCGCGCGAGTTGGTATGCGGCGCTATGCCCCGCAGGGCCCGACCCGACGACCGCAACTTTCTTCCCGTTGGACTTTCCAGGCTTCACCACGTCTTTCGCCAATGCCTGCCCGAGATCGCCAAGAAACCGTTCGACCGCGCGAATCGAAATGGCTTCATCGTATTTCCCGCGATTGCAAGCCTGCTCGCACGGGTGGTAACACACGCGCCCGGTAACAGACGGGAACGGCATGTCTTCCTTGATGAGCGCGTAAGCATCCAGATATTTTCCGCGCTTCACCAAATCAAGATAGCCCTGAATTTTTTCATTGGTGCCGCAAGCGTTGTTGCAAGGCGGCAATTTATCGCGGTACACCGGCCGGATCGAACGCCAGTTGCCAGTAGGAAATAAATCCTGCCCTTTTTCCTGCGTAGGAGCAGGCGTGATGCCGGCAAACGGAATCATCAATCGTTCAGGAATTTTTGTGCCTTTGGTTGACATGTATTCCCTTCCCTAAGCCGCCACTGGATTCAGCAGCATAATGTGCAATTCTTCAAGCGCCAACTTAAATGCATGCTGATTCGCGATCATCGGCTGAATCGTTTCGATTTTCACAATCCCAGTAGTCTTCACCACGGCCGCAATGAGCGGTGCCGCAATATCCGGCGCAATCGACTTATTGCGCTCGGCCGCGCCCTCAGTCGATAGCCGGTCGAGGCCAAGTTCACCGAGCCGGTAATAGAGCCACTTGTGATCGGCAATCTTCGCAGCATCGACGCAAACCAGTTGCGCCAGCCGCTCGGGACCGGGCACGAAACGAATCATGTAATCGGGAGTGTAGTGCGTATTGATCACCAGCGTTCCGCCAGGAGGCATCCCCCGCATGTAATCCCAACCCTTCACCATCGTCCCCTCGACAAGCACGACAACGTTGGGGTTCTCGTTTTCATAAGTAAGCTCGTTCTCGAGAATCTCATCGCTAACGCGGCAATATTTTCGCGTAGGGCAATTGGTTCGGTCGGGATTGTCGACATAATTTTCCATCGCCTGCGCGTACTTCCCTTCTTTACGCGCGGACGCCGAAACGGAATTGACGATGTCGCGTCCTTCCTTGTCCATGATGATGCCGCGCGTCCAAACAGTAAGTTCCGTATACATGGTTAACCTCGCGCTCCAGTAGATGCGTCAGGGCGCAAATCCCCGGCGCCGTTACTCACCCTATCGTTCATGGTAATTTCTTCTTCAGCCTTCAGTTGCTTGAGATTGCCGCGATCGGATTCGAGAACTTTGAGGAAGTCATTGCGCAAGACAACGAAGGGCGCAGGGCGGGTGCCGTCTTGAAATTCGGCAATTGCTGACAGCGTTGCTTTCTTGCAGAGACTTTCGATATCAGCGCCGGTTAGCCCTTCCGTCTGCGCAGTGAACGCTTCGAAATCGACGTCGGGAGCTACCGGCACTCGCTTACAACAAAGCCGCATGATGGCGGCACGGTCGGCAGCATCCGGCTTCGCGAACGGGATTTTGTAGTCGAAGCGTCCGCTGCGCAGCAGCGCAGGCTCGATGCGCTCAGGACGATTGGTGGCGGCCAGCAGGATCACGCCTTTCACGTCGCGCAAATTATCGATCTCGCGCAAAAGCTGGCTAAGAATCCTTTGATAGACGTCGCTGCCGAATTGTTCGGCGCCAAATTTCGGCGCCAGCGCGTCAATCGTGTCAAAAAACAAAATGCAAGGTGCAGCCCGCCTCGCCTTCTTGAAAACTTCGCGCAACGCCCTCTCGGATTCGCCCAACCACTTGGAATACAGTTGCGGCCCATCAATGGCGATAAGAGGAATTTGCTTTTCGCCCGAAAGCGCCCGCGCCATCGCGGTTTTTCCGGTACCAGACGGTCCAGCCAGCAGAATGCCTCGCGGCGGTGCTAGCCCAACCTGCTCGTAAATCTCATCGCGCATGTGCGAATGCTCGACAACAGCATCAAGCAATCGCTTCACTTCGTCGAGCCCGCCAAGCGATGCAAAATTCGTCGTACTCTTTTCAATGAAAAATTCGCGGGTAGCGCTGGGCTCCACTTCCTTCAAGCCAGCAAGAAAATCCTCGCGCGTAACCTGCAACTCGTCCAATTCACTCGATACAGCGCCATCAGTCTCGAATGGGAAAGACGAAAGGAAACCGCGCAAAGCGATCATGCCGACTTCTTGTCCCAATGCTTCCAAATCGGCGCCAACGAACCCATGAGAATGCTCGGCGATTTCCTTCAGGCTCACGTCCTCCGCCAGTGGCATCGCACGCGTATGGATCTTCAAAATTTGCAGCCGCGCTTGAGTATTCGGAACGCCGATTTCGATTTCGCGATCGAAACGCCCAGGACGCCGCAGAGCAGGATCCAGTACTTCGGGAATATTGGTAGCACCAATAACAATCACCTGCCCGCGTGCCACAAATCCATCCATCAAACTGAGCAGCTGCGCCACAACGCGCTTTTCCACTTCACCAGAAACCTCGGCGCGCTTGGGAGCCACAGCGTCAATCTCGTCAATGAAAAGAATCGACGGCGAGTGCCGCGCCGCTTCCTCAAAAACCTCGCGCAGCTTGGCCTCGCTCTCACCGTAAAACTTGCGCATGATCTCGGGCCCGTTGAGGTGAATAAAATGAACGCGGCTTTCGGCTGCAACAGCGCGCGCAAGCAAAGTTTTGCCGGTGCCAGGAGGCCCGTACAACAGCACGCCCTTCGGCGCAAGAATTCCCAGCCGCTCGAAAATCCGCGGATACTTCAGCGGCAACTCAACAATCTCACGCACGCGCTCGACTTCACGCTCAAGTCCGCCAATATCTTCATAAGACACAGCTGGCGCACGTGCCCCAGTCTTCTCGCCTTCCACCACGCGCAGATCGGTACGTTTCCCGATCACCACAACGCCGGAAGGAATCGTGCGCACAACCTGGAAATTCACAGCCTTGGCAAAAGTAGGCACGCGCACGACGCTACCGGCCATCACCGGGACGCCCACCAAATCCTCAAGCATCCGGTCTGGCGCAATAGTTGCAGGTGGAGCGCCCACCCACAAAGGAGACAAACGAACGGCCACGGCCTGCTCGTGCTCGATCAGCGACGCCGTAACCTGCTCTTGCAATCCCGCACTGCAATTACTGCGGCAAGTTCCGTCGATCTGAATCATGCCCTCGAATTCAGGATCCGAAAGCTCCGCGCGCCCGACACCAACAGTACCGCCGCTAATTTTCAACACATCGCCCGCACGCGCACTCAGACGCGCCAAGTCGCTCGGCGCCAGCCGTGCAATCGCATGACCGATGTCCTCGACGCGCGCCTCAGCAACGCGCAGAGTAACCGTTGTCGCCAGAGATGATTTGTCGATTTCCGTCATGGGTTCGCTGCAACCGATTTAGGTTAGCCGCACCATTCCACGAAAACGCGCACGAAAACTTCCCGATCGGTATTCTGAACTCAACTCTGAACACGAAAGCCGCGCTAAAGTCCGCGGCGCTACATTTAAACCTTCGAAATCGCGCTCACTCTGTGATGCCGCTTGTCCATTCGTTATTCGTTGTCCAGCACGATCTCTTCAATATCTTCAATGTGCCGTCGCATCGCGGACTTTGCCGCCTCCGCATCGTGGCGCTTTATAGCAGCGAGAATCCGCCGGTGGCCGGCCAGCGATTTTTGCGGACGTCCTTTCACCTGCAAGGAGCGCTCCCGCGTATCGCGCAGCAAATCCATGAGCGTGTCAATCACCTTGAGCACGACGGTGTTACCGGAAGCCAGCGCGATGCTGTAGTGGAATTCGGCGTCCTCGGAAATGGCCGCGTCTCCACGATCGTGCTTTTCCTGCTGACGCTGCAGAATTTCTTCCATCTCGGAAATTTCTTCGGGGGTAACGTGAGTGGCAGCGCGGGCGGCCAGCGGCGGTTCGATCATCTTGCGAAAATCCAGAAGTTCGGCGACCAGTTCGTGCCGCCGATTTAAAACGTTCAGAAACGGATTGGCCACCGAATCCGCCGCTCGTTCGCGAACAATCGTCCCGGCACCCTGACGTGGTTCAACCAGGCCCACCAGTTCCAGGCTGCGAATGGCGTCGCGAATGGAGCTACGGCTCACTTCCAACATCTCCGCCAGTTCGCGTTCCGAGGGCAGTTTGTCGCCCGGTTTCAGTTTTTTCAAAATGAGACGTTCGATCTGCTTGGCGACTTCTTCGTAGACTTTATTCTTTCGGATTACTTCGAAGTCGGATTTGAGGGGGGCTGGCATAAGCAAGTGGTCCGATAAGCGGACCAGCTAACCAGCGGAGTATACACATCTTGTCAAGCCCGGGCAATTAATTTCTTAATGCCTCCCAAAATCCGGCCCGGTCATGGCTTGGTGTGCCGCCGTTAGTCTAAACCTTTGAGGATTGCGTCGCTGCATTTTGCGCCAGTAGCTTCGTGCAGCTATACACGGTTCGAGTATAGGGCATCGCGACACCCACGCGCTCGCCCAACTCCACAACCGAGCCCACCAGCGCTTCCAATTCCATCGGTCTGCCCGCTTCCAGGTCCTGCAGCATCGAGGTTTTATGCTCTCCCACTTTTTCCGCGCCGGCCATTCGCTGATCGATCGAAACAGGCAGTTCCATCCCCAATTTACTCGAAACCGCTTCCACTTCCTGCATGATGTTGCGGATCACTGTAGAGACTCCGGGATCGCGAATCATCTGAACCACCGTAGCGCGAGTCAGCGCGCTCACCGGATTCAAGGAAGCATTGCCCAGCACCTTCACCCAAATCTCGTGCCGGATACGAGTCGTGACTGGGCAACGTAGTCCGGAAGCAATGAGCGCTTCCGCGATTCTCCGCAAGCGATCGGAGCGCGACCCGTCCGGCTCGCCAAGAGTAAAGCGATTCCCCTCGATGTGTTGAATCACGCCTGGCGACGAAATCTCAGTAGAAAAATAAACGATCGATCCAACTACACGCCGCGCTTCGATGGCCGATGAGATCACGCCGCCAGGGTCGATCCGCTCGAGCCGCAATCCTTCCAACTCACCGCCGAATCCTTGAAAATACCACCAAGGAATTCCATTCTGCGTGCTGACGACGGTCGTCTGGGGTCCGAGCACCGGCCGCAACTGAGGAGCAAGTTGGATCAAGCCGTGGGCCTTCACGCCAAGAAACACCACATCCACCGGCCCCACCTCTTCAAGCGAGTCGGCGATCTTCGGCCGCGCGACAAAATCTCCCTCGGCGCTCTTCACCTCGACGCCGTGTTCCTGCATGGCACGAAGATGCGGCCCGCGCGCAAAAAGCGTGACGTCCAAACCGACATTCGCCATGCGCGCGCCGATGTAAGCTCCGATCGCTCCCGCCCCCGCGATCAGGAACTTCATTCCTGGGAATCCGTAAGCACCGCAGCGACGGCGCGACGCCGAATTTTCCCGGTGGCGGTGGTAGGAATGCTCTTCACGATATAAATTTTCTTCGGAGATTTATATTCGGCCAGATGCTCGCGGCAATACTTGATGATCGCCGATTCACTGGCCTCATGCCCTTCCTCCAACACCACGGCCGCAGCCACTTCTTCACCCAGCGTGGGATGCACGGCGCCGAACGTGACCGCCGCCGCAACAGCAGGATGCCGCAGCAAAATCGCATCCACTTCGTGAGGCGCGATGTTCTCGCCTCCGCGAATGATGATGTCTTTGATCCTGCCGGTTAAATGCAAATAGCAGTCCGAGTCCAGCATGCCCTCGTCGCCGGTGCGAAACCATCCATTCACAAAAGCCCGCGCATTCGCTTCTGCATTATTTTCATATCCGCGAAACACGTTTGCGCCCTGAATGGCAACTTCCCCCCTCTGGTTATTGCCAACATCATTCCCTTCTTTGTCCATGATGCGGACCCGCAGTCCGGCGCCCACGCCAACAGACCCAGCCTTGCGATGTCGCGGCGGCAAAGGATTCGAAGTCATCTGGTGCGCCGCCTCGGTCATTCCGTAGGCTTCGACAAACGGCACACCGAAAAGCCCTTCAATCTTATGAATGAGCGACGACGACAGAGGAGCGCTGCAGGAGCGAATGAAGCGCAAGGTTTCAGCTTCGGGCGGTTTCTGGTGCGCGCGGGCCAGCAGAACCTGGTGCATCGTAGGCACTCCCGAATACCACGTGACGCGATGTTCCCGAATCGTCCGCCAAAAGGAAAGCGCGTTGAATTTCGTGGGAACCACGACGGTCCCGCCGGAAATCAAAGTTGCCATGACTGACGCAATCAACCCGTGCACATGGAACAGCGGCATGATGCACAGCGAAATATCGTCCGGAGTCAGCGCGTAGGTGTTCGCAATATTGGCCGACGAAACCGCCAAGTTGAAATGCCTTAAGGGCACCCGCTTCGGGCGCCCCGTGCTTCCGCTGGTGTGCAAAACCAGTGCAATGTCATCGGCAATCGGCTCATTTACGGATACCCCCGCGGGAGCGCTTGCAAGATGCACAATGCCCTGGTCGCTCATCGCAGCCGAAAACACCGAGATTTTGCGGTCGGCGGCGGCGCTGCGCGCGAATTCCGCGCCCACAGGCGGGCAAATCAAAATCCGCGCATTGGTGTCGCCGAGGAAAAAAAGAAATTCCTCGTAAGGGTAAGCCAGATTGAGGGGAGCTGCAGTTCCGGCAATGGACGCAGCCAGAAAACTCACAATTGCAGGCAATCCATTTGGCAACGCGATTGCCACAGCGTCACCGCGCCGAATTCCGGCAGCCGCCAAAACTTGTGCCATGGCCAAGACTTGCTGCCGGAGCGAATCGTAGGTAACCCGGATTCCGAGTTCAGGCACGATAACTGCCGTATGACTGTCGGCGAATTGTAAGACGTCAAGAAGAGTATCTACCGATTTGAGTGTCATTCGTTCCAGCCCATGGCGCGCCCGGGCATCAATCAGTATTTCGTCTTGCCAGAATTTTGCAACTTGAATTTTTTCGCCAGAGACTTTCCAGACTAAATCGGCGAGTGGCGTTCCTGCACAATCATTTCCTCGGCGATGCGGCGCGCTTCGGGGAGAGTAGCCGCCGCTTTACGATCGATCTCGCTGGGCAGATCGCGTTCAATTTTAGCAAGTTCCTCGTCGAACACGCGGGTCACCAAAGCCGGAGTGTGTTCAACAGTTTCGCCATTGTCGCCAGGGACTCTTACTTTGTGTCGCACACGCTGCGCGACCATGAGCCGATAGATACGGTCGGTGGCGAGATCTTCCATGTAGCCGTCAAGCAAGCTGGCGCCCTTTCCATTGAGCACTCCGTTGCGATAACGAATCACAGTGCGCACAGCCGCACACGTTCCGGCAAGGGTCGTTTGGCCGACGCCTTTCGGAATCGGTCGCAGGTCGGGATGCGAATTCGCCAGCTTCGGCCGCTTGGCAATCTGATTGGGATAAGGAAACTGCGCCACGGCAATCTCGTTTTGATCAGGATGGCCGGTCCAGGCGCCATCCATCAGGCAATCGGCTTCATTCTTCTTGTCTTGCCTCAAAGCCTTCATAGCGCGCTCGTTTAATTCCGCATCCGCACGGCTGGGAAACAACGCAGTCATTCCGCCGATTGCGAGCGCTCCATGCTTGTGACAGATTTCCGGCATCAACGTGCGAAAATTTTGAAAGAACGCCACATCGTGCGGAATGGTATTGCGATCGGGCAAAACCCAGTTGGGATCGTCGATCATGAAATCGATCAGCGACGCCATGTAATCCCATCGCCCCAGGTTCAACCCCAGGCAGTGCTCGCGCAAATTATAAAGAAATTCCTCCATCTGATACGCCAGCGGGTGCGCCTCCACCAGTGCCATGCACTTGATGTAGTCCTTCGGCAGCCCTTTCGATTTCGCAAGCGTCTGAAAAAGATCGCGCCACCAAAAAGCCTCATCGGCAGATTCACTCTTGGGGATATACACAGAAAAATTGTGCGGCAACGCCGCCGGATCGATCTGGTACCAAATCAAAGCCAGATCGAACAAGGAAGCCGACATGATGTCGTCTTTAATCAGCCCGCCCTGGCTGATGTGCAGCCCGCGAGGCCGCACCCAGGTAACGGTTTTCGAACGTTGCACGGATACTTTCTTCCCGCGCTTCTTGTCGTCGTAGCTCAGTTCGTATTTGTAAGCGGCGAGAGTATTTCGAATTGCCAACATGACATGCTCCCAAGTGTTGGCAGTGGAATCCTCCACGTCGAGCATGACGGCAGGAGACCCAGAGTTCAGCAATTTCACAGTCAACTCAGCATCATCGGCAGGCCCGGTCATCTGGTTGCGCTGATCCGCGCACCACCCAGGCACTTCGATCCGCCAGTCAGAAGTAGTCGCCTCTGAAGCCGGCAAATAATTCGGCGCCCGCCCGCGATGCGACGCCTCCAACACCTCGGCACGGCGAGCGGCTAACTTCTGCTGCCAAGGCGTGAATTGTTTGTGCAAGGGCAGCAGAAAATCATAGAACCCCTCAGGCAGTTCCTTGCGGGGATCAAAATCACCAGGCGCGTAGTTCATATGTCAGAGGTGGCGTTTTCCGTATGAAGTGCCGGTCAATCTCGGGGTGTCGTCCGGCTTGGCGACATCATCGCAGGCCCCGAATACGGAGTCAAATACCCAAAACGATTATGTCGTCGCAAAAAAGTACGCGCTCATGACGAGGCCAACTCCGATTACAAGAATTCGCACTTTACTGGGATCGGCTTTCTGCGCGTAGTGCGCACCGAACCAGCCGCCAACTAAAGCACCCGCGACCATCACCGTAAACTGCGGCCACAAAACCGCCCCGGCAAAAATGAAGGTGACGACTGCCGCTAAATTAATCGTGGCGGCGAGCAGCGTCCGGATTGCGCCCATGGCGTGAATATCGCGCATTCCCAGCGCCGCCAGCATTCCCAGCGTGATGAATCCGATCCCGGCACCGAAATATCCGCCGTAAACCGCGACCAGTAATTCCACGAAAGAACTCACCGCGATCGCGCGCCACGATAATTGCCGAAGATCGTCAATCGCGGCGCTAGTGCCGGCCAGTCCTCGAATTTTATTGCCGAACGCAAAGAGCAAAGTCCCACTCAGCATCAGCCACGGCACAAAATGCAGAAAAGTACGTTGCGGAGTTTTCAGTAGTAGCAAAGCGCCGGCCCAACCTCCGGCGACGCTGGTCACAAGCAGAGGAATCAACAAACGCGAAGGCGTATCCAGCCGTTTCAAATACGCAATGGTACTCGCCGCCAGGCCCGGCCAAAGCGCCACGGTATTGGTGGCGTTGGCCTCCACCGGCGCCACGCCCGTAAATAACAGCGCGGGAAACGAGATGAAACTGCCGCCGCCCGCCAGCGCGTTCAGGGTTCCCGCGATCCCCGCGGCAAAAAAAAGAAAGATGGCATGGCTGAATTGAAATGTCATAACGCGTGAGCTGAAGGATAAATGAGGCCGCTGCTCACAAACACCAAATTCTTTGGCAGCGAAAGAGGCTTGGCAATGACGAAAAACAAACAGCTATTGCAAGGCTTTGGCTTTAGCCCTCACCGCCGCGAGCAGCTGCGCAGGCAGTGGCGAGTAACCTTCCTGAGCCGCGGATTGCTGCCCATCGGTGTACACCCAATTGAGAAAATCGCCCAATGCAGCCGCGCGCGCCGAATCAGTCACCGCAGTTCGCAGGTAAATGAAGGTGAAACTCGTAATAGGAAACGAATCGCCCCCCGGCGCGTTCGCAAGCGATCCGGCAAAATTATTCCACCCCGGCTCTTCTGCCGCCCGGCACGCAGCCGAAATACTTTCCTTGGAAGCCTTCACAAATTTGCCGCCGGCATTCAACACCGCCGCCTGCGGAATATTGGTCTTCACCGCGTATTGATACTCCACGTAACCGATGGAGCCAGCAACGTTTTTCACTTTTTCGGCCATATCGGCGCTGCGTTCCGCCGGCTCGCCAACCGGCCAATTCGGTGAAGGAGTCACCCCGATCTGCGAACGAAACTTCGGGCTCACCTTGGACAGAAAATCAGTGAAGACGTAGTTGGATCCCTTTCCCGCGGGCCGGTTAGTCACCTGGATGGGAAGATCGGGCAGAACAATCCCCGGGTTGAGCTTGGCGATTTGCGGCGCGTTCCAGGCTTTCACGTCGCCGAGATAAATCGCGGCCAGCACGTCGCCCGATAGGCGAAGGTCCTGGTGCACGTCGGGAAGATTGTAGATGGGAACGATTCCGATTAGCACGATCGGCAGTTGGATCAAGCCGCCATCTTTGCGTTCCTTATCCGTCAACTGAGCTTCGCCGGCGCCAAAATCGCTTGCCGCCTGGGAGATCGATTTTATCCCTTCACTGGTGCCCGTTGGCACATATCGAATCTGCACGCCGGCGTTAAGCTTGCCATATTCTTGCGTCCATCTGCTGTAAAGAGGCGCGGGCACGCTCGAGCCGATACCAACCAGCACGACAGTGTTCTGCGCGAGAATCGCAGAACTGAAAAGCGCGAAGATTACAAGGGCCAATAACGAGAGATGCGAGAATAATTCGAATCGTGAGCGTTGATGCGCGGACTGTCTCACTGGGAACGTTGCAGATATTTTCGTCATGTTCCTCCTGACCGTAAGCACGCATCTTCTGACCGTGGCCGGTCATGTCAAAATGAATTCTGCTTGGCCGTTGCAAACAGGAAGTCAACCGTGATTGTAAACTACCATCGTTTGACCGAACCCAAAGGTGCAGCCAACAATCCCTGTTGTCAGAATAGGAACATGAGAACCTCTCTCTCCGCAGAGAGAAGATGCCGCGCGAAAAACCACGGTGCTGAATTCGCCCATTTTGTATTTACCGGAGCGCTTCGTTTGCTAAGCTGTTTTTGCTTTCTGGATAGGGCTACAGCAATCGCGCCTGGGCTAAGACGGAAAGATTTAAATGTAGCGCCGTGGCCTTTAGCGCGGCATCTTGCTTTCGCGGTTGACTCTCATCTCCGCGCATCGCACGATAAATCTGCCTCTGAAGAATTCGCGAGGAGGGCAGCGCAAGCCAACGGTCTTATGTCGCACAATCCAGCCGAATAATTTTATGCCAAACAATGAAATCGAAACCTTGGAGCAAGAACTTCTAACAGCGTATGAGACCGGCCGAATGATTGATATACCGCCGTCCGCGCGTCCAGGTTTTACCCTGGACAAAGCTTACGAAGTCGAAACAAAGCTAAATCGGCACCGCGAGGCCACAGGGCACAAATCCGTAGGCCGCAAAGTTGGATATGCAAATAAGGCAATGTGGCGTGTGTTGAAGCTGGAAACTCTGGTGTGGGCCCATATGTACGACGACACGGTGCACTACGCTGACGGCAATTCCACCACGCTAGCGGTCCAGCATCCTCGTTCGTTGAAAATCGAGCCAGAAATTGTTTTTGGCATGAAACAAGAAATCACAGGCGAACGCTCGGACGGCGCGTCTGCGCTAGCAGCCACAAACTGGCTAGCGCTGGGATTCGAGATCATCGACTGCCCTTTTCCGGACTGGAAGTTTCAGCCCAGCGATTTCGTGGCGTCCTTCGGACTACACTCGGCGCTCGTGATCGGCGAGAAGATCCCTGTGGAGCCGGAACGGATTGCCAAGCTGGTAGAAGAGCTGGCCAGGTTCAAAGTGCGCATGTCAAAAAATGGAGAGCTCGTAGAAGAAGGCGCCGGCAAAAATTCCTTGAAGAACCCGGCGCTATGCTTGGCGGAACTCAGCGCCGCCATCGCCTGGCGTTTTCCCACCCATCCATTGAGCGCAGGCGAAATTGTCAGCGCCGGCACACTCACCGCGGGGCATCCGACCGGCAAAGGCGATTCCTGGACGGCCGAAGTCGAAGGAATCTCTTTGCCGTCTCTTACTCTGCGCCTGACTTAGAACATCTGTCCCAAAAACTCTCGCCCAGCGCACTCGCCAGGGCGATCGGGCCGCGATGTTAGCGTTTTTCCGCCGCGATCCTCAACCCTGAGTAATCTTAGAGCGGCAGAGAGGATCAGGATATCGCCGCAGGCTTTGCCTGCGATTGCACCTTCTCCAGCAGCTGTGTGAATTTCTGCTCGCGCTCTTTCTGATCGAGGCCCTGATACGCTTCGGCGATCTGCGTCGTGTTCATCGAGCAGAACTTTGGGCCGCACATCGAGCAGAACTTCGCGTCCTTGTAGAAATCGTCGGGCAAAGTTTCGTCGTGCATCTTGCGCGCTGTTGCGGGGTCCAGCGAGAGCTCGAACTGTTTGTTCCAGTCAAAAAGGAAACGCGCGTAGCTGAGCGCATCGTCGCGATCGCGCGCTCCAGGACGATGCCGCGCCACATCGGCTGCATGCGCCGCGATTTTGTACGCGATCACGCCTTGCCGAACATCGTCGGCATTGGGCAGCCCAAGATGCTCCTTGGGCGTGACGTAGCACAGCATGGACGCGCCATGCCAGCCGATCATCGCCGCGCCAATTGCACTGGTGATGTGATCGTAGCCAGGCGCAATGTCAGTCACGAGAGGCCCCAACGTGTAGAAAGGCGCCTCGTAGCACATCTCGTTTTCTTTCTTTACCTGCATTTCGATCTGATCCATGGGAATGTGACCGGGCCCTTCGATCATCACTTGCACCTCGCATTCCCAAGCTTTTTTGGTGAGCTCGCCGAGAACTTTCAACTCCGCGAATTGCGCTTCGTCGCTGGCATCGGCCAGGCAGCCGGGGCGCAGTCCATCACCGAGCGAGAAGCTGACGTCATACTTCTGGAAAATCTTGCAAATGGCGTCGAAATTCTCATACAGGAAGTTTTGCTTCTTGTGAAAACTCATCCACTGCGCCAGCAAAGCTCCTCCGCGGCTGACAATGCCCGTAATTCGGTTGCGCACCAGGGGGAGAAATTCACGCAGCACTCCGGCGTGAATGGTCATGTAGTCCACGCCTTGTTCGGCTTGCTCTTCGATCACTTCCAGCATCAGTTCGATCGACAAATCCTCGGGACGCCGCACACGCGAAAGCGCTTCGTAAATCGGCACGGTGCCGATGGGAACCGGCGAAGCGTTGATGACGGCTTTGCGAATCATGGGAATGTCGCCGCCGGTGGAAAGATCCATTACCGTGTCCGAGCCGTAATGCACGGAGCGATGCAGCTTCTCTAGTTCTTCATCCACGTTCGATGTGGTGGCGGAGTTGCCGATATTGGCATTGATTTTGCAAAAGAACGCAACGCCAATTCCCATCGGTTCGAGGTTGCGATGATTAATATTGGCAGGGATGATCGCTCGGCCGCGTGCGACTTCATCACGAACTAATTCAGGTGTGACTTTCTCGCGTTTGGCGACATACTCCATTTCTTCGGTGATTACGCCCCTGCGCGCGTAATGCATCTGCGAGAAATTCCGTTCACCACCATTCGTTGCCGCAACGCGCTTTTCAATCCACGCATCTCTCATTGCCATAACCACCCTCACATTTTACGCGGCCACATGGGGAACTTCGCCTGTCGGCGCGTGATTATTGCACTGCTCAACAAATGCGACAATGTGCTCGGTCAGGGACGCTGCCCGGCCTCCGCAAAAGCGGACAATTCATACCGCGATTACGGGCAACTTCACAATCTCCTTGACACGCCTTCCCGCCCCATGCTAAGAGCGTCGTCGCCTTTGCATAATTAATTGGTTCGATAAGCGGACCAGTGTATCAAAGGTTCGGGGGATCACCACATTTTCAAGTTCGAGCCCTAGTTGAACGTGCTCAATTCTGCGGAAAAGTGTGCTTTGGCTGTAGGCCGTTAGCTTCTAACGCGCGATAGGGAGGTACGGATGGCTGCGTCTCCTGTTTCTTTTCTTCTCTGCGCGTATTCCCGATCGTTGGATTCAATTAACTGCTGGCGCGGATGCGGCGATGTCCGTCGCCAGCCTGCAGCTAGCTTCGAAAATTCTCGGCGGAGAGGATAATTATGCGCTCGCCCAAATGGTGGTGTGTGCTTGTGGCCTTGTTTTGCATTTCATCTGCTCCGCTAGCCTTTGCGCAGAGCGCGAACCAATCCGGCGACGCAGCGCAGCCGGCCTCACCGGCTAAGCCTGCGTCCGAGGAAGAGGTTCAGCAGTTGCGGCGCGAGGTCGCGGAACTAAAGGCGCAAATTCAAAGGCTGATCGAAACAAGCGCCGTGGCTCAGGGCGGCCCTGCACACCTGGTGCAGACGAATGAGGTATCAGGTTCGGGCGCCGACGCCTCGACCGCGGCTGTTGCATCCAACACCGATGCCAGCGCTGCACTACCAGCGGCTACTCCGGCCGACATCGATGCCCTGCAAAAAGAAATCGACGTTCTCCAGAAGAAGGCCAGTGAAGGCCCCCCGGTTACGGCCGGATGGAACGGCGAGCACTTTTTCCTGAAGAGCCCCGATGGCCTGTTTACTCTTCAACCAGTCGGGTACTTAAATGCACAGTACACTTTCTACAAGGGCGACGGGGCACCTTCGGACACATTCGCCATCAGACGCGCGCGTTTTGGCGTTCAAGGCACTTATGGAAAAGAGCTCGATTACGCATTCCTGTTCGAGACCGCTTCGTCACTCACCATTCGTGACGCCTACGTGGATTTCAAGCCTTGGGCGAGTTTCAAAATTATGGCCGGCCAGTACAAAGTGCCGTTCTCCATGGAAGTGGGGACAGGCGACACCAACGTGGAATTCGCTGAGCGCTCCATTAACACTGTGCTTTACCCGGATGCTGGCGGTGCTTTCCGAGCCCCGGGCGTTGATATTCACGGTGATGTCGCTGGCGGTCGCGCTCAATACTGGGTCGGCATCTTCAACGGTCAGGGACTTCTCGCAGCCGCTACCACGAACGAAGTCGAAGTTACCGGCAGACTTCGTTTCTCGCCTTGGAAGAATTCCGAAAATCACTGGCTGAAGGGATTTGCCTTTGGCGGTTCAGCCGAGCACAGTCGTTCTAAGGGTCTTGCAAACGAACTGAGCTTTAGCGGCGTCATAAACGACGGCACCTACAACATCTTCCCCCAGTTCCGGATCAACGGATCCGTCGAGCGCTATAACGGGTTCTTCTCGTGGCTGAGCGGGCCGTTGGGTATTCGCGGTGAATACACCCAACTGCTCCAGAAACGCGAAAATATCGGCTCGTTTCAACTAGGCGGCGCTGGATACAACACCCTCCCCGGTATCGTGGGCAAGGGCACGTACGTATCAGCGACGTATTTGCTAACCGGCGAAAAAGAACCAGAAAACGCCATTCCGCGTGTCAAGCACCCGGTGATCGGTCCCAATTCCCCCGGCGAGTCGGGTCCCCCAGGATGGGGTGCATGGGCTATCAAGGCACGCTACGCCTACCTGCAGGGTCGAGCAGCTGGCTCTACTTGCGACGCCACCACGATACCGGCATGTCCCATTACGCCGGTGATCTTCCCAACGTATAGCGATCACACAGCGCAATGGACGTTTGGCTTCAACTGGTATCTGAATTATTGGGTTCTCGTGAAATCCGATTTCAACCTGAATCAACTAAAGGATCCGAGCGTCCAAGGCATTCTGCCGCGAAATTACTTTGTGTTCATTGAGGGTATCCAGTTTCGGTTCTAATCAAGTTTAAGCGCCTCTGGTGCGCAATTGCTGGTAATCAAGGGGGCCGGCAAAAGCGAACTCGAGAGCGCCGCAAATTCACGAAGCATTGTTCGTTGATATGAGGTTCGGCCCCCCGCAAATATCGTTGGAGGAAATTCGATGAAATCGAAAATGTACCCCCTTCTAGGCTTCATCGCGTTGTTCGGAATGATTTTCATCTCGAACAACTGCGGAAGCAGTCCCGCGAGCTGCCCCGTTTGCGGCACCGATAAGCACGGGACGATTGGGCTGATTGACGTCATGATCGTGCCGGAGCATAACCCCAACGGCGAGCCCGGCGGACCCTTCAACATTTTCGATATTAGTTGGGTTGATCCCACGAATCGACTGTTCTCCGTTTCGGATCGCACTGGCCTCGACGTTCCGGTTTTCAACACAGTTTCAAACATCGCTCAGTGGGCCATCGGCGGGCAAAACTCTGTAGCCGAAGCGGGCAACAACAGCAGCGCATGCTGGGTAGACAGTGTCACCGGGGAAACCATTCCTCCGATCACAACCGCACAGGGAAACTACACCCGCTTTGGATGCAAGACCAATACCTTCCGGCTGCCGGGTTTCTTTGGTCCAAATGGCATGTTCGGAGGTTTCCCCGGCGGCCAATGCTGCGCATCCCGTTCTAACAACCTTAATCCATTGTCAGGCCCGAACGGCCTCGAAGTTTCAGCGGACGGAAATTTCATGTTTGTTGGGACGGGAAGTTCCAGTGTCGACGTTTTCGACTTGGCCCCGATGCTTTCAAGCGGTTTCACCGCTCCTCCGCTGCTGACCGCCACAATCGTAACCGGTACGTCTCCCGATTATGACGGCGTTCCCAACGGCATCACCGGGTGCATGCAATCGGCAAACGGGCGAGCATTTTCGGACCCGACCTGCGGCGACCTGCGAGGAGATGAGCTTGCAACCACCGGCAGTGTTGTAACTTTCCCGCAAGATGGTTCCTCACGATATCTTATGGCGGTAATTAATGGCGACCCGGGACTTCCCTTCGTCTCGATCGTCGACGCCACTGGAATTGTGACTAGATCAGCAAACGACCAGGCTGCACACTGTCTGCCATACGCGCCGTACACGCCGGCTCAAAAGGGCGCTCAATCGCCTTTCAGTCCGGGAGGTCCGATGACAACGTTCACGGCGAACTATTCCTCCTGCATACTCGGCCAGATTTACTACGATGGCGCAGCTCAGAATGACGACACCGTCCTAATTGACGACGGTGGTGCGAACGCGGTGGGAGGCTTTAGCTGTCCGGATCCTTCGCTCCAGTTCGGAGGTCCTCCGGGCACCCCGGGTCCGGCTGTTCCGTCCGGAGCCTCGGGTCATGCGGCCGGTTTCAACCCCGACGTTGCGTGCCATCACGGTCCACAACTTACCGCCACTACCTCAACTCAGGCAGGCGGAGCTTTCTGTGCTGCGGGCCTGGGCACACCCGCCGGTTGTGTGGGGGCGATCGCTCCAGCTGGATTGGGTGGCATGATATTTTATCCCCCCACGAGCACCTTTCTTCTGACCAACGGAAATTCTACCGGTGATATTACTGTTGGCAGCGTCGACGTAATTGATCCCCTTCACGCCATCACAGTGGCCGGCGTCACCAGATACGTGCCCGCGGTCATAAACAGTTTCCCGATTTACATGTGCATGCCGACCAGCTTAAGCCTCGGGCCCGGCACAGATGTCCTGGTGGGTTGCGCCGATCATGATGGCCGCGCATTCGCGCCGTCCACGGTCATCATCAACGGAACGACCGGTCAAGTCCTCACCACCATCAACAACGTGGGGGCCGTTGACGAAACTTGGTACAATCCCGGCGACAGCAATTACTACTTGGCTGCAAGAGACATGCCCACAGGTCCGGTTCTTGGAGTTATCAATGCCAAGACTAGACTATGGCTGCAAAACGTCCCGACGAACGGCAACGCTCATAGCGTCTCAGCCGATCCGATCAACAATCATATCTTCGTGCCTCTGGCATCCGGCAGCACCGCGAATTGTCAATCGGCCTCCGCCGATGGTTGCGTCGGCATATATGCCTCGCAGTAGTTGAAATTGGAACCGTTTCGAATTGGAGAGCCCGTTTCCACCCACGTGAATGCGGGCTCTTTTTTTTTGGGCACGGCGACCTTACCGGACGACGGTCTCTTGATAACGCATCATTTTCCAGTCTCCGTCGCGGTTGGTCCAGAGTTCGCCGACGAAAACTCTCCTGAAACGCAGGGCCGAGCCTTTGGGAAATTGCATGCTGCTCTCGTAGGTAACGAACGCATAGTGTTGCCCCAGCGGCTGCACTTGGAAAAGTTGAAGCTGGTAAGAGATGTACAAGGGGTGCTCCACTTCGCGCAGCGTTTGCATCTTGGTGCGTTCGCCGTCGCCATCGGATTCCACGGCCTGGAAATCGTCGGTCAAAAATGCGGCGTAGCCATTTTTGTCTTTTTTTTGAAACGCGGCCCACGCAGCCCGCACTTTGCCTTCGAGCAATTCGGCCAGTTTCGGATCAGCGGGTGCGTCCTTTGACGTCGCATGTTGAGCAGCCTTATCCGCCGCTGCAGGCTGCTGTGCAAAAGCAAAGCAAGGCAGCGCAAACGCAAAACATGAACACACAATCCAATTTCGCATCTCAATACTCCTCGACCGAAGCGCCGCGAATCTTACAAGCCTGCCGCTCGGCAGTCAAAGCAGACTTTCGCGCGTGTAGCGCGATTTCTCGAGGCTCACCGTAGCCGTGTTGTCGTACCGAGAGCTTTTGGCTACTATGAAGTCTGTGACCGCTGCGTGGTATTCGATACATGCGCACGGCTCAGGTCGCGTACTCTTGGCAAATTTATAAGCGAACCGCCGCACGGAGATAAACTCATGAAACCATCCATATTATTTCTGATTCTGCCCCTCTTACTAACGTCCTTAGGCGTTTCAGCGGTAGCGCCGCAGGAGTCCTCGGGGCCGCACGTGTGGCGGCAATCTCAAAAAACAGACGCAGCCCGCGGCGTCACCTACACTCAATTCACCTTGACAGGCAAGTTCCTGAAAGCTCCACAGCACGGCGGCGACATTTCCAACCGTCCCGCGCTGGTAGTGGACTGCATTCCCGGCAAAGACTCTCGCAAGGGAAAGTTCGAATCAGCAAATCTTCTGATCGGCGCCAACCCGAAGATCGTTTACGTCGAGCCGCAGGAGATACACGGCACATCATATTTCCCGAAGGTCTTAGTCCACTATCGCTTGAACGACACAAAGGACGAAGAGGATAAATGGTCGCCGGGGTCGGACAAGATCTCGGTCGCAGTTCCGAAAGACGCGTTTAAGAAAATCCTTCGCGCACAAACCGTCGATTTGACCATGACCGACGATAGCGGATCAGAAATGGTCATGAAGTTTGATCTTCCCGATTCAAAGGCTGTTGAAGAAGCCTGCAACGTGGACGACAAGTAGTAACCCGTTCATCGATAGAAAGGGAATCGCCGGCGACACACTTAAGGCCACTCGAAGTAACCGAGGCCCACAAAACCCAGCGCCCTAGACGCGTCGTAACTTAGCCCGGCTCGGAAGCGTCGGGTACGAAGAGAGGAGCCTGAGTGCCTTAGGTGCGGCCCCACTCGAGCACGAAAGGCATCAAATCCGCGCGCTGTTTGCTCTCACGTTAACTCGAACTTCAATTCGCCGAGCTTCTCAAGGCTGCAAGCGATCTTATCGCCGGGCTTGAGCCAAACCTGCTGGTCCTTAGGCTTCCCTTGAATCACGCCCTGCGGCGTCCCGGTGAAAATAATGTCGCCGGGCTTCAATGTGATCACACGCGAAATGTAACTGATCATCTTCCGCGTGTTGAAAATGAAATCGCTGGTGTTGGACGACTGCCGCGTTGCCCCGTTCACGCGGCACTCGAGCTTCAGATTGTCAGGATCGATCTGATCGGCGGTCACAAAATACGGTCCGATCGGGGCGAACTGATCCGGCGTCTTCCCCACCATCCACTGCCCGCCGGTATCCAGCTGCAAGTCGCGAGCCGTAAAATCATTGCCGGTAGCATAGCCGGCGACGTAAGAAAGCGCGTCCGCCTCATTCACCACCTTGGCTTCACGTCCGATCACCATCACCAACTCAACTTCGTAATCGAATTTCGTAGCGAATTCGGTTGGCAGTTTTATCGCGCCATTGTGATGGTTAAGCGCGGTATTGAACTTATTGAACAGCACAGGCTGCTTAGGAATGGGCACGCCAATTTCAATGGCATGCTGCCGGTAATTCAACCCCACGCAAACAATTTTTTCAGGCCGCGTCACCACCGGCCCGTATTCGATCGTCTCTTCCTTCAGGTAGGTTTTCTTCACCGCGCCGGATTTGCCAGCCGCGTCCACCAACGCATTCAGGCTCGGCCCGTCCTGATTCTGGACTAAATCGTCAATCGTAGCCGGTGCGTGCATGCGCAAAATCTTCGCGGCTTCCACCACGTCGAGTATCCCCTGGTCGTTCTTCACACCCAGCCGGTTTTCCGCACCGCTGCGAATAGTCAGCAAAGTAAGCCCGCGCGCCATGCCGCGCGATTCCGTCGCAGCAGGCGCTGGCGAAGCAGCTCCAATTCCCGCCGGCAACCCACCCGTCAACGCCAGAGCACAGATCGCGCCGCTGTTCTTCATGAAATCCCTGCGATTTTCGTTCATGGCAGAACTCCTTTAGTAATGTGAGTTTCTCCACGCCGGGAGGATCAACCTGCCGGGGATTATAAGCAATCCGTGGTTGAAAGGGCATTACATCAACGCCTGAACGAGACCCTGAATCAGGCCGAAAAGGCGGGCGCGGTAACAGGCCATGGACGCGCGATGAAACCTGTCTAAGGCCTTGGAGCCATGCTCGAGCCTGCAACTTAAAGTGGGACTCTAAAGATCGGCTGGAGATGTATCTACAGGCTTTAGCCGATGGCGAAGCACTGGCACAAAATACAATAATTGTAATCAAGCGGTTGATAAGCAACCGCCCAATTCGTCGGCTCCGTCACCCGGCCCCTACCAAATCTTGGTTCGATGTTTAAGGAGTGGACAGATGAAGAACGATTTCGCAGCGAATTCGGCACACAGGATGACTGTTCGATTTTTGGCAGCGGCCGCACTACTCCTGGTCTCGCCGTTGTGTTTCTCCAATCACACCCGCGCCGCGGCCCAGGACAATAAGTCCGGAGCAACAGAGAAAGTCACGGTAGTAGCGCATATCCCCCTCCCCGGATCAGCAGTGAGGCAGATATTCATGCAGAACGAACAGGGCAAGCAATATCTCCTGCTGCAACAAAACACACACTTCACAGTTGTCGACGTAACGGATCCGAAAAAGCCGCAAATCGTCGATCGCACAGCGGGACAAGGCAGATTGACGGACGTAGGTGCGGGATTAGCCATCTCGGTTCAATCCGACAAGTCGTCACAGGACACTGTTGCCACGCAAACGGTAAGACTGGTGGACTTGAGCGACCCCAAGAATCCGCACACGGTAAAGACGCTCAACGGCGTAACCAGCCTATATTCCGACGACGGGCGCCAGCTGATCTACATAGCCAACAACGAAGGTCTATGGGTCATCAAGCACTACGAAACGTTCCGCCTGCCAATGTGCACATCAGATTCATACGAAAACACAGTAGCCCAATGCCAGTAAAAGCATAAAGGCCGCGGCAGTTGCCGGGTTTAGGTGCCGAACACCGCGTTACGCGACCACGCAAGGTTTAAATGTAGCGCCGCGGCCTTCGGCACAGCATTGGTCACACGCCGCAGCGTTTCGATCCTGGGAACGAAGCTGGCGCAGAGTGCCTGCCGGGAATCTGCGCGAGCGGAGTCTGCACAAAAAGGGCGTCCCCTTGTCATCCACGGGGACGCCCTTTTTGTTGCCGCGCAGCGGCTTGCTCATTCAGGACTCGATCCTGTGAAGTCGAATGGCGAGAAGTTGGAGTGTAGCCTCAATATCGCCTTTATCTTCTTCCCCATCTTATCTCTCGGGCCGTCTCGCCAAAGACGCGACATTGGGCCACTCGCGCGGAAGAAATCCAATGCCATCGAGACCCTACTGGGACCCACGTCCCCAATTAATTACGATCCCACTTTTTAGCCGAAAGCTGTTCTGATTGTTGTTGTCGCTGCAGACAGACGAGGCACAGCTATTACCAAAGCGGGTGTAGAGATATTCGGCCTGGATGGGGCGCAAGGACAATTTTTTATTGATTTTGATATCAAAACCCCCGCCTACCGTCATGGCAAAAGCGTTCTTGCGGAAAGTGTTGCCAAAAGTAGACGTGACGCACTCAGTAGCGCTGGTTGCATTTCACCGAGGCCCGATCACCACCTAAGTTGACCTCGAAAAACGGGGTGAACCTGCTGTCGTTGCGAAGTGTGAGCCGAGGCCCGAACAAATAGGTAAACTGACTTCCGTTAAGTGTGTTACCCAACCCAATTGTGTTACCAAAGATTTTGCAGCCACCTAGGTCAGCCGCTATTCCGAACATTTTAGTGAAGTTGTAGGCAAGCGTTCCCCCGCCGCCGGCGCAATTAAAGTCATTCGCGCCCGTCACGGTTTGGCCGTTGATCTCAAACGCATTGGTAAAATTCGGACCGCTGCGAATTACATAAACGCTGGTGCCGTTTCTATTGTCGGATAGTCCTGCGCCAGAGCCGATCCGACCATGAGAAGAAGCAACCCCACCAACATGAGCAATCTATGCATCCTTTGGTTATCTCCACGTAATTGGATCTCAAGCGAGGTGGAGTTTATGGCTTGGGCAGGCTAGGAAGAATTGTCAATATTGACAGATCCTCTCACGCACGGTATCGGACATTGTCACAATTGACAGTTAGCATTGAATGCGAACCGTGCTTGACTAGGGGTTGCATAGCTAGCCGGGGAGGCATGGCGGCCAGACAGCAACTGCAGGAAAACCTTAAACGCCGAAAGAAGAGGAGAACGCCGGTGAAAAGTCTTTTATTAGCTGCCTTTTTGATGACAGGAATGTGCCTATCGCAAGGCTCTTCGACGCTCGCTCAAAGTTCATCTCAACAACAAGCTACACCAACGGACAAAGACGCAGAGGCGCAGGACATCGAGTTAATGCGGAAAGATATCCGCTCTATGCGAAAACAGCTCATCGCGGCGAATTTGAAACTAACGGATACCGAAGCGATTAAGTTTTGGCCCCTCTATGATCAGTACATCGCAGAACTCGTGACGATCAATAACCCAAAATATGATGTGATGAAGGAATATTTCGATAGTTACGGCACACTGACGGGGGAACAGGCAGATCAGATGACAAAACGCCTCTTAGGTATAGATGTGGCCGTGGCGCAGCTCCGCCAGAAGTATCAGTCGATATTCCGCGCTGTTTTGCCTGCCAAGCAAATGGCTACGTTCTTCCAGTTGGATCGGCGCATTGCGATGATGATCGAATTGCAACTCGCTTCGCAATTTAAACTGGTGCAGGACTAGTTTGGAAAGAAGCGCAATTGCTTAGTTCCGCAGCGCGTTCATAGAAGTGATGCAGAAACGTGAGCACCTCCCCACAGTTCGGAACGCAGTCTGCAGCACGAAAGACCGCTCTTTTCATCGACGTTAACCCAGAGGTTCGGACCATGCTGGCCAACATCCTTGACCCGCTGGTCTGGAACGTTCGGCATGCGCCGAATAACAAGGCAGCACTCGTCCTCGCGCGGGCTGAACATTTCGACCTAATCCTCACTAGTGAAAAGACTACCGGCAAGGAAGATGTCGACCTGCTTCGCAGGATTCGAAGCGTACGCCACCACACACGCCTTATTATTCTCGCGGAAGAAAGCACCCCGGCTGATGTCGTCGCATCTATGCGCGAACGGGCTTTTAGCTACTTTTCAAGACCTTTCTCTCTCTCTTCACTTGCAGACATGGTGCGTGCCGCTGCGGAGGGACCATGTTGGGATGACGGTATCGAGGTTGCATCCGCAACGCCGGACTGGATTCGCCTACTGGCACGTTGCGACTTGAAGACCGCCGATCGGCTAATCCAATTCATGCATGAGATAGCTGACCTACCGGAACTTGAAAGCGACGCCGTAGCCCTAGCATTTCGCGAAATTCTGATGAATGCCATTGAGCACGGCGGCCAATTCCGCCCCGACCAGTATGTCGAAATTTCGTACGTTCGAGCGAAACACATGGTGATGTGTCGAGTGAAAGATCCAGGTGAGGGTTTTACTCTCGATGAAATCGAGCACGCCGCCATCGCGAATCCAGATGACGACCCCATTCGTCATTTCAAGTATCGGGAGGCCAAGGGATTGCGCCCAGGTGGCTACGGTGTCTTGCTCTCCCAAAAACTCGTCGACGAGCTCATCTACAACGAGAAGGGCAACGAAGTTCTACTTGTAAAGTACGTCGATGTCAGGCCGTTATAACCGGGCCGTACCTCGCTCAGGTGTGCCGGTCCGGCAGAAGGAGGCAAGTAGCTGATCTCTACAGGCCGACCTATTACACGACGATTAGCAGTTTCAGGCAATTCCGCGTACGTCTCGGAATAAGGGTGAAATCTTGGTTAGCACATGAGTTCGGCTAAAAACCTATGAATCGAAAAGAGGTTCAATGATGAGGCGCCCCTTCGGGGTAAAGGTGGCGGCAGCATTGATGTGCATGGGCGCTGTGCTATTTATTCTGGGTTTTTTGGGATTCTTTTTCATAAGCGGGGTCATCGTAACATTTGGAAATGTGCGATCGACGTCACAACTATTTTTGGAAATGAGAGCAGGAATATTCCTGGTGCTCGGCGTAGCGTACGCCATCTTGGCCGTTTACATTTTTAGATTATCTTTTTGGGCGCGGATTTCGGCCATCGTTCTAGTCAGCGTCAGCGCGCTTTGCGCCATAATCACGATTCTAGCCTTATTGCCACATCCAGACATTGTGATACTGGCCTGGCAACTTTTCGCGATCGCCGTCAACGCTTGGATCTTCGTGTGTCTTACGAGGCCTGTCGTAAAGGAGGCCTTCGCTGCTCAGCGGAGGCAGATCGCCGCGCACGTTTCATCTTGATTTAAACTCAACGGTCGAAGGCGCATCATCGGGCAAGATATGGCGCGGCAACTGTATGTTCCGAAAATTGAAGCGCTACGACGGCTTGGATACGCTGTCGTGCTTTCTGAAATTCGATTTCTTGCATCATGCAACTCTCGCCCTCCCGATCTGAGACTGTCATTTCTAACAATTGCCGCCAGGAATCCGCGATCATAAAATCGAGAACTCCAAGTTTCGAGCGCACCATTCGGTGGAAGAGGGAGGGTACAAGTGAAACCGTACTTGAAAATCAACATTCCCAGACTGTTGATTGGCCTCGCTTTATCGCTGTGGATCGGCGCGCCTGCGCTAGCCCAGTCCTCAGCGACCGGTTCGGCTCTCGCGTTGACGGCAGACCAGGCGGACGCCATCGGGGTTGACGCCTACGTTTACTTCTATCCGCTCATCTTGATGGACCTGACGCGTAAGCAATCCATCAACGGAACCCGGACAGATTTCGGCCAAGGTCCCATGAATACGTTCGCGAGCGTTCCGGCCTATCCGCCCGCGGATTTCAAAGGAGTCGTGCGCTCCAACTTCGACACGCTCTACTCGATTGCGTGGCTCGATCTCACGCACGGGCCCGTGGTCGTGTCCGCACCAAACACGGAAGGGCGGTATTACCTTCTGCCGATGCTCGACATGTGGACCGACGTCTTTGCGTCGCCCGGCTGGCGGACGACCGGCACTCAGGCGGGCAATTTCCTGGTCACTCCACTTGGCTGGAGCGGAAATGTTCCTCAAGGCTTCACGCGCATCGACGCGCCAACTCCGTATGTTTGGATCATCGGCCGCACCAAGACCGACGGACCGTCAGACTACGACGCTGTGCACAAAATTCAGGCGGGCTACAAAATCACGCCGCTTTCACAGTGGGGCAAACCACCCGAGCCTGTGGCATTGAAGAGCGACCCGACCGTCGATATGAAGACGCCGCCGATGGTGCAAGTGGACACTATGTCTGCGGGAGCTTACTTTGCCTACGCCGCTGAGTTGCTCAAGCTGCACCCTCCTCACTCGACCGATCAGCCCATCATCGCGCAGATGGTACGCATCGGCATTGAACCCGGCAAGAGCTTTGACATTTCAAAACTCGATCCAACCGTGAGGAAGAGCTTGGAGGCAGCACCGGCGCAAGCCCAGCAGCTCATGAAGTGGAAGGTGCCAACAATTGCGACGGTAGTGAACTACTGGTCTATGAACACCAACACGATGGGCGTCTATGGGAACTACTACCTGAAGCGCGCCATTGTGGCCCAGCTTGGCCTGGGGGCGAACCTGCCGGAGGATGCCATCTATCCCTTGAATCTCGCAGACGAAACTGGCAAACCGCTGGACGGCGCAAACGGCTACACGATTCACTTCGAGAAGGGTAGCACGCCGCCGGTCCGTGCATTCTGGTCGGTCACGCTTTACGACGCGGATGGCTTCCAGGTCGCGAATGTTCTGAACCGATTCGCCGTGAGCAGTTGGATGCCGTTCAAGTACAACGCGGACGGCTCGCTCGACCTCTATTTTCAGAACGAAAGCCCAGGCAAGGACAAAGAAGCTAACTGGCTCCCCGCGCCGAAGGGGCCGTTCAATCTGACCATGCGACTCTACTCGCCCCAGCCCGATGCGCTAACAGGCAAGTGGAATCCACCGCCCGTTAAGAAAGTAGAGGCGGTCTCGCAGTTATCGACGCAATAGAGGAGACTTTGTTGAATTACAAAAAAGGTTTTTTCAAAACCCCAACAGTGGCAGCGGGGGATCGGACAGACATCCGCAGTTCCGCACAACGGGCGCTCCGCCAACTTATAGAGAATCCTTGCACGTATACTCGCAAGAGAGTGAAAGCGGATCGTCAAGCTGCGGTGTACATGCTTGGTGCTAGTTAGGTCGACCCAACCACGAAAACTGCCATGCCGCGGATACATTCTGATAATTCCCACCGAAGCTAATATATGTGCCGTTGCTATAACTGATTTTTATCGATTGGTGTTTGCTAATCGGAAATGAAGCCGTGCCACCAACCCGCGAACCGGTCTGTTTCGTTGCTAAGTTCCGTATGCCACTCAAACTCGTGATGCCGCCTTCCCAGAAGTTTCCATCCAGTGACAACCACAAACGCGCCTTCACGTCGTAACTGAAATGGCCCTCCAGAGAGACGATCGGTGATTCGCTCTGCGGCTTGGTGACTGGTCCACCGTAAAACGCCGAATTCGTTGTGTAGAACCACGCTCCAGCATAGCCATCGAGCACCCAATGCCCCCAGCGTTCCGAATACCCAAATTCCGGTTTGAACGCCCATCGATTTCCGCCCCAGTTGACCAGTTTCGTGCCGCTGTATTGTCCCGTGGGCGCAACAACTTTCAGACTCACTCCCAACAGTCTCTTCTGTCTCCACTTCGCCATTTCTTTCGGTTGCATCGCCGGACCGCCCAGCAGATTCACGGAAAAGCGAAACGTGGAGTCCAGCAGGCCCGAACGGTATATCGATCTGGATTGCCCTGAAACGGTTCCCTGAAAATACCCCACCCCATACGGCAATGAGCCCGTAAAGTTCGCCGAGCGTCCAAAGAAATTCAGCGAGTGGTAGTAGCTGAAGATTGGTACGTAGTAGGTGCCCGTCGCATTGCCAATCGGTACAGTGCCATTGAAGTCCACGCCTCCGGTATAGAACCCCCAAGTGATCGTAATCGCGTTGGAATGGACCGAAGTTATTACATAGGCTCGTGGTGCCAAGTCTTGCGCGGCGAGCGGCGCAGCCACCGCCACGAAAGAAACTAGTAGCACTAGGAAGAAGCGAAGTCGCATCTCGTGCCGAGAAACATCATTCACAAAGACAATACGGCCCTTTCGCTGCAGTAAACACTGTCACTTTTGACAATTCCGCCCCCGTGCCCCCGAAGGGCACAATTGCCAAGTCTTCTAAAGTTTAGCAGAGTGCGCCGCGAGAAAAACTGAACTGACGACGCTGTCTTTGCGAATTCAACAAAATGAGTTTGAATTCCAATCGGAGAGAAAAAATTATGAAGAAACTCGTAGCGGGAATTTTGCTGGTTTCTGCATGTGTTGGGCTGGCCTTCGCGCAAACACAGACACCATCAGCCAAAGGCCCAAGCGCTGCGGAATCTGTCAAGCAACTTGAGCACGATTGGGTTGATGCGGCGAAAGCCGGCGATACTGACAAAGTCAGTCTGATCCTCGCCGATGATTGGATAGGCGTCGGCTACGACGGCACCAAGGAAACTAAGCAGAGTCATCTTGCGGACATGAAAGCCGGCAAGGCAAAGCTCGAGTCCTTCGAATTTGGGCCCATGGATGTGAAGGTGTTGGGAAGCGTTGCGGTCGTCCAGGGCACCAACACTGAAAAGAGCACCACCATCAACGGAAAAGATTCCAGCGGAAAATATGCGTGGATGGATGTGTTTGTTAAGCGCGACGGCAAGTGGGTGATCGTCCGCTCTCAAAGCACTGAGGCATCGGTCAGGGAATGAAGTTTGGCCGCGAACAGTTCTCGCTGGTCGCGACGGCCCAAGACCTAAGGAGACACCTGCGACCCAGCTAACGTCTCTTGGTGTGGCGACTGCTGACAATTCGATCGGGTAACCACTATCGTTAAATTAATAAAGGTCGCAACACGGGAGGAAGTGTCCCGTCGTGACAGTTTTAACCCGTTCTGGCCCACAAACAGAATTCCTGGTAACTCAATAAAAATGAATGACTTTTAAATCTTTAAGGTTCTGGTATTCGTTGTGTCTAGCGCGGGGCTATCTCGTAAAGCAGTCGGATGTACAGTAATCACCCGTCCCGTTATCGTTAAAACTGACAATACTGTTTCCTCTTACCTTTGCGGTAATTTGAGGCGTGCGAAGCACGTAATTCTCAAAGGAATTTGAGCGTTATGTCAAAGAAAAATCGCGAGGCAAAAGCTTCCGGGGGCTTCGCGGGACCAACTCGACTGAAGATCATTGCTTGCCTCGCCCTGCTGTTGTCGGGAGTCGGTCTCTGGAAACTCGCGAGCCGATCGGTTCAGGCTACCAAACTCTCTAAGCCCGCGCTGATGGAGGCGCCATCCACTAGTGTGGCAGGCAGCTTCGCGCCAACTGTTGAAAACAAGAATATCCCCGCCGGGTCTGCACCCGGAGGAATGGTCTGGATCCCGGGGGGTGAATTCTCCATGGGGGCGCAGGACCCGCCGGCCAAGGACGATGCCGTCGGCATGCAGGCCACGCTCGATTCGCGTCCGATTCATCGCGTGTACGTCGATGGCTTTTGGATGGACAAAACCGATGTTACGAACGGGGAGTTCGCTAAATTCGTGAGAGCCACGGGGTACATCACGGTCGCGGAGCGCAAGCCCAAGGCAGAGGACTTTCCAGGTGCACCGCCCGAAAACCTCGTGGCGGGATCGGTGGTTTTCTCGCCTCCCGACCATGCAGTCCTCTTGAACAACTACTATCAATGGTGGGCGTATGTTCACGGCGCCAACTGGCGCCACCCACTGGGCCCGGCTAGCAGCATCCAGGGAAAGGCGGAGTATCCTGTCGTGCACGTCGCCTACGAAGATGCTGTGGCCTATGCAAAATGGGCGGGAAAACGATTGCCGTCGGAGGCCGAGTGGGAATTCGCGGCACGGGGTGGCCTGACCGGAAAACCGTTTGTTTGGGGCGATGAGTTTCGGCCGAATGGAAAATGGATGGCCAACACGTTTCAGGGTCATTTTCCGGACAAGGACACAGGCGAAGACCACTTTGTGGGAATTACCGCAGTTGGGCGGTTTCCGGCGAACGGTTACGGTCTTTATGATATGGCGGGAAACGTCTGGCAATGGACGAGTGATTGGTATCGCCCAGATTACTACCAGCAATTGGTAGCTGCGGGCGGAGTGGCGCGAAATCCCAAGGGTCCGGATTCACCCTACGACCCAGCCGAACCGAACCAGCGGAAGAAAACTCAAGTTGGGGGTTCGTTTCTATGCACCGATCAGTATTGTTCGCGCTACATGGTGGGCACTCGTGGGAAAGGCGAGATTAGCACGGGCACGAATCACCTCGGTTTCCGCTGCGTTAAGGAGCGGTTGACAACCGTCTCTGAGTAATCCGCGATCATCAATCGGCATCTGACTTGGACATCGCCCGATTTCGAAACAACAGGGCTCTAAAGTTTTCCTCACCCAATATCCGCCGCAATTCCCGAAAGGCAAAGAGTGGAAGGAAAGTGCAAAATACGACGACACTACGGGCCAGCAGCTGGTTGATGCGCATCTCACGGGATGCTGATGCGATATTGTCTCCGTGCCAGAGTCGTTTGATCACTTCCTCGACGATGTGAAAGGCAAAAACAAGCAAGCTAAACAGAAAGGCCTTATAAGCTGCTGACTGAAATAATGGCTTCCTGTTTCTTGCCAAGATGCGCGTATTCGCCAATGAGAATGACTTTGGCGATCACGAGAGCGTTGATCAGCGCAGTGCCATAAATGAAATACGAGACATGAAACTGGTTTAGCAGGAGCATGCTGTAGGTCGCGACGGCGCAAAAGAAGAACGCCAGATACAAAGAGATTCCGGCAAAATCCTGCAGTTCGTGGACGGCCTTTTGCTTCAGGCTCGGCGTCTTGGAGTTTTCGGCATTCATTTAGCCTCCCCCTCTTTTTCGGTAGGCATTTTCCACGATTTACCTGATTTCAACCGTGGTTTCGCCTATCCGCCAGATTTGTTGGGATCAGCCCACACAATTCAAGTACTGATTCCGTCCGGGCTACCCCAGATAAATGTAAGCACGGGCGAGATTTTCTAAGTCCGTGAGGCTCCGGTGACATCACCAGCTAGCAAAAAGGCAATTCCCAGCGGCCGCACTAATTCTCGCCGGGCGTTCCTTTCCAATCGATAAGGTCCACCAACTTCCAGGGATTTTGACTGAGGTCAATTTGCAACTGTCCTTCTTTATCGATCACGAGCTGAGCGGCCGGATACAACAAACCTGAATTCTTACTCTTGTCCTGGTCGTTCAAGTCGAGTTCACCTGCGGTCAGGTTGAAGGATTGAGATTGAGTATCAAAAAAGGCTTCACCGAATTTAATTTGACGGTTGGTGATAAAGCGAATTTTCCGTCCAGTGGAAGTTGGAATCAGCCGGATGTAACTGAGGTCATAGCCTAGAGTGCCGGTGATCGAGATGCGGCCTACGGCTTTCATTTTGGTCAGCGCGTTCACAAGCCCTTGATTCTGGCCCTTTGTGAACGCGTCGACTAGGATCTGCCTGTCCGCCGGCGTCGAGTAATCATAGATAATCACGGTTACGCCGATGTTTTGGCCAAGCTGAGTGCCTGTACCCATGGCAGTGGCTTCAATCGTTTCCGCTTTTACCCTATCACCCGAAAGGCCGAAATCGCTACCTACCAACAGCAGACCAACAAGCAGGAAACAACTGATCGCGATCGCGCGAGTCTGTGGAACTACCTCCTTATAGGGTTGGCGCATTTTATTTCTCCTCGCTCTGGAGTCGACAGGATGTATGTTCGGGCTCCAGAGATTCGAATGATTGAGCGAATGCCAGATCTAATGGAATTGTCAGTAATGACAGTATCAGTCACCATCGGCTCGATGCGGGTGAGGCGGTCGATCAGAAAGTGGTATCGTACTCTGCCGAACGCTTTCACTATTCCTATCAGTCAGAACAAAGAACTACGATGCGAAGTTTATCCCTTACGGAACCATGTGGCATCCTGCCGGCAACGACAAATCATTGGATCGTTTAGTTTCGGCTACGCCGCACGACAGATAATTCGCGAAGATCCTCTGCTCAGCACCTGTCACTTTTGACAATTCACGCAGGCTGGGACTTTTTCTATATTCGCGACATTGTTAGCGATACGGGCCCGGACGGGGACCCACCACCCAAACGAAGCGAAATGCCTCCACATTTCTTCAGACTCTCGTCCGGGTCCTCCCTTTGATGTCAGTTTCGGATTCTTAGCTGTGACTTCTGACATTTTTGATTGGTCTACAATGAACACAAGGTTCCATAGAAAGGGTGCCTCGACTTTGAGCGCCACGCAACGCAAGTCCTCTTGTTTTTCGGGTGCGGCCTGACGCATATAAACGGATTGTAGCTCGGTACCGCAATCTCGGCGTTTACCGCCATCGCTTCCGCCGTAACCGCCGTCCTGATGGTTAAGCAGTTGACAACTCTTGCGAGATCTGCCCGCTGAAGAGGTCTCTTGACTCTCCACACTATTACTATCATAATCGCGCCCGGTTACGGCTCGTGACAAACACCTAAAGAAAACTTACCCTATCGGGGCCAGTTGGGAGCTTCCCATGCCTCGCCTAGCCGGTCGCCGACCTAATAACCCGGTTCGCAGAAACTCATCAAGCTTTTTGATTTAAGAGCCTTTTAACCATCAGTGTCTCGAATCGCAGATTCGATTTGTTTTGGCTGTAATGATGAAGAGCCCAGTCTTCGTTATGATCACGTCTGAAACAAAATGAAAGCAGCAGGCAAGCCGGCAGCAGCAGTAGGAGTATTCGCTCGGTGTGTGCACGTGCGTCTGTATACGGGAGTCTTACTGTTTGTCTCCACTGCCTTCTGCATCGGAGGTAGGTGATGGAAATCGCCTCCGGTCGCTCCTCGTGGAACATCCCGAGTTTAAATTCCGTCTTCCGCACGGTCTTTTTAGTGTGCCTCGTTGCGAGCCTGTCTTACTTCGCTTCAAAACTAGGCGGCGCACTGGTGCTCCGTCCTCAAATGCTTTCGCCGCTTTGGCCGGGCTGCGCGCTTCTGGTATCTGTGTTGTTGCTAGTACCGCGTAAGATTTGGCCAATACTCATCGCACCGGCTCTTGCGGCGTTTGCGCTCTACGATCTGCGGGCGGGTGTACCATTTGGTTCGGTTCTTTGGCTCATTCTCGCCGATATAGTCGAAGTCACCATCGCCGCCTGGCTTGTTAGTTATTCCTTCGGTGGGGTGCCTCAGCTGAATTGTGTAAACGCTCTAGCGAAGTATTCGTTCTCCGCGGTAATCCTCGCACCCCTGGCAGTGTCGTTTATCGGTGCGCTTGCCTGGCCGGGCAACTATTGGATTAATTGGAGGGTAAGTTTTTTTTCGGAGGCAATCGCGTTCCTCACCATCCCGCCTGCGATTTTGGGTTGGGCTAGTCAAATACCAACATGGGCACGGAAAACACGTGCGTACTACTTGGAAGGAGCTGCGCTGCTTGCCGCGGTGGCGCTTTTCGGATTTCTCACCATGATCGTTTTTGTGAGAAGCAGCCCGCTAGCATTACTTTATACGTTGGTGCCGTTTCTGCTTTGGGCCGCTTTGCGTTTCGGAGCAACGGGTGTCAGCACTTCGGTGATTGTTATCGCCGTTTTATCGATTTGGGGCGCCGTCCACGGACACGGTCCCTTCACCGGAGAAGCGCCGCTCGGTAACGTGTTGTCCCTGCAACTTTTTCTATTGTTCGCAGCCGCGCCATTTATGGTCCTCGCTGTCTTGGTGGAGGAGCAGCAGAACACCACGCAAGCACTCAAGAAGTCGGAGGAGAAGTTCTCCGTAGCATTTCGGGAATGCCCGTCCGCCTTCGCCCTGACGAGATTGAAAGACGATCGCTACCTCGAAGTGAATGAAACCTTTGAGCGCCTTACGGGCTACAGCCGTGACGAACTCATTGGACGATCACCGTTCGACATACACCTTTGGGAGAATCCTTCCCACCGTCTTGAGCTCCTTAATCAGCTTCGGAAAGAGGGTAAGCTTCGAAACGTAGAAGTTCGGTTCCGTATAAGAGACGGCGGAATCCGCATTGGCTTAGCATCCGCGGAATTGATCGAAATCGACGGCGAGCAATGCTTGCTTTCCGTGACTTCCGACATAACTGAGCTGAAGCAGGCTCAAGAACTAAGGTTCAGGCATGCTGCGATTGTGGAATCCTCCGATGATGCGATCATCTCTAGGGATTTGGACGGGATCATCGTAAGTTGGAACGCAGCTGCGCGGCGCCTTTTCGGATACTCCGAATCAGAGGCCATCGGAAAGCCCATTACAATGCTGATCCCGCATGAGCTGAGGCAAGAAGAGGAGATCTTTCAGCGACGCTTTGGAACCGGTGAGCGAGTGGAGCACTATGAAACGACCCGCGTCGCGAAAGGCGGGAACAAAATTGCCGTCTCACTGACCATTTCCCCCATAAGAGACTCGGCGGGGAGGATCGTTGGTTTTTCCAAGATCGCGCGTGACATTACCGATCGTAAGCAAGCAGATCAGGAGTTGCTCGAGAGTGAACAACGTTTCCGTCTGGTCGCAGACTCAGCTCCGGTGCTCATCTGGATGTCTGGAGCCGACAAACTGTGCATTTTTTTCAATAAGGGCTGGCTGGATTTCACCGGCCGCACTCTCGAACAAGAGACGGGGGAAGGTTGGGCATCGGGGGTGCATCCGGAAGACCTAGAGCGTTGCCTGGGCATCTACTCGGGCGCGTTTGACGCCCGGGTCGACTTCGAGATGGAATACCGACTGCGACGCTACGACGGAAAATATCGGTGGATTGTTGACTATGGCGTGCCCAGATTTGAATCCGATGGGACCTTCCGTGGCTATATCGGTTCGTGCGTTGACATCACGGACCGCAAAGTGGCAGCAGAATCGCTAGAAGAGGTGAGTGGGCGGCTGATCACCGCGCAAGAGGAAGAGCGCGGCCGCATTGCCAGAGAGCTCCATGACGACTTCAGCCAGCGATTGGCCTTACTGGGTATCGGACTTTCCCGACTATGGAACAAGCGCCCCGAGTCAGAAGCAGAGGAACGAATCCTAGTGCGGGAATTATGGAATCGAACCCAGGAAATATCTTCTGACGTTCATCGTCTTTCCCATCAACTCCATTCCAGCAAACTCGAACACGTCGGCCTGGGGCCGGCTCTAATGGGACTTTGCGGAGAGATCAGCGAGAAGTATGGGATTCAGGTCGAATTCACCGACCGTACCGTTCCATCGGAAATCCCGAAGGATGTGGCCCTCTGCCTCTTTCGAGTTGCCCAGGAGGCTCTGAGCAACGTGGTTAAACACAGTCGAGCGAAGCAAGCCCAGGTCGAACTTTGTAACGCGAGCAATGAAATTCGCCTACAGGTTGTGGACGCCGGCTCGGGTTTTGATCTTGCTCTCAGACGAACAGATGTGGGGATCGGACTCGTCGGAATGCGCGAGCGGCTTCGACTGGTTGGTGGAAGGCTGTCGGTGCAATCCGCGCCCATGCGGGGAACAGAAGTTCTCGCCGAAGTCCCACTGTTGGTTTCCGCTAATGAGGCGCACGTAAGAATAATGAGTGCCGGAGGAATAAAATCATGAAACGCCCACGAGTCCTATTGGCAGATGACCATCAGATGTTGGTAGATGCGCTGAAAAGCATTCTCGAACCCCGGTGTGAAGTAGTCGGCTCGGTGACTGACGGACGTTCACTTCTGGATGTTGCCGACAAGCTACGACCTGACGTCATCGTGCTCGATATTGCGATGCCCCAGCTAAACGGCCTGGAGGCCGGGCGGAAACTCAAACAGAAGATGCCCGGGGTCAAACTTATCTTCATGACGATGAATGAGGATCCTTATCTAATAGGAGAAGCCTTTCGCGCAGGGGCCTCGGCGTTTCTTCTGAAGCAGGCGGCAGGATTTGAGCTGATCGACGCGATCGCACAAGTGCTGAAAGGAGAAAAATATGTAACCCCCCGCGCTGCAACAGGTTTGACAAATATCTCGCTGCGAGAACCCAAGTCCCGCGAACACGCCCCTGGACCAAGCGGACGTGAGCGGGAAGTCATCCAACTCTTGGCGGAAGGTCGTACCATGAAAGAAGCAGCTAGCGTGCTGAAAATCACCACTCGGACTGTTGCCGCGCACAAATACCACGCAATGGAGCTTCTGCAAATCAAAACCAACGCCGAACTCGTTCAGTACGCTATCAAGCACAGAATCATTTCTGTCTAACGAACTCGATTTTTCTCTCATACTGTCAATTTTGCCAATATCCTGCCGCTTGAATTGCTCCGAGGATGAGAACAGATGCCCACCTCCACGCCGAGTGAGGTGAACCCGGGGGGATAAGATTGACCGGCAATTTCATCTCGCACCGGGCCCCCAAACACTTCGTGGAGGTCTAGAGAACAGCTCAGGAGATGAGCGTCCATGACCCGAAAGCGCGTATTAGTAGCGGATGACCTCGCTCCTGTGTTGACAACAGTCGCCGCATTGCTGCGGGAGTCATCATTTGATGTTGTTGGCACGGTCGCCGATGGAGCGGCGGCTCTCGAAGCAACATTGACGCTCGAACCCGACCTGGTGGTTCTGGACATCTCGATGCCAGCAATGAGTGGAATCGAAGTCGCAGAAGAGCTTAAGAGACAAGGTAACAAAGCGAAGGTCGTATTTCTCACGGTTCATGAGGACCGTGACATCCTGAAGACCTGTCGGGACGCTGGGGGACTGGGATACGTGATCAAGGTACTTATGGACACGGACTTGGTTCCGGCAGTCAATGAGGCGCTGGCTGGCCATATTTTTACCTCTCACTTTCCGTCCGAACAGGACATGCCTTCGGCGGGATAGCTGTTGTTTACAAAAGTAGCGCGAAGGACGCCCGTCCATGTTGGACGCGATGACATCGTCAATTTTGACAATTGGCCCACGTTGCTGAAGACAGAACAAAAGGGCTATTTCCGTCGGTCGAGCAGTGAGTCAGCAAACAATTCGCAGCGAATAAAAGGTGGAGGAAGCAATGAAGAAATCTTTAGACCTCTTTATGGTGTCCATCGTGCTGTCTTTACTTTTGGCCGGGGTTGCCTATTCAAAAAAAGCACAAGCTCAGCCACCGCAGCAGTACCCAATTTTAGACGCTGTGGCAGCAAAAATCGTCCAGAAGTATCAGACCTCTACCTGCGAGCAGTTGTGGGAAAAGAAAAGCCAGAAAGCTCCACCGACACCGGCGGAGCAAAAGGTGATTCAGTTGCTTCACAGTGATGCCCAGATGCGTGCCGCATTGATCAACAAAATAGCGGCCCCGATCGCCAATAAAATGTTCGAATGCGGACTGATTCCCTAACAGTTTTAGCAAAAATCTGGTTTTTACAGGAAATCACATGAAATCATCATTGCTCCTCTCTCTCGCGCTTCTGATTGGTCTCACCTGTACAATTGCTTCCGCACAAGATGTCTACGTAAACTCGAGCCCCAGCGCGAATTTTTCCCAGTATCACACCTACGCCTGGGGACAACAGCAGAACCGCAACCAGATCGCCAATTCATTCCTGGCGTAGGAAGCGCAGACCCAAATTAACAATCAGCTCCAGGGCAAAGGTCTCAAGTTGGTGCAAGAGACTGAAAATCCCGATTTGATCGTGGTCGGCAGCGGCGGGATGAAGACGCAGACCTCCTACAACGCTTGGGGCATGCGCGGAATTGGCGGTGGGATGGGCGGGATCACTCCCGAACAGAATGTCATCGGGACATTGATTGTCGATATTTACGACGTGAAAGCCAAACAATTGGTCTGGCGCGGCGTCGCTCAAGGCACCTTGAACGAGAAGAACTCGCAGAAAAATATGCAGCTGGTGGACAAAGCTGTTGCCAAGATGTTCAAGAAATATCCGTCATAGCCTTATAGAAATTCAGACCCCTAAGTGCGCCACACCCGCAACTGGCGGTTCAGCGGCGCCGAAGCACGAGCTGCGGCAGATGACGGCCACTCTGGCTACTTGATTCTGCAACAACGGGCCCGCATGACGTATCGCTTCGCAAATAAACCCGACGACCCCCGACTATCTCCGGCGCTCACAGTCAGAGTCAGAATGAAGAGAACGAATCAGCCCCAGAGAAGAGAATCTCTGCGGTGAAACTGTAACCTGGCAACGGTTTGACAAGGTCACCCATGAACGCCAGCACTGGCCCGTCGTTCACGCAAGCTGGTACTGAAGTTTCGTTTATCCGTGGAGGCGCGTTCTATCGAGCCCAGCAAGCGGTTGGGCTCATCAGCCCGAATCAATGGAACCTCGCCCGCCGCATTACTTTTCTAATTGCCGTTAGCTGGCTGCCGCTATTCCTGATCACTGGACTTTTGAACCCCGCAGGCTTGATCTCACTAATACGGGATTATCGCGTTCATTCCCGCTTGCTCATTGCCGTTCCCGTCTTGCTGGTTGGCGAGCTTCTTATGGAATCGCGCTTTCGCGCAGTCATGGGTCATGTCCGTCAAGCAGGCCTATTGGACGCCTGCGACCTAGCTCACATTGACAACGTAATCGCTACATTGGTCCGCATACGCGATTCTTTCCTGCCCGAGTTTGCAATCCTGCTGTTACTGATTGTCCATACTGCGACCTCGTACAAAGGTTTAGTGGATACTACACCATGGCTTTCGCGTGGATCCGGCACCGAACTCCACTTAACTGCGGCAGGATGGTACGCCGTTCTGGTTAGTACGTCTATTTTCCAGTTTTTGCTCGGCCTCGGGCTTTGGAGATGGCTCCTGTGGACCTTCTTCGCATTCAAATTGTCAAGACGGAATTTGAAGTTGGTCCCTACTCACCCTGACGAACACGGTGGGTTAGGTTTCCTCGGTCTAACTTCAGCCGCCTTCGCGCCAATCGCATTCAGCGCGACCGCGGTCATCGCGGCAACTTGGCGCAGTGGCATCCTTCATCACGGCGCCCACCTCGTAAATTTCAGGTTACCCGCGATTGTCCTAGTTGCCATCACCGCCCTGGTCGCACTCGGGCCTCTCACTTTTTTTGTTCCTCGTCTGGCGGGATTGCGTCGCAAAGGAATCCTGGAATATGGAATCCTCGGCCAGCTACACAGCACCGAGTTCCACGAAAAATGGATTTTGCATCGGGCCGGGCATGAAACCGAATTCCTTGTGGCCCCGGAGAGCAGTACCCTCGCCAATTTTGGTCGAGCGTACGAGGGAATTGAAAAAATGAACCCATTCCCGGCAGACAAGGGAGCACTTTACACTTTGGCGGCTGCCGTCTTAATTCCCGCACTACCCGTGATCCTTGCAGAGGTCCCATTCACCGTCATCCTAACCGACCTATTAAAGGCCTTGCGCTGAGCTGTTTCGAGTTAACATCAGGCCGTCGTACAATCGGCCTATCTATGCGCCCAGCTAACTGCGGCGAGACTGGGCGTCACCGGGCCGCCAATGGGTTATCAGCTTAAACCGCTTTTGGCCGAAGAAACTGTCACTTCTGACAATACCGCCACGTAGCCGCTACTAGCATAATCGCTCGTGACTTGGAAAGTTAAGATCGCTGCTTAACACTCATTACCAATACAGACAGCGTGACCCATCCTTGCAGGAAAGGACCAAAACGTGAAAAAAAGAATGCTCGCGTGTGCACTGTGTTTCGCGTTAGCTTCCCCTCTGTTCGCACAGAAGAAGGAAGAGGAGCGTATATCGAATTCAGCCACAGTATTGCGGGCAATTCTCGCCGGGGGCTTGCCGACGAGTATTCTCGACCAGGCCAGTTGTGTGGTCGTGTTTCCCAGCGTGAAAAGAGTAGCCGTCGGAATCGGTGGCAGTTATGGTCGAGGCGTGCTGGTTTGCCGCGAGGGTGCGGAAATGAACGGTGACTGGGGTGCGCCGGCAATGTACAAGCTCGATCAAGGCAGCATCGGTGTCCAGCTCGGTTCTACGGCGACTGATTTCGTGCTGGTAGTTATGAATAAGACGGGCGCAGCGCAAATTCTGAATGGGAAGACAAAGCTCGGAGCAAATGCCGCTGCCGCCGCCGGTCCTACGGGCGCTCAGGCCACGGGTTACAACGCCGCTTCGATGCACGTGGACGTTCTGACCTATTCGCGGAGCAGTGGACTCTTTGCGGGCGTATCCCTCGAAGGCGCTTCGATGGACACCGACGATGATGCCAACAAAGCTCTCTACGGGAAATCGATCACCGCTAAGGACATAGTTGAAAGTGGCCAAGCGGCTCCGCCAGCCGCCAAACCATTAGATGACGAGCTTACCAAGGCGTCACCAACTCGCAAGTAGCCGCCGCAAGCTGGCGCGAGGAAGAACCAGAGTCATCGGGCCGAGCCGCGGGTAGATGAAGAGTACCCATAAGTCTGATAGCGCGTGAGTGAAATCCATTTGTACGAGAGTGCGCGTACTGGGAATTGGTCCACCTCGCCTGCGGGCGATCTCCGAATCTTCCTAACCGATCGCAGTGAATTATAACTTTTGACAATTGCCAGCATAAGAAAATAAGACCAGGATGGCCAAGTCTTTGATTCTGCGGCACACCCGTTAAGCCAAAAAATCAGCGCAACGTTTGTCTCCCAAGCGAGAAGAAGGAACAGGAGGAAATTCATGAAGCGCGTCGGACAAATAGTTCTTGCCGTTGCAGTGTTTCTCGTGTTTCTGGGGCTGGCAATTTCACCATTCGCTTCGGCTCAAGAGAAGAGACCCAACATCGTTGTCATCATGGGCGATGACATAGGCATGTGGAACATTGGCGCTTACCATCGCGGCTTGATGGCCGGCAAGACGCCGAACCTCGACAAGCTTGCCAAGGAGGGCATGATTTTCACCGACTATTACGCCGAGGCGAGCTGCACGGCGGGTCGCGCGAACTTCATCACCGGCGAACTGCCGATTCGTACGGGCATGACCACGGTAGGCCAAGCGGGCGCGTCAGTCGGCTTGCCCGCTGAGGCGGTGACGATTGCCACGGTGCTGAAGTCGATGGGTTACGCCACCGGCCAGTTCGGGAAGAACCACCTTGGCGACAAGAATGAATTCCTTCCCTGCGTTCACGGGTTCGACGAATACTTTGGCTATTTATATCACCTCGATGCGATGGAGGACCCGGCGCATCCGAACTATCCGCAAAATCTCTTGAATGTCGTCGGCCCGCGCAACATGGTTCATTGCTGGGCGACTACTACGGATGACCCCACCGACATGCCGCGCTGGGGCAAGGTCGGCAAACAGAAGATTGAAGACGCTGGCCAGCTCTATCCCAAGCGCATGGAAACCGTGGATGACGAGATTCGAGACCTGTCCATCAAGTTCATTGACAAGGCCAAGAACGATAACAAGCCGTTCTTCGTCTGGATCAATCCGACCCGCATGCATATCGTAACGCACCTCTCCCCGAAGTATGAAGCGATGCGTAACTCTGAGAATGGCTGGTCGGAAGAAGAAGCCGGCATGGCGCAATTTGACGACGACATCGGCATCGTGATGAACAAGCTGAAGGACATAGGTGAAGACGACAACACAATTGTATTGTTCACCACCGATAATGGCACCGAAGTCTTCACCTGGCCCGATGGCGGTCAGACCCCGTTCGCGCAGTCCAAGGGAACGGTCCTCGAGGGCGGCTTCCGCGTGCCCGCGATTCTTCGCTGGCCCGGTCATGTGCCTGCGGACTCGGTGCAGAACGGCATCTTCTCCGGCATGGATTGGTTGCCCACCTTCGTCGCCGCAGCCGGCAATCCAAACATTACCGAAGAGCTGCTGAAGGGTAAACAGATAGGTGACAGAACCTATAAGAACCATTTAGATGGTTACAACCAGATGGCGGCCATCACCGGCCAAGGGCCGTCCACGCGTCATGAAATCTTCTACCTCGGCGAAAGCACGGTCGGCGCGATACGCATTGACGATTACAAGTTCCGTTTCATCGACCAACCCCAAGGCTGGCTGGGTGAAAAGACCCATCCGGACGTACCTTACATCACTAACCTGCGTCTCGATCCGTTCGAGCGCACGGGCTGGCCCAGCAACGGGACGAAAGACGGCGCGCAGCAATACTTCGATTGGTTTAAGTACCAATTCTGGCGTTTCGTGTTCGTCCAGCAGGTTATGGCCAAGGAAATCCAAACCTTCTTCGATTACCCGCCGATGCAGCGCGGCGCCAGCTTCAACCTTGATGCAATCAAAGCGGAGATGGGGAAAAGGATGGCCGAGGCGGAAGCAGCGGCCAAAGGACCCAGCAACTAACAAGAACGACCTTCACGGTGGGAGGCTCTCGCGAGCCGTCCACTGGAAATGCAGCAAGCCGTTCCAGAGCGCCTTTCTGATTCCGAGAAAACCAAGAAATGAATTGCGTTCGTGGCAAATGGCTGATGGCGACACCTCTCTTATTGCTGCTCTGTTTGCCTGCCCGCGCACAAACATCGACCACGGAGTTCCTGCCCGAAATTGATGCGAATTTCAAGCTGAATTCCTATGTCCGATTTGGTTTTCAAGCGAAGGACACGAGAGAAGGTGGTGATCCTACACAAGCGGAAGTGGGACCCAGCGTAGAATTCTACTTAAAGCCCTTGCTTAAGCTGAAAGACTTTACCCTTTTCGATCTGGACGACGCGAAATCCAGGCCGTTAGTGTTGGCAGTCGGATACCGCTATGTACCCTCACCGGGCAAGCCCACAATAAACCGGCTGGAACCCGTCCTTATATTTCACTTTCCAATGACGGCTCGGATACTGATCTCCGACAGAAATCGGGGCGATCTTGATTGGTCTAACGGCAAGTTCACGTGGCGCTATCGCAACCGATTGACCCTAGAACGGCGCCTCACAATCAGTACCTACCATCCAGCGCCTTATCTCAGCGCCGAGGTCTTCTACCAAAGCAAGTATGGTAAATGGAGTTCCACCAATCTCTATGCGGGCTGCCTGTTCCCAGTGGGCAGGCACGTCGAGTTCGACCCGTACTATGAGCACGAGAACAACACCGGCCCTCATCCTAATCAACAAGTGAACGCTGCGGGACTCATACTAAATCTCTTCTTCTAGAGGCCCTGGAAGGGAGAACCAGGAATCGCTGCGTCTCAACGAAGATGTTCCGATCGCAATTGAGGACGATGAGACTGTCACTTCTGACAATTATATCCGCTGAGGGCATGTGACAGCATCGGCGAATCTGTGACATTGCGACACAATGTCCCGCGAAGGACATAAGAAGGAGTTTCTCTTGACCTCAAATCAGAAATTCACAGTATCGGTAATATTCTTGGGACTGCTGATGCTGGCAAATGCGTTCCCGTGTCGCGCTCAAGCGACTCCTCCAGCGCGCAGCGCTGATGTTCTTGAAAACAACGCCTCAAGCTCCACCGCCTCAACTGCGAATCCTGCGACCGCAGACCAACCGATGGCTTCCGACGCCGAGCTCGCCGCGGCAGCTCCCAGTGGCAATGCCGTTGCCGCCAGCACAGCCTCTGAAAGTGACTGGCATTTCACGGTGTCTCCCTACCTGTGGTTCCCCGGAGTTCACGGGAATGTTGGCGGCCCGAACGGCCGGGAAGTTAGCTTCAGTGCCTCCCCGGGCGATCTTCTTTCGCACTTCCGGTTTGGATTGATGGGTGTTGTAGAACCTCGTTACAAGCGAATCGTGATGCCGCTCGATATCATGTGGATCAGGCTGGGTTCTGATAAAGCGCTCCCGAACACACCCAGTCAGGGCGTTGCGAACTTGCGAGCAACCCAATTCATCCTCACTCAGAAGCTCGGCTACCGCCTGATTGATGCGGAAAAGGTCAAGATTGTCGCACTCGCGGGATTCCGCTACTGGCACTACGGCGAGAGTGTCTCGTTCACCACTAACACTCTGAATTTCTCCGCCTCGCAGAATTGGGTGGACCCGCTGGTCGGCGGACGCATCACCGGAATTCTGACGCCCAAAGTGGAAGTTACCATTGGAGGTGACGTCGGCGGCTGGGGTGTCGCTTCCCAAATTGATTATCAGGTGTTCGGTCTTCTGGGCTACCGGATCAAACCTGCGCTCGCGCTGCAAGTCGGTTACCGCTATCTCTACTTTGACTATAGCCGCTCCTCAGGCACTTACTTGGACACCGCGACGTCCGGTGTGCTCTTTGGCGTGAGCATTGCTCTCAAATAAAAAACGAGTCCCCGACATTTTGATCTTGCCATCGGAATGACAAATTCACGCTACTTCAATTGGGGTCTTTTTTCTTCCTCAACCCAGGGGTTCGGGTGAGCGATGGTAGACGCCATTCGTTCGCCCAGTAAGGAGTCAAAAGACAGACCTCTTGCCTCACTTTTTTTTGCGAAACCTGTCAATCTTGACAATACCCGGAAATCTACCGGAATCGTAATCTCCTGCTCGCTAGGGTAGAGGACTCGGGCTGAGGTTACTCCACGTATCGTTCTAAAGAGGGGTGCCCAACACCTCTCTAAAGACTCTTTTCCGGGTCCTCTAATGACTCAGGCTACGAGGGATTTCAGTCGGCGTACAGGCGTTGACCGTGTAGGCACTTCAGATTAGTCGCGGTAGGGACGGGGATTGCTCCCCGCCCCCCGCACGGACCCGGACGGGCGCGATTAACGCATCCGGTTCTTATCGCAGAGAGAATGGGGACAGGCAGAGGATCTCATGAACACCCTCTATAACTATCGCCCACACGCGTTCCAACTCATGGGGCACGATACGCCGGTACTGAGCCCGGATCGTGTTTCGCTGGAACTCGTTCCCTTTGACCAGAGCCCTTCCCTCCATCCCTTCCGCGACGGTTGGCTGTCCCGTCTTGTTCAGAGACTTCGCGGGTACTACGGCTCTGTACGACTGCCTATGTTCGTGCATCGTCAGATTACGTCCTGGGACTTGCTGACACGATCCGCCCGACATCTGGCGGATAAACATAGGCTCTCCCGGTTCTCGCGCAGGTTGTTTCTGTACATGCTCAGGTTCTTTGACCGCGCAGGGTTCGGTTGTCCCTCACGCTTTCGGGGCCTCCGATATGGCCTTCCACTTTCTCCTACAGTGTCGGCACCCTGGAGTAGTCTTTCGCGGCTCGATGGCTGGCCTGTACATGCCTTTGTCAACGCTTCAAGGTTGGCCTCACGGCCAACCGCACATGACTCAAGGTCGGTATGGTTCGTTAGACCTTTACCGTATGACTCTTTCATTCACAACAACCTGCCGGTTTAGCCCGGCGCTATCAGGAGAATTCTAATGAATCGTATCGCTGCAACCACGAACGGGACGCCTGCTTTCTCTGGTACGGCTGCTATGATTAGCAAACATGTGATACTCATTGGTGCGATAGCGCTTATAGCAAGCGCCGCGACTTTTGCGCAGAATGGCGAGTTGCAGCAGAAGCTTGCAGCTGTGAAGGAGGTTGCTGCTGAAAATAAGCAGCAACTCCGCCAGTATCAATGGACAGAAACGACGCAGCTTACGCTGAAGGGAGATCCGAAACCCGCATCTGAAAAATTATGCCAATACGGTCCTGATGGGCAGGTTCAGAAGACTCCGATTGGCGCACCGCCAGAACAGCCGAGCGGTGGCAGGATGAAGCAAAGAATAATTGAAAAGAAAAAAGCAGAAATGACGGATTACATGGATGATGTGAAAGGCCTTCTCAGCATGTACGTTCCGCCCGACCCTCAGAAAATGCAACAGGCCTTTCAGGCGGGAAAAGTTTCGTTCAATCCCGCAGGCGGCCTCGTGAATTTGATCTTCACTGATTATGCCCAGCCCGGTGATAAAATGACCCTCGCTTTTGACCCCGCCTCAAAAAAAATTACATCGCTGAACATTAATACCTACATGGGCAAAACGAAGGATGTGGTCACGTTGCAGGTTCAGATGGCCAGTCTGCCCGGCGGTCCCAACTATGCGCAGCAGACAATTCTTAACGCCAGCGCGAAACAGCTTATCGTGACAACGACCAATTCCAATTACCAGAAGCTCGGCGGGTAACTGGGCCGCAACAGCATCGGTAGCCAAGATTATGTTCACAAAGGAGCAGCGCAGGTCGCATACCGGTCGGCCGGGAGCGGCCAGGGTCGCCTGTGAAACGGGCTGTGCTCAACGGAAAATCCACGGTTTTTCCAAAGATTCCGTGGAAGCACTGATTCCAACCAACTGCGAGTTCCGTTCCGCTCATGAAAGAGAGTCGGGCCTACCCCATTCTGCGACTCCCGCAGGGTGCTACTTGTGTCGTCATCATCCTGTGGGCAGTCAGGGCCGCCTCTCCGGCCCTCGGGCCTCTGCTGCTCAGCCTCCTGCTCGCCTATGCCGTCGCGCCCTTTCCCAAGTGGCTCATGCGGCGTTTTAAGTTCCGCAAGACTTCGGCGATCGCGATGACGGCGATCGCTATACGCCTATGAGTCCGGTGGCAGTGAGCTTGATCACTTTGGCCTTCGTTTTTGGAGGCGCCCTTCTTGGCATGTGCCTTCGCATCACTTTGCCTAAGGACCACTTAGGTGGAGATTCAAGAGATGTCGTAAAGCTGGGGATGGGACTGGTGGGAACGATGGCAGCGCTTGTGCTTGGCTTGTTGATTGCATCTGCAAAGTCTTCGTTCGACACACAGGGCGCTGAACTGACGGACATGTCGAGCAAGATCGTCTTGCTGGACCGCGTTCTGGCCCACTACGGCCCGGAATCGAAGGAAGCGCGCGATTTGCTGCACACCTCGGTTGTCCGCGTCATCGATCGGATGGGAGCGAAATCGCAATCAGGCCCTTCTCAATCGGACCCGTCATCTTCCAACTCCGAAGCTCTCTACGACAAAATACTGGGACTCTCGGCGCGGAACGACGCAGAACGTTCGAGCCAGACCCAAGCACTGAATATCGTGATCGCGCTTGGTCAAACACGATGGTTGATGTACGAACAAAGAGCCACATCGATCTCCATCCCGTTACTCGCCGTGCTGATTTTCTGGCTTACGATTGTTTTCATCAGCTTTGGCCTCTTCGCCCCGCCTAACGCGACCGTAATCGCCAGCTTGTTCGTGACCGCTCTTTCGGTTTCCGGCGCGGTCTTCTTGATCCTGGAGATGTACACGCCTTACGCGGGACTGATTCAGATTTCCAGCGCCCCACTTCGCACCGCTCTCGCGCATCTCGGTCAGTGATGCAAGAGTCAAGTTTCGATCGTGGACACCGCGGCGTGCTTATGGGCACAGCACTTTTCAGTAATGAATTCGGACATGAGGAGTTGTAGGAGGGGGCCTATGCGAGCAAGACAATCGATTGCTTGGTTTTTGGTGACATTATTTCTTATCGTATCAGGGATCGCACTGGCGCAGGAGGTAGGCCAGAACCGAACGCTGGTCATAAGCGGCCAGCCAGGAAACGTGCCTGTGATCCAGGTGAACGGCCGTTCGTACGTTGATCTTGAGGCTTTAGCGCGCGTGTCAAATGCCTCGCTTAGTTTTAGTGGAAACCAGATTGTCTTGGCCCTTCCCGGCACCTCCGCAAGCGCGACAGCGACACCAGTGGCCGCGCCCGGCCCGGGGTCGAATCCGGGATTTTCAAAAGGTTTCTTGAAAGCCGGCATAGAAGAAGCCGCGACGCTAAGGGAATGGCACGCAGCTCTCGCGAGCGCCATACAAAATGGAAACCCGGTCACGAGCGATATGCTTGCGCCGTATCGCGCCCAAGCAACTACGAACCTGCGTCTGGCATCGACCGCAATTTCTACGGACTCGGATCGCAGTGCCTATCAATTATTGAGCAACGAATTTCAAAACATGGCGAAATTGAGCGACAGGTATGTCGCCGCGCGTGCCAATCTGACTTACATTTCGCCGGACGCTCTCCAGAATGACGGTTTGAATCAGCGATTCGTGGCTTGCGGTCACGCTCTCGGAGCCATGGCCGCCAGCGGCCAGTTCGTGGACGACGGCTCGTGCAATTGAATTCAACCTACAGCTCGGGATTAAAGCTTTTGACCAGCCGATGGCTTCGGACAAGGTAAAAAAATCTCACTTTGGCCCCGAGGTGAGAGTTTTGAGACTCATTCGGATCATTTTTTACATACAGCAACGTTGACGATAGTCCACTGTTACTTTTGACAGTTACATTCGGAGAACGCGGGGAGGACCATGAATCAACCGGTAATGAGATTGCCTATGAGCAAGGGAATATTCGCAGGGAGACCAATATGGAAACGCCCGGCATCTTTGTTAAGCGAACGATTATTGTGATTCTAGCGATTTCCATGAACATGAGTCTGGCGGGTGGAGCGCTGACCATACCTCAATCGGGAAGCTCAGCCGCAACGACGCCGGAACAGCTCGATAAACTCCTGGCCCCGGTCGCGCTATACCCGGACGCTCTGCTCATGCAAGTCTTGGCGGCTTCCGTAAATTCCCAGGAAGTCTTGGATGGGGGCAACTGGCTGCTACAGAACAAAAGTCTCGAGGGAGACAAACTCGATAGCGCCGCGAAGGCGGCTGGATTCGGCGCGGCCATGATCGCGCTGTTTCATTTTCCCCAGGTTGTAGACATGATGTGCTCCGAAATTGACTGGACCAAGCAGCTGGGAGAAGCGTTCACCGCGAACCAGAGTGCAGTTCTTGATTCGGTCCAGCGCCTTCGGCTGCAGGCGAAACAGGCCGGAAATTTGCAAACAACTCCGCACCAGACGGTGGTGACTCAGCAAGCCGGCGCCCAACAGGTGATCGTGATTCAGCCCACCAATCCTCAAATCATTTACGTGCCGCAATACAATCCGGTGCAAGTCTATGTCGCACCCCCGCCTAGCCAACCGGCGACCGGTGTCATTATCGCGTTCGGCGTCGGCATGGCCGTCGGAGCGATGTTCAGCAGCAACAATTACTATTACCCACGCTGGGGATACGGCGGCGGAGTGTACTACCGGGGTGGACCGTGGGTGGTCCATCACTATTCTTATCGTCCGGTGTATGGCCCCAACTATCATCGCGCGACCTTGTACTATCGCCCGCCGAATTACGCGTACGCTTATAACCGGCCGTATCCAGGCAACGCCCACTATAATTCGAACAACTATTACAACAACTACCGCGGCAATACGAACAATCAAAACAAGAGCAATAACACGATCAATCGAAACGTCAGCGGGAACAATGTCACCATTAATACCGGCAACCAGGTCAATAAGACGGGAAACACGACTGTGAAAGGCGGTAACACGCAGACAAATCCGAGTTGGAAGGGCCAATCGACCTACAACGGCGGCAACAAGGCGAATGGCAATGCGGCGAACAACACGTCCAGGAATCCCTCCACCACGAACGCTAGAACCTCTCCGTCGGGCAACGCTAATACTCAATCCGTGAAGCCTGACCGTGGCTATTCCTCGGGCTCGGCCGCGTCGTCCCCCGCACGATCAACCACAAACACCGCTGCCCAAACGCGACCGGCAGGAGCATTTGAAGGAGCAGGAAACCCCGGAAGATCAGAGAAGACAGCAAGCCAGCGTGGCGCAGCGAGCACGCAGGGAAGCAGAGGAAAAAGACAATGAGGACTCAAGCTTCCATTCAGATCCGGGAACCAAGACTGCCACTCTTCGTGTTGCTGATTCTTGCAGGGCTTTTGACATCCTTGCCTTTGGCTGCGCAGGCAATCAGCGGACAGAAAACTTTCGCTTCGCCTTTGGAAGCAGTGAAAAGTCTGATGGAAGCGGCGCGCTCGGGTGATCCGGCACAACTTGTTCCAATCATTGGTCCCCAAGCGGCAGACCTTATATCCTCGGGGGATCTGGGCGCCGCAAAGGAAGTCCTCGCAAACTTCGTCAAGGCTTATGATGAGAAGCATTCGATATCGTCTGAAGCGCAGGGCTTCGAATTCTTGCAGGTCGGGAAGGGCGACTGGCCGTTCCCATTTCCGATCGTGCGCGACGGCAGGGTGTGGTATTTCGACATTGATCGAGGCAATGAGGAAATCCTCGATCGCCGAGTTGGCCGGAACGAACTCGGTGCAATCGCGGTGTGTGAAGGGTACGTGCAAAGTCAGAAGGATTACGCCGCGAAGGGCCATGATGGCAATGCCCACGGCATCTACGCGCAGCGATTTCTCAGCACTCCGGGCAAACAGGACGGTCTCTACTGGCCCGTCTCTAAACGTGAGCCCGAGAGCCCGATGGGCCCTTTGGTCGCAAGCGCTGCCATGGAGAAATCTTCGCAGCAGTCAGCAGGAGATCCGGCGCCTTATTACGGCTACTTTTACAGGATCCTCACTGAGCAGGGACCCGAGGCACCCGGAGGAGCGAAAAACTACATCGTAGATGGAAAATTGACAGGAGGCTTCGCGCTGATCGCATATCCCGCGCAGTATGCCTCCACCGGCGTCATGACCTTCGTCGTCAATCAAGATGGTGTTGTATATCAGCAGGACCTGGGTGACCAAACCAGTGAGCTTGAATCCAAAATCACCGCCTACAATCCCGATAATTCGTGGCAACCGGCTCAGGACTAATTTATCTAGCAATGCATTCATGACTGGTTGGGGCTTCCTCTTAACGGGAATTTCTGCGATTTTCCCGCCGCCGCTGGATCAGACCACATTCATCGTAACCGCGCGCCTTAGACTGTCAGTTTTGACAATTACCAACCGAGGCTTTAGGGAGCAGCATCGCCATACTTGCGATATTGCCTCGCGCCGCTTCCGTGACGCGGTCGGCAGCAGAGTATTTCGATGAAGGTAGTAAACTGAAGAGGAGTACATATATGAACTGGATGGGCAAAGCTACAGTGGTTGCGCTGTTTCTCCCAGTGCTGGGAGTTGCAGCCTCAGCACCGGAAGCTCCTGTTTTCGTGATTACGCCGGAAGGGAGCTCGGTTAAGTTCAACGTAAAGGCCTCGGTAGCCATCGAGGGTACCTTCGACAAGTGGAATTCCACCCTGACATTTACGTCTCCAGACGTCTCGACCGGGGTTTTGGACGTCAAGATTCAGGCCGACTCGGTGAATACTGGAAGCAGCATGAAGGACGGCAAGCTGAAGAGCAAAGACTTCTTCGACGCCAAGAACGATCCGTTGATAACGTTTAAGTCAACGAAGATTGAACAGACCGGTCCCGATACCTTTGACCTGGTGGGCGACTTTACGATACGCGGAGTGACGAAGCCCGAGAAGCTGACTTTTACAGTTACTGGCAAAGGAACTGGCGCGGGTTCTATTACGGGGACAATGGCTTTCGATCGCAAGGACTACGGCATGAACAGCGGCATTCCGTTCATCAAGATCGCTGACCGGGTCGAGGTGATCGTTGACCTCAAGGGCAAGCGAGTCAGTGGCCCTCCCGTGGTCTTTAAGCAATAGTCAAATTGGCTCCGCAAACGGTACCGCAGTTCGTTCACTGCGATTACGCGGCGCAAAACTTTCTCGGACCGGGTCGGCTCGATACCCGTTTCCGAGGCCGCAGTAGCATGCTTAGAGCATGGAGAGGTTAACTAAAATATGGTATGCAAAGTCCGTATAGCCTCGATTGTCTTGCTGTTAATGTCGGTCACGGCGGTCCGCGTCAACGCCCAGCAGAAAAAACCGAACATCCTCGTTATTTTTGGCGACGACATCGGCTACTGGAACATCAGCGCCTATAACCAGGGCATGATGGGCTTCAAAACTCCCAATATAGACCACATAGCGCAACAAGGCGCACTCTTCACCGACTACTACGCCCAACAGAGTTGTACCGCGGGTCGCGCCGCATTCATCACCGGACAATCGCCAATTCGCACCGGCCTGACCAAAGTGGGCCTGCCAGGTGCCGACCTGGGCATCCGCCCAGAGGATCCCACCCTTGCGGAATTATTGAAAGCGCAGGGCTATATGACGTTTCAGCACGGAAAAAATCATTTGGGCGATCGCAATGAATTCCTGCCGACGGTACACGGCTTCGACGAGTTCTTCGGCAACTTCTATCACCTGAACGCTGAAGAAGAGCCGGAGAACGTTGATTACCCCAAGGACCCGACGTTTCTTGCTAAGTTTGGCCCTCGAGGCGTTTTCAAATGCAAAGCCACGGCTACGGACAATCCCGCGCCGCCCGATCCGCGCTTCGGCCCTTGGGGTAAACAGACCTGCGAAGACACGGGTCCGCTCACCAAGAAGCGCATGGAGACCGCGGACGAGGAATTCCTCGCCGCCACTCTCGACGCGATGGATCGCTCCGTAAAAGCCGGCAAGCCATTCTTCATCTGGCACAACACTACACGCATGCATATCTGGACCCACTTGCAGCCCAAATATGAGTCCATGATCGCCGAGAAGGGCTTGTACGGGGCAGGTATGACCGAGTTCGACGACAATATTGGCGTCCTTCTGAAAAAGCTCGACGACCTCGGCATCGCCGACAACACGATTGTCATCGTCACCACTGACAATGGCGCCGAAGCGATGAGCTGGCCCGACGGCGGCGCCACTCCTTTCCGCGGCGAGAAGAACACCAACTGGGAGGGCGGTTACCGCGTTCCTTTCGTCATTCGCTGGCCCGGAACGGTCAAGCCTGGCACGGTTGTTAACGACATTTGCGCTCACGAAGACTGGGTGCCAACGTTAATGGCTGCGGCTGGCGAGCCGGACGTCAAGCAGAAGCTGCTCGCAGGCTATAGGGCCGGTAACATGAGCTACAAGGTCCACCTGGACGGCTACAACTGGATGCCCTACTTCAAGGGTGAAGCTCAGGATGGCCCGCGCAAGGAGTTCCTCTATTGGACCGATGATGGAGATCTCGCTGCGCTCAGGTACAACAAGTGGAAGCTGGTTTTCATGGAGCAGCGCGCGCATAGCCTCGATGTTTGGCAAGATCCTATGATTCCACTGCGTTTCCCTAAGTTATTCAACTTGCGAACCGACCCCTTCGAGCGAGCTGACTATGAAGGAATCGATTACCAGCACTGGAGAGCCGACCGCATATTCCTGATGGTCCCTGCGCAGGCATTCGTCGGACAATGGCTCTCAAGCTTCAGAGAGTTCCCGCCCCGCCAGAAGCCGGCCAGCTTCTCCTTGGACCAGGTAATCGCGACGATGTCGAGAGCGGCATCCGGCAGCGAGAACTGAACGGGGAACCTCCGACTGGAACACGATTCAATTTTCGGCTGACAACCGGTTGGCTTGGCAACGGACAGAAATTAGGAATGCCGCATGCGAACCATCATTCATCGTGGCACTAGCGGTCTTGCTGCTATCAGCTGTGCCGCTGTTCGCACAAGATACCCCCCGTCGGCCCGGAGGGTACGCAGGTCGCGACCGACGAAACGCCAGCGGCAGCCGTAAACACCGACGCGCTGCGAAATGCGGCGCAGAACCCGGTAGCCAGCCTCATCAGCGTTCCCATCCAGGAGAACTTCAACTTCAACAATGGCCCGGCTGACCGCACCCAAAATGTTCTGAACATCCAGCCGGTGATCCCGCTCAGCATATCGAAGAACTGGAATCTGATCGTTCGTTGGATTACACCAGTCATCTACCAGCCCCTTCCGGTCGCGCAGGCATCCGGGCCTCCCACGCAAACCACTGGCGTCTATGGGCTGGGGGACATGAACCCTTCGTTTTTCCTCGTGCCGAAGAAGAGCAAGGTGATCTGGGGCATCGGGCCGAGTTTGGTATTGCCTACTGCAACCAACACGACTTTTCTCGGGCAGGGAAAATTCAGCCTGGGGCCCTCGGTGGTCGTGCTCGTGCAGCCCAAGCCATGGACGATTGGGTTTCTTGCAAACAACATATGGTCTGTCGCTGGTCATTCCAATGTCGACAAGCCTCCCGTGAACCAGTTCCTTCTTCAGTGGTTCGTCAACTACAACATGAAGAAGGGCTGGTATCTCACCACCTCGCCAATCGTCACCGCCAACTGGAGAGCGCCGAGCGGGAGCGTCTGGACGGTTCCCTTCGGCGGGGGCGTAGGAAGAATCATGAAGCTCGGATTCCAGCCGGTGAACATCACCGCGCAGTTCTACGGAAATGCTGTCCATCCACCGGGAACTTCGCCGTGGGGCCTGCGGTTGCAGTTTGTGTTGCTGTTTCCCAAGCTGACGAAGGAGCAGGAGAAGGCATTACTGGAGCAGAAACTGAAGCAGATGAATCAGGATCAGCCGCCAAAGCAGTGAACGCGAATATCGGTACCGCAGCCCCAGCCGAGGTGCCCAGCTCATGTTCTGCATGAAAGAAAGCGCGTCGCCGTGAAACGGGAGCGCATCGGACGGCCAATCGTCTTGTGGAGTGTCGCGCGTCTCAGGTCGGCCAAAGATCAACCTAACGCGTTTCGGACTGAATTTCGACCATCCGCGGACGGTCTGGAAATGGGGCCAGGGACCCTACCCTGTTAGTTTTGACAATTAGAAACCAGAGGGGCTTGTGTCACATTCCCTTAGCGCTGGTGACCCTATAACTATGAATACGTCTCGTTCCGGTTATAAACGGATAGTCGGTGTTCTGATTGCCGTCGTCCTGGCGATGGCAGCTTTCAATACTGGCGCGCAGGACAAGCCCAAGCGGGAAACCATTCAAGCGCAAGCCATGGGCCAGAACACGGCTATGGGCAAGACCTTTAACGTGACCGTCTCAATAGAGTCCTACTCGACGCCTGACGATCAAAAGGCACTCATTGATGCTTTCACGCAAGGCGGTCAGGCCGCACTTTCGAAATCCCTGTCGAAAATGAAATCGAAGGGTCGCGTCGCAGTCACCGGCACTCTGGGCTATAGCATTGCGTATGTGCGGACCTTCCCAACCGCGGACGGCCGGAGAATACGCCTAATCACCGATCGCCCGATTCAGATACTGGAAGCTCGCGAAGGCGGCCGCTCGAAGGACTATGACCTGTCCGCTCTCGAGTTGAACCTCAACAATGACAAGTCCCAAAATTCCGGAAGTTTGATCATTGGACTGCGAATCAAGGTGGATAAAGACAATCAGCTGGTTTTTGAAAGCTATGGTTCGGGACCGTGGAAGCTTGTGAATGTGATGGAACGATAAGGTCCCAATTCTTTGGCCAAATTCGGACTCCCACGTTTGTTGAAGCGATTGCTGGCTTGTGCAAGCGCCCAGTCCGGCTTCGCTCCAGCGACGTGACTCTTACAGGAGGATTCAAGATGAAGAAACGAATTGCAGTGTGGGTCGCGCTGTCCATGCTCATCGCTTCTTACCCGGCAGCTCGGGCACAAAGTAAGGAGCAGCCGCAAAAGACTAAAGACCAATCGGCGCAATCGCCGGCGACCGACGCACAGAAGAAGAATATCCAAGAGTACGTAGAACTCATGCGGACCAATGTGCGTGACCAGAAGGCGGAGATAATGGGCGCGGTCATGCAGCTGGATATCGATGATGCGGCGAAATTCTGGCCGATCTACAGCGAGTACGATGCCGAATTAACCAAAGTGAATAATCTGCGGATCGAAAATATTAAAGACTATGCTGAGAATTACTCACAAATGACTGACGAGAAAGCGGACGAACTGATTAAGAGTGCCTTGAACTACCAAATGCAACGTGCTGAGCTTCTTGCAAAATACTATGAACGCATGAAGCAAGCGCTGGGAGCTCTCACTGCCGCGCGTTTTCTTCAAGTCGAACACCAACTGCTTTTGATTATTGATCTTCAGATAGCTTCTTCTCTGCCGATTGTTGGACAAGGCTCGTGAACGCAACGAAGGAGAGAAAACACATGCGCAATGTGCCCGTTTGTGCCGTGGCCATCCTGTTCGGAATCGTATCTATGCAGGGAGATTCCTTCGGCAAGGTCGAACCGGCAGCTTTGAGGACAGCCCCCGCCAGAGGTGCGTCTGCTGCGGCGCAAAGTACGAAGAAGATCACCGTACCTGCGGGAACGCGCATTTTGATCCGCATGATTGACTCCATAGATTCGACCAAACAAAAGGCGGGGTATCGCTTCACCGCCAGCCTCGAAACCAATCTCCAAGTGGACAACGTGGTGGTCGCGCCGAGGGGAGCGACGGTGTACGGCCGCCTCGCTTCAGCTCAATCAGCCGGGAGAATGTCAGGAAGTTCCGAACTGACGCTCGAGTTGACCGACATCATGGTCAACGGCACAGCCTATCCACTTCTGACAAGTACCTATGAGGTGAAGGGACAAGGAGAAGGCAAGAAGACGGCCAAGAAAGTTGTCGGGGGCGCGGGTCTGGGTGCCCTGATTGGCGGAATCGCAGGCGGAGGAAAGGGAGCCGGGATCGGTGCACTCGCTGGCGCTGGCGCCGGAACAGCTGTGGCCGCTACCAAGAAAGGCCAGCAGCTAACAATACCGAGCGAAACCCTCCTCGAATTTCGCTTGCAGCAGCCTGCATCACTACCAGTCGCGTCTTGATTTATGTGGTAGCTCGCATGGATTTCCGTACGCGATTGCGCTTCCGCATGCCTCGCGGTGGGCATGAAGACCACTGACCGCAGAGAAGGAGCTCTTCCAGCGCTAATTGGCAGTGTTAACGCCTCAGCGTATGGCCACTATTTATCGGCGAACTGAAGCGGGCCGTAGCAGTTTAGGGACTTTTCGGTTAGTGCGCATGTAGGGACTGAGCGAGGCTTATTAAATTTTGCGGATTCACGCGAATGACACCTCTACGCGGGCTGTCGATGTCGGCTATGAGAAGAAACGCGATGGACAGAACGAGCGGTAGAACCAGCAGGTCGATGAACCCCGCTTTTGTGCGGCGCGCACCATAGCCGAACAAAAGGTTGGCGCAAATGGCGATCACCCCCATCAGGACCCATGCCGCCACTGGGATTCGATTCCACCAGGCAGCCTGCGTATATCCCTGCGAGTTCAACACGTCGTTCATCCCTGAAACGGCCAGTGCGAGCACAGGTGTTTGCGGTGCTGCGGCAATCGCAGCTTGAACAGTGGACCACAGATCGGCCTGCAGTTTCACAGTAGCATCGTTGATTTGTCGAAGCCGATCTGCATCGCGGTTTTGATAGAACAAAACACGCTGGTCGAGATAGTCACTCAGCAGTTCGCGCACTCTCGCCGCTTCGGCGGAAGGTAGCAGGTCGGCCCGGACGTATTCCGTGCCAATCGCGTTGGCTTCCGCCTCCTCGTAGTTCTTGCGCTGATCGTACCGGCTAGTGGCCATCGAAAAGCTGAATCCGATGATGAGGCCGAGCAGCGTCAGGTTCGCAGCCACGATAACATCGAGATCATGGCGCAAGCCTTCGTCGACGGCCTGTTGTTTGCGAAACGCGGCACCTAGCCGTGCCGAGAGCCATAGCACGACGAAAGAAATCGAGAGCACGAGGAATGGTGGGATCATGTGATTGTTCATACCGTTTAGCCTTCCGTCCTGCTCCGGCCACTTGTTTACGCTTGGGTCTGCCAATCTCAGATTGGGATGACGATCAATCGCCCAGTAAAAACACCTACTTTAAGTCGCGGATTCTATTAATGATGCCTGTGGGACAGGCGGCCTCACGTTTCGGAAGCCGCCCTCACTTGGAAATTCCTTGCACATTATTTCGCGGAAGAATCTAACTGTTGACCCAAACTGTCCAGCTTCGCTTTATTCTGCGCGTAATCGATGGTCGCATCGATCTCATCTCCAAGATCACTGACGATTCGCGTATTCGCCTTAAGATACTCAGGATAGGGCGGAGCAGTCGGGCGGCTCTTGCTCTTGTTCAGGCGATCGATGGTGGCGTTCATATTGGTAGCTAGATCGTTCGCAAACCCGGTTATTCGATCAATTGCATCTTGTTGCCACGGGCTGGCCACGGTCCGGTGCGATTGTAAGCCCCGCATATTCTGCTGCAGTTCATTCACGTCAGCCTTGATTTTCTCAAGCGCCGCAGAGTGCGTTTGCCAGCTCAGGCCGGTGGTTTGCGTATAAGACTGCATCTTTATTGCATCGTTCTTGATTTTGGCTACGATCGTCTTTGCGTCGCTCAACTGCGCGGTGACGCTGGGATTGTCACTCGTGGCCTGTGCGTACGACGTGCTTGGGATAACGACACACACGAGCCCTAGAACCAAACCGCAAAGTACTTTTCTTTCGTTCATATTCTCCCCTTTTTTTTGAACTGTCTAAAATGCGTGGCCCTACATCGCCGAGGCGCCGCCGATCTTCGTGCCAATCACTTCGCCCGAAATTATGATCTCAACACGCCTGTTCAATTGACGTCCGGCAGTCGTGTCGTTGCTGGCGGCGGGGCTTGTCTCGCCAAATCCCGTTGCCGTCACCGAAGTCGCTTCAAGGCTCTGCTGAATCAAGTAATCTCTTACTGCGTTCGCGCGCTGCTCCGAGAGCGTCTGGTTAAATGCTTCCGTTCCGGTGCTGTCCGTATACCCCTCGATCGAAAGGCGCAACCCGGGGTGAGCGAGTACGATGCCGGAAAGCTTTGCGAGTGCTTCGCGTGCCTGAGGCTGAAGATCGTATTTCCCCGTAGCGAATAACACGTCGGCCATGTTGACTTTCAAACCGCGGGGTGTGTCCGTCGTCGGGAGTACACGATTGAATTGATCGAGCAAAGCAGCACGCAGTTGCTGCTTCTCCAATTCCGCCTTAGCGGCGGCTGCTTGCGCTTCTTTTTCATTTTGCAGAGCGGCTTGACTCGCCGCGTTTGCTTCGGCGGCGGCGGCTGCTTGTTGAGCCGCATCGCGCTCTGCTTGCAGCTTTTGAATTTCTGCTTGCTGGCGTGCCGCCTCTTCCTGTTTCTGTTTCGCTTCAGCCGCTGCGGCAGCGTCTTGCGCTTCCGCCTGCTGCGTGGCGATCCGTTCGGCTTCAGCGCGTTTCAACGAAATCTGCCGCGCATCGGCCGCCGTCTGTACAGTGTCGCGCGCTGCAGCTATCACTTGCTTCTTATTTTCCTTGCTTTTCAGCAGCCCCTCAGCTTGATTTAGCGAGCTTTCCGCCTTATTTAGTGCTTCGGGCGCGTATTTCTCGGCACCCGCTTGCACTGCAATCTGGATCGCATTGCGTGCCTGGTAAACCTCGAGCGGAACGTTCGGGGAAAAATTCGTGACCGGTTGCGTAACGTTGGTCATTGTATATGTGTACTGGCCGCGACGCAGCAACTCGTAGTTTGCTGTCACGTCCTGGGTCGTTCCCTTCGTGTCAGAACGAGCAATGTTTTCGATCACCACCACATCACTCGGCATGCTTACGGCAAAGTATGGCTCCGCAGTGACGATCAGGCCGAACGATTGCAACAGAGTCGTCGCAAAAAGCTTGCTATCGGTTCCGTTCATTATTACCTCGCCCAGATTTGTGGGCTTGCCGTCGGGCGTAATCGCCCACAACACGTAAGTCAGATACTCGCGGCCAAACATTTGCGCCGACTGTAAATTATTGAATTTCGCATCAATCGTGATTGACCCCTTCTTGCTGTCAATCTTTGCCTGGCCCTTCGCCAGAGGAAGGAGTGGCGTGCCCCGGAAATCGATCATCGTCGAACCGCTGCGGTGTTGATAATTGATTGCTGTCACCGTCTTTCCTACCATTGTGACGTGATAAATCGACGGGTTCGGTTGCTGCGGCGCGCTTTGTTCCTGAGCCCCCGCTCTCAACGAAAAAACCAATAGCGCCAGACTTAGCATTGCGAAGTTCCGATTCATTCTTCTCTCCATCACCAGCTTCGCTGGCTCTCAACTGACAAAATACTCTGGCCCATAGCCGCGTGACGCTATGCACGACACTAGGCACTTGGGCCCGATTGTTTTGGAATCCCTCCTACCGTATGTCGGGAGGAAGAATGACTCAATTGGCAAAACTTACAGGTCTCGGAAAATAGCCGATGGTCCTTAAACTGCTAGGCTGGAATCGATCATCGCGGGCTTATTCAAGTAGAGTTGGTAATTTTGACAATGTTCGTCGGCGCCTTTCGTCTCCTACTATCTACGGGAAACAATCAGCTTGGTGCGGCGATCCCCGCTGCTGTTATGCGGATCGCTTTAGGCACACGAACAGTCCAAATTTGCCTCCGCATTTCTGGAGGGATGATTACCTCTCACTGTTGAGGGCTCGATGGACCAGCTGATCAGTTCGATCTTTGGGAGTGCTCCTGACAAAGTTCGGAATATCCACACGTCACCTACTCGCAGCGCTTCGCGTAAGCGATCTATGCGAGAGCCATAACGTGTAGATAGTATCGCGTTAGGAAGTCTAAACTCGGGCTGCTAACCAAGCTCCGCGAAGCGCCTACCGACAAGGTGATCACATGGAAATCGAAAGCGGGGCTCTACGAAAATCCGAAGCTAGCAGTAGGTTGGGAACGTTAACCAAGCGTGTTGTCGACGTTCTGCTTTTCTGCATAGTCTGTGGCTCAGTCAGCATCCCGTGTCTCAGTCAAGAAAATCAACGACCGGATGAGCCATCCGCCGTCACAGCTTCACAAGAGAATTCGCCGAAGACTGCAGGCCAGGACGCGCAGTCAACCGAACCTCCGAAGCCAGGAACGCAGCAAAAAAAAAAGAAGAAACTCGGCGGGCCCGGTGCGTTTGTAGTTGCGCCTCTTCCAATTTCTAGCCCCGCTATCGGTTCGGGAATCGTCCCCGTACTTGGTTATATCTTTCCCTTCAGCACGAAAGACAAGGTTTCTCCCCCTTCCACTATAGGGGTAGCTGGCCTCATTACGAATAATGGCAGCCGGGCCTTCGCGGTGGGAGGGCAGCTCTTCCTGAAAGAAAATACGTATGAGATTACATCCGGATTCGGCCACGGCAACGTAGACTACAACATATATGGCAACGGAATTGCTGCGGGCCTAAAGCTACCCCTTCAACAAACTGGCGAGGCGTTCTTTGGTGAGTTTTTGCGTCGCGTTGGATGGAAATTCTTTGCGGGCCCTCGATTCATTACAGGACGTTCATTTGTTACGGTCAGGCCAAATAATGCTACCAACTTCCCGATTCCCCCGGAAGTCGGGCTCCACACGAACCTCACGTCAATCGGCGCACGGCTGACCCGGGATACCCGCCCCAATCACTTCTACCCGATTGGCGGAACTTTCTTTACTTTCACATCAGATTTCTTTTCCCAGGCATTAAACAGTAAGTATTCCTTTCAAGCGTACAGAACTGCGTTCGACAAATATTGGAGTTTAAGCAAGGGTCAAGTCCTTGCCTATGACGCCAATTTCTGCGCGACAGGCGGGAATCCTCCGTTCTACGGGAATTGCATCTACGGGACCAACAATGAATTGCGGGGATATGTGGCAGGGAAATACTTCACTCGCTACACGCTCGCGACACAATTGGAGTATCGCCTCGTACTGCCGAAGAGGTTTGGGTTGGTCGCGTTCGGCGGTGTTGGTGGGACGATTCCCGCCGGAAGCCAATTGTTACAAAGGGTGCAGAACGGGCACTTCTTGCCCAGCGGAGGCGGGGGATTGCGATTTGAGCTAAGTAAGAAGTACCACGTTAATCTTCGAGCCGATATCGCCCAGGGTAGAGACGGTCACACATTTGGGATGGGCGTTGGCGAGGCGTTCTGACGCAACCAAGCGCCATAGTAGCGCTGGAGTTTCTTTTTTTACAGTCGCTCGCCGGATAGTCAGCTGCCGATAAATCGCACGTCCGAATTTACGGGCGACCTCCTTGCATCGTAGGAGTCGAAAATGATCGTTCGAATTCTTTCGTCCCCCCTCGCTAGTCGCATTTTATTGCTATCGCTTCTCGCAGTGTTTCTCTGTTCTCCGGCTGAGGCGAAACGAAAAGATGTAGTCGTCATGAACAACGGGGATCATTTCACCGGAGAAGTAAAGCGTCTGCAAAACGGCTTGTTATTTGTCGAGACGGATTACGTATCAGGCAATATCGGGCTGGATTGGAATCAGGTGGAGTCGGTCCAGAGCACCGCTACGTACAGGATTGTGTTGAACAACGGTAAAAGACTAGAGGGAAAGATCGAAAAGGTTTCTGGTGCGCAAGCGAAGGTGGAAGACTTCCTGATTCGCGAAGCGACGGAGGAAGTGCAGGTCCCTTCTGCAGAAATAGTGAGCATGGAAACTAAGAAACCTACATTCTGGAGGCAATTGCAGGGCTCTATCGATCTCGGCTACAGCTTCTCCAGCGGGAATAGCCAAACGGCAGTGGACGTCAACACGAGTGCGGCGTATAAGACGGCGGGATGGGAGGCCGCGACCGCTTACGACTCCACGTTTGGCGGACAGGCAGGAGCGCCCAAAACAAATCGTCAAGACCTGCAGACGACGTTGGCCAAGTTCCTCAACAGAAATTCGTACCTGCTGGCACTGACCGATTTTCTCCACAGTAGCCGCCAGGATTTGGTCCTACGCACGACTCTCGGCGGTGGTTATGGACGGTACTTGAAACGAACGACCAACAGCAACCTTTCCTGGTTGGCCGGCGTTGTCTTTGTTCGTGAATCGTTTGACACTACCGCCGGAGAGCCGTCGGACCAACATGCGGAGGCTCTCGTGGGTTTGCAGTACAGCTTGGTGCGGTTTAATTTCGGAGAGTTCGATTCGCAACTGCTGACATTTCCGGGACTGACGGACACAGGCCGTATTCGGCTAACGACGAATAATTCACTCAACATCAAACTCAGAAACAAATTCCATCTTGCCTTCACCTTCTGGGACAACTTCGATAGTAGGCCTCCTGAGAATGCAAAACGGAACGAGCTGGGAGTGAGCTCGGGGATCGGTTGGTCTTTCTAGAGACGTCCCTAGCCGACGTAATACTTGGCGGAAGACAACGCGACCGTTCTAGAGCTGTCATTTTTGACAATTACCGCTCATAGTCGCTAATGCCATGATTAACCACCTATTCCGAGGTTCCGGCGGTGAGGCATAGCTGCAACGCGCACAGGAGACACAATTTGAGAAGACAAGCGATCCTCATCCTAGCGATTTTGGCTGCGCTCACAGGGGTATACGCCAAATCCACAAAGTTCCTGTTTACATGGACGAACCCGAATTATTCTGGCGCACATTTCGTGAACATTCTTGTGCTCGGCATAAACGGGAGGGTCGAAAACCGGGCCGAGTTTGAAGACCAGCTGTCAGCAGCGATAGCGAGACCCGGAATTCAAGCCATTCCCAGTTATTCGCTTCTTCCGAGGCCGAACTCCACGCCCATTGATATGAATCAATTGAAAGACGTCATTCGGGGCCAAAATATTGACGCAGTCGTGGCCTCCCGATTGGTGAAGGTGAGCCAGAAAGTCACAGTAATTCCGGGGCAGCCCATCACTCCTTTTCCCTATTACTACAACACGCTCTACGGCTACTATGGCGCCATCTACCCCGTGGTCTATTCTCCCGACTATCTCCAGGTGGATAAGACCGCGCAAATCGAGACAAATTTCTATTCGACGGCCAAGCCGGATGGCGAGCTTATTTGGACCGGAACAAGCGATACGGTTAATCCTCGTTCACCCCTTAAAGCTATTGACGCGATTTCCAAACTTATCGTTCAAGAGCTGGAGAAGCAAAAAATCATTTAATCGGTGCGCTGAATTGAGCGCTTGCCATTGAACCATTGGAGAAGTCAGCCTTCTGTTCGGGCAAACACGGAGTTCTATTGATCAAGTTCAAGCGCCTCCTGCAAGTTCTTCCCGTGCTCTCGATTCTAGGGCTGTCGGGTTGCCTGTCTTCCGTCTTGAAAAATCTACTCATCACGTCGGTCAAGATCACTCCAGCGAATCCCACGATCGCGATCGGCGCGACCCAGCAATTTAGTTTGGTCGTGACGTATTTGGACGGCCAGACCGATTACCCATCACCGAGTAGCACGGCTTGGGCTTCGGACAATCCGGCGGAGGCAACGATCAACAAAATGGGAGTGGCAACGGGCGTTGCTGCAGGAACTGTAAATATCGGTGGTAGCTACCACGGTAACGATACGAAGACAGTTCTAACGGTAACTGCGCCCGCGAACGTCGCCATCGCTGTCCACGGCGATTCACGCGTTCTGTACGTGACGAACCTGCGAACAGGGCAGGAGATGGCTTTCGCTGCGAACGGTTTGCGAGATTCGGTAATGATTTCGCTCGACCGCCACAGCGGAACATCCGCCGAAATCTCCGTTCTTCCAGAACACGGACCTGCGTGGCTCGCGATCGATCCCTCGGGAAGGTATCTTTATGTGCTGAATGCCGCGTCTGAAAGCATCTCCGCGTTCGCAATTGACTGGAAAACTGGCACACTCCAGGTGGTTATCTCTTCGCCATTTACAGTGGGCGCGAAATCCTCCAACGTTGAAGTCGACTCCGATGGCGCAGGTCTTTCCGTCGCACATCTTCAAGATTCCAACATTTCCCACTTCCTCATTGACCCCGCGACCGGGGCGCTCACGCCCGACTCGCAGTGATGCCATGGGAATGGCAGCGAGGCAGCGTCCGCGTAGGTTGAGTGAGTCTGGGACTAGGACTGCTTCCGTTTCAAAATGCGCAAGATGCCCAATGCGTCGTCCATTTCTCTTCGTTCGTCGCGAGGGATTCGGGCGTCAGACGAGGCGCGCGCGTTAATGGCGTCCTCAGCCGCTTTCACGCGAGCGGAAAGTAGCTTCAGGTCAAGCTCAAGGATTGCGGCTCTGTACAAGACCCGCCATTGACTTTCGACCATCTTGGACTCCTGGATGGGCAAAGTAGTTAATGTTTAGAGTTCCAGACCGAATTGACAAATAGATGGTGCTAAGCCAATTGCAGAAGTAAGAGCTTGTCATGCGGGAATCACTACGTCGTTGCGCCAAAACAACCTTGAACTTGCTCAAACGCAATCACGAAATGCAACAGCAAAGGGAAAAAGACGAGGCAATGCTTGGCGAGGCCTTGGGGCAGCAGGGTGAAATTACAGGCTGCCTAAACGCTGGCTGACAAACTGCTTTCCTGAGATAACGGCTTCGACCGCAGCCAAGAGGTCGTTTTCAGCGTTTATTTTAAAAACATAGCCATCTGCACCCAAACTGAGGGCTAATTGCACGACATCAGCAGAAAATTCTTGGGTCAAGAAGATGATTTTAGATCTTGGGACAAGTTTTCGAACTTGTCTGGCGACTTCGATTCCGTTCAGATTTGGTAGGCCGATATCCAGCAAAATCAAATCCGGCTTCAGTTCTTCCGCTTTCCGAACTGCTTCAAATCCATCCGACGCACAGTCAACGACGCAGAGGCTCAAGTTTTCCCTGAGCTTCTCAAGGACATAGTGTCGCCAAGCGGCAAAATCTTCTACAACGAGAACGCGAACAAATGATAGATTGCTGATAGCTTTCTCCTATTAGAGTTCAAGATCCCATGGACAGATGGGTGGTGATGAACATGTGACTGCCAGTAAAGCATCCCATGCCGGATAGAAAGTGTCGTTGTCTTGAAGCAATCTGTAACTTGCTTTCAAGCAACTACGAAAAGAAAACGCATTAGGGTGAAGGTGAACGAAACAGCTGTCAGAGTTCATGCGGAAAAAGTCGTGCGGGGTGCCGAAGTAAGATTTTACCGCGGCTCTTTCACCACACTGTGGCGCTGCCACGCGCTCAGTAGACGACTGGCAGTGAAAGGTGTCACGCTCGAGGCATTCGCCAATTCCTCGTTGGTGACATTGAGTTCGACGCCACCCGCGACATTTTGTCCGATTACACTGGCAAGGCTACTCAGAACACCCGCCAATCTCTCCTCAGCGGAGTCGCAGGTCAGCGCGACATGAGCGGCAAGATACCAGGCTAAATAGTCCGAGGCGGTAGACAATGCATTCTCAAGCAAGACTGGATACTGCGCCACAAAATCTCGGATGGTGGCTCGGTCCCACACTAACAGACTGCACTCTCTCACCGTTTCCGAGCTGAGAAGGTACGAGGTCGATTTTGTCAGCAGTGTCTTTCCGCCGATCAGTTCTCCCGGCGCGAGCCAATGCAGGAGGATATGCTGCCCTCTTGGTTCGTCGAAAAAGTATCTGGCGCGGCCCTTGGTAAGCAAGAACAGATGGTCGGCAGGATGGCCCTGGTTCGTGATGACGGAATTGGCGGCGAATCGGCGAGGTCTTCCAGCCGCTAGGATTCTCTTGCGGTCCTGCAGGGTGAGACCATCGAAAAAGTTCGATATCCAATCCGCCGATACGGAAACAATTCCCGAGGTAGCCATCGATTCTTCGAGGACCTCAATGCAATTGTGTGACTCCTACGGTCGGATCTCAATTGTCAAAAGTAACAGGCTATTCCGCTGGGTCAGAGGTGAGTCCGCTAGGCAAGGACAAGCTCATTCATGGTGACTTGAGGTACCGGATATCTTTCGGCGCACACCGTCACCATCTGTGAGTCCAACAAACCTGTCATTTATGACAATTGCTCCCCGATATCGCTACTGCCAGTGTTACCCTATGTCTCAGTCCGCGGCCCGAATCGGAGGAGGTTTTTGTACGAGGTAAAATAAGAGAGGATTCACCGGGCTCTGCACCTCCGCAGAATTTTGGGACTGGGTTCAAAAGTGGCATGTGTGATGTTTCAGAACAAATCTCTCTGAAGCCGACGCCTACAATCCATATGGAGACTGTGACATCTGCGCGTGCCTCGCGGCTCAAGGCTGCGCGAAACAATCAGCCCGCCAAGAATCGGTTGAACTGGCGGATCGCTCCTGTCCTGATGCTGTTTCACGTTGGCGCAGTGGCGGCGGTCTTCTTCTTCTCTTGGAGTGCGCTGTTCCTCGCGCTCTTTTTATATTGGGTGACGGGAGGTCTGGGACTCGGCATATGCTATCACCGGCTGCTCACCCATCGCTCTTTCGCGACACCCAAGTGGTTTGAGTACTTTCTCACGATTTGCGGCGTCACGGCTTTGGAAGGAGGCCCTCTCCTGTGGGTAGCCATCCATCGTAAGCATCACCAATTCGCGGACAAGGAAGGTGATCCGCACTCTCCGCGCGATGGCAAGTTGTGGGCGCATGCGGGTTGGGTCTTTTTTGGCAACGCTTTGCGCCAAGACGTTGCAACACTAAAACGCTACGTCCCTGATCTGGCCGAGGACAACTTTCATGTCTGGCTCACAAAGTACCATCTTGCGCCAACGGTTATCCTCGGAGTTGCGTTGTTCGCGATCGGTGGATTTCGCTTGGTGCTGTGGGGCATTTTTTTTCGCACCGTCGTGGGACTTCATGCGACGTGGATCGTCAACTCGGCCTCGCATATTTGGGGGTCGCGCCGCTTTGAGACCCGAGATACTTCAACCAACAATTGGTGGGTGGCACTGGTGAGTTTCGGAGACGGATGGCATAACAACCATCACGCCTACCCGGTTTCGGCCCGACACGGGCTGAAGTGGTATGAAATCGACTTCAACTGGTACACCATTTGGATTCTCAAACAGTTCGGACTTGTGTCTCACATTCATCGAGCCGGACTGCCCGCCGCTAAGCACCTTGACAAATCTCTCGCCCCGTCGAGTGATGGACCAATCTAAGCGTAAAACACAGCGTTGGTCGCTTTCGTGTCAGGTTTTTTTGTCGAACAGATGGACCAAATCGGAGTGGGATCGGTGCCGATTATCATCGTGGCGCTTGCTTGCGTCGGCAGCGTAAACCACAAAGTGGGAACTCTCAGGACAGAAGCTAGCGCGGCCAGTTCAACCGCGAGGCTGACCACGCGACGACTGGAATTTCATGTGCGAAACCACGTTGAGACTGTCAGTTTTGACAATTCACGTCAGACATAGGGAGCCGTATGGTCTTTGAGTGCTGGATACGAGGGCCGGGAATCGAAATCCCCACCCCGACGTTCCAGGCCCTCGACAATATTGCCAACCGCTAGGTTGGTCTGCCAGCCACGAACTCGCGACAAGAAGAAGCGCTTGGGGCAGGAGAATGCAGACAAACAGCATTGGGCACTAAGCAGCTTCCGATTCGAGCTAGCGTCGTTTTCTCGTTCTGGCAGCCAACCGGTCCGGCGATGCAGGTTGAATGGAGAAGAAAATGATCAGGACGAAACAGCTTTTGTCAATGACGTTATCCGTTCTACTGCTCAGCGGCACTACGCCATTCGAAGTTGGAGCTCAAACGGGTCAATCGGGGTATTCGGGACAAGGCGTGCCGCTAACTGCGGACGAGTTACAACAACTGGCGGCACCCATCGCCCTCTATCCGGACGCTCTGGTAGCGCAGGTCCTTGCAGCGGCGACCTTTCCGGATCAGATTGCTGCAGCTGAAAGCTGGTATCAGTACCACAGCTATCTGACTGGCTCAACCCTGATGGCGGCCGTAGATGCGCAACCGTGGGATCCCGCCATCAAGGCGCTTACACAATTTCCCTCCGTGCTCAGTAACATGGCGTCCAACCTCACTTGGACTTCATCGCTGGGAGAGGCGTATCACACGCAGTCAGGCGACGTAATGACGGCCATCCAGGTGTTGCGCGCGAAAGCATATGCGGCCGGCAACTTGAAATCGAGTACGCAGCTCGCTGTGGTGCAACAGTCGCCGCAAGTGATCGTGATTCAACCGGTGAACCCGCAGGTGGTTTACGTTCCCATGTACAACCCCGCAGTGGTCTATGGCTACCCCTACGTGGTTCCAGCATACGTTTACGTCCCGCCTCCCGCCGGTGCCGCAGTCGTGGCCTTTGGAGTTGGCATTGCGGTCGGGGCCATGATGGCCGGCGGCTCTTACGGCTGGGGATACAGCAGTTGGAACTGTGGATGGCACGGCAGCACGGCAGTGGTCTATCACGGCGGCGCATATTACGGTAACAGCGCATGGCATGGCGGCTACTACGGCTCCAGCGCTTCCGCCTATGGAGCCTACGGCGGCAGCGCCCACGCGTCAAATGGCTACAACCCCTCCACCGGAACTTACGCGCGTGGCGGCACGGCCTCAAACGGTTACGGCAGCGTAAGTGCCGGTCAAGCGTACAACCCAAGGACCGGGGCCTCTGCCTCGACAGTGCAAGGGTCCAATGCGTATGGCAGCTATGGGGCCTCGACCGCTTCGAAAAATGGCACCACCGTTGATAGCCAGCACCAAACGAACGCCAACGGAACCACTGCCCAGGCGCACAGCTCGAGCGGCGCCTCGGCTTATGGCGCGACGGGCAAGAACGGCAACAGCGCCGCCGTGGGCGAAAGCGCAAATGGCAACAAGTATGCCGCGGCAAACGGCAAAACTTACAGCAATACCGGCAGCGGTTGGGACCAGAAGAGCGGAAGCCCGTCCAGCTACAACAAATCCAGTTCCAGCGGCTGGGGTGGTCAGGAAAAGAGCGGCGGGTCATCGGCCATGAACAGTGGGGGCGGCGGCTGGAATTCCAGGTCTGCCAGTTCTCGTGGTTCGTCAAGCATGGGTCGTAGCGGCGGAGGTCGCAGGTGATTCCAACGCCAATCGAACACAGAATAAGTTTAGCTCTAGTGTGTTGATGAAGCGTTTACAGTCCAAGTTTTGGAGGATCGGCATGTCGCGAGCAACGCGCCCAATCAATATTACGAGTTGTCTCATTCTTCTGGGGATATTCATTCTGTTTGTCGGATGCAACAAGGCCGCCAAGCCTTCGTACCAAGTGTTTGCGTCACCCGACGACGCGGGTAACGGACTGTTGAATGCGGCGAAGTCAGGCGATCCAAATACGATACTTGCGGTATTTGGCCCGGACTCGAAAGACATCATTCTTTCCGGCGATTCCGTGCAGGACAAGAATACCGCCGACCTATTTGTGACCGCCTATGGCGTAATGCACCGCTGGCGAAAAATGCCTGACGAGTCCCAAATCCTGCTCATCGGAGCAGACAATTTTCCCTTCCCGATCCCGCTGAAGAAAAATGCCGCTGGACAGTGGTACTTCGATGTGGCCGCGGGCCGGGAGGAAATTCTGGCCCGTCGTATAGGCCGGAATGAACTGGCGGTCATGGACGTTTGTTTGGCCCTGGCTGATGCTCAGGCCGAGTACTACTCAGAACCTCACGCTGACGGAAGCACCCACCAGTTCGCTGTGAAGTTCATCAGTGACACGGGCAAACAGAATGGTCTGTACTGGGACTCGCCGGAAGGTCAGCCCAAAAGCCCGCTCGGTCCGCTGGCGGCATTTGCCACCAACGAAGGATATAGCCTGAAGCCGGATTCGCATGCTCCGTTTCATGGCTACTACTTTCATATGCTCACCCGGCAAGGCAGTCACGCACCGGGCGGCGCAAAGGACTATGTGGTTAACGGGAAGATGACCGGTGGATTCGCTTTCGTCGCCTATCCCGCTGAGTACCGCAACTCTGGCGTGATGACGTTCATGATCAACCAGGATGGCGTCCTGTTGCAGAAGGATCTGGGTAGCGCCACAACACAAACAGCAGCCGCAATGACCGAGTTCGATCCCGATACCAGTTGGGCTCCGGCGCAGCAATAGTGCGATCTGTTCCTCACGCGACTTCTGCTTTACACAGTCAATATGTGAAATCGTTTGCTCCACGTCTGTGCTTCCTGGTGTCTTCCGCGCGGTACGCGAGTAACTCATCGCCGCGCCTTCTAGTCCTGGTCGGCTCACCGCGCGGATCGTGTTTTACGCCAACGAATCCGCGCCGCTAATACTGTCAGTATTTACAATATCCCTCACGCATGCTCTGCACTATAGTGGCTCTCTGGGCATAAGAACCCGGAAGGCGATATTACTTTCTTTGCCTTAAGACCGTTGAAGTCCGCAACTTTTCGTCGGCCGCGACTCTGATGCTCGGATCGCATATCGTCGGCAAAGAGCGCATGCCTTTGCGAACAGGCCATTCTGCGGCGGTGGAGGCCTCTTGGAGTAAGTTTTGATCATGACATTTCGAGCAGTCCTCATGTTGGCTCTGCTGATTTTCGCGACCGCTAGTGTACTTTTTTTCTTAATATACAATTTGTAAACGAATCTCGATCTAAACGAAGTCGTACGCTCAAGAATTCGCTGCAAGATGGGAGATTCATGAATCCGCACGACTCACCAGAGGAATTGAGATTAGAAGTCCCGCGGTCGGTCAGAAAGCCTTCGCGCTCCATTTTTCTCCACATGCTTGAATGGACCACCGGCTTTCTGCTTCTTATAGTATGCGTGGGCGCCCTGGGCCAATCGCCTACGGGCAAAGAGGAGTACGTCCGTCAGTCGGCGCCCGAATTGCTGACATTCGACGAGTTGGTCCAGCTGGAAAAGACGGACGATCCCAGTCCGCAGCTCGCCGCTCGTTTGGATCAGCTTCTACACACTCCGTTTCTCAGCAATGAGGCCGTTTACGCTGGGGCCAAGCCAAACCGCCCTTCTTCTGAAGCTCTCGGTCCCTTCATGCGCGCGACGATCTGGAACATCGAACGAGGAATTGAGTTTGACGGGATCCGGACCAGTCTCTCGGAGCCGGATAAATTTGACGCCTACATCCAGGAGAAGAAGGACCCTAAATCAAAGCCCCTCACGGCCGATGCGCTTGCGGTCGTCAAGAATCAACTGGACATCCTGAAACCTACCGACCTCTTCATCTTGAACGAAGTGGACTACGGAGTAACCCGCACGGATTATCGCAACGTTGCCCGCGAACTCGCTCAGGCGCTCAACATGAACTACGCTTATGCCGTCGAGTTCCTGGAGATCGATCCGCTGAATCTGGGCCTCGAAAAAGTGAACATGGACGACAAGGCCGCACAAGCGGACATACAGAAGTCCTTCGAGCCCGATAAAAGCCGATACCTCGGCTTACATGGAACCGCGGTTTTGAGCCGGTATCCCATCCGCAAGGCCACCATCCGTTCCCTGCCGGTTTGCTACGACTGGTTCCTCGGTGAAAAGAAGGCCATCTCCAAACTCGAATCGGGCAAGCGGTCGGGCGCCAACCTAGTCTTCATGGAGAGAATCACGCGCGAGGTTCGTCGGGGCGGTCGAACGACGCTCTTCGTGGAACTCGCGGTGCCGGAATCTCCGACGGGAGCCGTAACCGTGGTCGCACCGCACCTGGAGACGAAGTGCAAGCCGGAATGCCGCAGAAAACAAATGGCTGCGATCCTCGGGTGGATAAAGGCGGAGACAAATCCGGTGATTCTCGCGGGCGACTTTAATACCTCCGGGACCGATACTTCGCCCACTTCAGTCTCCAAAGTGATCACCAACCGGCTGAAAGACCCCGACAAGTGGGCGGTCACTGCGATCAAGTGGTCAACCGGAGCTCCAACCATCCTGCTCGTCCCTGTGAACATGATGCGAAACAAGAATGACCCTACGGGTTTTGACTTACCGTTGCTCTCGCGAAAAAAAGAGGCAAAACTTTTCGGCGATCTCAATGGCTTCCGCTTCGATGATGGCAATACGTTCGACTTCCGCGGCGAAGATGCGCGCAGTGCGGATGGTAGAGGCGGAACTCTCAGCGATTCGAATCAGCGCGCCACCAAGGGCTTTCGGTACACATTCGCTCTGGCGCGCACCTACGGCGGGCTCGTCGGTGAATACAAACTCGACTGGTTTTTTGTCAAAGGTTACGCCACCGACTCTTCCAAACCGGGAGGAAGCTACAAGTTTTCGCCGAATTTTGCCCGAACGCTGCAGGAAGTGAATGAGGCTCCTGACGACTCACTGTCCGATCATTTTCCAATGACAGTTGACGTTCCGCTTACCGAACGTCCTCAGAAAGTGGACCATCCCTGACGCGTTTTTGCCTTGGCGACCGAGTATGCGGGCCCGAAGTCACGAAACGCCGGATGCCGGTCGGAAACTGGGTTACTGACGACTGGCTGCAATAATTGGCTGTAGCGTTATGTGATAGCTTTCTTGAGGTTGCTTCAGAGTCATTTTCACCACCTCGCCCGTGGTGGTCCAGCATTGCGACTGTCTGCTGGCGAGCGTGTAAACCACATCCTATAATTCGCATCTTCGGCCTCCTTCGGCCCGAGCACTGTAGGGTGAACACCGCACAGTTTACTCGGGCCGTCGCGAGGCCGGCGTCGTTATGACATCAAGTGGATTACTTCCGCAGACGAGACTTAGACAATCCGACGAAACTCGGACGCTCCTTCGTTCACCGTCACTTTTAACAATTACCGGGACACTGCAATGTCGCTAGATTCTTCCTTGTGCATGAGGGTGTCTGGGGTCGTCCAGATGTGGCCAAAACTATGGGAGTGAACCTGGGAGAAAAATTATGAAACGAAACAGCGTGTTGAGGTGTGGCCTAACAGTCTAGTCACTGCGATGGCGCTGCTCGGAGCCGCTGGAACGGCCCAAGCGTTGTATTCAATCCGATCCCGCACCATGATCCACATTCGGATTCCGAGTTTGCGAGCGATGCTGCCCGTAAATCAGTGGCTTGCAATGATGAGATTACCCCATGAAGTGGACGATCGCTTCCGCATTGTTCGTCATTGTGTGTTCTTCGGGTGGCCTCAACGCACAAGTCTCCGCAATGGCGAAAGTGCAGGAACCCGCAACTCTTCTCTGTGCGGGACAAGTGGTCTCGCGTGGGAGGCATGAGTTACGATCGTGAAGGGGGCAGGTCCAGCAGATGCCGCGGACGGAAAAAGACACCCACCAACCTGTCCCTACCGAGGACCCGCCGAAGCTCGGTGAAGCCAAAAAAGGGAATGAGCACGACGAACAGCAAACCCGTGAGGGACAAAATTCCCTGCCAAGATCCACCGCCAAGGTCGGAGAGGCTTTTGTCAAACGGCTTGCCATGATACATGCCGACAGCGGCTTGTTCGGCGATCTTAAATCCCGCAAGCAGAATAGTGAATACAAAGGATTTTAGAACAGTCGGATAGATCAGCGGCGCATCTCGGAACTGGTCGGCCAGATGTAGCTCCTGGGCAATGAGCATGACCTTGGCGAGCGCTAGCGCGTTAATCAGGGCGAATCCGTGCAGGGTGAAGTCAATGTGATGCTCCGCCAGAATCACCGATTTATAGATGGTGAACAAGGAGAATACGATAAAAAGGTAAAGAGAGATCACCAGGTACTCCCTCATTCCGTGAACGGCTCTTTGCTTCAAAGATCGTTTGGGTCCACTCATGGTATGTTCTCCACAGTACGGTTGCGAGAGTCGTTTTCCACTATAACCCGACACATCTTATCTTGTCGGCGAACAACCGAAACAAAACAAGGAGAACGTAATTGAAGACTCGGACGCCTGTGCCGCTTCGTTCACGTCGCCACATCCGTTTCTAGTGCCAGTTCCCCTGAAGGGTTGTTGACGCCGGGCACTGTTAGTATTGACACTAGTTCACTTTATCTTTGTGAGTTAAATCGTTTGGCGAACTTTGAAAGCTATCAGATTCCACAAAGTTTCGGCCATTACGGGAAGCATCAGACCCTATCCATTGACTCTGTGCGACATACAGAGTAGTAAATTACCCCTAGACGACAGTTGAGGACGCCGGACAGAAATGAATCGGACCAAGATCGTAATTATCGGCGGCGGCTTCGCAGCGGTGAAATGCGCGCGAACGCTCATGAAACGACTGGCACGCGATGAACGCCGGATCGTGGTATATAGTCGCGAAAACCACATGGTATTCCATCCACTGCTAGCTGATGTCGCGGGCGCTTCGATTCACCCTGATTCCGCAGCCGCAACAATTCGCCAGATGCTGCCCGGAGTGGAGTGCAGCACCGAAACAGTTGAACGCATCGATATCCCCGATGGGCAAATTGAATTTCAGAACGAGCAGGGCCAACTGAAGCGCACGAACTACGACCATCTTGTGATTGCCTGCGGAGCCGAAAGCAATCTCGGCATCATTCCTGGGATGAGCGATCACGCGTTTCCTTTCAAGACGATGAAAGACGCGGTGGCTTTGCGCTCTCATATCATTGACCAACTCGAAAAGGCGGAGGTGTGCTCTGATCCTGAGCGGCGGAAGTTCTATCTATCGTTCGTGATCATCGGAGGTGGATTTAGCGGTGTGGAGCTGGCCGGCGAAGTAAATGATCTAATCAGGGACAGCACACGCTTCTACCGGAATTTCACCGAAGATGATATCAGCGTGATCCTTGTTCATAGTAAGGACCAACTTCTGCCGGAAGTCAGTCCAACCTTGCGCGATTTCACTCTGAAGAAGATGCAACGGGCGGGGATTAAGATATTGTTGAAAACAAGCGCAGCCGCGGCGACACCAGAAGGCGTTGGTCTTCCGGATGGCAGCCTGCTGCGTGCCGCTACGGTCGTGTGCACTATCGGGACGACGCCATCGCCCCTCGTCCAGCATGTGGATGTCAAGAAGGAGAGAGGCCGCCTGGTGACGGACCCGGATATGCGCGTCTCAGGACTGCCAAACATTTGGGCCGTGGGCGATTGTGCTTATATCACGAATGCCTTCGACAACAATCCGGCCCCAACAACAGCCCAATTCGCGGAGAGGGAAGGACGTCAAGCAGCGGAAAACATCGTGCGAGTACTTCATGGCCAGCCAACTCGCCCCTTCCATTTCAGGCCGCTTGGCCAACTCTGCTCGATCGGAGAGCGCCGGGCTGTCGCTGAAATGTTCGGATTTCGTGCCTCAGGAATACTGGCGTGGTTCATGTGGCGCGGAGTTTATCTCCTGAAGTTGCCTAGCTGGTCGCGCCGCATCCGGGTTGGCACCGACTGGGCATGGGACCTCTTATTTCCTCGTGATCTTGGAGCTTTTGCGGCAAACCAGAGCCAGCACGTTTCCCGAGCCTACTATCGCCCCGGTGACTTCATCTACCGGAAGGGAGAGCCAGCCAATTTCTTCTACGCGATCGAACAGGGCGAAGTCGAAATCCTTCGGGGCGCGGATGGTGCACAAGCAGAGAGGCCATTTGCCATACTGGGTCCGGGCGATTTCATAGGGGAAGCCGCCCTTCGCCAAAATGAATCGTACCTCGCGAGTATTCGGGCGCGGACTGTGGTGCGCTTGGTGGCGATGAGCCGAGATGTTTTCTCGCAGCACGCCGGGATCATGTCGCCGTTGCGCAACATCGTCGCCGGAGCCATGAAGCAGCGCGCGGAAAACCTCTGGCTGCATTTTCCTGCCGCAAAGGACACGCTGAACAAGGAGCCGCTCTCCACGTTCTTAGAGCCTATTCCAGAAGCGACGCTGAAACCAGAGAGCACCCTGGAGCAGGCAGTTGCATCGCTGGCCGGCAGCGGCCTCAGTTTTGTATTTGTTCTTGATGATCAACAGTGCTTGTGGGGCGTATCGAACGGCACGGATCTTTCGCTCGCCGCCCAGATGATTGCTTACAAGCAGACGATGGCTCCAGAGGACGTTAAGAATGTGCAATTACGGGAGTTCGTGTCCGCAGAACCCGTGACGGTCTCGGCAGACGATTCAGGTTTACTTGCTGCCTCCACCATGCTCGAACACGGACTCACCTGGATCCCGGTCGTCGTAAGTAAGAGTAACCACCATCTGAAAGGCTATGTGCGGATGGAAAAAGTGAGCTATTGGCTGCTGCAGCAGGCGGCCCATCAAACGAACCCGACAATCGCTCGGACGCAGGGCACGGCTTGAAATGCGGGAGAAGATGATGCGTCGAACTCGTCATCGGGCGTTGGTTCAGGGCGTCGGAGGATTGTTCGCGGAAATTCTTGTCTTGCTGGCATTTCTTTTGTTTGCCACGAGCCAGTGTTTC
>CAVPFH010000013.1:0-249302 GCA_963703675.1 uncultured Acidobacteriota bacterium | reverse complement strand
TCAATCCGCAGGCTGTTAACAAAACCGCCGCTGCGGACTATTGCTTTCGACGTCGTAACCGTCGATTTGAAAGGGGTCCGGAACCCGCCGGAAAAATACAAGGCCGCGGTATTCACCGAAAGGCTCGGTCCCGCTGGCGGGCTCGATATGGTCTCGATCCCAGGCGGCAGTTTCACGATGGGCTCGCCGGTCGATGAGCCGGAGCGCCAGGGCAATGAAGGTCCGCAGCACCATGTCACGCTCGCGCCGTTTTTTATCAGCGCATCGCCCGTCACTCAGGCCCAGTGGTCTGCGGCAGTATTGGCGCACCCCGACCAGATCCGCCGAAACCTCGATCCGAACTCGTCGTTCTTCAAGGGCATCGATCTTCCCGTCGAGAGCATCACGTGGAACCAGGCGGAAGAATTTTGCCTGCGACTCACTGCGATCACCGGCCGGTCCTATCGGCTGCCGAGCGAAGCCGAATGGGAATATGCCTGCCGCGCGGGCACGATGGGACCCTTTCATTTCGGGCCGACCATCACCCCCGAGCTGGCGAACTATTGTGGAACCGGCGGTGCGGTATGCGGCGAAAGCGATGGCAAGAGCGTCGCCTCCGACGTCTATAACGACGCGAAATATGAATCGGGCGCCTATGGTGAAGGCCCCACCGGGGTTTTCCGAGGCAAGACGACGCGTCCGGGGACATTTCCACCCAACCGGTTTGGCCTCTACGACATGCACGGCAATGTTTGGGAGTATTGCCTGGACATGTGGAGCGCCAACTATGCCGATGTCCCCGTGGACGGCAGCGCCAACCTCTCGGGACCCGCCGACAGCCAGACGGATATTGCGCGGCGGCTCGTGGTCGCACAACCCAGCCATCTGCCGCTCTGCCTACCGCGACAGCAACGCCCCCGACTTCTCGGGCTGGCAGGGCCGCATCGGCGTCAGGGTGGTTTGCACAGTATAGGCAAGCGATCGCTTCGAACGGAGAGCGGCTATGCTTCCGCCCAATGACAAGCTCGCGATCTGTTTCGCCCATGTCGCCTATCAGCTGCATGAGCGGTTTTCGGTCCTCGATAGCGGCATCAGCAGCATTGCCGTTCGCGATCCGGAGACCTTGGAAGACCGGGTGGGCGAGGCCGACGTGCTGGTAATCTCGGGGTTGTGGCACGACGGCCTTCTCGACTGCGCAGGCAAGCTTCGCTTCATCCAGGCGATTGGCGCCGGCGCCGACCAGTTTCCACTCGAAGAACTGACGAAGCGCGGCATCCACCTTGCCAGCATGTACCTCACAGCGCCAAATCGGTTGCTCTACGGAGCTCAAAGCAGCGCTCGCGAAATACGTAGCAAAGTTAGGCTCAGACATCAGCCGCGGAAAATGGATTTCGGAATCGGAGCTGAGCCGCCAATTTTTGGATTTTGTGCGCATCCGATTGATGCATACGCGAACAGAGTTGCCGAATACGAAGGGCTTCGCGTCAGCTACTGAATTGGAGTCCGATCTCTTGCTACTGCGAGCCAGCCTGAATGAAAACCGCGGACGACGCTTGGTGGAACTGCTCCTCGAGCCGCTACTGCAAAAGGTGCGCACGTTCGGTTTTCATCTGCACACGCTCGATATCCGGCAGCACGCACAAGTGCATTTACTGAGTCCCGCATAATATAGGGTCATTCTGGCCACAAAGAAGATTGCTTCCAGAAGGCGGCGATCAGCCGCGGACGGCGACGCATGCGACGGAGCGTTCGTCGCGCTGCCTCGCTCAGTTGCCAGAAGTCCTCGGGGCAGACATTCGGTAATTCGTGCTGCTTCCAGTAACCCCAGATGTACTCGACCGGGTTCAGTTCCGGCGCGTAAGGCGGCAGATAGGCGGTGGAAATCCAGCCCTGCCAACCGGCTATGTAGTCCTGGACCAACCGACTGCGGTGCGCCGGCAGACGATCCCACACGATCAGCAAAGGCTGGTGTAGGTGACGCACCAAGGCCTCTAGAAAATCCACGACCTGCTCCTTCTTGATCGCACCGGCATAGATGCGAAAGTAGAAGTTCCACAGCGTGAGCCCGGCGGCGACCGATAGACTCTTCCAATTAAAGTTGTATTGCAGGATGGGTGTTTGTCCGCGAGGCGCCCAGGTGCGACAACGATGCGGTCGCTGGCTCAGTCCACTTTCGTCGATGAAAACGAGGATACGTCCCTCCCGGAGCGCTTTTTTTTTAGCCCCGGCCACACCTTCTTCTTCCACTGGTAGACCTGCTCTTCGTTCCGTTCCCGTGCTCGCCCCTCCGGTCGCTGCGGGCTCCAGCCCAGACCCACCAAAATCTTCCAGACATGGCCCTCGTGATAGCGAACGTCAAACTCCTGTTCGATCAAGTGGGCCACACGGGGACAGGTCCACAGCGGAGTCTCATAGCCTAGCCGCTCGGGACCTCGGACCAGTAGCTTCTCTAACTGCCCCCGCTGCTTCTCACTCAAGCGCGGCTTGCGGCCAGCACGTCCCGCTTTCCGCAGTGCGGACTTCCCCTGGGCACGGTATTGATGCACCCAGCGGGCCACGGATTGCCGGCCCACGCGAACTTGGCGAGCGATCTCCGATTGGCTCAGTCCGCGCTCAAACATCTGAATGGCTTGAAAACGCCGTTTCTCTAAGGCTTCAAAATCGCGAGGTACTCCAGCAGGGTTTCCCATATGCAGTTAGACGCAGCATACCGGAAAAAAGTATCGCTATATTATGCGGGATTCAATAAGGGTGCTGGATGAGCTGAAGGATGAGGCGAACTCGGGAGCCGCGAAATCCGCGAGCAGCCGGCAAAAAGCGGCAGGCCTACGTTCGGCAGAAGCAGAAGAACTGATGCACACGTTCCACACGATCGCGCAGTTAAAACAAACTCACGCCCGGGAGGCCATCCGGGCATACGTCATCAGTGGAACCGAATTCGAGCACGACATCTTCGCCGTGCTGACGCTCGCGGAACTCTGCGGCGTGCGGCTGGCGGCAGCGGAGAATGATCCAGGGCTGATGCCCGTGCCGCTGTTCGAATCCATCGCCTCGCTTCGCGGGGCAAGTGAAACGATGCGGAGGACATGGACTTCGCCGGCATACAAGTCCCTGCTTGACTCCTGGGGCCGCTGCCAGGAAGTAATGCTTGGCTATTCCGACTCAAACAAAGACGGAGGGATGTTCACCAGTACGTGGGAGCTTTACAAAGCTCATCGCGCTCTGCACCAGGTCGCGCGTGAATGCGACGTAAAGCTCCGGCTCTTCCACGGCCGAGGTGGAACCGTGGGCCGTGGCGGCGGTCCGACTCACCGGGCGATTCTGGCGCAGCCAGCCGGCGATTTTTCCGGCGAGATTCGCATCACCGAGCAGGGCGAGGTGCTCAACTGGAAGTATTCCGATCCAGTATTGGCGGAATGGAATTTGGAGCTCATGATTGCAGCTTCGCTGGAAGCCTTAACCCGTCCGGGAGGACTCGCGCCCGGCGCCGACCGCAGGTGGGACGAGGCCATGGAACAAATGTCGCAGGATGCATATGCTTTCTACAGGCGCCACATCGTGGAAAATGCGGACGTATTGCGTTACTTCGAGCAAGCCACACCGGTGAACGAGCTGGAGCATGCGCGGATAGGTTCGCGACCAGCGCGCCGCAGCGAAAGCCACCTGCTCTTAGATTTGCGCGCGATTCCCTGGGTCTTTGGCTGGATGCAAAGCCGCCACGCAGTCCCGGCGTGGTTTGGAGTTGGTTACGCGCTAGAACGCTTTGCAGCCAAAGGCCCGGAACACCAGAACCAACTAAAAGAAATGATGCGTTCGTTCATGCTATTTTCCGACCTGGTCCGCAACGTGGAAATCGCCATGGCCAAAGCGGACCTGACGATAGCGCGGCTGTACGCGGATATCCTGGTGGAAGACGCCGGCCTGCGCGAAAAAGTCTTTGCCGCGCTTGCAGAAGAATTTGAGCGCACTCGCCGAATGCTGCTGACGATTACCGGCCAAAGTGAGCTACTCGAATCGAACAGCGTGCTGTCTCAGTCGATTCGGCTGCGAAACCCTTACGTTGATCCGATGAGCCTCATTCAGGTGGAACTCCTGCGACGGAAGCGTGCTGGAAAATCCAACGACACCCCCGATTATGCCCTGGGAGCCACAATCAACGGCATCGCCGCAGGCCTGCACAACACCGGTTAGATTCTGACTGAATTCACGCTGCAATTGACATTGCTGCCCGCGCGTCACAACGGTTGCCATCGGCCTGCATCCGGTGTAATCTCACGTCGTGAGTTCCCGCGTCCAAGCATGCCTTAGGTGTTGTTGTCCTTGTTGCGCGCAAGTGTCTTCTGGCGCGGGGAGGCTAGGTACCTAGGAACCGAAATCTAGCCCAAGGAATCCCGACCCACCACCAGAAATCAGCCGGCAGGTGGGTTTTTTGTTTGTCTAAGATTTTTGCAACGCATCCAATTCCGAGGAGGAATGAAAAATGACCGATTACAAGCATCCCGAGGTTCTGGTTTCGACAGAATGGGCGGCCGAACATCTGAACGATCCCAAAATCCGCCTGGTCGAGGTGGACGTGGACACCAGCACGTACGATCAAGGCCACATCCCCGGCGCAGCGGGTTGGAATTGGCAATCGCAACTCCAGGACAATGTTCGCCGCGACTTGATCGACAAGCCGACGCTGGAAAAATTGCTGGGTCAGTCCGGAATTTCAAACGACACCACAATCCTTCTGTACGGCGACAACAACAACTGGTTCGCCGCCTACGCTCTCTGGCAGTTGAAATACTACGGCCACAAAGACGTGCGCCTGATCAACGGCGGCCGCAAGAAATGGGTCGAAGAAAAGCGCCCGCTGACCACCGATGCGACCAAAGTAGCGCCGGCGACTTACCATGCCGCGAACCCCGACGAATCCATCCGTGCGCGCAAGGAATCCATTTTTGCGTTCATCGACAAGCAGAACCCAGCGCAACTGGTGGATGTTCGCTCGGTCGATGAATTCACAGGCAAAATTATCGCGCCACCGGGAATGTCTGAAACCGCGCAGCGCGCCGGGCACATTCCGGGCGCGGCGAATATCCCGTGGGCGCAGGCGGCCAATGAAGACGGCACTTTCAAGTCCGCCGACGCGCTGAAGGAACTGTACGGAAAGAAAGGAATCACGGGCGGCGAGGAAGTCATCGCGTATTGCCGCATCGGGGAACGCAGCTCGCACACCTGGTTCGTTCTGAAGTATCTGCTAGGTTTTGACAACGTAAAAAACTACGACGGCTCATGGACCGAGTGGGGCAATCTGGTAGGCGCGCCAATCGAAAAAGAAGTGGCAGCAGCGGCGCACTAGAAACGAGCCAATCACTCGTAATTGCGAAAGTGCGGATCTCGTTGCCTGCCTCAGGCCTCGCGATCCGCTCTTACTTTCTTCGAAATGAAATTCAGCTCGGCAGTAATTTCGAGCTGGCCAAAATCACTAAGGAATTTGATTATCCGGCACGCCATTGTGCCGCGCTTCGTCCTGCAACGAACTAATTTTATTCGCGATGTCGTCGCGTTGTTTTTGAAGCCGTACCAACTGGTCGTGCCAATCATCGATTCTTACTCCGCCATAAATTCGCGCAGAATTCATGGTAGCCCCGTTCAATCCCGCCTGTAGTTGCGAAATCTGTTCGTCCAACGGCGGCAATTTGGCCTGCAAATTCAAAATTTGCTGTCGATATTGCTTCCCATTCCCATTTTTTGAGCCCTGGGTACCTGCAGTAGACTTGCCGTTCGCACCCTTGCCGTTGCTGCCCGAAAATGTGGAGATTTCCGGCCGAGCGTGGACATCCCCCATATCGTCATTAGTCCAGACTTTTTTCTGCGCAGGTTGAACGATAGAAGTCGTACCTGCCGCACCAGTCGGATTCGCTGAGCCTGTTGCATTTGAGTTTTGCGGAGTCGCCTGCTGCGGCACAGTCGCTTGCGCGGATGCATTCGACGCCACACTGGGAGCCGCAGGCGCAACCTTCTGTGCGCGGGCTCCACTCGGGGCGAACGCGAAACTGACCGCGTGAAGGGCCAGGCCGGCAGCGAAAAAGGGTTTGGGCTTCATTGTCTCTCCACAGAACCGCCAGACGTTCAAATGCGCGATTTAAGAATCGAACGGAAGCGCAGGACTCCACTGAGACTATTGTGCGCCCAACATGTAGTGGAATTGCCGTGCGTGAACGAAAAGGTTACGGGTCTCCGTACGTCGATTTGCCGCTGGCGATTTCGTTCTGCACCAATGCAAGGACTTCTTTCGGCGGGCCGTCATGGTGATATTGGCTGACCTCGATGTCCTGGTGTTCCTCGAACGTAAACAAGAATTTGCGCCCCATGAAGTCATATTGGTAGCGCCTCGGCAGCCAAATCCCAGGTGTAACCTCGGCCTGCTCCAATGAAAACACCCCGCCGCGATAGAGTTTGCCTAGAATGCCGCCACCGAAGGAAATATCGCGCATGATGTGGGCTTCTCCGCGCGATAACTGGTTTGTATCGCGGTCCACCCAGATTTTTGCGGTCACGTGCGTGAGGGCGTCTTGAATAATCGAGTGCGGGTGAAAATTGGGGTTCGGCTCCAGATCGAACACATCGCAGATCCGGCCGTTTCTCATTTCCCGCCCGTTCCATTTCGTTAGAAACGCGTCGCGCGCGGCATCCACAAGTTCCTTGCGCTCTTCTTTCCTTTTATTCCATTTGGCGTAAGCTAACTTCGCTCGGACGTCGTCCGACTTGATCATGATTTGCAACAGGTCACGCCAGGCCAGTAATTCTTTGTGGTATTCAGCGGGGTCTACCGGCTTGTCATACTCTTTGAGCAGCAATTTCATCGTGCCACTGCCGCTCGGCCCCACTCGATAGGTCTTGTCTTCGAGCACTCGTGGCGTGGCGCCGCCCGTCCGATCCACATGGCGTTCTACGCGTTCGTATTGTTCCAGGGCTTCGTCATTGCGATGCTGGTTCTCGAGCAATTTCAGGGAGCGAGCCCGAATTTCTGCTTCGGAGGGGCTTTGCGCGGGGTCAATTGTGGTTTGCTGCTGAGGACCAATCCCACGATCAACAGCCACGGTTAGCAGGCTGCCTTGAAACTCGCTCTTTGCGGCGCGCGCTGCCATTTGGACAGATGCACCAGGGCGACCCAGGAAAGCCAGACCCATGGCCATTCCTAAAACTGTAAGTCCTTTCACCGTATTGAGTGGGTCTTGGGCGCGCATTTCAATCGTTCGCTTTTTGCAACTTCAATTCTACCCGAATCCAAGGCTTATTCTCGTGGTCGAGCCCGGCGAGCGGTAAATAAAGTTCCGAGAATTACGGGTTTTCTGAACTTTTCTGTGAGGTCGTCCGTCTTATGATGGTAGGAACGCCATGAAGCCCGCCCTATCCCGGTCCGAAGCCCGGCAGACCCTCGCCGCCTTACGCGAGACCATCTGGATTGCTCTGGATACGCTGCGGGCTCACAAGCTGCGCACGTTCCTGACCCTGCTGGGCGTCATATTGGCGGTTACTACGCTCGTTGCCGTGATTTCGGTACTGAACGGTTTGAACGTTTATGTCGCCAACAAAGTTGCCAACCTCGGTGCCAATGCTTTCGTGATCGATCGCATTGGTATCATCACAAACTTTCAGGACTGGAATAAAGCGCGCAAACGCCCACCTTTTCAGATGGAAGACTTGGACGCGTTGCGTGCGGGGATGAAGCTCGCCACTACGATTGCCGGCGAACAGGACACGGTCGGCGATGTGCGCCACGGCAATGATCTCAGCGAAGACGTCAACATTATCGGAGCGACTCCGACTTTCGCGCCCATTCGCGACATCGACGTATTGAACGGGAGGCTCCTCACCGATGCGGATGAAGAGCATCGCGCGGGCGTCTGCGTTATCGGTTCCGACGTCGCTAACAAACTATTTCCCGGTGTGGATCCTCTGGGAAAAGAGATTCGCGCCGGCCAGGGCCAATACCTCATCGTTGGAGTAGCTACCCCCAAAGGAACAGTGCTGGGTGAGCCGCAAGATAACTTCGTAATGATTCCCCTGGGAACCTATCGCAAGGAATGGCTTGCGCCGCAAGACTCGGTCTCATTCTTCGTACAAGCCCGGGACCCAGAATGGATGGACGCCGCTCAGGACGAGGCCCGGGTGCTTCTGCGCGCGCGGCGCCACGTGCCCTATCAGGCCGACGACAATTTCGCGGTCATTGCGCCCACTTCGATTATGGGTCTGTGGAATCGTATTACCGGCAGCGCGTTCGGAATTGCGATTTGGATTACTTCTGTGTTTCTCGTCGTGGGCGGTGTGGTGATCATGAACATCATGCTTGCTAGTGTCACCGAGCGTACGCGCGAGATCGGCCTGCGAAAATCGCTCGGAGCACGCAAGAGACATATTATTCTGCAATTCATGGTGGAATCGTCAGTGCTGGCTGCGATGGGCGGGCTGCTCGGCGTCATTCTGGCAGTGGCCCTCGGCCAACTAGTTCGCGCTGCGACACCGATCCCGATTTCCACTCCTATTTTTGCCATCGTCATCGCGCTGGTACTTTCCACCGCGGTGGGCTTGTTCTTTGGTATTTATCCGGCGATGCGCGCTGCGCGGCTTGACCCGATCGAAGCGTTGCGAGCGGAGAACTAGGACAAATCGATGCGAAGCGACTTTCGCGAAAACCTGCAGCTTGCGCTCGATACTGTGCGGACACACAAGCTCCGCAGCTTCCTGGCCATCCTCGGAGTCATGATCGGCGTCGCGCTCATTATCCTGGTCGTGGGACTTGTCCAGGGATTCCGACAGATGATTCAGGACGAGATCGTTTCGGAGGGCATCGACACAGCGTTCGTTTCGCGTTTCGATCAAGGACCGCGCGGTGGACGCCACCCCAAAGACGAGAAGTTGCGTAAGCCCTTGACCCTCGAAGATTCGATGGCGATTCGCGAGCGGTCTCCTGCGATAAAGGAAATCGCGGTTTCGGTGTTTCAGTGGCAGCTAACGCATGTTGCGCGTTACAAAGGCAATATCATCGAAGGAACGGAGTTTCGCGGCACTTTCCCTGCGTATCTCACGGTCTATTCGAACGCTACGATGAAAGCAGGCCGTTTTTTCACCGAAGCGGAGAACGAACATCGAGAAAATGTAGTGGTCATCGGCGAAAATGTCGCCAAAGCCTTTTTCCCTTCCATTGACGACGCGCTCGGAAAAGAAATCAGCGTCGATGGTTCGACTTATACGGTTGTCGGCGTGTTCGAGAAGCCGCCTAACAGTTTTGGCACTAACGACGAGGACCGGCGCACCGTCATTCCCTACTACACTTTCATGAAGCTTTATCCGGGCAGCTACGAGGTCGCTTACCGCTTTCTCGCCTATCCCGGAAAGCTGGACGCGGCCGTGGATCAGCTCCGCGAAACCCTGCGCCGCCGCCGGGAAGTTCCCTTCGACAAGCCTGACAATTTTTCGATCCAGACCCAGGTGGAGGTGGTGAAGCAATTCAACGAAATCATCGGCGGTGTGGTGCTTGCCGTCATCGTGCTCAGCTCGATTGGTCTTCTGATTGGCGGGATGGGTGTAATGAACATCATGCTGGTTTCCGTCACCGAGCGCACGCGCGAGATCGGCGTGCGCAAAGCGATCGGAGCTCGCAGCCGCGATATCACCTGGCAATTTCTGTTCGAAGCCATGACGCTGACCGGTACCGGCGGACTCATCGGAATCATCGTAGGAAGTGCCATCGTGTTTCTGGTTCCGGTTGTGAGTTCGTTGAAAGCCGTGGTGCCGGCGTGGGCGGTTATTATGGGTTTCAGCGTTTCGGTCGGCATCGGATTAATCTTCGGCGTGTGGCCGGCTACGAAAGCTGCTCGCCTGAATCCTGTGGAGGCTCTTCGCTATGAATGATTGGCTTACAGTTTGCGAAAGATTCGCTCTCAGCAAAAAGTCGCCTTTTAGGCGGTCGGGAGCAACAGCGGCAACAATCGAATCGCAACAAGCGCCGGGTAACGTGATATATAAAAGTTCCGAGCGCCGTAGGCGCGACATAGGCTTCAGTGGCGAAGGGGCTTCACGGGTTTGGGATGATCGGAGTCGAGATCGATTGGGCTATCGGGATTCAGTTGCGGCACGCCAGCCGGGCCCATTACGTAGGGATAGCCAGCGGGATCTACAAGACTTCCTCTCAGGAACCCGGCACTCCGCAATTCCTCGATAGAAGCTGGGTAACGGTTGAATTTTCTCCAGTAATTTTCCGAGATTTCGTTGAGGGATTTTAACTGCATCGAAGCATCCAGCGCCTGAACGTGAATGAGCGCTGTTCTGCGAACCGCCTCGTCCCTGGTTGTGTCGTATATTTGGGCCCAAATTAGTCGGGAAGTAGCCGGCGATTCGCCCGATTCCGCTACACGGGCTGCCATTACTCGCATCCATACCAGCGCCTTCGGATTTCTGCTGCCCTCAAGAAATGCCTCAGAAGCTTTTTTGTAATCCTTCAGATGCGTGTAATAGATGAAGCCGAGGTCCTGGTACAGGCGCCACTCGTCGGGATTGGCAGCGATGCCGCGCCGCACCAAATCTACTGCTTGATCTGGACGTCCAGCGCCTCCGGGCGGGTTTTCGGAGAGAAAAATGGCGCCGAACCGGTAGGCAATCATCAATTGCGGATCGAGCGTCACCGTAATATTGAGCAATGGGTCCAGCAAATCGTAGTTCATCTTGTGAGCCTGAACCCCGCTTCCGAAATACTGAACCGCACGCGTCCAATAAATATCGGCAAGCAACGAGTCGTAACCCAGACTCAGTTTTTTCAGCATGGGGCCCGAACGCACCAGCAATTCTTCGTTCTTTTGAGCGAGTGGGCCGCTGAGAGCGTCAATTCGCACTTGCAGCGCCGCGACCGCCACAAAAAGCACGGGCACGAGACCGACTGCCACAACGACGGTTCGCGCACGGCTACAGATATTTTGGATGGGGCTCATTTCAGGTCTCGCCCGGAAAATACGGCCGCAGCCGCGACGAGAACGATGCCTACATACAGTGCCGCATACAACGTATTTTGCAAAACCAGTGCCGCCGGAATAGCTTCTCCGTGCGCAGCTGCCGCGATCACATTGAAATTATGAAAATTCGGGAGCACGTAGTACAAGAATTTCCCGGCTGCGGCCATCATTGGACTCTTAACGAACTCACTTATCCCTTTTATGTCCGGCGCAAAGACTCCTGCCACGTAAATCCCAAGCGTGAAAAGAATCGAGAGCATGGGGCTCGAAAAACAGGAAAAGAACAGGGCCAGCGCAGTTATCAGTCCGAGCTCGAGCAAAATAAAATAAATCGCAATTAGTATCGTGACGTCGGAGCGCTCGAAGTGATGGCTGACGTAATAGAGTGCCGCCGCCAATCCGAGCGTCATAAATGCGGTATTCACAACTAGCGTCAACAGCAGACCGCCGAATTTCCCGATCAGGAATTCCCAGCGGCGCACGGGCTTCGCCAGCAGGCTGTACAAGGTCCGCTTCTCCATTTCCTTGTAAACCAGACCCACACCGATAAAAATCGCCATAATGATGCCGAAGATCGAAATCGCCGAAAGACCCAGATTGATAATCACCATGCGGTCAATGCCGAGCGAGATCTGGCCGACTAGGATCGCTGCCCCGATCATCATCAGAGCGAAGAAGATCAAGTTGTAAAGCACGCGATCCCGCACGGCTTCGCGAAACGTATTGACGGCTACAACGCCTGACATCACGCTCATTTCAGAATTACCTCAGCGGGGTGCTCGGCCGCGTGTTCGCGACCCACGAGTTTGATAAAGTAATCCTCAAGCGAAGGCCGCAGCGGAGTAACCGACAGAATGCGAGCCTCGCAGCCTCGCAATTGATCCAGGGTGGCGTAGAGCTCCACTTCCGGAACTTCCAGGTGATAGCGGTTGCCGGTACGCTTCACCCGCTCGACAAAGACCTGTGGCAGCGAACGCCCTTCGCGTAACTCGAACAGAATCTCCATGCCCAGCACTTCCATCGAAACAATCTCGCCGGGCGCCCCCACGCCCTGCAGTTTGCCGCCGACCAGCACCGCAACCCGGTCGCACAACACTTCTGCATCGCTGAGAATGTGCGTGGAAAAGAAGACTGTTCGTCCCTGGCGTTTCAACCCGAGAATGATGTCGCGCACCTCGCGCCTCCCCAACGGATCGAGGCCAGACATCGGTTCATCCAGAAACACAACTTGCGGGTCGTGCAATATCGCTTGCGCGATCCCCACACGCTGCAGCATCCCCTTTGAAAATTTACGCAACTGCACGTTGGCAGCAGCGCTCAATCCCACCAGTTCCAAAAATCGAGTTACGCGTTGATGTCGCTCTGCCGCGCTATAACCAAAAAATCGCGCAAGGTAATCCAGCAGCTCCCTCGCAGTCAGGTAATCGTAGAAATACGGCTGCTCCGGCATGTACCCGATTTCCCGGTGCATTTGAATATCGTCAATCGAGCGCCCGCTCACTCGCGCGGTACCGGAGGTAGGGAAAATCAACCGCATCAGAAGCTTCAACGTAGTAGTTTTTCCAGCCCCATTAGGCCCCAAAAATCCGAACGACTCCCCCTGCTCCACTTCCAAGGTAAGATTGTCCAATGAACGGCGCATGCGATTGCGCCGGAAACCGACAGGATAATCTTTGGTAAGCCCTTCGATCTCGATCGCCGGGTTCGTCATTGCCTTGTGATTATCATTTTTTTTCAGCCGGTTCGTTCATGTCAACGGGTGAGCTGTTGCCTGTCATGTAACATGGAACCAGCGACACGCAGCGAAGTCGCTGAAGTCAAAGTGAAGTCTGAAACGCAAGATTTATTTTGAGACGCTTTCGCCGTTAATAAGATTTCCAAAAAATAACCCGCAGAATATCAACGCACTGCAGTGACATAAGAATTACCAATTGTGCTAGCGGCTAGGCGACCACTACCGATAGACACTTTCGACACGCCGCACCGAACATTTTGTAGTCTGCGTGTCATTTTTCCTTGACAACTTTGCCGCATGCTCTGATACTGCGCATCCAGACTCGGGGGAAGCGCCAGCCCTCTCCACGCAGTTTGTTGTGTCCGGCAGACGGGAAGCCGGATCGGGTTCTTTCAAAAAATCAGAGGGGTACCACCCCACTTCGCACCGCGCCACAGGTTTTTAGACGCGGCTTAGCTGGGCTTTTCTCTTTTTTCGGCATGGGCAGCAAAATCCTCGGATTTTGCTGCCCAAAATGCCGGCACAATTTCACCTGCTTCGTGTGCTCCGGCACACACAACATCACCCACGGGACAGCAGTTGGGAGTAAAATAGTATTGTCGCTCCCGCACGGCTCCCCGCTTACATTTCGACGGCACGACTGCCGGCGCGGAGGCAGAGATGGCGGAAACAAGGACGGTTCTTAATAGTATGTCTGAAACAAATCAGATGACGCGTCGCGCGACCGGGCTGGAATTCCAACGCCGGTTCACCGACGGCACAGTTTCTCCCTTCGATAAAGTCGAATGGGAGCGGCGCACTGCTCTCATAAGCAACGATAAGGGCCAGGTAATTTTCCGCCAGGAGAACGTAGAAGTTCCGAAGAGCTGGTCGATGACGGCTACGAACATCGTCACCTCCAAGTATTTCCACGGCAAACCGAACACCCCCGAGCGCGAAACCTCCGTAAAGCAATTAATCGGGCGGGTTGTCGATACGATCGTGCGCTGGGGCGAAGAAGGCGGCTATTTTGCCTCCGCGGAATCCAAGAATATTTTTCGCGATGAGCTAGCTCACCTGTTAGTCGAGCAGAAAGTAGCGTTCAACTCGCCGGTCTGGTTCAACGTCGGCGTGCAAGCCAAGCCGCAATGCTCCGCGTGCTTCATCAATTCGGTCCAGGACAACATGGATTCGATCATGAACCTGGCCAAGACTGAGGGCATGCTGTTCAAGTGGGGCTCCGGCACCGGCACAAATTTTTCGTCCCTGCGCGGCAGCAAGGAATCGCTATCAGGCGGCGGCATCGCGTCCGGCCCGGTCAGTTTCATGAAAGGCTTCGACGCCTTCGCCGGAGTAATTAAGAGCGGCGGCAAAACCCGTCGCGCCGCCAAGATGGTAATCCTGAACGTCGACCATCCCGACATCATGGAATTCATCGAGTCCAAGATGAAGGAAGAGCGCAAAGCCCACGTGCTGATCGAACAAGGTTATGACTCGGCGATCGACGGCGACGCCTACGCCTCGGTATTCTTCCAGAACGCGAACCACTCCGTGCGCGTCACGGACGATTTCATGCGCGCAGTCGAAGAAGACCGCGACTGGTGGACACGCAACGTCAACGACGGCAAGCCCTGCGATAAATTCCGCGCCCGCGATTTGCTGCGCGAAATGGCGGATTCAGCCTGGCATTGCGGCGATCCCGGCATGCAGTACGACACAACAATCAATCGCTGGCACACCTGCAAAGCCACCGACCGGATCTACGCATCCAATCCGTGCTCGGAATACATGTTCCTGGACGACACGGCCTGCAACCTCGCATCGCTCAACCTGCTGAAGTTCCTGGGCAGCAACGGCCAGTTCGACACGGAAGCATTCGCGCATGCAGTGGACGTCACAATCACAGCGCAGGAAATCCTGGTTGATAACGCCAGCTATCCAACGGAAAGAATCGCCCGCAATTCCCACGATTACCGTCCGCTGGGCATCGGCTACGCGAATTTGGGCGCATTGCTGATGTCGCTGGCGCTACCGTATGAGTCCGAAGGCGGCCGCGATTTCTGCGGAGCCATCACCGCGCTGATGACCGGCGAATCCTACGCCCAATCAGCGCGTATCGCAGAGCGCATGGGCCCATTCGGCGGCTACCTGCGCAATCGCGAAGCCATGATCGACGTAATCCGCATGCACCGCGATTCCCTGCGCCCAATCAAGGAAGAGCACGTGCAGCCCACACTCCTGCGCGCCGCTAAAAAATCCTGGGACGACGCCCTCGAGCTAGGCGAAAAATTTGGCTACAAGAATTCGCAAGTTTCTGTTCTCGCTCCCACGGGCACCATCGGCTTCATGATGGATTGCGACACCACCGGCATCGAACCCGACCTGGCGCTGGTAAAACAAAAGCGCCTGGTAGGCGGCGGCGTGATCAAAATTGTCAATAACACAGTGCCGCAAGCTCTGATGAAGCTCGGCTATCCGCCCGAACAGGTGGCGGAAATTGTCGACTACATCGACGCTAACGCAAAAATCGAAGGCGCTCCACATCTGAAGGAGGAGGACCTAGCCGTTTTCGATTGCTCCCTGGCTCCCATGGGCGGCGGCCGCTCGATTTCCTGGCATGGCCACCTGGAAATGATGGCCGCAGCTCAGCCGTTCCTGTCCGGCGCGATCAGCAAGACCATCAACATGCCGGAAGAGTCCACAGTCGAAGACATCATGCAGGCGTACATCGAGTCCTGGAAATTTGGCCTGAAGGCAGTGGCCATCTATCGCGACAATTCCAAGCGTTCGCAACCGCTTTCAGCAGCGGGAAAGAAAGTAGACGAAAAGACTGGGGCCACACCGGGCACTGTTGCCGAAGTGCCGGTAGCGGCCAAAGCAGAGCCGCTCGTTCCGGCAGCGCAGCAGGAGCTTTTCGACCGCACCCGCCGCCGCAAGCTGCCAAACGAACGCGATTCCATTACCCACAAATTCTCCATCGGCGGGCACGAAGGCTACCTCACAGTCGGCAAATACGAAGACGGCGCCCCCGGCGAAATCTTCATCAAGATGGCAAAGGAAGGCTCCACGCTTTCAGGAATCATGGACGCCTTCGCTCTGTCAGTCTCGATCGCGCTGCAATACGGCGTCCCGCTGCGTGCCCTGGTGGACAAATTCGTGAATTCACGGTTCGAGCCATCGGGCTACACCGGAAATCCAAACATCCGCTACGCGAAATCGGTGGTGGATTACATCGGCCGCTGGCTCGGCGGCAAATTCATCTCGCCGGATTACCTCGATGGCGAAGCAGCAGTGACAACGGAGCAAGTGGCGCCGGGGACCGCAGACGCAGCTTCGGGTGCAAAGCCTGGGGCGAACTCCGTGATGACGGTCAAGTACCCGGAGCCGGAAGTATCGACGCGTCAGCGCGCCACCATCGACGACGCGCCGTCATGCTCGGAATGCGGCATGCTGATGACTCCGAACGGAAGCTGCTACAAGTGCTCGAACTGCGGCGGCACCTCAGGCTGCAGCTAAGAACACCAAACAGTCCAAACTCGACAAAGTAGCGGTAGCGTATCAAACCAAGCAAGGTCATGTAGGGGCGGAACTCAGACCCGCCCTATTTTGGCGAGGCAACACAATTTACGGAAAAAGTCGCTTTCAGCGCAACGAGGCGCAGTTTTGGGGGGTCGGAGCTTCAGCTCCGACTCCGACAATATATAGTTGGCTAAAAAGGGGCTTGGCCCCTGAGGACGTGGTCGCCGGTAAAATCGCATCGCGAACCAGCTCCGTAGGCGCGGCATTAATTAACCCGGCGCGGAAGCGTCGGGTGCTAGATATACGAAGAATCCCGAGCGCCGCAGGTGCGACACAAGCTTCACACCTAACGTCCTCGCTAAATCTTCAGGGGCATTGCCAAGTTGTGTAGCAATCAAGTTCTCTCTGTCAATCTTGCGCTCCGCCGTGCGGCGTCTGGCTCAACAAATTGACGAATAACCGATACGCGCCCGGCACCCCGGCCGGCAGCTCCCGAAAAAACGACAACCCAGTATAGATGTACAGACCTTTCCCGACGCGCGCATAAACCAACGACCCCTTAGTCTCTGTCTCGCCCGGATCTTTCAAACCGAGCACCGGCGTATATTTCGAATCAAACGTCCCCCAGAAATAAAGCCCGCGCTCCTGCACCCACCCTTGAAAATCTGCCATGGTAATTTTGTTCGGTGAATTCAGCAGCGGGCTATCCGGATCAAGAAATGTCACAGGCGAATTTGCATCGGTAACGCGCGAAGTCTGTTCCGGCATAGACGCCTTGAACGGCGCAGGCATCTGCGCATTCCAAGCAAAATCGCGCTGGTATTGCACCAGCAAAGTCCCGCCGTTCTTCACGTAATCCAGCAAACGTGAATTCGCACGAGAAAGATCGGGGCGCAATTCATAAGCGCGAATCCCCACGGTAATCGCGTCATATTGGCTGAGATCGCCAAACGCAAGCGCCACATCGTCAAGCAAATCCAAGCGAATGCCGAGCTGCCGCAAAATCTCCGGCAGCGGATCGTTCTCAGCGGCGATATAGCCGACATGCAATCCCGCAGGCACAACCAGGTTCAGAATGTGCACTTTCGCGACCGCAGGTTCACTCCAATTGCGCGTCGGCAAAGTCGGAATCGGCGCGAGAGACGTGTTGAACACTTCGTCGCCAAGACGTGCGTGGAACTGTAATTTGTAAGCGCCCTCGGGAAGTTGCGCTGGTGGCGTCACGACAAACTGAACGAGTTGATCTCCGGCGCCCGAAAAATCCAGCGGTCCAGACACGCCGGGCATTTGCACGTTCCAGCTGGAAGGTGCATCCGCGCCGATCTCCACTTTTACTTCCTTGGTTCCGTGATAACGCACTCGCGCGAAAAGCTTCACCGGCATCGCAGCGCGTTTCTCCGGGACCATAATCTGGTTCGGCTCGACCGTCAGCGTAACTGCCGGCACCAGTTCCAACGGGTAGGTCTGAATTCCTGTTGTAGAGGCTTCCACGGAATTCACTGGCTGTTTGATGGCGAAGCTGTATCCCGCGACGTCGACTTGAAGGGCCAGCCGTACAAGCGGCGGCGGAAAAGGCAAAATCGCATCACCCGGATGCACTGGAACTTCGGCATTGAGAGGGATCGCGACATCGAAAACCGTTGTGTCCGATTCCTTGCTTTCGGCCCGGGTCACATTCCAGCCGTCCGGCACGATAAAGCTCGAGGGGCTAAGCGACCATTTTGCTGACACTGCGGGCGAACCCGCTGTAACAACATCTACTGAAAATTTCTCGCCAGCCGCCAGTTCGTGGCGGCTCGCGTGCGCCTCAATTGGAATAGCAATATCATCCGCCAGAGCAAGATCGATCTTGTCTTTCACCTGGTCCAGTTTGCAGGCGGCGGATTTTGCCTCGTCGCCTGCTTGCTCGGCTAATTGTTTGCGTAGAGCGAAGATTTGTTTTGCGGCGTCGGCCAAAGAAGATGCCGCTGCCACGCGGTCAAGGTCGAGCGCGGATTTCGCAGCGGCCGCCAGTTGCTTCGCAGCGGCGGCCAGCGTGGGACCCATCGTCCCCTGCAGATTCGGGAAACGGGCTGCGAGAGAGGTCAGCGGCTCCGCCAAGAGCTTGGCGTCAAATCCGCCATCGGCTTCGTCCTTTTCAGTTTCTTTAATCAAGTAAACGGGCCGCCGGAAAAACGGATTACCGAAAAATGCAGGAGTGCCTTGTGAACGATGTTGGGCATGGCCTTCCATGCCCATTTCCACATAGCTCTTGCCCCACAATGGCGAAACGTCGTTCACCGGCAGTTGCACCGCGCCCGCCGTGCCGGTGCGCGCCAGCCTTGTTTCCAGCGTCACTTTCCAAGGCGTGAGCCCTTCCGCGATTTGTTCCGGATACCTATTGGGATCGGCCGCCGCTGCGACCGCCTGGGGCGTGAGGATTCCGCTTTCCTGATGATGGCCATGTCCTGAATGAACGCCGCCCCAGCCATTGATCACCACGTCCGGCCGATAGGTACGGATCACACGGACCATATCTTCGAGAGCGAGTCCGTCCCAAATTTTCAAGGCTTCCTCAGGAGTCTTCACGTACCCGGTATCCAGCGCCCGCGTGAAATACTGATGCACGCCGTAGTATTTCCCAGCCGCCAGCAATTCTTCGGTACGGATTACGCCGAGTTCGCCGTCTTGTTCCGGTCCGATCGCGTTCTGACCGCCTTGCCCGCGCGTGATCGTAAGCAGGGCCACATCCGCGTCCAATCCGTGTGAAAGGTAAGCCAGCAGGCTGGACCACTCGTCGTCAGGATGCGCAGTGATGAAAAGAATCCGCGTATTTACACGCGCCTTATTGATCGCCTCGACGGTTTCGGGTAACGACTGCGCGCAGACCGGCTTCGCAACGCACGCGATCGAAAATACTGCGGACATGGCGACAAGCAAGCTCTTAATTCGTTTTCTACTTCCCGGCTTCGCAACAATCCAATTCAAGAGAGGGTCTCCTCGAAGGGCCACTGGCGTAGCAGTCGCGCGCGGCCCAAGTACACCAGAATACCTGCGACCATCGCCGCAAGCGAGGCCAGCATTGGCCGCCGCCCGGTGGCAACAAAAACGGCGAGCCAGCCGGCAATCGCCAGAAAGACTGGCACAGGATATAGCCACATGCGGAAAGGCCATTGCTCGGTTTTCCATCGTCGATGCAGGATCATCAATCCAACTGCCTGATCCACAAATTGGATGAGGCAACGCATGGCCAGGATGGCGCGGATCACCGAGAAAAGGTCAAAAAAGAGGCAGATCAGGATCGAAGTTGCGCCCAGTGCCAGAAGCGAAATGTGCGGAAAGCGCTTGCTAGGATGCACGCGGGCGAAGACGCTGAAGAAATTGCCATCGAGCGCGGCAGCATAAGGTACGCGCGAATACCCGAGCGTCGCCGAGAATATCGATCCAAACGCCAGGATTAAAATCAGCGCAGTCGCCAGGCTCGCCCAGTTCATTCCAAAGGTCCGCTCGACAAACAGGCTGACCACGAATTTGGAATTTTGCGCTTCCTGCCATGGCACCACGCTCAAAATGCTGGTCTGCATCAGAAAATACAGAATGGCGATGCCGAAAATCGAAATAAAAATCGCCCGTGGAATATTTTTCCCCGGATCTTTCATCTCCCCGCCGAGGTTGCAAACGTTGTAGTACCCCAGGTAGCTGTAAACAGTCTGCACCGACGCGTGCCCCAGCCCGACGAAGAAAATCCAGGAAAAACTCCACGCGCCGGGAGGATAGCTGAACAGGTTTGCAGCGTGGAAATGCGTTGCGCCTCCGTAAATCAGCCACAGGATCGTACCCAACACAATGACCCATAACATGGTGGAGATTTTGCCGATCGCAGTGATTCGCTGGTAAAGAAGCGCAACGGCGATCACGATCAGCAAAACAGCGATGGCGCGATCATAGTTGGCGAGCGCACCGCTAGCGTACTGGGGATGCGCCCGCAACCAGGCAGTGAGAGCCGGAATTTTCAGCGTCAGATATTTCGAGTAATCAGCGAACCCCAGTGCCCCGGAAGAAATGCTCAACGGCGCCTGAAACAGCGTCTGCCAGATGAACAGGAAAGACATCAGCCGCCCCAGGCGGTTCGCGCCGTAAGCTTCGCGCAGAAAAACATAGCTCCCGCCAGCCTGAGGCATCGCCGCCCCCAACTCAGCCCAGACGCACCCATCGAGAGCTGCCAAAACAGCGCCGACGACCCAAGCGAGAATGCACTGCGGCCCGCCCATAGCGCGAACGATGAACGGAATCACAATGAACGGCCCAATACCCACCATGAACGTCATGTTCAAGGAGGTGGCTTCAATCAACCCCAACCCGCGTTCGAGTTTTTCCGGTTCAGGCATCAAGAATCAGCTTAGGGCCGCGTAGCAGTTTTGTAGGTTGACAGCTTTTTAGCCGCGACATAAGGCCTAAAGCTGCGATTGCCGACGCTTCCAGAATCTTGTCGAAAAGTCGCGAAGCACGCCATTTCTAGAGCGTCACTCGCGCCGATTAGAAAACGCCGTAACTTATACAAAAGAAACAGCAGGCAAGCATTCTTATCGTCATTTTTTCGCTAGTTTCGAAGCACATTGCGTCCATCGTAAAAAAGAAAGCCAGCATAACAAGAAAGCCAGACGAGCGTCCGAAAACAGCGCCAGCTTGAGCTAACATTGCTAATGAACTCGGTGCCCTCCGGCCGATTCTGGAAGCTTATGCCAGACACGCGCACAACCGTGGGAATTGCAATCACCGCCATCACCGTCCTGCTCCTGGTGATTGGATACTTTCGTTCACACCGCCGACGGCCCTTCCCGGCGTACGGCTGGCTCGGCTGGGTGGCGTTGGTGTGTGCTGAGGTTCTGCAATTCGCTCACGTAGAACCGGTAGCCACATATTTCACACCCATTGCCTGGAGCGCTTACATTCTCATCGCAGATGCCGCCGTGTTGGCAATTACGAATCGCTCGCGGTTGAATGATGCGCCCCTGGTCGTGGCGCGGATGACTCTGCTATCGATTCCTCTGTGGTTGATCTTCGAAGCTTACAATCTCCGGCTTCAGAATTGGACTTACGTTGGTGTGCCTCTCCCATGGCCTGCGGCGATTCTTGGTTACGGATGGTCTTTTGCCACTATCACGCCGGGGATATTCGAAACGTCGGACCTGGTGCAAGCCATGCTTCCTCCGCTTCCAGGCGAGCCGCGGAGAATTTCTCGCGCCACTGAGCAAGTATTGATGATCTTAGGTGCTACGTGCCTGGCTGTGCCGCTGATTGTGCCACAGCGCATAGCTGCGCATCTTTTCGTGTTGGTGTGGGTGGGATTCTTGTTACTTCTCGATCCTTTGAACAGTCAACTCGGCCTGCCGTCGTTTCTTGGCGATCTGGCCGAAGGTTTCCGTCGCCGTCTTTATGGATTTTTTCTGGCGGGCTGGATCTGCGGCTGGCTATGGGAATTCTGGAATTACTGGGCTGCGGCGAAGTGGCATTACATATTTCCGATGTTTCAGCAGTGGAAAATATTCGAGATGCCGGCGCCGGGGTTCCTCGGTTTTCTTCCCTTTGCGCTGGAGTGTTTCGTAATGTATGTGACTGCAGCCTGGCTGCTCGGCTGGGTAAAAAGAGTAAAATGATGCGTATTGACGAGTCTTCCCGACCTGTAGGGCCTCCTCGCCTGACCGCAAACAGTGGCATTCCGCGCCTATTTTACTCCGTTTGCGGATGGGCGTTTTTGTTGTTCTTTGCCGTTTCGTTGAATCCGGCGGGACAAACTTTAAAGCTGCCGCCCGATGCCAAACAAGCCATCGATAAGATGTATTCGGGCGATCCGGACGGCGCCGTCACCATTCTTCGAGGGTTGCAACAATCGCAGCCGCAAAATCCGCTCGGGTTTTTGCTCGAAGGCGAAGCGCAATGGTGGAAGGTTTACTGCGCGGAATCCCAGGTGAAATACGGTGTGGTCGATGCGTGGAAACGAGGAAAGAAGCACGAGGACGAATCCTATCTAGAACTGGCGGATAAGGCAATCAATCTGGCCCAGGCGCAAATTGCAATTTCGGACACGGCAGAAATGCACTTGTACGCCGGGATAGGATGGGCGCTGAAGGCTCGCATGCATGGTTTGCGCGGCGAAAATCGCGCTGTGGCCCACGCGGGGGTGGCTGCGCGTTCGGAATTTCTTCGCGCTCTGCAACTCGACCCGCAGACGGCCGATGCGACCGCGGGAATCGGTCTCTACAATTACTATGTGGATTCATTACCCGGCATCGTGAAGTTTCTTCGCGTGTTCATGGGCATCCCAGGCGGAAACAAAACAGAGGGCATTCAACAGATGCAAACAGGCATCGATCATGGAGTGCTTACACCCGCGGAAATGCGTTTCTACCTTGCGAGGAATTTGCGCAATTATGACCAGCAATACGAGCATGCCATTGCCGTTGCGGAGCCTTTGGTGAAGCAATATCCAAACAATCCGATATTCCAATTATTGTTGGGTGATTTGAACGCAAAAATGGGACGTGTCGAGAAAGCCGCGGAATATTTCCGTGCCGCCGCTGGACCTTCCGCGCCCCAGTGCGGCAGTTGCCCAACATGTTCCAGTTGCAGCAGCTGCGCGAACCACGCGCGCGATCTTGCTAATTCTCTTCTAGGCTCATCCCGCTAGCGCCGTCCGGCTCTGCTTGCGGCTTTGTCTGAGCCTGTTCCGATTCGGCTCATCAGCAATGCCGAGATACATCCCGAAACGAACGCCGCGCACCATACCGCAGTTGTGCCCCAGCGACCCAGGATGCTCGCGCCCAGCCAAGGACCAAGCGAAAATGCTACGTTGAACGACATCGTATACAAGCCCATATATTCTCCACGTCTTTCCGCCGGCGCGATTTCGGCTGCGTAGGCCGAGCTGCCGGGCAGCAGGATCATTTCACCAAAGGTCCAAATCACCACGGCGGCGAACACGGTTGCGGTCTGACTGAACGGAACAATGCCCACCAGCGCATAGGATCCAAACCCTACTGCGTAAAGAAACGCGCCTAAGGTCAAAGTTCGCCGGTGGCTCCAGTGCGCCATTGCTGTGTTGAGTGGAACCTCCAGAGCGACGATCAGGAGCGTGTTTACGGTGAAAATCGTCCCGTACAGAGATTCCGGAAAATGTAAATTGCGCACCAGAAATAACGGCAGAGTGGAAGCAAATTGGAAGAACACTAACTGCACGGGAATCAGTGCGGCTAGGAAGTAAAGCATCCGGCGATTTCGGAACGCCTGCAGGTCCGCTGCTGGATGCAGCGCTGTCAGCGGCGTAGTGGTGTCTGCTTCGATTTCGCGGCCGAGGTCCTGTGCGTCGTCCCAAACTGGTTCGTGGGATTTCATTTGGCTGACGTTTCTCCATGGTGCGAAAGCCAGCACAGCCCCAGCCAGGATCGAAGTGGTTCCGTCGACAAGAAACAACCAGCGAAAAGAATAAACCGCGAGAATTCCGCCGATGGCGGGGCCGACACTCATCCCAAGGTTTGCGGCTAGCCGGCTCAGTGCGAATGCGGCTTTGCGCTGCGCGGGAGGCACCAGATCCGAGACCATTGAGAGGCTGGCAGGCCGCACGGATTCGTTCAGTACGGCGAAAGCGAATGTCATGATCAATATTGCTGCGTAGCTTTTCGCGATGGGAAACAGTAGTAAAAGGATTCCGGTGAGAAAAAGCGATGACTTCATGATGGGCAAGGGGCCGACGCGATCGGCGAGCCGCCCGGCGAGCGGCATCACCAGCAATGCTGCGAGGCCGTAAACCGTTAAAGCTAGAGCCGCTTTCGCCGGAGAAACGCCTAGGGTGTGGGTGACGTAAAGAACAAGGAACGACAAGACCATCGTGCCCGAGCGGTTCACCAGCGTCGCCGCGCACAGTATCCACATTTCGTGGGGAAGATCTTTCAGGCCGCGCCAAGGGTTCATGAGAGCGTTCGTGGGCTAGTTTTGCGCTAGGAGCGGATGTCACTGGCAATTGTGCAGTAGTGCGAAAGGCAAGGGCACTCCACGCGTAAACAGGAAGGTGGCTCTTTTGGCCGTTGCTTACTGTTGCGCGGCTTCTTGTTGTTCGAAGGCGTGATAGGAAGAGCGAACCAGCGGTCCAGATTCAACGTGTTTTAGCCCCATCGCTTCGCCCAGGCGCTTGAATTCCGCGAATTCGTCAGGATGAACGTAACGCTCGATCGGCAGATGCTCGGGCGTGGGCTGCATGTACTGGCCGAGCGTGAGAATGTGGGTCCCTTGCGCGGCAATGTCTTGCATCGCGGCGATTAATTCATCGCGGGTCTCGCCGAGGCCCAGCATCATTCCGGTCTTGGTAGGAAGGCCGGGCACCATATCTCCTGCGCGGCGGAGTAACTCTAAGGAGCGCTCGTAAACTGCACCCTTGCGCACTTGGCGATACAGCCGCGGCACGGTCTCCATATTGTGATTGAGCACGTCAGGCCTCGCTGCCGTTACCGTTTCGAGAGCGGCCCAATCGCCGCGAAAGTCCGGGATCAGCACTTCGACCTTGCAGCCCGGCACACGAGCGCGAATCTCGTTTATGGTGCGCGCGAAAATAGTTGCGCCACCATCCGGTTGGTCGTCGCGATTGACGGAAGTCACGACCGCGTACAGCAATCCCATTCTCGCCACGGCTTCCGCGACGCGTTCGGGCTCGTCTTCCGCCGGCGGACCGAGTGGTTTGCCGCTAGGCACGGCGCAGAAGCCGCATGCGCGAGTGCAGATATCGCCCAAAATCATGAAGGTTGCCGTGCCGTGTTCCCAGCACTCGCCCATGTTAGGACATCGAGCGCTCTCGCACACAGTGTGCAAATCGAGCGTGCGCATGGTGCGCTTCAATTCCTGATATTTCGGACCGCCAAAAAAACGCACCCGCAGCCAGGAGGGGCGCGGATGAGCCGGCGGCGGGGTAGAGTTCGGGAGGATCGTGAATGGAGTAGCCATTGGAATTAGAGTGAAAAACTATTGTACGCGCATCAACGGGGGCCGGACAACCACCGGTTCTCCAACTGAAAAAATACACTAACATGCTTTCGGGTTTAATCTTGACAACTGGGAGTGGCGCTGCCACACGGCCGTCGGTCCAAAGCACGCGTGCTGCTTCCACACCGGTTTCATTTCCTCCGCAAAGTGCCGCGGGAGGACCAACGTCCTCTACCGAAGCCGCCGCCGCGCCACGAAGTGTCGCAAAGGGGCGGCCGCGTCCGACCCTGCTAGAGCTGACGCACCAAAAGAATCAAAACGTAGCCAGGGCAGCGTTCCGGCTGGTCTAACCCTGGCGGGCGATTTTAGCTTTTGTTTTCAATGCAAGGTGGGTTCGACCTTAGTGTCGCGTCGACCCATTGAGACCACCGAAGCTATGGGGTTGCGCCGGTATAATGGCGATCGATGATGGAACGATTCGAAGCCATTGTGCAGTGGCTGCTTGGGCCCGAGCCCATCACCGAGAAGCGCCCCGGGCACTTATGGGCGCGCTGGATATTTCTGCGCGCTTTAGGCCTGATCTATTTCTCCGCGTTCTATTCCCTGCTGTTTCAGATCAAAGGGCTGATCGGTCCGAACGGAATCCTTCCAGCGCAGGATTATTTGCAGGCGGTGGCGGCATCGTTTCACTCACAACGCTTTTGGTTCGCACCTACTTTGCTGTGGTTTGGCGCGAGCGATCGCGCACTTATGTTTGTGACCTGGCTCGGAATCATCGCTTCAATTCTGGTGGTTTTGAATCTGTGGCCTCGCGCTTCCCTGCTTGTGTGCTTTGTTTGTTTCGTTTCGTTCGTCAGTGCCGCGCAGGATTTTTCCGGATACCAGTCTGACGGCATGCTGCTGGAGGCGGGTTTTATCGCTTTATATTTCGCGCCGCCGGGATCGAGGCCGGGTCTCGGTATCGCCAATCCGCCTTCGCGGGCCAGTCTCTTCCTGTTGCAATGGGAATGGTTTCGCATTTATTTTGAATCCGGCGTGGCGAAACTGGCGAGCGGAGACCCGGCATGGCGCCATTTCACTGCGATGGATGATTATTATCAGAATGGCCCGTTGCCGACGTGGATCGGCTGGTACGTGCAGCAGTTGCCGCACTGGTTTCACGCTTCGGCCACGTTTTACACGCTGCTCACGGAACTGGCTCTCGTCTGGATGCTGTTTTTGCCTCGACGCTTTCGCATCGCCTGTTTTTGTATCGTTACGCCGTTTGAAATTTCCATCATTTTGACTGCTAACTATACGTTTCTTAATTATCTCGTTTTATTACTGGGTATTCTGCTGCTCGACGACCGGTTCCTGGAATGGATTCTGCCGAAACGATTGCGCGAACTTATTGCCGGCAACGACACGATGTTGTGGCAATTCGCGGCTGGCCAAGCGAAATCCGAAGAGTCGGAGTCAACATGGCGGCGCAGGTTCGCGCCGCTTCGCCGGTCCATCGCGGGATTATGCTTGGGTCTCGGTTTCTACGTGACCACGCTCGAACTTCTGTGGATGTTTGTTCCTTCGTTGCCGCTGCCGGAAGCGCCGGTGCGAGCGCTTGATCCCTTTCGCATTGCGAATCGCTACGGCTTATTTGCGCGCATGACTCACGAACGCTATGAAGTCGAATTCCAGGGCTCGAATGACGGAAAGACCTGGATCGCCTATCCGTTTCGCTACAAGCCGCAGGCACTCGATAAAGCCCCGGGGATTTACGCTCCTTACCAGCCACGATTTGAATGGAACCTGTGGTTCGCTTCTTTGGGCTCATGGCGCGACTCTCGCTTTGTAGTTTGGACAGAAGAGCGGCTACTGAAGAACGAACCCGACGTGCTTGCGCTCTTTGCGAGCAATCCGTTTCCGAATGCGCCGCCGCGTGAAGTCCGCACTATCATTTATCAATACTGGATTACGGACTTGCGCACCAAACGAGCGACTGGGAATTGGTGGAGACGTGAGGAACTTGGCGAATTTGCTCCCGCACTTGAGACAGAACCGAACGGCAAGATCGCGGTTGTAGGTGGCCCCACGCAAGAGGAAGAGCCGCCGCAGTAGATTGCGTCTTCGGTAACTTTGCTACGCGGCGCGAAATCCGTTAGCCTGTTCGAGCGCCAATGACAGCCAGCAAACGCCATTCAGACGAGCCGCGGGCGGAATCGGAATCAGCGGAAGTTACTCCGGATCTCGTTCTGACTCATCTCGCGAGTCTTTCGCAGCCCGCGAGCATTCGCCAGATTGCGCATGGCATGGGTTTGAAACACCGCGGGCGGCGTTACCTGCCGCGAGTACTGCAGAAGTTGAAGAAACGTGGAGAAGTGGACGAAAGTCACGGGGGCCGGTTCCGTCTGGCTGGCACTAAATACGCGCGAAACGAGGCTTCAGGAAAAGTGGCTGCGGCAAGACGCGCGATAGCCGGCGGTTCGACGCGTGGGCGTGATCCGAATCTTATCGCTGGACGAATCGTGATGCATCGAGACGGCTACGCTTTTCTGGTGGCGGATTCGCCGATTCTGCGCGTTGAAGGCGATTTGTTCATTGGGCGCGACGGCCTGGGCGACGCGATGCACGGCGATCGCGTGCTGGCACGCATCGAGCGGCGCCGCGCGGACGGACGCGCCGAAGGGCGTGTGGTGCAAATTGTTGAGCGGCAGCATCCTACCCTTGTCGGATTATTTCGCTATGGCACGCATGGAAATGTAGTTCTGCCGTACGACGCGCGCATTCTTCACGAAATCTTGATTCCACCGGGGTCGGAATTAACGCCCGCATTGCGAGAGAAGCTGGGCTCGATTGGGCACAGCCCAGCTAGCAGCAGAGCGCGATTTCCGGAACTCGACGGTGCGGTTGTTAACGTCGAGATCACGCGCTATCCACGCGGGGGAGTTGCTCCTACCGGACGCGTTTTGGAAATTATCGGCCGTCCCGGCGATATTGGCGTCGATGTGGAAATCATTATCCGTAAGCATCATTTGCCGCATATTTTCGCGGACGAGGTACAGGCCGAGGCGCGTGATACGGACCAAAAGGTGTCCATGGCCGAACTCGCCGAGCGGCGCGATTTCCGCCATCTGCCAATCGTAACGATTGACGGCGAAACGGCGCGAGATTTCGATGATGCCGTGTATGTAGGAGTGCTTCCTAACAGCCATTTTGAACTGCAAGTGCATATCGCTGATGTGGCGCGCTACGTCATGCGGAATTCGGCGCTCGACCGCGAGGCGCGGCTGCGCGGGACGTCCGTTTACTTTCCCAATCGTGCCGTTCCCATGCTGCCGGAAGAGCTCTCCAATGGAATTTGCTCGCTGAATCCCAAGGTGGATCGCTTGGTGATGAGCGTGGTCATGGAACTGGATGGGGCGGCGAAACTGCTGCATTCCGAATTTTATCAGGGCGTAATTCGCTCAGCCGAGCGCATGACCTATACCAATGTGAACAAGGTCATCGAGGGAGATCCCGAGATGACGGACCGGTATGCGCCGCTTGTAGACGAGTTTCACAAAATGAAAGAGCTGGCGCTGCTCCTGAACAAAAGGCGGCATGCGCGCGGATCGATCGATTTCGACCTGCCTGAGCCGGTCATTGAGTTTGATCCTGAAGGGCGAATGCTGAGCATTGTGCGCAGCGAAAGAAACATTGCTCACCGATTGATTGAGGAATTCATGCTCGCTACAAATGAAGCCGTCGCCGAGTATTTGGAACGGCGCGGCATTGCGTCATTGCATCGGGTCCACGAGAAGCCTGATCCGAAGAAGGTTCTCGAATTCGAGGGACTAGCGCAGGCGTTTGGTTATTCGCTGGAAGTGGACGATTTAGCCGAGCGACGCGTTTCCGTTCGGCACGGGCATGTCCGCCCGCAAAGGCAAGAAGGTCGCCGTGGTCATGGACGCAATCGGCCGATGAATGTGACGATGCCTGCTGCGGAAGAAGTGGATATCAGGCCGCAGCATTATCAGCGCTTGACCGAAAAAATCGCAGGCAAACCCGAAGAACGGATTCTTTCCTATTTGATGTTGCGTTCGTTGAAGCAGGCCCGATACGCCGCGGACCCGCAGGGCCATTTCGCCTTAGCAACGAGGGAATACACGCATTTCACGTCGCCCATTCGTCGTTATCCGGACTTGATCGTGCATCGTGCGCTGAAATGGGCGCTGGAAAATCCGGATGTGGCGCCGTTGCGAATTCCTTCGCAGAACGCGCGGCCCGGAAGAGAAGAAACTGTGGCGGCCTTAGGGCCCTATCGCCGGGCGGAGTTGCAGGAGATCGCGTCGGAAAGCTCGGAGGCGGAACGCCGAGCGGACGCGGCTGAGCGTGAGTTGATGGAATGGAAGACGGCGCAATTTATGGAAGGCCATCTGGGGGATGAATATGACGCGTTGATTATCTCCGTGCAGAAATTTGGTTTTTTTGTGGAGCTCGTGGAGATTTTTGTGGAAGGCCTGGTGAGCATCGACAGTCTGGAAGAATTCACCGGGCAGAAGTGCGTTTACCGAGATCGCGATCACTCGATCGTCACCCAGCCTTACCGCGGGTCGCGCGGAGGAAAGTCGCAGCAGGCATTTCACCTGGGCGATCGCGTTCGCGTGCGTGCCGAACGTATTGATCCGTTCCGCCATCGAGTGGAATTTTCTTTGGTGTAGTGTGCTGCAAGAACTGCGTAGTACCCATTACCCAATGGTATATTCACCACCAGTACCATTGACCGCGTTTGCGTGAGGCCGCACACTATCGTCCATGCAACGGTATCAACATCTGGTTGGCAAACGCGTCGAAGTACAATATCGTGCCGGCCAGTACCATCTAACGACCGCGGGAATACTGGCATCTGACAGCGGCAAAGCGATTTTCGTTCAGGAAAATTTCTCATCCGGCGGGAAACAAAAAACCCTGCGCGTAGAAATTCCCTATTCGTATGTTATGGGGGTTGCCGAGACGCGAACGGAAGGCGTTCACGCTAGTCCGACGGTGCCGGGTGCATAGCGGGTAATCCCCTTCGCGGATCTTCTTCTCCTGATTCCAGCACGAGGCCAAGACTTCAATGTAGCGCCGCGGTCTTCAGCGCGGCAGATTTCGGAGGCGGTCATTCGCATTCGTAGCCTCGCGCGAGGTATATTTTCATCTCAACCCGGGAGGCAAAGATGAAACCGAGCGTCGGACTGATTGGGCTGGGGCTTATGGGCAAGCCGATGGGGCTGAACTTGCTGAAGGCGGGATTTCCGCTGACGGTGTGGAATCGTACTCCGTCGCGGGCGCAGGAATTAGTGAATGAGGGCGCGAAATTGGGAGAAAACCCGCGCAAGACGGCGGAATCGGCCGATGTTCTGATAACAATTGTGAGCGACCCACCGGCGCTGGAGGAAGTGCTATGGGGACCCAACGGAGCAACGGAAGGGCTGCGGCGGGGCAGCACGTACGTTGACTCCAGCACGGTCTGTCCAGAACTGGCACGCCGCGCTGCAACAGCGTGCGCTGAGCACGGCGTTGATTTTCTGGACGCGCCTGTAACCGGAGGCGATTGGGGCGCGAAAAAAGGCGAGTTGGTATTTATGGTTGGCGGGAAGGCGGAAGTGCTGGAGCGCGTCAAGCCGGTCCTGGAGGTTCTGGGTAAGAAATTCTTTTTGGTTGGGCCGAACGGTGCTGGACAAACCGTTAAGCTGGCGATGAATTTAATTTTGGCATTGGAGGTCGAGGCGCTCGCGGAAGCTCTAGCCCTTGCTACGTCAGCAGGTGTCCGGGCCGAAAAGTTGATCGAAGTGATGCAGTCGAGTATGGCTCGTGCGGGAGTTTTGGACGTCAAAGCGCCACTGATGCTCAGAAACGAATACCCACCAAGCTTTCCATTGCGGCTCATGCACAAAGACATGCGCCTGGCGCTTGAGCTCGCGCGTCAGCAAGGACTGGATTTGCCCGCCGCTTCCGCTTCATACGCAACCTACACCGCGGTGAAGGATGCATCCGAGGAAGATGCGGACTACTCCGCAGTCGCGCGCTTCTGGAACAAACCCGCTGGCGCGAAGCCGGCAGTGCATTAACCTACGGCGTGTTCAGTGTCAGTGCAGGGGCGCGGACGGGAAAAATGTCAGCGGGAGATCGCGCGAGGTGCGCAGGCCGGCATTCGCAGCGAGGATTGCAGGAATCGTGTTGGCGACGACCGCGGCGGTTGCGACGTCACCATGCGTGCCGCCCGGAATCGTCAGAGTAAGATGCGGCTCACCCTTTAAGACGACAGTATCCGCAGGATGTCTTGCGCCTACGTACATTTTCAATTCCATAAAGATTTTCTCTTTGCCTGCGGACGTGCCACGCCCTATTTGATGGACGCCAGCCACCTGACCCGGCGCGACTTCGAGAAATTCCGTCTGAATGCCATCTTCGGCGATCACCGGCTCGATGGTTTCGGAAATGTCGTCCAGCGCAAATCCCAAGCCATCAGCGACCATCGCTATCGATTCCGGAAGGCCGTGATGTTTGATGACGCCTGCGGCGACTTGCGCGCGGAATTCGTCGGGCGTCATGCCCGCGCCGATTTTCTTCTGCAGGGGCAGTCGGCGCTTCGAGGCATCGACGATGCGTACCGCACTTAGCCAGTCAATTCGTTGAGCGACCGCGCTGAGCGTAAGAGCCAGCTTGTCCATTACGAAACCAGGATTCACGCCAGTGCCCACCAGTGCGACGCCCTCGTCTCTTGCCGCATCGTCCAGCTTTTTCGACAGCGCCGGATGTTTGCGGAAAGGGTAGGCGAGTTCTTCACAAGTGGAAACAACGCAGCATCCCGCAGCAATGCACTCCAGCAGTTGATCCATTACGCTCGCCAAGTACGACGAGGTCGAGTGAACGACCAGGTCTGCGGACTTCGCAAGAACAGATTGTGCGTTTGGTGAAATCGGCACGCCCCAAGGCGCATCCGCCGCGCCTACAACTTCGCCGAGGTCTCTTCCTGCCTTCGCGAGGTCTTTATCGACAGCGCCGACGATATCGAGTGGATCTTTTTGCCGCATCAGGCGCGCAATGGAAGCCCCGATGGGTCCGACTCCGTACTGGATAACGCGGATTTTCTTTTTCACGATGCGATTCCTTGAAATTTCGGGAAACAATACCTTAAGGTGTTAGCCAGCGGACTGCAACCGAATTTGCGGTGCTTGTGACGCAGCGTTTGGGGCCGCATAATTGCGAGCGACGCCACCGTGACAGGGCAACCTGATACACATCCAACCAAACGAAGCTGGCCGCACACCGCGCTGCGTACTACCTTGCAATATGGCGGCAGCGCGCTCGTCCTTTATTTTATTTTCCGGCTCTTGCCCGGACGAAAGGTGTGGCAGGCCCTCGGGCTGCTGCCCGCGCGGCTGTGGATTCTGGTTCTCGCGGGATATTTGGCCGCGCACGTAATCGGCGCGATGAAGTATCACTTGTTGCTCAATTTGGGTGGCGCCGGAATTTCCGGACGGCAGGCGGCGCGGTGCTATTTCGCTGGGCTGTTTGGTTCGCTGTTCCTGCCCTCGCTGATAGGCGGAGACATTCTGCGAATGGCCATGGCTTTGCGAATGGGCCGAAGCAAGGCGGGAGTAGTGTTGGGAAGCTTGGTGGATCGGATCACTGACTTTGCGTCGCTGGCCCTGCTGGCCGGGATCGGAGCACTGTTAGTCCCGGGATCGTTGGATGAGCGGAGCCGAAAGATCTTCTTCGTCGTAGCCGCAGCGGGCTTGGTCTTGGTGCTGCTTGTCGCTACGGTGGTTTGGTTTTTTCCAGTTTGGCGCATCGCCTTTCGATTGCGGCGAAAACTGGTGCGGCTGCGGCGAGCTTGGCAATCGGTTTTGCGGCAGCCGAGCTCGATGCTTCGCGCGCTAAGTATGAGCGTGACTGTGCAGGTCGCGTTTATTTTCTTGAATATTTTGCTGGCAGAAGCGTGCGGACTGCGCCTAGGTTTTCGTGTGTGGCTTTTTGCTTGGCCCTTGGCGAAGCTGTCGGCGGCGGTGCCTATTACCCAGGCGGGAATCGGTGTCCGAGAAGCGGCGCTCGCGGCACTTCTATTGCCATTCGGTGCGCCTGCCGTGCTGGCCGTCGCGTCTGGTCTGGCATGGGATGCGGTGTCAGTAGCCGGCGCAATTTGCGGCGGAGCATTTGCGCTGCTTACCGGAAAGTCTTGGCAGCGAGATAATGCATAGCGCAAAAAAAAGCAGCAGGTTCGGCGCTTCCGCGTCCGCGATAATCTTGCAACGCGTGCGGTATCCATTCCAACTCTAGTGAGCCGACGAGAACTTGGAATAGTCAGGATACGCCGGATGTTTAATCTGCGGCGGAGGATTTTTTGCCAGATCCTGCATTGCGACTTCGATCGCTTTTTCGAGTTGGGTATCGTGGCCCTGCCGCCATGCGGCAGGATCGAGCTCGACATCAAGATCCGGCTGCACGCCGTGATTTTCTACTTCCCACGTTCCGTCTATGGTGAAAAATGCGATTCGCGGCGCAGTGACGAATCCGTCATCCATCAGATTGGGATAGTCGCCGATGCCGACGAGTCCTCCCCAGGTGCGCTTGCCGACCACCGTGCCGAGACCGACGTGACGGAAATACCATGGCAGCGCATCGCCACCGGAGCCTGAAAATTCGTTGGTAATCATGACCTTCGGCCCGTATATACCGCTCAGCGGCGTGGTAGAGTCCGCTCCTTCACGCGAAATCCAATAATTCCAGATTTTTCGCTGCATGTACTGAATGATGTAGTCGGCAGCCTGGCCGCCGGAGTTGAAGCGCTCATCGATTACAGCGCCCTGCTTATTGATCTGCGCAAAAAAGTAGCGGTTGAAATTCTTGAAGCCGCTTGCGCCTGTATTAGGCAAGTAAACATAGGCTAGCTTGCCGTCGCTTATTTCGTCTACCTTACGCAAATTGTCTTCCATCCAAGCGCGATTGCGCAAAGCGCTCTCGTCCGGCAGTGGAACCACTGTCACTTCGCGCGAGCCGGAACCATCGGGATTCGGACCTACTTTCAAAACGATCTGCTTTCCAGCCGTTTCCTGAAAATAGCTGTAAACATCTTCGTTCGGCCGCACATCGCGGCCATTGACGGCCAGCAAATATTCCCCCGCCAATACATTGACGCCTGGCTGGGTCAGCGGCGCGTGAAGCTGGGGATTCCAGTTCTCGCCGTTGTACACTCGCGCGAAACGGTAGCGGTCATTTTCTATTTTGTAATCAGCACCGAGCAATCCGACTTGCAAGGGCTGAACTTCCGGGATAGTTCCGCCGCCCACAAACATGTGGCCCACATTTATTTCGCTGAGCATCTGCTGGAAGAGATAGTTCAAGTCGTCGCGCGTGGCGATGCGGAGCAGATATGGCTCGTATTCACGCGAGAGCGCCCGGAGACTTGCGCCATGGGAATGAGGATCGTAGAGGAAGTCGCGCTCTATGCGCCAGATTTCGTTGTACATCTGCTTCCACTCGGCGCGCGGATCAACCCAGACTTCCATCGCATCGATTTTCAATTCGCCTTCGCCCGGTTTGGCAGGCTGCGCGGTGCCGGTGATGAACCAGTTCTCTCCCTGCTTGTAGAGATACTTCTCTCCGTTGAAGGAGATGGAAACATCCTGAATGCCAGCGATAAGCTGGTCCGTCTTACGTTTACTGAGATCGAATTTGGACAGAACTAGACTCGGCGAGCCTTCGGAATCGGGCGCGGGCGGCAGTTCGGCAACGAATAGTTCGCCGGCCTTGCCGGGAGCGAGCGCCACGTAATTCTTGGCAGGAAGCGGAAGAGCCAGGATCCGCTGGCTGATATTTTCGAAATCGATCGACATCTTGACAGGCTGCTTGTCTTTCTCTTTGTTTTTTTCCTTATTCTCATCTTTGTCTTCGTCTTTCTTCTTGTCCTTGTCGCCTTGATCGTGATCGTCCTTGGAAACATCTTGGGAGGCGTCAGCATCCTTTTTCTCAGCGTCCGATTTTTCTTCGTCGCTTTCCGGCGCGAGCGGTGACGGTAAATCCTTCCGCAGCACGATGACGTAAACGTTGCGGGTTACCTGCTTGCCATCGGTGGACATGTCGAGTCCCCCGATTGCAGGTCCGATATTTGTGCTGGCAGTGAAGTAAATGTATTTTCCGTTTTTGTCTAAGACGACAAACTCTGCGTCGCTCATCCCGTCTGTGATCTGGGTGGACTTGCCGGAGTCCAGCGAGTACACAAAGACAGCGCGAAAATGATTCGGGAGAATCTTCGTGTAGGTGATCCAGCGATTGTCGGGCGACCACGCAGGATTGAGACCATGCCCCTCGTAGTAATCAACGTCAATTTTTACCGGAGTGGCTTTGTCTATATCCACATACCAGAGGTTCAGGCGCTTATCCGTGTAGGCTATGTTCTTGCTGTCGGGCGACCACGTGGGGCCGTAGAAAAACGATGGAGGATTGCCGAGATTGATCTTGCGAACATCACCCAGTCCATTTTGCGCGCGCAGGTGAAGCGCGTACTCGCCGGACTCGTCTGAAAAATAGGCGATCCATTTTCCGTCCGGAGACCATGCCGGATCGCGGTCGGCAACGCCGGGAGAGGGTTTGATGCTGGGAAAATGAAGACAGGAAACGAAGGTCGAAAACGCTAAAACCGCGAACGACTGGCGCGGAAGAAATCACGAAGCGTGGTTACATTCGGTCCGTAGGAACCTACGCGACCTGCGTCCACAGGCAAGCCAAGGTATTCCGCCTGCTCAATGCTTAGGCCAGCCTGGTCAAGTTCAGCGAGGCTGTAACCTTCGGTGGGCACCAGCCGGTTACGCCGCGAAAGATCAACGGGACGCGGGGGCCGACGCGAACTCCAACGCTTCCCGACAATTACAAAGAAGTCATCCCAGTCTCGTCTATTCCACATGATTCTCCCGTACCCCGGGTTCAGGAACTTGGATGCACGGCCGGCGGTTTCGGTAGCATAAAGTTTGTCGCCGGCTTGTAACCTTTCGCGGCTCTTCCCATCCCCCCGGGCCGCTCCCCTACAGGAGCGCCGATAATAACCCCAGGTCCTGTGGAAAGTCGCGTCAGAACGTCAAGTGTATCCATTCAGTTATTGTTGAGGAATCGGCTATTTTCCGGTACCCATGGAGCCGGACACTGCAGCTTAAGGGACGCGATGTTATACTTATGTGAGTTAATTGCGCATCTTTGCCGCGTGAACATCTGTATGAGCAATCCGATCATCGTCGTCCACTATCATGAATTGTGGCTGAAGGGCCGCAATCGCCGTTTCTTTCTGCGTAAATTGTGCACGGCGCTGCGCGTCTCGCTGCAGGGGATCCCGGTCGAACGAATCGAACAGCCTGGAGACCGAATCATTGTGTGGCTGGGAGACGGCGCCTCGTTGGACGTTGCGCGCGCCAGGGTTGGACATGTGCTCGGCATCGCATTTTTTGCAGTTGCGCGTCCTGTCGAACGGAATGTGGAAGCTTTATGCAAGGCGGCATGGGAAGAAGTCGAGCCGCTTCAATTTGCCAACTTTGCGGTGCGTGCCAAGCGTAGCGACAAATCGTTTGCGAAGACGAGCATTGAAACCGAAGCCGCAATTGGACGATATTTGCTGGAACGTCTGCGCGCGCAAGGACGGGATGTGCGCGTGCGATTGAACGATCCAGAAATGACGTGCTACGTGGAAATCGCGAAAAATATGGCTTTGCTATACGCGCGGAAAATTCCAGGCCTGGGCGGCTTACCAGCAAATACTGCGGGAAGAATGATGTGCCTGCTTTCTGGCGGATACGATTCTGCAGTGGCCGCATACCAAATGATGAAGCGCGGAGCGCACTTGAGTTTTGTGCATTTTTATGGCACTGGCGCGAGGCCCGGAGAATCCTCGTTGCACGTCGCGAGCGGGTTGGTAAGGCAACTGGTGCCGTACCAATTTCACGCGAAACTTTACCGCGTGCCGTTCGAAGCGATTCAGCGCGAAATTGTGCGGTATGCGTCTGAGGATTTTCGCGTATTGCTTTACCGGCGAATGATGCTGCGAATCGCTGGAGCTCTGGCGCAGAGAGATCGCAGCCTGGCGCTCGTTACGGGCGACAGCTTGGGGCAAGTGGCGTCGCAAACACTGCGAAATCTGGTGGCGGTGGATGCTGCGTCGCAGATGGTTGTGTTCCGGCCACTGGCAGGCGCGGACAAACAGGAAATCATTGCCACGGCTAAAAACATAGGGACGTACGATGTTTCGTCCGAGCCATTCCATGATTGTTGCCCGGTTTTCTTGCCGCGTCGGCCCGCACTTTACGCGTCGGCGGAAGATCTTAATGAAGCGGAAGCTAAATTGGATGTTGCCGAATTAGTTGGACAGGGAACCCGGAGCACGACGCTGTTCCGTTACGAATACAAGGACGGACAAATTGTTGAACAGGAAGCGCCGATGCGACGAGCGATCGCTAAACAACATATTAATATCGCGATCGCATAGAATGGCAAAGCTAATCCAACAAAAAAGGGCGCGACAGATCGGCGCCCTCATTCGAAATAGTTAGATTCGTGGGAAACCGATTAGCGATCCCGCCCACCATAGCCGCCGCCGCGTCCCCCTCCTCCCCGGCCACCCCCGCCTCCTCCGCCATGACCGCCGCGCCCACCACCACCGCCACCATGGCCACCGCCCCCACGCGGGCCGCCACCGCCACCCCCTCCGCCTTCACGCTGGGGACGAGCTTCATTCACAACCAGAGCGCGACCCATAAAATCCTTGCCGTTCAGTGACTGGATGGCCTTTTCCGCTTCGGCATCGTTTCCGATTTCAGCGAAGCCGAATCCTCGGGGTTGCCCCGTGAAACGATCGCGTAAGAGCGTGAGCTGATCGGGTTGCACTCCAATTTCCGAGAATAAAGCCGCTATCTGCTCTTCCGTAGCCTTGAACGACAGATTTCCCACGTACAATTTCTTCACGGTCGCTCTCCTTATGCCCCCGGGTCAGCGCCAAGGCGCAAAATACGAGGCTGAAGAGACAGGATCTCGGCCGCAGGCGGCTTGGCTGGGATGGGCCACACCGGGCTGTAGCGAGCGCTCCAGCAACAGGAAGCATCTTGCTGCAAGTAGCGCCCAAAGGTCAACCCGAGCAGGTTGCGAAACCCGCCCGTTTAGAAGCCGCGTGGGAGCCGGCAATTTAACTCTGATTTCACGTCGCTGACGAGTTATGTGCGGTAGCTTGCGTTAATGTGAACGTACTCGGCCGTGAAGTCGCAGGTCCAGATTCGCGCGTGACCGCGCCCCGAACGCAGATCAACTATTATCGGGACGTAGTTCGCCAGCATTTTGCGGTGCGCGATGCGCTCGTCAAATGGATATTCACCGCCACGGCGGCAAACGCGGATGCCTGCCAGCGTGATGTCCACTCGTTCGAAATCGAAATCCACGCCGGCACGGCCTGCGGCCGCGAGGATGCGTCCCCAGTTTGGATCCGCGCCGGCCAGGGCGGTCTTCACCAGAGCCGAATTCGCAATGGTGAGAGCGATTTGCTTGGCGGAGCGATCTGTCGTGGCGCCGCGAACTTTTACCTCGATTACGCGCTGCGCGCCTTCTCCGTCGGCGACGATCTGCAACGCCAGAGATTTGCAAACTTCCTCGACCGCTCCGGCGAATTTCTGGAAGTCGCCGTTTGCGCTAGTAATTTTGCGCGCGCCGGATTCACCATTGGCTAAAAGCGTAACGGTGTCGTTGGTCGAGGTGTCGCCATCCACGGTGATTGCATTGAAAGTGCGCTCGACCACTGGACGAAGGGCTCGCGCGAGCATGGCGGGAGAAACAGCGGCGTCCGTGGCCAGAAATCCGAGCATCGTGGCCATGTTGGGGTGAATCATCCCAGCACCTTTTGTGCAGCCTATGATGCGCACGGTTTTGCCGCCTATACGGCATTGCGCTGCCGCCCATTTTGGGCGGGTGTCCGTGGTCATGATGGCGCGCGCGAATTGCTCGAAGGCGCTTGCCGAAGATTTACGCCCATTGATGAGCGGACGAACGGCGTTGATGATTTTCTGCCAGCGTAGCGGTACACCAATGACACCTGTAGAACACACCAGAACCTGCGTCGGGTCCAGACAACCTAACTCGCGCGCAACTTTTAACGTGGTAGCTGCCGCTGCGCTTAAACCAGCCGAACCGGTGCAACAATTGGCGTTGCCGGAATTGACGATTACCGCTCGCATGCGATGTTTCGACTTGCGCAGGTTCAACTGCGAAGCGACTACCGGCGCGGCCTTAACGCGATTCGTCGTAAACATGGCGGCGGCGGACGCGGGCGTTTCACTGACCAGAATCGCCAGGTCGAGTTTGGATTTCTTCAAGCCACAATGCGTGGCGGCGAAGCTGAAGCCACGGGGCACAATCGAATTCGAGAGTCGTATGGGCACGGGTTTTCAGCAGTCCGGGACCGCAGAGTTACGGCCCGGAAAGGGCGAATCGATGGAAGCCGATGAAATTGCGGCGAGGTAAGGAATGGCTGCACGGCGTATCATGAATTCTCCGCAAGTTTCGCGACGCGCGTCTTGAAATCCTGAAGCGCCGACCGAACGGCGGCAGGCGCGGTGCCGCCGGCAACGTTTCGGCGCGAAAGTGCCGATTCGGGGCTTAGCGCGGAGTCCAAAGCAGGCCCAAAGGCTGGCGAAAATTCCTTCAGGCGTTCAATAGGCATTTCGCGGATTGACTTCCCTTCCTGTTCAGCGGCGCGCAGAACTTTCCCCACAATTTCATGTGCTTCGCGGAACGGGACGCCGAAATTAACCAGGTAGTCCGCCACTTCGGTAGCGACGAGCGCAGGGTCCTGTGCCGATTGGCGAAGACGATCTTGCCGGAAACGAGTAGCAGCGATAGTTGCGCCGGCGATTTGCGTCATCGCCAGCGCTTGGTCGTGCGCGCTGAATAATGCTTCTTTGTCTTCCTGCAAATCGCGCTGATAGCCTGACGGAAGGCCCTTGCACGCAGTGAGTAGCGCCACCAGCGAGCCGTAAATTCGCCCGGTTTTGCCACGGATCAATTCCCAGGCGTCGGGGTTTTTCTTTTGCGGCATCAAGCTGCTACCCGTAGAAAATTCGTCAGGCAATTCAATAAAACCGAACTCCGGCGTGGCAAATAATACAAAATCTTCCGCCAAGCGTGACAAATGCATCGCCAGGTTCGAAAGCGCAAAGAGATATTCCAGCGCGAAATCGCGGTCGCTGACGGCATCGAGACTGTTCGCGGTGATTCGAGAAAATCCCAGTTCGCGCGCCAGAGTTTTGCGGTCGATTGGAAACGCGGAGCCTGCGAGCGCGCCTGAACCCAGCGGGCATGCGTCAGCCCGTGATGCGGCTGCCGAGATGCGTTCGGCATCGCGGTAAAAAGCTTCGCCATGTGCCAGAAGCCAATGCGAGAGAAGAATTGGCTGTGCATGTTGCATATGGGTGGTACCGGGCATTGGTACGCACATATTGTTCTCAGCTTGCGTAGCTACCACAGTCTCAAGACAAACAAGTGCGCGACCCAACTCGCGCGCAGCTTCCATCACATACATGCGAAATTCGGTCGCCACCATTTCGTTGCGGCTGCGTCCGGTGTGAAGCTTGGCTCCTAGCGGGCCAAGTTTTTCGATCAGCGCAGTTTCCACAAAGTGATGAACATCCTCAGCATTCGAAGCGGTCAGCCATGCGGCATCCGAATGCGCGCGCGATGCGATTTGGTCGAGAGCAACAGTGATTTTGTGGCCCTCTTCCTGTGTAAGAATTCCCACGGAGACGATTGCTTGAGCCCACGCGTGATCGAGCGCCAATTCCTGGGGCAACAGGCGACGGTCGAAACTCCACGAGCGCTCGAATTCGTAGAAGGAAGCGTCCGGGCCGCGTTCGAAAAGGCCGCCCCACATTTTTTGTTCGCGTGGTGCAGTCATCGGGCATTTGCCTTCTGCGGCGCTTTTCTCGGCGGATCCGGTTCTGCGACAGAAGCTTCCTGCGGCACAGTGATGGGCAGCGCGAACAGATTGATAAAGCCTTCGGCGTCTTTAGGGTTATAGCCCGTCATCGTGAAACTCGCCAGATTCGTGCGATACAGCGAATAGGGAGACTGGCGCGACGCGACGGATACGTTGCCTCTGCAAAGTGTCAGCGAGACCGAACCGGTGACGCGGCGCTGCGTACTGGTGAAGAAGGCGTCGAGCGCTTCGCGCAACGGCGTAAACCACATGCCGTAATAAACCATTTCCGCATAGCGCAGCGAGAGCATTTGCTGGTAGTGCGCCGTTTCGCGGTCGAGCGCAAGAGATTCAAGCTCGCGATGTGCGGTGACCAATAAAGTTCCACCGGGCGTTTCATACGCGCCGCGCGACTTTATTCCCACCAATCGATTCTCAACGATATCCATGCGTCCCACGCCATTGCGCGCTGCTACTTCGTTCAGTTTGTCGAGCAACGCAAGGGGAGCGAGAGTCTTGCCATCGACCGAGACAGGAGTGCCGTTTTCAAAACCGATTTCGACAATGGTAGGCTGCTCGGGCGCTTTTGCCGGCGAAACGATCCATTGCCACATCGCTTCATCCGGCGCATTGACCGGGTCTTCGAGTGGTCCGCCTTCGTGGCTCAAGTGCCAAATATTGCGATCGCGGCTGTAAATATTCATGGTTGTCTGTTCGACGGGAATGTTATGTGCGCGCGCGTAGTCAATCGCTTCTTCCCGCGAAACGATCTTCCATTCGCGCCACGGGGCTATGATTTGCAATTCGGGTGCCAGCGCTTTGGCGGCGAGCTCGAAACGTATTTGGTCATTGCCTTTGCCCGTGCAGCCATGCGCCACAGCATCCGCGCCGACTTTCTTGGCGAGTTCAACTTGGCGCTTTGCCAACAGGGGGCGCGCAAAGGAAGTGCCGAGTAAATATTTGTGTTCGTAGACGGCTCCAGCCCGCAGCGTGGGCCAGATATATCCAGTGATGAATTCTTGGCGAAGATCTTCCACATAGGCCGAGCCCGCACCGGTCGCCAGAGCCTTTTTGCGCGCGGCTTCTAGATCCTCTTGCTGGCCAAGATCGCCGATCATGGCGATCACTTCGCAGCCGCCGTAATTTTCCTTGAGCCACGGAATAATGATGGAGGTATCCAAACCTCCGGAATAAGCCAGCACGACTTTCTTCGGCAATGCGTTCTCCTTGATTTGGGGCAAAATTAGTTGAGCAGCGTTAACACAATCGCTTTCTGAACGTGCAGGCGGTTTTCCGCTTGTTCAAAGACGATGGAACGCGGGGAATCGATTACATCTTCGCTGACTTCCGAGCCGCGGTGCGCCGGCAGACAGTGCATAAAAATCGCATCGGCCGCAGCGTGTGAAAACAGCTCAGCGTTTACCTGATAGCCCGTGAAAGCGGCTGCGCGGGCGGCGGATTCTTTTTCCTGCCCCATGCTCGTCCATACGTCGGTGTAAATTGCTTGCACGCCCGCGACAGCCTCTTCCGGCGAGCGCAGGATTTCAATCTTACCTCGCGTTTCACGTGCTACTCGCTTGGCTTCAGCGATGATGTTTGCGTCCGGCTCATACCCCGCAGGAGTTGCAATGCGAAGATGCGCGCCTGCTCGCGCGCCCACGCTGATTAATGAATGGCAAGTATTATTGCCGTCTCCTACATAGGCGAGCTTCAATCCCCGCAGATTGCCGAACCGCTCTTCCAGAGTGAAGAAATCAGAAAACGCCTGGCAAGGATGATAGAGATCGGAAAGCGCGTTGATGACCGGTATGTGCGCGTTCACGGCAAGCTGATCGAGTGAATCCTGCTGGTACACCCGCGCAATAATTCCGTGGATCCAGCGTTCCAGACTCTTCGCGACATCGGGAATGGATTCGCGTTCGCCGAGATGCGTGACGGTATGGTCGAGAAATACGGACGAGCCACCGAGGCTTGCGATGCCCACTTCGAAAGTCACGCGCGTGCGCAGCGAGGGCTTTTCGAAAATCAGCGCAAGAAATCGGCCGGCCAGCGCTCCACGGTAACGGTCGGGATGGGCCTTCACGTCCGCAGCGAAATGCAGAAGATCGCGCACCTGCGCGGGATTCCATTCCATGCCGGTCAGCAGGTCGTTCGTCTGGGTGATCGGTGAGACAGCGGCGGCGTTCATATTCACCTCGATGCAGCCAACACCCTCGGCTGCTCATGCGTTTCTGTTTTGTTATTTCCACGTTTACTGACTTTTGTGGCTTGCTTCATGCTTTTTTCGAGCCGTGTAAGAAATTCAGAGACGTCCTTGCTGCGAATGATGAACGGCGGAAGGAGGCGCAGGATATGGTCGTGCGTGCAATTGATGAGCAGTCCGTTGCGCAGAGCTCGCGAAACAATCTCGGCTCCGTCAATCGCAAGATCGATTCCCAATATCAGCCCTTCGCCGCGTACTTCGCGGATGAAATCAAAATGCGCCGCCAGATTTGCGAGCCCAGCGCGCATTTCAGCGCCGCGTCCGCGAATATTTGCAAGAAGGCCTGTATCTTCGACGACGGTCAAGAATTCCAACGCAGTAGCACAGATGAGCGGGCCGCCGCCGAAGGTGGTCCCGTGCATGCCCGGAACAAACGCGGGCGCAAAATGCTCGTTGGCGATGATCGCTCCCAGAGGCAACCCCCCAGCCAGTGGTTTTGCGACCAGGACGATATCCGGCAGAGACTCGAATTTCTGATATGCGAAATAGCGGCCTGTACGCCCGAGGCCACATTGAATTTCGTCGGCAATAAAAGCTGCGTCCTGCTGGGTTGTAAGCGAACGGGCGCGTCGCCAGAAGGCATCGCTCACCGGGGAAATGCCGCCTTCACCCTGGATGGTTTCTACCACTAGCGCGCATACGGTGCTGTCGAACTTGGCTTCGAGATCAGCTAAGTCGTTGAAGCGAACGAACTCAACACCGGGAACCAGCGGCGCAAACGGCTCGCGGTATTTCGCAGGATGCGTTATTGAAAGAGCGCCGAAAGTGCGGCCGTGAAACGAATTCTCCAGGGCCAGGATTCGCGTCTTGCCTTCCAGGCTGCCATTCGATGCTTTCGAACGCGCATAAGCACGCGCCAATTTTAGGGCGCCGTCGATCGCTTCAGTACCGCTGTTAGTAAAGAAGACGCGATCAAGTCCGGACCATTTCACTAGCTTACGGGCCAGCGGCGCCTGATAGGGATTTTGAAAAAGATTTGAAAAGTGAATCGCGCGGCCTGCCTCGCGCCGTATTACGCGCACCAATCGCGGATGCGCGTGGCCAAGCGCGTTGACCGCGATGCCTCCCAGAAAATCCAGATATTCGCGACCCTTGGAATCGTAGAGGCGGCAGCCACGCCCGTGTGTGAACACAACCGGAGGACGACGGTATGTGTTCATCAAATAGCGGGCCTCGGCGCTGCGAATTTGCGCCGGAGACATTTGTTTTTGTGCTGCCAATCTGCTTTTCGTCATTTTCAACACGCAACTCTATGCGCGACTTTCGCCGTGGAATGCACCACCGGCAGAATACGCGTGCCGCGCCCGCGGGCACCGTTGACGGCGGTGATGAGCGACCTCGAAAGCGTGCCGCCGACGATTCGCACTTCGGGGACTCCACCGGAAAGCGCGCGCTTCGCGGCTTCAAGTTTCAGGATCATGCCGCCGGAAACCTTATTGTGGCGGATCAGGTCCTCGATTTCGCCGCCGCTCACGGCGCGCAAAACTTTTTCGCCATCTAGAACGCCGGCCACGTCGGTCAGATAGATAAGACGATCTGCTTGAATGAATTCAGCGGCCGCGGCGGCCATATGATCCGCGTTGATGTTGTAAAGTTCACCGTCAGCGCCAAGGCCCAGGCATGAAGCGACCGGAACGATGCCGGAGCGCCACAGCGACTGAAGAAAATCGACATTAACTTCGGTGAGATAGCCAACAAACCCCAGAGCACCCGGCTGCTCATCGAGCTGCATTGGCTCCGCGAGAAAACAAGCCGCATCCGACGCGCTGATACCAACTGCCGATTGGCCGGCGAGCGAAATTGCACCGGCCAGACGCTTGTTTAGCAGCCCGGCGAAGACCATGATGGCCGCGTCGCGCGTTTCGCGATCGGTGACGCGCAGGCCGCTAACGAACCGGCTAGTGACGCCCATGCGCGACAGCGTGGCCGTAAAAATCTTTCCGCCGCCGTGAATTACCAGCAGTTCGTGGCCGGCGCGCGCAAGCTCTGTAATCTGTCGCGCAATCGTCTGGACAGTTTCTTCGCTCTCAAGGAGAGCACCCGCAATTTTGATTACCAGCCTCATAGCAAACCTGCCGTTTCCGGGTAGCCCCACATCCGGTTCATGTTTTGAACTGCTTGTCCTGCCGCGCCTTTGCCAAGATTGTCGAGACAGGAAACCACTACGAGACGCTCGCCAGAAGGATCGAGCGCAAATCCGATGTCGCAGAAATTTGTGTGCTTGACGTGCTGCAATTCCGGCAAGCGCGTGGCCGGCGATATGCGGACCATGGGCCGCTCCGCGAAGAACTGGCGGTACAGCGCCTCAATCTCGTCAGACTTACGCGTGAAATTGAGCCATACATAAAGCGTGGAAAGAATTCCCCGCTCGACCGGAAGCAAATGCGTCGTAAAGACAAAATCGTTTGATTGCAGACCGGTGTGATCCGAAATTTCCGGAATGTGGCGATGCGTAAACAGGCCGTAGGCGCGAAAGTTTTCGTTTACTTCCACGAAAAGTGTTTCGCGCTTGGGCTCTTTGCCTGCGCCGCTGACGCCAGACTTGCAATCGCAGACGACCCCGCGTGTGATATTGATCCAGCCGGATTCAATCAACGGCCGCAATCCTAAAATCACAGAGGTCGGATAGCAGCCCGGGTTGGCGACCAGTCGAGCCGTCGCAATCTCGTCACCATAGATTTCAGGCAAGCCGTACACAGCTTCCGCCAGTGTCTCTGCGCTCGGTGGAGCGAGCTTGTACCATTTTTCAAAAGTCTCGGCGTCTCGAAATCGAAATGCGCCGCTCAGATCCACGATCCGCAGTGACGGATTTGCGGCCAGTAACGCCGGCACAAGTTCGACCGAGGCCTCATGGGGCGTCGATAGGAAAACAACTTGGGCGCCGCTGTGTGCGATGGATTCCACCGAAAGCGGCCTGCAGGGTGCCTCACCCCAACCTCGAAGCTGCGGATAAAGCTCCGTGAGACAACGCACATTGGCATGCGCATCGCGCAGATAAAAAGTTGGCTTTTCGATTTGCGGGTGCCGAAGAAGGAGCCGGGCTAGTTCGAATCCTGCGCAGCCCGTTGCTCCGATGACGGCGACCCCTAAAGGGTCATTCTTCATCGGAGCATTTCCTCCACCCGTTTCTGAATTGCGGCACGTGCTGTTCGCGACGGCGTGATGATCAAAACTGTGTCGTCACCCGCCAAAGTGCCGGCAACTTCCTTCCAGCGCTCGGAGTCAACCGCGGCAGCGAGGGGTTGCGCGCCGCCGGGAGGGGTCTTCAGGACGAGCATGTTTTGCGCTGGTCGAACATCGAGCAAGAATTCTTTCAGAGCGCGAGCAAGCGCGGGAATGGGAGATGCGTCCTCGACTTTCGCAGCGGACAACGGTTTGTACCCTTCCGTCGTTTTTACCAGCCGCAGTTCGCGCATATCGCGTGAAAGCGTCGCTTGCGTCACGCGAACGCCGAGATGGATTAGTTGGCGGCGCAGATCGTCCTGGCTAGCGACGGACTCGCCTGCCAGCAGCTTCATGATCTGACCTTGCCGAAATCGTTTGTGAGCACCCATGTAAGTTTTATGCAGATTTATGCATAACACTGCATAATCATACATCCTCTGTTGCAGATGTCAATGGTTGGATTCAGAACACTTAGAAAATGCGCTTTGCGGCTGCCATCGGCTTTGCCTGTTTGCGACGCGAAATAGGAACGTTAAATTTCCTGCGTCGGAGATACAATCTGTCGCGATTCACCTTGATAAGTAATGACGCTGCCGATCATTCTCACTGCGTGAAACTGAAAGAAGACCGAACGATGGTAGCGCTTTGACGCGTTGGTCAATCCGGGAGGTCTTGTGAGACAACTCTTAGTGTTGTGTTTGTTGGTCTCGACTGTCGCAGCTTTTTGCTTGGCGCAAGGCGCGAAGAACGCGGCGACCGTGGACGTGGCGATTCACGCCGGGAAAGTGTTGGATGCACGCTCCGGAAATTACCTGACGGATCAGATCATCTGGATTGAAGGTGATCGGATCAAGGAAGTCGGCAAAGCGTCTGAGATTTCAGGCCGATTGCCGGCAGGCGTGAAAGTGATCGATCTTTCGAACGCCACGGTGTTGCCCGGACTGATTGATTGCCACACCCACTTGACCATGACACCTTACGATTCCGGTCCAGCCGGCATGCGCAAATCATACCCACGACAAGCGCTGACAGGGGCGCGCAATGCTCGCGTAACCTTGGAAGCCGGGTTTACGACTGTGCGCAACGTAGGAGCAAACGGTTATTCGGACATCGCTTTGCGCGACGCGATCAATGCCGGCGATGTGCCGGGGCCGAGGATGCTTGCTTCGGGACCGGCGCTCGGTATCACCGGGGGCCACGGGGATAATAATTTTCTTGCGCCACAATACAACTGGTCGGACGACGGCGTCGCCGACGGAGTGAACGGCGTGACGCTAAAGGTGCGCCAAGACATCAAGTACGGCGCGGACGTAATCAAGTTTATGGCCACCGGCGGCGTGCTTTCCGAAGGCGATAACCCTGCGCTCGCACAATACAGCCCAGAAGAGATGAAGGCGATTGTGGACACAGCTCACGGGCTCGACCGTAGAGTGGCGGCGCACGCGCACGGCGCAACCGGAATCAAGTATGCTGTGCTTGCCGGCGTGGATTCGATCGAGCACGGCAGCTATATAAATGATGAAGACATTCAATTGATGAAGCAGCACGGGACGTACCTGGTCCCCACCGTATACCTAGAAGACTGGCTGATGGAGAATCTGCAGACTCTGGGATTGACGCCAAACATGATCGAAAAAGCAAAGATGGTGCTGCCGATCGCGCAAGAACACCTTTCACACGCATTTAAAGAGGGTGTGAAAGTTGCGTTCGGCACCGATGCGGCCGTATATCCCCACGGACTGAATGCTCATGAATTCGGCAAAATGGTTTCGATGGGAATGACGCCGCTACAGTCTATTCAAGCGGCGACAGTCAACGCGGCGGACTTAATCGGATGGACCGATCGCGTGGGAACAATCGAAGAGGGAAAGTTTGCGGACATCATCGCGGTGCAAGGGGATCCGCTCGCGGACGTCCGCGTACTCGAGAACGTTCGTTTTGTAATGAAGGGCGGAGAAGTAATCAAGAATCAATAAATACTGCAAGCGCTGCGAAGTTTTTTGCGCAACGGCCCGCTCTGTTTGCCGGAAAGCCTTATCGAACTATGGATCGGATTATTGGCTCGCCAACGTCCCGATGATCATGCTGTGACTTATCGTGCGGTGTGCTCCCTGGCTCCGGGTCCAGCAGCACGCGCGTTGTGCTAAAATTGCAGTAAGTCGGTGCATGAAAGGCCCGCCAACCGCTCGATTCCGGTGAAGGTTTTGCGCCGAAAGAGAGCTTGCTGAACGCCCGAGACGGATTTATCTGGTGTTTGAGCAAGAATGCATTTTCCCTACTTGACCGGCGCAATTCGCCGTCGCCGTCGCGGTCGCTCACGCCCTGCGGCTCGCCTTCAAATGGCAGGTAAATTCGCCGGCTGGGACGTTCCGATGTGGCTAAGCGCCATCGCCTGTGTCATCGCAGCTTATCTTGCCTATGAAGGCTTTCACATACGGAAGAGCACGTAAAACTTTCCACACTCAAAGCGCGAGTTACGCGGAGCGATTCATCTCAACTTGGCATATTCAGATTTGGCAGCGATGAGGATAGGGATGTCGGAGTCGGCGTCTTTCCACAACGTGAAGAAATCTTTGTAGGCTGCAAGCGCCCGGACGCGGGCTGCATCGGCATCCGCACCCTGCGAGGTTTTCGCTTCCAACGCATTGGCACGAGCCACTCCTAGACGCGCTAACGCTCCCGTCCAGCAGTTCCAGAACAATTCCGCTGTGGCCGAGAATCTTCTGAAACTGGGCGGCGGCCGCACTGCCCTGTCCGGCCGCCAAGTACGCTTCTCCGCGTACAAACACGGGATAGAGGCAAGAAAGATTGGCGACGAACAAGATCTGTCCCAACTCAAGTGGGGAAGTGCTTGCACGATATTCAGAGCGGCAGCCGGATGCTTCTTGTTCAGCGCCAATTGGGTCTGAATCGCTGGCAGCCAAAGCGACTGCATCTGTGTATCCAGTGGGAACCGTTTCCCCAAGTCTTGGGCCAAAGACTCGGCTCGTATGGTATCGCCCGCTATTGCATATGCGAGCGCAGCTTCACTCTCAACGGCCTGACTCGTGGGAACCAGCTTCAAAGCCTCTGCCGCTGACTGCCGCGCGTCTGCGGCGTTGCCGTAAGCGGCCTGCTGGAGGGCAGCGTTCGCCTGCCACACGGCCCCGGTTTCCTTGCTATCAGCCCGGATGGCAGATTCCACAGCCCGCTTGGTCAATTCGCGCGCCTTGCCCACACGACCGGCATATACTTCGGCGTCGGATGCAAGCGCCAGTCCAAAATTCTCATACTCGGGCCTACCCCCGAACCACTGTTGCTGCTCGGCCAACGCTGCGGAGTCCGCTCCGAGAAAGGCAAGAGCGTAGAGCGCATTGCGTATCACTAATTCATCATAATTTTGCGCCTGCGCTTCGTGAATGATCTGCCGCGCCTCGTCGAACCGCTGCAAGGCAAGAGCGAAATTGGCGAGATTGCCGTAGAAGGTCAAAGTACCCGGTGCAAGGCTCAGGGCATGCCTGGTAACCCCCGCAGCTTTCTCATACTGCCCCTGCTGGCAGTACAAGTTGCCCAAATTGCCATATGCTCCAGCTGACCGTGGGTAGTTCTCAATGAATTCCTGAAGGGTCTGAGCCGCCTTATAAAGCTCCCCGGTTACGTTCTGATAATAGTCGGCCGCGATACCCAGCTTTTCCCGCTCGCTGGCACGTTCGCGCAATTCGAACGCCTTGGTGTAATACTCACTGGCCCTCTCTAATTCGGCGAGGCTGGCGTAGTCCAGGCCCAGTGTGTCAAAACCTTGGGCAAAATTCGGGTCAAGCTCGATAGCACGTTGATGGTACGGTAGGGCCGCGGTCGGACCTTTCTCGTTAGCTGCCTTTACACCAACGCTGTACGCTTTCAGAGCTTCGAGTGAGGATGTGGTGGCCTGCATGAGCGGAACGTCGAACTTCTGGACCGTTGAAAGCGATTCGCCTAGTTCGCCGCGCAGCTTGGTCGCCGCTTCACCCAGCCTGGCCAGCACCTTCTCCTTGGACGCCGCCGTGACCTGCTCCTGCGCCAGTGTGTCCCCGCTCTGGCAATTCACCGCCTTCAATCCCAGCACATATTCGCTGCCCAGACTGCCAATCGACCCGGCAAGGTAGGCTTTGCTGCCTGCCCGCTGGCAAAGCTCGCGGGCCACCTCGGGCGTGAGCTTCGTGCTGGCCGGACGGGTCATCTGTTGCAAGGTCTTCGCCACCTCGCTGTCCGAGAGCACATTCAGGAAAGGCGATTGCCGTAGGGAAACGTTGAGCGCCGCCTTCAGCGTGTCGTCGAAGATTGCATCGCCCGTGGTGTTGGTGAAATCGCCGAGCACGATGGTGTCTTTCTCGGTGAGGGCCTGCGCCCGGCGGGCAAAGTAAAGCCACGAGCCCACGGCTAGACCTATGGCTACCACCGTAATAGCGGCGGGGACGAGAACTTTCCAGAATTTTCTCCTCGCTACAGGAACATCTGCTACTGTCACCGTGTCCGATGATCGAGGCAGACCAAGCACGGGAGTAGAGCTGGACGCTGGCGACTGTTGTGGTGTGACCTGATGCGTTCAAGTTCCGCTGGAATTTCTGGGTTCAGCCGCACCGGAGCGACTGGCGTGCGATTCAGAATGGCATCGAAAATCTCCGCCGAGGTGTTCCCCGAAAACGCTTGCTTTCCCGTCGCCATTTCATAGAGCACCAAACCGAATGAAAAAATATCCGTGCGCCCATCCAGTTCTTTCGCCCGTGCCTGCTCCGGGGACATGTACGCCAGCGTGCCCATGGCTGCGCCCGGCGTACTCAACTGCATCGCCTCCTGTGTCAGCGTCGCATCAGCATCCGTTCCCGCCTTTGCTTGTAGCTTGGCCAAACCGAAATCTAGAATCTTGGCGTGTCCGCGCTTGGTGACAAAGATATTGGCTGGTTTAATGTCACGATGAATGATGCCTTCTGTATGTGCTGCGTCGAGTGCATCGGCAATCTCGATGGCCAACGACAGAATCAACTCGGTTTCCATCGGTTGGCCAGCAATGCGATGTTTCAGCGTCAGGCCGTCCAGAAATTCCATGGCGATGAACGCTTCGCCGTGCTGATCGTCAATTTCGTAGATGGTGCAGATGTTCGCATGATTTAATGCAGAGGCGGCCTGCGCTTCACGCTGGAAACGGCCGAGTGCTTCCGGGTCTTTGGCTACCTCGTCGGGCAGGAATTTCAGGGCCACGAAGCGTGGAGTTTCACATCCTCGGCCTTGTAGACCACACCCATGCCGCCGCCACCGAGTTTCTCAACGATGCGGTAGTGTGAGATGGTTTTGCCTATCAGTAATGCCGAGTCCGCCATTTGGCGCACATCTTAGGTTGCGCCAGAAGGCAAGTCAACGAACGGGTAGACGAACGGGTAGACACGTGTCGCTGCAAAGTGAGAATGTCCGAACGGGTAGACACGAACGGGTGGGGTGGTCTCATCCGGCGTCCGGTTACTATGCGGACTTACCGGAAACTAAACGGGGTGCTGAGCATGGATGATCGGCGAACTTTACGGAGGCATTTTTTGGCTGCCCTAGCCGACAGAACACAGAAATGAGGCGGTCGCGACTCCTGAGATTCAATCTGGTGTGAACCAAATTGTGCACCAAGTAGAGAATGCGATACAATCCAAGTCGTCCAACTGATTGATTTCGAAGCAATAGGCCCGTAGCTCAGTTGGCTAGAGCGCCACCTTGACACGGTGGAGGTCTGCGGTTCGAGCCCGCACGGGCCTACCATTCTTCTCAATCGCTTGCGGTATTGCCGCCGCGGTCTCAGCCTGTTTTGTGACGTGCTTTTCGACATCGTCGCTGTCCGACGTAATCGTTTTCGGGAGGTTCGAGAGGGCCCGAATCGCTGTCCGCTCGGCTTCAGGCCTTCACTTCATCGCTGATCTTGCGAAAGAAACGCGACAACTCTTGCAGTTCCTTTATCAGTTCAATGATTTTCGAACGGGATTTTCTGTCCGCTTTTGCGTCGGTCCAGATGAGCGATCACCGCTCTACCAACTCGTGAGTCCATTGCTTCTAGTCTTTTCCGCTCGGGCCGTTCAACCAGAAAACTAATGGCAGAGCGCGCTATTCAAGGGGAAACTGAGCCGGCAAATTGCCGCTGCGCAGGAAGGATACAAAAGCAGGTCAGTTCTGGACGCGTGATGCTGAGTGCGTCAAGCTTTTTATACACGGCTCCGAGCCTCTCCTAATTTATTGACGGCTAGCTAAATACCGAACTATAGTCACATTGTCGGCCGGTTGTAAACTTTTGTAAAGACCGGTGCGCGGTACTCAGCCAGGCGTGAAGCGGCTGGGAAGATGGTGAGAAATGGCAAACTTTGCGCGCTTCTGAGAGCCTGCGAGTAATCCTCGCCACTGTGAGAAGGCCTGTGGCGCGAACCCACCGCTCACGCTATCCTGCTCTCCGCATCGATCCACCAAAACATGAGGAATAAAATGAAGACAACTCTTGTGATCCCTGCTTTGCTGTTACTCGCCGCGTCGGGTACTGCACAAACAACGCCGGCACAAACGCAGAACCCGGTTACCACTGCCCTAAGAGACATCCTGCCCAACCGACAGAAAAACACCCTCGCTGCCGTCGAAGTCATGCCTGCCGACAAATTCAACTACAAACCGAGCCCCGACCAGATCACATTCGGCCATCTCATCATCCACATGGTTGAAACGAATAACATGTTGTGCAGCAAGGCTGCCGCCGTCCCGGCTCCCAAGGCCGAGGATGTAAAAGACACGGATTCGAAAGACAAGCTCGCCGCTGCACTCAAGGGCTCTTTCGATTTCTGCTCCGAGGCGTTGGCAAAAATGGACGATTCGAAACTGGGGGAGACCACCGAAGGATTCGGCGGAAAACAAGTTACGCGCGCCTGGATCAGTCTGATACTGGCTGGTACCTGGGCCGACCACTATGCCGAAGCCGCCATGTATCTGCGCCTCAACGGTGTTTTGCCACCGTCAGCGCAGGCGAAAAAATAAGGCAGGCCCTGCGCATATCGTTCAACCACAGCAGGCGCTGTCAACGGAAGCACTCGCTTGCCGTTAAGCTGGAGTTTTTCAGTCGACCTGTATTCTTGTCCCGTATTGTGCCTTTATCGCGCCGGATGCGGCCCGCAGTACTGATAGGTATAACCTCCGGAGTCAAAGATGGCGGAGGAGAACGGAGTGCGTTGCAACCCTAAAAAAGACTGAAGCGCGGGCGGATCAGTACAAAATGGCTGTTGACGAATCCCGCCAGGGATCATGCATACTTCAATGTCGTTAAAAAAATGATTGCGTTGACACGATTCGAACCCGACCAGCATCGACGAGCCGAGTTTCTCATTAGCACCGATCATGCCCTGCTCGATCTGGATGTGATCCATCAATTCCTTTCCAATTGCTATTGGTGCAATGGGATCCCTCGAGAGATCGTGGCTCGCTCGATCGAGAATTCGTTATGCTTTGGAATCTACGATCGCGACAAACAAGTGGGTTTCGCGCGAGTAATTTCGGATTTTGCGACGTACGCGTACATCGGTGACCTCTTCGTCTTGGAAAGTCATCGAGGGCGCGGACTTTCCAAGTGGCTTATGGAATGTATTATTCGGCATCGGCAACTTCAAGGTTTGCGACGCTGGAGCTTAGTCACTGGTGATGCGCACGGTGTGTACTCTCAGTTCGGATTTAAGCCATTGCAAGCGCCCGATCGCTGGATGGAGATTTTCGACGCACAAGTTTATTCCCGGATTCCCTAGAGCTGTTTTAGTTGCGCTGCGGAAGCAAGCGCAAGGAAAGCAGGTTCGAGCATGACGCGGGCCTGACAAAGCCGGATCGAGCGGGACGGGTCTGTGCGGGACCGCGCAAAAATGCTAGCTGAGCGCTCTATGCAAAAACGCGACGGTTCTTGACCACGCATCAGCAGCTGCTTCCGGCCGATAACCAGTGGTGTTATTTGGGTTCTCGAAAGCGTGCCCGGCGCCGGGGTAAATCTTCACGTCAATAATGCGATGCATGCCCTTCAAAGCCTTGTCAAACGCTTCCACATCGGCGGGGGTAATACCTTTGTCGTCTGCGCCGAAATTTCCAAGCACCGGGCAAGCGATCTGCTGAAGGTCGTTCGGATCGGTAGGCAGTGAACCGTAGTTCACCACGCACGCAGCCAACCGCGGCTGGTGAATCGCCAACTGCAGCGCCAAACCGCCGCCCATGCACCATCCGATCACGCCTATTCGGTCGGTCTTCACATCCTTGCGCGTCAGAAGATAGGCGTAGGCTGCCTGCATGTCGCGGACAGCTCGATCCTGCGGCAGGCCGCGCATCAGTTCATGAGCTTCCGAAGGATCGCTGGCGTTCTTACCGCGATAGAGGTCGACGGCAAGGGCAACATATCCCTGCGCAGCCAGCTTTTCGGTTTGTTCCTTGACCCAATCGTTCAGTCCCCACCATTCGTGAACGACAACCATCGCGGGCTGCGGCCCGGCTTTATCGGGCAACGCAAGAAAACCACTGATGGTTTCCTTGCCGCTGGGAAATTGCACCGTCTGCGTTTTAGGCGCGTCAGCATTGACCACGAGAGCCGCTGAAACCAATGCGAGCATGAAAATAGCAAAAACGATTTTGAGCGAGCGGTTCATTATGACGATCCTCCCAAGCGTGTAAGCGGCCATTGTAAGCCTCTGTGTGACATCGCGCTACATTTCACTACTTTTGTGGTCTTGCTTTCGGGTCCAGCCAAGCGAAAACCCTTTATAACCGCGCGGATTAAGGCCCGACGCGTTCTACCTGAACCGCAGTGCCATAAGCCAGAACTTCAGTGACGCCTTGCATTACTTCTGTCGCATCGTAGCGCATACCAATGACCGCATTCGCGCCGTGTTCCGAGGCATGCTCTAACATCAATTCGAGCGCCTCTTCTCGCGTCTTTTCGCACATTTCTTCGAAAAGGGTAATATTTCCGCCCACGATAGTCTGCAGCGAAGCGCCGAGAGTCCCCAGAACGCTGCGGGATCGTACCGTCACGCCTCGCACCAAGCCGAAATTCTTCACCACGCGATAGCCCGGTAAGTCGAAAGCAGTGGTGACCATGTTCAGATTCACACCCACATTCATTGTTCTCTCCCCGGTTGCACCGTTTCGCTAATTTAATGGCCCGCCGGAGAATATCACAGCGATATTAAGGACAAGCAGGTTCGGTTCCCGGGACGAACTTACGGGTTATTCTTCGTTCGTCCACTGCACTGTCACATAGCGTGTCCAGCGTGTGCATGATAATATAGGTGTGCGTTTGTTGCTCCTGGACACCCCTCACTGCGGTCTACGCGGGAATCGATCAGGGATGCAAGACTGCGTTCTATCCTTTTTGGCTGAAACCAAATGAAGAAAGACATTCGCAATATCGCCATCATTGCGCACGTTGACCACGGTAAGACGACTCTCGTCGATGCCATGTTGCGCCAGAGCGGAATTTTCCGCGCCAACCAGGAACTGGTCGAGCGCGTCATGGACTCGAACGACCTGGAACGCGAACGCGGCATCACGATTTTGGCTAAGAACACCGAAATTGAATATCGCGGCACCAAAATCAATATCGTAGATACGCCCGGGCACAGCGATTTCGGAGGTGAAGTCGAGCGCGCACTACGCATGGTGGATGGGGTACTGGTTCTGGTAGATGCCAGCGAAGGTCCTTTGCCGCAGACTCGTTACGTGTTGCAAAAAGCGCTGGCCGCGAAGCTGCCGCCGATCATGGTTCTCAATAAGATAGACCGCCCGGATGCGCGCGCCGCTGCTGTGCTGGATGAAATATACGATCTCTTTATCGATCTCGATGCCACCGAAGACCAGCTCAATTTTCCAGTCCTTTACACGAATGCGAAAACGGGCGTCGCTCATGTGACGGTTGGCGATGATTCGACCACCTTGCAGCCGCTGTTCGAACAAATCGTGAAATCCATCCCTGCGCCGTCTGGTGATCCCGAGGCTGGCCTGCAAATTCAGGTCACCAACCTGGACTACAGCGATTTTCTAGGTCGCATTGCGATAGCGCGCGTCTTCCAGGGGACGCTGCAACGTGGCACGGAAGTGGCTATCGCGAAGCTGAACGGTACTATCCAGCCCACAAAAATCACTAAGCTCTTCACGTTCCGAGGCCTTGAGCGCGACGAAGCGGAGCAAGTCTCAGCAGGAGATATCGTCGCAATTGCTGGCGTGGAAGGAATACAAATCGGCGAAAGCATCACGGATCTCACGAATCCATTGCCCCTCGAACCGCTCACCATCGATGAGCCGACGCTCACGATGGTTTTCACAATCAATACATCTCCATTCGCAGGCCGCGAGGGGCAGTACGTCACGTCCCGCGACATCCGCGCGCGCTTGGAAAAGGAACTACTCACCAACGTATCGTTGCGCGTGGAAGACACCGGGTCCACCGACTCGTTCCGCGTTCTCGGCCGTGGTGAATTGCAACTGGCGATTCTGATCGAAACAATGCGTCGCGAAGGCTACGAACTTATGGTCGGCAAGCCTGAAATCGTGGTGCGCACCGAAAACGGGCGCCGGCTGGAACCGCTTGAATTGTTGGTAGTAGATTGTCCGGAAAATTTCATCGGCATCGTAATGGAACTGCTAGGCACGCGCCGCGGCGAAATGAAGAAGATGATCAATCACAATTCAGGCCGCGTGCGCATGGAGTTTAGCATCCCGTCGCGCGGATTAATCGGCTTACGCAGCCAGTTGATGACCGACACACGCGGAACCGCGTTGATCCATTCCCTGCTCGAAGGCTGGACGGATTATGCAGGCGATATGGCTATGCGCCTGACGGGAGCGCTGGTTTGCGATCGCGGGGGCGTTTCCACGGCGTACGCGATTTGGGGCGTCCAGGAACGCGGCGAAATGTTTGTCGGGCCCGCGATCGAAGTTTACGAGGGAATGATCGTCGGCGAGAACTCGCGCGAAGACGACATGAACGTCAACATCACTAAAGAAAAAAAGCAGACGAACATGCGCTCTTCGTCCGCCGATGAGGCAATACGCCTGATTCCTCCGCGCGACATGACACTGGAAAAAGCCATCGAGTTTATTGCTGACGATGAATTCGTCGAAGTCACTCCGAAGTCCATCCGTCTGCGCAAGAAAGTTCTGGATGCGAAGAAGCGCCCGAAGCGTTGGCAGGAAATCCGCGCCAGCGTAGATTCCGCCTCTTAAAACCCTGCGTCGTTGGCGACTTCTCCGGTTTGGCGAACGCATGCATCAAGAAAAACTGATTCAGGAAGGGGCCGTCAGGTTTAAGTTTAGCGCCGCGGCCTTTAGCGCGGCATTTCTCCTCAGGCATTCACCGTGCCAGGGGCTAATCAGAAACCGGGATCGCCATCCGGTCGCCGTAACCTTCCCGACCCATCCCTCTCTCGCCACGGCGAAAAACATGGGTGCAATTTGTCCGATAGCGGGACGACCGAGTCCCACCAGCGGCCAACATGGGCTATAGTTTGCTTGCAATGCTGTTCCAAATAGAACAATATAAACGGCTTATCAGCCAGTCAGCGTAGGAATCTGATTTGCGATGTAGATTATCGAGGTTAGTCCGTGGATATCGTTCGTCCCGAAGCTAAACGCAAGAAGAAGGTGCGCCGCTTTATGTACATTGGCGCTGCGGTGGTCCTGATCCCGCTCATGACCTTTGCCCTTTCGAAGCTGAAGCCGGCAGCCCCCAGTGTCGATAGCGGCACCATTTGGACCGGGACAGTCAAGCGCGGACCGATGCTTCGCGAAGTACGCGGATTAGGCACTCTGGTCCCGGAGACCATCCGCCTGATTCCGGCTGTAACCGATGGCCAGGTACAGCAGCGTTACCTTCTGCCCGGAACACCGGTCAAAGCCAACACGGTGATCCTTGACCTCAACAATCCGCAATTGTCGCAAGAGGCGCTGGATGCGGAATATCAATTAAAGGGCGCTCGGGCAGCGTACGAACAGACCAAAGCCCAACTGCAAAACCAGCTCATGGACAAACGAACCTTAGCCGCGAGCGTCTCCTCAGCGTATCGCACCGCGGAAATGGTGAAGCAGACGAAAGAGCAACTCGGAGCCAATGGTCTTGCTCCCGAACTCGACGTAAAAACCGCGCAGGTGCAAGCCGAAGAATTGGCCAAGCAAAACGATCTGGCGCAAAAAGAAGTCGAGATATTTCAAAATTCGATCGAAGCCCAACTCGCCGTCCAAGAAGCGAGTGTTAATGAAAAGCGCGCGATGTACGAGTTAAAGAAATCGCAGCTCGAACAACTTCACGTGCGACCCGGTATCGATGGCATGTTGCAGGAACTGGATGTAGAAGTCGGCCAGAAGGTAACCATGGGCACGGTCCTGGCGCGCGTCGCGCAGCCAAGCCATCTGAAAGCGCAACTCAAGATTGCTGAAACCCAGGCGAAAGATGTAGTCATCGGTCAAAAGGCATCGATCGATACGCACAACGGAATCATTCCGGGCCATGTGATACGCATCGATCCCGCGGTAGTAAATGGAACTGTGACGGTGGACGTCGGCCTTGAAGGCGAGTTGCCGACCGGTGCGAGGCCGGATTTGAGCGTCGAGGGCACAGTGGAAATCGAGCGTCTCGCAGACGTCCTATATGTCGAGCGGCCGGTTCACGGCGAAGCCAACAGCACCATAGGATTGTTTAAGCTGGTGGATGACGGGAAGGAAGCCACCCGCGTCCAGGTGCAGCTCGGCCGCACTTCGGTTAACACCGTCGAAATTCTGAAAGGCCTGGAGATCGGAGATAAGGTGATCCTCTCCGATATGTCGGCTTGGGACAATTACGACCGCGTGCAATTGAAGTAATCGAGTAATTAAGGGAACTTTTCGAGGCCTCAGGCTCGTATAACAAGTTTGAACCAATCGAAGGAGCGAGAGCAATGAACACGACGGAACAAGGATTGATTCGCCTCGAAGGCGTGACCAAGGTGTTTTACACGGACGAAGTGGAAACGCACGCTCTCAGCGGGGTACATCTCGAGATCAAGAACGGAGAATTCCTCTCGATCGCCGGACCATCCGGATGCGGCAAGTCTACGCTGCTTTCGATTCTCGGCCTGCTCGATTCGCCCACGGAAGGCAATTACTGGATCAACACGCAGGCGGTGGCAAATCTTTCGCTCTCGGACCGCACGCGCATTCGCAATCGCGAGATCGGTTTCATTTTTCAGGCGTTCAACCTGATCGGCGACCTGACGGTCTACGAAAACGTAGAACTGCCGCTTACCTATCGCAGTATGGCCGCAGCAGAACGCAAGAAGCGGGTGCAGGAAGTACTCGAGCGTGTGGGCATGGCTCACCGCATGAAACATTACCCGTCGCAGCTCTCCGGAGGTCAGCAACAGCGCGTAGCCGTGGCGCGTGCGCTGGTTGGATCTCCTTCCATCTTGCTGGCGGACGAACCTACAGGAAACTTGGACTCAAAAAACAGCGAAGCAGTCGTGGACCTGCTGCAGCAATTGCATCGTGACGGCGCCACGATTTGCATGGTCACGCACGATCCGCGTTACGCCAGCATCGCGGACCGGACGATTCACCTCTTCGACGGCCGCATCGTGGAAGAAACAATGGGCACGCGTACGGCGACCGTCTAACAGCTTCTGAAAACCCAGCCGCCGCAGTTACCCGAACATAGATTTCGGAGCCGCGGCACGGGTGTGCCTGGAGGCATTCAGAATGGAAAGCCTGATTCAAGACATCAAATACGCGGTACGCATGCTATTGAAGAGCCCGGGTTTCACGTTCATTGCGGTGTTGACCCTGGCGCTGGGAATTGGCGCGAACACCGCCCTTTTTTCTGTGGTCAATGGCGTCCTGCTCAAACCGCTTCCGTACGCGCAGCCCACGCAGCTGGTCGCCCTCGCTGAGAAAACGCCAACCTTCGAAACCTCTTCGATCTCCTATCCGAATTTTCTGGATTGGCAACGCAGCAATTCTGTTTTCTCCGCTATTGCTGCCGATCGCGCTGATGATTTCGTCATGACGGGCAATGGTGAAGCGGAACGTGTGCGTATCGGCGAGGTATCTGCTGGATTTTTCGAGATTCTAGGCATCAATACCATTCGAGGCCGCCTGTTCACTCAGGACGAAGATCGTCTCAATACCACACCTGTCGCGCTTATCGCCTCGGGACTATGGCCGCGTAAGTTCGGGTCCGCGCCGGACATCGTCGGAAAAACAATCACCATGAATGGCGACGGGTACACGATCATTGGAGTAATCCCTTCCAGTTTCTATCTTCAGTCCTCGAATTTTGATGCGATTCACGATGTCTACATTCCCATCGGCCAGTACAAGGATCCCCTGTTTCAAGACCGCAAAGTTCATGAAGGCACGCGCGCGATTGGACGCTTGAAACCCGGTGTAACGCTCGCAGCGGCTCAGGCGGACATGGACCGGGTTGCGAGCAACCTCGCGGCAACCTACCCGGATGCTGATAAGAACGCAGGCATAAGTGTCATGCCGCTCAAAAAAGACATTGTGGGCGACGTTAAGCCGTTCTTACTCGTATTACTGGGCGCGGTCGGTTTTGTGTTGCTGATCGCCTGCGTGAACGTTGCGAACCTGCAGCTGGCCCGCTCTACGATCCGTGCACGCGAATTTGCCATTCGCTCGGCGCTCGGAGCGAGCCAGTCGCGAGTCATTCGCCAATTACTAACAGAGAGCATTCTCCTCGGGTTGTCTGGCGGCATAATCGGTTTGTGCATCGCTGCATGGGGCACCCAAGCCGCGCTGCATGCGCTGCCGGAAACTCTGCACCGCGCACAGGACGTTGGGCTCGACGCAGGCGTTCTCCTGTTCACGTTAGCGGCTTCAGTGTTCGCCGGAATAATCTTTGGCCTGGCGCCGGCGCTGAAAACGGCGCGGCCAAATTTGCAAGAAACGCTGAGAGAAAGCGGCCGTGGAGCGAGCGGCGTGCGTCACCGCGCGCAAAGCGTTTTCATCGTGCTCGAGATGGCCATGGCGCTGGTGCTTCTAGTCGGCGCTGGTTTAATGGTGCGCAGCTTAATTGACCTTTGGGACGTGAATCCCGGCTTCAATCCTCGCGGCGTCTTGACGTTTGCAGCGTCCCTCTCGCCCTCTCTAGGCGTAAATGCCACAACCAGCAAAGCCGCAATCCGGCAGATGGACGAAACGTTGAAAACCGTTCCCGGGGTTGAATCGGTCGTGTCTACTGCTGGATCCTTGCCCATGTCAGGCGATAGCGAACTTCCGTTTTGGCTTGATGGCCAGGTGAAACCGGCCAACGTGAGCGAAATGAACCAGTCGCTCTTTTATTTCGCGGACCCGGGGTATTTGAAGGTAATGGAAATTCCACTGCACCGCGGTCGATTTTTTACCGTGGATGACAATGAGCACGCTCCGCCAGTGGTTGTGATTGACGAAAACTTCGCGCACGAGTATTTCCCGAACCAGGACCCGGTCGGCAAGCAAATGCACGTAGGCATCGTAAATGTCGACGCGCAGATCATCGGAGTCGTCGGCCACGTGAAGCACTGGGGCCTGGACACGGACGGAGATGCCAGGCATCCCATCGTCGCACAAGCCTACATGCCATATATGCAGATTCCGGACCAGTTCGATAGCGGACCGCCGACGGCCGAAGTGGTCGTGCGCACCAAAGGATCCCCGACAGCCTTGCTACCCGCAATTCGTGACGCCATCGAAAAATTGAATAGCGAGAACGTGATCTTCGAAACCAAGCCGCTGCAAGGAATCGTGGCCGAGTCGTTGGCCGACCGCAGATTCTCGATGGTTCTGCTCAGCATTTTCGCCGCACTCGCGCTGCTGTTATCCAGCATCGGAATTTACGGCGTGATTTCCTACGTGGTGGGTCAGCGAACTCATGAAATCGGCATTCGCATGGCGCTGGGTGCGCAACGCGTCGATGTTTTGCGTTTAATGCTGGGTGAAGGGATGAGAATGGCGCTCATCGGTGTGGCGATTGGCGTTGCCGTGGCGCTGGGTCTCACCCATTTAATGGCCACAATGCTTTTCGGAGTCAGCGCAACCGATCCCGTGACATTTGCTGGCGTGGCAATCGTGCTGATCGCCGTTGCGCTCGCCGCATGTTACATCCCGGCCCGTCGTGCAATGCGCGTAGATCCTATAGTCGCCCTTAGGTATGAGTAGCCCCATTTTGCGGAGGTGAAATCCCAATGGAAACCCTGCTGCAAGACATTCGTTACGGCGCCCGCATGCTGATGAAGAACCCAGGATTTATGATCGTGGCGATCCTCACGCTCGCGCTCGGCATCGGAGCGAACACCGCCATTTTCAGCATGGTGGACGCTTTCCTGCTGCGTCCGCTGCCGGTGAAAGACCCCGCACAAATCACTGTACTGGCATTTCAACAAGTACACGGCAACGCTCTCACGAATTTTTCCATCGCCGATTATCGCGACATTCGCGATCAAACCACGGCTGTATTTTCGGATCTGTGCGCTTATCAACTGGGATTGGACGGACTGAGCGTGGATGGCAAGGCCGACCGCATTCTGACGAACTACGTCACCGGGAATTATTTTTCAGCCCTGGGTATAAAGCCGGCCGTGGGCCGTTTCATACTTCCTTCCGAAGGCGACACACCCGGCGCTGACTCTGTAATGGTGCTTAGCTATTCCTACTGGCAGACTCGATTTGGCGGCGATCCCGGAATAGTCGGCCGAACAGTTTCCGTAGACGGACATCCGATCACGATCGTCGGCGTCGCCCCTAAAGGTTTTGTCGGAGTGGCTGCGCTCCTAGGCATTCAAGGATATTTACCGCTGGGAATGGCCACTATTGCGGGAAATCCACCGGATTTTATGACGAATCGCGAAGTCCGGAACGAACCCACCTTCGGGCGGCTTCGACCTGGCGTGACCGTCCAGCAGGCGCAAGCCTCGTTGGCCGTTGTCGGCCAGCGCCTCGCGCAACAATTTCCTGCGTCCCACAAAGATCTCAGTTTGCAAGTCTATCCAGAACTGCGCGCGCGACCCAATCCCGATCCTAATAACACGCTGCTGATAGTGGGAGGCTTATTTCTGGGTCTTTCCATTATGGTGCTGTTGTTGGCATGCGTGAACGTCGCCAATATTTTGCTGGTCAGAGCTACGGTGCGCGAACGCGAAATGGCAATTCGCGCCGCACTCGGCGCTGCGAGAATTCGCCTCATCCGGCAATTACTGACGGAAAGCGTTTTGCTTGCTCTGCTGGGTGGTGTGGCGGGAGTTCTTCTCGGGTACTGGGGCAGCTCAGCGCTGGCTTCCATCAATGTTCAAACGGATTTGTCCTTCTATGTCGATTTCGGTTTCGATTGGCGCATTTTCCTGTTCGCCACCGGCGCTGCATTGCTTACTGGAATCATCGTGGGCATCGTACCCGCCGTCCGTGCATCGCGCGGAAATTTGAGCACCATCCTGCATGAAGGCGGCCGCGGCGTGGTTGGAGGTAAGAATAAGCTTCGTAGCACGCTGGTAGTGGTGCAGGTAGCAGGTTCCCTGGTATTGCTTATCATTGCCGGACTTTTCACTCGCAGCATGACGCAGGCTCAGCGAATTGACTTAGGCTTTAACCCTGATCACGTCCTGAATCTGATTATGGATCCGAACGAAATCGGATATAGCCAGGCGCAAACTCGGGATTTCTACAGGACTCTTTTGCAGCGGGTTCGTGCACTTCCCGGAGTGGTATTTGCTTCGGCCGCAAACGTCACCCCTATGGGCTACTACAACAATTTCGATAACCTCACGATTGAAGGATATCAACCGCCTCCCGGTCAGCCTCCTCCTAGTTCTTTGTATAACACGGTATCGACGGATTACTTCCAGACCATGGGAATCGCGACGCTGCGAGGCCGGATATTTACCGACGCCGACGATGAGAACAGTCAGTACGTGGCAATCATCAGCGAAACGATGGCCAAGCAGTATTGGCCCAACACCGATCCCATGGGCCGGCAATTTCGCATGGCCAGCGACTCAACGCATGCAGTCGTGGTGATCGGTATAGCGAAGGACGTCCGCTACCAGGGCCTCACGGGTCCGTTCTCTCCCATGTTCTACGCACCTTTCTTGCAACATCAAATTGGAAATTCGCTCCAGGCTCTGCAGTTACGCACGGCCGTTGCGCCCGAATCGATGATTCCGGAAGTCGAGCGCGAAATCGAGAAGCTCGCACCTCAGCTTCCAGTTTTCGACGTGCAAACCATGTCCCAGGCGCTCAACACTCTGAACGGCCTGCTCTTCTATAAAATCGGCGCGGCTCTGGCAGCCCTGTTGGGTATGTTGGGGATGATCCTCGCAATTGTCGGAGTCTACGGCGTGGTTTCGTACGCCGCGGCACAGAAGACCCACGAAATCGGAGTTCGCATGGCGCTCGGCGCTCATCCTGCGCAGATTTTGAAAATGGTGTTTCGCGAAGGATTATTCATCATCGGAATCGGTCTGGTCGTCGGTGTCCTTGGCGCTTTGGCCGCAGGCCGGGTCGTCGGCAGTTTTCTAACGGTCAGCGCCCGGGATCCGATTACTTATTTGGTCGTCACCGGCCTCCTGACCCTGGTGGCGCTGGCTGCCTGTTTTATTCCAGCCCGTCGCGCCATGCGAGTAGACCCAATGGTCGCACTGCGCTACGAGTAACCGATAGGCCGGACTCTAGAACAAACAATCACAACCCAGTTATTCGGAGCCGATTAATGGAAAGTTTCTGGCAAGACTTAAAGTACGGCATTCGAATGCTTGGAAAGAGTCCTGGTTTCACAGCGATCGCAATTCTCACTCTTGCTTTGGGAATCGGCGCGAACACGGCAATCTTTTCGGTTGTGAACGCGGAAATTTGGCGGCCGTTGCCATTCCGCGATCCTGAACAACTCGTACGAGTGGCATCCACCAATGCAAAAACTCATGCCATAAACAACGCCGCTTCCTACCCCGATTTCGCTGATTGGCGTTCGCAGAATCGAGTGTTCCAGAATATGGCGGCGTATACGGAGGCAAGTTTCACGCTTACCGGAATTGACCAGCCTGCGCACCTGGAGGCGGCGAGTGTCTCCGCCGATTTATTTAATCTGTTGGGTGTGGCGCCCGCGCTGGGACGAACATTCGTGTCCGAAGAGGACGAGCCACACCATCATGTGGTTGTTCTGAGCCATCGCTTGTGGAAGGAACGCTTCGCAGGCGATCCGCAAATCGTCGGCCGGGTAATCACATTGGATAACAGCGCGTACACAGTTGTCGGCGTAATGCCCGCCGGTTTCCAGTTTCCCCTGACCCGCGAATCCGCAACCCTGTGGTCCACTTTCTCGCCGCTTCGGGAATCTTCTGATAACTCGCCCACCATGACAGACGAACGCGGCGCCCATTTCCTTCGTTGCATCGCTCGTTTGAAGCCTGGCATCACGGTGACTCAGGCGCAGGTGGATATGAATGTGATCGGCAGTTCGCTCGGCAGCCGTTTTCCGGACTCCAACAGGTATTTCGGCGTGCGCGTGGCTTCCGAGCAGGAACAAATGACTCAGGCGATCCGTCCCGCCCTTTTCGTGATGATGGTGGCGGTGGGATTCGTGCTCTTGATTGCGTGCGTCAATGTCGCCAATCTATTGCTCGCTCGCGCCACCGGTCGCACCCGAGAAATTGCTATACGCACAGCGCTCGGTGCCAGCCGTGCGCGCGTAGTTCTTCAGTTGCTCACTGAAAGTTTGGTGCTCGCTCTGATGGCCGGGTTCCTGGGATTGTTATTGGCGGCCTGGGGCAGCGATCTGCTGGTGCGTTTTAGCCCGCAAAGCCTGCCGCGAGTGGAGGCCATTCACCTCGACGGATGGGTGCTGGTATTTACAATCGTGCTTACGGTCGTGACCGGAATGGTTTTTGGGCTGGCCCCAGCTCTGCAGATCTCGCACACCAGTATTGTTGAAGCACTGAAAGAAGGCGCGCTCAGCATGACCGCCGGCAAGGGCCGTCACCGTCTGCGCAGTTCACTCGTGATTCTGGAGATGGCGTTGGCGCTCGTCCTGCTGGTGAGCGCTGGACTTCTGATTCGTAGTCTCGCGCGACTCCAAGATGTCAACCCGGGATTTGATCCGCGCAACGTAATGACTTCCAACGTGGATTTGCCGGACGTGAAATTCCCCGACGCGAAAAAAGTGCAGTTCTTCGGTGACCTGATGCCCCGGTTGAAGGCTCTGCCAGGAGTGACGTATGCTGCCGCAATTGCGCCATTGCCGATGTGTGGGGAAGAGGTACGCGTCACCCTTCAGATAGACGGCCATCTCGTCGCTAAAAGCGAGGAACCGCACACCTCTTTGCGCGTGATCACCCCCGAATATTTTTCCACGATGCGGATTCCGTTGCTGCAGGGTCGGGACTTCGGCGCACGGGATGAAACAAACTCCACTCCGGTTGTCATTGTTAATGAAGCGTTTGCGCGCCAGTTTTTCCCGGGTGAAAGTCCGATTGGAAAACACATCAAGCCTGAAATTGCGGCTGGGCCCGGCGAACCGAGTATGCGCGAAATTGTGGGTGTCGTCGGAAACGTGAAATTCCAGGATTTGACCACAGAGTGGCTTCCCGAATCTTACGTTCCCTATTCGCAAATACCGTTTGGATCCATGACCATCGTGACGCGCACAGAGCAAGAGCCGCACGCGCTCGCCAAACCCATCGCGGAATCAGTTCGGTCCTTGGACAAAGACTTGCCGACCTACTCGCCGAGGACAGTCGAAGAATATCTTGACGGCACAATCGCGGTGCCCCGTTTCAACACATTTCTGCTGGGGTTTTTCGCCGGTCTGGCGATCCTGCTGACGGCCGTCGGCTTGTACGGCGTAATATCCTACGCCGTGGCGCAACGCACCCACGAGATCGGTATTCGCATGGCGCTGGGCGCTCGACCGCAGGACATGATGCGGCTCATCGTCGGCCAAGGTTTGCGTCTAGCGATGATCGGTGTAAGTCTGGGTTTGGTTGCTGCTTTAGCACTCACACATTTCCTGGCAAGTTTGCTGTTCGGCGTCACCAGCACTGACCCGATTTCTTTTCTTTCGGTTGTAGTTCTGATTTTCGCAGTTGTGATCATCGCCTGCTACCTACCTGCGCGTCGAGCAATGCGAGTGGATCCCATGGTGGCTCTTAGATACGAGTAACAAGGGACGAATCCAATTGCGATCCCAGCGCGCTGGCGGCTGTCCGAAATCGCAACAAACATTCCCGTAACTGGTCATGCCAACGCCCTGGCCGTCTGCCCACTTGTACTAACAGGCTGTAAATAATAGATTTATGCCCGCACACGCCTGGAAGCCCACCTGCCCATATTTGGGAGGGTTCTGACCGCAATACTTTGCCAGAACTGGGCCAAGGGACGAACCAATGACTATTATGACTGTCGACTCTACAAGCGAACTTACCGGCACTCAACCCCGAGTGCTTATTGCGGATGACCAGCCTGATGTCTTGGAAGCCCTTCGATTGCTTCTCAAGGGGCACGGTTATGTCACTGAAACGGTGTCCTCGCCTGCCGCGTTGTTCGAGGCCATCAGCAAAAAAGAATTCGACCTGATTTTGATGGATCTGAACTACGCGCGCGACACAACTTCGGGACGCGAGGGCCTGGACCTGCTGGCCCAATTAAAAACCACCGAGAATGCGCCTCCCATCGTGGTGATGACGGGTTGGGCCACGGTCGGCTTGGCCGTTGAAGCGATGCAGCAGGGTGTCGGAGATTTCGTCGAAAAACCCTGGGTCAACTCGCGCCTGCTCGAGATTCTACAAAAACAGCTTCAGATCGGCCGTGACAAGCGCGAAGCGAAAAAGCAAACGGCGACGAATACGCACGCTCAGGAACGTGAGGTCGAAGAAGCGCGCTCCATTCAGCGCGGATTTCTGCCCAAAGAAATTCCGCAACTTGCCGGGTACGAAATTACCTGCGCGTGGCAGCCGGCGCGCAACGTGGGTGGCGACTACTACGACATTTTGCAATTTGACGGCGACACACTGGGCCTGTGCATCGCGGACGTCGCAGGCAAAGGCATGCCGGCGGCCCTGTTGATGTCGAATCTTCAGGCTGCCTTTCGCGGATTCGCCTCGCCCTCCGTTTCTCCGGACAACCTCTGCGACAAGTTGAATTCACTCATTTGCCGGAATATCGCAGGCGATCGGTTTATAACCTTTTTCTACTCACAACTTGACGGCGCGACCAAGCACTTGCGCTACACCAATGCGGGGCACAATCCGCCCATCGTAGTCCATGCGGACGGCACACACGACCTACTCTCTGAAGGCGGAGGAGTGCTCGGCGTATTCCCCACGCAAACGTTCGAGACCGGTACATATGATTTGGTGTCAGGCGATCGAGTTGTTTTATTTACCGACGGAGTTACGGAAGCGAGTAATTCCGAGCACGAGGAATTCGGCGACACGCGTTTGCTTCAATTGCTGAAAGAGAATCGTGATTTGAGCTTGGGAAAGTTGCAGGAGAAGATTTTCTACGCAGCCGGTGAGTTCTGCGGTGGTCACTGGCAGGATGACGCCACGCTTATTGTAATGGCCGTCGCGTAGATTTAGCGGAAAACGAGGAATACGAATGGAATCGCTGCTTCAAGATCTGCGCTTCGGCCTCCGAACGCTCCTGAAGAATCCCGGCTTCACCGCCGTTGCGGTCCTCACTCTGGCCATTGGCATTGGTGGAAACGCCACAGTTTTTAGCTGGATTCAAGGCGCTCTTTTGAACCCGCTTCCCGGCGTCGAGCACTCCGAACAAATGGCGGCCGTCGAAACAATCATGCCCAGCGGCGAATATCACACGAGTTCGTATCCGGATTATCGGGACATCCGCGACCAGAACCACGTATTTTCAGGCGTAATTGGCTTCGAATTAGTCGGTGTCGATATGAGCCTTCGGAACGATGCGTCTCCGGAGCGCGTTTGGGGACTCATCGCCACGGAAAATTACTTCGACCTTCTCGGCGTTCACGCCGCGACGGGGCGCACGTTCCATCAGGAAGCAAATCAGGCATTGAACTCGGATCCCTACATCGTTCTGGGTGATAGTTTGTGGAAACGGCTCTTCGGCTCGGATCCGAAGGTGGTGGGCCGAACGATTCACTTGAACGGTCACCTCTTCACCGTCATCGGGGTTGCGCCGCACCACTTTTACGGCACGATTACTGGAATCGACGCGCAGTATTTCATTCCAATGATGATGCAGCCGGAAATTTTGCCTAGTGAAGATCTAGAACAGCGCAGCCCGACCTTCGTGCACATCATGGGGCGTCTGCGCCCCGGTGCAACCATCGCGCAAGCGCAAGCGGAAATGACCGCGATCAACAGGCATTTGGCGGAGGAATATCCGAATCCAAATATTCCCAAAGGCGTGGGCATTTGCGTAGCTCCCGTTTGGAAGGTCCATTACGGAGTCCAGGATTTTCTTCGCAGCGTTCTTGCATTTCTGATGGTCGTTGCGTTACTGGTGCTGCTGATCGCGTGCGTCAATGTGGCGAATCTACTCCTCGCTCGCGCCACGGTACGCGCCAAGGAAATGGCCGTGCGCTCCGCGCTCGGAGCGGGCGCGGCCCGCCTGGTTCGACAGTTGATAGTGGAAAGCCTGCTTCTGGCTTGCGCGGGCGGTGTCGGCGGAATTTTTCTGGCGCTTTGGGGCGTCAATCTTTTAGCGGCGTTTTTGCCGCCGGCGCATTTGCCGATTGCACTAGGAGTGAATGTTGACGTCTCGGTTCTGGCTTTCACACTGGTGCTTTCTCTGGTTACTGGTCTTGCCTTCGGATTGGCGCCGGCTTGGCAGATTTCTCGCGCGAACTTGAATGAGTCGCTGAAAGCGTCGGCTCGGACAACGGGTGCCAGCGCCGGAGACCACCGGTTGCGCGATGGCCTGGTGATATCAGAGATGGTGCTCGCAACGGTGTTGCTTGTGGCTGCTGGTCTTTTGCTGCGTAGTTTGCGCAAAGCCGAACAAGCAGGACCCGGTTTTAACACCAATCAGCTCACACTCGCCGCGTTCGATCTATCTGGCGATGGTTATTCCGACGACCGCGCCGTCGATTATTACGATCACCTTCTCGAACGAATCCGCGCTTATCCGGGAATTGAATCGGCCAGCCTCGAGCGCTTCGTCCCTCTGTGGTTTACCGGTCGCGGCTACTCCACTACGAGAATCGAAGGCCAGATCCCGAAGCCAAACGAGGACATGGGCATCGATTTTAACGTCGTCGGCCCGGACTATTTCCATGTTGCACAGATTCCGTTGATTTCCGGCCGGGATTTTGCCGAGCAAGATCGCTCGGGTGCGCCGAAAGTGGTGATCATCAACCAGAGCATGGCCAATCGCTTCTGGCCCGGCCAGGACGCGACCGGCCATCGCCTGCACATCTGGGGAAACTGGCGCACCGTAGTGGGCGTCGTGCGCGACATCAAGTATCACCGCATGAACGAGCCGCCGGAATCGTTTATCTACTTGCCGCAATTGCAAGCCGACGGGACGGACGCGAATATTCTGGTGCGCTCGCAACTCCCGGCAGCGGCGGTAATCGGCGACATCCGCGCCGCCGCAAAATCGCTCGACTCCAAGGTACAGCCGCTCGAGACGGATACTCTCGATCAGCTTCTAAAAGTTTCCATGTTCGCTAACCGCACTGCGGCTTCGCTGGCTTCGGTCCTGGGCGTTCTGGGAATCTCGCTCGCGGCACTCGGAATCTATGGTGTGCTGGCGTATGGCGTGAACCAACGCATCCGCGAGATCGGAATCCGCATCGCACTCGGCGCGCAACCAAGCCACGTTTTACGGCTGATTGTTGGGCGCGGGTTGTACCTGGCTGTCCTTGGAGCCACGGTGGGAGTAATTGCCGCATCGGCGATTACGCATTGGATGGGCAGCATGCTATTCGGTGTCACCGCTACCGATCCGCTTACGTTCGCCGTCGTATTGCTCGTGGTGACCGCTGTGGCGACGCTCGCAGCATACATCCCAGCACGCCGCGCCACGCGCGTGGACCCGATGGTCGCTCTGAGATACGAATGATGGTTGCGTGCGGAGAATACGCATCAATCGTGCGCTGACTGCGGGCGTGGGCTCGCAGAGACAGCGAACATAGCGTGATGTTGTACAAGTTGCCGATGACTTTTGGCGACGGCCACGGACACGGCGACGCAAGTCTCATCGCAAGGCCGTGGCGTAGGTAGCGGCAAAACGGAGGAATGCTCATGGATTCGCTGCTTCAGGATCTCCGTTTCGGATTGCGGACGCTCCTGAAGAATCCCGGTTTCACCACTATCGCGGTTGGGACTCTGGCGTTGGGCATTGGCGCAAACATCGCAATCTTCAGCGTCGTTTATGCCGTCCTTTTGCGTCCGCTACCGTTGCCACATCCAGAGCAGCTTGTGATCATCGGGCAAAACGATGACGGCGATGTCGGATCATTCGCTCCTGCTGAGTTTCTCGCCGTACGCCGCGGACAGACTGTGTTTGACGAGATGACTGCAGTGCGCGGAGGAAGTTTTAATTTGTCCGCTGCGGACCGTCCCGAGCGTGTATTCGGAGCGGTTGCGTCAACGAGTTTCTTCCGTTTAGCCGGGGTTCAGCCGATGCTTGGTCGCGGATTCGCTCCGGAAAACACTGCCGCAGAAGATCGCCAAGTCGTCGTTTTGAGTAATTCACTTTGGACCTCCGCGTTTGGTGGCAATCAAGCGATCGTCGGTCAGAACATTTTATTGAATGGTGAAATGCGCACGGTAATCGGCGTCATGCCTCCAGAATTTAACTTTCCCGATGACTCGCAGTTGTGGGTGCCGTCGCATTTCGCAGTCCCCGAACATCCTTTGAAGCCCCATGAGGATCCGTCGGCGCGTTTCGATACTCATTATTTTGAGACATATGCACGGCTCAGGCCCAACGTAACACCCGCGCAGGCGCAAGCCGCGCTGACCGCCCTCGAGGAGGAAATCTCCAAACAAAACCCGGACGCCGATCGCAATGTACAAACGCGCATCGAACGGCTGCAAGACTACGAAGTAGAAGACGTCCGGCCGGAACTTTTGCTTTTGCTTGGAGCCGTTGTCCTCGTGCTTCTAATTGCATGCGCCAACGTGACGAACTTGCTGCTCGCGCGTGGTAATGCCCGGCGTCGGGAATTGGCTATTCGCCGGGCATTGGGTGCCAGCGCCTCGCGCGTCACAAGGCAATTAGTTACCGAAAGTCTTGTGCTTTCGGCTGCCGGTGGAATTCTGGGGATGATCGTCGCGACCTGGTGTTTCCGACCGCTGGTGGCGCTGGTACCTGCCGAGCTTAGAAGCATGATTCATTTACATTTGAATGCGCCGCTGTTGTTATTCGCTTTCGCGGTCTCGCTACTAACCGGAGTGGTTTTTGGATTGGTGCCCGCGCTTCACGGCCACCACGGAGATTTGAACGAAACTTTGAAAGCAAATGGGGCGCGCGGCACGGTGGGTACTGGCCGACAGCGTATTCAGAAGGTGCTGGTGCTCGTGGAAATCGCCGTCTCGCTGATCCTTCTATGTGGCACAGGCCTGCTACTGCGTAGCTTCATTCGACTCAGTGGAGTGCCGGCCGGATTTGATTCGCACAATGTAATCGCGATGCAGATGTCGTTGATCCAAACCGGGTACGAACAACCCGTTAAGCGCTCGCAGTTCGTTGATCGAATGCTCGAGAATATCCGCGCGGTACCGGGCGTCCAATCCGCTGCAATCGTGACGCGGCTACCGCTAAATCCAGGTTCTAGCGGACGCAGCGTGATCGTCGAGGGGCATACCTACCCTCCGGATTCTCCGATGCGCCAGGATAGCCCTGACTACACGGTCGTCAGCCCGGAATATTTCCGCACTCTGAATATTCCATTCATCGCAGGCCGGGATTTTCAGAATACCGATGCCGCCGAGGCACCTGGTGTAGCAATCATCAATCGTGCGATGGCCCGTTCTTACTGGCCCGGCGAAGACCCCATAGGCAAACGCTTTCAAATTGACGGCTCGAACCAGTGGCTTCAGACCGTTGGCGTGGTAGCTGATATTCATCAGCATCAATTAGGACGCTCACCGAAGCCGATGTTCTTCACCCCGTTCGCGCAGGATCCGTGGACGTCTTTCACGATTGCGGTGCGCACGCCTGCGAATCCCTCGCAGATCGCTGCCGCGCTCACCGACTCGATACAGCGCTTGGACCATGACCTTCCCGTGTACAACGTGCAGCGATTCGACGACGTCCTCGCTGCTTCTATCTCCCGGCCGCGATTTCAATTGACTCTGCTCGCACTCTTCGGAAGCTTGGCTCTAGCTCTGGCCGCCATTGGTCTCTACGGCGTGATGTCTTACACGGTAGCGCAGCGCACAAACGAAATCGGCATACGCATGGCCCTGGGAGCGCAACCGCGACACCTGTTGTCGCAGATCCTTTGGCAGGGCACGCAGATTGCCGGCCTCGGTGCAGCCGCAGGTCTGGTTGCATCATTCGTCGTCACGCAATTCATGAAGTCCATGCTGTTCGCAGTGAGCCCACTCGATCTCGCAACGTACGCGGGAGTGACTACGCTGCTGGTGGCAACAACGCTGGCCGCCTGCTACATTCCGGCGCGCCGCGCCATGCGCGTGGATCCGATGGTGGCCTTGAGGTACGAATGAACTCGCTACGCGGGTTCGCGCCCGGCAAGCGGGCCAGAAAAAACATTTCGTGTTCTGCTTTGCGTTCACGATCAGTCAAAACGTTAACTTCACCAGCTTCGTTATGGGAGATGACAAGTGATCAAGCTAACTGACGTCGAAAAATTCTACGAATCGGGCGCGGGCAAGACCTGGGTTCTCCGGCGCATCAACCTGGAAATCCGCGAAGGCGATTTCATCACGGTGATGGGTCCCTCAGGCGCAGGAAAGTCCACGCTGATGGGCATCATCGGCATGCTCGATGGGGCGTGGAAGGGTGAATACCATTTATTGGACAACGCCGTTCACAAGCTTGACAACCGCCACCGGGTCGAATTGCACAAAAAATACATCGGCTTCGTTTTTCAACAGTATCACCTGCTCGATAATCTTACAGTCACCGAAAATCTCGACTTGCCACTGTCCTATCGCGATATCAAAAAAACAGAGCGCGAAGGAATGGTCGCGGACGTCCTCGACCGTTTTCAGATCGTGGGAAAGAAATCCCTCTTCCCCAATCAGCTCTCCGGCGGACAACAGCAACTCGTGGCAGTTGCCCGTGCAGTAATCGGAAAGCCGAAATTAATCCTTGCAGACGAGCCGACCGGCAGCCTGCACAGCAGCCAGGGAAAAATGATCATGGACCTGTTGAAGAAGCTCAACGACGGCGGAACCACGATCATCCAGGTAACCCACAACGATGCCTGGGCGGCGTACGGCAACCGCATCATTCAGCTTGCCGACGGCTGGATCATCGATGGACAGACGCGCGTGGGCGAAGTGGCAGCCACTAGCCGGTGATTTGCGTCTCAGCCGCAGAAAGCAAGAAAGGCTTGAGTATGCACAAACCTAAGAGGTGGACACACAGTGACGAAGCAGTAAAATAACCCGTCACTGCGGCTCTTGGGGGCAATTTCTATGGGAACCTTTTTGCAAGACCTTCGTTATGGCGTGCGCATGCTTCGGCGAAATCCGGGCTTCGCGACGGTTGCTATCCTGACTCTGGCGATCGGCATCGGCGCGAACGTCGTGATTTTCAGCATCGTGAATGGAATTCTGCTGAAACCATTTCCGTTTCCTGATTCGCAGCGCATCGTCACCATCTGGGAAACCGATACGAACCGCAAAGTCACGCGCGGCACCGCTTCGGCCGCCGAATTTCTGGATTGGCGCGATATGACCCAGGTCTTTCAGGAGCTTTCCTGCTGGCGCGCACTCTACTTCAATATCACCGGCGGCGGAGAACCAGAACAGGTATGGGGCTCACAGGTTTCAGGCAATTTTTTCCGCATGTTGCGGGTAGCGCCGATTCTCGGCCGTGATTTCTCCGCCGAAGATGAGCAGCCGGGCCACGATCAGGTCGTCATTTTGAACTACGGGTTATGGCAGCGCCGTTACGGCGGCGACCCGGGAATTATCGGCAAGACGGTTTTATTGGACGAAAAGCCCATTATGGTCATTGGAGTCCTGCCACGGAATTTCTCTCTCTATGGCACCTTCCCGGAATTCGAAATGTGGAGGCCGTTCGCATTTAACCGCACGCAACTTGATCGCGAAAGTCACGAACTTGTAGTCTTCGGCCGCCTCCGCGACGGCGTCACGATCGCCCAGGCCACCGCCGACATGATCACGATTCAGGAACAACTGAAGAAGCAGTATCCCGGCATCGACCAGAAAAATGGAATCCGCGTGGCCGGCTTTCACGACGAACTGGTCAGCCCCCTGCGTCCCGGTTTGCTGCTTCTTCTCGGTGCTGTGGCCTTTCTGCTTCTCATTGCTTGCGCCAACGTCGCCAACCTCATGCTAGCGCGTGCTGCCGTTCGCGAACGTGAAATCGCGGTTCGGACTTCTCTGGGAGCCGGCCGCAAGCGAATTCTTCGTCAGTTGCTCACGGAAAGCGCCCTGCTTTCACTCATCGGTGCTGCGTTAGGAGTGATATTTGCATACGGCGGTCTTCACATCCTGAGGGGCGCGATTCCGTCCGGTGGACGCGGGCAGGTCCCGCATCCGGAGTGGATCGCGGTTGACGGCAAAGTCCTCGGCTTCACGATCTTGATTGCACTAGCCGCGGGCGTTATTTTTGGGCTGGCGCCGGCGATTCAGATTTCGCGATCGGGAATGTACGAATCGCTAAAAGAAGGAAGCCGCGGTTCCACCGGCGGACGCCGCAGTCGGTATGCCCGCTCGCTGCTGGTAGTTTCCGAGGTGGCCTTCTCCCTCATGCTCCTGGTCGGCGCAGGTCTCCTTGTTCGCAGTTTCGTCCTGATGATGTCCGAGCCGCTAGGCTTCGAACCTGCAAACGTGCTGACCATGCAAATTTTCCTTCCCGAATCGCATTATCCCGCGAGCCCGCGGATCGTGAATTTCTATCAACAGGTCGTCGATCGAGTTGCCGCGCTGCCCGGCGTCAAATCAGCAAGCGCCGTAAATTATCTGCCCTTGACTGGCTGGGCCGGCTTCTGCGACTTCGACATTACCGGCAGGCCCACGCCATCCTCGGGCGAGCATTTTACTGCTCAATACCGCACCGAGGATTGGCGCTATCTCTCAACGATGGACGTCCTCATAAAAGAAGGGCGCGATTTCACTTCATCCGACGGCCCCGATTCGCAAGGCGTCGCTCTAATCAACGAAGCTCTCGCGCAACAGTATTGGCCCAATCAAAATCCTGTCGGCCAGCAGATTCGCCTGGTTTTTCCGCCCACTCTGAAGCCGTTTGATGCCATCCCGTATAAAGGCCCGGTCACAATCGTGGGAGTTGCGGCCGACATACGCGATTGGGCCTGGTCGGAACCAAAAATCGCGCAACTCTATTTGCCGCAGACGCAAAATCCTTCGCGGGTCATGCACCTTGTTGTGCGCTCTAATGTCGATCCTACTCAATTGACCTCTGCGATTCGGCAAGCTGCCGAAACCGTTGACCCCAATCAGCCGCTCACGGATGTCAAAACGATGGACGCATATCTCGCGGTGCTACTCGCTCAACGGCGCCTGAACATGACCCTACTCTCGTTTTTTGCCGTGGTGGCGGCGCTGCTGGCAGCCATCGGTATCTACGGCGTGATGGGCTATGCCGTCACCCAGCGCTACCACGAAATTGGCATTCGCATGACATTGGGCGCGGAGCCCGCGGACGTTTTGCGCATGGTGGTGAGCGATGGAATGAAACTCGCGGCTTTCGGCTTGGCGATCGGGCTCGTGGCCTCAATTGTGGTGATGAAATATCTCGATAGCCAGCTCTATGGCGTGAAAGCGCGTGATCCGTTGACGTTCATCGGAGTCGTGGCTCTTCTTGCGGTTGTCGCGCTTGCCGCATGCTATTTCCCAGCCCGGCGAGCCACTAAAGTCGACCCACTGGTCGCATTACGTTATGAGTGAGGAGAAAAAATGAGCCACGCGGCCGACGCATTTCCGAACGAGTCCAGAAGTAAAATTCAGGGAGAAACTTTTCGCGCCATGACTCCAGCCAACACACCTCGAACACGCATTCTCGTCGCAGACGATCAGCCGGATATTCGCGAGGCTTTGCGTCTGCTGCTGAAGGGCGAAGGCTTTGAGACTGAAACCGTGGCTTCGCCCGCCTCTGTGATGTCTGCGCTCGAGGCTCGCGAGTTTGATGCATTGCTGATGGATTTGAATTATGCGCGGGACACGACCTCCGGCCAGGAAGGCCTCGATCTGCTTTCGAACATCCGTGCCAAGGACAGCACGCTACCGATCATCGTCATGACAGCCTGGGGCAGCCTGGAACTCGCCGTCGAAGCCATGCGTCGCGGCGCTAAAGACTTCGTGCAGAAGCCCTGGGAAAATGCGCGGCTGCTGGCCATCCTGAAAACGCAAATCGAGCTTTCGCAGGCTCTGCGCAAGAGCCAGCGCCTCGAAGCTGAAAATCGACTGCTTCGCGCCGACGGCCGGCCAGTAATGATTGCCGAATCGCCGGCGATGCGTCCGGTGATGGATTTGATCGCGCGCGTCGGCCCCTCGGACGCGAACGTTTTGATTACGGGCGAGCATGGCACCGGTAAGGAAGTCGTAGCACGTACACTCTACGCGCTTTCTTCGCGTTCAGGTCGTCCGCTCGTGACAGTAAACGCGGGAGGCTTGCCGGAAGGCGTTTTCGAAAGCGAATTGTTCGGTCATGTGAAGGGCGCATTTACAGACGCGAAGTCGGATCGCGTGGGCCGCTTTGAACTTGCCGATGGCGGCACGCTCTTCCTCGACGAAATTGCGAACGTCCCCATGAACCTGCAGGCGAAACTGCTGCGCGCGCTCGAAACCGGCGAACTGGAACGGGTTGGTTCTTCCACCACTCGCCGCGTCGATGTTCGCATCATTTCGGCCACAAACGCGGACGTGCAAGCGGAAGTAACCGCAGGCCACTTCCGTGAGGATTTGCTTTTTCGTCTGAATACAATTGAAATACATTTACCAGCGTTGCGCGAGCGCAAGGAAGACATCCCGTTGCTGGCTCATCACTTCTTGCGGCAATCGGCTCAGCGGTATCGAAAGCACCTCGAAGGCTTTGAACCGGTCGCGTTGCAGCTCCTGCTCGACCATCCCTGGCCCGGAAATATTCGCGAACTGGATCATTCGGTCGAACGCGCAGTACTTATGTCCGAGGGCCCAGCCGTGCGCGCCAGCGACTTAGGCCTGCGTCCCGCGCGTGAAGCCTCACTGCGGCTGGACGAGATGAGCATCGAAGACGTCGAGCGCGTTTTGATTCAAAAAGCGCTCGCGAGATTCGGCGGCAACGTCAGCCATGCCAGCAAAGCGCTGGGCTTGAGCCGCAGCGCGCTCTATCGCCGCTTACAAAAATATAGCCTTTGAGTCCTCTCCTCTACGAGCGCCGAATCTTACTTCTGGCCCTGGCAGCAGGACTGGGAGGCACGCTCGTCGCCATGATACTTCTGTGGACCGGCAATTTCTCCTCGAAATTGCAATGGACTCTTACGGTAGTGATCGTCATGGCCTGGCTCAGCTTTGCTTTCTCCGCCCAGAGCCGCGTGATGTTTCCGCTACGCACGCTTTCAAATCTTCTCGCCGCGCTGCGTGAGGGAGATTTTTCAATCCGCGCGCGTGGCGCGAATCGCGAAGACGTTCTCGGAGAAGTCCTGTGGGAAGTAAATGCTCTGGGCGAAACGCTGCGCAAGCAGAGGCTCGGTGCCCTCGAAGCCACCGCGCTACTGCGCAAAGTAATGGAAGAAATTGACGTCGCGGTCTTTGCATTCGACGGCGCGGGATGCCTGCGCCTGGTAAATCGTGCCGGCGAACGCATCCTCAACCGGCCCGAAGAAAGGCTTCTAGGCAAGACGGCCGCCGAGTTAAATCTGTCGGATTGCCTACAGGGTGACACGCCACGTATCGCACAGATCACCTTCCCCGGAAAATCCGGCCGCTGGGAAATTCACCGCGGCAGTTTTCGCGAAGGCGGCTTGCCGCACCAGCTTCTGGTAATCACTGACTTGAGCCGCGCACTGCGCGACGAGGAACGCCAGGCCTGGCAGCGTTTGATACGCGTACTTGGCCATGAATTGAATAATTCCTTAGCGCCAATTAAATCGGTTGCGGAGAATATGGGCAGCATGCTGGCGCGCCAGGACCGCGCTCCCGATTGGCAAGAAGACATGCGCAGCGGCCTCAATGTAATCGCCGCGCGCACTGACGGGCTGGCACGATTCATGAGCGCCTACGCGCGTCTGGCCAAGTTACCCCCGCCGGTATTTCAAACCATGGACGTCGGTATGTGGATCCGGCGTGTAGTGGGCCTCGAACCGCGCCTTCACGTGCAGCTGGAAGCGGGCCCCGAAACCAGTATCCAGGCTGATCCCGACCAGCTCGAACAGTTGCTGATTAATTTGCTGCACAATGCAGTAGACGCGGCGCTGGAAACAGGAGGCGGTGTTCGAGTTGGGTGGGAACGCGAAAACGGCAGCATCGAAGTATGGATAAAGGACGAAGGCCCTGGAATTCCAAGCTCCGCGAATCTTTTCGTGCCCTTCTTCACCACAAAGCAAGGAGGTTCGGGAATCGGCTTAGTTCTAAGCCGCCAAATTGCCGAAGCCCACGGGGGATCGCTAACCTTGGAGAACCGTAAGACGCGGAGAGGTTCAGAAGCTAGATTGCGCCTACCACTAAATAACTAGCGGCTCAAACGATTTCGAGTTATTGCGCTGTTCCTCAAAATCGTAAAGCCGTATCGGAAGGTCGCAAAAAAAAAACGGCGGTTGAGACTTCCAACCGCCGCATCGTTGGGGAGAAACAAAAACTATTGCTGTTGTTGTTGCTGCTGTTGCTGTTGCGAATCCTTCTTGGCCATATCTGCTTTCGCCGGATCCGCCGACACACCTGAATTAGGCCTCTGATAACGAGTAAGGAAAGGCATGAACGGCGTGACTTCGAACGGCATCTTCTCGCGCGCCGAAAGCAGCGGCACCGGCTTGGCCTTCACAAGCTCCACGTGATCGTTCCAAGGATCGAGCTTGATACGAGCGCCCACAGGGAGCGCCGATATCTGATCGATCTTGGTCGGTTCCAGGTTCGGTGCTGAACCTAGAAGCGAAGAACTCAGATACACGCGGTTGCCCAGATGCGGATTAATCAACGCCGGCAGGTTCTTCGATTGCGAATCCAATTGTTTCAGGAACAGCCCCGCAGTCGCAAGCTTGTCCTTATACGGAGAGTTCTTCAGCAGCTCGAGAGCTTTTGCATTGGCCATCTCCACCTGAGCCGGGCTGTCTTTGAATGAGAAGTGCGACAGCGCCTCGGTGGTACTCACATTCGTGGTGTCGTTGAAGCCCCACTGGTCGGTAGAAGGCTTGGTCACAATAATATCGGCCAATTCCTGCGCCAGCATCGTAGCCAGGCTAGCTTCATCCGGCAGCACGTCAAGCAACCCGCGGCTCAAAACGATCGTGTGACCGATCGAGAACATTTCCAGCGTACCCGTCAAAAGCACGCGGCAATGAACGTCGGGCTCGATGTCGAGATTGTTAGTCACTTCAAGATTGTTCACAACGGTCTCAAGAACCTTGTCCACAGCTCCCGGAGGCGCGAGCAAACCGGTACGCTGCAAGCGGTCCAGCACATTAATTTCCGCCACATGCTGCCATTCGCGTTCCGCTTCGATTGGTGAACGATCCTGAGACTGCGCCGCTTCATCCTGAATCGTCGGTGATTCGATGGTCATTTCGCTGAATTCTTCCTGGCGGCCGACGTTCTTCAGGTTGTAGCCCCACAAACGCGTCTGTGATTTAAACCGAATGTTTCCACCCAGAAAGTCTCTGAGATCTGATTCCTGGCTGAAAATGTAGGACGGTAGCCACAGTGATGGTTGCACATTCAAGCGCCAGCTATCGAAGTGCAAATTGAAACCGTTGATTCCTGCGATCGGTGTGTAGACTCCGTTGAAGCGCACGATTGTGAAATTCTGATCTTCAGCCCAGATCCGGCCCTTGAATCGGCCCTTTCCAGACTTTGGTAGCGGCGTCACGTCGAAAACCACGCAGCGAACGTCACCCAGGAATTCCCGCCGTACGTATTCAAATTGATAGTGCTGGCGGTCAAACCCGTTGGTGTCGATATAAATCATCTGAAGAAAACCCTCGGGTACATACGACGAAGTGAAAAAACCGCTCATATGCGCCAACGGATTCAGAGCATCGAGTTTGCCCTTTCGAGGGTGCAGCATCGTGTTATCCACGACGCCTTTTGCGAGATCGGCCTGACCTAGGAAATAGTGATCTCGTACAGGGATGGCGCCCATCTCCTTGTCCGATTTCATGTCCTGGATATAAGTCTCAATAATTGGGCTGAATCGCCGGATCGTCGCAATTTCGTCGTGTTCCCGGGCGATCACGTGATCAATGGCTTGATCGACGGTAACAACCGGTGCGGCTGTGGCGCCACTTTGAGGCTGTGTCTGATCTGCAGTTTGGGTGGTCTGCGCCAAGATCGGGCCGGCCAAGGTGCCAGCCAATATCAACGCGAGACCATAGCTCTTGCACGTGCGCATTTCCGTCCCCCCTTCAGTATGCCAGTTCGAAAACGATGTGGACGATGGCGGTCGAATCCACTGGTTGGCCGTCCTGCTGTGCGGGCTTGAACCGAATCTGGCGAGCCGCGTTTTGCGCCGACTCCTCCAGGCCGTAGCCCAAACCTTGTACAACGCGTTGGACCTTGACTTCTCCAGACGCGGTGAAGACCACTTGCAATAGAACTTCACCTTCAATTTTCTTCGCGCGCGCGTCGTCGGTGTATTGCGGATGCGGCTTGGAGATAATTTCGACCGGCGTCGTCTTTCCTGCCGTGCTGGCCGTCTGCTTCACTCTCGGTGCCGCTGCAACCGCGCTCTCATCCCCGAAGCCGCCTTGTTTCACGGTTCCGTGAGGCGGACCGCCCGCGCTCCCTACGGCAACACCGTTACCAAATCCGGTGCTGGCGATGACGCCCTTGGCACCTTTCGCGCCACCGGTGCCATTACCGTACCCAGGCCCCGCGGGCATGTCGTAAGCACCCTGCACATTGATATTCGCTGCCTTGTTCGTCTTTCCGTTTGCCGGCACGCCGTTAGGGTCACCGAAGCCGCCTGTTTGAACTTCTTCTCGCGGCTTTTTCAAAGTAGGGATGGCCGAACTCCCCATGGACGTCGGCGGATTGGGATCAGGGAACGCCTTCGCGACCTCGGTCATATCCGGCGCAGGAGTATTCTTATGCGCGGTGGCAACTCTTGCGACGGGCGCAGTCGCTACGGGAGCGTAAATCCTTGGCTTAGGCGGTTCGACGACCGGCACTGGTGTCGGCTTCGGAATTTCCTTCACCACTTCCTTCTTCACCGGCGCGGGTTTCACTGGCTGCGGGGGTTGCGGCTTCCACGCAACGATCGGGGGTGCTTCAATCGGAGTTGTCCAATAGCGTTGCACAATATTCAGCTTTTGAGGCATGAGAAGTGGAATCACCACCAGGGCTGTTACAGCAACTACCTGCAGTCCAAAACCAGCGCTGAAAAGATCCCAACGCGGTTGAGCCTCTGGAAGGAGAGATTCGTTGAAGACAGCTCGATTTGCGATGCGTGCCATTACAATCACCAGATTCCTTATGAAGAAATTAGGATGCGTCGAGACAGACAAACAGATGACTACTCTTTAGTACTAGAACGAAGGGCTGGGAAGAATAGAACTCGGGTACTATTCTACCCCCAGTCGTGTTGAAAGCGACAACCCGACTCCTGGGGCTTGTTCGAGAGTTAGCCCTTCGGTCAATTCGACCCGGGTAACCGTGCACGGCGACTCCTACACGCTGATTTTAACCCTGCTGGGGTGGGTCAGTTGCGGAATTTATTCGACTGATGTGACGCATATGGGGCGTAACTTTTAGGAAGCTACGCCCCACGTACGATACTCAGTTTTGCTTCTTTTTCTCGTTAGTGATTACTGTGGCTCGATCACGGAGTACCGGGTTGCTCCTCCATGGTTGACCAGTAGCAATACCGGCTGTTTTCCCGCGGCCGCCATCGCCTGCCGGTAATCGCTGACGTTGTTTATCGGCTTGTGGTTGATTTCCTGTATCAAGTCACCTCGGTCCAGCGGAGGCTGCGCCGCCGCCGCGGGGCTCGAGGGATCGACGGAAGTCACCACAACACCGTGCGTGCCTGGCGGCACATTAATCTGTTGTGCGATGTCCGGCGTCAATTCCTGCACCTCGACACCTTCCAGGCCTTCGCCGCCGCTCTCTTCATTTTCGTTTGCAGCGGTCGTCTTCTCGGGCAATTCGCCCAGCGTCACGCTGAAGTCTTGCGTCTTGCCATCACGCCAAACCCCTAGCTTCACCGTCGTACCCGGTGACATCTCCGAAATGTTCAGTCTCAGCGCAGTGTAGTCGCTGACTGGCACGCCGTTGAGTTTGGTGATGATGTCGCCCTTCTTCAATCCTGCTTTCGATGCGGGCGTATCGGGAGAAACATCGCCAATCAGTGCGCCGCCGCCCTGGTAGTTGAAAGCCTTCCCGATTTCCGGCGTTACGTCCTGGATGTGCACTCCCAGATAGCCACGCACCACCTTACCGTGCGCCAGAATCTGATCCATTACAGGCTTTGCCATGCTCATCGGAATTGCAAATCCAACGCCTTCGTTCCCGCCTGAGCCGTGCGACAAGATCGCGGTGTTAATACCCACCAGGTTGCCGTGGATATCGATCATCGCGCCACCGGAATTTCCCGGGTTGATTGCCGCGTCGGTCTGAATAAAATTCTCGTAGTCTTCAATACCAAGCTGCCCGCGGCCCGTGGCACTCACAATACCCATGGTTGCGGTCTCGCCGATGCCGAACGGATCGCCGATAGCAAAAATCAAATCTCCAACATTGAGCTGCTTCGAATCTCCCAACGGAAGCGTAGGAAGATCCTTTGCCTGAATCTTCAACACAGCAACGTCGGTCTTCGGATCGGCGCCGACAAGCTTCGCTTGAAATTCACGCTTGTCAGCCAACTGCACTTTGATGTCCGAAGCACCGTCAATTACATGGTTGTTCGTGAGAATTGTCCCATCGGAGGTGACAATCACGCCCGAACCCAGAGCCTGTTCCCGCTCGGCGTGTGGCTTTCCGCCCCCTGGAAACTGATCTCCGAAGAACTGGCGGAACATTGGATCTTGGAATGGTGACATCTGGTTAGCCTGCGGCTTCACCATCTTTGAAGTACGAATATTGACTACGGCGGGAAGCGCTGGCTTGATGACCGCTGAAAATCCATTGGCGAAATTACCCAAACTCACCGGTAATGCATTTTGTGCGATTGCGATCGGCTCTCTCGGCGAGCCAAAAACGGTATGGTCGGCCCAATTCCGGAAACCCTGCGAGAGGAGGGCGCCTCCGGCGAACGCCGCGAGCACCACAACGGTGGCTATCCAGCGGCGAATTTTAATGCTACTACTTTCCATGGCTGTCTCTCCTTGATCTGTCTGTGCTAGTTATATCGCGTCGAGCGCTACGTTGGCGCTAAGGCGAATATGGTATTTGACGTATCACCAGGTAAATTGGCGTTTCTGAACGTCCGCGTAAATCCTCGGGATTGTTGGTATCCCTCGCTTCTATATAGATGCAGGAATTGGGTTTGAGGTTTGCGTCGCAATCGTTGCGCGCATACCTTAATAATCCCGAAGAATCCTGCCCGCCGGGTCCTAGCCGCCTTAGCCATAACTGGCGGCTTTCATATCTGGCTATTTCCGTTCTTTAACGATTATACAACCCAAGCCCAGTGGCAAGGTTGCGGGTCACCCGGCTCCGGTCTTCAATCAGCCAACAAGCCGCGCAATAAAAAATGCCGCCGCCGCAGCCAAGCCGCCCACCGCAACGGTTTGAATACCGCTTCGCAATGGCTTTACTCCGGTGAAGTGCCCTTTAATTGAACCGAAGACGAAGAGCGCGAGCAATGTAACCACGATCGAATAAATCAGGGCTGTATAGACGCCATGCCGGATCAGCATATAGGGCGCCAAAGGCACGAATCCGCCCACGATGTACGCTGCCGCAATGGTTGCGGCGCTGCGGCTAGCACGTCCAGGGTCCGGGGTTTCGAGTCCCAGCTCGAACCTCATCATGAAATCCACCCACTTTTTCTGATCGCCCGTGATGGCCGTAACAATCGGAGCCATCTGCGCCTGCGAAAGCCCATAATCGCGAAAAACTTTCGCCACTTCTTCCGTTTCGATCTCGGGCAGTTCCACCGTTTCGCGATATTCCCGATCGAGCTCCGACTTGTAATGTTCCGCGTCCGTCTTTGCCGCGAGATACCCGCCGAGCCCCATCGCGATCGAGCCCGCCGCAATTTCAGCCAGGCACCCTTTCACCACGATGCCTGTCGATTCCACGGCCCCGGTGAGTCCGGCCGCAAGCGCGAACGGCACAGTCAACCCGTCTGCCATTCCGATCACGATGTCGCGCACGGCCGCGCTGGCGGTGAAATGCTTTTCAACATGTTCGGTTGATGGCATCTTCAAATCCCTCCAACCATCCAATATTTCGGCTCCCTCAAGGCGAAGGTGACTCGAGCCTCACGAAGCGTCGCTCTTCCTTCAGCATCGTCGAGCGCCGCCATTGCTTCGTCGCCGTCATCCTGAGCGAAGGATCTCTCCTCGCTTTCTCGGCGAAACGTAACGTACCGCTCTTAACCACGAGACGCGTATAATTATGGGGCAGGAAACGAAAATCAGGAGGTAGATAATGACCGCAGCTTCAGGACATTCTACTGGACAAGGAGCCTCTCAGCAGATGACTTTCACATTGCCACCTTTGCCTTATTCCTTCGACGCTCTCGAACCGTACATTGACGCAAAAACAATGGAAATCCATCACGACAAGCATCACGGCGCGTACGTCACAAACCTCAACAAAGCCCTCGAAGGCCAACCCGACTTGCAGAAACTTTCCGTCGAAGAACTTTTGGCTGGAATCAACAAGGTCCCGGAAAGCATCCGCACCGCCGTTCGCAACAACGGCGGCGGCCACATGAACCACTCCATGTTCTGGAAGATCATGAAGAAGGGCGGAGGCGGCGAGGCGGGCGGAGAGCTAGCCAAAGCGATCACTTCGTCATTCGGCAGTTTTGCTGACTTCAAAGCGAAAATTAACGACGCAGCCACAAAGCGATTCGGTTCAGGCTGGGCCTGGCTCCTGTTCCGCGACGGAAAGCTGGTCATCGAATCCACCGCGAATCAAGACAATCCGATTATGGACGGCGGCAAGGCGTTCTTCGGCGTCGACGTTTGGGAGCACGCCTACTACCTGAAGTATCAGAATCGCCGCCCGGAATACCTCGAAGCCTGGTGGAACACAATTAACTGGCCCCAGGTCGAGGAGAATTTCGCGCACGCAAAGAAGTAAGTTCTTTCAACTCCAACCATTATTTATTTGGCTTGCATAGGCGGGTTTCGTGAATCGTGTGAAACCCGCCTGTGCGTTTCTGCTCGGCTTTCTGGTCCTGGCAGCTAGAAAATCTCCGTATCCGTCGCCTTTTTGACCGCCTAACAGAAAATTACTCAGTTCCCAAGAATGCGAACCTCAATATGAAAATGACGCTCAGAACCCAAATCAACGGACTGATCTCGCGATATCTTCCAGCCCCGACCTTTACACAAGTGTAGGAAAGCAAGCCCAGACTCAGCCCGGTCGCGATACTGAATGTAAGTGGTGTCGCAACTAGTGTGAGAAAAGCAGGAAACGCTTCACTGAAATCATCCCATTGCACCTTAGCCACTGACCCGCACATCAGTGCGCCGACTAGAATCAATGCCGGCGCGGTCGCATAAGACGGAATCGCCGCCACCAGCGGCGCGCAGAACATCGCCAGAAAAAATAACCCGGCGATCACCAGGTTGCCCAGGCCCGTGCGAGCTCCGGCGGCGACTCCCGCGGCGCTCTCGATGTAGCTCGTGACAGTCGAGGTGCCGGTAAGTGCGCCGACAATCGTCCCAAAGGCGTCGGCCAGCAACGCGCGGCTCGCACGCGGAAGTTTTCCCTCGCGCATGAACCCACCCTGCTCGCAAACGCCCACCAAAGTTCCAACGTTATCGAATAGATCCACAAAGAAAAATACGAAGACCAATTCACCCAGCCCGAGTTTCGTTGCCGAACGCAAATCGAGCTTAAAAAGTGTTCCCGAAGGATGCGGCCAGGAAAAAAAGTGTCCCGGCCAATGGCTTACGCCTGCCGGAATCCCTGCAAGCGTGATCGCCACAATACCAAGCAGAATCGCGCTGCCAACTTTCCGCACCATGAGGATCGCGATCAGCAGCAACCCCGCTGCTGCGAGCAAGACCTGCGGATCGGACGTTTTTCCAAACGCCACAAATGTCGCCGGGTTGGCCACGATGATTTTCGCGTTACGCAGTCCCACGAACGCAATGAAAAGCCCGATGCCTCCAGCCGTGCCATGTTTCAAGCAATCCGGAATGCCATTCACGATATGCTCGCGCACGTTGGTAAGCGTCAGCAGCAGGAAGAGCAGCCCCGACAAGAGTACAACCCCAAGCGCGGTTTGCCACGGCACGCCACGCCCAATCACGATCGAATAAGTGAAGTAAGCGTTGAGCGACATCCCCGGAGCCAGCGCGATCGGATAGTTGGCCCACAGGCCCATCACGAGTGTAGCCAGCGCCGCCGAAATGCACGTCGCAAAAAGTACGCCTTCGACTGGCATCCCAGCTTCAGAAAGAATGCGAGGATTCACCACGACCACATAAGCCATGGTCATGAACGTAGTCAGCCCGGCAAGCAGTTCCCGGCGAACGCTAGTCTGGTTTTCAGCAAGATGAAACACGCGCTCGAGCAAGCCGGCCCTCACAGTAAAAATGCGCCACTATAGGCTCCCCGCACAATCCAGTCAACGCCATAAAGAGGTTTTGTAGCGGCCGCTCGCAAAGCGAGCGGACAGATTTAGAGTGAGATTAAGCGTAACCTTGCCCGACTCTTTGTGCTCTTTCGAGGATGCACAGTTTCTCTCGACGACAGAGCCTCACGGATCCACCGCCTACTTGTTCTCAGGTCCCATTTATGCTGAAGTCTCCGGCGAACATCCTACTGAGGAAGGCTAAATGCACTCGATACGAAACAGGCGATGGCGCGATTCGCACATTCTCATGGTTTTATTTCTCGCCTTTTGCGGGGCGGCATTCGGTCAAGGCGATCAACCGAAGCAATCGCGTAAGAACGAAACGAGCGAAGAGCGTACCGCTCGCGCGCTCGAATCAGTTCGCGGGAATCCGCTCGAGCTTCGGGCCTTTCTCGTCGGCATGCCCAAAGGTAGCGATCTTCACAATCACCTTTACGGCGCCGTTTACGCGGAAACATGGATCCTCGATGGGGCAGAAGATTCGCTGTGCGTCGATCTGAAGAACGACTCGTTCGTTAAAGCGCCGGCGATGACCAAAGACACTCCGCCCCAACCCCAGTGCGGTGAAGGAAGAGTTTCTGCCGAGCAAGCTTTTAAGGATCAACATTTATACGACGCCTTGATCAACGCTTTTTCCATGCGCGGGTTCGTGCCCAGTGCCGGAATCACGGCCCACGATCATTTTTTCGACTCCTTCGGGCGTTTCGCAGGGAATCTCGATGAGCCGCGCCATCTAGGCGAATGGCTCGACGAATTAGCCAACCGCACAGCCTCACAAAACGAGCAGTATCTCGAATTAATGCACACCCCGGATTTTCGCCATGCCGCAGCACTCGCTCATGAAATTGGCTGGCCAAGTTCCGGCGTGTCGTCCGCAGGTTTCGGTACGCTACGCGATCAATTGTTAGCGCGCGGATTGGGCGACGAGGTGCAAACAGCAACCGCCGAGATAAACCAAGCCGAGGCGCTACGCCAGAAACTCGAACGCTGCGGACAAAAAGATGAAGCTGCGGCGTGCAAAGTTCAAATTCGCTACCTCTACCAAGTATTGCGAGGCTTTCCCAAGGAACAGGTCTTCGCCCAGACCTTACTCGGCTTTGAAACCGCAGCAGCCGATCCACGTTTCGTTGGCATAAATTTCGTGATGCCCGAAGACGGCGAGGTGGCAATGGCCGATTACGCCCTGCAAATGAAAATGGTCAACTTCCTGCATGGGTTGTACCCGAATGTTCACATCAGCCTGCACGCCGGCGAAATCGCGCCGGGACTGGTGACCTACGAAGGTCTGTGCTGCCATGTCCGCCTCGCGGTCGAAGAAGGACACGCCGAGCGCATCGGCCACGGCGTCGACATCATGTACGAGGATCGCCCCTACGAACTGCTGAAAGAAATGTCCGCGAAGCACCTGATGGTGGAAATCAATCTAACCAGCAACGACGTAATTCTCGGAGTCAACGGCAAGGATCATCCATTTCCGATTTACCGGAAATTTGGCGTACCAGTCGCGCTTTCAACGGATGACGAAGGCGTGTCGCGCATCGATCTAACGCACGAATTTGTTCGCGCTGCAGAAACCTACACTTTAGGTTACGCCGATCTAAAAAAACTGGTACGCACCAGCCTGGAACATGCTTTCTTGCCCGGCGCGAGTTTATGGGCCGAACAGGACGATTTTACTAAAGCCGTCACCGCCTGCGCGCAAGAAACACCAGGGGATGAAAAGCCGTCCGGCACCTGCGCCGCATTTCTGAAGGCCAGCGAGAAGGCGCAACAACAATGGGAACTCGAACGCCGTTTTGCCGTCTTCGAAGCGGCATACTGAAATCTGCTGTCCTGATGTTGAGCGCGAGTTAGGGTGGGCCGCAAGCATCCGAATTGGCACAAAAGGAAGACAGCGCGCAGAAGAAAGGATCGTTAGCAAAGATTTGTCAGCTTAGTTTTGAGGAACGAGACGAATGCGGCTGCTTCGCTTAGCACCGCGATTGACACGGTTACAATCCAGCTATGCCTGCCGACCCAATTAGTCCTCTGCAACAGATCCGCGCTGCCATCGCGAGTGGCGATATCACCCCACACGCGGCAGTCGAACAATCCCTCGCTCACGCCAATAGCAACGCGAGCCACAACGTATACCTCGCGCTGGACGCAAGCGGCGCTCTTCGCCAAGCCGACGAGTTGCCGCGCAAATTCAGCGCAAATCCGAAGCCGGCTCTGTATGGGGTACCGATTTCGCTCAAGGATTGTTTCGATCTTGCAGGCTTCACTACCACTTGCGGCTCGCGTTTTTACGCCGCACGAAACAGCGTGGCGCAGCAAGATTCCGCAGTCGCGCATCGCCTGCGTTCGCTCGGCGCCATCATCGTCGGCAAAACTCACCTGCATCAACTCGCCTACGGAATCACAGGACAGAATCCCGACTACGGCGATTGCCTGCAACCGAACAATGCGCTGCATCTAACCGGCGGATCGTCCAGCGGAGCTGTTTCCAGCGTGCAAGAAGGCTCGGCCATGGCAGGTATCGGCACAGACACCGGCGGCTCTATCCGAGTACCCACTGCGCTTTGCGGACTTGCTGGTTATCGCGCCTCGATTGAACTCGCACATCAAACTGGACTTTGGCGCGGCGGCGTGCACTTAGCACCGACGTTTGACACGCTCGGCTGGGTTTTCCGCGATGTGCGCGACGCTCCGCTGCTAGCCGAAGCGCTCTTTGGCCTCAGCGTGGCGGCAAACACAGATAAAAATGTGAGCATCGGTCGCGTGTCCGATGATTTTCTGCATGATTGCGAACCAACGGTTCTCGAAGGCTTCAATCATTGGCAAGAAGGACTAATCGAATCCGGGGCCCGAATTGTTCCAGTCGATACCCGGTTCTGGAACGACGCAATGGAGATATTCGCGCCCATCCAAGCAAACGAAGCAGCAGCGCTTCATGCCGCAAATACAGGAGGCGACTTCTCGCATTTCGAAGCATCCATCGCCGAACGCCTCAAGTGGGGCGCGTCGATCTCCGCTGAGGAAATCCAGGGCCTCCGCCAGCGCTGCGCGGGCTTTTGCGACAGGATGGATTCTGATCTGCGCGAGCATCAATTCCTCATGGTTCCGTGCGCGCCGGTCGCGCAGCTAGTTGCCGGCGCCGACCATACCAACGCACGCCGCATGATCCTGCGTTACACAACTCCCGCGAGCCTGGCGGGGCTTCCGGTGGTCACACTTCCGGCAGCAGATGGTGCCGGAGTGCAACTCATCGCCGCGCGTCGAGACGACGCCCGCCTGCTCGCGTTCGCCGCGAACCTGGTTCATTAGCTCATTTTCCTGCGAGTCCGTTCTTGAGTAACAGACGACGGCATTTTGGTGTGAGCACAAAAAGGAAACCCCAGCTGGTATGGGGGTACCAGCCAGGGCTGATCTTTTTCGTCCTGTGGGTCGCCTTGCGCCCCTGGAGGGCGCGGGTGAGACGATCACCGAGCGGCAATGTACTGAATCTACGAATTGGGCGCAATAATGCAAAAATACTAGCAGATCGTTTTTATATAAGACCTTGTAGCGGCCGGTCTGGCCCAGTTCAGCCAGACCGGGCTTTGCAACGCTTGCCCGGCCCGCACGACGTATTAGAAGGCGCTGCGCAATACGGCTTTCAGACCCGTCAGACCAGAACTGCACTCGACCCCCTGCTCCGACACAAACCCTTGAGCCGCTTCCGCAAGTGCCTCGGACATTAGAAGCCGGGTTGGGGCGTGATGCCATTGGATTCCAGACATTCGTAGCCGCGGCCGGACTGTAAGTCCTTGAACTCTTCAACCTGTCCGCTGGGCCAATCGATCACCAGGCTTTCGATTTTTTCGTGGTGGCCGACGCCAAAGGTGACCGGAAGCTCTGATTGCGACAGGTAGCTGGAGCCGCTGTGCACCATGCGCGATTGAGTGACGCCGCCGCAATCTATGCGCACGCGGGCGCCGATGGCGTCGCGATTCGATTTGGTGCCGACGAGGTGAAAACGAACGCTCTTGTTCCCGCCGAACACGTCGTTCCTGTAAAGGTAAGCGGGACCATTGTTTGTGGTCATTAGTAAGTCGAGGTCGCCGTCGCGGTCAAAATCCCCGTAAGCCAAGCCGCGGCCAACCTTGGGCTCGGCAAATTCCTTGCCTGCTGCCGCAGCTACGTCGTGAAAACGCCCGCCCCCCTTGTTGAGAAAAAGCTGAGGGGGCTGGGCGTAACCCACATTGCCGCGAATGTTGCGCACAGTTTCGTCGATGTGGCCGTTGGCAACGCCCAGATCGAGTAAGCCATCGAGATCGGCATCGAGAAACACGCAGCCGAAGCCAAGCGTATTCACCGATGGAAGTCCGATGCTTGCCCTCATGGCGATGTCTTCGTATCCACCGTTTGCGAGCGGCTGATAGAGGCCGATCATTTCGTTGTCGAAATTGGTAACCGCAATTCCCGCGCGGCCGGAATTTTCAAAATCTCCGCAATCGACACCCATCCCGGCGCGTGCTTTGCCCTCGGCGCTGAAAGCGATTCCAGTTTCCACGCCAACGTCCTTGAAAGTTCCATTTTGCAAATTGCGGTAAAGCTTGTTCGGCTGCGTGTCGTTAGCGACGAACAAATCGAGCCACCCGTCGAGGTTGTAATCGAGCATGGCGACGCCGAGCGCTTTCGAGCTGGTATCGAAGACGCCACTGTTGGCAGTCACATCTTCAAAAGTGCCATCGCCGCGATTGTGGAAGAGCCAGCAAGTTTCTCCGCGATAAGCTTCAGGAGTGCAATACGATTTGTGCCTGCCGTCCAGGCTACAGAACACATCGTGTTCTGCGGACCACTTCACGTAATTGCAGACGAATAAATCGAGCAAACCGTCGCGATCAAAATCAAACCACAACGCAGAGGTGCTAAAGGCCTGGCGCCCTGCCAGTCCGCTGGCTTTCGTGACGTCGACGAACGAACCCTTTCCAGTGTTTTGAAACAAGCGGCTCTGTCCGACGCAGGTGACAAAAATATCCGGAAAGCCATCGTTGTTATAGTCGCCGACGGCCACTCCCATGCCGTACATCTCGACGTCGAGTCCGGCGCGCTTGGTCACGTCGGTAAATTTGCCGTTGCGATCATTTCGATAAAGTCGCAACGTGCTGCGCGCGTGTTTGTGCCCAGGCCGATCCATGCTGTTGATGAGCAGGATGTCCTGCCAACCGTCACCGTCGTAATCAAGGAAGGCACAACCGGAGCCGAGAGTTTCCGGCAACAGTTTGCCGCCGTAGGCGCCACTATTGTGCTGAAATTGAACTCCCGCAGCGGATGTTACGTCCACCAATCGAAAGCCGGGATTGTCGGCTTGTTGCGGCGTCTCCGTAGCCCGTACATTCGCGAAGCGCGACAGCGGGCTAGACGCGAGCCCGGCAAGCCCGGCAAAACCACCAAGCCCGCTAAGAAACGACCGCCGATTCACGAGATATTCACCAGACCGTTGCGAATGGCGTAAACCACAAGTTCCGCGGTCTTGTGGATACCGAGCGTGTCCATAATATTGGCGCGGTGCACGCTGACGGTGTTCACGCTGAGAGAAAGCTTGTCGGCGATTTCCTTATTCGATTTTCCATTGACGATCCACTGCAGAATTTCCAACTCACGCGCAGTAAGGCCAGCATTCCGTTCGCCCTTCAACGACGCCGAGCGCGAGAGTTCGGGAGCCAGCACCACTTCGCCGGCGGCGACACGCCGGATTGCAGTTGCCAGTTCCAAGTCCACGGCGCTTTTCAAAACGTAGCCGCGGGCCCCCGCATCGAGCGCTTGGCGCACAAGCGTGTCCTCGGAGTGCATGCTCAACATCAGCACGGAGACCTCAGGTGAACGCTCGAGAATCTTCCGCGTTGCGTCCAGCCCGCTAGTGCCGGGCAGCGCGCAATCCATTACGATCACTTGGGGACGCAGTGTGCGAGAAAGACGAATTGCCTCGTCGCCGTCATTCGCTTCACCCACAACCGTAATGTCTGGCTCGTCTTCCAACATGCGCCGGAAACCCCGCCGCACGAGACTGTGATCGTCCACCAGCAGCACTGAAATCTTATTGCCCATGTGAATCAAGTTTTTCCTTGGGAACTTTCAAGCGCACCAGAGTTCCACCTTGTGGCGGGATCAACAACTCGATAGTTCCGCCAAGCAATTCAGCGCGCTCCCGCATCGCGACCATGCCCAGTCCCGGCCTGGATGTGGAGCCTTCAAGTCCTCTGCCATGATCCTCCGTCTCCAGCTCCAGTAAGTCTGGTAGAAATCGCAGGCGCACCCATGCTTCGCGAGCACCAGAATGGCGCACGACATTGTTCAACGCCTCTTGCAGCACTCGATAAATGTGAATCGCAGCACCCCCGTCCACAGAATAGGGCGTGCCGGACTTTTCGTAGCTTATGTCAATGCCGGTCTGTTTTTCTACTACGGGAATGTACCAATCGATCGTGCTTTCAAGGCCTGATTCGTCAAGCATAACGGGATGTAAAGCCTGCGAAAGGCTGCGAATATTTTCGAGTGTGGTCTGCGCGATGTCGCGAACTTCGTGAAGCTCGGAACGCAAAGGCGAATCTGCAGGGGTGTGCCGCTCGACGCGCCCGAGCATGGCACCCACGGCGGTGAGTATCTGGCCGAACTCGTCGTGCAACTCACGCGAAATATGACGCAATGTGGATTCTTGTGTCGCAATGAGTTTTTGCGCCAGATCACTGCGCTGTCGCGAAAGAGCAGCGACTTGCTCGAACAAGCGACGGTTCGAACGAATCACGTAAGAGCTGGTGAGAATAATCGCCGCCAAAGCGGCGGTGAGAAACAAATACACCTGCCTTTGCACGCGATCGTAAATCTCCCGAACTTGCCGGGCTATTTGCTCGTCGTTCTCATTGTTTTGCACGAGCAACCGCGACACCGCCGTGCTAAGCGCCTGCTGTCGCGCCTGCAATGATAGGCGAATCTGCTCGCGGGCTTGCTTGTCATCGCCACTGCGCGCCAAGGCAAACGTACGGTCCACAGCGTCCCAAAATTGAGCGAGAGAAGCCGCGAGAAATTGTTTTTGGTCAGCGGTGCGCGTGGAGCCGCCGAGCTGCTCTTCCGATCGGATAGCGTCGTCGAGATCCGCGTGAATTCGTTCGAACTGGGCGGTCCAGGCAGTGAGCGGATACGGCTCGTCGTTATCCAGCATATCTCGCATCGCTAGCGCCAGAGAATTCAAGTCGTTCTGAACGCGAAGAAGTTGCAGCGAAACTTTGCGATTGCGATCGACCAGATTGTTCTGCAGGGTGCGCAAGCCCGCGATCTGATGGGTGATGTACACGGAATAAGACACGACTGCCACGAGCGTGATTATCAGTCCGATGAATAATCCCATGGCAGGTGAGCGCAGATGTCGCGGTGGCACGGTGTACGAGGATATAACGCGCACGCGGCCAGTTCCAACACCAGGGCCGGCGTACGCAAAAGTGGTACAGTCAAAAAAGAGAAATCCCTTACAAATTCAAATGTGAGTTAGTGCCAGTGCTGGTTGAGCGGCGCCTGATCCCTCGCGCGCCTAATCATGTTCAAGCAATTTTCCGCCCGGTGATGATCCCCAGCCAAACCGAAATGAATCCAACCACTACGCTCAGCACTACGTTTAGCCCAGCCATCAGAAACTCACCCTCTTGAATCACGCGAAAAGTTTCAAATTCAAACGTGGAGAAGGTGCTGTAACCGCCGATGAATCCGATCGGGATCAAATACCTCCAGTTGGAACTCCCGTTCGCTTTTTCGGCGAGAATCGTCACGCTGAGGCCGATCAAAAAGCACGCCGTGCAATTCACAATGAACGTCCCATAGGGGAAGCGCGCTCCCATGCGGGTGCCGACGTACTCTGCGACCCAGAAACGAAGGATCGACCCCAGACAACCTCCGATACCTACGATCAAGTATTTGGTCATGGCAGTGGAATACGTTCCGCTCCTTGGATCCGCGCGCCAACCTTCGAGCCTACTCGCGACGCATCGATTCCATTGCTATTCAGTTGTGAAGATCAGTGCCGGGCGACACGGCTCCGCGACAAGGATCCTTGTCAGGAGTCATCATCTGTCCCGGCTTAGAAGGACAGCGGTTAAGGGGCAACTCCATGCCCGCTACCGCAATGATACTTTCAGTCCAATAGAAGTCAACGATGCCTTGTCGCAATTTGCGCTGAAATGAAACGGACAGGATTTGAGGCGGACCAAAGCGTCGGCAGTTCCGTGGGCTGTTGCGGTCCTGCTTGCTGCGAAGTTTGGAAGGGAGTGCGCTGCGCTTTGTGCGCGCTTTAGGTGTTTGAAAATGACGATTAGAAATGGGCGGATGAACTTCGATGGCAAGGCACGAGAGACTGTGGGCGACGGTATCTTCGGGGCGACGATTTTCGTCTGGTGGTGTGGTTTCGGGGTCGGCGGCTTCCTTTTCGGCGAGTTTTTCATCGGTAGAGATCATTTGAGAGAGGCTATGGACTTCGAGGCTTGGATCTTGCAGCGTGCTGAGCACGAATCCTTCGCCGTCTCGGAATTTTCTACATTTTTTATTTGGTCACTTCCCGTGTGACGTTAGCACGCGGGCGATTTGGGAGATATTCAGCGTAAGATCAGGTGAGGGACAGAACTGGTACTAGCTGTACGAAATGAGATTGGCGCGTTGCTCCTTTGTCGAGAGATGGGCGAGCGCGACCAATGCATGTGGCAACTCCAGTAGAGGACGAAATCTCGATCGTGCCGGACAGGTAGCCAGTTAGCGGACCGCAGACGAATGGCAGGAACCAGATTCAAAACGATTCACTGCCCCAGTCCCAACGCGATCGCCGCACACTATGAGGGCTCAACGGAACTATCGCGAATCATGGAAATGAGTTGATCCGGGCTTATAGGCTTGGCAAGAATCTGAAAGCGGTGGTGACGGGCTTTTTCGAGCAATTCCACGGTAGCGGCCTGGCCTGAAAATAGAATGATTCTGCAGTTTGGAAATAATTCACGAATCGTGATTCCAGTCTCGACGCCGTTCATTCCGGGCATGATAACGTCGCTCAGAACGATGTCGGGTTCCCAGGTCATAGCGAGTTCGATGGCAGAGGCACCGCTTGACGCGGCGATGGCTTCAAAACCCTCCCCATTCAAAATCTCCATCACGGTTTCAGCGATGAGCGCTTCGTCATCAATTACGATGACCCTTCTGTTTTTTGCTTCGTCCAGACGCTCACGGCTATCCACACTTTGGCCCGGAGGCTTCGGAATCCACTTCGAGTCTCCAAACGTTGGAAGTACGGGAAAGCTTGCAGCAAGCCAGTCACCGATCATGACGCCTCCGTACAGCTATCCCAAGCGTGGCCTTCAAATTCTAGTGCTTTGCAGCACTATCGGGCAAGAAAACTGAAAAGGCGGTCCATGTCTTGCCTGGCTCAACACTGCTGCGGAGGCGAACGGACCCGTGGTGCTTTTCCACCAAGCCTAAGGTTAGCCAAAGACCCAGCCCTGTTCCCACATCTCTTTTTGTAGTGTAAAAAGGCTCAAAGATTTTCTTCCGCAGCGCCGGAGGAATGCCGGTTCCGTTGTCCAGGAAGGTGATGCGAACGCCCGAGCGATTCGAGCCGTCCGCCGCGACGCCTTTCGAGGTGCGAATTGTGAGACATCCGTTCTCGGGAAGCGCCTCGATTGCATTGGCAATCAAATTGGCGAAAATCTGACGCACCTCGCCCGGGTATCCCATAATTTTTGCGCCGGCTTCGTACTCGGGATGGAGCTTGATGTTCTTGAAATTAAGTTTCCGGGCATATAACACCAGCACTTCTTCGAGAACCTGAGGAACGTCCACTTCCGACAGCGACGCACTATCGCGATAGAAGCCCAACGTATTCTTGGTGATTTGCGCGATCCTGCTGAGTTCCTGGTCGGCCAGTTTCAAATATTTTTGAGCATTGGCGGGCTGCTTTTGCGCCAGGTACACGAGATTCGTGACTGCCTCCAGGGGATTATTGATTTCATGGGCGATACTTGCAGCCAGGCGGCCGGTGGCGGCAAGTTTTTCGGTTTGACGAAGCGCGTCCTCCGACCGGCGCTGTTCGGTGATGTCCGTATTCGTTCCGAACCAACGAACAACTCTGCCGCGAGCATCACGAACGGGCATTGCCACAGTTAAGAACTGGCGGTACTCGCCATCCGCGCCTCGCAGGGGAAAAACCATTTGAAAAATCTGGCCGGTCACGATCGCGGCCTGCCACTTCATAATAACTTCGGGAAGTACCTGCGGATCATGTACCGACTTCCAGCCCCATCCCGCCACCTGCTCCGGCGTTGTTCCGGTGAATTCGTACCATCGGCGGTTGTACCAGAAAAGATCGCCGTTCGGTTCGCCCATCCACGCGAGTTGCGGGATGGAATCGGCCAGCGATCTGAATTGTCGCTCACTTTCCTGCAGAGCCGAATCGCGTTTTTGAATCTCACCGAGCATCTCGTTGAAAGCGTCGACCAGGATCGCAACTTCGTCGTGATCTTTATTGGCAGGCACGCGAATCGAGTAGTCCTTGTCCTCCGATACAGTGCGCGCCGTGTTCGCCAGACGCAGAATCGGCAGCGAGATAACTCGTTGAGATAATCGCGACACCCCCAGCGCCGCGAAAAGTGAAACGATCAAGATCGCCAGCAGGATAAGCGCGTAGCTTTTGAGCCGATCGTAAATAGCGCCGAGGTCCGATATGAGGTAGACCACGCCGACCGGTTTGCCCTGAAAGACGATTGCCTGAATCCGCGAGAATTGTCCATGCGCGAACCAAAAAAGCTGATTCTGGTCGAGCCTGAACGGCGGCAGCGGATAGGGTTTATCCTGTTGGTCGCGCCAGTAGCCCGCAAAAAATTGGCCATCAGTATTGTAAATGCCGGTATAGACAATGTGCTTCGTAACTCGCAAAGATGACAGTGTGTGCTGCGCGGAAGGCTGATCGTTAAAGATCAACGCCGAAACCGAGTTGGAACCGATTATCTGTGACTGAATAGCCGTGCCATTGATCAAGTTTGTGCGGAAGGTGATCACGTCATATGCAAAAAATGCGATCGATGCCAGCAGCAACGCGGCACCACTCACCAGCATGTTCATCACCGTGAGTTTCCGGGAGAGTGAATCGTGCAGTTTGATCACGGGTTCGCGCTCCCGGCGACCGGCTCTTTCCGGACGTCGGTAGCCACTTTCAGCAACTGAGAATTCAAGACCAACCCCGCCTTTTCCGCTGCAGTAAGATTCACTTCAAAGCGAACCTTATTGGCCTTTAGAACGAATTGGATCATGCCGCCGCTGGAAGTGAAACCGGCCATGTCGCTGACCGTCAAGACTCCGCGTTTTTCCACGGCGGTTAGAATTTCTTTCACCCGAGCTGTTTCCGAACTGCTGATGAAAAGAATCCGACAACCGTCCGCTTCGCGCGTGGCGGCAATTCTCCGAGCTGCAAGTTTGCGATTGTTAATCGCTTCCCCGCCTAGAGTTGCGTCGAGGATAGGGCCGAAAGGATCGCGCCCCAGTATGCAGATGTTAAACGATTCAGTCTTGGGCACCGTTGCGGGCCACTCGATGAACTTTCCAAAATTGTAGAGGTAGACTGCTTTAACCTGATATTCCTCCGGTTTCGATTGCTGCGCAATTGCAAGAGGCGCGAGTCCGGCGCATCCAAAGCACGTCGCCGCAAACAACAGCATACGGCGACGCCGAAGCCCGCGAGCTCGACGGCAGGAACGAAGAATATCCGAGCCGGAAACAAGAATCACTGTGTCAGGTTTCCTTGCTTTTCCAGGTAATCATCCCGTAATAGCTTCGCTTGATGGCCAGGTTCGGTCCGGGCGCTCAATCCCTAGGAAAAGTGATTGTGTTCCCCGGCATGGAATCGCTGCAGGAAGTCGATGTCGCATGTGTTGCGCAGATCTGCAAAATTCGGTTCACGACGATTGGTCTTATCGAAGTAGCCCTGCACCTGGATGTCATCGCCCTCGCCGAACGTTCTGGTCCAGCGTCCCAGGATATTGCCGCCGGAGAGCATCATGTTTCCGTAACGACCTGGGAGAACGGAGGCGCGTAAGTCACGCTGCTAACGGTCTCACCGGCGCGTTCATCGTAAATGTCGCCTTGCAGGGTGTAGGAATCGCGCTCGTTCCTGGTCCAATCCACGCGAAAACCGAGCTGCACTGCAGCCCAGCGGTCGTAGTTCTTACCTTCCGGGTGATATTCGGCCGCACGGTTGAAACCCCTTCCGTACACGCGATAGGTAAGGTCGTTTCCGCTGCTTCCCCCGTATGGCGCGTTCAGAAAACCCTGTTCTTCATCGCCGCCGCCCGTACTGACCAAAGCGCCCTGCGTGTCTTTCGCTTTCTTGGTAATAATGTCGATGACGCCGTTCACGGCATTGCGTCCCCACACAGTGCCGCCGGGACCGCGTATCACTTCAATACGATCGATGTCCTCGATCATGGTGTCTTGAACTTCCCAGTAAGTGTCCGCCAGCAATGTGCTGTAGACGCTTCGCCCGTCGATCAGCACAAGCACGGCGCGTGCCAACCGGTTGCCGAAGCCACGAATACCAATGGACCATTTGTCGGCACTGATGCGCGCAACCTCCACGCCTGGAGCGAGCCGCAACGCTTCGGGAATAGTGGTGACACCGGAACGCTTAAGCTCAAGGCTGAGTTTCTTCAGTTGCTGCTGGGAATTGTTGTCCCATTGCGGGTGCGCGGAAGTTGCCGAAACACCGAAGACCAATAAAAGGACAAGGATTGTGCGTGGGAATGTTTGCGCCAGGCTAAGTCGCATGCCGGGTTCTCCACTCAGCTTTGAAGCACAAGTTGAAATTCAAACTATGGGCCGGCGCTACTCGAATGAATGCAAAAAATACCTATCGCTTAGACGGACCTGCGTTCCAGCAGCCTCTTGATTGAATCCAGAAGCTGCTCCGCCCGCGTGCTACCTTTCACGATCCACTGATCCACAAGGCCCGACACTTCTCCGGGCAAATCGCCCATGCCTGAAAGCATGATTATCGGAACCGTCGGATTGATTCGCTTCAGCTCGGATGCAACAGCCGTCCCCTTCATTCCCGACATCCAGTAGTCCAAAACTACGGCATCGATCTTTTGCGATTGGAAGATCTGCACGCCCTCCAGTCCAGAGCGCGCCTCGATCACGCGATAGCCTGCGGATTCCAACAGTAATTTACGCGGCAGCAACCCGGCAGGTTCGTCGTCAATGCATAGAATGGTGGCGGGTCCTTCTTCCTTCATTTCGCCAGGGGACGTCCCACCTGCCGCTTCATCGTCATAGGCACCGTCAGTTTCAGTGGGTTCTGCGGCAGAATCAGGAATAGGCACAACGGCAATAATCTTGGCGCCAGTATGGTCGGATTGAACTTCCAATCGTCCCCCGAACTGCCGAATCCTTTCCCGCATTCCGCGCAGTCCGACTCCAGAACCGCCGCCGGAAGAGATTCTCGATTGCAGTTCGGAACCAATGCCTCTTCCGTCGTCCCTTACCTCCAGGGTGATCTCACCATCGGACCGCCCAATTCTCACTAGCGCGGTGAGGCTTCCCGAGTGGCGATGAACGTTGGTCAAGCATTCCTGAACGATCCGAAAAAGGGATAAGGCCAGATCTCGCGGCAAACCTTCGCTGAACCCCTGGACCAGTTGCATTTTCACCGTGATCTTGCTGCGTTCCGCGAATCCGTCCACGTACCAACGGAGCGCTGACTCCAGTCCAACTTCGTCCAGCAATGGCGGGTGCAGAAGGTGAGACATGGTGCGAAGCTCTTGCGAGGCCTGCTTGATCAACTTGACATTCTCGTTCAACGATTGAACGGCTGCGGGACTGAGCTTGTCTTTTTCGCTGGTGACACTCGAAAGGTTCATGCCCAAGGCCGTGAGCAATTGCCCGACGCCGTCGTGCAGCTCGCGTGCGATGCGTCTTCGCTCTTCATCCTGGATTTGCAGCAGCCTGCCCGAGAGCTCTCTCAGCTTGTCAGTGGCAGTTTCCAGCTCACGGGTTCGTTCCGCAATTCTGGCTTCCAGCGTGTGGACCAGACGATGCAATTCAAGATTGGTCCCGTCGGCCGATATCGCGACGGATTCCTGACTGTCGCCATCAGGATCCTGTTTCCCGGAGCTTGCGTCCCCGCCCTTGACGAAGGTCTGGTGCTGAGCAACCCTTGAAATCGCCACCAGCAAGTCGTCCGAAATTGCGGATTTCACGACATATCCGCGCGCCCCGGCATTGAAAGCCTGCCGCACCATTTCCGGCGATTCGTGCTGGCTAACGATCACGATTTCGGTTTCGGGGACAAGCCGCTTGATTTCCCGAGTGGCCTCGATGCCGTTCATGTTGGGCATGCTGATATCCATGATCACGACATGGGGATGGAGAGCCCGAGCTTTTTCCACGGCTTGACGACCGTCGGCTGCTTCCGCACTTATTGTTAGTGAGGGATCGGCAGACAGTACCGTACAGATGCCCTTTCTCACGAGTTCGTGATCGTCCACGACCAGAATTCGCACGGGCGAAAGAGCCTCCGAGAGAGCCATTGTCTAGTGGCGACCACCCGACGGTATATGCTTGGCTGGAAAGCACATACGTGAAAGGTTAGACTTGTATGATAGGCGAGCCGTGGGAGGAGTCTATACAGGCTTCACTGTAGCGCGAAGAACGCTATTAGCGGTCAGAGCAAGACCGGTAGGTCCGCTTTGGGAATACCGACGGAAAACGAACTGTGGCGGCGGGTTCCGGTACGTCATCGACCCATCCGCCTTCTAAGTTAGCGCTCTTTTATCGAACTACTCCGAGCAGATACAGCACGAGTACGATTACCAGCACGGTCCCCAGGATGCCCAAGCCGCCGCCTGCGCCCCATCGGGAATAACCGTAGTAACCGCCGCCTCCGCCAAACAATAGCACCAGTATGATGATCAAGAGCAGCATCGCGAATCTCCTTTCGTGCCAGACGAGATTTTTCTATCTGTACCTGGGCCTAAGAGTCGAACCGGTTCGAATCAGTTTAAGTGTTGGCGCTTCGCACTTTGGTGGTGTCGGAAGAAGAAGATTCGCCGGTCGAAGAGATATCTTCCGCGCCGGTCCTCCTCAGAATTTCCTTAGCACGCTTGATTTCATTCGAAGTGTCGCAGTGAACCGAAAGGAGGATGCCTCCCTTCTTCAAGTGGCCTTCGTAGCGCTTCGCTTCATACTCGGGAATTCCCATTCCGATGAGCGCGCCGGTAAATCCGCCGACTGCGCCGCCTACTCCGAGGCCAGCCAGACCTGCCATAATCGGACCGGCCGCGATGAATGGACCAAGACCGGGAATTGCCAGAGCGCCGATACCGGCTAGAACGCCGAGTAGGCCGCCCACTACCGCGCCGGAACCCGCCCCTGCTGTTGCACCTTCAGGAGCTTTGGTGGCCTTCTCGGTTCCAATGGATCGCGGACCCAGGTTTTCCGGAAGTAAAGCCGAAATATCCGAAGCCGCAAATCCCGCACGTACCAGCTCGTCCGTTGCGGTATCAGCGGAAGCCATAATCGAATAAATGCCGAACACTGCTGTTTTTTTATTTTCCATTTCCATCTCCCTCGGCTCGTTAATTTAAGTAAAAGTGCGTGTCTTACTGTTTCGCAGGTGCCACGGTCAGTTGATCCGTTACATTGTCGGCTCCAGCCACGGACGCAGCCTTCGCCTCGATGCTAGCTTTTTCATCTTCGGAACGGACCGGGCCCTTCAGAGTGACCTTGCCGTCGCGGGTTATGATTTTGATGTTGTGCGCATAGGTCGAAAGCGATTTGTCATCCATGATGGCGCTTCGGATCTGTCTAGTAGTGTCGCGATCCGCCGGATTCATTTTCTGTTTTTGCGCCGTCGTCGCCCCGCTATCGGCATCGCCCTGATTCTGTTTGGTATTGTCAGGAGCGGGTTGCTGGCCCTGTTGAACAGGGCCGGCCAGAAGCAACCCCGCGAAGAATAAGCCTCCCCCCGTTAACGCGAGAAACTTTCTGATCTGTTTCATTGGTTCTTCCTCTCAATAATTCCTGCAAATTTTTATGCGACGAGGTTCAAACTGCATTCGTGCAAGTTGCCGGCAGATAAATGGCTGCTTCCATAAACAACTTTTCAAGATGGCGCACCATACCCGGAAAGCCCTACCGGAGCATGCTGAACGCTGTATTCACAAACGGAATTTTACCGAGCGAATCTATGGAGGGATTTCTGACGAAACAGATGCGCGGCGCTGGATATGCTGCGGTGAATCCAAGGATGCCGGCGAAAGATCGGAATCCCTGAATAGATTTTATCGAACGTCTAGTTTACCAACTTCTGCACGACCGCAACTAGCTGATCGGAATCGAAAGGATTCACGATCCAGCCGGTGGCGCTGGCTTTGCGTCCGGCATCTTTCTTCTCAGCTTGAGACTCGGTGGTCAGCATCAGCATCGGGATAAATGAGTTCCATCGCTGAATTGTCGAGCGCGCAAAAGTCAAGATAATCAATCAGCTGATACTTTGTTAGGATCAAAGCCCAGAGAACTTCACTTAAAGGAATGCCTTCTTTAAATCACCGCTCTCCTAGTTCGTGATACCAGGATTGAATCACCGCATCTTCCTTCTCCTATGGCCGGCGACCCAAGTTTTGGTAGATTTCCTTCACTCGGTACAAGAGGTCGCTCTGAGAAATCTTGCTATACGAGGGGTTCGTAGGCTGTTTTGCAGCTTCTTCACGGTTTCGAATGTCAGATTGTCGGCGTGAGTTTCAATGACGGTGATCAATCGACCCGGTAGGCGAGATTCATGCAACATAACCGTATCCCTTCGGTGCCATCCACCGGCTCCGACCAAAGGCCTTTGTTTCCCAACGCTCCGACACAATCGTTGGTGATATTTTACTTAGATGCACTCAATTACCCATAGGTGACGCGTTTTTGTGACTTGAGGCACATAACATCGTGTTACGATATACAGAGTGAAAGGAGGCGGCAATTGCGTTTGAGTCCTAATTATCGAGCTCTCGCCGATTTTCGTTATGAGATTCGGTGTTTCTTGAATTTTAGTGAGCGCGCAGCCCGAGAAGCGCGGCTTGAGCCACATCAACACCAGGCTCTGCTGGCCATCAAAGGCCTTCCACCGAGCCGTGTTGCTACCATCGGGGTACTTGCCGAAAGACTCCAGATCCAGCATCACAGCGCAGTTGAGCTAGCAAACCGTATGGAATCCAAAGGCCTAGTGCGACGTTCGCGCGAAACATCCGATCGCCGCCAAGTTCGGCTTTTACTTACCAGCCGAGGGGAGAAACTATTAAAACGCCTGACCTTGCCCCACTGGTCCAAATTGCAGTCGACCGGTACAAGGTTTCTAAATACGCTTGCGGGAATTATTGCAAGTGCCGACAAGTCAAATCCGATGCGGGAAGGTTTGGCGGCAAGGCGCAAACTGAAGCACCACAAACCCGGAATTCCGACCAAACGCAAGAGATAGATAAGAGAGCGCCACATGTCCCCCTTGCCAACTCCATCCCAGAAAGAGACGCAATCACAGAAAGGAGCTGTCTACAGGCTGGAGATAATTTCGTTGCTCGCGGCCCTAGTGGGTATTTTGGCCGGCCTGATCGCTTACATCCTGTATGACTTAATCGGTCTTTTTACCAACCTCGCTTACTACCATGAGTGGTCGTTTCACTTCCGCAGTCCCGAGCACACCCCGATGGGGCCTTGGATTATCGTAACTCCTGTGGTCGGCGGCATCATTATTGGTTTCATGGCGAAGTACGGCTCTGAAAAAATCAAAGGCCATGGAATCCCGGAGGCAATGGAAGCCGTACTGACGTCGCGCAGCCGCATCGAAGCAAAAGTCGCGATCTTGAAACCGCTGTCTGCGGCGATTGCCATTGGTACGGGTGGTCCGTTCGGCGCGGAAGGTCCCATCATTCAAACGGGAGGCGCTTTCGGCTCGCTCGTCGGGCAATTGATCTCGACGACCGCGTCCGAGCGCAAAGTTCTATTGGCCTGCGGAGCTGGCGCCGGAATGGCCGCCACGTTTAATACGCCAATCGCTGGAGTTATCCTCGCAATCGAACTGCTGCTTTTTGAGTTTCGGGCACGGTCCTTCATCCCTTTAGTGATTGCTTGCACGTTGGCAACAAGTGTCCGGGCGGTCCTGCTCGGCCAGCGATCGATGTTTACGGTTGCCAACGTGAATTTCGATATCCTTCATGGGCTACCATTTTATCTAATCCTTGGCGTGCTGAGCGGCATCGTAGCCATCGGCTTTACCAAGTTGCTGTATTGGGTCGAGGATCAGTTTGATCGTCTTCCGATTGACGATTTGTGGCATCCAGCAATCGGTGCGCTGGGGCTTGGCGTTATCGGGTATTTCGTTCCTCGGGTCCTCGGTGTGGGCTACGACACTATTTCCGACATCCTCAACAATGACCTGGCCCTGAAACTATTGATTCTCATTGCTGTATTCAAGGCTTTAGCTCTTGTAATCTCGCTCGGCTCGGGGACCTCCGGCGGTTTGCTTGCGCCAATGTTTATGTCAAGCGCGGCCCTGGGCGGCGTGTTCGCAATGGTTATAAATCTCATTTTTCCTAGCGCACACCTTTCCCCGGGAGCTTATGCGTTGGTCGCGATGGCCGCGGTCTTCGGATCCGCCTCGCGCGCAACTTTTGCATTCATCGTATTTGCATTCGAAATAACTCATGATTACAACGCAATTCTTCCTTTAATGCTTGCCTGTGTGATAGCAGACATGATCGCACTTCGTTATCTCCCGAGTTCAATTATGACCGAAAAGCTTACGCGGCGTGGATTGAGAGTTCCTGGGGAATTCGAAGTGGGCGTCATGCAATTAGTGCGTGTTGGCGATGTCATGCGCAAAGATGTAAATCCAATTCCACCGGAGATGACGGTTGCCGAGCTCGCCGGAAAGATGGGTCGTGGCGAACCAAAATATAATCTCACGCAGGGATTGCCGATCGTGGGTGAGGGAGAACGCCTCTTGGGTGTGGTCACGCAAGGCGATTTGTTGCGAGCGCTCGAAAATGACCAGAGAGGCGGAATTACAGTTCTGGAAGCAGGTTCGAGTAAGCCCATTGTCGCGTATGCCGATGAGTTTGTGCATGACGCGATGCTGCGGATGCTTGAGAACAATATTGGACGTCTTCCAGTCGTCGCCCGGGAGGATCGCCAAAAGATGGTCGGCTATTTCAATCGCGCTAGTCTCTTAGACGCTTGGACGCGGCATGCTGAGGAAGAAGGATTGCGTGAACATGGCTGGATCCGCAAATGGAAGAGAGTAAATGACGGCGACGAAATGGCATCGCCGAGGCCCAACAGTGGATCCTAGGTATGTAATCGGTAGCGTGAAGTGCTACGATTCTTCACTAGCATCCTGCCGCACCCCCCTACGGCTCCTCGCGAAATCTGACAGGGCGATTGGAAATCCTAACAAGCAATATTGGCGCTCCAAATGGACAGTCAGAATCACGATGGCCTGCGCCAGTTCCGATCGCAGGGGGAGCGATGTCACACCGTTATGCTTGGGCAGACGTTTATGTTCAAACTCTTTTCGAGTGTAAAAGGGAAAAATTAGTAGGGTTACTTCTTGTAGCAGCGCGCGCGCTTTCCTCCCCGCGAACGAGAAATTGGGACTCCTCCGCAACACGCTGAAGAACACTACGAAATTTCCGTTGCGAAGTCCGCGTTGCTTGGCGTGAGAACGCATAAGCTTGGCCGGGAGCCATTACCGATGCGCTCCGAAGTTCGTTTGACTAAGCGCGCCTAGGATCGTCGATAGAACCGAAGGTCGCAATCCTCACATCGAAATGGCCTACGTCGAAAGAGCACCAGTAAACGGTCGAGTATGGTGCGCCTGCGCGATTGGTGCAGCTGTTCGCTTCCGCAGCGGGGACATTGTGGAGTATGCAACAAACACTGCACGTTTTAGACGCCTTAGACAGGAGCGAGAGCGCGAACCTTGTCCATAAGAGTTGCGCCGTCGCTCTTGCAAACCACGGCGTCGAATGGCAAGTCGGGCATCGCGAGGACGTAAGAGTCGCTGTATTGCGTGAACAGAATCAGCGGGACTCCCGGTTTCAGTTTCCGTAACTTTCGTGCGGCTTGCAGTCCATCCACTACAGGCATGGACAAATCTAGAATAATAAGGTCAGGGTTGTGCTCCTGTGCCAATTGGACAGCCTGCGCTCCATCACAAGCTTCGGCGCACAGTTCGTATTGTTCCTCTTGCTCAAAAAGATGGCAAAGCGTCTTCCGCATCAGCGGGTTGTCATCGGCTATTAGGACGATCTTTGGCACCGGGCCTCCGCGCTGCACGTAGGGCGCACGACAAAGGCCCGTTGAGCGTAACAGAGCGTGGAAAGTGCGCCATACGCTATCCACTGTAGTCATGTCGCAGATTGAAATGATAAAAACGGAAATAGCAGTATTCACATCGAAACGATTTGCGTTGGAAGACCACTAGGAGATGGTCGAATTTGCGACTCTTCCGCGAAAGGCGCGCTCACTACTGCAGTGATTTGACCACGCTTTCCTATCGTCCCGATGCGCGTTTCTTCTTGCGGCACTTCTCGCACTTAACCTGAATTTCATTCCCGTAGAACTGATAAGGCATGAGAAATTATTTCACACTGGATTGGCGTTCAACTCATCGAGCTGACTACCGAGGATTGGCGTCTTGGTGACTGGTTCTAAGAAGCGCACTATGGTGCAGCCTTGAACTGTCATGTTACGAATGCCTACGGTAAAAGGTTCTACTGGCGGACGAACATCCAACCTGTTCGCAGAATGTTGACTGATTTGTTTGAAGCAGAAGAGGGCTACGAAGTTTGCGCCGAAGCTATCGACGGCCAAGGAGCGATTGCTCTAGCCATAAAGCACCGTCCTGATTTAATTATCCTCGATCTTTCTATGCCCGTGCTGAACGGAGTAGAAGCGTCGCCTGAGTTAAAGCAGATGCCTGACGTTCCTATAATCTTGTCCACTCATCACGCGAGCCTGAGCAATTCTCTGTTCGGAAGCGGCGCGTCTTAGACCGTATAGTATCAAATACCAACGGCAACGAATTGATGGGACATGTACGGTCACTTGTTCCGGCCTAATTCGTTACGCGCTCTCGCTTTAGAACTTGCAACATAAGCTGTGAATCTTCAAGCGCTACCCGCTCTTCGTGAGACACCTGCCCATCCAGTGATGAACGCGCCGCAATAGCTTCTTCAGCCGATCTGATGCGTTCTTTGAGCTTGTCACTGTCCGTCTCTAACACAGCCTCCTGATAGAGTGTTTGCCACTGTTCCTGTTGCATCAAAACACCCCGACCCAAAAGTTAATGCCGGTTCGTATTTCATCTGAGGTCGCAGGAGCCGGAGGGAGGCAACGGCATGATGCTAGGGAGACTTGCTGACCATACGCTTCTTAAAGCTCGTTTGATACCAGCTTGGGAGTCTGCAAAAACTCGAGCGAGAATTTCATGTCGATTCCACGACCTGAGGCACACAGGCTGCACTCGGATGCTTGAAGCGGGCGTGCCATTTTCCGTCGTGGCAACGATGGACAGATCGCTCAGCGGCAAGCTGTCAACGCGCTAAACCTTGCGGGAATTCAGGAGGATGGGCACAAAATTGGGCACACTCAGATGGGGTGAACCCCTCTGTTGAGACAGTTGAAGTTGGCACACTTGCCGTTTTAATGTTTGAGGCGCTCCCCATCCTTCGGCCCAAAGAAAAGTAAATCCTATGATGGAGCCGCCGTCGGGCCTTGTGGGAACTGTGGAAAGCGTTTTGTGCTTTCCAAGCCGCTGTGGGAATCCGCGTTCTGAGCGGATTTCCATCAGCGGCGTCAGTTTCCACAGGCCTCCATTTCTTTCTTTTTTGCTCCTTTTTTCTTTCTTTCTGCCTATCCCCAGTTTTCCACAGAAAAATTTTGCGCCAGGAGCGCCTGAGAGCGACGATTCCCAACCCGCTCGACCTACAGCATCCCCCTGTTTGCTCCCTGCTCATGCTTGAAAAAACTCATGGTTGCTCCAGCAGAATTCACTCCTGTATTCGCCTCTCGCTCGAACTCTTCCGGCGGCCGATAGCCCAGCGCCGAATGTAAACGGCACCGATTGTAGTACTGCTCGATGAATGCCTCGATGTTACCAAGCAAGTCTTTTAAGTCTTGGTAGTCGTTCGCATAAATCTCCTCTCGTTTGAGCGTTTTCATAAAGCTTTCGCAACTGGCGTTGTCATAGGGGTTCGCCGGCCGACTCATGCTCGGGATTATCTGGTGCTTTCGCAAGATCTTCACGTAGTCTCCGGAAGCGTACTGCACGCCACGGTCGGAATGATGCACCAGACCTGGTGGTGGCTGTCGTTGGGCGATGGCCTGTTCCAGCGCCGCAATCGGCAACCGGCTCGCCAGTGTCCGGTCCAACGCCCAGCCCACTACTTTCCGCGAAAACGCGTCGAGAATGACGGCCAGGTAGACAAACTCCTTCTTCAAACGGATATAGGTGATGTCCGCTACCCACAGCTGATTCATCCCCGTCAGTTTCATTCGACTGGCGAGGTTCAGATAGACCTCGAACTCATGATCGGAATCCGTGGTCACCACGAACGCCCGCGGCTGCACGGCCAGCAGGTTGTCTTCGCGTATGATCCGCAACACACGCTTGTGATTCACCAGCATCCCGCGCCGCCGCAACTCGGCACTGATCCGCCGATACCCGTAGCGGCGTCGATGCTCCACAGCGATCTGCTGAATCACGCTCCGCACCTCCATGTCTTCCTCGACTGGTGCTCGCTCCTGCAGAGAACGATAAAAACCGGCTCGGCTGACCCCGGCCAGCTGACACATTCGCTCGATGCTTAAGCTGCCTTGCAAAGGCATCACTTCTTGGATTTCGTCGTAGATGCCCTCTCGCCACTGATGCCGCTCTTCTGGCGTCGCGCCTCTACTTTTTGCAAGGCACCTTTGAAAAAATCCAGCTCCAGCGTCTTGTCAATCAGCACGCGCTTCAGCTGGTTGATTTCCTTGCGAAGCGCGGACTCACGAGAGTTTCCGGGTGGCGACTCCTCACTGGGGTCGAAGGGATCAAATTGATCTCGCCACTTGTAGAGAAGCCGCCGATGCACACCAAGTTCCTGTGACAATTCCACAATGTTGTCGCAGTCCTTTAATCGCTCGACAGCCATCCGCCGGAATTCTTTCGGGTATTTTCCCACTCGTCTCTTTGCCACTTGCAGTTCCTTTCCCTGCAAGTGTGCCTTATCCGAGTGTCTCAAGTTAAGGGTTCAGTCCACCCAGATGCCGCGCGTTCGACAACTTGCTAACTGATTGAGAAGTTTGGCTCCCCGGGCTAGATTCGAACTAGCAACCCTGTTCCGAAGTTGTTCCAAACTCCGCATAGGAATCAACCAAGCGGGAAACGACTCTTACTCCCCGACGCACTCCGTTCGCATGCAACTGAGCTTCCGCAACTCCTGACCTGACCGTGAAAGGCTTACTCGAATAGAATTGGAGCGCATACTCATTCGATTGATCTGCTGGCCGCGACAGAGCGAACCTTGCTCGCCGAGTAAGGCCGTCGATATAGTAGGTGGCCGATGGCAGGCTGCGATCGAGCCTTCCTGCCTTACACTTAACCCGTGGAGTTCCTTGTCACTGTGGCGAAGACCAGTTCAGCCAAGTCGAAGAAATCAGAGAGCGGCAAATTGCGGATCGGCGATGATTGGAATGCTATCCGTATCATCGCACTCTCGCAAAGCAATCCGCTCAAGGCCATCGCGGAGTTGATCGAGAACAGCATCGATGCGCATGCCAAAACCATTGTGATCACGCGCGGCCGCGAGCAAGGCAAGCACTTTCTTACCGTCAGGGACGATGGCGACGGAATCCCGCGCGATCCGAAGGGTCTGCCTGACTTCAAGTACGTCGCGACACATATCTGCGACTCGGTCAAGCGACAACTTAAGGCAGATGGTGACGGAGGAGGCTTACAAGGGGAATTTGGTATCGGTCTTTTGAGTTTCTGGACCGTGGGCGACACACTCACGATGACGTCTAGCGGCGCTGATCAGCGGGTCTATCAGATGGTTATGAGCAGGGGGGATCCGCGCTACATGGTGAAGCTTCGACGGGTACTCTTTGGCGAGCGAGGCACAGAACTCAAGATCAGCCCCTTGCTAGAGGGCATCCGCGGATTGAGCGGCGAGAAGATCCAGTGGTATCTGGCAGCGGAGCTGCGCGACCGTATACGCGATGCGCAGGTTCGTGTAACGGTGATTGACAAACTTGCGCGCAGACAGTACCAGGTCGAGCCGCGACAGTTCGAAGGCCGCCTGCTTCACCAACTGCCGACGGTTCGCTCTTCATTCGGCGACGCGTATGCCGAACTGTATCTCGCGGACCCAGCCGAGGAATGCCGTGTCGCCCTTACGAGACGTGGGACGCGGGTAATAGCGGATATCGGAACGCTGCCCGGATTGGAGCGGCCGCCGTGGAGTTCTCGTTACCTTCAGGGCCTGATCGACGTGCCCTTTCTTGACCTCACTCCAGGCACGCGTTCCGGGATCGTCCACGATGAACGCTATGGGGCCCTCGTGAAAGCTTTGGTACCGCTGGAAGCACACCTCAATGGCCTCATCGACTCCCAGCAACGCGCCGAGGAAGAGCAGGCTAGCCGGGAGTCCCTACGCGCCATTCAACGTGCGTTCCGCGAAGCCATGCTGGTTTTGCCGCGCGAGGAATACGACTGGTTTGACATCCAATCACGCTCGCCGCAGTCGACCGGCGACGGCGGGTCACCGGAGGGAGGTATGGAGGCGTCAGGTCCGGACAAAGAGGGTGGCGTTCCTGAACCGAGCTCAGGCGGATCTACGCAGCGCCAATTCTTCGACTATGCTGGGCCTTTGCACTCCGTCGTGATTTCACCAACGTCAAGCACAGTGGCAGTGGGCCAAACCCGGCGCCTTCGTGCGCTACCCCGGGATCGCTCGCGCCGACGGGTCGAGCAGGACTTGACATTTGCTTGGGAAATCGTCGACGGGGGTGGCACGCTCTTGTCCACGTCCGATCAGGAAGTGATCTTCGAGGCTCCCTCGTCTCCCGTTCTCGTGCGTTTGTCCGTCGCCGTCTCACAGCGCGACATGCGCTGCATCGCGGAAGCTCTGATCACCGTCACCGACAGCCTCGATGCGGCTATCGGCCCGGCCGTCGTCAATGCCCGTGGCTTACCGGGCTACACTTTCGAAAGGGCCGCCGGGGAACTGTGGCGGTCGCGATACGACGCTGAGCGCAACCTAATTGTCGTGAATAACGGGCATCGCGATTTCGTTTTCGCCACCCGTAATCGCGCGTTGCAGCTGCGTTACCTTGGGCGGCTCTATGTCAAGGAATTGGTGCTCAAGAACTTTGCCGGCCTGCCGGTCGAACAAGTGGCGGAGCGCATGATTGAGCTCTCGCTTTATGTCGAAGAGAAATTGAAGTCGACGTGAAGGGTTGTTGCGGAGGTGTAGGCCGAATGGACTTTCCATAGAAACTCTTGCGCCTTTGGCGCACCACGAAGTACCGGCTTCGATGGTGAGCTTCAGACCGGGCGTCGAAAATACATGATGTCTCCTTTTACTTCTTTTTCCTTACCTTCCTAGCAGGAAACCCCAACAGGAGCTCATCGCCTTCGATAGGAGGATTTCCCTTGCCCACGCGGGCCAGAATCCGGTTGACCCGGCCGCACCACCGAACATCGAAAACGCGCCGCCACAGGTCTAATATTCCCGCACGTTGAATGGCATCGGCGCGACGATTGACGGCCGTTTCCAGAACCATCTCGTCGTTCGGATCTGGTAGCATCGGCCGTGGCGCGAATCATTAATTCGACTTTTTTTCCGACCAAGGCCAGTTCGTCGAGCACAGCAGATACACCTTTCCGCTCGCTCCGCAGGCAGCAAGGTGTTCTGGGCGAGTCAGAGCTGATTCATATTCCAGGATGGACCAGAGCCGGATAGCCAGGCCCGATTTGCGTTGAGGATCCTGCTCTCAGGCGTGGACGAGCTGATTGACGCGCCTAACGTGAATCTGCTTCTCGCGTTTGCGCGTTTGAGCGATGTCATACGAGGCTTGCATACGCATAAGCGTATCCATTTTCACACCAAAGGCTTTCTCAATACGAAGCGCCATGTCTCCGGAAAGATCAGCCTTACCGTTAAGCAGGCTTGATAGAGCCGGACGCGAAACCTGAAGCGCGGCCGCGGCCGCTGTCACTGAGAGGCCGGCAGGCTCAATGATTTCCGTGCGAATAAAATCGCCGGGATGAGGTGGGTTTTTCATGGGCATAGCATCTACTCCCTCTGTCTTAGTGATAATCTTCCAAATTCAAATCGCAGATTTCTTGCTCTGCGGTATCGATGCGAAACGTTAAGCGCCGGTTGCGGGTGACGCTGAGACTCCAAGTTCCTTTTCGGTCTCCCGTCAGTGTATGTGCCTTCCAAGAACTGAGGGCACGCAATTCTTCTGGCCCCTCCATGTCGTCAAGGAAAGCCAGCATTTTGCGGAGCTTGGCCAAAGTATCGGGCGGAACGCCTTTTGCGTTGTCCTCCGCATAGAGCCGTTTCAGGCCCTTATGGACGATGCTCCGTATCTTCACCGGGTACAGTGTAGCCTGTAGCTTAACACTTGTCAAGCCAGACTTCCCTGAGTCCTTGCTGGAGAGCGGGTCTTACGTTTAGGACAATATACCGAGTCACGGGTGCATTCAGCGTGCGATCTTCAGAGCTCTAAAAGGAGATTTTTCATAACTGAAAGTGAAAAAAATTTGGCTCCCCGGGCTAGATTCGAACTAGCAACCCTTCGGTTAACAGCCGAATGCTCTACCATTGAGCTACCGGGGAACGGGCAAGTAGACTTTTAATTTACAACAACTTGCGAGCTGGTGCTAGTCTCCTCTCCACCCTTCCACCCTTGGGGTCCAAATGGGGTCCAACAACGGTTTTTTGTTGACGATGAGGTGACGATCTATCCAGCCACGTGCTGCGAGACCGAAGGTCAAGACGGGCGATTGCGAACGGGCAAGGTATCGAGCATCGTTGATCCCTTGCCCTTCGACAAACTTCGCCAGCCATCGTTCGGCTTGCGGCTTCATGATCTGGCTGATGTTTCCGATGATAACCGTAACGTCTGATCCTCTTTTGGCCCGGCACATCGGCGCGGTATCTGCCGATATACTTGGAGCCTTTTCTGTAAACGGAACCACTCTGTCCGGATCTGCGAGACATAGATCTCCTGTCCCGTCGATTCGGCACCGTAACCTTCCTTACGTTATCGGGTTTCGAATTCGGACGCAATGGATCCTGGGACATGCTGGTTCTCTCGCTGCGTTGCTTTTCTATCTCTCGCTGGCCGGTGCCGAATCGAGAAGCTTCGATCGGGCGGTGCTTTGTCGTTCCTGTTCGTTCTGAGCTTGTGCTTTCATCACCGTGTGACGGGCGTAATATTCCGGGTCTGCTTTGTCTTCGGAGCGGTAATCGGCGATGCGCTTGATGACCAGATCAGGGTCGTCGCCGCGCGCGAGGGCACGCTTAGCGTATGCCCAATCCTGCTCAGATTGGCTCTTGTGATCGGTTTGCATGGAGTGCCTGCGCGGGTGATCCTCGCCGAGATGTCGCTGCGCTTCGGGTGAGCCTTCCTCTATGGCGAAATCGTGCGGCGCGTGGATCGCTTTGCTTTCGTGGCGTGCCTGAACGATAAATTCCCCAGTAAGTTTGCGGTTTGCGAATCCCGGCAAGCGCATCACGCGCGTCGAGTCGGTGGCTGCGGCGTCGCCTCCAAAGTGGTTCGCCAGGTCGCGCAAGAGAGCTTCGGCTTCGTCCTGACTGAACCCACTCACTCTCCAGACAACCTGATGCTTGCCAGGTGAGGTACCGAGCACATAGTTGGGTGCTGGAACTGCAGAAGAATTTCGAATCGCTTCCAGGGATTCATCGCCCTTTCTGTCGAGATCGAGATAGACGTGGCGTATATCCTTAATATTGTCCTTGGTGCGGCCGTAAGCGCCCTCTTTGATCGGATTCATCCCTATGAAGGCGTCTGAACCCGAGGCGTTTTGCGCCGCGAGCCATTTCTGAAACTCAGAGCCTGCTATCGTTTCAGCATTGGCGATCCGCTGAACCGTCCTGCCGGTGCCGCGATTTCGCACCAGGATCGCGACGTTATCCTCGGGCTCGAAGAGCTTTCGGATGTATTCGGAAGAGGAAAGCGATTTCGGAGTGAAGGAGGTATCCCTGCTCATGGTTGCTCCCGTCCGGTTTGGAAGACGGCGCCGTAATCGAACAGGTCTGCATCGGGGTCGTATCCGTTAATGAAAAGGACTTCGGAAATGTATCTGCGTCCAGGCCGCCGCTCGACCTGTATGACCACATTGAGCGAGTCAGCGATGTTCGTTTTAATCGCGCGATAGGGGAGGTCCACGCCGCTTTGCAGAACACAACTGGTGAAACGCGCGAGACCTTGTTGTGCCGAGTTGGCATGGATGGTGGACAGCGTGCCGGAGTGCCCCGTGTTGAGAAGCTGCAAAAGATCGAAGGCCTCGCCTCCACGAACCTCCCCCAGCACGATCCGGTCCGGCCGGTGACGGAGCGCAGCTTTCAGGAGGTCGCGAATCGCTATCGCCGGAACGCCGTTCTGTTCGCGGCGGGCTTCAAAGCGGACGAGGTTTTCCTGAGGCAAATGAATCTCCGCCGTGTCCTCGATGACGAGTACGCGCTCCTCCTGCGGAATGAATTTCCCGAGGATGGATAAAAGCGTCGACTTGCCCGCGCCGGTTCCGCCTGCGATCAGAATATTCTTGCGGGCGAGCACGTAATCTTCCAGGTGGTTCGCGAGAGCGCGGTCAAGAGCACCGGCTCGAATCAGGTCCTCCATCTCGAAGTGGCGGGTATTGAACTTGCGGATGGTGAGTGTGACTCCTCCCAGGCTGCACGGAGGAATTACCGCCGCGACGCGGCTGCCATCGGGCAGGCGCGAATCGAGAATCGGTTTTGCTTCCGAGATGTCATCGCCCAGGCGCCTCGCGATATTCTTGACCGCCACCATGAGAGACCTCTCGCCTAGGGACACGCCGGGCACCTGCTGAAGAAAGCCCTGTTTTTCGATGAAGACATGATCGGCACCGTTGACCATTACCTCACTGATGGAATCGTCGAGGATCAGGTGTTCGATGGGCTTCAAGAAAGGCAGAATCATTTCGAATCCGTTCATCACAACACTCCTTCGCTGAGCTGCTGGAAGTAAGAGCGGTTCGGATCGTTGTAGTAAGGCTTGAGGTAACAGAACATGGGCGGTGAAGAGTTCAGTCCGTCGTAGGCGATCGTGACCGATTGCGCGTTGCGCAATTCCGTGAAGGTTTTCATGTCAAACCGGTAATCGGTCTGCGTGTTGTAGCTCTTCGAGGCGACCAGATTCGCTTTGTGAGAGAGCGCTTTGCCGGTGAGCCAACTGACCTTGGTGTCGTGGCCGCTCTCGGACAAGCTGTAACTGACCTTGAATTGGTCTTCGCGACCGCAGAGTACGCTTGCGGTATGCGCGGAAAAATCGTCGGACAACGCGAGAAAAATCTTGGTTCGAAAGGTTTGGAGTAGCGTGCGCCAGCCGTCTCCCGAAAGCGCCGATTTGAGCGAGCTGATGCTCTGCGTCGCGATAATGGGAATGCACCGGGGCTGGCGAGAGAGACTGAAGAATTTTTCGTCTCCTACGGGCTCGCTTTCACCGACCGTTGCGAAGTGCTGATACTCGTCGCAGAGGAAGAGAACTTGGCGAAAATACTCGTTCCGGCGGACCTCCATTTCGGGGATGCGGTTTAGCACGGCGCGCTCGAAATCGAGCTTCATCATGACGCCGAGGGCTTTCGCCAGACCCGCGTTCATTCCGATGGGAAAGTTGAGCGCGCAGACCTTTCCGTGTTCAATGAGCCAGGAGAACGAAGGCAAGGGCTTACCGAATTGGTGGTTGGCATTTTTCGTCGGGTCGTAGCACTCCTTCCTCGGGCAGAAGACCTTTTTCACTTTGAGATTGTCGTCAAAGAGTGAAAGAAAGACAGAGACTCCCTCGACGATGGAAGTGCGCAGCTTCGGTTCAATCCTTTGCCAGTCGTTGTTGAACCATCGCCGGACCGCATCGAATTGCGCAAGCTTCTCGGGGTTCGCCTGGCTACGATCGAGGACCATTCGGGCTTCGGCCGTAATCCCTTTTCGCTTCAAGGTGGCGCGCAATTCGGGAGTGGCGACTGCCACATGCCGGTCCTCTTTGGGATCGTGAACGAAGCTGAGCGCCGTGAGGTCGGCGGCGTGATCGGCGTATACGTCCGGCGCAATTGCCAGGTAGTTGCATCCTAGAACGATCTGCTCGGCCTCCCGGATACGCTCTTGAAGGAGAGAGGGAGAAATCGCACACTCGTAGACATCGAACAGGGTGACGTAGTCGTAAGCGACCTTATGCAGGAGGATGATAAATTTGACCAGATTCGTGTACGCCTGCTGCCAAAACGGTTCTTTGCCGCGGCCGTACAGATTGTTGAGTAAGGAAGCGATGTTGTAGGCGAGGGCATATGCGTCCAGATCATTGTACAGAGGGTTGTAGCGGTACTCGGAGTCGAGTCCGATTTGGATATAATCGTCGGATCGTCCGTGGCGGTCCAGGATGTCTTTCACCTTGCGGCAAAAGTCACCTTTTACTTCCAGAATCAGCCCCCCAATTCGTTTGGCCGGGTCCTTCGCTTGGTAGGCAAGAATCTGCTCGGCGAACGGGTACATGCAGCAGCTCGTCTTACCCGATCCCACAGCGCCAAAGATGGCAACTCCCGTAAACAATCCGCGCTCTGGAATCGTGAGCCAATAAGGTTCTTTAGCAGGGACCTGCTTGCGCGGGTTGTGCACTTCACCGACGACCAGAAAAAGATCGTCTCTTGTGCGCGGATCCGGATAGAGGGGAAGACGCCCGGGTTCGATCCGGCGCTTCGCTTTGAGCGTGAAAATGTAGAGACCGGACAGACCGGCCGAATAAACCAAATACGGGGTTGTGAAAAGGAACGTGTAGTAGAGATATTTGAAGCTCAGGAAGGCTTCGGGAGCGCGCACGGCAATGACCCGCAGAAAGATCTGATCATCTGGAAACCTTCGCGTGTAAAACAAAAAGACACCGGTGCCCATGGCCAGAACGGCCGCAAGGAACGCGCGCGATTCTAGTACCCTTTGCACTAACCCCTCGCTCTGCCGTCGGTCGGCTGCAGCTTGTCGGTGCCGGCCTGTGCCGTGCGCCGTTCCCCGCGCCATTTGCGGTAGTCGAGGTCTCGCCAAAGTACTTTCTTCAGAACGGCATTGATGACGTGATCCGGGCTGCTCTCGATGAACCGCGCATAATCCTCGAGCAAGTCGTTCACCGGTTGTTCCAGCCTTACTTCCCGAGACATCACTTCTGGTGCTTTCTTAACGATCGGCATGCCCTTTCTCCTTGAGTGATTTGTGTTTCGTCCGAAGACCTGGTCACCGTGGGCCGCTCCCGCCCGATTTTGCATTTTCCCCACGGTCATTTTTGCTTTCTCCCGCTTTTGTAGTTCCCGCGGTTCGAAGGATTTCCGATCTCTTCGGGGTAATAGAACGCGTCAATCGCGAGTTTGCAGAACGCAAGTTTTACTCTCTGCACCCGATTTCGCGGAATCCAGCCCGGAAACTTCCATTTGGCCGAGCTGGTACACCCCGAAGCTGATGCTGCGCCTTCGGTCATTCCTTCCAAATTTCTCTTCGATGGCTCGCGCGCTGACCTGGCCGTACTTCCAGTTTCGATAGAGCGCTTCAAACGTTCGGCCGTTAAAACGGCTGCGGGCCTCGTTGCGGAAGATGAGCTCGGCATCGCTCACCTCTGCATATCGCTTTTCCTCCCACATTTTGCGCACGCGAAAATAGCGCAACAGGTCTTCGGCGATGTCCGACTCGAGGGGAATTTTCACTAGAGAATCGAAGATCTCCGTAGCCCTTGTGAAGTGAACAGCGGTCCGCGACACATACAACATCCCGAACTCGGAAAGCTGGCGGAACAGCGGCAGGTAGTTCTCCAAGTGCTGGACGAAATCGGCAAACCCCGGAGTGCTCTCATGAACATAGGTAAACGTCACCACAGGTGAGGGCGGGCGGAGAAACATTGGAAACTTGTCGACGAAGTAGCGGACGCTCGCTCGTGGGGTCTTCTGGCCGAGGTACAGCCGCGCCGGAAGGTAACCCTCATTGATGCCCAAGTTGTCGCAGAAATGCGCAACCTTTTGAGGTTCGGTTTCCAGGTACTCGTACTGTTGGTTTGCGATCACGAAATCGAGAATGGCGATGCGCCGCATGATGAAGTCGATTTCGTGGGCCCGGCGATTGCGAAGGTTCTCTCTTTCGATCTCGCGATAGAGCCGCCGTGAGAACAGGTGATGGATGACGCCGCTCTTGGGGAAACGCTCGGTCCGGGCGTGCCTCGATCGCTCGATCTTGCTCCAGAAACGCGTCGTCCGCTTGCCCCAATGCGCCCCGGTACAGGCGAGAAACTGGCGGGCCCTGAAGTATCCGGAATGTGTCGCGACGATGTAAAGAAACCGAGCTTCGGCGCGGGTGTAGCCGAGGGCTTCCAGAGCATCAAGGTGGGCAGGCGCGATGTTCATAGCGTGAAGATTTCCCCGGTGAGTTCGCACTCGTCCAGAATCCGGCGGAGACGCGATGCGTCTTCGCTCCGGCCATAGATGGCGAAGCCGGCTTTGGCTTTTTCGGCGAGCGAGCGCGGCCGGTATTCGCGGGTGGCGAGTTCCAGATCGACGCGCTGCAACAAGAGCTCGGCGCTTTCGTATTCGACGCGCATGTCTGGCACGGGAATCTTCCCGTTGACCACCTCGAGCCCGTGTTTTTCGGCAATTTCTCGCTTGCGCTCGAGGTTGTCCTTTTCCGCGCCCAGGAGCGCCAGATCGCGATTCAGTTTGCGTTTGATTTCGTAGTCGAGGATGATCCGGACCGGGCGGCCGCCCGAGCGCTCGATGCGAGCGACCTCCTTCTGATAGAGCCGATAGAGATCGGCATCGTGTCGGGCCTCACGAGAATTGACCAAGCCATAGTAAATGGCCTGATCGTCCGGAAGCTGGCTGTTTCGCTTGAGAAGGCGATGGCCGCGCTTGGTGAGCGTCACAACCCGCAATGTTTTCTTCTGCGGGATTTCGAGGGTCTTTTCAGAAAGTAGATGTTCGCGTTCCAGCCGCTGGAAGTCCTTCTCCATTCGGTTCGAGTCCCCGCCATAGGCATAACGAGCGAGGTCCGCTGCGGCCATGACGCGGAACTTGCCGATTTCTTTCATGGCCTGAATCGCGGAATCGCGGAGCAGGTAGGTGCGGTCGCGCAGGTCGTAGACGCCCTCGGCGGCTCTCTCTGCGTCATGCGGTTTCTCGACCTCGCGACGGTCGCGAGCGCTGGTATCGCTTCTGGAATCCCTATCGCCTCGCGAACCGGACAAGGTGGGCCGGTGCCGCCGCTCCGAAGGGGATGGTGATGGGTCGCGGGTGTCCTGGGAATCACGAGAAAATGCATCGCGCGACATCAGTCGAGCTCCTGTTCGTCCGCGGGAAGGGGCATGTCCACATGACCGACATGGAATTGCTTGTCGAGATGCGAGAGCTTGCGGCCGGTGTTCTTGAGAAGGAACCTGCGGCTGATGGTGAGCGCACACCCGAACAGATTCACGAACAGCACGGCGCCGAAGATCAGAACCGAGGAGCCGTAGGCGTGGAAGACGACCGCCTTGTAGCGAGCCATAAACTTCAACTGATCAAGCAGCCAGAACCCGTAGGCCAGCAGGATCGCGATGGTGAACAGCACGGCATTCGCAACCATCACTGTTCGCTCCGTCTCCTCTGGGGTTTGGCTGCGAATTCCGTGTGTTTCCGGGAGCGGGCGATAAGCGCAGCGAAAAGGAGGCCCTGGTGAGGGGCACCGGTTCTCCGAGTGGCACAGGGCGATGCGTGCGAAAGCCTTTGCAACGGGGCGGCGCCGGCGCTCCGAGCTTGGGCCGAGGTTCGACTGCGTCCGCCCGTGACCTCTTGGGTTTGGATCGGCCCCCGGGCTCTCACTTGAACGCCTCATCTTCGCGGAAGTAGGTAATGGTCATTCCCAGCGGGTTGATGGGAATCAGTTGGTTGGGAACCTGAGACTTGAAAACGAAGACAAAGTTCGCGGTGTAGAGATCGCGTTTCAGTTCGCTATGGTCGGCGGGAGCGTAATAGACCATATAAAAGTCGACGCGCGCGCGGAAAGGTGGTGTCTGCATCTGGTCGAGCGCAACCTTCTTGACCTCGACATCGATCTCCGGCGCAGCGGTATTGGTGATGAATTTCTTGATGATGTCATCTTTGCGGTAAGCGTCGAAAATCCCGTCGGCGAGCTTGCCGTCGAGAAAGTAAAGGGACTTCGAGAAATCATCCTGAATGGTGTAGCGGTTGCGGCGGTAATAAAGGTTGCAGAATTCAGATAGAAAATACTTTGCCTCTGCGTCCTGCGGCTTGTATTCAAGGTTGTGGTAGTTGATGGCTTCGGCGCGTCCGAGATCGTCGATCCGGATGACGAGAGGGCGGAAATTCTGGAACGTGCGAATCGTCCTTAAATCTACTAGCGCCAGGCCCAAAGCCACAAGGGAGACCAGAACCAGAGCAATCTTCAGATAAGTGTTCGTCACCATCGGGTCGCCGTATTGTTCGAGGTAGAGCCGCTTGGCATCTTCGAAGCTCGCGTCGTTCTTCATCCGAGCACCTTTTCCAGGAGCGCCGCCGACGATCCGCCCGCAGTACCGTGAAAGATGTGATTGGTAAGCGCCGGGATTTTCAACAATACGTAGATCGAGGCGAGGAAGGTGATAAACAGGACCGGAAACCAGCTGATTAATTGTGCGGTCGAGAGTGTGCCGGCCGGCGGGAGGCGAAGGGCGCCGAGCATGAGGTTTCCGATGATGTAGACCACAGCAGCCGCAATTACTTGATAGAACGCGTACTGGATGAAGCAGCGGAACCATCCCCAGAAGAGCCACTCCATCTTGGGGACGATGAAGAAAGGAACGAAGACGGGCCCCACCAGCACGCAAACCGCAGTGGCAATAAAGCCGTAGGCGATCACCACGATCGCGATGGCCTGAGCCGCGGCGAGAAGGATCGTGACAATGACAAAAATTGCGGTTCCCAGGAAATCTCCCCATCCCGGTGAATCCATGCGGGACTCAAAGTCCGCCACCTGATTCACGACGGTCTGAAGTTCCGTCTGGTTGACCTGGCTCGACAGGAACTGGGCTTCATCGGTCACCAGATTATGGAAGCTGGTTCCGATGCCAGGGATAGGCGTGCTGTAATAGTTGACCATGGCGAAACCGAAGCTGATGGTCAAAAGCAAGCTCGCAAGGTGATCGAACTGGAAAGCCGGCCTCCCGCTCGCGGAGGCGAGGGCGGATTTGATTCCGAACCAAGCGATAAGGATCGTGGCAAATGACCGGAAAAGATTCTGGCCCATGGTGTCGAAGAAGCCGAGGTTCTGGGTGAGCAAATTGTTGATCGCCTGAAAGATGTACTGCAGGAAATCGGTTTGCACTGCCGTCAGCTCCTCGACGCCCGGGCGTCTTGCTCTACACACCTACTGCATGCGGAAGTTTTCGAGTGAAGCGGTGATGGTTCCGGTGACCTCGGCCATGTTGGCACCCATGCTGGCTTGGCGCTCGATATCGAGGTTGATGGCACTGGCTGTCGAGTCGCGCTGTTGTTTCGCGAGGATGGTTTGTTGTTCCAGAAGCGAAGCGAGGAGTTTGTTTGAATCCTGAACGGTGCGCAGGGTCAGGACACCCGCTGCATTGATTTTGTTCAGGACGGAAACTTCGCTGTTGAGACCGGAGTCGCTTGAGAAGGAATCATCTTCGAGGTTTCCGATTTGCGTCTGAACGTTGCCCGCGCTTCCGCGGATCGCGCCGATGGTGGCCATGGCGTTCATGTTCGCGCCGTCGGCGAGTTCGATCGAGGCGTACTGCGACTGCACGCGCCCGAGTTCGGACGGATCCATTCCCGACAGTTCATACGGGTCGTACTGTGACAGCGGGTTGGAGGCCTTCAGGTAGCCCGTATTGATGTTGGGAAGTACGCCCGTGTTTATCCCGTTGATCCAGGAGACCGTATTCCCAAAGGTGTTGAGCGAAGTGACGTTTCGCCATTGGGAAAACAGCGCGCGGTAACGAGCCGGCATGTTTTTGACGAACTGCGCCATCTGCAGCGCCAGGTTGAGTTGTCCGGTGATTTTGGAGTAGCTCTTCTGCAGTTCCGCGAGGTGCTCCTGCAGCTGGTAGTAGCGGAGCAGCGCATTGTGATAATTGGTCGGGTCAAAAACGACGCCATTCCCGAATTGCGCGGTGGCAGTGCCCACTCCCAATCCCAACACGAGCACGCAAATCAGAATCTTCCTTTTCATAAAGCTCTCTCTCCTTTTGCCTTCTAGAGATCCGGAGGCATCTTGTGGTTGTTGTAGTCGGGCAATGCAAGATCGCCCGAAAGATAGACTTTGACGCGGTGTCCTTCCCGAATAGTCACCGTGGGCATGACGTTCAGGAACTTGTCGAGAATCTGCGCCGAAGACTGCGCGGTTCCTTGCGCGAATCCCTGGCGCATCAGGTCGGAACTGGAGGCGTTGAGAGACCCTGCTGTTCCGCCTTCCGCAACCGCGCCGATTGCCCCGATCGCGAGTGAAACTCCGAAGATGCGGAGATAGTGGTTGTTGACCTGGTCCCGCAAGCCTGTGTCACCGATCTGGTTGAGCCCCTTAAACTGATCGAGGCTGACCGCATACCCGTCCGGCATGAGCACGCGATGGAACACAACCGCGAGACGCGTCTGCCCGAAGGTGTCGACCTTTTTCGTTTCACCGAGCAACTTCGATCCTTCCGGAATCAGCAGGTGCTGGCGGTCATTCGAATACACGTCGGTTGAGAGCAGACACTCGACCGGGCCCGCAAAACCCCCGTCGAGGCGGTTGATGAGCACGGTTTCAAGAATGGTTCCTTCAAACAGCATGTAGGTCTTTCCTGCCGCCGCATTGGCCGCGCCAGCCGCAACGGCGGCAGGGTTTTTCGGCTCCTCCTTTCGATCGTTCGATTTTTCCGCGGAATCGTTTTGTGCCGGCCCTACCGGAGCGAGATTCGGTTGCATCTCCTTCAGCAGTTGCGCGACTTGCGGTGCGGACGCAAGTGGACCGGGCGCGGCTGGCGTCTCAGCCGACGGTGCCGGAACTGCGGGCGTCTTGCGGTAACTGAGGGCGACATTCGAGGCGAACAAGGACACGTAGGCATGTCTTTTACGTTCGGCTTCGATGGGATCTTCGTGCGGCTGCTCGCCCGAAGGAGTCGCACTCGATGATTCCGGGGGAGCAGAGTCCTGGCCGCCGAGCAAACGGGTTTCGTGCGCGAGCGCGCCTTGCGCCACGAGCTGTTGCCGCTGCAGTTCCTCGATGCGAGTCTGCAACCCGGCAATCTTGGTTTCGTTGACTTCCAGAGGTGACGCGATCGGAGTTGCGGACTGTGTGGACCTCGCGGGCTGGAGCTTTTTCCCGCCGGTCAGCCACATGATCGCAACCATCATGAATGCAAGGCCCACCAGCAGCCAGGACTGTACGTTCTTGGGCAGAAGCCCTTCGGGCTTGGGCGCTTTCTCTTGAACCTGGGGCGTTTGATCCATCGTTCGGCTCTCAGTTCCCGGCTGCGCGCCGCCTGAAGGTGAACTTTCGCTTGCCGACGGCGAGGTAGCCCGCGTCGATGATTTTCTGGGCAATGTATGCTCCGTTCTCGAGCTGGAAAGGAATCAAGTTCGGCTTGCTGTCCTTGATTTCATAGAGCGCAGGCTTCTCACGCGCGGCCGAGCGGATATAGGTGAAGCGGTCGTCGTGATAGATCGCAGACACCAGAAACGGTTCCCGCGCCGCTTTGGAATCGAACGCATAGTCGAAGACGAGTTTTGCGGCATACTCCGCGCGAAAGCGGCTCTCTTGCTCGGCGGCGCGGCCCTCGGCAGCATGAATCTGGTCGCTCGTCTCGGTCCGGAGCGCAGCGAGTTCTTTCTTATAAGCTTCGGCCTCTCCGGCGCTGACGTACCCGGCCAGGCCGGTCTTCGCCGCAAAGCCGGAACTTTCCTTGGGCTCGACGAAGATTTTGAGATCAGGCTGGGCCCCGGGCTCGCTGCTGATTTCGGTCAGCAAGAAGGAATAGACGTGGCCGCTTGCGGTAACGAGGTTCAAGTTGCTGCGGATGCCGGCCTGTGCGGGATGTATGTAGCAGAGGTTGTGCGCGCCGTTAATGATCCAGAATTCCTTGTCCCCGGTAGTGAAATCGAGGATCTCCTCATCCTCGGGGAGAACGATGAGGGTCGAGAAGCGCAGCTTCGCGTGAACGGGAACAATGTCTTCCTTGGAATACTTCACGACTCGTGCCGCTTCGGTTGCGGCCCGCAACGCGGAAAGTGGTAGGGCCGCAACCAAGACGACAATGGCGACACAACGCACAAAATCCAACTGCCACGACGTGGAAATGACTCGCTTCATCGTTTCGCTCCTTTTGAAAGTGCGATCTGCTTGCGGGAACCTGAAGTTCGGTTGTCGAAAAATCGAACGATTCGCGGCAACGCGTAAATCGAAGCGACGAGAGAGCCCGCAGCCGCGACCAGACAGAAGACATACAGCAATCCGTCCTTGAGGGCGCGGCACGCGAGAGACTCGGCAACGGGAAGTCGCGGAATCACAACCGTTCTCCTGCGAGAACTTCCAGGCCTCGCTCGAACCCATGCGCTTCAAACGCTTCTTTCCGTTTCTTGTTGTCGTAAGGATCGTTGGTGTAGAGCCAGTAGCTCTTGCGGTCGACGTTCAGATTCGCGACCTTGCCGAGGTCCGGGGTCTTAATCAGAAACTGTTGCTTGGGAATCAAATTCGCAATCAGCTCGACTTCGGTTTCGTTCAGGTGAAATTGCCGCCGGTACAGATCGCGGTCCATGTCGGGATTCGCGAGGAAAATCTTGGTCGCGCAGCTTTCAACGATCACATCCAGAATGTCCGAACGCTTGAGCTCATCGAGCGACTGGGTCGAAAGGACCATCGCGGCATTGTGTTTGCGCCAGGTTTTGAGGGCCTCGACTACGTACCACTGGATGCTCGGGTTCTTCAGGAACACCCAGGCTTCGTCGATGAAGAAGGCTTTGAAGACCGAGGTAATCTCGCGGTGCGAGATGACGTCGTTGGTCCTATGCAGGATGTAGAACAAAAGCGGCTCAAGTAGCTCGGGATACGCGCTCATACGCTGGAAGTCGAAAGCCTGGAAGCGCGAAAACGAAATGGTGTCCTCGGCGTTATCGAACAAGAATCCGAACTGCCCTCCCCGGGTCCATTTCGCAAGTCGGCCCGAAACGTGGTGGCCGAGCGTATTGGCAAGGACACCGAGGGTGCGCAACGCGGGATCGACCGAGTAGAGATTTTCGATCTGGTGATAGAGATCGCGTTCGGTCGCCGGGTCGAGCTCCGCAGCCCTCTGCCCCTGGACGAGAACCTTCACAAACAGTGCGAGGAAATCGAGATTTTCCTTACTCGGCGGGAGCGAGAACGGGTTGATTTTGAAATCTTGAGACTCGAGGCCTACGCGGACATAGGAACCGCCAAAGAGCTGCGTCAGGCTCTCAAAACTCCCGCCCAAGTCGAAAATGAAAGTGTGCGGTGAATACTTCTGCAGGCTGGTAATCAGGAAATTGAGTAAGAATGACTTCCCTGCGCCGGTCCGGCCCAGGATCATGGTGTGCGCAACGTCGCGGTAATGCAGGTTCAGAAAATAGGGGGTGTGGTGGTTGGTTTCAAGGACCGCCAGATACTCGGCGCGCAGATGGTGATTGCGGGCATCGCCCGAGTCGAGCGTAAAGAGAAACGAGAAATCCGCGTAGTTGGTATTGGCAAGATAGAGGTACCGCAAGTTAAAGACGTGATTGCCGGGAACCGCTGCGAGGAAGGCATTGAGCAGATTGTATTTCTCCTCGTAGAGCTGGGCATCATGGACGCTGAAGACTTTGTAGAACTCCGCGCACGCCCGGTCGACCTTGGCCAAGTCGCGGTCGTAAATCACCACGGTGAGCGAAAACAAGCCGAAGTAGTTTCCGGCGATCTCGATCTCCTGGAGGCCTTCCCCGAGCTCCCGGACCTGCGCTTCCTTGGAATCATCGAGCAGCGCGTCCTGGGCCGGTGCGTCGTTGAGACTCACCTGACTCGCGAACGAACGCTTGGTGTTATGAAAGTGGCGGCGCTTGGCCTGGATGGTCCGGCGGGTCTTCCCGGAATCTTCCTTCTTCCACTCGGTCACGATGTGGTAGTTGGCTTCAACTTCGAGCAATCGGCGGAAGATGAGCGGGAAGCTCTGTGCCGAAGGTTCTTTCAGCGTTAAGACCTTGACGTAGTCCTCATCCACGCGCAGATGGCGGCGGTGGCATTCGACATGCGATTCCGGAAGGTAGTAATCGAGAAACGTGTCGTGCTTGAGGCGCGCCGCGCCGAGCTTTTGCGGATCGAAGTTGAGTGTCCTTTTCAAAACCGCAAAGGCTTCCTGCTTGCCTAATATCTTCGCCGGCAGAAAGTCGCTCACCTGCAGGATGAAATTGCGTGCTTTTTGGAGAACTGCCGCTTGAGCCTCGTCCAAGTCTTTCCCCAGAACCAGCACCATACTTTTGGTCGAGAAAGACTGCGCGCAGAGTTCAAAAAAACTCTTCGCGGGATGCTCGAGGAAACGGGAGAGGGCAGTCGCGAGCCGTTCGGAGGTCTCCGATCTCCGGTAGAGCACGACGTAGTACACAGAGAGCGAGTAAAGCGTGCTGGCTTTCGATCGGAGATAGGCGATGCGATTGGCGATGGCGGCATCCACGACCGGATTCACGTAGAGTTGATAAGGAATGCCCTGGTTGTTGCGCTTGAACAAAAACTGATAAACGCGGCAGCTTTCATCAAACAGTTTGAGCGCCGACTCCAGGCGCTTGGTGAAACCATCGATCGCCGTCTGGTCCAGACACTCGTAGTCGACGCCCTTAACCTCGAGGACCACGCCGGTTTCTCCCGACTTGGTCAAGAAGACTTCGGGACCGATGAACCCGTAGAGATTCACTTGCTCCGCGAGGGAGCCGGTTTCCTGGTAGTTCTTGAGAATTCGCTTGAGCTTAAGCATCGGGTTCCCTGCGAATGGCAATGGGAGTGAATTTCACGGGGTCGTACTCCCTGCGGAGCCTTGCCGCACTCAATAGAAATCTTAGAATCTGCGGATCGGTTTGTGTGGCCCAACGGGCCACACAATAAAGAAGCAGAAACATCAGCAATCCCCCGAGCAGGCTGCCGAGAAGGTTGAAGGTGGCCGCACCCAGACACATGGCGAAAAAGAAAAGCTTTCGTTCCGCGCCCAGGATGGTGAGCGGTCGCGACAGCGACCGATGCACTTTGTTGATTCGTCTGGTTTCCGTCATGTGCCTGTCCCGTTCCAAGAATCCGGATCACGCTCCCGGAAAGAGCCACGCGAGAAAGTTCACTGCGGCAATGGCCATGCCCACGCCAAAGAGCACGCCAGCGAGAACCCGCTTCGACCCGCCTTCCCCAAAAGCGAAAGTGAGTCCGGAAACGACAATGGCGACGAGCGAAAGTCCGCGCGCGATGGTGCTGGTAAAGGCCGTCATGAGCACGTTGACGGCGTTCTCCCACGGAGAATTGCCTTGCAGGGCGAAGGCTGGGATTGCGAGCAAGAGTACGAAACAGATTGCAATCGCAGGTGAGCGCAGCGAAAAGCTCGCGAGGCAGTTCCGAAGAACTCGTTTCATGACGCCCTCCCTTTCTCCTTCGAATTTAAGAACGAGGGAAGTTCGCGGACGGGATATCTCCAGGGAAGACAGGAGAGCGACTGTGAGGAGGAGGCTGTTTCGCCGGTTTGCCGGACGTTTTCATCCGGGCACACTTGGAGCGTTCGCTCCGTGACAGCGTCTTGTCCACAATCGCGTCCGTGCCTTCCGTAGAGGCCGCACGCGCGACCGAAGCCCGCAGCCGATGGAATCGGCCGAGCTGTGGTCTGCGGGAGCTACCGGCGTGAACTCCCCTCACTATACTAATCTGTCAACAAAAAGAGAATTTGACCGGGTACCAGCGAAATATTTTTTTCTTAGTACCGAAAATGCCGAAGACCGGCGCAAACGGCGGAACAGGGAGCGAAAGTTACGCGGGGGAGAATAACTACCGAGTGTATCGTTGTGGTTCCAACCGGGCGGGTTGTGCGCAGCAGCGAATTCAGAAGATCTTGTACAACCCGTCTAAGGCATACGGATAAGCGATAGAAGGTGTACCAAACTTTTCTTCATTAAATTCTGTTCAAATTGGCCAAATACTTCTTATTTCTAGCTGCATTGTTGTATTTTCACTTCTCCCCGTAATAGCACTAACGCCCCGGCGAGCCAATCCACCCCGGGGCTCGTCCGGCGAATGAATGAGGAACTGAGTTCACTTTGAGCATTCCGCCGCAAGAGCGCGCTCTTTCATTGCCTCTTTTTTGGGAGAAGCCTCGTGCCCCGGCCGAGCGAGAACGGCACGAGACACCTCTTCAGACGGTATCCGACGAAGAGATTCTAGCCCGCCTTTCAGGCGAACGATTCAGGAGCCCCGAACCTCTTGTTTGACCGCTATGCTCCCGTTGCCCTGGGAATTGCGCGCCGCATCCTGCGGGATTCCGGCGAAGCCGAGGACGCCGTACAGGATCGCACCCAACGAATCGCTAGAACGCCAGGTTCCGCGGTGGCGAGAACCTCAGAAAGCTGTCGTCACGATCGGAATAGATCAAGCTGTTCCGGTGTGCCGTCGCCCGATTTTCGAGCGATGCGGCGCAGTCTGTCCACTAAGCGCTGGATGCGGCGGTGGACCGCTGTGGAGGAATGGCCGCTGCGGCCAGCGAGTTCGGCGGCCGTGAGGCCTTCGAGCTTGAAGTCGGTAAGAAGTTGCCGTTCCTGCTCGGAAAGCCATCCCCTGCGCTGGCAATCGTCGAGAAATTTTGCGAGTAGAACGCCCGCATGAGATTCCTCGCTGCTGTCGTCGCCTCCTTCGGACGCGGTCGAACGCGGGTTCCGATCTGTCGGCAGGTCCAGGCGAGACTCGCGAATGGCCCAGCGGAATCCGCTGCGGCGCATCTTGCGGGCGACAAAGAAGGCCAGGTGCGAGCGGTGCGTACGCAGTTCCGGTGAGCGGAGGAATTCCAGAAGAGCCGCGAAGAGGTGCTGGGCCGTGTCGTCCCGGCCGAGTGACGGGAATGCCGCGCGAATTTGTGTGGTCGTGCGGTGGATCGTCGGAACGAAGACCAACAGCAAGAGCGACTGCCCAATCGGATCGAGCGACCCATTCGTGCCAGGTCGGACAAGTTCCCCGATAACCTCATCAGCCGAGTAGTTCTGTTCCTCGGTCTGCCGGTGAAGATGCGCGATCAGTTCGGAAGAGGTCGGAAATGCGGCCAGGATTTTATTCGATGCTGCCCACGCCCGGTATTCCTCTATGTGTTTTTCATGGCTGAGTTCATCGAGGAGGCTTGTCTCCAGGCGGCAGATCAGGCAATCACAGTCGCTTCCGGCCATCATGACGGTGCTCTGGCGCCGAGGGCCGTTCGCCAAACGAACGAGCCTGTTCCCTATGCTCGGGCGTGGTTTGGGTGAACACAGCGGCGGGAGGACGATGCCGACCGTTTTCGGGGCGCGTGCCCTCGATCGCAAAGCGCGAGCCGCTCGTGACGCGGTCGGAAAGAGCGATCGCGTGCACAGAACGTATGCTGCTGGGTAATCTACCTTGACGGTAAACTTCTGCAGGATTGGTCGGAAGTGGGGCCGCACAAAAAAACGGGCCCCGGCTCTCGCTGGCAACCTACGAGCCTCCGAGCAAAGGCAAGAAAGCGGCAACCACGAAGATCACATCAGGGTCGGTCTTCGAAACCCATTCGTCTTCAGCGTTTTTCCAGGAGCGTTGTGTAGCGACGGAAAGAACGGTGAATTTTGAACCGCTGTTCCGCGCTTGACGCTGCTCGGGGTCGGCTCCAACAAATCCGACGATCGTTACTGAGTTCAAGTAGGACATGAAAATGTCTCCTTTTTCTGCCCCATTTTTCTGGGGCACCCAAAAGCGAAGGCTTCTGCTTCCAAAGCGAGCGGCTGCTTTATGGGAGGGAACCCAATGGTGTAAGGGCGGAACCGGGAAAGCAGAAGCCGTGAAGCTGGAGTTCTTCCAGCATCATTTTTCTAAGATGGGTCACAGGGACCTCCTTGTGACCCAGAACTTATCTCAACCAACAAACAACTACTGCTCCGTTCGCCTCACGCGAAGCGTCCGCCGCAGAGCGGCTTCGTTCAAGTCGGCTTCTCGCCAGCGATTGTTCGGTCACTGCTGGCGCGTTTAGCGGTACTGATTCACACAACCTTATAGACCGCTTCGGTGAGAGTTAGCGGGTCACAAGTACTTTCAACGACACGCGCGTTCGCACCAACTCCCATAGCTATCCCAAGACGTGGAGTGATCGTGCAAAGAGCTTAACTTTACCGCGCTGGTTCGGGCCTTTTTCTTCTCGCTCCCCAAACGTCTGAGGATGTCCAGCACTCGGGCCACGAGAGGATCTGGGCTCGCGTTCGACCAGAGCGCTACGGTTTCAAGAGGTGGAACATCGGCTTTGAGGGGCCGGAAGACCACCCCCCTTGCCGACAATTCTTGCGCTGAAGCCGGCACAAACGCAAAACCGGCGTTTGCCGACGCAAGGGCCAATGCCGTCAGGGGATGCTCAATCTCCTGCGTCCGCCTGGCCGCGGAGTATCCGAAGGAGAAGATTCGCTTCAACGCGGTCGCGCCCGGCGCCGTGGACACGCCGCTGCACAAGGACAACCCGAAGGACTTCCTCAAGACGCTCTCGCCGATGGGCACAATCTCTGACGTGAAGGACATCGTGGAAGCCGTCGTTTATCTCACAGAGGCCCGTCAGGTGACGGGGGAAGTGCTGCACGTGGACGGTGGTGCGCACTCAGGAAAATGGTAAGCGGCAAGGGCTCGCAGCCACCCAACGCGGAGCGCCGGCTGCAGGAGCTCAGCATCGAACTCCCGCCTCCGCCCACTCCATTCGGCGCCTATGTCGAGGCTGTACAGACCGGCAATCTGCTCTTCCTCAGCGGCATGCTTCCTGCCACCGGACACGAGCCGAAGTTCGTTGGCCGTCTCGGGAAAGAACTGGATGCGAACGCAGGTAGAGAGGCGGTCCGCATTGCCGCTCTGAATGTTTTGTCAGCGGCAAGGCAGAAGCTGGGCTCGCTTGATAAAGTAACCCACGTTGTTCGACTATGCGTTTATCTTGCAACTCATGGAGACTTCTTCGATCAACCTAAAGTTGCCGACGCTGCCTCCGAGCTATTCCGCGAGGTTTTTGGAGAAGACAAAAAGTCAGTCCGCATGGTGTTAGGCGTGGCAAGTCTTCCTCTGGGCATGCCCGTGGCGGTTGAAGTCATCCTGGAAGTCGAGGCATGAGAAGGCGGGGAGACCCGCCTCTGCGTTGACTATGGCGAAACGAAACTCAGCATGGAACAGGACGCGCGTTTCAAACAAACTCGGAATTGAGTACCCGATCATCCAGGGGCCGCTTGGAGGCTTTTCCTCGCAGCGCCTTACCGCCGCTGTATCAAACTTCGGGGGTCTAGGTTCTTTCGGTGCGCACGGCCTGGCTCCGTCGGCGATTCAGGAGGTCGTCGCCGAGGTCCGTTCATTGACCAATAAACCTTCTTTTTGATTCCTGAGTCAGCTCGTCTTTCTCCTTGCTTTTGTTTTCTTTGGTTTCATCTTTTTCTTAGCCTTTATATGTTTCAGTGCTTGCCCTTTGTGAATTGCCACGTGGTCGGTCTTTTCGCTCTTGATGATGTATTGGGGCTCGTCTCTTGAGGCATGATGCACATAGCCTTTGAACCGCACGGCAGAAATAACTTTCTTGACGATTACGCCACGAACTCTGCCGGCTTCTGAGTTCCATTCAACGTGGTCACCGCGCTTGAACGCTTTAGTCATCGGGCTGCGACTATTTTGAGCGAATCGCGTGTGATCATTCAAGCTCGGAGCATGACGGCCCGTGGTTCAGTCCCCTGCCTCGTTAGAGGGGTGCTACTGATTTCTCTCAAGGGCAATTTTGGCCCGGAGTTTTTCGCTCATCGCCGCTTGTCCGGCTTGAGGAACGTTCCTTGCCGAAGCTCGTTAAACGCCTCGCGTAGCTGCTCCTGGTTGTTCATCACGATCGGCCCGTACCACGCGACCGGTTCCTGAAGAGGCTTGCCGGAGACGAGGAGGAAGCGTATTCCGTCTGGCCCAGCTTGCACAACGACTTCGTCGCCGCTGTCGAAGAGCACGAGCGAGCGGTCGCCCGCTTCTTTCGGAGGTGCTGTGTCCAACCACCCAACCGATTCGGTCGGCACGGCAAGGGGACCGGACGCATTACAGAACTTCCCCGAGCCCGCGAAAACGTAAGCAAACGCGTGGCGCGTTATCTCGACCGGCAAAGTCTTTAGCCTACCCGGAGGGACCGACACGTCAATGTAGACTGGGTCGGCCGCGATGCCAACGATCGGGCCCTTCTTCCCCCAAAAAGTGCCGCAGACGACGCGAGCACGGGTGCCATCGTCGTCGGTGATTTCCGGAATTTCCACCGTTTTCACTTCTTGGTAACGCGGCTCCGTCATTTTGAGCGACGCTGGGAGGTTTGCCCACAACTGGAAGCCGTGCATCCGGCCCTCCGGATCGCCTTTGGGCATTTCCTGGTGGATGATGCCGCGACCTGCGGTCATCCACTGAATGTCGCCAGCAGCGATTGCGCCACGGTTGCCGATGCTGTCGCCGTGCTCGACGGTTCCGGCGAGAACATAGGTGATCGTCTCAATGCCGCGATGGGGATGCCAAGGGAATCTCTTATAATGCGTTGAAAGCGGCGAGCTGGATATGCTTCTCCGGACGAGCACGAAGGAGGAGGTATGCCGAGGAAGGGGCACAGCGAGGAGCAGATTATCTACACCTTAGGACAGATCGAAGGAGGCAAGAAGGTCAGCGAGGTCTGCCGGGAGAGCCGAGACTAGCCCGCCGTTTTTTTGAGGGTTGCAATACGCTTCGTAAATACCATGGTGCAATCACGCCGGCTTTGCGCGAACAACAGATGGTAGGTTCGCCCTAACGTCCATGTGTTGTTGCTCTCTCCCCAGCATACCTACCGGTATGTATTATGGGGTACAACGATCAGCGGTGAGTGCCGCATCATAGGTTCAAAGGTGTGTCTAGATCCGTATCGAAAGGGGAAATCAATGAACCGAAAGATAGTCAGGACGATCGCACTAGGAAGCTTCGCGCTGGTGGTCGTGCTGAGCACGGCGTGGCAAGCACACGCACAGGACGCCAAAGCGCCGTATCCGAGCATGGCTCCGCTGGATCAGTACCTGATAGCGGATCGAAACGCTGAGATTGCTCTGGCACGGACCGCGGCCCCGCCGTCCATTTCCCGCGATGCGAAAGTCATGGTCCTCGGAAGCCATGGCTATGAAACAGCGGTTGAAGGCAAGAACGGCTTTGTCTGCATCGTAGAACGCGCGTGGATGAATCCATTCGACAGTCCGGAGTTCTGGAACCCTAAAAATCGCAGCCCGATTTGCCTCAATCCGCCCGCCGCTCGGACGGTGCTGCCAATCACTTTGATGAGGACAAAATTGGTGTTGGCTGGAAAATCGAAAGATGAAGTCAAGGAGAGTATCAAGGCCGCGATTGAGAAAAAGGAACTGCCGGAGCTCGAAACTGGCGCAATGAGCTACATGATGTCCAAGGATGCGTACCTAACTGATAAGGGTGGGCACAACATGGCCCATCTTATGTTCTATACGCCGCTCGGTACGGTATGGGGCGCAAATGTGGTGAACTCCTCAAATGAACTGTCGGAACCGTTCCCGGGATCACCGCTCTTACTGGCTCCATCGTACAAGGGCAACCCGGAACCGATCGACATGTTCCTGATGGGCACTAGCGTGTGGTCAGATGGAACGCCGGCCCCAATGTAGGACGCCGCATGGGGAGAAATGCGGGGTGTCGTGTCCGAGTTTTTCCTCATCGGTTCGTTCAACACTGGAGTGTGAGAGCGTATGAAAACTAGGTTCGAGAGAGCGGAAAGGACAGTCTGGCAGTGCGGGAGGCTTCTGCTGGCCGCGTTGCTTTTACTCTCCGCAATTGCACTGGGACAAACGCAAGCGCCGGCGAAGCCGGATCTTGCCACAATCCGGCCGTTCAAAATGCATGTTCCCGACCGCGTTCTCATTGATCTTCGGCGCCGTTTGGCGGAAGCCAACTGGCCCGATCAGCTTCCGGGCACGACCTGGGAGTACGGCGCCGACATCAAGAAGGTGCGAGAGCTGGTGGATTATTGGGAGAACCACTACGACTGGCGCACACAAGAAGATCAACCACTTTGACCAGTTCACCACGGAAATTGATGGACAGCAGATTTATTTTATCTATCAGCGCTCGCCCCGCCCCGACGCAATACCCTTGCTGTTGATTCACGGCTGGCCCGGTTCGACTCTTGAATTTCTCGCACTGATCGAGCCGCTTACCCATCCTAATGACAGCCATAGTCCGGCATTCGAGGTCATCGTTCCTTCGCTTCCCGGCTTTGGATTCTCCGGACCCACCACAACTCGGGGCTGGGGTCCACAGCGTATGGCGAAGGCTCTGGTGGTTCTGATGGATCGGTTTGGGCTATTCCAAGTGCGATACCCAGGGCGGCGACTGGGGTTCGTTGATAGCCCGCGACATGGCTTACCAAGCACCCGCGCACGTAATCGGGCTTCATCTGAAGCTTATTACAGTGGAGCCGCCGAACCCGGAGGCAGTCGCGGAAATGAGCGATGCGGAGCGGAAACGGTTTTCGTGGTTTGACCGAGGAGAGAGCAGCTTTTTTTCCTCCAGACCGCTGAACCGCAGACTCTTGCCTATGCCTGACTGACTCTCCGGTTGGGTGGTTGGCCTGGATGATAGGAAAATTTCAACTGCTTACAGACAACAACGGCGATTTTCTTACGGCTATGGACCGCGACACATTTCTGACCGAGGTTACGCTCTATTGGGTGACCGGTACGGTGGGCTCCGCCATGCGAATCTATCGTGAGAACCGGCTTACCGGAGAGGAAATGGCGCCGACGCCACAACTGGAGAACTCCCGTGGCGTACGCGGATTTTCCGAGGGAGGTAGCTGTCCCTCCGTTTCGCTGGATTACTCAAACATACAACGTAGTACAAAAAACTGAAATGCCGAAGGGCGGGCACTTCGCCGCTCTGGAACAACCCGATCTCCTGCTTGACGATATACGGAAGTTCTTCGCAAAGGTTGATCAGAAATAAGCCGCGATTTTCCGAAACCAGTGACGATGAAAGCGTGATACGCGGTGGTCCGGAGATAGGATCGGGTTCTAAATGCCAATCGGGGATCAACCAATGACTAGTCTTGCCATCGTCGTAAATCACACTGACAAGCGTGACCTGCCAGTCGCTGGACAACTCACAGATGTGAATGCACTCCTTCCAAGTACTTCGATTGATTGGCCGGTACGTAGCGAACCTTTCAAGTCGCCGACTGTAAATCCAGATTTCCGAGATTCAGAGTCGGACGAAACTACTGTCTCGGAGCAGGCGAACATGCGGGAATTCATTGAAACCAAAAGGTCGGACCTTGCGAAATGGGCTTACTCGCCGACAACGCACTTTCGTGCTGGAGAAGCTGGTCGGACTCAATGCAGCGGCTACGACGCAAGTTTACAGCCAGACTGCTTCGCTAAGGAAATCTTTCGGAATAGTGAACGGCTGGAAGTGTCGGCATTACTTCCTTTCGCAGTAACAAGCGATGTTCGTGGAGCGGCCGTGCTTGCAAATCCTCGCCTTTCCACTTCATGACATCGAACGCAAAAAAGGCGATGGCAGGTCAGGGATAATTTGCTCGTATCTCGCGGTCTTTATGCTTTATGATTCGCTGCTTCACGCCACTATTTTCGGAAAAATACAAGGACTCGTGCACGACCCGCAGCGATCGCCGCGGCAATCGCCCCAAGGAATAGAGCGCTGGCGATCTCCCACGTTTTCACTGGCGCCCACCCGGATTCTCGGTGACGGGCATGTTGATTTCCCGGACGGGCCGGTCCAGCTCGCCAGGTGCAGCTGGTAAGTCAAGGCCATCCGTCAGAAGCAGGCCTTGCAGCGTAGCGGCGTTGATCCACACGTTTTCCAGCGTGCCGATGTAATTTGCTTCGAGCTGGAAGAGCGTTCTTTGCGCGACTAACACTTGCGGATACGCTGCGGCTCCTTCGTGGTATTTGTTCAGGTAGAGTTCATAAGCCTTTCGCGCATTGGGCAGAGTTCTCGTTTTGTAGCGATCGGCAATCGCACGAGAACTGGCGTAATTCTGCAGGATGGGAGCGGCAAGCTGCCGCAACACGAGTGCCACGCGTTGGAGTTCGGAATTGGCATGCTCTTCGTCTGCCCTGGCAATTTCGATGTTGCCTTGATTGCGATTGAAGAGACGCAGGTTCACGCCGACTTCGGCAAAACCCTCTGAGCCCGCCGCTTTCGGTGGCACGCTTCCAAGCTGCTCGCGGTTGTCGAGGTAACCCGCGCGAAGCGACAGGTCAGGCACATTTTCGCGGTGGGCGCGGGCAAGCTGTGCGTCCGCTCGTGTGATTCCGAGCTGGGCAATCTTCACAGCCGGGCTATCGTGCAAAATCGTTTGCAGAATCTGGTCGGGATCGACTTGCGGCAGTTCTTCGAGATTGGCATTGAGACGGGCCAGCGGAAGATCCGGTTTGCCAACAACTGCCGCCAGCACGCGCCACGCGCGCTGTTGCTCTTGTTCCGCCATGATGATGGCCAAATCGGCTTCGTCTCCCTCGACCTGGGCTTGTAGGACATCCGGCTGATCGGCCTGACCCACGTTAAACAGTTGCTGGGTCGTCTCGACGGCATCGTTCGCCAGCCCGCTGAGTTTCCTCCTCATTTCCACGATCTGTTGCGCTGCGAGAGATTCGTAAAAGGCGATGCGAACACCGTTCTCCACGCGGAGACGCTGTTCTTCGACTTCTGCTGCGGCCTGTTTGCCCTCCTCGGTGAAGACCTTTTGGTCGAGGCCGAGCTTTCCTCCGAGAATGATGTTCTGCTGGACGAAAGCGCCTTGTTGACCTCCGCCAAACGATCCCCCGCGAATTTCTTCGCCCACGTAGCCCAACGTTGGGTTAGGCCAAAGACCCGCCTGACGCGTTCTGCCTGCGGCGGCACGGACACCGGCTTTTGCCTGGCGCAAAGTCGGGTTGCTCGCAAGAGCCATCTGTTGCAATTGCTCCAATGTGACTCCGGGAGACCCCGGTGACATCTGGTTCGCGGGCTGCTGCCTGGTTCCGCGCTCTTGTTCAGGCGATAAGGAAAGCGTCAAACCAGGCAAAGCAGGTCGAGGTTCTGGCGCAGACTGTGCCGCCAAGCCGGCTGGGAGCAGGGCTAGCAGGAAACTGACTTGCAGTAAGGAATACCGAAATGAATGTGGTTTCACTTTTGATCTCCTAGTCATGGCGTTTAGTCGCGTTCACTTCTGCGTGTGATCTGGCATAGCGGGCATGCTGTGCGGCTCTTTTTCCTGCTTGTTACGCAGCTCCACGATTTGGTCGTATTGGTCGGGCGGAAGAACGCGGATCAGCGTCATCATTCCCTGCATAAATCCGCTCCATCCTGGTCGGAGTCCGTGGGTCTCCGGTTTCTCGAACATCCCGTCCATCGCCATCGCCGGGCCCTCCATGAAGGCGTCTTGCGGAAAGCCGGGAACCGAGTTGGCATCCCTGCTCACCTCGGCCTTGTCCATTTGCATCGCGGTAGTTCCGTGCATCGTGGCCATCCCTTCCTCGACCTTCTTCTGCGAGAGCGAGCCGTTCGAAGTTGCTTGTTCGCGGGTTGAGCCAACGCCCAAACCGCGCCCGAGGCTTGGGCCGTTCTCTTCAGACGTTGCAGCTCCTCCGCGGATCATGCCCATGCCTTGTTCCATTCCGGCCCCCGCAACGATTCCTCGCTGTCGAGTCATCGGGCCGGCTGTGGAGGCCATCTGATTCATCATGTGGTGAGGCATGTGGCAGTGGAGCATCCAATTGCCGGGATTATTCGCGACAAACTCAACGGCGCGGGCTTGCGCGACTCCGACGAGGACCGTATTATTCAGTCCCCATGTCGCCTTCGGTTGACGTCCGCCCTCGGTACCTGTGACGACAAACTGGTGTCCATGCAGGTGAATCGGATGGTGGTCCATTCCGAGGTTGATCAGGCGGAGGCGGACGCGATCCCCCAAACGAACAATGAGCGGAGTTGTCGCAGGCCCAGACTTTCCGTTGAACGTGAGCCAGTTGAATTCCATATTCATCGTGTTGGGTGTCGGATTGTTCGGCAGGATGGCGTACTCCTGCAGGATGATCCCAAAATCCTTATCCACCGGAGGATCGTAGGGTTCTTTCGGATGCATGATGAACGCGCCGATCATGCCGAGCATTTCCTGCATAGCCATGTGCGAGTGGTAGAAATACGTCCCTTCCTGCTGCAGGGTGAATTCGTAGGTATAGCGACCTCCAGGAGGAATCGCGTCTTGCGAAAGACCCGGCGAGCCGTCCATGTCGAAGGGAATGTCAAAGCCGTGCCAGTGCATGGAGGTCGCTTCGGGAAGGTGGTTCTCCACGATGATTCGGATACGATCGCCCTGCTTTACCTGAATGGTTGGCCTGGCGCACTCCCGTTGTAGCCCCAGAGGTTTACGACCTTGCCCCGAATGATTTCGCGCTTCACGGGCTCGGCGACGAGGTGAAACACTTTGACGCCGTTGTCCATTTCGAATGGCAGGTCCGCCACGTCGGGCGTGACTACGGGCAGAAACGCCGCTCCGTTTTTGTGCATCTGCATCTTGTCGTGATTCACGTGCATGCCAGGCGGCATCTGCATTTTTCCATGCTCGTTCTGTTCGCCGTTTTGGCCGGCGACCACTCGTGTGCCGAGTACGCCTGCTCCGAAAATGGCTGCGCCCTGCAAGAAATTTCTCCGCGTCCTATCCATGATTTCCATACCTCCATAAGCCGCCGCGAAATATCGCGTTGGTGTCAGTCTTTTTAGTCGATAGCACTGCAATCGTGTTGGCGTATCGGCAGGGCTTCTAGCCCAGTGCGGTCGTTGTTCTCTTGGCGGAAACTAACGGTATAGAAGACCCATTCACACAATCGTGCTCAGACACGGAGTGTCGATTTGTCGAACAGGCCGTTGTTTTGTGGGTCTAGATGCGGAGAACGGAGACTTGGTCAAGCGGAGTGTTTTTGGGAACACCCCTTGGTCTTCGATGAAATTCCTGGAGAACGGCTTGCGTGATCGGCGACGGATTCGAGAAAGACGCAAGCGCTGCTCCCGCCTGCAGGACAGTCGCGCTTTGATCCTGAAATGGTGCTATCCCTGAAGTCTTCGGCGCAAAGTCAGGAGGCTGAGCATGGTGCCTGCAATCGGGATCATGTTGCCCGTGTGAGTGATGATGCGAGAGTTGATCGCAATCATGACTCTCGGAATAGTGCGCGAGATTTGGACAAACCCCCACTAGGCACGAAGCGGAACAGACAGACCCGTAAAGCATCGCTAAAGCAAACAGCGCGACAACGATCTTAGCGCGCGTTGCGTTTACGACGATCACGAACCGGAGTATAGCACGTCGTCCATCCGACCTGGATTGCAGCGTAGTTTTCATTCTGCTTTGCCGACCTCTCTACTTGCGAAATGGATGGAGAGTATGTCGCTCAAATTCTTTTGGAAGGGCCAGCAATTCGCCCGCGTCCCTGGATCGAGTCGCCCAATCAACGAGATCCCGGTATTGCTCGAATTCTGTAATCTCCCCAAACCACTGCGTCCCGTTCTCGTTCGAGATAGTGACCACGTTGGGAAGATCACATGGTCCTAGGCAGCCGCTGATCGTCAGTTGAACGCGCTTCAGCAATCCTCTGGCGCGCCATTCTTTTTTGAGCCACTCGACGGGAACGGGAGGTCTCCCGTTTTCTGTGTTTCCATAGCAACATCCTTGGCAAACCGTAAGATGCCCGATAACGAGCCGCTTCGTTGCCAGACGATGTATCGAGTTAGCAGACATAAGTTCTGGTCTAGTCCTGTTCGACCGTGGACGATTGGGAAAATAGTCCGCGCATAAGGCCATGCGCTGAAGAGACCGGAGGAAGCAGCCGGGCGGAGTTCAGGATGAAAGTCATTTCGGAAGAAACGTGTATGAAAGCGGCCAGAAGAGGATTGAGAAATCCAAACGCGGCCAAACCGACCCCGATGCTGTCGACGACCAGCGTCCCGACAAAGTTCTGCATGATCGCGCGGCGGCAGCGCCGCGCGATCGAGAGAGTTTCGACCAGCTTTGAGAGATCATTGCCGATAAGAACGACGTTGGCGCTCTCTCGAGCCACGTCCGTGCCAGCGCCCATCGCCACTCCGACGGTAGCCTTCATCAGAGCGGGAGCGTCATTGACTCCGTCGCCCACCATAACTACGTTGTGGCGCGCTGCGGTCAGCCGGCTAACGAATGCAAGCTTGTCCTCCGGCAAGAGTTCAGCGGCAATCTCGTCGACGCCCAGTTTTCCTCCGATGTCTTCGGCCACGGCTTTAGAATCCCCTGTCAGAAGAACCGTCTTCAATCCCATCGATTTGAGATCATGTATCGCCTCTGTTGCTTCGGGCCGAAGCGTATCGGCGATGACGAGAGTTCCGAGAAACGTTCCTTCACGCGCTACAAAAATCTCCGAATCGCTCCGCGAGACTCCGCTGACTGGTAGTGCAATCCTGTGTCCCTCAAGAAAGAGCCGATTGCCCACGATAGTTTCAACTTCGCGACGAACGGCAACGATTCCTTTCCCTGGCGTGTAATCGAATTTTTCAGGCTCTTCACCGGAGATGCCCATGTTGGAAGCCTTCTTGAGAATTGCCTTTGCGACCGGATGCTCGGACCGCGATTCCGCAGTCACCGCCGCTTGCAGTAAGGAAGCTATCGGAACCCCGTCGACGGGACGAATATCGACCACTTCGGGAGTGCCGTAAGTCAGAGTCCCTGTCTTATCGAGGAGGATCGTATCGATGTTAGCGAGCGCTTCCAGATATAGACCGCCCTTGATGATCGAGCCGAGTTGTGCGGACCGTCCAATCCCGCCAAGAATTGCCAACGGGGTTCCCGCGGCAATCCCGCAGGCACCGGCAACAATGACGACAGAAATTGTTGATCGCATGTTGTGAGTGATCAGGAAAGTAAGGGCCGCGGCTCCGAGCGCGAAGTAAACCAAATAGCCCGCAAGACGATCTGCGATTCCCTGAATGGGGGCACGCGACTTTTCCGCCCGTTCCACCGCGTCTATGATCTTGCCGAACGTGGTGTCACGCCCCATCCGGTCCACGCGGATTTCGAGCGCGCCGGACTGATTGATCGTTCCGGCGTAAACCGATGTGCCCTTGCTCTTCTCCGCAGGCATCGACTCGCCGGTGATCGACGCCTGATCGACGAAAGAACGCCCTCCAACGACGGTGCCATCCACAGGAATTCGAGCACCAGGCTTCGCGAGAACGATCTCACCAGCAGCGATTTCCTTCGTTTCGACATCTTGCCAGGATTCATTTCTGCGCACCGTGGCGGTCGTGGGCAAAAGACCGACCAAGTGGCGGATGGCGGTGCGCCCGCGCCCGACCGTCAGGCCTTCGAGAATCTCGGCCACGAGAACGAATAGGGTGATGACCAGGGCCGTGAAGATTTCACGGATTGCCAGGGCAGCCACGATCGCGATGGCCATGGAAAGCTCCATCGTCATACGGCGCTGAACGATGTTCTCGTACGCTTCATGGAATATCGGGAAGCCACCTACGATCGTACAAATCATGCCGATACCGGTTACGTAGGGATTCCGTGCGCCACCGAGAAACCAAATGGCCGCTGCCGCCACAAACAGGACGCGGTTGATCTCCCGCCAATTCAGCGCATGTTCATCCTCGTGACCGTCTTCATGGCCTGTGTGATCTGACGACGCGAGTTCTTCCGTTCCGTCGTCATTCTTAACAGCTTCGGCTTGTTTCAATTGGGTTGCAGTCATGATGGAGTTCCCATTTCTGCAAAGTCTCGATTGTTTGCCCGACTACCTTAGGTAGGTCCGCACTACGTCGATGAGTTCTTCGGCCGCTTCGACCTGGGGAGCGTTCTTGTCAGACTTTGGATCAAGGACGTGGAATCGGATATGGCCCTCTAGCACTTCCGCCATCAGGCCGTTCAAGGCGCCACGACAAGCCGCCATGAGCTGGAGCACGCCGGAACATTCCTGATCGCCGTCGAGCGCCCGCTCGATGGCTTCGACCTGTCCGCGAATCCGGCGTACGCGCTTCAGCAGCTTTTCTTTGTCTTTAGAGGTATGGGCCATGGCGACCAATAATATACTACAGTATAGTATAAGGAAAAAACCGAAAATTTTTCCCCATTCGCCAGCCCGCACGTTACCGAATAGAAAAAATAAGTAGAACGATTACGCCCGATCTTGCATCAGAGGTATCATATCCGGCGAGGAGGGGTCCTACAGCTTCTTATGTCCAAGCGAATAGCACTTCGACTGCTGGCGCTGGCCCTGATTCTTTCCGTGGGCCTGTTTGCCATGCAGGCAGCCGGGCATTGGCATGGGCACTCCTCTGACGAACAGCATTGCCAGGTCTGCCATACCGGTCACGTCGCCGTACCGCAGCCCGCGGCGCAGATGGAAATGCAGTCGCCCGTCCTGGTTGCTCGATATGCGGTGGCCGAAGACCAGAAGCTCAGCCTCGACCCTGTTTGCAGCCATAGAATCCCCCGCGCACCTCCTGTCTAACTCCTAAACCCAAAATTTCATAATCCCCTAACGCGTGCCGTCTTCATAGCGGCAAGCGTCGAATTCGATATTCATTTCGCAATTCATCCGCGGCTGGCGCAAGGCAGCGCTTGGGCCGCCATTCATAAAGGGAGATTCATTCATGAGATTCGTAAGAGTATTTCTGGGGGTTTCGCTTTTCTTAGTGGCTGCATTGATTCGCGTACCCGCGAGCTTGGCGCAGACGGGAAACGCGGCGAACGTCGCAGGTACGGTGACGGATCCTTCGGGTGCCGTCGTCGCTGGCGCGAGCGTTACCATACATAACCCCGTCAGCCAGTACGAGCGTTCCACCACCACAGACAGTTCCGGCGGTTTCGGCTTCGCCAACGTGCCCTTCAACCCCTATCACTTGTCCGTGACCGCCAACGGATTTGGATCCTACGCACAGGACATTGACGTCCGATCCTCGGTGCCTCTCTCGGTGAAAATCAGTTTGACCATAGCCGGCAGCTCCAGCACGGTAACTGTCGAAGGCGGCGGCGACCTGCTCGAAAACGAGCCCACCTTTCACACCGACGTGGACCGAGCCCTGTTCGACAAGCTGCCTCTGGAAAGCTCGTCTTCCTCGTTGAGCTCTCTCGTCACCCTCTCGACTCCCGGCATCGCCGCAGACTCGAACGGCCTGTTCCACGGACTTGGTGACCACGCGGAGAACTCATTCTCAGTTGACGGCCAGCCCATCACCGATCAGCAAAGCAAAGTCTTTTCAAACCAGCTTCCCGTGGATGCGGTCCAGTCGCTGGAAGTTATTTCCGGGGCGCCGCCCGCCGAATTCGGTGGCAAGACCAGCATCGTGATCCAGGCCACTACCCGCTCAGGTCTGGGCGTCACCTCACCTCATGGCAGCGTCACGGCCTCATACGGCGCGTTCGGCACGTCCAACGCCGGCTTTGACCTCGCCTACGGCGGCCAGAATTGGGGCAATTTCATCTCGGCAAATGGATTGAACAGCGGCCGATTCCTGGATCCTCCGGAATTCACTGTGATGCACGACAAAGGCAACGAGGAAAACATATTCGACCGTGTGGATTATCAGATCTCGACGGCAGACACGATCCACTTCAACGCCCTATACACGCGATCCTGGTTTCAGACGCCCAACTCGTTCGACGCGCAATTCGCTTCGCCGTGGTTTGGCGTCGTCGTTGACAATGCTGGGCTCGCTCCTCCCGTCAGCTCGGGTTGCACTCTCGCACAGTGTGGTCAGCCCGTCGGTGTGCAGGATCAGCGCTCGAAGATCGGCACATTCAACATCGCCCCGAGCTGGACGCACCTAATCAACTCCAACACTGTCTTTACTCTCGGCGCCTTTGTTCGCCGCGATGCATATAACTACTACCCCAGCGGCAATCCGTTCGCGGACCTCGGGCCGTTCAGCCTTCAGCGGGAGAGCGTCACCCAGGACCGCACTCTGACGAATGTGGGCGCGCATTCGGAAATTTCGTATGTGCACGGAATCAACACTGTGAAGGCAGGGATTGTTTACGAACAGACTTTTCTCACCGAGAACGATCAAATCGGGATTGTCGATCCGACGCTCAACGCACCCTGCCTGGGCCCAAATACCAATCCTGTAACCGATGCTTTTTACCCGTTCGCGCCCGTGCAGGGGTTCACGAGTACCAGCCAGTGCGCAGCAGCGGGGTTTCAGCCAAACGTGGCAACGAATCCCAACGCACCCGGCAATCCGGCCAATGGGTTTTTGAGCACAGCCCTATATCCGTTGTTCAACCCGGTTTTACTTCCATTCGACCTCACGCGCGGAGGAAGTCCGTTCCTGACAGCTACATCATTTCCTCTGCATACGGATGTCAAGGAACTGGCGCTGTACGTCCAAGACACCATAACGTGGAAAAATTGGTCGTTCAATTTGGGTATTCGCGGCGACATGTACAATGGCTTGTCCACTGCGAGCCAAGCCGAGCCTCGCCTGGGCGTCGCTTACAACATCAAATCCAGCAATACCGTTCTGCGAGTCTCCTACGCCCGAACTCTCGAATCTCCCTTCAACGAAAACCTTGTGCTTTCCAGCATCGGATGCAGCAACGATGTCCTGAACCCTCTGCTCGGATGCTCAGGAAATTCCACGACTGCGATCGCTCCCGGGTTTCGCAATGAATTCCATGCGGGCCTGCAGCAAGCGTTTGGGAAATACCTTGTTCTCGACGGTGAATACATCTGGAAGTACACGCACAACGCCTACGACTTCAGTGTTCTCGGTAACACGCCGATCACCTTCCCGATCGAGTGGGCCCGCTCCAAAATCCCTGGATTCGCGATTCGCGCATCCGTGCCGGACTACCACGGTTTGACGGCTTTCATCGTGATGTCCAGCGTGGCTGCCCGTTTCTTTACCCCGCAGGTCGCCGGAGCCGGTGCAAACCCAACCGCGCCGACGGGCGTTTTTCGCATTGACCACGACGAACATTTCAACGAGACAACCCACTTGCAATATCAGCCCTCGAAGAAGCTTCCTTGGGTCGGCTTCAACTGGCGATACGATAGCGGGCTTGTCGCCGGCGCGACGCCCTGTTTCGGCGTTGAGTCGTTCAACACTTGCCCCGGCAGTCTTGGCACTACCCCGGCAAATGGCTCCGTCTCTCTGGTGGCCTCGAACGTGGGCAGCGTTCCCTTGAGCGCCGACCAGGAGTTTGAAGCCGGCTTCACCTGCAACGGTGTGCACGCGACGCCCCCCAGCGCGGCAAATCCAGCCGGTATCCCGATACCAGGAGGTGTCTGCCCCGCTACGCAGTTCAGCTCCACGCTCATTTCCGTGCCAGCGCCCAACAAGGAAAATGACGACCACAATCCCCCACGCATCCAACAGCGCAATCTGTTTGACCTGGCCGTGGGCCATGACAATCTCTTCCATGGCGATCGCTACAAGTGGAGTGCTCGCGTGGAGGTAATCAACCTGGCCAACAACTATGTCCTCTACAACTTCCTGTCAACGTTTAGCGGCACGCATTACGTCACGCCGCGAACCGTGACGGGCGAGATCGGCTTTCACTTCTAACTGAACACGACGAGAGGGCGGTAGTTCCAGCGGCTACCGCTCTCCAGATTATTCTCTGCCAGAACGTTGGCGTCATATTCGTGCTTTATTGACCAGTTCCTGAGCCTGTATGATCTCGCGGCGGCATGTGTCTTTCCGAGAGCTATCGGAATGCTGCGACAAAACTGAACTGGCGCTGTACGGCAGGCCACAGATGGAGCTGCGAGGCGCGCGAAGCAATTCCACATTGCGGTCGCGCGGCTCTCCTGGAATCATTTTGAAAAGCCGCTCGCGACTCACACGGTCTGGAAGGACAATGGTCATATTGGGGCGAGACTTGCATTCCGAAACAATATGTCGAGAAGCATTGGAAAGAGATGTTCGATATATGCGAGTATCTCGATGACCCTAAGATCTGTCCTCAAAATGTCATCGTCGTCCGCAAACGCGCCTGAGTCTGCTTCGACTGAGCGCGAGGACTAACCACGCTTGAGTCCCTATCGGTCCGAACTTGTTCCGTTGCCCTCGCCACCTGTAAAGTTTCCGGAGGTTCAGCAATTTATCGCGCAGATGCAGCAGGAATTTTTCGGATTGGTTCCCGACGCAATGGAGGCCGTGCGGCATGCACTACAGGTAGAGAAAAATCCAGCGGTTGCATATCGACTTTTGGAAGCGACTGGCGTCGCTCCGCATCAAGGTGAGCGGTTGCAATTGCCGGAGACCGCACTGTCGGAAACTGGCATGGAAAGGCAAGCGCGAATGGTCGGGAATCTTCTACTCGAAGCGCGCGCAAATTTTGGAGTGACTCTACCGCCCGCGATCGAAAACGCCTTACGGTCCGAAGATTGCGAGTCCGCGAAAGCCAAATTAGTGCAACCGTGTTCCATCAAAGATGTAAGCGATTAGGCTTCCAGCAGTCTCACCGAGGATTATCTACTAGCACGTGTCCGCAAGGTGTGTCAGCACGAGGGAACAACCTAACACGAACAATATGAGTTCCCGCACAGGCAACTCTTAACGGGTAATTGCATGATTGCATTCTCGCGCACTGTCCGCATGCATTTCTCGGGATCTATCCCGTCACGGAGTCAATTCCTGATTCCTGATCTGTTGCTTGCGCGTAATCAGCCTTTTTCAATGTAGAATTGCGGCCAAATGCCACTGTCCCCGGGAGTTCGGTTGGGACCCTACGAGATTTTGGAGGCCATTGGCGCGGGCGGGATGGGCGAAGTTTACCTTGCGCAAGATACGCGGCTGGGTCGCCGAGTCGCAATTAAGGTTCTGCCGGACAAATTTTCCTGCGATGCCCAGCGCATGGCTCGCTTTGACCGAGAGGCCAAAGTCCTGGCATCGCTGAATCATCCGAATATCGCTGCGATTTACGGCCTCGAAGAATCGAATGGTGTGCGCGCGCTGGTTATGGAGTTGGTCGATGGTCCAACACTTGCAGAGCGGCTCAAGCAGGCAGCGCATCCGCTCGATGAAACATTGCTCACCGCAAAGCAAATTGCTCAAGCGCTCGAATATGCGCACGAGCGGAGCATCATTCATCGCGACCTGAAACCTTCCAATGTGAAGATCACCCCGAATGGTGAGGCGAAGGTGCTGGACTTCGGACTTGCAAAGGCTCTGGAGGGCGATTCCAGCGCGATAGACATGTCAACTTCGCCTACGCTGAGCCAAGCGGCAACACAGGCCGGGTTGCTACTAGGCACGGCCGCATATATGAGTCCGGAGCAGGCCCGCGGAAAGACAGTGGACCGCCGCGCAGACATATGGGCGTTTGGCGTCGTACTGTACGAGATGCTGGCAGGCAAGCCAGCGTTCCTGGACGAGACAACTTCTGACACGTTGGCGGCGGTGATTCGCGGGGAGCCCGATTGGAGCGCTCTTTCCGGAAATGTACCTCCATCCGTTAACCGGCTGTTGCGGCGATGCCTGACCAAAGACCCGAACCAACGGCTCCGTGATATTGGCGAAGCGCGCATCGCAATCGAGCGAGCCATTTCCGGAACTCCCGACGAAACGTTCGGGCCAGCGGAGGCGACAAAGCAATCGCAGCCCCTGTGGCCCCGTGTGTTTCCTTGGGCCGTTGCCGCAATCGCCAGTATTTTGGCCATCGCATGTGGCGCGCTGTATTGGCGCGCTAGCCGAGAAGAACCGCGCCAGGTGATGCAATTATCCCTTCCACTCGCCGAACCTCTGGCCGGCGTTTTTGATGCCAATCCTGGGTCTCCGTTCGCGCTGGCACCTGACGGCTCACAAATTGTGTTTGTGGCCTCCGTTGCAGGCAAACCCCAGCAACTTTATCTGCGCGCTCTCGAGCAGCAGACTGCCACGCCGATTCCCGACACGGAGAACGCAATACAGCCGTTTTTCTCGCCCGATGGGCAGTGGGTGGGGTTCTTTGCTCTGGGCAAGATGCGTAAGGTTTCGCTCCACGGCGGCCCTGTGACTCCGTTGTGCGATGCACCAGTTCCGCACGGCGCAAACTGGGCAAGCGACGACACGATCAGTTACGCGCCGAATTTCGGGTCGGGGCTTATGCGAATTTCCGCCGCGGGCGGCACCTCGAAAACTTTGACGACGCCAAACGCAAAGGAGCACGAAATAAGTCATCGTTGGCCGCAGGTGCTGCCCGGAGGAAAGTTCTTGTTGTTTACGATACAGGTAGGGAGTGCCTTCTCCTTTGATGATGCTTGGATAGCCGTACTTTCTCTGGAAACTGGCAAGTGGCACACGGTTATAAAGGGCGGCTCCTACGCACGCTATGCGTCTTCGGGCCACATCGTCTATGCCCACGCCGGATCGCTCATGGCTGTGCCGTTTGATTTGAAGAAAATGGAAGTCGCGGGATCCCCGATGCCGATTCGAGAAGGTGTGGTCACCGCTGCGTTGACAAGTGGAGGCGCCGAGTATGACGTGACCGAGTCCGGATTACTTGCTTACGTTCCCGGAAACGCCAGACCTCCCGTGCGCACCGTAGTTTGGATCGACCGTAATGGGATGACCAGGAACGTCGCGGCACCGCCAAAGTTCTACAGCTCGCCACGGCTTTCTCCTGACGGAAAATTCCTAGCCCTCCAGGTAAACGAGAATGGTTCACCGGACATCTGGGTTTATGAGTTTGCACGAAACACTCTGACGCGGCTGACGTTTGGCCCAGGCGTTAACACAAGTCCTCTGTGGACTGCCGACGGTCGAAGGATCGTGTATAACACGCGTACGGATTCTCCTTCTTTCCGTTCTAAACTGGCTGATGGCAGCGGCGCGGAAGAAACGCTTTTCGGCAAGGAGTTCGACGACCAAGGAGCCACGCCCTTAGCGGTATCACCCGATGGCAAGGCGCTCTTGTTTAGCGACTCCAATGCGGGAAGGCTGGCGATCGAGGAACTTTCTTTGGATGGTAGCGAAAAGATTCAACCTTTTCTGCGGTCTTCGTTCAACATATCTTCTGCTAAGTTTTCGCCGGATGGGCGCTGGGTCACCTATGCGTCGGACGAGTCGGGACAGTGGGAGATTTACGTGCAGCCATTTCCTGGACCCGGGGGGAAGTGGATGATCTCCTCGGGAGGCGGGCAGTATCCCCGCTGGACGTGGAACGGTCGTGAGATCTTCTATCGCAGTGGAGAAAAAGTGATGGCGGTTCACGTGGAAACGCAACCAGCATTCAAGGCCGGCACGCCGCAGATGTGGTTCCCAGGCCAAGGCTACGTTGGGCTGGGAAACTACGACATCGCGGCAGATGGTGAGCATCTCTTGATGCTCAAACAAGAGGACACATCAACCAGCCCCACAGAACTAAACGTCGTACTCAACTGGTCGGAAGAGCTGAAACGCCGCGCCCCATCGGGGAAAAAATAGAGCGCGGCCAGGGATAATTTCGTTGTTGAGGGAACTCATTCCCTCAAATTACCAAGTGACTAGAATTGCGCGCCGTAGCGGTGTTACGAAACGACTTACATTTTGTAGCAATCCGCACACGCGGTTAATCGGCGCTTCTTCGCTTAGTGGCTGATAACGTCCAGGAAATGCGCGAACGATTTTATAGCCTGGCTCCTGAAGCCATGATGATCGCCAATGTTCTGCTCGAAGCTCATCAGAACTTTGGGTTGATTTGCCGCAAGACGTTCAGGAGCCATTTTCCAAAGACTCGGAATCCGTTGCGGTGGAAGCTCGACAGCTAGACCGCTGCAATGGGGGCCCAATACTGGGAGCACCTTAGCGATCGGACAGATCTGATTCAGCAACCGGTGGTGCAATGGTAGCCGTACCTCCAAGATGCGCTCGCTGGCGCGAAGAAAACATGGGGTGCTCGCGCCGCAAAAGTTCCCTATAAAGTTTTCCGTTGCGGCGAGCGTCGTAAAGTGGTCTGGCGGGTCCCAGCACTCATACATCGGCGCCACAAGTCCGAAGCCTCCGCGAGCCTTTGTGACCACCGCTATATGCCGACTGGCGGAGAGGCGTGGAGGACCGGCCGGAACCTGGTCGTACAGAACCCAACCGATTCGTTGGGCGGAAACGCAGCTGCTGGTGGGAAAATCTCGATCGGCAAATGTCAGGTGTATACTGCCCGCGCGAGGAGGGAATATGTTGGAACACGTGAATCAAACAGAAGTCCGAAACCTCGAGTGGTCTTGCCAGGCCACATCGCTCAGCGACGAGCCCTGCGATGCTGCCGCAACTTTCCACTGCGGTATCTGCGGGCGGTGGTTCTGCTCCGTGCATGCCGAGGATGAAAGCTGGCACATCTGCGTTCTGGAGCCGGGCGATGAGGGTGGCGAGGCTTAGGTGCGCCGCTTCGGCATCGCTGTTCCTCAAGCAGGCGTTGTCACGAAGCACTGCGGGAGAAACAGATTGGCGATTTTGGCGTTCCGTGCCCAGATCGCCGAACGCCGCCTCACGAACACTTGGAAGGTCTTGCACGGGAGCACCACGGGTTACTGGGAGACCTCGTGCATCCGATACACGATGCGCCAGTCCGCCACTTCATCCACCATTTCCTGCGCGAAGGCGACGGTCGTTCGGGCAACGTCCCAACTCTGGCTTCCCTCGGGGGCCAGAGCGGGCTTGGCAAGCCGCTCGAAACTTTCGAGGTGCTTCTTAAGTTGCTCGGCCATGCTCTGTGATCTTTCCCACAACCGCCGGCATTCCGCCTGATAACGAAACCCGTTGGCGGCCAGGACTGCGGCGGGAAGGACGGCGGCCAGGAAGACGAGCCACGGTTGCAGCTTCTCCGCGAGGTGCGTGCCAAAGCAGATTAGCAATAAGTCCAGGACTATATGCAGCCCGACGAAGATCAAGGTCGCGAAGAAGATCCACCGTCCGCCGAGTTCGATGAACTTAAAGATCCTAGCCATGTTGTTCGCGTTCACTTCATGATGCTCCAGCTGTCTCGGTATCCAATCCAGGATCACCCTCTCAAGGCAGGCGGTCACGCGTTTCTGATCGAAGCGAACCTCTCTTACGGAGTCAAAACCAGGTACAACACTGGGTGCCTGGCGAAGAACTGATCGGAATAGCCAGTGCATCCAGGTCTGACGCGGATTGTGGGCGGCATATTGGATCCAGACATGTGATTGCGGCGTGCTGCACCCGAGTGGCGCCAAGTAGTTCATCGTACGAAAAAGCTCCGCCAGGAAGCGATAGTCGATAGATTTCCTGTGCCACGCGCCGCGGTTCGCTTGCTTCGTGTTAACTAAAATGAGCGAGATCGTTACGAACTCAGTAAATGCGAGTGCTAAGGACACCCAGCGATTAATCCCGTGCGGCAGCGAGGCCAAAAGAGCGGCTGTCACCGCCAGGAGAATTGCGAAAAAGCCCGCCAAGTAATTGAATAGAAAGGCGCCTCGGTACAGTCCTGCATAATACTGGCTGAGCGTCTCGGCACGTTCTCTGTGGCTCTCAAACGCTGGCTCCTCCGCCCTGTGTGAGGCCACCGGGGGTGCGCCGCCTGGCGAAGACTCCGGCACGCTGGTCATCTTCGTCCATAGTGATTGGCGTAACGTAGGACTAACTTTTGCGCCTCCAAGAAATTCGTTGGTCCAATCGCGCAGTGTCGGACGCTGCTCTTCTCCGCCGAGAAGCGCGTTCATCCAGCGATGGACACCGCCGACCTTAGACTCGTGGAGCAGCGCCGGTTCCACCGGCAGCAGCAGCGAACGCAACACCCGCGCAAGGTTCACTTCCCAGTCCGTTTGTGTTGTTTTCGTTTCGTTCGCCCAGTCGACCTCCTCCTCTTGCGAGATGATCCGGACAGCGTTATCCTCGAACGTGTTGATCCAAATCACGGGGATATTGGATTGAAGGGCTTGGCGCAACGTTTCCTCGGTACCGCCGGGTTTGCCTTCCCGATTCGGGTCCCAAATCGCGACTACGATATCGGACTGTTGCAGCGTAAACCATGCGAGCGCCCGATACGCTTTTTGACGACGGCGGCGAGGAATAAAGTTCTCGGGAGCTTGTTTGTCCGCAGCGTTGCCGTCGGCTTGATAAACACCATCGAGAATCAGAACGGTCTTGGCAGACTCGAACAGCCGGTCGAATGCAGCTTTGTTTTTGATTGTGTTTTTGCTGTACTTGTCAGGCTCGAAGGGCAGGATGCAATGCAGCTCGAATCTGGCATCATTCGCATCGCGATGTGTGCGGCTGGCCTGGAGTGCGGCTTCGGCCGCAAGTTGATCACCACCGTCGGCCAGAGCTGAAATGACCCGAACCGTCGGAACTGCATCGGCGTAGATGTCAGTCGCGTTGCGGAACGAGCATAACAGCGTGGCGATTCTCTCGAACACGTCGCTGACAACGCCGTCGAGTGGCGTCACAGCGTCTTGAGGCGCTGTCAGCAAACCGTGGCCGATGACGCCAACCCGCAATACGAGCTCCGGTAGTGCCAACTGCGGTGGTGCAGTATTAGTTGTGGCACGGCCGGAAGCGCGATGGTGCATACGGATCCCCACCTGATCAGGAATTTCCGTTTTCAGCTTCCCGTTTGCGCGAAAGCCTAGCCCGTTTGCCCCGTCGCGTCAACTGCACGCCGCCCTTGGGGGCGGACGGCTCATTTTGGCCGGATCTGGATGTGCGATTGTTTTTCCTAAATCCTTTTTCTGTAGCCATATGTATGCCTGTATGATATCCTATATGCTGATGAGAAGGACGGCACTATTCCTCAAGGAACAGCAGCTGGAAAAGCTCCAGAAGCTATCCGAGAAAACCGGCGCACCCGTCGCAGAATTGGTTCGCCGCGCCATCGATGCGTACCTGCTTTCGAGGAAGAAGGAAATAAAGTAAGCGGGACGCCCCGGTGCTAGTAACACCGTTGGCGCCCCTGACCACAACTCAAAGGAGAGTTGAGCCATGGCTACAGAAAAGCTACCACCTGAAGCATTCCCACAAAGCTAAACCGAAGCGCGCAGGATTATATTGCAGGGTTTCTACCGGCGACCAGCACGCAGAAACGCAGCTTTATGACCTGCGCGAATTCGCAAGGCAGCGCGGATTTGAAATTGTGAATGAATACACCGACACAATTTCCGGTGCGAAATCGAAACGCCCTGCTCTAGCCCAACTTTTGGCGGATGCTCGGCGAAACCGATTTGAAATCGTAATCGTCGCTGCGTTCGATCGGTTAGCCAGAAACGTTCGTCATTTCTTGGAAGTGCTGGACGAATTCAATCATCTCGACATTACGTTCATCAGCCTTCGCGAAAACATCGACACGGCTGGTCCATTGGGACGGGCCATGGTGGTCATCGTCGGGGCGATTGCGGAGCTTGAAAGAAGTGTGATCGTCGAGAGAGTTCGAGCCGGAATGCGCAGAGCGAAATTGGAAGGGCGGCGAATCGGTCGTGCACCGCTAGATATCGACCGGCAGCTGGTTGTTGCAGATCGCTGCTCAGGAATGTCCCTGACCAAAGTTGCGAATAAACACCATATTTCGCGGGCGTCGGTGTGCCGCTTAGTCAATGAAGCCGGCGCAGTGAAGATAAACACCCTACCGCACACTGCTGGCGTCTTTCCCAAAACTTTTCAGCCCATCGAGTTCTCGCACGTCGGCCCTTTTCCTCAACGCGAAGCACCCGACAGCATTAGCAACTAAATTCCAACGCAAATTCATTCACCACGCATCGGTTCGAGTCAGGTCAAGGTCGTCCCCTCATCCCCAGGCGGTGTGTCATCAAGTTAAAATCGCCACAGGAGAAGACGTTATGAATCCAGTTCCAAAAATAAGTCGCTGGCAGAAGGGCAAAGTCGATCGAACGAAGGAACATTTCGAGCTGCGCTACGGTTCAGCCAGGGATAGTGACTGGAGTGAGTGGATACCAATTGCGGTAATCGGCCGGCCTAAAGGACGCATTGTGAACGTTGAGTTTCTCGTCGATTGTGCTGAACCAGAAAATGCGAAAGCGGTCCACGATGTTGAGGAGGAAATTCAGTTTTATTTGATCGACAAAGAGGAGCCGAACCCTGGGGTTACGCCCAATACCATTGCGGGACGGGATCGAATATCTACAGCCCGGTACACTGGTCATTCTTCAAGGCACAAGCGAACGGCTAAGCGCGATTAGGAAACCTTCGTCCCGGGTACTTATCCGCACGATGCCCAGCTGGATTACGCATTATAAGAGGGCGCCCCTTTGAGGTAGGTTTTGAGTGCGATGCAGAACTCTACCGAAAGGGGCACCCACAATGAACATCAAGTATATCGGCATGGACGTTCACAAAGAAGCGATCTCGATCGCGGTGATGAACGGCGATGGAAAACTGGTGATGGAGTCCATCATCGAAACCAAGGCAAGCACCATCCTGCAGTGTATCCAGGGGGTACGCGGAGACTTGCATGTGACGTTTGAAGAAGGAACCTGGGCCGCTTGGTTGTACGACCTCCTGAAGCCACACGTCACGGAGCTAGTGGTGTGCGATCCGCGGAAAAACGCCCTGCTGAAGGAAGGCAACAAGAGCGACAAGATTGACGCGCGCAAGCTCGCCGATCTGCTGCGTGGCGGATATCTGCGCTCGGTCTACCATGGAGAGAACGGCCTGCGAACCTTGAAGGAGCTGGCCCGCAGTTATCTGACGATCAGCAAAGACCTCACCCGTGTGATGAATCGGGTCAAGGCTCTGTATCGAAGCTGGGGCATTTTCTGTGGGGGGCAGCAAGTCTACGCACCGCGCCATCGCGCGGAGTGGTTAAACAAGATCGGGGAAGCCGGCGTGCGCCGGCGGGCCGAGTTCTTCTACCAACAGCTCGATGCTCTCCGAGCTTTGCGCCAAGCCGTGCGGCGAGATCTGTTGGCCGAGAGCCGAAAACATGGCGCCACGAAATTGCTGCGCCAGATTCCTTACATCGGTCCGATCCGGGCCGCTCTGTTGATCGCGCTGATCCAGACCCCGCATCGGTTCCGCAGCAAGCGGCAACTATGGACTTACAGCGGTCTAGCGATCGAGACGCGCGACAGTGCGCAATATCGCTACGTGGCCGGAAAGCTGCAACGTTCCAAGAAACCACAGCAGGTTCGTGGGCTCAATCAAAATCATAATCATGATATGAAGGCCATCTTCAAGAATGCGGCGACCATGGCCAGCAGTCGGGAGGGACCGTTCCACGATTTCTACGAGGCTTTGCTCACCAAAGGCATGAAGCCTGCGATGGCTCGCCTCACTTTGGCGCGAAAGATTGCGGCCATCACTCTAATCCTGTGGAAGAAAGAAGCCCATTTCGACGCTACACAACTGAAACCGCAAGCAGCTTGAGCGTCTCGGACAGAGAGTCCATTCCATCCCCATGGGGATCATCCTTGGCGGTGGCCAGTCGGGTTCTTCTTGAGACGTTCGGGTCGAGGGAGAGTATCCAGCCGGAAGTTAGGCGATTTGTGTGCTTCGGCACCCAGTCTCCACGATTACCCTATGCCCCCTCGCTAACCCAAGAAAGCTATAGGCCACGAGTCTCCGATAGGACCATGGTTGGCAACTCTGCAACCAGGTTAGCTTGTTGTGAGTTTCAGAGAACCGAACGGCGCCGTCATGACAGCGAACATGAAACGACTGGGATGGGAAAGAATCATCGAGGCCTCGTCGCCCCGCGGCTTACAGGGCCGCTCCGCGACAGCCCAAAACGGCCAAGCAGCTAAAGAAGAAATGTCGGCAATATGGCGGGGGGCTGGATGCCGGAAAAATATTTCTGGCGTTCCGGCAGGGAGAAGTGTTTTTCACTTGACATCCCCTCTTATAGGACTTCCGGTTTGCCGACGACTCACCCGGAACCTTAGCTTCACTTCGCGCAAACTCCCGTTTTTCCTCCCCCGCCCACGCTGGCTGCTGGGACTGCTTCACTCAGACGGTGTCCGATTACGCGACCGTCGCGTACGCAAACGAACCGCTCTTTAACTGTGGCCTTCACCTAAGTTCCTGGATTTGAGGAGATTAAAAGAAGTTACCGTTGGAACTGCTCTTGCTGCTGCCCCTCACAACGAACTGGAGGCTTCGCGTGCTCACTCTCTGGCAAGACCTCAGATTTGGCCTCCGCATGCTGCGTAAATCACCCGGTTTTACCGCCGTCGCTGTCTTGACGATTGCCTTAAGCATTGGAGCGACAACCGCGATTTTCAGCGTCGTAGATGCCACGCTGTTGCACCCCCTGCCATACCCACGACCGGAACAGCTCGTGCGGGTCGAGGATGATCTTCCCGGCGTGGGCGCGCAGGACGTAGGAATGTCGGTGCCAGAGTGGCACGATCTTCAGCGTTCCGGCATTTTCGAAAATGTTTCGCTAACATTTTCCGGGTCCGTGAATCTTACGGGCGCCTCTCAGCCTACGAGAGCTCGCTTCTCGGTCGTCGGGCCGAATTATTTTGCGCTGCTCGGTGTCAAACCACAGTTGGGCGCTACGTTCAATTCGGAGGATCAGACGCCCGGATTTACGCTGGAAGTTGTCATCAGCGACGGACTGTGGAAGCGAGCCTTCGGGAGCGATCCGCATATTCTGGGCAAAAGTGTGCGGCTCGACAACGACTTGTATCGCGTGATCGGCGTCATGCCGGCCGGTTATCGCGATCCGGGGCGAACAACAGACCAAAGACACAACGAAGTTTGGGCCGCGGCGGGTTTTGCCGCCGCGCCCGCCCCTCCCCCGCAGCGCAGCACGCGGCTGACGGGAGCAATCGCGCGAATCAAACCTGGACTGACGATTGCGGAGGCGCAGAGCCGGTTAGACGCGTTGGTCGCATCTTTGCAGAAAGAATTCCCGGAAGATTATCCGCCGCAGAGCGCATGGACGGTGCGCTTAGTGTCGCTCAAGGAGACCGTCGTCGGCAATGCTCGCCAGTCGTTGATTCTGCTGCTCGGGGCCGTGGGATTGGTCCTGTTGATCGGCTGCGTGAACGTCGCGAATCTGCTGCTGGCTCGCGCCAGCGCGAGAGGGCGCGAAATGGCCGTTCGGCAGGCGCTCGGAGCCACGCGGAAGCGGCTGATATCGCAGCTACTAACCGAAGGCTTGCTACTTTCGCTGGTCGGCGGAATAGTCGGTTTAGCGATTCTCTTCTGCGCGAAGGAATCTTTGTTGCAAATCGTGCCAGATAGCCTGCCACAGCTCAACGAAGTGTCCATTAGCTGGACCGTTTTGCTTTTCGCTCTGGTCACCACTCTTGTCGCCGGGGCGATTTTCGCTCTGGCACCCGCGTTTCATGCGGGTCGACTGGATCTGACGTACATGCTCAAGCAGGAAGGGCGCGGGTCGACGGCGTCTGGAGAACAAGCGCGCACGCGCCGCGTGCTAGTAGTAACGGAAATTGCTCTATCTCTGGTGCTGATGATTGCCGCGGGCCTTCTGCTCCGAAGTTTCTGGGATTTGTTGAATGTGCGGCTAGGATTCAATCCGCAGAGCGTAATGGCCGTTCGCATGTGGCTGCCGGTGCCAGACGATCCCAAGACCGACATCTATGGAACCACCGCTCAAGAGGCAGCGTTCTTGCGCGAAATACTTCGTCGTGGCAGGGCGCTGCCCGGGGTGGAAGAAGTAGCCGTTGGTGATCTAGCGGCTGTTCCATTGGGTCATAGTCGAAACGATCTGAATCCATTTCCGTTGATCCTCGAAGGCCGCGAGACTCCAAGCAACCAGGCTCCTTTGGTCTACGCTTCAATGGTTACGCCAGACTACTTTCAGTTGCTGCGAATGCCGCTGTTGCGCGGCCGTTTATTAAGCGAATTCGACGACGAAAAGGCCCCGGCTGTAGCGGTGATCAACGAGGCGTTCGCGCAGACGTATTGGCCGAATGCGGATCCAGTTGGCAAGCGCCTCAAACTACCAACCCCGGGGGACCGTTCTTCTTTTTCCTGGACCACTGTGGTCGGCGTGCTCGCGGATGCTCGTACAGAATCGCTGGAGGACTCGAGCGTTCCACGAATGTATCTGAGCTTGTATCAGCGGCAGGCTAAAGAACTAGCTATATTTGTGCGTGGGCGACTGGACCCCGCTGCGATTCCAGTCGAGGTGCGCGAGCAGGTGCAGTCAGTCGACCCGGAACTTCCCGTTTTCGGGGCGCAAACGCTCAATGAAGTGGTGTCCGCGTCTCTGTCTCAGAGGCAATTCTCGATGGAAATCGTTGCGTTGTTCGCGCTGACGGCTTTGCTTCTCGCGGGGCTTGGAACTTATGGGGTGATTTCGTATGTCGTAAGCGAGCGCACGCACGAGATGGGCATCCGGCTGGTCCTCGGCGCGCAGCGAAGCGACGTGCTGCGGCTCGTTTTGGGGCAGGGTGCGCGGCTCGCGCTCAGCGGCGTAGTAGTCGGCCTGGCTGCGGCAGCGGGTTTGACCCGCCTGATGAGGACGATGCTCTTCGGCGTGAGCGCCGTGGACCCGCTGACGTTTGTCAGTGTTGCAATTTTGCTTTGTGTCGTCGCGCTCGCGGCTGCTTACATCCCCGCGCGCCGCGCCATGCGCGTCGATCCCATGGTCGCGCTGCGCTACGAATAGTCCCTCGCGCGATTGATAGGCAACCCTGCCTTAGAACAACCTCGCATTAACGTGTGGGGAGATGCGGACATTCCTGGCGATTGTTCCCGAGTGACGTTAGAGGTTTATCGGAGGCGCGCTTTCAGGAAGAAAGTGTGCACGGTGCGGTGCTCCGGCGCGCTTTCGATAAAGCCGTTAGAAAGAAGCCGCCCGTGGATGGGCGCTCCCTCATGCCGCAGGGATTCGATAATCCGGCGGCGCCGTTTGCCGGCGGAATCAAGCCGCATGCCCTCTACCGGTGTGCGCCTCGACGTTTGCTAGTGGCATTCATGAGCTGTCTTGTCTACTGCAAGGGCGGCACATTGTACAACGAGGACGCGCGATTGGGTGCAGTCCTAAAAGGAAGATGAATTCTCGTAAACGTCGAGCCGAAACCGGTGAGGCCATGAATTAATCGTGAACGGGTTGTGGCGGAGACGGTAATCGGAGCCGTTGGGCTACCAAGCCGCCGCATGCACCACCCGCCAGTTTCAGCGCGTGGGCCATAAGGTAGGCAAAGGGTTCAGGCTGCGCGCGCGTCAAGGCAATGTAAAGGAGCGCCGCGACCACTCCCACCAAGGTCCCATGCAGAATGAAGCGGGATTCGATCCGCCGGCACACCCAGAGCGCTCCCAGGAAGCACATGATGAACGACCCGGGCGGAGCGGTGTAGTGCAGAAAATTGTCTCCGAGACGTAAGCCCAGAGGAACAATCGCGAGAATGAGAGCTGCTTCCGCGAGTAGCCCGCCGAGCAAAATTCGTCCCCAGTGGATTGTTGTGCTACTCATTTTCCTACTCCGACGCCGCATTTAGAACGATCCGCGATTGTAGCAATTCGCCATGAATCGAAACCAGGGGAGCTGGGAAATGCAGTGAAGGAGGCCTGTCAGATGATGCTCGGTGTAAAGAGATACGCGGGATACGGGTCGTCCCACCTTGCTCTCTACTATCGATTGTGACGAGAGACATCGCGAGCCGCAACCAGAGCACAGTCGTATTCAGTGACGATAAAACCGGTCTATTTCCCGAGCCGCTTGGGCATTTCCTTTTATAAAGCAGGGCTCGCAGACACGGGTTCCGTTTCGCAAAGTGAAGTCCCCCCTGCGGGCGGGATCAATCTCGGTTCCGCATTTTCCACACAGTTCGCTTGGTGTTTCGCTCATGACGCCCTCGGATGTTCCATTTTCCGTCATAGAGCCGTCGTTCGGTAACAGAAATTCTAACCCTGACGACACTTCTGTGTTCGGGCCCGAATGGTTCGACGCCGCGTGTTGTTCCCAGAGGATCCGCGACTTAAGGGGCCGCTTTGCGGACCAGCGGGGGGCCGAATTCTGCGCGCTCGGGCAGATCTTCGGAAACAGCCAACACGCAATCGCAGCCTTCGATGGCTATGATCTCTGCGGAATAGAAAGTATCGATGGCTTCGCCGGAGTACTTGCGGAAGCGAGTAACCCGGTTCCTCACCCGGCCGTGCTTGCGAAGCTCCTCTAGCATGCGCATCCGTTCGCTGGGGTCATCCCAGATTCCAATATCAAGTACGGTGCGGCCGAGGAGCTCCGCGCGCGCGTATCCGTATCTACACTCGAACGCTTCATTCACGTCAAGGAAGCAGCCCTCGTTCACGGTGGTAATGGAAAAAGCGATGGGGCTCGAGCGGAACACCTTCGCGAACTTGTCCTCGGAGAGCGCCCGGCCGTGCTCCGCTTGGCGCAGGGCGTTCTGCGTGTGCTCCAAATCGCCGAGCCGCTGCTCGAGCTCCGCGCCATAGATCTCCGCGCGTTCATAGAGGCGCGCATTCTGGATGGCGACAGCAGCGGGAATGGCAAGTGACTTCGCCAAGCGCAGATGGTCTGGCGAGAAGGCTTGCGGGCGCGCGTCGCCCAGCGACAGAAGGCCCAGCACGCGCTGCGATGCAACCAGAGGCACGCACAACCATGACCGCATCTGCGAATATCCCTTGAAACTCTGCCACTCGAGCTCCGTCGAGGTGTCCGGAATGAGCACCGGCGCTTTCGCCGCGAGAACCTGCATTAGAAATGGGCTATGGCTGGCGTCGAAGGTTGCTGGACACTTCGGAACGCGCCGGGTTGATTCCGGGTGGCGCATCTCCCGCGCGAGGAATAAATAGGTATCGGTTTCGACCAGCAGAACCCGAGCCGAGTCGCAGGGGACCAGTTTCAGAAGCGATTGAAGCAAGGTGTCGAGGACATAGTCCATGCTGAGGTTTTGCGTGAGAGCGAGCGTGGTCTTGCGGAAGGCATCAGCTTCAGCCGATGCCGATTCGGCGAGGGCTAGATTTTTCGCCATCTGCTCCTCGGCGGATTTGCGTGCGGTAATGTCCTGCGCCGTCCCCACCAAGCGTCGTACGATTCCGGCCGCGTCCCTCACCGGGAATCCGTGAACCGACACCCAGCGAACCGCGCGATCGGGCCGAATGATGCGAAACTCTTCGTCGATCTGGCCGGTTTCGCCCGCTTCTTCCAGGCGCGTCAAGACGCGCACGCGGTCCTCGGGATGAAAGAGCTCCTGATAGGAAGTGGGGTTGTCGCTAAGCGTTCGGAGGGAACGGCCCGTAAGCGTCTCGTACGCTGGATTGATGGAGAGGATGTGCTTCGATCCCGCATCGAGCATCCAATAGACTTCCTGGATGTTGTCCGCCATTTGCCGGTAGCGTTCGTCACTCTCCCGCAGCGCCCGCTCGGCCTCGCGCCTGGACGAGATGTCACGCAGCACGGCCACGTGCCGTTCCGGCAGGTAATTCGTTTTAACCGTATACTCGACAAAGAGGGCCTCTCCGCCCCGACGGAGGAGTCGGGCTTCGCCGTGACCGGAGTTCCGGGGGAGGAAGGGAATCGCTGTATTCCCGGAAAACTCCGCGTCCAAAGAGAAGTTCCGAAGCGGGTAACCCACCAGTTCCTGGCGTTCGGTCCCGAAAAGAGCGAGCGCCGCAGGGTTTGCTTCGCGGCAGATCCCTTGGTCATCGAGGATCACAATGGCGTCGAGGGTGCTATCGAAGATCGACTCGAACTCGCGTCCGCTAGCGTTCAGGACGCGTTCGGTTTCGCCGTGCGCGCGACGGAGCCCCAGCAAGAAACGGACGTGCAGAGCGATCGCTGCACCGAGGGCGAGGAGAACCAGCGTCAGCGACACCGAGGTGGAGCGGCCGCTGTAGGCTCGCGGCACGAGCGCGGCAGCACACAGGACAACGACGGCGAAAGCGAGCAGGATCGAACTGGCTCGGACCCAGCGACGGCGGCCGCTGTGACTGCGAAGGAAAGAAAACATGGTCATGGCATTGCTGCTCTGCGGGGTAGTCCCGCCCGTGGCCGAGTGAACTTATCCGGTAGTTACGCCTTGATACCGTCACCGTTCAGGGAGGATGCTACGCCCGGCCGTTTCCAGGAGTCAATACGAGCCAGGTACGCTTCCGTAGCGTTCTGGCCTGGGAGCATCCCGTAAAAAAGGCAGCGAAGATTGCGTTCGGGGCGTGCCTCGCCCTCGCGGCATTGCCAGAGCGATCTCAGTCGCTGGCCTCTGGCTGGGCCCGCAAACGCATCCTTAAGTACGCGCTCGAACTCTCCTCCCGCGATGAGTTGCGACTCGGCCGCAATATCCGTCGAAAGTGAGCGGTCCTTTTCCACTCGACTTGACACCGATCTCACGAGTTCTTGCGCTTTCTGCGCGTGGGGTCCTGTCTCGAGCGGCGCGAGAAATTCTATCCCCTGGCAGGCCGCGAGGAGCTCGATCGCTAGCACGTTACGAAGATTCTCGAGCATGGAAGAAAGCCGCCCGGCCGCGCCCATCACCATGGACACATAGTCTTCTTGGTTCGCCGAAGAGGAAGCGAATCGACCGAGTGAGGAAAGGACATCGCTTTGGTCTCGCTCGCGAGCGCTGCCGCAGCGACGTGCAGAATCATAAAGACGGAGTTCAAACCGGGTTCGGCAACGAAAAACGCCGGCAGCCCACTCAGTTGTGGATTCACGATTTGCTCCATGCGGCGTTCGGAAATGCCGGCGAGCGTAGCAATCGAAACCGCCAGTTGGTCGGCCGCCATCGCCAGGGGCTGGCCGTGAAAGTTGCCTCCGCTCAAAACCTCCGCGGTTTCGGCAAAAACAAGTGGGTTGTCGGTTGCGGCATTCACTTCCACTAGAAGTGTCGCTCGGACTTGGGCTATAGCGTCACGCACGACACCGTGTACCTGGGGCGTGCACCTTAAGCTGTATGGATCTTGCACCCGCGCGTCGGTTAGAGCACTGCGGTGCGATTCACGGATCGAGCTCTCCGCGTTCAGAAGGCGCAGGTGCTGCGCCGACTGGCGGTGGCCGGGAAAGTTTCGCACCCTCGCGATCCGGTCATCAAATGCCGTAGGGGTGCCCCGCAAGGCATCGAGTGACGGGCCGTGGCCACGTCCGCCGTATCGACGAGAATCTCCATTTCGCGGAAAGCTAAGACCAGCAGCCCCAGCATGCCCTGGTGTGCCATTCAGAAGGGCCAGGCCTTCCTTTACTTCGAGCTGCAAGGGTGTGCAATTCCGGCGAGCTCGAGCGCCTTTTGTCCCGGCATCTTCTTATCTTGATAGATGGCTTCTCCTTCTCCGATCAGCACTTGAGTCAAGTGAGCGAGGGGAGCCAGGTCACCGGCGCGCGGGAACCTGCGGATCTCGGCGCCCAGATGCGCGGCGACAGCGAGCAAAGGCTCGTAGGTAGGATGTTCGATGAGCACTTCATCGCCCGGCTCGAGGACGGCTGCCATGGCCAGGAAGTTCGCCATGGACGCACCGGTTGCAGCGATAACGTTTTCGAGCGAAACATGGCATTTCTCGGCGAGCCGCTCTTGGAGTGGCGGGTAGCCATAGCCTCCGGGAGGCGAGAGTTCCCAGTCGTCCCCGTCGAAGGGAAGCTCATCCAAAGGCAGACGTGCAATTCCGCTCGTCGCGAGATTAGAGCTGGCAGGCGGTACCGTCTTCGCCCAGTGCAAATACCCGGATCGCGATCGCGTGCGCTCGAAGTTCATCGCTTACTCTCGACCGATCTTGAGGTGAATCGGCCTGCGAACAAAATAGAAAACAGCGCCTGCCAGAAGCACCAGTCCCGTGACAAGAGTGTTCCTGTGATTGCGAAACAAGCTGTTCAATACCACGAGAAAACACACGGCGATGAAAACCAGGGTTGTCCAGGGATGTCCCGGCGCGCGAAACGATCCTGCCTCGCCCGCCTGGTCCCCGCGTTTCTCGCGCCGGCGAAAAACAAAAAGCGTTGTGGCCGTAAGGCCGAAAAAGAAAAGGTCCATGGATTCGACGTAGGTGAGAATCTGGTCGTAACGGCCCACGGTCAAGACCGCGATGGCAAGGAGCGAACTCAAAACGATCGCGAGAACCGGGGCATGGCTTCGACGATCGACTCCGGCAAACGCACGCGGCAGCCACCCGTCGCTAGCCATAGCGTAGGAAACGCGCGGGTAGGTCAACACCGACTGGCTCAAAAAGCCCAGTGCCGATAAAGCGATGCCCGCCGCGAGAAACCGCGCTCCGGTTTCACCCGCGACGCGGCGCATCACCGCTGACGCAGGCGCCGATGCCGATGCCAGATCCTGTGCGCCTAAAACGCGCACGCAGATGAGATTGACGGCAAGGTAGAGAACAACGACGCCGGCCATGCCGAGAAGCAAGGCACGCGGAAGATTCTTCTTCGGATCGCGTACCTCAGCCGCCACAAAGTTGGCCGTCTGCCAGCCCCCGTAAGCGAAGAACACAGGTATCAATGCGGAACCGAACGAGGTGGCCAGACCGAACGAGGCCGGGCGGTCGAGCAGCGGGCTCCAGCGAACCACAGGCGAGTGCATGAGCCATCGTGCCCCGCAGTAAGCGAGAACAGCCACGGCCGCAATGCGCAGCAGCATCAGAGAACTCTGCACGTTACTTGCTGCCCGCACACCCACACAGTTAACGGCGGTGAGCAACACGATCACGAGGGCACCCACGATGCGGTCCGAAACCGGAATGGGAACGAGCAGCCGCAGGTATTCGGCAAAGGTCACGGCCATGGCCGCACCTCCGCCGCCATTGATCACGATCAACGCCACCCACCCGTAGAAAAAACCGGCCGCCGGATGAATCGCTTCGCGAAGGTAGACATACTCGCCTCCGGCCGCGGGGAGCCGCGCGGCCAGCTCCGCATAGATGAAAGCGCCAAACAGGGCCACAATGCCACCCGCGACCCAGGCTGCCAGAATCAAAGCAGGCGAATGCAAATGCCCGGCGACCACCGAGGGGTTCATGAAAATCCCGACGCCCACGACGCCGCCCATGACGATCATGGTCGCATCGAAAAGGCCTATCGACCGCGCCAAGTTCTGTGGTTGCGTCCCGGAGCGGCGAGTCATGCGAGAGTCATTGGTCGAAAGGGCATTCTCGAATTGGGCGCATCGCCTGGCGTCAAGCCGTGCTCGGCGCCCATCACGGGGACGCACCGAATGCGGTCTAAGCGGCGAGGTGCTCTCTATCTCCAAATACCACAGACACTGCGATTCTCTCGTTTAATAATGTTTATGGACGCGCATGCGTCTGAGAGCCAAGGCGACGGAGCGTCCCGAACCTCATTTGGCTTGCATGCGGATACCGGCTTGAGCGAGGGTGAAATGGAGGTCCGTTCTGCGGCTCCACTGAAGCAGGGGAAAGCAGATTCACTTCGGCGAAGTAGCCTTGAGAGCTCACCGCCAATCTTCGATGGGCAACCCAGGAACATGGGAAAACTCTCTTGCATTGCTTGTAACTAAGGTGGCTCCGAGCGATAGCGCCTGAGCCGCAATGAAGGTATCGAGGGCGCCGATCGACTTCCCAGAGCTCTCGAGCGCCGACCGAACCCTTCCATATGTTTCGGTTACTTGCTGATCGAGTGCGAAGATGTCGAACGGGGCGACGATGGCTGAAAGCAAATGCTGCTCGCGGGTCCGCAGGTGCGGGTGGCGGAGAGCGCGACGCTCGAGGCCGTATTGCAGCTCGCAGAGCGTGATAATGGAGAGTCCCATTCTGCTGCCGGTGTGGGCCGTGAGTCTTCGCCGGATGTTCGGGGAGTTGGTGCGCAACAAGTCGATCCAAACGGTGGTATCGAGAAGGTACACGAAGTTCAGTCCTCTTCGCTGCCGAACAGGTTTTCCAGTCCAGGACGGGGTTTCTGGTCCTGGTCGCGGTCGAGCGTAAAGTCCCGAGGAAATTCGTCGAGGGCTGCGAAGAACCCGGCCCAGCGAGCGGAGGTTTTGGGTATCAGCAGGATGCCATTGCCCAGGCGCTTCACGTAAACGCTGTCGCCCGTCACCCGGTAGTCCTTGGGGAGCCGGACAGCCTGACTGCGTCCCGTCATGAATACCTTGGCTTCAGCAACCGTCATGGCAGGCGCGCGAGGCGCCTTCCTCGCGGTGTTTGCCTTGTGCTTCTTCACCGAGGGCGCCATGCACTCTCCTCCTCATGATGATACATACCACATGATACATATCACTAGGCTGATCGTCAAGCATTCCTTGACGCGAGGGGGAAGGGGGCGAGAAGCGCGTGGGGCGGCGAATCGTCCGGCATCCGCAGCCTCCCGCAGACTGTCGTCCGTCGGTTCGAGGCGACGGGCTACGCCTTCTTAGCTTTGACGGCCTGTAGCGGGAAGAATTCGAAATAGTCCTTCTCAGTCTGGCCAAACGTGCTCGGGGCGCGAAGCAGTAATGTCGCGAGCAGCACCGTGAACAGAATTCCGACACCGAGAATAAACTTCAGAGAACAAATCGTTGTGCGCACGAAGCGCTCTTTTTTTTCGTGGTTGCTCGCAACGAATTGCTGATGACTGGTTTCATGCGAGTATTCCCGACGCCGGCGAGATTTGTCCCAAACAGACGCGTTGAATCTTCCGTGACGATGCATTTGGTTTGTGAAAAGAAAAGGGAATAGTACCGATCAAAAATCACAGCCATAGCCTCTTGATCGCCGGCAACTAAGAGCCGGACCAATTCGCCGTCGGAGAGCTGCTCGACAGCATCTTTTCGGGATTGGAACACTTGTCCCGTGCCTTGGCCTCGACGAACGATGCGCTTCGTCAGCTGGAGACGCTGGCACAAAGTCCTGTCGTGGACGACAGAAATGGCCAACATTAATTTTTGGTGAGGGTGGTAAGAACTGGACGTGGTATGTGTATTTCTAAAGAATAGGTGCCGTCGGCTTCTGTAGACACAGCGAGTCGTTGGTGATGGAACGGAGAACCGCGCCAGGTGCTGCGCTGGTTCGCTGGGACTGGCTTACCTCCACGTGCAGCTTGCGTCTACGCTTTAGTTCTCTTCTAAGCCTTCAGATATCCGCTGCTTCAGGGTCCGGCCTTTCTAAACGTTTGAACCGAGACATCAAAAGCAGGACCTCTCTCAGAACGACTTGCGGGTCCTTTTCCAAGGCAGACGAGATTTCGATCATCGCCGTAAGTGAGGGTGTGTTTATGCGCCTTTCTAAATGGCCTATGTACTTTTCACTGTAGCCACTCCTCGAAGCTACTTCATGCTGCTTAAGACGAAGTTTCCGACGTCCCTCGACAAGAATTCTGGCGAACGCTGCGCGGACGATGGGGTCCTTTCGGTGCGCCTTTGGGTTGGGTTTGCCGCTCTTGTTCGCCATGAGCGGCGCAATAATGAGGTCTTGTAGATTATAGTTCCAGGAAGTATACTATCCCTCAAATGCGTATTGTGGAGACCCGATTGCAGGGCGCGGGCATCACTATCAGTTACCCCGTGCGCGTATCGCGGCGTCTTCTTCGGTTGGACGGGAGCAGGCTTTCGACTCGGCGGACGAGCTCGGATCCGGTGATGCCAAGGACTCGGGCAATCTCCAGGATAGCTATCAAAGAAGGGCTGTTTTTCCCTCGCTCAAGCAAGCTTATATATTTGGGGTGGTACCCGCTGTCGAAAGCCAGCGCTTCCTGGGTTATCCCGCGCTCATCGCGTAGGTTCAGCAGAACGCGGGCAAAGGCGCGTTTTTCAAGAGCGCCACGATCGTCGATGTTGCCAGAGCGGGCCATTGGCAGCCCTGATCGTGGGCAAAGTCAGCATATGATGCCACAAAGTATACTATCCATACGTAATAGCGCTTGTTCCGAAACTTTGTCTACCGCGAGATTTGCAGGCGAGGATTAGGTGGATTCTTTCGCGACAGTCCGCTTTCCTGCACTGTCAGTTTCCCGGCAAAAACTCACTGCCGGAGTTGTCATCGGCGACAAGACGCCTAGCCTCGCGGAAGTTTCCGACGAATCCCTACTCAGTCAGATTGGCATTGGTGATCGCGAAGCCCTGGCCGTTCTCTTTGAGCGCTATGCACGGCTGACACGAAGTGTGGCCGCGCGTATCTTGCGAGATACGGCCGAGGCAGAAGACCTTGTCCAAGACCTGTTTCTCTATATCCAGCGAAAATGCGGGATCTTCGACAGCTCGAAGAGCACGGCCCGCTCCTGGATTGTCCAGATGGCGTACCACCGAGCGCTCGATCGGCGGCGGTACCTAAAGTCCCGAGAGTTCTACGCGCAACCTTACTTTCCAGCGAATGGCGTGCAAGTGGTCGGAAAACCGACCACGGAAAGCGATCATTCCGCAGAAGCTGTTTTTGGGCGTAATGGTCTCGATAAAATCGTGAACGCGCTGTCGGCGGATCAACGAGAAACGCTGCGCCTGCATTTTTTTGAGGGCTACACGCTCAGCGTCATTTACCGCCGCAACTATACGGAAGTGGCCTCGCTGTATGGCCTGCAGATGGGGGACCTTCGCCGCGACATGGCTTCGATCCATCTGCCGAAAACGCATCTGCTCGAAAGTCTGGGCGAGCCAGAAACCGAAGCGGTGTCGCTGCCCGTTGAATTCAAGCCGGATTTTCGGTTCGAGAAGACGAATCTCTTGGCGAGGGCCGTCGAAAAGTGGGAGGCTGTGCCACTGGGTCTGTTGCAGCATCTAGACCTGCGTACATCCATGTACGGCTACATTGGCCTTGAGGATTTCACGCTCTATCCTTTAATCCGGCCTGGTTCGCTCGTGCAAATCGACTCGGCCCAGAGAAAAATCAGTCCAGCGCCGTGGAAAACCGATTTCGATCGGCCAATCTACTTCACCGAATTACGCGATGGTTATGTGTGTAGCTGGTGCGAGATTGATCGCGGGAGGTTGATGGTCATCCCCCACTCGCACGCGCACCGCGAAGTTCGCATCTTTGATCACCCGGCCGAAGCGGAAATCGTGGGCCGGGTCACCGGAGTCGCCATGCGAATTGTTGGCGACCGGCCCCCAGAATCAAAAGAACCATCCCGCGAAAAATAGATGCAACTGATTTCAGCGGGCGCCCAGCCCGTACCGAACGGGTTTGCGCATCATTCGGGAGTTACACAAGGAACTACTAGCCTACTGTGGCGGCGGTAGACTCGGAAATCTTCGTCGGTCGTTAGGACGATGGGATCGGCATGCGTTTCGGTCATACGAACGAGGCAAGCATCGGCGAGGTCCAATGGGACGTTAGAATATTTCTCGATCAGCTTCACGGCTGGCTCGACGTTCTCGGCAAGCGTGAAGGCGATGAGCAACGCGCGCCGGCGAAGTAGGGCGCCGAGATTGGGGGCACCGCGCTCCCCGAGAAGATGAAAAGCCTCCGACAAAACGGCTTCGCACGTGGACCAAGGCGGAGGCATCTCAGACGCCTGCGTCACGGCCCATTCGTGGTGAGCGTCTCGGCTACGAAAGTGGTCCTGGAGAATTGACCTAAATGCAAATTGGGATCGACAGTTTCGCAGGAGCTATTTCCGACCCGGCCACAGGTCTCACGCTCAGCCCGGTGGAGCGCATGCACCATCTACTCGAAGAGATTGAGCTTGCCGATAAGGTCGGCCTCGACGTCTTCGGCATTGGCGAGCATCACCGGGCGGAGTTCCTCGACTCAGCTCCCGTTGTAATCCTCTCCGCTGCCGCCACGCGTACGGAAAATATCCGTCTCACCAGCGCAGTTACGGTTCTCAGCGCTTCCGACCCCGTTCGCGTTTTTCAGGAGTTCGCGACTCTCGACCTGATCTCGCGGGGCCGCGCCGAAATTGTCGCCGGCCGCGGTTCGTTCGTTGAGTCGTATCCCCTCTTCGGGCTGCGTCTTGAAGATTACGATTCGCTCTTTGTGGAAAAACTCGAGCTTCTCCTGAAAATCCGGGAAAGCAGCAAAGTGCACTGGTCCGGAAAACGCCGCGCGGCCCTTACCGGCCAGGCAATCTACCCTCGCCCGCTGCAGAATCCGCTCCCCATATGGGTCGGTGTCGGCGGTACGCCCGAATCTTTCGTTCGCGCAGGAATGCTCGGACTTCCTCTCATGGTTGCCATCATCGGCGGTGAACCCAGACGCTTCAGGCCTCTTATAGACCTCTATCGCGAGGCTGGGCGTCGCGCCGGTCATTCTCCCGAGCAACTCACCGTAGGTCTTCATTCCGTCGGCTTTCTCGCGGACACCACGGACGAAGCGGCAGAAATATTCTTTCCAGGCTATGCGCACACTTTCACCGAAATCGGCAAGGAGCGCGGCTGGCCACCTGCCACACGCGCTCAGTTTGACGCCTTGCGCGGACCTACCGGCGCGCTGCTAATCGGCGACGCTAAGACCGTCGCGAAGAAGATCCTTTACGTGAATGAAGTTCTCAGTGGCATTTCGCGGGTCACATTCCAAATGGGTGTCTCTACGCTGCCACACGAAAAAATGCTGCACGCCATAGAAATCCTCGGCACTCAAGTGGCGCCTATTGTCCGGAGCGAGCTGAGTGTCACTCCTGTACGCGCGTGAGGCATTTCCTGGCGAGGGTATGTGAACTGAATGGAGATGGTGATGCCGAAAGGCGAATACGAGATTTTTGAAGCTCTCAATCCTTTCTTCGAAGTCGTCATGGAAGGCTTACGCGGACTCGTTGATGGCGACCATTATTTCGACACGATTGCCGAAGACGCATTTTTCGAGTTCCGATATCACTTTCCCGGTTGGCCTCTGATGATTCGAGGGCGAGCCAATTTGATGGCTAGCTTCTCGGGATACGGCAAGACAATCAAGCTTCACTCTGGTGACGCGCTTGTTGTGCATCGTTCTCAGGATAGTCGCGTGGTGATCCTTGAATACGAAGTGCACGGGAAGATTCTCTCGGGCGGTGCGCCCTACGACAACAGGTTCATTTCGGTCGTCACGATTGAGAACGGGAAAATCGTTCATTGGAGAGACTATATGGACTCTCTAGCTGCATGGAGCGCGCTGAATGGCTCCTGTTAATGACCGTTAAGTGCAAGCTACTGGCGATGGGGTGTGGTTTTACCATGGCAATATCGCAAGCCCCGTTTCCGGAGGTTTCGTTCCCAAACTCTTGCACTTCAACAGTCTCTGCCACCCCGCGACGTGGGGCGTTCGGAGCTGTCCAGAAATCCGGCTGTGGGAAGTCTCACCAGAGAGGTAACGATAAACGCTATGACCAACCAATCGCTGGAGGGAAGCCGACTTGAACGAAGCCGCCCCAAGCCGCATTCTAATCAAAACAGAGGAAAACGAGATGGAACAATCAGTCGAGACGATCATTGAACGGAACTTTTTGGAGGTCTTCAACGCAAGAGACGCGGACAGTCGTCGCGCGGCAATCGACGAACTTTGGGATAAAGATGGCGTCTTTATCGATCCGGGCGGTGTTCATGAGGGCGTCGAAGAGATTAACGCCATTGTTCAGCTCCTTTTCACGCGGTTTGAAGACTATGCGTTCTCGGTCCGTGGGTTAGGACAATCTATGCATGGCGTCGGTCGCCTTCCTTGGTCGTATGGACCGCCCGATGACCCTCAGCGGCTTACTGGCACTGACGTTGGTGTAACGAAGGACGGTAAGCTGACCGCGCTTTACGTCTTCATCGACTCGCCTTCGCAAAAGTAAGTTCGCTCGCGCGTTCCCAGCAGACGACAAATTGAACTGCCGAAAAGGAAACGGTAGACGCCCATCTCGTCAGTGCTTGATTTCCTGATGAGATGCCGACTTGAACGAAGCCGCTCTGCGGCGTTCTCACTCCCGCGAACTCTGTTTCTGGATAGCTTCCGGACTGCCAACAATTCGAGAGTCAGATACCCAAAGTTTTGCTTGGTCGAGAACCACTGATGAGGATATCGACGAGCCGCCTCGCGCTTTGCTGCCAGTCAGGGCTGGCGGACATGTATGCGACGCCGATAAGAGCCCGCAGTAGATCGACTGGGTCGAGGTCTTTACGTATGTCACCGCTCTTAATCGCGCGCTTCACCAGTGCATGAATCGCTTCATGGATCGGAGCGTAGGAAGCTTCAATCACCTTCGAGTGACCTCCGACCGCTGCATTCAGCGCAGGGGCGATGATCTGCTTCGTCGCGATGTAGTCAACAAACAACAACATCCAGGTTCGCAACGCTTCCATCGGGGACATTGTCTCAGCGAACTTCCGCTCAGCCGCGGCTAGCTTTTCGACCTCAGTCCGATAGACTCCCTCGATTAGTGCACCTCGCGTAGGAAAGTGGCGATACAGAGTTCCGGGTCCCACGCCCGCCTGTGTGGCGATGTCGTCTAGGCTTGCGTTCGCGCCAAATCGGGTAAACGCCCCTTTCGCCACCTCCAAAATACGCGCGCGATTGCGTTGCGCATCCGTGCGCGGCTTTCGCGGGCTAGGTTGTGAACGTTTCGTAGGCATTTCAAAATACCCGAAAATACTTGCAACCGGAGACAGGCTCCGGTAATCTACTAATACGGAGACGGTCTCCATTTTACCTAAACTAACCTGCAGACGGGAGGGAAATAAGGATGACGGAACAGACGAAACTGGGTGGCACATTCACTGTTTCCGATACGTCAACCACCCTCAATCGAATGGGTTATGGCGCGATGCAACTTGCCGGCCCTGAAGTTTGGGGACCGCCACGGGACGTCGACGTTGCGATTGCTGTTCTGCGCGAGGCGGTCGCCGCGGGCGTGAATCACATTGACACGAGCGACTATTACGGCCCGCATGTGACCAATCAAATTATCAAGAAGGCGCTTCATCCCTATCCGCAAGGCCTGGTAATCGTAACCAAACTGGGCGCCCGCCGCGGCGAAGACAAATCATGGTTTCCGGCGCTTTCGCGTAAGGAGTTGATCGACGGAGTTCATGACAATCTTCGGAATCTCGGTGTCGACCGGCTTGAGGTCGTCAATCTCCGGGTGGGTGCAGTCCTAGAGCCGGCCGAAGGATCGATCAAGGAGCCGTTGACGGTCGTTGCCGAGTTGAAGCGACAGGGGCTGATTCATCACATCGGTCTCAGCAACGTCACTGCGCGGCAACTCGAGGAGGCTCGGAGGATCACCGAGATAGTTTGCGTCCAAAACTTCTACAACGTTGCACGATGCAGTGACGATGCTTTCATCGATGGTCTCGCGCAGCAAGGCATAGCATATGTGCCGTTCTTCCCGTTGGGAGGATTCACGCCGCTACAGTCATCCGTGCTCGACCGGGTCGCCGTGTCATTGCAAGCCAGCCCAATGCAAATCGCGCTTGCGTGGCTTCTGCAGCGTTCTCCCAACATTCTGCTCATACCCGGCACATCTTCGATAAAGCATCTTCGAGAGAATCTCGGTGCCGCAGAGTTGAAACTCTCTTCGGACGCAATCACCGATCTTAATGGAATCGCCAAAAACGTAGCGGTGGCGCGTCAATCCACACACGGATCTCAAATCCATAACTCGATGACAAGGAGCGATCTATGAAGGTATTTGTTACGGGAGCTACAGGCTTCGTCGGTTCTGCCATTGTTCAGGAGCTAATTAATGCGGGCCATAAAGTCGTCGGGCTTGCGCGCTCAGACGCCAGCGCCAAGTCGCTTGCCGCGGCCGGTGCCGAAGTGCATCGAGGCGATCTGGGAGACCTAGACGCATTGCGAACTGGAGCTGCCGCCTCGGATGGCGTGATTCACACCGCATTCATCCACGACTTCTCGAACTACGCGCCTGCCGCCGAGGCGGATAGGCGGGCAATCGAGGCACTCGGCGCCGTACTCGCGGGCTCTGATCGACCGCTCGTGGTGACTTCGGGGACCGCGCTGGTCGCGGCGGGCCGGCTCGCAATGGAGGAGGAAGCAATCGATCTCAAGGCTTTCCCCCGAAAGTCGGAACAGGCAGCAGCTTCGGTGGCCTCGCGTGGGGTGCGTGTGTCGATCGTGCGGCTTCCGCCCTCAGTGCATGGCGAGGGCGATCACGGCTTCATTCCGATGCTCATCGGGATCGCACGTGAGAAGGGAGTTTCGGCCTATGTGGGTGATGGGCTGAACCGCTGGCCCGCGGTGCACCGGCTTGATGCTGCTCCTCTATACAGGCTCGTGCTTGAGAAGGGTTCCGCAGGAGCCAGGTATCACGGGGTCGCCGATCAGGGCGTGCCGTTCCGCGAAATCGCTGAGGTCATTGGCAAGCCACTGAACGTGCCACTGGTTGCCAAGTCGATCGAGCAGGCCGCCGAGCATTTTGGCTTTCTTGGACACTTCGTTGGCCGCGATTGTCCGGCTTCGAGCGCACAAACGCAGAAACTGCTGGAATGGCAGCCGAGGCAGCCGGGGCTGATTGCCGATCTCGACCAGCCACACTATTTCAAGACCGCGCAAGCGGCGGCTTTGCACCGCTAACCTTTGGCCAAATACATGTAAGCGCGCCGGTGCAAGGACAAAGCGCGCGGACGCAAGATTGCTTCATGGCCATCGCTGAAGACCGATCTGAAGAATGCTGGCGCAGAGTGGATGGATAAAGAAGTGGTAGTCGACAACAATCTGGTTTCCAGCCGCAAGCCCGACGACATCCCGGTGTTCAATCGCGAGATGATTAAACTGTTCGCTTAGGCTCAGACCACGGCGCAGTCGACACGTTCCAAAGCTGCAGGAAGGGAGTAGGCCTTAGCGGGAATGTAATTTCGAATCAAAGGGCCAAGTGGCCTTCCACTTGACCCACACAAAAAACACGAGTGTGCCAGTGAGAAGCGTCAGCATCCCGATCTTGATATAGAGCCAACCCGACGTCAGGAATATGTAAGCCCATCCGAAAAAGGCAATAACCATTGGCACGGGGTAAAACCACATCTTGTAGGGCCGTGCGCTGTCCGGCAACCGTCGCCTCAGTAAAGGAATGGCAAATAACTGCCCTAGAAACTGCACCAGGATTCTGGTTGTGATCAGGGCGCTGACGAGTTGATCCAGTTTCAGAAATGCTGCGGCAATAGATACCGCGCCTAGTACCAGCAGTGAGACTCTCGGATAGTTTTTCGTGGGATGCAGCTGCGCAAACGGGCGGAAAAAGTAACCGTCCACAGCGGCAGCGTACGGGATACGCGAGTAACCGAGCAGAAGTGCAAACACGCAGCCAAACGCTGACCAAAGAACCAGAATTGTTACGGCGATCGCGGCGCCCCGCCCGTAAAGCCGTTCCATGAAATCAGCGACAATAAAGTTTGAGTGGATTTCTTCCCGCCATGGCACCACGCCAATTATGGCGAGGTGCAAGGCTAGGTACCCTACGCAACAGATCGCGAGCGAGTACAGAATCGAACGCGGCACCACGTATCCGGGATTTTTGACTTCGTCGCCGATGTAGCAGACGTCGTAATAGCCAAGGTAATTGAACACGGCGATCAGAGTCGCGCTGCCCAGACCGAGCACGAAGCCACGATCGAACGCGAACGCTCCAGGAGGGAAATCAAACGCCAGGCGAGAATTGAAATGAGGAAAGCCGGTGACGGCGATGGCAGCCATCGCAAGCACGGTGCCGATCCACAACGTCACCGTGATTTTCTTCAAGAAGTTGATCTGCCGGCATAACAGGAACAAAGCAGCTAGTCCCGCGGTCACGGCCACATATTGCTGGCCCCGCGCGGTCAAGCCTGGCCAGAGATAAGCGGAATAATTTCCGAATCCGATCATTCCGGAGGCGACTTCCAAAGGCCCACTTAAGACAAATTGCCAGATGAAAAGAAAGGCCATCAGGCGGCCCCAGGTCTGGTGGCCGTACGCTTCGCGCAGAAAATGGTAACTGCCGCCTGAACCCGGCAGCGCGGCGCCCAGTTCACTCCAGATTAGCCCGTCGGAAATTACGATCAGCGCGCCCGTCAACCAGCCCAGCATCGCCTGCGGCCCGCCCATCGAAGCCATCAACAGCGGGATGGTAATGAACGGGCCGATGCCAACCATGTTGGACATGTTTAGTGCGGTGGCATGAAGAAGGCCAAAACCGCGCGTCAGGTGGGCCGGCGATTCAGTTTTCACGGTGTTGGGTTGGCCGCCAGATTGCGAGAATCATCACTCTCCCCTTACAACAGGATGGGTTTGATTCCGGTAAGCTCACAAAAATCCCGCAAAGCAGGATAGAGTTCCGCGCCATACCCGAGGCAGGCATATTCGTTGGTCCAGTTTTGTATGAGCGCATCGATATCGCAATGCGCGGTGACGAATCCGTGCGGCCAGAATGGAATTCCGCATTCGTTCAGACGCTGCACTACCTGATCGGCGGGTGGTTCAAAAATGCTGCAGCGAGCGATGGCCATTTTAAATGTTCCGTTGATTCGACCGAGCCGCGCTAGCACACCTTCGCCAACTTTGCAGATCAGCTTCACCGAGACTCCACCCGCCTCGCCTTCGGTCGGGATTCCGTGGGTAGCGAATCCTGCCGGGCCGAGTTTTCCTGCCAGGGATGGAGGGCACGCGCCGTCGCCGATGATTTTTATTTCTTTGGTCTTTTTGTCGATGTGCTGAAGGTCGCCGTAATAAACGCGCTCGTTGCTTAATTTTCCAAGAAGAAAAACTGTGAGGGCGGTATTCAAATCGCCGAGCGTTGAAGTACCGAAGCCATCCTCCAGCATCATGCTCTGCGCAAAGCACGTCGCCGTGTAGTCATCTCCGAGTCCGGGAAATGATTGGATCGTGTAGAAATCGAATTTCTCCGCCTCGACGGCTTCCCTCAGTGCGAGATACAGCCGGATCGAGCGTTCGTTGACGACATTTTTCTCCGGCGTAGCGCCGAAGAGTTTCTTTAATCGCGGTTCAACTTCTGAAAGTTTCTCAGGCGAAATGCGTCCAGCTGTCTGTATCAGTCGCGTGGTATCGCGGGAATCGATGTCCACTCCGAACATTCGCATCCATTGCGAGGGATCGGCCGCTCCACAAGTCTGGCCCATTCCTCGCCCGCCAAACGTTCCCACAGTGGACATATTCAGAATATTTTTCAGATGGGCGGCTCGGGAATAGCTGACGATGCTTCTCACCGTCTCCGGATCGTCCGAGCGACCATATACAAATTTGTGCGGAACTCCGATTTCGAGTAGGCCCCCATGCATCACCAATCCACCTACGGGCCGCCAGCCTTGCGATCCATCGTGAGTCCACAATAAAACGGCCTTGCCGGTTGCGGCGAAATCACGAATAGCGCCTACAAGATTCGCTGCCCAAACCCACGTGCCAGAAAAAAGAATCACGGCATCCACCGCGTCATTTGACTTCATCGCTTTCAGCGCGGCTTTGGCTTCTTCTTTCGTCGCTACGACGACATCGTGCTCGATGATATTCAGTCCGGCCGAAGACAACGCTCTCTTCGAATTGCGGATGATAGATTCGTCGATAAATGGACTGTCCATGGGATCCTTTAATCCGTCCTTATGGACTCCGTAAACGATGAATCCCACCGTTGGCTGAATCACGATTTCTCCTTCTCTATAGGTCTGTACAAATCTTCGGAACGCAAAGGTTTCAACGCAGTACATAAGCAACGATATTTCTTGAGCTGGCCGGAATACCCAGTAGCCATTTGCGCGTCAGGCTCAACAACCTCCTTTTCGCGAACGAAGCGCTCCACGCCGGCGATAATTCCCGCATGAACCCCGACAGCGGCCCCGGCCAAGATCGCGGCACCCTGGCAAACAGCTTCACCGCATCCCATCACATGGCAACGTCGGCCTGTGACGGCGGCGCGCAATTTTAGTCCGCGTCCCGATCGCGTCCCGCCTCCCGTAACATAAAGGTCTGTAAATTCGCCAACCGCATTAGCCAGCAGTTCTGCCACCTGAGCCAGTTCGCAGGAAATTCCTTCGAGAATTCCTTGATAGATTTGGCTTCGATTCGTATCAGATGACAGGCCATAAATCACCGCACGAGCCCGAGGATCAAAATCCGGATTGCAGGTGCCGATCAGATGGGGCGTGATACAAAGTCCGGTCGGGGCATCCGTAGTAGCCGCTTCCAATTCTGCATACTGTTCCACTTCGCGCATCTCGTCCGACGCGCCACTGGAACAGCTGCCACCGCCGTATAGAAGATCGTGAAACCACTTCACCATAATCCCCGAAGGGAAATACGCTAGCGTAAGAAATTGTCCGGGAACAACGTGCGAGTATGAGTTCAAACGCGCGGCAAACGCTGCATCATTTAAACCAGGCTCATCGGCCGCCGCAGCAAGACATTCGTATGTCCCCATCGAATCCGAAACTCGGCCAGTTTCAATCACACCGACGCCCAAAGACCCGCAGGCCTGATCGTGACCGCCAACGACCACCGGCGTGTCGACAGCCACTCCCAACGCGGTGGCTGCAGCCAAATTCAGTTTGCCGGCATTCGTACCGGCTGGAACGGGAATCGGAAGATGGTCGTTTTTTAGTCCGGCCGCCGCCAGAATTTCGTCCGACCAGCAATTCTTGCGAACGTCAAAAGCCAGGAAGCGCGAAGCAAGGGAATATCCGACGCATGGTGGAAGCCCGAGTTTAGTGTGTAGGAAATCCGTGACGCTAAGAAATCGGCTCGCTGCGGAATAGAGGTCCGGCTGATGCTGGCGCAGCCAAAGAATCTTCGGCAACGGGTACATCGGATGAGCCACAAGGCCAGTGATATCGAAAATGTGTCTCGATCCAATCGTTTTCGCGATCCATTCCGCTTCTTTAGTGGCACGATGGTCGATATTCAGAATTGCGGGGCCTATGGGCTCGCCATGGGCATTCACCGGAATAAACGTTTCTCCGTGCGAACTCAGGCACACAGCCTGAACCGGGTCGCGCTGCGCATCACGCGTTACATTCCGAGACGTGTCACAAACGGCGTGCCAAAACGTGGCGGGATCCATTTCCGCAAAGGCCGGGCGAGGAAAATCAGGTGAATACGAAGCAACACTGCGCGAAATCACTTCACCGGTCGCCGCGAACAACACGGCTTTGGATTGACTCGATCCGATATCGATGGCCAGAAGGCTCATTCACTGTTCCGGCTTACTCTCTCGTCGCTTCGAGCAGCAGATGTTCGCGAAACTTTGTGGCGAGTTTGGGATCCGCCGCATCTATCGTTCCCAAATCGCTGTCGTGTTCGTAGTCGGTCAACCGATATTTTCCAGGCGCGAGTCCACGCAACTCAATTGTTCCACGCCATTCGGACGACGTAGATTGCGCGAAGAACGCGTAATACATCTTTCCGCTCTTTTCCACGGCATAAGCTTCGGGTGAGTCATAACCGTAGATGTAAAGATCGCGAAAGTCTCCTTGCGACAGCATTTTCTGGTTGTAAATCGTGATCCATTTCTTCCAATCAGCTTCTTTATCACGGGTGAGATACACGTTCTTGAGTTTCGGACCATAATTCGGCCACGTAAATTTTGTACCCAGAACGCCACCTGTCCCGACTGTTGACGCGAAGTCGCGGCCGATATCTTGTTCGTTATTCGAATTAGCCCCGGCAATTTTTGTGAGCTCCACGTGATCGCCATACACTGCAGCTTCCGATCCGAGAAGAGCTTTATACATTTTTATCCGTTGACGAACTTGCGCCGAGCCCACCGGATCGGCAGTCACGGCCTGATCGATGAACGGCAGCCAGGCCATGTTGGGCGGAGTTCCACAAGGGCAGCTTTGAGTAACGCTCTCGGGTTTCAGTGCCCGTGTAGTTTCAAAAATGACTTTGTAAATTTCACCCATCGCTTGCGTCGAATCGTACGGAGAATTGTGATGGTGTTTTGGGTTGTAACAGGGCGGGACGGCAAAGGAAAAATCCAGCTTGTGGCCGTCGAATCCCCAGTCGCTGATGAATCGCTTGGTGAGCTGGCGATAATATTCCTGAACTTCCGGCAGTGCTGGGCACAAACCCGCAAGCCCGCTTGTCATACGGGCGTGCTTGCCTTCTTTATCCAGCATCAGCCAGTCCGGATGTTCTTTGACAACATCCGCAACTTTGTACGGATGATTGTCAAGCATATCGATGTGCTGCCCATCCTCGACCACGATGGGAATCCACCACAAAGTAATGCGCTGTCCGGCAGCGTGGAAGGCATCCACAATTTTCTTGATGCCATCGACGCCGAGGTTCTCACGAGGCATCCAGTCGCCTCGATTGTTGAACCACCCGGCATCGAGCGTCGTCCATTTCAAGCCCAATTCTTGCAACTTCGGAATCGTTCCGATCATTTGCGCGGGCGTGAATTTCAACTCGTAGCCCCATCCACACCAGTTCGCCTGGTAATCGGCGGAATTTGGCTTCGGTATTTTCCAGCCCTGCTCACCTAACGCATCGGAGTACATACGCAGCGGTTCGTAATAATCTCCGTGGAACACAGCGAGAAAAGTCACTGGCGTCGAGTAAACATCTCCTGGCTGCAGCTTTTGTTCGGGTTTCAACTCAACCGATGCGTCGACGTGTTCATCACGGCCGACGCTCACAGGCATTTCCAATGCGAGCGGCAACGTTTCCAGGTGACCAACGGCCTCGCCCATCTTCGCAGTCCAGAAGGCCACAACCGGGATTCCGCCGCCGGTTCCCGGATCTCCCTTCATTACTTGTTCCATAGGGTTTTCGCGGGCAAAATTTCGCGAAACCAGCAATACATTATCTTTTCCCCATTTTTCGCTCGATCCGTAGAAAGACCACATGGCGAAGGAGCGAACCGAGGGATCAATCAAGCTCGCATTGAGTTTGTGACGCTGAGTTGTGACAGATTCGAGCTGTGCTGCCTGTGTGCCCACATTTTTGTATGCTGCCGTAGTCACCGCGAGAGACGGGAAGTTGTCATAAAACTCGACTGACACGGTCCGCTCGATATCGGGCTGAGATTTGCTGAGTGCTTTGATCTCGATTCGCTGACCCAGCGGGCCGAGGCGGTGCGAAGCGTCCGAAATCCTGGCGTGAGCGAGATCCATTTCAAAATCGCGGATCTCTTTGCCGCCTATTACCATGTAATTAGCATCGCTCGAATCTTTTTGTTGCGGATCATCCAGAGTCAACTGCCGGCCGTTCACGTTGAGATAGCCACGCAGATAGCCAGAGGGAAGAATTTGAAATTCCGCAGTCGGTGTCTTGATAGAAATGCCATCCGGTTGAACGCTTACTGTTATTGCGGATTGTGGCTGTGGGTCTTGGCGTGCCACTGCGGGTGATCGTTGGCATGCCGCAGACCCCATGAATGCAAAACTCAAAAGAAGAAGTAACCATCTCCACCGTTGGAACAGCACGTGCTGAAAACCCATTCGCTGCAGAGCTTCGGAAGGGCTCGAAAGGACAAGTGCACTGCGCATGCTTAAATTCCTTAGCACCGCTTGATGCGACGCCAAAAACAAGAAAACATATCAAGCGAGATCAGAGAAAACGTTTTACGCGGCGCACAAGGTTCCGCGGGCGAAGTCCGCTCTCGGTGACCTGGGCACGGCCATTATCAACCGACACGGATGTAACGCCCCGAAAATCTCTCGGCACTTGAAACAGCAAAATCATATATCGCACTTTGACTTCGGATTTGGCCGTAAGCCAGCGGTAAACCAATTCGCCGAACAAGCGATTCTGTTCCACGGTTTCTCGTCGTGGAATGGAGAAGGCTGTTGTGCTGAATTCCATACCTCGGCAAAAGGTTTGGCCGCTCCATGGCGCGTGCGCCTGATGAAAGCGCTCCATCCAACTTCCTACCCAAGGGAAGTCCATGCGACGAAACACATAAATCACAAGCAAACCGGCGCGAGGGTTGCACGCCGATATGAAACCTAGCTTGCGCTTCGGATCTATCAATTGAGCGGTGTAATGTTCGAAATTAATGTTCGGCACGGTTCGTAAATTCAAGCGCCCACCACGCTTTAGAGGTGCATTAGGCCAGGTAAAAGTTGCGTCCGTTTTGACCAAAGGGCGGGTGCTGTAGGAAGGCGGGCAAGTTTTTGCGCGTGTCGCACACATATCAAACACTGTAACGTCGGGCTCGACGAAGGGGGGACCAAACGTTACATGCTCGTTCCAGGAAATGGGCCGATCGAACGTGGATAAATTCAGTGCTGACTCCTCGCAGTACACGACAGGATCGCGCACCTCGAGTGACATCTGTCGCACGAGTCTAATTTGCGCCTCTGGCAACAGAGCGCTGGCGCGGAGTGTCGTGGTTGAGGCGCCCGATGCATTGTTAAACTTCCATTTCACCGAAGGCGCTTCACCGTGCGTGCTGTGTCCGGCGGCAAGTTCCTCTTTGGAGGGCGGCCCGAAATAATCGAAGCAGAGATTATGACCTGCAATCCCTGCGAGCAGTCTTCCATCCAAAAGAGGGCCATAGGTCCGCGAATGCTTTGCAGCGTCGTATCGTTGAGGATCGATTGTTTTCCACGGTGGACGCCACAACGGATTGACGCCATCGCACCCTTTCAAATTTAATTCACAAATGTGCCCGCCGCCTTCGAGGAGCGAAACATAGCCCCAAGGCGCGCTCAATCGATAACCGGAGCGGCCATCCAGAAGATCATTAATGCGCCGTATCGAGATTCGTCCCGACCGGCCTTTTTTCTTTATCATCGCTTAGCAGGAGATATTTCGCTTTCATCCAGAGCGGTGCGAGCATTTTGCAAAAACGCGAGCATATCGTCGGCCTGAAATACATTGCGGCCGAAGAACACTCCTGCCGCTCCCGCTGCGGCGACGCCGTGGATCAACGCGAGTGCTTCCGCATCCGACCGGTAACGGCTACCGCCAAGAACAAGAATAGGAATAGGACAATTTTCCACGATGCCGCGCATCGTTTTAGGATCGCCAGCGTAATCCGTTTTTACTGCATCGGCGCCGAGTTCCGCAGCCATCCTGGTGTGAAGCTTCAACCACTTTGGGTCGGATGGATTTTGCACATTCTTGCCCCGCGCGAGAGTTTCGATGATAAAGGGCATGCCGATCCGGTCGCATTCGCGTGCCGCTTCGGCGTTGCGCGCCACTTCTTTCGATTCAAAATCGGAGTCCCCGGTGCCAACGGCGAGATATGTGAGCACCGCGTCCGCGCCGTTACGCATAGCGTCCTCTGGACGCGCCAGCATACAGCTTCGAAGTTCCCCCGATCCATCTCCGCCGGGGGCTCCCCACAAAGTAGTCCAATCAATCCGCGCAATGATTCCAGGCATTGCAGGCCCGAGCAGCGAATCTTGGCAGCGTTGAATGAGGCCAAGATTCAGTAGTACAGCGTCCACTCCAGCATCGGTGAAGCGTCTGATCTGCTCCAGCGGATTTTCAGTGCCCGAAATAGGACCAAGAACTAAAGCGTGATCGAACGCCACAACCAGAGATTTCCGGCCGGCGCGAACGATTCGGTTCAGCCTGATGTTTTTCCCACACTCACTCACTGATTTTCCTTTTGAGGACTCCAAATACGGATCGTCCGACCGGATCTTCGGATTTACCGCACTCAACGCACGGAGAGACATATATCGCTACTGTTCGTAAGCTCCGATATTGATTTCTCCCCCTTGAACGCGTGGATTTCCGGCGAAGTCCACAGTTCCCACGATGCTCGAACCGAGATTTACACCAGCGGCAATGGCGGGCGAGTTCGATTGCAGATCAAGGTTCGGCGGAGACGCCAGACTGATAAATTCCGGATTCAGGAAAGGCGGCGAGTGCGAATCATTCCCCGTGCTCGATAGATAGGAAGAATACCCCGTGTAGGTTTTCTTCTGCCAGGTCCACGTTCCCTTGGATGCGCCGACATTCGAATAATAAAGGTTGTAATCCAGCGCAGCCGGATCAGCTTCCGAGGTCGTGTAGTCGTAAACAAAAATTCCCTGCGTTCCTGCGTAGAGAATATTGTTCTCAAAAATATTATTGGTCGCATACCACTGGATCTGAAACTCACCTTCGCCGGTCTTAGCGGTATCGTTGTCATACAGGGTGTTGTTTACGATGTTACAATGGTCGGTTCCGCCTTTGCCTTTGGCGTAACCACCGATGGTAATGCCGACAGAATTGCTTTGATAAATGACGTTGTTGCGAGTCGTGATGTAGTCCGCCTTCTCCACTCCAGGGGTCTGCTTGCCGGGATTCTCACTGGACATCTCGATGCCAATGTCAGTATTGTGCACAAGATTGCGCTCAATCGTAATCTGTGTACCGCCATCGATGTAGATGCCATCGGCGCCATAACTGTGATTGTTGCTCCCTGAACCGTACGCGGGATTGCTGTTCGAGGTGATGTTATAGACGGTGTTGCCGCTGATTTCGCCATAACGCGCACGATCGCAGAATTCGGACCCGCACATCGATCCCACCGGCGCGACGCCTTCGAATCCGATCGCACCGATAGCGATGTTGTTGTCGTCGTGGACTCGATTATTAGTGATTGTAAAATTTTCCACGTTGCCATCTACAGAGAGTGTCTCGCTGCACCCGGTCGTCGTGTGATCGATTTCGTTGCCGCTAATCGTTAGGTAGTTGATGGAATTAGGTGCCTGAGTTCCGTACACCGTCATCCCAAACGCGTTGGCCGCGCAACCTTTGGCCGTGGTAGCGATATTGTGGATATGGTTGTTGGTGATTTGAAGGTAGCTGCCAGCACCAAAAATGTAGATTCCGATTGGGACGTCTTTCGTGCTGGAGGTGGAGTAGTTTCGAATTTCGAAGCCATTGATGATGATGTAGTTCTGATTTTCAATCGTAACCAGGCCCCATTGAGCGTTGGGAATCGAAAGCCCGGTGCCATCAATCGTGGCCAGCTCGCCGGGATAACTTGAAAACGTGATCGATCCAAGCGACGCCGAACCAGAGGTAGGAATGCTGACAACCTCGTTGTAGACACCCGCGCGCACATAAACCGTGTCGCCGGCTTTAACGGAATTCGCGGCATGCTGAATCGTTCGCCAAGGCGACGAAATCGATCCGGATTTTGTGTCATTGCCGCTAGTGGAAACGTAGTACGTCGCACCGTAAGCCGACCGGGCCGGCAGACCCAACACAACAATCAGAAACACGATCGAGATCCAAGTGCTTCTACGAAAAGCGGAACCAGATATGCGTGTTCCTTCCAGTGACACCGTCACACAGTCAACATTCATGTGCCTTCCCATGCTGCGTTAGCTTCAGAAGTAAAATTTCAGAGCAAACTGAATCAATCGCGGATCGCGGGCCCCTTGAAAAAATCCAAATTGCGGCGTGCCGAACTCCAAAGGTTGGGGCTCTTCGCTGACTAGCCCTGCCGGTTCAAACAACGGATTCACGTGGTTCCAAATGTTGAAAAATTCGGCGCGGAATTCGAACCGCATCCGCTCACGCACCGGAAACATTTTGAAAATTGAAAGATCCCAATTCTGGAAGCCCGGGCCGCGCACGATGTTGCGGCCAGCGTTGCCGAACGTAAACGGAATCGTGTTGTCCGCGAATGCGCAGGTATTGAACGCCGTACCTGCAATGCAGGGTTTCCCGTTTGGGTTCGCTACCACGTTCGGTCGAACCTCAAAAAAACCTACGCCTCCTCCTCCGTCACTGGAGGAAACGTTAGTAACGGCATCCGTGATCGTGAACCAGTTGCCGGTCGAAACTGTCGTGATTCCCGCGACTTGCCAATTCCCAATAATTTGATTCTTCAGGCCCGTCGCGTTTCCGCCAAACTTTTTTCCATTGCCGAACGGGAGTTGATAGATGTAACTGATGACAAATCGATGCCGTACGTCGAAGTCTGAATTACCATATTCTAAAAACGGATAGCGCTGATCGCGGAAATCGCCATTATTCAGTGAGCCTAAAGCAGCGCTCGAAGCGTCATCCAAAGCGTGCGCGTATGTGTACGAAGCTTCGAACTGAAGCCCATTGGAAAACTGTTTCTCCAATCGAACCTGCAACGAGTTGTAATTTGAAAAACCATCGGTACGAAGTTGGTCAATCGCAGTATCAAAAACACCGTTGCAATTGGGTGGGAAAACAGAATCGTCACACATCTGGGCGGGACGGCGCGGCGCCGTCGGACAGTTTCCTGGCGTGTTCGGAGGCGTCGTGCAGAAAGTTGCGTCGGGAACCGCCTGATTACCGTTATAAAAATTATAGAGGTTGGAACCGTGCGAGCCTGCGTAAGAAATTTCGACCACGGTTTGGCTCGGCAATTGATATTGGAAGCCAAAATGCCACTGCTGCGTATAGGGAGTACGCACTTTCGGGCTAACCGCAAATAAGATTGGAGTGTTGGGATCCGTTAACGAATTGGCTGGAAAACCTTGCGATAACACGTTCAATGGAAGGGTTGAGTTACTCGCGCTGATCGAACAATCGGTTTGCCCGGGATTTGGGTTCGCGGACGACTGGAAGCACGGCGTGCTGAAAGACTGTGTTACGAAAAAAGGCGGATTAAAACCCGGGCTAGGATTCGAATAAGGGCCGTTTTCTTGTCCGCCGTAAAAGATGCCATAACCTGTCCGCAATACTAGCTTGCTATTGATCTGATACGCCAATCCCAAACGCGGAGCAAAATTATTCAGGTCGGGTGAAATCAGCCCCCTGCTGCCATCTCGCACGATCGGAATATTCATTGCCAGAAACGGCGTAAGCTGCGCGTCTTGGCCCTTCGGAACGATCAGTGAATCGGTCGCGAAGTCAAAGTTGGCCTGCTCGTTTCCGGCCGCTTTAATGGTCGTGAACAATTCATATCGCAGGCCAAGATTGAAAGTCAGCTTTTGGGTCATCCGGAAGTCGTCTTGGGCGTAAAACGAATAAATTTGGCGGCGATAGTCAACGTTGTGCGTATTTGTAATTGTGCCGCTATCGGGTATACCCAACAGAAAGGTAGCAAACGCCTCGCCGCCAGTTGTAGGTGCAGCCGGGTTGTCAGTGAAGTCGCTCGCGAAATTCATCGTTCCACGAGGCGCTGACGGCTCAAATAACGTGAATTGCTCTCTTCGAATTTCCGTTCCGAACTTGAATGAGTGTCGCCCGTGAATCCAGGTCAAATTATCAGTCAGCACGTAACTGTTCTGTTTTTCGATGGCCGGCAGATATCCAGCGCTGCCGATCGTGGCGGTGCCATCGTTAATACTGATTTGCGGCAAGCCGCCCAGATTGGGACCAAACGGAACGCCGGGAAAATCGAGCTGCTGCGAAACATTTGTATTTGCGTTCAGCTGGAAGCGGTGCGAGTTGATCCGATTGTATCCAAGTCGGCATTCATTGATCAGATTGGATGAGAAAACGTGAGTTTCACTGATCGCCACACTACGGAATGAATCGTCTTCATTCCCATCGGAAAAGGCTCCGCCGTCCAGTTCGTTTTGGAAAGGTGACGGCGTAAAACTCGGTTGATCTTCGTAGCTGAACCTGCCGAAAATGCTGTCCTTGTCTGAAAACCTGTGGTCAATCCGGACATCAAAATTATTACGGCTCGCAGTTCGTTTTGGGTCGGCTAGAAAATTCGCCCCGTTCAAGTTTAAATTAGGCGCGGGGAATAGCGCCGAAAGACGCGCGGCAAGCGGATCGATTGAACCTGCCGGAAAAATGTTCGTGGGATTGCCTGCGCCGTCGACGCCGATCGGAACTCCGCAGATGCCGCTTGGGTTCAAAGCAGAAGTCTGCGCGAGCCGGGAGTTAAAGATTTCTCCCACAAATGTAGGATGTCCGCTGCAATCGAGCGCAACCTGATTCGTGGGATTGCCGTTCATATCTACAGCCATCGCGGGCGTCGTCGTCAGAAAGCTGGAAAAATCTCCGCCGATTTCTGCCGGGGTGGGCACCAATGACAGTTGCGGCAATGCCTGGGTGATGCGTAGGCCTTCGTAGTCCACGAAAAAGAATGTCCGGTCTTTTATAATCGGGCCCCCGAGCGTTCCTCCGAACTGGTTCTGATGATAGGGCTGCCTGCTCGAGTCAAAGGCATTGCGCCCATCGAGCGCATCATTTCGAAAAAATTCGTAAACATCGCCGTGGAAGCCATTCGTACCCGACTTGATTATTGCGTTTAGGATCGCTCCATTGCCGCGTCCGAATTCTGCGCTATAAGAATTGGTTTGGACCTTAAATTCCTCAATCGCGTCTACGGAAGGCTGAATGACGTAGGCTTGACCAGTGAGCACATCGCCAAGATTAGAATTATTGTCTACCCCGTCGAGCAAATAATTGTTCTGCAGCGCGCGTGCACCATTTGAACTGAAACCGTAACTGGTCTCCACACGCGAGCCCGGCTCGCTCGGAACCACGCCTGCGCCGAGCAACGCGAGTTGCGCATAGTTGCGTCCATTGAGAGGCAGGGTTACCGCCCTCTGACCACTTATTACCTGACCGAGGTCGGATGTTTCCGTTTCAAGCATCGGACTCTGCGTCGTTACCGTTACAGTCTCATCGGCATGACCAACCTGCAGCGTCACGTTTACTGACGGGTGTTCTTGAACCTCCACAACCACTGGTCCGGCCACCGCTGTCTTGAATCCAGCTTTCTCGACTGTAACTTTGTAGCGTCCGACTCTGAGTGGACTCACTGTATAGTCTCCAACATCGTTCGTAGCCGTGTCGATCTCGGTTCCTCGATCTACATCGATCACCTTTACACTTGCGCCGGCGACCACACCCCCTGAGGTATCCTTCACCGTACCTGCGATGGCACCGGTATCTTTTTGACCCCAAACGGCGGAACAAAGGAACAGACACGGCACAAACAGTGCTAAGAAAATCCGTAACTTTCTGCGGCTCTGCGTTTTGTGGTCCTTCGGACAGCTTTGGTGGAACAATGGTTTGCGAAACGATGTGATCACGAACCACCCCTCAGAGCTTAAGTCGCCATAACAAATACACGCGGACCGGTGGAAGGCCCACTCTAGCCATCCACTAAGCGAATCGCTCACGTAATTAGCCCCATTGCGAGCGTTTGTCAAACTATTTTTATCGGAATTGACGCATTTTTTATTTTTATGAACAAATTGGATTGATTTGTGGCACAATCCGGCTGCTTTTGGCCTGCACCTTCACGCGGAGCTTCTTGATGAGTCTTTTGGCGGAAGAACGGCGATTTCGCATTCGCGAGATTTTGTCTCGCGAGCGAACCGTCAGTGCTTCCGAGTTGATCGCAATGCTCGGTGTGACGGCGGCCACTGTTCGACGTGATCTCGCCACGCTCGAAAAAGAAGGGGTTTTGGTGCGTTCGCACGGTGGCGCGGTTTCGCGAACGTCGAGTACGAATTTTCAGCCTTCTTATGAGACGCTCGGCCGCAGCAACCGGGTTGAAAAGCAAGCCATTGCTCGAGAAGCAGAGCGGCTAATCCTGGACGGCGAGACAGTTTTTCTCGAGGGTAGCACCACAGTCTTTGAATTGGCGCGCCGTTTGCTCCACCGCAACAGGCTGACGGTAATCACAAATTCGCCGCCTACTGTCGAGGAACTCCAGCGCAGCCCGCATGTTTCGGTCATCTCCACCGGAGGCGAACTTCAGAAGGATGTCTTTTATCTTTCGGGAGTGTGGGCGCAGCGTGCGCTCTCGGAGATACGCGTCGATAAGGCGGTGTTGGGCGTCAGCGCGATTGATCCGGCCTACGGCATATCCACCGCCAGCCAGGCCGAAGCGCAAATCAAAAAAATGATTTTAAAATCAGCCCGTGTCAGTATTGCGCTCGCGGACCACAGTAAATTCGGCAATCAAGGTTTTGCTTACGTGGGCCCGGTAACCGATATCGATATTCTGGTTACCGATTCAGGAACAGATGCTCAATATCTGCGGCCGTTGCGTGAGGCAGGCGTGGAATTAATTGTTGCAGACGTCCGGGAGCCGTCTAGCGAAGCAAATAATAATGATTCCACGAGGAGTCGAACGCGCTCAGGACAAACGAAACGCTGATCGACACTATGCCCCTCGACTTCAAAAGACTTCTTCTACTATCGATCATCGCCATGGGTTTGACGGCCGCCGTTTTTGCGGCGTGTCATCTTGCGATCTCTCCAATCCCCAATGCAATAGCATCGGATCGGCCGCTCCAACCCAGCGGCGACCTGAGCGCTCTTGCGGCGCTGGAGCCGATCGACACTCACGTCCACGCTTTCAAGAATGACCCTGATTTTATTGCCCTAATGGGGCGGCTCCGCTTACACGTACTGGATATTTGCGTGGCCGATACGCATGGCATTTATGGCGATCTGGCCGCCGAGACGGCGCGCGCCAAAGCGTTTGTTAAAGGCAGCCAAAACCACGCAAGGCTCTGCGTCACCTTCAATCCATTTGATTTCCAGCAAAAGGATTTTGGACAGAAGACCATCGAGCAGCTTCACCGGGAATTTACGGACGGCGCCGTCGCCGTGAAAATCTGGAAAAATATTGGAATGGAAGTGAAGACGCCCGACGGTAAATACGTGATGCCAGACGATCCCGCATTCCAACCGATCTATCGGGCGATGGTCGCAGAAAACAAAACGCTGGTCGCGCACGTTGCAGAGCCTTCTTCGTGCTGGCAGCCTCCCAATCCTCAGAGTCCCGACTACGACTACTACAAAGAAAATCCCCAGTGGTACATGTATCTGCATCCCGATCATCCGCGCAAAGAAGTGATTCTGGCGGCTCGGGATCACCTGCTCGCCGAAAATCCAAAACTACGCGTGGTAGGCGCTCACCTGGGAAGCATGGAAACGGATGTGGATGAAATTGCGAAACGATTTGACCGCTATCCCAATTTCGCGGTGGATACGGCGGCGCGTATGGAATATCTGATGATTCAGCCGCGAGGCAAAGTACGGAACTTCCTGATCAAGTATCAGGACCGCGTGTTGTACGGCACCGACCTGGAATTTCTCAACAACGAGCCCACGGCTGAAGCGTTAAAAGATTGGCAGGAAACATATGCCAGAGATTGGAAATTTCTCGCGACAGACGAAACTCTTCCATATAAGGGCCGCCAAATCGAGGGCCTGAATTTGCCGGAGCCAGTCGTGCGTCGCATCTACCACGATAACGCCGCTCGATGGATTCCTGGAATCGTGCCGCCCTCGAAATAAAACGTCTCGATCCCGGCCAGTCAGCGCATTGCTGTTATTTCAGTCTAGAAAGTTAGTTCTCGGACCTCAATTTTTGGAATCAGCTCGCGCACTTTTGTCTTTTCAATCCTGCCCGGCGCAAACGCAACGCAGTTGGCAGCCCCGCACGCCCCAGCAAGACGAATGGTTTCCTCACCGGACAAGCCCTGAGAGGCTGCCAGGGCAAAACCTGCGAGCGTGGCGTCACCGCAACCGACCGTGGAAATCACGTTCATCGCGGGTGGCCGAGCCATCCACGCCAACCCATTTGCGCGTTCCACCCAGACAATCCCTTCCCGTCCCAACGTAATTGCTGCGCTCGCGGCTCCCAATTCAATGATCTCTCTGGCAGCAGAAACCGCATCTTCGGCAGTTTTCAGCGGACGTTTCACCAGCGCTTCCGCCTCAGCGCGATTCGGTTTCACGAAGTCCGGTTTGGCCTTCAAACTTTCGCGCAGAGCCCCACCACTGGTATCAATAAAAGCTTTCGCCCCCGCCGCACGCGCGATTTCGACCAATGAAACGTAGAAATCAGGAGCCACATCCGCAGGCAGGCTGCCGGAAATCACAAGGAGTCCACCTTTCCAACTGTCCTGCATTTTCTGGCCGCACACCCGAAGGAACTCATCTTTTTCTTCAATTGTCGGACCGGCACCGGGTTCGAGGATCTCAGTAACCCTTCCAGAATCTTCGATGATTTCCAGATTCACCCTCGTGCTTGCGGCGGTAAGAATCGAAGCTACTTCGATTTCCAAATTCTCCAGCTGCCGCGCACACTCCTGACCAATCGCTCCGCCGAGAAAGCCAATCCACGCAATATCTGCGCCCATTGCACGAGCAGCCATGGCCACATGGGCGGCTTTGCCGCCAGCAAATCCCTGCGCGTTTTTCGCGCGATTAATCTCACCCGCCGACAAGGAACTCATCCGCAGCCGGCGATCCATCGCGGGATTGGCGCTCACGCACACGATTTTTACATCGGCCATATACCCTTGCTCCCGGATTGCATTTGTGCCAAGCTATCACTCGCAGGCGCGAAATAGTAACAAAAAGTAATAAATCGAAAGTAGGGCAAATTTCAGATGCTAGCGGAAGAACGGCGGCGAAAAATACTGGAATTGACACAACGCGACGGCCGCGTTGTAGTCAAGGATCTCGCTCGCCGCTTTTCCACGTCGCTGATCACCATTCGCAAGGATTTGGAAGCGCTTCATCAGATGGGCCGAATTCAACGCGCGCACGGTGGCGCGCTTCCGATAGACGCCTCAGCGCTACGAGACCCCACGTTACATGAAAAAGAACAGTTGCATCGGCGCGAAAAAGTAAAAATCGCGGCAGCCGCGGCGCGTTTTGTGCGCCCAGGGCACGTGGTGATTCTCGATTCGGGCACGACCACCACCGCTATTGCGCGCGCAATTCAGCGCGTTCCAGAACTCACCGTTATCACCAATGCAGTTAACATCGCCGCTGAGCTTGCCGGGACTCCCGTCGAAGTGATTTTAACGGGTGGTGTGCTGCGAAGAAATTCATTTTCGTTGGTAGGCCCACTCGCCGAGGACTCTTTGCGCCATGTCACGGCCGATCTTCTGTTTCTCGCAGTGGACGGGTTCGATATCGAATATGGCTTGACGACCCCGAATCTGCTGGAAGCTCGCGCAAATCGCGTGATGATGGAAAACGCCAAAACCACGATCATCGTGTGCGATTCCAGTAAGTTCGGCCGGCGCAGCCTTTCTTTTATCGCTCCCACTTCGGCGGTGCATCACACCATCACCGACAAGAAAATTTCTGCGCGCGACCTACGTGGGCTTCGCGCTGCTCATATCAAAGTCATAGTCGTTTGAGTATTGACCGAGTTCATGTGGAGGAAAAGTTGGCGGACCTGAAATCAGCAGTTGGCGCTCACACCATCGCCGAAATTCGTTCGGAGCCAGACACGTGGAAATCATGCCTACACAGCGCGGAGACTATCGCCGAATTGCGGTCTCTCAGCGACAGGCTGCCCAGAGATATCGAATGGGTTTTCATCGGATGCGGATCGAGTTTCTACCTCGCGCAAGCCGCGGCAGCCTCGTGGTCTATTTTGACGGGCGAAAAATCCAGGGCAACTCCCGCATCGGAAATTACGCTGTTTCCACAATTACTTCCGGTCCCATGTCAGCCCGTGCTGATCACTCGATCGGGCTACACCTCGGAGACTTTGGAAGCCGCAGAATGCCTCGAGGAAACACTTAAGCTAAAAGCGCTTGCAATTACCTGCGCCGCCGACACCCCGATCGAGCGCATCGCGTCACACTCCGTGAAGCTGCTAGCAGCGGATGAAAAAAGTACGGTAATGACCCGATCCTTCACTTCCATGCTCCTTACCCTGCAGGCGCTTGCAGCCATTCGAGCGCGTCGCGGCGATTTTGTCGATGCACTTCGCAGGCTTCCCGATCAGGTTGCTAATCAATTCAGCCGAATTGAATCCACCATAAAATCGTTAGTGGATTCCCACAAATTTGCGGACTATGTCTTTCTCGGCCAGGGTCCATTCTTTGGGATCGCGCAGGAATCGATGCTGAAAGTGAAAGAAATGTCCTGTTCCTACGCGCAATGTTTTCATACTCTGGAGTTCAGGCATGGCCCAAAATCGATTGTCAGCCCGGAAACATTGATTACTTTCATCATCAGCGAAACTGGTTTCGATGCGGAGGTAGCCGTTCTCCAGGAAATCAAGAAACTTGGCGGCATCACTCTGGCGATCAGCAACGTCCAAAACTCCGCGATTCGCGATTCCGCCGACTATCTTGTTGAGTTGTCGCTCGACGTCCCGGAAGCAGCCCGCGCGGCAGCAAGCGTAGTCCCCGGCCAATTGCTCGGCTTCTACACCGGCATAAAAAAGGGTTTGAATCCCGACGAACCGCGGAACCTGTCTCGCGTAGTGATGCTTGAAAGCAGCAAATGACCGAAGAAAAACTAGCGCCTATAGATGTCTGCGTCGTGGGAGAAATAAATCCGGATCTTATTCTTTACGGTTTGCCGCCGCAGCTGAAACCAGAACAAGAAACGCTCATCGATGGATTCCGGCTGACGCTGGGAAGCTCATCCGCGATTTTTGCGCACAATCTTTCGGTTCTCGGCACAAGAGTGGGAATGGTGTCAAAGATCGGCGCGGATCCGTTGGGGAAAATGGCGTTCGATTGGCTTGCAAATGCAGGCGTCGGACTAGAGCACGTTTATATTGCTTCAAGCGGCACCGCCACCGGCCTTAGTGTGATTCTCGCTCAGCCGGAACATCGCTTCATCCTCACGTATCCCGGCACTATGTTTGAGCTGAGTTACGCAGATCTCGATCTGGATTACATTTTTTCGGCGCGGCACCTTCATCTCTCTTCTTACTTCTTGCACAAATCCCTGCGTCCTTACATTGCGAAATTATTCAGCCAAGCCAAGGCAAAGGGCCTCTCGACGTCGCTCGACACCAACGATGATCCGGAAGGCAAGTGGGCCAGCGGTCTGCTGGACGTTTTGCCGTTCGTCGATATTTTCTTTCCTAACGAACGGGAAGCAAAAAAGATCGCTGCAACCGATGATTTGGAACAAGCGATTACTCACCTCTCAAAACTCTGCCAATTTGTGGTAGTGAAACTCGGTCTAAAAGGTGCAATTGCGCGAAAGGGTCGCGAAGAATGGCGGCGCAGCGGGATGCGCGTGGCATCTGTCGACCCCGTAGGCGCAGGCGATAGCTTCGATGCCGGCTTCATTCATCGCTTCCTGCAGGGCGCAGCGCCGCCGGAATGTCTTGAATACGCCGATATCGCCGGAGCGTTTTCAACAACTCGAGAAGGCGGGACGGAAGCGTTCAGAGACCGCGACAGCGTCCAGGAATTCTTCCGCACTCATTTGCAGACGCGCTAAATCACAAAAAACCGATCCATTAGTTAGAAACTCTCATTGTTTCGTGACCTCGAGGAGCAAGTGGTCAGTAACGGTCGTCTTTAATTTTGCCTTTGGCGCAGTAACGGTACCGAGATCTTTGCCGTTGACATAGTCGAGTACCCTGTAAGTCCCAGGCGTCAGACCTCGTAATTCGATTTCTCCCGACCATGCCATAGGTTGAGAGCTACCAGAGGCCGAGAACGCCTGCGGCGCAAAAAACGCGTAATACATAATCCCGTCTTTTTCGATCGCATAGCCCTCCGGGACATCGTAACCGTACACGTAAAGATTCCGAAAAGTCCCGCGCGAAAGCATTTTTTCGTTGTAAAGCCCGATCCATTTCTTCCAATAATCTTCCTTTTGCGGCGTGAGATACACATCGCTCAGTTTCGGCCCATAGTCAGGCCAGGCAAATTTCGTCCCTACCACGCCACCAGTGCCGACGGTAGAAGCAAAATCCGATCCTAAATCGCGCTCGTTGCCGTTTGGATTCGCGATCCGCGTTAATTCCACGTGATCTCCATACACAGCGGAGTTCGGCCCCAGCAGCGCCTTGTACATCTTCACGCGTTGCCGCACCTGCACGGACCCGACGGGATCGGCCGTCACTGCCTGATCGATGTAGCGCAGCCATGCAATGCTCGGAGGCGTGCCGCACGGACAACTCTGCGTAACACTTTCAGGCTTCAACGCGCGTGTGGTTTCAAAAATCGTCTTATAGATGTCGCCCATGGCGTAAACGGAATCGTACGGGGATTTGTGATGATGCTTGGGGTTGTAACAAGCGGGGACGCTATAAATATTGTCGAGCTTGTGCCCGTCAAAATCCCAATCGTGAATAAATCTCTCAGTCAGATGCTTGTAATACGCGCGAACTTCCGGAAGCGCGGGACAAAGTGTGGCCAAATTCCGGGTCATGCGGGCCGGTTTGCCGTTCTTGTCGAGAACCAGCCAGTCCGGATGTTGTTTCACAACTTCAGAAACACCGTACGCATGCGATTCATATCCGGGCCCGCCATCTTCCACGGCCAGCGGCAGCCACCAGAGTTGCACTTTTATACCTTGCTCGTGAAACTGCTGAACCATTTTGCGAATTTCGTCGCCCGGAAAAGTATCGCTGCGAGGTTCCCAATCGCCATAGTTGTTGAACCACCGGTCATCGAGAGTGGCCCAATGGATTCCCATTTCCTTAAGCTTAGGAATCGTGCCGAGCATCTGAGCCGGTGTCACATTGGCGAGATAAGCCCAGCCGCACCAGCTGACCGCATAATCTTCTTTATTGTTGGTTGGTTTTTTCAGCCCTTCGCCATCGATCACTTCGGAATAAATTCGCAAGGGTTCGTAATAATCGCCGGAATAAACGGAGATAAATGTTTCCGGCGTTGAATAGGTTTCGCCGGGTTGCAGCATATTACCGGGTGTTAGATGAACGCTGGCATCCACATGGCCGTCGGTTTCGGTTTTCACCGGAATCGAAAGCACCAGCGGTAGAGTTTCCACGTGGCCGATCGCTTCGCCCACATTCCTGGTCCAGAACGCGACTACAGGAATTCCACCGCCCACGCGTCCCAGGTCTCCTTTTACCTCGACCATCGACCCCATCTGATTCTGCTGCGAGAACTTCTTGGGAATTTCGAATACGTTGTCCTTACCCCATTGGATGCTCGCTCCGTGAAATGACCACATCTCGTTAGGAGTCACCGCGGGATCCGCCAATGACGCGCTCAAGCGATGTCGATCCAGGTCCACGGAATCGAGTTTCGATTCACGCATGCCCGCATTCCGAATCGACGCTGACACCAGAGCAATTCCCGGAAAATCGTCATATACCTCAACGATCAGCGATTGCTCTAGATTTCCGGCGGAATTCTTGCCCGTCAATTCAACGCGCTGGCCTTTGCTTCCGAGTCTTCCGTGCGGCTCGGATATTCCGGGATGCGCCACATCGAAGACCGCGTCCGGCAACGGCTTTCCGTTGGCCGTGACCTGAATTCCCGCTTCGCTACTGCGATCATCGAGTGAAAGCTTTTGATTGCCAGACAACAGACTTGCGGAAACATAACCTTGGGGAGTAATGGCGAACTCGGCCGAAGGAGTGATCACGACCGTGGCGCCAGCCGTCACCTCAACCTTAATTTGCGAGACTTGAACCGGCGGTTCTTCGGATGTAGCAGTGGGGGCGACGGATGTCGAATTTTTCCCGCAGCCACTCACGAATAAAACGAGTGTGGCGAGAACGGTGGCGACAACCATCGCCGATGTCTTGACACCTGCCCGATCTCTTGTAGGGGCGGGTTTCAGACTCGCCCTCCTGCACTTCAGCGGGATCCTAGCCATGTCCGAGAACTCCACGGGAATGCAAACTTTGCCGGTATCGTCACCGTCGATCCAGAGAGAAGGAAAAAGTCATATTTCGTAACATATCGATACTCGGCACAATATCTCACATTGTGGCGTTATAAGCGACGAAGATTTCCCGCGTTTCCTGGAGCATCGGCGCAAAATCCCAATCTGAGCCATCGCGTCGCGGGAAAGTTACGAGTTCAACATCGTACAACCTGCCCACAAAAACGTAACAAAGGCACTCTCGTAATCCGTCCGCGTGGGCGATAATGTTGTCGCCAAGACCGCCCAGCTCTCGAATGCATCGGAATCACAAATCCTTTTGTCCTGGAAGGCGAGGTATAAAGTTTAATGTCCGATAGCACAAACCCTGCGCCGCTATTCCCCAATTTGCCCGAACGGATTCGCGGGCTCGAACGCCTTTCCTACAATTTGTGGTGGAGCTGGCATCGCGAGGCGCGCGAAATGTTCCCGGCTCTGGATCTGCAGGCGTGGCGGGAGAGCGATCACAATCCACTGCGCATGCTGGCCATTTTGCCCCAGGAAACGCTCGAGCGTGCGGCCCACGATCCTGAATTTCTGAAGCGTTTCGATGCCGTCATGGTGGAATTCGATGCCAGCATTGCCTCCCATACGGGCTGGTTCACCAGGCAGTACGGAACGCCATCATCGCCGCTCGCTTATTTTTCCGCCGAATATGCTTTCCATCATTCTCTGCCTCTTTATGCCGGTGGCTTGGGGGTTCTCGCCGGCGACTACATCAAGGAGTGCAGCGATTTGGCGATTCCGATGGTCGCCGTCGGCCTGATTTATTCGCGCGGCTATCTCTCGCAGAAAATTCGCGACGATGGCTGGCAGGAAGACGACGAAAAAACGCTGGATCGCACCTACGATCCGGTAAGCCAGGTGCGCGATGCGAACAATGAGCCGCTGAAAGTACTCGTTCCGTTCTTCAACCCGCCCGTTCACGTTCTTGTCTGGCGCGCCGACATTGGCAGAGTGCCTGTCTACCTTCTCGACACGGAAGTCGAGAGCAACCAGCCCTGGGATCGCGCCATCGCACATCGTCTGTACACCAACGACGCCGAGCAGCGTTTGCGACAGGAAATCGTTCTGGGCATCGGCGGAATGCGCGTCTTGGAAACGCTAGGCATTCATCCCGCAGCAGTCCATATCAACGAGGGCCATCCGGCATTTGCTTTCCTGGAGCGCACGCGCGGGCTAGTCGAGAAAGGTTCAACTTTTCAAGACGCGATTTCGAAAATCCGCGAGACTTCCGTTTTTACAACACACACTCCCTTGTCCGCCGGCACGGATGTTTTTCCGTTCCCTCTCTTCGAAAAATATTTCAGCAGCTACTACGATAAATTCGGCACAGACCGCAATGGCCTGTTGCAGCTGGGTACCAACCCCGCGAATCCAGATGCCGGCTTCAATATGACAGTCTTCGCGCTCCGCATGTCCAAATACTGCAATGCGGTCAGCAAGAAACACCGCGAGGTGGCCAAGGAGATGTGGAAAGACATTTGGCCGGAAAAGAAGGTGGAAGATGTGCCGATCACCGCGATCACCAACGGCGTCCACCTGCTCACCTGGATCGATCCGGTGTGGTTGCAGCCCATGCTCGATAAGTACGTGGGACCGGGCTGGATTCGCGATCAGGATCAGATCAAAACATGGGAGTCAGTCGATAGAATTCCGAACGAAGAACTGTGGTGGCTTCGCACACGCCTCAAAGTTCTATTGATTGACGAAATCAACGAGCGGGCGCGCGAAGAATGGCAGAGAAAGCGGGTCCGCGCCGAAACCGTGATTGCTTTCGGGGCCCTGCTGGACCCTGAAATTTTCACGATTGGTTTTGCACGGCGATTCACCAGTTACAAGCGCCCGGATTTGATCCTACACGATCCGGAACGCCTCAAGCGGATGCTGACTCATCCGTTGCGGCCGGTGCAGATTATCTTTGCGGGAAAAGCTCATCCATCGGACGTAGCAGGCGCGCAGCTGATTCAGAAAGTTTTCCACTTAGCGCAAGATCCCAATTTCGCCGCGCGCATCGCCTTCGTCGAAAATTACGACCAATATCTGGCACAGCGCGTCGTCCGCGGAGTCGACATTTGGCTGAATAATCCATTGCCCCCACTCGAAGCCAGCGGAACCAGCGGTATGAAAGCCGGCGCCAATGGCGTGCCCAGCTTGTCCATACTCGACGGCTGGTGGCTCGAAGGATACAACGGCAAGAATGGCTGGGCTTTCGGCGGGGATCCGGTGGAAGGCGACCGCACCAACGCCGATGCCGAATCTCTTTATCGCTTACTCGAAGAAGAAATCGTACCTCGCTACTACCAGCGCTCCGACAACGAAGTACCTCACGAATTCGTGCGAACGATGAAAGCGGCCATCAAGACCATCGCGCCGCAATTTAGCTCGAGACGAATGCTGAAAGAATACGTGAATCAGTTCTACGTTCAGGCGCTCGGTATCAAGAAGACTTAAAAGCGGGACGCCTGTCCGGCACGAAGCCAAACTCGCGCGCCATTTTTCATTTTCGCATTACCAGATCGAGGAACCTTCATCGCAATTTTCGGCCCGACGAATCCCCTTACTTTCTTGGGGTGTCAAAAGTAACCAACGATTCGGCAAAACAGGTGTTGGCACGGGGCCAAAGGATCTTACTGAAGCTTCTGCGTGGCAGCGTCGTGACAGATGAGGTTCTCAAAAATCGCCAGCACGTGCTGGCGATACTGTACTATGCGCTCCAGCACCGGCCGCAGCTGCGGCTCGCGCACGGTTTCCTTGTCCCATTTCGCCAGCACCGCAGCAGGGACCTGTATATCCTTCCTCAGTTCATCCGCCGAATGTCCGCGCAGGAATAGCCCGTAAAAAAAAGCCGCCTCTCGCTGCGGGAGCTCGAATTCCTGCGGCGTGTCTTCGATCGGGTTGGCTTGCGTCGCCATAAGGGAAAACCGCAGTTTACAGATTTCAAAGCCAAGGTCAAGAGTACACGGCGCGAAAGTGCAAATAAACTCCTCGCGCTGGTGGAACATTGGACGACACATGTGGAACAGAAGTTGCTGGCACATTACGATTTTGTTTAACCCTGCCCGCCAAGCCTGTCAGCCGACCCTCTGCTACCCAACTTTTGCCGACATTCCGGGTTTCATAAATACTCGACGACTAGGCGTATCAATTTGGAATGAAACGCCATATTGCCGAGTCACATATGTCTTGACGCAGCACCCCCACGGGAAGGCCCGGGCCCCGGGCCTTCTCACGTCGTAGCAATCGGCCCAGGTCCTGCAGTAGTTAGTAGTTGATTCGCTCCCTATACAAATGGCGTGAAACTTCCCGCTCGGCGCGACGTAATATTTGTAGGAGAACAGTCATGAAAGCCAGAATCGCAATGAAGTCCTTTGCGGCCGTCCTGCTTGCATCTGCGGCATCGCTTCTAGTTTTGCCCGCTCGCTCCCAACAAGCCGGGCAGTCCCAACCGCAGGGTTACGATGGCATGGCGGGAATGGATATGGGCGACAAGAATCCGGAAGCCGCTAAAGCCGCGAACGACGCCATGTCTGATCACGATATGGACATGGGCGCACACATGTTCATGACCGATTTGCGCCCGGAAAATGCAAGCGACGACAAGCGCGCTGCCGAAATTCTCGCGCAACTGCGTCCGGCCATCGAAAAATACAAGGACTACCGCGTCGCGCTCGCCGACGGATACAAGATCTTCTTGCCCGACATTCCGCAGCCGCATTATCACTTCACAAATTATTCCTATGCCTTCGAAGCGGCTTTCGAATTCAATCCCGCGCACCCGACATCGCTGCTGTACAAGAAAACGAAGGACGGCTATGAGTTGGAAGGCGCAATGTACACCGCCCGCAAGAACGCCGCGGAAGACGAATTGAACGCGCGCATCCCCCTCAGCGTCGCACGCTGGCACAAACACGTGAATCTCTGTTTCCCTCCTAAGGGCACCTCTTTGCAGCAGGTGGACTTGAAAGAATTCGGATTCCGCGGCGAAATCGCGACGCAGTCTGCCTGCGAACAAGCAGGCGGCCGCTGGGTGCCGCAAGTCTTCGGTTGGATGGTTCACGTTTATACCTACGAGACCAGCCCGGCGAAAATCTGGGCGCACTGATTCAGAGATGGCGAATGAGTCGGAATTTCCCAAGCCGTCCGCTTGCGTAGGTGTGCTCGCCCCTCGCACGCGCGAATGACATCGCCATTCAGCGGCAAACCTGCCGTACAATCCGGCCGACATGAATATGGCGTGTCTATTGTACGACTGCCTGCATCGTCGGCAATTCGTTTGGATGCTTGCGAAAAGGACGACAAACTTTGCGCAATAACGCGCGCGTTGCGGGCGATCAAGTTCTGGGGGTGGATATCGGCGGCACGAAAGTCGCAGTCGGCCTAGTGAACTCACGCGGCCGAGTAGTGTTTTCGAGCCGAGCTCCCATGATCGCGCGTGGAAGTGCGGATCAAGGATTCCGCGCGGTCCGTGATGCAATCGACGGCGTCATGCTCGATCCGCGCGCAAAAAATATCGAAAAGATAGGCGTCTGCGTACCAGGGTGGGTCGATGCCAAACGAGGAGTTGTGTTAAGCACCGCGAACCTACCCTGCTGGCGGAATTATCCGCTGGCGCAAAATATCCAAAAGCCCTACCGTCTGCCGACGCGGTTGGCCAATGATGCAAACGCAGCAGCCCTGGCGGAGGCCAGATGGGGCTCCGCACGCGGATACCAAAGCGCATTTTACGTGACATTGGGAACCGGCATTGGCACTGCGATCATCTTGCAGGACCACATTTACGACGGCCGAACCGGCGCTGCCGGTGAGGGCGGTCACATGACCATAAATTTTCACGGCCCTTCATGCCGCTGCGGGAAACGCGGATGCATCGAGATGTACGCTTCCGGCACCGCCATCGCGGAACGCGCCCGCAGCCTTCTGCGTAAAGGCGCCGCGAGTCGATCGCTCATCCTAAAAATGGCGGACGGCAAAATGTCCGGCATCACCGGCGAAATCGTAAGCAAAGCGGCAATCCGGGGCGATCGAATGGCCAAAAAAATCCTGGAAGAAGCCGCCGATTACCTCGGCGTATGGTTGAGCAACATTATCGATCTGCTTGAACCGGAAGTAATAATTTTCGGCGGAGGAATGGGTCGCATGATGACTTCCTTTCGCAGCCGCATTCGGCGAAATCTGGTTGCTCGATCGGCCCGCCCGCTGAGCCACCACATCCCGATCGTCAATGCTCACTACGGGGCTGAGTCTGCACTGGTCGGTGCAGCAGCCCAGTGGTTCCAGGCCGTCAAACGCTAGCTTCGCAGAACCAGCCATGGGAGCATACTCAGCCCCGGCCGGGCGGGCCCCGGCCTTTGCACCGACTGCTAGGTCCATTCTCTGAGTGGCTAAGTTATTGAAACCGAATACCTATCTATTTCGTCGGATGATGTGCGTACTTTTTTGCCCTCAATTAGCACCGCCGAAAGGATTTCAGGCGCAAGAGCTGGCATCGGGCAGTAATCGGCAAGTTACGATGTTGCAGCGTTGTGCGCAAACTATGAGCGCGTTAGGGCAGATTCGAAAAACCGGTACATAATTCATCGATGAGGACACCCAGTGCCAGATAACCTTCCCAAGATCGAAACCGCTGACAGTCCCAGCACCACTACCACTGCTGCCCCCTCTACCGGGACCGCTGCACCTTCCAAACCTGCGGTGAGAGCTCCCGAGCCATGCAAGGCTCGCAGTCATCGCTGGATTTGGGTGGTAGTGATTCTGGCTCTAGCGATCGCAGGGCTTGTGTATTACCGAAAGCAGCAAGCCGCTGCCCAAGCCGCAAGAGCAAAGGCCGCAGCAGCAAATCGCAGTGTGCCGATCACCACGGCGTCCGTGCGCCAGGGACCGATCGGCGTATACATCAACGCCTTGGGAACCGTTACTTCCGTCTACACTGCCACAATCACCAGCCGCGTCGACGGCCAAATCATCAGCGTGAACTATCGTGAGGGGCAAATGGTCCGCCAGGGTGACCTGCTGATTCAGGTCGATCCCCGTCCCTATCAAGCCACCTTATTGCAGGCGCAAGGAACACTCGCGCACGATGAAGCGCTTCTCAACGAGAGCAAAATTGACTTGGACAGATATCAGCTGGCATTCAACAGGAACGCGATTGCCAAGCAGCAGCTGGACGACCAGGCCCAATTGGTGAAGCAGTATGAAGGCTCGGTAAAAAATGACCAGGGTACACTGGCGAGCGCGACCACCAATCTCGACTATGCCAGCATCAAGGCGCCCATTGATGGTCGAGTGGGCCTTCGCTTGATCGATCCCGGAAATATCGTCACCGCCGGGGGCAGCACTCCGCTTGTGGTTATCACCCAACTGCAGCCCATCACCGTAATCTTCAGCGTCGCGGAAGATTATCTTCCTCAAATTCAGAAGCAATTGAAGAACGGCAAAAAGATGGAGGTAGCGGCATTCGATCGCGCCCAGCAAACCAAACTGGCCACAGGTTCGCTTCTGACTCTGGACAACCAGATCGACACCACAACGGGCACCTTGAAACTGAAGGCAATTTTTCAGAATCAGGATTTGGCGCTCTTCCCTAATCAGTTTGTGAACGCAAGACTACTGGTGGATACCCAGCAAAATGCGTCGCTGGCCCCCACTGCAGCGATCCAGCGAAACGCGCAGGGCACTTTTGTGTACGTGATCAATTCAAACCAGACTGCGTCCCTTCGAACCATCACGGTCGGCACCACCGACGCCAACCTCGCAGCAGTGCAAGGAGTGAATCCCGGTGAGGTGATCGCGGTGACTGGATTCGACAAGCTTCAAGACGGCGTAAAGGTCTCAATCGTTAACGGTAACGGTGCCGGCGGTACCAATGCTAAGGGCTCTGGAAACAGTGGACCCGGATCGGGCGCCGCCACAGGCTCCGACACTCCGGGGCCGGGTAGTGGCCCGGCGACCTCGGGAACTGGAAGCCAAGGGCAAGGAAGCGCGCCAGGATCCGGCACAAGCGGCGGTGGCGGAGGAAGTCGTCAGTGAATCCTTCTCGCCCATTTATTGTCCGGCCGGTGGCGACATCGCTGTTGATGGCGGCGATTCTTCTAGCCGGTTTCGTGGGATTCACCCAATTGCCGGTTTCCGCTCTCCCCGAAGTGGACTATCCCACGATTCAGGTTGTCACCTTCTACCCGGGCGCTAATCCGGACGTGATGGCCTCCGCCGTGACTGCCCCACTCGAGAGGCAGTTCGGACAGGTGCCGGGCCTGAGCCAGATGACGTCCACGAGTTCGGACGGAAGCTCCATCATCGTTTTGCAGTTTTCCCTGGAACTTAACATTGACGTTGCCGAACAAGAAGTGCAAGCGGCCATCAACGCTGCACAAACCTATCTGCCGGCTGATCTTCCTACGCCTCCGATTTACAGTAAGACCAACCCCGCGGACACGCCGATTTTGACGCTGGCCCTGACTTCGAAGACGATTCCGTTGTCGCAAGTGGAAGATTTGGCGGACACGCGCCTCGCGCAAAAAATTGCGCAATTGCCGGGCGTGGGACTTGTGAGCATCAGCGGCGGCCAAAAACCCGCCGTTCGCGTGCAAGTAAATCCGACCGCGCTTTCCTCCTACGGAATTAATCTGGAGGACGTTCGCACAGCGTTGCAATCAACCAGCCTGAATTCCGCGCTCGGCAACTTCGACGGCCCGCATCAGGATTATCAGATCAACGCCAACGATCAATTGATGACCAGCAAGGAATTCGCCAACGTGGTGGTCGCCTACCACAACGGATCGCCGGTGCTGCTCTCAAACGTCGCGAACGTCGTCGACGACGTCGAAAACACCAAACAAGCCGCCTGGATGAACCTGACACCGGCGGTGATCGTTAACATTCAACGCCAGCCCGGCGCCAACATCATTCAGGTAGTAGATCGCGTTAAAGCTTTGTTGCCCCTTTTGCAGACCAACTTGCCCGCTGCCCTGCAAGTGACCGTTCTGACGGATCGAACCGTAACCATTCGCGCATCGGTAAAAGACGTTGAATTCGAATTGATGCTGACGGTGGCGCTGGTCGTAATGGTTATCTTCCTGTTCCTACGGAATATCCGCGCCACGATTATTCCCAGCGTCGCAGTTCCGTTGTCGCTGGTAGGCACATTCGGGGTGATGTACCTGGCCGGCTACAGCTTGAACAACCTGACGCTGATGGCGCTAACGATCTCGACTGGATTCGTAGTCGACGACGCCATCGTAATGATCGAAAACATCGTCCGCTACATTGAGGAAGGCGATGACCCGCTACGCGCTGCATTACTGGGATCGGAGCAAATCGGATTCACAATCGTCTCGCTGACCATTTCGCTGATTGCCGTCTTGATTCCTTTGCTGTTCATGGGCGACATCGTCGGACGCCTTTTCCGCGAGTTCGCGATCACGCTGAGCGTAACAATTCTCGTTTCGGCGGTTGTTTCGCTGACTCTCACTCCGATGATGTGCTCCCGGCTACTCAAACACGACCCGGAAGCGCAGAATCGCCGTTTCTACCAAATGTCCGAGCGCGCCTTCCAGCGAATTATCGATTTTTACGGGCGTACTCTGAAATGGGTTTTGAAACATCAGACGGCCACGCTGATTGTCGCGGTCGCTACGCTCGTTCTAACCATCATCCTTTACATCATCGTGCCCAAGGGCTTTTTCCCGGTGCAGGATACCGGCATCATTCAGGGCATATCCGAAGCCGCCGAGACCACTTCCTTCCCATTGATGGCCCAGAAGCAGCAACAACTCAGCGCCATCATCCTGCAAGATCCCGCAGTGGAAAGCCTTTCGTCGTTCATTGGAATTGACGGCACCAATACCACGCTCAATAGCGGGAGGATTCTGATCAATCTGAAGCCTCTGGAACAGCGCGGTATTAATGCTTCGGACGTTATTCGCCGCCTGCAGCCGGAGCTGGAAAAAGTGGACGGCATCACTCTGTACATGCAGCCCGTCCAGGACTTGACGGTGGAAGACCGGGTCAGCCGAACTCAGTATCAGTACACCCTTGAAGATCCCGATGTGAACGAACTGAACGAGTGGACGGCAAAGCTGGTCGCCAAGCTCAAACAGATTCCAGGCCTGCGCGATGTGGCGACAGACCAACAGACCCAAGGCCTTGCGGCAGCGCTTGTGATCGATCGGGTAACGGCCTCGCGTATGGGCATCACGCCATCGGCAATCGATCAAACGCTATATGACGGCTTCGGCCAGCGCCAGGTCCTGACGCTTTACACCCAGCTCAACCAATACCACGTGGTTCTGGAGACCATGCCCGAATTCCAGAGGAACCCGACGAAGCTGCAGGACATCTACGTTCGTTCGGCGCTGGCTTCCTCGGCGCTGACCACCGGTCCCACGTCCTCATCTTCCGGTTCTAGCGGCAACTCCTCGAGTTCCTCGAGTTCTTCCAGTTCCTCAAGTTCCTCGAATTCCGCCAGCAATACAGTGGTAACAGCCGGCACCGCTTCGGGCAGTGCGAATTCTTCTCCCACTCCCGCCGCCACTAAGTCAGGACCAAGTTCCGGTTCTGCGAATCCAGCAGCGGTTTCGACTCCGAACGGCGGCGCAGTACCGCTCGGCACCTTCACGCATTTCGAATCCAGAAATGCGCCGTTGTCGGTAAATCATCAGGGACAATTTCCGGTCGTGACGATTTCGTTCAACCTTGCTCCCAACGCCTCGTTGGGGGAAGCGACCAAAGAAATCGCCAAAGCGCAGGACCAGATCGGTATGCCCCTGAGCGTCCAGGCCGCCTTCCAAGGCACTGCAGCATCGTTTCAAGCATCCCTAAGCAACGAGCCTCTGTTGATTCTGGCGGCCCTGGTCACTGTGTACATCGTTCTCGGCGTTCTATACGAAAGCTACATTCATCCGGTAACGATTCTTTCCACGCTGCCCTCAGCCGGTGTAGGCGCAATTCTTGCTTTGTTGATCTGCGGCCAGGAGTTGAGCATCGTCGCCCTCATAGGAATTATTTTGCTGATCGGCATCGTGAAAAAGAACGGAATTATGATGATCGACTTCGCCCTCGAATCGGAGCGCAAGCACGGCATGAGTTCCGAGGACGCGATCTACGAGGCCTGTCTGCTTCGTTTTCGTCCGATCATGATGACCACCATGGCTGCTCTGCTCGCCGGCCTGCCTCTCGCGCTAGGAACTGGCATCGGTTCGGAGTTGCGCAAGCCTCTGGGCATCGCCATGGTCGGCGGCCTGTTACTCAGCCAGGTGCTCACGCTGTATACCACGCCTGTGATTTATATTTTCTTCGATGACCTCGCCAAAAGATTTTCGACGTATCGCGCGGGCCAAAGAAGCGCTGCGTCTGTCCCGGCGGATTAGCCATGAGTATTTCCTCACCCTTCATTCATCGGCCTGTAGCAACGACGCTTCTCACCATTGCGATCGCGCTCGCTGGTGCGGTCGCTTTCCAGGTGTTACCCGTCTCTGCGCTTCCGCAGATTGATTTCCCCACAATTTCTGTGGCCGCAACTCTGCCGGGAGCTAGCCCGGAAATCATGGCGTCTTCGGTAGCCACGCCGCTGGAACGGCAATTTGGCCGCATCGCCGGCGTCACCGAAATGACGTCCTCGAGTTTCCTCGGCACAACCAGCATCACTTTGCAATTTGACCTGAATCGAAATATCGATGGTGCGGCCCGCGACGTGGAAGCGTCAATCAATGCAGCGCGAAGCTACTTGCCGGTGAATTTGCCCGCCAACCCGACCTACCGCAAAGTGAACCCCGCCGACGCGCCCATCATGATTCTGGGGTTAACGTCGAAGGTCTACGATCGCGGCCCTATGTATGACGCCGCATCCACCATCGTCGAGCAGAGACTTTCCCAAATTCAAGGCGTAGGCCAAGTGAGCGTGGGCGGTAGCTCCTTGCCTGCTGTACGCGTGGAACTCAATCCCACACAACTCAATGGTTTCGGCCTGGGCTTGCAGGACGTCAACGCGATGCTAAGCACCCAGAATGCGAATATCGCGAAAGGTCAAATCACCGACGGCCAGACTACTGCCGACATCATCGCTAACGACCAGCTCTTGAAGGCGGACTATTACAAGAATTTGGTTGTCGGCTATCACGACGGCGCGGCCATAAAACTTTCAGATATCGCTGATGTCCACGATGATGTGGAAAACATCCGCGCCGCCGGATTCCTGAACGGAAAGCCCTGCGTATTGCTGATCGTTTTCCGGCAGCCCGGCGCCAACATCATCGACACAGTTGACCGCATTCGCGACGCCATTCCATCGTTAGAGGCGTCCATTCCTGCCGCGATGGATTTCACCATCGTGCTGGACCGCACCAGCACGATCCGGGCGTCGGTAAGCGATGTGGAACGGACGCTGGCCATCTCCGTCGGATTGGTGATTCTGGTCGTCTTCCTCTTCCTCAGGAATGTTCGCGCAACCCTGATTCCCAGTGTGGCCGTTCCCGTGTCGCTGATTGGCACGTTCGGCGTGATGTACCTCTGCAACTACAGCATCGACAATCTGTCTTTGATGGCGCTGACCATCGCCACCGGTTTCGTCGTGGACGATGCCATCGTGGTTATCGAGAACATTTCGCGGTATCTCGAGCAGGGAATGAGCCCGATGGAATCGGCCTTGAAGGGCGCGTCGGAAATCGGGTTTACGGTGCTATCGATCAGTATTTCCCTGGTCGCGGTTTTCATCCCTATTCTTCTAATGGGTGGAATCGTCGGACGTCTTTTCCGCGAGTTCGCCGTAACGCTGTCGGTGGCCATCCTTGTATCGCTCGCGATTTCTTTAACCACCACGCCCATGATGTGTTCTCGGCTTCTAAAAATTCCCGCGGAAGAAAAGCACGGGAAAATCTTCCAGGCCAGCGAGAAGGTTTTCACCGGGATGCTTGGGTTCTATGAGCGAACTCTCAAATGGGTGCTCCAGCACTCCGCCATCACGCTTTTTGTTTTGCTGGTCACAATGGGGCTGAATGTTTTCCTTTTCTATATCGTTCCTAAAGGGTTCTTCCCGCAGCAGGATAACGGCACCGTCTTCGGCGGAATTCAGGCCGCTCAAGATATTTCCTTCCAGGCCATGCAGAATTTGACGCTGCGTTTCGTTGACATCATCAAGACCGACCCGGCGGTACAAAACGTCGGCGCCTTCACGGGCGGCACAGGTGCCGTCAATACCGGTTTCGTATATTTGGCGCTCAAGCCTCTCAGCGAGCGCAAAATCAGCTCAAGCCAGTTGATCGATCGCCTGCGCCCCAAGCTGATTTCCATACCGGGTGCCACAACCTTCTTGCAGGCAGGGCAGGATTTGCGGATCGGTGGCAGGCAGAGCAACGCCCAATACCAGTACACGATCCAGAGCGACAATATCGACGACCTGGTCACCTGGGGCCCGCGTCTCCTCACCGAAATGCGCAAGCTTCGTCTCCTCACCGACGTCAACACGGACCAGCAGAACAGCGGTCTGCAGGCCTCCCTGATTTACGACCGTGACACGGCGTCTCGTCTGGGCATCACTCCCCAGATGATCGACAACACACTGTACGAAGCCTTCGGTCAGGCGCAGGTTTCCACAATGTACACGCCTCTGAATCAATATCACGTGGTGATGGAGGTCGCTCCGCAATACTGGCAGGATCCCACGTCGTTAAACGATATTTACATTCGCCCAACCGTGGGAAAGGAAGTTCCGCTCGCAGCGGTTGCGCACTATGCTCCGAAGATCGCGCCTCTCTCCGTCAATCACCAGGGCCAGTTTCCATCGGTAACGGTTTCTTTCAATTTGGCCCCAGGTGTCGCGTTGAGCGACGCAGCGAACGCCATCGTACGCATGCAACAGCAACTGGGGGTGCCTTCGACAATTCACGGGATGTTCTCAGGAACATTGCAGGCGTTTCAAGCTTCGCTCTCCACCCAGCCTTTCTTGATCATCACCGCGTTGATGGCGGTTTATATCGTGCTGGGCGTTCTGTATGAAAGTTACATCCATCCCATTACGATTTTATCCACGCTTCCTTCGGCGGGCGTAGGCGCTGTACTGGCGCTTTTGCTTTTCCATGTGGATCTCAGCGTCATCGCTCTTATCGGTGTAATCCTGCTCATTGGCATCGTCAAGAAAAACGCCATCATGATGATCGACTTTGCCTTGGCCGCGGAACGTCAGGAGCACAAAACCTCCGAGGAAGCTATCTATCAGGCTTGCCTGCTGCGCTTTCGGCCCATCTTGATGACCACTATGGCGGCGCTTTTCGGTGCCTTGCCGCTGGCGTTAGGAACAGGCACAGGTTCGGAGCTGCGCAGGCCGTTGGGCATCACGATTATCGGTGGTTTGATCGTCAGCCAGATGCTGACTCTATACACGACCCCAGTCGTGTATCTGTATTTGGATCGCCTGCGAATTCGCTGGGCTCGCACGCACCATCGCACGATAAGCGCGGGGATCGAGGAGCCGGCCGATTGAATAAAGGTAATAAATTCGCTCGAACAGGACTCATGAACGTCTTTATGATAGGACAACAATTTCAAGCTCGATCACATTTTCTCGCCGCATGTTCGACTGCCATACTTTTAGTTGCCGGCTGCACCGTCGGACCCAAATATCACAAGCCGACGGCGGATGCCCCCGCTGCATACAAGGAATTGACGCCCGCCGATTTCAGCAAAACAGACGGCTGGAAAGTCGCGCAGCCTCAGGACAACGTTCTCCACGGCAAGTGGTGGGAGATGTACAACGATCCTCAATTAAACGCGTTCGAAGAGAAAGTGCTCATCTCCAACCAGAATATTCAATCAGCCATGGCGAGCTACATGGCGGCAAGAGCCTTAGTTAAAGAGGCGCGATCGCAGTATTTCCCGACCGTGTCGGTTGGCCCGGCCATCACCGAGTCACGTCAGGGTGCGGCGGCCTCCCTGGCGGTGACAAGCGGAACTTCGACTTTCTATAGTTTGCCCTTCGATGCAACGTGGGTCCCCGATCTCTGGGGTCGAGTTCGCAATCAAGTCCGCGCTAACTCAGCTGCAGCACAGGCTAGCGCCGCGGACCTCGAAAACGCGCGTTTAACCGCACAAGCCGAAGTGGCCGTCGATTACTACCAGCTTCGCGGTGCAGACGATCTGAAGCAGTTGCTCGACTCCACGGTGGTGGCCTACCAACAGTCGCTCGATCTAACCAAAGTTCTCTATGAAACCGGTATCGACAGCGATGAATCGGTAGCCCAGGCCGAAACTCAGCTTGAATCCACGGAAGCATTGGACACAAATATCGGCATTCTGCGATCTCAGTACGAACACGCCATTGCAATGCTTACCGGACAGCCTCCTTCGACATTTTCCATCGCAGCCGAACCGTTGAAATCCAGTCCGCCGGCAATTCCCTTCGGTGTTCCGTCCCAATTGCTGGAACGTCGTCCGGACATCGCCGCGAACGAGCGCCTGATGGAACAGGCCAACGCGCAGATCGGCGTGGCATACGCTGCCTACTATCCGACGCTGACTCTGAGCGCGTCCATTGGCCTGGAATCGCGGTCTTTCACCAGTTGGTTTACATGGCCGAGCCGGTTTTTCTCTGCCGGCCCCGCCTTGTCCGAGACGCTGTACGACGGCGGACTGCGCCGGGCCACAGTGATGCAATATCGCGCCCAATACGACGAAACCGTGGCCAATTATCGCCAAACGGTGCTGACCGCCTTTCAACAAGTCGAGGATAATCTCTCCTCGCTTCGAATTCTTTCCACGGAAATTCAACAGCAAGATACTGCGGTCAACTCAGCGGAGCGGAACTTGAAGATCGCCACAGACCGCTACAAATTGGGCATTGACCCGTATCTGAACGTCATCACCGCGCAGACCACGCTGCTTACCAACCAGCAAACTGCCGTGAACCTGCGCATGCAGCAGATGACGGCCAGCGTCTCGTTGATCGAAGCGCTGGGCGGAGGTTGGGATGCATCGCAAATCCCAACACCCAGCCAGGTTCTTTACAAAGATTCGCCTCCACAGCCGACCCCGTAGTAGTGAGGATTTGGCAAGACGCCGGCCACAAGAAGGTTATGTAGCGGGCGGTCTTGCGCATTTCAGCCGGCCCGGGCACCGCAGCGCCCGCCGACCGCTCGCGATGCCAAGGAACTCTAACGCACCCTTTCGGCACAAACGCGCGCGTAGTCGGAATGTTTTTGATATCGTGATATAAGCGCTTGGGTGACGAAGTTGCGGTAATCATCACAGAAAAACAGCGCAAATTCTTCGTGAAGCTCCTTCAAAATTACGTCAACGGCCAATTTGTGCGCGGTGTGCGCGAATTCGCCGACGTCAACCCCGCCGATGGCTCGATCATCGCGCACGTTACGGAAGCAGACACCACCGTCGTCGATGAAGCCGTTGCGGCTGCGCGCAAAGCATTGGTTGGAGAGTGGGGCGGCTGGCCGGTACCCAAACGCGCCGCAATATTGCACAAGATCGCCGACGGCATAGAAGCGCGCTTCCAGGATTTTCTGCAAGCGGAAGTTGCCGATACCGGCAAACCTGTCTCGCTCGCCTCGCGCATTGACGTTCCACGCGGTGCCGCGAATTTCCGCGTGTTTGCGGATCTGATCAAGACAGCCGGCCTGGAATCGTTCCGCACAGAAACTCCGGACGGGGTCGCCGCGCTCAACTACACCACGCGAAAACCGCTCGGAGTAGTCGGGATTATCACTCCGTGGAATCTGCCGCTCCTGCTGATGACCTGGAAAGTTGCTCCTGCATTGGCCTGCGGCAATAGCGTGGTCGTCAAGCCGTCCGAGGAAACGCCCGCCACCGCAACGCTGCTGGCCGAAGTGATGCAAACGGCCGGCCTGCCGCCCGGCGTATTCAATGTCGTCCACGGATTCGGTCCGGACTCGGCGGGAGAATTCTTGACCACGAACGCAGACATCAACGCGATTACGTTCACCGGTGAATCGCGCACAGGCGCTGCGATAATGCGCTCGGCCGCAGCCACTGTAAAACCTCTGTCGTTTGAGTTGGGCGGAAAAAACGCTGCCATCGTATTTGCCGACTGCGATTTTGAGCAAACCGTGATTGGTCTCAGGGATGCGGTGTTCATGAACACCGGCCAGGTTTGCCTGTGTGCCGAACGAGTCTACGTCGAACGCACGCTTTTCGATCGTTTTGTGGCGGCTCTCAAACAAAAAGCCGAAGGATTGGTTCTCGGTTGGCCGAACGATCAAGCCGTTACCACCGGGCCGTTGATATCGAAGGAACATCGCGCGAAAGTTCTCTCTTGCTATCAACTCGCGCGCGAAGAAGGCGCCACAATAATCACCGGTGGCAACATACCGCACTTCGGAGACGCTCGCGATAATGGTTTTTACATTCAGCCGACGATCTTTACCGGCCTGCCTGAATCAGCCCGCTGCGTGAAGGAAGAAATCTTCGGCCCGGTATGCCACGTGGCTCCCTTCGATACCGAAGAAGAAGCCATTGCCAAAGCGAATGACACAAGGTATGGCTTAGCCGCCTCTGTTTGGACCACGAATTTGAAACGCGGCCATCGGGTGGCCGAAAAAATGCGCGTCGGCATCACCTGGGTAAATTGCTGGTTTCTGCGCGATCTGCGCACTCCGTTTGGCGGTGCGGGGCTTTCGGGAATCGGCCGCGAAGGTGGGAACCACTCGCTCAACTTTTATTCCGAACTGAACAACATCTGCGTTAAGTTGAGTGATTGAACGGAATGGAAAGCAAGATCATCCAAGGCAAAGCGAAGCCGCGAGGCCGCTTTCCCCATATCAAGCGCGCGGGCGATTTTCTATTCGTTTCAGGAACGAGTTCGCGCCGGGCGGACAATACCACCGCCGGCGCAGAGACTGGCTCTTCCGGCGTGGCCCAGCTGGACATCCGCGTACAAACGCGCGCGGTGATCGAAAATATTCGAGATATTCTCGCAGTCATGGACGCGAAGCTGAACGACGTGGTGGAAATCGCAGCCTTCCTGGTGAATATGGACGATTTCGAGGGCTACAATGAAGTCTACGGCGAATTTTTTGATGAAAGCGGCCCGACTCGCACAACGGTCGCGGTGTATCAACTCCCGCATCCCAACCTATTGATCGAAATGAAAGCGATCGCATACAAGCCAGCCCCTGAATCAGAAAGGAAAAAATAATGCCATCGATTAAGACCATGAAGGCGTTCAACTTTCAAGGGTGGATCGACGCTAACCGTGACAAATTAAAACCGCCCGTCGGTAACGCTCAAGTTTGGGAAGATGGCGACATCATTGTCACTGTCGTCGGAGGACCCAACCAGCGAGTGGATTATCACGACGATCCCACCGAAGAATTTTTCTACCAGCTCAAAGGGGACATTTTTATTCGCGTTATGGAACAGCCGGGCAAGCCACCAATCGAGATACCAATTAAAGAAGGCGAGATTTTCCTGCTCCCGAAACACGTGCGCCATTCGCCGCAGCGCCACGCGCCCGGCACCATCGGGCTGGTAATTGAAATTCCGCGCCCGGAAGACGCGAAAGACGGTTTTGAGTGGTACTGTGAAAAATGCCATCACCTGATTCATCGCGCTGAAGTTACGCTAAAGAGCATCGTCAAGGACCTGCCGCCTCTTTTCGAGCAGTTTTACCAGAACGAAAAAATGCGCACCTGTCCCAATTGCGGAGCGGTTCATCCGGGGAAACCGATAAAGAAATAAACGGCAAGAGTCGAAATCACAAATCATGAGTCACAAATCGCTGGTTACTAAGCACTAATCACTGGTCTTATGCCCGTAATCGACATTCACACTCACTTCTTCCCGGAATCATGGCCGGACCTAGCGGCGCGCTTCGGCACGCCTGATTGGCCCTGGATCAAGCACACCGAACCCGGCAAAGCGGTAATCATGTTGGGCAATCGAGAATTCAGACGCATCCACTCAGCCTGCTGGGACGTAAGTCTTCGCCTGGAAGAAATGGATCGCGACGGCATCGATATTCAGGCTATTTCACCCACGCCCGTTCTTTTTTCGTACAACCGCGATCCGCAACACGCGCTGGAGTGCGCCCAGATATTTAATGACGCCGAACTCGAAATGTGCGCTCGCGGAAAAGGCCGGCTGAAAGCGTTGTGCCAGGTCCCCCTCCAGGATGTTGACTTGGCCTGTGCAGAACTTGATCGCTGCATGCGCGCCGGCCACGTCGGCGTCGAGGTCGGCAACCACGTTGGCGAAAAGAATCTCGATGATCCCGGCATCCTGACGTTTCTGCACCATTGCGCGGACCGCGGCGCGGCCGTTTTAGTTCATCCCTGGGACATGATGGCGTCGCAACGCATGCCGAAATACATGATGCCGTGGACGGTCGGCATGCCCGCGGAAACTCAGCTGTCCTTAGTATCCTTAATTGTCAGCGGCGGGTTCGATCGCCTGCCGAAAAATCTGCGCATCTGCTTCGCGCACGGCGGTGGAAGTTTTGCGTTCCTGTTAGGTCGACTTGAAAACGCTTGGAAGCATCACGAAGTCGCACGTGGCGTTTCGCAATTCCCTCCGAGCCGCTATCTCAACAGGTTTTATGTTGATTCCGCCGTATTCGATGAGCGCACGCTGCAATTCCTGGTAGACATCATGGGCCAAGATCGCGTGGTTCTCGGCTCCGACTACCCGTTTCCACTGGGAGAAGATCGCGTCGGCGCGCTGATTCGACGCAGCGGCCTGTCGGCGGAAATCAAAGCGAAGTTGCTTGGCGGCAACGCGCTGGCCTGGCTCGGACCACAAATGGCCGCCAGTATGCCGTCCGCAAATTCAACTCCCGCAAAGCAACCGTCGGTACAAGCAGCGTCCGGCGGCTGTCCTGTTCGTGTCAATTCAGACCAAGCCGAAGCACCGCCGGTCACGAATCACGATCGATCAGAGAAAAAACTTACATACAGCTCTTATCTTGAAGTTCCGGAATTATTGAAACTGCAACATCCGGAATCGTCGCCCCTGCACCACGACGAATTGCTTTTCATCATCGTCCACCAGACCTACGAATTATGGTTTAAGGAACTGCTTCACGATCTTGACGCCGTAGTAGCCAACTTGCGCGCGGCCAGCGCGGATCCCACGTCACGTGATGGAGTTTATGAAGCCGCGCGTTTGTTACGCCGCTGCACCGAAATCATGCGCGTGCTGGTCGAGCAGTTCACAATTCTCGAAACCATGTTGCCCACGCACTTCCTCGCCTTTCGCGAGAAACTGGCGCCGGCGAGCGGCTTCCAATCCGAACAGTTTCGCGAAATCGAATTCCTCTGCGGCTTGAAAGACGAAAAAATGCTGCGCTACCACGCGCTGACTCCGGAAACTCACGCCATCTTGACCCGCAGGCTCCGTGAAGATTCGCTGCGCGATGTTTTCTTCATGGCTCTGGAAGCATTGGGCACGCTGCAGCACCCCGAGCCGAACGCGACCGAGGCAGAAAAATTTCAAGCGCGCGCCCAGGCCATTCATGCGCTTTACAAAGACGAGCGCAATCACCGCGATTGGATCGACGTCTGCGAACGCCTGACCGAATTCGATGAACTGGTGGTGAGCTGGCGCCTCCGCCACATTCAAATGGTCGAACGCACCATCGGTATCCGCATGGGCACCGGTGGCAGCACCGGCTCTTCGTACTTAAAGCTGACGCTCGATAAGAAATTCTTCCCGGAACTCTGGGAAGCGAGGACCTACCTGGAAGGGTGATCCTTCGAGGGGTTTTGAAGATGGATCACCGCCAGGCATTGAAAGATCGTTGGAAATGCGCTGCTTCGGCCACAAAGTCGCGGATGATCGCGGCTGAACGTTGTCGAGTTCGATCCTGACTTTCCTGCAAATGCACAATCGTTCTCAATCAATCACGCTGGTCGGCGCCGGTCTCACCGGCCCTCTCCTCGCGATTTCTCTGGTGCAACGAGGATTCGATGTCAGCATCTACGAACGGCGTCCGGATATGCGCCGGGTGCGCGCCGCCGCCGGCCGTTCGATCAATCTCGCTGTCTCCACTCGCGGCATTCACGCCCTTCGCCAAGCCGGCCTGTGGGAAGAAATGCGCCGCATCATCATCCCGATGAAAGGCCGCATGATGCATTCGCCCGCCGGGGAGTTATCTTTTCAGCCCTACGGTAAGAATGAAACCGAGGTTATCAACTCGATCTCGCGCGCTGATCTAAATATCGCCCTGATGAATGCAGCCGAAGGTCGTGGAGTAACCGTCCGCTTTAGTGAGCGTTGCGTCGGCTTCGACGCCAAAACTGGCGCCATCCGCTTCCGCAACGAGGTAACAAACCGCGAAACCATAGTTGAATCCGATGTGGTAATCGGCGCAGACGGTTCGGGCTCGGCCGTTCGTCAGGAAATGCAAAAACTAGGTAGATTCGAACTCTCGCAGGCTCATCTAGATTATGGCTACAAAGAACTGACCATAGCAGCGAACCCAAGGGGCAAACACGCGCTTGAACCAAATGCGCTGCACATCTGGCCACGCGGCTCCTACATGTTGATTGCGCTGCCTAATGTCGACGGCACGCTCGCATGCATTCTGTTTTTGCCATTCCAAGGGAAAGATAGTTTCGCGGCGATAGATACAGGCGAAAAAGCTCTGAAGTTTTTCGAGGAACGATTCCCTGACGCAGTCCCGCTGATGCCGCAGCTAAGAGAAAACTACGCGAGTAATCCGACCGGCTCGATGGTCACAGTCAAATGCGCCCCGTGGCATGTAAACGGAAAAGCTCTGTTAATTGGTGACGCCGCTCACGCCATCGTCCCCTTTTTCGGTCAAGGGATGAACTGCGCGTTTGAAGATTGCACCCTCTTCCTTGATCTTTTAGATCGATGCGGGCCCAACTGGCCAAACCTTTTCGAGGAATTCGAAAGCGAGCGAAAACCGAATACAGACGCTATCGCAGATCTCGCTCTCGAGAATTTCGTCGAAATGCGAGACCACGTAGCGGATCCCAAGTTCCTTTTCAGAAAAAAGGTCGAGCTGGCGCTGCAAGCCAGGCATCCGAACCTGTTCGTACCTAAATATTCGATGGTCACATTCCACCGCGTCCCTTATTCCGTTGCCTTATCGCGCGGTAAAATCCAAGACCGTTTGCTCGCGGAGTTATGCGATCCCATCGAACGAATCGAAGACCTGAATTGGCAAAAAGCAGAGATGTTGATCAAACGCGACCTGAGGCCTCTGGAGAACCTGTAAGTGGCAAGTTCCAAATTCGAACCAGGTCGGCAATTTGCCGAGTCCATGACCGCCGGCGATCCGCTGGTGGAATATCGAAATCGTTTTTACATTCCCAAAAACGCCGACGGCAGTGATTGCGTATATCTCAGCGGCCACTCGTTAGGTCTTCAGCCAAAAACTACCCGCGACTACATAGAAAAAGAACTGGATGATTGGGCGCGCCTCGGCGTCGAAGGTCACTTCCACGCGCAAAATCCCTGGATGCCATATCACGAACTGCTCATCGCGCCCACGGCGCAGCTGGTCGGCGCGCTGCCAGACGAAGTGGTAGCGATGAATTCCCTCACCGTAAACCTTCACCTGATGCTGGTGTCGTTTTATCGGCCCACGATCAAAAGAAATAAAATCGTCATCGAATCCAGTGCATTTCCTTCCGATCAATACGCCGTGCAATCGCAGATCCGCTACCATGGTTTTGACCCGAGGAGTTCGCTGATCGAGATCGCTGCGCGGCACGGCGAATCGGCGATTCGCACCGAAGACATTGAGCTGTTGATAGAGGAGGAAGGCGAAAGCAGCGCACTAATCATGCTCGGTGGAGTGAATTACTATAGCGGCCAATTCTTCGATTGTGAGCGAATCACTGCCGCGGGGCATGAAAAGGGATGCATCGTAGGTTTCGATATGGCGCACGCCGCCGGAAATCTTCCGCTGAGACTCCACGATTGGAACGCAGATTTTGCCGTCTGGTGCAGCTACAAATATCTCAACAGTGGCCCCGGCGGCATTGCGGCGTGTTTCGTCCACGAGCGCCACGCGCGCACATTCGACCTCCCGCGATTTACAGGCTGGTGGGGCCATGACAAGGGCAGCCGCTTTCGCATGGAGCCGGACTTCCAGCCCATAGCGGGCGCGGAGGGCTGGCAGCTGAGCAATCCTTCAATCCTGTCGATGGCTGCGCTGCGGGCCTCAATGGATATTTTCGATCAAGTGGGAATGGAGACCCTGCGCGCGAAAAGTGAAAAGTTAACTGGCTACCTGGAATTTCTGCTGAATCAAGGACCGGGCGAGAACTTTTCAATCATCACGCCCCGCGATCCTTCACAACGTGGCGCACAACTGTCCCTGAGGATTAAAGAAAAAGGACACGCGATTTGCGACCGCCTGGCGCAACAAGGCATCGTCTGCGACTGGCGCGAGCCCGACATCATGCGCGTCGCGCCCGTGCCTCTGTATAACACTTTCCTCGATGTCTACACGTTCGCGGAGAAATTTCTGTCAGCAAGCGGGGCGTAAGCGCTTCTCACGATTATTTCCCTTAGATTCAATCAGCAGCGCGCACCGTCGTTCGCATTTATGAATTCAATCGTCGCCCTTCCGAGTTCCGTCTTGCGATCCGCAAGATCAAAAACAATATCGAAGTGATTTGCTCCCGCGACTTCAAATGCGTTAACAGGAAAACCCGCGTCCCTTAACTTTGCGGCGAAAGAACGACTCTGCCTCTTGAACTCCGGTGTCTCATTTTCCCCCCAACTAACAATGGTTCTAACAGCCGGCCCGAAATTCAGACGCAGAGGACTGAGCCCCGCCAGGTCAACGGATGAGAGGTGCAGAGGCGCATCAATATACGTACCAACCAGCGGCTCAAGATCATAAACACCACTTAACAATACGGCACCCGCAATAACGAAAGGCGGCAGACCGTAAGTTTTTTGCCAACCTTCAGCCAACATCATCGCGGCCAGATGCGCCCCGGCGGAACTTCCTGCAACGTAAATCCGGCGCGGATTAAATCCCAGAACGCCAGCCTGCTGATGTAATGAGGCAACTGCGCGGCGGCATTGATCTACAATGGTCGAAAGCTTCGCCTTTGGCGCCAGGGTGTATTCGATCGCCGCAAACGCAATACCGTTTGCAACGAAATCCGGCGCAGCAAAAAGCGAATCGTTCTTCGACAAATCCTGCCAATAACCACCATGAATAAAAATCATCAAAGGTGCGTCAGTTGAATCAGTCGGAAAATAATCGAAGGTTTCGTCGGGCCCGTTGCCCCAAGCTAGATCTTTGCGACAGCGAAAAAGATTCTCCGCCTCCCGGCTGCGCGAAGCATAGGCCTGTAACAATGGAGTAACCGCCGGCAGGCAAGTACTCGGCGAATACTGTCGCTCGCGTTCAGCCAAGGACCATTCGCGCCAAGCCTGTTCGTCAAGTGTCATGAGAATTTCGGTCGAAGCGATTCACTCGGGCTGGACAATACTACAAAATCACACCGCATATCATCGTCAGCAGCAGTCAGGCGGAGCGGGATCAAATGAAAGCCTTGGTCTTGCGTGATTGCCGCTTGCAACGAAGCCGTCGAAGAGTGAGCCGGCTCGGCCTCCCACGCACGCAGCAATTCCGAAAATTAATAATACCAATAGACCTGGGGCACCATCCGCTGATACAAGCGAGTGATTTCGTGCGCCATGGTTCCATGGCCTTTTTTCATCGTAAGAAATGGCGCGAAATCAACAGCGTCAATCCGCTTCCGCGCCCCAACCATGCTTTCGATTTCCTGTCTTCTGTTTCTAACCAGCGAGCGCCATTTGTCCGCGGCCTGCTCGTCGAGCATTCCAAAAAAAGATTGCCCCTGTCCCAGCCTGCCGCTTCACGCTAAGGTTGCGGGTCACGATGTAGTCGTACTGCCAATACCGGCCGGGCTTGAGTATTATTGGAGGGAAAAAGAAAGCACTGCTGCTGAGAAATCGCCTAAGCGCGTGGTTCTGCGCAGCGGGAGGAAAACGAAAAATCCCCCAGCACCGCTTGCCTCAAAGTCCACTCCACCGGGTAATCGAAACCAAGAAACGCGATCCTTCGGCGTCAGGAGTGAAAACCGGTATCCCAACGCTTCCACAGCGGGAGCGTAGCGCTCACAATTCATACCGCTGCGCGCGATGTGCACAACGTTGTGGCTCTGCCCGCCAGCTCGCGCGACATCTGCATCCACTGGACGTCCGCCCCGCGCCGATCCGGATGCGGCAATATTTCATGCACTACAAGAACGTGCAGGGGTGTGCTGTCTTGTGGACTATCGCGGCTCGGCATCGTGATTGCATGTTGCACGTGAAACGTATTTGCTCCGGCTCAGTTTGGTTGAGGACAGGTGTAAATTGAATGTTTCAGAAACAGACACCGCAGAAGAACAAGAAACCGCGTCCGGTCTCCAGAAAATGTCGACGTGTGTCAAAACCGCAAGCCATCTGCTCGGAGGATGTTTTGACTTTGTAGCGGCCGTTCTGGCGCACTTCAGTCGGACCGGGCATTGCAGCGCTCACCCGGGCCGATCAGGATCACCTCGCGTCATAAAAGAAATAAGCAGTGGCTGAGGTTCGATTAAAGCGCAGGCTGTTGTTGCGTCAAGCAGTGCAGTGTACCGAAACCCCAAACTAAATCGACGGCGTGGATGCCGACGACGGGACGCTCCGGAAACAACTCGGTGAGGATTCCCAATGCCAGCCGGTCGTTCGGATCATTGAAGGTGGGCACAAGAACGGCAGAATTCGAAACATAAAAATTCGCATAGCTTGCAGGCAATCGGACGCCGTCAAAATGCAGAGGAGCCGGCATCGGCAGCGCTACGACATTCAATTTGCTCCCATCTTCCAGCCGCGCTCCGCGCAAGTGCTCCCAATTCTCTTCCAGCGGCTTGTAATTCAAATCGTGCCTATTTTTCTCGCGCACCAGAACCACGGTCTGCCGGTCCACGAACCGGCAAAGATCATCAACGTGTCCGTGCGTGTCGTCCCCCGCGATTCCCTTACCAAGCCAAATTATGTTGTTCGCGCCCAAATTATCTCGGAGCACCGCCTCGATATCTCCCTGGCTGAATCCAGGATTTCGCATTTGGCGCTTTTGATCCAGCAAGCACTCCTCAGTTGTAAGCAAAGTGCCGCGGCCATTGACATCAATGCTTCCACCTTCAAGTACGACGTCGCGCCCGCGATACTTGACCGGGAAAATCTCATACTTGAATCGGGTTGCCACTTGCGCAGGAATCGCGTCATCCTTATGCCAATCGGGATAACGTGCCCAGGCATTGAATCGAAACCGCGCAATGGCAACTTCGCGCTTAAGCTTCGCGCGTCGCACAAAAATCGGTCCGAAATCGCGAGTCCACCCTCGGTTCGTCGGAAAACAAAAAAATTGTACGCGGCTCGCCGGCACGCCAACTTTTTTCAAGATGTTACGAACGTGCGCTTCATGCTTTCGCGAATTCACCAGTATCCGCACGATCTCGCCAGGCGCGATGCTGCGCACGATTTCGGCATACACCCACTGAATCGGCTCCAATTTTCCCGGCCAGTCGGTAGGATTGTGAGGCCACGCGATCCACGTAGCCTCATGCTTCTTCCATTCCGCAGGCATGGAAAATCCAAGTGCGGCGGGAGTGAGACGTTCATCGACTGGAATCGTAAGACGTGCAGGTTTCAAGGTATCTCGTCGAGGTAGCGTTGCTCGATGCCCTTATATGCGTCGATTCGCCGGTCACGCAGGAAAGGCCAGTTGCGCCGGACATCTTCAAGATGCGCAAGGTCCACAGTGCCGTACAAAATTTCTTCGCGGTCAGTAGACGCCTCCGCGATGACCACGCCCTGCGGATCACACAAAAATGAACTACCCCAAAATTCCAGTCCATCGCCGCCCGCCGAAGGCGTCTCGCGCCCAACGCGATTCACGGCCGCAACGTAAATCCCATTCGCGATAGCATGCCCACGCTGCACCGTCCGCCAGGAATCCCGTTGCGCCGCCCCATTCGATTCTTTCTCGCTGGGATGCCACCCAATCGCCGTCGGATAAAAAAGTATGCAGGCGCCGTTAAGGGCTGCCAGCCGCGCGCCCTCCGGATACCACTGATCCCAGCAGATCAGCGTAGCAATCCTCCCAGCCTGCGTGGAGAAAGCGCGAAAACCCAAATCCCCCGGCGTGAAATAGAATTTCTCATAGTAGGCAGGGTCGTCGGGAATATGCATCTTTCGATAAACACCCGCAATTTTCCCATCCGCATCGATGATCGCTGCGGTGTTGTGATAAACGCCCGCAGCTCGCCGTTCAAAAAGAGGTGCCACCACCACAACTTTCGCTTTTTGCGCCACACGCCCCAAAGCTTTGGTTGTGGGCCCAGGAATCACCTCGGCCAGGTCAAAATTAGCGGTATCTTCCCGCTGACAAAAATATTGCGACTGAAATAATTCCGGCAAACACACCACCTGAGCCCCATTGTGCCCAGCCTCTACAATCCGCGAAATGGCACGCGCGAGGTTTTCTTTCGGGTCGGTGCTCACCGCCATTTGCACTAACCCAACGTTAAATTTTGGTGGGCCGGTCACGATATGAAAATCTACACGAAACTGAGACGCGGAGCTACAGGTAGCGCCACCCAGGACCGATACCGCACGAACCTTGCCTAAAGTTAACCCCCTAATGAGTCTAAGGGTTCACAGCAGGCATCGAATCCGGTACCATTAGAGTCTAAGCAAAGAGCACGCAGCACCGCATTAGTGCCAGGTTAGCGAGGGCATAAGAACCAGATGGGCGTACCAGTATCACAAATGTGGACGACCGCGTCCTACGTCATAGGCCAGCGACTAAAAGGACGCAAACACTATCCTTTCGTGCTGATGCTGGAGCCGCTGCTGCGCTGCAACCTGGCCTGCGCCGGATGCGGCAAAATCCAGTACCCTGCCCACGTGTTGAAAAAGCAGCTCACACCCGAAGAATGTTTCCGCGCGGTAGACGAATGTGGCGCACCCATGGTGAGCATCCCCGGCGGCGAGCCTCTAATGCATCCGCAAATCGCGGAAATCGTAAAGGGCCTGATCGCACGCAAAAAATATATCTACCTCTGCACGAACGCCCTGCTGCTGAAAGAAAAACTTCACGAGTTCACACCGAGCAAGTACCTGAGTTTCTCAGTTCACATGGACGGCCAGCGCGAAGAACACGATTTCGCGGTCTGCCGCGAAGGCACCTACGATAAGGCCGTAGAAGCAATCCAGCTCGCGCTAGCCCGCGGCTTCCGGGTAACAACAAACACCACGCTGTTCGATGGTGCCGAACCGCAGAGTGTCCGCCGCTTTTTCGACGATATGATGGACCTCGGCGTCGAAGGCATGATGCTCTCGCCCGGATACACCTACGACAAAGCTCCGGATCAGGATCACTTCCTCAGTAAGCGCAAGACGCGCGAGCTCTTCCGCCAGATCCTTAGCAATCGCAGCGAAAAATGGCGCTTCAACCTGAGCCCGCTGTTCATGGAATTCCTGATGGGCAAGCGCGATTACAAATGCACCCCATGGGGCATGCCCACCTACAATATTTTCGGCTGGCAGAAACCGTGCTACCTGCTGCAAGACGGCTACGCCGACACTTTCGAAGAATTAATCCGCGAAACCGACTGGGAGCGTTACGGGACAGAGAGCGGCAATCCCAAGTGCGCGAACTGCATGGTTCACAGCGGCTACGAAGCCAGCGCGGTAGACGACATGTTCGGCTCGCTCGGCGGATTCTTGAGCGCGGTGCGCGGCACGCTATTCAACAAGTACAAAGACCCGGACGCCATGGGCGGCGCTCCACACAACACCAGCAACGATTCCGGTCAGCTGGTACAAATCGCGATGTCGCCGAAGGCCTAGGCAGCCACTCCAAACGCAATGTCCGACCCCAGCACATCCGTTTCGCCCCAGGCTTCCAACGAGGAACACCTCGGGATCGTCCACGAAAACCTGGAAGGCTGGGTCCCGGCGCTGGCGACGGTATCTGAAATTCACGAAGCCCTCGAAAAGGCATTCGATTACCGAGGCGACCTGACCATCACTCTAAAAGACGGCCAGAAAATCGAAGGCTACATATTCGATCGCAAGATCAAGGGCCCGGCACTCAGCGATTGTTTCATCCGAGTGATGCCGAAAGACAAGCCCGGCAAGCTATCGATCCCTTACAGCGAAATCGCCGCCCTGGCATTCACCGGACGCGACACTGCAGCGGGAAAGAGTTTCGCCGCCTGGGTGAAGAAATATAACGAAAAGAAAGCTGCCGGAGAAAAGAACATTGGAATTGATGCGGAACCGCTCGACCAGTAGCTCGCCCCATTTTTATTCCTTCTGGTGCCCCGTTTTTTTCTGCTGCTGATATTCCTGCCAGGTCAAATAAATAATCACCGCATCAAAAACGGTCAGCGCAATCAGCGACCAGGAATGCGTGTGCGTAAACCGATGTACCTGGTAAATCATGAACAAAGCGAACACCACAATCGTCAGCGGATAAGCCCAGAGCTTACTCATCCACAGGCAAATCACCAGCGCTACTTTCACTACTCCGTGGGAAATCAGGTACAACGATGCGAACTTCGTGCCGCCGTGATCGGCCATTCTTTGCGAAGCGTCTAATACGTGCGAAGCGATGTGAGGAAATTCCACCAGCAGGCTGGCGCAAATCCGTCGTACGATTTCATTCATCTCCGGCGGCTTGACCAACCAGAGAACAAAGCCGCCAAAGACTTCCAGCAAGCCTCCCACGCCCTTCAGTGAGATACCTACTTCAAACGATTGGTGCAGGAGTGATTTGTGGGTCGGGCTCATCCGGCCTTCACGTTTTCGTGTTCCAGCCTCGCCAATTCCTCACTGAAGTGTTCTCGCCAATCCATCGGCAGCGGATCGAGCACGCTAGCGCGTCGCAACATTGCAATATCTCTTTCGCCGCGAAACAGGTTGTTGATATCAGTCACAGAAATCCCATTTTCATCTTCCCGAATTCGCTCGATCGAATCTCCCGCAGCTACCATGCCTTCTTCAATCACCGAGAAATAAAAGCCGGAGCGTCCACTGGCGAGGAATCGCTTCAAGATGTCGTCGCGCTGAAACTTAGCCGCGAGCTTGAAACAAGGCACCCGCGGTTGCGTGACCATAACCACAGCCTCGGCGATACGAAAGCGGTCACCAATATGAGTATCCTTTTCGTTCAAGCCTTCAATCGTCAGATTTTCGCCGAACGCTCCCCACTGCAAATCCATATCCGGCAATTCGCCGCTCCAGAAAGAATAATGTTCCGACGGATACGCATAGACTGCTTTGTTTGGGCCCCCGTGCACGGACAGGTCCGCTTGCTTGTCACCGTCGAGGTCCAGCTGCCGCATCATCACCGGCCCCCCAACAGGCTCCTTGAAGATGCTGGTCTTAAATGTCTGCCCCTTCCACGGGATCAGACGCGGCAGCGCCACATTTATTGAAAGAGCTTTCATATATGTTCTCTAATGGGCCTAGGGTCGCAACATATCAGCACTAAGCGCGGCAATCGAGCACCGCAGATCCGTTGATTTTATCAGCCTTCAAATCATTTAGCGCCTGATTAGCCTCTCGCAATGGATAAACCTGCACGTGCGTGCGCACCGGAATTTCCGCGGCAACCTTCAAAAAGTCCTCGCCATCTTGCCTGGTATTATTGGCCACGCTTCGAATCACGCGCTCTTCATAAAGCAAATCGTAATCGAACGAAGGAATCGGGCTCATATGAATCCCGCCCAATACAAGCACTCCGCCTTTCTTCAGCGCTTTCAAAGCCACCGGAACCAGCTCGCCAGCAGGCGCAAAAATAATCGCAGCGTCCAATTTCACGGGAGGCTCAGCATCGGATTCCCCGGCCCATACGGCCCCAAGCTCAAGAGCGAGTTGCTGGTGCTTCTTGCCGCGAGTAGGCGCGTAAACTTCAGCCCCCCGATGGCGCGCCACCTGAATGGCAACGCTCGCAGCCGATCCGAAACCGTAAAACGCAATTCGCCCGCCGGCCTTAATCCCGGAAAGCCGCAAGCAGCGAAATCCTATGATCCCGGCGCAGAGCAGCGGCGCAGCCTGCTCGTCCGGGAAACTTTCCGGAATGGGATAAACAAAATCCTCCGGCGCGACAGCATATTCCGCATATCCTCCGTCGACGGTGTAGCCGGTAAACGTAGGATGGTCGCAAAGGTTTTCCATTCCGGCGCGGCAAAATTGGCAAGTCTGGTCCGCGCTGTGAAGCCAGGGGATTCCCACGCGAGCGCCAAGCGGAAAGCGCCCAGCCCCATCGCCGGCCTTCTCCACCAGGCCGACAATCTGGTGCCCCGGAATCAAGGGAGATTTGCGCGGCGGCAGCTCTCCTTCGATCACATGCAGATCCGTGCGGCAAACGCCGCAAGTCTTCAGGTGTACCAGAATTTCGCCCTTCCGCGGCTCCGGTTTCGCCGCATCAGTGAAGACCAGCGGATTCGTTGTCACCGGCGCGGGAGTTTTGAGCAAGCAAGCTTGCATCGCGGCACCATCCTTATCTTCTCATTACTTCGATGCGCCGCTTCAAGGCTGAGCTTCGCAACAAAGCAAATCACCGGACGGCAAGCTGGACTCGCACCATACTTTTCGAACTTTGGGGCAGGCCAGATATAATTTCCCGGTACAGTTCGAAAGATGAGGTGCAGCCGTCATGGCAAAAAAGCGATTCAAAGATCTGACCGAGAAGGAGATTCTAGCGCTCGCCATCCAGCTGGAAGAAGAAGACGGCCGGGTCTACGCCGATTTCGCCGACGGTTTGCGTGACACATATCCCGCCACGGCCAAAATGTTTGAAGAAATGCAACAGGAAGAAAACCGCCACCGCCAGAGCCTGCTGGAAATGTACAAACAGCGTTTCGGCGACCACATCCCGCTGATCCGCCGTCAGGACGTGGCAGGATTCATCGAACGCCGCCCGGAATGGCTGGTCAGACCGTTGGGTCTTAACACAGTCCGCAAGCAAGCAGAAATCATGGAACTGGAGACAGAACGTTTCTACGAGCGCGCGCTAAAAGTAGTGTCCGATGCGTCCACACGTAAGCTTCTCGGCGACCTGGCGCAAGTAGAACGCCAACATTACACCGCGGCCGGCTCAATCGCAGAAAAACAGGTCGAATCAGGCGCGACCAAAGAAGAAGACGTATCGCGCAAACGTCTTTTTATGCTGCAGATCATACAGCCAGGTCTAGCAGGATTGATGGACGGGTCAGTCTCAACGCTGGCGCCGATCTTCGCCGCGGCACTAGCCACGCACAAAACCTGGGACGCTTTCCTGGTCGGCCTGGCGGCGTCGCTAGGCGCCGGAATTTCAATGGCGTTCGCGGAAGCGCTTTCTGACGACGGTTCGTTGACGGGCCGAGGCAAGCCAACATTACGTGGCGTTGTAACGGGCGCGATGACCACAGCCGGCGGCCTGGGACACACGCTCCCCTTCCTGATTGCCAATTTTCACGTAGCCTTTACGGCAGCCGTGGCAGTCGTGATCGTCGAGCTAGGCATCATCAGCTGGGTGCGGCACCGCTACATGGATATGCCGATCGTGTCCTCAGCATTGCAAGTGATCGTAGGAGGCGGCCTGGTCTTCGCAGTAGGAATTCTGATCGGCAGCTCGTAGAAAAAAACCCGAGTACGCAACACCAAGATGCAACAGGACGGAATGTCTCGGGGTGAAGTGACTTGTAATCGGATCCAGCCGCGCCGCAATTCGCCAGGATCAGTACGCTTTCAAAGTTCGTAACAAAGATTCTTCACAGCCGTAGCGTGAAGGAACGAGCGCCCTAGCATTGATGGTAAGAATCCCGAGCGCCGGAGGCGCGACACATGCCTCACACCTGCGTCCCCTCATTGAGAAGTAATCCACGAGTGGCCTTGTACAGGGGGGATGCGCCAGATCGCCAGATCAGCTCGCAGCAGCGCCCGAAGAGCGGAGTCCCACCCGTTCCCTATAAGCCTCGATCGCGTTTCGCGCTGTCATTGTGAGTTTCAGCGGAAGTTCGTCGAACCTGAACCATTGCACGTCGCGGGTTTTCTCCGGCTCACAATTCCTCGCCTCGCCGGCTAATACGCATGCCAGATAAGCGGGCGAAACCCAGTGTTGCCCTTCCTCAGGCAAAAGTTGGTCGGTAACGCAGAGCAGCGAATCAATTGCGATCTTCAATCCCACTTCCTCGAACGCTTCGCGAACAGCACAGCTCTCGAGCGGCTCCAAAAAATCCAGCTTGCCGCCGACAATGCTCCAACACCCACTTCCGGCGGAAATTTGCGTAGCGTCAACAGCACGCTTCCAAGCTCGTCGACAAGCAATACGCCCACACCGACTCTGGGCTGCGAGCCATTGCCGCTTGCGAACCGGGCCGGATCTACCGCTCTTGTTTCGTCACCCACTTGACCTCTGCGGGAATCGGAGCCGTAGCCAATCTTGACAGCAATCCCTGAGGATCTTCCTCGACGATAACCAAATCCCGGTGCCCAGCTTTCAGAAATTCTTCGGCTACAGCGTGAGAAGCGAGCGCAATCAGCGCGTCATAATATCCAAGCACATTCAGCACAGCGCAGGGCTTTTGATGGATCCCCAACTGCTGCCAGGTAACCACCTCGCAAAATTCTTCCCAGCTTCCAAATCCGCCAGGCAGAAGAATGAATCCGTCAGCGAGATCGGACATACGTGCCTTGCGCTCATGCATCGATTCGACGATGTGCAAATCCGAAAGCCCGGTGTGCGCGATCTCCTTCTCGAGCAAAGATCGCGGGATCACGCCAATAGCCTCGCCGCCGGCGTCCAAAACAGAATCCGCCAGTGCGCCCATCAGTCCGACGCGAGCTCCTCCGTAAACGAGCCCGATCCCGGCGCTCGCGAGCTGGCGCCCCAGTTCTATCGCTGCTTTGCGGTACTCAGGTCGATTGCCCACACTGGAACCGCAAAAGACGCAGAGTCTCTTGATTGAACGTCGCGCCTGATTTGGTTGTTGAGAATTACCGGTCATTGAAAGAACCAGAGAATTGAAGAAGCATTGAGTGCAGGGGGATGATATCACCGCGGAGTTTTGATCTGCGAGTTCGCGAAATCCGCAAGCGCAACAGCGTCCCGAAGTTCGGGCGGAGCTCGCGTGAAGCAAAAAAATGGCCGGCAATCAATTCTGCCGGCCATTTCAAGTCTTCTGCTAGGTCCGAAGCTTACCTATGACCACCGCCACCGCCGTGGCCGCCTCCACCGTGGAAACCTCCGCCACCGTGGAAACCGCCACCGCCGTGTGCTTCACCACCTCGGAACCCACCACCAACTGCTCCATGTCCGACGAAACCAGATCCGTGGCCGTTATATCCATATCCACGTCCCCAGCCACCGTAGCCAGGACGGCCATAGAATCCGTGACCTCCGTAAAACCCGCCGTGATACCAAGGACCCGACCCGATGAAAATGCCACCGGAGAACCAGCTAGGACCGTAGTAACCATACGGCGCGCAGGCGTAGGGGTAATACGAATAGTAACCGTAAGTGCAAACAGGTGCCGGTCCAACATACCCCGGCCCTATTCCTACTCCCACAGCAAACCGCTGAGCGTGAGCGTAAGGTGCCGCTCCCAAGCTCATAACCAACAAAGCGAACATCACCAAGTATTTTGCGTATTTCATATTTGGGCCCCTTCTGAGCCCGTAAAACTTATGTTATGAAACTTACTGCTTTAGACGCTTCGTACTGCCCTACTTTGCGTCTATGTGCTTAAACACGGAACGCCCGCCAAAGTTGCGTTTCCCCGTACGTGTCGCAAAGACATTCGATTCAAACATCAGCAGTCAATCAGCGCAAAAACCGAAGCCAAAAAGGTGTGTTTCATTGACAGGAGAACAAGGGAACCCTAGAATCGCGGCGGCGTTGCGCGCGTTTTTGCGCGAATTTGTCGCGTGTCCGCCGGAGATCTCTCACTATGCCCGTGGGCCCTAAACCAAAAATTGCAGTCGTAGATGACGATTCCAGCATGCGCGCCAGCCTCGTCACGGCCTTACGCCCCGGCTTCGAAGTACTACAAGGCGAGGATTACGAGGCCGCCTACAAACTTCTGCAGGAGGAGAATCTCGACGTGCTGTTGCTGGCTCTGCCCATGGAATCGGGCGGCCTGCGCGAATGTACTGAGCTATTGAACAGGCTGGCAGGCGGCGATATTGACAGCCTGGTAATCGTCTTGAGCACAGACCAAAAGAAAACGACGGCTTTAAAAGTGATCGATGCGGGCTGCTACGACTACTTCATCCAGCCAATCGATACGGATGTGCTGCGCCTATTGCTGGAACGCGCCATCGAGAAGCTGCACATTCAGCGCGAGAATCGCCTGCTGCGCGAGGAAATCAGCCGCAAGAACACCCTCGGCGATCTGATCGGCGCAACGGACGCCATGCGCCACGTTTTCGATTCAATCAAGCGCATGGCGCGCGCCACGACCAATGTAATCATCCGCGGCGAAAGCGGCGTTGGAAAAGAGCTGGTAGCACGGGCGCTACACGAACAAGGCCCGCGGCGCAGCCGGGCCTTTATAAGCGTGAATTGTGCGGCGTTACCGGAAGGGTTGATGGAGGCTGAGCTGTTCGGTTACGAGCGCGGCGCCTTCACCGGCGCGGTAGCCATGAAAGAGGGCCGTATCGAACTGGCTCATCAGGGCACGTTGTTCCTCGACGAGATCGCAACGTTAACCCCCGCCTTGCAGAGCAAGCTCTTACGAGTGCTGGAAGATCGCTCGCTAACGCGCCTGGGGGGGAAGAAATCGATCCGGGTAGATTTTCGCCTGATCAGCGCCACAAACGAAAACCTGGAAGAGATGGTCAGCCAAGAGCGTTTCCGCGAAGACCTCTATTACCGCATTCACGTGGTACCGATATTCGTCCCGGCCTTGCGTGAGCGCATCGACGACATCCCCGTGCTAGCCGACTATTTTGTGAGCATCTATTCTGCTGCTAACGGAGTCGCGACCAAGAGGATCGCGGATGACGCAATGCTGGCCCTCAAGCGCTATCCGTGGCCAGGAAACGTCCGCGAACTGGAGAATGCCATCCAGCGCCTGGTAATCATGACCGACGGCGATCTGATCACCTTGAAGGACCTGCCGGCCGAAATCGTGCAATCGGTAGGTCGCGATTCCAGGAACCGGTTTAAGCTGCCGCCCTCAGGAATCAAGCTGGACAAGGAAATAGAGGCTTTCGAGCGCCGTTGGATCGAGGAAGCATTGCAGCAAACCAAACACGTCAAGGCGGAGGCAGCAAACTTGTTGGGCGTGGATCGCAACCGCCTGAATTATCTGTGCCGCAAGTACAATCTATAGACTCGCAGCACTGTGCTGTTGAAATTCTCAACGCGCATAATTGCGATGCTCAATAGGGTCAGAATAGCTCTCACGTTAAGAAAGCTGGGAAACCGGGTTCACGCAAGGAAATCAACGGAATGAGAATGCCATGGGTCGCCGGGCGCGTTCTGACGCCAGATGAGTTTAAGTCGTATTGCAAATGTGCGATGAGGGTTTGGCGGCGTGGTGGCATTCGACTAGAAGATTACCAAGGCGACTTGCTCGATTTTCCTCTTCTGATGAAACCTGGGGCATTGCCTCCGCTTGCGCGTCTTACGGAGAATCTCACACACGAAATATTGGCTGCGGAGCGGGAATTACTGTCGAGGCCGGATCTCTTTCGGTTGCTGGGTTTGCCGGCAAGCATCGAAAAGATTTTGCAAGGCTGCAGACCGGACTGTTTGACTGATGGTCTTCCGAGGGTCGCGCGTTTCGATTTTTACCTGACGACGGAAGGCTGGAAATTTTCAGAAGCTAATCCTGACACGGTAAGCGGGCTCGTTGAAGCCTATGAATATACCGAACCACTGGCCCGGTATTATCCGGGATACTCTCCGCCGCCCAATCCTGCTGCGGTCTATGCACATGCAATCCGCAAGGCTGCGGGCAAAGATGCGTTAATCGCGGTGGTTCTGGCTGATACTCACCCCTATTCTGCACGCCAGGCGCACTTTCTCAAGAAAAAAATAGAAATGATGGGAGCGCGGGTAATTCGTGTTGCCAGCGGAAATCTCAAATGGGAGTCTGGCATCGCCCGATTCGCCCGTTCGCCTTTGACCGGCACACCGCGTCTAATAGTCCGTCAATTTACCCTGGAGCAGCTAATCAATCGACGCCGTCCTTCAGTTTGGGCGCCTTGGTTCTGTGGGGCGCAAATACCAGTCAGCAATCCGGGTTACTGCGTTTTGATTGAAAGTAAATGCTTCCCTTGCGTATTGAAGGAACTCGACGTGCCAATGTCCGCCTTCCGTTCCTACTCACCGGAATCACGGCATCCTGATGAAGTTCCTGTTGCCTCTCAGAATCAGTGGGTATTTAAACCCGCGTTCGGGGGCATGGGCCGTGGCATTGTCGTAGCCGGCGTCACGAAGAAATCGGCCTTCAAGGCAGTCGCCGAGAAATCGAGACGCCACCCCCTGAAGTGGGTGGCCCAGCGGCGTTTCGAATCTGTAGCGGTACCCACGGAAAGAGGTCCGGGTCATGTATGTCTTGGAATCTATACCGTGGATGGAGTGTTCGCCGGAATATACGCCCGTATTAGGGGCAAGGCGTTAATCGATAAGAGAGCATTGAGTATTCCAGTCCTGATCCCCGAAGGCGATCTTCCCACAGCTCACCATTGAGTCAGATGCGGGGCCATGTCCCATCCTTAGTGTTTCCGGACCAGACGCCGATCGTACACGTTTAGGTTGGCCACAAGAGTCGCCGCCGACAGGCTGGCAGCCCCTTTTTTGTGTAAAACCTTTAATTTGTTGAAATTCTCAACACTCGTTGACTTTTTCAATGCTTGGAATGGGCAAACCTGGTCGCACACGATCTTTGTACGGCATGTAAATGCAAGAAAGTGAGGCGCTTGCGTGTCTGACGGAGGTCGACTCGATGTTTGGCCACTGCGTTGCACATAAGGAGAACGATGCCCCACAGGGCAAATAAAGCATGGGAGAACAAAATGGCAAAGAAGACCTTGAAGAAGTCGAAGAAGATGGAAGCCACCAAGCCACTCACCGTTGTGAAGCACGGAAAGTAGCCCCCAGGGGCCGCCGCACTAGAAAGGCGACCCTTTTAGTTTCAAATTTCTTGCTGGGAGCTTAGCGAGTGATTCTAGTCGAAAATGGGCCGCTTAGAAGAACAGCGGCCCTCTTCGACTCATATAGCGCAGAGCAGTCGCACCGATTAGGTTAGTCAATCACAAGGGAGATTTCGTTTATGGTGAACACTGCAAAACCCGTGAAGGGCAAGAAATCCGGAAGTGTTAAGCCGTTGATGAAGCGCGCTGATCTGCCGGGCGTGAAGCCGCTCATGAAGATCTAAGTTTGGCCTGAGGTTTCTCCGGTTGGGCCCAGCTCGGTCGGAGATCATTGAAGTAGCAACCCCCCTAAAGGGTCATCGTCCCAGGAACGGTGACCCTTTTCCTTTTTGGCCTTCCGATTCCAGCAAGACCCCGTCTGCTACCAGAATTGCGCACGCATCCAGCGCCAAACTCCACGTCCAGCCTGCCACGCCAGCGGCGCCCGCTTGCCCGAGACCTTGGCCGTTCCGGTCATGCCCTCTCGCAACAAGCCCTCTGGATTGGCGAATTCCATGTCCACCGCAAAATAATTGCTGAGCTTCTGCCCAAGCCGCTCGAGATCTTCGGTTTGAGTGACCGGGCGGTCTAAAGCAGCTGCCGGCATGATCTGATCCACCCTACCAGTGAACGTGCGGAAAGCAAACGGAACCACCTTCGCCCGAGCAGGAGCCCCTGGCCGCACTTCCTCCAGCTCCCAGTCCCGCACCAGGATTCTCGCTTTCATGGTGCTGCGGTCCACTATCTGCGTCAGTTCGTCACCGGCGGCGAGGAACGTCCCGGGAGTCTGGCTGGCACTAGCCGTAGCGACAACGCCGTCCATGGGCGCCCGGATTTGCAGTGCCGCGACTCTTGCCTCGGCGACATCCAGCTCCTGCTGGAGCCGGTTCCGCTCGCGGCCCGCCCCAGCGGCTTTGTCGAAATCCGATCGGTCTTGCCCGTTGCGAAGATCGCTGCTGGCTAAGGCCAGCTCCTGGCGCAGGATATTCGCCTCGGCTTCTATTTCGGGGTTGCGCAACACCGCAATTACCTGCCCCCTCTTCACGCTCTGCCCCTGATGAATGTAGACAGTCAAAACTTGACCCGGCACCTCGGCATGCACATGCGCGGACCTTCCGGGCTCCAGTACCAGGCCAGTCGAAACACTGGACGAAACAGGCGGGATCAAAAGCAACATGGCCAGGCCAATAGCGCCAGCCTGCTGTCCTCGCGTGATTTTCCAGGCCATATGGTCCTCCCGTTTCCGGCGGAGCCAGGCCAGCGCCGGCGGCCACGCTTGCCGGATTTCCTTCCGTATAAAGAAATAAATCACGACGAGCGTAACCAGATAACCCCACTCGTCCCCCAGCTTGCTGACCAGCACGTTCTTTACGAACAATAAAACTAAGACCAGCAGCGAAGTGCTGTAAACAATCGCGGACATGCCAAACAGAAAAAATATCCTGCGCTGCCGTTTGCTGGCCGGAGGCAAATCAATGTCGTGGAACAGCAGGTATTTTTGCGCCCAGGCTCGCAGAAATGCGAAGGCTTCCTCCCGCAGGTTATCGATCTGCAAAAATTGCGAGAGCGCGTAGTAACCGTCGGCCTTGATCAGCGGGTTAAGGTTCAACAGTGCGCCCTGGATGCCGCTCAGCAGCATCATCTTGTACGCAATGTCATTGACCAAAGACCCCACCGCCGAAAAATGCCACACCAGCGCGGAAAGCCCACACAGCACCAATTCGATCCAAATCCCCGCGAAGATCACCCACTGCCGCTGTGAACCACGAGTGAACAGCAAAATGTCGGTCGTGTCGGTGTAAAAGGCTGGCGTGAAATAAATCAGCAGGAACCCCATCTGGTGCACGTCGCCGCCAAAGTGCTTGCACGTGAGGCCGTGGCCGAATTCATGAATCGCGCCGAGAACCATCAGCAAAATCCAGAACATCCAGATGTCGTAGGCGCTTTTGCCGGAAAAATCGTACAGAGCCTCGGTATCGTGTTGTACCCGGGTCCAATCGCCCGCAAGCAAATAAGCGGCAACGACAAACGTAAAAAGAGAGAAAATCACGAAGCCATTAGTGAACATCCAGCTCAGATAAGGATCGATCTTGGCCAGCGTCTTATCGGGGTCCCAGGCCTTGAAGCTCATGTAAAGAACGCTGGACTGCTCCACGCGCCCTTTACGCTCATCGCGAATCCGTTCCAGAACCGCCAGGTTTTTTTCGCCCACCGAACGCTCCCACATGGCGGGCTCGATGCTGTCCAGGAAATCCAGCACCTCCGCCTCACTCAGTGGAGACTCCGGATGCCTTTCCGTCAGCTCATCAGAAATTTCGGCAGCGGTGTGGTTGCCGTCGCACAGCTTCAGCAACTCATATTCCGTGCTGCCGTAGCGATCGTAGGAATTCGTTTCGAAGTTCTTGATGACGTAGCTGGTCTCGCCCGCCACCGTCTGCTCGCTGATCCGCAGGTCCTCGCGCAGCTTCGGCCGTCGCAGTCCCTTCGCCAGGACGCTCGAGACTTGCAGGCTGGTAGGTCCAAAACGCATGGAAGGCTCGCCTAAGGTTTCGGGTGTGGATTCGTTCCGGGCTCGGTGGCAGGTTGTGCGGCGGGTCCAGCGCCGGATCCAGCACTGTTAGCGGCTGCCACGGGCCAGTTCACTCGCACAGCCATGCCTGGTCGCAAATCAGATATCCCAGAGCCAGAAAGTTGCGCGACCACATCGTAGCTATCGCTGGCGGCGTCAATCGTAGGACTAACCTTCAAAACGCGAGCGCTGAGTGTCCGATTGCTATCGCCCACAAGCGAAAGCTCTACAGCGGCCCCAGTGGACGGTCGCCTCGGAGAAGATTCCGGCACTTGAAATTGAACTTGCAAAGGCGCGAGCTGGCTGACACGAAAACATTTGTCACCCTTGGCGATAGCTTGTCCTTCGCGAATGTAGCGGCGCACGACAACGCCCGCAAACGGAGCCCGAATGCGCGTCTGATCTTGTTCCAGATTCAACTTATTGATTTCCGCGTGGCCACTCTCGACCAGGGCTTCATATCCATGCCAATCGAATTCAGCGGCTTTCATCTCAAACTCGGCAGCCTCTAGATCCGCATCACTGGAAAGTCCCAGGGCGCGAAGTTGCTGCTGGCGGCGGTAGGCTGCGGATTTGGCTTTGAGTTCAGCTTCCTTATACTTTCGGTTGTTGTCTTCCACCTGAAGTTCATCGCGGGCTTTGATGAGTTCCATCTGCAACGCGCGGTCGTCGAGCTGCCCCAAAACCTCGTTAGCTTTTACCGCGCTGCCTTCATCTTTCGAGACCGCGGTGACAACACCTTCATGCTGAGCAGCGACGTCCACTTGATGTTCCACAGTCAAGACGCTGAGAACGTCCTCAGTCTTCGCATTCGCAGCCGGGATACTCGGCGGAGGTACAGATGCGGCGGGAGGCTGCGCAGCATTGGGGCCCGAAGCCACTGTGGAGTTGTCGCAGCCATTCAAAGCGATGGCGCTTACAGCAATCAAAAACGCCAATATAAATTTCATCATGGCCGATCCTCGTTCTTCAGGGCAGCATCCAAAATAATCATTTGCCGCACCTCCGGGGTTTGGCGTTTTAATACGCCGAGGCCCTGCAGTTACCGCAGCTCCGGCCTAGCGCGGTGTGCCGCCAGCTCTTTGCCGCGATCAAGACAACACTAGGCAACTGACGCCCGCCTCAGGAATCGGAAGAGTACGGACTGCTTGCGTTCCTGCGCCACGCACGACACACCTTACGGCATCCAGCTCCACGCTTTTTCCCAGATCCATCGGAAAGGCGAGCGCAGCAAAGTGTAGCCCACCGGATACCACCCGCTCTGAAACCACCCGCCGTCCGCGTGAATGCGCGCCCTGCCAACCATTCCGGTGCGCGCCAGTCCCTGAGGATTATCAAATATCGCGCGCACGATGAAATATTGGTCGCCAGCAGCCGCTTGCGTCTGGGCGCCGAGGCGTTCAACGGTGCCTTTGAATGTGGTAGTAGGAAAGGCGTTCAGTTTCAGCGCAACATTCTTCCCCGGGCGCACCAATTCCAAGTCGACTTCCGGCACGCTCATCTCAGCAGCCATACGCTCCTGCCCCACAACCTCGGCGAAGCTTTCACCCGGCTTGACCATCGTCCCGGATTTTTCTTCCACTTTCGGAGTGATTACAATCCCTGCGATCGGCGAACGCAGTTGTGCTTCGGCCACACGCTGCTGTTCGAGCTGCACTTCGGCTTCGTGCAGGTTGGCGCGAATCTCCGCTTGTCCCGCCGCCGAAGGGTCATTGCGGAATTCCGCATCGGCCAGCTCGCGGCGCGCCTGCGCCAGTGCCGCTTCGGCCTGCGCCAACTTCACGCGATCATCGCCGTCGTCTAGTTGCGCCAGCACTTGCCCCGCCTGCACCTTTTCGCCTTCGTGGACGAAGACATGTTTCACCACCCCGCCGTCAATCGCGCTGATCATGCGACGCTCAGCAGGTACTACGGTCGCGTCGGTACCCACACGCATGGGCCAAGGGAAAACAATGAGGAATAAAATCACTATAGCGGCACGCTGGGCGTACACCATCCAGCGCCCTTGCGGAACCGCCGACATCAATCTCTTTTTCCGCTGCGCAAAAGGCTGAAGCAAATTGGCTAGAGGTACCTGTTGGTAGAGCTGCGCATTGCGGACGGCAACAGTGGTCTGGCTGGCCAGGATCGCCACAGTTTCGCGGTTATTTTCAGTGAGGAAATCGGCGTCACTGCTGAGCAAAGCCATCACGCCAAGGGTCCCCTGGTCATCGCGCAGAGGCAGCGCATAAAACCCATTCTCCTCGTGCTCTTCAAGAAACGGAACAATCTGCGCCTTGGCGTCTTCAGGATTAGTGTGCCAACCGTCCTCGTACAAGTCCGCGGACACCGCATGATCCTGCCTGGCCACCCATTCGAGCCGCGTGCGCAGATCGCTCATCTCGCGTGTTTTTGGCACCTCGGTTTCGCCGGAAAGCGCTCCCAGCACAAAGCGGCCGCGATCAAAAAACCCAATGACGCACCGATCGAAAGGAACCACGGAACCCGCCTGATGCACGACGGTGGCGAGCACATGGTCAAGATCGAGCGTGGACGTAATTTCCTGCGAAATCTTCAGCAGCGCATCCAGCGCATGCACCTTGCGCTCGGACTCCAGCAAATTGGCGTTGTGTACCGCCACGGCCGCCTGCTCGCTGATCGTCTCCAGAAAAAACAAATCATCTTCATTGAACGACGAGCCGTCGACTTTGTTGATCAGCTCAACCACGCCCAGTACTTCGTTGGATTTTCGCAGTGGCGCGCCCATCCACGAATGAATCTCAAATTCGCCGCCCGCCTCCAGACGTTCCTTAAGCCCGGCTTCCTGCGGAGGATCTTCGATCAATTTCGGACTGCCCTGTTGCGCCACCTCAGCCAGCAAACCTTCGCTGAGGGACACGCGCGCATCATCTTCCAAAGTAGGGTCTTCCCCAATTTTCTTCGCGAGATAGAGTTCCTGCGACCCAGCATCGGCCAGCCACAAGTTGCAGGCACCAGCACCGAGAATGTCGCGAATTTTTCCAGCGACAATAGGAAGCAATTCGCCCAGTTCCAACGTGGAAGTGAAGGTACGGCCCAGGTCATAGAGCGCGGTCAACCGTTCCAGAGTCGACAGCTGCGCTTGCCGCTCGCCTTCGATCGCTTCAAGGTTGGTCAAAGCGGTACCGGCCAGGCGGCTGGCCTCCTCGAGGAAATGGGCATCCTCAGGAGTGAATTCGCCGGAGCGCTTGTTCAGCACTTCCACAACGCCTTCGGGGGCATGCACTCCAGGCAAGGAAACGAAAATCGCGGATTTCACGCGCGCCCGGCTGGGATCATCCAGATGCTCGAATCCATCGGACGCGATTTCTTTGGGGCCCAGACGGCGTGTTTCAGCGGATTCATAAACCTCGGCAAGCACTCCCTCGCTTATCGACTCTCCCATAGGATTAATGCGCTCACCCGCCTCGTTCCAGCGCATGCGGCAAACCAGGCGTTCGGTGCCGTTGGTGGGCACGCTATTCGTCCACACAAAGACCGCACGAGCTCCTAACGTGGCTCCCACGCGAGCAGCGAAGGTTTTTAGCAGGGTGTCCTGATCTCGGCAGGCTAAAGACACGCTCGCTATTTCAAAGAGCGCGGAGGTTATTTCCATGATTCTCCCAGGAGAAGGGGCACACGGTTACTCCTCGGCCACAGAATACACCCGCACCGGCCACAGGAGAGAATGGGCGCAGCCTAGCAAATCGAGAGAGCGCGCGTCAAGGAGCTCCCATCGCCCCGGCCGACTCAGAGGCCGGCTGTAAAGAAGGCTATGGTTTTTCTTTTGTGAAAGAACAAGCGCCGTAGGCTCGGCATAATCAGCCCGGCGCGGAAGCGCCCGGGTACCATGATAACAGAGAAATCCCGAGCGCCGGAGGCGCGCAACCAGCTTCACACCTACGGCGTCTTGTTGGGAAGCTCGCCTAAACATAAAAGAAACAAATAAAACGCGAAAAGCACGCAATTTCGCAGTTAGAAGAATCCCCGGCAATCAGCGCGGGCGCGGAAGAAAAGTAGGTCGAAGAGCGGCCGGCGATCGGCCCGCACATCGTCTCATAACGCCTCGGCAACGAAGGAGAATCCCATGGAAAGTCCCGCGGCCAGACCAGACCATGCCAACGCTGCGGAAGAGCGCTTGAATTCTTCCTCGCCCTCGCGTCGGATCGTTTCATACGCCCTAACGTGCTTCACGAAAACCTCACTAAGGCTTCGCCGGGTAAATCTTCAATTCATCCCAGCCGCTACCTTCGCGATCTGTTTCGCGAGCAAACCGCACGCCGACAAGTTCGCCAAGAGTCACCTCAGACGTCGTATAAATCTTGCACCCGGTCATCAAGTGCCCGCCGATCATGTTCCCCTGCCCCGTCGAGATCGATAAATGAATATGCTCGCCACCTTCCTCCACGGTTCCGGTAATCGACACAATCTCAAAATGTCCGGTATGGATGTGCGCTTCGGGCTGATTCGCATAACGCATGGAAGCCTGGGTCAAGCTGCCGACGGCACTCAGCACCACAGCGGCCTGAATGTGATTTGCGTTCACGTAGGCGCGAATCGATCCAAGCAGATCGTCCCCAGGACGCAGCCTGAAAACATGCACGCGCATATGATCGGTAACGATCGCTTCATGATGTTCGGTCAATCGCTTGGTCCAGTCCGCAGGCAGTGCAGGCGCAGCAGGAGCATTCTCCAATGTGCTGCTCTGCGGAACAGGCTCACCCGTGGGCTTGGAATACTGTGGCGGAATCGGCGCTTGACTCTGCGCCAGCGCAGCAGGGGTCAATGCGAGGGCAAGAAAGAACACAAGTGTTGTGATCAATTTCACCTAAACGTCTCCCAATTGAAATTTACTTTGTAGCCAGAAGATTCGCAGCCAGAAGAGATGACCGAACCCGGCGCACGATTCTATCTGTTTTCGTAAATTTCACGGAATTGTTCGGTCCACTTCGGAAGCGACATCGCCAGGCCATCCGCACACCGAACCAGCGCAGCAATCTCGCTCTGTACGGGTGGGTCTCAGACCCGCCCTTTGCACTCTGGCACGCACAGGGCGAATAGGCAGCAAAGCTGCCGAGCCTGCCATTCACACGCCCGATAGGGCACAGAGACACTCTCGCTAAGCCCTCCGCCAACGCCTCCGGGTTGTCTATTGCGAATCAATACCATCGGGGGCGCGTTGGCCGCAGGTACAGGCCTATGCTATAAGTACGAGGCTGCCTAATTTGAGGAAATTGTGCCGTTTATAAATTTTCCCGCTCGAGAAATCAACTGCAAGCTCGTCTACTACGGCCCCGGACTCGGGGGAAAGACCGCCAATTTGCAGTGGATCTACGAACACACGGGCTCAAGCCAAAAAGGGAAGATGGTTTCCCTGGCCACAGAAACCGACCGCACGCTATTTTTCGATTTCCTTCCGCTGGACCTAGGTACAGTGCGTGGATTCCGCACACGCTTCCATCTCTACACGGTCCCAGGCCAGGTTTTTTATGAGGCAAGCAGGCGCCTGATTCTAAAAGGCGCGGACGGCGTGGTGTTCGTGGCCGACTCGCAAGAAGAGCGCATGGACGCGAATCTCGAAACGCTGGAAAACCTTCGCGAACATTTGAAAGATCACAATCTGGATTTCGACACGATCCCATATGTCCTGCAGCTCAACAAACGGGATCTACCGAATGTCCTGCCGATTGCAAATTTGCAGAAAGATCTTCAGGTGAAAGGCGAGCCGACGATAGAAGCCGTTGCCGTCACTGGCCAAGGTGTATTTGACACGCTGAAGGAAGTAGCAAAGCTGGTACTAGCCGAATTAAAGAAGAACGCTTAAAGAATTCTCCTGCCAGGTACGGTCCTCTAAGAAGTCTGTCGCCTCTCCGCTAAATGGCACGATCAATCAATGAACAAACTAAGCGTGCGCTGCGCCCCCGCGGAAGGCGGCGAGGCATTCATCTTCGTTTGTGAACACCGGAATAGCCCTGATCAGGCGCGTCAGTTCAAGAACTTCCCTTACGTGCCCGGTAGGATTGAGGAGTTTCAGCCCGCCGCCCTGCCGTTCATAGGTCACGAACGAACGCACCAAGGTGCTGATGCCCGAACTGTCGATCTGGGTAACGCTCGCGAGATTCGCCACAACGAAGCAAGGACCAGCCTGGGCTAACTTGCGCAATTCCGCGCCCAGAGAATCGTTACTAGGACCAATGATAATGCGCCCAGCCAGGTCCATTATCGTAACGTCGCCCGATTTTCGCGTTGTAACTTGCAGGCCCATGATCTCCTCCCAGGCCGCGTTCCCGACCGTCCTTACATCAAACATTGCCGAGCGGCAGTCAGCAAAGTGACGTTCGACGAGGCTGCCGCGCCGAATTTCCGCTCAAGACGTCCAACGCGTCGCTCGGGACCGCGCACGCCAAGTGGCGCATTATAACCCCTTTAATCCCGTCCGCAGCAAGTTCCGCAAGCTCGGGCAGTCAACCTCAAATCAAAAACGGGAGGCAGATGTCAGGTGACATCCACCTCCCGGGGTGGGTGGGGTGTTGCAAGAGCGTCGCGAATATGGCCTGCGTGTGGTGGGCCTGGACGCTCTGGCAATCCAGCGTTTCCGCCAGAATCCACGATTGTACCGTTCATTACCATGCAGAGAGAAAGGGTGTCAACTGCAATCGGGACGCTGTAATTAAAGGCTAGCAACCGCACGGTTTTTTTCAGGCATCGGTTTGGCTTTTGTAGCGGCGGCTCGACAATTTATGTCGAGCCGGCAGGGGTAGACGTCGTGCTAACGAGGCATGTTGAACTTTCGCCGGGCAGGATCCAGAATTTCCCGGACGCGCCGCGCTAAGTCACGGGGAACATAAGGTTTGGGAAGCACGGTCAAACCAAGCACCTGAACTTTATTAAGCAGTGCTATATCGGGACTATACGCGTGGCAAAAATCCCGGAGCCTCCTCGCATATCCTCTCGGGGCCAAGGCAAGTGGCGGCGCAAAACAATACATCGTTAACGGCAAAATGACGGGTGCCTTGGCCAGCATCGCAACACCTGTCAAATACTGGGACTCCGGAATCATGACGTTCATCACGAGCCAACAGGGCGTCGTATACGAAAGCGGTTTGGGCCTGGCGAAAGTCGCGGCATCGATCCAGGAGTACAACCTGAGTCCCGAATGGACACCGATCAAATAGTCGACTGCCGCGGATTGCCACCGTGTGAGGTCGACACCCAAAACATCTGATTGTCACTGGTAACTTGCGCCTTCCGGTCCTTCTAAGCCAGGGACAGTTCGACGTTATACAAGTTCATTTCCGTCTTTATTTTCGCCGCGCGAGCGGCATACAAATTCCTTGCGCTTACAGCGTCGTGCAGACAGCCGCAGCTGCGTGTGAGACCTCGCCGCAAGGTCGTACCTTTCACGACGCAGCGGCTCGTACATTGGTATAGGCATTCACAGCACCCGTTTCCATTTATCGAATGCGAACGATTTCTCACCTATGGGCGGAAGGGAGATATTTTATTGGACTCTGTTACTTTACGCACGGGTTTCTGAGCTTCCTGGCGCCCTCGCTGGATGCCCGTTTATATCCCTACATTCTCTATCCCTGCGCGCCCGGGGAAATCTTGAGCAGCCTCTTGCTGGCCACGGTCGGATTGAACGTCGCAAAGTGGAGAGCATGGACAGCAGGGTGACGCAATGAGCTTGGTTGTGACATACGCTTTCCATCGATGGTGAGGTCTGGACACCGGGATCATCAACTTCGCCGTCGTGGTTGCCAGGGATCGCAAAGATTGGAGGTGTGTAATGAGATACGGTTCGTAGAATTGACCGTAGTAGTCGTCGTGCATCCCGGTGAAGTAGACTACGTCGCCGACATGATAGCAGAACTGGGGGAAATCCGCCGCGTTTCCAGAAAGTTGGCCAACCATTTCCTCCGGCTACTAGCGCCACTTTGCCTTTTGGATTCGATGTCGCTAGAGGAACTTGGACAGACGCAATCGTCTTTCCACTACCTCACTCATTGACTGGACCGCCGCCGGCGCGCTCGCGTTCAAGTACTTTTGACTTCCCGTAATCCGCCCGTGTCCACGTCGAAAATGAAGCCGCGCACGGGGATCTCTTTGGCAATCCAGGGATGCGACCTGACTTTCTTGATCTGCTCCCGGGTATTTTGCTCGGGGTCCTTATAGGAGAAGAAGCGCATTGGAGCCGGCGAAGCATCTCCGGTCGAAGCGCTCAGCTTCGCGTTCAGCTCGTCATCTGTGAATGTCGTGAACCCGCAGCCGGTGTGGTTGAGAAGCAGTATCTCTGTGGTTCCGAGTATACGGTTGGAAACAATAAGTTCCCCGAGAACATCTTCTGTTACCGCGGGTCCGCCGGTTCGGATAACGTCAATATCGGCCTGCGGCAGACCCAAGATTCCAGGGAGGTCTGAGAGCCGTGGATCCATGCAGGTTACAACTGCGATTTTGGGGGCCGGACGCTTCCCCAGCGTTGGATCGTAAGTTTTTGCATAGTTGCGGTTTGCTTCTAGCGCCTTATCGATAATACTCATCGTTTTCCTCCTGACGGGCGAACGGTGCGGCCAAGCCCGTTTTTTATAGTGTCGCTCTTCCGACCGAATCGGCTGCGATGGAGATCGCGCGCCATCCTCGCTCCTACGAGCGCGAGTGTCAAATGCTGCTAATCGGGATCGGTTACGGCGGACGTCGCTGTAACCTTCGGCATCGCCCGTCATCAGACGAGAGACGAGGCGCAAATTCTCCTGACCACTCGGCACAGTATATGAGGGACGCCGCAGAACCAAAGGATCACGGATCCGGCGCGCGAAGACTTTCCCGTGTCGATCATCAGGCTCCCGGCGTGAACCAACGATCACGTGAGTTCAGACGGCGCCTGACGCAGTCCGGCTTACTCCCCGCCGATATGGGCTCCCTTCTCCGCTACCGAGCGGCGCATGAGCAGAACGAACGCCACCAACAAAACCCCGACTGCAGCTGAAAATGAGAATACGTCGAAGTAAGCCAGTGACGACGCCTGTTGAGCTCGCGACTGGCCAAGAACGCCCAACGCCATTTGATGTGACAATACAGCATCGCCGTTGTGCTGCAGGAAAAACGCCTGGCCCCGTGTCAACAGAGTGTTGACCGGAGGGTTCAGGGGATCGAGGCTTTCATTCAGCCGCAGGGTATGAAACTGCTCGCGTCGTTCCTGAATAATTTGAGCGACCGAAGTTCCCACGCTGCCGCCTTCGTTGCGCAGCAGAGCGAGCAATCCAACGGCGGCGCCGCGGATTTCCTTCGGGAGATAGATAAACGCCGCCACGTTAAGTGGGGCGAATAGCATCGAAAGTCCCGCGATCACCACGACCCTCGGCCAGACCACCTGCCACGGAC
>CAVPFH010000012.1:0-481863 GCA_963703675.1 uncultured Acidobacteriota bacterium | reverse complement strand
ACTGTGAAAAAGTGCTTCCGTTCAAAAACGGACATATTTCAATTTGGGTTAGAGAGTGGCAACAGCAGCTACGGATGGTAACAGAATGGCTTCCGTGACCAGACCTGCCGTGTCTCCGCGTATGATTTTGACGGAATTCAAGTGGAGTGTGTCTGCTAGGTGCCGCGTGGGGATAAAGTTCCATCTCGCGCTGGCAATTGTCACTCGCTGTTTCTCCGTCAGTTACTTTCGTAAAATACTTTCGGTGTATACAACCTGGGCGCCCAATACGCGGGCCGGCGGTCCGCCGTTGTGACCAGTTACAGCGAATTCAGATATTGGACCAGGTCCTGAACCTGGGGATCAGTAAGACCGAGTCCCAAAAAGCTGTTGTAGTGCTGGACAACATCATTGAGCGTCGCAAAGCGCCCGTCGTGGAAGAACCCCCCCTTGGTGTGCGTCCAGAGCCCCTTCAAGGGAGACGTGCGGTAGCGCTTGTCGGGCGCGCGATTGGCCTGAAAATCGTCGATTCCAATTTCTTGAGGCGTATGCATGTTCCACCCTGGTTCAGTAAACAGTGGAGCGACGTGGCATGTGGAGCATTTTGCCTGTCCTTCGAACAATTCCTTGCCGCGCTCTGCTGCATCTTGGTCAAAGCTCCCCGCCGGTGGCTTTGGAGCAGAAATGCTAAGCTGATAAGATTGCAATGGTCCCAGCTTAGCCGTTACCAGGTCGGGATCGTTGTGCACGTGGCCTGAACCTGCTCGCGCTGCGACGGGGAATTGAGTGGTGTCATCCAAACGGGGATCAAAAAAGGTTCCCTTCCCGTGCATCTCGAGAACGGCCACGAAGGCATTCCAATATGGCACCGAGCCCCAGCCGGTCCAGGTGTGCAGATTCACCCCTGCTAGACCGAATGCTGGAGGGATTAACACCGCAGAGCTTTTTCCGTCCGGTCGAAAACCCTTTCCGTCCAGAAACAGTTCCGCATCAAATTTCCCAGGTCCCCAGCCAGCAAGCACCTTCTTCACTGTCGAGATGTTGACGCCAAGCACATCGGCAAGGGGATTAAGATTCGGTGCAAGAGAAATAATCGCTCCTACGTTCAGATCCCGGTTTGCCCATCCGTCCAGTCGATGTCCGATTCCGGAAGCGAGCGAATTATCGACTGTCGAATGGCAGAGTGCGCATTGAATTCCCATCGAGCTAAGCTGGCCCTGGTTGTTGAAGTGCCCGGTCAATCCGACCACGGAATTTAGTTTCAGTAATGCCAGTGTTGTCGCAGGATCATTTAGATTGACATTTCCTCCCTTAAGAGCTGCTATGAGGCTGGCGGGAAGTGCGTCCACGTCCACTTTTAGGCCCACAGCGAGCGCCGTTGCCGGGCTCACGCCGGGTCCTATGCCACCTAACTTCGCTCCCGCAATCGCCTGGTGAAGTTTCAGCGTGTCACCCCAAAAGGCCTCATCGCCGAAAGTATCAAAACGAAACGTCTCCTGCCCTTTCTTTGTCACCCGTTCCGGGTCATTCCAATCCACAGCGTCGAACCCCGTTGGCGACACAGCATATTCTTGAGTTTGGGCTGAAGCTTCTTGGGTGCTAATCAAATGGGATCTGCCGGCAGTTAATACGGTCAGAAGAACGAGACCGATTACGATCTTTAAGACGCTTTTCATGGAATCCGCCTCAGATTGAATTACCCGGCGCCGCCCACTCCGGCAAGGCAGTAGAGGACACGAAGGCATGGTACGGATACCACCCAATGACTCTGCTGTCAGTTACAGGGGTAACAGTGTGCAGAATTGCACACTGGAGAAGGCAGGACGCTGACTCGGCGTCAATCGCCGTAATTCTGAAGAGCCTTCAGGTCAAGAGTCAAATAACCGTGTTGCGAATAATCTACCATTCCACGATTGCGGAGGAAGTTCATCGCCGTGGAAACTCTTTCTCTTCTCACGGCCACCATCTGTGAGATTTCTTCCTGAGTCAGATATGTCGAAAGCTCAGTGAGTTGCCCGGAGCCACGGCCGAGTTGAGTCCCCAGTCTCACAAGCACCCTGATCAGCCGATGAACGGTGTCACTAAATGCCAAGGAATTCAGTTGATCGTACGCGTCCGACAAGGAATCACAAAACACTTGAACAAGCTGCCGCAGGAGATCCCGATTTTTCTGCACGATTTCAAGAACTTCATCGAAAGGCACAGCGATGGCCTCGGTTTGCTCAAGCGCCACCGCACGGTCCTGACGCGGATTTTTGGAAGCACAGAGCTCGCCCACAACGTCACCGCCCTTTCGGACATCATAGATGAGCTCGTGGCCATCCCGAGTGATCGTCCCAACCTTTACAAATCCGCTCCGCAGGAAGAACAGCCTCTGGTCTTTGTCGCCGACATTGTAGAGGACTTGGTCCTTTTCAAAAGTCGTAACGGGGCGATTTCGCAACACAACATCGCAGAGCTTCCCTCGAAAGATTACGGCTAATGCTGAAGACAAAGACGCTTCACGGGCTTCCATATCACCCTCGGAAGGCATTTGGATCAATCTCCATAGAAACTGGGACTTCCTTTCAGCGAATATCCTACACCTCAAAGTCCGGATCGCGCCCAAACGATGGCCTTCCGGCCCGCGGTGCTCTCGGTTGAACTCCGTTGGGAGCTTCGTAGAAACTCTCGCCAGCATGGTAGATGGCTTCCGCTTGGCCTTTTATCTGCGACTGATAAGATCCTGCGATGACGTAAATAACCGCGCAGGGATGACTGTGGGGCGGATCGGATTCTCCCGGTCCGTAAGTAACCTCAACAACGGTCACCTTCAGATGGTTCCCATCTAAAAAGGCGGCAGAGCGTGTGAAAACGCCGTTCGAGTTTCTTCAGTTGTCTCGTGAGAGGCGGCGGCGTGTTGCTGACCGATGACTCGCGCAAGGGCGGCCGTGCTACCGCCGATTATTGCAAGGCTCAGAATTCCCAGAGCAAGTTGGGTGCGTTTGCTAGCGAATGACATTGGTTACCTCCAGTCTTCAGTGAATTTAGATATAGAATGGACCTATCACAAGGTAATCAGCTACTCAGGCAGGTTCTCCCAGCTTTATCCGAGATTGTACAACGCTCTTATCGGTAAAATGGGTAATGGCAGGGCAGAATAGGGCGTTCCAAATTCCTCAAGGCGGTTCGTGCAGAAAAAGCGCGGCTCGACCTCTCAATGATAGGCGTGGTTCAAGGAGTCTTGGGCCATGGCAGGGAAGATTGGGGACCTCGAAAAGTTCAACCGAGAACGCATCTAGGTGTAATGCCGACCATCAAGTTAGGCCCGTTTCTTGCGACTGCGGCAGTTCTCGCATTTCACCTGAATGTCTGTGCGTCGTTGCGCGAAAGTTGTGGTTTTGGATGGGAAAGAACTCATCTTCAAACATTGCACGGGATGCAAGCGTAAGTTGCCGAACTAAAGAGGCTAAAGCGCGCCTAGCTGGTCTTCCAACGACGAAAATCGGCAACATCCGGCTCCACTAATGAATGCCGATCCGTATCAAAAAGTAAATACTCTCGGCCTGGATGGGTGAGTTCTAAATACAACAGTCGTCCTTTGCCTTCAGTCATATCGGTAACAGTCTCAACCCAAAACTTTTCACCGCTGGATGTCGTTCCAAATATGTCATAATGCATGTCAATAAGAATGAGTTGTTTACGCATGACGTTGCAAGGTCGTTGGATATAAAGGGGCTAGAAATGACGGAAAGGGTAAGCGCCTAGAAGAGTTTTTTCTTATCACGAACTACGCCAAGATCATCCCGCGTATAAACAGCCGTAAATCTACAAGTAGGAACGGGGCACGTTATTTTTACGGGTTCACACGTACCCATTTGTGTTTTTATCTCTATCGCGGACTCATGCGAGGTGAAGAAGGGAGTCGGAATAAATTCTTTGCAGTTTTTACAAATGACGTGGAAGAAAGGCATGCGAGATTTTAGTACTGACGCATCAAAATGCCAATTGCCAAAAGGAATGGCATTTCGATTTTCTTACTTGATCGGGCTTCCGTTGCCGGAAAGAAGGTCACAAGACCGATCTCTGTCCATTAATCTCACGAATCCGCGCTGCCAACGATTTAATTTGACCTTCTTCTGCTCCAATTATTTCGATAATTTTGTCGCGCCCTTTGTAAAATCCCATGGTCGTTTGCATATCTTTACGTCCATAGAGTCGAAGGTTTGGCAGCCGGCGTCTATCGCTACTGGGAGGACAACGCGGAGCTAGAGCAGATCAGGCAGGGAGATCAGCGCCTGGTAGCCGCGGCGCTAAGCCTTGGTCAAGACCTGGCAGGGAACGCCTGCGTGGCATTTTCAATGATTGGCGATTTTGAAAATGCGACTTGCCGCTACGGGAATCGTGGCTATCGATACGTCCACTTCGAGGCTGGCGCTAAGGGTCAACGAATGTATCTTGCCGCCGAGGCTCTTGGCCTTCGAGCGACAGGTATCGGTGCCTTCTTTGACGATGAAGTGCACAAATACTTGAGGCTTACGCCAGAGCAAGGCCAAGTCGTGTACCACTTTGCTGTTGGTCATGCGGTTCTCGACCCGCGTCTCGAAGCTTAAAAAGACGTACGCCGCTTCTTACTCTCGAGACACAACGAATTTGACACGCTTCTCAAGTCCCGGCTAGCGGTTATGCCCGCGCTGCGAGCGTTGCGTCGGTCTTTCCCTTGCTCGCCTTAATTGCTTCGTCTCCTGCCGGTTCTCCCTCGCCAGCAGGCGCATCGTCGGGCTGAAAATTAACAGCATCCCGAATCTGGGTCATAAAATTTCGCAGGGTCTCGTCGCCACTATCCAAGGTCATACGTAATTGAGCGCTAGCTTTGATGGCACGCTCATACGCATCGCGAGCCTTGGTCAAAACTGGAATACATCTCAGAAACTCTGTAGCGCTCGTAGAGAAATCTTTTACCGCCTCTTCATACGCCGCCAGACCCGTAGTCATGGGCTGTGAGGGGAAAGCTTTACTCTCGTTGTTCATATCTCCTCCGTTATCTAGTGATGGCGTCTGTGTGCGGCTCAAAGGCTTCGAAATGTTTTCTTTGTATCGTCTAAGATATTTTGTTAACTGCGTTCGACCGTTAGTGATCAAATCAGAAATCGATGCTCCAATGCTCGATTTCGTTACCTTGAGTCTTGCTTGCTCTTCGGAATTGTTGCGAAGGAAGGCTTCTCGAAGTTCATCTTCGTAGTCGTGCATTCTTACGCTGCCTTCGGGTTCGCAACTCGTTTCCTGTAATTGCAGGTTGCGAGCCGTTCGGAAATACGCACACGTCATCCACTCCGGGGGGCAGTATGGTTGAGTCCGCCAGCTCTTCGGAGGTAACCCGGCCCTCCATCCGGCTTTGAAGAATTCCAGCCGCTGCGTCGTACTCAAAGAGGTGAGTCATTGAATTTCCGTACCGACCGCAGAAACTTTCTGCTCGACTCAATCAGTGTTCGGAGCGATGCGGCCCTAAAACGAGGTTAGTCTTTATTGTTTGGCATATTGAACAGCCAGGCGATGTGGCAGTCCATTGCGAACGTCGGTCTTGATAACGTTCTCAGAGGAAGCTTTCTCATTACCGCTACGCTGAGCTGTACGGGGATTACAGCTTAGTCAGTGTAGTTACGCTGTAATGGGATTGCAATCCGAAATCTACTTAGCCTGTGGAAATCGTGCCGTGTTTTGCCGCGATCAGGCAAATCGACTGGCCAGTCTTACACCGCTAAGCTCGATGGCACGGAAGCTCCGATGAAGGGCGACCCGGGGGTCACCAGCGTTACGGCGAAAATGATCGGTAAAAACACGCTCACAACTATGGGTTCTAGTGCAAGCAGCAGTCGCTTTCGAATTTCGGTTCTCGAGGTTTAGCTCCCACCAGGAAGTCAGCACATATCATATCCAGATGGCAGCCGCGCTTCGTGCGTGCCGAGCCTTTAACGTGGCCCGATTTTCGACTGCCCTGGTTAACAGGGAAAAAAACAGGGAATCGCATTCTCTGGTCGTTCGCCACGTACTGTAAGGCCATTACTTTCAACATCTGTTCGCCGGCTCGGACCGTGAAACAGCTCCGGAACAGGGAATTAACGGGGAATCCGTACCGGCAACGCTATCTCTTGAAAATACGACGCTGTCGGAAGTTGGCATTTTAAAAGGCGCTTGAGTTTCGGGAGTTTGCAAATCGTCAGCGACCAAAGAGGCGGAGGCATTCCGATGATGACCGTATAAGGAAATCGCTGCGACAATGGTCTGAGCACAACTGCAATTAGTAGCGTCTAAATCCAAATCTAAATCTTCTTTCATCATATTCGCGCAGCGCGTCGCGCCGGCTGTAAGTACTAGTCATTTCTTTCTCAGCCAAGCGCTTGTAGACTTCGTGGAGTCCGTAACCCCAATTCATGCTTTGCTCTTTGATCCAAGCCAACGCCTGAGAGGTGGAGTCGACTTGATCATCATACTTAGCTCTCGGAAAGCCGGCGACTTCGTGTAGGTATTCGCCGAGCCATGACGCTTTATCCGGAAGATGAACGAAGCCATTTTCAATGGTGCTGGTGACTGAATGCATCCGCATGATCTTGTCCATTGCGGGTTCATACTTTTTGACTGCATGCATACCGTCAGCGATCAGTTCCTGAATCAGCTGTGTGCCCGACGCCCGATCCTCGATTAAGATCGTTTGCGGCAGGAATGCCTCTGCTTGTTCGCGCACTGCGCGCTTCAATTCCGGATAGCCAAGACGTTTACGAAACACGTGAAGTAGGTAGATCTGCTTTTCTTTCACTCCCCAGGTGGTACACACACTATAGTTGGCTAATTCGCTGGGTTTATTGGCTGTGTCCCAACTTTGCACGATCATCTCAAATGTTGCAGGCACATCAGCTGCGGTGTAGGTTTTAAACCAATGCGTCTTGATCATTCCGCCGCCCAAAGGAGACGGGTCCTGTTGGTATTGAGCGTCAAAGTTGTATTCGCCCAGCGCCTCACGCATACGCTTCAGTAACTCTAAGGGCTCTCGCTCTGGTTGCAGCGCTTCGCCGGCGCGCCGTTCAACACGGCGAGTGCCGTAGGGGCTTTTGATCAGGTGGGTTTCGTCTTCTTGGGCAATTGCTGGGAATCGGATTAGCTTCCATGGCTCCATATCGAGTACGTGGCCAACAAGATCATCTGTATGCAATCGCTGCATGACCAGGAGGATGCGTCCGGTTTTTTTATTGTTCAAGCGAGAGTACGCACTGTGATCGAACCAATCGTTGACTGTCTTGCGCTGCGTGTCGGAGATCGCTTCGTCAGGTTTTTGCGGATCGTCAATGATAATGTAGTCCGCGCCCCGGCCGGTCAGCACGCCGCCAACCGAGGTCGAAAGGCGGCATCCATTCTCTGTCGTTACCAACTCTTGCAGCGCCTGCCGTTGAGATGAAAGCCTGGTATTTGGGAAGAGGGCTTGGTACCAGGGGCTAGTCATTATCCTGCGGCAATCCGTCGCATGCTTGTTGGCTAGATCCTGGCCGTAACTCACGCAGATTATTTGAGCAGTAGGGTCATGCCCCAAGATAAACGCCACAAAGGCAACCGAAATGGTGTGGGACTTGAGCGAGCGTGGCGGCTGATTGACAATCAAGCGGGTCGTCTCTCCACGTCGGCACGCTTCAAGTTCGCCTACGACTGCCTCGATATGCCAGCTGTGCGAAAATGGAGTGGTTGGATTCAATTCGTGGAAACATCGTTCAACGAACGCGTATAGGTCATGGCGCAAAAGCGAGCGGTATTCACTTGATGTTAGATTCATCGTCATCTTTTTGATCCCCCTTGTCGGAGTTTTCCAGACGTTTCAAAATTCCTTGGACAACCTTTTGGTCCGCTTCATTCAGATCAGAATCTGCAGCGGGCTGCTGAACTGTCCGCTCTTCAGCGGTGCTCACTAATTTAGCCAGCAGCTGCAGAGCCCGGAGCTCGCCCGACGCTGCCTTATTCGTAAGCTGGTTAATTGCAGCTTCGAGCTTAGTGAGTGTTTTTTTCTTACCGTTCTCGTTGATAACTACTTTTTCCCGCAATTTTCGTTCCAGCACTGTCGCCATGTTCAAGGTGCCCTTGGGACGTCCCTTGGGATTGCCGGATCGTCCCGTCTTGAAGCGAGTGTTTTCGGGGGGATTACCGTAACCCCCTCTGGTGTTCGTGGGCTTTTGCCCTTTACTCTGCTGGTCCATTGTTCTCCTGGTCGATGCTATTGAACGTTTGCGATTTTGTACGGCGTTCCGACTCAAAATGGCTCCGGCGTAAGTGTGTAATGTGATTCGAGCCCGACGCGATTGCGGTTGGGCTTGATAAATTTTGCGAAACCGTACTGGCACGGCTTATAAAATGAAGAAGACCTCCGAATTGCTTTGTGAACGTGACCATGAGGTGTTTTCCTGCAGTCCAGACCTCGTTTGTTTATCCGTGGTCTTAACCTAAAGGCAGGGTATCCCAAGTAAACGAAAGGCGATTAAACGAGGTTTCTGCATTTTCGACGTTTTCTCGTGGAAGACAGAAGTGGTGAAGAGAGCCGGCAATTAGACGCGAATTCGTCGGGTCGCCTTGACGCGACTTTCCTTCTCACGTCTTTCAATTCTGTCCAACGCCGTCGGACCGATATAGCAACCTTCCTTGTGTCCAGCGGCCCGGAATGCAGCATCGATCAAGACAATGAGCTCGCTATCGTGCGGCCTTCCGGTTCGCTCGCGGATTGTCCAACGTAGCTCCGCTATCACGGCGTTGCGGCGATTGAGGTCGCGCACGCTGTAGTCCCAAAAGAGAAAGTGTTCGAGCGTTGTGGCTGCTTTCAGCAAATCATCTCGAAGAGATTCCGTCTTTGAAACCGGATAGTCTCTCACACCAGAGATTTCTACCTCTGAAAACGGGGACGCATTCAGCTGAGCAGCAAACCGCCGCAGCTCTCGAACAAGTGGCCAATGTTTTCGCAGCGTGGCCTTACGATGAATATGTCGAGTTGAGGGTTCGTTCGGAAGTAAGGGAAGGGCCGCGATGTAGTCAGCCCAGCTGGGACGTCTGAAGGTGGCATCGCTGGGCTGCAAATGAGCGATTGGAAAGCCTGCTTCCGCCAGCCGCTCGAGCGCAGCCTTAGCGCGACGGTCAGAAAGGATCTTCTTCCAAATATCACAAAGTCGTTCCGTAGTGAGCAGCTCTGGGTGCTTGCTGCTTTCGTTCTTTTCCTTTTTCATGGATTCCGTTTCGCCTTCTGAATTCCATTTCGGATGGGTGCCGTGCTTCGAGTGACGTTCCCGCAGCAGCCACTCTACTGTTTCTCTGTAGGTCCGAGTCGAAGCACGTGAAGATCGTGTTTAGACCCATTTCCGAGTAGTCGGAAATGTTTTAATGCGCGGGTGGGAAGTGCATGCGGCGCAGCAGGGCCTGAAAGCGTGGCTCAGAGCGCAAGCGATCCAATCCCGGATAGGAGTTCGCGAAGACCATCCATTGGTTATGCTCTTCGTAGGCCTGTTCAAGCCAGGTGATTGCCTGGTCGCGAGAGAGAACAGACGATCCGCTTTCCAGCAACGAGGATTATCCACGACTGCGGCGCATTCCACGGTCAGTGGTCACGGTTGCCGGCGCGGGCTTGCCGGGTCACCGCTCTCCTATCGCTTGCCTGAGACTTTCTTTCTACGTTCCGCCCATCTCTTCTTCATCATTTCCGACAATCGCTTTCTGCCTGCAGGCGTCAGGCGGTCGCGCTTCTTTTTGGTTTGAGCGGCTTGATGCGGGACAGCACCCCTAGTTGCGGAGGCTTTCGGTGCGTCACCCTCCAGTGCTGCTATAGCTCGATTGAGCCGGTCTCTTTCGCTCTTCAGTTCTGCCACGATTCTTGCTGTATCCAAAATATCCTCCAGAGATTTGTGCCTAAACCATATTGTAAGTTCACCTCCGCGATTACCCTAGACGAAAAGGCGAGGAATCATCTCACGAGAGGTCTGGATTTGCGATTGCGAGCAGTTACATTCCCAAAATTATTTCAGCTTGGCGTATTCGGATTTGGCGGCGATGAGGATGAGGAATTTCGGGGGCGACATCTTTCAACAGTGTGAAGAAATCCTGGTATGCAATGCGCGCCGAGTTCAAGAAAGTTAACGGTGCAGATGGCTTCTAGCCCCCAACTTGAACGGCGCGTAATATCCCTTGCGAGCCAGAACCTTCGCATCGGGACGCGTGTTTTGTAACCCATCCTCCGAAACCCCTGTGTAGCTATCTGACCTCAGAGCGAGTATCATCATGGTGCCTTACCAGCATCCTGTCGTCAGCCCCCCGCAAGCCGTCGGCTCTTTGCTAAATCAGACAGCGTTCATCGATATGCTAGGAGCTACGACGTATGCCAGAAAATCGTTGGCGTGCTTTGTATCAGGCTGCTGTTTTTGAGGTCGACCTTCTGAAAATCGGCGCTCGTGCAGAAGCCGCCGAACTCGCAATAAATGCGCACGTGTTCGCGGATTACCAGCACATATCCCGGGATGAGCGCGCGGATATGCAACACGCGCTATCGGCTTTGGGTGTGTTGAAACTGGAGGGGAGCAAAGCACTTTCGGCAAAGCGTGACGAGAAAAGGTAGCTGCAAGACGCCGAACCTCAGAATCGCTCCGCCCGACGCTCCCAGGCCGAAGCAGTGAACTGGCGGGCAGCCTAACAGAGACAGCAAGTGCGTTAGCGTAATAATGGTGTCTCTACCGACCTTTCTTCCTACTCAGGACACAGATATGTCGGTCAATTAACGCCGTCCCTTGCGCACATAGGCTATTGCAGCTTCGCGTACTCCGCTTTGGCTTCCTTCAGGACGGGGATTTCCGAGTCTGCGTCTTTCCACAGCGTGAGAAAATCTTTGTACGCGGCGAGCGCCCGGACGCGGTCGGCATCGGCACGCTGCGAAGTTCTTGCCTCCAACGCGTTCGCACGAGCCACTCCCAGATGCGCTAACGCTCCCGTCCAGCAGTTCCACACAATTCCGCCGTGGTCGAGAATCTTCTGAAACTCGGCGGCGGCAGCACTGCCTTGTCCGGCTGCCAAGTATGCCTCCCCGCGTACATACACATGATAGAGGCAAGAAATATTGTTGACGAACACAATTTGCCCCAACTCAATAGGTGAAGCAGCTTGCAACGTAGTCAGGGCGGCAGCCGGGTTCCTTTTGTCCAGTACCAATTGCGCCTGAATCGCAGGCAGCCAAAGCGACTGCATCTGCGTGTCCAGCGGGTAGCGCTTCTCCAAATCCTGCAGCGAGGACTCGGCTCGCGCCATATCGCCCGCCATGGCAAACGCAAGAGCGGCTTCACTCTCGACACCCTGATTCCCGGGAGCCAGCTTCAAAGCCTCTGCCGCTGACTGCCGCGCTTCCGCAGCATTGCCGTAAGCGGCTTGTTGCAAAGCAGCATTCGCCTGCCATATCGCCCCATTTTCTTTTTGGTCAGCCCGAATGGCGGAGTCCACAGCCCGCTTGGTCAGTTCCCGCGCCTTGCCCACATGACCAGCGTAAGCCTCAGTGTCGGATGCGAGCGCAAGTCCAAAGTTCTCGTAATCGGGCTTGCCCGCAAACCACTGTTGCTGTTCCGCCATCGCGGCGGAGTCCGCCCCGAGAAATGCAAGACCATAGAGAGCATTGTGGAGGATGTAATCATCCAGTTTTCGCATCTGCGCCTCGTGGATGATTTGCCGCGCCTCGTCGAAACGCTGCGACGCAAGGGCGTGGTTGGCGAGATTGTCGTACGGAGCTACCTGGTCCGGTGCAAGGCGCAGGGCTTGCCTCGTGACCTCCGCAGCTTTTTCATACTGCCCTTGTTCGCCGTACACGGAGCCCAAATTGCCGTACGCTCTGAAATCCCGTGGGTAGCTCTCAATCTCCTCCTGATACGTCTGGGCCGCTTTATCCCGTTCCCCGGTTACACTCAAATAATATCGGGCGGCAATCGCCAGCTTTTCCCGTTCGCTGGCATGTTCCCGCAACTGGAATGCCTTGGTGTAGTACTCGCTGGTCCGCCCTAGCTCGCCGAGATTGGAGTAGTCGGCGCCCACTGCCCAGTAGCCCATGGCAAAATTCGGGTCAAGCTGGATGGCACGTTGGTCGTAAGGCAGGGCTGCGGCGGGGCCTTTCTCGTTATCCGCTTTTCGTCCAAGGCTGTACGCTTGCAGAGCTTCGAGCGAGGACGTGGTGGCCTGTTCGAGCGGAACGTCTAACTTCTGAACCGTAGCCAGCGATTCGCCCAGTTCGCCGCGCAGTTTGGTTGCCGCCTTGCCCAGCGTGTTGAGCACTTTCTCCTTGGTCGGTGCCGTTACCTGCTCCTCGGCCAGTGTGTCTCCGCTCTGGCAATTCACCGCCTTCAAACCCAGCACATATTCGCTGCCCAGACTGCTAATCGTTCCGGCAAGATAGGCTTTGCTGCCCGCCCGCTGGCAAAGCTCGCGGGCCACCTCGGGCGTGAGCTTCGTGTCCGCCGGGCGGGTCATCAGTTGCAAGGTTTTCGAAACTTGGCTGTCCGAGAGCACATTCAAGAAAGGCGATTGCCGCAGAGAAACGTTGAGTGCCGTTTTCAGCGTGTCGTCGAAAATCGCATCGCCAGTGGTGTTGGTGAAATCGGCAAGCACAATGGTGTCTTTGTCGGTGAGGGCGTGCGCACGGCGCACAAAATAGAGCCACGCGCCCACACCCAGCGCAACGGCCACCACCGCAGCGGCGGCAATGGCAATCAACCGTGACCCAGTTGATTTATTGGCAGGTCTCAGCCCGGCTCCAGTCGTTGCGATGGCTGTGTGCCCTGATTCAATATCGCGCTTCAGCCGTTGCAAATCTGAACGCAAATCGGCCGCGTGCTGGTAGCGCAAGTCGGGACTCTTCTCCAAGGCCTTGTTGATAATGTGCTCAAGTTCCGCTGGAATTTCTGAATTCAGTCGCATGGGTGCTACCGGCGTGCGATTCAGAATGGCATCAAAAAAGTCTGCTGGCGTGTTCCCTGAAAACGCTTGCTTTCCCGTGGCCATTTCATAGAGCACCAAACCGAATGAAAAAATATCCGTGCGCCCATCGAGTTCTTTCGCCCGTGCCTGCTCCGGCGACATGTACGCCAGCGTGCCCATGGCTGCGCCCGGCGTGCTCAACTGCATCGCCTCCTGTGTCAGCGTCGCATCGGCATCCGTTCCTGCCTTTGCTTGCAGCTTTGCCAGGCCGAAATCCAAAATTTTGGCGTGTCCGCGCTTGGTGACAAAAATGTTCGCTGGCTTGATGTCTCGGTGAACGATGCCTTCTGCATGTGCTGCGTCGAGTGCGTCGGCAATCTCGATGGCCAGCGACAGAATCAACTCTATTTCCATCGCTTGGCCAGCAATGCGATGTTTTAGCGTCAGCCCATCCAGAAATTCCATGGCAATGAACGCTTGACCATGCTGGTCGTCGATTTCGTGGATGGTGCAGATGTTGGGATGATTCAGTGCGGAGGCGGCCTGCGCTTCACGCTGGAAACGGCTAAGGGCTTGGGGGTCTTTGGCTACCTCGTCGGGCAGGAACTTCAGGGCAACAAACCGGCCGAGTTTCAAATCTTCAGCTTTATACACCACACCCATCCCGCCGCCACCGAGCTTCTCTACGATGCGGTAGTGGGAAATGGTCTGGCCAATCACGGCAGGTAATCCAATGGGCGCCATAATAGGACGAGCCACAGGCAGCGTCAACGAAAGCGAAATGGAAAACTTGGAAGATTACTTGAGCTTGGCGTATTCGGCTTTGGCGGCAATGAGGATGGGGATCTCCGGGTCGGCGTCTTTCCAGAGGGCAAAGAAATCCTGATATGCGGCTCTTGCCTTGGCTAAGTCACCTTGCAGCGCGTAGGCGCGCGCGATACCGAGACGCGCAAGCACGCCAAGTGGAGCATTCAAGACAACGCCGCGATGGTCGAGAATCTTCTGGAACTCGGCGGCTGCTTCGCTGCCCTGATGCGCCGCCCGATTCGCTTCCCCGCGCACATAGATTGGATACAGACCGCCCGGTGCCCCGAGCTCGTAGGGCGCGGACGCCTGAAGAGCATCGCAATGGCCGACAAAGAACTTGTCCCGGATGGTTTTGCAGGGTCGTTGCGGCCGAGAGCGATCCGGGCGTGAATCGTGGGCAGGTAGTTAAACTGCGCGATGGTATCCTCCGGGAAGCGTTTGGCTAAATCGTCCGCCAGCGCCTGCGCTCGAACTGCATCCCCTGCCGAGGCGAGCGCCAACGCTGCCGCATACTGAACGTCCCGGCCGGTCGAAAGTGCGAGTGCCGCGGCGGCACGTTGCCTGGCTTCAGTCGAATTGCCGAAGACGGCTTCCCGCAGGGCCGCGTCGGCTTCGTAGATTGCTGCTCTTTCTTTTTCCTCTGCCTCCGTGGCTGTAGCTACCGCACGGTGGGAGAATTCCCGGGCCTTCCCGAGACGCCCGGAATAGGCGGCTGTATCGGATTCGCTCGCCAGCATCTGGTCTTCCACCCCCGGCTTGGCAACAGCCCAAGCCACCTGCTGCAACATGCCCGCCGCATCGTTCTGCAAAAAGGCAATTGCATACAGATTGAAGTGCAGCACCGGCGAATCGAGTTTTTTCGCTCGCATCTCTTGGGCAACGGCCCTGGCCTCGTCCAGACGATTCAGATCCACAAAAGCGCCGAGGAGGTCGCCGTAACTAAGAGCGCTCATGGGGTCGAGCCGGACGCACTCGCGGAATGCCGCAAGCTCTAGTTCGTATTGCCCGAGATTTTCGTAGATATTACCCAGGTTGATCGGAGGCACCCAGTCTCGCGGGTAGGTCTGCGCAAATAGTTCATAGACGTGGCGCGCCTTCTCTAGGTCGCCGGTAGCATAGTGATAGTAGTGGGACTCGATATAGAACTTCTCCCGCTCGCTCACCCGCTCTCGCAGCTCGTATGCTTTCCTCGTGCTGTCCGCTGCCAGGCTGCGTTCTCCGATGTAGTTGTAACTCAAACCGAGTGAGGCATAGGCCATGGCGAAACTTGGATCGAGGCTGATCGCCCGTTGATAGAACGGCACGGCCGCGGCATAGTTGCCTTTTCGCAGAGTTTCTCGTCCCAGACAGTAGGCCTGAAGGGCGTCGAGCGAGGGCGTTGTAGCCTGCTCGACCGGCGTGTCGTATTTCTGGATGCTTCCATGCGATTCACCCAGCTTGCCGCGTAGCTTCGTGGACGCCTCACCGAGCGCTTTCAGGACTCGTTCTTTGCCGTCTGCAGTAGCCTGCTCCTGTGCCAGGGAATCGCCCGTGCGGCAGTTAACCGCGTTGAGACCAAGAACGTACTGGCTTCCCAGGCTTGCAATCGAGCCGTCGATGACAACAGCGCTCTCCGTCCGCTGGCAGAGGTCGCGGGCAATCTCCGGTGTGAGCCGTGCATCGGCGGGTTGGCCCATCAAGTTCAGCGTCCGCTGGATGCGCTCGTCCGAGACGAGGCTGAGGAACGGTGTTTGTTCAAGTTCCACAGTGAGGCCCTGCCGGAGCGCGCCGTCGAATGCCGCGTCGCCCGTGGTGTTATGGAAGTCAGCAAGAACAATGGTGTCCTTTTCGGTCAGGGCATGCGCTCTGCGTGCAAAATAAAGCCACCCGCCCACGGCCAGACCGATGACCACTACCGCAGAACTTGCAACAACGACTCGTTTGAAAGAGCGAGCTTTTCTCGCAGCGGTCGAAGCAGAGGAAGCCTGCGCTGCGGGACGTGCTACCGTTGGAGAAACTGCTGGGGCAGAGGCTCTCGCCTCTAACTCAGTACTCGCCACCGCCGCATGCCCCGACTCTGTATCGCGCTTGAGGCGTTGCAAATCGGTGCGCATCTCGGCCGCACTTTGGTAGCGCAGCTTGCGATCTTTCTCCAGCGCTTTGTTGATGACATCTTCCAGTTTCGGTGGAACATCGGGATTCAATCGCAGCGCGGGGACCGGGGAGCGGTGAAGGATTGAGTCGCTGATGAGAGCTGCGCTCTCTCCACGGAAGGGCAATGTTCCTGTGGTCATTTCGTAGAGAACGGCGCCGAAGGAAAATAAATCTGTGCGCGCATCCAGCTCCTTGGCGCCCAACTGCTCAGGAGACATGTAGACTACCGTTCCTACAACTGTTCCTGGAACCGTGAGGTCTTCTTCGGCGATTCCCGCGGTGGCGTTCGTCGCTAGAGTGGCCTCCGCACCGTCGCTTTTCGGCGTCAATTTAGCCAAACTGAAATCCAGAATCTTGGCGTGACCGCGCTTTGTGATAAAGATGTTGCCGGGCTTGATGTCGCGGTGAACGATTCCTTCTCCGTGAGCCGCGTCCAGCCCGTCGGCGATCTGGATGGCAACATCGAGGATGCTTTCGACGTCCATCGGGCGGCCGCCTATACGGTGCTTCAGCGTGACACCGTCCATGAACTCCATGACGATGAAAGCTCGGCCGTCCTGCTCGTCGATTTCGTAAGTGGTGCAAATGTTGGGGTGATTAAGAGCTGATGCAGCTTTGGCTTCGCGCTTGAAACGTCCGAGTGCTTGGGTATCGTGGGCCAAATCCTCAGACAGAAATTTCAGTGCGACGAAACGGCCAAGCTTGGTGTCTTCGGCCTTATAGACCACGCCCATGCCGCCGCCACCGAGCTTTTCAACAATTCGGTAGTGAGAAATGGTCTGGCCAATCACGGTAGGTAATCCACTGGGCGTCATATTAGGACGAGCCACGGGCAGCGTCAACGAAACCCAAATGGAGACCTTGGAAGATTACTTGAATGGGGATGTCGGGGTCGGCGTCTTTCCACAGCGTGAGGAAATCTTTGTAGGCGGTCTTCGCTTTGGCGGTGTCGCCCTGCAATACATAGGCACGAGCAAGTCCGAGATGGGCGAGTGCGCCGATGGATTGATTGCGATGAAATGAGAGAAAAAACCTAGCTGTTTAGCTTTCGGATTTCGACGATACGCTTGAATTCAGGTTCCTCACGCAGGCATGACAAGTCGGTGTCACGAGAAATCCATTCTATATCCGTGAACCCAGCCTCAACGGAGCGCTTCAACATGGCAAGAGACTCGGCCTTCATCTCCAGCACCCCGTAGGTGCACGCCGCATTATAAAGTACGTTCGGGTCATTGGGGCGCATGGCAACGGCCATTTCCAATTGTTGGGCAGACTCCTCGCGCCTTCCTAATCCCGCATACCTGGCAGCGAGCAGGATGCGTGCCCGCACGTCCTCCGGAACGGTATCGATCTGCTGTTCGAGAACGCGGGTGTGCCGATCGAGGAGTTTCGCGACGGTTTCCTTGTCGCCCAGTGCCGAAACCGCGTTGATATATGGGATATAAACGTTGTAGTCGTCACCGGCTGCTTCACAGGCCCGGTCCGCCAGATCGGCCGCTTCCTGCCATCGGTCTGACGAGAACAGCGCCCGGCCCAGGATGTCCCAGGCGCTCTGGCAGTCTGCTCTGCGCTCAATTGCCCTTTGCGCGAGCTTGATGGCCTCATCGTATTTCTGCTGAACGTGGCAAAGCCGCGCGCGCCCCGCCAGCACTTCCGGATTTTGGGGATCCAGCTCGAAACTGCGATTAGCGGCAACAATGCCTTTTTCGATCCAGTGCGGATCGCGACCGTGCAATTCAAACTGCATGCCGCAGATGTTTGCGACTCCGGCATACGCCAAAGCAAAAGTTGGATCGAGTTTAATGGCATGCTCGAACATCTGCATGGCGAATTCGAGATTTTCACGGCGCATGTAACGGCGTCCGCGTAGAAAATAATCGTACGCTTGCAGGTTTTCCGTGGGTTTCTGCGCGATGGTCTTTTCTTCCTGCGGAGAGAGCGAAATTCGCAGTGCCTGCGTGATGCTGCGCGCGATTTCATCCTGAACTTCAAAGACGTCTTTCATCTCGCGGTCGAAGCGTTCAGCCCACACGGAGTGGCCCGTCCGCGTCTCCACCAATTGTGCGGTGATCCGTAGGCGGTTGCCCGCGCGGCGGACGCTGCCACCCAGAACATAGGCGGCGTCGAGTTGCCTGCCGATTTCCGGAGCCGTCGCCGGTTTGTCGCGATACGCCAGAACCGCGGCGCGAGGAAATACGTGTAGAGTCTTGATCTGCGTAAGTTCGGTGATAACGTCTTCCGTCATTCCGTCCCGGAAGTATTCGTCTTCCTTCGCGCCACTGAGATTCTCAAAATAGAGGACGGCGACGGATTTGCCCGCTGGCTTCGCCACAACCACCGTCCTTCCCGAATCTGAATCGCGTTTTAGCCGCTGCAGCTCAGCTCGCATCTCATTGGCGTGCTGATAACGCAGATTGCGATCCTTCTCCATCGCACGGCTGATGATTTCTTCGAGTTTCGCAGGAATATTCGGATTCAACCGCAGGGGAGACAACGGAGCACGGTTAAGAATAGCTTCCACGATTACTCCCGAGCTGTCGCCACGGAAAGGCAACGTACCCGATACCATCTCGTAGAGCACAGACCCGAACGAGAACAAGTCCGTTCGCGCATCCAATTCCTTGGCCCGCACCTGCTCCGGCGACATGTAAGCCACCGTACCCACCGCGGTTCCCGGGCTGGTCAGGTGCTCCGCATTCACCTCTCCCATCGTACCGAGCGTGTCGTTCGAATCAGGGGTGAGCTGTTTCGGCGCAACTTTTGCCAATCCGAAATCAAGAATTTTGGCGTGTCCGCGCTTGGTGATGAAGATATTCGCAGGCTTGATGTCGCGATGGATGATGCCTTCTCCGTGCGCCGCGTCCAGCGCGTCGGCAATCTGGATGGCAATACCGAGGACGGTCTCGATTTCCATGGGGCGCCCACCAATGCGGTGTTTCAGCGTCATGCCATCCAGATACTCCATTACGATGTGGGCCTTACCATCTTCTTCATTGATATCGTGGATGGTGCAGATGTTTGGATGGTTCAGGGCCGAAGCCGACTGCGCTTCGCGCTGAAAGCGTTCCAGGGCTTGACGATCCCGAGCAAGGTCTTCGGGCAGGAATTTCAACGCTACAAACCGGTGCAGCTTGGTGTCTTCCGCTTTGTACACCACACCCATTCCGCCGCCACCGAGTTTTTCGACGATGCGGTAGTGCGAGAAGGTCCGGCCGACAAAAGGTTCGGGTTGAGCCACGGGAGGGAATCTTAGGTGGCAGGGTCTGCCAAGTCAAGGAAGCAAGCCGTCATCAGACCCACCTGTTCAGCTTCATGACGTGCTACTGCAACTTGGCGTATTCCGATTTGGCAGCGATGGGGATGGGAATGTCAGGGTCGGCGTCTTTCCAGAGCGTGAGGAAATCTTTGTAAGCGGCGAGCGCACGGACGCGGGCGGCATCGGCATCCGCACCCTGCGAGGTTTTTGCTTCCAACGCATTGGCACGAGCCACTCCCGGATGCGCCAATGCTCCGGTCCAGCAATTCCAGACGATGCCGCTGTGGTCGAGAATCTTGTGAAATTCGGCGGCTGCGGCTGACGCCTTTTGCGCATTCAAGTACGCCTGGGCGATCAGCATAAGCGAGCAATCCCGGCGAAAACCGGGATTTTGGTGTGAAATATTCCAATTCGAGTTAAGGAGCCTTGACACTAACCGGCCTTCTGATGGAAGGAGTTAGCGCATCCTCGAAAAACTCGAGTATTTAGCGTCGTCTACAAATCACGCTTCCGGTTGGCCGAGTGCGGCAGTGACCAGTTCCGTGTCGAAGTACTCAGTGACTTCCTTCAGTTGGTTGCCAGAAAGGCGAAAAACAAAGCAATAGTTATTGTTGTAAGGCACTCCACTCTGTGTCATGTTGCTTCCCCGCGCTTCCACGACAACGTAGTCTCCTTCTGCAATGAAGCGATGCGCCGTGGTTCTGATTCTGCCATTGATTCTGGCGCGCAGCGGACCGAACAATTCCACAAGGACGGACTGCTTCCCCTCATATATTCTTGACCATTTCGTTGTGCCGGTAACGGTCCAGCGGAAATCGTCCGCCATGCTTGCAACGAAGGGCTCGGAGTTGCCGTTCGACAGTTCCTCAAAAATTTGGTGCATCAGCCGTTTGTTCTCTGTGGCCCCCATTATCTTTGCTCCTTATGCACTGGCTGAAACTAGTAGAGAGTAAGGATGCCACAGCGAACTAACCTATTGCGGATGGGATTTTAAAATATCGCAGAACACGTAAATGGTCGTAGTCTAATCCCGATTGCACGAATTGTGGGGTATGCGCTCCCTCTTAGGGACAAGAATTTGCCAAAACCGCCGGGACGGCACGGATTAAGTCGTACCGGCCGATTTCGCTTGCATTTCCTTCAGTCGAATGTAGAAGGAACGCTTCTTGAGCGTGATCTCAATTTTTTCTTCACGCGCGAGCCAGCCGATGGCCCAATTGAAGATGGGAACTTTCCCATTTAGCTCTTTCTTAAGCCGTGCAAGGGTCAGTTCACCCTTGCTGTCTAGTGCCTGCCAAATTGCTCCAGCGACGGTCCCAATCTCTTCTTGCATTGCCGGCTCCTTCATCGAAAGGATTCTGATGAGAAGTATGTAATGCCCTCGTTCCAGATGTTGCTGGCTCCGAGCGAAAAGAAGGGGAGCGGAAGGAGCCACCTCCGTGACACAGATTCGAAAGTTCAGATTCTAAGGCTTGGCAGCTGCGGCCGCGGCCTGTTCGAGAATCGCGGTTGCCCTGCCAACTTCTGCGACACCGAAGTAGACGTGCAGCGCATTCGTACCGGATTCCAAATCGCAGTATGCGTAGTTGACATTGATGTTTGCCTCGCCCAGACGCGACACTACGCGTGATCTCGCCGGATCGGTGCGGAAGTTTGAGGTGGACGACTTCTGTCTCTGTGTAGATAAATTGCTCGGCATCGAGCTTAGGGGCGCGAATTTTCCGCTTTAAGTTGAGTCGCGGGGTGATTGAGGCTTTCTACTACCTCCTGCAGTGTCGATTCATCTTGCCGGACCCCGAGCAATCTCAAGCCACCCGATCTCGTTCCCTTTGATTGATGACATGAAGGGCTAGCTCAAGTCGATTCGAAGTCCCCAGCTTATTGAAAATCCGAAACAAGTAGTTACGAACCGTGTTTTCACTCAGATTCATGTGACGGGAAATGTCACGGTTGGTGAATCCTTCAGCCACCAAACGCGCTAAACCTTCTTCTCTTTTCGTCAATAAGACCGCCCTTTTGGTGCTTTCGCGATCGATAGTGCCGTCGAGCGGAATCTGGGGCAGAGCGCTAAATACGAAGCGCAGCTCTTCACTACTCGCCCAGACCTCTCCGCGATGCACCGCTTGGATGCACTTGCACAGCACTTCAAAAGATTTATCACGAGAGATTATGCCGTCCGCCCCTGCACGAAACGCTTCGATTACCATGGCCCGCTCAACCGAATCGAGCAGCATAACGACCCTCATCTCAGGGTGAGAAATTCGTACTTCCCTTGTCACGTTAAAGCCAGCGACGAGTCCATCTCTTAAATGAGCGCTTATGACCGCGACGTCAGGTTGATTCTTGCCAAGTTCCGTCTGAATCTCGACCGAGTCCACGGCGCAGCCCACTACCACAAGCCGGTACCGGCTGCGTTGCAAAGCAGTCGACATTAATTGACAGGCCATTCGCGTAGCGTCGGAAACAAAGACGCTAACGGAGGTCCCGGGTTCTTCACACTTCCTCATGACTTTTCTATTTCAAAATCGCGGTTGGGGGCGAGGCTCGGATGCGTTAAATGTCAACTTACAGGAGCGTGCATTCTATTCATGCCGAGCTGCAACCGCAAATGAATTTTCTTAGCCTGTGGAAATCTTCGCGAGAGCAGAAATTTCAACTTCGATTGTCCTACAGACATAGTGAAGACAAAAAAAACAGTAGCCATACATTTTTACCTAACAAGATCAGTAGACATTCGTACACCCGCCTATGAAAAAGCTTCGAGCCCTCGCCTCCGAAGCGTTTCGTTGCAGGATGTCCGTGGAAGATTGTCAAATCGAAATACCTAAGAAGACTGTAGAAACCGTCCTGAGAGATCCACCAAAACGTCTATCACTTGGCGAACATGACCTATTTCGGTCTAGCTGACTTTCCTTCTCTTGCGCCGCCCTGCCCAACCACTTATGTTATGCCGCCGTGCGAGCTTGCGAGGGCTGAGTCCGCGCGGCAAAAGAGAAAATTCGATCCGAGGTGATGAAGTGAATTCACCGAGGGGCCGCAGAAACAGCATTCGGTATCCTTTGGAGGCGCCCGTTGTCTTTCGGTGGAAGGACGAGGGCGGAGTTTACCAACTTGGTGAAGGCCAGAGTCGCGACGTGAGCGAACGGGGAGTGTTTGTTATTGCTGCCAATTGTCCACCGACACGCGCTGACGTCGAACTCACGATTGACTTCGCAGCCCTCCCCACCGTAATGCGAGCTATGCAAATGGAAGTGGAGGGAAGGGTTGTTCGCGTTGAGCCGGGTATGGGTCAGCGGAACGGCGGTTTTGCCGTTTTGGCCGAACAAGCTCTCTTGAGTGAAAGCGATGATATCGCCGAAAAGGCAAGAGCTGCATTTGGACCCAAAGTGGTCGTAAATTGAAACAAAAGCGCAAGTGAAGGCAATGCAAGGTCTTAATTGATTTCTCCGAGGCTTATAGGAAACGCATTCCTGTAAGTCACAGAGCGGAGCTATATGTTGGCTGCACCAATTGAATCCCCAGTTCGTTACGCCGACTCGCCATGGTATGCGCTCTACACACGCCATCAGCACGAGAAGACGGTAACTCAGATTCTCACGAACAAGGGATTCGAGACGCTTCTTCCACTCTACCAAGCCGCTCGCAGGTGGAAGGATCGAACCAAGTTGCTTTTTTTGCCGCTCTTCCCTTGCTATGTCTTTCTCAACGGCGGTCTTGAGCGCCGTCTGGACATCATGACGACACCAGGGATACATGCCCTCGTATCAAACGCCGGGCAGCCGGCCGCCATTCCGCCTGAGGAGATCGATGCCATCCGGCGAGCCATTAAAAGCGGTGCACATGTGGAACCACATCCTTTTTTGAAGACCGGCGAGTGGGTGAGAGTGAAATATGGCCCATTCGAAGGAATCCAAGGAATCTTGGTGCGAAAGAAGAGTCTGTATCGGTTGGTCCTCTCAGTAGAGATGTTGGGGAAGGCAGCAGCCGTCGAGATTGACGTAACTCAAGTCGAACGATTGAATGGCCAGCCGTCGTGCAGGCACAGCCGTCACTATGCGGTGCCCCCCCCAATCGCGGATCGGAGAGTTGCCGATGCGTGGTTTGACGCGACGAGGAGTATCCAAAATTAAGACGACGAGCCCCCACAGGTGCTCTTGAAGTCTCTAGAATTCCATTCTGGCCCGCCCGAGCTCGGTTCACTAGTCGCTTTGGTTTTTCAGTGATGATATCGCCATATTTCAACAGGACCACGCAAAAAAATTCTCTAAGGTGACGAGTCTGACGGCCATGCAAAAGCATGCAATGGGAACGAGCGTATCATCTGAGGGATTTCTACTTCTGGATTCCTCCATGAATCCGCTTTTCGTCAATCCTGTCGCGAGGCAAATCCTCGTTTATCCCGAGAAGCCAGAGGCACAGAAAAACCTCAGCAGTTATCTGGCAAGCAGAATACGTTCGACGCTTCTGTCGCAGCAGCCGTCGACTGGTCCGGCTCTTGTTCCACGATTTCAATCAGGGCGCCGAACCTATTGGTGCCGCAGCTTTGAAGTTAGTTCCATGGCCAATGGGCATTCTCAGGTCTCTCTTGTCGTGCTGTTTGGACGCGCGTCGGTGGCCAGCTCGGCTTCGCTTGCCCAGTTGTCCGAAAGGTTTCGTCTGACGACGCGTGAGCAGGAAGTTGCTCAGTTTCTCTTGGAAGGTCTAACCAGCAAAGAGATTGGTATGCGGATGCAAATTAGTCCGAATACCGTTAAAGCATTTTTGCGCCTGATCATGGTGAAAATGGGAGTTACAACCCGTTCCGGGATCGTTGGAAAAGCTTTCACCATAGGAACTGTAGGTAGTGAATGAACGACCGCCGCACACGCGGCCGATGCGACTTGCCCTTCCCGACGTATTTGTTTGGAAGGTGGCCAAGAATCCATGGGGAGCGAGGGGCAGACACGGGATATTTCGGCCCGTGGTGTCTATCTACGTGAGGCGAAGAAGCGAGAAGGAGCTCGCATCTTGGAGAATTTCCTCGAACGCGAATGTTGGATCCTTCCTTGGAAGAAGAATTATGAAACGCACTGTTCAGATTTTAGTAGCTGTGTTCGTCATGCTGATTCTTGCTGTTGCTCATTCGGCAGCCCAGCAGCCAGCGGTCACCGCTACGCAAACGGTATCTGGCTATGTTCTCGGGCCGGATGACCAAATTGTAATTCGTGCGATAGACGCCCCTGACATTTCCGACAAGCCAGTCCTCATCGGCACGAACGGGAACATCACATTGCCGATGATCGGACGTGTCAAGGCGGGCGGCCTGACCGTCGAGCAACTCGAGGCGGAGTTGGCCACCCGACTCAAGGACTTCATCCAGGAGCCGCAGGTTTCAGTGACGGTGACCGAGTTCGGGAGTCAGCCGGTATCGGTCTTCGGTGCAGTTAATAAGCCCGGTGTAGTCCAACTCAGGGGTCAGCAAACGCTCTACCAAGTTCTTTCCATGGCTGGCGGGCCTCGCGAAACTGCGGGCTCCATCCTTACGGTAACCCGCCCTCGGCAGAGCGGAGAAATTCCGCTACCTGGTGCGAAGTTAGACCCTACCGGGCACTTCAGTAGCGCCGAATTGAACGTGCAGGAGATTCTCGAGGGGAAAAACCCGTCGGCGAACATTGAGATCAAACCGAATGACATCATCTCCGTCTCCGAGGGAAGTTCCAACATGATCTACGTCGTCGGCGATGTTGGGCGCGCAGGGGGCTTCACGCTGGGGGGACAACGGAATGTTTCCGTCCTCAGAGCATTGTCTCTGGCGGGCGGACTCGGACGCACGGCGAAGGCGGACAAGGCGATGGTCCTTCGCCAGACGCCAGGAGAGTCGAAGCCCAGGGAGATCGCTGTGAACATTCCGCGGATGCTTTCGGGAAAGGCGGAAGACGTCGAACTGGGGCCCGATGACGTCCTGGTCGTACCCACAAGCGGCCGAAAAGTATTCACAACAACCTTTATTCCCGCCACTCTCCAGACCGCCGTGGGCGCTGCGATCTACCACTACTGAGGCTAATATGGGAAACGAACCACTGTTGAACGATCCCTACAAAGACTCATACTCGCGTGGGAACGGCGCTAGGACCAATCTCCTGCCGGCGCGGCCGCAGTACGTGGAAATACCGTCTCCCGAAGTATTCGAGGAACCGGGCCCCGGCCAGCTGCACGAATATCTGCAAATCTTCCGACGTCGCAAAGGTACCCTGATTCTGATTATCTTCCTGGGCCTCCTACTCTCCCTGCTGCTCACACTTCCGCAGACACCCATTTACCAGGCACGGGGATCCATCGAGATCCAGAACCTCAATCAGAATTTCCTGAACATGCGGAACGTGAGCCCCACCGCAGATGATGGAAACTCGAACGCGCCCGGATCCGATATTCAGACGCAGGCCAACATTCTCCAGAGCGAATCCTTACTCGAACGGGTGGTGGCAAAGCTGGATCTTGGGAAAAAGCTGTTTCCAGAAGAGGGAAGTGGCCACCTCTCGGCCTGGCGCAAGGCCTTGGGTTTGCGCCAGGGGAGACAGGCATCAACACGCGAAAAGATCCTGACCTCGGTTGCCAAGAACCTGAAAATTAGCACTGCAGCTAACACACGGCTGGTCGAAATCCGCTACGACTCTACCGATCCACAGCTGGCTGCCGACGTCGTAAGAACCCTAACAGCCGAGTTCATCCAGCAGAACATCGAGTCCCACTGGAAGGCCACCCAGCAAACGGGCGAGTGGCTCACTCGCCAGATGAAAGACGTCCGGATCAAGCTCGAAAAATCGGAAGATCAGCTACAGACCTATGCCCAAGCTTCTGGCCTGTTGTTTACGTCTGAGAAAGACAACGTTGCCGAGGAGAAGCTCCGCGAGCTTCAGGAGGAACTCTCCAAGGCTCAGGCGGATCGCGTCGCCAGCCAATCGAAATACGAGTTGGCGTCCACAGCGTCTCCCGAGACCCTCCCCGAAGTGCTCGATGATAAAACCCTTGTGGAGTACCAGGTCAAGCTCACTGACCTTCGCCGCCAGCTTGCCGAGCTTTCATCGTCTCTGACTGCGGCCAACCCTGCAGTGAAAAAGGTCCAAGCTCAGGTGACAACTTTAGAATCGGCCCTTGATAAGGAACGCACCAACGTCATCCAGCGAATCCGCAACGAATTTGAGTCCGCCCAGCGCCGCGAGCATCTGCTTGCTGCGAACTACGCCTCCCAAGCCCGTCTGATGTCCGAGCAGGCAGCCAAGGTGACGCACTACAACATCCTTAAGGGCGAAGCGGATACGAACCGCCAGCTTTACGACTCCATGCTTCAGAACGTCCAGGAAGCCGGTATGAGCTCCGCCCTAGGCGCGAGCAACATCCGCGTGGTTGATTCCGCCGAACCGCCAACACGTCCCTACAAGCCGAGCGTTGTTTTGAATTCGGCGCTTGGCCTTCTTGCAGGAGCTTTTTTCGGCGTTGTCTTCGTCGTTGTACAAGAACGTGCCGACCGAACCATCCACGGCCCCGGGGAGGCCACGATGTACCTTGACGTGCCGGAGTTGGGAGCGATCCCTACAGCAAAGGCAGAACGGAGCCGGCTCTCCGCTTACCACCAGAACGGGAAGGGCCTCAAAACGAAGAAGTTGGAGAGCGGCGAACCATGGAGAGTGGAACTGGTCACTTCGAAGAGAAAACCGTCCCTCATGGCAGACGCATTTCGTGCCACGATCACTTCGATTCTGTACTCTGGGGAGAACGGCGACAGACCACGCGTCATCGTGGTCACCAGCGCCAATCCTGGAGAGGGAAAGACAACGGTAGCATGTAACTTGGCACTGGCGTTGGCTGAGATCGGCCCGTCTGTCCTTATGCAGTCCGTCCTCCTGATCGACGGCGACCTGCGCAGACCGCGGCTCCACGAAATCTTTGGCGTGCCCAACCGGTGGGGCCTAGCTGACATTCTCAATGGGAAGGAGCCACCCAATGGCTGCGAGCAAATTGTTTCCAAGACAGGCTTCAGAAATTTGAATCTGTTACCTTCTGGGATAGCGATTGCTAACGCTGCAGTTCTGCTTCATTCACCACGAACGATCGCGTTCTTGAACCGCATGCGGGAGGAGTTCCATACCGTAATCATCGACACGCCCCCGATGCTGAATATGCCAGACGTGCGGGTCTTCGGGCGCCTTGCAGATGGAGTCATCTTGGTCGTGCGCTCCGCTGAAACGACGAGGTACGAAGCGGTAGCTGCCAAACAGCGGCTAACGGAAGACGGAACGCGCGTACTCGGGACGATTCTGAATCATTGGGATCCGCGGGAAACGAACAATTACAGTTACGGCTATGGCCACAATCATCATGACGCAAACGGAGGCTAGGAGGCGGACGCAGGGACCGTTCCACTGCTATGAAGCCGAGGGGGACAACGAGAATCCTAGCTGCGGTGACCCGTTTCCCTATCGCAGATTTGTACAGCGATGAGTGAACGGTTCCGGTTAAGCATTGTCCTGCCAACCCCGTTCGGGCACGCTTCGCCAGATGCACAATGTGAGCCTCTGACGCAACGGTCAGCTTGCAAGGCCTCACGTTAATCCGCCCGACTTGGAAGCTTTCACTAGCGATCTATCTTTCATGGGCATAAAGGTTCTTTTCATTTTCGGTACACGCCCCGAGGCTATCAAGCTCTGCCCGGTGATCCGCCACATGAAGTCCCGTCCGGATGACTTTGACGTCTTTGTCTGCGTCACCGCACAGCATCGCGAGATGCTCGACCAGGTCTTGAACGCCTTCGACGTCAGCCCGGACCGCGACCTGGACATCATGCGCCCTGGCCAGACCCTCTCCCAGGCAACCTCGCGCATCGTCGCTGCCCTGGAACCCGTGCTCGCCGAAGAGAAACCTAGCATCGTCCTCGTCCAGGGCGATACCACCACCACCTTCTGCGGCGCTCTGGCCGCCTTCTACGCCGAAATTCCGGTCGGCCACATCGAGGCCGGCCTCCGCACCGGCGACCCGCATCAGCCCTTCCCCGAGGAAATGAACCGCGTGGTCACTGGGAGGCTCGCTGCGGTCCACTTCGCCGCCACTGAAGGCGCTGCACAGAACCTCTACCGCGAGGGCGTAGATCCCGCTGCCGTCGTCGTCACCGGAAACACCGGCATCGATGCAGTCTTGCATGTCAAGCAGGCTCTCGATGTCGGCAAACTCGTTGGCCTCAATGGATTTCGCACGGATGCTTCGAAGAAGCTCATCGTTGTCACAGCCCACCGCCGCGAAAGCTTCGGCGACGGCTTCGACCGGATCTGCGCGGCCATCGCCCGTCTCGCTCGCCGGGATGATGTCGAAATCGTCTACCCGGTCCATCCCAACCCGAACGTCCGCCGAACGGTCAACCGGCATCTGGCCGGCCAGCCGAACATCAGGCTCCTCGATCCTATGGACTACATCCCGTTTGTGGACCTGATGCGTCGGGCATATCTTCTGCTGACCGATTCGGGAGGGATTCAAGAAGAGGCCAGCTCCCTGGGCAAGCCCGTGCTCGTGCTGCGCGAGAAAACCGAGCGCCCCGAGGCCGTCTCGGCCGGAACAGCCCGGCTCGTCGGCACCGACGAGCGCCGGATCGTAAACGAAGCCGAGCGCCTTCTCGACGATCAAGTTGCCTACCACCCCATGGCCCGCTGTCACAATCCTTACGGAGACGGCCGGGCAAGCGAGAGCATTGCTTCTTTTCTCGTTGAGCACCTTACACATTCCCCGCTGATGGCCTCATGAGGTGAGGTACTTCGCGGAGGCAAAAAACCGAGTTCTGAAACTCCTTCCAGAGGATTCCCTTCGTGGCCGCGTGGCCCGGGGCACCTTCTGGTCTCTAGTTGGCGCAGTCATCTCTCAAGGCTCAGTCCTTGGAGCTTCCGTTATTACCGCGCATTTTCTTGGTCCAGTAGGCTTCGGGAAACTGGCCATTATCAATAGCACTATCGGCATGTTCGGTGTGTTCGCTGGCGTTGGACTCGGCATGACCGCAACAAAATACGTAGCCGAGTTCCGGACCAAAGACCCTGCCCGCGCCGGCCGCATCATCGCTCTTAGCGCGGCTGTCGCGTTGGGAACTGCAACCACTGCCGTCTTGGTGCTGTTTGATGTGGCTCCATGGCTGGCAGCAAGGACATTGAACGCTCCTCAGCTTTCGGCAGAGTTGCGTATCGCGGTGAGCCTGCTATTTCTGAATGCCCTAAATGGCACACAGATCGGGGTGCTAGCCGGTTTCGAAGCATTCCGCGCCATCGCTCGTGTGAACTTGACTCGAGGTGTGCTTACTTTCCCGCTCGCCGTTGCTGGCGTTCTGATATGGCACCTGCGCGGCGCGGTCGCGGCGCTGATAGCTGCCGCTGCTGTAGGATGGATCGTCAACCACATCGCGATTCACGCCGAATGCAGAAGGAATAGGGTTCCGGTGCGCTGGGACAGATTGTGGTCCGACCGTGTCATCCTGTGGAAGTTTTCTCTACCAGCGTTTCTGGCTGGCGCCGTGACGAGCCCGGCGATTTGGGCGGCGAGTTCGATCCTGGTAAACCAGCCCCACGGCTACGCGGAGATGGGCGTTTTTAGTGCCGCAAACCAATGGCGGGCAGCAGTTGTATTTCTGCCTTCGTTGCTCTCACAACCGCTGCTGTCCATGCTGTCAAATGAAGCCGTGGGGGACTTGAGACTCTTCAGGAAGTTCCTGCGCGTTAGCCTCCTGCTTAGTTTCGGGCTCAGCGCGTTCATAGCTGCGCCAATTGTCCTTTGCTCCTCTTGGATCATGAAAGCATACGGACGGGATTTCCGGGCCGGCAAGCACGTCCTGGTCCTATTGGTTCTCGCAGCTGTGATCAGTTCTACGGCAGCTGTGATCGGCCAAGCGATTGCCAGTCTAGACAGGATGTGGTGGGGATTTAGCCTCAACTCTGTTTGGGCACTTGTGTTGCTAGCAAGTGCAGCTCTGCTGGTGCCGCGGTACGGGGCTCTAGGTTTGGCCGGAGCATTTTTCGCGTCGTACTTGCTACATGCTCTCACCGTCAGCACTTACGTGCAACTCCACCTCGCCAAACCCTCCGCTCGTTCCCTGCGCGCTGTGTTTGGTCGTTGTGATGCTCCCCAACTGGAAAATGACTAGAGCTGGTGAATGGGTGAAATGCCCCAGTTGGGAAGCGTGAACGTTTTTTCAGGGGCTCCAGATTCCCATTTCCAGAGCTGCGCCACCGATGCCGCAACGGCTTGACAAAAAAATGACCACTACTAGGAGCTCAAGCTTCGTTGGTGCCTGCCGGACCGTTCTGCGAGTTTTCGCTCTACCTATCCGCCGAAGCTATCGCACCCTTCGCGCAATTGCAGTGGGTCGAGTGTCCCAGTGGCGATTCGTGGGCGGAGAGTTCTACATGCACATTGACCCCTGGGACGCGATGGATTGTGGGTTCTATCTTGGTTCTTATCAGCCGCATACGGTTCGCCTCATTGCTGCCACGGTTCGGCCAGGCGATTTCTGTATCGATGTAGGAGCACAGAAAGGTTTCCTCACGCTTCACTTGGCGAAAGCCGTCGGCCCGGGAGGGCATGTGATAGCGTTTGAACCAGATCCGCGAGCCATGGAAGCACTGAGATCGAACGTTCAACGCAATGGATTTGAACAGGTAAGGCTCTATTCTTGTGCCCTCGGGGAGTCCTCTGATGCTTCCTGCAGGTTTGCGCTATCCCACCAACTTGGTTGGTCGAGCAGATTTCCGAACGATATTGCAAAACCTACTGTCGAGTCAACGATTTCAGTCCGGTCACGCCGTCTCGACGACATTATGGCAGAAACGGACGTTGCGCCAGAGACGCACCGCATTTCCTTCATCAAGATCGATGCTGAGGGATCGGAGCCGCTCGTTCTCCAGGGCGCGCAGGAGACGCTTCGGCGCTTTCGGCCCGTAGTTCATATCGAAGTTAATAAATCATCGCTTCAAGCTGGGGGCTTTTCTCCGGATTCAATTGAAGCCCTTCTTCGCCCGCTTGATTATCAGCTGTACGCTATTCGTCATCGCAGGACAGGATGGCGATGGCGCCGTCTCTCTCTAATCCCAGTCGCGTCTCTCACATCTGACATTGGAGGCTGCGAGGACGTGCTGGCGGTTCCACGGGCTGTTCACGGGGACTATCCTCTTGTCGGAACGGCATGCCTGCCGGCTGCCGGGGCAATGGGGAGGAGCACAACGGTACGAGGGGGAATCGGACAGACGAGGATGAGCCTGACGCAGTTTATGTAGGTATTTCCGAGACGCCATACTAGTTCGGAACGATTTAAGATAAATAAGTGAAAAAAACCAATGAGAGTATTGTTAGAAAAAATCATCAGAAATCTGCGCGAGCCTAAGAAACTTTCGATTTCAGTTGGTTTGCGTTTGGTTGCCTTTTCTATGTCCCGCGATTCTGCTGTTCTGAAGCCGAATCCAATTGAGCGGCCCCGGTATTTTTGATCCACTCTGAAGGTTAGTATTCGGCAGAATCTAGACCTGAAAAGGAGGATTTTGTCGTGAATCAGAAGCGATTCAACGTCGAACGGATTGTAGCGGTATTGAAGCAGGCGGAAGCCGGAGTGCCGTTGGAGGAGCTACTCCGACGAGTGGGAGTTTCCGAACAGACGTTCTATCGGTGGAAAAAGCAATATGTCGGGTTGGAGGTGGACCAGGTCCGCCAACTCAAACAGCTCCAGGAAGAAAACACTCGGTTGAAGCAATTGGTCGCCGATCGAACGCTCGACGAAGCTATGTTGCAGGATGTCCTATCAAAAAAATTCTAGAGCCCTCGCGGCGCCGGCAGGTGGCAAGGGCATGCTACCCGATATCGCACTTTTGTGCCGCCTTCCACTTGAGGAAATGCCGCCCATCCTAAGTGCTTCCGTACTGTTGGCACGTCTTGGACGACGAGTACATGTGGGCACGTCGAACGCCGGCCAGGACGTGATCGCGCTCCTAAGGAGCGAAGGCGTTCGCGTAACCGCGTTCGGGCGAACGTACCGAAACCTGCACTCGGTAAGCGGAAGGCTGCTCAGTGGTATACAGTTTCACCGCGATGCATGGCGCTTTATTTCTACATTGCCGGAAACAACGCCATTGTGGATTGGCAGCGCCGATACCGCGATAGCCTTGGGACCGCGCCTGTTAAAGCGACGGTACGTGCTGCAGTTAAACGAGCTATATGACACAACTTGGCATTTGCGGTTGCCTTTGCGCCCTTTTGCGCGGAGCGCGCTCTGCGTAGTGGTACCAGAAGCTTCGCGGGCTGCCATCATGCGCTACTGGTATAGGCTGCCGTGCACGCCGCACGTGCTCCCGAACAAGCCGGTTTTGCAATGCCGCGGCAGAAACGCGCATATCGACGATCCGCGCGCGAAAGGCATAATTGAGTCGCTAGGCTCAGCCATCAAGCTCGTGCTTTACCAGGGACAAATAACAGCAGAACGTGACATAAGACCTGTTGCGGCAGTTGTGAACAAGCTGGGCGAGCCGTGGCGATTCGCCGTTATGGGAGCGGATGCTGCATTCCAGCCATTCCTCGAAGAAGTTCGGCACCTGTGCCCGAATGTCATCGTCATTCCGCGCATCCCAGCCCCAGGCCACTTGCAGGTGACCAGTCACGCATACATCGGCGCTATCACGTATACCCGCACTTCCTTCAACCACCTGTTTTGTGCTCCGAATAAGATCTGGGAGTACTCGGCAGCTGCGGTGCCGATGATCTGCGATGACCTTCCCGGCCTGCAAGTGGTTGCGGCCGGGGGAGCGGGAGTATGCGTCGATTTCCAAGACTCAGAGGCGTTGACGTCATCACTGCTGCGTATTGATACGCACCATGAACGTTATAGTGCGGCGGCCGCTCAATTCTTCGAGACGGTTGACACAACTGCCACCATCGCAGCCATCGTTAGGAACATAGTTCCCCCTAGTTGAGATACTTGAAAAGGTCATCACACGCTGTAGTGATGCTAGATTGTGTCTAAGACGTCGTCTCGTAATGGTTTCAGGTCATTCCTGTAGTTGTCGTCGAGAACGCTATACATGCCCCCAAGTTTAAATTGGCAATCCGACGGAGCAGTCGCATGTCTTGCCTTAGTAGTTTACGCGGCCGTTGTTTTCACCGCTTCTGTAGCCTTGGGCTCAAAGGTGCAAGGACTTCGGAGATTGTTGCCCTCAGCAGTCCTATGGCATCTGATGGTTCTTTTGTTCGTCTCGTTGTGGTATTTCCCATTCTACAGTGCAATGAATGGCGGAGATGACAGGTGGTATCATTATGAAGCCATCCGCCTTGCCGACATTATCCGTACCGGCCACCTTGAGAAAATAAGCTTTCAATTGGGAACCGCATCCGTTCCTGTTGTTACAGCGATTCTCTACACTCCATTTGGCGGGGATATTTATGGGATGCTGTTGTTCTGCTCAGCTCTCAGTCTCCTGTCAGCTGTCATTATCATCAAAGCATTTGCGAAGTCGTGTGACACGGTTTCTGGTAGTCGGTATTACTGTTGCATTCTATTCATGCCATCCATCGCTATGTGGACAAGCACTCCGGGTAAAGACCCCATCGTCTTATTTGGTATAGCGCTTATCGCATATGGGGTAGCCACAGCGTTCAAGAACGGGCTCGTCCGCGCTTTATTGCCGCTTTGTTGCGGCCTCACACTCGTTGCCGTTATACGGATTCACATAGCCCTTGTATTGATCGTCGCTGCGGCTGCAGCAGCGCTTTGGCCGCAAGTGGGTTCCCGCAGGATGAACCGGCTTGGCACGACTGCGCTGTTAATTGGCATGATTTCGATCTTAGTTCCTATCACAGCAAGCTTCGTTGGTCTAAGACAGCTCACGCTCGCAAGCGCCGTGGAACGCCAGTTCGAGCTCGGGGACAACTCGAACTATGGCGGCTCCGCATTTGGGCAGGACAGCGGCAATGATAGGAGTCTTGCACGCATCCCCATCGGGATGTGGAATTTGGTCGCCAGACCCTATCCGTGGGAGGCGCACAACCCGAATGGCGCTCTCGCTGCGGCTGAGAATATCCTCATCATTTGGCTTGTCGCCTGTGCCTTAGGAAGCGCCAGGCATGTGTGGTCGTCGGTTCGCGCGAACAGATATCTTCTGTTCTGTGCGTTCACGGCAGTCGGTCTCCTCATGGTCTTGAGCCCGTATCGCAATGCGGGAACTATTTCACGGGAGCGAGTGCAGATATTGCCGTTCTTACTCGCAGTCCTCCTAGCGACAAACGTAAAGAGACGTCTTCCATCGAGAATCTTTCAGTGCAACGATGTCGCGCAATGGCGGAATGACGCGCTTGTCCATAATAGATCGTGAGGGAGGGCAGGCAATTGATTTGGAATGAAGACCGGACAGTACACGACCGATGCTGAAATTTCTTCACTCAATCTACTATCACTCTTCTGACTCTTCTAAACGGATCATCGCGCGGATAATGGGGCCGATCCGGCTCCTATCCAGGCCGCTCATCCGCCACGTATCGCTCGGCGGCTACCGGATGAACCTGGATTGCAGCGATAATGCCGCATTCACGTACTATTTGTTTGGCGATCGTTATGAGTCGGTCCTGATCGAGGCCTGCCTTCGTCTCGCTTCTACCAACCCCGGCTGTTCTTTCCTGGACCTCGGCGCGAGCTACGGGGCCTATACTCTGGCTCTCGCCAATACAGGACGCTACGGTCTGATTGAGAAGATCTACGCTTTTGAGCCCGACAAGCGATGTTATAACGCCTTGTCCCGCTCGGTTTCACACAATAGATTCCAGGACCTTGTGGAAGCTGCAAATCTTGCCGTGGGCGATTACGTCGGCGAGGCGGATTTTTTTGCAAGCGCCCGAGCCTCCAGCAGCAATCGAACATTTCGGTCCTCCACCGGTAATTTGGCCTTTTCACGCGTCGAGAGCATCGCTTGCACTACAATCGATGATTTCCTGGAAACCCGCGGCCGGCGCAACGGCCGGTTCATTGTGAAGATAGACATTGAAGGGAACGAACTCCGCTCCATCAAGGGCATGCGCCGGCTGCTGAACCAAAGCGAAGGCTTTGCTTTGATCTTCGAGTACAGTCCTCTCAGCGTTCGCGAAGTTGGACTTAATTTTGAGGAATGGAAGTGCGTTGTTGGCGAAATGCAGCTCGACTATGCGTTTGCCCGGACAGAGGGTGGTCTCCGACGTTTAGATTTGCCCGACGGTCTGTTGGCCGCAATGGAAGGCATGGCCGACTCCGGCGGCAATTTTGTAATTGGGCGAGGGCTATCTTGTAGCGGTTTGTCAGAACTAGTCGTGCCGCGAGAACATAGTCATTTGCCTTTGAGCCGGAATTAGTTTGGGGCCATCAAAGCTCTTGCCCAGCCAAGGCTCCTCCAAATCTCATCGTCCTGTTAACTTGCACTTAATTACATTCAAAAGAATCCGCTCGGCCGGACACGAAGGGGAAGCCAGGAAGTTGTTCCGGTCTTAGACCCGCACTTCGTTCGAGCCGTGTGTGAGGATCGTACTTTAACGGATCGGAACTGGGCCTACATTTGCTACGCGCTGCCTGTCCTAGAACTCCGGTTTAGATGGAACAGTATATTAACAGTTTATTATACATTCTCACCGTAACCTACACTAAGGTCACCCTGGGCCGTCAACTTGCGTGGTTTGGTGACCACGGGTGGAAGGTGACTGCAATTTACGGAGGCGAAGATCCCAACCCCGCTGCTGTTGGAGCGGTGCAGGTTCGCTTCGTTAGGATGAAGCGGGAGATCTCTCCGTTGAGCGACGTTGCAGCCTTATGGCGGCTGATGAGAATGCTATCGAAACTCCGACCTGCAATTGTGAATGCCGGTACTCCAAAAGCAGGATTGCTGGGTATGCTCGCGTCTTCGATCGTAGGAGTTCCGGTTCGAGTGTACTTTCTACGCGGGCTAAGGCTGGAAACCGCAGTGGGTGTCAAGCGAGTTTTGCTCACGTTTACCGAAAAGCTGGCTTGTCGCTTCGCGCACAAGGTGGTTTGTGTTAGCGAAAGCTTGCGACAAAAGGCACTGCAGCTCGGATTGTCCGGCGCCGAAAAGCTGGTCGTCATCGGTAGTGGCAGCGATGCCGGAGTGGACGTCAGCCGTTTCGAATGGACTCAGGAAAGAGGCAACAAAGCCGTAGAGTTACGTCGCTTCCTCAAGCTGCCGGTCAGTGCGTCTGTGATAGGCTTTATTGGACGTCTTACGAGAGATAAGGGCATTGTGGAGTTAGTGGAAGCTTTTGAAATTGTATCCCATCAATTGCCGGATGCGCGGCTTCTCCTCGTCGGCTGGTATGAAGAGGGTGATCCCGTCCCTGCCAACACCCGCAACAAAATCGCTTCAAATCCGCGTATTCACTGCGTGGGGTTCGTTGACAACACTAGCGACTACTTTCACGTAATGGATGTGTTGGCCTTTCCGAGTTACAGAGAGGGTTTTCCAAACGTTATTTTGGAAGCCGCCGCCGCAGGGAAACCTGTCGTTGCCACACGTGCGACAGGAATGATAGATGGCGTGGTTGAAGGTCTCACGGGATTACTTTCTCCGGTTGGTGAGCCAGGAGCGCTAGCAACAAATCTTCTTACGTTGCTGACCGACAAGGAATTAGCTAAGAGAATGGGTCATGCGGCTCGCCGACGAGTGGAAGAAGAATGGTCGATTGATCGAGTTAATACGAACCTGGAATCCTTTTATCGCAATTTGTGTTGTGAGCGTGGTTTAAGAATTGCTGGTCCCGGCAGAAATCAGTTGAACCTAGTTAGAGATCAGCAGACGAATTGTAGCGGCTTACAGGAAGCGCCACCGAGAAGCAATGAAACGAATCATTGACGTGTGCGGGGCAGTCGCTGGTCTGCTGGTGGCTTGGCCGCTTATGCTGATTATTGGTGTACTTGTCTGGCTGGGTTCACCGGGCGGCGTGTTTTACCGCGGAGTGCGGAGCGGCAGAGCCGGGAAGCCGTTTCGCATCTGGAAATTCCGGACTATGGTGGTCGATGCCGAGAAATTGGGCGGCGGATCAACGGCCAAAGATGATCCGCGAATCACTCGGCTCGGCGCGATTCTTCGCAAATACAAGCTGGACGAGCTGCCTCAGTTCATCAACGTGTTGACTGGGGAAATGAGTCTAGTGGGCCCCCGGCCGGAGTTGCCCAAGTACACTGACCTGTATGAAGGTGAGGAGAAGCTAATACTTTCAGTCAAACCGGGCATTACCGACTACGCTTCGATCGAGTACTGTCAGCTCAGCGAGGTCTTAGGACGGGACAACGCGGACCGTGTATACGAACGAGAGGTTCGACCTGCTAAGAATGCGCTGCGGATTCGTTACGTTCAAGAACGGAGCCTGCGCACTGATTGCCGTATTTTGCTACTCACCCTCAGACGATTAGTCTTTTCTTAAGCGTCGCAGGTCCCCAAGGTAGACATGGAGTATCTGAAGCTGACGAATTGTGATCTGGTCGTCTCGCGGATCGGTCTTGGGTGTGAGGTCTTGGGCGGGACCGATTGGGGGAAGGTCGATCTGCGTGAAGCGGCACGCGCCGTAGCGGTCGCGTGCGAGTTGGGCATCACGTTGTTCGACACGGCGGACGTCTACGGATTGGGGAGGTCGGAGGAGACATTGGCTTCGGCCCTCGGGAAGCGCCGGCATGAGGTCGTGATCTGCACTAAAGTCGGTGTTAGGTGGGCGGTTCCCGACCCCGGCAAGCGTGCGCGCACTTTCATCGACAGCCGCCCGCAGTACGTGATTGGGGCCGTCGAGGCTAGTCTGCGTCGGCTTCGCGTGGACTGTTTGCCGCTGTGTCTGATCCACTGGCCTGACCCGAACACTCCGATCGAGGACACAATGGAGGCGTTGCGGAGGTGCCAGCAGGACGGCAAGCTACGCTCCGTCGGCGTCTCTAATTTCTCGGCCTCTCAGATATCCCAGGCTAATGCAATCCTCCCCTTGGCTGCCGCTCAGGTAGCCCTAAGTCTCATCGACAGGGAAGCGGCTCAAGCAATTGTTCCCACTTGCCAGCAACTCGGCGTGAGCGTATTCGCCTACGGCCCTCTTGCCCAGGGATTTCTCACGGGCAAGTACGGCGAGAGCTCAGTGTTCGATGGTTCGGATCGGCGGCACCGCCTGAAGCACTTTCAGCCGGATCAGCGACCGAAGTTCATGATAATTCTGGAACGGCTGTGTGAGATCGCTTGCCAAGCTGGCAGAACGCCGGCCCAGGTGGCGCTTAGGTGGACGTTGGACGTCCCGGGTGTCACCTCGATCGTTGTTGGCGGTAGAACGTCGGCCCAGGTCGAAGAAAACACCGCAGTGGCGGACTGGAACCCTAAAGCATTTCAATTGGCGTGTCTATAAACGAATTTTACCTTCGCTGAGACTCCAGTCGACGCTGTGGTGAAGTCATTTGGTTGATTCCGCCTGGCAAACGCGTGCCGTCTGCCGAAATGCCCTCCAGAACGTACGCAGGGGCGCTCTCGGTTTTCGTCGAATCCAATCCTCCCCAAACAATCATGAGACAAGCTCGGTCTGAGTCCGAAACAGAAACACGTAAACTTGCACGGCAGATCCGCCTCCATGTGCTCCGTATGACCAGCAGCGGCGGCAGTTCGCATATCGGAGCTGCATTGTCCTGCGCGGACCTCCTTGCCGTCCTCTACGGCCGCATCCTGCGCGTCGACCCATTGCGGCCCAAATGGCCGGACCGTGACCGCTTTATTCTTAGCAAAGGCCACGCTGGCTGCGCCGTCTATGCTGTGCTCGCCGAACGAGGTTTCTTTCCCGTGGAGAAGCTTCTGACTCATTACCAGGATGGATCGGATCTTAGCGGCCATGTTTCGCACAAGGGAATTCCCGGTGTCGAGGTCTCGACGGGATCTCTCGGCCACGGATTGTCGATAGGCGCCGGGATGGCTTACGCCGGCAAACTCGACGGAGCCACCAACCGCGTCGTTGTACTTTTGAGCGATGGCGAGTGTGATGAAGGCTCGACCTGGGAGTCGGCCCTGTTTGCGTCTCACCACAAGCTGGACAACCTTGTGGCCATTTTGGATTACAACAAGATACAAAGCCTGGCTCAGGTGGCTGAGACGCTCGGCCTGGAACCGTTTGCTGAGAAATGGACGAGCTTCGGCTGGGCACTCCGCGAGGTCGATGGACATGATCACGAGGCACTTATTGGCGCACTTGCGACGATTCCTTTCGCTGCGGGCCAACCAAGCTGTTTGATCGCCCATACCGTCAAGGGCAAGGGAGTCTCCTTCATGGAGAACACCGTTCTCTGGCACTATCGAACCGCGAGAGGGGAAGAGTACGAGGCGGCCTTGGGAGAACTGGAGGGATCTAAGTGAGAGACGCCTTCGTTGCAACCCTGACTGCGCTGGCCGAGCACAACGCCGGAATCATGCTCCTTACCGGTGACCTCGGGTTCGGAGTGCTTAACCGCTTCGCGGAACGATTTCCTCGACAGTATCTGAACGTCGGGGTCGCCGAGCAGAATCTCACAGGCCTTGCCACAGGGCTGGCCCTGGAAGGGCGGATTGTATTCACGTACTCGATCGCGAACTTCCCCACATTGCGTTGCCTGGAGCAGGTTCGCAATGACGTCTGCTACCACGACGCCAATGTGAAGATTGTTTCGATTGGCGGCGGTTTCAGCTATGGACCCCTCGGCGTATCGCATCATGCTACGGAGGATCTGGCCATCCTCCGGGCGCTCCCCAACATGACCGTCGTGGCGCCGTGCGACTTGTGGGAAGTGAAAGAAGCAACCCGTGCCTTGGCTGGAACCACTGGGCCGGCCCTGCTACGAATTGACAAGTCAGCCGCTGCCTCGATCGTTCACCCAGGCGAGAAGTTCCAGCTTGGGCGGGCCCGTCAGCTCCGCGACGGTGCGGACATCACCCTCGTTGCGGCCGGAGGAATCATGGAGGAAGTGCTCAGTGCAGCAGACATGCTTGCCGAACGGGGCATTCAATGCCGAGTGCTGAGCATGGCGACCATTAAGCCTCTCGATGTCGAGAGCCTTGTACGAGCAGTTGGCGAAACAGGGGGCATCGTAACCGTCGAAGAACACACCGTGGACGGCGGCCTCGGAGGTGCGGTCGCTGAGATTCTCCTGGAGATGGACTGCATACCAACCTGTTACCACCGAATTGGTCTGCGTGCGGGTTTCTCTTCCATCGTGGGCACGCAGAAGTACCTCCGGAAGGTTTACGGCATGGACGCTCCGGCAATTGTGGCCGCAGTGGGGCAGAAGCTGTTGTCGAAAGAGCTGCGGCATTCTGAATATGTAGCCCAATGAAGCGGCTATTGGACGTTACCGCGGCGTTGTTCCGGCTGGTTGTCACTCCGCCGGTACCAATCCCAGTCATGATCGCCATCTGGCTTTAGGATTTCCGCTCCGCTTTCTACATCGTAGCCCGTGCGGCCCGAGGCGCAGGGGCCTTTGAGGTGATCAAGTTTCGTTTCATGGTCATTCGCCAGAGCGGTGCGTAGGCCGCAAAGACATCGGTCGGGAGAGTAAGTGGCAAGTGAAGAAGCTAGATTGCAGAGTCAAAGAGGGCAAACAGTGAGTCCAAGGCACGTAGTTGAAAGGTTGGGAACCATAAGCCGGCCATTGATTTGGGCTGTGCAGACAGTCATCTTCGCTGTCTCGGGAATCACCGCTTTCCTCCTCCGGTTCGACCTGAGCTTTCCGCCGAAAGAAGTGGCGCACCTAGTTTACGCCCTGCCTGTCTGGATCGTGGTGAAGATCATCGTGTTTCGGATTGCACGGCTGGACCGCGGCTGGTGGCGGTTTGTGTCCTTGGATGACCTACCGCGCCTCGCCGTGGGGAATCTGCTCGGTTCCTTGCTCGGGACCTTTGTGATTCTGTGGACCGCGCCACGCGGTTTCCCGAGTTCCATCTACGTTCTCGATCTTCTAGTCTGCTTGCTGCTGACCGTCGGAGTACGATTAGCGGCAAGGATCTTCGTCGAAGTCTCGAACTTCCATGCACCAGACGAGAAGAAACGGACGCTCATATTTGGTACGGGCGAGGCGGGGGTGTCGCTGCTTGCGGAAATCCGGCATAACTCGAGCCTGCCTTACCACGTGGTCGGCTTTGTGGATGACAATCCGAACAAAGCGGAACTAGTGGTGCGCGGAGTGAAAGTTCTGGGCGACGGAGAGAGACTGGCTGCAACTGTGCGAAAGCATCGAGTCGATACGGTCCTGATCGCCATCCCCTCTGCCTCTGGCGAGCAGATGACTCGGATTCTGCGTCGCTGCCAAGAGGCAGGCGTGTCGTACAAGACGGTTCCCGGACTCGGCGAGATAATCATAGCGAACAGCCTGTCGAAACAGATTCGGGACGTGGCAGTGGAGGACTTGTTGGGGCGCAACCCGGCGCGGCTGGACGAGGGGAAGATCGCCGGAAAGATTACTGGCAAAGTCATTCTGGTGACGGGAGCTGGAGGCTCCATCGGGTCGGAGTTGTGCCGGCAGATCGCGCGCTTCCACCCGAAGACGATTGTAGGTTACGAGATCTCGGAGAATGCCTTGTTCCATTTGAATTTAGAGATGAAGGAGCACTTTCCAGGTGTGGCCTTCCACCCAGAGATTGGAAGCATCCAGAGACCGGAGCGGCTGGCCGAAGCGCTGGACCGCTACCATCCGTCGATCCTGTACCATGCGGCCGCCTATAAGCACGTGCCCATGATGGAAGCGCATGTGTTTGAGGCGCTCGAGAACAATGTATTCGGTACGTACAACACGGCCATCGCGGCCGCAGAGCATGGACTGGAAGATTTCGTGATGATTTCGACGGATAAGGCAGTTCGCCCGACAAGCATTATGGGCGTGACCAAGAGGCTGGCGGAACTTGCCGTAAACTCGTTACAAAATGGCGGAACTCGGTTCGTCTCTGTGCGCTTCGGCAACGTGTTGGGAAGTAACGGAAGCGTGATTCCATTATTCAAGAAGCAGATTGCCGCGGGTGGCCCAGTGACGGTCACGCATCCGGAAATGCAGCGGTACTTCATGACGATCCCGGAGGCTTCCCAGCTCGTATTGCAGACCTCGACGATGGGTGGAGGCGGGGAAATCTTCGTGTTGGACATGGGCGAACCGGTGAAAATCATGGACTTGGCAAGGAACCTGATCCTACTCTCCGGCCTGCGGCCGGATGAGGATATCCGGATTGAGTTCACCGGAATCCGTCCGGGAGAGAAGCTCTATGAAGAGTTGCGCACCTTCGAAGAATCAACACTGCCAACACGGCATGAGAAGGTCAAGATTTTCGCGGGACCATCACTGGCCTACGGTGAGATGACAGGGCCTCTTGAGACGCTGCGACAGATTTGCGCCGCGCGCGACGTGACACAACTCATCCTGCAACTGAAGGAGATCGTGCCCGAATACAATCCAAGCTCGCATGTGCTCAAGCGAGCCTTGGTAGAACAGGGCCCGCGAGAAGGGGAAAAGAAAGCGCTGGCGCTAGCAGCAGCGGGAGGGCAGTGATCACTGAAGAGCGATTGGATCGGCAGGCAGTCCCTTGTGCTGTTAGTGATGGGCTTCGCTTCGTGGGGTTTCTCCCGCTGGCACGCATGCATGTACTCAATGAAAAGTGTCTAAAATTAACTCAATCCTAGACGGCAGTGGAATCTTCGTCATCTCTCTTGACTTTGAATTGTACTGGGGTGTGCGGGATATTTGGGCACTAACCAGTTGCCGCGATAGGTTGATCGGAGCCAGGACGGCCGTCCCTGAGCTCCTCGATCTGTTTCGCCGTTACGACATCCACGCAACCTGGGCGACGGTAGGTCTATTGTTCTTCCGGAACCGCGCGGATCTTTTGCGCGGCTTGCCTGACCGACGTCCGAAGTACGCCAATACGAGATTCTCACCGTACTTGGACCTGCAGACCATTGGACTTGACGAGAATAGTGACCCGTATCATTACGCACCGTCTTTGATACGACAGATTCTCTCTTGTCCAAACCAGGAGCTTGCCACACATACTTTCTCGCACTACCTGTGCCTCGAAGAGGGGCAAGATCTCCTGGCGTTCGATGCAGATCTTGCGGCCGCAATTGCTATCGGAGAAGCTTACGGCGTCCGTCTTGACAGTGTGGTCTTCCCTAAAAACCAGTGTAACTCCGAATACTTGAAAGCGTGCGAGCGTGCGGGGCTCCGCGCATATCGCGGTACCCAGACAAGCTGGCTGTATCGTCCTCGAAATTCACAGGGCGACGGACGGCCATTGCGGAGAATCGGGCGCTTACTGGACGCATACATCAATCTAACAGGATGCAACTGTAGTCTTGTATCGACTTTAGCGGGGCACAAGCTGATCAACGTCGCAGCGAGCCGTTTCCTACGCCCGTACAGCAAAAGATTGAGGTTTCTGGAACCCCTGAAGATCCGGCGCATAATGGGCGAATTGAGAAATGCAGCCAAGAGAGGAGGGGTCTATCACCTCTATTGGCATCCTCACAATTTCGGCACGAATCTGCAGGAGAATCTCGGCGGCCTTCGCACGGTGCTAAATACCTTCACGCAAATGCGGACTCAATACGGAATGAGAAGTCTCACGATGGCTGAGATTGCGATGGAGCTATCAGCGGAGCAGCGCATTCCCACAACTGGGAGGCGAGTGGGGGGAAGGCCTGAGGATAACAAGCATGGCTATCGAGATCAGGAAGTACAGCGAATCTGATTTTGACGAGGTTTGTAGGCTTTTGGGTGCGTGCTACCCCGATATGCCTCTAAAGGCGGACAAGCGTTATTTTGACTGGAAATTCGTTGAGAGCCCGCTCGGCTCCTCGCTCGACCAGTATCTGCTGGCTTTCGATGGAGGCAAGTTGATTGGGCAGTTGGCTGCGATTCGAGACTGTCTTCTGGTGGAGAACAACTGGCTCCCATGTATGTGGGTTATGGACCTAATGGTGGCTCCCGAACACCGAACAAAGATGGCAGGAGTCCGACTTCTCCAGGCCGCGATGTCGGCCAATCCGTTACTGTTTGTTACCGGCGTGAACCCCGAAGCGGTGGGCTTCTACACTGCACTCAGATGGCAGAGGTTGAGCGTTTTGAGCACGTTCTTCGATATCAATCGTGCGCGGCCCTTGTTGCAGATGGCAGTTGGTTCGGCGGGAGGACCGGCGCGCTTGAGCAACCTCCTACCGCTCATGAAGTTAGTTGACGGCGTGCTGCCAACCTTACAACGAGGCCGCCTTTGGGTGAACGGGATCCGAAAGGGCGCTCGCTATCTCGAGACCGCCGGGCAGTTTAATGGAGAGATGGAGGCTTTCTTAACACAAACGCTGCCAAGGCTCGGAGCAACTTTCTTTCGGAGCACCGAGTATCTGCGGTGGCGTTTCGACGCTCGCCCAGTGGGCACGCACGTGACCATTGTGGCCCGCGACCGGCGCAGTGGAGATCTTCACGGCTATATGGTAATGAGGTTTATGGAAAGAAAGTCGGTGGCGAGATGGGCGGAAATTGCGGATATCGTTGTTGATCCTGTAGATATGGAAACGTTTACCATGCTTCTGACCGCCGCACGCCGCGAGAGTCTGAAGATGCGGACAGACTTCATTCGAGTAAGACTTTCCGGTGCGACACAACTTCAACAGCTGCGAAAACTTCGATGGATAGAACGTGCTCGCCCGGGTGTGGACGATGTCTTTATGTATTCGAATGACCCACAGCTTCTTGATTTGCTCAGCAAGAAACACCCGCTCTACATCACAGGGATCTGCTCAGATCACGCTGACTACGGCGGGGATGAGTGGCCCGGATAGGTTCGGCCGCCTGGCTGACGTTGCTATTGGAGACCCGTAGATGTCAACCCTGAAAGACGTATTTGCCACGCTAGATGCGAACCCGTCGATATCTGCCTATGAAGCGACTCTCAAAAAGTTAGAAAGCGTTCAGCTTGAGCCCTTGCGCCTCGCAGTTCTTGCGAATCACACTTTCGATATTCAAACAGCCCTGACTGTTGAGTGTGCTCGGCATGGACTTTGCTTGCGGCTCTACCAAGCTGACTATGATCAGTACCGCCAAGAGCTGCTCGATCCGGATGCGAGACATTTAACATTTGCTCCAGATGCTATCCTGATTTCGCTAGATCTGGAAAATGCCTTCCCAAAGCTCTCATTCGGAACGTGCGCTTCGTCTCAGGAGCTACCCGCAGTTGAAGACTGGCTCTCAGACTTCCAATCGGTACTAACGGCTTACCGTGTCAGAAGTGCGACGCCGCTTCTGCTGCAGAACTTTATTCCACCGGACACCGACATGGATGGCCTCTTGCCGACATCTGGGACGCACTCAATCTTCAGCTGGGCGATGGAATTGAATCAAGGGCTTTCGAAGCTCGCCGCCTCTTTGCCTGAGGTGTATGTTGTAGATGCTGCAAAGCTCGCATTCGAATCTGGGTTGAAGAGCTGGCGAGATCGCCGCCTTTTCTATATTGCCGGGGTCGGGATCAATCCGACAAAGTACCCAATCCTGTCGTCGCGAGTGGCGCGATGCCTTGTCGCTCTTCGTCACGCCGCCGCCAAATGCCTGGTCTTGGATCTGGATGACACAGTGTGGGGCGGGATCCTCGGAGAAGTCGGGCCGGCAGGCATCCAGTGCGCTGGTTCCTTCTATCCCGCAAATGCTTATGCGGACTTTCAGCGTGCCCTCCTTGCTTTGCGGAGCCGGGGCATTCTATTGGCGGTTGCGAGCAAGAACGACTCTCGCTTGGTTGAAGATGCCTTTCGCGAGCGGCCCGAGATGCCTCTTCGCCCAGAGCACATTACGGCATGGGAAGTGCATTGGGAACCAAAGTCTCAATCACTTCAGCGTATCGCTACTCGATTGAATATCGGTCTCGAAAGTCTTGTCTTTCTTGATGACAGCCCTACTGAAGTGGATCTCGTGAAGTCGTCTCTTTCCGCGGTCCGCTCGTATCAAATGCCTTCGCGCCCTGAAATGTATACAGAATTTCTTGCTCAACTTACGGAATTTGACCAGCTAACTCTTTCCCAGGAAGATGTGCGGCGTCCACAACTTTACAAAATACTGGCACAACACGCTGAGCTAGCTGCCTCAGCCACGGATCTGGCGTCATTTTACCGCTCCTTACAAACAACAATAACAGTGGAAAGGGCCGACAAGTCTAACTTCGATCGAATTGTTCAGCTTTTCCAGAAGACAAATCAATTCAATTTAACCACTCGCCGGTATGACAAGTCACAGCTGATGGAGCGGTTAAGCTGTGGATCCGAGTTATGGGCATTTCGCGTACGTGATGTCCATGGCGATCACGGAATCGTTGCCGTTGCGCTGCTGGAGTTCGAGTCGTGTATGTGCAGAATTGACAGCCTGCTTATGAGTTGCCGTGTGATCGGCCGAACCCTGGAGACGGCTGTTCTGTGCTTCCTCGAGAATCGAGCACTGGCGCGAGGTATTACGCAGATGATTGGTGAGTATCGGGCAACAACAAAGAACAGTCAGTGCCGCGACCTTTTCAAGAAACATGGCTTCGAATGTGTTTCACAGGAAGGAGATGATAATACTTGCATCAAGAACATAAGCTCCCGGCCCACGGTATGTCCGGAGTGGATCACGATTCAGGGGGACGTGCAAAAACCTCAGGAAATACAGTGCACGGAGAATTAATCGAGGTCTTCAAAAGTGTCCTAAAGGTTGATTCGATCTCCGAGCGAGACTCTATTGCCACTATAGCTTCATGGGACTCGCTGCAACACATTAAGCTCATCTTGGCTATCGAAGAGCGATTTGATATCCGCTTTGAGGCCGCAGAGATTCCGGAAATCACATCGTTCAAGGCCATCTTTGGCGCCGTGAAGAGACTTAGGTGAATTGGGTCGGTCCGTAGTATCTCGGAGGTTTTCTTGCGGAGGATTTTGCCGATAGCATCGATAAAGTGGGCCACATGCCAAGACTAAGTTTGCATGTGCTCGGGCGCGCCTTGGTAGAAAAGAACCCGGAAGAGGAAAAAGGAACACGGGCGCCAGCAGCAGCGACCACTAAAGAGCGCTTGAATCGGCAGGCAGTCCTGGTGCCGCTGGTGCTGGCCGGAGTTCTTGCTTACACAACGTTCCAGTGGGGCGGCGTGGTGCGAACTGGTCGGTATCAATACCTTCTAATCTTGGGCCTGCTGGCGATGTTGTTGAGTATCGGTCGTTCACTGGAGGAGTGGTCACCGCTTCCTAACCGCGTGCTGCGATGGACAGTAACGCTCCTGCCAGCGTATGTGCTGCTGCAGGTGGTCCCATTGCCAGTGGCAGTGCTGCGCGTGCTATCGCCAGCGCGGACAGCGGCGATGGACGCACTGGGGCCGGTCGGAGCAAAGGTGAGCTTCGCTGCGTTGAGCGTTTTTCCCGCTGGAACCTTCCAGTACTTCTTGCTCGTCTGTGGATATCTAGTCACCTTTCTTCTCATTCGCGAGTTGACGTGGCGTTTTCGGGATAGGCGCTGGCTTGTGATTTGGCCGATTCTCGGCATTGCTGCACTCGAAGCGGGACTGGGAGTCTGGCAGTATTTCGGGGGAACGGGGGAGCAGCTTCGATGGGGTACGTACGCCAACCACAATCACTACTCCGGTTTTTTGGAGATGACGCTGCCGTTTGCCGTGATGTACCCAGTGGCCGTGTTGCACCGCACAGATTCCAGGTGGCATTCGTCGGTTGCCCCCGCGCTTGCGGCTTCGGGTGTGTGGGCCCTGGCTGTGTTGATGTTCGTCGGAATTATTCTTTCTTTCTCACGGATGGGATTCATCGCGACACTTTTTTCGTTGTTAGTGATGGGCACATTGGTGCTCGGGACCACGCAACTGAGCTGGGTGACAGGGTCCCGAAGGCGCCGGTGGGTCGCAGTTGGGATGGTCGCTGCGCTGGTGATGTCCGGTTTTGTATTTCTGCCTCCTGAGAGGCTGATCCAGCGATTCGCAAGATTCGTCTCGACCAATGAACTGACGAGCGATGGACGCACGGATCTTTGGGCGGAGACAATTCCTTTGATCAAAACGTACTCGGTCTTTGGCTGCGGGCTGGGAGGGTACGAGACTGCGTTCTCAAGGTTCAAGGTATCCGGAGCACTCGTGACGGATGATTTCGCGCACAACGACTACCTCCAGTTGCTGGCAGAGTTAGGGCTAGTAGGGTTTGCGATTGGGGCTGCGCTGGCGTCTTCTGTCGTGCGAATGGCTTTGCGTGGCGCCGTGAAGTCCGCGGACCCGGAGGCGCGATATTTCGCGGTGGCATGTGTCGGTGCGTTGTCCGCGATTGGGCTGCACAGTCTGGCGGATTTCAATCTATACCTTCCTGCGAACGCGATGCTGCTGGCGTGGATTGCGGGAATGGCGGTGGGGGTCGAATTGCGAGAGACCGACATCAATGTGCGGGAGCGACTCGAACACCCGAATGTCACCGTGAGGGCAGCGGTTGAGATCCGTTCACACCGTCCAACATATGGCTGATCTTTGTAAGACAGGGGCACCGGTTGATCGACCAAAGACGTAATCGGATTAGACTAACTCGAATGGGCTAATGCCTTTGGATGCACCTATGTGGGTACTTGTCATTCTCCCCGACAAGCCCCAGGATCAGGATCGTAAGGGATTCGGGCCTGATACGCCTTAAAAGGAGTTTGCCATGCGTTATATGGGTATGCTCTTCGTAATGACGGTCATGGTCGTTATGGCCGCCGGTTCAACGAGGGGAAACACCAGTCCGGGGCCGCTGACATTGGGCAGCAGTGCCGGGGTGTCAGAGCTGTCATCCTTGCCAGCGGTGAACGACGAAAGTTCGGGCCAAAGGATTTTCACGGCCGTGCAGGATTCCACAGTTGGCCGACTTCTTGCTTCGGCCAGCCCCGACGACAAGAACGGTTGTAAAAAGGGGGGCAATTCTCTTTCATCGGATGGCAAGCCCTGCCCGCCCGATCCTCCGCCTCCACCTCCTCCGCCGCGGAGCAGGAGGTGTCCGCCGGACCGGGACGGGGACCAAGACCATCACCGACATCACCGATGCGGTAAGGGCGACGACGACACGTTGCCGTAGCGTCGCACTAGTTCCAGTCCTGACGGTTACTCCGCTGTGAGGACTTGCACCTCGCGGAGTGTGCCCGTATGAGAGCGCTGACATTTGCCCTCGGGGCGATTCTGACTTCGTATTGTTCTGTCGGTGTCCTCTCTGAAAATTTGTGGCAGAGCAATGATCAGGTTAACCGTGATCTTTGCTACTTTTTTCTCTGCAACAATGCTCCCTTGATATCGCACGCGCGGAATCAAATGACAGAAGGGGGAAAAGAAAACGTTCAACAGGCCATCGCCGTATTTCGAAGGGCCCTTCAGCAAGACGCCCAAGATCCCTATCGGTGGGCCGACCTCGGAGATGCGTTTCTTGACGCCGGGCAGAAGGAAGATGCTCGCTACTGTTACGGCCAGGTGCTAGCTCTCGCACCGCGATCTGCTCCGTTTCTCCTTCGCGTAGCGAACTTCCATTTTGAGAGTGGAAACAATGAAAAAGCCCTGCGAACCACAGCTCGAATCCTATCCTTAGTTTCCGAGTACGATTCGATCGTGTTCGGCGAATACATCCGTTATGTTGATGCTGACGACGTTCTGCAGTTTGGCCTTCCGGGGGATCCTCGCGTCGCGAAGTCCTGGCTGCAATTCTTGATGCAATCCGGGCGCCGTGACGACTCGGAACGTACCTGGGACTGGATCACAGAACGCGGATATGCCGATGACACGTCGGCAGGGGAATATGCGGAATTCTTAATCGGCCAAGCCCGTCCCGAATTGGCAGCATCGGCGTGGCGTAAGTATCTAGGAACGCGCATTGACGGCTACGGAGAGTCGAACTACATTTTTAACGGAGGCTTCGAATCAGACCCTACGCAATCGCCGTTCGATTGGAACATCGCGCGTACCGACGGCGTTGAGATCAAACGTGACTGCACAATGGCATGGTCAGGGAAATGCTCGCTTCGCATCGGCTTCGCGGGTACTGAGAATCTTGATGTCGCGGCCGCTTCGCAGTTAACTTTGGTTCGGCCAGGTCATTATCGTTTCCGCGCGTTTATCCGTACCGAAGGTGTGACGACGGATCAGGGAATCCGATTTCGGATTTCCGATGCTGAAGCGCCGGCCCGTCTAGATGAGGTCTTCGGACAGTTCACTGGAAGCACCTCTTGGGCAAGCGTTGATCATGACCTTATAGTTGCACCGGAGACCAGGCTTGTTCGGATCGAGGTGATCCGCCAACCGTCCATGAAATTTGATAACAAAGTCGACGGGACGGCCTGGATCGACCAATTGAAGCTGGAACCGAGTACCCCTCAGTCACCACGGTAGCCGCCCGTCTCCGATTCCAGTTCCTTGAAGCATTAGCTACACAAAGATATAATCGCGATGTATCTAACGATCGTTTGAGCCATCCCTTCACTTTGAGAAACTCTGTACATCATGCCTGACACCGTTCAGTTTCCCGAGAGTCCTCGAACTCCTGATCGACGGCTCTATCCGCGTAAACAACTTTGGTTTCCCTCGATTCAATTGGGAGATCATAATGGCGGCATCATTCTTGACATCAGTGAAAGCGGATTAGCGATGCGGGCCGTCAGGAGTTTGGCGGACGGTGAATTACCAGCGATGCGTTTTCAACTCTCGGAATCCCAGACCTGGATCGAAACACGAGGGCGGATTGCCTGGATCAACGCCTCGAAGCATACGGCAGGTGTGGAGTTTGTTGGCCTGCCTGCGGAAGGACGCAACAAAATAAGGCAGTGGATTCCATTGAAACTCCATCCAACCGGAACCGTGGAAGGAAATCCAAAAAGAGAGCTACGCCCTACATCAAAACCGGACAGTCCAATTGTCATTCCCGAACGCAAGATGCCGGAACGCGTTGAAGAGCATCAAGGCCGGCACTCGATTGCCGGCGATCCGGCCGCAGTTTTGTCCAACAAAGCTGAAACTCAAAATCCCCATACAGTCTCAGTGCATATCGGGGACAAAAACAATTCTGCTGTCGCTCAAAACGTTCGCCGTAACACAAGTCCTGCGCCCTACCTGTCTTATCGAAAGACGACAAATAGTATCGAGATAAGCGATCGCGGCAGGGCAATTGGCGCCGATAAGTCGCGCAAACGAACCTTCCTCTTCCTTACTTCCGTGATGCTATTGCTTTCAGTTCTTCTCCTGGTGGCCTATTATTTCCAAAGGACCGAGAAAAGCCATTTGGGCACAGAAGTGATCGCCTCGGCGAAAGTATCTGAGTTGTCTCCCAATGCCTCTACAAATCCTAAGACTGAGTCTACAGATCCAAGTCTGCTGCTGGGTCAACCCGGTTTCGTGCTTCAAGTTGGCGCCATGACGCATGAGGAAAATGCAGCAGCACTAGCAGAATCCTTGCAGCAGCATGACTTTCCAGCGTTTGTGTCCCGGCGCGGGCCGGATCGTTTCTATCGAGTGGTCGTTGGACCCTACAGTGATGTTGATTCCGCACTCAGAGTCAAGGAACAACTAAAAAAGGCGGGTTTTGACGCCTTCCGCACGCCGTGGAATCCATGAGCTCAGTAAGTTCCCCAATCTAGATTCACTCTGACGGTCGGACGGAGAATGACGTGGCGAAAGCGCTCTATAAACTCATTAGCGGTACCGCTCAGGAAATCGATCAAGAAATATCAAACGTTGGCGAGCTTGGTTGGAAACCAATTCTCATGTCGACTGCAGTAACGACTCCTCCGGGAGGAACATCCCAGGAAGTCGTTAAAGTGTACGTTATTCTTGAAATGCACTAATGCTGCTGTTTTGCGTTTTGTGCCATTCCGAATTTTTTAGTGGGCCGCGCTTATGCTAGTTATAACAAGTTTCTTCCTTACTCTGTAAAGACCGCCACTCGACCCCCGCTGAAAAAAGCGCAACATCGGAAGTTGATGTGAACTGAAAGAGTGCCTCGCCGTCCTTTTTCTGGTGATAATGCTATGCACTGACCTCACTTTTTTTGGCGTTATTGGTAACAGGCTTCTTGTAGATAGGGACAGTGGTATAGGGCAGTCTTTATTTCCCGGCCACGCGTCCTCGCCTCGCTCCCTGTCATCCAAGAGAGGACTTAATATCTAAGTGCGGAAGTTTGCGGAGGAATCGAGATGCAAGACCGTAAATTGGGAAATACGGGATTCAAGGTAGCGCCGCTGGCTTTGGGAGGCAACGTTTTTGGCTGGACTGCAGATGAACCCACATCGTTCAAGTTGCTTGATGCTTTTGTGGACAAAGGGTTCAACTTGGTTGACACCGCCGACATCTACTCGCATTGGGTTCCAGGCCACAAAGGCGGCGAATCAGAAACCATTATCGGGAACTGGCTTAAAAAGAGCGGCAAGCGGAGTCATGTAGTCATTGCCACGAAAGTCGGAATGCCCATGGGAGAAAAAAAACAAGGCCTTTCCGCATCATACATTCAGCGAGCAGTGGAGGACTCTCTGCGCCGTCTTCAGACCGACCACATTGATCTCTACCAAGCTCACAAAGACGATCCCAACACACCACTGGCAGAAACGCTGGGGGCCTTCACGGAGCTGATTCGGGAGGGTAAAGTGCGCGCCATCGGCGCATCCAACTACAGCGGCCAACGCTTGGCCGAAGCCCTTGAAATAAGTCAGCGAGAAAAGCTAGCGAGCTACCAGAGCCTGCAACCCGAATACAATCTCTACGATCGTTTTGCTTATGAGAGCGATCTTGAGCCGGTGTGCATGAAACACGGTCTCGGTGTGATTTGCTATTTTTCACTGGCCAGCGGATTTCTCAGCGGCAAGTATCGCTCGGAAGGCGACCTCTCGAAGAGCCCACGGGGACAGACGGTAAAAAAATATCTCAACCCGCGCGGATTCCGCATTCTGGATGCTTTGGACCACGTGGCTAAACGGCACAATTCAACTCCCACACAAGTTGCCCTAGCTTGGCTAATCGCGCGGCCCAGCATCACTGCGCCTATCGCAAGTGCGACCAACCTTAAACAGTTGGATGATTTGGTCAAGGCCGTCAATCTCGAACTCGATCGATCGTCAATTGAGTTGCTAAACGAAGCCAGCGAGCAAGAGCCGAAGAATCAGTCGCGGCCGCTCGCGGCAGGTAACTGAATTCCTCACTCCTGGAGGTTTTGGTTATTTTCTTCGGTAATCGCTGGCCTATAGCTTGATTCTCCTCAGATCCGATTCGTCAAGCGCGCACCCGTCCCAGAAAATCTGCTTTCTGAGGGCAGGGAAGAAGTTCAATCATCCGCTCCAGCGAGTGCATGAATGCGTTTGAGTTCCCATTCTCCAGATTTGCTCCCGCCAGGAAGTCCGCACAGATCATCTCCAGGCAATACCCGCGCGACTTGTCCGACCCGAGCATGAGCGCGGCGGTTTCGAGCGCCTGCTCGATCACCGCCAGTTGACTTTTGTAGACTTTGAAATAAAGCATTTCCCACGGCTCCGTCTCTTTGCCGGTGAGATGCCTTTCGACCTCGCGCTTGAATTCTTCTTTTGGTAGTTGCTGGGCCCTGTGCAACCAGGTTGCACAATCGAAGTGCTGCCCATCCCGCCGCGCGACCTTTGCTAGCTCCGTCGCTTTTGACCAGCCAACTTGTTTCAAATGCGCCTTAGGGATTCGCGGCAGATGCTCGTGAATGGCCATCAGGTAATAACCCTTGCGGCGGGATTCGGGGAAGCGCTTCTCGAGGAATTCGTCGAATGATTTCATATTGTCGACCCGCCAATACTGTCCGGAGCGGACCTCACACAAGTAACGGCCCAGCTCGACGAAACGAGTGTCGCGCTCGCCGTTGATGGCCTTATCCCAGCTCAAGATTTCGTCGACCTTCGCCAGTACATACAGCGCCCGACGTCGATTGAGCTCCGGTGCCACCAGAGGATGCCCGTTAGTCGTCAAGGTCGTTAAGCCAATCAAGCTCTGCCGCTCCTGCCCGGCGGATCAAGTTCGCGTCGATCAGTCGCTGATTCTTGAGACAGAGACCCAAGTGAGGGCAGCTCACACAACCGTTTTGCGGGAAACGAATGCCACTATGAGTATTGAAGTGTCCTGCTTCGATTTGAGCTACGGTAGTTTCAACCAGGCGGCCGTATCCCTGGCGTTGTTCTTCGGAAATTGTCGCCCGGAGATATTGAATCTCAGGGTGATTCTTGCGGACGAACACGACTAGGGCGACTTCGGGAATCCCGGTCATCCAGGAATAACAAATTAGCTGAGGATCAAGAGCCAGTAATCCTTCGGGTTCTTCCGTATAACGGCTCGCCGTCGTCTTCCAGTCGACGACACATGGTGTTCCGTCGAGTTCACCGAGCGCGTCTATGAAGGCCACAAATTCATTGTCTGCAGGAAGCGCTCGGATCAATTTGACTTGCAGGTTCTTTTGAGGCCGAGAAATGCAAACGCGATCATCCTGAGCGAATTTTTGGAGTAAATGGATTCCTTGATGCACAAGACGGTCCCAAGACTCGCCTGACTTGTATTCAAAGGGAGTATCTCGATACACGCCCCATTCCTTGAACAGCGCCGCGCTCGGATCCTCGTCATTAAAGTACGCACAAAGCGCCTTTTCAAATGCGCGACCGAATACCATCGCAGCGCGCGTTTCCTTTTCCTGCCAACCGTCGAGGTAGCGGTAGCGATAACTGCGCGGGCATCGAAGGTACTGGCTGATCTGCGTATGGCTAAAGATCATCGGCATTCTCACGCTGCAGTCTCTCGCCGATCATCGTGCAAGAGAGTTCATCCCACTCTCCCGAGGGAGCGAAGGATTCGAGATTCTGATAGGAGAGGCCATTGATTGTGATCGGCGAGGTGCGAACGACGCCTCGCAGATTCAGAAGCGCCTTCTCATCGACTTGATCTCGGCTGAATAGCTCGGGGTCGTATCCAAAGTCTCGCAGAAACCAATTAAGCTTCCAAAGTGCGCGTTCGCTGCAGTAGAGCCGTCCGGAGAAAAATTGTGTTGCAAACGGCTTAGGCTCCTCAATTACAAATCTAAGCGCGAGAAATGATTTTTGTGGGTGCCAACGGTGCGAAGCCCCGTCCACACGCACTAAGAACAATCCTTGCAACTGAATTTCGTGATTTTGGTTTCTTGTATGCAAACCCGGGATATGGCGTCTCATGGCGTCGACTCCGTAGTTTGGGCATACGAGTTGAGTTTGCAAATCAACCGGTCGCGGTCCTCTTTCGCAGTTTCTGCAAGATGGGAGACAAAGGACTCGACCAAGTCACGACTGGCGTCCTTGAGTGCTTGAGTGCCGCAGAAATCGGCGGCATACGCCTTTACGAGAAGGGGGTTGAGATTGTGTTGACGGATCAGAAGGTACAGGCGGTCGCGTAGTCGGGGCTCGCTGCCGCCAGAACCATTTGCCTTGGCGGGAGCAGACGGATCTTGGTTGGACCGCGGGACCTGCGGCGGGGAAACAAAGGATCCGAGCTCTTCGACGGAGCAGAGGCCGATTCCATAGGCCTTGCGGAGAGCTCGGTTGACTGCTCGGGTCTCGGCCACGCGCATTTCAGCGCCGCGGACGAGCGAGGAAACATTCGAGGGGTTCGCATCTCCGTATCCGACGAATCTGTGACGGCGCGTCGTCTTGTACACTGTTGCCTTGAAGACCCATCGATTAGCTTGAGGGTCGGAGAGGTGAATGACGGCGTTCGTGCTTATTCCAGAACACCTGCGACGCGAAGAAAGACAGATCAAACCCTTGTGAGTAACGTACCACGCCCCATTCAGCAGTTGCAGGTCGCCAGAAGCAACGGAGAATCCGTATCTTCTTAGGAGCTGCCTCAAATGGTTTGAGGTAGTCCTCGGCATCGGTCCCCACAAGCACCTAGCCAACTTCAATTCAGAACGCCATCGGCTGAATTGCTTCCTATTAGGCTTATGTTTCATATCTATCACTTGGCACCACTTTCTTCATTGCGCTTGCCCGCGTCGGGTTGTAAAAAGACGGACTGAGTGACGTGCGCACTCAAGTTCGTAAGAGCTATCTTACTTCTTAAGAGCTAGAATGTCAACCGGAATATCGACAGACAACAAGAAACTTATCCAGTGGAAACTTGTCGGGCGGCGAATTCGTGAATTAAGAGGGTTTGATACGTCCCAGATGCAGTTCGCCCGACGAATAGGTATTTCTCAAAGCTATCTTTCCGCCGTAGAGCGTGGTGAGAAGGAGATCGGAGCAGAAGCGCTGCTGAGGATCAGTCGTGAATTTGGGAAATCATTGGAGTGGTTATTAACCGGAAATGATTGAACCAACGATCATTGGCGATCATTTCAGAAGGGGAGGGAAGAAAGGTTCGAAAAACTCTGGATAGTCCGTTCGAGGTCGGATCCACAAATGACGCAATCGAGATATCATCGCACATTTCCGTTTTGATACTCTTCCGCCGAACCTTTGGATCATCGCCATCATCAATATTCATGCAGCTGTGAAAGCGATGAAGACGATCGAGAGGTCAGTACCCAATGGGTGAGAAACAAAATCAGCACTTTCAGCTGTTGTTCAATGCTTCTTTGAAGGTCGATTTCCAGGGATCGCGAGTGACTTCCAATGGTGGCCTGCTCACGGTGACCGATCTGCTGTGGCAGTGAAATGTAATGCGATGATACCTCGTTGTATACAGTAGCGGTATCTTGAAGCTTAATAATTTAATTGGTTGTGTGAAGTGAACTTTGAACAAACGAAGCTGACTCAGATTCGCTGACAGCGTTCCGCCCCCTGAAGATTCCTAAATGTCTCGCCCTCCCGGCGGACGAACATGGCCAAGGTGCTATTTCCGTCCAATGTTAGCGGGATTCAAAGAGGTTACGATTGTCGTCTAATTTAACTAGACTTTGAACCCGCATAGCCGAACGATCGATATGATCATCGAAAGGGGTGAAATTTAGCCGCGTTCAAATCGGCAAACAATTTGAGGCTTCTAGTGAATTCGTTATGTAATGTCCTCGACCGTTTAGCCCCTGGTCCCCAGCTTCATTGTGATGTATCTTCCGGTCTCGCTGGACACTGCATGTCAAAATTGGTTCGACTAGCAATCTTCGCTCTACTAGGTTTCATCTTAGCGCTCGTCGGCATATTTGTAGTTCTAGGAAGGAACATTACAACTCGTGCTCAAACAGACGCAGCGAGAGAAGTTCACGCGGAGATAGCTCAGGGGCCTACGGGCTTAAGACCGATTGACACGGTTGATGTCCCACTGACTAATGGTACGGTTTTTCATGTTCGAGAATGCCAACAATACTGGCGCGGCAGGCTCGACGAGACCACCGATTGTCGATTTTTCTCTGACCGCTATCGACAATTAACTTTTCTCGCATTAGGTGATCCGAGACAGGTTGCATTCGAGAAAGACTACTGGGTCGCGTATCGCAAATCGATTCGTGAAAATCTTTTCCAGAATGCGTTAGTCTCGACCAAGCTTGGCCTTCGATGGGGTCTTCTGGGTGGACTAGGCATTTGGATTCTTTATCGGCTCATACATTTGGGCGTCCGAGGATGAGTGCGAGTTGTATCACCAACCGATACGAGCTTTTGACTGGCGATCGCGTATTCGGGAGGCACGATGTGAGAGATTTAATCCACGATCGCCCGCTTACAACAGCTGATCACGCACATCATCTTCGAAAAAGACGGCGCCCTCGGGACTGACAGAGCCCTCCGTGACCGGGCCGAGGTTTTAGTGCAGGAGAAGTGAGAGACTTTTTATATCACCGCCATGGCCTGTGAAGATGGATTTGCTCCCCAATGGCTAAGGATACGCTGCCGCCATGTAGGTCGTCTTTGTTCATTGAATCGTTAATACAGTGGTATGGGTATTTGGGCCTGGATGCCTCGGGTGTATATAAAGAACTAACGAGGTGATGCTGATGCGTACCATGCGATCAATACGTTCCTTAAGTTGGATGGGGTTAGGATTGGTGATGCTGTTCATGCCAGCGAGATCGTTCGGACAAGTGGTCGGCGTATCCATTACTGTGATTCCGCCAGCGCTACCGGTGTACGTGCAACCGATTTGTCCCGCTGATAATTATATTTGGACGCCCGGCTACTGGGCCTGGAGCGATGACGATGCCGATTATTATTGGGTGCCTGGCACGTGGGTGGAGGCGCCGACTCCGGGCTTTCTGTGGACGCCGGGTTATTGGGGATGGAACAACGGAGTCTACGCGTGGAACGGTGGTTACTGGGGGCCGCAGATTGGTTTCTACGGCGGCGTTAATTACGGTTTCGGATACGGTGGAGTAGGGTACGAGGGTGGATACTGGCAGGGCGGAAATTTCTTCTACAACCGCTCGGTGAGTAACGTAAATGTGACGGTAATTCACAACGTTTACAACAAGACCGTAATCAATAACTACAATTCGACCACGCGCGCAAGCTTCAACGGCCCTGGTGGAGTAACACGGAAACCCACGGCACAGGAAGAAACCTATTCGCACGAACAGCACACGCCGGCGACGTCTGTACAACAGGAGCACCAGAAAGCGGCTGCTTCCGATCGCAGCCAATTTGCTTCCGTGAACCACGGTAAACCTGCAGTAGCCGCGACGGCGAAGGCGGGCGAGTTCAAGGGCGCGGGCGTGGTACCTGCCAAGGCCGCGGCTCCTTACAAAGGCGCAACGGGTAAGGAGGCGGCAAAGACGGAAGGCGCGAAGACGGGAGGCACAAACACGACTGAGCACAACGCGAATGCGGCAACCGAGCATAAGAGCACAAGCCCTGCTGCGAGGTCTTCCACGTCGTCGCATGAGAAAGCGGCAAATACAGAAGGCACACCGAAGAAGACTACTCCGCCTACATCAACGCCACGCGCGGAAAGCACTCCCAAAGCAGAGACGGAGCACCAGGCTGCACCGAAAGCACAGCCTGAACAAGAAGCTGCACCAAAGGCCGCGCCCAAGGCGCAATCAGAGCACCAGGCTGCACCGAAAGCACAGCCTGAGCATGAAGCTGCACCAAAGGCCGCGCCCAAGGCGCAACCAGAGCACCAGGCTGCACCGAAAGCACAGCCTGAGCATGAAGCTGCACCAAAGGCCGCGCCCAAGGCGCAACCAGAACACCAGGCTGCACCGAAAGCGCAGCCTCAGCATGAAACTGCACCAAAGGCCACGCCCAAGGCGCAACCAGAACACCAGGCTGCACCGAAAGCGCAGCCTCAGCATGAAACTGCACCAAAGGCCACGCCCAAGCCAGAGAGCAAGCCTGAGGAGAAGCCCAAGAGTTAGAAAAGTTCGAAGACAGATCGCTTCTGGCAGGTTCGGTTTTGCGACCTGCCTCCATGAAGCTCTGGGTCAGCGATCTGCGAGTAAAGCAGAGTGACAGGCCAGCGAGTAGGGAATCGCCTCCGTCATCACTTCGTATTTGATGAGGAAGATTGCCAAACGAAACTACTGCGCTGCTTGCATCTTTTTAGAAGGTCAGTCGAAGACTACGGCTTTGATAGGCAGGAGATGGAAGTGCAGTAATGCGTGTAGAGCCTTGCCCAGGCCGATGATACTGCGCTGGAAACGAAGCGGGTACGTAGGTCACCGCCAGGATAAAAATTCAAAGGCCGCAAACGCCCAAAGCCTTTCGCGGTCTTTTTATTTCCGAGTCCTCACATTACATTCGCCTCCCGCGATGCACCGCGGAAAATCTCTACAGCATTCGCTGTAGCAATGATCCCGTATAACGATTTTTCCTTTTGCAGATAGAATTTGCCCGTATGTTTAGTTTCCTGCCCTGCTCCTTTTTCTTACAAACCTTTGAAATCACAACAACATAATTTCCTAGCGCAGGCTTTGGCATTCTCATTGCACCTATCACAGCACCCCCGCGAAAAAACCAATCGACAGGAGGTCCGTAACATGAACAGACTATTACGACTCCAAACAGCGCCAACGTTACTTCTGGGTGTGACGACGCTGCTGTGGCTCCCTGGCCCCGCACACGCGCAATCTACGACTGTTCAGGACAGGGACAGCCGAGCTGTCCAGAGCGATGACATCACGCGCAGGGACTTGGCGCGGTTCGATCAATTCCTGGACGGACATCGCGAAATTGCCGGTGACTTACGCCGCACGCCTTCGCTGATCGATGACCCGGAATACTTGCAGAACCACCCCGAGCTTAACGCGTATCTCCAGCAACATCCGAGTGTCAAACAGGAGATAAGTCAACGCCCGGACGACTTCATGAGACTCGAGGATCGCTATGATCGCGATCGGAGCGCACGTGACCGGGATGCAAGCGGACAAGACCGCGATGCAGGCGGGCAAGATCACGACGCCTACCGCAGGGACTTAGCGGAGTTTGACCGGTTCCTGGATGGACATCGTGAAATTGCCCAGCAACTACGCAAGACGCCTTCATTGGTGGATGACCCCGAGTATTTGCGGAACCACCCCGACCTCAACACGTATCTTCAGCAACATCCGAATGTTAAACAGGAAATAAGCCAACAGCCGGATTCGTTCATGCGTCACGAAGATCTTTACGACCGCGATTCGAATGCAAGAGATCGTGATGCGGACGCACGAGACCGTGATGCGCACGCACAAGATCGCGACGCCTACCGCAGGGACCATGCGGATTTCGACCGGTTCCTGGATGGACACCGCGAAATTGCCGAACAAGTTCGCAAAGATCCCTCATTGTTGGATAAACCAGAATTTGTGCAGAACCATCCGGAACTCCAAAACTTTCTCCAGAACAATCCTGGAGTCCGGGACCAGTTGAGGCGAGACCCGAACGCGTTCATGAAGCAACAAGATCTTTACGACCGCGATCCGGATGCGAGAGATCGCGATGCGGACGGACGAGACCGCGATGCGGACCGACGAGATCACGACGCGGACGGGCGAGATCGCGACGCCAATCGCAAGGACTTGGCGGATTTCGATCGGTTCCTCGATAAACATCGCGAAATTGCCGAACAGGTTCGCAAAGATCCCTCGTTGTTAGATAAACGGGAATTCGTGCAGAACCATCCGGCTCTGCAAGGTTTTCTCCAGGACAACCCGGGAGTTCGCGACCAGTTGAAGCAGGACCCGAACGCGTTCATGCGGCAGGAGGACCGATTTGACCGTTCGGAGAATGGCAGAGATCGCGACGCGACGCATCGCATGGCGGACTTCGGAGGATTCCTCGACGACCATTCGGATATCCAGAGGGATTTGTCGAAGAATCCAGCCGTTGTTAAGGACCATGAATACGTGCAAGACCACGCTGCGCTGAACGCTTATCTAAATGCTCATCCTGACGTGCGGGACGAACTGATGGCCAATCCGCAAAGTTTCGTCAAGGGAGCACAGCACTTTAGCAACGGCTCCACCGGCACTACCGGCGGTGCTGGCGTGAATGGCAGCGGCAGCGGAATGGGCACGACCGGTTCAACCAATCCGGAGCCGCAGCAAAACCCAAAGCCAAAACGGTAACGAATCACTGTGCGGTGTGGGAAGGCCAGCCACAACGGCCTTCCCATTCGCGGCTTTCAATTTCTCGGGGTTTTGCTGTGTGGTCCGGCCAACAGCTGCCTGGTTGAGAGCGCCTCTTCGGTCGGGAGTACAGAGATAGGAGGCATCATGGATAACAAAAGTTCGCTCATCCTTTTGCTTGTTTTCATTTCGGCGATTCCGTTGAATGCGCACGACAATAAAAAGAACAAGGAAGTCGAAAAAGGCATCCTCGAGAAAATGGAGGCAGTGCCTTGCGGCGCGAAACAGAGAGGACTGTCGGGACTGGGCACTCTGTGGGCATCCGCGGGCATTACGCACGTAAACTCGAACGAGAAGTTATGTCCACAATATCTGCTGCGAAGCGACGATATGGATTATGAAATCCGGCCGATAGACCTGAAACACGCCACAATTTTACCGGTCGGGCAAGAAGGTGAGTTCAGGATCAAGAAGAATGAAATGATTCTCACAATGCCCGAAGGTGGTGACCGCAAAACGCGAGCCTATCAAGTAGTGGCGATGAATCCTGCGAATCCAGACAGCGGCGGGCAAAAATCGTCGAGCCTGACGCACGACGACCATTGAGCGCGACGTCGGTCGGATAAAATCGCGACGAATTCGTCATCGGTCGGTCCGATTCATCGGGCTGGTCACTCTTTTCGATAAGAGATGGTCATACCGGCCTCTTCAAAATTTTCCGGACGCACAACGCGCAACTGGACGCTGTCAATGGTTCCTCGGAATGATCCCCAGAAGTCGAAATTTCCAGTTCACCCAAGAACAGTGCTACTTCCGCCTGAGGGACTAGTTCCCCCAGTTTGTGATGTGCCGCCCGGTGTTTGTCGCCCTGGCCCAGACCGGTCTGACAATAACTAATGCGAGAAAACCAAGACCCCGCCCTTTCGACGAAAGCGTGCGATGGTGCTAGGACATGCGAACGGAATTGCTGGGGTGATGGCCCGGGACAGGCGTCACCGACGAGTCAAGTTGTTTTTTCTTGCGTGAAGGGGTACGCGAACGGCCAGTGGCGGCGGCGTGCGGAAGCAGATCGGTGAGGTCGGTGTCAATGCGAGCCATGGCTTCGTCAATGCGGCGGAGACGCTCGTCGCGCTCTTCGAGGCCGGCGGACAAGCCGATCAAGGTGAGACTCTTGCGCACATGATTGTTCAACTCGGCTATGAGCGCGATTCGTTCTTTGGCGCGCTTGAATTCCTGATCGCGTGACACCTTGATCTCATACGCGAGAAGCGCTGCGCCGGCGAGCAGGCCGATCGCGACGTTATTGACGATTGTCGCCGTCAGAGGCACACCCTTCATTTCAAGATAAACGTCAGAGATAAAACTCGCGCCAAAAATCCCTAGGGAAACCACGCCGATTGCTAAAATCCGATCCCACTCGAACCACGACGTTCGCTTTGTCGCGGACTTCATGCCTAACCTCCGAATCCGAGGTGGGTAGGCGATCCTCGAATCAGACGAAGTTAACATCATCCCGTCGCGCCCGCAGCCGCAGATTCATTCGAGAGAGGCACTCGGTAGTTCGCAAAAGATGCTAGTGAGACTTCAACGCTCGCTTGGATTCCCGCACGATCCTCTGGAGTTCGTTCAGTAATGTCAATCTTTCTTCCGGCGTCTGTGCTGACTTTAGGCGTTTAGACGTTTCAAAAAACTGGTCCTGCAATTGTTCAAATCTCTTGATGCGCATATCGACGTATATCCCGCACCGAAACAAGGAGTATACATCTGGACGATTATCCCTCGACGATCTGATTGCGAACTGCGTAACGGACCAAGTCTGCAACGGAATGCACTCGTAGTTTGCGCATAATGTTTGTGCGGTGCGCGTCGGCTGTCTTGACGCTGATAGAAAGCGACGAAGCCACTTCTTTGCCGCTCTTGCCTTCAGCGAGTAACCGAACGACTTCTCGCTCCCGCGGCGTGAGTCTGTCATGCAAAGCGTCGTCAAAAGCTGACTTTCCCTTCTTAAAACGTGTCAGAAGCAACTCGGCGGCATACGAAGTAAAAAATGGTTTGTGCTGGGCGATGGTCTCAACGGCCATAATTAAATCTCGGTCCGAATCCGATTTCAGAATGTAGCCTTTCGCGCCGGCGTCTACAATTTCTCGAATCACCTCATCTGAGGAATACATTGAGAGAATAAGGATTTCAGTATCTGGCGATTCTTGGCGAATTTTCCTTGCTGCCTCCAGCCCGCTGAGACCCGGCATGCTGATATCAAGGATTGCAATATCGGGTTTCGATGTCTGAGCGGCCGAAACGGCCTCTAGACCATTAGACGCTTCAGAACAAATCTCCCATCCTGGGTGTAATACCAGCAATTGTTTGATTCCATGCCGTATCAGATCATGATCGTCAGCAATCAAAATTCTAAGCATTTTCGCTCGTCCAGGTCAGCGTCCAGTACAGATCTGCCCATCCCTCCGTGCCACTTTTGCTAGCTCTGTCGCTTTTGACCAGCCTACTTGTTTCAAATGAGAGCAGGGAAGTAATTCTGCCGGAGTGGTTATTAACCGGAAATGATTGAGCCAACGATTATTGACAACCATTTCGAAGGGGAGGGAAGCGCGCCGCGCGAGCGATTTGTCCGCGTGGCGCGCCAGCCTTGCCGATTCGCTTTTCTACTGCGGATAGCTTGACGGAATCACCTGACTGATTTTATAGACGTCCCACGATCCGAGTCCGGTGACGTAATCATATCCGGGCAAGCACGGATAGAGACCGTTGCTTCCGATGGTCACGTCGTTGAAGTACGGACTGCTCGGAGGCGGTCCGCTCGTCGCAAGTTGATAAATCAGCGGACCCGCAAAACCGAGCTTATTGCGATGTGCGCTTTCGATGCGCGCCCACGAGCCCATCGCCAGCGGTGAGGACAGACTAGTTCCGCCAACGAGTGTCGAGGTCCCGTCGACGATGATGTTCGCCGCGCAAATTGCGAGTTCGGTTCCACCGGCGCACATCGAAACATTGGGCACACCCCTGCACCCCGATGGACAGCCCACCTCACTGTTTGCCTCGGCGCTGGGGACGATCGCTGTAGTGCCGCCTCCCGTATAGCTCTGCCAAAACGGTGGGGTTTCAAAGTAGCTAATTCCTCCGCCGCTTGCTTCCCATCCCGTTTCGAAATCATACGTATAGTCGGCATTCGTAAACAGATTCGTTCCTCCCACGGCGATCACGTAGGGCGATGATGCCGGGTAAGAGGTGTCTGGGGGACCAGAGAGAGGCACGCCGTTCGTGGCCTCCGCAGGACAAGCGGAGCCATTATCGTCGGCGGAGGCAAATGACGTGATGCCGTGCAGCGCAGCTTCGGCGAAGACCTCATCATCTACGAGCATCGCGCCGTCGAGGTAAGGATAAAACTCGCACTCACCAAAGGACATGTTGAACGCTTTTACTTTGTTCTGAGACACCGCCTTGCTGATAGCAAGCGCGATATCGGAATCCGTGAGAGACGTGGCCACATAGAAATACAGATGCGATACCTGTTGAGCGATTCCGGTCGAGGTCTGCGAATCGAGATCCCACTCGTCGGCGCCGCTCGTATCCGGGCTTGCGAGGCCAGCGTTTACAATGGTGACGGGCACCTGCGGAAGATCATACGTCTTCTCGTACGTCCGCAAATCCGTCACCACTTGCGTGAGATTGCCTTCCGCGATAATCCCGACTGCCGTATTCGAACCGGTTGAGAACTTCTTTGCCGGGCAATTCGCGTTGTCCGATGGGCACGCCGCATCGTAGGCGATCTGATATTGCTGCGGCGTGAAGGTTTCGTTGCTCGGGTCTGGCGTCGGGCATTGCGGCGGAGTACATGGCACGGTCATGGGTCCGAGGCTCAACCGCGCAACGTCAGGATGCAGCAATGAAAGGTTGTTGAGTCCGAGCACAGCAATCACGACCCCCGAGAGGGAAGCGGGAACCTGTGCAGCCGAAGTGTTCAGATACACCGGAGTTCCGTTCACCGAATATTCCGACAAAGAAGTATTAAATGCAGATTCAACTTGGGCGGACGTGGCATAGGCATCGATGAGTAGTTGATTGTCCGCGATCGTTATGTTCGTGAATCCCATGCTTGTCAGGTAATTCTCCACGGCCTGCACTTGCGCCGAGGTCGCACCGAATTGCGTAACGAATTGCTGCAAGGTGAGCGACGTTCCGTACAGTGAATTACCCGGCGTGAGCATGGCAAGGAGAGTGGGCTGGATTTGGTTCGCGTTCTGCGTTTGGAGTCCCACAACAACGTGGATCGACGTCGAAGCCGCGAGCGGGCCGACCAACGTCGCGTTCTGCAGGAATTGAACAGGATAGGCTTTGGTGGCGGTAGACGCCCAGGTCTGGGCGCTGGCGTTCGGCGCGACGCAGGTAAGTAGAAGCGCGAACGCGAGTATCGTCTGGACACACCTCAACTTTGGTTTCACGACTCTCTCCTTTATTTAGTTTTCGAATGGGAAGGCTGGGTGCCTTCTTGTAGTGATGGCCGTGGTTTGAACTAGCGCGGCTATCGTCGCGCGAGCCGACGGTGTTTAATGCAAGTCGGGTGCCAAAACTTGCGTTCGATTAAGTTGGCTAATTTTAAATATTTGCTGTCATGCTACCAATTGGCGGTCATAGGTACTGGCGCTGCAAATTTAGCCGATTCGCGTAAATTTTGCGGTTTGACTCGTTCCATTTCGATCAGAAATTCCGCAGCGCAATCCAATCCCGCGACGTGTCAGCGCGTTGCGATTGTTTCGACGCGAAATAAAATGTTAAGCAATGAAAATCTACAGTCTCCTCATGAGCGAACTTACAGTGTTTACCCTACGTAAATTGAGACGGGAATAGACACGTGCAAAGCGGGACACAACTTCTTTGAGGGCAGGGAAGCAGCTAGCGATTAATTCAGTATCTCTCTATCGGCGAATTCGCTCGGCAGGTAGGTACTTCCACTTCATTGATTCCGCGAAAGGAGAAGCGTAACCGCACGAGATATTTGGGAGGGTTCTCCGAAGTCTGTCTGACGATGTTCCCGAGGACATCGGTGACGGCAGCGTGGAACAGGGTTCCCTCAACCTGCATGCCGGCGAGATTCGCTCGTACGACCTCGCCCGGCTTGAATGGAGTTTCCATCGGAAGTTTTGATCCTCGCGAGCGCTGACCTTCGTCCAGGCTCGCGGCGCTCAGGCGTAAGGTGCCGGCAGTCCGTACTTCAGGCGGTGCATGCGCATTTCGGCTTCCATATGTGTTCTAACGTGAAGGTCTGAACAGGGCTTCGCAGTACAAAGCAGAACGAATCCTGCTTCACGGTCCTTCTGGAAATAGCTCTCTGCATCGTTCGAGTCGAAATCTCCAGGCTCTAACAATTGCCCCGCACATGTGAGGCAACGCCCCTGATGGCAGATGGCAGGTAGGAACACCCCAGCTGCTTGGGCCGCATCCCAAAGATGTTGACTTCTCCCAGCGGTCACAACGCATTCGCGAAACGGGGTGTTGAGGGTCACTTGGAAAAAGCTTTGCGATCGTTCGGCTTCGTTCATTGGCCGTGTCTTGGCGCGAGCTCTGCCACACGAATCCAGATACTACGGATTGTAGAATCCACGGTTCTTGCTGTAGGGAGCCTCGCCCGGCTCGCCCCTCCGGAAATGTCCGGAAGGGATGGACTTGTGGTCACGTTCATACGCCAGGAGCTCGATGAACCAAGCCTCGTGCTCAATTTCCTCATTCAGAATGCGGGCCGCGAGATCATATGTCCTCGGATCCTTGCCGAATGTCATGTCGCACACCGCGCTCCAACTTCGAATCGCGCAGCGCTCGGATTCGAGAAGAAGAGTGAGAATATTGACGGCAGTCGGCGGATCAGGAAGCTTGGCCGCCGGACAGCCCGCTTGATCATGAAACGCCTTCAGATCGTTGGGCAAATTCCCGCCAAGCTCGTAGATTCGCGGCACGATCAGTTCCCAGTGTGCCCGGTCTTCGAGCCGCGCATCTTCACAGATCTCCTTGTAGTCCTCGTGACCTGCAAGATTCATGCGAAGAATCGTATAGTAGTAATAAGTGCTTGCAAATTCCGCCGCCGCATTAGCGATCAACATCTTGATGAGTTTGTCGACGTCCACGCCTCGGGCGCGAATCACTTCCACACCCACTCGTTGAGTTACATCGCCGTGCTTTACCGTATCACCTGCAGCCATGGTCTTCCTCCTGCTCGCAAACTAGCATGAGAGACGAACGACGGTCTATTGATATCTGCTCTCTGGGCTGGGAAGCTGTGCGGTCATGCCTCAGTGCGATTCGCGTCACATCTCGGATCGACGACAGACTGCCTTCGCTTCGGCGGGGAAGGACTCGCGATCCGGTAGTTATCAAAGCCTGAACAGCACCTAACGCGATGACGTTCCGCGGATTCTTGTCATCTCGCAGCGAGCGTCCTTTCAGTTAATGTTTCAACGCTGTAACTCGCGGCTCACCTCCAGGCCCCGGCTCGCCAGATGCTCGGCAGCCAAGGTAGGACCGAATCCGGCGTAGATTCGCAGGGCGCACTGCGTCAGAGCTTCCGGAATCTTGCGGTTCGAGCGACATTTCTACTTTGCACAAACCGGACATCTCTAACACCCTGATGCCTTTGGTTGACGCTACGTGCGGAGAGTCCTAAGATGGCGCCTCTCTCCCCATGATTGGTCAAACCATCTCGCACAAAAGGATTCCTGTTGTAAGCGTCGTAAGTCCTTGAATAGGTAGTCCCGATTCTGACGACTGGCGCTAGTTTTTGGACCAAGTGCGAATCGGGTTATATGTTCAACCCTCCAAGTTGTCAGACTGTGTCAGCACGCTTTTCAAGTCCCGAAGAGTTGAAACCGCATTGTGTAGGGCCATCCTTTCCTCTTTCCCGCAAGGCTTGTTTTCCAATTCTCGCAGACGCTGAGCAACGGCGGTCTCAGCAATCTTGATTTTTTCAATCAGGCTGTTGGGTTTCATTTCCATTACGACCTGCAAGAGAGGCATTTGCCATAGCGGATACGGCAAATCACTAGTAGTCATGGTCTTCCCTTTTGGCGCAACAATCCGGCCATAGGGCAGACACATTCAAGCGCAGCGTATCTTGGAAAGCGACAGGAAAGGAAGGAGGGTCTTCCGGTCCGATGCGCTTGGTTCATGTTAATGCACAAGAGGCCGACGCCCGTTTCTGGGCCCGGGCGGAGGGTTTGTGTATTGACGCAGCGAGCATACATTCATTCAGCGAGCGTGCAAATAAATAAAAATGATTTGCACCGTTTTTCCACAGGACGGTGAATATTTCTCAGCATTTTAGTAGAGACCTGGCTCCGACCGGCGTTAGTGTAGGAAGTAGTCTTACCACATCCTTCCGTCCCGCCGTCGGGCCACGGATCACACGCCACGCGCACCGCAGGGCTAATCGTCGCTTACCAAGAGGAGTACGGACCGATGTACAACTACCTGTGCTGCCGATGTGCAAAGTGCGAGGGCCAAGTAGTTTTGGAAGATACAAATTTACTTCATAAGCCTCCGAGACCGCGTGCCGGGCGCGAGGCTTGTCCATATTGCCGAACAGGATTCGTGCCGCAGAGCTATTACGTAAGAGAGAGTGAGTCGCCTCTCACTCAGCGTGCGTAAGTAAGAACTAGCCACAAAATAATTCGCCAGACCAGATTCGGCGCACAGGAAGGCTCACTCACGCTGTTACTTACTATCAGATGATTATGACAGGAGGAGGTAACCATCGTGTCTAGCATCGGCAAAAAAGTACCAACTCAAGAAGAGATAGAGCAACGAGCATACCAAATTTATTTACAACGAGGTGGAAGTCACGGCGGCGAGGTTGATGGTTGGCTTGCTGCGGAGAAAGAACTAACTGAATCGCTCCCGGTGGACGCGTACAAGCCCACAGTCCCCGAGGAGAAACCATTGCGGAAACGTGCAACCGCTTCCTGAGATGGAAGCTGTTCAATGCAGCTTCGCGGACTCGGCTTTCGCGGCGATGAGGATGGGGATGTCGGGGTCGGCGTCTTTCCGCAGCGTCAGGAAATCCTGATATGCGGCGCGGGCTTTGGCTGTGTAGCCCTGCAAGACGCAAGCGCGTGCAAGGCCGAGGTGTGCCAGCGCGACCAGTGGAAAGTTTAGTGTGCGTCTCCAACGCGCAGGAATCGACTGTCGGAAGCGGACGGTGAGACGTTGATTACATTCCGGCACACGGTGCTGGGATTCATTCCGAACGATTACAAGGAAGACATGGGTAAAGGCTGGGCATGGATTCTTGAGCGTAAAAAGCGAACCGAAGCCGAAATTGAAATTGGAACCGGAAGCCAGAAGCGAAAGTGGAACTTGGAGCTCAGCGCAGTTGATTCATAAAAACCATAAAGGGAAAAGGAGAAAAACACATGAGTACGAAACCCACGTTCGAACAAGCACAGCTTCACCTGCAGGTTTTTGAAGAGCGTCGCGAGGCCCGTTTGCGCGAGGCACGTCAATGGTTCATGAAGAACTTTTTCGCGGACACTCTCGACGAGGCCATGAAAATCGCCCCGGTGGGAACGGAAGCGGGCGCATCCTTTATGATGGTGGTCAGCTATTGGGAGCAAGCCTGCGCTTTCCTCAATTACGGTCTGCTGCACGAAGAACTGTTCTTCGAAACCAGCGGCGAGTTTTTCGGCGTTTGGGAACGCGTCAAGCCCACCATTCCGGAGGCTCGCAAGCGTTTCGTCAATAGACAATTCCTCGAAAACTTGGAAAAAGCAGCACAGCGCTTCGAGGCCTGGGCGGAAAGCCGCAATCCTGGTCAGGTCGCCGCGATGCGGCAGTTCGGGCAGCAGATGCGCACTCAATTCGCGTCCGCAGCCAAGGCTTAACCGGAAATGATTGAACCAACGATCATTGGCGATCATTTCAGAAGGGGAGGGAAGAAAGATTCGAAAAACTCTGGATAGTCCGTTCGAGGTCGGATCCACGAATGACGCAATCGAGATAGCATCGCACAACGGCCGCCAAACGCTCAGTTGGTCAGAGCGAGCACCGCATAGGCTGTGGCTGCATCACTCATGAAGCGTCCCACATTGGAAGAAAGGGTACGACGTTTGTTAAGAGAATAAGCAAGCCAGAAGCCTTCCGTTTTGTTTTGGTTCGTTACGAGCCATTCCCTGCCTCGCTTGAGCTGGGCATTTTCGCGGGGAACGCCGGTTTGCTGAAGAACGAAGATCGTAAGGCCTGTCGCGTACCCATCGCTGCTCGTCTCTTGTAGAGTCCCATCGTCACGCTTCCACTTACCGAGCAGTGAAGAAGGGCCCCAGTCTCTCCAGGTTCTGGCGAGTGGAAACAGACTCCAACCACCGTCCTCTTGTTGCTTGCTCAGAACTTCCTCTGTGATCGATTTTTGGCGTTCCGGCGTCAGGAGACCTGGTAGCCTCGAGAAGGCCCAGAGAAGTGTGATGCGATTGATGAGGGGCTGCGATGAATATTCGCGGTCCAGGTAGTCTCGAAGCATTTTGAGGTTATTCTGGATTTCGGGCGCGGAGCGATAGTTCTCAGGAGCTGTGCCCACGGCGATCGCGGCAAGAGTTGCGCCATAGTACGGAGAGATGTTCCTCCTTGCTGATCGAAAAGTGTGCAATGCGGATAGGAAGTGCCAACAAGGATGGGCGGGCTACTCGGCTTGGTCTGGGAATCCCCAGAGGTTACCGTCGGGGTTAGGACGGTTTGCTGGCCTATTGTAGCCCGAGGTTCTGACGCCCGCAATTGAGAAACCAACGTGCCACGCGCCACCTAACGTGCTCCCGCTCAATGGATAGGGTTGACGCGACATTCGCAATCCGATTAGACATTGGACCATATGGCGAGAGGTCTTCCCACAATGTGCAAAATTCAAGCACAAACGCGGACAAAGTTGTTGAGCTTAACTTCCGGAATATTCGTTACTTCGGACCGTCCACTCGACAACGTACACCGAATCTGCGGCAAATCTACAGCCATTGGCCGATAGAGATACTGGCATTATTTGTCCATCATTTCGTAGGGTTAATTCCAGTCGCATGCAGCGGAGGAATGATATGTGCACGACTTGACGGATCTATGATGAGCGTGCATACCGGGATACGGGGGCTGTGGTGCGCGCGCGTGCAAATTTGTTACACAGGGTGTGGAATCAAGTTCAAGCGGATGATTGTGTCGATCTGGCCGCTCAGATCTCCTTTTACTTCGTGCTTTCACTATTTCCATTTTTCATTGTGATGGCGGCGATTGTGGGGTGGCTGCCGTCGACGACCCTTTGGAAATCGTTTGCAACCTGGATGGTGACCTATCTGCCGATCGAGTCGCGCAGCTTCGTTTTTTCGATCATTTTGAATTTGTCCGGGGGATCCAAAGGCATTTTGTCACTGGGGTTGGCCACCACGATCTGGAGCGCCTCGTCTGGTTTTGTCAGCTTGATGGAATCGCTGAGCATCGCGCACGGGCGCCGCGACTCGCGGTCTTTTTGGTGCAAGCATGCCATCGCGGTTTGTTTCACTTTTCTGGCCGCCGTTTTCGCTTTGGCGTGCTTTGGTTTGATGACGCTGGGGCGCTGGGGATCGGGAATGATTCCGTCGTTTTCAAATGGATGGAATCTGCCCGCCACATTTTTGGAAATGGGACGTTGGGCCGTCACCGTGGTGCTGATGTGCGCCGGAGTTGATCTTGTAAATTATTTTCTTCCGGACTGCAGGCGCTCATGGCACTGGATCACGCCTGGCACTTTGTTTGCGGTTGTGACGCTGGTGTTCGCGACCGTGGGACTCAATCAGTACGTTTTGCATTTTTCTTCGTATCCGAAGGTTTATGGAGCGCTGGGAGGCTTTATCGTTTTGATGCTTTGGATTTATATCGCCAGTTTAATACTGCTGGTCGGCGCCGAGATCGACCATCAAATCGAGGCGCCGGCGGCCGCGGCAGCCACGTGAGAAACCGCGTGCGGCGGGCATGGCAATCGAAGTCCTCTTGCGCTCGCGGGCTGCGGCGTTGCTTGGTTGTGCCTTGTTGCTTCCCTTTTCGCGAGCTTCGCGGGCTTTGCGCAGCAGAGTCAACCAAACACGTATGCGGGTTTTGAAGGGCAGGAGGTATCAACCGTGGAGATGGCGACTCCCCCTAACGTGGACCGCGACGCAATTCGCAAGCTGATCAAACAAGGAGCTGGAAAATCTTTCTCCCTGGCAGATGTTCGCGAAAGCGCCGCGGCCTTGCAGCAGACTCACCTGTTTACGCAAGTGCAAGTGAACGTGGAACCGGAACAGTCGGGACTTCGCATTCTCTTTATTTTGCAACCGGCCCAGTATGTGGGTGTCGTTGAGTTTCCGGGTACCGGCACGCGGTTTGCTTACGCCGAACTGTTGCAGGCGGCGAATATTCCCGAGCAGTCTCCCTTTTTCCCGGAGCTTCAAGAGCAGGCAAAAAACGGCTTGCTGACTTTCTTTCACAAGCGCGGCTATTTTGCTGCGCAGATTCAGCCTGAGATACAACGCGATGACGCGCACCGGATCGTCAATTTGATATTTCACTGCACGATGGAAGAGCAGGCCAGGGTGCGCAATATCACTTTCGAGGGATTGTCCGAGCAACAGAGTGCGAGTTTGCGTGCCTCGTTGCGAGGCATTTGGGCGAAGTTGAAGCGCGTTTCGCTGAAGCCCGGGCAGAAATACTCCGAGCCGAACGTTACTAAGTCGATCGACTTCATACGCCAGCGTTTGCGCAAAGACGACCAGCTGGCGCCGGAGGTGCGGTTGGCTTCGGCGGATTACGATGCCAGTTCGAATCTCGTGGACGTGAAATTTCACGTCACGCCCCCTGTGAAGGTGACGGTGCGGATTTCCGGGGCCAAGGTCTCTAAAGGAACGATGCACCGGTTGATTCCGATCTATGAGGAAGATGCCGTGGACCAGGATCTAGTCGACGAGGGGCAACGAAATCTAAAGTCCTACTTTCAAACTAAGGGGTATTTCGACGCTACCGTGGATTCGCACGTGGATAAGCACGACGGCATGGTGAACGTGGTTTACGAGGTCAACCGCGGATCGAAACATGAAGTGAAAGGCGTTTATTTTGACGGCAACCACTACTTCACCGACAAACAGTTGCAGCCACACGTGACGATTAAGAAGGGCTTTCTGTTTTTGCATGGCGATTACAGCGAGCAGGACCTGCACAAAAGCGTGGACGCGTTGACCACGCTTTACAAGAATGCCGGTTTTGCGGATGTTTCAATGCGGCCGAAGGTGCAGGATTTCAAACCTCAGGTGTATGTCACGTTCGAGATCGCGGAAGGGACGCAGGTTACCGTTGCCAGCCTGCAAGTGCTGAACAACAAGACCCAACCCTTGGCGAAGCTTACTCGCAAGCATCCTTTGGTTCTGAAGCCCGGAAAGCCGTATTCGCCGCGGCTGCTCGAGGCGGACCGTAGCCAGTTGCTCGCTGCCTACCTCGATCTTGGGTATCTAAATGTGAGTTTCCGGTCGGCAGTGTCGCCTGTGCCGGGCGATCCGCACAAGATGGACGTTACTTACACTATCGACGAGGGGCCGCAGGCGTTTGTGAGCGATGTTGTGCTGCTTGGCGAAAAACATACCAAGCCGCAATTCATACAGAAAATCTATGGGACGCAGATCAAGCCCGACCAGCCTTTGAGCGAAACGAAATTCCTGCAGTCTCAGAGTGATTTGTACGATTTGGGGGTTTTCGACTGGGCCAGCATCAAGCCGCTGCGTCCGATTGTGGACCAGACGCAAGAGCTGGTGCTGGTGAAGGTCCATGAGTCGCCGCTGAATTCGATGGATATCGGCGGAGGACTGGAAATTATTCCGCGCGATGGAAACGTGCCGGCGAATTCGGTGGTGGTGCCGGGGATTCCGCCGATCAGCCTGGGCAACAAATTCACGGTGAGCCAGAAAAGCTATATTGGGCCGCTGTTTACGTTTGATTTCACGCGGCACGATATACGCGGCAGAGCTGAAAGCGCCACTTTCGGCACCGTTCTCTCGCGGCTCGATCAGCGCGTGTTCTTTACGTATACGGGTCCACATCTGCATGGGTCTTCGTGGAGTTCATTGCTGAGTTTTTCCGCGGAAAGAACTACGGAGAATCCTATCTATACCGCGGAATTAGGATCGGCTTCCTTCCAGGTGGAAAAGGCGCTGAACAAGAAGCGCACTGCCAATCTGATTTTTCGCTACAGCTTTCAACGCACCAATCTTTACAACATCATTATTCCTGACCTGGTGCTGCCGCAGGATCAGCACGTGCGGTTCTCGACTGTCGAAGTGGAGTACGTTCGCGACACGCGGGATAACCAGCTGGATGCACACCGCGGCGTGTTTCAATCGTTCGATTTTGGGGTGACTCCGACGGCGTTCGGGTCCAGTGCGAATTTCGTGAGATTCCTTGGGCAGACATCGTTTTACAAGCAAGTGAAGCCCTGGCTGGTGTGGGCCAATGATTTTCGGCTCGGGTTGGCTAAGCCCTTTTCCGGCTCGGAGGTGCCTTTGAGCGGGCGATTCTTTACGGGCGGCGCGGATTCCCTGCGCGGATTCCCTATCAACGGCGCAGGGCCTCAACGCCCGGTCCCTGTGTGCAGTAATCCTGCCGATCAGTCGACTTGTACTTTGATCAGCGTGCCGGAAGGCGGGGACATGCTTTTTATTTTTAATTCCGAAGCGCGCTTTCCATTGCCGTTCAGGGAAGGTTTGGGCGCTGTGCTGTTTTATGACGGCGGCAATGTGTACAGCAATATCAATCTGCGGCAGTTCGCCGACAATTTCACGCATTCCGTGGGCGTGGGCATTCGGTACAAAACGCCGGTGGGGCCGATTCGGTTTGATGTGGGATATCGAATCACCACTGTTCCGGGTGTCGGCACTACGCAATATTTCGTGTCTTTGGGACAATCGTTTTAGGTTCGCCGATTTAATTCCTGGATCTGGACGTGCATTGTGAATGCGACTAGCAAACGGATCTTACGAATCATTTTGATTTTTGTTCCGGCGATTTTGATCGGCTTGGTGTGCGTGTGCCTGGTGGTCATCAATACCGGCTGGTTCCGCGATTTCCTGCGTGGCCAAATCATGGAACAGGTTGCCAAAGCTACCGGGGCTCGCGTGGAAATTGGTTCGGTGACTCCGCATTGGAGTCATTTGTCGATCGATCTGAACGATACTGTGGTTCATGGGGCGGCTCAGCGTTCCCCGGCGAGCGTCGCGCCGGAACCTCCGCTTTTGCAAGCGAAGCGGCTGGAAGTTGCCGTGCGGTTCGCACCGTTGGTGCATGGCAAATTGGAATTGCGCACCATCATCCTGGATCAACCTGTGGCGCATGTGCGGATCGATTCGCAGGGGCGCAGCAATTTGCCTGTGCCGCCCACACCCAGCACCAGCAAGGAGCCGGATGCGCTTTTCGATCTGGCCATTCAGAATTGCGCTATCCATTCGGGGCAGATTTTTTATAACGACGCGGAAATTCCGCTCGATGCTGAATTGCACGATTTGAAATTCGAGGCGGGCTACCGGGCTTCGACTGGATTGTACAAAGGTTCGCTCTCTTACGACCAGGGACGATTGGTAACCGGACAACTGCGGCCGATCGAGCATGCTGCACAGCTGGAATTCACGGCTAGCCGGACGAGTCTGGACATTGCGACGCTCAATTTGACCAGCGGCGCATCGACTTTATCGCTGAACGCCAAAATGACGGATTATGCAGACCCGGTCGTTACTGGGAGTTATCAAGGCAGATTGTTCACTCGAGAATTGGCGGAAATTCTGAAGACGGATGCGCTTCCGACGGGTGAGGTCGCTCTCAGCGGACAAATCGGGTATCACGCGGGCGGCAGCGCACAGCAATCGTTTCTTGCGGGCGCTACCACCGAAGGCCAGATGCGCAGCGACAAATTGTTGGTGCGCGCGAACCAGGGGACCATCGAAGCGCGCACCGTTAGCGCTAATTACGACCTAAAGGATGCGAATCTGCGAGTCACCGATGCTGTTGCCCATATTCTCGGCGGCCGGGCGAAAGCAGATTTTGCAATGGCACACATCGACTCGGCTGCGCCGTCGTCACGGCTTAACGCATCGCTGCGCGGCGTCTCCCTCGCCAACGCGAGTGACGCTTTTGCGACCCGGGATTTGCGCAAGGTGCGGCTTGCCGGGACGACCGATGCGCAAGTGCAAGCTTCATGGTCGGGCTCGGCGAATAATTCTTTCGATGACTTGATCGCTCACGCCCGCGTTGCGATTACCGGACCGACACAACGAAGTTCGTCGCTGGCGGGAGGCATCCCGGTTAATGGACTGCTGCAGGCGGATTACAACGGGCCGCGCAATCAAGTGTCGTTCGGGCAGTCGCATTTGCAAACTGCCAGCACGAAAGTCACGATTGGCGGCACTCTCGATTCCCGGCGCGGGGTTAATTCCAATATAAACGCCGTGTTGACGACTGGCGATTTGCACGAGGTCGCTTCGCTTGCGGCACTCGTGCAAAATGAGCTGCAGCACGTCGGCCACGCCCCTGTCGAGGTTCCTGACGTTCAAGGCAGCGGCAGTCTGAACGCTCATATCACCGGTTCTGCGCGCGATCCAAAAATTCAGGGGCAGCTTTCGCTGGCGAATCTCGTGCTGAACAATAGCCGCTGGCATTCGCTTTTTCTGAATTTGAACGCAAATTCCTCTCACATCGATGTACAAAACGGCAAGCTCGCTGCCGATCAGCATGCGCAGATCACTTTTGCCGGAAGCGCTGGGTTGCAGGATTGGTCGCTGGTGGGCAACAGTCCGATTGCGTTGCAAGCGGCTGTGGCGAATGTATCCATCGCGGACACGGAAAAAATAGCGCGGTTGAATTATCCGGTAAGCGGTGTGGTGTCGGCGAAAGTGTCGGTGTCGGGTACGAGGGAAAATCCGCAGGGAAACGGCAGTCTAACGGTTGCCAACGGATCGGCTTGGAACGAGACGATCAAGAAAATGGCGGTGAATGCGGAATTCCGGCAAGGCGATATTCACTCGACGGTTGACTTGCAAATTCCAGCCGGGACCGTTCTTGTCGACGCCAACTACAAGCTTGCGACGCAAGAGTACGACGCGAAGCTTCATACCGATGGGCTAAAACTCGACGACATCGCCACCATTCAGCACGGTACCACGGTTCACGGCGTATTGAATCTTTCAGCCAGCGGTCACGGAACGTTTCAAAATCCACAGCTCGAAGTGAACCTCTCTGTGCAGCAACTGCTGGTTCACGATCATCCGGTTTCGAATCTGTCCGCGCAAGTGAACATTGCAAACGAGCACGCAATTTTGGCGCTGCATTCCGTGATCGATCAGGGTTCTGTGGAAGGTAAGGCGGATGTGGATTTGACCGGGCAGCGGAATGCGACGGCGAGTCTGGATGTGAAAGCGCTGCCCGTTGCCGCGGTGCTGGCGACTTTTCTTCCGGAGCAAAGCGCGAATGTGAAGGGTCAGACCGAAATTCATTTGACGTTGCAGGGGCCACTGCAAACCCCGGCGCAGGTGCAGGCGCATCTGGAAATTCCTACGCTCAATGTGACTTACGCAGGCGCGGAAATTGCGCTGACTCGGCCGTTGAAGGCAGATTATCGCAATGGCACTGTGACGCTAGCACCTACCGAGATTCTGGGGACGGGGACGAACTTAACACTCGAGGGCAGCGTGCCGTTGAGGGGCGGCGGGGCGCCTTACGCTGTTACGGCGAACGGTACCATCGACCTCGCTGCGGTGCAGAAATTCGCGCCTAGCGTGCGCTCATCCGGGCGCGTGGACATTCACCTGGATAGCCACGGCCAATCCGTGGGTGCGGGCATTCAAGGCCAGTTACGCGTTACCGATGCGATTTTCTCTACTGACACGATTCCTGTAGGCATCGAGGGCTTGAATGCGCAGATAAATCTTTCGGGGACTCGCGCGGATATCACGAAATTCAACGCGACTGCGGGTGGCGGGACTGTGACGGCGCAAGGTTTCGTGACTTATGGCAAAGAGACGGCGTTCAATTTGGGCATGGAAGCTAAGTCTGTGCGGATTCGCTACCCTGAGGGCCTGCGTTCCATTCTGAGTGGGCGAATCAATCTCGTTGGAAGCCCTAGCGATTCGAATTTGACTGGGCGCGTGCTGGTAGACCGGCTTTCGTTTACGCAGGCTTTCGATTTATCGACTTTTGCTGCGCAGTTTTCGGAGGATTCCACAATCTCTACACCTTCGAAGTTTACTAGCAATATGAAATTGAATGTGGCGGTGCAGTCGGCGGATGACCTAAATTTGGCTAACAGCAAGGTGAGCATGGCTGGTACAGCGAATCTGAATGTGACCGGTACCGCCGCGAATCCTGTGCTGCTTGGGCGGATTGCGTTGACCAGTGGCGACGTGTTTTTTCTCGGGAAGCGATTCGAGGTGCAGAGCGGGACCATCGAATTTGCGAATCCTGTGCGTACCGACCCGGTTTTGAGCCTCTACGTAAAGACAACTATCGAACAATACGACATCACTTTGAATCTTTCGGGGCCGGCGGACCGTCTGCGGACGACTTACACTTCTCAGCCGGCCTTGCCGCAGGCCGATATTATTCACTTGCTTGCTTTCGGGAATACCAATGCCGAGGCTGCTTCGACGCCGACTTCATCGGCTACGTCAAGTGCTGAGTCTGTGTTGGCTGAAGGCGTCACTGGCCAAGTGGCGGGTAAATTGGAAAATTTTACTGGGATTTCGCAGTTGTCGATTGATCCGCTGGCTACGAATAGCCAGGGGAGCAATCCGGGTTCTCAGGTCGCGATTCAGGAACGCGTGACTGGGAGCTTGCTTTTGACCATCAGTACCGATGTGAATTCCACACAGAACCAGTTGATTGAGTTGCAGTATCAGGTGAATAAGAAGACCTCGGTGACCGTGCTGCGCGATCAGTATGGTGGGTACGGAATTGATGTGCGTCTGCATAAAGTGTTTTAATGGCGCGACTCGCTAAAGTTTCCTGTGCCGCTGCAAGAAGGTGTGGGCAAGTGTCAGTTGACCTCGACGGCACAGAACAGCAGATTCCGGTCCCAGGCATTCTTTGTGTCAACCGAAGTTCGTTCCTTGCCTCAAGATTAACCCGTCGTGGCCTTGTGGGTGTGCGAACGGGTAGGTGACGTATGCTCCCTGCGATGGTTTGTTGCCGCGCGGGATCCAATAAAGATGTTGGAGGCCGAGGACGTGATCGATGCGGAGCGCTCCAGCTGCTGAGGATCAGTCGTCAATTCGGGAAATCACTGGAGTGGTTATTAACCGGAAATGATTGAACCAACGATCATTGGCGATCATTTCAGAAGGGGAGGGAAGAAAGGCTCGAAAAACTCTGGATAGTCCGTTCGAGGTCGGATCCACGAATGACGCAATCGAGCTAGCATAACTCTGCCAACCGGCGTGACAGGGCAAAATCAGAATCATGCTTTTCTAGAAGCAGCAGGAACAAGCCGAAAAATCCTATGTATGCCTTTCGTTGACGCTATGGGTGGAGAGTCCTAATTCGGGTGTCGGAAACAGGGGAAAGTATCGAGGGATTCGTCACTCCTCTGAAACCGGCTGCTTCCACGCACTCAAAGGACTCCCGGCTTAAATCATCACACCGAGTCTTTCGCTCACATTCGTGTCCAGTGCCTTTGTAGCTCTCGCTCGCTCTGAGCATCCCATTCGACTGATTCATTCGACTCCTGGGTTGAAAGACGCCCTTGTTTCAGGGAGCTGAGTCAAACTGACCTGGCACGAGCCAGCCTTGTCTCAGGAATTGTCCAGCGCGTACTCGGCCATATACACTAAGGATAAAAGATGCCGCAGATTTCTCCGATCGAGTTTTATGCATTACCGCTTCGCGTGCATACGTTCCTCGCCGACGTCCCGCTGCACGACGTCTGGGCGGTTGACCTACCTACACGCCGCGGCGGCGTTACCCTTGCTGAATTTCTTCGTCGGGTGAGTCAGGGCAAAATCAACAGACTTCCGCCAGCGCCCCGCGCGCTTATCCGTCTTCGGCTTTTTCTTGGAGGCATTTTTCGACTTGAGGCCGAACCGAAGGATGCCTTGGCAGCCTCGTTTGGAAGTCGCCTAACGCCGGAGGATCGTGCCCGTTCTCTGGTCGTGTCTGGAACCCCAGAAGGATTGTTCCGCGTTGTCTATCGTTTCGAAAACGAACAGCTCCTTGAAATTCAGAATCGTACTGTCCATGCTGCGGCCCTCAGTGCTCTCGCTGAAAGCGCCGATGGCTATCGGTTCTATTTGGCGGTCTATGTGTGCCAGAGAACCTGGATTACGCCCTTCTACATGGGCTTAATCGACCCATTCCGGAAATGGATCATCTATCCGGCCATGCTGAAAACGATTAGTGCATCCTGGAATCAGAATATTTGAGACAAGCCTGGCCATCTCAGTCTCCATCGCCTCGGTATAGGGAACGCCTGGAGAAAATGACCGGTCTGGAATCGGTTTCGAAAAGAACCTGAATACAAGCCGTTGCGAAAAACAAGGAACTCGTTATGAACATATCTTTCAAAAACCAAGTCGCACTCGTTACGGGAGCAGCATCTGGATTGGGTCTTGCGACTGCCAGGGCTTTTGCTGAATCAGGTGCCTCCGTGGTGTTGGCGGACTGGAATGAGGAAGCCGCGCAATCCGCAGCCAAGGAGCTTGCCGATAAAGGTCATAAGACACTGGCCATCCGCTGTGACGTGTCCGATGACGCGCAGGCGGAAGCAATGGTGAAACAGACCGTCGCCACCTTCGGACGCCTCGATGCGGCCTACAACAATGCCGGCGTTCAAAATGTCCTCGCAGAGACTGCTGATACTACCCGGGAAGATTACGACCGGGTGATGGCGATCAACCTCCGCGGTGTATGGAGTTGCATGAAGTTTGAGCTGCAACAGATGCGCAAGCAAGGAAGTGGAACCATCGTCAATTGCTCCTCGCTTGGAGGACTCGTGGGAGGCGCCGAGCGTGGAATCTACCATGCCGCCAAACACGGAGTACTTGGATTCACCAAGAGCGCGGCTCTCGAATATGCCGCACGGGGCATTCGCATCAATGCTGTGTGTCCTGGTTTGATCCACACGCCGATGTCCGACCAAATGGTCGCGGCCGGTCAAGGTGAAGCCCTCAAGGCGATGGAGAAGAGCATCCCAATGGGAAGAGTTGGCCGCCCCGAGGAGATTGCGAATGCTGTTCTGTGGCTTTGCAGCGATGCCGCAAGCTACGTGACTGGCCAGTCCATCTCGGTGGACGGCGGCTTCATCATGCGTTGAAGCAAAGGAGAAAAACCATGCGAGGAGCAGTTTTTCGCGGGCCGCGAGATGTGCGCTTCGAGGAGAGCGAAACGCCGAAGATCATGAAGCGGAGGAACTTTGCGCCCTCCTGATGCGAATGCGAGAAGCATGTTTAAAGGAGATTTGACGATGATTACGTGGCCGAAAGGCGAGCTGCGCAAGATTGCTGACGCTGATGATCTGCACATCTCGCCGTTCCGCGAGCACGGGAAGACCTATGGCACGCCGACGTGGATTTGGTCGGTCGTCGTTGATGACGCACTCTACGTGCGCGGCTACAACGGGCAGAACTCTTGTTGGTACCAGGCCGCGGTGCGCCAGAAAGCCGGGCGAATCACCGTGGCCGAGATGACGAAGGAAGTCAGGTTCGAGCCGGTCAACGGTCCGATCAACGACCTCATTGATGACGCGTACCGGGCGAAGTACAAGGGCAGCCCGTATCTCAAGCCGATGATCGGTGCCCGTGCGCGCTCGGCAACCGTTAAGTTGATGCCGCACGCAACCAAAGCATGAACCCATGGAAGGAGCAGAAATGAAACTATTCGGCGCCACACTCATCTCGCTTTTTCTGTTTGCTTCAGCGGCATCGCAGGCCCAGACGGGTGCGGCGCAGGCTGGCGGCTCGCCGACCGCGTCAGCCCAAGACCCGCACTCGATCACGATCACGCGAAGCGGTTCGCCACAGCCAAGCAAAGGGTCTGCTGACCATTTCACGGGGTCAGTACAATGATTGAACCAACGATCATTGGCGATCATTTCAGAAGGGGAGGGAAGAAAGGTTCGAAAAACTGATGGCACCTGAGCAACTAATCATTGAATCTTTTACTGCGGAAAAGCTCGCGGAATACTTCGGCCGACGACCGTCAGAATCACATCACGTCCACTGTGAATTGCTACACGACGAGCGTGAACACACCCGTGGCGATTAGCGTAGCCCCCCACACCAAGTTGAAGTTGAACCAGGTCTTACGAAGAAGCGCGAGGCCGAACTTCCGATAGACTACCCACGCAAGCAAACCTGTCATCGCAAGGTAGGCTGTCGTATGGACGGCGGTGGCGAGTATCCCGGCCAGCGGGCTAGTGGCCGGCGATATGTGAGCGTGACCTGCTATTTGTCCATGTGCTTCGACCGTGCTGTTGCCCAGCAACACCGGCAATAGCATTAAACCTGCTCCATGCGCAGAGGCCATTAGAAACGACCAGACTGTCAAATCGCGGAAGCCCACCTGCATGCGGATCCATCGCGGGTGTTGATGCAGAAGCAGGCAATAAATTCCAAGGCCGACCAGCAGCGCGGCGACCGAGTTGCGGATAACCGTAAGTGGCAGCGCCATGCCAAGAAACGCCGCTGCCAGAACCACGATGCCGATAGCCAATGCGTGGCCGAACGCGATTGGGACGAGCGCTCTAGCGACCGCGCTCCCCTTCTCCTCCTGCATCCCCAGCGCCACAGCGAAGAGCCACCCCATCCCAGGGTTGATTCCGTGGTAAGCGCCGAGCAGGAGCAATAGCCACAACGCTGTCGACGTCAGCCCTGCATGGGTCATCGCGGCTCCGAATAGCAGTAGGAGTCGGACGAAGCATCGCCTCCTTCCAGCCGAACCTGGTGCGCGCGCAGCCCATCGAACTCCACGAAAAACTTTTCATCCAACTTCATCCCGCCGTTCGGATGCGCATCGATCTTCACCATCCAGCTTTTCACGCCATCGGGATAGAACTGGTCGTCCCACGGAGAGTAGAGGGAGTTGGTGAAATAGACGCGTTTACCGTCGCGGCTGATCTCGACCATCTGCGGGCCGCCGTTGAGCGCCTGCTTAGGCTTGCTCGGGTGAGCTGCTCGGCGCACGATGCCACCCAGGTGGATCGAGCCGATCTTTTTCGGGTTCGCAGGATCGGAGACATCGTACTGGATGAACTCACCTGTTCCCCAGCACGAAACATAGAGGAAGCGGTCGTCGAGTGAAAGGTTGATGTCCGACACCAGCGGCGGCACTGCCTTAAAGCCCTGCAGCAAAGGCGGAAGTTTTTCCGGGTCGGCCGGCTCGGCGGGGATCTCGATCACCTTGCGAACGGCCCACTTGCCCTTCTTGCCGCCATCTTCGCGATGCCACATCCAAATCGAGGACGAAAGGTCTTTGAGTGAAATGACCACACCGACAAACCCGTATGTTTTCTTTGGATCATGAGCCGGCCGCAGCTCAAGCACCATCTGTTGCTCCGCACCCAGGTCCAGTTCCTGCAAATGGCGGCGCTTGTCTAGGTCCCAAATATGCACCTTGCGTCCGTACTTGCCGCCCAGTAGCAACTCCGGATTGAGGCCGTTTTTCACCATGTTTGGCGTGCCCCATTCGGAAGTCACCATAGTGTCGTGTCCCAAGTGCCACCAGAAGTCGTAGGCCAGTTGCTGCGGGCCGCGATCCTGTTCCCACTGACCCTTCAACTCGAACGTGTTCGCGTCCATCAGGAAAATGCCGCCAGGGCCGTCTCCGCTGGCCGATCCGAGTGCGCTCCCATAAACGCCGTCTGGGCCGCAATGAATCGTGTGAGGCGACGTGTAGCCGGTCTTCTTGATGAATTCCTCAGGCTCGATTACCTTGACGATTTTCGGCTGCTTGGGATTCGCCTTGGTATCCAGGATGTGAATCCGCGACGACCCGATACCCGGCACAATAAGGTAGCGACGCTCCATGTGCGGATGCGGGGCCTGTGGACAGAGGCACGCGCTGCAAGCGTTCCAGCCGAAATGGTGCAGCTCATTATCGCCGCGGGGGAAATCTACCTGCCCGACGAGCCGGCCATACTCCGCAGAACTCGGCTCGAGATCAATGACGCCCAGGGCATCGCGCTTTCCATTCCTCCCGACGTTGAGCAGTGCGACATACGCGAGGCGTTCTGGCGGAGCCTTCATTGCCATGCCCGCTGACGGGTAGAAGGTCGGGTCCGGCATCAAGGGCATATCAATATTCTCCTTTGGCAAAGAATCCGCCGAAGCGTTTACCTTGACAGGTGTTTCGCGCAGTATGACACAGTCACAAGCGCTAGCAAAAAGGCACTAAGACGAAGAAGTCAAGGCAGAAAATGCCAAGTTGCAGTAGCAGGATTTCTTTCCAGAAGTCCGCTTCTGGAAAACAACTTTCATCAATGCCTTATTTCCGTTTTCATTTCCCATAACGCCTCGATAAGAACGAAGGCTTAGTCAGGGGCGTAGTTGTCCCGGGCGGATCAGGTTGGCGTCGCGGATTTCACTCGGTCTGGGCAGCCAGCGACTACCTGGTCGAGAATTTCGGTTTTGCGTATTCGCTAGCTGAGACTAGAGCGCGGTGAGAAGGAGATCGGAGCAGAAGCGCTGCTGAGGATCAGTCGAGAATTTGGGAAATCATTGGAGTGGTTATCAACCGGAAATGATTGAACCAACGATCATTGGCGATCATTTCCAAGGGAGGGAAGGAAGGTTCGAAAAACTGATGGCACCTGAGCAATTATCATTGAATCTTTTACTGTGTCCGGCGCTCTCCGCGATGCGGTGCGATCATCTCGATACCATAACGCTCGGCCAAACCATGGTCCGGTCACGTTGTCCCAGCTCTTCGTGACCGTGGCACTGACCAGTGGTTTTGTATTGGAACGCTGGTTTTGTATAAAATGCTCCAAATCCGCACGGTGAGGTAAGGTACGCCTACGATGGTCTCGGAATTCCAATCTACAGAGCAACAGAACACGTTGAAGGTTGAGTCGATTCAAGCCAATCTGGAGACTGCCATCGCCTTGGGCAAGCTCGCCCTGCAGTCCGACGATGAGAGAGAAATCATCAGACACAGACAAAAAGCGTGTGAGGCCTACGAGGAAGCTCTCCACTCTTTGAGCACCGCCGCTTTGACGCATCTCGAATTGGAGTCGATCAAGACGAAGATGGCACATCTGGAGTCGGTGTTGATGGGGTCAGGAGACTAGGATTTGCGCGACACTCACGCGGGTGGAGGCCTGCATCTAGTTTCCGATTACCGCTGCGTTACCGGACAGCTTTATCGCGCTCGACGATAAGGGACACACAAACCGACCGCCTGATCATGATGCACCGTGGCCAGATCATCCACGATTTTCAAGGTGCGGAAAAGCGACGACTGCGGCCCGACGACCTGCTGTCAAGATTCGAACAAGTGCGGCGCGCTGAACAACTAGATGAAAGCGCCGCTGAGATGCTGGCTGAGAGCTACGTATAGGAATGGCGGTAACTGTCGATAAATCCTGCTACCAACATCCATATCGCGTGACGCCGTTTCTAGTCGCGGCCGGCATTATCGCCTCGTAGCGCATTCAAGATCCGGCGTGCAGGCGGCTGTCTAAGCGCGCTTTCGCTTCCTGCTGCGGCAATTCACGCAACGCAATACAGACTCGATTTCATAGAACTCTATTTTGCAGTCCGTGCATCTTTTTAGAAACAACCTTTTGCCATCCAAGATCACTACTTTTGCGCGTTGAACCTTCACGAACGGCGGGTGCAGGATCTTCTTGTCGAAATTGAAATCAAACTTGTTTTTCATGGTTTTAATAATTTTATCACGCGCAAACAATGACACAAAATCCGCACATCGGACACTAGAAAGTCTCCGAAGAACAAAGCGTGATGCAGTGCCTCGAATCAAATCGTAGTGCCGAGGAATCCCGATGGACGCCGCCCGTGAATTTAGGCTGTGCCAGCGTGTTCAAGCTGGATGCGGCCGGTACGGAGACAGTGCTGTACAGCTTTTCAGGGACCGGACTCGACTGGGCACCACACGCACGACGCGTTAGGCAACCTCTACGGCACCACCAGTCAAGGAGGGGTCACCGGCGGCGCGTGCGGCAGTTCCGGATGCGGAGTAGCTTTCCAGCTCACGGCAGAGATAACGCCCGCGGACTTCTCGCTCGAACCCGCATCATCGAGCCTGACAGAGCAGCCCGGAGGACATAATTCATGCCGGCCTTCACTTTGTGTATAGGTCGGATTCTTAATCTTGATCCATCTCGCCGAAACGGCGTGCTTGCTGTTCTTGCGTTTCGCAACGACGCCTTCCAGATTGCCCTCGCATATCATTTGATAAAGATCGGCGCCGTGGTCTGCAAACAATAACGATCGATTTTTAGCTGATTTGACGCCCGAGTCTTCAGGAAGCGCGCTGTTTTCCGATGGCATCCACTATAGTTGCAATCGCAATTGGAAGTCGGAATCGACTTCGGACTTGCGGACCGCCCCATGAGAGCATTCAAGCAACTATCGATTGCATTACTTTCGCGCCTCAACTGTTGGGACAGACATAGCCGCCGAGTTCGATCTAAGGTCAGGAGTAAGACGCTCACTTCGACTTGCTAAATTCGGCCACCAGCTTCGCAAACTCCGGTCGCTTCTGAATGGTCCCAAGCTCGGGGTCATTCGTTGCTTCCTCAACTGAATAGCCCTTTTGAAACGCTTCCCGAAGCGACTTGAGAGATTCGCTTGGGCGATCGCTCAAGGCATAGACCGTGGCTTCCGTATAGATTAGGTTGACATCGGCCTGGTTGATTGCCCGCGCCCTGCGGATGTAATCCAGTGCCTGCGCCGAGTTGCCCATCTTCGCGTAATACAGAGCGAGGTCCCCCATCGTCTCCGCGTCGCGCGGATTCATTTCCATCTGCTTAAATGCAAGCGCGATGGCTTTGTCATAAGTAGCATTGGCCTTGTCGCGCTGCCCGGACCAGCGATAGGAGTCCGCCAAATTACCCACGAATGCTTCATCATTCGGACTCATTTCCACCGCGTTCTCGAACATCGGCACGGAGTCAGGGTAACGTTTCAGGTACAAATAAGCGGTGCCGAGGTCCGCGTACGTCTTGTAATCCGGCTGAATTTGAAGGGCTTTCTGAAAATAGGGGATTGAATCCTGATACTTCCCAAGCTGAATATAGATCACTCCCTGGTTCAGATACCCGAATGAATTGTCCGGTTCGAGTTCTGTTACTTGGCGAAACGCGCGGAGGGCCTGCTCGTACTCTCCAAATTCAGAATAAGCGGTCCCCAGACAATTGTAATTGAACCAGTAGTAGGGATTGATCTGAACTGCTTTCCGATAGGCCTGAATCGATTGCTCTTTCCGACCGAGTGCCCGGTAAGCCCTGCCCAGTCCCCGATACCCATCGTCCGAGTTCGGCGCAAGTTCCAGGACGTGCTTGAACTCCGCAATCGCTTCGGCGTTCTTGCCCGAGGCATTGTAAATGCGGCCCAGGGCGAAATGGACCTCCGGCAGATTGTCGTTCAGCCGCTCCGCCTGCTGGGCCGCCGCGAGCGCCTTCTGCGACCAGAAGTTATCTTTCTTCTCGAGGTACATCACTAGGCTGGCGTCGGAAACACCGGCATAGGCTAGCGCGAAACCGGGATCCTTCTTCAGCGCCTGCTCGAAGTAATTGATGGCCGTTTCGACGTTTTTCAAGTCCTGTTGGCCACGCAGTGAATTGCGGCCTTTCAGGTAAAGGTCATAAGCCTCGATATTCTCGGTCGGGTGGGCCTCCGCGCGTGCCATTTCCTCGCTGGTAGGCTTCAAGGCCAGCGCTGTGACAAGTTGACCCGAGATCTGGTCCTCAATCGCGAGCAAGTCTTTGGGGACACCTGAGAATTTTTGGCTCCAAAGTTTCTTGCCGCCGGCAAAGTCGTGCAGGTTCACGATGATCGACATTCGGTCGGCCGTGCCCTGAATCAGGCCGTCTACGATCAGGTTGACACCCAGATTTCGAGCGGTTTTCTCCAGCGAATCTTTTCCGGAGACCTTGGTCACTGCCGTCTCCGAAGCCAGCCGCAGTTCTTTCAGTTGGAACAGACTTGCCGAAAGCGCTTCGTTCAAGCCTTCTGCCACGTAGCCGAGATACTGATCGTCTCCCAATACCTTGAACGGCAGGACCGCCACAAACATGCCTTCCGAGAGTGGCGGTACGCCTGAGACCTTCGACGTGTTCGTCGAAGATCCGCTCCGCAGAATCAGTTGGTGGATGGGCGAAATCGCGAACGCCAGAATCAACAAGAGCAGAGCGCCCGCTGCGGGCATCACCCAGCGGCGTTCCGCGAACTCCGGAATTTGGATCTGTACGGTGCGCGAACCGCTCGCGGAAGCAGGTCGCCCCGATTCCGTATCCCGCTTCAGCCGCTGCAATTCAGCGCGCATCTCCGAGGCGTGCTGATAACGGAGCTCAGAATCTTTCTCCAGCGCACGATTGACAATGCGCTCCAGTTCGGGTGGGAGCTCGGTGTTCAGTCGTACTGGAGCCACCGGAGCGCGGTTCAAGATCGCATCGAAGATCATTGCTGCGCTGTCCCCATGGAAGGGCAACTGGCCGGTGGCCATTTCATATAGGACGACTCCGAACGAGAACAGATCTGTCCGGGCGTCCAATTCTTTCGCCCGCGCCTGCTCCGGCGACATGTACGCCAGCGTGCCCATGGCCGCGCCCGGCGTACTCAACTGCATCCCCTCCTGCGTCAGCGTCGCATCAGCATTCGCTCCTGCCTTTGCTTGAAGCTTCGCCAAACCGAAATCCAGAACCTTGGCGTGCCCACGCTTGGTGACAAAGATATTGGCTGGTTTAATGTCACGATGAATGATGCCTTCTGCATGTGCTGCGTCGAGTGCGTCGGCAATTTCTATCGCGAGGTTGAGGAGAGTTTCTGTTTCGATCGGGCGGCCGCCAATGCGTTGTTTCAGCGTCAGCCCGTCCAGAAACTCCATGGCGATGAACGTGTGCCCGGCGTCCTCGCCAATGTCATGAATCGTGCAGATGTTGGGATGATTGAGCGCAGAAGCAGCTTTTGCCTCCCGCTTAAATCGTTCGAGTGCCTGAGGGTCGTGCGCTACATCTTGCGGCAGGAATTTCAAGGCGACGGCGCGGTCTAAACGGACGTCAGTGGCCTTGTAGACCACACCCATGCCGCCACCACCGAGTTTTTCAACGATGCGGTAGTGGGATATGGTCTGGCCAATCACGGCAGGGAATCCACTGGGCGCCATAATAGGACGGCCCACACGCAGCGTCAACGAAACCGAAATGGAATCCTTGGAAGATTACGTGAGCTTGGCGTATTCCGATTGGGCAGCGATGAGGATGGGAATGTCAGGATCGGCGTCTTTCCAGAGGGCGAAAAAGTCCTGATATGTATTTTTCGCTTGGCAGAAACAGCCGCTTCACGAAGATGGAGAACGAGTCGTCCATCGCCCGTGCGGAGATGCATGGCGTTCAGCCTGAGCAGTTGATGAGTTTACTTCACGGTGATCTGGATTGGATCACCATGAAGGCGCTGGAAAAAGACCGCAGACGCCGCTACGGAACGCCATCGGAGCTGGCCGCCGACGTTACCGGGTATCTCAACAATGAGCCGGTAGTGGCGCGTCCGGCAAGCACCGGGTATCGCTTACAAAAATATGTGCGGCGCCACAGCGTAGGAGTGGCTGTAGTCACGGGGTGGTGATTCTTCTCGCCGCATTTGTGGCCATGCAGGGCGTACAGTTGCGCCGCACCACGCGCGAGCGCGATCGGGCGAACCGTGAGCGGGATCGCGCGACTCGCATCACCGACTTCATGACGGGCATGTTCAAAGTGTCGGACCGCAGCGAAGCACGAGGCAACAGCATCACTGCGCGACCGCCAAAGACCGGAGCAGCCGACCCGGGAATACTACTTCAGGTCCCGCCGTCAAAGAGGGACTTCAGTCCGACCCAAACATCCTTCCGATCAAGTGCGTCATGTAAGTCTTATCGTGGCAATGAGGAATGTCGAAGAATCACAGTGAGCACCGGCGTTCAGAAAACCCTAAAACGTTGCAGCTTCGAAGTGATTGATACTTCAAGTCGAGATATTCGAATCTTCAAGGTTCGAAATTCATGTGATTTTCGAACTTGCTCGGATCGCACCTTGGAAGATTTCGGGGGTTTCGCATACGTCGCCTTCCGCAAGGACCACACGATCAGATTTGCCCTAGATCTTCCGATCCGCCCGGAAAACGCATTCGCTGCCTAGCAAGTCCTACTGAGGATATCAATAGAGTCAGGCTCGCGTTCACACCGACGAGTCAAGGTGAGAACGTCAGGCAGCAACCAACATAACAGGTGTAGACTTCTCACCTTCAACGGTAGGAGATACGAATGAAAGCGCAAGGAAACATAATCGTCTTGAAGCCTGTGGACTTGTCGCAACTTGAAAAGACGAAGGATTCTGGTTTTGGCGCTAAGAAAGAGACGACATCCAACACAATCGAGTGGCGCGTTATATCTGTAGGCGAGGGATTTTATCTAGGAATGAATCCTCCCGTACACGTTGCGATACCTTTCAGCGTTGGTGATGTGGTGCTTCTTCGGGTCAGTGATGAGCACCTTCGTGAAGAATGGGCTAAGTCTAACTTGACGTTCAACGGCGCGAAAGCCATCTTCGTGCACGCTGTAGACAGCGTTCATTCGGATTCTCTAGTCCTGGCTCTGATATCGCGAAACGGTGTTGAGGTAAATGATTAAGCCGACCCGCCATCGATAAAAATCTAGGATGGATGCCCACCGTGCAGATTTCCACGCAGCGGGTTCCTGTAGGGCGAATTCGGAAACGTGCATGTTATTTACGATGTTCTACAGTCAAGCTGACGCTCATGCCGATTTTGGGCGACGACCCTGTGTAAGCCAGTCCGTTTATTGTGCGTTTAAATCATCACCGTGGAAGATGCCGGATGCTCCCGCTCGCACGCTACTCGGTTAGATCAGCAAACGATACCGGTATCGTGGTGTTCCAAAAAGTGTCAGTTCTTTTGGTCGAGCAGGTGTTCCAACTCGTCTAACTGGCGGTTCATGCGGTTGATCAGTGCCTGATAGGGTGCCGGCGTTGCCATATTAATGCCCACTTGCTGCAGCATCTGAAAGGTGCGGTCGTAATCGCTGCGGCCCCAAATCTCATCGACCGCTTTCCTCGCGCTGTCGTCACCGGCCCGCAGCCCTTCCATAACGCGCGCTGCCGCCGCCATCGCGGGCGGCCAAAACTGATGTTCATACGATCCGAACGGCACGCGATGAGTCATCCACTCTCCGGCATAGACATCCTTCACAACATCCGGACTCTGGCCGAAATAATCGTGCAGAAGTTGCAGGTACATCTGTGAGATCTGTGCCCCATTGGGCGTCTTACCTTCAATGATTAGTTCTTGCACTTTCTCATCCAGTTCCGCCTGCAAGGTCCACTGAAAATATTGCGCCCAGTAGAGATCGAGCGCATTTATCAAGTATGTGATTCTCTCCCCGCGATTGGCGGTATGAGCTTCCAGATAATCGTCATGCAGCATCTCGCCGACGTAAATCGGAGCGTTTCCGTAGATGCCGGGATCATCCCACGTCTCGGGGGTGTAATCGCGGGGCATATCAGCGTCCGTCATCATAAGAGTGACACCACCAGCGAACGCCCTAGAACTGTCATAGTCGGACCTGTAACTCATGACAAAGTAGGGAAAGGACCCGCCCACTGGAGGATAAATGCCGTAGGACCCCGCCTTCGCAGGCCAAGGAGGAAGGTGCATCCATCCTGCGCGCATGCGTTCCCGCAAACGCTGCTGGTAGGCCGCGCCGAGCGGTGCGGAAGATGCCACCGCAGTATCGATTGCTTCTGCGATCGGAAAGCGGTGACGTACCTCCGGGGGAGGAAGATTGAGATCAGCATAGGAAATACGATCGAGACCGAGGGAGCGATTACGCAACCTCGTGTACCGCCGCACTGTCGAAAGATTCCCCCGCGCCACGTCGATCATGATTTGATGGCTGCCTTCCGGCATGCCGTCCCTTAGGTACCAGATAGCATCTATGCCATCCTTGAATTTACGTTGCCGGGCGATGGTGAGATCAGCCTCGATCCTTCGCGTGTAAAGCAGTCCGTACACATCCTGGAGGGACTGCAGCTTCCGGAGGAGGATTTCATACGCGATGGCCTGTTCTTTTCCCTGCAATTGTAGGACAGCTTCCAGAGTGATGGGAATATCTTGGCCCTCGGCATTCCTCATCTTTGTCCAGCCGAGGTCGGCTTCGTTGAGCGCCGACCGAACGTCATACGAGACTTGCGGCCAGCGCGCCATGCTGGTGACAATCGCCAGTTGGTCTGCAGGCAGCGTGTGCGGCCCTTCGCGTAGAATCCGCAGGATGCGGATGCGGTGCTTCGCGATGCGCGGTTCCTCCCGCATCCATTGTAAAATGCGCGTTTCGCCAACCGCCAACACGTCATCCGAAAGGAATGCAACGGCCGACTCGGCTTGCGCTTGCAGCGCAGTGCCTAGGTCATATTGAGTACGCGCCGCCTCTGAGGAATCCACAGACGACACGAGGTAACCGTAGATGGCCATTTTCGCGCCACGGCTACGTAGGTCAGCGACGGCGTCCAGTTCGTCGGCCAAGGCTTTCGCACTTTGCCTTCCGGTCCGTCTGACTTGGCCTATCGTTTCGATCTCTTGCAAGATGTGGGAGCGCTCAGCATCCCAAGCTGCACGATCATGATAGAGCGAAGATAAATCCCAAACGTACCGGTCAACATCAGGATCGCCTGCAGTAGGTTGTTGAGACTCGATGGGGGCAAAAACCTTAGCAGCGCCCGCCGGTGTATCGACGCTTGGCTTCCGCGCAGAGAACAACGCAACCACGATTAAGAGTGCGGAGAGAAACACACCGCGGATCATGACTGAACATATTAGATGCCAGATCAATTAAATGGTGAGCAGGATAGTGGCCGTGGGATACGCTGACCTTGGCACAAGTGCCGTAGGGCCGTTTTCATTGGCCTGATTCGTCTGGGCCGCCTTATCCAGTTCCCCGGTGACATTCGGATAGTAGCTGGCGGCGATCCCCAGCTTTTCCCGTTCGCTGGCATGTTCCCGCAACTGGAACGCCTTGGTGTCACTCTGCACCGTGGCCAGCGATTCGCCCAGCTGTGCCATCCAGCTTGATCCGAATTTTGCCATGGGCTACCTTCGCTCACCCCTGCCGCACCAGTGGCGAGGGTGGCATCCGAGGCCACCGCTTCCCGCTTCGGTGCCAGCTTGGCCAAACCAAAATCCAGAATCTTGGCGTGCCCCCGCTCGGTGACGAAAAGGTTGGCAGGCTTAATATCACGATGGACGATGCCTTTCACATGCGCCGCATCGAGTCCCTCCGCAATCTGAATGGCCAAATCAAGAACGGTTTCAATCTCGATGGGTCGTCCGGAGATGCGGTGCTTCAACGTAACACCGTCCAAAAACTCCATTACGATAAATGCGTGGCCGTTTTCTTCGCCGATGTCATGAATTGTGCAAATGTTGGGGTGATTGAGTGCTGAAGCTGCTTCCGCTTCTCGTCGAAACCGTTGCAGTGCCTGGTGGTCGCGGACTAATTCGTCGGGAAGAAACTTTAAGGCGACAAAACGATGCAGCCGGGTGTCCTCAGCTTTATAAACCACACCCATACCGCCTCCACCGAGTTTTTCAACGATGCGGTAATGACAAATAGTCTGGCCAATCACGGGCGGTTATCCGCTGTGGCGTCATATTAGGCCGACTGACAGACACCGTCAACGAAGGGATAGGAAAGATTACTGCAGTTTGGCGTACTCGGATTTGGCAGCAATGAAGATGGGGATATCCGGGTCGGCGTCTTTCCACAGGGCGAAGAAATCCTGATACGCCGTTGGCGCCTTCACCGGTCCACCTTGCAATGCGCCGGGGTGCACCACTTGACCGAACCCTGTCTCGTGACCAGGATTTATTTCTGGCTCAGAAAGTAGAGGTCTGCGTGACCGCCGGGGCGGGCATAGACGATGGTGGACAGGTCCCTGGAAAAATCGTAGTCGTTCCCCCCGTTTTCCGGAGATTCCAGATGGAAAGCAAAGGGCACCTTTAAAGCGACCTGGGGCGTTCCGATGAGTTTGCCCTCCCTCCAACCCTGACGGTAGATTGTGAATTCGCCGCGGGAAGCAAGGGCGTACAGGAACGAATTGCCATCGCGCGCAAACACTGCACTTTGGGTTGCAACACCAGGTAGCAGTGAGATGCACTTCTTGTCAGAGAGGGAGATCTCGTAGATTCCGACTTTTTCCCCGCGCAGCACAACGCCCAGCAGATACTTTCCGCCGGGGTCAGGATCCCAGGCGGTGCCACAGTCGTCAATGAGCTTGTGCGCATCCGGGCCGTCCGTGCTCACTCTCCAAACGCTAGGCGCCGAACCCATTCTCTGCCAGCCAGAGAGGTAAACCGACTTCTGGTCAAGGCTCCAGACCGGATTCCAGACTTCATTTTCCGTTGCCGGAAGCTGCCGCCGACCGCTGCCATCAGTCCCGACCACATAGGCTCTGGTCTTTGCGTCGGCTCCCCTTTCGACATAGGTCACGTGAAAATTATCCGGCGCCCAAGTCCCTATCCCGAGTTCTTTTCCCGCAGCGATTTTCATTTTGTTGCCGCCATCGACGTTCGACACCCAAAGTTCGTTCCGGTTAGGTGCCGGAAGAGTGATGTACATGACGCGCTTTCCATCTCTCGAGATGATGGGATTGGTTGCATCCTCGGCCACAATGTCCCTCGATGCCTTGGAATGAACCTGGTAAGCGGTAAGAGATCCGGAGGATTTCCCATTCACGAAATACATCCCTTTTCCATCCGGTTCGGGCATCGGCCAGAGATCCGGTCCCGTTCCGGAAGTAATTTGGGTTAGACTCCGATCCTCCAGGCTGTATTTCCAGATGTTCGTGAGCCCGTTCACCTTCCGGGGGAACAGCACGGTTTTGCCTGGCTCGGACCACACCACGGCGAACGGATTGTCCGACACCTCGCTCTGACCTAAGTCGGTCGCCTGATGGCTGGTCACGTTGATCCGCAAGAAATGGACCAACTCGGAATTCTCCGATACACCGGCCGCGAGCAGTTCGTTGTTGCCGGGGAACGGCAGCAGTGGGAAGAACTCCAAGCCACTGCCTTCGGAGTTGTACACGAGTTCTTCATTCAGTCCTGATTTGTCCGCGCGGAAAATCCCAGTGCTGTCGGATTTCCCGTAATAAATAAATGCACCATCCGTGGAGGGAACCAAGAAAAAGCCAGACGCCACACGGCGAGGGGCCCCGCCGAGCGTCGGCACTGCCCAGACTTCGTCGCGGCCGTGACCACCTCGGAAGTAATAGATCTCCTTCCCGTCGGGCGAAAAATTGTCCACCCACTTATCGCCTTCGTCGCTCGTAAGCTGGAGCGGCTCGCCCCCGGAAGTAAGGATCAGAAACACCTGAGAGATGCCTTCTACTGGGGAGACGAAGGTAACCGAATGGCCGTCGGGAGAAAGCCTCACGTTGTACATCAGCTTGTTCCATTGGCTGATTTGCGTAATCCGCGCGGGGCCGCTGGGAGCGCTGGAGCGTGGCCAAAAGTGATACGCCGCGAAGGCTGCCGCGACGAACGCAACACACACACCCAAGATTACGTACCGCTTCCCTGCTCCCGGCTTCGCAGACCGCCGCGCCGTTGCGATGGGGCGAGTTGCCGACTCTACTGCGACTTCCTGAACTGCGCGGCTCCCTGATGATTGAATGCGCCCTGAATCGGTGTCGCGGCGCAGGCGCTTCAGGTCGGTGCGTATGTCCGATGCGTTCTGGTATCGCAGGTCACGATCTTTTTCGAGAGCCTTGTTGATGGTTTCTTCAAGCTTCGGCGGAATGTCCGGACTCAGGCGAACCGGAGGGACCGGGATACGGTTCAGAATCGCTTCGGTAATCACCCCGGAAGTGTTTCCGCGAAAGGGCAGAGCGCCTGTGGCCATCTCGTAGAGCACCACGCCAAACGAGAACAGATCGGTGCGCGCATCCAATTCTTTGCCGCGCACTTGCTCCGGCGACATGTAGGCCACAGTGCCCGGCGCACTGCCGGGACTGGTGAGATATTCTTCCGACCCGATGGTCACGGCGCTCAGGGCGGCGCTCTGCGGCTCCAGAGCAACTTTTGCCAGCCCGAAGTCCAAAATCTTGGCGTGCCCGCCTTCGGTAACGAAAATGTTCGCTGGCTTGATGTCTCGATGGATGATGTCTTTCGAGTGCGCCGCATTCAGCCCATCGGCGACTCCAATCGCCACATCCAGCAACGCTTCGAGTTCCATTGGACGACCCGCGATGGTGTGCTTCAACGTCTTGCCGTCCAGAAATTCCATGGCAATGAAGGCTTTGCCATTTTCCTCACCGACGTCGTAAATCGTGCAGATGTTTGGATGATTCAGTGCAGAAGCGGCTTGGGCTTCGCGCTGAAAACGCGCTAAGACCTGCGGGTCTCTGGCGACATCATCTGGCAGGAATTTCAGCGCAACAAAGCGGTGGAGGCGAGTGTCCTCAGCTTTATAAACCACACCCATGCCGCCACCACCGAGTTTCTCCACGATGCGATAGTGGGAAATGGTCTGGCCAATCAGAGGTGCGGAATCCGCCATCGGCGCACATCTTAGGTCGCAGCAGAAAACAAGTCAACGAACCGAACTCAGGATGGATAGCTGCAAAGATTGCGAACAGCCAGCGCACGCATTCGTTTCACTCGCTTGATGTTGAGGCCGGAAGCTTCAGCCAGGCCAGCGCGAAGATCACCGGCGCAACGACCAGAAACGACGTGGGTGCCGCGAAAAAATACCGCAAAGAGTTGGCGGTCATAGCGACGAGCCAGATGGTATTGACGAGCGCCACGTACTTCAAGAGTCCCGCCCGTTCGCGAGCCAGCGCCAGGTCCAGCACTCCAAAGCCAAGCGCCGACAGCATAAACGAAACGCTGAATCCCCGCAGCAGGTCCGCCATGCTTCGCACAGACCCCATGAGATTGAATCTGTAGTTGGACATCAGATCCAGCAACTGCCTTTCGGTGTCATTCGCAGGGGCCAGCTTCTGGAACAGAGAGAGTGAGTGGACCAATCCCAGCAGCACCAGCAACACTGCGCCCGTCTTGAACAGGCGCCTTCCCCATTTGTCCGGCATGCCGCGAATTTATACCACGAACCAGCATCTCGGCGCGCGATCTGCGCGACACGACGCGATTCATTTGTGGGCTACTTGAGCTTGGCGTACTCTGCTTTCGCAGCGATGAGGATGGGAATGTCAGGGGTCGGCGTCCTTCCAGAGCACGAAGAAATCTTTGTAGGCGGCAAGTGCCCGGACGCGGGCGGCATCGGCATCCGCTCCCTGCGAGGTTTTCGCTTGCAGAGCATTGCGAACTGAGCCGGGATGCTGGCGCGTCTGGGAGTGGCACGAGCCACGTAATCTTAGCATTGGCGGAGAGTAACCTAAACCTTGGTCACAGTTTCTTCTAGTTTCCACCCCGCCGCCTTTTGAATCGCTTCAAGAAAGAAGCGTCTGTGAGCAGTGCCCACGCGACTACCAGCGCTAAGACAATTACGAAGATCGCGTTTGCGTACATATCATTCTCTCAATTTAAATCGGCGAATACCGTTGCGAGCGACGCACACGCCCCATTTATTCCGATGCGATTCCGCTTACAAAGCGCGTACGAGCCAAACGACCAAACAGATAATCACTAGAGTCCCTACCAAGCCGTATCCAAGCATTGTAGCCTCCGCCGAGCTGTTCCTCGGATTCAGAATCCGATAAGACAGTTTGCACCACCGACATCGAGGTGTATGTTCCATTCAGCACACCGGTGGATTAGTGACAGCGCCGCGTCACCGAAAACAGCGCCGATCCCATTCGTTGGGAAGTGACAAGACAAGAACCTCGTTGGGGAGCGCGCGCGACTATGACGGGGTGTTCTTTCGTGCGGGGCGCCTCAGGTTCGGCTGCCCAAGACGCCCCTAAACAGAGCACACGACGAATCACGCGCCTTAAAGCCATTCTCACCACTTAATACAGCGTGTGCTCATTGCGATTCGTGTGCGGTTCGTTCTTAGTTGGACATTGCGCTCTGGAAAGGGAAACTCCAATGTTCAGCTATTACGGACTGCTCGGGACGGTATTGATAGTGTGTGTGGCAGTTTGGCTTATTCTTAGGCCCCCTAGGAAGCATCGATCCCATTTCGTCGGGAAGTGAAAGCGGGGAGCGCAAGACGCCCCTATATACACAGCACACGAGGGCGCCCTGAAGCTGTTCTCACCCCTTTATACAGCGTTGTGCCTATTGTTCTGTCGCGCCGTAGTACCTAGCATAGACCATGAGGCTCCCCCGTCGAATCCTAGTCGCCGATGACAATACACTGATCCGCAAGATGCTCTGTGAGCTTTTTAAGGGCCACGAGTCCTTGGAAATTTGTGACGAGGCTGTAGATGGACAGGAAGCGGTGGAAAAGGCCAAGAAGCATCGACCCGACTTATTGAATCCCGCATAATATAGCGATACTTTTTTCCGGTATGCTGCGTCTAACTGCATATGGGAAACCCTGCTGGAGTACCTCGCGATTTTGAAGCCTTAGAGAAACGGCGTTTTCAAGCCATTCAGATGTTTGAGCGCGGACTGAGCCAATCGGAGATCGCTCGCCAAGTTCGCGTGGGCCGGCAATCCGTGGCCCGCTGGGTGCATCAATACCGTGCCCAGGGGAAGTCCGCACTGCGGAAAGCGGGACGTGCTGGCCGCAAGCCGCGCTTGAGTGAGAAGCAGCGGGGGCAGTTAGAGAAGCTACTGGTCCGAGGTCCCGAGCGGCTAGGCTATGAGACTCCGCTGTGGACCTGTCCCCGTGTGGCCCACTTGATCGAACAGGAGTTTGACGTTCGCTATCACGAGGGCCATGTCTGGAAGATTTTGGTGGGTCTGGGCTGGAGCCCGCAGCGACCGGAGGGGCGAGCACGGGAACGGAACGAAGAGCAGGTCTACCAGTGGAAGAAGAAGGTGTGGCCGGGGCTAAAAAAAAAGCGCTCCGGGAGGGACGTATCCTCGTTTTCATCGACGAAAGTGGACTGAGCCAGCGACCGCATCGTTGTCGCACCTGGGCGCCTCGCGGACAAACACCCATCCTGCAATACAACTTTAATTGGAAGAGTCTATCGGTCGCCGCCGGGCTCACGCTGTGGAACTTCTACTTTCGCATCTATGCCGGTGCGATCAAGAAGGAGCAGGTCGTGGATTTTCTAGAGGCCTTGGTGCGTCACCTACACCAGCCTTTGCTGATCGTGTGGGATCGTCTGCCGGCGCACCGCAGTCGGTTGGTCCAGGACTACATAGCCGGTTGGCAGGGCTGGATTTCCACCGCCTATCTGCCGCCTTACGCGCCGGAACTGAACCCGGTCGAGTACATCTGGGGTTACTGGAAGCAGCACGAATTACCGAATGTCTGCCCCGAGGACTTCTGGCAACTGAGCGAGGCAGCGCGACGAACGCTCCGTCGCATGCGTCGCCGTCCGCGGCTGATCGCCGCCTTCTGGAAGCAATCTTCTTTGTGGCCAGAATGACCCTATATTATGCGGGACTCAGTAATTATTCTTGATCTCTCGATGCCTAAGACGGACGGACTCCAAGCCGCACTCGCGATTTGTAAGATCCTTCCTGGGGTTCCGATTATTCTGTTTACGATGTACGCGAATGTAATCAGGCAAACAGAGGCCGCAGTTGCTGGGATTAACAGAGTGGTTTCAAAGAATGAACCCCACACGTTAGTTCGGCATTGCGAGGAATTGCTATCAGCTGCTTAAGTTATTTGGAAAGCCCTGGCCATCCGAGCTTTTCGGTAACCAATCTTCGATGCAGCAGGCTGGCCCTGAGCGATCAGCATTTTATTTTTTGCTTGGCAACGGTTACTTCTCCGAATCGCGGATCAGGACTACGTCGGAATCTGTGTGGCCGCGGATTAGCGCTAGTTTGCTGCCGTCGAATGACCAGTGAAAATCAACAATCAGTTCCGATTGAAAATTTGTGATTTGTTTGCCCGGGGAACCGTCGAGTGGCTGGAGCCAGAGATTGTCAGCATCCTTGTCGCGAAAAGGATACAGCACACCTTTCCCGTCGTGAGTGACGCGAGGCGCGGCACGGATGGGGCGCTCGATTTTCAGAAATTTCGGGCTTTGCGGAGAATCAGTGGGCACCACACCCATCACCACCGGACTGCCGGGAGAGGCGATGGTCGGAAACACTACGAGCTTGCCGTCTGGCGAGATATCACAATCTGTAAGTGTGGGAAGTTTCGTGAACCTCTCGGATTTGCCGCCATCCAAAGGCACTTTGCTCAATACGCCATTCGCCGCATCCAGGTAATAGACCCATTTCTCATCGGGCGAGCACAAAGCCCACTGATCCAGTTTTCCGTCGCTCAGCGGCTTCAGGTTGCTGCCATCCGCGTTCATGCGCCAGATGGTCGATGTCGCCTCGGCGGTCTGGCCCGCATGCGTGAACACCACTTAACGGCCATCGGCGCACGCGGAGGGTTGAAACGCAAGGACGTCCTGTTGCACCGCTGTCAGAGGCGTCTTGCTGCGTGATTCAGGATTGAAAAGATTCAAAACGTAATCCTGAGTGATGATCATTTGCCCGTCCGGCGTCCAGGAAAAGCCAAAGTACTGCCCATGGGCCGTAAGTTGCTCGGCTTGACCGCTGCCCACGGCCGCTGCTGGCGTCCCAAAAAGGTAAAAGTGATCCTCGCCAAGAATGGTCGTCAGCGTCTTCCCGTCTGCGGAGAGACTGAGGCTGGAATAACCATCTATGTCGTGGGTTAATGCTCGAAGCACGCCACTCGGATACGGGATGTCCACGATTCGATTGCGGATGAAATTCGTTTCTTTATCCCGCAACAGAGCGAGCACGCCGCGGCCGTCGGGAAGCCAAACGGGGTGACTCAAATAGCCCACGACGCCAGAGACCATACTTTGTTTACCGGTGACCGCGTCCACCACGACGACACCGCTCAAGGCTTTGGCGTCCGGTTGCATCATTACGCAGGCGATCAATTTTCCGTCGTTCGACCAGGCCGGGTCAGCCAGGAATTGATTCATCGCGCCGGTGACCAGCGTTTTCTCTTCGCCGGTCTCAACCGAGTGAACCACCAGCCGGAACTTGCCGATCTCGGGGCTGTCCGCTGCAGAATACGCGAAACTTGCGCCGTCCGGAGAGAACGTGATGTTGCTATCTACTCCGCTGATGAGCTTTTGCGCAGTGCCGCCCAGCACCGGCGCGCGAAACAGGGAACGCTGCCTCTGGCCACTTTCTCCGCGCACGAAATAAAGATAATTTCCATCCGGAGAGAATCGCACGCCGAGGTAGCGAAACGGCTGGGCGGCATGACTTGGGTGTTGCTGTCGGCCAACTCATATTTATACTTCTCAGCTTTAGGCGCATTCCGCAGCCACAGGCTCTGCTGGCCGTTCTGGTCTTCGACGTTCACGACAAATTTGCCGTCGGGCGAGATCGCGGCCAGCGCGCCTTTTCCGGTGTCGGTAATTTTGTGCACGGAAGAATTTTGAAACGGAGCAGTTCGAGCGCGGGAGAAGAACGCGTAGATACCATAGGCCGCCACAGCGATCAGCAGGATCACACTCAGGGTGGTGATCCCGACTCCTATTTTATGCTGGCGCGCGGCAGCGACCACGGAGGAACCGCTCGCGACGCTTGCTGCGCTGGAGCCCGGTGGTTGAGTTTGCGGTTGCGCAGTTTCCCCACCTGAACCCGTAGCATTCGAACCGGGCGTGTGACCGGCACTGGTATCTCGCTGGAGACGTTTTAGATCGCTGCGCAAATCGGCGGCGTGTTGGTAGCGGAGATTCGGATCTTTCTCCAACGCCTTGTTGATGATCTCTTCGAGTTTTGATGGAAGGTCGGGATTCAGTCGCACCGCGGGTACTGGAGCGCGATTGAGAATCGCGTCGGTGATGACTGCGGAACTTTCGCCGCGAAAGGGTAATGTGCCTGTCGCCATCTCATAGAGCACCACGCCGAATGAGAACAAATCCGTGCGCACGTCCAAGTCTCTGGCACGCAATTGTTCGGGAGACATGTAAGCCACCGTCCCAACAGCGGTGCCCGGGCCTGTAAGATTCTCTTCGGCGGCTGTGGCAGTCGCATTTGTTGCAAGCGTGGCCTCCGCGCCGTTGCTTTTTGGTGTCAACTTAGCCAGACCAAAATCCAGAATCTTGGCGTGGCCTCGCTTAGTCACGAAAATGTTGGCGGATTTGATGTCGCGGTGGACGATGCCTTCTCCGTGGGCCGCGTCCAGCCCGTCCGAAATTTGAATTGCTATATCGAGGAAACTTTCCGTATGCATCGGGCTGCCGCCAATGCGGTGCTTCAGGGTGTTGCCATCCATGAACTCCATGACGATAAACACCTGATTACCCTGATTGCCGATTTCGTAAATCGTGCAGATGTTTGGATGGTTCAGTGCGGACGCGGCACGGGCTTCACGCCGGAAACGTTCTAAGGCATGCGGGTCTTGTGCGAGGTCTTCTGGAAGGAATTTCAGGGCGACGAAACGGCCGAGCTCGGTGTCTTCGGCTTTATAGACCACACCCATCCCGCCGCCACCGAGTTTCTCAACGATGCGGTAGTGAGAGATGGTCTGGCCAATCACACTGGTCGTCCGTGGCCGTCATATTAGGACGCCCCACAGACAGCGTCAACGAAAGCGATAGGGAAACCTGTAATGATTACTGCAATTTGGCGTACTCGGATTTGGCAGCAATGAGGATGGGTATGTCCGGGTCGGCGTCTTTCCAGAGCGTGAGGAAATCTTTGTAGGCGGCGAGCGCCCGGACGCGGGCGGCATCGGCATCCACGCCCTGCGAAGTCTTAGACTGCAACGCATTGGCACGAGCCACTCCCAGATGCGCTAACGCTCCCGTCCAGCAATTCCACACGATGCCGCCGTGGTCGAGAATCTTCTGAAACTCGGCTGCGGCAGCGCTGCCCTGTCCGGCTGCTAAGTACGCCTCTCCGCGTACATGCACGTGATAGAGGCAGGAAATATTGGCGACGAAATAAATTTGCCCCAACTCGATGGGGAAAGCGGCTTGCAGAGTATTCAGGGCCGCAGCCGGATTCTTTTTGTCCACCGCCACTTGTGCCTGTATGGCAGGCAGCCAAAGCGACTGCATCTGGGTGTCCAGCTGGTAGCGTTTCCCTAAGTCTTGAGCCAAGGACTCGGCTCGTGCCGTATCACCCGCCATGGCAAATGCAAGCGCGGCTTCACTCTCGACGCTCTGACTCGCGGGAGCCAGCTTCAAAGCTTCTGCCGCGGATTGCCGCGCTTCGACAGGATTGCCGTAAGCGGCTTGTTCGAGAGCAGCATTCGCCTGCCATACTGCCCCATTTTCCTTGCTGTCCATCCGCATGGCGGAATCCACAGCCCGCTTGGTCAGGTCCCGCGCTTTGCCGAGATGACCTGCATATGCCTCGGTGTCGGATGCGAGCCCCAGTCCCCGGTTTTCTTCGGGCTTGCCCGCATACCACTGTTGCTGCTCCGCCATTGCTGCAGAGTCCGCTCCGAGAAAGGCAAGAGCATAGAGAGCATTGTGGAGTACGTAATTGTCCCCTTTTCGCGTCTGCGCCTCGTGGATGCCCTGCCGCGCTTCGTCGAAACGCTGCAAGGCAAGAGCGTCGTTGGCGAGATTGGTGTAGAGAGCTACCTGATCCCGTCCAAGGTGCACCGCTTGCCTCGTGATCTCTGCGGCTTTTTCATACTGCCCCTGTTCGCTGTATACGATGCCCAACACGACATACGCTCCAACGGCCCGTGGGTAGCTCTCAATCGCTTCCTGATACGTCTGGGCCGCTTTATCCAATTCCCCGGTTACAGTCAAATAGTACTGGCCGGCAATCCCCAGCTTTTCGCGCTCGCTGGCATGTTCCCGCAACTGGAATGCCTTGTTGAAGTACTCGCTGGCCCGCCCTAGCTCGCCGAGACTGAAGTAGTCGTTGCCCAAGGCGTTGTAGCCCATGGCAAAATTCGGGTCAAGCTCGATGGCACGTTGGTCGTAAGGCAGGGCTGCAGCGGGGCCATTCTCGTTAGAGGCCTTTCTGCCAAGGCTGTACGCCTTCAGCGCCTCAAGCGAAGATGTGGTGGCCTCTGCCAGCGGGACGTCTAACTTCTGCACCGTAGCCAGTGATTCACCGAGTTCGCCCCGCAGCTTGGTTGCCGCCCCGCCTAGCGTGTCCAGCACCTTCTCCTTAGACGCCGCCGTCACCTGCTCCTCGGCCAGCGTGTCTCCGCTCCGGCAATTCACCGCCTTCAATCCCAGCACATATTCGTTGCCCAGACTGGCAATCGTTCCGGCAAGGTAGGCTTTGCTGCCTGCCCGCTGGCAAAGCTCGCGGGCTACCTCGGGCGTGAGTTTCGTGTCCGCCGGACGGGTCATCTGTTTCAAGGTCTTCGCCACTTCGCTGTCGGAGAGCACATTCAGGAACGGCGATTGCCGCAGGGAAACGTTGAGCGCTGTCTTCAGCGTGTCGTCAAAGACCTCGTCGCCCGTCGTGTTCGTGAAATCCGCAAGCACGAGGGTGTCCTTGTCAGTCAGGGCGTGCATGCGACGCGAATATAGGAATCCCCCAATCGCAAGGGCCGCTAAGGCGCCTGCCGCAACTGCTCGTACCGCAAGTTTCTTCTTCGCCTTGGAGCGCAGTGTGGCCGCCGTTTTCTGCGCCACTGTCAGTTTCTGTGGCAACTCAGCATTGCCCACTTCTCCCGTGTAAAGATTGTAGAGATGAACGCGAACTCCATGCTTGACTTCAGCTTCGCCCAAATCGTGCAGGCAGTCTTTCCAACCGCTCAACTGTCCCAACACGTCGGCGACGCTTTGCGATGCGAGGATGTGGCCCGCATCACCGCAATCCATAACGCGTTGAGCGATGTTGATGCCCCCACCGGCAACGTTCTGATTAGCGTTAATGTCCGCTATCCTGAAAACTGGACCGTGGTGCAATCCCATCCGCAGTGGAATTTCCCTGTGTGATTTCAACGTGCGGTTTACTTCAAATGCGCATCGGGACGCGGCTTCTGCATCCTCGAAAAAGACGAGGGCCATGCCGTCGCCTGTGGGAATCCTAATCATTTCCTGGCTGGCATGCGCCCGCAAAAACTCCGGGGCAGAGGAAACAACTGCCTGAAGCGTCCGCAACACCGTCTCTTGGTGGTCCATAGGCAGTTTCGAGTAGCCTACGATGTCCATAAAAAGCACGTGAGCCATCTCCAGTTTTGTTGTCTGTCGCTCCGTGTGGTCAATCGCTGCCATCGACTATTCCGTTTTCGATTGCCGTTTTTCGGTGCTTACGGCATAGCTGTGATGCCGGAAGCGTTAGGGTGACTGAGGTCATGCACTAAGTCTTGCGGCAGGAATTTCAAGGCGACGGCGCGCCCTAAACGAATGTCAGTGGCCTTACACACCACACCCATGCTGCCACCGAGTTTCTCCACGATGCGATAGTGGGAAATGGTCTGGCCAATCATGACAGGCACGTGGCCGACATATTAGGACGCCCCACAGACAGCGTCAACGAAAGCGATAGGGAGACCTGTGATGATTACTTCAGCTTGGCATATTCCGATTTGGCGGCGAAAACGCAGCAGAATTCCGTTTCGCGACTAGGATTTATTTCTGGCTCAGAAGATAGAGGTCGGCGTGACCTCCGGGCCTTGCATAGACGATGGTGGATAGGTCCCTGGAAAAATCGTAGGCGTTACCATTGTAATCCAGAGGAAATGCAAAGGGGACCTTCAACGCGACCTGAGGCGCCCCGATGTTTTTACCATCTCTCCAAGGCTGACGGTGAATCGTGACTTCACCGCGGGAAGCAACTGCATACAAGAACGACTTGCCATCGCCAGCAAAATATACGTCTATCGTTACAACGCCGGGAAGCAAGAAGGTACATTTCCTATCGGAGATGGAAACCTCGTAGATTCCAGTCTTTTCTCCACCCCGCACGGCGCCAAGCAGGTACTGCCCGCCGAGGTCGATGTCGGTAACTCCGCCACAGTTGTCCACGAACTTCTCCGGTTTCGAACCGTCCACGTTCCATTTCCAAACGGTCGGTATCGGAGTCCCCTTCTCCTGACCAGCCACGTAAATGGTTTTCTGGTCAGGGTTCCATACCAAATTACCGACAAGATCTCCCGTCCGGGGGAGCTGACGAAGACCGCTGCCGTCTGCCCCGACGATGTAGGCTTTGGCCCCTGCGTTGACTCCCGACTCTTCAAGAAAAGACAGATGAAAATTGTCCGGCGCCCAAGTACCCGTCCCCAGAGTTTCTCCAGTGGCGAGTTTCAGCTTGTTGCCCCCGTCGATGTCCGACACCCAGAGCTCGGTCCTCTGGGGTGCGGGGAGCGTGATGTACATCACGCGCTTTCCATCCCGCGAGATGATGGGCTGAGTCGCCTCCTCCGACACGATGTCCGTCGATTCCTTTGAATGAACATGGTAAGCTGTCAGGGACCCGGAGGATTTGCCATTCACATAGTAAATCCCTTTTCCTCCCGGGTCTGGCATGGGCGAGTAGTCCGGTCCCGTTCCGAAAGTAATCTGCGTCTGACTCTGGTCCTGCAAGCTGTACTTCCAGATGTTCGTCAGCCCGTTTACTGTACGGCTGAATAATAGCGTCTTTCCTGGCTCGGCCCACGCGACGTGAAAATCTCCGTATAACTCACCCTCACCTAGATAAGCCGCCTCATGGCTGGTCACGTTTATTCTGTAAAAACGGCATTTGCCTTCATCGGTCGGTGGAAAACCAGCACCGAGCAGGTTATTGCCGCCGGGGAATAGCAGCTTCGGGTAGAAGTTCAGACCAGTACCTTCTCCGTTGTACACGAATTCTTCGTTCAGCCCGGACTTTTCTGAACGATAAATCCCGCCTTTGCCAGCCTTCGTATAATAAATGAACGCGCCATCGAGAGAGGGAACTGTAAGCCAGCCAAGCGCCACATGGCGGGGAGCACCACCAAGCGTAGGCACGGCCCAGAGGTCAGGGTTGCCCACAACCGCGTTATAATAGATTTCTTTCCCGTCAGACGAAAAACTGTGCACATATTTGCTGCCTTCGTTGTTCGTGAGTTGAAGGGGCTCGCCACCAGAGGTAAGCATGAGAAACACTTGCGGGACGCCGCCTACCGGTGAGACAAACGCTACAGCGTGGCCATCGGGAGAAAGCCTCGCCCAGTCCATCGGTTTGTTCCACTGGCTGATTCGCGTGATTTTCGCGGGACCGCTCGGAGTGTTCGTGCGAGGCCAAAAGTGATACGCCGCAAAGGCTGCTGCCAGAAATGCAGCGCAAACAACCACAAGGACATATTTCTTATGAGCAGGTTTCACGGAAGGCTGGACGGCGACAGCAGAGACCGAGCTACTGGCGGTTTCTGGAGCAAGACCTTGCAATGCTCCGCTCCCCGATGACGAAATTCGGGAACCCTTATCCCGCCGCAGCCGCTTCAAATCAGCCCGAATTTCCGACGCGGACTGGTAACGGAGGTCCCGGTCTTTCTCCAAAGCTTTGTTGATGATGCGCTCTAACTCCTCCGGAACCTCCGGATTCAAGCGTACAGGAGCGACAGGGGGCCGGTTCAGAATCGCGTCGATGACCACTCCCGATGTTTCCCCACGAAATGGGAGAGCGCCCGTCACCATCTCGTAGAGGACCACTCCAAATGAAAATAGGTCGGTGCGGGTATCCAGTTCCTTGCCCCGCACCTGTTCCGGCGACATATAGGCCACTGTGCCGACTGCCGTACCAGGGCTCGTGAGCAATTCTTCCGCCGTGGCCGTTGGCATTGCAGAAGCACCAACACCCGTCGCCACAGGAGTGAGCTTGGCAAGTCCAAAATCAAGAATCTTCGCGTGGCCGCGTTTCGTCACGAAGAGGTTCGCTGGTTTGACGTCCCGGTGGACGACCCCTTCGGCGTGAGCCGCGTCGAGCCCATCCGCAACTTGGGTGGCCAAGTCAAGGACGGTTTCCAATTCCATCGGCCGTCCACTGATGCGGTGTTTCAGCGTCGCACCCTCCAAATACTCCATCGCAATGAAGGCCTGCCCGTTCTCTTCTCCAATCTCGTAAACGGTGCAGATGTTCGGATGATTTAATGCCGATGCTGCCTGCGCTTCCCGACGGAATCGTTCCAGCGCCTGATGGTCTCGGGCAACTTCGTTTGGCAGGAACTTGAGGGCCACGAATCGGTGTAGGCTTGTGTCCTCGGCCTTGTAGACCACACCCATCCCGCCGCTGCCGAGCTTTTCAACAACGCGGTAATGTGAGATGTTTTGGCCAATCATGGGCGGGGTATCCGCTGGGGCGTCATATTAGGACGACTCACCAACAGCGTCAATGAAAGCGATAGACGAAAACTATAATGATTATTTTAGCTGGGCGTATTCGGATTTGGCAGCGATGAGGATGGGGATGTCGGGGTCGGCGTCTTTCCAGAGCGCGAAGAAGTCTTGATGTGCCGCTATGGACTTGGCATTGTCACTCGACCGGCGACTCCGCGAGTCGGGATAGTGTCGGATCGCGCAGAGGTGATTATTTCGGAGGAAATGGCGTGGCGAAAGCGGTCTATAAACTCATTAGCGGTACCGCTCAGGAAATCGATCAAGAAATATCAAAGGTTGGCGAGCTTGGTTGGAAACCAATTCTCATGTCGACTGCAGTAACGACTCCTCCGGGAGCAACATCCCAGGAAGTCGTTAAAGTGTACGTTATTCTTGAAATGCATTAACCTGAATTCCGAAGTTGGAGAACGTTTCGTAGCGGGTTCATTGACTGATTTGGGTTCAGGTTGCGACTTCAGGTTTCAACTTCGGCGAAGTTGGAACACCATAGGCTAAGACGTTTTCCAGCAGGGGGATGCGTTGCTGCAGCCCGCCCCAGGAAGCGGACAGATGCAGAACCAAGCGATGGCCGGCCCGGCCGAGCAAAGCACCGCACAGGAAAACTTGAGCGCGCAGCGTGGCCGGTTGGCGATAGGTGCTAAAGCCACTGGCGCGCTGAAATTCTCCGAGCAGATTGAACAACAGCAGGATGCTGCGGAAGGCTGCTTCGGTAGCGAAAAACTCATGCAAGCAAAAATCATCGGCGGCCAAATCGTGTTTGAGTTCGGCGATGCGATTTTCCATGTCCGCCCTGCGGTTGTAGTCTCGCCAGATCTCTTCCGGCGGTAGCGCCCGGTTAGTGACGAAGACACGAAAGGTGTAGCCGGGAACCTCCAGCAGTTTTCTTCCCAGCGAGGGGCGCTCGGCGCGCAGTTGCTCGCGGATCACCACGAAGCGGCGCGGACGGTCCCAGCCCAACAACTGCAGAGAAAACTCCCCCACGGCGTAATGCTCATCTAAGGCGCGCCACTGGCTGACGCGCGCCGCCTCCCGCTTCAGCCAGCGCGTCAGCCGCGCCACCACGATGTAAGACAACCCGCGCTGCTCCAGAAAGCCCAGTAATTGCTGGTCAAAGAAGCCCGCGTCGGCGCGTACCACTCGCAACGCATGTTTTCCCGGCAGCAACGCCAGGGCTTCCTTCAGGAATTCCACTACCCCTCGTGAGGTTCCGCAGTTGCCGCTCCGCAGCCAGCCGTGCAGCAGAAAATGCGCTTCGGCCAGCACCGCCACCAGCGGATGATGCGAGGGCCGTCCATGCTTGCGCGGGTTGGGTCCGCGCAACGCACCCTGTTGCTGGCCGTAGCGCTCGAACACGGTGGAATCCAAATCCAAACTGTAGCCGATCGAACATTCCGGTAAGCGCTCCAGCTGCCAACTCCACAAGCCAAAGAAAAAACGCTGGCACTGTCCCTGCCCAAAGCGTTTGAACAGGTTGCGAATAGTGTCGTCGACGGGAAAGCGCCTGATCCCTAGCAACGAGTGCAAAGCTACGTCGGCACGCAACAAACTGGTGTGTGCAAACCGCCGTGCTCCGGCCACCACCGAGAGCAAGAAGGCGGTGAAGGTTTCCACCGGATCGATCGCGTTGGGTGAAGTAAGTCGAAACGGTAGATGCTGGCTCACCGCTTCGCGATAGCCTACCAGCCGCAGAAACTCGAAGAACACCACCAGCCCACCGAACGGGGTCACCGCTCGCTGGGTTTCGCGCAATTCCACTTTCTTCCCGCCCCAAAGAGCGGTAATTTTCCAGTGCACTGTTTTGTCCTCCTCGGCGTTTCTTTCATCCAACTGAAACTTAACCGAGTTAGGGCAAAACAGTGCTATTCAATTTCGTAATCCAGGATTAATGCTGCTGTTTTGCGATTTATGCCATTCCGAATTTTTTAGTGGGCCGCGCTTACGCTAGTTATGCCGAAACTTCATTTCTGGTTCTTGATTCAGCCCCGTGTCGAACGATTTCGTGCCCGCGAGAACCGGCCAGCCTTACTGCTTGCGTACCGGTGTGCCATGCCGAGCAGGCCTCTCAACACGTCAGACCTTATTCGAGACAAACGAACCAGCACAGCGTCATAGTTCAAATAGTGGTCCGTCACATAGTAGAGGTCAGGAGCCGCAGCGAGCAGTTCGGCACGGTCATCGAGATCGACACGAACGACCAGGGAGTTAGGTTCTGCTGGGGGATTAACGGGCACCCATGCAAGGAGTTTTCCACGAACCTTGAGGGCTGGAGAGCAATACGCGGTACTTTCCTCCACGCCAGGCAATGTGAGCCCGATCTTCTTCACGGTCTCGAAGTCGATTGTATTTTTCCGTGTCAACGACGCCTCTCACCCTTGGCTCGTTTCAGGATGGGGCCGCGTTTTAGCGGAGGCCTTCTACTAGGTATTCTGTTGATATGGCTGGGTGGAATTGGTACGAGTAGCTTTTTCCGTCGCGTGAGACGCTTACTTGTATACCGGCTCCTATTGACGAGACCGCCGGGTACGCGATGGTGTGCAGCAGCGTTCGTTTGCTACTCGGTAGATCGACCCGCCATATCTCTGCGCCGCCATCACTTGCGCGACGCCTTACCAGGATCGCGGAATCGTCTGGAGTGAAGTCGGTCGGAAAGTCACCGTCTTGCAGCTGGGGGAATGGTTGCGGTTGTCCACCGTCTAGTGGGAATAGTTGGTATTGAGAGGTCTGAGCGTCAAGTGTCAGGAGGCGTTTCCCGTCTGTAGTTACGGCGATCGCTCTGATACCCTCGGGCGTCAGAGGCTTCTCGTTGCCGTTCATATCGATGACGAACGTGCGCTCGGGATGATTGGGCTCGTTTCCTGTCGCGAAAATTCTGCCGTCTGGTAACCAGCGAGCGCTATCGTGCTCGATATTATTGCTGGTAAGCTGGCGAGCTTCGCCGGTGCCGGTGGGCAGCAAGCTCAGTTGATATGGAATAACGGGCAGGCGGCTTACGGCCCATTTGCCGTCGGGAGAGAGATCCATGGGATCGCCATCGCCCAAGCGCACCGCTGGTGAACCATCAAGATTGCGCAGAAACGTGCCGTACAATGGGCCGCTGTGCTGATCACCGAAAAGAATCTGCTTGCCGTCGGCCGAAAAGCGCGCGCCGTAGACCCAATCCATCCAAGTAAAATCGCGTCCTTGCGGAAACTCCGGTGTAAAGACCATCAGAATGCGGCGGCTATTCAAATCATTTAGCAACACTCGTCCATCAGGCAGGGCATCCTGAATATCCACGTTGCCCGGAGCCGAGAGAAGGTGCCGTTCGCGACCGCTGAGGGTGGCGGCGTAAAGTGAACGGCTGATGCCAGTCTCGGCCGCGCTGAACCAGACTTCATCGCCTTTGGGAGACCATGCCAATCCTTGGGTCGAGCCGAACGACCTGCTGATTACTTTTTTGTGTCCCTCCAGATCGACCACCGCTGCCATGCCCTGATCGTCGCCAAAGCCGGGATGATCCAGGAAGGCTATTTTCTTACCGTCACGTGAAAAGCGCGGGTCACTGATCCAGCCGGCCGTCTCGTAGAGGACTTTTCCTACCGGATACTCCAGGCGATACACGTGACTTTGCGGGATGAAGCGCACGACCGCGAAATCCTTGCCGCCGGGGGCCCAGTCGGCATATTGGACGGAATCGAGCACGGGGCGTGGTGCACCGCCGCCGAGAGCCATCCTCGCCAGCGTGCCTACCCGCACGTACCCAGGGCCGACACCTTTCATGTTCTGAATCACCAGTAGCTCGCCCTCCGGCGAAACCGACGCGATGGCGTCGGCCAGTGTTTGAAGCGGACGCAATCCCTGGCTGTCAAAGCGGCCCGTGTGCAACGCCAAGGATTTATCCGAGCCCCAGCGGGCCGCGCAAATGAAACTCTGCCCGTCAGGCAGGATGCGGCCGGAATCTACGTAGCCTTGCTGAAAGCTGAGCTGCTCGAACTTTGGCGGGTCCGTGTGGACCGTGGTGCGGGCGACGAACCAAGTGCCCACCATCAAAAGCGCTACGACTGCGCTGCCGATCGCTGCCAGCATCCAATTAGGAAATTTTCTTTTTTCACTTGCTTCTCTTGAGTCCGCGATCGCGCGCGTCGTGGTGGAACTTCTCATTCCACTGAGTTCGCCAAGTTGGAAAGCAATGTCGCCTGCGGACTGGAAGCGCTGCATTGGATCCTTTTCCATGCAGTGGTGAACGATGTGGTCGAGCGCTGGCGGGATTTCCTGGTTTGCTGCTGTGAGTTCGGACGGCTCGCGAGTGAGGACGGCGCTCATTACGTCCGCGGCGGAATCGCCTTGGAAGGCGCGCTGGCCTCCCAGCATCTCGTATAGAACCGCGCCAAAACTGAAAATATCGGTGCGTGCGTCCAGGTTTTTTCCGCGCACCTGCTCCGGCGACATATATCCCACTGTGCCTAGGACCAGGCCTGCTTGTGTGGCCAGGTCGCGGGTTGCATCGGGATGCTGGGAGACGGATTCGGTGAGTTTGGCTAAGCCGAAATCCAGGATTTTTACCCGGCCGTCGTTGGTGATGAAAATGTTTTCGGGTTTTATATCGCGATGGACGATGCCGCGTTCGTGCGCTGCAGCGAGGCCGCGCGCGATTTGGATGGCGTAATCGAGGGCTTTGCGCTGCGGGAGCGCGCCTGCGGTCAGGCGGTCGCGGAGAGAGCCGCCTTCGAGTAGCTCGGAAACGATGTATGGCGGAGTTGCGGCCGCATTTGCGGCACCGACCGAGCTGGGATCGCTGGCTGCGTCGGATATTGGGGCTGTGCCTACGTCAAACACCGTTAGTAGATTCGGATGATTCAGTGCCGCCACCGCTCTGGCTTCCTGTTCGAAGCGGCGCAGACGATCCTGATCGCTCGCCAGAGTCGCCGGGAGGATTTTGATGGCAACGTCGCGCTGGAGGCGTTGATCGCGTGCGCGGTAGACTTCGCCCATGCCGCCTGCGCCTATCAGCGATTGGATTTCGTAAGGGCCGAGTTTTGTGCCGGGAGTGAGTGACATTTGTGCCGTGAGTATACCCTGCACACGATATTTTAGGGAACGCGATGATTCTGAATTGCTAGTGGGCGATGCGTAAACCGCCCTGATGAGTCGGATGTGGTCCAGCAACGGCTTTGTGGGAAGTAAGAACGAAAAAGCGTTGCATATGAATGTTCTGCGCCGTCGTGAATTCGGGGATTGACACTTCCTTTTTCCCTTCATGCTCTCTGGGCGGAGAGGTACAGCAGTCGGGTATAATCGCCGCGATCACGCGCGAGACAAGTGATTTAGCCGTGTGTTCAGTATCCCGACTTGTAGCTTATCAACCGCCGCGTCGAGAAATGGGTCTCTGGGAAATAAGAACGGAAAAACAGAGGTAAGAGCTAAGCACTGCAGCCCTACGAATCGCAACGAATTGGAATCGGGCGGCCGGGTACGCTCGGGCTACTCGCCCGCTGCGAGGCATGCCGCGATGGCCCGCTGAAACTGAGTCTTCAGCTGCTCGCCCTGTTCTTCCTGGCGGACCCTGACCCACGCGCCGGAGACCGTTAGCTGCTCGACAGAATCGATAGGACCTTTTTTAGGGTCGAACACGGTGTTGTGATAGAGCATATTCACCCTTTTCTTCCCGCCGACTGACTCGAGCTGAACCGTGTAGTAGTCGCCAGGCTCGATGCCGGGACGCACGCTCGGCCCCGAACCCGCGGGCTCAACCGTGATTTGCTCGGGGTCCATCGCGCTGAGCGGGACCTCGAACCGGTGGGTCTCGATGTAAAATAGTTGATCCGTTCTGGTCGCTTCCTGCGTTTGGCTCCAGGTGACCGAGCAGCCGTCAAAGTTGATCGGCGCGACCGAAATCGAGATGGTCACTTCACCGTGCTTCCAGTGGACAGTATGATCGATGGCAAATTCCTGCTCCAGATTGTGAAGGTACGTAAACATCTTGGACTGGATCGTGGAGAGTTGCGACCCTGCACCGGGCGCGGCGTGCAGCGGGTTCGTGAGGCTGTTGATCCCGACCGACAGAATCAGTAAACCGAGAAGACCCGCGAGTAGGCTACCGCGTTTGTTCATGTCTTCCTCGATTTCACCATCTCTGAGAATCACGGCGAAATATGAATCCGTTAATTGGCCCTGTGCTGCGCAATCCCGAGTTTGGCGATGCGATCTACTTAGTGAGTATATTCTTTGGAATCGCCGAGATGATGTGGCAGGGTGGCGTAAACGCAGCGTTTTGAAGCAACAGTCTCTGAAATTCACTGGTTGCCATTAATTCATGACTCCAGCGATGCGACCGGTCCTCTGATTCATTTCTGGCGATTCTAACGTATTGCAGATGACGGGGTCTCTTCCACTCTCGCGGATTACGGAAGGGTTGCCGACGATACATCCCGAATCGTCTTGGCAGTTGCTACACGAGCCAAACGTCCGGACAGTGGGACGAAAGGCCCGATATGTGTCGGGCCTTTCGATTCTCTTAGGTAAGTCGGGACGGCTACCTTGCAGCGGCTTTGGTCTTGGCAAGTTCTGAGACAACGCCGAGCTGCTGCATAAGTCCGAGAGCGTCCCAATTGATCCATCCCTCCGACATCCTGCCGTTCGCGAAACGGACAAAGCTTATGCCGGAGATGTTGAACTGTTTACCCGTTGGGGCGATCCCGCTGAGATCGCCTTTATGAGTACCGCGACAGGACCAACGAGCCGTCACTGTTTCGCCATCGGCAGTGATGTCGTCGATCGTCAATTGAAAGTCCGGGAAGGCAGTGCGGTATAGACTCGCTCTCTTCTTCTCGCTCTCGGCACCGCGCCCCAGATCAGGTGTTGAAGGATCATGGTGAGCGTAAGTGGGGGCAAAGAGTTCATCTGCCACCGACAGATTGCCCTTGTTCCAAACTTCTTCAACCAGACGACGGACTGCATTCTTGTTTCCTTCTGACATATGTTCTCCTTTTTTTGAGAAATTCGAATTCATCGCCGCATAAAGTGAGCCGGGCTTGAGTGATTGACCAGCGACCGTTGGGCGTCTTGGGCGTACGATCCCGTAGGTCGGACAGGGCTCCGCCCGCGTGAAGAAAAGGGAGCCAAAAAGACTCAAATCGTAACGCTCGATGCAGAGCTTGGCAAACTGCGCTCGGACTACGGAGCAGGAGTCTCGCCTCAACGGCGAAACCTCGACACGATCTTGTTCCCCGAGCGTGTGAGTGTCAAGGAGAATCGGCAAATTCTTCTGTGCAATAGGAGCGGCGGCAATCCAGAAATCCGCGAGATCAAAAAAACAGTCGCCGTGGACGCAGTCGGTATCGACAGACAACAAGAAACTTATCCAGTGGAAACTTGTCGGACGCCGGATTCGTGAATTGAGAGGGTTTGATACGTCTCAGATGCAGTTCGCCCGACGTATAGGTATTTCTCAAAGCTATCTTTCGGCCGTAGAACGTGGTGAGAAGGAGATCGGAGCAGAAGCCCTGCTGAGGATCAGTCGAGAATTCGGGAAATCATTGGAGTGGTTATTAACCGGAAATGATTGAACCAACGATCATTGGCGATCATTTCCGAAGGGGAGGGAAGAAGGTTCGAAAAACATGACAGGGCAAAATCAGAATCATGCTTTTCTAGAAGACAGCAGGAACAAGCTGAAAAATCCTCTGTATGCCTTTCGTTGACGCTATGGGTGGAGAGTCCTAAGATGGCGCCCCCGGGGACACTTCGTTTCCGAAATTGTGTTGGTTCGGCCTGAAATGGAGAGAGGGCGCTCTCCGTTAGTGAGTATTCCGCTCTTCGGGCGGGATTTTCAAGGCATCGGGGTCTACCGATCCGATGCGGTTTTCTTGAAGAGCGCAGAACCGAAGCCCCCGCGCTCCGTTCATCGTCTCGATGAGCCTATCGCCGCGCCCTCCGCTCAAGGCGCCCACGAATCATCCGAACATTTGCATGGTCCCTGGGAAGACTCTTAGTTCACAATGTGACGCGGCGGAGCGTGGAAACCGTTCAAAGCCATTGCGAGTATTGATGGCAGCCGAAGAAACCGCGAATCATTTTGACCTCCCTCAGCGTCCTATTGGTTGGTCCCGGGCGCACTGCCCGAATCTGGTTTTATTTTGGTGACTAGATGAGCCGACTCAACCTGCATATAATAATCGTGGGTCTCACATTAGTGGCAGCTTGTGCCCTACTTGCTGCCGCTTCACAGAATCAGACTCAGCAGCAAGCGCCGCCTCCGCCACCAGCCGGCGCACCCCCTGCTCCCAGTCAACCTCCCGCCCAGCGACCGTATCTACAGGAAAATCCCGAACAACTTCAGCAACTTGTTGCCCCAATTGCGCTCTACCCTGATCCGCTCGTCGCCTCCATCCTCGCGGCTTCCGCCTATCCATCGGAAATCGCTCAGGCCTACGACTGGTTCGCCCCTCGCCGCAATTTGTCGCCCCAGGAAATCGCTACCGAAGTCGACAAGCAAAGCTGGGATCCCAGTGTAAAGTCCCTGCTCGCATTTCCTCCCGTGCTTCAAAACTTAGCCACAAATCTTTCCTGGACTTCCGAACTGGGCGACGCCTACTACAATCAGCCCACCGACGTTACGAACGCGATTCAGGAGATGCGCCGCCAGGCAAAAAAACACAAAATCCTCAAAAGCAACGACCAGATCAAGGTTGAGGACAAGCACGACTACATCACAATCGAGCCCAAAAATCCGGACTCCCAGGTCGTCTACGTCCCCGCGTACGATCCCTGGATCGCTTATGGCTATCCCATCGCTCCATGGCCCGGGTGGGTGGGGGTTCCCGGTGTTTGGTATAACGGCCCCGGCCTCTATTTCGGCATTGGGTTTGGCCTCAGTCCGTTTTGGGGATTTGGCTGGGGATGGCCGGCCTGGGGGTTTGACTGGTGGGGAGGTGGAATCTGGTTTGGTGGCGGTCACTATTGGGGCCGGGGCTGGGATCACTGGGATCGTGGCCGCTACTATGGCGGCCATCCGGGTTTTGCTAATCGCGGCCGTCCGGACGAGCGCTTCGGTCGCGGCTTCGACGGTCGCAATCCAGGTCTGCACTCAGGCCCATTTAGCGGCTTCGGCCATGGCGCTGAAAGCCGGGGCTTTTCCGCTCGCGGCCAACAGAGTTTCGGCGGTTTTCGTGGAGGCGGCTTCGGCGGCGGCGGTTTTCGTGGAGGCGGCTTCGGTGGCGGAGGCTTCCACGGCGGCGGCGGTGGCCGGCGCTAGCCCCGTGTGAAGCACCATCTAACTCTGGCCCATTTTCACGCTATTCGTCGCGAATAGACTCAGGGAAGTGCAGAAGAAAAGAGAAAGGAAGATGAAAATGTTGCGTGATGCAAAGAAGATTTTCTCGTCCAAATTTTCGTTCACGATCGTGGCGCTGCTCTTCATCTTTGCCGCGCCGCCCATTCTCGCGCGGCCGCAAGACTCCTCATCTCCGCAAACTGCAGCTCCGGCTAAGCCTTCGCCCACGCACCGCGCTGCACTGCAGAATGTCCCGCACGCGCAGCAAAAGACTTTTTCATCTCCAAAGGAAGCCGCACAGGCCCTTTACGACGCGGCGCGCAGTCATGATGAAAAGGCCCTGATCGCCATTCTCGGCCCCGGCGCTCGCGACATCGTCATTTGGAGCGACGATCAGGCTGAGCGCTACGCTCAGCACGACACCTTCGCGAAAAATTACGAGCAGATGCACCGCCTTGTCGCAGAGCCAGACAACGAGACCACGCTCTACGTCGGCGCAGAAAACTGGCCTGTGCCGTTCCCACTCGTAGAGCACAACGGCTCATGGTTTTTCGACTCCGATCTCGGCAGCCGCGAAATTATGTTCCGGCGCATCGGCGAAAATGAAATGGACGCCATGGAAGCGCTCCGCGGCATCATGGCCGCCGAAAATCAATTTGACGCCCAAAACGGCGAATATGCGCAACACCTGAATTGCTCGCCGGGTCAGCACGACGGCCTCTTTTCACCTGAGAGCGGCAACGATATGGACAAGAACCCCATCGGCCCTTACCTGGCTGAGGCAAGTTACAAGCGCTCTGATCGCACGCCCTTCCACGGCTACTACTTCCTCATACTCACCGCGCAAGGTGCCCACGCGCATGGTGGCGCGCGCAGCTACATCGTCGACGGCAAAATGACCGGCGGCTTCGCTGTCGTCGCGTTTCCCGCGGTTTATCGCTCCTCAGGCGTAAAAACCTTCATCGTCAATCAGCATGGCATGATTCACGAAAAGGATCTCGGCCCCAAGACCGCCGAAATCGCTTCCAGCATGAAAACCTACGATCCCGACGGTACTTGGGCGCGCGCCCACGCCAACCAATTCCTGACTCTCACTTTTCCAAACCCTTAAAGCTTGGCAGTTGATTCGATCTGAGGACGCCGCGAACGCCAGAGGGGTACGCTGCTCAGTCGATTGAATGGCTTCGGAATAACCAACCAGCGGCAGAGTGCGCCCAGTGCCGAGCCGGCAATTGCTACGGATCGGCCCGCCATAATCTCGCCTTGATTGATCGTCCACTTAGGTCTTCGTAAAGCCAGCACTTGCGGCGACAAACCAGGATCCCGATAACTCCGCAAAAGGTCACGGCATGGTCATACTGTCCCAAATTCGGCTGTAACTGCATTAAGCTTTTCGCAAAGTCCAGCTTCTGAGGGCGCGGAGAACGGTGAAGGGAGGGCAACCGATTCCTTTCGGCCATCGAGCGCGGTGAGAAGGAAATTGGCGCTGAGGTTCTACTGAGGATCAGTCGTGAATTCGGGAAATCATTGGAGTGGTTATTAACCGGAAATGATTGAACCAACGATTATTGGCGACCATTTCAGAAGGGGAGGGAAGGAAGGTTCGAAAACCTGACGGCACCTGAGCAATTATCATTGAATCTTTTAATGCTCTTCCAAAACAGTATCTCCGCGCAGCTCTGGATTATGTTCGGCGAAATTAGCCTTAGACCTCTGGCCGTGTCGTCGACCGCTAGCTCACGATGGCCAGGGTGGAATTTCGTCAACCTACGAGTACGCCCTCACTCGCCCACGATCGATCGTCAGACGAGCACGGCATAAACGGGACGCCGCGGGCTGGCGTGCGCTGTCAGCGTTCCCGCAACAGCGTTGACTTGGCTGTAGGCGGGACCTGGGATTTGGTCCAATCCCGCCATGACCTACAGGCAGCGTCAACGAAGGCGATAGGGGGGCCCTGTGATAAATTACTGCAGTTTGGCGTACTCAGATTTCGCTGTGATCTGTGAGAAAAAACTATCAGGGAAAGCCAGTGAAGTCCAAGGGGAAGTTCGAAGTATTGAGGCGGAAAGAAGTGTCAGTCCAGGTGCCGCTGCCGCTGGTGGAGGTGTGGGAGGATTTGCAGCCCCGGGTGGAGCAACTGAGCGGTGAAGCTGGGATGCAAATTTTGCGGGCCATTCTGGAAGACGAGGTAACGCGGCGCGTAGGGCCACCGCACCGTCCGGGGCCGGAGTCGGGCGCAGTGCGCTGGGGGCGGCAGCCGGGTTACGTGATTTTCAGCGGACAGAAAGTGGCGGTGACACGGCCGCGGGTGCGCACACGCGAGGGCCAGGAAGTAGAACTGGACAGTTACGCGCGACTGCAACACGACGGACGGCGGCAGCGCGCGGTACGCGAAGGCATCGTGGCCGGATTGACCTCGCGGAATTACCAGCGTGCGGTCCACTCGGTGCTTTCCGGGTACGGGATCGAGAAATCCAGCGTGAGTCGGGAATTCGTCCAGGCCAGTGCGGCGCAGTTGAAAGAACTGTGCGAGAAGAAACTCAGCGATCTGGACTTGGTGGCCATCCTGATCGATGGGATTCATTTTGGCAAGCAGGTGCTGGTAGTGGCGCTGGGCATTCAAACCAGCGGAGAAAAAGAGGTTTTAGGGCTGTGGCAAGGAGCGACGGAAAACACCACGGTGGTGAAGGAGTTGCTGGAAGACCTGGTGGCGCGCGGCCTGGATCCGGAGCGGCGCTACTTATTCGTGATCGACGGAGCGAAAGCGTTGCGAGCAGGGATCGAGCGGGTGTTCGGTGAGCGGGCCGAGGTGCAGCGTTGCCAGATCCACAAACGGCGAAACGTAAAAGATCATCTGCCGAAAAACGCCCAGGGCGATTACGACCGGAGAATCCGCAACGCCTACGCGATGGCCGAGTACGCGGCGGCCAAGGCCGAGCTGGAGAAAATCTTCCGGCAACTGGAACGCATCAACCCCAGCGCAGCGCGGAGTCTGGAGGAAGGTCTGGAGGAAACGCTGACGGTGCACCGGCTGTCGTACTTCCACTCTTTTGTCGCCTCAAGAGCAGCAGGGAGCTCGTCTCGCGATTTGAGGAATTCAACTGAATACGCGCCCGGCGTTGTTGTTACGGTTCCGAAGAACGCTTTGCGGGCTTTCTCAAACGAATCTTCGGCCATTGGATTTGCCAGTTTCATTTCAGTTTTTTAATCGCTTAGTCGCCCCACTCCTGACTAACGCGTATCCTCGGATGTCCCATGCAGCTTAGGACCATTCCGTGTTCCACCAAACTGTTCAATTATAGACACCTGCTAACGATTACCCGCCGACATGACGGTCCTCTCCAGATATGCCTCTTTAGCGAGGAAATTTCCTCGGTACAACAATGTATGCCTGTTTCAAGTGATTGATTCTAATGAATATTTAAACAAGCCGCCTGGCCTCGCGCGTGCCTAATGATAGGCGTGGAATGAAACAGCGCAAGCGTGGAGCTTTATCCGGATGTCGCATGTGGAATCGCCGCATTGCACGTCGCTCTTTTAGAGCCTCGGGACACTACCTCCCTAATTACGCACCTAGAGTAGGGCGGCTGGGCCTGAGAACCAGTAGAGCTAAAGCGTCAATTCTCGTCGCCCGAACTGCTGCACAAGTACTAGTTCTATCGTTTCTAAGTTAAAGAAAATTAAGGGATTGCTAGTATGGTCCTATTATTGGTCTTCTTTCGGGGCCTTGCGGAATGCGTGCAGTGTATCGGCAAGCGTAAGTATCCCTTCCAGCTTCCCCAGGTCCGCACGGCTAGCCACTGGCAGCACCGCCCAATCTCCAATCACCTGCAGCGCTTCGGAGAGCGATTGATCCCGGAATAGATAAGGCACCGGCCCTTTGGATTTGACGTGGACCGCAGTGACCGCAGGCGAAGCGTCGGGAGCGCGGCGCAAAACGTCCTCACGATCAGGAATCCACCATTCCCCCGGGCGTACGCGAAGCAGAAGCACCGCATCTGGATTCGCCTCTACTCGCCGCGCCAGGTCGGTGAGTGCCTCGCCCGGTTCCACTGTAAGGACCCCATCCGTTTGCATGGCGTCTTCCACCGCAAGCGACATCATCTCCCGGCGTTCCTCAATCGACGGCAAGACCAGCCCTTCCTGGCGCGCCAGCAGGTCAAAGAGAGGAACTTTCTGATAGTGGCGTGAGATGACGTAAGCCACCATAGTCGAAATCATGACAGGGAGAATTGCGGTGTAATTCCCTGAGAGTTCGATAACCATGAAAACGGCGGTGATGGGGGTGCGCAGGAAGCCCGCGAAAAGCGTGCCAATTCCTACGAGCGCGAAAGTGCCAACCGTGCCGGTAAGACCCGCAAAGAAGTAATGCTCGATAGCTCCAACCGCACCGCCCAGCATCGCGCCGATAAAAAGAGTAGGCGCAAACGTGCCACCGGGCGTTCCGCTAAGAAAGGAAGACGCAGTAGCGAGGATTTTCATTGCGGCCAAAACCAGCAACAACTCCAAGGAAAATTGGCCGTGCATGGCCTGATCCACAATCGCATAACCGGCACCCATCACTTGTGGCAAACGAAGGCCGATAAGTCCGATCAACAGCCCTGCCGCCGCTGGCTGAATGTACTGAGTCCAACTCGGGAGTGCTTGTATCTTGGGGCGAAAATAAACGAACAATTTCAGCAGAATCAGAGACGCGCCGCCGCCTGCAATGCCCAGGACGACATACGCGAGCATTTCGGCGGGACTGGCCACGCGAAACGGCGGAACGCGAAACAGGGAGTCTGCTCCGAGGAACGCGCGCATCGTTACGACGCTGGACACCGCGGCGAGAACAATCGCGCCCAACGCGCCGGCGCTCCAAGTACCGATTACTTCCTCAATAACGAACAGCACAGCAGAAATGGGCGCATTAAACGCAGCCGCCAAACCCGCCGCGGCTCCCACCGGAGCGATCAGGCGCAGCTTTTCCTGCGACAACCGGAGGCTGCGTCCGATCAACGAAGCTATCCCGGCGCCCATCTGCAGCGAAGGATCTTCAGGGCCCAATGATTGCCCGCTGCCAATTGCCAGCGCGCAAGTGACAAATTTTCCAATGACGGTTGTGAACGGCACGTAACCGTTCGAAATATAAACCGCGGCTTTGGTATGGTTCACACCGCTGCCGCGCACACCAGGGAATACATGGATCGCGAGCAGGGCCACCACCAAACCCGCGAGCGTGGGCGCCAGAACCACCCGTGGGAAGGAGGGAGCCAGGGACGGCCCGAGCAGCGTAATCTGCGTCCACTCAATCGCCAATCGGAAACACACCACCGCCAGACCGGAAAAAATTCCAATGAGCACAGCGAGAAGCAGAAACAGCCGGTCTTCCCGCATAATGAAGGCGACAGCAGCCGAATCTTTCCAGCGAGCGCGCAAATGATTCGTTTGAGCCGGCGCCGGAATTAGCTCCGGAGGAGCCGCCGCATCCGCGTCCGCAGGTGGCACCTGAAGCTGGCTCAACGGCCCACCATCGATCTGCTGCGCCCAAGCAGCCACAGTGCGCGATCATCGTTTTGAGGTTCACCACAAGCACCTGCTGCAGCGTTCTCAACGTTAAACACAACCCCCATCGCCGCATCCAGGCGTTCGGGAATCGTCACAGCGCCTCAGCAGATTTTTCAAAGAAATCGAGAACTTGTGTTAGATACTCGCAGGGCTTTTTCTCAGGCATTCTCTCCCCTCAGCCATCCAGTCAACAGAACCAGTTGTGGAGCCAACGGCGGGCCGAGTTTCTTGTGGAGCCAGCCGGGGTTCAGTTTATTGTTTGCCCGCCACAGCAACGCTTGTACTTCTTCCCAGAGCCGCACGGGCACGGGTCGTTCCGCCCAATCTTCGTCTTGGTGCTCCGAGGCTCCGCTGCGCGGGTGCCCAAGTTGGAACGCCCGTGCTCCCGGAAATACCGAAACGCTCCTACTAGGCCAGCCGCCATGTGTTCGATGACCTTTTCGCGTTGCTCCGCGCCAATCGGCTCGGGGCGCATCTCCGGGTCCAGGTCGTGCTCGTGGTAGAGCATCAGCACGGGAACCATGCATCCGCCGTGCTCCTCATCCGCAATCAGTTCAGCCCAACCGCCGTGACACATCTCCACGCCCCGCATGAAGCCTCGCGCCCAATCATTGGCGTGCTCCGCGCCATTCTCGTCCTCCAGAAGAATCGGCAGGTAGACATCGCCCTTCGAAAGCGTCGCGGCGATGTCGTTCCAATGACGCATCAGGAGCGCCAAGATGTCGTTTGCTTCCTCAAGGCTGCCGAATTCATGGGCGTCCGACATCTCGCCGCCAAACAGCTCCGGCAGGTACTCGCTGGGCATCACGATTTCGGGACCGGCAACCAGCGCGGCGAAGAACCCGTCAAGCTCTTCGACATTCATGGCCTTGCCGCCCGCGCAACCCTTGAGGAAGTCCCCGAGGCGGTCGAACTCCGCGTCTGTCAATGGCTCGTTCTGCGAAAAGATTCTCATCGGCCTCCCGACCGGGCTGCTCGATGACGAGTACAATACCACGCAAAAAGTTGGTCGGCGGCCCTTGAGGCTCGACGTGGGCGTCTGAGCACCCGAGTAGTCGATGCCGATGTAGCGTTCGAATGCGGGGTTCATGCGAGCGCCCACGGGGACAACGCGATAAGATTTGGAGACCCTCAGGAAAATCAGGAAAACGCACTAGCTTTCGCCGCCAGCATCGAACTCCGGTTCCTCGCCTTCGATGCAATCATTGCAAACCGCACTCCCGTTTCTAGTCTCTGAGCACTCTTTACACACTGCAGTCCCGCAATGGATGCAGACTGAAACTGCTGGCGCGTAGCAGAATTCGCACGCCTCGTCTTTTTCAAGCTGTCGTGTCATTTGTCATAAATCCCGCGCCGCGTATGCTGTACCGCTGGTTAAGTACAAGAACGTGGCTAATCCTGAGCCGACCGCCGAATCAAGCCTCACCAGCAACTTGCGCCGCTTCAGCGTGATTGACAGAAACCTAATGCGCACGGCGGCAGGCAAACTGATTGACTTGATTGCTCGACGCTTTCGGCGCGGCCGTTGCAGCCGAAGCTGGCGCAGGACTAGCCAGATTAGAACGGTCCCATCGTCAAGCGCACTTGACCTCCGAGGTTCCAGACGATGAAACTGTTGCCAGCTAGGTCGCACCGGGAAATCGCAACCACGCTCTCGGACCGGAGCCATTATAGGAGGCGACCACCCGCCGGTTTGCTATTCTCGTACTATCACAATGGCGCAATTTGAGAACTTTGGTGAGGATCTATGGATCGTGGAAGGCCCGGATGTCCGCGACTTCGGAACTTTGTGGACTACGCGCATGGTCATCGTGAGACTTCACGACGGATCATTGTGGGTGGATTCCCCGGTTTCCGTTCAGTCCGATACGCTCAAACGTGTTACTGCGTTGGGGCCGGTTGGATATCTTGTTGCCGGGACTCCGAGGCATGTGTGGCGGCTGGCAAACTGGCACAGTTTGTTTCCCGAGGCGGAGTTGTGGGCATCAAGGCTTTCGCCACTAACGTTGGGCAAGGGCCAATTAGCTTTCACTCGTGTCCTGAGAGACGAGCCGCCAAGGGGCTGGGCAGAGGATCTCGAACAAATTGCGTTTAAGGGGAACCCTCTCATCGAAGAAGTAATTTTTCGTCACAAACGGTCTCGGACTGTCATCTTGGATGATTTGATCCAAAATCATCCGGCACTGAAAGGGCACCCGCTTCGCAACGCTTTGTTCAAGCTTGCTGGCGTCACATATCCCGATGGGGGCGTTCCGCTCGACATCAGGCTATCCTTCATTCATCGAGACCTCGCTCGGCGATCCCTCGACAGATTGCTTTCTTGGGATTTCGACAAACTGATCATCGCGCATGGTGTGTGTGTCGAGAAGAGCGCGAAGGCGTTCGTCGAACGGGCATTTCGATGGCTGATCTGATTGAGAGCAGGACCATGCCTCAGAAAACTCTCCTCTTCGCTCCTTGTGTCTTCAACTTGGCGGAGACGAGCAGAACCCTGGAGATAGCGAACGGAGTTGCGCGCGATCCCGTGGGCAGCAATGCCTTCGATATTCACTTTATCTCCGACGGGGGCGACTTCGAATCGCTGATCGAGAAGCACGGTTTTTCCTTGACGCGGATGGAGCCGCGCCTGACGCCACAGAAGATCGAGCACATCGCTAAGGTGGATCGGGGCGAAAAGTTCGCATCAGCCTTCACGGATGCTGAGATGACTCAGCGCGTCGAGAACGAAGTCGCCTTTCTTAGACGGCTTGCCCCTGTCGCAGTCGTGACGGGGTCGTATCCATCGATTCCTGTTAGCTGCCGTGTGCTCCAGATTCCCCTCGTCTGGGTCGTGCAATCGACCTGGCTCCCAGACTTCTTTTGCCATGGTGCAGGCATGACGGACAATATCAGGCCCGCTCCGCTGAAAGCGGTCGCCGACTGGTCCGTATTTCTATTCATCAATTTCTGGATCAGATGCGGTTTCCTAAATTCCGTGAATCGCGCGGCAAAACATTATGGAGTTCCGGGATATGGCTCGATTTTCGATTACTGGCGCGGCGATATAACGCTGGTTGCGGAGCCCCCGGAGTTTTCCGGCGTCAAACTGCCGCCCAACCACTATTTCATCGGTCCCCTCATCCCCAGGACGAATTTCCGATTCCCCGGGAGCTCAGCGCGATTCCAAGGGATCAACCTCTGATCTACTTCGCCATGGGAAGCTCCGGCACGCCTGAGATCGTTGCCAAGATCGTCGAGAGCTTTGAAGGGAAGCCGTACCGTGTGATCGCTCCCGTAAAGTTTCAGCTTGAACGGGTCTCCGGAGTCCGCGTTCCGTCGAACGTCCTCCTTACCGACTGGGTTCCGGCGCTTCAGGTCAATAAGATGGCTGATCTCACCGTCATTCATGGGGGGCATCGGAACGGTCATGACTGCTGCATTGGCGGGTAAGCCGGTGGTCGGCGTCGGCATGCAGATGGAGCAGGTCGCAAATCTGGCATGCCTCGAACGGCTCGGGTTCGCGATACGGGTTCCGAAGTCCAAGGACCCGTCTCGGCACATTCAGGCAGCGATCCGGAAGTTGCTGAACGACCAGCAGGCAAAAGCCAAAGCGGCAGCGTTTGCCAAAATCGTGGCGTGATGGGACGGACCGAAACTGGCGGCTGACCTGCTATTGGAGCATTACGGCCGCGTGAGACCGTCCGAGAGTCCGATCGGGGGCGGTTAGAAGTCGCACTTCGAGCATGCTTCCCGTTGCGGGCGAGTGACCACTGTCGTGCTCCCCTCTAATTTAGACAGTCAGGGCCTCGTGCGGAGTGCGATTTCCGAGTCCGCGATGAGGCCGATCGTGATTGTACTCCTCGATCCAACGAGCGATGCTGGTTCGCGCTTCTTCCAGGCTGCGATACTCCGTCGTCCAGACTTCCTCTTCTTTCAAGCTGCGATGGAACCGTTCGATGTAGCTGTTGCCTTCTGGGTGATGATGCGCCGTGCGGCGGTGCGTGATGCCGAGCCGAGCGAGTGTCTGTAGCCCGAAACTATGCTGCCCAATCGCTTGAGCGGTTTGCTTTGACGGCGTGCCATTTAAGTGCAGATCGACACCGAATTCGGCCCTGTTAGTGCTGCTGCCTCAGCGTCCTCGCAAATTCGCGGAGTTCACGGTCCCGGGCTTCAAGAGAAGCCCATTCGCCGAGTACAATTTCGCACTTCGGACAACACATTAAGTACACCAATTCGCCCTTATCTTGTGCTCCAAATGCAAAACTCGGTGGCACTCTGCACGTCGAGCATATGAAAACCAATGTTCCATTTCGAGCCTTCATTCCTGACAGATGCATTTCAATCATGGGAGTGACCTCGAATGCTCATCCGCTATCGCTAATGCATCTATGAAGTCACTGCTGCTTGTTCGCATTCGCCGCACCTCAAACAAAGCGTACCACTACATCCTCCACCGATAAACGCCGTCATGGGCTACACCGGCGCGTTTTGTACACCTCATGGAAATTGCAAAACCATTGCGGGCATGATCTACACGGCTGAGGGCGAATCCCACATGCACAATCACGTAATCGCCGACTGACGCTTCTGGAACAGTCGAGGAGGCGGAGCGGATCATGAGGCGCTTGAATCCATGGGATTGGTCAACGGCGAATTCGAGTCGGAGCTGGAAGAGTCGGAAAGGAACTCGTCAGGCAATGCGGAACGCCCCATAACCCCGCTGGGGCAGACTTCAGTGATAATCAGTGTCTTCCGTCCTTTGCCTTACTGCGAAATCGATCGAGTGTAAACTTGCCGGAGCGACAGAGTTCCGCAAGGCCTTTCTTGTGCTGAACGATCTGGTTTGCCACGGGCCGTCGCCTCATAGCCGACCATAGGCGGAAAATCGGGAATGCGATGAATCCTGGAATCGGTAAAACCCCGTATTTGGCAGCCCCACTCCGAACGTTTCCACGGCATTTGCAATCATTGCGGAATCCAGACGTTGTAATTCTGGGATGTGAGCCAAATGCGGAACCGAACCGTTTTCCATGGAGCGCTCCTTCGAACCAGGAATTCCAATCTGCAACCCTGGCCCGCAAATCGGATGCTTGTCCTTCTTTCTACTTAAGGAATTCGCCGCGCAAGGAGGATTCCGGAGATCGGCGGTTGTTTTGCGCACTTCCATTCCGATTCGTGTTTGCGCGACGAAGAATAGGTATCGGCGTTGCTCCCAGAACGAAGGCGGGTCGTCAGCGGTCTCATTTCTCGCTCGTCCAATACGGCGCGTATCCGTAGTGTTTGTGAAGGCGAAGTTCATATCCCCGGCTAACAGGCCGGTCGGCATTCCACGGGGGGCTTTTTCGAATAATCTCGCGAGATATGTTTACGTCAATTTCACGATCGGCCCAGCTTACTCGGTTGATCCACTGCGGTCTTAGCAACACTTTCTTGCCCGGCCACCAGTTCTTCGTGTCGATAATGGCGTAGCGAATTTCCCACGTCTCCCCGTCAAACAAAAAGTCTTCCAGGTGCCCAATTTCGCCGTCGGTCGCTTGGATGTGGTAGCCGATGACTTCTCGCGTGCTGCGTAGATGCGTTCCAGAGGTCGAATTCTCCGCTGCGGATTTGGATTCTGTGCGTGTCGCTTCCGCAAGCGCCTTCGGGGTGGGGCACGAACCCCACACGCCGTCGCCTTCCCAGTAGCGGGAAAATCCGTAATGGTTGTGATGTTCCGCCTCGTGCTGGCGAGAAACAGGTTTATCAAGATCAATACTGGGACTGCGATCGACCTGTTCGCACGTGAGATTCACATTGATGTGCAGCGGGCTCCAGGCCGGATGACGCAGAGCTAATGGAGAGATCAGAACTTTTCGCCCCGAAAGGATGAGGCCGGTGGCGACGACAATGTAACGGATGGTCCATTTTTCGTCGTCGAAATAGAAGTCATCCACTTTGCCCATATCCGAATCGAGCGCTGCGATCGTGTACTGATGTAGGTCTTTCGTTCTTCGGAGACGCATCGCCGCCTTTTTCATTGGCAACTCTTAGTCAAAGATCGCTCCGGGCCGATGTGGCGGCCCTTTCGAAGGGCAAAGCCGCCTGGGCAATTTTACTCTCCGAATCGTTCGCGAAGAAAGCGTGTTCGAGTCTGAACACTCACGACGTTGCTCCGGAGTTTCCTCTTACGATTGTCGGCCGATTCAGCAAAGTGGTACAAGGTTAAGATGCAGGGTGGAGACAAACCGCGACTCCTCTTCGACTCGGTTCTGCTCGGAATAATCGGCGGCCTGGGCGCGCAACTTTTCATGTGGATGTTGCGCCTCTCTCAGCATCTCTTCCTCACCTGGATTGGCGGTTACCGACCCCCGGGACTTCCCGAGGAGGGCGGCGTACTGCGCGAAACGATCGGTCCCCACGGATTATGGCTCGTGCCAGTGGCTACGACATTGGGCGGCCTGATCTCCGGTGCTCTCGTTTACGGTCTTGCGCCGGAGACCGAGGGCCACGGCACCGACACCGTCGTAAAGGCAGTGCACTACACCGGATCGGCCCTAAGAGCGCGCGTGGCGCCGGTGAAGATGTTGGCCTCGGCGGTCACCATCGGTTCGGGCGGATCGGCGGGCCGCGAAGGACCGATAGCGCTGATCGCCGCCGGTTTCGGTTCGGTGTACGCGTCGCTGCTGCATCGGCCCGAAAGAGAGAGGCGGTTGCTCGTCTTGATGGGCATGGCGGCGGGGCTTTCCGCTATTTTCCGCTCGCCGATCGGGACGGCCATCTTCGCGGTGGAAGTTTTGTATGGCGGCATGGACTTCGAGGCAGACGCGCTGATTTACTGCATGCTGGCCGCTATCATCGCGTATGCGGTGAATGGGTGGTTTGTCGGATGGCGATCTTTATTTCAGGTGCCTGCGCACTTGGCCGCGACGGGACTGGCCGATTACGGCTGGTACATCGTATTAGGAGCTGCGAGCGGCATCGTGGCCACGATACTGCCGGAAGTTTTTTATCGCATCCGCGATGCGTTTGGGGCGCTGCGAATCCCCGCGTGGACGAAACCAGCTCTCGGCGGCTTAGGGTTGGGCTTGCTGGCGCTGCGATTGCCGCAGGTTCTGGGCGGCGGCTACGGATGGATTCAGGAAGCAATCGACGGTCACCTGGCATTGCATTTGCTGCTGGTCCTTCTGGTCGCAAAAATGGTGGCCTTGTCGCTCACCGTTTCCTCCGGCGGTTCGGGCGGCGTTTTTGCTCCCAGCCTTTTCGTGGGCGCCATGCTGGGTGGGGCGCTTGCCGGAATTTTTCATCACGACTCGTCGGGCCTGGTGATTGTCGGGATGGCCGCCGTTTTCGGCGGCGCGGCACGCGTCCCCATCGCGACGTTGTTGATGGTTGCAGAGATGACCGGCGGCTACCAGCTTCTGGTTCCCGCCGGGCTGGCCGTGATGTTGAGTTACCTGATTCAAGTCAATCTCTCGTCGTTTTTCAAGTATGGGAGCTTGTACGAAGCCCAGGTAGCGGGCCGGGCCGATTCGCCTGCGCACCGAGCTGAAAATGTCCGCATCGCGGTGCGCCTCTTGGAACAAGGCAAGGTCTCGCTACCACCGCACCTGACTCATCTTCATCTCGCCGCGCTTTTGCAATCGGGAATTGCGTTGGACCTTCCGGATGGCTCGCAGCTATTGACCGGCGCTTTGCGGCCCGAAAGTCCCTGGGTGGGAAAGCAGATTCAGGCGCGCGCGCTCAGCGGGCCTGTGGCTGACGCAAAGATCGTGGCCGTCTTGCGGGGGAATTCGGTGATGCTAGGGCGTCCTGATACTGTCCTGCAACCAGGCGATAGGCTCCTGCTGATCGCTCCCGCGGGAGCTCAGGAGCAGCTGTCACAGCATATCGCAACTCCTTCAGCGTCGAATCAACAGACTGTTGCAACGGTCGCTTCCTAATCCCGAAACATGATTTTGGTTGTTTTCTGGAGCGCTTTTTCGCTCACCTTGTCCATTCGCTAATCGATGGCGTCGATCTTCTGAACGGCGGAGAGTGGTGAGACGATGGCGTCGTACACGGTTTATTCCAGAGAGCTTCTCTTAGGGCGATCATTCGTATTCTCGCTGTCTGCAACTCCTGTTCGGCGAGGAATCTCTTAGAAATGTGTCTCCACGCGTCCTGTCGCCCTCAATGGCGAATAGTAAATGCACCTACAACCGTGAAGCCAGTGATGCATCGCACCGGCTCTTGGCACGTTGGGATGCGGAGTGTCACGACGCGAATTCCTGTGCGGAGGGAAGAGCACTGCTTAATTGGGAGACCTTGGAAATCAGCTTTAGTGAGAGAACCCGTTGGACGGCTCGGTTTGGCAGGTAACTACTTCCCCGGAGGATTCACCTACTACAAAATTCTGTTCAGGTCCGATCGAGGATAGTGTTTGTGGATCAAATTCGGAAGGGGCACGTTTGCTGCGGGGGCCTGCCTTGAAGGCCATCGAGTTTACTCGCCGTTTTTTGCGGAGCGTACCTAAAGGCGAGATCCCGATTCTTGCCTCGGAGAGGTGCTCAGGGCAATCGGATAGCTAACGAACCGAGAATGCGCAAGAGGCGCAACGGGGAGCGGGCTGTGGTTTCAGGATACACTGGTCCCCCGAGCCGAACAGAAACGCACGGATAGTCCGCGGCCTCGTCGTAGAAAGAGACAGTCACTTCCAGTTGCGGGAATGACAGCCTGTGATGGGCGAGACGTTTCCGTTTCACGTGAGAATTTTACAGCGTAGAATCAGGAAAGGATATCCGACAATGAAGTACTGCCGATGACGAGATTTTCGATACTCACTATTGCAATCTTGGTCTTTGCTGTCTCGTCAACGACCACAAGCTGTGTCGGATGTTTTTGACGGCTCAGAAGCCTCAGCAATCTGCGGACGGCGTGTGAGGGTGGAAAACTTGAGCAGAGTTGGCTTGCTGGCGATCGCATATTGGGGGCTGTCCATCAGCGTCTCGTTCCAAGTCCCGCAAAGCGCCCCGTTCACTATCCATGTCACGAAGATTCAGCGCGTCAACGGAGGCTGCACCGTTGACGCCGAGTCTACTAGCATCCGGTTCAAGCTAAGCTCATCAGTTCCCGCAGCATGTGCGATGCTCAAGTCAGGGGAAAGCTACGAGGCTTTCAGAGCCATCACAAGGACTGACCCGAAAGATGAAACCAAAGACTCGACCAGCCTTGTCATCGCCAACAACGTAAAAAACAGCCGCAGGCCGAACGCAGTTTTCGCCATTGATTCTGAGGAATCAATCCCGCAGAAAATGGAAACTGGCTGGACACACCCGCTCGGTCGCATCCAATTGAAGGATCTGGAACGTGAGTGCCCCACTTGCAAAGCCAATTCTACCTATCAGCGAAAGGACCTCCGCTATCGGTCCGAACCTACGGTTAGCGGTCATACTGCCTAAAAGACGCAGTAATGGGATGTTTGGAGTCGTCCACCGGAGTTGTCCGAGTGACGCGACTCTCAGAAACTTGTTGATAAGTTCTGTGGAATCAATACGTCGTACGGGACAAGTTTCTGGCACCAGCGACGCGTCGAAGACGCAGTCCGGGCTAATCAGGCTCAGTTACCGACCAGCCCCGGCTGCCACAATCGGTTCTTGCTATAGTTAGCCGATGCCGATGGATCCTAAACAGCCCAGAAAGTTGAAACCGACCTGGAAGGCGATGGTTGAGATCGCTTTCATAATCTTCCTGTTCTACTCGAATCTTTTGATGGGGGAATTTACTCGCGCAAATGGCCACGGAAAGAGTTTAACCTTTGCCGTTGAAGATATTTTTTCGCTCGCCAACTTGATCATAGCCGTCATTTCCGGTCTATTGGGCTACGTCATTTTTGAGTATCTTCGAAAGCAATTTTAGACTCGCAGTGAAGGAGTCCCCGATGAAATGTACGCTTTGGATTGCTCTGGCCATTTCCGTTTCACTGGCTTCTTGCGCCAAACACCCGATTACGCAAGTCAGCGTAAAGGTAGGCGATACTTTCTCAGGCTATTTTCGGTTGACGACATGCATCCCAGGAGCAAAGGATCCTGTTGTGCTCAACGAAACGGCGGAAGGAAATACGGCTGCTTGCCCATCTGGAGATGTAGAGATCTCCGTGATTAAGCCTTCAAAAACATTCCGTATAGCGCCCGAAGATGTTCATGTGCGTAGGAGCGGCGACGGCACGCCTGTGGCCATTTCTGCTCAGATTCCGTAATGATATGAAATGACGGAGTCCCGCGCCGTAGACTACTTCAAAGTCTCGGCACCCCACATGAAGGCCGCTCTGACTTTGCCACTGAGAAGATATATGAGCAGAGCGCCAGCAATTGCAAAACCGATAGAGCCCCTGACGACGTCACCGACGAACGCGTTTGCGAGAATCTCCCACAACCTGAGTTTTTCGCCAGACACCATTTGCGAACATCGTAGGCGGACGGTCTTCCGGGTTTCCGTTTCGCTTTCTTCATGCCCCCACCGCATCGAAGACCTTTTGGGCGCGCTTTCTTAGCACGGCATCCAGCTTGTCGAGTTCCGATGCTTCGAGAGAGATTCTGCCGGTTTCTGCGTAAACGATTCTCGACACCGCCACTCCCGATTCTAGCAATGCATGTTGGGTTAAACCTACCGAACGTCGCTTCCGTGCGAGATTGCGATTCGAGTCGCCTTGATTCCTTTTCATGCCATCTCCCTTCGAAAAAAAGATTCTTCTAGTAAATTACCCGGCAGCCGGGAAGAAGTGATGGGGGCAGCGCTTGTTCCATTGACTTTCATGTTCGATGGGCGCTTAACTTCAGTAGAGGGAATCCAATGCGCTCCGTCCTAATATCTCCCCCACAATCTGCAAGGAACCGTCTTCGTAGAGCTATGAGCCCGCCGGGAACTTGGACCTATTGGCTGTTCCCTTACGCTGGCACGCTTATTGCGGATGCCTGTCGTACGATCTATTCACGCCTGAAACATCGCTAGCGGCGACGGTGGAAGCGGGGTTTCGGTTCCGGTTCAGGACATTCGAGAGGTGTAGTGTCGCAATACGAGCAGAGGGAAACGCGACATCGCCAGCGGTGCAAGGGTTCCAGGCGGAAGTTGCCCCACTTTATAATCTCGCATTGCGGCAGAAGCTCCATCGGTTGCCTGTGTGCTGGACAGCGTGGCGGTTCGGGTTTCATAGTTTCTATTTACCTGCGACGAATCGCGGTTGGAGGAGAAATTCGGATGCGACCTGAGTTTCCAGAGGGAGTCAGAGAGCTCATCGTTGAGGTCGGCGAGAAACTAAAAAAGGGCACGGCGTTAGGTCCTTCCCTCGACAACGACGAAAATGCTGCGCTACTTGTGATCGGACTTCTCCAGGACAAATGGATGAACACCAATCCCCAAAAGACCATTGAGGTTTGGGATTGGGCGATGAAGCAACATTTCAAGCTACTGCTAATTGATTGGCGTCGCTTAGGTTTTTTCCGAGATCACGAACTCTGCGAACCGAAGGGCCAATCCGAGAAAATTTCGTGATAGGAAGCCCGTAGAGCAAAGGGACGGGGCCACCTTGGCATCGGAGTCGAGAATTTGGGAAATCATTGGAGTGGTTATTAACCGGAAATGATTGAACCAACGATCATTGGCGATCATTTCAGAAGGGGAGGGAAGAAAGGTTCGAAAAACTCTGGATAGTCCGTTCGAGGTCGGATCCACGAATGACGCAATCGAGATATCATTGAGAGGAGAGATTGCCATGAAAGATGGTTCCATTAAAGTGGGAGTGATCATGGACCTGACGGGTCCGCTCTCGTTCCTGGGCGTCGCCAATGCAAATGTCGCGAAGATGGTGATTGATGACATCAATGCGAAGGGCGGCCCGGCAATATCAGAGATGCAAATTGCTACACCAGACCTTGGGGCAAGTAAATACAACGCGGGATGGCCCAGCCTCTGATTTGTCCCAGGTTCTCACCCTGCGCCTTATACAGCCTCCTCGGTATGTAAGAATCTTACATTTTCCCTCAAATTAGTCCGTCACATGAGACTCATTGATCGCAGGGTTCGTATCCTCTCGCTTGGGCGCAAGGTACGAGAAGCGAAGCAGCGTGCCTTTAATGCTGAACGTAGAAAAACCAAATACCCGCCACCGCCGACACCTGAAAAAATCGCCAACGTACTCGAAAGCATGATGGACCCGGCGGTGCAGATTCAGAACGCCATCCCAGGGTCAGTGAGCAAGGTCTGGAAGCACGTCGACGCTACCCTCGAAGCACTCGATGCTGAACGAGTTCTGAAGTTCGCAAGCGCCAAGGACCAAACCGATACGATTTCTGACATGCGAAGCTGGATACTGAATATGTCGCTTCAGCGACCTAGCTTTGCCGAAGACTTATCTGATAGTTTAAGCTCCGCAAAAAAAAACGCGTTTGAATTAGCGGAGCTAGGCATGGATGATTTGTACGCGATCCATTGGGCCAGGACCGAGCTTCGGGAAGGTATTAATCTCGGGGACGCGCGCCGGCTATTAGGTGTTGCCGACCCAGAACTCGTTATCTACTGCGATGGCCGCCACAGCGAATTTTGCGAGGGCGGAATGGAGGCATTGCAAGTTCGATTAGAGGATTTTTTTAAGCGCTTCACCACAGAGCTAGTTCCTATTGTGTTCGAGATCAGACTCAAAGGAGACGTGGCCTGCAGTCACGGGTTACACGACTTGACACTAACACCGAACGACGGAAGTGCGCCGATCTATCGAAAGAACCGCTATATGGATGTTTGGCGCAAGAGCAAGGAAGGGGAATGGAAGTTATGGATGTACATTGATAATCCGGACGTCCCTGATCCGTTTCGCACGGAGTCGACCTAGCTGTTCGGGCGGTGGATCACGAGCGCTCCCTAATCTTCTTATACAGCCGCTCGCTAAATCCTTGTGGCATCTGAAAGGCTCTTCCATCGCCAACTAGTTGGACAATGTTCCGTACGCCGTCGAGCACCGCCGTACAATGTTTGCAAACATCAAAATGTGCCTGCATTCTGTCGCGTAATTCAGCCGAGATTTCTCCGTCTAGATAATCGGAAATTTCTCGCCAGACCTCGACGCAGCTGATTTCAATGTTTCCTGCTGGATACTTCGAATTTACCATGGGCGCACCTTCCGGTATTCCTTTTCTGCAAACCACGCGCCATCAAATCCAGGAGCTAATGCGTCTCTCAACATCAATCTCGCTCGATGAAGCCGAGTTTTCACACTCGTTTCCGGGATTCCGAGAACCGTCGCAGTATCCTTGATGCTCAAACTCTGAACGTCTCTGAGCACTACAACCTCGCGATAAGTCGGGCCGAGCGAATTGATCGCATTCTCCAAAGCCTGGCGCGTTTCGTTCCTTTCAAAGATTTCCGAAGGTATGGGCCTCCAGTCAGCGAAATCCTTCGGAGAATAGTCCCCCTCTAAATCGTGCTTCTGTTCATCGATCGAGTCGTACAGATGCCGATGGTCTTTCCTGATCTTCATCCTCGCTTCGTTGTAAGTGATTTGCACGAGCCAGGTGCTGAACCGGCATTCCGCCCGGAAGCTTGCGAGTTTTGAGAATGCTTTCAGAACGGCCTCCTGCGCGACCTCTTCTGCATCGGCCTGATTCCGCAAAACTGAAATGGCCGTCACGTAGATCAAGCGTTCGTAGGGACGCACTAATTCCTCAAAGGCGGCAGGCTCGCCCTCACAAACGCGCTTGATGAGCTTCGCCTCTTTGGGATCGATTTGTGGCTGTGGCGAGTTCATCGTTGTATATCGAATGTGGTCCGCAGGATAAAGTTACGACGTTGTTTCTGCCGATTTTCTACTGGAAACATCATTTGCTCAATCTTTCGAATCTCGCTCACCTGGCTGCAGGTCTCATGCTTCGAGCTGGCGCAAGATTAGAAAACTTTGGTCGTCGTCTCGGGCCGTCGTTCCACGAAAATTTTGTACTGCCGCGGCCAAATGGCCCGCCATGAACGCCGGGGATTCGACAGGCAAATTCCGAACCATCGCGAGCAGTCCGTCTGAACCGAGCATGTCGCCGTCTTTATTTACGGCCTCGGTGATGCCGTCAGTGTATAGAATCATTACGTCATTCCAATTGAGCCTCACTGCGACCTGTACATAATCGGTTCCGGGAATCAGGCCGAGCGGCAGCCCTTCGATTAGGCGAGCAAATGGAGTCGCAGGTTCGAGCCAATCCCAGGTCGCGGTGGCCGAGTGATACCAGAGTGCCGGGGGGTGACCGGCGTTGGTGAACACCAGCTCTCGAGTCGGCTGGAAATAAGCGAATAATAGAGCGGTGGCGAACTCCTGCGCCTTCGTCCTGCTTCCGAGCGAATCATTCAATTCGCGCATGAGTTCGGACTGGTCCCATGTGTCGATGTACTTAAGGATGAGCTGCCGAAGTGATTTGGCGATTTTGCTGCTCGACTCTCCGTGCCCCGACACATCGGCAAGAGCGAAGCGAGAAAGAATTCCCTTGGAGCACACGGAAAGATAGTGAACGTCGCCTCCCCGACCGGCGGCTTCGATAGGGTCGGAATGAATCCATCCGATTAGACCCGGGACTTCGACGGCATGGTTCACACGGCGGTTTCCACCCCACACCTCGAGACATTGCAATCGGGCTGTTGAGCTTTCGGTCCGTGATGTGCCTGCGGCCCCATCGGTCATTGTTGAATCTCCTTTGGATGCGTCGGCGGCACGAACCCGTGGCGTGCATGTCTGATTCGCAGAGAGGAGAAAGGTTTCAGGTCCAACATTAGTCGGTAGAAGAGCTTGGCCTGAACGAATCGACTCTTTGCTGTAACTTTTTGGCTTTTTGATCATCGCATCATATGAACAATGCACAGATTCATCACCGTTGAACGGAGGGACGCCCATGTTTCGCACCGCTCTCGCTTTGGTTGCTGTGGCGTCATTGGGCGCTCTCGCTATGCCAATGATTCCGCGTCTTGAAGCCGGGCCTGGTAGCAGCCGTCCCGATATTGTGCAAGCGATTCCCGTGCTTGTGGAATTGTTTACCTCGGAAGGATGTTCGGACTGCCCTCCTGCCGACACCCTGTTGGAGAAGCTGGACAAATCTCAGCCGGTGGCGGGCGCGGACGTGGTCGTTCTCAGCGAGCATGTGGATTACTGGAACGATATCGGATGGAAAGACCCTTACTCCTCGCACGAATTCAGTGAGCGTCAAAGCGCATATGGCGACAGGTTTCGACTCCGAAGCATTTACACACCGCAGATGGTAGTTGACGGACGGATTGAACTGGTGGGCAGCGATGAACGAGGAGCAATCGAGGCGATCCAGAACGCAGCAAAGACTGAAAAGATTCCGGCGACCCTCTCGGCAATTCATTCCGACGGAAGCAATACAATCGCCCTGCACATCGAGACCGCTGCGTTGCCTTCTGATGTCTTGGCAGAATCAGTCAACGTGCTGGTTGCGGTGGCCGACGACAGCGATGAATCGCATGTAATCCGCGGGGAAAATGCCGGCAGAACTCTACACCACGTTGCGGTCGTACGAACTCTTGTTCTGGTCGGGACCGCAGAAAAGGGATCCAGTTTCTCGAAAGACGCGAGAATTCACCTCAACGGCGGAAATTCGCGAAATGTAAGACTCGTGACGCTTGCGCAGGATAAGTCCGGGAGAATTTGGGGCGTGGGCTCGGCCCGACTGCCGAATTAGCTTCGCGCGTGCTACAGCGCGTTCGCCGATACTGCGCGCCGATCGGAAGGACAAAGATGAAGAGTGGAGCCTGGACGCTATGTATCTTGACGTTATGCATCCTAGCTGTTCTGACGAACATGAATCCACAGGAAAACATGAGTAAGAGTGCAGGCTCGCCCTCCGTCGGCCCGCAGATTGGAGCGAAAGCGCCCGCGTTCGCGGCTCGCGATCAGTTCGGTCATGAACAAACAAATGAGACGCTGAAGGGAGCGAACGGAACAGTGCTGCTGTTTTTCCGTTCCGCCGACTGGTGACCCTTCTGCAAAGCGCAGCTCGTGCAGTTGCGAGACGCTAAAAAAGGGTTCGAAGCCCAGGGGATAAAATTCGCTGCAATCAGCTACGATACCCCGGCGATCCTTACGGAGTTTGCACAAAGGCATAGCATCGAGTATTCGCTTTTAGCCGATCCCAATTCCCAAATCATCCGCAGCTTCAACGTTTTCAACTCTCAGGCGACGGGGAAAGAAAAAGGAATGGCTCACCCGGGGTTTGTTTACATCGACTCGGGAGGAATCGCTCGCGAAGAATATTTCGACCCGAAGGAGACGGATCGCATCACGCCAAACAATGTAATCGGAAAACTTTTTCCTGAATTGACCGAGGAAGTGACTGGGAACGTCGAAGCGCCCAATCTTCGCCTCACACTTGAGCAATCCGACCGCACAGTTGTTCCCGGTAATCAGATCACGTTGACCGCTGAAATCGAGCTTCGCCCGGACGTTCACGTATACGCGCCTGGAGTTGAGGGTTATAAGCCGATCCAGCTCACTATGCAACCGCGGTCCGGCATCGACTTCGCTCCTGTTAGTTATCCGGCTTCTAAAATTCTGTACTTGGAAGCGATTCAGGAGCACGTGCCGGTTTTCGAAGGAAAATTCCGCATCCGGGAGGAAGTGACCATAACGCACTCCACAACTTCCGATATCGTACGCTCGCTGGTTTCTTCCGGGAAGACGGTTGAGATCAAAGGGGAGCTGAAGTATCAGGCCTGTGACCATAGGGTTTGCTATCCGCCCGCTTCGGTGCCCGTAACATGGAGCGTTAAGGTTCTACCTCTTGACCTCAAGCGAGCACCGGACGACATCCGGCACAAATAGAAAGTAGCAACATCGGGAAGACTAGCAACCAGATATAAGGAGGAGACATGGGTGAAGTAGTCTACTTATCCAAATCGCGTATCGAGCGCAAACAAGGACCTCTGCGAGTCGCGCACCTGCCCGGTGAGGCCCAGCCGGTAATTTTCAGCGTTCACGGCGCTATTGCCGAGCATTACAAGGTGGACCCGTCGAAATTGAGGGAGTCGCACTCTTCAACGATCGACTATGTGATTTCAGCAACCGCTGGTTGAATGATGGGAACCTTCGGAGGTGCGCTGGAAGCGCGCCAAATTGACGCTAGCAACGGACGATTGATTGCAGACGTAACCGGCGAGGTAGAACAGGAAGAGGGCGTGCTAATAATCCGTCGCATCCATGTGGCGATGCGCCTCGCGGGCCCCGAGCAAGTGAAGGAAGTTGTTGAGCGAGTGCACGGCATTTACGCGATGCGCTGTCCGCTCTATCGGACATTACACAAAGCGATCCAACTCACGTCGTCCTACGAGCTAGTCGCCCCAGATTCTTAACCACAAACAGAAGGTTGAGCAAAAATAGGTGCAGTGTTATGCCGCACGTTGCAGCACTGGCAGGTGAAAACAGCCACCAAAGCAGTTATCCCCCAAAAGATCGCTCAAAGTATTTATGGGCGTTCATTTTCGTGCTTTTGCGACGGCCCGCCGTCAGCAGCGGTCCTCTTACAAAATTTCCGATCCCGCGAAACCTTTCGCCGAGGTGCGAATCATACGCTCGGCGGTTAGATAGACAAACTTTGAATAGGAGCTGAATAAGGACAATGACAAGATCAAAGACCGCATTAATCGCGGGTGCTGCGCTTGCTGGCTTACTCGCGGGCGGTGCTGCAACCATCCAGGCATCCAACCTACTCCCCGGGCTGAACTCTTCCCCTTACGCCCAGGACCAAGACCAGAAGGTAAAGGAAAAGCACGCTTGTAAAGGCCAGAACTCTTGCAAGGGAAAAGGCGGTTGCAAGTCCAGCGACAACGGCTGCAAAGGCAAGAATTCCTGCAAGGGCAAGGGCGGTTGCGCAACTGACGGCTCCAAACCCCCGGCAGATAACTCCAATCCTCAAGAATAAACTTCCAACCAATCCTCCAATTCCTTCGGATGGGGCGGTTGTTTACCCGCCCCTCTGAAGCGAGAGAGCGAAATGCCAGCGAATGCCTTTAACAATTTTACGGATTACGGAATCGGGATCGGGTTGCGCTCGCCGCACTACGATCACATCCTGACTCGAAAACCCGTCGTCGATTGGTTCGAGATCATATCCGAAAACTTTATGATTGATGGCGGGCGTCCGCTCCATATCCTGGATCGAATCCTCGAGCAGTATCGTGTGGTGCAGCACGGCGTCTCCATGTATTTCGGGTCCGCCGAAAAGCCTAATCGCGAGCACCTGCGCCGCTTGAAAGAGCTCGTCAAGCGCACCAGGACACCATGGATCACCGATCATCTCTGCTGGGGCAGCGTCGACGGGCGGTACACACATGATCTGCTTCCCATGCCGTATACGTTTGAAGCAGCGGAAGTAACGGCGCGGAAAATTCGCGAAGTACGGGACTTTCTGGAAATTCCCGTCGCGGTTGAAAATGTGAGCAGTTACGCCGAATTTCACGTCTCTGAAATGACCGAATGGGAATTTCTGAACGAGGTCGTTGAGCGCGCCGACTGCGGCATTCTTCTCGACGTAAACAATATCTACGTCTCATCAAAGAATCACAATTTCGATCCCTATGCTTACGTCAACGGCATTCCGGCGGAACGCGTCGCGCAGATTCACATCGCCGGTCACTCTAAATTTCAACGCTACATTCTCGATACACACGATCATCCGGTCATCGATCCGGTGTGGAAACTCTACGCCCGCGCTATCGAACGCGTCGGACACACCGCCACCCTTCTCGAGTGGGACGATAGCATCCCGTCGTTCGGCGAAGTCCATAACGAGGCTCTGAAAGCCAACACGTTTCTCGCCAGCACCTCCCTGGCGACCGCCGTATGAAGCTCTTAAGCATCCAGCGTCGCATGGCTCGTGCGGTTATGACGCCGCTGACTCAGTCCGAGCGCATGCGCAGCGTCGGGCCCGTTGGCCGCTCGCAGCGAAAAGTCGCGACGGAAATCATCAGGCCGAACGACCGCCTCTCTTCCTTCGAGCGCCTGGAAATTTACAATCGGCAATATTGGTTCCGGGTTCTTTCCGGTTTTGCTGAGGATTTTCCCGGCCTCAGAGCGATTCTAGGCGAACGTGGCTTCGATGCCATCTCGAAAGCGTACTTGCAAGACTGCCCGTCGCGCTCTTTTACGCTCCGCAACCTTGGCGCGCGCCTGGAATCGTGGCTTCGAAGAAACCCATGCTGGGCAGGCTCGCGACAGAAGTTAGCGCTCGACATGGTTCGTCTCGAATGGGCCGAAATCGAAGCCTTCGACGGAAAATCTGAACCCGCTCTGAAGCCTGAAGACCTCGCAGGCATCGATCCCACCGGATTGAAACTCAGATTGCAACCGCATATCCAGCTGCTCGATTTGAAATATCCGGTCGATGACCTCCTCCTGGAAGTTCGGAAGCACAAAGTAAACACAGAGACGGCCAGTAACGCTTTCAATGAGCGCGGTAAACGCAAGTCCGTTCCGTCGGTCGCTCGCCTAAAGCCGTCCTCAGTCTTTCTCGCAGTTCATCGTCTCGATTACACCGTTTACTTCCGCCGCCTCGAGCGCGGTGGGTTTTTCATTCTGAAAGAACTTCGCGCCGGCAAGACGCTGAGCGAAGCAATCGAGTCGACGCTGCGCGAAATGGCGATCGCACCAAACGAAGCCGCAAAACAGGTTCAACAATGGTTTTACGCTTGGGCTGCCCTGGGATGGTTCTGCTGTATTGAGGACAAACATGAATAACTTGCTAATCCAAATCCAAAAACTCTACGCTTGGTTCATTCGCGGGACCTCCAGCCTTCAATCGCTGTTGCTACTCGTCATCCGTGTCTACTGGGGTTGGCAAATTTCGCAGAACGGATGGGGCAAACTTCACAATCTCGCGCACGTCACAGAGTTCTTCGCCAGCCTCAACCTGCCGGCACCCGGCGCGACAGCCACGTTTGTCGCCAGTTTCGAATTCGTAGCCGGCATCCTTCTCGCGATCGGATTACTCTCGCGCATAGCCGCCTTAGGACTGGTAATCGACATGACGACAGCCTACGTCACCGCAGACCGCGAAGCGTTCCTCTCCTTCATCTCTGCGCCGGATAAGTTTTTACGGCGCCGATCCCTTCATTTTCTTTTTCGTGGGCCTGCTGATTCTGGTCTTTGGACCGGGTGTGATCGCGGTTGACACGTTGATCCAACGGTCCGTGAGAAAAGCCGGTCTTCGGGTTACGATTCCTTCTTATTAAGTGTGAATGGGCTGCCGTTAATCCAGATTGGGATTTTTATAGCTAACCTAAGGCGCAGGGACGTTCATTGTCTAAGCGGGCCAAGGCTGTTGGAGTAAAACTGTGCCAGTGATCTTCAGGAGAAGTTTGCTCGGCGTACTGGCGGGAGCAGTGTCCAGTTCTGTTTTGATGCCGATTCTCGGCTATTCGCTATTGAGCTTGTTCTGGGGCATGGCCGTGGGCGCAACCTATTCCGCAAGCCTACGACCAACCCGCCATGCATATGTCGACAACTTGATGACGGGCGCGGCACTGGGCATTCCTCTTTGGGGCCTGATTAGCGTAATCGCAACTCCTCTGTTCTCGGGCGAGATGCCAGGATGGAGCGCCGAGCAGATGAGGGCGCAATTCCCCGCGCTTGTTGGCTGGGTGTTATACGGCAGTTTGCTTGGTCTGATCACGCAAGGGTTCGGCGACGCGGCCGAGAAAATTTTCGGTCCTGAGGTTGAAAAACAGCGGGCGCGCCAAGAAACCAAACGCATCGTTATTTTGGGTGGCGGATTCGCTGGGACGCGCACCGCTGAGTGCCTGGAAAAGGAACTTCGGGGCAGCGCTTTCTCCATCACTCTTGTGAGCAACACGAATTCTCTACTCTTCACTCCGATGTTGGCGGAAGTCGCTGGAGGCAGCCTAGAACCAAGTCACATCAGCACGCCCTTGCGCAGCAGCCTCAGTCGATCTGAATTTATTCGGGGTATCGCTACTAGGATAGACCTCGAAGCGCGCACTGTGATCCTGGATGAGAGCGCGGATATGAGCGAACGCGCAGAATCGCGGACGATTCCTTTTGACCATCTCGTCTTCGCTTTGGGCTCAGTTTCAAACTTCTTAGGCATGGTCAACATCGAGAAGTTCGCATTCAATTTTAAGAGTTTGCTCGATGCCATTCGTATCCGCAACCACGTGATTGAGATGTTCGAGCGAGCCGAGGGTGAAAGTGATCCCGCTCGTCGACGACCTCTTCTCACCTTTGTGATCGCAGGCGGAGGCTTTGCCGGTGTCGAGCTCGCCGGCTCGCTTAACGACTTCGCACACGGGATCCTGGCCGATTATCCGAACCTAGCGCCGGGAGACTTGACCGTCATGGTGGTCCACGGACGCGACCGCATCCTCCCGGAATTAAGTGAATCTCTGGCTCGTTACGCACAGGAAAAGATGGAATCGCGCGGGGTTCGTTTCCGGCTGAATACGCGTGTTGCGGACTTGCATCCCGGCGCCGTGGTCCTGAGTGATGGCCAGATACCCACTAATACCTTAGTTTGGACAGCGGGAACGGCGCCGCATCCGCTGATGAAGTCGCTGCCAATGGAAAAAGACAAGCGCGGCGCGTTGGTGGTGGACAAGACCCTGGGATCGCCTGGTTATCCAGGATTATGGGCACTCGGTGATTGCGCCGCAGTAGCAGATGCGAACACAGGAAAGCCCTGTCCACCGACCGCGCAATTCGCCATCCGTGAAGCAGAAATTCTTGCGAAGAACATCTGCGCGGAATTGCAAGGGCGCCCCAAACAGACTTTTCATTTCAATTCGCTAGGAGCACTTTGTGTGGTCGGTCATCAAACGGCATGCGCGGAATTGCAGGTGCCGTTCCTAAAGAGGCAGGTGCGTTTCTCTGGCCTGTTCGCTTGGGTGTTGTGGCGAACCATATACCTTTCTAAATTGCCGGGATTGGAGAGAAAGATTCGAGTTCTGGTGGATTGGAACATCGAGCTTTTCTTCCCGCGCGATATCGTTCAAACGATTGACTTGGAGTAAGGCAAATTGACGGCAACTCCAGAGCCCTCATCTACCTTCGCGCTTCACGAAAGTGCCGGTTCTTTCCGTCGGATTGAATCGTTGCTGGGCCTCGCCGTCGGCTGTGCGGGCGGCGCGGCCGCGAGCGCACTCCTCAATACTTCAGTCGCTCACGATTCTCTGCTGGGCGCCTGTTTCGGTCTGATTTTCGGACTTTTCTTTGCTACGCGGAGCACGAGCGCCGGTGCGGGATTAATATGGGGTTTGAGTGCAGCTTTTCTGTTGTGGTTGGTCCTTCCTGCGGGTCTGTTGCCCATTTTGGCCGGTGAGAGCCATTCGATGGCTATGCTCAGAGATGCCCGCGATCAATTTCCGAAGCTGGTTGCGTATCTAGTTTGCCTGGGGATGCCAGTCGGTTTGACCATAGGAATTCTTGGCGGATTGCGCAAGACAGCAGCGAAGCCACGCTTCCACTGGTGGCGCGCGATTGTCGTCGGCGGTTTCGCAGGTGTCATCGGCGGGATGATTTTTAGCCGCTGGTCGCTGGTAGGTGATTTCTTCCCTTTGATCGTCGGTCTGGACGGGCTCGGCTCCCGCGCCGCCGCGGTGGCTGTGCAGTTCTCCGTAGCGTTATTCATTGGCTCCTGCTTCGGTCTGCTATTCCAGCGGGATGTACGGGGCTATGGTTCATCGATGGGTTGGGGGCTTGGGTTCGCAATTTCTTGGTGGTTTTTGGGATCACTCGCCATTTTTCCATTTGTCTCTCGAATGCCATTGGATTGGTCGGCAGATCACGGTCGCGATCTTTTTGGATCGCTCGTTGGCCATATCGTCTACGGACTGACTCTTGGAGTCGCATACGCTACGATTGACCGCCTATGGCTGAAGTTGTTCGTCGAGTCCGACCCACTGAATCGGGAACGAGAAGGTCCTGGACTCAACATATTGCGTTCTCTCGGATGGGGGGCATTGGCTGGAGTCGTGGGAGGGCTTGTCTCAAGTCCGGTGATGTTCGCAACGGGCGTGCTACCGCAGATCGCAGGGCTCGACACACCGTTCTCAATTTTTCGCGGACTGCTCATTCATCTTCTGGTGAGCGCGCTGATTGGCATGACGTTTGGTCTACTCTTTCGACACGAGTCTTCCAGCCTTGGTCTCGGAGTTATGTGGGGATGGCTCTTCGGCATAATTTGGTGGTACTTGGGACCGATGACGTTTTTACCGCTGCTGCTCGCCGGCGAAACCGACTGGCGAGCAAGTGCTGCGTCTGCGTTGTTGCCATCTCTCATCGCGCATTTAATCTACGGAGCCGCCACCGCGCTGACATTTCTATTACTGGAAGAGCGCTACACTCGCGAACTGCTCCTAAACCCGAGAACGTCAGCGCGCGAGCTTCGGCGCATTCGACCGGTGGGAACTCCGGCGCCTGCCCTTTGGTTCTTTGCGTTAGGTATGGGCGTACTTCTTCCTATTTTGCTCGGGTAGCGTGCCCGTCGCCGTACTTGCCACAGTGGGATACCCGTCTTGCGTCCAACCCCAGAATCCTGGCAAGTCAAGCGCGAGGATGCGCGAGGATACTTCAAGTCGAACAACTCAGCGGCGGCAGCGTCGTGACGAACCTCGATTACGGGATTCAAGTCATCCCATGGACGCCGTAGTACTCGGCCAGCTTGTACCGATCTTCGCGGATGCTGACGATATGGTTAGGCGGTGTCGGATAGGGGGGCATCATCTGGCCCGATTCGAAATCGTCGTACGTGAATACGGTATAGCGAGCGGGATGCGCATCGTCTCTTCGTAGAAGTTAAAGTTCTTCTGGCGTTGACCGCCGTGGGTTAGACCCATTTCGCCGTGGTCCGCCGTCCGATAAGAGCAAAGGCAACCTACACTGCAAGATCAACGGCGAATCAAAAGGAACATCGCTCTTATCCGCCCTCGGTATCGACTTTCACCTTTTCCATGATAGCGGGATTGCCCGATGCGATGGCCTTAATTTCGGCGTAGGTGAGAGCGCCGCCTTCGAGGTCGTCAGGAAATGTCGTCCGTCAAGCTCGCGAGCGGAACTCAAAAGTTCTCAAAGATTTCACTTCGGTGGAAGGATTGGCCACCCGCCCCGGAAAATGAAAAGGCCCTGGGAGGCAGATTCCCAGGGCCTTGCATCGATCGGATGATGGAACTTACCGCAAGGTTCGCGGCCCGTGTTTAGCTGTCCCTACCGGTTGTCGTCGTCATCCTTGCCGAGAAGATCAGACATGACGTTGGTGCTGGAGTCGCAAGCATGGTTCAGGCACGGAAGCCTGAGAGCCGCTTCGACCGACTTGAGCAAGGAGAAGTGCGTGTAGAATTCCGAGCTCTGCTTGCCGCTCTTTCCGTCGTTGTTGTCCACGATGGCCTTGAGCTATCGCAAGCCACGGTTGCGTTCGGGCGCAACAAAATCTTCGGCCGCGCGGACGACTAGGAAGTCTCGTCCGTTTGCAGTATCTTGAGTAGGTACAGGCAATGCGCTCGGAGGAAAGCATGGCGGAACATAAGTGTGGAGACAGCGCTGCGCAGCCCGCGTCGCAGCTGGCGCCCGCTGGCGCGCATATGGTGAAGTGCGTGAAGTTTGGCAAGGAAATACCGGGACTCGATCGCCCGCCTTGGAAAGGCGAGCTCGGCAAACGAATCTATGACAGTGTCTCGAAAGAAGCCTGGAAGTTGTGGATTGAGCATTCGAAAATGGTGATGAACGAGTTTCGGTTGAATCCGCTCGATCCCGGCTCGCAGAAAATAATTGAAGAACAGATGGAACAATTCTTCTTCGGCGAAGGCGCCAAATTGCCAGAAGGCTACATCCCGCCGCAGACCAAAGCCTAGTTCGCCAGCTTGCTTCGATCCGGAATTCGATCCACGCATGAAAGGATGTGGTCAACGGGAGATGCGTCCTGTCACTGGATGTTCGACGGGCAATCGCGGCGACAAAATGAAATGCAGCTTCGCATGCGCGGCTCGCAACGCGGATTCCGCTTCTTCCGGGGATGAACCCCGCGCAAAAATAAATCCCAAGTAACTCGAACCTTCCGGCCATGCTGCCACATAATCACGCAACCGCGCGGTAATGCGAATTTCAGCGATGCCTGTCGTTTTCTCCGCTTCTTCGAGTCCCTCCAGTCGTTCGAAAATTCCACTGTGCGGAACGGGAACCATCATCACGCCGGAGGCCGCATTCTCCCGCGCTAAATCGCTTCCGCCGAGTTGCAGCTCATGACGGATCAGCAATTCTTCGAGAGAAATTCGCTGCGGACCAAAACGTAAAGCCCGCGAGCATAATCCACCGATTGGCCGGGGAGCGGCTTCGAGTGCCCACGGGCCCGCATCATTCAGCCGAAATTCCGCGTGAAGCGGGCCGCTGGTCAGCCCGAGCGCGTCAACAGTTCGTTGCGCGCACTCTGCTATTGCGTGCAGCTTCTTCCATGGCAACCGCGAAGGAGTGACGTAGATGGTCTCCTCAAAATAGGGGCCTTCGAGCGGATCGGGCTTGTCGAAAATTGCCAGCACGCGCAGGCGGCCGGAATCGAGAAGGCCTTCGACAGCTGTTTCTTGTCCTGGAATGTAAGCTTCGACGAGCACGCGATCGAGGTTGGGTTCGCGCAGAACTTGGATGTCGGGAGATTCGAGCAGAGCGTGGATGCGTTGGACCGCCGCGGTGAATTCTCCGGAATTATTCGCACGAATCACGCCCTGGCTCGCGGCAAGCGACAACGGCTTGACGACACAGGGAAATTTCACGCGAGGTAAGACAGTGGCCAGGTCTTCTCCCAAGCCAAACGAGAAAAATGTCGGGATCGGGACGCCGGCGGCACGCAGGATTTCACGTTGCCGAAGCTTATTGCGGCACGCTTCCACCGCTTCCGGAGGATTGCCGGCGATTCCAAGAGCCTGTGCGGCGAATGCCGCGGTCGAAGTGGGACGATCGCCGAGCGCGAGGATGGCGTTCACGGGTTTGTCGCGCAGCGCGCGCGCGATCTCCTGCGCGGACTCGCTGGGATTTTGGAAATGTAGCGGCAGCGCGCCGTCAGACCATGGATCATCGAGCTTGTGGCACCGGTCGGTGCCGAACACGACTTCAACGCCGAGTCTTTCTGCCGCTTTGGCAAAGCTACGCGTCTGATATCCCAGCTTGCTCGCCAGGATCAGGAGCCGCTTCGATTTTTCATTCCCAGACATTTCGAATTCAAGCCGCGTGCCCGGATAATGCGCTCAACCTTGCGGGATCATACCTAGATCCGAATACTCGCTCGAAAAATGTTTCCGGAGGGATGCTTCGTCCTGCATGACGGGCTTATGATGACGACAAAAGCTAAGGGCCGAGCCGCCCAGTGAGGCCTCACACAAACCCTTCGGATTGGCGCACGGTTTCGCGCGCTTTGGCGATGGCAACCAACTGGTCGCCAGTGGGCTCCGCTCAACAATACCAGGGCTCATTCAGATAGGGGATGGCGGCGCGCACGACCAGGAGGGGATGCGCGCGTTCCGCCACGACGCTTAATCCCGGGGCACGATGCGCCGCTTCCCAAATATTCTCGAAAATCGGCGCGCGGGAACGTTTCAGTTTTTCGTCAGCATGCACCTGACGCTGAATCTCTGCACAAAGCTGGTCGACTCGCGGGTCGACGTGGCTCCATGGGTAAAGCAATGCCTCTTCATCGAAAGGTCCGATCATTTCAGGGACTTCAGGCAGCTCCAGCAAACGCGAACCGGCAGGAATCAGCAAGCGGATGGCGAGTTGGATCGGCGCGACGCTTTCGACAAGATCGTTTTCGCGGATCACCTCGAGGAGGTCGCAGTAGCCTTCGAGCGTCGTCCATGGCGTGAAGGCCACAAACGTAGGTTGCAGCACCAAACCGGCTTCGCGAAACATTTGGACCGCGCGCAGGAAATCCGCGCGTGTGTGATGCTTATCGAGCCTTTCGAGGACAGCATCATCCACCGATTCGACAGCGCTGGTCACGAACAGGCAGCCCGCGTCGCGCAGCGCCATCAGGTTGCGCGCCTGCTGTAGCAAATGTTCAATCTTGATGGTGACGTCGTAGGTCAGTTGCGGAAATTCGCGATGCAGCGCCTCAACAATCGCCAGCGCATGCGTGGGACCATTGAAAAAGTCAGGATCGCCGAAGGTGATGTGTTGCGCGCCAGCCTCAACCTGTTGGCGAATATCTTCCAGCACTACGTCGCGATCGACAATTCGAAATGCGCCGTTGTAAACCGGCACAGTCGGGCAGTGACGGCAGAGATGCTTGCAGCCGCGGCTGGCTTCCGTATAACCAACCGTGCGCGTCTCCCCGGTGGGCATGATGAGCCGCACATATTTCTCGAGTGGAATCATTCCTCCGCGATCGGGGAGTAAGAACTTCTGCCGCGCGAGAGAAATTACAGGCTCGCGTTGTTTGCCGTTCGTCTCTGCGGCAAGCCGGGCGGCCAAATTCACGAGTCCCTGCTCGAATTCGCCGCCGAGAATTGTTCCCACGCCAAGTTTGCGCAAGTACGCTTCGTTAACAGGCGCATAAAGACCGTAGAAACAGATGTGCGCGCTTGGATTCAGTTTGCGGATTGTTCCCACAAGCTGCACCGCCAGGCGCGTCGCCGTGTGCATCGGCACGCAGAATGCGACCAAATCCGCCGCGCGTATCGCATCTTCGCGGAATGGCTCACGCGAAAGATCGAGGCAAGTGACTTCCGCTCCTGCGTTGCGGAGCCAGGCTGCAGGCGAGGCTAGACCGAACGGTTGCCGGCCCAGCTCATAGGTCGAAATTAAGACAACATTCATCACGATGTGTTCTGATCGCCAGAGGGCCACATTTGGTGGCGATTAGAAACGCCATTTGCAATGCTGGAGAGGCCGACCTGACGACCGTCTTTCATCTTACTTGGTGGGAACCGCAAGATTCGCAAGTGAGTATGTGGCTGGGCATTGTGGAAAGCATTCTAACATCCGCGTCCCCGGGCAATGACTCCTGAATTCTTGCGCGGAAACGGTTCCCTTTCGACCGAAGCTGTTTACGACTCGATCTGCCAACAGACACCCGAGGAAAAGCAGATCCTGCGCGGCGAGGCCGAAACCGAACAGGCGAAGAAGGAGCTGACGGAGGCCAACTTGCGCTTGGTCGTCTCCATCGCGAAGAAGTACAATTGAAGACTCTCACCCCACGCGAGGAAAAGATAATCAAGATGCGGTTCGGCCTCGGGGATGGCAGCGAGCACACGCTTGAAGAAGTGGGCCAGACGTGGTCGGCCGTCACAGAGCAGTGCAATTTACGATGACAAGTCCGCTCAAAGCACGCATTCATAGACGCAATGTGTTTGAACAACAGTGCGACGACCTTAATTTACAAAACAAATAACACCAGCAAAGGGTTACCAATGAAATCCAGAATGATCGCAGCAAGTGTGTTGGTTCAGCCTGAAATGGAGAGAGGGCGCTTTCCGTTAGTGAGTATTCCGCCTTTCGGGCGGGGATTTTCAAGGCATCTATAAGACCACCAGGCTATCCCTCGGCATGGTTGCGTCCCCGCATTGCCCGAGCCCCACCATTCGAACAGATGCGCGGCCATATGGCTATACGGTGAATTATGGACGCGGACTAGCTGGCATGAGACGCTGTCTGGCCAATCATGGCTATTGGCGAGGCATGTTATGTCCCGTCTAGAGGCAAGTCAATCGTGACTGGCTTCATACCTATATGCGCTACGACTCAACCCAGCAGAATTCTGTTTCCTGACAGGATTTATTTCTGGCTCAGAAGATAGAGGTCGGCGTGACCGCCGGGGCGCGCATGGACGATGGTGGAAAGGTCCCTCGAAAAATCGTAGCCGTTACCATTGTAAGCCAGAGGAAAAGCAAACGGGACCTTCAACGCGACCTGAGGCGCCCCGATAACCTTTCCGTCATTCCAGGGCTGACGGTAAATCGTGACTTCACCACGAGAAGCAACTGCATAAGAGAACGACTTACCATCGCGATCAAAAAATGCAGTGAATGTCACTGCGCCGGGGAGCAGTGAGATGCATTTCCTATCGGAGATGGAGACCTCGTAGATTCCAGTGTTTTCTCCTTTTTGTACGACGCTAAGCAGGTACTGCCCGCCGGGGTCGATGTCGGTAACTACGCCACAGTTGTCCACGAACTTCTCCAGATTTGAACCGTCCACGTTCCATTTCCAAACGGTTCGTGTCGAACCCATCTTCTCATCGACACTCACGTAAACGGATTTCTGGTCAGTGCTCCATACCGAATTGTTGGGCGCACCTCCCATCGGGGGGAGCTGGCGAAGACCGCTGCCATCAGCCCCGACGACGTAGGCTTTGGCCCCTGCCCTAGCTTCTGACTCTTCAAAAGACAGGTGAAAATTGTCCGGCGCCCAAGTCCCCGTCGCTAGAAATTCTCCGGTGGCGAGTTTCAATTTGTTGCCGCCGTCGATGTCCGACACCCAGAGTTCGCGCCTCTGGGGTGCGGGGAGCGTGATGTACATCACGCGCTTCCCATCCGGCGAGATGCTGGGCTGAGTTGCGTCCTCCGACACAATGTCCGTCGATTCCTTTGAATGAACGTGGTAAGCGGTCAGGAACCCGGAGGATTTCCCATTCACATAGTAAATCCCTTTTCCTCCCGGGTCTGGCATGGGCGAGTAGTCCGGTCCCGTCCCGAAAGTGATCTGCGACAGACTCCGGTCCTTCAAGCTGTAATTCCAGATGTTCATCAGCCCGTTTACGGTCCGGCTGAGTAGCACGGTATTCCCTGGTTCACCCCATGCGACGTTAAACGGGTCTCCGGACACCTCACCTAAATCAACCGCCTCATGGCTGGTCACGTTTATTCTGTAAAAATGGAAATTCGGCAAGTCCTCTATGCGACCACCAGCAGCGAGCAGGTCGTTGCCGCCGGGAAATAGCAGAACCGGGAAGAAGACGAGGCCAGTGCCTCCGAAGTTGTACACTAATTCTTCGTTCTGTCCCGATTTTCCCGCGCGAAAAATTCCGGAGCTTTCAAACTTCACATAAAAGATGGAGGCGCCATCCAGCGAGGGAACCACATAATGGACAGACGCTACACGGCGGGCAGCCCCACCGAGTGTAGGCACGGCCCAAACTTCGTCACGGCCGAGAGACCTCGCGTAATAGATTTCTTTCCCGTCGGGCGAAAATGTATTTACATCCTTGTCGCCTTCGTCATTCGTGAGCTGAAGAGGCTCGCCACCAGAGGTGAGCATGAGGAACACTTGTGCGATGCCGCGTACCGGTGAGACAAACGCCACGTTGTGGCCATCAGGAGATAGCTTCGCTCCGTTCATCGGTTTGTTCCACTGACTTATTTGCGTAATCTTGGCAGGGCTGCTTGGAGCGTTCGAGCGAGGCCAAAAGTGATACGCCATGTAGGCTGCGGCTAGGAGTGCAACACAAGCGGCCACGAGGGCATATTTGTTGCGTGCAGTTTTCACGGAAGGCTGGACGGCGACAGCATAGGCCGAGCTGCTCGCGGTTTCTGGAGCTAGGCCCTGAACCGCCCCGCTCCCCGATGATGAAATTCGTCCCGAATCCGTATCCCGCCGCAGACGCTTCAGGTCCGCCCGTATTTCCGAGGCATGCTGGTAACGGAGGTCGCGGTCTTTTTCCAGGGCCTTGTTGATGATTCGCTCCAGGTCTGGAGATATCTCAGGATTCACTCGCGCCAGTGGGGTCGGCGCTCTGTTCAGAACCGCCTCGTGAATGGTTGCCGAGGTGTTGCCAGAAAATGCCATCCGGCCAGCGGCCATTTCGTACAAGACGGCGCCGAAAGAGAATAAATCTGTTCGCGCATCCAGCTCCTCTCCGCGCGCCTGTTCCGGTGACATGTAGGCCACGGTGCCAATTGCAACGCCAGGGCTGGTCAACAATTCCTCCGACGTGACGGTTGGCATTGCAGAGGCACCGACACCCGTTGCCACAGGAGTGAGCTTGGCAAGTCCAAAATCGAGAATCTTCCAGATAGCCGATGCGTTGGACGCCGCTCACGGGCGGGGCATCGTCCACCGGGACATCAAGCCTGCCAACATCTTTGTCACCAAGCGCGGACACGCCATCGCTATGCAATTTCTGGATGGTCAAACGCTGAAGCATCTTATCAGCGGAAGACCACTTCCTTCGGAACAGGTGCTGGAATTGGGGATTGAATCGCTGGCCTTCGTGTTCGCTAATCTCATAAATGGTGCAGATATTCGGATGGTCAAGTGCGGAAGCAGCCTGGGCCTCGCGCTCGAAGCGTTCAAGGGCCTGATGGTCTCTGGCTACATCGTCCGGCAGGAATTTCAGGGCTACAAAACGATGAAGGCGTGTGTCCTCAGCCTTGTAAACCACACCCATACCTCCACCACCGAGTTTCTCCACGATGCGGTAGTGGGAAATGGTCTGGCCAATCATGGCAGGGAGATGGGCGTCATATTAGGACGGCCCACCGTTAGCGTCAATGAAACCGATAATGGAAACTTCGGAAGATTACTTCAGCTTCGCGTACTCGGCTTTGGCAGCGATGAGGATGGGAATGTCGGGGTCGGCGTCTTTCCAGAGCGTGAGGAAGTCCTGGTAAGCGGTGCGGGCTTTGGCGGTCTCCCCTTGAACAGCGTAAGCGCGGGCAAGCCCAAGATGTGCAAGAGCAGCGAGAGGGGAATTGGCGACGATGGTGCGATGGTCGATGAATTTTTGAAATTCTGCCGCAGCTTCCTTGCCCTCGTGCAGTGCCAGGTACACTTGGCCCCTAACGTAAGGCGGATAGAGCTGGCCCCCTTCGCTGTATTGGGGCAACGGGAAAGCCAGATCGTAAGGTGCCGCCTCTTGCAGAAATGTGAGGGCCCGTGCAGGATGGCCGCTCCGAAGCTCGATGTAGGCGCGTGCTACCGGCAGCCAGTAATGATTGAGTGTCGTGTTTAATGGAAATTGCTTTTGCAGCTCATCTGCCAGCGACCGCGCGTGGGCTTGATCTCCGGCACACGCCAGAGCCACGGCAGCCAGAGTTTGCGCGTCGCGCGTGGAGGCGATCGCCAAGTCGCCGTTCACTTCCTGTCGCGCTCGCGCCAGATTCCCAAATTCCGCCTCGCTAAGGGCGGAATCCAGCCGCCAAAGTGCGGCAGTTTCCTTTTCTCCGGCGCGCTGCGCTGACGTAACCGCCTGATCCGTCAACTGGCGTGCCTTCTCCAGTCGGCCGTTAAATGCTGCCGTGTCCGATTCTCCGGAAAGCAGAATGTCTTCTAATCCGGGTTTCCCTGTGACGGCCGCCACTTGGCGACGCATCTCTTCCGGATCGTCTTCCAGGAAAGCGATCAGGTACATGTCATCGTGCAGAAACTGACCTTCAATCTTTCGCTCGAGCGCTTGCCGATAGACTGCCTTGGCCTCATCCAGGCGGTTTAGCGGGATGTAGCCCTCCATTAGATTTGCGTATGCAGGCCCAGTTGTGGGCGACAATCGGATGGCTTCTTGTTCTTCTTTGACCTCATCTTCGTACCCCCCAAGATATGCGGAGAAGAAGCCGATACTGCCGTGGGGGACCGGGTTTCTCGGGTAGGCCTGGGCCCATGACTGGAGAGTCTGTATGCACTTCTCAACCTCGCCGGTCACCAGGCCGTAGTAATTCGCGGTAATCTGGAACCTCTCGGATTCGCTAACACGGTCGCGCAATTCGTAGGCTTTCTGGATATGTTCCGCTGCCATCCCCGGCTCTTGGAGGACAGCCGCGTACAGGGATCCTAGAGTAAGGTGGGCCAACGCAAAGTTCGGGTCCAGTTCGATGGCGCGCCGGAGATAAGGTTCAGCACTCGATTCTTGTCGAGAGAACGCGTTCATCCCCAAGCTGTAGGCCTTAAGCGCTTCCAGCGACGAGGTGGTCGCTTCGGCAAGCGGCACGTCGAACTTTTGCACCGTAGCCAGCGATTCGCCCAGTTCGCCGCGCAGCTGGGACGCCGCCTCGCCCACTGCGTCCAGCACCTTCTCCTTGGACGCCGCCGTCACCTGCTCCTGCGCCAGCGTGTCTCCACTCTGGCAATTCACCGCCTTCAATCCCAGCACATATTCGCTGCCCAGACTGCCGATGGATCCGGCAAGGTAAGCCTTGCTGCCTGCCCGCTGGCAAAGCTCGCGGGCTACCTCGGGCGTAAGTTTCGTGCTGGCCGTACGGGTCATCTCTTGCAAGATCTTCGCTACTTCGCCGTCAGGGAGCACATTGAGGAAGGGTGATTGCCGCAACGAAACGCTGAGCGCCGTCTTCAGTGTGTCGTCGAAAATCGCATCGCCAGTGGTGTTGGTGAAATCGGCAAGCACAATGGTGTCTTTGTCGGTGAGGGCGTGCGCACGGCGCGCAAAGTAAAGCCACGCGCCCACACCCAGCGCGACGGCCACCACCGCAGCGCCTACCAGTATCGGCCACCTCACGGCGCGCGCCTTTGCCGCAACAGCCGAAACTGCGGAAGCCTTTCCGGCAAGCGGCGTCGGTGCTGGAGAAGCTGCGCCGACGGAACTTGCGGACACTGGTTCGGCCTCCGTGGCAATCACCGCCGAGCGTCCCGATTCGGTATACCGCTTCAGCCGTTGCAAGTCTGCGCCCATCTCCGCTGCCGATTGGTAGCGAAACCTTTGGTCCTTCTCCAGCGCCTTGTTGATGATGTGCTCAAGTTCCGCCGGAACTTCTGGATTCAGCCGCACGGGTGCGACTGGTGTGCGATTCAGAATGGCATCGAAAATCTCCGCCGAGGTGTTCCCTGAAAACGCTTGTTTTCCCGTCACCATTTCATAGAGCACTAAACCGAATGAAAAAATATCCGTGCGACCGTCCAGTTCTTTCGCCCGTGTTTGCTCCGGTGACATGTACGCCAGTGTGCCCATGGCCGCGCCCGGCGTACTCAACTGCATCGCCTCCTGCGTCAGCGTCACATCGCCATCGGTTCCTGATTTCGTTTGCAGCTTCGCCAGACCGAAATCCAGAATCTTGGCGTGTCCGCGCTTGGTGACAAAGATATTCGCAGGCTTGATGTCCCGGTGAACGATGCCGTCGGCGTGAGCGGCGTCGAGTGCATCAGCAATCTCGATAGCGAGCGACAGAATCAACTCGGTTTCCATCGGTTGGCCAGCAATGCGATGCTTTAGCGTCAGCCCGTCCAGAAATTCCATGGCAATGAACGCTTCGCCGTGTTGGTCGTCAATCTCATAGATGGTGCAGATGTTCGGATGATTCAGGGCAGAGGCCGCCTTGGCTTCCCGCTGAAAGCGGCTGAGTGCTTGCGGGTCTTTGGCTACGTCGTCGGGCAGGAACTTGAGGGCAACAAACCGACCGAGCTTCACATCCTCAGCTTTATAGACCACACCCATCCCGCCGCCACCGAGTTTTTCGGTGATGCGGTAGTGTGAGATGGTCTGGCCAATCATGGGAGGGACGTGGGCGTCATATTAGGACGACCCACCGTTAGCGTCAACGAAACCGATAATGAAAACCTTGGAAGTTACTGCAGCTTGGCGTATTCCGATTTGGCAGCGATGAGAACGGGAATATCTGGGTCGGCGTCCTTCCACAGCGCAAAGAAATCTTTGTAGGCGGTGAGCGCACGCGGGCGGCATCGGCATCCGCTCCCTGCGAGGTTTTCGCCTCCAAGGCGTTGGCACGAGCCACGCCTAGATGCGCTAGCGCTCCCGTCCAGCAGTTCCAGACGATTCCGCTGTGGTCTAGAATCTTCTGAAACTCGGCGGCGGCAGCACTGCCTTGTCCTGCTGCCAAGTATGCCTCCCCGCGTACATACACGTGATAGAGGCAGGAAATATTGGCGACGAACGGAATTAACCCCAACTCAATCGGTGTCGTAGCAGCTTGCAAGGGTTTGTGTATTGACGCAGCGAGCATACATTCATTCAGGGAGCGTGCAAATTAATAAAAATGATTTGCACCGTTTTTCCACAGGACGGTGAATATTTCTCAGCATTTTAGTAGAGACCTGGCTCCGACCGGCGTTAGTGTAGAAAATAGTCTTGCTACACCCTTCCGTCCCGCCGTCGGGCCACGGACCACACGCCACGCGCACCGCAGGGCTAATCGTCGCTTACCAAGAGGAGTACCGACCAATGTACAACTACCTGTGCTGCCGATGTGCAAAGTGCGAGGGCCAAATAGTTTTGGAAGATGCAAATTTACTTCATAAGCCTCCGAGACCGCGTGCCGGGCGCGAGGCTTGTCCATATTGCCGAACAGGATTCGTGCCGCAGAGCTACTACGTAAGAGAGAGTGAGTCGCCTCTCACTCAGCGTGCATAAGTAAAAACCAGCCGCAAGATAATTTGCCAGACGAGATTCTGCGCGCATGAAGGCTCACTCACGCTGCTACTTACTATCAGATGATTATGACAAGAGGAGGTAACCATCGTGTCGGGCATCGACAAAAACGTACCAACTGAAGAGATAGAGCAACGAGCATACCAAATTTATTTACAACGAGGTGGCGCAGGTCGTCTACCGTTGGGTAATCGCAGCACGTTGAAGCAGCAAATGGAAGAGTGGTTTCTCGTAGCCATCCTTTTCGCTCTCGTCATCGGAACGGTTATCGCTTACGTCATGCGTCGCTAAGCAGCCACACTTAACTTCGAACCGTGGACCTTCAGGGGCGAGCTACGCTTGGCTCCGGCGGCGATTTGTTGAGCGGTTGTTTACGAAAATTGATTGACGATGGCGAGCGCAACGTTCTGCTGAATTTGGCGGGTCTAACACAGTTGGATAGTTCGAGCCTGGGCACCTTCTCACAGGCATATGTAAGCCTTAGGCGCAAAGGTGGGAGCCTGAAGTTGCTCAGCCCACGTGGTAGCGTGAAGCTGGTTTTCAAGACGCTACATTTGCTCGACGTAATTCCGAGCTATGACGACGAGGAACTTAGCACTTCTACTTGCAGTAGAATTCGATGAACGGCCTTCCAGTGCTGCTATAGCTCGATTGAGCCGGTCTCTTTCGCTCTTCACTTCTGCCACGATTCTTGCTGTATCCAAAACATCCTCCTAAGATTTGACTTTGTGCAGACAGTAAGTGCGCTTCCGCGATTACCTTGACGAAAAGGCAAGACATCATCTCATGAGAGGTCTGGATTTGCGATTGCTAGCAGCTACAATTCCCAAAATTATTTCAGCTTAGCGTATTCGGATTTGGCAGCGATGAAGATAGGAATGTCGGGGTCGGAGTGTTTCCAGAGCGTGAGGAAATCGTTGTAGGGAGTCTTCGCTCTACCGGTTTCGCCAGAGCTATGACGCGGAGCCTTCGCTGCCGCCGACGACTTTCTGGAATTCAGGGTCGTCGTGCAGGCAATCGAGATCGGAATCCTTGGCCGCCCAATTCGGGTTGCCGTATCCGGCCGCAAACGCCTTCTTGAGCGTCTCGAGCGCCTCAGCCTTTTTCCCAAGGATGCCGTAGGTGCAAGTGGCATTGTAGAGGGTATTGCCGTCGTTGGGGCGAAGGGCAACGGCGGTCTGCAGGTGCCGGATGCTCTCGTCCGCGTCTTGTTTGAGATGGGCGAGGTTCGAAGCCAGCAAGATACCCCCACGTCTTCCGGCGCGAGTTCAGTTTGCGAAAATTGATTGAAGGCGGCGAGCGCAACGTTCTGCTGAATTTGGCCAGTCTAACGCAGTTGGATACTTCGAGCCTGAGCAACCTCGCACGGGCGCGTACGGGGAGATCAGCGCCTGCCTAACCGTAAGCCAATCTCCTGTGTCGGCGACCAGATAGCGAATCGCGCAGTGCTGGTCATCGAAGTAAAACTCTTTGACCTTCCCTATTTCTCCGTCGTATCGGGCACTTGGGTCGCGACCTACTTGCTCGCCGCAACCTCCTGCTCCAGTTTTGCGACAGTTTTTTTCAACCAGCTTAGGACGGCGCCTTGAAGTTTGTAGGGATCGCCTTCGGCCTTGAGCGACTCCACGGTGTCACCCTTTTCGTTTAGCGGGATCTTGTGGCAGATGTCGTCGTTCGAGTTGCGCACTTCGGGTGGTGCAAACTCGCTCAAGAAGCAGCTCGAGCATGCGTGCTCTTTTTCTTCAAGCCCTACGTTCAGGCAGGTGATCGAGTCGCGGAAGATTTCCGGCTCGCGGCGGGCTTCCCGAACTGAGGGGTAGTATCCCCCTTTCTCGATCATCTCGATCTCAAACTTTAATTGCTGAATCATTTCCTTTTTGTCGGTGCTCATTGGCATACTCCTTACCGACAGCGCGGCAGCTCCTGCCCGCAGTATAACCTTGGCGACGCGGTTGCTCGAGAACAAATTGTTGGAGCAAGACCGGTAAACGCATTCACCGGAGATCTCTAACAATGTCGGCGCTGTCAAATCTTTTGTGTGCGCACTTCTCCGTTCACTCGTAAGAGTGGTCTTGTTCGTTTTTGTTAACCGCTTCATCGACGACCAAGGCTCACTCGTAATCTTTCGGTCAGCTTCAGTCCGACCCATACATCTCTTCGATTAAAACTTCGACCACGATTACTTATTCAAACTTCCTTATGGCTGGCTTCGTGTAGGAACGTCCGCATTTACCGCGGCCGGTTGGGAGGGCGCATTTTGGAATTGGTCTTGCAGGAATGCGAGAGCGAGTGCGTGAACTAGGGTGCAACGTTAGACTCCGCTGTCAGCTCTCCATAGTCGCTTCTGAATCTCGGGCCCGATCTGCTATTTCCCGGTCGAAGCGGGCTGGCCACCCGGTTTGAACCCGTCAGGCCAACGAATTGGAAACCACGGTGTACCGATGAAGAGTGACCTGCGGCACAAGCTTGTGTAATGAACGTCACATACCGATCTACTGCGCGACGGTAACCTGCGAATGTGACTGCGGTGGGGAGAGCAGATCCTGCGGAGGCTGTATGGCGTATATCATCGACCAGGAAAAATGCGAGAAAGACGATCACTGCCTTGAGGCATGCCCAGTTGAGGCGATCGAAAAGAAAGACGATGGTTCTCTCGTCGTCAAAGTCGACGACTGCACCGATTGCGGAGCATGCGAGTTAGTGTGCGACGTCGCAGCTATTCATTCCGCGGAATATCTGCCGGAGAAGCAACCGGCAAGAAACCACATGCCTTGTTAACAGCGCCCGTTGGTGCCGGTCTTCTACCGCATCCACATCACGAAGATTACGGGCCGCCGTGCCAGTCCTGAGGCTGCAACGCCGGCTGAATTATTCGTCGCCTGCCCACGAGGCTGGATGGGGAAAATCCCAAAACAACATTTTCCGCGAACCTAGCTAACTTGCTAGTGCAGAGACCTGCTTCCCATCGAAGAAAGAATTCTTGCGAGATATGGTCCGCGCCGCGTTTTCGTACAGTGGCTTGTGGTGGTGATGAGGATAGCGTTTCACTTTCATCGTGCTACCGGTGCCTTGCGCCAAGCCAATATCTGAACGCCACCAATTCGCCCAGCGACGAAGAGTACTCCAAATATGACTTTGTTGTGTTGGGCCAACTAGCTCGGTACATAAATATCGAAGGCGGGGTTGCGGTCGTGGGTGAACTGGACCGCCAAGCCTGACAGTGGACATCAGCCGCCGTTAGCAGCCAGAACGCCGCACTTCAGCAGAACGAATCGCCACCCAGAGGAATCGGCGAAGCGCCCTGTTGGCGGATCGGTCGTGTCCAGTGAAGGGCACAAGGCAACACAGTACCTGTTCTGTTGCATTGCTCCACGAATTTCCAAGTTGAATAAAGACTTAACGCTTATCCTCAGTGCTCCCTTGTTTGATAGTGTTGCATTCTGGAACGGCTAAATCACGCTCTAAGTGGGGCACCAAAGCCCTCGTTCTCACTTGCTATAAATCGCCTTATCGCTATACTCCGCCTATAAAGACGCGCGAATCCAGCGCATCTCCCTTTAAACGCAAATGCCCGAAGGAAAACTTCGCGTCCATTTCGGCGACTACCTAAGCAAAGCCGAGGTGGCTATCTACGCCGTCCTCGCCGCATTGCTTTTCGTCACGGCGCTACTGACGATTGCCGACGCCGCCAGAATGCTCTGGGCGTCTCTCGGTCACTGGACGATCGCCACGGACACGCTTCGAGTCTTAGACCAGCTCCTCGTAGTGCTAATGTTGGTGGAAATTCTGCACACAGTTCGCATCTCAATACACTCGCATTATCTGGTCACCGAACCATTCCTGGTCGTAGGCCTGATCGCGTCGATCCGGCGCATCCTGGTAATCACCCTGGAAGCGGCCAACCTCACAAAAGGTGGAACGTGGACACCCGACGTAGCCAGCATGTTTCGCTCCAGCATGTGGGAGCTTGGCTTGCTGGGCGTGCTCGTCCTGATCCTGGTGTTCTCCATCACGCTGTTGCGTCGCTACGCTCCAACGGAAGAAGAGTAAACCCCTGACGTTGATTCCTGAATTCACATTCACGATGCGTGTTGTCATCGATCGCAGGGAGGTCCCGGCGTGGGCACCTGGAGATTGGGGCGTCAGTTCTCACGCCAATTTCTCTCAGGTCAAACGTCGTCGAGGGCTTCGGTATTAGTGATCAATGTAGTGGTCTGACAATTGGATCGGTGGAGGTTGTAATCGGCTGATCGATCGCGCCCTCGGTACGCGCATTCCCAAAAATCAACGGATAAACAGGACTTCATCCAGTGGAAACTAGTCGGGCGGCGAATTCGGGAATTGAGGGGATTTGACACATCCCAAGTGCATTTCGCTCGGCGCATAGGTATTTCTCAAGGCTTCCTTTCGGCCATAGAGTGTGGCGAGAAGGAAATTAGGGCTGAGGTTTTACTGGGGATCAGCCGTGAATTCGGGAAATCATTGGAGTAGTTATTAACCGGAAATGACGACCTTGTGCGTACCTCAATTTCTTTGCAGCCCACGTCCAGCCGATTTATTAGTCCACTTCTTTTTGGTGTTCGCAACTTGGATTTCCACACTTGCCGCAAATCCCCCGCTTGCAGGGCCCCGAGAAGGATGTGGTTCATTAGGGGAAGGAGTTGGGCGCGGAATGCCTCGCTCCCGGTGAAATCGGCATGAACGATGGGAATTCTCCCGACGTTATGGTTTCCAAACCCCGAGGATGGATTTGAAACCCCATGTTTCAAGCTTGCTTTTCGCGTCGTTCGCGAGGCGCTTGTCGCCGTATGGCCCCACGACTACCCTATAAAAGCGGTCACTCGCGTGCGTGACCACACGAACCGGAACATTCCTGTCGTGCAGCGAGCTAACCAATGCATCCGCGTTGTCCTTCTTTGTCATTGCGGCCACTTGAAGCCCGAATCCAGAACCTTTCAAAGGAAATCCTGAAGAAGGGGATACGGCTGGGGGCGGATCGGGAGAAGTGACGCTTGACGTCGTCTCAGGCCGCGTATGAGGGTCTAAGAGGGGCTGATACACATCATGCTCTGCTTGCACAGTTTCGCTTTGAGTGGCTGCTAGCTCATTCGACGACTCGATCAAGTGTGTATTCCCGCCGATGCCGCTGACCCTTGTGCCGTTAAATCGCGTGAATGAAAATCCTTCGAAAGATTCGTTCCAGTTGCCAGCCATGTCTCTCAGCATGGAAATCGCGACCGCTTCACCGAGCGGCAGCGAGTCCATATAGTCGTGGCGCCAGTGCACAGCCGCGTGATTGCGACCTATGGCGATATTCGCCGCCAGTTTATTCATCTCGCCGCCAATCGTGAGTTGACCCGCGTCCGAACCTTCATAGGGGGCCAGTGAGAAACCGTCTTCACTCGGCTGCACGAGCGTGAATCCGGGAATCGATGTCAGTGGAGCGAGATCGTTAAACCATGCCTTTACGATGGTGGCGCAAGCCCCGGCGACGGTTCCATGCCCTTGCCCGTAAGATGGGTGCTGTGGGCAACCTTCAGGGAAGGCGTGTGGCATAAAGTAGGTACCGTTCTTCGCAAACACTTCCGCGAGTGCGTGCGAATTTAGAATATCGGGATGTAAAGGATAGCTCGCCTGTTTAGTCTTGGTCATGTGCACCAGCCCACCGAACTCTTCCGGACGCAGGTGTCGGTGGACGAACCATTTCACGAACCACACCGCCTTCAAAGCGCGCTGCGAAACCTCCGCAACCAGAGTCTTCAAATGAGGATTTCCAAAGGTGCCAAATCCGGTTTGCGTCCTTGAGCCGACATAGGGGTTGTTGGGATCAAGTGGCGCGCCTGCATCGATGAGTTTCAAACAGGCATTGAAGTAAGCTTCGAAGAGCACGTCCACGTGAACGTAAGCGCCTATGCCGCGACCGTTGCGAATGTGCTGCAAATTCGGGTCAGCCTGATCCGATCCGAATGGACCTTGGCCATTCTGCACCGCGAGCCATGACGACTGGTCAATCATGTAATCAATCCCGGGAACGTATGTGGTCATCATCTGCGTGATGGGGATAGCCCCATAGGTAAGAGGTTGCAGCAGGAACTGAGACATGTATGGCCCCACTACATCGCCGGGAGTGAAACCGCGAAACAAATTTTTTGGCGTAACAGGGTGGGGCCCTGCGAACGCCGAAAGTGAATTGAGTTCCGCAATGGCTGCTTGCGAAATCGGTTCGTTTCCGTACTGCGTGAAGTTCACGTCGCGGCACAGAGCCATCCAGTAGTTCTCCACGGCGGCGTCCGCCATTTGTTGGCTGGCCACGAATGGCGGTGTGCCGATGGCGAGCTGGTGAGAGTCTGTCCCTTCCAGATCGAAGGCAAGTCCTGCCTGCGGATCGACCAACAGGGTAGTGCCCCCAAGTTGAATCTGTTCGAACAGCTGCGGATTGCCGATGTGAATAGCATTCAACATGCTTCGGTAGGAAGCCGGCTCCACTTCTCCGATGTTGTTGTGCATCAAACCCTTCGAATAGTTACCGATGAAATTCGGATAGCGCTGTTCGTCGCCATTGGTAATTTCTGCGGGTATCGGAACATTTAATTCCGCGATTCCAGCATTCTGACGATTCTGAAAACTTTGTTGGGTGCGCTGGCTTCGATTTGAGCCCGTCGCAGAGGGGCTGTTTTGTTCGGAGGCGGCTTTTGCTTCGGGACTGACTCCGGTAGCACCGACGACGAGTGATGCCGCGGCCGCGTACCCTAACCGGCCGACAAACTGGCGCCTGCTCGTGGATTCTGTTGGATTTTCAGTGGACTTCTTGGACCCGTAACTTGGCTTTAGGGATTTCATATGTATTCCTATTCCCATATAACCTAGGCGAGCTTGCGTTGATTGGTTCGTTAGACTAGGCAGAGTTCCAGACAGGAACAAGATGGATGCGGGACAGTTTTAGTACAGGGGTGCGACATGTCCCTCAGTTACTGTGCGGGACGAGTTGCGCAGGGAAGAAGTCACAAGCGTCGCCCGGGACGCACGAAATGGCTTCGCAATTAATCGGATCGTGATTATTGCTGCATGGTCGCTATGGTTGTGCAGAAGGCGGAATTAGATACATCGCGCAGCGCTCGCCAGCGCTGACCCAGCGAGGTACGGTCGGATCGCCACTGTTCCTTAACCGGAAATGATGGAACCAACGATTATTGACGACCGTTTCAGAAGGGGAGGGAAGCGCGCCGCGCGAGCGATTTGTCTGCTCTCCGCGCTTGCAACTCCGACCTTCTCCTTGGCAGACCTGCAATCGCAAATGGCTGCGATCATGGTCGGCCTGATCCTTTTAGTGGCTGGTATCGGCGCGGTGGCGCTCTTTTTGCCGGAGCAAGAGCCGCGATTTGACGCTGATTTTTTTCAGTCTTTTTTCAATCCTCTATGCGTTATGGCTTCTTCTACGTATGCCGGTCGTTCGTGCTCTCTCCGGTGTTTTCCGACTCACTGCGGCAACACATCGACCTCTGGATTACCGTTAATCGCCGACAAACCTATGAACCGTGCGGTGCGATTAGCCGCTTCATGCGGCGAGTGAACAAGTAGAATGCGCACAGGCTGCGCGTGTTACCTCTGTGGGCTACGGGGTGACGCCTTGAGCGGCGTCGCTAACTCATCCGCTCCGGAGAGCGTGCTCGTTCTTGCGCAGATTTTCTCTTTCGTGGCGCTTCAATCTCCAGTGGTGCTGGTCGTCAAACTCAGTCGTATGTCCGATTTCAATTTCAGTGTCAGTCTTAAGAGCATTCCAAAATTGTTGCTCGGTCAGCGACCAAGGGTGAACCGTCACCGTAGTTTCGCACCTGAAACAGTAAGATCGAAATAACATGGCAGGTGATTAGCGGATTGTACTTTGACGCGACGTACCAAGGCAAGAATCCCGGGTCGCGCGACGGATACTATCCGGCGCCGGTCCTCGTGCTAGCCGCGGTTCTTGAGGGGATAGCTTGACACCCTGTGCAGAGTGGGTAGCGTGAAGCTGATTCTGGAGACGCTACATTTGCTCGGCGTCATTCCGAGCTATGACGACGAAGCGCACAAGCTGAGCTTCAGCAGGCCGCATCCACCTGACCGTCGCGATATTAGTCAGTGGGGCTGACATGGAAAAAGTGAACGGTATCGGAGGAAAACCGTTAAGGTAGGACAAAGCGTTTTCGGGGTCCGGGTTATTCTTTTCCCTTCAATTTCAGCTTGCTCTTGTTCTCTTCCACAAAGGAGCGGAGTTGCTCGGCTTTTCGGCGGCAGTACGTAACAATGCGGCCATCCACTGATTTTTGACTTGACACGCTGTTTGTGAAAGGCACAGAGCGACTGTGGCTCTCTCTCTCTTTCTCGCGGGTCTTTCTCATGATCTCTTGGCAGGTGTTTTCAGGGTCCCAGGGGTCATCGCCCCCGTGAGCATATTTCCTTTTGCTTGCGCCACTATAGGAGGAAGACGATGAACGAAATGAACTCTATTCCGTGGAGGAGACTTCAGCAGAAGGGGGTTGGCCGTCGCAATCTAATTCGTGGTGCGGCTGGCGCAGTCTTGGGAGCTGGTATTTTGCGTCCCAGCCCTGCCCATGCTTGGCAGGATGATGACAAGTGCCGAGGGCCGCTACTCAAACCGATTCCCGGTGGAGTCGTGCCGTTCAAACCCTTCGGGGTCCCGGTCCACCACAATCCGCTGAATCCCGCTGTTTCACTGCCCGACATTAGCGACCCGTCACAGATCACCGACTTCGACGGCTTCGTGGGACTGACGCATATCCGGGGTGGTGGGACCGGAACGGACACTACCACAGGCGATACGACATCGCTTGCGTACCAAGCGGACATGGGCTTCGGCCAAGGCAAGTTCATCGGTATCGACGGGTCCCCACATCACGGTACGTTCGTTTTTGTTTGACTTGACCTGTACACTGGCCCGGTGGGGTCGGCAAATCTCGCGCAACAAATTCATGACTTCAACGTCCACATCGACTCGAACGACGTATTCTGGATGGTCGAAATGGAACACGGCGCCGTTCAGATTGACTTCGATCAAGGTCGTGCTCGGCTGCTCGTCCGCGACCTTGGCGTTTACGACGACCATGATCTTGCCAATTCGCTGACGCAAGGTTTGGGACTCCCGGGCGATTTGGGCTTCCCATATCCAGCCATTGCGGCCGTTGTTCCTATGCGCGCGAAGGTGTCCTTCGATGTGGAATGGAACGGTATCCTAGCGACGGCTCAAATAAACAACACAACGCAGAATTTTAAGGGAACGTTTTTAAGTACGGGGGCCACCATCAAGTGGTCCGCTGAAGAGGAGGGCTTCCAGTTTCAGTCGGAAGCGCCCAATCCGAGTAGAAACCTAGTATCCGTGCTCGGACGCGAGCAAAACGGTGTCTTCTTTAGGTGATCTGATCACCGCGCAGGACGTCTGTCCTGACCGCGGTCTGGAATTTTGGCTGCAACGATCCGGTTGCCGCGGTTGTCCGAGATCCGTAGACCTGGCGCACGATTGGTGTCTAGGGGTCTTCGAGAATCATTCCTACCAGTCCGCTTGGCGTACCTTACCTGCGGGGCCGCTCACGGCATTCCAGACGAAGGGAAATAGCGATTAGGCTCAAAGAGTAAAGGATGAGTCTTTTTGCGACGGGGGTGATCTTCTTTCTCGAAAGGGTTCCAGACCGTCATCAATGCCAATACACCGGCAAAAACGATCAGCAGACCGGTCGCCCTACGTTCATTGATCGCTTCCTTCATATGTTCCCCCTGGAGGTTGCGGCTGGTGTCACAGAAAATGTCGAATTTCGAGTTCATTTTGACCTGCTCACCCCACTGGCACAGCAATAACGACAGGGTGTGTATCCAACCGCTACACACCTTGAGCGTGCTAAAGAGACATGGTAGCCGCTCTTCGACGAGACCTGTAATGTGCAAGCCGGTACGGCCCAGCGGGATAATCGTCTTCATCCCGCCCGAAACCATTTTGCTGACGATACTTCCTTGAAGCAGCGGCGACGGGACGATATAGTGCTCTAACTTCTGGCGATCGTTGCGACCCCTCGCAATGCGAGAAAGGTAGGATCGTGCCCCACACTTTTCAGCCAGTCGCGAATCCTTCGAATGGCTGCTCACTGGAGAAGGATAGGTCACGCTCCTGGTAGTGTCTGATTTGAGATCGGAGGCAGATTAACGGCGTTATTCTGCGTCGATTACGGTTTCACCGATCTGGGGCTAAGTGCCGCTCACGGCCCTCCAAACGGAACATCGGCGCACGCGGCTTAACTTGGAACGTGAGACGGCAAGGCTGCTTCAACTCTGTAGTTCTCAGCTTTCCGCCATAGAGCGCGGTGAGAAGGAAATTCGTGCTGAGGTCTACTGAGGATCAGTCGTGAATTCGGGAAATCATTGGATGAAATGATTGAACCAACGATCATTGGCGATCACTTCAGAAGGGGAGGGAAGGAAGGCATGATGCACAAAAGGGTATAAGCTTAGATGAACGATACGCTCAACGATAGTTGCGGAAAGTGCAGTGCCGAGATCGATCCAGGCCGAAGGTTGATTTCACTCTGAAAGACGGAACGAGAGTTCGCGATTCTTGTTTTGTAAAAGAGGCTCCGCGGGCAGTGCGCTCTAGGTCAGATTGGTCTAACTGAGCGTCGGGACAACAGTTCATACTTCGCCCTTCCTGCTCCAACCGGCCCACTGCTTCAGCAAAGCAACGCTCCACTCTGATTCCAGGTTTGCATTCCACTCTTCCGGCAGATATCCGAGATGGGTCAAGACGAATTCGTCTTCATTCAAAAACTCGCCTGCGAATGCTTTCCTCGCTGCTTGCCTCAGGAACCTACTAGGATAGCGATTAATAACCCGATGTACCCTCTTCTCGTTCCTATTTCGAGTAGTAAGATTCGCCTCCTGATTCATTTCTACTATCAGCATCCGCAGTTCGTCATCCACTCCGGTCATGGCTTATCTCTCATTGCCTCCTGATTCGCCTCTGAAACTCAATAATATGGCATATCCGGTGCCATAGGCCCAATGAAAGTGCCCACAGAAAACGAGGCATTATTTTGGATTGACAATTAGTCTGACTCTCTTCAAAACATGCCATCTACCATTCGGTGCCGTGTCGAGCATTTCCCAAGGCTCGGGCTCTTTGCCGGTGAGGTGCTTCTCGACTTCACGCGTGAGTTTTTCTTTGGACATTACAATAATCTGTTGTAGCAACGTGAGAATGTCACCCTAACAGCAACATAAAAATGTCACCCCCTGGGATAACTGCATGCTCCAAGCGCGTGTCGCCGTAGTAGAACGAGAGGCGCCCATTGAGCGCTTGGTAGATCTGCACTTTGGCCCCGGCGAAGCTGAAACGACGCGCCTGCTGGGGGATCTGGAAGCGACGACCGTCCCACTGCACGACGTTGTCATTGCTGACGATGCGTTCGTGCATGAAACAGCAGATCCGTTCGAGACTTTCTGGAACGGCACGCCAAGCGGTTTGCTTTTCGCGAGGCTGACGGGCGAAACGGCGGTTGTAATCAGCGATGAACTTGCGCAGCACAGCGTTGGCAGAGTCGATGTCGTCGGCTTTGGCCAGCCGCAGCTCGCTGCAGAGACGATCCTGGAGCACGCCCCAGAGACGCTCGACGCGGCCTTTGGCCTGAGGGCTGCGAGCCGCAATGAAAGTAATGCCGAGCTGTTGCAGGGCGCGACCGAACTGGGTGGGTTGGCGTCTTCCGGCGAGCTGTTCTTCGATGGTCCAGTTGTCATCGTTGCGGACGAAGACACCGCTGCGATCTCCGTAAAAAGCCAGGGGTAGGCCATGGCGACGCAACAGTTGGCGAAGCAAGCAGAGATAGCCAAAAGCGGTTTCCGAGAGGAAGAACTGTGCCGCCAGGATTTTACCGGTAGCGTCGTCCTGCATGCCCAGGGCGGTGAGTCGTGGGCCGCGCCCTTCGAGCCAGTCATGAGGGCTGCCATCGAGCTGCACCAGTTCGCCGAGCCGAGCGGAACGCACGCGGCGCTGGCGATGAGCTGGAGCCCGGCGCTTTCTGGGCGGGCCCAGACCCTGCTTGCGTAAGAGCCGGCGCAGCGTCTCGCGGCTGAGTGAGAAGCCTTCGCGCTCGACAAGCTTCTCGCAGAGATGGTGGTCGTTGAAGCCGGCGTAGGTAGTGCGCGCCAGTCCCACGATCTGCTCGCGCAGGGCGTCGGGCAGACGGCGATGGCTGGGGCGGCCGCGGCTGGCGTGTGCCAGAGCGGCTGCGCTGCCTTGCCGATAACGGGCTTTGAGGCGCTTGATCTGCCGAGGTGTCAGATCGAGCAGCTCCGCCGCTCTGGCACACGCCAGGTCTCCCTTCACACACGATGCGATGACGGCCACTCGTTGCAATTCCTTCTGGTTCACGCGAAATGTCTCCTGGCTCATGGGGTGACATTTTCACGTTGCTGTTAGGGGGTGACATAATTATGGAGCTAAGACAGGACATTACAATAATCTCGCCGCAGTGTGTCGTCCCTGTTATGATTCGCGCTGGCCATAGGGCCGAGTAGATTCAACCCCCTGGCAAAATCCAATTCCGGAGGAACATCTTGAAAAGCACCCGTACGCTCCTGATCGTTTCAGTTCTGCTCATGTCGATCTCTGTTGCTCAGAACGCGTCCGCGCAATCGGTTGCGCGTACTGACGTCTACCACGTCGAATTCATCAAAGCGGCTCTAGGCAAGGCCGGCCCGTTGGCCGATTACCTTAAGGCACCAGACCCCAAATCGCCGATGCCTGGACATTTCATCGTCCTTCGCCACCAAGATGGCGAAGATTGGGATTACGTTGTGATCGAGCACCTCGGAACAAAGGCGACCATCGAAGCAGCCGGCAATCCGCCACCTGCAGGCGCGCGTGACCTTACTTCTTGGCATGGCGATACATATGTCAACGGCCCCTCTTGGCCTGATTTCGTCAAGGCTCTTGGCTTAGGCGAGAATGCCACGAAGACTTCAGGCGCGGTTTATGTCGTTTCTGTTTATCGCCCTGCTCCTGGGCATCGCGAAGAGCTTGAGAAAAATCTCGGTGCCGCGCCCCCAACGGGCGACACTGCGGCCGGGGCTGTCCTTCTCCAGCATCTCGAAGGCGCGCCGTGGAGTTTCCTTACGATCACGCGTTACAACTCGTGGCAGGATTTCGGCACGAGCGAAACCAACAGTATTGCCGAAACAAGCAAGGGCACCGGTGGTTGGTTCACGATGCGTGAACACGCTTCCTATCACGCCGATACCATCACGGACCGCATTGCTCCTTGAGCAACTTCCATAGTGGCCTCCCCAAAGCCTTGACTGATGGAATTGAAGGGAAAGAACCATGTCATGCTGAGCTACTCGCGCGGTCCCGACGAGGAACTCTGGGAGTTGACGATCGGGCAGGTGCTTGATCGGACCGTTGAACGCTGGGGTGCTGACCTAGCCCTGGTTTCCTGTCATCAATCGAAGCGCTATACGTGGCGCGAACTGCGTGAAGAGGCAACCGCCGTGGCGCACGGACTTGCGTCGCTCGGAATCCAGAGGGGGGACCGAGTGGGGTTATGGTCCACAAACTGCGCCGAGTGGGTGCTGGTGCATTTGGGTTGCGCGCTCGCGGGAGCGGTGTTGGTAAATGTGAATCCGGCCTATCGCACGCATGAGCTGGCATTCACGCTGCAGAAATCGCAGATGAAAGTGTTGTTCCTGTGGGAACGGGACGAAAGAGCGGAATATGCGCGGATTCTCGCGGAGGCCACTTCGGGGCAACAACTCGGTCTGGAGCATGTGATCTGCTTTGGAACGCGGCAGTGGAAGGACCTGCCGAAGGCGACGGCCGACCTCTCCGAAACGATAGAGCCGGAGGATGTGGCGAACATCCAGTACACGTCGGGAACGACGGGACTGCCGAAGGGTGTGATGCTCACCCATCGCAACCAGGTGAACAACGGGAAGTTGCTGGCGACGGGAATGCGGTACACGGAGCGGGACCGGATCTGCGTGCCCGTTCCGATGTATCACTGTTTCGGTTGCGTGATCGGAACAATGTCGGCGCTGGCGAGCGGGGCGGCGATCATCCTTCCGAATTGGACGTTCGATGCGCGGGCGACGCTCGCGGCAGTGCAAGCGGAGCGGGCTACATCGCTTTACGGAGTTCCGGCGATGTTCATCGCGCAGCTGGGATTGCCGGAGTTCGGTTCGTTTAAATTGTCGAGCTTGAGGACGGGAATGATGGCGGGGGCGCCTTGTCCGGTGGAAGTGATGAAGCGCGTGATCGAGGAGATGCATTGCCCGGAGCTAACGATCGGATACGGGCAGACGGAGAGCACGCCGGTGGTGACAATGTCAGCGCCGCATGATCCAGTGGAGGTGCGGGTCTCGACAATCGGCAAGGCGCTGCCGTGCACGGAAATGAAAATTGTTTCATTGCTGGGCCGGGAGACGGTGCCCACCGGTGAACAGGGAGAGGTGTGTGCGCGTGGTTACATGGTGATGAAGGGGTACGACGGCGAGCCAGAGGCGACGGCCCTGGTGATAGATAAGGAAGGATGGCTGCACACGGGCGACATTGGCCTGATGCGAGAAGATGGATACATCTATCTAACCGGGCGCGCGAAGGACATGATTATCCGTGGCGGGGAAAATATTTATCCGCGTGAGGTCGAGGAATTTCTGTATACGCATCCCAAGGTGGCCGAGGTTCAGGTCGTGGGAATTCCGGAGGAGCGATTAGGAGAGATCGTAGTGGCTTGGATCCGGCTGAAATCGGGAGAGAGAGCGACGGAGGACGAGATACAAAAGTTCTGCGAGAAAAAGATCGCGTACTTCAAGATGCCGCAGTATGTGAGGTTTGTGGAACAGTTTCCGATGACGGTAACGGGGAAGGTCCAGAAGTTCCGGATCCGGGAGTTCGAAATGAAGGAGCGCGGATTGGCGAAGCTCACGGAACCGAAAACAGCATGAGGGGCGCCCTGCTCAATGAAGGCTGGTCTTCAACCGACCGGCGCATAAACGCGTAATGCTCGGGTGGGTCAGTAATCGCGCTCGTTGATGGCCGCAGGAAATCAACGCGTGGGGGTTTTCTGCCTTAACATCGCTGCCTGACTTCGGATTTTTTTCTGCATCACCCACGCTCGATCGAAGGGAGGCCTATGTCTCGCCGGTGGAAGATTGTCATCGCGGTTGTCGTGTTGCTGCCGGTGTTGGCAGTGGGCGCCGGCACAGGTTTTATCGCCAAGGCGTTTGGTTGGCCAACTGCCTGGAAATTCCTAGCCGGGACGTTTCGGGTAACGCGATCGCGCCCGCTCACCGCGCGCACCTTTGAGCGCACGCCCGCGCGGGTGGAGCGGGGCCGCTACCTCGTCACCGGCCTGCTCGGCTGCTTCGGCTGCCATTCCCAACATGAGCCTTACCGCGAGCCGCTGCCGGAGAAAATGGGCGCCGGAACAGTTGAGACCGACCCCCAATTCCCGGTGGCATTCACTTATCCGAATACTACGCCCGACGCGGAGACCGGCGCGGGCACATGGACCGACGACATGCTTGCCCGCGCGATTCGCGAAGGCATCGGGCACGACGGCCGGCCGCTCATCCCCGTCATGCCCTATGAAAACCTCCGCCACCTGTCCGACGAAGATCTGGCGGCGGTGGTCGTCTATCTCCGCTCGATTCCGCCGGTGCATAACCCGCTGCGGCAAACGAAGCTGCCGCTTCCGTTCAAGCTGCTCGTGAAGGGGTTTCCCGAGCCGCTCGCCGGGCCGGTGGCTGCGCCCGCGGCTGCCGATCCCGTCCGGAACGGCAAATATCTGACGCAGCTCGGCGCGTGCAACGACTGCCACGCGGCTACCGACCGGAAGGGCAACAAGTTGCCGTACGGCGGCGGTTCAACACCGACTCCTCTTATCACCAGCAATCTCAGACTGAGATAGATGGTGATAATCTGTTATCGACAGTAACCTGCTGGGCTTATAATCCACGTCGTTGTGAGCCACGTAGGGCATTACGCGTTTGGATGCCGCGGTAGTAAGAAGCGCCTTTGGTTACCGGTTTCTTTCCTTAGCCCGTTGGAACGAAACGGGCGCCATCGCAACAAATACATCCATACGACATTGGCGCTTCTGGCCGCAGCGGCTCTGCTGACGCTGTTGGGCCTGTTGCTCTTTGCGCAGGGCTCTCCGCGGGTGACGGGTGTAGATCCGTCGTCCGGCAAAGTGAATGACACCGTGACCGTGGCGGGAGAGAATCTGGGAAAAGGCGCCGTTTCCGCCGTATTCCTCTCCGACGACAAAACCGATTACAAGGCCACGCTCGTAGAACAAGAAGAGGAAAAGATCGTCATTAAGGTCCCTCACGTGAAACCCGGCCACTACAACATTTCCGTTCAGACGGGCAATACGATCTACATCCAGCCGGTCCGCTTCACCGTGCAGGAGTAGGGAAACGCTCCGCGACGTCCGCGTCTCCCCACGAGTCCTCATACTGGCGCAGCCCAAAATCTGAAACTGGGAGGTGCAAAAATCGGGAAGATCGGCCGGACGGGATGAATCGGGGTCGGCCTGGATCTCACCTTTCGAAGATGCTGACCGCAAGCTCCGAGGAAGATGATTCGCTGCCGAAAAGGAAAGTTTTCTGGCACGTCCCCGGGAGGATTTCTTGCCAGAGTCACAGTCCCAGGAGAATTCACAGAGACTTCAAGAACTCGATCACGGCTTCTTGGTCCTCACTCTTCAGTTTTTCAAATTGCGTGGTTACGTGTTTTGCTTCGCCAGCGTGGCGCAAAATGGCGTCGCGAAACGTCACCGAAGCTCCATCGTGCATCAATCGCGGACGCAGGCGCACTCCCCACAAAGGCGCCGTGCGGATCTTGTTCCGGCTGCTCTCAAAGTCCTGTTTCGCCATATAATCGGACATCAGTCGAAAAACTTTCTTCCCGTAGTGCTCCGGAATCGCCTGCAGAATGCCGTCGCCCGTGCCCACATCGTGCATCAGGAAGTCCCCATACGGATGGAACGTGACGGAGCCAAGCGCGGCGGGAATCGTAAACGTTCCGCCATTGATTTCTGTTCCGGCGGGAGCGGTGATCATGGTCGAAGTGTGGCAAGTCGCACAACCAATCTTCTCGAACAACGCCCAACCCTGCCTGGACAACGCAGTGCTCGCTTGCGCCGTATCACGCGCGGGCGCTTTCGTGGCTCGAATAAACCTTGCGAAGTGATCGATATCGGAAAGCCCGTCTGGCCCCGGGGTGTCGTTCGGCTCCGAAACTGTGTTGCAAAGCTTGGTCACTTCATCCGGCTGCAGACGGTTTGTGATGCCCATCTCATTCAGATAGGCGTCGGCGGCGAACGATAGCAGGCTCGCGTGCTGGTCTTTCCAGCCGAACCGGCCCACACCCATCTGCCCGGGCGCTTCCACGATGGGCACGCGGAGAATCTGGCCGCAAATTTTCTTATGCGAAGATTTGCACTGCTGCTCTGCAAGGTTGACGAGCGTTTGATCGGCAACTGCCTCGACGAACCCATCGCCCAGCAAGTTGAGCGAGAGCCGAAACGTCCGAATCGTCTCCGTGTCCGGAACTCGTTCCTGAATCTCATTGTTGGGAAAAGTCCCGTTGGGACAAATCGCGCGATCGTTCACCAGTGACCGGCCGGTAATGACTTCGGCTCCGTGCGCGATGGGAATTTCCGGGTTGAGGAAGCGCCCGTCCCGCCCCTGACGGCCCACGCGCAACTCCGTCACCTGTGAGGCCGCGCCGGAAACCGGATTCTGGTGGCATTCGCGGCAGGACTGCGCGTTATAGAGCGGTCCCAGGCCGTCGCTTAATTTCTCGACTTCCTCGAACGTCGTTTGATCGGCCTGATGAGTCGCATCGTTCGTGACGCCGTTGCTCTTATTGTCGAACCCGGTGGGCGCTTCCGTTGACTGAGATGCAGCAGAAGCGAAGATGAGACCGACGAGTGCCAGGGAAATTAAGGATCGCATGGATTATTCCCTTCCTTTGGGACGGCTCCGCGACAGGGGCTCTTGCACAAAGACTTGTCTTCGCTCGCTCAAAAATCAGCCCGGCCTATCTCCGCCGCAGACTTGTGAGCGAGTATCCGAGCCGAGAAGACGGACCAATCCTCAGTCGTGAATACTTCCTTTGCGATCTCTGACCAAATGAAAGAACAAATGCGGTGCCTAAAGCGTGACGTCGATGGGAGGGACGGGGGTCGGAGCCGAAAGAGACACCCGTCGCGGTTAGCGACTTGCAGCTTCACCTTACCGTTTTTACTGATAACCGCTCGGAAATTTAAGCCTAGTCCAGATCGACGACGAAGGACGGGGTCCGAGCGGCGTGAATTTTGTCTATGATGCAGCCAGTCATCACAGTCCCGGAGGGGCGACGCCGCTGGGAATATCGGGTGGAAGTGCCTGCACAATCTCTTCGGAGAGGCCGAACTCCTCGATAAGCGCTCGTTTTCCGTGCGGCTCCGCCGGCTTCGGTTTTGGTGAGCATGCCATCTGCGGCCACTCGGAATTTGCTTTTTCTTGCCGATCGTCAGGATCGAATTGGGGAAACGGCGGGTGATGAAAAGGGCGTCGTTAAAGACCCCCCCCGGTTTCTTTCTCTTCCAACCTCCGCACTAGGACGCGGTCGTGCAAAGGAGTGATAATCACAGTCATTTCTTTAACCTCCGTTTGATCCATTCTGAAGATTCCAAGAGTAAGCTCGTTGTCACCTATGGCCTCCTGCTCATGAGACACAACCATCCTGGGAAAGGGACATGCTTTTCTGGACATGCCGAGGGTGGGCGTAAACCCTCGTGTAAGGCACTCCGAGGAACTGTTTCGAGACCATTCGCGTGATTTCCAAGGAATTAAATTTCCCTGGCTTCAGGTTCGCTAGGATTCGCTTGATTGCTCTGCGCACAGTCTTTTGTCCGTCAAAACCGAAGATGCTTGCTTTGATTTCACCAGCCAGGTAAAAAAAGGTCCATCCTGCTTCGTGGATTTTTCGACCCAATGCGTACCCATCAAGATCTTTGACTAATCTCCAACCAGTCGCACAGGGCTCACTTTCGAATTGCAGCGCGTCCGGCAAGAACGTGCCATCCTTGATTAGGATGATCCCCGTTTTGATTGTCTGTGCCATTTGGGCTCTCCTCGGCGCCAGGAGCAACGCCGGAATGGGAACCCAGCGCATGCTTTTCCTGACCATCGGCGACCTCGTTTCTCCATCGAGTTCCCTCTATGGGAACCCACTGTATGATTTTCCCAATCATTGGTAATCTCATTTCTCTGTCGACCTCCCTCTTTTCCGGACAAGTGCGGGGGCGGACTGACCCGCCCTCTCCGAACGAAAGATCTGTCCATTCTCAGCTATTAGGGAAAGCCGGGCCGTCAAGACGTGGGGTCTGTTGTGTCGCTCGTGCCACTCGCGACACAGGATGATTAGTCCTGCACGGGGCATCAATTAACGAATGTTACGACCTGTTGGGCGGCCCCCGTTTTCGCTGGTCCCGCGACAGGTTCGTCGCTCAGCTCTTTTTCGGCTCTGATCCAGTCCTCGACATCTTTTCCCTGTTCGCCGCTGCGTTGAAGATACAGTTCATAAGCTCGGCGAGAGACCTCTTCCTCCGATGGTTCTCTGCGTGCAAACATGGCAACCTCCTTGGCTGTCAGTGCGAGGGCCGAGAGGCTCCCGACCTACGCAGTCGAGACTGTAATTACTTGCCGTTTGCTGAAACGCTGATCTTTATCTGCTTCGGCTTCGACTCCTCAAGCTTCGCCATGTGCAGGGTCAAGACCCCATTGCGATACTCGGCCCGAATGTTCTCGGTACTGACCGTGTTTGGCAGAGAGAAGCTCCGCATGAACGAACCATAGGCGCGTTCAACTCGGAGGTAATTGTCCTCGTTGACGTCCTTCTCAAACTTCCGCTCTCCGCGGATGGTCAACATATTGTTTTCGACGCGTACGTCAATGTCCTTGTCTTGGAAACCCGGCAGGTCGGCCTTTACGACCAATTCGCTCTCGGTTTCGTATATGTCCACGACTGGCGCCCAGGTTGCTAGTTCGGCAGGGCCCGAGCGGTCGCGAGTAAAGTTGTCTTCGAACGAACGAACGACTTGGTCCTGTAGCGATGCCGAACCGCGGGACTGGTCCCAACGTGTAATTGAATTCATGGCAACCTCCTTGGTTGTCTTGCTTAAGTAAGTATTGGAAGTCTTGTGCGTTTTGTCGTTTCCCCTTCGCCAGAGAAGTGAGGGACGGGCTGAGCCCGCCCCTCACCGAACGAAAAAAACTGCCAGCCCTAGGCTGTTGCGGCAGCGGCGATCTTGTGGAAAGTCGAGTTACAAACCTCATAGGTTTCAACCTGAGGGGTTCCCTCAACGACTCTCGCCAAGAGCTTCGTCACTTCTGGATACGTTCCGTGGTTATAGGCTTCGGCGTTCTGTTTGTTATCCCACAAACTGATTCCCAACGCTGTCGTTTCGCCCGGGGCGACGAGCGTGATTTCGCCCTGGAACCCGGTCTGTTTTCGAAGCAGGGGAAGAACGTCCTTTTCGATGCTCTGAGTGAATTCCGCAACGCTATTGGGTTTCAGCTGCAGGGAAACTTTGCGTGCAAACATAGCAACCTCCTTGGTTGTCTTGGCCAAGGGGCGATTCTAGATAACCAGCGCTAGTTTAGATTACCTTCAGACTCCCTCAGCTACTTAACCACAATTGGTGAATTAACTTGACGCGTCAAGAACAATCTGCGATTATTTTCAAGCATTAATCCAATCCAGTTAATCGAGCGGAGGCAGACCTGTGGATGTTTGTTTAGTGATCACAAAGCGACTGGAAGAATTGGGGTTTGAGCAGAGAGATCTGGCGGCTGCCGCCGAAGTTACGGAGTCTTACATTTCCCAGTTGCTGACTCGGAAGAAATTGCCCCCTGCGCCGGGCCGAACAGATATTTACGACAAAATGGGAAAATTCTTGAAACTCCCGGGCGGTGAGCTTTCGAAACTAGCTGACCACCAGCGCAAGGAGGAATTGAAGAGAACCTTGGGGCACGCACCCCCGCCCTTATTTAAGGAAGCCCGAGAGCTGGTTCTCCGAAAGTGCCCTCCCGACAAAGAAAAACAATTTCGCGTCATGTTTGAGAAGCACCCCTTCGGTGAAGTCGAACGCCTAGTCATACAAAAGCTTTTAGACGTTGGCAAGAGAGTCGCCAAAGAAGAATTGGAAAGTGAAAACTGGGTCCACCAAGTGGCTCGGCTCACCGGCCGAAGCTATGAAGAAATGCGAGTCAGCATCCTCGAGTTCCTAGACACGGATGCTTCAAACCTATCAGTTGAGAACTGCGTTACCTTCCTGGATCCGCTGATCGAATCCTGGGACATCGACCTGGCGACCTTTGGTATGGAAATTGTGTTAAACGGGAGACTAGCGCCAGGGGACCCAAAGAAATTTGAGTTTGTCGAAAGGGAGCCTGGCCAACCTGAGGAAGAGCGTGGGCTGAAAGAATTCTTTCGTGACGCTTCCCTGAGCCATGGTGCGACCGAGGAAGAAATTGAGTTTCTAAAGAAGCTGAGGATCAAGGGAAAACGGCCCACTGCGCTCTACTATTACCGGGAATTACAAAACCTGAGAGACCCGCTCAATTTTCGAGAACTCATGACCCAGACCCGGCGAGCAAAAAAAAAGGGCCAGTCTCAGCCGGAAGGGTCAGTCGTCCCGATGTACAAGAATCGGGACACTAGCGGCATTAATAATCAACTAGAACCGGACAGCAGGAAAAAGGCATTGCAGCGCTGGGCGGGCAATAGAGGTAGTTGGAACAAGAGACGTAAGACAAAGTAATCGCTTCTCCCTACCCTTCACAGAATCCGCTCTGCTTCTACGAGCGCTCTTTCACGGAAGTCGGCTTAGACTTCCCATCCATTGGGCTTGCATAGAGCTGCGAGTTTGGCCTTGGCGACCTTTTTGCCGCCGTCAGCTACTACGAGTGCTGGACGTTCACGCAGCATCGCACGGATGCCGTCATCCCGGATTGCGTGGCTTCCTAGGAATTCAGCACAGGCAAATCTGATCGAGGGCGCATGCGCGGCACAAAGGGACGGGCCGTAATCTGTCGTCGAAACGCAGGATCCCACCGTCCGGGAATGCTGGCGCCACAAGATGGGCAGCAACCCTGAGGCGTAAGGAAGTAGCCTGTGATCAGATAACCGTAGCGTTCAATGAGCAGCTCCTGGCAGTTCGGGCAACGCGTGTTCTCCCAGTCGCTAACCATGCCAGGTAAATTCCCGGCATAGACGTAACGCAAGCCTGCCCTCTTGCCGATCTCCGCTGCCCGCATCAGCGTCTCGGCGCTGGTGTTCTGTGGATCGGTCATTTTGTAGTCTTTGTGAAACGCGGTCACATGCCAAGGAATATCCCGCGAAACGCCCGCCAGAAACTCGGCCAGCCGAGTCAGTTCGTCGTCGGAGTCGTTGAACCCAGGGATCACCAGCGTAACGATCTCCAGCCAGAAGTCCATCTGGTGCAACTGGCGAATGGTATCCAGGATGGGCTGTAGCCGACCGCCTAGCTGACGATAATGGCGGTCATCAAAGCTCTTTAGGTCAACCTTGTAAAGATCCACCCACGGTCGCAGGAATTCGAGGACCTGCGGGGTGCCGTTTCCGTTGGAAACAAAGCCAGTCACCAATCCGGCCGCGCGCGCTTCCTTGAAGACCTCTCTGGCCCATTCGCTCGTGATCAGTGGCTCGTTATAGGTGCTGACGATGATCCTGCCTCCCTGGCGGATGGCATCGAGAACAAGTTGTGCTGGCGTGACTCGCATCGGGCGGGCCACGGCAGCGGGATCGCGCAGGGCTTGCGAAGTCACCCAATTCTGGCAGTAGGCGCAGTGCAGATCACAGCCGAGCATTCCGAAGCTGTAAGCCAGCGCCCCTGGATAAGCATGGAGGAAGGGTTTTTTCTCGATGGGATCGCACTGCACGCCGCCCACATAGCCCCAGGGCACAAACAGGGTTCCCCCTCGGTTGTAGCGAACTTTGCAGACGCCGGGCTGGCCGTCTGGGATTTTGCAACAGTGCCCGCAGGCAAAACACCGCACCCAGTTGCGCTCGAGCTTTTCGTAGAGCTCGCCCTCGCGAACGTCTTCATAAATGATTTCGCGCAGCGTATTCATACATGCCAAGGTAGTGCCAAGACGGCCGTCAGCTACTTGCCTTCTGATACTTGTCGGGCTGAAACTTACCGACGTCAACGTAATTCTTGTTGATCTCGATATACGCGTGCCACTTCTCCGGCAGATCCTCCAGCGGGAAAATGGCCGTCACGGGACAGACCGGTACGCAGGCGCCGCAATCAATGCACTCAGTAGGATCGATATACAACTGAGGCACTTCGTCGAACGTTGGGCGGCCATCGTCATAGGTTCGGCCTCTTGCTGGATGAATACAATCCACCGGGCACACGTCCACACAGGCGGTGTCTTTGGTTCCGATGCAGGGTTCGGCAATAATGTATGCCATCGTGCCCTTCTTCTTTCAATCAGTATAACGCAACTGCCGTACTCACACACCGGCCGCTCCGCGCCACCAAGCGGCATGTCATCAGGTCCCGCCGCGGCCTCTTTATCGTCCGAACGAATGTCGGACACGGAGACGCCGGACGTAAATCCATAGATTCAAACTGCAGACGGCGACAGCGCCGGCAACAAGTAGGTTCGGGGGAAGATTGGGGTACACCGCCGCATCGAGGTAGTGCAGAAGGAACGGACCGCGATACGTCGAGATGCCGCCGCGTACCTCAAGCCAGTTTTCAAGCGCCGTGAGGGGGCACCAAAAATCAAAGATTTCGACGATCACTCCGTATGCCAGAGTGGCCACGTGTAGCGCGGCGAGCCGCGGACGGCCGCGCGTGAAGAACGCGCCGAAGATCACCCAGGCGATGTAGGCCGCATGAAGCGACAGAACACCGGCCACCATCACTTGGTACAGTCGCGGCACCATGCTCAGATTCCCAAGAGACACTGCCGAGAAATCTACCGCCAATTTCTATTGCGATCCGGAGGAGCGACCCGACTCCCGGGGCGCCTTTTGGGGCGTCTGCTTGGACCAGCATTTCATGCAAAGCGTCTTGATGGATACGGGCATTCGTCCTGGTAATTTGCTTCGCCGCACTCCCATTTCGCCCCGCAGCGCGGGGATTCGTGAGTGTGAGTGCTGAGCTCGCTCATAAACCGCGTCCGAATCTCAGCCGAACGCCCAGGACACTGATGCTCTAGGAATCGGTCCCCCGATTCTATTAAGCGGCTGAGTGCTCGCGCTCCTTGCAATCTCGGCAGTGGCGCGTCCAGGACACAGCCTCAAGCCGCGCTTTTGCGATTGGCCGCTTGCAGGATTCGCACACGCCGTAGCCAAGATGGTTGATCCGGCCCAATGCCTCTTCGATAGCTCGCAAAAGCCGTCCGTCGATACGGTGCAACTGAATCTCGAGGTCCGCTTCTGCATCGGCACTTGCTTGGTCCACAGGATCTCCCTCGACGCGCCCCGCTGCCGGAATCACCGAACCCGTGCTCGCGGTCAGTAACTCCTGACGCTTCTCGACCAAGAGCCGCTTGTATCTTTGCAATTCCTTGGCGTGCATGTCCAACTTCCGGAGAGAAAAAGTCGTCCCTGGCCCAGGATTTTACACCCATAGAGACCATCTGTCCGCGAGCCGCAGCTCCCAAATCCGAGACCTCAACTGACGGAGTTCGAGACGAATCCTCGCTCCACTCCGCCTCCATTACCCAGTCTTGAACCCCACAGAGCCGGGGTTGTATGATCCTGTCACAAACGCATCGAGCCGAGAATGCGTCCTGCATTATCGGAGAGGCAAAGGAGGTCCCCGCCATGCCTGTGGCCAAAGAATTCACCGTGTTCCTGGAGGATCGGGCGGGCACGCTCGGAAAAATCTGCCAGGCACTCGCTGATCGTGGAGTGAACATTCTCGCGCTTCATTCTTTCCCGGCGGGAGGGAAGAGCGTTACTCGATTCATCGTAGACAATCCTGCGGCAGCTGAGTTGGCGCTGGATGGCAAGCGACTGACGCTCACCGCAACAGACGTCCTGTTGCTCAAACTTGCGAACCGACCCGGCGAGATTGCAAGGGTGGCGTCGCGCTTGGGAGAGGCCAACATCAATATCAATTACGCGTACTGCGGTTTGGAGTCTGGGACGAATAGCCCCCTGGTCTTCTTTGGTGTCAGTGAGGTCGGCTGGGCAGCCCTAATTCTGGAACAAGACGCGGCCGCCGCTGCAACGCCTTATTACTCATCAGATTCGCCGAACACCATACTCCTTGCTAATCACCGGCACGTTCTCGGACTGAGCCCTGGGCGATGAGCATGCGATCAAACGTGTCTCGGGTGGGCCCCTTGAGAGATCCGGCACGGATGGCGTAATGGGAGGAAAAGCTTTCACAAGCTGACGCTATGCCTGATAAGCGCGCGGTACAGTCTTAGTTTTGCAAGTTTTATCGACGCGAGCCTGTTTCCTCAGTTTCGTCGTTTACCTTTCGCGCGCGCCAAAAGAAATAGGCAGGTATCCCGAGCCCCACGATTCCTAATCCAAATGATGCATCCCTAGGTGTGGAGACAGTGACATTAAGAACTAACGCGCCTGCAGCAAGCGTAAAAATTAGCGGGGTCCACGGGTATCCTGGAACAAAGTAAGGTCGCGGCACGTCTGGGAACTTGCGACGATAAGCGAAGATACAAGCGGCCCCCAGACCATAAAAAATCCAGGCAACGAACATGGTGTAATTAATCAGCTGCTGGAATCCTCCTAGGCATGCAAGGATCATCGACCAAAAACCCAAAGCCGCAACGGCGATCGCCGGTGTACGAAAACGAGAGTGTACTTCTGCCATCTTGCGAAAAAATAGCCCGTCGCTAGCCATCGCGTAGAAGACTCGCGGAGCGGTGAGCGATACGCTATTCAAAGAACTGAAAACCGAGATCAGGATGGTGAGTGCAACCAGTTTCGCAGCGGACGGACCGAGCACCGCTGTAATGGAAGAAGCTGCGATTGTGTCAGACTGCGCGGCACGCGCCGGCCCGAGCGCGGCCAAGTAGCCAATATTGGCGAGCAAATACACTCCAGCGAGGAACAAGACGCTGGTCAGAAGAGCTCGTGGAAAATTGCGTTGTGGTTCGAGCGCCTCACCGGCAATATACGTCACAAATTGCCAACCTTCATATGCCCACAACACCGCAATCATGGCCAGACCAAACCTTGAAAGCAGAGCTCCGCTTGCGGCTTCAGTCCATAGCGCAGAGGGAATTGCTGAATACCCGCGCCCCAGCACCAGCAACACGATACAGATCCCGACGATCATCGCGACCTTCATGGCCGTGGTCCAATTTTGCAGGTCGGAACTTTGCCGAGTCCCCAATATGTTGACTGCAGAAACAGCGGCGATAACCAGCACTGAGACCACTTTAGACACCAGCGGACTGATTAGAACAACCGATCCCAGGTAGGTACTGAACGCCACGGCGAGCGAGGCCAAAGTGCCACTGGCGATAGCCAGGAACAGCGACCATCCGTAGAGAAATGCCGGCAGCGAACCAAAACCGTCGCGAATATAAACGTATAGCCCTCCTGACTCGGGCTTCATCGCCGCCATTTCGGCGTAACTCAGCGCACCGAGCAAGGAAAGGAACCCGCCGCTGATCCAAACCAGTGAAGCGACGCCGACGGATTGATCCACCTGTCGCAGAATCGTGCCGGGCACTAAGAAGATACCCGAGCCAATGACGGAACCGATGATAAGAAGGACGAGATCCCGAAGGCGCAGCGTACGAACCAATTGGGCCATAAGGTGAGTAATTCGTCGGTCGGGCCAGTATATTCCCAGCACAGTTTGGGTTCAACGTCAGACGACGGGGCCAAAGCGAAATTCATTCTACGCCGAACGGAGAGAGAGAAACCTCGAGGTGTTGCCATCGAAGAAGGCGAGCAGCAACCCGTTCCGCAAAAGAACTAGCGTGAATTCTCGGTGCTTCGCAGAATGCCTGCTCTCACATTGCAGATGAATCTATGGATAGACGTATCGAAGAACATGAGCCCGCTGAACGTAACGCTATTGGCGGGGCGGTGCGCTCACAGCTCATTCACGGGCGCGTGGATTGTTCCGATGAGATCATTGCCACGATGATGACCGACGATTATCAGGTAATCTTGCCCTGTTATGGTGATCGAGTGTTTGGGCAGACAGAGGATCATGAAATGGCGTTTTCTCTTCCAGGGTCAAAGATGAGAGAGTTGATCGAGGGTTTGGAAGGGACGCACAAAGGCGGCATCCGTTACCCCATTCCCACTTTTCTTCGCTATACGCCTCAGTATCCGCAGCACTATTATGAACTCGAACGGATCTGGAGAAAGCCTCTATCGAAATGATTTCTCGCTCGGGGAACCGGTATCGTCTCGAAGTTGTTTGGATGAGCAGAGGAATTCTGCCTTGACAGTTCCGGCACGCGGGGATAAGTTCCGGGCAGTGCGTGCGGAACAAAAGAAGAATGGTACGTGCGGTTTCCTGATTACCACTTCTTGATTCCAGGCCCCGCAGCCTTTTGGGGGGTAGTTATGCGAACCGTGGTAAACGCAGCACTTTCCTCCGCGGCAGTCCTCTTTCTTCTCTTACTCTTTAGTGCTTGTGCGCTCGCGCAAGGCGGCGCAACCGGCGCGCTCAACGGCACTGTATTGGATTCGAGCGGAGCTGCCATCGCTGGCGCGGGCGTGCAGATCACCGATGAACGCACGGGAATTGTGGTGCGCTCGCTGCCCACGAGCGCCACAGGCACTTTCGCCGCGGCATTGCTTCCGCCATCCAACTACACCGTGGCGGTGAACGCCAAGGGCTTCGGCGAGGAACGCACGACGAGCATCGAAGTGCGCGTCACCGAAACGACCACGATCAGCATTACGCTCCGGCCCAGCCAACTGTCTCAGCAAGTCACGGTTTCGGCCAACGTCGTGACCGTGGACACCGAGAATGCCACGACTGGCCAGGACATCAATTCGAACACGCTTAGCAACCTTCCCCTGGCGACGCAGAACTTTCAGCAATTGCTGACGCTCTCAACCGGCGCGTCGAGTGCGCTCAATAATGCATCGCAGCTTGGCCGTGGCGACGTCCGCATCGAAGTCAACGGCCAGCGCGAGGACAACAACAACTACTTGATCGAAGGCATCAGCGCGACCGATTACAACGTCGCGGAATTGACCAACACACCCTTGCCGAGCCCCGACGTGGTTCAGGAATTCAAAGTCCAGACCAGCCTCTATGACGCCAGCCAGGGCCGCAACGGCGGCGGCAATATCAACGCGATTTTGAAGTCAGGCACGAACTCCATTCACTTCGACGCCTACGAATTTTTTAGGAACAATATTCTCAATGCGAACAACTATTTCCAAAACGCTGCCGGCGTCCCACGCGGCGTCCTGAAGCAGAACATTTTCGGCGGCAGCGGCGGCGGCCCGCTGGGCCACGGCGCTAAGTTCGGATATTTCTTCGGGAATTACCAGGGTACGCGCCAGCGGAGTGGCATCGACAACGGGACCATCATCAGCACCACGTTTCCCATTGTTCCCGCTGTTCGCACGCAGGCGACGATTTCGCAAGCTTTCTTCGGCAACACCACCACCCCCATTGATCCCATCGTACTGAATTTGCTCAATTTCAAAAGCAACCAGTTTGGTGGGGCGGGCGGCGGCTATCTGATCCCGACGCTGCCGGGCACGGCTGGGTATACGACGAGCCCGGGATCCGCGCCCTCGATTAACTCCGCTTCCTTTGTCTACAGCAGCCCCGGCAGATTCACCGACGACCAGTTCACGACAAACTGGGATCGCGAGTTTAACAACCTCAAGGACAAAGTCGCGGTGCGCTTCTTCTTTAGTAATTCCGACTCGCTGAAACCCTTCGGCGCGGGCGGCCTCCAGGCTTCGCTCGGCGGCAGCATCAGCCAGACCGATCTGAATTTTCCGTTCGATACGCCGCTTCATTCCCGCTTCCTCAGTGCGACGGAAACGCATGTCTTTTCTTCGAGCCTCGTCAACGAATTTCGTTTCGGCTACGTACGGATCAACAACAGCGCGATTAACGTGACCGGCGGCCCGATTCCAACGGCGAGCGATCTCGACATCAACCGGCCGACCAACAATCTTACGAGCGCCATCTACAAATTCACGTTCGTGAGTTCCGGCTATCAGATCGGCCCTACGCCGCAAGCGAACCAGTACCAGATTCAGAATAATTACGATTTTGTCGACACGCTGAGCTGGATTCACGGCAAGCACGAGGTCCGCTTCGGGGGGGACGTGAATCGGGTGAACCTCAATAAGCTGTTCCCGCAAGTTTTCAATGGACAGCTGTACTTCGCCAATGGCGCCGCGCCTACCGCCCCTCTTGCAACGGAATTTCCCAACGGCATCACAGACTTTCAGAGTTTCCTGCTGGGCGCGCCCGCGTTCAGTTTCGGCGGCGGCGGCGTATACAACCATCAGTATCGGATTAGCAATTTTGCGGCCTTTGCGCAGGATGACTACAAGGTTCGCAACAACCTGACACTCAATCTCGGCTTACGCGTGGAAGTCAACGGCGCGTTCCACGACCTCCTCAATCACATCGGCAACGTCGATCCCAACCTCCTTCTGAAGGGCGACTATCCATTCATTTATCCGAGGGGCGTGGACAGCTTCGATATCCCGGGCTTCACCGGCACGGCCAATTCCACAACGTTGAAGAACAATTACTCGACGGGTCTCGGACCTCGCGTGGGGCTTTCCTACGATCTCTTCGGCCACCACGACACCACGATTCGTGCCGGCTACGGCATTTACTATGTGCGCGAAGACGTTGGCGCCGTAGACCAGCTTTCGTTTCAATCGCCGCTGCTTCCCATCGCTTTTGGCGGCGGTGCTCCGGGCAGTCTTCAGAACTTCTTCGTCATCGGAAATGGGAATCCGAATGGATTGCCTCCGGCTGGCGTAATCGACCCGGCGTTTGTTCCCGTCATTTCGCAGCTGACAGGATTCACGAACAACAACACGTCGCAGGCGGGGACCTACAACAACAACTCAATCAATCTGTTCGGCCTTCAGGTTCCGCAGCATTTCATTGTACCGATGACGCAGCAGTGGAATCTGACGGTGCAGCGCAGCTTACCGCGTAAGTGGATACTCGAAGTCGGCTATGTCGGCAGCCATGCGATCCACTTGCGTGAAACGCGTGATTCGATTCAATCCGTTCTGACCAGTCCATCGAACCCGCTGACAGTCACCGGCGCGAGCGGCCAGCAATTCACCATCACTACGAACACGGTCGCGAACGGACCCGCGCGCTCGGTATATCAAGGTTTGAACGGATACTCGGGCTTCGAGCTGTTCGCCAACGATGCTTATTCACACTATCACTCACTACAGTCGACAATATCCCGGCGCTGGGGCGCGGGGTATTTTCAGGCTGCCTATACTTTCTCGCGATCTACGGACGCAACCTCGACCGGAAACACTGCGTTCAACACTGCGTGGGACAGCCAGGCAAATCTGGATGACTCGCGAGGCCTCTCCGACTTCGACCGCACGCATCGGTTTGTGGCCAGTTACGTCTATACACTTCCATTTGCCAAGGACGCGACCGGATGGAAAGCGGCAGCGCTGAAGGATTGGGGCGTGAGCGGCGTGACCATCTTCCAGTCCGGCCTGCCGTTCTCAATCGTCGATTCACTAGCCGGTACTGCTTATGACGGAGTTACCACGATCACCGCGGGAGCCAGCATCGCACCGGGCGCGACCCTTTCCAATAGCTATACGTCCGGCAATCTCGCTGCAAAAATCGCGCACTACGTGAATGTCGCCGATTTCATTCCCGCTCCGATCATCGGCGACGACCGCGTTGCCACCGGGTTCGGCAATCTCGGCCGCAACGTCCTCCGAGGGCCGTTCGAACAAAACTGGGATTTCTCGATCATCAAAAACTTCCATATCACCGAGACGCAGCAACTGCGTTTCGCCAGCGACTTTTTCAACGTGTGGAACCACCCGGTTTTTGGAAGCCCGTCGTTCACGGACGTCGAGAGTCCTTCGAATTTCGGTGAAATCACGACCCAGGTGAACAATCCACGCGTCATTCAGTTCTCGTTGAGGTACGCATTCTAATGGGCCACCCAGGAGACCGCGTTCTGCTGCTCGAGCGCCATGAGGTGCCTCCGGAAATTGGCGCGATTTATGACAAACTGCTGGAAGAGCGCGGCGTCGTTCCCAACATGTTCAAGGTGCTCGCGCACACCCCGGCACTTGCTCTGGGCATCGCAGGATTCCTTAAGCCGCTGATGGGCGAAGGCGCGTTGACCGCATGGTACAAGGAGCTGGTTGCCACGCGTGTCGCGCTCCTTAATAATTGCGACTATTGCGTCTCCTCGCATTCCTATCTGGCCAAGCTTCGTGGCGCGTCGCAGGCGCAGGTCGATGCTGTAGAAAATTACGAAGTCGGCCCGTTTACGGGCCGTGAGAAACTCGGCTTCCGCACCGCCGATCGGCTGCATCGCTCTGCTGAGGAAATTGACGACGCGTTTTACAAACAGCTTCAGCAGACCTTCAGTCTTCAGGAGATCATCGAGTTGATGGCGACCGCCGCCGCGTTCGAATTCTTTCCGCGCTTCGTCAGCTCCCTGCACATACCAACGACACCCCTCCCAGACCGAAGGTAGCGCTGGAATAGGATCCTTATGCCGCAACTAGTTTGTCATATCGACCGCGTCGGCTGCTCCATCGGATTTCGTTGGCGGGGGCTGCCGCGCAAATCGACGAAGCGAATTGGAAGCTCGGCGTGGCCAACCGGAGCTCCACCGGCGCTCACGCCAAGGAATAATCAGAGAAGATCTTCTGTCTCGCGCCAGGCCAAGGTTGGTTGGATTGTCGGCATCGTGCTGCTGGCTGTTTTGTGCGCGGCTTCGGACACATTTGCACAAGCCACGCCGCTGCCTCCGAAGGAGATCGACGTTCACGAAATTTATGAGCGCCTGCTCAAGAAAATCGATCAAATCCCGATATTCGATAATCACGCCCACCCTGCTTTCGCAGACGATCCCAATGTCGACGCGATGGCTGCCCCAGAAGGAGAGAGCGAAGCCCTCCGCATTCGCGAGAACAATCCCGAACTAATCGTCGCTGCGAAAGCCCTGTTCGGTTATCCCTATTCCGATTTTTCCCGGGAACACTCCAAGTGGCTCGAAGTCAAGACCTCAGGGCTGAAAAAGCAACAGGGCTCGAAATATTTTTCGAATATTCTGGATCGCGTCGGCATCGAAACCGTTCTCGCCAATCGTGTTTCTATGCCTGATTATCTCGAGCCCTCCCGTTTTCGCTGGGTTTTCTTTGTCGACTCGTTTCTGTTTCCCTTCGACAACTCCCAGATCGAGAAGCGAGATTCCGACGAAGCTCTCTATCTGCCGCTGCAGAAAAAAGTCCTGCATGGCTATATGGCGCAAGTTGGTGTCTCGGCTCTTCCGGACGATCTCGCCGGTTATGAGGCTTTGATCTACACCGTGCTGACAGAGAATCAGGAACGGGGCGGCGTGGCGATGAAATTCGAAGCCGCCTACTTTCGTTCCTTGCATTTCGGCGACCCGAGCCCCGAAGAAGCGAGAGCGATTTACGGCAAGTATCACGCCGGCGGCGTTCCAACGAGCGACGAATACCGGACATTCCAGGATTATATTTTCCGGCGGCTCCTTGACCGCGCGCGCGCCTTACACCTGCCTGTTCATTTTCATTCCGCCGTCGGCATTGGTGATTACTACAGTCTGACGAACGGCCTAGGTATCGACCTCGAAAACGTACTGCGCGATCCGCGATACCTCGGTGTCACCTTTGTGCTCCTTCACGGTTCTTATCCCCGCGAGCGCGAGGCGATCTGGCTTACAGCGATGAAAAACGTATATCTGGACAGCTCGCTGATGGAATTGCTGCTCTATCCATCCGAGTTCAAGGAGTCGCTTAAGCAGTGGCTTGAAGTGTATCCGGACAAGATCATATTCGGCAGCGATGCATTCCCGTTCAACCAGGCTCTCGGCGCTGAGGAGGTGTTCTGGCTGGGCGTTCGTTCTGCGCGCACGTCTCTGGCGGCGGCGCTCGCAGAGATGGTGGCAAACGGCGAAGTGACCGAAGCGAAGGCGCTTGAACTCGCGCACGGCTACTTGCACGACAACGCGGCCAAGCTCTATCCGCGGCGATAGTTTTCGGAGCGGTGCCAGAGCGCAAGAATTCAAGGAGAACCAGGATGAGAGCATTGAAATACTTCCGCTGGAACGACATTGAACTTGAGGATCTGAATCCTTTAATCCAGCGTCAATTCGTAGTGGGCGACACGATGATGATCGCGCGCGTGCTGATCAAGAAGGGCGGTTACGTGCCGAAGCACAGCCATGTCAACGAGCAAGTCACCTACATTCTTGAGGGCGCGTTGAAATTTGGCATCGACGGCAAGGAAATCGTCGTTTCCGCCGGCGAAGTGCTGTGCATTCCGCCGAACATGCCGCATGACGCTCTCGCGCTCGAGGACACGCTCGACCTCGACATCTTCAATCCACCGCGTGAGGACTGGATCAACAAGACCGACGATTATCTTCGGAACCCCAGCAAGGGCTGACTCTCAGCTTCATCGTTGCCACTTTCATCCGTTTGTCATCCCCAGGCCCCGATCCAGTCGGTACAGAATCACCGTTGTAAAACTATAACCTTTCAATCTTGAATCCTCCGGTGCTGTTCACTCACAATGGATACAAGTCCGATTGCCAAGACATTCAAGCGCGGCGACCACGTCGAATGGAACTCAGAAGCGGACAGAGTTCGCGGCGTAATCGTCAAGAAACTTATTTCTGCTGTGCGGTTCAAAGGCTATGTCCACCACGCCTCAAAAGACGAACCTCAATACATCATCAAGAGCGAAAAGACCGATCACGTGGCAATTCACGAAGGGCAAACACTGAAACATATAAGAACTAAGAAAAAGATGAAACCAAAGGATACAAAAGCAAGAGGGAAGACAAGGTGAGGCTAATCTGGAATAATGCCGCTCAATTAGCGGAGGCGTGAACAGGAACAGAGCACTGGGCATTCTGATTGCAACTCTGATCTCGGCATCAGTTTGGTTATTAACCGGAAATGATTGAACCAACGATCATTGGCGATCATTTCAGAAGGGGAGGGAAGAAAGGTTCGAAAAACTCTGGATAGTCCGTTCGAGGTCGGATCCAGGAATGACGCAATCGAGATATCATAACTCTGCCAACCGGCATGACAGGGCTTCGTTGTTTAAGCATGTTCGGGCCCTGCTTGCCAACTGGTGGGGCCATTCAACCTATCAGCGCCCGGATTTTAGCGCGCACCTCTGCCAACTCGGCCGCCGATATTACCCCTTTCCGCCTAGCCCGTCTCTTCCGCCAATCCAGGCTCTTAACCTGGTCCGCTAGAACCGCGCTCGGATTCTCAGCGGAAATGGCGACCTCGAACGGATAATTCTTGATCTGCGTCGTCATCGGACAGCACACCATTAAACTCGTCTTCGCGTTATAAGCGGCAGGACTTAGCACCACAGCAGGCCGATGTCCAGCCTGTTCACGGCCCGCCTGCGGATTGAAACTGACCCACACGATATCGCCAGCATCAGGCACGTAAGAACCAGCCATTACCATGCCTCTTTTCCGACGGCAGCGCCGAAATCGACTTCCGCGTGCAGATTCCCGCGAGTGATGCCCTTTATAAGTTCGGCCAGATCATAGTCCTTGCACCGTGCAGGTTCGATGACGATACGGCCGGATTCCTCCCTCACGTCGACAGGTTCATCCAGACGCAAGTGCGCTGCCTTCAAAACTGCGGCGGGAATTCGCACCGAAGCACTGTTCCCCCATTTCTTGACCACAGCCCTCATAATGGATACTCTCCTTGTATCTACATTGTATCGACATAGTGCCATGCTATTCTCTGCGTGTCAACATTGTTGATACAGAATGTTACAAGCGGGAAACACTCTCGGCGTAACCACTCTGTGGCCGTATTTGACCGGTACGCAGGCGCCGCAATCAATGCACTCAGTAAGATCGATGTACAACTGAGGTCACTTCGTCGAACGTTGGGCGGCCATCGTCATAGGTTCGGCCTTTTGCTGGATGAATACAATCCACCGGGCACACGTCCACACAGGCGGTGTCTTTGGACCGCAGCCCCTTTGGGAAACCTTATTTCGAGCATGACCCCGGACGATACCAAAAAACAAAAAGATGCAAGCGGCGCAGTAGTTTCGTTTGGCAATATTCCTCATCAAATACGAAGTGATGACGGAGGCGATTCCCGACTCGCTGGTTTTCCTGTCAGTCTGCTTTACTCGCAGACCGCTGACACAGAGCTTCATAAGTAAACGGCGAACTTCCCACTGATGATGTGCGCATTCGATTCAGCAAAATTGCTCGCGGACAGGCAATTGTGCCAAAAAGTTCGTGCGGTTTGGTATTACCCGGATCCGGCCAGCTACATCGAGGACAAGTGATCTTCATTGGACGTATCGTCGCGTTGCCGGACCTAGCGGCTTCCCCAGTCGCAATAATCAGTATTGGAACAGTTGAAAGCAGGCTGAGCGTGTGCTGTTTTTTACAAACGAACGACTTGGAAATGACGGGCCATTTACTTTGAGATGACAACTCCCCTCTGGCCGTCCTCCTAGACTCATCTCGCCCGAAACAAAAAGAGTTCTGGAGAACTCTTGTCGGCAGGAGGCGAGATTTTATGAAGACAAATGGTTTTATTAGCATGGCGGTCTTGGCGGCGATCCTTTCCATTTCCAGCGGGGAGAGCGTAAAAGCGGTTGGTCATTCGAATTCGGCGATTAATACACCGAGTGGCGCCACCATCACAGGAAAAGTTAAGTTCGAAGGAACTGCGCCCAAGGTTTCAGCAATCAACATGGCAGCCGACCCGGCCTGTGCCAAACAACATCGAACTGGAGTGGCGACTCAAGACATCGTGGTCGGACCAGCAGGTAGCTTACAAAATGTGGTTGTGTTCGTCGTGGATGGCTTAGGCGGCCGTAGGTTTGATCCCCCGACTCAACCGGCGGTTCTCGAGCAGAAAGGCTGCATGTATCAGCCCCACGTTCTGGCCCTGGAAGCACACCAGCCCTTGGAGGTAGTGAACGAAGATTCCACCCTCCACAACGTCCATGTAGTACCGACCAACAACAGGGAATGGAATAAGGCGGAACCTCCAGGTAGACAGGTCGACGGCGCTTTTCCGCGGGAAGAGGTCGCGGTTCTGGTGAAGTGCGATGTCCATCCGTGGATGCGCAGCTATGTTGCAGTTTTCAAACACCCGTACTTTGCGGTAACGCGCGAGGACGGCACGTTCGATCTGAGTAGCCTGCCGCCAGGGACCTACACCATTGAGGCCTGGCACGAAAAACTGGGCACGGCAACTCAAAAGGTGACAGTGGGCGCGAACGAGAAGAAGGCCGTCGATTTCGTATTCAAATCAAAGCCGGGATCTTAAATCCACCGGAGTCGAAAACCGATTCGCTGATGTGGAGACCTAAGCTGGGCTGGACATGGACGAGAGGAATTCGGCGTTCGTCTTCGTCTCGGAGAGGCGGCCCAACAGAAGTTCCATCGCTTCCACCGTCGAGAGCAATGCAAGAAGCCAGCATGTCTAGTGTATGGTCAAGAGGAATCATTGCGTTCTGGCAAGGGATCAATTAATTGGAAAGCTGTCGGCCGGCGAATCCGCGAGCTTAGGGGATTCGATATGAGCCAAGAAGAGTTTGCGCAAAAGATAGGAGTCAGTCAGGGGCATTTTTCCTACATAGAGCGTGGCGAAAAGGAAATTGGTGCGGAGATACTCTTGAGAATCCATCAGGAATTCGGGAAGTCGATCGAATGGCTGCTCACTGGAGAAGGGTAGGTCACGCTCCTGGTAGTGTCTGATTTGAGATCGGAGGCAGATTGACGGCGTTATTCTGCGTCGATTACGGTTTCACCGATCTGTGGCTAACTACCACCCCTGGAACTACTCACCTCATGGACCCATTTTCTATTCACGAACGATTCCTGAGTGAACTTGAACGAGAAAGTGCCGCAGTGAGCCATCGCTCGAATTCATCCATTGCTGCTTGAACCATTCCCGTGCTTGCGAAGTGGAATCGGCCTGATCTGTTATTCTGCTTTTTCGGCCAGTCGTTGTTCCTGCGGAGAAATACTAATTGATGAGACCAAACGCGAACCTGAAGCGCTGGATGATCGTGACGATGCTCGCTGGCTTCAGTCTCACGAGCTACGTACTACGCATGAATATCGCGATCGCTTCGAAATTCATGATGCCGGAATTCGGACTTTCTCAAATTCAAATGGGACAAATATTCAGCAGTTTCATGCTCGGCTATGCTTTGTTTCAGATGCCAGTCGGAATGCTGGGAGATTGGTGGGGACCCAGGCTTGTGCTGTCGCTGGCCGGGCTGACTTGGGGGTTTGCAACTTGCCTGACCGCTTTCATTCCAGGGGTATTGGCCTCCAGCGCGTTCGCCATATTCATCTGTCTTCTGCTGATTCGTTTTTGCCTCGGAGCAGGTGAAGCAGCCACTTATCCTGTGGCTACTCGTGCCATCGTCAATTGGATTGAGCCCAACGACCGTGCGCTAAAGAACGCTATCGTTATTGCGGGAGCAACGATCGGCGCGGCCCTGACTCCGCCACTCATTTCCTGGCTGATGATTCATTACGGTTGGAGATCTTCGTTCTACATCACCGGCGCAGCTACTTTACTGCTCACTCTTATCTGGTGGTTGAAAGGCGCAGATTCTCCCGCAACTACGGGCGGAAAGGTGGCGCCTCTCGGTCCTGTTTCTTATTCCAAGGAAGAAGTCACCAGTCTCTTGAGAAAATCTTCCTGGAAAGCGGTGATTGCCCAAAAAAATCTCTGGATTCTTTCCATTGGATACATGTTCGACAGCTATGTCCTGTTTATCTTCGTGTTTTGGCTTTACACGTACCTAACGGAGGTTCGTGGGTTCAGTCTTCTTCGGGGTGGCTTCTTCACCAGCCTTCCATTTGTGGTCGCCAGCGTGATGACTCCCATCGGAGGTTATCTCTGTGACCGTTTGTGCATTCGAATGGGCGCGCGACAAGGGCGGCGAATTCAGCCCGCGATATCCTTAGTTCTTTCGGGAGGCTGCCTGTTTTACGGAGCGAAGGTCGCCGATCCATACGTTGCGATCGCGGTGCTGGCTCTCAGTGTCGGCTTCGTCGAATCCACCGAGGGCGCGTATTGGTCAACCGCTGGTGACGTTGCCGGAAAGCACGTCGGTGCCGCGAGTGGAATGATGAATATGTTTGGAAATTTCGGCGGAGTATTTTCTACTGCTCTGGTTCCCGTGCTCGTGAAGCATTTCGGCTGGCTAGTGGCGCTCGGAAGCGGTACGTTGACGGCCGGAATCGCGGCGTTACTTTGGTTTTTGGTTAATGCAGAACGCGAGGAGCTCTCGAGTCGGCCGCATGAGCGCTGCTTGAACAATGCAGGTTTTGCGGCGGGAGGATGCGAATGAGGGGATTTAAAGGTTCAGCGCTATTAAGTCGTTCGCTAAAGAGGATTGGATTAACGCAGGTCATGTTTCTCGGTCTGGCATACTTTCTTTGTTTTGCTACGCGCACAAATGCACAAGGATCCCATTCGATTGCTATTCATTGCGGGACTTTGATTGATATGCGATCGGAAAAACCGATCTCTAATGCAACGATCATCGTGCGCGAGGGCCATATCGATAGTATTGGAACTGACGTTGCAGTTCCTGCTGAAGCCCAGAACATTGATTTGAGCCAGGCAACATGTCTTCCCGGTTTAATGGATCTTCACGCGCACATACTCTTCAACCCGCTTCGTGGTACGGATGACAACTATTTACTGGGATCGAGTGCGTACAAAGCGTTGTTTGGATTGAAGCGCGCCCAACAGGAGTTGTCGGAGGGATTCACCACTCTCCGCGATCCCAGTGATTTTGACAAGTATTTTGCACTCGTGGAGATCCGAGACGCAATCGCGCGCGGCGATTTCATGGGCCCGCGAATGTTCGTGGCTCCTCACGCTTTAACCTCCACCGGTGGTCACGCGGATTTAAATGACATTGCACCCGATGTCGATACGCTGGCGTTTGGAAAAATCGTCAGTGGTCCACAATCCCTGCGCGAAGCTGTGCGCGAAGAAATCAAATATGGGGCGGACTGGATAAAGGTCTACGTTTCTTGCGGTGTAATGTCCGCTCATGACGACCCGAGGGTGCAGACCTTTACGGATGAGGAAATCCAAGCCGCCGTTGACGAAACTCACCGCCTCGGCAAGAAAATCACGGTTCACGCGATCGGCACTGAAGCTATCAAGGAATCCGTCCGCGCAGGCGTCGATTCCGTGAAACATGGCCTGCTCATAGACGATGAAACGATTCGCATGATGAAAGAACGCGGAACCTACCTAATTCCTACCCTCTACGTTCTGAATTACATTGTGGAAGAGGGCCCGAAGATGGGCATCCCGCAGCACAGTATCGAAAAAGGCCGAGCCATGATCGGCGAGCGCGACAAACACCTTCGCGCCGCCTTTGCCGCGGGAGTGAAGATCGCGTTTGGCAGCGATACCATCTTCGACGAGCAGTATGTTCCCCGCGAATTCGCTCTCCTGGTAAGCCTCGGACTTACACCATTCAAGGCCATTCAGGCAGCAACGATCAATCCCGCTACATTGCTTGGAATTGATAAAGAAGTCGGCACCTTGGAAGCGGGCAAGCAAGCTGACATTATCGCCGTCCAGTAGAATCCTATCGAGGACATCCATGCAATGGAGCATATGAAATTCGTTATGAAAGGCGGGCAAGTCGTGCGTAACGATTTTTAGACATCGATGCATTGGTAGGCTTATTATCCGAAAAAGGCATCCGGGCTGCGATTATGAGCAACCGCAAGAACCAGTCGGCTGCACAGGTTCCAAGCCGTCGACTGGATAACCGTCGACACGCCAACAATCGATACCGCCAATCAACTCCTTTACGCGGAATCCAAGCTGGACCATGTTCAGCGCACCCTTGGTCGAGCCATTGCATCGAATTCCATCGCAATACGTAACGACTAAAGCCTCTTTATCCAGATGCGCCGTCGTCGTCGTACTCATCGTTCGATGTGGGATATTGACGGCGCCAGGAATGTGGCTTCTCCCATAGGCTTCCGGTGATCTCGTATCGACAAGATGGATCTTGTCTCCTCGTCCAAGAGCTTCGTTCAAATCCCAGGGGTCGATTTCGTATTGGAGCTTCGCTTTATATTACTGTACTTGATCGTTCATACGTATCTCCTGCCAGATCAGCAAATGTGACTCAGTGGAATATTCTCTATTCTAACTGAGGAGCGCCGAACCAGGAAATCAGGCGTGAGGAGCAACGATCAGATTGGTCTTGGCTTTGCGAAGGCGTATTGCGTGTCGGCCTAACTACTCTTGGAGTAGACCGGCCGAAGATCTTCACAGCCAACGGCGGCCGTTCCAATTGCACGTTGGAAATCACAACTCCAAGAATGGCGCGAATAGCATCGGCGGTTCCATTGCGCCCGACGGATGGTTGGCCTGCGAGCGGCTTGCAGCCAACCGCATCTTCACCCGATCGTTTCCCACGAGAAGTCGCGTAGTGTTGACCTATCCAGGGCGCCGCAGGCCGGCTCGTTGACGCAGCCGTTTATGAGATAGCTTCTAGAGTGGTTATTAACCGGAAATGATTGAACCAACGATTATTGGCGATCATTTCAGAAGGGGAGGGAAGAACGGTTCGAAACTTAGTGCAATGTTCGCAGTTTGTTTCCCAGCCGAATTTGAAGAGCGGTTTGTTTCCAGTCAGGTGAATGTTACACTCGCAGCCAATCACGGACCCCTCAGAGGTGACTGATGTCGCTCAATCGCCGAGATCTTCTGGCCAAATGCATGGCTCTGGGAGTTGTAACTGGCACAGCCAACCTTCTGCCATCCGTTCTTGCTGCAGCATGGGCGCAAAATGAAAGTCTTCGCCGCTTGACGCCCGCGGCTGAGTTGGGTCCATTCTACAAACGGAGCGCTCCGGGCACGAACGCGTTGCGTGCCCCCGGCGATCCCGGCATGCCGTTGGTCGTTACCGGCCAGGTCTTCAGCGCACGCGGCGAAGCAATTCCCGAAGCGATCGTCGAAATCTGGCAAACGAATAACGCTGGTCTGTACGACATAGACGGCTATCGCTACCGCGCCAAGCTGACTACCAGCGCGGAAGGGAAGTACGATTTTTCGTCCGTTATGCCAGGACACTATCCGGCGCGCGTCTGCCAGCATGTGCATTACCTGGTCACAGCGCCTGGTTATCAGCCATTAACCACGCAACTCTACTTCGCGACGGATCCCGTGTTCGAAGGCGATCCCGACAAGAACTACGCGCGCGATCCGCTGATCACCAGCCGCGAACTCGTCCGGCCCGTCACCCTGGTCGGAGATCCTAAAGAAGACATCCACGCCGCTGTGCGATTCGAACTCGTTCTGGGGACATTATGACGAGACGAATCGGATGGCTGATGCTGATGATAGCAGTCGCAACGTGCGCGCACGCGCTAGATGTGCAGAAGCTGGTGACGATCACCACGCCGGTTCGCATCCGCGTCGTATCGGTGTGCGGCCCCAGCGGCCTGGCAGCGGGACTTGCACGCGATGGATCGGTTTATGTTTGGCTTCTGCCATCGGGAGAGCTGGTAAGCAACCGAAAGGCGGAAGACGGTCTGCGGGCGCTGGCGTGCTCGCCAGACGGAAAGTGGCTTGCGATCGGTAAGCGTGACGGTACCGTAGCCGTCACCGACGTCCCAGGAAAAATGACAAGGACTCTCGCCATTTCAACCCACGGCATCGACGATCTCGCGTTTTCCCCGGATGGCTCATTGCTTGCGGTGAATGTTTCCGGCGCCCCAGCGCAACTATGGAATTCGGTTCAAGGGACGCTTGTAGCCACCCTGAAAACGGATTTCAGCGGCAGCACTAGCATGGATTTCTCTCCCGACAGCGCTTTGTTCGCCACTGCGGACTCAGACACTTCCGTCAGGATCTACGATCGAAATGGCCGACTGAGAGCGAGGTATTCTGGGCTACTCCTGGAGCCTTTTGCGATCAGCTTTATGCCCGACGGCAAGCAAATCGCCGTCGGCGGAGCGGACTGCACTCTGACGATCCTCGATGTTTCCGATGCGCATGTCGTTCGCCAACTCCCCAAGCAACCCGATCCGATATTCGCCATCGCCGCGCTGCCGGATGGCACGTCGGTGTTGAGCGTTCACATCGACGCGGCTCGATTGGACGATTACACGGCCTTGCTGTGGAACATGCGAACCGGCGAGAGACAGGAACTCAATATCGATGCCGCTCACATAGTGGGTGGTGGGACAACCGCAAACCGCAAAGAGGTCTTCTTCACTGCCGATTCCGATTCCGCTCTATCAGCTTGGACGATTCCCGACTGAACTCTCCGCGCAGATCATCTCAAGGAGGATGCGGATGAAGTACATGATCAACTGGTTCGAACGTTCGCAAGGATCGGCTATGGAATACGAGAATACCCACGAAAAACTCTGAATAGTCCGTTTGAGGTCGGATCCACGAATAACGCAATCGAGATATTATCGCACACTTCCATTTTGAGACTCTTCCGCCGAACCTTTGGATCATCGCCATCATCAATATTCGTGCAGCTGTGAAAGCGATGAACACGATTCAGAGGTCAGTACCCAATGGGTGAGAAACAAAATCAGCCCTTTCAGCTGTTGTTCAATGCTTCTTTGAAGGAGCGGGTAGCACCCTGATTGCGGTTGCAAAATCTGGGCTCAGGGAGGAGGGTCCGAGAAATCGATTACGGGGCAGCAAGCGGGGCGCGTCAGACGGCAAAAACGAGTCGTTGGAACCCCGCTGATCTCGCTGGGACCTGCTCTGGTGGCAAATTCGTGCCAATTCGTTGTGTCGAGGGTAGGAGAAGCGTACGATGCACAAGCCAGAGGTCCAAATCGGAAATTCCAGTAGAGATTGCCATTGGCTTCTGAAAAGTAATGCCTCATGTTCTATAGACGAAACTTACGCGTGTTTCTATCCATCGCGACTGTCGGAACAGTTTTTTTATTGCAAACGCGTGGTCAAAGTCGGGCCCAGAACGTCGAAAAGCTGTCTGGCCCCGAGCCCAGCCTGGACTTCTTCGATGCGAAGGAGTCGTTGCTGAAAATCCCTATCAAGCCATTCGCCTTCACTCGCGACGAAATTCCTTTCGACTTTGATCCGCGCCCTGAAATGTTTGATCCTGTTAAAGCGGGACAACAAGCTGATGCGATCGATCTCGGTTTGCGGAACATGGTGAATAACCGGGCGAGTGAAGCCGAACTGCGCATGGCTGTCGATAAGCTTGTTCGCTGGGCGCAAAAAATGGAACGATTGCAATCCCAATACTATGCAGGGGGCCTCTCGGCTCTGGACACTCTGGCAGAAAGAAATCCAAGGGACAGTAAGGTTCTAGCTCGTTGCGCCACGCGATGGGTCGATGCCGTCGAAGTGGAACGAATGGAGGTGCTTGCGACAATTAAGCCCGCTTTGCGGGGAGAATCCAACAACATGGCTGATGTCCGGGTTGATCCGCAAACTTATTTGTGGAGATATCCGCAAGCGGCACCCAATGAGACAAATGGCCGGGTGCGTTCTACTGCTTTTCCAAGGGCTCAAGGAGCAATCCAACGTGTTTTATCCGTCGATGCCGACAGTCCGGAAGCGCTCTTCGCCTCGGCGATGCTATCGCGACGCACGTATGGCGTGGGAGACGATGTCGTGCTTGCGGCACTTCATCAGGCATCGCAGTCCCTCGGAGCTTATGCGTTGGCGGCGCGCCTGTATGTCCTTGAAAGGGATCGAAGCTATACGTCCGGACTAACCGCCCGAATCGACAAACTGCGTGAGGTAATCAGAGGGCCAAGCACCGGAGGAGGTCGATCTGAGAGTTTTGTAGGTTCCTACACGCCGGGGCAAAGTATAAATTCCGGTGAGGTCGTTCGTGGTAGCAGCGTCTACAAAGTGGGTGTGGGCGGATCGCCCATTCCCGGCCCCATCATCAAGGCTCCGACAGCACAAGAGCTTGCTCAGGCTGACGCCTTAGAGGCCCAGATCAAACAGTTTTATATTCAGAACAGGCTGCAAATCGACAATCTTGTACGCCAAAATCCGACGAACGCTGAAATGTTCGTTGTGCTAGGCAATAATTACCACGGCGGAACGATCGGCGAACGGATTCTTCGGTACGCTCTTATGCTAAACCCAGGGGACTATCGATTGTATTGGCTGCGTGTTACGGCACTCGCAAAAGGAGGAAACTGGCTTGGAGGCAAAGAAGACTTAGGGCCGCATAATATCGGCGAGGCGTCCGAATACGCCCAATGGGCTTTACGAAAAGGAAAAGCGAATGATGAAGGACGCTGTGGTGACCTGGCTGCCGAAATAGCCAAAAAGTATAAAGACCCATTCACGCATTACGCAGTTGCTCTGCGTTGCGTGCATATGGAACCGGATCGTCCCGGTCCACGCAAGTCACTTGTAGTTAGTTTCGTTGGAATGGCAGAACCAAACATTGTCGGAAGCGAAATGCCAGATGCGCTTGAGCAAGGGCAGCTTGAATCCGAGGTAATGTATCAAATTGCGGCGAGACGACTGGAGCACCCGGAAGAATGGGCGCCGGAAGAGTCGAAAATCACTGTGGTCCAGGGGATGGCACTTGCCAAGTTTTTCCGAGGGCAGCACATGCGTCTCTTGCATCGCGATCAGGAAGCGCGTCAATATTTCTTGCAATCTGTGAAGCTCGATCCTGCCGCGACTCCCGCTCAGAAAGTGTTGAATCAAATGTCGAATTAATGCTAGCACACAGACAAACTCACCGCAGATGCCTTCACCACCCGAGCACCGCTCCCGTGGAGGGCGGACCCCGGCACTGGTCCCATTTGTTGGACGCCTGAAAAAAGACGCCGACGAGCTGGCAGTGGCGCGACAGAAGAACATGAAGACTTTTCAATCTTGATATCGATTTATGTTCAGAGGTTAGGGGCAAGAAAGATGCTCGTCAACCGATCGGGCTGAATAGAACATCAAAAAGCTGCCGACTACGTTCCAAATTGACATCTTCGTGGTCCGAAAATTCGGGAAGGGCGCCCTGTCGAACGCCCGGCCCCTGGCTTGAATTCCAGTTGCGTTCCGGCTTCAAGCCGTCCTAGCATCTGCACAGTTGAATTCGTCAGGAGGGTCCCATGAGAGTTGCTGACCTGATTGGCACGCACCGTGAAGTTTATTCCATCTCCGACGAGACCACCGTTCACGACGCAGCGCGCTACATTCGGGAGCGGCAGGTGCGCGCCGTGGGTGTGTGCGATCACGAAGGCGTGTTGATCGGTGTCGTCTCGCACAGCGATATCTCCGACAAAGTCGCCGCCGACAACAAGTGCCCAGCCTGGATGCGCGTTTCGGAAATCATGACGCGGCAACTGGTGACCGCCACGCTGGAAACCTCGATCGAAGATTGCCTGCGGTTGATGGACCAGCACGGAATCTTTCACTTGCTGATCGTCGACGCGCAGAAGGGATTCCGGGGAATGGTTTCCGTCACCGACCTGCTCCGGCTCTTCAGCTCGGATCAGAAAGCCCGGGGCGATATGTTCGAAGCTTTCATATTCCCTCAGCGCTAAGGCGAAGGCTCATTGCGGTAGCCGTCAGCCGATAGTCGAGGTGGCTCGCCTCGATGATCTTCACCATGTCAGCGACGTCGGCGCTTATCGAGCGCTCGCGCGCAAGTGGAATCACGCTGAGTTCCAACAGCATATTCCCCCCAGCAGACGCATTTCGTGTTTAGAGGGAGGGGGTCACCCGCTCCCATGAGAGAGGCTAGAAAATTCTTTGGACTCTAAGACGTTGCAGCGGCGGCCGCGTCTTGTTCCAGAATTAGGGCTGCCCGGCCGACCTCACTGACACCAACATCGCCTGGGTCATCTTCGGCGCATTCTTCACGCGCGGCCGGTCGCGGCTCGCCGCGCTGCACGTGGCCACGCTGGTGTACGGAGTGACCGTCGAAATCTTTGGTTTTTGATGCCCGCTCACGGCGCTTGAAAACTGGCTTGAGGTACGCGGCGGCGTCTCGACGTATCGCGGTCCGTTCCTTCTGCACTACCTCGACGCGCTGGTGTATCCCAATCTTCCCCCGAACCTACTTGTTGCCGGCGCTGTCGCCGTCTGCAGTTTGAATCTATGGATTTGCGTCCGGCGTCTCCGTGTCCGACATTCGTTCGGACGATAAAGAGGCCGCGGCGGGATCTGATGACATGCCGCTTGGCGGCGCGGAGCGGCCGGTGTGTGAGTACGGCAGTTGCGTTATACTGATTGAAAGAAGAAGGGCACGATGGCATACATTATTGCCGAACCCTGCATCGGAACCAAAGACACCGCCTGTGTGGATGTGTGCCCGGTGGATTGTATTCATCCAGCAAAAGGCCGAACCTATGACGATGGCCGCCCAACGTTCGACGAAGTGCCTCAGTTGTATATCGATCCTACTGAGTGCATTGATTGCGGCGCCTGCGTACCGGTCTGTCCCGTGACGGCCATTTTCCCGCTGGAGGATCTGCCGGAGAAGTGGCACGCGTATATCGAGATCAACAAGAATTACGTTGACGTCGGTAAGTTTCAGCCCGACAAGTATCAGAAGGCAAGTAGCTGACGGCCGTCTTGGCACTACGCTTGGCATGTATGAATACGCTGCGCGAAATCATTTATGAAGACGTTCGCGAGGGCGAGCTCTACGAAAAGCTCGAGCGCAACTGGGTGCGGTGTTTTGCCTGCGGGCACTGTTGCAAAATCCCAGACGGCCAGCCCGGCGTCTGCAAAGTTCGCTACAACCGAGGGCGAACCCTGTTTGTGCCCTGGGGCTATGTGGGCGGCGTGCAGTGCGATCCCATTGAGAAAAAACCCTTCCTCCATGCTTATCCAGGGGCGCTGGCTTACAGCTTCGGAATGCTCGGCTGTGATCTGCACTGCGCCTACTGCCAGAATTGGGTGACTTCGCAAGCCCTGCGCGATCCCGCTGCCGTGGCCCGCCCGATGCGAGTCACGCCAGCACAACTTGTTCTCGATGCCATCCGCCAGGGAGGCAGGATCATCGTCAGCACTTATAACGAGCCACTGATCACGAGCGAATGGGCTAGAGAGGTCTTCAAGGAAGCGCGCGCGGCCGGATTGGTGACTGGCTTTGTTTCCAACGGAAACGGCACCCCGCAGGTCCTCGAATTCCTGCGACCGTGGGTGGATCTTTACAAGGTTGACCTAAAGAGCTTTGATGACCGCCATTATCGTCAGCTAGGCGGTCGGCTACAGCCCATCCTGGATACCATTCGCCAGTTGCACCAGATGGACTTCTGGCTGGAGATCGTTACGCTGGTAATCCCTGGGTTCAACGACTCCGACGGCGAACTGACTCGGCTGGCCGAGTTTCTGGCGGGCGTTTCGCGGGATATTCCTTGGCATGTGACCGCGTTTCACAAAGACTACAAAATGACCGTGATTTTATCCACGCCCGATGCCGTCCGAGAGCCATCATCAACACTCAATTGAGCAGGGGCGCATCTGTTGGCGGGTGGCTACACAGCCCGTCAAACACTGATCGGCAAACGAAGTGACCCACTCATTTGCAATCATGCTCCGTACTGCGGTCGCCGTGGTGGGTCGCGGGCGTCGGATTGTATTCGATTGGGGCACGGCAGGTTCAGCGTGCTGTCGCGGCCGCTAATTCGGGACCCGTCTGTTATGCCGGGCTACTCTCGATGCGAACGACTTCTGCATACGATTTCTGGGTGTGCAGCATCCAGTACAGTCGTACCGCCAACTTACGCGCCGCCGCGACCTTGGCCACCCCTTTCGGTTTCTGCGTCAATTCTCACACCAATTTCTCTCGGGTCAAACGTCGTCGAGGGCTTCAGTATTAGTGATCAATGTAGTGGTCTGACAATTGGATCGGTAGAGGTTGTAATCGGCTTATCGATCGCGCCCTCGGTACGCACATTGCTGAAAATCAACGGACAAACAGGACTTCATCCAGTGGAAACTGGTCGGGCGGCGAATTCGGAAATTGAGGGGATTTGACACATCTCAGGTGCATTTCGCTCAGCGCATAGGTATTTCTCAAGGCTTCCTTTCGGCCATAGAGCGCGGTGAGAAGGAAATTGGCGCTGAGGTTCTACTGAGGATCAGTCGTGAATTCGGGAAATCATTAGAGTGGTTATTAACCGGAAATGATTGAACCAACGATCATTGGCGATCATTTCAGAAGCGGAGGGAAGAAAGATTCAAAAAACTCTGGATAGTCCGTTCCAGATCGAATTCCCAGAATGACGAAACGAAGGCTGGCCAGCTTTGACAGGTCACAAGAACAGTAGATGTGCCTACCCGACTCAGCCGATGGACCGTCGCAATCGGACACTTAGGTGGACTCAAAGGCGGCGACCACCAGCAGTCCCGTCGATCCAGGCGTCGGCCTGGCCAGGCTTTCTATGAATAAACCGAACGCGCGGGATCGTAGCCCTCTGCTGTCTTGCCTTTTATATCGTTGTGCGATATAACAGTTAACAAAGAGCATCAGGGGGTCCACATGGAAAGTCACATACATCATTGGGAGCAAGACAAGGGGATACGCGTAACGATCTACTTAGTTTGCATCGTCGCTATCGTGTTTAGCATCGCGTTTTCGGTCTACATATTGCGGTGAAGTTATATGAATCCATTTGTGATCTTCGTGACAATTTTAGTCGTGGGAGCAGCAGCGGTGTTAGCATTGCGCTGTCACAAGGTGAAGTGACGTGCCTCGTCATATTCTTCAAATGCGCGGGCTGTACAGGCGGATTGCGACTCAATTGGAGGTGGACCCTTCGTGGGTCAGCTGTGTCGCTAGCGGAGAACGCAGATCGAAAAAGATTGAAGCGGCGCTACGGAAGGTCGTACGGCAAGCGAAGAGGGTGACGCCGTGAACGGCGAATATGGCGAAAAACTGTTGCTGGTTGCTCTGGTGGGGATAGTTGTGGCGTCTTGCCTGTTATTTGTATTGCGTCACATCTAAACGCCCTGCACTTAGGTTAGAGCGTTGCTCGTTATATCGTTGTGCGATATAATAAGCGCAAGAACGTACGGCTGCGGGGGCGGGAACATGATGTGCTACCCATTCTTGCCCTCCCAGCCTTGACCCACCGCGCCCTGCTTATTTCGCAGAGTCTTAAGAGGGCGGAAATGCTGTGGTTTTTGATCTTCACGACCCTGATCGCGATAATCTTCGGCCTGATATTGCGCAACGGAAGCCCCTGGGCGCCTATCCCCGGAAATTCAATTTACAGTAATAATCCGCGTAGTCGCTTCATTCGGTTAATTCTTGACATAGTCATACTTGGATTTTGTGGCTTGGTCGCTGGCTTTGCGGTTCTGGAGTCTGTATGCGGTATGTCGGATGATAATTAGACGCGACTAAGAATGTGCAGCGCGGGCAATACGGATTCACCCTCACATTGTTATCCATTAAGGCTCACAAGCTTGGTTGGCCGGCGGTTTCAAAGTAAATAGAGCGGGGCGCCTCAGGTTCGGCTGCCCGGGGCCGCACGCGTAACTACATGCTAATTTCATTCGGAGGTATACATTGATGGCCGCGATGCTCTCCCGTAATGCATTGGACGGAAAGAACCCAGTCCTGCCCAATGGGTTGACGATTCGTGAAGTGGTTCGGTGCAGGGCAAGGGGATGCCCTTGCTCGGACCCGCTTGCTGCTGGGCAAATCGAGAATTTTATAGAAGATGGGAAGAATAATCTGGAGTCGTTACAACCCCACATCCCCGCGCCCTTCGCTTTATCGCCGGTCAACCATCCTTCGCGCGGACCTTTTCCATACATACGTATCAATTGAATGGTCTGGATGCCCTTCAATCACCACTTCGGGCGCTTGTCGCTGTCGAGCGGCAGTTCAAAAGATCCTTCTTTGCCATGTTGCTTCCGCTAGTGGAACGCAACTCTTAGGTCGCGGAAAAACGACATGTTTCTTGTCCCCTCTGCGTTTATCAGCACCACGCTTACCAATAGGCATACCCACATTGTAGATCACTCACCATGGGCTGCGTCGTAGGCGATGGTCGTTTTCGACAGCCAATGTCCAAATTCGGACACCGACTCGGTTGTGGAATCCCGCGACACGTGACGTATAGTTCAGAAGCGGCGGTTTGCACTGACCGTGTTCCCCAGACCACTACGGGTCTTGTACTCCCGCATGAAATTGGAAATTCTCACTCCAATTCTCAATCACCGCGCGGTGCTGGCCCTAAAACTTGATTGGTGTTTTTGATCCCCGCGAATCTTACGATATTTCCCAACCAGCCGGCCAAGCGTCCCATTCAGCAGGAGCCAACGTTTCGTCGCTCTTGTCGTCCCGAGCGGTGCCCTCGAGCGATTTTCGAACTGATCGCACTGGTCTTCGCTGGAACTCGAAAGCCAAACCGGGCAGACACATCGATAAGAACAAAACCAACCAAAATAATTTGAAGTTTTCCATGGAGCAAAACGAGAAGGAAACCGAACAGCCAACAATACCAGCCTGCAATCCCGGAACAGCCTGTCGAAGCAGCGCCGGTCCCCCTCGAATCGCCCGTCGTCTTACTCTCTCCAACGTCTGCACGCTGCCGAATATGATCATGAGAAAGATCAGAAGGGTAGGTAATCCCATCTCCGCCGCGATTTCAAGGTAGGTGTTGTGAGCAATGTAATCCAACTGGCCATTCGTGAGGGCTGCCACGGTCGGCTTGAACATTCCAAGCCCGATTCCCACAATCGGGTGGCCCTTGATCATTTGCAGTGCTGCTGACCAAAGCTGCTCCCTGATTTGTGTCGAAGCCAAGTCGGCACGGGTAGGACTAAATAGACGCTGTCCGAGTGGTGAAGCGACGGTCACCAGTCCCAGACCGACTACCAAACCTATTAAGGGTACCAGTTTTCGCACTCGGTTTCGCGACTGCCATGCGACCACTAACAGACCTACGACTAACCCCAGAAAACCTCCCCGTGACGCCGCCACTGCCACCCCTGCCACCATGACTAAGACGCAACCCAGACAATAAAATCGTTCCAACTTCGGTCGGCGCTCCAAAAGGAGTGATAGAGCAATCGGAAGGCACAAAGCCACGGCTCCGCCGTAATCATTCGGATCCAAAACCCAGCCTGGCCGTGAAGAGGGATCCTTCTGCCATTCTCTCAACAAATAGGTAGCAGCGAGCGGAACCGAACCGACCGCGGCTAGCAAAGTCAACCGCAGCCGAGTGAGGGAGTCGACCAGGGTGATCGTGGCAAAAAAAAGAAGAACAAATGATGAATAGCTGATGAACGGATTCGATTCTGTTGAGAATCTTGGTCCCTTGGCAACATAAGAAGCTATAGATAGCAGGAAGAAGACAATGAACCACTTTGCCTGTGGAGTCCGGAAGTAGCCCGGGACACGTTTCCGAATAGTCAAATAATTGATGGCGTACCACAGACACGCCAGCCCAATGTACTTGATGACAGTCAAGCCGCCGATCGATTGGGTCCAGAACGGATGGCGCTCCAAAGGCATAAGGAAGACAAGCCAATAAAACAAAATCATGCGCACGCCCCGGTCTTACCTGTTAGTGCGGGGATGGGTGCTCTTTCTCCTCGACCGACCCCTGCTGGAGGAACTTTAGAAGAGTCAGAGATTTCCTCGCGCTTCAGCGGTTGAGCATCGCTTGCGGGAGGATATCCTTCTGTCCGGTCATCGATGGTTACTCCTCCGCCCCGAAGGTAGGTGGCAAGCATGACCGCTCCTCCCAACTCCCGCCAGCCCAATCCGAACAGAGCGCGATTGAAAAGCATTTCAACGATCACCAGTGGAGCGGCGAATCTGAAGATATGGGTTGCCTGAACCAGTAACGTTTGTTCTTCCTCAAACCCTGCGCTTCGCAGCGCGTCAGAGAGCTGTTTCCGAGTGTTGGCTCGATAATGCGTTGGGAAAACGTCCTCAGGCTCTCGAAATTCAAGGAAACGGATAAAACGCAGTACCACAGCCTCTGGAAATAGTCGCCGACCGACGCGGACCAGGCGAAGAAGCCAACTCCTCGCGTTTGGTGTGTGGATCACAATCTTGCCTTCGGGCTCCAGGATACGCGCAAGCTCCCGGAAGACCGCCTCCGGTTTTTCGAGGTGCTCAACGACGTTATTCATCGTGACCAGGTTGAAACTGGAATCCGAGAACGGCAATTCGTCCAGGGTGCAACACACACGCGCATCCAGACTGCGATGTTTCTGTAGCGCATCGCACCCGAGGTCACATCCCACCGCGAAACGTGCCACTCGAGTCATGTTTCGTTCTGCCTCTTCCAAACCAAAGCCATCGGCAAAGGACTGGTGCCCGCAGCCGGCATCAAGCCACAGAGAGGCCGAATTTAGCTGTGCGGTGACAAGCCGGGCGTATGTCACCTGGCTGTATTCGGACTCTGGATCAAATCGCCGCCGGAGAGCAATATAAGGACCACGACCCAGATAGCGATCAAGTTCCCGCCACATGGCCGTGAATGGTTTGGCTTTAGTCATAGGGCATCTTTGTCCGCGCTGGTCCGTGCCGTCTCCTCCTGCGCACTTGGTCTCTCGGCAGGAACAGACTGTGCCTGCCCTCCCGTCTTGCGGATGAATCGCTTCACTTTTGATTTCAGGTTGAATTGGTCCAGGAGAGCGGAGCCTTTTATCAATGTTGCGGAGTAGGCCCGATAAAGATGGAACGCCGCGATCGGGTAGGTGCGCCGCGGAAAAAGCCACATCGTTGCCTCCGGGTAACTAGCATTCGCGAAGGTTTCCTTGTATTGCGCATACGTCGCGAAATCACAGACATCGGGCCGATCGTGTTCGAAGATATCCTTTATGACCAGCCAAATCATCGTCGCGCCCACGCCCAACTTGCCCCACGCAGGGTCATAGCCGGTCAGTGCAAAATAGAAGCGTCCGTGGTATTGATAACCGAGTTCAAACGCACAAGGAATGCCGTTACATTTAATAATATAAGAGCGCAGGCAGCCTCGTTTAGCAGCAAAAGTCAGTCTTTCTTCCCAGGCTTCCTCGCTGAGAGAAGCAAAGCCGGTGTTTAAGAGGCTGAACTGCCACGATTTCCGCGCGATCTCAGCTGCCGTTCTGACAAATCCTTTTACCTCCGAGGGCGAAGTTATGCGAACCAACTCCACTTCAGCCTGTTCCCGTAGTTTCTTCAGTTTACGATACCGCTCCGTGCGGACTTTCGAAGGGAAATACTGCATGTAATCGTCAAATGTTCCGACCACGCGCACATAGGGATGGGGCAAGGGCCCATGCTCACTGTGGATGCGGAAGGATCCTCTCACTAAGCGGCTCGAATGCATGTAGGACCCCAAAAAGGAGTCGGGCCGGACATATTCGCAATAGAGCGTATCAAACTCCCCCGACAGCTCCCGAATCCTGGAGAAAAACAGGTCATAAGCCGCGTCGTCCTCGGGGATACTCAGTGTGTACCCGAGCAGAACCCATTTGCGCACGGGGATTTTCCCCAGAACTACGCCGCCATATTGGAACTTCAGCGGCGCTTGCGACAGAAGGAACGGAACGACTCCGACAACCACGCCGTCCTGTTCCAACAGAAGGATGCGCACGTTTTGCGGTGCCGCCTTGTGGAACTCGAGGAGCCACTCCGGATCATTGTGAATCAGGTCGTTGTCGCACCGGGCATTGCACTTTTGCCATCCACGGAAAAGGGAGCTTATATCCTGATCCAAGCGGAGCTCTCGAATTCGGTATTTCGGCGAGAGTACGCCCCTGCCGGAAGAAACCGCAACTACTTGAGCCCCCTCTATCATCCAAAGCTCCTTAGATGGTCCCTCTGGCTCGCGGCCTTCTCCGAACGACCCAGCAGCTCGGGGGCCCCTGCCTGAACCAAGCACAGGGTATGTTGTCCCATGCAGTTCAGAGGAAAACGGTCGCCCCATCGGTTCTCAATACCAAACACCAAGTCGTTCACACGACGGAGTGGATTTCTCTCAGGAAAGCGGAAATCCAGCTGTTCAAAAAACGGCGGATGAAGACGAACGGCTCTCTGTATGTCAATTCTGCCGCGTACACCCAGGAGCCGTCGTAACTGAAGAGAAGTCATCCATTTGTCGATAATCTGTCTGCCTACGTAGCGACGAAAGAACCCTATCCCAAGGTCACCCAACACCTTGGGGCCAAGAGTCAGACTCAGGAGGTTCGGGGTGCTGAAGACCAAGTAACCACCCGAGCGAACAACGCGAAAACATTCGTCTAGTAGCACAATTGGCTCTAGCGCGTGCTCCAGGACTTCCATACAGAGAAGCAGGTCAAAGGTACCCGTGGGGAATGGCAGAAGAGTGGCGTCAGCAACCGTTGGAAAGCACTGGAGGGAACCGTTCCTTGGAAATTGTGAGACGGCACTCAACGCGAGATCGACACCAAAAAACCTTGCGCCCTGCTGAGAAAAGAACGCGCCCAAGAGCCCGGCGCCGCACCCCACTTCGACAACCCGACTTCCTGCGAGCGACAAATGTGGAATACAATGTTGAATGAACGAGCGGTACCACATCTTTGTGAATCGGGACTTGCCCATTTGAATGCCATGCCAAGCCTCGCTATATTTCATCTCATAGAAATTCCTCACTTCCTGTGTTTTTCGCGCAGTACAATCGAGTTGGGTCTCAACGGTCATCGGCCACTCGCTTTCTCGTGAAGCTCGTGCCGCATCGCGCGGAGAAACAAGGCGTCAATCTTCTTAGCTTGGGCCGAGGGGTCGCTCAGGTGTAAGACGCTTTGCTGAGAGCGAGATCCCATTTGCCTTCGGCGTTGTGGATCCACTATGAGCGATTCGATCGCGCGCGCCAAAGACTCGGGCTCTGAGGTGTTGACAAGCAAACCGTTCTCGTAGTTCCGAATTAGTTCCGATGCCCATCCTACGCGAGTGGCTACAGCGGGAAGTCCCGTCATCATCGCTTCAAGCAGGACCGCTTGCGCACCCTCCATGAGAGAGGGGCAGACAAAAATGTCCATTGCGAGGTAGTAATCAACCACGTTCTGCTGAAAACCGACAAAGTATAGCCGATCACCAAGGTCTAATTTGATCGCGAGCTCCTTGAGAGCGTCTGCTTTGCTTCCGTCGCCAACAATTACATACCGCACATCCGGCTGACGCCGCCGGAGTAGGCACGCAGCGGCCAAGAAATCCTCGATCCCTTTTAGATCCTCGAGGCGAGAAACAGTGCCAACTAATATTGTTCCGTCCTGTAAAAGCTTGTTACGCAATGTCTTTGATTTTGCCCATGGTATCTTGGGCTTCTCCCATGGATCGTAACAAGTCGTAAGCAACGTCCGAACGCCCTGCTGCTTCAGGTCATCGGCAATGGTCTGACAGATGGGCACAACCGAGATAGGTATTCGCGAAAGCCAAAGTTCCCACCGGGTGAGTTTTCGAATCGTCCGGAAATGACAGACAAGTGGTTTCCTGGCGAGACGGGCGGCCAAGATCGTCGGCACCTGATATGTAAAGCTATTGTTGCAGTGAATCAAATCGTATTTACGCCGCCTGAACTCTTTCGCCAGTGAAAATGCCTCCGGCAGACCTGTCAGCAGTTGCCATCCTCCTCGCATAAGAGAAGTCCAATTTCGTAAACGGGGATGGCTGTTCACGAAGACACGCGCCTTCTGCCGCCTTCGGCGATTCGCCGGGCCCGACATTGGGGGAACCTTGAACCCTAGGTCGATTGTCAGGCAGCGGCCGTCGAGTATCGCTTCACTGCCCGGAGGGCGCCGATAAAAAATGACTTCCCTATGGAAAATCTGCCTGTCGCAGTACGTAAGATAGTCGCAGAGCTTGAGAAGAGAGCCGCCGACGGATCCTCCAACCTCCACATGGGCGATCCTTGGCAGCCCAAGCTCCTCCGTTGTTTGATTCTTGCTCGCAGCCATTATTGAAGCCTTCGACTACTGTCATTCAAGATTCAGTTCGCCAATTCTTTGACGAGTCGATGCATGACTCCGAAATTGGCGTCCCGGGCGCCAGTGAGGAAGTCGTCATGATTCTGGTCTTCACCGTAGGTCCGAAAGCCCCACGGATCAGTGCCGCTCTTTACTGTGTCTTCCTTGCCATCGTAGGCATTGTCCCGAAGCGTGACCAGGCCGAGATTCAGATGAGCGCCCCAATCGTCCGACAGCGCCCACCAATGGAATCCGAAGACGGGATAAGTCCCGTCGTTCCCTCTGAGATCCAGAATCTCTTGCAGATAATTCGCGTAAAACATTGCACGTTCTTCCTGAGTATCGAAAGTGGCGAAATACTGAGAATCCGGTTCCTTGAAGTGGTCAAGTGGCGAATCAGGTTCAGCGGTGATGAAAAGACTCGCTGCCAAAATCGGTTTATGGGTTAAGTTATAGAAATCCAGGGCGGGCGGCTTATCCTTCATTGGTGCCCTTTCATCGATGTGTTGCAAGCTGGCCACAAATGCATCGACGTAGTCCCTCGCGCCGAGAATCACGGGTCGTGGCGTATCCACGGTCAGACTCACGATTCCGAAATAAAGATGGTTCTTATCCATGGAACGAATGGCATCGTGGCAAACCTGAAAATAACGTTGCGAAATCAGATATAGAAAGTCATCCAGGTCCTTTTGCATACTCAACGTTTCACCTCGCAACCCGTATTGGCTTCCTACCCATTTGTGCTTTCGCCCATCTTCATCCAGGAGCCCGGTGCCCACCCCATAACCGCCGTCACTTTCCCAACTCGTATAAGAACTTCCCCAGGCGGCATTCAGAGCTGCCACACTGCCGTTGTATTTCTTTTCGAGGAAGTCACGGATCGCGAACTTGGTGTATACCTCTGGGTCGCTGTACTTAGGGTGGTTCTGGTAAGGAGCCGTTGCGAGGGCCGCCCATCCCGGATGGGGCGCCGCAATTGAATTGAATCCGTTGAAGTCATCGCTTTCGTCGGACACCTCCGCGATGATCCAGGGCGAATCGCGTTCCACCTGCTCACCACCTGTGACGGATTGCGTGTCCGCTTTCATAGCTTCGAAAGCATATTTCTCAAAGCCGGGATCAAAGAGGTCCGGAAAAACTCCACCGTTTGGAATTCCCTCGCGGATGTTTTTTACTGGACTTGCGATGTAGTTGCCCCGATTGATCATGCTTAGCTTGGCGAATAAGGTGTGTTCATGAATGAAAGGCAGAAAGGGCTTTACCGGCTTTCGTCCCATCGTGCCATAGGCTCTTAGAAGAGGACTCTCCCACATGCCGAGGGCATTGAACCCCCAAGAGAGCAAACGCTTCTTGATCTGCGTACTCCAGACGGCATAGCCAGCTTCCCCGGGGCCATATTTGGAGAACAGGTAATCCTGGTATGTTTTGCCCGTCTCGTCCTTCCCGGGGCCACCGCCGGAAGCAGCTACTCCCAAGAACCAAAAAGGGTGCCCAGCGGGAGTCACCAACATCCAGCGATCGCCGAACTTTTCCAATCGAAAAAAACCTGTGCCGCCGCTGGGGGATCGGATGGCCGAGAGGCCGCCATACTCATCCAGCTCTGGTGACATGATGTGGAATTCATTTTTGTGGCTTGCCGAACTCTTTTCAACTGGATAAGCAGCACACAAGAGAAACATTGCGCAGACTGTCCAAATAGTGAGTCTTCGAAGAGACATCTCATACCTCCAGTCTCAAGAAGCAACGCCGAGTCAAAACTCCGCGGAGTGGACCGTGAAAATCCAGCACGTGCGGAAATCCCCATGCAAAATCATGGCCTTAGCTTGTGCTTGCCATGAACCGCGATTCCTCCATCGGGACTGCGTCAGGCTCTTGCGTTGGGTCCGCGTTGGTATATACAGCGTAACCTCTCTCGGTCTTGACCTTCTTGAGGAAACCCGCTCGATCTATCAGGAAGCTAAAGAGAGGAGCCTTATACACGATATAAATTCTCCTCGGGTGTTTCCGAAGCGATTCTTCAATGTTTGCAAGGACTCGAGCCATAGGTGGCTCCTGAAACGGGTTGAAAAAATAGAAGACCGTTTGTTCACCCGAGATACGGAAGCTCGTGGCATCCGAGCAAATGGATTCCATGGCGTTGCATTTCACAAAGCCGTTTCTATAATTTCGAATGTTTTGTTTCGCGACTTGATGCAGACGCAAGGAGATTTCCACTCCAAGAATCTTGCGAAAAGGAAATTCGGCTGCTAACAAAAGGGCTTTTCCTTTTCCTGAGCCAAAGTCGGTAAACGTGAAATCCTCATATCGGATGGGCAACTCGCCGATCACTGTCTTGAAATTTTCCGAATCCGTTGGCTCATAACTGAATCCGGATTCCCAATGCTCGTTCGCCACATCCAAAGCGCTCAGAGAGATAACTCCTGCCGTATCGACACCAAATCGTCGGTCAAACTCCCGCTGAGCGCGTCTGTTGCGAAGCCGGGACGGTTTCCATTCCGAAATCACATAGAAAGGCTCCTTCGCGCATCGCTCGAGAGTTCCCCAGAAGCCCCGCCGTTTCAACGAACGGCTGACCTTACGCCGCAAGCTTCTCAAATTAAAAACTGCAGAGATTTCCGACATTACATTCGACCTCGACAGCTCTCTTTCCAGAATTGGTTCTCCCGTTTCGCTCGGAGTTTCAAATCCGGTAAGTCTCGATCCTTCCCAGCCGGGGGTCTAAATCAAGCCGTGACGCTGCGCCATGGCACCAGTGTTGAAACTCGCTTCCTCAAATACGCACGCTCCTCTCCTTGAATCGAAAACCAGTAAAAAAAGACTCCAAAGGTAAAGGCAATCGCCATGCTGCCACCAAGAATCTTCGCGACGGGCGGCACCCGCACTTCTCCTCCCACGACCGCCAGCACGACCGCTGGCAAGAAGGGAAGTAGAGCCGGCGAGACGCCCTTGGCATACTCCCAGAAATTCTGCTTGAGCAAGCGACACGCATACCAAGGCGCGAACCAGAAACTGACTGCCAGTTTCGCCAGCAGAGTTCCCAACGCCACACCCAGCACGCCGAAGTAGTGCAGAAAGAGGATCGAAAATACAATGTTCAGAAAACCCTCAAACACCAGCACTCCGGCCAGCGTTTTGTGTTGGGCGGTCCCCATCAGAACCATGGAACTGCATTGGACGACGGTGTTAACCGACCACACCAGACAGAAACAGATCAGAATCGGCATTCCCGCGAAGTTGCCAGGCCCTACCCAGAAGTCGATGAAGTCTTTCCCAAATGCAAACAAGCACGTGAAAACAACCAGAGAAATCAAAACTGAATATTTCGTAATCTGAATATGCAGCCGGCGGAGCCGGCCAAGATCCTTAACGGCGTCCAGCTCGGAAATGTGGGGCAGTAAAATACCAGCCAGACAGGAGATAAGCCCGACCGGAAGACGGCACAGCCTGAAGGCGATCGAATAGGAGGTGACGACCGACACTCCGAGGAAGAAACTGATCACTACATTGTCGGTACTGAAAATCAACAGAGCAGCAATCTGGATCATGAAATAGTAGAAGGAAGGCCCGATCAGCTTCTTAAGAATGCCCCAATCGAAATCCCCGAGCCGCAAACGCACCATGGGACATTGGGTCCAGGTCAATCTGGCCAGCACCAGGCTCACCAGCATTCGAGCTGCCAGAGTGCCCACGGTGACCGCGACCAGCCCGTATCCCGAGTTCACTGCGACATACGCAGCGGTCAGATTGAAAATGTAGAAAAGTGTGTCGAGCCAATAATTGATGTGAACTTTTCGGAAGCCGTAAAGGACTCCCTCGAGCGCTCCAAACGGGAGAAGAACCAGGAAATTCGCAACCGTTATAAGGAAAACAATCTGGGCAACACGGGCGAGTGACGCTGAAGTTTTGAAAATGTCCGGCACAAGCGGGAGGAAGGCGAACGCTCCTACGAGGAGTGCCACGCCCACCCCAATGAATCCAAAGAAAAAGGAAGAGGACAGCTTCCTAAGTTTTTCCAGATCCCCCTGTGCTCGGTACTCGGCAACGTATTTGGGGATAGCGAGGCCGGTCCCGAGATCCAGTACGGACAGGTATGCCCCGATGGAACCGACGGCCGCATAGAGCCCGTAGGCTTCACTGCCCAGATGCCTGAGAAGCAGCGGAGTCAAAACCAGGCTCGCCGCGATCCAAGTTGCGATAGAGAAGTATTTCGCAAGCACTCCGTGCACCAAGGACTGAAACTGCGACGTGGTCGCCAAGCCATCTCGGTTCTCTTTTAGTTGGGTGGCTTTTTTCACTCTATGCATTCCGATCTCGCAGTCCCGATCTTGTTCTCGTACGATGTCTCCGCCAGTTCGTAAGACTTGACGCCTTATAGTTGTGGCTGCGTCCGATGACGCGCGAGACGAATCCACCAATTCGGACGTTCTTTATCCAGCGTCGCCAAATATTTCAAGGTTGTCTTTGCCACTAGCGTCCGATCAGGCCGGACGGACTTCAGGCCGGCAAACCCTTCCCAAATACCTTTGAAGAAGTGGCTCAGGCTTCTTTCACGAAACGCGAAATAAAACATCATCGCCAACCGTATGGAAAGAAACCGCAGTCCCGAAAAACGGCGGTAGTTTTTGTAGGTTAGCCAAATATAATTCCGCGTATAAAGGCGATAGGTTCGCTCGCGGCTTCGGGTCACCGGCGATGCCAGATGAAAGACTCGAATCGAAGGAAAATACAGAATCCGAAATCCATGGTCGAGGATTCGCAGTGCGAGGTCACCGCCTTCATGACCGATGAAAAGAGGTTCGTAATAAAGTCCAGCCACTTCGAAAACCTTCCGACGATAAGCCGATGCGCCTTCCGCCAGGAAATATGTCTCGAATTCCGACTGGCTGAACTGTCTCCAGTATTTTGGATGGCACCATTCCCGAATCCGAAGCTCACCAGTATCAGCGTCGCAAATTTGAAAAACCAATACTTGAACATCAGGTCTTTGCCCGAAGGCTCTTACGATCTTGGAGATTTCGAACGGTGATGCCAGGAGGACATCGTTATCGATTGTGACAATGAATTCTCCGCGTGCTGCGCGAAGGCCTGCGTTCCGGCCACCACAGGTTCCACGGTTTTCTGGGAGTTCGATTAGGTTGATTCCCTCATCGCGCTCCTTGAGCAAACTGCGAATGTCTTCTTCGGAGTGATTGTCAACAACGATTATTTCTCGATTGGTGTATTCCTGGCAGACCACGGAATCGAGCACACGGGCGAGGGCTTCGCGGCGCTTATAATTCAAGATAACAACGCTAACCAGAGGCGAATCGGCCCCGGATACTTCCCGATTCACGGTCGACATTGCTGGCTGTGATCCCTGCGATACAGGCGGGTGACCAGCGCATCTTAGATCTGCGAAATTCATGCGCGGGTCTTCTCCAAGAACATGTGGTAATTGAATACGATCGCGGAGGCGAGCCGCTGCCAGACATTGAATCTTTCGTCCCCGCGGACATCACAAGATACGGGCAGCCAATTCCCCAACCACTGAATCTCTCTTGCTTCCTCCGCGTTCACGTCGTTGCCAACAATCGATGGGAGCTGAAACGCAAGCTCGCTAGCCGCATGGTAAACGCAATGGCGAGGCGAAGCGTGTCGCGCGAGTTGCCCCCAGCGCAGCCAATCGTGCCAGCTCCGGAGCCAGCCACGGTTGCGCATCACGTACAGCCAGCCGCGGATCTTTTTCGAAGTCGATTGCTGGTGCGTCCAGCGATACATCAACTCACAATCCGAAGTCTCATTCGGCGCACCCGTAAGCTGCGAAAGCTCCCACCTCCACAGTTGTCGGGCAAAAGGGATTGCCTCTTGCCACCGAATCTGCGTTGTAACGTTACGGGGATATAGCGCCGAGAGCTTCCAGCTAGTGCAGGTGGTCACACGAGCAGAAAAGTTCGCCAATTCAAACGGCCACGCATTTTGCGCATGGGAGCGTTGAGCTAGCAAACTCAGGTTTTTCTCCCGTTCCCGGTATGACGGCGCATAGGCCCCGGCGAAAACCAGGAACGAGGTGGCCATATCGAGGTAGAGCTTGGCCGTCCGATAAACAAGCCCGTCCGCACAAGCGCCGCGTTCTCCTAGAAAATCCTGCGGCTCTTCGAGAAGTTCAATTAGGCGATTACACAGTATCCGCCATGCATCTTCCTGGAGAATGTCTTGCGCACCGAACGCCGGAATCTCCGAAAGAATCGAGGAATCCCCCCAAATGACCCGACCTCGGTTGCGGAGTTCGTAGCTGTAGATGTGTTTTGGCAGCCGCTGCAAATAAATCGGATGTACAGCGCTCAGATCGACCTTGCATCGGATTTGGTTGTGCTCAAGCGCTTGCTCTAGTTCCTGTCGAAGCGCCTGGATCGAAGCACGACTGGGAAGTCTGGCGTCTTGCTGAAAAATAAGGAGGAACTCCGCATCGCCCAAGACTGTCCAGAGATTCGCTTTCGGCTCGACGGTCTCCTCGCCGCGCGCCAAGCTGCCCGTAAGCACAACAGCACGAAGGCTGGGCCCAAATGCGAGAACACATCTCGCCACGGCCTTTTCACAGATCAAAGGGGAAAGCAACAGCGGAGCAGACGCACCTTCTTTTTTGGAATCCACGTGTGCTGCGATCATTCTGCAATTGCTCAGCATTCAGGTCTGGAGATCCACTCCGATTCTTTGATGTCCCGAAGATCGCTCCCCGTCGCGGGTTCGCTACCACGTAGCGTCTTCGAGACAGAATTTCTGGCTGCTTGGCGGCGGTCCCAAGCTTGGAGATAAAACTCGCTCGTGAGCCGCACTTGACGCTCTTGACTGAACTGTTCCAAAACCCATTTCCGTCCTGTCCGGCCCAGACTCTTGGCCCAGTCAGGCTGTCGCAACAGTCGTCGGATCGCTTCGGCCATTTCCATTGGCCTTCCAGATGGAACGGTCAGGCCGGTTTTTTCATTGATAACAACCTCTCCAGTTCCATCCACGGCGCTCGCCACCATGGGTTTTGCAGAAGCTAGCGATTCGACTGCGAAGAGCGGAAGGCCCTCATAAAACGAAGGCAAAACGGTGAGGTCAGCCAGAGCCAGCCAGTCGGCCACATTCGATTGGTAGCCAACAAACCGCACGGAATTCGAGATCCCCAGCACTCGCGCGCGCTCCTCGAGTTGATCGCGCAAGTACCCGTCGCCGGCACAGACCAGCCGGACCGCAGGGAATTCCATTTGGACATACGGCAAAGCCTCAAGCAGCACGCGATGGCCCTTTTGCGGCTCCAATCGGCCGAGGCATAGCAGCACTGGATCACTCTCCCCAAACCCTAACCACTTCTTCAGGCCTATAGGCGTTGCCCGAGAAGGGTCAAGACGCCCGAAGTCACAACCATTGCGAATGACATGGACCTTCCGCTGAGGCAACTTCTTCTCTTCGATAAGATAACGGGCATTCGCTTCCGAAACGGCGATGAAGTGATCCACAAAATGACCCAGCAAACGGTCGGCAACGAAGCTTCCGCCGACCCAACCCTTTCGCCAGTGTTCGCGCACATGCGTGGTTTCTACGATCAGAGGCACGCCACAAAGCCGACCGATTGGCGAACCCAATCGGCTAGCCTGAAACATATGTGAATGTAGAATATCGACCTTGTATTTCTGCAGAATCTTCGTGAACTGAATTCCTTGTCTCCACCGAACTGGGGTGGAAAGTTCGATAAATGGGGTATCCATCGGAAGGTCATTGCTCAACTTCTCAGCCAGCGCCAACGGGCAAACCAGCATCGGGCGGAAGTGTCTCCGATCCAGTCCGCGGAGCAGAAGCAGGATGTGCTCTTCTACTCCACCACGGACTTCTGTGATCGTGAAATGCAGAACCGTAATGGGCTGGCGTGCCATCATGAGGTTTGAATGAGTTCGCGGAAATAGGAATTCATATCCGCGATCGTGTGCAATTCTCCTTCGGGCCTCCGACTGCTTAGAAAAGTGGCATCAGAATCAGGATGTTCAGGGTGGTAGCCGTGCATACCCTTCGGCCGCCAACTATGACCATTAAAGTTGCTGCGAGTCATCAGCCAACCTGGTCGGAGTAGAAAAATCACTTCGCCGTAACGGCGATCCACGAAAAGAACTCCCAGCTGCCGTAATTCGTCGTCAGACAGGATCCGCCCGCAGAGCAGGTTCTTCAGGTGTGCGACAACCCGGTCCCGTGCTCGATATGAGAAGAACCAGAAACGAGCCATGGTCGAATCGTAGACGGCAAGGTAATCCCCCGGCATTTCGAGACCGAGCGACTCTATCTCTTTCACCAGGTCGAAATGGTGCTCTACCGGAGTCATGCCATGGTCGGAAAAAATAGTGATGTCCGAACGCGGGTCCCGGTCCAGCGCCAGCTGAAATACTTGCTTCAGCTCGCCTGCATACCACTGCAATCGCCGGCTCAACAGTTCCTGCTCGTCACAGTGGTCATGCAAGAAGGAATCCATCTCACTGAGATACAGAAACAGAAAGCTTGCCGCGTTTGTCTTGAGATCCTTCTTGGCCTGTCCAAGAATCTCCTTGTCCGAAAGTGTGTGGTAGGAATAGACGCGGTACGAGACATTAGCCTTCGAGAGCTGGTCAAAAACCGAAACCGAGCCCGGAATTCCTCCCCGCTGGTAAATGTTATGCTTCTCGACCCAGTTGAACCATGGCAGCAGTCGGAGGCTGACGACACATTCAAACATTGGTCCCATTCCCAGGAACCGTCGCCCCATCTCTTTCAGGAGCTTTCTTGTTACACGGTGATCGAGAACTTTGTCTGGCAAAAAGCTGAAATGTCGAAGCCAACGAAAGGGAGAACCGTTCGGATCGTAATAAAGGAGGTTCCAGCGCCCGTTCTCAGCGGGTAGCTGTCCCGTCAAAATTGTCGGTATGGCCCCAGAGCTGAACCCCAATACGGTGCGAAGGGGCTGGCGATAGGGCAAAAGATCATCCAAGAAGACTTGGTTCTCGAGCAACCGCCATCCCAGCGCGTCGATCAGAACGCAAAGATGAATGGGGCTATTGCAACTCATGCCATAATCTCCGGCAATTTATCGCGTGTCCTGAGCGGACGAAACTTCACGAGGAGATTCTTAACCCGGTAGAAAGGAGAGCGAGCAATTCGGCGAAGGTAGCAAGAAGGTTCGCAGTTAAGTAGCTGCCGGAATTCGCGCACCGTAGTCGAGCGATAAATAACCACGCGGTCTAGTTTGAGGGCGCCCGGACGCGCAGGCAAACTTCGGGCGCTGCACACTGCTCGATATCCCAACCGTAACGCGCAGTCAATCACTTGGCGGTTTACTAGTCCGCACGGTGCGGCAAGAAAGTCTACGGAGCAGCCGAGTCGGTCTTCCAGCGTTCGTTTGGAAATGTCGAGCTGCCGCTCCAAGTCTTCGCTGGATAATCGGGTGAGATCCAGATGCTCGTGGCTATGCGACTGGAACGACATCCCTTGGCCTTGCATCTCTCTGATTTCTTGCCACGTTAAAAATCCCGGGGTGTCGATTTTTGCGGTGTTTAGAAAAAATTCCGCGCTGAGTCTCCTTTCCACGAGTTGTGGATATGCCACGAGATAATCAGAGGCGCGGCCATCATCAAACGTGAGGACGGTGTGTCGTTCACATCCAGCGCGATCTGCTTGAATGCTCTCCAAATGTTTGAGGAGCAAGACTCGGCAGCCAGCCTGGCGAATCTGATCCAGCTGTTCCGTGAACTGACCGATGGGCACCCAGTACTTGACGTCGTTCGAATCGATGTGTGGCTCGGTCCTATCAACTAGCCCGTGATACACAAACAGGGGAAGACCGGGAAATCGCGGCCGGCCCCGCATCAACGACGATGAATGTGGGCTATGACGCATCATCATTCAGACTCATCCGTTTGCCAACAAATTGCTGCGAGTCTCCCCGATCCCAACTTTCCGATAATCTCCCCATCGAAAATCCCTTCCATCAATTCACCCTTTGCCATGACTCATCTCCGTGCCCGAATAGAAAACGCCAAAATCCAACCAGGAATGCCACATTCATCGCCAGCCAGAAGTAGCCAATGAGTCCGAAACGAATCCGTTTCATGCGATGCGGAAACAGATAACCCATGGCAGCCCAGATGCAAAAGATGCCCTGGATCTCCACTGCCGCGCGGCAGACCGGAAGGCGGAGCAGGAGGCCACTACTAACAGCTACGCCGATGAGAAGAAAAGGGACAATCCAGCGCAGCAATTTGTGAGAGAAAAAAGCAAAAAGCGTGAACCCGTTGAGCGGAGTCTGAATCAAGTCTCGGAATGCGCGGAAGCTTCCCACCGCAAGACGGACGCGGCGGGTAAATTCTCCAGTAACAGAGAGGGCGGCAGAGTCCTCCGCCAAGGCTTCGGGGTCATAGACTATCTGGAATCCCTGCTTGCGCGCGTGCAGGGGAATCATCAAATCTTCGAGAATGGTATCTGGCGCGAGTTCTCGAAAGCACACTCGGCGGATCGCGTAGATGGCGCCGCTAGCAGTAAGTGTTGCCCCAAGCCGACCCTCCATGAGGCGCAACATGCTTTCGTATTTCCAGTAAAGCCCTTCGGTTTGTCGCGATTCCTGAGTTGCCCGAAATTGTAGTGCACCACAAACAACACCTACTGACTTATCGGAGAAATGGCGCACAAGCTTCTTGATCGCGTCCGGCGCAAAGAGAGTAGCGGCATCGGAGAAGATCAAGATGTCGTGCTGTGCTAAAGCCACACCATTGTTGATTGCAGTCGCCTTGCCACTTCTTTTCGAAAGTAGAGCAATGTGAATATGTGAATCGTCCACGTCCTCCAATATCTGATTAGTGCGGTCAGTCGAGCCATCCGAAACGAAAATAACTTCCAACTTGTCGATTGGATAATCAAGCTTTCGGGTATTGGCAATTTTCGCCGCCAGGACACTTTCTTCATTGTGGGCAGCAGTCACCATACTGACCGTGGGAACTTGCTTCCCTGTGGGCGAGGGTGTGCGACTGTCTTGGCGCGAAATGAGATATTTCCAATCTCGGCGAATTTGACAAAGTGAATACGCGACAAACAGTATCGTCGGATAGAGAAAATATGAAAAAAGAACAAGCAGCAAGCAGACCCAAAACAGGCCCTGAACAGCCACCCAGGCGGCGTCCACTATCGTCCGCCTCGGCCCAAGAGCAGGATTTTGGCCGTCTTGAAAAGAATCAGGAGATCAAGACCGATCGAAACATTCTTGATATAGAACAAATCATAGGCGAGTTTCTCTTTGTTATCCTCAATAGTGACGTTATATCCGCGGTTAATCTGTGCCCAGCCTGTGGCGCCCGGCTTGACGACCCAACGCTGCCGGTAATATGGGATCTTCTCTAAGCAATCCTGTTCCTGATTGGGAACGAATGGCCGTGGTCCGACGAAGTGCATATCACCGCGACAAATGTTAACCAACTGCGGTAATTCATCGATGTGAGTACGGCGCAGAAGCCCTCCCACACGGGTGAATCGGCTATCTCTTATTTCCGCAGGGCGATGATTATCGCTTTGGTCGGCACCCTCAACCATGGTGCGGAACTTGTAAATCGTGAAAATCTTACCGTTTTGCCCGACGCGCCGTTGTCGAAAGATAACCGGGCCCGCCGAGTCCAAGCGAATGGCCAATGAGACCAAAGCCATCAGCGGGGCCGTCAGCACCAAGCCGATGGTCGACAGAATCAGTGAAGCGAGACGCTTATAAATGATTAAGAACCGTGAAACCCGAAACCCGCTAGAAAACAACAGCCAGCTCGAATGGAGAGAGTCCGTCGGAACCTTTCCCGTTACCGTTTCGTATACTTCGCTGACGTCCTGAATTCTCACACCGTGACTTTTCAACTGCAGGAAGGCCTCAACAGGCAACGTTCCTATCCGTTCACCCAACGCAACGATGATGCGATCAGGTGCATAAGGTCTGACCGATCTCATAAGTGCTTCGACCTGTTCGTCACCTGAAATCAGTTCCGCTCCTCCATTTCCGCTGGCGAGGCCTTTCAGTTGTCCTACGACGCTGACGCCTAGTTCCGGATGAGATCGCAGCTCCGTTACCAGCGGCTCGGACAGCGGATCGTCACCGAAGATCAGTGCTCGTTCGGCAAATTGCGGCAGAGTGTTCAACGTGAGAAACAAGCGCCGCCAGAGCGACAGCAGCATCGCCACCAAAATGAAACCAATTAGAAAAATACTGCGACTTAGTCGAAGGGAAGGATACACATAGTAGAGAGCGCCCAAGAGTATGCAGACAGTCCCCTGCATTTGGATCAGTCGTGTGAGAACTGCGCGGGGATTATTCAATACCGAAGAATCGTACAGGTCGAAGTAGTACATGCAAGTGACAAAGGCCGCGGATACGACCGCAATCTTGAAGAACCCTTGTTCGTAACCGAGTACGACAGTGGCATCGATCGTACCCAGCCGTACAATCGTCGCGGCGAGGAAAGCAAGTGCAACCAGGCAGGCTTCCGAGATTCCAAGAAAGACCGTGCGCCCTGGAAAATAGGCATGCAGGAGCCGGATCACAGTACGGCCTCTGACTTGTTTCTCTTCCGTCGAGCGATTTTTGTTTGCTGCGCAGTCGTGCAGTATTGCTCTGCGTAATTTGTCCGATCGACGTCGGAAGCTTCATTAAGTACGATCCCGATCAGTTTGGGATTGTCGAGAGCCTGTAGGCCCCTCTTCAAGGTTTTGACCGATGCTACTCCCTCCCGGACCACCAGGAGCGTTCCATCTACCCGTCGCGACCACAAGTTAGCGACGACCGTGGGCGACATGGGTGTCGAATCCACTATGACCCAGTCAAATTTTCCGACCAAATAATTGAAAGCTTCCGCAAACACAGCCGACTGCATGATTTGTGATGGTTGGTCGCAAATTTCTCCCGCGCTGAGAAACCATAACGTCGTGTCATTCAACCTATGCACATAACGTGCGATATCCTGACCCCGGCCAGACCACCAATGGCTCAGGCCCTGCAAATGGGTCAAGCCGAGCAGCGACGAAAGTGTCGGTCGGTGAAAATCGCCTTCGATCAGAAGAATTTTGGAACCGGAATACCTCGCAAGAGTCACCGCCAGATTCGCGGCCACCAAAGTCTTGCCCTCGTTGATGGTGCTGCTTGTGACTTGCAGGGATTTCATCTCTCGCCGCTGACGCAGATACTCCAACCGGGTGGCCAGTGCGCGAAATTTCTCGGCGCCAAGCCCGTTCGGGTCAGTTAGGGCAACCAAGCGTGATGTCCGGGACACCTCCACCTCGACTGACCGATCGACGGCGAGATCGATTGCCTCCTCCATGATGCTGCTCAGCGAGTCCACCGGTTCGGTGGCCATGGGCGTAACCAGTTCCGCGTGGCAATCCTTCATGTCCATTCGCTGTAGGGCTTCGAATAGTCTGCTCATCCCACCTTCACACCTGACTCGAATTTGGTGTTTCGAACGGTTTCTCGGGAACGCGTCCAGTTTCCAGCGTCAACCTGTAGAATTTTCTGTACACGCCTCTAACCCTCATAGAACGCGTACAGGTTGCCGGCCACAATCAAAATGGCTATCACCACTGCTGCGCCGAGTTCCATCCACCCGCCCATCACGCGAAGACGTTCCTCTATGGTTGTATTCAGTCGGGGGATGCTGACCAAGACTCGGGTCGGAACAAGTCCGTCGAGGTCTTTTTCCAGCCAAATACGCACATCCGTCAGTTCAAGGAAAATGGTTAAGGCAACTCCGAGAGCGAACCCAAGAACTAGCCCGCCGAGGCTCAACAGGAAACGGTTCGGGGATGAAGGCTTGTCCGGCAAGCTTGGCGGATCGATGACGCGAAACTGCTCGCCCTGCTGGCGCTGCTCGAGACTTGTGGCGAGCTGCGATTGCATTTGCTTCTGCAGAAGTGAGTTGTAATTAGACTTGGATTCTTCATAGCCGCGAGAGACATCCGCCAGCTCTTGTTCCGTTTCCGGAGTCATATTCAGCCGAGCCTGATATGTAGAAATCTGTGACTCGAGAGCCTTCTCATGTTGTTGACCGTTCTGGATCTCCAATTGGTTGGCCTTGAGCTGGCTCTGGACTTGCATTATAGAAGTCGGTAAAGTGCGTTGCGCCTCTTCCGCCTCGTCGGGGCTGACGGGGTTTTCCACCTCCCCGGTTATGTGGCTGGCTGCAATTGCGCCCTCGCTCTCCTTTTTCAGTTTTTCTATTTTGGCAATCTTGTCTTTGAGTGCAATGACGTCCGGATGGTCGTCGGTATAGAGCGAACGTGCATCCGTAAGGTGGATGCGCAGATCCACTAACTCTTTGGATAGTGCTTGCGGTGATGTCAAGGTCGAGTCCCCGCCGCCCAGAACCGACTGATACTGTTGCAGCAAGGACTCCAAATAGAGCTTCTGTTGCTTTGCCACGTCTAAGGCCCGCTGGATGCTCTGCAATTGAGCTTGTAGTCCCGAGAGGATTTCGACGTTGCTCCCCAACTGACTGGGTAGGTTTCCGAAGTGCTTCGCCTTGAAAGCGCGAACCTTGTTTTCTTGTTCCTCTAGCTTGGCTCGCGCGCCCGTCAGCTGGTTGTCAAGAAAAGCCGTTGTGCTCTCGGAAAGCTGTTGCTGAGATTTCAGATTGTCCTCGATGAAAAGTGAGGTGAGCTCGCTGTTCACCCGCTGCGCGAGTTCGCGCGATCCGGCGGAGTAACGAATCTTGAAGGCCGTAAGTTCTCCTGGACGCCCTGGCGGCGCCACGAGTTCGATCTGGATGTCCTTGCGCATTTGTTCAACTGGATCTCTCAATTGCATAAGGCCGCTCAGACCCTGGTGCGAGGAATAAAGATGAGAGCGGTCGATAGTTTGCTGAAGGCGCGTACGGCTGAGAATTTGCTGGGTCATGCTCTGCAAACGGTCCTGAAGACTAACACTGACGTTGGGGACAACGTACTGCTCAGGGACTTTCTGCTGCTCCACGAGGATCAGCGCCTCGGACTGATAGGTGGCCGGCAAAACCGAGCTCACGCCCCACACAACGGCCCAACATACAAATAGAGGAAGCAATATCCACCAGCGACGTCTACCGACCACAGCCCAGTAGTCTTCTAGACTACGTGAAGCTTGATCTTCGGGTTCCTGAAACATGCGTCCTCTGGTCGGCTTCAAAAATTCGTGCAAAGCACATCGGTACTCTCGCGACTCCAAACGACACAGCTCTCTACCGATCCATGGGCACGCTCGCGTCGGTCATTGGCAAACCCAAGTCACAACAAACCCAGCGAGGGCCAAGGTGATTACCAGCTCATCCGGATGCTCGTCGCATTCGAATTTCGAAGTTGCGGTATCCTGGGAGCTGTCCTCTTGCCCTCCCGCGTCTCGATCGGAACGTTGAGGCCGTCCGTAATCCGAAGCTATCGCCTATGACGGGGAAGCTGGTACGCCAAGAGCAACAACCTTGTTCTCGAGTCGCAGTGCGCGCGTTGTTGCCTTAATCCACGGCTTAAAGGAACCGTGGACAGAAGATCGAGTTATCTCCACGATATCCACGCGCGCAGTGTAATTGGCTATACCGAGGACAAGCCGATAATCTTATGAGCCAGGTACCATGGGCAACTCCACCTACGAATGGCTGAGTGACCAGCCCGCGAGAACTCCTTGATCTTTGCTCCGCGGTTTGGCCTTGGCGGCTAGGCTCCCAACCAAGGCAGTTGGAGGGCGACATTGCGATTTGTCCGAGGACCGAGTCGGCCCTCAATCGACTATGAGTGCGTTAGCAACCGCCGGCGAAGCATTATGCCGAATAGGACGAGGCCCGTACCGTAAAGCAGCATCGATCGGGGCTCTGGTGTTGTTAGCGGGTCAAGCGTGGCACTTGTGAGACTTGTTGATGTCCCCGTAGTCAAGTCAGGCAAGAATCCGAGACCTGAAAGGTCTATTACAAATTGCGACTTCCCCGTGAGGCCTGGGTATGAGCCATCCAGAGTGCCACCGGTGATGGTCAGGTCCGTCACGGCAGACGTGTTGGTCAAACCACTGGAAAAGGATTGGACAAGGTTAACCAGGGTCAGGGTTCCCGAGAGCAAATCGGTCCCGGTTCCGCCGGGCCCAGAGGTAATTTCAAAATTCAGGGCACCGGATGCGGTGTAATTAGCGAAGGCCGTCATAAAACTAGAGACCAATGTCAGAGCCACAGGGCCACCGCTCAAACTGTAATACCCGGTCGTGCCCAAAAACGCTCCCAGTCCAGCAGCAGTGCCAAACACACCCGCCGCCATTGACAGGTCTCCAGATCCTGTCGGTGTAAACGTTATGCCGCTCGTCGAACTCGTACTCAACGCAATCCCTGTCTGTGCGTTCGCTGTTACCGAAGTAAGGGCGACCGCTAGAGCAAGAACGGTTAAGCCAACTTTTAGTTTTCGCATCACTATCACTCCTTTTCGAATTTCCGCTACCCGAGTGTCAAAGCTCCGGCACTTCGATCCGCCGATACACCTGTTTCGCGGACCCGCCGAGTCTTTGGTCTTCACATAGCGAACGCCGAAGTTCTCAACTGACTTTTTTTCTTGACTACTCCCAGGCTGGGTGCACGAGACCGTAGTTCAGGTTCATTTTTGTGTCAATGGAACTAACGTACTCTTTTGTCTTTTCTTCGTAAGCACGAATCGCGGGTGCGAACGCGCAGTCGTGTCACTTATCAAGGAAGAGATTGCGAGCGTCAGTTCGCCTGGGCTAGCGCCTGACGAGCTTGCAGTGTTTCGGCACGGCCCAGCTTCATGCGCAACGCAGCCTCGAGCTGCTCTTTCCCTTTTGCGCTTTGTCCGGCTGCCATTAGAGTCATTCCAAGGTGGAAGCGAAATTGTGCGGACTGGGGAGATTTCTGGACGCATTCCTGAAGCAGCGGCATGGCGCCGGAATAGTTGCCCCTCTTGTACATCACCCAGGCGAGCGTATCGGAAATGGACGGTAGCTCAGGCATCAGGGATTTGGCTTTTTGTGCCATACCTAAGGCAACATCGAGATTCTGACTCTCTTGAGCATCAATCCACGCCATGTTTGCGTTGGCGACGGCAAAGTCAGGATCAGCGTTAAGAGCCTGCACGTAGTATTTGCGAGCTGTCTCCAGATCGCCCTTGTCGAGATAAAAATTGCCAACCATCGTCGCAAGGGGCGCGAATTTCGGCTGTAGGTTCAGCGCCTTCTGATAATTTGCGATCGCCAGATCGGTCTGCCTCTCTGCCTCGTACATTTTCCCGAGCCTCAGATAGGCCTGCACCTGTTTAGGATCGAGCTGGATGGCGCGCTCGAACTCCGCTTGGGCGGCATTGTAATTCTTCGACGCTAAATTCGCCGCGCCCAAAATGACGTGGCCATTGGCATCGTTGGGATTTGCCGTTACGTATTCCAGGGCACGGACACATGCTTGGTCGGGCCGCTTGCGGGAAATCAAAAAGTCTGCCAATTGTCCGAGAGCTTCTGTATTATGCGGGTCGAGTTGGATTGCGGCCTCAAACTCCTTTTGTGCCTCCGGCCATTTCTTCTCGGCGAAAAACAATTGCGCTAAGTTGAGACGAACACTGGCGTCATTCGGCGCCATCTGTTTCGCAATGGCGAAATGTTCCTCGGCCAGCTGCACTTGTCCTTGTTGCATCAGCGCCTGACCGAGCAGCTGGCGATCCTCGGGCTCAGTGGGAAACTTCTGGACTAACTCTTGAGCGTAGATCTGCGCATCTGATGCCTTCCCCTGGGAGAGGTTTAGTCGGGACAGAGCCTGCAAAGCGACGGGTAAGCCCTGTGAAACCTTGAGAGCCTCCATTAATTCGCTATTCGCTTGCCCCAACTTGCCGCTCTGCCAATAAGCCATCGCCAAATAATAATGAGCTTCCGCAGAGTCTGCAGCATCTCCAACGACTCCTAGAAGCTGGTCGGTGGCCTCTTCGATTTTACCTTGAGCGGTCAGTAGCCGCCCATGGTCGACGCGCACGACGACGTCTTTCGGAGCGTCTTTCATCAGCTCTCGATCGAAGTCGGCGGCCAGTTGCGTCTGGCTGGTTGTTAGGTACAGGTCCTGGATTCGCTTCTTGATATCAAGATTTTGTGGTGAAGCCGAGAGGCCCCGGCGATACTCAGCCAGCGCCTGGTCCGTCGCCTTCCGCTGGAAATAGAAGTCGCCGATGGCCACGGCGGCGTCAGAGGAATCGGGGACTTGTCTGCGTAGCTTGCTGAGAACGGCGTCAGCATCATCTTTCTTGCCTTGGCTTGCCAGCATAGATGCCCAAACGATATAAAGCGAGGTTCCGCCGGGGTTCTTGGCAATACCGTCCTGCAGAACCTGCTGCGCTTCCTGTAATCGGTTCTGCAGTCGATAGAAGTTAGCAAGGTCGGTGTAGGCCTGCATGAACTTGGGGTCAACGGCCGCGGCCTTTTTCAAGTGCTGCTCGGATTCGTTGAAGCGATGAAGACTGATTTCAACCAACGCCACATTCACATAAGCGCTGGCGTCGTTTGGCAACAACTCCGTAACCTTTGAAAATGCTGCCAGAGCTTGATCGGGCTTTCGCTCCCCAATCAGCGCGGCGCCGAGGAGCTGATATGCGCCTACATTTCGTGAGTCTTGCTCGAGGATGGAGTGCGCCTCGTCTTCAGCGTTGTCGAACTCCCTTGCGGCGAAATAGAGGCGCCCACGATCCAACCGAGCATCCAGACGCTGTGGATCCAGCTCGATAGCTTTCTCCAGAGATGCATATGCCGCGCTCCACTCGTGCTGGGCGACGTCGGCTTGTGCCAGTTGGTAATACGCGTCGACAAAGCGCGGATCGAGTCTTAGGGCGTTACGAAATTCAATCGCCGCGTCGCCATATTGACCCCTTCTCATATAACTCTGACCGGCGGCTAAGTACCTTGCCTTGGCTTTCTGAGGATCTCTCGCACAGGAGCTGATCAGCAGAGCGCCAGTGATTAACACAATGGTGACCGTAATTTGCTCTCTTACCCTTTTCATGATTCGCCCTCCCTAGATCTCCAAGACTCAATTCGGTATAAATTCGTCTAAATGTGGAAAAAGAAGCTTTGCAAATGCCACCAAGCGACCATGCGCTTTTGCTTCACCGTCGTTCATAGGGGTGATCAGACGGACTAAAGCGCCATCAGTGCGATTGCGTGAGATGGCGTCCGCCATCATCCAGAACTTGCTCCAGTATTCGTTGGCGATGACTCGGCCACGGCCCTGGTACCAGTAAAAGACAAGTTGCTTATCCAGGTCCTTCTGGATCACATACTCGTTAACGACAATCTGACGCCCGCCTGGAACGGAGATCGAGGTGTATCCCGAATGAATTGGGTCCCAGCCCGCTCCCGGCAGACAATTCTTAGGCGAGTGAATCGTGTCTCCGCCCTTTTGGCTGGCGTAGTAGCCGACGTATAGCCGAACGGGGATATCCTCCTGATTGAGGTAAAGCCGATTTGTGTAGTCGCTTACGCCAACCGCCTGCGCAATTCGCTGCTCTAGGGGGCGTTCTTCGCCCGTCCAAGTTGCAAATGAATAGGGAAGCTCGCGAAGCGGCTGATGTAGAACAATCGGTTCGCCGTGTCTTGCGGTATGTAACAGCACAGAGGAGCAAAGCAGTAAGCCCGCGGTGATCCTCAAACGAATCGATCCTGGACCACTAAGCATGCGCTGCTTCTCTCCTCCCTTTTCCGACGTGCCGCAAAATCCAGTGGCAAACGAGCATAAAGCCGAGAGCGCCCAAGAAAATCAGCCAACCAGAGAACTCGTGCAAGAAACCTTCGGCGACTGTCGAGCCGAATCGGCGGGCCAACACACCAGCTCCCATGATACGAATCGCGTTGCTGACGATGGCGCTCGGTACCGTCATTACAACGAGCACATAGCGCACCCAGCGCCGAGGTTCTGCGAGATAGCCGTAGGCAATTGCCAAGGAAATGAGAGCCATCAGGGACCTGATGCCGCTGCACGCTTCCACGACTTCCAGGGAGTAGTTCGAGAGGATGAGAACATTGCCGTCGCGTAAGACCGGCACGTGAACCAATTCCAACGCAGAGCTTGCGAGCCGCGATGCGACCAATTGCAGCGGAAAAGTAATCTGGTTGTAGACGATGACGGGGACGGGGATCATAAATATGAGAAAGCTCAAAGGGAAAGAAACGGCGCGAAGCAATTCCCATCCTGCCAAAAAGAGAATCATGCCCGCGAGCAACACCACCAGAGACAATCGGCTGGTGAACAACTCAGCTGCCAGCGAGCCAGCAAAAAGCAGCCCGACGGCTCCAATCATCACGAGCAGTCCGAGATTAGTGGGTTTAATCTCGCTTCTCATCCAGCGGTCATGCTGGCGCCACAGGATGTAGCCGGAGAACAGAGGAACGAAAAGCCCGTGGCCATAGTCCGGGTCAAACCACAACTGCAGAACCAAAACCTTCAGCACGGAACCATACAGCAGCGCAACAAGGCTCACGAGGACCGCAGACCACACGATCCAGTCGCGATGCCTCGATGAGCTCTCCACTAAGCGTACAGTAGTCGCCATGCTCTTTCCGCAATCAAGGCGCCGACAGCATTACTTCCACGGGATGAGAGACACGGGCCAGGTTGGAGAACAACCTACATCAACGATAGAAAATACAGAATAGTACTAAACTCGAAGTTCGCGGGAAGCCCTGGCCAACATGGCTGAGCCTGCGGTCCACAAAAATCCGATATTTCCAAGAAGGATCAACGAGGTCGAAGTCGAGTCTCATGGCGAACTGGACTCTGACGACGGATCGGAAACAGGAGTCGAATCAGAGACTGAAAGCCTTTCTAGCGAAGATATCGCCGGAAACGAGTGAGGCTTCGTGGCGCCATGTATATCGCCCAGGCAAGCAACGGCATTTTCAAAGTTGTCAAAAACCTGGGCGTCATCGAGCCGAACGAGAGCGTCGTGAGACACGCTGCCCCGCGGTAGACTGCAGCGGCCAGCAGCACGTCGGTAGATTGCGGACCCTAAACACAAATGCACTGGGTTCAATTCAAAAAATGATTGGCTGACCAATATTGCGTTACGGCAAACGAACCTCGGATTAGCGTTGCAACGATATCAGGATGCGCAGTCACGGCGTCCTGGTGGATGGAACGATTTAGCAGCTTGTTGAAAAACGCATTCTTATTGAGTCTCCGAGGAAATTGAAGCGTCCATAGAGAGTTGGGAACTTCAACCTTGGAGGAAAGATGCGCGGAAGCGATCCAAAGCAGGATGCGATGTTCAGTTATATGTCTCCCGAGCAAAGAGTACCCGCCGAGCATCCACTGCGAGCGTTGCGCAGGATGGTCGATGACATCCTGAAAGAGATGTCGCCGCGGTTTGCAAAGCTCTACGCGGACACGGGTCGGCCGTCGATACCTCCGGAGCGGTTGCTGCGCGCCCTGCTGCTGCAGATCCTCTACACGGTGCGCAGCGAGCGACTGTTGATGGAGCAATTGAACTACAACTTGTTGTTCCGCTGGTTTGTGGGTATGGGAATGGACGAAGTGGTGTGGAATCACGCCGTGTTCAGCAAGAACCGGGAACGGTTGCTGAACGAAGAGGTGGCCGAAGCCTTTTTCCAGCGGGTGCTGGAACGAGCCAAGCCATATCTGTCGGATGAGCACTTCACGGTGGATGGCACGTTGATCGAAGCTTGGGCCAGCCACAAAAGCTTCCGAGCGAAGGACGGGGGCGAACCGCCCTCTGCGAACGGGCAGGAAGTGGATTTTCATGGGAAGAAGCGGAGTAACGAAACGCACCAATCGACTACCGATCCGGATGCTCGGCTGTATAAGAAGTCGAAGGGCAGCGAAGCGAAGATGAGCTACCTGGGGCATGCGCTGATGGAGAATCGCCATGGACTGTTGGTGGACACGATGGTGACCTTAGCGGATGGGACGGCGGAACGCGACGCGGCGTTGCTCATGGCGTCGCAGATTCCGGGTGTGAAACCGGTGACGCTGGGCGGAGACAAGAATTATGACACGCAAGAGTTAGTGCGAGACCTTCGAGAAATGAAGGTCACACCGCACGTGGCACAGAACAACACGAACCGGCGGAGTGCCATCGATGGACGCACGACCGAGCATCCGGGCTATGCGATCAGCCAGAAGAAACGCAAACGGATCGAAGAGAGCTTCGGTTGGATGAAGACCATCGGCATGCTAAAGAAGGTTAAGTTACGAGGCCTGGAGAAAGTGAGTTGGTTGTTCACCTTTGTGGCGGCGGTCTACAACCTGTATCGACTGCAACGGTTGGAGGCGCAAGCAACTTGAGGAGGGCAGGAAACCGCGATGAGGAACACGCAAAGCAACCTTCGAACGGACTCAGGCCAACCGCAGTTCTAGCTCCGCCGTCGCTCCGATCCGTTTCGGATGAAACATTAAGATGAAATTCATCGCAAAGCCCGATTCTTCAACAAGCTGTTAGAGAGGGTAAATCAGCATTGCGTTCGCTCTTGAAGGACAGGCAAGCAGGACGAACCCCTTAGAGTTATGGTAAAGAAGGTCCCGCACCTTTTTTTCGGTAGGCTTTTTAGCCACAGTTTCCGATACGAAGCGGGACACAACTTCTTTGAGGGCAGGGAAGCAGCTAGCGATAATTCAGTATCTCTCTATCGGCGAATTCGCTCGGCAGGTACTTCCACTTCATTGATTCCGCGAAAGGAGAAGCGTAACCGCACGAGATATTTGGGAGGGTTCTCCGAAGTCTGTCTCACGATGTTCCCGAGGACATCGGTGACGGCAGCGTGGAACAGGGTTCCCTCAACCTGCATGCCGGCGAGATTCGCTCGTACGACCTCGCCCGGCTTGAATGGAGTTTCCATCGGAAGTTTTGATCCTCGCGAGCGCTGACCTTCGTCCAGGCTCGCGGCGCTCAGGCGTAAGGTGCCGGCAGTCCGTACTTCAGGCGGTGCATGCGCATTTCGGCTTCCATATGTGTTCTAACGTGAAGGTCTGAACAGGGCTTCGCAGTACAAAGCAGAACGAATCCTGCTTCACGGTCCTTCTGGAAATAGCTCTCTGCATCGTTCGAGTCGAAATCTCCAGGCTCCAACAATTGCCCCGCACATGTGAGGCAACGCCCCTGATGGCAGATGGCAGGTAGGAACACCCCAGCTGCTTGGGCCGCATCCCAAAGATGTTGACTTCTCCCAGCGGTCACAACGCATTCGCGAAACGGGGTGTTGAGGGTCACTTGGAAAAAGCTTTGCGATCGTTCGGCTTCGTTCATTGGCCGTGTCTTGGCGCGAGCTCTGCCACACGAATCCAGATACTACGGATTGTAGAATCCACGGTTCTTGCTGTAGGGAGCCTCGCCCGGCTCGCCCCTCCGGAAATGTCCGGAAGGGATGGACTTGTGGTCACGTTCATACGCCAGGAGCTCGATGAACCAAGCCTCGTGCTCAATTTCCTCATTCAGAATGCGGGCCGCGAGATCATATGTCCTCGGATCCTTGCCGAATGTCATGTCGCACACCGCGCTCCAACTTCGAATCGCGCAGCGCTCGGATTCGAGAAGAAGAGTGAGAATATTGACGGCAGTCGGCGGATCAGGAAGCTTGGCCGCCGGACAGCCCGCTTGATCATGAAACGCCTTCAGATCGTTGGGCAAATTCCCGCCAAGCTCGTAGATTCGCGGCACGATCAGTTCCCAGTGTGCCCGGTCTTCGAGCCGCGCATCTTCACAGATCTCCTTGTAGTCCTCGTGACCTGCAAGATTCATGCGAAGAATCGTATAGTAGTAATAAGTGCTTGCAAATTCCGCCGCCGCATTAGCGATCAACATCTTGATGAGTTTGTCGACGTCCACGCCTCGGGCGCGAATCACTTCCACACCCACTCGTTGAGTTACATCGCCGTGCTTTACCGTATCACCTGCAGCCATGGTCTTCCTCCTGCTCGCAAACTAGCATGAGAGACGAACGACGGTCTATTGATATCTGCTCTCTGGGCTGGGAAGCTGTGCGGTCATGCCTCAGTGCGATTCGCGTCACATCTCGGATCGACGACAGACTGCCTTCGCTTCGGCGGGGAAGGACTCGCGATCCGGTAGTTATCAAAGCCTGAACAGCACCTAACGCGATGACGTTCCGCGGATTCTTGTCATCTCGCAGCGAGCGTCCTTTCAGTTAATGTTTCAACGCTGTAACTCGCGGCTCACCTCCAGGCCCCGGCTCGCCAGATGCTCGGCAGCCAAGGTAGGACCGAATCCGGCGTAGATTCGCAGGGCGCACTGCGTCAGAGCTTCCGGAATCTTGCGGTTCGAGCGACATTTCTACTTTGCACAAACCGGACATCTCTAACACCCTGATGCCTTTGGTTGACGCTACGTGCGGAGAGTCCTAAGATGGCGCCTCTCTCCCCATGATTGGTCAAACCATCTCGCACAAAAGGATTCCTGTTGTAAGCGTCGTAAGTCCTTGAATAGGTAGTCCCGATTCTGACGACTGGCGCTAGTTTTTGGACCAAGTGCGAATCGGGTTATATGTTCAACCCTCCAAGTTGTCAGACTGTGTCAGCACGCTTTTCAAGTCCCGAAGAGTTGAAACCGCATTGTGTAGGGCCATCCTTTCCTCTTTCCCGCAAGGCTTGTTTTCCAATTCTCGCAGACGCTGAGCAACGGCGGTCTCAGCAATCTTGATTTTTTCAATCAGGCTGTTGGGTTTCATTTCCATTACGACCTGCAAGAGAGGCATTTGCCATAGCGGATACGGCAAATCACTAGTAGTCATGGTCTTCCCTTTTGGCGCAACAATCCGGCCATAGGGCAGACACATTCAAGCGCAGCGTATCTTGGAAAGCGACAGGAAAGGAAGGAGGGTCTTCCGGTCCGATGCGCTTGGTTCATGTTAATGCACAAGAGGCCGGCGCCCGTTTCTGGGCCCGGGCGGAGGGTTTGTGTATTGACGCAGCGAGCATACATTCATTCAGCGAGCGTGCAAATAAATAAAAATGATTTGCACCGTTTTTCCACAGGACGGTGAATATTTCTCAGCATTTTAGTAGAGACCTGGCTCCGACCGGCGTTAGTGTAGGAAGTAGTCTTACCACATCCTTCCGTCCCGCCGTCGGGCCACGGATCACACGCCACGCGCACCGCAGGGCTAATCGTCGCTTACCAAGAGGAGTACGGACCGATGTACAACTACCTGTGCTGCCGATGTGCAAAGTGCGAGGGCCAAGTAGTTTTGGAAGATACAAATTTACTTCATAAGCCTCCGAGACCGCGTGCCGGGCGCGAGGCTTGTCCATATTGCCGAACAGGATTCGTGCCGCAGAGCTATTACGTAAGAGAGAGTGAGTCGCCTCTCACTCAGCGTGCGTAAGTAAAAACTAGCCGCAAAATAATTCGCCAGACCAGATTCGGCGCTCAGGAAGGCTCACGCTGTTACTTACTATCAGATGATTATGACAGGAGGAGGTAACCATCGTGTCTAGCATCGGCAAAAAAGTGCCAACTCAAGAAGAGATAGAGCAACGAGCATACCAAATTTATGTACAACGAGGTGGAGGTCACGGCGGCGAGGTTGATGATTGGCTTGCTGCCGAGAAAGAACTAACTGAATCGCTCCCGGTGGACGCGTACAAGCCCACGGTCCCCGAGGAGAAACCATTGCGGAAACGTGCAACCGCTTCCTGAGATGGAAGCTGTTCAATGCAGCCGCGCATACTCGGTTTCGCGGCGATCAGGATGGGGATATCAGGGTCGGCGTCTTTCCAAAGCGTGAGGAAATACTGATACGCGACGCGGGCTTTGGCTGTGTAGCCCTGCAAGACGCAAGCGCGTGCAAGGCCGAGGTGTGCCAGCGCGACCAGTGGAAAGTTTAGTGTGCGTCTCCAACGCGCAGGAATCGACTGTCGGAAGCGGACGGTGAGACGTTGATTACATTCCGGCACACGGTGCTGGGATTCATTCCGAACGATTACAAGGAAGACATGGGTAAAGGCTGGGCATGGATTCTTGAGCGTAAAAAGCGAACCGAAGCCGAAATTGAAATTGGAACCGGAAGCCAGAAGCGAAAGTGGAACTTGGAGCTCAGCGCAGTTGATTCATAAAAACCATAAAGGGAAGAGGAGAAAAACACATGAGTACGAAACCCACGTTCGAACAAGCACAGCTTCACCTGCAGGTTTTTGAAGAGCGTCGCGAGGCCCGTTTGCGCGAGGCACGTCAATGGTTCATGAAGGACTTTTTCGCGGACACTCTCGACGAGGCCATGAAAATCGCCCCGGTGGGAACGGAAGCGGGCGCATCCTTTATGATGGTGGTCAGCTATTGGGAGCAAGCCTGCGCTTTGCTCAATTACGGTCTGCTGCACGAAGAACTGTTCTTCGAAACCAGCGGCGAGTTTTTCGGCGTTTGGGAACGCGTCAAGCCCACCATTCCGGAGGCTCGCAAGCGTTTCGTCAATAGACAATTCCTCGAAAACTTGGAAAAAGCAGCACAGCGCTTCGAGGCCTGGGCGGAAAGCCGCAATCCTGGTCAGGTCGCCGCGATGCGGCAGTTCGGGCAGCAGATGCGCACTCAATTCGCGTCCGCAGCCAAGGCTTAACCGGAAATGATTGAACCAACGATCATTGGCGATCATTTCAGAAGGGGAGGGAAGAAAGGTTCGAAAAACTCTGGATAGTCCGGTCGAGGTCGGATCCACGAATGACGCATGCTGTCGAGCTTCTCTGAAACTTGCCGAGCGTCAAAGTCCAGGGCAATGAGTCAAGTCTTCTTCTATAGCTGCTGGAGAAAGTTGATCATGGATTTGTTGACCTCCAGAGGGCGTTCTTGCTGTGTCCAGTGGCCGCAACCGGGGAGCATGAGGGTGGCGCGAAGCTGCGGCACAAAGTACGGAAGGCTCGCGATGATTTGATCCATGCCGCGGAACGCCACTACCAGGTCGCGGTCTCCAGCAATATAGAGTGCCGGCACGCTGACACGACTGTCGGCGAACGCTGCGAAAAGTTCCCAGCTACGGTCAATGTTGCGGTACCAGTTCAATCCGCCGCGAAAGCCGGTGCGCGTGAATTCTTTCACATAGACATCGACGTCAGCGTCGGTGAGCCAAAAGGGTAGCGAGGCGGGATCCACCATGTGGGAAAGGAAGCTACCCTCTCGCGGCACCATTCCGACTGCGGTGCCAGGCGAACCAGCATTTTCGCGGCGCGGCGCATCGCCAGAGGCTGAATACAGCAGGCTGCGAATACTCCGACGGACGTCGCGCTCAAGCTCCGCTTCGGCAACGCCGGGAGCCTGAAAGTAAAGTTGGTAGAAAATCGCCTCGTCTGTTTGCGGCATCAGGCTGGTGGGACGAACGGGAAGACGCGGCCAGAACGGCACGCTCAAGCCGATCACTGCGCGAAAGCGATCGGGACGCAGCAGCGCGGAATACCACGCGACGGGCGCGCCCCAATCGTGGCCTGCGATCACCGCTGTGTCGGCGCCGAAAGCGTCCAACAGACCGACCATATCACCCACCAAGTGAAGCAGCGTGTACTGGTCTATGGCCTCGGGGCGGTCGGTCTGGCCATACCCGCGCATGTCTGGCGCGACAGCATGAAAGCCGGCTTCTGCAAGCGCCTGCAGTTGGTGGCGCCAGGAATACCAGGATTCGGGGAACCCGTGACACAAGAGCACGAGCGGACCTGTGCCGCATTCGGCGATGTGCATGCGAATTCCATTTGTTTCGATGAACCGATGCTTGAGTTCAGACATGGCGCCCCCAATCCGAATTGAATGACGCGCTACGCCGCCGCCGCGAAGAGGATAAGTTCGAACGCCAGATTCCAGTGCTTCGGCTGTCTTTTCCAGATCTCCAGTGACCCCCCACTCATACCAGGTTTCAACGCCCAGCTTCTCTGCTTCACTCACTCCGTCATGTAACTCGTAAGCCTTCCGCGCGTTTTCTTCCTCCAGATCAGCATCACCCAGATTCGCATAGCCCGTCGCCAATGCCGAGTATGCCGCCGCGAACTTCTGGTCGAGATCAACTGCACGCGAGTAGCGATCCCCCGGCCTTGTCCGCACGGCGCTGAATCTCGGGCGGAGGTCGCCTTCGGGCAACGAACTAACGTTACGCCGCAACGGGCGGCGGGGCAATCGAGACGACGTCAAGTCAGTCTTATCGTTCGGAGCTAGTATTAGTCGCTGAAAGAGAGTACGTTGCTGAAGTCTCACTAGCATCTTTCCGTTGCATCCACCCGCTGCGGTTCCTGATTTTCCCGTTGCGCAAGGAGCGAACGGCCATCGAATCTACGCGCCGCCGTGACAAAAGACTTCTGAAGCCAGCAACTCAAGCTTCCGAACTACCGACCGCCTCTCTCGAATGAATCTGCGGCTGCGGGCGCGACGGGATGATGTTTAACTTCGTCTGATTCGAAGATCGGAGAAGCACAAATGAGACTGCGGTGGGATCGCCTACCCACCTCGGATTCGGAGGTTAGGCATGAAGTCCGCGACAAAGCGAACGTCGTGGTTCGAGTGGGATCGGATTTTAGCAATCGGCGTGGTTTCCCTAGGGATTTTTGGCGCGAGTTTTATCTCTGACGTTTATCTTGAAATGAAGGGTGTGCCTCTGACGGCGACAATCGTCAACAACGTCGCGATCGGCCTGCTCGCCGGCGCAGCGCTTCTCGCGTATGAGATCAAGGTGTCGCGCGATCAAGAATTCAAGCGCGCCAAAGAACGAATCGCGCTCATAGCCGAGTTGAACAATCATGTGCGCAAGAGTCTCACCTTGATCGGCTTGTCCGCCGGCCTCGAAGAGCACGACGAGCGTCTCCGCCGCATTGACGAAGCCATGGCTCGCATTGACACCGACCTCACCGATCTGCTTCCGCACGCCGCCGCCACTGGCCGTTCGCGTACCCCTTCGCGCAAGAAAAAACAACTTGACTCGTCGGTGACGCCTGTCCCGGGCCATCGCCCCAGCAATTCCGTGCGCATTTCCTAGCACCATCGCACGCTTTCGTCGAAAGGGCGGGTCTTGGTTTTCTCGCATTAGTTCTTGTCAGACCCGGTCTGGGCCCGGTCAAAACAAACACCGGGCGGCGCATCACAAACTGGCGGAACTAGTCCCTCAGGCGGAAGTAGCACTGTTCTTGCGTGAACTGGAAATTTCGACTTCTGGGAATCATTCCGAGGAACACTACGGGATCGCTGTTGCAAAATCAGCGCTGCTCAGTATCAAGGTGCATAAGCTCGGTTGGCCCACAAGATACCTACGCATTCCAACGCGCGATTCTAGAACCGCCTAATATCACCATTAAGGAAACAACTTCTTTGAGGGCAGGGAAGTTGGCTAATGCCAAGTGACCGGGCCCAAGCTCGACCGGTGTGCCAGAGGAATTCGTATCTGCGGATCATGCGTGATTCGTCGCTGCTGCCCATGAACTATTGTAACGACTTCGCCTGTCGAAGCTTGGTCTTGGCGTCCTTAACCGCTTCTGGAATGTCTCTGTCTTGTAGGATCAGCTCTTGCAGGGCTGTTGGTTGAAAAGTTGACTGTCTCTCTACGAACTTGCGGAGTAGATCCGCGGACTCCTTGGCTCGCCCCATCTTGTCGAGGAAGCATGCGGCGCTGTACAAATAAATCGGCAGACGGTAGAAGCTATAAGCCTTTGTTAGCGCTGCAAAAGCCCCCTCAGTTTGATCCATCAACGCGCAGGAAACTGCATAGTTACCGAGGCCACATGCGGTCAAAGCGGACCGCAGTTCATCGACGTACCGGGGATGAATGACGTCACCCTTGAAAGTATCGAAAGTATTCTCTACCTCGCGTTGCTCCTCTGGGGTCAACTCGAAGGCCATTACTCCACTCAGATCCTTGTAGAATCCGTGCGGCAGGACCAATCTTGGAGATGGCTTTCCCATATAAACATCCCTGCCCCTGTCCGTTGCCTCTCGACTGCCGAAAGCATCTCGCGGAGATTACTGTGCGATGACTTTCAGAACGAACTGCATACCTTTCACCAAGCGGAGATTCGGCTGCGAGACCCACCCCCGGATCGCCCCCAAGAGAACAGCACTTGAAATGCCGCATCTTGCCTAGTTCTTTGTAGGTTCGTAAACAGCTGCCGCGAAGTAATTTAGCTGAACAGATCATCAACCTTTCAGGTAAGCGCTAGCACTGGTCAGTATCTGAACGAACGGATGGGGAGGCGTCGACCTGTCACATTTTGATGACGGGAGCGATAGCCGCCGGGCGAAAGGAGGGATCGATACCCGGAACCAGGCGTTCAACGAACTGATTGACCGGATCGAACAGGTCGCCGTTGCCACGCGTGATCCGTTGCTCTTGATGGGCCCCACCGGCGCTGGGAAATCCAAATTGGCGCGGCGAATTTTTGAGTTGAAAAAGATGCGGCACACGATCACGGGGGAGTTCGTCGACGTGAATTGTGCCACTCTGCGAGGCGATGGAGCGATGTCCACGCTTTTCGGCCACGTGAAGGGCGCTTTTACGGGGGCTCTGCGCGACCGGCCGGGCGTACTTCGTGCCGCGGAGGGGCATGCTTTTTCTCGATGAGATCGGCGAACTCGGCGGAGATGAACAGGCGATGCTGCTGCGGGCGCTGGAAGAAAAGACATTCCTGCCGCTCGGATCGGACCGTGAGGCTCACAGCGATTTCCAGCTGATTGTAGGAACAAATCGCAATTTACTTTCCGCGGTCCGCGAGGGCCGCTTCCGAGAAGACTTGCTGGCGCGAATCAATTTGTGGACCTTCACGTTGCCGGGATTGCGATCACGTTCCGGAGACATCGAACCGAACCTGCAATTCGAACTTGACCAGTTTGCACAGCGTACCAGCCCGTCAGCGGTTTCTTGATTTTGCGGAGGCGATCATTCGCGAAGTACTGAGCCTGCCCTTCTTCGTAAGATCACCGCTTTGCAAGGCCAGATGCGGCGTGAAACAATTCCCCCATGCCCTCCCTTCCTCCGCACATTAAAGTTCAGCGCGCTAAAGTTGTGATCCTTCCCAGCGGCGAAAAACTGATCCTGAAGAACTGTGAGGAAGCGCGGCTAATGGTGGTGGTGAAATGCGAATCGCGTGTGTGTTGATGCTTCTCGCGTTGTGCGGTTGCAAACCCGCCCCGCCTGCAGGAAGAGTAGTTATCTCCTTCCCGAATGGTCTGACAGCTTCCGAGATATTCGACCTTCAGTCGAAATGCGCCGAGTTGGCTGATAAGCAATCGAAGGTAATTGGACTGGTCCCGGTGGAACTAACGTCCGAAGTTACGCCGGACTACAATCCTGATACGAACCGATGCTACGCTGAGGTTGTAACGACGAAGAACTTCTCCTACCATTCCAATTCCAAAGAGCCCGTCCACGACTACTACAGAACGATTGCCTTGTACGACGCCCAAACAAAGCATCAACTTCTGTTCATGAGCGATGAGAGCGACAACCCAGGTTTGGCGGAAGTCAGGAAGTTAATGCAGGATGATGCACGTTGACGCGATGGTTGGAACTGCCCAATTCAACATTGAAGAATTTAGAGCGCGCCTTCAAAAGATGAGCGACGCAGAATTGATCCGTTACGCTGAGGCAGCGCGCTTTATGTCCGATCCCAAGAACGGCGAAGTGCGCCCTGTTTAGGTGCGGCAACTAAGAGAATGTCGCGCGGAATGGCGCCGCCGGTATCCCAAGCCTTGACTGGATCTGCTAGCGTCGACATTCTCAACGTTGTCACGATGATTTCGAGAAGCCCCATAATCCCCTGAAATTTGAACGCGCCTTCCCCAGTGTGAAATAATTCCTTCATGCCTCAAATGCCTCCCAAAAGCGTGGTCCAATCACGTCTATTTTGGATTATTCTAGCGGGCCTACTTGTCTTAAATATTTGGTTCGATTATTACCATCCTCTCGGAGTAACCTTCGATATTATCGCAGTGGCAGTTCTGGCTTTGGTTGGTCTGAAGTTTTGGAAATCATCGCGCCTTAAGTAGACATCACCCACATGGATTCAAAGTGATCGTTAGGACGGGCCGACTAGCAGGGGTTGACGTTCGCCCTGGGGCGGTTGGCTGTACACGACGGCGTCCAGCTTGACCTCCTCAGGTTTCATTTGCTCGGGATTCCGTTGCATCCTGTCCACCGCATTCGACCCGCAGATCTTACACCGACCGTGGATGTCCAGCTCGATCTGGATTAAGCAATTAGCGCACCACCATTGTTTCCTCATGGCTTGCTCCCTCATCGCAAGGGATTGCAATGTCCGGGCCAAGCGCGTGGCAAAAGGGGTCCTCTGTGTTTTCTCGGTGACGGGGGATGTCGCGGAGATACAGGACTTAATTTCTGCTCGGCAGTTCGCTTGGATTCTCGGTTTGGTATCTGGGCCCTCGCAGAACAGCCCTCAGAGAAATTTTCCCAGTCGAGGCAACTCTTACGTATCGGGGGCTAGACCCGGTCGAGAGGCGGATTGGCGAAATTGTGCAGCCTTGCCTTAGCCTGGCTCATTGGAATCTCGGTTGCGTCTAGGTTGCAGTTTCCGCCGCAGGCGTAGCGAGCCGCGGCGCCGCTGCCGGCATTGATCCTTAGCGTGTTGCCGTGCCTTGCTGTGTATTGCTTAATTGGGCGTCACCTACCGCTTCGTTCGCGTTGCTCAGGGAACGCGCTTCAAGATATACGTTGGGGAGCTTCTAGCGGCAGAGGGCCAACTTTGACGGTCAAAGGAGAAACTGGCCCAATTCGATGACGAGAAGGATGTCATCAAAATGGAAACGAACAAAACTTCCTTGATATAGAAAACCTTAGTGGACGGAATCTTTCAGAGAGAAAGACTTGGCAAGCCAAATCGATTGCTACGCGCCGGTCATGGATACTTACTTTTTGCGACATAACGTCTCGCGCGATTTCGTTCAGGCCGACAAATCTAGAACATTCTCTGGCATCAAGGAAGTACGCATATTCGAAATCAGTGACATAACAATTGAGTTCGCCTCAAGTTCGAATGCTATCGTGAAATTGAGGAAGAAATGGGACATCAGTCTGGCATCCGGCAAGACATTTTCGGGAGAAGAAATCGAGCAGCTTCAAATCGCAAATCTCGACGGTGGTTGGAAGATTGTATCTGAGAAGGAAATTCAAATTGTGAAGGTCGAAGGGCATTCTTCGCCGTGAACCGCGATCGAGGGCACTTGCTGCGCCGCACACGGAAGTGACGCGCCAGAAAGGCGAGCGCGACAACTGCCCATGGTGGGCGCACGCATCATTCTCGGCCTACCTGGGCTGGAACGTCACCTGGTTGCCGTTAGGAAGAATCCCGCCCAGCCCACTACGTGCACTCCTTGGCATTCCCTGTCCCACGATGGGTTGTACGCGGAGCTTGTTATCTCTTCTTCACGGAAACCTGCGTGCTTCGCTACTGTGGAACCCGTTCACAGCCCCCATTCTGGTCCAATGGCTGAAAACCGTAGGCGCGATCATTTCCTCTTGCCGCCGCGTTCGACACGTCATAGATTACGCCTCAAGGTTTCGTTGACAAGGTAGGGCGCGGCTGCGTTGGGCCGGAACCCCCGCGCCCTGCTTACTGGCAACACCGATGAACGTAAACACAGAGTTATTGATTGCGCTGGGAGTCATCCTTTTGGTGGCGTGGTGCCTTTCCTACTTCCTTGGTGACTAACGTAGCCCGCTGTCGCACGCTTCGATTTTCACAATCACAACCGCAGTGTGGCAGATGCGCGAGCCAGGAAGTACGGTTCTGCGGCCTGGTGAATTAACCAGGCTAGGGCTCTTGCGAATTGAACCTCGCGTAGTTTGCCGAGGCGATGGGTTTAGGCTGCCGTGTGCTCCTGCTCCTTACAATTACGGCAGTGGCGCGTCCAGGGCACAGCCTCAAGCCGCGCTTTTGCGATTGGCCGCTTGCAGGATTCGCACACGCCGTAGCCAAGATGGTTGATCCGGCCCAATGCCTCTTCGATAGCTCGCAAAAGCCGTCCGTCGATACGGTGCAACTGAATCTCGAGGTCCGCTTCTGCATCGGCACTTGCTTGGTCCACAGGATCTCCCTCGACGCGCCCCGCTGCCGGAATCACCGAACCCGCGCTCGCGGTCAGTAACTCCTGACGCTTCTCGACCAAGAGCCGCTTGTATCTTTGCAATTCCTTGGCGTGCATGTCCAACTTCCGGAGAGAAAAAGTCGTCCCTGGCCCAGGATTTTACACCCATAGAGACCATCTGTCCGCGAGCCGCAGCTCCCAAATCCGAGACCTCAACTGACGGAGTTCGAGACGAATCCTCGCTCCACTCCGCGCCTCCATTACCCAGTCTTGAACCCCACAGAGCCGGGGCGTATGATCCTGTCACAAACGCATCGAGCCGAGAATGCGTCCTGCATTATCGGAGAGGCAAAGGAGGTCCCCGCCATGGCTGTGGCCAAAGAATTCACCGTGTTCCTGGAGGATCGGGCGGGCACGCTCGGAAAAATCTGCCAGGCACTCGCTGATCGTGGAGTGAACATTCTCGCGCTTCATTCTTTCCCGGCGGGAGGGAAGAGCGTTACTCGATTCATCGTAGACAATCCTGCGGCAGCTGAGTTGGCGCTGGATGGCAAGCGACTGACGCTCACCGCAACAGACGTCCTGTTGCTCAAACTTGCGAACCGACCCGGCGAGATTGCAAGGGTGGCGTCGCGCTTGGGAGAGGCCAACATCAATATCAATTACGCGTACTGCGGTTTGGAGTCTGGGACGAATAGCCCCCTGGTCTTCTTTGGTGTCAGTGAGGTCGGCCGGGCAGCCCTAATTCTGGAACAAGACGCGGCCGCCGCTGCAACGTCTTAGAGTCCAAAGAATTTTCTAGCCTCTCTCACGGGAGCGGGTGACCCCCTCCCTCTAAACACGAAATGCGTCTGCTGGGGGGGAATATGCTGTTGGAACTCAGCGTGATTCCACTTGCGCGCGGGCGCTCGATAAGCGCCGACGTCGCTGACATGGTGAAGATCATCGAGGCGAGCCACCTCGACTATCGGCTGACGGCTACCGCAATGAGCCTTCGCCTTAGCGCTGAGGGAATATGAAAGCTTCGAACATATCGCCCCGGGCTTTCTGATCCGAGCTGAAGAGCCGGAGCAGGTCGGTGACGGAAATCATTCCCCGGAATCCCTTCTGCGCGTCGACGATCAGCAAGTGAAAGATTCCGTGCTGGTCCATCAACCGCAGGCAATCTTCGATCGAGGTTTCCAGCGTGGCGGTCACCAGTTGCCGCGTCATGATTTCCGAAACGCGCATCCAGGCTGGGCACTTGTTGTCGGCGGCGACTTTGTCGGAGATATCGCTGTGCGAGACGACACCGATCAACACGCCTTCGTGATCGCACACACCCACGGCGCGCACCTGCCGCTCCCGAATGTAGCGCGCTGCGTCGTGAACGGTGGTCTCGTCGGAGATGGAATAAACTTCACGGCGCGTGCCAATCAGGTCAGCAACTCTCATGGGACCCTCCTGACGAATTCAACTGTGCAGATGCTAGGACGGCTTGAAGCCGGAACGCAACTGGAATTCAAGCCAGGGGCCGGGCGTTCGACAGGGCGCCCTTCCCGAATTTTCGGACCACGAAGATGTCAATTTGGAACGTAGTCGGCAGCTTTTTGATGTTCTATTCAGCCCGATCGGTTGACGAGCATCTTTCTTGCCCCTAACCTCTGAACCTAAACCGATTCCTTCGCTGGAAGGAATTGTCCCGCGATTCTAACCGCGACGGTGAGCGTAAGGCCATGAAAGCGGCTGCGAATGAATTGCTAGCGATAAGTGGATTATGCGGCCGCCGATCTGATTTATTGAAGGCACAGCGATAATACACGCAGAAAGATTCTGCCAAGGAACGTCGAACAGCGTTTCCGCTCCGAGTTTCATTGGCAACTGAACGCGCGGATTCTAGCACGTGTCGTCTTGGGCGAGACAGCTAGTTGATGAACTCGCCCCGAACGCGTTATAGAATCAGGCATGGAAAAGTCCAAAATTCCTGTTTACTGCCAGCATTGCAAACAGAAACAGATTGTTCATGTCTTTGTACGAGCGGGGCGAAGTCCGATGAACAACCAGACCGTCAACTGCATAAAGTGCAAGAGAGAATTTGAAGTGCTGGTTTCCGACCCGATTATCGGCGGCCCATTCCCGGAATAAAAGTTCTGCTAGCAGCCGCGCGGCCGAAACGCAGTAGCTCCTCATCGCTGGTGTCACCGCTGAAAAAAATCGCTCAGGAAAGCGGCCTCCCGAAGCCCTGACCAAGCGTGCGAACACCTCGCGTGACAGACCTGAAGAAGGGGACATAGGCGGCGAAGCGTAGCGAAAAAATACGCCTGCGGGAGGGACTGCATCGGTTCGTAGTGTAATGGAACTCGCCTAACGATGCAGAATGTAGAGAATAACCGTTGCGATGCCAAAAACGAAAAGAATACCGAGACGGTCTGGTCGAGAAATTCCATCTTGTGAGGGCAGGGAAAAAGCCCAATCACAAACGGCGTGGCCCGAAAGCCTAGATTCCGGCCTCGGGAAAACCTTTTTTGGGGAAGTCAACGAACGACCAATCCGGCCTCTATCTGTTTTTGGAACGGGAAATCAGCGGGTTGTCGAGTGCCTGTATTCAACAGCTTACAGTGAGTGGTTCGAAGAGGTTTTTGGAACGACGAGCGCCGCGCGAGGCCGAGGGAGCCCGAAAGCGGTTTTATGCAAAAGAATCATGGGCCAGCGAACTGCGACTGCTTAGGAGGTTCCGGAAGTCTACATCCAGTGGGTGACAAACAAACGGCCGTTGCAGCACCCGTAATGCTCTGGGTACTACAAGTACTGCAAAAAAAAAGTTACTTGACTCGGCGCGGTATCGAGAGGACGATGCGCGCGGTTATCCCTCCGAGCAACACCAGCTAGAAACGAAAATGTTTGTGATTCGATCGACGAACCCTGACGGCGAAATCGCCCGTTGGGCGAAAGCCATGCGTACATGGGGGCCATGAAAATGTGAACACGTCGCCGCGGCCACGCTGCGGTTAGGAGGATCATTATGAACTGGAAACTTATCATGTCGGTGTTTGTTTTCCTCGCTGCATCGGCGCTATTTGCGAATAGCGCGGCTGCGCAGTACGTGCAGACGAATCTGGTTTCCGATCCGAATTACTCCCCGGTGGCGCCAATTACCGACCCAAATTTGATCAATGCGTGGGGTATGACAAAATGCCGAATCAACAATCTCGAGGGCGACGACGATGGAAATCTCCTCTGTGTGGCTGACGCGTTTGCGGGAGTTGCCACTGTCTATACCCATTCGGGCAAGAAGATCCCCATAACTATTAACATTCCCGCAGAAAAGATGCCGTTCGCTCCGGTTGGTTTGCCGACCGGGATCGTCTTTAATACCACTCGCGACTTCGTAATATCCGCAAACGGCAAATCGGCTCCCGCTGTGCTGATCTTCGCCTCATTCGCTGGCGCCATCAGTGGCTGGAACCCCGACGTTGACGCCACCAACGCAATCATTATGGTGGACAACTCGACGAGGCCGATTCAAGCGACCTACGAAGGCTTGGCTGTCGGGCGGAACCGAGAGGGGCGCAACGTTCTTTATGCCGCCGATGCTAACTTCGTTTCCGGCACTGCAGCCACCAGCGGGATTGACATGTTCGACGGCAAATTCAACTCGATCGGACGCTTTACCGATCTTGCTGTCGGAATGCCTGTCTATAACGTTCACAACCTGCTGGGCTTGCTCGTCGTCACCTATGCCCCATTCGCGATGATGACCGGTGGAGCGGTGGACGTCTTTGATACTGACGGACACTTGCTCACACAATTCACGACAAACTCTGCAGCGGGTCCACTGCAGGGGCCATGGGCTGTCGCGCTCGCTCCTTTCGGCTTCGGCCCGTTCAGTGGCGCGCTCCTCATCGGCAACGTGTGCGATGGGAAGATCAACGCCTACAATCCTTGGACTCACAGGTTTCTTGGCCAGCTCAAGGACACGAGCGGGAATGTGATCGCCATCGATGAATTGTGGGAGCTTCTTTTTGCTCGCGACGGAGACGAAGGCGGTGCCAACACCCTCTTCTTTGCGGCGGGCCCAAACAATTACAATGACGGCCTATTCGGAAAGATCGTAGCGGTTGACAGGGACGATGACGCGAAACAATAAAGGTTGACGAAGCGCTTCGGCTCGAACGAACACTGGATTGGTGATGTCAAAGGACGGAAGGCTCGACGTGTGGTCGGACCTTTTGATTCCCTCGGCTCAGTGGCGACTGCGGCTCGGTGGCTTTCGCTTCAGCTGCTTCATTCTCGCTCCTTTAAATACCCATTCGGTCACGGAGCTCCCATTTTTGAACTTCGGCTGACGCAAGATACTTACTCCAGTGAGGCTTTGCAATGCCGAATGGAAATGCCCGATCTGCAAATCGTCCATGAAGCTCCAAACTGGCCCTCGGCGCAGCTCACTACAGGCCCGGTCGTTATACCGCATCTACGGTTGCGCTAAGGTCGCCTGTGCTAAGAGGATCCGGGCGGCAGAGAGAATCGACAAGGAGCTGACGCGTTGAGATTTGGACGAGACGGACACGCGATTGCTTGCTTCTTGGAGCCAATGCAGTGTCTCGCAGTTAACAAACTCCCGGAAGGACCTTCATGGGAATATGAACTGAAGCTCGATGGCTACCGGACCTTGGCAGTTAAGCATGCCGGCTGGCTCACCTTGTATTCACGCAACAAAAAGATTTTCAATAGTCGTTTCCCAGGTATTGTGGAGGCCCTGAGCGGCTTGCCCGACGAAACAATCATCGACGGCGAAGCCGTCGCGCTCGATGAATCTGGTCGCCCGTCATTCAATAGGCTGCAGACTTTCCCGAGTGCCGAAAGCGTGATTACCTTTTTCGCGTTCGATGTCCTGATGTGGAAGGGCAAAGACCTACGAACGTCGTCACTTTATGCGCGTCGCGAACTACTGCGGAAGAACGTAGTGTCGAAACTTCCTGACGTTCACCACTCCGAGAGCTTTGCTGTTCCAGTCGACCGGATTCTTTCCGTATTGCGTGACCAGGGCCTCGAAGGTGTCGTTGCCAAACGCCAAGATAGTAAATACGAAGCCGGGCGGCGAAGCGGCGCTTGGGTCAAGATGCGTATCGGTGGAGGTCAAGAGTTCGTGATCGGCGGCTACACACCAGCTCCCAAGAACTTCGACACCATCCTCGTTGGATATTACGAAGGCAAGAAACTTCTATTCGCATCCAAGGTACGAAATGGATTCGTTCCGGCGAGCCGTGAATCTCTATTCCAGAATTTCGAGAAACTTCGGATTGAAACCTGCCCGTTTGTAAATCTTCCGGAAGCCAAGAAGGGTCACTGGGGCGAAGGGTTCACTGCGACCGATATGGAAAAATGCGTTTGGCTCGAACCCAGACTAGTAGCGGTCATCGATTACGCTGAGTGGACGCCTGCGAATCACCTTCGGCACGCCAAGTTTGTAGGATTGCGGGAAGATAAAAACCCGCGAGAGATTACTCGGGAGCGATCGATCTAATCGCCTACCGGATGGTTTCGACGTAACCGGAGGGAAATTCAAGTCGCCGTGCTAGAGCGCGCAGCTTCGTCGCGTATTCTGAGTTGGTCTCCTCGGCGCCCGGTGGCACGACGAGATTGAAGCACAACGCCGGAACCCTGGAACCATCAGCAAGCTCGGATAGGACAGCTTCGGGGCGGTAGGCGCTAACGCTGGGTTCTGAGTACAGCAGTTCGAGCTCGGCGTGTGTGAGCTCCATAAGTAGGCCGTAGGCACAGGCTCCAGGATCACGGAGCAGGGTGGCACGTTGTCCGATGCGGAGCACGAAACCGGAAACGCATGCGGGACGGATGTTGATTGGTTTGACACCTTTCCCTCGCAGAAGTTGGTCATCCATGAATAATCCATAAAAGAAGACTTCGATGCGACAAGGGGTCATGGGATGGCGCCGAAGAATAGCTTGGCAAAAGCTATTCGGTCAAGCTTGTCGGAGGCAACTTCGAGCCAGCTGCCTCAACTTGGCATTCCTAAGTTAATAATCTATCCGTTTGCAAGATGTGAGCTTCTCGCCAGCAGCAACTTTCATCGCAGTTTCCATACCCTTGTCGTGTCCTTCCAGCTCATCCTGAATCGTATATCTCACGGGACAGTCAGGAAGTACCCCCCGATTCTGGTTTCTCATCCCATTCACAGCCGTGTAGTAAGCAATCAAGGGCACATCGATTCTCAACTTGGTGCTTGGAAGAACAAGCGTTGGAGTGATTCCAGAATCGTCTCCGTAGTAGGCGCCGCTGCTCTCTTCGCCGATAAACGTCGCCCGGTGAAGAGAGTGGCAGACCGCGGCAAACTCTGCACTGGTTGAGAAACTGCCCCCATCGATCAGAATAAGTACCTGGCCATCAAAATGAGGTTTGCTCGGCTGCTGTAATCCAAGATTGGGACGATTTGCGAGTTCGTACCGCGCTATGGGTTTTCCTGGCAGACTCTCATTCAAGGCCGTTTTCAATGGCGCGACATATCGCGGCAATGCGTCCCGCTCTTCGTGACTTTCCGCATAGCGAAAGAAATCAAAGTCAGGGCTGTTTGCCAGAGCGGCCTTGTAGTAGCGGAAAGGTTCCTTTGCGAGATAGCTCAAGAGAAGCGTTCCGAGTGTCTCCTCGCCTCCCCCGTTGTGGCGGATATCGATGATTAGAGTCTTTGTCTTATTCGCGTCCAAGATGGAAAAGTACTCCGCGAATTTCGTACGCAGGTCGTTTTCGGGATGCTCATCCGGATCATCCCAGTGCGAAACTCGCATCAGAGCGACGAAACCTCCCGGCAGCAGTCGAAAGTCCACAGATTGAGGCTTCCGAAATTCGCTATCATCTGGATAAAGTTGCTTCCAACTTCGGATCAAGTCAGATTCCGTGATTCCCGAAACTGTAACCGACTTGCGGTGCCCGCCCTTTGTAACCTCCAAAGAGAACGGACCTCGAATGTCCAACAACAAAGCCAGATTTTCGACAAAAGCAAGGCCAGAGCAGTCCCGTCTTCGAGATGTGGGAATGTCCCCGTCTTCCGAAAGCGAATTTCTCATTCTGGAGGTTATCCAGTTTGCGGTGCGGCCATTGACACTTAACAATTCGAACCCAGCCAACTCATGCTGCCCCGAAGAGAGATCCCTCAGAATGTAAACGCGATCGTCCTCCAGCATCCGTAGTCCCAACGGCAGGATCGGTTCGGTTGCGAGGGTCTTTTCCCTCAGACCTCTTGGCAACTGCAATTGAGTGTGTCCGTTCTTGATCTCGGCAATCATGGGTGCAAGCACGCGGTAGAACTCGGTGGCGTCCATCTGGCGACCCAGCAGACCTCGGGTCTTATTGAATGCGGCTTCCAAGGTTGCCTGAGAAGTGTAACGGTAGATTCCCGGATCTCCGGAGGTCAGCGCGCTGCGCAAGATGTCGAAGTCTGTTCTCAGCTCTTGTGGACTATATCGAGGTCCTTCAGCTTGCGCTAAGGTGCAGGGCGACAAACAGAGGATTTGAATGAGAACGATTACCCAAAAGCTAACTCTTATTTCCATTCTGAAAGTCTTGATTTCACCGATTCGGGCACCAGCTGGTGGCAAGCATCATACTGTATGTGCGTCTGGAGATGGGATTTCCTCTCGCAACTGGCTAGTGCTTGATTGATGTCATAACGACACCGGCCTCTCGACAGCCCGCGTTGCCCAAAACCCTTCCAAACCAGCGCCGCAACCTGCTCTTTTTCAGTAGGAAATTAAGCGCAATCTCTCTGCCCATAAACAAGTGAGTCTGTTGTACCGACCTCGCCGCTCCGGACCGTCACGATCATACCTCTCTGAGTGATTTTCATAGGATTTCGCGGGCCGCAGGCCCTAAATGACAGTCTACTCGGGTCTAAGGAGCCGACGTTGTTATGCAATCATCTCCGGTTGTTGAGCCGCTTTCTCGGCACCCCCACTCCGGCTGTGGATCTCTTTAAATCTATGGCAGTCCGAGGGAAAATATCGCCTGGCTAATATTGTAACGGCTGCGCCTGAACCACTTTCGCAAAGGCGGCAACAAAATGAGAGTCGCCATCGTATCGGATATTCACGGAAACCTGCGCGCTTTCCGAGCAGTTCTCGCCGACCTGCGACAGGTCACACCTGACATCGTGGTTCATGGCGGCGATTTGGCCTACGGTGGAACGCACGCCGCAGAGATAATCGATCAGGTCCGCTCCCTCGGGTGGCCCGGGGTCCGCGGAAATACAGACGAGATGCTTTGGGCCCCGGAAAGTCTGGCGGCATTTGCGGCTACAGCGCCGAAGCTGGCTCCACTTCTTGCCATACTGCAAGAATTGATTCCGCCGACGCTTGCAAGCATCGGTCGAGAACGCTTGCGATGGCTACAAGGACTTCCTTTTCTGTACTCCCAACAAGGCTTCACCTTAGTTCATGCCAGCCCAAACGACCTGTGGCGAGCTCCCATGCCAGATGCAAGCGACGACGAATTGCAAAGTACCTACGCGTCTGTTTGCGCGCAAATCGTGGTCTATGGTCATATCCATCGTCCATACATACGCCGGCTTTCAGGGCTGACTGTGGCAAATTCGGGAAGCGTCAGCCAATCCTATGACGGAGATCGACGCGCATCCTATGTGGTGCTTGACGGGGAGAGCATCACCATTCGCCGAGTCGAATACGACGTCGAAAGTGAAGCGGAAGAACTCTTGCGTTCGGGCCTACCGCATGCTGACTGGCTGTCTCGGATTCTGCTCGCCGGACAGTACTGTCCCCCATGAAGGTGTTCTAATTCGACTATCATCGTCAATAGTTAGCCGAGACGCGCGCAGGGGCTTTTATTCATTCGCCCACAATGTCGTGGCGCCGAAGTATAATCCCGCCGAATCAAATGAATAGAAAAACGGAAACGCATTCACAGTCGATCGGCCCCGAGCGCGAGCTGCAGATCTACCAGCAGCGCATGACGGGCGAGAAGCCATCGGTTCCCGTACCAGTCGCCCTGCTTGAGCAAAAAGCAAAAGAGGTTCTGTCAGAAGCAGTCTATTGCTACATCGCTGGAGGCGCTGGCGGCGAACGCACCATGCGGGCAAATCTCGAAGCCTTCTATCAATGGCGCATCGTCCCGCAAATGCTTCGCGACGTTTCCTCCCGCGATCTCAGCATAAAAATCCTCGGTACGAAGCTGCCGTTTCCCGTAATCCTCGCTCCGGTAGGCGTTCAAGGCATCATCCGCCCCGAAGGCGATCTCGCCAGCGGTCGCGCCGCAGCTTCTCTCGGCCTCCCGTTCGTCCTCAGCACAGTCTCGAGCCATTCGATCGAGAAGGTCGCCGAAGCTATGGGCGATGGCCCGCGCTGGTTTCAATTGTACTGGGGCAAAGATCACAAGCTAGCCGCAAGCATGGTGCAGCGCGCCGAACGCGCTGGCTACTCAGCCATCGTCGTCACTCTCGACACGCGCTACCTAGCCTGGCGCGAACGCGATTTGCAAAACGGCTACCTACCGTTCCTTCTGGGCGAGGGCCTGGCGAACTACGTCAGCGACCCAGTCTTTCGCGCCCAACTAGCACAACCGCCCGAATCAAATCCCATAGACGTCGTTCGCCTCTGGGGCAGGGACTTCTCCAATCCCGCGCTAACCTGGCACGATCTAGCATTCCTGCGCCGCCAAACGCGCCTCCCTATCCTCGTGAAAGGAATCCTAGATCCCGCCGACGCCGCGAAAGCCCTCGAAGCTGGCGTGGATGGCATCATCGTCTCCAACCACGGTGGCCGCCAGGTTGACGGTGCGATCGCCGCACTCGACGCTCTCCCCGCGGTAGTCCGCAAAGTGAAAGGCCGTGTTCCGGTGCTGTTCGATAGCGGCATCCGCTGGGGCGCCGACGCCTTCAAAGCCCTAACCCTCGGAGCCGATGCCATCCTTCTAGGCAGGCTCTACCTCTGGGGACTAGCAGTAGCAGGCGAGCAAGGCGTTCGCGAAACTCTGCAGAATTTCCTAGCCGACCTAGATCTCACCTTCGCCCTAAGCGGCTACACCGCATGCAAACAACTCCGCCAGTCAACGCTGGTAAGCGCGCCGTCCACATTCTAGAAACGAGAAAACGATCATTACCGAAATGCAAGGGCGGGGATTCATCAATGAACTCAAAGAACGCTCGCGTCCGACAGATATGAGGCAAGAACGCCTGGCTTTAGACCAAGCGCAATTTTTGTATGAAGTAAATCGCTGATTCCCAAGAAAAGTGGTCGGGGCGAATCGTACCACCGACCACCTGAACTACGCACTGGCTGCCGAGGCCCGTTCGGAAGCCAGCGCACCTTCAAATTCTTATCGTCGGTGTTTTGTCGATCAAGTGCTCGGCTTTGAGAGCCGCGGGAATCATCTGAAAGGTGTGAGGCGACTGGGTGAGGACAAAGCAATCGGAAAGATCGTCAGCCGGAGCGTCGGCTTAGCTGAGATCGTCACTTTCGTCTTGGGGAGGAAGGCTTGACCCGAACCGTAAGGTGAGAGTAGCTCACCTTCGCTTCGCGCGGATGCTGTTATACCGCATAGCCGATCCAGGCCCAGGATTGCCCTGATGAACTTCTGTGAAAAGCTGATCCACCTTGGTGGCGAGGTCTCTGCGGCCTTGATCATTCAAAACCTTTTGGGCACCGTCCACCAACGCTTGGATGTAATCCCCGTGATCCTGAATTGCCATCTTATCAAATTCCTGAATTTCCATCGCCGGCGCCGCGCTTGTTAACAACAGGGCCGCCGACAGGGTGGCTAGAAAAAATCTGTTTATGTGATTCATAAAGATCTCTTGTATTTCCTGCGACACCGCGCGAACTAATTCTTCTTATCCTTTGTCCGTTTCGGGCTGGCTTACTGGCCGGTGACCTTGCGCAGCTGGTGCGCGAGAGTAATGCGGATGCTGCCTTTCGCACCTTTGCAATAATTCCGTTGGTATTCGCCCTCGACCTCCAGCATCTGGCCGATCATCCGCGTGCGGAAGTCCGGGCCGAACATGTCGACGAGAATTTCCGGATCCGATGTGCATACGTTAAACGCTTGCTCTTCCGGCGACTCCCGAAAATAGACGTTGACCCAATGTTCGGAAGCCTGTGGCGGGCTGACGTCGACGCGCGAAACAGTGGCTCGAAGGATGAGAGACTGAGACATTTCCGGCGGTCTTCCGCCCGCAGGGCTGACCTTTGCCAACGCCTGGTTCATTTCGCTCCAGTTCATGCGCCGGAGTTCCTTCTGGCCCGCCAAGGATCGCTTGAGCTCCCGCTCTTGTTCTTGCGAAACTGCCTGACCGAGGATTCCGACGGCCAAAGGGGAGATAGTCGACATCTTGGCCAACGCCTGTTGTCCACCGGCGCGCTGCGCGGCGGTCGTCGCAGGAGGCTGCCCGAGCGGGCAACCGGCGCATTTGATCTCGAAACTCACCTCGCGGGTGTCGGGGTACGCCACCGCGTTCAGGGCATAGTCAAAGCTGGAGCAGGTCGTCTGGGGCGCCGGCATGTTCGCGTCCTGCAGATTCGCGGCGGTCCTTTGCGCTGGAGTTGCGTTTAACGGCAGATGCGCCACCGCCGAATAGGGCTCCGATGTCGTGCAGGTCGCCGCCGGAGGGCTGAACAGCAGTTGCATCGGTATGGACACACTCCGGCCTCCCCGGTTTACAGGAAAGCTTTGGCCGGCGCCGGACCAGACCCGGGTGGGCGCGTTGTATGAGCCGAAGGTGTTGGGGAGGAGATCAATCCGGCGAGGACCGCCCCATTGCCCACGCCCGTCGGCAAACGCGAAGCCGACATAAGCCCCGCCGCCAGTCTCTTCGTAGACATGCGCGCAGTCGCGCGGCGCGAGATGTGTGGTCGCGGCGCGGCCCTGCCTTACGACGAAGGTGTCGAACTCAATCTCACCGGCGTTGCAGATGTCCAGCCCGATCCGCGCGCCCTGGCGGCGCTGAATAGGGGCGCCTCCGCCAGCGGCGACAATGCGGCCGGGAGGCGGACCGCCCTCAACGCGGTATTGCTTCGACTCGATGAGTTTGATGCTGGCTCCCTTGTCGCCTTTGCACATGGCAGGTTCTACTTGGCCTGACACTTCCAGGGTTTTGCCGACAAGAGCGGAAAGATCGCCGAGCGAGTCCTGGAGCATATCGGGATACGGGGAACAGGCCACAAAGGCCGCATCGGGCGATTCCCGGAAAAAGATCGTAAGCCATTGCGGAGTGCGGCTGAAGTCCACCTCGACGCGAGAGACCGTGCCTCGGACAACCTTGGTCTGACCCATCCACGCGGGCTGGAACGAGGCAGGAGGCTGGGGCCGGGCGGCCTCGCGGGCCTGCGTCGCACTCGCTGCTGCGGCTCGCGTATAGTCATAGGTTGTCTTAGCCGAGCCTCCGAGTGCACGGGACGCCAGATTCTTCGCGTTCTGCAGCGCTGTGCCTTCTGGAAGTCCGCTGATGATGACTTCGACCTCGACGGTCCCGCCCTTGAACGCGTTCAGTCTTCCCCAGTCGGGTGTCCAACTCCAGATCGCCGCATCCGCAAAATCGGCCACGTCCCTGACGACAAAATGAGCCGTGCGGTCGCTGGCGATGGAGGCTCGTCTCGAGCTCACATCGTCCGGCTTCGGCGTGGCGGAGCGCCAGATGCTCAGGTGAACCTGCTTGCTGCTGGGACCCGTGCCGCCGGTGAATCCATCCTGCACAAACCAGCATTCATAGTCATTGCCGCTATGCATCACCACGCTGTGGCCCAGGATGGATTCGGCGTCGGATTTCGTCAGAAAGCTGCAAGGCTTCTGATTCGATGCCGCATTGCCTTGCGCATAGCAAGCTGAACCAACAAAACAACCGAGCCAGAGCACCAGAAGCGAACCAGGTTGTCGCATGATGGGGCACGAGTGTAGCGCAAATTCGCAGCAGGCGATTCTTGGTCGTGCTCTTGACTTTCTTCCAGCATTACGCGGTGAACCTCAATAAAAATTGGGCTAGCGGAGAGCGCAAAAGGGGGGACATTTTTAACCGCCCTCTTCTACCGCTCGCTGTAGCGATCCCTCGGGCGGGCCGATTCGCTTCGACGTCTCTTTCATGCACTCAACCAGTTCCGCGAGCGGGTCTCGTTGGCCTGGGTCTGAGCGGTCTCCATATTTCTTGGGAATCAATTTCGAGAGCGCCCATTTGCGCGCATCGATTTGTAGGCGGGCACGGTCCGTCATATCGCCGATCCGATCTTGTGTCGGGCGTTGGTGCAAGGGATCGTTGATCAAAACAACAGCAGCTAGGGGTTCGGAAGTTCGGATCATCGAGTTACGAATTGGGCTGATCTGAAGTGTAGGGGTGGGCGCGACCGGCGGGAAATCATTACTGTCCCGCCAGCTGAAATACTTTTCCCGTCCGACGTTAAGGCTGCCTGAGCCGCGGGAATCATCACCCAGCCGCCGCGCACTTTTCAGATTTCCACGTGAGATCGGAACTCAAGACGAAATTAGAGGTGATTGCTGAGCAGGAGGGGCGTAGCTTAATTCAAATCTGCAAGGCTTTTCTCGAGGCCGGCTCTGATAACTACAAGTAGGAGGGTTCAAGGATTTTGCTGCCCTTCATTTCAAAAACAAATCGGAACAGAACGCTTCAATAGGCGGAGGCTAAACGCCTAATGTCAACGTCGGCCCGCTGTCGCGGCTCGCCGACGTTCAATCGACGGTATGCTTGATTCAGTGCCTAAACGGCGCGGGGCATAAAATGACCAGAAATCTCCATTTCCGTACTCGCAAATAAGATACGCACCGTAATGAGAATTTGGAGAAGCTCTCCGGTCTCCGTTGAATGTAGCTCCAGCCAAATCGACCTCCGTTTCGCCTTCGCTGCCACTAAGACTTACAACCTCACCTCTAATGCTGATTATGGTTGCTTGAAACTTTCGACCGTGTCCCGCAATCGAAACATAAATGTCTAACAGCGTTTCGCCTGTCTTCCAGCCGTCGAGAACGGCTATCGCTTCGTGAGTCAAACCAAAAGATCGACCCCGCGCTTATGCCGGCCAGCACCGTTCCGTTGTCATACGCAGCCTTGAGAAGTATATCCACTCCCAATCGCCGCCAAAGACGCATCATTAATAACGTGTTTCCGCCCACCCACGAGATGGGCATCCCATTGACGATTGTCGAAGCCGTGTTGGGGTGCAGCTATATTCCCGTTGAGGGACTAGGAGGAGGACCCGCGCCCCGAAGGGCGCGGAGCGCTTCGCGTAGGGAATCAAAAATGCGAGTGGGACCAACGGCTTCGGTCAGGTGATGGCGGTCCAGATCAGGCTTGAGATCCGACTGCACGTGAGCAAAGACAAGCCCCGTGCCTTGAGCAGCGAGGTCCTTCTGGATTTCGCGCACGACACGAGCGGCCGAAAAGTCCACATTGGTGATGGCCCCGGCATCAACGATCAACCAGTGCAATGGCGAAGGCGCCGAAGTGGCCAGCATCCGCACTTCTTCGGAAAAACGATTGGCATTGGCGTAGAAGAGTGGCGCGCCGAACCTATAGCAGATCAGGCCGGGCTCGGTGATCGCGCCGGAAACCACTGGACTTAAGCGCCAGATTCCTTCGTGAGTCTGTTCCAACACCGCAGTGTGCGGACGGTAGCTGTGATGGACAATGCGGAGCAGGGACAAGATCATTGCAAGGAGAATGCCCTGTTCCACGCCAACAAAAACAACAACCACGGCGGTTGTGACGGCCAGCGCGAATTCACCGGGACTCTCGCGCCGGATGGCGCTTAGGGCCCGCAGATCGACAAGACGGAGGGCGATGGTGAACACGACGGCCCCAAGAACACATTGAGGAAGAAACTGCAGCGGAGCGGTTAGGAAAAGCAGGACCAGGGCAACGATGCCAGCGGTGGCGAGTTGTGCCATCTGGTTGGTGCCGCCAGAGCTTTCGACCATAGAGGTCTGTGTGGGACTTCCATTCACAACAAAGGTACCGCTGAAAGCTGCTGCGGCATTGGCGGCGGAGAGACCGACCAAGTCGCTGTTTTCGTCGAGTTGCTGGTGATGACGAGAGGCATATGCGCGGGATGTTGCAGCACTCTGCGCAACGATCATGACAAAACAGGAGAGAGAAACGGGAGTTAGTTTTGCCGCGTCTCTCCAACTCAAATCCTGCAAACCCAAGTGAGGTAAACCACCGGGCACGGGGCCGAGAATGGCCACGCCCCGCTGCGCCCAGTGAAAGATGGCGCTCGCCACGATCGCCCCTGCAACTGCAAAGAGAGACCCCGGCAACTTCGGAGCAAAGCGATGGAAGAGGAGTATACAGGCTACAACGGCGAATGAAATCCCCATCGTGAGGAGGTGAGCGTCCCGCAGCGAGCGAAGCACTTCGAGGAATTGAAGGGGAGTATGACCGCTGTGAATGTTGATCCCAAGCATTTCACCAAGAACGGCAATGCCGACTTGAAAGCCGACACCAGTAAGAAAACCGAGGAGAACCGTTTGAGAGAGAAAATCCGCAAGGAAGCCAAGCTTGAGCAGGCGCGCAACGAGAAGGAAGATGCCAGTCAAGAGGGCCACCAAGCCCGCCAAGGCGATGTAATGGGCGCTGGCGATTGGAGCCAACCCCGCGAGGCCACCCGCAAGTATGGCGGCCGTGGCGGAATCTGCAGCCACGACGAGAAAACGCGAAGAACCAAATAGGGCGAACGCGACGAGGGGAAACAGAAGAGTGTAGAGGCCCGTGACGATGGGAGTGCCAGCAATCTTGGTGTAGCCAAGTGACTGCGGAATGTTCATGGCCGCAAGCGTAAGTCCGGCGAGGAGATTCTTCGATACCGCTGACCACTGAAAAGGCCGTAACCCTTGGAAGAGAGGAGGACGATCCATGAAACGATTTTGCTTTTCACCCATTGAGCCGAGGTCTCTGTAGAGATGTGTTCCTTTCCAAGTTGCAGGGAAAATGCGTTGGGCGAATCATACGGCGACTCAGGGGGAGTTCAAAAAGGAAAAGTGAGTCCCAGTGGTTTGCGGACAAACCCGGATATGAGCACGTTGACCTGGCGCTCGCCTCCGACACTATCTTCTGTATGCCTTTCATTGACGCTATGGGTGGAGAGTCCTAAGATGGCGCACCCGGGGACACTTCGTTTCCGAAATCGCCTTCGATCTTCTATTAGCACGGTCCGCGGTAGAGCAACTCGATGGGCGCAAGTTTCTTCTGCTGACGTATTTTTTCTGCAACTACTTTCCCAAGAGTTTTGCGCACTCGATAGGCGTGGGCGTAGCTTCTAGCGCTTATGACTCTGTAATATTGTCCATTTACGAATTCGATGGCACAGTTGTTCTCAATCGCAATTCCGATTCCTCCCGCTTTGCAAATCATGTCCCGGAAGTGTCTTCTCCTGGGTACACCTCGCGTCATACTGTTGTAATGCGGGCAATGTACGCCCTTGAGAAACCCTAGACCCCTCACATTTATGTACTTCCACTTCTGCGGGTGGTAAAAGGACATCGAATCCGAATGGCCCGAGTCAAACCAACAGATCGACCCCGCGCTTATGCCAGCCAGCACCGTTCCGTTGTCATACGCAGCCTTGAGAAGTTTATCCACTCCCAATCGCCGCCAAAGACGCATCATTAATAGCGTGTTTCCACCACCCACGTAAATAATGTCAGCCGAGGAGATCTTCCTCTGGATGTGTTCTCTTGAAGGCTGCTCTTTGATGAGAAAAAGAACGTCGGTTTTACATTTCAGGAATTTACCGAAATATTCTTGGACGTGCTTCCAGTATCTGTCGGAATCCGAACTCGCCGTTGGAATAAAGAGAAGACTGGGATTCTTTTTCCTGGTTAAGCGGACAATCTCTCGATCAATTGGAGCGGTGCCCTTAGTTCTAATTTCGCCGCCGCCGATCGCAACGATCACCCTTGGCATGTGTTCATCTTACCTAATCAACCCGCATCTATTTCCAACCCGGACTTCTCATTAACGAACTCGACGTTGCTACAATTGCGAGCGCTATGTTCTGCCCACGGGCTGTCGAAATCGTCCGTTCTCGTCAAAGAACGCTCGCGTCCAACAGATATGAGACAAGAACGCTTGGCTTTAGACCAAGCGCAATTTTCGTATGAAGTAAATCGCTGATTCAATGAAAAGTGGTCGGGGCGAATGGATTCGAACCACCGACCACCTGAACTACGCACTGGCTGCCGAGGCCCGTTCGGAAGCCAGCGCACCTTCAAATTCTTATCGTCGGTGTTTTGTCGATACCGTGGTTCGCGAAAAAATGGCCGGCCGCATGGTCGCGCCCGGCGATTCAGAATCGAGCCGTTAGGCTCTCCGGAGTCTACGGCTAGAGGTTACTGCATCTTGGCGAGTTGGGAGCGAACCGCCACCCACTTGCCGTCGCGCTTCACAAAGACATCCATCCACACGTATTTGCCGCTGGAGTCTTTTCCGCCGGAGGTGCTCTTCTCGGTGTCGCTGCCTTGGACTACGGCGACGTTGCCCAACACCTTCACATTCATGGGCCCAAAGTCGTAGGACTCGGTCTTTGACTTGCCGGACTTGTAGTCCGCGATGAAAGCCTGCTTCGTTTCCGTCGTGCCATCGGGGCCGAGGGCCACCCAATCGTCGGCAATGATCTGATTGAGCTTGTCAGCATCAGCGGATTTCATTGCGTCTGTCCAATCGCGTTCAACTTGCTTTACAGTTTCCGCCACGCTCGTGCCCCGGAGCCTTTTCAACTTGCGCGAAGGCCAGCCCAACACATGCAGTGACCAACAAAAATGCACCGGCGAGTTTCTTCATTTTATTTTCTCCTGTCGGAATTCATCGAATGGTCCTTTCACACCGTCCCAAATTGGGATGAAACTACAGTAAGTTTTTCGCAAAGTCCAATATAAGTTTGGGATGAACATTGTAGAGCCCGGCAACTTTTTTGCACGAGCGCTTCATGACCAAAGCGGAGCGCTTCCTTGTTCCAATTGATCGGTCTAGATTGAAATTTCCGATCTCAACTATATCCTGGCGTAAAACTATTCTGAATTGACGGCAATCTGTCCCGGGTCCTTGCCGCTCAGTTGGTCAGGGCGAGCACGGCATGGGTGAGAAACAAAATCAGCCCTTTCAGCTGTTGTTCAATGCTTCTTTGAAGGTCGATTTCCAGGGATCGCGAGTGACTTCCAATGGTGGCCTGATTCTGGTTCGCGAGTTGGATGAGCGACTGGGTCTGGAGAGGCGCATGTGGCTGTTGATGTATTGAACGAATTCCTTCTTGTTGCGGAGATTAGCGAAAATGGAGAGGGTCTCTAAGGTTTTGCAGCTCCCGATAGTAATAGAGTGGAGTGGGCCGCCTGCCCTTGAACATCAGCCCTTTCAAGAACTTGATTTCCTCCGGCGTGGCGTTGCCGTTGAGTGAATTATCCTGAAGAAATTCCTTGAGCCCGGGCTCCTCCTGGAAAGAATGGTCGGTTTCCCTTTCAACGAACTCGAACGTTTTCGAGCTCCCTGAGACCAGTCTCTTGTTTAAGATAATTTCGATGCGGAAGGTCGCGAGGTCGATATCCCATGATTGAATTAATGGATCAAGAAAGGAAACGCAGTTCTCAACGGAAACGTTGAAAACATCCGTGTCCAGAAATTCGAGAATGATGACTCGCATTTCTTCATAGCTTCGACCGCTCTGACGAGCAACCAAGTGCAGCCAGTTTTCGTTCTTTAGTTCTTCTCTCGCAATTCTCTTAACTACTTCCAAAAGCTTCTGTGTCACGAGACGCTCGATTTCACCGAAGGGCTGTCTTTCAAAAATGGTCCGTACTTCCTTTACTTTATCTGGTGCGCACTTGCGAAGGATCAGTTCTCGGACTTCCTTGAACAAAGGTACGGGCGGGTCATTCAGGTTGCGTCTTAACTGGTCTGTGCGCTGATGCTCCGCCAGTGTCGAAAGCCTGCCTTTGGGCAGCTTCAGGAATTTGCCCATCTTGACGTAAATATCGGTTCGATCGGGCGCGGGAGGCAACTTCTTCCGATTCAGAAGTTGGGAAACGTACGAGTCCGTTACTTCGGCGGCGGTTGCTAGGTCTTTTTGATCCAACCCCAATTCTTCCAGCCGTTGTTTGATCACTAGGCAAACGTCCACGAGACCCTCCAGCTGTTAACTACTGTCGATTAATTCTTGCAAGATTCTCATAATTAGCTTGACACATCAAGTTAATTAACTCACTGTAGTTAACGGACTGAGGGATTCTTCAGCTGACCTAACATTAGGAAGTTAACTGAGCTCCCCTTGGCCACGAAACCAAGGAGGATCCAAATGTTTGCACGCAGAGTCTATATGCACTTGAAACCCAACAGTGTTGCGCAGTTTACCGAGAAGATTGAGAAAGAAGTCATTCCCACCCTTCGAAAACAGAAGGGTTTCCAAGACGAAATCACATTCGTTGCTCCATCCGGAACGGAAGCGTTCGGGATCAGCTTGTGGGAAAACAAAGAGAACGCGGAAGCTTACAACCGCGGGAGTTACTCGGAAGTGAAGAATATCCTCGCGACAATGATCGACGGACCACCCCAGGTGGAAACCTTCAACGTTGCTAACTCCACCTTTCACAAGATTGCTCTTGCAGTAACTGGTTAACGCACATCAATCCCACTTCGAGGGGGTGGACTATATCCGCCCCTCGGTGGTCCTGCTTGAAGAAGATTCGGTAAAACGAGAAATGTACGCAACTACTCTTCTGGATTATAGATGGCTTGGCAGCGGGCTGGCTAACGGGGACGATCATGTCGGGCCCGAGTCGCGATTTATGGATGGACACCCTCACGGGAATGGCGGGCGGGGTCGCGGGAGGATTTATCATAAATTCCTCCGGCTACTTCGTCCACGGAAACCCGATTTACGCGAATCTGGCTGCAGTTTTGGTCGCCGTCATTCTCACCGTGCTCGCTCGATCTGTGGGGGCAAGGCGGGAGCACCCTTTAACATAAGTGGGCAATTTGAAAAAGTCTTTTGACTTGAGCGGCTTTGCGGTCTGAAGTCGGAACTAGGCTCTCTCCCTTGGTTAGCGAAGTGGGAACTGAACGGGGGAACGAGGTTGTCAGTGCTTACGAAAATCATCAGCGGATTCCCGGTGCGGCGTTGTTCCTGGTCGTTCAGTCCGATCGTACCGGATGCGCTCACTCGCAAAATGATTCGATGGCTGGATTTGGTTTGCCTCAGGCACGTCACTTTCAAGGTGTGAGTTTGTTGATTTCGAGCATCGCGGCAGAACCTAGGGGAAATGCTAATGGCGGGCATGATTAAAACAGGAAGCATCCTGATAAAGGATGGCACATTCTTGCCGGACGAACTGCGGTTTGAGACTGAGCCCTGTGCGAGGGGCTGGAAATTGGTCAAAAATCTCGATGTGAACGGATTGAGTCGAATAATCCACGAAGCAGGATGGACCTTTTTCTGCGTGGCCGCCGAGATAAAGGGAAGCATCTTCGGTTTTGACGGGCAAGACACCGTACGCAGAGCAGTGAAGCGAATCCTAACGAATATGGAATTAGAGAGGTTCAACGGTTTGGAAATTACGCAAGTTGAGGTGAAACGATTTCTGGGATTGCTCTACGCGACCGTCTACGCCCATTCCCGACAGATCCAAGAGAAGGCTTTCCATTTGCGGAGCAAGGACCATCAGAGCGAGACCGAGTCAAAATTGACGGCCGTCTGAACCAAGTCGGGAGGTTCGCAAGTTAGAGGGACTGCTAGAAGGTCGAAGGAATGACGTTGCAGGCCAGCATGGCAATGATCTTGGATCGTCGATCGGTCGAAGGAGATATTCAAATGATAATGATGCGCAACATATTCATTTCTCTTGCCATGATCCTGCTTTCAGCTCCTTTGATTTCAGGCCAGGATCTATCCAGGTACCGAACATTCTCGCTCGGAACGAGTTTGGCCGAACTCTCGAAGCAAGTAGGCCCTTACTCGCACTCGACGACTCTGATCCACCAGCGCCCAGCAGTTATTCAAGTGTTGACGTTTTGGCCGCTAAACCCTTCTTCTTCGGTACGAATAGACCCGGTTTCTCAAATTCTGTTCAACTTCTACAATGGGGAGCTGTACAGGATTGTGGTGACTTACGAGCAAGACGCCACAGCGGGGCTAACTGAGGACGACATGGTACAAGCCATGTCGATCCAATACGGAACGACAGCTAGGGCTGCTACTGAGGTCAATTTCTTCCCAACGAATAACCTCGATAGCTCAATGGACAAGGTCATCTCTTTCCTCCCAACAAGTGATCCCTATCGCTCGGCAGACTGGCTAATTGCTCGATGGGAGGATTCTGAGAACTCGGTAAACCTTTTTCGTTCCAGCAATCAGAGCTCTTTCCGGCTCGCCGTGTTTTCAAAACGGCTAGATGCTATGGCTAAGGCTGCCATCATCGAATCTGAGAAGCAAGAGGCTCCACGGTTGGAAATCGCGCGTGTGAAGAAAGAGGCCGACGACCTCGCAACTACGCGGCAGGCCAATTTGAAGACGTTTCGGCCTTGATGCCGGTTCTCAGCCATCGCGCGAGGTTGTTGAATCTCAGAACGGATCAAACGGAGGTTAGGAAAATGGCACTGAATGTGACTCCCCTGCACGACCGCGTCCTGGTGAGGCGGTTGGAAGAGAAAGAAACGGCGAAGGGCGGCATCATCATCCCCGACACGGCCAAGGAGAAGCCTCAAGAGGCAATAGTGATGGCCGTCGGAGCCGGCAAGATCGAAAAGGGCAGACGTGTTCCCCTGGATGTGAAAGTGGGCGACCGAATCCTGTTCGGCAAGTACAACGGCAATGACATCACGATCGATGACCAGGAGTATCTGATCCTCCGTGAGGAGGAAATCCTGGCAAAACTCAGCGGGATGGCGAAGGCGGCATCAAGCAAGAGGTAGCTTCTCCGAACCTAGCAGTCTGGCTCGGACAGAGATTTGTATGCACCCGGGAGGGTGAAGTCCAATGGCAAAACAAATTGTAACGGGAACGAATTCACGGCAGGCGATTCTGCGCGGGGTCAACATTCTGGCCGACGCGGTCAAGATCACGTTGGGGCCGAAGGGTCGCAATGCAGTCATCGAGAAGAAGTTCGGCGCGCCGATCATCACCAAAGACGGGGTCACAGTGGCCAAGGAAATCGATCTGCAGGATCCACTCGAGAACCTGGGTGCACAGATGGTCAAGGAAGTTGCTTCCAAAACTTCAGATGTTGCAGGCGACGGCACCACTACAGCAACCGTGCTAGCGCAGGCCATCTTCCGTGAAGGCGTGCGCACAGTTGCCGCGGGCGCAAGCCCGATGGCGCTAAAACGCGGCATCGAGAAGGCCGTAGAAGTAGCCGTGGAGGAAATCAAGAAACTGCACAAGGACGTGAAGGGCGAGATGATCGCCCAGGTCGGCACGATCAGTGCCAACACAGACAAGCAAGTCGGCAGCCTCATCGCCGACGCAATGAAGAAAGTGGGCAAGGACGGCGTCATCACCGTCGAAGAATCGAAGACAATGGAGACGACACTGGAAGTGGTCGAGGGAATGCAGTTCGACCGCGGCTACCTGTCGCCCTACTTCGTCACCGATCCGGAGCGGATGGAATGCGTTCTCGAAGATGTCCGCATCCTGATCCACGAAAAAAAAATCAGCTCAATGAAGGACCTGCTTCCCCTGCTCGAGCAGATCGCCAAGCTGGGCAAGCCGCTGTTGATTATTTCAGAGGACGTTGAGGGTGAAGCACTCGCGACGCTCGTTGTGAACAAGCTCCGGGGCACGCTGCAGTGCGCTGCGGTGAAGGCTCCTGGCTTCGGCGATCGCCGCAAGGCTATGCTCGAGGACATCGCCATCCTGACCGGCGGCAAGGCCGTCACCGAAGACCTCGGCATCAAGCTCGAGAACGTGAAGCTCGAAGATCTCGGTCACGCCAAGAAGATCACGATTGACAAGGACAACACCACGATCGTCGAAGGCGCCGGCAAGGCCAGCGAGATCGAAGGCCGTATCAAGCAACTCCGTGCGCAGGTTGAGGAATCCAGTTCGGACTATGACAAAGAAAAACTCCAGGAGCGCCTGGCGAAGCTCGTCGGCGGGATCGCCGTGATCAAAGTGGGCGCAGCAACCGAAACCGAACTGAAAGAGAAGAAGGCTCGTGTTGAGGACGCAATGCATGCAACACGCGCGGCGGTGGAAGAAGGCATAGTCCCTGGAGGCGGCGTGGCACTGCTTCGCTGTATCCCAGCGCTTGATAAGCTAAAGCTTCAAGATGACGAGGCTACCGGCGTGAATATCGTGAAACGGGCGCTAGAAGAACCCACACGTCAAATCGCTCAGAACGCTGGTCATGAAGGGGCAATCATTGTCAGACAGGTCCGCGATTCGAAGGAAGAAAACTTCGGTTTCAATGCCGAGACCGGTGAGTTCGGTGACATGATTAAAGCAGGGGTAATTGATCCGGCCAAGGTCACGCGCCTCGCATTGCAAAACGCCGCCTCTATTGTGGCACTAATGCTGACCACCGAAGTCTTGATCGCCGACTTCAAGGACGAGGAAAAAATGGCCGCCGTAGGAGCGGGCCATGGCGGTGGCATGGGCGGGATGTACTAAAGCCCTTATTCTTTGGAATGCCCGTCTTTCTCAAGGTTTTGCTTACTGTGAAGCCGCGCTCCACGCAGTTGCGTTACGTCATATGCGCAGAAGCTTGAAGAGAGCGAGGATTTGACCCGGAGATAATTCAGCATCCGTGTCCATTGGAAGAGATTGCGGTTAAGGAGTTGCCCGTGACCAACCTGTCTTATCTGTATAAGTGCGGCAAGTGCGATGGAACGTTCAACACGCAAGAACAACTGAAGAATCATCAGACTCCCTGCCGCGGCAAGAAGCTAGCAGCAAAACTAGACCGTCCGCTTTGCGCACAAGGGAGTGCTTCCTCCGCAGCCTGCGTGATTTCCTATGCGATTCGTGCTGGTGTAGGAGACGTTCATACAAACCGCCTGGATATCTAGCCTTCTGCGATTTTTTTCGGGTCTGGCAGCTGGTAAGCTGATTTTTACTCGCTTACCTATTCTTCATCCAGATACTCGCGGGGAACGTCATCCTGCGGGACCTCGTGCGTGCGAACTTCCCCCTCGTCAGCGTCCTCAGCGTCTTCCACACCCTTCACCACATCGGCCTCGAACGCGTTTCCTTCCTCGAGCAACTCGTCCACACTCTCCGAATCCGCACGTTCGACGTTCGACAATCCCTGCAAATCTCCCGATTGCTCGCCCGGCAGCGCTCCCAGTGCCTCGTGTGCGAATGCCTCCGTATCCACGCTTTGACTTTTCCTCGGAACCTGTTTCGTAAGTGCGACCCTTGTTTTTCCGCCGGTTGTCTTCTTGCCGTCGGCCTTCGTATCCACCTGCGCCTTTTTCGGAGTTGCCTTTTTCTTCGAAGTTACCCTCTTCTTAGCCAGCATCTTCTTCTTTACCCCCTTCTTCATCAGCGTCACATTCTTGCCCGCAGTTCTCTTCGACTTTGTCAAAAATCTGGAAGTCATCCGAAGAATGATTCTCGAACGAATCGGTTCATGGGTCGCGGCAGCATTGGGGCGAATCGCTCGATCATTCACGAGAGACCGGCCGCCGATCACTTCGGTTCCATGATTGATCGGGATGTCCGGATTGCGGAAGTGCTGCAAGCAGAAATCCACCAAGCGCCGTCACGCAGACGCGGACATTCTCGATGGCGGTGGCTGTTTGGTCTGTAGGACCTCCATCTCAGGAACTTGATGCCGGCGGTGCAGCAAGAAGTAAACAGTCAAAAGCACGAGCATCAGCAAGCTGAGCGCCACCATGAAAAACGCAAAGCGCACGACTGGGCGGATTGGGGCAATGGCCTCTCGCTCATCCATGCTCACTACAACAGTCCAGCCAAGATTCGGGTACGATTGCCGGAGTCCCGAGTCGGCGAAACCTACAAGACGTTTTCCACCAGGTGTTGTGGCGATGACATGGCCCGTCTGGCGGCCCTGCAGTGACGTCAAGGCATCTCGTACTGCTCCGAACTCCTCGGACTTCAACTTATTCGACGGCCCGACATTCGGGCCTGCGATCACCGTGCCATCGTCCTTCACGAGAAGGATCGGCGTGTTGCGATCAGATGACGCTTTGGTTAGAAGCGCAGACAGTCCGGACACATCGACCCAGGCGCTCACGACGCCCAACAACTGCCCGGACGATTGCTCGAAGATTGGCATGCCTACGCGTATATAGTTTGAATTGTTCCGCTCGTCGTAGAGGACACTGGATACGTTGTTACTGCCCCGGCCTTGCGCGTAGACGGCCTGCCAGTAGTCTTGCTTACCCTGGAAGTAACGCTCTGGCTTATCGGTCGCAGCGACAATTGCGCCTCTTTCATCAGTAACCCAGATCCTCAAAAGTTTCGGGTCCACTTCACGATAAGCCCGCAAATAGCCGGCTGCCGGCGAGGTGAGGATTCCTTTAATCATAGGATCGGCCCCGGGGCCGCCCCACTTGTTCTCTTGAGTGTCAATCCGATCGTGGACGGCGACCTCGCTCATCTGCTGATAAGAGCGGTCGGCTGCCGCGACGGTGTCGATCAGCGCTGGTGCAAGAGCGATGCTCCCGATTTCCGTAACAAGATTGTCAACGAATTGTGAAACCGTGCCGGAAGCGGCTTGAGCAACAGTTCTTAGATGAGTGCCATTCGCCTCTTCCTGAGACGACACGCTTTCTGAAGTAATGTATAGACCAACTAAGCTGAGGGGAACAATTACGATTACCAATCCGAATAATAGCCTTTGTAGCGAAATGCGCAATTCCAGCGAATCGAATGGCATGACGAGCCTCCTCACAGCCGTGAGGTGGCTCGACGAATGTTGTTAGCCGCCTCACAGCAGAAGCGACGAATCGCAGTTCTGAGCCCGAATGATAATCCAAGAGATTCAGCGTGTCCATCGATCGTCCTAGTGCTCTGGGCCATTAGAGCACGCGAAGCAGGCGCTATACCGGCTTGGCGTCTGTGAGGTAGACTCAACCTATTGCTGGTTTTAGCGAACCGTCAAACTCAACGAGTACTGGGCCCGATTCATGAGGTACTTCGCAGCTGTTCGAGAAATTCCATTTTTTGAGGGCAGGGAAGCAGTTCGACCATGCGTTCCAGTGAGAGCAGTAGTGCTTTCGAATTTCCGTTCTCGAGGTTAGCTCCCGTCAGGAAATCGGCACATATCATTTCCAGAAAATAACCACGCGACTTGTCCGCCCCGAGCATGAGTGCCGCAGTCTCGAGCGCCTGCTCGACCACCGCTAGTTGGCTCTTGTAAACCTTAAAATAGAGCAATTCCCAAGGCTCGGACTCCTTGCCCGTAAGGTGCTTCACAACCGCGCGCTTGAATTCGTCTTTTGGCAACTCTTGCGTCCGGTGCAACCAGGTTGCACAATCGAAGTTCTGCCCATCCCTCCGTGCCACTTTTGCTAGCTCTGTCGCTTTTGACCAGCCTACTTGTTTCAAATGAGAGCAGGGAAGTAATTCTGGCCGAGTGGTTATTAACCGGAAATGATTGAGCCAACGATTATTGGCGATCATTTCAGAAGGGGAGGGAAGCGCGCCGCGCGAGCGATTTGTCCGCGCGGCGCGCCAACCTTGCCGATTCGCTTTTCTACTGCGGATAGCTTGACGGAATCACCTGACTGATTTTATAGACGTCCCACGATCCGAGTCCGGTGACGTAATCATATCCGGGCAAGCACGGATAGAGACCGTTGCTTCCGATGGTCACGTCGTTGAAGTACGGACTGCTCGGAGGCGGTCCGCTCGTCGCAAGTTGATAAATCAGCGGACCCGCAAAACCGAGCTTATTGCGATGTGCGCTTTCGATTCTCGCCCACGAGCCCATTGCCAGCGGCGAGGACAGACTAGTTCCGCCAACGAGTGTCGAGGTGCCGTCGACGATGATGTTCGCCGAGCAAATTGCGAGTTCGGTTCCACCGGCGCACATCGAGACATCGGGCACACCCCTGCACCCCGATGGACAGCCCACCTCACTGTTTGCCTCGGCGCTGGGGACGATCGCCGTGGTACCGCCTCCTGTATAGCTCTGCCAAAACGGTGGTGTTTCAAAGTAGCTAATTCCTCCGCCGCTTGCTTCCCATCCCGTTTCGAAATCATACGTATAGTCGGCATTCGTAAACAGATTCGTTCCTCCCACGGCGATCACGTAGGGCGATGATGCCGGGTAAGAGGTGTCTGGCGGACCAGAGAGAGGCACGCCGTTCGTGGCCTCCGCAGGACAAGCGGAGCCATTATCGTCGGCGGAGGCAAATGACGTGATGCCGTGCAGCGCAGCTTCGGCGAAGACCTCATCATCTACGAGCATCGCGCCGTCGAGGTAAGGATAAAACTCGCACTCACCAAAGGACATGTTGAACGCTTTTACTTTGTTCTGAGACACCGCCTTGCTGATAGCAAGCGCGATATCGGAATCCGTGAGAGACGTGGCCACATAGAAATACAGATGCGATACCTGTTGAGCGATTCCGGTCGAGGTCTGCGAATCGAGATCCCACTCGTCGGCGCCGCTCGTATCCGGGCTTGCGAGGCCAGCGTTTACAATGGTGACGGGCACCTGCGGAAGATCATACGTCTTCTCGTACGTCCGCAAATCCGTCACCACTTGCGTGAGATTGCCTTCCGCGATAATCCCGACTGCCGTATTCGAACCGGTTGAGAACTTCTTTGCCGGGCAATTCGCGTTGTCCGATGGGCACGCCGCATCGTAGGCGATCTGATATTGCTGCGGCGTGAAGGTTTCGTTGCTCGGGTCTGGCGTCGGGCATTGCGGCGGAGTACATGGCACGGTCATGGGTCCGAGGCTCAACCGCGCAACGTCAGGATGCAGCAATGAAAGGTTGTTGAGTCCGAGCACAGCAATCACGACCCCCGAGAGGGAAGCGGGAACCTGTGCAGCCGAAGTGTTCAGATACACCGGAGTTCCGTTCACCGAATATTCCGACAAAGAAGTATTAAATGCAGATTCAACTTGGGCAGCCGTGGCATAGGCATCGATGAGTAGTTGATTGTCCGCGATCGTTATGTTCGTGAATCCCATGCTTGTCAGGTAATTCTCCACGGCCTGCACTTGCGCCGAGGTCGCACCGAATTGCGTAACGAATTGCTGCAAGGTGAGCGACGTTCCGTACAGTGAATTACCCGGCGTGAGCATGGCAAGCAGAGTGGGCTGGATTTGGTTCGCGTTCTGCGTTTGGAGTCCCACAACAACGTGGATCGACGTCGAAGCCGCGAGCGGGCCGACCAACGTCGCGTTCTGCAGGAATTGAACAGGATAGGCTTTGGTGGCGGTGGACGCCCAGGTCTGGGCGCTGGCGTTCGGCGCGACGCAGGTAAGTAGAAGCGCGAACGCGAGTATCGTCTGGACACACCTCAACTTTGGTTTCACGACTCTCTCCTTTATTTAGTTTTCGAATGGGAAGGCTGGGAGCCTTCTTGTAGTGATGGCCGTGGTTTGAACTAGCGCGGCTATCGTCGCGCGAGCCGACGTTGTTTAACGCAAGTCTGGTGCCAAAACTTGCGTTCGATTAAGTTGGCTAATTTTAAGTATTTGCTGTCATGCTACCAATTGGCGGTGATAAGTACAGGCGCTGCCAATTTAGTCGGTTCGCGTAAATTTTGCGGTTTGACTCGTTCCAGTTCGATCCGAAATTCCGCAGCGCAATCCGATCCCCGCGACGTCTCAGCATGTTGCGATTGTTCCAACGCGAAAATGAAATGTTAAGCAATGAAAATCTACAGTCTCCTCATGGGAGAACTTACAGTGTTTACCCTACGTAAATTGAGACGGGAATAGACACGTGCTCTAGTACACCTATCGCTATTTGTACCCCACTCGAGCCGTCGTTACGGCTCGTGTGGATGCAGGGGAGGTTGGCGGCAGTTGGGAGAAAATACTCGATGCGGGCGCGATCGCACCGACTCACGTGTTTGCAACGACGGTCCGAGGAACAGAAAGGCGGTCCACGACTTCCGAGGGAAGCGGTCGAGACTGAATTCGGTCGGGGTTGGCGGGATCGCGTTCGGTCCAAACGCGCGTTTCGAATCCGTCCACAGCAGGGACGCCACCCTTCGAGAAGAGATGATGGATCACAAAGCTGCTTTTCCCCCAGCGTGTAACTGTCGACTCAGCAAGGAGTTCTTCGCCGTAAGTTACTGGCAAGAGGAAGCGCGTCTCGAGCTTAACGACGGGAATGCCAACGACTCCCTGTTCTTTGAATAAATGAGGCAGGGCCAGCCCAGCATTGTCAAAAAGAGCGCAAGTGCACGCGTCGAACCACTTCATGTACTGAGGACTGTAGACGATGCCCACGAGACCACAGTGCCCATACTCGACCACGATGCGTTTCTGACTGACTAACATCCGGAAAACCTCCCTCAACAGTTTTGGCAGATTATGTCACAGCTACGCACCGCGGTTATGAATCAGAGTAACGTTTAACTCGTTCGCCTGTGCAGCGAGGGGACGCGCTCTTCGCTGAACTCCATTGCGTCAAGTCCTCTTCAACTAACCGTGTAAATCTTCGTAATGCGCTCGCGCTCGGTTCGCATATCCTCTCCGCGCAATTCACGCAGAGCGTAGGTCACGAACTGAGTCGTCACTTTCTTTCGCCAGGTTAGATCAAAATCTGTGTTGTCGAGTGGCTTGGCAATCCGTGCCGCAAGGGTGGCAGCCTCTGCGATCGAGTCCGCATTTAAAGGACGACCGAGAAGTGATTTTGCGGCGTTGCCGGCAACCAGAGGACGCGAGGCTACCGAGCCCACAACAATCCGGGCATCGTCCACAACGCCATTGTCGGAAATGCGCGCAGCCGCCGCTACGGACAAAACCGGAAAATCAAACGAGCCTCGGCGCCGTAGCTTCCAGTATGTGCTCCTCCAGAGGTGCGGAGAATCGAGCAGTACTTCGGCCAAAATTTCATCCGGCTTTCGCCGGATGTAGTTCACGCCGTCATTGCCATAGAGGTCGGATAGCCGAACTGACCGCTCTCCCGAGTGCGAAACTAACCGGACGGAAGCGCCGAGCGCCATGAGTGCCGGCGCGGTGTCGGTCGAGGACACCGCCACACACTTCGGACTGCCCGGGGCTACCCAACACGTCGTGCCGTCCTTTTTCAGGCAAAAGCCGATCGACTTCCTCCACTCGTAATTCTGATCGTAGTAGTTGCAGCGGGTGTCGAGGCAGAGGTTTCCGCCGAGCGTGGCCATGTTGCGAATTTGCGGTGTGGCCACCTGCGACGCCGCTTGCCACAAAGCCGTCATGCCATTCCGGAAGCGCAAATCTTCCGCGATTTCGCTAAGCGTGAGGCACGCGCCAATCCGCGAGCCGGATGGATCGATCGAGATCTGCCGCAGCCCCTCTACATGACGAAGACTGATCAGCGTTCGGGGGACCTGCTGCCTTCGTTTCATGTTGGGGAGGAGGTCGGTTCCGCCGGCAAGCGGCACAGCGGCCGGTCCCTCGCCGCTCAGAATCTGCGCCGCTTCTTCGAGCGTGCGTGGCGCGCGAAAGTCGAAAATGGGCAACCGCATCATGCGTTGGGTACCTTCGCTTCCTCCGGCTGCAGTTTCCCAGGACGGTGAGTTTCATTGATGGCGTTGCCGTCGCCTCCCTCCCACGGCGGAGGAACACGAAGGGGTTGTTCAGGCCACGGGATCGACGGGAAATAGCTCGGTCCGTACCGCGGAATGCGGCCCGCTTCCTTCTCCGCGAGCGCCTTCAGGATTTTCTCCGGGGTGATGGGAACCTCATCGATTCTTACGCCTACGGCATCAAAGACGGCATTGGCCACGGCCGGCATCACCGGCAGCAGCGGCCCTTGCCCGACTTCTTTTGCTCCGAACGGACCCCGGGGATCGGGGTCTTCGATCAACTCCGTGACCACTTCGGGCATGTCGAGCGAGGTCGGGCTCTTGTATTCCAACATGGAAGGGAACTTGTGTACGAGCGCGTGAGAAAGCCTCTTCGGAAGACGCCGAAATTCCTGCTCCTCCATCAACGCTTCTCCGAGTCCCATGTACACGCTACCTACAACCTGGCCGCGCACCAGCGCCGGGTTCAGTGCCCGGCCGATATCATGCGCGATCCAGATTCTTGGGATGGTGACCCAGCCGGTTAGCGGATCCACCTCGGCTTCCACAACAGCCGCGGAGTACGAATAAGTTGGAGATGGCCCCACGCCGCCGCCCTTGTATAGTGCTGGCGATTTCGGTGGCGTGTACGAACCAACGGTGCCGATGGTGCCGAATTGCGCTTCTGCCAGACAAATCGCTTCCTGGAAAGACACGCTCTTTTGCGGCTCCGCGGAGTCAAATACGCGCTTATTGGCAAAGCGGAGCCGCTCTTTGGATGTTTCGAGACGTTTTGAAACCGCTTCGGCCAGCATCGCACGAGCACGCCCCGCGGCTTGCATGGCCGCGTTGCCCGCCATGAGAGTGACGCGGCTCGAGTACGATCCAAGATCGACCGGTCCGAGATCCGTGTCACCGGTGTAGACGCGGATATCGAACGGTTCTATCCCCAGTATTTCGGCAGCGATGGAAGCCAGCACGTCGTCGGAGCCCTGACCGATTTCGGTGGCGCCGCAGAAAAGCGTGACGCCGCCGCCGCGGTCTAGTTTGAGCTGCACTCCCGAATGAGGCATCTTGTTCCAATAAATAGGCAGTCCCGCACCGGTGAGATAGGCTGAGCAGGCTAGCCCCACGCCGCGGCCCTTGGGAAGTTTGCCGAATTTTTCCTTCCAGTCTGAGATCTCCACAATGCGGCGAATACATTCCGCGAGGCCCACGGTTCCCAGCCTGAGGAAGTTGGCGGTTACCGCGTTGGAAGACTCCACAATGCGGAGCCGGAGTTCGGCGGGGTCGATCTGGAGTCTTTGGGCAATCTTATCGAGCTGCACTTCCTGGCCAAAACGCGGTTGTACGGTGCCGTGGCCGCGCTTGGGGCCGCAGGGCGGCTTGTTGGTAAATGTGCGGCAGCCACTAAAGCGGTACCGGGGAATATGGTAGGTCGTCGTTTGCAGCGCGCCAGTATAAAACGTGCTGGCGACGCCGTAAGAACCGTAGGCTCCGCCGTCGAGGAGTGTCTGCAGATCCATCGCGGTGATCGTGCCGTCTCTCTTCACGCCCGTTTTGAACTTCATCAGGACCGGATGACGCCCGCGGTGACAGTAGAAGACCTCTTCGCGAGTCAAGCAGATTTTCACCGGGCGGTCCAGAAGAAGTGCCGCCTTTGCCACGACGATTTCATGCTGGAAGGGATCGCTCTTGCCTCCAAAGCCTCCGCCGTTTGGCGTAGCGATAACGCGAATATGTCCCGGCGGCATTTCCAGGACTTTCGCGAGAGCGCGGTGAAGGTAGTGAGGAGTTTGGGTGCTCGACCAGATCGTCAGCTTACCATCGGGATCCTTGATCGCAACTGCAGCGTGCTGCTCGATCGGAAGATGCGTGCTACCTTGGTAAAAGAAAGTGTCTTCGAATATTTCGTCCGCCTCGGCAAAGCCTGCCTCGACGTCGCCGAACTCGAGTGCGACGCGCTTATGAATATTTCCTTCCTCGCCGTAGTCGTGGATGCGCGGTTCCGGAGTCTCCAAAGCCTGCTCGGAATCGGAAATTGTGGTTAGGAGTTCGTACTCGACATCAATTAAGTCCAAAGCTTCGAAGGCCGTCAGTTCCTCGCGAGCGATGACCGCAGCGACAGGATCTCCTACATGTCTGACGCGATCGCCGCAAAGAGCTTGTTCGTCCTGGCTGACGGGGAGAATCCCGTACTGAATCGGCAGCTCCTTCCCGGTTAGAACCAGATAAACGCCGGGGTGAGCGAGGGCAGGCGAAGCATCAATTTTCCGAATGCGCGCATGGGGATGCGGCGAGCGCAAGAGTTTGCAATACACCATTCGGGGCAGGGAAATATCGTCGGCGAAACGCGTCTGTCCGGTGACTTTGGCCCGAGCATCCACTCTTCGCCGAGGTACGCCAATCACGCGCAGCTCCTCGTCATTCGTTCGCAATCCCTTGGCGGGAGCGGCCGGAAAATCCTTTTCTTCTGGCATGTGTCCTTGTGGGGCCTCGAACCGCCCAGCGATTTACTTAAGTTTCACGTTGCCGCTTTCCCTTGTTCCGCGATCTTCAAGACGGCTTCTTCAACAGCTTCGAAAATCTGAAGGTAACCCGTGCACCGGCAAAGGTTGCCGGAAAGCGCATCGCGGATCTGATCCCTGCTGGGATGGGTATTTTGGTCCAATAGCGCTTTGGCCGTTACCAGGATACCGGGCGTACAATAGCCGCATTGCGCGGCACCCAGGTCCGCGAATGCCTCCTGCAGCGGATGAAGACTCCCGTCTCTCGCGAGCCCTTCCACCGTCAGAATGCTTCTACCATCGCACTCGAGTGCCAAAATCAAACAGGAAACAACCGGCTTTCCATCCAAAAGGACCACACAGGCGCCGCACTCACCCAGCTCACAACCGTGCTTTGTTCCCGTGTGGCCAAGATCTTCACGGAGAACTTCGAGGAGCGTCTTGTAGGGGGCAAACGAGACGTCCACTTCCTCGCCGTTGAGTGTCATTCGAATGTGGGATGTCTTCTGTGATGCGATGGGCAACGTCGTCATCTTGCCCCCTCGACGAAATCTCGTCCGACGGACGCGGCCCTCTTTCCGCTCTCACGAAAAAGATTTCGGAGATCGGCATGTTTCTCCGTGACCGACAAGGGAAGCTGGATCGTACGAGGATTAGCCAGCAATCCGCGGATCAAATAGCTAGCGAATCCTTCTGCAATCTCCATCGCGGTCAAAGGTCCTTCTTGATTGAACCACCGCACACTCCAGTTCAGAGCTCCCAGAACCGCGCGTGCGGCGAGCGCCGGATTGCAGGAAACGAACTCGCCCGTCCGAATCCCGCGTTCGATCAATTGACGAATGCCCTCCTCGTAACGATCGCGCTTCGCCATCAGTCGTCTTTGCAGGCGAGGCGGCAGCGCGGTGGGCAGAAGATGCGCGGCGGATCCCTCCACTTCATCCAACAAGCATCGCATATGAGACACGATCACCAGGCGCAGCTTCTCGGGCGTGCTCGCTTTCATGCGCCGCGCTTGGTCGAGCGCAGCGAGCATGTGATCGAGTGCACTATCCTGGCAGAAGAACAGAATTTCGTGTTTCCCGCGAAAGTAATTGTACAGGTTGGCAGAAGAGAGTTCGGCAGCTTCGGCAATATCGCGCATCCCGGTTTCCGCAAAACCGTGCAGCCGGAATTTTCTCCCGGCTGCGCGCAAGATCTCGAGCCGTCGTGCCAGGCGGCGTCCCTGAACGCGACCGTTGCTCTGCAACCTGGATTGCCTGGTTGGCACTTCCGAATCCTGGATCCGATGACAAGTAGCACGCCTTTCGGGCCTATGTCAACGATTTCTGAACAGCTGTTCAGGAGCTGAACAGACGTTCGGAAAATACGGAATCCGTTTGTAGAAATGAAACGCAGATTGTGGGGTGGCAGATTGCCAGAAACGAAGCCCACTCTACGGGTTAGTCGAGATCGTCTTTACATTATCGCGCTTCTTCCTCAGCGGGGAAACAACCGCGCCGCATTGTCATACAGGATCTTGCGCTTGGCGTCCTCTTGAATGGGCAACGCGTTAAACTTCTCAATGTTGCCTTTGATCTCCGGCACGCCGGGTCCTGGCCAATCCGTACCCCACAACACCTTGTCAGCGATCTCCTCGACGCGCGGAAAGTATTCGAGGAGCTTCTGCGGCGGTATGCCGGAGATGTCCATATACATATTCTTGTGACGGCGGACAAGAAAGAACGACTCGTTCATCCACAACGGCCTTCCTCCATGTGCAAGGATCACCACGAGGTTCGGGTAATCAATGCTCACGTCGTCACACAGCAGTGGCTGCGCATAGAGGTTTCTGGCGCCCGGAAAGATGGAAGTGCCCGTGTGAATCATCAGGGGTAAGGAATTGGCTTGTGCGCGCTCGTAGACCGCCGCCAAGCCGTGATTGCCGGTAATATATTCGTTCGGCGAGAGTAGCTGGTGCGAAGGATGCATTTTTATGGCGCGAATCCCGAGTTTGGCGATGCGATCCACTTCCGCGGCGGGATCGGGCACCGTCCCGGGAAGAACGCCGCCAAACGCGATCAAACGGTCCGGCGCCGTCCTACAGTACTTTGCAACCCAGTCGTTCACTTCCGACGAGAACCCGATGATCGTCGGGGCGACGTAATTGATCAAGCCGGCGCGTTCAACTCCTAGGCTGTCGAGCAATCCAAGAAAGGCTTTGGGATCGGCTGAATAGCGTTCCACATCGGCGAAGTCCTTGCGTCCGCGTTTGATCAGTTCAAGCGCCGAAGGTTTCATCATGTGGTACGGCATGATGTGAACGTGAATATCTATGATCGGCTGCACGTTGAATTCATCCTCCGTCGGATTCTACAGGCCGTCCGGGTAACCACTTAAACAGCCCCTGGCTGCAATCCAAGTGCGTACTATACTTTTGTTTCTGGGCTCAATTCAAAAAACGACTGGCTGACCAATATTGCGCTTACAGCAAACGAACCTCGGATTAACGCTGCAACGATATCAGGATGCGCAGTCACGGCGTCCTGGCGGATGGAACGATTTAGAGGCTAAATCAGCATTGCGTTCGCTCCTGAAGGACAGGCAAGCAGGACGAACCCCTTAGAGTCATGGTAAAGAAGGTCCCGCCCCTTTTTTCCAGTAGACTTTTTAGCCACAGTTTCCGATACGAAGCGGGACACAACTTCTTTGAGGGCGGGGAAGCAGCTAGCGATAATTCAGTATCTCTCTATCGGCGAGTTCGTTCGGCAGGTACTTCCACTTCATTGATTCCGCGAAAGGAGAAGCGTAACCGCACGAGATATTTGGGAGGGTTCTCCGAAGTCTGTCTGACGATGTTTCCGAGGGCATCGGTGACGGCAGCGTGGAACAGGGTCCCTTCAACCAGCATGCCGGCGAGAATCGCTCGTACGACCTCGCCCGGCTTGAAAGGAGTTTCCATCGGAAGTTTTGATCCTCGCGAGCGCTGACCTTCGTCCAGGTTAGCCGCGTGCATATCTCATTTCATGCCCCCCGCGCTCGTCGCAGTCGCAAGCACCACTGTCAATTGAAACGGCGGCGGGCGTAAGAACAGAAGAAAAACGTCATTTGATCTTTATTAGTTACACCATCTAGGGCTCGACACATCGGGCTGTGGTTCGCTTGCTCCGATCTCCTTCTCACCACACTTTACGGCGGAAAGATAGCTTTGAGAAATACCTATACGTCGGGCGAACTGCACCTGAGACGTATCAAACCCTCTTAATTCACGAATCCGGCGTCCGACAAGTTTTCACTGGATAAGTTTCTTGTTGTCTGTCGATATTCCGGTTGACATAAGCGCTGCTGAGGATCAGTCGAGAATTTGGGAAATCATTGGAGTGGTTGTTAACCGGAAATGGTTTGAACCAATGATCATTGGCCATCATTTCAGAAGGGGGAGGGAAGAAAGGTTCGAAAAACTCTGGATAGTCCGTTCCAGATCGAATTCCCAGAATGACGAAACGAAGGCTGGCCAGCTTTGACAGGTCACAAGACCAGTAGATGTGCCTACCCGACTCAGCCGAAGGACCGCGGGCTTTCCTAGAAGAGCAGGAACAAACTGAAAGTCCTCACAATCCCCTTGTACGCCTTTCGTTGACGCTATGGTTGGAGAGTCCTAAGATGGCGCGAGTCTCTCCCTATGATTGGCCAAACCATTTCGCATTACCGCATCATTGAAAAACTGGGTGGTGGTGGGATGGGTGTCGTGTATAAGGCCGAAGACACCCGGCTCCATCGGATGGTTGCCCTGAAATTCCTGCCTAGCGAGATGGCGCGCGGCTCTGTTTCACTCCAACGATTCCGGCGCGAAGCAGAAGCTGCGTCGGCATTGAATCACTCAAACATTTGCACGATTTACGACATCGGTGAACAAGACGGCGAGCAATTCATTGCAATGGAGTTTCTGGACGGTCAAACGTTGAAATACCGGATCCAGGACAAGCCGATGCGGCTTGACGAGATGCTGGAACTGGCGATTGAAATTGCTGATGCGCTCGACGCCGCCCACTCAGCAGGCATCATTCACCGGGACATTAAGCCCGCGAACATCTTCGTAACAAAGCGCGGACATGCAAAGGTATTGGATTTTGGTCTAGCGAAGCTGACACCTGCACGCGTTATTGTGGATCTCTCGGCGATGCCCACCGCCAGCGAGTTGGAACAGCTCACTCAACATGGCACGGCGATGGGTACCCTGCAGTACATGTCACCAGAACAAGTGCGGGGCGAGGAACTGGATGCACGCAGCGATTTGTTTTCGTTTGGTGTGGTGCTCTACGAGATGGCGACAGGAGTTTTACCCTTCCGAGGCGAGACCTCTGGCGTGATCGCGGAAGCAATTCTGAATCGCAGCCCGGTTGCGCCGGTGCGACTGAATCCCGACCTTTCCTCAAAGCTCGAAGAAATCACCATAAAGGGGCTAGAGAAAGACCGGAAGCTGCGCTATCAGAGCGCAGCGGATATGCGAACAGATTTGCAGCGGCTGAAACGAGATTCGGATTCGAGCCGTGCAGCCGCCACGACGGCGCAGGTCGAGCCGAAGCCCTCCGTGAAATCTGCTCGGTTTCGGTGGGCGACAGTCACTGGTGCAACCATTGTGGTTATCGCACTGGTGGTGGGCGGTTGGTTGTTTTTCTCTCGCAAGGCGCATGCCCTGACGGATAGAGACACAGTAGTTTTGGCGGACTTCACAAACACAACAGGAGATCCAGTTTTTGATGGTGCGCTGCGGCAGGGTTTGGCGGTACAACTTCAACAATCGCCGTTCATGAGTCTCATTTCCGAAGATAGCATTCAGCGAACTCTGCGGCAGATGGGTCAGCCGTCAGATGCCAAGATCACTCCGCAGACCGCGCGCGAGATTTGTCAGCGCACGGCAAGCGCCGCCGTGCTCCAGGGGTCCATCGCGAAATTGGGAAGCCAGTATGTCATCGGATTGAGCGCCGTGAATTGCCAGAACGGAGACACGTTGGCGCAAGTGCAAGTGAAAGCAGCCTCCAAGGAGGAAGTGCTCAACGGGCTAGACCACGGAGCCGCAAGATTGCGCGAGCGACTAGGCGAATCCCTCAATTCGATTCAGAAGTTTGATACCCCTATAGCGCAGGCCACAACTTCTTCCTTCGAAGCCCTGAAAGCCTTTTCGTTGGCCAGCCGGGTGCAATCGGAAAAAGGTGATGCCGCAGCCATCCCGATATTGAAGCGAGCCATCACGCTGGATCCTGCATTCGCTGCCGCATACGCCGGCATTGGAGTGTCCTACGCCAATATAGGTGAGACCGGCTTAGCCAGTGAGTACCTGCAAAAGGCCTATGACTTGCGTGACCACGCCAGCGAGTTGGAAAAACTTCGCATCATAGGTTTCTATAACGACACGGTCACGGGCAACCTGACGAAAGTTCTCGAAGCAAATGAATTGTTGGCGCAGGAATACCCGCGTAAGGCCAGCTCGCACACGAACCTGGGAGCCGCCTATTTTGAGATCGGACAATATAAGCAGGCTTTGGCAGAACATCTCAAAGCCGTGGAGTTGCTTCCGAACGACGGCGTCCTTCTTGGCAATCTGATAGCTGATTACGCGACTCTGAATAGACTGGATGAAGCGAAGGCAACGTATGAAAAAGCCTTGGCGCGAAAGCTCGATAACGCGGAGGTACGCGTGACTGAGTATGAAGTGGCATTCCTCCAAGGGGATCGAGCGGAGATGGAGCGCCAGGTAGCCTGGGCTAGCGGTAAACCCGGGGTTGAAGACGCCTTGCTTTCCGCACAATCTGATACCGAGGCCTTCTATGGTCGAATCAAAAATGCGAGGGAATTTTCTTTGCGCGCCGTCGAATCCGCCCAGCGAAATGAGGACAAAGAAATTGCAGCTGAGTGGAGTCTGGTTGCGTCCCTGCGGGAAGCCGCTTTCGGCAATCGTGCAGAAGCCCAGCGGCAAGCAGCAGCGGCGCTGTCTTTAGCTTCGACCCGTGACGTGCATGTTCTCGCAGGTCTCGCATTGGCAAGAGCCGACAATACAGCATACGCGCAGAGACTGGCCGATGACCTGGCAAAACGGTTTCCACAGAACACGATGATTAGAGCCTATTGGCTTCCGACTATTCGTGCCAGCATCGAGGTCCGACACAACAATCCTTCTCAGGCAATTGAGCTGCTTCACGCTGCGTCCCCTTACGAACTGGCCAGCCCAGCCCCCGGCGTGGGTGGCCTGCTCCACCCAGTCTTCGTTCGTGGCCAAGCTTATTTGCTGCTGCATCAGGGCGACAAGGCAGCTGCAGAGTTTCAAAAATTCTTCGACCATCGCGGACTCGTCGGAAACAGCCCGCTTGGCGCCTTGGCCTATCTCGGATTCGCACGTGCCTCGGCCCTGCAGGGCGATGCCGCCAAGACACGCTCAGCCTACAAGGATTTCCTCACCCTCTGGAAAGACGCCGATCCGGACATCCCCATCCTAAAGCAAGCCAAGGCCGAATATGCGAAGCTGCAGTAGCAGTATTGCTCCCCATAAGTCTTAGAGGTGTATCGGACGCGCGAGTGGGCAGGATGCGCACATGAGCACGGTGGGAATGCGCGCGTTCGATACAGCGACTTGAAGGAAGCCGCTCGGTTTGCGGCGGACGCGGGTGCTATGCAAATTCAATTGAGCAAGAGTAGGTGTGACGACGTCGTGGGAAGACACAGAAAAGCACAGCACCCAACCGGAAAGAAGAAGAGTTGCTGACCAGCTCCAATGTGGTGCGGTAAGGATGATCCTGGGGAGTGGGGAAAAGGGGTTGGCAGGCGGTTGCTTGAAACTTTCGACCGTGTCCCACAATCGAAACATGAACGTGTAACAGCGTTTCGCCTGCCTTCCAACTGTCGAGAATGGCTATCGCTTCGTAAATCGCGATATGCATCGCGAATTCGCCATCGCCCGTCGTCGGCTTTGCGGTAGTTTCCAATCCGCAGGCCGGAAGTCGATATGCCAAAAGTAAGGGGCCGATTCTGTGAACTCGATGACAACTTCTTTTAGGCCGGCTGTCTCCTCGCTAACATGGATCACTCGGCTATCCATGTCTTCGCTGCTAACTACATTCTTCACCACCAGCAGTTCTTTAGGCTCCACGTCCATAGTCAGACCAACGAGGGCGCGATGAGCGTTAACGAGGTTACTGCATCTTGGCGAGTTGGGAGCGAACCGCCACCCACTTGCCGTCGCGCTTCACAAAGACATCCATCCACACGTATTTGCCGCTGGAGTCTTTTCCGCCGGAGGTGCTCTTCTCGGTGTCGCTGCCTTGGACTACGGCGACGTTGCCCAACACCTTCACATTCATGGGCCCAAAGTCGTAGGACTCGGTCTTTGACTTGCCGGACTTGTAGTCCGCGATGAAAGCCTGCTTCGTTTCCGTCGTGCCATCGGGGCCGAGGGCCACCCAATCGTCGGCAATGATCTGATTGAGCTTGTCAGCATCAGCGGATTTCATTGCGTCTGTCCAATCGCGTTCAACTTGCTTTACAGTTTCCGCCACGCTCGTGCCTTGGGGCGGAGCCTTTTCAACTTGCGCGAAGGCCAGCCCAACACATGCAGTGACCAACAAAAATGCACCGGCGAGTTTCTTCATTTTATTTTCTCCTGTCGGAATTCATCGAATGGTCCTTTCACACCGTCCCAAATTGGGATGAAACTACAGTAAGTTTTTCGCAAAGTCCAATATAAGTTTGGGATGAACATTGTAGAGCGCGGCAACTTTTTTGCACGAGCGCTTCATGACCAAAGCGGAGCGCTTCCTTATTCCAATTGATCGGTCTAGATTGAAATTTCCGATCTCAACTATATCCTTGCGTAAAACTATTCTGAATTGACGGCAATCTGTCCCAGGTCCTTGCCGCTCAGTTGGTCAGGGCGAGCACAGCATAGGCCGTGGCTGCATCACTCATGAAGCGTCCCACATTGGAAGAAAGGGTACGACGTTTGTTAAGAGAATAGGCAAGCCAGAAGCCTTCCGTTTTGTTTTGGTTCGTTACGAGCCATTCCCTGCCTCGCTCGAGCTGAACATTTCCGCGGGGAACGCCGGTTTGCTGAAGAACGAAGATCGTAAGGCCTGTCGCGTACCCATCGCTGCTCGTCTCTTGTAGAGTCCCATCGTCGCGCTTCCACTTACCGAGCAGTGAAGAAAGGCCCCAGTCTCTCCAGGTTCTGGCGAGTGGAAACAGACTCCAACCACCGTCCTGTTGTTGCTTGCTCAGAACTTCCTCTGTGATCGACTTTTGGCGTTCCGGCGTCAGGAGACCAGGTAGTCTTGAGGAGGCCCAGAGAAGTGTGATGCGATTGATAAGGGGCTGCGATGAATATTCGCGGTCCAGGTAGTCTCGAAGCATCTTGAGGTTATTCTGGATTTCGGGCGCGGAGCGATAGTTCTCAGGAACTGTGCCCACGGCGATCGCGGCAAGGGTTGCGCCATAGTAGGGAGAGATGTTCCCCTCCCACGGATTCAAATCGAATAACTGCCAGAGCCAAGCGCCTTTGTTGGCTCCGGCGGTCTGCTGCAGCGCCCAAAGATTGTCGAACGCGGTCCGCGTATCATTGCTGAGTTTGCCACTTTGAGCGTCATTGCTAGCAAGAACAAAGGCAAGGAGAACGGCTTCGGTCGCGCGAGATTCAGCGCTCTTGTTACGGCCATCTTCTTCGTCGTTGTAGACCGGAGCGATCTCTTTCCAAAGGCGTACACGTTTTTCCACGTTTTCCAGGAGATAGCGTTCATTGTCTGTGGGAGCTTGTTGCCCAAGCACCTTGCGAAGCGCCGGCCGCGCGAGAGCATAAGGCACAGCAGTGTGGCAAGAAACACAGAAGGTCCCGTGCTCGCGAGCGGCCTCTTTCCAGCCCATCCACCACTGCTCTCTTTGATCGAGGTAAGCGGCGGCGGCCTTCGGGTCCCAGGAACTAGCTGTTGCTGTTCCAGGTGAATCCCGCCGATATTTTGCGTCGTACGGTCCGACAGAGCCGGCTTTACTGAATCCAAAGTCAGCGCCGGCAACAAGGAGCGCTGCCACCAGGGCCATCGCAAGAGCGTCTTTTAGAAGCGGAGTCTTCCTCATGCGGATCGCCTCTTTTCTCGCGAGTGGCAAAAATCGGACCAACGAAACAATGCTATCACGAGGAGGGACGAGTCGACGGGGCTTGAATACAATGGAGGCTTGTGACTTCTTCTACGCGGACTCGTTCCGCACAGTAAATCAGGGACATGTTACCGGCCCGGAAATCTTCAGCAGGAGGGCAGTTACGCCGGGGCGGATAAATTGCGGCAATACTGGATAAACTTGCCAACGAAGCTAATCATCATCGGGGTCGGTGGGCGGCTTCTTGTCGTTGATGAAGTGCTCGGCTTTGAGAGCCGCGGGAATCATCACCCAGCCGCCCCGCACTTTTCAGATTTCCACGTGAGATCGGAACTCAAGACGAAATTAGAGGTGATCGCTGAGCAGAAGGGGCGTAGCTTAATTCAAATCTGCAAGGCTCGTCCAACGCATCTGCGGTCTCGATCGCTAGATTCAGCAGCGTCTCCATCTCCATCGGCTTGCCCTGAATCACGTGCTTCAGCGTCGCCCCTTCAAGGAATTCCATGGCGATGAAAGCCTGCCCGTCCTGCTCTCCGATGTCATGGATGGTGCAAATATTAGGATGATTCAGTGCCGATGCAGCTTGTGCTTCACGCTGGAAACGGGCGAGTGCCTGAGGGTCTCGGGCAACCTCTTCGGGCAGAAACTTCAAGGCGACAAACCGACGAAGCCGCGTGTCCTCTGCCTTGTAGACAACACCCATACCGCCACCGCCCAACTTCTCGATGATGCGGTAATGCGAGACGGTCTGTCCCGCGAGCGAGGAGGAGTCCGCCATCTGGCACTCATCTTAGGTTAGGCCAGAAGGCGAGTCAACGAAGAGGCACAGATGTGTAGCTGCAAAGTGAGAATGATTGCATAACAACGTCGGCTCCCTCGACCCGAGTAGACTGTGGTTTGTCGAAGACCAAAGGCTCGGGAGGAAGGAGCCGAACATGATGATTATAGGCGTTTAACCGGCCAATATTTGGAAAGGGGTTGTCCTCGGATATGGCTTGATTCTTCAGCCTTCTGATTCCTTCTTCCTCAGATCAAGTCTCAATAGCCTTTCCCTTTTACTTTTTCTCTTTTCTTGCTCGCTCTTGTTTGCTTCTCCTTCTGAAGTTGACTGGAGGAGAAGGAATGTTCGCAAGGCGGAGATGTTCTTTTTGTCATCGTTGGTTTTATCCTCATCCTCGGCTCAAGCAGCGGCAAAAAACCTGCGGTCAGTCGGACTGTCGCCGCAAGCAGAAACAGAAGTCTAGTCGGCAATGGCGGACCAAGTACCCGGATTACTTTCGCGGCTCCTATGAGCACCAAAAGGAAATGTACGGAACGCGTTCCGATTACAAGTGCCGCTACCGTCAGCAACATCCCGACTACGTGCGACGCAACGCGGCTTTCGTCCAAAAATGCCGCCAGCGGCTGAGATCGGCACCTGTAAGTCCCACAAGTCCTGATCTGCACGTAACTCTCGAGTCGGAAAGAGCTTCCCTCCACATTGCCCATGTAAGTCACACAAGCCGCGATATCTTCGTAACTCTCGATCATTCATAAAGTTGGGGAAAAGGATCGCGGCAGGTCCCCAGTAAGTCCCACAAGATTCGATGGCTTTCCTAATCTTGTCCCCCTACTTTGAACCCGCGGAGGAATGAAAAATGCCGAAGTCTAGACCCCACCCGCCCCGACCCGATCGCCGACGTTCGATTCGCGGTTCCTTCAGCTGGATTGATCACCGCTTTCTGCGCGAGGGATTCGACCAAGGCTTAACGCGTTTAGAAAAGTTACTCTACTTCGTCCTGGTGGCGGTCTGCAATCAAGATGGAGTCAGCTTTTACTCCGACGCACGTTTAGCGGAATTGCTGGACATTCGTTTTCCTCATGAACTGGACGGGGCCCGCAAGGAGCTGGTGGCGCGAGACCTGATTGCCTATGAAGGAGGTATTTACCAGGTGCTGGACCTGCCTGTTCCGTCTCTCCGGAAAGGGTCTGGCGGTTCTTCTTCACTGCCTGACCACGCCTTGCGTTCGAGTTCCTCTCTCCCGCCCGTTCGCAGAACTGCACTGCGTGACGCGGCTTCGGATCTGGAGAGCGTCAAGCAGTTGCTGCAACGCCGGGGTTGGGGGCGTACATGAAGCTCTCCGTGGTTTATCAGTCTGCCGCGCCCGCCAGCACCTCTCCCTATCGAGTGTGTGACAACCAGGGAGGAGAACTCGATTGGGCGAACGCCTTCCTCGATAGTCAGAGACTCCGACAACTTTCCCTAAGATCACTTCGCATCTACGCCTATGACCTTCTCGATTTCGCGCGTTGGTTCGAACCGCAGCACCGACGACTCGCCGAGATAACCGAGTCCACGATCGTCGACTATGTTCGTCATCAACTCGAGCAGGATCCCAAACCCACACCGCAGACCGTGAATCATCGCCTCGGTGCAGTGCGCTGCTGCTATCGCTTTCACACCGGACAAGAAATTCCTGCCAGCAAAGTGCATTTCCAGCGCCGCTATACCCGACGGTCTCCGCTCGGCTACGGCCGGCGCCGCCCCGCCGTCGCCTGGGGCCTCCGCCTCAAACAAAATCGGCGGGTCATCGTACCACTCTCTTCTGAAGAAGTTGCGAAGTTCTGGCAAAGCTTCCGCACCTATCGCGATTTGGCCCTCGTGGGATTGATGCTCCTCGATGGCCTGCGCTCCTGCGAGGTCTTGGCTCTTCAGTTGGAAGACTTGCAACTCGCTGAAGGCCAGCTGCGTGCGCTGGGCAAAGGCAACAAGAAGCGTGTTGTACCGCTGCCCCCGGAAATCCTCGAAGTGCTCGGACGTTACTTACGCCTGGAAAGGCCGCTGACCAACTCGCCAGCATTGTTCGTCTCCTTGAAAGGCCAGCACCGCGCCCAGGCCATGACCTCGGCCGGCCTCCGCTCGCTGTTTCGCCATCATCGGGTGTTGAGCCAAGTGCGCCAGGCCAACCCTCATCGGTTTCGTCACACCTTTGGATCGGACATGGTGCGGGCGGGGATGTCGCTGCCCGCCTTGCAACACCTGATGGGCCATGCACAAATCGCAACCACAATGCTGTACGTCCAACTCGCCCCACAGGATGTCTGGCGTGAATACAGTCGCGCCATCGAAAAGCGGGCTCGCTTAAATTCCTCGCAAATCTCATGAACCCGTCCCGGCCCAGCCTCGAACAGATCTTCGAAACGCATATCCAAACTCTTTGCCTCAGCTTGCGGCCCCATACCGTGGCTGAATATCGATACATTGGGTGCCGCTTCTTCGCCTATCTCCGTACCGCCTTCCCAGAGGTTCACCGCCTTTCTCAACTGCGCCGCGATCCTCATCTTCTCAGTTGGTTCCGTTGGCTGAGCGAGCAACAACCACCGCTGAGCAACACAACCCGCTTCCACTATCTCATTCGCCTCCGGAGATTGCTGCATAGTCTGCCGGCCAACCATTCCATCCAACCCGACTTCATCCGCCGCGAAGATTTCCCAGTGCAGCCTCGTTATCTTCCCAGACCGCTTTCTCTCCAGGAGAACCAACTCTTGCAGCAGGAATTGAGGCGAACCGATAATCTGGTGGCGAATGCGCTCCTGCTCATGCGCGCCACTGGAATCCGCATCGGCGAGTGCCTCGATCTATCTCTGGACTGCCTGCGGCAGCTAGAGCCAGACCGGTGGGCCTTGCATGTCCCGCTGGGCAAGCTGCATACCGAGCGCCTGGTTCCCGCCGATCCTGAACTCCGGCAGATCGTAAAGCGTATCCTCGCTTTGCGTGCTTCAGCCCCACCCTCCTACTTGGCGAAGTCGCAACCCCTGCTACTGCCACGCAGTCGCCGCCAAACCTTGGACAAAACTCTTCGCTCGGTGTTAGCGCAGACCGCGAAACGTGCCGGCTGTTTCTCTCATATCACACCGCACCGTTTGAGACATTCCTTTGCGACAGAGATGCTGCGGCTGGGGGTCAGCCTCCCGGCCCTGATGCAGCTGCTTGGTCACAAAGACATCCGCATGACCTTGCGGTACGTGGAAGTCACCCAGCAGGATTTGCAGCGCGAATTCCACCAGGCCCGCCAGAATGCTGGCCACTTACATCGGCTGCCTGCGCTTGCGTTCCCAAAAGATATCCCGAGCGCCGGTCTCCCCGCTATCTGTCAGGCACTGGAGTCAACACGTCATCTGCTGGAAATGTATCGCCGCCAACTAGGCAATGATAACGGTCGCCGCACATTGCAGCGCCTCGACAAGCGCCTTCGCGCTGTCGCTTCACAACTGCAGAGGATCCACACAGAAGAAGAATGACGGAAAAACGGCGAAAGATTGGCCAGTTAATAGGCGTGGATTATCACCCGAGCGACCAGTACATCGCATTTGCAGATGCAGAGACCGGGGAGTGTGGCGAACGGCGATTGAACCACAGTGATGGAGAGGCAGAGAAGTTTTATCGTGATCTCGCGTTGCGGGGAATCAGCGTGCGCGTGGGGATGGAGGCCACCGGCTACTCACGCTGGTTCGAGCGGTTATTGGCAGAGCTGGGTATCGAGGTGTGGATCGGGAATGCAGCGGAGATCAAGACGAAGCGGGTGCGTAAGCAAAAGACCGACCGCAACGATGCCGCACTTCTATTGAAGCTGTTACTGGAAAATACCTTTCCCAGGATCTGGTTACCGAGTCCTGAGAATCGTGATCTGCGGCAACTGCTATGGCATCGGCACCGAATGGTGCAGATGCGGACGCGGATCATGAATCAGTTGCAGGCCCTGGCGATGAACGAAGGGCAACGACGGAAGAAAAAGCTGTGGAACGGACAGGGACGAGCACAGCTGGAAAAGCTTCCGCTGGCTACCTGGGCATCGCGGCGCCGGCAGGATCTGCTCGAGTTGCTGGACCGAATGAACCCGACCATCGAAGAGTTGAGCGCAGTGGTCGAGCAGGAAGCGACGAAACGGCCCGCGGTGTTGCGGCTGATGAGCCACCCGGGAGTAGGGCCACTGACGGCACTTGCCTTCGTGCTGATCATCGGAACTCCGGAACGGTTCAAATGCGGAAGGCAGATCGGCAGCTATGTGGGGCTGATCCCATCGGAGGACTCCAGTGCTGGCTATCAACGGCTGGGTCACATCAGCAAGCAAGGCAGCTCACTGTTGCGTTTCTTGCTGGTAGAAGCAGCACAATCAGCGGCCCGTTGTGATGCGGAGTGGAGACGGCGGTATGTACACTTGGCGATGCGTCGGCAAAAAAGTATTGCCAAGGTGGCCATGGCGCGAAGACTAGCAGTTCGGTTGTACTGGATGTAGCGAAACGGTTGGGAGTATGCGCAGTGGGTTAAATTCGGTCCGTACGCGGGACAGCTCGTAACCGGACATGGCGTGAACTAGAACGCCGTCAGAATGAATGGGCATCCCGCTCCCTCGTGAGAGGGGAGTTTGAAGAAGTAATCATGGTCTGAAGTTCAGATCGAAGAGATGTTTGGGTCGGACTGAAACCGACCGAAAGATTACAGACGAGCCGTGGTCATCGACGCTGGGGCCAAAGAACACAATGAACAAAAGCACTCTCCTGAGTGAACGGAAGAAGTGCGCCCAAAAACGATTTGACAGAGCCGACGTTGTTAGAGATGTCCGGTTTGTGCAAAGTAGAAATGTCCGCTTTTCTAGGGGCCGGGGGGCCCGATGGAAGAGGAGCGGATCGAGTTGAGCGCGAAGAGGCACAGATAGTGTCGCCGCAAAATGAGAGTGTCCGAAGAGGCATGGATGAGTGTTCCCTGTTTTCTTGTCATTTTCTTTCTCCTGATAGCGCCGGGCTAAACCGGCAGGTTGTTGTGAATGAAAGAGTCATACGGTAAAGGTCTAACGAACCATACCGACCTTGAGTCATGTGCGGTTGGCCGTGAGGCCAACCTTGAAGCGTTGACAAAGGCATGTACAGGCCAGCCATCGAGCCGCGAAAGACTACTCCAGGGTGCCGACACTGTAGGAGAAAGTGGAAGGCCATATCGGAGGCCCCGAAAGCGTGAGGGACAACCGAACCCTGCGCGGTCAAAGAACCTGAGCATGTACAGAAACAACCTGCGCGAGAACCGGGAGAGCCTATGTTTATCCGCCAGATGTCGGGCGGATCGTGTCAGCAAGTCCCAGGACGTAATCTGACGATGCACGAACATAGGCAGTCGTACAGAGCCGTAGTACCCGCGAAGTCTCTGAACAAGACGGGACAGCCAACCGTCGCGGAAGGGATGGAGGGAAGGGCTCTGGTCAAAGGGAACGAGTTCCAGCGAAACACGATCCGGGCTCAGTACCGGCGTATCGTGCCCCATGAGTTGGAACGCGTGTGGGCGATAGTTATAGAGGGTGTTCATGAGATCCTCTGCCTGTCCCCATTCTCTCTGCGATAAGAACCGGATGCGTTAATCGCGCCCGTCCGGGTCCGTGCGGGGGGCGGGGAGCAATCCCCGTCCCTACCGCGACGTGCGCCGGCTAAACCGGCGAGGTGTAGTGAATGCAACAGTCATACGACAGTGGATTAGCGACCCACATCGGCCCCGAGTCATGCGGAGCTGTTCGCAAGAGCAGCGTCGAAGCGTTGACAGGGGAACGTGCGGGCCGGGTATTCAGCCGCGTAAGAAAATTACTCCGGGACGCCGACGCCGTAGGAGAAGGCGGAAGGCACCATCTGATGCGCCGATATCGCGAGGCGTGCCAGAGTCCCGCGCGGTCAAAGACCCCGTGCACGTACGGAGACACCTCGCGCGGGAACCGGGAGGTCCCAAGTCCGCCCAGGGTTGCATTTGCCCTGGGACGCATCGGGAAGTCTAAGGACGCACGCCGATGACGAACGGACCTGGGAAGTCGGACAGCCCTACAGTACCTGGGAAGTCTCCGGACAACGCCGGACAACCGGTGGCGGAGGGGATGGAGGGAAGAGGGTTGGCCAAAGGGAACCTGCCGCAGCAAAACGCGTTCCGGACACCGAGCCGGAAAGACGCGCCCAGTGCGCTGGAGCGGGTACGTCAAGCAGCAGGAAAGGATAAGAAGTTGCGGTTCACGGCGCTCCTGCACCATATCTACAACCTGGAAACGCTGCGGACGGCCTACTTCTCGTTGAAGAAGGAAGCTTCCCCAGGCGTGGATGGAGAGAGGTGGCGGTTACGGCGAGGAACTGGAGAGGAATCTCCAGGATCTGGCCGAAAGGCTGAAGCGAGGAGCGTACCGAGCGAAGCCGGTGCGTAGGGTGTATATACCGAAGGCCGACGGGCGGCAGAGACCGCTCGGAGTAACGGCGCTGGAAGACAAAATCGTCCAGCGCGCAACGGTCGAGGTGCTGAATGCTATCTACGAAACGGACTTTCTCGGCTTTTCGTACGGGTTCCGACTCGGGCGAAGCCAGCACCAAGCGCTGGACGCGCTCTACACGGGACTGCTGACGAGAAAGGTGAACTGGGTGCTCGATTTGGACATCAAAGGCTTTTTCGATGGAATTTCCCACGAATGGCTTGTGAAGTTCGTTGAGCACCGGGTTGCAGATCGACGCGTCGTGCGACTCATCCAGAAATGGATGAGAGCCGGCGTGCTGGAGGATGGGAAACGAATACGCGTAGAAGAGGGGACGCCCCAGGGCGGAAGTGCTTCGCCGCTTTTGGCGAACGTCTATCTTCATTACGTATTCGACCTGTGGGTCCAAGCGTGGCGTCGGAAGCGCGCGCACGGCGACGTCATTGTCGTGCGATTTGCGGATGACATCGTGGTTGGATTTCAGAGCAAAGCGGATGCCGATCAGTTTCGGGCGGAACTCACGGAACGAATGAAGAAGTTCAACCTGGAACTGCATCCCGAGAAAACGCGACTGCTGGAGTTTGGTCCGTTCGCGATCGACAACCGGCGGAGACGCGGAGAAGGGAAACCGGAGACGTTCAACTTTCTTGGCTTTACGCACATCTGCGTGAAGAAGAGAAGCAACGGAATGTATACGGTTCTTCGGCAGACCATACGTAAAAGGTTGCAGGCGAAGCTGAACGAAGTGAAAGCCGAGCTTCAGCGGCGCATGCATGAACCCATCCTGGAAGTGGGCAAGTGGTTGCAAGCAGTGGTGCGTGGACACGTTCGCTATTACGGAGTGCCCATGAACCAACCGGCGCTGTTTCTCTTTCGGTTCCAAGTGGGACGCCTCTGGCATCGCGCGCTGTCGCGGCGTAGCCAGAATGGCCGCATCCTTTGGGACCGTATGCGGCGTCTCATCAACCGCTGGCTGCCTATGCCTACCGTCTGTCATCCCTATCCTCTCCGCCGCATGGGCGTCGTCACCTAAGGCAAGAGCCGGATGCGGTAGTGCCGCTTGTCCGGATCCGTGGAGGGGGTTGTGAGCGATCACGATCCCTACTCCGACTTATGATTCCGCGTGTCCTTGTGCCAAAACTCCGTGATTTCGAACAGCGGATGTTCTGTGCTCCTTCGATTCGCATTGCCGCTTGGCTTTTCCCCTGGCAGACGGCGTCGGTCTTCACGGGTTGGATGTCGAGAGTCGCCGTGCGGGGGTTGCTGCATCCGCGTGCAGGCTACTGGTACAGCTCCGCGGTCGCAAGATATGTTGCCTGTTCCAAGTTGTAGCCCCCGGTCACGAGCACTCTTCCGTCATTCAGCAACGTAGCCTCGTGATATGTGCGCGTAATCCCCATGCTGCCGGTGGGGGCAAAACTTCCACTGTTCGGATCGAAAAGTTCTGCGGCGGAGAGATCGATCAGGTAGTTCCCGGTGAGGCTTTCTCCGCCGGTCAAAAGTACCGTTCCGTCTTTGAGCAATGTAGCCGTGTGTTGAGTTCGCGCGGTTACCATGGTGCCGGTGGCCGCAAAAGTTCCGGCGACCGGATCGAAGAGTTCCGCAACCGCAACTGGCTTTCCGCTGGCGTCCGTTCCTCCGGCGTACAGAACTTTGCCGGTGTTGAGTAGCGTCGCCGTATGTTGAGCTCGCGCGCCTGCCATGCTGCCGGTGGCTGCAAATGTCCCGGCGGTGGGATTGTACAATTCCGTAGTAGCCAGAGGGCTGGCATTGGTGGCAAACCCTCCGGCCACGAGAACCTTTCCGTTACCCAGCAAGGTGACCGTGTAGGCTACGACCGCAGTTAACAGGCTGCCCGTCGGACTAAAGCCGCCGGTTCCGGGATCGTAGAGCTCTGCACTTGACAGGTAATTTCCGTTGGTATCCACTCCTCCCAGCACGAGGACCTTGTTGTCATTGAGCAGAGTAGCCGTCTGCCCAGCCCGCGCTGTTCCCATGCTTCCCGCCGTAGGGGTGAACTCTCCGGTGGTTGGATCGTAGGATTCCGCCGTTGCGAATTCTACGTTGCTATCGGTTCCACCCGCCACGAGAACGGTTCCGTCTTTCAGCAAGGTCGCCGTGTGACCTGAACGCGCAGTTCCCATACTGCCAGTGGCTGTAAAGGTTCCGGTGGCGGGATCGTAAAGTTCTGCAGTTGCGAGAGTGCCAGTACCCTGGATAAATCCGCCGGCCACGAGAACTTTTCCGTTACCCAGCAGGGTCGCTGTGTAACCGGACAGCGCAGTTGGCATACTGCCGGTGGCTATGAAACCATGCAGGTAAACGGAGATCGTGAAATTTTGCGGAGCGGAGTTTTGGCCGAGCGAATCTTGCACCGTGACGGTGAGGGGAAACGATCCAGTCGCTGTCGGTTTGCCGGAAAGTACTGCCCCACTAGTGAGCGGCGACAGACCGGGAGGTAGCGCGCCGTTTTCGTTCCAGTTCTGATATGGCAGAAGTCCGCCGATTGCTGCGAATGTGAAGCTATAGGGCAGGCCGACCGCGCCAGCGGGAGGCGCAGGAGTGAGGTTAACGACTGGGGGCGGCGGGTCACTGATGACGATTTTGTAGGTAGCGGGCATGTTTGCTGGCGGATTCCCTGAGTCGTGCACGGTCACCTGCACGCCGCTATACGTTGCGCTCGACCCTGCTGGCGGTGTGCCGCTGATATCGACTTCTCCACTTTCTGTTTGCACACTTAGCCCTGGTGGCAGTGAGGAGGCATTCCAACCATAGGGCGGCACACCGCCTGTAGCGTTCAACGTGAAACCGGAGAAGTCTAGCTTCGCAATGCAGGGCTTAGTATGCGGGCATGACGGCCAGACCCCGCATGTCCCTGGAATTGGGGTGGGGCTACATGGATGACAGCCTCCTGCTCCACACAATTCATATGTTACGCGTGTTCCGCCGTAGGTCGTGTCGATGGTCCCGTTCGGTGGAGCACCCGAAGTGATCGCGAGATTGGCAGGCGCAGTGGTAGCGATCGGAGCGGATTTTCCGGTAAGAGAACCCGAAACGTCTGTCGCAGTGATAGTTTGGCTGCCCGTACTTTCCGCCGTTGCAAAAAAATTTCCCATCCCGTTGGGTAGTGTTGAGTTGGGTGGCAGGACGGCTTTGGCATCGCTACTGGTGAAATGGACGGTCCCGGCGTAGCTGGTGGCTGGGTTGTTGTAAGCGTCCAGCGCGCTGACCGTGAAAGAGAATATCACTCTTGCCATGGCAGTAGCTGGGGCGGAGACGGAAAAGCGAGAAGGTGCGGCGGCGCTGACAGTGATCGAGTTGGAAGCGCCAGTGATGGAAGCTGACGTCGTGTCGGTCGCGGTGATAGTTTGGCCGCCGACGGTCTTCAGTGTGGCCGGGAAGGTCCCCGTCCCGTTCTTCAGCGTCGTGGCTGCCTGGAGCACGGCCTGCGGGTCGGTGCTTGTGAAATGAAGTGTTCCGGCGTAACTGCTGACGTCGGCGTTCGAGGAATCCAGCGCGGTGACGGTGACGTTGAAAACCGTCCCGGCGATTGCAGAGGAGATGGGAGAAGTGACGGAAAAGTGAGTGGCGACAGGAGGAGGTATGGTTGACGAACCGCCGCAACGACTCAGGAGACTCACACTGAAGATTGAGATTAGGAGCAACAGAGATTTTTTCATAACGTCTCGTCAAGATCGAATTTGTTCTGTGCGAGTACGATTCACACGCTTTCGGTCACACCAATTCCTTGAGCAACGACTTTAGGCAGATTTGGACTGGCCCGCCCGGCTGCGATATGTGAAGTTTTTCTGTACCAAGCAAACGCTGAATGGTATCCGCGTCAACCTGGGCCAGTTCCGCAGCAATCTTTATGGGGACCATGTCCACTTCGGTCGTGCATTGGTCGCACCAGGCCCGCGCCGATGTTCCGCGAAGGATCACTAAGAGCCTTTCAGTTTCAATCGTGATGCTCACCGTTCTTCTGGTGACCACGCCACCCTCCCAGTGCTCGTCCGACTGCAATTTCTGTGGTACATTTCCGTCACGTTTTGGCTTGTTTTTCTGGGCCCCGCCTCAACGCGACACACATCCTGCTGGAAGAGCGGCTTGAATGTCCTCAAGAACCGCTTAATAAGTTCTGAATAGGACTCGGGGTGGCGTATGGATAGGCAGGCCAGGCACTTACTGGAATTCGGCCCCTTCCTGATAGACCTCCAAGAACGTGTCTTAATGCGCAATCACGAAACGATTGCGCTCTCTCCAAAGGCCTTTGAAACACTTTTGGTGCTCGCACAGCACAGCGAACGAGTCGTTCTGAAGGACGACTTGATGAAGACCCTGTGGCCGGACACCTTCGTGGAAGAATCCAATCTTAGCCAGCACATCTTTCAGCTTCGAAAAGCCCTGGGCGATAAGGCGCACGGCGCGGAGTACATCGTCACAGTGCCTGGGAGGGGTTATCGCTTCGCCCAGAAGGTAGCTGAACTCACAGAATCGAGTAGCGATTTGGTCGTGCACAGCCGATTAGTGCAAAGAGTGACAGTAGAGGAAACCGAATCCACGCAAGGAAACACCCCTGTCCGTTCGTCCTCTAGATTTCGCCAAAGACCCTGGAACTGGATCCTGGGAGCTGCGGGAGTCGTCACCGTGTTGGCCTTGGCGTCTGCGTTTGTGGTGCGAATGCGCAGGGGGCCGCCCCTGAACGAGGCCGACCTGGTGTTGGTCTCCGATTTCGTGAATACCACCGGCGAACCGGTATTCGACGGCACGCTGAAGCAGGCGCTAACGGTGAAGCTCGCGGAATCGCCCTACTTCAATATCGCGCTCGAGACGGAAACCAGAAAGACGTTGGGCTTGATGGGCCGGTCGGCCGACGAACGCGTCTTGCCACCTGTTGCGCGGGAGGTGTGCCAGCGAGAAGGCGCCAAGGTGGTCGTAGGCGGTTCCGTCCTCAGCATCGGGAACAAATACGTGCTCGATCTGGACGCGACGAACTGTCTCACGGGAGCCTCACTGGCCCATCAGCAGATTGAGGCCCTCGATAGAGAACAGGTCCTCAACAGGCTGGGGCGGATGATCCCACCGCTGCGCCGCAAGCTGGGCGAATCTGTCGGCTCCATCCAAAAGTTTGATACTCCGATCGAACAGGCCACAACCAAATCACTCGCAGCACTGAAGGCCTATACATCGGGTGACGAGAAGCGCGCACAAGGGAGGGAAGAGGAGAGTATCCCGTTTTACAAAATGGCGATTGAACTGGATGCGAACTTCGCCATCGCTTATGCCAGGCTGGGCACGATTTACCGCAACATCCACGAACGTGGGCTTGCTGACGAGTACCTCCGGAAGGCTTTCGAGCGGCGGGAGCACGTCAGCGAACGGGAGAAGTTTTACATTCAAGCGCACTATTACGACCACGCTGCCGGCGACTATGACAAGACGATCGAAACATACAAGCTGTGGACTGAAGTGTACCCACACGATTTTTCTCCGTTCAATAGTCTCAGCAGCATGTACATCGAAATTGGCCAGCCGGAGAAAGCGATCGCTGCGGGCCAGCAGTCCTTGCGGTTGAATCCTAATTATGCCCTCGCTTACGCGACTCTTGGCCGAGCATATGAACGAGCCACACGCTTTGCTGAGGCAAGGGCCATCTGCGAAAAGGCCAGTGCAGAAAAGATGGACAGCTTTTGGACCCATCAGCTTCTCTATAGGATCGCGTTCGCTGAAGGCGATGAACCAGCCATGCAGCGGGAGATTGAGTGGTTTAAAGGCAAATCACAGGAAAGCGTGATGACCTACTACCAGGCCAAGGCGGCCTTAAGCCTGGGAGAGCTTCGCAGGTCCCGAGAACTCTTTGAACGTGCGCGTGCAATCGCTCGACAGAACGGACTTGGAGAGCAGGCGGTCGCAATCCTCGACGGCCAGGCACAGTTTGAAGCCGACTTGGGGAACAACCGGGAGGCCCGTGCCATGGCGAATCTGTCCGTCCATGAGACGTCAAGCTCCGCGCGGCATAAGGCCTTTGCCGCACTCGCGCTCGCCCGAGCCGGTGACGTACAGCGCACGGAAGCCTTGCTGAACGAGCTGAACAATCAGCCGACCCTAGGTACGGCGCTGAGCGAAGTTGTCCTCCCTAGCGTTCGTGCGGCCTTGGATTTGGATGGAAAAAACCCGGCTGAGGCCGTCGAGGAACTGCGACGTGCCATTCCCTACGATCTTGGCGCCGACTCCGGTGGCTCCACTCTCTATTATCGCGGCTTGGCCTATCTCGAACTTAAATCAGGGAAAGAGGCTGCAGCTCAGTTTCAAGAAATTCTCGACAACCGCGGCGTGGTGGCGGTAGACATCTATTGGCCCCTCGCCCAACTTGGGCTGGCACGCGCCTACGCGCTAACAGGAGATACGGAGAAAAGCCTCTCCGAGTACCGGGATTTGTTGACACTCTGGAAGAACGCTGATTCGGACTTGGGCATCTTCAAGGAGGCAAAAACGGAGTACAAGAAGTTCAGTGAACGCTCACGGTACTTGCTCTAGGACCCGAAACGGCGGTTTCCTTTCGGTTCTAAGACCATAATTGTATCGAAGTAGAATCGGCTGTGCTGCTTAGACCGTGCGAAAAGGGTTTTCGGAATAAATTGGAGAGACCAAGAGACGAGTACCGCGCTCTGGCTCGTCCGAAAGGCCGCACCATCGTATTTGGTTCTTCATGGACGTTGTGGATTCCGAAGCCGAAGCCTCCACCGTCGCAGCCTGCAAAGCCGTAGGGGACGATCAACCAAATTCCCTACGCAGGAACAACCTCCTAGTGGACGTGTTGTTTGAATGAATAAGTCAGGGGAGCGCTTGGTAGAAAAAGCTGAGATCAGCGCGAGCGCTGACTCAGAATCAAGCCAAGGAGGCTCCCCATGGAACAGATGTATTACATCGGCCTGGACGTTCACAAGAAAAAGATCAGCTACTGCGTAAAGGATGTGAGTGGCCGGATTGACGCAGAAGGCGCTATCGCAGCGGCACGCACGGACCTCGACCGTTGGATGAAAACTCTCCCGCAACCGTGGACGGCAGCCATGGAAGCCACCATTTTTCACGGGCTGGTTCTAAGATTATCTGCTCCCGCACGCCACTGCGTTGAAGGTCGCACCTCCGCTGATGCTGCGCGCCATCGCCACGGCGAAAAAGAAGAACGGTCGGATCGATGCCAGCAAGATCGCCGATTGCCTGCGTCGTAATTTTCTGCCGGAGTGCTGCTTTGGTAGGTTGGAGCAGGACTGGCAAATTCGGCCGCGGGAAAGCCTCCCTGTCTCGCTACTCACCTAAGATCGACTGCCGGGATTTGGATCTGAAACACCTTCGCGGCGTCGGAAAACAGCGTCGATACTTTTTCTTTTTCTGCGCCAGTGTTCCAATCCTGGTTGGCAATTGCCGCTTGATTGAGCCGATCGATCCACGCTAGGAAGTAGCGGGCATCATCTGCTGACGTAGTTGCTTCGCCACCGACGGTGATGTAAATAGGACTCGTGGTTGCGTAAGGATAAAGATCGAGAATGGGATACTCCGCTTTCTCGCTCCAGGCCCGAAGCAGACACCAACCGCTTCTTTCCAAGGTAACTTTGCCGTGGACATCTGCGGAAGTCCTGTCACCCTCTAACGCCAATTCTTGCGCAACCCGTCCGTTGCAGACGATTTCAAGGTGATCGATTGGGACAATAGATCGAAGGGATGCGGAGAAATCCAGTCGATTTGATCCCGCAGGCAACTTGATCTGTCCGCCAATCTCGCGATTTGCGAGCCGAAATCTCAAGAGAGGCCCGTTCGTTGTAAAGGTCTGTCCGTTTCTTAAGCTTTCCAGCCATGGACTGAGCTGTAGCGGCCGACGGGAGAGAGCAGCATAGACTCGATTGAGGCCCAAAGGACCGCGTAGTGAGGCGAAGTTCATCATCGCGTCCGTGCCGGCTCCTGCCGGCAGATGAAAGCCACAGTTCAACAATCGATACCAAACGGCTGCTGTGCTCTTGTGGTCGCTGAACCCGAGGATCTCGATGTAGTCCACTTTGCCGAGCGCCACATCAACGGGCAATTCGCTGGTCAAGTTTTTGTCGTGCGCCGGATCGGGGATCGCTTCGAAGGGATGTACATAGCCAACCAGCGCGCCCTCCGCATGGCCCATGTCGGCGACAGCGGCATTCGTAGGGTATAAACTGGCTGCGGCGGTGCCTGGGTAACCGGCATAGCCTGGGATTAGAAAATTCCGACCCGGATGCAGCAGACCCAAGTGACCCCAAAAACTGGTATGAAACTCCTGGCCCTGCGACAACAGGGTCATCGCTGTGGACGCCGGATCCAGTTGAGTAGAAAAATAAGCGATATCGGGCACTCTTTCCTCTTTGTTCACGATCAGGTTGAAGACGATGCCCAGGTCTTCCGCTTGCGCTTGCTGCACGAGCTTTTCTGGCGTATTGCGATAGTTCCCGCCGTAGTCCATGTGAACGTGCAGGTCTGCGCTCACCCACTGCGCGGGACCATCAGCCGGCCATGCGAACTGGTGCAACCGGACGAGAGCTTCGGCCGTTTTTTGAGCTTCGACCTGCACTCGTAAGCGTTCCCACTTGTATTCGAACCCCTTCATCACGTCGATCTCGACTGTCCCCGGCGGAACGACCACCTCAGCCCGTCCCGAAGAGAGAAAGTAGTGCGCCTCAAATCGCCTTTCCGATCTGTCGAAGCTGTCATCAGCTCGAATCCACGAACCTTCAGGAGCGTATGCACGGCCGTCGGCGCCCGTGACCGACACACGCGCCGGCGTCGGATGTCCCGCGGTATCCAAAACAGTTATCTTCAATTTGCCCATCGGATGTAGATACTGGAGATTGGTGGCTGCGATTTTTAGTTGCTCACCAGTCTGCGCATCCTGAATCCATAGCGAAGTGTTTCCATCGCGGTTGGAAATAAAACCGATATTTCCTCCGTCATGGGACCAGCGGGGAGCGGTTGCATCGAACTCGCCGTAGGAAAGCTGCAAAGGATGACCTCCCGCGGCGGGGATCGCCCAAAGTTGGTTCCATTGACGCCCGAGATAGGAGCTATATACGACATGCTTGCCGTCCGGTGACCAATCGGGTCGCCCCTTCCACGTGGTCTCTTCGAAATAAATTTCACGCGGGTCGGCGCCAGCCTCGTCCTTCATTCGCCACAATCCACCGCTACCATAGATGTGACCACGGTTCGAAATGAAAAGGATCTCGTTGCCATCTGGAGACCAGCAAGGGCTGATTTCGGTGTCGAATTCGCTGTAGTAGTATCGAGGAAGCTCACTGTGTGTTTCACCAGTCAGGCGATCAGTCGATTTCAACTTCCCATCTTCGACACGTGCGACAAAAATATGGAAACGGTCGTGATAGGAAGTCGAAACGAAAAGGATACGTTTCCCGTCCGGAGACCAGCGCGGTTCCACATTGACCGCGCTACCTGTTGTCAGCTGCTGTGTGCTGCCTGTTTGGAGATCGAGAATGCGGAGTTCAATCGCATCTTTATCGTAAGAAGCATAGACGATCCAGCGCCCGTCTGGTGACCAATCGGGCTGATAGTCGTAGCCCGGGCCCGCTGTAAGTTGTTCGGCCTCATGTGAGTCCAGCCGCTGCCGCCACAGCGCACCTTGCATCGAGAAGATAACCGATTTTGAATCTGGAGACCAAGTGAGCGAACTGGGCCCGGTCGTCAGCTGCGGAAGGTACATTTCGCGATAGTAGTAGGGGTGCGGAAGATCGATCTGTTTCAGGACGGGTTCACGCTGTGCGTTTAGCCCCAAGTCAGGCAGCAACAAGAATGCAACGGCGAAAGCCGTCATCTTTAGATGCATAAGAGTTCTTGAAGCGAAATCCTACTTCGGGGGGAATCAGAGTACAAGCTTTCGTGCATGGATGGTACTGCTCGCCGCTGGTCTGTATACGGCAGTCTTTATTTCCCGGTCACGCGTCCTCGCCTCGCTCCCTGTCATCCAAGAGAGGACTTAATATCTAACTGCGGAAGTTTGCGGAGGAATCGAGATGCAAGACCGTAAATTGGGAAATACGGGATTCAAAGTAGCGCCGCTGGCTTTGGGAGGCAACGTTTTTGGCTGGACTGCAGATGAACCCACATCGTTCAAGTTGCTTGATGCTTTTGTGGACAAAGGGTTCAACTTGGTTGACACCGCCGACATCTACTCGCGTTGGGCTCCAGGCCGCAAAGGCGGGGAATCAGAGACGATAATTGGGTACTGGCTTAAAAAGAGCGGCAAGCGGAGTCATGTAGTCATTGCCACGAAAGTCGGAATGCCCATGGGAGAAAAAAAACAAGGCCTTTCCGCATCATACATTCAGCGAGCAGTGGAGGACTCTCTGCGCCGTCTTCAGACCGACCACATTGATCTCTACCAAGCTCACAAAGACGATCCCAACACACCACTGGCAGAAACGCTGGGGGCCTTCACGGAGCTGATTCGGGAGGGTAAAGTGCGCGCCATCGGTGCATCCAACTACAGCGGCCAACGCTTGGCCGAAGCTCTTGAAATAAGTCAGCAAGAAGAGCTAGCGAGCTACCAGACCTTGCAACCGGAATACAATCTCTATGATCGTTTTGCCTATGAGAGCGATCTTGAGCCGGTGTGCATGAAACACGGTCTCGGTGTGATTTGCTATTTTTCACTGGCCAGCGGATTTCTCAGCGGCAAGTATCGCTCGGAGGGCGACCTCTCGAAGAGCCCACGGGGACAGACGATAAAAAAATATTTCAACCCGCGCGGATTTTGAATTCTAGATGCTCTGGACCACGTGGCTAAACAGCACAATTCAACTCCCACACAAGTTGCCCTAGCTTGGCTAATCGCGCGGCCCACCATCACTGCGCCGATTGCAAGCGCGACGAATCTTAGACAGTTGGATGATTTGGTCAAGGCCGCCAATCTCGAACTCGATGGATCGTCAATTGAGTTGCTAAACGAAGCCAGCGAGGAAGAAACGAAGAATCAATCGCGGCCATTCGCGGCAGGTAACTGAATTCGTCGGTTCTGGAGGTTTTGGTTGTTTTCTTCGGTAATCGCCAGCTGTACTGATTCCAGTCTAGTCGAGGACCCTTTTTTGGTGGAAACCGGTCTGGTTTTTGATATCGAAGATTCTTGGCCAAATCTTGGATTTTAGAAGGACCGGAAGTTTGCTGGCGTCGGACGTGACACTGCACCGGAAGTCTAGCAAAGAGAACGTGCACTTTCTGGGGCCACATGCGCAAACCGTCGCAGCAGCGACTCCGGAGTTTTATTTCGTTCCCGCCAAACAAGAGCCCGATGCTGGCGTTAACGCTGGAGACTTTATTTTGGTTCGTCTAGAGGAAAAGAAAGAACGCCGCCAGGTTGAGATCGGCGCTCAAGGAGTTGGACGTCAGAGCAAAGGGATAGCTCTAACCCATATATCGCGTTCGAGTTGTTGATCGTGGGCCCGATAAACTTCTCCCATACCACCCGCGCCGATTTTCTCGATGATTCGGTAGTGCGAGATGGTGCGGCCGATAAGTGACGCGGAGTCCGCCATTTGTTGCACATCTTAGGGTTGCAGCTGGAGGCAAGTCAACGAACGGGCGGGTCAGTGTCGCCGCAAAATGAGGATGTCTGTATTCATGTTGACAGTTCAGGCCGTTTTTGCGACGATTCGCCTACTCTCGGGGCGGCCCTAAGCTCCTGCGTTCGCTCTAGATATCCGCAGTTTTCCAGCCGGGCAAGGCCATCGCTAGAGGGATGCGCTTGAGGAAGCTGGGCAAATACGAAGTTCATGAAGAGTTGGGCCACGGGGCCATGGGAGTGGTTTACCGGGCGCGCGACCCCATCATTAACCGGATGGTTGCCCTCAAGACGATCACCACCGGTCTCGCCGACGACCCAAATCTTCTCCAGCGGTTTTACCGAGAAGCGCAATCGGCAGGCGGATTACAACATCCAAACATCGTCACCATCTACGACATGGGTGACGAGCAGAGCACTCCCTACATCGCGATGGAGCTCATCGAGGGCGAAAGCCTCGAACAAACGATCGCCCGACGTACGGTTGTGCCTCTCGCGTTGAAACTTACGTACGCGTTGCAGGCCTGCCGTGCCTTCGACTATGCGCACAAGCGAGGTATCGTTCATCGCGACATCAAGCCCGGCAACGTGATGGTGAACAAGGAAGGCGTCGTAAAGGTCGTCGATTTCGGGATCGCGCGCGTCTTGGACAAGTCGAAAACGCAAACCGGAATGCTGATCGGGACGTTCGCTTACATGTCTCCCGAGCAATATCACGGCGAACATGCCGACGAGCGGTCGGATATTTGGTCCTTTGGAGTGCTGCTGTATGAACTGCTGTGTTACCAAAGGCCGTTCACGGGCGACAATCCTGCCAGTCTGATGCACAACATCTGCTCACAGGAGCCGGTTTCCGTAACACAGCGAGTCCCAGATTGTCCGCCAGCGATGGAGGACATTATCTCAAAGGTCCTTCGGAAATTGCCGGAGGAGCGGTTCCAGTCAATGGAGGATCTGCTGCTGGAGCTCGAACCAGTCTACAAAGAACTCCAGATGCACTCGATTTCCGAGCTGATTGATCAGAGCCGCCAGCTCATCGAGAAGGGGGAATTCGGCCAAGCACGCGAGCTTCTGCGCGAATCGCTGAAAGTCGACGCAGCAAATTCACAGGCGCGAGCCCTTCTGGAGAAGGTGAATGCCGAGTTGAAGCGGCTCTTGATCCGGCCGAAAGCGCAACAACACGTCGATAAGGGACGCGCCTTACTGCAGGAAGGGAAAATCCAAGAGGCGCGAGCGGAGGCTGAAAATGCGCTCCAGTTAGATGCGGCCTTTGATCAGGCGCAGGAGCTGGAAAAACAGGTACAACGCGAACTCGACCGCGCTCAGGTCGTCGCGGAGTGGCTCCAGGCTTCCAGACAGTGTCTCGCGGAGGGAATACCAGACGAAGCCGAGGAACTGTTGGCCAAGGTGCTCGAATTGGAGCCCGCCAACAAGCAGGCAGCAGTTCTTCAGCAGCAGGTGCTAGTGGAAAAGGCAGAGCGCCTGCGGCGATTGCGGCTCCTCAAAAGAATGCAGGAAGCGCGTGGGTTGTGGACCCAACTGAACTACGACGACTGCATCGAAATCCTCAGCGAACTGCAGAAAGAATTTCCCGGCGAAGAGGAGGTCCAACGGCTGCTGGATACGGTGCAGGAGGATCAGGCCGAGCAACACAGGCAGAAAACTCTGGAGGGAGCTCGAAACCATCTGGCGGTAGGGAATTTTGCGGAGTCCAGGGCGCTGCTGGTCGATTTGCAAAAGCAGTTTCCGAGCGATGAGGAGATTCCTAGGTTGTTGGAGGACATCCGCATTGATGAGGCCAAGCAGCGCAGGATCCAGGGGCTGGCCGAAGCCAGAATCTACCTCGCGAACAGGCAGTACGAAGAGTCCATCGTAATGCTTACGACGCTAGAAAAAGAATTTCGAGATGATCGGGAGATCTTGCAATTACTCGAGGCCGTCCGGGCGGATCAAGCTGAGCAGCAGAGGCAGCAGGATATTGCGGAGGCCCGCACTCTGCTGGCTGCCCGGCGCTACGACGAGTGCGAGGCGCTGGTAGCGAAATTGCAGAGGCGCTTTCCAATCGACAAAGAGCTTCCGGAACTTCAAAAGGCTATCCGGAACGCTCAGACGGAGTATCGCAAGCAGGAGAGTTTGGCGAACGCACGGAACCTGCTTGCCGCGAGGCGTTTCGAAGAATCCGTTACTCTTCTTACTGAACTGGGGGAAGAGTTCCCGGCAGATGAAGAAGTTCCCAAGTTACTGCAGACGGCTCATGCAGAGCAGGCCGAAGAGCGGAAGCAGAAAGGCATCGCGGAGGTCCGGAACCTCCTAGCAGCGCGGGGATACGATGGATGCAACTTGCTGCTGGCGAAGTTGCAAAAGCAATTCCCCAACGATTCGGAAGTGCTGGAGCTTCAGAAAACCGTCCAGGCCGATCAAGCAGAGCGACAAAGACAGCAAGGCGTCGCGGAAGCCCGGAATCTGCTGGCGATGCGGCGTTATGACGAATGCAATGCGCTACTGGCGGAATTACGGAAACAGTTTTCTGACGATTCCGACGTTGCCCAGCTTCAGAAAGCCGTCGAAGAAGATCAGGCAGAACAACGGAAGTTGGAGAGTTTGGCGAACGCGCGGAACCTACTGGCGTCAAAGAACTACGAAGAATCCATCGCGATCCTTACGTGGATGGGGGAAGAATTCCCGGCAGATGAAGAAGTTCCCAAGTTACTGCAGGCGGCTCATGCGGAGCAGGCCGAAGACCTGAAGCAGAAGGGTATCGCGGAGGTCCGGAATCTGCTCGCTGCCCGGCGCTATGACGAGTGTACGGCGCTGCTGGCCAAGCTGCAAAAGCAGTTTCCCGGCGACTCCGAAATTTCGCAGCTCCAGGGGGCCGTCCGGGAGGATAAGGCCGAGCAGGAGAAACTGGGGACCTTGGCAAAAGCGCGAACTCTGCTTGCAAAAAGAAACTACGATGAATGCATTGCGCTACTGAGTGAATTACGAGAAAGATTTCCCAAGGATGGGGAGATTCCGAGACTCCTTACAACGGCTCGTGACGGGCTCGCTGAACAGCGCAAATCGAAGAATTTAACCGAGGCGCGGAGTCTTCTGGCAGCGCGACGCTACGATGAGTCGATCTCGCGGCTGACCGATTTGAAAAAGGAGTTTCCTGACGAGCGCGAGATTTCCCAGCTGCTGGTAAATGCCGCCAAGGAGCAGGCGGAACAGCAGAAACAGCAGAAGCTGGCCGAAGGAAGGTCGCTTCTGGCGGCGCAGCGGTTCGGCGAAGCGCTGGAGTTGCTCGATACGCTGCGCGCCGCGCATCCCAAAGACTCCGCAGTTCAAAAACTTCGCGTGCTCGTTGAGCGCGAACGCGAAAAGCAGAGCCGCTCCGAGGGGCTGCAACGCGAATTAGAGGCCCTCAAGAAACTCGTCAACGAGAAGAAGTATCCGGAACTGCTCGCTCGGGCAGAGCCCCTAAAAGCAGAGTTTCCCGCCAACGGAGATCTGCTGCGTCTAATCGATTTTGCACGTAACCAACAGGCACAAATTGAGAGCGAAAAACGCCTCCGGGCAACGATTGACGATGTAAAGGCGCAGATGCATGAGGGTCGGTTCTGGGACGCCATTCGAGTCGCCAACGCGGCACTGAAGTCGTTCCCCGACCACGCTGAATTGGTGTATCTGCGCGAGCAAGCGGAAGCACAGGAGAAGAAACAGCGCGCGCGTGAAATGATCGAGCAGCGGATTCGCGAGATCAAATTCAAAATTAATCGTGAGGATTTCAGCGAAGCGATCGACCTCGCAAGAGAGACTATCGCGATCACTGGTCCGAACACGGACCTGACGCAGCTGCTGCATTCAGCGGTTGTCGAATTTCAGGCTCGAACTAAGAGGCGCCAACAGGAGCAAAAGCTGCAGGAAATACGAGCTTTGACGGAGTCTGGGAACGTCGATGGGGCCGCGGAAACCCTGCGCGTTGCCGTGGAGGCCGAAACTTTGGACGCGCTCGACCCGCGGGTGAGCCGCGTGTCCGAGGAAATCGACGCGGCCAAGAGCACGCCCACTGTTGCATCGCCAACGGCCGCGCCCTCGGTGCCGGCCAATTTCTCGAAAGAGTACGCGTTTCTGCAGTGCAGACCGCTTGACGCCGAGCCGCCCGTGGCGGAGAACGTCGGACCAACCGAGACCGGCACGCCGCAAGCATCTGCGACTCAACCTCCGATTTCGTCGCAGCCAGCGGTTCCGATGCCTCCACCGCAATTTATAGCGGCTCCTCCTGCACCGACCGCTCCGGCCGTGTTTCCGCGAACTGATACCGCACCCACGCCGTTCGTACCTGCGGCCCCCAAAAGTCCAATTGGACCCGCGCGCGTCCAGGAGCGGACGCGGGAGATTGCGACGCGGACGGCGGCGGCCGCGCCCCCGCGAGGCTTCAAAAAAACGGCGATGCTTGCGGCGATAGCAATGGGGCTAATTCTGGGCGTATGGGCGACCGTGCATCTGATTTCACGTCATAAAGCCGAAGTGTCTGACGTTCGTTTTGCTCAGCCGACTAACACACGTGCGGGACCGACAACCAATGCCAACCCACCAGCGACACCTGTTGTGCCTGCAAAACCCGCGGTCAGTCACGAGCAGACGCAGCAGCAAAATGCGATTGCACTTTCGGACAAGCTCGTCGCGTCGGGAGACTTGAAAGGGGCGCTACAGACCCTTCAAGGTGCGGACCAGCTGAATGGTCCGCTGACGGCTGAAATTAAGAACAGAGAAACTACGGTGGGCGAATCGATGCGAAACGATTCGCTTGCGAAGTTGCGGCAGCAGGAGGCGACGCTGTGGCAACAAGCAACGAGCGAGGTGGAGAAGGGAGAGTTCGACGCCGCGAAACGGGATCTCGGGAAAATCTTGGCGGCGGGCGACGGCGGCGTCCGGAGAGCGGATGCACAGAGATATCTCAACGATGTGATCCCGAAGCGCCAAAAGGAAGAGAACGTCTTTCGTCAGGCGCAACAGAGCTCGCGGGCAAACGACCAGCAAGGGCTGCAACGCGCGTCCGACCTTTTCGGTCAAGTGATTGCATTTGGCGGGCCGCGAAAGTCGGAGGCCGAAGCGCTTCAGCGCAACTTGGACGCCAAGCTCGCCAGTCTGAAGCAAGAGAGTGCAAACCGGCAGATCGCGGCTCTTGAAGCGGCGGCCCACTCGGTTCTTCAACAGGGCAATCTCGACTCCGCGCGCCAATATGCGGAGCAAATCAAGCAAGCAGGTGGCGACTCTGCCGCGCTGTTGAAGGAGATTGATCAGGCTCAGGCGAACCAGGCTCGAACCGCTCAGCAACAAAGGGAATTCCAGCAAGCAGTACAAGCTTACAATGCCGTCGGCAGCCGAGATAAGGTCGGCCTCGAGAAATCTCGCAGCGATTTCGTGGCGATCGTGAGGGAAAACGGGCCACAAGCCGCTGACGCGCAGCGATACCTGGCGGAAATCAGCAAGAGAGTGGATGCGCTTAACCAACCGCCGTCCCCACCTCCATCGGTCAAGACGGAAGCATCCAATGTGGCTGTCGACGAAGGAGCAATTCGAGACGTCATTCAACGGTTTATCCTCGCTTTTGAACAGAGAAGTCCCGACGGCGTGAGCCAAGTTTGGCCCAGCATCCCACCAAAGACATACGCTGGTTACAAGCGTTCGTTCGAAGACGCGAGTGCGATACGGATGCAGGTGCTCGATGAGACTGTGAAGATAAATCAGGACGGAGTTACCGCAACGGTCTCAGCTCGACTCACACAGCAGTACACTCCCAAGGGACAGAAAACCTTGGATCGAAGCGATCTTTTGGTTTTCCAATTATCCAAGAAGAGCGGAACCTGGGCCATTACCGATGTGAGGTGAGAAGGGGGAAAGCGAACGCGTGTCTTGACAATCGATATGAGGGGAATACACTCGCTGCAACAACGGGCGGGTCAGCCCTCCCCGCAGCGGTAAACCAACGATCGGAAACAAGCGGCCCCCATCCCGACTGAGGAGAACCGTAATGAAGAGAATCGCGATCGTCGGGCTCGCAGCCCTGATGCTTCTTGTTGCGGGTGCGGCTTCGGCGCAAATATGTCCTTTGAACGGCACGCTGAACAACAAACTGGTTTGCCTAATTCCGCAGGTGTACGGTCCGTTTGGGTTTGGCTCTACGCCGAATCCTGCGCAGTCCGTGTTGTACACGGGAGATCATCACAGCGCCCATTTTGCCAGCGACTTCCTGACCACGTTCGCTCCTATTAACGAAGCTGTTGGTGTTCAGGTGTCGCAGTTGCCGCTTGCTTCACCTTCTTCCGGCATCACCTTCATCTACGACCCGTCTCTGAAGACATTTGCTCCTTCGACGGATGAAAGCCTTGGTCCAATTCTCGGGGATCGCGCGACAACCATCGGGAGGCACAAACTCTTTTTGGGATTCAGCTACCAATATTTCAATTTCAGCACAATCGACGGAAAGAGCTTGAGTAATATTCCGACCATCCTTCAGCACCAGCCTTTTACCCCTATTCCTCCGAAGATACCGGCGTGCCCGGTCCAAAGCGGGCTGACCGGCACACCATATGCGGGAGATCCTTGCTTCGTTCGCGACTACATCCAAACATCGAACAATATCGACCTGACTGCTAATCAATATACGATTTATTTTACTTACGGAATTACGAGCCGTCTTGATTTCTCGGCCGCGATTCCGATTTTGGATGTGCGAATGGCGGTTACTTCGCAAGCGACGATTGTTCCGAATACTGTTGCACCGGCAGCTATCAATGCGCCCGGCAATGTGTGGCATTCCTTCAATCCAATTAATCTTGTGCTCACCGCGCAATGTGCGCCGCAAGTTCCGTGCCTCAATGCAAAGTTTTCCGATTCGAGCAGCGCAGTGGGCATCGGCGATGTGGTGCTCCGCGGAAAATACACGGTGTACAAGGGGGAGCGTCTGGCAGTAGCAGCAGGGGTAGATGTGCGCCTGCCCAGCGGAGATGCAACGAATTTCCTGGGTTCTGGCACGACTGGAGTGGAGCCGTTTGCCGTGATTTCCTACCATGCGCGGGTTACGCCGCACGCCTTGGTGGGTTACGAGGTAAATGGCGATTCCGTTCTCGCCGGTACGAACATCGTGCCAGGTGCCACAAATCCGGTCGCCAAGGGCGCGCTGCCCAATCGATTACTCTATATTGTGGGAGCTGATGTTCGTGTGACAAGGCGGCTAACGGGAGCATTTGACCTCTACGGACAACGACTCTTTAGCAGTCCGGAGCTCATCTCTCAAATGTACGCGGATCACGGCAATTGCTCTGGATCGACAAACGCAGCGGGTGTTGCCTGCGCGGTGTATACGCCAGGGACGACGCATTCGGACATAGCTCAGAAGATTGCAGACGAGAATATAATCGATGCGTCGCTGGGCCTGAAATTTCGTGTGTGGGGCCATTTAGTTTTGAGTGGAAACGTGCTGCTGAATTTAGACAATGGGGGCCTCCGGAGCACAGCTGTGCCTCTAGTGGGTATCTCCTACACCCACTAGTGCTGCGCCAGCCAGTTGCTGCGGCTTGATATCGATGTTGGGAGGGCCATTTCGCAGGCCCGTCTTTATTTGTACTTGCCATGTACATCGTCTGGACGAGAAGAGTCGAGCCCATAAGCTAGAGATGGGGGATTTTGTTTAGTCGCTCGGCGAAAGAAGTAGCTTCGTTGAGAAGGAGAGGGAAGGTATCGCAGGGGCTTGCCATGACCGGGAATGCGTGCATACAGCTAGAAATCGGATCCAAGACCGACATTGGCCGGGTTCGCAAAAACAACGAAGATACGTGTCGCCTGCTGCCCGAATTGAAGCTGTTCATCGTTTCGGATGGCATGGGGGGCGAAGCGCACGGGGAGTTGGCGAGCGCGATCGCGGGCGATACGATCACGGCGCATTGCTCGGAGAATTCGGAAAACGTTTCTGTCCCGTTCAGCGAAGTACTACGTCCCGACCTTTCCGAAAAAACCAACCGGCTGGCTTGCGCCGTTCGACTCGCGAATCTTCGTATCTACGAAGCGTCGCTCGACAATCCGCTGTTGCGTGGAATGGGTGCGACGGTGGTGACGGCGTGGCTGCAGGGCGCCCGTCTTAGCCTGGTCCATGTAGGAGATAGTCGGGCCTATCTGCTTCGTTCGGGTGTGCTGAAACGGCTCACCACGGACCATAGTCTGGTCGCGGAGCAGGTTCGGCGCGGTCTGATTAAGCCGGAGGAATCGCATTTGAGTAGGATGCAGAACGTCCTGATCCGTGCCTTGGGAGTCCAGGAACAGGTGGAGGTGGATGCAACGGAGCACATCCTGGAGAGTAACGATATAGTGCTGCTCTGCACCGACGGGCTGACACGCATGGTGAGGGATTCGGAAATCGCTAGACTGCTTCTCGAAAATTCCGATGTGCAAACGAACGCAGATCGTCTTGTCCGGCTCGCAAACGAGCATGGTGGAGAGGACAATGTGAGCGTAATTGTTGTACGCATAGGCGATACGGTTTGATGTTCGGCGCAAGTATCTCTCGCGGCCGGTCACGCCTCCGAAGCGGGCGCGTTGTTTGGGAAGTCGATCACAGTTAGGGAACGCAGTTCACGCGGATTCCAAAACTAGTTAACTTTGAGGATTAGCATCACGCGGTCGTCTCGTCCGGGCCTTCCGCAGAAAAACGATGTATTGCGGAGTGCACAGCTCTGACGATCTTGTCTGCGGGTTCGGTCCGCCGCGTGGGAACGAGATCCCCGACGATTCCAGGCCATATTGTACGAGATGAACGTCCATCGCCTCGGCTACACCGTCAGTGCAGGCGGCGAAGATAACTTCGCTGCGGTCGCGGAGTTTCATGCTTATTACTAAGCTCCGCAGCGGCGCGTGTCGCAAACTGCTCGCCCGGGTCGGGTTTGGCCGGCTCGCTTGTGTCTCCAACAATCGACCTTACATCGTTCCCATTTATTTTTCCTACGAAGCTGAATGCTTGTACTGCTTCTCCACGCTGGGACGGAAGATCGAGTGGATGCGAGAGAATCCCCTGGTCTGTGTGGAGGTTGACGAAATTGTGGCCCACGACCGGTGGGTGAGCGTTGTCGCTCTAGGGCACTACCTGGAGTTTTCTAACTCTCCCAAAGACGCGAAAGGCCGGGAGTACGCCCGCTCACTGATAGAAAGGAGAGCCCTGTGGTGGCAGAGCGGCTATACTGCAGTTCAGGTTCGCCGCCAGCGGAAACCCGTGGTCCCGGTGTTCTATTGTATTCAGATCGAGGAAATGACAGGCATTCGTGCCTCTCCTGACACACGCGAGAAAGCAAGAACACCGCGCGACACTCTTCGACGGGACTAACTTTGCGTAGCTGTTAGGACAGCATTAGGTCAAACCGACCGACAATGCCTTCGTGGAATCGTTCAACGGAACGTTCCGGGCAGAATGTCTGATATGAAGTTGAATTCGAACTTCATGGAAATGGTGAAGTCGTGGAGCTTGCAAAGAGCGTCCAAAACCTCACCTCATTGTTGCGAAGACGGCCATAGGATTGGGAAGAACCAGAAGCGAGACAAAGCCAAGAGGAGGCGAAGGTGCCTCATGAACGACAAGAAGCATCAACATAGCCAAGAGAGTGTATTTCATCCGTATCTCACGTCGGCTTCGCCAACTCCCGACACCGCAGGTTCCAGCATTTCGCGGCGTGGATTCCTTGGTTTCGCGGCCGCGGCCTATTTCTCGGCGCACGCAGATAGACTGGTCCCGTCATCAGAATCCAGAAACGGCATTCCTTATCGAACGCTGGGCCGCAGCAGAGAGAAAGTTTCGCTCGTCGGGCTCGGTGGCTATCATCTCGGCAAACAGGCAGATCCTCAGGAAAGCATTCGCATTGTCCGCATGGGTCTTGATGAAGGAATCAATTTTCTCGACAACTGCTGGGACTACAACGGCGGCGAGAGTGAAATTCGCATGGGCATGGCGCTGCGGGACGGTTATCGTCAAAAAGCTTTTCTCATGTCCAAGATCGATGGACGGAATATGGCCGCCGCTACGAGCCAAATCAACGAGTCCCTGCGTCGCCTTCAGACCGACCGGATCGATCTCCTCCAGTTTCACGAAGTGATTCGCGACACCGATCCGGACCGCGTTTTTGCCAAAGGCGGAGCGATGGAGGCCGTTCTTGAAGCCCAGAAGGCGGGCAAGATCCGCCTTATCGGCTTCACTGGCCACAAGAGTCCAGACATTCATCTGAAAATGCTGGCCACCGCTACAAAGAACAACTTTACGTTCGATGCAGTTCAAATGCCTCTCAACGTAATGGACGCACACTACGACAGCTTCGAAAAGAAAGTCTTGCCGGTGCTCGTAAAGGAGGATATCGGCGTGCTCGGAATGAAGCCGATGGGCGACCACATCATCCTGGAAAGCAAGACGGTGACTCCGGTCGAATGTTTGCACTATGCGATGAATCTGCCCACCAGCGTGGTGATCACTGGATGTGACTCGATGCAGATACTCAACCAGGCGCTCAGCGCCGCGCGGAGCTTCCAACCAATGAACTCAAATGAAGTTGCAGCTCTACTCGCGAAGACCGCGCAGGCAGGACAGTCCGGAAGATACGAGCTCTACAAAACCACGCACACCTTCGACGGTACCTACCAAAATCCTCAATGGCTCGGATGAGAGCGGATTTGGAATTAGGGGCGCTGCGTCAGCAAGACCCAGGGAAAACGCAATCACAACCATGAGAACGGCAAACATCGCTTGAGCGCGTTACGTGATCCAAGTCACACACCTGCGCGACCATGCACATGAGTAGATATACTGAAATCGGTGCCTCTCCAACAGTTACAACCTATGCCTTTGAGCCGCGCCCGTGCGCCGTTCTCACATCCCGATTGGCTCTTCGAAATCAAGTGGGGAGGTATTTTGATTCTTAGCAGGTCTTCACAAGCACGCTTAATCGCGGCTGATTCTCTATGTCCATCACTTGACACCGCTAGTTCCTGCATACAACGTAAGCGTCTGGTTTGAACCGTCTGGACGAAGTGTGGGTGGATAGGTGATGGTGCTCGTGGGCACTAAACAAGTGCCCACGAGGGATAAGTGGACACTTCGGTGAAGAGACGGCGGCGTTGGGCCATCGAGATCAAGCGCAGGATCGCAGAAGAGAGCTTTGAGGGAAGCGCGTCCGTAGCGCAACTGGCACAGAAGTATGCGGTGAACGCCAATCAGATTTTCCTCTGGCGGAAGCAGTATCGCGAAGGGCGCCTGGATAACAACACCTCGACCAAGCTGCTTCCGGTGACGGTCTCGAAGGAAGTCGTAGTTTCCACGGCGAATCCGCGCAACCCATCTGGCCAGGCGCCGACAGGAACTCTGCAGATCGAACTAGCCAAAGGAAATCTGCGGATTGCGGGCAGCGTAGACTTGGCGGTCTTGCGGACTGCGCTCGAGTGTTTGCTGGGATGATCGCGATGCCGGCAGGGACGCGCATCTGGATCGTCGCGGGCGTGACGGATCTCCGGCGTGGATTTACGGGCTTGAGCGGGATGGTACAGACGGCGCTTGCGGAGAATCCGTTTTCCGGTCAGGTGTTTGTGTTTCGTGGCAAGCGCGGGGACTTGATTAAAGTTCTCTGGTGGAGTGGAGATGGGTTGTGCTTGTTCGCGAAGAGACTGGAGCGCGGAAGATTCATCTGGCCGCAAGCGGCGAGCGGAGGGGTGTCCTTGACTCCGGCCCAGCTGTCCATGTTACTGGAGGGAATCGACTGGCGGCGCCCGGTGCGCAGCTACGATCCGCAAATCGCGGTGTGAGCCAAAGATTTTTATTCTTTTCGGTGGAATTTTAATCACACTGTAAAACAACTGCAGTATATTTCCTCGAATGAATAACGCGGCTGGCGTTCTTCCCAACCTCGAAGGTCTCAATCCCGGCGAACTGAAGGAACTGCTTCTCGCGCTGCATGAGCAAGTTTTCTCGCATCGGAAACAGATCGCCACGCAACAACAGGAAATCCTTTCGCAGCGCGAGCAGCTGGCTTCGCGCGATACGGAAATCGAAAACTTAAAGCTGCTGATCGCAAAACTGCGCCGCATGCAGTTCGGCCGCTCGTCCGAGAAACTCAATCGTCAGATCGAGCAGCTGGAGTTGCGGTTGGGAGACCTGGAACAGACCCGCGCGATCGAAACCGAGTCGCGGAAGGTGGTCGTGGCTGAATCTGTTGCGACACGACCGGCGCGGCGGCCACTGCCTGCGCATCTACGACGTGAAGTGCAAACTTACTTGCCGCAACAGAAAGCTTGCCCGGACTGTGGTGGAGAGCTGAAACATCTGGGTGAAGATGTTTCGGAAATCCTGGAGTATGTGCCTGAGCGAGTCAAAGTGATGCGTCAGGTGCGCCCGAAGCTGGCCTGCGTCGGCTGCGATCGAATCGTGCAAGCCCCCGCGCCTAGCCGGCCGATCGAGAGGAGTATCGCCGGCCCGGGACTTCTGGCGCACGTGCTGATCTCGAAGTATGGCGATCATCTTCCGCTGTATCGCCAATCCGAGATCTACGCGCGCGAAGGCGTGGAAATCGATCGCTCGACCTTGGCGGAATGGGTGGGCGGAACGAGCCGGCTACTATCTCCTCTGGTGGAGGCGCTGCGACGTCACGTTCTAGCGGGACAGAAGCTGCATGCGGATGACACGCCGGTTCCGGTGTTGGCGCCGGGGTTGGGAAAGACCAAGACGGGACGGCTGTGGACCTATGTGCGCGATGATCGGCCGACTGGAGATCCCACGCCACCGGCAGTATGGTTCTGTTACTCAGCCGATCGCAAGGGTGAGCATCCGCAGCAGCACCTGAGTTCATTTACAGGGACACTGCAGGCGGATGGTTACGCTGGGTTCGATCAGATTTACGAAGCGGGACGGATCGTGGAAGCGGCGTGCTGGGCGCACGTGCGCAGGAAGTTTTACGATCTGGTGGAGGCGCACAAATCACAGACAGCAAAGACGGCCCTGGAACGAATCGCTGAGCTGTATGCCATCGAGAAGGAAATCCGGGGACGTAGCTGCGAAGAGCGGCGCGAGATCCGCAGCCTGCGTAGCCGGCCATTGCTGGAATCGTTCAAGCAATGGCTGGAGGAGACGCTGGGGAAGCTGTCGAGAAAATCGGATACAGCGCTAGCGGTTCGCTACGCGCTGGGACGCTGGGAAGCGCTGATGCGTTACTGTGATGATGGCCGACTAGAGATCGACAACAACGCGGCGGAGCGAGCGTTGCGGGTGGTGGCCCTGGGTAGAAAAAACTTCTTGTTCGCGGGCTCGGATCGAGGCGGTGAGAGCGCGGCGGCTATTTACAGCTTGATCGGAACAGCAAAACTGAACGAACTAAATCCGGAAACCTATCTGCGCGACGTTCTGTCCCGCATCGCCGACCATCCGATCAATCGTATCGAAGAACTCTTGCCCTGGAACCTCTCAGCAGAATCCCCGGAAACTCAAGTCGTCACTGCTTAGCACATCTTTGCCATCGTCAACACGGTTCCCACCAGACGCTTACCATACAACTATATTATGGGCCAAACTTCATCTTGACTTTCCACACAATTTCTAACTAAGTTGGTATCACTTTTTCCACAACGTGTCTGGCGGCCATGGGGCCAAACATGGAAAATTTAAGTTCCCCACATGGAATCTCGAGATTGGTAATTTTCAACCGAATTCAGGTGGAGCATGGCCAGCGCTCTAACCGTGCAGCGGACAACCGTCGTGTATTTGTGCGCGTTCGGCAAACCGATTGAATAGCGAAACTGGAATGGAGTTACAAACATGATCGCACCGAACCCAGACGGCGAAAACACTCGAGGGATTCCGGAATCGTATCGTGAGGAAGGCGTCCCACAGCATAGCGGAGCGTTCGTTCCTTTGGAGGCCTCTTTCATTCTGTGGCACGACTCACCCTCGTGGCGATGACCCAAGCACGCAAGCGTGGCGGAATCGCGATGCTTAGTGTCGCGAACCTGTTGGGGAAACAGGGAACCCTGTGAATGAAGGCAAGGTTTTGTTAGACACTCTAAGAAAACTTATGGATGCGTGGTCTCTTTTTTCACCAAAGCAGACGCGTTCGTCTTTCCGGCTGCATTAGGCTCCTGATAGCGCATCAAGAACGGTAGAAAAGGTGTCACCTCAAAGGGCATTTTTTCACGAACCGAATGCAGGGAGACTGGCTTAGCTCTCAGCAGTTCCACCTGATCATCCCAAGGATTAACCTTCACGCGGGCGCCCAGCGGCAATGCCGCGACCTGGTCGAGCTTGTCCGCTTGGAGCAGCGGTCCCAGACTTGCCAGCTCGGAGCTGAGGGCCACGCTGTTCCCGAGGCGCGCATCAATGAGCGCCGGGAGTGCTGCCGAATCTGCCGAGAGTTGCTTCAGAAAGAGCGCCGCATTTCCAAGTTTGTCTTTATAGGGCGAGTTCTTCAGCAATTCGACGGCTTTCTTGTTGGCCATGTCGACTTCCGCCGACGTGGCCTTGAACGAAAAGCGAGACAGCGCTTCGCCGGCTGTGACGTTTGTGGTGTCGTTGAATCCCCACTGATCCATCGACGGTTTCGTGATCATGATTGAGGCCAGTTCCTGCGCGAGCTCGGTGGCAAGGCTCGCTTCGTCTGGCAGGACGTCGAGCAAGCCGCGGCTTATAACGATCGTATGTCCAATCGAAAAGGTCTCAAGCGTGCTGGTCAACAGGACCCGACAGTGAACGTCGACGTCCAAGTTGTTCGTTACTTCCAGGTTGTTAACGACGGTCTCGAGAGTTTTGTCCAGTTCTCCCCGAGGCGCAAGCAATCCAATGCGTTGTAAGCGATCGATTACGCTGACTTCCGCCCGATCTTGCCATTCGCGTTCGGCTTGAATCGGGGAATAATCCTCCGCGCTGTGACTATAATCGAGTGTCGACACTTGATTGAAGTCCGCCGGGCGGTTGAGACTAGTGAGGTTGTAGCCCCACAAGCGGGTCTGCGCTTTGAACAGGATGGGAGACGCAGAGGAACTCTTGAGTTCCGATTCCTGACTGTACACGAACGCAGGCAGCCAGAGATCTGACTGCAGGTTCAGTCGCCAGCTATCAAAGTGCAGATTGAAGCCGGTCCCTTCACCGCCGGATGATGTGAACATGCCGTTGAAGCGGACAATCGCGAATCTTTGATCTTCCGCCCAGATGCGGCCGTAGAAGCTCCTCTTGCCTGTGTTGGGTAGTGGGGTGACGTCGAAGACCGCGCACCGCACTTCGCCAAGGAATTCCCGCCCTACGTATGTGAACTCGTAGTGCTGTCGATCAAAGCCGTTCACGTCGATATAAACCATCTGAAGAAAACCCTCGGGAACGTAGGAAGAAGATCCCCCCAGGTGAGAAAACGGATTGAAAACCGCCGCTCTGCTCTTCTTTTTCCTGTCTAGCATCGAGTCGTCGATGATTCCCTTGGACAGCTCCGCCTGGCCCAGGAAATAGTGATCGCGAACAGGCACGATGCCCATCTCCGCATCGGGTTTCATATCCTGAACATAAGTCTCGACGATCGGGCTGTACTGCCGGATCACGGCCACTTCGTCATGTTCGCGCGCAATAATAAGATCGATTGCCTGGTCCACCGTGGTTACCGCGCCAGCAGTCGAACTGCCAGTTTGCAGTTGAGCGCGATTGGCTGTCTGCGTCTGCGCAGCAGCGGCGCTCGCGAAAATACCTGCCAAGACGATCGCAACGGCAAATGGGTTCAATGCGCGCATGGATTCTCCTCCGAAAAACCGCTTTTCTGTTGTTTGGACCTCGCCTAGTTAATAAGCAAGGGTAGCAACGAGCGGAGGCTTGCGAGACAGGAGCCACCGCAGTGTGCCCTATCAATCGACTGTCCCTCGGACCAGTGCCTAGTTAAACGGATGAAGCGGAGCAGGGGATGCTAGCTATCCATACGAGGGAGGTCACAGAATAAATTGTGTGTTTCACGGCGCGCAAGATGATGATCCACTCGCGCGAATATTCGCGTGAGTGCCACAGCTGTAAGCGTCGTAAGTCCTTGAATAGGTAGTCCCGATTCTGACGATTGGCGCTGGTCCGCAGACAGTTTTTGGACCAAGTGCGAATTGGGTTATATGTTCAACCCTCCAAGTTGTCAGACTGTGTCAGCACGCTTTTCAAGTCCCGAAGAGTTGAAACCGCATTGTGTAGGGCCATCCTTTCCTCTTTCCCGCAAGGCTTGTTTTCCAATTCTCGCAGACGCTGAGCAACGGCGGTCTCAGCAATCTTGATTTTTTCAATCAGGCTGTTGGGTTTCATTTCCATTACGACCTGCAAAAGAGGCATTTGCCATAGCGGATACGGCAAATCGCTAGTAGTCATGGTCTTCCCTTTTGACGCAACAACCCGGCCATAGGGCAGACACATTCAAGCGCAGCGTATCTTGGAAAGCGACAGGAACGGAAGGAGGGTCTTCCGGTCCGATGCGCTTGGTTCATGTTAATTCGCGCCCGTTTCTGGGCCCGGGCGGAGGGTTTGTGTATTGACGCAGCGAGCATACATTCATTTAGGGAGCGTGCAAATAAATAAAAATGATTTGCACCGTTTTTCCACAGGACGGTGAATATTTCTCAGCATTTTAGTAGAGACTTGGCTCCGACCGGCGTTAGTGTAGGAAGTAGTCTTACTGTCTTGGTTCAGCCTGAAATGGAGAGGTGACGTCTTCCGTTAGTGAAAGTTCCGCCCCTGCGGGGCGGGGATTTTCAAGGCATTGGTGCGAAGAGCCCACCGGGTTATCCCTCAGCATGGTTGCGTCCCTGCAGAGCCCGCTTCCGTTTCACCTGGCGAAGTCATTGTAGTCAGGTTCGAAGAATGTGCAAGCGAGACGGCTGCCCGCCGGAGTTGCCGCTGATGACGTGCCTGCTCGAGCTTGCGATCGCGGGCCGCATGAATCTCGGCTTGGCGTCCAGCGAGCATATCGTGTGGCGTCACATATCCGATGGCACTGTGCAATCGCACGGCATTGTAGTGATCTACGTAGGTTTGAATCAGGCGTCGCGCATCTGCACAGAACTCTCGGAGTGTCACTATATTATGTGATACTCAATAGTGATCAATGTAGTGGTCTGACAATTGGATCGGTGGAGGTTGTAATCGGCTTATCGATCGCGCCCTCGGTACGCACATTGCTGAAAATCAACGGACAAACAGGACTTCATCCAGTGGAAACTAGTCGGGCGGCGAATTCGGGAATTGAGAGGATTTGACACGTCCCAAGTGCATTTCGCTCGGCGCCGGAAATGAAGTTGCCGGACACGATCGAATTCACCGCACCTATGAGAAAATGTTAACAGTTACGCTTCCCAACCGGAAAGTACCGTTGCCGCGGTCTTACTTAAGTTCTATGGTTATATAATCTCTAAGTTAACTTCTTCATTGCGAAACGTGACGGAAACTATTGTATCAGCCGCTTCTGCGCCCGACTTCCAAGCTTTATTTGAAGCGACACCTGGCTTGTATCTCGTGTTGACACCGGATCTTAAGATTGCCGCAGTCAGCGACGCTTACCTGCGGGCAACGATGACGCGGCGCGAGGATATTTTGGGACGAGATATCTTTGACGTTTTTCCGGACAACCCGGACGATCCGTCCGCTACGGGCGTCTGCAACCTGCGACATTCGCTAGACCGGGTACTGCAAAATGGCGTGGCAGATACTATGGCGATTCAGAAGTACGACATTCGAACTCCCCAAGCTGAAGGCGCTGCGTTCGAGGAGAGATTTTGGAGCCCGTTCAATGTGCCTGTTTTAGGCCAAAAAAAGGAAGTTGTATACATCATTCATCGTGTTGAGGATGTGACTGAGTTCGTCCGACTCAAAGAGCAGCGGATGGATCAGCAGAAGCGCAACCAGGAATTGCACTCCAGAGCCAAGGAACTGGAAGCAGTCGCGCAAGTGCGGTTTCGAGAAGCGCGGGAAACGACACGGCTACTGGCGGTCGCCAAGTTAGAGTCAGCCAATTTGGCCATCGAACGGGCGCAGGCAACGGAAGAATTGGACAGGTTTTTCAATCTTTCGCTCGATCTGCTTTGCATAGCAGGCACTGACGGATTCTTCAAGCGACTCAATCCCGCCTGGCAGGATACACTCGGGTACACCGTCGAAGAACTGAAGGCTGAGCCGTTCATCAATTTCGTACATCCTGACGATCGTGAAGCTTCCAGTCGAGAAGTAGAAAGATTGGATGGCGACTGGAAAACGATTGGCTTCGAGAACCGGCTTCGCTGCAAGGATGGTTCCTATCGATGGTTTTCGTGGAATGCAATGCCTTTAACCGATCAGCATTTAATTTACGCGGTCGGACGAGACATCACTGACCGGAAGGAAACACAGGACGCCCCACGCACGTCGACAATACCGCGAATAGCGAACCTCTTTATGACCGTCTGGAAGTCGAAAGCCTCGAGGTCACGCGTTTGCGCTAAGACCAGCCAACATGCATCCACCACAACAGCAAAATCCGACGGGCACGCCAATAAGAGGGTTTGATACGTCCCAGATGCAGTTCGCCCGACGCATAGGTATTTCTCAAAGTTATCTTTCCGCCGTAGAGCGTGGTGAGAAGGAGATCGGAGCAGAAGCGCTGCTGAGGATCAGTCGTGAATTCGGGAAATCATTGGAGTGGTTATTAACCGGAAATGATTGAACGATCATTGGCGATCATTTCAGAAGGGGAGGGAGGAAAGGTTCGAAAAACTCTGGATAGTCCGTTCGAGATCCACGAATGACGCAATCGAGAGATCATAACTCTGCCAACCGGCATGACAGGGCAAAATCAGAATCATGCTTTTCTAGAAGACAGCAGGAACAAGCTGAAGGATCCTGTGTATACCTTTTCGTTGACGCTATGGGTGGAGAGTCCTAAGCCAGTATAGCCATAGAAACGCCGGTCGAAATCAGCAAGGAGAATGCAAACATAGCCAACATCAAAAGATGAAGTTCGGGTAGACCATTTCCACTTTCATCTCCTTTAGCCATCTAAAACGAAGGCGACCTTGTGTCTCGAAGCAAGGCGGCGCGCCATGGACGACGTATCCTCAGCGCCAATAACGGGATGCGCGTCTAAGTTTATTATGACTTGTGCCTGTCGAACGATTGCTGGGCAGATTCGACAGCAAACGTCGCCAAAACGAAACGCCGTCCGGGGTGTCGATCTCGCCTTCGTCGATCTCGACTTCCTTGATATCGAGTGAGTGGAGCTCCTGCCGCTCTAACAGGATTCCAAGCGCGTCATTGGCTGCTTCTCGCGTCGGGTATGTACGATTGAACTCTCCAGAGAGGCGATACACTCTCATTGTGCTTTTGCCTCCTGGCTGTCAGCGTCGAGTACCTCGGCTATCTTGTCGATTCGCTCATCCTCGCAAGAAAAAGTTTTGGTTGTCAATGGACGTAACGGTACCTTCAGGCCGTGTGGATGTAGCTGAGCCAAATCAGATCTGGCAGTCGGACATGACCAAGATCTGGGCGGGGCCTGCCGTGGGTTGGGCGTACCTGGTGTGCGTGATCGACTGCTTCACACGGGAGGTCGTGGGCTGGAATTCTCGCACCGTTGCCAAACCGAAGATGCGCTGGCAGGGGTGGAGCAAGCTGTACTCGAACGGCTGCCCGAGGGCAGCCGCGACGCTGGCGTAACATTGACCACTGACAATGGAACACAGTTCACTTCTTCCCGGTTCATCGAGACTCTGAATTGAGCATCAGGCATCGACGCACGGCCTATCATCACCCGGAAGGAAACAGCTACATTGAACGATTCCAGCGCACTCTGAAGGAAGTCTGGACGGCCGAGTATCGAAGCTCGGAAGAAGCGCGAACATCCATCGCTCGTTGGATCGAAGAGTACAATCACGACCGGCCTCATCGCGGAGTCCAAAATCGCACGAGGCCTTCTTGGCTTTCGCAGGTGTACTAAAAAACGAGGCCCTGACTGTCCAAATTAGCGGGTAGCCTTACAAGGCTGACTCTTGCGGTCACACGGTGGTTGTAGCAGAATCCCCGCTCCGGCGCAGATAGCCTAAGATGCGCACAGTTGCTTACCCGCACCCGCCGACCGAGCGCTAACTTCGGACGCAGTCGTTCTGCGACTCGACCTTGTGCTGGAACCCCAATGCAGGGGAGCTGGTAAGGCGATCTGCCTGCGCCGCCGGGAATTGGAGGTCATGCCCATGTTTCTCGATTTCTATCACCTGCACCAGCAGCCGTTTGGCGTCACGCCCGACCCGGCGTATCTGTACCCGAGCCGGACGCACTGCGAGGCGCTCGACTCGCTCACAGAGGGAATCCTGGGCGGCCGGGGATTTCTGGCGCTGATCGCGGAGCCGGGCATGGGCAAGACGACGCTCCTACATCAATTGCTCGAGGGACTGCGCGATACGGCACGCACCGCGTTCCTGTTCCAGACGCAGTGCAATTTCCGCGAATTCTTCCAATACCTTCTGAGCGAGCTAGGAGTCAATTCGACGGGCATGGGACTCGTGGCCATGCACAACACGTTGAATGAAATGTTGTTTGCTGAACTGCTGGCGGGCAAGCGATTTGTCCTGATCGTCGATGAGGCGCAAAACCTGGAAGATTCCGTGCTCGAAACCATCCGGCTGCTTTCGAACTTCGAGACGTCGAACACCAAACTGCTGCAGATCGTTCTGGCCGGGCAGCCGCAACTCGGGGAGAAACTGGGGCAGAAGCAGATGGCGCAACTGCTGCAGCGTATTACGGTGGTGAAGCATCTGGAAGCTCTGTCGCCCGAGGAAACAGCCGGTTATATCAGGCACCGGCTGAAAGTCGCGGGCCATCGCGGCGAAGCGATATTCGAGCCGGAGGCCTTGGCGCTCGTCGCCGAGCGAAGCCAGGGCGTTCCGAGAAACATCAACAAGATCTGCTTCCACGCTTTGTTGGAAGCACATGCCCAAGGGCGCCACACGGTGTCGCCGGACATTGTCGAGAAGGCGGATCATAAGTTGGACGTCGTAGCTGCTGCTCGTCCAACGTCGACGCCGATGCCGACGCCTGCCACGGGTACCGATTCTGTAGAGGCAGCCGGAGTTCCTGCTACACCACCGCTTACGTACAAGCCTCTCGCGGAGCTTGGCTCGCCAAGCTGGGCTCTTTGGGCGGGCGCACTCGCTGTCGTTCTGCTGTCGGTGGGCATCGCCCTGCCGCGTACCATGCTGAAGGAAATGATTTCACCGCTCCGTCACAGGGATCTCGGAAGCGCCATCGGCGGCGCGGGAGCTAGATTCGTGGAGTTCTCAAAGAGCCTGATGCAGGGCGAAGAAGCGGACGATGGGAGGCAAACGCCGGACGTTCGGGAATCGGCGGAGAGCGGGGCGGCCGCCGAACCACAGCTAACCGAGCGAGGCATGCCGAACGTCAACGCAATCGAGGCATCGAGCGCAGAGAACGATGCGCGGGTCGTCGTCGTGCTCGACGATCCGGTTCAGTACGACTCGGCGCGAATCACTTCGCCCGACCGCATCTATTTCGATCTGTACAATGCGCGGCTGAGCCCGTCCGTCGGGCCAAAGACAGTCCCTATCGAAGATGGCCTGCTGAAGTGGGTACGGGCCGTGCAAAATAAGGACGAGGTGGTCCGGCTGGTTCTCGAAGCGGATGGTGCGAAGGATTATTCCGCGCAATTGCTTTCGGACCCCTATCGCCTGGTGATCGACGTTCACGCGCAACCGATGGCCGGCGCGAAGCGAGATCTGAGTTCGGATGCGGCGAGCCACAACGGGGCCAAGGCGCCGCCGGAGGCAACCGCCAGCCAGGAAACTCAACTCTCACTGGCGCGGGAATTGGGGCTGAAGATCAACCGCATCGCGATTGATCCCGGCCACGGTGGGGACGACACGGGCACGATGGGGCCGCACGGTCTGCTCGAAAAAAACCTTTGCCTCGACGTGGCGCTGCGGCTGGGCCACCTGATCGAAGCAAACATTCCGGGTGCGGAAGTGGTCTACACACGCAAGGACGACAGGTACGTTCCGCTGGAAGAGCGCACAGCAATCGCCAACGGCGCCAACGCAGATCTGTTCATCTCGATTCACGCGAATTCGAGCGCCAGCCGTGAAGTGCGCGGCGTCGAAACGTACTACCTAAGCCTGGCAGCTTCGCAGGAAACCATGGAACTCTCGAGGCGCGAAAATGCGCTCGCACAATCTTCCCTCCGTGATCTTCCGGAACTGATCAAAAAGATCACAAGCAACGAGAAGATCACGGAATCGAAGCAGCTTGCCCTGGGTATTCAGAACGCGCTCTCGCAGCGGCTCCAACTTGTCAGCCGGCGCGAGACGAACCGCGGCGTGAAGCAGGCACCCTTCATCGTTTTAACCGGTGCCAACATGCCTGCAGTGCTTTCGGAGATTTCCTTCGTCAGCAATGCGAGCGACGAGAGGCTGCTGCTCGAGAGCGGCCAGCGCCAGCGCGTCGCCGAGGGTCTGTACCGCGGCATTGCGGCCTATCTCGATAGCTTGCACAGCCTGCCCCACAAGAAGCAAAAGCTTGTCACTGGAAATCGGCCGAGCGCATCATCGGGACTCGCAACATCAACTTTAAGTCTCGGCGCACAAGTTCTACGAACAACCCCCTGAACCACATCGCAATGTACCTCTGAGCGCTTGAGTGCCGCACCGATCCACATTAGTCGCCTGTGTGGTTGGCGCCATGTCGGGTTCCATGACACACCGCGCACAATGTGATGAGAAAAATCGGAACAGAACGCTTCAATAAGCGGAGGCTAAACGCCCAATGTCAACGTCGGCCCGCTGTCGCGGCTCGCCGACGTTCAATCGACGGTATGCTTGATTCAATGCCTAAACGACGCGGGGCATAAAATGACCAGAAATCTCCGTTTCCGTGCTCGCAATATCTTCAAGGTTTACTTTCCCGCCAAAAGCGAGAGCGCTAGGCACTACTTTGTTGACAAATCTGGGATCAACAGGGCGATTGGCTTATAGCCGTATGATTCCAAGCTTCCCAGCGGTGATTTCTTTCGAAAGGCCCTTCTGCTGCACAAATTCCTCGTAAGCCTGCAGGGCTCCATCCCACAATTCCGCGGATTTGCAGTCATCAACGACGATGATCCCGCCGGGGGACATGTTCCCGTGAATCTTCGGCAACACATCGCTGATCGGCTTATAAAGGTCCACGTCTAGTAGACAGAAGGCGATGGGCGCGATGGTCGAGAAGTCAAACTTGGTGACGTCGCCTTCGACGGATTTCACGCGCTTGATGCCGTGCAGAGTCATGCTCCTGTCGAACCAAGCCTTCGTATTCTCGATGAACTGGTGACCTTTGAGGCTTACCGGCTTGCCTCTAGTCTTGGTCTCATGTTCTACATGCTCGTCGACGAAACCTGAAAACGTATCGATAGCGTAGTAGTCCCGCTCTATCCCCTCACCATTCATAAACCTATTCAAGAAAACGGTCGTTGCGCCGCGGGAGCATCCTGCTTCAACGAAGCAACCGGGCAACCTTGCAGCAGCTCGTACGTACTCGGTCAGGAAAACCAGCTGCTTGGGCTCGAACATATACGGATACACAGCGAAAAACAGATAGTTGTATATGCCCGTCTTTAAGGAGACTGTTTTGATGGTGGAACGGATTGTCCGAGAAAACGGAAGCGTATGCATCACAGAAATCCATTACGCAGAAGCCAGCTTACTAGGAGGATTGCTGCAGACTTTATAAATATCACAGCCTAATGTCAAGGTTTCAGGCGCTGGCAATCCCCAATGCAGTTGTAGGGGTGGGTAACTCAACTACTATTACTAACTGCGGTACAGAATCAGGGTGAATTCAGGGCGCCAATTCTGGCTTTCAGCGTTATGAGACTGCAATTGAAAGCAAATTATATCGAGCGATCAACCAACTTGAACGCCGTCTCATTCTCCTTCGGTCTCCCAATCGTCGTTCTAATCCTCCGATTCCTTTTCGTTATCTGGCGGCCCGTCCCTCGCCTGCCTTTATCGGCGGGCCGTGGGGCGGCGGCAGCAATTCCTGGAGAAGTAGCGGCTCTGGCGGCGGAGGAGCGGGGGAAGTTGGTAACGCCGTCTTCCCATTGACATCACCCACATGGATTCAAAGTGGTCGTCAGGACGGGCCGACTAGCAGGGGTTGACGTTCGCCCTGGGGCGGTTGGCTGTACACGACGGCGTCCAGCTTGACCTCCTCAGGTTTCATTTGCTCGGGATTCCGTTGCATCCTGTCCACCGCATTCGACCCGCAGATCTTACACCGACCGTGGATGTCCAGCTCGATCTGGATTAAGCAATTAGCGCACCACCATTGTTTCCTCATGGCTTGCTCCCTCATCGCAAGGGATTGCAATGTCCGGGCCAAGCGCGTGGCAAAAGGGGTCCTCTGTGTTTTCTCGGTGACGGGGGATGTCGCGGAGATACAGGACTTAATTTCTGCTCGGCAGTTTGCTTGGATTCTCGGTTTGGTATCTGGGCCCTCGCAGAACAGCCCTCAGAGAAATTTTCCCAGTCGAGGCAACTCTTACGTATCGGGGGCTAGACCCGGTCGAGAGGCGGATTGGCGAAATTGTGCAGCCTTGCCTTAGCCTGGCTCATTGGAATATCGGTTGCGTCTAGGTTGCAGGTTCTGCCGCACTTTTCCTTGCTTTGCAAAGCTAAGGGGCTTATCTTCTTTCGCCCCAGCGGGCTCAGGAGAACTCATAATCCGTTGGTCTTAGGTCCGAGTTCTGGCCGATTGGTCTGTACGCTGGCGAAAATGAATGTTTTGTGGAGGATAGGCTAGAAAATGCGATCGGAAGTCTCTCCGGAGGACAACGCCAAGCTCTGACGCTGCTGATGGCAACGTGCTGCGGCCAGAACTGCTTCTGCTGGACGAGCACACCGCCGCGCTTGATCCGAAAAGCGCGGACCGAGTGATCGCATTGACCGAGCAAGTGATTGCACGCGACAAGCTCACTGCCTTGATGGTGACTCACTCGATGCACCAGGCGGCAAGTTTGGGAGACCGCCTGATCATGATGCACCGTGGCCAATCAGACGCTTGTGGATTTCGCCTTGGCTGCCGAGCCGGGCGCGGCGCAGTTGACACTAATGACCGGGATGCGTAGCAGGCCCGGGCACGACGATGATGTACGCGTCGGGCTGGCCGGCGCGTATCAGGTGCGGCATATTCGCGGCGGGCGGCGGCGAGCCGATGTCTTTGTCCGTGGCGTAGGGAGCGTAAAACATCAGGTGCGGTGGAATGTGAATCAACTGATTCTTCTCGGCAATGTAAAGTACGCCGGAGTCGGACATCATGTACACGATGCCAGACTTTCGCGGCGCCAGGAATTTTCCGGATTTGTATCCCGTTTCGATTTCGGCGCTGATTTGGTCTTCACGTTCGCCTTTGGCGCGACGCTCCTCAGCGAAAATCCGCGTGGGCAAAGTGGTGGCGCTGCCTTCGGCGTCAAAACAAGTCGGCTCCAGGTTCAGAGGAGTTTGGCGATCAACAAAACACGAAAACCCGTTCTCGCCGTCTCGAACCTTGACGTAACCGGTGCGGTCCAGAACATACACAGTAGCCTTATCCGAAATTTCCGGCGGAGCGGCGCTTTCCGCGAGCTTGATGCGTTCCTCGCGCGGCAATGAGAAATCGTACGCGGGCTTGGGTTTGTCTTGCGCTAAGGCGAGGAAATTAATAGCGAGAGAAAAGCCGGCGAGAACAAGGGTGTGCACGAGTTGCCTCCCGAGCGGGATCCCACCCCAGAAATCCCAATCTTGTCTCGGATAGACGCAGCGATTTTTATTCGGTTAGCACTGGACGCAGGAAGATGGGCTCCGCATCGGCTGCTTCCCGCGCCACATCGTCCACCTTTCGTCCCGCCTCCGCCTGCTTCAATGCTGCGATCATTTCTGCCTTTGTGTGCCTGCTCTTCGACATATTCCTCCCCTCTCCTTTTCACGAAATCATACTCACTTCTGTGCGGAAAGAGGGGAGCAGGTCACTCGCAATGCGAGAAAGGTAGGATCGTGCTCCACACTTTTCAGCCAGTCGCGAATCCTGGAGCTCCTGAACGTCCTTCTCAGCTGCGGGAAAGCCTCCCTGTCTCGCTACTCACTTAAGATCGACTGCCGGGATTTGGATCTGAAACACCTTCGCGGCGTCGGAGAACAGCGTCGATACTTTTTCTTTTTCTGCGCCAGTGTTCCAATCCTGGTTGGCAATTGCCGCTTGATTGAGCCGATCGATCCACGTTAGGAAGTAGCGGGCATCATCTGCTGACGTAGTTGCTTCGCCACCGACGGTGATGTAAATAGGACTCGTGGTTGCGTAAGGATAAAGATCGAGAATGGGATACTCCGCTTTCTCGCTCCAGGCCCGAAGCAGACACCAACCGCTTCTTTCCAAGGTAACTTTGTCGTGGACATCTGCGGAAGTCCTGTCACCCTCCAACGCCAATTCTTGGCGGCGGGATGGGCGTGGTCCATAAAGCTGAGGACACGCGCCTCGCCCGCGTCGTCGCTAAACATGCCCGTTAGGTGATTTGAGTTCATAAAGGCATTAACGTTGTTTCGGAGCATTGGAGATTTGAGTGAGAGGCAAATGAAAAGAACTCCTGCTGTTGGAATGCGTAGTGAAAGAATTCCCATTCTTCCGGTTTTATTGCTGACTGCCTTTGCGGCAGGGGTAGCAGCGTTTCATTTGCCCTTTTCTTCGTGGACTCGCCTTTCGCAGGAGCCCGTGATTTCTCCGCAGGGCGACGGATTCCAAGCCGCCGGCACTTTTAACCCGGCCGCCGTCGCCAAGGACAGTCAGATCATTTTGATTTACCGCGCCCAGGACAATCGGGGAATCTCCTCTCTTGGCTACGCTAGCAGCGCCGACGGTATGCACTTCAGTCGCCGCGCCGAACCTGTGTTGTCTCCGGAGGCTCCGTACGAAATGGGTGGTGGCATCGAGGATCCGCGCGTGGTGGATTTCGATGGTCTGTACTACCTGACGTACACAGGTTTCAACCACCCCTCGGGTGCTCCGACGGAGGATGGGAATGCGCAATTGTGCCTTGCCACTTCCCCTGATCTGATTCACTGGAAGCGCAAAGGTGTCATATTGCCGTCATACAAAGGCGCGTGGAACATCGGGTGGACAAAATCCGGAGCAATCGTGCCCGAGAAGATCAATGGGAAATATTGGATGTACTACCTAGGTGATTCATCCGCGGCCAAAACGCAAATGGGAATCGCTTCCTCACCAGACTTGCTGCACTGGACTGACGCACTCGACCATCCGATTCTTTCCAGCCGCCCTGGAAAATTTGATGCGCTCGTCGTGGAGCCAGGACCGCCGCCGGTAATCTTGCCCAGTGGAATCTTTCTGGTGTACAACGGCGCTGACGACAAGAATCTGTATTCAACCGGCTGGGCACTGTTCGATAAGAATGATCCGACGAAGGTCATCTCACGGGCAGAAACGCCGCTCTTTTCGCCGCAACAGCAATGGGAAAGAATTGGACAGGTGCCCAATGTCGTTTTTGTCGAGGGGTTGGTGCGCGAGCGAAATCGCTGGTTGTTTTACTATGGCGGAGCCGACAAGTATGTTGGCGCTGCTATCGCCCCTATCCCTTGAGACAGATCATGGACAAGAGAACATTTATCAAACTTTGCTCGGCCGCGATGACCGCCCACGTGATTTCACCGCTGTTCACTTTGGCGTCCGACGAAAAACTGAGCAACTGGGCGGGAAACGTCGAATACGGCACGGAGAATCTGTATAAAGCTACGACGGTCGAACAGATCCAGCAATTTGTGAGGAAGCAGAACAAACTGAAGGTGCTTGGAACTCGCCAGTGTTTCAACAGGATCGCCGACAGCAACAATCAATTCATTTCGGTGCGTGAAATTAATCACGTGATTTCGATCGACCCGGAAGCGCGCACGGCGACCGTCGAAGGCGGTATCAGCTATGGAGAGTTGGGCCCGTATCTCGACAGCAAGGGATGGGCGCTCCACAACCTCGCCTCTCTGCCCCATATCTCCGTCGCCGGAGCGATTACGACAGCCACTCACGGTTCCGGAGAGAAAAACGGGAATTTGTCTACGGCAGTTTCAGGGCTGGAGATTGTGAATGGCGCGGGTGACATTGTGCGTTTGTCGCGAGAGAAGGACGGCGAAACATTTCGAGGTAGCGTGATTGGCCTAGGAGCGTAAATGGGCCACAGGGATGGCCTCCTTGTGACCCAAACTTATCTCAGCCGTTAGGCAACCACCGCTCCTTCACTTCACGCGTAGCGTCCGCCGCCGGGCGGCTTCGTTCTGACGCGGTTATCGGAACCTGGCCTTCATTGTGCGATTATGCGACTAGAACGAAGACTTATCAGGAGGTAGCCTCCCACCGTGATTTGACCAGTCGAAATTTCCTTCGCGCGCGGATCCTATTACATGTCTTTCGCACCGGCCGCGTTATAGAATCAGGCGTGGAAAAGTCCAAAGTTCCCATTGACTGCCCGCATTGCAAACAGAAACAGATTGTTCATGTCTTTGTACGAGCGGGGCGAACTCCGATGAACTCCCAGACCGTCAACTGTATGACGTGCAAGAAAGAATTTAACGTGCGGGTTTCCGACCCGATTATCGGCGGGCCATTCCCGGACTAAGTGCGGCGGCAAATTCGGGAATTGAGAGGATTTGACACATCTCAAGTGCATTTCGCTCGACGCATAGGTATTTCTCAAGGCTTCCTTTCGGCCATAGAGCGCGTTGAGAAGGAAATTGGGGCTGAGGTTCTACTGAGGATCAGTCGTGAATTCGGGAAATCATTGGAGTGGTTATTAACCGGAAATGATTGAACCAACGATCATTGGCGATCATTTCAGAAGGGGAGGGAAGAAAGGTTCGAAAAACTCTGGATAGTCCGTTCGAGGTCGGATCCACGAATGACGCAATCGAGATAGGCCTCGTGCTTGCCCAAGCATTAAGCAGCCAAGCGACGACGGTAAGCGCGGGCACTCCGACGAGGAATCCTCGTACAACCCCAGGAGCGTCAAGGCCACAGTTAGGTTTTTTCATTGCATCTACAATAACGCCATGTCTTCATGATCGGCCTGCAAAGAGCCTCTCCCATTTTGAATACTACGAACGCAGCTCCTCTCCGCGGCCTCGCATCTGCCGACTGTACTCCTGTGCGCGCTTGAGGTCCGCGAATCTGGGGGGTCCTTAGGCAGCTAAGTGAGGAGTGGGAAGGGGTGGGAAATCCGCCCCTTCCGAACGATCAAGGTTTTGACGTCTGGAACGTCAATTAATTCTGGTTGCGACCAGCTTGTGCGGTCATTGTTTTTGCTGGTGCTACAACAACTTCGCCGGTCAGCTCTTTTTCCGCTTTGACCCAGTCCTCTGCAGCTTTTCCGGGCTGACTACCGCGTTGCACATACAGCTCGTACGCTCGATGAGCGATATCTTCTTTAGATATTTCTTTGTGCTCGATCATGGCAACCTCCTTGGTTGTCGGCGCGGGGAACGAACCTCGGCCTCGCCGAATGTGAACTGCGTGGAACTACTTGCCGTTTGTTGCGACGCTGACTTTGATCTGCTTCGGCTTGGACTCTTCACGCTTGGCCATGTGCAAAGTCAAGATCCCGTTGCGATAGTCGGCTCGAATGTTTTCCGCGTTGACTGTGTTTGGCAGGGAGAAGCTCCGCATGAATGAACCATATGCGCGTTCAATCCGGAGGTAATTTTCTTCCTTGACGCCCGTCTCGAACTTGCGCTCGCCACGGATGGTCAAAGTATTGTTTGTAATGCGGACGTCGATGTCTTTCTCTTGAAAGTCCGGCAGTTCGGCCTTTACGACTAATTCGTTCTCGGTTTCGTAAATGTCCACGGCCGGCGCCCAAGTTGCTAGGTCAGCATGAGCCGAGCGGTCGCGAATAAAACTGTCGTCGAATAGACGATTGACTTCGTTCTGTAGCGTAAGACCACGTAATTGGTCCCTGTGCGTAGTGGTATTCATGAATCTCCTTAAACATCTTGCGGTTGGTGTAACCGAGGGTGGTTCAGGTAACTTCCGTCTTGTTCAGGTGAACTGAAGAATCCAAGGTCCATGATCACACTGTGCGCATGCGGTCCCGTTGTCAATGGAATAGCAACACGGCAATGAAAGTAATTTATTCTTGCGCGCGGAAACTTCGCAAGCCAAGCACAATGGAGGCTTTAAAGCTGTCAGACAAATTCCATTAATTTCCGTAATAGAGCAGCTATTTGCATCTGACTAGCTAATTCACCAGGCTGATGCCTAATAGCGAACGTAAACCCGGTTCAGTTTCTCTTCGTTGTCAACACGGTCTTGCCTGGGTCGGGAACAAAACCTCTCAGCCGTCAGCTGGAACGCTGGTTTTGTATAAAATGCTCCAAATCCGCACGGTGAGCTAAGATACGCCTACGATGGTCTCGGAATTCCAATCTACAGAGCAACAGAACACGTTTAAAGTTGGGTTGATTCAAGCCAATCTGGAGACTGCCATCGCCTTGGGCAAGCTCGCCCTGCAGTCCGACGATGAGAGGGAAATCATCAGACACAGACAGAAAGCGTGTGAGGCCTACGAGGAAGCTCTCCACTCTTTGAGCACCGCCGCTTTGACGCATCTCGAATTGGAGTCGATCAAGACGAAGATGGCACATCTGGAGTCAGTGTTGATGGGGTCAGGAGACTAGGATTTTCGCGCCGGGCGCGACACTCACGCGGGTGGAGGCCTGCATCTAGTTTCCGATTACCGCTGCGCACCGAGTCGAAGAGGGTGCCAGCAGAAACGAGCGCATTGGTTCCTGTGGGGGAGCGGCAAGCAGCGCGGTGGAAGGTGGTCGTTTCCGTTGCCGTAGCGGTTGTGGCACTCACCGCAGCCAGTTACTTCTATTTCCACCGCACAGGAAACACTGCCCCGACAGACAATCGCGGTGAGGAACTCCCGATTCAACCGGAGAGACAGCCCGTGCACGAAGATCGAAACGCACAGGTTGAACAGCCGAAGGATTCTGCTGAGTTAGGTATCCGCACCCTTCTGAGCGCGTGGACGGAATCTTTCAGAGAGAAAGACTTGGCAAGCCAAATCGATTGCTACGCGCCGGTCATGGATACTTACTTTTTGCGACATAACGTCTCGCGCGATTTCGTTCAGGCCGACAAATCTAGAACATTCTCTGCCATCAAGGAAGTGCGTATATTCGAAATCAGTGACATAACAATTGAGTTCGCCTCAAGTTCGAATGCTATCGTGAAATTGAGGAAGAAATGGGACATCAGTCTGGCATCCGGCAAGACATTTTCGGGAGAAGAAATCGAGCAGCTTCAAATCGCAAATCTCGACGGTGGTTGGAAGATTGTATCTGAGAAGGAAATTCAAATTGTGAAGGTCGAAGGGCATTCTTCGCCGTGAACCGCGATCGAGGGCACTTGCTGCGCCGCACACGGAAGTGACGCGCCAGAAAGGCGAGCGCGACAACTGCCCATGGTGGGCGCACGCATCATTCTCGGCCTACCTGGGCTGGAACGTCACCTGGTTGCCGTTAGGAAGAATCCCGCCCAGCCCACTACGTGCACTCCTTGGCATTCCCTGTCCCACGATGGGTTGTACGCGGAGCTTGTTATCTCTTCTTCACGGAAACCTGCGTGCTTCGCTACTGTGGAACCCGTTCACAGCCCCCATTCTGGTCCAATGGCTGAAAACCGTAGGCGCGATCATTTCCTCTTGCCGCCGCGTTCGACACGTCATAGATTACGCCTCAAGGTTTCGTTGACAAGGTAGGGCACGGCTGCGTTGGGCCGGAACCCCCGCGCCCTGCTTACTGGCAACACCGATGAACGTAAACACAGAGTTATTGATTGCGCTGGGAGTCATCCTTTTGGTGGCGTGGTGCCTTTCCTACTTCCTTGGTGACTAACGTAGCCCGCTATCGCACGCTTCGATTTTCACAATCACAACCGCAGCGTGGCAGATGCGCGAGCCAGGAAGTAAAATGGCCGGCAACGCAGTACGCGACGCCACAGGTTCCGATAGGAAGCATCAGCCAGCTTGATTCTTCCTCGGATCCGATTCATGAAGCGCGCACCCGTTCCAGAAGATCTGCTTTCTGAGGGCAGGGAAGAAGTTCAATCATCCGTTCCAGCGAGTGCATGAATGCGTTTGAGTTCCCATTCTCCAGATTTGCTCCCGCCAGGAAATCCGCACAGATCATCTCCAGGCAATACCCGCGCGACTTGTCCGACCCGAGCATGAGCGCGGCGGTCTCAAGCGCCTGCTCGATTACCGCCAGCTGACTTTTGTAGGCTTTGAAATAAAGTATTTCCCACGGCTCGGTCTCTTTGCCGGTGAGGTGCCATTCGACCTCGCGCTTAAATTCTTCTTTTGGTAGTTGCTGAGCCCTGTGCAACCAGGTTGCACAATCGAAGTGCTGCCCATCCCGCCGCGCGACCTTTGCGAGCTCCGTCGCTTTTGACCAACCAACTTGTTTCAAATGCGTCTTCGGGATCCTCGGTAAGTGCTCATGAATGGCCATCAGGTAATAACCCTTCCGGCGAGATTCGGGGGAGCGCTTCTCAGTAGCGACCTTCTCATTATTTCTCTCTGTCTTAAGACCGCAAGGTGAAAAACTGGTGGAAGACGGATCCGAGCTCCTAACGGATGGTAATACCTCACCGAAGTTCTTGTTCTACGGCGCTGTCACCACCGGGAGTTCGATGAAGCTACTCTGACCAGGTGCGTGATAAATGCGTTGGTTGGCTCTCTGGAAATCCCTCGGCTGGGCCCAGAAGATACTGGGAACAAAAGTTTGCGGGTTGCGGTCGTAGAGTGGAAACCAGCTTGATTGGATCTGCACCATGATGCGGTGGCCAGGCAGAAAGACGTGGTTGGCGGTCGGCAGCGCAAAACGGTAAAGAAGCGGCTTGTCGGCGGCAATGGCCTTAGGAGTTTCAAAGCTTTCGCGATAGCGGCCCCTGAATATATCGGCTGAGATCATCAGCTGATAGCCACCGATGGAAGGCTGCTCAGCAACTTCGTCAGGGAAAACGTCGACTACTTTGACCACCCAGTCGGAATCCGTACCGCTGGTCGACGCGATTAGATTAGCGACTGGCTGACCGCTAATCTTCACCGGGGCTACTAAAATGTCCGATTCGTATGCGAGCACATCCGGACGACCGGATGCTTCTCGTTGGTCGTCCACCAGCCATAGAGACCAGGTATTGCCGTCGCCGTAGCCCATCGGTTGAATTGGGCGCGACCGGTACGGCGTGGGTTTAGCGGGATCGGAGACATATTCGTCGAATGTAACATCGCCAGGCTTTGGTGCGGTGAAGCTGGCCTTTAGCCCGGCGGCCAGATAGAGCGGTGTTGACTGAATCTTGCAGCCGCTATCACAGCCAGCGGGCCAGGACTCGAAGTGGCGCCAAGTGTTCGTGCCGGTCTCAAATGCGGTCACCGGCGACACACCCGATTTCGCAGCGCCATCCTTAAGATACTGATCGAGGAAGGGGCGGAGGATTTCCCGGCGAAATTGGAGACCGGTGTCGGCGCCGAATCGCACGGGTCCGAGCGAGCTGCCGTCGCCAATTTCCTGGCCATGGTGCCAGGGACCGATGACGAGGAAAACCTTGTTGTTCTGGATGTCCTTTGGCTTAATCGCGTTGTAGACGGCGATGGCGCCGTAAATATCTTCCTGATCCCAGAGGCTGTCCACGAGCATCACGGGAACTTTAAGAGGTTGGTCCGCGAGGATGCGGTCCACAGCCTGATCGCGCCAGAAAGCATCGTAGCTCGGATGCTCAAGGACCTTGCGCCAGAAGCCGACCTGCTGGAGGCCATGGAGCCGCCCGAGTTCTCCGGCTGAGCCGGCTTCCATGTATGTGTCGTAATCGTCGAAGTGATTGGTCCACCATTTGACCTTATTATCGCGAGTTGCTTCTTGATCGTAGATGTAGCCCAGGTTTTGTTGGCGGAAGGCGCCATTATGGAACCAGTCATCCCCCATCCAGCCGTCGACCATGGGATTCATCGGCACCGACACCTTGAGCGCAGGATGAGGATTGACTAATGCCATCAACGGCAGGAATCCATCGTAGGAAATGCCCAGGATGCCGACTTTGCCGTTAGTTTCGGGGGTATTCTTTATGAGCCAATCAATGGTGTCGTAGGTGTCTGTGGCGTGATCCACCGACGTTGGATTCTGCGGGCCGTGCAGCGGGCGATTCATGACGTAATCGCCCTCTGAGCCGTATTTTCCGCGGACATCCTGGACGACACGGATGTAACCACCTTCAACGATTATATCGGTTGCGTTGTCATATCCGTTCAGGATGGCACCGAGGTGGGAACTCTGAGCATGGGACGTGAGTGCGTTGGCATCGTAGGGCGTGCGGGTGAGGAGAATCGGAGCGTTTTTGGCGCCATTGGGGAGGAGGATTACCGTGTGTAGCTTCACTCCATCACGCATGGGGATCATAACTTCGCGGCGGACGTAATCGAAGCTATCAGTTACTGGGACAAATTTCTGCGGCGTTTCGCTTGGGTAGTCGGGGTATCTTGGCAACGGGACGTTCTGCGCCATCGCATTCTGGGCAAAGGAAAGTGTCGCAAGAACGATAGCGAATAAAGTTGGCGTGCCGAAACGCTTAATTGAAATCATTGCGTCCTCTTGGATTTGGAATCATCAGCTGATATTCCTTAAATTTTAATTTACACCCAGTGTGCGACAACGAACATTACTTTCCTTCATCGCTCGTGGCGACGGGCCCTTATTTCTTGTATGCGGCTAGTATGATCGTTCGCTGTTTGCCGTCTCGTGTTTCGCGTCAATTTTCCGTTTCCTAGAACGATCACCGGCCGGGGTGCCCACTTGTTGCTTATGAGAAAGTGGACAACGACGGCCGCAGTTCGAGCGTTTCATCATGAACTGATAATTTCAAAACTGAAGCGCGAGAACTAAGCATATTGAACTTTGACTCAGAGCTGAAGAGTTCGCCGGTAGATCGAGCACCGTGACGACCGGAGAGTGGTCGGCGACAATACCGCCCAGACAGATGACGACCTATCGCATCCCTGCATCTTATTCTGAATGCCAGTATCTAATCTGGATAGCACCGACCTTTCGGAGCACCATCATGACTACCACCATCGCAAGGGATTGTGTAGGCTTCTCTGAGCTCCTCGGCCACGAAGAGCAAGAGTCGAGCCGCTGGCACGAGTGGTTCAAGCGACACCCGCAGGCGCTCGACGTCAAAATCGACATCGCCGACTCGGCGACAGTTCGCGACTTGCTCGCGCATATCGTCTTCGTCAATCTGCTCTACGCCGAATGGCTGCTGGGCGATTCGCTCAGGCCCGTCGGGAAGATTGACCCAGCACGATTCACCGCAAACATTGACAAAACCTCCCTCGACGCGATTTTCTCCGCTGCGGACTCTGCGCTCCTGAAATGGCGCAAAGTTCTGGAGAAGACGCATGACGAAAAGTGGGACGAGATGATGTCCTTTCCTGTGTCCGCGGATAAGATGAAAGCCAGCCGCCGCAAGTGCTTTGTGCACGCGTTCTTGCATGGGACGCGGCATTGGGCGCAACTCGCTACCGCTCTACGAAGGGCCGGTTATAAACAAGACTGGCAGCATGATTTCATCTTCAGCTCCGCAATGCAGTGAATGGCTGTGAAGTGGAATGCAATAATGCGCTTGTCGGAGTTGATGATTCGAAATTCTCCGAAGAAGCCTTGAGTGTGATCGCGACGCAGATTCAGCCGGAAGGGGCTGAAGTGCGAATTTTGCCGAGTACGCGAAGTGAACGGTAGTATCTTTAGCTCAGGAAGCTGCTGCATGCTTCCGCAAAAGTTTGACTTCACGGACTGTGGGCTCATCCGCGACCATCTCAAGCGTCTCGGTTAGTTCTTTCTCCGCAGCAAGCCAGTCATCAAGCTCGCCACCTTTCACGCCGCCTCGTTTCAAATAGATTTCGTGCGCTCGCAGCTCTATCTCTTCTTGAGTTGGTACTCTTCTGTTGGTGTGTGACACGATGGTGACTCCGTTTCTTTAATATTCGTCGGACTGTACCCAATCAGCGTGGGAGGGTCCCCGAGCGGGTCGAGTTCATCTGGCGATCGAGTATCGCGGTCGTGCCCTTGGCTGGGAGCAAATTGCGGCGCCCCTGAAGCCACCGCCAAGGGCGGAAGCGGCGGGTGCACGCGTCGCGGTAGCCATTGCGAAACGGAAGTGGGCGCCGCCGGCGGACCACCCTTGGCGCGAGGCGGCCCGGCGCGCCGTGCAGCAAAAAGCGCTGCGGGAGGCCAACGATCATTGGCGATCATTTCAGCTCGTATTACTCCTCTCAAACTGACGCGACGCCAGGAACCTTTCGATCACCCTGACCGGATATTCGAACTGAAGCACAACGGGTTCCGAGCGGTTGTGTATATTTCAGATGGCAAGTGCTGGCTGATATCCAGAAGGGACAACACGTATAAGCGACGAAGTTCAGCTGCTACGCTCAAGCTAGCATTATGCTCACTGTATTAAGATGTTAAATTCAGGTTACAAGCACCGGATTCCTTCAGGTTTTCGGTTCCCAACCTCCCGCACCGGGCTAACTTCTGTCACGCCTTCGGCTTTCGAGCGCGGATGGCCCAGGCGCAAGCGGGCATTTTGATTGCTCCGAGAGGATTTGTCGGCAGCGCGGTGCGCAAACGATCGCGGATCGCTGTTTGAATGCGCTTATCGCGCGTGGCCAGATAGTTTGGCGCCGAGCCTTGGCCGGTGAGCAGCGGCTCCCAATAATCGTCGAAGCTGGCGAAACGCGTCACTACTTCCAGCGTATGGTCCGACAAATTTCCAACTTCGCTTCTTTGAATAAGTTGCGCAGGCCTTCTTGTGTGCATATTGGAAAACGCTGCGCCTGGTCGAAGGTGGCAGCTTCGCTGTCGATTGCCATCGCTGCATCCCAGAAATGGCGCAGGAATATCGCTCCGCTCGCGTAGTCCCAAACGTAAATTGCAATTGTTCCGCCAGGACTGACAACGCGCCGGAATTCTTCCAACGCCCGCGCGGGACTCGGAAGGTAATTTAGCCCCAAGCCGCAGACTGCCACATCGAAACTTGCATCCGGGAAACGCAGCGCCATCGCATCGCCAGTCTCGAAGCTGACGTTGGGGTGCGCCCGATACTGGCGAGCGAACTCGATCTGCTGGAAGGAGGCATCCACTCCCCTCACGCTGTACGGCGCGGCACGTTCAACGATCGCCTCGGTGACCACGCCACTTCCGCAGCAAACATCAATCCATCGCAGGTCCGCGGGCGCCGCAAGCCAGCTCACAAATTCCTGCGTCAGCAGATGGCTCCAGCGCCCCATCCAACGGTCGTAGTGCGCGCCCGAAGTCCATCGATCCCTGGTTATCGATTTATCTGGGATTTCCATTGTGACTTCCCGGCCGACTCATAACGTACACTCAACCCTGCCGGCATACGATGCTACTGTTTAGGTTCTTGACTGTAGAGCCTTTCCGGGGGTTGCGTAAAAATCCCAAGCCGAAAACTGTCGCATCTCCAACTCATTTCTCAGACACTTTTCCTTCTCCAGTCTCGATTGGCACCGAAAGCTGTTTCCGTCTACGGTTCATCTATCCTGCTGGTGATGGCAGCGCCGCGATCCTGTGCAGCACGCTCCCAACAGCCGCCGCGTGAGGTGACTCTCCGCCAGCAGCAGCCAGTAATAGCGGGCATGCTTGCCGTCGGCACGCCGAATATCACTCCTCCTCATTTGGGCAGTCCTGGAGGCAACGCCATTTCCTATATGACTTTCTTTCATGATGCCTCATTGTTTTTCTTGTTGTCGATCGCTGGCTGGCGGCGGATTCCAAAGGTCTAGAACCTGACTACCCCCAGCGTAGATCCCAGCGTAGATCTAACTTGACTGACGTTTACGTCTAAAGTACAGTCGGCGTAACCCGCATACGATTTCAACCGGATCACCTCTCTTCGGACTAAGAACGGAAGGCAACGGTGGATCCACTCCCCACTCGGTCCCAGTTATCGGCTTCGGGTAAGAGCCTGGTCCTCACGCTCGTTAACCTTGCTCTGGTGCTCGCATCTTTGGGGATTGTACTCGCTGTGTGGGTCCTGGTTCACAACCCTTCCGCAGTGGGTTTTCTCGGCCGACAAACAAACCTCCCACAGAGTAAGCAATGGGCAGCCAGTGACGCCATGGTGCACGGGAACTTCACCGAGGCGCGCCGTCTCTTCGAAATTGGCGCAAATAAGGGAAATGCTGCGGACCAGTTCGATCTCGGCTTGTTGGAGTACCGGGGCGCGGGCGGTCTTACAGATAAGGAAAATGCAGTCAAGTGGATCAAGAAATCCGCGGCTAGCGGGTATGCCCCAGCCAAGCAATGGCTCGAATTCTACAACCGGACACTTCACTAGAACCTTAGCTCCGTCTTTGGCCAGCCGCCTAGCCCTGGGGCAACCGAGACATCGCCCTTTGGGCCGCTGCCCCGGGAAATCCTCCCGCTTCAGACCCTCAAGACTCTAATGACGCATTCCAGAATCGGACGGAAGCGGGCGATTGGAATACGGTAATACTGCTAAGTGATGCGCAAGCATTCGCTTGCGAGCACTTAGGATGGGCGCGAACATTCTTCGAATCGTTCTAGAATGTATTTGGAGGTGCGCGGATGACCTCATTTTGGCAAGACGTGCGCTACGGGCTTCGAATGCTCAAGAAGTCGCCGGGGTTTACGGCGGCAGCAGTGCTGACGCTCGCGCTCGGCATCGGCGCGAATACGACAGTCTTCAGTGTCGTCAACATGCTCTTGCTACGCCCTCTGCCCGTGAAAGACCCCGGCCAAATCGAGGACCTTTTCTCGGAGCAAGTGAACGGACAACCCGTGGTCCAATTTTCCATCCCAAATTATCGCGACATCCGGAGCCAAGCCACAGGGATGTATTCGGAAGTCTTCGCACACACGTACGGGCTTGACGGGTTAGCGGTGAACGGAAAGTCCGAACGCGTCGTGACCGAGTTTGTGTCCGGGAATTTCTTTACGGCGCTCGGACTGAAGCCCACGCTCGGAAGGCTGCTGCTGCCGACGGAGGGCGAGACGCCGCTGGCCGACCCAGTGATCGTGCTGTCGCATCCGTACTGGAAAACGCGATTCGGCGGCGATCCGGGAGTGGTGGGCAAACAGGTGTCGGTGGACGGCCACCCGATGACGATTGTGGGAGTGGGGCCGCAAGATTTTAAGGGGATCAACCCTTTCGTTTCGATTCAGGCGTACATGCCGCTAGGGATGATGCCGATCGAAGGTTATCCGGTGGAGATCATCAGCAATCGGCAGAACCGAACTGTGTTCGTAATGGCGCGCCTCGCGGAGGGAGCGACCATTCAAAACGCGCAGGCCGGCCTTAACGTGATCGCAAAGAGACTTTCCGAGCAGTACCCGGCAGAAAATAAAGAATTCACGATTCAACCCTACCCTGAAATTCAGGGACGCACGGGACCGGATCCGAAGAATCGGACGCAGGTGGTGTCGGTCCTTTTTCTGAGTCTCGCGACGCTTGTGCTGATGCTGGCGTGCACCAACGTGGGAAATCTGTTGCTGGTGCGCGCAACGGTTCGCGAACGCGAAATGGCGATCCGCGCGGCGCTGGGCGCGGAGCGTGCGCGTTTGATTCGCCAGCTACTCACGGAGAGCGTGATCCTGGCGATGGCGGGAGGAATCGGCGGACTGATTCTCGCAAAGCTCGGAGCCTCAGCGCTCGGCTCGATTCCGTTGGGGCTCGACATTGCGACGGAATTGCGATTCGGCTTCGACTGGAGAGTTTTCACATTTGGAATAGCCGCTGCGCTGGTGACAGGAATCATCGTAGGAATCGTTCCCGCGGTACGCGCGTCGCGTCGGAATCTGGCGCAAATCTTGCACGAGGGCGGGCGCACGGTGGTTGGCGGAAAGCAACGGATGCGCAATGCGCTGGTGGCGATCGAAGTGAGCGCGTCGCTGATGCTGTTGATCATCGCGGGACTTTTCACGCGCAGCCTATTGGCCACAGAGAAGGTAAACGATCTCGGCTTCGATACGGAGCACGTGCTGAACTTGACGATGGATCCGAATGAAATCGGGTATAACGCCGAACAGACGCGCGAGTTTTACAAGACTTTGTTGAGCCGGGTGCAGCAGATGCCGGGCGTGGGATCGGCCAGCGTTGCGAGCTCAATTCCCATGGGGTTGTACGGCAACCAGGACACGATTTTGATCGAGGGTTACGAACCGCCTCCGGGAAAACCCATGCCGGTGATGAGTTTCAACGCGATTTCGACGGAATTTTTCAAGACCATGGGCATTCCAGTGCTACGCGGACGCGAGTTTACCGATCGCGATGAGCAGAATTCGGCGTATGTCGCAATCGTCAGCGAAGCGATGGCTAAGCAATATTGGCCGAACCAAGATCCCATCGGACGACGTTTAAAGCTGGCAGCGGACGCGGGGCATTCGATCGAAATCGTCGGGATTTCGAGGGACGCGCGCTTTCAAGGACTGACCGGGCCAATCCAGCCGTATCTGCTCGTGCCCGTGTGGCAGCACATGGCGATCAACACGCTGGAGACGCTGCAGATTCGCACGGTCGCGGCACCTGAAGCGATGATCCCGTCGGCGGAGCGAGTGATCGGAGACATGGCGCCCGAGCTGCCGATTTTCGACGTGAAGACGATGAAGGAGGGATTAAACACTCTGAGCGGGCTGCTGTTCTATCAAATCGGAGCAGCGCTCGCGGCTACGTTCGGCGTACTGGGACTTGCGCTGGCGATTGTCGGCGTCTATGGAGTGATTTCGTACGCAGCGAGCCAGAAGACGCACGAAATCGGAATTCGCATGGCGCTCGGAGCACAACCGAAGGATATCCTGAAAATTATTTTCACGCAGGGGCTCGTGATCGTTGGCATTGGTTTGGTGATCGGCGTGGCTGCAGCGCTGGCGGTCGCGCGCGTAGTGGGAAATTTCCTGACGGTCAGCGCGATGGATCCAGTGACTTACATTCTTGTGTCGGCGGTACTGACGTTTGTGGCGCTGGTTGCGTGCTACATTCCCACGCGCCGCGCCATGCGCGTGGACCCGATTGTGGCGCTGCGTTACGAATGAAAGTTGTGGTGATTCAACACGGTCATTACCACCTACCTCTGCCGTGGAACCGCTACGTCCTGGAGGCACTCCATTTATTGGCTTGCTCGAAGAACTGACAGAGCTTTAACCTTACGTCCTCCAACACTCACAAATGCAAACGCCTTTAAGCCGCCGCCGTTTTTTTAAGAAGGCTGCCCTAGCGAGCGGCGGGGTAGTGCTCGGTGCACTGGGCCTGAACGAAATCTCCCCCACGCTATGGCGGGCACCGATGGTGTTCGAACGCAATCGCAGTTACTGGGCGAGAAGTCAGCCCCCATCGAACCCGCCGTTGACAAACAACATTACTGCCGACGTTGCTGTGATCGGCGGCGGCTTTACCGGACTTTCTTCCGCTTACTATATCCGCCGGCTCTTTCCCCAAAAACGCGTGGTTGTGTTGGAAGCCAAGGGCTGCGGGAACGGAGCCTCGGGGCGCAACGGCGCCATGGTGCTGACCATGACTGAAGACCGTTACATGCAACTCAGCTCCGATCCGTCGATCGACAAACGAATATACGACCTGACGGCCCAGAACATTCAGGCTTTGGCCAAGGTCAGCGCCGCAACCGGAATCGATTGCGAGTTGGAAACGAACGGCGCTTTGCAAGTGCTCGGCACCATTGCGGAAATCAAAGACGCGCAGAAATATGTCCAGGCGGCGCGGGCGGCGGGCATCCCCGTTGAGTTCTGGACCAAGCAACAGGTTGCCAGCGCAATCGGAACTGGAATGTACGAGGGAGCATTCTTTGATCCCAACGGTGGACATATCCATCCCATGAAACTTGTGCAGGTGTGGAAAGCAGCAGCACAGTCCGCGGGAGCGGAGATTTACGAAGACACAGCAGTCGCGAATATAGAAGAAGGCCACGAGGACGTTCTGCACACCACGGCAGGGCTCACCGTAAGAGCAAAATCCCTAGTGCTGGCGACGAATGCCTTCACTTCACGACTGGGCCATTTCCGAAACTCAATTCTTCCAGTCCATGAATACGTGGCCATTACCTCACCATTAAGCAAGCAGCAACTCGCCGAGATTGGGTGGCAGAGGCGGGCGGCGTTCAACGACAATCGCACGGAGGTCGTTTATCTGGGCCTCACGCGCGACAATCGCATCCACATTGGCGGAGGCAGCCCTAGCTACTTCTTCAACGACGGCCTCGCCGATCCGAGCGATGCTGTCTCGCATTATGCCTGGTTGCGGCGCGAACTTGTCCGGCTCTACCCCAGCTTGGATGGCTTGGAGTTCGAGGCGGCCTGGACCGGCGTTGTTGACTGGTCACTGAATGGATCGCCCTCGGTGGGACGCACAGGAAAACACAACAACATTTTCTACGGACTGGGCTATAGCGGACATGGCGTGAATCTCACATCCGTCTTCGGGAGGGTTATTGCCGATCTCGAAGCTGGCCGCGACGACCTCTGGAAGCCATTTCCCTTCTTCAACGCCAGCTTCGACTACGTGCCGAACGAACCTTTTCGTTGGCTCGCGGCACAATCCGGCCTGGCTTGGAATCGCCTCACCGAGTATTAAGACGTAGTCTTTGACTAGGACGCAGCTTTCTGTACTCTAGTGCTGTCTACTGTGGGCCGCTAAAAGAGGACCCCGCGAATGGATGATGCAAATCAACCTCAAGCAACAGATACAGCACCGCCCTTAACATCACCTCCTTCTCCGGAGCCGCGGCGCAACACCATACTCTACGGGCCAAACGGCCTGCGTGCGGTTTGGCGGGCTCTGATTTTTCTATTGATTGTGGTCAGTCTTGTAGTTCTTATCAACGTTATCGGCCACTACGTGACCCACAAATTGGCGCATAGTCCGACTAAACCGAATCAAGTAACAGCACTTACGCCCGGATTCGTCGCTGTAAGTGAGCTCATTATCTTTGCGGTGATTTTAGCGGCGACTTTAATTATGGGACGTATCGAGCACCGGAAATTCGCGCATTACGAGTTGCCTTGGCGGACTCCTTTTCCAAAGTATTTTTGGGAAGGACTATTGTGGGGATTTCTCGCGATTAGCGGCGTGCTCTTTGTGATCTTCTTATTCCACGGATTCCGAGTTACTGGAATCGCTACGCACGGCTCGGCGCTGGCTCTCTCGACGGTCGAATGGACACTTACTTTTCTGGCAGTCGGATTGTCCGAGGAATTCACGTTTCGTGGTTACATGCAATTCACCCTCACGACAGGAATCGGATTCTGGCCAGCCGCTATTCTCCTATCAGTTCTATTCGCTGTAACCCACATCAGCAACTCGGGTGAATCGCTTTTTGGCCTGATTCAGGTTGCTGCCTTCGGCATCTTTGCCTGCATCGCACTGCCGTCGCTCAAACCCTGAAACCGATTGGAATGCCGCGCGCGCTCTCTTCCAGGTGACGTCGGACAGTATGCGTGACCATCCTCACTCGGTTGCGGCGGGACTGTTTCAGCATCACGTTCGACCTGAATTTGCGTGCCCGCGATCAACCGCCGCTTTTGAACGCATGGGTTCGATCGGACCGGATCTCTGCCCGCTGGATGGAGAAGGAACGAGAGGTATCCAAAAGCGCCAGCGCATTCTCACCTACGTCAGGAGTCATCCGGAGGAGCTTCGACGGTTCGACTTCAAGCGGCGGAAGATGGACAAGTAGGCTGCCCGGTTCTTAATGTAACTGGCGCTATGCGCTTCCCGAATCGAGTAAACTGGGGTGAACCTCTTATACGCCGTTCTTGGAGGTGCCTCTTGAAATTTGTCGGTGCGTTCCTCGCAGTTTTCGTTTTCGTATTCAACGCCTTGGCACAGACACCGAGCGCCCCAGCCGTCATCAAAGACGAATGTGGCATGGTGCTGTCCCTCGAGTTCTCTCCCAACAGTGGCGAACTCGCGCGTTTCTGTTTCGGTTATAAGGTGGTGTTGCTTGATACCGCTAATTACCGCAGAGCACGCACGTTCCTTTCCGAAACGGAACATACCCCTGAGCTGCGGGCGTTCGCATACAGCCCGGACGGGACCATTATCGCAACGGTCCTGGGGAACAGCGCGCAAGTCTGGAATGCCGCAGAGCCCGGCAAGCCGATGCCGAAGGAAGAATCGATTTCGGGGGTGTATGAGCTTTACGCATTGGACACTCCGCTCCGCGTTCTTGAGGTACACAATCGCTCGGGCGATTACAAACTGAACGTGTCATCGCTCGGGTTTTCCCCTGATGGCAAAGTTCTCGTCACAACACATGGAAATGGTCATATGAAAGTCTGGAATACGAGTTCCTGGGCCATGGAAAGAGAACTTATCTGCGATCCGGATCAAAAACTGGACGGAGTACGGTTCACCCCCGACGGCAAACTTCTCATCACAATGCATGCAAACGGTCATGTGAAGGTCTGGAATACGAGTTCCTGGGCCGTGGAGGCAGAACTCATCGTGGCTGATAGCCATTTGCTGGGAGCAGCATTTGCGCCCGATAGCAAAACCGTCATGATTGGAGACTCGAACGGCGCACTGCACCATTGGAATTTGTCGACCAAAGCAGAGATCCGGAATTTGCGTGCATCTGAGGGCGTTGGCAACTTTTCGAATGTGGCGTTCTCGCCTGACGGCAAGACTCTTATCGCGGGTACCCATCTGACAAAAGGGCTCGCGGTGATTATCTGGAATACAACGGATTGGGCTGCGCAAACGGAGAGGGGGCATATCTCGGCTGCGTTTTCCAGGGACAGCAAGTTACTGGCGCTGGGTGGGCCGAGCGACATTAAACTGATCAATCCGGATTCGCGGAAGCAGATTCGCGAGATCGAGTTGCCCGAGATGACACGAGGAGAGGTCGGACCCAAAGACGAGAACGGCCCAAAGGCGAAGGAGAGAACCCCATGCTTCGTCTCTGCTCTCGTGTTTTCTCCTGATGGCAACACGCTTGCCGCCGGGTGCTCAGAGGGAACCGTTCGCTTGGTAATGATGACTCCTTAGAACTATTGAGGGGCCGAAGAACGCTGGTGGGCCGGTCACACCGTTAAGTCGAATCTGATGGGCAGCCGTAATTCGGCAGTCGTTGTTCACCAGCTTCCGCTCGCGCCGCTTGTCCCTGAGAAAGCAAAGCCAAAGTATCAATTCGGCGCCGTTTTTCTGCTGAATCGGGCGCGGTTCCGAGTTGTTCTCGTGCTGATAATACGGATCAAGTTCCAAGTGCTTGCTCAGAGGCAGCAGGCAGCCCGCATACAAGCGCGTTACCGCCCACTTTGAGTAGGGGCCTTCGTAGAAGGCTTCGGCGCTGACGTAAGGGCCCGGGTGGTAGGAGCGAACCGTAAGGCGACGCTCGGCAGTCAATACCACCAGGATGGACGATTCGAGGGTTGCATCAAAGCAGCGCAACGGGCGATCCAGGTGAAGCCAAATTATCCGGAAGCCTACCACAACATTGCCGCGGCATATCGGTCCATACAGCAATGGGATCTGGCGATTCGCAACGGCCCAAGAGGTTCTGAAACTAAAGCCTGATTTCCAACTCGCGAAGAACAACCTTGCGTATTCGCTAGCTGAGACTAGAGCGTGGTGAGAAGGAGATCGGAGCAGAAGCGCTGCGGAGGATCAGTCGAGAATTTGGGAAATCATTGGAGTGGTTATTAACCGGAAATGATTGAACCAACGATCATTGGCGATCATTTCAGAAGGGGAGGGAAGAAAGGTTCGAAAAACTCTCGATAGTCCGTTCGAGGTCGGATCCACGAATGACGCAATCGAGATAGCATAACCGCAAGAAGGATTATCGCCCGGAAACCCATTATCAGGATTGAGACGCCCGGCGGAAGGTGCTTGTCCGGTTTCTGCGTTACCAGGCACTAGGATTAAGATCTCTTCTACAGTGCCTGACGCATCTTTCATCATGGCTCACTCTCGGTTCACACGATTTCGGCGATCCGTTTGGGTTGCCGCGCTGCTCGTCGTTGTGTTCTTGCCACTCCGCACTGATGCCGAAACGCCTCAAGAACTCCGGCCACAGGGCTACGTCAACGATTTTGCAGGCGTTCTCTCCGCCAACACCAACGCACAACTTGGGAACCTGTGCAGGGAAGTAGACCACAAAGCCGACGCGCAAATTGCAATCGTCACCGTTAAGTCTTTGGAAGGTGAAACGTCCTCCGATTTTGCCGTGAATCTGGCGCAGCGCTGGGGCGTCGGGCCAAAGCAGAAGGACCGCGGCGTTCTGATTCTTCTCGCGCCGGCAGATCACCAGTATTGGATCACGGTTGGATACGGCCTCGAAGGAATCCTCCCCGACGGCAAGGTGGGCGGCTTTGGCCGCGAAATGGTTCCGTTCCTGCGCCAGAATGACTACGGCGGCGCCGTGCTTCTGCTCACTCGGCGCATTGCCCAGGTAATCGCAGATGACCGCGGCATCACGCTTACTGGCGCACCGGGACTGCGTTTGCAGCCCGCGCCCAGCCTGCTCCACATCATGATCTTAGGAATAATCGTCTCATTCTCCTTCGGTCTCCCAATCGTCGTTCTTATCCTCCGATTCCTTTTCGGTATCTGGCGGCCCGTCCCTCGCCTGCCTATCGGCGGTCCGTGGGGCGGCGCCAGCAATTCCTGGAGAAGTAGCGGCTCCGGCGACAGCGGCAGTTCCTGGAGAAGTAGCCGCTCTGGCGGCGGAGACAGCGGATTTGGCGGGGGCGGTTTCGGCGGCGGCGGAGCGGGGGGAAGTTGGTAACGCCGTCTTCCCATTGGCTGCTTGAGGGCGTTTCGCTTAAATTCGCCAAAAACGCGTGCAGAGTCGGATTCTATGCACCAGCCGCCCGTGCCATCGTGCTTCTCTTCCGTGGCACTCCGTCAAACGTTTGGACAACGGCGATGGAGTATATGTTTTCGTTGTCGCAGAGCTTGCAGCGGGCTATGAATGTGTGGGAAGGATTCGTATCTCCGGATTCGAGGTCATCTTGAAGTCTCGCCACCTTCGCGGAAACGGCAATCGGTTCTCTGCACCAAATGCAAGACACTCCACGAAAGCCCTTCATCAGTTCTGCAATCATTTGAACCTCGCCGGAGGGAATCTGTAGGGGAGGCTGGAGCATACCACTATATTGGACCGCACTAAGAGCGTTCGCGATTAGATCCGGGCGAGAACTCTCGGAGATTCTTTCGGCTACATTTTCTGTGGCCAACCGACAAATCTTGGTCTTTGGGGCCAGCCCTGGCCGAACTGAACAAATTTTGGATCGCTAGGCCGGTTCGCCCCACCTTAAAGACTGTTTCTTTCTGCACAGTCAGCCAAAACCCTTTCCACGTACCATTCTACCGTCGCAGTGTGTGCGTACCTCGTAGCCTGTAAACGACAATGAGGAGGACCTATTCATAAATCAGTATGTCGGTGCTCAAGAGAGAAATGCTCAAATCCCCGATTGGAACGAAGGCCGAGCCAAGGCCTACGATTGTGATGCCCCGAGCTTGTGCCAACTAATCCCGGGTTCGTATAGTTGCGCAAGGCTAATCAGGCCTCATAACCGACACGGTCATTGAACTAAATAACAAATCGTGCCAGGCGAAAAACACCGGACGCATGAATTCGGTAATGGAGGCAACACTCATGAAAGTACTCGGAGTCATTAGTACAACAGCCATGTTCTTGCTCCTCGGAGCCACGATTCCTGCCTTCGCGCAGGAGGAACATCACGAAGAGAGCGCTAAGCCTGCCGCAAAGCAGGAAGAAGCCAAGCCGGCAAAACAGGAAGAGGCTAAGCCGGCAAAGCAGGAAGAAGCTAAGCCCGCCGCAAAGCAGGAACAAGCCAAGCCGGAGCCCAAGCAACAGCAAGCCGGTCATGCACAGCAGTCACAAGGCCAGTATGCTAAGAATGGTCAGAAAGATAGTCATGGGCACGAGTACAGCACTAGCAAGTTCGGTCCTGACCATCATGCCCACTTCGTTGCAACCGGAGGACGCCTATACAATGGACGTCGGGAGTATTCTTATGGCGGCTATTGGTTCTACGCTGGAGCGTATCCGCCGTGGTTTTACCAGCAGGACGTGTACTTCGTTATGGGACCGGATGGGCTATGGTATGCAGTTGCATACGGTAACCCATCCTTGACCTTCCAAGTCAATATAGAGTAGCGCGACAAGTGCCCGTGTGAGGGAGCAAGCCAGTCGCGGAACCACAGCCTCCGCGACTTCGAGCACGGTCGATCAGCGTCAAGGCGAACATGAGTTCCCACGTGAGTTGAAGAAGTCCCCGGAGATGCGAAGTGAGGACGTGAACCCGACGCGCCTTCACACTCTCAGGTCACGTCGCATCGCCTACTTTATGCAACTTCTGTAGTGTGGTCTAACAGCTTGTTGAAGAATCGGGCTTTGCGATGAATTTCATCTTAATGTTTCATCCGAAACGGATCGGAGCGACGGCGGAGCTAGACCTGCGGTTGGCCTGAGTCCGTTCGAAGGTTGCTTTGCGTGTTCCTCATCGCGGTTTCCTGCCCTCCTCAAGTTGCTTGCGCCTCCAACCGTTGCAGTCGATACAGGTTGTAGACCGCCGCCACAAAGGTGAACAACCAACTCACTTTCTCCAGGCCTCGTAACTTAACCTTCTTTAGCATGCCGATGGTCTTCATCCAACCGAAGCTCTCTTCGATCCGTTTGCGTTTCTTCTGGCTGATCGCATAGCCCGGATGCTCGGTCGTGCGTCCATCGATAGCACTCCGCCGGTTCGTGTTGTTCTGTGCCACGTGCGGTGTGACCTTCATTTCTCGAAGGTCTCGCACTAACTCTTGCGTGTCATAATTCTTGTCTCCGCCCAGCGTCACCGGTTTCACACCCGGAATCTGCGACGCCATGAGCAACGCCGCGTCGCGTTCCGCCGTCCCATCCGCTAAGGTCACCATCGTGTCCACCAACAGTCCATGGCGATTCTCCATCAGCGCATGCCCCAGGTAGCTCATCTTCGCTTCGCTGCCCTTCGACTTCTTATACAGCCGAGCATCCGGATCGGTAGTCGATTGGTGCGTTTCGTTACTCCGCTTCTTCCCATGAAAATCCACTTCCTGCCCGTTCGCAGAGGGCGGTTCGCCCCCGTCCTTCGCTCGGAAGCTTTTGTGGCTGGCCCAAGCTTCGATCAACGTGCCATCCACCGTGAAGTGCTCATCCGACAGATATGGCTTGGCTCGTTCCAGCACCCGCTGGAAAAAGGCTTCGGCCACCTCTTCGTTCAGCAACCGTTCCCGGTTCTTGCTGAACACGGCGTGATTCCACACCACTTCGTCCATTCCCATACCCACAAACCAGCGGAACAACAAGTTGTAGTTCAATTGCTCCATCAACAGTCGCTCGCTGCGCACCGTGTAGAGGATCTGCAGCAGCAGGGCGCGCAGCAACCGCTCCGGAGGTATCGACGGCCGACCCGTGTCCGCGTAGAGCTTTGCAAACCGCGGCGACATCTCTTTCAGGATGTCATCGACCATCCTGCGCAACGGTCGCAGTGGATGCTCGGCGGGTACTCTTTGCTCGGGAGACATATAACTGAACATCGCATCCTGCTTTGGATCGCTTCCGCGCATCTTTCCTCCAAGGTTGAAGTTCCCAACTCTCTATGGACGCTTCAATTTCCTCGGAGACTCAATAAGAATGCGTTTTTCAACAAGCTGCTAAATCAAAACTTTGCTATCAGGACAAACTTCCACAATAACGCATGGGATAGCGCCGGTCCGCACAATCGCTTTGCTTTTAGCATGGGTATTCCGCGAAGTGATTCGAAAGCTGAGCTTCCTGGTTGTCATTTGTATGTTCTCCTGACACCTCGAATCGTTCTTCACGATGGTTCTAGCTTTTGCGAGGCGGAGATCAAAGAAAGCGAAATGGCGATCTACGCCATTCGGTCCAATAAAACAGCCCATTGATAGGTGGTATACTGATGCGGAGGAAACTATTATGCGATACTCCGATGAACCTCAGAATCCCAACCAGAAGTTCGATTGGGAGAAACGCTTCTACCAGTGCTTGTCATTGCCGCACGTTGAACTTGCGGAGCGAGTTTTGCAAGCTGAGGCGATTTTGTCTGAACGAACGAGCCATACCGTAGAGGAAATGCTATCCGCTCCTGAAAGGGAAGCTCTTGATGACGCACTGCAACACTTGCGAAAAATTCAAGTTCAGCAGCTTGGGTTTCCTGCGACGGATGGTATACCGCTGAAGAAACAATCTTCATTGCCCGAGCACGGGGAAGTCGAGCGGCAGTCAGACTTAACCGGCAGGCCGATACCGCCGAGTGAACGACGGCGTTTGTGGAAAACGCACACAGCCTAAACGACTCGGGTACACGGAACTTGCCAGTAGGAAACGTGATATGGACGATCCCACTAAAGAAGGCTGTGGCAAGTGTGGCGCGAACATCGATTTCAGCCGACGAGTAGATTTCACTCTGAAGGATGGAACTAGGGTTTGCGAGTACTGCTTCGTCAAAGAAACTCCGCGACAAGTACAGCCCAAGAACGATTGGTCGAACTGAACCCTCAAGATTCAGAGTTTCGCCCCCTTAAGCTTAATCTGGAGCGAGACTCGTGCCTGATGCAGAGTTGAACAAACCGCATGTCCGTGAAAAGCGCAATTTCGTGCCAAATGCTACGAACCCTGTATTGCTATTGAACAACCGCATCAGCCATGATGACTATGCGTTTCTTAGGCACACGGGGAAGGGTCGCCCACGCTCTAAGGAGTAGTAGTGATGTACCCTTTCCCGTTTAATTTGATGATCACTCGTCTCCGCTGAGCGCAAATTATCACTTACGCTGTTTAGACGGGCCTATTACTTCTTCTAACGTGAGCTATGTCCGAAAATGCCGCAGCGTCAAAAGAAACAGATCGAAGCCTTCAATCTTGGACACCGGAAGCAACTGCCGAACGCGAAGGCAGCGTAAGAACACGCGAATACGAAGATCAACTTCGAGAGGCATTTCTTCGCAACAATTCCGAGCAGCAAGCAAAACTCCAGGTAAAGAAGTCCAGCAGCATTAAAGCATCGATTTTTGATTTGGTTTCTGACTGTCAAATGCAAGTGTCCAGATTTTTCAGAAGATATAAAGACATTTATTTTTACACAGCCACGAAGGCTTTGAGCCGCACAAGGACGCCATCGCGAGATAACGGAGGAAATATGAACAATGAAAGCAAAGGTTCCGCCTCACAGTCCATGAGTACGGGACTAGCGGCCTATGAAGAAGCGGTGAAGGATTTTTCTACGAGCGCCACAGAGTTTCTGAGATGTATTCCTCTTTTGACCAAGGCTCGGGACGCGTATGAACGAGCCATCAAAGCTAGTGCTCAAGTACGTAAGACCTTAGATAGTGGCGACGAGACCCTGCGAAATTTCATGACCCAGATTCAGGATGCTGTTAGTTTCCAGTCCGACCAGGCGACTGCTGTTGAGACAGAGCGTGCAGGAATAGAAACAATTAAGGCGAGCGAGGAAAAGGCCGACGCGGCGCGAGCATAATCGTCAGCAGCTCGCAACACCGCACTCAATAGCGTCAATACCGGCACGATATGTAAAAACGTTTGTTAGCCTTTTCTTCGCAGTTAGAGGCTTGTGACTTCTTCTACGCGGACTCGTTCCGCGCAGTAACTCAGGGACGTCTTACCGGCGCGGAAATCTTCAGCAGGAGGGCAGTTACGCCGGGGCGGATAAATTGGGGCAATACTGGATAAACTTGCCATCCAAGCTGATCATCATCGAGGTCGGTGGGCGGCTTCTTGTCGTTGACGAGTGCTCGGCTTTGAGAGCCGCGGGAATCATCTGAAAGGTGTGAGGCGACTGGGTGAGGACAAAGCAATCGGAAAGATCGTCAGCCGGAGCGTCGGCTTAGCTGAGATCGTCGCTCTCGTCTTGGATGGGATAATTCCTCAACTTGGCTGGCGCTCGATCTGTGCGATCTTAACGCAAGCCCACCAACTCGGTGACAGATCGGATCAGCCGCTCGGGATCGAATCCCACGCCATCCTTGAAGACCAGCTCAACCTTCTCCATGTTTTCAATCTTCTCCGCCGGGTTGCCGCCCAACACTACCAAATCGGCGGCCTTGCCCGGCGCAATCGATCCGATGCTCGCGTCTCTGCCCATGTAGATTGCCCCATTCAGTGTGGCGATGCGGATCGCCTCAACCGGAGAGAAGCCGGCCTCGACCAGCAATTCGATGTTGCGCTGGTCGCCGAAGCCCGGCACCACGCCGCCGTAGCCGGAGGAATCGCAGCCCGCCCGCGGCCACAAACTCCCGTTCAAAGCTCATCTCTTTTTCCAACATCGGCCCGCCCATGTCGCGCTCGGCCGCACGAGAGCGGACTACGAGATAATCCTTCGCGGCTTGTGTCGAGAGCGTCTTGAGAGCCGCGCTCTCCCGCTCCATGGACGGGCGATTCGAGCCGAAGGTCTCAATCACCGCCAGCGTCGAGTGCCGGGAGAGATGTGTCGTTTAAACCGGTTAGCTAGCGTTCACCTTGGCGTAGGATAAAACGATAACTCGTCCTGTGTTCCTGACCCTTGCTAAGAAACACGGCGGTCGTTGACCGACGCAGCACAACAGGAGAAGTTACATATCGCATTCCTTGTCGGCGAAGCGTTAAATGAACGATGTTGGGTATTGGGCAATCCTTCCAATCGCTGAGATCCGATTGACGGGGCGACGGCAACACGGATTCAACATGAAGAGTGCGACCATTTCAAATAAGATCACTGGCGTTGTGGTTTCAAATGACGGATCGTGCGCCCTCGTCAAAATGTCGGACGGAGCGGAGAGATATTTTTTCCCGCCTCACCCCTTGATGAAGTTTGACGCGAAGGACAAATTAATTTTCAAACTCGGAGCGACAATTTCGGTAGATCGACGTCACGTCGAAGGGCGCGACTAAGTTCTAAGCGGAGCGTTTTAGGATTGTTCGTTACGAATTCGATAAATAAGCTAGCCCCGTTTTGCCCGCCAATGCTACCCCAAGGCTTCCATCAACGCGACGTGATTATTACTTCAACGTTGTTACCAACGAGCTATTTGTGGACGTTATCAACACTCACTTCATCGTAGAGATAATCTGCACCATCGAGAGCGATTTGTGCCTGTTGTGCTCCGTGACTGCTTGGCAAATCAATTAGCTTTCTAACCGTGCCTACGAGCGTGATTCTTCCGTGTGCTGGTGTGTCTTTCATCAAGGGGATTCTCCTTTGCTGAGATGGGGAGCGGTTGAAAGTTACCATTCGTGAAAAATCGAATCTGTCTCTTATCGCACAGTCTCAGGCCGGTGCCCGTGCTAGCGTTTAACCCTGGCGCACCGCAATAATGGAGGTTGGCTGATGACCAGAAGTGTGAATCCTTATTGCCCTCGCTGCACAAGCGAATCCGCACACAAATCACATAGACGCGGCTTCATAGATCATCTGCTTGGGTTTTTCCAAGTCGAAGCTTATCGCTGCAAGAATTGCAAGCATCGTTTTCATTTGTTCGGGGAATATGTGTTTGGGACATATTAGGCGCGTTTTCGGTTTTCTGTTCCCAAGTAGGAGGGAAACTCTAATGTTCGGATATTACGGACTGCCGGAGTGCTGGGGCCGCTATTGATAGTGTGCTTGGCAACTTGCCTCATTCTTAGGCCTAAGAAGCGCCGATCCCTTTCGTCAACGTCGTTGAACGCGCCCGATCTTCCTCAGGTTTCCCTCTCCGTGGGTCTTCACGTTCCGCAGTCCAAACTACACAGCTAACGGTATTGCCACATTCAACGATCCGTGAGACAAGATCGTATGGCTTGCATATATGCTTGGGAAGCGGTTTATAGAAAGGCGATTGAAGAGACTGATCCTACTAAAACCCTTGAACGCGTGTACGATGCGGAGCAAGTCATATTGGAGCGGGTTAAGCAGCTTGCGAGTGTGGCAACGCGCCACTCAATAAACGAACTTGCGTGGTTGCAGAAAGCGATTGAACGCTTAGAGCAGATTCGGCTAGATGATGTACCGCGCTCTGAGCCTACCCCGCCGTTGGCACGAGCGAAGGGTAGTGGTGGTTAGTCTCTGCGTTGCGAATGGCGCCGGCGGTATCCGAAACCTTGACTTCTACCCCTACATTCCAGCGGCATTCGCTTTTTCGCCTGTCAACCATCCTGCGAGCGGTCCGCTCCATACATACGTGTCAACCCTGTGGTTTGGGTGCCCTTCGATGACCACTCCGGGCGCTTGTCGGGGTAATAACTCCAAATCTATTTGACCAGCAGCAAGCGTGTACGAATACAAGCACGATTTCGCGCTACATCGAACCAATTCACGTATTTGTCAACTGACCGGGCATGTTGGGATTCTTTCCGCCCAATGTATTACGACAACCATCGATGTATACCTCTCGGCTTGCAGCGCACGCGATTCGGTTCCCTCTCGTGTGCTCTGTATTAGGGGCGTTTTGGGCAGAAGAACGAAGAACCTGAGGCGTCCCGCTTTCATTTACTGTGGAACTCCGGCCAACCAAGCTTGTGAGTCTTACTGTGCTGGAAACGAAGCGGGAACGTAGGTCACCGCCAGGATTAAAATTCAAAGGCCGCAAACGCCCAAAGCTTTACTTCATCCTGATTCCACCTCCGACGCTCTAAACCCTTACAGCGACCGCAAGAAGTTCAAAATCGCTTGCTGCTCAAAAGGTTGCAAGCGGCTGAAATTGTTGATGACCTGATTGGCTTCACCGCCTTGGCTCTGGTGAGCGAGAATCGCTTGCATCAAATCGCTGGTGCGGCCATCGTGCAGGAAGTAGACGCGTTGTCCTATCCCCCATAGCGGCGCAGTGCGGAACTGGTCTGGCCCAGCGTTGCCTTGCGTTATTCCGTCAGCAAGTCCCTGCCCCATATGGTGCAAGGCCAAATCCGAAAACAGATTCACCTGCACATTTCCAAGCGCAGCCGGCGCATTCTCAGACGCATACGTCATCATCGAAGGCGTGTGGCAACTGGCACAGCCAATCAGCTGGAACAGAGCAGTGCCGTGCTGAATCGACCGCGAACATCCAGCACCAGTACAGGCCGGTGTCGGCTGGTCGAGAAAACGCATGAAGTCCGAAAACAGATCCACATCCGAAGGCACGCCGCCCGGCGTTGTCGATTCAAAGATGGTGCGGTCTTCTGGCGTCGGGTTGATCAGGCAGCCTGCGGGAATCTGGTTGGGTGGCTGCCCGCGCTCTGTCGTGAACATCTCATTGGTCACGCCCATTTCCACGTTGTAGGCTTCGCCGGCGAAAATGCGTCCTGACTTGTTCTGTGCTTTCCATCCAAAGCGCGTAATCGAACCATCGTTACCGCTGCGGTTGAACACACCCTGGATTCCAAGGCGCGGATTGGCCGACGCCGCCACGTTTGCCAGCAAAGTGTTCTCAGAAATATTCTCCAGCAGACCCACGCCAAATACGGGAGTCGGAATGCGGAAACTCAAATTGTTTTCAGCTTCAGCCTGGTCGAAATCTGGCTGCGTCATGGTGCAGGTGTTGACGCCGCCGGTGTCGTTGCGACCCTGGATAGTGAACAGGTCATGCACACCGCCATCGGACTTGAATCGTGCCTCACGGATCGGCCCAGTGGCAGTTACGAAGAACGGGACAGTATTCGTCCCGCCGGCCACTTGTCCGGCTGTCAGTTGTGGATTCGGCCCTACATACGGGTAGGCGGTCGTAGACGGACTCGTGCCGCCGGTAGCCGGCTGCGAATGGCACCCGCCGCAGGAATCGTTGTTGAATGCTGGCCCCAAGCCTCCATTACCAGGACTGGGATTCAGTACACCTTCGACTTCGATGAACTGACTAAGCCCGTTCTGAAAAAACGCGAGTTGCTGCGGCGTCAGTCCGGCAACAGGACTGCCGGCGCCAATCGGGGCGCCGCGCGGACCAGGGTCTTTTGCCGCGCCGTCGCTTTGGCCACCGCCGCGTGACCCATCCCGCGACTGCGCCTGGACGAGTACGGTTGAGAAGAACATGAAAGCGGCGAGAACTGCGGAAACTAACACACGGAACCTTAAAGCTTCCATCTGGGGCCCCCTTAGTGTTCAAACTGGGAGAAAATAGACACACTCCCGGCTTGTTCGAATCCGGAGGTTAAAGGTCGGGTTAATTAACCCAAGGAACGACGGTCGTGCTGTTTTGGCCAACTCAATGACTGGGCGTGAACTGCCACGATGTGCGGGACACTATTCTCTACGTGATAAAACGTCAAGATGGAGAAGGTACAGTTTTAGTACAGGCGAAAAGACGGTATTTAGATTAATTACTAAAGAGTGAAATAAAAACCGAAGTACTTCAATGCCGCGTGTGAGCAACGTTCGTTCACCGCGAAATTAAGCCCGGGAGGCGATCCGACACATTCTCACAACGTGCCCGGGTTTAGGTTGCCCAAAAACCCCTTTCGGATCGGCGCTGGAAGCTGATTGACGAAGCTGGACATCAGTACGGCAGGCTGGTTGTTATCGAGCTCAGCCATTTCGATAAATGGAAACGGGCGCTGTGGGAATGCCTATGCCAATGTGAGTGCCGCTGCGTAGTGAAAGGCACGAACCTGCGGCGAGGTCTGACCCGTAGCTGCGGCTGTCTGCACGACGCCGTGAGCGCAAGGAACTTGTATGCTGCACGGGCAGCGAGAAGGAATAAGAAATGAACTGCTGCAAGAGTTCTGTTACATATTCCGGCTCCCCGGCAAGGTGCTGAATTTCCGGCGCGCGCCTTCACGTTCCGTGCCCACGAAACAGATTCTTTCGGAACATCTCTAGCCACTCTCGGATTTGGCTTGACCTTGGAACCGATTCCAACCCTTATAATTCTTGCTGTGAGATCGAATACGCCTTCCCCACTGTACGTCGGCCAACTGGCTCGACTGGCGGGAGTCAGCGCCGACACCATTCGCTACTATGAACGACGCAGACTACTTCCGTTCGCACAGCGATTGGCATCTGGCTACCGAGTCTTCGCACCACCATCGCTTCATCGAGTGAAGCTGATCCGCGGTGCTCTATCCGTTGGCTTTTCGGGAAAGGAGTTCGAGGGCATCTTCCACGAGCGCGACCGAGGAGGGGCACCCTGTAAGCGAGTTCGCAATTTAGCTTCCGAAAAGTTGGCTGCGCTCGAAACCCAGCTTCGTGATCTTAGGCATCTGCGTCAAGAATTGCGGAGCGCTATCGCCGAATGGGACCGTGTTCTGAAGAAAACACCTCGTGGCAAGCCAGCCGGTTTGCTGGGAACGTTTTGTAGCGACTCGCCCAATAAGACCCCCGCGCATCAGCAAACGGTTTGCGAGTAAGCACACCCAGGAGAATTGAAGATGAAAACCACCATCGCCATGATGTTCTGTGCGCTCTGGATGTCGAATGCGTCTGCTCAGACTTCAACTGAGCGTCAGCCCAGATCGCAAGAAACGGCAATGAAGTGTCCGATGCACGACGGTCACTCGAGCATGAATGAGCGAGGTGAAGAGGGCATGGGCTTTTCTCAGGTCCGCTTGTATTGCATGTGCGGAGATTCACGAAGAGGAAATAAAGAGAGTCAAAGAAGTCTCCCGAGAAATAGGGCGAGCTCAGCTGGGTGTTTGGCTGCTACAACATGCGTCATTTTGCGCGCCTCATGCAATTGAATTGAAAAAGCAACTGCTTGTGCCAGAACAGAGAGCCATTGAAGAGGCGCTCGCCCGACATGCTTCGGAACTCGAAGGGCAACTTGAAGAGTTTCTCAAAAAGTTAAAAAAGGGCAATCATACAGGAGGAGGTGTGTTGGGGCGCACCGCCGAGTTTCTCGCGTGCCAGAGAGGCATTCTGCATTAGGAGGCAACATGCTTAAAGCCGGACCTGCTAAAAAGGTCACCATCTACGTTGGCGAAGACCATAAATACCACGGGCATTCGGTCTATTCGGCAATTCTCGACTTTTTGTTCTTTCGCGGTGTATCAGGCGCGAATGTGGTGCGCGGCATGGCGGGATTTGGTGCCGACCATCATATGCACACAACACGCATCGAGGTGCTCACTCAAAATCTGCCTGTGAAGGTCGAGTTCATCGAATCGTCGGAAAAGGTCCAAGAACTTCTGCCCAAGCTGCAGGAGATGGCGGGTACTGGCTTGATCGAAGTTCAAGACACGAACGTTATCAAGCCCTCCGAAGTGTCCAGAAAAGCGGCGCTTCAACCCTCGACTCCTCCACTTAGGCGCGAAGGAAAGGCCAAGTTGATGCGGATTTTCGTTGGTGAGAACGACAAATGGCATGACAAGCCTCTACACAAGGCCTTGGTCGAAAGTATGCGCGCGAACGACATTGCTGGCGTCACGGTATGCCAAGGAATTCTCGGTTACGGGGCCAATAGGCGAATTCACAAGGACACCTCACTCCATCTCTCGCACGACCGACCGATGATGCTATCGGTTGTGGACACGGAAGAGAGGCTCCTAGCCTATTTCCCGATTCTCGATTCAATGGTCCAACAGGGCCTCGTCGTCCTTTCCGACGTTGACATTATCAAATACACGCACAGCCACCAGGGGGGAGAGAGAAGGAAGGAGGCACGGCAATGAAACTTGCGGGCAAAGCCAAAATGCTGAGCATCCATTTCGGTGAGGATGACAAGTGGAAGGAGAAACCCCTTTATCGCGCGATCGTCGAGAAATGCCGGGAGCTGGACATTGCCGGTGCAACGGTGTTCCGTGGTATCGAAGGGTACGGTGCAAGCACGCTGATTCACCGTTCTCACCTTCTTTCCTTCTCGTCGGACGCACCCATTATGGTTAGCGTGATCGACTCCGAAGAGAAGATCCAGACGCTGATCCCATTCCTGGACGAGATGGTCGGTGAGGGTTTGATCGCGATGTCAGAAGTCGAAGTGATCAAATACGTGCACCAAGAGGGAGTTCGTTCGGAATAGCCAAACAGCGCGCCTGAAGCGAATCCAATTGCGGCGAAGAATGATGGCGACGATGGAAAGTTTATCGGATTTTATAGTCGGTGAGTGAACAGGAAATGCGGTGTCTCCGGACGGCGATTCAACAACGCGAAAGTAAGCTGATTTGGGGCCGATCCGATGCGGGAAAACCCACCTCATTCAGCACGTTGTAGCGAAACTCCCCGAGTCGATTCGACGCAAGTGTATATGTTGCGCCGGAGCAGCGAGTGGTCGGCAATTAGTCACGCAATTGTTCCGTGAACTTTATTTGGCAGGTGACCCACTGATACGTCGGAAGGTGCTTGCGGACCACCCTGACAAAATCACTTTTGGAACGCTGGATCAACGAGCAGAGTTTATTGCGCCTGCGAGGCATTCTATTTTCAGCCACAGAGCAAGGGGAATACCGGTTCTTCTTGAGCCATTTCCCGGTGCCGACCCATAATATGGCGCACCTGATGAAGGAAATCATGAATCGATGCAGAACACCAATTTATTTCACCGGACATGGATATTCGCAACGAGAAATCGCGTACGCGTGGAGCCTGTATTGGAACGAAGGACTCCGTGTCCGCGTGGGTCTATTGGCTGAGCGACCGGCGCGCGAACTCCTGGAAGCCTGCATCCGCATCCAAAGCAAGCCAAGGCCGAATATGCGAAGCTGCAGTGGCAGTATTGCTCCCCATAAGTCCGTGTTGTGGGAAATAACCACTATTCACTTCCTATATGAGAGTCAGCAGTGCATGAACACCTGCGATTGACTCGATGCGCCCCGAGCGAGATTATTGCGTCATGGCCTACCCACGGATTGTCAAATCTGCGTTCACTACCGTGACCAGGGGAGGCTAGGTCAGCGGGCGAGGCGTCAGCGTCTGCGATCGGTTCGGTTGCATCGAAGTTGATACAAGCTGTTTCTTCCGCGAAGTTTAAGGTGTGCCATGATTGAGAATCATCTTTCAGGAATGAAGGCTAGAAATGGGGCTGTTATGTTCGTCTGTTCGACATGCAAAGTACTGCCGATCTTTGCGTTTGGAGCAGAACGTAAGGGCGAATTGGTTTACCTGATGATTTGCCCGAAATGTGAAATTACGCTCGGAGAATGGGATTCTCTTGAGACGCGAGAAAATGAACTCCGAGAATTTGCGAAAAGTCTGAAGTTGCATCACTGAGTCCGTTCAGGATTCTGTGCCGTGAAAGAGCCGTTTGTTCTCGCACAAGGACGAATGGATTCTCATTGCGGACGACAGTGCAACGCGCGTCGAACCGTTCGTGACTTAGAAAACAGTGCAACAGCGATTGCCACTCAGCTGTTCCCTTTGCCGCTGCTCCACGGCTCTTAGCGCGAAGCTTGGTGAAGCAACCTTTGGGTGTTCGGCCATTGTGTCCTTGGACTCATTCGAAACCAAGGGTCTCAGTGCGACCGTGAAACCGCCTCCCGCAACGACATGTCTCCCTTCCTTCGATACTCTCGGGGGTAGGTTTTTCGGGTAAGGGCAATGACTCCAGGATGCAACTCGAATGCTCTTAGAGAGTCCATGGACTGGAAGAATTTTTCGGCATCACAACGTAATTTGAACGTGTCTTGTTCGCTTGTAAATTTTTTTGATTTGTGGCTCAACGGCACACTGCCTCACCCTAATGTCAATGTCGGCCTGCTGTCGCAGCTCGCCGACGCTCAATCGACGGCGTACTCGATTCAATGCCTAAACGGCGCGGGGCATAAAATGACCAGAAATCTCCATTTCCGTACTCGCAAATAAGATAGGCACCGTAATGAGAATTTGGAGAAGCTCTCCGGTCTCCGTTGAATGTAGCTCCAGCCAAATCGACCTCCGTTTCGCCTTCGGTGCCGCTAAGACTCACAACCTCACCTCTAATGCTGATTACGGTTGCTTGAAACTTTCGACCGTGTCCCGCAATCGAAACATGAACATCTAACAGCGTTTCGCCTGTCTTCCAGCTTTCGAGAATGACTATCGCTTCGTCAAGCGTGATATGCATACAGTTCCCCGAAGCCTAAAAGCGGCCCACGCCGATATTAACCCACATTTCCATTTTGAGACTCTTCCGCCGGACCTTTGGATCATCGCCATCATCAATATTCATGCGGCTGTGAAAGCGATGAAGACGATCCAAAGGTCAGTACCCAATGGGTGAGAAACAAAATCAGCCCTTTCAGCTGTTGTTCAATGCTTCTTTGAAGGTGGATTTCCAGGGATCGCGAGTGACTTCCAATGGTGGCCTGATTCTGGTTCGCGAGTTGGGAAGCCGAAAAGAGGTTCAGCGAGGTAAAAAGATGAGCTCAGTCGTCCGTGCAATCACTGCAAGCGATGCGAATAACAAAGCAGTGCTGAGGCAGACAATTGCAGTCTCTTTTGCGTCAGCGGGGAGAGTCCGGAGCGTTGGCATCGCCGACTAGTCCTTACGGGCAAGAGACCGCTTAGTTGGAATAATCGGTAAATCCAAATTCATGACGTGATTTTGGCACAATCAAGAATCTATGCGTAAAAATTCACGCTTACTTACTTAGACCGCCATCCATGCAAAGCAGCACCGCTCATGAGATAATGCTGAGCCTTTCGTCAGTAATGGCAGAGGTAACTCACAAGACCGAGGAGAAAACTTGGACACAAGCAAAATCGTAGCAGAACTGAAGACGGAACGAGACCGACTGAGTCGAGCGATTGCAGCTTTGGAGGGTCCGTCTCCAAACGGCAGTGTGCGCAGAACTGCGATTCCGAGTCGACTGGCACACAGCAGGAAGCGCGATCGTCTCACTCCTGAAGGTCGGAAACGGTTGTCGGAGATGATGAAAAGGCGTTGGGCGGAGAAAAGAAAGAAAGGTTCAAAGAACCGACAATAGTTTCTCAGGATTGCTCAAAAGATTTCGGTAGGCGATAAGGAAGACGTTAGCTGTACTGCGGGTCTTCCACGCGCCTCAAAACACGTGCTACAGCAGAGTATTGCGAGATTGAGGTTGCTCCTTGCCGAAACTCGCCGCAGCTTGTGCCTCGTCGGCATACGTCGGGATTATGTCAGACGGGAGAAGCTGATTTGGCGAGATTGACTTACTGGAGACCCAAGGCAATCAATATGCGATGAGGAAAACGCATGTCGCGTTACGACCAAACAGATCCCGGCTCAAAGACCCAGCGCAAAGATCTCGGAAACTTTCTTGGCACTTTCCACTCAGGACTTGCATCGCATTTCCGGGCTGGTGGCTCCAATTATTCGCAAACCACTTACAATCCGCTGAAGGCTTTCCTTCCTGATCATTTATTTGTCTGGATTTCCCGGGTGGCCAAGTTCTGGTTTCATAAGAAACATACCTTCCGGGACTACACGACGCATGGCAAAGGCACTGGCATCTACGAAATCGCGGACCGTACGAGCATCAGCCTCATAGGAGACTGGGGTACAGGTACGGACGAGGCGCAGATGGTGGCGAATCGCATCACTGCATTCCGCCCCGACTTTACGATCCATCTCGGAGATGTGTATTTCGTAGGGGATGACACGGAGATAAAGGAAAATTTCCTAGGAGAAAAGACGAGCGATTACACACCTGTGAAATGGCCGATGGGTACGAAAGGTAGTTTTGCACTGAGTGGAAACCATGAAATGTACGCTCGTGGCCTCGGGTACTTTCGATCGCTGCTTCCGAAGATGGGGTTAAAGACTTCGGATAACGAATGGAGCGGCCAGTGGGCTAGTTTCTTCTGCCTCCAGAACAAACACTGGCGCATCATCGCACTCGATACCAGCTACAACTCCACGCAATTTGACTGGGGCAGAGTGCCCATCGTCCAAAAGAGCAAGATTGTTCGTACATCGTTGCGATTTAAGCCCAAATGCACGCTTCCTCCGGCTTTGATGAACTGGCTTGAATCCACTGTCAATCCAGATGGCGATCGTCGAGGACTCATTTTGCTTTCCCATCACGGGAGTCACTCCTCATTCGGTGAGTGGTATCAAATTCCGTCCCGCCAATTATCGACCCTGATGCACCGGCCCGTTATCTGGTTTTGGGGACATGAACATAAGCTCGCAATTTACGACAAATATGCGGTGGCTGGCGGTATTCCATGTCACGGACGTTGCATTGGGCACGGCGGTATGCCGGTTGAGCGCGGCACTTTGCCCGATATCGAAGAGTGCCGCTGGCTTGCATGGGATAATCGTTATTACGACAACGACGAAGAAATTAACGCCGGTTACAACGGTTACGTAAATCTTGTTCTCGAGGGGCCGTCGATGGAAGTCGAATACCGTGATCTATACGGTGAATTGCTATTTACAGAGAAATGGCGAGTCGACTTAAACTCAGGACTTTTGGATGGCCCTGATCTTAAAAAGGTCCTGCAAGACAAATCCTTGTATTTTCGCGAACCGGCTGCCAACGTGGAATCAGCTAAAGATTGGGATGTCACAAGTACTGCTGCACGAGCGTAGCCGCATCGCTCTTTCCTCTAGCGCCAATCACACAGCATTGAAGGCGTCGGACACAAAACCTAAGAATTCTTGCTGCTTTGTGCGGTGCGACATGTGCGGTGCGACTGATGACTTGGCTTGAAGCCGCAATTAACATACCTAGCGCCATATCAGATCCTAAACCCCTCCTCGGTCAGACTATTTCTCATTATCGCATCGTCGAAAAGCTCGGGGGCGGAGGAGGTCACCGACAGATGTCAGCGCGGGATGCCGCGCATCTCGCGGTCATGGAGCAGCATGGAATTGAGCGAATCCTCAGCTTTGATTCCGGGTTTGACGGGTTCCCTGGAATAACACGCCTGTCATGAGGGCCAGTTTCACTACCCTGCATTTCTGGTTTCAAGACGCCGAATAAGATCGACAGCAAAGAGGATGCTTGTTTCCCACCGGCTATGGTCGGGCTCCGGTCAACCGCGCGGATTCCTGAGAGGCAGCGGAAGACTCCTCCGGAAGAGGGGCAAGTCGTACGTCGCCCGTTTCCAGGATGTGATAGTCTCGATATTCGATCGTCAGCAACGACCTTCCCGCAATTCGCACTTGTGTAGTGGTTTCGTTTCGCGCCGGTAACCAAAAATCGCCGTGCTTCTCATATGTCACGTGGACTACATTTCGCCTTGTCCACCACGAGGGATTCTTAGCCGGCTCGCCTTCGATGCGCGCCACCGCGAAGTCTGTCCCCTCGACCCAAATCCGGCCGCGAAACTGAAATTCGTTCCTTGTCCGTAGAGTAATTTCCAGAACATAGAAGTCGTGCTCGGAAGTCCGTTCATGGCCTACCAGGAGAAACCCGTAATTCTCCGGCCGGATCGCCGTCCGGCGGCGGTTCTCTTCTCGCATGGACTCTAGCTCGGCCTGCAAAAGCCGCTCCAATACGCGTTTGTTCAAGAGTGCTGAGCCGCTTTCCGAAACGATGGTGAATCTTTCTTCGTTCGGTCGCCGGTACATCACTGTCACTATTAGGTCGGCGCTCTTGTCCGTCAACCCGTGATATTCCAGATGATAGGCGCGGGTCGCCTTGTAACTCTCAAGAGCTAGGGCGCGCCTCTCGTTACTCGCGACCATTTTTTTTACTACTTGATCGGCCGTCAACGGCGCGGCCAAGGATGTCTCTTGAGCGGCTGAAACTTTCACTTGGATTCCGAGCAAGAATAGACACACCACTAAGCGGACTTTGACCAACCGCCGTCTCTTAGCTTTCGTGGATGTCATCGCGTACTGCCTTATCCTGGAGATCGCGGGGTGGCATAGGGCCTGTGAGGATGTCGTCTTGAGCTCGCCGTCGCTACAACCATCTTAGAAGAAGCGATTACCAGAAGTCTGTCTCGTTTGGTACACCTAGCGAACCCAACGTTTAGATAGAGCTTTCCAAGCTTGGGAGGTTTTATGGCGGCACTTCAGGCCGCTCTGAGAAGGTACCCAGCGAGCTGATCATCTATGGAGAAACGTTCCGGTTGGATGAGTTGAAAGTGTGTCAAAGCGCACAGATTTCGAGGGTCTGAGGGGATACATTGGGCCATCAAGTCTTGGTCTTGGAGCCAGCCCGTGGCCGAACTAAACAAAATCCGCGCGGTTCAATGGCCTCATAAAGCTTACAGAGAGCCAACTTTGGCAACGCAATTCTGATTGATCATGGAGGTCAGCGATGTTAAGTAAATCAATTCTCGCGTTATGTTTAACACTTGTCACGGCAACGGTTTGTACAGCAGATAATAATAAGGAACAAAAACGCTTGGAGAATGCCGGGGTCGTGATGCAGGAAATCATGGATACGCCGGAGAATATCCCTCAAGAGGTTTTGGAAAAGGCAGACTGCGTCATTGTGTTCCCGTCCGTTCTCAAGGCGGCGTTCGTAGTCGGCGCAAGTTACGGCCGCGGCGCGATGGTATGCCGAACGGGCAAACATTTCAGGGGACCATGGGGCGCCCCGGCGATGATGGCACTGGAAGGTGGCAGCGTTGGATTTCAAATCGGCGGGGAAGCTACTGATCTCGTCCTGCTGATCATGAACGAGAGAGGTGCATCTTCGATTCTCGAGAGCAAGGTAAAATTGGGCGGCGATGCTTCTATCGCAGCAGGTCCCGTGGGGCGTGACGCCGCGGCAAACACCGATGCGTATATGCGCGCCGAGGTCCTCAGTTACTCGCGTGCGCGTGGCCTCTTTGCCGGCATTTCCCTCGAGGGTTCCACGCTTCGCCCTGATGACGACGCCACCGGGGACGTCTACGGGCGTAAACTGACGGCAAAAGAAATCGTGCTGGGCGGAAAGGTCGAGACTCCTGAGTCGGGCCGACACCTGGTTGCCGTTTTAGAAAAGGGTTCCCCTCACAACGAATCGAAGGAATCCGCAAGCAATTAGCGGTTGAATATCCGGGGAGTTCACTGAGCGAGCATTTGCTGAACTCCCCGACCCATTCCGCATCACTGTTGGTGAGAGAGCTCCGCACCAACTTATGATCGACTCTTGGGACCCGGCGGCAGATTTACCGGTCCGTGTGCACTTCGGAACCAAGATTCTCCGCCGCTAACCCTGGCGGAATGCAAAGCGCTAAACACCGCGAATGTCTGGGTCCTCGAGAATGATTCCTACTAGTCCGCTTGGCGTACCTTACCCGCGGGGCCGATCACGGCATTCCAGACGAAGGGAAATAGCGATTGGGCTCAGAGAGCAAAGGATGAGCTTTTTTTCTACGGGGGCGATCTTCTTTTTCTAGAGGGTTCCAGACCGTCATCAACGTCAATATACCGGCAAAAACGATCAGCAGACCGGTTGCCCTACGTTCATTGATCGCTTCCTTCATATGTTCTCCCTGAAGGCCGCGGCTGGTGTCACAGAAAGTGTCGAATTTCGAGTTCATTTTGACCTGCTCGCCCCACCGGCACAACAATAACGATAGGGTGTGTATCCAACCGCTACACACCTTGAGCGTGCTAAAGAGACATGGTAGCCGCTCTTCGACGAGACCTGTAATGTACAAGCCGGTGCGGTCCAGCGGGATGATCGTGTTCATCCCGCCCGAAACCATTTTGCTGACGATACTTCCTTGAAGCAGCGGCGGCGGGACGATATAGTGCTCTAACTCCTGGCGATCGTTGCGGCTTCTCGCAATGCGAGAAAGGTAGGATCGTGCCCGACACTATTCAGCCAGTCGCGAATCCTGAAGCTCTTGAACGTCGTTCTCATCCGCGGGAACGAGTTTTGTACTCCTGCATGAAATTGGAAAACGACAACGCTGGAATCATTCTCGACATTAGTGAAAGCGGATTAGCAATGCAGGTTGTCCGGAGTCTGCCGGACGATTCATTAGCGCAGATGCGTTTTCAGCTCTCGCAATCCGAGACTTGGGTTGAAGTGCGAGGACGTATTGCATGGATGAACGATGCGAAGACACGCGTCGGTGTGGAATTCGTTGAGCTGCCTGATGAAGGACGCACGTTAATAAACAACTGGATTTCTTCGATCGCTGAGCCGAGCACAACGACGGAAGAGAATTTGTCTGTTGAAGAGAACACACCGATGCATCCTGCGCCCGCTGTCTTGGAGCCGGTCAGCGAAGTTCCCGTTCCCGCAGCGAAGGCAACAATAGAGGTCGCTGAAAGTTCAAAGCAATATTCCGTTGCCAAAGAAATAGTTGAAATTCCTTCCAACACTGCAGAAACCCGAGAAGTCAAACCATCCCCGCAGTATGGTCGCGCCCTTCTGGAACCAGTTGTCACTGGGAATGTTCGCCGAACAATACCTTCCTCGCTCTACCTGCCGTACGAAGAGACGACACCTGCCCTCGGAGAGACGGTGGGCGCTCGCAAGCCCGGCCAGCTGATTGGGATTGCTGTTCTGACAGTGTTCCTGGCTTCGACACTTCTGTTCCTCGCCTTTCATTTGCGAATCGTTGGGAATAGCTCTCAGGGTGGGGAAGTGGACACCTTAACAAATAGGGATGATCTTCCATCGAATAGCTCGCCAAGTCCTAAGAATCCTTCTGTTGAGACCGAACGGCTCCGCGAGCGGCCTGGTTTCGTGATTCAGGTAAGTGCGCTGACGCATGAGCGTGATGCAATTGTACTCGCGGAGACATTACGCCAGATGAATTTTCCAGCGTTTGTGTGGCGGCGCAAGACCGATCACTTATATCGGGTGGTGGTCGGACCCTACAGCGATGCCAATTCCGCGCTCAAAGACAAAAAAGAATTAAAGAAGCAGGGCTTCGACGTCATAGGGATGCCGTGGAATCCATAGAGCACAAATTCTATAAATTTCCGGTCAGCATGTTGTGCCTGCTGCTCTTAATCAACTTCCCACAACGCCGTTTCTGGACCGTAACGTCACAGCCCTAGCATGCGTCGGCAAAGGCGGGTTCCTAAACGTGGTTAGCACTATCGGGTCACAGATAACCTCAGTAGACGCGGCATGGGGTGGTTTCCGACCCACGGTTTGCTAGGCTGGTACGTCGGGAGTCGAGTATCGTGCTAGTTTTCAAGCCCCCTAGCCACCAATCGCGCTCCCGTTAGGCGGTGTCCAGCGAACGCTTCATCTTTGTTTCCCAAGTCAGTGTGCATGAAAGCAACCCCGCAGGGCGACGAGTGCGGTGGAAAAGGCATGGTTCGCGCGCCCCCCCATCAAGCCGACCGAGCCGATGGCTATGACGAGAATTACGGCAAGCATCACAGTGTATTCGGCAATATCCTGACCTTCATCGCTGAGCCAAACATTTCGTAGAACCTCTAGCATAGAACCTCCTGCGCCACCCCGGGGGTAAATCCCATGGCCTCCTGCTTCGCCAGCATTTCCCGATTGATTCGGCTCAGATCTTCAGGTTCTCGTCTTGTCTCAGTACCTCGGTCTCGGGGCGCAAAGGCAAAGCCGGGATACTGGCTTGGTACTACTAGAACTCAGCACCTGACCTGCCGCTGCCGGATTCGCTGAAAAATAACGGCTTATCGTCCCAGCGAGGACGGGTCAAAGGAACTTATTTGTCCTTTTTGTGCATTTAGAGCGGCTCTATCTGGCATGCATGGTGAGCTTCGGGCGCAATCTTGGAATTGCAAACTGACCATCCCTACTGAGTAATCATTCCACACGAAACCTGCCAATGGCGACATAGTACGCGGTGAGGTTATTGCGAGAACATTCCGGTCATCCCGGCCTGGCTTGTGTGAACCAGTTCGTTTGTTTTAATCCGTCGCCCGGCGAACTAAGCCATTTCTTCGATCTCTACCTGAGCGGCGTTCAAGCAAAGCGAAAGCCCAGCTCGTCTTTGTGCGGCAGGCGGGACAGCGTTTCTGTATTCGATTCCCTCTAGTAAGTTCCGGAAACTCGTCGTCATACACGAGAAATGGCCTGTACCGCCCACACCCTTCGCACTTGAGTATGCAGGATGACATAGGTTCGTGAGATTCGGGTCAAGCGGTACGGCTAAGGCGCGCGCACGTCGAGTACTTCGCAACCTCCGATTCGTTGTTCCGGCAGAGATTCTCTCGCATGATCATCAAGGTTAAGAACGTGCTCAGCATGCGCTTCTTCAGCTCGTCGGACAATCGCTGCGTGCCAGTTCCCACGCTCGCTAACGCGACCGCATAGACCCCTAAACCGCGTGCGATATGAGCCCGGCGTTCTGCAGTCAATTTGCAAGTGGCAGCCTCACGACGCATGTCGGCGCAGCTTTGCTCGATTCTCAGGATGAAATGGAGGACGCACAATCGTTCGACGGCAAGCTCCGGCGGGACCGGCGCGGCGCACCCAAGCATACAGAGCGAGATCGGGGAGGGAGAACTCATAGTACGTGATTTTGCGAGCAAGGTTGTTGCCAGACTCGCAGAGAAATGGTGATGGCTTGCGTCCATACTTCCGGCTCGAGGCAGAGCTAGTTTGTAGTCGGGTTTGAGCCAATCCCTTCAATAATAAAGGGTTTGTCGGCGGGATTCGGACGGAAAATTCTCGCTGGTTCTGAGTCTACGAGTGAAGAATCCAACGAGTGTGAAAAACATTTACCAAAATAGCCTAAACCCGGTCGAGTCTGGGAAAGAAGAAGGCATTCGGCGCTTGCACGAGGAATTCTGATGTCCAGACAATTGGAACTGCGCTCGTCCGGTAAGGCATCAGAAGGACGGCGACAGGTGGTCCGTGCTGCGTCGAACGGGCTGGAAGGGAAGGCTGGCCCGCTTTGACACGTGACTACGAGCAGTGGGATGCGCCTACTGGATTCAGCCGATAGACCGTACTTTTCTAGAAGCTGGAGGTACAGGGACGGCCACACGATAAGTGGAAGGGACGAGACGGCGCTAAAGCGGGGCGGGCACACACTGGGCCAAGCCGCCCATCGTACTTTATCCCGACCATGCCGCTCGGCGGAGCCGATGAAGTAATCGTGAGCAACGGTCCACCGATACCGATTGAGTAGTTCGCACTGGTTTGTGACGGCGTTGAAGATGAATCCATCACAGTCACCGTGACACTATAGCTTCCCGCAAAAGTCGGCGTGCCCGCGATCAAACCCGTGGAAACCAAGCTAAGTCCTGGTGGCAAAGAGGAACCCGCGGCCGCTGTGATGCCGGCGAGGGGTGAGTATATGTTATTGGCTAGTAGGGAAGTCAAATCGAAATTTCCGGCTCATTTGCAAATTCTCGACAGGAGGTCACTTCATGAGAGTCTTGAGGATTTTAATCGTTCTTGCGGTGACAACCGTTACCCTATCCCTGGGAAGCCCCGCCCAGGAGAAGAAAGCCACACCTAAAGAGACCCCGGAGTTTGACGTCCAGGGGATCAGCATGACGGAATGCCAATGCACCGCGTACATGTATCCGTGCCGATCGAACGGTCATCCGGATCACGGCTCGTGTGACGCGGCCGACTTCGTATGGATCAAGAGCGGCCATTACGGCAAGGTGGACATGAGTGGATTCAAGGCTGTCATGGTCGGTGACGTAATCGACACGGATCTAGCAAGGTCCAAGGAACGGTCTACTTCGATGAGAAAGCCACGCCCGAGCAACGCGCTGCTTACAGCGAAATGATCGGGTTCATGTTCGGCTGGAACCCACCCAACGTCGTCGGAACGAAGACCGTGAAGCTCGATTTCGGCGAAGCCTCCGGGAAGACGGAATACACACTGACAATTCCGGGAATCCTCGAGGAGCGGGCCGTCATGAAGCGCGACAAGAACGGAAACCCGCTTCATGAAGTGCCGGCTATGGACCTCTGGGGCAACAAGATCGTTTATGTGGACAATGTCGTATTCAAGTATCACGATCCAGGCGTCGGAGAATGGGACCTTTCGGAACATCAGGCCAACGTGAAGGAGTTCCGCACGACGAAGGAGATGTACGCGCAGAAGAAGCTGCTGATGCAGCACGGCGACATGTCCGGAACGTGGACGGCGGAACAAAAGCAGATGATTGAAGCGATGGGGATGAAACCGGAGTACCCGGGACAGGGTCCCAGCGACAGCACTAAGTGAAAGCCTTCACGCCGGCGCGCCGTCGGGCCGGAACGTGGGGGCCAGAGTAACCTTTTCCTCGAGCTCAGCGCCGGCTTCCTCAGCTCGTAACGGAATCTGCATCGCGCAAGTGCGCTGCCATAACAAGTGTAAATACTCGCAAGCGACTATCTCAGACAAGGCCAGAACGAAAAAGCCACCGAGCGTTTAGTGTCGTTACGAACTGGATTGGAGTCCGCGCCACTAATCATCGTGCTGAAGAAGCGAGCCAATCAATTTACATCGCGAAAATAACGTACAGTAGGACAATTCCTTGCAACATGCTGTGAACATCGACGACGGTGATTCTTTGGAGTTATCGTGGAGCCTTATAGAAATGATCACGGTTTTGGTGCCGTTCGGCGGCGCATTTGTTACTAATCGATTCCATTGTATTGCAACCGTTATGAGGCTTTTATGACCGATTCCCCGATGCAGCACATGCAGTGTATGGAGGTCTGGGGCGGCAGCCAACTTACCTCCGCAGGCGTCGAACTGGGTGGTCTCGATGTGTGGGTTTACAGCAAGCCATTCGGCGAGGCCCAGCGTGGCGGCGATGTGTATTACGTTTCCAGTTGTGCTACCGGGCGCATCAGCCGTCTGCTTCTTGCCGACGTATCCGGCCACGGCCAATCCGTCGCGTCCACGGCAGCCGACCTGCGCACACTCATGCGGCGTTTCGTCAATCGATTGGATCAGAAACAATTTGTGAAGCTGCTCAACGAGCAGTTCACGGCGCTTTCCAGTCACGGCAATTTTGCCACTGCTGTTGTTACCACTTTCTTCGAGCCCAGTCGCCGCCTCTCTCTTTGCAACGCTGGCCATCCGCGCCCACTTCTCTTTCGTGCCATCGAGGGCCGATGGTCCCTGCTCGGCAATGAGGACCACATCGAAAAAGAGGGGCTAAGCAACATTCCCCTCGGCATGTTTCAGGTCGCCGATTACGAGCAGATTGACGTCGAACTCGCCTCCGGCGACTGCCTTATTAGCTATACCGACGCGCTGACAGAATCCCGTGACGCTGACGGCGAAATGCTGGGTGAAAAGGGCTTGCTGCGCATCCTCAATTTGCTCGGTGACGTTCCCGCAGACAAGCTCATCTCATCGCTCCTCCACGAAATTTCCGAGCGATTCCCCGAAAATCTCGCTGCCGACGATGTAACCCTGCTCGTCGTTCGTGCGAACGGCCGCGCACTGCATTTCAGCTTCGGAGAAAAACTTGAGGCACTCGGGCGTTTCCTAGGAACATTCTTGCGCTCCCTAAATCCTCGCGCTGATCGCGCTCCGTTCCCGGACGCTAACCTCGCAAATCTTGGGGGCGCCATAATTCCCGCACTCGCTCGTCGGTGGCGTGCCCCCGTCGCTGAGAAATGACTTCGGCGATCGCGTGAACACTACGAACTGTTCGACCGTCTTGGAGTCTCAGGAAAGAAACAATTGTGATCGTGCGCTACGCCACGGAATCTAAGTTGCTGCCGAGCGCAACGATGATGCATCTTCTGCAAGAACTGATGAGCGACAATGCGGGGATAGTGAGTACGCAGCAATTCAGGGTAAATCCGGCATACCTTGGTCTTGTTGACCGGCCTTAATCGGAAACAATATTGAAACACGCGTTGACTTCTGTTCGCATGTATTCTACTTTGTCGCGCATACCGTAAATTCTTATGCGATGTATTCGCGGCATCACGGGCATTCACGCCCAGCCAACGCCCTTCACTCAGTTTGCGGCTAGCTGCCTTACCGTTCCGGTTTTTATTCCGCGCAAACGCGAGTAAATCCTGGGAGAACTCCATGCAGGCACAAGAAGATTCGCTCAAACACAAGTATCTCAAGCGCATCGTCATCGTAACGATCGCACTGGCAGTCCTTGCGTGCGCGCCCTCCGCGATTTCCGCCCAGAGTTTTCGCGGCTCGATCCGCGGCCAAATTCTAGATGCTAGTGGAGCTTCAATTGTCGGTGCCGATGTTACGGCGAAGAATGTTGCCATGGGCCAGACACGAGCTGTCCAGTCCGACGCGCAGGGGGCTATCTAATACCGGAGTTGGAAGCCGGCGAATACGTAGTAACAGCATCGGCCAAAGACCTCGCCCCCCTCGAGCAAAAAGCTGTTGTGGTAGTTGGCGTCGAAACCAGTCTGTCTTTCACCTTGGCAAAAGTAACGGCATCCTCGCAAAAGGTTATTGTCAACGTGGAGACCGTTCCGGTAATCGAAACGACTCAGGACGTGCTGGGCGGCACCGTGGAACAGACGCTCGTCGCCGACCTTCCACTGAATGGCCGCGATTTCGGCAAGTTGGTAGCGCTTGTTCCAGGTGTAATTGTAGAAGGTTCAGGCGTTGCCGGTACGGAGAAAGGATTCGGCCAATTCAACATCAACGGTCAACGCGACCGGTCCAATAACTACACGCTGGACGGCACGGACAATAACGACCCGTGGTTTAACAATTCCGCGCTGAATCAAGTGGGAATCACTGGTGCTCCTGCTTCGCTTCTACCCATAGACGCCATTCAGGAATTCAATCTGCAATCGCAGTTTCCCGCGGAGTACGGCCGCAACACCGGCGGGGTCGTGAATATCATCACCAAATCCGGCACCAACGACTTCCACGGCTCCGTGTTTGAATACGCTCGCAATTCGTTCTGGGATGCGCGCAACTACTTCGATCCTGTTGGCACTACGCAAACGCAATTCATCAACAATCAGTTTGGCGCGTCCTTCGGCGGCCCGATCGTTCACGATAAAACGTTCTTTTTCGGCGCCTATGAGGGTCAGCGCGAACGCGTCGGCTCAGATTTCGATTTCACCTTACCCACTACTACGGAAATTAACAATGCTCGCATGATAGCGTTAGGAGTAAATCCAACCATCAACACAGCCCCACTCGACGCCATCCTCAGCTATTTTCCCATGAACAATACCGATTCGAATTCGGTCCCCGGTTCGGTGAAGGACTTTAATGACTTGGATAATTTCATCCTGAAGCTCGATCACCGCTTCACTGAAATCCATTCGTTTGCCGTACGCTACGCCTTCGGCCAAAGCGATCAGAAATTTCCGCTCGGCTCGCTCGGCGGATTCGGCAGCGGTTCGCGCTTGCCCGGCTTCCAACAGATTTCCCCCACGCGCGTGCAAGTCGTTTCAGCCAACTTGCTCTCGGCTCTGAGCGCCACGCATATCAACGAACTGCGCTTTGGTTACACGCGCTTCCGCAATTCCTTTACGTCCCAGGATGCCCTCAATCCCATTTCGGGCCTTCCTAATTTTGGCACTGGACTGTCTGGGATCCCGGAGATTGATTTTGGCGGTTTAATTGAAAACCTTGGCGCTACAGCATTCAGCGTCCCACGTGCGCGTATTAGCCAGAATTATCAGATTCTCGATAACTTCACGTTGGTCAAAGGCGCGCACACCCTTAAATTCGGTGGAGAATATCGTCGCACCTGGGTCAGCGCATTCAACGACAATCTCGGCCGCGGCCTAATCGAATTCGGTCCTACTGGACTGGACCCTGCTGATCCCATTACCGACACTCTCGCGAATTTCTATCTAGGGGCTTTCTGCGACATTGCCACAGGCATGATTTGCCCGGGCTTCGCGGAAGGAAATATCGGAAACACGCAGCGCACAACTTATAACAATGGCCTGGCTTTTTTCGCGCAAGACGAATTTCGCGTGCGCTCGAATCTCACGATCACCTGCGGCCTTCGCTGGGAGTATTTCGGTCCCATCAGCGAAAAAAACAATCTCCTTTACAATTTTCCGGGTCCCTTCTCCGCCACGTCTCAGCTGGTAAGAGTGAGCACTGACGGTCTGAGTGGCGCTTATAAGCGCGATCTAAATAACCTTGGTCCACGCCTCGCCGTCGCTTGGAGTCCATTCCAAAACACCGTCGTCCGGGCCGGCTACGGTATCTTTTACGACTACATCCCGCAAGATCTAATGATCGCGAATTTCACGACCGTTGCCGGCATCGCCACGAACCCAGTCGGTCCCCGAGCGGTTCTACCTCTCGCGTTTAACCAAGACGCCTGGAACGGAACTGCAACCGGGCCAGTTTTTTCCACGGTAACGACCGGTCCGTTCCCAATCTTCGTCACAACTCATAATTTGGCGACGCCCTACGCGGGTGAATGGAATGTCAATATCCAGCAACAAATTTCCAGAGGCGCCGCAATCGAAATCGGCTATGTAGGAAGCAAAGGAACACGCCTCACGCGCCTCTATGACGCGAATCAGGACGGCATCAATCCCAATTACGGCGAGATCGACGCGTTCGCCACTAATTCTGCTTCAACCTATAACGCTCTACAGGTTCAGGCGCGATTTTCCAACTGGCATCGCTTCTCGGGATTCTCGGCCTACGTATTTTCAAAATCTCTCGATGGCGCTTCCGACGGAATCGACTTTAATTTCGCCACGGCAGCATTTCCGCAAAACTCGGATAACCTGCAAGCTGAAAAAGGCCCTTCAACATTCGACGCAAGGCATCGCTGGACCACCGCTCTCAACTACGACTTTCCTGTTTGGAGAGCGTTGCCACCTCGACTGGCGCAAGGATGGCGCTGGAACACCATCGTCACGGTCATGTCCGGTCAACCGATCGGCATCATCACGCAGAACGGTATCTTCAATGCGGATGGTTCGGATAATTTTCATCAACGGCCCGACGTGGTCCCTGGCGTCAGTCAAACACTGTCCGGAAATCCGGCGAATGGCTACATCAACCCGCTTGCCTTTGCTACGCCTGCCGGCAACTTCGGTAATCTTGGTCGCGATGCCGTGTACGGCCCGGGCTTTTGGAATATAGATTTTTCGTTAACTAAAGATACGCGGCTGACCGAGCGTTTGAATCTCCAACTCCGCGCGGAGTTCTTTAATATTTTCAATCATCCGCAGTTCGCATTGCCCGGAGGCGTGATCCAGCCAGAAGCGGGTGCGGGGCTTACCCTTCCGGAGGCGTTAGCCCAATGCTCGGGCTGTTTCTCCACTTCTACGCCCGATGTAGCGCAGGGAAATCCAGGCCTCGGCGGAGGCGGCCCGCGCGTGATTCAATTCGCCGCGCGCCTTCAATTCTAGCCCTAGCCTCGCGCGTCACTGTTGTGTTGCTGTGTTTTTGGCTCACGTAGGTGCTCAATTGTCATGGTTGTTTCTTCTCTTTCGCGGAAATGTGGATTATGCATTCGAAAGGCTCGTACCTCAGAAGCTTCGTAGAGGATTGCTGATCTTCTCACTTCTCATAGCAACTGCCTTGTAACTGTGCGCGCGGTCGCTTAGGAGTCTCCTCACCTCGGCCGCGGTCAGATATCGGATCGGTGTGGATTTTTCAGTTCGTTGGATGACTTGCATCAGGCCTATCAAGCTAACGAGCTCTGTGTTGGTCATATTTTCATTGATCATCACTCCACGCCCCTCTACGACAACGAACGGCGGGGATTTGCCTCCGCCATTCAAGCACCTTGGGAGATTGGAAAAAAGGACGGCCGGGGACAAGAGAGGTATCGTCTCGCCCAGGAAAATTGCCTGACAAGGATAGAGAATGCCGCCTTTCAGAATCCGTCGAGAAACTGCATCGATGCCTAGTGCATGCAAGGAATCGAGATCGGGAACCCGCCATTGCGAAAAGCGCGAAATCGTCGCCAATGTAGCTCCTTCAGGACCTGGGGACTGGCGTGGACTGATCGTGAGACGTCGTTCTACTTCACTGAGGAGGGCTTCAGCACCATCGCAATCATTGCCGCATATGACCAAGCCGTGATTTCCAAGAACGAGAACATCTGTCTCCGGAGCGTCGGCCACTCGCTTTTCAATTTCCCGAGCTAGCGGAATGCCGGAACCTACATAGGGAATCCATCGCCAGTTCAAACCGACGAGGCGTTCTTTCAGCCGCTCATGTCCATCGAGGCGTATGGCCCAGGCAATTGTGTTGATGGAGTGCACGTGGATGACGACACGGTGCCGCAGGATGGCATGCATAGCCGTTTCGATGGAGGGGCGTAATCGCTTCCCGTGAGCATAGCTCGGTGCGATTTCCGTGTTGTTCCTGATCGACTCCTTAACTTCCGCCAGCTGAATCGGCACCAGCAGATCTTCCTGCTCCGCATTGGCCAGCCATTTACCGGACCCTTTGATCCAGAGATTTTCATCGAGTTTAATGGATGTATTCCCGTTGCTGGCTTGCACCAGCATCGGATCACTACCGACGCGTGCAGATAAGGCGACGAGAGAGGCAATTTCGACTTCGTCATGTGTGGGCAGGAGCTTAAGTCGAGCGGCGTACGTCACGAATTGATTCCCCCGCTTTTATGGCTGACGCTCCCTGCGCCGTCATGTGGCAAAATTCGAAATGCGTCCTTGACCTGATGTTTCGCTCTTGCCTTCGTTCTGGCTTCACCTATCTTCAGAGAGGCTTTGAAAATCGCCCCGACGGGGATTATGCCCCCCAGTTTGTGCGCCGCAAGCGAGGCCAGACCCATCGACGCTATGCATCCGCATGACTTGCAATCAGGGCGTCCGCCAAACTGGCATGGAGTGATTACCGTTCTCAGGTCTGCCGATAATGTCTCAGTCGTGCGGGCGAAAACACACTCCTCGGGGCTTTTTGGCGGTGAAGAAAACTGCTGAATCACAGCTCCAGGGACGTCCAGCTTCGCATATCGTTTTCGCAACTGCGTCATGTCCGAAATCGCTTGCCCACGTTCTTCCGGCGTCAGCATTTCAGGTAACCGGTCTCCGATCTGCGGTGTGAACAGGCTAAACCACACTTTTTTGGTTTCGGGGCGGGGAGTCCAGAATTCTAGGAACTGGCCCAAATATCCTGGCCGTTTCATCATTTGACCTGTAACCGTACAGTGGATCGTGATTTTTTGTCCCGCGATGTTCTTCAGAATGCGATCGTAGGTTGCAGGCGCTCGGCGGATATCGTGTTCGGGTTGTAGCCCGTCAATGGATACAACTATATGTAGACGCGGCAGACTTGCCCATTCCAAGCTCATCGGTCTAAAGGCGCTCGTAACGATCTGCACGTGGATTCCGCGAGTCAACAGTTGGGGAATTAGCAACTCGAGCTCGCGATACCGAACCAGCGGGTCGCCACCCACAATGGACAGGTGCAAAGGTTTGAGGCGATCCACGACCTCGAGAACGCCGTCTATTAATGCTTTGCCCCTTAGATCGTTCAATTCACGCAACGTCTGTCCGCCGCCTAGGTGGGCGGCGTCGTAAGCGTAGCAGCCCGGACATTTCAGAGGGCATTCCCGTGTGATCTCTATTGAAAGAGCGGGTCGTTCACCCCTGAGGATTTTGCCCCATGCCTGAATAATCTGAGAAGTGTACATCGGGAGAATCCTTGCTCACCGCACGAAAGAAATGCGACTAGTGAGTGGGTTATCGTGTGCAAGCCCGAGATCGGCCGTAATCCGAATGAGTATCTCTTTAGGGGCCGTCGCAACGCAACGAGAATAAACAGAAACCCCATTTGCAGAAGTAACAGCCGCCTCTTCCATTGAAAGAGTTGTGACGATTTCGGAAGATGAGCCCGATAGATGCAAGCTCAAGATAGATGACTGAAGAATTTTTCTCGCGCAGAAGCGCACTCACTCTGTCCACCATTCCGACTGGACTGTGGTGGGCCTGGGCGCTGCGGCTTATCGCGGAATACTCCTGCTCGCTGCGAGGAGACATCTCTGCTGCCTCTCAGCCCGGAGCAAATCGCCCGCCTGACACGGGCCGCCGCGCTTGTGCTCTTCGCACCGACCCAATTGTCTCGTCTGCAATCTCGCAAATCATGTTTAGTAGTACAGTCCTGCCGTTCGCGGATCGGATCACACCTCTGGGGAATCCTATTCAATGGCGTGGCGCGAGTATCATGAATCACGAAACACCCTGTCGATAAACTCCCTACTCGGCCATCTTTCGCGCATTGATCCGATCACTCCTGTTGCCATCATTCTTTGCCGGTGAGATTCTTCTCGACTTCACGTCTGAGTTCTTCTTTGGGCAATTTACAATAGTCTGCCCGCAATCTGTCGTCGCTGTTATGATTCGCGCTGGCCATAGGGCCACGCTGATTCATCCCTGGCAAAATCCGGAGGAACACTTTGAAAAGCGACCGTACGTTTCTGATCGTTTCAGTTTTGTTCTTGTCGATTTCTATTGCTCAGAACGCGTCCGCGCAATCTGTTGCGCGCACTGACGTGTACCATGTTGAATTCATCAAAGCGGCCCTCGGCAAGGCCGGCCCGTTGGCCGATTACCTTAAGGCACCAGACCCGAAATCGCCGATGCCCGGACATTTCATCGTTCTTCGTCATCAAGAAGGCGAAGATTGGGATTACGTTGTGATCGTACATCTTGGAACAAAGGCCACCGTCGAAGCAGCCGGCAATCCGCCACCTGCAGGGGTGCGTGATCTTACTTCTTGGCATGGCGATACATACGTTAACGGCCCGTCTTGGCCCGATTTCGTCAAGGCTCTTGGCCTCGGCGAGAATGCCACGAAGACTTCAGGCGCGGTTTATGTCGTTGCTGTTTTTCGCCCTGCTCCCGGGCATCGCGAAGAGCTTGAAAAAAATCTCGGTGCCGCACCCGCAACGGGCGACGCTACGGCCGGCGCCGTCCTTCTCCAGCATCTCGAAGGAGCGCCGTGGAGTTTCCTTACGATCACGCGTTACAATTCGTGGCAGGATTTCGGCACGAGCGAAACCAACAGTATTGCCGAAACAAGCAAGGGCACCGGCGGTTGGTTCACGATGCGTGAACACGCTTCCTATCACGCCGACACCATTACGGACCGCATCGCTCCCTGAGAAAAGAGCCGGTGAGATCGCCCTTTGTGGTTCGCCGCGCGGTATTTGGAAGTAGTCGTCATGCGGCTGCTTCCAGGTCGTTCTGTTAGCGAGGCCTAACTCGGAGCGCAACATTCAAACAAAGGAGAGAATTTATGATGAGCAAAGTGAAACCAATTCCAGAAGGCTACCATACCGCGACACCGTACTTGATCGTTAAGGACGCCCCGCGCGCGATAGACTTTTACAAGAGAGCGTTTGGAGCAACCGAGTTGATGCGGATGCCCGGGCCTGGTGGAAAGATTGGGCACGCCGAGATCAAAATCGGCGACTCGCCGATCATGCTTGCCGACGAAGTGCCGGGAATGGGCTTCCGCAGTCCGGAATCGCTCGGCGGCTCACCGATCAGTATTCTTCTCTACGTCGAGGACGTGGACGCGGTGTTCAGCGAAGCTGTCGCCGCCGGGGCGAAAGTACAGAGGCCTGTGGCAGACCAGTTCTACGGCGATCGGACCGGGGGGGTAACCGACCCATTTGGACACGTTTGGTACATCGCAACACACAAGGAGGACGTCTCGTCTGAAGAGATGAAGAAGCGTGCTGCTGCTGCCGTAGGCCACTAGCAAAGGCATTTCAGAACTCACTCCGGGGATTCAACGCTAGCCGACCGCTTTGTAGTCGGCTTTTCGTTGTCCGCGGCTCTCTTCTCCTATGAATTCTGCGACCATAACCGCGGCGGAATACAAACTGCTAAACACCATCTAACAGGCTTCGAAAATGAATGTTTCGATGACAATGCGCAGAGGGTTATCAAGGTCGGAACCCCGCCACCTTTCTAGTGCACATCACTGGCAGACATCTGGAATCGAGCGTCCCCAAACTGCCAGAATAGAAAACTCCACTCGTCCGCCAACTCCTGCTCCAGTTGTGTCTTCGTTGAGCCGATGCCGTGACCCGCTTCGTAGTCCACGCGCAGCAGAATGGGCTTGCCGCTTGTCGTAGCCGCTTGCAAACGCGCTGCCATCTTGTCAGACTCCCACGGCGCGACGCGTGGATCGTTGCGACCCGTGGTCAACATGACTGCGGGATAGCGAACGCCATTCTTAACATGGGCATATGCGCTCATCTCGTAAAGCCCCTTGAATCCGCCGGGATCCTTTACGGTTCCCCATTCAGGGATTTCGCCGGGGCCGTCCTGTTCCAATTCGCCGCGCAGCGCGTCTGTGAATCCCACTTCAATCAGCGCGGCCGCAAACAAGTCTGGCCGTTCTGTGATGGAGCGGCCGATAAGAATGCCTCCGGCGCTTTCGCCCTCGCCGGCCAAGTGGGCGGGAGATGTGTATTTCTGATCGATCAAGTACTCAGCGCACGCGATGAAATCGTGCCAGGTGTTCGGCTTGGTTAGTTTCTGCCCGGCCTTGTGCCAGTCATCTCCAAACTCGCCACCGCCGCGCACATGAGCGAAGGCCAGCACGCCGCCTCGTTCAAGCCAAGCCAGGTTCACTGGGTCATAGTAAGCGTCGAGCGAACTCCCGTAAGCTCCGTAGCCATTCAGCAAAACCGCGTTGGAGCCGTCGAGTTTGAGTCCACGCCGGTAGATAATTGAAAGCGGGATAAGCGTGCCATCTTTGGACGGCACCTTCACTTCCTCCGACTCGATGTCTTCGGGATTATCGAACGGGGCAGAGGGCTGCAGCTTTGTATCCACGACACTGTTTGTCTTCGCATCGTATTCGTAAAAGCGGTTTGCCTTTGTCCATGCGGAGAGTTCAAAGACAACGCCCGGCGCGCGCACGTCTGTTGAGTAGAGGCCAATTGAGCCATCATACGGCAGCACGATCAGTTCCGGTTTCGAACCCGCTTCGTAGCCGATTTGCAGAAGACGCTCCGCTCCTCCATCCCGCAATTGGACGTACAACGCGTCCTGCGCGGCTGCCAGGTTGGTGACTACCGCTTCGCTGGGTGGTACAACCACGTCCGCATGGATGAGGTCGAGACGGGAGAGATGAGTGTGAATCACTTTGAAGTGCGAGGCACCCTTGTGAGTCAACAGCCAGAGATCGTCTCCGCGGATTGCCATGTTAGTCACCGCATCGTCAACGTCGCAGACCTTGCGCCAAGGTGTGCTTTGCTGGCCCACCGAGTCAAGGGGCGCTACATATATCGAGATTTCGTTCTGAGAGCCATGCTCCACCGTCCCGAACGCAAAAGGTACATCCGGATACGTCGCTACCACAGAGATGTCCGCCGGTTCCACCTTGACCAAAGGCGATAAGCCATACCCGAAGACGGCCTTGTCGTGCTCCGGATTACTTCCGATTACGTGAAGATATGCACGGCTCTTAATTTCTCGTTCCTCTTGCGGTGCGTGCGGTTGAAGTTTCTGCATCCGGTTATAGATGAAGGAGCGTGAGCCGGGGAGCCATCCAACCCTATCATTCAAATCGGCCCGATCAATGGTCTCGCCAGTGTCGCGCCCCGTCTCGGTATCCATGATGTGCAGGACTGCTCTTTCAGAGCCGCCGAGGGAGATGCCATACGCAACGTAGCGGCCGTCGCTCGAAGGCCAAAAATAATTGATCGCACTGGGAGTGTCTTTCCCAGTTATTCTTTGCGGATCGACGAGCAATGTTTCCTGGCCCAGCGTTTCCTGGGGAATCATCCCGTCGCGCATGTACAGCTTGGTCACAGATTCCGTGCTCAGCAACTTATAGTAAAAATACCGTCCCGTCGCCAAGCGCACGATTCCGCCGACACGAGCCGGAACAGATTTGTCGAGTTGTTCGATCCGGGCCAGCAATTGGTCGCGGCCCGACATGCGCCCCAAAACGCGGCGTGTGTAGTCGTTCTGGGCCTTCATCCACTTCGCGACTTCGGGATTGTCCAAACGCTCCATATAGCGATAGGGGTCCGTAACCTTTGTGCCAAAATAGTCGTCAAGCACTGGCCGGACCTGCGCGACCGGGGGTGGCGTGATCGCGAGGGAATCCTGCGCGGCAGCCTGGCGAAACACATCGAGAGTCAGTAGATTGGCAACCAGAAAGGCGAAGATTAGCACCAAGCATTTGTTCGTTGGTTTCGTGCCGGAGGTAAGAGCCATGGGTGCGGGCAATTATAGCCCCGGGAGCACGTCACAGCGGATACGATGACTGTGGATGTATTGTCGCTAGTCTTGATCGAAAACGCCTCGCATGTATTTCTTGCCTTCCAGAACATTGCTTGCCCGAGGCGTTTCCGATCAAGACTAGCGACAACCTGGGAACGACGACAAAGGCGCTTGTCGGTACTAATTCGACGGACGAACGATAAGTTACGTGATCGAGTATCTATTGGAAGCGGCCGATCGCGCTCTCTACCAGATGAAGCGCAGCGGGGACGGAGCTGTGACAGCGTTCGAGCTAGTGGGCCCTATGGCTGTGTCGAGGGAGGAATTAGATACATGGCGCAGGGCACGCAGCCGCTGCCCAGCGAACTGATCTCTCGTATTGTCGCCGCTCCTTGCCGAATCAGTTTGACCAGTCCTTTGGGAAATTTCCAATGGGTATTACGTTAATCAGAAAGGGCTGCGTGATCGACCACTATTTCACCGGGTGATCACTCCTCGTTTAGCAAACGACTGACTGGCCTACCGGCACAGTACGTAGAGTACCGAAGACTGTGATTTTCCACAGGCGGGCCCAAGAATTCCGAATTTCTGTTGACAACAACTGCGCTGGGCGTAGAAATTTGATAAGCAAATTGCCTTGGGGCTTTCTATCTAACATTTTGTAACGGCCCGCGCGTTTCGGTTCCCTAGAAAGAGGTGACAGCCATCAATGAGTACGCATCGCTTTATGCGGCGACTTCTCATCGAGTCGCCATCGGTTCGCGCGGCCGCACTTGGCGGCCAATGCCGTGCAACTCAGGCAGCTGTTACGACGCTATGCCTGCTTTTGTTGTACTGTGTGTTTTCTCCGCCGACTGGCGCGCAAAGCGTGCCTTTCGCAGGCCGCCAGACCGCACTGCCGGCGATGGCGAACGTTGTCAGCCTAAAGGCATCTCAGAATTCCATTTCGAACTCCACCGCGGCAAAGATCAACGTCATCACCTATCACAATGACACGCGCCGCACCGGATGGAACAGCGGCGAGACCGCGCTAACGCCGAGCGTGGTCAGCAGTTCCAACTTTGGACTTCTACATCAGGTCACGCTCGATGACCAGGTCGATGCGCAGCCTCTCCTGGTCACCGGCCTCACCATCGGCGGAGCCAAGCACGACGTGGTCTACGTCGCGACCGAAAGCAATTCGGTCTATGGCGTCGACGCCTCGTCGGGGGCGATCCTAGTGCATGTCAATCTGGGTACGCCTGTTCCTATCACAGCACTGCCTGGCGAGTGCAACAACAACGGCAGCAATGTCGGGATCAATTCGACGCCGGTCATAAATGTAAAGTCACAAACCCTCTACGTGATTGCGTACGTTTATAATCCTGCTAGCAGCTCCCATGAGTTCATGTTGCATGCGCTCAACCTGACTGCGCTGGCTGACGAGGTGACTCCGGTCGTGGTCTCGGCCACACACACGCTCTCCGACGGCACGACTGAATATAGCTTCACCCCCGGATCGAGCCGCCAGCGTCCCGCTCTTCTCGAGGCGAACGGCAACATCTACGCCGGCTTCGGCAGTTTTTGCGACATTAACGCGAACATTTCGCGAGGGTGGATGTTAGGCTGGAACGCAACTACGCTCGAACCGATAGGGCAGAAGCAACTTAATAACCAAGTACTGCCTGCCAACTCGCCGAACGATTTCTTCCTGACCTCGATCTGGATGTCGGGTTACGGCCCGTCCTCAGAAGGCAGCGGCAATCTGTTCTTTGCTACAGGGAATTCCGATCCTTCCGGCACGACTTACGACAAGTCCAACGCGGTCAATCTTTCGGAAAGCGTGATCGAGATTTCGTCGACACTCAACCGCATTGTGTCCTATTTCAGTCCGACAGACACAGGTGCCGACGTGGCAACACTGGATCGGAACGATGAAGATTTCGGCTCGGGCGGCGTGATGCTATTGCCTAAACAGCCTGGTTCCGACCCGAATCTCGCCGTGGCTGCGGGCAAGGCCGGGATTATGTATCTTATGAAAACGGGTAATCTCGGGGGCGAGAATTCAAGCAACGCTGTGGGCGAGTATTCCGTCGGCAGTTGCTGGTGCGGCCCGTCCTTCTTCACAGGTTCGGACGGCATTGGGCGGGTGGTCTCGAGCGGAGGCAGCAACATTAATGTCTGGAAAGTGCAGACCTCGCCTAAAACCGCCTTGGTCGCTGATCCTGCATTCACGTCGCCATCAATCAGTACCGCGCAGGACCCCGGGTTCTTCACCAGTGTCTCGTCGAACGGAACCACTGCCGGATCCGCCATAATCTGGGCAGTTGGCCGTCCGATCAACAGCACATACGACGTCACGTTGTACGTCTTCAATGCCGCCAGCGGCGCACAACTTTACTCCGGCACAGCAGGGACCTGGCCAAACACAGGGGGCAACGCGAACATCGTGCCCATGGTGGCGAACGGTAAAGTCTATGTCGCGAGCTATCGGATGCTCTCGATCTTCGGCATCGCGGCAACGGGTGACGAGCTTATCTCCGCGTCCCAATTGGTTCGGGTGGCAGCACCGTCCCAGTCGGCCTTGTCGGCGCATCAAATTTCGGGTTTCGTTCGCGAGGTGTCGGGAACGCGCGTCGTGATCGAGGCGCGGGACGGCAGCAGAATCACGGTTGATCTTAACGAGGCGATCTCACGGCATGCCGCCATCCAGGCGGTTCTCGGCGGTGCAGTACTCGCGCGCGGCGACTATGATCCCCGCGGTATTCTGCAGGCCGTGAGTTTCCTGCACGCCAAGCCGCAGCCGGTCCTCTGGCGACCGGATCGCTGACCAGTGATCCGAGTAATGAGAAACTCGTTCGGGACAGAACTTCAGTCCATGCCTGGTGGTTCATTAACCTCGCGCCTGAATTCCATCTTCTGAGGGTAGAACTTCGAGGTGGCAGGCTGTTGTAGCAACGTGAGAATGTCACCCTAACAGCAACATAAAAATGTCACCCCCCTGGGATAACTGCATGCTCCAAGCGCGTGTCGCCGTAGTAGAACGAGAGGCGCCCATTGAGCGCTTGGTAGATCTGCACTTTGGCCCCGGCGAAGCTGAAACGACGCGCCTGCTGGGGGATCTGGAAGCGACGACCGTCCCACTGCACGACGTTGTCATTGCTGACGATGCGTTCGTGCATGAAACAGCAGATCCGTTCGAGACTTTCTGGAACGGCACGCCAAGCGGTTTGCTTTTCGCGAGGCTGACGGGCGAAACGGCGGTTGTAATCAGCGATGAACTTGCGCAGCACAGCGTTGGCAGAGTCGATGTCGTCGGCTTTGGCCAGCCGCAGCTCGCTGCAGAGACGATCCTGGAGCACGCCCCAGAGACGCTCGACGCGGCCTTTGGCCTGAGGGCTGCGAGCCGCAATGAAAGTAATGCCGAGCTGTTGCAGGGCGCGACCGGACTGGGTGGGTTGGCGTCTTCCGGCGAGCTGTTCTTCGATGGTCCAGTTGTCATCGTTGCGGACGAAGACACCGCTGCGATCTCCGTAAAAAGCCAGGGGTAGGCCATGGCGACGCAACAGTTGGCGAAGCAAGCAGAGATAGCCAAAAGCGGTTTCCGAGAGGAAGAACTGTGCCGCCAGGATTTTACCGGTAGCGTCGTCCTGCATGCCCAGGGCGGTGAGTCGTGGGCCGCGCCCTTCGAGCCAGTCATGAGGGCTGCCATCGAGCTGCACCAGTTCGCCGAGCCGAGCGGAACGCACGCGGCGCTGGCGATGAGCCGGAGCCCGGCGCTTTCTGGGCGGGCCCAGACCCTGCTTGCGTAAGAGCCGGCGCAGCGTCTCGCGGCTGAGTGAGAAGCCTTCGCGCTCGACAAGCTTCTCGCAGAGATGGTGGTCGTTGAAGCCGGCGTAGGTAGTGCGCGCCAGTCCCACGATCTGCTCGCGCAGGGCGTCGGGCAGACGGCGATGGCTGGGGCGGCCGCGGCTGGCGTGTGCCAGAGCGGCTGCGCTGCCTTGCCGATAACGGGCTTTGAGGCGCTTGATCTGCCGAGGTGTCAGATCGAGCAGCTCCGCCGCTCTGGCACACGCCAGGTCTCCCTTCACACACGATGCGATGACGGCCACTCGTTGCAATTCCTTCTGGTTCACGCGAAATGTCTCCTGGCTCATGGGGTGACATTTTCACGTTGCTGTTAGGGGGTGACATAATTATGGAGCTAAGACAACTTCGAGGTGGCAGGCTGTTGTACCTCAGTGATAGTGTCCCCTTTTGTCCTCGATAGAAATGTCCCCTTAAATGGATCTCCGAAAGGAGATTCGATTGGGGCGGACGGAGATGAGCACGAGGGAGTTGGGAAGAGTGGAAGTTCTTGCGCGGATTCGAAGCAAGCAACTGCGGATCGTGGATGCGAGCCAGCTGATGGGGGTGAGTTACCGACAGGCGAAGCGATTGTGGAAGCGCTATCGGGAAGAAGGAGCGGCCGGTCTGAAGCACCGCAGCGCGGGACGGCGTTCGAACCACGCACGAGAGTGGAAGCTCCGGAAGAAAGTGCTGCGATTGGTGCGGGAGAAGTATGGCGGGGCGGTGGGCGAGCGGTTTGGGCCGACACTGGCGGCGGAACACTTGGCTTCCGAGGACGGACTGAAGATCGATGCGGAGACGTTGCGACGTTGGATGCTGGCGGAGGGATTGTGGAGTCGGGAGCGGAGGAGGAAGCGGCACCGCCGTCGACGCGAACGCAAGGAGCACTTTGGGGAGATGGTGCAGATGGACGGAAGCTTTCACTCCTGGCTGGAGGGGCGTGGACCCGAGGGCTGCTTGATCGACATGGTCGACGATGCGACGAACAAGACGTGGGCGCAACTGGGAGAGCAAGAGACGATCTGGGCGGTGGCGGATGGATTGCATTGCGGGCTTGGATCGAACGCTACGGAGTGCCGCTGGCGCTCTACGTGGATTGGAAGAACCTATACAAGCGGAGAGCCACGCCGAAAGAGTGGCTGCGAGGAGAGGAGCCCATAACGCAGTTTGGGCGCATGTGCGCGAAGTTGGGGATCGAGCTGATCGCGGCCAGCTCGCCGCAGGCGAAGGGACGAGTGGAACGGGTTCACGGGACACATCAGGACCGCCTGGTGAAGAAGATGCGACGGAAGCAGATCAGCAGTCACGCACAAGCGAATGTGTATCTGGAGCGGGACTATCTGCCGGAACACAACGGGAGGTTTACGAGGGTGGCGGCCAAGCCGGAGGACTATCACCGGCGAGCGCCGCGGGCGACCGAATTGGACCGGATTTTCCGAGTGGAGAGGGAGCGCACGATTAGCGAGGACTGTGTGGTGCGGTACGAGAACCGCTTTTTCCAACTGGAGAGCCGCCATTACGCGCCAGCCGAGGGCAAGGTGATGGTGTGTGAAGGACGACATGGCAGCATCACCATTGAATATCGAGGGCGGGCGCTGCCGTGTCGGGAGATTGCGGCACCGGCCCGGCCGAGCGAGTACGCCGTGAAAGTCAAAGGGGAGGGCGCTAGCAGGCAGCAGGCGAAGCGGAAATGCGTACCGGCTGCGAATCATCCCTGGCGAGGAGCGATCCTAAGAGCGCAACAAAAACGGGAGTTAAAGGCGGCGGCCGTCGCGGAGCGGGCATCGTTGGCCCGGCCCTCCGCTTCGCCCTAAACGCTCCGCCCTTCGGGCTCCGCAGGGCTGCGCTCCGAACCAGGCCAACAAAAACGGGATGCCCTAGGTCGAGCGAGATGAGAATCGTCGTTCCTGGTGCTTCCTAGCGCGAGATTTTTCGAGGAAAACCCAAAGAGAAGAAAAAAGCAGCGAACACAGAACACAAAAAGGGGACATTTCTATCGAGGTAAGACAGGGGACATTTCTATCGAGCTTTGACACTTCGAGGTGGCAGGCTTGGCAGGGGCGCCGCGAAAGGTTATACTCCAGTTCAAGCGGCATGAGAGGGATAACCCCTACTGAAGGAGTAATGCTCATGGAATGGTCCACACCGCAGCACGAAGTGATTGAACTGAACTGCGAAGTCAGTTCTTACGCGAACGCGGAATTGTAGTTCGTAGATGCGCGTCAAGGTCCTCGGTTCGGCTGCCGGGGGCGGCTTCCCACAGTGGAATTGCGGGTGTGCGAATTGCAATCGACTGCGCGCAGGCGTCCTGAAAGGACGCGCGCGCTCTCAGGCCCAAGTGGCCGTTTCGCCAGCGCCAGGCAAATGGCTCCTCCTCAACGCTTCACCGGATCTCCGGCAGCAAATTCTGGAATATCCTGAGTTTGCTCCCCCCGAAGAGACGCGGAGCACCCCCATCAGCGCCATTTTCCTGACGAGTGCCGAGGTGGATTGCGTCATGGGTTTGCTGCACCTGCGCGAGTTTCAGTCGCTGCGGATTTTTGCCACGCGGTCTGTGCAGCGAGCGTTGACCGAAGAGAATTCATTTTTGCGTGTTCTCGATCGAGCGAATCCTCCGGTGCGATGGGAGGTGATGCCTCTCGACAAGCCCGTGACCGCGTTTTCGGATCACGAAGGCACGGTGCCCAAGAGTTTTAGCTGCACCGCACATTCGCTCGGTGGGAGCTTTCCGGATTACGTGAGTGACGAGCTACGAATTAAGTTGCGTGAAGACGAGGCGGTGATTGGGCTTGAATGCGCTCAAGATGGAAAGCGATTTTTTTACGCTCCGAATCTGCCGGGCCGCGGGGAAAGTTGGAAACACTACGTTAGGAAAAGCGAACTCGCGATGCTCGATGCAACATTCTGGATGGATGACGAACTTGTCCGAGTGAGAGCCGGTGGAAAGTCCGCAAGAGAAATGGGGCATCTGCCGCTTTCGGGCGAAAACGGGCTGGTCGAACAGATGCAGGACGCGCAGACGGTGCGACGTGTGCTAATCCATCTGAACAACACCAACCCTGCGGTTGACGAAGAGAGCGCAGCGAACCGTGCACTCCGCGACGCCGGCTGGGAAATTGCCTACGATGGAATGGAGATAGATCTGTGACCGAGACCAGCGCGAAAGCTGTTCTTTCGCCCGCTCAGTTCATCGCGCAATTCCACGCCATAGGCAAAGAGCGCTATCACTATAAACATCCCTTTCATCTGTTGATGCACGAGGGAAAACTGACGCGCGGGCAACTGCAGGCTTGGGCTCTGAACCGCTACCGCTACCAGAGCCGCATTCCAATCAAGGACGCGGTGATTTTGCAACGCAGCGAGGACCAGGATTTTCGGCGCGCGTGGCGCAAGCGCATCATCGACCACGATGGTGATGGCACACGACCAGGTGGCATCGAGAAGTGGCTGCGGCTCGTGGAGGCAACGGGACTTACGCGCGAGCAGGCGATTCGCGGAGAAGGGATTCTCCCCGCGACGCACTATGCAGTAGATGCTTACGTGCAGTTTGTGCGGACGCGGACTTTTCTGGAAGCGGTAGCCTCGTCATTAACGGAACTTTTTTCGGCGACGTTGATCACGCTGCGAATGGACCGGCTGCGGCAGCACTACCCCTGGCTCGAGAGCGGGCTCGACTATTTTCAAGGGAGAATCACGCAAGCGCCGGACGACGCGAATTTCGCCCTCGCGTGGGTAGTTGAACATGCAAAGACCAGTGAGCAGCAGGAGCTCGCGCTGGGTGCACTGCGCGCCAAATGCGATATTCTGTGGGCGATGCTGGACGTTATTTACTTTGCCTACGTAAACCCTGGCTGGCCACCACCGGGCGCATTCCAGCCAGAGAAGGAATTGTGACAGTCCCCGCCCCACCGTCGCCAGATCGGGAAAAGCGCCCACGGCTTGCGCCGGGAAGCCGGCTGGGCGAAAACGCGCAGCAGCTTCGGGTGCTGCAGATGCCTGAGCGTGCGTTGCGGCTCAACGGGCCGAGCCTCGAAATCGTTCAGCGCTGCGACGGAACACATACAGTGAGCGAAATTATTTCTGAATTGCAGAAGATTTATTCGAAGGCAGACCCGTCGAAAGTGGAACAGGACGTCCTCAGCTATCTCGTGCTGCTGCAAAACGAGCGGGCCCTGGATTTCGAATGAGGATGTTCCAGCGATGAAAGCCACCCTCCATCCACTGGTTTTGATCGCAGAACTGACTCACCGCTGCCCCTTGCATTGCGTTTACTGCTCAAACCCCCAAGAGCTCACTCGAAGAGAACGCGAGTTGTCGACCGACGTGTGGGCTCGCGTGCTCGGCGAGGCGGCGGAACTGGGCGTGATGCAGGCGGACTTCACCGGTGGCGAGCCGCTCGCACGGCCGGATATAGTTGACATCATCCGCGCAGCGCGCGGTGCAGGACTCTACGCAAGCTTGATTACGTCCGGCATTCCGCTTGATGAAAAACGCCTGGAAGCAATTGTTAACGCGGGGCTGGATCATCTTCAACTGAGTTTTCAGGGGGCGGACGAAGAGAGCGCGAGCGAATTTTCAGGGACGCGAACGCATGCAGCAAAATTGCGCGCGGCTACATGGGTGAAGCGGTATCGAGTCGCCTTGACGTTGAATTTCGTCATTCACCGAGGGAATGTGGGCCAGCTCGAACAGATGCTGGCGCTCGCGGAGGAAATCGAACCACAGCGAGTGGAATTCGCTCATGTCCAGTATTACGGCTGGGCATATGTGAACCGTGCGCGACTGCTTCCGACTAGGGAGCAAGTGGATCACTCACTTGAAATTCTGAAAAAGGCGGAGGACCGTTTGCGCGGAAGCATTCGCGTGGAATATGTGGTGCCAGATTATTACTCAAGATTTCCGAAGGCGTGCATGGGCGGATGGGGACGCAAAGTGATGCTCATCTCTCCTGGTGGAGACGCAATGCCATGTCACGCTGCAAACGTGATTCCGGGTATGAAGTTCGAAAACGTTCAGGCGCAATCCCTCCGCGGAATTTGGGAGAATTCGTGGGCATTTCAAAAATTTCGTGGCGAAGACTGGATGCCGGAACCCTGCGCAAGCTGCGATCGACGGACACGAGATTTTGGAGGTTGTCGCTGCCAGGCGTTTTTACTGGCGAAAGATGCAGCGGCGACTGACCCAGTCTGTTCGCTTTCTCCTTACCGAAGCATAGTGGACTCGATACTTCTCGACGCAGGGGGCGAATCGAATGCAGAGATAAGGACGCCGGCGCCGTCGACCAAAGCTAGTTGGAGCACCGACTGGATTTATAGATCAAATCCTTGAGGACTTTAATCCAGAGGTCGGTTTTAACCCGCTCTGGAGATTACATGTGAGTTCTGTTGGCGTTGGAATTTATTTCCAAACGTTCACCCAATTCGCTTACCCGTTCCCGAATCCTAGAAAGGCTCACCCCGTTTCTTGGCCTGTCTCCTGGTAGCGCTCCAGAACTTCCGGAGAGTAAGCGCTTTAGAATGTGAAGGCTAGGCATGCGCGCTAACGCGGCTTGACTTGCGTCGGGAGCACAGCTTAACATCGCGCCCGCGCTAATCGCCGTCCATGATCGGAAAAACCTTATCGCACTACCTCATTCTTGAAAAGCTTGGCGGCGGGGGCATGGGCATCGTGTACAAGGCCGAAGACACCAAGCTCGGCCGCCAGGTCGCGTTAAAGTTTCTGCCCGAAGGATTTTCAAAGGACCGTACAACGCTTGAACGGTTTCAGAGGGAAGCGCGCGCCGCCTCGTCGCTGAACCATCCCAATATCTGCACAATTTATGAGATCGATGTAGCGACCGACGGTGGTGAAATCGTTCCGTTCATCGCCATGGAGTTGCTCGAAGGGCAAACGCTGAAACACCGGATCGGCGAGAAGCCCATGCCGTTTGACCAGGTGCTCGACCTTGGCATTCAGATTGCCGACGCGCTCGATGCAGCGCACTCCAAAGGCATCATTCATCGCGACGTCAAGCCTGCCAACATTTTTGTGACGCGGCGAACCCAGGCCAAGGTGCTGGATTTCGGCCTGGCAAAACTCGCTCAGGAACGCGTGGGGGCAGGGGCGGGATCCTCTGGGGTGCCGACGATTGCCGCTGAATCGCTCCTGACGAGTCCCGGAACCGCAGTGGGAACCGTCGCGTATATGTCGCCCGAGCAAGTGCGCGGTGAAGAACTTGATGCCCGCTCGGACCTTTTCAGCTTCGGCACCGTGCTCTACGAGATGGCCACGGGGCGGCAGACCTTCCCGGGTAATACGTCCGGCGTGATCACCGAAGCGATTCTGAATCGCGCCCCTTCGCCGCCCACGCGTGTGAATCCCGCTGTTCCTGCCGAGTTCGAAATCATGCTGACGAAGGCTCTCGAAAAAGACCGTGAAATGCGCTGCCAGACGGCAGCAGAACTCCGCGCGGATTTAAGGCGGTTAAAGCGCGATCGCGATTCCGGTGGTCGTTCGCTTGAATCTGGTAAACAGAAGTCCGGTCCGGTTCAGGCGACGACGATCGCTCCTGAAAAATCCGTAGCCGTGCTTTACTTCGAGAATCTTAGTGCCAGCAAGGATGACGAGTACTTCCGCGATGGCATGACCGAAGACATCATCACGGAGTTATCCAAGATCAACCAGCTTCATGTCTTCCCCCGCGCTGAAATGCTTACCTACCGAGACAAAGCGGTAACCGCGCCGCAAGTCGGACTAGAACTCAATGCCGCCTACGTACTGAGCGGCAGCTTGCGCCGTGCAGGAGCCCGTTTGCGCGTCACGGTGCAACTGGTGGAGACGCGCACGCGGCACGCCGTTTGGGCCGAGCGCTACGACCGCCAGATGGAAGATGTTTTCGCTATCCAGGACGAAATTGCGCAAAGCATCGCCGCAGCTTTGAAGGTGATCCTGACAGAGAGCGAGAAACAAGCAATCGCCAAAGCACCAACGGCCGATGTGAAGGCCTACGATTACTATCTGCGCGGCCGCCAATTTTTTTATCAGTTTCGGCGCCGCGGTTATGACTTTGCCCGGCAGTTGTTTACCCGTGCGATCGAAATAGATCCCGGGTATGCGCGCGCCTATGCGGGGGTCTCCGATTGCTATTCGTATCTTTACATGTACTGGGAGGCCAGCGAGACAAACTTGCAGGCCGCGGACGATGCGAGCCGGAAAGCCTTGCTGCTCGACCCCGGATTGGCGGAGGCCCATTTGTCGCGCGGACTGGCCATCTCGCTCAGCAAACGTTACGACGAGGCCGAACTTGAATTCCAGACCGCCATTCGGTTGGACTCCAAACTTTTCGAAGCCTACTACTTTAACGCACGCGCCTGCTTTCAACAGGGCAAGCTGGAGGAAGCAGCACGCTTATTCGAGACGGCTTCTCAAGTGAAGCCAGACGACTACCAGGCTCCCCAGTTGCTCGGAATGGTCTATATTGGGCTGGGCTTAAAGGCAGAGGCGGAAGAGTCGTACCGGCGTGCTTGGCAACGAGCCGAAAAACACCTGGAACTTCACCCGGATGACGCGCGGGCGCTGTACCTGGGGGCCAACGCGCTTTGCCGGTTAGGCGAGCGGTCACGAAGCTTGGATTGGGCTCGGCGCGCTTTGGCTATCGACCCAGAAGACTGCGGGATCCTGTACAACATCGCCTGCGTCTACGCCCTTCAAGGGAAGACAGAGGAGGCTATCGATTGCCTTGAGAAAGCTATGACACATGCCTTTTGGTATAAGAGATGGGCACAGCACGATTCTGACTTGGACTCCCTACGCGGTAATCCGCGCTTTCAATCCCTTATGCAAGGGTAGTAAGAGTGCCTGTCCGCGGGGTATTGGTTTCCGCATGCCTTCCGAAGCCATGCGTTTTCGAACACCTGCGCCTATGCCTCTAGCACTCCGCTAAGGGCGAAAAACTTGGAATTTAAAAGGGTCCTGGTCCTGCAGCACAACCGAACCAGCAATTGACCTTACAGCGACGTCGCTTCTGATGTGGTCCCTGGCGGATCGCTCGAAGTCCGAGTTTCTGATTTACCGGACGGACCTACGGATGAACTCTCGGAATCCGTCACCAAATGGTCCAGAGAACCTCGCCCTTCAGTGGCAAATTAAGTCGTACAGACCTCTAAACAAAAGACTACTAACTCGACGTTCCAGAAAGCAGTGAGTTGCGGAAGACACTTTACGGAATCGAAACCGAGGTCTGATTCGAATTCGCGCTTTGCACCGCGTTCGTGCTGACCGTTGTGACAACATAAAAGTACGTCTGGTTGTCCACCACAGCCGAATCGGTGTACGCCGTCCCTGTAATTGGTGACGTATTCAGTTGCGTGTACGATCCGGACGAAGTCCCTCGAAACACGTTGTAACCCGCAACGTCGTTCGAGGGGCTTGGCTGCCATGTGAGATTCACCGAGTAGGAGCTGCCGGTTAAAGAGATCGTCGCGGGTGAGTTCGATGCGTTGCTGGTGACTGTTACAGAGCCGGCCGCGGCGCCTGCTGCTGTTGGCGTAAACGCAACATTCAGCGTCGCTGTTTGGGTGGGCTGAAGCGTCAGTCCGGATGTCACACCGGACGTGCTGAACCCAGAGCCGGTAACTGTAACCCCTGAAATCGTCACTTTGGAGTTTCCGTTGTTGGTCAGGGTGACAGCCAGCGAGCCGTTGCTGTTAAGAGCGATATTGCCGAAACCCATGGTTGTCGGATTGGCCCCGAGCAAGTAGGTTGCAGCCATGCCGGTTCCGCTGAAGGGGATGACAAAAGGAGCACCCGTCGCATTGTTAGTCAGAGATACAGATCCGGTCACGTTTCCGGGCGAGGCCGGTGTGAAGACTGCGTTGAAACTGGCATTTTGACCCGCCGCGATTGTCGTTGGCGCGCTAGCAATGCTGAACCCCGCGCCCGACACAGTCGCTGCAGAAATCGTTAGAGCAACATTTCCCGCATTCGTCAACATAATGGGCTGCGAATTGTTTGCCCCAACGACCACGTTTCCAAAGCTCGCGCTCGCCGGATTCGCGGAAATCACAGCTTGTGCACCCGTTCCCGTCAGCGGAATCGCAACAGGCGATCCCGTTGAATTGTTCGTAATCGAGATGCTTCCACTCACGCTCCCAGCTGCTGTTGGAGCAAATTGAACGCTGAACGAGAGATTCTGACCTGGGTTAATCGTGGCGGGCGATGTGAGTCCGCTCATTCTAAATCCTGCACCCGTGATCGACGTGGTTGAAATCGAAAGGGCAGCGTTTCCGTTATTGATCAGCTGCATGCTTTGCGTGCTGCTTTGTCCTACCGCCACATTCCCGAAAGTTGCTGCGCTAGGAGAAATCGTCAATGCCGGTGTCCCCGTTGGTGTTGCTGTTCCCGTTCCCATGAGGGCAATCGTCAGAGGCGAATTGGTAGCATTGCTCACGACCGACATGCTGGCAGTGGCAGCCCCCGCAGACTGTGGCGCAAATTGAATCTGAACCGTGGCGCTCTGGCCAGCCGATATTGAGCCGGAAAAAGCTCCACTAACAACCGTGAATCCAGAGCCTGTGAGAGTCGCTTGAGAGATGTAGACGGTCTCCGTGCCCGCATTTGTTACCGTCAGTCTTTGTGTCGCGGAATTACCCACAGCAACGTTCCCGAAGCTGATGCTCGTCGCGCTCGGCGACAGAGTGCGTGTCTCTGACCTGTGGTGATGCCCAGGAGGCGTTGCGGCTTCGGCGTAACCCGCGCAACTTGAAATCATCATCAGCCCGAGAGAGATGGCAATCGCCGCAACAAAGGACGTGCCCGGAGTTCTCTTGGATTTAACCGGGTCCTTGGACATCAAATTCGGTCCGGTATTCATTTGCCGCGAAGTTTGATGCCTGGCGTGCCCCGGGGACTACTGTTCAAAGGAAGGGATAAAGTACAGCTGTACTGTTCCCGCGCTCATTTATTCCTGAGCAACACTCCACGCGGTCGTCAAGCGTAGGTGTAGTACAAGAGCTCCCAGGCCTCAGACTCCCTTGCCCTGGCAAGGTTGAGAAGCACCTCCTCCAAAATCGCAGCCGAATCAAGCGGAACGCGACAAAACCTTTACCGAAAAGCTGCAACTTTGTCCTTCTTTCGAAACAGCGATTCTAAGATAACTCGTTGATCGTCAAAACCTTGGCAGCCGCCGAGATCCATACACCTCGGATGATTGCCGCACACTGTCGCGAGATGGCAAGTCTCAGGTATTAAACCTAGAGCGTTGTAGCGCTCAACGATGCCCAATTGCAAAGCAGAACTCATGGGTGGCCGCTCAACTAATTGGTATGCAGCTAGGGCCACGGCGACGGCTAAATCGTCGCGGCCTTTTCCGCTCGGACGAACGTCAACCTGGCCGCGGTTGGTCTTCTTTTCGTCCAGGCTGCGGAATTGTTTGAGCAGCTCGATGTCGTCGGGGAGTTCGATCCTTCGCTGGTTGAGGAGATGTTTAAGGTTGCCAAATATTCGAGGTCTGGTGTTCCAATCAAACGTGAACTGTTCGTAGCGGATTCCAGATTTTTGCAATTCCTGGCTAATTATGGGTGCGCAGTACTGGTCGCCCCAGAGGCTATTTATGTCGTAATCGCGAAGAATGGCGACGACCTGTTTACATGTGCATTCAAAGCCGACGGGTGTTTTCTTGGTGCCCCGCCAACGCTCTACACGGTCAACTACCAGTTGCCCGTTCGGAGAGAAGTGTGCGATCACCAGAGCAAAATCACTGCGCACAAACCCGGCATCGACCGCAGCAAGATAAAAAGTGTCTGGCATGGGTGGCAGTTCATTGCGATCTTCCATTACACACATTTGAAGGATTTCGGGATCGATCCAGGAACTGACGTCTTCGGAGAACTCGGCCAAGTACTCCCGCCGATATTTGCGGTCGTCACGCTCCTGAGCTTTCTCCAGCTTCGCTGCCGAGAATTCCGGATACATATTTTTCGTGATTGCTTGCCAAATAGGAAAATCCAAAGCCCGCTCGTTGTTGAAATTCATCCCATAGAAGGCCTTCTTTCCGGAACGGTGTGCTAATTTTGATTAACTTTGCTCCCGCGACCATGCCTGGTCGCAACGCTTCCAAGATTTCCTGTTCAGGATTCGCGGCAGCTTCGTCATGGGGCCAAAAAGCCATCTCATCGCAAACGGCAGCGACAATGGTGATGCCGCGCACCGCAGTGTATGAACAGGGATAGCAGCAGATTGTAATTCCATTGGTCAGCTCGATCTCGTTCTTGTTTATTCTTCGGATGCTCTTGCGCAGAATTGGAGAAGAGCGCAGGTAGTTGCGGATGCAACGGAAGGCGATCTTGGATTGCTTGATCGTGGGAGCCAATAGCACGACGTAACCGCTTTCGCCTGGCGGCAGATGGTGAGTACGGAATGCCTCAAAGATGGCAATGGGGGAAGCGATTTTACTAGTTTTGCCACTGCGCCGACCCGCGATGATTGTGACTTCTTGTTGCTCGACGGAAATATAACTCTCGCGTCCTGTTCCGCTTTTATAAATTTCCATTTCCGGATCATTAAGTGGCATTCCGTACGTTGATTTTAGGATTGTCCGTTGCCAATCGGAGAGGGAGCGGTCGTTCAATAAATTTTCATCTTCGATGAATTGGATAATGTCAAAAGTAATTTCGCGCATTTCGCTATCCCTCCGTGCTGTCCTTTCTGGCTCCGACCATTTGCCCGATGCAGCGTTCCAAACCAGCTTCGCCGTTGCTCCGAAGAACCAGCAGCACGGACAAAGCTCGAAACATTTCTCGAGAAAAATGTCCGTCGTAGCGTTGCACCAAGGCAAGTTCACGGAAAAGATCCGGCGGGAGCATCGCGCTAATCAATTGTCGGTCGTGTTCTTCTGGGTACAGCAGCGTCGGGAGGTCTCGCTCCTGGAGCGTGGGCAGGGAAGTGGTCCGTGGGGCGCCAGCCGCTTTCGGTTCGAATGCGCTCGCTTCAAGCCGCGCCGCCAATATGCAGCGCAGGTAACTTGAGAAGAAGCGGTCGAAGAAAATACCTGCAATTTCTCCGCGCGGTTTCAAAGCCGCGCGCAGTCGACGTTCCAATCGGCGAAATTGCTTGACGTCTGCTCCCACGTGGCGAAGCGCTTCCAAGGGATAGCGACTCATGACCGCGTGCCGCGTGGCATGCAGGTGGCCGCTGTCTTTGCGCTTGCGCGGGGTTTCGTTCGATTCGACCACTGGCGCGGCGGCACCTTCATTCGCGGGCGCCTGCTGACCGGTCACTACGTCGGCATCGACGCTTCCTTCGATTGCTGCTGCTGACAGTGGTTGCGTAGTATCCTGTGCCATGTCTCCCCAAATCTCCCGCTGCTCTGAACTGGGCGCATCTTCTAATCTGTCGGCCAGTTTTGGTCTATGGCCATTGTGAGAAAATCTGTTGCAATCACATAGGACTTGGTTATTTCGCCAGACTGCGATTCGTTTTCAATCGTGAAGACAGCACGAGCTGGAATGTTGTGAGCACCGGCCTGCTTACTGATCCCAGACAGAAATCCTGCCAATTGTTTGTTACTATCCAGCTTGAGTGTTCTGCGAATTTCTTGGTCCGTAACCTTCCGTTTTTTCACCAGCAACGTGAGGATTTCCTTTTGCGGCTCTCCGAGGGCTTCCACGAATTTCCAGAACAAATCCCGCTGCCAATGAGTTTCAACAGGGCCGAAAATTTCGGCAAGGTTTGCCAACCTGTTCACAAGGGGGCTGGCAGTCTGGACTCGAATCTTCTTTGCATCCTCTGCTTGAAGACGCGCGATAACATCAGCCGCCTCTTGTGCCGTTTCGCACGTAATTTCGAAGCCCTTATATCGTACCGTTGGCATTAAACGCACCTAAGCGTTATGGTCTTACGCATGGCAGCGTGTGTCAAGGGTTTTTTCTTGAGATTCTGCGGCCCTACGTGATCTGGTTTCGGGGGGATACTGCATTGCAGATCTGCGAGTTTAGGGGTTTGCTCCAGAATTTGTCCGAGTGTTCTACTAATGCGGTGCGCTCAATGCTACGAAATACTTCGGACGCGATCGAATTGAAGTTGGCACATCGGCCCCATCGTGATTTCCCTGAGGCACTCGTTGATTAGTACCGCGCTGTTCGGTTTTACGTTATTCCTCAGCGCTGCATTATTGTTTCTGATGGAGCCGATGTTCGCGAAGATGATCTTGCCATTTCTGGGCGGCACGACGGCAGTGTGGACTACCTGCATGCTCTTCTTTCAGGCGATGCTGCTTGCCGGCTATGCGTTTGCGAATGTTTTGACGCGCCAAGTGAATTCCCGTTGGCAAGTACCCTTGTTCACGTGTCTCGCCCTGGCGGTCCTGCTGATTCTTCCCTTTGGCCTCCCGGCCGGCCGGGTTCCACCTGTCGAGCGAAACCCCGTTTCGTGGCTGCTTTTCGTCATGGGGATCACCGTCGGCCTGCCATTTTTCGTCCTCTCAGCTGTCGGGCCAATAGTGCAGAAGTGGTTCTCCGGCATCGGTCACCCGCTTTCGAACGACCCTTATTTCTTGTATGCGGCTAGTAATGTCGGAAGCATGTTGGGCCTCCTGAGCTATCCAATTCTTGTCGAACCACATCTTCGCCTTACGGAGCAAGCCCGACTTTGGGCCTACGGCTACGCACTCCTTATCCTTCTCATTAGTGGCGGCGCGGTCGCCTTGTGGCGCACGCCTCGGGCCAGGCACCCAGACGAGCCAGTTCGCGATCAGACTGACCAGCAGGCTTCTTGGCCCACTGTCCGGGAGCGCATGTGCTGGATCGCGTTGGCATTTGTTCCGTCAAGTCTAATGCTCGGGGTCACGACAGTACTCACCACCGAAATTCCGCCGATTCCCATGTTCTGGGTTGTTCCACTCGCCATTTACCTCTTGAGCTTCATTGTTGTTTTCGCGAAAAAACCGCTCATTTCATATTTGCAAGTTGTCGAGCGCATGCCGCTTTTGATTCTCGCTGCCCTGACCCCTCTCCTCATAAAAGCAGAGTGGCCCTTGTTCCTCGAAATCGTCGTCAATTTGATGACCCTATTCGTTGTGGCGATCGCGTGCCATGGGGAACTGGTCAAGAGGAGACCCCCAACTAAGCATCTTACGGCTTTCTATCTGTGGTTAGCGCTGGGTGGGGTCTTAGGTGGACTGTTTAATGCCGTAATCGCGCCGCTGATTTTCAGCACAGCATTGGAATTTCCGCTCGCGCTGGTCTTCGCCGCGCTTTTGCGGCAAATCATGCAGCCGGCAGCAAAACAACGACGGTTCAATTGGCTCGATCTCGTTCTCCCCTTCGCGATTGGTGTGCTAGTCATCGCTCTGGTGCTGGTGCTTAAGAAATTCGGTCTCAAACCGGGAATGACGCTTCATCTTCTAGCGTTCGGCCCGTCTTTGCTCATATGCCTGAGCTTCGCAAGACGCCCCGTTCGCTTCGCTCTGGGCCTCGTGGCGCTTTTGGTTGCCGGTACGTTCTACACCGGTGTCTACCAAAACATTCTTTACACGCAGCGGAGCTTTTACGGTATCTACCGGATCACGAACGACGCAACAAACCAATACCGGGTGCTCTTCGATGGGCAAACAATTCACGGGGCTCAAAGCCTCGACCCCCGACGTCGTCGCGAACCCCTTTCCTACTACGTTCGTTCAGGTCCAGTTGGCCAAGTGTTCGAGGCTTTCTCTGTTTCCAAGAAATCAAAGAGGGTCGGCATCGTGGGCCTTGGCGCCGGCTCTTTGGCCTGCTACGCGGCTCCGGGCGACGAGTTCACCTTTTACGAGATCGACCCGCTTGTTGAGCGAATCGCACGCGATCCCCGTTATTTCACATTTCTGAGGGATTGCTTGCCGGAAGCTCGCGTCCGGCTAGGCGATGCGAGGATTTCGCTAAAGAGTACACCGGACAGGCAATATGACATGTTCGTGTTGGACGCGTTCGGAGCGGACGCTGTTCCGGTCCACCTGCTAACTCGCGAGGCGGTTCAGCTCTATCTATCGAAGCTAGTCGTCCATGGAATCCTACTGTTCCATATTTCGAATCGTTACCTCGACCTACAAAAAGTGCTAGGCGACGTCGCAAATGATGCAGGCTTGGTTGCTCTCGTCGAGAACGACACGGCCAACATCCAGGAAGGCAAGTTCCCGTCCCTCTGGGTCGCCATGGGTCGCAACAAAGATGATCTCCGCAACCTCGTTGATGACGCCCGCTGGATACCATTAAGAGCTGATCCACGCAGGCGGGTTTGGTCGGATGATTACTCAAGCGTTCTAACAGTTTTCAATTGGTTTTGAGCCTGAGCCTCGGCAGGCGAGCGCAACTGTGTCGAATCGCGAGCGAATGATAAGGGTCCTCGAAAATGAATGTGTCGATGGCAGTTTGCACATATGGTTATGAGGTTTGTGTCCGCATCGGCTCCGAGCTGGCTACGCAGCATAATATGAACCTCAAGATGACGCAGTGATCCGCATCCTTGGCAGCGCCACCCATCACGCTCGAGTACGGTACGCCACAGTCTCCGATATAAAGCGGTGCTGAGTTTCAGTCTCCATCGGTTCGCTTTCATGAAGCACTTCGGATTTGCTCTAGAAATTCCATTTTCTGGGGGCAGGGAAGAAGCTCGACCATGCGTTCGAGTGAGAGCAGCAGCGCTTTCGAATTTCCGTTCTCAAGGTTAGCTCCCGCTAGGAAGTCGGCACATATCATTTCTAGGCAATATCCGCGCGACTTGTCCGACCCGAGCATGAGCCCCGCGGTCTCAAGCGCCTTCTCAACCACTGCAGGTTGGCTTTTGTTACGTCTTAAAGTGGGTCCTCACTGGCAATGTGAAACCAGCTTTCACCCGCTGATCCTTACCCTGAACCAGGACCCCTACAGTCAATACACAACGTGTCGCAATTATCCTTCGGTTGAACTACCCGACGAAATCGGGTTTTCAGATACGGAATGTACAGAAACATCTAGCGCCTCTGGGGCAGGGATGTACTCACCCAGGCGCGCTCGCTGCAGCCTCTCGAGCTGGTTGATCGCCCTGTACAATTTATTCTCAATCGCAGTTTCATAGCGTTGAAAACCAGCAACTAAGTTAACGGCAATCGGTGCTCCTATTTTTGCCGGTAACCCTGGGTCGAGAACCTCCGAAAACGCGTCGCCGATCTCGGGCTGAATTATCGGGGATGGACTTCGCTCGTAAGGTATTCAGCTTCAAGTCTTGCAGTTCGTCTAAGTCGAAGCATGTGGAAGCTAATACGTTCTACAAAAAAACATTCCAGCTCTCCCGCCGGTTGGTATGTAGTTGTCAGTCGCTGGACGAGGGACTCGTAGGCATTTAAATCGTCGAGTTCCGTTATTCCTCGTGCTAGTAGGCCATGCCGGACTGCGTTTAAGCGCGTCCAACTCGTGTTTTTCGGGCCAGGGGATCGAGAAGCATTTCGTCGGTTGGTATCAGATTTGTGCGGATCATTGCGTTTTTCCACGGTGCAATCTCCTGAGCGCAGCGGATCGCTGCCCTGCCATCCCGTCGCTCAGGTTCGCACTGTCACTTCGTGTAAAGTAGGATGTACCGGCGCGATCGCTCCGTATTCGCAAGACCGCACAAGCCGTTTTAGCGCGTGGCCGCTCCGCGGACGTTTTCAAGCGACGTACTCGGCTGCATCTCGATAAAAGTCCTGCTCTTCGGAGGTAATCCGGCCGTGCAGCCGGCTCCGAAGAATTCCGTCCGCTACGTCGTGCTCAAAGCCCCATTCATAATTCCGTCCGCCACTCGTGATCCAGTACCGAGCGAATTCGCAAACGAGATCGCGGCTGGCCGCGATCTCGTTAGGCTCACAAGGCAAGACGAGCGTCCCAAGGGCGTGACGCCCGACAGAATTATAGGATTGATTAGCGGTTGGTTTATTCCCTGGTCCGATTCTGCTCCGAATCCACGGGCAGAATATTGCCAAAAAGTCCGTGCTGTCCCATCTGCGGTGCCGCGGTAAAGTAACACATATTATAGGGGCCAGTGGCGGGGCCGCCGTTAGCTTCTGAAGCTGTGAAATCTGCAATCCCCCCGTTCCCAAACTCTAGTGCCCAAATTCCATCGATGCTAATTACGTTCCCGCTCGAGTCGCGCATAAATCCCACAAAAGTGCCGGTGAAAGGATCAAATGCTGCGACCTTCCCGCTGCCGTGATTCGCAACCAACAACATGTGGGTAAACTCTCCATAATCATGTGGTGCCAGTGCGACTCCCCAAGGAGCGTCCATCCACTGCCCGGGCTGAAGCCGCGATAGGAATCGCCCGCGTGGGTCAAAGATTGCGACCCAGCCTCTCGGATCATCCAAATCGTGTTCGTGTCGGCGATGGTAAGTGAGCACGATGTTTTGTCCGATATTGTGCACGTTGAAGGGAACAAGCCCTTCGGGTAGGAGCGGGTCATGGAAGGCATCATCATCAAGGGAGACTTTCTCGAGGCTTACGTCGAAAACGTCAACTGTTTCCGTAAGTCCGTTCACAGTGTAAAGGTGATCCGTATTGCCGACCGGTGCGGTGGACACGCCTGTATACGATGCTTTTCCGTGACGATCAAGCATCACGACCGCATTGAAAACATTTACATTTGGATTCCAGCCGAGGATCGTGCCTTCCAGTGTGACGAACATAAAAAGTGCGGGATTTCCGGGCGACACGTTTAATCCCGGAACACCCAAGCTGAAAATGGTTCCGGTCGCTTTCGCGGGGGTGGAAGTGCCCGGAGCAGGCGGCAGATTCACGACCAGCCCTGGAGCGATACCAATGCCGTCGTAAAGCGTAGACGTCGCTGTTCCCTTGTTTGCCACCCACCACGGACCATCAATGCCGCGCGCCAGCCCGATAGGTGCCACGAGATTGGGATCCGTGTTTACTGCAACACCGGTTTGGTCGGCTACGAGGTTGGTTACGGTGAAGTTCTGTGCGCGCACACCGTTGCTCAACCCAAAGAGCAGTAGTCCGAATACTAGGCTTGGCAGTACCAGCCGTAGGCCAAATCCATTACGAAATTTGTTCATTCGAGTGCCTCCTGAAAGAATTCTTCTGCGGAAAGTAGGGACCGTGCGCTCTTGCAACCACGACCATGTGTGCATTAGTTGCAGACTAGTTTGCTGCAAGTCATGTGTAATTAAGGCGTTCGGCATCGAAATTTTGAGGTAAAACGGAGGTAAACCTGCATACGCTCGTAAGGTGGGATTTCTGCCGAGAGGTTAATTTGCCCAGAGACTCAATCTAGATTTGTGTTACGGCGCCGTGCGTCCGAGCTTCCGTTTTTCAATAGATATATGTGGCTTTTTTGTAGCTCAACTTTTTAATTGCATTCTTGTTTTTCCCAATTCGGTTGGCGCTATACTCGGCAATCAAATGTCAATTGACTTGACATCTTTCGGTTGCCCGAGCGTCCAAGAATCGGCAGGAAATGCAGCTCGTTCTGTGCACCATTTTCGATTCGGGGTGTTCGAGGTCGACTGCACCACTAACGAGATCCGAAAGTATGGGATCAAAATCAAGTTGCACGAGAAGCCATTTCGGCTTCTCCTTGTTTTACTCGAGCGCGCGGGCCAGATTGTGACGCGAGACGAACTTCGTCATGCACTTTGGCCGGCAGATACGTTTGTAGATTTCAACGCCAATCTCAAGACGACACTAAGCAAACTGCGCCAGGCTATCGGAGATTCAGCGGATAATCCCGTCTTTATTGAGACAGTTCCGCGTCACGGCTATCGATTTCTGGTGTCCGTTGACAACGTTGAGGTACATGCCCAACCCATCGCACATCGGTTTGCGTTACCCACGGTGCGAATTGTTCCCGCTGACCCAGCCGACCAGGCTAGATCGCTTCGCCATCTTTGGGCGATTCGCTCATTCGTTACGGCTTTGGCGCTAGTGGCGGCGACCACGCTTTTCCTTTACGGATTGCGACCCAGGTATACGTCAGTTCCGGCTCTCCCCGCAGCGCATCGTGTGGTGCTGCTTGTGCTTCCTTTCGACAATCTCAGCAGTGAGCCAACGCAGGAATATTTCAGCGATGGACTGACCGATGAAATGATCACCCTGCTTGGGAGGCAAAATCCTGAAGGTCTGGCTGTCATAGCGCGCACTTCGGCGATGCGCTACCGCGACACCCAAAAGCCGCTGGCAGAAGTCGCGCGCGAACTCGGGGGCGTGGATTATGCGCTCGAAGGCAGCGTCCGCCGCTCGGGGAACCGGGTGGCAATCAATGCACAGCTTTTTCGAATGCAGGATCAGGCAAGTCTTTGGGCGGAAACATATGAGCGCGACGTGGTCGACGTGTTGGCGATCCAGCACGACGTTGCGGCAAGAATTGCGCATTCCCTCGTCCTCAAAGTTGAGCCACTGCTTGCACAAGATTCTTTTTCTACTCCCGATCCCAAAGTTTATGACGCCTACTTGATGGGCCTCTACGAAGCGAATAAGCGCACGGAACTGGGCATGCGCAAAAGTATAGATTATTTTTGTGAGGCCATTGAGGCCGACCCGAAATATGCTCCGGCTTTTGCCGGGCTGGCCAATTCCTACCTGCTATCTGCCGGCTGGCTAACTATGAGCCCCACGGATGCTTACCCCAAAGCGAAGAGAGCGGCACTTCGAGCTCTCGAGTTGGATGAAAATCTAGCTGAGGCGCACACGACCTTGGCGGAAGCGGAACACGAATACGAATGGAAATGGTCCGATGCCGAAAGGGAATTCCGCCGGGCCATCGAGCTCAATCCCAACTCAGTCATTGCTCACAAGAGTTACGCTGAATTCCTGATGCATGCGGGCAGAGGCAGCGAAGCGATTACAGAAATCCTGCGCGCTCGCGATTTGGATCCGCTTTCGCTGATCGTAAATTCACTCGTTGGTTTCGTCTACGCAGGCGCTAGACAGTATGACCGCGCAATACAGGAGGGCGAAAGAGTTGTTCAGCTCGACCCGAGTTTCGCCCCAGGACACTATTTTCTGGGGGGCGCGCTATTGCGCGGAGGCCGCTACGACGAGGGAATCGCGCACTACCGAACTGCCAAGGAGCTCACGAACGGTGCAAGCCTAATGTCCGCGGGCTTAGCTCGCGCCCTTGCCGTCGGGGGGCGCCGGAGGGAAGCGCGGCGCGAGCTCCAAGAGCTTCAGCAACGGTCCGCGCGCGCCTACGTTTCGCCGTACGGCCTGGCACAAGTGTATGCGAGCTTGGGGGAAAAAAGATCCGCTCTGGAGATGCTGGAGCGCGCCGCGCAGGAGCACTCATTCGAGATAGTATTTCTTAAAATTGACCGCAGTTTCGACGGCCTTCGCGAAGACGGGCACTTTCAGGATCTCCTCAATAGAATCGGAAGTCCTCAATAGATCGAAGCCGCCTAATTCCAACCGTGCCAAAATCAATGCTGATCGCTCAGAGCTAGGCTCACAGAATCTAAAAGCGCCGGCATCGGCACGCTCATCAAGACGCCAGGGCGGAAATAGGCTGGCTGACAGGCTATTCCCATGGCTATGATCGCCGCAAGTCTACACAACTCCTCCTCAGCTCCTTGGCTTCGTTTGGAAATGATATTTGCTACGGTTGCAAGCCAACGTGATGGGGACTCGTTGGAACCAGACCCGCTACCATTTCAACGCGACGTGCGACTTCGCGAATGAATTTGTCGGTGGCAGCTTGCGCATAGCGTTAAGAGGTTTGCGTCCGTATCGGCTCCGAGCTGACTATGAACCAGACGCCAACTACATTAGCCTTCATCGTTAACAGGACGTACGTTCAGACCCCACGAGATTGAATCCTACATACAGGAGCCAGCTTGGTTGGACCATTCGAGCTGGATGGTGTACTTGCCAAGGTTGCGAGTTTTCCAAGCACAGATGTCACCGATTTCACCGTTGTTGTCGTCATACCAACCTTGACCGGGAATGGGGTCGGTGATCGATTCGCATAGTTCGTGCGAGGTCGTCGACGTGAGAGCCTCGAAGACAGCTAAGCCGCCGGTGCAACCGGAACAGCCAGGATAGGGCATTACGGCGTAGTAGACATTCTTGCCGAAAGAGTCGTGGTATCCACAGAAAGACTGGCACGAGGCGCTGTTTCCTTGGACAACCTGCGCGCCGTCGGGCAGAAAGACGAAATAAAGAGTGTTGGAGTTGGTGGCGGGCAGCGTGCCGGCGTCGATCCCCTGCTGCAGCAATTGCTGGATGGCGCTGTCCTGCACAGACCCGCCGGGATCCGGCGAAGTAAGGATGGTCGTGTCGATGCGTGACCCGTGGCTGATCGTTTTCTCCGGAACGCTGTATTCACCTAGCTGGTCGATAAGCGGACTAGTCAAAATATAGTCGAAGAACTGGTTGATTTGCGTGAGGAGATCACTGTTTGGAGCTTGCTGCCACCAGGAGCCCCAGAAAGCAGTAACAACTTGGACAGCAGTGAGGAGTGGGCCGTTGCGGTAAGTGAGATGAGGCGCAGCTGCGGAAACAGCGGCCGGTGCTTCGGGGCGATGCAACGGAACCACACGGATCGGATGTTGCTGCACTTCCGGTGATTTCTTTCGGCGAGGCTTCGTGGGCATAGCTAGCTCCTTGTCAACGTGACATTCTTGACGCGAGGGCTGGAGGAAAAAGCGACGGGCCAAACTACGGTAACGAACCGCTGGGATAATGTAAATGGGACTTTGGAGGACGACGGGACGAACGATATCGTGCCCTTGGGTTATTTGTATCGCGTAATCAGTTGCGCGTCGCGGCGGTAAGGCACCGTTCGAGAGCCTTTCACGCAGCGTCTCACCGTCCAGCAGTTCGGTGGTTCTGCACCCCAATGTCGTGTACCGAAAGAATATTCGGATGCTGCGCCTGTCTCTTGCTCGAACCGAAGGAGGTGATCCGTGTCGGAGTCTAGACAGAAATCGCAAGAAATCGACGCCACGCGTTACGGCAACGAGTACCGGGTTCCTCTCGAAAGTTGGGAGCAATTGCGTTCCGTCGTTGGCGTGGATTATGAGCGAGGGATGAGTCGCCCCCTCGCGGACGGTACTTGAACGTTAGGGTGAGTCCACGAAAGTGCGGGAGTAGAATCGAACGAGAAAGGAACGGTGAACGGGTATGGCGCGAATCGCGGGGGCAGAACCCGGAGAACAAGGATTCGTTCAAGGAATGTTTACGCGAATCGTTTATAGACTAACGAAGCGGAAGGTGGGGCGCGTGGTGATGCCGGTTCGAATCGCGGCGCATCATTCGAAGCTGCTATGGGGTTACGGGCAGATGGAGCAGTCGCTGGGAGCGAGCCGGCTTGTAGGAGGGTCCTTGAAGGACCTCGCGCAGTTGCGCGTCGCTACCCTGGTGGGGTGCCCATTTTGAATTGATATCGGTTCTGCGGTCAGCAGAACCAGAGGCGTTTCGGTGGAAAAGATCGAAGCACTGGGGGAATACAACAAAGGCACGTTGTTTACAGAGACGGAGAAACTGGTGCTCGAGTATGCCGATACGATGACGCAGACGCCCGTGGAGGTGAGCGATGCTTTATTCGCGAAGCTTCACGAGAGGTTTACCGACGCCCAATTAGTCGAGCTTACGGCGACGCTGGCTTGGGAAAACTACCGGGCACGGTTCGATCATGCATTCGGAATAGAGGCGGAGGGATTCACAAAGGGAAGTTATTGCGCGATGCCGGTGCGGCGACAAGCGCGGGCCGGTTAGCCAATGACGATTAATCGCCGTGATTGCGATCGCACCCGCATCGAGTAGTCTCCCATAACTGCCGCCAACCGCTCAGTTGATCAGGGCGAGCACGGCATAGGCCGTGGCTGTATCACTCATAAAGCGTCGCACATTGGAAGAAAGGTTACGACGTTTGTTGAGAGAATAAGCAAGCCAGAAGCCTTCCGTTTTGTTTTGGTTCGTTACGAGCCATTCCCTGCCTCGCTTGAGCTGGACATTCTCGCGGGAAACGCAGGTTTGCTGAAGAACGAAGATCGTAAGGCCTGTCGCGTACCCATCGCTGCTCGTCTCTTGTAGAGTCCCATCGTCACGCTTCCACTTACCGAGCAGTGAAGAAGGGCCCCAGTCTCTCCAGAGCGCTCCATGAAAAATGCGGAGCGCTTCCTCATCCAAATTGAGCAATCTACGGCTTCGCGATCTTCTCCGCAAACGCGACCGGGATGACGGCACAGCCTGCGGCGCTCGGATGGATGTTCGATGAATGAAAGGTTGCTATAGGTTACGACCCGGACCACCACCTCGGACATCGAAAGGGAGGTCTTTAAGAGTAAGAAGGGTCTACCCTCGGGGACTGCACCTTCTGGGGCGATGTTTTCCGGATCATGTCCAAGAGGGAAGTCCGATCAGACTTAAGCAGTTCTTCAACAACCGGCTTGTTGACGTTTGCCACAATGATTTGCCCAACTTCCGTCCGCACCTCAGAGAAAATTCCCATGCTCTTCATCTTCAGTGTTTGGGACTCGTTATCCTCGGTCGGAGTGAGGTAGTGCACGCCACTAGTTTTGTAGCGGTGGATCAGAAACAGTTGGACAAGGGTCATCAGTCGCTTCTTGCGTAGCGGTGGGACCGTGTATTGGTCTCGAACCGAAAGGAAGTTTCGGCCGCGACGATCCTGGACAAGGGCGAAGATGATGTTGGCGAGCTTGTCACCACTGGGCTCGTCGAGCAGGCTCAGTTCCAACAGTTCCGAGCCGGCCGTGTGGGGACGCAGCTCAACCCGAATCTTCGTTGGATGCTTCCAGTGCTCGCTCCACGTCGTCAGCCACTCCTCCAGCAGCTTGGGAGGAACTTCGGTTTGAACTAGGTGCTGGTAGTGCGTCGATCCCTTTCCCATCGCCTTCGTCGCCGCAGTCCGTCCCGACGAAGCCATCAATGTGCCGTCTAGCCGTGGTCCTCCCACCAGTGCCTGCGGCGTGCGATAGGGAGACTCCAGCAGCCTGAACTTGCGCTGCAGGCGCGCCAGCGCCAACATCCCGTCCTCCTTCAAAGCAGTCGCGAACTCCTCGGCGGCCAAACCATCGATCTGGTGTCCACCGTAAGTGACGAAGTTGAAGACGAACCCGAGCTTTCCAAGCTCCTCCGGGAACCGCTTCATCTCCTCGTCGCTCATGCCCGTGGTATCCCAGTTGAAGGACGGTGACAAATTATACGCCAGCATCTTATTGGGAAATTCTGCGTGAATTGCATTCGCGAACATCCTGGCGTCCTCCAAGTCCGCCGTCTTGGTCTCCATCCACAACATGTCCGCAAAGGGCGCCACAGCCAGCGATCGAGCGATGGCATAATCGATCCCGCTCTGGATTTGGTAGAAACCTTCCGGGGTCTTGGGCAGCTCACAATCCCAGAGGACCTGGATACCCATGGACTTCGCCCGCTCGCGCCCTTCGTAGAAAGAAGCGCTTTTCGAGAATGCCAGCCAATCCTCGACGCTCATGTCGAAACGTTCGCCTTCGTCGGTGCGGGACTCCATCATGTCGGCCACCGCCTGCCCATAGGTCTTCAGCCCGGCTTCTGCCTGCCAGATTTCCATATAGCGCGTGTTGATCTTCTCGAGCGCAGCGTCGAGCTCCGTTGCCGCCCCATGCCCAAAACTCTGGGCAGTCTCCGTGATCAGCGACATGAGTCCGACCTGCCCAAGCCAAGCAAAGGTCATCCGGTACTCGGTCTCCGACACGGCGAAGAGGAGGTGTCCACGGACCTCGACCCCCAGTTCGAAGAGCCTTCTTAGAATGGCTAGATAGCCAACTCGGTAACTGGGCAGCTCGGTGTTCGTTGCACCGAGGATGACGGGCTGGTCTCGCTCGTCACTACGATTATCGAGAAACGTCGCCGCTTCAGCGTCGGTTCGGGCTACAACGATGCCCGGGACGCGCATGATGTCAAGCTGTAGGCGGGCCGCGTTTAAGCGCCGGATCTGCTCGTCCTCGGCGACCAGCACCTTACCAGCCTGGTGGCCGCACTTCTTCGCTCCGGGCTTCTGGTCTTCGATGTGGTAGCCCGGAACACCGGCCTCCACGAAGCGACGGATCAGGTTGCGCACGTGCGCGTCCCCACCATGGCCAGTGTCGGCGTCGGCGATGATAAAGGGTCGATAATCGACTGTCGGAGTCGCCTTGCGCTCTTCTTCGGTCATCCGTATGCGCACGAAGTGTTGGTTCTTGTCGGCTGTGAGAAGCGCTCGGACCAGCCCGGCTGCCTCGTCTGGCACTTGGCTGAGCGGGTAGCTTGCCAGGTCCGGTCCGGGATCCTCTGAGAGCGAACCTCTGGCGGAAGTCGCCCAGCCGCCTAGGTAAATGCCCTCTATCCCCATCCGTTTCAGCGTAACCGCCTGGCCCGGGGAATAGGGACCGAAGGTCGTGATCTGCTTGCGCTGCTCGAACAGATCGCGCAGAAACACGTAGAACTCCTCAGCTGCCCGTTGCGCAACGGTATAGTCGCTAGGAATCGTGCCCTGTTGTTCAGCCACCTCGCGCGCAGAGTACAGGCGGACGACGCCTGCGAACCGAGGGCTCACGAACCATTCTGTGGCAGCCGCCACCTGCTGGCCGAATGTAGTCATACGCCCTCCTGCCTATTAGCGTCATGAACTCAAGATTTCGTTTTTAGGCTTGTGAAAGGGCCTCATTTTACACCAACTGGCCGTGATTTTATTCACGCCCGCTGCCGTACGAGCTTGCAGGGCGCACTGCGTCAGAGCTTCCGGAATCTTGAGGTTCGAGCGACATTTCTACTTTGCACAAACTGGACATTCTCGCTTTGCGGCGACACCCTGAGGCCTTTCGTTGACGCTACGTGCGGAGAGTCCTAAGATGGCGCCTCTCTCCCCATGATTGGCCAAACCATCTCGCACTATCGCATCATTGAAAAACTGGGCGGCGGCGGGATGGACGTGGTCTATAAAGCTTCGGAGCATGGAGATTTGAGTGAGAGGCAAATGAAAAGAACTCCTGCTGTCGGAATGCGTAGTGAAAGAATTCCCATTCTTCCAGTTTTATTGCTGACTGCCTTTGCGGCAGGGGTAGCAGTGTTTCATTTGCCCTTTTCTTCGTGGACTCGCCTTTCGCAGGACCCCGTGATTTCTCCGCAGGGTGACGGATTCCAAGCCGCCGGCACTTTTAACCCGGCCGCCGTCGCCAAGGACAGTCAGATCATTTTGATTTACCGCGCCCAGGACAATCGGGGGATCTCCTCTCTAGGCTACGCTAGCAGCGCCGACGGCATGCACTTCAGTCGCCGCGCCGAACCTGTGTTGTCTCCGGAGGCTCCGTACGAAATGGGTGGTGGCATCGAGGATCCGCGCGTGGTGAATTTGGATGGTCTGTACTACCTGACGTACACAGGTTTCAACCACCCCTCGGGTGCTCCGACGGAGGATGGGAATGCGCAATTGTGCCTTGCCACTTCCCCCGATCTGATTCACTGGAAGCGCAAAGGTGTCATATTGCCGTCGTACAAAGGCGCGTGGAACATCGGGTGGACAAAATCCGGAGCAATCGTCCCCGAGAAGATCAATGGGAAATATTGGATGTATTACCTAGGTGATTCATCCGCGGCCAAAACACAAATGGGAATCGCTTCCTCACCAGACTTGCTGTACTGGACTGACGCACTCGACCATCCGATTCTTTCCAGCCGCCCTGGAAAATTTGATGCGCTCGTCGTGGAGCCAGGACCGCCGCCGGTAATCTTGCCCAGTGGAATCTTTCTGGTGTACAACGGCGCTGACGACAAGAATCTGTATTCAACCGGCTGGGCACTGTTCGATAAGAATGATCCGACGAAGGTCATCTCACGGGCAGAAACGCCGCTCTTTTCGCCGCAACAGCAATGGGAAAGAATTGGACAGGTGCCCAATGTCGTTTTTGTCGAGGGGTTGGTGCGCGAGCGAAATCGCTGGTTGTTTTACTATGGCGGAGCTGACAAGTATGTTGGCGCTGCTGTCGCCCCTATCCCTTGAAACAGATCATGGACAAGAGAACATTTATCAAACTTTGCTGGGCCGCGATGACCGCCCACGTGACTTCACCGCTGTTCACTTGGGGGTCCGACGAAAAACTGAGCAACTGGGCGGGAAACGTCGAATACAGCACAGAGAATCTGTATAAAGCTACGACGGTCGAACAGATCCAGCAATTTGTGAGGAAGCAGAACAAACTGAAGGTGCTTGGAACTCGCCACTGTTTCAACAAGATCGCCGACAGTAACAATCAATTCATTTCGGTGCGTGAAATTAATCACGTGGTTTCGATCGACCGGGAAGCGCGCACGGCGACCGTCGAAGGCGGTATCAGCTATGGACAGTTGGGCCCGTATCTCGACAGCAAGGGATGGGCGCTCCACAACCTCGCCTCTCTGCCCCATATCTCCGTCGCCGGAGCGATTACGACAGCCACTCACGGTTCCGGAGAGAAAAACGGGAATTTGTCTACGGCAGTTTCGGGGCTGGAGATTGTGAATAGCGCGGGTGATATTGTGCGTTTGTTGCGAGAGAAGGACGGCGAAACATTTCGAGGTAGCGTGATTGGCCTAGGAGCGCTGGGTGTCATTACAAAAGTTAAGCTCGATATTCAGCCAACCTACACGATGCAGCAGTACGTATACAAAAACTTGCCAATGAGCGAACTGAAAGATCATTTTGACGCGATCGAGAGCGCGGCCTACAGCGTGAGCCTGTTTACAGACTGGCAGAAGCAGCGCATCAATGAGGTCTGGCTAAAGTGCCGAATGGATCAAGGGAAAGTTTTTGATGCTCCGTCTGAATTTTTCGGTGCGAAGCGCGCGACGCGGAACCTTCATCCCATCGCCGAGCTTTCCGCCGACAACTGCACCGAACAAATGGGTATGCCGGGACCGTGGTATGACCGGTTGCCGCATTTTCGTATGGGATTCACGCCCAGCGCAGGGAAGGAACTACAAACGGAATATTTTGTGCCGCGCGAACAAGCCGTCGAGGCGATGCTCGCTGTGGAGCGGTTGAGCGGCCAGGTGGGCCCTCATCTGCTGATTACTGAAATCCGCGCCATTGCCGCGGACACCCTCTGGATGAGCCCGTGCTACAAGCAGGACTCAGTGACAATTCATTTCACATGGAAGCCGGACTGGCCCCGGGTTAGCCAGCTCTTACCGGTGATCGAAAAAGAGTTGGCTCCATTTCGCGCGCGTCCCCACTGGGGAAAGCTGTTCACATTCCCTCCGGGGCGGCTGCGTTCTCTTTATGAAAAGTCGCCTGAATTTGTCGAATTATGCAAAAAGTTCGATCCGCAGGGTAAGTTTCGAAACGAATTCTTGAACATGTACATCTTTCGCGTAAGCAATTGATTCCACTTGATCCCGCGCAAAACTCACGACAGGAAGGTCCCATCGCAGCGTGTGCGATTTTCATCCGCTCGATGATTTCCTTGCCGTCCAGGCTCGGTGTGATGAAAGCTGTGCTTGTGTGACGGAAACGTGCAGCCACTTCCTGAGCTAAGCACACTACAGCTTTCAGTCGGAGTCGAACGGTAAATATCGCCCGACAAGTGTTGCGCTTCGGGGACTACTGTTCAAAGGAAGGGATAAAGTATAGTTATACTGCTCCCACGCTCATTCATTCCTGAGCAACACTCCACGCAGTCGTTTAAAGCGCAGTTGCCAGGGTTCAATAATGCACATGTTCACTTTTTAGTGAAGGGGAACGCAAACCAGAAAGCTAAGAGCAATGGCCGTTTCAGGTTCAACGCTGCGTTTTTGCGGCGGCGTGCCAAGCCGAGTCTGTATTGTTAAAGCGATCGGCCGTGGCGGCCACGAGAAGAATAGCGGCCACAGCGATTATCACCAAGATCACAATTGGGCTGAACCGCTTCATGTAGTCCCTAAGATCCTAGCGGCGACGGCGAAATTGACACTGATTTGCTCAAACCCTTCACCGTGTCGCTAGACGGACGGCGTCACGGCGGCAATTAGCATCCGCGCGAGCTAAGCCGTATCTTTCACGGTTACCTAGTCCGCCATAACGGACACTGCAGGCCGTAAGGCGCCGTGAGAGGAAAAACGGAAGCTCCGCAAGGTAGCGGTCATGTCTAATGAGACCGTGCACGTTTACGAATGTGATTCCTGTGCCTGGAAGCTGGATGTACCTGTGCAGCTAAGCCTCGGTGAAATAGAGAATGACTTCAACGCACACGATTTCAAGGACAATTCTGTGAAGAAGAGGCCCATTCGGGATCACTCATAAAACGTTTGCGCGAGTTCTTGCGGTTCGTCGCTACTCCTGGAGGATTTCTTAAGAAATGGCTTCCCGGCCTTCGCATGCGTTTCCAGTCCGCGCCGGGATGCCCGTCGCATTATTCTCGCTCACATTATTTACCAGCGCTGCGTTGCTGTTCGTAATTGAGCCGATGTTCGCGAAGATTACTTTGCCGGTTTAGGCGGCACGACGGCGGTCTGGACTACCTGCATGCTGTTCTACCAGGCAATGTTACTTGTGGGATACGCGTTCGCGAACATTTGGACGCGTGGCATGAAATCCCGGTGGCAAGCCGTTCTGTGCGTAGGTCTAGCGCTGGTGCCTTTGGCAATACTTCCTTTCAGAATGCCTGCTTGGGGAATTCCGCCTGTTGACCGAAACCCCGTGCCTTGGCTCCTCATGATCCTGACGATCGTCGTTGGCCTTCCGTTTTTTGTGCTCTCCACCACTGCGCCGACGCTTCAAAAGTGGTTTTCCGGAATCGGCCATTCACTTTCAGAAGATCCATATTTCCTATACGCAGCCAGCAACTTCGGAAGCATGTTGGGGCTGTTGAGTTATCCGATTTTTATCGAGCCGCATTTAAGTCTGGCGGAGCAAAGCAGGTTGTGGGCGTACGGCTATATGATTCTTGTGCTACTTATCATTGTTTGTGACATTGCAGTGTGGCGTGCGCCTTCCACACTGGGTTCAAGTGAGTCCAATCGTGGTCAAAGGAGGGAACTGGCTGCCGCTCCGTCGTTTGGGCTGCGTTTGAGGTGGCTCGCTTTTGCATTCGTTCCATCCAGTCTGATGCTCGGCGTAACGACTGTTCTAACCACCGAAATTCCTCCTATTCCGATGTTTTGGGTTGTTCCGCTCGCAATCTATCTCCTGAGTTTCATTCTTGTCTTCGGAAGAAAGACGCTCGTCTCTAAAGCGGCTGTCGCCGAACGCATGCCACTGCTGATTCTGGCTGCGATCACCCCTGTTCTGGTGAAAGGCGACTGGCCTTTATACGTCGAGATCGTTGTGAATTTGACGGTTCTGTTTGTGGTTGCTGTGGCGTTTCATGGCGAACTGGCGAAGCCGACCTCCTGCGGAGCAGCTGACCACTTTTTATTTATGGATCGCGTTTGGTGGCGTTTTTGGGGGGTTGTTTAATGCTGTTATAGCGCCGGTGATTTTTACTACTGTTTTCGAATTTCCCCTTATTTTGATTTTCGCAGCTTTTCTGCGGTATTTCATGCTGCCCGCTGCGAAACGGCAAAAGTTCATTTGGACTGACGCCGCTCTCCCGTTGGCGATCGGTGCGTTAGTCATTGTGCTTGTTCACGTGCTCGAGAAATTCGGATTTCAGCCGGGAATGACACTTCATCTTCTCGCGTTTGGGCCGTCGCTGTTAATCTGCCTGAGTTTTGCTAAACGTCCTCTTCGTTTCGCTCTCGGCCTTGCGGCGCTCGTGGCTGCCGCCACGTTCTACACGGGTGTTTACCAACATATTCTTCACACGCAGCGTAGCTTTTACGGAGTCTATCGAATCGCGAACGATCAAGCGGGGCAATACCGAATTCTCTTTGATGGCCAAACGGTTCACGGCGTACAGAGTCTCGCGCCCGGACGAAATCGCGAGCCCCTTTCCTACTTCACTCGCTCCGGGCCAGTTGGTCAGGTCTTTGAGTCTCTCTCCGACTCTCAAAAACTGAAAAGGGTGGGCATCGTAGGTCTTGGTGCGGGCGCCATGGCCTGCTACGCCGAGCCGGGCGATGACTTTACTTTCTACGAGATCGACCCACTCGTCGTGCGAATCGCACGCGATCCGCGTTATTTCACATTTCTTAGAGATTGCTTGCCAAACGCTTACATTGTGCTTGGCGACGCTAGGATTTCGTTGAGGAATACGGTGAACGGCCGCTACGACATGTTTGTCCTGGATGCGTTCGGCGCCGATGCTATTCCCATCCACCTGCTAACTCGCGAGGCGCTGCAACTCTATCTAAAGAAGCTCGCGGACCACGGAATCTTGCTATTCCATATTTCGAATCGCTACCTTGATCTCCAAAAAGTGCTGGGCAACGCCGCAAGTGACGCGGGCCTGATGGCCCTTGTCGAGAACGACACCGCCGAGATACATGCGGGCAAGTTCCCGTCGCTCTGGGTGGTGATGGCCCGCAACAAGGACGATCTCGGCAAACTAAACGGGGACGCGCGCTGGATCCCTTTGAAAGGCGATCCGCGCACGCGCTTGTGGACTGATGATTACTCTAGTGTTTTGACAGTCTTCAATTGGTACTGATTCCGAGGCCAGACATGAGATTCTCTTCAACATCGCCTCCCAACCCGCTGCGCGAGCGGATGTGGTAGACATTGTGCGTCTCCGACCTGTCCTCTCGCGTGCCTTCATTTGAATCCAGGGCAAGGTTTTGCAAACCGTCAGTTCCGCAAAGACGGAGAACTTGCCCGAGCTGCTTGGCGATTCAATGCCCCGGCGTTTTAACGTTTTCCGGCTTTCAAGCAGGAAGATACCCCAAATAGCAAATTCAAATCCAAGTGGTCGGCCTATTTGTGGATGATGATCTCGACCCTCCGATTCTTCTGCCGACCGGCGGGATCGTCGGATCCGTCCGGCTTGATATTCGATGCAATGGGATTTTTGGCACCGAAGCCCTGGGTCTCGAATGTGACGTTCCGAAGATTCTCCTTGTTGACAAACCAGGACTTCACCGAGGAGGCGCGCCGTTCCGAGAGCTTCTGGTTGTAGGCATCGGAGCCCTTGGCGTCCGTATATCCTTCGATGCGCACTGTGCCTTTCGCCTTTTCGCGAATTACCTGGGCGGCTGGCGCAAGACTCTGCTGAGCTTTCGGAAGAATATCGGACTTGTCGTAATCGAAGAGGACGTCGGCCGCTAAATCGATGCGCACCTCCGTGGCCGTCTCCTTCACATCCAGGTTCTCGACCTTTCCCCCCATGTCGTCGACACGAAACACGAGATCGAGAACTCTGGTTTCAACGTTGGCGACCTTTCCGGGGGGTAGCTGAGCCTGAGCGCCGACCCGGACCGAGGGCATCAGGATCGCTACTGCGAGCGCGGTCACGTACATCGAATGGTTTCTCAACATCTTTCTCTCGATGCCGTGTTACCGGCTGATGGGCACGTCTTCCAAGGGAACGAAGTGCGGAATCTCGACCGTAATTTTCTGCACATCGTCAGGGGGCGCGGGAAACTTGGCCCAAACCATGATCTGCGATCGAGGTGCGATGTCGGGAAAATCAGTGCTGCTAAGAACCTTGCCATCGCTATCGGTGACCACAAAATATTTCTTCTTAGACTGCGTGTCGATCAGGTGCACTCCACCCAAGTGGCGATAGCGATGATATTCGTCGCCGTCGAATACACCCTGAGTGCTGACCCTGCCGTCTGTGCCGTTATACACTGTGAATTTCAGGGTCACCGTATTCGATGTGCGCTTGAGTTCGTTGATGGCAATCTTCAATCCCGGCACATCACCCTCGGTGGTGGCCAGTGCTGAATTCGAAGACGACGACGCAGGGAACACGGGCGCAGAAGAAGGTGCGGGCGCGGATGCAGGCGCTGCGGGCGCCGCTGCCTGCGGCTGCGTAGCCGGCGCCGGCGATTGCTGTGGGGCGGCTGGTTCTTTCTGGGCGCAACTCGAGGACACTGCCGCCACCAGCGCGAGGGCGGCGATCAAGAAAGTGCGATTCTTCTCGGACATGGCATCCTCCCCTTTGGCCAACATTTGTAACATATTTCCAAAACGCACGTATGGGGATTAGGCGAGCCCCTCTGCCTGATCGTTAATGGAATTTGTTTCGCGAGCTTATCGCCGATGTAAATTTCCTGGCGATATTTGCATATGATGGACCTGGAGATCAAAAAGAAGGATTGACGTGCTCGCATGTAATCCCTGTACAGGCAGCTCAGCAAGTTCCGCGGCTCAAGCCCGACTTTCAGCTCACGAAAAACAACCTGGCCTGGGCGCAATCCCAAAAAATCTCAAACAGCTGTAGTTCGGCCTCTTAAGCCGAATTGTGCTTCGCGAAGCTCAAGGTGACGACACCCGCGACCTTCTTATAGAACGTGAAGGAGTAGATGACGGGTGTGGGTTTTTCTCTAGATGTGGCGATGAAGGTGTCTGGCTCGGTGACAGCTCGCGCATAGCGTAATGAGATTCCCTTCAACATCGGTTCCCAACCGGCTGCGCGAGCAAATGTGTGGACCCGAAGACCTTGCACTATCCCGCAATTTTGGCAGCGCCACCCTCGCTTTATCGGCATAAGTGCTTCCGTCGATAAAACACACGACTCCGCTCCGGAACGCCCGGCTTCGAAAACGGACTATTCCTCGAAAATTACACGAATCATCATTAAGTGGGGAAATACTTCGGAGGATTAGTGTCGAAGTGGCAATTGATGGCAACGAGCAACGCGGCCGCTGCACGGAATGCCGCAAAGCTTCAACGAGCGGAATGCAGGCAGCACATGTCGAGCATCTCAACCGAAATCCCAAGTGTTCCCTCAGCGGTCAGATTGGAGGCCGGAATGGACAACCCAGCCCGGAGTTCTAAGTTTAGACGACAACTGGCAAGTGGCAGAGCCTCCTTCGCTAAAGCAACAGCCGCCAAGTCGAGTGTGTTGCGCAAATTGAGGCGAGCGGTTCCGGCGCGGCTGCAAGATAGCGCGCTTACTCTTCGGACGTTACGGCCTAATCGAAGGGCTGGGCTTCCCCTCTAGAAAATAAATTTCAGGCCAAGCTGAATGTTTCGCGGACCTCCCGTGCCAATGACCGGGTTCGCAGCGCCGACGTCCGGCGTGGCACAGGCGCAGCCAAAATTAGATCCCGACGGATCTTCGAATAACAGAGTTGAGGCTGCAGGGTTCGCGAAGTGCGGGTGATTCAAAATATTAAAGAATTCCGCGCGAAACTGGAAATTCACGCGCTCGCCCAACCGAGTGTTTTTCACGATCGAAAAGTCCCAGTTGTTCAGGCTTGGGCCTCGAAACATGTTGCGGCGCATCGTACCAAATGTTCCAACCGCCGGCGGGATCATCACAGAGTTGCCATTCGCGTAGCATCCGTAGGTCGCGAGTGAGGTACTGGTCGGTCCGGCGGCGTTTCCGCCATCCACAGAGACGGCCTTCGCCAGACAAGACGGATTGCTGGTGCCCGCGAAGAAGGGAATGCCTGCTGGTGTGGCTTTGAAGTCGCTGGGATTGCCAAAAAAGTCCCAACGATCTGCGTACTCGCTGGTCGTGCTGATGTCGTCGCCATTCAGAACGCCATCGAGAACTGTCCATGGAGTGCCCCCTTGGAGAGTGACTATCGAGTTGATCTGCCATCCTTCCAGAATCTGCCACTTCATCTCCTTGGAGGGCAGCGCATAGGTCAGCGCGAGAGTAAAGCGGTTGCGGATGTCGAAATCGCTCGTGGCGCGCTCCAGGTTTGGCGCCAGACTGTTCTGCGGCTGGACGGCCCGATTAAAGCTCGCGTCGTCAATCGAGTGCGCCCATGTGTACCCAGCCAGGAAATTCAGGCCGTGCCACACGCGCTGCGTCAGCGTCACTTGCAATCCGTTGTAGCTTGATGTGTACCCATTCTCGAGGAAATTCACGAATTCCAGGAACGGAAAACAGGGGCCGCCGAGCCCCTGGCCCCCCATGCTCGGCGGACAATTGGCCGTGAAGGGCCGCGAGGACTGCTCGCACACGGTGTCGAACGGCGCGCACCCTGCGGCAGGATTCGCCTGGTTGATGTCGCGAACGCTGTAAAGCTTGACTCCCTCGTTTCCCACGTAGCCCACTTGGAGCGACGTGCTATTCGTGAACGCATGCTGGACGTTCAGGTTCCAAGAGATAACGTAGGGCGTGCGGAGATTGCGCGTCACGCCCAGGATGTCGCAAGGGGAGCTGTTCGGATGAAGCACGGGATCAGGAGGGCGGCAATCGAGGACTTCATTGGCCACGGGAAAGAGCGGGGTTGAGGCATCCGCCCAATTTGGAAGCACGTTCAGACCCGTGGCCACGATGTTGCCACCGTTGGCTACAATGTTGGAGCCGATCGCGCCAGTCGGGATGTCGTTCAGGCCGGGCGTGGTCCCATTGTCCACGCCGTTCTGCCCGAGAAAGATCGACAGGTGGGGGATCTCGTAATTGATCCCTGCCCCGGCGCGAATGACTGTTTCCCCCTTGCCCCAGGGATCCCAGGCGATCCCGACGCGCGGCGCGAAATTATTGTGGTCGCCGTTGTAGGGCGAACTGACATTGACGCCCACTTGCTCGAGTCCGACGTTGGGATCAAAGTTTCCAAGGAGATTGTGAGCTTCCTTGATGACTGTATTGAGCTCGTAACGCAAACCGAGATTAACGGTGAGGCGAGGATTCACACGCCAATCGTCTGCCACGTACAGGCCGTAAGACCAGAAGTGAACGTTGCGCTCGGAATTCCCGACGAAAATCTTGCCTGCGGAAGGGGTACCTGACAGGAAGTCCTCGAGGGGAGTATCGGTGGGCAGTCCGGTGCTGGGGTCTGTGGGAAATCGCAAGTCGTTCTGTCCTGTAAATTGGATCCGCCCTTTTCCCGTGCGGTCGCGGACATTATCCGTCGAGCCGCGCCGCACTTCTCCTCCGAAGCGTATCGTGTGAGCTCCGTGCGTGTAGGAGATATTGTCGGCGATCTGATATGTCCGGTTTGGAGTGGTGTAGAGCGGCCATCCGCTGGCATTTCCGAGCTGCGTAAAACTCCCAATATCAATCTCCGGCAGGCCGAAATTGATCGGGGTCGTGACGCCCGTGTTGAGACCATAGGTCGTGAGCGGATTTGCGGCATGATCCACGGCCTGGATCTGTTGCCAGAAATTGATGAAGCCGAACCGGAGCTCATTCACCCAATTTCCTCTCGGAGTCCACGTCCAGCCGACGCCGAACACCTGGGCAAGGATATTTGATTGTGAGAGCCATTCCGGCTGAAGTACCGTGAAGTCTTGTTCCGTCTGCGTGCTGTCGCCGACCAGATAATGGGCGGAGATTGTATTGTTCGTCGAGGGATGGAAATCGACCTTGGCTATTCCCGTGTCGGAGCGATTCACGTTTGGAAATGCGGTGGTCAGGTTTGTGGACTGAGTGTTGTTCACTGGAAACAAGCCGGGATATGGACCATTTCCCGTGAATACTCCCATGCCGATCAAATTCAGGCTCTGCGGATTTGGCGTGATCCCTCCATTCGCGAGATCCCTGAGCGCGTCTGGTATGCTGCTGGCACAATCACCCTGCATGGTGCCGAATGAGCAGGTCGGTGTACTCGGTGTCGGTAGAGGGGTCGAGCTTGTGACGGGGGATACAATTGCAGACTGATTGGCAATAAGGGCGCGGACTCCCTCGTAGGCGCCGAAAAAGAAAATCTTGTCGTGCTTTATTGGCCCGCCGATGCTGCCCCCGAACTGGTGCTGCCGCAGCGCGTTTTGACCAGTGCCGACCACGTTGAAATAGTTGCGTGCATCGAGGACATTGTTACGCTCGAAACCATATGCGCTGCCGTGAAAATTATTCGTCCCTGACTTCAATCCGATGTTGACGGTGACGCCCGGTTTCCAGCCGACGTCGGCCGGAGGATTCTCCTCTGTGTTGAACTCCTGAATCGCATCAATTGGAAGAATCGAACCGGGAGTGCCCTGGACACCTTCTGCGTTGATTACATTCCCAGAATAATAAGGATCGTTGTCGTCGCCGCCGTCAATCACGAAATTATTGTCCTCCGGGCGCATTCCATTGGCGACGATGGATTCAAACCCTCCACCCGGAGTGCGGCTGACGCCCGGACGCAGCACGAGAAGGTTTTGATAATCACGACCATTGAGCGGCAGATCGTTAATTTCCTTGTTCGAGAGGGAGCCACCAATCAAATCATTGGTGGTGTTGATCAGCGGCGCTTCCTCCGTGACGCGCACCACTTCAGTGACCGCACCGGGGACCAGTTGCATGTCGATCCGAAGGTCGTGTCCAACTTCCAACCGAATGTCGGGGCGCTCGACCTTTTTGAAACCGGTTGCTTCCGCCGTGATGGTGTACACGCCGGGTGGGAGGTTGGGCACCACGTAATCGCCGACCCCATTCGTCACCAAATCGCGGCTTGCGCTCGTGCCCGTATTCAGAACTGTAATCTCCGCGCCGACGACAACCTTCCCTTGCGAGTCGGTCACCGTTCCCAGAATTCGCCCCTCGTTGGACTGCGCCGCGGACCCACCCACAAATCCGAGCATCAAAAGGACACCCAGCGCAAATACAGCACTCCCCCCTCGAATCATCAGCCACCCCCGGAATGGAGGATCCGCTGCCGACTAAATGGGGCTGCGAGCGCCGCCCAAAAAGATCTCGCCCGCAGCATGCTCCAAGACTGACTAAAGACTCATTCAGAAGGCCGGTGACCCGCACCACCCGCTGCTAGATGCCCACTCTATAGAACCTCGCGCGACGGAAGTCAAGACGGGTCGCGAAATCCATAATCCATAGCGCTTTTTCTGCGTGACCTGCGGTCCGGGCTTGTCCCACACCTTCTGGTCGCTGGGTGTCGTCGGCTTTTCGTTGTCCATGGTGCTCTTCTCCTGTGAATTCTGCGACAATACCCGCGGCGGAATAAGACCGCTAAGCATTCTCTATTAGCTTTCGAAAATGGATGTCTCGATGACAGCTCGTGCAAAGGGTTATCAGGTTTGAGTCTGCGTCGTCTCCGAGTCGGCCGCGCGACATAATGTGGTGAGGCTCGAGCTGACAAAGTGATCCACATCCTTGGCAACGCCAGCCGTCGCGCTGGAGCACGCCACAATTGTCGATACGATTTATGACTAAGTCTCAGCCTTCCTCCAGTCCGATTCATGAAGCACTTCGGATCTGCTCGAGAAATTCCATTTTCTGAGGGCAGGGAAGAAGCTCCACCATGCGTTCCAGTGACAACAGCAGCGCTTTCGAATTTCCGTTCTCAAGGTTCGCTCCCGCCAGGGAGTCAGAGCATACTTTTGACAATTGAAAACGCTCCGCGACTAGTTGAGTCATGGGATTTTTAATTGATCACGAACAGAACGAACGTACATGCCGAGAACTGTCCCCGTGATCAGAGTCCTTATAGACCCCGGGCCTACTCCTTGGTGTTAAGGGACGCGACGGTGGCGTTACACCGGCGCGTCCCACTCAGTTTTCGTTTTTGAGTCGGCTTTGGGACGTGTTTGTGCATGCTTTTCACGAATGCGCGCAATTCGGGTGCGCTCTGGAAAACAATCTTTCCATACCGTCACGCGTGGCTGCGGAGGATTCTGGCGCCAGAGTTATGATTGAGGGCTAGCAGCATTATCTGTTCTGGGAAGCCGTGCACTCTGGGGAACAGGCACGGACGAGGCGTTTAATACTCACCAGATTCGCCGAACACCATAGCCGTCAAACAACTTGTCCTTGCTAATCACTGGCACGTTCTCGGCCAAAGCCTGGGCGATGAGCATGCGATCAAAAGGGTCTCGATGGGACCCTGTCAGAGTGCCGGCGCGGATGGCGTGATGGGAGGAAATTGGCAATTCGGCGAATCCCTCGCGATCCAACTCCCCCTGAAAATCTGTTACGAGCGGGCGCACCTCGAGCTTACCCGCCTGACTCTTAATCGCGATTTCCCAGGCGGACGCGGCCGAAACGAGAACCGTCGTTTCTTGGTCCTGAATGACACGGCGATCGCCACGGGACAGTTTGGCTCCGCCTTCCAGCCACCAAAGCAGAACGTGGGTATCGAGCAACACCTTCACTCAATGCCCCACTCGGCCAATTCCGCTTTCGACATGGGCTTAAAGAATGACCGAAAGATACGGATCTTTCCCTTAAGGCGTCCAGGGACACGGCTTTTGCGAGACTTCGCCAAAGGAACGAGTCGTACGACAGGTTGTTTACCGCGCGCAATGATGACGTCGGTGCCATTGCAGGCCTCTTCGATCAGACGAGAAAGATTTGTCTTAGCGTGATGGACGGTATACATGGTTAGCTAATTATATTAGCTAAGCAGAGTGTCGTCAATACGGCGATGCGCATCAGATTCTTGGCCCGCGGGATTATTTATTTGTCAGTGGGAAGCATGAGGATCGTGAATCGTCGCATCGTTTTGTTCTCCTAGCCTGGATTATTCAGTGCGCCGTGAAAAGGTGTTGGTCCACAGTGGGTGAAAGCCCCACCCGGGAACTGGTTCGTTCCACCCGGTAGCAATCGGAGCAGCGGTGGAGGCAACGAAGCTGCTGAAGCCTCCGATGTAGAGGGTTGCTAAGGCAACTCGGCAAGTCTGTAGGCCGTAACGTTGTGAACGCCGCGCAGGCCTCGAAAAAGGCGATGCAGGGGCCGACCCGCCTGAATTTCGGGGAAGGCCGATGACGATGGGAATGTACGAGCGAACAAGTTTCCATTGGACCTGCCGGGGTAGTGGCGATGGCATGCAGGCATGGGGGACCAAACGCAACACGGGAAGTCCCATCGGTGATCGCGGTGTGGATCAACTGGCAGCTCGTGAGAGACAGGCCGGGCCGAGTGGGATGGCGGAGAGGTTCGCAGTACCGATGAAGCCGGGTAACTCCGGTGGAGGGAAGGGGCCTTAGTTGAAAGGAAACGCAAGAAGCGACAAAGGACCGAGGGATTGGCGATGGGCCTAACAACTCCACCCAGTGTTCAGAAGTTGCAGACGGCGTTGCACGACAAAGCGAAGGGATCGCCCAGCTTTCGCTTCTATGCTTTGTACGACAAGGTGTACCGAGAAGACGTGATGGCGTTCGCCTATGAATGCTGCAAAGCCAATGGCGGAGCAGCAGGCGTAGATGGTCAGACCTTCGAGGACATCGAAGAGTATGGAGTGAAGAAGTGGTTGGACGAACTGGCGCAAGAGCTGAAAAGTAGAACGTATCGACCGCAGCCCGTACGGCGGGTGTGGATACCCAAGCCAGACGGAAAGCAGAGGCCGTTAGGGGTGCCCGCGATCACAGATCGCGTGGTACAGATAGCGGCAGTTCTGGTGCTCGAACCGATATTCGAGACCGATCTGCAGCCGGAGCAATATGCCTATCGGCCAGACCGCAGCGCGTTGGATGCCGTGAAGCAGGTCCACCAGCTGCTCAACACCGGCCATGGACAAATTGTAGACGCCGATTTAAGCGGCTACTTTGACTCGATTCCCCATGCCGAGCTTCTAAAGTCGGTGGCTCGAAGGATCGTCGACGGAGCGATGCTGCATTTGATCAAGATGTGGCTGGAAGCTCCGGTTGAAGAGACCGACGAGAAAGGGAATAAGCATCGGAGTACGCGCAATCGGGATGAGGGACGAGGAACTCCACAAGGAGCTCCGATCAGCCCGTTGCTAAGCAACTTGTACATGCGTCGATTCGTGCTGGGATGGAAGAAGCTCGGGCACGAGAAGCGTCTTGCTGCACACATCGTTAACTATGCCGATGACTTGGTGATCTGCTGCCGTGGTCGAGCGGAAGAAGCGCTGGCTACGATGCGAGACATCATGAGGAAGCTGAAGTTGACGGTGAATGAAACGAAGACGCGGGTCTGTAAACTGCCGGAAGAGAAGTTCGACTTTCTGGGTTATACGTTTGGTCGGTGCTACTCGTTGAAGACAGGGCGTGCGTACCTTGGCACGGTTCCCTCGAAGAAGCGGGTGATCCGCATCTGCGAGACGATTAGCGAGCTGACCGGACGGCATCAAACCCTGCTGGACCAGGAAATGGTGGTAACGAAGCTCAACCGTGCGATGGTCGGGTGGGCCAACTACTTCTGTTTAGGACCAGTCAGCAAGACCTATCGAGCCGTAGATGGTCACGCTCGCAAGAGGCTGCGTCAGTGGCTGTGTGCCAAGCACCGCATCCGAGGGTCTGCGGCCCAGAGGTACGCGGACGACACGCTGTATGAGGTGTTCGGCTTAATCCGCCTCACCAAGCGGACGAGCAGTTTTCCGTGGGCAACACCGTGAGCCTTTCTCCGAGAGCCGGATGCCTGAAACAGGCCTGTCCGGTTCGATGAGCGGGGTGTGAAGACGGAAGCATGGTCCAGCTCGTGAGGCACCGACAGACGAAAGGGTCGGCAACGGCTAGGCTGCACCTAAACCACCGCGTCACACCTCGACTCCACCGATTTTGCTAGCAAAAAAAGAAAAGGTGCTCTAAAAGATTGATGAACACTGGGTTTTAGCGAACCCAGCATTCTCTTTCGGAGCACCCAGAGATGACATCTTGTATACCACAGCTGTTGTTTTCCTTCTACCGACACCGATCCATTCGAGCTGATTTTTCTGGCGGTCAGATCACTAGTGATGCCGGCCTGCTGCCTTTGCGGGCTTTTGATCAGCGGCATGGACTCACACGAGACTTGGCAGAGTGCGTCTGTGATGATCGCGACGATTCGCGTGTGAGTCACCCTGGGTTGTCGTTGTTGCGTCAGCGCCTGTACCAGATCATCGCTGGCTACGAAGATGCCAACGACGCCGACCGGCTACGTCACGATCCGGCATTTCAAATTCTTGCCGATCAACCGCTCGGCGAACCTCTCGGATCACAGCCAACTCTCAGCCGCTGGGAGAACTCACCCTCGCCTCGCGACCTCCTCAAGCTGCAAGATGCTCTGCTCGATGGGTTTGTGAAAATCTGCGGAGAACAGGTTCGCAAGCGGGGAGAGATCCTGCTCGATGTCGATTCCACTGACGATCCAACGTACGGTCAGCAGCAGCTCAGTTTCTTCAACGGTGGTTATGACCAGCACATGTATCACCCCTTGCTGATCTTCGAGCGTCACACCGGTTGTTTGTTGGCTGCGCGTCTGCGTCGCGGTACCGCGGCGAGTCACGCCCGCATCATTCCTCTGCTGTTACGCATCGTCCCGCGACTCCAGCGAGAGTTTCCCAAGGCCCGCATCAAACTGCGCGCTGACGCCGGTTTTGCTCTGCCACTGCTCTATGAATTTTGCGAGTTTTTCGGCATCCAGTACACCATCGGCATAGCTACTAATCCACGATTGCAAGGGCAAGCGCAGCAGCTGCAGCGTCGTCTCGCGAGACGGTATCGTCGCACTGGAAACCCACAGCGATCTTTTTCCAGCTTTCTCTATCGCGCTTACAGCTGGTCTCATCAGCGGCGCATCTGCTACAAGGCCGAGCACACCGAATCTGGAACCAACGTGCGCTTTCTCGTCACCAACTTGAAAGGCCGCAGCCGTTCCGTTTTCTCCTTCTATAACGATCGCGGGGAGTGTGAGAACCGCATTGAAGGTGCGCCGGCAAAACCGGCGAGGAGTAGGTGGTGCAAGTCCACTGCACTGAAAGGAGTAGCGAACCACAGTGGCCCCGAGGCATGCGCAGTCGACCGTGAGGCCGACGGCGAAGCGTTGTCCGGGGTACGCATAGGCCAGACATCGAGCCGCGAAAATGGTTCATGTTCCGAACGCTGACACGGTCTTTGACGTGGAATGCAACACGAGCGGAAGCGATATCGCGAGCCTCCGCCCGGTTCGGCGTGGTCTGAGACCCTGGCATGTGCGCATGCTCTTCGTATGGGAACCGGGAGATCTTGGGTTCGGTCGGGAAGCATCCCCGGCCCGCATCGGGAAGGCGAGGAGCCGAAGCCGATGATGAACGGGCCCAAGAAGTCTGACCTCGCCGAAGTAGCTGGGAAGCCGACGAACAAAGCCGGTATTCGAACGGCGGCGGAGCCGGTGGAGCCAAGGGCGGGGGCCGAGGGGAACGTGAGCCAGCAAAACACGTACCGGACGCAGTGCCGGGATCGCGTGTCACAGGCGCTGGAGCGCGTACGTAAAGCAGCAAGGGCAAGGAAGAAGGAACGGTTCACTGCGCTGCTCCACCACATCAGTATCGATTTACTCCGACTGTCGTTTTACGCATTGAAGCGCAACGCGGCACCTGGAGTGGACGGTGTGATGTGGAAGGACTACGAGGCAGCCTTGGAGAGCAACCTTCGAGGACTGCACGACCGGGTTCATCGGGGCGCGTACCGAGCATTGCCCAGCCGGCGGAAGTACATACCCAAGCCGGATGGGCGGCAGAGGCCGTTAGGTATCGCCGCGCTGGAGGATAAAATTCTACAGCGGGCGGTGGTGGCGGTACTCAATGCGATCTATGAGGAAGATTTCCTCGGGTTCTCGTATGGGTTTCGGCCGAAGCGCAGTCAACACGATGCCTTAGATGCGCTGGTGGTCGGCATCCAGCGACGGAAGGTGAACTGGATCCTCGACGCCGATTACCGAAGCTTTTTCGACACGGTGAGTCATTCGTGGCTCCTCCGTTTCCTGAAGCATCGGATTGGCGACGAGCGCATTCTTCGCCTGATCCGCAAATGGCTTAAGGCGGGAGTATTAGAAGAAGGGATCGTCGCGGAGAGCGAGGCAGGCACGCCTCAAGGAGCGACAGCATCGCCCCTGTTGGCGAATGTCTACTTGCACTATGTGTTCGATCTCTGGGCGCAGCAATGGCGGAAGCACCACGCCCGCGGGGGCATGATCATCGTGCGCTTTGCTGATGATACTGTCCTCGGCTTCGAATACGAGTCTGATGCCAAGCGGTTTCTGATGGAGATGCGGAAGCGGTCGGAGGCATTTTCGCTGTCGTTGCATCCGGAAAAGACACGACTCATTCGGTTTGGGCGCTATGCAGCACTCAATCGAAAGGAGCGTGGTCAGGGCAAACCGGAGACCTTCAACTTTCTGGGCTTCACGATGATCTGCGGGCAGAAACGCACGGGTGGCTTCCAGCTTCTGCGAAGAACCCGCCGCGATCGCATGCAGGCCACGATCCTGAGAGTGAAGAAAGACTTGCAGCGCAGGCGACACCAGCCGATTCCAGAACAGGGAAGATGGCTGGGGCAGGTGGTTCGAGGTTTCTATGCATACCATGCAGTGCCGACGAATTATCCGGCACTAGTGGTTTTCCGGGTCCGTATCGCGCAGCTCTGGAAGCGTGTGCTCATGCAGCGAAGCCAGCGCGCACGGCGAACCTGGAAGCAGATGCCGAGACTCTTGGATGCCTGGCTGCCACGACCGCGCATTCTGCATCCTTGGCCCGAGCGGCGCTTCGACGTCAAACACCCGAGGTGGGAGCTGGACTGAACCCTTAACTTGAGACACTCGGATAAGGCACACTTGCAGGGAAAGGAACTGCAAGTGGCAAAGAGACGAGTGGGAAAATACCCGAAAGAATTCCGGCGGATGGCTGTCGAGCGATTAAAGGACTGCGACAACATTGTGGAATTGTCACAGGAACTTGGTGTGCATCGGCGGCTTCTCTACAAGTGGCGAGATCAATTTGATCCCTTCGACCCCAGTGAGGAGTCGCCACCCGGAAACTCTCGTGAGTCCGCGCTTCGCAAGGAAATCAACCAGCTGAAGCGCGTGCTGATTGACAAGACGCTGGAGCTGGATTTTTTCAAAGGTGCCTTGCAAAAAGTAGAGGCGCGACGCCAGAAGAGCGGCATCAGTGGCGAGAGGGCATCTACGACGAAATCCAAGAAGTGATGCCTTTGCAAGGCAGCTTAAGCATCGAGCGAATGTGTCAGCTGGCCGGGGTCAGCCGAGCCGGTTTTTATCGTTCTCTGCAGGAGCGAGCACCAGTCGAGGAAGACATGGAGGTGCGGAGCGTGATTCAGCAGATCGCTGTGGAGCATCGACGCCGCTACGGGTATCGGCGGATCAGTGCCGAGTTGCGGCGGCGCGGGATGCTGGTGAATCACAAGCGTGTGTTGCGGATCATACGCGAAGACAACCTGCTGGCCGTGCAGCCGCGGGCGTTCGTGGTGACCACGGATTCCGATCATGAGTTCGAGGTCTATCTGAACCTCGCCAGTCGAATGAAACTGACGGGGATGAATCAGCTGTGGGTAGCGGACATCACCTATATCCGTTTGAAGAAGGAGTTTGTCTACCTGGCCGTCATTCTCGACGCGTTTTCGCGGAAAGTAGTGGGCTGGGCGTTGGACCGGACACTGGCGAGCCGGTTGCCGATTGCGGCGCTGGAACAGGCCATCGCCCAACGACAGCCACCACCAGGTCTGGTGCATCATTCCGACCGTGGCGTGCAGTACGCTTCCGGAGACTACGTGAAGATCTTGCGAAAGCACCAGATAATCCCGAGCATGAGTCGGCCGGCGAACCCCTATGACAACGCCAGTTGCGAAAGCTTTATGAAAACGCTCAAACGAGAGGAGATTTATGCGAACGACTACCAAGACTTAAAAGACTTGCTTGGTAACATCGAGGCATTCATCGAGCAGTACTACAATCGGTGCCGTTTACATTCGGCGCTGGGCTATCGGCCGCCGGAAGAGTTCGAGCGAGAGGCGAATACAGGAGTGAATTCTGCTGGAGCAACCATGAGTTTTTTCAAGCATGAGCAGGGAGCAAACAGGGGGATGCTGTAGGTCGAGCGGGTTGGGAATCGTCGCTCTCAGGCGCTCCTGGCGCAAAATTTTTCTGTGGAAAACTGGGGATAGGCAGAAAGAAAGAAAAAAGGAGCAAAAAAGAAAGAAATGGAGGCCTGTGGAAACTGACGCCGCTGATGGAAATCCGCTCAGAACGCGGATTCCCACAGCGGCTTGGAAAGCACAAAACGCTTTCCACAGTTCCCACAAGGCCCGACGGCGGCTCCATCATAGGATTTACTTTTCTTTGGGCCGAAGGATGGGGAGCGCCTCAAACATTAAAACGGCAAGTGTGCCAACTTCAACTGTCTCAACAGAGGGGTTCACCCCAGAGCCGTGTGCCTAAATCGGGCTCGCACGGATCTGTGCGGGGGGCGCGCAGTAATGCGCGTCCCTACCGCGAAAATTCAAGAACGGTTTTGCCGCGGACCGCTTGAGCTGTCACCGCTTCCGAGCCAATGCGTTCCGCCTGTTGCTCCACAGTTTCGCCTACAACCTCGTCAACCTGTTTCGCTGGCAGCTGCCTTTGTCGATGCGCTCCGCACAAATCGAAACCCTGCGCACGCAGTTGTTCAAGATCGGTGCGCGTATCCGCGAAACTGCTCGTTGCATCCGCATTCACCTCGCCAGCGGCTGGCCTTTTCAGAACCTCTTCCAAACCGTCTGCAACTCCTCTTAGATTGTCTCGCTCCGTTCGAAAACACATTCTCGGAAGGGCCCAGCGGAGCTGTCTCGAAAAACGCTTCGTAAGGTCACAACAACGGCAACGCAAACCCATAGAAAGGCCGATTACCGAGCGCGATCCTCTCCTCTCTCATCAATGCGCTTTCCGCGCTACGATTCTCGCCTCTGATGAATTAACCAGGCTAGGTATTTCGACGCTGCTAAACGTGGCGCAACGTAACGGATCATCGATGATGAATCTGCTGGTGGCAGCTGGCACACACAGTGATGAGGTTTGCGTCCACATCATCTCCGAGTTGGCTCCGCCGCATAATATGATGAACCTCGAGCTGACGCAGTGATCCACATCCTTGGCAACGCCATCCATCACGCACAAGAACGCGCCGCCGAAGTTTCCAATATAAACCAGCGCCGAGCTTCAACCTCGTTCGGCTTTCATTCATGAAACACTTCGGATCTGGTCGAGAAATTCCATTTTCTGAGGGCAGGGAAGGAGCTCGACCATCCGTTCCAGGGAGAGTAGCAGTGCGTTCGAATTTCCGTTCTCAAGGTTAGCTCCCGCCAGGAAGTCGGCGCATATCATTTCCAGACAATAACCGCGCGACTTGTCCGACCCGAGCATGAGCGCCGCAGTCTCAAGCGCCTGCTCGATCACCGCCAGTTGACTTTTGTAGACTTTGAAATAAAGCATTTCGCAAGGCTCCGTCTCTTTGCCGGTGAGGTGCCTTTCGACTTCGCGCTTAAATTCTTCTTTTGGTAGTTGCTGAGCCCTGTGCAACCAGGTTGCACAATCGAAGTGCTGCCCATCCCGCCGCGCGACCTTTGCTAGCTCCGTCGCTTTTGACCAACCAACTTGTTTCAAATGCGCCTTAGGGATTCGCGGCAGATGCTCGTGAATGGCCATCAAGTAATAACCTTTGCGTCGCGATTCGGGGAAGCGCTGTTCCAGGAATTCATCGAACGATTTCATATTGTCGACTCGCCAGTACTGCCCAGAGCGGACCTCACACAAGTAGCGGCCCAGTTCTACAAAACGAGTATCTCGCTCACCGTTGATGGCCTTATCCCAGCTCAAGATTTCGTCGACCTTAGCCAGCACATACAGCGCCCGGCGTCGATTGAGCTTCGGTGCCACCAGAGGATGTCCGTTAGTCGTCAAAGTGGTTAAGCCAATCAAGTTCTGCCGCTCCTGGTCGGCGAATGAGATTCGCATCGATTAGGGACTGATTATTGAGACAGAGCCCCAGATGAGGGCAAGTCACGCAGCCGTTCTGAGGGAAACGGATGCCGCTGTGAGGAAGGAACTGCCCCGCTCCGATCTGAGCGACGACAGTTTCCACGAGTCGGCCATATCCCTGGCGTTGTTCTTCGGAAATGGTTGTCCTGAGGTATTGAATTTCCGGGTGGGCTTTTCGAACGAACACGACCAAAGCAACGTCCTGAATCCCGCTCATCCAGGAGTAACAAATCAGTTGAGGATCGAGCGCAAGTAATCCGTCAGGCTCTTCCGAATAACGACTCGTCGTGGTCTTCCAATCAATGACACAGCGCGTGCCATCGAGATAACCGAGAGCGTCTATATAGGCAACAAATTCGTTGTCTCCTGGGAGCGTTCGGTCCAGCTTGACTTGAAGATTCTCTTGTGGGCGCGGGATGCAGATGCGGTCGTCCTGGGCGAATTTTTGCAGTAAATGAACTCCCTGGTGGATCAGACGGTCCCAAGACTCTCCTTTCTTATAATCGAGCGCAGCATCTCGATACAAACCCCACTACCCCACTCCTTGAAAAGAGCCTGGCTCGGATCGTCGTTCCCGAAGTATGCACTGAGCGCCTTCTCAAAGGAGCGACCGAAGACCATAGCGGCGCGCGTTTCCTTTTCCTGCCAGCCATCGAGATAGCGATAACGATAGCTGCGCGGGCAGCGCAAGTATTGGCTAATCTGTGTGTGGCTAAAGATCATCGGCTTTGTCCTGCGGACTCTCGCCGACCATAGTGGGTCAGAGCTCTTCCCACTCACCGGCCGAAGCGAAGGATTCCAGATTCAATCGCCGCCAAAGACGCATCATTAATAACGTGTTTCCGCCACCCACGTAAATAATGTCAGCCAAGGAGATATTCCTCTGTATGTGTTCTCTTGAAGGCTGTTCCTTGATGATTTGCGCGGAAAGCCAGCCTAGCCAGGTCTTGCGTTCAAGGTATGGTTTGTTCCGCGGTGTACGGAAAAATCGGGCACGGCGGAGCATGGCGATGGTCCCCGGGAACTTACTGTGAGATCACCATCTGGGACGTACTCTGCATGTCCAGGGTGGTGCCGGTGACATGGTCGAGAAATGGAAGGCTGAAGCCGAAGTAGTAGTTCACCTGCACCTGCACAATGCATCCCGGGCTGTTAACCCCGAGATTGCCTCCGTTGGTGCAATCTGCCGCACTCCCGCCGTAGGCGGTCGAGGGGTTAAGCCAACTCGTGGATACAGAAACACAACCGGGAGTGGCACAGCTGCCGGCCACGTAAGCCATTCCCGGCGGGTGGATACTCTGGACGAAGGTCTGTATCTGCGCTACCGTCGCCGGGCATCCGCCGGGCAACGGATTCGATGTTGGGCAGGCGGCGCCGCGCACGCTGGCCCATCGAGTGCCTTCCCGGGCGGCGTAGGACACCCAGTGGTACGCGTACAGCGCCCGCGAGAAATCAATGATCCCGAACATCAAAGGGAATAAGATAAAAACGATGGCAAAATTGAACTCGAGCGTCGAAGCGCCTCGCTCTTTCCTCTGATTATTTTTGTCGTTGCTGTTTTCGGGGCGCACGAACATCCTCATCTATGGAATCGAGAACCGCATTCTGGCCTCGGAGTTCAGAGTAATGGCCGGGAAAATGCCGAGGAAATTAAACATGGGCGTGTAGGTGGCCTTGGTCTGCACCCAAACGAAGTTCACGGCGTGGCCGCTCGGGCAACTGCACGAGCTGCTGTTCAAAGTGCCCCCCGAAGCGGACGTCTGATTCGAGCACTCGCAGCCCCATTGCGCCAGAGGATAACCGCTCACCCAGCACGCATTCTTCCCGCTGCCGCACGTGGTGGAGATGTCCGGCGCCTCGTGCTCCGCCGCCTTAACGATATTCGTCGTGTCCTGCAGGGTAACCTGGTTCTGCGCGCCATACTGGACCCCCGCCCGCGCGGCGTTGGCCACTTCAATGCTCACGTAGTACCCCCGGCCAAAGTCAATCGCGCCGAGCAGCAGCGGAATCAGCACGAAGAAAGACAGCAGGGATGCTTCCAAAATGCTAGTGCCCCGTTCGGAAAAGAACGCCCCGTACTTTCCGGACGCCACGTTTGGATAAGCGTGCGCTTTCATTGTTTTCCTCGTCGGCATTCGCTTCTTCTCTATTGCACCAAAACCGCGGTTCCTTGCCGAAGCGGCGAGCCGTTCGGCAAGGACGCAAAATTGTTGTTAAACGTAAAGTTGAAAATCCAGGTGACATCCTTAGCCACGAGAAGCGTGTACGGCGCGCCAGCGCCAAAGTCAAAATCGAAGTTCACCGTCGCATCGTAGAAGTAGTAGGCCCCTGTGTGGGCTAGGAGTCCGCTGCCTCGATTCAAGTTCAGATCGCCAGCGAAAGTTGCTGCGGATGAATTGGCGCGATCCTGGAAGAAAAGAATGCCGGCCAAGGCTCCTGACGTTGGCGCCTGCATCGCACACCGAGACCCGCAAAACGCCCCCGAGAAGTCGAAGTAGCTATTGATGGGCCCGTATTTCGTCGCTCCACCGGTCGGAGTGGCTGTGCCGGTGTTATAGAAGGTAACTCCTCCGCTGGCCTGTGCGGCCGTGCCGCCGCCCGTGCCTGAACTTCCGACCACATTTAAGCCGCCGCCATTCAGAATGATGATGTTTGCCGAACCGGCAGTACTGTTGAAGTTGAGGAAGGACCCGAAGAAGCCCGCTCCTCCGTCCGTAATTCCGCCAACAACGTCATAACTCCCAGCCCCGAAGCTTACTTGGGATTGGCCGAAGAATCCTGAATTGATCCGGATTCCCCACGCCGAGGGATTCGAGCTGGTGCTAGTGTTGGTGTTGTAGAGGTTGTAAGTGCCCCCCCCAGTAAAGGTCACACTTGAATTTACGATCGTGAAGACCGCATCGGTTCCGCTTGCCGCGCTCAACGTGCCGTAATAAGTGCCCGGCTGTATCCTAAAATTGGAGCCCGAAGTGACGCCGGTGATCTTCACTCCGCCGCAGTGGCCCGCTGCTAATGCTGGGGTCAAGGGGTTATTAGCGGCGACGTTGGCCGCCGTGATACTCAGAACGCTAGTCCCACCTCCCGGGCACACCGTAGGGGCATTGTAAGCCGGCGGGTTCACGCTTGCCAGCGGATCTGGTACAGCCGTTGTGATCTTGACGGGCGCCTCTTTCCTGAAACCAGGCCCGCAGGCTAAGCCGAAAAAACCCGTCTGTGACCCCTTGAGTTCGATTGATGGCGCACAAAGGGCCGCGATGGTCAAGTCCAAGTTATCATTGTCGACGACCCCGCAAGCCGACTGTACGATTGTGAGGAATACGGTCAGGGCGCCGGAGCCGGTATCGAGCCCATAAATGCAGTTGATGCCCCCGGCAGCCACTGCGGAAGCCGAGAGCGTGATGGGCCTCACTCCTAGAATCTGCGAGAAAAACTGCGGCACATTATTCTGCGTTACGACCGCTTCGACGTAGGTGGGATAATTCGAACTCGCGTAGGGCCCATCGTGCGGAGGGTTATAGACCGTCACCGTCACGCCGTTCGCCCCGTTCGTGAACCCATTCTCCGAGGACGCTGCCCGTGCCGCCGTAGTTACATCCAAGTAGCTGAGGTCCATGGCGCCCGCCAGCGACGCGGCGTCGGCCGCGGTCTGCAGCCCGCGCCTCACGTACCTGTAATATCCAAAGTCGATGGCCAGACCGAGGACGCCGATCAGAACCACCATTCCCACTCCTACGAGCACCAGGGATTGCCCTGCTTCGCGGTCTCTCTGTCTCACATTGCTAGTCCTCATCATCGGCGCGTGCGCGAGCGAATGTGGTGGACCCATGGCCTCCCCCTTCGCCAACTGTTCCCGATTGATTCGGCTCAGATCTTGCAGGTTCTCGTCTTGGCTCAGTATCTCGGTCTCGAAGTGGCAACGACCGTTAGCGGGATACTGGCTCGGCAGTACTACTAGGACTCAGCACCTGACCTGCCGCTGTGGGGTTCGCTGAAAAATAACGGCTTATCGTCCCAGCGAGGACGGTCAAAGGAACTTGTTTATCCTTTTTGTGCAATTACGGCAGCTTTGTGTGGCATGCGTGGTGAGCTGCCGGCGCAATCTTGGAATCACAAACTGACAACCCTCCTGAGTATCTTTCCGCACAAAACGGCGACATAGTACGCGGTGAGGTTACTGCAGGCCAGGATCGATTCGGGCGAGCCGTGCCAGTGTCCGGGCATCCAGTTGATCATCCTTTCGGCTACTCTCCCCGATCAATCGCACGTTGCGCGCATGGGCCACGATCACAGACGGGACAGCGTTTCTGTATTCGATTCCCTCTAGTGAGTTCCGGAAACTCGTCGTCATAACACGAGAAATGGCCTGTACCGCCCACACCCTTCGCACTTGAGTATGCAGGATGACATAAATTCGTGAGATTAGGGTCAAGCTGTAACGCGCTCGATTGGATAAGCGTAAGAGAGGTTTCAAGGCGCGGGCATGACGAGAATTCACCAGAATCAATGTTCTTTTTCTTCGCCGTCGTTCTCGTATTTATTCCACGTCGCTGCAGTGGCGCAAGGTGCTAAACATTATGTGCAGGCATTCGAAGATGAATGTGCTGATGACAGCTTGCACACAGGGTGATGAGATTTGCGTCCACATCATCTCTCAGTCGGCTCCGCGGCATTATGTGATGAACCTCGAGCTGACGCAGTGATCCACATCCTTGGCAGCGCCATCCGTCACGCTCGGGTACGGTACGCCACAGTCTGCGATATGAAGCGGTCTCGAGTTTCAGTCGCCCGCGGTTCGCTTTCATGAAGCACTTCGGATCTGCTCGAGAAATTCGATTTTCTGAGGGCAGGGAAGAAGCTCCACCATGCGTTCCAGTGAGAGCAGCAGCGCTTTCGAATTTCCGTTCTCAAGGTTCGCTCCCGCCAGGGAGTCAGAGCATACTTTTGACAATTGAAAACGCTCCGCGACTAGTTGAGTCATGGGATTTTTAATTGATCACGAACAGAACGAACGTACATGCCGAGAACTGTCCCCCGTGATCAGAGTCTTTATAGACTCCGGGCCTACTCCTTGGTGTTAAGGGACGCGACGGCGGCGTTACACCGGCGCGTCCCACTCAGTTTTCGTTTTTAAGTCGGCTTTGGGACGCGTTTGTGCATGCCTTTCACGAATGCGCGCAATTCGGGTGCGCTCTGGAAAACAATCTTTCCATACCGCCACGCGTGGCTGCGGAAGATTCTGGCGCCAGAGTTATGATTGCGGGCTAGCAGCATTACCAGATCGCCTGAAAAAAGAGTCCATAAAAAATGGCCAGGGGTACGACGGCACCCATGATTGTATTCCCGACTCCATCACGATCGCTAGAACGGACGTATCGCGAAAGCGCAGCCTGGTGAAGCCAAGTCGTGAACATTGCAGAGTTTCCTGTTACAAGTTGGGACTCAGCTTAATTCTTGTGAGGGCGGGGAAGAAGCTCGACTATCTGTTCTGGGAAGCCGTGCACTCTGGGGAACAGGCACGAACGAGGCGTTTAATACTCACCAGATTCGCCGAACACCATAGCCGTCAAACAACTTGTCCTTGCTAATCACTGGCACGTTCTCGGCCAAAGCCTGGGCGATGAGCATGCGATCAAAAGGGTCTCGATGGGACCCTGTCAGAGTGCCGGCGCGGATGGCGTGATGGGAGGAAATTGGCAATTCGGCGAATCCCTCGCGATCCAACTCCCCCTGAAAATCTGTTACGAGCGGGCGCGCCTCGAGCTTACCCGCCTGACTCTTAATCGCGATTTCCCAGGCGGACGCGGCCGAAACGAGAACCGTCGTTTCTTGGTCCTGAATGACACGGCGAGCGCCACGGGACAGTTTGGCTCCGCCTTCCAGCCACCAAAGCAGAACGTGGGTATCGAGCAACACCTTCACTCAATGCCCCACTCGGCTAATTCCGCTTTCGACATGGGCTTAAAGAATGACCGAAAGATACGGATCTTTCCCTTAAGGCGTCCAGGGACACGCCTTTTGCGAGACTTCGCCAAAGGAACGAGTCGTACGACAGGTTGTTTACCGCGCGCAATGATAACGTCAGTGCCATTGCAGGCCTCTTCGATCAGACGAGAAAGATTTGTCTTAGCGTGATGGACGGTATACATGGTTAGCTAATTATATTAGCTAAGCAGTGTGTGGTCAATACGGCGATGTGCATCAGATTCTTGGCCCGCGGGATTATTTATTTGTCAGTGGGAAGCATGAGGATCGTGAATCGTCGCATCGTTTTGTTCTCCTAGGTATTTCGACGCTGCTAAACGTGGCGCAACGTAACGGATCATCGATGATGAATCTGCTGGTGGCAGCTGGCACACACAGTGATGAGGTTTGCGTCCACATCATCTCCGAGTTGGCTCCGCCGCATAATATGATGAACCTCGAGCTGACGCAGTGATCCACATCCTTGGCAACGCCATCCATCACGCACAAGAACGCGCCGCCGAAGTTTCCAATATAAACCAGCGCCGAGCTTCAACCTCGTTCGGCTTTCATTCATGAAACACTTCGGATCTGGTCGAGAAATTCCATTTTCTGAGGGCAGGGAAGGAGCTCGACCATCCGTTCCAGGGAGAGTAGCAGTGCGTTCGAATTTCCGTTCTCAAGGTTAGCTCCCGCCAGGAAGTCGGCGCATATCATTTCCAGACAATAACCGCGCGACTTCTCCGACCCGAGCATGAGGCCCGCGGTCTCGAGCGCCTGCTCAGTCGCTGCCAGTTGGCTTTTGTACAACGTAAAGTACGTCGTCACCGTAATGTGAAACCAGCTTTCACCCGCCGATCCTTACCCTGAACCGGGACACCCGGATTCAATAGACAACGTGTCGCAATTATTCTTCGGTTGAACTGCCCGGGTTATCGGGTACGGAATGTACGGAAACGTCTAGCGCCTGAGGGGCAGGGATGTACTCACCCAGGCGCGCTCGCTGCAGTCTCTCAAGCTGGTTAATTGCTCGGTACAATTTATTCTCAATCGCAGTTTCATAGCGTTGAAAACCAGCAACTAAATTAACGGCAATCGGTGCTCCTATTTTTGCCGGTAACCCGGGGTCGAGAACCTCGGAAAACGCGTCGCCGATCTCGGGCTGAATTATCGGAGGATGGACTTCGCTCGTAATGTATTCAGCTTCAAGTCTTGCAGTTCGCCTAAGCCGAAGCATATGGAAGCCAATACGTTCTACAAAAAAACATTCCAGATCTCCGACTGGTTGGTATGTTGCGGTGAGTCGCTGGACGAGCGACTCGTAGGCATTTAAATCGTCGAGTTCCGTTATTCCTCGCGCTAATAAACCATGTCTGACCGCGTTTAGCCGCGTCCAAGTCGTGTTTTTCGGACCAGTGGATCGGGACGCATTTTTTCGGTTAGTATCAGATTTGTGCGGATCGTTGCTTTTTTCCACGGTGCATCTCCTGAGCGCAGCGGATCGCTGCCTCTGACATCCCGTCGCTCAGGTTCGCACTGTCACTTCGGGTAAAATTAGTATGTGCCGGCACGATTGCTCAGGTTGTCTGCCGCAAGGCGCCGGGATAGCTATTCTCTTAACCTAACTACCACAGGTCCGAATTCGTCTTTGGCTATCTTCTTCACCACCTTTCGAAAAATGCGAACGTTCCTCCCGTTCTGACGGTTCACGGTAACGGTTTGAAAATCGTCCTTTTCTAATTCCTTCCGAAGGTCCGCGTCTTTGCCTGCCTCCTCTTCAATCTCGAGCACTACTGCATTGTAGCCTTTTGGGGTCACGCTGAACTTGGATGAGTCTCGCCTGCGCATAAGTTGAAGCACGGCCAGTTCAGCGGAATTTTGAACTCGCAAAGTATTATGGGCGGTAGCCAATGCTTCGTAGGGTTTATCAGATATGTCAAATCGCATCGGTGTCTTGAGCGCAGTCAACATTTTGTTGACTAGTGGATTGACAAAAAGGAGTACATAACTGTGTAGTTCATCATTTCTGCAATAGCCCATTTCAATCAACTCGCCTATCGCGAGATCAGCATCCATTTCGAATTGGTCGCTCAGGTTTGTTAAGATGAAGACGGCGAGTCCGTGCTTCATGATCCTTACCGCGGCCGAAAAATGATCCGTCCCTTCTTCGAGCATGCATTTCTGCAACCATGCGATTTTTTCAATGGACACGCCGAACTGCTTACGAATCTCAGCACACACCAGAATCACAAACAATTGTTTCGGATTAAATTTTCTCCATCCAGACTCCTGCTCGCGCTGATTTGGCAGCGCGCCTTTTGAGTCCCAATCGTTCAACTGCCGGTAAGTTACGCCGCTCGCCTCCCTAACGCTGGAAGCTGTGAATTCCGTGCTCTCGGTCTTCTTACTATCGCTTTTCACATGCGGAGTATAGCTTACGCAAATTGAACCGTCAAGTTCAATTTGAATGCGGTACAGACTTCCTCAAAGGGTTGTTCAGCAGAAATCAGTATGTTGGCTTCGTTTGGTAATCGGTGAGAATTGACGACTTGCAACTTAATGAATGAACGGGGTAGGGAGAAGCAGTCAGCGCGTTACTCGGAAGACCTTGCCGTGGGGGAATTTAAGGCGCTAAACAGGATGCATGGTTCCTCGAAAATGAACGTGCTGGTGGCACTTGGCGCAGAGGGTAATGAGGTTCGTATCCGCATCATCACCAAGCTGGCTCCGCTGCATCATGTGATGAACCTCGAGATTGCGAGGCGATCCGCATCCTTGGCAGCGCCAACCGTCCCGCTCAAGTACGCGACGCCACAGGTTCCGATAGGAAGCAGCAGCCAGCTTGATTCTTCCTCGGATCCGATTCATCAAGCGCGCACCCGTTCCAGAAAATCTGCTTTCTGAGGGCAGGGAAGAAGTTCAATCATTCGTTCCAGCGAGTGCATGAATGCGTTTGAGTTCCCATTTTCCAGATTTGCTCCCGCCAGGAAATCCGCACAGATCATCTCCAGGCAATACCCGCGCGACTTGTCCGACCCGAGCATGAGCGCCGCAGTCTCGAGAGCCTGCTCGATTACCGCCAGTTGACTTTTGTAGACTTTGAAATAAAGCATTTCCCACGGCTCGGTCTCTTTGCCGGTGAGGTGCCTTTCGACCTCGCGCTTAAATTCTTCTTTTGGTAGTTGCTGAGCCTTGTGCAACCAGGTTGCACAATCGAAGTGCTGCCCATCCCGCCGCGCGACCTTTGCTATCTCCGTCGCTTTTGACCAGCCAACTTGTTTCAAATGCGCCTTAGGGATTCGCGGCAGATGCTCATGAATGGCCATCAGGTAATAACCCTTCCGGCGGGATTCGGGGAAGCGCTTCTCAAGGAATTCGTCAAAGGATTTCATATTGTCGACTCTCCAATATTGTCCTGAGCGGACTTCACACAAGTAACGGCCCAGCTCGACGAAACGAGTGTCGCGCTCGCCATTGATGGACTTATCCCAGCTCAAGATTTCATCGACCTTGGCCAACACAAACAGCGCCCGACGTCGATTGAGCTTCGGAGCCACCAGAGGATGCCCGTTAGTCGTCAAGGTCGTTAAGCCAATCAAGGTCTGCTGCTCCTGCCCGGCGGATCAAGTTCGCGTCGATTAGAGACTGATTATTGAGACAGAGGCCCAGATGGGGACAGCTCACACAACCGTTTTGAGGGAAACGGATGCCGCTATGAGGAAAGAACTGTCCCGCTCCGATCTGAGCGACGGTAGTTTCCACGAGTCGGCCGTATCCCTGGCGTTGTTCTTCGGAAATGGTTGTCCTGAGGTATTGAATCTCAGGTTTATTTTTTCGCACGAACACGGCCAAAGCAACGTCCGGGATTCCGCTCATCCAGGAGTAACAAATCAGCTGAGGATCGAGCGCAAGCAATCCGTCTGGCTGTTCCGAATAACGACTCGTCGTGGTCTTCCAATCAATGACACAGCGAGTGCCATCGAGTTCACCAAGCGCGTTTATATAGGCAACAAATTCGTGGTCTCCTGGCAGCGTCCGGGCCAACTTGACTTGAAGATTCTTTTGGGGGCGCGGGATGCGAATGCGGTCGTCCTGGGCGAATTTCTGCAGTAAATGAACTCCCTGGTGGATCAAACGATCCCAAGACTCTCCTTTCTTATAGTCGAGTGCAGCATCTCGATACGAACCCCATTCTTTGAACAAGACCGCAGTTGTGTCAGCGCCGGTGCAAAAATCCCCATAGTGCCGGTTGAATTTTCCCCACCCCCTGATGTGGTACACCGGAGCCTACTCCGTATGGAGGAGGTTCCGAGACTTGTTAAGGGGGAAAGACGTGCAAGAGCTAAAAGAACTGCAACGGCAAGGGATGAGCATCCAAACGATCAGCAAGCTGACCGGCTGGGATCGCAAGACGATTCGAAAGTATATGCAAGCGGCGGGGGTAGCGCCGGAGTACGGGCCGCGTTCACCGCAGCCAAGTAAGCTCGATGCGTTTAAGCCGTACTTGGAGGAGCGTCTGCGTGCTGGCGTGTGGAACGCGCGGGTGCTGCTGCGCGAACTGCGTGAACGGAACTATACGGGGAGCTACACGATTCTGACGGACTGGTTGCGGCCGCAACGCAGTGCAGCACGAGTGGTGGCGGTGCGGCGCTTCGAGACAGCTCCGGGCAAGCAGGCGCAAGTGGATTGGGGACATCTGGGCACGCTGGAGATGGCCGGGCAGCAGCAGAAGCTGCACGGATTCACCTTCACGCTCGGCTATAGCCGAAGGATGGTGGCGGAAGCAGCGTTGGACCAAAAGCTGGGCACGCTGCTGCGGCTGCACGAAGCGGCGTTCCAACAGATCGGCGGAGTGCCGGAGGAGATTCTCTACGACCGCATGAAGACGGTGTGGCTGGGGACGGATGAGCGAGGCGAGATCGTTTGGCACCCGGTGTTTAAGGACTTTGCGCACTACTGGGGCTTCACGCCGCGGCTGTGTCGGCCGTATCGCGCCCAGACCAAAGGGAAAGTGGAATCGGGCGTGAAATACGTGCGGCGGAACTTTCTGTGCGGTTTGCAAGGGCGCGAGCCAAGCGGCCTGAGCGATCTGAATGCGCAGTTGCGCGAGTGGATTTGGGGAGTAGCGAACCAGCGCGTACACGGAACGACGCATGAGCAAGTGGCGGTACGCTGGGATGTCGAGCAGTTCAGTTTGCAGTCGCTAGTGGGGCAGCCGCCGTATCCGTACGTGGATGGTGAGCTGCGCAAAGTGGCGCGGGATGCCTACGTGGATTGGCAAGGCAGTCGGTATTCGGTGCCCTGGCAGTATGCGGGCCAGGAAGTGTGGGTGCAGGAGATTGCGGAGGAAGTGGATATCCGCACGGGCCGCGAGCGGATTGCGATGCACGGCAAGGCGCAACGGAAACACAGCGTGCTGACGTTCCCGCCGCATCATCAGGGGATCCCGCTGGGAGCGCGAAGGGCGGAAAGCAAGATCCTGATTCATCTGCGGCAGAGTGCGCCAGAGGTGGAGAAGCGCTCGTTGGCAGCGTATGAGCGCGTGGCGAACGGAGGTGGGCGATGAACACTCCGATCGAGCAGTTGCAGACGGCGCTGGAGACGCTGGGGTTGAAAGCGGTGGAAGCCCGGCTGGAGAACTTGCTGGAACAAGCGTCGAAGAAAGAGCCGAGCTATGCGGACTTTCTTAATGAGTTGCTGTGCTGCGAGGTGGAAGCACGAAGGACTCGTTACCTGCGGGCGCGGCTGCAGTTGGCGCATTTCCCGTTCGTAAAAACCTTCGAGCAGTTCGATTTTGGCTTTCAGCCTTCGCTTGATGAGCGGCAGATTCGAGAGTTGCGTTCGCTGCGGTTTATCCATGAAGCCAGCAATGTCATTCTGCTGGGACCGCCTGGCGTGGGGAAAACGCATTTGAGCGTGGCGCTGGCGGAAGAAGCGATCCGCTCGGGATTGGGCGCGTATTTCATCACCGCGCACGATCTGGCGGCGGACTTGGGGCGCGCGTATCGCGAAGGCCGGTTGGATCGGCGGATGCGCGTGTACCTGGCACCGAAAGTTCTGGTGATCGATGAAGTGGGCTATCTACCGCTGGACGATCTGGGGGCCACGATTTTCTTCCAGTTGGTGAGCGCGCGATATGAACGTGGGAGCATCATCCTGACCTCGAACAAAAGCTACGGAGACTGGGGATCGATCTTCGGCGACTCGATCATCGCCACGGCGATCCTGGACCGACTACTGCATCACTCGACGACCATCAACATTCGCGGCGAGAGCTACCGGCTGAAGGATCGCCGCAAGGCCGGCCTGGTGCCGCCTCGAGGGCAGGAAGGAGCGGAGGCCGCGGCTCGTTCCATGGCCTCGGACTCCGTTACGCCCAAAACGCGCCAAAAGACGGCGCTGGGCTCCACTCCGTCCGAGGCCATGGAGGCCCATTCATGAAGTTCAGGGGTGGGGAATTTTCGACCGGTACAACGGGGAATTTTCAACCGGAATTGACAGTTGGATCCTCACGGCAAAAGTAGGCGTTGAGTGCCGTTTCAAACGAGCGACCGAACATCATAGCGGCGCGCGTTTCTCTTTCCCACCAGCCCTCGAGGTAGCGATAACGATAGCTGCGCGGACAACGGAGGTATTGGCTAATCTGCGTGTGGCTAAAGATCATCGGCTTCTACCCTCTGTGGCTCGTTACCCACCATAGCGCATGAGAGTTCATCCCACTCTCCCGAGGGAGCGAAGGATTCGAGATTCTGATAGGAGCGGCCATTGATCGTGATCGGCGAGGTGCGAACGACGCCTCGCAGATTCAGCAGTGCCTTCTCGTCTACTTCGTCGCGGCTGAATAGCTCGGGATCGTAGCCAAAGTCGCGCAGAAACCAGTTGAGCTTCCAGAGCGAGCGTTCGGTGCAGTAGAGTCGTCCAGAGAAAAGTTGGTCTGCGAACGGCTTAGGCTCCTCAATCACAAAGCGAAGGGCAAAAAAGGGCTTTTGTGGATGCCAGCGGTGTGAAGCTCCGCCCACTCGGACCAAGAACAATCCTTGCAACTGAGTCCCATCGTGTTGGTCTCTTGCATGCAAGCCTGGAATGTGGCGCCTCATGGCTTCGCCTCCGCAGGTTGGGCATAGGAGTTGAGTTTGCACACCAACCTGTCGCGGTCTTCTTTCGCAGCTTCTGCGAGATGAGAGATAAAGGACTTGACCAGGTCGCGACTAGCATCTTTGAGCGTTCGTGTGCCACAGAAATCGCCGGCATAGGCCTTCACGAGAGTGGAGTCGAGGTTGAATTGACGGATCAGAAGGCAGAGCTGATCTCGCAACCGAGGCTCGTCATCAGTCGAGCCGTTTCCACCATGCGAACGGATCGCGTCTGGAGAAGCTTCTAAGGATTTAGATGACCCTGAGGGTGATCCGAGTTCTTCGAGGGAACAAAGTCCCACTCCATATGCTTTGCGAAGAGCGCGATTGACCGCACGCGTCTCGGCGATCCGCATTTCAGCGCCGCGAACCAGTGGAGAGATGTTTGTTGGATCCGCATCTCCGTAGCCGACGAATCCCTTCGAACCCGTCGTCTTATAGACGGTAGCCTTGAAGACCCAGCGTAGAGAAGATGCGTTGCAAAATTCGGGAACAGGCCGAACTAGAATACCCAAACAGCTTGTGCGTTCGGCCAGTCGTAGCAAACCGGCATGAGTCACATACCAGCGCTTGTCGATGTAATGGAGATCTCCTAGGGCCACAGATAGACCGTATTTGCGCGTAAGCTCCTTGAGTGCATAAAGGGTGAGAGTTGGGATGCGTCCCCAGGCTGCTCGTGCATGGTTTACATTATTTCGGACTAAACTGACTCGGTTTCTCATTCGTACCTCCTGAACTTGTTTTCCACTATTCGTTGTACCAACGCAGGGATCAGCTCAGTGTCGAAGGAAGGCGGAACAAATGAGAAGAAGTTGCAGATCGAATAGCAAACCGCTATTTTTCTCTCAGCCATCGTTGCCCCCTTATGGCGACGTTGGTCAGGGGCGCGTTCGTGTTGGTAGCACGGACGCGTCCCGCTCTTTTACGTTTTCTCTGTAGAGGTCCTGTTCTTAATGCGCCCTTTGCCCTTACCCCAATACCGTGCGGCCTTGTACTCACTCAGCTTGGCCATGTCATTCTCCGTCCAATACCTTAGACGAACACCAGCCAAGACCTGGGTGGTCGGGACGGGAATTCGTCTTTCACGAACCCACCGCTGTAGCGTGCGGCGATCAACTCCCAGGACTCTGGCCGCCTCGGAAATGGAATACGCTTTCATATCTAGAATGCCGCATGCTGCGGCATTTGTCAAGTAAAAAATCAACCGCGATCTAAGGATATCGCGCCATGAAGAGTATTCAATTCCCGGCCGAACTGGAAGTCCCAATCACCAAATACTCAGACGTTGGCAATCGAAGCCGAGACTTCGCAGTGAACGGATTCTTGCTCAATCGGAACACAATGATCTACTTGCGCTACTTCTCACCACCAACCGATCCATCGCCGGCAACAAGGGCTTCTCCGGGCCGGTTACTACGTTCGTTACCGTGCCCGAATTGGTGCCCGGGGTGCCAAGCGGACTTTATCGAATAGCGCAAGCGTATGGGGCACGCAGGTTGGATACGACACGAAAGAGTTTTGGCTCGATCTTCGCCGCAAAATTTCTCGCAAGAAGACGCCCTGATGATGCACGGCACAACAAGAGCAATAGCCTTTTCAGGTTCAACGCTGCACTTTTGTCGCGGCGTGCCAAGCCAAGTCTGTAGTATGAAGGCGAGTGACCGTGGAGGCCACGAGAAGAAGAGCCGCCACGGCGATTATCACCACGATCACAATTGGCTTTATCAGAATTGGCTTCATGTATTTCTTAAGAGGCTAGCGACGTCCGCGAAATCGATACTGAATCGGTCACACTCTCCACCGTGGCGCCGTCAGACGGCGTTATGACGGGGATTAGGGACGAACCACCGCGCTTGGCGCACTCCGTTACCGCAGGAGTGCACGGTCATCCCAGTGCAATCAGCGAACCATCGACGGTTGAGCTAGGGAACGATCTGAAGAAACAGGAACACACCGCGAATGAGCAACATGCGCCGGACACTAAGGAAGAACAGATTCGTTCGCGTGCATATAACCCGCGAAAAGAGACGTTTTTGCTTATTTATCAAGATGGTGTCGTCACTGATTACTGACTGTTGATAGTTGTGGCAGTACTGTAGCGTCGTCAGCAGTGGTGAGGGGACCGAGTCATTTCGGCGCGTAGATATAAAATCGGTCTTGTGGTCTTTGCTGTTCGGGAGCAGGCATATCTAGGCTTGTCGTAATCGAGTAGCTTTGATTGATGGCGTCGATCAGGGTGGGCGTAAGATAAAAGTTCAGCCAGTACGGTTCCTTTTCCTTAGCCAAGTCTATACCTAAGACAATTACAACAAATCGCCCTGCCCGGATTTGGTCGGCGAGCTCGCGATCCGAGACCAATCCGCGGTGTGCTAATTGAACCAGCTGGAACAGTCCGGAATAGGGTGTTTCGAGCCCTGCTTGCAACAACTCTCCGGGACTGGGGCTGAGTGATTGTGCATGAGATGCAAAGTGTTGGCGCAGGAAGGACTGCATCGCGTTGTGTTTGGCAATATCCGTTGACCGCGGCGGCGGATTGTTGGACCACCACTGACCGGCGACCAGCATCAGAGCCAGCACCGGAACTAGATAGGCTCGATAAGGCTGGGCATTTATCTGGCGGACGATCGCGACGGATAGAATTACGCTCACGGCCAGGGCGCTTTCAAAAAAGTAGTGGATCCCGCTACCATCCTTCGAATACGTTACTGCTCCAAGCACCACGGCAAAGAATAGGTAGCAGGCCAGCACTCTGTTCGAATTCGATCGTAGGTACTCAATGCTAAACACCAGCGGAAGCGCCAAAAGAAAAGTTAAAATGAACACGGCCTGCCCAAAACGGTGCCAGGAAAACAAGGCCGCCTGGGAAAGCACAAAGTGCCGCCAGAAAGATTGGCCGGAAAATACAATCGACTGAAATAGAACGAAAAGGCCGAGTTCGCCGAACGCCAAGAGACCCACGAAGTAGGCCGCTAGTCGATATCGCCTCTCCCAAAGCAGAAAAGTCGCTACTGCTAAGGGCCCTGCGAGATATTGCGGCTTGCAGTACGTTCCAGCCAGGAAAAAAGGAATAGAAAGGAGAAGCGCCCGGCTATTCTGGAGTTTGTAAGCTAACAAAAATCCCGCAAACATCAAAAGCAAAGCTAGACCGTCGGAGAGGCCCTTAATTCCGTGGCGGGTCACCATCCCGAACGCAAGAAATACTATTGCAGCGAGACACGCAGCTAGGTAATTACGACTAAGCCAGAACGCCAGCAGACTGCAACCAACGGCGCAGCCCAACATCCCAAACGCTGATAGGAGTCGTAACGGGGAATAACTGAGTTCATCGCCAAGGAGTCGCCCACCAACGAAGTAATAAAGGGGACCATATGTTGCAGCGTCGTAGTGGTCCGTTGTGGCAGGATCATAAATGGGAATGCCCTGTCGCAAATGGAGCATCTCGGCGAGCACAACACCCTCGTAAGACTCCTCGCCGGGATAAAAAATCCTAGCAGGCCACGTGCGCAAGTTTTTTATACAAAAGTAGCCAGCCACCAAGAACGCACATAAAAGCCACAGGGTCGATGCGCTCCTCCTCACACTTTATTCCTAGCCCGCGGTGCGTCCGAGATTTGTGACCGACGACAAACCTCCAACTCCAAAGTCATCAAGACTGTCTCGGCGCCGATCTTCGCAGATTTGTTCTCATTTCGGGAGCACGGCAAGCAAATATAAAACTGTTGCTCCGTCCCAAAGTTTTTCAGGGGAAGGAACAGGCATAGTGCCGCGGCAGAGCCATCGGCCAATCTGCATTTGAAAAACGCCTACTGGGGCTTTTTCTCGTCCTTCTTCGCATCCTTGGGAGGCTTGGGGACGAAAGTCAACTTGTCGACGTCGCAATTGAATTTGGTCAAATCGACGTCCGAGGTCTTGGCCGCAGCCACACATTCATTCTCCATGTATACCTGGAGTTGCCGTGCCTGCTGTTGCAGATCGGCCATCTGCATTTGGATTTGTTGCAACTGGCGCACGGCCTTCAAAATCTTTAGCTGCGAGTCTTGGGGCAAGGGCTTGTTGTCGTCCGCCGCTAGTACAGGGATTGTCAGTAACAGCACACCTAGAACAATCTTCTTCACTGGGAAAATCCTCCTGCAATCCTTTTATCACTTCCCTGAAGAGGCCGTGACCGCAAAAATGGGCTGATGTGACGTGCGAGGTACGGCTTCTTGTTGACGCATCCTCTATGGGTGATAACGACGCGCAGATATCTTAAGTCGGGGCAAATAGAAAAATCCGTCACTGCGAGATGGTCATCTGAGATGTACTCGTCATTTTGATGGGGGTTATCTGCGAGAGAAATGGCATAGTAAAACCGTAGTAATAGGTGACCTGTACCTGAACCACGCATCCGGGATAGTCCTGTGGGTTGTTGCCCGAGTTGGTACATGACGTGACGCCGTCAGCCTCTAAACCAACGGGTGTATTCGTAACAGTGGCGCACAACGAACCGGCACTTGACCCGCTGCACCCGGTCACATACATACCGGCCGGGATAAAACCTTGGATATACGTATAGACAAGGCCGGACCCGCCGAGTGCGGCGCCACAATTAGTCATTGGTGAAACACACTGTGCACCACGCACGCTGGCCCAGCGGGAGCCTTCGCGGGCCGCATACGCCACAAAATGGTATGCATACATGGCGCGGCTGAAGTCCATGGCGCCAAATAGTAACGGTAAGATAATCAGCGGTAGTGCGAACGCCATTTCCAAAAGAGAAGCGCCGCACTCGTTCTTCTTTTGTCTCAATCTCAGCATATGTTTTGGCATATGTCTTGGCACCTGTACTGTTACTGGGCCGCTAGCCGGACCTTGGCCTCACCCCTCAGGGTCATCGTCGGGAAAAGGCCAAGGAAATTAAGGTACGGCGTATAAGTCGCCGCCGTAGTTACATAGACAAAGTAGACGAGGTGCGGAGTGCAAGCGGTCTGCAACAAGCCGCATGAATTTGTTCCGCCTCCGGCCGTACTCGTGCCGGAGCACTCGCAACCCCACGTTGCCAGAGGATAGCCCGAGGCCCAGCAGGCACCGGGCGTTCCGGAGCAGGTGGTGGCGATTTCCGGCGCTTCGTTCTTTGCGGCCGTTTGCATTCCGGTGATGCCGGTTGCAGTCAAACCCGCATTCTGGATGCCATATTCCGCCCCCGCCTTGGCGGCATTCTCGACTTCGATGCCGTAGAAGTACGCTCTGCCGAAATTGATCACTCCGGCGAGAAGCGGTAGCAAAATAAACAATGCAACCATACTGGCCTCAACTAGGCTTGTTCCGCGTTCCCGTGATCTCGCAGATTTTTCGATGCGTACCATATTTTGATTATTAGGCATTCTGCTGATCCTCATTGAACCAGTATTGCGCTGCCCTGGCGAAGGGGAGAAGAGGTTGGCAGAGCAGTAAAATTATTGCCGAAGGTAAAACCGAGAAACCAGGTAACGTCCTTCGCGATAAGATAATTCCATGTTGCCCCAAGTCCGAAATCGAAGTCGTAGGCAACCGTCCCTGTAGGCGCGTAGTAAATCCCGTTGTGCGCAACCGTTCCAGGGTTGACGCCGATATTGACAGCGAAACACCAAGTACCAGTTCCACCGAAGGGGCACGATGCCGTGTAAGTGTAAGTGCGATCCTGATAAAACAAGACGCCTGGATAGAGTCCCGAGGTGGATGGGTTAAGACTACACTTAGCTCCGCAAAAGGTCCCAGAGAAACTGAAAGTACTCAGTATCTGGCCATAACAAGTGTACGAAGTGGCGGCGCAGGTACTCGTGCCGGTGTTGAAGAAAGTCACTCCCCCGGTGCTCTTGGCGGCTGTAAAGCCCAGATTGAGTCCACCTCCGTCCAGGATAATGAGCGATTGCGTGCTGCCGGGCGTGCTATTGAAGTCTATAAATGAACCAAAGAAACTAATGCTGTTGTCTTGAATCCCCCCAGCGATAGTGTAGCTCCCCGCCTGGAAATTAACTTGGGAGCCGCCGAAAAGCGGCGAATTCACGATGATGCCGGGCTTAGTTGGGCTGTTGATGGCATAGCTGCCGGCCTGGAAAGTCACTGTGGAATTGTTAATCGTGATCGGTCCGTAGTAATTGCCGGGTGCGAATGTGGCAGTTGTACTGTTAACCGTAATCCCGCAATAATTCGAACCGTACGTTCCCGCCTGTGTGATCGTCGCGGACTTAGGTGGCACTGTGTAAACTCCGGCGGAACAGGATGTTTTAGCTGGCAGAGCGGCAGGTGACGGCTGAGGCATGACACAGCCATTGGCTGGGCAAAACGGATCGAGTATGGGACCAGGCACTTTGACAGGCTGTCCTGATGCTCTAGAAGGACACGTAGATACTGCCGCGCCGGTGGTGAATTGAATGGATGGAGCGCAAAGGTATCCGCCAGCCAGAGTGAAGTTGTCATTGCTAACCACGCCGCACGGTACCGTCACATAGGAAGCCCTGAGAGTCAAAGGGTTCGTCGTGCCGTCCAGGCCGTAGAGGCAGTTGGTACCGCCTAGCGCCACTGCTGTCGCGGATAAATGTGGAGCTGTTGCATTGAAGATCTTGGAAAAGAACGTGGGCACTGCGTTGTCCGTAACCGTGGCTTGTACGTAGTTTCCCGCAGCGCCGGCGTATGGTCCAGAGGTTGGCGGCTTGGACATCGCTACGATGATTGTGCCGCCATTATGCGTGAAGCCATTTTCTGCCGAAGCAGCTCGACCCGCTGCGAGATAATCTCCATACGTAAAGTCCATCGCGCCAGCAAGTGCGGCAGCGTCGGCGGCGGTTTGCAACTGGCGTCGAAGGAAGCGATAGTAGCCGAAGTCAATCGCCAGCCCGAGAAAGGAGATCAATACAATCATAGCCAGAGCCACTAATACGAGGGATTGGCCGGCTTCTCGATTTCGTTTCATTGCACTTCCCCCATGGGCAGTATTGTTACCTTGTACCGCGCCGTGAACAGGGCGCGAAGTGGAAAATCTAGGCTGTTGCTGCGCAACTGTTTTCTCAAATGAATACACCGCCAGCAACCACTTGTCAGCAAACGTGACCGCTACACGGTATCCGCGGAGCGAAGAACCAACATGGACGCGCCAACGTCGCATATCTGCACGGGTTACGAGTATCAATTAGAGTCTGTCGTTTGCCGGTTCTCAGCCTGAAAATTACGACCTGGCTGCTTGCGGTTTGCTCTCTCCTAGCTGCAATTTGTATTCCTAACTGCCACTCACTTAGAGCGCGCTGACGAGGATCCGAAACCTTCAGAAAAATACTAGTACGCCTAGTCATACGAGTTGCTTTTGCCGCTGACGAAACTTGTGGCCGCCTTACAGCCTAAGACAAAGTTCAGCCACCGGAAGAAGCTTTCGGTGGGCCGGCGGCGGAGTGGATTGCGGCCGTCAGAGCGTCCACGAATCCGGTCTCAGGGAACCCCTCGACACGAAAAACGGTTTTGCCGTCGCGATCGAGAATGATTACGGTCGGGAACGCGTCGACGCCGAGATACTCTTTCAGGCCGTCTGAATAAGCGACAGGGAAGCCCCATTTGACTCCGGCGAGGAAGCGCGGCACCAACGTTTCGTCTTCATCGGAATTCACACCGAGGAATGCGACATCGGCGTTCGCGGCATATTTTTTCGCGACGTTGCCGAGAATCGGCTCGAGAATGAAACACGGGCTGCACCACGTAGCCCAGAAACTAAGCACGACCACTTTTCCTTTGAGCGGCGCGAGAGGCAGCGGACTGCCGTCCACCTGGCGCAGCACAAAATCGAATACATCCTTCGAGCCCTTGTTGAGTTTGGCCGCTGCGGTTGCTGCGTCGGTGGAAGCCGGAACACGTTCGTATGCGGCCAGCAGCGCGTCGCCCAATCCTTGCATGTTGCCGTGAGCCTGCCGCCACGCGATCTTGAGCCGCGCGAGCACGTCCGCACGATCCACTTTCGACGGACCAGCATCGGGCAGGACGAGTGCGAGTAAGTACTGATCCGCGGCGGTCGTCCAATCGCGGCGCGATTCGGCGATATCGCCGAGCGCCTTCGCGGCCGCTGGATTCGCCATCGCGGAAAAGCTCGACCGATAGTCCTTCGCCGCGGCATCGTCCGTTTTCTGCGCAAGCTCGATGTCTCCCCGAACGTTGAAGAGCGCCATCAGCAATTTGTCGTGCTGGTTTTTCCAGTCGGCGAGCGAGAGGCGTTCTGGACGTTGATCAGGCGAAAGTTTTTGCATGCTTTCAATCACCGTAGTGATGTAGTTCTTGGCGCGCACGAGGCTTTCCGCGTCGGCGCGCTGCTGCAGGAGGTTCACTGCAACCATCAGTGTTTGCGAATCGTCCGGCTGCATGGCGATAATTTTCTCGGCGTAATCGAGCACGCAGTTGTCGTCGCGAATCTGCTGGCAGGACTGAACCAGCGTGTGATAGACGGCGGCTCTCTTGGGCGCATTCGAAAATCGCTTCAAATAATCCTGCAAATTGCGGACGACCTTCGCGTAATCGTTGTTCGCGTCGTTGATAGCCTTCTCGAGTTCTTTTTCTGGATCCGCATTGGTGGAAGAAGTGGGCGCATTGGGGCCATTAGCGCTCGGCGCGGGGGCCGTTTGCGTCGTGGAATTCTGTTGCGCTGCTACCTGCGCAAAAATGCGCGGACTTCCCAGAAGTATACACAGGGCAAAGAAGCATGAAATCGCGCATCGCATCGTAAATTTATTCTGTCGCCGGATATTTTCTGGCCTCGACCACTGATGCGAGTGGGCCATCTTTTGGCCAAAGGCGCTCGTAGAGCAAGGAGCCTACCGTAACGTGTGCGCGGCGCGAGTTGCTCGGCGTGAGCACGGCTGTGACCACCGCCCAAGGCGATGTCGCGCTGAACGTCCAGGACATCGGCGGATTCACAGCGGTGCTATCGCTCGCGTTCCCGTGAACGTGACTGCCACTCGTTGCATTGTCGGATGTGTCCGTCAGGTCTGTGTTTCCCGAAGTTACCGTGATCGGGTTTCCGGCAGATGATTTCGCGAGGGCCACGTTTCCAAAGACCAAGTGGCCCGCCGGGCTGGTCACCGATTTTGAGGCGTTCGTGCCACCAGTCACACCATTGTTGCTCGCCGACGTGCCCCCTGAGGCAATGCTCAGCACGCCGAAGTATGAGACGGAGCTTCCCACGATCGTCGTGGCGTTATTCGCAGTGACGGTAATCGTCGCAGTGCCAGTAGCAGGGCCGGACAGATACCACACCTCGCTGCGCAAGAACACGGTGCCAGTCGAACCCGTGCCACAAGACCCAGCATTGTTGTCTTCGATGGCTGCAAGGCAAGTCAGATTCGTGGTGCCAAGCTTGATTCCGCTGACAAAAGTGCTGCCGCTCGGACTGCTGTTATCCACGCGCAAAGATACCCCGACGACTAGGATTACGCCCGTCCCTGTGCCAATCGTGTGCGACCACGCTAAAGTTGCACTCGTGCCGCCGGAAGCTGGTGTGCAATCTGAGCCGGAGCTACCTGAAGTAGCCGTGGCGCAGTCGGCTTTGCTGTCCAGCGCGAACGCGGCGTGCGACGAGGTTGCGCCGAAGGCGAGCGCCAGCAGAAGGAGAAAGCATCCGAAAAACAGAGTGTTGGAAAGTCGATGCATAAGTTCTGCGGACGGTAGAAGTTCCTTGCGTTCAGAATCACCTGCAGGCATCAAACGCACAGCGCTTTGGATTATTCAGTCCGCTTGGAAAGAATAGCGGGATTTGAGGATCCCGCGCGGTCTTCCGCACGATCCTGTGTGCTGGAGACCAACACCGGCTTGGTCATCTGGAAATTCCCGTCGGGCATACGCATGAAGCCGATGATTACCTGGCCTCTGCGCCCACCGTTAGGCAAGGTATAGGTGATCGTAAGCGAATAATTGTCCCCGTACAGGGTGCATGTCTCCTTCGTTAGGAACACATTCGCGCTCGCTTGATTCATGTTAAATCGGAGGTTCACTGTCGTGCTAGCCGCCTGGAATCCGGCATTTACGGTGACGGCACCCGCACCAGAGTGGGGTACGCCTCCAGCGTCTCCCGATGCGTCCACGTTTGCGGCGACGGCCGCGGAGGTTATCTGTACACCTGAAGCGCCGGAGATGTTGAAGATCTGCATTCCCGCAGTCGTGCCCCCAATACAATTTGTTGAAGCCGAATCCCACCAGCTGCCCGAGACCGATTGCACCGTTGCACCGGCCGGAACGCCCATTTGAACCCATGTGAGCGAAAGCTGAAAGTATCCTGTCTGGGTGTTAGAAAGGGTGTTCCCGAACGTGTCTGCGGAAACGCACCCCCCCGATCCGCCGAAGCAGTTTGCGCCAGAAACAGACGCGCTACTGGCGCAGTTGTCGAGGGTGCCAATCTGCGTGGCGCAGCTCGTTTGGACGTATGCCCAGGTGCCGTGTGCGCCATCGAAGGTCTCCGTGAAGGTGGCCGTCGGCTGCGTGATGCTAAAGGAATTGCTGGTCGCACTGCTCAGCGGAGAACTGGAAGCTATAAGCGTGTAGCCAGTTCCCATTCTGTTAATCGAGAGGTTGCTGAACGTCGCAATACCGCTCCCGGCATTTATGGTTGTGGTTCCGTTTAAGTAGCCATTACCGGGACCGGTGCCCTCGTTACCGATGGTTATAGTGATCGAAGCCGAGCTGGTTGTGACTATGTTTCCGCCCGAGTCTTCAACCTGCACTGTGACAGCGGGACTGATCGCTTGGCCTTGGCCCGCGTTCGAAGGCTGTGTGCCGAAGACCAGTTTCGTCGGCGCTCCGAAGACGGTCAATGTCGCTGTTGCATTGCCTCCAGCGTAGCCGACGTTGGTCGCGGTCACGTTTCCAGTTGTGTTGGTGTAGGTGCCGGACGTAGAGGCCGTGATACTGACGGATACGGCGCAGGTGGCGCCGGCCGCGAGACTGCCGCCGCTCAAGCTTATGGTGGTAGCGTTTGCTGGCGCGGAGAATGTCCCTCCGCAAGTGTTAGTGGCGGCGGGTGTCGCAGCGACATTCATCCCGGAAGGAAGGGGATCGCTCACGGCGACGCCGGTGAGTGTGGAAACATCCGCTGCCAAAGCAGTGAGTGTAAGTGTCAAGGTGGATGTGGCAGCCGGCGCAATGTTCGCCGGCGAAAAGGCCTTGGTAATCGAGGGCGGCGCGTTTCCAGACACGACCAGGGTGGAGCCGGAGCTAGCGACGATGTTGCCGCTGCTGCAGCCGCCCCCCGCGCTGTTCCCGACTTCAACGTTAAAGCTCGTCATGCTTGGCGGCGCGTCGGAAAAGGTGGTAATCGTTAGGGTTGATGACGTGCTGCCGCTCGAGACCGTGGCCGGATTGAACGTCGCGGTCGTATCCGGACTCGGCGGTGTCCAGACCATCATCAGAGGGTTCGAAACGCAGTTAAGCCCAGTGCCAGTCCATGCCGTGGAGATAGAGAATGTTGCGGAGCTGCCCTGAACGACAGGGTTGGGAGTTTGCGCGCCCACAGTTACCCCGTCGATCACCGCTTGGGCCACGACGAATGTGGAGGCAGGACTGCTGGTGACCGAACCCGTCCCGCAAGTGCCGACACCACCAGTGGAAGTCGCGGTCACCGTAAAGCTGGTCGAGCCCGTCGGCGTCGAACCAGCGCTGGAGATGGTCAGGGTTGTTGTCGTACTGCTGTTCGATACGGTCGTGGGATTGAACGCAGCCGTCTCGCCCGTCGCTGGCGTCCAGTTGATCGTCAGAGGAACGGAAGTGCATGTCCCTGGGCCGGTCCACGTAGTAGTGATCGCATAAGTCGCTGATTGGCCTGGGCCGACGTTGCCAGGGGTTTCCGCTCCCACACTGACTGCCGTAACGGTCGAGATCGCCGTAACAGTCAAGGTGGCCGAAGCGGTGGTGCCTGTGCCGCCATTGGTCGAAGTTACAGCGCTGGTCGTGTTGTTGTACGTGTTCCCGACCGCGGATGTGACGTTTACCTTAATCACGCAGGGCGTGCCGACCGCGACGGTCGCGCCAGTGATACTCACCACGCCCGTGCCCGCGGTATCCGTGAACGTGGCGCCGGTGCATCCAGCGTCGCTGCCGCCGTTGGGAGTGGATATCACAAGACCGCTCGGCAACGTATCGGAAATGGCCACACCGGTAAGGCTCACGGTGTCTGGGTTGGTGATCGTAATAGTCAAGAGTGAGTTGGCGCCGGTGTTGATGCCGGTGGGCGTGAAGGTCTTGCTCACCGTCGGGGGATTGTTAACAATCAGATTTGCGCTGGCTGTCAATCCCGTTCCGCCGTTGGTCGAGCTCACCGTTCCAGTGGTGTTGGTGGCAGTGCCTGCGGTCGTGTCCGTGACGCTGGCGGTAATTGTGCAGCTTGAGTTGACGGGAATTGATGCGCCGCTGAGGCTGACACTGGTGGCGGTAACTCCACCGCCGGTTAAGGTCCCGCCGGAACATGTAGTGGTAGCGGCGGTGGAAATAGTCATTCCCGTGGGGAACGCATCGCTGACAGCGACGCCGGACTGAGCGACCGTATTGGCCGTCGGGTTGGTGATGGTGATGGTCATCGTCGATGTGCCGCCGACCGGCATACCCGCAGCGCCTGCGCCGAAGGCCTTGGTGATCGTCGGTGGCGAAACGACGCTCAGGACGGCGTTGGCGGTCGTGCCAGTGCCATCGCTCGTCGAGGTCACGGCGCCCGTGGTATTCGAGGCGTTGCCAGCCGTCGAGCTGGTGACGCTCACAGATACGGCGCAACTCACGCTGGGCCCGGAGATCGAGCCACCGCTCAACGTGATGGAATTGGTGGTGTTCGTAAACGACCCGCCGCAAGTGTTGGTCAGGTTCGGCGTACCCGCCACGGTCATCCCCGTCGGGAAAGTGTCGGTCACGCCTATCCCATTCATCGCCCCGGAATCGGCGGACGGTTCAGTGATGGTCAAAGTCAGCGTCGAAGTTCCGCCCGTGGCAATCGACGTAGGTGTGAAGCTCTTGACGATCGTCGGTGGCGCGGCGACGGTCAAAGTCGCCGAGGCAGTCAGTCCAGTACCGCCGTTCGCGGCGCTCACCGCCCCCGTCGTATTGTTGTAAACGCCCACGGTCGCCGAAGCGACAGGCACTGTGATAGTGCAGCTGGCCCCTGAGCTAATAGACCCGCCGCTGAGCGTGAAGCTGGTAGATCCGGTCGTCGCACCTGTCAAGGTGGCGCTGGTGCACGTGGTCGATCCGGCGGCACCCACTTGCGTACCGGTGGGCAGGCCATCACTCACACCCACGCCCGTAAGGGCCACGGTGTTGGCCGCCGGGTTGGTGATTGTGATGGTCATCGTCGAGTTCGTGTTGAGCGCAACAATCGTGGGCGCGAAGGCCTTGGTGATCGTCGGCGGAATTTCAACGGCCAAGGTGGCCGTGTTGGACGTGGTTCCTGTTCCGCCATTGGTCGAACTCACGGCGCCCGACGTGTTGGAGGCGACGCCCGAGGTGGTGTCTGACACGCTCACGGACACGGCGCATGTGGTGCCCGGCGTAGTGATCGACCCGCCGGTCAGGCTGATGTTGTTGGCACTAGCGGTCGCGGTGAAGGTGCCCCCGCAAGAGTTGGTTGCATTCGGGGTAGAGGCGACGACCATACCGGATGGGAAAGTGTCGCTGACCGCGATGCCGGACTCAGCCACGGTGTTGGCGGACGGGTTGGTGATCGTCAGGGTCAAAGTCGAGGTGCCGGTGGTCACGGCCATGCTGGCCACGTTGAAGGCCTTGGTGATGGTCGGAGGCGCGACGACGACGATGGTGGCGGAGGACGTGTTGCCAGTGCCCTGATTGGTGGAACTGACGGTGACGCTATTGGTCTTCGAGCCGGCCGTCGTGCCTGTAACATTGACGGCAATCGTGCAACTTCCGCTCGCTGCCAGTGAGCCACCGCTCAAGCTGACCGTGCCCGTTCCCTGGGTTGCAGTGATTGTGCCGCTGCAAGTGGCGCTCAAGCCGTTTGGCGTCGCGACCACAAGGCCTGCCGGGAAAGCATCGGTGAAGGCCACGCCGGTCTGCGTGACGGTGGCAGAGGGGTTGGTGATGGTAAACGTCAGCGAGGTGCTCGTATTCTGAGCGATCGGGCTGGTGCCGAAAGCCTTGGCGATCGTCGGAGGAATCACGACGGCCAAGGTGGCGGTGTTAGACACTGCTCCTGTGCCGCCGTTCGTCGAAGTCACGGCATTGGTGGTGTTATTGTAAGTGCCAGCCGCCGCCGACGTGACATTCACTTGCGCGGTACAGCTACCGCTGGCCGGCACCGTGCCGCCCGTGACGGTGAGCGTAGTAGCGGCTGCCGCCGGGTTGAATGTCGCGCCGCAGGTATTACTGGCGGCGGGCGTGCCCGCCACTTGAACGCCGGCGGGGAGGTTATCCACGACGCCCACGCCGGTGAGTGCCACGACGTTTGAGTTAGAGAAGGTGAGCGTCAGTGTCGAAGTGCCGTTCACGCCTATACTGGTAGGCGCGAAGGCCTTGGTGATTGTGGGCGGGCTGAGCGGCGTAAGAATGCTTGTTGCTTCAGCATAAGGCGAGCCGGTGGACCAGCTCCAGGAGGCGGTTGCTGAGGTTTGCCCCGTCACTTGACCCGTGCCGTCTTGAATATGGTTACCCGAGCCCGATGTGTCGCTGATATCCGTCAGGAGTGCGTCTCCTGTGCCGGTGACCGCGAGCCCCGTTGACGATTTCGCAATCGCCAAGCTGTCGAAGACGACTCCATTGGTTGGGACCGTGATGCCAGTGACGGAGGCGGAGGTCACGCTGCTGGTGGTTCCATTGGTGCCGCCAGCCGCAACGCTCGCTACGTTGGCATAGGACTGTATGCCTGCGGCGATGGTTGTGCCATTGGATCCGTTAGTGTTGATCACGAGACTGTGGTTGCCTGACGCGGGATTAGCCAGCGTCCAGATCTCGGTGCGAAGGTTCGTCGTGGTGCCGGTAGTGCCGCAAGATACCGTGGCCCCGTCATTCCTAGCGACAAGACAGTTAAGGGCGGTGCCGTTCCAAGTGACGCTACTGATGCGTTGGCTGTTGCCGTTGTCGGTCCTGAGCGCCACGCCGACGACCAAGAGGGTGCTCGTCCCGCCACCGACCGTGTGCGTAGTAATCGTAAGTGATGTAGCGACGCCGGCCGTTGAGCCGGAGGTGGCTGTATCCGAGGTGATTTGTGCGCGGGCTCCTCCAGCGTAGAGAGCCATGAAAAGGAGCAGCGGAACCGTTCGCTGAAGTGCTCGTCGCATTATCGTTGTTAGCGGTGCTCGCCTCATTGGTTCACCGCCGCTGACGTCCCGAAGGAGATGACGGCGCCCGTAAGCAACAAGATAACGGCCAGCAGTAGTCGTTTCATGGCTTCAGCGTTGCCCCCGTGAAACGGACTGCGGAACGATCGCTGAAATTTTCACAAAAAGTGGATGGTTGCCGCCGCGTGACCGGCGGCAACCATCAGCTACAGAGCTCTTGCGAAATCCAGTCAGTGTGCGCCGCATTCGTTCGCTCCGTAACCTAAGCCTAGTTCACAGTGCCCGCGAAACAGACCGTAACGCGCGTCGGTGTGCCGGTTACGCTATTGATCAGGAAATCGACCGTAGAATTCGCGGCGAGGGCAGCGGCCGAGAACGTGCCGTTCGTCGCGAGAGTAGTCCCACAGGACGCCATCGTGGCCGAGAAGTTGCCCGAGCCGCCGTTTTGGTTCAGCGTGATGCTGGCCGTGCCAGTGTTCGTCTGGCAGGACCACGACGTGGCCGTTAGGGCACCGATCATGTTCACGAAGAAGCTCTTCTGGCTATCGTTGGTCGTCAGAACCGGCGAGTTGGTCGTGTTGTCCGTACCCGCGATGTAGCAGATGGTGCGTGTGTTCTGCGGCGTTGGCAGATCTTTTGAGACCATTGCGCGGAACGTTGGCGCACCGGCGGCGCCGCTTGGCGAAGCGAAGATTTCGTTCGCTGCGGTGGAGGTGCTGTTTACGCCGGTGCCGCCGTTGGCGACGCCGACGATTCCGGAAACGCTCGTGGCTGCGCCGGTCGCGTTGCCTGTGCCGCCATTGGCAACTGGAAGGATGCCAGTGACGTCCGTTGTTAGGGTGACCGCGCCGAAGGTCGGAGCGCCGGCGCCACCGTGCAGAACAGTAGTCGCCGTGCCCGTGGAACCAAGGGTCGCGGATCCTTGGCTGCCTGCGCCGAGAACGAGTTGATTCGACGTGAGGCTCGAGGCGCTAGTGACGCAGGTCGGGCAAGCGATCGTGCCCGTCGAGGTGATAGGACCGCCAGTGAGCGGGCTGGTGGTAGCGATTGAGGTGACGCCCGTGGCCGCCGGTGCAGCGAAGCCGAGGGTTACGGTGTTACCGGCAACGCTCGTGGCCGTCAGGACTTGATTGGCCGTGGGCGTAGCACTGGGCAATTGCAGCGTCAGGCTGCCTGCGGCCGGTTGCGCGGCGACGGTGACAGTGCCGCTGGTAGATCCCGCGAGAGCCAGCGAGCCGAGGGTCCCGGAGTTAGCGGCGCCCGTTCCAGCGACGCCCAAGGTCGGCGTAGCGCTAAAGCTTGGATCTGTGCTGCTTCCTTGCCCTGTGAGGATCGTGCCGGCAGCGGCCGCATTCAAGGCCGTCACGTTGGCGGTGCCTTCGCCAACTAGGACGCCGTGCGCGGTAAGAGTCGAATCGCCTGTGCCGCCGTTGGCGACAGCCACGATGCCGGATACGTTTGTGGCGATGCCGGTGGCGTTGCCTGTGCCGCCATTTGCTATGCCTACAATTCCAGTGACGTTCGCGGCGGTCCCGGTGACGCTGCCGATGATCGGACTCGAAAAAGTATTCGAGGCAGCAAAGGTGTTCGCACCGGCTAGAGTCGGGACTTTGGTCGTGTCGAGGTTGATGGTGACGTTCCCAGTATTGCCGCCGCCCGTTAAATCGGTTCCAGCGGTGACTCCCGTGATTGTGCCGCCAGTAACGTCGGACAGGAAAGCGATCTGCTCGGTGTCGTTAGCTGCGGCCTGATAGTCCAGGTGAGTGTTGCCGGTAACGGTGAACAGGTCGCCGACGTTGACCGTGTTGGGTTGTGCGCCGCCCTCGGGAATGTTCAAGGAAGCGCCGCTGCCGTTAGAGAGGCCGAAGATCTGGGTGTTGCCCGCGCCATAGGTGTTGTTCTGATCGTTGTACACAGCATCACTGGGCAGCAAGGTATGCGAGGTGATCTGCCCGCTGCTGATGTTGCTGGCGTTCAGGTTGATCAGTGCCGAGCCGTCAGTTGCGCATACCGCCGCGCCGGTGAGAGTGATGCCCGTGGCATAGCCGGAGGTGCACAGCGAGGTGGATACCAATGCAGTGGCCGAAGCCGCCAAGGTAGCGCTGGAAGCGTTGCCGTTCAGGGTGCCGTTGATCGGCATGGTGAAAGTGTTCGAACCCATCCAGGTGTTGGTTGAACCCAGCAGGCTGGTGTTGTTGGTCTGGATGTCGGACAGGAAAGCGATCTGCTCGGTGTCGTTAGCTGCGGCCTGATAGTCCAGGTGAGTGTTGCCGGTAACGGTGAACAGGTCGCCGACGTTGACCGTGTTGGGTTGTGCGCCGCCCTCGGGAATGTTCAAGGAAGCGCCGCTGCCGTTAGAGAGGCCGAAGATCTGGGTGTTGCCCGCGCCATAGGTGTTGTTCTGATCGTTGTACACAGCATCACTGGGCAGCAAGGTATGCGAGGTGATCTGCCCGCTGCTGATGTTGCTGGCGTTCAGGTTGATCAGTGCCGAGCCGTCAGTTGCGCATACCGCCGCGCCGGTGAGAGTGATGCCCGTGGCATAGCCGGAGGTGCACAGCGAGGTGGATACCAATGCAGTGGCCGAAGCCGCCAAGGTAGCGCTGGAAGCGTTGCCGTTCAGGGTGCCGTTGATCGGCATGGTGAAAGTGTTCGAACCCATCCAGGTGTTGGTTGAACCCAGCAGGCTGGTGTTGTTGGTCTGGATGTCGGACAGGAAAGCGATCTGCTCGGTGTCGTTAGCTGCGGCCTGATAGTCCAGGTGAGTGTTGCCGGTAACGGTGAACAGGTCGCCGACGTTGACCGTGTTGGGTTGCGCGCCGCCCTCGGGAATGTTCAAGGAAGCGCCGCTGCCGTTAGAGAGGCCGAAGATCTGGGTGTTGCCCGCGCCATAGGTGTTGTTCTGATCGTTGTACACAGCATCACTGGGCAGCAAGGTATGCGAGGTGATCTGCCCGCTGCTGATGTTGCTGGCGTTCAGGTTGATCAGTGCCGAGCCGTCAGTTGCGCATACCGCCGCGCCGGTGAGAGTGATGCCCGTGGCATAGCCGGAGGTGCACAGCGAGGTGGATACCAATGCAGTGGCCGAAGCCGCCAAGGTAGCGCTGGAAGCGTTGCCGTTCAGGGTGCCGTTGATCGGCATGGTGAAAGTGTTCGAACCCATCCAGGTGTTGGTTGAACCCAGCAGGCTGGTGTTGTTGGTCTGGATGTCGGACAGGAAAGCGATCTGCTCGGTGTCGTTAGCTGCGGCCTGATAGTCCAGGTGAGTGTTGCCGGTAACGGTGAACAGGTCGCCGACGTTGACCGTGTTGGGTTGTGCGCCGCCCTCGGGAATGTTCAAGGAAGCGCCGCTGCCGTTAGAGAGGCCGAAGATCTGGGTGTTGCCCGCGCCATAGGTGTTGTTCTGATCGTTGTACACAGCATCACTGGGCAGCAAGGTATGCGAGGTGATCTGCCCGCTGCTGATGTTGCTGGCGTTCAGGTTGATCAGTGCCGAGCCGTCAGTTGCGCATACCGCCGCGCCGGTGAGAGTGATGCCCGTGGCATAGCCGGAGGTGCACAGCGAGGTGGATACCAATGCAGTGGCCGAAGCCGCCAAGGTAGCGCTGGAAGCGTTGCCGTTCAGGGTGCCGTTGATCGGCATGGTGAAAGTGTTCGAACCCATCCAGGTGTTGGTTGAACCCAGCAGGCTGGTGTTGTTGGTCTGGATGTCGGACAGGAAAGCGATCTGCTCGGTGTCGTTAGCTGCGGCCTGATAGTCCAGGTGAGTGTTGCCGGTAACGGTGAACAGGTCGCCGACGTTGACCGTGTTGGGTTGTGCGCCGCCCTCGGGAATGTTCAAGGAAGCGCCGCTGCCGTTAGAGAGGCCGAAGATCTGGGTGTTGCCCGCGCCATAGGTGTTGTTCTGATCGTTGTACACAGCATCACTGGGCAGCAAGGTATGCGAGGTGATCTGCCCGCTGCTGATGTTGCTGGCGTTCAGGTTGATCAGTGCCGAGCCGTCAGTTGCGCATACCGCCGCGCCGGTGAGAGTGATGCCCGTGGCATAGCCGGAGGTGCACAGCGAGGTGGATACCAATGCAGTGGCCGAAGCCGCCAAGGTAGCGCTGGAAGCGTTGCCGTTCAGGGTGCCGTTGATCGGCATGGTGAAAGTGTTCGAACCCATCCAGGTGTTGGTTGAACCCAGCAGGCTGGTGTTGTTGGTCTGGATGTCGGACAGGAAAGCGATCTGCTCGGTGTCGTTAGCTGCGGCCTGATAGTCCAGGTGAGTGTTGCCGGTAACGGTGAACAGGTCGCCGACGTTGACCGTGTTGGGTTGTGCGCCGCCCTCGGGAATGTTCAAGGAAGCGCCGCTGCCGTTAGAGAGGCCGAAGATCTGGGTGTTGCCCGCGCCATAGGTGTTGTTCTGATCGTTGTACACAGCATCACTGGGCAGCAAGGTATGCGAGGTGATCTGCCCGCTGCTGATGTTGCTGGCGTTCAGGTTGATCAGTGCCGAGCCGTCAGTTGCGCATACCGCCGCGCCGGTGAGAGTGATGCCCGTGGCATAGCCGGAGGTGCACAGCGAGGTGGATACCAATGCAGTGGCCGAAGCCGCCAAGGTAGCGCTGGAAGCGTTGCCGTTCAGGGTGCCGTTGATCGGCATGGTGAAAGTGTTCGAACCCATCCAGGTGTTGGTTGAACCCAGCAGGCTGGTGTTGTTGGTCTGGATGTCGGACAGGAAAGCGATCTGCTCGGTGTCGTTAGCTGCGGCCTGATAGTCCAGGTGAGTGTTGCCGGTAACGGTGAACAGGTCGCCGACGTTGACCGTGTTGGGTTGTGCGCCGCCCTCGGGAATGTTCAAGGAAGCGCCGCTGCCGTTAGAGAGGCCGAAGATCTGGGTGTTGCCCGCGCCATAGGTGTTGTTCTGATCGTTGTACACAGCATCACTGGGCAGCAAGGTATGCGAGGTGATCTGCCCGCTGCTGATGTTGCTGGCGTTCAGGTTGATCAGTGCCGAGCCGTCAGTTGCGCATACCGCCGCGCCGGTGAGAGTGATGCCCGTGGCATAGCCGGAGGTGCACAGCGAGGTGGATACCAATGCAGTGGCCGAAGCCGCCAAGGTAGCGCTGGAAGCGTTGCCGTTCAGGGTGCCGTTGATCGGCATGGTGAAAGTGTTCGAACCCATCCAGGTGTTGGTTGAACCCAGCAGGCTGGTGTTGTTGGTCTGGATGTCGGACAGGAAAGCGATCTGCTCGGTGTCGTTAGCTGCGGCCTGATAGTCCAGGTGAGTGTTGCCGGTAACGGTGAACAGGTCGCCGACGTTGACCGTGTTGGGTTGCGCGCCGCCCTCGGGAATGTTCAAGGAAGCGCCGCTGCCGTTAGAGAGGCCGAAGATCTGGGTGTTGCCCGCGCCATAGGTGTTGTTCTGATCGTTGTACACAGCATCACTGGGCAGCAAGGTATGCGAGGTGATCTGCCCGCTGCTGATGTTGCTGGCGTTCAGGTTGATCAGTGCCGAGCCGTCAGTTGCGCATACCGCCGCGCCGGTGAGAGTGATGCCCGTGGCATAGCCGGAGGTGCACAGCGAGGTGGATACCAATGCAGTGGCCGAAGCCGCCAAGGTAGCGCTGGAAGCGTTGCCGTTCAGGGTGCCGTTGATCGGCATGGTGAAAGTGTTCGAACCCATCCAGGTGTTGGTTGAACCCAGCAGGCTGGTGTTGTTGGTCTGGATGTCGGACAGGAAAGCGATCTGCTCGGTGTCGTTAGCTGCGGCCTGATAGTCCAGGTGAGTGTTGCCGGTAACGGTGAACAGGTCGCCGACGTTGACCGTGTTGGGTTGTGCGCCGCCCTCGGGAATGTTCAAGGAAGCGCCGCTGCCGTTAGAGAGGCCGAAGATCTGGGTGTTGCCCGCGCCATAGGTGTTGTTCTGATCGTTGTACACAGCATCACTGGGCAGCAAGGTATGCGAGGTGATCTGCCCGCTGCTGATGTTGCTGGCGTTCAGGTTGATCAGTGCCGAGCCGTCAGTTGCGCATACCGCCGCGCCGGTGAGAGTGATGCCCGTGGCATAGCCGGAGGTGCACAGCGAGGTGGATACCAATGCAGTGGCCGAAGCCGCCAAGGTAGCGCTGGAAGCGTTGCCGTTCAGGGTGCCGTTGATCGGCATGGTGAAAGTGTTCGAACCCATCCAGGTGTTGGTTGAACCCAGCAGGCTGGTGTTGTTGGTCTGGATGTCGGACAGGAAAGCGATCTGCTCGGTGTCGTTAGCTGCGGCCTGATAGTCCAGGTGAGTGTTGCCGGTAACGGTGAACAGGTCGCCGACGTTGACCGTGTTGGGTTGTGCGCCGCCCTCGGGAATGTTCAAGGAAGCGCCGCTGCCGTTAGAGAGGCCGAAGATCTGGGTGTTGCCCGCGCCATAGGTGTTGTTCTGATCGTTGTACACAGCATCACTGGGCAGCAAGGTATGCGAGGTGATCTGCCCGCTGCTGATGTTGCTGGCGTTCAGGTTGATCAGTGCCGAGCCGTCAGTTGCGCATACCGCCGCGCCGGTGAGAGTGATGCCCGTGGCATAGCCGGAGGTGCACAGCGAGGTGGATACCAATGCAGTGGCCGAAGCCGCCAAGGTAGCGCTGGAAGCGTTGCCGTTCAGGGTGCCGTTGATCGGCATGGTGAAAGTGTTCGAACCCATCCAGGTGTTGGTTGAACCCAGCAGGCTGGTGTTGTTGGTCTGGATGTCGGACAGGAAAGCGATCTGCTCGGTGTCGTTAGCTGCGGCCTGATAGTCCAGGTGAGTGTTGCCGGTAACGGTGAACAGGTCGCCGACGTTGACCGTGTTGGGTTGTGCGCCGCCCTCGGGAATGTTCAAGGAAGCGCCGCTGCCGTTAGAGAGGCCGAAGATCTGGGTGTTGCCCGCGCCATAGGTGTTGTTCTGATCGTTGTACACAGCATCACTGGGCAGCAAGGTATGCGAGGTGATCTGCCCGCTGCTGATGTTGCTGGCGTTCAGGTTGATCAGTGCCGAGCCGTCAGTTGCGCATACCGCCGCGCCGGTGAGAGTGATGCCCGTGGCATAGCCGGAGGTGCACAGCGAGGTGGATACCAATGCAGTGGCCGAAGCCGCCAAGGTAGCGCTGGAAGCGTTGCCGTTCAGGGTGCCGTTGATCGGCATGGTGAAAGTGTTCGAACCCATCCAGGTGTTGGTTGAACCCAGCAGGCTGGTGTTGTTGGTCTGGATGTCGGACAGGAAAGCGATCTGCTCGGTGTCGTTAGCTGCGGCCTGATAGTCCAGGTGAGTGTTGCCGGTAACGGTGAACAGGTCGCCGACGTTGACCGTGTTGGGTTGTGCGCCGCCCTCGGGAATGTTCAAGGAAGCGCCGCTGCCGTTAGAGAGGCCGAAGATCTGGGTGTTGCCCGCGCCATAGGTGTTGTTCTGATCGTTGTACACAGCATCACTGGGCAGCAAGGTATGCGAGGTGATCTGCCCGCTGCTGATGTTGCTGGCGTTCAGGTTGATCAGTGCCGAGCCGTCAGTTGCGCATACCGCCGCGCCGGTGAGAGTGATGCCCGTGGCATAGCCGGAGGTGCACAGCGAGGTGGATACCAATGCAGTGGCCGAAGCCGCCAAGGTAGCGCTGGAAGCGTTGCCGTTCAGGGTGCCGTTGATCGGCATGGTGAAAGTGTTCGAACCCATCCAGGTGTTGGTTGAACCCAGCAGGCTGGTGTTGTTGGTCTGGATGTCGGACAGGAAAGCGATCTGCTCGGTGTCGTTAGCTGCGGCCTGATAGTCCAGGTGAGTGTTGCCGGTAACGGTGAACAGGTCGCCGACGTTGACCGTGTTGGGTTGTGCGCCGCCCTCGGGAATGTTCAAGGAAGCGCCGCTGCCGTTAGAGAGGCCGAAGATCTGGGTGTTGCCCGCGCCATAGGTGTTGTTCTGATCGTTGTACACAGCATCACTGGGCAGCAAGGTATGCGAGGTGATCTGCCCGCTGCTGATGTTGCTGGCGTTCAGGTTGATCAGTGCCGAGCCGTCAGTTGCGCATACCGCCGCGCCGGTGAGAGTGATGCCCGTGGCATAGCCGGAGGTGCACAGCGAGGTGGATACCAATGCAGTGGCCGAAGCCGCCAAGGTAGCGCTGGAAGCGTTGCCGTTCAGGGTGCCGTTGATCGGCATGGTGAAAGTGTTCGAACCCATCCAGGTGTTGGTTGAACCCAGCAGGCTGGTGTTGTTGGTCTGGATGTCGGACAGGAAAGCGATCTGCTCGGTGTCGTTAGCTGCGGCCTGATAGTCCAGGTGAGTGTTGCCGGTAACGGTGAACAGGTCGCCGACGTTGACCGTGTTGGGTTGTGCGCCGCCCTCGGGAATGTTCAAGGAAGCGCCGCTGCCGTTAGAGAGGCCGAAGATCTGGGTGTTGCCCGCGCCATAGGTGTTGTTCTGATCGTTGTACACAGCATCACTGGGCAGCAAGGTATGCGAGGTGATCTGCCCGCTGCTGATGTTGCTGGCGTTCAGGTTGATCAGTGCCGAGCCGTCAGTTGCGCATACCGCCGCGCCGGTGAGAGTGATGCCCGTGGCATAGCCGGAGGTGCACAGCGAGGTGGATACCAATGCAGTGGCCGAAGCCGCCAAGGTAGCGCTGGAAGCGTTGCCGTTCAGGGTGC
>CAVPFH010000011.1:0-281851 GCA_963703675.1 uncultured Acidobacteriota bacterium | reverse complement strand
TGCATGAAATTAAATCGCTCTGTATACCTCTATATTGCTCTTGGGTGCTTCCGGCGCGGGTTCTGAAAAATTACCATAGCTTGGTATTGCCCTCGTCATCCCTCTTTTTGCCCGCATTCCCGTCACAACGGCGTCACAAGTCTGAGTCGTCGCCCGGCCAGTTTCCAATAACTTACCGGGCACTGAGACGAAGATTCCGAGCAACTAGAAACAGCATGTCTCAGCTACTGCAGCTTTGCGTACTCCGATTTAGCAGCGATGAGGATGGGAATGTCCGGGTCGGCATCTTTCCAGAGCGCGAGGAAATCTTTGTAGGCGGCGAGCGCCCGGACGCGGCGGCATCGGCATCTGCACCCTGCAAAGTTTTCGCTTGCAGAGCATTAGCACGAGCCACTCCAGTTCGCGAAAAGGGGCCGCTATGGCTGCGGCCCACTTCCGCTCGGAAGGACAGTCGAATCTAGCCAACCTTTGTTGTTCTAAGGGACTTGGTCGGTTCCAGCTTCGTGGCCTTCTTCAAAATCTTCTTTGCCATTTTGTTCCCCCATGCTTTATTTTGCCCTGTCGGGCATGCACCCCTAATTGTGCAACTCTGTTGCCAAACGCTCGCTGCATGCCACTTTTCGCTAAGATGGGCGTTATCTGCAAGATATGGTTTCGGTTCAAGCGTTGAAGGGTGGGCGAGGCTTAATTAACGCCGTTGAGTTTGTCAACGCGTGTTGAGAATTCCCACAGCAACAGGTGAGGTGTCGCCGGGTGCTAGTCTCTGCAAGGAGTGCTGGAGATTAGTTACCAAACTATCGAAGCTTCGCATATTCCGATTTGGCAGCGATAAAGATGGGAATGTCCGGGTCGGCATCTTTCCAGAGCGTGAGAAAATCTTTGTAGGCGGCAAGCGCCCTTACCCGGGCGGCATCGGCATCAGCGCCCTGCGAAGTTCTCACCTGCAAAGCATTGGCGCGAGCCAGTCCCAGATGCGCCAATGCTCCCGTCCAGCAGTTCCAGACGATGCCGCTGTGGTCGAGAATCTTCTGAAACTCGGCTGCGGCTGCGCTGCCCTGTCCGGCGGCCAAGTATGCCTCTCCGCGTACATACACATGGTAGAGGCAGGAAATATTATTGACGAACACAATTTGCCCCAACTCGATGGGGGAAGCAGCTTGCGGGGCATTCACAGCGGCAGTCGGGTTCTTTCTGTCCAGCGCCAGTTGCGCCTGAATCGCGGGCAACCAAAGCGCCTGCATTTGCGTGTCCAGCGGGTAGCGTTTCCCCAAGTCTTGGGCCAAGGACTCGGCTCGCGCCGTATCGCCCGCCATGGCAAACGCCAGCGCGGCTTCGCTCTCGACGCCCTGACTTGCGGGAGCCAGCTTCAAAGCCTCTGCCGCTGACTGCCGCGCTTCCGTGGCATTGCCGTAAGCCGCCTGTTCGAGAGCGGCATTCGTCTGCCATATGGCCCCATTTTCCTTGCTGTCAGCCTTGATGGCGGAGTCCACGGCCCGCTTGGTCAGTTCCCGCGCCTTTCCCACATGACCAGCATATGCCTCGGTGTCGGATGCGAGCGCCAGTCCTTGGCTTTCTTCGGGCTTGCCCGCATACCACTGCTGCTGTTCCGCCATCGCGGCAGAGTCCGCCCCGAGAAAGGCAAGAGCATAGAGAGCATTGTGGATTATGTAATCATTCGCCATTCGGGTTTGCCCCTCCTGCGCTATCTGCCGGGCCTCGTCGAGACGCTGCAAGGCAAGGGCGTCATTGGCGAGATTCGGGTAGGCAAGTCCCAGATTCGGTGCAAGGCGCACGCCTTGCGTCGTGACCTCCGCAGCTTTCTCATACTGCCCCTGTGCGGCGTACGCGAGGCCCAAATTGTTGTACGCTGCGAAATACCGCGGGTAGCTCTCAATCTCCTCCAGATACGTCTGGGCTGCTTTATCCAGTTCCCCGGTTACATTCTGGTAGTAGATGGCGGCGATACTCAGCTTCTCCCGTTCGCTGGCATGTTCCCGCAACTGAAATCCCTTGGTGAAGTACTCGCTGGCCCGCCCCAGCTCTTCAAGATTGTTGTACTCGTTGCCCACTGCCAAGTAGCCCATGGCAAAATTCGGGTCAAGCTGGATGGCACGTTGATTGTAAGGCAGGGCTGCGGCGGAGCCTTTCTCGTTATAAGCCTTCTCTCCAAGGCTGTACGCTTGCAGAGCTTCGAGCGAAGACGTGGTGGCCTGTTCGAGCGGAACATCCAGCTTCTGCACCGTAGCCAGCGATTCGCCCAGTTCGCCGCGCAGCTTGGTTGCCGCCCCGCCCAGCGTGTCCAGCACCTTCTCCTTGGACGCCGCCGTCACCTGCTCTTCGGCCAGCGTATCTCCGCTCCGGCAATTCACCGCCTTCAATCCCAACACGTATTGGCTGCCCAGACTGCCAATCGTTCCGGCAAGATAAGCTTTGCTGCCTGCCCGCTGGCAAAGCTCGCGGGCCACTCCGGGCGTGAGTTTCGTGCTGGCCGGACGGGTCATCAGTTTCAAGGTCTTTGCGACTTCGCTGTCGGGGAGCACATTCAGGAAAGGCGATTGTCGCAGGGAAACGGTGAGCGCCGTCTTCAGCGTGTCGTCGAAGATTGCATCGCCCGTGGTGTTGGTGAAGTCGGTAAGCACGATGGTGTCTTTCTCGGTGAGGGCAGTTGCGGGCTTCTTCGAGTGCGAGCGGAAGTAGAACGCTCCTCCGATTGCAGCAGCGAAAAGTACCACAGCGGCGGGAACCAGAACCTTCCAGAGTTTTTTCCCTCGGGCGACCGGAACTTCAGCGACTTTCACGGCAGCCGATGAAGCAGCAGCGGGAACAGAACCCGATGACGGTACCGGCTGCTGGACGACATGCTGAGAGCCTGTATCGTGTACCGCTGCCACCGTCCCCGAACTTGCTGCCGACACTTGGCCTGAGCTTGTGTCTCGCCTCAGGCGCATCAACTCGGAACGCATTTCCGAAGCGTGCTGATAACGGAGTTCCCGGTCTTTCTCCAGCGCCCGGTTGATGACATCTTCGAGCTTCGCCGGAACATCCATATTCAACCTGACAGGAGCGACTGGGGTGTTATGCAGAATGGCATCCGTAATGACGGCGGAGCTTTCCCCACGGAAGGGCAGTGCGCCTGTCGTCATTTCGTACAAGACGACTCCGAAAGAGAACAAATCAGTGCGTGCGTCCAAGTCCTTGACGCGCAACTGTTCTGGCGACATGTAGGCGACCGTACCCACAGCGGTCCCCGGACTGGTGAGGTGCTCCGCGCTCACTCCCCCCATCGCATCCGTGGCCAGGGTGGCCCCCGAGGCCACAGCTTCCCCTTTCGGTGCCAGCTTGGCCAAACCGAAATCCAATATTTTCGCGTGGCCTCGTTTCGTTACGAAGATGTTCGCAGGCTTGATGTCGCGGTGAACAATTCCCTCTGTGTGGGCGGCATCGAGTCCTTCTGCAATCTGGATGGCCAAATCAACAACTGTTTCCATCTCAATGGGTCGCCCGGAAATGCGGTGTTTTAAGGTCATCCCGTCCAGGAACTCCATGACGATAAACGCTTGGCCGTTTTCCTCGCCGATGTCGTGAATGGTGCAGATGTTGGGATGATTGAGCGCGGAAGCCGCCTCCGCTTCTCGGCGGAACCGTTCGAGTGCCTGAGGGTCGCGGACTAAATCGTCGGGAAGAAACTTCAAGGCGACAAAACGATGGAGTCGGGCGTCCTCGGCTTTATAAACCACGCCCATCCCGCCGCCACCGAGCTTCTCCACGATGCGGTAGTGCGAGATGGTCTTGCCGATGAGTGGGTCAGGGCTAGGCACGCCGGGCACATCTTAGAGTGTCCCCCCGAAGCAAGTCAACGAAGACACGAAGACCGACTGTTTCCACGCCGACTTGAGCCTCAGTGATTGCATAACAATGCCCGACAGCTTTTATCGGACATGTTCCCAGAGCTAATGTTCGGTAATATCCAGCGTATGAGTGGCCTCCCTGAAGAAGCAGTCCGAGAAATCGAACAGATCCATTCAAAGTGGCTCGAATTCGAAACCGCTGGAGAAGTTCGCAGTTTGATGGCGTTGTGCCCGACGACATTGAGTTGTGGCCGCCCGACGCGCCGCCTTTGATTGGGCGTGAGGCAGTTTCAGCCTCGATGGCGCGTGGGACTCCCAGAATTCAAAGCATTGAAATTAGCGAGCGCCGGATTCGAGGTTCACACGAGGTTGCTTACTTAACGGCGAGCTATAAGACGGAATTCTCCCTGAGCGAGAATTCGGCACCCGCACGGTCAAGCGGAAGCCATCTTTGGATACTGCGGCGGCAAGCCGGCGCGTGGGTCGTCGCTCTCGTGAGCTGGTCAGTATGGTAACGAGCGGCGTCCTTGGCTCAAGTCGGCGACGTGTTAGCTTGTTCCAAGGATCCGGGCAACAAGAGAATCCCCGGATCATGTGCCGAAATCCATGTGGAAGAACAAGAATGTCCTTTGGAGTCATCAACTATCCTCTGATTTATCGTACCGCTGAAGTGAGTCGCGGAAAGAGGCGGGTGCGACAGATTCTAATCCAGATTTCCGAGATGAACTCTTTTCAACGAACCTTCGGGTGCTATCTTTTATCAGTATTGTCTCGCTGCGGCCTGCTCTGTTGGCGGATTTGTTGCGTCGAGGGCAGGCGAAGCGTACGATGCGCGAGTCAGAGGCCCAAATCGGAAATCCCGGCTAAATCGGAACATCCCGGCTAAGATGATGCGCTGGAAGAACCCATCACCGAGACCGCTTGTGATCTGGGCGTTAATTTCTCTAGTGTCGTTCACTTTAGCAGGGTGGCTTACGGCGCTGATATCGTCCGTGAATGGCCGCGCTCCGTTCGCTGAGCACCGGAGCGACGTTCCAAACGATCAAGTCGTTTCAGTCTTTTTTCGGCAGGCAACCCTGGAATTGGCGCTCGACACGCACGTGGGCTACCTCGCTGGTCCTACGTTTCCGTTCATTCGGCCATACAGTGACCGCGGAAGGTATGCGCAGGTAATCATACATCTCCCTGGTCACGCGGATGCTAAAATCCTAATCAATAACTTGAAAAATGAACGCTCATGTCTAAATGAAGGCTTTGCCAGAGACGTCGACGATGAAAACGAGCTTGGAAAGCACATGACGATAACGAAGCCTGAGTACGATTTCTTGAATTCATACTTAATAACGCCAGAATTAAACGATGAAGATTATTCAATCAGCTGTGTGGTGAAACCCGTCATTGAGCGCGAGTCTTTCACTACCAAGCGGATAAACTTCATGTTCGCCGAGTTTTCTTCGAAGTACGACTCAGAGTTCCGCGCAAGCTATGGACTCCAAGACTACGCTGCGGTACCAGGTCTCCTTGTCGATATTGGAGGCGTCGAGGATTCCGAGAACGTACAGTGGGACGGCTCCCAGGATCCGAAACTCTTCATGGGCGACCAGACCTCGCATGTGATTCCACCAGGTGGTGGGATAACGGCGCGTTGGAACGACCTTGGGCGCGAACAAACGCGAGATATCATTCTGGTCATAATTGGGACGCTCGTAGCGATCGGCGCGACAACGCTCATTGAAGCATTGCGTCCCTTCATTGGAACTGTCGCTGAATCGAAACAACCTTCAGAACAGGATCTGCGCAACGCTGGTCCCAATCACGGGTCGCAAAATTAACCGTTGCGTGATTCTCCGCTCGCACGAAGCCGTTGACAGATGGTCAGCAATTATGTGCTTTCAAATGGCTAATCAGAATTAAGACCCACCTCCAATTGGGTCCCCAGAATTCTTAAACCACTTACGTTCAATCGAATTTTCAATTTTAAAAAACTCGGTGGGCATCGCCCTCGATTAAAAATTTTATGGCTCTAATTACTACAACGCGGTATCATAGCGTTACATTTCAGAAAACAATCGTTGTTGGATAGCTCTGGCCCGCAATCGCAGCAATTCTGTGCGCCTTCATGCGGTGTGGCTCTATTCACTCCGCGACTGTTCTTAGGCTTGGGATGCACTGGCACTTCGTCTTCCTCTAGACGGGAGCTTGCACTCATTCCTCTGTCGCAAGCGTCTTGGTCACCTAACTGACAAGCTCGATGGAAATATTTAACCGCATTGGAAAGATCGCCGGCCCTTTCTTTTATTTCCGCCAAATGCTCCAAGTAGTCTACGTCATCAGGCTTCGCGGACCTCGACGCGCGTTCATACATTTGCTCTGATTCCTGATGTTCTCCCAAACGTTCCAAGACCCCAGCCACCCGAAGCATGTAATCAGGATTGGTTGGTTCTAATTCTAAAGCGTCGACATATTGCTGTTTGGCGGCCTCGTAATTTTTGGTAGATAACAAAAGATTACCGAGGTTAGTGTGAGCATCGGCGTCTTGTGGGTTTAGTGCCAGACCCTGGCGGTACAACGAGATTGCTTTTTGAGCGTCGCATTTGAGCGTAGTCCCGTTGGTTGTAATTTCTAAGCCGATCGCCAGGCAAGCAGCTCGTGCCTGGAAAAGCAAGTCCTTAGCTTTCGATTCCTGGGAAGCATCGCCGCGCACCGAATTATCCGGTAACGAAGCACGATTCTTGTTGGGTTGCGCTGGTACACCCCCGGAAGTGGAGTCGGGACGCGGTGCGGGCGAGCTTATATTGGCCGTATCGCTCGAGCCGGGCCTCGTTAACAACCAATAAGCCAACAGAGCGAAAATCAGAACGGCAACAAGGGTTAATTTCTTCCTGACAGAGGGAGCGGATCGTGCAGCCTTACCTTGTGGGGCCGGCGTTGCTGCAGATTGCGCTTTGTAGTCTTCTGATCCTGGTTTCTGAGGATCTTCCATGGAATCGCGTGCGACCAACCTCCCTGGGCTATTCGAATGGGTTATGCGAGCGGTTGCGGTAGTATGTTCGCTACAAAAATAGATGTCAACCAAGAGCCATCGAAACGGGTGAGTGTCACTGAAGCATCTGGATTGGACTACTGCGGGAGTGTAACTGCTGATCCCTCGCCTGACTGTAAAGTTTACGGTGGCGCCGACCGCTTCGTCGTGGACTTGGATCTGAGATCACCCAGCACATGAATACCGATCACGGGAATGCGCTTATCCTGCTTGCCCGGGCATTTGCTGGAATCGAGTCTCAGGAAGTGACGATGACTTCGGTCGACCGTCTTGGCTTTCACGTACGCTTGAAAACCCAAGATGGCACGCGAGGTGCCCGCATCGCATTTTTGCGGGAAGCGCGCAGTCCGGCGGAAGCCAGAAAAGTGCTAGTAGAAATGGTAGGGCAGGCACGGCGAATGTGATCTTGCAACCGACCGGTCATTACCGACACATCGATACTCAAAGCTTTGTTGGCGTCGGCTGAAAACTTTAGTGCCGGATCCCTGTTCAAAGTCCCCTGAACAACTCGCTCATCGACAACTTAAACGCTTTCGCAATTCTCTCGATATTTACGAGCGCAACGTTGCGTTCACCCCGTTCGATCCCACCAACATAGGTACGATCTAAGCCACAGATGTCGGCGAACTCTTCCTGAGACACCCCCAGCTCGTGCCTCTTCTTGCGGACCGTCTCGCCGAACCGACGCCGGATGTGTTCCATGGACGTAGTGCGTCATATTTGTCAGCACTGCTGTTGATGTGTCCACGGACTATGAGTATCATCTCGCCTGCTGGAATTCATGGAGGAACTGGGCTGGAGTGTTTTCAACGGAGGAAAACGGCACTGTTGTGGGAGTTGATGGATGCCCGGGCGGATGGGTCTGTTTTGAGGTTGATCTTCAATCAAGAAGAACCGCGGTCCAAGTTTTCAGAAGTTTCACCGAATTGATTTCGGCATCGCCTGGACCGAAGCTTATCGCGATAGACATTCCAATCGGGATACCTACGACGGGCGCAAGGGCGTGCGATATTGTCGCGCGAAAGTTACTCGGAAAACCTCGGAGCAGCAGCGTGTTCCCAGCGCCCGTACGCGCAACGTTCAGCGCCGCGACTTACCAAGAAGCATGTGCGTTGAGCTTCGAAGTTCAAGGGAAGAAACTGTCGCGGCAGGCTTTTGAGATCATTTCCAAGATTCGGGAAGTAGATGATTTGATGACGCCTGAGTTGCAGACGCGCGTGTTCGAGGTACATCCCGAGATGAGCTTTTGGGCCATAAACGGAAAACAGCCTTTGAAACACGCGAAACTCAATAAGGAAGGCAGGGAGGAGCGTTTAAGGCTTCTATTGCCACACTATCCGACGATCAAAACGCATTTAGCTGAACTGGATGGAGCAAGAGTCGCGGAGCACGATCTACTCGATGCTATTGTGGCTGCGTGGACGGCAGAATGCGTGGCGAAAGGTACTGTCCCACGACAATTCGACGCTAAGCGATTACGGATGGAAATTGTGTACTAAGTTTACGGTGCTGTCCGTCGTCGAGCTAACCTCACCCTGAATCTCCTACCTGCCCGCTTTGCCATCAGCGTTCGATAATCCCTCATGTATTGACGACGCTTTGATCGGTATTCGTCAGTACGTCTGAAATCCTTCTGCTGGCATGGCATTCTGCAGAATCGCTGATGCTCAAATCTTGCATAAAACCAACTACCGCATCGGCATTGGCGCAACCGATGAATACGCCCCCGCTCAATCAGTCTGAGCACGCTCGAAAGCGCATCACCTTCGCCAAAAGAAATCTCATCGTAATTGCCGCCTGCACGGGTGCCGATCTTCAGTCGGCCTCTATTGGTCGCATTGATCCACAAGATTCTCCATCCTGGCCTACCTGTCTGTTCGTATCGTGGGCGAAGACTAAAAGTCGCAAGTAACCTATTAACCTTATTCACCAAAACCGAAACGCGCCTGAAGTTTGAGAATTGCTCCTTACTGCCGATCAGCCCCGGGCGATGCGGGTCGATGCTTGCACTGGGCAAGTGACGAGGTAGATCCGGATCACCTAACTGCTTACAAAGTTTAATAAGGGACGCTATCCGTGCTGTTACGCCACCGTCGGGCACCTGATTTAACCAACGAATCAGAAAGTAGGAATGATTTTCGCCGGGGTAAACGCGCTGTTTATTACGTAACATATGTCTACTGACTCTAATCACAGCTTTCATACTCTCTTACGAATCGTAAAATGTCAACTATCCTCACATCGTTCGACGGTTTAGTACCGACTAATTCACACGCCACAACGGACATCAACTGCGACAGCCGCACACAAGAGCTAACGAAAGTATTAAAAGGAGAACTGATGTGTCAACGGAGTGCAGCAGTTCGAAAGTGCATTCAAAAATACAAGAAACATAAACGATTACTCCGAGCTTTTGAACAATGACAGCGCAACACCAACGAGTTGAAGGCTGCGTAGCAGTTCCGCACGAGCAAAACGCCGGATCAGAATTGATGGCGCTTCGAATCCGCGTCGAATACTTAGAACAGGATCTCTCGCAGGCTCTACATTTATTTTACTGCTTGTTGGCCTGGATTGCCTCGTCTCCGGAATGTGAATTCAAAAAGCGGACCCTTGGATTAGTAAGAGCTAAATTCCTTCAGTTTCCGCAAGGATTTCGGTTAGGTGAGGCGCTAATCGATCTGGATGACCAGCTAGGCAACAAACTCGAAAGTCGTGGCGTGAATTTGAAGCACTGGGTCCGCGAGTCGCGCAGAAGGCAGCGATGACGAGGTTCGTCGGAAGTCCGCCTCCTCCTGGGGCAATTATCGCCACGAAGCTACTTGAGGAGCTTCGGACTCTTCGAAATTCCGACACGGGCAATGCAGAAACGTTCCAACTACTTTACGGACATCGTTTCCGTTACAACCATTCGCGGAAGCGGTGGATGGTTTGGAATGGCCTCTACTGGGCTGCCGATGCTGACGGCGAGGCTGAACGGGCAGCTATTGATACTGCCCGTTGGCGAAATACGGCCAACTGGCTGGCTTCGGCACAAGAGACGGAGAAAGAAGCTAAGAAAAAGTTTCTTGAAGATTACCTAGAAGCCCTCGAAGGGGAATCCGTTCGAGGTATCAACGCCACTCTTGAGGTGGCAAAGAATCTCAGAAATATAGCCAGCGTCGCGACAGACTACGACCGAGACACATTTCTGCTGACGGTCGGGAACGGCACGCTCGATCTTCGTAACGGCGAATTGCGTTCTGCTTGGCCGGAAGATCTCATTACCCGCGCTACGCGGATTCACTATAACTCGACTGCGGCGTGTCCTCGATGGCTCCAATTCTTGGATGAAGTGTTCGAGGCTGACAGTGCTTTGATCAATTTTATCCAGCGTTCGGTTGGGTACAGCCTGACGGGAGACACGCGCGAGCAATGCATGTTTATCCTGCATGGGAATGGGGCCAATGGTAAGAGCACGTTCCTTGAAACAGTGCGTAGGCTGGTGGGTCCACATGCTGTTACAACTCCGTTCGCAACTTTTATGAATCAGCGCAATGTTGGTGGTCCTCGCAATGATCTAGCGGCTCTAGTCGGAGCTCGGCTCGTGCTCGCATCGGAAGCCGGTCAAGACGCGAGTTTTGACGAGGCGGTCGTAAAGCAGGTAACCGGTCAAGACACGATCGCATGCCGGTATCTTTACGGAGAATTTTTTGAATACAAGCCCCAATTCAAGATCTGGCTAGCCACCAATTACAAACCCGCCATTCACGGTGGTGACGATGCCATCTGGCGTCGTATCCGACTGATACCCTTCAATCGGCAATTTAAGGGCGACAACCGCGATCGCGAGTTGCTCGAAAAGCTGAAAGCCGAACTCCCAGGGATCCTAGCGTGGGCGGTTCGCGGCGGTTTGGATTGGCAGAGAAACGGATTAGGAAAGCCCAAGACAATGGTTGAGGCCACGCTCGAGTATCGCCAAGAGTCGGACCAAATCCGAAGGTTCATATCGGAGCGTTGTCTTGTAGACAAGACGTATTCGGTAGCGGGTAAGCGACTCTACGATGCCTACGTACAATTCTGTCAACAGCAGGGCGAGAAATATCTGGCCAACAATATTTTCGCGGCGGAGATCGCCAAGCGAGGATACACGAAGGATCGGACGAGCAAAGGTGTCTTCTATCACGGGATATCACTGATATCTCGCGAGCCAGGAGATGAGGATGAGCCGATGTAGGGTGTAGGGTTCGTGTAGTCTTTCGACAAAAGCTCTATGAAGATCGAGTTGGAAAAGAGGGCTTTGAAGACCATACACGACCCTACAGATCCTACACAATGGGGAGGCGTCCCCGCAGAGACTGATCCATCGACCCCTGGCAGAGCGCTTTCGAGCAATTAGGGTTCGGTTGGTGGCATAGATGGGGGACACCACAAATAACGGCGCACGCTCTCTGCACGAGATGCGTCGCAGAATTCAAATTCAAGGAGCCACGACATGGAAAAGAGTCATCAGACGAATCACAAATTCATGACCGTAAACGAGGCGGCCGAATTCCTGAGGCTTGCTCCGAAAACGTTATACGGACTCGTCTCGCAAAAGAGAATTCCATGCCGCCACGCCGGCCGACGGTTGCTATTCCTCGAGTCTGAGCTAATGGAGTGGACGCGACCCGTTGAGCACAGGCGAAAGTTATTCGTGTGAATAATTCGTTTGGCAATTCGATAACTTCCGCGCGAAATCCTCGCGTGTTTTAATGTTTTATTTAAGGAAATGAAATTGATCGACCGAATCTCAACATCGAAGCGAGCTCACAGTGCAAGTTAGCCGCGGAACAGTTTACAAACGCGGTGATACCTGGACGATCGGGTTTACTGTCGCCGGCAGACGGGTGCGCGAGGCCATCGGCACGAACCGACAGATGGCTGAAGCGGTTCTGAAGAAAAGAATTTGCGATGCCATCGAGGGCCGCCACTTCAACGTTCGCAACGAAGGGCGCAGTTCGCTGGCAGAACTCGCGGGGGCGTATATGACGCGCTGTATTTCGCACCTCAAATCAGCTAAGACTGAGCGGGAGCGCGTGAACTATTGGGTTCGCGAATTTGGCAATCGTCCAATCGGTCAGATCACGCGTGCGGAGTTGCAGGACTGGCAGGCGAGGAAACGTCAGACATGTAGGCCAGCGACTTGTAACCGGCTGATGTGCAGGCTTCGCCACATGTTCAACCGCGCGATCGACTGGAGCCTGCTTGACCAGAGCCCGATGAAGGGAATTAAGTTCCTGCCTGAGAATAATGCGCGCCTTCGCTATCTGTCGCGCGAGGAGTGTGATGTACTTGTCCAGTCCTGTATTAAGCCTTATCTGCGGGCGATAGTTACCGTTGCGCTCCATACGGGAATGCGCTCAGGTGAGATCCGTAACCTTCGATGGAACGATTTGGACTTTGCTTCTGGTTTTATCGTGCTTCCTGCGCAGGCCACGAAAAATGGTGAGTCGCGGCATATCCCGATAGACTCGACGGTCGTCGACCTCTTCCGAAACTATCCCCGAACCCCCGGGTCAGACTACATATTCACGAATGCTGCCGGCGGGAGATTCAAGTGGCTGCAACACAGCTTCAGAAGTGCACTCGTGCGAGCGGGTATTAGTGATTTCCATTTCCACGACCTGCGGCATACATTTGCATCACAGTGGATGATGGCGGGCGGGGAGCTGTACGCACTCAAAGACATTCTGGGGCATAAGACAATCACGATGACGCAACGATACGCTCACCTCTCCCCGGCTTACAAGCGCGCCATGGTGGATCGGATGGAACAGATCTGGGCGAAGCCTGTGAGCCGACCAGCGGAGATGCCCGTTGAGAATCGTCGAAGGCGGCTTCAGCGGCACAATCAGCCCACAAAGACTGCAGTGGCAGTCAACGCATAGTCCGAGGCCCTTTCCACGACGCGGTTTGCGATTGCCGGGCAGATAAGGACAAGCTGATCGACCCTCGACTAAGTCGAGGCAGGGAGGCGGAAGATGTCGAAGCAAACAGCGGCAGACGTTGAAGCAGCACGAGCGCGGCAATTCGCGCTCGAGCTCAGGGATATCTTCTTCGAGGGCGAAGGCGCACCGGACGCGGAATACCGATTGGACGCAGCAACCGAGCAGATCAAACGAATCATTAAGACCAGCAAGAGCGGGGGAAAATGAAACACAGACAACAGTTCGTACCTGATTTCAACCGGCGGTTTGCGCGTCCGCCTCACGTCCGAGTGCAACGAGCAAAGGTCGTGATTCTGAACGGCTTGAAACTTATTCTCAAGACGTGCACCCGGTGCAGACTTGAATTTTATGGCACCGAGACACGGGCAACTTGTGACAGTTGCAAGTCCAAAAGAGTTCGACTGCGCAAGAGATAATCATCAACCTTCATTTGCGGGACGACCTACTCGATCACCACATTCCTGAAAAGATCTAATTTCAGACCTGCAAAAACTCCCTGGACGCCATCATCGTTAAGTTCGGAGTCACAACGGCGTCACAAACCTTTCCGTCATTGCTAAACCACGTGTGGAAATCCTTGTCGGACGCGGGTTTTGCAGCATTTTGTGGGAGGGGGCCAACGGATTAGACCGGCGCTGTACGGAATTGTTGTTTCCGATATTATTCTCGATCAATTCCTTTGGACCGCACAGACCAAGGAGGACCCGGCATTGGCCGTAGAGCCGGGTCCAACACGAACCACGACGTCAGTACGATGCCATGGACATACAAAAATGCGGGGAGCGTCTGGAGGCCTGTGGGAAGCTGTGCGGTTCCGAAGTATTCACGGAGAAAGAAGGTTCGCGGTTCAGACTACGCTCATCGCGTCCCGCCACACGGACATCCATCGACGCTTGGGTGTCGCGGGCGCGATACTGGCCATCGTCGTGGTCGTCGTGAGTCTGATGGTGAATATTCGCGCGATCCCTCGATCTCCGGCGAACGGCTTGAGCGCCGCGGAGTTGCCAGGGCTTATTGGCGCAAACATCGCCTCCCTCCTCAACTTTTCGGTGCTCACCGCGAGCGGCATCTATTTGCGGCGGCGACCCGAGACACACAAGCGGCTGATGCTCCTCGCGAGTATCAGCATCATCGGCCCTGCGCTCTCGCGCATACCCGGAGTTCATGAATTTCCAGTTCTCTATCTAGTCTGCATGCTCTCGCTCTTCATTGCTCTGCCCTTGTACGACATCATCCGCAACCGGCGCGTGCATCCTGCAACTGCCTGGGCGCTGCCATTGTTAATCTTGATCTGGATTTTAGGCATAGTGGTGGGAATGTCCAGCGTTGGGCGATCTTTCATCCACTCGCTCGCGTAGGTACCACCGAGCGTCTTCAGACAATAGCGCAATCGGCTACGAGTTCTGTTTCCCCCGATTCTTCCGCATGGATTCCCCCTTCATCTCGATTCGATGCGCGTCGTGCACCAGCCGATCAAGAATGCCATCAGCGAGTGTAGGATCGCCGATCTGTTCTCAATACAAAGTGCATGGCCAAGGGTCTAAATCAATGCCACGCGCTACTCACATCACTTACATTTTATTTGTCGCTGGTGACTCGCAACACACTGCCAGTTTCCAGTAGGCGCCTTCACCCATGTATCGGCGCGGAAAGGGACCAAGGGATTCACCGGGCGCTGCAAGGAATTGATCATTAATATGTCCGAATATGTCCGCTGAATTCCCTTCGACTGCACAGACCAAGGAGGACCCGCACCAGCTCAACCAGAGGGTCCCATCTCACGGCGCATAAAGCTCCAAGGACGAAAAATTCAATTTGACAGTCTATAGGAGGGCTACCCGACCCCTGGGATGTGTAGGAGTGTAGATTAATGTAGGCTTTTCCAAGAGCTTCTCGGGGAGAGCCTCTGTGTGACTAGACTCCGGGAAACCGTACACGACTCTGCACACCTACACTTTGGCAGACCCCTTTCTACCGCTCGACCGTCAGCTGCCATGGAACTGGCGCGAGGCGCCGGGATAATGAGTAGACTACTGTGCATCGGCTCTCTCGCGGCGGCCCTCCATCAAAAACATGGCGAAGTCCGTGGCGAGCGGCTTAGCGGCAAGCTGCCGCATCATTAGCGCGACTTGACCCCGATGGTAAGTGGAATGGTTCGCTAAATGTTGCATGAGGTGCGCCAGACCGATTTGTGTTGTGCGAACAGGAAGCATCCTTCCCAAGGATTCGTTTGTTACGCGATTCACAAACTCGATTTGTTCTCTCTCGACTTCCGCCCACTTTAACTGCACCGCAGCGAGGTCAGGAAACGCATTTGGATTAAATAGGGCGTCGTGCCGCGTCCACACAATATCTGTGACGAAGGCGGAGCTGGGGGACGGTTCCTTCCAACACGTTAGCCAACCCCACTCGCCGCCGACGATGTGCACGAGCGTGTCTCGCACAGAACGGAAGCTGCCGCCCAGATCACGCGTAAACTCCCCAGCGTTGAGAGTGGAGGCCGCTTGCAAAACCCTGTTGTTCGCCCAGCGATCGTATTCGTAGAGCAGCTGAATGTCATCTTTAGTCATGGTGGTGGTCGGTCCTCTCCTTTGGGCGATCTTATCTTGCCGCGGGAATTCGGCAAGACCCTGCATGCGGTCGCTTCTGGCACTTTGGTAATTGTTCCCGAGTGACTAACAGGAAGGAACCGACGACTTATCGGGAGTTGGCTTTTTAATGGCTTGCTGACTGGATTAAGACCGGATTTTCCCTATTTCGGCGAGCCGCACGCTACGGCGGCGAGTTCCGCGAAGCAGTGAGGGCGTAGGCGTGAGCGCACGGACCACACAGCGGCGATCTGCAATTGGATGGATTTGCTCGCCGGCAGCGCGGAGCGAATCTCCGCTGTCTCCGTCGCCGGCGCGAAGGCTTCGCGCCGGATCTATGTGTCGACGAGCTTATACATGATCGTTGGAGGCTCAAGATTCTCGCGGATGGTTCAAATCAAGCCTCCGCAACGAGAATGTCTTCGATAGCTTCCGGTTTGTCCGTTATCCACTTCACCGCGGATCTCCTTCCGCATGAGCCTTTGCCAACTTCGCCTCGCTACCGAGCGGCGTAGATACGTCCTGAAAAATGGGAGCTCCAAACGGGGCACCCGTGAATCCGCCATCCACTATCAGCTCGACCGCGTTGACGTAGGAGGAATCGTCCGACGCAAGGAAGAGCACGGCTTTGGCAATTTCTTCCGGCTCGCCCCAGCGGCCCTGCGGAACCGCAGAAGAAAAGAACTTCGCCAACTTAGCGGAATCCTCTGCGGAAGCAGAGGCGCCGGGCCCGCGCTTCCAAATGGGAGTTTTGATCGCGCCTGGTGCGACAACGTTCACGCGAATGTTGCGCGGTGCAAGGTCGGCGGCGATGCAACGCGCCATCGAGACGAGACCCCCCTTGGTGGCTGCATATGCGGCGACGCCAGGTTGGCCGAGATAGTTCTGTACCGACCCACTAAAGATGATGCTGCCGTTGTCGTTCAGCAGAGGCGCCGCTGAATTCACCGTAAAGAAAGCGGCATTAAGGTTGGTGCGGATCACGTTCTCAAAAATGGCCTCGTCGGTCGAGCCGGTAGGAGTCCGGCCGGAGATGCCGGCATTGGCGAAGACAATGTCGAGCTTCCCGAAATCTTTGGCCAGGGCTGCGAACAGCCGCTTGCAATCTTCCGCAATGGTGACGTCAACGCGGTAGCCACGCGCGCTCAATCCAAGTTCGGCGATCGCTTCATCGAGCGTCTTCTGGTCGCGACCGGTAATGGCGACCTGCGCGCCCTCCGCAATGAAAAGTCGGGCCGTGGCAAGACCGATGCCACTGTTGCCGCCGGTAATAAGAGCCTTCTTCCCTGTGAGCTTCATAATGCCTCCTTTTTGTACGACTCGTTGCGAACTCCTTGTATCCGTCAAGCCCGCTGCCCTGTCAACCGTGATCATCAGGCCAATGGACTCAATTAAGACCGGTTGCTCGCGCCTCCGTCGAGAGACGCCACGGCCGAGGCCGCCCAAGTCAATCACAACGGCCACGATCAGAATTAGCAAATGTCCCGTGTTCGCCATCCAGGCGTGTGCCAGCGCGGCAAGAATGTGAACCCCACTAGAGGCAAAATAAGCTCGTGATATGCGCTGCAAATAATTCGAGAAGAGGAATAACAGCACCAGCGCGATCCGAGGGAATGCCAGCAAAACCGCCTGCGCGCAAAACGTGCGGGTTAAGCGGCATGGCCGAACAGGCGGTCGGCAATGTCTGCCGCGATCGGAACGCGGAAACGGTCGCCCTGATAGGCCTTCACCATCAGCACGATCCACAGGATCAACGACAGAAGACTGATCAATTCGAAGAGCAGGTAGCCAAACGAAAACGCGCCCCACCCACCGAATAGCAATCCAAAGCCGAAAATGCGGCCCAGGATGATCTGAATGATTTGGAGTCCGCCGAAGACTACGATCGATTGCGCGGCGTGAAATCGCACGTAGGGGCGCTTGTCGAGAAGGAAAAAGATCAGGCCCGTAACCCATCCGAGCACGTAGCAAAGCAATCCGGCAACATTCTCAGCCATCCCAGTTTGTTGCGTGGCCATACGTGTAGCACCTCCTGAGCTGAATTCCCTCGTTCCCGTGTCAGACCTACGTCCAAAGCCGAGGTGGCCCTTTAGGTTAGGCCGGTTAGCGGCTGCCCCGCTTGCTTGATCTTCGACCATCATAACCCCCGATCAGTCTAAACGCTTGTCCGGACCGACGGACCAATTGCGACCTGAGACTTAAGTTTCCCGCTCGATAAATTATTTCTGCACAGACCAAGGAGGACCCTTATCGGTGAGGTGAGGCGGGTCCCATCTCAACCCGCACGAACCTCTGAGCGTGTAGGGTGTAGCATGATGTAGGCTTTTCCAAAGGCCCCTCGGAGAGAATCTTTATGTGGAGAGCTCCGGAAGACCATACATAGCCCTGCACCCATACACTTTGGTAGACCCCTCCACAGCGCGGCCGTCAGTTGCCATGAAAGTGGCCGACAATCCGCGAACTATTATTTTAATGGACACAAGCGCTTATCGGTACTAATTCGCGAATCCACCTCAAATGGAATTCCGGTTTCGATCCCTCGTTCGGCGTTTTGAGGCGTTCCGATTTAAGGCTGGCGATCATTCGAACGCTATGCGACGGACGAGACGTGACGCAGCTAGGTCCGGAGGTCTTTTCTGGCACTAGCATCAGTCAAGGAGCACAGTACCTAGGGATGGACACGGTCAATTCTCCCTCTCAGGTGGGCCACGAAATCGATGTGCTGAACGGTGGGGCGCAAGGGATGGCAAAAACCAATGGTCACAGAGTCCGCCAAACGCCGGAGACGGTGTAGTGGTTACCGGCTGGCAGGCGAAGTTAGCAGTTCCGAATAGCCGCACGTCGCCCGACGCGCCGCAAGATATATCGACAGGCGACCGACAAGGATGGAGGCCGTCGCGACGAAAACCGCAGCTTGCTCTATTTTTATCGATTACTGCGTGATCAATGCGAGCTTGCCTAGGTAGTGATCATTGAGCGCGCGTTGAGCGTCGGCGGCTTGATCTAGAGTGAATGTTCGGGCGACTTTGACTTCGAACGGACCGGCGTCGATAAGGCGGTTAACCTTGTCTAAGGGTGGCGGGTTATATTCGCCATCGTACTTTTGGAGTTTAATGCCAGCACGTTCTTTGGGAACGGGTTGGACACCGTTGGGATAGGCGACGCGTCCACCCGTTCGTAGAGCGGCTAAAGATTTTTCAGCTGTCTCACCACCCGTCGTTAGGAGCACGGCATCAAGACCGTTGGGTGCGAACTGGCGCGCGGCAGCGAGCACGTCTTCCTTATGTCCATCCACAACCTTGTCCGCGCTAAGACCGCGCACAAAGGCAACACCATCATCGCCCGAGGCCACGGCCAATACGCGAGCGCCCATGCGTTTGGCGAATTGCACGGCCAAGTGACCAATGCCGCCGCTGGCACCAAAGATTAATAGGGACTCCCCATCTTTTAAGCGCAGCGTTGAATCAAGACCTGCAAGAGCCGTGACAGCATCAACGGCCATGGCAGCGGCTTGTGGCATCGTGAGTTTTCCCGGGATGAGCGCTAAACTGGTTTCTTTCACAACAGCATACTGCGCATAAAATCCGCCCTTCGGATTCAGAAAGGAAATTCCGTAAACGCGGTCCCCTTTTTTAAACCGCTTCACTTGGGGTCCCACGGCTTCAACAGTGCCGGCGCCATCGGATCCCAAGACAAGTGGAAACACGGGCTTGATATTGAATTCTTTCGCAAATTCGCCTTCCCGTTCAAAGGGATCCCAAACGCCGACGCCAGCGGCTTCCACATGAACCAACACTTCATCGGCGCCAACGGCCGGGATGGGAAGCTCCTGAGTTTCTAACGTTTCAATTCCACCAAACCGATCAATCGCCACAGCCTTCATCGTCTTACTTAGTGTTTGAGTCATCGAAATCCTCCTTATCCAATAGTAGGACCGGTTCAACAGGTCCTCCTCGTTGGGTCTTTCACCTGGTGGGCACAAGACCACAGCGGGTCAAGTCCATCAACTCATTTAACAATCCGACCAACCGTTGAGGCAACCCCAATCGTTCCGGTTCGTCGCGTTTCGAACTTCTGCGCGTTCGGAATTCTCGGAAACGCAAACATGCTTGCCAGGCAGGTGCGTTTCGGCCTTTGCGGATAGGGAACGACAAGTCGGCATCTCGTCAGGAAATCAAGCACAGGCGATATGCGCGTTTAGCGATATTGATGTGGCACGGCAATTGATATTACGCATTATAAGAGGGCGCCCCTTTGAGGTAGGTTTTGAGTGCGATGCAGAACTCTACCGAAAGGGGCACCCACAATGAACATCAAGTATATCGGCATGGACGTTCACAAAGAAGTGATCTCGATCGCGGTGATGAACGGCGATGGAAAACTGGTGATGGAGTCCATCATCGAAACCAAGGCAAGCACCATCCTGCAGTGTATCCAGGGGGTACGCGGAGACTTGCATGTGACGTTTGAAGAAGGAACCTGGGCCGCTTGGTTGTACGACCTCCTGAAGCCACACGTCACGGAGCTAGTGGTGTGCGATCCGCGGAAAAACGCCCTGCTGAAGGAAGGCAACAAGAGCGACAAGATTGACGCGCAAGCTCGCCGATCTGCTGCGTGGCGGATATCTGCGCTCGGTCTACCATGGAGAGAACGGCCTGCGAACCTTGAAGGAGCTGGCCCGCAGTTATCTGACGATCAGCAAAGACCTCACCCGTGTGATGAATCGGGTCAAGGCTCTGTATCGAAGCTGGGGCATTTTCTGTGGGGGGCAGCAAGTCTACGCACCGCGCCATCGCGCGGAGTGGTTAAACAAGATCGGGGAAGCCGGCGTGCGCCGGCGGGCCGAGTTCTTCTACCAACAGCTCGATGCTCTCCGAGCTTTGCGCCAAGCCGTGCGGCGAGATCTGTTGGCCGAGAGCCGAAAACATGGCGCCACGAAATTGCTGCGCCAGATTCCTTACATCGGTCCGATCCGGGCCGCTCTGTTGATCGCGCTGATCCAGACCCCGCATCGGTTCCGCAGCAAGCGGCAACTATGGACTTACAGCGGTCTAGCGATCGAGACGCGCGACAGTGCGCAATATCGCTACGTGGCCGGAAAGCTGCAACGTTCCAAGAAACCACAGCAGGTTCGTGGGCTCAATCAAAATCATAATCATGATATGAAGGCCATCTTCAAGAATGCGGCGACCATGGCCAGCAGTCGGGAGGGACCGTTCCACGATTTCTACGAGGCTTTGCTCACCAAAGGCATGAAGCCTGCGATGGCTCGCCTCACTTTGGCGCGAAAGATTGCGGCCATCACTCTAATCCTGTGGAAGAAAGGAGCCCATTTCGACGCTACACAACTGAAACCGCAAGCAGCTTGAGCGTCTCGGACAGAGAGTCCATTCCATCCCCATGGGGATCATCCTTGGCGGTGGCCAGTCGGGTTCTTCTTGAGACGTTCGGGTCGAGGGAGAGTATCCAGCCGGAAGTTAGGCGATTTGTGTGCTTCGGCACCCAGTCTCCACGATTACCCTATGCCCCCTCGCTAACCCAAGAAAGCTATAGGCCACGAGTCTCCGATAGGACCATGGTTGGCAACTCTGCAACCAGGTTAGCTTGTTGTGAGTTTCAGAGAACCGAACGGCGCCGTCATGACAGCGAACATGAAACGACTGGGATGGGAAAGAATCATCGAGGCCTCGTCGCCCCGCGGCTTACAGGGCCGCTCCGCGACAGCCCAAAACGGCCAAGCAGCTAAAGAAGAAATGTCGGCAATATGGCGGGGGGCTGGATGCCGGAAAAATATTTCTGGCGTTCCGGCAGGGAGAAGTGTTTTTCACTTGACATCCCCTCTTATAGGACTTCCGGCTTGCCGAGTAATCGGGAGTTGTTCCGGGCCAGAAGTAATCCACTCGCCTTATCAAGTCCCGCCGCTGCTTCTATTGCCCTAACCGATGGCTAACCCAACAGAATTGGAAGAAGCACTCCAAGTCCAAGCGCGAAAAGCCACAACGCGGGCGCGGGCGTGCCTACTGGGCGGATTCGCCGCAATTCGCGTGCAGCAGTACGCGGATCCAAAAAAAGGGCGTGTGTGTAGCGTTGTTCCAGCAGCAGGAAGACCAGAGCCGTGACCGCGCCAAAAATCAAATGTCCAGTCAACGACGGCAGCAGCGCCGATGCGGCGCTGGCTCGCCAGTCGCATTCTCCTGACAAGAGAAGGGGCAAAAGCGTCATCGGCCCGATGTACCACCAGATGAGTCCGAAAAGCCATCCCCACATCACCCCGAGACCCAGACTCGATGCTTCATTTCGAAAGAGCAAACCATAGCTCATTCCGATCAACGTGCTCACGAGCAGGTGGACCAGGAAACCGTGAAAGCCGGAAAGATGCGTGTCTAGGCCTGCCACAGAGGAAAGTACTCTAGTTACGAAAAGGATTGGACTGGAAACGAGTGCTCCAACTAATCCGGCAAAAGCCCCCCAGCGCAGAGACCGAAATAAACGCAGACCGGGGCCTTCGGGCTCCCGATTCAAGGGATCTGATTGGATAAACAAGCGCACCCAGAGCCGATCCACGGTGGAATATGCTACGCCGACGATCAGCCCGTAAAGAATGTGGCCGACTAAGGAACCGAACAGCTCCGTGCCTTGATCAGCGGACCAATCGAGACCTGTTCTCGTGAGAAGCGGCAACACCGTGAGCGGGCCGAAAAACCAGCAGAAAATGCCGTAGCCCAGGCCCAACCCATTGACGAACCGTAGCCACGAACGTCCCGCTGGAATAATAGACCGAACGATGCGCCGATCAAGATGGCAACGCAGAAATGCAGTGCGACCGTTGCATTGTGTGAATGAATCACACCTAAGCCGGCGAGTAGAGGGAAAAAATCCCCCGCGGACATCCACCGCCCGAATATCATTCCGCCGAGCAGGCCGGAGAAGCCGCCGACAACGATGGCTCGTCCCCAACTGAACGCCGGCTGGTCCGCCTTGTGGCGGAGGCCACTGCGAAAACCCAAAACGAGTCCTACTGGCATCCCCAGGCAGACGAGGTAGGCCACCAATTCCGGAAAATGTTCTTGCGCGTCTCCAAACATGCTCCCAGAGTGGCCGAAACCCGAAAGCAAGTGACCGAAACCTGCGGGAATCACAATCCAAAGTAGAAATGCGGCGCCGAGGCCCCAGATGAGTCCCGCCCCCGGGCTTGTGGCTCTTTTCGAGAAGAATAATCCGAAGATCAGTCCGAACAATCCGGCAAGCAACAGGTCGCGCGTTGTCCACGAGCCAAGAGCTGCCTTTCCAATCAACCCGCCTGCAAAACCAGTGGCGAGCGCTAGCAAGGAATCCGCCCAGACTGAACTCTGGATTGCCGCGAGCGGCCCGGACGTCATTGCTTTGGTTTCCTGAATCATTGGATGGGCCTACTTCAGGTCGATGGTCTGAACGATGTCACGCGGGAAGAATAGCTCCACCGTCCAATCCATCAGCACGCGAATCTTGCGTTCAAGGCCCGGCAGCTTTGAAAGGTATATCCCTCGCCACATGGCCCACGCCAGCAAACCGGAAAAGCGCATGGATCTGCCACGCGCAAAGGGAACTGATAACTCGGCGCAAGCAGTTTGGTGGCCCACGACGCAAAGGGCCCCAAGAGAATCGAAGTGGAATGGCAGCAAGGGACGGCCTTCCAGTGCCGCACGAATGTTCCTTGCGACGACCGGCGCTTCACGAAGCGCAAACTGCGCGGTGGGCGGGCAGGACTTGCCGGTGACGCCATCCACAACCGCGGCACAATCTCCAAGCGCCCAAACGCCCGGATGATCCTTGACTGCCAGAGTAGTTTCAACGATCACCGCGCCGCGTTTGTCTCGCTCAATCGGAAGCGAGCGCAGGAGTGGATTCGGAGCCGTACCGGCAGTCCAAACCAACGTTTCCGCAGGAATTTCACCGTCGCTCACGGCGACAACGCCGGACTGAAAGTCCGAGAGGCGCGCGTTCAGCCGGAAGATCACGCCGCGCGCGGCCATCTTTTCCTGCGCGTAGCGCCCCAGCGATTCGCTCAGCTCGGGAAGAATGTGATCCCTCGCGTGGACCAAGATCACCTTCAAGTCCACGGACTCGAGGTTCGGATAATCAGCCAGAATGCCTCGCGCGAAATCGTTGAGGGCGCCGGCCAGTTCGACGCCGGCAAAGCCGCCGCCGGCAATCACAAATGTCAGCATTCGGCGCCGCGCGTCCGGGTCCCTTTCGCTATCGGCCCGTTCGAACATATCGATCACGCGATTGCGGATTTGAATAGCATCCAGGAGACTCTTGAAATCCAGGGCGTTTTTCTCCACGTTTACCAAACCCAAATAATTGGAAACGGCGCCGAGAGCCAGCACAAGTTGATCGTAGGGAATCTCGCGCGGCCCCCCGTCTTTGCGGGATGGATCGGCAACCAATCTTACGAGGCGTTTCTCAAGATCGATGGCTTCAATCGTTGCGCGAACGAAGTTGGTGCGCGGGAGGCTGGAACGCAGCGGAGTGCTGATATGGCTTGGCTCCAGGCTGCTGCCTGCAACCTCGGCCAGCATGGGAGTAAACAGGAGCGCATTCGTTTCGCTGACGAGCGTGATGCGGATGGAGTGGTCGTGCAAAAACTGATGCTCGAGGCTTTCGGCCGTCTTCATCCCAGCAAATCCTCCGCCGAGGATCACGATGCGTTTCACTTCTTTCGGCAAACTCTTCGCGCGAGCCGGTTCGGGCCCCATGAGCCGATCGGCGATCTCCCTGAATCCTTGGGTGAGCAAACCAAGCACCGCGCCGTACAGTACCCATCCCACCAGAGCTGGGAAATGAGTGCGCATCTGCTCCGCATTCCAGTCCGGGACCCTGCTGGCAAGTAGAGGAATCGCAACGACGCTGATCAACGCCCAGAGCGGCACGCCCAATGCGGCGGCTGTCATCATGTTGTCGACATAGGCCCCGCGTGTGTGAGACATGCTTACCGAATAGGCCGCGCCCACAATCATCCCCAGCAGCAGGCCTACCAGAGAGTGCGGAACGGCATAAATCAGCGCCGCGCTGGAAATACTGCCGGCGATAATCCCGATCAAAATTCTTCTCGAATATCGGTTCATTTGATTCTGATCCGTACCCATGCATCTCACCTTTCATTCTTCTGACAGTTCCGGATCTCCGTGTCCTTCTCAAGCATACTGGCCGCCAATTCGTCGTTTCTGCGGATCAGGCCCTGGAATCGTGCGTCACCGTCAGCTGGAACTTGGGCATACAAATTTGCCGCTCAGCAATTTCGAGCTCTCACAGGAATTCACCGCGAAACCCGACGATTCGAGTTGCCATGGAACTCAGGATACAACCAGTAACGGGTGAGGCAGCTGGATTATTGGTGTAATCAGGCGCTAGCGCTCAAAACCATGCTTCGAGCATGATTCTGTCGGTTGAGAAAGAATACCTACGCAAGAACGCGCATTTCCTGCGGAAGAACGGATGAAAGACCCGATCGCTTAGAGATACGACAACGGTGACTAGCGTCGCGCATCGGTCGCCATTACCCGATCCGCACCGATACTTACTGCTTCTTGCGTCGCGTGCTTTGGTTGGGCTGCCTTTCAATCGCCGGGCCGGTGGTGCTGCCGTCGCCTTCCCTGTCCGCATCCGCCGCAGTCATCCCCGCCGCCTGCGTCTGTTTGTGCGCCGCGTTGTGGAATTCTAGCGCTGCGTCCAGTGCTTGCAATGCTGTCCGGAGTAGATACGCCGCCTGAGCTACATCCTCGTCAAGTACAGCACCCTCATCAACGCCGGATAGTTCCAGCAGTTCCTGGGACAGGTCGTTCACCGCATAACTGAGCCGCAGCAATGCCTTGATTAGTTCAGCCAGCTGTGTGTCGTCCATTGCGCTTATCCCTGACGGTGCTGCCGTTGATTCTGGTGTGTTGTGATGCGCCGCCCGGTGTTTGTTGACCGGGCCCAGACCGGGTCTGACAAGAACTAATGCGAGAAAACCAAGACCCGCCCTTTCGACGAAAGCGTGCGATGGTGCTAGGAAATGCGCACGGAATTGCTGGGGCGATGGCCCGGGACAGGCGTCACCGACGAGTCAAGTTGTTTTTTCTTGCGCGAAGGGATACGCGAACGGCCAGTGGCGGCGGCGTGCGGAAGCAGATCGGTGAGGTCGGTGTCAATGCGAGCCATGGCTTCGTCAATGCGGCGGAGACGCTCGTCGCGCTCTTCGAGGCCGGCGGACAAGCCGATCAAGGTTGAGACTCTTGCGCACATGATTGTTCAACTCGGCTATGAGCGCGATTCGTTCTTTGGCGCGCTTGAATTCCTGATCGCGCGACACCTTGATCTCATACGCGAGAAGCGCTGCGCCGGCGAGCAGGCCGATCGCGACGTTGTTGACGATTGTCGCCGTCAGAGGCACACCCTTCATTTCAAGATAAACGTCAGAGATAAAACTCGCGCCAAAAATCCCTAGGGAAACCACGCCGATTGCTAAAATCCGATCCCACTCGAACCACGACGTTCGCTTTGTCGCGGACTTCATGCCTAACCTCCGAATCCGAGGTGAGTAGGCGATCCCACCGCAGTCTCATTTGTGCTTCTCCGATCCTCGAATCAGACTAAGTTAAACATCATCCCGTCGCGCCCGCAGCCGCAGATTCATTCGAGAGAGGCGCTCGGTAGTTCGGAAGCTTGAGGTGCTGGCTTCAGAAGCCTTTTGTCACGGCGGCGCGTAGATTTGTTGGCCGTTCGCTCCTTGCGCAACGGGAAATCAGGAACCGCAGCGGGTGGACGCAACGGAAAGATGCTAGTGAGACTTCAGCAACGTACTCTCTTTCAGCGGCTAATACTAGCTCCGAGAGCGCAAGTCGAAGGTGATTGAAGCCGCTCTGCGGAAAGAAATGAGGATTCTCAGTCTCAGTAGTGACGCAATTTCTGGCTACAATGCTACGATAGCGTCCATGATTGCGATCTGTCCCATTTGCGATGAATCTGTGTCAGTTTATTTTGACGAGAAGCCTTTGAGCGATGAGTGTGTCTCCGTGTGGCACTTTTCGCGCCCAGAGGACCATCACTGGAAATTAGATAAAGAAGCGAGTGCTAGTCTCCGCGATGAATTCAAGAAGGCGCAAGCAAGGTCCAAACAGAAAGCAAGGCGTCTTAAAAGGTTCAAGTGGTAACTTCGGGCAATGGTCGGCACAACCGATTTCAGCTTGGAAGGATTCCTTGGGGGCGCGACTTCAGAAAATGAGCCGCCGAATTGATTCGCTAGAGGTTAAGTAAATGAAAAATCCTCAAAAGGGGGATATCGTCCTAATTACTGGTCGTCGCGCAAAAGTGATAGAACTAGGCAGCCGAATGACCAACAACGGACTGGCTACCTTGTACCTCATCAGGTTTCTGGACGGAACGGTGTCCGGTACCAATTGCCTGAGGGAAGAGTTTACTTCTCCTATCCCTCCTACCGCTCATTTCAACCACTGAAAGAATGTCGCAGACACCCGAAGTTCGATTAACTTTGAAGAAACTGATCGCATCACATTCCAATGTCAATGAAGGACAGGACACCAATTGAGAGTGGCATTCGAACAGGCGGCCGGGCGTCCGATGAACAGGCTGGAGTACACATACTTTTTTAAGCGAAAGACGAATAAAAAGAAGAAGGCGCCGAGACGCCGCTAGGATAGGTTCCATGATTGCGGTCTGCCCTCTTTGCGGTGAATCCGTAACAGTTTGTTTTGACGAAAAGAATCTGGGCGATACCTGCGTACCCGTGTGGCATTTTTCGCGCTCAGGTGACCATCACTGCGAATTAGACAGCAAATCGAGCGCCAATCTCCGCGACGAATACAACAAGGCGCAAGCAATGTCGAAAAAGAGAGCAACTCCGACCCGCCGTTCGTATTAGCGCGCCTGAGACCCCACCTGCCGCCATAAAGACGCGGAATTCTCGCGGCTATCGCGAAATACCGAGAAGAGTTTCCTGCTCGCCGCAAGGAAAACGCGCTGCGCCTACGTGCTCTTGTGTTGCTCCTGCGCTATAGCGGCATGCGGATCGGGGATGCCGTTAGCATGACAAGCGACCGAATCAAATTAAATCGGCTCTTCCTATACACCGCAAAGGCCGGAACGCCGGTGAACTCTGTCTTGCCAGACTTTGTTCTCGAAGCACTCGAAGCGTCTCCGAAAATAACCGACATACATTTCTTCTGGAATGGCACAGACAAGCTCGACACTATCGTAGGGAGTTGGCGCAGGCGTCTTGGAAAACTGTTCGAGCTTGCTGAAGTTCCGAAAGGCCATGCGCATCGGTTCCGCGACACATTCGCGGTTGAGTTGCTACTCGCGGGCATGCCAATCGAAAGAGTTTCAATTCTGCTCGGGCACCAAATCGTGCGGAATACGGAGCGCCATTACTCGCCTTGGGTACGCGCTCGCCAAGAGCAGCTGGAGCAGGATTTGAAGCGCGCTTGGGATCAAGACCCCTTAGCGCTCCTGGAAACGAAGGATACACGAGAGGTACACGGTAAAAGCGAGAGGATTAACTAATGGACTTTCATGAGGATATGATGGAGGCGCGGGTGGGAATCGAACCATAAAGCCCACGCCAAACACGTAAGTTATTCATTCCACGATTCGATAAATTCTACAAAATCAAGTACGGTGTAGCACCCATTCGATCTCTTTAAGTCGGCCGTTGCGCGATTCTTAGCGAGCAGATTCCAGTGTATAATCTCTCGGGTCCGGCGAGGAGGCTCATGGCTGCAAACGAAACCGGCACGATGTGGGTGCCCGTATGTTGCGGGCGCGTCATGCGCTGCAACATGTTCAGGCAGACGAACGGCGGGGCTTATGCGGCGCTCGTTTGCAGCTTGTGCAACAAAAACATTACGCTGGAGCAAGAGGCTCTGGAAGATGCGAATAGTTTCGGGGAAGGCTCGAAGGTTTTGAGGCTGATTGGATCGCCCAAGCCACCGAAGACGGAGAGAAAAAAGTCGTTCACCGAAACCGGCCCCGATGATCCAACGCTTTAGCCTGAATTGCGGTTGACCCAAGACTTTGCCTGCCTATGATTGGCCAGACCATTTCGCACTATCGCATCGTGGAAAAACTCGGCGGCGGTGGGATGGGCATCGTATACAAGGCTCACGATGGCAGGCTTGACCGTGCGGTAGCGCTGAAATTCCTCCCCGAAGGGCCTACACAAGAGCCACAAGCGCTCGAGCGATTTCGACGCGAGGCGCGAGCCGCATCCGCTTTAAATCATCCGGGCATTTGCACGATCTATGACATCGGCGAGCAGGACGGCCGCGCGTTTATTGCCATGGAGTTTCTCGACGGCGAAACGCTACGCAATCACATCCGTGGGAAGGCGCTTCCTCTCGAAGAAATTATGAAACTGGGGATGCAAGTAGCGGAAGCCTTGGATGCGGCGCACGCCGAAGGAATCATTCACCGCGACATCAAACCCGCTAATATTTTCGTGACCAAGCGTGGACAGGCCAAAGTGCTCGATTTTGGCCTCGCGAAACTTGTTCCCAAAGGGGTTGTAGGCGCGGGTCTGGATTCCGGCGGCGAAGGTGGGGAGTTCACTTCGATTGTGGGGATCATCAGTGGCACTCCTGCCTACATGTCACCCGAGCAGATCCGCGGAGACAATCTGGACCCGCGCACGGATATCTTCTCGCTTGGGCTTTTGCTGTATGAAATGGCGACGGGGCGGCAGTCGTTTAGCGGCGGCACGGGCGGCGTGATTATCGAGGCGGTCCTCACGCGGTCGCCTGTTCCCGCGCGAAGCATCAATCCCAATATTCCGCCGAGGCTCGAGGAAATCATCAACAAGGCGCTCCACAAAGATAAAGACGAGCGCTACCAGCACGCGGCTGACATTCGCACCGATCTGCAACGGCTCGAGCGCGACACCGAAACAGGACGTACAACCGCGAGTGCCGAGCCAGAAGCGACGGTTTCTGTCCCAGTTGTTTCTCGAGCAGCTACAACTACCGCAGCGCACGCTTCCTTGGCTTCGCCTGTTGCGAGACAACCTCGCTCTTTCAAATGGGTCACCATTGCAGGTGTTGCCGTAGTTGTCATCGGTCTGGCCGTGGGAGGGTGGCTCTATTTTGCACGCAGAGCGCATGCCCTGACGGAAAAAGACACCATCGTGCTGGCAGATTTCGCCAACACCACGGGCGATTCCGTCTTTGACGACACGTTGAAGCAAGCTCTGGCCGTTGACCTGGGTCAATCTCCCTTTCTCAATATCCTTTCCGACAGCAAGGTGCGCCAGACTCTGCGTCAGATGACGCACTCGCCGGATGAACGATTAACGCGAGACTTGGCGCGGGAAGTGTGCGAGCGAGCGGAAAGCAAAGCCTACCTGGCAGGCTCGATCGCAACGCTGGGAACGCAGTACGTGATTGGCCTGCAGGCCGTGAACTGCCTGAGCGGAGACGTGCTGGCACGCGAGCAGGTGACGGCTGCAGGAAAGGAGCAAGTTCTTCCGGCGCTGGGTCAGGCCGCTACGAAGCTTCGCAACGAGGTCGGCGAATCGCTCAGTTCAGTGCAGAAGTTCGACGTACCGTTGGCACAGGGCACCACAAATTCTCTGGAAGCCCTCAAGGCTTACACCCTAGGTCTAAACACACATCGCGAAAAAGGAGACGCCGAAGCTATACCGTTCTACAAACGCGCCATCGAACTTGATCCCGCTTTTGCGCTGGCATATGACGGCCTGGGAGTCAGTTACTCCAATTTGAACCAGCCCCGCCTAGCCACCGATTACCTGAAGAAAGCCTTCGACCTGCGCGACCGCGTCACCGAACGTGAGAAGTTCTCCATCACCTCGTACTACTACACACTCGTCACCGGCGAGTTAGAGAAGTCGAATCAGACCTACGAACTGTGGATACAGGCTTATCCGCGGGATGATACGGCTTACTATGATCTGGCCAGCAACTACATGATTTTGGGGCAATATGAGAAGGCCGCCAGCGAAACCCGCGAGGCTCTCCAACTGGAACCGAACAACGTAATCGCATATGGGAATCTGGGCCAGATTTACCTGGCCCTGAACCGTTTCGATGAAGCGCGGTCAACAACTGACGAAGCATTGAAACGCAAGCTTGAGCAAATTCCTCTGCACCTGAACCTGTATGCCTTGGCCTTCTTCCAGGGCAATACGGCAGCCATGAAGCAGCAGGCAGATTGGGCGGTCGGTAAACCAGGCGCGGAAGACTGGATGCTTTCACTGGAATCCGATACGGAAGCCTGGTCTGGGACATTGGGCAAATCCCGTGAGCTATCTCGGCAAGCTGTTGAGAGTGCGCGCCGCGGCGATGAGAAAGAGCCTGGTGCGCTATGGCAAGCGAACGCGGCTATACGTGAGGCGCTATTCGACAACGCCGATGTGGCCCGCCAGGATGCTGCATCGGCAGTAGCGCTCGCGCCAGGAAGCCACGATGCGGAGTCGCAGGCGGCGCTGGCCTATGCCCTCGCAGGCGATGGGGCGCACACTCAGTCACTTGCGGATGACCTTGCCAAGCACTTCCCACAGGATACCGTGGTGCAATCAGTCTGGCTTCCCACCATCCGCGCGCAGATAGAAACGGTCCGCAAGAATGGCGCGCGGAGCATCGAGCTTCTTCAAGCGGCAGCGCCCTATGAAATAGGCATGTTAAGCGGCAGCGCTACCAACTCCTGTTTGTATCCCGTGTACGTTCGCGCCGAAGCTTACTTGAGTGCGCAACAAGGCCAGCTCGCAGCCGCCGAATTCCAGAAAATTCTCGACCATCGCGGGCTGTTATGGAATTGTGCGACAGGGGCGCTCGCGCATCTCGGGCTTGCCCGTGCCTATGTGTTGCAGGGCGATACAGTCAAAGCGAAAAATGCCTATCAGGATTTCTTAGCCCTCTGGAAAGACGCCGACCCCGACATCCCCGTCCTCATTGCAGCGAAATCCGAGTACGCCAAACTGCAGTAATTATCACAGGTCTCCTATCGCTTTCATTGACGCTGCCTGTGGGCCGTCCTAATATGACGCGCACTATGATTGGCCAGACAATATCGCACTACCGCATCGTTGAGAAACTCGGTGGCGGCGGGATGGGTGTGGTCTATAAGGCGGAAGACACGCGCTTGGACCGCTTTGTCGCGCTGAAATTCCTGCCGCAAGACTTAGCGCGTGACCCTCAGGCACTCGAACGCTTTAAGCGCGAGGCAAAGGCTGCTTCCGCGCTCAACCACCCGAACATTTGTACCATTCACGACATCGGCGAGGAAAACGGTCAGGCGTATATCGTCATGGAGTTCCTGGACGGTATGACGTTAAAACATCGCATCGCTGGCCGCCCCATGGAAATAGAAACCGTTCTCGATTTGGCCATCCAGATTGCGGAGGGCCTCGACGCGGCGCATGTGAAAGGCATCGTCCATCGCGATATTAAGCCCGCCAACATTTTCGTCACCGAACGCGGACACGCGAAAATATTGGATTTCGGTTTGGCGAAGCTGGCACCGAAGCGGGAAGCTGTGCCCTCGGGGGCCACACTCGCCACGGATGCGATGGGGGGAGTGAGCGCGGAGCACCTCACCAGTCCGGGAACTGCCGTCGGAACAGTGGCCTACATGTCGCCGGAGCAAGTGCGTGGCAAGGAATTGGATGCGCGCACCGACCTGTTTTCATTTGGCGTGGTGTTGTATGAGATGGCGACGGGCACTCTTCCCTTTCGTGGGGACACATCGGGAGTGATTACGGATGCGATTCTGCATAACACCCCGGTGGCTCCTGTTAGGTTGAATCCTGATGTTCCGGCGAAGCTCGAAGATGTCATCAACCGGGCGCTGGAGAAAGACCGGGAACTCCGTTATCAGGGCGCGGCGGAAATGCGTTCCGAGATGATGCGCCTGAAGCGAGACACGAGCTCAGGCCAAGTGTCAGCAGCAAGTTCGGGGACGGTGGCGGTGCAGGATACAGGCTCTCGGCCCATCGTCCAGCAGCCCATGCCGTCATCAGTTTCTGTTCCCGCTGCTGCTTCATCGGCTGCCGTGAAAGTTGCGGAAGTTCCAGTCACCGAAGGGAAAAAACTCTGGAAGATTCTGGTGCTTGCTGCTGTCCTGGTGGTCATCGCCTTGGTCGCCGGTGGTCTGTACTTCCATTCGCGTCACGCAGCGCCTTTGACGGAGAAAGACACCATCGTCCTTGCCGATTTCACGAACACCACGGGCGACCCCGTTTTCGACGGCGCACTGCGGCAGGGCATGTCGTCGCAACTGGAGCAGTCGCCATTTCTGAACTTGCTCTCCGATGAGAGCGTGGCCCAGACGCTCGCTCTCATGGCGCAGCCCAAGGACGCGCGGCTCACGCGCGAATTGGCCCGCGAGGTCTGCCAGCGCACCGCCAGTGCCGCCAGCATCGAAGGCTCAATCTACAGTCTGGGCAGCCAGTATGTCGTGGGGCTGAAGGCTGTGAACTGCCGCAGCGGCGCTGTGTTAGCGAACGAGCAGACCACGGCCAGCGGTAAGGAGCAGGTGCTGAAAGCGCTGAGCGAGGCGACGACGAAGATGCGCGTGAAGCTGGGCGAATCACTGGCTTCCGTACAAAAGTATGACGCGCCAGCGGAGAACGTGACCACACCATCGCTGGAGGCGCTGCAGGCCTACAGCCTGGGCTTCTACGAGCAGGTGGTGAAGCGCGATAACGCTGCCGCCATCCCGTTGCTCCAGCGGGCCGTCAGCCTAGACCCCAACTTTGCTATGGCCTACGCGCGGCTGGGGACGAACTACGCCGCCCTGGGCCAGACCGCGCGTGCCGCCGAAAATACTCGCAAGGCCTACGAACTGCGCGAACGGGTAAGCGAGCGTGAAAAGTTTTACATCGTTTCGCACTATGAAGATTACGTCACCGGGAACCTGGAAGCATCGCGCAAGGCCTATGAATTGTGGGCGCAGACCTACCCGCGCGACTACATTCCGCCCAACAACCTGAGCAACATCTACAACGTTTTTGGCGACTACGATAAGGCCTTGGCTGCGGCGCAGGAGTCGGTAAAACTCAGTCCGGGAAGCGGACTCGCCTACGCGAACCTCGTTAGCAACTATTTGAATGTTAACCGTCTGGACGAAGCCCGGGCGACAGCGCAGGAGGCGCAAGCCCACAATCTGGATAATCCTGCAAATCACCAAGTCCTTTACCTTATTGATTTCCTGCAACACGACTCGGCAGGAATGGAGCGTGAGGCGGCTGGGCTGATGGGAAAGCCTGGATTCGAAGACGTTATGCTCTATATCGAATCCGACACTGCCGCTTATGGCGGGCAGTTTTCTAAAGCATGGGAACTGACACGGCGCGCGTCCGAATCGGCCCAACGTGCAGATGAAAAAGAAACGGCAGCCGGATACGAGGCTGAAGCTGCGTGGCGCGAGGCGTTGGTGGGTAACATGAGCCAGGCAAAGCAACAAGCGCAAGCCGCAGTGGCTCTCTCAACAGGCAAAGATGTTGAAGCTATATCGGCCATTGCATTGGGTCTGGCGGGTGATACCGCTCAAGCCACGCGGCTGGCCGCCGACCTGGCCAAACGCTTCCCGGAAGATACGATTGTGCAGTTTAATTATCTGCCCACAATCCACGCAGCCACTGCTCTGCAAGAGGGCAGCGCCAGCAAGGCAATTGAAGCGCTTGCCCCGGCTGCTTCGTACGAACTCGGTAATCCTGGCACAGCCTTTACTTTCGCTCTCTACCCCGTCTATCTGCGTGGCGAAACTTATCTGGCAGGGCACCAAGGCAGCGCAGCCGCAGCCGAGTTTCAGAAGATTCTCAACCACCCGGGCGTCGTCGCGAACGAACCAATCGGCGCACTGGCGCATTTGGGTTTGGCCCGCGCCTACGCGATATCGGGTGACACTGCGAAAGCCCAAGCGGCCTATCAGGATTTCCTCGGTCTATGGAAAGACGCCGACCCGGATATTCCCGTCCTCGTCGCTGCCAAAGCGGAATACGCCAAGCTGCAGTAACTTCGGGTGTTCGGAATTGTGGCTGCTGGCAATCGCAAAACCAGACCGCTCGTGAGATGATGGTCAGCCTTTTCGTCTAAGGCATCGGCGGAAGCGGACTCACAATCTGCAAACGGGCAGCGAATCAGAGGAGGACATCTTGGATACAGGAAGAATCGTGGCAGAACTGAAGAGCGAAAGAGACCGGCTCAATCAAGCGATAGCAGCACTGGAAGGTCACGCAGCAAGAGCTTCTGCAAAAAGAGGTGCTGTCCCGCATCAAACCGCTCAAACCAAAAAGAAGCGCGACCGTCTGACCCCCGCAGGGCGGAAGCGATTATCAGAAATAATGAAGAAGCGATGGGCGGACCGAAGAAAAAAAGCCTCAAGCGGGCGATGAGAGAGGCCGCGACCGACACTCTTTGACAATGGGTGTCTATCAGCAACTAGTGGATTGGTGATGAACGGGATTTTTTTTGGCGGAACGAAATGGCGCTATTAAGCTCGGTGCGGTCCCCACAAAGATGCGTTGTCAGGCAGATGCGGCCTTGCTGAAGCTCGCCACAGCTTGTGCCTCGTCCTCATAGCTCGGAATTACGTCGAGCAAATGTAGCGTTTGCAGAACCAGCTTCACGCTACCACGCGGGCTGAGCAACTTCAGGCTCCCACCTTCGCGCCTAAGGCTTACATATGCCCGTGCGAGGTTGCTCAGGCTCGAAGTATCCAACTGCGTTAGACCGGCCAAATTCAGCAGAACGTTGCGCCCGCCGTCGTCAATCAATTTTCGCAAACAACCGCTCAACGAATCGCTGTCGCGGCCAAGCGTCGCTCGGCCCTGAAGGTCCACGATAGTGACGCCGCCAACTCGCCGAATTGAAACCTGAAGGTCCATACCATTCGAAGTCAAGCGTGGCTGCTTAGCGACGCAGGACGTAAGCCATAACCGTTCCGATGGCGAGAACAAAAAGGACGGCGACGAGAAACCACTCTTGCATTTCCTGCTTCATTGGCCTGTGATTCATGGCGTACTCGCAGTTGCGGATTTAGGATACGGCTGAGTGCTGAGCAGGGTTGCTAACATAGCGCCAAAGTTGTGCAAAGTCCAGTTCTGTCCTGTCGCCATTTTATGAATGCGGCGGGTTATGTCTGCGCATTTAATCCCTCATCTTTCGCCGCAGGTGTCATTGGCAGACCCAAATCAAAATGAGCGCGTAACCAATTCCCAGCATGTAAAAGGTAAAGTCTTCGATAATTGCTACAGCCGTTTCAAACCTACAACCCCAGCAGAGTTTTATGAGGCGCTCGGGCGCTCTTGGTTGATGCCCATTAGAAAAGCGATGTACGAAGCTGAGAGCGGCAGCCACTTGTCGTTCTGATGCACCATCCATCGCTCGGAATTCCCGCAAACCTCCAAGACTTCTGGCGGCAGAGGTTCGGACGAAAAAATCTGAAGCTTCCCTGGGGCGCAACAGTCAGGTGCGTACATCTCTTTCGGTTCGGGCGGAGCATCGAGGTAATGCGTGCAAATTGTAAGGTGGTAGTACCTCTCGCCCCATCGCCCCGATATCCCAACCGTAAAGTTTTCGGTTCCGTCTTCGATATGCCAGTTGGGGGTCAAGTAATCGAACGGGAGTTCCTTTTTCAGGACATCCGCGATGGCAACAATGTGATTCAGCAGCATCCAGATGGACTTGGTATTTATCTCCGAAAAATCCTCCGCCACCCGTTGCGGCTCGTCTGGCTCTCGTTTCACAGCGGAAGTTTACTGTGCTGTTCGTCGTGCGGTCAACGCCGTGCAGGCCAGCGAATGGCCGAATAAACGAGCGGAGGGCAGCCTTCGGACCTCTGCCGCCATATCAGCTCGGTGCCGCTGGTTCCAAGGTTGCCACAGCCTTTTTGACTAGCCTGGCGGCCATACCTGGCGAGATTCCTGCGACGACACTAGCTCTTCTGTCCCACCCAACGTAATTCCCGCAGGAGCCTTCGCTCATCTCCCGGTTGACGACATTAATCGTGGTCGTTCCCTCCCCGCCCATGACCAAGTTTCTAACTAGGCGCACGTTGACTTGCGTTTGGACGCAGCCTAATATCGCCACCAAATGGCGGAATCACAGTCTTCGATTGGCCGCACCGTTTCCCACTACCGCATCGTCGAGAAACTCGGCGGAGGCGGCATGGGTGTGGTCTACAAGGCCGAGGATACCAGTCTGCGCAGATTCGTGGCGCTGAAGTTCCTGCCGGACGAGGTGGCGCGGGACCATCAGGCGCTGGAACGATTCCGGCGGGAAGCGCAGGCAGCATCAGCGTTGAATCATCCGAACATCTGCACCGTTTACGAGATTGGCGAAGAGAACGGGCAGACCTTCATCGTGATGGAGTATTTGGACGGTGCGACGCTGAAACACCGCATCAGTGGCCGTCCGATGGAAATGGAAACCGTCCTTGATTTGGGCATTCAAGTAGCGGATGGGCTAGACGCGGCTCACGCCGAAGGGGTCGTTCATCGGGACATCAAACCGGCAAACATTTTCGTTACCAAGCGCGGCCACGCGAAGATTCTCGATTTTGGACTTGCCAAGCTCACCCCTGTGGCGACGGGTGCCGCTGCTTCTGCAATGCCAACGGCTGCAGGTGAGGAAATGCTTACCAGCCCCGGTACGGCAGTTGGCACAGTGGCCTATATGTCGCCGGAGCAAGCACGGGGCCAAGAACTGGACGCACGGACGGACTTGTTCTCGTTTGGCGCTGTTCTCTACGAGATGGCAACGGGCCGGATGGCGTTTCCTGGCAACACCACGGCAATCATTCACGAGGCGATTCTGAACCGAGCGCCGACCCCACTGGCGCGAGTGAATCCAGAGGTATCTCCAGAACTGGAGCGCATCATCAACCGAGCGCTCGAGAAAGACCGGGAGCTCCGTTATCAGCACGCCTCGGACATTCGAGCTGAATTGAAGCGGCTGAAACGCGACACGGATTCGGGCCGAATTTCGTCATCGGGGAGCGGGGCGGTTCAGGAATTCGCCGCAGAACCTCGAACTCGCTCGGCCGCGGTTCAGCCGTCAGCGGGGATTGCACGGAAGCGATATGCTATTTTAGCCGCCTGCATCGCGCTCCTGGCAGCAGCCTTTGCGGCGTATCACTTTTGGCCTCGCACAGACACTCCGGGCGGCCCTGCAAAGATTACGCAAATAAGCCACTGGAACAAGCCGATGAACGGAGCGAAGCTATCTCCTGACGGCGACAACGTGGCGTTCGTCTCACCGGTAGGCGGCATTGCGCAAGTGTTCCTCATGCTTACTTCTGGTGGCGAGCCTCTTCAGCTCACGAATGACGAAGGCGACAAGGTTGTGAATACATTTTCGCCCGATGGGACAGAAATCTATTACAACAGGTCTCTCGGCCACGGCGAAGTTTGGGCCGTGCCTACACTCGGAGGCAGCGCCCGGCGCGTGGCATCTGCCATCTATATAGTGCCCTCTGCGGATGACGCCTCAATCTTTTATGTGAAGCCCGAAAGCTCTGGAATTTTCCGTGCTGGAAAGTCCGGACTGAACGAAGAATTAGTGTACAACTTCGAAGGCACTGGCCTGTTCTTCTTCCCGCTTCTGGTATTTCCCGACGGCAACAACATGCTGGCCGCTGGTGCTCGAGAGCTCTCCGCGCCGAATTTCCATTTCTACAGAATAAACTTGACCAGCCATGAGGCAGTTGATTTAGGTGAGGTATCCGGGAATCGTGACGTCGTGTGGGCCGACTCAGGGAAATCCGTGCTATTCAGCCGAACAGTAAGCGGGCTGACGAACATCTGGAATTACAACTTGAGGGACCGGAGACTGACGCAGATTACTTTCGGAACGGGACCGGACTACTCGCCCATGCCAGACCCGGGAGGAAAAGGGATTTACTATGTGAATGGCAAGTCCTCAGGGTTCTTGACTGCGTACCACGTTCATTCAAAGGAATCGACGGACATTGTGTCGGAGGATGCAACTCAGCCCATCATCTCGCCAGATGGAAAGCGCGTGATGTACATCGCGCTCATCGCACCCAAGAGGAACGAACTGTGGGTGTCGGACATCGATGGGGGCAACAAAGCGAAAATCGCTACCGGGGAACATCTGGGGACTGGGACTTGGGCGTCGGACAATTTTCACCTGTCTTTTGAGGAGACGGGAGCCGGCGCAGGAGCCAAAACGTACATCGTCGGGGCCGATGGCAGTGGTCTTCATCAGCTCCCCCCGACGGGAGGTAATACCCTGAATTCGGTCTGGAGCCCTGACCAAAAATCCCTTTACGTGAGCATCTTAGAAGGGGCGATGCTGACCGTTTTGAAATGGAGAGTGGAGGGTTCAAATCTCGAGAAGTTCGTGGACAACTGTGGCGTAGTTACCGACATCGACCCCGAGGGGCAGTACCTGCTTGGCGTCTTACCGTTTGGAGAAAAGACTGGAATCTATGAGGTCTCCATCTCCGATAGGAAATGTATCTCATTGCTTCCCGGCGTCGTGACGTTCAGTGCAACTTTTGCTGGCGATGGCAAGTCGTTCTTGTATGCAGTTGCTTCCCGTGGTGAAGTCACGATTTACCGTCAGCTCTGGAAAGGCGGTAGACTCATCGGGGCGCCCCAGGTCGCGTTGAAGGTCCCCTTTGCTTTTCCCATAAATTACGGCGGCAACGCCTACTTTTGTTCCAGAGACCTTTCTACCATCGTCTATGCGCGCCCTGGCGGTCACGCCGACCTCTATCTTCTGAGCCAGAAATAAATCCCTGTCGCGAAACAGAATTCTGCTGGGTTTCTCGTCGCCATCGACACAGGTCGTACAACCAGCCGCGATTGACTTGCCTCTAGACGGGACATAACATGCCTCGCCAATAGCCATGATTGGCCAGACCATCTCTCACTACCGTATCGTTGAGAAACTTGGTGGCGGCGGCATGGGTGTGGTTTATAAGGCGGAAGACACGCGCCTGGACCGTTTTGTCGCGTTGAAATTTCTGCCGCAAGACTTAGCGCGTAACCCTCAAGCACTCGAACGCTTTAAGCGAGAGGCGAAAGCTGCTTCTGCGCTCAACCACCCAAACATTTGCACGATTTATGACATCGGCGAGGAAAACGGCCAGGCGTATATCGTGATGGAGTTCCTGGACGGTGTGACGTTAAAACACCGCATCGCTGGCCGCCCCGTGGAAATAGAAACCATTCTCGATTTGGCCATCCAGATTGTCAGCGGGCTCAACGCGGCGCATGTGAAAGGCATTGTTCATCGCGATATCAAGCCCGCCAATATTTTTGTTACCGAACACGGGCACGCGAAAATACTGGATTTCGGTTTAGCCAAGCTGGCACCGAAGCGGGAAGCTGCGACGTCGGGCGCCACTCTGGCGACCGCAGCGGTGAGCGAAGAACATCTTACGAGTCCAGGCACCGCTGTGGGGACGGTCGCCTACATGTCACCCGAACAATTGGGTGCCAAAGATTTGGATGGACGTACAGATTTGTTTTCATTCGGCGTCGTCTTATACGAAATGGCCACAGGAACGTTGCCCTTTCGCGGCGACAGTTCCGCTTTCATTACGGACGCCATTCTGCACCGGGCTCCTGTGCCTCCAGTGAGATTGAACCCCGACGTTCCGCCGAAACTGGAAGACATCATAAACAAAGCTCTGGAAAAGGATAAAAGGCTCCGCTACCAATCTGCGACGGACATGCGAACAGATTTGCAACGCCTGAAGCGTGACACTGAATCGGGGCGTTCGGCGACGATAATCGAAGAACCAGAGCCTGTAGTGCCGGTGACCTCTAGTCATGGGCCTGCGAGCGGCAAACAGAAAGCAGTTTCTTCGACCACCGTTCCAGTTGTAGCAGAGCAGCGCGCGGGCCGCTGGAAGATTTTGGTTCCTGCCGCTGTAGTTCTGGTCGCTGCCTTGGTCGCTGGTAGTCTCTACTTTCGTTCGCGTCACGCAGCGCTGCTGACTGAGAAAGACACCATCGTGCTCGCGGATTTCAACAATACGACGGGCGACGCGGTTTTTGACGACACCCTCAAACAAGCCCTGGCCGTAGACCTGGGGCAGTCGCCCTTCCTGAACATTCTTTCCGAAGACAAGGTTAGCCAGACACTGCAGGAGATGACCCACTCGCCAAATGAACGACTAACGCAAGGCTTGGCGCGGGAAGTGTGCCAGCGTGCTGGAAGCAAAGCCTATTTGGCAGGCTCGATTGCGACGCTGGGAACGCAGTACGTAATTGGTCTGGAGGCCCTGAACTGTGCAAGCGGGGACGTACTGGCACGTGAGCAAGTGACGGCTACGGGAAAAGAGCAAGTTCTTCCAGCGCTGGGCCAGGCCGCAGCAAAGCTTCGCAACGAGGTGGGTGAATCGCTCAGCTCGGTGCAGAAGTTCGACGTTCCGCTGGAGCAGGCCACCACGAATTCGCTGGAAGCCCTCAAGGCTTACACGCTGGGTGTAAATACCGCGCGTGAAAAGGGAGACGCCGAAGCTATCCCATTCGACAAGCGCGCTATTGAACTCGACCCTAATTTTGCGTTGGCGTACGAAGGTCTGGGAGTTGATTACTACAATCTGAATCAGCCCAGCCTGGGAGCTGATTACCTGAAGAAAGCCTTCGACCTGCGCGACCGCGTCACGGAACGCGAAAAGTTCCACATCACAGCGCTCTACTACGCGGTGGCCACGGGCGAGCTGGAAAAATCGAATCAATCGTACGAACTATGGAAGCAAGCTTATCCACGGGATGATGTGCCTCCCGGCAATCTGGGCACTAACCACATGATTCTCGGACAATATGAGAAGGCCGCAACGGAAACTCGTGAATCTCTTCGCTTGGAACTTAACAGCGTAATCTCATACGAGAATCTGGGCCAGATTTACCTGGCCCTGAACCGTTTCGATGAAGCAAGGACCACAACCGACGAGGCGCTGGGACGCAAACTTGAGGCTATTCCGCTGCACGTGAACTTGTATGGCCTAGCCTTCTTCCAAGGTAACGCGGCAGCCATGAAGCAGCAGGCTGACTGGGCTGTTGGAAAACCGGGTGCGGAAGACCAGATGTTTTCGTTTGAATCCGATACTGAAGCTTTGTCCGGGAGACTAGGGAAAGCCCGCGAGCTATCCCGGCAGGCTGTCGAGAGCGCTCGCCGCAGCGATGAAAAAGAACCTGCTTCCTTATGGCAAGCGAACGCGGCGATACGCGACGCATTGTTCGGAAACGCGGAGGCGGCCCGCCAGAATGCTGCTGCGTCAGTAGCGCTCGCGCCCGGGAGCCGCGATGCGGAGGCGCAAGCAGCATTGGCCTATGCCTTGGCAGGCGACGCGACCCACGCCCAGTCACTTGCGGACGACATCGCCAAGCGCTTCCCGCAGGATACTGTGGTGCAGTCAGTCTGGCTTCCTACTATTCACGCGCAGATAGAAACAGTCCACAAGAATTCAGCTCGCAGCATCGAGCTGCTGCAGGCGGCAGCACCCTATGAGCTGGGCATGCTGAGTGGAAGCGCAGTTAACTCCTGTTTGTATCCTGTGTACGTTCGCGCCGAAGCTTATTTAAGCGCACAACAAGGCCAGCTCGCAGTCGCCGAATTCCAGAAAATCCTCGACCATCGCGGGCTGTTGTGGAATTGTGCGACAGGCGCACTCGCCCAGCTCGGACTTGCCCGTGCCTATGCAGTGCAGGGCGACACCGCCAAAGCCAAGGCAGCATATCAAGACTTCCTCGCGCTCTGGAAAGACGCCGACCCCAATATTCCCACCCTCATCGCCGCCAAGTCGGAATATGCCAAGCTGCAATGAATCGGTCCGCGTAACGTCGCGCTTTGGATCTGGAATGTTCTACGTGTTCTTCCTTATCTGAAATCCTTCATAGGCAAGATAAGCTGCGATGACACAAGCGACCGCGCTCAGCCACATCGGTACATCCCAGCCGGCGATACTTACCTGCCATTTGAAGGCGAGCCGCAAGGAGTGAGTGACCGCGAAGGCGGGCGGGTTTGGCGGAATTCTACTCCCTTTGTGTGCTGAGGGCGGACGACGGATTTGGCACGTATCAATTGGGACAGGAAAACTGTGCAGTCTCAAAAACTCGTGTCTTTTTCGAAGTATGTCCACTCAGCATAAGCCTTCCATTCCTTTACCATCACTCTTGCCATTTGCTTCCCCGCCCGTCGAAGCCATTTCTTATCGCGCCCGCGCAGGTCCTTCAAAACGCTCTTCACACGCCCGCAGATCCTAAATGCACATTGGCGACCTCCTTCCCGATGGCATGCCGAATTGCCCGTGACACGCCAAAAATCGCGCTGCTGGCCCCGTTATGAGTGAAATCGCCTGATTACGTCAGTTAAGACACTTTGTTAACATATCGTTGCTGCAACCGTCTTTGGAGAGTGAGAGATGCGGCGCGCTCCGTCCGACGATGGCCCGCTTTGAAAAAAAGATCCAGAAAGGAGGATCGAACGCAATGACTGCTTTCCGATTCGTCCTAGTAATTGCGTTGGTGGCCTTGACGGCAAGGAGCCCGCAGAATTCTCCTCAGGAGCCCTCGGCTCAACCTCAGCCTGTGCCGCCCGCTTCTTGCCCGATTACGCGTCGGCCGGCAAAGGAATTCATACCGCCCGTCGCTTATGAGCGCGATGAAAACTCCTTTTGGCTGGGTACGGAGAAGCTGTGGACCTTCCTTCCCGAACGCGCGATGTGGGAATGGGCGCCCCACAAACCAGGGCACGAGCAGGAAGTCCAGCCTTTAACAGCAAAAATCTTTTGGATGCGTTTGGGCTACGATTCGCGTGCGGAACAGCGCCCTGCAATAAAGGTCACCGGGAGACGGCTCGACGGGCCCGCTCCGCCCCTCCTGGTGTTGCCGCCGACCAACGCCTTTCAAGGACCTGGCTCTGCCATGCTGACAGGTGTATATGTACCCACTCCCGGCTGCTGGGAGATCACGGGAGACTACCATCGTAATAAGTTGAGCTTTGTCGTCTGGGTCGAACAAGCCAAGTCAACCAGGCAGTGATCCCGGTGATTGTTGGCGAAAAACGTCATTTCACTCACAACCCCGGAATCGAGCCATCACTGACGGTTTGTCGGTCACGTGAGTGATCCGATGCCAGCTTACTGCGATTAGTAATGAGAAGTCGGCTTATTTGGAGTCTGCACCTGACAGTCCAAACGAGTCCTGATCGAATTTCTCGCCAAGAAAAATCATGCAGTAAGAGTTAGCTACGAAGCACAAAGCGCCGGTGATTGCCTCAAAAGCGGTAGCGGAACGAGAATTGAAACGTTCGTGGCCCGTTCAATTGATTTATCGACTCGAGCGTTTTGAATCCTGAACTGGGCAACAAAAAACAAGTTTGATTTGGACTCGTTCCGTCGCCGCAAGTAGGTCCCACCGGATCGTATTGTGTTTGATTGATCCCAGCGCCGGCCTGCACGAAATAGTTGGGGTGATTGAATAGATTGAATACCTGCGCTTCAATTTCGATGGTTTGGCGATCGGTGATATGGAAACCACGTTTTATGCCAAGATCAATTTCATCAATCCACGGACCGTAAAAAGAATTGTAGCCGACCCCGGGGACGGGACCTGCGCCGGCGATTCCCAGGGCGGTGTTGTTCGTAGATTCATTGATGGCGCTGTCGTTGATGGTGTCATTTCCGCTGGAACCGCAACTCGAAAGATTCGGACCGGTGCAGGAGCTAGCCAAGAGTCCGGTATATGGCCGGCCGGAATTAAACTGCATGACCGTGCTGATGGTCCAGTTCGAAAGCAGATGTCGTTGAAAATCATTTGAAAGTCCCGAAGCATCCGGGTTGTAAACAGCCGCAATAGAAAGGCGGTGTCGCTGATCTAGCAGCGATGGGCCGTGCGTATTGCTAAGGTCGAACTGATTATTGAAGTCCGCCCCACTCTGGGTTCCCTTAGAAAATGTGTAAGAAGTCATCAACGACAGCCCATGTGAGGCTCGTCTCAGAATCTGCACATACAGAGAATTGTAATTGTTCACTCCTGGACTGATCAGCGCATTGATCTGACCAACTGCGGACGTCAGGCGACCCTCGGTCAATAGTCCGCTGTCAAGAGTGGGCGCACTTACGGTTCCCGGGCAAATGGTTGGAGAAGGGTCTGGCGTAGTACCGCCTTGGCCGACTCCTGGTGGACAAAAGTAATACGCGGTCGTCCCCGTAGGCGGCAAGAGATTTTGATCGTAAGCGCTGGAGGCTAGCAGGTGTACAGCGTGGGTCCACATTGTTCCCACTGTGACCGTAGTATTGGCAATTAGCTCCCGCTGAATTTCCAGACTCGACTCGATAACATACGGAATCTTGAAACTCGGATCCACAATCGAGAGGTTTGAGGATGGGCCAAAACTGGTCGTGTTGGCGAATGAGTTCGGAAAAACGATGGCCTGCTGATTCGGAGCGAGGGCGGAGTTGAAGGGCACGAACGTCGTGGCCTGTTGCGAGGCAAGTCCATTCGAAATCACTGAGTTTTCATAATTAATGCCGTCGAGGATCTCCCGGAACATCCCAAATCCACCGCGAATAACGGTCTTCGAAATCGGTTGATAGGCAAAACCAATGCGTGGCGCTAATCGGTTGTATTGGTTCGGAAACTGCCCCGTTAATCTTGCTACCAGCGGGTCGCCAGTCACAGTGTTAGCCCGTGGCTGAGGATAAACCTGAAAATCTTCGCGCACTCCAAAGTCCAGGGTGAGTTTTCCGGAAACTTGGAATTTGTCTTGCACGTAAAATCCATAATAAGGATAAGTAAACGGGAAGACGGGGTTCCCGGCAGCTTGGTTGAAGAAAGCGTAATGTCCGAGGGCAAAATCTTCGGGGCTGGAGAATGCATAAGTGCCATCGAAATTGCCTGGGAAGAAATCGGTTACATGCGTACGGTTGAAATCAAAACCAAAATTGAGGGTGTGACGTCCGGTGGTATAGGTTACGTGGTCATTTATCTGCCACTGGAACTCTTTATTGTCACCTTGCGAGAATGTTGGATTACCAAGTTCAAAGAAGCTGGGCGAGAAAAACTCGATCTGGCCGAGCGTAGGCGACGTCAGGCCAGACGGTGTTTCAATTTGTTGATCGCGCAGATAACTTACCGAAACATCGTTTAGGAGCGTAGGTTTAAAAATGTGTGTCCAATGGACGCTCGCGTGATGATCGCGGACGAAGTTGTTAGAAAGACTTTCGGCACCGAATGTGGCTACCGGATTGAACGTAATCTCACCACCAGGCGAATTGAACCGGCTGTAGTTGTAAACCAAAGTCACGTGATCAGCAGCCGTGGCCTGCCAATCGAGCTTCGGGAAGAAAGATAAATTGTCAGCGCGCCGAGCTCGCTGGACCAAGTTGCGATCGATTGCGCCCAGAGCGTTAGCCACTTGCTGGAGGTAGGTGGGAAAGTTCGCATCGCCTGGCGCGGGAGCCATGCTGAAGCTGCCCGGAACGGGATAAGGTGCGTTAGGAGCCGGCAATGTCGTTCCATCAGGCACGCCGAAATTAGTTGAAAGGTCGCTACCCAAGCCAGCGAATTGAGAATTGATTACTGAAATCGGTTGTTTACGCCGCTGTTGTTCGTAATCGAAATAGAAGAAGGCTTTGTTGTGCACCACTGGCCCGCCAAGGTCCGCGCCGAATTGCTGCAGTACGTCGAGGGGCCGAGGAACGCCATTAGCCTTATCGATGGCATCATTCGCATTTCCGACGCCCGAGTTGCGGTTGTAATAGAACGCGTCACCGTGCCAGGTATCGGTCCCTGATTTTGTTACCGTGTTAACAAAACCCGCTCCCGCGCCTCCATATGCAGCATTGTACGGATTATCCGTCACCTGGAATTCCTGAATCGACTGTTCGCCGAATACGTAGGGCACCCGCGTCCGCCCGCGCGCCTCGCCGAAATAATTGCTAGTGGCGTTCGCACCGTCCACAGTGAACGAATTCGAGCCGTTGCCATTGGCATATCCAGAATCGGCGCCACCTTGCTGGCCAGCCATACTCACCAACCCGAAATCGCCGTCCGCTGTCACATTCGGGGTGAGCAACACGAAATCGGTGTAGCGACGACCACTCAACGGCAAATTTTCGATCAGATTTTGATTCACAACCGTACTGACCGTAGATTCGGTAGCTCGCAGCAGCGGAGCCTCGGCTATAATCGTGACAGACTGCGTGAGGTCACCTACTTGTAGGGCGACGTTTTCGGAGGTGTTTTGCCCGACCTGAACCACGACGTCGTTAATATTGGTAGTCTTAAATCCAGTTTGGCTGACTGCGATATTGTAGGCGCCAAGGGGTAGCGACGGAAAAGTATAAAATCCCGCGCCGTTGGTTTTTGTGTTCAGCTTTATTCCAGCTGCCACATTTTCTGCTGTTACGGTCGCGCCGACGACCAGTGCGCCGGACGTATCTGTTACTTGGCCGGAAATCGAACCTGTCGAAATGGCATTCTGAGCCTGTGCAGCGGAAGCGAACAGAGTCACTATTGCCAACAAGATGGTCAGAGGCAATAATTTTTTCATGTTCGATTCCTTTAGAAAGAAGAGCAGCATAATCGGCAAAACTCACTGAAAAAGCAGCACCGTGATGCGATCGAAAATTGATCGACTGCGGGACTTCAGCACCGTCTACGCCCCGTCACAATACGGATTACGCTGTATACCTCATAAAGCGGGAGCGTGCAACACATACACGGTACCCTTGAACTCCGCTATGGGCCGTCACATTTCGACAGTAGTATCGCTAACGCCTCCGAAGTGCGACATGTTCCCGACTCGAGTAGAAGGGCCCCTAATGCCAGACTCGATTCAAGATCACAGCGAGGCGCACTCCCGCACGCGACAACTGCTCTTCAAGAACTTCTTGAGTCGCTAGAAAGTATGGCTCATTAACGACCTCGTTCAGACTCGCGAGCCGGTAGCTTACGTGGCTATCATCGCTGCACAAGGCTACCTCCATTGGTTTTTCCACCGGAACAGGTACGGGAAGTTTTCCATAGGCCGCTGCCTCCGCGTGATTGTGGCTCTCCATTGCCCACTTAACGAAGTCCATGTGGCCATTCGCGCAGGAACGCTCCAGATCAGCATATTTTGCATCGAGATAAGTTGCAAAGTCCGCTACCGATCTCCCTGCCATGTCCCTCTCGACAAGGTCGGTGTCCCAAACACTGTGCAGATTTGGTTTGAAATTCTCATTCGGAAATTCCTTAGGTCGCTGCCCAAAGAGACTAACAGGTACACAATTCCCGCCACGATCGTTGTTCGAAATATCGTGAAGCGGTTGATGAAGGTCACCGAGGAAGTGAATCAAGAAAAGAAGTGCCATACTCTTGCTCTGTGTGGAAGCCTTGTGATCGCGAAGAACCGCGATTTGCTGATTGATGGCGGTAATGAGGCATCCTTCCCGCAAGGGACAGTATTTCTTATCGTATTTTATGATTCCGCGCGGGATATCAATATAGTGCCAGGGACCGGTTTCGGGTCTCTGCGTCCGAATGTCATCAGCCCACGTCGAAACCTGGACAAACGGATTGTCATCGCCGGCACAGTAGTGTTTAAGGTTTGGGATTTGCGGCAATTGGCTTAACAATTCCAGCACGGCTGATTTCGCACGAGGATTCAGGCGTTCAAATGCAATATACGCGACGGTTTTGTGGCCATTGCAGCCCCAGGCCAAGCATCTAGGAGCGCCAACAAGGAGTACAAGAAAGCCTAGGGTAAGCGTTGAAGCCAACGAAATTCGAGCGGGGCGCGCGGAACTAATTCCTAACGGAAACATCTTCAACAATCCCCGACTTTTTACGATTTTTAATTAGCCACGAGCTAGAAGGAGCTTGCATACCAAAAAGTCACCCACGGCGAATTTGAAACGAGTCCACGGCGACTGCGAATGCTAAAACGTTATGACGCGGGACCATTTTAAGGAACCCTGGGCTAACTCTCAAGAAAACAGATTGTGGCAAGGCGGCATTGACGCATAGCATCTCATTTGACCAACACAATCTACCGAGGTTTCCGCAGGATGCCTAGCTCGGAATCAATTTGAAAGCATTGCTCAGGGAAATAGGCGCCAGGGCGAGTGAGAATAAAGTGAAACGTATTAGAGAGATTAAGACGAAGATCTTTGTGGGAGGGGTCTCTGAAGTTCAGAGACTGCCGGGCGCTCGTGAATTACTAAAACGACTGTCACAACTGGGTGTTCCATGGATCATCGCAACGGGTGGAGGGAAAGAAGAAGTGGCTCCGCTGCTGAAACTGCTGCGCTTGCCGTCCAAACCACAGGTCGTTACTGGCGATGATGTAAAAGAAGCAAAACCTGAGCCTGACATCTTTCTGGCGGCGGCCAAGCGATTGGGCATGGCTCTGAACGATTGCATGATTGTGGGGGATAGCGTCTGGGACCTTTTAGCAGCTCGCCGCGCGAAAGGCTTGGGCGTCGGGTTACTTTGTGGAGGCTACGGACGTGCAGAACTAGACAGAGCGGGTGCATACTGCGTCTACAAAGATCCAGCGGAGTTGCTGGGACACATTGAGGAATTGGGCATTCATACCGATTGATAGTGGATTCAACGCATGCGGGCAAAAATGAGCGCTATGAGCAAAATCCATAAAGTTCACCGCATATACACCGAAGATATGCGCAGGAAGTTCATAATCCGCGCAGTTGACAAAGTTTTTGAAAATTTCACGTTGCAAACGACCATGGGATTTTACAAAGGGCGCGACAAATTATCGAAATAATTGGAGCAGAAGAAGGTCAAATTAAATCGTTGGCAGCGCGGATTCGTGAGATTAATGGACAGAGATCGGTCTTGTGACCTTCTTTCCGGCAACGGAAGCCCGATCAAGTAAAAAAAATCGAAATGCCATTCCTTTTGGCAATTGGCATTTTGATGCGTCAGTACTAAAATCACTCATGCCTTTCTTCCACGTCATTTGTAAAAACTGCAAAGAATTTATTCCGACTCCCTTCTTCACCTCGCATGAGTCCGCGATAGAGATAAAAACACAAATGGGTACGTGTGAACCCGTAAAAATAACGTGCCCCGTTCCTACTTGTAGATTTACGGCCGTTTATACGCGGGATGATCTTGGCGTAGTTCGTGATAAGAAATAACTCTTCTACGCGCTTACCCTTTCCGTCATTTCTAGCCCCTTTATATCCAACGACCTTGCAACGTCATGCGTAAACAACTCTACTTATTCCCGGATTCCTGCAAACGATTTTTCCGTGGATGGTTCTACCTTTTGCACACCCATGTCTCTAACGTAAACCATTTCTCCACCCAGCCAGCCACCGATGCCGAGAAGCGAAAGCGCGGCGAATGATAAAACGAGCGGCAAAATCGTTCGAGAATTACTATTCAGGCGTACGAGTAGATCGATAATAAACAGAACCACGCTCGCGCTATTTACCAGCATATGGGTTAAGGCCAGCCTTCGGGTTTGCTCGCTTTGGATAGGGAGAAATCGAGAAAACCAGGCAGCGCTGCGATAACAGCGCTGATGATCCCGGCAGCCAGGCTATATTTCGCAACAGAATTCCATATCGCCGAATGGGTTCCGATTTCAAAAAGATCAGCGATGAATGAAAATGAAAGCAGACCAATTGGGAATCCTACCAACATGGGATGTATCGGGTGTTTCGCAATGCTAGCAGTGGTGGACATTGATTACTCCTAAGACTAAAGTCCGGTTGAAGGTTTGTGAACGTCGTGAGCGCTGTCAAGAGGCTTGAATTGATCTTGAAACTGAATGGCGGTGAGAGGTTGACCTTCGGTTCCATTACCGGCAACGACCACGGTATAGATGGTACCGGCAACCGCGTTAAAGCTCGGGACCGTCAAGATCGTCTGGTTCTTTCCACTCTCGTGGACTTCAAGAGTAAGATTCTGCGGATCGATTTCCACATAGTCGGAATCTTTCTGGAATGGGAGGCCCGTGAAAAGTTGATCCGACAATACTTCCCCTAAGAACTGAACTGTCCGGTCAATCAGAACTAAACAGAGTAGTGTTCCGTTTGAACGGACTTTAGCGTTTGAGACTCCAGCAAGTAGTAACCACTCGGCGCGGTGGGTAAATCTCAAAAACTCGTGTCTTTTTCGAAGTATGTCTACTCAGCATAAGCCTTCCATTCCGCCACCATCACTCTTGCCATTTGCTTCCCTGCCCGTCGCAGCCATTTCTTATCGCGCCCGCGCAGGTCCTTCAAAACGCTCTTCACGTGCCCCGCAGATCCTAAATGCACATTGGCGACCTCCTTCCCCATGGCATGCAGCAGCGTGTATTCGTCGCGTTCCTTCGGCAAATCTTCAACTTCAATCGGATTCGAATCCGGCGATAAACGGAGGAAAATGGCCACTGAATCCAACCAAACCGGAGTGGATGACGTGTGCGTATTTCCGAGCGCGAAGGAATTCTTGAAGGTGTAGGTATGAGCGCTCTAATACAAACGGCAAACACCAGGTTGGTTGATGGAACAAGCGGCGTTATCCAGAAGTAATTTCGGCCTTCGGACGCCACCGAGTTTTGCAATCACACGTGAACGCTGGCCCGTTGCGCCTTCTCGGCATACAGTCGCTCGTCGGCCCTTCTGATCATCGTCTCGGGCGTGTCATTCACCTGGTGCTGCGCCATCCCCCGCGAGAAAGAGACTGGGAATCTTTGCCCATCCAGGTTCACTTCAACCGGATGCACGCGCGACAAGATCATCTCAACCTTGTCCGGCGAACACTCCGGGAGAATCACAAGGAATTCATCGCCTCCGACGCGTATCGGTATATCGCAGGCGCGTATCGCTCTCTGCAGGCGGCGAGCAAATATTTTTAAGGCCAAATCGCCGGCGGCATGTCCATACCGATCATTTATTTCCTTGAAACGATCGAAATCGAGAGCAAGCACGAGCAGAGAGTAGCCCGACTTCTCCGCTCGCTCGATTTCTTCGCGTAAACGAGTTTCTCCAAACCGTCGGTTGTATAAGCTGGTTAACGGGTCGAGAATCGACAATCCGTAATACCTCTCCGCTCTCAGGCTTTGCTTCGTGGCGGCGTCCATCTGTTCGACTAGGCGCTTGCGAAACAGCTTGAGATGGCGCTGCCCACGTAGGGTGAGGATGCTCACGAGCCACAACGGACCGAGCAAAACGGGGCCCAGCACGCCTGCGCTCGGTGGATGAAACGGGCCGAACTCGGGGAACAGCCAAGGAACCGAAAGTAACACGGTGGCTACCGGCAGCAGCACAACCGCAAGAATGTTGCTCCAGAAAAGCCATGAAGTGCTCCGATCCAGATGTCGGAGACTATCTTGGAATTCCCGATCAGCGGCCCGCCCCGATTCGCCCCGATCCAATGGCATCATCACTGTGGCTGGTCCCCCAAGTACGAGCTAAATCAAGCCGGTTTCCTTTCCGCCTCACACCAATACCTCGGGAACTTCCATTCTTTGGTTGCGAAAGGCTGACTCAAAAGCTCTCACGACAGCGGGATCAAAATCCGTGCCTGCTCCCTTCAGGATGATGTCGCGCGCGTCGAAAGGGGACAAGGCCTTGCGATAGGGACGGTCACTGATCAATGAATCGTACACATCGGCCACGGAGATAATCCGCGCTTCGATGGGAATGTCTTCACCTTTTGTCGGATGGTGCCCGGAGCCGTCAAACTTATCATGATGTGCCAAGATAATGGGCAAGACGCGCCGTAGCGAGCCGCCTACCGGGTTAAGTAGGCCTATTCCTTTTTCTACATGGGTCTTCATGGTTTTTATTTCATCGTCGCTGAGGCGTGCAGCTTTGTAAAGGATATCGCGGCTGGTTTCGAGTTTGCCGATATCGTGCAGAAGCGCGGAAGCTCGCACATCTTCTATTTGCGATTCTGGCAGGTGCATCTCCTCGGCAATACACACCGCGTAGACAGATACTCTGTAGGAATGGTTTTGCGTATATTTGTCGTTGCTAATAAACTGAGTCAAGATTTGCAATACGCCGAAGTAAGCCGCCCGAAGTTCGCGCAGTCTCCGCTCGCCCTGTTCGTACAGAGTTCCGGTCGCATAGGCAAAAATCAATAGAAAGCCGGCCCAGACCGCAAGGTCGGACCAGGTGAAAAGGCGTTCCGTACGATGTTCCATGCCACCCAAGACGGATGGATTCATGAGGTTCATCCAGGCGACAAATAGAACCGTAGCCAGAGCCGCCTCCACTGCGCGTCGCCGACCGAAGTAATATGCTGCCCAGAGAGTGGGTAAATTGTAAAAGGTTAGTACTAACCGCTGGCCTGCAACAAAGAAGTTGATCAGACCAGCTGCAACGATGATCGAAAAAATGAGCAAGAGTTCTTTGTTCACGTCAGCCAGACGTGAGAGCCACTTGCTCTTCATTGTGTCTCCATTTGCAAGTATGAGATCCGAGTAAACGCCTCGAATAGGCTCTCGTAAACAACGCTCGGGCTCAAGTGATTTGCAACTACAGTTGAACGATAAGTTAACAACAACTGATCACTCGGATGAGCAAAACCCCTGCGCGGCACACACACTAGGTGAGGTATCGGGTTGTGTTACTTCTGTCGAGATATCCGTCCCTTGTCCAAATATTGTGCCTTCGACTTGACGGTACGAGTAGGCGTGTCCATACTGCAGCCTATGGGGCTCCATCATGCGCCGCGTTTTTAGGTTCTGCCTTGCAATCACGCAACCTCAGGCAAGATTCCTCCGTATTGCGATTCTCTGTGTAGCGCTGCTCCTGAGTTTGACCTCGACTGGTTGCGGCAATTCGTGTGTTATTGCTACTTGGAACTTCGCTGGTACAGTTACGACCGGCAATTCGTCGTGTTCGCTCAGCACCGCGAATGGCACAGTCAACCTGCATATCGGCTCATCACGTGCGCCTTCTGCGCCGCCAATGGCCCGGAATCTCGAACATATCTTCGTGACACTAGAGGGTATTGAAGCTCATTCCGACTCGTCGGCGGATGAGGATTCTGCGAAGTGGCAAGAGTTGGCTCCGGAACTCGCTCAACAGCCTGTGCAGGTCGATTTGATGATGGCCGAGACTGACGATCACCGCCCGTCCTACTTGATTCATGGAACCTTCGTTCCCGCCTACGTATACACGCAGCTCCGGCTGCGAGTGCTTCCAAATCATCCAGCAGCAGATGACTCTGTTCCAAAGTCAAACGCTTGTGGCGGCGTCAGCTTTAACTGCGTGGTTATGTCGAACGACGAAGTACGACCGCTTATTCTCGATGGTGCAACGCCAGACTTAAATATCGCGACTGAACATATAGCAGGCGGTTTCTTCCGCGTACTACCCGACATGGAAACAAATCTTTCCATCGCGTTCAACCCCGACTCTTCTCTGGTTCTGCCTTCGGGCGAATCGGTGCGAGTCGTTCCTGTGTTCACGATCGAGTCTACTGCAGCCTACGATTCCCTCAGCGAACCCCAACGTTAGGATGAAGGGGAAATCCAATTTGCGTTAGCAGGACACCCTGATGCGCCCTGTAAAGAGCTCGCAGTAAGAAGGACGGATTAGAGGTAGAATCCGCGGAGCGTTGGCCTGATGGAGCTGTGCCTATCAGGCAGCCAAAGATTGATCGCTTGGTCGAAATAACTAATAGGAGGCAATATGGCAAAACAAGTCAAAGCTGTGGATGCAGTCTACAAACTGGTGGAGGTCATCGGAACGAGCACGCAGTCTTGGGAGGATGCGGCAAAGAATGCGGTGGAAACCGCCGGACGCACGCTGCGAGATCTGCGCATCGCCGAGGTTGTAAAGATGGACCTGAAGGTCGAGGACGGCAAGGTGTTGGCCTACCGCACGCGCGTGCTACTGTCTTTCAAATACGGAAGCTGAAGAGCTCGGCCTCCTCTCGCATGGAGCAGCACAAGTGCACCAAATTGCTAGATGGACCCCAGCAGTTTTGCTCACAAGCTTGTGGGCCCCTCCAGTCGTTGTAGAAGTAAATCCCGCCTTTGCCGTTCTGGCTCCATCCGTCGAATTGCCACATGTCACCCGCGGGATAGCCCAGGTGGTTGTAAATAGCGTCCATGATCACAGCGATGCCGCGCTTATTCCGAGGGAAATGGTTACTGGAGTGTGGATGTAGTTGGAGCATCGTTAGGACAACAATACAACTTCCTCATATGTGCTTCTCGAACGAAGTCACGGAAACCGTCAGGCCCGCCATATCATTGTCACCCTTCTAGTTCTCAGGCCCAAGCTATTCGTTGAAAATCGGCCTGCCCAAAAGTATTTCTTCCAGTAGGAAGTTCCGGAGTCTCTACATCCAGTTGGTGACAAATAAACGGCCGTTGCAGCACTCTGTAATGCTCTGGGTACTACAAGTACTGCAAAAAAAAGTTACAGTCCGCAAACGATCTTAATCGAGGATCGGGCGTCGGGTACACAGCTGATTCAGGAACTGATCGCTGACGGTGTGCATGCAGTCAAAAAGTATGAACCCGCAATGGACAAGATCATGCGGATGCATTCAGTCACCAGCACGATTGAAAATGGCTTTGTTCATCTTCCGGATAAAGCGTTGTGGCTCGGCGAGTACCTACACGAAGTCGCGAGCTTTCCGAGAGCTAAGTATGATGATCAAGTCGATTCCACCTCTCAGGCGTTGGCCTGGATCAAAGAGCAAAGCATGAATTCGGGATTAGGTTACATCGAATACCTCAAACGCCAGGCTGAGAAGCAAAAAGCTGGTACGCCCTCTTACAGCCGGCGTGACGCGCTGCGCGAATATGATGAAAGAAGATTTGGATTTAGACGCTACTAATTGCAGTTGTGCTCAGACCATAGTCGCAGCGATTTCCTCATACGGGTCATCGGAATGCCTCCGTCTCTTTGGTCGCTGACGATTGCAAACACCCGAAACTCAAGCGCCTTTTAAAATGCCAACTTCCGACAGCGTCGGATTTTCAAGAGAGTACACTGCTCGTTGCCGGTACGGACTCCCTGTTAATTCCCTGTTCCGGAGCTGTTTCACGGTCCGTGCCGGCGAACAGATGTTGAAAGTAATGGCCTTACAGTACGTGGCGAACGACCAGAGAATGAGATTCCCTGTTTTTTCCCCTGATAACCAGGGCAGTCGAAAATCGGGCCGCGTTAGAAGGCTCGGCACGCACGAAGCGCGGGCTGCCTGGAAATGATACGTGCCGACTTCCTAGCGGGGCTAACCTTGAGAGCGGAAATTCGAAAGCACTCCTGCTCTCACTGGAATGCAGGTCGAGCTTCTTCCCTCCCCTCAGAAAATGGAATTTCTCGAGCAAATCCGAAGTGCTTCATGAATGCGAGCCGAGGGAGGGTGAAGCTCGGCGGTGGTTTATATCGGAACGTTGGCGGCGCGCACTCGAGCGTGACGGATGGCGCTGCCAAGGATGTGGATCACTGCGTCAGCTCGAGGTTCATCACATCATGCCGCGGAGCCGACTCGGAGACGATGCAGACACAAACCTCATTAGGACCAATGCCGGCGGCCCAAGAACGCGCAACAATAGCGGTATCAAGTGAAGGTTTATTAGTGTATTGTCATTAAGTCTCCCTAGCATCCTGCCGTTTACCTTCCTCCGGCTTCCTGCGAACTCAGATGAATTAAGAAAGGGCCTCAACTCGTGGGTCGGAGTGTTCAATGCAACAAAAACCTTTACTGCAAGCAGTGGCGGTGTTTCGAGGACTTTACGACCGGGTCGCGAAAGAATTGAAAGTAGACCCCTCTTACGTCAGCCGTGTCGCTCGCGGGGAGCGCAAATCGCAAAAAATCGACGCCGCGCTTCGGAAAGAGATAAATCGGGTTCGCAGCCTTACTAGCGTCACTGACTAAAACGTACCTGTCATATCGCGTGACAATGCGACTTGGGAGTGGTATCGTTTCGTTGTCTCACTAGCAACCCGCCGCGCTGTCACCCTCTACGGCTCCTTGCAAAATCTGACAGAGCCTAAAAAACTCAGCACGTAGTTGTCTCGTCTTTCGCACTATGGAGCGCGAATATGCTAGGCAATTGCTGCAAATCCCTCCAGTCAGAGTCCACTCACGCCACAAGCCGTTGGTTTCATTCCGTTGAGAAAGTTGTCGCAGAAATAGACCTCGAAAGATTGCTTCAACGCGTCTATGCCGCAGAAGAAGCCCTGTTTGTCCGCTGGTCGGAGCTTAGCGTGTCCGAACCACGAGACAGAGCGCAGGGCAATGGAATCCGCCGCGAACAACCTATATGCGATTAAGACTGACGTGCTCGGTTGGCCCGGTGTTTGAGTCAAAGGAGAAAACCTCATGATCCAACGCGCGCGACTCAATGTTGTAGATTTCCGAAACTGCATTCAAAGAATGCCAGATTCCCAGCTTGTCGGAATTGGCAGGACTTGCCGCTCTCTATCAACAATGAACTGGAGGCCAACATGGCTGAATGCCACTTGTGCTACAGACAGATAACTAATCGATCAGACCACGCGAGGTGGTGCAGTTTTAGCAGACATGAAACGTTGCGTGTGTGGTCTGAAGGGGCGCTGAGGATCGCCGGTGCCTTGATTGCGTTCTGGGGATTGGTCGCACTCTTGAGGTTTTTCTGGCAGTATTCGTGAACCCTGCCTGTGTCGAGTGACGACGCGATAAGATGTGCTATTCATGTAGACGGCACGAAATGAACCTCGTCAGATAAGTCTCCGCAGCAAGATATAGCGTGATCGCAAAGAGAGGCGATTGTGACACTCAAGAAGATCAATCACCCGAACGGGAAGAGTTTTCACTGGCGTTGCGACCAACGTAACTGCGGGTATGATTCGCCTGAGGAAGATATAACCGGTGATAACTTCGACGTGAAGGCCGGACCATGTCTTAAATGTCGTGAAGCAGGCCGGCAACTGCTAGAATCCCGGCCATGATTCGGGCTTAGCGTGGTTGCGTATTTCTCTTTCGAAAGCAAGTTGATGGACGTTTTTAAAGTAGACACCTCATTTTGAACCCTTGGGCTTTTTGGGTGCGTCAATGAGTGCCTGATACTCGTCCGCCAGGGCGCGAATCTTTTTCATGATCTCTTCGTATTCGCTGGTATTCGGGTTGGTTCGTTCGAGCGTGTTCCATAATTGTTGGATGCGCTCCCCGAAAACGGTTCAATGGTAATGGGACACTGCGGACCCAATCGCAGTGGAAGTTGCGACTACCAAGCACCGTAAAGGACAAAGGCTATGAGCCGGACGGCACGAAACGATACAGATCATTTTCAGCGGGCCGATCAGTTGCTAGGTGCTCAAGTTCCGTCACTACTTGGTCGAATTCGTCCACCATTGTCCGAGATACCGTAGTCGTGCGGAATGTCGTTACCAACTTACGATAGTAATTGAGGTGGTCCTGCTTGCTCGCTTCCTTGTTGAATCGCTTCCAAATCCCGTCGTTGAGGCGTCGATAGTCAGCGAGCACCGCGCGAGCATTGTGCAATTTGTCTGCTACTGAGACAAGCAGGGCATCGGGCGACGCGGTGGTTAATTTCGCGAGGTATGCCTGTTTGCGCTGATGCCAAGGCAGTTTATTTTCGGGGTCTTCTGACTCGCTATCCGAGCATTCTTTGACTATTTCCGCTACTCGGTCTCCGAAGAGCCGCCGGATTGTCTCTAGCGTAGGAGGTCCGCCCTGATCTTCCATCGCGTCATGCAACGAGAGAATGGAGTTGGACGAAGAAGAGTTGCGGGAGTTCGGACTGGACGAAGAGAATCAGAACAAAGAATGATCTGGCTACAAAGTACAAAGAAACGTTACCAGAGAATCGCCGCACCAGCCGGAGTGATGCATTCCAAGCAGCGTCACATCGCCACACGGTCCTAGCTTCTGTTCAAACGAACGTCGCTCAATTAGTGCCCCTCTGCCCTAGCCCAAAGCTTAGCTACCTCATAGCTACCTCATCGCGTTGACTTGCCATGAGGCGCAGCCTAAGATGCGTCAGCAATGACCGACTCCGCGCCAATGCTTGGCCGCACGATCTCCCATTACCGCATCGTGGAAAAACTCGGTGGTGGAGGGATGGGTGTGGTGTACAAGGCTGAGGACACGAAACTTGGCCGGATGGTTGCGCTGAAATTCCTGCCCGAGGGATTTTCGAAAGACCGCGCAACTCTGGAACGATTTCAGCGCGAGGCGCGGGCTGCATCGGCACTGAATCATCCAAACATTTGCACAATCTACGAGATTGATATGGCGAGCTTTGATGGAGAGCAAATTCCATTCATCGCCATGGAAATGCTTGAAGGGCAAACGCTCAAACACCGGATCACAGACAAACCGCTTCGCTTTGACCAGGTGCTCGACGTAGGGATCCAGATTGCCGACGCGCTCGATGCAGCCCACGCGAAGGGCATCATTCATCGCGACATCAAGCCTGCGAATATTTTTGTGACCCGGCGGCTCCAGGCCAAGATCCTTGATTTTGGTCTTGCCAAGGTGGCGCCGGAGCGCGTGGGTGTGGCTGCCGCGAGTTCCGCGATGCCGACGCTGGCGGCGGAGGAGCTGTTGACTAGTCCGGGGACAGCGGTGGGAACGGTGGCGTATATGTCGCCGGAGCAGGTGCGGGGAGATGAACTGGACGCACGCACGGACCTTTTCAGTTTCGGAGCAGTTCTCTATGAGATGGCCACAGGGCGGCAGGCTTTCACAGGGACAACGTCCGGCGTAATTTCCGAAGCCATTCTTAACCGCTCGCCTGTGCCGCCTTCGCGCATCATTCCAGAACTGCCAGCGGAATTCGAACTGATCCTGTCGAAGGCGTTGGAGAAGGATCCCGAGCTACGCTGCCAGACAGCGGCGGAGCTTCGCGCAGACTTGAGGCGGTTGAAGAGGGAGAGGGAGTCGGGCCGAACGGCGACGGGGTCGGGGTCTTCGGGTTCCGTGAATCCGATCCTGAAAGGAGCGCCCCCGGCAAAGCGAGCATGGATTTCCATGGCGCTTACAGCGGCAGTCGCGCTTGCCGTGGGATGGGGAGGAGGAATATTCACCGCCAAGCGCCAGGGGCAAACCTTGCAGCCGCTCTATCATCAACTCACATATCGCCGTGGCACGGTTTATGGCGCGCGATTTGTGCCGGATGGGCAGTCGGTGATTTACAGCGCAGGGTGGGAAGGGCAACCGGTCGGACTTTACTCGACGCGTCCCGACAACCCCGAATCCATGTCGCTGGGGCATTCCGGGGTGCATATCTTAGGAATGTCCTCAACGGGAGAAATGGCAGTCTCGTTGCGTACTCAGTCTGGGGCGTTCCAGCAATTCGGAACCCTGGCCCGATTGCCACTGGCGGGCGGCGCACCGCGCGAGATTCTCGATCAGGTCAATTGGGCCGACTGGTCAAAGGACGGTTCGAGCCTAGCGATTGCCCGGCGCCAAAATGGCTTTGGCCAGCTCGAGTTTCCAATAGGGAAACCGCTTTACAAGACTCCCGGATGGATCGGGGATGTACGAATGTCCCCAAAAGGCGACGGAATCGCCTTCCTCGATCACCCCGTGCCCGCCGATGATGGCGGGTCAGTGGTGATCGTGGATTTAGAAGGCAAAAATAAGACACTTTCAAGCGGATGGGTAAGTGCAGACGGTTTGGCGTGGACCCCCAGCGGAGAGGAGATCTGGTTCACAGCCACGAAGACTGGGGTAGGGCGAGCCATACAGGCTGTGAGTCTTTCTGGAAAGGAGAGGCTCATCGCCCGGGTCCCTTCCGAACTGACGCTGCTCGATATTGGCCGGGATGGGCGCGTATTACTCAAGCGCGACACATCTCGCGCGGAGATGAAAGGGCACGTCAACGGAGATTCGCAAGAACGAGAGCTTTCCTGGTTTGATGCCACGCTTCCAGCCGATCTTTCCCGGGACGGCCGGACGCTGTTGTTTGGCGAGTACGGAGAGGCGGGCGGCGCGAACTACGCTGTCTATGTGAGGGGAACCGACGGCTCACCAGCTGTCCGTCTGGGCGAAGGCACTGCGCAAGCCCTTTCCCCGGATGGGAACTGGGCATTGTGCCTCACTCACGCGTCGCCCGAGCAGATCATTATGCTGCCGACCAAAACAGGAGAGCCAAGGACGATCACGCATGACGCGATTGACCATGTCGCTGTCGGTTGGCATCCGGACGGGAAGCGGATCGTATTTGCAGGGAGCGAGCCGGGACACGCCGTCCGGCTATGGGTTCAGGATGTCGAAGGCGGCAAACCAAAGCCAATTAGTCCCGAAGCTGGAGCGGTATTCGCAGTGTATGTATCACCCGATGGAAAGGAGGTTATCGGTTTAGGTTCAGATGGGAAGACCTACCTATTTCCAGTCGATGGAGGAGAGCCTCGAATCGCTCCCGGTCTCGAACCTGACGACCGGACGGCGGGATTTAGCGGCGATGGCGCCTCGATTTGTGTCCACAACCTGGCGGGCTTGCCTGCAATTGTCTCGCTGGTGGACACCACAACTGGAAAGAGGAAAGTCTGGAAACAGATTGTCCCCGCAGATGCGGCAGGAGTGGATAACGTTGGCAATATTCTTTTTACACCCGACATGAAGTCGTATGTGTACTCCTATACCCGCAACCTCTCAGATCTCTACCTGGTGGAAGGACTGAGATAGGCGCTTGGCAGCGCCGACACCCGAGGACATGGAGCGCAAGGCAAAAAACTCTGAACCAGATGCGACCGTGTTCGGCATCTTTCTCCGCGAACGAGCACAGGGGGCGATTGGTCGCATATGCACGGATGACCGGCGTCGTACCGCCTCCGCTTCAGTCGTAGCTCTTCGTAACCGGCGATAGCAGAACCGCCGAGACGTTCCGATTCGGATAGATGATGGCATGACGAAGTCGGCCTCCGAACGGTTCGAGTAAGCTGTGTGGTGTCCAACATCCTTGCGCGCTGATTCGGGCATGGCGTTCATCAATTCCATTGGTGGGTCGCAGATGGTGGCAAGGACTCGGGCCACTTTTTCGCGCGGTGGCGGCGGGGGATGGCGCTGCTTGCTGCGTGCTTGATTTAATGCGCGTTGTTTGGCTCGGCTCACTTGCCGGTCGAGCGGGCAAAGCAGCTTGGCCCAGTAAGACACGCTCCACGCGCCGCAGCCGTCAAAAAGGCCTGGGTCGGCTGGCAGACTACAATGAAGATGACTCACTGTCCAGTTGCAACTACCACGCAAGCTTTAGGTAACTACCGCATATAAAGCGGCATCAATTCAGCACTGCGCAGGTGTTTGGGGATTCCTCGGCGATGACCCTTACCTACGACATTCTGCCGCCAAAGCGCATCATTAATGCCAGTCTCCAGCGGCGATGAAGGCTCCCCAGTAGAACGGATGCGTACTCTGGTGTTTCGCCCGGCGCTGCCTCAGAATCCGCAAGCTTGCAGCGCGTACCGATTCCCCCGTGTCCTTCCCGTTCAGAAAGTGCTCGCGGTACAACGTTCCCATCCATTGCCGTGTGGTTTCGTCCTCGACCGACCACAGGCTCATGATTACTGTCTTGGCTCCGGCCACCTGAAAGGCCCGCCGCAATCCGAAAACTCCCTCTCCCACTTTGATCTCGCCCACTCCTGTGTCACAGGCGGACAGCACCGCCCATTCCACGCCCTCTAAATTGATCCCCGCGATCTCTTCCGCAGTAAGAATCCCATCGGGTTCATCTGGCTTCGCCGAGCCTCGACGGTTCGCTCCGGCGAATGCCAGTCCCGACAACAACAACGGGTTTTCGGCGGTTGCGGGCAAGGAATTTTCCCCTTGCTTATTGGCGTCCAATCGTAATTGCACCGCCGACTGACAACTGCCCTCCAGGAAGAATCCGTGGGTGGCCACATGCAGTACACGCTTGCCGGGTGCGTACCGCTCGAAGGCTTGAGGACTTGCGTCGACGCCCGTCATTTGGAGCGGTTCGCCGGCTGTCGATCTCTTCCAAAGAGCGGCGATGTTGTCTGCTTCCTGCTGGGAAGCGGGTAAAAGAGGAAAGTGGAGTGTCTGGAACGTACCACACCCCGAGCGAGAGCCGCGCAGAAGTACTGTGGTGGCAGCGCCGATCGGAGTCGATTGCCGGTCGGAGGCCAGCGTGATCCTGCCGCTCTGATCGAATGCCGGGTTGCCGACCACCAGAATGCCTTCGCCGCGCCGCGATTGTATCGGTACCATATCGCGCTCTGTAGAAAGGTAGTGGATCAGAGGTCCGGTTTCGATCAGATACTGCGAACTGCTACTTGGCAACGAGTCCAGATTCACCAGATGTAGCGCGGCATCCGGAACCACGAATACTGCCCTGGCATCGCCAAGCGCGGGTACGAGGGGATCCCAAATCCTGCGGCGGAGCGCAGCGCCGGAGCGGATGTACAGGTCCTCGCCCGCCCTTGCAGAAACATCGGGCGCATCTGCTTGTCGCGCGATGTCGCGACGCCATGCGGCTAACCGAGTCTCGATTTCGCGGGCAGCTCCCAACTGCACGAAGACAGGTTCAGGGTCCGCTGCGCGCAGCACGAACGCCGCATAGGAACAAACTGGTGCGGGAACCACCTGGCCCGCCCGAGGCTTGTGCAGGTCGTGCCTGTTGTATCGGACAAATGCCACAAGTGCGGCGCCCTGCGGCAGAGATGCCGCGATTTCTTTGAGTCCAATCTGGGTTCTAGCCTGGTCTTGCCGAAACGCAATGCTTTTCTCGGCCAGTGCCCGCTCGGCTTTTTCCTTTTGCGCGCGAGTCTCGTCCAAAAGATTGCGATACGCACGAGGCTCCATATCGCCGACACCGCGAAACACCAGCGTCGCTAGACGGGTGCGGGCGGACAAAAGCTGATCCGCGAGTTGCGTAACTTCGGGATCTCCGCTCTTGTAGACGGAACGATGGCGCGCTGCCAGCTCGTCAAACACCAGTGCCCGAGAGCGGATCACAGCGTCGAAGACCTCGCCGCGAGCCGAAAGTTGGGTCTCCCGCTCTCCGGCCAGGGTTAGAGCAAGATCCAATCCTGATGCTCGGACGCTTTCGTAGGCAAGCGCCTGTCGCTCCGACAGAGTGCGGACTGAAACGCGCAGATGTTCAGCGCCAATTCTCTCCGCCTGCAATGCGATCTCCAGAGCTTCCGGCGTTCTACCCAGGGCCGCAACAGCGAGAGCCAGATTATTGAGACTGCGCGCCAGGTCGGGATGTCCGGGGCCGAGGCTCTGCTCTCGTATATCCACGGCACGGCGGAGGTAGCTCTCAGAGCCTGCAAGGTCACCCTGCGCATAGGCAAGTTCACCCAGATCATTCACGATTGCCGCTACACACCAGGAATTCGGGCAGGATTTTTCCGCAAGTAGGAGTGCACGGCGATCATATCCCATTGCTAGGCTGATGTTTTGTTGTGCGCGTGCCAGCTTGGCGAGAGCGACCAGACTCTCGGACACGTGAAACGACCCTGGGGCTAGCTTCTCTCGGATATCCAACGCCTGTTGGTAGTAGTCAGCCGCCGCCGTGAACTGACCTTGCTCCCGTAGTATATCTCCCATTACGCTTAGGTCTTCTGCCGTATAGATGTCAACCAATTTGTCTTTTTCGATGGCAAGAACTCTCCGACTATACTCAAGGGCGGTCGCCAAGTCTCCTTGCCGGAGAAACGTGTCCCTTAGATTGGCCAGAGCCACTACTACACCGTAAGCGTTGGGATTGCTACTGGCATAACCGGCAAGAGCTCTTTCGAAGTAGTCGAGTGCCGATGCAAAATCGTATTGGTCTGACGCTACAACGCCCAGGTTGATCAAGGTTGATGCCGGCGCGCCGTGCAGCTCCTCTTTAATAGCTAACGCGCCCTGAAGGTGTTCCCGCGCCCGAGGCAAGTCACCCTCACTTATCTCCTCGATACCCAGTCCCTCCAAACTTTGCTCATACTGCATTGACACCGGAGCCAGCCGCTCGCCAATGGCAGCCGCCTCTTGCAGGTACTGATGTGCCATGGCAAAGTTGGTTTGCTCATCTTCCAGTTTTCCCAGACGAGTCAGGATTCTTACTTCCTCCATCGATCCATCGGGCGCGAGTTTTCTCTGAATCCGCAACGCAGCCAATTCGTGCTCCAGTGATGCCCCATAGCTCGACAGACCCCATTCAGTGTGACCAAGTAAGTACAAACTCTCTGCTACTATCGAGGACTCCGGCGCCAAACGTCGACCGATCTCGGCTGCCCGAGCCGCATAATCCCTTCCCATGGTGTAATACGCAGTGTCGTCGTTATCGTCTCCGCGTTCAATCGCCACTTGGGTCAGAGCATTTAACGTTTTCGCCAGCATCAAGGAGTCAGGCGGCTGTTTTTCCCATATGGCCAACGCCGCCCTGAGATAATCCCAAGCAACTTGCGTCTCCCAAGCTGGCTGGGTTTGCCTACGTGCGTTAAGGGCCACGCCAGATTCATGGAGCGCTTGCGCGACCACCTCCGGGTGCTGAGTTTCCGACTTTCCAATCGACAAGCCCTGCGCAAAAAACTTCTCAGCCTCACTTCTCTTGTCGGAAACACAGAGCAAGCCGGCATGTACCCAAGCTCTTATCTGCCCTGACGTATCACCCAACCCTGCCCGTACCTTTGCCGCCTCCTGCCATGCCGTCACTGCCTCGCCCGGACGCTGGAGATCCTGCAGGGCTTTTGCGCGCGCCTCCTCGGCGAGCGCAATACCCTCCGCGTCGTTTGTTTTGCGGCTGAGTTCGAGGGCTTGGTCTGCCGCTTTCAGCGAGTCGAGCGGCTGTTTGGCCTCAGCCAAGCGGCTAGCCTCCTCCAGCATCTTCTCCACAGTTGCCGACGGCTTCGGTCCAGATGGCTCAGTGGCTACTGTGGCTTGTTGGGATAGTTCAGCGACCTTAGTGCCCGTGTGGGGCAAGAATATGGGGCAGGCAAGCAAGAATACCCAGACCCGGACGAGTCGAGTGGTCACGATTCGCTACCTTCCGCTGCAAAGACGGCGCGATCCTCACTTGCGAAGTTGGCGAAGAATCTCCCCGGCTTCGGCTTCCAGGCTGCCGTGGAGCCGAACGGTCTTCTGCAGTTCATCTTCTGCACCAGTAACTTCTTTTTTTCGCAAATATGCTTTCGCAAGATAAAAGTGCGCTGACTCGGAGTATACGGGGTCGCCGAGAGAAACCGTCTTTCGGAAGGACACGACGGCCGGGTCGGTTTGGCCTGTAAGCAAATAACAGGCACCCAAATAGAAGTTAAAACTTGCGGTTCGAGGACTGGCATTCGTCGCAGCACGCACACCGGGAATAGCGTTCGCGTAGTCTCCTTTCACGTAAAACTGCATCGCCTTGCGGAAGGTGTCTTGTCCCTCATCTTCGGCACCGCGGAGCACCATTGCGGAGTATGGGGGAGGTGTCACGCGGGCCAACTCTTCGATTGACGGCGCCGTCGCCGAGGGCGGCTGGGATTGCGCTGATGCCTCGGGACTGGCTTCGAGTGGCGACGAGGCAACCTGCTGCGAAGGCTGGCGTTTCTGCGCAGAATACCACCAGATTCCAGCACTGAATAACAGAACTATTGTTACGAACGCCGGTGCCCAGACCCACGTGCGGCGCAAGCTTGCCCCTCGCGCCCGGGCTTGTATGACCGGCTGATGCTGCAGCTCTGCCTGCGCCGTGAGTTCGGTCTGGAGTTGGGAAAAACACGCCCCGCATTCGAAATAATGCTTCTCGAACTCTCCCCGCTCCGACTCAGTCAGCCGGTCCAGCAGGTACTCTTGCAGAATGTCTCGTTCTTCCACTTCTTTGCAGTTCATCGCTTTATAGGTATGTGGCAAATTTTCCTAGGTTCGTGACATCTTCTTTTCTATGAGATCCGTGAGTTTCTTCACCGCCCGCAGCTTGCGAGTCCGCACCACTTCGGGGGTGAGGCCAAGCGTAGCCGCGATCTCCCCTGGCTTGTGGCCCTCCACGAGGGTCATCAACAGAATCTTGCGGTCGTCCTGCCCTAGGCGCTGCAGAGCCAGATGTACCAGCCGTGCTCGCTCCGCATCTTCGAGTTGTTCAATCGAGCTGGCTTGCGCCAGATCTTCAGGGAGGGGCTCCATTAGTGGTCGTTGGCTTTCGTTGCGCAATCGGTTGTTGATGAGATTCCGCGCGGTGCCGTGGACGAAAGCCGCCAGTCTATCCGGGTCCTGCAGTTGACCCTTGCGAAGCGCACCGATGACAGCCATCAGGACATCTTGCACCAGCTCGCAAGCGATCTCCCGGTCGTGGGTGCGCACCAAGCTCATCACGAAAATCCGCTGTGTGAACTCACGCACCAATTCCGTCTCTGCTGAGGTGTCCCCGTGACGGATTCGTTCGGCCAGACTTCGCAGTTCCCCTGCGCTCCTGGCTGACAACACGCGCTTCCCCTCCAGTTCGCTTGTTCGGCGGATTATAGCTCGCTTTGCCCCAACTGAGCGTCACTTGCCGCACCCACCGTAGATTTTAGGGCCGAGGCTGTCACGTTTTGTGTTTCCCTACCACCTTTATTCAAAACGACACGGCTCGTTTGGGGTGGAGGACATGAAGTCCAGGATGTCGATTTGGATAACCGTCATCACAATGCTGGCTGGCGTGGTGATTCAATCGGCGCAAGGGCAGACTTTCCCCCAGGGACAAGCTTTCCTGCTAATCCCGTGCGATGAGAATCATCCCGACATCGAAGGCTGTGACTACGACTCTGTGGACGCAGCAACAGCTTCTGAAGTTCGGCCAGCGCAAACAACTCAGGCACCGGCACCAACTCTAGGCCGATTGTCACCGGCTGAAATGATGGCTCGATTTCGATCCTTACGGAGCCGCAATCGTCGCTTCGGGACGCCACAAACTTCACGGCAGTAGTGTGGCCGAAAGCGTCTGCATCGTGTCCGCGCACAACGAATACGGCATTGGGGAGGCGTCATGAAGAAATCTCTGTTGCTTCTAGTCTCGGTTTACAGTTTGTGCCTCCTCAGTTCTTGCGGTGGCGGTGGGAGCACTACGCCTGTTCTTTCAGCTACTTATTTGTCCGTCACCGCTCCGGCCACCGCCACTGCCGGGACGGCTTTCAACTTTACAGTGACTGCGCTCGACGCTTCGAACAACGTGGTTGCCAGCTACGCCGGGACAGTGCACTTCACATGCACCGACGGCCACGCGCTTCCTTTCACCGACTCCAAACTCACCAACGGGGTGGGGACATTTTCAGCAACGCTGAACACAGCCGGCAACCAAACCGTCACGGCCACCGACACGGTCACTGCTTCGATCACGGGCACCTCGAATTCGATAATCGTCGGCGTGACTTCTGCTGCGAATCCCGTACCGTTCATTAACCAGCCCTTGAGTCCAGCCGCAATGCTCCCCGGCGGACCGGGCTTCACACTTACTGTAAATGGAACGGGATTTGTCTCAGGCGCGGTGGTGACGTGGAACAGCAGCGCCCGCGCAACCAGCATTGTGAGCGAGTCTAAATTGACGGCGACCGTTCTGGCTGCCGACATCGCTAGCTTCGATACGGCTTTGGTGGCCGTTGTCAATCCCGGCCCGGGCGGCGGCACTTCAAATGTGGTCTTCTTCGAAATTACCCGGCCTACTTCCTCAGTCGCACTGGGCACGCCAGCGAGTTTAAACGCTGGTTCCTCCCCTTCTTACGTGGCCACAGGTGACTTCAATGGTGATGGCAAGCTGGACCTGATAGTTGCGAATCTTGGTAGTAACGACATTAGCGTACTTTTGGGCAACGGCGATGGGACGTTCCAAGCCGCCGTGAACTACGGAGCCGGGTCAGGACCCCGGTCCATAGGGGTAGGAGATTTCAACGGTGACGGCAAGCTGGACTTGGCGGTGGTGAACACCAACGGCAATAACGTCAGCGTGCTCCTGGGTAACGGGGACGGCACATTTCAGCCGGCCGTGAACTACGCGGCGGGGAGTGGGGGTCAGTCGGTGGCGATTGGAGATCTCAATGGTGACGGTAAATTGGACCTAGTGGTGGCGAACAATCTAAGCAACAACGTTAGTATACTGCTGGGCAATGGTGACGGGACGTTTCAGGCTGCCCTGAGCTATCCTGCAGGGTCTGGAGCTTCGTCAGTGGCGGTAGGCGATTTTAACGGGGACGGAAACCTGGATCTCGCCGTGGCGAACTTTGGCACCGATAACGTCAGCATCCTTCTGGGCAAGGGCGATGGCACATTTCAGCCAGCCGTGAATTACGCAGCGGGGGGCGGCTGCCAGTCGATGGCGGTGGGAGATTTCAATGGTGACGGCAAGCTGGACTTGGCCGTAGCGAACTTCGCGACAAACGATGTAAGTGTTCTATTGGGCAACGGTGACGGCACCTTTCAATCCGCGATGAACATCGGCGTCGGGGCGCAGCCCGAATCGTTAGTAGAGGGCGATTTCAACGGCGATGGCATACTGGACCTGACCGTAGGCAACGGCGGCACAGGAAGCGTGAGCATCCTCCTGGGCATCGGCGACGGCACGTACCAGCCGGCCGTACACTATGACACCGGGACGGTTTCCCAGTCGGTGACCGCCGGCGATTTCAACGAAGATGGCAGGCTCGATGTGGCCGTGGCCAACGGGGATAGCTCCACTCTGTCGGTCCTGTTGCAGCCGGGCCTGGTTTCTGGACCGAACGCCACTTGGTCGTTTCCTGATCTAGCATTTGGGAGCCAGACAGTCTCTACGGTCAGCCCCGCACAGTCCATCATGCTGGTCAATTATGGCACCGCGACGCTGAATATCACGAGTATCGCTGCAAGCGCCAACTTCGGCGAGACCAATACTTGCGGTTCGAGTATAGCGCCCGGAGCGAGCTGCCCAGTTCTGGTTACGTTCTCCCCGACTACGGAGGGGACGCTGAATGGCACCCTCGCGGCTACTGACAATGCTGCCGGCAGTCCGCAGACGGTGGCGCTCACCGGGACATGTGTTGGTTCAGGGTGCATTCCTCAAGGGGGGGTTTGTTTTGGTCCCAGTGCCAATTGTTGCCCTGCCCCTCGTGGCCATCATTCGTTCTGCAGTAACCCGGCTGGCTTCGGGACATGCGTGGAAAATTAGGTAGAGTCCCGAAGCCCCAAAAAACGGTGCGCTTCTTCTTTGGTGTTAATCGCTTTTTCATTAGCCCGCGTGCCCGCACGTGGCTCCGGCGCGTCATCTTCATGGCGGGCTGAGTTATCTACCGATAGGTGCTTGGTCATTGACACCGTCAGTGCCGCTGGTGGTTGCGATCCGGTTGTTTGCTCACATCGGACCAGACTCGCGACAGTTGCCTTGTGAAGTGATGAGATTGCAGCCTCATCGACGGTTATACATCCACTCCGTAGTTTAAACGTATCGGCAACAATCGGCACGTTCGTTTCCGGGGCGAGTGTCCGAATTGCGACCACCTTCGGATGCTCCGAGCATCCCGGTTGCAGTTCTTATGAAACCTCACTCGTAACCGATAGAGAGGGCGCCTTCACCAAGACGATTCAAGCACCCACAGAAACAGGCTATGAAGGAAGATCCCGAGTACATCATAGACAAGCGCCCCGACAAGAGTAAAAGACCGTGCGATCGTTGCAATGGACCGACCATTCACTGAAAATCCTCGCAAGAAAAGTCGCGAGAGCTTTGAAGCTTCTTTCCGCAAAATCAAGTTCGGGAGTTTGTAAGAATCGTCAACTTGCCACGTGAGGATCAGCCGCTTTGTAATGGGACACCTGCGGACTCAATCGCAGTTGGAAGTTGGCGACAACCGAGCACCGCAAAGGACAAGGCTATGAGCCGGACGGCACGAAACGATACAGATCATTTTCAGCGGGCCGATCAGTTGCTAGGTGCTCAAGTTCCGTCACTACTTGGTCGAATTCGTCCACCATTGTCCGAGATACCGTAGTCGTGCGGAATGTCGTTACCAACTTACGATAGTAATTGAGGTGGTCCTGCTTGCTCGCTTCCTTGTTGAATCGCTTCCAAATCCCGTCGTTGAGGCGTCGATAGTCAGCGAGCACCGCGCGAGCATTGTGCAATTTGTCTGCTACTGAGACAAGCAGGGCATCGGGCGACGCGGTGGTTAATTTCGCGAGGTATGCCTGTTTGCGCTGATGCCAAGGCAGTTTATTTTCGGGGTCTTCTGACTCGCTATCCGAGCATTCTTTGACTATTCCCGCTACTCGGTCTCCGAAGAGCCGTCGGATTGTCTCTAGCGTAGGAGGTCCGCCCTGATCTTCCATCGCGTCATGCAGAAGCGCCGCAATGGCCTGGTCCTCATCACCACCCGCTTCTAGGACGAGTGCTGCGACGCTCATCAGATGGGAGATGTACGGGATTTCGGTTCCCTTGCGGCGTTGCGAATGGTGCAGTCCCGAGGCGAGTTGGAAGGCCGAGTCAAACCGACCAGTCAGGAATGATTGGAACGTCTTCATTGCTTCCCTTCTTAATCATACCATTTAGCGGTGCTGACACGATTCGTTCTGCCTAACTGAGTGAGCTTCGGTGCATCCCAATCCCTCAACCACCTGGTTCCCAGGGAACCCATCACGGTGTACGAGTCCAACCCGATGAACCTCGAGTTGCCGTCGCTCCGCAGCCGCGAGTTGACGTACCGATTGGGACAGCGCAACATGATGTCCAGACCGCGCCGGCAGGTCTCATCGCGCGCATAGACGAATGTCGCCGTGCGCGTAACCGCAACGAGCGTGCGTCGTGACACGTCGAACCGAGCAAGCCAGAGCTGATTACTTGGCGGACCCGATCCGCGCCATCGGGCTGGGCCGGCGCTATTCCATCGAGCTTCGTGGCGTCACGGATCACAACGCGGACGGCGCCGATCGCCAGGAAATCCTCCGCGCTTGCAGCATCGGCGAAGAACTCCAGCTCGAAACCGGCACGAACGATCACGCCGCCGCTGAATACCTGAAAGTCCTGAGGAAATCCGGGGAGCAGCTCGGATTTGTCGCGCCTCATACAGAGCTGGCAGACAAACTCGGCGAAGGCCGTAAGTTTCGAGTGAAACTCGTCAAGCTCTATCCATACCGCGGGCAGGAAGGAAAGCAGGGAGCCATTCTCGACTTCGATGAAGTGAACGAGGTTCCGGTCAGCGCGACGAAACCTGGACTCGATGCGAAATGGATTGTGTTGATCGGTATCGTGACCTTGCTCGTCGCCATCGGGGCTGCGAAGCTTCTCGGCTTACTCTGAGCTGCAAGCGCGAAATTATTTTCCAGCGCTGAGCATCCGGATAGTCCACATCACTTGCTTCGGCGACTACGCGTGCGCTACAGGATGCGGCTGATTCTTGCGGGCCTGCCTTTTGGACGTAGAGCGCGTGCTCGGCACGCTGGAGTAGACGCTCCGGTTTCTCTATCGCGTCGTCCCAAGGCGTTCCAAGACTCGGGAACCGGTGGACAATTCCGTCTTCCCAGGATTAGGGTTTTTTCTCCGCGCTGGGCTTGCTCTCATGTGACGCTTCGGACTTTGGCGCAGCTTCCGGCTTCGCCGAAGTCTGATGCTGTGCGGCAGGCTTCGGCGCACTTTCCACGCGAGGAGCCGCCTGATGTGACTCGTGGGAGCTGGTGCTCGCGCGAACGGGTTTGGCCTCCGGTTGCGCCGCTTTCTTTGTGGCTGCCTTGTCCTCATTCGAGCGAGTCGCAGCCGCGTTCTTTTCGGCTGCCTTGTTCTCGTTCGAGCGAGTCGCAGCCGCGTTCTTTTCGGCTGCCTTGTTCTCGTTCGAGCGAGTCGCAGCCGCGTTCTTTTCGGTTGCCTTGTTCTCGTTCGAGCGAGTCGCAGCCGCGTTCTTTTCGGCTGCCTTGTTCTCGTTCGAGCGAGTCGCAGCCGCGTTCTTTTCGGTAGCTTTGCTCTCATTCGAGCGAGTCGCAGCCGCGTTCTTCTCGGTAGCTTTGTTCTCGTTCGAGCGAGTCGCAGTCGCGTTCTTCTCGGCTGCCTTGTTCTCGTTCGAGCGAGTCGCAGCCGCGTTCTTTTCGGCTGCCTTGTTCTCGTTCGAGCGAGTCGCAGCCGCGTTCTTCTCGGTAGCTTTGCTCTCATTCGAGCGAGTCGCAGCCGCGTTCTTCTCGGCTGCCTTGTTCTCGTTCGAGCGATTGGCCGCGGCCTTATTCTCGGTGGCCTTGTTCTCGGTCGCCCTGGTCTCTGCGACCTTGTTCTCAGTCGCCTTGGTCTCAGTGGCACCCTTGGCTCCTACTACGCCCTTGCCGGAAAACTCTCCCGGCTTGGATGTTGCTGCAACTTCCGGACGCCCGTGATTAACGGACGCGAGCATTTCATGGTTCTCACCTGCGGCGCGTTGTTGTCCCGTTTGTACAGCGGTGGGCGCAGTATGGTGGGCATGAGCAAAGGTCTCTTCTGCCGCAGTGGGTCGCGTGGTGATTCCACCTGACCCGCCGTTATAGCTGACGTAGTTGGTCGTATTGACGTTCACCGTCTTGTTATAAGTGTTGCGGAAGTTCCCGCCGCCCACATTGTTCACATAGGTGTTGTAGTTGAACTGATTGTTGCGCCAGTACCCGCCTTCGTACCCGACTCCGCCGTAACCATAGCCATAGTTGACGCCGCCGTAAAAGCCGACTTCAGTGCCCCAATAGCCGCCATTCCAGGCATACGCGCCACTGTCCCAGCCCCAATAACCCGGAGTCCACAGATAGCCGACAGTAGGTGGCTCGACCCATGTGCCCGGCACCCAGAAGTAGCCCTCACCGCCGTAGGCCCAGTAACCGGGCGTCCAGAGATAACCTTCTTGAGGGCAAACGGGTTGTGAGTAGGCGACAAGTTCCGGCGGAGCGATCGTAATTGACGCGCTGAACTGAGCGAAGGACGTCGCAGGTACGGCCAAAATTGCAAGCACAAGCAACAGATATCGAATTGAGTGGAGAGTACGCATTTTTCACTACCTCGCCTGGTCATCCTTCGTTTTGCCCGGTCTGGCTCTGCTGCTGCGGGTTGCGCGGATTAAGAGGCTAACTGACCCCCGAATAATGACTCAGAGGATTTTCCAATACTGTCCCATATGATTCACTTTCGGATACTCCCGAAAACACCCGCAGTCGGCAGAGAGCTGTTGGCTCTCAATACAATTCGACAACGCCGGCTCCAATGATAGCGGACGCTGTCTTATTGAATTGGCGTTTGGGTCAGTTTGCGGGGCGGGCCCCAGATGGGGGAGCGGGGGCTATCGTCTTCAACTGGTCCAACTGCTTTTGTACTTCCTGCCAGTCATTCTTGTCTTTCTTCGTTTCAATCGGAGCAGAGGCGTCGGAATAGAATTGCAGGATGTTGTCTCGCAGGGCAGCCGAAGTCAGATCGAATTTCCGGTCTGATAACTTGCCCAGTAACTTGGCATATGTATTGTCTGTCAGCGAATATTCCGCTGCCTTGGTCTCGTTCCCGCTATCCAAATCACGATTCGGAAACTCGAGTTTGTCGGCGCGAACTTCCTCGAGAAAAACGCGGTACTGATCGACAGTCGTATTGATGCTCTTGAAATACATGTCCTCTGTCGTCGCGGTGGGATTATCAAATGACATTCCCTTGAACGGCCCTATTTTCGGCAGGTAGCGCAAAAGCACGGATAACACACGGGTGCCGAATCCGGGCTTCTTGTAGTCCTTCCCCCACTCCTTCTCATACTCAGAGCGCGAGAGACGGTACAGAAACTTTTGTTTCGAGAAATCAGGCGTCTCACGCATCATGTCCTTCTGATGAGTCCGCAGTGCGACCTGGGTCATTTCCGGGATCAGCTGGCTGACGGAGAAGCGATAGGAACCGATTGCAAGATCCTCATGTGCCAGCGCGTCTTTCAACTCTACGCCGTATACGACCGGGAAGACCCTCTCGAGCAATGGCTTTGACACTTTGAATCCGATGAAATCGTGGTACTGCTGCGATGCATACCGATTCTTTGCCACTTGCACGGTGTCGAACCCGAACTCTGTTTTCAAATGCGCCGTTCGGTCATCCGCATAGGTCACCGAGTTGCCGAACTTTGCGCGTAGTTTCGGATAGCACATCGCAACGGCCTGATTGACCGCGGGGTGGCCGTCAATATCAGACACATAATGTGCCAGAGCGCCCAGTGCGAACCCATACTCGTTGGCATCCTGGCTCTCGAGCAGTAATTCACGGACGAAATCTCCGGTGCGAACGTAGTGCACCAGGTTGCTGAACTGCTTGCTGCCAAACGGGTAGTACCCGAGATCCTGGATGACGGCACCTCCATAAGCGAAGGCATGGGCCTCCTTGAGCTGATCTTCCGATAATCCTGGATATCGTTTGAGCAGAAGAGGTTGGATATCGTCCTTCCACAGCAGGTCAATGATTTCCTCATGCGTCAGCACGGAATATGCGAAGGCTCCGCTGCCGCAGATCAGCACAATAACGAGAATCGCTAACCAACGAAGGCATCGCAACCGCCAAAGTCCCCGAGTACCTCTTTGTGGAGATAATTTCCTAACGTGGTTTTCTGAGTTCATTTACGAGTCTTCTCACTTCTTTCAACCTGGCCCGGTAGCACATCGGCCTGATAGGCCTTTCCTCGTAGTGCGCCCTCTGGAGTGAGCCGTTTCTTAGGTTTGCAGTACGCAGCCGACTCCACAATAGTACTGTTCCAGGAGGCGTATCCCGGGACCTGCGACGGCTGTCGTAACTTTCTGGCTGCTCTTGAAGGTGTTCGCTACCGGTTGCACGGCCTTGACAGAAGTCGAACACCGCCGACAGCAGCATAGCGAGGCTGTCAGCAATGGCGTGAAAGCTTTTCGCGAACCCGGTGTGAAGAACGCCCAGACCACCCTGACGGCAATCATTTTTATCCTAGCAGTCTTGCTCGCCGGAATTTCTTACAGCAAGGGCCCTTGCCGAAGGGGCACTCTGGTAACCCGGGCTGGCCGGGGTCGCTGGCGGCGATGCCGTAGGTCTTGACCAGAAGGTACGGCAATGCTCAGCCCGGTCTTCGTAGAGGTGGCAAATCATCCCTGCCCCACCTTGCGCCGTCCCTAAGAAAAGTGTGCTGTCCAGGACATCTTTGCACCGACGCCACGCACATAGTGGTTCTGCCGCGATTTCGAGATTGAGTAACGAGGAAACACGGTCCGGAGGCTACACATGCATCGTGCACATCGATACATAAGCGCAATATTTCTAGCGGCTACCATTTCTGCCAGCGGGTACGTCCTAGCAGCTGCAACGCCGCAGGAAGCCAACGTTCAGGTCCGAGTCTACGATTCGGGCCACCGTGCCTACCACAACTGGGATGACCGCGAAGACCACGTATACCGAGGATATCTGACAGAAAGGCACGAGAATTATCGCCCATACGGGAAACAGAACCACAAACGTCAGAACGATTACTGGAACTGGCGCCACAGCCACCCGGATCATGACTAAGGAAGACGCTTCGCTGGACGAGAGAGCTGATCGTCACATCGCTTGCCGGGAAAAGCGATGTGACTCAGCTTCCTGCGTGGTGCGAAGTGCTCCCGGCAAGGTAAAAACGTGAAACGCCCCACTGGTGTGACAATCCGTCCGCCCACGAGTGAAGCAGACCTTTCGCCCGGTAACTGACTGAATGAACCCGTCAGCCCGAACAGTCCTTCGCTGCGGGCCGGCGCAGAGCAAATTAAAATAATTCAAGCTACCAGGTGATTACTCCCGGGTGTTCGGCTGCTCTTTCGTAATTCGATTGTGCGGATGCGCCGTTAAGAAGGAATCAGATAAAGCGCCTACAGCCAGGGTCACAATAGAAATGTAGTTTCTACTGCGAGTAAGCTATGTGGACTTTAATTGTCTGGATCGTCCTCGCGCTCGTCATCATCTGTTTGATCCCTGCGCTTATCTGGACAGTAGTGTGGCTTGGCAGCGCAATCGCCGGCATGTTTCACAAGCCGATCGCTCCTGGTTCGCCAAAACCGCACTAAGAGCGTTCACGATTAGATCCGGGCCAGAACTCTCGCAGATTCCTTCGGCTACGTTTTCTGTGGCCAAGCGACAAATCTTGGTCTTTGGGGCCAGCCCCTGGCCGAACTGAGCAAATTTTGGATCGCCAGGTCGGTTCGCCCCATCTCCGATGAACCTCGAGTTGCCATCGCTCCGCAGGCGTGAGTTGGATCAACGGACATGCGAGGGTGCAGCTTATCCAGGTCCCGCTGGTTCGGATGGAAGGGTATCCGCAAAGGATAGCGAGGGCAATGGTTCGGACGCCAAAAAAAACAAATCGGATAGATTTTCCCGGTGAAGGTATTAACCGCAGCTTGGTCCCGAGACTGACTCTGCAGAATCCTTTAATAGACTATCGCGTTAGGAACAGTTTTGCCTGTGTGCGTAATAGGACAGAGTGCGAACCCCTACCCAAGTAAACTTACTTCACTCGCAGCAATCTGATTCCCCTCAGAGCGAACTTCGGCCCTTATTCTCCGGCGATAGCGAGGGATCTGGGAGACGGCGGAGTCTGTTCCTTCGCTTCGGTCGGAAGAACAAGAATTAGAGACAAGAGAAATCTGATGATATACAAACGGTTGATTGTGCTGCTTGGATTATTTCTCGGTAGCCACCTGCCGGCGGTCGCGCAGACACCCGCTCCACAGATCGTTCAAGCGCAAGAACGCGTTGCGCCAGCCATGACGACACTCCCAACGGTATCGACCCCTCTGCCGGCTGCTTCCTTCCTGCTGTCCCAGGACTCCGGAAAATTCCCTGCCCATTTCACGTTCCTATTCGCGGGAGCTTATGAACGTGACCAGGGTCTCGAGAGCCTGTTGCCGGTTCGTGAGGTTAGAACTTTGTATTTCACGCAGTTGACGCTGCCGCTCGTCCAACTCTGGAGCGGACGGCTGCAACTGAACGCCTTTCAGAACACGCTCCACATTCAGAACCTGCGTTCGGTCCAACTCTCCGGCCTTGGCGTGAGCTTTCACTTTAGCCGAGACACGCGGGCGGGACGCCCGATCCGTGCATGGCGTGGTCTGTCGCGGATTGTTGGTACTGTTCTAAATTGAACTGTATTGCTTCCGTCTCGATGTCATCATGGCTGTTCGATGAAGAAGAAAACCAAGAAAGAACTCGCCGAAACGACGCGCGCCGACGTCAGGAAGGAAATGGCGAAGCCGCGCATGGCCAAGTCGGCAAGAATAGCGGAACTGAATCTAGATACTGCGCGAATTCCAGAGCAGCCAAGTACTACCGTGCTCGGAACCGTCGACAAAATCATCTCTTCTCCACGTCCGAGTCAACCGGAAAAGGCACAGATTGTTGTTGATGGGGCTGACTACCGGTATCGAGATCTCCGTATTGAGAATACATTAACGGACGAACACGGCGACGATGTGAGACTCATAAAGGGTGCTCACGTAAAGCTTACTGTTACAGCCGTCAACCGCCGCAATTAGCAAGACAGCCCACCGACTCGGGGTGAGACAGCCGGCCTGGACCTGCCGAATGAGGAGCTGCGAGCATGCCCGATGAAGAGTGGGTCAAAATACTTGAAGACGGGAGAAAAGTTAAATTCATCTACCAGGCACTGCCGGAAGACGGGGCCTTTATCACCGCGCAGATTGCAGGGAATGAAGTCGTCTATTCGGTCGTTTTGACCAAAGCAAGAAACCCGCTCAGTCGTGAAGATGTCGAAAGCCATTTCAAGGGTGAGCTTTCAAAGAAGTAGCGCACTCGTTTTGGATCACTATCCGCCGGAGCCGCCGCTTCAAACTGCGCCACTACGCGCCCATCATTACTCTTGTTTTGAGCCTCATCATTATGATAGTTTGTTATCAATAAGTAGTGTTATGCAAGTAATCGCGAGTTCAAGCAGCATTAAATCCAAAAGAAAATCCACGCAGAAACCTGCTTTCGATGCCCAATCTTTCCTTGATTCGGCGGGTGTAGCCAGAACAGTTGTGGAGTTTCGAAGATCACAGAAGGTCTACTCGCAAGGCGATTCCGCTAGGAGTGTGCTGTACGTTCAAAAAGGCGGTGTAAGGCTCTCCGTTGTGAACGAGGTCGGCAAAGAGGCAGTCCTGGCGGTTCTGGGACCAGGTGACTTTTTTGGCGAGGGGAGCATCGCAGGCCAGTCTGTCCGAATAGGAACAGCGACAGCGGTTACACCCATAACCTTACTTATTATCGAAAAACACGAGATGACTCGCGTACTCCACGCCGAGCATGCTTTCTCCGACCGCTTCGTGTCTTATCTGCTTTCCCGGAACATCCGAATTGAGGAGGATTTGATCGATCAACTTTTCAATTCGACTGAGAAACGGCTGGCTCGGACTCTATTGCTGCTGTCCCGCTACGGCAAGGAACCCCAACCGCAAAAGCTTCCCAAAGTGTCGCAGGAGATGCTGGCGGAAATGATCGGTACCACACGGTCGCGAGTGAATTTATTTATGAACAAATTCAGGAAAATGGGCTTCATTCATTACAATGGCGGACTTCAAGTTCACAGTTCTCTCCTCAGTGTCGTCCTGCACGAATAACCAACCTCGTTCGCCTGTCGTGAGTGGAAGGGCAACCGTTTCAACGCGACTTAGCGTGAGGGTGATGGGTTGAAATCCCATCGCCCGCCCCAACTCCTCCACCAGCTACTGTCAGATCTTCGCGAAAAGCGCAATTAGTTTCAACCGCTAGCCTCGTGGCAGATTCATCATACTGGTGTTAACGGTGACGTATGAAACCAGAGCGTTACATATTACATTCTTCAGGCGCCAAATTTGAGTCGAAGAGGCAATCTCGCGAGAGCCACTCGTAAAGAATCACTCACCTCATCCCCATGAGTTCGACCAATTCCGCTAACTACTTTTCGGTTGTAGCGCCGCTATCTGCGGCGAGTAAGCGATTATTACCGTGGCTGGTTCCAACAGAAGGTAATTCATGTTGGCTGATGTTTTGGCCCTCGCGAGGTGCGCCGCCAACCGGCGCGCCAACTCTGGCGCTCTTAGCTCCGCATCCTATACCTACGAAGCCCACACCGCGAATGCCTGAATCGGTTTTTTCTTCCGTCGTTGCCATAGCTGCGATCCTTCTCATCAATGGTTGTTTTGTTATCGACCTATTCGACTCTAACCTAACCCGTCGTTTTGAAAGTAATTCGACTTTTCTTAGTTTGGACAAAAAAAGCAAGAAAATTGCTCGGCTATGAACAAAAACGAAACAATATTGCTGTAGAAATGACTGGAGTGCTCCGTCGGGTGACGCTTCTGGCCTTCCTTGCGGTCCGAGGGGCCACTTTTTCCCTGCTCCGGGGTCTGGTCACGAAACGGAAAAATCGTAAGGAATCGTCAGCGGTCGCAGCGGCCCGTGGGCGCTCTCTCGGTGGCGTGACTGCGGTAATATAGTTAAATGATTGAAATTGCCCGACTGTTTCGAAATATCCGCGAAGAAGAGGGAGTTTCCGATGATCGAACCGTTGCGCGCCGTTTGCGATGACGGCCTGCCGAATATCGCGGGTTCCGAAGCACGGATCGAGAAGACGATCAAGGACGCGGCGCTGAAGCCCGTTTTCGGGAACGCGGCAGGGCCCGATCTGAACGCGGCGAATGCCGTCTTCGCCATTGCGCTGCACATGCATCAGCCGCTGATTCCCGCGGGAGGCGCGGATCTGGCGACCGCCAAGGTCATCAGCAACCTCAAGGACATGATGGATCACCAAGGCACAGGCGATAACCATAACGCGCCGGTCTTCGCGGAATGCTATAAGCGCATGGGAGATTTTATTCCCAATCTTCGGAAGGAGGGCAAGCAGCCGAAAGTGATGCTCGAATATTCGGGCACGCTGCTCTACGGGTTGCAGCAGATGGGCCGCAACGACGTCATCGACGCGCTCAAGAAGATCACCTGCGATCCCGCTTACCGCGATTCCGTCGAATGGCTGGGCTGCCCGTGGGGTCATGCGGTTGCGCCCTCGACGCCCGTGCAGGACTTCGAGCTACATGTGAGAGCCTGGCAGCACAATTTCGCCGCCATCTTCGGCACCGAGGCGCTGGAGCGGGTGCGCGGGTTCTCGCCGCCCGAAATGGCGCTTCCCAACAATCCCGATGTCGCCTATGAATTCGTCAAAACCCTCAAGGATTGCGGGTATCAATGGCTGCTCGTGCAGGAGGACGCGATCGAAGATCCGTCGACGGGACGACGTCCGGATCAGCGCCATCTGCCGCAGCGGCTGGTCTGCACGAATTCGAAGGGCGAGACGGCTGAAATCACCGCGATCGTCAAGACCCAGGGGTCCGACACCAAGCTTGTGGGCCAAATGCAGCCTTACTACGAGGCCAAAACGCTGCGCCAGGCTACGCTCGCGGGCAAAAGCGTGCCCCCGCTCGTAACGCAGATTGCGGACGGCGAAAATGGCGGCGTTATGATGAACGAATTTCCTCCCAAGTATCACGACGTGGTGCGCGAGTGCTCCGGCACCCAAACGCCCATGGTGAATGTGACGGAATATCTCGAGCATCTTGCGTCGCTCGGCATTACGGCCAAGGACTTCCCGGCTGTTCAGCCCGCAAAGCAGACGGAAATCTGGAAACGCATGAAGCCGGGCGACGGCCCGGCGAAGCTCGCGCAAGTCATTGAAATCTGCAAGAAGGATGCGCGCAACTTCAACATGGAAGGCGGCAGTTGGACGAACGACATTTCCTGGGTGAAGGGATACGACAATGTCCTGAAGCCGATGGAAAAGCTCAGCGAGCACTTCAACAGGTCGGTGCTGACGCCAAACGCCCCGACCGGCGAGGATCGCTACCGGCGCGCGCTGTTCAATCTTCTGACGGCGGAGACAAGCTGTTTTCGCTATTGGGGGCAGGGGGTCTGGACGGACTATGCCCGCGAATTGTGCCGGCGCGGCGAGGAAACTCTGAGCAAGGATTATCCAGGGCCTGTCCGCCCTCCGGAGCCTCACGACCGGCTTGCCCCGAAGGGTCCGGGATTAAGAAACCCTGTGCGACGATGATCGCTTCAGGGGGGTAGTTTTCACCGACGGGGTGTTGCGCGCTGAGCAAAAGTGCTGCCAGCCAGGTTGCAGAAAAGCTGTGGCAGGACTATCAGGCCTTTGCGGCGCGGGATCTGTCCGGTTATGACATTCTCATTTGGATCTAGGCCAATTCCGCCGCTACAATTCATGCGTGCCGGACGACGCGTCGAAACCAGAGTACAGGCCCAGCGACGCACTTTACGGTTTCTGCGCCGACGCCAGCGACAGCCGGACATCTTTTAACTTCACGGTGACGGCGTTAGACGCGTCGAATGCCACGGCGACGGGCTACCTTCACTGTCCGCGATAAGCTGCGAAACAGCATTGGCTTTGAGCGCGGGTCGCTTTTGCTCCCGGTATTTGACGACCGGCAAATCCATCGTCTCGGCGTCCCAAGTCCGTTTGTGAACTGGCTCGCCGTTCCGGGCTTTCATCGACTTCACGACCTGCTTGACGTATTCCACGTACTTGGTCACTGACCTTGCCTTCAGTCCGCCCACGCATCTCGTCCAACAAAGATAGAACATATAGAAAGCGGCACCGATGGGTATCAGGAACGGCCAAACAATCAGCAGGAAGGACACGACGATCGCCTTTATTTAGTCTGTATCCGACATTCTATTCATAAGCACTGAATTCGAAGGTTATAAGCAGGTTGCGTTAATTCAAAACGCACCATATTTTTGGTGAATATTGAATTGCTGAACCAGAAACAATTCAGCCTGGGTTCTTTCTGATGTTGAGAGAGGCGGAGTTGAATTCAGGAAGAGCATGTAGGTTTCGGCTGCTGCATCGGGGTTGCCTTCCCGCTCGAGCAATTGTGCATGCGCAAGAATTTGTTCAGGAAGGTGCTGAACACTTGCACGAGCTGCCTTAATCAGGGCGTCGCGAGTGTTGTTCTCAACATCAATGAGAAATTCATTTTCATCGGGCATGGTGCCCTGGACCTTAATGTTTTCGGTGTCTTCCGGCTTTACGTTTTCCAATATCGTAACCGTCTGAGCGTTAGAACCCGCGATGGGCTGGCTCGTTTCGATGATTTGGCCAGCGGAATCCAGGATCCGGTATCGGAGTTCGACCGTAGCCGACAGCTTCAATTTTTTCTCGGTGTAGGAGTACGGCTTGATGATGTCCCGAACGGTGGTCTTGGTAATTGAATCAAGCCTTTCGAGATCGGCATTTACCTTCTTTTCCGCAGCCTCTACCTTCTCTTCAGCATCCGCGATTTCCTTTTTCTTGCCGCGTGCGGTTGCCCCTTGCACGACGGAACGAGCGCTTTCGAGCTCCAGTTTCGCCGCTTCGTAATCGCGGTTAGCGGCGTTCCATTGGTCGTTAGGAACCTGCTCTTCACCCGCACGGTACTTAGATTCTTTGGCTTCCGAACTCGTTGAACTGTTTTTTCTATGGTCTACCACATCTCCTACCAGCCTGAAATTTGCATCAACAACTGTATTGTCTCCAGGGCGAACAATCCTGACTGGTAGACCAGAGTTTTCAAGACCAGTAGCGATAGCGTCGGCCAGTTGCTCGGCGAAGCCGATACTGTCGCGGCGGGACGTTTGGTCGCGAAACTCAACACGGATGGAGAGCCGCGAACGCATCTGGTAGGTGGCGGAAGCTTTTGTCTGCTCGTCGCGCAGCATCTCGAGATTGCTGGCTTTGTAAGGCATAGCTTTTTCCAGGTACGACCAACCGATACAAACGCCCGATCCCATGGGTTTGGAAATATAGCGCTCGGCCTGTTGTAAATAATAGTCACTCAGTTTGTCACCAAGATCATCGCGACGTTCCTTAATCGCGGGTTGGCCGTCGATCTCATAAGAGCGGTTTAAATAGTCGTATGCCTTTTCGATTTCTTTCTCGTCAGCCAGTCCCCGGATCGGGTCATGTGCTTTCTGGATCTGCTGTGCCGCCTGGGAAGCACTCGTCACGTATTTTGGGCCCAATTCAGCGCGCTCAGAATCGACTAGAGAGCGTTGAGCGGGGGGCAGATTGTCCAGTACCTCGTATGCAGAAATAAAATCATTCTGGTTCGCATATTCCATGCTTTGATGGATCGCGGCTTCGGCGGCGGCTTTATTGTTGGCCTTCTCCAATTCCGATTTGGCATGCGCAAGCGCGGAGGCTGCTTCGGTAGAAGGCTTGATATTGTAGGCAAGATCAAATTCGCGCGAGGCTTCTGCCCAGTTGTTGGAATCTGCGAGAGATTTGCCCTTGTTGAGGTGAGAACTATAGGAAGAGTTGACGACAGCGAGAATTCGCGGGTCTTCGGGAAGGAATGCGAGATAAGGAGCGATCGCTTTCAAGGCATCGTCAACATGATTCGCGGAAATCAATTTTTGGGACGAGCGGATCGCAGCTTCGTAGGTGCCCGTTTCCTTCGCCATGTCCGCTTCGAATTTCAGGACAGACTGATTCTGCGGATCGATTCCCTCCAGTTCCTCGAGGAGATGATTCGCTGTTCGCAAGTGTTCGTAGCCGAGAGTCTTTGCTGAAAGGGCATCCTGGTAACTGTGAAGTTCAGTATTGCCCTTCTTAATAATTGTGTCGGTAGCGGCAGCGACATCGGCGTTAACTGACTTTATTTCGGGATCAGAAGGCAAAATCGAATTTGCTTTGACAGCCAACTGCCTAGCGGTTTGCAGTTCTGAGTATGCGGGGGAGTCAAGAGATTCAGAGCTCGTGTAGAGATCAAGGTTGGCGCGACTCCGTTTCATCAAAAGATGGCCAAAGATGAGTTTTGCTTCCTTGGTATGTGGGGCAGACGGATATTTTGCCAGGTACGCATCCCAGGCGGCAATTTGAGACGCACGGGAAGCCATCAAGAACTCAGCGAATTCGTCATCCGGAGCGGAAACAAAAACCATCAACATCCCAGGTTTAAAGGGTGGAAGAGGGCCCGTTGAACCGATTGCACTTCCGTCGGGAGAAGACTTACCGGCCAATTCTGCCGGAGTGAAACTCACACTTTTTTCGAATTTTATATTGTCGGGAACAACGCAAGTTGTGGAATTCTCCCTCGTATATCGGAGGGCTCCGTTATCCAGCACTTCGAGCGAGCCAGGTGCGGAAAGGTGGATCTTGGGAAGCCTGCCGTAAATCGATTTGTCAATCTTCTGCTCGTTGCCGCAGTCCCTCATCTCGGTCTTGGCGTTAACGAGTACACCGGACGCTTGCAAATAGGTCCACCCGGAGGCGTTCTGGTATACAACGATAGCGTTGAGCGACGCTTCTTTCGCCTGCAGACCCAATGATGCTGAGGTCAGATAAAGGCACAGTGCTACCAGCGCAAAAGTCCAACGATAAATAATCCGATCGTGGGCGTGCTTCGAATAATTACTGGTCATTTTTGTGTGTCTCCCTGCAAGCATTGCAACTGGCATCACTCAGTTTTTCGATCGGTGAGACTCGGGATAGTACTCCGTTCGAATTTGTCCGCGAACTGCTCACCTACATATTCTTCGCTTTGCGAGTTCGTTCCAGTCCGATACGTGCCTGCTCGTTGTTAGGCTGGCAGGCAAGTACTGCTAGATACTCGCGCTCCGCACTGTCATAGTCTCCCTGCGCGCTGTTACGGTCGGCGCGGTTCAATCGAACCGGCAAGTCACTTGCCGATAGCTGGCAACTCGAATCTTTTTGCGTGGGGACTTCAGGTTTTGCGGCAGCAAGTTTTCTTTTGTTCCTTTTATCGACAAGTCGCGCCGCTCGTACCGATGGTGCTTCGTCCTTTTCACTCCCAAGCGCCAGGTACGATTGTGCCTCTTGCTCCACTTCGTTCTTTTCGCTCAGTGCCTGTTCTTCAAAATCTCCGTGAAGATCTGCCAATTGCGTAAGCAGGACCTCAGCTTGGTCATAGCTCTTAGCCATCCGTGCCTGCTCAATGTCCTGTTTGAGGGTATTCTCCTTTTCAAGGAGTGCTGAGAGCCTCGTAAGGTCCTTGCCAGATTGAACAGCTATTGCTCCATGACCTCCAGCTAGCGCTTTGTATTCCGCTGCTGCTGCTGGCCATCGCTTCTCATGTTCATCTTCCGTAGCCCGGTGAAATGCAGCACTTTCTCTTTTTGCCGTTTCGGTGGTGTTTCTTTCCATGAGGAAGAAGGCAAGCCCGGTTATTGCGACGACACCAGTTAGAAAGCCCACCAGCCTGGCTTTTGCGCGGACTTTTTCGGAATAGGAGGCCGGCTTTGTGAAATCGCCATCCAGACTAGCCGCCGAGTCTTGAATGTCGTGCAATTCTGGAGTCTCTCCCGCACTAAACATCGACAGTTCGATGCTGTGTTCTATCGATGTCGCATCGTTACTCGCGACGCACTCATTCTCTTGTACTTGCAAAGCGCCCTGGCAATCAGACACCACTCCAATCTGCGTCTCATTTGGCCGCGCCGCCTTCTGGTTCGATTCTGTTTGAGACGCTTCATCAGCTGCGACCGCTTTCCCGCCAACAGCTGGCGTCAGTGGCTCATTGCCGAAGCCTTCACAGTTCTTTGAATTGTTCATCAGAGCAATAACGCGAGGGTCATTGTTCCTAAAAACGCGCGTGTCAATCGCGTCCTTCGCAAGTTGCAATGCCTCGTCCTTCTTGCCGTTAGCGAGCAATGCTCTTGTTTCTGAGGACCTGTTCTGTTCCACCTCTTTACGAGCGAGCTGATCCCTCAACTCAACATCGGCGGCCCTCAAAAGAACCTCGATCTCTTCCTGGGATCCTAATTGATCAAGAGTACGAGTTGATTCTCTAACGGCTTCTTCGTATTGTTCTTTATTGATTTTCTGCCTGATCTCTCGCGTCTTGGTTCGAATCAGTTCCTGATTTTGACGGTCCTGCAGTGCATTCATTGCCTCGTCACGCACCGTTCGCACGCCGGCGTCTGCTGGGTGGCGCGATATCAGTTTCTCTGCCGCTGTTACTGCGTCCGCGTATTTCTTCGAACGAATTTTCTTCCGGATGGTGCAGATGCCCGCGTCGATCGTGCCGGTCCCCATCTTTTGTTGCTTCTCTAGCACGAGGTTCACCGAATCTTGCAAATCGCGCACTTCCGGCTCGCCAGAGAACTCTACCAGCAGTTTCTGTAGCAGTGCATTCGCCGCGTCCGCCTGACTTCCTGCTAATAGCGAACGCACCTCTTCGATCCCCGCGCGCAGTTTTGCCCGCCGTTTGTCCTTCTTAATTTCCTCTGTTACAAAAGACCTTGCATTCTCGACTACAGCGTCGTGTGGAAACTCTCGCACCAATTGCTGTACTTTGTTCTGGGCGCCTTCGAAGTTGCCTTTTGCTGCTAAGCCTCGGATTTCCTCAATACGCCGTTGCCGTTCCTGTTGTCTCAACGCCTCAGCGGCTTCAGTACGTACGATCTCCCGCAATCTCAGCAATTCGGGTTCTTCCGGATACTCCTGCAATCCCTGACTGAGCAAGACGAGGCACTGTTCCTCCTGTAGCGCAGCAATCAGTACCCCGGCGCGGCTAACAATTTCATTGATCCGCTTTCGTTTAAGTCTGTGCTGCTTTTCTTGCTCGATCTCACGCCGCAATTCCATGGATTGTGTGTTGCCGCCACCGATTTCTTCGATTTCTTTCAAAAACATCTCGGCCTGTGTTAGCTCGCCTTCCGCTATTCGTTGCTTTATCAGGCGCAGCTTCTCCTGCACGGCTTCTTTCTTTTCTACCTCAGCGCGTATCTCCTCCAGATACTTTCGGGCTGGTTCAAAGGTCGAATCCAGAGAAAGCGCGGAAGCTATCTCCTCCCTGGCATTTTGGTACTCTTCCATCCGCACAAAATCGCGAGCCCGTTTCAAATGCGTGTGCAGCCGCGGCAGTATCTCTCTCCGCTGCAGTTCTCGATCTACCTTTTGCAGAAGATCTCGAAGTTGCGTGTTCGTGGAATCATATCTTCGAGCCTCTGTCAGAATTGATTTTGCATTCTCTAATTCACCGATCTCGCAGAGGTCGTTCGCGCGGTGAACTAGACTTGCGGCCGCTTCGGATCGCATACGCTTTGCGATCGGTTCCAGATCGATTAACAAATCCTCCACCGTTGGATACCGGTGGGAAACGTCTTTGTCGATCATCCGCTGCACTACGGCGTCTAAGTCACTCGGACATTCCGGCACAAGGTGTCGTAACGATTTGGCTTTGCCATGAATTACATTTCGCCTCAATTCATCGAGATCTTTGCCCTGAAATGGTCGCTCGAATGCGACAAGTTCGTAGAGAGTCACTCCCAGTGCCCAAATGTCCGTGCACTCGTTCGCCCGGTCCGTTCCTGTCAACAATTCCGGCGCCATATACGCGGGGGATCCAATCAATACACTGGTGTGAGAGATGGAGAAATCTTGGGTTTCAGACAAATCCACAAGTCGCGCGATTCCGAAATCAACGACCTTGAGGACCTCGTCATTTCCATCGTTATGCAGCATGATATTCGCTGGCTTAATGTCGCGGTGGAACAGCCCTCGCCGGTGCGCGTAACTTAACGCTTGGCATGCTGGGACGACGCAGCCCACCCTCCGTGCCAGCAGGCTTCTGTCTCGCTTTTCGATGATTCGGTCCAGGCTTCCACCGTTCATATACTCCATGACGATGAAGTGAATACCGTCGGCTTGATCAGCATCATAGATTTGAACGATGTTCTGATGCTTGAGCTTGGCAAGTGCCTGGCCTTCTCTCCTGAATCGCTCGAGCAACTGAGAACCTTCGAGGCGTGTGTCCTGAATCGTTTTGAGCGCGATGTAATCGTGAAAGCCTGGGTGCCACGCTTTGTACACACATCCCATAGCGCCTTGACCGAGCTTTGCTTCGATCCGATATTTGCCGAGCATTTCCATAAGTTATTGAAAAGGAGCTGACTCCGCCGGAATATCAACCAGCCCAAGCTCATCGGAAATCCGTACAAAACTCCGCGAGTACCGTGATTTTGGTATTCGTAGATGCACCGGGCAATGGAGCGGCGGGCTAAACATCCAGAACTGAAGTCCTAGTCCTTGCTAGTACTCGATCTATAGGCGGAGCCAGCGCATAACGACCCTGAACTGGAAATAAAAAATATTGCAGTGCATGGAATGGACTGGCAACTCTCTCGGTTTAATACCTGAGCGTTGTGGAAATTACCCGAGGTGTATGGATCTCGGCGGCTGCCAAGGCTTTAACGATCAAAGGGTTATCTTAGAATCGCTGTTTCGAAGGAAGGGCAAAGTTGCAGCTTTTCGCTAAGTTTTTGTCGCGCGAGCGGCGGGATTCAGTAGTATCAAATGCGGGCAGAGAAAAGAACATTTATAGTCGAATTGGAACCTGAGTACATCAGCGAACACTCGGCTTCTTTTGAACAATCCAGGCCCTACGATTCAGTTTGACCGCGCTCTGGAATTGACACAAGGCTGAAGCCAGGAATATAGTTTGCCTACTGTTACCCGTCCCCCTGGTAATCCGCCTTGTTGGAGACCCTAGTAGGAGGCTGCGATGCGAAGAGGGGTTTATTTGACTTTAGCTCTAGCATTGGCGGGCACGACCCCTGCGCTATACAGCCAAGATCAGCGGGTCGAAATCCAGAAGAGGTTAACTTCGCAGTTTACGCTAACTAAAATGACGGCTGATGCCTCGGACATAATCACGGCAGGCTCCGTTCTCGTGCTGCATAAGGACGGGCTGACCATGTGCAGCACAGAAGCGAAGGCTCCACCGGTGAATACTTACAAGAATGGAGCAATTTCGGTTGGCTTCAAAGCCCAAGTAGTGTGGAGCGCGGCGTTAGGGGCAGCGAATCAACAGCTAACCGATATTCCGCAGCGCAAGTTCGTGGATGGGGAAAAGTTTTGGATATCGGCTTATAGCGTCCACGATGACGGAGTGGTTTTGCAGTTTCACAGCGATCCATTCGGCGATGTCCGCTATTACGGGCAACTAAAATTTCCTTTTCAGAAAGGCAAATTCCCGGCGGCGGACGATGTGATGAAGACTATCGCTGAGGTGGTGACCGTTGAAAGCACCGATCAGGATGCTCCGGCCGCTGAAAACACCGGTCAGGATGTTCCGGCCGCGCATGCCGCCGCTCCGTCACGGCAGGCGCCCAGATCCGTGCCACCTGTCGCCGCTCCGACTCCCTCAGTTCCGGCCGCTCCGCCCGCGGCCCCTGTGACCATTAGCAAAGGTCAAACGAAGGATCAGGTGGTGGGCGCGTTTGGGCAGCCGCAAAAGATTGCTAGTCTGGGGACCAAGGAGATCTATTTCTATAAAGACATGAAGGTGACATTTGTGAATGGCAAGGTCACCGATATCCAGTAGCGCGGTTCGGGAACACCGCTCGCACGCTTGAATTTAGAGAAGTCCGCATAATTCTAGCCGAGGCAGGAGCTGGCAATGCAAGAAGAAATTGGGACCGTTGCTGGCGCAATTTGGCAGGCGCTAGACAGCAAAGGCGAACTGGCCCTTGCACGACTTAAGAAAGAGGTAAATGGGAAAGTTCCCATCTTCGATTGGGCCATCGGCTGGCTCGCGCGTGAAGAAAAAATTGTGATCACGCTCAAGAAGCGTTCGTTCTACATTCGACTCAAGGAAATGCAAGCAAAATCGGCCGGTACGGCTTAGGCGGCAATGTCTGTAAATCAAAATCGGTTACTAGCCGCCATGGCCTTTTGTTTGCGTTCATCCGCATCCCGCATGATGACTTTTACTTCCTGCGCGACTTCGCGGAGGCAGATTAATTCATCTTCATTAAAGTCGTGGATGCGTTTCGTAACGTCTTCAAATATGCTCCGGTCTACATCGCTGATCGCCGCCATTGAACCTCCTCAACCAAAGAGATACCGCCAGGCCCAGACCATAACAGCAATTATCACGAGGGCGCATCCCGCATAGAAAGAATCAGCAGCCCTCCCAAGCAAGCTAACAAAGTTTTGAATTCTTCTCGCCAGTTCGCGGATTTCGGCCTGGGCTTCGCGGCGGTGATCTCCTGCTGTTTGTGGTAGCCGCTCTTGAAACCTGACCAGAATCTTCCAAGTCCAGTCATGGAGATACGTCGGTCGAGGTTCTGTCCACGGCTGGCCATCGCACGTAGGCGAAAATCCACAAACCGATCAGGCCCACGAGGGGAATCCACGAGATCAAACACCACCACGGACTGTGGCCGGTGCGGCGAAGTATCCGTGCGACCGGAATCAAGAGGATCGGAAGGATCAACAACAGCGGCAAATAGAAGGCAGGAGTTGAGGGATTCATGCGCGGTTTATACCACCGGCCATATCGTACTTTCAATGGGGGCGGTTGCTGGACGCGTTCGGGTTCGATGTTAATGAGAACCCTCTTCCGGCTGAGGTTCCGCGTCAGCGCGATCGAGGAAAAAGGTTACGACCTCTTCGAATGGTTCTTTGCCGACGTTAACGGCGCGATGGACCCGATTGGTCGGCTCAACCCAATCCACTTCACCCGGGGTGATCTTCCAGGCATGAGGTTCGCTCCCATCGCGAAACTCTATTTGCAACAAATCACCGCTCAGCACGACGGTGACGCGATGAAAGGGGTCGTGATGCCAGGGCGAGGCTTCGCCCGGAGCTAGGCGTTGTCGTCTTACCAAACAATTTCCACGATGATGCAGCACTTCCTGGTTTGGCGTCAGGTTTGTCAATCTTTTTGCCCTGCCTTCGGTGGCTCAGTCTAACAGTGTTCGCCACAAATCCCCTCAGCAAGGCAGCGATGGAACTGAATGGCAACAATTCCACGCAAGCTGTGGTGTTTCTCGAAGCGGCTGCACCATACGAACTAGGTTCGCCGTCACCATTACAAGTGGGAACAATGTATCCCGCCGTCTACATTCGCGGCCAGGCGCAACTAATGGCCCACAATGGGAGTGCGGCAGCCACCGAGTTTCAGAAGTTTCTCGACCACGGGGGCGTCACAATAAACTTCCCACTGGGCGCACTGGATCGTCTCGGCCTCGCCCGCGCCCATGTGTTGCAGGGGGATACGGCCAAAGCCCGCGCTGCCTACCAAAACTTCTTCGCCCTCTGGAAAGACGGCGACCCCGAACTCCCAATCCTCATCGCCGCCAAATCGGAATACGCCAAGCTGCAGTAACTCCGGGCGTTCGGAATTGTGACACGCAACAATCGAAAACCCAGACGCCTCATGAGATGATGTCTTGCCTTTTTCGTCTAAGGAAATTGCGGAAGCGTAGTTACAATCTGCAAGGCCCAACCTGAGGAGGATATTTTGGATACAGCAAGAATCGTGGCAGAACTGAAGAGCGAAAGAGACCGGCTCAATCAAGCGATAGCAGCACTCGAAGGTCGGTCATCACATGCTACTGCAAAAAGAGGCGCTGTCCCGCATCAAGCCGCTCAAACCATGAAGCGCGACCGTCTCACGCCCGCTGGTAGAAAGAGACTGTCAGACATGATGAAGAAACGATGGGCGGAAAGGAAAAAGAAAGGTTCAAGTGGGCGTTAGTAGATGCGCTGCTAACGAGGAGCTATCCTTCGCGAAGCGTCAAGAGACACTGAGTCCCGCTGACTCGGGAAAACTACTTGCGGATAGCGTATCGGGGAACAGCCGACGCAATTAAGCGCAGAACAAGACTCCGAACTAACGGCGGAAGTGATGAATCGCCCTCCAAAATCGCTGTACCGTAGAACGTGGCGCCCCAGCTGCAGAGGTGGTGACATTAATTCATCGCTTCGGCACATACTAGAATTGCCATACTTATTTGCTGTGCCGTTCTACAGGCTTGAAGTTGGACCATTCAGATAGCCGCGCCTGTATTTCCTCTTTTTCCACACCGTCAGGAAGAGATTCCCAACGTCTCCGCAATTCCTCAAGCTGGCCATCTTTGAAGCTTAGGCGGCTTTTGTTCGTTGGTTCTTTGCCCCACCGTCCGTTTTTCATCTCTTAACACCTCTATTCCGGCGCTGCCGCACTCTCTGACGAGATCACCGTTCTCTGCCCAATTGCAGAATCCAAGTCGAATCGCCCCGAATTGACTAATTTAGCCGTAATGAGCCTTCCTCTTCTTGCAAAGCTCTAAGAACCGACCTGCAGACATTGGTTCCCCACTGGAGTGGAAGTCTTGGTCTTCACTATCCCATTTGCCCAACCGCACCTCGTGGGGCGTTCCATCCGTATAGGCTTGAGGCTGCGCGTGTTCCCGACTAGGCCTCGCGGCATCCCAGTGCGAGCCTATCCGTTCAATTTCTTCACCTCGACTGAATACTCTAGCCGAACCGTCGTTTGCACGGACATCCACATCAGTGTTTTCGCGTGCGGAAAAATCCCGCGCAGCCTTTTCGACCTCTAATACAAGATTCGAGTCTTCCATGACCACCTCACTTTGCTCGTATATGGTCTCGCACAACTTACGAAGCAGTCAGAGCGGTGTCGTCAAGCGGAGGCAGCCTTGCTGAAGCTCGGCACGGCTTCTTCCTCATTTTCATAACTCGGAATCGCGCCGAGCAAATGTAGCGTCTCCAAAACCAGCTTCACGCTACCACGTGGGCTGAGCAACTTCAGGCTCCCACCTTCGCGCCTCAGGCTTACATAGGCCCGTGCGAGGATGCTTAGGCCCGAACTATCCAACTGCGTTAGACCGGCCAGATTCAGCAGAACGTTGCGCTCGCCGTCGTCAATCAATTTTCGCAAACAACCGCCCAACGAATCGCTGCCGCGGCCGAGCGTCGCTCGACCCTGAAGGTCTACGATAGTCACGCTGCCAACCCGCCGAATTGAAACCTGAAGACCCATACCGTTCGAAGTCAAGTTTGGCTGCTGGAAGCACTATTACGCAGCCGCAAATCGGTTGAGTTTCCTGCTAGACACTTCTAGCGACTCGAATGCGTGTCTTGGAGGTCAAATGAGGGAACGTTCATGAAAAATCCGTTCAGGACATCTGTGCCCGTCACAAATGACATTCTAACTCCGAAGTTGAAAATCCGCCGCATAATAGTCAGAACTGGACTTTGCACAGCTTTGGCGCTATGTTAGCGATCCTGCTCAAGCGCTCAGCCGTAACCTGAATCCGCAAGTGTGAGTATTACGCCATGAACCGCAGCCAGATGAAGCAGCAAATGGAGGAGCGGTTTCTCGTAGCCGTCCTTTTTGTTCTCGCCATCGGAACGGTAATGGCTTACGTCCTGCGTCGCTAGAGTTCTCAGGAAACGGCTGCGCGTTTCCGCGACGGCTTCACATCGGAGACTGTAGGCTTGTGCGCGTTTATATTCAGGGATTCGGTTAATTCTTTTTCCGCAGCAAACCAATCATCAAGCTCACAACCCTCACCGCTGCCCCTATTCAAATAGACTTCGTACGCTCGGCGTTGAATGCCTTCCTGAGTTGGTACTTTTTATATCAGAATTCAACCCCAAATCCGTCTACTCCACTCGGCCCTACGCTCGGCACCATCGAGCTTGTAACCGTGATAGCATGCGCCCATCGATTCTTCGCGATTACGACATAAATAGCCTCCGGGGCGACCAACACTGCGCACCGATAATCAGCCAGGAATTGCAAAAATCGGGAATCCGCTACGAACAGTTCACTTTGATTGGAACACGCGACCTCGAATATTCGGCAACCTTAAACATCTCCTCAACCAGCGCAAGCTGCTTAGGCAATTACGCAGCCTGGACGAAAAGAAGACCAACCGCGGCCAGGTCAACGTTCGGCCGAGCGGCAAAGCCCGTGACGATTTAGCCGTCGCCCTGGCTCTAGCTGCATATCAATTAGTTCAGCGGCCACCCATGAGCTCTTCTTTGCAATTGGGCATCGTTGAGCGTTACAACTCTCTCGGTTTAATACCTGAGCGTTGCCATCTCGCGGCAGTTTGTGGCAATTTTCCAACGTGCCTCGACATCGGTTATTGCCAAAGTTTTAAAGATGAAAGGGTTAGCGCATAAATTGGAATTCGAGGGGAGGACAAAGTTGCTTCTTTTCGTGCGACACTCAAGGAATTTGGCGGCTCTATTTCAGAGTCTACAAGAGCCAACTCGCGGTGATCGAGCAAGCGCTCGAGACTGCGAGTCGCGCCAAGACTCCGTGATGAGATCCTAAGCGCCACATCGAGTGGTGCGCGCGAAAGCTCGTCCAGCCATTGAAGTCTGCTACCTAGGGCAACGCCGAACGCGAAGGCCCAGGGTTCTGATTGACACTTTTTGTTGATACACTCGGCAAGGTCTGCGGGGCGCTGGCCGATCTTTCTCGCGCTTCGTTTCTTCACGATCGGACGGAAGAACGTGACTCGATTCGTTGCAGACAATCGGACGACAGCTAAAACGGTGCTCGATGCCGAGCAATTTATCTAAGCATACTGCGATTTGGAATCCGGTACGAATGCGCTGCACGTCTACTTCGGTGTCGCAGAAGTCGGCAGGGCAACCGCGATTCTCGAACAGGCCGCGGCCGCAGCTGCCAAGCCCTAGAATCTGAACTTTCGAATCTGGGTCACGGGGGTGGCTCCTACCGCTTCCTTTCTTTTCGCTCGGAGCCAGCAATATCTGGAACGAGGGCAGTACAGACTTCTCATCAGAATCCTTTCGATGAAGGAGCTGGCAATGCAAGAAGAAATTGGGACCGTTGCTGGCGCAATTTGGCAGGCGCTAGACAGCAAAGGCGAACTGGCCCTTGCACGACTTAAGAAAGAGGTAAATGGGAAAGTTCCCATCTTCGATTGGGCCATCGGCTGGCTCGCGCGTGAAGAAAAAATTGTGATCACGCTCAAGAAGCGTTCCTTCTACGTTCGGCTGAAGGAAAGGCAAGCGAAATCGGCCGGTACGGCTTAAACCATGCCGTCCCAGCGGTTTTTGCAAGGACCAGACTGGCCCTCCTCTCAAAGCCTCAACTCGAGGATCGCTCCCTTCTCGCCAGAGCGGCTGCTGCGAGGGCCCATCAAGCCCGCCCACGGAGACAGAAGTTGATGTTCCCGATCAGATGATCACAAACGATCAGACGACGCGCTAAACCGTTACGGGTAGATAGCTCACCACCGTGACCGGGACATCCGGGTTGGCGATGGTCGAAGATCCGCCCGTATTGTTAATCACGTTCAGGATACCCCCGGACCCTGCGGTGGAAAGGAAGATCGTCAACATGTCATGGAGGCTTTCCGCCGGGAGCGTGGCGGGGACCTCAAACGCGTTGGCGGCGTAGATGTTTACGCCCTACGTGTGATTCTTACCTGTGACACTGGTATAACGATGGTAGAGACGATGCAGTAATTAATGAGCACACCGAGAAAGAGCCGTACGGCAAAACGAAGCGACCGCCCGACTCGACGTATCTCGTATGAGGATGTGAATATGCGCTCGACGTACACAGTCTCTGCGCTTGCGCTGCTCGGCGTGTTCGCGGCAGGCTACGCGCTCGGTTGGATTACTTCTCTTATCCGCGGATTGAATTCCGCGGGGGTTACACTACCTGTGAAGCCAGCGGTCTCTTCGACAACCCAGTTATACGAGGTGAACTGTAAATGTGGCGAAGTGTTGAAATTCCGCGGCCCTCACGATACCGGAACGATTGGCTTGCCACCCTTCCCCGAAGATGACTTCTACTCCTGTCCGAAGTGTGGTGCTGCGATCAATCTTCGGCAAATCCGCGAGAAGATCGCGTCGCTGGAGCAGTCTCGCCGGTAGTGCATTAGGCTCGGCCTGCGAAGTAGGTCTCCGAGCTTCGGTTTGCAACCGCGAGATAGAGTCTCTCATTGGACAGGTTGCGCAAGCCGTTCATAAAATCCAGTCGGTTGACTACGGGTAAGCAGACTCACCACTGCCGTGATCGCAAAGTTGGCGCATAATGCGATGAAACCGGCATTCAAGCCCATGTATGGGTCGCGCTTAGTGAGCATCAGGAAAGCGACGATCCCGACGCCGGCAGTCAGTCCCGCGAAAACGCCGGCCGCGGTCACACGTCTAGAGTACAAGCCGAGTACAACCCCAGGGAAGAATTGCGCCACACCCGCGTAGCCCAGCAAAAGAAGTGAGACCAGCGTGGACGAGCTGTAGATAGCGAAAAACAACGCGAGTACGGTAATTACCAAAACCATGGCCTTGGCACGTGTCGCGACCTGCGGATCGGTCAATGACGGCGCGAATATGGGCCGACAGAAGTTCTTGATGAATAGCGTAGCTGCAGTGAGAACTTGGATCGCCGCTGGAACCATGGCGGTCAGGGCGCCTGCCCCGCCGATAATGCCCAAGAACCAGGCCGGAAAGGTTTTGCGCACCATGGTTAACAACGAGAGATCGCCGTTCGCAAGGTCGGGCAAAACCAAAATTGCGGTGAATCCTACAACGAACATCAGGGGCATGGTAATGCTGTATAGCGGCATGATGACGGCGTTCCGGCGGAGCGTGTCGCCGCTCTTGGCCGTGAAACTGGCGCCCACATAATGCGGCCACATGAAGAAACCAAACGCGGTCATTAGAACCGTAGAGACGAACCAGGCGTGTCCCAGGTTTTTGGTTGCGCCCGGCATTACCAAGTGCCCGGGTTTGGCGCTCGCCAATGCGCTAAACATTGGCCCGATACCGCCAAAATAGTGGTAAGGGATGGCAAAACCAATAAAAATGGCAGCAAACAACAAAAGCAAATCTTTCAGTACGCTGACCCACGCCACTCCCCTCACCCCGCTGGTGAATACGAAAGCGGCGACGATGGCGAACGCAATCACCATGGCCGGAGTGCGATGGATCCCTCCGAAACTTGCTACCTCGACAATGATTCCCAAGCCCGTGAGCTGAAGCTGTAAGTACGGGATGATGAAAATCACTCCGACGAGGGCCACGAATGCTTCCAGATACCTGCTGCCGTATCGCACGCGGAAGAAATCCGCTTGCGTCTGGAGCCGGAATTTTTGTCCGGCTTCCCACATTTGCGGAAGGATAAAAAATGAAACCACATACATCAACGGCTGATACGCGAGGATATACCAGACGGGGCCACCCCGCGAGTACGCCCAGCCGCTTGCGCCGAGAAAAGTGAATGTGGTGTACACCTCACCAGCCATCAGCAGCCAAACCAACACCAGGCCAAACCCGCGCCCGCCGACGGTCCATTGTTCCAGATTCATCTTGCGGTGAGACCTGGCAGAGAAGCCCACAATCGACCCTATGGCGACGATGCCGCAAATCACCATCAGCGCCACGGCACTTTGACTCACGATGGACGGCCTTCTCCATCGCGATTTTGTTCAGGAGAGCGAGGTGCCTCCAGTCGGTATGCACCCCACATGCAAAGTGGTGTAAGGACCAGCCACGAGATGAGCCAGAAGAAATTGAACGGAAGACCAAAAACCGTGGGATTGATGCGATCCCACAGCGACACCGAAAAGCATACGGCGATAAAAGGGATGAGCGCTAAGAGAATTGACCCGAGTGACGGTCGCTTCACAAGGCCTCCTAGCCAGTGCGGGTGCGAAACGCGTCAGCTAGACACCCGGCGATTGAGCGACATAAGTCACCCCTAAGGAGGCCCCGAGTCTAGCATCACCCGGCTAGACGGGAAACAACGCAGAGCGAATTCTGCGATGGCCTGTGGGTACGTTCTCGGCTTAACTTTATGGCTATTCAGATCTCCTAAATGGTTCTCCCGCGGGCGCATTGCCGAATCAACGCACTGGATAGTGTTGCATCGACCGGTTGAGCCTTCTCATGGAAGGCACTGAGTTTTCAAGTGATTTCCGACCGCCGAGTACAGCCGCATGGGCGAGACGTGCGATGGCGCGCCCAAGCGTCCTTATATTGCGACAAAATGGTGCGGAATCGGCCTGAGCGAGAGGTAGAATTGAGATTCGCGGGTGGCGCTCGGAAGAACGTAAATGCGGAAAAGTTCATGGATTTGGATCGCGGCAGGGTGGTTCTTCGTCGTTCGAATTTCAGAATACTACACTCTGCGTACTGATATGGGGCATGAACTGACCTGGGAGGGGGGCCTCCGCTATACCGCGGTCGAATTAGGTTTCTGGCTCCTCATGACGCCGGTCATGGCTTGGTGGGCGGAGAAATTTCCGCTGGAACGTCCAGCGGTGGTCAAAAATGTGGCAGTTCTGCTTCTCTTGAATGTAGCCACCGAATTGTTGTACTCATCGTATCGCGTGAAATTGCATCACTTCGTGTACCCCGATTTTGCTCTGCACTCCTTCTGGCGCCAGAGTCAGACATACCTGATCGACAATTTCGTTATAGTTGCATGGTTCTTTTGGGCCATCGTCGGCGTTCACCAAACGATAAAGGCGGCGCGCAAAGCTCAACAGCGAGAGCAGGAACTCATCAAAGCTCAACTTGAGATGTTGAAGGGCCAACTGCAGCCTCATTTTCTGTTTAATACGCTGAACTCGATTTCGTGGCTGATGCGCGAAGACGTGGAAGCAGCGGACAACATGATGACGTCTCTCGGCGAGCTGCTACGCACAACCTTGTCCGTTTCCGCCAGCGAAGAAGTTCCGCTGCGCCGGGAACTGAACATGTTGGAGCTGTACCTGGCAATTGAGCGCGCGCGTTTCCAAGACCGGCTGAGAGTGCTGGTAAACGCCGATCCCGAAACGCTGGACTGCAATGTTCCATGCCTTTTGCTCCAACCCATCGTAGAAAACGCCGTTCGACATGGCATTGCCCGACTCGATCGACCGGGCTCCGTGGAGGTTCGAGCAGCGTGCGTGGGCGCCGAGCTATGCATATCGATTCTGGACGATGGTCCCGGAATATCAACGGAGTCCACTTGGACGGAGGGCATAGGATTGGCCAACACGCGGGCGCGCCTGGAAAAGCATTACGGCGAGATGCAGTCTTTGCGGTACACCAACCGGAACGAAGGTGGACTGATTGTGGAGATTCGCCTTCCGCTGCGGGTGCACAAGGCCAGCGATGAGAATGGCGACGGGAGTCGTTTTCGTGAAACTGCGAACGTTAATCGTTGATGACGAATTGCTCGCCCGGAAGAAGATCTGCGCTTTTTTGCAGGAGCACGCAGAATTTCAAATCGTTGGGGAATGCGCAGATGGCGAGCAAGCGGTTGCCGCTATCAGCACTCTCAGACCGGATCTGCTGTTTCTCGACGTGCAAATTCCGGGGCGAAATGGATTCGAGGTACTTGACTGCCTGACAGACAAGGCGCCGCCAGCGATTATCTTCGTCACGGCGTTCGACAAGTATGCGGTCCGAGCATTTGAAGTGCGGGCTCTGGATTATCTTCTAAAGCCCTTCAACAAGGCTCGCTTCGCGGAAGCGTTGCACCGGTTTCACGAGCGAAGAACACGCGCGAATGGCGTAGACCGCAAACAGGAATTGAAAGCAGCTTTGCAAGAGATTCAGAGAGAATCCCGGGACAGTGAGCGAATCTTGATCAAGTCCGGATCGCGAATCATATTTTTGCGCAAGGGATTGATCGAATGGGTTGAAGCGCAAGGTGATTACATAAAGTTCCATATCGGTAAGGAAAGCCACATGCTTCGCGAGACCATGACGGCGGCGGCGGAGCACCTCGATCCGAACCGTTTCGTGCGCATCCATCGCTCTCGAATTGTGAACCTGGACCACGTTCGCGAAATTCGCCCCTTGTGGGGTGGCGATTATTCGGTGTTGATGCGCGACGGTACGGAACTCACCATGAGCCGCACGTACCGAGCGAGTCTGCAAGCCGCGCTGGGCGGGGAACACTCCTTAAGCGCGCGAACAACTCGGTGAGACAGGTTTCGCCTCCGCTGGGACTGCCGCAAGAATATTTCCGACGCATTAGACCCATCTCCTATCGCGTTCCAATCTCTGCTGGTCGCAAACCCATTGCGCTGACTCCGCCGGCATCCTAGCTTTCCTCGCGTCGGGCCGAATTCTCCCCTTGTCAAACGCCGAGGGGCCGGTCGCAGACGTAACGGATGAGCGGATCAAGGAAGGAGGCAACATGAAATCCAGGATAGTGACATACATGGCGACGATGGCCCTATTATTTGCCGCGCTGGCGCTCCCGCTTCGGCTGGCAGCACAAGAGCAGCCGCAACATTACCGCGCAATTAACCTTGGCAACCTCAGCGGAACGGCTAGCGAGGGCAACACGATCAACAACATAGGCTGGGCAATTGGCGCCGCGGACCAAGCCGGAAACACAACCGAGCACGCCACCGTGTGGGTCTACGGATTGAGATTCGACCTCGGCACGCTCGGAGGGCCAAACAGCGACGTGCAGTGGCCAAACAAGAACGACCACGGCCAGATTGCAGGTTTCTCCGAAACTGCCGATCTGAATCCGTTGAACGAATCATGGAGTTGCACCGCCTTCATCCCTTCCCTCGCTACCGGCCATGACTGTGTTGGGTTTGTGTGGCAGTTCGGCGTGATGACTGCCCTGCCAACGCTGGGGGGCTCTAACGGCTTTGCCGCCGGCGAAAACAACCTGGGCCAGATTGTCGGGTGGGCGGAGACTACAGTTCATGATCCAACCTGCGCAACCCCGCCCGTAGGTACTCAGGTCCTGCAGTTCCTGCCCGTCGTTTATGGGCCAGGGGCGGGCCACATCCAGCAACTCCCGACGTTTGTCTCGAACGGTATCCCGGACCCGGATGGAGCCGCCACAGCGATCAATGACAACGGTCAGATCGTCGGCATCTCGGGTACCTGCGACGTTGCTGTTGGAGCATTTACCGCGATGCACGCCCTGCTCTGGCAGAACGGCACGATCACGAACCTTGGCAGCCTCGGAGGCCAAGGATGGAACACTCCCATGGCTATCAATAAACGGGGTGACGTCGTCGGATTTTCCGACCTGCCCGGCGACGTGAGTGACGGAACACTCAACGCAAATTTTCACGCTTTTATTTGGACCAAAGAGAGCGGGAAAATGACGGACATCGGCGTGCTTCAGGGAGACAGTATTAGCGAAGCCTTGGACATTAACGACCAAGGTCAAGTGGTTGGCGTGTCGTTTCCCTCTGGCCATGCTTTTATCTACGAAAACAATCAAATACGAGACCTCAACAGCCTCCTGCCGAAAGATTCCCCGCTGCTTCTGTTATTCGCCGGTGGCATTAACGATCGTGGGGAGATCACGGGCGAGGCCTGTGTCATCGCCAATGGAGCCTGTACCGCTGACCAGCCCGCTTTCTTGGCCATTCCGGACGGAGGCTTCAGCGCAGATGCTTCGGCAGAAGACACCAACAACGAAGCCGCAAGTATCGCCGTGCCAGAGAGCGTCCACCAGCAGGTGATGCGCAAGCTAGCCTTCGGCCACTTCGGATCTGAGCCGGGCAAGATCGCAATGACCAACCGAAGAAGATAGCGGTCGCGAATGTTATATCCTCACCGAGATGTCAATCGGCGCGAATCGCGACTTAACGAGGGTAGGAAAAATCTCCTACCTTCGTTTCTCGCTTGCAATCATCCGATGGATATAATCCCGTCGCGAAAAGTTCATCGCGAGAAGGAAGACTCGAAGTGAATCCGCTGGGTCTATGGCTAAAGGTCGGGGTTGTTGCCATGGTTGCCCTCTTTACGCGCATGGAAGGTCGGGTCGTCTCTTCAGCACAATCTGCGAAACCAGCTCCCTGCTCGGGGCCAGAGTACCGGCAGTATGACTTCTGGGTTGGTGACTGGGATGCATTTGACTTCGACAACCCAACCACCCAAGTCGCGCGTACCCGGGTTGATCGCATTCTCGACGGCTGTGTCTTACGGGAGGATTATAAAGGCACAAACGGGGCGGAAGGTCAGAGTTTCAGTATTTACGACAGTTCAAGAGTGATGTGGCACCAAAGTTGGGTAACCAATCGAGGCAAGCTTCTTGTCATCGAAGGCAAATTCCAAGCTGGTGAAATGGTTCTAAGCGGCGTGGATTACTCAGCGACCGAGCGACCTCGTGTTCGCGGCACCTGGAAGCCTGTGGACGGGGGCGTTCGTGAGACCGCAGTAACCTCGACCGACGGCGGCAAGACATGGAAACCGTGGTTTGACCTTGTGTTCCGTCCCCACACGAATGCGTCTGCTGCAGACGATGGAATCTTGGTCGCTGCGCTGGACACTCAGTACCAAACTGCCGTGAAAAAGAACGATGTCGCGGCGATGGATCGTATTTTGGCTGACGATTTCGTACTCGTGACAGGTTCCGGCAAGACTTACACCAAAGCTGACTTGCTCGAGGAAGCGCGGAGTGCGCGGATGGTCTATGAGCATCAAGAGGACAGCGCGCAGACGGTTCGCGTTTGGGGCGATGCCGCGGTTATCACCGCTAAGCTATGGGAGAAAGGTACGGAGAACGGAAAGCCATTCGACTACACACTTTGGTTCGCGGACACTTATGTGCGCACTGCGACTGGATGGCGCTATGTATTTGGTCAGTCTTCATTGCCGTTGCCAAAAGCCCCGGAGTAAAGCGATTAAATCCTGCTAACTGAGACTTAGAGTGAACGCAGAAAATCGATGACTTCCTGTTGCTCCTGAACGGTCAGCTTATTGAAGTGTTCGATGACCTTATTGGCCTCGCTGCCGTAGCTCTGGTGAGCCCTGATGGCGTCAACCAGGTTGGACGTGCGCCCATCATGGAGGAAGAAGACGCGCTGTCCAACGCCCCAGAGAGGAGCAGTTCGGAACTCGTCGGGGCCGGCGCCGCCTTGCGTAATGCCGTCGGCCAAGCCTTTGCCCATGTGGTGCACGAGCAAGTCGGAGAAAAGATTCGCAGTTTGATTGGAAAGCGCAGCACTCGGACTGGTCGTGGAGCCGCTCGCAATCATTACTCCTGTGGTAAACGACGGTGTATGGCAGTGCACACAACCAACCTTCGAAAACAAGTCGCGTCCCTTTTCGCTGGACGGTGTGGGTGGAGCGGGCGTGGGTGGAGCGAGCAACCGCATGAAGCTGGCAAACGCTTCGATGTCTGAGATGACCGCGGGGTTCGAAATGCCGCTCGAATGGCCCGTGGTGGAGGGAGGGGTTGTGAAGTTGAGGGTGTCGTTGGGAGTGGGGTTGAAGATACAGCCGGGTGTTTCGTCGCGCTCTTGCGGGAATAGCTGGTTCGAGATTCCCATCTCGACGTTGTAGGCCTCGCCCGCGAACATGAGAAGGGATTTGTTCTGCGCCTTCCACCCGAAACGTGTGATAGTTCCATCGTTGGCACTCAGATTCACGTTTCCGCTGAGGTGCGCGTTCGCGTGTCCGTGAATACCAAGCGCCGACTTCGCCGATGCGTTGGCCTGCACGTTGGCTAGGATTGCCGAATCGGAAATCCCTTCAATCAGCCCCGCGCCAAACACAGGAGTCGGGATTCTGAAAATGATATTTCGATTCCCGCCTTGGCCCGTAAGCGGATTTCCCGCGGGCAGAAAATCGAATTGGACGATATTGCAGCCGGGGGCGTCAGCTCGCCCCGTGATCACGAAGAGGTCATGCACTTCGCCATCCGCGTTGCCGTTGCTCTTCTTAAACCGCGCTTCGCGGATGGGACCGTTTGGCACGATGAACCATGGCACCGCGTTCTTGGCCCCGTCCAAGGCGGCAACTTCGGGCAGGGGATTTTTCGCCGGGCTCGTTCCGCCCATATTGGGCTGCGAGTGGCAGGAGACACACTGATTTGAGTTAAAGCGCGGACCAAGGCCGTTGTTCGCGCCCTTGTTTACAACCTCGACTTCAGCGAACCTCGCCTGGCCATCCAGGAAGAACGCAGTCTCGTCCGCTGTAAGACCGTGCAGCGGACCACCAGCACCCGACGCGCCACCGCGCACACCTGGGTCTACCGGAGCTGAGCTGGTTTGGCCCAAGGCATAGCCACATGTAATCAAGGCCACGGTCAATATTCCGCAGAGACTCTTGGGCCTAATTCTTCCCAGTATCATCATCGCATCACCTCATAAGCCAGGAATGCCGATTGTAAACGAGTCTCTCACCTGTCTTTGACTCGGGAGGGCATCTGTTCACAAAACGACACGTTCTAGACTCGAACACGCCTAGACCTAGCCTCTCATTGATTGACCTTCGCTGACCGGCGTCCTTCCGGGCTACAACAGTTCGCGAGTTACCGGCAAGCCTTAACTTGTTCGGATTAGGATATGTTTGCCGACGATCCGGCCAGAATGTGAAGGCCACGAAAGATCGCTCCAGTGGTAGTGGCTCCTATGCGGTGATTGTGCGAGGATTCACGCACGATGGCGAAGATTTCAGCTACACCGCATGCGGAACATGGATTGAAGCAGCAGCTTGGGCTGCGCGACTTGGTGTTGGCGCAGGTGCTATGCGTGGTAGGGAGCGGCTGGGTTGGAGTGGCAGCAGAGTTAGGCCGGGCGCAAGCGCTGACTTGGGTGGCAGCTATGCTGCTGTTCTATTTTCCGATGGCCGCCGTGGTGATCGGCCTCAACCGGATTATGCCGCTGGAGGGCGGGCTTTATGTCTGGGCGCATCGGGCATTCGGCGGGCTGGGCGGCTTTCTTACCGCGTGGAACCTTTGGGTGTACGGGATTGCGGTAACGGCAGCGATTCTGTATGCGATTCCGACGGAGCTGGCTTACTTGATTGGTCCCAAGGCCGCGTGGCTGCCCGAGAATCATCTGGCTTCGCTGGCGATTGTCGGCTCGATCGTTGCGGCGGTGACGCTGGCGGCGGTGCGTGGACTGGAGTGGAGCAAGTGGATCCACAACATCGGTGGAATGGCGATGATTACGGCGTTTGTGGCGCTGATTCTGCTGCCTGCGTGGGCACTTTGGCGACATCAATCGGGCCAACCAGGAATGGAACACGGGATGGAGTTTGCGTTGGCGCTGCCGTCTTACAATCTGCATTCGATGGCCCTGTTTGGGCAGATGCTTGTGGGGGCATTGAGCGGCCTTGAATATATCGCTATCTTCGCCGGTGAGAGCCGGCAGCCGGAGCGAAATATCACGCGCTCGGTGTGGATCGCTTCCCCGATCATCTGTGCCATGTTCATTCTGGGGACTGGTTCGGTGGTGGCCTTTGCCAGGCCGGGGCACATTGACCTGATTGCTCCAATTCCGCAGACGCTACGAATTGCGCTGGGCAACTCGGGAGTTGGGAATGTGGTAGCAATCGCTGCGATTCTGCTGGTGCAACTAAGGCTTTTGGGCGCGGCGAGTTATCTGTTCACGGGAGTTACACGGTTGCCGATGGCGGTGGGCTGGGACGATCTATTGCCGAAATGGTTTACGCGATTGCATCCGCGTTGGAAGACACCGGTGAATTCGATTTTATGCACGTCCGGGCTGATGCTGCTGCTGGTGGTGTTGGGAAGCGTTGGCGTTCATGCCCAAGAAGCTTTTCAGGTACTTTCGAATGCTAGTTTGACGCATTACGAGCTGATGTATATGGCGATGTTTGCGATTCCCATGGTGGGGACGGCGGCGTTGCGCAAATCGCTGCCGGGATGGTTGAAGTGGGTTTCGCTTGCGGGGTTCTGCGCTTCGCTCTTCAGTTTGCTCGTCTCGGTGTATCCGTTTGTGGATGTGGTGAATCCGCTGAAATATGCAGCGAAGATTGCGGGGACGGTGGTGATAAGCAATGCTGTTGCTGTTGTTTTCTACAAGTTGCGGGATAAAGCGAAATAGATAGGTAAGCGGTTGCGCAGGAGAGTGGAGAGGATGAGCGGTATTGGTAGTATGACGGGCTACCCTTCCGTAATCCGGTAAGGTAAGGTTTGCCGACAATCCACCTAGAATCCTCTAACGAACGTCCAGACCAGCCGGTCTTGACGCCGCCCTGGGCACACGCCTTCCAAGCCGTGACTTCCTTCGCGCAAGCATTCCACCGGGAGACGGCTGGATCATCCGGTGAACAATCCTCCGTTCGGCGAAAACCATTGGCCTGTAAAGTAAGAGCTGTCGTCCGAAGCCAGGAAAAGTGCGGTGGCCGCCACTTCTTCCGGCTTGCCCCAGCGCAACAGGGGAATACGTCCGGTAAGCGCCATTTTAAACAGCGGCGAGAAATCCTGCGTCATGGGCGTTTCGATCCAGCCCGGGCAGATGGCATTCACCCGAATATTGCGCGAAGCGACTTCCAGGGCCAAAGAACGCGTGAAGCCAAGAATTCCACCTTTTGCGGCGCCGTAGTGCGAGGCGACCGGAATTCCGTTCAGTGCGGCGACACTCGACATGTTAATGATCGAACCGCGATTTTTATTGGCCATCAGTTTCAGCGCCTCGCGCGTGCAAAAGAAAGTCCCGTTCAAGTGGACGCCGATCATCTGCCGCCATTCCTCATCGCTGAGAGAAACAGTAATGTCCCAGTGGGATTCGATCCTACCGCTGGCCATCACCTCCCCCAATTGCAATTCGCCTTTACGATTTACTTCCTCGCGACGGCCGCCCGTTTCGCCGATCCCCGCGTTGTTTAGCAGGATGTCCAGCGTGCCCAATCGCTTCGCCACCTCTGCAAACATCGCGCGGACCTGCGCGCTGTCGGAGACATCGGCCTGATAGGCAAATGATCCTTCTTTCGCGGCGCCCATCGCGTCGAGGACGGCTTCGGCGCTTTCACGGTTCACGTCGTTGACGACGACTCGGGCGCCCTCGCGCGTAAACAACATCGCACACGCGCGCCCGATACCCGAGCCTGCTCCCGTCACCAGTGCGGTTCGACCTTCGATCTTCACGATTGCCTCTTCTTTTTCTGAGACTGCTTCGGGTGGAGAGTATACTTACGTTCGTTCAAAAACAGACATGCAAAAAGGGCAACCTGCGGACGTCCGTCGAACCGGCAATCTGGAGCGGTCGATGGAACCGGAACATTTCGATGTATTGATCATGGGCGCAGGCCTGTCCGGCATATGCGCCGGCTATCACCTGCAGAAATTCTGCCCCAATAAAAGCTACGTCATTCTAGAGCAGCGCGAGCGCATCGGCGGGACCTGGGACCTGTTCCGCTATCCGGGTGTTCGTTCCGACTCAGACATGTTCACGATGGGCTTTTCGTTCCGACCGTGGATTAATTCTAAGGCCATAGCCCCCAGCGAAGATATCCTCAACTACATCACAGCCACCGCGCGCGACGAAGGCATTGACCGGCACATCCACTTCCGCCATCGCGTGCAGCTCGCATCGTGGTCTTCCGAAGACGCAATTTGGACCGTGAAGGCAGTGCGCCAAGCTCCCGAAGGCCGCGAAGAAGCGGTAACGCTAACCTGCAACTTTCTGTTTTCGTGCGCGGGTTATTACCGCTATGACGCCGGTTATATGCCCGAATTCCCGGAGATTCGCCGCTTTACGGGTCAAATCGTTCACCCTCAATCTTGGTCCGAGGATTTGGATTACTCGGGCAAGCGGGTGATCATCATCGGCAGCGGCGCAACCGCAGTGACACTCCTGCCCGCCATGGCCAGGACCGCGGGCCACGTGACCATGCTGCAACGCTCGCCCACCTATATCGTTTCCATGCCGGAGCAAGATGCGATCGCCAACTCCCTGCGCCGTGTGCTGCCCGCAGCGTGGGCATACAGGCTCAGCCGCTGGAAGAACATTGCCTATATGATCTACGTCTACCAATTGGCGCAGCGCTATCCGGATTTCGTAAAGAACGGGATTATCCAGAAGGTCCGCGCGGAATTAGGTCCGACGTACGACGTGGCCACCCATTTCACCCCGCACTACAACCCGTGGGAACAGCGGCTCTGCTTGGTGCCGGACGGAGATTTCTTCGAGGCGATCAGGGCAGGCCGCGCCAGTGTGGTCACGGGCCAGATCGAACGCTTCACGGAAAAAGGAGTCCGGTTGCAATCGGGAGACGAATTGGAAGCCGACATCGTCGTGACCGCCACCGGCCTAGTGCTTCAGGCATTGGGCGGAGCGGACATGGAAGTCGACGGATGCCGAGTGGGGCTTGGCGAACGCCTGGCTTACAAAGGCGTGATGGTGTCCGGCGTGCCTAATATGGCCGCGGTTTTCGGCTACATCAATGCGTCGTGGACGCTGAAGGCCGACTTAATTTGCAACTATGTGTGCCGGTTATTGAACCATATGGAGAGGAAGAGCGTGCGCCAGGTTACGCCCGTGAGCCCCCATGAGACGGCGGTCGCGCCCTTCGTTGAGAAATTCACGCCGGGATACATCCAGCGCGCCGTCGCGAGTTGGCCGAAGCAAGGCTCGAAGGCGCCCTGGCGAGTGTATCAGAACTATATCCGCGACATTTTGAGCTTGAAGTGGGGCCCTATAGCGAATGAGGCTTTGGAGTTCTCGAACCCCGCTGAAGATTCGCCAAAATCCGCTCTTGAAACGCCTCGCCAGCAGCCTGCTTGACCGACGCCGTGCCATTTGATTGCAGTCAGGTCCATAGGAAATTTTGTTTCCGGTCTGTCGAGTTAACGGGCAAACAGGATTGCGACCTGAAAGCTGTTGGAATGATTGTCTGACAAGGAGGAAATCGATCAGACCGTGCGTCCCGTCGCACGTAGCCTACGAGGTTGGAGCGGCGAGGCAACAGACCGTTCGAAGCCCTCGGACAATGGACCCACATTCGCAAGAGTGGCACCGAAACCGTGAGGCCACGGTGTATCTGCCAGCATAAGGTGGAGAGGGGCTAGGCTTGATAGCAGGGTCAGAATACACAAATGTTCGTAAGCGTCGTTAGCCCGAGAGAGCCTAACATGCTGAGCGGCTCTTTTTGCAGTGAGCACCGAGGCTTCCGGGTCCTCTGTCATGGGTAAACAACACTGCCGGCGCATAGAACAGACCTAACCTATCGCGTCATTCCCACGGAACAGGGTAAATCCACATCGCTCCCCGCAAGGGGAAAGTGCATCGCAAGATGCACCGATGGCGGTGCGGATAACAGATGAGGGAGAAAGCGAATGCCACTCGGTAATGGAGCGGATATCGGTTGCGTCAGCGTCATCGACAACATCACCGGACGCGAAAGCGGGCTGACTTCCCTTTATGGTGCTTCACACGAGAGAACTTGATTAATCGGCTCATGAGGCAAAGCAGATGACGACGGCGCAAGCCGTTGGTGCGGTCTCACGCGAAGCGGCGGAATGGTACGCCATCGACTGGCAGGCCATCAACCGCAACGTTCGCCGACTCCAAGTGCGTATCGTGCAGGCAACGAAGGAAAGCAGATGGAGCAAGGTGCGAGCCCTGCAACGTTTGCTGACCCACTCCTACAGCGGCAAAGTTCTCGCCGTTCGACGAGTGACGGAAAACAATGGCAAGAAAACCCCCGGTGTGGACCAAGAAATTTGGGACACGCCAGAGAAGAAGACCCAGGCAGTACATGCACTGAAGCGTAGGGGTTATCAATCTCAGCCCCTGCGACGTGTTTACATCCCGAAGTCGGACGGCAAAACGATGCGCCCACTCGGAATTCCCACGATGAAGGATCGAGCACAGCAAGCGCTGCATCTGCTCGCACTCGTCCCCGTTGTGGAAACTACTGCTGATAAAAACTCTTATGGGTTTCGTCAGCAGCGGTCCTGCGCCGATGCGATGGAACAGTGTTTCAAAGCACTGAGAAGCGCAAACACGCAGTGGATTCTGGAAGGCGACATCAAGTCCTGTTTCGACAAGATTTCACACGATTGGCTTTTGGCTCATGTCCTGATGGACCGAGTCATTGTCCAAAAGTGGTTGAAATCCGGGTACATGGAAAAACATGTCCTTCACGATACGACGGACGGGACCCCACAAGGTGGAATCATCTCCCCCGCGCTCGCGAACTGCGCGCTGGACGGACTTGAACGACTCTTGCAGGAAAAGTATCCAGCAGGAAAACGTCTCAAGTCCCTTGGAGGTGAGAAACCGTGTGTCAATCTCATCCGTTACGCGGATGACTTCGTCATCACCAGTAAATCGAAAGAATTACTGGAAGGAGAAATCAAGCCCCTGGTCGAACAGTTCCTGCAACGACGAGGTCTTGAACTCTCTCCGACAAAGACAGTCATTACGCACGTGGAGCACGGCTTTGATTTCCTCGGACAAAACGTGCGCAGATACCCCAACGGGAAACTGCTCATCAAGCCTTCCAAGAAGAATGTTGGAACCTTCCTGGATGGTATCCGCAGAATTATCAAAGCTGCGCATGGCGTGTCTGCCGCCGATCTGATCGATCAACTCAACCCGAAAATTCGCGGTTGGGCAAACTATCATCGGCACGTGGTGAGCAAACACACGTTTGGACACGTGGATCGCAGCATCTTCTCTAGTCTGTGGCAATGGGCACGACGAAGGCACCCGAACAAAAGCCCGCGCTGGTTCAAACCCAAATATTTTGACCGGCGCGGGAATCGTGACTGGTCCTTCTTCGGTGAAACCTGCGATGACGGAGGACAGCCGACTAAAATCTGGCTGTACTACGCCAAGAGCACTCCCATCAAACGACACGTCAAGGTTAAAGGCGAAGCGAACCCGTACGATCCAACCTATGAAACCTACTTCGAAGAACGCGAAGGGGCTCACATGCTGGAAACGTTTCGGGGCACCCGCACTCTTCGCTATCTCTGGCATGAACAACGTGGACTCTGCACCCAGTGCCATACACAAATCACCCGGATCACAGGCTGGCGCCTTCATTACTGCGTCCCCCGTGTGCAGGGCGGTTCCACTGGTGCTACGAACTGCGTTTTACTTCATCCCGAGTGCCATGACTGGGTTCATCGTCAGCGTCTTCCCGTTTCGAAACCGCGTCTCCTCCAAAGAGGCGTTCGAAGGGCTTGAGCTGGGTGAAGGGAAACTTTCACGCCCAGTTCTGAGAGGGCCGGGCGGCCGCAAGGCCGCCTGGCTACTCGGTAGTAACCGAATTACTTCTCGCTTGCCGACCATCCGGACAGCGTTCGAGGGTAAGGGAGACCCGTTTAGGCGCTTTCTTTTAAAACTTCGTGCTTGTTGCTCGCATCCAAGGTTGAGTTAAGGAAAACGTTTAGATTCAAGGAATTGTCGATGCCAGAGCCTAAAGCAAGCATTCTCGTTGCGTTTTACTCTCGTGACGGCTCCATAGAAGCGCTTGCTAAAGCCATCAGTGAAGGAGCCCGTGAAGCCGGAGCCGAAGTCCGGCTCCGCCGCGTGCCCGATATCGTTTCTCACTGCTGTCCAAATTAGCTGAAAACAGGTCGCCAACATCTCCAGAGTAAGGGCAAAATTCGCTGTCTGAGCGCTGAACGCAGGGCAGGTTGGTGGTGGCGAAGCGTTTCTCTCTTGATCTGATGCTGTCTAAATTCTCTCTCTTGAAATCTCAAAGTTACGTCGAATTGTTGGCATGTGGCTTATCGCTGCTGTCCAATCCATCGACCCACTCGGTAGTGGGTCAGTTTCAAGTGGACACAGCGCTATCGGGATCGCGCTTCATGTAGAACTTGCGATCATCCTCATGTGTGGTTTGAAAGCCGAGTCGTTCGTAGAGCCGCAAAGCAGGGTTGATTTTCACGACGGCCAGGCGCACAGCTTGATTGAGACGTGCGGCCTCGCCGATTAGGCGATGCATCACCTCAGTGCCGATGCCTTTCCGCTGAAAAGGACCATCTACAAAGAGCTGAGCAACAAAAAGACCATCATCTTGCATTGTGCTCTGCAACCAGCCAACGTCGGAACTCTCGACGGTGATGATGCGGACCTGCGTCAACGCCCATTGCTCGCGAAAACTAACCGCTTGAGCAGCCATATTCAGGTGCAATTCCTCAATGATTTTCTTCATTCCGGCGAAGTACAGACGTTTGCAATATTCGAAATCTTGAGTGCTCGCGGGACGAAGTGCGATCTGCATTGGCTTATCCGTAGCACGGACGATGCTGGTTAACAAGCCACTGGGTGGTCGCTGGATTTTAGACTGACCCACTACCACCCACTCAGATCAGTTGCAGCGTCAACTGCTCTGACGATCTTTCTGGTATCGGTGGTGGTTGGAAAGGATCGTCGATCCATGCCCACAGGTCACGGTAAACAAACAATTGCTGCCGCAGGAGGGCCACCAGATTGGAAAGGGACCAACCGAACGTCGATCGCAGTTGCAGGTATTTCACCACCAGCATGGCGATCAGCGCCGTCCAGAGCTGCGTTTTCAAGGCATTGGCTGAAGTCCCCACAAACGTTTTCACACGTAGCGACTGTTTCAAGGCCCGAAAAAACAACTCGATCTGCCAGCGCTCCTTGTAGATCGCCGCGACGGTAGCCGCAGCCAACTCCAAGTGATTGGTCAGAAATACCAGCACGCGATCGTGCTCCTCGTCGTAAAACTCGATCCGCCGGAAGAAGGCTTCCTTGCTCGCCTGCGCAAGCTTATAGAAAAAGACCACTTCATCCCGTAGGACGCCGCGCCGCTGCGGAACTTCACGCTTCTCCACCACGCCATAGTCGGCGTTTTCCTTCAAACGCGTTACGAAATAGACTCCCTGCTCGGTCAAGCTCATAAACCATTCGTAGTCCGTGTAGCCGCGGTCAAATACCAAAATCGCCCCCGGCGCAAATTGCATCTGTCGCGCCACCCGCACCTCATGCTTTTTGCCCTCGGTGATCACCGCGAAGGACGGCAGATAGCCATCGTGGTCCAGCAGCAAATGAAGTTTTACCGCTCCCTTCGTCAGGCGGAACTTGGCCCAATCAAACATTGTGGCGCAGAGATCGATCACCGTGGCATCCAAGCTCAGCAGAGGATTCTTGAAACGGAACTTCCTCTTCTTTCTGGTCTCTGGTTGGCTGGCCACCAAGATCTGGCACTTCGCCAGCAGCTGCTCAAACACGGTGCGCTGCAGCTGCCAAGGCCGATGCTCATTGGCGTAGGCCAGGGTGGAGCGAGAAGGAGCCGTGGGCAACCCCAGATGACGAAGTTTCCCTTCGCTGGCAGCCAATCCCCCACAAATTTCGCGCAACGACTTGGCGTGCCCCAGCTGACAGAAAAGCATGGCGATGAACTGGCCCCAGCTAGTGAAACCTCGAGCATGACGCTCCGCGTTGTGCTGGCGTACGGCTGATTCAAATTCCAGACGAGGGATTAACTGCAGAATCTGTGAGAACATACTGCAGACTCGAGTCACGGCTAAGCCTCCTTAGCGTTGTGATTGGCTTTTCCAGAGCCCAACCTCAAGCTATCAGATGCTCAGCCTTTTTTTGCTTCAAAATCTCAAATCCTAATTTGGACAAGCGTGAAATCGTTTCTACGGCGGTTATGGCCAAAGTGCCCGGCTGGGAGGAGCGCAGCAAAAGGATGCTCGCCGAGTACGGTGCCCCAACGCCGGCCGACGCAGAGTGGGCCGATGGAATCATATTTGGCACCCCGACGCGATTTGGTAATACGTCGGCGGAGTTGAAGGCATTCATAGACAGCCTTGGTGGTCTGTGGTTCCAAGGTAAATTGAACGGAAAAGCGGCTGGTGCCTTTACTTCCACGGCAGGGCCGCACGGAGGAAACGAGACGACAGTAGTCTCGCTGTACATCCCGATGGCGCACCTTGGATTCATCATCGTGCCGAACGGCTACACTCACGAGAAAGTTTTTCAGGGCCACGGGACGCCGTACGGATCGTCGTCGATTTCCGGACAGAACAGCGCCCCGCCGACCGCGGACGAACTTGTCGTCGCGAAGCATCAGGGCGCACGCATGACGCAGGTGGCTGCAGCTCTGAGGGCTTCGCGGTAATGCGAGCCTAAACAACCCATACAAGTGTGGATCCTGACCAACTTGCGATAGTTGGTCAATAACGGGCAAACCTTCCCTAACAGCTTGTTGAAAAACGCATTCTTATTGAGTCTCCGAGGAAATTGAAGCGTCCATAGAGAGTTGGGAACTTCAACCTTGGAGGAAAGATGCGCGGAAGCGATCCAAAGCAGGATGCGATGTTCAGTTATATGTCTCCCGAGCAAAGAGTACCCGCCGAGCATCCACTGCGACCGTTGCGCAGGATGGTCGATGACATCCTGAAAGAGATGTCGCCGCGGTTTGCAAAGCTCTACGCGGACACGGGTCGGCCGTCGATACCTCCGGAGCGGTTGCTGCGCGCCCTGCTGCTGCAGATCCTCTACACGGTGCGCAGCGAGCGACTGTTGATGGAGCAATTGAACTACAACTTGTTGTTCCGCTGGTTTGTGGGTATGGGAATGGACGAAGTGGTGTGGAATCACGCCGTGTTCAGCAAGAACCGGGAACGGTTGCTGAACGAAGAGGTGGCCGAAGCCTTTTTCCAGCGGGTGCTGGAACGAGCCAAGCCATATCTGTCGGATGAGCACTTCACGGTGGATGGCACGTTGATCGAAGCTTGGGCCAGCCACAAAAGCTTCCGAGCGAAGGACGGGGGCGAACCGCCCTCTGCGAACGGGCAGGAAGTGGATTTTCATGGGAAGAAGCGGAGTAACGAAACGCACCAATCGACTACCGATCCGGATGCTCGGCTGTATAAGAAGTCGAAGGGCAGCGAAGCGAAGATGAGCTACCTGGGGCATGCGCTGATGGAGAATCGCCATGGACTGTTGGTGGACACGATGGTGACCTTAGCGGATGGGACGGCGGAACGCGACGCGGCGTTGCTCATGGCGTCGCAGATTCCGGGTGTGAAACCGGTGACGCTGGGCGGAGACAAGAATTATGACACGCAAGAGTTAGTGCGAGACCTTCGAGAAATGAAGGTCACACCGCACGTGGCACAGAACAACACGAACCGGCGGAGTGCTATCGATGGACGCACGACCGAGCATCCGGGCTATGCGATCAGCCAGAAGAAACGCAAACGGATCGAAGAGAGCTTCGGTTGGATGAAGACCATCGGCATGCTAAAGAAGGTTAAGTTACGAGGCCTGGAGAAAGTGAGTTGGTTGTTCACCTTTGTGGCGGCGGTCTACAACCTGTATCGACTGCAACGGTTGGAGGCGCAAGCAACTTGAGGAGGGCAGGAAACCGCGATGAGGAACACGCAAAGCAACCTTCGAACGGACTCAGGCCAACCACAGGTCTAGCTCCGCCGTCGCTCCGATCCGTTTCGGATGAAACATTAAGATGAAATTCATCGCAAAGCCCGATTCTTCAACAAGCTGCTAATCGGGTAAGGTAAGGGTTGCCGACAACTCGCTCAGAACCTCATCTTTACACTTCCCATGACCCCGTTTGCGCAGGTATCGTAGACCGATTCGCGCTCTTCTCGGAAGGAGAATGGGATGCTTTTTCTAAGACGCCAACTGCTTCGAACTCTGTCATTTGCTTTCGGGTCAAGCTTCATCTTGACCGGAAAGCAACTCGGCTTAGCGGCGCAGACAGCCGTCTCGCCAAAGCTCTCTCCTTCCCCTGCGGGGGCCGCTGCTCGCGATGGGATCGCTGGAGGAATGGAAATGGAAAAAGTGACTGGAATCGGAGGATTCTTCTTCCGAGCCAAAGATCCGAAAGCGTTGGGGAGTTGGTACCAGCAGCACCTGGGAATCTCGCTCATACCATCGAGCGAAGGGGATCCCGTTTGGGAGCAAGAGGCAGGCCCCACCGCTCTCGCGCCTTTTCCTGAGACGAGCAAATATTTCGGGGATTGCCCAAAAGGTCTGGATGCTGAACTTTCGAGTCCGGGATCTCGACAAAATGGCGGCACAGCTACAGGCCGCAGGAATCGAGATCAAGATTTACCCGCCCGATCCCACCGGCCGGTTTGCCCGCGTGCATGACCCTGAGGGAAATCCGATCGAATTGTGGCAACCCGCAAAGCCCGGCGCTCCACACTAGCTTGCTGAACAGTCCCGGACTGTTTCTAGATTTCTCCTGAGTTACGTTAGAGCTCTATCGGACGCGCGTTCTCACTGAGGTCTGAAGGCAGTTAGGGAGTTCTGCGCGCGTTCGATAGAGCCGTTAGAAGGAAGCCGCCCGTGGTTGCGGCGGACGCGGGCCCTATGCAAATTCAATGGTGGGAAGATTCGGTGTCGAGATGCGCCGAGGCAGTGCGGCAGAGCACGACAGACGACAGCGAGAGATGAAAGAGTAACGAAAGCGCAAAACTATCGTGAAGAGAAGACTTGAGAAAGTAAAAAGGCGCGGTTTGTAGAACGGCAAGGCAGAGAGAGACTGAGCGCGCTGACACACGCAAAGATTTCTTGTGGTAGTGAGTCGTTTCATGCGGCCTCGGTGACCAGGGCGGGAGGAGAACGAAGTTGGATTTCGGCAGCGGTGAGTCTTTCGATGACCATCATCGGCCCACCGCATTTTGGGCATAGCCAAAGATCCGCTGGGGCTTTGCTACCGGAGATGTCTGGTTCTGTCTGCGGTGCTGAGCCGAGCCGATGAAAGCAAAGTGGTACGAGTGTGGCGCGCCTGCGGTTGGCGAGGAAGCCGAAGTTTCGGATGCGCACGAAACCTTTGGGAAGCACGTGCAACAGGAAGCGGCGCAGGAATTCATCGAGAGAAAGAGTCAGCAATTTTTGTTCGTTGTTGTGAGCAGAATCGCGCCAGCGAAAAGTGACCTTGTCTTCGGCAAAAGAGACCAAGCGATGATTGGAGATGGCTACGCGATGGGTGTAGCGGCCCAAATACTGGAGCACATACTCCGGGCCACCGAACGGTGATTTCGAGTACACCACCCAGTCCTTTCTGAACAGCGGCCGTAGCCAAGCGGCGAAGGTCTTGGGCTGAGCGAGACAGGTCAGGTTTCCGTGGAAGTTGAGTTGGCCTTCTTGAAAAGCCTGCCGGAGAGCAGCAACAAACTTGCCACGGAAAACGCGACGGAGCACGTGAATGGGAAGAAAGAACCGATGGCGTGATTTTACCCAGTGGGTGTGATCGGGCGATAGCCCACCGGCGGGAATGACGCAATGGACATGGGGATGGAGCCCGAGCTTCTGATTCCAGGTATGCAGCACGGTGAAGAAGCCGAGTTCCGCGCCGAGGTGTTTCGGATCGCGAGCGACTTCGAGAAGTGTTTCTGCACTGGCGCGGAACAGCAGATCGTAGATGACTTTCTTGTTCTGCAAGGCCGGTGGAGCAAGCTGCGGAGGAAGTGTGAAGACCACATGGACGTAGCGCGTCGGAAGAAGCTCTCTCTGACGTGCGGCGATCCAGCGTTCGCGGGCCGCGGTCTGACACTTCGGGCAGTGTCGATTGCGGCAGCTGTTGTAAGAAACGGTGGCACGATGCCCGCAACGGGTGCATTGATCGAGATGACCGCCCAGTGCAGCGGTACGACACCTGGCAATGGCCAGCAGTACTTTGATGTGCTTCCAGCTGAGCCACTGGCGGTTTCGTTCGATGAAGGCAGCTCCTGCGCTGCGGATGAGATCGGCCACCTCGAGGGGCGGCCGGCTCATCTACTCCTCCTGTGTTGACCAGTCCTTCAGCTTCAGCGAGTCCAGAGGACTCGCGGTGGCGTGGAGATGACGCTCGGAAAGATGGAGGTAGATGGTGGTCTCTTTGAGATCGCGATGGCCTAACAGAATCTGAATGGTGCGCAGATCCGCGCCCGCCTCGAGAAGGTGAGTTGCGAAGCAGTGTCGCAAGGTGTGGGGATGGACCTGTTTCTGGATGCCCGCGCGCTGGACAGCTTTCTTGCACGCGTTCCGAGGTGTTTTCGTATCGATGGGCTGATCACTGTTGTGCCAACGGTTGCCTGGAAACAGCCATTCGCTGGGCTTTCTCGGCAAGCGGCGCCAGTGCTCGCGCAGTTCCTCCAGCAGTTTTGGGCTGAGCATCACATCGCGATCTGTGCGTCCCTTGCCGCCTTGGACGTGAATCACCATGCGTTGGCTATCGATGTCCCTGACTTTCAAATGGGTCAACTCGGCGTTGCGCACTCCGGTGGCGTAGAGCGTCATCAGCAAAATGCGATGGTAGGGAGTGAGCGCCGAATCGATGAGCCGCGTGACTTCTTCCTGGCTCAGGATCGAAGGAAAGTGCAGGGCCCTTTTCGGATAGGGAGTCTCGGCGATGCTCCAGGCTTTCTTCAGAGTCTTGATGTAGAAGAACCGCAGAGCGGCTAAACGTATCGTAACGGTCCCCGGCGACAACTTCTGCTTCTGAAATAGTTCGGCCTGATATTCACGAATGTGTCGCGGCCCCAATCGGTCCGGGGGGCGGTTGAAGCGTCGAGCAAAATCTTCGACTGTGCGGAGGTAGTTGCGTGTGGTATGTTGCGAGTAATTACGACGTTGGAGTTCCTCCAACATCATTTTTCTGAGATGGGTCACAGGGACCTCCTTGTGACCCAAAATTTATCTCAACCATAGAGCAACACTGCTCCGTTGACCTCACGCGCAGCGTCCGCCGCCGGGCGGCTTCGTTCTAACGGGCAACTCTTACGTAATCCGGTAAGGTAAGGTTTGCCGACAATCCGGAAATAATCCAGATGGGCACCGAGCGGATCAGTACTGGGAAGAGGCTTGCACGAAGTGATTTTCGCGCTTGGCATCGACTCTGGATGCGTGGGCGCTCTTTGGGGCGCGAGCCGCAGGCCTCGCTATGGCACTTTTTGGTACACCAACTCCTCGAAGTCGCGCAGCGTTCGGATGGCACCCTCATCGTAAAACGGCAGCACCTGCATCATCATAACGACGCCGATATGCCACTTGGGATCGATCCAGAACTCGGTATTGTAAATACCAGCCCAGCTCATGCTGCCCACGCTGCGGAACTTTGCATACTTCGGGTCGCTGGACGCAATCTGAAAACCGAGGCCGAACTTATCGTGGCCGGCGCCCAGCGGAAACGGTTTGCTGAGCGATTGGTCGGCGGCCTGCTGCAACTCCACGAAGATCGGCCCGATGTTGTTCTCGCCCATCATCTTTACAGAGTTCTCGCTCAGAATTTTAGCGGGCCCCAGGTGCCCGCCGTTGAGCAGCATCTGCATGAACTGGCCGTAATCCTGGGCGGTCGAGTACAGGCAGCAATCGCCTCGGAACGGGGCCGTCGGCGTCGCCGGTATCGGTTCCTGCGGCTGTTCTTGCAAAACACCGTTTATACGGCTGTGCTCCGTCGCCACGCGCGACTGTTTGGCGAGCGGCACGGCGTAGGACGTATCCACCATGCCCAGCGGTACAAAGATGTGCTGTTGGAAGTATGCTTCGAGTGATTCGCCAGAGATTCTCTCGACGATCATGCCGAGTACCGCGGTGCTGGGGCCGTAGTTCCATTTGTCGCCAGGATCGTTCAAGAGCGGCAGCTCCCACTCGTGCTTTTTCGTCGCCTCCTTCAGCTGGTACACGATCGGGTTAAAAGACCCGTAGGCGATGCCCGAGGTATGCGTCAGCAAATGGCGGATGGTCATCGGTCGCTTGGCCGGTCGCATTTCGTAGGTTGCGTCCTTCTCATTGAACTTCGTAATGACCTGCAGGTTGTCGAAGCCCGTCAGGTATTTCGACACCGGATCGTCGAGTTTGACTTTGCCCTGTTCGAACAACATCATGATGGCCACCGAAGTCACCGGCTTGGTCATGGAGGCAATCGAAAAAATGGCATTCACGGGCGTCGCTATATCGTGCGCAACGTCGAGCTTACCGGCTGCGCCTTCGTAGAGCACGCCCTCGCGGCCGACGATGAGGGCGACCACGCCCGGCACGTCGCCGCGACTGACAGCACTGCTAATTTGGCGCGATAGCGCGGCCTTGTCCGAGTCTGAGAATCCCTTTACCTCTGTCGGTTCGGCCTGGCGAGAGCACTGCGAGCTTGTCTGGGCGAACCCCGAGCAAACCAGCGATCCGATGAGGGCCATGAACGCGGCCAAACGAATGGCGGTCTTGTGCAGTCTCATAATTCCGTATCACCCGAGTTTCTCGCTTGGTTGGAGCGGCACGTGATTGAACAAGCGAAGTGTAACCTATGAGCAATGAGCCAGGTCCTGAATTACGGGCAACTCTTGCCTAATCCGGGTAAGGTAAGGTTTGCCGACAATTCGCGAGTTAGGAATTTCAGTCGAGAACTTTCAAGGGCCTTATCGCAGCCGCGATGCCGGCGGCACCATGTTGTTGGCGCGATAGTGCACCACGAGCTGGCCGTAGTGCTCGCCGCTGTCCTCGATGACGAACATCCAGTTGTAGGAATTGTGGACCAGCTTGTTCCCAAACGGAAATTTCGTCGTTTTTTCCAGTCCCGCGTCGCCCTGCTGTTGAATCAGGTTCGCTCCGTCCGCGACTGCCTGCTGAATCAGATTCACCACGTCGGCCTTCGTCTTGTAAACGTCTCGCGACGGGTTTACCACGTCCTTGCCCAGGTCAGGCCCGATGTTCGACCCGGAAACCGTCCGTATCAGGAGGTAATCGACCCCGGCGACGTGTAAAAGAGTTTGGGCAAAGGTGCGCTGGTCTTTCTGCACCTTGAAGTCGTATCTGTCTTCGGGAAAATCCTGGGCCATGGCGATGAGTTTGTTCCCGATGCTGTTCCACATTGCCAGCGTCTCGTCTGCTCGGGAACGCGCAGGGGCCGTAAACCCCACAAGTTCATGCCTCGCGCAGGGCAAGCATCGGATCTACCTTGGTCGCGCGCCGGGCTGGAAGGTAGCTGGCTAGAACGGCAACGGCAAACAAAAGCAGAGGAACGATCACAAACACAGCCGGATCATGCGGGCGCACGCCGTAAAGCAAACTGCCCATCAACGACGCAGTGGATGCAGAAACGACCATGCCGGCCACAATTCCGAGGCCCGCCAGCACTATACCCTTTTGCAAGAACAGCTTCAGGACGCCGCCTCGCCCGGCCCCCAAGGCCATGCGAATACCGATCTCGCGCGATCTTTGGCTGACCATGTAGGCCAGCAAGCCATAAATTCCGATGGAGGCAAGGAGCACCGCCAGTCCGGCGAATCCGCCCACCAGGTCGGCAGAAAAACGGCGTGAAGCCAGTGACCGATCAAGGATGTCATTCATAGAGACAACATTGAATACGGGTAAGCCGGGATCAATGCTCTGGATTTCATGCCGAATCTGTGGTTCGAGCAGGGTCGCGGGCAGAGACGTCCGCAACACCACGCTCACTTGCTTGCTGGGGTCTTGATAGGTCGAAACGAAGATGTGGGGAACGCCATCGATGTCGAGACCGTCACTCTTGATATCCTTAATAATTCCCACGACGGTCGTCCATGGCTCGGTAGGGTCTTGTCCGAACCGCACTTGGCGGCCCAGCGGATCGCGGGTTGGCCAATACTTACGAGCGGTGCTTTCATCAATGATGGCCACCGGCTGTTTGCCGTCTTCATCGCCCTCGGTGAATGAGCGACCGCGTAGGAGCGTCGCCTGCAACACCTTAAAATAATCGGGGCTTATCCGAATTCTCTCGGCGCGCAGATCCTGCGAGGACTCGACCGGTCTATCTTCAATCGCTAAGCCTTCAATCGCTAAGCCACCGACCGCGTTTGGGTTGGTATTGGTGGTCGGTAGAGATGAGGTGATTGCGGCGAGTGCTACTCCCGGAATTGCCTTCATGCGCCGCAGCAACTCACGATCAAAGCTGGCCTTACCAGGAATACCGATATACGGATCCATCTTCGGATCGTTGGGATTTCCTAGCCACGTGTTTGCCGTGACAACTTGAGCTGGATTAAAGCCTGGATTTTCCTGCAACAGATCCCGCAGCGTACGCAGCAGCAAGCCGGCTCCGACCATCAGTATGACGGCAAATGCCAGTTCCGAGACGATTAGAACATCCCGCAATCGGCCGGTCTTAGTGCTGTAGCCAGACCCGCGACCGCCTTCACGAATCGCCGAGGAGAGAGCGACTTTTGCCGAATGAAGCGCTGGAGCAAGTCCAAACACTAAGCCGGTAAGAATGGAAATCAGCAGAGCGAACGCCAGCACCACCCAGTCGATTCGTACTTCGTTGAGCCGGGGAACGTTCGATGGCACAAAGCGCAGAATGAATCCTAACGTACCAACCGCGGTTGCGATTCCCGCGGCACCGCCGATGAGCGACAGCAGCATGGACTCGGTCAGCATCTGGCGCACCATGCGGCCGCGGCTCGCCCCCAGCGCTAACCGCACGGCCATCTCTTGTTGTCGCCCCGAAGCGCGCGCCAAGAGGAGATTGGCAATGTTCAACGATACGATGAAAACGATCAGGATTACCGCACCCAATAACACCAGCAGCATGGGCCGGACCTTGCCCACCAAAGTTTCTTGCAATGGTTGAATCTCAATTGTCCATTGCGCCTGCGGCGGGTAATCGGTGGGAAAGTCGTGGCGCAACTCTTGGGCCATGGCAGTGAGCCGCGCCTGAGCTTGCCCCAGTGTCAGGCCAGGCTTTAGTCGTCCGATTCCAGATCCTAAAATCCGGGTACCACGCATTGGCTGGGGAAAGGGATCTGCGCTGAATCCGCCGGCGCCAAACACTTCCACGTCGCCGGAAACCGTCGGTCCAGGATGGCGAAATCCGCGTGGCAGAACCCCGATAATTGTAAAGGGATCACCGTCGAGCAGGAGGGTACGGCCGAGAACATTCAGATCGGCGCCATAGGCACGGCGCCACAGTCCATCGCTGATCACGGCCACTGAAGCGAAACCAGGCGCGAAGTCCTGCGGACCAAACAACCGTCCAATTTGCGGGGTCACGCCCAGCATGGAAAAGTAGCTGAAACTGCCATTGACCGCCTCGAGACGCTCGGGCTGTTTGGCGCCGGTCAAATTCTCGCTACCCTCGAAGATCGGGGTCACATCTTCAAATACACCCGCTCGCGTCTGCAGGTCATCCAGTTCGGGCTTGGAAAAGTTAACGTCCCGCAATCCTACGCCGGGCTCGTTAAAGAAGATTCGTACCAAACGATCGGGATCGCGGTAGGGCAGGGAATGCAACAACACGGCATTCACGATGCTGAAAATTGCCGTGTTGGCTCCCACGCCGAGAGCCAGAGTCAAAATCGCAACCGCGGTGAAACCTGGATTCTTGCGCAACAATCTCAATCCATGACGCATGTCCGTACCTAGTTCACCCCACCAGCGCACGCCCAGGGATGCCCGCACGGCATCTTTGTGAGACTCGATTCCGCCGAACTCAATCCTCGCCTGTCGCATCGCTTCTTGCTGGGAAAGGCCTTTGCGAACCAGGTCTGCTGCGCGGCTCTCAATGTGGAAACGCACTTCCGTTTCCATTTCACTTTCAAGCCGCTGTCCCTTGACCATCCACTTCAACCAGGAGCGGAAGCGAGTGAGATTCATATCTCCTCCGGAGTAGTTCGCAGAATACTCGCGATCAACGACGCCATTCGGTTCCACTTTTCGGTTTCCGAATGGAGTTGGCGCCGCCCGGTTGCGGTCAGGCTATAGAACTTTGCTTTGCGGTTGTTGTCCGATTCCCCCCACTCGCTGGCGATCCAGCCCTGATGTTCCAGACGATAGAGCGCTGGATATAACGAGCCTTGCTGGATCTCCAGTTGTTCGCCAGAGATCTGCTGAATGCGCAGCAAAACCCCGTAGCCGTGCAGCGGGCCAAGCGAGACAGCTTTGAGGATCAGCATGTCCAGTGTGCCTTGCAGCAAATCAATCGCTTTGCCCACGATCTCTCCTTGTGTGTCTAGGAGAGACCTTAACAGAACTCTCCTAGTTGGTCAAGGAGAGAGTATTTTGGCGGGACAGTTGGCTGCCAACCACCCCGATGACGCGCTGCAGTATTTGCGTGAAGCCATCAATCGCGGGTACAAAGATGCCGACGGCCTGATGGCCGACCCTGATCTGGAGAAGCTCCGCCCCAACTCAAACTTCCAGCAACTCGTCGCCGAACTCAAAACGCATGCCCGGACGAGTTCAGCCCAATAGGGGTTCTTACGTGCGCCTGCATCGACTGCTCGGACCACTGCTGTGCCTGGCCACCAGGAAGTCTCCCTCGGATAGGTCGTGAGTTTCTCAGGACGCTATCACACGCTAAAACAGAACCGCAAGAGTTTGACTTCCGTGTGGCCGACCATCCATCAAGGAACGACGAAAAGCCGCTGTCTTGAGTGGAATAGAGATGTTTCGGGAGTTATTGGGTAACGAGTGCGCTCTGCTTTCGTCTTTCCAGTGAGAGTGCCAGCAAAATTCCCCCGATGACGCCGATCAGGACAACATCCGTAAAACCCCGATGAACGCCGTGCTTCCACGCTTCTACAGTTTGGATGGCCATTACCGAAGCATGGGCCAAGCTCTGGCACGCGGCGAAGGTAATCAGCGAGCGGTGCAACGACGGCTTTCTGGCAGCCAGCAGCAGAAAGGGGCCGAGCGCGATAAACCAACTAAGAAACATCGGCTCGCATGCGTCTTTCATTTCCAGAAGCCACTTGGAGTGCGCTAGATCGGTGTAGAGCGGATAAATCATGGCGACATAAACGAGGCCCACGAGTCCCAGGACGACTTGCAGCATGCGTTCGCGTTTAACGATGACCTCCTCTTACGAAAGCCACTCTCGCGCCGGAGCTGATGAGCCGGATGTCGGGATACCCAACATTTTGAAGCGCATTCTTCGTATATCTCTCCCTGCTCGCGCCGTCAATCGCGGACCAACCCTATTTGGGGCGAATCACGGGCAAGCAGGAAGTAATCCTAAGGTAAGAGTTGCCGACCATCCGGACGGAATCCGAATCTGAGGCTTCCCAGAACGTCGTATCTTGAGAGCGTCAGGCCGACGGCGCGTGTACAAGACGCCGACGAACCCGCCAAGTGGCGCATTGCGCCTGCTAGCCGGTAAGTATTGTCTACCAGACGCCAGGAATGAGACGTTTCGTCCGCGCCGAGTACGCCGCGTATTCGTCGCCAAACTCCTCAACCATCATCCTCTCCTCCGCGCGGACGCGAAGCGCGCAGAGGATCGCGAACGCGATCAAGTTCGACGAACCTGCCACCCAATTCGGGATGACGAGCGCCTGGCCGATGGAATACAGCGCTAGCGCCAAGTACATCGGGTGGCGGATACGGCGATAAACGCCCTGCGTGATGAGTCGATGCTGCTCGCGTATCTCCAGGGTGATCGACCAATTTGTACCCAGGTCAGCGTGCGACCGGTAGAAGAGCCAGAGGCCGATCACCAAGCACATCACACCGGCGACGAGCGGGCCGGTGCCCAGCGCGTACTCAGCGAACGAAAACGCTGGCGACGCGACCCAGATCAGAGGGACGAAAAAGCCGACCCAGGCGAGAACCAAGAGGCCGGTCTCTAGCGGAGTTTTATAGCTTGTGGCGACCTTGACAATTCGACTTCGGTGCCCGTGCGGCGCACGAATGGCGATCATCACCACGGTACCTGCGAGCACCAGTGCCTTCGCGATCCACGGATTCATGGCCAAGCACCGTCCCTTTCACACCGTACTGCGACTGTCCTCAAAGTGCTTCTGTCCGAATAGCTCGCTGTAATGCCGGACTCGCAGAACTTCCACCACGCGGTCCTATAGCCCGGGGGTCGGCAGGCATATGAGTGATGCAATTCAGTTTATCCGATCAGGAAACGGTTTGCTCCTGAACGACGGGCAGTTGAGATGGATGGACATGGTGGGGCTACAATGATCTTGCCGGGCGAAACGGAAGCGGGCTCTGCGGAATGCCGAGGCGTATAATTGCGTCACAACAGCAGGAGGTGCCGATATGGCCAAGATGAAGCAGTTCACAGTCACTATTGAGAATCGACCTGGCGCAGTCGCCGGGATCGCAAAAACACTCGGCAACGCAAAGGTGAACATTCTCGCCCTCTTGGCAACAGCCGAGGGGACGAACGGCACGGTTCAACTCGTGGTCGAGGATGCAAGGCGAGGAAAGAAGGCGCTAGACGAAGCCCGGCTCACATACAAGGAAACGACAACCGAGGAGTACGAGCTGCCAAACAAACCTGGCGCACTGGCACAAATGTTGGAGACGCTCGCCAATAGAGGTGTCAATCTAAACTCGGTTTATGCCACCGCCCCGAAAGGTGGGAAAAAGGCGGTTGTGATCTGCACAGCAGAGGCTGCGACGAAAGCGTCAGCCGCCACAGCATAAGAACGACGGAAATCACCGACTGCCCGTGGTCGCTATTCCTAGCGTCCCCGTGAAGTCAACAAGCGAACCGAAAAGCCAACCCCAACAATTCAGAGCAAAAACCGCCCGCTCCGGCACAATTCGGTCCTGGCGGTCGCTCAATTTAAACCCAATTCCGTACCGATCATAAATCGAATATGCTTTTAAAATCGGAGGGAGCCATGGCTGAAAAGATCGATTCGAAAGTAACCTATTTCCTGCTGGGAGTGGGCGTCGGATCGTTAATCGGTATCCTGTTTGCGCCGAAACCCGGTGAGGAGACTCGTGAATACCTGTCGCAGAGCGTCCAGAAAAAAGTGCGGGGACTGCAGGAGCGCGCTGAAGACGTAATCAAGCGCGGCAAGGAAGTGGTCAGCCAGGAAAAAGAGAAAATTGCAGCAGCAGTGGAAGAGGGCCGCGAGACCTACGAGCGGGAGAAATCGAAAGCCAAAGGCGTGTGAATGGAAATACCGCAGCGGTCTGTCATTTAGGGGGACTTGATTGCATGCTCCGGGAGCGTTCTGAGACGCTGATTCCACGTCCAAGGTCAAAGAAGACCTGACCAAACTGCATATCGATGCAATCGGTGCAAAGAGTCCTATTGCTCGACAATAGCGCCAGGCTTTGTTTCCCGGCTCGGCACCAGTCTCGGCACACCTGTTGCTACTCCGCCGTGTGCTCAGGCACTATGCGATTCCAAACGGCGTTTATGGGTGGAAGATGTAGTGGTTGTCTAGCGGTGCGGTAAACGCGAATAGGAATCGCATAATCCATGCACTCCTTCAATCTCACAGGTAAAACGTTCTGGAATAAACTTGTCTCTGACGGTCGCCGCCGATGGGAAGAATGCCAAGGGCGTCTATAACGACAAGCTGCAAGGCACGCAGACAGAGTATGCCGCGATGAAACAATAGAAACGAGTCATCGTGCGCGGTGAAACCGGAGTGGTACGTTCGTGATTTGTGGCTCCTCAGAAAAATCTAGGCTGCTATCACGGGCATGCAAAGATCGACTGTCGCCTCGAAGTCGGTGAAACATCAGTTACGACTTCTAAGCGGGCAAAGGAAAGGCCGCGCAAAAGCGGCAGGATTTCCACAGGCTAAGTAGATTTCGAATTGCAAATCTATTACAGCGTAACTACACTAACTAACCTGTAATCCCCGTACAGATCAGGGTAGCAGTTCGAAAGCTGCTCCTGAAAATGTTATCAAGACCGACGTTCGCAATGGGCCGACCACATCGGCGTAGCTGTTCAATATGCCAAAGAATGGAGGAACGCGGTTTTAAGAGCCGCATTGCATCGACCCCGATCGAGTCGGGCGGAGAGAATGCATGTGGACGCCGCTGAATTTCGATGTCCCACCTCTTTGAATACGACGCAGCGGACGAAATTCTTCAGAGCCGGCTGCAGGGCCGGGTTAACTCCGAAGAGCTGGCGGACTTCTATCGAGATGCCGCCAAGTACCTCGAATTGAAACATCCGCGAAAGGGCATCCTGGACACGACGGGCGTTACCTCCCTTGAAGTTATGGCTCAAACTGTCCGCGATTTAGCGAGCCTGCAGTCCGGGCTTGCCGACGATAGCTTTGTGTGTGTCGTGGTCGCATCGTCTCCTGATATTTACGGGATGGCACGCATGTTTGAGTTACTCGAACAAGGCGCGTATCTGAATTGGCACGTTGTCCATACCCGCCGGGACGCTTTGGCGATTCTGGGCGTACAAGAACCGAGATTTGTGCCCATCGAAGCAATCGAGCCAAAGGAGGAAAATATGTCTACGGCTCCGACACCCCGACCAGTAGCGGCGGATCCGCTTAAAGTTGACCCGAAGCATTACCAGGTGGAATTTGAGAACGACCGCGTGCGCGTCTTGCGGGTTCACTACGGTCCGCGAGAGAAATCCTCTATGCATTCGCATCCGGCGAGCGTTGCGATCTTCTTGACAGAAAACCGCGCGCGATTCACTTTTCCCGACGGCAAGTCTGAGGAGCGATATTGGGAAACCGGCCAGAGCATGTTCATTCCAGCAGAAGAGCACTTGCCGGAAAATCTAACCGACAAGCCGCTGGAGCTCGTCTTGATCGAATTGAAAACGGTATAACTGCACCATTTCAAAATCATTACGGAATCTTTCTTCAGTGCCTGACACTGCTCAGCCCGCCGAAAATCCTAAACCGTCTGACCGACGGCTCCATCCGCGAAAGCAACTTTGGTTTTCGTACATACGATTGGGACATGACACTTGCGGATTTATTCGCGACATTAGCGAAAGCGGATTGTCGATGCAGGTTGTTCGGAGACTCCCAGACGATCCCTTGCCGAAGATGCGCTTCCAACTTCCTCCGTCCGACGCTTGGGTCGAAACCCGAGGCCGAATCGCGTGGGTCAATGTGTCGAAGCTAACGGTAGGCGTTCAATTTGTTGGCCTCCCGTACGCGGGGCACATTCGAATTAGGAGACTCGTTTATGGACGTGCTCAATCAAGCATATTAAGTGGACTCGTCCAAGACCTCCCCGTGAAATCCCAATCGGAGACGCTAAATCTGAAAAGAACGGTTTCGGTTTCGGCGGTCGCAACCCCAGGTGTGACTGAGTGTCAAAACCACGTTGCCGTTGTCAAAGAATCCGCCGCAATACGAAGTGCCGAAGTAGGATCAAAACCCTCCTCAACTCGAAGTGCAACGGCTGTTGTAGTCGGCAAGCCTGGTCCTCGGACAGTCCCGCCGACCGTTCTTACTTATGCGACGAAATATGATCGTCAGGTACGATCGAGCGAATTGACGATTAGCTCCAGCAAATCAAATCGACCGATATGGGCTATGGTGGTAGCCGCTCTGTTGCTTTCAACCTTCATTGCGTTCGTCGCCTTTCGCTTTCGACCGACTGCGAATAGTTATCAGACCAGAGAGTCGGTTGCAGACAAGACGCCAGCGTTGCCAGCAAATATCTCGGCAGACCCTAAGATCGCGCCTGTCGAGCCCAGCCTGCCATTGGACATCTCGGGTTTCGTACTGCAAGTAGGGGCGATGACGCACAAAGACAATGCTGAAGCTCTCGCGGAATCATTACGTAAGCGACATTTTCCAGCGTTCGTGTCTCGGCCCGGCACGAATCATTTCTATTTGGTAATGGTGGGACCGTTTCACGACGCCGCCACCATGTCCAAGGTCAACGAAGAACTGACCAGACTGCACATCGATGCCATTCGCGTGACATGGAGCGCTATTGCTCAATAATAATGTGAGCCTGCTAACGTAACCATTAACTTCCCACCATGAGCTAAATATACACCCTGCCGACCAGAGGACGACGGTCCTCGCTAAGCGAGGGCGGCGATGAAAATGAAGCGCATCGTGTTCGTTAAAATCCGCCCGCGGTTCGGTGAACTGAGCCCGAATGATCGTTATCGAGACGTCCTTCGACTCGATTGCGCCTTCCAGTCCAAGTGTGACCCATCCATTATTGCCTTCCCCACGTTTTCCACACCGCTTGGCGACCTCGGTGGAACAATCACTCGGGAACAATGGCAGTCGCACAGCATCGCGATAGATATGTTGCCGGCCTATATGCATATGGATTTACAGCGGCAAATGGACCCCAATAATTATGTCAGCTATCTCCGCCTACGACGGAATTGTGACGAGCACAGCCGTGCCATCCTGGAGCCAGTAACGCTCGCGCAGTACCTTACCGCCAAAACAATCGACGATCTCGATGGCCCCAAGAAGTAGAACGCGGATGAGGACAGGGCTCAAGTCTCCCGAATCACCTACGGAAGGTATCGTCAGGCGCATCTCGGTGTGCGCGGCAACTGCAAACTCTTACGATCTCAGACTTCGTGAGCCGCCTCGCTCGTTACGAAAGCGGAATGTTTCTCTCAAGGCTACAGAGCAAGATTAGACACGCCACGTACAAATGCCCAGCACGGGTGGGGAGCGCGTCCGCGATCCAAGACACTTAGTTCTTGTCTTGATACGTTCCGCGACAGTACGATCGCCGCAGAGTCAGCTAGACAGAATAATGTCGACCATTGGATTTTGGCCCTGATTGGGTTCCTAGCGGCGAATACAACATAACAGCCAATGAATATCCAGTGTTGATACGAAGCTACTGTTACTTATGCCAAGAAACGGTAACGGTGTATCCGATACCGCTGACCGAAGACGAGTTTTGGGACGCGATCCACGCCGATGATGATATTGAGGTTGGGCACATGGATTGATGTTGATGCCGACCATCGCTGGAAATTGAAGACTCACGAGAAAGAGAGACTACGCAAAACTAGAACTTCCATTCAACCTCAAGATTTCGACAAGTCCGTCTCCATTGGGAGACACCTATCCCATTGGCCAGCTATCGACTGACTCAGCATTGGACTACACTACGAAATAGCTCCAGAGGCCGAATTAGCGGCGGTGTCGAAAACAGAAGTCGCCAATTCTACAGTTTCCTTCGGGCCAGACTCGTATTTCCACGATCTTGCCGCCTCAAGAGCAGCATTTGCCAGCAGAGCGTTACCGCCTACGACACGAGTTTTCCTGACGGTGCCATCCGGGGAGACGGTCATTTCAACTTTCACGATGCCTTGAAGCTGATACTGTCGTAGCCACTTGGGGATGTTTCGTCTTTGAGCGTGAAATCGACTCGTCGCGTTGGGTCAATTGCGGCCCCGCATTTCCCGCAGTATTCCGATATTTCATCCATGGCTTAGCCAGTCCTGAAGAGCATTTTTCCCATCCCGGAACGTATAGGCGACCTTCGCCTGCGGATGGAAGGTACTATTGCGTCGAGCTGAAACCATCGGTTCGACGAAACGCCGTTAACCGCTGGTGTCTTTGGCGTCCAACACCTCGCGCACTTTGCGCGCCAAGGTGCCGAGGGCGAAAGGTTTTTGAAGTGTGACTCTGTCCGGAACTGCAAGCTTTCGATTGTCTTTAACGTATTCCGCAAATCCCGACATAAAAATAATCTTCATGTGCGGACGCAGAACTGCGAGGCGGTCCGCTAATTCTGGACCATCGATATTGGGCATCGCCACATCTGTCACCAATAAGTCAATCTCGTCCGGATACCCTTCCGCCATCCGAAGCGCATCAGATCCATCTTTTGCTTCCAGTATTGTGTAGCCACTGCGCTTGAGAAATTCGCTGGCTAACTCGCGGATACCGTCTTGATCCTCAGCTAGCAAGATCGTCTCAGTGCCCTGCAGACGATCGCAGACCGCCTTGTTATGGTGTGTTGGACGAATGGGGTGATCGACCTGCGGCAAGTAAACCTTAAACGTGGTTCCTCGTCCGGGCTCGCTGTAAACCCAGATCCAGCCACCGCTCTGTTTGACTATTCCATAGACTGTCGCTAAGCCCAGTCCCGTCCCTTTTCCTAACCCTTTCGTTGTAAAGAATGGTTCAAAGATTTGCGCCTGCGTTTCAGCGTCCATCCCAGATCCGGTATCGCTCACGGCCATCATCACGTATTGGCCCGGCTCAACGCCGGTTCGCCGCCGGGCATAAAGTTCGTCCAACGAAACGTTTGCCGTCTCGATGGTGATTTTTCCTCCTTTGGGCATTGCGTCTCGGGCGTTGATCACCAAATTCAGTATGACTTGCTCGATTTGACTCTGATCGGCCCTAACAGCACCCAACGACGTGTCTACCACTGTGTCGAGATTCATGTGTTCACCAAGGATGCGTCGTAGCATTTTGGCCATCTCGCCCACCACAGTGTTTAGGTCGAGCGAGCTGGGTCGCAACACCTGCATTCGACTGAAAGCCAGAAGCTGCGCGGTTAGCGAAGAGGCTTTGTCCGCTGCTTTGCCGATCTGCGTGGCATTACGTACCAAGGTCTCATCCCGTCCGGCGCGCTCAAGCATCAGTTCGCTGAAACCTTTGATGATCGTCAACAAGTTGTTAAAATCATGAGCGATCCCACCGGCCAGCCTGCCCACGGCCTCCATCTTATGCGCTTGGCGGAGTTGCTCTTCGAGTTGCCTGTGATGCGTAATGTCGTGAATGACCCCCAGCATGACCTTGCGTTCGCCGGACTGCTCCGTCATTACGCTGGCCTCGTCTCGGCACCACACAATTCGGCCATCGCGCTTAACCATCCGGTATTGCGAGCGGAAAGGCTCGCCCGTCTGCTGACTGTGGGCCTCCTCAGCTAACACACGGCCTCGATCGTCGGAGTGAAGACTTTCTATCCAGGCCTCGGGGTTGGCAACCCATTCGGTTGGCGAGAACCCCAGCAGTGATTCAATTTGCGGGCTGACGTAGGACCACGGACCTGCTGCTCCAAACTCAGCGACGTAGGTGATGGCTGGTAACTGCTCCACCAACGTCCGAAATTTTGTTTCGGCGGCACGGAGCTCTTCTTCCGTCCGCTTTCGCTCTATGGCGACTGCGATTTGTCCGCCGACTGACGCTAAGAACTCAAGGTCGCGCACGGAGTAAGCGTCATGGTTCTCGTAATGCTGTGCTACCAACACTCCGATCGTTTCAGTAGGCGTCTTGAGCGGTACTCCTACCCAGGTCGGCCCAGGTGTCCCTACCAGCTCGACTTCACCCTGTTCGGCCAATCGGTCAAAGACTTCTTGAGTGATAATCATTGGGCGCCCCATGCGAAACACGTACGCAGTGCAGCTCTTTTCTAATTTCTGCGGCGTGGGCGCTGCATCAAACTGGTCCACCCAGAAAGGAAAAGTGAACAGCTTGCTGTTCCGATCCTGCAGCGCAACGAAGAAATTCTCTGCGAAGAGTGCCTTTTTGAGTGACCGGTGAATCAGTTGGAGGAGTTCATCGAGATTGGCGGTAAGGTTGACTCCCTCGATGATCTCGAACATGACATGCCGCTCGGCCTCGGCTCGCTGACGCTCGATGGCAATGGCTGCAAAGTGGGTGGCCCTCTCAATTACCTGCAAGTCTTCCGTGCTCGGACTTCGAGGCTCGCGGTAGTACATTGCAAATGTTCCCAGCACCATTCCGTCCCGCGACATGATCGGCGTTGACCAACAAGCCCGTAACCCATGACTAAGTGCGAGCTCTCGGTATTGAGTCCATAGAGGATCGCAGGCGATATCCGAGGAAAAGACTGCCTCGCCGCGAAAAGCGGCCGTGCCGCAAGAACCGACACTCTGGCCGATGGCTACGCCATCAATTGCCTCAATGTAACTCTGCGGCAAGCTGGGAGCCGCCGCGTGTCGCAAGGTATTTCGGTTAGGATCGAGGAGAAGTATCGAGCAAAGCAACCCCGGGGATTGCTTCTCGATGGCCTCGCACAGCACACTCAGGACGTCGGATGTCGCGGCTCCGCTGCTAATCATCCCTAACATTGCGTTGTCTAGTGCGGACAAGAGCTCGAAGATTTCGGGGAAGGTATTGTCGGATCTACTGTGCTTGTTCATCCGTTTCGCTCGGACTGTTGACAAGAAGCTTGATTCGATTCTAGTCAGTTTGCCAGTGTAGCGTCACCGTGCGCCTGTCTTCGTGCGCGAAAGAAGCACCCCTCGGATAAACGCCATTTGATGCGCACCAGAGACTTGCGGGCAGTGTAATCTAGCATGGGTCCCGTTCCTGAATCTTCGGCTAGGCATGCTTCTCAAAACCGTAAACATGGATTCGCTACTCGCACGGGTGCGGACGTAAGCCATGTTTGCTTGACAAGGTAACAATGCGTTTGAGGCGCGGAGTGGTCCGCCCCGGCTGGCGTCAGATCGCAACAGAATGTAATGGTGTCGGTGAATCCGTGTTTGGCGTCCCGGCCCCACAATATAGGTTAATGCACTTCCTCGCGCGTCGAATCATATTGGTGGGCCCATGCTGGTGAGGCAGCCTCGAATTCCACGCCGAGCTTTTCTCTCCCAGATTATTGGCCCGAGGGCACGACTCTAACGTTTACATGCCGCGCACCGTGGCGAAGGGGATTAGCACTTCCATCCCCTTTGCCAGTGCGCGCGGCCGCGTCCGTCGTTCATCCTAATGCTCGTCTTGATGATCGTCGTGACCGGACTTCTTTGGCTCGCGAACCACGCCGTGGATCGCTTGTGTGCCGAAATGCCCGGTCGCAGGAGCACCGAACACCATGGTCACGTTCGAAAACTGGACATCCGTCCCTCCGGTGATGCAGACCTGCAGCGGGGACAGCACTGTCCCACCCTTCGAAAAGGGCGCCGGACTCCCATTGCCAGTAATGTCCGCGAAGCCGGTGATCACGAAACGGCCGGTGGTAGCAGGGTTGCCGGAAGGTTCGGCAGGGCAGCCGCTCGTATTGTAGCTGAGCATGGCATTCTTCATTGTGATGTGGTGAGTATGAGCACTGCGTGTCACGGGATCGTCGACACCCACGAGATCTTCAGTGATCGCGAAATCCGACAGCTCCATGGTCATGACTGCGGAAAAGTCGGCCGTACTGAATCTGCTATTCAACTCCAATGACCATGTCCCGTGCATTTCCCATGGACCCGTCAGATCGCCTTTCGTGTCGTGCGCGGGCGTATAGTCATTGATTATCCCGCGGAAGTGCACGGGTGTCGGAGCCTGGGCCAGAGCGCTGGTACCTGCACCCAACACCAGGACCGCGACGATGCGCACCGCCCACCACAAAGTTTTGCTCTTCATCAGAAACCTCCAAGTTTGAGATCGTGTTTTGTCGCAGAAAGCTTCTTCTTGCCCAAGAAGGACATTTCGGCGATTTCGCGCTCGAGGCGCTCGGCAACCATCGGCGACTTCGGGTGGTTCGGTCAAACGGCAATGCGCGGAACGACCCGTTTGACGTCAAATGCCGCCTTTTGCAGTTAGCGGGCGGGAGAGCTACAATCGGGTCACTTTTTTAGACGATCTCCGGTCCGCTCAGGAGAACCGATGGCCGACCCGGCCTGCGGAACGCAGCTACCCGAGAAACCGACCGAAGCCCAGCTGGACTCGTGGAAGGAGATCGCGGCATACCTGGGCCGCGACGTGACTACCGTCCAGCGTTGGGAGAAGTGCGAAGGAATGCCCGTGCATCGCCACGTGCACGACAAGCGTAGTTCTGTGTACGCGTTGACTTCCGAGCTGGACGCCTGGCGTCAGAGCCGGAAACCGCGTCTGGATGAAAATAACCAGCCACAAGCGCAGAACGGGCATGCGCCGGTAAGCTCCGAGCCGATTTCGAAGCCAAGCTCTCCACTGAGGCTGCGCGGCTGGCTCGCCGTGGCCGGCGCGGTTGCCATCGCGCTCGTCGCCGTCGCATACGTCATGCACCGCGGCCGCACCGTGGTTGTGGCGCGGCCGAAGATCCAGTCTCTGGCCGTCCTGCCGCTGAAAAACATGACCGGCGATCCCAACCAGGAATATTTCGCAGACGGGATGACGGACGCGCTGATCGGCCGCCTTTCCAGCATTCACGGCCTGCGCGTGATTTCACGCACGTCGGTGATGCGTTTCAAGAATCCGCAGATCTCCGTGCCCGAAATCGCCAAGGCGTTGCAAGTGGACGCGGTCGTGGAAGGCTCGGTGATGCGAGACGGCAATCGCATTCGCATCACAGCTCAAATGATTCGCGCCTCGACGGACGAGCATTTCTGGTCGGAAACCTACGACCGCGAGTTGCGCGATGTGTTTACGCTGCAAAGCGAGCTGGCCCAATCCATTGCCGAGAAGGTGGAAGCGACGGCCACAGGCGAAGAACACGAAAGGCTCGCGGCCGCGCGGCCCGTTGCGCCCGAAGTTTACGAGAGCTATTCGAAAGGTGAATTCGCGCTCAACAAAAGCAGCAGCAAAGCCGAGTTCGAGGCTAGCATTCCGTACTTTGAGGACGCGATCAAGAGAGATCCGACGTTCGCGCCCGCCTATGTGGGTCTGGCAAATGCATACAGCAATCTCGGCACGGTTTTTATAGGGGGCTCGCCCGAAGAGACGCGCCCGAAAGTTGTGAGTGCGGCCGAGAAAGCCCTGGAGCTCGATCCGAATCTTGCTGAAGCGCACGTGCTGCTGGCCGGCATGAAGCAGAAGCAGTGGCACTGGGTGGCTGCAGAGGCGGAATACAGGCGCGCTCTCGAATTGGACCCGAACAGCGCTGCCGCTTACGAGGGACTCGGTTTATGGCTGGCGTGCCAAGGGCGCGCGGACGAAGCTGTGGCATCGGCCGAGCGCGGCCGCGAACTGGACCCAATTGCGGTTTCCTTCGAGGACTTCGGGTGGACATTGTTTCAGACCCGCCACTATGACCAAGCCATCCGCGAGTTACGCGCCGCGCTGGCGGCACGGTCGGATGACTTTGGCGCCCTTATGGACTTGGGATTCGTGCTGATCGCAAACAATCAACCCGGGGATGCAATCCCTGTGCTGGAGAAAGCGGTTACACTTTCGAACCGCAGCCCAGGCGCGCTGGGAATACTGATCCGGGCGTACGCGCACGCTGGGCGTCGCAGTGATGCTCTTCGGCTGTTGGCGGAACTGAAGCGACGGCGAAACACAGGTTACGCTCCAGCGGCTGCCCTGGTGAATGCTTACTTGGGGCTCGGCGAGAACGAGGAAGCCATCGCCTGGCTCGAGCAGGCTTACAACGAACAATCCAATATGCTGCAGTTCGTCAAAGTACATCCGTACTTCGACCCAATCCGCAAAGACCCTCGACTGGCGGATCTAGTCCGTCGCGTCGGACTCGACTAGAAGTGCAACTCGCGCCAGCGCAAATCGGGATTGCGCAGAAAAGGACTGTAATTACCCAACGCGGGTAGCTTGCTCTTGTGCACGGTCACTCGCGCATGAGACGCGGACACCGGATCACGCTGCCATCGCTATTGTAAATAGTCATTTCAATGACCTTTCCGGTGGCGTCCTGTTGGAATTCGATCTCGGTTTCCTCCGTGCGTAAGAAAAATCTTGTTTTTGAAGCAGCGAACAACCAGTAGTAAGGGTCGCCCGGAAATTCCATAACAAGATGGTGATCGTTCAAGGTCAGCGTTCCGACACGACTAAAAAGTTTGTAGCGGCCCACATAAACCGCAAGCTGGCGGTCGGTGAGAGAAGCCTCTTTGCGCTCAGCTAGTGAAACAAACCGATTGAAACGCGAGACAAGTTCTGCGGGACGCTGAATTTGGATCAAGTGGCCAGTGTCTTTCCACACCTCCAACCGCGCCAAAGGAACAGCGGCTTCAACCGCGCCGGAATACGCAAACACATCGCCAATATCGGCGTCACCCACGAGGACAAGCGTGGGAATTCGGATCTGCGACAGCCTCAGTACAGTCGGCGGTGAGGGGCGGATCTCGAGTTCTCCCGCGACCTTCAGGTTCTGGGGACTCTGCAATAACGCATCGTAGAGTTGCTTGCGCGCCCGCGGGTCGTTACCCGCGATCAGGAAACGGTCCTTTGACCAGTTTCTTGCTGTGCCCTCTAGATCTCCATGAGCCAAGGGCGCATTGTTCTGGCTGCTTCGCTCGTTGAAGTAATCCGAGCTTGGCATGCCGTGTACCACTGGCCCGATCAAGAACAAGGCTTGGGTCATTTCCGGACGTGCCAAAGCAAAATCAAGCGCCAGGCCACCTCCCGAAGAGTTCCCAACAATGATGGCGCGATCCATGTGAACGCGCTGCATGATCTTGTACAGATCGTCTTCGGGAACAAATGCAGCTTTCGACGATTCCGACCTGCCATATCCGCGACGGTCATAACGGACAACATGATATTTGGCGCAGAGGGACATCCACACCCCGTCCCAAGTGACAGAGTCCACCAATCCGTCATGCAGTAGAACCACTCCTGCTTCGGACAAATTTGTAGTCCCACACTCTTCGTACCAGAGCTTCACACCATCCACATTCTGGAAGTTGCCAGCAGGCATCGAACTTAGGATGGATTGAGCTCCAACTCCGGGGAAGATAAGCAGGCACATAATGCAAATCATTTTGCGGATCATGTGACCATTCTCCCATATGCATCTGCTCCTATCGATAATACGGATCAGACATGGTTTACGTCCGGCCGTACGCCGATGAGGACCATCGTCGCTTGCCTGCATGCTAATCACCAATGGGCAAGCGGTTGTGAAATTCCAGCCGAACCCGAGCAGCAGTAGGGGACCGCTATGCCGCTAAGACCAAGCGTCGTTGCGAAAGGCGCTTTCGTTTCAAACCGTTCATGGCTATAATAGCCATATGGAGATGAAGGGAATGCGTAGCGTGAACGTGGCGGAATTAAAGAATCGGCTGAGCAAATATCTTAGATTCGCCAAGGGTGGTGAAGAGGTTGTGATCCGAGACCGCAATCTTCCGGTGGCGAAACTGGTGCCGTTTTCTGCGCAAGGCGCCGACGACAACGAACTGGCGCTGGTCGCCGCCGGGAAGCTGCGTCTTCCTGAAGTTCGACTTGACGTAGAGGCGCTTTTGAAGATCCCCACTGGGAGCGTTTCAGGAAACAAGGCGATTCAGGCAGTCGCAACGGATAGAGAGGAAGAGTAATGGCAAGGAGAACGACGGCGTTCTGGGATGCCAGCGCGTTGCTTCCCTTATGTATTCAAGAAGCCGCGAGTCATCATTCTCAATCCCACTTGAGGAGATTCTCCCCGGTGGTGTGGTGGGGAAGCCTGGTAGAAGTTCACAGCGCAATTTGCCGTCTTCATCGTGACGAGGAAATTACAGACCTCGGTAAAAAGGGGGCCATGACGCGGTTGCGATTGCTAAGCCGTGGGTGGCGGGAAATTCTCCCGGGCGATCAAGTACGCGAATTAGCTACACAGTCCCTGGACAAATATTCGTTGCGGGCGGCGGACAGCCTTCAACTCGCTGCGTCCTTGGTCTGGTGTGAGCAGCACACATCAAGGAGAACTTTCATTTGTGCTGAGAGCCGATTGATTGAAGCTGCGAAGGCGGTCGGGTTCTCCGTGCTCGAAGCTCCCAGGGCGGTTCCATGAACAGCGTGGCATGGAATCCACCCTTCAATTAACATCGCGTATGCAGTTTCCTTAAGGAATGCTGAGCTCTACGAAGGTTAACGAAACTCGGCCAAGAAGGAATCAGACCATGTCTAGGGCCTTGCTATCTCGGCCGTTGTCATGTATCGTGACAACTGTCTCTTTACACACCTGACGCCCTGCCGTTCCTTCGGCGACGTTGTCTGTGCCAACCGACAATTCTAGGTCTTTGGAGCCAGCCATGGCCAACTTGTCTCCTTCTTTGGATACAGGCCTACGTCGCGACGCGCGATCCTCAAGGGCCTCACCGAGTCTTGCTCTTTTGGCTTTTTCCCGGCCTTGGAAGCGCACTTTGAGAAACGCCCCGCGCTTTCGTCTCCGTGCTCTTCTCGCCAGCACTTCACTTCTTCTGTGCATGGTTCCTGTGAGCGCGCTCGCTCAGCAACAATCTGCCGGGCTTGAGGTTAGCGGCGGCTCACTTCCCGACGCACCTCTGCCCAATTTCGGCCTCCAGAATTCGGCCCAGCAAACGCTCTCTGCGGAAGGGTCAGCCAGCGTCGTAGGCACGGTGCTGGACGTAAGAGGGGCCTCCGTTCCCGGTGCACAGGTAAGCTTGATGCATAAGGACGGAACAGAATTGCACACGATTGTGTCCGAGGCGAACGGCGAATTCACGTTTACAAAGATTCTCCCGGGTTCCTACCTCGTGATCGTCAACGCGGAGGGTTTTGCGACCTTTACATCGGTAGAGTTCATCGTCACGATGCAGCAATCCTATGAGGTTCCTGGCGTCTCGTTATCTATTGCGACGGCAAATACAGAGGTGACGGTCCATCCCACCGAGTTTATCGCCGCTGAACAGATTAAAGCTGCGGAGAAGCAGCGTCTGATCGGCGTCATCCCAAACTTCTATACAAGCTACATTTTTGACGCCGCCCCGCTCACTGCGAAACAGAAATTCTTGCTCGCCGTCCGCGGCACATTCGATCCGGTTGCCATGCTTGGCGTCGGATTCGGTGCCGGCATCGAGCAGGCCACAAACGCCTATGCCGGATACGGGCAGGGTGCCGCGGGATACGGCAAACGTTTTGCTGCAAAGTTTGCCGATGGACGCAGCAGTGACTTTCTTACGCACGCGGTGTTCCCCTCGCTGTTTCACCAGGATCCGCGCTACTACTACCAGGGCTCCGGATCGGTTAAGTCGCGTCTCGCGCACGCGGTAACTTCCACATTTTTCGCACGCAGCGATACGGGGCTTACTGTGCCCAACTATTCCTATTTGCTGGGCGACTTTGGCTCGGCGGCATTGTCCAATCTCTACTATCCTCGGGCGAATCGGGGAGCGAAACTGGTCTTCACCAACGCCGCCGTTGGCCTCGCCGGACGAATCGCTGGCAATATACTCCGTGAGTTTTCGAAGCGGGTGACGACGCACGCACCGGACGATGGAAAACCGTGAACATGCAGTCTCTCCAGAAAGGAACGCTCGCGGATGCGGCATTCCTCTGGATCCTGGCGTGATTTCAGGCTAGCGTTGAACCTCAAGTCCCGTGGCTAATTGTCTGGAAATAATCTGTGCTGATTTTCTCGCCGGCATTAATCTAGAAGTTGGCGAAGAGAATACGTTGTTCTTGACGTTCGGTCGAGCGATCGGTGTTCTTCCCGTTGAATCAGCTGAAGATTAAAAGCCAACGCCGAAATACGGGTCAAGCATCTCCCTTTTTTCAGAACAGACGCCCTGACACCTTCGATTTTCCTGATCAGTGTCTCCATCCTGCGCGAGAGTAGATTCAGCTGCGATCAACGAGCTAGACGCTGCCACCTCAGAATGGACAATCAAAGTTGGTACAGCGTATCCTTCCGACTCTGAGGTGCCGCTTTGGAAGCGCGGAGCGTCTTACCGAAGTCAGACCAGGCTCGTGGCAACTTTGCCGAACGCGTGCTGCTAGTTGTCCTAACGGTTTGGGCTCTAGCCATGATTGTGCCTGGACTGCAGCGTGTGTTCGATACGCTGGACTCCTTCGGGCTGACCGTGGACAACGATGGGGTCGTCACGGACGTATCAGCCCCTTTTCGCTCGGCTGCTAACTCTCCTGCCGCCGTTGCCGGCATTAATTCGGGTGATCGACTTGACCTTAAAGCCATGCGTTGCATTCCGCTTAGGACGCCTCAGTGCGCTGCTTTGGTCACTGTTCTTGGCGGATTGGGAGGAATGCATGCGGTGTTACCGAACCAGCAAATCATTTTAACCATCCTGCCAAAATCGGGCGGGCCGCCCAAGATCATAAAGCTCCAGTCCGCACTAGCACCGCTAGGCACGGCGGAAAGGTTTGTGCTTTTCGCCGATACGATTGTAGGAACTGCTGTCATCGTCATCGCGTTTTGGCTCGTTTGGACGCGACCAAGCTGGATGACCTGGGGCCTGTTTCTCTACGTTATCTGGATAAATCCTGGGCAGTCGTTCACCTACTATGCGCTGCTGCAGCGCTGGCCTGGTGCAGTATTCATGCAAGAAATAGCCGAGGCAGTGGCGCAGGGCGCTGCCTTCGCGGGCCTTGTGATATTCGCGCTGCGATTCCCCGAAGACCGAATCGAACCGCGCTGGCGCAAAATACAATGGACGGTCCCACTGCTCGCCGGCGTTATGACCACGCTGACGCTGTTAAGTTTTCGCAGCCTCTTGGGGTTTCCGAGCGAAAAAATTACTGAAATCAGTTTTCTAATGGGCTACGCAGTTGACGCCGCGGTACTTTTGATTCTTTTAGTCCGCCGTCACGGTTTGTCACCACCAGAAGAACAACGCATGCGCTGGGTCATCTGGGGCTGCGCCATCGGACTTCCCGCTTACATCCTCGCCGAACTCTGCCAGTCTTCTGATCTGATTAAGCAGCTATGGGGCGCCTCACCGTCGCAAGCTTTTATCGGTCTTCTCTATCTCCCAAACGGAGTGCTTGCCTATTTCGCTTCCCAGGCCGTGTGGCAGAAGCGGGTTGTAAGCGTATCGATTCCACTTCGACACGGGACGATCCTGGTGGGATTGAGCTTGCTGCTCGGCATACCCATTTTCCAACTCCACGAAAAAGTTGGACTTTTTCAGGAAAGTCTTCGTCTACCTCCATGGATCTGGCCTCTGGTGGTGGCGCCCATTCTGTTGCTTCTGCTGCAACGCTTACACGAGATAACTGTCGAATTAGTGGACCTCGTCCTTAATCGCCGATTCCACTCCGCTCAGCGGCAGTTGGAGCGCGCGATGGAAGCTATCGTGCGCGCTGAGACGCTTGGCGAGATCGATCGCGTAGCAGTGGAGAGCTCGGTCCGCGCGCTTTGCCTTTCATCCGGTGCGGTTTTCCGCAGCGACGGGATGGTGTTCCGGAGGTGGCAGGACACCCTCGGGTGGAATGCTTCCATGAAAAAAGAGCTGCACCCGGAATCGGATGCAATAGCGTTGCGCAGCCTGGAAGTTGGCGTTCCTATTCGTCTTCCTCACGATAGCTGGAACGCCCCCGGAATGCCCTCGGGGCTGGAAAAACCCTGCCTTGCCGTGTCAGTGAAAAGTTGGCTTCCTCAAGCCACAGCGGTGTTTCTCTTTGGACCGCACCAGACCGGAAATGACATCAGCGCGGACGAGCGCGGGATGCTAGAACGTCTCGCGACTCGCGCTGCTTCGGCGTACGAGCGAGTCATCACTGGCACCCTCCAACGAGAGGTGGAGCAACTAAAACAACAACTCTCCGTATTGCAGGGCACCCACCCGGTGAAGCGCGCAGAATCGTAACCTAGCGTGGAGAACCCGAAGTCTGATCAGTGGCAACAGTCGGAAGGAGCTCTCGCTGAGAATCTGGTGGCCACAACTTACAAGTCGGACGGTCAAACCGTCGCATTTGAGATTCATTTAACACGGCCGCGTTGACTTGCTTCAGAGTGCGACCTAATATAATCGCCCGGACGTGTTGCCATGATCGGCCAGACGGTCTCCCACTATCGCATCCTGGAAAAACTGGGTGGTGGGGGTATGGGTGTTGTTTACCGCGCGGAGGACACTCGGCTGGACCGAAACGTTGCCCTGAAGTTCCTGCCCGAGGGTCTAGCCACAGACCCGCAAGCGCTTGAACGCTTCCGCCGCGAAGCACGGGCCGCTTCAGCCCTAAATCATCCCAACATCTGTACGATTTACGATATTGATGAACACCAGGGCCAACCGTTTATCGCAATGGAATTGCTCGAAGGGCGGACTCTCAAGCACCAATTGAGTGGCCAAGCGCTCGACGCTCAGGATATCCTGAATTGGAGTATCCAGATCGCGGATGCGCTCGACGCGGCACACGCGAAGCACATCGTCCACCGCGACATTAAGCCTGCAAACATTTTTGTCACGAAGCGGGGCGTGGCGAAGCTGCTTGATTTCGGCCTGGCGAAACTATCGCCACACCGGCTGCGGGTCGGGGAGGCAGTGGGCGCAACAGCGGGCGCGACCGCTACGAGCGAGGAGCATCTGACGAGCCCGGGGGCAGCGATGGGCACTGTGGCCTACATGTCGCCGGAGCAGGCGCGCGGAGAGGAGTTGGACGCCCGGACCGACCTCTTCTCCTTGGGTGTGGTTATGTACGAGATGGCGGCGGGACGATCGGCATTTACCGGAAACACTTCGGCCATAATCTTCGAAGCGATTCTGAATCGCGCGCCATCTCCGCTAACGCGCTTGAATCCGAAGTTACCGCTGGGGCTGGTTGGAATCATCGATAAGACGCTCGAGAAGGACGTTCGTTCTCGTTACCAAACCGCCGCGCACCTTCTAGCCGATCTACAGAAGTTAAAGCACGAATTGGATTCGGGCCGAGCCTCCGCGGCAGCGTCCGCGGTTGTTCTTGAAGCGCCCGAAAAATCTCTCGCCGTAATGTACTTCGAAAACCTCAGCAGCGACAAGGAAGACGAATACTTCCGCGATGGCATGACCGAGGACATCATCACGGAGATTTCGAAGATCCGCGAACTGCGCGTGTTTCCTAGGGCAGCTGTTCTGGCCTTTCGCGACAAGACCGTTACCGGCCCGGAGGTTGGGCGCGAACTAAATGCACTCTATGTACTCACCGGCAGTCTGCGCCGATCCGGAAATCGCCTTCGTATTACTGGCCAATTGATCGAAGCGCGTACCGGCCATTCGGTCTGGGCCGAACGCTACGATCGACAGTTAGAGGACGTTTTTGCTATTCAGGACGAGATTGCCCAAGCCATCGCCCGCGCCCTCAAGGTCATCCTCACCGAGAAAGAGAAGCAGGAAATCAAAAAAGCTCCGACTGCGGACGTGCAAGCCTACGATTATTATCTGCGCGGGCGGCAGTTTTTCCACCAGTTGCGTCGGAAGGGATTCGAGTACGCCCGGCAAATGTTTGCCCGCGCGATCGTGATCGATCCCGGCTACGCCCGCGCGTATGCCGGCGTTGCGGACTGTTCTTCGTTCCTCTACATGTACTGGGACACGACCGATGACAACCTTCGCGAGGCAGACCGCGCCAGCCGGAAGGCTATCGAGCTCGACCCTGAATCAGGTGAGGCCCACGCATCCCGCGGCCTAGCCGTGTCCTTGAGCAAGAACTTCGAGGAAGCCGAGAAGGAATTTGAAATCGCTATCCGGCTGGACCCGAAGTTGTTCGAAGCGCACTACTTCTATGCGCGTGCCAGTTTTCAGCAAGGAAATATGGAGAAGGCAGGCCGTCTATTCGAGCAGGCTTGCATCGTCAAGCCGCAGGACTATCAAGCGCCCACACTGCTCGGCACGGTGTATCGTTCACTGGGTAAGACTGCCGAGGCGAAAGCGGCCGCGCGGCGCGCCTTACAGATGGCGGAAAAGCACCTTGAGCTCCATCCCGATGACGCGCGAGCCCTCTATCTCGGTGCCGGCAATCTCGCCTGTAGTGGCGAACGGGACCGCGCAGAGGAATGGGTGAACCGCGCTCTGGCGATTGATTCCGAAGAGCCCTCCATCCTCTACAATTCCGCCTGCGTCTTCTCTAATATCGGGAGCGCCGACAAGGCGCTCGACTGCTTGGAAAAGGCGTTGGCTCCCTCGAAGGGACACTGGTATCGGCAGTGGGCAGCGAAGGATTCCGATCTCGATGCCTTGCGCGACCTCCCGCGCTTCCAGGCCCTCATGAAGAAAGAGACTGAGCCCTGATCGTCAATATCGCGAGTCAGTTCCCTTGCCTTCAGCAGTCGCACCCCAGACATGCTTACGCACTTGAAACTACGGTTTCCGGTACCACGCCGGGCCGAGCTAAAGTCTTCGACAGGTCGATTCACGAAGCCCTTCGCATCTGTCGATCGTGCCCGCAAGAATAATTGCGATCTATCCTGACGTTGACGCAGGCCTGTTTTTTGCAGAACCTGTTAACGATTAACGCTAATGCGCTCGGGGTCCGCTTCGTAGCCTTCGTCCTCTACGACTTTCTGGGCAGCAGAGCGAAGATTCTGGTCATCTGCGTTTCTCGGGAGATCGCAATGACGACGAATTACTTCGTCGCCATATGCAATTCGAACGACCCATTTCGCTTTGGTCGCATCCCAAGAGACTTCGACATGGTCTGGACGCATGAACTTCCTCCTCCTGATAGTCTAGAGGACACTATACGCGGGGACGATAGGGCAACCTAGCCAGTCTGGAAAAACTCCTCCTCGCGTAGTAATGCGTTTACACCGTCCACCGCAGACTTGCACTCCAGTTTTGAGATGGTGCCGAGGATACCTGCCTCGTGAGCCGCTTCATTCAACTGATCGGACAGGTGCATGGTGCAAAGCAGGATTCGCATCCGGAGAATGGACTTCATGATTTCCGTCGAGGCTTCGATTCCGTTTACCATGGGCATCGAGAAATCGATGATGATCAGATCTGGCTGCAGGGCGCGGGCTTGCTGAACTCCTTGGAGACCGTTGGCCGCTTCGCCGCAAACTTTCCAATCAAGATATTTTCCTCGAGCAGAGCGCGCAAAAGCGTGATGAAAAAGTTGTCGGACAGGTTACAGATCCATTAATGCCCTCAGTCAAGGCGGAAGGCTCGTGGACTTCCCACTTTCTCTGAATTGCGTTCTTTTCGCTTGACTCGCAAAAATTATTGTTTACAGTGTGGGCGTCTCATCTCGGAACGTGGTCTCGTATGTCGTTTGGCTCGTTTTGAGGTACGCGTTGTGGCTTTAGCTGTATTATTTTGTTTCTCCGTGTCGACCTGTGTTTGGTCGGAAACCTTTCCCTCTGCGTCCATTCTCCTGATCACAACGATGCCGTTGACTTACTCACCGGCACATAAGCGAACCCCCACTGAGGTTCGCACCGACTAAAAAGGAACGAACATGGCTCGACTACGCCGGTTCCTCGGATTTGCCGCCGCGATCGTGTGGGTGTGCGCGCTCAACGGTTCGCAGCTACACGCTCAGACCTCTTGCAGCTCTGCAACCTTTGTGTACGTCAACAATAACGTCAGTGGCGCCAACTCCGTCTCGGCATTCTGTGTCGGCAGTGGCGGCTCTCTGACGGCAGTGACGGGTTCGCCCTTCGCGACGGGTGGCTCCGGGTCTGGCGCTGCCTTATATGGGTCGAACAGCATTGCCGCGACCGTGGTCGGCAACTATCTGTATGCCTCCGACTACGACACCAACGACATCGCCGCCTTTTCTATCAATACGAGCACGGGAGCTTTAACCCCGGTTCCCGGTTCGCCCTTCGCCTACGGCTCTGTTGAAGGGGAGTCGAATCCCAGCGGCATTTCTCTGGCGATTAGCCCCAACGGGCAATTCCTGTATGCTGGCGATTCCGGTTACACCGTCAACAGTGTCGTAACCGCAGACATCTGGGGCTTCCGCATCGCCGCAAACGGAGCCTTGTCTCCACTGCAAAACTCACCGTTGGCCACAATTGCATCACCGGGTGTGCCGGACGGCATGAACGTGACCCGAGACGGAAATTACCTGGCGGTGGGGCTCGACGGTGAACTCGCAATAGCCATGTTCAGCATCGGATCAAATGGCATTCTCACCGCCGTCGACGGTTCGCCTTTTCCCACGGGAGGATCGGCGAATGGCATGGCCAGATCAATTGCGCGTCCAATCTGATCTTTGGATCACAGTATTCCCTGGGACCCGCCAGCATAAGCGTCCAGACCATATCCAGCGGTGCGTTGGCCTCGATTACAAACTCCCCATTTACGTTCGGCCCCAGCGGAACAGATTCCAATGTCGGCGTGCTGAGCCCGAATGATAACTTCCTGTTCGTCAGCAACCAGCTCAGCAATACAATTATGTCGCTCGGTGTGGCGGCGAATGGCTCTGTTTCGCAAGAGCCGGGTTCACCCTTTTGTAATTCAAGTAATACCGCGGACTGTGTGCCCTCATCGACCGTAGGCCCCATGGTTCCCACGCTGTTAGCGACGAACCAGGCTGGAACCCTGCTTTACGTGGCGAACGCCAACTCGTCGGGTGAAACAGTCACTGACAACACGGTGAGCGCCTTCAGTATTAGCGCGAGCGGCATGTTGACCCTGATTTCCGGTTCGCCGTTCGACACAGCAGCCGCTGGTCAGCCTTCCATAGCGGTATTCCCGCCCAAAGTGTGCTCCACTCTAAGCGTTTCCAAAACGCCCGCCCCGTCTTCCGCTACCTATGGCAACCCCATCGGATTCGTCATCGGAGTGAGCAACGCGCCCACTGCTCAAGCCACGGCGACGAACGTCAGTCTTAGTGACCCATTGCCCGGAGGTTCTGCAGTCACTTGGTCCATCACCAGCTCCACCGCTGGCTCGTGCTCGATCTCGTTCATCGACGACTCGGGCAACCAGGCTCTGTCTTGCGCCGTCGGCAGCTTGGCGCCGGGACAAAGCGGAAACGTGCGCATAAGCGGCGCTGGAGCAGCCGTGGGCGCGTATCAGAACACAGCCGCCGTTTCGGCAAGTCCTCCCAATGCTTCGTCGTTAACCAGCAGCGCCACCGCTACAGTCACTCAAGCGACGCCGGCATTTAGTTTGACTCCTTCGCAGACGATTCTCGTAGGCACAGCTTCGATCAATCTTTCCGGCACGATTTCAGCCCCCGGTCCGGTGTTCCCGCCGGTAGAAGAATCCGTGTCTATCACCATCGATGACCGCACACAGACCGCCACGATCGGAGAGAACGGCGCGTTCTCGCTTAGCTTCCCTACCTCTAACATCCCTGCTTCGACGACGCCCTACACAATTGCGTACGGCTATGCCGGCGACAACAACTTCGCGAGCGCAACCAACACCAGCACGACGCTCACCGTCAGTTCGACCACCGTGGAAACTCTCTCCCTGACCCTTTTTGGCACCGGTGCGGGCGCGGTGACCGACAATTCGTCGAAGATCAATTGCAGTGAGATGAACGGCACCGGACAAACCGGCACGTGCGGCGCCACCTACTCGGGAGGAACGATGGTGACGCTGACGGCAGCGGCTACTTCCCCGTCTACCTTCGGCGGTTGGGGCGGAGCTTGCGCAAACTCTGGCACATCTCCAACCTGCAACTTGACCTTAGACTCCAACGTGACTGTAACGGCGAACTTTGTTCCGCCGCCGGCCTTCGTCAATTTGACTTTCCCAGTCGGGACGAATTCTACTCAGACGGCCACATTCTCCTGTCCATCAAACACACATCCATGCACCGATCCCAATGCCAGCCAGGTTCAATTCACCGTGCCGACTGTCAGCTCAACCTTCGGCGTCACTGTGATGACGACGGAAGTTCCTCCGCTCGACGCGGACGGTCTGTGCGAAGTTGGTCACACCGTCAACAACGATTTCGATTGCCGTTTCGTGACGTTCTTCGGAGACGGACTGGACCCCAGCGGCAACACCATCGTTCCTCTTTGCGTTCCCTATGCCAACGGCAACTGCATCCACTACCTGGTGTATTCCGGAACCCCCGGAAACGAACCGCCGACAAGTTCCTACAGCGGCGGCGTATCCTGGGTCATCAGGTACAACAACTCCAGCTTCGTGCCGGGATCCTACTGGACCGGCAGCACGCCGCAGTTTTACGACGACCCGGATTACGCGCCCTTCCCCAATTCCGCGGTGGGCACGAGCTGCACTACTCCAATGACCATCAATGGCGTGCCCCAAACTTATTTCTGCCAGTTCGAATACAACATCACGACGTTCTTTGATCCGAACGAGACAGTTGACTCAGGTATCGGCGGTCACACCAAGCAGTTCAACGACGTGGTAATCGCCTTCCCGCCGACAACCGAGGGATCCGGCACCGTGGTGTCTCCTCCGCCGGTTCCCGCAGCGCCAATGATTGCAGGCTCGTGCATCATGGGCTGCACCACCACATCCAGCACAATAACGTTCGCGATCAATACCGGTGGAACCTTCCTTGTGAACGTGACGGGCTATCCCCCGCCGACGCTCACCGAATCCGGAGCGCTGCCGGCTGGGCTTAGCTTCAATTCGCTGACTGGAATACTTGGAGGAACGCCTACCAGTGGGGTCAACGGCAATTTCCCGATCAGCTTTACAGCAAGCAACGGCGTAGGGTCGGTCACACTCAATTTCACGGTGACGGTTGGTCAGTTGGCTTTCTCGTCCTCGGCGATCAACCTCGGCGACGCCTTCCCCGGTCTCCCGGTTGTGCGAACGCTGACAATCACCAACGCGGGGCCATCAGCAGTCACGTTCACCCATTTCAGTATCGCGCCTATCTCCGGCGATGATTCTTCCGGCTTTTTCGATTTGTCGCTCTGCCCGAAGACACTCGACGCCGGCAAGAACTGCGACATTATCTTGGTCTTCACAGCTAACTCGGATTTCAGCAACACACATGCCGCAAATTTGGTCATCGCCGACAATGTTCCAGGCAGCCCGCAAACCGTCCCGATGTCAGTAAACGTGGTCCCCGCGTCGCTGAGCACATTAATTCTCAACTTCGGGAATCAGAAGAAGGGCTCGACGAGTCCAGCAAAATCCGTCACGCTCAAAAATATCGGAACGGCTCCGCTTACGCTGCCAGTCTTCAGCATCAGGGGCGAATTCGCATTCGCTCCGAGTTCAACCTGTTTAACCAGCAAATCGCTTGCGCCCCAGGCGACTTGCGCAATAGGTCTAACCTTCAAGCCGGTTTCGAAAGGCCCGGCGCTCGGTAGTGTCATGATCACCCAGAACCCATTTGTCGTGCTTACCGGCAATGGCGACTAACCACACGTGATTTCCGGCGCTGCCCCGTTCAGAACGCGAAAAGATGACCAGATCCGGCTAGACTTAGGCGGCGTTACAGAAAGGAAAGTCAGAACGATCTCGGACGCAGGAACATTAGGCACGGCTAAAACTTCTCTGTCACGATTCTATGCAGCCGCTCATTGGGGTGCGCCTGCCAGTCGCGTGCGGACCGTTTGAATCGTCTCAGCATCTCCAGCGGCATTCGCCATTAGGAGCATCTTGCGCCACATCCCGAGCGATTCCTCCGGCTTCCCCGCTCTGTCGAGAGCCTTGGCGAGTTGTAACGTAGCCCCATAGTGATCCGGATTTCGGGCGAGCACGTCCCGGAATCGTTCGGCCGCCTCGCTCGGATCTCCTTCCTTGTAAAGCGCGTCTAACCCCGCCTGCATCAGCTCCTGAATCTCCTTCGCCTCAATCAACTCCCTGAAATGCCGTGGCAGAGCCGATCCCGCGCCCGGACTCATCATGATGTCTGCAAAATCAGGCACCAGCTCCATGACCTCAAATCCATCCGCACCCAGATCTTTGTAACCGCGTAAGTAGGCGTCCGGGAACCCAAGCACGTGTCCAAATTCATGCGCGAGCGCGCGCGGCTGGACGTCATGGGGCCCGAGCACAATGGCCCTATCATCGACCAGTTGCAGCGAAGCGGCGCCGGTCGTCAGCACTGCCGCGCCCGCTGGAAACCGCGCTACGTGTGCCTCCAGGTCGATGTGATCGCCCTTGGTGGCCGGTGCGCAGTGCTCGTCCGGTGCTTTATCGTCGCCCTTCGGCGCGCAATAAAGATGCTCGGGTGAAATCGTACGGATCGTTAGAACCACGCGGTACTCGTCATCACCATCACGCACATGCCAATGCATCTCGATCGCACTTCTGAACGAATCGACGAACGCAGCGTCGAGAATGTCCGTATAGAGCGGCACCGCGACATTCCGTGCTCCGCCGGCTTCAGTGACGCGCACGAACTCGGGAGGTTTGGGTTCAATCACTGACGTTTCAGTCAGGTGCGGGGCCGGCCGCTGCGGTTGGTGGAGCACGGCATTCAATCGCGCAGTGAGCCGATCGAACAGCGCTCGGTCATCCGCAATTTGCCGCTGCCAAAGCCAATTGTAATTAATGTCGGCGTCGATCAGACGCCGGCGCTCCACGGATTTTTTATATTCCTCAATAATTGTTTCATATGCCACACGCTTTTCTGCCGACGGCTTTTGTGAAACCTTGGCCAGATCCGATTGCAGATGATCGAGCGCCGTCATTTCTCGCGAGATCAGCGTCTCGCTCAACGGCCAGCTGTAACTTGCAACGTGAGGCTTGGTAGCCGACCCGGTAGGCCCATCGGTGACGATCCGCGGAAGTATCTGATAGCCGTAAACAATGGGCGGCGGAGGTTTGAGTGTTTTCAGCAGCGGGGCGAGCCTGACCACCAGCTCCGGCTCTTCGTGCTGCAGCTGCTCCCTGAGACCCGCATAGAAATGGTCGAGACGTTCCTTGAGTTCGCGCTGGCGCACCTCAGTCTGATGTCCGCGCACAACATAGGCAGCCTCAGGGGCGGGCGTTTGCGCCAAAGTTGGAGCTGCGGCAGCCAGAAACAAGACAGTCAACGAAAGCGCGGCCGACTTTCTCATAGCAAAATTATAACGTGTGCACGCTGAGTCGATGCCAACGAACGACGTCGGCGTACCTGTTGCGGTTTTGTCGTTCAGTTCGCAGGTACCGTAGGACGCATGGCATCAAAAGCCGATCCGCTCAATCTACCCGAGTCATTTGCCAGAAGTTTTTCGAGCATATCGCCATCGACCGGCCGCGAATAAAGGAAACCCTGACCATAGTCGCATCCGAAATGTTCTAGAATCCCCCGCTGGCCGGGCGTTTCGATGCCTTCGGCAATCACTCTCAGGCCAAGATGATGCGCGAGCGTGACGATCAGGCGCGCGATTTCACGGCTATCCAGGTCCTGCTCGATACTACGAACGAATGAGCGATCGATCTTCAGCACGTCAACCGGAAAACTGCGCAAGCGGCTGAGCGAAGAATGGCCCGTGCCAAAGTCATCGATGCTGAGGCGAACCCCCAGTTCTTTCAGCTGGGAGAAAACCCGCGCCGTCGTTTTCGGATCGCTCATAGCCATCGATTCGGTGATCTCCAGTTGCAAAGTCTCAGGCGCAACTAATGTTTCGTCCAGCGCGGATTTAACCTCCGCGAAAAGATTGCTCTGAGCGAGCTGCCGTGGCGAAATATTTATGGTGGTGGTCAGCAGGGGACTGCCGGGAAAGACAGCGTGCCATGCGTGCGCTTGTCGGCAAGCTTCCCTGAAAACCCAACGCCCGATGGGAACTATCAAGCCGGTTTCCTCGGCGACTTCGATAAAATCGGCGGGCCCCATCAACTCCGTACCATTCCGCCACCACCGAACCAAAGCCTCGACGCCGGCAATTTGTCCCGAGCTCAACCGCACGATCGGCTGGTAAAAGACGCGAAGTTCGTTCTGTTCTATCGCCTTGCGCAGTTCGGTTTCCACTTTGAGTCGCTGCACCACCAGGGCATGCATGTGAGTGTCGAAAACTTCGCAGCCTGACGTTCCCTCAGATATCGCCCGGCACATGGCAATATCCGCATCGCGCAACATCTCCGCATGCCCGCTATAAAGAGGAGAGCTCAACGCAATGCCAATGCAGGCAGAAGTGAAAGCCTCGATATTGCTCGCATTAATCGGCGCGGCCAGACTTTCCTGCAGGCGAATTGCGACGCGCATCGGATCGCTGGGCGATTTAATACCCTCAAGAAGGACCGTAAATCGCTCTCCATCCATGCGCGCAAGAATTTCGTCACCGCCATCCGTGCCGGAGCTGCTGGTGGGCGTTGCACGCGAAACGGTATCGTCATGCCGCAGCCGGGACTTCAGCCGGTTGCTGATGTCGATGATGAGCTGGTCGACCACTGCCAGTCCCATGGTTTCGTTGAATATTTTCAGCCCTTGAATATTGATGAATAGAACAGCGAACTGAAACTCCGGAAAACGCTTGGCATGATCCATCGCACGTTGCAACCGGTCGAGGAAAAGACTGCGATTGGGCAAGCCCGTCACAGCGTCATGGAACGCTTCATGTTCAAGTTGTTGCTCGATGCGTTTGCGCTCAGTGACGTCACGATTGACGATAACCAGGTGCGTCACCTGGCCCTTCCGGTTCCGTATCGGGTTTGCGGAGGATTCCAGAACGCGCCAGCCCCCGTCTTTGTGACGCATGCGATATTCGAGTCGCTTGCCGATGCCGGTCAGTCGGGCCTGGGTAGCAGCTTCGATGACTTTTTCGCGGTCATCCGGGTGAATCTGATCAAGGCCGCGAGTAGCCGCCAATTCCTTGGCCGAATAACCAAGCACTTTTTCATACGCCGGGCTGTTGTAAAGACGTTCACCCGCGACTCCGACCAGCGCAATCATGTCAGCCGCGTTCTCGCTCACAACACGGAACAGCGCATCCTGGCGGCGATGCTGCGTCAGCATGTAAAGGATAAATAGATACGGCGCGAGGATTAAAACACCCAGTTCGAACCATGATCGAGGAAGGAGTCCGGACTGAAGGATTAGACCAAGCCCTGCCGTCATCGTTTATTCCGTTAAAGCTCAGGCAGAGTACGCCCGGGAAGCCTGTTCATCCAGACTGAGTGCAGTCATGTCAGGTGTCAGTTATGAGCGTGCGTCATATCTGTCCCGCGGTCAACACAGCGCGTAGCCAAATAGTTAATTCAACCAGATAAATTTTCCCAATAAGAAGAGCTCTGCAGAAAGAGTTTATTTCCAACGACCCAATAGCCGCGATTATGAAGCCGGTGAGGACAAATGTATCGATTGAGGCGAGGTGAAAATCAATAACGCGGGCTCGCTAGCCTACGCTAACAGTTGCTATCAAGCTGGGAGGAGCTGCATACTGCGTTCAGGATTTTAAACACAAATGGGTCAGTGTCATAGTCCTGATCATTCGTCAGAATTACCAGCGTAAAGCCGTCGTCTAGAAAAACCACGTTCTCAGTATAAAAACCGCCAATTTGTCCGGCATGCCACATCAGTGGCCGGCTATTGTACGTGCTGAGCGCCAATCCAAATCCATATGAGTATCCGTTCTGGTAAAACCCATTTGACGTCGTCATTTGTTCGAAAGATGCAGGGGACACAACCTGGCCGGACATCAACGCATTGTCCCATGTGACAAGATCATAGAGATTCGAACTCAAAGCTCCCGCCGCGAACGCAACCGAACGATCCCATATGATAGCGGGAACTAGTTCGGAGCCGTTATGGGTGTAGCCAGTGGCGGCAACGGTCGCTGGTGGCAATGGGTAATAGGTACTTGCCAGTGCCAGGGGTTGAAAGATGAGCTTATCGAGATTCGCTGCATACGACTGACCGGTTACGCGCTCGATTATGCTTCCGAGAAGAAAGTAGCCACTGTTGCTGTACGCGTAGTGTGACCCGGGCGCAAACTGCACTCCCGCTTGACTGATCTGAGCGAGAACGACCGGCTCCGCGACGCCATTTTCCACCCACTGACCAAAATCAGCAAAAGTTGTGAAATCGCCCAGCCCTGAAGTATGGTTGAGCAACATTCGAATCGTGATCGTGGACGGAAAACCGTACTGAGGCAAATAAGTGACCGCGCTGTCGTTAACGTGGAGGAGATTCTCTTCCTGCAACTTCATGATCAAGGCAGCGGTAAACTGCTTGGTGATGGACCCAATCTCAAAAATAGTGGCGGGTTTAGCGCTCTCACCGCTCGACAGGTTGCTCACCCCGTAGGCGTGTGCGTATAAAATCGTAGCCTTCTTCGCCAGCGCTACGTTCATAGCAGGCACGCCGAATTGCGTCATTTCCGATTGAACCAAGGAGTCGACCGTCGCGCTTAATTGAGATTGAGGGTTAGATGGCGGCGATTGAGAGGAAGTGCCGCATCCTCCGATACCCCATACAATCGCAAGGGCAACAGAAAGAAAGACGTGCATTCGAGCAGAAGGGCCATATATCTTCATCGTAGATCCCACCCGAATATGCTGTTGACGGAGATATTACACCCTTCCGAACAGCACGCGTCTAGCATTCTTGGCGAGCTCAATGTGTTGTAACGATCTGACGGGGAATTATTTTTTTTGTGAAGCCAGCGCGCCAAGAGGCGGAATCGAAACCGAAACAGTGACCGCGGTCAGTGACGGCTGAACCCCAGTCCGGATTCCCTTCGTGAGTATTTCCAGAGCCTGTCCCGCCAGCGGAGGAATGTGAATCGTCGCAGCCAAATATCCGTCGCGCACCCATGTCTGGCCGGTCTTAGGTACGCCATCGCAGCCCGTAAACGGTAAGCTGAGCCACAAATTGCGTTTTAGTTTGTCGGGAATTTCCTCAAAAGCTTTCCGCGCACCCATGGCCATCGAGTCGTCCTGGGCAGCGACGAGATCGATCTCCGTTTTTTGTGAAGTCGCCAAACTCAACCAGGAACGGACGGTGCGTTGAGCACTTTCCTCCGTCCACTGGCCCTTCAAGGTTGTCACCCGGATATTCTGTGGTTTGGTTTCAAGCATCCCCGCCGTGCGGTCTGCAGAGGACGCGCTCTGCGACGGGCCTTCGATATAAAGCACCACGCCGCCTCGCGGCAGCAATGCAGCGAATTGACGTCCCTGAATGCGTCCAATCTCAATATGATCGGAGGTCAGCGAAAAAATCGGCACTTTAGAATCGCGACGAAGTTCCGAGAGATAGCTGGGGACTTTATTCAGAACGGCCCACCCTACTCCGGCATCGCGAGCTGCCCGGGCAACCTGAGGCAACGCGTTCGTGCCAACGGATTCAACGATGATCCCGTCCGGCCGCCCCGCCGCACTACCCTGCAGGAACTTCAAAACCTGTGTGCTTTGATTGACCCCGTCATTGTTGGCGTAGCAAATCTCCACATCGACATCCTGTTTGCGCGCGGCCTGTTCGGCGGAGTGCCCCTGTTCCAACTGGAAATCGTTGTCGCGGGTAGGGAGCGAAACCAGGATCTTGAGCTTTTTCGACATGCCGGAAGTTAACCTCGGATTTTACTTATTCTATATTCCGGAAATCAGAACGGCGAGGGAATTGCGCAAAACGCGTTCCAGGAAGTGGGGATCAGCGATTATTTCAAATAAATATTGGCCACGGCGTCAACGATCTTTTCGGGGTTTGAATGATTGGCATCGAGGTTGGTCATCACGATAACAGTCAGCCGGTCGTCCAGGTAACGCGAAATGTCCATGGTGAAGCCCTGCCAGGCCCCGTCATGAGAAACTGCGCGATGCCCATTTCGAAGCGTCAGGTCCCAGCCAAATCCGTATGGATACGTCTTGCCATTATTCAGTTTCACGGGAGTCCACATGGAATTGAAACTCTTCGCCGCGATCAGCTTGGTGGTGTAAAGCGTTGCATCCCACTTCGCCAGATCCAGCACGTTCGTATAAAGAGCACCGTCCGCCGTCGTATTCAACGTCGGCGAAACCCAATCTTGATTTTTCAGCTCGCCCTTCACCAGCCTGTACCCGCTGCTGCGGTGTGGCACGATGTCAGCTTCAGAAATAATTCGCGTCGAAGTCATGCCCAGCGGTCTGAAAATCCTCTCCTGCAAAAAATACCCATAAAATTCCCCGGTAACTCGATGAATGATGATTCCCAACAGGACATAACCGCTATTGCTATAACTCCACTTTTCGCCAGGAGCAAAATCCATCGGCATCTTAGCAAACGCCCGAATGAGCTCCTCTTCGGTATAATCCTTACGAAAACTGATAACACCCTTACCCATGGTATTTTCTTCGCCGCCGTAATCCGCAATTCCTGAAGTATGGGTCAGTAAATTGCGCACACTGACGCCGCTCCATGCCGCCGGCTCTTCCTTGATGTATTTCGAAATATTGTCGTCCAGCCCGATCTTCCCTTCCTCGACAAGCATCATGATGGCCATCGACGTGAACTGCTTCCCCACAGACCCGGTCTGGAAGATAGTTTCGGGCGTAACTGGCACATCGAGTTCCACATTCGCAAGCCCATACCCGCCAGCTTTTACCAGCACACCATTGCGGCAAACAGCCAAGCTAATCCCCGGAATCTTTTGCGCCTTCTGCTCAGCTGTAATAACGGCATCGACCTGAGCTGACACGGCATCTTGCGTCGACGGCGCACCTCTTGACGTCGCGACACGCTTTGACGATTCACCATGCGCAACTGCTTGAGTAGCCGCAACAGTCAGCAGAAGAACAAAAATGAAGGCATCCATCAGGCTTCTCACAAATTTCATCTCATCCTTCAATCGGCGGAGGATTCTACTATGACTTCATAGTCTCCTACCCATCTCGGTCAAAACACGGAATCAGGTGGTCGAAACCCGTAGCACCGGCGTCTCTCTTAGCTTCGACAGTAGCAAGGAGAGGAATCCCAGCTCCGACCAGCGATGTTTCGTTACCCGTGGCCTTCAGCTCCGTGTCAGTTAGGCAATAGGCTTTATTAGCGGGTCGGAGCTTTAACTCCGACATTAGACACCAACTCACAAAAAGGGCTTTAGCCCCTGAGGACACTCCGTGCAGCGGTGCCCGCTGTTTGTATCCGCGGAAAGGGCGGTTTGCTCCCACTTGGCAACGATTATGTCCCTGGAGTGAGGGCAGGATAGATTCCTGCCCTCGACGCCGCAATCAAAACCGATCCATCCCCGAACCGAACAAACGCAAAAAGCTTTGGCGTGGCTCTTCACTTAAGCAGCAGACGACGGCAGTTGCTCCCCGAAATGCGCGCGCTCGATCACCGGCCATCGTCGGGCCTGAGCGATGCAAATGAAATGCAAAATCATAAGCAGTGGCACAGCGAAGGTTGGTATCAAGCTCAAAGGCAGCTCGGTCATCGGACTAGTCGCGATCCCATGCGGGGAGAGCAGTCCGGCAGTAGTGCCGGTAATCAGGGCGATCACTAAATCCGAAATCCCGAGCGCTTGCCACAGAATGAAACTATTGCGGTGCTCGGGGCTGGCGAGTCTCATGGACACAAAAACCGCTGTCGCTCCGATGAAGACGTCACCCCAACCCGCAGGCAGCGCAAAAAGTCCCGGCAGCAGGCGATAGGTGTACAACACCAGGAACACAAAACCCGCAATCCTCCAGGATTGCACGGTCGTCAGCGTACGCGGGTTCAAAGACAGCACAAATCGCCGAAACCCCTGCGAGGTGTTGAACCAGACCACGAACAGGACAATGGGGGTCAACACCGCAATTCCAAGCGCAATCGGCGGACGGCTCGCATCATTCAAGAACAAATGCAGGGCCGAGCCAACAAGAGAAAACAAAAACCAGACACCAATGAACCCAGCTGCGACCTTTCCATACGATTGATTTGTCATAACAAGCCTCCTTTATCCATGACTACCTGTGTCACCTCGTTAGTCACCTTCAGAAGATTGTCCCAAGCTTCGTTTCCGAACTGCCGGCGCAACCGCGCTTGCACCTTTTCCCAACGCGGCGTTCCACGCAGGAGTTGAGTTTTGCCAGCCGTACCTAAGCGCAACCATCGTTCACGCCTATCCTTGCCATAGCGCCTTGCGATCCAGGCTTTCCGGCTCATGATCTCCAGAGTCCGTGTGAGGGTAGTGCTGTCCATTGCGAGTATGCGTCCCAGTTCTCCCTGTGGAACTTCGCCGGTACGCGAGAGCGCTTGCAGAATAGTGAACTGCGTTGCCCTGACGCCAATCGGGCGAAGCGCCTCTTCGTAAAGCTGCGTGAGTGCCCGCGAAGCTCGGCGAAAATTGGCGCATAAGCAAGGAAGGCCTGGCACAAATGGCTCGGTCATATCACGATAGATGTATATACATCTATTTTGGATTCCGAATTTATTATTTGCGGAGCCGCTGGAACGGATACCTGCTTTAACGGTGTAAGCTGAGGAAGGTTTCCCGAACGAACCGCGCGTATTGGCCTGACGTCACAATTTGGTGACGTTTATATCCCGACGCATACCCTGATGTTGCCTTTATTTGCCATTGTTGTGCATAGGGGTGCGCAACGGCTCTACAGGCCACTGTAAATACGTAACTTACGCAGAAGCTGCGCGAACCGGATCGGCCCAACTTGGCTTGCGAATTGCTCATGTCCGGAATGGCGAAACGCAAGCCTTTTGCAATTGCCTATTCCGGTATTCAGGCTGAGTGTCTTGGTCTTAGGTGAGTTCTGTAGGTTCTCCAAAAATAGAAAGGCGCGCCACCTACTGAAATGACGATCACCAATCCTAAAATATTCATCGTTATAGCCGCCTACAACGAATCTCGCACGATCCGATCGGTCGCTGACAAGTTGCTAGCGCACTACAGCGACATAGTAGTCGTCGACGACGGTTCCACTGACGACACTGCAGAGCGTCTCACCGGATCAGGCGCGCGCGTCCTTCGCCATTGTCTCAATCGAGGTCAAGGCGCTGCGCTGCAGACAGGCATCCGCTACGCGCTAGCACAAGGCGCGGACGTGATCGTCACTTTCGACGCCGACGGCCAACACGATCAAAAAAACATCGAAGCATTGATTCGCCCAATCATCGTTGGCGAATGCGACGTAACTCTCGGCTCCCGCTTCCTGGGCCGCGCGCATAACATCCCTGCCAGCCGGAAAATGATGTTGAAAGCCGGCGTGCTCTTCACCAGAATTTTCTCCCACGTAAAAGTCAGCGACAGCCACAACGGCCTCCGCGCCCTCTCCCGCCGCGCCGCCGCTTCGCTTCAAATCACCTTGGATCGCATGGCACACGCTTCCGAAATCCTCGATCAAATCCGCCGTGGAGGCTGGACCTTCCAGGAAATTCCAGTCGACATTTATTATTCGGAGTATAGTCTCGCGAAGGGTCAGAGTTCGTGGAACGCAATTAAGATCGGCTTACAGATTCTGCTCAAGCGGGCACTGTAAATGACCTTGTTTCACCTCAATGTGTTTCAGCTAATCGTACTCCCTCTGGTAGCGCTCCTCTTCGTTCGCAGCGTCGTCCTTCTGGGACGCGCCAATCGCAGGCGCGCGGCCGCCATCTGGTCAGTCATCTGGGTAGCAGCAGGAATCACAATTCTGCGCCCCGGCACGACAATATGGGTAGCGCAGCGACTGGGAATCGGCCGCGGAACAGACCTGGTTCTATACATCTTCGTCATCGCTTTCCTGATAGTCGGCTTCTATTTCTTCAACCGCCTGCTGAAGCTGGAATCAGCCCTAACAGAGATCGTGCGCCAACTAGCAATACGCGAGCCACTCGAACAGCCCTCAGCGCCGCCCGCAAAAACGAAGTCAGATTTCGCAGCCACCACCGAAAGCCGCCGCTAAACTGCCCTTGAATTTGTAGCGGCCCCCTGTAGGCGGGTAAATTGCAAGTTTTCGCGTATATAGACAGACCCTCTTTTTTTACCGTCGGACGAAAGCTAATGCCCGAGCTTCTTCTCGCTCAGCGAATAAGCAAGATTATTCTTTGCCAGCTGGAAATCCGGCTTCAGTTTCAAAGCCTGTTGCGCGGCCGCAATCGCCTGGTCCCACTGGTGCATGGACTGATAAGCCGCAGCAATATTGTTATAAGCTTCCGGATAATTCGGTTTCAGCTTGATGGCTTCCTGGGCCGCCTTGATGCAATCCTCGAACCGGCCATCCTGGTGATACAGCAAAGATAAATTCAAATAATGTTCCGCAGTGGGTTGCGATTTAGCAAGGTTCTCCGCAGCGATAATTTGGTTCTCCGCAGCCTGTCCACTCACAAGGTACCGCTTCGAAGCCGTATCCGAAGGCGAAATCGCCAAAGTCTCGCGCGCGAGATCCCTCAAAGACGCCCACTGCGATTGCTCCTGGTAAATCAGCATCAACAAATACCGCGGTTCCATCCAGACAGGATTCTTCTGAATTGCTGTCTTCTCCGCTTGGATGCTCTCAGCGCCCCTTCCCTGGCTCCTCAACCATCGCCCGTAATAAAAGTAAGGCCAAGCCTCATTCGGCGCCAAAGCCGTAGCTCTGCGGAAATGGGTTTCAGCCTCCTGATTGCGATTCAGCAACCCATTAGCGATGCCAAGATTTATTTCCAGCACGTAATAATTGGGATTAAAAACCAGCGCCTGGTCGTAATACTTAAGCGCCTCCTGCGGGTGACCGGAGTCCATCAGAGTCAACCCGTAATTCATCAAACCCCGCCCATTTTTCGGGCTCTTAATCGTCACATCCTTCCACAAAGAACTCTCCGAGGCCCAAACCTCATTGCGTTCCCATGCGCCAACAGCGTAGCCGATCATGATGCAAAGCGCGGCCGCCTGTATCGCGATCAATGCGTGTTTGCGCCTGTCAGGATGCAAAGCGATATAACGATAAACTACCAAGGCCAGCGCCCAGGTAACACTGAGCATCAATCCGACAAACGGAAAAAACATGCGGTGATCGTTCTCCACTTCAGCCAACACAAATAAAGAAGTCGGTGCCGACGCACAGAAAAACCAAAAAATTCCAAATGCGATAGGACGGTGCTCTCGTCGTCGGATGCACCGAAAACCTAAGGCCAGCAGCAGCGCACACCCTAAAATCCCAACCACAGCCATAGGATCAGAAAATCCCGTAAACGCACCGAAATCGGAATCCGCGCTAAGCCAAAAAGGAAGAAACATGGACCGTATATATCGCAACAAAATAAAAGGCTGCGTCGCCCAATACATACTCGAAGGCATGCCAGGGCCTACATAGCTCTTGGACGTCAGCTTCACGCACATCACGGCAAGGATCCCGCTGGCTACCTGCGCCGGCATCGACTGCCAGATAGCATTCCAGGCACGATTCCACTGTGCATCCTCGTCAAACAAGAAAATATAAATCAGCAGAATGACGCCGAATACGACGGCGGGAGCCTTAGACAAAGCACCCAGAATAACGGGCAGAAGATAAAGACCAAATTTCCTAGGTTTCGGGAGGCGAATGTACATCACCAGCCCGGCAACTACGCCCAAAGTCGCATACAGATCAGCACGCTGCACAATGTAATTCACAGTCTCAGCCGTAGCAGGATGAAGCCCGTACCAGGTAACCGTCAGAAGCGCGACATATCGGTTCCCAGGATGCACCACAGTCACGTCCAGCACACTGCGATACAACATAAACATCAAGACAAGCTGCACCAAGAACCAGAAAAACGTCGAAATGTGAAACCAAAGAGGGTGCAAACCGCCGCCAAGATAATAATCCAGCGCCAGAGAAACCGAGACGATCGGGCGCCAGGTCTGATTAGCTGGCAATGAACTAAAAGTTGTGGCGTCGCTAAAAAACCGCGGAATATTATGAAGATCGCGAATGTAAACGTTTTCGATGATCGCGTGCGAATCGTCAAAATGAAAGCTATTGTGAAAATGGTTCGAATACGAAATTAAGATCGCCAACGCGGCCAGGCCGACGAAAATCCAAAACAACTGATCGTCGGGCGCACTTCTCGCCGGACTAGCGGAAGGCGCACCGTCGAGCCACGAGGGAGCGGGACGCTCGTCCTTTTCAAGTGATGTGGTCATTGTGAGAGGACATCAAAATCGTGACATACGTGCGGCAAACTCTCAATTAGGGGTCTAGGAGTCGTCGCCTTCTTATAACTCCTACCTCTTCAAACGCAGCATCCGGCCAGCCATTACGAGCCCGAATCCGTAGACCTTTGGAAACATGCCCCTTAATCGCAAATTGCGAATCTCGCGAGCCTAGGGCAACATCACGGCTACATGGCTAGCGCTACCCCGATCCCTTCTCCAAGTCTGAAATCCGACCGCGCAAGGGTACTTGATGGCCGGTTCACTCACGGTAAGAAATCTCTCTACCTGGTCAGCCAGGATGTTTTACCCCGGCGAAGAAAGTTACGAAGGCTCCGCCCTAGTGGAAATTGCGCGCCTCGCGCAAGGCATTCCAATCTACTCGCCCCCGAGTGGCAACGGTTTCGCCGGAGCAACCTACGGGCCCCTTTATTACTTGGTAGGATCTCGGCTGGTCAATCCAAAACGTCCTTCCTATCTCCATCTTCGCCTCCTGTCCGCTTTCGCAATCCTAGGGTGCGCGCTCGGATGTGGACTGCTGACTTTCTGGCTTTGCCATGACTTCATAGCCGCATGCCTGAGTCCACTGATTATTTCTTTCGTATGGAATCGTCACTTTCCATGGCGTGTCGGCGCTTTCCGATAATGTTGCGCTGTTTCTTTTCTTCTGCGGATTTCTGGTCGCATATCGTTTCAGAAATAACACCAAACTACTAATCGGCGGCCCGTTCATGGCGCTTGGCTTCTACTACAAGCCGCAATATATTGCGGGACCGATTGCCGTATCCGCGTTCCTAATTCTCGAGAAGCGCTATCGTCACTTGTTTCAATTCGTGGGATTACTGGCCCTTTGCGGCCTCGGATTGCTGGGCCTGTTCCAGTGGGTGATCTTCCCGGGGCAAGAATTCTGGCGTCACTTTTTTCTGTACCAGGCGACGCTTCTGTCCTGGCACCAATTCAAAGTAGGATTTTTGGCGTTTGTTCTGATCCTCGCCGTTCCGCTTTTCTTAATATTCGAATTCCTCCGCGCCCAGCCGAATCGATTAATCATGTGTTACGTAGTTTGCGCGTCTTTGCTGGGGATAGTGACAATCGCGAAGGATTCAGCGTTCATCCAATATTTCTACGAGACAATCCTCATCACCAGCGCAGTTATCCCCGCCCTCTTTGCTACTCGCCCTCCTAGACGCGCCTTTTCCGTCAACATGATGGTCATGATCGTCCTATTAGCATTCGCACTCTTCGCCGGACAGTGGTACACGCCACCGCCACCATCGAAGATTGCGTTGGCCCAAAACGTCGCTGTTCACTCCTTCTTGCGCCGCAACTTCGTGCCGAACTCGCGGGCCCTTGGCTTCCGTGGCGGCGACCTGATTCAGTCTCGACATGCCGTTCGCTGATCTTTTCCAAATCGAGCTGCTCACCCGCCGCCATCTGGTGCCCGACGACCATTTGATATCGCGAATACAGTCGCAATGGTTCGCAGTCATTGTCTTGGACTTCGATCTGAGCACCGAAAAGGATCCTACTCGTCTCAATTACTACCTGACTGACCCCGTGCGTAAGGCAATCGAACAAAACTATATGCTCGGAGGTACGATGCCAGTTCCAACTCCAGAAAAGCTTTGGGACCAAGATCAGTTTTTCCTATACGTCCCGAGACCAAATGGATCCTAAGCGTTTCGATTTTCCAAATCACGTCGTTCCTGGTTGCCTCTAAAGCACTCAAAATGTTTGAATTAATTGCCCCTTACGAATTGCAACGAGGACAAGGTTGACGCTTTTGGAGAAGGTCCCCCTGGACTGCTTCTCATGGGATGCCTCAAGTGGGCGAAAGGGCAGTTGAGAGTAATGTAGTACCCTAATGGCCCTAAGGCCCACCTTGAGTGTCACCGAGCGGAGACCATTATCGGCCTAGTGACCTCACGTAAACCCGTGCAGCGCAAAGCGTTAACCCAACCCTGACTTTGGCACAGCCGTTGCTAGTCCTATGTCGGGTCATTCTGACGACTCATATGTGTCGTTTCTCAGGGAGAGGATCGCATGCGTAAATTCTTTTCGTTTTTAGGCCTTGCCTTGTGTGTAGCAGCAACTCTGCTCGCGCTACAACACCGCGCTCCGAAACATAGCAAGAATGCGGGATTAGAGAAGGCAACGTCGGCATCCGCCGCGCATGCGTCCATGCAGTACGGAAAATTGCCGCTGTCGTTCGAGCCGAACCTGGGCCAATCCAGCCCCGAAGCCAAGTACCTGGCTCACGGCGACGGCTACTCTCTGTTCCTCACTTCGAATGAAGCTGTGCTTGTCTTGGGAAGCTCATCGAAGAGCAAGACTTCTTCCGCCGCCCGCGCCGATGTATTGCGCATGCAACTGGTCGGTGCAAACTCGAGCGCCACTTTTTCTGCGATCGACCAATTGCCAGGCAAAGCCAATTACTTTCGAGGTCGAAATCCTTCGGCATGGCACTCCAACGTTCCGACGTATCGCAAGGTTGCAGAAGAAGGAATTTACCCTGGAGTCGATCTCGTTTATTACGGCACGCAGCGCCAGCTTGAATATGACTTCATCGTTGCCCCCGGCGCAGATATCGCGCCCATTCGGCTTTCGATTCAAGGCGGCAAGAACCTGCAGATCGACAATCAAGGCGAACTGGTGGTCAGTTTCCAAGGCGGCGATGTAGTCCTGCACAAGCCCGTCGTCTATCAACAAGTGGGTAATGAAAAGCAGATGGTCGCAGCCAACTATGGGCTCGACGCCAATCACGATGTGCGCTTCGAGATTGGAAATTACGATCGCAGCCGTGCGCTGGTAATTGATCCGATTCTGGCTTATTCGACGTACCTCGGCGGCAGCAATATTGATGGCGCCTATGCGATTGCAGTCGCGCCCGATGATACGGCATTCGTGACGGGGGGGACATTCTCGACAGACTTCCCCACTACCCATCAGCTTCAGCCTAATCATGGTGGTCCTGACGATTTTTACCGAGATGCTTTCGTGACGAAGTTCAGCGCCGATGGGTCGACAATCCTTTACTCAACATACCTTGGTGGCAAAAACGAAGACGACGGTTATGGTATCGCAGTTGACGATGCCGGGGACGCTTACGTAACCGGTAAGACTCAGTCGCCGGACTTTCCTATAACGATTGACGCAGTCAATACCCTATGCGGCGGGGACGGAAAATGCGGCGCATCATTCAACAGCGGCAATCTTCTGGTGTTTAATGGATTCCTCTCAAAGCTGAATCCCGCCGGAACTGTGCTTCTCTACAGCACATTCATTGGGAACTATGAGAACGTCATTGGCTTCGCAGTGGCCGTCGATCAGAATCAAATTGCCTATGTCACGGGTTCCACAACAGATGTTTTAGTCGCAACTGTTACCATCATGCCCCCCGCACCCACACCACAACCTTTCCCAGTTACAACCACGTTGCCCGTTGCTGGCACCTGCCCCCCGGTTCCAGTACCTTTTGGGGGTGGTCCGACAGACGCATTTGTGATGACGATCAGCTCAACGGGTTCATCTATTCTGTATTCGACGTTCTTGGGTGGCGATGGCGAGGATGCTGGCTACGGAATCGCCGCCGACAAGAATGGTGATGCTTATGTAACCGGCCTTACATATTCTCCTGCATCAACGACGCCTCCTGGCGTTATCTGCTCTTCCGGCGTGTCCGCTGGCGGGTCAGGTTATCTTATTGGCGATACTGGTCGAATAACTACTGGTAACGGACTGGCTACTTACACAGTTTTGTCCGTGAGCTCCGCGAGCCCCACCAGCCCGGGGCCAGTAACTGGTTTCTCAGTGACTGGCGGATCAGGTTACGCATTGGGACCAAGTCAACCGACTGCCACTTTGTCCGGAACGGGAACGGGATTCACAATTGACGTTACCGGAGTAACTGTGAGCATCACCTCACCCCCGGTCACTCCTGGCGCCTTTCAGGCCACTTATGCGGGCGCGGGAGACGCATTCTTCACGGAACTAAACACCAACGTCTCCAGTCCGTTCGTACCGGTTTACTTTACCTATTTTGGTGGTGCGGGGCTTGATCAAGGAAATGGAATAGCTGTCGATTCGAGGCCTGCATCTTGTACCACCCTCCCGTCTAGCGGCACCGCGTGCAACGTATATATCGCGGGCGGTACGGGATCGGGTGAACTTGGGTCAAGCCCTATTCAGTCTGATTGTAAGGGCGAATCAGACACGCCTCCGCAGTGTGAAGGCGACGCCTTTGTCGCGGAGTTCAATCCAAACCTTAGCGGAAATCCGTCACGCGTATTCTTCACCTACCTCGGCGGATCACTGGCGGACTCGGCTTCAGGTGTCGCGCTCGACCAAAGCGGGAACATTTACGTTGCTGGTTCGACGGTTTCGCCAGACTTTCCAGTTTGCGTAAATGGGACCAGCCCAGGCTGCAGCACAACTGCGGGGCCAGCCTTCCAAGCTACTTACGGCGGCGGAAATGACGACGCGTTTGTTGCAGAAATCGAGGCAACGAGCCACCTGTTGCACTACTCCAGCTATCTCGGCGGTACCGATACGGACAACGCTTATGGCATCGCTGTCGACGCCTCCAATCCCGCCTCCGCCTATGTCGCAGGTCAGACATGTTCGACAAATTTCCCTGTTTCGAATCCGGAGCAGGTTGCTCCGGGCGGTGATTGCGATGCCTTCGTCTCCAAAGTAACTATACTTAATGGTATACAGATCAACCCCTCTTCGCTAACCTTCCCGGCCCAGAGTTTGGGCACTACGAGCGCGACCGAGACAGTAACCATCACTAATGGCGATCTCCCGATCACCGCGTTGAGCGTCGCAACACCAACCGGCCCGGGAGCAGGAGAGTTTGCGGAGACAACAACGTGCCCACCTGCGCTGAACCCAGGCGGCCAATGCACTATCACCGTCACCTTTACGCCGACGGCACCTGGGGTCGCCACCGCTTCTATCACAGTGACTGACACCGTGCCACCGGTTCCTCCGGCTACGGCGCCAACGACTGAAACCAAAACGATCAGTCTGACGGGCACCGCTTCCACGCTGACCCTTTCAGCTTCCAGCCTCAACTTTGGCACCGTGCCGGTCGGTACAACTTCTGCCCCGCAAACGCTGACCGCGACCAATGACGGCACGACGGCGATCACTTTCTCCAGCATCACAGCGAGCGGCGATTACGCCGAAACGGACAATTGCACCAAGGCGCCCGTGCAGCCGACCACCACCTGCACGATTCAGGTGACGTACACACCGACCGCCACCGGTGCCAGCGTCGGATCGCTTACTATCAATGACAACGCTCCAGGAAGCCCACAAGTGGTACTGCTGAACGGAAGCGGAATCGTACAAAACTTCACGCTTACGGCAACCACCAATGCGGCAGTCATTCCAGCCGGTAAGTCCGCCAATTTCGGTCTCTTGATCACGCCGATAGCCGGATTCTCCCAGCCGGTCACTCTAAGCTGCGGCGGACTCCCCCCGGGCGCCCAGTGCCTGACTTCCCAGAATCCGGTCACCCTGTCGGGACCCACGCAAGTAGCCGTTACGATCACGACCGCAGCCCGTACGTCGCTACCGCCGAGCCCGACCACCAAGCTAGCCCCGCCGTCGCGGCTGATGGGACCACTCATGTGCGCGGCCTTGGCGTCCCTGATCGTCATGTTCATGCTGCTGACCATGGGCGGGTTCAAGAACCAACGCGCAGCCGTAACCCTAATGCTTGCCCTAAGTTTGATGCTGTTCACGGTCGCGTGCAACGGCGGCAGCCAAGCCGGTGCGCCGTCCGGAACACCTGCGGGCACTTATAAGATCACCATTGTCGGAACGGCAGGCTCTTCGAGCCAGTCGACTACGGTGCAACTACAGGTTAACTAACACGTCGCAGGGTTAACTGACACGTCGCAGGTAACTAACACGTCGCCTCGGCCGAGCCAACGGGTGTCGCTCGCGCCCTAAATGTACTAAGTTTGTTTGACGCGATCGCACACGACGCGCGCAAGGAGTTACTCACAATGAAGCGAGTTTTATGGCTGATGCCTGCAATTTTGCTCTTCTGCGCAACCGCTAAAGCGCAGTATGTGCCAGCCTGGGAGGCTGAGGGCAACTATTCGTTCCTGCGGGCCAATCTGAACGGCACCAGTTTCAATCTGAACGGCGGCGGCGGTTCGCTCACCGAGAACTTGAATAACTGGATCGGCGGCAGGCTCGAAATCAACGCCTGGGGCGGCACCGTAGCGGGCACCAACGTCAGCGCCCAAACCTTTACGTACGGTCCGGTTTTCAGCTACCGCAGATTCGATCGCCTCACCCCGTTCGCCCACCTGCAACTGGGTGCGGTGCACGCGAGCGCAGGCTACCTGGGAATTTCCGAGTCGGCCTTCAAATTCGCGATGACCGGCGGCGGCGGGGCGGATTTCGCGCTGAGCGACAGAGCAGCCATTCGAGTGCAGGGCGATTACCTGTTGACTCGATTCCTCAACGCGAACCAGAACAATATCCAAGTAACAGCGGGCCTGGTAATTCGCATCGGCAGGAAATAAGGTCCGACACCTCGCAGGAAACTTGGGTGTCGTTTGCCGCTCCTCAAGCAAACGGCACCCTAAAACTTCGCAACGGACGCGCATCGCACACATGCCGATTCACCTTCTTCTGAAAATCGCCTGCCTCTCGGTAGTGATCGTACTCAGCATCCTGGCCAGAAACGGCAAACTTCACATCCCAGGCTATGTCGGCATAGCGTTCCTGACTTTCGGTCTCAGCCTCGTATTCGGAAAGCTAGCCGGCATAAAAGCGGTGCACGGTTCTAACGCAGCCGTGGCCCTATCAATCGCGTGCTATTTGTGCGCATCCATTACGGTAGGTTCAGTAATAGCGCTAGCCTTCTATCGCGAGCGCCCTCTTAAATTTGAATAAATCGTAGCCCCAGCCTAGCGAATCCGACCAACTCGATTGCGAAGAGCGGATTTTGTAGCGGCCGGTCTCGCGCATTTCAACCAGACCGGGCACTGCTGCGCCACCCAGACGTCCAGTCGAACCCAAACCCTCAATAGCTCTGCATGATCCTCTGAATATCGCTAAACATCGCCAAAGCCGAAAGCGCCAAAAGAAAAATCACGCTCACCTGCACAAACCGCTGCTTCACCATCAAATTCAGATCCCGCTGAAAAACCTCTTCAACCCCCAAAATCAAAATCTGCCCCCCATCAAGAATCGGCAGCGGCAACAAATTCAACAGCCCTAGGTTCAAACTAATCAATGCCATTAAATCCACAAACTCCGCCGGTCCATGCGACGCAGCCTGCCCGGACTGTTGCGCAATCCCCACCACCCCCTGCAATTCCCGTATCGAAATGGCAGTAGAAAAAAGACCTCGAAAAATCCCGCCAATCTGCTTCACCAGCAAAGCCGTAACCATGCAGGCAGCCTTAGCCGACATCACAAACCCCTGCCGGTGATAAATGTGCTTCACCTTTGGACTAGCCCCGAATTGATCGTCGCCCTGTTGCGAGACAGTCAATTCCCCCACGTGAAGCGGCACGCTTTTCTTCCCGCGTAAGACTACGACGACGGGATATTCAGTGCCGGAGTCGCGCACCATGTCCAGAAACTGCGGCCATGTGACGAGGGGATCGCCGTTCACGGAAGTCACAAGATCTCCCGCCTTCAGACCAGCCTTGGCGGCAGGCGTATCAGCAGCAACAGAATCGACGCGCGGCTGCACCAGCGGGTACCCAAGATAGCTGGTATCGCCTTCACGTTTCGTCACGACCACCGAAGTCTGCACACCCGCGCGCATAACAGTCAGCTTTAGTTCCGATCCAGGAGCCGTTTTCGCAGCCTCAGCAAATACAGCGTCCCAACTGGGGGTGTTGACGCAATTTACCGCCTGGATCGCGTCTCCGGCTTGGATCTCAGAAGTTGGTGATCCGGCAGACACAGCCGCGACGTGCGCGGTCCGGGTCAGATACGCGGGATAAGGCAATCCAATCATCCAGAAGCTGATCCAGAACAGGACAACAGTGGTAAAAACATTCATCGTAGGACCCGCGACAGCGATCAAAGACCTCTGCCATCGCGGCTTGGAAAGAAATTCATCCGGACCCCCACTACGCGGCTTAAACGGGCTGTCCCCGGCCATTTTCACGTAGCCGCCGAACGGAAGAATGCTGAGCCGGTAATCGGTGGCTCCCCATTTCCAGCCGAATATGCGCCGCCCGAAGCCTACGGAAAAGATTTCGACGTGCACGCCCAAAAGCCGCGCGGCCAAAAAGTGTCCCCATTCGTGCAGAAACACCAGCAAACACAGCATGACTGCAAACGAAACGGCTGCAATCAGAAATGAGGTCATCGATGTAGGATTCCTCGCAATTTCGGTGCCTTAATGACCGGGCTGATCAAGATAGCATTGCGAACGCTGTGCCAATTACTTTGAACGGATAAGCCGCGGCAATTCTGTCATTAACAAATCCGAAAAACATTACCGGGAACACTTGAGATTGCGCGAATGCGCAATGTAACAAATATAGCAGGAGCCAACGGTGGAACAGGGAGGAAAACGTCCTTCGCCCACGAATGTTACTGAAAATTTACAAGGTTTAAAGATTTAAATGTAGCGCCGCGGCCTTAAGCGCGGCAGCTTTGGAGGACCAGATGCGCCAGAAAGTGTCAATGAGGCACCCAGGTAGGATGATGCGTAAACAGTCCATTCACAAAACCCATCTGATACACAATAAAAAGCCCAAACGCTACGCTGATAACCCCCGAAACCAGCCCCAAATTGCGATTCAGCTTCTCGAACCGCCCCCACGAATATTTAAACGGCACAGCAATCGCCGCGGTTATCAGCATCATTCCGGCGACAGTTCCAATTCCGAATACCAGTAAGTACAGGACTGCCCACGATGGAACGCGAATGGTAGTAAGCACCAGCAACGCGACAGCCGCGGATCCCGCAAGACCATGAACAATCCCCACAGCCAGCGGCCGCAAAGCTTGATAAAAACCCAATCGTCCAAACACTCGATCCATCCAGAAAACAGGCGTAGCATCCTCGGCGTGCCCGTGCCGTTCAGGCGCGTGGCTGTGCGGATGACTATGCACGTAGTCGCCGTGCCCGTGGGTATGCGAGTGCGGCCCAGCTACGGGTGTAACAGTTTCCGTAATCCACCGCATGATCCCAGAAAGATTCAAAACTCCAAGAAGAATCAGCATCAGCCCCACAGACAATTCCATAGTCAAACCGACTCGAGGCGGAATCACCAACCCAAACAAAATAATTGCCGACCCCACAGCTAAAATCGTGATCGTATGACCTAGCCCCCACAGACACCCAATCACCGCCGCATGACGAATACTTCGCTGCCGGCTCACAATCGTACTAACCGCGATCACATGATCAGGATCGGTGGCATGCCTCATGCCAAGAAAAAACCCAAGCGCGATAATGGAAAGCAAAGTAATCACATCTCAACCTGCGGCAGCACTACATCACACCTTCACCAAAGTATCCAGCAAACCCGGACACTTTAACACCAGCACTCCCTAAAACTTGTTTACTTCACAATGGTTATATTTACGCGACCCTGGTGACACGCGCCGCCATGACCGTTTGTGGGACTGCATCGTCGCCCAGCCGGACAGAAATCCGTGCTCAAATTCCCGCCGTATTCATCAACACCACTCGCCATCCATCCGGATCCTCGAAGGTCACGCCCTTCTCCGCCCAATACAAATTTTCCGGATCAACAGGATCGTATCCGCCTTGCCGCAACCGATTCACCACCCTGCGAACCGCCTCGCGATCCGGCATATACAGCACCAGCAAATTATCGCGGCTCGGCGCGGGGCAAGGGCTGCCATCCTCATGCTGCGTGAACTCCAAATGCAGTTCTCGCCCCGGCAATCCGAGCATGTAACCCGAATACCCATCATGATCCTGAAACGAACCCACGATGTTCAGCCCAAGACCCCGCGTGTAGAATTTCACCACTTCATCAAGCTTGTCGGTCGGCCGCGCAAAGCGCACCTGCACCACCGGCATATCAGCAGTCCAATGAGTTGTCATATCCGCTCCCTCCCGCACGCTGCTTCCAGCCCGGTTCTTGCTACTATGGCGTTGTCAACGTGTGCATACGGTACGTCATTCTTACCGCGCGACCCCAATGAACGACGGCTACACATCCAAGTCCGAAGAACCGCGACGCGCCGTCAGCTCCGGCTGGCAACTGGGCTTCTGGAGCTTGATCGTCACCCAATTCCAGAACGCCTTCAACGACAACGCCATCAAGTTCCTGGTCATTTACATCATCGTCGCCAGAAATTTCCCGAAGGACACGCGCGAAAACCTGATCCTGGTCGTAGGCGCGCTATTCGCGCTCCCATTCATCTTCTTCTCCATGGCCGGCGGCAATTTTGCCGACCGTTACAGCAAGCGCAGCGTAGTCATTGGCACGAAACTAATGGAACTCTTCGTAATGGCCGTGACCATCCTCGGCCTCTGGCTGCAAAATCTCCCACTCGAATGCGCCGCAGTCTTCCTGATCAGCTCGCAATCCGCCCTCTTCGGTCCATCGAAATACGGCCTGCTTCCCGAACTAGTCCCCGAGCGCAAATTATCCTGGGCCAACGGCATCATCGAATTCGGCACATTCGCGGGCAGCATCGTCGCGGTGATGGCCGCAGGCGCTCTCGCCGAACGCTATCACGGCCGCGAACAGATCGCCGGTTTCATACTCCTCGGATGCACGCTGGTAGGACTAGCTACTAGTTTCGGCATCACTGACGTTCCCGCAGCCGATCCAAGCAAATCGATCAAATGGAATCCCATCGGCGACCTCCGCGTGCAAATGAAAACCATCCTAGCCGACCGCACCCTGGCCTGGGCGGTGATGGGCAACACGTACCTGTTCTTCCTGGCGGCGCTCCTTCAATTCACCATCATTATTTACGGCCACGACGTTCTGAAAATCAACGAAACTCACATCAGCTACCTGCAAGCAGCAGTAGGCATCGGCATTGGAATCGGCAGCGTAGCAGCAGGCTATCTCTCCGGCGGCAAAATCGAATACGGCCTCATCCCGCTAGGCGCTCTTGGCATGACCGTCTTCGGCGCGCTCCTCTATTTTCAGCGTCCCGCTGCGCTGCTCGAACAATGGTTCCAGACCACAACCGCGAACATCGGTTGGCCGCTGCTCGAGTACCTATCCGCATTCACAGCGCGCCTAGTCCACTTACGCATCCCCGATCTCCTACTGCTAGGATTTTTCGGCGGCTTCTTCGCCGTCCCGCTAAACGCCCTGATCCAACATCGCCCGCGTCCCGAACAAAAAGGCGGAGTAATCGCCGCAGCAAATTTCTGGTCGTTCGTAGGCATCTTCATCGCCGCCGGTGCATACAATCTCTTCGCAGCGAAATTCCACCAGTCCCCCGCTACAATCTTCCTCGATGGCGCAATCCTCACGGCGATCATGTCAGCATACTCGATCTATCTTCTGCCCGATTCCCTGCTGCGCCTCGTGCTATGGATGGCCACGCACTCGGTCTACCGCATCCGCGTCGAAGGCCGCGAAAACGTCCCAGAACAGAGCGGCGCGCTCTTCGTCTCCAATCACATGTCCCTAGTCGACGCGCTCCTCCTACTAGCCTCCACAGACCGCACCATCCGCTTCCTGATCTTCAAAGACATCTACGATCTCCCGTATATCAAGCCCTTCGCCAAAATGATCGGCGCCATCCCCATCTCCTCGCAGCTCCGCCCTCGCGACATGATCCATTCGCTGCGCGAAGCCAGCGACGCCATCCGCAAAGGCGAAGTCGTCTGCATTTTCGCCGAAGGTCAAATCACGCGCATCGGCCAACTGCTCCCTTTCCGCCGCGGCCTGGAACGCATCATGAAAAACGTCGACGCGCCCATCATCCCGGTTAATCTTGACGGCGTCTGGGGCAGCATCTTCAGCTACGAACGCGGCCGCTTCATCTGGAAAATTCCGCGCAAAATTCCGTATCCAGTAACAGTCAGCTTCGGCAAACCAATGCCGCCCACGGCCACATCCTTCGAAGTCCGCGAAGCGGTCCAGGAACTACAAACCGAAGCCTATCGCCACCACAAGCGCCGCATGCACACGCTCCCGCGTTCGCTGATCCGCACAGCGCATCACTATCCATTCCGCTTCGCGCTAGGCGACAAACGCCGCCCGCGCATGAACTGGGCCAGCGCGCTGCTCACTTCGATCTTCCTCGCGCGACGCCTACGCAAAGTCTGGGCCAACCAGGAAATGGTCGGCATCCTGCTGCCGCCCTCAGTCCCGGGCGCGCTGGTGAATTATGCTGCAACGCTCAGCGGCAAAATCCCGGTGAATCTGAATTACACAGCGTCCAACGAAACACTCGCGTCTTGCGCCCAGCAATGCAACATCAAAACAGTCGTCACAACGAAGCTGCTACTGGAAAAAATCCCGCTGGAAGTGCCAGGAAAACAAATCCTGCTGGAAGAAACAGCCGCCAAGCCAAATTTCGCAGAACGCATGGCAGCGCTGCTGCTCTGGTTCCTGCCGAGCAAGCTACTGGAACGCGTGCTCGCCAGCGGCAGCGGAGGCGTTAGTGGCCGTGCAATAAATCTAGACGATCTAGCCACAATAATTTTTTCCAGCGGCAGCACAGGCGAGCCCAAAGGCGTGATGCTCACGCATTACAACATCATGTCCAACATCGACCAAATGGCCCAAACATTCATGCTCGGCAAAGGCGACGTCCTGCTGGGCGTCCTGCCGTTTTTCCACTCCTTCGGATTCACAGTCACGCTCTGGCTCCCGGCAGTCATGGGAGTCGGCGTAGCATTCCATCCCAGCCCGCTAGACCTGGTAGCCGTCAGCGAGCTGGTCCGCGACTACTGCGTAACGTTCCTACTGGCCACGCCCACATTTCTACAAGCCTACACGCGCCGCTGCTCGCCTGAAGATTTCGGCAGCCTGCAATTCGTAGTAGTAGGCGCGGAAAAATTGCCAGACTCGCTGGCCGTGGCATTCGAAGACCGCTTCGGCATCCGTCCACTGGAAGGGTACGGCGCGACGGAATGTTCCCCAGTAGTAGCAGTCAATACGCGCGACTTTCGCGCTCCAGGATTCCGCCAGGTAGGCGCAAAGCGCGGACGCATCGGCCACCCCCTCCCCGGCATCACAGTCCGCATAGTAGATCCAGACACGCGCGAACGCCTGCCAGTCAATACTCCGGGCCTGATGCTGGTGCGCGGACCCAACGTAATGAAGGGATACCTCGGCAAGCCGGAAAAAACCGCGGAAGTACTGGAGGACGGCTGGTACGTGACAGGCGACATCGCGGCCCAGGACGAAGACGGCTTCATCACCATCACAGATCGCCTGAGCCGCTTCAGCAAAATCGGCGGCGAAATGGTGCCGCACGTCAAAATCGAAGAAAAGCTGCACGAGCTGGCCGGCGCCACAGAAAGACAATTCGTAGTAGCGAGCGTCCCCGACGGCAAAAAAGGCGAGCGCCTGGTGGTGTTGCACACGCTAGAGCCAGACGAGCTGCAGCCAGTGCTGGAAAAGCTAGCCAAATCCGGCCTGCCAAATCTCTGGCTCCCGCGCCCCAACCAATTCTTCAAGATCGACGAACTCCCGCACCTGGGCAGCGGCAAGCTAGACCTCCACCTTGTTCAAGAACTAGCCAAAGAGAAATCCCAAACCCAACCGGAGTAAGGAGTCCCCGCAAGTACGGTGTTCTGAACAGGTCGTAGCGCCGGCGTCCCGCCGGCTCTTTGCATTGAGGTCCGAGATTGTAGACGCACTTGTGGCATCCCAAAGCGAGGGACCTGTTTGAATTTGTAGCGGCCACCTTTTAGGTGGGCAGCTTTCGCATCTCCCCGGCTCCGCTCAGAAGACAAACTGGGATGCGCCCAATTATGCGCGAACGGTGACGAAGCCGCCATGGACAAAAGTTGCGGCAACGGAAGGGCGGGGCTTCAGCCCCGCCGAAAACGTCGCACACAAGAAAAGGGCTTTAGCCCTGAAGGCATGGATCAAGTACGTGATAAGTCCACCAAGGGCAGACCTCAGAACACGGCCAGCTTTACGTGCAGGAATTTCTTTGGGTCTTTGCGGAAATCGCCGATCAGAAGGCGCAGGTCGCCCGTGGCCCCGGTCAGGTTGTCGTACAGATTCGGGTCTGTGAAGAGTTTGCCTGCAGTGCCTTGGTTGCTGTTGAGTTTCGCGCTCGCATCTCGGACTTGTGCTGAGGCGTCGCGCAGATTGTTGTATAGCGTGTCGTCCGTCGCTAGCTTGCCTAGCGAGCCTTTTCCTTCGCGGACGTCGGCTAGCACGCCATTGCCCTTGTCCAGGAAGCTTTTGGCGCTGTCGTACATGGCGGGGTCGTAGACCATTTTGCCGATTGTGCCTTTTTGTTCTTTCACCGCACCGATAACATCGTTGACGTTGCCCAGGGTGGCGTCGACTTTGTTGTACAGCTCGTCGGAGCTGATGAACTTGCCGGCGGTTCCCTTCCCTTGCTGGATGGACGACGCCACCTCGTTCAATTTGCCTGCTGTGGCGTTCAGATTGTTGTATAGCGTGGGATCGTTCAGGAATTTGCCCAGCGTGCCTTGGCCTTTGTGGACCTGGTCGATGATGCCCCGGACATCTCCGGAGAGAGCGTTGAGGTTTTGCATCAGGTCCGCGCCGCGCTCGACCATTTGGGTCATGGCGACTTCCTGCAGGCCAGGGATGGTGCCGTTGGGCGGGACTGGCGTGCCGGTGAGGCCGCGCGAGATTGTTACGTATCGATTGCCCAGCAGGCCTTCAGTGATGAGGCTGGCCGTTGAGTCTGTGCGGACGTTGGGCATGTATTTTTTGTCGAGGCGCAGAACCAGTTGGATACTTTGCGATTTATCCGAGGGGTGCGGGTTCAGCGCGATGCGCTCGACGTTGCCGATGGCGACGCCGTCCAGACGCACGGGGGCGCCGGTGCTGACGCCTTCGACCTCGGGGAGGTATGTGAACAGGCGATACTTCGGGCCCAGGACGCCCGCGCCGGTGATGTAGAAGATTGCCACCGCGAGAATGAATAGTGCCGCCAGGACGAAGAGTCCTACTCGCAGCTCGGTCCAGCTTAGTTGCTTGCGTTGCGCCATCGCCTTGCCTCCTCAGTCGTTTCGAATTCGTCGTTGCGAATATTGCCCGGAATTATTGCGTGCAATGCACGCCTGCTACCTCGCGACTTTTGTTCGTGTGACCACATTCGCATGATCTGATCTGTTTGCACGCCAATTTTATTCCGCCGATATCAAGAATTTTTTCAAGTACTCGTCTTTTGAGACTAGCAACTCATCGGGCCGCCCCTGGAAATAAATCTTCCCGTCGCGCAAGACCAGCACCTCGGTCAAATGTGCCGTGTTCCGTATCTTGCCGGTTCCGGCGGCAGCGAGCAGAGCCGCCTCGCGCCGCGCCACATCGTCGTCTGCATCCTTCGTTTGTGACGACGGGATCGGCATGTCCTTCTTCAATGGAGACGGAACCGTCACGGCGGACGGCGCTGAATTTGCAGGCCGATTTTGCGATGAGCGCGGCCCCGGATTCGACTGTGCAGTCTGCGGCACGCTTGCGGAATCGGCAGCGCGCAGATCGTGCGCGTGCCGGTGCGTGCCATTCGGCGCAAGAGCCACCACGTGCCCCGTGGCTTTGTCGAAACGATAATTGGCCAGGCCGAAAGCGTCTTGCACGCGATGTGTTGCCAGCAGCGATGTTACGTCCTGCAAATCGCGGCCGCGCAGGATCAGCGTGATGATCGTTTGCGATGTTACTGGATCGAGGCCCGCTGTGGGCGAGTCGTAGAAGACCATCGGCGGGTGGTCGACCAGCGCGCGGGCGATCGAAACGCGACGGCGCATGCCGCCGGAAAGCTCGGCGGGAAATTTTGTGATGGCTGGTTCCATTTCGACGAAACGCAGAACTTCGCGAACGCGTGTTTCGATTTTAGCTTCGTCCACATTTTCTTCGCGGAGACGGAAGGAGACGTTTTCGGCTACCGTCATGGAATCGAAAAGCGCGCCTTCCTGGAAGACGAAGCCGATCTGGCGGCGGAAATCGAGCAGTTCTTTTTCCGGCATTTCGGCGATGTCGTGACCCATTACCATGATATGCCCGCTGTCGGGACGGATCAGTCCGGCTGCCAGTTTCATGACCAGTGTTTTGCCTGTACCGCTTTCGCCTAGCAGGACTTTTGTTTCGCCGGGGGCGACTTCGAAGGAAATGCCTTTCAGGACGTCGCCTTCGTCGAAGCCGATGTGGACGTCGCGGAAAACGACGAGGGGTTCGCCTGGCGCGGTGTGCGACGGCGCGTCGGGGGTAGTGTGGTCCGAGGGTGCCGCCGGATTGCGCGCTGGATCGGGCGGCGGGACGTCGCGCGTCATGTCGATGATTATAGATGGAATTGATGCGATTCGTGCCGGGTTCGTGATGGCGTGGTGCGCGATTGCGGCCGCGCCTGGAGCGCGTGACGGTTGCTCACTGCGAGGTGACGGCGCGGAAAGCGAAGATCAGATCCTTCGCTGCGCTCAGGATGACGACGTTAAAGGTAATGCCGAAGAAACGACAACGAGCCAAGCAATTCACCCACCTTTAAGGTGGCCGCTACAAATTTCGCTTCATTGGCCGAAGATGAAGAGCAGGAGGCGGGCCAGGAAGAAATCGACTGTTAGGATCAGGACTGAGGAGATTACTACTGCTGTTGTTGTGGCGCGGCCTACGCCTTGCGTTCCGCCTGTTACGCGGAGGCCTTCATAGCATCCTACTGTCGAGATGATCAGGCCGAAAACCAGGGGCTTGAACATGCCTTGCGCTACGTCGCCCATTTCCAGCGCGTGAATTGCGCGATTCCAGAACTGGACTGCGCCCAGGCGGAGTGTAAGGTATGCAACCAGGAAGCCGCCGCATAGGCCTACGAAGTCGAAGACTGCTGCGAGCAGTGGGACCATTAGGACCGTGGCCAGGACGCGCGGCGTCATTAGTTTGCGGATTGGATCTGTGCCTAGCGCGCGCATGGCGTCGACTTGTTCTGTGACTACCATCGAGCCTAGTTCCGACGCCATGCCTGAGGCGTTGCGTCCTGCGACTAGCAGGGCTGTGATTGCTGGGCCTAGTTCGCGGACCAGGGCTAGCGAGACTGCATCGCCGGTTAACGCTGTTTCGCCGAATCGCTCGAATTGCGATGCGGTTTGCAACACCATTACGCCTCCGATGAAAAATCCGGCGAGGAGGATGATGGGCAATGAGCCTACTCCGATCAGGTCCATTTGCTCGAGGGCGTCCATCCAGTACACCGGCGGGGTGAAGATGTTTTTTATGGATTGCAGTGCCAGCAGCGAAAAATCCTGGACGGACATGACGCGACGCTTGAGAGCGTCGCTGATAACGGATGAGAGCGATGCGGTTTCGCTGACTTCGGACATTTTGTGGGACGCGGCATGATCATGGTTAGTCTCGCGTGCGCCGAGTCTTCGGAAGCGTAATGGGTGAGGGGTGTGGCGTCAAGACATTGTAGGCATGCGTGCGGGATGGACTGCGATGTTGCGAGGCGCGTATTTCAGGATTTTTGGAGCATCTTGACGTTGGATGGCAGCTTGATCTGAAAAGATTGTAGTTGGGGCCGCGTTTTGACAGGCAGCGCCGTTCTATTCGCAGGCCGAAAGTCGGCGAGACGCAGGCGGACGATTTCGCGCTCTGGACGGTTTACGGCTTATGACTTACCGCTATATTTGCGGGAGCAGGAGTTGCGATAGTTCTTCACTGAAGGTGCTTAATTCCGCTAGCCGGGTCGCTGTTGCTTCCAGTTTTTCTTTCTTCCAGACGAAATACTCGTGGCTGTCTCGTTTGATGCGGACGCTGAAGTTGTCGTTGATCAGATATGCGGGTGATCCGTAGAGCGTGAAACTGCCGGGCATGTTTGCGGCGAGTAGTGCCGCACAACCGCCCTTTCGAATGCCTACGTGGTTTGCGTACATCGGAAATGCTACGATTTCGAATCCTGCGCGGTAAAGACGTTCGAGGATTGCGAGTTGTTGCGATGATAGTTCCATGAGGGTTCAGGATAGCGCAGTACTGGAGTGAGAGCAGCTTGTCGCACAACAATTCCGTCGCGGGGTCGCTGAACATTCTAGCGAAAATGTAGGTCTGTACCGAAAAAAGGTCCTTCGCTGCACTCAGTACGAAAAGTTCACAAGCGGGTGCGGCAAGCGGTTTACGCTGCCGATGACGAAGTGGCCCCAGACTCGGTTACCGCCGCGTTTATGCTGCCGACGAAGATATTGTGCCGGATTCGATTTCGCGCAGGATTTTGCGCAGAACCGATGCCAGCTCTTCGCGGCTTACCTGGCTTTTGCGGAATTGGACTCGGACGTGGAAGGATTCGTCCTCGTCGCGATAGTCGAATAGGAAGGGCTGGGGGCGCGGCGCGGACTCGGTTTCCGCCTGGCGTGCGCGTCGCGCCTCGTCTCGGGTTAGGCCGCCTTGCGAGATGCGGTTTACCATCTCGAACATTTTTCTTTCGTTTGGCTGGCGAGCTACCTGCAACAGCAGCGATTTCGTCAGTACTCCGCGCTCGATACATGCTTCGCGAACCGGCGTTGGGATCACGTGCAGCGACATCGTCTCCGTGACGCTGGAACGCGCGCGGCCGATTTTCTTGGCTATGTCATCGTGGGTGTAATCGAAGTGATCCGCCAGGCGCTGTAAGCCATCTGCTTCTTCGAACGGCGTTAAATCCTTTCGTTGGAGATTTTCGATCAGGCCTAGCTCTAGAGTTTCGGCATCGTCGGCAATTTTCTCGATGCACGGCAGCTCGTGTAAGCCTGCGGCTTTCGAGGCATGATAACGGCGTTCGCCGGAGATTATGTAGTAGGTGTCTTCACGCGGGACGAAGCGGACCAGCAACGGCTCCAGGACACCTTTTTCGCGGATTGAATCTGTCAGTTCGCGCAGGTCGCCTAGCGCCTTGCGCGGCTGGTCTGGATTCGGACGGATTTTATCCGTCGGAATCATGCGGCCTACGGACGCACCGCTGTAACTGGTCAGCGTCTCGACATAATGCGCGTCATGCCGCATCTTGAGAGTGACGGGTAACCCGATCCTCTTCGACACGATGTAATACCTCCTGGGCTAGTTTCTTGTAGTCTTCGGCGCCGGATGATTTGGGCGCGAAGGTGAATACCGTTTCTTTGTACGCCGGGCTTTCTTCCAGGCGCACGTTTTTGCTGATGCGCGTCTTGAACAATTGTTCGCCGAAGACTGAGCGGATTTGTTCGTGGGTGTCGCGCGAGATGTTGGTGCGTTTGTCGAATAGCGTTATTACGACTCCCAGGACTTTCAGGTCCGGGTTCGGGCGCGATCGGATACGCGCGTAGGTTTCCAGCAGGTCGTCTGTGCCTTCGATCGCGAAATAGGCCGCCTGGATCGGGACCAGCAGGTGCGTGGACGCTACTAATGCGTTTACTGTGAGGATTCCCAGCGCTGGGGGGCAGTCAGCAATTATGAAATCGTAGTCCTTCAGGATCGGGGTCAGCGCGTCTTTTAGTTTGTAGGGCGCGTCGAATTGGCCTGCTAGTTGTTGCTCCAGCCTTGCTAGGGCCAGCTTTCCCGGCGCTACATACAGGTGATCGTCTTTTGTCGGGCGAATTACTTTTGCCATTTCCGTCCGCTGCTCGGCGAAGACGTCGTACATCGAGGTTTGAATCTCGGAAGTGTCGAAGAATGCCAGGGTCGCGTTGGATTGTGGGTCGAGATCGATCAGCAGGGTTTTCTTTTTCTTCAGGGCTAGCGCGGCTGCTAGATTAATGGAGGTGGTGGTTTTGCCGACGCCACCTTTTTGGTTGGCAATTGCGATGACGCAAGTCAAGCTGTGCCCCTCGCTGTTCCCCCGTTTGGCAACCATAGGGCTATATGTGGCGGCCCCTGATCCCAGTCCTACTACGAGTAGGCCCACTGTACTCACTTGAGTGGGGGCACTGCAAGTGAAAAATGCGGGCGCCGGATTGGCTCGATTCGGGTGCTTTGGCAGACGTGCCGCTACAAAGTCAAAGTCCATTGGAGCATGACGGGTTATTCTTGAACCGCAGGTGTAAAGCTTGTGTCGCGCCTACGGCGCTTGGTTGAGGTTCTGGATTAGGCTCATTCCTGACTACGGTTTTGCGTAGCGGTTTAACTGCTCGTATTTTGAGCCTGCGTTGATGCGCTTGACCATTTCATTTGTGATTCGCTGCGCTGTTTGCTTTACGACTTTTTCGCTGGCGTTTGCATCTATTGGAAATTTTTCGGGATCGGCTTCGGGATTTATTTCGATTGCCCCCCCTGGGTGCTTGGTGCTGTCCTCCGGCTCGGCCGTTTTGTACAGATGTACCGTGAAACGCGAGAGGTCGTCGGCTGCGACGTACAGTTCGATCGGAGAGGAGTTTTGGCTTCGAGTGATTACTGCGCGATGTAGGCGGTTCTGCGGGTCAACCTGCGTGAAGACGCCTACGATCAGGAAGCCATCGTCTGGCTTGGGGTCTCTTGCGCCCAGCGTTTTCGCCATGTAGCCCGCTTTTGCGAAATCCTTTACTAGATTTTCCGACATCAGCTTCACTATGTGTTGCGCTTCGGTCGCCAACCCATTTGATGTGGTCGATTGGCCATTGCTTGGAGTTCCGGCTGGCGTTCCCATCGCACCGGCATCGGGGACTACGGCGTCTAATTCGAAATCTGTTACATAGACTAATTTCGGCTTCTCCGGGATAGAGGGCGTTGGTGCTGGCTCTTGGGTGCTGGAGGCGTCCGATGGTGAACCCGGCGGGCGAGGCTGCATTTGCGCTAGTGCGATTTGTGGCGCGAAGGGTATGACTAGGAGAAGGAGAACAAAATTGCAGGCGAGTCTTGCGACGACATTGAGTTCTACGGCTACGTCTTGCTCCACTAATTTCACGGCCGCATCTTGCTGCGCTTGTTTCACGACTACATTTTGTAGCGGCCGAGATCTTCGTCGTTGAGATTCTCTAGCCATTTGCGTAGGTCTTCGCTCGAACTTTTTTCGTTGACTGCTGCTGACATGCGGGAGTGTTTCAGAACTTCGTCTTCGACGTAGATGGGGCAATCCAGACGCAACGCTAGCGCTAGCGCATCGCTCGGGCGCGAATCCATCGATATGGTTTGGCCGTCGCGCTCCATCCAGATCAGCGCGTAGAAGGTATCGTCTTTCAGGTCGGAGACTACTACTCGCTGGACGTGGACGTTCAGGCCTGTCAGGACGTTTTTCAGCAGGTCGTGAGTCATCGGGCGCGGGGTTTGTACTTTTTCGATTTCCAGCGCGATGGCGTTGGCTTCGTAGATGCCTACCCAGATTGGCAGGACTCCGCTGCCGGTGGTTTCTTTCAACACTACTACCGGCATGTTGGTGACGGGATCCATCATTAATCCTCGAATCTTCACTTCGAGTTCCATGCTGGCCTCCCGTTACTTCAGATGAGGTGCTCGCCGATTAAACTGTTCGCACCGGCTCGCGTAATCTTCACCTGAAGATATTCTCCCAGAAGATTCTCGCGAGGCGAAGTGAAATTTATCATGCGATTGTTTGTCGATCGTCCCGCCCACTGGTTTCTGGCGGTGTGGCGGGCGTCTACAAGGATTTCGTAGGTGTCGCCGATCAGTTTTTCGTTGCGCGCGACTTGGATTTGGCGTTGGTGTTCGTTCAGGATACCCAGGCGGCGGCTTTTTTCTTCTTCTGGGATCGCGTCGGGCAGGTGTGCGGCTGTCGTGTTGGGCCGCGGCGAGTATTTGAACGAGAAAATTCCGTCGTATTGGGCTGTGTCCAACAGCGAGACTGTGTCTTCGAAGTCCGATTCCGTTTCGCCGGGGAAGCCGATGATGATGTCGGAGGTGATGCTGATCGGGCGGCGGGCTGCGCGGATCCACTCGATCTTTTCCAGGTACTCTCCGCGCGTGTAGGTGCGGAGCATTTCGCGCAGGACGCGCGTCGAGCCGGATTGCACTGGGAGATGAACGTGATCGCAGAGCACCGGGAGTTCGTCGATCGCTTCCACTATCTCGCGTGTGAAATCGTTTGGGTGCGATGTGGTGAAGCGTACGCGACGAATTCCCGGGACTGCTGCCACTGCGCGCAGCAGGCGGACGAAATTCCATTTTCGAGGGGATGGATCGCGATAGGAATTTACTGTTTGGCCCAGCAATTGGATTTCTGTGTATCCGGCTTCGGCTAGACGTTTCGCTTCGGAGATTACTGCGTCGCCGTCGCGGCTTCTTTCTGGACCGCGTGTGTGCGGGACTACGCAGTACGAGCAGGAGTAATCGCAGCCCTCTATTATGGTGATGTAGGCGCGCAGTAAATTGTCACGGCGCGTAATTTCTGTTTCGAATGTTTCGTCCGTGTCGAGATCGAGGCCTGTTACGCGTCTTCCGCCGGATTCTAGTTGCGCAATCAGGTCCGGGAGCTTTCTGTAGCTGGCTGACCCGCAAACCAGGCTAACCCACGGGGCGCGTTCGAAGATTTCTTCGCCTTCTTGTTGGGCCAGGCAGCCTAGGACGCCGATTATTCTGCCGTTGGAGATGGTTTTCCAGTCACCCAGGCGGGCGAAGACTTTTTGGGCCGCTTTTTCGCGGATGCTACAGGTGTTGTAGAGGACCAAGTCGGCTTGCGCTGGCGTCGCGACCGGTTGGTAGCCGCGCCCTTGCAGGACGCCCGCTACTTTTTCGCTGTCGTGGTCGTTCATTTGGCAGCCGAAGGTTTCGATGAAGAAGGACTTCCCTGCGGTGGCCGCGGCAGCTTCGAGACTGATCGATTCGCCTGCGACGGCGCGAAGAGGCAGCGGTAGCAGGCCGACCGATCGCGGTTGCGGCGGCTGCTGGCTGCATTCGAGACGCTGTTCAGTTCGCCGGCGCGCGGTCGTGCCATTCGCTAACGATTCGATTCCGATATCGAATGATCTAGCCATATCTAAATTTGCAGTTTAGCACGCCGCGCGGCAATAAGTTCATTTGTGACTCGCGGTTGTAGCCGACGCTACGGAAGGCTGCCCGCTGCGTCCCGAAGAGCGCCGGACACAGCAGCCGCTACAAATTCAACGGCGAATGCGACCGCCGCGTCATCATTCCAGACAGCTAAAAACCGGCGCAATCCTAATCAGCTTTTTTGCCGGAGCATAATCGTGATTCTCGATGGATAGCATTCGTGAGGTGCGATTTGCGCTGTGTCGTTTTGTGTATCAAGGGATTGCTGTAGGGGCTTCATTCGTTTGACCCTTGCTGATAGCGTGTGCTACGGTGTTCGTTGTTACGTTTGTAAATTTTTCTGGGGGGAAAACAATTTCTGGACTGGCATTTTTGCTGTTTACCAGCCGACTCGAAACTCTGATTACGCAAACGGGTTGGGTGGCGCGCGTTGTGCTCTGCATCCTGTTGGTCCTCTCTGTCTTCTCGTGGGCTATCATTTTGCAAAAATCCCGGAAACTCGGGCGAATCGAAACGCAATCTAAACGTTTTTTGGAAATGTTCCGCGCTGGTCGCGGGGGGCTTGCCGACCCGGGAACTTTACGGATGGGTGCCGGCGGCACTCCTCTGGTGCATGTGTATCAGGCCGGGTATCAGGAGCTTGAGGCGCAGCTGGCGATGCCGGAACGCCGATCTAGTTCGTCCGGCGGAGTGGCTGTGGCTGCTGCTCCGCGCGTGCGGAATGCTAACGCCGTGGGCGTGCAGATGCAGGTGGCTGCTGGGGAAGAAGTGCGGCGGCTGGAAGGCTGGATGTCTTGGCTGGCGACTACCGGCGCGGTTTCGCCGTTCATTGGATTGTTTGGAACTGTGTGGGGCGTGATGGACGCGTTCGCTGGGCTGGGGGACGCGGGGACTGCCAGTTTGCGAGCTGTGGCGCCTGGAATCGCTGAGGCGTTGATCACTACTGCCGCGGGGCTTTTTGCCGCGATACCTGCTGTGATTGCCTACAACTACTATCTCGGAAAGATTCGCGCCGTGGCCGCGCGCATGGATAGTTTCGCGGCGGAGTTTGTAGCCAGGATTGAAACAATCTACAGCGCGTAGTGAAACGCGGGAGACTCAGACCTCTCGCAGCGCTTCCCAATAACAATTATTTTGGTGCATCCGAGGCCTCTAGTTTAAGAAGACTTTATGCCGCAGCTACAACGCGAAACCGGGACGTCACTTTCGGACATTAATATGGTTCCGTTTATTGACGTTGTGTTGGTGCTGCTGATTATTTTCATGATTACCGCGCCGATCTTGCAATCGGGGATCGAGGTGGACGTCCCCAAGACCAAGACTGTGAAGGAACTGACCGAACAGCGCATGGTGATCACGATCGATCGCGCGCAGCGCGTGTATCTGAATGACAAGCCGGTGAACATTCACGACATCGGCGCACAAGTGACTTCGCAAATGAAGGACCCGACGCACCAGGCTGTGTATGTGCGCTGCGATGAGACAGTTCCTTTCGGCAGCTGGGCGACCGTGGTGGATGCGCTGCGGCAGTCCGGCATACAAAATATCAGCGTTGTGACTCAGCCGCTTAGCGATCGGGCTCAGGCCCAGACTCAATAACATGACCGCTATTGCCGCAGAACGACCCGCGGACAGTCTGAAAGGATATTTGATAGTTGCCCTGATTTTGCATTGCGGGCTCGTGGCTTTATTTATCGGTTCTGCGATTTATAACCATGAAGGCGATTCGTGGGGCGGACCGGGCGGCGCGATTACTGTAGGGGTGGTCGGTAGTTTGCCGGCGATTCCGATGCCGCGGCCGGAGGTGGAAACTCCCAGTCGCGTGGTGGATGAATCGAAGGGTTTGTATAAGGCTGAGCCTGAGCCGAAACCTGTGCCGCCACCTGACGCTACTCCTATACCGAAATTCGAGAAGAATAAACCGCCGAAATATGTGACGCGGCCTTCGAAGACTCTGGAGAATCCTACGCCGCCACCGCCGAATGCCGTGCCTTACGGAGGAGGCGGGACGCCGACTGTTCCTTACAGTTCGTTTGCGATGGGGCCGGGTTCGTCGACTCAGGCCGGCATGGGATTCGAGGGTCCGGGTGCTGGAAATTTTGGCGCGCGGTTTTCGTGGTACGTCGAGGCGGTGCAGCGCAAGGTCAGCAGTTCGTGGCTGCAGTCGACTGTCGATCCGAGGATTGCGTTTGCGCCGCGGTTGGTGGCGACATTCGATATTTTGCGCGACGGGACTGTGACCAATATTCAGGTGACCAAGTCCAGCGGGAATGCGTCGGTGGATTCGTCGGCGGTGCGCGCGATTCGTGATGCGAGTCCGATGCAGCAATTGCCACCGGCATATTCGGGTTCGAAGGTGAGCGTGGAGTTCTGGTTCGATTTCAAGCGGTGACGAGTTCGGCTGGATGAGGGGCCGACGGAAAGCTAAGGAGGCGCGGATTGCGACGTAAACGAAGGGGCGATGCGCAGCACTCCCACACGAATATGACAAGAAGACTGGCAGTTATCGCAGCACTCAGTATCGCGTTCGTTCTGTCTGCGGGGACGGCATCCGCGCAGGATTGGTTTAAGACCGGCACCGGGCTGGGCGTGAGCAAAGCACGGGTCGCGGTGCCGGAATTTGCCCTTCGTCAACCCGTGTCTCCGGCGCTGGAGAAAACTTTTCATGACGTTTTGTGGGCGGACCTTGATTATTGCGGGATCCTCGAACTGGTTAGCCCGAGCTTTTATCCTCCGCAAATTCCTAGCCAACCCGGCGAGGTGAAATTTGCCGATTGGGCTGCCGCGCCTGCGAACGTGTACATGCTGGCGTATGGCAACCTGTCGAGCGAAGGCTCGAACCTGGCTGCCGCGGGATATTTGTCTGATGTTCACAATCCTCAAGCGCCTATTGCGCTGCAAAAAATTTATCGCGGGCCTGCGACCGATGCGGGAGCCCGCAAATTAGCGCACCAGTTTGCGGATGATATCGTCGCGATCCTCGGCGGCGGGTCGGCTGGAATTGCGCAGACGCAGATTGCCTACGTGAGCACCAAGAGCGGGAATAAAGAAATCTGGGCCATGGATTACGATGGCAGCAACCAGCATCAGCTTACGCACATAAAATCTATTTCGTTGACGCCGCGATGGTCGCCGGATGCTTCGCGCATTGCCTTCACCTGCTTCGTGCCCTTCCGCGGAGTGACTTCGCCGCAGATTTGCATTTATTCGGCGCTTTCGGACAAGTTGATTTCGTTTCCACGGTATCGCGGGTCCAGCAGCTCTCCCGCATTCTCGCCGGATGGTTCGCAGCTCGCGTTTATGTCCAGCCAGGGCGGCGATCCGCAGATTTATCTTACGGATTCAAATGGTGGCGGTTTGAAGCGAATCACTTTTGCTGCGGGGGTGAGCACTTCTCCGGCGTGGAATCCGAAAACTGGGAAGCAAATTGTGTTCGTTAGCGACCGCGCCGGCGACCCGGTTTTGTATCTTGCCAATTCCGACGGCACCGACGTGCAACGGCTGGACATGCCGGATATGGGTTACGTTGTGGATCCGGCGTGGTCGCCGAATGGGCAGTTACTGGCCTTCAGCTGGCGTCGTCCGAACGGCAATTTCGATATTTACATTATGGACATTGTGAGCCGGCAATTGGTGGAACTGACGCGCGATGCTGGACGCAACGAACGTCCTAGCTGGGCGCCGGATGGGCGGCATCTGACGTTTGAATCGACGCGCACCGGGACAAGACAGATCTGGTCGATGCTCGCGGATGGAAGTTTGCCGCGGCAATTGTCGTTCGAAGGGCAGAACGAATCGCCGAACTGGTCGCCGAAATAGGAACACATGTTTGCATTTGGGTTTGTAGCGCGATGCAGCGAATGATACTTTTTGGGCCATGTAACGCATACCGTTGAAGGCGGTGAATGTTTCGTTTATATCCCGCTTGGTTATTTTCGAATCCACGAAGGAGGCAATCCATGGAAGTCTGTAGCAATCGAAGACTCAAGTTCCTGCTGGGTGCGGTGGCCCTGTGTGTGTTGATTGGCGGTTGTAAGAAACAGGTGGCGTCGACACCGCCGTCGCATGCGGCACCGGCGCCGTCGGCCGCACAACCTACGGTGACGTTGAATGCTTCGCCGCAAATGGTGAAGAGCGGAGATACCGTGACGCTGACGTGGACTTCCACGGATGCTACCGACGCGGATATCGAACCCGGCGTGGGTAAAGTCGCGCTGCAAGGCTCGACTCCGGTGAACCCGACGGATTCGACGACTTATACCATTACTGCTACTGGACCGGGCGGCAGCGCTACGGCTACCGCGCGCGTTACGGTTGGCGGCGAGGCACCTCCTCCAACAACCGGCGGCGCGAACATGAGTGAACTGTTCGAACAGAACGTCCGCGACGCTTATTTTGATTTCAACAAGGCTGATATCCGTCCAGACGCGCAAGCAGCGCTTCGGAAGGATGCGGAATTTTTCCGTTCGTATCCGCAGGTGCGTGTGACCATCGAGGGCCATTGCGATGAGCGCGGATCGACCGAGTACAACATTGGTCTCGGCGAGCGGCGCGCGCAGGCTGCCAAGAATTATCTGGTTTCGCTGGGAATCAGTGCAGAGCGCATGGACACAGTCAGCTGGGGCAAGGAGCGGCCTTTCTGCACCGAGCACACGGAAGAGTGCTGGCAGCAGAACCGGCGCGCGCACTTCGTCGCGGCACACTAACCGTTCGTGACGCGGGCAGGTCTAAGTCACCGTCATAGAGGCGACGGACCCGCTCACGCGACGCAGGCACCGGCATATCGCCGCTTGCTGGCCCGCGCTTCGATCTACGTTCATAGAATTGTGAAATTTATTTCAGGAGGCAGTTCCATGCGCACAAAATCGATTGCGTTTGCAATTGCGGCGGTACTGATCGGCGCAATCGGCGGCTCGATGCTCGCTCCCCGTCCGACGGGTGCCGTGTCCAAGGAAATGATTCAATTGCAGGAACAGGTTTCGCAGTTGCTGCAGGGGCAGCAGGCCATTCGCAGTACGATCGACGCTAATAATGCTTCGATGCGTACTTTGATACAGCAGTCTCTGGATGCCGTGAATGCGCTGAATGGGCAAATGGCATCGCTTGAAAAGAATGTGCAGGAAGCGATTGCCAATAGCGGGTCGAAGATCGATACGATGTCCACGCAGACACAGGGGCTTTCGGATAATTTGTCGGACGTGCAGGCGCGGGTGGGGAGACTTACCTCGCAGTTGAACGATATTCAGGGGACCTTGCAGAGTATCGACGGACGGCTGGCCGGCGCTGCTCCCGGCGGTTCGTTGCCGACGCAATCACCTGCGCCCGGCCCCGGTCCCGCGCCTTCTGGCGCCGCCCCTAATTCTGCGCCGCCTGACGGTGCTGCTGCACCAACCGGTGGACCTGCGCCCTCGGGCGGCAACGGGTATTCTTCTTTGCCCACGATGTCGTCGGATACTTTGTATCAGAATGCTTTGCGCGATTTCACTACCGGGAAATATGATCTGGCGAAGTCGGAGTTCGGCGATTACGTGAAGCAATTCCCTTCTACGGATTTGGCTTCGAATGCGCAGTTTTATTTGGGCGAGATTTCCTACCAGCAGGGGGATTACAAGGACGCTATCGTGCAGTACAACCTGGTGCTCTCGGATTATCCGCAGAGTTATAAGCAGGGGGCGTCTTTGCTGAAGAAGGGGTTTGCTGAGATTGAGTCGGGGACGAAGACTAGCGGGATTCGCGATCTGCGTGAGGTGGTGCGGAGATTTCCCGGGACTGATGATTCGCGCCGCGCGCAAGCGAAGCTGAAGGAGCTTGGAGTAGCGCCAGCTCAGCATTCGGCGCCTCACTGAGTTGGCCTTCCAGAGGTGGGCCAGTCCTCACTAAACCGAACAGCAGATCCTCAAACCGTCCGCAAAAGGAGTGGTTCCCTTGGTGCCTCAGGGCAGGCGGGATTTATTCGAGGTTGAGTGCAAAGTTGAGGATGTCCACATCGGTGATCGTTCCCGCCTTGACAGCTCGCGCGATCAGTTTGGTTTTATTGATACCCGGGATTGAATCGAGTACTCCGAGTTTTCCACCCACTGCCATGGCCCCGGCAACCGCGGCCGTTACTAATCCCGCCGTTTTAACAAATGACCGACGGTCGAACCCATTCTAGCCCTTCTGTTTGCTGTCCATAAGACTCCCTTTTTTTTGAAGAGGATAATTGCTTCTTAAGTGGTTGCGTCCCGCACGCCGGCTACTGGGACGAAGTTTAGGTTGAAGTTCTTGGCTAACCGGACAAGACAAAACCGTTCACGAGGGTAGTACGCAACCATTTCGCAATTGGATTGTTCGGGTCCGAAGAATCTTAAATAATTGGTGACGATGCCGTTGCGGCCCGTTCAATACCAGAACTTATGCAGGCGTTCAGTCACGTACACTGACTGGTTGGAGAATTATCGCTTCTCTGAAGATTGCTGTGCCTCGGACTCCTCAAGCTAATGATTCATCAAAGTAAATAGAAGCCTTGATTCACGCACCAAGCGCGCGAGGGCTTAATAGTAATAGAGGTGACAAAACTTGGACATCAACAAGAAAGAGAAAAGCGATTTGGGAAATGATCAAAAGCTGAATAGAGAGAAGAACAAGGTGACGGGCGTGAAGACTACCGACCAGAGGAAGGAAAAAAAGACCCAAAAGGATGACGGAAACTCTTAGATCTGAGCGGCGCGGATAGTGCTGTTTGCGAAACGCTTTTTCTAAGGTTGCCCCTAGGTTACTTAGGTGACTAGATGCACGCGATGATCGTCGTAGCCATTCTACTTCTGGCAGCGGCAGCAACGATAGCGTTGTGCCGTCGCAAGGTGAAATGAGCGAGTTGCAGCGTAACGCCAAATCATTTTCGCTCTCGCGTCAGGGCTGTGCGTGCGACTTCCAAACGACGCTTTTCAACTTTGGCGTGCTGTTCTTCCGCCCGGGACGCAAGATGTTCGTAATCGAGTGCCTGCAAACGTACATCCGCCGGAGCCGCCACAGCCAACGTACGCCACAATGCCAATTTTCCTTGGATCCCCAAGGCCAGAAATTCCAGTGCTTCAAACGTTCCCAGGCTGCCTGCTGAATCATGCCTTAGCTTTAACCGCCCAACCTTCTCACCCAACCATGCAGTGACTTCTTTAAGCCCACTTGATCCGGTTCCTATCTGCTCTGAGAGATTTTGCAGCACAGCTTTATCGGCCTCTATGTCCGCAAGTATGGCGGCAGAAAATTGGCCAAGTGAGTCATGGGAGTGTTCTTCGCCGATGGTCTTGACTAGCTCTACTGCGTAGACCGAGCCAGCGAGATGGTCTGCCAAATAAGTAGCTAAAACATCGTGCATAAAAATCCTTTGACTGGCGGGCCTAACATACTGCAGGCGGCGCCCGTAGAAGCGCGCCGCTCCGCTGATAAAAATCGATGCGCTAATTTTAGTGCGTTACGCTTTCGCGGATGAGGATTCGCCGGTGGAAGAGATATCCTCGGCACCGGTATTCTTCATGATTTCTTTTGCTCTTTTGATTTCGTCCGATGTATCGCAGTGCGCGGAAAGCAGGATTCCACCATCCTTGATGCGACCCTCGTAGCGCTTGGCTTCATATTCGGGAATGCCCATTCCGATCAAGGCACCCGTGAAACCTCCTACGGCGCCGCCAACACCGAGTCCCGCCAAGGCCGCCATGATCGGTCCTGCGGCGATAAAGGGGCCGACACCCGGAATAGCGAGTGCACCAATTCCAGCAAGCAAGCCGAGAGTTCCACCCAAAATTGCACCGCCGCTTGCACCCGCAGTGGCTCCCTCCGGCGCCTTCGTGGCCTTCGAAGTTCCAATCTCTTTGGAACCCACGTTTTCTGGCACGAGAGCGGAAATGTCCGACGCACTGAACCCTGATTTCACTAACGAGTCGGTGGCGCGATCCGCCGCGTCGACCGTCTTGTAAATCCCAAAAACAGCTGTCTTTTTGTTGTCAGTCATCTTTTCTCCCTTAGTAAGCACCTTGAAAACTCTTCCCGCTCTGATTTTGAATTTCGGGCACCCAGCCCTATCAAACCGGCATACTCCCCACAGGGATGAGTTCGCGAACCCTCATGAGATGCGGGTCAGTTTTTGCCACAATTCAATCAACAGGAAGGTCCGAAGCCATCATCCTCGCGGTATTTCCGTGGACCGTGAAAAGAACGATTGGCACATGGGCATAATCCGTTTTAATTCTCGGGCGGCAACGATTCCTTTCATTATCGGCATCAATAAGTCGAGGATTATCAGAGCGGGCCTGTAATGTTGCGCTAACTCTATCGCTTCTTTTCCATTCTTAGCTTCGGCGCACAGATCGTAGCCTTCTTCGCTTTCGAACATTTCGCATAAGCTCTTGCGGATCAGTGCATTGTCATCGGCGATCAGAACAATCTTCGTCATTTTTGCTAGGGAATCACACTAATTAGACATAAACACAATGCAACGCGTTCTGCGATACCTTGAAGCGTATATTTAGTGCGGTGGGAACTTGGTTAGGAGCGCTAGCATCCAATCGTTCTGGCTGGCGTATGCTGTTGACACACCGCATTCGCTTAGATAGTGTCACTTTCCGTGACAGTCAATATGGTTGGCAAGCGAGATGAACTGTGAACTCTTCCCGGTCTGAGAATAACAGCGTTATGACTTTGGAATCCGTCATTTCGACCGAGGAACTCAAACGGCGGCCGACGCGCCCTGCCGATCACGCCGCCGAAAATACGGCCTTGATTGCTTTGGCGAAGGAAATGGTTACGTCGCCTAACGACATTTTGCAGAAGCTGGCCGACGCCGCCTTGGCCCTGTGCCACGCAGGCTCCTCCGGAATTAGCCTGCTTGAACCTGATGGCGCACATTTCCATTGGCCTGCCATCACGGGGGCCTTGGCCGCGCTTGTCGGGGGCGGGACGCCGCGTGAGTACGGACCTTGTGGTACGGTTTTGGACCGTAACGCGCCACAGTTGATGTCGCAACCCCAGCGGTACTTCACTTACTTGGACGCGATCACGCCGAGCATTGAAGAACTGCTATTGATACCTTTTTATATTGAAGGAGAAGCCGTTGGCACGATCTGGGTGGTTGCCCAAGACTCGTCTCACCGATTCCAAGCCGAAGACTTGCGAGTGATGACTAACCTCGGGACTTTGCCGCTGCCGCTTACCAGACTTTGGCAAATGCGGCGCGGATGAGAGAGACAGAATCGGAGCTGAGACATTCGCTCGGCGTGCAGCAAGAACTCCAAAATCTTACCGAAGAAACGGTTGTACGGCGAACCGGACAGCTGGCCGTGGCCAACGAATCTCTTTTGGCTCAAGTTTTGGAACGCACCCAGGCCGAAGCAACACTGATTGAACTTTCTAGAAGACTAATGAGCGCTCAGGACGATGAGCGAAGGCGTATTGCCCGCGAGCTTCACGATACGACGGGGCAAGTGTTGGCTGCTTTGAGCATGAATCTTAACAAAATGCGACGCAGCTCATCACCTGAGAACTTTGCTAAATTCGCGGAGTGCATCGATTTAATTTCTAGAGCCTCAACAGAAATTCGGAATCTTTCCTATCTGCTGCATCCGCCTTTAATGGACGAATTCGGCTTGCGTTTCGCGGTAATGGAATATGTGGAAGGCTTTGAAAGCCGTAGTGGACTCAAGATTGCGGTTGATGTTTCGCGCGATGTTGGACGGCTCGACGGTAACCGGGAAATTGCTCTCTTCAGGGTGATACAGGAAAGCTTAGGCAACGTACACCGGCATTCCGGCAGTTTGACGGCTAGCATTAGAATCTTTCGCTCGGGTGAAGACCTGGTGCTGGAAATTGGTGATCAGGGACGCGGTTTATCCGGTGGTGCGGAGGCCAATCTGAAGTCGGGAGTGGGCGTCAGGAGCATGAAAGAGCGTCTTCGACCCTTCGGCGGCGATGTGAGCATTGAATCGACAGGCAGCGGAACAACGGTTAGAGCGGTGCTCCCCAACGCGCCCGCTTCCTTATCCGAATGATTCCCGGTGTCACGACTCATGGCGTAATCGGTCTTTCCTTTGAGATTTTCCGAACGATTTGTTAGGTACCCGACAGACCAAATTTGAATGAACGTTAACTATCGCAGCAAGATTGGCGGCTTCGTTTAGCACCTAAGACATCGCGTCATATGAAAGGACTACGAATTTTAGTTGCCGACGATCACGACTTAATGTGACGCGGGATTAAGGAACCGCTGCTATCAGCCGGGATGGGAGATCTGCGGCGAGGCTAAAAGCGGCAAAGAGGCCGTAGAAATCGTTGCGAAGTTAAAACCCGATATCGCCATCCTCGATATCAGCATGCCGAATCTTAACGGGTTAGAGGCTGCGAGAAGGATTCGAAAGGAATTTCCTAAAACTGAGATCCTTATTCCTTCCTTACATTCGTCAGATCAAGCGATTCGAGAAGTTGTCGAGATGGGCGCAAAGGGCTACATAATAAAGTCAGATTCAAACCGCGACCTCTTCATCGCTGTTCAAACCATCGCCGACCACAAACCGTTTCTCACCTCATGCGCTGCCGACTTAAAGATTCAAAGCTCGATGGAAAGGTCAATTTGGAAACGCGTGGTGATTTGGAAGCCTTGCTCCGAATTCTAATATCGCCGGCACGACGCGTGCGAAGATAAACATTCAAATGCTGACTTCGCTTAATATCTGAGCTTTCATCGAATACAATGCTGCGTCTGCTGCCCCCAAAAGGGCCTCGATTGTTTTGCCATTGGGGGGATAGATAGCGATGCCAATACTGACCGACAGCATTGGCTCCCGTCTGTCATTCAATAGATTGTCCGAAACGCGCCGGGCGACTACTTTGGCCGCCATCAATCCTGTCTCGGGCAGCACCATCGCAAACTCATCCCCGCCGAAACGCGCCGCGGTATCCACATTCCGGCTACTGTTACACAAAACATCGGCCAGTCGGCAGAGCGCTTGACTGCCAACTAAATGGCCGAAACGATCGTTGATTTTTTTCAATCCGTCTAGATCAAGGAACAGCAGAGCAAACTCACGTGACGTGCGCTCGGATCGCTTGATTTCCGCGTGAGTGACCTCTATAAATTGCCGATAATTGGCCAGACCGGTCAGAGGATCCTTAGCAGCCTCTTGTCTCAAGTGATCTTCAAGTCCTCGTTGTTGAGTGACATCCTCGACGATGACCTCGTAACCTTCCACCTCGTCTTCATCATTAATCTCACGCCCGCTCAGCCGAACCTTCAAAGTCGTGCCGTCTTTCCGTTGCCAGTCAAGTTCCAGGCGAACGCCATCATCCGCGCGATTCTGCCCAACGGCGCGGCCCATTAATTGTGCTCGTTTGGAGGCATCACAAAAGATCTCGCTTACGTGACTCGCTGCCATCAGTTCCTCTCGCGATGAATAACCAAGCATGGTAACCAGCGCCTGATTAACATCAAGGAATTTGCCTTTACTGCTGCAACGACACATGCCGTAAGTCAGATTCCCTACCAGAGCGCGATAACGCGCTTCGGAATGGCGCAGCTTTTTCTCCGTCTGATCTCGCTGTCGGCGGAGGTCGTTTTCGCTGAGTGCTCGACGTGCGGCCACCGGGAGATGGCCGAGTCGATCCGCAGCAATGCAGTCCGCGGCCCCTTCGCTAATAAGCTCAGCGACCGTTTCGCTTGATATTGTTTCCGTCAAGAAGAGAAGAGGAATCTTCCTTTTCCTTAAACGTAATACTTCCAGGGCCTCGACACCCTGCCACTTGAGTGATGGGTATTGAATTACCACCAAATCATAATATTTTGAGTTCAGACTTCTCACAAACTTCTCAGGAGCGACTACGTCCGCGCTGACATTAAAACGGGCTGCCTCAAACTCCTGCAGGCATCGCTTCACAGTCGCGTCGTCGCTATGGATAAACAGAAGTCGCAAGTGTGGCTGACGGCGTGCCGACCCGTTCAGGCCACGCGCGGCCTGATCATTTTCGAGATGACTTCGAGGCGCAGAAGACATTTAGATTCCAACACCGAAATTCATTTGAATAGTTGCCCTGCGGAGCGACTTGCTGATTGGACAATCCCCGCAAGCCAGATTGATTTAATGGGGCCAGAGGTGATGTCCCAAACAGCACACTTTGAACTATGTGTGTACTGGTCGGGCACAAGCATACGCCACCGAGTGGGCGGGCGAGTCTCAGTCAATTCGGTTCTGCAGCATGTGCTGCGCCGCGAAAGCGGTCGATTACTTGAGAACCCCACGGTGTGAACCGATAGTTTCCAAAGGCTTTTTCAAGCCATTGTCTCAATTCCGATTGGCAAAAAATGTGGATCTGGGACGCCCAGAATGGCGAACGCTTGCCTGCAGGTGCGAACGATGTGCAAATTCGGGCGCGTGCCTTCTGCTAGCGATTCGAGCATGCGAGCCGTCCCGAAAATATCAGGAGACGCTGCCACCACCACACACACAAAGGTTTCGTCGCCGAGCCCGGAGTGAAGGCTCGCGAACTCGCGAAGGGTCTGAGCCGGGACTTCCAGAGATGTCACCCCAGTGGTATCCAGAATACCGCTGCGAGGGTGTTTCAGCGAAAAACAGTCGGCTGCAAGCCGATAGACCTCCGCTAGCTCGTCGGAATTAACTCGGCCCTGCAGCCGGCTCTGAAGAATTCCGTTCGTTGCATCGTGCTCAAAGATGTAAGGCATAGAAATATTGTTCCGACCGAACGCCTTTCCGAAATCTAACTTTGCCCAGCGGCACTCCTGTTGTGGGGTGGTAGTTTTTTCTGGCGGATTCAGCTATTCGAGGACGTCTCATCTCTTCCCAGACATTGGCCAACACTGCCGTTGCAGACTCTTTCCTTGGCTTCTTTTGTAACATACCCACACAGTAGGCCGAATGCAGCAGTGCAACTGTTCAATTTGACACAGAAGCCCGATCTTGAGGCCATTCAAACCGATCTGTGTGCTATCCCAACTGGTGAACATGGTGTACTAAGAAGTGTGATTGAAGGAGACGACGGCCAAGGCGGACGACCGCCCCGAATGGCGGGAATTCCCAGCTTTCTACAATAGTGTGCCAAATAGAACAGACCGTGGTTTCCCGACTTCACATACTATTCAGCATTGGCCGACACCGGAGTGCCGAGCAATTGTTAGACGGGAATGAAAGAGGAGCATCTAATGGCCGAAGATTCGTTTGAGAAAGCCCGTAAGACATTTTTCGGATCGGCACAGGAGACAGTCAAACCGTCTGCTCCAGAACTAATCAAACCGAGAGTCGAAAAGGGAAGAGACACTAGCGCGTTTCTAGAGCTGCTCCCCGGCATTTTCGACAATTCATTTGTCTGAATCGCGATTACGTCGCCTGTTTGGTTCGTGGAGTCGTTTGTCTCCTGCGCACAAAAAGCGATGCGCGCAATTTAGCGCCGGTTTCGGGCCTGATAGAGGACAATGCGGTCCGGATTCGACCAGAGCGCCCTTGTGGGCACACTAAAGGCGCTCCGTGGTCACATCGCCATAGGGGCAACATGACAAGTACACTTTACCGAATTCATAAGAAGGGAAACGAGAACTCCGGTGCGCTCGACACGCCGATGAAACGATCACAGCTGCCAGATGTAAGTTAATTCGATTCTGCATTCCTGGCAATAAGGATTCACGCTTCGGGTCATCCGCAATTCTCCATAAATATGTTGCGAGATTCTGACTGAAAGGATTTGCAGCAATTGCCTGGCATATTCGCGCTCCATAGTGCGAAACATGAAGACAACATGCGCTGAGTTTTTAGGCTCTGTCAGATTTTGCAAGGAGCCATAGGGGGCGACGCCGGCGGCGGATTGCTAGTGAGACGCGGTAAGCGTACCATCCAGTCCATGCTCTGTCACGTTTAATGACACGTTCTTTAAGGCTTTTCCACAGGTCATGAGTTTAGACGCCGGCGGGGGCGCACTCTCCTGGCGCTCGGTTGCAAGTAAGAGGGAACCTCCAATGTTCAGCTACTACGGACTGCTGGGGACGGTATTGATAGTGTGCTTGGCAGTTTGGCTCATTCGTAGGCCCTAAGAAGCGCCGATCCCGTTCGTTGGGAAGCGACAAGACAAGAACCGCATGGGAGCGTCCCTCACGAATAGTCGCTCGCCTTGCAAGTCCACAAATGTGCGACAATAGCGGTATTACTGAGTCCCGCATAATATAGGGTCATTCTGGCCACAAAGAAGATTGCTTCCAGAAGGCGGCGATCAGCCGCGGACGGCGACGCATGCGACGGAGCGTTCGTCGCGCTGCCTCGCTCAGTTGCCAGAAGTCCTCGGGGCAGACATTCGGTAATTCGTGCTGCTTCCAGTAACCCCAGATGTACTCGACCGGGTTCAGTTCCGGCGCGTAAGGCGGCAGATAGGCGGTGGAAATCCAGCCCTGCCAACCGGCTATGTAGTCCTGGACCAACCGACTGCGGTGCGCCGGCAGACGATCCCACACGATCAGCAAAGGCTGGTGTAGGTGACGCACCAAGGCCTCTAGAAAATCCACGACCTGCTCCTTCTTGATCGCACCGGCATAGATGCGAAAGTAGAAGTTCCACAGCGTGAGCCCGGCGGCGACCGATAGACTCTTCCAATTAAAGTTGTATTGCAGGATGGGTGTTTGTCCGCGAGGCGCCCAGGTGCGACAACGATGCGGTCGCTGGCTCAGTCCACTTTCGTCGATGAAAACGAGGATACGTCCCTCCCGGAGCGCTTTTTTTTTAGCCCCGGCCACACCTTCTTCTTCCACTGGTAGACCTGCTCTTCGTTCCGTTCCCGTGCTCGCCCCTCCGGTCGCTGCGGGCTCCAGCCCAGACCCACCAAAATCTTCCAGACATGGCCCTCGTGATAGCGAACGTCAAACTCCTGTTCGATCAAGTGGGCCACACGGGGACAGGTCCACAGCGGAGTCTCATAGCCTAGCCGCTCGGGACCTCGGACCAGTAGCTTCTCTAACTGCCCCCGCTGCTTCTCACTCAAGCGCGGCTTGCGGCCAGCACGTCCCGCTTTCCGCAGTGCGGACTTCCCCTGGGCACGGTATTGATGCACCCAGCGGGCCACGGATTGCCGGCCCACGCGAACTTGGCGAGCGATCTCCGATTGGCTCAGTCCGCGCTCAAACATCTGAATGGCTTGAAAACGCCGTTTCTCTAAGGCTTCAAAATCGCGAGGTACTCCAGCAGGGTTTCCCATATGCAGTTAGACGCAGCATACCGGAAAAAAGTATCGCTATATTATGCGGGATTCAATAAGTGAACGTATAACAGCGTATCGTCATTGAGTCTCCCTAGCATCCTGCCGTTTACCTCCCTCCGGCTCCCTGCGACCTCAGATGAATCAAGAAATGGCTCCAACTTTTGGGTCGGGGTGTTTAATGCAAGAGAAACGCCTCAGGCGTTGGCGGTGTTTCGAGGACTTTACGACAGGATCGCGAAAGAATTGGATGTACACCCGTCCTACGTGAGCCGTGTGGCTCGTGGAGAGCGCAAATCGAAAAGAATCGAAGCCGCGCTTCAGAGAGAAATGAATAGGATTCGCAGCCTCAGCGCCGCTGACTAAACGTGCGCACTGCGTTTAGCGTGGGATCGAGTTCGCCGTTCTTTGGAAGAGCCAACCTAGCATTGGCGGGGCAATACGGCACTAGAGTCGCGAATGCTGCCACAAGAACTTCACAAGGCCGATAAACCCCAACCACACCAGAAGTGGAAGCAAGGTCATTAGGACTATTCCGAGGAGAGTCGTTAGGACGCCATTAATTCCGGCTTCGACGAGATACGACTCCCGGTGTTGTGACTGCGATGGAGCAGTCTTGGATTGACCGTTAGACATCGCATTCCCCTTGGGTGGCGCACGTTTGGGCTGGTCAAACGATTGCTGAGCGTTTAGCTCTGTCGAATTCGCAAGGAGCCGTAGGCGGGGTCCGGCGGCAGGATGCTAACGGGACGGGCCAACATATCATTACTCGGGCGAACTGTCACGAAAACTGACAATATTTCAAGAGCTTTTCGCCGCTGGGAAGGATTACAACTTTGGCGCGCTAGACCTTGATGTTGGAAGGAAGAGAAGGCATGAGGGAATTGTTTCACACTTGGCGCGTTCAAGTTTCCTGTGGGGCGCGACCCATTTTGGTTTCTTGGCGCCTCTGGCCGCGTCAACAAGGGTCTGATATTCAGCTGACAGGGCGCAAATCTGATTTAGCAGCGCTTTGTGTTCGGGGCTCTGGGCTTTGTCTTTTCTTGATCTATCCATAACTGCCCTATGCGCTCTAATTTGTCAAGAATCTCATCCATCGGCCCTCTCCATCGCACCGAAAGGCGCCCCAGTCGTACAGTCTGGGTTACTGAAAGCAGAATCCCAGGGGCGGGGCGGAGATAAGCTCCCTTTGCTGTTGGTTCGATGCCCCTGGGTCAGTTGAAAATCAAGTAACACGTCGTTACGAGAGATGTCAGGCTACGCAGCGAATCAAGCAAATCGGCGCTTTCTGGTACCTCCTTTCGCCGAGTTGTAGCTGTGTCGAAAGGAACAGATTTCCGGGTTCTGAGGTACTACATTGAGCCATCAAATCTTGGTCTTGGAGCCATCCCGTGGCCCGAAAGATTGGATTCAACTTGCAGACTAAAAGGAGATTCACATGTTGCTACTAATTATTATCCTGTTGCTGTTGTTCGGTGGTGGCGGTGGCTATTACGGATATTCGAGATGGGGAACGGGCGGAGGTATCGGGATCGTCGGGACGATCGTTATTATTGCGGTACTCGTATACTTGTTTGGTGGATTGCGACTCTGAAACTCCGATGTCATGATCGGTGCATCCTGCATAGGAAAGAAAAACAAAATCCGGCAACGCGACCCGCGCCAGCGCTACGAGAGAAATGGACCAGTCGCGCTTCTCTAAATGGCATTTTTCTCAGTTTGGTTTTGCTCCCAACGCCATGATGTCCACCCGTTACATAAGTCTGTGACCGCTTCGCTAGATAAAAACGACCTTCGTAGTTCGCCTGGAAGTTACAAATCATGAATTCCGTAGACACAGCGATCGGCCAAGGCAGCAAAGAGCCAAGTCCCAAGTGGCGTGAACGACTCAAGGCGCTACGCAGCAACACTCCTGCGATCATTCGAATGGTGTGGAAATCGGCTCCGAGAGTCGTGGTGGCGAGCCTGGTGGCAAGATCGGTTGCCGCTCTGATCCCGCTCGCCATGCTCGCGGTAACTAAACTGATCATCGACGCAATCTATGCCTTCTTGTCGAATCATCAGGCGCTGCCTGCACAGTTTTGGTGGTTAGTAGTGCTGGAATTTGTCCTGGCGAGCTTGGGAACAATTTTGGTTCGGGTCCTCGATTTCTGTGACAGCATGCTGGCCGATAAATTCACTGGCCACATCAGCATCCGAATTGTGAAGCATGCTTCACGTCTTGACCTGACCTCTTACGAGGACCCGCTCTTTTACGACATGATGGAACGTGCCAGAGTGCAGGGCACGGACCGTTTGATAATGATTCAATCTGCCGGGCGTCTATTCCAGGAAGGCATAACCGCGGCCAGCTTGGCGGCTAGCATTTTTCTTTTTTCTCCATGGCTGCTTTTCACTCTCATCATCTGCGTTGTTCCGGCTTTCCTCGGTGAGACCCACTTCGCATTCCTTGGTTACTCGCTAAACTTCCGCCAGACTACCGCTCGCCGCCAGATGGATTACCTGAGGATCTTGGGCGGGAGTAAGGAAAGCGCCAAAGAGTTAAAACTTTTCGGACTACGGCCATACCTCGTGGGTCGTTACACTGCGCTTTGGGATGAGCTCCATCGTCAGACAGCGGGACTGGCAAAACGTAAGCTGCTCTTCGGATCATTTTTAACACTTCTGGGAACGGTGGGGTACTACGGGACCTATGCATTCGTCATCTACCGGACGATCACAGGCGCTCTGACTCTCGGAACCATGACCCTCTTAGCTGGAGCCATCGCAGGAGCCAGCACGAACATCCAAGCTTTCTTTTCGACCTTTTCTGTAATTGCAGACCAAGCGATGTTCATGACGGATTTGCTGAAATTTCTCTCCATACAACCTAGGATTTTCTCGAAACCTGACGCACGACCTGTTCCGCGACCAATTCGGCGAGGCTTTGAATTCAAGAATGTTTCGTTTTCATACCCGGCGAATCCAAGAATCGTGCTCGACAACATCAGTTTTCACTTGGAACCTTCTTCAAGAATCGCTCTGGTAGGAGAGAATGGCCAGGGGAAAACAACCATCGTAAAACTGCTTACGCGTTTGTACGACCCGACCGGAGGCCAGATCCTTCTAGACGGTGTAGACCTCCGTGAGTACGACCTGGAAGATCTGTGGAAGGAAATTGGTGTCATCTTCCAGGACTTCACACGTTATGAGATGACAGTCTCCGAAAACATCGCGATCGGTCAAATCGAAGAGCGAGACAACCCATTTCGCATCCGCGCCGCCGCCCATAAGAGCATGGCAGACGCGTTTATCCGAAATCTCCCAAAGGGCTATGACCAGCCCCTTGGCTGCCGATTCGAAGAGGCAGTTGACCTGTCGGGCGGAGAATGGCAAAAAATGGCTCTGGCCCGGGCTTATTTGCGTGAGGCCCAACTGCTAATCCTAGACGAACCGACAGCCGCGTTGGATGCGAAATCCGAGCACGAAGTGTTCCAGCGATTCGGTGAACTCACCAAGGGCAAGATGGCCCTTTTCATTTCCCACCGTTTCTCTACAGTTCGAATGGCGGACCGAATTGTCGTCCTTGAGAGTGGAACCATTGTCGAACAAGGGTCACACGACGCACTCATCGGGATCGGCGGCCGGTACGCACAGATGTTCGAGCTGCAGGCGGCCAACTATCGCTAGAGGTATTGAGGTCCCATTTGTGCATCGGAGGTCGCCTCCTCCAAGTTCCAACCTAACCCAGCAACGAAGCGAAAGCTGTCCCATTTTGAACACCTATTAAACGGGCCATTCCAGATTGAAGAGTGGGCAGTGAACGGGGAACGGTAACTGTCGCTGTTAGTTGTGATAGTTGACGTCTTTTGTTGTGACGGTAACCTCAACGCAGGCGCCCTTTTTGAGCCTCACATCATTGCCGTGTTCGTCGATTAGGGTATTTTCGATGCGGAGATCTCGATACGGACGGACGGCTCCGTTCACAGCAATCTGTGCCTTTTCCGGTTGGTTCGCAACTGGCGACGGTATGATTTTTTCGACAGTTCCAGGGACGGTTGTGCTTGGCTGCTCTGGATTTCGCGCAGCATCTCGATTCAGTTCCGCTATTCTCGCGGACCTCGCCATACGCGGTTTCGCCATTTCTTTCCTGACGTCGGCGCGCGTCGTTTCGGCGAGTTCTTCCTTGGTTTTCTTCTTCATCGAACAACCATGATGACGTCGAGACGGAAGCAATACAGTTCAATTTAGAACAGTACCAGCAATTCGCGACCGACCACGCCACGCACGGATCGGGCGAGCACCCGGTATTCAGGCGCCGACGTCGTGCAGCCGTCCCAGGTGATGAATCCATACGCCAGGCTCAGGTCAACCGTTTTCATCGCCGTGCTCCCGCTTCGACCGCTACTTTGAAGTCGATCTAGGGACGCATGGCATATGACGGTTCAGAGGCAGGTGGGCACCAGCTATAACTTCCTGTAAGCGGGCCGCTTCCCTCCCCACGTACCGGACGATGTAGATCGTGTTTGGAACGCGACCCGCACTCTACCTATTGCAAGTCGACTCACCCATCAGCCGGGCCCCGCGAAGGCCTCGGCCTGGCATTTTCAATGACATATGTTGAAGTGAAATTTTCCGGGCGTGGACATGCTCACCGATTCGGGAATTCGGATTCCAGTCTGAATCGTGACGCTTTTGGTGGCATGGAAACGTCTGTACAGCATGTCCCTGACTTCGATACTCGCTTCCGGGTATGGCCTTCCCTGCTGAAACGGGTACTTTCGTTATCAGGAATTATTCCGCTGTAAGAGACACCGGGCCCGCAGTGTTAAGGAGGAATTCGCATGGCAACCGCAATATCAACTGGTCATGCTTCTGCTCACGATCAGGTTTGGACCGATGTGCGCGAAGGGCGCAATGAAGCGCACTCCTCTGGAATTTCCTGGGGTGCGGTGATCGCCGGTGCGTTTGTGGCGGCTGCTTTGTCACTGACGCTGCTTGCTCTCGGGACTGGCGTTGGTTTTTCGGCGGCTTCGCCGTGGGCTGGTGCTGGCGCATCGGCGTCGGCGATCGGCAAGTCAACGATCGTGTGGCTTTGCCTGACCCAACTGATTGCTGCTTCGATGGGCGGTTATCTGGCGGGGAGGCTACGCACCAAGTGGGTCAACGTTCATACGCACGAGGTTTATTTTCGCGATACTGCGCATGGATTTTTGGTGTGGGCTGTGGGATTGGTTATTACTGCAGCATTTTTGGCATCGGCTGCCACTTCTATGGTGGGTGGAGCTGCGCGCCTCGGGACTGCGACGGTTGCGCCCGCAAGCACACAGTCGGCTGCGGTTGGCGGGCCGAACGCATACTTCGTGGATTCGTTGCTGCGCTCGACACGAGTGATGTCTGAACAGGGTGATCTGCCTTTGCGCGGTGAAGTCGCGGTGATATTTGCTAACGGGATTCGTCTGGGGGCGCTGCCACCTGCTGACCGAACGTACCTGGCACAGATGGTGTCTGCTCGGACTGGCGTCAGCATGCTTGAAGCGGAGAGGCGCGTGGACGAGGCTTTTGTGCAGGCTCAGCAGAATGCCGATGATGCGCGTAAGGCGATTGCCCATTCCATGTACTGGACGTTTTTGGCGCTCTTGATTGGGGCGTTCTGCGCCAGTTATGCGGCGACTGTCGGGGGTAGGCAGCGCGATCACGTTCCTGCGGTGTAGGTAAATTCGGATTGAGAGGACTAACAATGCGATCTATTTTGCTATTGTTGCTGGGCGTGCCGATTCCTTTCATTATTTTGATTGGGTTGTTTAGCCACTTCTGAAAGACAGTTCCTGCTGAGGGCTGCTGCAACCCACAAGAGGTCCTTCGCTCCGCTCAGGATGACCTTACAAACGGGATCACGGAGAAAGCTCGAATTAGTTTTTTTCGTCGCGTGGCGGCGTGATCGTTTGAGCTGCTTGGACCTCTCCGGCCAGACTCTTCAGAGCCAGACAGACTGTTCCCCAACTTAGGATTTCTTGCAGCGGGCGCGATGTTAAGACGCCATCTGTGCGAAGCTTTTGCGCTTTGGCGTCCAGCGCTTTCAAGGCACCTTCGAAGTCGAAGACCTCGGTTACGACCCGTTCGTTCGATAACTTCTCAGAGATTTCTACCAGGGCAGAGTCGATCCCGGCGCGAAGTTCGTCCATTTCTGGGTTCATTTGCAAAGCTAGCTGGTAGCCTTGCGAATCCTTCGTGGCTACGTCCAGCGCATCGATTGCACGGGCGATGCGCTCCTGATATTGGATCAGTTTTGCGAGGGGCGGTGGAATGCCGGAGCGGAAGAACTTTTCGTAACGTACCTGATCCTGCAAATCCTGGCGGCTGCGCTGCATCGCGTTCAGTTCACTTCGCAGTTGATCGACGTCCGTGCGGCTGTCCCCTTCGTATCGCTGCATCAGCGCGACAAACAAGGATCGCAATTGCAGATGACACGACGCGAGTTCCTTGCGCAATTTTCCTTGCGCGGATGCCGGCCAGACGAAATTTGTAACGAGAATGGCCATAACGATGCCAAATGATACTTCCAGGAAGCGGTCGATCGCGGGGTTCCAGGGGCGTCCGGCGCGCGGAATGAGAATGATGATGGCGACGGTGGCTGCGGCGATGCGCAATCCATCGTCGAGATGCAGGATCGAGCAGATTATCACCGTCAGAAGAACCGCCAGACCGAATGCCAGCAGATTTTTCCCGAGCAAGATAATCAGCGGAATCGCTACAACTACGCCGATGGCCGTGGCCGCAATCCGTATCCAGGATTGTTTCAACGCAGCGCCGAGGTTGGCTTGCATCACGATTACGGCGGTGATCGCCGCCCAATAGCCTTCGGGCAGGCGCAAAAACTGGGAAAAGTAGCTGGCTGCAACGCCGGCTAACGCCGTTTGAACCGCGAGACGAATGTTTGGGGACTTCAAAGTCACGATTTTTTTGCCCCGCGAGATTTTACACGCAAATACCGCAGCTTCAGATGATATCGCCGCGTGCATGGACATACGCTGGGTGATTCAGTGCAGCCGCTATTTGCAATATGCCGCTTCGTTCCTGGTGATAGCCCGGTTAAACTGATCGGCCAAACCACTACAAACAATTACATGCTCGGTACCCCCCTTCATGTCTGGATGATTTTTGCGATCGCGATCACCGCGGCGTTTGTGATCGATGTTGGCCTGTTTCATCGCAAGGCTCATACGATTCGCACGCGGGAAGCGCTTATTGAGAGCGCCGGATGGATTGGTGTGTCGCTGCTTTTTAATGTCTGGGTGCACTTTTCGTTGGGGCCGCAGGCTGGACTCGAATTTCTTACCGGGTATCTTGTTGAGAAATCGCTTAGCGTTGATAATATTTTTGTTTTTTTGATTATTTTTCAGGCGTTTCATATTCCGGCGAAGTCGCAGCATAAGGTTTTGTTTTATGGCGTGATTGGCGCGCTGGTGATGCGCGCTGCCTTTGTGCTGGCGGGCGTTGAGTTACTGCAATCGTTCCATGCCGTTTTGTATGTGTTTGGCGCGCTTTTGCTTTTGACTGGTTTGAAGATGTTTTTCCCTTCGAAACGCGCCCTGCGGCCTGATCGGAATTGGCTGGTTCGCGCGGCTCGCAGGATTATGCCGGTGGTGGACGACTACGATGGCGACAGCTTTTTGGTCAAGCGCGCTGGAAAGTGGAGTGCTACGCCTTTGTTTTTGGCCCTTGTTGCCGTTGAGGCCATGGATATTATTTTTGCCGTGGATTCTGTTCCGGCCGTTTTGGCGATTACTCGCAATACTTTTATTGTGTATTCGTCCAATGCGTTTGCGATTCTGGGGTTGCGGGCGCTTTATTTTGCTTTGGCCGGGATTTTGCCGAAGTTTCGGTTTTTGCATCAGGGATTGGCTGCGATTCTGGTGTTTGTCGGGTTGAAAATGATTCTTAGCGAGTGGCGGCCGATTCCGTCTTTGGTTTCGCTGGTCGTGATTGCCGGGATTTTGGCGGTTACTGTGGGTTTGTCGCTGGTTTTTCCTAAGGCGGAATGACGGCGTCTAGTGCAATGCGAGGCTTATGCCGCGCCTACGGCGCTCGTGCCTAGCCAAGATCGATTGTCGTAGATATCGGAGTGGCAATTACTTGTTGTGTTGCCGTCATGCGAATCCTCGATGTAAGTCTTGTCTTGAGAGAGGCAGATCAGAGGTCTGCCCTTCAAGGGACCTGTCGTTCCGAAGGGCCATGGGCCCGAGAAATCGGCTGTTTCTTTTGCTGGGTACTACGCGTGGCGTGGGGCTGCTTCGAGTTGCGATGATTCAGCGACTATCGCTAGCGAAGATTCCAGGATGTCCAGGCCTTCGTCGAATTGAGCGTCGGTGATTACTAGCGGCACGAGTAGGCGTAGTACGTTGCCGTAGCTGCCTGCGGAGAGCAGAATCAGGCCGCGTTCCAAGCAGTGACGCGCGACTTGGTCCGTTTCCTCTTTTGCTGGTTCCCGCTTATCCACGGAACGAACCAATTCTAGGGCACGCATTGCTCCCAGGCCGCGTGCGTCTCCGATCAGCGGCCAGCGTTTCTTCCATTCTTTGGCGCGGGAGTCGAAACGAGCGCCCAGTTTTTCGGCGCGCGCTGGGAGATTTTCACGCTCTAGCGTTTCGATTGAGGCCAGGCCTGCTGCGCAGGACAGTGGGCTGCCGGCGTACGTGCCACCCAGGCCGCCTACTCCAGCTGCGTCCATGATTTCCGCGCGACCTGTTACTGCTGCTAGCGGCATTCCGGCAGCGAGTGATTTTGCGCTCACTAGAATGTCTGGCGTGATTTCGTAGCGCTCTGATGCGAACATCGCGCCCGTGCGGCCGAATCCGCTTTGAACCTCGTCGGCTATGAAGACTATTCCGTGGCGTTTGCAGGTTTCCTGCAGGATTGGGAAGAATTCCGGTGGCGGGGTTACGAAGCCGCCTTCTCCCAGTACCGGCTCGACTACTACTGCCGCTACGGATTCCGCTGCTACCATGCGCTTGAATGTGTCTTCGAGATGATGCGCGCAGAAAACATTGCACGATGGATATTGCAGAGAGTATGAGCAACGATAGCAGTAGGCGTATGGGATGCGGTAAATGTCCGTGGCGAAAGGTTCGAAACCGGCTTTGTACGGGTGCGTTTTGCTGGTGAGCGACATCGTTAACATAGTGCGACCGTGGAAGGCGTCTTCGAAACAGATGATTGCCGGCCTGCGCGTGTAGGCCCTCGCGATTTTCACTGAGTTTTCGATGGCTTCCGCACCGCTATTGACCAGAATTGTTTTCTTCGCGAAATTGCCTGGAGTGAGGCTGTTTAGCTTTTCTGCCAGCGCGATGTATTTTTCGTAGGGCGCGACGCTGAAGCAGGTGTGAATGAAGGCGTCCAGTTGTTCGCGGATTGCTGCTACTACGCGCGGCGCGCGGTGACCTACATTGAGAACGCCGATGCCACCTGCAAAATCCAGGTAGCGGTTGCCGTCGACGTCTTCCAGCGTGACGCCTTCAGCTCGTGCTGCGAAAATTGGGGTGGCGTGGAAAACGCCGCGCGCTACCGCGGCCTGACGACGGCGCATTAGCTCTTGCGATTTTGGGCCTGGGATTGGAGTGCGGAGTTGAATGGTGGCCATTTTAGTACCATCCGATCGGCGCTTCGTTGAGATTGATGTGCACTTGCTTGGTTTCGAGGTACTCCTCGATTCCCCAAGGGCCTAGTTCACGGCCGAAACCTGATTGTTTGTAGCCGCCCCACGGGGCTTCGACGTACGTCGGCTGCATGTGATTCACCCACACAATTCCGGCGCGTAAGGCTTTTACCACTCGGAAGGCTTTGAAGATGTCCCGCGACCATACCGCTGCTGCCAGGCCGTAGGGAGTATCGTTGGCGATGCGAATCGCGTCGGCTTCATTGGTAAACGGAATGACTGTCGCTACCGGGCCGAAAATTTCTTCGCGCGCTATGCGGGCGGAATTGTCGACGTCATAGAAAATTGTGGGTTCCACGTAATATCCGTGGGGGAGCGAAGCTGGGCGTCCGCCTCCTGCTGCGATCTTCGCTTCCTTTTTCCCTACTGCTTGATAGGCCGTGACCCGGTCGAATTGTTCTTTGCTCACCAGCGGGCCCATTTTGGTTCGGCGATCGAGTGGAGGGCCCAGGCGGATCGTTTTTGCTTTTGCGCTCATGGCCTCCACGAATTTCGAGTAAATCGGGTTTTCCACCAGTATGCGGCTGCCGGCCGAGCAGACTTCTCCTTGATTGATGAAAACACCAAACAGGGCGCCATCGATCGCTGATTCGAAATCGGCATCGGCGAAAAATATGTTGGGGGACTTTCCGCCAAGTTCCAGGGTGACACGTTTCAGTGAATCCGCGGCCAGCTTCACGATCGCTTTTCCCACCGCGCCGCTGCCGGTGAAGGCAACTTTGTTCACGTCCGGATGCTTTACCAGCGGCGCTCCCGCACCCTCGCCGAAGCCTGTGATGATATTGACCACGCCTGGAGGCAGGCCGGCGTCAAAAAGATAGCCCGCAAATTCCAGCGCAGTGAGCGGCGTTTGTTCCGCGGGTTTTAAAATACAGGTGCAACCTGCGGCGATCGCCGGAGCTAGCTTCCAGGCGGCCATCAGCAATGGATAGTTCCAAGGAATAATTTGCGCGCATACGCCAATCGGCTCGCGCAACGACAGGCTGAGTGCGTTATCCGGCACGGGATTTACGTGGCCCAAGACTTTTGTTGCCATGCCGCCGTAATACTCAAAACAGGTCGCTACATCGGCGATGTCATATTCGGCTTCGACAATGGGCTTGCCGGAATTGCGCGTTTCGAGTTCCGCTAGATGCGGCGCTTCTTTGCGCACGCGTTCGGCCAGGCGAAACAATACGCGACCGCGCTCCTGGGCTGTGGTTTGCGACCATGGGCCTGAATCGAAGGCGGCTTTTGCTGCGGCTACGGCGCGGTCGACGTCCTTTTCGTCTGCTTCAGGGACCTCGGCGATGATTTCTTCAGTGGATGGATCGTAGACTGGGAATGTGGCGCCGCGATGGCTTTCCACGAATTCACCGTTGATGTACATCTTGTATTTCTGGACGGCTGTCCTAGGCGTCGCTGCCTTTGATGGTACTGTCTTGGACTTTGCCGGCTTGCTCTGGATTGCTTTTGCTTTGCTTGCCACGGTACCTCCTGCAATGAATGATTAGATGCGGTTCGCGGCGGCCTGTGGCACTTTGCGCCGGCCGTATACGTAGAAAAAGAATACCGCTAGACCGATGAAGAGCGCTGTTCCGCCGAACATCCATGTCTCGTAGGACAGCAACGAACTGATTTGCTGCGCGGGGAAAAATGCCAGGACGATTCCCAGCGTTGTGGTGACCAGGCCGCTGGTACCTGCCAGTAACAGCGTGGTCTTGCTGTAAAAGCCTTCTCCGCTTTCGGAATTGACTGCGATTTTCAGCAATGCCGCGAACATGTACAGGAACGGGATTAATTGCAACACTACCGCCAGGGATAGCAGGCGTTGAAATGTTTCCTGCACGCCTGATCCGAAGGAATTCAGGAGCACAAGTATTCCGGAAACGACGCCTTGAACGATTAGTGCTGCGTACGGCGTGAAATAACGCGGATGAGTTTTGCCCAGCCAGCTGGGCATGTACGAATCCAGGCCGGCTACGAACGGGATGCGCGCCGAACCTGCCAGCCATGCTGAGCCTATTCCTGCGATCGAGATGCTGAGCATAAGCGCGAAGGGCGCGACGATCCACGAGGCATTAACACGGGAGGCCATATGACTTACGGCTTGAACGATTCCTTGGAGCACGTTGATTTCGTTCTTGCTGACTGCTATCAGCAGCGTGAGGGTTGTGGCGATATACATGACCCCTGAAAGTACTCCACCCCAGGCTACCGCGCCGGGTAACGTCTTGCGCGGATCTTTGATTTCGTCGCCCATTACCGAGGCAAGTTCCAGGCCTACTAAGCCGAAACAGATTACGCCGAAGGAATTCAGGAGAAAGCGCGGATTTGCGGGGATTCGAAAATCGGCTGACGTGACCGTCGTTCCGAAGCGGAAATATACGATCAAGCCTAGCCCGATCAAAACCGCTGCTGCGATTCCTGTTCCGATGCCTCCTACGTTGTTGATCCACTTTCCTACACCCAGGCCCACGATATTCAGAATTACCAGAAGCGCCATTAATCCCAGCGAGGCTATTACCGTAAAGGCTCTGTTGTCCGCTAGCGCTTGATGTCCTGGACCTAGCGCGAAGACCGATACGCCGACGAAATACAACATGACCGTCGGGACGTACATCATGTTGTTGGTCCAGTAGCACCATCCTGAGAGGAAACCATGGAAGTCGCCGAAGACTTCTTTGGCCCACAGATAAACTCCGCCTTCGCCTGGATAATGGTGAGCTAGTTCGATCACTGCAATTCCTTGCGGCCAGAAGAACAGGACCAAGGAAATTAGCCATAGCCACACTGTTACGCCGCCGTTTGCGGCGATGCTGGGGACTACGTTGAGATTGAAAACCGCGACGACGAATAACGCGACTAAGTCCCACCGTCCTAGCGAACGTTTCAGGTGGATTGTTTCGCTGGTCTGGTCGGCGATCTCCGGCAAAGGAACTCCTCATTGCGGAAAGGAGTGCGTCTGTGACAACTGATTAATTCATGGCCTCAGCGGCTAAAGCCGCTTTGATCTTGCTCCGTTTGCGGCACGCTGAAGCCGTGCCCTGACGGATGCCCAATCCATGCCTCAGGGGCTGAAGCCCGATCATCGCCAAACAGCTATTGTCAGAGCGGAAGCTCCGACCCCCTAAAGGCGACCCTTGCGCTAGGTGCGACCCTTTCCGGCCTGGCGAAGTCCGCCAAAGGAACTCCTATTGTGTCGTCGTCCTGAGCGCAGCGAAGGACCTCGCACCTGATTGCCTCACTTGTAACCAGGTCCGCGGTGCACGGTCATCTGCGCCGCTCTGCTTAGCCCTGCAATGACACACCGGGAACAGATGACGGCAACAACTGCCACGCATGCTATTAGTGGCCGGCGCTTACTGCTACGTGCGGTTCTTTTTGCGCTTTCGCCAGTGCTGGGGCGATTTCCGCGAATGTGGCGATGTGGCGGTCGATGTCCGCGTCTGTGTGAGCTACTGAAATGGTCCACTGCTCGTCCCACCAGTATGGTTGGGCCATTACTCCGCGATTCACCATTGCGAACCAGTAGTGGCGCCACAGCTCGCTGTCGACGTCGAGCCAGTCGCGGTAATTTTTGATCGGCCTGTCGAAAAACATCAGCGCACCATTTGAGCCTGCTCCTACCACGTAGGCGTTCAGGCCTGTTTTGTTGAGTTCATTTTTGTAGCCGTCGAGCAATTTCTTGTTCAGGCGCGTTACGTGCTGATAGGCATCTTTAGTGAGAACCTCGCGGAATGTGGCGATGCCCGCCGCCATTGCTACTGGATTCGTGTTGTAGGTGCCGCCGTGGAAAACCTTATGGTCGGAGATTTGGCCCATCACTTCCCTGCTGGATGCGAAGGCCGCTAATGAAAATCCGCCGCCGATGGACTTTGCGAGGCAGACGATGTCCGGCTTAATGTCGAAATATTCGCAGGCGCCGCCGTAGGCTAGTTTTGCGCCGGTTTTTACTTCGTCGAAAATCAGGAGCGCGCCGTTTTTCTTTGTGATTTCTCGAAGTGCTTTGAGGTAGCCCTCGTCTGGGGGCAAGATGCCTACGTTCATCATGATTGGTTCGACGATTATTGCGGCGATCTCGCCGGGATATCTCGCGAAGAGGCGCTCGACTGCGGCGACGTCGTTGAATTGCGCGATGAGCGTGTTTTGCAGCGTGCCTTTCGGGATGCCCCGGCCGCCGGGGACCGGCGTCGGCATGTTTGGATCGCCGATTTCGCCGGCTTTTGGTTTTAGCGAAACCAAGACTGAATCGTGCAAGCCGTGATAGCCGCCTTCCATTTTGATGATTTTGTCGCGGCCCGTGGCTGCGCGAGCCAGGCGGACGGCGTGCATCGTGCATTCTGTGCCGCTGTTGCTGAAGCGAACCATTTCTACCGGAAAGCGTTTGCAGATTTCTTCGGCTAGTTCCCATTCGAGGTCGTGGGGCATGCCGAACATCGTGCCGGTTCCTAGTTTTGCTTGCACCGCTTTGATCACCGCCGGATGACAGTGCCCTGCCATTAATGCGCCGAAGCACAGGTTGAAGTCGATGTACTCGTTGCCGTCGATATCATGGATGTGGCCGTCTTTGCCATCACGAACGAAGAGAGGATATGGGTCGTAGGCGCGATAATTGCTTGCTACGCCTAACGGCAATCTTTGTTCGGCGCGCTTGTGGGCGCCTTTCGAGCGCGGTGTGCGCCTTTCGTATGTTGCGATTTCCTGTTCTAGTCCTTGGTGCATAACAACCTCCGAATGCTGGTACGTGGCCGACACACGGCCCTGAGACTTGATTCGCTGCCAAACACCTAAGACTTCGGATTCCAGCGGCGAAATGTGAAGCCGCGTTTCTTTAGTTCGTCGAAAAATAGTTTTGGCGGCACGACGTTTTCCGGGGCTTGCACTCCGCTGCCCGGGATTTCTCCGCGTCCGTGCATTACTGCCGCGATTGCTGCCGGGAATCCTGTGTCGCGCGCGACGGCCGACAATTGGGGACGCGTTGTGTGATCGGCCCACATTTCCATCGCTGATGACTCGCGGCTTTTGCCGTTGTGACCGGTTACTACGACACGCAGGGCTTCTACGTCGAGCGCTGGTTTGCTGGGGGCTTTTTTTTGCATTAACGCCAGCAATACCGCGCGGGGAGCTACCCTTGTGCCGTTCACCGCGATCGGATCTGGGTGCGTGAATCCCGCCTCTGTCAGGCTTCTCACCAGATTTACCAGATTGGGGTCGTAATTGATCTTAAAGAATACCTCGCGAACGCCTTTTTTGCAGAAGCTTTCGGCCAGCGTGCCGAGCTCGGAATGAATCGAATGACGCAGCGTGATCCTGCCGATAGGTTCTGGGAACGTCCCTTCTTCCGGCTCGGATAACATTTCTTTCTCGACGTAGCGGCCGTTTACGAAATGAATCGGCAGCATGGTCAGCTCATCGAGAATTGTCGCGATCGAGAACGAATAGGCGATGGGACTATCGTAGCGTTGCTCGTCTGCGCCTGCGTTGTACACCTTGATGGATTCGACGCGATCGAGCGGATCGGCTAGGGCACGAGCCATTACGTTGGTGATTCCCGGCGCGCCTCCCATGCCGGGGATGGCCAGCTTGCCGATGCGACGGAAATCGCGGTGGAGCGCGAACTGCTTGCGCGTCATGTGATAGAGGCCACCGAGATCCAGGTAATGGATGCGGGCTGCGACGGCTGCGTGCATTACGTCCAGGTTCCAATTGTATTGCGTGCAATTCACCACGATGTCGCTGCCATGGAGGAGCTTTGCTAGGTGCTGCGTGTCGCGGACGTCGGCGAAGGCGCCGCGGGTGATGCCGCGTCCGAATTTTCGCGCCACGCTTTGAGCGCGACCGCGGTCGAAATCCGCGACGACGATATTTTTTACTTCGCGCGCACCGCTCAGGTCGTAAACGACCGCGCGTCCCATCAATCCTGCACCCAGGACCGTAATCTTCATGACACTCCCAACCGACCTTTACACTGATTGCGACTTATGTTGATGCGCAACGTCAGAAGCGCTTGTTGCACGTGCCTTATGGCTGCTTCAAGCTGATCCTTAAATTGTTTGTACGCAACAAAGCGAGGGGCCTCGAGTTCAAGGCTTCCTCGCTTTTATTTTGATCCGGTGAATCTCAGAACAAAATCTTCAAGCCAAACTGCAGGACACGAGGTCCCTCACGAGCCTTTAATATCTGACCAAAAGTTCCATTGGGGGGAATTCCGTCAGTGAAATTCCCATCAGGATTTGAGAATTGGGTGTGATTGAATAGATTATAAAACTCAGCTCGGAACTCCGTGTTCCACCGATCATTTATCGGCGTCTTTTTTGTGGCGACGAAATCGGTGTTGCTAATCGCCGGTCCGCAGCAAAGCGAATGAGGAGTGTTGCCGAACACGCCGGCGGGCGATGGATTTACGGCCTGCGTGGGATCCGTGAAATTATTCGGATTGAACCACAGACCGGCGTTCTTCTGCGGTTTCAGGAATTGAACCGGAGCAGTCTGCGTAGGCGTGTTGGCGTCCTCAAAAAAGAAGCTGCTTTCCAATTCGCCGTCGTTCTGGTCTTCGATTCGAATGGGAAATCCGCTTTGATAAGTGATGATCGCCGATACTTGCCATCCGTTTTCCACTTTGCCAGCGAAACCCTCGCGCTTGGGAATCGGAAGCTCCCAGACTGGACTGAAAACGAAGCGATGCTTTGCGCTGAGGAGCGACAATCCGCGCGTGGCGTTGAAGTTCAACGGATTCAGTTGCTGTTCGAACGAAGCGCCCTGATCGATTGCCTTGCTGAAGGTGTATGACGCCTGGAACAGAAGGCCGTGGGTGTAGTTTTTTTCTACCGATACCTGCAAGGCGTTGTAACTGGAATTGGCGATGGTGTCCTCGGCAAAAATGTTGCTGAACACCGGAACTCCATCCGCGGGACAGCCGATACCGGTGAACGGCTGGCAATTCGGCGATGAATAGGGCCGAGTGCCGACGAATGTAAGGCCGTTGGGTGCGACCGTGCTGAGTACGGTTCCGCCGGGGATGCAGTTGCCGCCCGGTCCGGCATTGTATGGCAATGGCAGACCGGTACAGGTCGGAGCTGGAGCCTTAAAAGGTTGTTGCAAGGGAGCGAAAGTCGGAACCACTACAGGGCTTCCATTGCTGTAGGTTGCCGGTACGAAATACGGGCTATCAGCTCCGACCGGGCCGCATCCTGTGACCTGGCCGGTGGGGTCGTTTGCGGCGATCTGAGCAATTTCCAGGCAGGTCTGCGAATTACCTGGATCTATGTCGCGGGATGCAAGCAAGTGATGCGCTTGTGTTCCCACATACGAGATGCGGAAGAGCATGTCTTTGGTCAGCTGCCGTTCGATGGTGAGATTGTACTGGTCTGAATATTGGGATTTCAGGTGCGGCTGAAATTCACCGAAGAGAAGAATCGGACGGAAGGTAGACCAGTCCACGCAACCGCTCGGTCCGCCTGCCGGCACGACGGCGCAGGGTGTTTGAGGCGTTTGATTGATCACGCCTGTGAAGGGATTCGGAGCGTTGCCGCCGGCTTGAAATGCGAAGGGCGTGTTGAAAAGCGTGTTCGAAAGAAATGTGCTGCCGCCGAAGGGCGGTTCCGCGCTGAACTGCTCGAGAACCAACTGTTCGATGGGATTATAGAAGATGCCGTAGCCTGCACGAATACTGGTCTTGCCCGGGCCGCCGGTAATTTTCGCGAGCAGGCCTTCGGTGGCCCCGGGACTCCACGCAATTCCAATGCGCGGAGCGAAGGATTTGTAATAGGTGGAGGTAAGCCCGCGCGGAACACCTTTATCACCTGGAAAGGCCAAGCCGAGTGGAAAGACGGCGTTGTTGGCGCCGCTGTTCTCGCCGCAATCCCCGGGTGCGAGCCCCAGTGCCGTGGCGTTCGTCGTTGACAACCAACACGGATATTGTGTGGTCGCTTGGCCTGGACGGAAAGTCTGGAGGCGATTTCCCAAATCGTAGTACGGGGTGTTCAGTTCCCAGCGCAGGCCATAATTCAAGGTGACTGTGTTGGTAAGCTTGTAGCTGTCCTGCGCAAACAAATAAAGCGCCGAGTTTCGAACATTTTCGCCCTGCGCCGAACCCTGCTGATAGGAATTTGCCGCGCCGAGGAAGTAGTTTGGATAGGCGTCGTTACCAAGAATCTGGTCGACGTTCGATTGATTGGTGAAGGAATAGTTTCCGCTCACTTCGAAATAGAGGAACTGATCGAAACGCTGGCGGCGGACATCTCCGCCGAACTTAACGGTGTGTTTGCCAAATGTCTTGGTGTAGTTGTCCGTCCATTGGAATGTGTTGCCGGTCTGCGGCAGTTCGCCTTCGAAGTTATTGCCGATCACGAAGCCACCGGAAACGTTAATAAAGGGAAGCCCGACTCGTCCTGGAAGATCGGTTGTAATTCCAGCCGTGGGATTGGCGGGATCAGTAAAGCAATTCGTCGCCGGTATATCCACGCAGGACTGCTGCACAGAGCCGAGAGTGTTGACCGGGTGATTGAGGTTGCCTTGCGATTCGCGGAAATAATTGAACCGAAATTCATTGACGGCCGTCGACCCGATGGTCCATGTGTGACTGAGATTCCATTGCTGGTCGCGGGTCTTGAAGATCGCTCCGAAACCCGGAAGCGTGGCGCCGGAGGCCTGAAAGTTCGAGAACGGGTCGGTGCGGTGATCGTCATCAAAATAATAGTACGCGGTGAACTTCTGAGAATTGGTGATGAGGTGGTCGAAGCGCACGGTGAACTGGTCTGCGCGGTCATGCTGATTGCCGGACGAGGTCAGACTCCCGGTTGCGGGATTGGCGTTTGCCTGAAAGGGGGAAACGTATTGCTGGTAAACCCCGAGAGCGGTGGGATCAAAACATTGGGTGGGAATTGTGCCGTTCGGAAAGATTGTTGAATACGGTTGAGGCGTATTTCCCGCCGCCGCAGCCGCAAGCGCGGCGGCGCCCCCGGCGGACAGCGCGCCGGAGCAACCACTGCGATTTTCGAGAGCCTGCGCAAAATTCTGATCGTTGATATTGCCCAGGAATGAACCACCAAAGTTACCCGCGACTTCCGATGCAGTGGGAAGCACAACCGTGCCGGAGGAAAAGCCCTGGACCAGTCGATTGCCTTCATAGGAGCCGAAGATGAAGGTCTTGTCTTTTTTTATGGGGCCGCCGCCCGTCGCGCCGAATTGATTTTGCTTATAGTCCAAAAGGAAGGGATCGAAATAACCTCGTGTGTTCAGAGCCTGATTGCGAAGGAACTCGTAAACATCACCGTGAAGACTGTTCGTGCCTGATTTGGTCACTACGTTGACGACGGAGCCGGAGTTGCGGCCGTATTCGGCGTCGAATGTGTTGGTCAAGACGCGGAATTCCTCGATGGAATCCGGCGAGGGCTGAATTGCCGGCGCGTTGACGAAGATGTCGTTACCATCACCGCCGTTCACCATGTAATTGTTGGAACGGCCGCGACCGCCATTCACCGACACAGCGCCTTCATTGTTACTGCCATAAAATAAGTCATTTCCCAACTGAGATTGGACGCCGGGCTGGAGCTGAAGCAGGCTATAGGCGTTTCTGGTGTTCATCGGCAGTTCGACGATGGCGGTGTCCGTCATTACCGCGCCGAGTTGTGTGCTGGTGGTTTCGACCTGGGCGGCGTTGGCTTCGACCGTGACCGTGTCGGCTGCACCGCCAATTTGCAGAGTAACGGTGATGAAGTTTACGTGACCGATGCTGACGACCACATCCTTGGTCACGAATTTCTTGAAACCTTGAGCTTCCGCAGTGACGTCATAGCTCCCGACTGCCAGTTCCGGAATGACGAAGCTGCCATCTTTGTCGGCAGTGACGGTGCGAGGGGTGTCTGTGCCTTTTAAAACCGCGGTTATGGTTGCGCCCGGCACAGTGGCGCCCGAGGGGTCATTTACTGTGCCGCGAATTTCTCCGTTGGTTTGTGCCCATGCCGATGTGCAACCGAAGAGGCCCAGAAACACCGAGAGGTACGCCCATAACCACCCCGTCGCCCTCATAGCCGCTCCTTTGAAAAAAGCTGCCGCTTGCCCACCCCCACGACGCCAGCTTTTGAGTTTTCGGTTGCAGCTTGCGAAAAAACCTTACTATAATCCGCGAACGTTAGAAGAAGGCCTGAAAGTTGTCAAGGGGAAATCGTCTGGCTAGCTTGCGGAAGCGCGTGGCCAAAGTCCGGCCGGGCCATGGATACTTGCGCATCAGCGATGTGGCGCGCATGGTGGGGGTGTCGCCGTCGATTTTGCGGACTTGGGAGACGCTGGGATTGGTGTCTCCGCGGCGCACGCGCAGCAAGTACCGGCTTTATACGCATGCGGACGTGCGCGTTCTGAAGCGCGCGCAATTTCTGCGTCGCGCGCAGGGGTTGAATGCGCCTGCGATCATGCACTTGTTGAAAAAAGAGGGCGTTCTTTCAGCGGCGAGCGCGCGCCCCAAGGCTAGTCCCGTGGGGGCGCGCCTGCGGCGCATGCGTTTGAGCAAAGGATATTCGCTTTCGCAAGTGGCACGCGCTGCGGGGGTATCGGTTGGCTTTCTGAGCGCGGTGGAACGGGAACAGATGACGGCTTCGGTGGCAACTTTGCGACGGCTGGCGCGTTTTTATCGGATGAATATACTTGGGCTGTTTAATCCGCCGGAAGCGAACCCGGGGCGCGTGACGCCTGCAGATCGCAAAGTGCTCGACGCCGGTCCCGGAGTGCGCATGGAATTGCTCGCTTGGGGCAACACGCTTATGGAGCCTCACTTGTTTCGCGTTGCGCCTTCGGCCGGCAGCGGTGAATCCTATGCCCACGATGGCGAGGAATTTCTTTATATTTTGCGGGGCGAATTGGAAATTTCGCTTGCCGGGGGCGACACCCATCAGCTCAAGGAAGGCGATAGCTTTTACTTTGAGAGTAGTAACGAGCATCGTTGGAAGAATCCGGGGAAGAAGGAAACGCTGGTGCTGTGGATTAATACGCCCCCGACGTTTTGAAGTGGGGAAGCCCGATTTCGCGCTGTGCGTTAGAAAGGCGGCACACTTTGACATTCAATATGCCTGACAGTCTGAATTCGTCGCATCGAAGCCGCCGCGAAAAAGGTGGGCTGGTGAGGTCGCCGTTGCGACTTCTATGCCTGATTGTGTTGGCCTTCTGCGTGATGTTGAGCGCCTACGGGTGCGCCAAAAAGACTCCGACTTTGAGCCTTCTCGTCTGGGAGGGTTATGCCGATCCTTCTCTCGTGCGGGCGTTCGAGGAATCGCATAACTGCAAAATTAGTGCCTCTTACATGGGGTCGAGCGATGAATTGGTGGCCAAGCTTCGTGGCGGAAGCGCCAGCAACTACGATGTGATTTCGCCTTCGAGCGATGTAGCGACCATGATCGCGACATCTGGGCTGGCGGCGCCACTTGACGTGGCAAAATTGCCGTCTTACCAACAGCTTTCCGAACGGCTGCGGTCCATGCCGCTGGTTCGCGCGAATGGCCTGGTGTATGGCGTGCCGTTTACCTGGGGGCCTAATCCCCTGCTCTACGATTCGACCTATTTCGCCAAGGCGCCCGACAGCTGGGCCGTGCTCTGGGATCCAAAGTTGAAAGGCAAGATTTCTGCGTGGGACGAGCTTTCGACAATCTACATGGCCGGGCAAGTGCTTGGATACGATAAGCCTGATGCAAACCATATCTACAATCTAAGTGACCAGGAACTCGAGAACGTCCGCAATAAATTACTTGAATTAAAGCCCAATATTCGTAAGTTCTGGTCGACCGGCGGAGAGCTGACGAATCTTTTCGAGAATCATGAAATCGTGGCCGCGATGGGATGGCCACTGATGACTAACCAGCTTCGCAAGGTCGGATTTCCCATCGCGGAAACAATTCCGAAGGAAAATACGACCGGATGGATCGATCATTTGATGATTACTGCCGCGAGCGAGCACAAAGAGCTCGCGACTGAGTTTCTTGAATACATGATCGAGCCTAGGACTCAAAAGTTGGTTACGGACGTGACTGGATACGACCCGGCGAATCCTGGTGCGGCGGACTCGATGACGGAGGAACAGAAGAAATCGCTGCATCTGGACAATGTGGACGAATACATGAAGCGGATTTATTTCTGGCAGCAGGTGCCGCGCCGCGACAAATACAACGAGATTTGGAACGAAGTAAAGGCTGCGCAGTGATGACGCGCTCTCAGTGTTTAATCCGTGACCCGGTTATTGGCAATCCTACGCTCCTCTTTTGTAAGCGAGTTGCCGGTTGGCGGACGTGACCAGTCCGGCTGCACGCGCGATGATTTCTCCTTCGTTGCCGAGCAACGACCCTGTTCTCTCCGTTCGTCAGGTCAGCAAGCGATTTGGGAAATTGCCGGTGTTGCGTGGAATCAACCTCGATGTCTCGTCCGGGGAATTTTTAACGATTCTCGGTGAGAGCGGATCGGGAAAGACGACCCTGCTGCGGTTGATTGCCGGATTTGAGGAACTGGACAGCGGCGAAATATGGATGGCGGGCGAGCGGCTCGATCGGATTCCGGCGCACCGGCGGCAGGTGAATACTGTCTTTCAGAGCTACGCGATTTTTCCGCATCTTTCCGTGTTCGATAATGTGGCTTACGGGCTGCAAGCGAAGAAAACTCCAAGGCCCGAAATTCCGGAACGTGTGACGCGGGCTTTAGCCATGGTCAAGATGAGTGAATTCGCGCAGGCGGCGCCTTCGAAGCTTAGCGGCGGGCAGCAACAACGCGTGGCTCTCGCGCGCGCTCTCGTAAATCGTCCGCGCGTGTTGCTTCTGGATGAACCGCTCTCGGCTCTGGATGCGAACTTGCGGCGGCAGATGCAGGTGGAACTGAAATCCTTGCAGCGCGAAGTGGGGATTACTTTCATTTTCGTCACCCATGACCAGGAAGAGGCGCTGGCGCTGTCCGATCGCGTGGCGCTGTTGCGCGCGGGGCTGCTGGAACAGGTTGCTGCGCCACGCGAGATTTACGGCGAGCCTGCCACTGCCTATGCGGCTCAATTCATCGGGCAGACGAACCTGCTGCGAGCGGACGTGCGCGATGGTATCGCGAGCGCGGGTGCGATTGTGTGGCGCACGTTCGGTCCGCCGGGCCGGGCAAGCTACTCGCTACGGCCTGAATGTGTTCGCGTGGTGCAGGAATCGGCGGGGCGGGCGGTGGCCGACGAGTCAACGGCGCGGTTCCGCGGGCGCGTTCGCAACCAATCGTTCGGCGGCGCGATGGACCTGCTTGAAATTGATTGTGGAAACTCCACCATAATTCGCGCGCGTATTGCAAACCCCGGCCTTCTATCCGGTGAGCGTGAATTCGAATTCGATGCCCGTGACGCAATTCGTGTGCGCGAAGGGGAGGCTGGCTAGCCATGTATTCGCGCGCTTACAAGGCGAGCGTCACGATGCCTCCGCTGTTGTGGGTCACGGTTTTTCTGCTGATCCCATATGCGATTCTTTTTTGTTACAGCTTCTGGTCCGTTTCGTCAATGCAAGTGATTTTGCACACCTGGACTTTTCAGGATTATCTTCAACTCGTGCGCAATCCCATTTATCTGCAGGTCCTTTTTCGTTCCATGCGAATCGCGGCTTCCGTTACCGTTTGCGCGCTGCTGCTCGGATATCCGCTGGCATATTATTTGTCGTTTCATGCGGCCAAACGTAAGGATTTGCTCTATCAGCTCGTCATTATTCCGCTGTGGGCCAGCTATCTGGTGCGTGGTTACGCCTGGAAGACGATCCTAGGCAGCGACGGCGTGTTGAATGGGTTGCTGCAATATCTGCACATCACTCACAAACCCGTGGAATTTCTGCTCTATAGCCCCTTTGCGGTGATCATTACGTTGACGCATATCTATACGCCGTTTACGTTGCTGCCGATCTTTGCGTCGCTCGAACATATACCGCGGAAATTGGTCGAGGCCTCGCACGATTTGGGCGCGTCGCCGTGGACGACTTTTCGACGCGTCATATTGCCTCTTTCCTTGCCGGGGTTGTTGGCTGGCGCGACCTTTGCCTTCGTGTTGACCCTTGGCGACTTCCTCGCACCATTGCTGGTTGGCGGTCCCGGCGGAATCATGATCTCGAATATCGTCGTCAGTTTGTTCGGCGCAGCTTACAACTGGCCGTTGGGCGCGGCAATTTCGTTCTGCATGATGTTGCTGGTGGTTACTCTTCTTTTTGCCACTGAGCGTCTTGAAAAAAGGATTACGGTTTCATGAGCGGCGGATTTCAGTCGAAGGGCGCTCCTCTGCTTATTGTATACGCATTTCTTGTGTACGCGTTTCTCTACTTCCCCATTATTGTGCTGGTGGTTTATTCGTTTAATGGTTCCGGTGTCGGCGGTTTCCCGCCTCGCGATTGGACTTTTGATTGGTACCGGCAGCTTTTTGGCGATGCTGCGCTGTGGGATGCGGTGCTGAACAGCATGATCGTCGCGGCAATTGCAATGGCGATTGCTCTAGGGCTCGGTCTGTCTGCTGCCCTAGCTCTGGACCGCGCCGATTTTCCAGGAAAGGCACTGTTTCGCCGCTTGGTGCTGCTCCCGCTGATTCTTCCGGGCATTATTACCGGACTTTCGCTTCTTATGCTCTTCGTTGCGGTGGGAATGAAGCTCAGCCTGGTGACGATTACTCTTGGTCATGGCACCGCACTCATTTCCGTTGCGACTACCGAAATTTTCGCTGGATTGCAAAAACTGGATCGCGCACAAGAGGAAGCGTCGCTCGATCTGGGCGCCAATCAGTGGAAAACATTCCGGCGCATTACGCTGCCGAATCTACGTGTCTCTCTGATCGCTGCGGGATTGCTGATTTTCACTTTGTCACTGGATGAAATTGCGGTGAGCTTCTTCCTAATCGGGCGCGACAACACTTTGCCGCTAGAAATCTGGTCGCGCCTGCGGCGGGGAATTACACCGGAGATAAACGCTATATCCACTTTGATTCTGCTGTTTTCTATTGGCACGATTCTGATTTGGTACCGGTTGCGGACACGCCCGCAGCGCTCCAGTGAATCTTCTGAACCTTTGGTCGTCGCTCCGATTGAGGGAGGGTCCATATGACCGAGACACGAAGGGATTTTTTGAAGTTTATCGTAGCTGGATCGGTGGCTGCGGGATGTCCCATTGATCTTTCGCTTCTCAGCGCTGAAAACAGTGTTGCGCCACAGATAGGTGGCGACCATTTCGAGATTTGCCATCAAGTGCGCGATAGGAAGATTTTCGCGCAGCCTCCGGTATCCAAGCGTTGTGATGTTTTGGTTGTTGGTGGCGGAGTGAGCGGGCTGAGCGCTGCTTATTTTCTTCGCGGCCACGATTTTCTACTACTGGAAAAGGAGCCTCACTGGGGCGGCAACGCCACTGTTGAGGAATACCAGGGACAGACGTTCGCGACGGGTTCCGCATTCGACGAGAAGGGTTCTGCGAGCGAACAACTGGCGCGTGAAATCGGGCTTACTCTACTGCCTATAAATTCTCCCGATCCGTCCATCATCGCCGGCAAATGGGTACCGAATACCTGGCGCACGGGATTAGACGAACTTCCCTACCCCCAATCGGTGCGAGAAAGTTTCAAGAAGTTTCGCGCGGAAGTGCTCGCACTCGATCCCGATAAAAACGCGCAGCAGTTGGACAACGAGCCAGCCCTGAAATATTTGAAGTACTATGCGCCCGAAATTAAGCAGTGGTGGGACGCTTACGGGCTGTCGAACTGGGGCGCGAATGCGGATGATTCGTCGGCACTGGTGATCGCCGGCGATTTGAAGGATATGACCGGCGATGAAGATCCACGCGTGACTTTGCCTGGAGGCAACGGGGCGCTTGCGCGGCAATTGGCTCAAGCCTTGCAAGCGAAATATGCGAAACAAATGATCGACGACGCGACGATCGTCGCCGTCGACCAGCAGAAGGCCGAAGTGCGAGTGACCTACATGAACCAAGGCGAACTGCACACGATCGCTGCCAAATACGTGATTATGGCAACGCCGAAATTCATTACCGCGCGGCTGATTCCCGGGCTTAGCGAGGCGCAGAGCGAGGCGATGCTATCGTTGCGCTACTGTCCCTATCCGGTCATTAACTTTATCTTTGACAAACCGGTCTACAATCGCGCTTACGACACCTGGTGCCCTGGAAACAGTTTCACCGATTTTATTCCTGCCGATTGGGTGCTGCAAAAGCAGCCTGGTTACCTTCAGAAGTACAACATACTTACGTTTTACACTCCCATTCCCGAAGCCCAACGCAAGGATCTGCTGCACCTCGAGAGTTGCCGAAAGATCGCTGAAAACGTGCTGAGAGATTTTCAGAAATTGCAGCCTGAATTTGGCGGCGCCGTGCCGGTGGAAATTCATATGTATCGCCGGGGGCATCCCATGTTTATGGCTACTCCCGGTAGCTTCAGCAAAACTATTCCTGCTGCGAGCCGGTCTCTTGAACGGATTTTTTTCGCTAATACGGATTCGGTCGGGCCGGTTTCAGATGTGTCCAATGCCGTTGTCGCGGCGCACCGTGCGGTTGAGTGGGTTGAGAAGCGGGTGGGCGGGGCTACGCGGTCACAGGCGATGTCGGGTGTGCGTTTGATTTCGTAAGCGGAGTGAGAGTCTTCAGCAGGCTACCCCTCGTGGACCCGAGTTTTGTCCCGCCGCGCGTTCGGCGCCCGTGTCGCGACGCCGCGCTACCCTTCATTCTTCACAGTAAAAAGGCCGCGGCGCTACATTTACATCCTGGAACCATGCATATAAATGAGCGCTGAGCCATTACGAAAAAAATGGCAGCGGGAGGAGAGGCCCGCTGCCATCGTTTTTTTAAAACCTCTTCCCCGCCAGAGAAAGAGTGAAGGGTTAATCGCAACTGCCGGTCGGTCGCTTATTGCTTACCGTTTGCCAGCTACACTTAAATTGTGCGCGCCTGAAAAAATCGATAAACCGGCGCTGACGCTTTGCGGCATCCACCAGATGCGCCGCACCATGGGATATTCGCTGCGTTGCATGTGTCGCGCGAGCAGGTCGAACACTACCGGGCCCACCTGCGTAGCCGCGTAGATTGCCGGTGAATGCGCAAACGGGCGCATGAGAGGATCGTCTTCCACCGCTCCGTGTCCGACGGCTTGGCGCGTGGAGTATGCGTCAAACGCAGCCGCTCCATGTTCGACGATCGACAGCGCGAACCATTCACGATGTGACGGCAGAGACATCGCTTCTTTAATTGAATATCCCTTAGAAGGTTCTGTGGGGATGCGAACCGTTGAAAACGATTGCGAATTTTGAGGGGATTCGAGTGCGACTGTAGTCAAGGTTGCAGGGACATGGGTCTTCGAAATTTCTTTGTCCAGATGCACTGGGTCTAGATTCATCTGCAGCGAGGATGATTCTGTCGTAGAGGTGACGGAGTCTGGATGAGTATTGGCGACTGCGGGCGGGTTGCTTACGCGAGTATCAGGAGCCGAGAATGACGTAGCCGTTAGCGTTTGAACCGATGGTGCAAACGCTTGAAACTGAAGGAACAGTGCGGCAACGGCAAATACCATGAGAGGTGGTCTCCTGTCTTGCCCGATGCCAGGAGAGAATGCACGGGTCGGACCATCCCGGTTGCATACAGTGTTCATTGGATATGCGGGACTTAAGGGTGGATCGAGTGGTTTTTGTCACCGTTTCGCGAATCTCGGAGGCTGCTTAGGGGAAAAGCCTTTCCCTTCGCTAGTACTGGGGTTACCACTTCCAAGTTCTTGATTCGAAGCGGGCTAGAGGAACAACCTTCGCGGGACTTTCGCTTCGGATGCAGAGTCGTCGAATTTGGACCTGCGCAGCCGATGAAGATTTTGCGTGGATGTGAATGCCCTGTCGGATTACTGCGCGGGCACTGTGGAAGTTCGGGCTGGTCTGAGACCCACCTCTACAGAACCTTGCTGTGGGGTTGAAGCTATAAACCAACGCGTAGCGGCGTTTGATCAAGGGCTTAGGTTTTGCACGCTTACTCTTTCAGGCTTTAGGCTGCGCGGATCGCCCTCAGGCTTTCGCGAGCCGCTTCGATTGTTTGTTCGATGTCGGAATCGGAGTGGACGGCGGAAACGAAAAGAGCTTCGTATTGCGATGGCGGCAGGAAGATTCCGCGCCCGAGCATCTGCTGGAAGAATTTCGCGAATAGCGCGGTGTCGGACTTTTTCGCGTCTGAATAATTATTGATCGGACCTCCGCAAAAGAAAATTGTCAGCAGCGAGCCTGCGACATTCACCACGCCCTCCATCCCGGTTTCTGCCAGCGCCGCGCGCAGGCCTTGGGCCAGACGCTCGGTTCTGTTGTTCACCGCTTCGTAAAATCCCGGCGCTTCGAGTTTTGGCAGCGTCGCTAAGCCGGCGCGCATCGCCAAGGGATTACCGGATAGTGTACCCGCTTGATAGACCGGGCCGAGCGGCGCGACGCGCTCCATGATTTGGCGTTTGCCTCCGTAGGCCGCCACTGGCAAGCCGCCGCCGATGATTTTGCCCATCACTGTGAGATCCGGATCGATCTTGTAAACTTGCTGCGCGCCTCCGTAGGCCATGCGAAAGCCGGTAATTACCTCGTCAAAAATCAGCAGCGCGCCTTCTGTTTTTGTAATCTCGCGCAGTCCTTCCAGGAATCCGGGGGCTGGCGCTGCCAATCCCATGTTTGCCGCTACCGGTTCGACGATGATCGCCGCGATTTTCTTGGGATACCGGCGAAAAAGATTCGCCACGCCTTCTAAATTGTTGTAAGGCGTGTTCAATGTCAGGCCGGCAAACGCGTCCGGTACACCTGGGCACGCTGCGATTCCTAGAGTTGCCAGACCCGAGCCTGCTTCGGATAAGAATCCGTCGGAATGTCCGTGATAGCAGCCTTCGAATTTAATTACCAGATCGCGTTCGGTGTATGCGCGCGCGAGGCGAACGGCGGACATCGCCGCTTCCGTCCCGGAGCTTACGAAGCGGACCATCTCTACCGACGGAATTGCGCGAGTGATTTTTTCACCGAGTTCGATTTCGAGCGGAGAGGTCATGCCGTAACTGGTGCCGCGCTTTGCCTGATCCGTGACCGCTGCTACCACGTCCGGATGGGCATGGCCCAAAATCAGCGCGCCCCAGGAGCAAACGTAATCCAGATATTCGTTGCCATCGACGTCGTAAAGGCGAGTGCCGGCAGCGTGATCAATTACCAGAGGCGATCCGCCCACCGCGCGAAACGCGCGAACCGGGCTGTTTACTCCTCCTACGAGCGTCTTCTTGCCGCGTTCGAAGATCTCCATGGATCGTGGACGCGTGTGCCGCGCGCTATCGGTTGATTTTTCTTTTGCGCTCTTTACTGTTTCGCTTGCCATGTCGGCTCAGTCTCCGTTGCACGTTTTCAGCCAGCGCGCCACGTCTTTCGCGTGATACGACAGGATCATTTCGGCGCCGGCTCGCTGAATGCCGGTTAGTATTTCCAGCACTACTCGGCGCTCGTCGATCCAGCCGTTTTGCGCTGCTGCTTTTACCATCGAATATTCGCCGCTTACGTTGTACGCGGCTAGCGGAACATTGAATTGCTCGTGGACTCGCTGGACCACGTCCAGATATGGCAGCGCCGGTTTTACCATGATGATGTCCGCGCCTTCTTCCAGGTCCATCGCTACTTCGCGTAACGCTTCCCTCACATTTCCCGGGTCCATCTGATAGCTGCGTCGGTCGCCGAACTGCGGGGCTGATTGTGCGGCTTGGCGGAACGGACCGTAAAAAGCTGAACAATATTTCGCGGCGTAGGCAAGGATGGCGATGCCTTCGAAATTGTTTTCATCGAGGCGTCGGCGAATCGCGGCTACGCGGCCGTCCATCATGTCTGATGGCGCGACGATGTCCGCTCCGGCTCGTGCCTGCGAAAGTGCTGCGTCGGCGAGAAGGACCAGGCTCGGGTCATTCAGTATTTCTCCATCGCGGACCACGCCGCAATGGCCGTGGCTGGTGTATTCGCAGAGGCAGACATCGGAAATTACCAGAATGTTCAGCTTGGCTTTGCGAATGGCTTCAATCGAACGCTGCACCGCGCCTCGTGCTGCCGCAGCTTCCGAGCCGAGTTCGTCTTTGTGTTCCGGCAAACCAAACAGAATCACGGCGGAAATTCCCAGATCGACTACCTCGCGGCACTCTTCCACGATCTGATCGGCGGATTGCTGGTAGATGCCGGGCATCGAGCTGATTTCCGTGCGTATTTTGGTGCCCGGGCAAGCGAACATCGGATAGACCAGTCCGCTGCTGGAGAGTCTGGTTTCGCGAACCAAGCCGCGCAGCGCTTCATTGCGGCGCAAACGGCGCGGGCGATGTGCTGGAAAACTCATGCGTGCCTCACTGTGGTCGTCTGGCGCTGGTAATGCTTGGCGATTGCATCCGTCAGGCCAGCCGATGATGAGTCATTCGATTCGATGGCAACGCGCACAGCGGCGTCCTGTAGCGCGCGTGTAGTGGTTGAACCGATTGTCGCGAACTGAACTCGCTCTGAAAGCGCGGCCAGCTCCGGCGCGGAGATGAATGCGGTCAGATTATGGAATGCCGATGGGCTGGCAAAAACGATCGCATCGATTTCCGCGGCGCGCACCTGGGCCAGAACTTGCTTATCGAGCGTTTCGGGCGCCAACGTGCGATAGGCGACTACCTCGCTAACGTGCGCTCCTGCCTCGCACAATGCCGATGGTAGACGATCGTCCACACGATCGCTGCGCGGCAGCAGAACATTCTTGCCTGCCATTGAATCGCGGAGTTCGAACCCGAGCGATTCTCCTGTTTGAGTTTGTGCGATGTAATCCACTCGCAGACCTTCTGATTCAGCAGCACGCGCCGTCGCGGAGCCCACCGCGGCGATGCTTCCGGGCAAAGATGCCAACGCGGCCGGCTCATTTCCCAATTCACGCCAACGACGACAGAGGAATCGTACCGCATTCTGGCTGGTGAACAGAATCCAGTCGAAGTCGGCGAGGCGCGCGATGGCGGCATCAACATCTTTGGGATCTTGGGGAGGCGCAAAACTTACCGTGGGAAGCGGCAACACCGTAGCACCTCGTAATTCAAGGGCGCGAATTAATCCGCCCGCTTGTTCGGGTGCGCGAGTGACCACGATCCTCCTGCCAGCCAGCGTCCCTGTGACTTGCGTTTTATCGCGATTGTCCAACGGACCTTCCCGCCATTCGAAGCAGCTTATCGGCGCCGGCCGCGAGAAGCTCGCCGGCTACTTGTCGCCCGAGAGACTCCGCGTCCGATGCTGAGGTGCATTTCTTTTCGCCTTGTCGGCGGATGGATTCGTTGCCTTCAGCCGATAGCACGCAAGCATCTAGGACCATAATGCCGTTTTGCAATCGCGCCCATGCGCCTATCGGCAGTCGGCAGCCGCCTTGCAGCTTTGCGAGTAGAGCGCGCTCCGCAGCGACAGCCTGTGCTGTATCGTTGTCCACCAACCGGGTCAGAAATTTCAACTCGCTCTCGCGAGCCTTCAGGAACTCGACTCCTAGAGCGCCTTGACCGACCGCCGGAACGACAACTCCAGGCGACAACACCTCCGTAATGCGTGCCGATAAATTCAGGCGGTCGATGCCCGCTTTCGCCACTACGATCGCGTCATATTCGCCGGACGACACCTTGCGCAGACGCGTGTCAACGTTCCCGCGTAGTTCGGCGATTTGAAAATCCGGGCGGTACAAGCGAAGTTGCGAGGCGCGCCGCAGACTACTCGTGCCGATTCGCGCTCCGTGCGGCAATTTTTCGAGCGTCTCGCCACGATGCGATACCAGCGCGTCTCGTGCATCTTCGCGCTTGAAAACCGTGATTACGCGGCAGGCGTCTGAAAGCTCCGTGGGGACGTCCTTCATGCTATGGACGGCTACGTCGGCGCGAGCGTCGAGCAACGCGTCTTCCAGTTCTTTGGTGAAAACTCCTTTTACGCCGATTTGATCAGGTGGCGCTGTCGCAAATTGATCGCCCGAAGTTTTGATTATCACTATCTCAGCGGCAACTCCGCAGGTCTTTTCCAGCGCTTCGCGAAAGTGGTTGGCTTGCCGGAGCGCCAGCGCGCTGCCGCGCGTGCCGATTCGTAACGGCTTCACTTCTTTCCTTCGTCCAGACCGAAGAGGTGGCGTAGGGCCTCGAGCCCGGCCAGCCGGCCTCGCATGCCACGGCCGTGTTTCAGTTTTTCTTGCGGCTCTTCCAGCAGGCGCTCGATTAATTCCTCGGTGATGTGCGCTATACGGTTTCGTTCGTCGGACGAGACGTCGTCCATGTCTTTCAGTTTTTCCCGGATTATCAGCTCGCGATGTTTGTGGAACTGGTCGCGAAGGTCGTTGACGATGGTGCCGGCCTCAAGCGCGCTGCGCCAGACTTCGAATTTGTCGATGTGTTCGGCAATGATTGCTTCGGCTCGCGGGATTTCGGATTCGCGCGCTTTTTTGTTCTGTTCGACGATTTCGCCCAGGTCGTCGACGTTGTAGAGATAGAGATTGTAGAGGCCTGCTGAGCTTTCGGCGACGTTGCGGGGTACACCTAGGTCCACGACGAAAACCGGGCGGCCTGACCTCGCGGCGATGGCGCGTTCCAGCATTTCGCGCGTCAGCACCGGTCCGGTTGCGCTGACCGACGTGACCAGAATGTCGGGTGCTCCCAGTACTGATTCCAGTGATTCCCAGGCGATTGCTTCCGCGCCCACGCGCTGCGCTAGTTCGGCGGCACGATCGAACGAGCGGTTTATCACGCGCAGGTTGCCGATGCCGCGATTGCGCATGTGCTCGACTACTTGTTCGGCTACTGCGCCAGCGCCCAAAATTAGCGCCGAATGGCCTTTGAGATTGCCGAAAACGCGTTCCGCTAGCTTGACGCCTGCTAGCGCCACTGACATCGGTCGTGCGCCGACTTCGGTTTCGCTGCGCACGCGCTTGCCTACTTCCAGAGCGCCTTGAAAAATTCGGTTCAGGACCGGGCCCGTGGCTCCGTGATCGAGGGCTTGATTGTACGCAGTGCGCAATTGACCCAGGATTTCAGCTTCACCCAGAAGCATGGAGTCGAGCCCGGCTGCGACGCGGAATAAATGACGCACGGCGTCTGGGCCCGACCAGCGATAGAAGCGACCTTCCAGATCGCCGCGAGGGATGCGATGGAACGATGTGAAATAATCTTCCATGGCTTCCGCGCCGGATGACGGCGAGAGATCTCCCGGCACGCCGTACAGTTCGCTGCGATTGCAGGTGGAAATCACTACGGCTTCTTCCAGGATTCCGCGGTGACGCAATTCATCGGCAGCCTGCAGGGCCTGCTGCGAAGTAAAAGCGATTCGTTCGCGAAGCTCTACCGGCGCGGTGCGATGATTGCAGCCGATCAGGGCCACACGAATTCGCACTTGGTTCGGACGATTCGAATTGGCGGCCATCGTCGGCATCAGAGATAGCGGTGAAACCTGGTGAGATACAAGTTCACAAATGTGTAGCTGAAGAGGACCATTATAAAATTAAACGCGCATAGCATCGCGGCGCGTGCGCCGCGCCAATTGGCGTTGCGCGACAGCAACAGATAGGCTACGTACACGCCGACAATCGCCATGGTGATGATCACTTTCGGATCGCCCCATGAATAAGTGCCGCGCAGACGATGCTCCCACGTGAAACCCATCGAGACGCCTAGAGCGAGTGCCACCAAACCTACATACACGCTGCTGCGGGCCATGCGATCCAGCACGTCCAGCGCCGGGAATCGCCAGAACGGGACGCCTAGACGCCGCGACCGTAGGACTTGATCCTGAACCAGATAGATGACGCTGAGCACGAAGGAAAGCGCGAACGCCGCGTAAGCCCAGGTGTTGAGCGTGACGTGAAACGCAAACAGCGGGCCGCGTGGCACGGACGGAGCGGCGAGAGAGTGCGGCGTCAGAAGGCCAAGCAGGGCGATCCAGCAGACCAGTAGCAGAGTTACGAAGGCGCCGACCGCGCGTTCACGATGGAATAACTCCAATCCCAGATATGTAATCCCCAGGAGCCAGGCGAACAGCGACATGGAACCGAACAAGTCATCGTACGGGACTGTGTGCAGCGCTAGAGACCTTTCATACAGCGCCCAATACTGCGCGAAAATTCCGGCGGCCAGCAGGGCGGACGCCAGGCGACCAATCCGGAGAGTGGGGACGTACAGAATACGGGCGTAGCAGATAAAACTGGCCACATACAGTGCCAGGCTCAAATCGCCCAGGAAATGTGTCATGAAAAGCGAAAACTCCGGGTTGCCCGTTGATTATAACGCTCATGGCGTCGATGTGGCGCGTGTTCTACGATGTACGGCTGCCAGGTTTAGTAATGCCTAAGCATACGGCTCTAAACGCCTTCTGTTATCATGACACGGAAGCCATGAACCCTGCAGAAAACCGCAAAGACCTGTTTTTGCGCGCTTGCCGCTTTGAACCTGTCGAGCGTATGCCGGTCTGGATTATGCGTCAGGCGGGGCGGTACCTGCCGGAATATCAGGCTGTCCGAAAAAATCATACCTTTTTGCAAATTTGCAAGACGCCGGAGGTGGCTGCGGAAGTTTCGCTGCAGCCTTTTCGTGTTTTGGGCGTGGATGCAATTATTGTTTTTTCCGATATTTTGATTGTCGCCGAAGCTATGGGTTTGCCGCTCGATGTGCCGGATTCGGGGCCTATTTTGTCGAACCCGGTGCGCGATTTGGCGGCTGTGCGGCGTTTGCGCGATTTTGACCCGGCGCGCGAGACGGGGTTCGTAGGCGACGCCATTCGCGCAATATGCAAGGAAGCCGGGCCTGATGTGCCGGTGATCGGCTTTGCTGCCGCTCCATGGACTTTGGCTTGTTACATGATCGAGGGGCAAACACGCGGCGATATTTCACGCGCTATGCAGATGTTGCGCAACGAACCTGAAATTGTGCGCGAGCTTTTGGAACGGATTGCGCGCGCTACAGCGGAATATTTAAAGTCGCAGATCGCGGCTGGGGCATCGGTTATACAGCTTTTTGATACCTGGGCCGGGGAGCTCAGTCCTGCCGAGTATCATGCGTTCGAGCTGCCTGCTACGAAGCTGGTTTACGAATTGCTCGGGCATCCGCAGGTGCCGAAAATTTTGTTTGCGAAGGGTTCCGCTCGTTTGTTGGAAAGTCTGGCGCAATCAGGTGCCGATGTGTTGAGTGTGGATTGGAATACCGATCTTGCAGAGGCTCGGCGGACGCTCGGCCGCAAAGTGGCGCTGCAGGGGAATGTCGATCCTAATGTGTTGCACGACGACGAGGCTGCTGTTCGTCAAGCTGCTCAGACTGCGGTGGAAAAAACCGGCGGGCTCGGGCATATCTTAAATCTGGGGCACGGTATTTTGCCGAAGACTCCTGTGGCGAATGCAAAAGCTTTTGTGGAGGCTGGGCAGACGGCACGGATACAGAGCGCTGAGGCAGGGGAAAATCGAACAGAGGTCCTGCGCTGCGCTCAGGATGACGAATTAAAAACAACCGCGAAGATAGATTAAGCAACGGTCGTGGACGAGAATTAATCGAGTGATGATGTCTAACGCAACTACAAAACCCGTTGACAAATTCGAGATCGGGCAACTTTCCGATGCTACGCTTGAGAAATACAATCGCCCGGGTCCCCGTTACACGAGTTACCCCACCGCGCCGGTGTGGAAAGATGATTTCGGGCCTGACGACCTGGAGAACTTTTACGCGCGAGCCGAGGACAGGGCCACGCCGCTTTCTTTGTACATGCATATTCCCTTCTGCGAGAGCCTGTGTTTGTTCTGCGCCTGTAACGTGTCCATTCAAAAAGACAAGAAGGTAGCGATTCCCTACCTTGAGGCGCTGAAACGCGAAATCGATCACGTCGGCGGACACGTTTCGCGCAAACGTGAGGTCATACAATTTCACTGGGGCGGGGGAACGCCGACTTATTTGACTCCCGTGCAGATGGAAGACCTTTTCGGTTGTGCGCGCGAGCGCTTTTCGTTTTCGCCGGATGCGGAGATTGGCATCGAGATCGACCCGCGGGTTACGCATCGAGCTCATTTGGAGACTTTGAGAAGGCTCGGATTCAACCGGCTGAGCATGGGCATTCAGGATTTTCAGCCCAAAGTGCAGGAAACGATTCACCGCGTGCAGCCTTACGAACTGACGCGGGATTTGATCGTGGCCGCGCGCGAGCTTGGATTCGAGAGCCTCAACGTCGATCTGATTTACGGGCTACCATACCAAACCGCTGAAAGTTTCAAGGATACGATTGATCGTACGCTTACGTTGCTGCCGGATCGTGTCGCTATGTTCAGCTACGCTCATGTGCCGTGGCTCAAGAAACAGCAAGGTTCATTTGCGACGCACTTGCCGGAAGGAATGGAAAAGTTTCGCATTTTCCGCACGGGCCTCGAACGATTCCTTGACGCGGGATATTTATACATAGGCATGGATCACTTCGCGCGGCCGGGCGACGAGCTGGCTGTGGCGCAGCACAGTCGCACGCTGCACAGAAATTTTCAGGGGTACACCACCAAGGCGGGCGCAGACCTCTACGGCATGGGCGTCAGCGCCATTAGCTCAATTGGCGAATCCTATGCGCAAAACCGTAAAGAGGTTCCGGCCTATCAGGCCACGGTCGGAACGCGTGGTATCGCTACCATGCGCGGTTACCGGCTCTCTGCGGATGACCTGCTTCGCCGGGCTGTGATCGGCAGGTTGCTATGCCATACCGTGATTCCAAAAGCCGAAGTCGAGAAGGAATTCAGGATTTCTTTCGATGAGTATTTCGCGCCGGAATTGCTTCGTCTTGAAGACCCGCGCGACGAAGGATTGGTGATCCTCAATCGCGATGAAATTCGCGTAACACCTCTTGGCCGAATTTTTATTCGCAACGTCGCGATGACGTTCGATCGGTACCTGCAGGAACAGCAGATGGATCAGCGCCCGCTTTTTTCGAAGACGCTCTGACCTGCATTCATGACCAATCCCCCACGAGTGGCCGTGATCGGCGCTGGACTTTCGGGGCTCGCCTGCGCGTACCGTTTGCAACAATCGGGAGTCGATGTCACGGTTTTTGAATCGTCCGACCGGCCGGGCGGCCTGATCGAAACCGTTGAGAAAGACGGGCTGTTGCTCGAAGCTGGACCTCAGAGTTTTCAAGCCACTGACGAGCTTCTGGCGTTAATCAGTGAGCTCGGAATTGAAGACCAGCTGCAGAAATCAGATCCTCGCGCGCCTCGCTACGTTCTGCTGCACGGCCGCTTGCGAAAAATTCCGATGTCCCCGCAGGCGCTTCTGACCTCCTCGCTGCTGGGGCCCGGGTCGCGCTGGAAGATCGCCTCCGAAGCTTTCAAGAGAACAAAGCCACCTAGCGAAGAGGAATCCGTCGGCAATTTTGTGCGGCGTAAGTTCGGCAACGAGATTCTGGAATATCTCGTCGCGCCTTTCGTTTCTGGTGTGTACGCAGGAGATCCTGAACAGTTGAGCCTGAAGGCCGCCTTCCCTCCGCTTGACCAATGGGAGCGGCAATTCGGCAGCGTCCTGCGCGGCGCGATGAAGTCGCGGCCGGCGAAAGATAAACGAAGCGGCCCTGCGCCTCTATGCTCGTTCAAGCACGGAATGTCAACGCTGCCGCTCGCGATAGCCGGGAAGATAGGCGCTAAGTTGCAATCACACGCAATTGTGTCCGGGATTCAACCCAGAGAAAGCCCGGGCAATTCCGGCGGCAAGCGGTCCCATGAAATCCGCGTCACTTCGCAAGGCAAGGAACAATCTGTTTTCGCGGACGCGGTTGTCATGGCCGCGCCTGCATATGTGGCGGGTGCGCTGCTCGATGCCTTCTCCTCTGCCCTCGCACACACATTGAGCGGGATAGCCTACGCTCCGGTAGCAGTTGTCGCGGCCAGCTATTATCGGCGGCAAATTGGCGATCCCCTCGAGGGATTTGGATTTCTGGTTCCGCGCCGAGAAAAAGTCCGCACGCTCGGGACGGTGTGGAATTCATCGCTCTTCTCGGATCGCGCGCCCGCGGGGGCCGCGACCATCACCAGCTTTATCGGCGGCGCGACGGACCTAGACATCGTGAATCATCCGGAAGAAGAGATTGCGCGAATCGTGCACGATGAAAATGCACGCATTCTGGGAATTACCGGCCCCGCGATTGAAACCTTGGTGTGGAAACATCTGCGCGCTTTGCCCCAATACAATCTAGGGCACGGGCATATCGTCGAAGCCATTCGTGACGCGGAAAGGAAAACTCCCGGGCTGTTTTTCGCGGGTAATTATCTCGAGGGGCCAGCTATCGGAAACTGCGTGGAGAATGGATTTCACGCGGCGGAGGCAGTTAGAAATTACTTGACCATCAGTGATCGGATGCCCGCCGCATAGTACCAAGCTATCGCGCTCGCAGCTCCCGCTACTCCAGGCCGTCGCGCTTAATCCTCCGAGAGCGGGCGCATGTTCCGCATCTTTAGCCGGAGTCGACGCCGCTCTCCAGCTTCGCGATAGCGACGGCGCTCGTCTTCGCTCTCCAAAATCAGCGGCGCCACCGGATGCGGTTGATGGTTCGCGTCCAGGGCTACAAATGTGACGAACGCCGTGCTGGTGTGCCGGCGCTCACCGGTAAGAATATTTTCGGCGAACACCTTGACTCCTACTTCCATCGACGTGCTAAACACGCGGTTGACGCTCGACTTCAGGACGATCCACTCGCCCACGCGAATGGGAAAACGAAAATCGAGATAGTCCACGGACGCGGTGACCACATGGCTATTGGAGTGGCGATTGGCCGCAAGCGCTCCGGCGATATCAATCAAGTGCATTACTCGGCCGCCGAGCATGTTGCCGAGCAAGTTGGCGTCGTTTGGCAGGACGATTTCGACGATCTCCGAAGCCGATGCTTGTACCGGCTTACCCGGCAACCTGGTTTCGGTGAAGACTTTGGCAGACGCTTCGCTCGATTTTTTACCGTTCGATTTTGTTTTTTTCGCCATTTCGCAGGCCGCCGATCTTTGCGCGAATTTTCGCTGCCACCAAAAGCCTTGCGCCCTTGGCGTGAATCCTTAAGCTCGCTATAATACGCGTTTGGCAGCTATGACCCAAACGCAGAAGTCGCGCCGTGAAGTTCTGGAACAATTTGTGGCTGAGAAGCCGTCGGATGCGTTCGCGCGCTATGGACTGGCGCTCGAATGCACTAAAGACGGCGACAATGACGCCGCTACTGAACATTTTCAGAAATTACTGGAAGCCAACCCGGGTTACGTCGCCGGCTATTTTCAATTCGGCCAACATCTATCACGCATAGGAAAGCTGGAGCAGGCCCGCAAACTTCTTTCCGACGGTATTTTGGTCGCTCAAAACGCGGGCGATATGCATGCCCGAGATGAAATGCAGGCTGCCCTGGCGCTGATGCGCTAGGCTCGGCGCTGCCGTTTTTCTAAGCAGGTTAATATCATGAGACCGAATCGTATTCCGCTTTTCCCCCTGGAAGTTGTGCTGTTCCCCGGCGCTACACTGCCATTGCATATTTTCGAGCAGCGATACAAGGTTATGATCGCTTGTTGCTTGAACGAAAATCGCGAGTTCGGAATCGTGCTGGCTGGCGAGCGAGGCGTTACTACCGTGGGTTGCACGGCAGCTATCACTCGAAAGATCAAAGATTATCCTGACGGCCGCATGGATATTCTGACACAAGGCAATGTCGTCTTCCGAATTCTGAAGCTGCTGCAGGAGAAGGAATACCACGAAGCGGTGGTCGAATATCTTGTGGATGTTCCTGCGCCGCTGCACGAATCCATTGACTGCCGTGAGAATGGCGGACTACTGGCGCTTTTTCAGGAGTGCCACTCGCTGATTTATGGACAGATGTGGGTTACCACCGCCAGGCAGCCACTTTGGCCTCTGTCTTATCTGCTGGCGGCACGGCTGCCGCTTGATCTCGAGGAAAGGCAACAGCTTCTCGAAGTTCGGGATGAGCCCAAGCGCCAGGATTTTCTTATACAGTGGATGAATATGCTGCTCCCGCGGCTCGGTAACCAGCAGCGGGCCCGCTCGACTGCCGCCGGCAACGGCCATCAATTGAATTAATTCATTCCATCGATCCTATTAATTGAACCTGCCCAAACGAAAGTATCGCCGCCGGCTTCCTTCCTCTATAATGGTGCTGAAACAGATTCAGAACGCGTCGCATCATAGTAATTGAGTTACTGAGGCCCTCATGACTTCATTGCCGAAAACTTTGGGTGAACTTCGCCGCAGCCAGTGGTCGGAAGAAAGAACCGCACGCAGGACTATGCGGCAAGAATTGCGTGAAAATCTGCTGTGCAAAATGGAGAAGGGCGACGCGCTCTTTTCGGGTGTACAAGGCTACGACGATACTGTGCTGCCGCAGATCATCAATGCCATCCTTTCGCGACACCATTTTATTTTGCTCGGGTTGCGCGGGCAAGCGAAGTCGCGGATTCTTCGTGGGCTGGTGGAATTTATGGATCCGCGTATTCCTTTCGTCGAAGGCTGCGAAATTCACGACAATCCCTATGCGCCGCTTTGCCGGACCTGCCGCGAACGCATTGCTGCGGATGGCGATACCACGCCCATCGGCTGGTTGTCGCGTGACCATCGCTATGTGGAAAAGTTGGCTACACCGGATGTCACCATTGCGGACATGATCGGCGACGTAGACCCCATTAAAGCTGCACGCAGCGGACGAAGTCTTTCGGACGAGCTGACGATTCACTATGGGTTGCTACCTCGAGCTAACCGCGGGATTTTTGCGATCAATGAATTGCCGGATCTTGCTGGAAAAATCCAGGTCGGACTTTTCAATATCATGCAGGAAGGCGACGTGCAGATTAAGGGCTACCCTGTGCGGCTGGCGCTGGATGTGTTGCTGGTATTCACCGCGAACCCTGAGGACTATACCGCGCGCGGCAAGATCATCACGCCTTTAAAAGACCGTATTGGATCTGAAATTCGCACCCACTATCCGGCGACTGTGGCCGAAGGAATGTCCATCACTGCGCAGGAATCGTGGATCAAGCGCGAGAGTACCAAGCGCGTCGAAATGCCGCAGTACGTGCGCGAAGTGGTGGAAGAGATCGCGTTTCAGGCCCGTGAAGACAAGCGCGTGGATCGGCGTTCCGGTGTCAGCCAGCGGCTTCCTATCAGCGCGCTTGAAAATGTGATGAGCAGCGCTGAACAGCGTGCTGTTCGCAGCCGCGATTCCGCGGTGGTGGCGCGTGTGGCGGACATTTACGCCGCGATTCCTTCGATGACTGGCAAATTCGAGCTGGAATATGAAGGCGAATTACGCGGCGCCGACAATATCGCCCGCGAGCTGATCCGCGCTGCGATCGGAAAAACGTATACGCAGTACTTTACCGGCGCGAATATGCAGCCGGTGATTCAGTGGTTTGAACTTGGCGGCGAATTGAAGGTTCCGGCTAATGCGTCCGGTTCCGAAGTTATGGCTGAGTTGAAGAAAATTCAGGGGCTCTTCGACAATTTGAGCGTGCTGGATGTAAACCAGAAAGACGACGCCGGCATGGTCGTGAGCGCGGCGGAGTTTATTCTCGAAGGGTTGTGGGCGCACAAGCGCATCAATCGTAGCGAGGAGCGTGGGTATTTCGCTGACGGGCGTAAGACGCCGGAGCCGCGCGAGCCTCGGGAATCTTCAAGCGGCCGGACACGACGGCAATTCAACTAAGAGATTTGATTTAGGGAAGAGCTGTACCGGGATCCCATGAAATACACACGCTACTCAAAGTACGCGCCCAACGCCGGCGACGACATCGATCTTCAGGAATTGATGAGCCGGCTTTCGGATTTCCTGCTGCAGAGCGGCTTTCAATCGCAGTACGGTATTTACGAGATGGATTCGGAGCGGTCGCGCGAGCAGATGATGGAGGAGCTGCGCGAAGCGATCCTGCGCGCGCTGCAGGAGGGCGAGTTGCTTTCTCCTGAGATGATGGAGCAGCTGCTGAACAATCCTGATATTGCGCAGAATCAGGAATTGCGCGACGTTGTTGACCAGATTATCCTGCGGATGGAGCAGGAAGGGTTTATTTCGCGTTCTAACCAGCCCGCGCAGGTGACGCCGCCCCCTTCGCAGACCCCAGGGGGGCAAGTCGGCGAGGCTCAGCCGAACGTGGAAGCGCGATTTGAGATTACAGATAAGGCCCTCGATTTTCTGGGATTCAAGACGCTCAAGGATTTGCTCGCGTCGCTTGGTAAGAGCAGCTTTGGACGGCACGACACGCGCGATCTTTCGACTGGCGTTGAATCCGGCGGGACTTCGAAGCATTACGAATTTGGCGACACGCTGAATATGGACATCAGCGCTACGCTTTTCAATGCCGTGCAGCGCAGTGGCACGCAGGTTCCGATTGAGCTCGATTATCCGGACTTGATGGTGCACCAGTGCGAATACCAAAGTTCGTGCGCCACTGTGCTGATGCTCGATTGCAGCCACAGCATGATTCTTTACGGCGAGGATCGTTTTACGCCTGCGAAGCGCGTAGCTCTCGCTCTATCGCATCTGATTCGCACGCAATATCCGGGCGATTCTTTGCATTGCGTGCTGTTCCACGATAGCGCGGAGGAAATTCCGCTCGGCAAGCTCGCGCGAGTGCAAGTAGGACCTTACTACACGAATACGCGCGAGGGGCTTCGTCTCGCGCAGCGCATTCTTTCGCGGCAGAAGAAAGATATGCGCCAGATCGTCATGATCACTGATGGCAAGCCTTCTGCGCTGACTCTTGAAGATGGGCGCATTTACAAGAATGCTTTCGGGTTAGATCCTCTGGTCGTGACGCAAACGATGGAAGAAGTTGCGAAATGCAAACGTGCTGGTATTTTGATCAATACCTTTATGCTGTCGAGCGATTATAGCCTGGTGCATTTTGTGCAGAAGATCACCGAGCTGTGCCGCGGCAAAGCCTACTTCACTACGCCTTACACCCTCGGGCAGTACCTGCTGATGGACTACGTTGGTAAAAAGACCCGCAATATTCATTGATAATTCAGGCTTCAGCGGAAGTTGCAGTAAGAGAGATCCTTCCGCTCGGGAAGGGTCCGACCGGAAGGATGACAGCGAAAGGCTGAGACGACGGCAACTGCGACGGCAACGGCAGCTGTAATGTATTATTCGCGACTTGGCTCTGGCCAGGTCGAGCCGCATCCAACGAATGTCGGGTTACACTAGACCTATGAGCCTCAAGCGGCATATTCGTGAAATGTTGGGAGAGAGGAGGATGTCCGCGCTGTCCTCCGGCGAGCACGCTCCGGCGATCACGCTAGAATCTGTGGACGGCGAGACTTTGAGCCTTGCGGACGCGCTGAAAAAAGGGCCGGTGGTTGTGGCCTTTTTCAAGGTGAGTTGTCCGACCTGCCAGTTCACGGCGCCGTTCCTTGAACGGTTACATGAAACGTATGGCGGCGAGAAATTCACAATGTGGGGAATTTCACAGAATGACGCTGCGGACACGCGCGAGTTCTTCAAGGAATTTGACGTCGAGTTCCCTGCTCTGATCGACGCAGATGGATACCCTGTTTCAAATCGATATGGGATCACGAATGTTCCCACTGTCTTTTTGATTTCTCCGGATGGAACAATTCAGCTGAGCTCGGTGGGATTCGGGAAGAGCGATCTCGAGAAAATCGCTGCTGAGGCTGCGCGCGCTACCGGCGTAACATCGAAGTTACTCTTTAAGCCCAGTGAAGTTGTGCCGGAATTTAAACCTGGTTGAGGATCGAAAAATTAGGTTCCGTCGGAACCTATCCATTTCGAAACTTCATCACGGATCAGGCCGTCGTCGACGCTGAGGTCGCCGACCCGGTAAGCTTCGCGATCAGAAATTCCATCAGCGCTTTCGGATTCGGGTTTGAGGACTTCAGCCGGCTGTCGGCCTCCGCAAGAGCACTCAAGCCTGCGAGCAAATCCCTCTTGTGCATACGATGTGCGTTGCGCACTGCGGCTTGTGCGGCATCAACGCGCATGCCCAGCAGACGCGCCGCCTGGAAACCATTCATTCCCGCCGGTAGATCCCGTGCTTCAATCAATTTGCGATACATCCACGCCAGTACGCCCACCAGCGCGATCGGTTGTTCGCCCTCGCGCAGGAGATTTTCAAGGAATTGCAGAGCATCGGCGCGGCGACCAGTAGCCAGCATTTCGGCTAGTTGCCAAACCGTATTCTTGCGGGCATTCGGAACTAATTCCTCAACCGCGGCGGATGTGATGCGGCCTCGTACTCCAACGTACGAAGTCAGTTTTTGAATTTCGATGCGGATGCGCGCTGGTTCACTATTCACGATTTCTGCTAGTAAGTTGGCGGCGGGGCGGTCGATTTCTGCGCCAAGTTCTTCGGCCATCTGCACGCCCAGGGATGCTGCGGACTCGCTGCCGAGCGTCAGTTCAGCGATTACAGCGTTTTCGGCCAGTATTTTGTAAAGACGCTGCCTGTGGTCGAGTTTGGGGACTTCAAATACCAGCACGGTGAATGGCGGGGGGTTCTTGAGATATTCAGCAAAGGCTCTCAGCGTGTCCTTGCGCGGATCTTCGCCGTCGTCATCATCGTCTTCGGCAGCTTCGTCGCCATCCTTGATGCGCGATTGGATTGATTCAGCGCCATCTACCAGGATTACCTGGCAGGGCGCCAGCATGGGCATGGTTTCGGCGCGTTGAAATAATTCGCTCCAATCGCCGCCGCGCAGGGACGTGCGACTGAGCGCCCACTCGCGCATCGGTTCCGGAACGTAAGTGTCGATGATTTGATTCCGGCACATTTCACGCAGATAGGGATCAGTGCCTTCCAGAATTATGGCACTGATAGGTTTGCCTTTTCGCAGGCGCTCGATCAATCTGTCCGGCGAAAGTTCGGGCATTAGAACTTCTCCGTTACGTTCGAAACCAGTTGCGAAGCGAAATCACGCGACATCCGCTCTAGCGCTGGGTCTTGCTCTTCGAAGAAGCTCTGCACGTCGGATGAGATCTGGTATTCATCGCGGAAAACCATGTCGTTGTTCTGATACACCGTTTTCTGGGATTGATTGTCTATCAGCTCGACTTTGGTGTGTACCGCGACCAGCATGGTCGTCACTTCTCCCGTTCTTACGTCGAAAAGCACCGGGTCGGTTTCAATTGAGATCACTTCGCCGTGCAGAACAGCGTCCGCGGCCTTTGGATCTTGCACGATGTGAAATTTGGTGCGTTCCAGGAATTGCCGGATTACCGCCGCTGTAAAACGCTGCTCGATACGATAGCGCGTCGTGTCGTTCTTGAATGCAGGAATCGCGATCGTTTTCCAGTCAGACGGCAGATTCGCGGCTCGGCCGGCCACGTGATAACCGCAACCAGCAAGAATCACCGCAGCAGCCAGCGCGAGGACAGCGTCGAAGTTCTTACTGAACGGGCGGTTTTGCAACCAACTCCTCCGCGATGCGCACGGCGTTCACGGCTGCCAGGCGCAGATTGTCGGCTACGCCCCAGATCCAAACCCCGGCCGAAACATTCGGATCAGATTCGATGCGCGCTAGATGTATTTCGTTTTCCGCGGTTACGCTGACGTTGCTCGGCGGAGGGTCTCCCGGTGCACCAACCTTCATGCCTACCGATGCAAACGCAAGCTCGATCTGCTCTGTGGACTGAGGCGGCGCGAATTCCGCATACATCGCGAAAGCGTAGCCGTAAAAAACCGGAGCTTGCACTAATTGAATTGCCGGTGCATTCGCGCGGCCGGCAAGATATTCCGCAACGTCACGCGCGATTCCGGCACGCAATTCTGCGAGGCTCGGTTGGCACTCCTCTCCATAGCCGGCCAGGAGGTTGAACGCCACTTGTGCGTCGAAGACGGTTTGGGCGATCGGTCGGAACGAGAGTAAGGCGGTGGTTTGGGCCTCTAGTTCGTCCAGGCCAGCTTGGTCGCGTTCGGAAACCGGGGGAAACAGCAGCACGATCGTGCGCAGCGGCGAAAACTTCGAAAGAGCCGCCGCGACGGTGCAAGCGATGATGACTCCCGAACCCGGCGACGAATATGCGATCGTAGGAGTCGCATGATTTTCAGCCCGTCCGGCTGCAGCAGCTTCGCTTGCGTGTGCTCCCGGACGCGGGAGCAGCACGGTGGAAAGCGCTGGAATCCACGACGTCGATCGGCCACTCGCCGCCAGGGCACCGGTAAGATCGATCACCGTGGCGCCAGACGCCTTTGCTGCTTGCCAGTTCTGTTCCGCGTCGCGCTGCGAACCGGTGAAGAAGGCAAAAGCTGCTCCTTCGAAGCTTTCTTTCGTCAGCGCGCGAATAAAAGTCGGCTCACCCGCGGCTTCGGTCAGCGTTCCAGCCAGGACTGGTTCGTCGAGTAGCACAATTCCGCCCGCGGGAAAATCGCGCTCTTCGAGAACGGTTTTGAGTTCCTTGCCGCGCAGCGAGGAGGCGCCCACGATGGCGACGCGATTGGATCTGTCTTGCCCGTGGGGCATGGTCTAGGCGGCGCGTGATGCGAGCCGGTGGCGCACCGTGCGCACCAGCTGCATTACCGGACCGTGGAAAGTATAAACCGCGGCGACTGCGAGAAGAGTTTGATGCGAGAAATAGACGACCGCGCCAACGAGCAAAGCCAGGAGTACGACGGCAAGCGATGGTTGACGGCGAGTCAGCGGAATGTCTTTGAAGCTGAAATATCGAATCGTGCTGGACATGAAAACACCTAGTACAACCACCAGCGCTAGCCAAAGCACCGTCACGCGAACGTCCTCGAGAGGATGTCCGTGCGCGAAGTGAACTGTGGCCGCAATCATTCCTGCCGCGGCTGGTGTGGGCATACCGGCGAAATACTTATTGCCAGCGCCTGGGGCCATCCCTTGAATATTGAAACGCGCGAGGCGCCACGCGCAGCAGGCCAAGTAGATAAAGCCGATCAGCCAGCCCAGCTGCGTCAAGTGCAGCGCTTCGGGCGCATTGGCTGCAGCCATGGCCCGAATTCCCCACGCGTATGCGAGTAAGGCGGGCGCAATGCCAAAGCTGACGATGTCCGCGAGTGAATCGAATTCCTTGCCGAATTCGCTTTCCATTTTCATGGCGCGGGCGATGCGGCCGTCCAGCGAATCGAACGCCCAGGCCAGACCGATCGCGACTGCGGCATTATCGAAATCCGTGATTTTTCCATCCAAGACGGCGAGGACCGCATAATAACCGCACAACATATTCGCGACGGTAAATGCGCTGGGGAGGAGGTAAACACCACGACGGAGTCGGTTGCTGCGGAACGGACGACGGGGGCCTTCTTCGTGTCCGATGGGGTCTATGCCGTTGAATTCCATTTCGCCAGTATGCTCTCGCCGCCTTTTACTTTTTGCCCGCGCTTTACGACTACTTGCGATTCCAGCGGCAGCCACACATCCACGCGGGAGCCGAAGCGAATCAGGCCGACGCGTTCGCCGAGCGAAACTTCTTCGCCTTCGTGTTTCCAGCATATCACGCGGCGCGCGATTGCTCCGGCGATTTGTTTGAAGATTAAACACCCGGCAGGCGTGTCAATGGAAATGATGTTCTGTTCGTTTTCGCGGGAGGCAGCTTTGCGCATCGCGGCGTAAAAACGGCCCGGGCGGTAAACTACACCGGTGACGCGCCCGGCCACAGGCGCGCGTTGCACGTGTACGTCCCAGATGGAAAGAAAAATAGTGATGCGACGGCCCATGCGGGTGTCGAATAGCTCGTCTACGATTTCGATTACATGACCGTCAGCCGGGGAAACCACCAGGCCCGGTTCGGAAGGAATGGTGCGCTGCGGATCGCGGAAGAAATAAAAAATGAAAAGACCCAGGAAAATCAGGATGCCGCCGGCCCATTTCCAGCCGGGAATGAAGCAGAGCGCGCCGGTTATGAGCGGCGGCAGTGCGAAGCGATAAGCGTCCTTAATCATGACGTTGATGGGGTCCTCTGTTTAGCGCGGGAACGGTCGATTCCGCGGGAGGATTGCCCTACGGAATGCCAATCGCGATGTTCTCTTGCGGAATCCGTACAGTGCCTCGATTTCTTGCAATATATAACAGTCAATAATTTTTTACGGCAATGCCTCAGTGGCTCGCATTATGAATGACTTCGGCGACACAAGCAGTGTGTCCGTCGGCTGTTACAAGGTAAGCTTCGAGCGCGTGATTATTGTACGACAGAACTTCGAGGACCGAACGCGGCTTACAGATGAATTTGTTGTTGATGAGCCTGCTGGTGATGACGATAACTCGCCACCATCAGCTCCATCATATCCTTGAGATGAAGCTTCATTTTTTTGAGCGAGACTTCCATCTCGAGGTCTTCCACGTTCCAGTAAGATTGTCTGACGAGTTCTTGAAGCCGGCATTCACAGCGGGAGTATTCTTCGTAGAGGCGGCGATATTCTTGATTCGATTCCATCAGGGACTTTCGGATATCGTGCGTCGTAATCGGCATCCATACCCTCCTGGTTGGAGCGTCGTTCACATAACCGTAACAATTACCACATTGCGGCTGTGAAAGCCAATAGGCAAGATGCCTTAGTAAGTTACTGGGCTCGGCGGCCGCCCCGCAAGAGCAAGTTCCTCGGGCCTAGGCTGACTGGACTTAGCACTCATTCACTTTGTGGTGTGTCGAATACGAACCTCGTCGGCGGCATGGTTCAAAATCGACCAGATGTGTTCGAGCCAGCCGCGGTGTTCAGGCTTCATCAATACCGATCGCAAACATAGAATCGTATCGCTATAGGAATGAGTAGGTTCTCGTTGCGAGGTGAAAAATCTCGCCGGCAGGCGAACCAGCGCGAGGTGCAGATTTTCCTTCGCCGCAGCATCGTAGACAAGTTGCGACAATTCTGAAGTTTCACGGGCCGACTGTGCTCGCGGTGCCCACACCACAATGTCCAGCTCCGGAGTAAAGGGCACAAGCCATCGTTCGTCACTCGCCAGCCGCTTCGAAAACGTCGCCGCCGCATCCAGTGACGCATCGAGCGTTGCAGCAAATTCCCCGTCTCGCACCAACGGCAACAGCCGTTGAGTCGCCCAAAGCGCCACCGCCGAAGCCCCCGGGCGCGAACATTCCAGACTGATCTCGCCTAGATGAAGATCGGAAGAACTGAAATATGTGAAGGGCGATTCGTGTTTGTACATTGCGCCGACGCTTGCATCGCGAAACAGGACGCAGCCACAACCATAGGGCTGTAATCCGTGCTTGTGCGGGTCAATCACAATGGAATCCGCGCGGCCGATCAGGTCAAAGCTTGCACGGGTTTCGGCAGAAAGACTCGAAGCAAGCGCAAAATATCCGCCATACGCGGAATCGACGTGCACTCGAAAACCGTAACGCTCTCGCATTCGAAGAATTTCCGCCAAGGGATCGACTGAACCGGTTCCCGTGGTTCCGAGCGTGGCTACAACGCAGCCCACCTCGCCTGTTTGCAGCAATTGTTCCAGAGCTCTTGTGTCCATGCGGCCGCGGTTGTCCGAAGGCACGTCGGCAAACGGCAATTGCAGAACCGCAGAAATTCGACGGTGCGTGTAATGAGACTGATCGGAGGCGACAATTTTCTTGCCGGGACGAAGTTGACCCGCCACCCACAGCGCTTCCAAATTCGCCATCGTTCCGCCGCCGCAAAGGTGACCCAGATATTCTTTCCAGCCAAACATCCCCGCGATTTGCGCGACAGCTTCGTTTTCCATCGCTGAACTGGCGCGGCCGCCGTCGAGAGCGTGGTTATTGGGATTAATCCACATAGCCAGCGCGTAGGCAAGGCGCGCAACCGGGTGCGGGGGCTTTAGCATTTGCCCGGCATACAGCGGATGAAAGTACGGGTAATTATTTTGCAGCTTGGTAGCGACCTCGTCCATCACTTCGGCGAGGCGTGCATCCTGCCCGAAATCATTTGCGATCGACGGCAGCGCAGCGAATCCGCTATCCAGTTTTTGTAGCGCGTCCTTCAAGAGCCTCAAACTGGCGTCTTCAAGATGCATTTGGCCTCATAGTCACGTTACAGAATCAGATGCGGTCACTCCAGGTTTGCAGTCAGCAGCAGAGCATCCTCGATCGGCGCCGTGTAATAGCGAGCACGGCGACCCACAACTTTAAACTTACGGCGCTCGTAGAAATGCAAGGCGGCTAGATTCGATTCGCGCACTTCCAATATTGCGTGCGTCGCTTGAAATGCACCGGCCCACCCCAGCACTTCATTCAGCAGTGCTGCGCCCACGCCGCGGCGTCGAGTATCCTCAGCCACAGCAAGATTCAGAATCTCAAGATCGCTGACCACGCGACGCGCCACCAGAAACCCGACTATCCGGCCGTCTTCTTCGGCTACCCATCCAGCCATTTCGCCTTTGGCGGCGCGATCGTAATCCCAGGCGGTCCATTGAGCAATTTCAGGACACGCATTTTGGATTGAAAGGATGGAATCGACGTCGCGGCCTTCCAGGGTTCGAATCATCCAGCCTCTAACCGTCCTTCCAACGCATTTCCGCGTCGGTTCGGCGGATGTAGTTTGCATCCAGCGTGAGGGCGTCACTGACTTTGCCGCGCAGTGCCCGCTCGTAGCCGACATTGCCGATCAATGGCGCCAGCAAACTGGAAGCGGTCTCAAACGCCGCGAAACCTGGTTCGAAGTGCGACGCTAATGCTCTAATCAGTTGTTCGTCCGGCGTGACCACCGTCACCGTGAAATCGCGGGCTTCATCGCGCAGTTTCGCAACAAATTCTTCCGGCATCGCTACGAATTCGTCCCCATCGAGCGCTAATCCTTCATTCGTTCGGCGATAAAATCCAAAATAAATTTGCCCCCGCCGCGCATCGAGGACCGGCACGACAATCGGGGTCGTCATTCGCGACTGGATTGCGACAGCTTCCAGGGCGCTTACGCCGACGACTGGTTTCTTGTAAACCTCGGCCCAGCCCTTTGCCGCGGTGAGCCCAACGCGCAGGCCGGTAAACGAGCCCGGGCCCGCCGACACGGCGAACAAATCGAACTGATCAAGCGCGAGGCCCAAATCCTTCAAGAGAAATTCAAGGTGGCGAAACATCCGCGAGGAGTAGTTTTCTTCGCCGCGCGTGGAGATAACACCAATCAGTGCATGGTCCCGCAGAACGGCAACGCTTCCGGAGGGTGAAGAGGTGTCCAAGGAAAGGATCAACACCGCACCATTATAGGGCAATTTGGGGGCCAATCTTACTGAAAACAGTACGTTTCTCGCTTTTGAGACGCCCTTCTGAATCACCCATTTATCTTGACGTTTTTGACGCATGTGCCTAAACTTTAACTACGCTTTTCGGGGAGGCGTTTCCACTTATGTCCATAGCTATGGAGTTCAAGCTAGGCGAAAAAGTCGTATATCCAAATCACGGGGTCGGTGTCATCGAACAGATTAGTTACGGATATGTGAATGGACGATCCGAGCGATTTTACATGCTTAAGATCGTTTCGAGCGGCTTAAAAGTGATGGTTCCGCAGACGAACGTGGGGTGTGTTGGCCTGCGCCCCATCATTCGTAATACGCAGGCCGGTGCAGTGATTTCGTTTTTGGAAAAGGGCCGCTCTGCTTCCCACCATGATTGGAAACATCGATTCAAAGAAAATTCAGACCGGATGCGCACGGGATCGCTGATGGAAGTCGCCGCCGTGCTAAAAGGTTTGGTAGCTCTCAGCCGCACCAAGCCGCTTTCCTTCCGCGAAAAGAAAATGCTGGAGCGAGCAAAATATTTGCTCGTCAGTGAACTCGCTACCGTGCGCAATACGTCCGAGTCGGCTGTTGAAGCCAACCTGGTTCGTGCATTGGCCAAAGCCAAACTTCAAATGCCGGAAACGGCGCCAATTCCTGAATAACATTTCGAACTCTCTGGCCGGGCACGATCTGCGAAGATCGGGCCCGTTTTTTTGCGCGCGAATACTTTTTGCTCCGGTTTTGAGGACTAACGGTTTTTTACCGTTGCTCCCTTCTTGGGCGGCTTAACAATCTGCTCGATCTGCTTCAGGTGATTGATATCGTGGCCGGCGAACATGCGCACGATATGTTCAATGGTTTCCTGCCCGCGTTCGGCGTGCATTCCGTAATACTTCCATTGTTCGCGCGTTAACGTCTTCAATAACGCCAGGTTGGCTTCGCGGATCGCCCGGAACTGCTCCAGCGACCTGCGTACGTCTCGCTTGTCATAATGCCCGGATTTAATCCAAACATCTTGATCGTACGCGGCGATGTTCACCCCGGGCGTGCCTAAAATCGTGCGCATGCGATACGCACCGACGATTTCGGCATCAACCAGGTGCGTGACAATTTCCGTTATCGACCACTCCCGCGGCGCCGGGCGTTCGCGCAACTTCGACGACGGCACACCTTGCAGCAAACGTGCGATTTTCGCTGCTGTGGCGGCTTGAATCCTTAGCGGCTGCTGGCCTTCCACGTGGCCCAGGATTCTCTGGATGTATTGCTGAGGCGTCTCGCTCACTGCGGTTTCTCCTCGATTCTCACAAGGTTCGGGCCAAATGCGCCGAATTGTTCCCACCCGGTCTCTGAGATCTGAACACTTTGCCAAGCTGGGGCGCAGCCGACGGCGCTCCTACGGACCATGGTGTCATGGGCGATTATAGAAAGACGCGCGCACAGCGCAAAGGACAGCAAAAGGCGCCGCCGGCCGGGCAACGCTGCCAAATTGGCGTCTGTGCGACGCTGCCTAACGTGCCGGATGGTGCCACCCTGTACCTTTGGGCAGTCTTCACCTTCTGGAAACCCGCCATGCGGACAGGCCCGCCGCGGAACGCTCCGCGTCTTACAATTCATTAGGCGGTCTCGGCCGTAGCCCTTGCGCTTACCGGGCGCGGATGAGACGGCGTAGTTCAAAGGGCCAATTGCATGCCGCTCAAAACTACAGATATTCCTGAGACCCAGAAGGAAGTTGGGTCAAACGCCCGAGCGCATCCTGCGCCAACCGCTCAACCTGGCGCGGATGCGCGTCCGAAATCCTGGTGGTCTTCGCTCAAGAATTCCGTGTTATCTCCGCAACTGAATCCGGAAGAGCAGGAGCTGGCGCGCAAACTCGAAGAACAGGCGAAGCTTGAAACCGAATTGGCAGAACGCGAGCTGCGCTCCGCCAACTTGCGCGCAGAATTGAGCGCTTTCGAGCGCCAATACTTGCATCACGTCGGATCACGCTATGCGGAACTTGACGAACTGAAGGCTGCCATCACCGAGCGTGCAGCCAAACAGCAGCCTTCGAACGAGCGCGCGCAGAAGGCCGCACGGGAAGCACGCGCTCGCGCCAGTCAAACAAAATCCGTCGCCGGTGAAAAAGCGAGTGTGTCACCGTGTGCGTTTGAAGCGTCACCAGAAATGAAGCGGCTCTATCGCGAGGTGGCCAAGCGCATACATCCTGACTTGACCTCCGACCGGCAGGATCGAGCCACACGGCAACAACTCATGGCCGACGCAAACGAGGCCTACGAGCGCGGCGACGAAGCCAAACTGGTAAAAATCTTCACCGAATATGACTGGAGGCCTGAGGCTGTCGAAGGTGAGGGCCCTGCGGCGGAATTGATTCGCGTGATTCGGCGGATCAGCCAGGCGCGAGGCCGATTGGCGGAGATAGAAGCGGAACTGCAATTGCTGATGCGGTCGGACTTATATCGATTGAAAATGCGCGTGGACGAAGAGCGAAGCCGCGGGTGCGACGTGATCAAGGACATGGTTGCCAAAGTGGATGAACAGATCGAGGAAGCCAAAACTCGTTTGGCGTATCAGGCGGTGGCGAATCACGTGCCAACACCCAAGCAGTTTGGGAAATAACAATCTATGCCGACAACTACCAACGATAAGCCTCAAACCAGCTCTCCCGGCCAGCAAATCGTACCGACGAGCACACAAAACCTTACCGTGCGCTCATCGGCCCTTGTTACCCGTGGGCTGCGTGATCTCGCGCGCGAGTCCAATTGGATTGTGAAAAAAGTGTGCGCTGGCCAGATAACGCGCCGGTCCATTTCCGCGGCTGGCACGGTGACGGCGATTTCATCCAGCGGAGGCGGGAGGGCGCCCCGGCTCGTGCTGTATGACATCGAATCGAGCGCTCCGAAATTTGTGCTCTCGGTGGAAGGCGAGAAGCTCGCTTTCGCGCCGTACCTACCTTCCGCATTCGCCTGGTCGCTCGCCGGGCGTCATTTGGTCGCGGCCTGGGGCGCGTGGGAACCCGCGCTGCACGTATTCGATCTGAATTCCCGGGCTGTGGCGGGCATCTTTGGAAAATTCAAGCACTTCGCTGCCGGGTTGGCGTGGTCCGACAAAGGAAACTATTTTGCGGCGGCTGCAACCGGCGGGCAGGAAGCCTCCGTACGCTTGTGGACGGTGACCGGCGATGCTTCGGCGCTCAAAATAAAAGTTTGCGGTGAAATTCGCGTACATGAAGGGTTTGAAAAGCAGGCTTACGAAGCCGAACTCAGCGGTGAAGGTGATTTCGCCGGCTATGGGCAAACTGTGTTCAGCCCCGACGAAAAAATCGTGGCATCCGTGGTCGAAATTCACGGCGAATGGGCGGACGATTCCATCGTTTTTGCCGATGTGCCCAATATTCGCAATCAGATCGTGTTTCAGGTGCAAGGGCACATTAGCGACATCAGCTGGACTCCGGACAGCAGCCGGGTTCTTTACTGCGCTGCTGGGCAAGCGTACAAGCTCGACCTGGCGACTATGAACTTTCACCTTCTTCCGTTCAGCGCCGAGTTGTGCGCCTGCCACCCGCATCTTCCTTTGTGCCTTTGTTACAGTTCCTGGCAGAAAGATTCGGCGAAGGGGCGGCTGTTTCTTGTGGATCTTAACCGCAATGAAATATTCGATGAGTACGCCGCCGAAGGAATCGCGGACCTGCGGTGGAACGTCGATGGGTCCGTTGCATATGCCATGACCCGCGACGGCATGGCCTACATTTACGAACCGCCACTAGCCTAGCAGCACCGTCACTGCACTTCGACTTTACCGATCCGGGCAATCTATGCACAAAACGCCTGGAATCTTGTAAGTTCCGGTGAGAATTACCGGCTCAAACAGGTATCGGCGCATGGTCAGTAAAAACCTACCCGTGCATATTCCTTTAAGGCTTGTTCCCCGTCGGCGTCCGTGGTCGGTGCACGAGCAGGCTGCATGAGGATCATCAGAACTACGAGGGCCATTACGGCGAATCGCATCGCAAAGACTGTCATCCGAAGGTCCCTTCGATTGCCGCCATAAGATATCGTTGGAATGGGGGACGCAACGATTTTCGTCGCGCGAAGTATGCCTCCAGCCTATTTGATGGGGAAACAGTCGAGGTCGTTTGCGAATTCGATAGGCCCTGAATAGTGTTTCCTGATTTCTGACTCGGTTTGGGTCTCTTTGCCCAATGTGCGAAGCATACGATGGGACAGAGCCAAATTCTTGACGTGTGCGTCAGCGGCAACTTGGCCTATCACCGACGGAGGCATGTGCAGTCGCCTTTCTATGCCCGTAACGCCTTCGGGCACGGCGTTGTGAGCAATGAACACGTCAGCGTTCGTCGCTATGCGCACCAGGCCCTCGCCTTCGCCGTTGGTATCACCGCTATATGCGATCACTTTGCTGCGCACTTCGATTCGCCATGCTAACGCCGGGACACCGCCATGAATCACATGCGCGGCAGATGCGGCGAAATCGCCGTTGCGGAATACGGTCACAGGTGTCTCACCCGCCTCGACATTGTGCGGCTGCATTTTGTAGCTGCCGTCTTCACCTGGATCCAATAGCTCGCTCAGATACCTGTAGACTCCGCGCTTGCCACCAAAGAAATCGGAGACAAATTCCGTAGTCGACGGCATGAAATCGTTTCCCGACGGTCCATAGATCGGCAGCGGCCGGCTGCGATCTTCGAACCAGGAAGATTTGATCAGCGCTGAAAAGTCGGCGCTGTGATCGACATGGAAGTGACTGAATAAAATCACATCCAGTTGCGACATTTGCGCGCCGCTTTCACCGAATCGAAGCGCGCTTCCTCCTCCTGCATCGATCAGCGCTTTCGCTTGCCCATCTACCCATACGAGGTAGCTGCTGGAGGCGCGCTTGTCTTGCAGTTCCGGACCTCCGGATCCGAGAACTTGAACGGCGATGCCCTGCGAGCCGCAGGTTTGCGATGCAGCCGACGGCACCGACGCCATGAGGAGCAAAAGCACGATGATAAGCCAGGACGCTTTACTCACAGGTTCACCACATTTTGCCGCAAAATCATCGAAGGCGCTCACAGCGTCGATCCAAGTATTCGCGTGATCGATTCGCCATACCGGCAAAGGAATACAACATACTCGCAATATTCGGGCTTTGCATATAATTTGCGGTATGGGCGTTAGCACGAACCTCAAATTCAGCTCGCACGCGCTGGGAACGCGGCGTCGATCCACAAAAATACCGATAAGACAAAGGACAGCAATGAATAGGGACGTCATGCACCAGGTGATGGAAGAAACGCAGGCGGGTAAGCTGACTTTCCGCGAGGTAGTGCCAAGGCTGCTTGACGTGGGTGTCGAATCTTATTTCTGCGATTTTGCGGCACTGCAGGAAACTGTATATATGCGCGACGGCAATACCCATGCGGAGAAAATGACGCTTCCACCGGCTCCCATCGCTGAGGAATTCTCGTCACTGGGGCTCATCGAAGCGATTCGCGGCGCGCAAACGGACACAATTCGCTATCCGGAGTTTGTGAAACGCGCGACCGCTGCCGGAGTGATCGCCTACTGGGCTTTTCTTACGGGCAAGAAGGTCATTTACTTTGGCCGCAAGGGAGAATTTCACATCGAAGAGTTTCCGCGACCACAACCGTGAGTCTGTCTTGCGGCGCTCCCTGCCCAATGAAGAAACCAGGCGACAAGCATCAAGTCGAAGATCAGCTGCCCCGCAAACGTGCTCAGAAATCGTCCTAGCAGCCGGGATGCGTTGAGCGAAAATGCCGGCGGTGCCGCTAATTGCCAGAAGTCCTGTTTTCGTAACGTAGCTATAACAAACGCGAACGAACAGAGCAAATGAGACAACAGGAGCGGGAAATGCCATCCCCGGAGGATTTCATTGCAATCGGCAAAGCGATGCAGGATCATTTCGCGATCACTGGCGTTAGCGGTTGCCCGCAATGCATGCGCCCAGAGCCGGCCGACCACGAAGGAAATCAATGCTGCGAACCGAGATTTCAAATCCAATGAAGGCAGCGCCGAAAATCAATCCAAGTAGCGAGGCCAATGGCGCATTCTTACGGTATGTAAGCGCAATAGCACAGTACGCCACAATCCGCTACAGAATCGACGCCATCACCATCAGAGCCCTGACTTGGTCGATTTGCAACAGATAGGTCAGTAGTTCATTTTGCCGGCCATTCGCTGCGGGAATCCAAAACCAGTAAGCAGGCCTGAAAAGTCTGCGCTAAGACAAAAAATAAGACGCACAGAGCCGAGACAAAATACCAACGGACCGGTTGCTGCACTAGCGTTACTCTGTCGAAAGAACATCCGATTACAGATTGCGCATCGTCGTGGGACTTGAGTTGGCGGACGCAGCCCCGACCTCGCTTCTGACACTAGGAAATACGCTTTTGGGATAATACTCGCAGACTCCTATGATACAGGGCTGACCAAAAATGATACGAGCCTCCCGCGATTACTGCGACCAACGCCGTGCCGATCGAAACTGCCCCTGATCGTAGAAAATGGCCGTAGCCGTAAAGTGCAAGCGGCACATAGATCGTTACGCCGGTGACTACGCCGGGGGAATAACTGCGGGACTTGCAGCTTGCCCATGCGTGCCAAATTCCGTTTGAGCACAGCAATGCTGCGATGATTAGCCAGTAGACGGCTCCTGCCGTTGTGCGCCCAAGTATTCCCACATCGACGCACGCGATTAACAGCAAGGCGTTAATGATTACTAAAAATCTGGATGTAATTCGGGAAGCGTTCGCGCGGTATCGCCTGTACCACTCCGCAAATCGGCCCGGATAGATGAATTCCTCGCTCATATGAAGAATCGCCGCCGCTAGCGGCGCCCATGGGAGCCAGTTCATTGTGGTTGAGAAGTATACGCGACCGGAAGCGCGTGAGTCACCGGGGTGAGGCCGTGCGCCTGAGCCAGGGTGAATTTAAACGATAGCCGGAATGCTAGGTTTGGCCGGGGTGGCTGTATTTCAGACAGTTGCTAACGCAAGCGAAGGTAGCGCGTCTACCCTAGCTATGGTAGAACGTCTACTGTCATGACGCCCAACCTTACCGCCAACCGGAGTGAATTCTTGCAAGGCACGCTTGCTATGCTCATTCTGCGAACACTTCTGTTCGGACCGGCTCACGGGCATCAGATCGCGAAGCATATTCAGAGGACTACGGATGACGTTCTACAAGTGGAGCACGGGTCGCTGTATCCGGCTCTGCATCGTATGGAACGTAAAGGCTGGATTACCGCGAAGTGGGAAGCGATGAAAGATCGGAATCGCGAGTTCAAATTTTATCGATTGACTCCCGCAGGTAGAAAACAGCTCGCTCACGAAGAATCGAAATGGAAACGACTGGCGAAAGCGATTGGGCTGGTGATGTGGCCGGCGTCGAATGAGGAGACCTAAACGTGTGGCGCCGGCTTACTTCACGGCTTCCCTGGCCTCAGCGAAGACGTGCGTTGGAAGACGATCTACAGCGAGAGCTGCAGTCACATTTGACGGCGGAGACTTTGGAGCAACAGGAGTCCGGTATTTTGGCAGGAGAGGCGCGTCACGCCGCTCACCGCGCCTTTGGCAACACCACCCAAGTAGCTGAAGAGGTACGCGAATTATGGGGCTTTGCGTGGTTCGAAAAATTTCTGCGGGACTTGCGTTACGGCGGGCGGTCGCTGCACAAGAGCGCGGGCTTTACAGCTGTTGCTGTGCTCACTCTTGCTTTGGGAATGGGCGCTAACACCGCGATTTTCAGCGCCATTGAGGCGCTGATGCTGCGGCCATTGCCGTTCACTTCCCCGGATCAACTGGTGCGCATCTACTCCATTCAACATGGCATCACCGATACCTTCGCTAATCCTGATGGTCCCTCGGTGTTGGACGTTCGGGACTTTGCGCAGAGAAGCCACAGCTTCCAAAAGATGGTGGTGTATGACACTTGGCGGAAGAACCTGAGTTTTGGCGATCCCGCGGGCGAGCCGGAGCAGATGCGAGTGGGTCTGGTCCCGGCAGCTTATTTCGAAGTTCTCGATATTCAACCAATCATCGGACGGCTGTTTACCGAGGATGAAAATCAGGAAGGCAAGAATTATGTGGCCGCAATAAGCACCCAGCTATGGAGGAACCGGTTCGCCGGTAATCCATCGATATTGGGACGCACGATTCGCATTAACGCGGAACCTTACACCATTGTCGCGGTAATGCCGGACGTGACTCCTGAGTGGGTGGAATCCGGACGCCTTGATTCAGTTCAAGTGTGGACTCCCTTTGCGTTTTCGGATGTGTGGTCGGAAAGCGCGCGGGGAGGGCGCGGATTCCTAGCGCTCGGGCGCTTGAAGCCTGGCGTGTCCGTCGAACAGGCTCAGGCGGATCTTTCGGTGCTAGCCGCTGCGCTGTCGGCGGAGTATCCGGTCGATCAGGGCGTCGGCGTGGTCGTCAAAAAATTGGCTGACACTCGCGTGGGATCGCTGCGGCCGATGCTTTTACTATTGATGGGGGCCGTGAGCTTGATCTTGCTCATAGCCTGCGTGAACCTTGCCAATTTGCTTTTGGCTCGCAATTCGGCGCGGCAGCGTGAAATGGCGGTGCGCACTGCACTGGGATCGGGACGAGGGGGGCTCGTTCGACAACTTCTTGCCGAGACATTGCTGCTATCGCTCGCCGGTGCGGCAGCGGGTTTGGTTCTCGCAAAAGTTGCACTCCTAAGCTTGGTGAGAATGCATCCCACAAATCTGCCTCAAATTGAATCCGTCGGAATCGACTGGCGAGTTTTGACGTTTACCTTATCGCTGTCTCTGATTACTGTTCTGCTCTTTGGTCTGGCGCCGGCAATTACTGGTACTCGCCTGAATCTGGTGGATGCTTTGAAACAAGGCGGACGCTTCGGGACCGTGGCCAAAAGCGGCCAACGGATGCGCAACATACTTGTGGTGATGGAAATGGCGCTGTCCTTGATTCTGCTAATCAGTGCGGGACTTTTGGTTCAAAGCATTATCCGGCTGCAGCATCAAAGATTGGGAATCAGACAGGATCATTTGCTCAAAGGCCATTTCTACCTTCCCAGCGTTCGATATCCGGACCCGGGCGCGATCACACGCTTTTGCGAAGCTTTCGCAAATAAGGTCCGCGCATTGCCTGGCGTAGTGGACGCAAGCATAACCACGGTTTATCCGCCGGACAACGGCTGGACTCAGATGCTCGGTATTCCGGGGCGCCCGGTCGCGCGAATTCAGGATGTTCCGGCAGCGCAATCTGGGGTTGCCGATGCCCATTTTCTTCGCACACTGGGAATTCCGCTGATGCGTGGAAGAGATTTCGCTGAATCAGATAATGCCAGGAGACGGCCTGTCGCCCTGATCAACGAGGAATTTGAGCGGCGCTATTTTTCGACCCAGGATCCTGTCGGCCGGCAAATTCACATTGGACCTCCACAATTTATGCAAGTTCCGCTCGGAGGGGGTGTGACAGACTCTGCGGACGTAACGATCGTTGGCGTTACCGGTGATTTCCGGAACGCTGGACTAAGACTGCCGGCCGAACCGCAGATTGTCGTTTTGTATTCGCAACATCCTCTGGTGAATTACGGATTCAAGGATATTGTGATTCGCACGGCTTTGGGGCCGCGCTTGTTGGCTCCCGCAGTCCGACGTCAGCTGCATGAGCTCGATTCCGATATGCCATTCGCCGAAGTGCAAACCATGGACGAACTCCTCGAAGAGAAGACCAGCGGTGAGCGTTTGACAACCGTGCTGCTCTCTTCTTTTGCGGCCGCGGGGCTGGGGCTGGCCGTGGTCGGCATTTACGGCGTGGTTTCTTTCTTGGTTGCGCAACGGAAACAGGAACTAGCAGTGCGAATCGCGCTTGGCGCCAGCCGGACCAATGTTCTTTGGCTCGTTTTGAAACAGAGCCTGGAGATGGCCACAATTGGCGCGATGATAGGGTTGGTTGGAGCTTGGGCCGCGCAAAAATTGACGAGCGGGCTGCTGTTCGGGGTTTCAGCACTTGATCCGCTCACCTTTGCGAGTGGGGCTGTCTTCTTGCTGACAGTCGCGGCACTCGCAAGCGCCGTCCCGGGCGCGCGCGTCATGTGGATTGATCCGGCTCAGACGCTTCGACAAGATTAAAAGATCGCTGACGTGGAACAAAATGCCCGTTGATTGAACTGCCGATAGCCGAAAGCAATTCGATTACTGTACCGCCCCTATCAAGCCTGATATGCTCCAGCGCCAGCAAACATCTACAATTTCGTTTATCGAGGTGTCCATGTCGCGTCTTTTTTGCATTCTCGCCTTGGCCTGGTGTGCCGTCGGAATTCGATTCCCCTCGCAGGACCACACCGCGAAAGCGCCGGATGACTATTTATTCGTCTGGGCAGGCGATTCCGCGCTTAAGGGCAACGATTTCCTTGCGGTGATCGATGCGGACCCGTCATCGCCTTCGTACGGACATTTGGTGACAACCCTCGGCACCGATCAGCAGACCACGCGAGCGCATCACACTGAGTACACAATGCCGGCCGGTGGGATGCTGTTTGCCAATGATCACGACTCGGGCCGGACTTTTGTTTTTGACTTGCGAGACCCGCTGCATCCCAAGGTATCGGCTTCGTTTACTGATATGGATGGCTACATGCATCCGCACTCATACTTGCGTCTTCCCAATGGACATGTGCTGGCCACGTTTCAGCATGTGCATCATGGCGGGGATGGGCCAGGTGGTACTACCGGCGGGTTGGTAGAAATCGATGATCAGGGCAAATTGATTCGCTCCAGGAGCAGTGCGGATCCTGCATTTGCGGGAGCGTTGCTAATGCCCTACAGCCTCGTCGTGCTGCCCGACGAAGACCGTATCGTTTCGACAAATTCCTCCATGCATTTGGACGACATTTTTAGTGGCGTGACCTATCAGGTGTGGCGTCTTTCTGATCTCAAGCTGCTCAAGACGGCGTATCTTGATGTCGGGCAGAATCGCTACGCGCAGATTAGCCCTGAAGAGCCGCGCCTCGGTCCCGACGGATCGGTCTTCATTCAGACGCTGGGTTGTGGGATTGAGCGCATTACCGACGTGGACAAAAACGAACCCAAGTCCCAGCTTGTCTATACTTTTCCCGGTAACTGGTGCGGAGTTCCGACGATTGTTGGGCACTATCTGGTTCAGAGCGTGCCCGCGATGCACGGGTTGATCGTGCTCGATATTGCGAACGCGGCGAAGCCAGTGGAAACGTCGCGATTGAAACTGACCGATACTTACGCGCCGCACTGGACCTCATGGGGCGAGAAGACGCAGCGGCTCGCAGTGACTTCCAGTGGGTCGCCCGAAGACCATCGTCTCTTTCTACTGAAGTTAGATCAGGCGACCGGCGCCATCAGCCTGGATGACGCTTTTCGTGATATCGACGGAAAAGCTGGTTTCAATTTCGAGGATCGCGAGTGGTCGCACGGTTGGAAAGGGACAGCCGCGCCGCATGGAGCAGTTTTCTCGCGTTGACGGTATCGTCCGCCTTCGATTAATCGCAGCGGCGAGTTTTTCAGCGTCTCCCAGTGGACGCTCTTTTTCCCCTGAGCAGGGCGGCTGCACAAGATTGCCGGGTGTTCCCTGCCCGGCTATGCCAGCGGTAAATTCGGCTCCGCGTTCAGTGTTGCGTCTTCGTGTTGGCCTGCAACGTAGCGCGGGTAACCTGCGGCGGCGATCATCGCGGCGTTGTCTGTGGAAAGAGCGCGGCTGGGGAAAAACACTTGAAGGTGCCGGCGCTTTGCCTCGCGCTCGAACGAAGCACGCAACTCGCGATTTGCCGCTACGCCGCCAGACACCAAGATCGATCGCGCTGAATGCTGCCGGGCTGCGGCGATGGTGCGAGTGACCAGATCGTCCACCACGGCGCGTTGGAAACTTGCGGCCAGGTCCAGCGTTGCAGCGCTTGATAGGCTGCGCAAAGTGTCCGCGGCCCGCTCGCCACGCGCGAGTGCTTCTCTCCGCGCATCGATCTCGGGCTGCAGTTCTGGGCGGCCCCGCAGGTTATATAACACTGCCGTCTTTATTCCGCTGAAGCTGAAGTCGTAGACGTTTCCCCGCATCTTTGGTTCGCCAAACTTGATTGCGCGCGGATCGCCGTACGCGGCTAGTTGATCGAGCACCGGACCGCCGGGATATCCGAGAGCGAGCAGCCGCGCAACTTTGTCGTAGGCCTCGCCCGCAGCGTCGTCGCGCGTTCCGCCGATGCGCGCGTAAGAAAAATGCGCTGCCCCATTCTGAGCTTCGGACTTCACCGAATAAATCACGGTATGCCCGCCGGAAACGATCAGGCAGACGGCCGGCAATTCGGGTGCCGGTAGTCCATTAGCACGTGCCTCTAGAAAAACTGCGTGGACGTGGCCTTCGAGGTGATTTACGCCAATCAGCGGCTTGCCCAAGGCCATTGCCAGCACCTTTCCGTACGTGATGCCGACAAGCAGCGCACCAACCAAGCCAGGACCGCGCGTCACCGCAACCGCGCCGATGTCTTGCGCGGTGATCCCTGCTTGCCCGATCGCTTCGCGCACCACCGGGACGATCTGCCGCAGATGCTCGCGCGACGCTAGTTCCGGCACAACGCCGCCGTATTTGCGATGAATCGCGATTTGCGAGGCAACGATACTCGAGAGAATGCATTCTCCCCCCACTACTACAGCCGCGGCGGTCTCGTCGCAGGAAGATTCAATGCCGAGAATGATTTTGGATTGCGTGCTCAAGAAAAAAGTCCGTATTCAGCTCGGTTCGAGCCGCCGCTAATGAGTATGGTAACATAGCGATGCGCGGCGCTTGCCCGCATGCATCGCATCGACGGATGTGTAGCTCTTACGGACCCCCACGACGTCGCTTCTACAGCCGAACGACTTCAAAGCGGGTAAAATATCAATTTATTCATTCTTTCTCGCCGAATTCAGGCGAATCAACCGTTGATCGCGAGGACTATGAGTACTGATCGGAAACGCGTACGGAAAGCTGTGCTGCCCGTGGCTGGGTTGGGAACGCGATTCTTGCCGGCCACCAAAGCCATGCCCAAGGAGATGTTGCCTGTTGTCGACAAACCCCTGATTCAATATGCGGTCGAAGAGTGTATCGCTTCCGGGATTGAAAATGTCATATTTGTGACCGGGCGGCGTAAAAGTGCGATCGAAGACCATTTTGATTTTGCGCCGGAGCTCGAACACTTTTTGGAAGAGCATGGAAAGCCTGAGCAGGCGCAGATGGTCCGCGAAATCAGCGGTGGAATTCATTTCAGTTATACGCGGCAGAACGAAGCTCTTGGATTGGGTCACGCTGTTTTAACTGCACGCGAGCTTGTCGGCGACGAGCCATTTGCCGTGCTGCTGGGCGACGTCATCATGGAAAGTCCTGTGCCCGCAACGCGCGCGCTCATTGAAATTTATGAAGCTACCGGGCAGGGCGCCATCACGGTGCAGGAGGTTCCACGCGAAGAGTTGCAATTCTATGGCGTGATCAATGCGAGCGCGGGAAATCAGGCGCGCTGGGGCGACAGTCTTCTGCGTCTGAACGATATGGTCGAAAAACCGAAGGGTAGTGACGCGCCCTCGAACCTAGGCGTTTCTGGAAGATACGTGTTGCCGCCTGCAGTTTTCGATTATCTGGACGAGACGAAACCGGGCGCCGGCGGCGAAATTCAGCTCACGGACGCGCTTCGCGCTTTAGCGGCCAAGGAAGGGCTTTGGGCGCACGTTCATCCGGGAAAAACGCACGACGCCGGAAACAAAATGGGGTTTCTGAAGGCTACGGTCGAGCTGGCCCTGCAAAATCCAAAATTCGGTAAGGAATTTCGAGCGTACTTGAAGGAACTAAAACTTTAGGGTGTGCTGCATTCTAAAAACAGTTGCCGTCCCCTCACTACTTGGCACTTGGAAGCTAGCAACTGAAGCAGATTCCCCGGGCCGGTGGCCCTTCGGAATGACAATTGCGTTTTAATCTTATGCACGAGCAGGTATTTGAGGTCAGTCTTACTTTGAAGAACGCTCCACGTCGGCTCACTTCTTTTTCTTCGCGCTTCCCTTTTCGCTGGACGGCTTCGAACCGCCGGACTTCGATTCACTCGAGCTCGAGTCGCTCGTTTTCGACTCGCCGGACTTTGAATCGCTCGACTTTGCATCCGCCGCTTTCGCTTCCGTTGACTTCTCTTCGGATTTCGAAGAATTGCCGTCTCCGGAGCTTTCCACCGGGGTGCCCGCGGAATTCTTGCCTTTGTAATCCGTCACGTACCATCCCGAACCTTTGAACTGAATCCCCGCCGCGGAAATCATTCGCTGCGCCTTACCGCCGCATCTTGGACATTTCTGCGTCGTGGGCGCTGAGTGATTCTCGATTTTCTCGAACTGGTTTCCGCATTTCTCACACTTGTATTCGTATAACGGCAAGCGCATTCCTCCGTGCAAATGATCTAAAAAAATAGTAACACGCCCGCGGCCGCGAACGCAGTGGCATCGCGTCCGCGCAAGAAATGTGCTCAGTGAATATACCTTTCAAACTGCTGTTCCGGCGATGTGTTAGACTGCCTGCGCATTTTCTGGTTTCCTCATGGCCAAGCTCAAAGCAAAGGAAACGAGCACGGGCTGGCTTTACGTGGTGGCCACGCCCATCGGTAACCTGGAAGATATTTCGCTGCGCGCCCTGCGAATTCTGAAAGAATGCGACGCAGTCGCCTGTGAAGATACCCGCCAAACGTTGAAGCTGCTTTCGCATTTCGATCTGCAAAAGCGCATGGTGAGTTATCACGAGCACAACGAAATCACGCGCGCTGCGGAAATCATCATCGAGTTGGAGCAAGGCGCGAAAATCGCGCTGGTCACGGATGCGGGCACTCCCTCTATTTCTGATCCCGGCAACAGGCTGGTCAGCTTGTGCGTTCGTCACGGGATTCAAGTGGTTCCCTTACCCGGCGCCTGCGCGTTTGTGACGGCGCTGGCGGCCTCCGGGATGCCGATTGACGAGTTCACGTTTATTGGATTCTTGCCTTCGCGTCCTACCGAACGCCGCAAAAGACTTCGCGCGCTGGTTGCCGAACCGCGCGTTCTGGCGTTGTATGAAGCGCCGCATCGGTTGGTCGATACACTTGAAGATGCGTTGGAAATATTTGGTAATCGTCCGGGGGTTGTCGCGCGCGAGCTAACCAAGGTGTACGAGGAATTTGTGCGCGGGCACTTGGAAGATTTGCTCGCTGCTGTGCGTGCCAAGCCGCCGCGAGGGGAAATCACGTTGCTCATTGGACCTGCGGACGGCGAAGCCCAGCACGCTGCGGACATGGACGCGCATGCAAAAACACCTCTGGCCCGGCGCGTGACCGAAATCATGAACGACCGCGGCGTGGACAACAAGGCTGCTTTGAAAGAAGTGGCTCGCGAACGCGGGCTGACCCGCCGGGAAGCCTACAAACAGCTCCTCATCACACGCGAACAGTAGCGCCGCAGCAGGTCAATCAATCAGCAGGAGCAGGAACGTTCGCGAAGAAAGCGTCGACTTTATCAAGGATTTCCGAGGCAGTATTCGAATGATGCACCGCGTAGCGCAATTCGGAACCGTTGCGCACGCCGTGGGTGAAAAGGCTCGCGAACTGTTTCATTTTTCCGATCGCATCCGGCATTTCCGCTTCGATCAGGCTGCGGAAGTACCCTGAAAGCAGCTGGTAGCGATCCGCATCGGTGGGCTCGTCGTAGCGGCCCGTTGCCAGATAGTCCGCAATTTGGCGGAAAATCCAGGGATTCGAGGATGCAGCGCGCCCGATCATGACTGCGTCGCAGCCGGTTTCTTCGATCATGCGCACGGCATCCTGCGGTGTGCGAACATCGCCATTGCCGATCACTGGAATCTGCACCACTTGCTTCACTGCGCGGATGACGTTCCAGTCCGCCGTTCCGGCGTAACCTTGCATCCGCGTGCGCGGATGTACCGCGATCGCTTCGATGCCTACCTGCTCGGCCAGACGCGCTACGTCTACTGCGACAATATTTTTTTCGTCCCAGCCGGAACGAATTTTGATGGTGAGCGGAATTTTAACTGCGGCTCGCACGGCGCGGAGCAATTTTTCAAGGTGGACTAGATCGCGAAGGAGGCCCGAGCCGCCGCATTTGACCACCTTTTTCACCGGGCAGCCGAGATTGATGTCTACCTGGTCGAAGCCGAGGTCTTCGGTTACGGCTGCGGCCGAGGCCATCACTTCCGGAACCGAGCCGAAAATCTGTGCCGCGATAGGATGTTCGTCATCGTCGAAATACAGATAGTGGAGCGTCCGCGCGGAGTTGCGAGTCAACCCTTCCGCACTGGTGAATTCGGTCATAATCAGGCCGCACGAACCGAGCGACCGAATTACGCGGCGGAAAACCGTGTCGGTGACGCCAGCCATGGGCGCCAGAATGGTCGCCGGGCGAATGGCGGTACTGCGAATTTTTAGCTCGGTGGGAAACATGGTCCTGTAAATCAATGTTTCGAATCACACGCAAAATACAACAAGAGCAAAATCTTCACCCGAAGGTTACAGCAGTGAATCGTCGCTGCCCTTGGCTATCAACCGATCGCCTGCGCTCGCGACTTCGCCATCAGCCGGCTTGCCGGTTGACCCGGTTGACCCGGTCGAACCCGCAGCCGATGCCGTTGCCGTCAGCGCTCGAAGGACCGGCGTCGCGCGTCCCAGCTCTGCGATCAGCGCCTCTTTCGAACCGCCGAAGAAGTTGTTCATCACCTGGCTTAGGGCCTGGGAACGCGCGTCTTCCGCAGTTAAATTCGGCCGATAGATGTAGGCTCGGCCAACCTTTCGTCGTTCGACGATGCCCTTGCGTGCGAGCCTGTCCATGATCGTCATAATTGTGGTGTAGGCACGTGGCCGGCGCGGAGCGAGTTGATCGCGGATTTCGCGCACGGTACCTTCGCCCATTGGCCACAGCGTGTTCATGCAGTCGAGCTCCAGCGGAGCAAGGTCCAGCAGGGACCTTCGCGGCGAAGGAATTTTTGCGACTAGATCACTCATCATTGCCCACCGGCGCGGGTGAAATCTTCGCGCCTTCCGGAGCCTTCCGGAGCTTCGGTGTTGCGGCGTTCTTCTTCGGCAAGGAATCGATCTGTGCGCAGCAGAGCCCGGCGCAACGCGGGATTTCGCTCAGTCCATTCGCCGTTTCCTGACGTTCCTCCGAGAGTCGCGCGCATCGCCGCCATTTTCGAATCCATGTCGTCCATAAAATTCAGAACGACGGCTTCGCGTGTCTGAGGCAACGCGGGCGAGCCGAATTCGTATGTGCCGTGATGGCTCAGAATCAAATGTTGAATCAAGGTCGCCAGCTGCGCGGGGAAACCCGGAATCGCTTTTATTTTTTCGCGGACCAGCAGAGTGCCGATCGTAATGTGCCCGAGCAGCCGCCCTTGAGTGGTGTAATCCGTACTGCGCGCATAACTGAGTTCATCCAGCTTGCCGATATCGTGAAGAATGATGCCCGCAAGCAACAGGTCGGCGTCGAGCTCAGGATATTGCGCACTAACGCCGCGGCTTAATCCGATGAGGCTCACGACATGTTCCAGAAGGCCGCCGATGAAGGCATGATGCATGGTCATCGCGGCAGGCGCTCGCTTCAGCTTCGGTACGAGTGCCGGATCGTTGACCACGTCTTCGAGCAAGCGCTTAATCCACCGATTGTTCGCCCCGGCAACGGCGGACTGCACCTCGGCATATAGTTTTTCGATGTCGCACCTGGTGTGCGCCAGAAAATCGGAAAGGTCGTAGTCGCGTTCGAGTGACGGGATAATCTGTTCGAGTGTCACTTCTTTTTGGCCGTTGTAGATTTTCACCCGGCCACGGATCTGCACCACGTCGTCACATTCAAATGTCGTGACGATGGCCTCGAAGTTCTCCCACATCTTAGCCGGGATCGAGCCGGTGCGATCGCGCAAAGCGAGCTCCAGCCAGGTTTTTCCGCTGCGCAGCGAGGTACGGATTCCCTTCTCGCAGACCAGAAACAAAGTTGTGAGCGTTTGCCCGTCTTGTAAATCGGAGACGTAGTGAGATTTCATTGTCCGTTGACTTTTGGCAGCGGCAACTTCTTCTTATTGTCCTTCTTCTTGTTGGGCGCGTCGGGAGTAGGCTGCACTTCCTGAATCACGCTGGCGCCGGCGACTGCAGCGCTATCGCTGTAGCCTGGCTTCACCATGACGTAACTTTCTTCGCGCAGTTGCGCCAGGTAATCGCGCATGGTGGGCTGCATTTTCTGCATGTACAACTTGTTCATGATTTCGTTTTCAACCTTGTCCCTGGGTTGAAGGCCGGCCTGATAGTGATTCTCGACCTTCAGAACCTCGAAACCGGTCTTGGTCTGAATCACATCGGTAACTTGGCCTTTTTCCATTTTGAAGACGACTTCTTCCAGCTGCGGCGAGAGCTGACCGCGCTGAAAAGTGCCCAGGTCGCCGCCGTCCTTCGCCGTACTGCCCTGGGAATAACGCTTGGCGATTTCGCTGAATTCATCGCCCTTCACTACGCGGTTGCGAAGGTCCTCCGCTTTTTTCTGTACCGACTCGATTTCTTCCGGGCTTTTTCCCTCAGTGCTCAAGAAAATTTCAGACAGCGCCACCTGCTCGGGCCGCGTAAATTCCTGCTGGTGCTCGTCGTAGTACTTTTTTACTTCTTCAGTGCCGATGTTGATGTGCGAGCCGACTTCTTTACGCATCACTTCCTGAGTCAACATGCCGTTGCGGATCTGAGTCTTGTAATCTTCCCAGGCGATGCCCGAACCTTCGACGGCCTTCTCCAGATCTTCCAGACTATTAAGACCATTTTGCTTGCGAACTTCGTCCAGCCGTTTGATCAGCTCGGTTTCGACGCTGACGCCCATATCTTTCGCGCGCTGCACCAGCAGCGATTGATCGATCAGGCCCCGCAGCAGATCCTTTTGCTGCGATTTGTAATCCGCTTCGACCTTGTCCGGAGGGCATCCCTGGCAATCGTGGGCGACTTCTTCGCGCAGTTGCTGATCGGCCTTCTGATAATCGGAAAGCGTGATGACGTCGTTGTTCACGCGCGCGATAATTTCTTCCACCACTGCTGCTTTGGCCTGGGCCTGGGTCTTGGCAGGAATCAAAACTGAAACGGCGACCATTGCTGCCGCAATACTGCACGTCGTTGCAAAATTATATTTTCTCATTGATTTCACTCGCCCTAAATTCTAGCTCTATGATTGTAGTTGTAGCAATACGTTTCTGGTAGCCCCCACAGGACCGCCTTTTTCACCTTTCCAATCCAGCCACAAAACTCCTGTGGGATCGAGGCGCATACCTTTGCGTTTGCGGATCAATTTCACCAGGATTTCTGGCCCAAGGGGTGTGTCGTCGTAGAATTTGATAGCCACTTGGTCGGCGCGGCGGTCGACAGTTGCTACCAGCAGCTTTTCCGCCATCGCTTTCAGCACTGCGTAATCCAGTAAATTCTCTACTGACGGCGGCGGTGGCCCAAATCGGTCTTCCAGCTCCTGGCGAACTTCTGCGCGCTCAGCGTCGGTGGTGACGCTCGCAATCCGCTTGTAGATTCGCAGGCGCAAGTTCTCGCTCTCGATGTATTCCGGTGGGATGCGGATTTCCTGGCCCAGGTTGAGCGTGGCGCGGCGCTCCGGGACCACCGATTCGCCCTTGCGCTCGGCGACGGCGCGTTCCATCATCTGGCAGTACATATCGAAGCCGACCGCTTCGATATGTCCGTGCTGCTCGCGTCCCAGCAGGTTTCCGGCGCCGCGCAACTCCAGATCGAGAGCTGCAATCCGAAACCCCGCACCCAGGTCGCTGAACTCTTTCAGTGCTGCCAGCCGCTGGCGCGCGATGGACGTAAGCGTGGAATCCGGCGGCACCAGCAAATATGCATACGCGCGCTGGTTGGAACGCCCAACGCGGCCGCGAAGCTGGTATAACTCGGACAACCCCATGCGATCGGCGCGATTGATGATGATGGTATTTGCGCGTGGTATGTCTAAGCCGTTTTCGATGATCGTGGTTGAGACCAGGACATCCGCTTCGTTGCGGATAAATTGCAGCATTACTTTTTCCAGCTCTGTTTCCCGCATCTGTCCGTGGCCGACTACTACTCGCGCTTTCGGTACGAGGCGTTTCACCATGGACGCCAGCGACGCTATGGATTCCACTCGATTGTGTACGAAGAACACCTGGCCATCGCGCGCCAATTCTTCCTGTGTGACTCGCTGAACCAACGTTTCGCTGAACGGAGCAACTGTGGTCTGAATGGCCAGGCGATCCTTGGGCGGAGTCTCGATCACGCTCATGTCCCGCAGACCCACTAGCGACATGTGCAGGGTGCGCGGAATCGGGGTCGCGGACATCGTGAGCACGTCGACATTCTTGCGCATTTCCTTGAGGCGTTCCTTGTGGGCTACGCCGAAGCGTTGTTCTTCGTCGACGACGAGGAGCCCAAGATCCTGAAACTTTACGTCCTTCGATAAAATGCGGTGCGTCCCGATCAACACATCCACTTTTCCCGCCTCCAATTCCTCCAGAACCTTCTTCTGTTCTTTTTCGGTGCGGAACCGGCTGATCATTTCCACGCGTACCGGGAACGCTGCGAACCGCCGTTTGAAGGTTTGATAATGCTGAAACGCAAGAACTGTGGTCGGCGCCAGCACGGTCACCTGCTTCGAATCAGCAATCGCCTTGAATGCCGCGCGCATCGCTACTTCCGTCTTGCCGTAGCCCACGTCGCCGCATAGCAACCGGTCCATGGGCAGGCTGGATTCCATGTCGCGTTTCACATCTTCGATGGCTCGCTGCTGGTCGGGAGTCTCCTCGAATTCGAACGCATCGTCGAATTCATGCGTCCAGTTCGTGTCCGGCGGAAATGCGTGGCCTGTAGCCATTTTTCTTTCCGCGTATAAGGCCAGAAGCTGTTCCGCCATGTCGCTGACGGATTTCTTTACCCGGGTTTTGCGCGCTTCCCATACTGTGGTGCCCAGGCGGTCGAGTTGGGGCTCGACTCCGCCCAACGACGTGTATTTTTGAATCAGGTCTAGGCGCGCGAGAGGCACATACAGCCTGGCATCGCCCGCGTAGCGCAGCAGCATGAATTCGCCGTTGGCGCCTTCTGTCGCTACCTGGCGCAAGCCCTCGAATTGGCCGATGCCATGATCGACGTGAACCACGTAATCGCCCGGCTTCAGATCGCTGAAGTCGCTGAAGAAACTTGCGGTCTTTGGGCGAGCCCGTGAGCGTTGCGATGGCGGTGGAAGCGTTTCGAAAAGATCGGCGTTGCCGTAGAGCACGACCTTTGCTTCGGGAAAAATCACACCTTCTGCGAGCGGCGCTTTGGTCAACAATATGGCCAAGCCTGGAGCGTTGCTTCCCTCCTCCGCCAGCCGTGCGACCGTTGCATTTTCTTCGAGCTCGCCCATGCGGTACGGCAATTCAAATTCATGGCAAATGTCGGCGAAGCGCTCCAGTTCTCCAGTGCTGGCGGCCGAAACCATCACGTTCTCGCCTGCGGCTATGCGCGTGCGCGCTTCGGCGATGAATGCGGCGACGTTACCGTGATACCTCGTCGTCGGCTGAGTCTGCAGGATCCTTAGTTCCGTCGCACCAGCCCCGAATTGTGGCAAGACATTACCGAGTCCCGCAGACGGCGCCCGTTGGGCTGCGGCAGCCGTCAGGTTTGTATCTCCGATTTCAATGCGGCTGTCGGCCTTACCTTCGCTTGCTATTGCCGGCGCATCACCGATTGCCAAATGTTCGATGGCGAATCGCGGCGCCATCTGTAATGCAAGGTTCCATTCTTCGTCGTCGAAAATAAATTTATGCCAAGGCTCGGCTAGCGGGTCTTCGGCTTCATCGAAAGCTTCGGCCAGTTGCGCGCGGTATTTTTCGACGGTTTGCACGAGCGATCCGGGTTCATCTTCGATAATCAGCGGCTCGACGGCCAGATCGAACAGAGTTGATTTGCGGTCTTCGCGCAACGCTTCACGAAACTCCCAGCCCGGATAAAAACCGGCAGGCGTCGAATCATCTTCGCGCCCCGAAACGCTCTGGACTCGAACACGCTCCAGAACTTCGGCGTGCCGCGGGAATTCCGTCAACGGCAGCAACGTTGCCCGCTCCACTGGATTCGTGGAACGCTGCGTGTTCGGATCGAATGCGCGAATGGATTCAATCGTGTCGCCTAGAAGTTCCACGCGCACCGGTTGCGGAGATTCCGGCGAGTAAATATCGATGATCCCGCCGCGGACGGCGTACTGACCCGGCATTTCACAGGTCACTTGCTTGTCGTAGCCGGCGCTGGATAGAAATTCGATCAGGTCTTCGTGGGCGATGGATTCGTCACGAGCGATGGTGCGCGCGAGCTGCGAATAAAATTCACGATCGCGCATGCGCCACACTGCCGCCTGTACTGGGGCGATCAGCAAATCTGCGTCTCCGGTGACGAATCGCCACAGAGCGACGGCGCGGTCTTCCGATATTTCTGCGTGGGGGGAACGATTTTCGTAAGGCAGAACATCGTGCGCGGGCAGATGAGCCACGCGGCGGCCCGGCTTGCCGGTGATCGCGCGGTAAAAATAACGCACCGGTTCCAGCATGGCCTCGGCGCGCTGGTTCGTATCCACCAGCAATATTGTGGGCCGCCCTAGTTCTGCAAATGCCAGGGGAACGAGGAGGGCTTTCGCTGGGTCGGTGAGGCCCGCAAGACGTCCCGCGCCGCCGCGTCGCAGCGACTCGAACGTCTCCTCCACCACCGGGCGCCGGGCCACTCGCATCAGAAGCTCGCTGACCAGAGGAAGAATCATGCTTGAAGTTCTGCGACGCGTTCGATCAGAAGAGAGGTTGAGTAGCCGGGCTCAAGCGGAATGAAGACTACTTTTCCGCCGGCGGCCTTCACGATGTCATTGTCGCGGTAAGCGTCTCTGTCGGAGCCTGCCTCGCCGCCTCGGACCCATATATCGGGAGCAAGACGAGTCACGAATTCCAGAGGCGTGGTCTCGTCAAATTCTGTAACGTAGTCAACAGCGGTCAACGCGGCGACAATTTCAGCCCGTTCAATGGCGGGATTGATCGGCCGCGCGCATCCCAGATTCGCCTGGACGTTCGCGTCGCTTTGCAGACCGACGACAAGAATATCGCCATGGCCACGCGCCTGTTCCAGCAAGCGTGTGTGGCCCGGATGCAGCAAATCGAAAGCTCCGGCCACGCACACCACGCTCTTTCCGTTGCGTTTCCAGTCTGCCCGTTGGAGAATCAATTCAGATTGCGATACGATTGCCAATTACTTCTTCCCCGCTCTGCGGCATTACAAATACGAAAACACACTATTCTATCACGCTGGTTCCAAATGCCTCGGAGCGCGCAGTGAAGCTCTGGCCGCTTATTCTCGCTGTCGTTGGACTGCTGTTCCTTGCGCTGGGCGTTCGATGGATTCACGTTGCGGAATTGCCCGAGCAGGAGACCTGGATCAATGCGGGCGGGTGCCACACGCCCGTTACGATTTTGGATCCGCCGGCGGACGTCAAACCCGCTGGTAGCGTTATTCTTCTTCACGGGCTTTCCGCGAATCGCCGGTTGATGATGTATCTCGCTGAGGATTTCGCCGGACACGGATTGCGTGCCTTCGCTATCGATTTACCGGGTCATGGTGACAGCAAAGATGCGTTCTCATTTCCTCGCGCGCAAGAATGCGCCACGGCGGTGGTGGAGTCGCTGGTGCGCGGTGGAACCATCGATCCCAAGACGACGATCCTGGTCGGCCATTCCATGGGCGGCGCAATCGCCATACACATGGTTGATCGCGATCCCGTGGCTGCTACGATTGCAATTTCGCCCGCGCCTATGAACATGCCGCAGCGCATGCCCGCAAACCTGCTGGTGTTCAGCGGAAGCACGGACATCGAGCCATTGAAGCAATCCGCTCAGAATCTTTCGGCCGCTGCTCGGGGAAATCGCAACGCGCCGGAAGATTTCGCGCAGCAGCGCGCGTTCCATCTAAAGGTGATCCCTCATTCGACGCACACTAGTCTGCTGTGGGACCGGCGAGTCGCGCATCAATCAGAGCTTTGGGCCATGCAGGCTTTATTCCCCAGCATTGCATCTGACACCTTGGCGCTGAATCTCGATCTTGCTACCTATGAGACGTTCGGCAACGGCCGGCGTCGTCTCGCCGGCGGAATATTGGGCTTCCTTGGGATTCTATTGTTGTTTCCGCTTTCCGCGGAGCTTGTAAGCAAAATTGCTGCTAGGCCGCGAGTCGAATCGCCTGGAACTCATCCTTCCGTCGCGCTGCTGCTCATTGAAGGATTGATATGCTCGGGCGCTGCCGTGCTCGTGCTGATGCTTGGCGTTCCGCTGCACTTTCTTCATCTTTACACTGGGGACTATCTCGCTTCTCTGCTGCTGATCGTCGGGATCCTAATGCTGATTCTGAATTTTGGTTTTGCCATGGAATATGTTTTCTTCGCCGGAAAGCCACTCGCCGCAGCTCTCGTATTGGGATTTGCGATGTTCCTCGCTATTGGCGGTTGGCTGAATTGGCAGCTCGATGATGCTTGGCTCAACACGCCGCGCCGGCTACGGTTTCTAGGACTGCTTCCGATTACGTGGATTTTCTGCTTCGCTGAGGAAGTGGTCCTTGGCCCGCCCAATCACGGAACAAAACGCGCTGCCCGTTTCGCGGTTTTCCTGACGCTGCGACTGGAGTTATTTCTCGCCTGCTGCTTCGCTTACTACATGCTGGCCAATGGCCAAGTTTTGATTGTGATCCTTTTCATGTATCTTGCGCTGTTTTCCATCCTGCAAAGGCTTGCTACCGATGCGTTACGGGTACGCACCGGCTCTGCGACTGCCGCCGCATTATTTGGTGCTATACTCGCGGCTTGGTTCATTGCAGTTGTCTTTCCACTAACCTGAACCAACCACAGCAGGCGTTATGACAGAGATAGCCATCGTTGGCGGAGGTCCAGCCGGTGCGCTCTGCGGAGAGCGGCTGGCGAGCGCGGGCTTTCGAGTCACGATTTACGACGAGCGGCTGGCCTGGGAAAAACCTTGCGGCGGGGGGCTAACCCATAAGGCCATCGAGGCTTATCCATTCCTGCTTGATTCTCCGCAACCCAAGAAAATCGTTCGCAAGGCGGAGCTGATTTCCAGCGGCGGGCATCGCGCCCAGTTCGAAATGAGCCATCCCATCGTCATTTATGCGCGGAAAGTGCTCAATGGTCTGCTCCTTGATCGCGCCATCGAATCAGGGTGTACGGCGGTTTGCTCTCGCGTTACCAACGTGGACACCAGCGGATCGCGTGTCCAACTGGTCGCATCGGGCGAGCAGCGTTTTTCGGATTTTATTGTGCTGGCTGCCGGTGCGCGCAATCAGTTGTTGCCGGAAACGACCGCGCTGGGTTCGAAGGATTTGGAAGTTACGCTTGGCTATTTTGTGCCCACCGAAGAAGACATTATTAAGGTGAAGTTTCTGAAAAAATTTGAGGGTTACCTGTGGTCTTTCCCGCGCGCCGATCATCTTTCCGTCGGCATCTGCGCGAAAATGGGCCAGACTTCCACCCAATCATTGCGCGGGCATCTCGACGCGTTCGTCGAAGAAGAGCGTATCCCCCGGACTGGCGCGCAGTTCTATAGCCACGTTTTGCCCTCGCCTCAAGCCAAGACGATTCGCAGCCGCAAGATTATGGGGCGAAATTGGGCCATGGCCGGCGACGCGGCGGCGACCGTCGATCCCATCACGGGTGAGGGGCTTTTCTATGCCTTGCGCTCTGGCGATTTGCTCGCGCAGGCCATCATTGCCGGGCAGCCGCAGCTATATCCTGAACAATTGCGCGCGGCATTTTCTGCCGATCTGGAATTTGCTGCGAACATCGCAAAGAAAGTGTTTCGTGGCAATTTTCTAGGCAGTGCGATCACCACCCGAATGGTGCAGTTGTTGAATTACTCGCCCGCTTTTCGCGATCTGATTCGCGATGTTTTCAGCGGTTCGCAGGATTACCGCAGCCTGAAGCGCCGCATGTGGAATCAGCTCGGCATTACGGTCGCCGAAATCACTCGTAGCTTCATTGACCCGCGTAGCATAGGCTGCAGGGGCGTTTCGCCTGCTCCATCTGCTGCGCCAACCGGGGCAGGTAGTCGCGAACCGTTGCAATGAGACGATCAGCGGTGCCGCGTCGGCGCAAAGCGCCTGCGAAGCGCGCGAAGGGCAAGAACCTCACGAAGTCCTCAAAGAATTCGACGCCCGCAAACTCTACCCACATTTCAGTTCCCCGCGATGAAGGCAAGTCGCGCATCGGTCTGGAGTCCGCGATCGTACGCGTGGTTACGCATCAATGGACCATCGCGGCTTACGATCCGCGGCTGCCTGCGGTCCTTTCCACTCCAGCGATGATCGGCATGATCTTACCGGAATTACCGCCTGGCGCAATCACCATGGGTACGTACACACCGGCAGCCGCAAGACCGAGTTGAAAGATCAGACCTGTCCCAGCCAATTTGAGTCCTCACATGTCACACAGAAGGGCGCGGAAGCATTCGTTGCTGATGCTACCGACGCGGGCGCGCTAACGAAGGCTTTCTCGGGCGCAAAGGCAGCGTACGCGATGATCCCGCCGAATATGGGTGCCCCAAATGTTCGCGTTTACCAAGAACGAGTGAACGACGCTTTGGTGTCCGCGATCGAGAACAACGGCTTAAAATATGCCGTCGTTCTGAGCAGCTTCGGTGCGGACAAACCGGAGAAAACAGGCCCCGTGATCGGCCTGCACACTCTTGAGGAAAAACTCAACGAAATTCCTGGATTAAATGCACTTTACCTGCGAGCTGGCTACTTCATGGAAAACATTCTGCCCCAGGTTGGTGTGATTAAGTCTTTCGGAGACATGGCTGGCCCAGTCAAGGAGGATCTGCCATTACCGATGATCGCAACGCGCGACATCGGCGCAGTGGCTGCCGATGCCTTATTGAAGCTCGATTTCGAGGGAAAACGCCCACGCGAACTACAGGGCGCCGGCGACGTTAGTTACGTGGAAGTTGCCAGGATCGTGGGCGCTGCAATTGGCAAGCCCGACCTAACGTATAAGCAAATGCCTGCGGAACAGTTGCAGCCTGCTCTATTGCACATGGGAATGTCCTCCAGTATGGCGGGGCTTTGTTAGAAATGGCAGATGCATTGAATTTGGGCTACATGAGGATGCTCGAACCACGCTCCCCACAAAACACTACTCCGACGAGTTTAGAGACCTTTGTAAGCGAGGTATTCGTACCGACTCATCGAGGCACAAAAGCGGCTCGCGCTTAGTTTCGTAGCGGCCCTGGATTCCAGCTCGGCGATTTGTCCAGGGTCTACGAGATTTTTCAAATGTCCGATAACGCGTGCCAGCTCAGACGGTCGATGCAACACTATCCAGTGCGTTGATTCGACAATGTTTCAGCGGGAGAACTATCTCTTTGGCCATGTTCGGTCAAAACGTAGCCAGGGCAGCGTTCCGGCTGGTCTAACCCTAGCGGGCGATTTTAGCTTTTGCTTTCAATGGGTTCGACCTTAGTGTTGCCCGGTCGATGAGGTGGGGGTAATGGCCGATGCTAGTGGTGGTCCAGCGGAAATCGAACTCACAATCCCTGGTGTGGTGCTGGGTACAGCGGCTTACATGTCACTCGAGCAAGTCAGCGCGACTAAGCGCGGGACCGCACGGCAAGGCGCCAGTGTGCGATCCGAGCGGACCCCTGTCGCCCTCGCCGTGATTCTTATGTTCTCCGTTCGCCGCTTCTCGTCCGCGGTCACGCTCCATTCGGGTGAGTGCCAAAATGTAATCACATTACGCTTTTCCAGATCATCACTTTCTCGAATCGGGAGCACTCCGGTCTCCCGACCGCACACACCATAGGCGCGTCGGCTCTTTAGATTGACCCTCTTTGTGTGAACTGTGGTGCGTGGGGAGTGAAGTCCAGTTCACCCCAGGTTGTGCACGGCACAATCCTAAGGGGACAGCGGTTGGGTAGAGGCTTCGATGACAACAGCAGTCATTTTTGCGTCGGCGAAAGTAAACTTCACCATAGGCCCCTCCTGGACATTTAGCACCAAGGGGGGGCGAAAGCAGACGATACAAGTGCCATTCTTATGCCGTACGCTCGGATATACGATCCCCGCTGAGCCACTGGTCAACAGTTTAAGTCCAAGTGCTTGGGAGGCAGCATAGCTGTTCGGGTCTAGGCAGTACGCAAAATCCTGATCTCCCCGGACATCGTGAAATTCATGTCTGAAATCGGCGAGATAATCTATATATGGGGAGACCTCTTCAGCTGTCCATCCAATTTCTCTCAACTCGGCGGCTCTGTGAAAAGCTACTTCCGTTTGTGCAGTTGGCATTTCGAAAGCCGCAGACCAAGCTCCTCGTCCCGCGCTGTTGAACCGTCCTCCTAACGGATTTGCGTGGATGAACGATGCGTTAACTATATGCGCGAGACGGAAACCTGAAATCAGCTCAATGGCGCTCACACCAGGTAGTCGGCCGCTCTCGCCTAGCAACCTATCGTTCGTTGCCCCTTCCAACTCCGTGAGGTCGCTGAGCAGGTCGTCGTCTTGTGCGAGAAGATTGAGGATCGGCTTTCCACGATTACTGTAACGATATGGTATAAGACGATGAGTGCTGTCGCGTTCTAATTTGATCTGTTTCGGAGCTCTCATCTACCGCCACGACGCGCGTCTAACAGTTGGCGAACTCTCAGGAAAGCAGGTATGCCGCCCTTCTTCATGTAATTGAGGGGCGAGTCACCCCCAAACATTGGATTCGTGTTCGGCAACTCTATCCAAGCATCTGCGAGCTTCGCGCTGTAAAGGATGTTCAGTGCCTTATATATCCCGATCAGAAGCGAAATTCGGGTGAGCTGATCCCAGTCCAGTGTTTTGGTATTTCCACTCTTCAGTGTGTAGAAGCTACCACTGGACATGCCGCCGAGCAAAACCCGGGTATCCTCGTCCCGCAAATTCCAATGCTCCGCGATCCGAACCAGGCCTTTGATTGCAGCCGGGCTGAGTCGGGCTCGGTTCTCCTTTCTCGACAGATCAACGGCCGTATCCCACGAGAAACCCACAACAGCCTGCCGCATCGTAACCACATCGCCTCCATTTATGATAATATATTACTCCAAATTTGGATACCATGCAAGCTATTCCTGAAAGGTGCTTAAATAGCAGTTTTTCAATGGCTTAAGTAACGTTTTGCCGAATTTGTCAACGCGACTTCCCAGAGGGAACAGGGTCCTCGCCGCATGTGAGGCAGATCGGACAAATTCGCCTGGGCAACGTTTCCGTTGGTAAAATGAGCTTTCATCGCCGGAACTCGGCTGTCAATTGGATGCTTCGATAGGAAGCGCGCTACCATGACCAACGACCACGTAGTCTGCGACCTACTCATGAAAGACGGTATTGACGGTCGGCAAGACGAGGATGCTATTGCTCGCGCTTGTTTGTTGACGCAGCTTGCAGTGGAGCTAGGGCGAAAAAGGACAGTGTTGCATGCGCCCTCGCCTGTCACGATGAACGTCTCCGACTTTCGGATAAGAACGACGCGGCCCGCTTCATACTTAAGTTCAACTGAGCCGTAGAAGCGCGACTGTTCAAGATGGCGGAGGAGCGGAATTAGCTCGCCCATCAGACTGTTCCGCTTTCCTTGCTCAACCGTCTTTCACCGAGGCACGCAAGCGGTTCAGAGTTTGTCCGCGGCGGTGCGGTCGAGCTTCGTCGCTGGTTTGAGCCTATCGTGAAGGTTGCCGATCTGAGCGCATTTATTTGGCATGGTCTGCGGCACACCTTTGCTAGCCGTCTCGTCATGGCCGGAGTGGATATCCGCACAGTGCAGGACTCCTAGGCCACAAAACGACTGCAATGACGTTGCGCTACAGTGTTACCTCGCCCCGAAGCATACCCTCGCTGCCGTGGAACGGTTGGACGCTGCTACAGGGCAACCAACCGACACCACTACCGACACCGCGGTGTTGATGTCCGTGAACCCGGATGATGCAGGGTTGCAGCAAGTAACTCAGTAGGATAGAGTTTCGATGCGGTGCTCGAGTGGCGGAACTGGCAGACGCGCCGG
>CAVPFH010000010.1:0-884680 GCA_963703675.1 uncultured Acidobacteriota bacterium | reverse complement strand
AGTATCTGCTTCGGCGCCCGATGCTGGCGCGTGGCCCGCCTTGTGTCGTGTGGATGCGTGTGTCAGTTCCTCACAGACTGTGGCTCCCAAACCGCAAAGAATTCGATCCAGAAAACACTCGCCCTAAACCAGACCTCGTAGGCGATAATGATTTGGCGTCAATGAGGAAAACGTTTGCTCGACGGGCGTGATTCGTTGCGCGAATATTTTCAATCTCGGTTTCGTGATCGTTCGTTCCGGAAGGTTTGCGAAGTCAAGTGGTCTTAATGGCTGGTTGGACGTTTTCGCTGCGCACGTCGGAGTCGCGATTTCCACGCTGTCCTTGGGCGACGCAGCGTCAATCGTCTTGACGTTCGAAGAGATGGACTTGAGAGCGACTCGGAGGCTAGTGTGAGGTACAAAGCTTAATGGCTGACGGCACAAACGCTGCTACGCAATTCCCCAATTTACCTGAAAGAATTCGCGGCCTCGAGCGTCTCTCCTACAATTTGTGGTGGAGCTGGCATCGCCAGGCACGTGAAATGTTTCCGGCCCTGGATCTGCAAGCTTGGCGCGAGAGCGATCACAATCCCTTGCGCATGCTCGCCATGTTGGAGCAGCAATCGCTGGACGAGGCGGCGCGTGACCCTGAATTCCTCGAACGTTATGACGCCGTGATGGCGGAGTTCGACGCCAACATCGCTTCGCAAACAGGTTGGTTTACGGTGGAGTACGGGACGCCGCGGTCTCCGCTCGCTTATTTCTCCGCCGAATACGCTTTCCACCATTCTCTTCCGCTTTATGCCGGTGGACTCGGAGTTCTCGCGGGCGACTACATTAAGGAATGCAGCGATTTGGCGATCCCGATGGTTGCGGTGGGCCTGATTTATTCCCGCGGCTATCTTTCGCAGAAAAATTCGTGATGACGGCTGGCAAGAAGATGATGAAAAAACGCTAGATCGCACCTACGATCCCGTCCGATTGGTTCGCGACGGAAACGGCGAACCTCTGAAAGTTCTTGTCCCGTTTTTCGATCCGCCCGTTCACGTTCTGGTGTGGCGCGCTGACATTGGCCGCGTCCCAGTCTACCTTCTCGATACGGAAGTTGAGAGCAATCAGCCTTGGGATCGCGCCATCGCTCATCGCTTGTACACGAATGACCCCGAACAGCGGTTGCGGCAAGAGATCGTTTTGGGCATCGGCGGGATGCGCGTGCTCGGACGGCTCGGCGTTCTTCCAGCGGCGGTGCACATCAACGAAGGGCATCCGGCTTTCGCATTTCTTGAACGTGCGCGCGGACTCGTTGAGGAAGGCTCAACTTTTCAAGACGCGGTCGCAAAAATCCGGCAAACGTCTGTATTTACTACACACACGCCCTTGTCCCGGCACCGACGTCTTCCCGTTCCCGCTATTCGAAAAGTATTTCAGCAGCCACTACGATAAATTCGGCACCGATCGCAACGGCCTGTTGCAGCTGGGAACCAACCCCTCGAACCCCGACGCCGGATTCAATATGACGGTCTTCGCGCTCCGCATGTCGAAATTCTGCAATGCGGTGAGCAAAAAACACGGTGAAGTCGCCAAAGACATGTGGAAGGCCATCTGGCCCGGAAAAAAAGTGGAAGACGTGCCGATCACTGCGATCACCAACGGCGTTCATCTGCTTACCTGGATGGATCCTGTTTGGCTGCAACCCATGTTTGAAAAGTATGTCGGTCCCGGCTGGATTCGCGACCAAGACCAACTGAAGATTTGGGAATCGGTGGACAAGATTCCGGACGACGAGCTCTGGTGGTTGCGTATGCGCCTGAAAGGCTTGCTGATTGATGAAATTAATGAGCGCGCTCGGGACGAATGGCAAAAAAAGAGAGTGCGCGCGGAAAGCGTCATCGCGTTCGGCGCTCTGCTCGATCCGGAAATTTTTACCATCGGTTTCGCTCGGCGGTTCACCAGCTACAAGCGGCCCGATCTCATTCTGCACGATGTGGAACGCCTCAAACGGATCCTCATGCATCCGTTGCGCCCCGTCCAAATCATATTTGCCGGCAAGGCCCATCCTTCCGACATTGCGGGGGCGCAGCTCATTCAAAGAGTTTTTCATCTCGCACAGGATCCCAGTTTCGGCGCGCGCGTCGCTTTCGTCGAAAATTACGATCAGCACCTGGCGGCGCGCATGGTGCGCGGCGTGGACGTGTGGTTGAACAATCCCTTGCCTCCGCTCGAAGCCAGCGGAACCAGTGGCATGAAGGCCGGCGCAAACGGCGTGCCGAGCCTTTCCGTACTCGATGGCTGGTGGCTCGAAGGCTACAACGGCAAAAATGGCTGGGCCTTTGGCGGAGAACCGATCGAAGGCGACCGAACCAATGCTGATGCCGAGGCCCTCTATCGCTTGCTCGAGGAAAAAATCATTCCTCTTTACTATCACCGTCCCGACGATGAAGTGGCGCACGACTTCGTGCGAGTGATGAAGTCGGCGATCAAAAGTGTGGCGCCGCAATTCAGCTCCCGCCGGATGCTCAAAGAATACGTGAACCAGTTTTACGTCGAAGCGCTGGGAATCAAGAAATCGTAGGCTCTGCGTTTGCGGGGAAAGCTACTGCAGTTTCTGCGTGGCGGCGTCGTGGCAAATCAGGTTCTCGAAAATCGCAAGCACGTGCTGGCGATACTGCACGATCCTCTCCAGTACCGGGCGAAGCTGGGGCTCGCGCACCGTTTCGCGGTCCCATTTTGCTAGGACTGTAGCGGGGACTTGAATATCCTTCCGCAATTCCTCCGCCGAATGGCCGCGCAGGAATAGGCCGTAGAAAAAGGCCGCCTCCCGCTGCGGGAGTTCGAATTCCGGCAGCGTCTCTTCGATCGGGTTTGCCAGTGTCGCCATAACGGAAAACCGCAGTTTACAGATTTAAAAGCCGCCGTCAAGAGTACACGGCGCGAAAGTGCAAATAAATGCCCGGCGGCGGTGAAGCATTGGACGCCGCCTGTGGAACCAAAGTTGCTCCCAGTTTAAGATCCTGTTTCAAGCGGCTTCATGGCCTCCAACGGCCCGCAACTTTTACCGCAATCCCGTGTTTCATCATTGTGGCCGGTAGCTCGGCGTGCTCTTTGGGACACACGCCAACTGCCAGACCACGTATGTCTTAACGCTGTACCCCCACGAGAGGGCTCGGGCCCCCGAGCCTTCTCTCATTTTCATTGTCAGCTTGACTACGTCCAGAAAGCTCGTTGTCAATTCGCATCCGGTTCAATCAGGGTGAAATTTCCGGCCCGCCGCAGCGTTTAAGATAGTAGGAGCCCAGTTATGAGATCGAAAATCTTCAACACGAAAGTCGCGGTGATCGTCGTAGCGGCCGCAATAGGCTTGCTCACGCTGCCCGCGCTTTCGCAGCAATCGCAAAATTCGCAACAATCGCCGGCGCGAAATCAAAATCACGACAGCATGCCCGGCATGGACCGGGGCAGCATGCAGCATGGCTCGGACCAGAACCCAGACGCCGCCAAAGCCGCCAACGACGCCATGTCCGATCACGATATGGACATGGGCGCGCACATGTTTATGACCGACCTGCGTCCGGCAAATGCCGCCGATCAAAAACGTGCCGCCGAAGTTCTCGCGGTTCTGCGTCCGGCCATCGAACGGTACAAAGACTACCGCGTCGCGCTCGCCGAAGGCTTCCAGATTTTCTTGCCCAACGTTCCGCAGCCCCACTATCACTTCACGAATTACGCCTGCGTTTGAAGCCAGAGGCGAATTCAACCCAGCGCATCCGACATCACTGCTCTACAAGAAAACGAAGGATGGCTACGAACTCGAAGGCGCGATGTACACCGCTCCCAAAAGCGCCACCGAAGATGATTTGAACGCGCGCATTCCGCTCAGCGTCGCGCGCTGGCACAAACACGTGAATCTCTGCTTCCCGCCGAAGGGCGCCACGTTCCAGCAGGTGGACCAGAAAGAATTCGGATTCCGCGGCGCCATCGCTACGCAGGATGCCTGCGAACAAGCCGGCGGCCGCTGGTACCCGCAAATCTTCAACTGGATGGTTCACCTCTACCCCTACGAAACCGATCCAGCGAAAATTTGGGCGCACTAAATCTGACAAGTAGCGGGACGCGCGGAACTTGACTACGGATTATTTGCCTTCGAGGAGAACTTCCACTCCGTAAGCGGCAAGGTCAATGGAACTGACATCAGCCCCGCCCTGCAACGCCTTCATCGCACGAGGCAGCGCCACATGCTGCGGCGTCTGCAAAAAATTAATCACGTCGAACACACTTCCGCGTGCGCCTTCGCGCCGGCAAACCTCGATACCGTCCGGCACGGGACCAAGCGCCGGAACAACGCCGCTTTTCTGCACCATCCATTTCCGCCGCCCCAGTCATCAATTTGTCGTCGAGCCGATTAATTAGGGTCGACCAGGCTGCGCTACGCCCCGACATGAAGTGCGTGATTCATTCTAAAGCACTTCCCAACTTTACTCCTAGTCCGTCCCATCGTTTTTACCTCCGTGGAGTGAACCCCTGGAGTGAGACAGTTTCGTAGTGCACACTTTGCACGAATGACCCGACCCCTTTTTCGAGACAATTTCTGAGTTGAATCCGGGAGGCTGCTGATGCTCCTCGGGCCGGTTCTTCTGACTTCTGTGGCCTAAAGTAACTCACTTCAACCTCTCAACACAAACTGCATCTTGGGTGGACTCATTGCATCACCGCCAGCGCCAATTCCTGCGGCGTTCGATCAGCCAGTGCACTATGGGGGCGCTGCTGATTGTAGTCACTCTTCCACCTCTCGATCTTTACCTGCGCATCGGCCAAATCGAGGAACACTTCGACGTTTAAGCACTCGTCCCGCAGTCGGCCATTGAAGCTCTCGATATAGCCATTCTCGACAGGCTTCCCAGGCCGAATGAAATCCAGTTTCACACCTGTCTGATGAGCCCAGTAATCCATTGCTCGGCCGGCGAATTCCGAACCGTTGTCGGAGGTGATCGATTCTGGTGCACCGCGCAGCGCAATTACGCACTCTAGCTGTTCCGCAACCTTTTCTCCGGTCTGCCATCGATCGGCATGAGCGCACAAGCACTCCCGCGTGTACTGATCAACCACCGTCAGAATTCTGAACCATCGCCCGTCCACCAGGCGGTCACTCACGAAGTCCATGCTCCATCGTTGATTCGGATAACTCGCTTCTGCAAGCCTGATCCGCGTTTGGGCCGCTCTCTTGGTTCTCTTCTTCATCCGTAGCTCCAGCCCTTCTTCTCGGTAGAGTCGGTACACACGCTTGGTGTTTACATGCCAACCTTCTCGCCGCAACAGGACCGTCAGTCTCCGATAACCGTAGCGGATTCGCGTGGAAGCTAGATCTCGCAATCGCACTCGCAGTTCTGTCTGCGGATCGCGCCGGCTTTGATAACGATTCGACCAACGCGTGATTCCGATCAGCCCGCAAGCGCGCAATTCATTCAACTGATACGCTTCTCGTATTTGGCACACGAGTTCGCGACGCTTCGCGGGCTTCATCCCTTTTTTGAGAGCACCTCCTGCAGGATGTGCTTATCCAAGGTGAGGTCCGCCACAATCCCCTTCAGCTTGCGATTCTCTTCCCGCAATAGCCGAAGCTCCCGTACTTCGTTCAATCCCAATCCTCCGTATCGCCGCTTCCACCTGTAAAACGCTTGCGGCGATACTCCCATCTCGCGGCAGACTTCGCTGACCTTCTTGCCTCCGTCGACCTGTCGCAAGGCATAGACTATTTGCTCCTCGCTGTGCCCCTTCCTCGGCATGGCTCCTCCTTCGCGCCTCCAGAGAACCATATCCAGCTCGCCGCTTTCAACTTTCAAACTGTCTCGTTTTGGGGTTTTGGGTCAAGTTGGAGTGAACCCTTTGAGTGAGACAGTGGAGTGAACCCCTAGATTGAGGCAGATTTTCATGCACACTGTCCGAGTGCGAGCACAGCTGCCTGCCTGACGAGCAGGGTGCCCTACGAGATGAATCCCCGTCGTCACGACCGCGCAAAGTCGAGAAGGGGCTTCACTACGTTGTCATTTGCATCAAGCGCGCGGAGTGCCGCGAGATACCTGCTGCGTGCATCGCCTTGCGCGACCAGGTCTTTTCCGGCTCCCCAGGTGAATTCCGCCTGGCGGTACTTTACGGCGACGATGTCGGCAATCATTCTGGCGTGACGGCCGTTTCCATTTGCGAACGGATGTATTCTCGTCAATTGGTGATGAAAACGAAGGAGCGCCTCGTCAATCGGGAACGTCTGGTTCTCTAGCCAGTATCGCGTATTGGCGAGGAGTTGGGGAATTCGTTGCACGATCTCCCTTGGGTCGCATCCAATGTTTCGTTCCGTTTGACGATAGGTGCCGGCCCATTTCCAAACGTTATCGAACATCCGGCTATGGAGCTCTCGGACATAAAGTTCATCCAAAGGGTCAGACGCTTTCATCGTTCGACCATCAAACGCCCATTCGCGAGCCCGCAGAATGTTTAGGGCTTCGTATTCATTTAGCTCGCCCATGGTGCTGATGCGGGGGATGAGTTGTTCGGCTTCTTCTTGCCGAATCGGAGTATTCCCGTCCGCATATTTGTGATTGAGGATGAAGTTCATCGATTCTTACTGCGATTCAAGCGCCGCTGTGTTTCATCCTCAGCCAGTTGGTTGGCGTTTTCGGGTTTCTGGTCTTCGAGCGCCATTGTATGGACGACGCTTTTGACATCACGAGCCGCGCGCGCGCGCGTAGGTTCTTCCGCCAAGTCCGCGAACGAACCAGCCCTCGGCACGATTACATAGACCAAGTCGCAGCCCATGGCTCCGGCAACCCGCCGAAGGGCGCGAAGCGTGATGCGGTCTTCGGCTTCGGCGTGTTCAAACTGTTGGATCGCCTGTCCGGATGCGCGCATTTTCTTGGCGACTTGGCGCTGGCTAAGGCCAAGCGCCTCGCGCGCCGACGCGAGCCACCCACCCGAAGGACGAGGTGGCAGGCTACGCGCGAGCTCGACGTTTCGATCTAACTGCGATAGCCGTAACTGTCTGAATTCGCGTTTCATAATTCTCCTGTCAAGGTATAGCTTGACAGATGCGCTATAAATGTCAAGTCAAAGCTTGTCGTTTCTGGACAGTCTGACAAGTTAAAGCTTGCGATCCAAATGGCAAAGTGACAAGGTATTCCACAGTGATGCTGTACGTCACCTTTTATCACTCAGCGGTGAACTACACGTCACTTGGTTACGGTGATCTCCTTATGTCGCCTTCGTGGAGACTGTTGGGTCCGCTGGAAACGGCGAATGGAATGCTTCTGTTTGGAGTTTCGACCGCGATGGTCTTTGCAGTCATGCTGTGGCTGATTCAAGCCAGGTTTACGGATCTTAAGCCCTGAAATATCTCTGGTAAAACGAGAACTCCATTTGTCCCGTCAGACGCAATTCCTTTGGCACTTCAAGGCTGGACTGAACCCCGAGGCTGAGACAATTTGATCGCGCTCGCTCTGCGTCAGTGAGTCGATTACCTCCGTATAGCCGACGATTCGGCCGGAGCAGCCACGAGAGTAAAGAATCGTAAGTCTGCGAACCTAATCTGCGGCCCGTGATTCGAGGGCATCAAGTCGTGGGCATCGTGCCACCGTCGATAATGTAATCAGCCCCACTGATAAACGCGCCTCGGTCTGAGGCCAGAAAGGCTACCAGCTCCGCCACTTCCTCGGGTTGGCCTGGCCGGCCGATGGGAATGCCTCCAAGCATGTCCATAATCCGTTGACGTGCAGCGTCCTCGCTGATGCCGCTGCCTCTGGAAATGTCGGCGATCATTCCCTTTGCGCCTGAAGTCTCGATGAAGCCGGGCGAAATCATCGTCACTCGCACACCTTTCGGAGCGACACCCTTGGCCAGCCCCTTGCTGTAAGTAGCCAATGCTCCCTTGGCCGCCGCGTAGGCGAGCGTCGAATTGGAGAATGGCAGACGATGCGCGACAGAAGAGATATGAATGACGACTCCTGACTTGCGTTCGATCATGCCGGGAAGGAAAGCGCGGTCAAGGCGGACGGCGGCGAGCAGATTGACCTCCAGTATCCTTTGCCAGTCCTCGTCGGAGAGCACCTCGAATCCGCCGGGTTTTGTTTCTGTTCCGCCGACATTGTTCACCAAGATGTCGAGTCCACTCCACTCTCGCTGAATGCAATCGACGACGTTTTGGACACCGCGGGCCATTCCAAGATCCGCCTTTATAAAATAGTTAAGAGTAGAAGAAGGAGCTGTTGGAGTCGGGTTCGGTGCGCCCAAGGCAGGCGCGCTACCAGGCTGCGCTACGCCCCGACATGAGGTGCGTGATTCATTCTAAAGCACTCTTAAGAGTGCGGCTACACAGTTTGCGGAAGAACTCTCTCTGGCGCAAAGAGTCGCCTTTTAGTCGGTCGGAGCAACTTCCGTAAAATCTCATCGCGAACAAGCGCCGGGTAACGATATATAAAATACCGAGCGTCGGAGGCGAGACACATGCTTGACACCCACGTGACTCACTGGAGAGTGGAGAGATCCGTTGCAGCGATGCAGATCTTAGTGTTGGGCGCAATAGCTGTGGCTATAGCTCCCCCAGCGTTGACCGGATCTGTGCGGAACGACGAACTAAGCGGCGCTTTTGGAACCAGCAATCACCAGTACAATTCCACCTATGAGCGCGAGTCCACCCAGGATTGGAGGCAGCGGAATCGTGTGATTCTCGGTCTTGTCCGCGTGAATGGGCCCGACGTCCAGGACTCTCTTATTGGTCTTATAATTTATGCCCTGATAGGCGAATGATATGATGCCCAAAACCACCAGAACAATTCCCAATACCATACTCGTCTTCACTGTGATCCCTCCTTTTAATAAAATTCCGCGTTCCTAACGTGAAGCAAAAAAGCAAATTCCAAAAATAGCCTAACGGCCCGCTGATTTCCGTCCTTCCGAAAGACCGCTAACGAAGGCGTCCGCTTGCCGCTCGGCCTCTTCTTTCGCAACTCCGTACCGTTCTTGAATGCGTCCTACAAGCTGATCCCGCTTCCCGGCAATAACGTCCAAGTCATCGTCCGTCAGCTTGCCCCATTTCTCGCGAACCGTGCCTCTGGCCTGCATCCATTTTCCTTCCAATTGATCCCAATTCATCGCGCTGTTCTCCTTTTGATATGGCTAATAATAATGGCCCACTAGAACTCCAGGTCGAAACGCAGTAATGCCATCAAGCCAGATGCGCGGCATTTTTCAAATACACGGAAGTCCTTATATTTGGAAAAACGACTACCATCCAACAAAGCGAGAGCCAGCAATGATTTACGAGCGGACCGAAGCGATTAATACGCAACGCGGCAAAATGCGTCGAAGCGATCAATGTCTATAAGATCAGGCGAGTATCGGGAAGAGATTCTTTGCGGGTGCGTCGGCAATGAAAGAACCTGCTCGGGCCGGCTTCGGATTGCTACCGCGCTTTTCGAATTCAGTCACGCGGCCTATCAGGTCGTAGTCTTTTGATTGCATAATCTCGATGCTGGCCAAGGTTCCCGGTGCCGGCAACTCCGCGGCATCGTTCACACCTTCGAATTCGGTAACATAAACCTTCCCGTCGATTTCAGGCGCCATTCCTTCCAGGCGTGCTTCCCAGATCAAGTCGGTATCCTTCGACGGGCCTTCGAGCATAACCTGCAGCCGCTGGCCGACTTTGCGGCGCAATTTGCGCGCCGAAATTTTCTTCTGGATGGCCATGAGCGAGCCTCGGCGTCGCGCAATAGTCTTAGCGTCCACTTTATTTTCTAGCGGAAAACTTTTCGAGGTGTCTTCGTCAGAGTAGCCAAACACGCCCATCCAATCGAATTCAGCAGCACGCACAAAATCGCAAAGTTCGCGGAAATCGTTTTCAGTTTCGCCCGGGAATCCAACGATAAATGAGGTGCGAATCGAAACGCCCGGAATAGCCTGACGCGCCTTTTCAATCATTTTCAGGAAAGCGTCGCCATTAGAACCACGTTTCATGCGCGCGAGAACGCTTCGGCTGGCGTGTTGCAGCGGCACATCCAGATACTTCGCCAGGCGCGGATGCGCGGCAGTGGTATCCAGCAACCGTGGTGTGATGCGATTCGGGTAGCAATACAGGAAACGCACCCAGTTGAGCTCTTCGATTCGGGCGAGGCGTTCAAGCAAGGTCGCCAATCCATCACGCAACCCAAGGTCTTCACCGTAAAAGGTCGTGTCCTGCCCGATCAATGAAATTTCGCGCACGCCCGACGCGGCCAGATCTTGGGCCTCACGCACCACAGATTCAAAGCGGCGGCTGCGGAATTTTCCGCGAAGCTGTGGAATCACGCAGAAAGTACAGGGATGGTCGCAACCCTCATTGATCTTGATGTAGGCAGTATGGCTGGGCGTAGCGAGAACGCGAGGAGTGGCCTCGTGATAAAGGTACGTCGGCAGATTGGCCGCGTGAGGATCATCGGGCCGCAGCTGGCCTTCGCAAGCTTCCAGAATTTTCTCGACTTCGCCGGTGCCAATTACCGCGTCAACTTCAGGGATTTGTTCGCGGATGTCTTTGCGGTAGCGCTCCACCATGCATCCCGCGACAATCAACTTCTGCGCGCGCCCGAATTTCTTGTATTCGGCCATCTCCAAAATCGAATCGACCGACTCTTTTTGCGAAGGCTCAATAAAACTGCAGGTATTGACGACCAGCACGTCGGCTTCACCAGCCCGAGGAGTGAGTTCGTACCCAGCGCGCGCAAGAATACCCATCATCACCTCGCTATCGACAAGGTTCTTCGGGCATCCCAAGCTGACGAATCCGACCTTTGGCATTCAGTGTGTTCCTGCGGGGCGTCGCGAAACACACAATTCTAACACGTCGAAGCGATGCTGCGCGCCTTGAAACTATGGCAAAGCGCCACGCGAGCCAAACGGCAAAAGTACGAGGATTCCTTAGGTTACTGCGGGGATGGTTTGCTCGCGCGAATCATCTCGCGAATTGCGCTCAGCAGCGAAGACATTTGCGCAACCGGGGCAGGGTGATTGCCAAATCGAGCGGATTGGTAAAGCTCGGTGAGTTGCGCCACCGGCGCCACGAAATCCGCCACGGGAATTGCCGCAGCAAACTCTTGCGCTGTCTGCGACGGAGATTTCTTCCAGCCACGTTTTTCCAACAGCCTCAGCATTTCGCGATACTCGAGCGTAGCGAGCGACGCTGTAACGTTTCCGCTGTTTCGCGTCCGCAAGCTCCAGCGCATCACGATGTAGGCGATCAAGCTTCGCCCGCGCAAGTACATCAGCAGCGCGATCAGCAAAACCAGCAGGCTCGGCAGAAAATACGGCGACGCCTCGAATCTCTTATCCAGCGCGATAATGAAGTTCAACGCCTGCTCCTGCTTATCGCGATAATATTTCCGCGCGCTCTCGCCCCAATCGCGCGAAGCTTTTTGGGCGTTCTGCGCCAAACTGACCTGGTGCGAGAAATCGTAATTAATCACCCATTCGCCCCAGGCGTATTGAAACCAATCCCAGTACATATTCAGGCGTTGAAAAAGTCCGCTTCGCTTGGCGCCACCGGGAGGCGTGGGATCAAACGTGATCCACCCATAACCCGGGAAATAGACTTCAACCCAGGTGTGCGCGTCACTCGCACGCACAATCCAGTCCCCGCCTACATCGTTGTACTCGCCGGCCAGAAATCCGGCCACATATCGTGCCGGAACCCCGATTGAGCGCAGCATCACGGTCATCGCGGCAGCAAAATATTCGCAATTCCCGGAGCGGCGGGTAAAAAGAAAATTAGCTAATGGATCGGCGACACGCGGTCCAGTTAAATCCAGTGTGTAGCGATAATGAGATTTCAGGTACGCATCAATTTTCGCTGCCTTGTCATATTCGGTCGCTGCCCCTACGGTGATGTCCTCGGAAAGTTTTTTTACACGAGGGTCGAGCGGAGGAATTTGCAGGTCGATAACCTTGGTAACCTCTGGAAAATCGGCGGAAGCAGCGCGCAATTGAGAAGGAGGCACTGCCGGAATAACCGAAACAGCCTCGTAACGAACTTTCGTGTCGTTATGAAATGGATTGGAAAGCGATCCAGTCGGATCGAGCAGCAGATAACCCGGGCGACGAATGGCACCGACACGCTCTGCGTCATTCGCAAAACGGCCATGGAGACTTTGCATGCGGGGTGCTACGAAAATCGCATCGCTCGCCAGAGGTTCCATCAGCACTGTGTAACGCAGCAGGTAGGAATCGCTGGCAGGCAATACTGGAGGCGACTCCAACCTGTATACCCCATCGGAATCGGGAAAGAATTGAAGTTGATTGTGTGCGGGCGTAAACCAGCGCCGGCCATCGAAATTGGTGAGCACGATGCCGCGCCAGTGCATCCCCTCGCCAAGAGTAGGCGCACCATCAATGTGGACGCGCATCACCACAGCGCTGCTTTTCTGAATTTCGCCAATTTCGCCCAAAGTTACGTTGTCGCTAAAGCCGGTCATCAATTTCGGCTGAAGATTCAACGCGCTTAGATAGCCGGCGGTAAAACGCGGCAATAAAAAGAAAATAACAGTGCCGATAACCAACGCCCCAACGGCGACCAGCCCCGAGGTGATGCCCAACGCTCGATTCAATTGCTGTGCCAGCGGCGAGCCGGATTCGAACGGCGGCGAAATCGCGTCAGTGGCACCACGGCGAATTTCCAACGCCACGAACGTCGAGACAGCGAGCACCAGAAAAATCGCCAGCGCGACCAGGAATGTCGTTTCCACAGTCAAAATCGCGGACGCCAGCATGCATGTAACCGCAAGCATGGACAAAAATGCGTAATCGCGATTGCTGCGCGCGGAAAACAAACGCACCAATGTCGCAAACAGCGTCAAGTGAATCGCCGCCAGCAACGCCGCATATAACCCAGGATTCGGCGCGCCCGTTGAAAGACTGCGCGACACCACCCAAAGATCGATGGGGAAAAACAAAAAGTACACGAGCACCAGCCAGGTCGCCACGCGTACCGAAAGTTCCGGAGGACTTCCACGCCAGATACGAACAGCTTTATAGCTGAGTGCAACGATAGGAATTACAGTGGAAACAATATCGAGCTTACCAGTCGTGACGACGGCGAGCACCCCCGTCGAAACGAGCAGAAACAACGACACCTCGAAGTAACGTTGCACCGCCGGAAGTGGCGGCGCGCTGACCTGTGCGGCCGAAGACATGACGTACTTATGATGCTAACACTCGACGGCGGGGTGACAGCCCAGGCAGCGGCCGCATGCGACGCTTATCGTGTAATGGCTGAGCCGCGGACGGTGAGAAACAACGAAACTAATCCAATCAAAAGCGTGGCGCCTTCCAGTTGCACCGAAACGTCGTGCAAGCGGTCGAATTCGACGCGCAACGGGCTATCCTTCGGCGTCGACATCACAGAAGCCATCTGCCTTCGCAATTCGTTCATGCGCCTAATCACAACGTGTTGCGAGACGATCGTCAGGGTCAACATGATCGCCACCCCTATCACCGGCAGCATGAGCCGCTTGCCAGCGTCCAGCGAGGACAACGCCGTGAGAGCCGAAGCAAAAAGAAACAGCAGTCCAGCAATCACTCCGAGGGTGTGCAACCGCCGCAAGGTGAATTCCACCAGCAACCCAGCCTGGTCTTGGCTCGAGAGGACGCGAAACGCCCCCGGCGCCACGGCCGCACTGAAGTAGAAAATCGACCCCACCCATGTACCTAATGCGAACACCTGTAAGAATCGCAATGTGCTGGTCATCAACGATATCCGTCAAAATAATTCTTGGTTCGACGCGGGATTATTCGGGGAACGCCGCGGCAGGGCTCGCAAGAAATTTCAATCAACATTCCAGTTACGAAAGCTCTTCCGGTCGCATCTGAAGAAGAGTCGTGGTGGGCGACCAAGGACTTGAACCTTGGACCTCTCCCGTGTGAGGGGAGCGCTCTAACCACTGAGCTAGTCGCCCACATTTCCCGCACCGCAAAGCCAGTCTACGCTACAACTTGCTCTTCTACAATTGGGACCAATTTCTGGGCGATTCCGTTACAGTATTTCTCTGTACAGTGAGTCTCGACGATAAGGCATTAAGCATAGTGAAGGAAAAGCGAAGCATGTCATTGTACACACCAATTTGACATAGTATCCCCAGGCACTAAACCTGCCGATGCTCCCTTCAGGTTCCGGGCCGCTCTGTACAGCTCGACGTGAAGTTTGTTCCTTGTTTGGGAAGAGCCCAGTCAGCGTTTTTATTAATATCACAGCGATTGACGAAGCGACGCGATTCAGAGTCCTGCGCATCTACGACCACAACAGCACCAAGACGGCCGTAGCGCCATCCACAGGATTTAGACCGACAACGATTCTTCGTTCGGACCGCAGTTGACCTGGCATCTCTCCGATTGGAGCATTTCTCATAGGCACATCCCCCCGGATGTACTGAGGTGAACGGAAAGTGAGCGAAGCCACAAAACGGACTCAGAGGAGTTCTATCGGAGGAGTTCTATCGAGGGAAGCGCGTTCGACATAAGAAAGATCTGGCTCGAAAACTGAAGCGCTGGGAAATCGAATACAACGAGGATCGCCCTCATCTGGCCCTTAAAGGGAAAACACCAGCCGAAACCGTTCGTGAACTCTCATTCCCGCATCTCAAACTGAAAAGAATCCCTGTTGGCTAATACAATCAGAATATGGCGTCTCTGATCTGCCTGTTTACGCAAGTCGGTATGTTGAAGCCCGAGACTGGGTAATTTCCATCGAACGCTGTAATCCCAAAAGAGTGGGCGGTTTTTACTTCGTGGGATGCCGAGCCCCGTGAAGGCGGAAAGGACTTCGAGCAATTCGTGCAAGTCCTCTTTCCAGATGGAATAGTGTTGAATGAAAGTCGAGCAACAATCCGCATGCAGGAGGGAAAGAAGAACCAACTTAAATCAAACTTGCTAGGGATGCCCATCGGCCAAGTAGGGGATTGTCAGGTTCGCATGTGACTAGAGGATGGAGATTTGACCGTAACCGAGGCGAATCCCATCCGTATTAAAAGTAGAGCATCTTAGTTCGCCAAAACCTTCGTAAAGTTCGACCGTCAAAAGTGTGTAAAGCCTCATCAGCAAAGCGCTGGTGGGGCTTTTGTCGTTTGTTGGGACCAAAGTTGGGACTAACTACAAGGCTAAAACGGGGTCGAAAAGTGGGTTAAGAGGTGCCGAATCATTGTAAAGTTACAATGCTAGTCGTCCACAGACCCTACTTTTTGTAGCAGAAGGCTACGCGAATTGCAAACAACGGCCACCAACGCGAGTACCCGCCTCGCCGAGCTCTTGCTCTCGATCACCCGCGTGGTAAAAGGCAAGGACGACGTCATCAATCTCGCGCTCACGACGCTGCTGGCGCGCGGCCATCTGCTGATTGAAGACGTTCCCGGCGTAGGCAAGACGACTTTGGCGCAAGCCCTGGCGCGCTCGTTTCATTGTTCCTTCCAGCGTATTCAATTTACCTCAGACATGCTGCCGAGCGACGTGATCGGCGTCAGCGTCTTCAATCCCGCCACGCAGGAATTCGAATTCAAGCCCGGCCCAATTTTCGCCAACATTATCGTGGCGGACGAAATCAATCGCACCACGCCCAAAACGCAATCCTCGTTGCTGGAAGCAATGAACGAAGCGCAAATCACGATCGATAATCACACGCATCCGTTGCCGATTCCGTTTCTGGTACTGGCCACGCAGAACCCGATAGAGCATCACGGAACGTACCCGCTGCCCGAATCGCAACTGGACCGCTTCCTGATGCGCATTCGCATGGGCTACCCGTCACGCGAAAGTGAAAAAGAAATCATCCGCAACAATGCCGGACACGCGCCAGTGGAAAAAATCGAGCCGATGATGGACGCGGCGGACGTGATCGCGATGCAAGAATCAGTTTCGAAGGTAAAAGTCGACGAGAGCCTGCTGGATTACGCGCTGGAAATAATTGAGCGCACACGCCAGACCGAGCAGTTAAGCCTCGGCGTCAGCCCTCGCGGCGCCGTGATGCTGCATCGTGCCGCGCAAGCACGCGCGTTCCTCGAAGGCCGCGATTATTGCCTGCCCGACGATTTCAAGCGCCTGATCGTTCCAGTATTCGCGCATCGCGTGGTAATTAGTTCGCGCTACGTCTCCACGCAGAAAAAATCCGAACAAGCTGAGACGATTCTCCGCGAAATTCTCGACTCCACTCGCGTCCCTGTCTAACTGCAATGGCTGACTCATTCGTCCTTCGCATGTGGCGCGGGCGCGACAAACCCGGCTGGCGAAATTTCGGCGTGGCCATGCTGGTCCTTTCAGCGGCGCTGGCAATCGCGCTTTTTTCCGCAGCCGTAGCACAACAAGGCCGCGTCCTGCTGGCCGCCGTTACTACAGTCTTCGCGCTCGTGCTCGCCGCCTGGGTCGCAGTCACGATCGTTCCAAATCTCGCGCGCCGCACCAGTCTGCGTTGGGTGGTCTACCAGATTGATTACCGCCTCACACGCGAGGGCATGGTGTACCTCGGAGCGATTGCGATTCTGATCCTGGCGTCGGTTAACACAGGAAACAACCTGCTGTTTATGATCCTGGCATGCTCGATTGCAGGAATTCTGATTTCGGGTGTGCTCTCTCGCGCGGTGCTCACCGGCGTGGACTTGAAATTCGATCTGCCAGAGCACATTTTTGCCGAGCAGCCGGTATTGGCCGAACTCGAGCTGCGCAACGAAAAACAAGCCTGGCCGTCATTTTCGCTAAGGGTAGTGGGCGAAAATAAAAAACGCCCGGCAGAAATTCTCACGCGTCCAGTGTTTTTTCCATATATTCCGCGGCTGGGGTCAGCACGCCAAAAAGTCGAGCTTACATTTCCGCATCGAGGCAGCTATCGTCAGGATGCATTCGGCATCCGCACGCGTTTCCCATTCGGATTCTTCGAAAAAACGCGTCGCGTAGATTCGAAGCTGGAAATCTTAGTGTATCCGCGTGTAGCGCCCACCGATCATTTCTATGAGGTTCTTCCGCTTCTGAGCGGAGAAGTGGCCAGTCATTTTCGCGGACGCGGCCACGAACTTCATTCCTTGCGCGACTATATTCCCACCGACAGCGCGCGGTCCGTCGATTGGAAAGTAACGGCCCGAGCGGGTCGCCTGATGGTTCGCGAATTCGCTCGGGAAGACGAACGCCGCGTAATGCTGGTCCTGGATCCCTTCATCGGCCAGCCAGATGCTGACCTCGAAAGCCGCTCGGCCTCAGAAAAAGATAGCGGAACAAGAAAAGGCGGAGCCGGGCAGCTTAGCATTGAGCACAACCAGCGCTTCGAACGGGCGGTTTCCATGGCTGCCTGCATCGGCTGGCACTTCAACGAAATCAATTCGGTGCTGCAATTCCGCACTCATCGCTTCGCCACGCGGATGGCGCCCGCCGGTGAAATTATTTACGATGCTTTACGCGAACTCGCGACAATTCAACCCGATGAAACATCAGTAGGCGGTGCATTCCTCGATGATTTGGTCGCCGAGCGCGAAATCTTCAAAATCATCCTAACAGCGCGGCCGCAGCATTCAATTCCCACCGCGCTCTGGTCCTCCTCCTATTTCCTATTTCTCGATTCTCTCTAGGGAGGAGCAGCTCCGCGCGCGTGTATTTGCGGCACCGCCGCATTGCGCTGTGCAATTCAGCACAGCGCAATACTCGGCGCGGCAAGCCTCTCTCAAGAGAAACCGCGAGCAAGCTCTCGCACTCCAAAAAAAAATGCGACCATACATTTCATGTCCGTCCGTGAATTTGTTCTGTACCGACGCCTTCAGATGGGCCGAATTTCGTAGCGCCGGCGTCCCGCCGGCTCATTGGGGGCTGGGGTCCGTAGGGGCGCTGCCTGCTGCGCCCGGTTGTGCTCAGGAATTCGAGTGCCGCGTAAATAGTCGAAAAGCGCGGTTGTCACGGCGCAGCAGCAAAAATGCGACAATACACTCGCATGGAAACGCATCTCGACGGCTGCGCGCTCAAACATTTCCAAAATCGCATGCTCGAATGGTTCCGCGCGCACCAGCGCTACCTGCCGTGGCGCGCGAGCCGCGACCCGTACCGCATCTGGGTGGCGGAAGTCATGCTTCAGCAGACACGCATAGCCGCGGTGATGCCGTACTATCAGCGTTTCCTGGATCGTTTCTCAGATGTCCGCTCGCTAGGACGCGCGCGAGAGGCGGAAGTTCTCAAACTGTGGTCCGGTCTTGGTTATTATAGCCGCGCTCGAAATTTGCATCAAGCCGCGAAACAAATCGTGGCGAAACACGACGCACAATTTCCGCACGAACTGGATCACGCCCTCGATCTCCCCGGCATCGGCGTGTATACAGCCGCAGCGGTCCTGAGCATCGCCTACGACGTTCCACTAGCGGTTCTTGACGGCAACGTCGCGCGCGTTCTCGCACGCATCACCGCAATTCGCGGTGATCTGCGCGCGTCAAAAACGTGGACCTTGCTCACCGCGACCGCGAGCGGTCTTCTCGTGCAAGACTCAGCGAGCGACTGGAACCAATCGCTGATGGAACTGGGAGAGGTAATCTGCACCCCGCAATCGCCCCATTGCGGCATTTGCCCCGTCCGCCGCTGGTGCCAAGCGCATGCGCTCGGCCTGCAGAACGAAATTCCGGCCGCACGCCGAAAACGAGCAGCAATAAAAGTAAAAATCGCCGCAGCGATTCTTCTCGATCCTCAAGGCCGCACATTGCTGGTACAAGACCCAGGTGCACACGACGAGGTCCTATTTTCGCGCATGTGGCAATTTCCAGCACTGGAAGTAAAGCAGCAGCCGAAGGAGTCGCTGGCCGCGCACCTCCATTCGATTTCAGCCACGAATGGCACGTTAACGCTCGAAGCCTTGCCGGCGGCGCGTCACGGCGTAACATTTCGTAATATCGCACTTCTGCCATTTCTTGCATACGTGCCGGAACTCCCGAAACTCCCGCGCACGCGAATCATCCCGCTGGACGATATCAGCAAGCTCCCAATCTCCAGCGCGACCCGCAAAATCGCCGCAGCAGTTCCGCGCGCAAAGCATCAATCCGAACCGTAGCGCCGCAACCAGCGATCGGTTGTTCTCAGTCAACTAGAGTCTGCGTCGCACCTATTGTTTGGGGAACGGCGCAGCTTTTAGCGTTTGAGGCACGCGCATTCGCGAGGTACCGCATCTGGGTGGGAGCCCGGGTATTTATGCGAGGGAAGGAGCGCTTCAGCGCTGGCAAGGTTTCCCGGACCTCATATAAAGCGCCCGCGCCTTGGCACAAAATCAGCGCCGTAGGCGAGGAACAAGTCAGCCCGGCGCGGAAGCGCCGGGAAAGAAGCAGCTGTCTGTCCGAGCGCCATAGGTGCGAAACTCAGCTGTCGAATACCGCGCCCTATAGCCGCCGGAGTGATGAATTTCGAACCGCCGCACAGACTTTATACCGCCATCACAACGTCACTGGAAAAGGTATTGAATGGACTACGAACGGATTTTTCTTCGTGCCGTCTGTCTCTGTAAAGAGCGCCTCTTGTGAGCCGTTACCTTGAGCGTTCGTTTCTTACCGGCTTTCGTACTTTTCAGCGCATTAATATTCTTAGCGACCTTCCGCGTCTTGCCGTAGTGCTCGATCGCGCGCCACATATACCAGCTCGCGACAGTGCGAAAAGGGCGCCAACGTTCGCCAAATGCCGCGAGTTCGCGAGGTTTCGGAATCACTTTCTTACCGTAGGTTAGCGCAAAACCTTTCTGCACGCCGTAATCGTGAATAGGCAGCACGTCCGGACGTCCCAAGCGGAAAATCAGAAACATCTCCACGGTCCACGCGCCGATTCCGCGCACGGAAATAAGCCGTGTCACCAGCTCTTCATCGGATAATTTGCCGGCCTCTTCCAACGTCGGAACAACGCCATCGATGGTTTTCTGCGCGAGATCTTTCATCGCGGCAGCCTTGGCATTCGAAAGGCCAGCCTCGCGCAGCTTCTGACTCGGCACAGCGAGAATTTCCTGCGGCGTGGGGCAGAGACCGTTCGAACCGAGCGTCTTGATGCGCTCGTAAATCGTCCGCGCCGCCCTGCTACTAATGCTCTGGTGCGTAATTGCCTCGAGCAGCGATTCATAGACGCTGTCGCATTCGTCCAGCGTGAATCGAAACGAGCCAGTCTTTTCAATCACTCGCGCGAGTCGCTTATCGATTTGCGACAAATGCTCGTGAGCCTTGACGTAATCGAACGGCAAAGAAATGGTTTCATTCATAGGCGCAGTCAAAGCATACCGGACCACCACCATGCGCACAATCAACGGAATATCGCATCGACGGGCAGCAGATGTCCGTTGACCCGAGCGTTCTCATAATCGGTCTTCCTACGTGCAGAATCAGCCGCGCGTCAAACGAGCAAAATCAAGCTAGCTCGCGGGTGAAGTGGAGGCTTTTTAGGGGGTCGGAGCTTTTAGCTCCGACAGTGGCCGCCGGCTACCAACGGGCTCTAGCCCCTGAGGATGTCCAAGCATTCTAGTAAGTCGCGACTTGAGGCATGAGCGGAATTCAATATGGACTGAGCAGCTCGGAACAGTTCTGTCGAGCGCCTGTGCTAGTATCATTCGCTTATGAAAACTGGAATTATCGGCCTGCCGCAAGTAGGGAAGACCAGCTTATTTCGCATACTCACGGGAGCGCGCGTCGAAGGCCGCAGTTCACCTAACCAAGCGCACGTAGGAATTGCAAAGGTACCGGATCCGCGCGTGTTAAAGCTGGCGGAAATATTCAAGCCCAAGAAAAACACCTTCGCGACGATCGAGTACGTCGACGTAGGCGGATTGCAAAAAGACCGCGAGAAAAATTCTGCATCTCTGGTCCCTTTGCGCGAGGCGGACGCGCTCGCGCATGTCGTCCGGCTATTCGAAAATCCCGCGATACCACACGAAGGCGGTTCGCTCGACGCACTGCGTGATATCGAAAGCGTCGAAATCGAACTGATGCTCTACGACCTCGAACAAAATTCAAAACGCATGGAACGCCTCGAAAAGGACCTGAAGAAAAAGAAGGAAACCATCCTCGAAACGGAACTCGCGCTCCTGACGCGCTGCCGCAAAGCACTCGAAGCCGAGCAGCCGCTACGTGAACTGGAATTCAAACCAGAAGAACTGAAAATGCTAACGGGTTTCGAATTCCTCACGCGTAAGCCAATGCTCTACGTGCTGAACCTCGGCGACGAAGAAGCAGCAGACATCGATCGCGTGATCGAAAAGCATCATCTCGAAAAACTGACATCCAAGCCCCACACAGCGGTAGTCCCGTTCTGCGGGAAAATCGAAGCAGAATTAGCGGAACTGCCCGAAGCAGAAGCGTCCGAAATGACGAAGGCCTATGGCCTGAAGGAATCAGGACGCGACCGCCTGATACAGGCAAGTTACCAGTTGCTTGGCCTGATTTCATTTCTCACAGCAGGTGAGCCCGAATGCCGCGCGTGGACGATCGAACGCGGCATGAACGCGCAAGAAGCCGCCGGCGCCATTCACAGCGACATCGAGCGCGGATTCATCAAAGCCGAAGTAGTGAACTGGGAAAACTTAGTCAAAGCCGGCAGCTTTGCAACAGCGCGCGAAAAAGCCCAGGTCAAGCTCGAAGGAAAAGAATACATCGTGCAAGACGGCGACGTGATTCTGTTTCGGCATTCAGGCTAGTGGTACCGCCAGGGCACAATGCCGGGCGCCAAACTTGTGGAGTGCGATGGCTTGCTTGTCCTAAGGAACCAAGGCCGCCCTTTTCAGCGACCGTCGCGTCGCGTGCCTCGATCGTACCCCGCTTTAGGGGAGGTAAGGCTCGCTTACGAGAAAGCGGGAGCAAGCTCCCGCACTCCACATAGAACCGCGACGGTTCGAACCTCGAGAAAATGGCTCCTGCCATAACGCGAATATTGGTGGCGCTGCTGCTCGGTCTATCCGCGGCCGGAGCAAACGTGCTGGGCGGCTCGCTCATCGCGCACAGGCAATGGTCGCGGCATTACCTGAAATACTTCATTGCGCTGGGCGCGGGATTCATGCTCGCCACAGCCGTCCTCGAAATGATACCGGAATCGCTGAAGTTGCGCGGCACCGACGAAACATTTCAGTTTCAGGACACTGGTTCAGTCTTCGTGCTGGTTCTCGCAGGATATTTCGTCGTTCATTTTTTCGAACACACCCTCGCGCCACATTTTCATTTCGGCGAAGAAACTCACCACCAAGAAATTTCGCACGCTCACGCCAGTTACGCTGCGTTATTGGGTTTGGGAATCCACACGTTTTTCGACGGCGTGGCGATCGCCTCAGGCCTGCTGGTTTCGGCATGGCTTGGCGGAGTAATTTTCGCCGCAATCTTCCTGCACAAATTGCCTGAGGGCTTCACGGTGGCATCCCTGATGCTAGCAAGCGGACAAAGCCGTCGAGTCGCGTTCGTCTCGTCGGTAATCCTGGGTGGCACCACGTTGTTGGGGATGGCTCTGATGTTTTTGCTGCGCGGCACGGTCGCAACCGCCCTGCCGCTGTCGGCCGGCGTTACACTATATGTGGCTGCTTCCGACCTTATTCCGGAAGTAAACCACGAGCCAGGAATCGCCATGGCCCTCCTGGTCTTTCTGGGCGTTGCGATAATGCTAGGGTTGAAGGCCTTGTTTCACGTCTAACCGACTGACATTAAAGTACTAACATGGCCGTGACCCACTTTGGATTGTAGCTAGTCCAGGCAACTTTTCCATCTCGCTCGGGTTCCATAACCAGAGGCGAAAAAAGGCTCATGGAACACTCCCACGCCCTGCAACTTTATGGCCCCGCAAGTGTTAGCTACAATGTGGAGGCCATGACCAGGTCTGACGTCCAATTGATGCTGGACGTGAAGGCAGGGGACGATGCGTCCTTCAACCTTCTCCTCCAGAAATATCGAACGCCGCTGATCAATTTCCTTTACCGCATGGTAAGGAATACAGCGACGGCAGAGGACTTGGCACAAGAAGTTTTTTTGCGTGTCTACCGCGCGCGGAAGCAATATTCTCCCAGCGCGAAATTTACAACCTGGCTTTTTCGCATAGCGACGAACCTGGCGTTGAACTCAGTGCGCGACAACCGCCACCGCCAGATGGACGTCTCAATAGACGCACCGGTGGAAGAAGAAGCCGCAGCGCCGCTGCAACTGCCCACGCGTGAGATGCGCATCGACCAACACATGATCGAACGCGACCGCGCGGAATTTATTCGGCGCGCGATTGCCGCGTTGCCCGAAAAGCAGCGAGTCGCGGTGCTGCTGCATAAGTACGAAGAAATGGATTACGCGGAAATTGCCAAAATTCTGGAATGCTCGGAAAGCGCGCTGAAGTCGCTTTTATTTCGCGCCTACGAGACCCTGCGAGTGCAACTGGCCCCGCTAGTGTCCCAGCCGGTGGAGCATCGCGCAGGAGAAGGACGGCCATCATGAAGAAGTGTGAAGAAGTTTCCAATCAATTGATCGCGTATTTGGATCGCCGTGCAAGTTCGGCGGACCGCCTCGAGGTCGAAGCTCATCTGGCCCAGTGCCGCGCTTGTCATGAGCGCGCCGATGGATTCCGCAAGCTCTGGGGCGTCCTTGATGAAGTGCCGCTGGTCGAGCCTTCGCTCAGTTTCGATGCGCGGGTTCGTACGCGCGTAGCAGAAGAGCCGCGGCAACGCTGGTTCGGCTGGCTGATGCCGCAGCCGCGCCTAGCGTTTGCAATGGCATTGCTTCTAGCTCTAAGCGTGTGGACTGCACGATTGCCGCGGGAAGGAAGTCCGGTAGCCAGCGAGCAGCAGGATTTCGAAGCTATCCAGGATCTCGGCGTTCTCGAAAATTACGACGTACTCAGCAAGTTCGACGCGTTGTCGGAAGTACCGGTGGAAGCAACACCGGACCAGCAGCAAGCACAGCCGCCGAGTCCCAATTCTGACGGCAGTGATCAGCCGGCATCGGAAGAATAAAGTTTGGAAAGTCAGCGCAGTGCAGAATATTCATGCTCAGAGCAAAAATACTATTCGCGCTAGCAATCATGCTCTCGATAGGGCTCGCGGCGCAGCCTGCCTTGGCTCAGAGACGCGCGGGCCCCGGCCCGCAACATTTCAACGCACCCCAAGCAGCACAGCGCAGGCAGAACGCCAGGGCAGCGCGCGCGAACCGTTTTCAAGCCGCTCATCCCAACGCGCAAGCTACGGGGCGTCCTTCGAACCAGAATGGCCAACGCGCCCAAGAAAACGGCACAGCTGGAAATCAGCACCCGGGCCAGCCGCCATACGGCGACAACTTTCATCCGCCAGCCAACGCTCGTGGAACGGGACAGAACGGCGAACAAAACGGTCGCTCTGCGGCTAATCTGCCTCCCGCCTGGGGACAGCGCCTTCACAACATGTCCCCCCAGCAGCAGGATCGCTTCCTGCAGAACAACGAGCGTTTCAAGAGTCTGCCGCCGGAGCAGCAGCGCCAAGTCCGCCAGAATTTACAGAAGTGGAATAATCTGTCTCCCGCCGAGAGAGACCGGGTCCAGCACAGCTACCAAACTTGGCAGCACATGTCGCCGGATCAGCGCCAGTACGTCCAGCGAACGCTGCTGCCGAAATGGCAGCAGATGTCGCCAGACCGCAAACAGGCAGTCACCGATCGCCTGCACACTCTTCAAGGCATGAGCCCAGGGGACAGACAAGCCGCGCTAAACGACCCCAAGTTCATGCAGGGGCTGAATCCGGACGAGCAATCGGTCCTGCGCGGCCTGGATTCCGTGCGAAATCCCAATCCATAATCCTGATTTGAGTAGAATGAGGATGTGGCGGGCTTCGTAGCGCCGACGTCCCGCCGGCTCTTTGCCTATTTTTGAATTCCAGCGAAAGCGGCATACGGGAAGCCTGTCAAACGCACGCGCCAGAAACCCTTCTGGGCAAAGTAGTCCACGTACCCTGCTCAAGAAACAAGTTCTCGATAATCAGTACTTTTGGTTTGAACAGATCAAAGGAAAGCCCACCGAGCACCTCCAGTTCCCAGCGTTCCACATTGATGCACACAACATCGATCTCCCGAAGGTCGCTGCCATGTTTCCGCAAGATTGTCGCGCAATTGAACGCCCGTTCAGCGAGCGCCAGTTGCAGTCAGCACAGCCCCGTCATTCCAGAGCTCGCTGGATTCACGAACGGCGAGGGCCTCACCTAACGCTCAAGACGCTTGATCCACCAGGCTTTCGACAAGCAACTCGCTCACAGACTGTCGCGTTGCCGATCTCGACGCAGTTTCGCTGTGACTCATGGCAGGGAATTGCGATTAATCCAATGCATCTGCATCCCTGCTGATCTTGAATCAAGATTCAAAATATCAAATCATCGGCGTCCACCGCGCTCCGCCTCCAAAGCTTGCTGGAACTCACCGGTTGTTGACACTCGGACCGCCTAGGGCAGCGCCCAAAGCAATACAGTCTTTTGCGGAATTTCAAAAGTGTTTACTCTTACGAAACATCGCAGCATTCACTCTGCAACCAACGAACTATCCCTAAGGCGAACAAACCGTCACGTCCACAACTAATAGTGGTCTGGTTCGGCTGAGGCACTACGTTGAAATCTTTCCGGCACGATTTTTTCCACAAAAAATTCTCGCCGCAAGAAGAATACCCCTTGACATGTTTGCGAACCTCTTTACAATCGGGGCACAAAGTGGGAGGAAGTGGCGCAGAGTGGTAGAGAGTGTAGGGCAGTGGGGCCTGGAAGTAATCGTTAGTCGGCACTCCAGCAGCAGGTGCAGGGGCGAACCAGCGAGTGATTTTCAGGGCGCAAACGCCGGTTGGGCAGATGCAGGATACTCATGCTTCGGGGCAACTATCTAGCAACAGTCGACGAGAAGGGCCGCATGAAAATCCCCGCGGATTTTCTCGCCGAACTTCGCAAGACCGGCACGAAGTTCTACGTGACCAGCACCAAGGGCGATCGCGCCACGATCTATCCCATGAAAGCGTGGGAAGAGATCGAGAAGAAATTGGCGAAACTTTCCTCGCACAATGCAGCGAAACAGAAGTTCCTATCAAGAACAAACTATTACGGCCAGGTAGTCGAGGTGGATGGGCAGGGGCGCATCTTAATTCCACCCGTACTGCGGGAATCAGCGGAAATGAAGGGCGAAGTGAACGTCCAGGGATCGCTTACTTTCCTGGAAGTTTGGAATCATGCCCGGTTCCTCGAGCAACTGAACCGTAATCCGATGACCGCGGAAGACGAAAAGGCACTGGACGAGCTGGGCATATAAGTTTTGAGCGTTCTGCATACTCCGGTTCTGGCTGGGGAAGTTTTGGAGTGGTTGCGGATACGGCCCGAGGGCACGTATGCGGACGCGACGGTGGGCACCGGCGGACATTTAATGGATATCGCCGGCCAGCTCACCACTGGGCGAGTTTTGGGGATGGATCGCGACCCGCAGGCGCTGGCAATCGCGCGGGAGCGGTTGGGGCCGCACGAGCGGCAGGTGATTTTAGTGCAGACGGATTTTTCGAAGATCGGCGAAGCAGCGGCGGCCCACAATTTGCCACCGTTTGACGGTGTAATCGCTGATCTGGGGATCTCAAGCCTCGAATTGGACACCCCCGAGCGCGGATTTTCTTTCCGCTGGGCAGGTCCTCTCGATATGCGCATGAATCCCGACTCGCCGCTCACCGCGGAAGAGATTGTGAATTTTTGGCCGGAGAGAGAGCTGGCCTACCTTCTCTACAAGAATGCCGAAGAGAGGGATTCACGCAGAATCGCCAGGGCAATTGTTCGCGCGCGGCCGATCCGCGACACCGAGCATCTGGCAAAGGTTGTGGCAGGGGGACGTAAAGCAAGGGGAAGGCAGAGACTGCATCCCGCGACAAAAACGTTTCTGGCGCTGCGGATAGCGGTGAATCGAGAAGAGGAGGAACTCGGGCAGTTTCTTTCGCGGACCCCTACCACTTTGAATTTGGGAGCACGGTGGATCGTTCTCAGCTACCACTCCTTGGAAGACCGGTTGGTCAAGCATGCATTTCAGTGTCTGGCTCGCGACGGCGGGTTTCAGGTGCTGACCAAAAAAGTCATTCAGCCCGGAGACGCGGAAATAGCAGCCAATCCGCGGGCCCGTAGCGCGAAGATGCGCGTAATCGAAAAACGGGCGACAGCGGAATCCCCTAACTAACGGGAACGCGTGGCGCCACCCAGGTGCGGCTCATGACGGAATATCACACAGTGAAAAGAATCGATAACTCCCGGCTGATTTTGGCGATAGCGCCGGCGCGGCTTCGCGATTTCTGGCGGCGAGTGGCAGTTGGTGGCGCGATGGCCGCCTGCTTGTTGGTGTATGCCTGGCAGCATTTTGAATGCATCCGCCTGCGCTATCAGGTCGAACACCTCGAAGCGCAGCGGAAACAATCGGCGCAATTGAACCAACAATTGCATGTCGAGGTTGCCTCCTTAAAAGGCTTCGGACGCGTTGATTGGATCGCCCGCAACCAGCTAGGGCTGACGATTTCTAAGCCAGGGCAAGCCGTTTCGACCGAAGGACCGAGCGACGCGGTATTGGCTCAGGCACGCGCTGCATCACAGCCGCAGCGGCCCTGAACTCGCCGTCTGATCCGGGCAAAAATGAGTTTTTCATAAATTTCGTGCGGCCTGCTTCTGAGGCCCGTTCCGGCGGCGCATCTCGCAATATTGCCGGGCAAGTTTTTTCGGTAAGTTAGGCGGAACCCATGCAGCAGCGCAGCAGCGCGCGTCTCCGCTGGTTGGTAGTCTGGGTCGTGGCGGTGGTTTGGATGGGGGCGGTCCTGGCCCGCCTGAGTTACCTCCAGCTTTTCTGCTATAGCGAATACTTCGCAAAAGCCCAGCGTCAACAACAGCACGTATTTGAAATCAGCCCGATGCGCGGCGTGATTTACGACCGCAAAGGCCGCGAGCTGGCCATCAGCATCCCGATGGACTCCGTGTTCGCGGACCCTATAGACATCTCGGAACCTGAGATGGTGGCCCGACTGCTTTCGCGCGCCCTCGACGTCCCCGCCGAAGAACTGGAAACAAAAATCCGCGAAGCCAGCAAGCCCGTCCGCCTGGCCAAGAAATTATCGCCTGAAACGGTCGAACGCATAGAAGACATGAATCTGAAGGGTGTCTTCTTCGAGAAAGAAAACCGCCGCGTCTATCCGCAACATGAATTACTCGCACACGTTCTAGGTTGGGTGGACGTCGATGAAAAAGGCATGGGCGGCATCGAGCAACGGTTGGACAAAGCAATTCGCGGCCGTCCGGGACGCGTAATGGTGATGGCCGACGGCAAGCGCCGCTTCTACGATCGTCGCGAAGCTGCCGCCGATCCCGGCGCAAGCGTGGTGCTGACGATCGACGAAACAATTCAGTACATCGCGGAAAAAGAGTTGGCGCGCGGTATGGAAGAAACTCACGCGACGAGCGGCACAGTGGTTGTTCAAGATCCAAATTCCGGTGCGCTGCTAGCGGTTGCCATCGCGCCAACCTTCGATCCCAACGACGCCGGAAAATTCTCCGACGACACAAGAATGGACCGCGCGGTGACAGCTGCGTATGAGCCGGGCTCGACGTTCAAGATCATCACCTTGGCCGGCGCCATCGAAAACGGCGTCACCAATCCCAACCAAATGGTGGATTGCCAGGAGGGCTCCATTGTCGTGGCGGGCCGGCTGATTCACGATCACTTGCCCTTCGGAATTTTAAGTGTGCGCGATGTCCTGGCGAAATCGAGCGACGTGGGCACCATCAAGATCGCGCTCAAGCTGGGCGCGCCAAAGTTTTACGATGCCATGCGCGATTTTCAGATCGGCCAACTGACGGGCATCGAATTGCCGGGCGAAAATCGTGGCCTGTTACGTCCCCTGGAAAATTGGACGCCAAGCTCGATCGGTTCGCTGGCTATCGGACAAGAAGTAAGCGTTACAGCGGTGCAGATTATCTCGGCGATCTCGGCAGTTGCGAATGGCGGAATTCTCTATCCTCCGCGCATCGTGCAGCAGATTCGAGGTAATTCGCCCATCGTGCTGCCTCCGCGAGGCGAGCCCAAGCAGGCCACCGATTCGAAGACGGCGGCGACGCTGCGCGAGATGATGGAAAGCGTGGTGCTCAAAGGCGGAACTGGCACGAAAGCAGAATTGAATGGCTACACGGCGGCGGGCAAATCTGGCACGGCTCAGAAAATCGACCCGGACACCGGACGCTATTCACCAAACCAATATTTTGCTTCGTTCGTTGGCTTCGCCCCAGTGAATGAGCCCGCAGTAACGATCTTGGTTGTCTTCGATTCACCCGTCGGCCAGCATTTCGGCGGCGATACCGGCGGCCCGGTTTTTAAGCGAATCGCCGAGCAGACACTGGCATATCTGGATGTCGAGCATGACGTGCCCGCGCATACAGATGAGGAAACGGCCAAGAACAATCCGGATCGTAAACAGGATAAAGCCAGCAATACCGCCGATAATGGGAGCGAGGCGAGTTTCCAGGAAGCGGTAGCAAAAAAGAATCCAGACCCGCAGGATTCAGCCCCAACGGTAGCGTTTGGTGAAGAAGATGCAGTTACAGTTCCCGATATGTCCGGTCAAACAGTGCGATGGGTCACAGAATCATGCATGCGGCTGGGTTTGGTGCCGTCGTTGATTGGCAGCGGAGTTGCTTTGGAGCAATCACCCGATCCAGGCTCGGTAGTGATGAGAGGCAGCCGCCTAACGGTCCGATTCGGAAAGATGACAGCGCAAAAGCCGCCATCATTGCGTCCCGGATTGTCGCCTCAAGCGCAGACCGACAATACCGAGAGGAACGCGAATTGAGATCCGCAGTAGAAGGCGGCCCGAAAGTGCAATCCGGTACCAGTCGCAGAAAGAAGCGCGCAGGACTCGAAATGGAATTAAGAGAAGTGATGGCGGGAATCGAAGGAGTCCGGGTGTCGACAGGCGCAAGCCTGCCGATTCTCGGCCTCGTGTGCGACAGCCGCAAAGTCAGGCGCGAAAGCCTGTTCTTCGCCTTGCCTGGCGCAAAAGCCGACGGCAACGAATTCGTAGCCAGTGCGATCGAACGCGGCGCAGTAGCAATCGCAAGTTCGCTGCCACGTCTGGCTGGCATCGCGCAAGAGATTGAATGGATCGAGCTGATGCCCGGAAAAGAACGCCAATCCCTGGCACTCGCAGCCGCGAATTTCTACAGTCACCCAGCCGACGCGCTGAAGCTCGCCGGCGTAACCGGCACAAACGGAAAAACCACAATCACTTTTATCCTGGACTCGATTCTGCTCGCCGCCGGAAAAACCACGGCGCGAATCGGCACCACCGGGTATCAGACTCCGAGAGGTTTTCGCCCGGCGACAAACACGACACCCGCGTCGCTCGACCTACAAGAAATGTTCGCCGAAGTACGCGACGCAGGAGGCACCCATGCGGTTCTCGAAGTAAGCTCCCACGCCCTGGTGATGGACCGCCTCTGGGGCTGCCATTTCGCGGTAGCGATTTTCACCAATCTTACCCGCGATCACTTAAATTTCCACAAGACGTTCGAGGAATACTTCGCAGCCAAAAGCGTGCTTTTCGAAGGCACCGGCGCAGGCGCGCCGGACGCAGCCGTCATTAATATTGATGATCCTTACGCACCACGCCTCGAAGCGCTGGCAAAACGCACGCTAACATATGGATTGAAAGACGGCGCCGAGCTAACCGCGAAGAAATTCAGTCTGAGCTTCGACGGTCTGGAATTTACAGCGCAGACGCCGGCGGGCAAAGTGGAAGTGCGTTCATCATTGGTGGGCCGGATAAATGTCTACAACATTCTCGCGGCAATCGGCGCGGGCATCGCACTAGACGTGCCGGTAGCAAAAATCGAAGAGGGCATCTCGACTTTGGAACTAGTCCCAGGTCGCTTTCAGCGAATAGACGAGGGCCAACCGTTCCTGGTGGTAGTGGACTACGCACACGCGGACGATGCCCTGCGAAACTTAATCTCCACGGCGCGCGAACTGAACCCAGCAGGCCGAATCATCACGCTATTCGGAGCCGGCGGCGAACGCGACCGCTCGACGCGCCCGCCGATGGGCGAAGCAGCAGGCTCCCTGAGCGATCTGGTTATCCTGACCAGCGACAACCCACGCACGGAAGATCCGCTGCGCATCATCAACGACGTAGTAGTCGGATTGCAAAAAGTGAATGCGAACTACCACATCGAACCAGAACGGGATCTGGCATTGGAAATGGCAATCGACGAAGCCAAAGAGGGAGACATAGTGCTACTGGCAGGAAAAGGCCACGAAAATTATCAAATCCTGCGCGACCGCACATTCGAATTCGACGATCGCGAAAAGGCCCGCGAAATTCTGCGTCGCCGTGGATTCGCAAAGAAGAAGCCAGCGTAGCGACGAAAGTATGGGCTCTGCCAACACGCGTTTGCTGTTGAATTGGTAGCGGCCACGTATAGGTCTGCTCTTGATTGCGCCTCGGCAGCGGTCGCCGTTCGGCGACGAAATTGCTTTTGATTAGCGTATGTAGCGGGCAGCGGTTGCATTTGGAGACGCAATGCGGTGGAAAATATGCCAAATATCTGAAGCTCTAGCTGCCGCGGCCCCCATCGGACTGCATGCCACCGCTGAAGTCTCTGGCGTCTCGATTGATTCCCGCACAATCCAACCGGGCGAACTGTTCATTGCCATACACGGGCCGCGTCATGACGGACACGATCATATGAACGTAGCCCTATCACGCGGGGCGGGCGCGGGCGTAGTTGCTCGAGAACGTTTCGCGCAATACTCAAACGAAATCCGTGAAAAGCTTTTCAGCGTAGACGACACGCTAGCCGCTCTGCATCAGCTGGCGTCGCAAGCTTGCCAGATGTGGAGGGAAGGGAAACCGGGCCGGTGGATTGCCGGAGTGGCAGGTTCCATCGGCAAAACGACGGCGAAAGAAATTCTGGCAGCGTTAGTGGGCTCACGGTTCCGCGTCCTGAAAACAGAAGGCAACCTCAACAATGAATACGGCCTGCCGCTGACGCTCCTGAAACTGAGCGACGACCACGACGCAGCAGTGATCGAGATGGGCATGTCGCATCGCGGCGAATTGGCGCGTCTGGCAAAAATCGCGTCGCCGGAAATCGGAGTGATCACGCGAATCGCAGTCGAGCACCTCGAATTTTTCACGTCGATTGACGAGATTGCCCTAGCCGAGCGCGAGCTGATCGAAAATCTCGCATGGCCGGATTCCACAGCGGTCCTAAACGCCGATGACGAACGCGTCGCTAAGTTTACGGAGGTGGCGCGCGGCAAGGTGATTTGGTTCGGAGCCGGTGCAGCCCAGGGCGCCCAGTTTCGCGCCGAAAATATAGAGGAACGCGGCGTGACCGGCTCGGCATTTGATTTTGTCTCACCGTCAGGCCGTACGCGTCTGGATTTGCCGTTGATCGGAAAACACAATGTGATGAACGCAATAGCCGCTCTAGCCGCAGCCAGTGTCTGGAGCATCGGCGCGACAGAAGCGCAGCAAGTCTTCCCGAGTCTGAAACCGGCCGACAAGCGAGGAGAAGTCATTAATTTCGCTGATGGATTCACGGTGATCAACGACAGTTACAACTCCAGCCCCGCGGCACTCGATTCGCTAGCGCGGCTGCTGGCCGAAACCCTGGGCTACGGTCGGAAGATTCTAGCGGCGGGCGAAATGCTCGAACTAGGCACTTCCTCGCCGGACCTTCATCGCGAATGCGGCCAATTTGCGGCGAGCTTGAAAGAAATTGACTGGATTGTCGGAGTACAAGGCGAAGCATCCAATTTCATCAACGCTGCAATCGCAGCAGGGCACCCGCAAGAGCGTGCGAAGTTCTTCAAGACTTCGTCGGAAGCAGCCGATTTCCTATCGGGCATGATCACGAGCGGCGACCTGTTACTCCTGAAAGGCTCGCGCGGCGTGAAAATGGAAAAAATCCTGGAGGCGATCGACGTGAGTCATGCTCGCCAGCATTCAGCACTGGGCGCCCGCTCTTCAGCGCCCAGAAAAACTCAAAACGGCCAGGACGACGCGCAATCAAATTCCGGCCAGCCCGACGCAACGGTCGAAACAAAAGGCCGGCGCTGAATGCTCTATTATTTGTTCGTTTTCGTGCTGCGGCCGCACTTCAGCCCGCTGAACGTTTTTCGTTACATCACGGTGCGGACCGCTATGGCCAGCACCAGCGCGCTGCTGCTCTCGTTGCTGCTGGGTCCATGGGTGATCGAAAGGCTACGCGACTTGCAAGTGAGGCAATATATCCGAGCGGAAGGCCCCAAAGGCCACCACAAAAAGGCCGGCACGCCAACCATGGGAGGCGTTCTGATCGTCGCAGCCATCGTGATCCCCACATTACTGTGGGCGGACTTGCTGAACCCGTACGTAATACTCGCGACAGGAGCCACGCTCGCGTTCGGAACCATCGGTTTCGTCGATGACTACAACAAGGTAGTACTTAAGAGAAATTTGGGCCTCACCCCGCGCGCCAAATTTACCTGGCAAGTGCTCACCTGCCTCGCGGTCGGAATTGTACTGGTGGCCCTGCAGGCGCGAGGGGCCTACTCGACGCAATTGAGCGTGCCGTTCTTCAAACGCCTGCATCCGGACCTGGTGATTTCATCGCTGTTAGATCACAGGTTCATCTGGCCGCTCGCCTATGTGCCGCTCATATTGTTTCTGGTGCTGGTAATTGTCGGATGTTCGAACGCAGTGAATCTCACGGACGGTCTGGACGGCCTGGCCATCGGCTGCGTACTAGTCTCCGCGGTAGCTCTGACGGTGCTCACCTACCTCTCCAGCAACGCGAAATTCGCCGACTACCTCGAAATTCAAAAAATCCCCGACGCCGGCGAACTGGTAATTTTCTGCGGCTCGCTGGCCGGCGCGTCGCTGGGATTCCTTTGGTACAACGCGCACCCAGCGGAAATGTTTATGGGCGATGTAGGTTCGCTGGCACTGGGCGGCGCGATTGGCACAGTAGCGGTAATCATCAAACAGGAAATCCTGCTGCTATCGATTGGCGGTGTATTCGTCCTGGAAGCGCTCTCGGTAATCATCCAGGTAGGTTCGTTCAAGTTAACCGGAAAGCGCGTCTTTCGCATGGCCCCGCTGCATCACCATTTCGAACTGCTGGGCTGGAGCGAGTCGAAAATCATCGTGCGCTTCTGGATCGTAGCGCTGGTATTCGCGCTGTTTTCGCTAACAACCTTGAAATTGCGTTGAATTCGAGGGAAGAAATTTGAAGCTAGCATTCGAACTGAACGGTTTGAAGTGAGGACGAGTTGAGGCCGGGATTCGATTTATCGGGCAAACGAGTGCTGGTGGTAGGCCTCGCAAAGACGGGACTGGCGACATCACTTTTCAGCGCGGCCTACGGTGCCACGGTGACAGCCACGGACGAGCGCCCGGAATACGAACTCGCAGAAACCGCCGCGAAGCTGCACGCCGCTGGCGTGAAACTCGAACTCGGCGGGCACCTGGACGCGAGCTTCGAAGGGCAAGATCTGGTTGTGGTAAGTCCCGGCGTGCCCGCGAACCTGCCTGCTCTAAAAGTCGCCCGCGCATTCAAAATTCCCATCTGGAGCGAAATCGAGCTGGCCTGGCGCTTCTTGCGCGGCAAGCTGATCGCAATTACCGGCTCGAATGGCAAGACCACCACGACAGCGCTCGTAGGTCACATATTGAAGACGTCGAACATCACGACGCTCGTCGGCGGCAACATTGGCACGCCGCTGCTCGCGCTGGTGGAAGCTTCCACCGACCAGACAGTCACAGTCGCCGAAATCAGCAGCTTCCAACTGGAATCCATCGAGAGTTTCCGTCCAGAGATCGGTGTCCTGCTGAATCTGACGCCCGATCACCTGGATCGTCACGGCTCGTTCGATGAGTACGCCAACGCAAAAATGCGCATGTTCGAAAACCAGGTGGAGCGCGATTTCGCCGTGCTGAACGCGGATGATCCGGAAGTTACGCGCCGCATGCCCGCCAAGCCGCACATATATTGGTTCAGCAGGCAGAAGCGCGTTGCTACCGGCACGTTCTTGCGCGACAACGAAATCGTTTTTCGCAATGAAGGTTCGGAGGCGGTGCTGGCGCGCCGCGACCAGATTCAATTGCGCGGCGACCACAACATCGAAAATGTTTTGGCGGCTTGCACCGCGGCGTATTTAGCAGGTGCGACTCCGGCGCCCATCGCCGGTGGTGTGCAATCGTTTAGTGGCGTCGAGCATCGCCTGGAATTCGTGGCCGAAATTTCCGGCGTGAAGTTCTACAACGATTCGAAAGCCACCAACGTCGATGCCGCCGCAAAAGCCATCCACGCTTTTCCCGGTCCGCTGCTTGTGATCCTCGGCGGCAGAGATAAAGGAAGCCCGTACACGCCGCTGCGCGATTTGCTTCACGAACGGGCGCGCATGGTCTTATTGATCGGCGAGGCGGCTGAGAAGATCGCGAACGATTTGCAAGGCGTGGTAGAAATTCGCTATGCCGGAAACCTGGAACGCGCGTTGCAAACAGCCATGCAAAACGCGCAGCTCGGCGATACGATCTTGCTCGCGCCGGCCTGCTCCAGTTTTGATCAATTCGAAAATTACGAGCATCGTGGCCGCGCATTCAAGGAATTGGTGTCGCAACGAGAAAGCCAGTCCGACGCCGGGGCTTCCGGTGGACCTAAAGCTGGCCAGCTCAACGCGGTTCGTCACCACGTTGACCGTCCCAGCGCGGAGAAAGGATAAAGATGCCAAGAAGCCTGCAGCCCGACCGCAAACTGTTTGGCGTCACGCTGGCGCTCTGCCTGATCGGCGTAGTGATGGTTTTCAGCGCCTCGGCCATGACCGCGAGCGAACAATTCGGCGCGGGTTACATATTTCTGCTGCGCCAGCTGATCTACGTGATTCTCGGAATTGCCGGAATGTTCTGGCTGATGAATATGGACTACCGCAAACTGCGGCAACCAAGCGTGGTCTTCACCGGCCTGGCGGTGACGTTCCTGCTTCTGGTCTGCGTATTTTTCCTCGACCGCTCGCACGAAACACACCGCTGGTTCCGCATGGGCCCATTCAGCTTTCAGCCGTCGGAAATGGCCAAGCTGGCCCTAATCGTTTTCTTGGCCTGGTTTCTCGAATTGCGGCGCGTGCCCAAAGGCTTTGGAATCGACGACCCGCTGCACACATTACTTCCAGCGCTCGGCACAACCCTGGTTGTGGCCGGCCTAGTGGTGAAAGAGCCGGACATGGGTACAGCCTTCATGATCCTTCTGATCTCGATGGTGATGCTTTTCGTCGCCGGGCTCTCATTTCGGTACATTGCCGGAACCTTGTTGGCAGCCATTCCCACAATTTATCTGCTGATTGTACGCGTGCCGTACCGCCTGCAACGCTTCGAAGCTTTCCTTCATCCTGAACTTGATCCCAAAGGCGCAGGATTCCAGTTGTTGCAATCGCTGATAGCCGTAGGCTCGGGCGGAATGACGGGTGTGGGCCTGATGGAAAGCCACCAAAAGCTTTTTTTCCTGCCCGAGGCACACACCGATTTCATTTACGCAATCATCGGCGAGGAATTTGGATTCGTCGGCAGCGTCATAGTGCTGGCGCTTTTCGCAGTCTACGGCTGGCGCGGCTTCGTGGCCGCGATGAAAGCCCGGGACGACTTCGGCAAGTTTCTGGCGCTAGGAATTACCATGATGGTCGTAGGCCAGGCGCTGATTAATTTGAGCGTAGTGCTGGGACTGATGCCGACAAAAGGAATCCCCTTGCCGTTCATCAGCTATGGCGGCTCAAGTTTGTTCGCGATGCTATTGGCAACCGGAGTGCTCCTGAACATCAGCCAGCACGTTGACGAGGCGTGACACCCAGCGCCGAAGTCGCTAGCGTCGAACCGGCGCGCGCGCCGCAAGCGAGCGGCACAAACGGGAAACTTGAAAAGCGTGTAGTCAAAACTCTGTTGATTGCGGGCGGCGGCACCGGCGGCCACGTGTTTCCGGCGATTGCGGTCGCGCGAGAATGGCTCCGACGCGAGCCGGAATGGATGCGAAACGTCGTGATAGTCGGAACCGAACGCGGAATGGAAGCAAAATTGGTGCCGCAGGCGGGCTTGCCTCTGGCTACGATTCGCGTGGCGGGGTTAAAAGGCATCGGCGGCGTGAAACTCCTGCGCAATGCCGCCGTGCTCCCGGCCGGAATGTGGGACTCCGAAAAAATCATCCAGCGCCACCGCTTTCGAGTTGCCTTCGGCGTGGGCGGCTACGCTTCGGGACCGATGATCCTCGCGGCGTGGCTCCATGGAATCCCGTCGGTGATATTCGAGCCGAATGTCGAACCGGGATTCACGAATCGAGTGCTGGCAGGAATTTCTACAAAAGTAGCCTGCGGGTTTGAAGAAACGGCAAAACGCTTCGGCGCGAAAGCGGTGGCCACAGGGATCCCGGTCCGCAAGGAATTTTCCGCCGCTCCCCGCCGCGAACACCGCGAACCATTCCAGATTCTGATTACCGGCGGGAGCCGCGGCGCGTTACCCATCAATCGCGCGGTAATTGACTCACTCGATTTGCTCTTGCCGCGAAAAAACCAGCTTTTCATCGTGCATCAAACCGGTGAACGCGACTATAATGCGGTTCGTGTGGCTTATGCGCGACGCGAATTCAGAGCGGAGGTTGTGCCCTTCATCGAGAATATGGCGGAGCGGTTTGCCCAGGCGGACCTGATCGTCTGCCGTTCGGGCGCGATCACGGTGGCGGAAATCGCCGCCGCCGGACGTGCCGCCATCCTCATCCCTTTCGGCGCCGCCACCGACGCGCATCAAACCCGCAACGCCGCAGCCATGCAGAACGCAGGCGCATCCCGCCTGCTGCCACAGGAAGCCCTGACACCGGAGCGCTTAACCAGCGAAATTTTCTCTCTGCTGGACGATCCAAGCAAAATCACTAAAATGGAAGAACACGCGCTAAAGATGGCGCGCCCCCGCGCAGTCGAAGACATTGTGGACTTGCTCGAAGGACTGGTGCGCCCATGATCGCCTCCTTCCGCAATTTCCAGCAGATTCATCTGGTGGGCATTGGTGGCAGCGGCATGAGCGGAATTGCCGAGGTCCTGCTATCAAGCCACTATGCCGTTTCCGGCTCCGATTTGAAGCTGTCGCCGGTAACAGAACGTCTGCGCAAACTAGGTGCAAAAATTTTCGAAGGTCACCAAGCGGAAAATGTTCACGGCGCGCACGTAGTAGTAATTTCATCGGCGGTGCGAGCAGATAACGTGGAAGTAATCGAAGCGCACCGGCTGAAAATCCCGGTGATCCCGCGCGCCGAAATGCTGGCCGAATTGATGCGCCTGAAATACGGCATCGCAGTAGCCGGAGCGCATGGAAAAACCACCACCACATCGATGGTAGCGGCGGTTCTGGACGCAGCAGGCCTCGATCCCACCTTCGTCGTAGGCGGACGCGTCAATCACGCAGGCTCTCACGCAGGAGTAGGCCAAAGCGAATACATGGTAGTGGAAGCAGACGAAAGCGATCGCTCGTTCCTGCTGCTGGCGCCGGTAGTAGCCGTAATCACCACCATCGACCGAGAACACCTGGACCACTATCACTCGCTCGAAGAAATCCAGGACGTGTTCCTGCAATTCGCGAATCGCGTCCCGTTCTACGGCAACGTGATCCTGTGCCTGGACGAGCCCAATGTGCAAGCCATCCTCCCGCGCGTGAAACGCCCGGTCATTACATACGGCACGTCGCATCAAGCGGACCTGATGATTTCAGACGTAACGCTGCACGGCCTTTCCAGCGATTTCAGGCTGAAATATCAAGGGGAGGACCTGGGCGTATTCCAACTCCCGTCGCCCCCGGGAATTCACAATGTGCGCAACGCCACGGCAGCAGCGGGTGTTGCCCTGTCGCTAAACGTTCCGCCCGATCTGGTTCGCGCAGGCCTGGCCAAATTCGGAGGAGTAGGCCGACGTTTCGAAATCAAAGGCAAGTTCAACGGCGTCACCCTGATCGATGACTACGGCCATCACCCCGCCGAAATCCGCGCAACGCTCGAAGCAGCGCGCCTCTGCGGCTACCGCCGCCTGCTGGTCTTATTCCAGCCGCATCGTTACACGCGCACGCAACAGCTCTGGGAAGAATTTCGCAGCTGCTTCAATCAAGCAGACATCGTGGCAATGACCGACATTTATCCAGCAGGTGAACAACCCATCGAAGGCATCACAGCAGAAAAAATGGCCGAAGCAATCAGCAGCGCAGGTCACAAGCACGCAGTTTTCACCGGCACAATGCAAGCAGGAGTTGAATTGATGCTACGCGAAGCGCGCCCAGGCGATGCAGTGCTGGCAATCGGCGCAGGAAGCATAGGCCGGGCACTGGATCAATTAGCGATGCTTCTAGAATCAAAAGTCACAACAAGCTACGCGGGTTAGGCGCGGCATAAAACGAGACGTGGCGAGACATTACGTAGATTGAGAGACGCCCAGATTGGAGCAAAGTTTCATAGCACAGGTCGTAGCGCCGGCGTCCCGCCGGCTGTTTTGCAGTGGAATTCGCGGTCACGTTCGAGGGATTACACATGGCCGCCGTGTGAAAAATGTGAACGGCAATTGCAATCTCCGAAAGACCCGAACTGCTAAGTTCGGACTGAGACTCGGAACGATGAATTTGGAAGGGCGGGACTTCAGTTCTGACGCAAAGACTCCGGGATGGAGGGGGCTGTAGCCCCTGAAGCGAAACGCAGTTGAGCGAGCAGCTCACTAAGAGACATGCGAACTAGCGACAAACCAATGGCGACACGCCTGAAAGAACTCGACGTCGAACTCCGCCCCGGCGTCGCGCTAAGCGAAAAAACCTCGTTAGGCATCGGCGGTACCACAGACCAACTAATACTGCGAAAATTCGAAACCATCCCGCAAGTCATGTCACTGCTAAAAAATGAAAATATCCCGCACTGCTTCCTGGGCGGTGGCACAAACGTCCTGGTCGACGACGGCGAGCTACCGTACGTGGTCCTGCATCTACCCACGTCGCAGCCAGGCATGCGAGTCGAAGGCAACGCAGCCTACGTAGACGCAGCAGCCGACCTGGGCGGCATGGTCACGTTCTGCGCCAAACGCGACCTGGGCGGCATGGAAGGCCTGATCGGCGTCCCAGGCAGCGTAGGCGGCGCGCTACGCATGAACGCAGGAGCCTACGGCACGCAAATCGGCTCCTACGTCCGCGAAGTAGAACTCTACCGCGCCTCGACAGGCGAAATCGAAATCCTCCGCGGAGACGACATCCGTTTCGACTACCGCCACACCTCTTTCGCGCCAGACGACCTGATGCTGCGCGTAAAACTGGAACTCCCAACCAAACCGTACAAAGAAATCCTGGCCGGCATCCGCATCTGCAACGAAAAACGCCGCGCCAGCCAGCCCCTAAACCAGAAAAGCGCCGGCTGCATCTTCAAAAACCCGCAAGGCGGCTCGGCGGGCCGAATGATCGATGAGCTAAAACTAAAAGGCCATCGCGTAGGCGACGCCATGGTCAGCGACCGCCACGCAAATTTTTTCGTGAATGTAGGAACCGCCAGTTGCGCGGACATGTTAAAACTGACTGACGACGTTCGCGGCCGCGTGCACGCCGCCTACGGCGTCGAACTCGAGAACGAGGTCATCGTCTGGAAAAATTAAGAACCATGGACGCGGACGCCTACCCCCAGGAAGTCCTGACCGACGAAGAGCCGAAGTATCTTCGCCGCCAGAAGCCACTGGAGATCAAGCGCCGGAAGTTCGGCAAAAAAGCCTGGAAAGGTTATCTTCGCGCGCTGTTCTGGACCGGCACGGCGGCAATAGGCGCGGGAACCGCATACCTGGTGGGACATTTCTTGCTGGCCTCAAAGGAAATGGCCCTGCTGCGCCCCGAACAAATCCAGATCGAACAAAACCATTACGTCACCCCAGCCAGCGTCCGCGACATCTTTCGCGTGGATCGTGGCCACAGCGTCCTGCGGGTTCCACTCAGTGAGCGCCGCCGCCAGGTCGAAACTCTACCTTGGGTCGAGCGTGCCACGGTGATGCGCGTGCTGCCGAACACGGTAAAAGTAGAAATCACAGAGCGAACTCCGGTCGCCTTCCTGCGCCAAGGCAGCGACATGGCGCTGGTCGACGCCCACGGGGTAATCCTCGATCGCCCGATGAAAGGCAATTTCCACTTCCCGGTAGTCAGCGGATTCGGCCCGGACATGCCGCTCGAAGACCGCGGGCAGCGCATGCAGCTTTTCTCGAGCTTCACGCAGCAAGTAGAGGCCGCGAGGCCAGGCGCGCTGGAGCAAGTAAGCGACGTGGACCTCACCGAAGCAAAAGACCTGAGCGCGAGAATCACAGGCGTGCAGGTAACCAGCAGCACAGGCGGCGCCAGCACAGGCGATCAATGGGGTAATATGGACGCGCCCATCGTAGTCCACTTCGGCGACAGCGACTTCGAGAACAAATTCCTGACGGTACTGAACGACATCAGCCAATGGCGCATGCAAGCAGGCCGCGTCGAGTCGGTAGACCTGCGATTCAACGGCGAAGCGGTTGTGAATCCAGATTCAACGCTGTTAGCAAAAAAAATAGGCCCCGCAAACGCCGCGCCGAACGACGAACCCGCAATAAACCCGGAATCCGCAGCAGCGAGCGGAAAGCCGGCACCAACATCAAGGCCAGCGGATAGCGGAGCAACATCGAAGCCAACGCCGACGCACAAAAAGAGATCGTCGTCGAAAGCAAAATCGAAGCCGGTACATACGCAAGCGAAAAGCGCGAAGAAAAGCGTCACCAAGCATCCGCATGCAACATCGCAGAAACAGTGAACGGTATGGGCGCGGTTCTTTTGCAGTGCGCCGGCTCGCCAGCGCTTTGGTGGGATCGCAGCGAGCGTAGAAGCGCCGGGTCCCGGCGGCTCATGGCAGTTGAATTTGGAGTAGCTTTTGCGAAGTTGCTTTGGTCGCGGATCGCGGCGGGGTTCGTAGCGCCGGCGTTCCGCTGGCTCTTTGCGGTTGAATTTGCGCTGGGTTAGAAAGTTGCATTTGTGAGATCAGTCCCGCCGTACGCTCCGGGCTCAAACGGGGGCCTTAGCCCCTGAAGCCATTTTTAGTGGCATCGCAGAGATAGAGAAGGGAGCAGCAGCTTGACGAAGAAGGAACGGCACATCGTAGCGCTAGACATCGGCAGCACAAAAACGTGCGCCCTGGTGGGCGAACTGAATGACGATTCGAGCGGCGTACGCTTCGCCGCGCTTGGCGCGGCCGAATCGAAAGGCTGGCGCAAAGGCCAAATCGTAAATCTCGACCTCGCTGTAAGCTCCATCCGCCGCGCAGTCGAAGAAGCCGAAACCCTCGTAGGCATGCCGGTGGAATCCGCGCTGATCGGCGTAGCCGGCACGCACGTCCGAGGCGTAAACAGCCGCGGCGGCATCACAGTAGGCTCCCGCCCCCGCGACGTGCAACGCGACGACGTCCGCCGCGCCATCGAAGCCGCCCGCGGCGTGCAACTACCGGAAGACCGCGAAGTCCTGCACGTCCTGCCACAGGAATTTTTCCTGGACCAACAGGACAACATCCGCGATGCGATCGGCATGGTAGGCCAGCGCCTGGAAGCGAACGTCCACATCGTCACAGCCTCCGGCACCTCGACGCAAAACATCGTCACAGCAGTAAATCGCGCAGGCGTGCGAGTCGACGACACGGTTCTCGAGCCGCTAGCGAGCGCCGAAGCGTGCCTGACGCAAGACGAACGCGAACTAGGCTGCTGCCTGCTCGATATCGGCGGCGGCACCACGGAAATGGTGGCGTACGCGAGCGGCGTCCTGCGCCACACCGCAGCGATCCCGGTAGGCGGCGATCATTTCACCAACGATCTAGCGGTCGGTTTGCGCACGCCCAGCGGTGAAGCTGAGAAAATCAAGCGCCTGTACGCCTGCGCCTTCCGCGAGTTGCTGAAAGAAGACGCAGCAATCGAAATTCAAAGTGTAGGCGACCGCCCGCCGCGCACAGTTTTTTCGCGCATGCTCTCGGAAATCGTCGAGCCGCGCGCCCAGGAATTGCTGATGCTGGTCCGCGACGAAGTACGCCGCGGCGGCCTGGAATCGCTGGTCCCCGCGGGAATCGTGATGACCGGCGGCGGCGCGCAATTGCGCGGCCTGTGCGAATTAGCCGAAAAAATATTCAACGTGCCGGTGCGGGTGGCCAGACCGCGCGGTCTGGCAGGCATGAGCGAAGAGGTTTCCCAGCCCGAATATTCAACGGCTGTGGGATTGGTGCTGTACGGTGCGCGCACACGCCGCGCCGCAGGCGCCAAACCAAACGGTTGGATGGGCAAGCTGAAAAGCATGTTTGCTGGGGCGTAAAAAAACGATCGGGCGCGGTTCGAATATTGATGTCGGCGACTCCGGCCGCATCCGCATCGCGGCGATTGCGAAAGAAGACTTACACACTAAAAAGATCGGCAGGCAGAAGGAAGCAGAACGAGAATTGCAAAAAGACTGGGGAGGAAGCATGGCGCAAAAAGAATCGAGCATGCGAGTATCGTTTGCTGAAGAGCCACAGAACTGGGCCAAAATAAAAGTAATCGGCGTGGGCGGCGGCGGTTCGAACGCCGTCAACCGCATGATTCGCGCCAAAGTAGAAGGCGTCGAATTCATCGCGGCCAATTCCGACCTGCAGGCGCTGAAACTTTCGCAAGCGCCGGTAAAGCTGCAATTAGGCGCGAAGCTGACGAAAGGCCTCGGGGCGGGCGCAAATCCCGAAGTCGGTCGCAAAGCCGCGCTGGAAGACACAGAAAAAATTCTCGAAGCGCTGGACGGCGCAGACATGGTGTTCGTTACAGCCGGCCTGGGCGGCGGCACAGGCAGCGGTGCGGCCCCGGTAGTAGCAAATCTAGCCAGCGAATTAGGCGCGCTCACGGTCGCAGTAGTCACCAAGCCATTCGCCTTCGAAGGCAAGCGCCGCATGGAGCAAGCCGAACACGCCCTCGGTGAACTGATCGGCTGCGTCGACACCGTAATCGTAATTCCCAACGAACGCCTGATGGACTGCGTCGAGCAAGGCACCAGCTTCTTCGAAGCCTTCCGCATAGCCGACGACATCCTGCGCCAGGCAGTCCAGGGCATCTCAGACATCATCACCATCCCCGGCATCATCAACCGCGACTTTGCCGACGTGAAAACCATCATGTCGGGCCAAGGCTACGCAGTAATGGGCACAGCGGTAGCGTCGGGCGGGAATCGAGCCGTCGACGCCGCCAATCGCGCGATCAACAGCCCGCTGCTGGAAGACAATTGCATCGAGGGCGCGCAGGGAATCCTGATCAACATCACAGGAAGTTCGAGCCTCAGCTTGCAGGAAGTTCACGAAGCCTCCAGCATCATCCAGAAAGCCGCCCACGAAAACGCCAACATCATCTTCGGCGCGGTAATGGACGACGCCATGAAGGAGTCAGTAAAGATCACAGTAATCGCCGCTGGCTTCCGCGAAGTAGCAGTTCACAAATCGCAGCAGAAGCCGTCATACCTGCCGAAAACGTGGAAGGCCACACGCGAGCCGGAGCCGGCGCAAACAGTAGCGCCGCAGCAAACCAACGTAGTTCAGCAGGTAGCACGCAACGTAAAAGAAGTGGTGCACGAAGTCCCAGCCGACGATCTGGACGTGCCCACATTCCTGCGCCGCCAGGCCCAAAAAGCCTAGGCGTTGGGTTGGGGAGTCAGCGTCGGCATGTCGCTGACGCTAGACTCGACGCAACGCACAATCAGGCCTGACGCAAAGTTGCAATGCACCGTGCGACGGGCGGGTATAGAGCGCGGCATCAATCGACCGAATTTGTCATCCCGAGCGCAGCGAGGGATCTGCTGTTGCATTGTGTTTTGACTCTGTAGCGGTCGTGCGTCGTGCCGCCGGGTGTCCTGTTTACTGCAATCTTGGGAAGGAACTGCGATTTTTGAGGGCAATTGTGGGGGGCACTGGGCTGCGGCCGCATCTTCGGGACGAAGATTTTCGTCGGGTGGCGCGGTTTCGGAGGCGATTGTTCGCTCTCCGCCAAGTTTTTCAACGGTGGAGATCAGTTCGTGTCAAGGCGAACGGCACTTCCGTCGAAAGAATCACACTTACTCCGCATGCTTACAGCGCGCGAAAGTCGAAGTAGCATCCGCAACAAATAAACGAACCAATTTTAGCGATTTTGGGCGCCACAAATCCGTGCGCGATCCCCAAAAAAGAATTGCATCGGGAATTGAAGCGCTGCAAGAACTGTTTGGTATTCAGTGGGGCGAGAGCTGCAATGGAGGTTCAATGTGGAAATCAAAGCCGAATGATCCGCTCCGACATTCTGGATAGAGATATGTTTGATCCGATTCCGAACACCCCCGAGCACACGGCCCGGACGATGCGCTTGCTGCAACGTTTGGACGACGCAATTGGACCGGGTGTAATGGAGAAGCCAATCTTTCCCATCCCTGACACTGGAGAGTCTTCGGCAATTGATTCGAGTTAGTCGTCCCTACGAGACTTGAGTGCTGGTAGATACGAGAGCCTATTCCTCGACGCGCCGGACAAACCTTTAGAGTTATATCGCGCAGCACGGAATCGCCCTCCGGCCCTGAGTGTTCGGTTGTTCAGTCGCAATCAGTTTCGACGTTGATGTCGCCGGCAACGTGAGGAATCTCGCGTTTCAAAACGGCTTTTCGATTCTTCAAGCCTCCATCAGAAACGTGTTTGGTGGTTGGCGGTACGGGCCAAATACCCCACCCGGCAGATTCAGGCAATGATTCAGTTCTCGTCAAATTGTCCCCGGGCGACCGAAGAGCTTACTGCAGGACCCGCCCGCAGCCCGCAGGCACGGTCCCTTAAGATTCCTTCCGCTGCGTTGTAGACTTGCCTGATGTCGGATTCGCTTCGAATCGAGAGCAGTGTACTCCGTCGGCTTCAAGTCTACGCGCGTCTTGATCCACGCCTCGAATGCTGCGGCATGCTCGCAGGGCGCGATGGCACAACCACATGCGCGTTTCCGGCAACAAACGCCGCCTCAACTCGCGCCACTAGCTATGAAATCGCGCCGAAGGAATTATTCCATCTGACGCGCGCGATACGCGACGCCGGCTTGGAATTACTAGGAATTTATCACTCGCATCCCAACGGCAAGAACGAGCCTTCGCCGCGCGACATCGCGCAAGCCTACTATCCCGATCTTGCCTACTTCATCATTTCGCCGCGACCGGATGCGGACCGACCGGTGCGCGCATTTTCCATACGTGATGAGAAAGTTAAGGAACTGGAAATCCGGGAAGTGTGACAGGGGCGCCGCAGCGCATTACGCTGCGTGCATCGGCACTTTCAACGCGATGGCCGTAATATCGTCATGCTGGCAGCCCACGCCTGCAAAGGTCTGTACTTCCTCAAATAAATAATCGAGAGATTCGTCTGCGGATTTGAATCTGCACTCGTTCCATATCTCGTCTAGCTTGCCCCAGCTCAAATCCTCATTATGCTCGTTCCGTATTTCATGCAAGCCGTCAGTGGCAAAGAGCACGGCATCACCCGGCGACAATCGTGTGGTATACACCTCGTAGGACGCATCAGGGAACAACCCGGAAGGGAAGCCGCCCTCACCCACTTGCTGGCATCCCGCGGACGTAACGAGCAGTGGCAACGGTACACCCGCATTGGAAAAAGATAGTTCGCCGGACTCAGGATCGAAAAGCGCATAAATCGTCGAACAGTAACGCCCCGGCACGGGCCGCACGCGCAATCGCCTATTGAGCATTTGCAACACGGTCGCGGTGTCCTCGCCGGTCTTGTTGATCCCCCGAATCGTACCCATCACCAGCGAGGCGTACATCGCGGCCACTAAACCCTTACCCACCACGTCGCCCATGTAAAGCCCCACCTGCCCATTGGGCAGCTTAAAAAAGTCAGCAAAATCTCCTCCGACTTCATTCAGCGGCGAAAACCGGTAAGCAATTTCAAACGAATCGCCGCGCAGCGTCCCGGTCGGAAGCAGGGAATCCTGGATCAGCCGCGCTTCGTCCCTTGCCGCCTCGTAGGAATGCGATGAGGTTATCGGTTCGACAGCTGAACCTGGGCACATGATCTTACGTTCTCCCCGTAACTAGCGCAGGTTAGAGCGATAGTCACAAGAATCTCTTCAGAAACTTAGCGACGACGAAACCAAGCGAATTTGGCAGCGAAAGGAATCGCTCAGTCAAAGCCATTCCGGCGAAAGGGGCGTGCTCGATAGAGCTATTTTAGTACGAATGGACGCGGTTTCGGGGAAGTCAATCCACTCGCGTGTGGAATTAACAATATACTCGGTCGACCGGGCAGAGAGACCCCGCAGTCGGGGCTCAGGGCAAAATCAAAACGTCAGCGAAAGAAGTTTGCTTTCTAGTCCCGCGGTGTAGAGGACGGCATTGTGTGGCTATCCCGCACTTCGGGTATTCAGTGCGCTCACAGCTTCTGCCGCTTCCAGGCGACGCGAATACAATGGAAACTTCTCCGCCAAGGCCGCCACCTCGGAACGCACCCGCTGCTCGATCGCAGCGTCACCCAGGTGAGTGAGCACCTCCGCAATCCATCCCACGATCTTTTCCATTTCCGCTTCGCGCATTCCGCGAGTGGTAACCGCGGGCGTGCCGATGCGAATGCCTCCCGCTTTCATCGGTGGCAGCGGGTCGAACGGAATAGCGTTCTTGTTGACGGTCATTCCAGCACGTTCCAGCGCAAGCTCCGCGTCGCGCCCCGTGATTCCACGGGAGTGCATATCCACCAGCATCAAATGGTTGTCGGTGCCGCCGGTGACGATGCGAAAGCCGTGACGGCCAAGTGCCGCGGCGAACGCCTTCGCATTCGCCACCACCTGCCGCTGATAGCCGGCGAATTCCGGCTCGGCCGCCTCCTTCAAGCACACCGCCTTAGCGGCGATGATGTGTTCGAGCGGGCCGCCCTGAATTCCGGGGAACGTAACGCGGTCGAGATCTTTTGCGTATTTTTCACGGCACAACACCAGGCCGCCGCGCGGTCCTCGCAGCGTCTTATGCGTCGTGGTGGAAACGAAATCAGCGTAAGGCACAGGGCTGGGATGAACTCCCGCAGCCACAAGACCGGCGATATGCGCCATGTCCACAAAAAATAGCGCTCCCACGGACTGCGCAATTTCCGCGATGCGCTGAAAGTCAATAACGCGCGCATATGCACTCGCGCCCGCTACAATCATTTTTGGCCGGTGTTCACGCGCCAGCGTGGCGATCCCGCCGTAATCGATTGTCTCGCTATCTTTCGTCACGCCGTACGGAACGAACTTGTACGTCTTGCCGGAAAAATTCAGCGGATGCCCGTGCGTCAGATGTCCGCCATGCGCCAAATTCATTCCCAGCACCGCGGCTCCGGGCTCCAACACAGTCATGTAAACGGAAATGTTCGCCTGCGTGCCGGAGTGCGATTGCACGTTGGCATGTTCGGCGCCAAAAAGCTGTTTGGCCCGTTCGATGGCCAGCCGCTCCACGCGGTCTACATGTTCGCATCCGCCGTAGTAACGTTTCCCCGGGTAGCCTTCCGCATACTTGTTGGTGAAAACCGAGCCCATCGCTTCCAGCACTGCTTCGGAAACAAAATTTTCCGAAGCGATCAGTTCCAGACCGGTAGCTTGCCGCCGCACTTCATCACGCAACGCTTCCGCGACCTCCGGATCCACTTCGTCGAGCCGTCGGCTCATTCGCACCAGTTCCGCTGATTCTTTTTTCATCTTGGCACCATGCAAGAATTCGCGAGGCGAAATGTCAGTGATGCGAAAATGCGCTCTGTGTGCGTGATTCGCGCAACTTTCACATGCCCGGCGTGTTTATGAATTCGAGGAGAGTTTATCGGAGCGTCGCAAGGTTTGCAAACAACCACCTCAAGCGGCGCCCGGCATTTACTATCCCCGCGAATTTTGCGGGACCGGCCAATCGTCTAAGTGCAACATATCATCCCAGCTCATACGCGTAGCAGCTCATGGAGGATTCATAAGATGCGCATTACAAACCGCTGGCTTGGTTTAATTCTTTTGGGTGTCACTTTAAGTTCACCGGTGTTCATTGCCGGCTGCGCCGAACACGCCACCGTTCGCGTCTACGATCCCTACTACGGCGACTATCACGTGTGGAATGGCGGCGAAGTTGTCTACTACCGCCAGTGGATTGGCGAGACGCATCGGCCTTATCGCGAATTCCGCACCCTGCCGCCCGACGAGCAACGTGCCTACTGGACTTGGCGGCACAATCATCCTGATCACCGCTAGATTTCCAGGTAGCATCTGCCGCGAAAACAAAAAGCCCGCCGACTTCGTTGTCGGCGGGTTGTAGTTTTTTTGCAAACAGCGCGATCGTAATCGCTATTGCGAGTCAGATCCTGTGACGGTCGAAATCACCGGAATGTGATGTCTACCCAGCAGCGTGTGCGGCCCACCGTAAATGAATTCGATCGCCACATTCAAACCAGCCTGCTCCAACAGGTTGTAATTGCCCATACGAAAGCCGTCCGACGCATCGTAACGGCCGGGATACCAGAGCAGCACCGCTGCCTCCGTCCCTGCATAAGGCGCGACAAGCGCCGGAATTGAGAACACCCGGTGGCCGTCTTCGCCTCGGCGTGCCGTGACCGTGGAAATCAAGGCGTGCTCCAGGCGATGGCCAAATTCCGTGCACTCACAGCGGTAGTAAAGCGTGTCTTCGCGAAAAACCTTAGAAAACCGTAACGGGTGGTCTGAGTAAACAGGTTAATTCCGAAGTCGCTGGCTACGCGCTGGCCGTACGCTCCGGCGCCACCACCCCACTCTGGAGGTGTTCCATAGGCTTGCTGAACTCCGGCCGTTAGAGCCGCGCCGACAAATGGGATATGGCCCTACGGTGTCGAAAGCGAAGGCCTTTAATTTTTCTTTTTCTGACGGTCGGTGGTACGTTTGGCCGGGCTGCAAATTCGAAACGTGCGGATGCATCATGCTCACACCGCCCTGGTCGGATTGTTGCGGCGGAGGAGTATTCGTTGGCTGCTGTCCGGACGAACTGCCTGCTCCCGCGCCGGATTGTGCACTCGGCGGGACCGAAATCACGGCTGCACAGAAGGCTACAAGCAAAACTACGACCACTCGGCGCATCTTCATCTTTAAAGAACTCCTTCGATCGTTGATTAATGCCGGTGGGAGCCGACGCGCGAACAGCCTACGATGGTTTTGCGCCAGATTCACGAAAAAAAGTCGAAAAGCACGGCGAAACTACCAACAAGTTTAGAGATGTTTAATCCTGAGCCTTTCTCGCTCTGTGCACCGAATCAGTGAAAATCGCGTGATAAATCAAGTGCGTGGCGGCATCAATTGACCGCCTCAATTCGGCCTTGGATAATTGTGCAGCCTGAGCCAGAAGGCTCCAGAAGAAGCTGTCCATAGCCTGCGCCAGGCCCGGAGTATCCACTTTCCGCCGCGCGCCGGGCAATTGTTGCAGAAACTGAAACACGCCGAGCACGCGGCCCGTCGTCCAGCTATGAATCTCTGCCTGTTTTTTTGCCAGATCGGGGTCGGACAGCACCGCTTCCTGCCAGGCTCGGTAAGCGCCTAGGTATCGCAGGTCGTGCGAAAACGCGCGCGACATTAACTCACGAATACCTGTGCGTACATCAGTCATGGCCGCCGCGCGAAAATCAAGCAGGCTCAATTTTTCCAGCAGTTCATCCATCAGCGCCAGCAGAGGCTGGCGTTTGGATCGGAAATGTTGGTAGAAAGTCCCCACCGCTAGTTTCGCCCGCCGGGAAATTTCGTCGATGGAGCTGTTTTCATAGCCTTTCTCGCCGTATAACGCCAGCCCGGCCGACTTCAGCCGCGCGAGCTTCTCCAGGCTACGTTTTTGCACGGACGCCGAGCCGAGGATAGGCTAGCCCATTTGACGCCCAACTGATCAAACCTGAATTCCAGTCCATACGTGTCCATCGCGGACGCAAAGGTTCCTCTAATCCATCGCGGCGCTAATTACGGTTTTTTGCCAAGGATCCCGCCAAGAGATTTGGTGACTGTACCAGCCGGGTTTCCCTGTCCGCCGGGAAGTACTCCCTTGGCGACGTTTCCAACCATACCACCGACGTCGGGTATCACCTGAGGATTCGATGTAGTGCCACGAATCGCAAACGGAATGCCGCCTCCGGAGGAATTTCCGCCAGTGGTACCGCGTGCGCCTCCCAGGGAAGAAAGCGCGCCCCCAAGCCCTCCGGCCGCGCCACCAGCTACGGCCGCCATGCCTTGCACTCCCTTGCCGATTCCTCCCGCAAGTTTCGCGACCATCTTAAAATTTAATTCACCTGTCGCGCTAACGGTGCCGTTCCCGGTGACGCTGCCAATCGACGGAATCACAAGATTCAAAGAATCAATCTTCGTTCCGGACGCGTCATTGCGCACGGTCGCGCTCAATGTCTGAATATCGGTATCGTTGCCGCCACCTCCGCCACCAAGGCCGGAAAAAGAGCCGAGAGCGCCGAGTTTCTGCTTCAGACTAAAGCCCGCGAGCTGCGTGTTCGAAATGTCGACGGGCCCGGCAATCGTGGGTTTGTTCGTGAGCCCCACGATTGTGAGGTTCACGCTCAGCGTGCCACCCTTCAACTTGGATCCGGAAGGAAGAATCACACCAACGGCTGGCAAGAATCCTTCCAGGTCATCCAGCGGCATCCCCGGTGCGTTTACCTTCATATCAATTTTCGCCGGCGTGGCAGCAACGTTGTAACTGCCGGTCAAATGTTGAACCGCCTTGCCGATCTTCACGTCGCCTTGATTTAGTACGCCGGCCTGAGTTTCCAGCGTGTAGACGGTCGCGTAGTCGATGTCCACCGGAACGGTTGAAGGACTGCCGGCCGCCGATGCTTTCAGCTTGGTCGCTTTGATGCTGCCCTTGGAGCTGATCTGCTTGCCATCCGCATTCAGATCCCCTTTGAATTCCATTACGCCCGCAATACCCGAAGAAGGATCAATAAACCCGGTCGTAGCAAGATCAAGATGCTGCACGTCGATCGTCGCATTAAACGGTGTCAGCGAGGAGTCAGTCGGATTAATGGGACCAGCCTTGCCGTCGAGTTTCAGCGCCGCATTGCCGGGCCCCTTCGCCGAAACAGTGAATGGAAATTGCGATGTGTACGAAAGATCGGAAGCTTCGAGTTTCACATCCTCGTACACGCTCGGTTTTTCGCTGGACCCGGCTTTGCTGACGACGATTTTGCCGTTCGCGATCACGAGCTTCTGAACGCTCAGTGCGCCGGGGTTAGCTCCGCCGCTACTCGAAGGCGCGCTATTTGCAGGCTTAGCACCACCATTCCCGAGACTCGAATAATTCCACTTCCCGCCCGGACCGTGAATCAAATTCACGTCCGGGCTCTCAACATCGATGGTCCGCACATTGATCTGCTTCGAGAAAATCAACGGCAACAATTCCACTCCCACGCTCAGGGATTTGGCGGTGAGAAAAGGCAAGGTGCTGAACTTCAGATCATCTGCAATAGCGACGTCAGACACCTTCACCCCACCAGAGAAAATCGCCAGCGTTATATCGCCAATGCTGACCTTGCGCCCCAGCGCATCCGTAAGCTTAGTCTCGAGCGTCGGCTTGAATTGATTCGCATTGATGAAAAGCGGCAAGCACAAGATCAAGAGCAGGAGTACAACGACAACAGCTCCAATAATAATCACAGGTTTTTTCATTTTCATGATGACCTCCCAAAGAAAGAGGTATTACGGAGCCCTTGGGGAATCGTGCGCGCATCATACTCCCACCGCGCTGGGTTCGGCAATCAAACGGGGCGAGGGGTCTTAGCAAGACGAGAGTCGTCAGGTAGCGCTCGAAGGAAGTCTTCAGCCGGTTGGAGACGTGAGTCCGACGGGGATCAAACCTACAGCTTTGTTTCCTCACGATAGAGTGCCCGGGCATGCCAGGCAGCGGAAACCACAAGCATGATGAACATTCCAATCGTGGCTAGCAGTCCACCAAAGTCAAAAAGCCGCCCCGGAGCCGGTGGCTCTCGCCGTTTGGGTGAAACCACAAAACCACAAAACCACATAACCACATAACCACATTGCCCAGCGCCAAAAGTATCCGGATTTCTGTGGGGCCAAACTTTGCGAAAGACAGTCGAAATATCCCCCGAGTATAAGTGGCGAGATAACTTTCGATAGAGAGCAGCAAAAAAGCGACGAGCATGCTCGCTGCGATTCTCCAATCGATGTAACCGGATACACCGAGGCCACTCATGAGAAACACCGCGCCAAACGAATCAATCACGTGGTCGACATAAAAACCGTAACGAAGCCGCTGGGAGTCTCGGACGCGCGCCAGAGCCCCGTCAAGACTGTCCCCAAACCAGTTGAGCGCAAGGCAAATCGTCGCAAGGATCAAGCCCGCCCGGTCCCAGCGCGCGATCAAGTAACTGACGCCTGCCAGGAACATTGCGACAAATCCGAGAAGAGTCAAATGGTCAGAATTGATCCAGGACGGCATACGCGTAGCCATCCAAACTAAAGCTTTACGTTCCGGTCCCGACGTGATGCTCTCTTGAATTCGTTTCGCGTCTTTGAATGGAACCTACTCCCTTCGCTCGGCGTAGGACTCATGCGTTCTGAGGCCGCAGTCCGTGTGTCCGGTGGCGAATCGCTTCACCCTCATCTCTTCTACCCGCCTTTGCCTCTGATTTATTGATTGCCAGCGGGGGAATATGGCGTAGCGAACCATTCGATTTCAATGACTTGAAGCCCATTTCCGGTCAGGAAAAGCTCATTTCACAACGCAAGCGAAACTAGCAACTTAAGGAATGTTCTCCCGTAGAATGAGGGGCATTTCCGGAGCTTCGTCGTGAGTCAACCCAAATCCGAGGACCGGACATTTCGTTTCGGCGTGTTCGAACTCGATGTTCAACTCTGGAGAACTGCGGAGAGAAGGGAAGGCTCTGCCTCGGCTTCGCGACCAGGCGCTCACCATCCTGGTAACGCTTCTCGAACGTCTGGCTCTCATAAAATGGTCCGGAATACCTGAAGGAGCGGCATGGTGTGCCCCAAGATCTAGTGAAAAATATCGCGGTCGTAGAATCATTGGCGGCCAGCGCCGGCGAACAATTCGCCGATTCAAAATCTGAGAAAAACAAGGAGGGCAACATGAGCACACAGCCGAAACCCGTAGTGCCGTTGATACCACCGTTCACAAGGGAGACCGCGATTCTGAAGATTCGCGCAGTGGAAGATAACTGGAATACACGTGAATCAGAAAGGGTTTCACGCGGCTATAGCCTCGATTGTTGCTGGCGTAACCGTTCTGAGTTCATCCGCGGCCGGGCCGAAGTCATAGCATTCCTCACAAGGAAATGGGCGGCGGAATTGGACTACCGCCTCATCAAGGAACTCTGGTCTTTCGACGGCAACCGAATCGCTGTCCGCTTCGCCTACGAATCACACGACAAGTCCGGGCAATGGTGGCGCTCATACGGTAATGAGAATTGGGAGTTCGATGAAGCAGGACTCTCAAGAATCCGGCACGCCAGCATCAACGACCTTGCGATCAAAGAAGAAGATCGACTGTTCCGCTGGCCGCTAGGTCGCCGGCCGGACGAGCATCCAGGATTAACAGATCTAAGGCTGTAACAACGAACGGCAAGCCAACCAGGGCGAGGTTGTCAGTATGCGTTCCGGTCTCTGCCAAAAACGAAAGAATAAAACGCATCTGGAACAGGTGGCCGATGCTCGCGTTTTTTGTGTCGCTGCCATTAGTGCCGGCACGCGCACAAACATCCACGACCACTTACTTTCCGGAATTTGACGCGTCTGTTCAGCTAAATACCAATCTCCAACTTAATTTTCAGGCAAAACAAGAGATCGGAAGCGGCGACCTGATTCGAGCGCAAATCGGCCCGAGCCTACAGTTCTACGTGAAGCCCTTGAAAAAATTGAAAGACGTGACAATCTTCGATCTGGACTAGGCGAAATGCATGCCGGTGGCAATCTCCGTCGGATACCGCTATCTGCCATCCCCAAACCTGTCAACAAAAAATCGCTTTGGGCCCGTGGCCGAGTTTCACGTCCCGGTAAAAGGTCGAATCTTGTTGAGTGATAGGAACTGCCTCGACCTCGATTGGTGGAGTGGCCGATTGACCTGGCGCTACCGCAATCGAGTTAGAATGGCGTTTCGCTATTTATTCCTATCATCCAGGCCCTCGCGCGAGCGCAGAGTTCTACGAAAACCCTATTCCAAATGGAGTGAAACCCATCCCTTTGCGGGCTGCTTGCTGCCGGTTGGCAGGCGCTTCCAGTTCGATCCCTACTACGAGCACGAGAGCAAAACAGGGCCGCGACCCAACGAGCAGTTAAACGCCGGGGGGTGGATACTCAGTATTTACTTTTCAACACTGGAGAAATGAATCGTTAAGCCAACTGCGCCCTCACACGAGCGCCGCCATCGAAGCTTTACATGTAGCGCCAGCGCCACAGCCTTTTTACCCTGAAGCATGAAGGGCAGCGCGGCACACTTCAAGTCAGGGTGATTCGTTCGGCGACGCTGACTGCTCGGACGAATCAAGAGGGATCGTAGCGCCAGCGTCCCGCCCGCTCTTCAGCTTTTGGGTTGTTTCGCGCCGGACGCACAAGAAGCGTATAAAAAGTGAACTGGGCATGGTTCGTGATTACCCGATAAAATAGAGGCTCATCCCTTGCGAAGTGACAAGGGCGAGCCGCTAACGACCGACGCCGAAGCCGCTTTCGATTTTTCGGGCGACGCTGCCAGTTCAGGCGATTTTTGCGCTTTGGCGCTCTTGATAAGCGGTGCCGTTTTCTTAATCTCCCAAGCCTTGCGCAGTTCTGCGCGTTGGCCCAGCACATACGCCTTGGCTTCTTCGAAGCTACGATAAATACGCGTGCCCTTGATCATGTTGCACGACCGGCAGCACGCCACCAGATTGCGCGGATCTTTCTTTCCCTTTCGGGCCCGTGGAACCACGAAATCCACCGACATTGCCATAGCGTTTTCGAAACTGGCAGCGCCGTCCAGTCCGCAATACTGGCAAATATATTGATCGCGTTCCAGGATTTGCAACCCCTCCTGCTTGGTCACGGGCCTGTCAACGAACCTAAGGGTGGTAAGGTCTAACGGCATTGCACACCTCCCAAACCGAAACCTCTCGAGCGGCTCTGGGTCGGGGTTTCGGTTGTGCCTTTACGCAAGAACTTATGGCAGCCGCCCCCTTATGTCAAGCACGGCCAAGGACCGTGCCCTTGGTGCCCTTGGGCCCTTGGTTGACTTCGTGCTTCGTCTCCCATAATCTTTATCGTTTATCGTGCTGGTGCGAGCGCATTCCTTCGCGTTCTCCGCGCATTCGGCGCAGAAAAGAGCCCAGAAATCGATGTCGGATCAGAAACTGCCAACACGCGCGGAAGATTTTTCGGAGTGGTACAACCAGGTTGTATTGAAGGCCGAGCTCGCCGACTATGCTCCGGTTCGCGGCTGTATGATTGTGCGACCCTATGGCTGGGCGCTGTGGGAAAACATCACTGCTGCTCTGGACAGCCGTTTTAAGGCCACAGGACATGTGAATGCGGCGTTCCCGCTGCTCATTCCCCGCAGCTTCATCGAAAAAGAAAAATCGCACGTCGCTGGGTTTTCGCCCGAACTGGCAGTGGTCACCCACGGTGGCGGCGAAGAGCTGGATGAACCTCTAGTGATTCGTCCTACTTCCGAGACGATCATCGGCCACGCCTACGCCAAATGGATTCAGTCTTATCGCGACCTGCCGCTGCTCATCAATCAATGGAACAGCGTGGTCCGCTGGGAATTGCGCACCAAGCTTTTCCTGCGCACGCTGGAATTTTTCTGGCAAGAAGGCCACACCGCGCACGCCACGCTTGAAGAGGCCGCCGCCGAAACGCGCCAGATGCTGGACATTTACACCGACTTCGCCGTCCGCGAAGCGGCCGTGCCGGTAATCCCCGGACGAAAATCGGATTCCGAACGATTCGCTGGCGCGGACCAGACGTTCTCGATCGAAGCGATGATGGGTGATGGCAAAGCGTTACAGTCGGGCACGTCGCACAACCTGGGACAAAACTTCGCCAAAGCCTTCGAAATCCGTTACCTCGATAGGGGTGGCGTGCTGCAGCATTGCTGGACCACGTCCTGGGGCCTCTCGACGCGATTTGTAGGCGCGATCATCATGGTCCACGGCGATGACCAGGGTTTAATTCTCCCGCCCCGCCTTGCCCCGCTCCAACTAGTGATCGTGCCGATCTATAAGACCAACGACGAAAAATCAAGCGTCCTCGAATGCGCCCAGCGTCTGCGCAAGGAACTCGTCGACGCCGGTATTCGCGTAAAAATGGACGAACGCGACGGTGTCAGCCCCGGCTTCAAATTCAATGATTGGGAAATGCGCGGCGTCCCTCTGCGCCTGGAGCTGGGCCCCAAAGATGTCGCCAAAGGCTCGGTCGTTCTAGCTCGTCGCGATCGTCCAGGAAGAGAAGGCAAGGCGTTTGTCCCGCAGCAGGGAATTGCGGCGGCGGTCGCACAGATCCTTAACGAAATACAGCAGTCGCTTTACGATCGTGCCCTAGCATTTCGCAAGGCCAACACGATTGAACCCGCCGACTACGAAGAGTTCAAGAAAGCCGTCGTGAAGGGCTTCGCCTTTTCGTGGTGGTGCGGCAGTGCCGATTGCGAGGCCGGCATCAAAGAAGAAACAAAAGCGACCATGCGCTGCATCCCCCTGGAACAGTCCGGAGGGACAGGCAAGTGCATCCACTGCGGCAAGCCCTCACAAGAGAAAGCCATTTTCGCCCGGACCTATTAGTCGGCGGCTAATCGTGTGCCATCGCCGGTAAACCGGTAAAGATGGTTTTGTAGCGGCCGGTCCGGTTTCATCGGACCGGGCATGTTGGCACCTGCAGAGATCCTGATTCATCGCCTGCAATTCTGCCTATCGCTAACTCTCTCTTAACAATCGAATTGTCGCGTTTACTCATTCAGGACACACGGTTTAACCCATCGTTCCACCCGCCGCGCACCCTGCTAAGATAAAAAGACCGCAAAAAGCCCTGAATCGCTTTGGAGGATTTTCCATTTTGAACTCGCGGCCAGCTCGCAACCGGCAACTCGGTGCAGGAAAGCTCAAGTCCCTGCTCATCTTGCTCGTCATGGGAGCCGCGATCTATGCAGCTGTAAAGATCGTTCCTGCCTACATGAATAATTATCAGCTGCAGGACACCATGACCAGCGAAGCGCGCTTCGCCACATCCACGTATCCCAAGAAGACTCCGGACGACATCCGTGACGATTTGTTCAGGAAGATGCAGGAATTAGGTGTGCCGGCCAAAAGAGAAGACATTCAAGTGAACATGCAAGACCAATTCGTTGGCATTTCACTCGATTACGCAGTGCCGGTCGATCTGTCGATATATCAGTTCACTTTGCAATTTCACCCACACGCAGACAGCCATTCGATTTAGAATAGAGCACACCACGGTCGAGACCTTTTTGACCTTGTCGAGGTCGACCCTGCCGCCGCGCCAACGTTGCCCCAGCCCAACCGTGCAGTCACGGCGTGCGTCTAATAATCAGACAGTGCTGTTTTTCCGGAGAAATTGATTGCGGATTCGAATCGCCCCTGGCTTCTGGACATCGCGCGTCGGCCTTTTCACCCTGGGCTCCGCCGTCGCTCTCCTGCTAATCGCCACCTCGGTCTTCGCCTACTACTACATCCAGTTTGGCAAACTGCTTAATCAGCGCCTTAGCGGCCAAATCTATCAGAACACATCCAGACTTTTTTCCGCGCCGGGCCACATTTACACCGGTGAGAAAATGCGCGCCGACAACCTTGCCACTCATCTCCTGCGCGCAGGCTATCAGGAAGGCGAAGTAGAAGGCGCTCCCGGCGAATTCAAAGTAAAGGGTTCTACCTCGGTAGAGATTCACCCATCACGCGCGTCATTTTTCCAGGGGGCAAATGCGTTGCGTGTTGAATTCTCTGGGCCTGCCATCTCCCACATCGTGCAGCTTTCCGACGGATCTCAGCGGCTGACGGCAGACATCGAGCCCGAACTCATCACTAACCTTTTTGACGACTCCCGCGAAAAGCGCCGCGTCGTGCGTTTCGACGATCTTCCCAAAGATATGGTCGACGCGGTGCTGGCCGCTGAAGATAAACGCTTCTTCGAACACGGCGGCCTGGACATCGTTCGCGTTTTTGGCGCGGCTCTGGCGGATTTGCGCCGCGGCCAGAAGGCTCAAGGCGCCAGCACCATCGATATGCAGGTAGCGCGCAGCTTCTTCTTTACCACCAAGCGCGAGTGGAGCCGCAAAATAAAAGAAGTGCTGATGGCCGTCGAGATCAATCAGCGGTATTCAAAACAGCAAATTTTCGAGCTTTATGCCAACGAAGTGTATCTCGGCAATCGCGGCAGTTTCTCCATCCGCGGCTTCGGAGAAGCAGCTGAGGCTTATTTCGGCAAGGACGTCCGCGAGCTAAATCTCGGCGAGCAAGCATTTCTCGCCGGAATTATCCGCGCGCCCAACCGCTACGCTTCGGCGGAGCGCCACCTGGATCGCGCCGAAGAATCGCGCGATCGCGTCCTGACGCAGATGGTCGAAGATAGCTACGTAACGCAAGAGCAGGCCGACGCCGCCAAGAAACTGAAACTGAAATTCGTCAACGGTAATTTGGACAGCGGCGCCGCGCCCTACTTCGTCGATATGGTCAAAGACCACCTGCTCGAGCAATTTTCAGAAACCGACCTGGAAACGCAAAGCTATCGGATTTACACCACTCTCGATCCTGAGCTGCAGCACGCTGCGTCCGAGGCCGTTCAGACAGGAATTGTCGGCGTTGATAAGTTGCTGGGCAAGCGCTATGCCCTCTGGAAAAAGAAAGGCGAGAACGTACCGAAAGTGCAGGTCGCGCTGGTCGCCATGGATCCCCAGACCGGCGAAATCCGTGCGTTGGTAGGCGGCCGCAATTACGGCGAAAGTCAGCTGAATCACGCCCTATCTCGCCGTCAGCCGGGCTCGGTCTTCAAGCCATTCGTCTACGCCGCTGCGTTCAATAACACAGTCCTCGGCAATCAACCCGTGGTCACTCCGGTCACCACAGTCGACGACGTGCCCACCACATTCGAATTCGACGGCAAGGAATACACGCCGGACAATTACAGCGAAGAATTTTACGGTACAGTCACAGTGCGCGATGCGCTGATCCACTCACTCAACGTCGCCACCGTGAAAGTCGCGGAGTTGATCGGCTACCAGCGCGTTGTGGATCTCGCACGCCAGATGGGCCTCGGCAGTAACATTCAAGCAACGCCCGCCGTCGCCCTGGGCGCCTATGAAATGACGCCGATCGACGTCGCCGCAGGATACACCGCCTTCGCCACCAACGGAGTCCGCGCCGAACCCCTGTTCCTTCGCAGCGTCCTCGCGGCGGATGGCACGGTGGAAGAAACGGCAGCGCCACGCACTCATCCGGTCCTCGATCCGCGCGTCGCCTATCTCACCACCAGCCTGATGGAAGACGTAATCAATCGCGGCACCGGCGTCACAGTCCGTTCAATGGGCTTTACTCCGATCGCCGCGGGCAAGACCGGCACCTCGCGCGATGGATGGTTCGCAGGTTTCACCTCGAACCTGCTCTGCGTGGTATGGGTCGGATTCGACGATAACCGCGACCTCAACCTATCCGGCAGCGCTTCCGCTGCGCCGATATGGGCCGATTTCATGAAATTAGCGGTCGCTCTCCCTCAGTACAAAATGACCGAAGACTTCGACCCTCCGCCGGGCGTATTGCAGGAAACCATCGATCCGCAAACGGGACAGCTAGCCACTTCTTCCTGCCCTCAACAGATCCAGGAATATTTCGTCTCAGGCAGCGAGCCCACTCAAATGTGTGAACTCCACGGCGGCCGTTCAGCGTCATCGAACCCCGGCACCTGGCTCTCGCACCTTTTCGGCAAGGACAATAATCCTCCGCCGCCCGCCAATGCTTCCACTACATCCCCTGGTACTAATCCAGAAGCCCCACCCACAGACGACCAAACCGCAAAGAAAAAAGGGATTCTTGGCAAGATATTTGGTATCTTTGGATCAAGCAAAAAGCCTGCGGACAGCCAGAAGCCACCGCCGTAGGCCTGGGGCGCGGAAAAGGAGTAAGGCAATGAGCCGACTGACTCTTGTTGCCGTCCCGTTGTGTTTGTGTCTAGCTGCATCCCTGCAAGGTCAACAAGCCCCAACAAAAATAAGTGAAAGCACCAATCGAGCGGCGGAGTCCACCAAGCCTCCGTTCAGCTCGCTGACACCGCGCGAAGCCGCCGAATTGCACGGCGACATTTACATGGCGCGCAAGGAATACTCAGCGGCAATCACCGCCTATCAGCAAGTCCTGGCCATTGAACCCAAAAATGCCGGAATTCTGAACAAGGTTGGCATCGCCTACCAGCAACTGGGCGACCTGCAGCTATCCGAACGCTTTTACAAACGCGCCATACACGCGGACAAAAATTTCGCCAGCGCAGTGAATAATTGCGGCACGGTGGAATACGACAAGAAGCATTACGGCAAAGCAATCAGCCTTTACACCAAAGCCTTGGGCATGCGCGGAGACATGCCGACGCTGTACAGCAACCTCGGCTACGCCTACTTCGCCAACAAAGAATATCCAGAAGCGATGAACGCATTCGAAAAAGGCCTGACGCTCGACCCTGGTCTGTTCGAGCACAAAGGCCAGGGTGGCACGGTCGTTCAGCAGCGCACCACCACCGACCCCGGCCTTTTTTATTTCATGGTTGCCAAGACCTACGCGCATACAGGCGATGCGGAACACGCCGCCCACTACCTGAAACTGGCGCGCGACGACGGCTATACGGAATTTCTCTCCGCACAATCCGATCCGGCATTTTCAAAAGTAATCAAGAACCCAGCCGTGCAGGAAGTTCTGCACGAGGCGCCGTCCTACGCCAGCTCGCAAAAGAAGCAGATTCAGAATTGACCGGCATGGCCGCAAGCACAAAAGCTGTCACTGACAAAACTCCGGCGCTGGCAGACCGGGACCTGCTCTTATCGGCCTACAAAGCATTCAACGAGCGCAATCTCGAATTGGTTCTCACCCTGATGCACCCCGAGGTCGATTGGCCCAATGCAATGGAAGGCGGCCGCGTCCACGGCCGCGAAGCAGTTCGCGAATACTGGACTCGCCAGTGGCGCGTAGTCGATCCCCACGTCGAGCCACTACGTTTTGAAAACCTCGACGATGACAGAATCGTCGCGGACGTCCATCAAGTCGTACGCGATTTCACCGGGAGCACAATATTGGACCGGATGATTCAGCACATTTACCTCATTCGCAACTCACAGATTCTGAATATGGAAATTCGAGAGTGGCCCGCAACCACGCCCGGCGAACCAAAGAAAATCGACTGAATCGCGTAAGCGACCTGGCTTGACCCATACACAGCGCCTTTGAGGGGTCGGAGCTTTAGCTCCGACAATCAAAGGCTCACTTGCCTGGGGGCTTTAGCCCCGGAGGACAATGCTTCGACTTTGCACAGCAAACTCCGCGCCGCAAGAAATAAAGTCCTAATGATGATCCAGATGTTAAACGATCATCAGGTAAGCCGAATCCCTTGCTATAATGAAGTGCGGAATGTCCTTCCTTTCACTACGGCGATTTTTACCCCCCACTTTCATCGCGCTCGGACTGTCGCTCGCATTCTCCTCGCCCGCCGGAACGCAATCGCCACCCTCCGCAAATTCCAGCGTAGTGGAATTACGGATCGACGGTGAAATCGAGCCGATCCTGGCCGAATACATCGTCCGCGGAATTGACCAGGCCAACGAACAACACGCCAACCTGATTCTGATAACCATGAATACGCCGGGAGGCCTGGACACCTCCATGCGCTCAATCATTCAAGCCATCCTGCGTTCATCTACACCGGTAGTCACTTACGTGTATCCCACCGGATCACGCGCAGCATCAGCAGGATTTTTCGTCCTGCTTTCCGGTGATGTCGCGGCGATGTCGCCAGGAACAGAAACTGGCGCAGCCTCGCCGCTAATAGAAATCGGCGGCTCGCCGGTACAAATCGACGAAACCCTCCGCAAGAAAATCCTGAACGACGCCACAGCCTACCTGCGCAGTTACACGATCAAGCGCGGCCGCAACGGCGATCTCGCGGAAACGGCAGTAACAGAAGCAAGAGCCTTCAGCGATAAAGAAGCGCTCGACGGCAAGCTGGTAGACGTCGTCACGGGCTCGAAAGAAGACTTACTGTCGCAACTCAACGGCCGCACCATCACGCGCATGGACGGCACAAAAATCCAGCTGGCACTCACACATCCAGTGACAACAGTGCAGGTAATGAGCGGTCGCGAAGAATTCCTCTCCCGCATCGTGCAGCCAGACGTATTTTTCATCCTGCTGATCGTCGGCCTGCTAGGACTCTACGCCGAGTTCACACATCCAGGAGTATTCGCCCCCGGAGTAATCGGCGGCATCGCACTGGTCCTGGCGCTCTTTGCCATGCACCTGCTTCCAATCAATTTCGCGGGCCTATTGCTGATCGCCTTGGCCTTCGCGCTTTTCATTCTGGAAGCAAAATTTCCAACTCACGGCGTGTTAGGAATCGGAGGTGTAGTGGCGATGGTGCTGGGCGCGCTGTTCCTGATCCGCTCGCCACTGACAGGCATGGGCGTAAGCTTGAAAACCGCAGTAGCGGTGGTGATTCCCTTCGCGATCATAGTAATCATCCTGATGCGCTTGGTGCTGCGTTCGCGCAAATGGAAAGTGGCAACAGGCATAGAAGAGCTGGTAGGAGAGGTCGGCGAAGTCCGCGAGCCGCTAGGCCTGGCAGAGGAACCAGGCTCAGTCTTCGTGCACGGAGAGCTGTGGCGCGCGGCAGCCCGCGCCGGCGAAAACATACCCAAAGGCACGCGGGTCCGAGTAAAAAGAGTGAAAGGTTTGACGCTGGAAGTCGAGCAAGTCGAATCAAAGTAAAACGCACCAACGTTCAGTGAGGCGCAAGATTTAAAGGTTTCAATGTAGCGCCGCGGCCTTTAGCGCGGCATGTCATGCATAGCAACCCGGCAGGCGGGCAGTTTTCTTAGCGCCGGCTTATCCTGAGGAACGAAGGGCGTCCCGTCGGCTCTTAGGGTTTAGCGTCAATAGGGACGCCCCTCGCGTTTTCGTGAACGAGGGGACCCGTACCGTTTCCGCACGCACCATCGGAGGCAGCACAATGGATTTCATGACAATTCTTTTCGGCGTAGCCGTCCTGATCTTCCTATTCTGGCTAGTGAACTCGGTCTACGTCATAAAGGAATGGGAGCGCGGAGTCGTCCTGCGCCTGGGCCGCATGTTGCCGAACGCCAAGGGTGCCGGCCTGCAACTGGTCTTCTTCCCAATCGACAAGCTAACCAGAATCTCCCTGCGCATAGAAACGCTGGACGTCCCACCGCAAGACGTAATCACGCGCGACAACGTCTCAGTAAAAGTAAACGCGGTATGTTACTTCCGAGTAGTAGACGCAAATCTGGCCCTGTCGCAGGTGCAAAACTATCTATACGCTACATCGCAGCTGGCGCAAACCACTCTACGCAGCCTGGTAGGACAGTTCGAACTGGACTCCATCCTCTCCGAGCGCGAAAAGGTTAACGCCAAGCTGCAACAAATCCTTGACCAGGATACCGAGCCTTGGGGTATCAAGGTAACGAAGGTAGAAGTCAAACAAGTCGACATCCCGGAGAACATGCAGCGTGCCATCGCCAAACAGGCGGAGGCAGAGCGCGAGCGCCGGGCCAAGATCATTCACGCCGAAGGTGAGTTTGAAGCGTCAGCAAAGCTGGCGGACGCGGCAGAAGTTCTGGAAAAACAACCAGCCGCGATCCAGCTACGTTATTTGCAGACTCTAACCGAAATCGGCGTAGAGAAAAACACAACGATTGTTTTCCCGTTGCCAGTAGATATTATTTCTCAGTGGGTGAAAGCGTTCGGAGGTACCAAGTAAAAAAATGGCATCAAGTGGAAGGCGTGGGGGCGGGGACCGGGTTCTCGAAAGCAGGCACCTGGTCGGATTGTTCCTTGGCGTGGTGATATTGTGCGGAGTCTTCTTCACTCTCGGCTACGTGATGGGCCGCACACAATACAGCGGTTCGGTTCACGCCGAAGCGCCGCTGCGCGCCGGCGCGCCGCCCGTGCCAACTTCAGCAAAAAACAAGGAAGCGAACGCGCCAGCCGCAGTACCGGGCAACGATCAAGGCTGGGATTTCTACGACAAGAAGACCGCGAGTAAACATCTCGAACCGGCCGCAGCTGTAAATTCAAACGGAAAGCAATCGACAAATAACTCGGCGCAGGCAACGAATCAAACAAATCCGTCAGCGCAAGCACCGGCGTCCGCCAAGACCGTCCCGGCCAGCGCAAAACAACTCTCGCCCTCAGGCTTTTTGCCGCCGATCATGGCGAAAAATTCCATAGTAGTGCAGGTAGCAGCAGTAAAGCTACAACGCGACGCCCTGGAAATGGCCGACGCCATCGAACAAAAGAAACTCCCAGCCTTCGTGGCAATGGCGCCAGCCGACAAGCTCTACCACGTCCAGATCGGCCCCTATCCCGACATGGCCTCAGCAGAAAGCGCCAAACGCCAGCTAGAACAGCTTGGTTTTAAGCCTATAATCAAACGCTGAGAATGAAATTCCCCCGTTACGCGCGAGTCCTGCTCGCCATAGGCAGTGGAGTCGCGCTAGGCCTCTCCTTTCCCAACTACAATTTGTACCTTCTGTCGTGGATTGCGATGGGCATGTTGGTGCTGGCCTCCTGCGGTGCCCCGCTGAAGGAAGCGCCCTTATACGGGTTCTTGCACGGCCAAATTTTTTATCCGGTCTGCCTGCCGTGGGTCGACACGGTAATGAGGCAGTACGGCAACATCGACCCATGGATCGCTGCCGCATTCGTAGGCATGATCGGATTCATAGGCGGGCTGATCTGCACGATATTTTCCACCGGCGTAGCGTTAGCATCAAAGAAAAGCAATTTGCTGGCGTGTCTTCTAGCGCCGTTCTTGTGGACAGCACTCGATTACTTCCGCACGAACATCCCTATTATCGGCTCGTCTTGGGATCTGTCTGGCTATCCCGCAGCTCACAGCATGGCGCTTGTGCAGATCACATCAGTAACGGGAATCTACGGCCTCTGTTTCCTGATCGCAGCCTACGGTTCGCTGCTCGCGTTTGCAGTGCTGTCCGGCACACTGAAGGCGTGGAGGCTGGTTCAACTCGCGACGATTGTGTTACTGGCTGTCGCCCTTGGCGGTCCATACCTCATTGCGACGCCGAAGCCTCGTTACATCGCGCACCTGGTTCAAACCAACTTCCCGCAGTCCGAAAGCTACCCGGCAGACTGGCTCCGAGTCCACGCACCGGAACTCGACGAGCTGGAAAAAATCAGCGTAGACGCGGCAAAGCGCACACCCGGAATAATCATCTGGCCGGAAGTCCCCGCGCCATTCTCATTCAGCGAACCGCCATTCGCCCAGCGCGCCGAGCGCATCGCACGAGAAGCCGGAACCTATTTCCTGGTAGGAGTAGTCGATTGGAAGCAGGATCCAACAGGAAAATGGCTGGCGTCGAACAGCTCGGTGCTATTAAATCCCGCAGGCGAACGGATATATTCCTACGACAAAATCCACCTGCTCCCGTTCGGCGAGTACGTCCCGTTACGCGGCTGGCTAACATTCGCAAAACGCCTGACGGCGGACATCTCCGATTTCACTCCGGGAAGCCAATACTCAATCGCGCAGCTCCCCGAAGGCAAATTCGGCACGTTCATCTGCTACGAAGCAATTTTCCCCAGCGAAGTCCGCCAATTCACAGCAGCAGGCGCGCAATTCCTGGTAACAATCTCAAACGACGGCTGGTTCGGCCGCTCCTCAGCCCCAGAGCAACACATGATGATGGCCCGAGTCCGCGCAGTCGAAAACCGCCGCTGGCTCCTGCGCGACACCAACAACGGCTACACAGAATCCATCGACCCCTACGGCCGCACCGCAGCGCAATTGCAACTCGACATCCGCAGCCAACTAGACGCCCCGTATGATTTCCGCAGCGATCTGACTCCGTACGCGCGGTTCGGCGACTGGTTTTCGTGGCTCTGCATAGTAGTCACATTAGGCCTGCTGGTTTTGGCGATATTTCCGAAACGAAAGAACGTATGACTTCATTCGGCATGAAACTCGGCAACCTCGTGCGCCAGCGCAGCTTTTATGTCGCTCTGAGTCTCTGGGCCTTGATTAGCGTGGCCACGCTCTCGCTATGTCACGGGATCATGCCTCTGCCCATTGGTCGGAACCCTGGAAAGCCGATAGCCACAGTCATTTTTAGCTGGATTGCCCTCATATTTCTGGTGCTCGAAATAGGATTGGTAGAGCTGATTACTCGCAAACGCGCGCTACCGGATTTAGCTGCACGTGCTCCCGAGCGCGCGACGGCGTTGCGCGAGGTTCTGAGTCTCTGGGCGTACGGTGCGGTGGTGCTGCTCACCGGACGCGTTGTGGGAATTCATTTCTTTGGCGAAGGCATCGCCCTGCACTTAAACGGCTCGCTGGTGGGTGCAACACGCGTGCAAGGTCCCCTCGAAGTGTATACATGGGCTGCCTACAACGGAATCCTGCTGGGCCTGATTCCCTATGTGGCGTTTCGGATCCGTGGCTATTCCAACCGTCAGTTGAATCTCCATTCCGATAATTTGAAAAGCGATGTGATCGTCATTGCCTTCGTATTGGGCGTCGGATGCGTCATAGATTTCATCCTTGGCGCTAGTTTTTTCAGGCTTAATCATCACCAACAAATCGTTGGAGGATTGCTGTCGTTCGTCTTTCACCTGTTCGGTACTGACCTGCCGGTCATGATTTTCATTTATTCGATTCTGCTACCACGTTACGCGAAACTTGTCTCGCCGTTCACCGCGTTTCTCCTCGGCGCGGCCAGCTATCCGGCCATGCACGTGTTCGAATCGTGGACGCGCTACGACTCGCTGGCTCACGCAATGCTTTCGGTGTTTGTCGTATTTCTGTTTTTCTTTCCTCCCGGCATAATGAAATCGTTCCTGACTTGGCGCACCGGCAACGCCTGGGTCCACGTCTGGGCCTTTCACGCCATCTCGCCGCATGTGACCGTGGACACAAGGCTTATCGTCCGCGATTTCAACATTCGGTAAGGGATATGTGGGTTTGAGTTTTCGTATTTCGCCGTTCGCAGTTACAATTACTCTATGGCTGAACACATCGAAGACCTGCAGCAGCGTTTCTCCGAGCTAAACAAACGCATCGCGTTGGTCCGGAGCTTTCTTTGACGCCGACTCCGCGCGCAAACAACTAGCCTCACTGGAAGCAAAAACCAGCGACCCAAATTTTTGGCAAGACCAAGCCAAGACTCAAGTCACCCTGCAAGAACGCAAGCAGGTCGAAGACCGCGTAAACGCAGAAGAATCCCTGGAACGCAAAAAAAGCGACATCGAAACATACATAGGCCTGGCGCAAGAAGAGCACGACGACGCCCAGCGCGACTCATTACTCGAAGACGTAGCCAAAGAACTCGACGCCACGGACACGTATCTCGCAGAACTAGAAACAAAAACGCTCCTAGCAGGCGAAAACGATCGCCTGAACGCAATCGTCACAGTAAAACCAGGCGCAGGCGGCACAGAATCGCAAGACTGGGCAGAGATGCTCCTGCGAATGTACCTGCGCTGGGCAGAACAAAGAGGATTCCGCGCGACGATCATCGACTCAACCCCAGGCGAAGAAGCAGGAATCAAATCCGCCACAGTCCAAGTGGAAGGAGAAAACGCCTACGGCATGCTTTCAGGCGAAAGCGGCGTGCACCGCCTGGTCCGCATCTCGCCCTTCGACCAAGCGGCCCGCCGTCACACCTCCTTCGCTTCAGTCTTCGTAATCCCCGAAATCGACGACCGCATCGAAATCAACGTAAAGCCCGACGACCTGCGCATCGACACCTTCCGCGCGGGCGGCCACGGCGGGCAAAACGTCAACAAAGTGGAATCGGCGGTGCGAATCACACACTTACCGTCGGGCATAGTGGTCCAGTGCCAGAACGAACGCAGCCAACACAAAAACCGCGAAATCGCGATGAAAGTCCTGCGCTCGCAACTCTACGAACTGGAACTGGAAAAACGCCGCGACGCCCTGAACAAGTTGGACGCCAGCAAGCCCGAAATCAGTTTCGGCAGCCAAATCCGCTCGTACACCTTGCAGCCTTACCAACTGATCAAGGACCACCGCACAAAAGTTGAGCGCGGCGATGTGCAAAAAGTTCTCGACGGCGACCTCGACCCATTCATCCGCGCATACCTGCTCTACCGGCGCGACAACACATAGCGTTTCGCCCGTTGGCATAGGACGCCGCTATGAGCACGGGCGCACGCAAGTTCGGGAATTCGTCCCGGCTATGGAGCGCATGTTCCACAGTGAATTGCGCCAGTCATTTCAATTCAAGCGCTCATCGCAGCAGTTCAGACTCGATTTAAAGCCTTTCGCTGCATAGAATTGACACTGCCGACAAGCACATGCTAGCCTTGATTTTTTGATTTCATCTTACCGAGGCCGAGTAAGGCCCTAGATTTGCCCCACATAACGCCGGAGGATACGTGGCACACGCTGATGAGAAATTCCTGTTTACCTCGGAGTCTGTAACCGAGGGTCACCCCGACAAAATAGCCGACCAAATCTCAGATTCAGTCCTGGATGCGGTCATCAAAGACGATCCCACAGGCCGCGTAGCCTGCGAGACCTTGGTCACCACAGGGCTGATCGTAGTCGCAGGTGAGATCACCACGTCCACATACGTCCCATTCGCCGAGCTAGCCCGCGACGTGATAAAGGACGTCGGCTACACCCGCGCTAAATTCGGATTCGACGCAGAAACCTGCGGCGTTATCTGCGCCATCAATCGCCAGTCCCCGGATATAGCGATGGGAGTCGACACCGGCGGCGCAGGCGATCAAGGCCTGATGTTCGGCTTCGCCTGCGACGAAACCCCCGAACTGATGCCCATGCCCATCCAGCTAGCCCACAGTCTGACCCGCAAGTTGGCGGAAGTCCGCAAGAAAGGCGCGGTCGATTTTCTACGTCCCGACGGAAAATCCCAGGTAACAATCGAATATATCAATGGCCGACCAGCCCGCGTCGATACAGTAGTCATCTCCACGCAGCACAGCGACAAGGTTTCGAACAGTACGCTGCAGGAAGCGGTCCTGAACGAAGTAATCAAGCCAGTCCTACCGGCGGAAATGGTTGACAAGAAAACGAAATACCACATCAACCCCACAGGCCGTTTTGTAACCGGCGGGCCCATGGGCGACTGCGGCCTGACCGGACGCAAAATCATCGTGGACACTTACGGCGGCTACAGCCGTCACGGCGGCGGCGCGCTCTCCGGCAAAGATCCAACGAAGGTTGACCGTTCAGCCTGTTACATGGCGCGCTACGTAGCAAAAAATCTGGTAGCAGCGGGCTTGGCCAATAAGGTCGAAGTTCAAATCGCCTATGCCATCGGCTTAGCCGAACCGGTCTCAGTGATGGCGGACACCTTCGGCACCGGCACAATCCCAAATTCCCAAATCACAGAGCTAGTCCGAGGCTTCTTCAAGCTAACGCCGAAAGGCATCATCGACACGCTAGCTCTGCGCCGTCCCATCTATCGCCCAACAGCAGCCTACGGCCACTTCGGCCGCACTGGCCCAGGCTTTACATGGGAACGCACAGACAAAGCCGAAGCTATCCGCAAAGAAGCAGCCAGTCGCGGAGTAGTAGCAGTCTCGCGCGGCTAAATTCGTATTGCCGGCCTGCCCTGAGGAAATATGGGTGTCCGGGCTCAGTCGGAGTTCCTTGCCGTGTTTTTCTAGAGGCCGGTTCAGTTTCACCGAACCGGGCAGCCTTTGACTTAGCTTTTGTAGCGGCCGCCTTCAGGCGGGCGAATTGCTTTCGGTGTGCGCCAGACATTAGCCGAACATTCTCTGCGTTTCAGAACGGCCTTTAACCTAACTTCGAACTCGAAAACGTAAAGGGAGCCTCCAGTGGAAACAGCGACAACCAAGCTAGCAGGCGACGTAAAAGACCTAACACTCGCGGAAAAGGGCAAACGCAAAATCGAATGGGCCAATCAACAAATGCCGGTCCTGCAGCTAATCCGCAAACAATTCATAAAAGACCAGCCGCTGAAAGACCTCCGCATGTCCGCATGCCTGCACGTAACCAGCGAGACAGCCAACCTGGCGATCACGCTGAGAGATGGCGGCGCAGACCTGGTTCTCTGCGGCTCAAATCCACTCTCCACGCAAGACGAGGTAGCAGCATCACTGGTAAAAGACTACGGCATCCCCACATACGCAATTAAAGGCGAAGACAACGCCACATACTACGCGCACATAGCGGCAGCAATCGAACACCGCCCGCAAATCACAATGGACGACGGCGCAGATCTGGTAACCCAACTCCTGACCAAGCACCCAGACCTAGTGAAGGATGTGATCGGCGGTACAGAAGAAACGACGACAGGCGTAATCCGCCTGCGAGCGATGGCCAAAGACGGCACGCTGAAGTATCCAGTAATCGCGGTCAACGACGCACTAACCAAGCATCTCTTCGACAATCGCTACGGCACAGGTCAATCCACGCTGGACGGCATAATTCGCGCCACAAATATGTTGCTGGCGGGTATGAAGGTTGTGGTCGCAGGCTACGGCTGGTGCGGACGAGGAGTAGCGATGCGCGCCAAAGGCCACGGCGCCGATGTAATCGTCACAGAAATCAACCCCACACGCGCACTCGAAGCCCTAATGGACGGCTTCCGCGTAATGCCCATGGCCGACGCAGTCAAAATCGGTGAAATTTTCGTAACAGTGACGGGAAACAAATCAGTAATCGCGCACGAACACTTCGAGAAAATGCGCGACGGCGCAGTAGTCTGCAATTCCGGCCACTTCAACGTAGAAATCGACATCCCAGCCCTCGAAAAACTAGCCAGCTCCAAAAAAGTAGCGCGCCCCTACGTAGACGAATACGTAATGAAAGACGGACGCAAAATCTACCTATTGGGCGAAGGACGCCTGATCAACCTGGCAGCAGCCGAAGGCCACCCAGCAGTAGTAATGGACATGAGCTTCGCTAACCAGGCCCTGGCCTCAGAATACATGGTCAAAAACGCAAAAGATCTAAAGCCGCAAGTCTACTCAGTCCCCGAAGCAATCGACCGCCAAATCGCCAAACTAAAACTAGACTCCATGGGCGTCCTGGTCGACAAACTGACAGCCGACCAAGAACACTACCTGGCCTCCTGGTCCGAAGGCACCTAGTTGCTACGGTTTTGCAGAGCCGTCGTGGGCCCTGCATTTCCGTTAGGCGCATTTGACCGTGTAGCGCGCCTTCAGGCGGGCGAATTGCTGTCGGCTCTTGCGCTGCCATTCGCGCCAGCTTCTCGTCGAATTTGTTTTTGACGTCTTTCTGAGCGAGGCGAACAATCTCTCTGGGTTTTTGCCTTGGTCGATAGCAGGCGCAGAGAGATTCTTCGGGCCGCTAAACCGTCCCTCAGAATGACGACGCAGCAGCAAGCGTGGTGGTGCAGTAGGAAGAGCGGTGAATCAACGAAGGGCGGCTTCGTCTACATCCTCGCGGGCCAATCAGGCGTTCAGTACACGGGAGTGACGCACAAGCTCGACGTCCGAATGGTCCAGCATCGCGCAATGCTGGTCTTAGGCGTCACAAAGAAATACAAAGTCACGCGCCTGGTCCACTACGACCTTTTCCCAGACATCCGCGCCGCAATCGCCTGCGAAAAACCAATCAAAGGCTGGCTCCGCTCCAAAAAAATCGCCCTAATCGAATCCACCAACCCACGTGGCGGGACCTCTGCGAGGATTTCCACTCAAAGTGTTAGCGATAGCTCCGCCAAGCTTGCCGCGCTGTTGATTTTGACTTTGCCTTAAGTTTTTCGCCGTCATTCTGAGCGCAGCGAAGAAGCTCTTTTTCGGTTTTCTTGATGGCCAACCTAGTCTTAGCGTTGTCACTGGGATCGTTCGGCCCCATACCACACCATCCGTTCTTCCGCGCCTCACTGCTTGAATACACACACACCTTTTGCATGCCCTGCCGCACTGTATTAAGATGCACGAATGCAATTTTCCAGGAGTGACGGCCGAAAGCATCGCCGGCATGCACAAAATGAGGCAACCCAAGCCCTCGGCTCAATGCCAAAATGCCTCCGACGACGGCAGTTTCTACCCGGAACAAATGGACATTACAATTTATTACGCGTAACTTATTCAAAACAAACAACCGATCTCCATCCTACCCGGAACAAATGGACCCTTTGCGCCCACACGCCAGCGGTCCGATATACGCCATCAACAAACACGATTTCAATAAGAAACGTTCTTCGTAAGGCACTCATTCAGAACCTTACCCCCGATCTGCAGGCCGCCGCCGCATGATGCACGACTGGGCCCACTGGGCAATCGAGACAGCCAAGCGTCGCGGTGCCACATACTCCGACGCACGCGTAATGGACATCCGCCAGCGCGACCTAGCCACAAAAAACGCCGAAGTCGGCACGCTAATCGAATCGGAAACGCTAGGCATAGGCATCCGCGTTATCGCCAACGGCGCCTGGGGTTTTGCGTCCACCGACCGCCTCACACGTGAAGGAGTCCAAGCCTGCGCAGCGGAAGCAGTCGCGATCGCAAAAGCTTCAGCACTAGCCAAGCGCGAAAACGTCGCGCTCGCCCCGGAACAGCCGTACGTAGACACCTGGCAGAATCCGTTCCTCAAAGACCCATTTCGCATTCCGGTCGAACGACAAATTGATTTGTTGATCGCCGCGGACAAGGCAATGCTCGGAGTGAAGGGCGTAACTTTGGCCGAAGGCTCCATGTCCTTCAAACGCATCGACCAACTGTTTGTTTCCAGCATCGGCTCGTCCATCCATCAAATAAAAATGCACGCGGGCGGCGGCATCGTCGCCACAAGTTTTGCCGAAAGTGAAATCCAGAAGCGCTCCTACCCCAATAGCTTTGGCGGGCAGCACTCGCTCCTTGGCTATGAACTAATCGAGTCATTCGACTTGGTTGGCAACGCGCAACGCGTCGGCGAAGAAGCCGTGGCGTTGCATTCTGCAGCGCAATGCCCGGAAGGCACGAAGACGATCATCCTCGGCGGCTCGCAGCTAGGTTTGCAGATTCATGAGTCGGTCGGTCATCCCATCGAGCTCGACCGGGTCCTCGGCCAGGAAGCAAATTTTGCGGGTATGAGTTTTCTCACCATCGATAAACTGCGCAAACTAAAATACGGCTCAGAAATCGTAAATATAGCCGCCGACGCCCGGCTCGCCCACGGCCCCGGCCTGGGCACATTTGCGTACGACGATGAAGGCGTGCCGGCCCAGTGCACGTCAATCATTACCGACGGTTTGTTCACCGGATATCTAAGCAATCGCGAATTGGCATCCGCCATCGGCGAGACGCGTTCGAACGGCACCATGCGCACCGAAAGCTGGAACCGCCTGCCGATGATCCGAATGACAAACATTAGCATCAATCCCGGCACCTGGAAGTACGACGACCTGATTGCGGACACCGACGACGCCATTCTGATGGAGACTAACCGCTCGTGGTCCATCGACGATCGCCGCTATCATTTTCAGTTCTCAACGGAAGTCGGCTGGGAAATCAAGGGTGGCAAAAAAGGCCGCATGATCAAGAACCCAAGCTATAGCGGCATTACGACTGAATTCTGGAACAGCTGCGACGCAATCTGTTCGCGCGATTACTGGACGCTCTGGGGCACGCCCAACTGCGGAAAAGGGCAGCCGATGCAAACCATGGGCACTGGGCACGGAGCCTCCCCCGCGCGTTTTCGCAACGTCAAAGTAGGCGTCGCATTCTCCAAGTAAATGGCCACAAAAAACAAAAAGTCGCCAACGCCAAAAATAGTAAACAACTCGCGTGGCCAGAGCCGCGGCGCACGCAACGCTTCGCCGGCACGTTCCGCGAATCACCCCGCCGGCGCGCGCTTTTCCTCGTTAGACCTTGAACAAATTGCTGAACGCATCCTGAAATTAAGCGAAGCCGACCAGACGGAAGTAGAAATCGATTCGACGGTTGATGCGCTGACTCGCTTCGCCAACAACACCATTCATCAGAACGTCGCGGAACATACCGTGGGAATTTCTGTGCGGGCGGTGGTCGACGGCCACACCGCGCGCGCCACGACCAACAAGACGGACGAAGAATCTTTGAAGCGTGTGATTTCCGCGGCCATGAACTTGGCGCGAAATCAGCCCAAGAATCCCGATTTGCTGCCGATGTTAGGTCCGCAAAAATATAAGAAGGTGACGCACTTTTTTGATTCGACGGTATCAGCCACACCGCGGGATCGCGCACGCGCCGTCACTCGTGTATGCAAAATGGCCGAGGAAGGGAAGCAAATGGCGGCCGGAATCTTTACTACCGGATTTGTCCAGACGGTACTCGCGAACTCGAAAGGCCTGTTCGCGCGCCATGAGCACACACGTGCGGAATTCTCCGTCACGATCCTCGAGGATAATTCCTCCGGCTGGGCCAAATCCAATTCGCCGGACATCCTGAAGATCGACCCCGATGTGCTGTTCGAAAGCGCCAGCGAGAAAGCAGCAGGTTCGCGCAAACCGCGCGAACTGGAGCCGGGCCATTACACTGCCATCCTCGAACCAGCGGCCGTTCTCGATTTCGTCGGTTTCATGTTCTACGACTTCGCCGGCACCGCGGTCCTGGACAAACGGTCCTGCTTGAACGACCGCATGGGCAAGAAGATTTTCGGCGAGAACATCACGCTGTGGGAGGATGTCTACCATCCGTTGCAAGTGGGCGCCCCGTGGGATGGAGAAGGATATCCGCGGCAGAAGGTACTTTTGGTCGATCGCGGAGTACCGAAGAACTTGGTTTACGCGCGCGCCACCGCAAAAAGAATGAAAACGAAACCGACAGGCCACGGTTTCACGCTTCCCAATGAATACGGCGAAGCCCCGATGAACCTGGTCTTTGCGGGCGGCGACAAATCGGTGGAAGACATGGTTCGCTCGACGGAGTATGGAATTCTAGTAACCCGGTTTTGGTACATCCGCGAAGTAGAGCCGTACGAGAAGGTGCTAACAGGTATGACCCGCGATGGCACTTTCATGGTGGAAGACGGCCGCGTCACAGGTGGCATCCGCAACTTCCGTTTCAATCAAGGCATCATCGACGCGCTATCCAAAGTCGAAATGCTAGGCGCACCGGTGCGCGCCACAGGAGAAGAGTCCTTCGAGATGGTAGTCCCACCGATGAAGATCCGTGATTTCCACTTCAGCGAAGTAACAAAATTCTGAAGTGCGGTCCCCAACCATTTGATCCTTCAGAAAAACATTACGCGTCCGCATTCTGTTTACCCTGAGCGATCCTGCCGGAGGGAGCGAAATCAGTCTTTGAATTTGTAGCGGCCGCCTTCAAGCGAATTGCTGGCGATTTGACTGAATTCTCGCGAAGCGATTACCGCGTGTTTTATTGTTGCTTGCTTTTGCGAATGTCAAGCACGCTACGGTTTCGTAAACTGCATACTAGTGATTGCGCGTGAAATCACATTCTCCTGAATCTGCACCAAATCGGTGTCCGCGAGGGTCATAGCGAAAATCGTGAACACGCTCGCGCCGTGCGCAATGTAAACCGCAACACCGGACCAATCGCGCCCGTCCACGCTTCCACGAAAACGCCGTTCAATCGCGCTAACGCCAGAAATCGTGACGCGCTTCTCGCCCAGCGGTCGGAAGTTATCCATAACATCGCGCAGGCGATGCTCGGCAGCATCCATTTCGCTGGCTAATGATTTTCCGCTGGCATCCTGCCCAATCAGAAGATAGGTCGTCTGATCGTCCGTTCCCAATGCCGTGATCGAACCAGGAAGAATCGCGCGCGCTCCTTCGATCAATTTCCAGTCCGGCGGTTTGTACATTTGAAAGCCGTACGTTTCGTTCGTATAAGTATTGCCGCTCACCAGCTCGCGCATTGGCTCTGGCGCTACGGGTTTCGGCAAAGGTTGCTGCGTTGCTGCGGACCCGACAGTCGCCGAATCAGGCTTGCTCGCACTCGCTGATTCTGGCGATCCAGAATTCGTCGACGACGCAACACCGTTCGGCGACGTAGCGGTCTGCGACGTGGCGGTTTGTGACTTTGAGTCATTTGCGGATGCGGCCGACCCAACAGCAGACTTCGCGCCTGGGGTCAAGGCTTTCTCCGCGACTGGAGCTCTCTCATGTTCAGGTTTTGCCGCAGCAGAAGCTGGCGTAGCCAGAGACTTAGCGGGAGATGTTGTTGCTACTGGCGTCTTTGCCGCGGGCTGGGGCTTCTTGGAGTCGTCGATGACGGTGATCGAATCCACTTGATCCTTCTGCACGAACGCAAACCCGTAGCTAGTCTTCACCTTGAAGGAACTATCTTCGAACCCGACGATCGTGCCTATGATCTTGGTCCCGTCCTTCAGTTTGATCTCGTCAGCAGCAACGGTCGCAACATGAAATAGGCTGGCAAGCACAACAAAACTGAGGGCAAGGGAAACTCTGCGTGACATAACCGCCATGCATTCGAGTATCGCGCCGCGCGTCTTCAGCGGCAAGCGAGTGCGCGCATCGGTTGCCGCGTTAGTCAGCAGAAGTTGCCCTTGGCAAGTGCTGCTTTCAACCAAGTTCGCGCGATCAAGTAAACCATTGGCAGATCATCGTAAGATGATCGCGGCGCAGGCAGCAAGTCTCACTGCGTTACAATCGCAGCATGATTGTTCTCGGAGTGCTTGCGGCTTCACTGCTTCTATTTCGTGCGGCTGGCGCATTGGGCGTAGCAGCTCTGGCGTCTTGGGTCGCGTCGACACGCTGGGCGCTGGCGGTGGTGTTCACGTTTACTGGTGTCGCGCACTTCACAAAGGTACGGCACACCATGGCGCGGATGGTGCCACGGGGCTTGGGCCATGCCATGGCGATCGTGTACTTCACCGGCGTGTGCGAAATCGCCGGTGCAATTGGCATATTCCTCCCGCGAACCCGAGCGATCGCCGGCGTGTGCCTAATAATATTTCTAGTTGCGATCTTCCCCGCGAACGTGAAGGCTGCTCGCGAAAGGATGATCTTAGGCGGACACCCCGCGACACCCCTGATACCTCGAACAGCGATGCAACTACTCCTAGTCGGTCTGGTCTGGTGGACGACACTAAGTTAGTCATCGCCGATAATGGCGGGTGCCGCGCGGTCCGTGAGAGCCGGGCGGTCATTTGCGATCACCCTGAAAGGCAATGGGACAGCGGCGTCACCCGCCGTTCTTTCGCATGCGTGAATTATTATAGGCGAACAAAAAGCGAACTACAAGCCCAGGCGGGACGCCGGCGCTACCTAAGAAGTGCAATAGCGATGTCGCGTTCTACCGGTGTGAAAATTACTTGCTAGCCGACGCTCGGCGGTTCTAGCGCGGACGCAATTTCTTCACGCGCGGCTTTGCTTTTGTTTTGATTTTCGCGTCAGTGAGAGACTGAATGGCTTTCAGTTGATTCTGCAGGAGAGCGAACTCGGCTTCGAGAGCGCGCAGCGCTGTCGGAGCTTCTTTTAGACTACCAGAGCGGCCAAGCGCTTCGAGCTCGCGCGCGGCTTGGACCGCTTTGGGTGCGCCAAAAATCGCCACCGAGCCTTTCAGCAGGTGCGAGGCTCTCGCAAGTTTGGCGGGATCTTTCTTGTCGATCGCTCGGCGAATTTGCGCAAGAGTTTTCGGCGCGTCCGTCAGAAAAGTTTTCGCTAACGATCGCATCAATTTTTCGTTCCCACTCGTCGTACGCCGCAGGTGCGCTGCAACATCCGTTGAGTTCGAAGAAGGTTCCGCCGCTGCCGTTTCCAACGGACTTGCAGCCTGTGCGCCAGGCAGAGCGGATACGGTGGGTCCTGCCTTCGAGGGTTGTTGCGCGTTGCTTTGTTCCACTCCGTGCGCTGCTGTTTCCAGGGCTTGATACAGCTTGTCCATGTGGACTGGTTTCGTCAGGCACGCATCCATGCCCGCTTCCCGGAAGCGATGTTCGTCTTCTGCGGTGGCGTGCCCGCTTAGGCCGATGATGATCTGATGTTTTCCCGTTGCCGCTTCGCGCTGTCGAATTAAGCGTGTGGCTTCCAGTCCAGTCATGTGCGGCATTTCTTCGTCCAACAACAGAACGTCAAAATTGCTGTGATCAAGCGCGTCGATAACGTGCCGGCCGTCAGGTGCCTCTTCAGCATGATGTCCGCGCTTGCGCAAAAGCTCGATCACAAGCTCACGATTGACTGCGGCATCGTCCGCGACGAGAATACGCAGAGATTTTTCGACCTTTCCTTTTCCGCGCGAATGTTTCCCGTGCGATGCTTTTTCGGTTGGACGCGCAGTTGCCTCGCTTTCTGCTTTACGAGCAGCGCGGGGCAGACGAAACCAGAACCGCGAACCGCCCGGGGCGCGAGTTTCGGCGCCGATCGCACCGCCCCAACGTTCGACAGTGATCTTGCAAAAATAAAGACCTAGGCCTGCCTTTCCTGCGTGCTCTTTGCCTTTGGAAAGAAGCGCGAAAAGCTGGTCGACGAGTTGGCCCTGAGGCAATCCCGGGCCTTGATCGTCCACGAACGCCAGTACGAATCCATTTTGTACTTCAAGTCCGATCGTGACTGCGGAATCGGCGGGTGCGTAACGCATCGCATTTTCGAGCAAATTGCCGAAGATGCGATCAATCCTCGCCGCGTCGCCCACGACGTGCCAATCAGGGGATGCGTCAGTGTGATGATCAATGCGGAGTCGGATACTGCGCTGGTGAAATGCGGTGGAAAATTCTTTGATCGCTTGTTTGGCGCAGGCAAGCAAATCCGGGGGGCTGATGGAAGCTGTGTCGTTACTCTGTTGCGCGGCCAGATCGCTGGAAAACGCGTCGAGAATCCCGCGGATCATCAACTCCTGACGCTGCGATTCACGCTCTCCATCCTTGACATATTTCTTCAGTCCGGACGGCAGTGCTTCCCGCTCGAGAAGATGGAAAACACCGGTCATTGCGCTGAGCGGCTGGGTAAGATCGTGAACTATGCAATGCAGCAAGATTTCTTTCTTTTGGATTTCTTTGTGAAGCTTTTCGTGAGCGAGAAGGGAATCGCGCGCAGTCTGAAACCATGCTTGCTGCTGGGCAAATGTGTCCGAAAGGTTTTTGAGGAGCAAAACGCGTTTTCCGTCGAGCGAGTAAGCCGAAGCCTCGAGAGGCGTGGCGTTGCCTTTGGGATCCTTTTCGATCCAGTTTCCGGAATTCAACGAGCCTTCGGAATTCGAATTCCAGAACTCCTCAGCGTCAGACAGGAAATTTTCAAGGAATGGTGAATTATCCCCGAGGCGGAAAGCATCTTGGCCTGCTGGCAACGCGCCCCAGACATCTTCGCACCATCGTGGCCAGGCGCCGATCAATTGGAAACGGCCATCGCCGAGATATTCGAACAGTGCGTATCCTTGCTTCGCGAAAAACGATTCAAAAATGGATTCGGCTGACATTCACTTGGCCAGCATCGCTTCTGTTAGATGCAGGAAAACCTGCTCCACACCATCACCCGTTTTGGCGCTGGTGTGTTGGATGGTCCAGCCTTCCCCTGTTAATTGTGTTTGGCGCGCGGAGTCAATTTCCCATTGATCGGCGAGGTCATGCTTGTTAAGAACCAGCACGGAGGGAACTTTTCCGATTTCCTGGACGACGCGCTCATTCAATGCCAGTGCATCTTCCAGCGTTTGGCGACGCGTTCCGTCAGCAACCAGGAGATAACCGGACATTCCTCGCAGATAAGACATGCGCATCTTCTGATAAACGTCTTCGCCGTGAATATCCCAGAGAACCAGCGTCACATCTTCTCCGTTTGCGTTTACGATTTTCTTGTCAACTTTTACGCCGATGGTGGTGTGGTACTTCTCATCGAAGATGCTTTCTACGAAACAGCGCACTAGGCTTGATTTCCCGACAGAAAATGAACCGAGCATGCAGACTTTTTTCTGTAGCATGGTGGCGTCCTGCTCAGTTTTCCGAGGACGGGTCGGCCGCGGTATTGGCCGAGGCAGATTGGAAGGTGATCTTGAAAGTCACGCTGCGATTCAGCCTGCGACCATCTTCGGTGTCTTCGGTTTGCAGCGGTTGCGATGTCCCGACACCTCGCGGATGCAGGCTGAAGGCTTTGATCCCAATTCCATTGCGCAGGAGACTGGCTCGAACCATATCCGCGCGCTGTTGGCTCAAAGGCAGGTTCGTTGCCTCCACTCCGGTGCTATCGCTGTGACCTATCACGTCGATGCTTACCGGCTGATGCAAACGCGTGGCTCGCGCTACCAAGTCATGAATGTTTTTTTGCGCTTGCTCGAGATTGTTTTCCTGTCCCGTTTCAAGTTCCGCGCGGCCCAGTGGAAAAAGTAATGTTATCGATTCGATCGCACTCTTCAGAGCGCCCAATTCCTGGGAGTTCTCGTTTCGCAAACGAGAATCATCCACTCTGGTAACGCCGGCAATCAAAGGCGCTCTCTCTTCGAATTGGCTAATCCAGTTTTCCGGGGCGGCGCCTTCCGCATACACTTCGCCGTCCTTTTCCGTGAGTTTCACGCTAGCCGGAGGGTGCAGTAACGCGATAACACGTTTCGAGACGATGGCGTCATCGAGGGAATAATAGGGAGCCAGTTGCAGATCCGCATATTGGGGATCGAGACCGGCCTGAGAGATGAGCTTTTTGGGATCTTCGGCAAGGGGATCTCGGAAACCTTGAATATGGAACGTTTGGCCATCCTTCGTGTAGGAAACCACCACGATGCCGGGTTGCTGGCATAGCGCATGCAGGAAGCGCGACCATTCCCACAACAAATATGAGGAGTAGCCGACCCAACCAAGTACGGCAAGTAGAGCGAAGGCCCCGACGATGATTGCAGCTTGGGGTTTTTTCTTTTCCGTCGGCTTATCGCGGTATTGCGTCTCCAAAAGCGGCAGGAGACGATCTTCGGCAGAATGAAACGGGGAGGCATCGCCATCGAAATTGGCAAGCGCTGAGCCGTAGAAGCGCTGTATGTCTTCCAGCGTTTCGTTCATCGCCAAGGTGTAACTTTCGGGCGCGTGACCACGAATGGCTGCCGCAATCACTGCGCCCGGGCCGGTCACGACGCGGATCTGCAGCTCATCGAACGTCATGTTCCCGAGGGTTTCGGTTTTATCTGGCGCGAAGGAATCGCGCGCGAATTGCTGGATGGCGGATAACAGGCCAGCGACCATGTCAGCATCTTGCGTCGCGGCCGATGGGCCGACAACATGGCCCAAAACCAGGCCAGTCTCGCGGTGGATCAAAAAAACCTGTTCGACGCGGTAAAGCAAGCTATGCATCAGCACGATTTCGGCGAACGGCCTACCGGTGCGAAGTGATTCCATCCGCCATCTGAGACCCTGCATTGACAGGCTGTGCTCGAGAGCCTGGTTGAAGGATTCCAACATCGAACGGAGGGCTTCGGCGATGGATCTGCGAATCGCGGGACCCATAACCGGGAACAGAGCGTCCGCGAGGACCCGAGGATTTCGTCGCACCGACTCGCGCAGCGTGTCTTGAATAGTGGGAGCCAGAGCGTCAGCAAGGGCTGCAGTATCGCCCTTTTCGCGGCGCAACTGAATTGCTTCGGCTACAACCGCGCTTACATCCTGCGTGCGCTTTTCGAGGTTTTCGAGGCGATCCTGAATCTCCGCGATGCCTTCCTGTTCAGGAGCAACAAGGAGATGACGGAGTTCTTCGTAGGCGTGGTTGTTGCCGTTCGGTTTTTCAGGCGTCTGGGCCACTGTGGCGCGCCGATGAGCTTGCTCGGCCATGTTTGCGGGGCAAGGGTCTCGCGCGGCGGAGTAAATTGCGTTTCACGCCAGGTTCCAGCGAAACCAATTCGCCCACTGCCTATTCTTCCGGCAACTCGAATTTATTTTTAAGGCGCAGTGAAAATTCGCTGAACAGGTCCGCCAGTCCGGCGCGGTCCGTCTTTTCGTCGCGTAGCGCTTCCACTTCGCGATTCAAAGCGGCTGTGGTGTCGCGCCGCAATTTATCGATTTCCGCGGACACGGACTTGGAGTGCTCCAGCATTTTGGCGCGTAGCTCGGTGTGCTCGTCAGCCACTTGTTCTTCGAGTTGCGAGAGTTTCTTTTCGATGATTTTTGCGCCGTCTTTGATTTCGCGCGAGATTTCCTTCACGACTTCGGTACGTTCGGATTTTTCTGCCTTGATCCGCTGGCTCAACGAGTCCACTTCCTCTTTCATGTAGCTGCTAAGAGTATCGAGCCGCTTGGTCATGTCGTCGCGGAGTGTTTCGAGCGCTTTGGTTACGGTGTCTTCCAGGCGCGTAAAACGCTTCTCGTAATCGCGCATCTGCGAGCCGAATAAGATGTCGCGTATCTTGTCTACATTCGCGCCTTCAGCGTTTTCTTTACCCGATGAATTGGGGTCCTTTGCGTCCGCCGGGGATGCCATTTTCCTACGTCTCCTTTTAGCGCCCTTGACGCCTTGCCGAGGGGAACGTCGAGTGGTAGGGCTGGGCATGCGCGCGACGTTACTACGAAAGAGCGGTCTATCGCAATATGCGGGTGGTTAATAGCACCAATTTCGCAAAAACGTTTGCGGCGAACGGTTAGTGCGCTGATTGTAATGTGAGTTGGGATGTTTCAGAGCGGGCTGCGGGATTTGCACCAGAAAATGAGGTAGCAAGAAGGCGCCAAGAGGCCCCGGGACGTCGAGAGAAGAAGGTAACCCAGGCATCCACCGAGGGCGCGCGAGGTTGCTATGGGGAGAGAGGCCTCAACTGGAATTCGTTTGAGCCATGACCAGAAACTGGTCGGCCAGTCTTCGCGCCAGGTCGCAAAAACCAAAAGAAGACTTGCGGAAACGGCTGCGCATCTGGCGGTGAAAGAATACCTGGGTCAGGGTGAAGGCCAGGACTCGAATCATGGTGAGCGCGATCCACAGGCACGCTTGTGCTCCACAAACGAGCCGGGCAGCATTTCGCGGAGCAACCCGAGACGGCGGAGGAGCCGGCCGCGCAACTGAAGATCGGGATCGCCGGACATAACCCCCATTCTAAGACGGAAGCTGGAGAGATGGAGCTCCGTTTATCTGAAACTTATAATAGTTTTCAGACCAGGCTTGTAGTCAAGAGGTTTTTAGATTTGCAAGAATGATCGGGAAAAGAGTTAACCTAGAAAGGCGTGCATCCAAGCGTCTTCCGGCTGCTTCCGTGCCTGCTTTGCGAAATCACTATGGTTAATAGAGGGTGAAGGAAGGAGGAGTAGTAGAAGTTCTAGAACTCGAATTTGTATCAAAATGAGACCGAGCTAGGTTGCCAGCTTCTGAGAAGCACGCGAAAAGCCTGTAACGCCGTCGTCCTGAGCGAAGCGAAGGATCTCTCTTCGGCATTGGTTGTTGCTAGGATGCTGCGGGGATCAGTTGCGCTCGGGAACCCCGCATACGACCAATCTAAACCGGGCGCAGCAAGCAGTGCCCGTACAAAACAAACTGACGATCGGGGAGGCCGACGGCGCGATTTCATCCTCATTTCGGGGCTAACGATCTACGACATGCCCATGCCGATCCAGAAGGCAGCGGTCAGTACGCCCGTTAGGATTAGCATCAGCCGCAGACGCTTTTTTCGTACGGCGAGTACGATAATGGCCATCGCACCGAGCAGGAAGGCTAATTCTGGCCAGAACATCTGCGAATTGAAGAGGCTGCCCGGTTCACCGGCGGAATCCTGAAGCCAGAAGGCTGCGTACGAAGTGGTGGCTGTAAGTAGCGCGGCGATCGCTCCCGCGAGAGCCATGCCTTTAGCCCATTCAGGCACGACGAAATTTTTCTTCGCATCCCGCCAATCGAGCCAGGTCTGCGCGACTACCAAGCCAACAACGACTAGAACGAACAGTGCCATGTCGCCGCTCCCCAAGTTCGCGCCGTTCCTTGTCCGGTTACTTTCCAGAGCGCCCGATGAGATCTCGGTTGCTCTGGACCGGGGCGGAACGCCGCGAGGGCCGCAGGCGTCGAATCACACCCTCAGTACGAAGCCGCTTTTGAAACCCGCGACTTTGCTGCGTCGACTATTCCCGTTGCCTTCGCCTTCTTGTATTGCTGTTCTTCTTCCGCCAAACGTTTCAACATTGTTTGAATAACGCTGCTACCCTTTGCTGACATTCTCAAATCCTTTGAACTGCAGAAATCACGAACCACTCGAATTTCTCCCAGCGCCTATACCGGGTCGAACTCGCTGGCGATAATCATCCGTTCGCTAATCGCTCGCGCTTGAGCGAACCTCTCGTTGGCTTCCGAGGAGGCGCCAGCGGGAAGCTCGCGGATAATTCGCTGCAGCTCTTCGTCGAAAACCTGTGTCACGAATTCCGGCGTGTGCGACACAGACTTGCCATCTTTATCGAGTATGCGGGTGACTTCTCGATGCCGAATTCGTTGTGCGATCATCAGCCGGTAGATCCGGTCGGTGGCTAGGTCTTCCATGTAGCCGTCGAGCAGGCTGGCACCACGCCCGCTTAAGACTCCTTGCCGATAGCGAATCACGGTGCGCACAGCGGCGCGCGTACCGGCAACAGTTCGCTCGCCAACCCCGGTTGGCGCCGGACGAAGCTCGGGCTGCGTATTGTGGCCTTCCGGTCTGGCCTGCAATTGGTTCGGGGCGGGGAACTGCTTCACGGCGATTTCGTTCTGGTCGGGATGTCCGGTCCACGCGCCATCCATTAAGGACATTGCTTCGTTCCTCTTGTCCTTCTCGAGAGCCGCGAGAGCACGCGCATTCAGTTCCGCCTCTTCACGGCTGGGAAAGAGCGCAGTCATCCCGCCGATGGCCAGTAAGCCGTGTTTATGGCAAATCTCGGGCATCGCAGTGCGGAAGTTTTGAAAGAAGGGTACGTCGTGTGGGATGGTATTGCGATCCGGCAGAACCCAATTAGGATCGTGCAGGTTGTAGTGAATTAGGCTGGCCATATAGTCCCAGCGGCCCAGATTCAACGCGAGTATATGTTCACGCAGGTTGTACGCGAACTCTTCCATCTGGTAGGCGAGTGGATGAGATTCGATCAGCGCCATGCATTTGATGTAGTCTTCCGGCCAACCCTTAGCGCGAGCAATCGCGCGGAATAGATCGCGCCACCACAGAGCTTCTTCGGCTGACTCAGATTTAGGTATGTAAAACGTGAGCGGATGTTTCAGTTCTTCAGGCTTCACCTGAAACGCGATCAACGTCACATCAAAAAGGGACGCGGGGAGTTTTTCGCTTTTTAATACACTTGCTTGCCGCAGATGCAAACCGCGCGGACGCAACGAAATCAGCGTATTACCGGGCTGAATGCTCACCGCACAATTGCGCTTCCTATCGAAATAAATGAGCTCCCCGCGAAGAGCGGCCAGGATGTTATTCACACCTTGGGTCAAATGCGGCCAGGTGTTGGCCATCGAGTCTTCGAGATCCAGCATTACGCCGGGCGCGCCGGAATTGAGCATTTTGACTACAAGCTCGGCGTCATCCGCCGGTCCGGTCATCTGGTTGCGCTGATCCCGGCACCACTCCGGGAGTTCGATGCGCCAGGATTCCTGCGTGGCGCGCGACGGAGGCAAGTAGTTTGGAAGTTGCCCGCCATGCGAAGCATGCACCGCCAGGGCTCGGCGGCCGATCAGGTCGCGTTGCCTCGGAGTGAATGCACGGTGGAATGGCAGTAAGAATTCGATGAATCCCTTGGGAAGATCTCTAGCGGCATCGAATCCAGCGGGGGCCGTGTTCATGGATTGAGCCAAAATGGCCGCGGCGTTCAATTGAGATCCCGTGCTGGCCATCGTTGCTAGAACTCCTCAGCGTGACTCATACGTTGGTGTGATTATTTTTTCAGTAATGCTTTGAGCCCGGCCACTACGGCGGTAGGAGAACCTGTAACGAAATGTGAACACTGGGCCATGGCGTTCAATTAACGAGGGATAGATCGCAATCAGCCTTCCAACAGGGAGCGAAACTGCCTAGAAATTGATTTAGCTATCTGATAGCAGAGATTGAGGATATGCGGTCATCGCGGAGTCGGAATTCGTTTCGAGCTCAATAATTCAGCGTCTTATCGACAGAACTTCCTCGCTGGGCAATTCTTTGTCCTAATTAGGGCAACGTTTTGCATTTGCCCCTCAGGGAATTCGGACTGAAAAAACGGCATAAGCTCGGGTTGTATTCGATTGCACGCGTTGCAACGAGCCGCTAGTTTTCCTCAGTATCAACAGGAAGGGGTATAGCTTCGGTCACGTTTACAAATTCGCCCAACGCCAGTGGACGAAATCGTCTGCTACGATAGCAGTACTCATGCGAAAGCCTTGGGTAATCGCTCATCGGGGCGCGTCCGGACACGCCCCGGAAAATACACTAGCCAGCTTTCAGCGAGCGGTAGAGCTGGGCGCTGGCTTTATTGAAACTGACCTGCACCTTACGCGGGATGCGCGATTCGTTGCCATTCATGATGCAACGCTTGAGCGCACCACGAACGGACGCGGGAACGTTCACGATTTCACTCTAGCTGAGTTGCGTGAACTGGATGCGGGCATGTGGTTTGATCGCGAGTTCATGGGGCAGCAGATACCTACCCTGGAAGAAATTCTGGAGTTTGCGAACAAGCACGACGTTATTTTCTATCTTGAAATTAAATATGACGCCGCGTGGGGAATGCATCACGCACTTGTAGGCGCGATACAAAAAGCGCAAACCGCAGCGCGAACGATCATTATTTCTTTCGACGAAGGAACCCTCAAGGCGCTGCAGCAAGCGGATTCCACAATTATGATTGGCTTGCTAATCGATAAGGCGAGGAAAGACGGTGTTAAGGCTGCCACCCAATTGGGAGCGCGGCAACTGTGTCCGAAGGCGAGCCTGGTAACGCGAGACTTGGTGGAGCGGGCTCACCGAGTGGATGTACAGGTTGCCACCTGGACGGTCGACGACTCCAACTCGATGCGCACAATGGTGGACGCCGGCGTCGACGGCATCATGACGGATTTTCCGGACCGCTTACAGGCAGTTCTTGAAGATGGTTCGTCCGCGGTGGGCGAGGTCACCGGAGCCGGGAAAAAAGCACCGCGAATTGGGACAAAGTAAGCTGCTCGGCGCGGCCGTCTGAGCGGATTTCGCAGGCAGTTAAGGCCTCAGCAATTTGGCGATCATTGGCGATGGCAAGCAAGTTGTTGCGCAGCGTCTTACGTTTTTGCACGAAGCAGGTCTGCAGGAACTCTAGAAATCCTTTTTCATCTTGAACGTTGAGTTTCGCGCGCTCCCCAGGGAGGGTCAGGGTAACCAGAGCTGATTGCACCTGGGGTGGCGGGCGAAAAGCACCGGGTGGGATACGTAAAGCGATTTTCGGCTCGGAATAGAATTGGCACAGCGTGGAAAGATAGCCGTAATCGCGGACGCCGGGATGCGCGGCGGTGCGCTGCGCCACTTCCAATTGAATCACGACGTGAATCGAAGCGATTCGATCGGCCCAGTCGAATAGGTGATGCAGAATCGGCGACGTGATGTAGTACGGGAGGTTTCCGTAGACGTGAAATTTTCCGCCAGCGAGGCTGCCTATGTCGGCCGTGAGCACGTCGCCAGAAACGATTTCGACGCCGGGCCACCGGCCGGCTTGTGTGTCGACAGACGCCCGCAAACTCTCGGCCAGCTTCGCGTCCGATTCGATTGCTATGACGCGGCGGCCATCGCCGGACAGTAACTGCGTCATTTCGCCATGCCCGGGACCGATTTCGACCCAGGTTTCATTTGCGGCTATCGGCAGCGTGGCAAGGATGCGCTTGCGCCATCCCATATCGCCAAGAAAATGCTGACCGAGTCTTTGTCGCGCCATGAACTGCCGAGTGTAGCAATGGGTGGCCGAAGCGGCCAAATGTCGCAGAGCGATAATCGCGGCGTTGAAGGTAGAGATGGCTGTTGCCGCGCGGCCTAGAACGCTGCGATTGTTGACGAAGTTGGATGGTTCCGATACCGTCTTTTGACGACTGCCGATCATGAAAATTTTGTTCATAGCCTCGGAAGCTCTTCCCTACTCAAAGACGGGCGGCTTGGCCGACGTGGTCGAGGCGCTTCCGAAAACTCTGGTCCAAATGGGCCACGATGTGACCGTACTTCTGCCGCGTTACAGGGGCAATAGAATCACTTCGACATGGATTTCCAGCGTTACTGTGTCGTTGGGTGACCGGCTGCGGTTCCCGGCCATCGGCGAGGGCGTTTCCGTTGCGGGCGTTCGCTACTTCTTCGTGGATGATCGGAGATTCTTCGATCGTGAGCAGCTTTACGGCGAGAAGGGCACGGACTATCCGGACAACGCCGAGCGTTTCACGGAATTCGCGCGCGTGGCGATTGAATTTGTGAAGCGCGTGTGGCTTCCCGATGTAATCCACTGTCACGATTGGCAGACAAGCTTGATCCCCGTACTGCTTCGCACCCAGCACGCAGACGATCCTATGGTGCGCCCGTTACCCGTCGTATTCACGATTCACAACATCGGCTACCAGGGATTATTTCCTTACAGCGCGATGCGCGCGAGTGGTTTGCCCGACACACTTTTTACCATGGACCGGCTGGAATTCTATGGCGGCGTAAATTTTCTGAAGGGCGCACTGATTTACGCCGATTACCTTTCCACCGTGAGCCGGCGCTACGCACAGGAAATTCAGACGCCGGAGTATGGACAGGGATTGGAGGGAGTGATCCGCGCGCGGTCGGACCGGCTGGTGGGCATACTGAACGGTGTGGATTACTCGATTTGGAGCCCCGAGGTGGATACCTTCATCACGCAGAATTACACTCCGCAAAATCTCGAAGGGAAAAAAACCTGCAAGAAGGACCTGCTGCAACAGTTCAATCTCCTCGGCAGCAAGAATGAGAATCTCGAACGTCCGCTGATCGGAATTGTTTCGCGTTTTGTGGATCAGAAAGGCTTCGATCTTATCGCGCCGATTGCAGCCGAATTGATGAAAGAAGACATTTTGCTGATTACATTGGGTACCGGGCAGCCGGAATATGAAAGTTTGCTGAAGGGATTAACGGAAAGGCACCCGACCCGCGTAGGCGTTAAGATCGGGTACGACAATGCGCTGGCACACAAAATCGAGGCTGGCGCGGATATGTTCCTGATGCCGTCGCGTTACGAGCCCTGCGGATTGAATCAAATATACAGTTTGCGCTATGGTACGGTTCCGATCGTGCGGGCGACGGGTGGGTTGGACGATACAATTCAGAATTTCGACCCCAAGACTCACCAGGGGACGGGAATCAAGTTCGAATCGTACAGCAGCCCTGCTCTGCTGCATGCGGTGCGCCAGGCATTGAAGTGGCACCGTGAACCCAAAATGTGGCAGGCCCTTCAAAAGAACGGCATGGCCAAGGATTTTTCTTGGAAGGTTTCTGCGCAGGCTTATGTCACACTGTATGAAGCAGCTAGGAAGTCTAGAATCCCGCTGGTATCTGGGACATCTAAACCATAGCGCCAGAGGATCCGTCTACGGTTCGGGCCAGCATTGGCGCGACAAGGGAAAAAAATGGCTGAAAATATCCAGGCAGTTAGTGATGCAAGTTTCGAGGCAGATGTCGTGGAAGCCAGCAAGACACAGCCCGTGATGGTGGATTTCTGGGCGGATTGGTGCAGGCCGTGCCACATGCTGACGCCGACGGTAGAAGAAATTGCGAAAGAGCATGCGGGGAAGCTGAAAGTAGTGAAGCTGAACGTCGATGAAAATATCAACGCCGCAGGCAAATTCAACATCCGCGGCATTCCGACGTTGCTGGTTTTCAAGGGTGGGCAAGTGGCCGACCAGATCGTTGGCGCCGTGCCCAAAGAGCAGATCGAGAAAGTCCTCCAGCGCCACATTTCCTAGGCGCAATCCCTCGGCAGGCTGCATCGTCGATATGAATGCCGGCGAACCGGACGTACCATCGACCTCGTGTGAATCGACCTTGAAAGTTTGCGGGTCATGCGGCGAGAAATTCTCGTGCGGAGCGCCGTCGTCTCATTGTTGGTGCGCGGAAAACAAGCTCACAACCGAAACGTTGGCCGGGCTGAGCGGGCGTTATTCGGATTGCTTGTGCCCGCGTTGTCTTACCGCTGCGGCGTCTCGACCTGCGTGAAATCCTCAATGAACGCCAAAGATAAGCGCGAACCGCGCCGCTGTCATTGGGCCCAAGCGCCTCTGATGTCTCAGTACCACGACGAGGAATGGGGAAGACCGGTTCACGACGACCGGGCGCTTTTTGAGTTTTTGATTCTTGAAGGCGCGCAGGCGGGTTTGAGTTGGGAGACGATCCTCAACAAGCGCGAGAATTACCGGAGGGCTTTTGACAACTTCGATGTGGTCAAGATTGCGCGTTATGACCGGCACAAGGTCCGCGAACTGCTGAAGGACGCGGGAATCGTGCGCAATCGCCTGAAAATTTCCTCGACCATTTCCAATGCCCAGGCGTTTCTCGAGGTGCAAAAGGAATTTGGCACCTTTGACAAGTACGTTTGGCAATTCGTCGGGGGACGCCCCAAGAAAAACAATTGGCGCACCTCGCGCAAGGTCCCCGCACATACGGCCGAATCCGATGCCCTGAGCAAAGATTTGAAGCGTCGCGGGTTTCGCTTCGTGGGAACCACAATTTGCTACGCTTTCATGCAAGCCACCGGCCTAGTAGACGATCATGCGGCGTACTGTTTCGTACGCAAAACGCCCTCGGCAAAACATTAGTTATTTGCCAATTACCGTATCTAAAACTAACGAATCCCCATCTATGATGGCATAATTCGGGTGTGTATAGACCGCTTTCTTTGACGCTGGTAGGAATTTCGTCTTTTCTTGCCGGCATCTTGGGGCGTGCCTGCTGACGTGGCAGTTGTGGGATCACGGTAAGATTTTCAATTTTCGAGAGATTCCGAATCCCGTTACGCAGTACACCAAGCAGGGAAGATATGACGATGCAACAAGAGAGGCTCTTTCACTCGTACACGACCAGCACAAGGATTATTTTAAGTATGACCAGGTGGCGATCGTCTAGCTCACGCGTGCGTACAAGGATGAGGCGCACCGGGAGCAATGGTGCAACGGGCGGCTTCTTACTTCAACACGATGGTTTCGTTAGGTCCGAATGATTTCGCCGCTCCATCGCAAGCTGCATACGGTTAGGTTCGAGTCGGGGACCTGGCGAAGACGGCTGCCCATATTATGAGAAAGCCAGAGCGGTTTGCGACAGAGTAGAGACGACGCTGCAGGGAAGCAGCCTCATACAAGTTCCCAACGAAGCAACTGCGGCGAGGGAATGAGGTTCTTTACAGCCGAGTTTCGAAAAGGATTGAAGCATGGTTTTCGAATTCGACTCCCTAATCGCCCATTCCATTCTCATTTTGCGGCGACACCCTAATCGCCCATTCCTTGATTCGACACCGCTCGAAGGGTAGGATTGTTTGTTGCTGTTTGTAGTTTTGGCCCGCCTGCAGTGCTTCTGTTACGAAGATGGAGGAGGCAGAGTGCGGCCTGACGAAATGTGGGGGCGGCGAGAGTGACCGAAAAGTCTCGAACGAAAGCAATTTGCGTGGTCGGCGCGCAGTGGGGCGACGAAGGTAAAGGCAAGGTAGTCGATTATCTTGCACAATCGTTTGACTACACCGCCCGTTATGCGGGCGGACACAATGCTGGCCACACCGTCATCTTCAATAATCATCGCTACGTTCTGCAATTGATCCCCAGCGGCATATTGCGTCCCGGAAAGAAGGCGGTGATCGGCGCGGGGACCGTGGTTGATCCTGCTGCTCTTCTTGCCGAAGTTGAAAATCTGAAGAGATCCGGGATCGAAGTGCGCGGGCGCCTTTTCGTCAGCGATCGCGCCCACCTGATATTTCCCTATCATCGCGAAATGGACAAAGCCGCGGAGTCCGCGCGCGGCGCTGCAGCCATCGGCACTACTTCGCGCGGCATTGGGCCGGCGTACGAAGACAAAATGGCGCGGCGCGGAATTCGCGTGTGCGACTTGCTGGATCCTGACGGATTCAAGGAAAAGCTGGAGAGGGTGATCGCTGAGAAAAATGCAATCAGCCGCGCAACCTATGGACATCCGCTGGAAACAGCCGGACTGCTGGAACAATATCTGGAGATTGCAGCGCACATCAGCGGCTTGGTGGCAGACACTTGCGTGCTGCTGAATCGCGCTTTGGACAATGGCGAGTCAGTGCTGTTTGAAGGCGCGCAAGGCACCATGCTCGATATCGATCACGGCACGTATCCTTACGTTACGTCTTCGAATGCCACGTCAGGGGGCGTCGCAACAGGATTGGGCGTTGCGCCAAGCCGGATTCAGGGCGTCGTTGGCGTGACCAAGGCCTACACCACCCGAGTCGGCAGCGGTCCATTTCCCACTGAGATGCCGGATTTGGACGCGCAGGCAGTGCGCGAGCGCGGGCAGGAATTCGGCGCCGTCACCGGGCGGCCGCGACGTTGCGGCTGGCCGGATATGATGGTGTTGAAATATGCGAAAATGCTGAACGGCATCGATTCGCTGGTGGTTACCAAACTCGATGTGTTTGATACGCAACCGGAAATCAAAATATGCACCGGCTATCACTACAAAGGCAAACCGTTGGAAAATATGCCGCCCGACGTGGAGACGCTGATGCAAGTTGAGCCTGCGTATCGAACAATGCTGGGTTGGCAGAAGCCGACTCCGGGTATTCGCGAAGTGAAAGAATTGCCGCAAGCCGCGCGCGATTACTTGAATTTCATCTCGGACGAACTGGAAGTAGAAATCGGCATGATTTCCACTGGCCCGGAACGTGACGCGACAATCGTCCCGCGAGATACTAAACTGGCTTCCTGGCTTTGAGACATTATGGTGTCCTACCTAGAAGGTCGCGCCAAAGTAATCGAAGTAATCTGCTCGCGCCGTTGCCCGCCTCCGCCTCCGACTGAGACCATTGAATTCATCGACGATCCATCGCGTGCGCTCGGGCGTATCGTGGCCGAAAATGTCGCGGCTGACCGGAATTATCCTCCCTTCAATCGGTCGACCCGCGATGGGTTTGCCGTACGCGCAGCCGACGTGGCGAGAGCGGGAACGAAGTTAGAGTTGATTGGCGAAAGCCGAGCCGGCGTTCCATTTGACGGAAAAGTGGAGGCGGGCACGTGCGTACAGATCATGACCGGAGCTCCGGTACCGCGCGGTGCAAACGCTGTGGTGATGAACGAGGACGCCCATCTCAGCGGCAGCCGTGTAACTTTCGAGCACGCAGCTCGTGAGGGCTCTCACTTCGTACTGGAAGGGCAGGAAACTCGCGTGGGTGAGAGTGTGATTACCCGCGGACGGAAGCTCACTTACGCCGAGCTTGCGATTGCGGCGCAGGTAGGCCGGTTGCGCCTGTTAGTGGCGAAGAAGCCGCGCGTCGCCATCCTTTCTACTGGTGACGAAGTGATTGCGGTAAACCAGCCACCAATGAAGTTTCAGATCCGCAACAGCAACAGCATTTCTCTGGCCGCGCAGGTAGCTTCAGCAGGTGGCGAACCGCTGATGCTCGGAAACGTGTCCGACAATCTGGAAGATTTGCGCTCGCGAATCAAAGAGGCGCTGAACGCGGATATCGTCGCCCTCACGGGCGGCGTATCGGTCGGGAAGTACGATCTGGTGGAGCAAGTGCTGCGCGAGTTGGATGCGCAATTTTTCTTCGACAGCGTGGCAATTCGTCCGGGAAAGCCTGCGGTATTTTGTTGCTGTCATAACAAGCCTGTTTTTGGACTGCCCGGTAATCCGGTGTCAACGATGGTGACGTTTGAGTTATTCGTGGTCCCTGCGATCGAGCTGCTCAGCGGGCATATGCCCAATCCGCTGCCGCTTTTCAAAGCCAAGCTCGCGCATCCGATGAAAGAAAAGCCACCTCTCGCGCATTTTTTGCCGGCGCGAGTTACTTGGCCTGATGGCGAGCCCACGGTCGAAGCGATCCATTGGGAAGGATCGGGTGATATCGGCTCCGTGGTGAAGGGAAATTGCTTCCTTGTCGTACACGAATCGAAATTGAATTTTGCGGCGGGTGAAATGGCGGATGTATTGCCGCGTCGCGGATCGTTTTGATTTGTACCGCACGGGTGAGATCGAAATCCGCTTGAAAATACCTCTCCATGGCTAAGAAACGAATTCCAGCGCTCTCGCATTTCGACAAGAGCGGCGAAGTGCGAATGGTAGACGTCACCTCTAAGGCCGCCACTTCCCGCATCGCGACCGCGCATTCTTTTATTCGCATGAAGCGTGCCACCGTGGCCAGCATTCGGAAGCTGAAATCGCCCAAGGGCAATCCTCTCGAAATCGCGCGAATTGCCGGAATCAGCGCTGCCAAGCGCACTTCGGAGCTGATACCCCTTTGTCATCCCCTGGCTCTGACTCACGTGGATGTGAGGGCCCGGCTATGCCAGAATGGAATTGAGGTCACCTCGGAAGCTACGGCGACTGGTCCGACGGGCGTCGAAATGGAAGCTCTGGTGGCCGCAGCCGTTGCGGCGTTGACGATTTACGACATGTGCAAGGCGCTTGAGCGTGAAATGGAAATCACTGAACTATATCTGCTGAAAAAGTCGGGCGGGCGTAGTGGCACTTATCTGCGTCCGGGGAAGCACACAAAATCATGACTCCCATGAAGGACGTCAAAGTCCTGGTGGTGGACGATAACGCGCTGATCCTTGATTTGTTGATGAAAGGATTAATGCCCCATTGCGATGCGCGCGCGGCCGCCGATGGAGCCGACGCGTTGCTCAAAATCGTAGATGATCCGCCGGATCTGGTTGTTTGTGACTACCGTATGCCTGGTCTCGACGGGCGGCAGCTCTACGAAAAGCTCCGTGGCCGGCAGCAGACGAAGGCGATTCCGTTCATTTTTCTCGCCAGCCGCAGTGATATTGAAGAAAAATTGCGTCCCATCGTGGAAGGCGTCGAAGAGTTTATCCCCAAGCCATTTTTCCTGAAGGATTTGGTGCGGCGCGCGAAAAAAGTTGTCGACCGGCTGCAGCTGGAAAAACTGCAAAACCGCCAGGTTCGCCCCGGCGTCATACAAGGGCGCCTGGAAGAAATGTCCATCATGGACCTGATGCAGTCGCTGGAAATGGGGCAGAAATCCTGCCAGCTTTCCATCCGCAATGGCGAGGAAAGCGGCGATCTTTTTTTCGCTTCCGGACAATGCAAGGATGCGCGGCTTGGATCGCTGGAAGGCGAAGCAGCCGTGTTTCAAGCCGTACGCTGGCCTGCCGGCGAATTCGAAATCGATTTCAATCGCGTTCCCACGCGCGATACCATTTCCCGCACCACCACGGGCCTATTGATGGAAGCATTGCGGTTGATGGACGAAGGCCAGCGTGACAGCGAAGAAGTTATCGAAGGCTAGCGGTACATCCCGCCATGCGAGTTTCTATACTCACCGTTAGTGATTCAGTTGCCACCGCAAGACTGGAGGACAGCTCAGGTCCAGCTGTAGCTGGGCGCTGCAGGGAACTCGGCTGGCAAATCTCTGGTGCTGCATCTTTGCCCGATGAACGAGGCGAGATCGAGGCATTCCTGAAGAAAACGGCTGACTCGGAAACTGTGGATTTGATTCTCACAACCGGTGGCACCGGTGTGGGTCCCCGTGACGTGACCCCAGAGGCGACCATGACCGTAGCCGAACGGCTGATTCCAGGATTCGCGGAGCAAATGCGCGCCGAAGGCGTCAAGAAAACTCCTCGTGCGATCCTGTCGCGCGCCGTGGCCGGAATTCGCGGTCAGACGATCATCATTAACCTGCCCGGCAGCCCCCGCGGCGCAGTTGAATCTCTGGACGCAATTGCCTCTCTTTTGCCACACGCCGTGGATGTATTGCATGGCGCCCGCCACTAGCAACTCTTCGTCGCCCTGATCGCGAAAAAATAGGATTCTATGTGCTGGGCCGCGGCTATTTTTGCGCATGATTTTTTCGCGCTTGTTGCTGGCCGAGGCTTGCCCGCTGTGCTAGGATGCGCTGTTCATTTATCGTCTTTTGGCGATGCCGAGCCAATACATACCGATATTGATTTTCGCCCTTCTCGCTGCGGCTTTCCCCGCCGTTACACTCGCTATTTTCAAATTTATTCGCCCCGATTCCAAGGCAACGGGCGCGAAGCTGGAACCCTACGAATGCGGAGTGCCGCCCGAGGGCTCATCGCGTGGCCGCTATTCGGTGCGGTTTTATATCGTGGCAATTTTGTTTGTGATTTTCGACGTGGAGACGATTTTTCTCTTTCCGTGGGCGATTAAGTACGGCCAGTTGGGACTGTACGGCTTGGTGACGATGCTGGTTTTCTTGGGAATCCTGCTGGTGGGCTATGTGTGGCTGTATCGGACGGGCGCGCTCGATTGGGTATAAAACGCGAAGCCAGTTGAATGATCGCGACGCATGCCGGGGCCAGTGCAGGAAATAGACTGGAATTGACGTTGTTTTTCGGGGTGTGATAAAAAGGCGGGCTGCAAACGAGTGCTGCGAATTGACTTTCGCGTCGCTTGCTAACCGCAGCCGATCGAACCGATGGTCAACGACCCTTCGGAAAAAGATCCAGCCGCGAAACCGCCGGAAGGCACGGCGGACAGCGCCGCTATTCCCGCAAGTCCAGATACCCCGTCGCAGCCATCTGCTGCTCCTCCGGCCGCCACTCCTCCGGCTCCTGCGCGACTCGAACCGCCTGCACCCGCCATTCCTGCGACAGCTTCGGCCACGCCTCCGGCAGCGAAACCGATGGCACCGGCGGCAACTTCTTCCGCGCAACCGCCCGCGGATAAACCAGCAGCGCCTCCTCCCGCCGCTGCTGCCGCGACTCCACCCAAGCCTCCAGCTGCTGCCACGCCCAAGGCCCCGGCTGCAGCAACGCCAAAAGAGGCTCCGCCGAAGCCTGTTCCGCTCGACAACGAGCAGGTGCAAAGGCTGAAGAAGGAATTCGGCGACGCCATCCGCGAAGCTTCACTGGATCGTAAGCAGTCGATCGTTTTGATTGCCGCGGAACAGCTTCGCGAAATTTCCCGCTACTGTCGGGATCAGGAAAAATTCGACATGCTGGTGGACCTGACTGCGGTGGACTGGCCGAAACGCGAAAAACGATTCGACGTGGTCCTCAATTTGTATTCGTTCCCGAAGAATGAGCGGCTGCGACTGAAGGCGCACGCCGGCGAAAACGAGCCCGTGCCAAGCGTTTGCGAAATCTGGCCCGCCGCGAACTGGCTCGAACGTGAGTGCTACGACATGTTCGGCATCGTGTTCGAGGGCCATCCGAATTTGAAACGCATTTTGATGCCGGATGAGTGGCAAGGATATCCGCTGCGCAAGGATTACGACATCTTGAAACAAGACACAAACTGGGTACGCGAAAATTTGGGAATCGAGAGCGGGCAATAACCATTGCCGACCGCATGATAAACCAACGCACAAGCGGAATGAGCAACGTCAGCACCACGGTGCTGGGCGCGGACGAAATTATTCTGAATATGGGGCCACAGCACCCTTCCACGCACGGCGTCCTGCGGGTGAAGCTGAAACTCGATGGCGAACGGGTAGTCGGCTCGGAATGCATCATCGGCTACCTGCACCGCGGCGTCGAGAAAATCGCCGAACACCGCAGCTACCAGCAATTCGCGCCGTACGTGGACCGCATGGACTACGTCGCGGCGGTTTCGAATGGTCTGGGCTATTGCGAAGCCGTCGAAAAATTGCTGGGAACCGAAGCGCCGCCTCGCGCTCGCGTGGTCCGCACGATTTTGACGGAATTGCAGCGCATTGCTAGTCACTTGTTGTGGCTCGGAACACATGCGCTCGATATCGGAGCGCTGACCCCTGTTTTCTATTGCTTCCGCGAGCGCGAAGAAATTCTGAAGATTTTCGAGAAATACTGCGGTGCACGGCTTACCACGCACGCGTTTCGAATCGGCGGATTGCAGTACGAGACGTACGACGGGTTCGAACAGGACGTGAAGCGTTTCTGCGACGATTTCAGCCGCCGCATTGATGAATACGAAACGCTGCTGACGGAAAACCGCATTTGGGTAGGACGCACAAAAGGTGTAGGCATCCTGACATCGCAGGATGCGATCGCGATGGGAGTGACGGGTCCAGTGCTGCGAGCCAGCGGCGTGCAATGGGATTTGCGCAGAGCGCAGCCATACGCCGCCTACGATCAATACAAATTTGAAATCCCCACACGGCCGACCGGCGACACCTACGACCGTTACGTGGTCCGCATGGAAGAAATGCGCCAGTCACGGCTGATTTGCCTACAGGCAATCGAAAACATTCCCAGCGGTCCGATTATGGCGCGTATCGGGAAAGTGTTGAAACCTCCGCCGGGCGAAGTCTATCACTCGATCGAAGCGCCGAAGGGCGAGCTGGGGTATTACGTGGTCAGCGACGGGACGACGCAGCCTTATCGCGTGCGCGTGCGTCCTCCGTCATTCATAAATTTGCAGGCCTTCGACAAAATGGCCTGCGGCGCGCTGATCGCTGATGTGGTGGCGATCATTGGAACGATCGATATTGTGCTGGGGGAAGTGGATCGATAAGCCATGGGTCACCTGATTCCACTATGGATCCAACCGTACGTGTTGCCGGTGCTCTACGCCGTGGTCATCGTATTGGTGTTGCCGCTGCTGGCGGGCTACATCGTACTGATGGAACGTAAGGTGATGGCGGACATGCAAGCGCGCCTCGGACCGATGCGCGTAGGGCCGCATGGTTTGTTACAGCCGATTGCCGACGCCGTGAAACTACTGCTGAAAGAAGACATCATTCCTGCGGACGCAGACCGGCTGATGTTTTGGCTTGCCCCCCTCTTGAGCGTGACGATGGCTCTGCTGGCCTACTCTGCGCTGGCCATCGGCCCCGCGTTTCAGATTGCCGACCTAGACATCGGCTTGCTTTTTATTTTGGCGGTGAGCTCGCTCGGAATTTACGGCATCGTGCTGGGCGGTTGGGCTTCGAATAGCCATTACTCGCTATTGGGAGCGTTGCGCAGCGCTGCACAACTGGTGAGCTACGAAACAGCGGCAGGACTTGGTCTTGTCTCCGTGCTGTTGCTCGCCGGCTCGCTTTCGATGAAGGAAATCGTGCAGGCGCAGCTCGATCAGGGTGTCTGGTTCATTTTCGCCGTGCCGTGCGGATTTTTTATTTACATGGTTGGATCGATTGCGGAAACAAATCGCGCGCCTTTCGATCTGCCGGAGGCGGAATCGGAACTCGTCGCGGGCTACATGACGGAATACAGCGGTTTCCGCTGGTCGCTCTATTTCCTGGCCGAATACGCGAATATGGTGATCGTGGCCGGAATCGCGACGACGGTTTTTCTTGGCGGTTGGCTGCGGCCGCTGGCTAGCTTCCATGAGCATTTTCCTGGCACGTCGATCGAGTTGCTTGATGTGTTTCCGTCACTACTTACACTGGGAGTAGCCCTGTATTGCCTTAAACTGACCCCCAAGCAACCAGTGAAGATCCAAAAACTTGTCATGCTCGCTGTTGCCGCCCTTTGCTTCGTCATTGCGATTGCACTGCTCGCGGCGCTGTTCGCGCCCTTGGGCGTAATGCAGGGAATTCATGGCGCTTTCTGGTTCATGACCAAAGTATTTGCATACCTCTACGCGTTTCTCTGGTTCCGCTTTACTTTTCCACGCTATCGCTTTGATCAGCTCATGCGCCTTGGGTGGCGATTTCTGATTCCACTGGCCCTGGTCAACGTAATCGGCGTGGGTGTTGCCATCGTGTTTCGACAGCAATGGGGTTGGAGTCCCGTCGTGTCTCTGATTCCTACGACTCTGGCTACTTTAGGGGTCGCGATCTGGCTGGCAAAGGATGATCAACCGATAGCGGTTGTGCAGACGGCGGACGGTGAATAGATGCAGGCGCTGAATAATATTCTATTTTACTTTTTCTCCGTGCTCGCGGTGGGGTCAGCCATTTTGATGGTGACGCGCCGGAACATTGTTCATAGCGCGGTTTTTCTGATCACTACGCTGCTTGCGACGGCCGGAATTTTTCTGCAGCTTCAGGCCGAGTTCCTTTTCATCGTGCAAGTGATCCTGTACGTAGGCGGAATCATGGTGCTGTTTGTGTTCGTGATCATGCTGGTGAACCTCGACGTTTCAATGCGATTGCTGCAATTTAACCGGCAATGGTTTGTGGCTGGAGCGCTATCGCTGGTGCTGGGGGCGCAGATTTTCTTCGCGATTTGGGCGGGTCGGGCGGCGCTTCGCTTGCCGGAAATGGCCGCCAATATTGCCCCGAAAAATACCGAGGCCGTAGGCGATGCGCTTTTCAGCCGTTTCATGCTGCCGTTTGAGCTTGCATCCATTTTGCTGCTGGTGGCGATGATAGGCGCAGTGGTTATGGCGAAGCGGAGGATATAAATGATCCCGGTGGATCATTATCTATTTCTAAGTCTGGCGCTGTTAACCATCGGCGTGATCGGCGTGCTGACAAGGCGTAATGTGATCATCATGCTCATGTCCATCGAACTGATTCTGAACGCGGTGAACATCAATCTAATGGCGTTTTCACGAATGTGGGGAGCGGTAGACGGGCAGGTCTTTGCGATTTTCATTATTACTGACGCGGCCGCTGAAGCTGCCGTGGGACTAGGAATCATTCTCGCATTTTTCCGCAATCGCGAAACCGTCCTCGCGGACGAAATGGACATTTTGAAATGGTGAGTACCGCTGAATGAACGCGCCGCAGCCATTCTTTCTCGATCACATTTGGCTGATTCCGATGTTCCCGCTGCTCACCGCAGCGGTGATGCTCTTTTTCGGGCGGCGTCTGGCGCGCAACGTCATCAACGCACTGTGCATCGGCAGCGTGTTGGTCTCATTTATCTTTTCGGTGGGAGCATTCCTTCAGTTAATCGCCAAGCCAGAAGGCGAGCGGCTGGCTACCAAAATTCTTTTCGAATGGATTCCGGCGGGACCGTATCACATGCTGGACGGCCGGCTAGCGCACTTCGCAGCCGACTGGGGATTTCAGATCGATCCACTTTCGGCAGTAATGATCCTGGTTGTCACCGGTGTGGGCTTCCTGATTCACGTATATTCCACCGGCTACATGGCTCACGAAGGTGGTTATTACCGTTTCTTTGGCTATTTGAATCTTTTTATGTTCGCGATGCTGATATTGGTGCTCGCGAATAATTTGCTTCTTCTCTTTGTGGGCTGGGAGGGCGTCGGCACCTGCAGTTATTTGCTTATCGGATTTTATTTCCACCGCAAATCAGCCTCGGACGCGGGGAAAAAGGCGTTCATCGTCAACAGGGTGGGCGATGGGGGATTTCTGCTGGGAATTTTTCTGACATCGGCGCTGCTGGGCACGGTGCGCTTCACCGATTTCGGACCGGCGCTGGCCGCTGGGCACTTCAAGATGGGCGATCCGTTGATTACGGCCATCGCGCTGCTCTTTTTTGTGGGTGCTACGGGAAAGTCGGCGCAAATTCCGCTTTACGTGTGGCTGCCTGACGCCATGGAAGGCCCCACGCCCGTGAGCGCGTTGATTCACGCGGCGACGATGGTGACGGCTGGCGTCTACATGGTCACGCGCACGAATGCGATTTATCAGCTGGCTCCGAAGGCGATGGCAGTGGTCGCAATGGTAGGCGCGATCACTGCGCTTTTCGCGGCCTCTATTGGAGTAGTGCAGAACGATATCAAGAAAGTCTTGGCCTATTCGACGGTCTCGCAGCTTGGTTACATGTTCTTAGCCTGCGGAGTTGGCGCGTTCACTGCGGGCATTTTCCACTTGATGACGCATGCGTTTTTCAAAGGGTTGCTGTTCCTCGCAGCAGGCAGCGTAATCCACGCGCTTTCCGGCGAGCAGGATATGCGTAAGATGGGTGCGCTATCGAAGAAAATTCCGGTTACGTACTGGACCATGCTGATCGCAACGCTGGCAATCGCGGGAATATTTCCGTTCGCAGGATTTCTGAGCAAGGACCTGATCCTTGGCAAAACATATGAAAAGGATGTTTTGCTCTGGGCCATCGGATATTTCACCGCGGGCATGACGGCGTTTTACATGTTCCGGCTGATTTTTATGACGTTTCACGGCAGCTCGCGCGTGGATCATGAGGTGGAACATCACATTCACGAATCGCCGAGGTCGATGCTAGCGCCGCTGGTGATTCTTGCCGGGCTTTCGATCGTGGGAGGCTGGATAAGCTGGCCGGAAATATTGGGCGGCAACAGCCGCTTCGTCCATTTCCTGGAGCCGATCGTTGGCGTGGCGCATGAATTGCGCTCGGAACCGGCGAAAGGCCCCGGCTCGCGCATGGGCGAAATTTATTTGATGCTGCTGTCGGAGGGATTTGTAGTGCTGGGAATTTTCTTTGCATGGTATCTCTACATCAAACGCACCGAAATGCCGGCAAAGATTGCAAAAAGTTTTGGCGGATTTTACCGGCTGGTCTGCAATAAATACTACGTGGACGAAATCTACGATGCGCTATTCGTGAATCGCGCGAAGGATCTCGGTTTGGCGCTCGGTTCATTCGATACAAATGTGATCGATGGGCTGGGCGTGAACGGCGCGGGATGGATGACGCGTTTTATCTCGCGCCTTTCGATGTGGTGGGACACCTGGATCGTGGATGGGTCGGTGAAACTCGGGGCTCGCATCGTGTGGGCACTCAGTTTTCCAGTGCGGTTGTTTCAGGCCGGACTGGTACAAAGTTACATGCTTTTCATCGTGATCGGCTTGATCGGTTTCATGGGGTATTACTTTTATCTGGCGCATCACTCGATGCATTAGGCAGCTGAAATTCGTTTTTCACTTTCACCCCGCTTCGGCGGACCATGTCGTATTTTCGGACTAGAAATTGACGGGAATAGTTAGAAGGCGAGGGACGGATGCTCTTTTCCGATGGCCACATTTTAAGCACGATCCTCTTCACGCCGCTGGTCGGGGCGATGCTGATGCTTTTCATCCCGGGCGACCGGCCCGATTTGCATCGCTGGATGGGCAATATTTTCGGTTTCCTCGGCTTGCTGGTTTCACTGCCGTTGATCTGGCGATTCAATTCCGCCCCGGACGCGCCGCAATTTCAATTTGTGGAGAATGCGAACTGGATTCCGTCGATCGGCGCCCACTTCACGCTTGGAATCGACGGTCTTAGCTACCTGTTGGTGATGTTAACGACGCTTCTAGGCGCGATTGCGATCCTTTCGTCATGGTCCGCGATTCACAAACGCGAAAAGGAATATTACATCCTGCTTCTGCTGCTGCAGACCGGAATGCTCGGCGTTTTCATGTCCCTCGATTTCGTGCTGTTTTATGTTTTCTGGGAAGTGATGCTGGTGCCGATGTACTTCCTGATCGGAGTCTGGGGCAGCGAACGGCGACTCTACGCGGCCATCAAATTCTTCCTCTATACGCTGGCAGGTTCGGTGTTGATGCTGCTCGCAATTCTTGCGATTTACTATTACCGGCAGACATTCGACATTCGCGAAGTACTGCTGCATCCATTCACGGCGCAATTTGGGAATTTGCAAAAATGGCTGTTCTGGGGCTTCTTTTTCGCATTCGCCATCAAAGTGCCGATGTTCCCGTTCCACACGTGGCTACCTGATGCACACACGGAAGCGCCTACGGCCGGCTCCGTAATCCTGGCTGGCGTCCTGCTGAAAATGGGCACGTACGGTTTTCTGCGGTTTTCAGTTCCGATGTTTCCGGGCGCGACCGTGAAATACCGCGGGTTCATCGTCGTGCTCTCGCTAATCGGCATCATCTACGGCGCGCTGGTGTGCATGATGCAGCAGGACATGAAAAAACTGATCGCCTATTCCTCGGTGAGCCACATGGGGTTCTGCACGCTGGGTATTTTCGCGCTGACGCCTTTGGGCCTTTCCGGCAGCATCATTCAGCAGATTAACCACGGTATTTCGACCGGCGCGCTGTTCTTGATCGTTGGCGTTCTGTACGAGCGGCGGCACACGCGCCTAATTTCGGAATTCGGCGGCCTTTCGACTCCGATGCCGAATTTCGCCGTGGTCTATCTGATCATCACGCTCAGCTCGCTAGGCATGCCGCTGCTGAACGGGTTCATCGGCGAATTCACGATTCTGCGCGGCGCTTTCGAGGTGCGCTGGCAGTGGGCCGCCTGGGGCGTTCTAGGCGTGATACTGGGCGCGGCATACTTGTTGTGGCTGTACCAGCGCGTCATGTTTGGCAGCATAACCAATCCCGCGAACGAGCACCTGCCGGATTTGAACGCGCGCGAATATGCGACGTTGCTTCCACTGGTCGTGCTGGCATTCTGGATCGGGATTTATCCCGCGCCGCTGTTTCGTGTGCTTGACCAGCCAGTACACCGCTTAATTGAAACGGTGCGCCCTGGGTATTACGAAGTTCCCCGGGCCGCGCCGTCATCCGGGAATTCTTCCTCCAATAATACAATCTCGCCGAGCGCAACACCGAAGCGTCTGCCAACCTTGGCCGCCGCACAAGTCGAGGTTCGGTAATGCACTGGCAGGCAATCTTCGAGGCCGCGCGCCGGGATTTCATCTTCATTCTCCCCGAAGCGATGCTGACATTTTTCGGCTTGTCGATTTTACTCACTGATTTTCTGCTGACCAAGTCACAGAAATCGTGGAATGCCTTTACCGCCATGATTGGCGTGATGTTCAGTGGCGTTTCCGTTTGGATGCTGCGGAACTACGCTGCGCCTCCGTACGGCCCCGCGGCAGGCTTTGGAGATTCCCTGGTAATCGATCCGTTTTTTATCTTTTTTGGTTTTCTTTTCCTCGCTTCCACAGCACTGGTGATCCTGTTTTCCGTGCGTTACATGGAAATTGAACAGGAACAGCACGGCGAGTACTACGCGCTGATGCTCTTCGCGACTGTCGGCATGATGTTTCTAGCGTGCGGTAACGATCTGGTGGTGCTGTTCGTCGCGCTGGAAACGATGGCGCTCAGCTTCTACGTACTTTCAGGTTTTTTGCGGCGCGAACGCAAGTCGAACGAAGCCGCGATGAAGTACATGCTGATGGGCGCATTCAGTTCCGGCATTCTGGCCTATGGTTTTTCGATCCTGTACGGCATTGCGGGCTCAACGAATCTGGAATTAATTCAGATCGCTATTCAACAGCGCCACGCGCACTATCCCGGAACCGATTTTCTGACGTTTCTCGCGCTCGGAACCGTAGCCGCGGGAGTTTTTTTCAAAATTGCCGCAGTGCCGTTCCATCAATGGGCACCCGATGTGTATGAAGGTGCTCCAACTTCCATAACCGCTTATGTGAGTGTGGCGTCGAAGGCCGCGAGCTTCGCGCTTTTGTTGCGCCTGTTCCTCACAGTTTTCTGGCCGGTAAATCTGGATTGGACGACGATCATGGCGGCGGTCGGCGTCCTGTCGCTTACAATCGGGACGCTGGCAGCGATCACGCAATCGAATATCAAGCGTCTGCTGGCGTATTCATCCATCGCGCAGGTTGGATATATTCTGCTCGGTTTTGTCGCTTCAGTGAATGCGGACGGCACACTGCACGAGCGTGGATTGCAGGCCATGGCGTTTTATCTTTTCGTGTACGCATTTTTCAATACGGGAGCCTTTGCAATCGTGATTGTCCTGCGGCGCAAAGGTGCCATTGGCGACGACATCGACGATCTAAACGGCTTGATGCAGCGCAATCCCGGCGCAGCGATTCTGATGCTGATTTTTCTGCTTTCGCTCGCAGGAATTCCGCCGACAGCGGGATTTGTCGCTAAGCTATTGGTTTTTTGGGCGCTCATTGAGACCAAGCACACCGTTCTGGCGATTCTCGCCGTCCTCTACATTCTCCCGGCGGTGTATTACTATTTCCGAATGGTTGCGGCGATGTGGGTACGCGAATCAAGCGACGCCGTGCGTCCGGCAATTTCGTGGGCGCAGAAGGTCGCTCTGGCGGCCATGGTGATCGTCACGCTGGCGGCGGGAATTTTCCCCGAACAGTTTCTGCGTCTGGCGACCTATTCCATCCTCACGCCGTTCGGCCAGTGAGCGGTAACCAATAATGGCTTCCCCTAATCCCTCACCGCGTAAAGGCTCAGGTAGCATGACGCAGGTTGCGATGGCCATGGAGCTGCCCGCCATCATGATTGCGACCATCATCATCGCGGGAGGGGCTGGTTATTTACTGGATCGCTGGCTGCACACCTCGCCGATTTTGACGCTGATTCTTGGTTTCCTCGGATTTGGCGCCGGGGTATGGGACATCATCCGGCGTCTTTCGCGGTCGGAAAAGGCCGATGGTGGCGGCAATGTCGGCGGATGATGCCTTTTACGCTGGAGCTGAGCGGCGAATCGAATACCTCGCGCGCGGCATCGGTGCGGCGGGAACAGCCATCACAGGCTTCATTTGGGGCGGCAAATCCGCCGTCGGATTCGCTTCCGGTGCGATACTTTCCTGGGTCAATTACCGCTGGATGAAGCAGGGCGTCGGGACGTTAATCAGGCTTTCCGTGGCCCGATCCGGAGCCGAAAAAGCGCAAGTTCCACCGGCAGTGTATCTTAAGTTCATTGGCCGCTATGCGTTGCTGATCATTGCCGCCTATGCTATTCTTCGGAGCTTCGAACCCCCGGCGGCGAGCCTGCTGGCCGGTTTTTTTACAGTCATAGCCGCGGTTTTGCTGGAAATGGTGGGGCTGCTTTTCCGTGGGATCCCGCCTCCGTCCGCGGACTCCTGAAAGGTTGGAAATGGGCGAGGGATTACTCTGGGTCACGAAGCTTCTGAATAACTTGTTCGGCCAGCCGGTTTTGGCATTGCTGACCGCCCTGCATATCAAGCCTTCCAGTGCTGAATTTCCAATCCCGAACCACGTTGCTTTCGAGATTGTGGTCTTTGTTCTTGCCGCGATTTTCTTCTTGTGGCTGAGAGCTCGGATTTCCGTCGATCACCCAGGCGGCACTCAACAGTGCATGGAAGCGCTGCTGACGAACTCGATGGGTGTGGGGATTCGAGATCTTCTAGACGACAACGTCGGCCATGACGGGCAGAAATATGTGGCGATGCTGGGCAGCGTCGGTATCTTCGTGCTGATTTGCAATCTGCTCGGACTCTTTCCCACGTTTATGTCACCGACGGCTGTGGTATCCGTGCCGCTCGGTTGCGCAATCGTTGTCTTCATCTATTACAACTGGGTCGGTATCGTGAAACATGGGCCGCTCGGGCATGGCAAGCACTTCCTGGGTCCGGTGCTGGCAATGTCTCCGATCATGTTTCCGATCGAAATCGTCAGTAACTTGGCCCGCCTGCTTTCGCTTACCGTACGTCTTTGGGTCAATATGTTCGTGAGCGAGACGCTCTATGTTTTGTTTCTCGGGTTGATGCTCGAAATGTATCTCTTCCTGGGACATCTCGGCAAATTGGGATATATAGCTGCAATCATTCCATTGGTTGGTCCCGTTCCTTTCATACTTCTGCATATTTTCGTAGCGGTTTTGCAGGCTTTCGTGTTCACGATTCTGCCCGTGATCTATGTTGCGGGAGCGGTCGCTGAAGAGCACTAATGCCTGCATTCATATCAGGTTCTATTTCCTGGCATTATCGTTGTCCAGTGTGATCCCGGCTGCTTGAGGATGACGGGAGCCACCTCCTGGCGGCAAATTCATAATGAGGAGAACACGATGAGAAGGTACGCGTTGTTTCTGCTGGGTGTGGTGGTGGTGATTGTGTTTGCGCCTGCGGCGTTTGCGCAGGAAGCGGCGGGCGGAGCTGCGGCGACGAATTGGGTTGCCATCACGTCCGGTTTTGCGATGGCCATCGCGTCGGCGGCTGGCGGTTACGCGCAGGCCAAGGCCACGGCGGCGGCTTGCGAAGGGTTAGCACGCAATCCCGGAGCTGCTGCGGCGATACGCTTTGCGCTTATTTTGGCGCTCGTGCTGATTGAGTCGATGGCGCTCTATACGTTCGCGATCGTGTTCTTGAAGGTGAAGTAGGACTAGACCAGAAATTGAGGCCCGGGGATTCGCGGTGACGCGAGCCCCCGGGCCTTTTTTGTTTGGTGCGCCCGGCAGGGCGAACTCACTCGGAGGTGAAAGTCCTCTACACACCCGGCAAGGGGAAGTGTTAGCTAAACAGCAAGGGTGTCCGCCGCGAGGCGGAATCTGAAGGAAGCTGAAGGCAAAACGCTGGCCTGACGAACAGGAAGCGGATAGAGGCGGAGCAGCGGGGTAAGCAGGCCAATAGATGCAAAGCCCGATTCTTGCACGGAACGCTGCGACGTAGATCCGACAGGCATAAGCGAGAAGGTGAGTGCGCAATACCCGGGGAGATCTGGCGGTCTGCCTTTGTGCTACCTGCGTTGAGAGACGTGGGGAGGAATCGCCAGAAGTCAGCCGAGGGCATAGTAGTCCGGAGATCGGACGAAGGCCCGAACATGAAACACGGGAGTAGGACAACAGACCTCGATGCGAGCCGATGAAGCAGAAGCGCACGCAAGTGCGGCCAGCACAGGCAAAGGCGGACGGAATCTGCCGGGAACTGCTGCGGGTGCGGAGGCACGCACGGCGGCTGCTGGGCAAACGAAACCGGAAGCGCTGCGGCTAATGGAAGCCGCGGTGGAACGCAGCAACATGCTGGGAGCTTACGAGCGCGTGGTGAAGAATCAAGGTGCGCCGGGAGTCGACGGACTCACGGTGACCGAGTTCAAGCCATGGCTCCAGGCACACTGGCCGAAGATAAGACAGGTACTGTTGGAAGGCGAGTACATGCCGGCGGCGGTGCGCAAGGTGGACATACCCAAGCCGCAAGGTGGGGTCCGTACTTTGGGCATCCCGACGGTACTGGATCGTCTGATTCAACAGGCACTGCATCAGATGTTGCAACCGCTGTTCGAACCCGAGTTCTCCGAGTCGAGTTACGGCTTCCGTCCTGGACGCAACGCGCATCAAGCCGTAAAAGCGGCGCGAAGCTACGTTGCCGAAGGTAAGCGGTGGGTCGTGGACCTGGACTTGGAAAAGTTCTTCGACCGCGTCAACCACGATGTACTAATGGCGCGAGTGGCGCGGAAGGTGAAGGACGAACGGGTGCTGAAGCTAATCCGGCGTTATCTAGAAGCGGGAATGATGGAAGGCGGGATGACGAGTGTGCGAACAGAAGGGACGCCGCAAGGCGGACCGCTGTCACCACTTTTATCAAACATCCTGCTGACCGACCTGGACCGCGAACTGGAAAAACGTGGGCACTGCTTCTGCCGCTATGCAGACGACTGCAACGTGTACGTTGGAAGCCGGCGGAGCGGGCAGCGGGTGATGGCAGAGATCACTGCGTTTCTGGAGCAAAGGCTGAAACTCAAGGTGAATGCCGACAAGAGCGCAGTGGCACGACCGTGGCAGCGGAAGTTTCTGGGCTACAGTGTTACGTGGCACCAAAAACCGAAGCTGAAAATCGCACTGTCCAGCCGCCACCGCCTGGCGGAGAAAATCCGCCAGACGTTGCGTGGCGCTCAGGGCCAAAGCGTGAGACAGGTCATCACCCAACTCAACCCCATCTTGCGTGGTTGGGTTGCCTACTTCCGGCTCACCGAAGAGAAAGGGGCGCTGGAGGAACTTGATGGCTGGATCCGCCGCAAGCTACGAGCGCTCTTATGGAGACACTGGAAGCGCGATTACACACGGGCGCAAAATCTGATGCGTGCGGGACTCAGTCATGAACGCGCCTGGCAGTCGGCCACTAACGGGCATGGCCCTTGGTGGAACGGCGGCAGTTCGCACATGAATGCAGCCTATCCCAAGTCTTGGTTCGATCACCGCCAGCTCGTTTCCCTGCTGGATACTCGGCGGCGCTTCTTATTTGGTTCATGAACCGCCGGATGCGGAACCGCACGTCCGGTGGGTGCGCCGGTAAAAATCGGCGTGGAGTAGTGAATGAAAGAGTCACATAGGGAAGGTCTAGCGAGCCACCCTAACCCCGAGTCATGCACGGTCAGTCGCAAGGCTGGGCGCGAAGCGTTGACAGGGGCACATGCAGGCGGGACATTGAGCTGCGAAATAAGTGGATCCGGAGTGCCGACGACGTCCACCGAGACGGAAGGCCACACCGATGGGAGCGATAACGCGAGCTTCCAAAGGACTCCGCGCAGTCAGAGACCCCAAGCATGCATGGAAACTCCGCGCGCGAGAACCGGGAGACCCCAGCAACGCCCGCCACAAGTTCGTGAGCGGGCTGGTTGGAGAAGGTCATGAACCAGAAGTCCAACATGCACGTTGCTGGGGAGTCGGACGGTCGTACAGTACCAACGAAGTGCCCGAACAAAAGCGGGAAACCGTTAGCGGAGGGCATCGAGGGAAGGCGACCGACCAAAGAGAACATCGAGCAGACGACCGCGTCCCAGACTCAGAGTTGGGTCAACGCGTCGAGCGGCTTGCTCGGTGTGCGAAAAGCAGCTAAACAGGAAAGGAAAGCACGGTTCACTGCGCTACTCCACCATGTGACGGTTCCACTGCTACTGGACAGCTTCTATGCTCTAAAGCGAGATGCTGCACCAGGAGTGGATGGAGTCACGTGGAAGGAATACGAAACGGACCTAGATAAACGACTGCAGGACTTACACAGTCGAGTGCATCGGGGAACGTATCGAGCGCAACCTTCCAAGAGAGCCTTCATCCCCAAAGCGGACGGACGACAACGACCCCTGGGCATTGCAGCCCTGGAGGACAAGATCGTCCAATACGCAGTGGTCACGGTCCTCAACCAGATCTATGAAGAGGACTTCTTGGGGTTCTCTTATGGGTTCCGTCCTGGGCGAAGCCAGCACCAAGCGCTGGATGCGCTCTGGGTAGGGCTCATACGGAAGAAAGTGAACTGGGTGCTTGATGCTGACATTCGTGACTTCTTCGGATCAATTTCACACGAATGGCTAGGCAAATTCATCGAGCACCGGATCGCCGACCGAAGAATACTCCGCCTGATTCGGAAGTGGCTGAGGGCTGGAGTATCTGAGGAGGAAGTCTGGGCGAAAACGGAAGTGGGTACTCCACAAGGGGCGGTTGTATCTCCACTGCTCGCGAATGTGTACCTGCATTACGCTTTCGACCTTTGGGCCCAACACTGGCGAGAGCACCGCGCTACAGGCGACGTCATAATCGTGCGGTACGCGGATGATATCGTCATGGGGTTCGAGCAACGAGCTGATGCCGAGCGCTTCCTTCAGGAATGGAAGGAACGCCTGCGAAAGTTCGGGTTGGAACTGCACCCGGATAAAACGCGCCTAATTGAGTTCGGGCGTTTCGCAGCCGAAGACCGAAAGCGGCGAGGGCAAGCCGGAGACGTTCAATTTTCTGGGGTTCACGCACATCTGCGCGAAAAACCGGAAAACCGGTGGCTTCTCGGTCGATCGCAAGACTATACGTAAGCGACTCTCAGCAAGACTCAAAGTCGTAAGGGAGGAGCTTCGGCGGCGCTGGCACGAGCCAGTAGCCGAAGTCGGGAAGTGGTTGAGGTCCGTTGTACAAGGCTACTTCAACTACCACGCGGTGCCCGGCAACATCGATAGTCTGCAGAGCTTTCGGGCCCAAGTCGTCTGGCACTGGTCCCGTGCGTTGCAACGACGGAGCCAGAAGAGTCGGATGCCCTGGGAGCGTATCGGGCCGCTCGTCGCTCGGTGGATCCCGAGTGCTGTGATCCTGCACCCACGTCCTGCCATGCGCTTCAACGCCAGGTATCTGAGGTAAGAGCCGTATGCAGCAATCCTGCCCGTACGGATCTGTGCGGGGGGCGCGAGGTTGACTCGCGTCCCTACCGCGACTGTGGGAGGACGGCGGGAGTAATCCCGCCTCCTACCCGATCGGCGACGTTCTATCCGAACCGCTAAGAGCACTCCAGCCGTTCCGCTTCACCGATCCGCCTTCCATGCGTATGTGGGGCGGGTTTCAGACCCGCCCGTGGATCCGCGCTACGGTGCTCAGGAAGACAGAAGGGGACAGACAAAAGGCAAAGAAGCGGCAGGGAAGTAAAACTGAATGGCGGCAGATTAGTGTACAGAAAGCGAATCGGCCGCAGCTTTGGCGTAATCCAGAACTGTTGAGGGCAGGATGCCAAGATATAGCGTGCCAGCCGCGCCGATGATGAGGGCAAACACGACTGCAGGCGCGACCTTCGTTGGGGTGTAATCCTTGGATGGCTCCCAGAAATACATGGCGACGATTAGGCGCAGGTAGTAGTAAGCACCGATCACGCTATTGATTGCCGCGATGACCACCAGCCAAATGATGCGCGAATCGAGCGCGGCCTGAAATGCAAAGAATTTGCCCAGAAAGCCGCCGGTCGCGGGTAGGCCCAACAGGGAAAGCAAGAACAGCGTGAAGCAGGCTGCGAGTACCGGCTGTTTCGCGCCCAGTCCAGCGTAGTCGGTAATATCAAGCCGCCTTTCGTCGCGCTGGCCAAGATGTGTGACCACCAGGAACGCTCCCACCTTCATCAACGCGTACGCGGCAAGGTAAAAAAGCACAGCAGCAACGCCGTAAACCGTGGACGCAGCGAAGGCCACTAAAATATATCCGGCATGCGCGATCGATGAGTACGCGAGCATGCGCTTCACGTTGGTCTGCACCAGCGCCGCAAAATTGCCGATACACATCGTGAGCACCGCTGAGATCCAGACGGCCCAGAACCAGAAGTTGCCGGCGGTCCCGAACGCCACGTAAAAAATCCGCAGCATCAGCGCGAACGTAGCTGCCTTGGGCCCCGAAGCTAGCAGCGCCGTCACCGGTGTAGGCGCGCCCTCGTAGACGTCAGGACCGTAGATCTGAAATGGCGCGGCGACGACCTTGAACCCCAGGCCAACAAACATCAGCGCGAGGCCGACGATCGCCAGCGATTCCAGGCGGCCTTGTTGAGCGAGCGTCTGTTCGAGAGCGGTCTGGACCAAGTCAATACGCGTGGTTCCGATGGCGCCGTAGGTCAGGGCGATTCCGTAAAGAAAAAAAGCCGTGGCGAACGAGCCCAGGATGAAATATTTCAGCGATGCTTCGTTGGATTTGATTGCGCGGCGGCGGAATCCGGCCAGGATGTACGTGGAGATCGAACTCATCTCCAGTCCCACGAAAGCGGTGACCAGTTCGTTCGCGCCCGCGAGAATTCCCATGCCAGCCGTCGCGAATAGCACCAGCGAATAATATTCGCCGCGTTGAATGCCTTCTTGGTCCAGGTAATCGATCGAACCGAGAACCGCCGTTGCCGCGGCAACGATCACCACAACGTGAACGAAGATGCTGAAAGCATCCGCACGAATGAGGTCGCTATAGGCCGATCCTTGGTCTTGCGCCGCGATCCAAACACCGCCGAGCGCGACTAGTGTGCCGGCAAACGCCACCCATCCGAGGGTTCGCTGGCGAGCTGCGCCCCGAAATGGGTCGAGCACCATGATCAGAATGCCGAAGAAACACAGAACGATTTCAGGCGCCAGGCGATGCAGGTTCGAAATTTGCTCGGCAGGGAAGTGCATTACCGCTTCACCTGCTTTTCTGAAATCGTGGTGAGAATTGCGCCCTGGCTGCGCGGAGACATGCTCACACCGCGTCCTCCGGAAGGAAGTGCAGGCTGCGCGGCATCCTGCGGATGGCCTTCGAGAAGATTCACAAGATTATTGGTCGACGATTCCATGCGCCGGGTGAAAAGCGGAGAAGCGATTCCCATTAACAGGATCGCTACAGCGACGGCCACAAGAATTACGCGCTCGCGTCCTGATGCGTCGGGGAGCGTACGATTCTTTTCGACTGTCACTTCGCCAAGCGCGACGCGCTGGTAAGACCACAGCAAATAAATCGCGGACAGCACGGCGCCGCTCGCGGCCCATGAAGCCCACGCATGGTGCCCTTGGAAGACTCCGATCAGAATCAGAAACTCACCAACGAAACCGTTGAGCGGCGGCAGCGCCAACGACGAAAGACAAATGAACAGAAAAAAGGACATCAGCACTGGCATCGGATTCACCAGGCCGCCGAATTCCCTGATCTCGTAGGTGTGACGGCGGTCGTAGATCATGCCGAGACCGAGGAAAAGCGCGCCGGTGGAGATGCCGTGGTTCACCATCTGATAAATCGCACCCTCAATCGAAATCGTCGTGAATGAAAAAATCCCGAGCACCACGAAACCTAGGTGGCTGACGGAAGTGTAGGCGATCAGGCGTTTGAAATTTGGCTGAACGGTCGCAACCAGCGCGGCGTACACAATGCCGATGATCGCCAGCACGCCGATCAAAGGGGCCGTGCGATGCGCCGCGTCGGGGAAGAGCGGAAGGCAGAAGCGCAACATGCCGTAGGTGCCTAGCTTCAGCATGACGCCAGCCAAAATCACAGAGCCGGCCGTAGGAGCTTCGGTGTGAGCGTCGGGGAGCCAGGTGTGCAGCGGGAAAAGCGGCACTTTGATGGCGAACGCCAGGAAGAACGCTCCAAACAGCCACAGCTCGGTGTGCGGAGGCAGGTGGATAAAACCACGTTGCAAGCGCGCGGTGAGCTCCGGGAGATCGAATGTGCGAATCAGCTCCGGCGTGCCGCTGACATTATAGAGCCACAGAATCGCGACGAGCATCAGAATCGAGCCGAACATGGTGTACAGAATAAATTTCACCGCAGCGTAAATTCGCCGGGTGTGGCCCCAGATGCCGATGAGGAAATACATCGGAATCAACGTCAGTTCCCAGAAGAGGAAGAACAGGAACAAGTCGAGGGCCACAAAAACGCCGATCATGGCCGTCTCGATCACCAGCAACGCAATGAAAAATCCCTTCACATAATCGTCGATTGATTGCCAGGAACACAAAATGGCAAGCGGAGTAAGAAACGTAGTCAGCAGAACCAGGAACAGGCTGATTCCGTCAACTCCGATGTGATATTGAATCGCTTGGCCGATCCATGCGTGATTCTCGACGAACTGATACCCAGGATTCGCGGATTCGAAGCCGGGCAACAAGAAAAGCGATATGGCGAATTCGGCCAGCGAAACCGCCAGCGCGATGCGCCGAATCCAGATGTGATCTTCTGACCGCAGCAAAAGCAGAGCCGGAACACCCAGCAGCGGGAGAAAGGTGATCACAGTCAGCAAATGAGACTGAATTTCCACGCTAACGCACCATGCCCCAGAGTCCCAGCATCAATACAGTGACGCCCACCGCGCCGATCACCACCCAACTCGCATACGATCGCGCGTTGCCGGATTGAATTTCGCGCAACTGGCTGCCGGATTCGCGCGCCACGCGCGCCACGCCGTTTACCGTGCCGTCAATCAGCGTTTCGTCGACGCCATGCCACAGCATATTGGTCGAAATCCACAGCAGAGGATTGACGATGAGCGCTGCATAGATCTCGTCCACGTAATATTTGTGGAATATCAAAGTGTATAAACCGCGCGCGCGTTGCTCGAGACGCTGCGGTATTTCCGGGCTCTTGATGTAAAACCACCACGCCAGGAGCAATCCTGCCAGCGCGATGATCACGGGCGGACCGGTCAAGGAATGAATCAATTCCATCATCGGACTTCGTGCTATTTCACCAGCGCCACCGGCGGCTCCGGCCAGTGAAGCCTGTCGCTCGACTCCGGCAGGCACGGCATACGTGGAAAATATCGGATGGAGGAACTTTTCGAAGTAGTCCGTACCGCCAACAAGATGCGGCACTGCAAACCACCCGCCAAAAATGGAAAGGAAGGCCAGAATCATCAGTGGCACCGTCATGCTCCGTGGAGACTCGTGCACATGAACTTTGTGCTCGTCGAAACGCGGTTTGCCGAAGAAAGTAAGAAAAATTAGCCGGAACATGTAGAACGACGTAAGTCCGGCGCCGATCAAACCCAGCAGCCAAAGCCAGACATTCGCTTGCGGTCCCGATCCCGCCGCGTCCAGAATTTCGTCCTTGCTGAAAAATCCCGCAAAGCCAGGAATTCCCGCGATGGCCAGAGTAGCGATGAACATGGTCCAGTACGTAACTGGTATCTGCTTGCGCAAGCCGCCCATCTTCAGCATGTCCTGCTCGCCGCCCATCGCGTGAATCACGCTCCCAGCCGCGAGAAACAGCAGGCCCTTGAAGAATGCGTGCGTCATCAAGTGAAAGACGCCGGCGGCATAGGCCCCCACGCCAAGCCCCAAAAACATGTAGCCAAGCTGCGAAATGGTGGAATAAGCGAGAACTTTCTTGATGTCGGTCTGCAGCAAACCGATCGTCGCAGCGTAAAACGCAGTAAGCGCCCCGACCAGTGCGACGATGAACAAAGCGAACGGTGCGCGCGCGAAGAGGGGATTCATGCGCGCGACCATATACACGCCCGCAGTTACCATGGTGGCGGCGTGAATCAACGCGCTGACGGGCGTGGGGCCTTCCATGGCGTCAGGTAGCCACACGTATAAAGGCAGCTGCGCAGATTTGCCGATGGCGCCAGTGAACAGCAGTATGCAAATTACGGTTAACACGCCGCCCGGCGCGAAAGACTCCGCTGGCATGCTCGCGGTCTGTTTGAAAATAGGGATAAAATCCACCGACTTGAATGTCCAGAAGAGGAGCAGTATGCCGATGGTGAAGCCGAAATCCCCGATACGCGTAGTGATAAACGCTTTCTTCCCGGCGCTGATCGCGGATTGTTTCAAGAACCAAAACCCAATCAGCAGGTAGCTGCACAGGCCGACACCTTCCCAGCCCACAAACATCAGCACTACGTTCGCGGCCAGGACCAAAGTCAGCATGAAAAAGACAAAAAGATTCAAATAGGAGAAGAAGCGGTGGTAACCCTCTTCGTGCGCCATGTACCCGGTGGAATAGATGTGCACCAAAAGACTCACAAAGGTAACCACAAACAGCATCACAATCGTCAGCTGATCAACTTGAAGAGAAAAATCCACCTTGAACTGGCCGGCGCTGATCCAAGTGAAATAATTTCTAACGGCGGGAATCTGACTAGGGGAAAGCCGCGCGAATTCGCGAGCCAATTCGACCACCGAAAGAAATGCGAGCGAAACCGAGCCGATACTGACGGCATTTACAACGGTCTTAGAAAAATTCTTGCCCAACAGCCCGTTGATCGCCGAACCCAGCAACGGCAGCGCCAGAATGATCCACAAATAATTAAGTGTGGGCATCAGAATTTGAGCAGGTTGATCCGTTCAATGTTCAGCGATCGGCGATTTTGATAAACGGTGATGACGATGGCGAGTCCCACGGCCGCTTCGGCCGCGGCGACCACAATTACAAAGAACACAAACACCAACCCATCGAGCTGGTTATGCGCCCGCGCGAACGCCACGAACGCCAGATTTACAGCGTTCAGCATCAGTTCGATCGACATAAAGATCGTGATGATATTGCGCTTGAACACGAACGCGACAATGCCCAACCCAAAAAGAGTTGCGCTAAGCACCAAGTAATAGGAAATGGGAACCACGGCTATTCTTCCTTCTTCGCCAAAACCAGCGCGCCTAAAATCGCGATCAAAATCAGAATCGATGTGGCTTCAAACGGGAACAAATATTTCTGAAATAGCTGGGCGGAGAGATCGCGGGTAGAGGCCGCGGTATTCGCCGCTTCCGAACCGTTGGCGATCGTCCTGCCGATAGTCGAATGCGCCATCCAGTGGGCAAGCTCCAGCAGCAAAAACATCCCGAGTGGCAGCCCGGCATACTTTGCGAGCTTGCTGTAATCCGTGCGCTCTTCGATTCCGGCGTTCAGCAGCATGATCACAAAAACGAACAGCACCATAATCGCGCCGGCATACACGATGATCTGCACCGCGGCGATGAATTCCGCGCCAAGCAATAAATAAAGCACCGCCAATGAAATCATTACCAGAATCAGCGACAAGGCGCTGTGAATCGGCTCGCGCGCCAGAATCAACATCAGCGCCCCGCCTACTGCCACCAAAGCGCAGACAAAAAAGACGATCAGCGGCAGGCTCATCAGTGGTTCACCAGCACAGGCCAAATCTTCACGAAGGCTGTCACTACCAGGTTGGCAAGCGAGACTGGCAGCAGAAATTTCCATCCGAGGGACATCAGTTGGTCGTAGCGAAAACGCGGCAAAGTCCCACGCATCCACACGTACACAAACATAATGAAACCCACTTTCAGCAAGAACCAGAACGGCCCTTGAATGACGGCCATAACCACGGGAAGCAAGCAAGCCAGGCCGAGTACCAGCGCGCCCAGGGTAATTACCGTCAACTGAATGCGCGCAATTCCGCGGGCCACTACAACGGTGTCGTAACCCAAATAGAGAGCCAGGGCGAGCAGGCCGGCGGCGGGCAAATATTGCAGAAACGTCCAACTCTCCGGAAACGGAGAGAGCCAGCCACCTAGAAAAAGAATCGTCGCCAGGCAAGCGACAGTCAGCATGTTTGCGTACTCAGCCATAAAAAACATTGCGAATTTGAAGCTGGAATATTCAGTGTGGAATCCGGCAACCAGTTCGGTTTCCGCTTCGGGTAGATCGAACGGAACGCGGTTCGTTTCCGCGATTGCAGAAACGAAATAGCAAAGAAATCCGATGCACTGCGGGATGATGTTCCAGCGCGGAAGGATATGATGGTAGTAACCCACCTGGCCTTCGATCATTTCGTTGAAATTCAACGTTCCGGCGATCAGCACTACCCCTACGACTGAAAGCGTAAGCGAAACTTCGTAGCTGATCATCTGCGCCGAACTGCGCAGGCCGCCCAGCAATGGGTACTTGCTGTTGGAAGACCACCCCGCCAGAGCCACTCCGTAAACGCCCATCGAAGTGATTGCAAAAACAAACATTAAACCAATATCAACATTCGCAACTATAAGAGTGGATCGGCCAAGCACCTGCACGCCCGGCGGTCCGAACGGGATCAGCGCCAGAGTCGTCAGCGCAAGCGATAACGCCAGAAACGGCGCCAGGACATACACGAACTTATCCGCACCCGGCGGTGTGACATCTTCCTTGAAAAGAAACTTTAGGCCATCGGCCAACGGCTGTAGCAATCCATGCGCGCCCACGTAGTAGGGGCCCCATCGCGATTGAATATGCGCGACGACCTTTCGCTCGAACCAGGTCAGGTATGCCAGTGTCGTCAAAATCAAAAACAGCAAGATGACGATCTTTACTAGCGATACCACCAGGACTGGATGCTGGGCGACGAAATCCACGGTGTATCTTTTGCCTCTTTGGTTGAAGTGAGTTTGGAACAGTAACGTCCCAAGGAACCGCTGGTAAAGAGAAAATCGTTCGACGAGAAAATGTTGCCGACCGGAACATCGTATGTTGCTTCTTGCGAGCGGCACGTAGCGGCGGAAGCCTGCGCGCGGCCAGCCAATAGATTCGCAACCGAAAGATCGTAGCCCGGAACGTTCCGGCGAATTTCATCGAACGCAGCCTCGGGCGTGCGCAGTCGGATCGGTGTGCCAAGCCCGAGCATTCCGAGCTGATGCGACAGGATCCGCATCAGGTCGAAATCACTGCGCGGTCCCTGAGGATCGAGTGAGCGGTGGGTCATCTGCACTTCGCCGGCAGTGTTGGTGAGCGTCCCATCTTTTTCGTAGGAAGACGCTGCGGGCAGCACCACGTCGGCGCGCTGCGCCGTTTCGGTCAGGAACATTTCGTGGACCACGAGCAGTTCCAGCCCCGCGAATTTATCAGGCTGCGCAACGCCGAACGTTTTCAACGGATTCGCGCCGACCACATAAAGCGCCTTCAGCTTTCCGGACGCCGCAGCATCAAGCATTTTGCGGGCTGTGAGCCCAGCGGTTGTGGGAATTTCAGCTCCCCAGATTTTCGCGAATCGTGCGCGATCCGATGCATCGCTAACATGCGCGTAACCCGGCAGGCGGTCCGGCAGAAGACCCATGTCCGCCGCGCCGCGCGAGTTCGAGTAGTCGCCGAGCGCCATGAATTTCGATTGCCCGCCGAATCGCGCTGCGACCGAAACCAGATCGCGAATCGCGGGGCCTTGGATGTCAGCGCCGAAAAGAATCACTACGTTTTGCTCGACTTCGAGCTTCGCTCTTAACTGCACCAGCGCTTCGGTGGTGGCCGGATCGAACTGGCCTTCCTTATGCGCCAGCCAGCGCAGTGCCGCGCGCTCGCCGCCTTTTGGCGTCTGGACGACCTGTACAGCCTTGCGATGAATCTTGCTGTCCCGTCCGTTGATCACGTACAGACGCGTGCCGTGATGCCGCACGCCGGTTCGAATCTGCCATGCTACCAGCGGATTCTGATTTGTGACATCGTTGCCGATCAGCAGGACCGCAGTCGCTGTATAGACATCAGCCATCGTCGCCAGGGAATTCTCGGCATTCGGACCGAGTGCGGCCGCCAAACCGACATAATCAGCCGTGCGGTGGTGATCGATATTGTTCGTGCCCAGGGTCGCCCGTGCGAACCGGTTCAAAATATAATTTTCTTCGTTGGTCGTATGATTCGAACCGATCACTCCGATGGCGGTCGGCCCGTGCTTGTCGTGCACCTGCTTCAGCCGTCGCGCTATTTCCTCGAAAGCGTCTTCCCAGCATGCGGGTTCGAGCTTGCCATCGCGCCGGATCAAGGGCTGGCGAATTCGCTCCGCATGGTTGGTGAAGTCGAAACCAAAGCGTCCTTTGCCGCAGAGAAACTCGCCATTGACGCCGGAGGGGTCACGATTATTCGCGCGCAGGATTTCATTGTTGCGAATGCTCAAAGTGGTTTTGCAGCCATTCGAACAATGCGCGCAGGGATTGGGCACGTACTGCATTTCCCAGGGCCGCGTTTGATATCGATAGGTCCCGCTGGTTAATGCGCCCACGGGACAGATGTCAATGCACATTCCGCATTCCTCGCACGCCAGCTCACCGGGTTCGTTGGGAATGATTACAGAATGCACGCCGCGTGCGCCGACGCCGAGAGCCTTCACGTCCATACCTTCATCGCAAACCCGCACGCAACGGAAGCACATGATGCAACGCGGCGCGTCGTAATAAACCAGCGGCGACCACTTTTCTTCGGGGTAATGCAATTTTTCTTCGTTGAACCGGCTGTGATCCAGGCCGTAACGGAACGTCATATCCTGCAGTTCGCACTCGCCGCCCTTGTCGCACACCGGGCAATCCAGCGGATGATTCGAAAGCAGAAATTCCAGCATATCCTTGCGCGCTTTGTGAACTTGCGGCGTATCGGACTTCACCACCAGGCCCTCGGTAGCGATGAGCGTGCATGCCGTCTGCAATTTGGGCATTTTTTCCACTTCGACGAGGCACATGCGGCAGGCCGCCTGCAGAGACAGGCCCGGGTAATAGCAAAACGAAGGGACCTCTACGCCCTGTTTTTTTGCCGCCTCTATGACCAACGTACCGGCAGGAGTAGTGATCTGCTGTCCGTTCAGATTGAATGTGACCTGTTTTTGATCTGCCATGCCTATCCTAGCCTGCTCCCAGAAGCATCTCGGCGGGTTTGCGGGCGCATTTGCCGTGCAGATGATCTTCAAATTCGTGGCGCCATTTTTTCACGATGCTGATGGTCGGCAACGCAGCCGCGTCGCCGAGCGGGCAAAATGTGCGCCCCAGCATGTTTTTCGAAAGCTCGTCAATCAACGGGATATCTTCCTCGCGTCCGCCGCCTTCGTGGAAACGGTCGAGCAGCTTGCGCAACCAGGTGGTGCCTTCGCGGCAGGGAATGCACCATCCGCAAGATTCGTGCGCGTAGAAATGCATGATGCGCCGCGCCAAATCGACCATGCAGGTGTCTTCGTCAATGATCACAGTGCCGCCGGAACCGAGCATCGAGCCGATTTTTGCCACCGAGTCGTAATCCATGTTCACGTCAATCTCCTCGGCATTGAGCAACGGACAAGAACTGCCGCCCGGGATCACCGCTTTCAATTTCTTGCCACCACGCACTCCACCCGCTACGTCCTCAATAAGTTTGCGCAAAGGAAACCCGAGCGGCAGCTCATAAATCCCAGGCTTATTGACGTGGCCGGAAATCGAATACAAACGCGTCCCGCCATTTTTCGGGGTGCCCAGTCCTGCATACCATTCACCGCCGCCGCGAATAATCGCTGGCACAGTGCTGAGGGTCTCGACGTTATTGATTACAGTGGGACAACCGTACAGTCCCACCACAGCAGGAAATGGTGGCTTGATGCGCGGGTAGCCGCGCTTACCTTCGAGCGATTCCATCAGCGCGGATTCTTCACCACATTCATACGCGCCGGCTCCCGTATGCGCAGCAAGTTCGAAATCGAATCCGCTACCCTGTATGTTCTTGCCCAGGAAGCCATTCGCGTACGCTTCGGCGATTGCGGTCTCCATGATGTCGATGATGTAGCGATACTCGCCGCGGATGTAAACGTAACCCTGATTCGAACCGATGGCCCGCCCCGCGATCACCATTCCTTCGATCAATTGATGCGGATCCATCTCCAGCAGCGGGCGGTCTTTCGAGGTCCCGGGCTCGCTTTCGTCGCCATTCGCAAGAATGTATTTCGGCTTGGGAATGTCCTTAGGAACGAAACTCCATTTCATTCCAGCAGGGAAGCCCGCGCCGCCGCGCCCTCGCAGATTCGATTTCTTCATTTCATCGATAATCTGGTCAGGCGTCATCGCGGTGAGAGCTTTCCTCAGCGCTTGATAGCCTTCATGCTGTAAATACACCTCGATCGATCGAGAATTGGGAATCCCGAAGTTTTTGCTGATCACGGGGATTTCGTTCGAATTCCGCTCATGCAGTGCGCCGGAAATCACCGGTACAGGCTTGGGTTTCTTGCCGTCCTGAAGCTGCTCAAAAATCACATCGACCTTTTCCGGGTCGAGATTCTCGTAGTAATCGAAATTCACCTGCATGGCCGGCGCGCCGGTGCAAGCTCCGATGCACTCGACTTCTTCCAGCGAAAACGTTCCGCTCTCGGAGACTTCCTTGTTCCCGATGCCCAGGCGCTTCTGTACGTGTTCGAACAGTTCATTTCCGCCGCGCAACATGCAGGAAATATTGGTGCAAACCTGGACGTGATAGCGCCCGACCGGTTTGCGCCTTAACATCGAGTAATATGCAAGAGTCTCGGTCACCTGCGTCATGTTCAAATCAAGACGCTTCGCAATATCCGTAAGCAACTCATCACTCAAAAATCCAAAACAATCCTGCGCGTACATCATCATCGGAATGAGCGCAGAGCGCTTTACCGGATAACGGCTCAGAAGCGCCGTAAATTTTTGTTCTAATGCCGGCGGTAGTTGCATAATCCGTCGTACCCGCTGAAATCTAGCGGTCTACTTCCCCCAAAACGATATCGGTTGTGCCAATGCAAGCCACCACATCGGCAATCAGGCGGCCTTCAGCCAGTTTTGGCAGCGATTGCAGATTTACGAAAGAAGGCGCCCGGAATTTAACGCGATAGGGTTTCGCCGAACCATCGCTCGCGACAAACACCCCAAGCTCTCCGCGTGGAGATTCGATCGCCTGGTAAACCTCGCCGGGCGGCGGCGCAAAGCCTTCAGTGAAAATCTTAAAGTGGTAAATCAACCCTTCGATCGAGGTTTTCATTTCCTCGCGTGACGGAGGAAGAATTCCCGGCATTTCCGACCGGAAAGGACCGTCCGCCAGCGGTTTATCCATCGCTTGCTTCACGATCTTCAGGCTCTCGCGGATTTCCACCACGCGCACCTGGTATCGCGCATAGCAATCGCCCGCAGTTTGCGTCGGCACGTTGAATTCGAATTCCTCGTAGCTCGAGTAAGGGAACGCTGTCCGCACGTCATAGGAAACGCCGCTGCCGCGAAGCATGGGCCCCGAGCAGCCCATTGCGATCGCATCAGCGGCGCTGATAATCCCCACGCCTTGCGTACGGCCGAGCCAGATTTTGTTCTTGGTAAGCAAATCCTCGTACTCGTCAATGTGCCCTGGCAGGGAATCCACGACGCGGCGCACTCGCTCAAGCCAGTCCGGCGGCGGTTCCAAGGCTAAGCCGCCGACGCGGAAATAACTGGTCATCATCCGCTGGCCGGACAGATATTCGAAAATTTTCAGGATTTCTTCGCGCTCGCGGAAGGTGTAGAGGAAAACCGTCATCGCGCCCAGGTCAATCGCATGCGTCCCAAGCCAGACAAGATGCGAAGCGCAACGCGTCAGTTCGGTCAGCAGCACCCGAATGTATTGCGCGCGCTTCGGCACTTCCAGCCCAAGCAATTTTTCCACTGCGAGGCAGTAGCCCAGATTGTTCGAAAGCGGAGCAAGATAATCGATACGGTCGGTGAGGGTAATCGCCTGCGAATATGTTTTGGCCTCGCACGATTTCTCGATGCCAGTATGGAGATACCCGATTACGGGCTGAGCCTTCACCACGATCTCGCCATCCAGTTCCAGAATCACACGCAGGACTCCGTGGGTAGAGGGGTGCTGTGGCCCCATGTTCAGAACCATCGTGCGTGCGATGCCAGTTGGAGTCGTGATCGTAGTGCTCATTGTCTAGCTAGCCTTCGTGCAGCTCGCGACAACGACATATCAGCGATATCCCTCAGTTGGATAGTCCTTGCGTAAGGGATAACCTTCCCAATCATCCGGCATCAAGATGCGGCGCAGGTCCGGATGGCCTTCGAATCGAATGCCGAACAAATCGTAGGACTCGCGCTCGTGCCAATTCGCGGTGGGCCATATCCCGGTGACCGACGATATTGATGGATCGCTTCCGCCCAGCTTCACCTTCAGCCGCAATCGTTCGCGGCGGTCCATGGAAACAAGGTGATAATTCACTTCAAACCGCGGCTCCAAGGGAAAGCGGTCAACCGGCGTAATGTCCGATAAGAACGAAAACCGCAGCGACGGGTCTGCCGCCAGAAATTCCGCCACGCGCTTCAGCCGCTCGCGCGGGACAACCACCGTGATTTCGCCGCGAAATTCCAGCACTTCGGCCACGGCATCAGCGTCCCATTCTCTGAGTTTTTGGAGTACCGGATTTTTATCGACGTCCTGAGATTGCACTTTGGATTCGATTTCCGAGGGGCGGCCGCTCAACGGCTCCAGTCGAGCGCGCCCTTCTTCCAGAGGAATATGTAACCGGCCAGCAAAATCAAAATGTAGAGCAGCATTTCCACGAAGCCAAAAACCTTCAAGTCACTGTAGATCAACGCCCAGGGATAAAGAAAAATTGCTTCGATATCGAACAAAATAAAAAGCAAGGCCACCATATAAAACTGAACCGAAATGGGTTCTCTCGCGTCGCCCGTGGGCCGGATACCACACTCATAAGGCAGATCTTTCTCGCGCGATCGCTTGTGCCTCCCCACAATTGTGGACATTACAATCAGAACGCCCGCCAGACCGCAGGCGAGCACAAACATCAGCAATAAAGGACCATAGTTATCGAGGTAATTAGCGTTCATTTTCTGTGCGCTGTTATAATAACGGCCCGAGTGCAGCCGGTCAAATGAACTCTCAAAAACTTCAATTTTTGCCTGTTCCATTTTGGGCCGAGATGAGTTAAGGCGCTCAAACGAATGAGTTCCGGCTTTAACACGGATGTAAAAATCGGCGATCGGGTCTTTCATGTTCAGACTGAAGATCGCGGTCCCGGTAATGCGGTCATCGACACGACTGTGTACCGAGAGGGGCATATCCTTCACCGGCGTACTTCAAGCTACAAGCAGGAAGCCGTGATGGCGTCATTCAGTCCGGAAGACCTCAGCCGTCGAGTGGAAGAGCAGCATCGTGCCGTAATGGAAGCGATTCGTTCGGGAGCCCTGGACGCGGAGTTTGCGTCTGCTGGTGCGGCCTTGCAGGCCAGCCGTTCTGGTGGCATTCAGGTCCAACTTCTGAACCCAAGCGCGTGGCTCACGTCTGGAAAGGTGTCGCTTGATCTGGAAGTTTCTCGGCGGGCGGACAAGCTGCCCCAAGCAGGAGCTCAGGTGAACGCTGAAATCGAAGGGGCGCTTGACGGAAGCAGTTATTCCGGCACAAGCGACGAACAGGGTCGCGTGCGTATTGAGTTTCCGATTCCACCGTTGGGGAAAGGAGATCTGGCGCTGGTGATCAGCGCGCAAGCCGATTCCGGCAAGGATGAAATTCGATTTGCGATGCGTACACGCGCTAAGACTTCGGATTCTAGCCCGGCACAATGTTAGTGAAGATCAACGGCGAGCGTAGCGAGGTTCCGGACGGCCTCAACGTGACAGCGATGCTCGAGCATCTCGCTATGAGGGGGGACCGCGTTGCGATCGAACGCAACCTGAACATTCTTCCGCGCGCCGATTGGAGCAAGACGCAGGTCGAGCCGAACGACAGCTTCGAAATTGTACATTTTGTGGGCGGAGGTTAAGGGCTCGTTTTCGACGGCGCCTTAGCGGCCATTATTTTGCGCGCCGGGTCGTTGTCACAGTAGACGCGCCATTCAGCTACGCGCCCGTCTTTCATCACCGCTCTCCATGCTGCAGGAATGTCCCAGGAATTTTCTCTCGGCAACTTGCGGTTCACGACGAAAGTACCTCGCGCTTTTCCGAACATGGCCACAATCTCGCCCCGGTCGAATTCGTCAATCACTTCGATAGCGTAGTCGGGAAACATCGCGAAATACGCCTTCCAGCCCCGGCGCATCTTGTCTGCTCCGCGAAAAGTGTTGTTCAACGCGTCCACGAAGACGTGGTCAGGAGTCATCAGAGACACGAGGCCATCCACGTCGTGTTCATTGATCTTCGCAACGAACGCCATGGCGATGTCGACTGAGGTTTTTGGGTTCACCGCTTCTGCCTTTATCGAAAGCCGCTACCAGTCACAAGAATATACACCCGGTGGCCGGTCCGATTTTGCATCCGTAGGGGCGCTGCTTGCTACGCCCCAGTTAGCAACCAGTCAGATCGTCCGTTCCCGGCAGGAAAATCTATGCTTAAGGCTGAGGGCTCCAGAGCTTATCTCTGCGTAGGGCGGGTCTCAAACCCGCCGTTCTTTCGACCAACAATAATTTATTTTCCTATTGCGGATTTTTGGGCGAGCCGAGTGGTAGCGCCACGTCGTACAATATCGCCGTTGACCCGCGAGGCACGCTCCGCAATCCGTGTGCAAATTATTATTTTTCGCGCGTGAAGTGGAAAGTTTGGATCTGGTCCTTGCCACCCATGTGCATAGTCCAGGTCTCAGAGAAGTGATCGGCATCGTCGATCTTCAGCGTCATCTGGCTCATGTGCGTATCGTCGTTGCTGGCCAAATTGGTGGCGCTAACGAAAGCGAAAGGAAATTCCGCGCTGTCCGCAGTGATTGCAGGAGTTTCCATGTGCGGCTGATTGCCGATCGAGCAGTAGTGCGTCAGCGTCAAACGATCGCCATCGGCCGTGTAGAGAGTTACCATCTGGCCGTGCTTATCACCCTGGAACGCTTCTTCGAGAGCAGTATCGTTTGACACCAGTCTCACCGTATTAGTGAACGGCTTGCCGTCCGGGCCGCTAGCGCTCCACGTACCGACCAGGGTCTTCATGCGGTCAAACCCACTCGTAGGTTTGGGTTCCGAACCCGCTCGCACTGCAAAAATTCCCATAGCAAGACCTGCCACAGCCAAAGCACCGACGATCTTCTTCATTTCCGTCTCCTTTTGAAGTGATTTCCAGATTGTCCTTAACGTGTTCCTACTGTTCCAAAAAACGTGTGAGTGAATCGAAACACATAGTCCAGCCATTGCCGTGCCCGTCGCGCGATTTCACGTTGGGGAAGTGTTCCTGGGTCAGGATCATCTCGGTCTTGTCGTCGAGATAGAGAAACTCCAGTGTTATTGTGGTCTCGCCGTGTTCCGGTTGCGTTTCCCAGAACCACGTGAACACGAGTTTCTCGGGCCTGTCGATTTCGCGGTATTCTCCGCGTAGTCGGAAGGTTTTTCCTTCGGTGTCTTGAACCACAATCGCGTAGCGGCCGCCTGGTCGTGGATCGAAATCGGTTATTTGCCCGGTGAGGTTGGGTTTCGAGTGACAGAACCAGGCTTCCAGCTGCTCGCGTGTGATCCAGGCGTCAAATACACGTTCGCGGCGCGCCGCGAAGGTGCGTCGCATTTGAAGCTGAAAACCTGGAATTGCCGTCGGTGTCGCCATCGATTTTGCTCCTCCTGTCTCGCGTTTGAAATTTGGCCCTCAGGAACTTGTGTGACAATTATTGTTTTACGTCAGTTGTATGCTCGTATTTTTGGCTGCGAACGAAGTCTCCGTTGGCGCAAACAGTCGCCGTTTAGGGGTCGGAGCTTCAGCTCCGACAATCGTTCCTTGGCTAGATCGGGCTTCGGCCCCGCCGTTTAGCACACAATTGGGCAGGGCTTTAGCCCTGAGATTCGAGTCGTCGTACTCATCCCCAGCCCCCGCAAACCTCTGAGAGTTTTGCCAGGCAGCCGGTCCACCCGCTCTGGTAAGCAGTTCGATTTTTCTCGCTTACCGCGGGGAACTCGTGGGTCAGCGCCACTTCGGTTGATTTACCGCGATCCAAAAGCTCAACCCGAACAACCGATGCGTCGGCGTCCTCCATTATTTTTTTGCCCGTCGGGTCGATGTGCTCGAGCGCCCAAGTGAAAGCAATCCTCTCCGGAGGTTTAATCTCAAGGTAAGTGGAACGCTGGATGTAAATGTGGCCACTGGAGGTACGTATATCGAGCTCGAAGCCTCCACCTTGGCGAAAATCAAATTTCAGGTACTTGATAGCGTGGGACGGCTGATCGCGGCACATCCACTTTTCCATCTGTTCCTGGCGCGCGAACGCTTGAAACATTCTTTCGCGCGGAGCGGCGATGAGTCTCCGGATTTCGAGCTTTACGGTCGGATCCTGAGTTTGAGATTTCGCGCCGGATTCTTGCATCGATGTCGCTCCTGTGCGCCGGTTAAACCGGCGAGGTGTAGTGAATGCAAAAGTCATACGAATGTGATGTAGCGACCCACATCGGCCCCGAGTCATGCGGAGCTGCTCGCAAGAGCAGCGTCGAAGCGTTGACAGGGGAACGTGCGGGCCGGGTATTCAGCCGCGAAAGAACATCCCTCCGGGACGCCGACGCTCTAGGAGCATGCGGAAGGCCCCATCGGGTGCACCGATATCGCAAGGTGTGCCAGAGTCCCGCGCGGTCAGAGACCCCGTGCACGTACGCAGACACCTCGCTCGGGAACCGGGAGATCCCAGGTTTGCCCAGGGCCGCAGTGGCCTTGGGACGCATCGGGAAGTCTAAGGACGCACGCCGATGACGAACGAACTTGGGAAGTCGGACAGACCCGCTGTACCTGCGAAGTCCTCGAACAACGCCGGGCCACCGGTGGTGGAGGGGATGGAGGGAAAGGGTTTGGCCAAAGGGAACCTGCCTCAGCAAAACGCGTCCCGGATTCAGAGCCGGAGCAACGCGCTCAGCGCGCTCGGGCGGGTACGTCAAGCAGCAGCAAAGGATAAGAAAATGCGGTTCACGGCGCTCCTGCACCACATCTACAACCTGGACACACTGCGCATGGCCTACTTCAGTCTCAAGAAGGAAGCCGCGCCGGGTGTGGACGGCGAGACGTGGCGGCACTACGGGGAGGAACTGGAAAGGAATCTCCAGGACCTCTCTGCAAGGCTGAAGCGAGGAGCGTACCGAGCAAGGCCGGTGCGTAGAGTGTATATACCCAAGGCCGACGGGCGGCAGAGACCGCTGGGAGTGACGGCGCTGGAAGACAAGATCGTCCAGCGCGCAGCGGTCGAGGTGCTGAACGCCATCTACGAAACGGACTTTCTGGGCTTCTCGTATGGGTTCCGGCCAGGACGCAGCCAACATCAAGCGCTGGACGCGCTCTACACGGGACTGCTGACGAGAAAAGTGAACTGGGTGCTCGATCTGGATATCCGAGGCTTTTTCGATGGGTTGTGCCACGAATGGCTGGTGAAATTCATCGAGCACCGGGTTGCAGATCGGCGCGTCGTGCGATTGATCCAGAAATGGCTCAACGCCGGCGTGCTGGAGGATGGGAAGCGAATACGAATGGAAGAAGGGAGGCCCCAGGGTGGCAGTGCTTCGCCGCTTTTGGCTAACGTCTACCTTCATTATGTATTCGACCTGTGGGCTCAAGCATGGCGTCGAAAGCGGGCGCACGGGCACGTGATCATCGTGCGTTTTGCCGACGATATCGTGCTGGGCTTCCAGGAGAAAGCGGATGCCGACCAGTTTCGGGCGGAGCTTACGGAACGCATGAGGAAGTTCAACCTGGAATTGCATCCCGAGAAGACGCGGCTGCTGGAATTTGGACCGTTCGCAATCGACCAACGGCAGTGGCGTGGAGAAGGGAAACCGGAGACGTTCAATTTTCTTGGCTTCACGCACATCTGCGTGAAGAAGAGGAGCAATGGACGGTTCACGGTGTTGCGGCAAACGATACGCAAAAGGTTGCAGACGAAGCTGAACGAAGTGAAAGCCGAACTTCAGCGACGGATGCACGAACCCATCCCCGAAGTAGGCAAGTGGTTGCAAGCGGTGGTGCGTGGACACATCCGATACTACGGTGTGCCTCTGAACCAAAACGCGCTGCACATCTTTCGGTTCCAAGTGGGGCGACTCTGGCATCGCGCGCTGTCGCGGCGCAGCCAGAACGGCCGCGTCCTTTGGGATCGCATGCGGCGCCTGATCACTCGCTGGCTGCCTGTGCCTACTGTCTGTCATCCCTATCCTCTGCGGCGCCTGGGCGTCGTTACCTAAGGCAAGAGCCGGATGCGGGAAAGCCGCTCGTCCGGATCCGTGGAGGGGGTCACGCGCAAGCGTGATCCCTACTCCGACTAGATTGCTCTCAGTCTTTAACTTTTCGGGTTCTGTTTCCGGCGATGACCGATGCGCTTAGGTGGCCGCGCATCCGTCGCCGTCTTCTGGGATTCTTCAAGGTAACGCGCCAAAGAATCGAACTGTGCTTCCCAGAATTGTCGATAGCGCTCAATCCATTCCGACGCGTCCTTCATTGGTTCGGCGAGCAGCCGGCAGCGATGCACCCTGCCATCTTTTTGCCGCGAAACCAGCCCGGCTTGTTCCAGCACGCGCAAATGTTTCGAAACAGCTGGGAGCGACATTTCATAGGGCACAGCCAGCTCGCTGACGGACGTCTCGCCCTGGGCCAGACGCGCGAGGATTCCTCGCCTGGTTGCATCCGAAAGAGCCGCGAAAGTGGAGTCCAGAGCGGTTTGTAAATAGTTAACCATATGGTTTAGTATTGACCGAAGCCGTTATCCTGTCAAGCAAAATTTGAAAGAAGGGCAGGCGGGGCTTCAGCCCCGCCGCATACGTCACGAGAGAGGAGAGGGCTTTAGTCCCTGAAGCCATGAATTTCTAGTTGCCCTTGATGTTGTAGCAGCCTGTAGGGGCCAGTCTCAGACCCGCCTGCGCCTGCAACGCAGGCGTTGCGCGGGATAGGCGGCACCATACCAGCGGAGTGTTTTGCGTAGCCGACGAGGAAACCGGGCGAAGCAATCACGGCCCCGTGAGGATTCTCGCCATATTTCGTTTGCTACGGCCATAGCCGTGACCCCGTCCCGACGCACGGAGTATTTCGATAAGTACAGCCAGTACTGGTTCTGTCCCTCGCCTGTCCTTACGCTCAATACCCGTCAAATCGCCCGCGTGCTACCGTCATTCGGGAATTCAACCAAATGAAAGAAAATCGCCAATCACGCAAAGACAAAAATCTAGGAGTGATTACGCCGCAAATCCACAGTCGTCGCGAACTCCGCAGCCTCAAAGTCCCGCAGGCTTCAGCTAATAATTTCTAATCGTAACGTTCCCACGATTAGAAATGGGAAGATTATTCACTTCACAAAAGTACCTCAGGGGTGTATAGGTGTCCCTGAGGCCGCAGATATTATGCACTTGGCAAAAGAAAGAGCGGCTTTCGGGCAGGAGGGAAGCCGTGACTATCGCTATCGGGGTGATCGCGAATGATGGTGTAGTGATCGCCGCTGACACACAGGAAACAATCGGTAGCACAAAGACAGACGAAAGCAAGATGCTTATTGCGAATCGGGGAATGAAAGGTGCGGAAGCTGGAGCGTTCGCAATTTCTGGTTCTGGCGAGGCTGGATACTTAGATACGCTCAATCAAGACTTGTGCGATTCCTTTATAAAGCGGAATTGGACAATGCCAACATTTACGAAGCAGGCCAAGAAAGTTGTCAAAGAATTTCACAACGATCATGTGGTTCCATTCGGAAAATTCCGCGATTGTCCTGAAGTATCAATTGTCGCTGGAGCGCAAATCGAAGATAAGTCTTGTCTATGGGAGTCCGAGAAAAGCACGCTAAGACCTTGCCGAAAGTATGCCGCTGTAGGCATCGGTCACGCTATAGCGAGGGTGTTGCTACGGCGCTATTGGACCGAGATGGATCTAGTCCAAGCCGCTTCATTGGCTGTTTTCGTGATATTTCAAGTTAAGCAAAGCGTTGAATACTGTGGAAATCACACACAGGTTGCAACGATCCGCGAAGGGTATGTTCGTTACTTAAACCAGCCGCAAATTGATATGCTGGAATATTCGTTCGATGAATACGCTGCCTTTGAGACTCTCGCTCTGCACTTCATTCTTGGATTGGACTTAACTGAAGCCGATATTGAAACAGAGCTAAAGAAATTCTCTGCAAGGTTAAAAATCATACGCAGAGACACGGTTGAATCCCAAAAGGCTGAAATAATAACTCGTCGAGCTGGAGTACGAAAAACCGATGAGCCAGAAATTACACGGTAAAATAAAAAGCCCCGACTGGCATCGGGGCTTGAAGAACTTGGACCGAATCCAACTATAGTGCGGAGTCTGTCCAATGGCAAGAGAGAGGTGCTTAATGTCCGACACAGAGAAAGACGCCCAGCTAGGGAAGGCTATACGGGACCATACAACCGTCAAGGAAGAACTACAGAGGCGCATGGTTCAGGCGGCGGAACTCGGAGAGGAGTTTGCTTTACTTGCTAGCTATCTGTGCGAAAGCCCTAGAGATATTTTCTTCACTGCCGATTCGATTCCTGGCGTTGAATTCGCCCGACATAAGCATGTTTTTGACCTCGCTCACATTGATGGGAGTGTAGTCCAGAAAATAGCCCAGATGATACGGACGCTACAAGACCGAGAAAAAGAGACACGTAGGAGATTGGAACAACTTGGACATCCGCCTGCCTAGGCCGTTAGCCTTTCAAACGTGAGTACGGGTGCCGTGACCATATGACGCAAGGTATCAACGAACAAATCGGATTTGTCTCGGCGGTTGAACCGAAAAGTCATTTCCTCACAGTAGGCTTGAAGATGCTTCGCGCTGATTCTGTGCCAAGAACCCATGATGCCTCGCTTGAGAAGAGAGAATGCGGACTCGACCGTATTGGTGTAAATATCTCCCTTGGCATAGACGCGAAGTTTGTGTCGGATGGTCTTGTGCCTGCCATCTTTCCGAATGTGCCTTGCCGCGCTTCGATAAGCCTTCCAATCATCCGTGTACAGGATGTCTACATCTTCGCTGATGTTCTCGCGGATATACTTTTCGAGCGTGCCGCTCTTGGCGTCTTGGGCATGGAAGAAGCGGAGATCGCCGCCGCGCTGTCGGATGCCGATTACAACTTCCTTCCCTTGGTGCAAGGAATTTTTCCCTTGCCACCAATTCTTGCCGCCTATGTATGTTTCGTCCATCTCGACTTTTCCCGAGAGCATTGGCCTTTGGCTTTCGACCATTGCGGCCCGGATGCGATGACAGAGGTACCACGCTGTCTTGTAGCTGCCGAGGCCGAGCGTACGTTGAATCTGGCAAGCCGACATGCCCTTCTTCGCTTCGCAGAGAAGCAAAGTGGCGAGAAACCATTTGTTAAGGGGCAAGTGGGAATCGTTGAAGATCGTGCCGGCGGTGACGGTGAACTGATAGTCACAGTCTTTGCAGTAGTAGAGAGTCTTTTCGGTTTCAAGTTCCACGACTTCCATTTTGCAGCGCGGGCAGCGGACACCCTCAGGCCAGCGCAAGCGAGTAAGCAATTCGCGGCACTTCTCATCGGTCGGAAACATGGTGTTTATATCAACTAGGTTCATAGGGAGCCTCGCGTGGAAAAGGGCAGGAAAGAGATGCTGAAAAAGGTGCCAACTAGGAAGCTAATGGCATCCATCAAAAAAGACTTGCGGCAGGCTATTCGGGCATCCGCTTCTGCCGCTAAACCTAAGAAGGATTGAGAGTTATGTTTCACAAGAAGAATATTAAGCTAGAGCTTAACTTTTGTCAAGTGAATAATCATGAGAAATGGCTGTAAACCATTCAAAACAAACGGCAGTACCACTTTTCTAATCGTTATTTTCAAACACCTAGCGCACAAAAAAATCAGTATCGCAATGCCATCGATAAACAAGAAATCACAAGCAAGTCGACTGAAGATAGAACCGGGCGCAGCAAGCAGTGCGCAACCAGCAATTACAGACCAGCTAGAAGATGTCCGAGTTTGTCTTTCTTGGTGCGCAGGTAGGAGGCAGAATGGCGGCTGGTGCGCGGACGGCAGGGGATTCGCTCGACGACGCGAACGCCGGCGCGCTCCAGCTGCTCAACTTTATCGGGATTATTGGAAAGCAGCCGGACCGCTCGAATGCCAAGCGCTTTGAGCGCTTCGGCAGCGAATTCATAGTCGCGAGCATCGTCGGCAAAACCGAGATGACGATTGGCCTCGACAGTATCCAGACCGGCATCCTGAAGTTCGTACGCTTTCAGTTTATTAATGAGCCCAATTCCGCGGCCTTCCTGCGGCAAGTACAGAAGCACGCCGGAAGGCTCCTTGGCGATTTTGCGCAACGAAAATTCCAGTTGCGCCCGGCAATCGCAGCGCTCGGACGCAAAAACATCGCCGGTAAGGCATTGGGAATGGATGCGAACTAACGGCGCTTCGAGTCTCTTCTTACTGCGTGTGCCAGACGCGTTCACGCCATGTTGGATCGCCACAGCTTCCTCGTTTGGCTTGCGGCCTTCAATGCCTAGGATTCGGAAAGGACCAAAGCCCGTCGGTAACTGCGCGGTCGCGACCACACGAGCCTTGCGCGGTTTTGCGGATCGTTTGCCTGATTTCATCGGCATCTCGATTATAGCAGGCTTGGACAAATCGCCCGGACTATGGGGTTTCTTGTCCCTCTCGTTCCCTGAAACTCTCACGACGGTGTCATTCCGAAGAGCCATCAGTCCCGAGGAATCTGCTGTTTCTTTGTGTACAGAACGAAATTGCCCGCCCGCAAGATGCAGGCTGATTTCGCAAGTCGAACACTCGCGTCCCTTTACATCGCTGTCAGCTTTGGCTAACTTAGCTCAAGGACGCATCTCGACGCGTAAGCTGCGGCAACCGAAATGAACACACTCGTCGGCACTCAAGAGTTGCTGTTTGCCCTGGTGCTGAAGGTCGGTTTTGCGGCCTCCTTGGCCGCACTGCTGGTGCGTTTTCGTTCCTTCCGTAATTTGTTGTACACCGAAAATCGTGATTCAGATCAAAAGGTGATGCTGCTTCTCTTCCTCACCCCTCCGTTGGCGATTGGCGTTTTGCTGCGGCTGGTTGGTTACCGCTTTTTTGACCTCACCTTGGAAGGGTCCTTTTTAATGGGTCTCGTCGGCGGACGAATCGTCGGCCTGCTTGGCGGTTCGCTGATCAGCCTGCCAGCGTTCGGCAACCACGAGTGGTTGTCCAGTCCCATGGCGGCGCTTGTAGGCCTGCTGGCAGGATGCGTGCGCGAAATCATGCCCGAAAAAGAAGACATATGGCACTTCGGGCCGTTTCTTTTTCTCAGCATTCCGGAATGGATATGGAAATTCGTGCGGGCCCGCAAAGGGAACTGGGCGATGCTGCCCCTCTTTGCATGTGTAGCAGTCACCGTAGGACAAATTGAGCTAGCTGACGCAGTGCCGGAACGATGGCTCTTCTCCTATCGCCCGAGCAACCGGGGCTACGCGCTGCTGATTGTGATGTCTTCAATGATGTGCGTAGCCATGGCCATAAAGATTTGGAACAACACCCGCATCGAGATGAACCTGGAGCAGAATCAGCAGCTGCTGCTGAGAGCGCGCATGGATGCGCTCACCAGCCAGATCAATCCACATTTCCTTTTCAACACGCTCAACACAGTCTCGTCGTTGATCCGCTTCGATCCGGACATGGCGCGCGGTGTAGTCCTGAAACTTTCCAATATTCTGCGGCGACTATTGCGCAAACACGATACTTTCGTGCCGCTGCGCGAAGAGCTGGAGTTTATTGATAATTATCTGGATATTGAAGTGATTCGCTTCGGCCGCGACAAACTGCAAATCTTCAAGGAAATCGATGAGGAAACGCTGGAGACCTTCGTGCCCAGCATGCTGCTGCAGCCGATGGTTGAGAATTCAATCAAGCACGGCCTCGCGCCAAAGCTAGAGGGCGGGCGAATTTATTTGCGCACGCGCCATTCGGATGGACGACTGTTGATAGAAATTTCCGACAACGGAATGGGTATTTCAGCAGAACGTCTTGCGGACGTTTACGGTGGCGGAATCGGCATTAGGAACGTGCACGAGCGGCTCCGCCTCCTATACGGCGATCAATTCAAGATGGACATACGCAGCCGCGAAGGGCAGGGAACGCAAATTCACATCGAAATTCCGGAGCTGGCAACTGCTGAACCCTTTGGGGAACTCTAACGGTTGTTACCCACATGTACGAGCCAGAGTAGCGTAGAATCGTGGCGCTCGACTGCAGCCAAGGCGGCGAATGAGTGGAATGACTGAAGACACAGAAAAAGACAGCGCACGGCCCGCAATCATTTTACTTGTTCTGGTTATTTTAATAGCAGGTTTCAGCCTGAAGTTCGGGCTGCAAACTCTCACCTGGATCGAAGCCAAGCTCTGGACTTCCGACAATCCTTGGATTGCCGCTGTCCCGCAACCGTTGCCCGCGCCAGCGGCCGCTCCAGCTCAGCAGAAAGCCGCTCAGGTGAAAGCTTTCGATTACGAATTCAATGCACCCTGGCCCGGAAATCCGAAAATCGTTCCGTCGGCAACTTACATACAATTACGTTACGACACCGGCCCGGTGATTGTGTTCTACGATCCGGAATCGCAATTGGACACGCTGGGCTCGATGAAAGCTTCGAATCCCGCTGAATACCAGAAGTTCGCGGCTGTATTTTCAGAAAAGCCGCTAAATTCCAATTTGGAGTTATATCAAGCCGTATACAACGCGGCCCCGGCGGAGTTTTCACCTTTCATGTCGACGCGTGACGCGCTGCGAGGAAACGTACTACTCCTCTGGAAGCTGTCATTCGGCTTCGATCTTCCGGCTGATGCACAATTTTATTCTTTCGACTGGGGGAAAGTTCGAGGGTTTCAGTTCGGTGATCCGGCCAAACAGCGCCCGGTCGCTGTGCGCGTGTTTAATGATCGCGACCGTCAGTTCAGGTTCATCTTCACAGTCGCGGCCGGTTCAAATGGCAGAGTGACGCAAGACGATATAAACGGTATCGTCGAAAGCCTACAAGTAGAGCCTTTCGCGGACCGCCCCTGAAGGCGTCACTACGCTTTCCGAGCCTTAGCTTTTTTCCTCTTCGATGGCCTTGACTCGAATTTCGTCGACACGTCCATCGAGAACGCCAGTCACGCCCACCCGCTTGCCGATGAATTTTCCGGCCTGTTCCTGGTCGTCAAGGTGGTACCAGACGTTGTGGACGTCGTCTCTTAAGACCAACATCGCACCGTTCTTGGAAACGATTACGCCCACAAATTTCTGAGAAGCTTGGGGTTTAGAGTCAGCTTGCTGCGGCGCAGCAGCCAGATTCGGGCCGACGGCGGGGATCGCAGCCAGTAGTAAAAGTCCCATAAAAGTGACCACAAATGACCTTTTCATGCTCTCTCCATGTGAGGGCGAATTGGGCCTCAGAATGGAGAGCATGCAAGCTGCCAGACCCAGCCTGCTATCCGATGACAACTCAGGAGCTTAGAGCCATGCAGGGATCCGTGTAGGTGGCTAATCTGCTCAAACGAGGAAAAAATTTACCCGAATTTCCTCGGACTTGTAACCTAGAGCATAAATACCTAAGGTGCTGATATAGGCTGTGCCAGCGGGCGCTGCTGGAGAACATTAACATAATAATTCTCATATTGAGGAATTACGTCGTTCGCGCAGTATTTTGCCTTCGCGTTGAGGCGAGCGCGTTGGCCCATCGCCCGTCCGCGATCTGGGCGACCAAGAATTTCAAGCCCATACTTCGCACCTTCGTTGACGTCTCGCGGTGTCATCAAGTAACCATCTACACCGTGTGCCACGACCTCAGGCAGGCCGCCGACATTCGAGGCCACCACCGGAACTTCGCAGGCCATCGCCTCCAGGGCCGCCAGGCCGAATGATTCTTCATCGCTCGGCAGCAGAAACAGATCAGCGAGTCCCAATTTTTCCTGCACCGAATCTTGTTTGCCGATAAAAAATACATCCTGCGAGAGACGCTTCTTCCGCACGATGTATTCCGCTGCGCCGCGGTCTGGGCCGTCGCCCATCATCACGAGTTTCGCCGGCATCTTTTCGCGCACCAGCGCAAATATCTCGACGACGTCCGTGATTCGCTTCACCGGTCGGAAATTTGAAAGATGCATCAGGATGGGCTCGCCATGCTTAGCCCATTGAGTGCGCGCAGATTGGTCTTCGCAGCGTTTGTATAAATCGCAATTCACAAAATTCGGAATCACTGCGATGGGCCGCTTGATTTCGAATTCGCGAATCGTTCGCTCGCGCAAATAGCTCGATATGGAAGTTACGCCGTCGCTTTGTTCGATGGAAAATTTGGTTATCGGCAGATAACTCCGATCGTTTCCTACCAGCGTAATATCCGTACCATGCAAAGTAGTGATGAAAGGAAGCCTCTTCGGTTGGGCCATCAGTCGCGCCAGGAGTGCGCTGACTGAATGCGGAATTGCATAGTGCACATGCAGCAGATCCAGGGAATTCTGCTCAGCTACTTCCAGCATCTTGGTCGCGAGCGCCAATGTATAAGGAGGATGATCAAAAAGCGGATAGGAAGTGACTTCGACCTCGTGGAAATGGATGCGTTCGCTGGTGGAATTCAGGCGAATGGGCATCGCATAGCTGATGAAATGGATTTCGTGACCGCGTGCAGCAAGCTCAATTCCCAGCTCCGTAGCGACCACTCCCGAGCCGCCATATGTTGGGTAACAGGTAATTCCGATTTTCATGAGGCCTCTGGCGAGACTAACAGATCGAAGCTGCAACCCGGATGTATCAATTTACACCGGGCATCCTCCGGGTTGCGCACCATAGCGAACGGATGCTAGATTGCGCCTTCGAATTAGACGAGCCAGGGAGCATTCTCGATGCGTCGACTTTCAGGGAAAACGGCATTCATAACCGGGGGAGGCACGGGCATCGGGCGGGCTTGCGCGTTGGTGTTCGCGCACGAAGGGGCCCAAGTGGCCATTTCCGGGCGCCGGAGACGGCCTCTGGACGCAGTGAGCCAAGAAATCGAAGCTGCGGGTGGCAGAGCCTTCGTTACCACAACTGATGTGACCCAGGCCACCTCAGTGAGTGCGGCCTTATCGCAAACGGAACAGCATTTCGGGAGGTTAGACACTATCATCAACAATGCGGGAGCGGTGGTAGTGGCGACGGCAGAGCACACCTCCGACGAAGAATGGCAGCACGTTATCGCGGCCAACCTTACAGGAACGTTCCTTGTCTCCCGAGCTGCGTTACCGGTGTTGCGAAGAGCCGGCGGCGGTTCCATCATCAATATCGGCTCGGTGCTAGGTCTCGTTGCGCGCAAGGAGCGAGCCGCTTATTGCGCGGCTAAGGCAGGAGTAACTGGGTTGACCAAAGCAATGGCCCTTGATCATGCGCACGAAAAAATACGCGTGAATTGTATCTGTCCGACGATCGTGGAAACAGAGTTGGGCATGCAATCGATACGAATGTCTCCGAACGGGGAAGCAGAGATTCAACGGCGGATTGCTGAAATACCGATTGGCCGCATGGGTAAACCGGAGGATGTTGCGTTCATGGCTGTTTACCTCGCGTCAGATGAGGCGTCTTGGATTACCGGAGCGGCGTTCCCGCTCGACGGAGGCTTAACCGCTTACTGATATGGCTCAATCGCGTAACCCGAAATCGATCGAACATCTCGCGGTCCAGGAGATGCGCTCGCGTCTGCGAGAAAGCAACACCGCGAAGCAATTCGGATTCGCGCTGGTCGAGGCGCAACGCGGCAAGGTCATACTTCAGATGAACGTAAACGATTCGCACTTGCAGGTTCACGGAGTCGTGCATGGCGGAGTGCTGGCAGCGTTAGCCGATACTGCAGGCGGCCTGGCCACGTACATGGCGTGTCCACCTGGCACGCGCGTCGCGACGATCGAAATGAAAATCAATTATCTAGAGGCGGTAGAAGACGGCCACGTCATCGCCGAAGCGAACGTGGTGCGAATCGGACGGCACATCGCAGTCGTGGATTGCGATCTGCGCAATGGCGCCCAGCGGCTCGTGGGCAAAGCCCTAATGACGTTCTTCGTAGGACCTTTCACGAAACAGCGAAAAACCAAGCACAGCTGAAGACACACCCGCGCACCACACTTCGCAATATCGCGCGACCGTTTAAATTTCTTAGTGTTCGTCTGAACCGTTCGAATCGTTCGAGCCGTTCACGCCGCCCCGCGCCGCGTCCTCGCCTTCTTTATACAGATATTTGATGCAGTGCTTGTAAACGAGCAGGTTCGGGCTGCCATAACGGGTAAGTTTGATGCAATCGCGGTCGTACCATTCCACGCTTCCGCGCAGGATTTCGCCGTCGGTCAGCACTACGGCTACCGGCATTCGCGACTGCATCTGCTTCACATAGTAGAAGTTTTCTGCGTGCGTTTGTTCCGGAGGCGCAGGCTTTTTGCGTTGAGGGCCAGGTGCTTGCGCGACCGGCTGGGGAGCACGGACGGGGAATTGATCCTTAACCTCCGTGAGAGTAGGGCGAAAAAGTTTACGGTTTACCATGAATACTCCTTCGATCTGCTACCTCTTATGACTGTCTAGAAAGGGTTTGGGTTGCAGTAATTTTAAAATTTATTAGATCGACTGCCGGCTCAGCGATTGCTTAATGAAACCAGGAGCGCATCGAGCCCCAACTGGCGGCTGACATTGCGTTTCAGACGGCTTTCCAGAAGGTCCAAACCCCGGGTCGCTTTCGAGATCCATTCCAGACTTATCTTTTTGCTGAGCGCTTCCAGTTCGTGCAGCAAGTCGGGATTTCGAGAGAGACTGTTCTTCGGACTTTGGGATAGTTCGAGAAGGTCTGTGACCAAACTATAAAACAGCGTTAGGATATTTTCAAACGATTCCTTCTCTTGCTTGGCCAGCTGCGCTGTGGCCGCGAAAATTTCGGCGGACTTGCCGCCGTCGATTGCCTTCGCCAGCAGGCTCAGTATGCTGCGGCGTAATCTTGTCGATTCTTCCAGGTTCAAGGCGAGCGCCATACCAGGGCTTCCGCAAGAGAGTTGCGTCACTAGTTTGCGCTCTGCCGGTTTTGCATCCGTGTGCGCTTTTAAGAAAGTGTCAATCTGCTCCGCCGGGACGGACGCGAAATGGAACTGCAGGCAACGGGAGCGGATCGTTTGCAGTAGTGAATCGGGAGTAGGAGCCAGCAATATCAGCGTCGCGCACTCCGGGGGCTCTTCCAGAATCTTTAGGAAGACGTCCGCGTCGTTCCAGCGCATGGTGTGAGCGTCGTCCAGAATAAAGATGCGCCGGCGGCCCTGAGGCCGGAAATATGCCGCTCGCTGCACGGCGCGCAATTGCCCCACGCGAATCATGGGATGCGCCACGGGCGTCAGCCTGCGCACGGGATCGGGGACCAGCAGCCAAACGTCGGGATGTGTTTCGATAATCAGCGGCATGCGCTCGACAGCCGCCGCGTCCGCGCTTTCGCCGCGCTCCGTCAGACCGGCCGCTATCAGCGGAGCCGGATTCGCAAGCGCCGCCATGCGTCTGCAGGAATCGCATTCTCCGCAAAAGTCATCTTTGAGCCGCTCGCAGTCCGCAGCTTGCGCGAACATGCGCGCCAGGGTGTATTTGCCGATTCCGCGAGGTCCGGTAAAAAGCAACGCGCTGGGCGCGCGATCGCGTCGGAGCATGCCGCGAAGAGCGGTGACGATGCGTCCGTTGCCGAGGAATTCGTCGAAACCCATCACGTTAACGGCCTGCTTGCAGCGCTGGAAACAATCGCGTTTCGATCGCCGTCAGAATCTCCTGGTGAATTTTTTCCGGGGCGCGCAGTGCGCACGCTGCCGCGTCGTAACACTCAATCGTGACCCAATTGGGCCGGCGGGCCAGCTCATCGTACACTTCGGAAGCAGTCTCCAAGTGGTGTAGATTCGATTCCAGCAAGTCGCGTTGCAATTTCGTGTAATCGCGTTTCGCTTTTTCGCCGACGAGCCTCTGCGCTTCTTGCGCCGGAACATGAAGGTAAATCACTAAGTCCTCGACCGGGAGTGCGTAGACGCGGTATTCGAGCTCCTTCAGCCACGCGAGGAATTCCGCTCGACGATCGTGCGGTACGCGGGCTCCTTGGTGGGCCAAATTTGAAGCGACGTAACGGTCTGCGAGTACGGCGCGCCCCGCAACGAGGTCCGCTTCGAGCGCAGGCCGCGCTTCCCAGCGGTCGCCGGCATAAAGCATCGCAGAGAAGTGAGGATCCACTTTTTCGAGAGGACCGAATTCGCCGTTCAAGAAGTTCGCGACCAACTTGCCGAAGAATCCGATGTAGTGCGGAAAACTTACGCGATCAAACGCGATTCCCCGGGACTCGAAAGCGCGCGCAAGCATTTCCAGTTGCGTGCCTTTGCCGGAACCGTCAATTCCTTCCAGAGCGATGAATTTTCCGCGGGTCGGCATCGAATGTCATCCAGTCTAGCATAGCGGCGCACCGGCGAAAATTATGCCCCTGACCTCGCCACTCACGTGCAAGCAACAGTTTCCTATACAAGCGCGCCTTTCCGCCCATGCTAGAATCGCGGCGATGGAGAACCAAAGCCAAACGATCCGCGCGAATTTAGCGAAGGTTCGCGAGCAGATCGCGCACGCCGCGGAGCGATCCGGTCGTCGCGCCGAAGAAATTACTTTAATTGCCGTTTCCAAGATGCATCCAGCGGAAGCGATTCGCGCGGCGTATGAGTCTGGGGTGCGCCACTTCGGGGAAAATCGCGTGCAGGAGTGGGAATCAAAGCAGCCAAAAGTTGCAGACCTGGATGCGACCTGGCACCTGGTCGGCCACCTGCAGAGCAATAAAGCCCGCCGCGCGGCGTACCTATTCAGGCGCGTCGATACAGTGGACGATCTTGCGCTCGCGAAAAAACTGCATGCAGCGGCGGAAGCAGAAGGAAAGTGCCTTCCAGTATTGATCGAGGTACACATGAGTGGGGAGGAGACCAAAAGTGGAGTCGCTGAAGTTGATTTGCCGACTTTGGCTGCGAGCATCGCTCCATTCGCGCACCTGGTACTGGCCGGACTGATGGCCATTCCCCCGTTTTTCGACGATCCTGAACACGCGCGACCATATTTCCGGAAGCTTCGCGAACTGCGAGACGGATTAGCTCAGCGTCTCAGCCGGGCCCTTCCAATTCTCTCCATGGGCATGAGCCACGATTTTGAGATTGCGATCGAAGAAGGCGCGACCGAAATTCGGGTTGGCAGCGCTCTCTTCGGTCCGCGCCCAAACTCAGCCGCGACCCATTAGCGCGATTGCGGATCGGCCTGAGCCTGCGTGGTGCTGCCCGGTCTGGCTGAAGTGAGCCAGACCGGCCGCTACAAATTCAAATGCAAATTTGACTTTGATCACACGCTGAACGCGGAATTCACAGAGTTCATGCAACAGCTTATTTTTTCTTCGCTTTCTTCATGCCCATCCGCGAATGAAATCCAGGAGGGGGCACTTTCTTTTTCGGCACGGCTACCGCTTTCGTTTTTCTGCGCCCTTTGTTGACAGACGCAGCGCTGCTAACGGTGTGTATACTCAGATCCAGAGTGAATTGATCCATCACTGAACTGAGACGCGTCGTTTCATCAACACCCAGCGACTCGCAATGAATCGAGCCAGGACCGACCGTAATTCGCAAGAAGCCAAAAACATTGTCATTGTAAGCAGCAAGCGTTAGTTCGTTGCCCTTGCCATCATTTCCAGCAACACCCATTTGTGGCAAATCGCCATTCTTGCCAGTTTTCGGCTTGCTCAAATTGAAGTAGCCACCATTTCCTGCAACCAGGTACGGAATTTGGCGTCCGTCGCTCTTCATCACTCGCGTGTAACGTTCGTAGAGATGCGCATGTCCGGAGAGCACCAAGTCAGGCCAGATCCCCGCTTTGGTGCAGGCTTCGTCGATTTCTTGCAACATTTGCGGGCTGGGGAAATGGTCAAGGCTGATAGTAAACGGCGGATGATGCACTGCAAGAATCAGCGCGAAAGGATCGCTTCCTTTTTGATTACGTTGTGCAGCGGCGGCTTGCAACTGCGCAAGCAAAAAGCTGGATTGGCCGTTACCGATAACTCCTCCGCTCAAAACGCCCGTCGTCTCGCTAGTATTGGAATACAAGCCGATGATCTTGGTGAACGGAGCGTTTAGAGTAAAATAAACACCCGGCTGCGTCATTGTCGTGCGCGCAAAGCCCTTTGCGGCGGGATCGTTCGACGGCTGCCTGCTGCAGAAATTCTCGTAAAATGGCTGCAGCGAATATGGCACCGGCTCGCCTTGAAATAAGACTCCATCGTGATTTCCGGGGATCGCGAATATCGGCCCTGCATAGTCACGATAGGGATCGTAAAACTGATCGTAGTAATAACGTTCCTGCCCGAAAAAGTAGACCACGTCGCCCAAATGAAAAAGGAACGCCGGCAGACCGCGGGCATAGCTTTTTCCCGTTAGGTCATCGCTCATCGCATCGGCAACGGCGAATTGGTGCGAGGGCTCTTTCACTCCTCCAGTGTCGCCAACAGAATGAAATACGATTTGCCCCGAGTTCTGGATTTGCTGCACCAGCGAACTTCCGAGTACGTCCGCCAGATGCATCACGGGAGGATTTTTCCACTGGATGGGAATCGCTTCGGTCACCGGTGTCGTTTTTACTGCTGAATCGGCATAGACATCCTCGGGGTTGAACGTGTCGAAATCATCGGGCGATGGCCGGGGATTAGCAAAAGCGAAGCCAGTTGCAGACATGATTTGAAGTCTCCTTATTTACGATCTCTCCTTGTTCTAATCTAATATAGGCGTGTTACAGACTGTGTGCAGGTTCACTTATCTCGTCGAAAAGCGAAACGATAGCAAAACGCACCGGAAATAACCGTGATCGCCGGCGGCGTGTCGTTTCGTGTCAAGGTGCAGCCACGGGCGAGCCACGATGCTATCGAAGGCGAACATGCCGGCGCTTTGAAAGTTCGGCTCACCGCGCCACCGGCAACGGTCGCGCCAACAAAGCGTTACGGCGATTGCTGGCCGAGCGTTTGAACGTCCCTGTTTCGACTGTTAGAATCACTTCGGGCGAAAATAGCGCAACAAGCGCGTTTCGATCGCGGGCGTCACCAGTGCGCAAGTGCTGGACTTTCACCCGCACCAGTCACATCCAGAAAAGAGAAGGGTTAAGACTATGCCGGACATCAAGGCCATCCAATCCGAATTGCGCGCGAACAAAATCGATGGCTGGCTCTTCTACGATCATCATCACCGCGATCCCATCGCCGGAAATATTCTCGGACTCAACAGCCACGCCATGATCACGCGGCGCTGGTTTTACTTCATCCCGGCGAAAGGCGAGCCGCGCAAGCTGGTTCACAAGATCGAGCAAGCTTCACTCGATTCGCTGGAGGGCAAGAAATCGCTCTATGCCGGCTGGGAAGAGTTGCACGAGCAACTGCCGAAGCTGCTCTCGGGTTGCAAGACCGTCGCCATGCAGTATTCGCCAGAAAATAATATTCCGTATATCGGATTGGTAGACGCCGGGACTGTCGAACTCATCCGCAAAATGAAGAAAAAAGTGGTGAGTTCGGCTGACTTGGTGCAGAAATTCGAAGCAAGCTGGTCGCCGGAGCAATTCGAGAGTCACCTGGAAGCTGGTGCGATCGTCGATCGCGTCACGCGAGAAGCCTTCCAGCGCGCTGCGTCATTTGTACGAGAAGGTAAACCGCTGGCCGAAGCAGAATTACAACAGTGGATGGTGGAGCAATTTCGCCAGAGTGGAGTCAGCGCTGCCGAGCCGCCCATCGTTGCCGTTCAACCTAATAACGGCAGTCCTCACTACGAACCAAAAGCGGGTTCGTCGCGTCCAATTCGCGCCGGCGATCTGCTGCTGCTCGACGTCTGGGGCAAAATGAACCGCCCCGGAAGCGTGTATTACGATATTACTTGGATGGGCTATCTCGGCGAGCGTGTCCCGGATGCGTACGCCAAGATTTTCCGTATCGTAAAGAACGCGCGCAACGCGGCCATCGATTTCGTGAAAGAATCCGTAGCCAAGAAGCGCACAATTCACGGCTGGGAAGTAGACCGCGTGACGCGTGAAACAATCCGCAAAGCCGGCTACGGAAAATATTTCGTACATCGCACGGGACACAGCATCGGCCAGGAAGTACACGGCAACGGCGCAAATATGGACGGCCTGGAAACGCGCGACGACCGCAAGATCGTTTCGCACACGTGTTTTTCGATCGAGCCGGGAATTTACATGCCCGAATTTGGCGTGCGCAGCGAGGTGAATATGTATATCGGAGAGAACGAGGCGCGCGTCACCGGCGCCATCCAGGAAGAAATTCTGCCGCTGCTGGCCTAGGTGAAAGTGAACGAATCGCCCGCCAACGATACGCCCGCCGACAGTGCGACTGAGCAACACGCGTCGGTAATTTCCGCGGAAACCGTCCCTGGTACAACCGGCACAACTGCACTGCGCGGCGCAAGAAGTGCCGCGAAACACTCCGTACTCGCTCCGGTGGCGATGCTGGCCGCGTGGATCGTGCCGGGTGCCGGGCACTTGATCCTTGGCCGGTGGGGCAGAGCGCTCGGGTTTTTAATCACGGTGGCAGGTTTAGCGATGACCGGTGCCTTGCTGCGCGGAAAGATATTCGCTCCGCATTCCGGCGATCTCTTTGACACACTCGGATTTCTCGCAGATGCAGCCTCGGGCGTTTGCTACTACGTCGTGCGTCTCTTGGAGACAGCTGGACCGGACGTTTCTCGCGCGGCCGGTGACTACGGCACGCGATTTATTGCCGGCGCCGGAGTCGTGAACTTGCTGGCGGTGTTCGACGCACTCGAAATCGCGTCAGGAAGGCGAGCCTGAATGTTTGGGTGCACTTTTCACAAGAATTTACTCGCGTTCTGCGGGAGGGCTAAGTGTTGGCGGATCTGTTGATAGCGGGTGCGGCGACGTTCAGTCACTTCGGCGCTATGCTGCTATTTGCATTGTTCGTTTCCATTGCACTTGGTTGCTTGACTCAACGCACGGTTCGCGACTGGACTAGGTATGTGCTGCGATCATTCACAATGTTCGTCGTCATCGGCGTAGTCGTTGTCTGGCTGATGTACCCCATCTCCCGCTGATTGCTGCCCGCGGGCCCGCAATTTGCACCGCGAATACAAGTAGGGAAGCGTCAAGGAGAATATTGGCACGTAGCTAGGTACCCCGACATATGCGTGTCACGCAACCAACCTCGCCGCTGGTTTGACAGTTTTTTCGCGGCGATGTTACAGTCGATTCAACGCCGAGGTAGCTCAGTTGGTAGAGCAGCCGATTCGTAATCGGCAGGTCCCCGGTTCAAGTCCGGGCCTCGGCTCCACGTGTTCTCCAAGCGGTTTAGCATGAGTTAGTTAACTGTCTCGCTTTCAGATGTCCCCGCTGTTTTGCGAACATCTGCGAACAATACCTCAGCGACTTTGTCCACCGCACGCCTTTGTGATTCTGGAATTGCGTGCGTGCAGACGTTGAGAATCGTCTCGAGATCCGAATGGCCGAGAAGAGCCTGGGCCGTTCGAATGGATTCGCCAACTTCACCGAGTAGCGTCGCATGGGTGTGCCGAAAACTGTGCCAGGTGATCGCTGGTAGTTTTAGCGCATCGCACGTTGGGCGCAGGACGCGGCGGAGTAGATTTTTTGGGTTAAGTGGAGTTTGTTTACGAGTGGCGAACACGAGGTCCTCGGGGCCGGTCTGTCTCGATTGAGCCCGCTGGACTTCAAACGCCTTCCGCACCCGATCACTCATCGGTAGGTCTCTTCGACTGCTCCGCGTCTTCGGAGAACCGAACAGCCCCTCTGACACGGTTTCGCGAATCTGTATGACCCCGCGCAGCAGGTCGAGGTACTTCCACCGCAGCGCGAGAATTTCACCGATCCGCATACCTGTCAGAACCGCGATCAACACTATCATGTGGCACGGTTCGGGCAGGGCAGGGAGTAGACGTAAGGCCTCCGATGAGTTGAGATAGAGTCTCTCGGTTTTCGGCCCGCGATCTCCGATGCGAATTCCGCGAGCCGGATTGAGTTCGATAAAGTTCCAATCGACCGCGGCTTGCAGAACCTTGCTGAGGGCGGTTCGCATTCCGTGGACGCTAGAACCTGAAAGGCCGGAGTTGCGTTTCTGTGCCAGGAAGGTTTGAATCGTAGGAATAAGCATGAGCAGCGATGAAACCGGGACCCCGAAGAGGACCCAGAGGGCGAAGCGACCGTCATCGGAGACGCCCTTCAAGTCGGGCAGAAGTAGGGAGAAAAGAAAAACGGGAATGACGACCATGAGCGTGAGGCCATACGTGATGATCATGCCGCCGATGTAGTAACCGGACTCGCGTAAGAAGGAGAGACCGCAGTGGTGGCAGTCCGTACAGATTTTATTCGGCCAGCGAGCGAGCACGCGCCCTGCTGGCAGTAGGGACAGCGCAGGTGGAGCGCGCCGCGAAGGGCACTGCGAAAGGGCAGGCGGCGTGCCTTCTGCACCTTGGTCAGTCGGGGTTGCAACAGTCTACTCCCACCCCGGGACATAGCGAAACCACGCGCCTCGAGCTTGTCCTATCTCGCCCAAAAACCTCACCTTGCCCAAAATCCCCAGTTCTCAGGCCCACGCTATTCGCTGAAAATCCGCTTGCCCAAAAGTCGCGCCTAGCCTGCTCAGAAACAGATGTTTGTTGACGGAAACCGGTATGATTGCGAAACCGTCAAGGTGAGTGAGACGCTGTCTCGCTCTGATCCAGTTCACAAATCTTTACCTCGGCGGAGCTTACTTCGTCGTAGGCGAGGAAGCCCGTCTCTCCGGCTGAAAAGGCGGCACCGATGAATCATCAGCACGAACATCCTCCTGATCCGCACGCCGATCACAAGATGCCAGCCACGCTCGGGAGCCACGACCGTCATGCGGGGCATTCCGTGGCGATGTTCCGGGACAAATTCTGGCTTAGCTTTGTACTGACGATTCCGGTAGTCGTGTGGTCGGCAGATGTGCAGCATTGGATTAGCTACACAGCTCCAGTTTTTCCTGGCTCCAAGTTCATCCCTCCGATTTTGGGAACGATTGTCTTCTTTTACGGCGGCATTGTTTTTGTCCGGGGTGCCTGGAGAGAGTTAGCCAGTCGTAAACCAGGCATGATGACGTTGATCAGTCTGGCGATACTGGTCGCGTTTTCAGCCTCCCTAGCGGCGACGTTTGGGATCTTCGATGTGGATGTTTGGTGGGAACTCGCGACACTTATCACCATCATGGTTCTCGGCCACTGGCTGGAAATGAAAGCTATCGCTCAAGCGCATGGCGCGCTCGACGCGCTTGCAGCGCTGTTACCCGATACTGCGGAACGCGTGCGTGGCTCTTCGACTGAGAAAGTTCCCATCTCCCAACTGCTCGTCGAGGATATCGTCCTTGTACGTCCTGGCGAGAGGATACCGGCGGACGGAGTAGTTGTTGAGGGCACTGCGGACGTCGACGAAGCGATGATTACGGGCGAATCGAAGCCGGTTTCAAAAATTCCGGGTGCCACTGTGATAGCCGGCACAGTGGCTTCCGGAAGCAGCCTCCGGATACGGGTGACTGCTGTCGGTGAGAAGACCGCACTTTCTGGAATCATGCGGCTGGTTGCCACGGCCCAGGCCTCGGGTTCGCGGACGCAAGCGCTAGCTGATCGCGCGGCTGCAATTTTGTTCTATGTTGCCCTTGGTTCTGGCGTTCTGACGTTTGCGTACTGGTGGATAGCAGGTGATAGGGAGCACGCCCTGATCCGAACCGCGACAGTCCTTATCATCGCTTGCCCCCATGCTCTGGGGTTGGCGATTCCACTTGTCATTGCAATCTCGACATCGCTTGGCGCGAAAAATGGCTTGCTGGTTAAGGACCGCCTGGCACTCGAACGTGCTCGCAATTTGAACATGGTCATCTTCGACAAGACCGGAACGCTGACTCGCGGGTCACCAGCCCTATCCGGCATCACGACAGCGCCTGGCACAAGCGAACAAGAGGTGCTGGCCGTCGCCTCCAGCGTTGAAGCCGACTCGGAACATCCGATTGCGAAGGCAATCGTGGGGGCAGGCAAAAAACGTGGCTTGAAGATCGAATCCGCGGTTGGATTTGAATCCCTCCCCGGTCGTGGGGCGAAGGCAGTCGTCGGCGGAAAAACCATTAATGTTGGTGGTCCTCGCTTGTTAGCCGATCTCAAAGCTCAAGTTCCGCCCGAAGTAGAAAGCGTTACCAAGACCTGGGCCAGTGATGGTCGGACCGTTCTTTACGTAATCGCCGATAACCGAGTTCTTGGGGCACTCGCCGTGGAAGACGAGATTCGACCAGAATCCACGGAGGCGGTGGAGTTGCTCCATAAACTGGGAATCCAAGTCGCCATGATCACCGGTGACTCGCAGCCTGTCGCCGATTCGGTTGCGCGCCGTCTCAAGATTGATGAAGTGGCTGCCCAAGTGCTCCCTGCCGACAAAGCAGCAGCAGTAAAGAAATTCCAATCGGGTGGAAAAAAGGTCGCCATGGTCGGCGACGGGGTAAACGATGCTCCAGCACTCGCAACCGCGGATGTTGGAATCGCAATCGGTGCGGGTACGGACGTGGCAATCGAATCCGCCGGAATCGTTCTAGTGCGGAGTGATCCCCGCGACGTAGTCGGAGCAATTGAACTGTCTCGCGCCACCTACCGTAAAATGGTTCAAAACCTGATTTGGGCCACCGCCTATAACTTGGTCGCGATTCCGGTAGCGGCGGGAGTATTTATCCGCTGGGGACTTGATCTACCCATGAGCGTCGGCGCGATTGCTATGAGCCTGTCTACGATCATTGTGGCCGTCAATGCTCAACTACTGCGACGTTTGAATTTGCGGCGTGACGAGCCAAATGAGTCGCCTATTGCCCGAACGATTGCGACAGCTCCCGCACATTGAGGTGTTGTTGCGAAACGCCGAGACAGCCTGTATGAGCCCGGACGTCGCAGGAGTTCCTGGGTGAAGATGCGCCTCGGCGGGCGCCAGGAGTTCGTTATCGCTGGCTATACATCAGATCCTCAAAACTTCGACGCGATCCTGGTTGGATATTGGAGGGACCGCAAGCTGCTTTATGCGTCCAAGCTGCCCGTTCGCAAATCTTCCTGAAGCCAAGAAGGGTCACTGGGGCCGACATGGAGAAACGCATCTGGCTAGAACCCAAACTAGTCGCCGTCATCGATTACGCCGAATGGACGCCAGCGAATCATCTTCGGCATGCAAAGTTCATTGGGTTGCGCGACGACAAGAACCCGCGGGAAGTCACTCGGGACCGGCCGATACCAGCCATTTAAATGCATTTATCCTCTCGCCCAGCGCAACCTTGAGCTCGTTGGCTTTCCGTCATTCTGCCGCCGTCGCGCACGCTCAGCCAGCAGCTTCTGCGCGAAAATGGCGCGACTGGTAGGACCTTCGACTGTCGCCCTTCTCTCTCATGGTCTCCTCGAACGGTATAGGCCTCCGATGGACATTTCCGGTAATTACAACTTTCCCCAGAATGCAAACGTCACCGCGCCGATTAAAAATAGAAACGAAACTGCGTGATTCCATTTAATACCTTCATCGAGATACCACCACGCAAAGATGACGAATACGCAAAGGGTGATCACCTCTTGGATGATCTTTAGTTGAAACGCTGTAAATTCCCCGTAGCCGATTCGATTCGCAGGTACCTGAAAGCAATACTCCGCGAAGGCGATCAACCAACTCACGACGATGACGGCAAAAAGGGGTGCCTTGCGATATTTTAGATGCCCGTACCACGCGAATGTCATGAAGATGTTTGAACAAATAAGAAGAACAATCGTTTTCATGTTATGTCCGTTAGCCGACGGCAATCGGATCATTTTGCGCTTGCGTTCGGCGTGATCACGATGTTACCGGCGGTCGCAGCGCAAAATCCCTATTTGCCTGGCGGTGGGCTGGTCCAGTGTTCCTGCGCAAAAGCGTCGGGCCATGCCGAGCCCGGCTGTTGGAACAGTGCCGCATCGAAAAGGATCACATGTTTATTCAGAGCGAGAAACAGAAAGAAGTGAAGTATTCGATAATCGGGACTTCAGCGGAACAATAGACTCTCACGTCCGAACTTACCTACCCGTGCTTTGCGGATGCCAGATTCGTCCCCGCCTGCGACCGCCGCGCTGAAACCTCTGGCGTTCCAATCGTTCCGCCCGCCGGCTCGTCATCGCCACCATCTGCGGGTCTAGATTCTCGACTGTCGTGTGGTGCCTCTCCGCAACTTCCTGAACCCGCTCCTGAACACGAAGTTCCAGAGGCTTGTTAGAAGGAGCTAGCATCGATTTCAGCCCGTAGCGCCACGAGTCATATGGGTCATCGCCTTCGACCTTGAGAACGTCCTCTTCGTTTCCTTCTTCGTGCGTTAGCGACGGCAAGCATTCGATCAGATGATGGCAGGTAGTTGAAATGAAAACGTGACTGCTCTTGAGCAGGTTGTAACAAAGACGTGCCCCGCCAATTCGGTCACCATCGGCGACCTTCTGCCCGGCGGCCATCGCTCCCGTCATCAAAATGTGACAGGTCGACGCCTCCCATCCGTTCGTTCAGATACTGACCAGTGCTAGCGCTTACCTGAAAGGCTGATGATCTGTTCAGCTAAATTACTTCGCGGCAGCTGTTTACGAACCTACAAAGAACTAGGCAAGATGCGGCATTTCAAGTGCTGTTCTCTTGGGCACGATCCGGGGTGGGTCTCACAGCCGAATCTCCGCTTGATGAAAGGTATGCCGTTGGTTCTGAAGTCATCGCACAGTAATCTCCGCGAGATGCTTTCGGCAGTCGAGAGGCAACGAACAGGGGCAGGGATGTTTATATGGGAAAGCCATCTTCGAGATTGGTCCTGCCGCACGGATTCTACAAGGATCTGAGTGGAGTAATGGCCTTCGAGTTGACCCCAGAGGAGCAACGCGAGGTAGAGAATACTTTCGATACTTTCAAGGATGACGTCATTCATCCCCGGTACGTCGATGAACTGCGGTCCGCTTTGATCGCATATAGCCTCGGTAACTATGCAGCTTCCTGCGCGTTGATGGATCAAACCGAGCGGGCTTTTGCAGCGCTAACAAAGGCTTATAGCTTCTACCGTCTGCCGATTTATTTGTACGGTGCCGCATGCTTCCTCGACAAGATGGGGCGAGCCAAGGATGCCGCGGTTCTACTCCGCAAGTTCTTGGAGAGACAGTCAACTTTTCAACCAACAGCCCTACAAGAGCTGATCCTACAAGACAGAGACATTCCAGAAGCGGTTAAGGACGCCAAGACCAAGCTTCGACAGGCGAAGTCGTTACATTAGACTGACAAGGAGCAGACCCCAATGGCCGAAGACTCATTTGAGAAAGCCCGCAAGGCATTCTTCGCATCCACAAAAAGGCCTCCAAAACCGCGAACATCTCCAGTTGAGTTCAAAGCACGAAGTGAGCCCCGCAAAAAAGCTGACGCTGACTCCAGTTTCAAATAATGCCTTATTAGTTGTGTCTCGGGAGAGGTTCCCCGAGGTCATGCGTGCGCGTTGTCACATAGCGACTAGGACAGAGGTGGGCTGCAGTGCATATCACAATTGACGAAGCTATTGCCATTCTCGACCGCTGGAAGACAGACGAGACGACACTAGACGTTCATGTTTCGAGTACGGGTCACGGCCGGAACCTACAAACAACCGTGGTCGGGATCAGTGGTTCGGTTGTGCTTCTTAGAGGCAGCGAAGGCGAAACACAGGTGGATCTGGCCGGCGCGACATTCAACGGCGACCGGAGACCTTCTCCAAATTCACACTACGGCGCATATCTTGTATGCGAGTACGGAAACGGGGATTTTTGGTCATTTTACGCCCCCCGCCCTTTTGCCATGGAACCACGGATACCGTCGTTTGAACGACGACGCATCCGCTAATGGGTCTTGTCCGACTAAAACTTCGGGGCGCTCTCAGTTTGGACGGTAGACCATTTTGGTGCAATTAGTCCGCGCCCCTTGAGCGCTTTTTCAATCCTGCACCGTGTAGATTCTCACTTCAGCGTTCTGTCCGCCGCGCGCCGGAACCGCCAGATAGAAGCGCTCAAACCCTTTCGTTCCCTTTCCAAAGTAACCAGCGGTTCTTGCGCCTAGCGCAGTCGGAATCTTGGCGAGGAGGCGATAGTGGTCTCCATCGGCCATTTGAAATACGTCGATGAAACCCTCTCCCCCGGGCATATACACCCTCTTGCGATCGGCATCGAAGTACAAATCGTCCATGTCCTGAACACTCGGGAGCGCCGCCACGATGCGGCCTGTGGTCGTATCCAGGACAACCAATCGCGGCGGCACGCGCGCCCCCACGAATAGACGATGGTCCGCTTGATCGAGGGCCATGGGGAAGTTTTCCTTGATGTCCGGTAAGCGCCAGCGCTTGATCTCCTTGGTGTTGCGGTCGATCACCACAATTTGTTTGAGTGGCGGAATATTCACGAAAATGTTCGGCCCGTTCTTTTCCAGTTGGAAAGATTCTGGTTCGCCGCCCAGCTTGTATTCTTCGTCCAGCCGCTGGTTGGTGTTCGCATCGATGACAGCGATGGCGCCGTTCTGCTCGTCGTCGCCACAGGCGACGTAAACATGCTTCGTGGCTGCCTCATAGCGCAAATTATCTGCGCCACCCGGAAAGTCGATAGTCGTGATCAGGTCAAACGAAGTCCCGTCGTAGATGTAAACTTTGCCAGCACCGCTGGCCACGAAAAGCTTGTTCGTCTCGGGAGAAAACGCTACACCCTGCGGTTCGGGTATGCCGGTGATGGTGTGCTCGGGGATTTGTCCGCTGAGATTGATGACCGCGACCGCGTTGCTACCAAGCGCAGAAATAAATAAACGGCCTTTGCCGTTCGCGAAATGATCGAAGCGTCCCTTGGCGTCTTCTAGCGGGATCGCTCCGGTGAGGACGAGTGGCGCGTCACGGACGGTACCATTTCGGCTGGTCGAACCGTCTTGAGGGCGCACCTGCGCCGCGAAGACGAAAATCAGAGTGAGTGTAGCGCACGCAGCGCAGAATGTTTTCATATTGCCGTCCGTCAATAGAACATTGTATCCGCATTATTCATGTCATTTGCGGCGTCAGCTCTACTAAATGCTCGCTTTTCTCTGATAGCGTCGCCGAATACAGTATCATGCGGACCCGATCCCTTTTAGGCTCCGAAACCGGTATTTATTCTTGCGAGTGAAGATACCAATTGGAGCGCCGTCGAGGTGGATACCAGGAGCTAAGGCGTTGACGCCCGGGCCAAGTCCAGTGATCGCCGGTTTCCTGGCACCGATGCAGTGCTTCGCGGTTACAAAACTGCCCGAAGGCGAAGCCTGGCAGTACGAACTGAAGCTGGATGGATTCCGAACTCTCGCCGTCAAACACGCCGACCATGTATCATTTTCTTGGGCCAGCTGTGCGCTTGGTCATTCCTTATCCCAAATGCCTAGGAGCAAACGTGAAGCACATTACTCTGGTATGCGGCGCTATCAGTCTGTTTGCAATGGCGACATTTGTTCCGACGCCGACACGCGGGCAAAATCCTCCGCAGAACAACGCTCCCGCGACAAACATTCCCGCGGGAGGCGACGTCAGCGCCTTCATCAAAAATGCTCATTTCCATCTGACAGATCGAATCATCGTCGACATCGTGACGTTGTCCGGCAAACTGACACCCAAACCCGGTCAGATGGTCGTATTCGACGATAAGCAATCCTTCGCAATTGACGTCGATTCAGCAAACGTTCGCCTCAGCACCACATCCCTAACGAACGATCTCAACGATTTCGTTTTCGCGGCACATGACGCTCCGCTCAAGAAATTATCTGCGAGTATCGACGGCGACCAGCTCAGCGTAAAGGGACTCCTTGCCAGTAAGGGCGATATTCCCTTTGAAACCACCGCAATGCTCACCGTTACACCGGAAGGAATGATTCGAGTTCATACGACTTCGGTAAAAGCGCTTCATCTTCCGGTGAAAGGCTTGATGGATGTGCTGGGGCTCGATACCGCTAAACTGGTTGACACGAAAAAAGTGGGAGGCGTCTCGGTCGACAAAGACGATCTGGTCCTGGAACCCGAAGTGATTTTGCCGCCCCCGCGTTTCCGCGGCCACCTGAGCAGCATCAAAATCGAGAACGGAGAGATCGCGCTGACATTCGCACCGCAAGCAGGGAGAGAAGATCATTCAGCCCTGAAGAATAATTGCGGCGCGCGTAATTACATTCAATTCGAGGGTGGAACGGTACGCGCCCTCAGGCTCACCATGGCCGACGCAGACTTGACACTGGTCGACGCTGATCCAGCGGACCCTTTCGATTTCGCGATTGATCATTACAAAGAACAACTGGTGGCGGGTTACACAAAAATGACGCCGCAGGGAGGCTTTTGCGCTCATGTCCCGGACTACGACAAAATAAAGCGCCGCACAAGCCCGGCCAAATAACAACGGGGCTCAAAGTGTTGGTCTGGCAATTCGAAAATCGTGGCGTTCATATTGCGCTGAATGGACGCCAGCGAATCATCTTCGGCATGCCAATTTCATGGGATTGCGGGAGGATAAAAACCCGCGTGAGGTTACTCGGGACCGGCCGATCTAAGAATTTAATTAGTGCGCGAAAGATAAAAAGAATAACGGTCTCCGTTCGGAAATTCGCACACAAGGTACGCCGCAGATTTTTCGTCGCCGTTGAAGTCGGCTCCCTGTAAATTGAGCTCTAGGTATGTTGGATCAGTGCCAAGCCCGACGACTGTTCCACGTATGTCCCGAATTGCGCCCCGGACATCCTGCTGCGCTCCCGAGCGAGAAACGTGAACCTGCAATGGCGTTCCCTGATTTCGCCACGTCTCTAATAATCTCAGAGCTCCTTCAAGTCTTATGTGCATGTTCCGGCCATCGGCACTCCTGACTGTTACACAATCTTAAATCTAACCAACACGCAATAAATTTTCGGCGTGTCCTACGAGAGTGCTCGGTTCATTTTTTGAAACTACCCTCGTGATACCCGAGACTGCGGCTTCCGAACTGCGAATCGCGCTGGCGTACAGCGTGAAAAGAATGATGGGAACATTAGGAAGAATCTTGCAAATCGCCATGGCGGCCTGAAGGCCGTTCATTCTGGGCATTGCGAGATCGAGGATAATCAAGTCGGGGCGATGTTCTCTAGCTTTCGCTACCGCCTCTTGCCCGTTCACCGCCTCGTCACAGATTTCCAAATACTCGTGGTCCTTAAAAAGTTCACAAAGCATCTTTCTGATCAGCGGATTGTCATCGGCCACGAGAATGCGACGGCGGACCCTCATGAAATTTAGGCTAGTGGACGGGCGGCGACCAGAACAATGGACACAACCCTGTATTACAGGGTGAGAATAGCCTTAGGGCGCACGCCGCGTCCGCGGTCGGCTTCGGCGCACGCCCCTAGATTCCATCGAGGGAACGATCCGAGAATGGAATCCGTCATATGCAGTAACAACTAATTCAGAGGGACCGCAACGCTCTTAACCCTACGAGCGGGTTTCCGCTATTTTCGGCTCCAAGAAAGGGGCGTTGCGCCATTCGCAAAGGCTTCACTTCACCTTGCGACGGCACACCGCGATTATCGCCGCTGTGGCCAACAGCAAAATTCCTATAACGGTTAGAGTGTGCATTTTAATTTTCCGAAAAGCAGGGCGCGTGCTCCCAGATACGATGCCATGTCGGATTCGGTCATTCCAGAAGGTATTGTCATTTTCACGACCGGGGTTTGTGCTTGAATTTTGCACATTGTGGGAAGTTCTCTCCCCACATGGTCCAATATCTGTTAGAACTCGCGAGTGTCGCATGAACCCTATCCAGTGTGCCGGGAGCACATTACGTGGCTCGTGGCTTCTCAAATGCGGGACGCTAGAACTGCGGGCTACAAGCAAGCAAACCGTCCTTACCGGGCGGTAACCTCTGGGGATTCCCAGGGTAAGCCGAATAGCCCGCTCCATACGACGAAGGCGCACACTGCTAGGCCAAAGGAAGACCGACAAATTGCTCATCTCGCGGTAACTTCACACTTCCCCGCAAGAGTTAGGCTTTTTCCTTTCTTCCCTCGCTCGCGTTCCCTGAGACAGCTGGTTCAGGGTGCCCAAAAACCTCATTCGAATCATTGCCGTAACGTCCCGCGTTTCAATAGTCAATTATTACTCGCGGCTTTATCGACAAAACCCTCGTGAGTCGCGAAGCGTTGCGTGTTGCAAATGCGGCTGACTAAGATAGGCTCTCTTCCGGCTAATCAATTCCCACGGGTCGGAATCGAAACTGTTGAACGAGGAACTTTCTCGCAGGGCAATCCCGCTCTGGACTCAGAAAGGAGGCACGGCGAGAACTTCCAGCAGATAGAGTTCGTCGTCGGGTTTCCTAGTGTATCGGATGCGGGCCTTGATGCGAGCGCTCATCGAGATGCGTTGCAGTGATGCTTTGGGCGCGCTCTTGTAAAAATCCTGCAGTTGCTCGAACTTCGTCGGTGCTAGGTACATTAAGACGATGCTCAGCATTCGGCGCGGACGCGTGTCGGGCGGGTACGGTGGTATATGTGCCAGGTTGACGCCAATGTCCCTGCATTGCGAGGATTCTCGATTCGTGGTGCGGATGCAGTAGTCGATGTTGCTGCATTGCGTGGCGGTCTTTCCCAGGCAGAGTTTCTGCAACGGCTGCGGGAGCCATATGATAACGATTCCGCCTTTGCCGTTGTCTTGCTCGGGCGCCTGCACGAAAAGGAACTGCTCGAGTTCGACGGAGTCTGGGCGGTCAGAGGGCGATTGAGCCAGCAACAGAGAGGAGTGGCCTTCTTGCAGTGCTGGAATCGCGGTACTGAGCACACCCACAAGAATGGTCGCACAAGTAATGCGTAAAAACGTGCGAATGGCTCTCATGATAGCGGGAGAACAACGAGATTATGCCACAGGCGCGGAGCTGACGCGTTGAGATTTGGACGAGGCGGACACGCGATTGCTTGCTTCTTGGAGCCAATGCAGTGTCTAGCAGTTAAGAAACACCCGGAAGGACCTTCGTGGGAATATGAACTGAAGCTCGATGGCTACCGGACCTTGGCAGTTAAGCATGCCGGCTGGCTCACCTTGTATTCACGCAACAAAAAGATTTTCAATAGTCGTTTCCCGCGTATCGTGGAGGCTCTGAGCGGTTTGCCCGACGAGTCGATCATCGATGGCGAAACCGTCGCGCTGGATGATGCTGGACGCCCTTCATTCAACCGGCTGCAGAATTTTTCGACCGCCAAAACGATCGCCTTTTTTGCCTTCGATGTCCTGATGTGGAAGGGCAAAGACCTACGAATGTCGTCACTTTATGCGCGGCGCGAGCTACTGCGGAAGAACGTAATGTCGAAACTTCCTGACGTTCACTACTCCGAGAGTTTTGCTGTTCCAGTCGACCGGATTCTTTCCGTATTGCGTGACCAGGGCCTCGAAGGTGTCGTTGCCAAACGCCAAGATAGTAAATACGAAGCCGGGCGGCGAAGCGGCGCTTGGGTCAAGATGCGTATCGGTGGAGGTCAAGAGTTCGTGATCGGCGGCTACACACCAGCTCCCAAGAACTTCGACACCATCCTCGTTGGATATTACGAAGGCAAGAAACTTCTATTCGCATCCAAGGTACGAAATGGATTCGTTCCGGCGAGCCGTGAGTCTCTATTCCGGAATTTCGAGAAGCTGCGGACCGAAACCTGTCCCTTTGCGAATCTTCCCGATACCAAGAAGGGTCGCTGGGGCGAAGGGCTCACTGCGGCTGACATGGAGAAATGCGTTTGGCTGAAACCCAGACTGGTCGCCGTAATCGATTACGCCGAGTGGACGCCTGCGAACCATCTCCGGCACGCCAAGTTTGTCGGATTGCGGGAAGATAAAAAACCGCGAGAAGTCACCCGGGGAACGACCGATTTAGTCTCCTCTTAAAGCTTTAAGCCTTGATTTCCGAGGTGTACCGCACCGAAGAGCGCCGAGAGAAGGATGGCGGCAGGCCAAAAACCAATTCCTGTCGCGAGTGTGTACTGTGTGTAGCCACGAAATAAGTTCGCATCAGCGGTTGATGTGGGTTATGGCTGCGGGAATCCGAACATCAACCACGACTGATTGGCTACCCAATGCGGGTACAGCTCCGTCATCTGATCGAACAGCTCCTGGTCGGACGTCGCGGTTTTCTGCACCCGATCGAAGTCCTGCAGGTAACGCTTGGTGTCTTGGATCGTCGAGGGAGAGTCGGGCGCGCCAGGCTTCTTGTGACCGGCGACAACAATCGCCGGGTTCAGCGCCGCTAACCGGTCTAGCGCCGCGATCCAATTCTTTCGGCTCTCGGGGGTGGTGTCGCCGACGTACATGCGGCATTGGTTGTATACAACGTCGCCAGCGACGATCAGGTCGATCGATGGAACGTGTAGAGACGTCGAATCGGGACTATCGGTGCGGCCCTGCTCGATGATGCGCAATTCGTGGCCCTCGAGAGTGAACGTGTCGTGCTCATAGGGCTCAGGTGGAACCAACTTGGTGGCCACTTGCCCAGGAAAGAGCCGGCGGGCCAACCGCTCCACTGGGGAAGAGAAAGACATCTGCATGGCGTTCACCGTCTTGGGCGTTGCTATCGCCCGAGCGCCCGGGAAACGGTCGAGCAGAATGCTCAGACCGTAGAAGTGGTCGAAATGGGCGTGCGTTATATAGATGGTCTCCAAGTTGCGGTTGTGCAGAGCGACCCAATCCGCGAGAGCCTCGGCCTCAGCCACTGTCCCCATTGCGTCCACCAGCACCGCGTCGTACTCGCCGAAGATTAAAGTCGACGTGATAGGGTCAAAGCCGAGCGCTTCGCCGAAGGGCCTTGGCCGCTCGCCGACCATAGCCTTTCCCGGGGCGGTAAAAACGTTCACACTAAGCGTGGTCTCTTTCAGTCCATTTGTGCCATCCATCTGGTACTCCTTTCGATGTCGGAGCGAGTGACTGTTCAAGGCAAAGATTGGCAGAAGCGCGACGACGAGGCCATTAGACGAACGCATCCAGGGATACCAAAGTATTAGTCGGATATTAAGCGCAGAGTCCACATCCTGTCCGCGCCGAGCGCTAACCGTACTTAAGGGCGGTGCTTTGTCCGACCTCGATGATGTAGCCGTCAGGATCGCGGATGTAGCAGCGAATCTCGCCGTACTTGGCAATCGGTTCCGTCAGGAACTCGGCTCCTCGGCTTTTCCACAATTCGTAGCACGCTTGAATATCCGCAACGCGGAAATTCATAAAGCTGTTGATGTGATTCGGGTCGGGGACGCTGAGCGTTACCGTGGGCTTATCCGGGGTCGGCCCGCCCCCAACGTTCAGAATCATCCAGATATTCGCAAGCTGAAGGTACGGAGGCGCGTTGCCGTCACCCATGGTCAGAATGCGAGCGCCGAAGATCTTTTCGTAGTAGCGGGCCGATCGCTCGACGTCGGCGACGGTGAGAAAATGCGCGATGCTGATCCCCTCGAGCGGGGGCATCTCATAGCTCTTCTGTTCGATTTGTACGGCGTTCATTAACGACTCCCTTCGATATGGTGCTCATTACAAATACAGTGTCCAGGGGGTTCCGGTTTCCGCTGGAGGTGAGGGACGGCGAATCGCAGTGCTCATAGTTGCTAAAATCAGCGGCGCATTGATTAACCGGGATTCCCGATTTGGCTCAATGTGTGGCGCATCGTACTCCGCTCCTGCCCCCTCCACAACGAATTTCGCAGCAGAGCAGGCTCCAGCCACATCGGCAGAGTCCCTGCCCCCACTGACTGAACTAAAATTTGCTTCCGTCCTATTCGGTTGCGCGTCGCGCACCCAAGGCGATCCCTTAATGGCGCCCAAGCATGACGCCTCGGACTACGCAGGTATCCGCGTGCTCTTTGCTGTTGGATCAGCTCTTGTGCGCGACGTAATAGCTCGAATGTTGGCTCGCCGTAGGTTCGTTCCTGCCCCCGCATCTTGTTCGGATTGATTGCAAATTCCTGCGTGAGCTTTTGAATGTACTTATGACTGACGCCTAAGTGTCGCGCTACGGCACGACCCGACCACTTCCGCAGCCCGCCACAGGCGAACCGCTTCAGAAACATCTGTTTTTGGAACGGAAAATCAGCGGGTCGTCGAGCGCCTGTATTCAACAGTTTACGGTGAGTGGTTTGAAGAGGTTTTTGGAACGGCGAGTGCCCACTCCGAGACCCACGGAGCTGAAAAAGTTATCAGAACAAGATGAGACGATCGGATAAGGGCTGCAGAAGAACTGAAAGTAGCCAGCTGTAATAATTACTGCCGGTAGCGTAGTGCGTGCTGGCGACCTTTCCGCAGACAGGTTGAACCTCGCCGATGTGTTCTTTTGCTTCGCGAGCCGTAAGATTTGCATTTTGCGCTCTGGTGCAGAAAACGATTGCGAGAATTGCAAAGAGAGTTTTGCGGATCATCGATAGTCTTTTCGCCGGTAAAACGCATCCGTCGCTGTAGCGGTCTTTTTTCACAAAGCCAATTGAATACTAAGGGCAACCAGAATGTAAATAGTCGGTTTCAAATTTGGAAACACGACGCTCAAATGTCCTACCATGCCTCGCCACTTAATTAAAATGTTACCAGGCGCGAATCACGAAGGGGTGTCGTAATGCGGATCGAAAAAGTTCTGTCGCGAAGTACCACCGACGGTGACCACAGCATGTGGGGAAGTCTCCACGTTAGCCGACCCGACGGAAAAGTTGTCGGCTGGCTCGTAGACTCTTGGGGCATCGAGTCGCGGCCTCGAATGAACTGGGTCTCTAGGGAAGATGAAAAGTTTTACCGCGTAGACTTGTCCCTCGAACCGACGACCTCCATATCCCTAGGTGAGGAAGATCCCTACATTGAGCCACATCGCGCTGAGTTCATCATGGAGGCAATTGGTAAGTGGGAACAGGAGTGGATTAAGCAGCAGAGGCTGACCTGTAGGAGCACCTAATTGCCGCGATGGAAGGTAAAGGTCGGTGACGAGAGCGTGGAAGTAACCGCCACGACCATTGAGGGAAGCGATCAAGGCGGCGCTGGTGTCGCACAGCTTGGTCGGCCAATTCAGTGGCGATACCGTAAGCATCACGGTTACACGACTGAAACCGAAGACCCCGAAATGAAATAAACGAGTCGCCACGGTGTGGGGAGCAAGCTCCGGGCTTGCTCTTCACCGTTCGAGGTTTTGATATCAGGCCCTAGCCTTTGAGGGCTATCGGAAGAGCACGTAAGCGTGGGCGCGTGTCGCACCCATTTCTGGTGAGGTTTCCGTTTTGTGTTCCCCTCAGAATGAGATCAGTCACGACCCGGATCGTTTTTGACTGACCGCACTCCGACAGCGATCCTTGGCCCTAATGCTGTTGCTAATGGCTACTCAGAATTTGGTGCCTCGAGCACACCCCTCACCACCAATGAGCAATCGCGCTCCGATCAACTCTCCGGCATGCCTTGGAGGACCCAGTTCTTATAAATCTCGCTGATCGTCAACTTGTGACCAAAAAAGGTGCCTGGAAATTTCTGAACATACTGGAAAAATCGGTCCAAGTCTTCCCGTGACGTCCCTTCGAGAACCTCGCGCGCCTTCGTCGGCCTGGCGGAAAACATTCCCTTGGAAATCGGCTTCCCATCATTGACCGTATCCCCATTGAGCCGGCCAAATTCATGAATTTCGTCGAGCAGCTTCTGATAGATCACGCCATCCAGCTCAGGCGACTCTTTGCTGTAGAGCATCCGGAAATCCGCAATCTCTTGTCCTTTACGATCCTGGAGCGCAATGTTGTACTTCACCACGGACCACAGCTCCGAGCGTGGCTCGATTTTAGGCGTCCGGACGTTCAGTAGAACGCAATCTCGGGCGTACACCATTCCGTCATCCTTCGGATTGGACATTTTCACCTTGAGCAGCGCGGATTGCGGCTCAACGGACAATACCTCGGCCGTGCCGATTTTCGCCGCGCGGCGCTCATGCTTTTCATCCTTCGAGTAACGCGCTAAAACGTCGCCTGTCGAGCCCAGCACCACACCGTCACTCTGCCCTCGATCGATTTGCACAATGCGAGTGTCCCGATTCTCCCCGTCCTTATTCACCTCTTTCACGGATTCGATTCCAAGAATGGCCCGTTCGCCATGATCGCTGGCCAATCCAAAAGTGACGCACGTAGTAACCGCCGCATTGCAGCGCACTTCTTCGCTCCCGGGTTTGGCTCCGAGGTCGGAAAGGATCTTCCACTCGTCACGCTCCCAGTCGTTCGCATAGTCGAGATCCTCTGCCTCCTTGTCCGCTCTTCGGCGGAAGAACTCTACAGCAGCACGCTCGCCCTCGGCTCTATCCTGCTGAATCTGTTCTTCGGGGTACCCCAGGCCTTTTTCGGCCTCAGCGCGTGTTTTGTAATAGGGGTATCCTATCGGATTGATCGTGATGGCTCTCTGGATTGTGTCGTAAGCATCTGCGAATTGCTTCAGTTTGTTCTCCGACTCCGCGAGCTGCCATAGATTCCAGTCATTCGCTGGGTACAATCGGTCGTATCTCGACCTCCACGCAACGGCTTCTTCTGGAGACGTCTTAATATAGGGGCCGCCTAGCCAGTCCATAGCACCTCGATAGGTCGGATCGAGATCGATCGTGTGCTTAAGATCGCGAACGATCGGGTCCTGCGGCTTTTCAAGGCGGTAGTTCGCCACCGCTCGATAGTAGTAGGCTTGCGGAGTGTCTCGGCGCAGATTCAGCACAGTCTGACAATCGTCGATCACCTCCTGATAAAGCTGCCTCATCTTCAGCTTGGCTTCATTCGCCGTTCCACGCTGTTTGTCCCTATCTGCCTGCAGCGTCTTCAGTTTCTCTTGCCTCGCCTTTTCCTTTTCTTCCGGAGCTTGCTTTGCTTTGTTCTCCTCCAGCTCATTCGCGGCAGTTTCCGTCTGGCTTGACGGTGCCGGCTTCTCCAGCGCATTGATATTTTTGTCGTCTGCGTTCGCCTTAGTGTCTGCCTCGTCGTAAACCGTCCTGGCCTCGTTCGCCTCATCAAACCGGATGTCCATTCTCTTGAAGTACAACCGGACATTATTCCGCTCGATTCCGATGGCCTCGGTCACTTTCTTCTCCGCCTGAGAGTACTTTTTCTGGGTTTGCAGCAAATCCGACTCGACTTCCATATCGGCGGGATCCGCCTCCCGCGCGGACGACCCCACCGAGCCGAGTTGTTTCGTTTCGTTGCGAACCCATTCGGCGAGATTGTCGTATCTTGGTTCTTTCCGCTCGGCATGCTTTTTCAAGAACTCGTCAAAATGTTTGGCGGCGTGGTCTGGATACCCGGCTTTTTCCCACAGAATTCCTTGACCGGCAGCAAGACCATAGTTGGGCGATTTCGTCCGCTCCACAAACCATGCCCAAGTAAGGACGACCAGGGCCGCGTCTTCCTTCTCGCCCTGGCGAATTCCGTCCTCCCGGGCGCGTTCCTCCGCTGCCAGCAGATCGGACGCAAATTCCTTATTTCCCCAGCTGGCATCGAGCAGTGGTCTCAGGAAATAAAGAGCCTGGTGAAAGATTTCGCCGTTATAGATGATCGCCGTACGGCCTGTTGCGTGCTTGATTTCTAGAGGGACTGCGCTCTCCACGCCGCCCGAATCCTTTCCATGCAACGAATAATAGATGGCACGGTCGAGAGCTTTGCCGGTGTCGGCGTCGCGACCCAGTTGAGCGAGCGCAATGGTGAGGTTCAAGTGATTGAGCGCATCTTTCGAATTGATCTTGTCCCGAATATATTCAAAATCGGCGAGCGCTTCCTTCGGACGCCCTTGAAGCATTCGGGCGTATCCGCGGCTCGTGCGAGCATATACGCTATCGGGAAACACCTCGATCGCGGCCGTCGCTTCCTTCACGGCGTCGTCGAGGTTGTCCTGTTCAATCAGCAACGAGGCCTTTTCGGCGCGAAACACCGCGGCTTCGTTAGGCGCGGACTTCTCGATGAGTTCGCCGAGCATCGAAATCTGGCTGTCGTTCTTTTTGAGCCATTCTTCCCGAACCCTCAGCGCCTGAATTCTTAACTCTGTGGCTAATTTTATCGCCGCCTGTTCTTGGCGCTCCGCCTTGCTGCTCTCACTACCCGCTCGAGCCTCCCCGGCCACGGCGCGATCAGTTGCCTGCTTGGCCACGACAGTTTCGTGGCGAGCAATTACCCTCTCGATCCAGCCGAAGGCGGCTAGGCCAAACGCGATAACAGAGAAGGCAGACACAACGACGAGGTTCCGGCGCGTGCGTCGGAGCTCCTCGGAGCGCCGGCGTTCCTTTTCAGCTTCCTCCGCAGCCCGAGCCTTAAGGCTCGCGTCCAGGAAGGCCATAACCTGCTCGAAGTTCGGGTTGTACCGTTGCGCCCACTCGGCACTGGGCCGCTCGGTTTTCTTCCAGTTCAGCGCATTCTGAAGCTCAGGGTCGCGCCAGAGCCCTGCTTGCCCCCCGGCGTGCATCTCCGCCGCTTCCGAGAGACGCCGGTACATATGTGCAGACTCGGACTCTTGGTTGACCCACTCTTTCAGCCGAACCCAGAGACGTATGAGGCTTTCGTGGGAGATGTCGATAACGGAATCCGGCCTAAGGGCCACCTGTGCAGGAATCGTCACAAACGAGCGTCCCTGCTTGTGAAACTCCTCTATGACATCGATCACGTCCTTCACGGATGCATGCGCGACATCGGCAATTCTGCGCACCGCTGTCGGCCGGCGCACTTCGCGATTGTCTGCGCCCTTTTCCGTGAGGCACTGAAACATGCGCTTGGCGATCTCGCGCCGCCGGTCGTCCGGCAGCGCGTCATAAGCCTCATCGGCGTGATTCGAAAGCGCGCCCTGAAGTCCACCGATGGCCTCGTAATCCGCGAAGTCCATGGGATCTTTTTCGAAATTCCGGATGTCGCGCGTGCGGTCCACCCAGTGCTCCCACGTACGCATGAGGGCGTGCTGCAGGATGGGAAGCTGATCCGGATTGTCGCCGACTTCGTTCAGCAGGCGATTCACGAGTCGAAGCGAAATAGCTCCGCTGCCAACGGCCACCGGTTCCTCGATGGCCCGCCGGCGCTGCTCTCGCGTCATCCGCGGAATGAGATACATACCCGCAGTGACCGCTTCGGGAAGCTCGGGAAACCTCGCACAGTCTCCGATGAAGTCGGAGCGCATGGTAATCACGATGTATACGGGCACCTCGGTTTGCCGGCCGGCTTCGAGGAGCAGCTTGACGAACGCGGTTGCATCATCCCACTGAGAGGCCGAGTTAGCCGTATCTGCAAAACGGAACAGCTCTTCGAACTGGTCCACAACCACCAGAAGATTATCTTGCGCAGGCAGGCGCGCGAGGCGCGTCGCTTCCACTAGGCCGAGCCCACTGCGCCTCAGCGTCACTTCCAGAAGCATGTCGCTTCGCGCTTGATCGCCCTCGGCGGGACGTTCGGTCTGCAGTACGTCGGGCTTGTTCAACACCCGCGCCATGTTGCCGATGGGATCATCCATAGGCCGGAATATGGCCACGCGCCAGTGAGAACCCGCGGTGGCCATGTATCCGCCATAAAGATCGGGCAAAAGACCAGCGCGAATCAGCGACGACTTGCCGCTGCCGGAAGTGCCCACAACCGTCAAAAAATGATTCGTACGTAGGTGGCCGAGAATTTCCTCGCTCTGGCCTTCGCGGCCAAAGAAGAGATGTTGTTCGCCGAAATCGAAGGGACGCAGTCCGGGAAAGGGATTAAAGCGGGAGTCGTCCATGTTCACTCCTGGGGACCTCACGATCTCTTGAGCGAGTCGATGAACGGGGACAGTTGTTCGGCAGAGAATTCAGGCCCGCCCTGGATGACCTTCGCTTGGTTCGTTCGGAACGCGCGCTTGGCCTCGCTGGCAGGCGGCGCGACGAACACCGCTTTGGAGAGAAAAGGCGTCTGCCGCTTGCTCCGGAATTTCAGAAAATCCGTAAGCTTCGCGCTGACCCAGCCTTCGGAGGCCGCTCCGTAGTAAATGACGCAGGCATCGCAGATTTGCAGATATTCTTCGTGCGTCCGGCGCGCCTCTTCGGGGTTATCGACTACCAAAGACTTCAGAGGCTCGAACCCGCGATCCAGTAGAAGGCTATTGAGAGAAAGAAACGCAGGGTTCTGCAGATCCTGTCCATCGCAGATGATGTAAACGCTTATCGGCTCGTCCGAGGCCTTGCTCACCGTATTCGGCGTCGGCGCAGGTGCGGTCCCGGGGATGCTGGCTCGGCTCGGCTCCTCACGCTTCCGGCGAATCTGATCCAGCGAGCGCAGGACTTCCGTTTTCAGACCCTCGACTCTGTCGTCCTGAAGGATTTCTGCGCCGCGCTGCACGGCCGCGTCACTCTGCAGTTTTTGAATGTATCCGCGCTGGTCCTCGTCGGCCGATGCCAGCGCCGAGGGCAGACAAAGGAAGCGGAAAAAATCGGGGTCGTTCGCTCGTTGCATGGCCAGATCATGTTGCAGCCAGGTGTGAGGGCTCTTGCTTCCTTCAGGAACAAAGCCGGAGCGGTTTCCAAAGATGTGTATGGAAAGATCGGACTTCCGGAGGAATTCGCTCACGCACTGCTCGAACTCGTCTCCGCGAGGAAGATCGCCATCTGGCAGGATGATGACGCCACGATCCTGGAGCTCTCTTCTGATACTGGCGCGGGTTGATTTTTGATCGGTGCTGGTCTCGGCGAGATAGACGGTGCCAACCCGTGACGCTTTCCTCGTGGCGCCCAAGCCCATCTTCTTCATTTCCTCAAGGGTGCGCACGATATCTGTCGCAAGGTCGTTGATTTCGAGGAAAAAGAGGCGCGGTTGCTGCCCTCCGAGGGCCGGGCGGTATTCGTGAACCCTCTTTTTGGGATCGTCGGGATCCTCCCCGTAGAACTCGTAGCTCTTCATGCCGTCAAATTGCTTGGGCAACTCCTGACATTTTATTTCGTTCCGGAAGACCTTGAAGAGCCTGCGCTTTTCGCCAACTTGAATACCTATCCTGCCTTCCGCGTTGCGGCAGAATTCATCGAGCTCCCGCTGAAACCACTCGTGCTTGAGAAAGTTTTCAGTGACCACGGAAAGAAGAGTGGCCGTCTTAGCGAGCCGGTTGAAGATTTTCTCTGCGAAGTCATCGTTACCCCGGATTTCACAGTCGCGCCAGAGAGAAGGCTCCTGCCCCAATAACTCGTCGACGCGCTTTTTGAGTTCGCTATGAAACTGGTCGACCCAGCCTTCCTTCTCGCCGACAAAGGGCAGGTTGTCGTTGTGCGCGTAACTGATGAAAACGTCGTCTTCAAACTCAGGCAGATAGCCCATACAATCCTCCCTCGGACTGCATCTCGACGCCCCAGACGCAACGTCAGCAGAACGCATTCGAACAAAGGTAGGTCTTGGCGAATATTACACTAGTTTAATCGAGTCCGACAGATACCACGCTCGCTGGCGCAAATTCTTACGCCGAGGTCAAGTGCGGGAACACGAAAACTTCGCGGAAACGCCACCGCGATTGGGTTTGCGCTCTCGGTTATGCGCCACCCTGGCATGGGTGGGACGAAACTATAGCGGGAGGCCGAGGTCTTGCATTAGAGTGGCCCAGCGCGGGTCGGATTTCAGGTCGTCGAGGGCTTGCCGCACTTCGTCGGCTCACGGCCAACCGTCCTCTCGGGCAGCTTTTGGGTGAATACGGCGAGAAATTATAACGCAGGCCTCGCGGTGTTGGGCATGTGACGGTTCCGAGGCTGGGGATGTTCTACCTTCCCGCGCCTTGGGATCTTACCGCGGGAAGCTGTCTCCAAACATGGGAAGCTTGCTCTTGGATTCCTTCTTGGTTGCTTCGGGCTGAATCACGTCCCAATGCTCCTCGAAAACGCCGTCCTGCAGAATGTCGACGACAACAATGGCGGAGCTGTCCGGGTTGGAGTCGCGGCCGTGAATCATCACGTAATCGCCTTCAGCCATCATGATGCCGTGTTCCCACTTGGATCCAGCGGGCAGTGATTTCACTAGATTGAACAATCCATCTCCGCCCGGTTCGATATGTGAGCTGTGCTGGATGTAGTTCGGCGACCAGTACTTCTCCGCACCCGCCAAATCGCGCTTGTTAAAGAGGACATCTAAGCCTTCGAGCACAAAATAGATTCGACAAAATTGGCCACATTGATCGTGAGTACCCTCGAAGGGAGCTTGTTGTGGGCAGGGTCACCCTATGCTCACGTGCGCATTATGGGGCGTCCCTGATGTAGGGAAAGCAGACATCAAAGTCACTCACCCAGCTCAGGACCGATCTGCAAAGAGTCTCTCCCATTTTGACCGGTGTGACGATCGCAGCTCTCCACGCTCTCTCATTTGCCGGCTACGTTCTTGCGCGCGGGTGAGGTCCTCGAATCTCGGGTCACCAATGGAGTATGTGCCTATATAATTGCATTGCGTGTTTCCGAAAGGACTGACCATGAATCGACGAGACTTTCTCTCTGCCGCTGCCGCCTCTGCGGCTCTTGCGCTTGCAAGGCCTGTCTTCGGCAAGAAAACAGGTTCATCTTCCTTGAGTCACAAGGAGCGGGTTGATAGAGCTTTGCGGGGACAGGATCTCGATCGTCCGCCCTTCACCTTTTACCACCACTACAAAAGGCCGACTGCGCAGCTGGAGGCCCAGGACCATCTCGAATTCCATCGCACCTACAAAACCGACATCGTCAAGGTCATGAATGATTTCGACTACCCTCAGTCGAAGACTGGCAAATGGTATGAACTGAAGCCGCTGGACTCGCCGTTTCCGGACCAGTTGGCCACGCTTCAACTCGTCCGTGATGGACTGAATGGGGACGCTTACTTCATCGACACGATCTACGGTCCCTACATGACCGCCATGATCCTGTTTCAATCGCAGCCGCAGTTTGCAAGCCTGGGAAAATCGGACCAGGTAGAGGGCGAGCAGATCAAAAGCCTCCACGAATTCCAGCAACAGAATCCCGACGCCTGGCACGGCGCGTTAGAGGCCATCACGCAGTCAACCATCAACCATATCCGACATACCAAGGACATTGGCGCGTCCGGCGCGCTCGTCAGCATCTTCAATGCCGAAAGCAAGTTCGGCTCTGTCGAGGAGTACAAGCGGTATACCCGGCCCTACGACAAACGCGTCTTCGATGCGCTCGCCGACACGAAGCTGACCATTCTTCATCTGCACTATCTCGAAAGACCGTACCTTGATCAGTTCACGGATTTCAACGCGCCCGTCATTCAATATTCTGTGAAGACAAGCGGAATCCCAGTCTCCGAGGTTCGCAAGCAGTATTCTCAGACGATAGCCGGAGGCGTCGATGAAATCGACTACGAGAAATTGTCGGTAGCGGAAATGCGGGAGCAGTGGACAAAAGCAAGGTCCCAGGCCGGAGCCAGATACATCGCCGCACCAGGCTGCTCCGTTCCGAATGATTCGACTCCAGAGGAACTCGCGCGCTTTCCCCGCGCGCTCGGAGTATAGACACAGCCGACACAGTGCCTACACGTTCCATCACCAGTTCATACCCTGCTGGTCGTCAATTTCGTGAATCATGCCGATGTTGGGGTGATTTAGCGCAGAGGCGGCCTGCGCTTCACGCTGGAAACGACTGAGTGCTTGCGGGTCTTTGGCTACGTCGTCGGGCAGGAACTTGAGGGCAGCAAACCGGCCTAGTTCCAAATCTTCAGCTTTATACACCACACCCATGCCACCGCCCCCGAGCTTTTCGATGATGCGGTAATGGGAAATGGTCTGGCCAATCACACAGGTCGTCCGTGGCCGTCATAGGACTCCGCCAGCCAAGGAAGTCCGCTTCAATCTGATCGCATTGTGGGTGCTTGCAGATTGAGCAAGACTTTGCGTGTCGGCCGCGGTTAACCGCCGCCTTCTGATCGCAGTGTGTTCTCTCCATCAAGACAAGGGCTCCTGGATCAGTGATCCCAGACACGATATTTCGCGACCACAAATGTCGATGCCTACTGTTAAAATAACAGTAACTTTGCGGTGAGAAAAAGTTAGCTTTCATTACGAATTCTACGTCGGTTAAACTCCCGCAAATGCTTTCGTACAACGGCTCAGATCACTCAAACACTCGCGATTTGATCCCTTAAATTTGCCGTGAGGATTAGTCTGGGCCGCCCATGGAACTCGGCAATTTCGGCCTCCGTTGATCGTATTGCGCCATTGGCTGGGAACAAAATCTTGCGAACAACTTGCGAACAATTGCTGCCGAATATCGTGCTACATGGGGACTGTAGGTGAGGGAAAAGGCCTTTAGAACCAGCAACACGATATGCCTGGAGAAATCGGCAGGTCCCCGGTTCAAGTCCGGGCCTCGGCTCCAGCATCTTGCGTGTAATGAAGGACTTTCCATTGTTAATTAATAACGTGGGACCGATTCGTTGCAAGTTCGTTGCAAGGTACGGCTGTAAACTGCGTCCTGAGAGCGTCCATTGCGTTAACTTGCGACTGGGTGACGCTCTTCACATACACATTCATGGTCAAACCCGCGTTACTGTGCCGCGAAATCGCCTGGATGGTCTTATCGTCTATCCCGATGGCGTGAAGGTTCGTGGCTAGGCCGCGCCTGAATGCGTGCCAGCCGTGCCACTTTGAAACTGGGGCGATAACGCGCCGGACCATATTGTCGCCAACCGTCTCAATCAACTCAGTCGGAGACTTGCTATGGCTTTTCAAAGCCATTGAGCTGAAGCGTCGGCATTAAAGATGAAAATCGATCGTGAATTTCCTTTTAGTCATGACCGGTTTTCTGCCACGACAGAGAACGCAACCGTTTGCCCGCTCTGTTGCATCATCACGCGACCAGGTCTGCCGCTCATGTAGCGGCATGTAGCGCAAGCCAGCGATTCAATGTCGCTGAAGGGAGAATATATGTTCGATTTACTGGATAGGAAGAAGTCTTGGAAAGAGGTTGCGTGGTGGACGAAGGCGGCCATGATAATCGGACCAATCTGTAGCGGCGTCGTTATTTGGCTGCACTGGTGCCGGGGCTGGTTTCATCACTGAGTGAAACAACGCCAAACGAGGGCTAACTAGCTCTGCGGGATTTCTTTTCTCTTTGGTTAGCTTTTGGAGCCGCACGGAAGAGTGTCTTCTGCGACGCTCCTTCAGAAAGGCTCTTCTTCAACGCCGCCATCAAATCCACAACCGGCTCGTGTTTGGCGCGCGGGACCACAGTAAGCTTCCGTCCGTGGGCCTTGGCTTCAATGAGTTTTTCTAATTCCTGCTGATATGCATCTGAATATTGCTCGGGATCGAAGGGAGCCGCGAGGCTTTCGATCAGTTGCATTGCCAACTTCGATTCTTCTGGTTTGACTTCGCCTTTCGGAATGGACACCTCGGAAACGGCCCGAACCTCATTTTTGTAAAACATAGTATGCAGCGTGAACCCGTTTTCGCGGGCGCGGATGATTACAATGTTTTCGCGGCCATGCATGGTGATTTTCGCGATACCGGCATAGCCGGTCTTGCGCATGGCGTCCAGCAACAGAGTGTAGGCTCGCACACCTGCTTCTGCTGGCTCCGCGTAGTAAGAGGCATCGAAGTAGACTGGATCAATCTCCTCGACCTTCACGAAGTTCAAAATCTCCATGCTCTGCGCGGACTCAGGCTCGATTTCGTCCAATTCTTCTTTGCTGAATAAGAGATATTGATCCTTTTCGTATTCGTATCCCTTGATGACTTCCGAGCGGTCTACGAATTTATCGCACGATGGGCAGAACAGAGGTTGCTTCAAGCGCGTGTGACATACGGAATGAATTTGATTAAAGCTGATTCGCTCCGTTCGCGCTGCCGGCGACAGTTGAATTGGAATTGAGATAAGTCCGAATGTGAGATAGCCCTTCCACGTGGCAGGCATTTTGCCCTCCGCATAAGCGCGGAATTATAGCGAAGAGCACCCGTTTTCCCAAATCGGGTCATCGTGGTATTGAGGTGTGGTTAACACGAAGGAAAGGCGAACAAAAGTACATATCACCGAAGCACAGAGGATTCTGCTCTGTTTAACTTGCTCTTTATCAAAGTGACCGCTACAAAGGTGTTGATGTGGATCGGGCTGGTAGGTCTCGCAATGACTGGACCGCGTAACAAGTTACCGAAGAGTTGTCTCGGCTTCGTGCCGCAGAGACTCCGAACTAACGGCGGAAGTGATGAATCGCCCTCCAAAATCGCTGTACCGTAGAACGTGGCGCCCCAGCTGCAGAGGTGGTGACATTAATTCATCGCTTCGGCACATACTAGAATTGCCATACTTATTTGCTGTGCCGTTCTACAGGCTTGAAGTTGGACCATTCAGATAGCCGCGCCTGTATTTCCTCTTTTTCCACACCGTCAGGAAGAGATTCCCAACGTCTCCGCAATTCCTCAAGCTGGCCATCTTTGAAGCTTAGGCGGCTTTTGTTCGTTGGTTCTTTGCCCCACCGTCCGTTTTTCATCTCTTAACACCTCTATTCCGGCGCTGCCGCACTCTCTGACGAGATCACCGTTCTCTGCCCAATTGCAGAATCCAAGTCGAATCGCCCCGAATTGACTAATTTAGCCGTAATGAGCCTTCCTCTTCTTGCAAAGCTCTAAGAACCGACCTGCAGACATTGGTTCCCCACTGGAGTGGAAGTCTTGGTCTTCACTATCCCATTTGCCCAACCGCACCTCGTGGGGCGTTCCATCCGTATAGGCTTGAGGCTGCCCGTGTTCCCGACTGGGCCTCGCGGCATCCCAGTGCGAGCCTATCCGTTCAATTTCTTCACCTCGACTGAATACTCTAGCCGAACCGTCGTTTGCACGGACATCCACATCAGTGTTTTCGCGTGCGGAAAAATCCCGCGCAGCCTTTTCGACCTCTAATACAAGATTCGAGTCTTCCATGACTACCTCATTTTGCTCGTATATGGTCTAGCACAACCTAATGCTCATCATACCCTGCTGGACGAATCTGCTCGCTGTGCTACACACAATCGGGTATTCACTCAGTGGCACGCCCGTTCGAGTGCATCCATCTCGGCGGAGCCACGGGGTGAATCGGTAAGTTCCTGCCATCTGCTAAATATCGCCCGTTCCGCTTCAAGTACTCTTTCCTGTAATTTTTCAAAATCGCTTTCGACAGCTTCGTTATAAGTCCGTACCCAAGATTGGGACAAGTTTGCCATAGCTGGCTCACAGACCAAGCTTTTGTCGGTTGGCACAGCAAACGTCGCCGAGGGAACAGCACGGCGTAAGGAGTGTGAAGAGACTTTCTTACGATATGCGTCCGCGATGCCGATAGCAAGGACAACCATCACGGCGAATAATTCCGTCTGACCGAAGTCCTAACAAGACGGGTATGCAATTTACGAAATCGCGGCGAAGGAAATCAAGACGAACGGATGGATGACGAACTAGAATTTCGAGGTCCAGCAGGAGGAGCATTGTATGCAGGCGAACCGGAAACGGAAGAACGTCAGAATGGCTCTACTCTTAACGGTGCTAATAGTTTTTCTGGGCGCATGGATAGATTTGAACAGGTCTGCGTCGCAGCGGCAATCCCTAGCGCAATTGTGGAGCGGTCGAAGCGCACAATTCGTCGCCACGGGAATCGCAAAGAAAACCCTGAAAGCCGAATTGCCTTTGGCAGGGCAAGCAGAAGACGATGCATTTGTCGATTCCGTACTACGGAACCAGAAAATCGTGGGGCGATTGCGGGCGGCGGGCTTCAGCGCAATTAAGTGCGGGCAGAGAACCGAACGTTTTTAGCCACGTTGCGGCACTTGGCAGTCCGCAAACAAAATCTCGCTTCGCTGCGAGCGCTACGGCCGAGGTGGTCGCGGGACGATTGACCGAGAGCAACAAGGTCCCGCGCACGAAAAAAACCACCAATACCATTTACTTTTACCACGTTAATTCCTGTGACTAAAACATCGCGTCACTTGCGTGCAAGTCCAGCCACTACTTTTACCAATATCATGATACCTGCGACCGCCAGTACCGCCCAGAACACCAGTACGTTGAGAGGACAGAGCGGGCTCCTTCAGGCTACTTATGGGGTGGTTGGACTTGGGGCGGTACGGCCTTAAACTGATTGATCTTGGGTGAATTAATGCCAGGCCTGGGCTGGTACTGTGCTGGAAATTGCGGCGGGTAGCCGCCAGGCGGGATCGGGCCGGCAACCGGGCGTTGGTACGCCCCGCCATTGGCTGCGGCAATAAGTTTCTGCTGGTCCTGCAACAGTCCTGAATCACCCGGATAGTAACTCAGCATCTCACTATTTAACTGCATCGCCGCCGGAAAATTCCGCTGCGCGAACAATTGTGATATTCGAGTTTTGTAAACGCCGATGATTTGGGCCTCAAGCGCTTTGCCGTTTTGATTGCCGGCATTCCGTGATTGAATTGCCCAATAAAGCGCCGAGTCGTTGGGAGGGATGAAGATGTGCTTCTGGTTGTAAGCGTTCTGTGCGTTTAGAAACATCTGCTGCCCATTATCGACTGGCGCGGGAACTGGCGCCGGGGCCGGAGCGGGCGCAGGCTTCACAACATTCTGCGAACTATGATTATTGCCGCCGTCGCCGCCTCCATTATCGGCTTCTTGCGTGCTTCCGTTGTCGGCCGTGCGAATCATGTCCACATTGCTGACACCGCCAGGCTTTGCTTGCCAGGCAAGATCGAAAACTGCGTTTTCCTGTACCTCAACGGCGCCTGATCCTGTTGCTTTAATCGCTTTTTTCCCGGGACAATTTATCAAGCCATCGATGATGTAATCCTGCGCTCCGAGTTTCACGCCGCTAGCCGCGAATGGATTCGACGCGGGATGAAATGAGACACCGGCAATCGTAACGTTCAAATCGGGAGTGCACTTGTGATGATCGCTGTGGTATTGAATCATGATGGTTGCCGTGGCCGGCGTAGGCGGCGGAGGGATTGGGGGCTTCGGTTTGCTGTAGTGAACGAACGCCCATGTAGCAGTCGCCGCCATTACCGCCACTGCAGCGATCGCGATGATTTTCCACGGCGGTTCTGAGGCACCGGCCGGTCGGGGTGAAATCGAAGTAGCGATCGCAGTCTGCTGCGGGATCACTTCTATTCGCGTAGTTGTCGTGGGAGGCGTCAGGGCGGTCGAGCTACGATGCAGCCCCGAGCTTTCCTTGGTTGTTGGAGCCGCAGAAGATCCGTCACCGTTTACCTCGGCCTGAATCCCCTTGGCGCTGAGGCCCGCCACTAGAGCCGGGATAATCGTGGGAATTTGATCCGGGGGAATCCGCATCGCGTTCGCGGCCGCCATGGCTTGTTTCCAGCCGGGGCGGCGCCGCGCGTAATCGTCATGCGAAATTTCAAGCAGAAGGGGTAGCGTGGCCTTGGAAGTCTCGACCGCGCGAACAATTTCGCGCGTCACCTGATCGGAGGGCAGCGATCGCGGAGAAATGACCACCACCATCGCTTCACAATCGGAAATAGCTTTGAAGGTTTCTTCGAAATAATCCGCCCCAGCGGGGCAGTCCCGTTCGTAATACCAACTACTGTAGCCTTGCGATTCCAGGCCTGAGGCAATTTCGTGGGCTACGCCCCCATCTTCTTCCACGTAGCTTATGAAAATCTTCTTGGACAACCCCATGGGGACTCCGCAGGTCGCTAACCACGCCTCAAATATTACACAGCATCGACTGTTATTCTCTAATAACGCCACTCAAGATTGCAAATCCAAATATTTTGGTACGTGCATCCTGAAACTACTAGGACTAGATCCCGACTCGCACATTTGCCGTTGCTTCAGCCTTTTTGGCGATGGCTCAATTCTGGTATAGTTGCCGCCCTCAGCGGGATTATTCAAGGCTTCTCGCAAACGGTCCGCGTCACGCTGACAGCGGGGGATTCATCAACATGCCTGAAGCAATGTACGTCCCACATCCGGTGGACACCTCAAAGGTCGGCCTGCGGGAAATCGAGCCTCTCCTCGAAAAACTCGCACGCAATGCCCACGAAATCTGGGCGCAAAAACGCATGCAGGATGGTTGGACCTACGGCGCCCATCGCGACGATACCAAGCGCACGCATCCGTGCCTCGTGCCCTACGAAAATCTCTCGGAATCCGAAAAAGAATACGATCGCGTGATGGTGAATGAAACGCTGAAGACGATTCTCGCCCTGGGATACCGCATCGATAAGAGGTGACGGATGTCTAGAACACACCCTCCTCGGCCTCGTCTTGCGCTGCGAATAGGAGTTACCGGGCATCGGCCCAAAGATCTCACTCACGCCGACATGCACCTGCTGAAGGACCAAATTCACGGGACGCTTGAGGGCCTGAAGAGTTTTGCTATCGACTATTCCAACGCTGAAAGATGCAGTTATTACCGTGAGCCGGGCAAGCCAATTCTCCGTGTAGTTTCTTCTTTGGCCGAGGGAGCCGATCGTCTTGTGGCGCATGAAGCGATTGCGCTGGGCTTCGAGCTACAGTGTCCGCTGCCTTTTTCCCGAGAGCAATATTCCCAGGATTTCGAAGCCTCCGAAGGCTCGGTAGATGAATTCAAAGATTTGCTGGCTAACATCAATACCACTGCGGTACTCGAATTAGACGGTTCGCGGGCGGATCAACCGGGAGCGTACCTAACAGCGGGCCGCTCAGTCCTTAGCCAGTCCGACGTTCTGATCGCGATCTGGAACGGGCAGGAAAGCGAAAAAGAAGGGGGTACAGCTCAGATCGTCGCGGAGGCAGGACTTCGAAATATACCAACCCTTCGAATCGATTCGGCCAGGCCCCACGACGTCTACATCCGGCTGTCCAACGAGAAGTGGAGCTACTCCAAGGACTCCTTGACGTGGCTTCAGTCCCAGATCGAAGTCTTACTTACGCCCCCTGATCCTTGCAAAGGGGAACTTCGCGAGCCCGCAGAGGTCGGTGACGCGAACACCAATGGCCGACCAGATCCTGCGAGGAAAGAGGAGGATGAAGTAGTTACCACGGTTCCAAAGGACTATTTCGAGGAAAGGAAACAGAGCTGGAATCGCGGCTGGCCTTGGAAAACATTTCGGGATATTTGGTTATTGAAACCGTCAGCTCCTGTATTTCGTGTCGCACCGTTTGAAATATCGGGCCGGAAAGAATGGCTTGGCGTTGTGCAAAAATCCGGAGCGTTCTCGCAAGCAGCCGTGCAACGCATCTTAACCACCGATCTTTGCGATCACTACGGATGGGCGAATGGTTTAGCGGAATATTACGGCAATCGTTACCGCTCGGCTTTCGCCATGAATTATCTGATGGGTTCATTAGCAGTTTTTTGTGCATTCCTTCACTTCTCTTTGCACGAAACGCGTTGGAAGGATGCGGCTTCAGTTTTTATGGGTGGGGAGTTTTTTCTTCTAATCTTCATTCTGTTCATCTACAAGACCGGAAGGAAAGGGCGGTGGCATGAACGTTGGATTGATTACCGTTTGTTGGCAGAATACTTGCGCCAATTATTTTTTTTAATTCCCCTGGGCCCGTCAGAGCTTTCCTCGCCCCATCTCCCTAAGTACATGTCGTCTGGAGATCCCAAGAACACATGGATGTATTGGCATTACCTGGCCTTGCGCCGGGAAATCGGACTCACCGCCGCCGAATTCAACGGCAAATATCTGGAAGCAGTCCGATCTTTTTTGAACAGTGAACAAGGAATCCGCGGTCAAATCGATTATCACGAGCAGAATGCCGAAAGATTAGAAAAGCTTGACTCCCGATTTGCAGCAGCCGGTATGCGCACATTTTGGGTAGCCATGGCGCTAGCATTCGTTGCCCTAATTCCTGGATTCAATGAATGGCTCCTGGACTCTCTGGCCAAACACTATCTCGTCCTTCACCCGCATCGCGTCGAAATTGCATTTGGCCTTTTAGCAACCGGACTCCCCGCTGTTGGCGCCGCCCTTGCCGGGATACGAAGCCAAGGTGAATTCGAGCGTGTAAAAAAACGATCCAGAGCAATGCTGCAGACGTTGCGACGTATCTGCGCCGAACTCGAAAACTGCACGAGCCACCAGACGGTTTCCTTCGCTGTTTTGGATGTGATTGCAGCGGACGCGGGGCAATTGATGGTGGACGAACTGCTTGATTGGCGGATCGTATTTAAAGATCGACCGCTGCCGGAGCCGGGATAGTTTGGCGCAGTTACTCCTTGTTGCGCGCTATCCCAGGAAACTCAAAGCGGGTGTGGTGAAATTCGGAAGATTCGGGAAAATCGTTGGCAGATCGGCGCTTCCGACGCCAAACCATTTCGCCAGCGCCGCACCATATTGATCTACGGACGTGCTTGGGATCCAGCGGCCATTGTTCCCGACATCGTCGGGTCCTCCCAGCGCCAATTGGGGGAATGTGCCGTAGAGATCCCCGCCTTGCACCGCGCCTCCTACCACCAAGTGGTGGCTGCCCCATGCGTGGTCCGTGCCTCGGTTCGACCCGGGCTGGAACGTGCGGCTGAAATCAGAGAGAGTAAAGGAAGTAACCTGCTGCTGTATTCCCAACTCAACGGTCGCGTTGTCAAACGCGGAAATGGCAGGATCGAGTTGCGAATAGAGGCTCTGCTGCGTCGGTAACTGCGCGGTGTGCGTATCGAACCCGCCAAGCGAGCAGAAGAAAATCTGCCGCTGCAGTCCCAGAGTCGAACGTACCTGCATTACCTGGGCCACTTGCTTCAATTGCGCGCCGATACCGGTCGTCGGAAAAGTTGTTTGCAGGGCTGGCAAACCGCTTAGCGCGGAAGAGAGGATCTTGCTTTCTGCCAGAGATTGAGTCATCACCGCGCTCGTATCCTGCACCAGTAACAGGCCTGAATCAAAGGTGAGCAGTTGCTGGAGGGCCACAAAACGGGCGTTTTCAGCTGTCGAGGAGTAGTAACCGCTCAGGCCCGGCGTTGAACCTGGGTTTAGTGCGTAAGGCTGAGTCTGCGCTCCATTGCAAAGAATCGCTCCGCCTGCCACCGAGGTGATCGGCGGGTATTGCGCGCCGCTGTTCAAAGTCTGAAGCACGTCTGCCGTACGCCCGGCCCATCCTGTCGATCCGGATCCGTCGAATTGTGCTGTCTGCCATTGGCCCTGCTGGTCCGAATGCGAAAATAAGTTCACGGGTAAAGTTACGTTTCCTTGCTGGTATTGCGCACGCGTCACTGGTTGAGAGAGTGTGCCGACATTGGCCACCAAGGCGAGCTGGCCACTGTTAAACAATGCCTGCATGCCGGGGAGCTGGGGATGCAAACCATACGGCACCTTGCCGGTTTTTGTAACGATGGGAAGCAGGGAACTCTGAGAAAGCGCCAGATTTGCACGAATTGTCGCGTAATTCTGATACCCCGCGCTGTCGTTCGGAACAATCAAATTATTACTGTCGTTCCCGCCGAAGAGGAAAATGGACACCAGCGCCTGATAGCTGCTGGACAGACCTGCCGCCAGCGCATGAATCATATTCAGGCGGCCCATTGCCGCCGTCATGGCAAAGGACGCGGCGGTGCAACATCCGGCGCGCAAAATATCCCTGCGTGATAAGGATTGTTCCCGAGACATGAATCACACTCCTGCGGGGTTCTTCTGGAATTTAGTGCTGCACCTGGTACTGGGACGAAGTCCCAATCAAATAAATCGCGTCCTGGGCTTCCTGCATTAATTGATTCTTGCCAGCCGACACGGCTTGCATCGCCGTGAGGATACTGTTCTGCATGCCCGCGGACATCGACCCGTGCATGAGCAACGTGTTGAGCGTCTGGAGCAGCGCCGTCGGATTGGAAGCCTGCGCCGCATAGTTGGAGAAACTCACTTGTGTCCCGCTGCCCAGCGAGCCATAGACAAGACTGCTTACCCAATTGACGCGGGCCAAAGAAGTGGCCGTGGTCAGCAGCTGGAATTCGGGTCCGAACGTCGTGGTCTCGGGAATCACATAATTAGGTGAGTAAAAATTGAAAACGCTGGGCGAAAACAGGGCGTCCTGCCCCATGTTGTTGCCGTAGTATGCGAGGTTCGAGCCGTCGCTGGTCGCTGCAAATGCGCGCAGGAGTCCGGTGATGAATAGGATTGGTTCTTGGAAATGGCCGTCGGTTGCGACTGCCGTGGGGGGCTGTCCCCGCGGCGCGCTTCCGGATCTATCAGAATTGAGGTGATCACTGATTTCATATCGCCGCGCACGCCGGAGCCATTATCGTTAAACACACTGGCCACGCGCTGAATATACCCAGGGCTCGAGTTACTGGTTACGAAGTGCTGGATCAGCTCGCGTGAAACGAATGGGCCAACGTTGGGATGATTAAACACATTGTCCAACGCGCCATTGAGGTCCTGCTCGGCTGTTTGACCGGCTGATAGAAGCCCACCACCCGCGACACCCGGATACACAAGCAACTGTTTCGATTCTGTGTCGTGATTTGAATCAACTGGGACCATGGGCCCGTTCCAGTAGGCTGGGTTGTACGTCTGCTGCGTTGCTCCAGGCATTAGCGGATACGTCCAGCCTGTATAAGCCAAAGCAAACGCCTCAACCGTATTCTGGGTATAGGTTGGAATTTGGTTGCCGTTAGAATCCAATTGATAGGAGCCATCCGGATTCAGCTGCGACGTTCCGATGGTGAAAAGTTGCATGAACTCACGCGCATAATTTTCATCGGCGTGATCGCCCTTACTGACGTTAGGCTTGCCGTTGTTCACCATATCCAGCCAATGCCCCATGGCCGGGGAAAGCGTGACGTCATTCATTATTTGCCGGTAATTCGTGAAGGCCTCGTTATTCAGGAGTTGGAGGTAGTTGGTATACGCGGTGGGATCGCCTACTTTTGAGCCACCAATAACGAAGATCTGGCTCAGGGCAAAGGCCACTCGTTGCCGCAGTTGATCGGGCGCGAACAGAATCTGCACGTAAAATCGCTATCAGGCGATGGCATCGCGGCAGGCGCCGTATAGATTCCATTCGAATTGATCGTCCCAATCGCTGCGCTGCCACCCGTTATACCGTTAACGGACCAGGCAAGAACTTTTCCTGTGAGCGAGGGAGTGAATTGCTGACTCGCGCCCACGCGAACAGAAATGCTGCCGGGAGACAGAATCAGGATCTCAGGCGCGACAGAGCCGGGATTTGCGGGGGCAGTATTTGCGCCACCAATCGCGCAGCCTTCTATCATCAATGCCAAAAGAGAAGCAGCCGGTGCAAGCATGGTGCGACGCAGAGTTTCCTCTCAGCGTTGGTTCGGATTTGGTCGTTGTATCGGCTGAAAATCGCAAGGCTCTATAACCTGGGGCGATTTTTGTGCCTGTTCCGAACCGGATCAGATCGAAGGCACCTTACAGCGGGGAAAGAAGAGTAACTGATTAAGTGACGTGTCCTTACGTACTATTCACACGCGCCAGGGATGTTCCGAATGCTAAGCGAAATCAAATTGTCATTGTCAGTCGAGCCGCGTACCTGAACTCGAACAGTTGGCGAAGAGCTGCAAGGTATATTATGCTAATAGAGAGGATTTTGTGGGCCGGCGATAGATTAATCTTGATCGCCCACGCGCTTCTTGTGAATCTTGCTCCTGATATCAGGCCAAAATTCCTTCACGACGATCGCTATTGCGTCATATCCCATCTGTGTTCCCCAGACACCCGCAGTATTGCTTATCGTTTTCTCGTTTTCGGGGTGATATCCGTACGTAGAAATCGCAGCTGCTGCTGCCGCGCCGATGATCTCAGATGCGTTGAATTCCGAATGTCCCGAATCGGAACGAGTGATTATCAACCGGCTTAGCGCATATTCAGTGCGATGCCAAAAGCCTCCCTTGCCCAGTACGAAATATCTGGGATCTTGTCTCAGAACTGCTGGGAAGACTCCGCTCGTCATGTAACCTTCGATCACGCCGTCAGCCATGCCTGTTGCGTAACGCTTTCCATACGCTCCCCAGCCTTGGCCATATGCGGACTCGCTGTTGTTTGCCTGACCGACAGCCGCTATAAGGCCATACCATGCGAATTGCGCGGGATCAAAAGAAGAGCGGGTAATCAGCTTGAATTTTTGCCCCGCAGTCAGCGGCGGTACATTCGCGGCATTCTCGAGAGTCAAAAAGTTCGGCAGAGTGTAAAACAGGCGATCCTTGGAACCTCCGTTTGGGTCAGGCTGCTGCGAAGTCTGTCCTGGCTGGGTATTTTGGCTATTTGTCGTTTGACCTGAATTCGGGCTAGGATTTGCCGGTTGTGGCTGTTGCTGTGCAGCCGGCTGGGTCGCCGCGGGTTGCGACGACTGTTGTGCCGATGCCGTGGATGAAATTAAAAGAAGTGAGACGACTGCGACAAATCCGAGCCTGACGGCTCGCGGGGGCTTGGTCATCATGCCAGTTTATCGTTCCCGACTCCTTTCATGCCATCGTGAATAGCCGACATGGTTTCCATAAATTGGTGATCTTTCTTGGATTCCGGTTAGTCGCCAAAGTTTGTACGACGTATGGAAGATCTCACCGATGCGGCTCAGCTTTTCTGCACTGAAGAGCGTTGATGGTTTGAGGCAATAACTACCCCGAGTTTTTCAGCGAAAGCGCCTATCCTGTAACATCTTACGCGGCATGCTGATGTCAGGCGCGAAACACATAAAGAAACTTTTTACGTTTTTACTTTTCGCCATTTCTCTATACGGACAGAGCAATACGTGAGAATTACGCCTGAAAGTCATTGACCCCTCAGGATCGGCGGTGAAAACCAGCGTCGAAATCGTCAGCGAAGCTAGCCATGAGCGCCAATCTTTCGACACGGACGACACGGGACGTCTCGTTGCTAAGCGGCTCCCATACGGCGTGTACGAAGTCCACGTAGAGGTTCGGGGCTTTGCTCCGTATTCAGAATCCATTGAAATTCGATCCAGTGCTCGGTCAGATCGAAGCATCCAGCTGCGTGTAGCTGCGATCGATTCCACAGTGAAAGTCAGCGATCAGGCCACAATGGTGGACCCGTATCGCTCGGGATCAATCAACCAGATCGATTCCGATTTCATCGAGAACCGTCCCACTGCCTTGCCCGGGCGCTCGTTGCAGGATTTAGTCAATTCGCAGCCCGGCTGGCTGCATGAGGGCAATGCGGTTTTGCACCCGAGGGCTCCTTATATCAGACGCAGTTTGTGCTGGATGGAATTCCGCTGACAGACAACCGCTCGCCGGGATTCGGTGCCGAAATCGAAGTCGATCCATCTACACCGCGGGCTTTCCCGCGGAATACGGCCGAAAGATGGGCGGTGTCGTCGAAATCAATACGCAGACGGATTCAAAGGATGGCCTGCATGGCCAGGTTGTTTTGTCCGGAGGCAGTTTCGATACGGCGGGCGCTTTACCAAAATTCAATACGCCTGGGGCAAAAATATCTTAAGCGTAAGCGCCAGCGGCGACGAACCTGCCCACTACCTGAATCCTGTCGCCCCGCAGAACTTCACCAACTCTGGCACTACCGGCGATTTCTCAGCCAGCTATGAGCGAGATTTCACCCCGCACGACCGCCTGAGCACGAGCGTTCGACACGAACTTGCACGCTACCAAATTCCAAACGAGCAGATTCAAGAAGCGAATCAACAACTGCAGACCGCGGACAATTTTGAAACCATGGGAATGATTGCCTGTTCCCACACGTTCCCGCCGAACGCGGCGGCCGATCTGCGAGGCATGGTTCGAAATAATTCGAACGATCTCGATTCCAATCTGTTTTCCATCCCTATCATCGCCTTTCAGCACAACTGGTTTCGCGAGGTGTATTTCAAGGGCACCGTTTCAATCCGCCACGGCAATCAGGAATGGAAGGCGGGCATCGAATCCGACGCCATGTTTTTGAATGAAAATTTCCGCGATGTCATAACCAATCCCGTCTATTTCGATCCAGGCACTCCGCTGAGTTTCAGTTTTGTGTCTAATCGGTCCGATCTGGAGCAATCCGCCTTTGTTCAGGACATGATTCGCCTCGGCAAATGGACCATCAGCGCTGGTTTGCGCTGGGATCATTACCAACTGGTGGTCAATCAGAACGCCGTAAGCCCGCGTCTTCGGCTGCGCGATATTTTCAGTCCGCGGATTTAGTGCTGCACGCTTCCTATGACCGGATTTTTCGAACGCCGTCATTCGAAAATATCCTGCTCTCAAACTCATCTACGGTGGAAGTGCTGAACCCTGATGTGCTGCGGCTGCCGGTGCAGCCGTCGCATGGCGATTACTACGAAGCCGGCCTGACGCAAGGATTCTTCGGGCAGTTCAGACTGGATGCCGACATTTTTCGCCGCGTCGCGCGGAATTATGCTGATGACGACCAATTTCTAAATACCGGAGTCAGCTTTCCAATCGCCTTTGATAAAGCAATCATCGATGGCGCCGAAGGAAAACTCGAACTCCGCATTGGCGCAATCTCTCCGGCTTCCTCAGCTATTCCTACACGGTCGGCGACGCATTTTTTCCTGTTACCGGCGGCCTTTTTCTTGGAGTCGACGCAACCAACGCGACCACTCAACTCACCGGCCATTTTCCCGATTCGCCAGATCAGCGCAACACCTTACGAACGCGTTTCCGCTATCAGGTGCGACCACCGCCTTACCATGCGACGCCAGGCCGACGGACAAAATCTGAACAATCGCCTGAACGTAGTCTTTTCCGGCAACGCGATTGCGCCGTCACGCAGCGATGCGCTGCGCTTCTCGACGAATTTTAATGGTTCTGCAGAGGATTTGTTCGGTATTTCTTAACGCTGAGAATCGAACCCTGTTCGAATTTTGAAACTCGTGGGCTCACAACCTTAGAGATTCTTCATAACATTCATGCTAGTAAATCGACCTGCGGGGGAAAAGCCTATGGCGGGTCAAAAAGCAGAAGGCCCGCTTTAGGCGGGCCTTCGAGGGAGAAAGCTCCACGGCCACTGCGCGGTGGGCCACAGAACCCTGTCCTGGATCGCAGTCTAGTACGGTGGGCGGAAATCAGTCAAGCAGGAAAGACACTTTTTGCTATAGACTTAACATAATGATTATAAGCAGCTTACCTGTAATCCCGGGGAGTTTTCCACCGCCGGGCTATTTCGATGTGTCTTTCCCGATGCCGTAGAAGTCCTCTGAATTGATGGGTTTACTGCCCAGCCCCAATTGCAGGACCTGCATCTGACTGCTGCGGTCAAACACCTTGTCCGGCAGCAGGCGTTTGATCACCAGCCGGAAACCACCGAACGCGATCCCCGAAATCAGCGCAAAACAGCAAATTACGCCGGTTCCGATAATCGCTCCGACAATCATGGTAGTAATGGCGGGTTCTTTAAACTGAAACGTGGGCTCATTCCAGGTGACTTCGGTCCCGGATTGGATTTGATCCAGCAACTTATTTGCTTCCTCTTGCGTGCGCGCTCCGGACACGATTGCAAGCAACGTGATCGCCCGCCTCGCGTAGATCGGAGAGACGTTGTTGCTCGCCGGTGTCGAGTTCACATGATAAATCTGCTGCAATTCGTTTAACTTCTTCTGGGCCGTCTGCGGGGTAGGGAAGTCAGCCAGCAGGAGATTGAGTTCGCGTCCATCCACATGGTAGCGCGCGACCTCAGCCTCGGCCCCGTTTGAAAATCCCAGCCAGTCTTCATTCGATACCGGAAAAAATTGATTCAATGTCAGCGGGCCCAGGATGTATTTGTCGGAACGCTCGATGAATCCTTTTATAGGCAAATGCTCCGACACAGTGGGGAGCGGTCCCTGCTCGGCTTTCGGCGCTATTGCGGCGATCAAAGCGTTCAAGTCCTTGCTCAATCGAGGCAGATCGGTGCCATGGATGTCTAGAACTAGGGTGCCATTCAGCACCAGCGCGCGTTCTCGAGAGATGGCCGAATGATCCGTCACGTCTGCGTGCGGCATATCCGGCGATCGAAGGTATGAGTACAAGCCATAGGCGCCGCTCGGATCCCTCATCCGGTACAGCGTAACCTGCAAACCTTCATTGCCACGCGAGTACGTGGCCTGTTCCGAAGAAACAGATCCGTATTCCTGCTGCGCTGCCGCTTGCCGGCTCGTGACCGCGGCGGCCGACACGCCGGTTTTTAGATCGCCTGTCCATCCTGCAAAGGAGCGCGGAAGGATATCTTGAGCCATTGCGGGCACTACGCTTAAAAACACTAAGACTATGAGCAAGAAAATAGAACGTCGCATATGTCCTCAGTAGCTTAGATGCCAAGATTCTACTTGGGGTTCCGTTCGGACGCTACTATTGCGGTCCCGCCGCCGGAGCCGACGTGGTTGTCGGAAACCAGCTTGTTCTTATTGTAGGAAAGACTATTCAAGCTGTCCAAATACGAAGCGATCCCTCGGTAGAGTCCGTCGGCGACACGTTGGCGCTGGTCGGTCTTCTTCAGCAACTTTTCATCGCTCGGATTGCTGATGAACGAAATTTCCGAAAGCACCGAAGGCATGTCGGCGCCGATTAGCACGACGAACGGTGCCTTTTTGACGCCGCGATTGCGCTCGTCTTGACTTACGAGTTGCAAGCGGTGCGAAAGCGAATCCTGGATGTCGCTGGCCAGCTCTTTTGACTCTTCGATTTTCTCGTTGCGCGCGATTTTTTTGATGATGTCTTGCAATTCGTGCAACGATCCCTGGGCCAGAGCGTTTTCACGTGCCGCCACTTCCATGGATTCCTCGGAAGTCGCGAAATTCAAATAATACGTTTCAATGCCGCGCGCGGCTTCGTTATGGCTGGAGTTCGCGTGAATGGATATAAACAAATCGGCTTTCGATTCGTTCGCCATTGCCGTGCGCTGTTCCAGCGGAATGTAGGTATCGTCCTTGCGCGTGTAGATAACTTCGGCGTTTGGCAGCTTTTCTTCGATCTCGCGACCCAAGCGTAGTGCAACGTCCAGGCAAAGGTCCTTCTCCATCAAACCGTGCGGGCCGATCGTCCCGGTATCGTGACCACCATGGCCGGCGTCGATGACGATGCGGCTGATTTTCAGACCGAGTGCGCGAGTGAGCGAACGCTGGCCATCGCGAGTCGGCTTTGATTCCATCGGCGGAGCAAGAATCGCGGTTTTTGAGGTGGCGCCTGATTTTGATGAAGATTTTTCGTTGTCGGCCTTCGCGCTCAAAACGGCGGTTGTAGTGGGAGCGGGAACCAGAGCAGTTGGAGTCGCCGTGTTTGCAGCTGTCGCCGGCTGCGTGCCATCTTTTGCCGACATCGCGGCGGGCTTGTTCCTCACCTCAATTACCAGGCGATACGGATTGGCGAGCAAGTAGGTGGAATAGTCACGCGCTCCATCCACATCCAGGACGACGCGCACGACACCATCCTTGTTTTGCGCGATGCGAACCGATTTCAGCAGCCCTTCTTTTACGTCCAGATTCCTCTTCGCGATGTCCTGCGTAATCCTGGCTCGGTGCATGTCGACATAAATGCGATCTGGCGATGCGATGCGTGCAGCATTGAACGCAACGGTGTCTTCCAGGATAACCACGATGCGCACCGCGTTTTCGCCATTCCAGGTTCTAATATCCAGCACTCGCGGCGTGCCGCTATCGCTTTCACGCTGCTCAACCACTTTGCCTTTCAGCTCTGGCAACGCGTCCGCCGCCGCGGCAGCAGCCGCAACGGCTTGCTCTTTCGCTTTTTCTCTCCCGTCGGCAATTTCCTTCAGCGCGGCGCGCGCTTCGTCGGATCGTTCGGATTTCGGGAATCGCTTCAGGTAGTCTTTGAATGTTGCCTCAGCAACATCCGCCTGATTCAGGCCGTCCTTCTGGATTACGCCGATCGAGAACAGCGCTTGGCCGCGATAATGGCTGCCGGGATATTCTTTTATCAAGAAATCGTACGTTTCTATGGCCGATTGATAATATTTCGCGTCGAAAAGCTTTCCCATTTCTGAATACAGTTCCGCTTCAGCGATCAGGGCAGGTGTGACCTCCTCAGCTTGCGGAGTGATCAAATAAACGCGGTGGTAAGCTGCGATTGCGGCGCGGTAATCGGCGAGTGTCCGATCCTGCTGGGGGGTTCCTTCCAGTGTGGTGCGCAATTTCACCGCGCGTTCGAATTGCACGCGCGCGGCCACTATCTTTTTGTCGCTCGCGGCTGACGTGACAAGAGCAATAGCTAGCGCAAACACTAGGAACAGCCATTTGGCCGAAAGTTGAGTTCTGCGGGAAAGCACGTGCGTCATTGGTTCGTAAAAACTACGCGCCCGTTTGCGTCCACTTCCTTGCGCACTGGAATTCTTGGCGGTGTCCAGAGCGACGAGTTGCGTCCGGAGCCCGGCCGGAAATATTGGTCGGTGACCTTCCGCACGTAATTTTGCGTTTCGCGGTATGCCGGTACTCCTCCGCTGCGATCGACGGCGCCTTCGCCCGCATTGTATGCCGCGAGCGACCTGTCTAAATCACCGTCGTAACGGTCCAGCAATGACTTCAAGTACGTTGTGCCGCCCTCCACATTCTGAGCCGGGTCGAAAAGATTACCCACACCAAAACGTTGCGCCGTTCCCGGGATCAATTGCATCAATCCCACGGCGCCCTTATTCGAGACTGCATGCGAATTCCAGCCGGATTCCGTGCTGATAACCGCTTTAACCAGCGCGGGATCCACTTGGTGACGCGCTGCCGCATCGCGTACGATGCGATCCAGCCGCCCGTCCATGGCGCCGAGCATCGCAGCCGTGTTCTCGCCCGGTATGCCGGCGGGCGGAGTCCGAGCGGCCTTTGACGCGCTATTCGACGGACTAATAGTACTCCTACGAAGCGGCTTGGGGGAATCCCCATTCACGAAGACTAACTTGCCGTGCTCGTCTACCGTAGTCGCTAGTTGGGCGCGGACTGGCTGCGCCAGCGTGACGAAGCCACTCATTAGTAGCACCGCGACTCGGATGCAGTGTCTCATCACGATGGTTACCGAGCGTCCGAACCTCAACTGCGACACACGACCGCTGTTCATGGGGAAGGCGGAGCGATTAGCGTTCACAAAATTTGCGCACACGTCGGCGAGATACACGTCTCCGGCGTAAGCAACTGGCGCGGTTGCAATTATAACAATCGCTCGATTAGAGGGTAAACGCGGTCGAGGGCGTTTTGTATGGCGGATGTGTCTTTTCCGCCAGCCTCGGCCAAGTCGGGTTTGCCGCCGCCGGAGCCGCCAACCAGCTTGGCCAGTTCCTGGACGATCTTTCCGGCGTGGAGCTTGGGGATTAGGTCCTTGGTAACTGCTGTGATTAGAGCCACTTTGCCGTCGTCGGCAGAGGCCAAGACTATGACGCCGGAACCCAATTTTTGGCGCAGGGCATCGACCATTTGACGCAGGGCTTCGCGATCGAAACCGTCGACCTCGGCGGCAATTAGGCGAACGTTCTTTACTGTGCGGGCCTGTTCTACTAAATCGCCCACGACTGACCCGGCTGCTTTTCGCTTTAGGGCTTCGACCTGCTTTTCAAGTTGCTTGGTGGACTCGAACCGGCGCTCGAGTGCGGCGATGATTTCGTCTTCGTCTGCGTTCAGCATTCCGGCGACATTGCGAAGCGTGTCGAGCGATTTTTGATATTCGGCGAGGGCGCGATCGCCGGACAAAGCCTCAATCCGCCGGACCCCCGCGGCGACGGATTGCTCGGCGACGATTTTGAAAACGCCGATATCGCCGGTGCGGACCACGTGCGTGCCGCCGCAAAGTTCCTTGCTGTAGAAACCGCGCGGCGCGGATGCATCAGGGATGGTCACGACTCGCACGTTGGCTTCGGGATATTTATCGCCGAAGAAGGCCAGAGCGCCGGACGCGAGAGCGTCGTCGATGTTCATGATGTCCGTGCGCATTTCCAGGTTTTTTCTGATTTCCTCGTTTACCTGCTGCTCGATTTCGGCGAGTTCGCCGGGATCGACTGGCGCGAAATGCGAGAAATCAAATCGCAAATGATCGGGCGCGACCAGCGAGCCGGCTTGTTTTACGTGCGTGCCCAAAATAGTGCGCAGTGCGGCATTCAGCAGATGAGTTGCAGTGTGGTTGCGCATGTCGCGCACTCGTCGTTCAGGATCGGCAATCGTGGCGATGTGATCGCCAACGTGCAGGTCTTCTTTCGCGACGATCCGATGCGCGATCAGTCCAGTGACAGGGTAGTAGGCGCCGCGAACGTCGGCTAGCTGAAGCGATTCCGAATTGTCGTAAAACGCTCCGGTGTCCGCGACTTGGCCGCCCGATTCGGAGTAGATCGATGTGCGATCGAGTACGACTTCGGCTACGGTGCCGGCTTTGATTTCGTTTACTGCGCCGTCTTTTGTGACGATTGATTCAATGTGGGCGTCGCGTGTCTTCGTGCCAAAGTAAAAATCAGGTTCAGTCTTATGTGTTTGCGCGAGCTTGGAGTAGACGGGACTCGCGGCTTCTTTATGTGCTCCCTTCCAGGAGGCCCTGCCACGCTCGCGTTGCTCTTGCATAGCTGTTTCAAACTGCGCCCAGTCAACCTCCATTCTTCCAAGACGCGCGGCCTCGTCGATTAAGTCTCTTTGTAAACCATAGGTATCGTACAGTTTGAAAGCGACATCTCCTGAGAGGGAGCCGACCGCACGAACCATGGCCCCTGGTTGGGTTTTCCTCCACTCCTCTTCCTTGCGCCAGATGGCCGCGATTTCTTCGTTCAGCTTGCCGAGACCTGATTTTGTCGTTCGTATATATCGCTCTGACTCAGTTCGTAACGAAGCGGAAATGCTGCTGAGGTTTTGGAATAGCTCGGGATATGTATCCTCCATTTGTTCTGCGATAGTCTTAGCCATCGCAGGCAGTACAGAAATCACGGATTCGCCAGCCCCTCCCGCATTTAACAAAGCTCGGTTGATGATCTTCCTCAGCACGTAGCCTCGCCCTTCATTTGATGGAATCACACCATCGGAAATCAGGAACGTTGCCGCTCGGGAATGATCAGCGATGATCCGCAAAGAGATCTCCGCATCCTGATCCCAGTAGGGGTGTCCGTCCTCGTCGGTTTTACCTGGACTAATCCCGGTGAGCCTCGACGCTTCATCTTTCAGCGGCTGAAAGAGATCTGTATCGAAATTGCTGATTACAGCTTCTAATACAGCGGTCATGCGTTCGAGGCCCATGCCGGTGTCCACTGACGGCTTGGGCAGGGGATTCAGGTTGCCGGAGGCATCACGATTGAACTGCATGAAAACGAGGTTCCATATTTCGACGTAGCGACCACAGTCGCAAGGAAATTCACACGCGCCGGAATGCGTGAAACCGGGGTCGGACGCGGCTGGTCCCATGTCGTAATGCAATTCGCTGCAGGGTCCACACGGGCCGGTGTCGCCCATCGCCCAGAAATTCTCTTTCAGTCCGGGGATTGCGACAACGCGGGCTTCGGGAGCGCCGATGGCCTTCCACAAATCCGCGGCCTCGGAGTCCACTCCGAGCGTATTGCCGGGCGAAACTTCCGCGCCGCCGAAAACTGTGAAATAGAGCTTCTCGAGAGGCACGCCATACCATTCTCTTGAGGTGACTAGCTCCATGGCGAAGGCGATTGCTTCCTTCTTGAAATAATCGCCGAAGGAAAAATTGCCTAGCATTTCGAAAAATGTGTGGTGGCGGTTGGTGAAGCCAACATTTTCCAGATCGTTGTGTTTGCCGCCGGCACGGACACATTTCTGGCAGGTGGTGGCGCGTTTGTAATCGCGTTGTTCGAGGCCCAGGAAGACGTCTTTGAACTGGTTCATTCCGGCGTTGGTGAAGAGCAGCGTGGGATCGTGGTGCGGGACGAGCGAAGAACTGCGTACCACGCGATGTCCGCGCTCTGCGAAGAATTTCAGGAATGTGCTGCGGACCTTGTTGCCGGTCCAGTTGGTGCTGGGCGTCTTACTGGTCAAGAATTCCCTCGGTGGAAGCAAATCATTATTGCAGATGGATTCGGCGCTCGCAACGACCGGGCTGGAACGTTGGAACGTTGCGGAGGGCTGACACGCGCTGCGAATTTGATTGCTGGATGATGCGCGAAAACTCGGAAATGACGCTCGAAATTGACGATTAGAAACAGTGGCCCGTTGTTTGTTTTCTGTCAGTTACGGCGTCTTCTAATCGCCACTATTGACGATTAGGAATTCGAGGATAAGGGCGGTGACTAGTGAGGAGTAGCTCGAGGGTTGGTCGCGGCAGAGTATAGGTGGCGGAGAGGCTGCTTTGCAGCGATCTGGGCTAGCCGCCTGGCAGTATCGAGCGCCGTAGAGCGCCTTGCTGTTAGCCATGCGCGTTCCTCCTTTCGAGCGAAATAAACCCCCGATCCGTGTTAACAGAGTAGTTACTATCGGTAGAAGATAACACAGCGCGGCAAACGGGAGGGCGCAGAGTCGATTTGAGGTCTTGCGGTTGATGATTTTCGAGTTGCCACACAGACTCAGGCGGGCGAATCGCCTTAGGTTTTTCGTTCCGTTACCTCGAACGCATTAGCCTGGCACGAGAGAAAACCTCTCTAGGGGCGTCTCAGCCGCGCCTACGGCGCTTGATCGCGATGCGCTTGTAAGGTCTGCGATCAGGGTCGCGAGGGCGGGTCTGAGACCCGCCCTACCAAGGCCCTTCGCGATTCGCATCTACTCTGCTTATTGCTTTTCGTCCTGGGCTTTCTTGTCTGTCCCTGCTGCCTTTTCTGCTGCTGCCTTCTTGGCCGCGATGGTCCACGGCGGCACGACGCCATTGACGCGCGCGTAGGCGATCACTTGGCCTAGGTGTTCGTGCGCGTCGGCGATCAAGATGTAGACGACATCACCGTCGTTCGCATCGGGTCCTAGCTTCGGCAGCGGCTTCGCGAAATCGGCGTTGGTCATACTCTGAATTGTCGCCTGGGCGAAATTCTCCGATTTGTTTAATTCTTCGATGATCCTGGCTTTGTCCGTCGTGGACTTCTCGTAGGTTTTGTCATCAAAACCTGCCGGGGGCTTTGCGCCGCCCAAGGCCAGGATTTGATAGCGCTCGCCCGAGACGTGAAGAAAGACTTCGGCAAATGAGCGAGAGTCGTCCGAGGGACGCCAGTTGAATTTCTCGGCCGGGAGAGCTTCGGCCAGGCTGACGTATTTCTTGTTCATGGCGTCGAGATCCAGCAGCGATTGGGGCTTCATATCGTAGCTGGGCGGAGTCTTATCGTTTGGCTGAGCGGATTGCGTCGCGGACTGTTGTGATGCGGGCGACGAATTCGATTGTGAAGAGGGTCGCGCTAAGACCGGGCCCGCTACTAAGACAATCGTAAAGGCGGAAAACAACAGCTTCTTCATGGTGATATTCTCCTGATAGCGCCGGGCTAAACCGGCAGGTTGTTGTGAATGAAAGAGTCATACGGTAAAGGTCTAACGAACCATACCGACCTTGAGTCATGTGCGGTTGGCCGTGAGGCCAACCTTGAAGCGTTGACAAAGGCATGTACAGGCCAGCCATCGAGCCGCGAAAGACTACTCCAGGGTGCCGACACTGTAGGAGAAAGTGGAAGGCCATATCGGAGGCCCCGAAAGCGTGAGGGACAACCGAACCCTGCGCGGTCAAAGAACCTGAGCATGTACAGAAACAACCTGCGCGAGAACCGGGAGAGCCTATGTTTATCCGCCAGATGTCGGGCGGATCGTGTCAGCAAGTCCCAGGACGTAATCTGACGATGCACGAACATAGGCAGTCGTACAGAGCCGTAGTACCCGCGAAGTCTCTGAACAAGACGGGACAGCCAACCGTCGCGGAAGGGATGGAGGGAAGGGCTCTGGTCAAAGGGAACGAGTTCCAGCGAAACACGATCCGGGCTCAGTACCGGCGTATCGTGCCCCATGAGTTGGAACGCGTGTGGGCGATAGTTATAGAGGGTGTTCATGAGATCCTCTGCCTGTCCCCATTCTCTCTGCGATAAGAACCGGATGCGTTAATCGCGCCCGTCCGGGTCCGTGCGGGGGGCGGGGAGCAATCCCCGTCCCTACCGCGACTGGGGAGGCCGTGACCGCCTCTTGGCGTGAGTTCACACGGCTTCATATTTTGTTGGGCCGACTGACTCCGGACATGCGCTGTCCGTTATCAGCAAAAAGTGGCGAGTGGTGTTCGGAGTTGGTTCGCAGCGGACAATTTACTTTGATGAATTCCGCTCCCGAACAAAGCGATGCCCCAGGCTTCGCTATGGCCAAACAATTCGTCGAACGATTTGAACACCCCGCTGCGGCAGTTAGACGCAGTGGCTTTAAAATAATCTTTTCGAAATTGTGGGTTCGGGCGAGCGATTTTGCACCGGAATTCCGGGAATCGGGCCTATGTGTGCCCGCGCGGAAATCTGCCGCGCTAAAGACCGCGGCGCTACATTTACACCTTTGAACTTCGGATGGGCGTGGTCGGCGTTGGGGTGTTTTCGGTGTCGTTCCGCTTCTGGACTTCGTCTTCGGACGTTCCCGGCACGTCTGAGTCTGGGAGAGCGGCATTGGTGATGCGTTTCAGTTCTGCACGGATTATTTCGGAGGAGAAACCGGCGGACAGTAGATTGCGGTAGAGCGAGGCGATTTTGGGTGGATCGAGTTGATCGCTGGGGAGGCTGCCGTCTGTTCCTGTCTTGAATTTGTGCATTGCTAGGCGGCGCTGAAGGCGCGCGCGAACTAGCGCCGTTTCGTCGGTTTCGACGAACGCGGCATCGATTGCGGCTTGGATGTGGCGGTCGGGGATGCCCCGAGCGCGAAGCTCGCGCGCGATGCGGAAGCGGCCTTGGCGGTGGATTTTCGCGTGCTGGCTGGCGTAGTTAAGGGCGTATTCGGCGTCGTCGAGGTAATTCAGTTCGCGGAGGCGCGCGATGACCTGCGGGACCAGAGCTTTATCTTCGGCGCGGCGTTCGAGGTGCTGTTTCATTTCGTGGATCGAGTGAGCGCGGCGCATCAGGGCGCGTTGCGCGGACATGTAGAGTTGGGTTTCGGTTACGAGTTTGCGGCGCGCGGGATGCTGGTGCATGACGCCAGGATAGATGAGCAGAACGGGTAGGTAAAGGATGCAAGGATGCAAGGAAGCGCGACGGTTTCATATTTACAAAAACGTGGCATCAAGAACGAGGTCGCGTTGCATCGAGAAAGAAACAGGGGTCCTTCGCTGCGCTAGGATGACGGCGCTCCCCTCGGGCGATCGAAGTTCAAAGCCTATAAAGTGCGCGCATCTTGTGCGGTCGGCCGGAGACGCAACGCGCTAACGCTTGTTTGATGCTAGAAATTCGGCTACCTGAAGATGGCCGCGACAAAGGTCAACTTCAGCTGTGGTGTCTGGGCGCGTGGCCTAAAGAAGGAAGAGAGATCCTTCGCTACGCTCCCTTCGCGACACTACTCAGGGCAGGCAGGATAACGACTCGTGCAAGTCTGAGCACGAGAGAGGAGGACGTGAACCTGCCTCACCAGGACACCTCGCGTCGCAATCGCTTAGCGCCCGCCGATGCGGTCGAATTCCGTCATGGCGCGTTCCATTTCTTCGCGTGCGGAATCTGCCGAGGAGCGGACGCCTTGGACGCGCAGGCGGAAATCGTCTGGGTTGGAGGCGCGCAGGATTGCTTCTTCGAACGTGATCAGGTTGCGGGAATATAGGTCGAAGAGCGATTGATCAAATGTTTGCATGCCGTATTGGCTGGTGCCTGCGGCGATGGCATCGCGAATCATGCGCGTTTTATCTGGGTTGACGATGCAATCGCGGATGTAGCCTGTCGAGATCATTACTTCGACTGCCGGGACACGGCCTGAGCCGTCGGCTTTGCGTACAAGGCGCTGGCTGATGATCGCTTTTAGCGTGCCTGCTAGTTGCAGGCGAATTTGTTTTTGTTCTGGCGGCGGAAATACCGCGATGATGCGCTGGATCGTTTCCGTGGCGTCGAGAGTGTGCAAGGTCGACAGCACCAGGTGGCCGGTTTCGGCTGCCAGGATCGCTGTGGAAATCGTTTCGAGGTCGCGCATTTCGCCGACCAGGACTACGTCTGGGTCCTGACGAAGTGCTGCGCGTAGCGCTGTAGAGAATGACGCGGTGTCGACTTCTACTTCGCGCTGGTTGATGAATCCTTTTTTGTCGCGGTGCAGATATTCGATCGGGTCTTCGATGGTGATGATGTGCTCGGAACGCAGCGAATTGATGCGGTCGATCATTGCCGCTAGCGTTGTGGACTTACCGGAACCTGTGGTGCCTGTGGTGAGGATCAGGCCGCGCTGCTCTTCGCAGACTGTGGAGAGGATGCGCGGGAGTTCTAGTTCTTCGATCGTGCGGATTTTTGTCGGGATTACGCGTAAGACCATGCCGACGTTGCCGCGTTGTTGGAAGACGTTCACGCGGAAACGGCCTAGACCTGCCACACCGTACGCCATGTCCAACTCGGCGGTTTCCTTGAATTTCTGCTTTTGACGGTTGGTCATCATGCTGAAGGCCATCGACAGCATTTCTTCAGGTGTGACGCGTGGGACGTCGTTCAGCGGGTTCAGGATGCCGTCTACGCGGAGATACGGGTGATTGCCGACTTTCAGGTGCAAGTCGGAGGCGCGGCTTTCGACAGCCCGGCGGAGGAGGTCGTCGATGTTTATGGCCATAGGTGTCCCTTAAGCTGCAGAAAGCTCTATTCACGCTAGCATGGATTATCTCGGCAGAGAGAAAGGCCGGAGAAGCTGGTGCGAATTGGACAACCTGAACTTTGGTACAGGATGTACGGCGGGGCGCAGATTTGAAGCGAGTTACCGACAATAGCGGCGCTGATGTGCGGGCTTGACCGGGCTGATTTGGCCGCTGCTGCGCTAGATCGGTGGCTGGTCGATGAGAAAGAAACGGTCGTAGATTACGGCCGCCAGGACGCCCCCTAGAAGCGGGCCGACCCAGTAGACACCGTGGTTCCCCCAGTGATTGTGTGTGACCAATGCCGGGCCGAATGCGCGGGCCGGATTCAAGGCCGCGCCGGTGAATGGCAGGCCCAAGAGAGCGTCCATCGTGACCGCTAAGCCTACGGCGAAGCCGGCGATTTTGTTGAAGGTTCCGTTGACATCTACTACGGTGGCGAAGAAAACGAAGACCAGGAAGAAGGTCATTGCGCCTTCGAGCAGCATGGCGTGGAAACGTGTGAAATCTGCTGCCAGAGCCGGGTTGATAGCGCCTAGGGCTTCGGGGCGCCAGTTGGAGTCTGGGATGATTGCCGCCAACAAATATGCCGCGGCGATCGCGCCCAGGAGCTGCGCAACAAAGTACATGAGCGTTTGCATGGTGCTCAGGCGCCTGGTGACCCAGAAGCCGATGGTAACGGCCGGATTGAGATGTCCGCCGGAGATGTGGCCGACGGCGGTGACCATTACTCCGACCGTGAGGCCGTAGGCTAGAGCGAGGCCTAGGATCGTGATGTTGCCTTGTCCGGTGGCGCGGAGATACTGGTCGGCGCAGAGCGCGCCCGCCGCGAAGAAAATCACGGCGAAGGTGCCACAAAATTCCGCTAATAATTTTTGAGTGATGCTGTACACAACTATTTCTCCGAGATTATGCGACGCAATCGGGCTGGGTGCGGGAAGTTTGAGCCGCGCGCGATTCTACTGAATTAACTCGGAGCAGTCAAAATTGAGCGGCGATTCGTGCGCGGGATTTTCCATCACGGGATGATCGGGTCGTGTCTCGTACGATTCGAGCCGGGAGAAGGATGCCCGGTCTGGCAGGACTGCGCCAGAGCCGCTACAAGTCCAACTTCAAAATCGAGCGCGGGGAACCGGACGGGCCAGACCGCCGCAAATTCAACTTCCGCCGCGGGGAGCCGACGGGACGCCCTTCGTGCCTCGGGGCAAGCCGGCGCTACGAATTCGATGTGCTTCGACTGCACGAGCGCCATTCCAAAATCGTGTAGTCGCGCAACCAAAGGACCGTGGCGAGGTTACCTGCGTAGGTGTGCCGTGCTAAAGGCCGTGACATTAAAACTTGGTGCCGCTCTCTGGCGGTTGATAATTTCAGCGGGTTACTACGGTTGCTCCGGCTGGGACGCCTACGGGGGAGAGCCAGTTGTGGCGGTCGGGCTTTTTTCCTTCTGCTAGCGCGAAGAATTCGTCCTGGATACGTCTTGTAATTGGGCCGCGGGAGCCTATGCCGATTTTTACGCGATCGATTGAACGGATTGGGGTGATCTCTACTGCTGTGCCGCAGAAGAAGATCTCGTTGCTGATGTACAGCATTTCCCGCGGAATGATTTGTTCTGCGACCGGGATACCCAGGTCGCGGCAAATCGTAATTACCGAATGGCGCGTGATGCCTGGTAGCGCTGAATTCGACAGGGGCGGAGTGATTACCGTGCCGTCCATCACCGCGAAGAGATTTTCGCCGGAACCTTCGCTGACGTATCCGTTGGTGTCCAGCGCGATGCCTTCGACATAGCCGTTAGCGCGCGCTTCCATGCGGATCAGTTGCGAATTCATGTAATTCGCGGCGCACTTGGCCATTTGCGGCAGAGTGTTTGGCGCCGGGCGATTCCAAGAGCTGACGCAGACGTCGACTCCCGAGCGCAGACCTTCTTCACCGAGATATTTTCCCCAGGGATAGCAGGCCAGGTAGACCTCGATGGGGCAGCCGTTGGGGTCCACGCCCGCTTCGCCATAGCCGCGAAGAACTACCGGTCGGATGTAACAGGCGCCGATTTTGTTTACGCGCAGCAATTCGAGATTGGCTTCGCACAGTTCGTCCAGGTTGAAAGGGACTTCCATGCGATAGATGTAGGCGGAATTCAGCAAACGCTGGATGTGGTCCTTCAGGCGGAAGATCGCCGGACCCTGCGTTGTGTCGTAGCAGCGAATACCTTCGAATACCGCGGAGCCGTAGCTGACGACGTGGGATAGAACGTGAAGCTTGGCATCGTCCCAGTCGATGAATTTGCCGTTGTGCCAGATTTTTTCAGTCTTCGGGATGGGCATCTGTCGCTCCGCATACTTAGTGTGAAGATGTTCGCCAATGCCAGCGTAGAGCAGGCATCCACTTGTGTCAATCCGCTGATTAGCGGATAGGTGGAGTGAAAGATATCCAATTTGGCCGGGGTACGGAGTCGTTTGCTTAACGGCTATTATGGCATCACAACATCGGCTACTGTCCATATAGCTGGGCTCACCGCATGCGAAACCGAACGAAGAGCCGGCGGGACGCCGGCACTACGAACTACGGTGCTGCGCACTTCGGAGCTTCCACCGCCGGCCTTCACGCGTTCTGCGAGTTGCCGTGGACTGCCTTCTTCTATTGCTCCGGTAGCTTATCTTCCAATTCACTGGCGAGCTTGTGCACGTCGGTGATGCCGCTGAACGCTTCCACCTGCTTGTTCGCAGATTTCACGTCCACTCCTACGTGGTCGCAGAGCCGTTGCACCATCTGTAGCATCGTAGTGAGTTCCTGTTCAGCGAGCATACCCACTTGGAGATCGAGATGCGCTCGTCGTTGGGCCTGGCGAGCCATGCGATTTTGGCTGATCAGCACGAAGATGGTCAGTAGAACGCTTTCGGAGGAGATGATCAGCGCCAGAATGCCGAACGGGAACGGGTCAAACGGATGCACGTACGGAAGCAGGTTGAGGTTTATGGCGCCCCACGCCAGAACCAGAAGGACCTGCAGCAATAGGAACGCAGTGCTGCCGATGAATTTTACGATTGCATCGCTGACGTGCTCGGTTGGCGTGCGACGATTGAGAGCCTCTTCCTCCATCTTCGCGATTGCCTCGATATTGAATTGGGTCGGATGGCCAGCCTGCTGAGTGGACGACGGCTTGATGTCCTTGGTGGTCATTTGGATCGTTTTGTTTGGTGTGGCGAGCCTAAAGGCAGAGTCAAATGCATGCGCCGAACCTACGTCCAGAGCTATTGGGAATGTTGCTTGACCTCACAGGAGAAGGAAATACACCTATCGATGTATGTCGCTTGGATGAAGTCAGCTGAGGTTTTGTGAACGCCGAATGAAACACTCTTGAATCACTATTCTTCGCGCAGGGCGACCAAGGGGTCTACTCGCGTGGCACGCCGTGCCGGGATATAACAGGCCATGAGCGCAACACCCGCGAGTAAGACGGCGATGGAAACAAAGACCAACGGGTCCGTTGATGTGACATTGAACAGCAGGGTGCGAAGGAAGCGGGTGAGAATTATTGCGCCGATCAGTCCGGTGATAAGGCCGAACAGCACTAGCTGCATTCCTTCGCGCAGAACCATACGCAGTATGTCGTTCCGCTGAGCTCCCAGAGCGACACGAATCCCGATCTCATGAATTCTGCGGCTGAAAGAATAGGACATCACCCCGTATATCCCGATCGCGGCGAGAAGTAATGCTACCGCCGCGAAGACACCGAGAATTTCCAGCGAGAAACGTCGCTCGGCCATGGAACGCTCGATGACCTGGTCCATAGTGCGGACGCTATAGAGCGGAAGATTCGAATCAATGGACTGAACTTCGTTGCGGATTTGATCGCCCAAAGTTCCCGGGTTGGTGCGCGTGCGGAGAAAGATGACGGAAGCGTAGGGTGGACTTTGGTATGCGGGGACATAGATGTGGGGGGCGGTGGGCGCGTCGAAGCCGTCGGATCTAATGTCACCGACAACGCCGACAATGGTTGCCCACGGGTCTTTCTGGCCAATTTGCGCAAAGTGAATGTGTTTGCCGAGAGGGCTCTCGCCGGGCCAGTAGCGATTTGCGAGAGTTTGATCGATGATCGCCACTGTCTGCGATTTGGTATCGTCTGAGTCAGTAAACTGGCGTCCCTGGATCAGCGGAGTGGCCAGGAGATCAAAGTACGTAGGGCCTACGCCTGCGAATTCGGCAATTGGGGCGCGCTGAGAGTCGTCCGGACGCCCTTCGATGGTGAAAGGGAAAGTGTTACGCGCTGCGCCCAGCGGCAGACTGTTGCCTCCGCCAATGGCAAGTCCGTCGACGCCGGGAATGGTTGACACGCGACGGGCGATTTCACGAAGAAAGGCAGCACGCTTTTCGGGCGGGCGGTAAGGGTCCGTTGCCGGATCGTTCGGGACGGGTATCCAGATTTGAGCGGTGACTATGCCACGCGGGTTAAATCCAGGGCTAACCTGCAGAAGGCGCCAGAAGCTGCGCAGCAGCAGTCCGGCGCCGACCAGTAATACAAGAGATAGCGCGATTTCAGAGATTACCAGCAGTCGTGAGATTCGCTGGTGGCTTCGGCTCGTTCCAGTGCCGCGGCTGCCTTCGCGCAGGCTTGCTACCTGATTTGCGTCGGCAGCCTGCAACGCAGGAACCACCCCGAACAGTATTCCCGTGGCGACGGATATCAGGAATGCGAAGAGCAGAACGCCGCCGCTGAGATTCACTTCGCTCAATCGCGGGAGATTTGCGGGCGCGAGTTGCAGCAACGAAGCCTTCATGAAAAATACGGTCAGCAGTGCGACTATCCCCGCAACGATCGAAAGCATGAGGCTCTCGACGAGCATTTGCGAGATCAGGCGCGCGCGGCTGGCACCCAGCGCCAGGCGGATGGCGACTTCGCGCTGGCGTCCGGCAGAACGCGATAGAAGCAGGTTGGCAAGATTCACGCAGCCGATCAGAAGCACGAAGCCGACTGCGCCGAACAGTACGAAAAGCTCAGTGCGGACTTTGCCGACCAGATCTTCCTGCACGGCTACGAGGCGGGGAGTCCATCGGGCGGCTGCCGGGTACTCGTTTGGGTATTGCGCGCTCAACCGCGCGGAAAACGTTTCGAGCTGGGCCTGCGCTCGATCAAGAGTCAACCCTGGTTTCAGACGCGCAATGGCGCCCGGGATCATTCTTATTTCCCGTTTCGCTGGATGTGGGAACGGATTGGCGTCGTAGCCGGCAGCGATCCAGGCATCGACATCGGTTTCGAGGGTGCGTCCCGGGTGGCGGAAGTCCGGAGCCATGACTCCGAGAACTGTGTAGGGATCGTTGTCGAGGCGTACGTGCTTGCCGAGAATATGGGGATCCGCGCCAAATTCGCGGCGCCAGAAACCATCACTAAGAATTACTCCATCGATGAATCCCGGGACTGAGTCTTGTTGCGTAAATGTGCGACCGATCCGCGGGTGTGCTCCCAGCAAGGTGAAATAATTCGGACTGGTGGCCAGGACTTCGATGCGTTCCGGGTGGTCACCGCCGGTGAGGTCCGCGCTGATGGGCCACACGACCGAAATATCCTCAAATACTCCGGAGCGCTGTTGGAAATCCCATAGCTCCGGGACAGACATTCCGATATTTTGAACGTTGGACCCACGCAGGTCGTCGAATACGCGGACCAGCTCCTCTTGCTGCGGGAACGGAAGCGGGCGGAGCAGCACGGCGTAGACGATGCTGAAGGTGGCGACGTTTGCGCCGATTCCTAACGCCAAAGTGATGATGGCTACGAGTGTGAAGCCGGTACTCTTGACGAGCATCCGCCAGGCAAAGCGTATGTCCCTGAGAAAGGAGTCCATGGCTCCTCCTACTGGGTTGAAAGGCTGCAGGTTCAGACGGGTGAGAGGGCAGTACTGTTAGCACCAGCGCTAAGAAAAGGCGCGTTCACTTGTGGGACGACTGCGCGGTTTCAGACAATCCAAATTGGCTTAGCGGCCCGCGGCTTTTTCGCCGCGCAGAACCATGCAGGTTGAAGAGGAGCGCGCTACAAGCGCACCCGATGAGTTGGTAATATCACACTCGGTGAGTCCGACAGTTTTACCACGGCTTACTACTTTTCCTACGGCGCGCAATTTTTCGTTCCATACGGGACGAAGGAAATTTATTTTTAGTTCCAGGGTGGTGAAGGATTCATCGTCGGCGAGAGTGGACGCGAACGCGATGCCCATTGCGGCGTCGGCGACGTCGCAGAGAACTCCTCCGTGCAGAGTGCCCATCGGGTTTGCGTGTTTTTGATTCGCTTCGAAGGAGATGACGGCCTCGCCGTGCCTCGCAGAGACGAGTTGGAATCCGATGAGCCTCGCGATCGGCGGAGCCGGTAATTCGCCACGGATGACTTTGTCGAGCCTTTCGAGGTGCTTGGTCATATGGTGCGGCTAGAAGTGTTCTTCCATGTTGACGGCGCGGCCGCCCGACGACGCGCCTGAGATCCGACCCCACGCGCTCGTTTTCCAGTTATCGGTAATTTCTTTCGACAGAATCCACGGCGGCAGTTCCATGCAGAGATAGCGTGCCAGCGCGTTCAGGTATGGCTCGTACATGTCGCGCAATTCTTTGAGCTTTTTGTTGGAGGCTTCGTCGTCCAAGAGCACGAATCCCGCGTGGGTGAGGTTCGCGCGCAAGCGCGCAAAATCAGCCGGAGGCAGCCGCTCAAGCGTCGACGGACGTGGGCGCGTGAAGAAAACTTGCGCGAGGTCTGCGATGGTGTGGCGGCACATCGCGAAAGTGAGGCGCGCCTGACGCGAGCAGGAATTGTCGGTCAGCGCGATTAGTAGCGCCGTGGTGTCAAGGATTGCGGCGAGGGTGCCTACCCAGGATTCGTTGGTGTGCTGCGAACGGAAATAACTGACTACCGGGTATGAAATATGGCTTTCGAGCAGCTCGGCGGACCAATGTTCCCAGTCGCGAAAAAGTTCTTGGAGTGCTTCGAGCCCTTTTGGCCCCGGGTGACGTAGCAGCAGCTCCGTCGCAGTGGGTGGCGAGCCGGCACGCGCGTCCAAGAGCACAATGGCGACTTCGCGTCTCGAAAACGCCTGATAAATTACCGGAAGGTAGCTGATGATCAGCGCCAGGAAACCGAAGCCCAGGCCGCTTTCGAGGACTGCGAGCACGCGTTCGACGGATGTGTGCGGAGTGACATCGCCGAGGCCCAGGGTAAAAAACGTCGTGCCGCTGAGATAAAAGCAAGTCTGCAACGGGGGCCGGGTGGGGTCGTGGGGAGTGTTGCCGTAGTAAAGGAGGCCGAATCCCACAATCAGCAGAGTGGCCCATAGCGCGAACAGAACCAGCAGCGACAGTGGTCCGAAGAAACTGAGGAAAGTTTCGCGCGCTTTTCTGGATTTGATCGTGGGCGCGACCGCTCGCCAGGGAATCCACACCAAAAGATAGAACGCGCGCGTGAGGCGAAACCGTCGCGCGACCCGCCGGGGCAGGATAATGGTTTCAAACGCTTCCAGCAGAATGATTGCGATTAGGATGAGGCCGCAGACGGCCGGGAAAATCATGCAGCTTGCTCCAATTGCGCCGCCAGCGTGATTTCGGCTTTCAGCAGGCGCGAAACAGGGCAATTGGCTTTGGCGTTGGCTGCCGCGGCGTCGAATTGCTCACGAGTGATGCCGGGGATACGGCCGGCGACATCCAGATGGATTTTCGAGATGGTCCATCCGGCGTCGAGTTTTTCGAGTGTGACTTTGGCTGTGGCGCGAATGCTTTGTGGGGTGAAATTCTGACCGCTGAGTTGGGCCGAGAGAGCCATCGCGAAGCAGGCGGCGTGAGCGGCGCCAATTAATTCTTCAGGGTTTGTGCCCTTGCCGTTTTCAAAACGTGTAAGGAAACTGTACGGCGCGTCGTGGAGAACGTCGCTGGGCGTTGAAATTTTGCCGTTACCTTCCTTTAGAGTTCCGGTCCAGACTGCGGTAGCACTGCGTTCCATGAAGTTCTCCTTTCGAGGTTGTGAATGTTAGCCGGGAACATGCAGCCGTATCATATTGCGTTGGCGAAAAAAATAACATGCCTTCGCCGCCGCGGATTAGCCCCTAGAAGAGCCGTGCAGATTGGATGTAGGGGAACGCGAAAGGGACTTAAGTTTCTGGGATGCGGATTGGAATGCTGATCGCGGCCGTGCGCGCCGGGCTGGGATGGGAGACGTTTGGCCAGATTGAGAACCTGGCTAGTGATCCTCCGACGAGCTGGCTGGCGGCTCGTCGCTTCTTGAGAGCATTTGAAAATTGAACTTCACGCGGTTGAGGCGGTGTCCGAATGCGTTTTCGTATGCGCCGAAAGCTATAAAAGGAATCATTGCCGCAAGTACCCAGAGCTTGGCGCGACCGGGCAGCTTGGCCTCAGGCTCCCAGCGAAAGAGCTGGCGTGAGATCTCGAAAGCTACCAAGAGGCCAAGAGCTAGTGCGGCGGCATCGGTTAGAATTTCGGCCCAGCTGGAAAGATTGGTGGCGGCAAACTCCAGCCCTGTGGCGAGATAGGTTGCGGGCAGGAAGAGCGTGGCCCGTTGAATCCAGACTGGGAATTTTGCCAATGGAACAGTGGCGCCAGAAAGGAAGAGAAAAGCAGTCCAGATGATTTGATTGATCACCTGAGTCTCCTGCATGGTGTTGGTAACGCTAGCCACAATCAAACCAAAAGCGGAGAAAGCGGCCGAGCCGACGGTGACCAGCACGAATATACCCCATAGATTTCCCCATGCCTGCATGTGCAGGACCCACTTGGTGACGATAATTTCGATGGCAACAGAAGGAAGCACCAGCAAATAGTTCGACAGAATGCTTGAGGCGAGCATTGGGCCTGCGCCCACCGGCGCGAGGCGGAAACGGCGAAGAATGCCGGCTTCTCGGAACATCACTAGTTGCACGCTAAGGCCCCAAAAGCTGCCCATTACCGTCATGGTGAGAATCGATCCCAAGATGTAAGAGGTCCACTGCGATTCGCCTTTTGCGAATACCATCACGAAGAAAAATAGGAAGCCGAGCGGCATGAGGAGGCTGAAGAAAAGGAACGTTCGGTTGCGCATGGCCAGCCGAACGCGGATTTTGGTGAGCGTCCAAGTATTTCTGATCGGGTTCGATTCCATTTCAGTCCTTTAAAACTGCGGCGTTTAGATTAGGCCCACACACGGAACGCAAGACTAAGTCTAGTCTCGCAGTCTGCGGCCCGTTAGCTCGATAAAAACGTCTTCGAGCGACGGCGAGAACATTTCCAGGCTTTGCAGTTCGTTATTTTCCAATTCCAAGTGCCTCACTAGCGCCACGATTGTCCTCGGCGGGCGCGTGGAATGAATCACGTACGTGCCGTCGAACTCGCGGGCATCTGCGACACCTTCTAGACTTTTCAGAACGCCATTGGTCAGAGGCTCGGCTAGACGAACTTCGATGCGCGTGGTGCCCGCGGAAGCGTGTTTCAGTTCGCGCGGCGAGCCTGTCTTAATGATGCGGCCGTGGTCCACGATTGCTACACGGTCGCAGAGACGTTCTGCTTCCTCGATGTAGTGCGTGGTGATCAGCACCGTTTTTTTGTCGCGCTTGAGTTCTTCGATGATGTCGTAAATTTCGCGGCGGACTTGTGGATCGAGGCCGGCGGTGGGTTCGTCAAGAAATAAAACCTGCGGATTATTGACCAGCGCCATCGCTAGGGCTAGGCGCTGTTTCTGGCCGCCTGAAAGTGTGCTGTAGAAGGCCGTGCGTTTTTCTTCCAGCTGGAAACGTTTTAGAAGATTGTCGGTGTTCGCGCGGTTGGTGTAGAAATTTGCGAAGAGGTCGATTGCCTCTTTTACGCGCAGCTTGTCGGGCAGGGACGTGGATTGCAAGACAGCGCCGATTTTCTGTTTGAAGGCTGAGCCGCTTCTTTCGGGGTCCAGGCCGCAGACTCGGGCCGTGCCGCGATCGGGAGTACGCATGCCTTCCAGGATCTCTACCGTCGTGGTCTTGCCGGCGCCGTTAGGGCCCAGCAGGCCGAAGACTTCGCCTTCTTCCACCACAAAGCTCAGGCCGCGGACGGCTTCCACCGCGCCGTAACTTTTGTAGAGGCCTTCTACTTGAATGATCGGTTCGCGCAATACACTTTTCCTGTTGGTGTCTGAAAAACTTCGAACACTTTCCTCAGGGGCTAAAGCCCAATCCTCGCAAAGCAGTTTGTCGGAGCTAAAGCTCCGACCCCCTAAAAAGCAACCTCTCGAGTTGCGCCTTCCCTAAAGTACGACCAACTCTGCAAACCGCTTTACAGCGAGAAGCTATCTTTTGTATCACACTCGCGTGTCAGGTGCGTAGTTTGGGCGAATTATGGCGGTTGGACTTGCGCGTGGACTTGATTGTTGATTTGCCAGGTTTATTGCGCGGCTTTCGTTTAGGCAGCCAACCATAAACCTTCATGTCGATCGTGAGTCCTTTGAGCGCAATGCCTTCTGAGCTCAGGAGCTTTTGTTGCAGGCTGGCCTGAGGTTCGGGCATGCGCGTGTGGCCTCCTGCGCCGACCACGCGATGCCAAGGGATGCCGCGCCCGTTCGGACATGCGGCCATGGCGTAACCGACCGCGCGAGCGCCTCCTGGGAGGCGCAAAGCTTTAGCGAGTGCGCCGTAAGTGGTAACACGTCCGCGAGGAATTTGTTTCACCAGCCAGTAAACCGGGTCCCAGGACATGCCGATATCTTACATGAGTTCACGCAATCGCTATTTACATTGGAGTTAGTAAAGGCATGGAACAGAACGGGACAATAAAAGGCCTGGAGCACGCGGTGGGCTTTACAGTCTCTGCAGAGATTACAGGATTACGACGAGCTAATGACCGTTTCGATACAAACATTGTGTGTTTTGGCGCATCGTACTATTGACCCTGTAGTGGAGCGTCAATACACTACGCGAGCTTGCACGTTTCCTCCCCGAAGGAGGGGTTGTGGCGTTCGTTCGGCGCAAAGGAAATACTTACTTTCTAGTGCACAACGTACGCCGCCAAGGAAAAGTGCAGCAATTGCATTTGGCTCGATTGGGGGAACGGCCACGAATTACCGAGGACGTGGTTCGCAAAGTTTCGCGAAACCACCCATTGCTCGATCTGGATTGGTCGGAGTTGAGAGCGCAGGTGAACGGCCGGATCGAGTTGTTCGATATTCAGTCGCCGTATGTGCAGAACCTGATGCATTCGTTACGCAACCTTAACCTGGACCTGGCCGATCTGTCGCCGCCGATGTTGTTGCTGGCAGATCGCGCCAATTCAAGCCGGGAACTGGTCACGCAACTTCGATTGCTGCGGTCAACGCTCGATGTGAAGCTCGATCAATTCGAGCGCACCGGGCCGCGCAATTCGGAAAGCGGAAGGAAGTTCCGGTAGGGGAGCAATACCGTGGGCGCGCAAGCACTACGACTCGATCCAAGCCAGCGCAGCGTGGAATCTCGAGATTTTGAAGCGGGGTTGCGCCGGAAGATTGTAGGGCAGGACGAAGCGGTGCAGGCGGTGGTGGATCTGTACCAGGTGTTTCGCGCCGGGCTCAATTCGCCGGGGCGTCCGGTGGGGAATTTGTTGTTCCTAGGGCCGACCGGAGCCGGCAAGACGCGTGTGGTGGAAGCTACCGCGGAAGTGCTGTTCGGCGATCCGCGGGCTGTAATCAAGGTGGATTGCGCGGAATTCCAACACTCGCATGAAATCGCAAAATTGATCGGTTCGCCCCCAGGATATTTGGGGCATCGCGAGACTCATCCGCTGATTACCCAGGAAGCTCTCGCGCAATACCACAGCGAGAAGCTGAAGATCTCATTCTTGCTATTTGATGAAATTGAGAAAGCGTCTGACGCGCTGTGGCAATTGCTGCTTGGAATTTTGGACAAGGCCACGCTGACTTTGGGCGATAACCGGCGGGTTGATCTGTCGCAGACCATGATTTTCATGACTTCGAATTTGGGGGGCGTGGAGATTACGGAGTTGATGACTGGCGGCATGGGATTTGCGCCGGTACAGCGTGCGGACACGGTGGTGCGTTTGGATGAGAAGGTGGAAAAGACGGCCGCCGAAGCAGCCAAACGCAAATTCGCGCCGGAATTCATGAACCGCATCGACAAGACTGTCGTATTTCATCCTCTGCGATCGGAACAACTCGAACAGATTTTGGAAATTGAGTTGGGTATGGTGCAGCAGCGGGTGCTGGAGACCGCGAAGGGACGATTCTTGTTTCGGGTTACGCAGCCGGCCCGGGATTTTCTGCTGAAAGAGGGTACGGACCTTAAGTACGGCGCTCGTCACTTGAAGCGCGCCATCGAACGGCACGTGGTCTATCCATTGGCGAGTTTGCTCGCCACTGAGCAAGTGTCGTTGGGAGATGTGATTTCGATCGATTGGCATACCGACGGCGCTGGGTTGGCGTTCCTAAAAGAAGCTGAGGGTGCGCTGGTGCCGATGGCATCGCCCACCAGCGAACGGCTGACGGACGCCGCAGTGGCTACCTCTGACGGCCGGACGGCTTTGTTTCCGGCGGCCACGGCTACGGCGGAACTTGCTTCCGCCAAGATTGTGGCGCCACCGACTACTGCGCGTGGCGTGCCGATCGAGAAGGCTAAGAACGATAAGAAGTAGGATTTTTGAATGGGTTTTTGGATCGCGGCGAGTGCTGATTGGTCTTCAGCGCTCGCCGCGATTCTGCGTTTTACGACACATAGTTCCGTGAGTGTTATCGTCATTCCGAGATTCAGCTTCCGAAGAAATTTGCAGGCCTGGTGTTTTTGGCGGATCCCCGGCCTGCAGCAATCCTTAGCTCATAAAAATTGCGGCAGACGCTTTGCAAGGCTGGGAGCCGGCGAGACACCGGCGCTACGGACCGCCTTGTGTCATTACACTTGAGCTGAAAATCTACTCGCAGGGTGGAGGAGGCATGGGTTCGTCGAAGCTGCCGCCATAAATGTTAGGAACTTTGCCGCCCATTTGCCGCAGATATGCGCACAATTGGCCGCGGTGGTGAATGGTGTGATGCAACATGAATTGAATGTAGAGCACCATCGGATTGTTGTAAATTCCGAAGAAAGGGATCGGGGTAGACCAAAACTCAGGGGAAAGCTTTGTTAGTTTCGGCAGTTTCGATTCTAGGTTGTCTTCGTACAGGGCTACGATGTCTTCTGCGGTGCCGATGTCGGGGGGCATGGAATCGTCTTCCATCTCGAATTTGCCGCTTAGAAATCCATCCACAAACCATACTTCCGACGAAGCGATGTGCCATGCGAGTTCGAGCGCGCTGCGCGAATCCGGGTGCGGGCGGAAGGTCTCTTTGCCTGGAGGAACGGCTCTGAGGACTCGGCGGGTGGTGGCGTATTCTTTCTGAATTGACGGCAGAAAGATGTCCGCGAGGAATTTTGCCTGCTCAGGCGTCATGATGTCTTTGCCTCCGTGCCTGGTTCGAAATTCGTCGTCCCGACGCGGGCCGCTGCGCCCCGAAATGCGCGGGGTGCAGCGGCCGCTACAAAGGCTTTGGGCATATCTTGGTGCGTTCCGCCGGCCGCACGTCACAAGAACCGGCGCCACGCCCCTCGTACCTCGGGGCACGCCCTTCGTTTCTCAGGGTAAACCGGCGCTACTTTTCTGGCCTCCAGCGCAGAATCGGTTTGCGCGCTGCTGCAACCTCATCGAGACGGCCTACTCTCGTTGAATGTGGGGCGGTTTTTACAATCTCGGGAGTGGCATCGGCTTCTGCGGCGATCGAACGCATTGCGTCGATGAACAGGTCGCATTCCAGCTTCGATTCCGATTCTGTGGGCTCAATCATCATGGCGCCGGGGACGATGAGCGGAAATGCCGTCGTGTATGGATGAAAGCCGTAGTCGATTAGGCGTTTCGCGATGTCCATGGTGTTGACGCCTCTTGCTTTCTGGCGCGCATCGCTGAAGACCACCTCGTGCATCGACGGCAGATTATAAGGCAGATCGAAGTAAGGCTCGAGGTTCTTGCGAATGTAGTTGGCATTGAGGACTGCGTCTTCGGTGGCTTGCCGAATGCCGGGGCCGTAGGCCAGCGTGTAGGCTAGGGCGCGAAGAAGCACGCCGAAATTACCGGCGTAGGCGCGGACGCGGCCGACCGATTTCGGGCGATTGTGGTCGAGCGCGTAGGTGCAGTCGGCTTTTCGGACGACTACCGGGACCGGCAGGAACGGTTCGAGAATTTCCTTTACCGTTACCGGCCCGGCACCGGGGCCGCCGCCGCCGTGAGGCGTCGAGAAAGTTTTGTGCAGATTGAGATGCATCACGTCTACGCCAAAATCTCCCGGGCGAGTGACGCCTGCTAGCGCGTTCATGTTGGCGCCGTCCATATAAAGCAGGGCGCCGCGCTCGTGCAGTATCGATGCGATTTCGGCGATGCGTTCTTCGAAAACTCCCAGCGTGCTGGGGTTGGTGAGCATCAACGCGGCAACGTCTTCGGTGACGAATTCGCGCAGATGGTCGGTGTCGATTTGGCCGCGGCTGTTGGATTTGATGTTCTGAACTTCGTACCCGGCGATCACTACCGACGCTGGATTGGTGCCGTGCGCGGAATCTGGAATTAGAACTTTGTGGCGCGGGTTTCCCTGGCTTTCCAGGTATGCGCGAATCATCAGCAGGCCGGTTAGTTCACCTTGTGCGCCTGCGGCCGGCTGAAGAGTGGCGGCATCCATGCCCGTGATGGACAGCAAGCATTTTTGCAAATCGTACAGAATACGCAGAACGCCCTGGGAAACTTTGGCGGGTTGTTCGGGATGTTCCGTTGCCAAGCCTTCCATGCGGGCTACGAATTCGTTCACGCGTGGGTTGTACTTCATCGTGCAGGAGCCGAGTGGGTACATGCCGAGGTCGATGGCGTAATTCCAGGTGGAAAGCCTTGTGAAGTGGCGGATCACTTCGATCTCGCTGACTTCTGGGAAGCCCTCAATTGAGTCGCGAACAAAGTCTGCACCAAGTGCGGCGGCAGGATCGACAGCCGGAACGTCTAGCGGAGGCAGCTCCATGCCACGTTTGCCGGGAGCGGAGCGCTCGAAGATTAAGCCTTCGTTTAGGCTGACGTGAGGGCGTGCCCTCCCCACGTTTGTTACGGGCGTTTCGAGATCGGTGACCTTTGAACTCAAAGTGCTGATGCTCCTTAGTATCGCAGACGAGAATTGCGCATTTCCAGAGCGCTGCTGGGCCCGGCCGCTAGACCGGCTTTTCTAAAATACTTCTGATGGCTGCTACGAAACGCTCGAGTTCGGCGCGCGATGTGGTCTCCGTCACGCAGACCACGGCGCGCTTGGTGAGATCGGGATAATGCGTGCCCAACGCGAACGGACCGATGATTTGTTTTTTCAGCAGCTCAGCATTGATCATTTTCACCGAGCGCGGAAATTCCAGCGTGAATTCGTTGAACGTTGGGCCGCTGAAAACGCGGCGCACGCCGGGGATTTTCTCGAGCTCGGCCTGCGCAAAACGCGCCTTCGAAAGATTTTGCAGCGCCTGTTCGCGCAGGCCCTCTCTGCCGATAAGGCAGAGATGGATTGTCGCTGTGAGAGCATACAAAGCTTCATTCGTGCAAATATTGGAAGTGGCTTTCTCGCGGCGAATGTGTTGCTCGCGCGTAGCAAGCGTTAGAACGAAGCCGCGATTGCCGGCAGCGTCGGTGGTTTGACCCGCCAGACGGCCGGGCATCTGGCGCACGAATTTATCGCGAGTGGCAATCACGCCGACATAGGGACCCCCATAGCTGGGAGCGATGCCGAACGCTTGGCCTTCCATCGCAACGATGTCCGCTTCCGCCGGAGGCCGAACGATGCCGAGTGAAACCGCTTCGGTGATGGTGGAAATCAGCAGAGCGCCATTCGAATGTGCGATCCCGGCTACGGCCGGCAAATCTTCAAGAACGCCGAAGAAATTCGGTGACTGCAGAACCACAGCCGCAGACTTTGCCAGTTTCTCCGTCGTTAGGGAGGCGCGATCGATCTGGCCTGCTTCCGTGTAATCAATTTCCGCGACTTCGAGACCGAGGTTTCGCGCGTAGGTTTTCAGGACCTGCCGGTATTCGGGATGTACGGAACGGGCCACCAGCACGTGACTGCGGCCCGTGAGGCGCTCGGCCATTAAGACTGCTTCGGTGAGAGCTGTGGAGCCGTCATACATTGACGCGTTTGCCACTTCCTGGCCGGTTAGCTGGCACATCAGCGTCTGAAATTCAAAAATGGCGTTGAGTGTGCCTTGCGCGAATTCAGCTTGGTACGGGGTGTAGGAGGTGAGAAATTCGCCGCGCTGGATCAGCGCGTCGGCGGCGACTGAACGAAGATGGCGGTACACGCCTGCGCCGAGAAATGAGGTGTAACCGCGGGCATTTTCGGCAGCGCGGTCTTGAAAATATTGAATGATCTCCGGCTCGGAGAGCGGGCCCGGGAGATCGAGCGGCTCGCGCAGGCGAAATCTTTCGGGGATCGACTTAAAGAGTTCATCGATGGAACCAGTGCCGATGGAGGCGAGCATCTCCTCGCGTTCGGAAGGGCTTTTCGGGAGATAGCGCATCAGGCGGAGTGTTCCTTGGCTGCTTCAGCGATGTAGGACTGATAAGCGGCGGCGTCCATTAAGCCGGAAACTTCCTTTGGGTAATCGAGTTTCACTTTGATCAGCCACGCAGACCGTTGCGGGTCTTGATTTATTTTTTCAGGCGTGTCCGCGAGCGCGGAATTTATCTCGATGATCTCGCCGGACACCGGGGAGAAAATTTCACTGACTGCTTTTACCGATTCGATGCTGCCAAAAGAAGACCCAGCCTTGATTTTCAGGCCCGTTTTTGGCATTTCGACGAACACGACGTCGCCAAGTTCGTGCTGCGCGTAGTCAGTGATGCCGATGGTGCCGACGCCGTCCTGGACGTGGATCCATTCATGCTGTTTCGTGTAGCGATAGTCGGCTTGGTACATATTCCCCCTTTAATTCGATGCAATTTCGCTACCGCGGTCGCTTGTAAAACGGGATGGCGACAATGCGCGCCGGCACTGCTTGTCCGCGAATGCTGATTTCGATCTCCGTGCCGGTGGCGCTGGATGCCGGCGGGACGTAGGCCATGCCGATGTTTTTCTTCAGGAAAGGGGCAGGGCATCCGCTGGTGACCCGGCCCGCTTCGCGGCCGCCGATCAGCACCGGATATCCGTCGCGGCCGATGCGCTTGTCCAGCATCTCGAAGCCGATTAGTTTTCGCTGAATACCCTTTTGCTTTTGTTCTGCCAGCGCATCGCTGCCCAAGAACGGAGCCTTTGCCATTTTGCAGATCCAGGCGAGCCCGGCTTCCCAGGGCGTGGTGGTTTCGTCGATTTCATGGCCGTAAAGGCACATTCCCGCTTCCAGACGAAGAGTGTTGCGCGCGCCAAGGCCGCACGGGAGCATTTTGAATGGTTCGCCGGCTTGTATCAGGTCGTTCCACAGCTTTTCGGAATGTTCCGGCGCGAAATAGATTTCGAAACCGTCTTCGCCCGTGTAGCCTGTGCGCGCTATCAGGCAATCGATTCTGCTCACCTTTCCGAATAAGAAATGAAAGTAGCTGACGGGATCGAGTGGAACAGGAGTGAGGCGTTGCAGAATTTCCTTGGCGCGTGGCCCTTGGACCGCCAGCTGCGAATAACGTGAACCCGCGTTTTCGGTGCTGGCATCGAATCTGTTGTTGGCAACAATGTGCTCCCAATCACAGTCCTGATTGCCGGCATTGACGCACAGCAGGTAGTGAACGTCGGAAATTTTGTGGACGAGCAGGTCGTCGACGAACGTGCCGCGGGATGTCGTCAGACCTGAATAGTGGGCTTGGCCGACAGCCAGCTTTGCGGCGTTGTTGTATGTCACCCACTGAACCAGTTGCAAGGCGCCAGGGCCTCGGATTTCCAGTTCGCCCATGTGGCTGACGTCGAAAAGTCCCGCACGCGTGCGCACAGCTTCATGTTCGGCGATGATTCCTGAGTACTCGAGCGGCATGTCCCAGCCGCCGAAGTTCACCATCTTGGCGCCCAAGCGGCGATGGACCGAATTCAGGGCTGTCTTGCGCAGTTCGAGGGTTGGCGATGTATTCACAGAGGATTTCTCGTTTATGCGACGAACAATTGACGCTAGCATGCGAGTTTTTGAGTGTCAAGGAATGGACAGGAACGGCAGCAGTTTCGGAACTTCGGCGGAAGGAAGCTTTGGACAGCCGTTTTGTTGCGGGTGACTGGCAGGGATGAGCAGGCTTGGTGATCGCGCGCTATTTTCACAGCTCCAATTTCCCGGTTCGCGGATACCTGTGCGACCTATTGCGCTCGGCGCGGAAGAGTTCCAGGGGCAAAGCGATTCTCTCATCAACTCCTCAACTGGAATCGGTGACCACAGACACGGACAGACCGAGTTGAAGAAGGCGGAGTAAATCGATGGCGGTGCGCACCGAATGCGAGCCCCGATGCAAGTAGCGCAGGCGGTAGAGCCGCTCCAGAGTGAGGGCCAGGCAGATCAGCAGCCAGACCAGGAGCAAACTGCGCTGGTGGTGATGGCGGATGTGCTCCAGTCCATAGCGGTTCTTGGCATCATTGAAGCCTTGGTTTTCGATCTGCCAGCGGCTTTTGGCCATGGCGTAGAGACAACGGCGGCTCATGTGACGCGAGGAAAAATTGGTCAACCAGTAGGCCTCGACGATTTCGCCGTCAGGGTGGTGCTGGCGATAGCGGATCACGCGCACGGTGTCCCATTGCAAGCTTTCCCAAGGGTCAAAGTCGTCGGCGTCCCAGATCTCGACGCGATCGGCGCCCTCCCGGAACTCCAGATTCGGACGTGAAGAAGCGAAGCGCCGCTGCGCGGCCTGGAATAGTGCGGGCAGATTGTCTTTGAGCCGGGCCACCACCGGCCAACCCACTTCTCCACAGGCGTGCAGAAAAGGGGCGGTGGCGAATTCTCCGTCGACCACCACATAATCGATGAAGCGCGCTCCCAGGTTTACCCGCAGGCGACGCAACAGGCGCTGCCCGGCCGCGTATTCACTGTCGCCCGGCCCGTAGGGTTCGATATCCACGGGCAGGGTGAGGTCGCCACCGACCACCGCTGCCAGGACCAGGTGATGGCGATAGCCCAGGATCTCTCGGTCGGCATTGCGGTAGGGACGGCACAAGGAGCATCCCGACTTTCGCCGCCGCCCCGCCGTGGTGCCGTCCAAGGCCAGGCCCACGAAACGGCAGTCCTCGAAAGCCTTGTTGCGCTTGGCGCGATGGAGAACTGCGGCGCAAGCGGCCCGCGTGGGCGCTGGATCTAAACGTTGGGTGAAGTAACCCAAGGCATCATCGCCGAACGCTCGGCTGACTCCCAGGTTCCTGCGCGCTTTCGATCCCACCAACGCCTCAATGGCCAGAAAAGCCCCTTGGCGCAAAAGGGTGCCCAGTACGATCGACCATAACAAATCTTTGGCGGGGATCTTGGGGCGGGAGCGCCCCTCGCCGGGGGAGCGGAAGTAAGCAGCTAGGTGCAGATGCTGGCTGATGTACTTCCACAGCCGGCCTGGCGTGGGGCCCTTCAGGGGCGCTTCCTCTTTTTTTTCTTGCGCTGCTGGCGGGCCAAGACCAGAAGTTGGGCATTGGCCGCCAGCACTTCGCGCACGACATCTTGAAATTCGCGTCCGGCGGCGACCTGCCGCTGCACCTGGTCCACCCAATCCCGGGGGATGCGCTCGACATGTCGGCGACCCTTCACCATGAAGGTGAGTGTCCAAGCCTCGTGACCCTTTTGGCGAGCGCAATGGCAGCGGGGATTCCCGCAGCGCGTGTAACTGCGAGTGAGGGCCCCGGGCAGCAGATCGGGCGGGATGGGGCAACGGCGCAGGAGTTGAAACTTGCGTTGGCGGAGGCGTGAGGCTTGAGGGCCCCGTGGTTCTTCTTCTTTCATATTGTAGTAATAATGCTACAAGTTAAGCCAACAATGCAACGTCCTTTTTAAACGCGAAAATAGGACGCTGTTTCCTTACCGTCTTAGCTTGAGGCACAAAGGCTATCTTACAGGCTGGTTCTGATGGAGGTCGTGTCTATGTTCCGAGATAGCTGCAGGAACGGACGACTTGCGATAGTCCAAGCGACGAAAGATTCCATGTGCCAGGACTTGTCATTCCGGCTACCCTGAGTGATATGGCGAAGGGTAGGACCATTGGCCCGAGGAAATCCGCTGTTTCGCGTGTGTCACAGGACAAAATTGCAGCCCGGAAGAGGACGCAGAGCAATCCGTCCTCAGGGGCTAAAGCCCCATTTAGATTCAAGCGATTATTGTCGGAGCTGAAGCTCCGACCCCCTACGAAACCCGAGCTGACAACATACATTCGGGGAGAGATGACGATATGAATATTTCTGGGAATACGATTCTGATCACGGGCGGCGGTTCCGGCATCGGACGCGGCTTGGCTGAAGCGTTACATAACGAGGGCAATCAGGTGATTATTGCCGGACGCCGTCAGCAGGTTTTGGTAGAGACAGCAAAAACCAATCGTGGGATGAAATTTTTGCTGCTGAATATAGAAGATGCTCCGAGCATCCGCGCCTTCGCCGCGCGGGTCGCGAAAGATTTTCCGGCTCTCAATGTCCTGGTGAATAACGCCGGCATCATGCGTCCTGAGAATCTGCTCGAGCAACCAGAAGACCTCGCGGACGCGGAAGCGACCATCCGTACGAATCTGCTGGGGCCGATGCGTCTTACGGCTGCGCTGCTTCCGCTGCTCAGGAAGCAGAACAAAGCCACCATCATGACGGTGTCGTCCGGCTTGGCGTTTGTGCCGATGGCGACGACTCCCACCTACTGCGCGACCAAGGCGGCTATCCATTCCTATTCGCAATCACTTCGCTACCAGCTGAAGGGTAGTTCGGTACAGGTTATCGAGCTGATCCCGCCCTATGTGCAAACTGAGCTGCAGGGAGCGCGTCAGGCGAACGATCCTCGTGCTATGCCTCTGGTTGATTTCATCGCCGAGACCGTGATCATCTTGAAAACGTCGCCCGACACCACCGAGATCTGCGTTGAGCGCGTAAATGCGCAACGCTTCGCCGAAAAGAGCGGCGAGTACGACACCTTTTTCAAGAACTTCAACGATGCAGTTACCGCTGCTCGCTCGACGGTCCAGTAGCCACTGCTATTGCTGAACGGGCATCGTGAGTATCGGACTGTTGAACAGGGAGCCACCGAAACAATTCGGCTTTCATTGTTGCCCGCGGACGGTCCCGCCGGAGGCTTTTCACTACGGCCGGGCGCGATCCGTGGTAATTGCAAGCTTAAACAATCTTTCCGAAAGCTCCTCGTAGGTCCCCGTCCAGGCCGAGAGAATCCTGCTCCGCAAGGCGCTTGTGGCTGCGTCGCGGTTGCCCTACTATTGGTGGAACACACCTTGAGCGCCAAGAGAGGCAGTGACCGTGATTACGCTCTGCTCGCAGTGCGAGAAAACCGAATCCAAGTGCACCTGCGAGAAATTCTGCTGTTTTTGCCAATCGCAACACAAAATTCACTTGGGCGTCGACGGGTTGTACTATTGTCCAGAGTGCCGCGAGGCCTGTGACGTGCGGCTTGCCGACGCCGAAGAGCACTAAGCGCATAGGCACTGAAAAATGAGCAACGAGCCAGCTCGAACGGAACTGACGCTGCCGGCAGATGAGCGGTTAATTGCTGCCATTACGACTGTCATTCAACATGCATCGCAGCGGTGCGGTCTGTCTCCGGAATCGCAGGAAGGGTTAGCAGCTGCGGCGCAGGAAGCCGCTCGAGAAGCGTTTCCTTTGATGGAGGGCCGGGCGGCGGAACCGCAGGTGAAAGTAATCATTTCGGATTTTCCGGACCGGGTAGAAGTGGCTATCGAGCACTCCGGTGAAGCGCTGCCGACCGCGGGCCTGGATACGTTTGTGGCAGATGCCGTCGCCGGTTCGCCCGGTGGATTAAGCAAGGCGCTGCAAATGACGAAAGTGGACCGCGTGCAGTACGAAACGAGCAATGGCCTCTCCCGCATGACACTGATCAAGTATTGCGACGGAAGCAAGACCAGGCGGTAAGTTCTTATCGTTCCTGCGTGAAATAGCCGAACTGAGTCCAAACCGTTAAAGCTGAGATGCTACGTGCGAGGCGTGCAGCGGCGGGGAAGAAGAGCGCCAGTCGCGCAACCTGAACCAAGCCACGAGCGCGATTCCGCCCATGAGAAATATCGAAACCAGCGCACAAGCGACAGTGATGTCCCGCACTTGCCATTGCGCACCAGTTGGATCCTTGACAACGGAGAATGCAGGCCGCGGGACAGCTAGCAGGACGTTGCCCGCCGCAGACACAGCGTAAAAAAGAATCGCCAGATGCCAATAATTGTGAGGCAAGCCGCGCGGAGTGATCGAACGTCTCAGCAGGTACAGCGCGAACAACTGAAAAATTAAATACACGGTCAGATACCACCCCAAAAAATTGCTCAACGGCACGCCGAAATAGACTCCCCCTTTCGTCCAGATCCAGGCCCGAACAACCGTTGACCACACCGGGTCCATCGAGAAGTCCCATGCCACCATGATGAAAGCTGCCAGCAAAGGCAGCGTCACGGCGCGATATCCGGTTATCGGCTTGGCGACGGAGCCGACAATGACGCGGGCGAGCGTCCACGAGAGATAGCCCATTCCGACGTACGCCAGGCCCAGCAGGATGGGAACGGAGAATAGCTTCGGTCCCATTACAGCAGTGAAGTAGTAGCGGCCGAACGGAAAGTTGGCGCGCACACCTATATTTTCGATGACGTTGCCGACTGCGAAGCAAATCGCAAAGAAAATGAGAATGCCGCGAATGCGATAGAACATGGCACCGTGAATTAAGGCAAAAAGCATGGGCGGCAAAACGTGCAGCGCGACAACTGCCAGCATGGGAACGCGGCCCGGGAAGAGTTGCAAGATTCTTGCCGCCACGTAGATGGAGATCAGCAGCCGGAGGGACCCCAGGGCGAACTGAATCGTGACCCGTTTCTCTGCGGCTTCGCGCGCGGGATTACCGGTCACCGTTAATACGCCCCCAGGAATTCGGCTTCGACTACATCGGTGAGGCGAATGCTTTGGTTTGAATGAGCGACATCAGCTGTTCCTGGCTAACTGGTGCGTCTACGTTCAGGCGATCTCCCGCGGGCGAGACGCGAACCTGATCAATGGTCTTCGCAAGAGTGGGGTTGGTCTGGGCTTCCTGATATCGCCGGTACATCAGGCCGGCTTGCATGGCGGCGCTGAGAAGATTGGCATCGTCCACGGAATCGCAAACCGCCTGAAAGTGTGCGTCCACACCGTTGTCGGCTTTGATGTTGATGATCATGGCGTGCATGCGTCCGATGATTGTCGCAGCCTGAGGGAATTGGCTGGCCTGCGGAAGCAATTGCTGCATGGCCAGGTTCGTGTGTTCTTTATCCAGGACGGCCCAGATGGTTCCGTTGCCGTTTGCTTCCGAAATTAGTGGGAAAAGTTTGCCGGTCAGCAAAGTTTCTTCGCCGCCCATGCGGACGTTGATGAGCTGTTCTAAAACCGAGCGGTTGCCGAACGCCGCTGTATTCGAGTCGAAGAACACGAACAGGATGTCTCCGGCGCCCGCGCCGCTGCCGAAGGCGTAGAGATGGAAGCCTTGCACTTCGACTGATGGAACTTTTTGCGCTTTGAGCTTGGTTTCTGACGCCGATGGGTTGAATTGGCCGAGCGCGATGCCTACGGTGTCGTCGCCCTTGCCGCTGGTGATGTTAGCCCAGGCGATTTCCTCCACCTGAGAATTCGGGTCGACGCCGGAGGTGCCCAGGAATTGTTCGAATTGCTTGAAGCGCGGCGGAATGACCTGGTCATTCAGCTGTTGGAACCAGGAGAACTTTCGCGCGGTTTTCAGATCGGCGTATGCAAATTCACCCACGCTTTTTGGAAACATGGCGATTATGGCGGTGCTGAGCGATCCCGCCGTGGTGCGCGTCGACGTAAAGGTGACGGTGCTCAGGATTAATGCTGCGGCCAGCAAACTCGACATTAGGATTCTTACGATTGGGTTTCTCACTTTTCATCCCCTCAGTTCTTTAACTTGTACCTAACCTGCTGCTCGACGTGGAAACTAGCGCCCGGCATGCACGGGACTTTCGGCCACGCGCGCGGCTAATGATGCAGACTCCGAACGCAACCTATCGGCAAATGCGCTGTCGGTGATGGATTCCAGATTGATGGCTACATTTTCCAGCGCGCCTCGAACCGCTGCGGCCGCCATCAAACGTCCCACGCGAATGTCTGAATACATAGACGAAGCGGAGATAGGTTCCAGTTGCCCGAGCCTGTCGAATACTTCCGTGGCTTTTCGGGCAACCTCCAGTGGTACCGCTGCGGCGCCGTGCAAGGCTTGCTGGATCGCAGTGTCGCGGACCTTCTCTTGTTCAGACGTTTCCTTTGGCAGCTTGTAAGCAGCCATTACTTGCTCGAAGGATGCAGAGTCACGATCGATAGCTTCGGCGAGCGCGCGCGACGCGGCTTGGAAGTCTGACAGCGCATCGTTCAATTGATCGACGTGCGCGGCTTGTGATTTCTTTTTGCGCGAGAGGCCCGCGACCATCCGGCCGAGACTTGCTCCGAGAGCGCCAGCCAGCGCGGCGACTGATCCGCCACCTGGTGTGGCTGTTGGTTCTGCGACAGCGTCGAGAAATGGCTGCGCTAGCGATGCCAGTTTGCCCGGGCCTTCGGTGGGGGCAGCACCGCTCAGGGATGCCTCTATACGGTTCTCAAACACTTGCGCTGGGGAAAAGTTTTCGAGCTGCAGGTAGAAATCAGCGGTCAGTTCGATGGCACGTTTTGGAATTAAGCCTACAATTTCGCTGCCCACGATCGAGACGCCGTAACGTTCGGCTTCGCGTTTCACCATTTCGAAGACGCGATGAAGAGGCGTCTGCTCGAAATCCGTCATGTTGATCGAAACTTGAGCGAGACTGCGGGCGCGGAGATTCACGCCCATGGCTTTTACGTAACGCAGGCCGCCATTCGAGAAGCGGATGTTCTTTCCGATTTTCTTGGCGATTTCGACGTCGGAGGTATTCAGGTTGATGTTGTAGGCAATCAGAAATTTGCGCGCCCCGACGACCGTCGCGCCGGCTGTTGGATGCAGGCGTGCATCTCCAATATCCGGTGCGCGATCTGGGTTCTTGAGAACTTCGGTGAGCAGGCCTTCAAATTGTCCCTTGCGGATATTTTCGAGATTAGCGCGTTCGGGTCTTTGAGCTGCCGCTTCGTAGAAATAAACCGGGATGCGATGGCGTTCCCAGATTTCGCGGCCGACTTTTTTCGCAAGAGCAACGCAGTCTTCGATCGCGACGCCCTCGACCGGGATGAACGGGACAACGTCGGTCGCGCCCATGCGCGGGTGTGCACCGGAATGTTTCGTCAGATCGATCAGCTCGGCTGCTTTGCCGACGCCACGCAGCGCTGCTTCGGCAACTGGTTCTGGTTCGCCGGCGATGGTTACGACACTGCGGTTGTGGTCCACGTCGCTTTCGCGGTCGAGCAGATACACGCCGGGCACTTCGCGCATGGCCGCGACGATAGCGTCAATTTTGGACGCGTCGCGCCCTTCGGAGAAATTCGGAACACATTCAACGAGACGTTTCATGCAATTAAAGGTTCTTTGAGCGGATGACCGTGCCGCGTTTCATAGTGAAGCTGCAAAGATTCACACCAAAATAATACGGGATTTCGCGGTAGTCGGCCACGTCAAAGGCAGCGATGTCGGCATATTTGCCAACGTCCAGGGAACCTATGCGGTCGTGCTGGCGAAGGGAATAGGCAGGGTTCATTGTGGCGGCGGATATTGCCTCGGCTGGAGTCATGCGCATCTGCGTGCAGGCCAGGGACAGGATTGTGGACATGCTCAGCGTAGGGCTGGTGCCCGGGTTGAAGTCCGTTGCGAGGCCCACAATGGCGCCGGCATCGATCAGTTTCCGCGCGGGGCCGTAGTGCGTGAGGCCGAGATGGAAACAGCAGCCTGGAAGCAGAGTGCAGACGACGTTCGAGAGAGCGAGGGCACGAATATCGCTGGCATTGATTTTTTCAAGATGGTCGGCGCTGGCAGCTTGCAATTCAATGCCTAGGCGCGCGGCGCCGGTGTTTGCTAGCTGTTCGGCGTGGATACGCGAAACCAAGCCGCAAGCTCGTCCCGCATTGAGAATTCGCCGTGATTGAGCGACCGTGAATGCGCCACGATCGCAAAAAACGTCGCAGAATTCAGCCAGGCCCGCCATTGCTACCGCGGGAATCCAGCGCTCAACGAGAAGGTCGACGTAGGCCTCAGGGCGTTTGCGATATTCATTCGGAATTACGTGCGCGCCGAGAAATGTGGCGTGGATATCGATCGGGAGCTCCTGATGAAGCTTGGACAGCAGTTCAAGGATTTTGACTTCGCTTTTCCAATCGAGTCCGTAGCCGCTCTTGGCTTCGATGGTCGTGGTGCCGTGTGCCGCGAAGTCATTCAGATTTTTGATTGCACGCGCTTCTAGCTGATGGGCCGGCGCGCGACGAAGGTTGGTGATGGTTGAACGGATGCCTCCGCCTTTGCGCGCGATTTCTTCGTAGCTGGCGCCGGCGATGCGTTGTTCGTATTCCTCGGCACGGCTGGCGGGGAAAATCAAGTGTGTGTGGGAATCGACGAAGCCTGGAAGGACGACGCGACCCTTCAGGTCGAGTTTCTCGGCGCGCCGGGATTTCGGCATTTTTTCGATGCGGCGGCGCGGACCGATGGCAGCGATGCGATCTTCGTGGATGAGGATTGCGCCATCGCGAATGATGCCGAGTTCACTGAGGGCTTTACCGCGGCGGGGTACGGGCCCGCGCAACGTCAATAGCTGCGAGCAGCCGGTGATTAGCCAGTCGGGCATGGCGAAGGGATGGTAACGCCACCGGGTGGTAAAAGGCCACTAGCGTTGTAGCGTAGCGCCAGCTCGTTGCTTTCGGCAGTCGCTTCGCGGATCTTTAATGTAGCTTTCTGGGAAAGCCGTCACATTTTGTTTTAAAGAGCAGATTTTGCCTTACCTCGTCGGGTCCTGGAGCAGGGGCGGCCACTCGCTTTTTTTATGGGTACGGATTGTGATCGGCGGACATCGAATGACCGCGCGGAACGAGTGACCGCAATGGACACACCGACATCAAACAGCCGGCCGGACGCCGGCGCTAGGGGTGCTGCCGTTACGCGTGCGCTGCAATGCTGTTGTAGGCCGGTACGAAAATTTCCTTCATCCAAGTTTCGATCGATGTCGGAGTTGTGTTCTTCTCGTTTCTTGGCTCGTGGAACTTAATTACGCCGGAGTTCATCGCCTTCCACATTTCAATCATCAGAGCGGCAGTGGTTTTTTGCATGCCGGTTGAAACCAGCGCCGGTTCGAGCATAATGAAAGGGACATGCATGTAGCTGAGTTTCGGTTTACCGATGGTGCCGCCGATGATCGCCGCTACTTCTTTCATCGCGACGTCGCGCTGCCCGTGCAATTCCTGAACGGAGTTTCCGGAGAAATCGCGCGCATGCAATCTTCCAGCAGCATAGTTCCCGATGTCCCTGCAGGCAATCATCGGGTGCGGTTCATCTCCTGGGAATGGGCCGGGAAGAACGCCCATCGAGCGCATCGGCTGAATGCTCATCAGAAGATTTTCCATGAAGCCAGCGGGGCGGAGATGCAAAACGTTAAGGCCGCTTATCGCGTTTAATTTCGTTTCGAGGTGATGCAGGCCGACGATGGGGCCGGTTTTTTCCGGTTGGTCGGCACCGATGCTGCTGAGATTCACTACGTACGGCACTTTGGCTTCGGTGATTGCCGTGACGAATGCGGTCACCACCCGTTCCTGATACCCGCGAAAATCGTTGGTCTGCATGTCCGGCGGAATCAAAACGTACACAGCCGTAGCGCCTGCAAAGGCCTTCGATAATGACGCGCCGTCTTCCACATGCGCGACTACCGCTTCCATGCCTTTTTGCGCAAAAGGCTGAAGCTTGGAAAGGTCGCGTCCGATGACGCGGATTTTTTCGTCTTTCGCCAGAAGTGACTCGGCTACTGCCGTGCCCGTGTTTCCTGTGGCTCCTGTTATGACGATCATATGAGGCTCCTTATGATTGTTGCTGAAGAGGTCCTTCGTTTCGCAGGCGCGCGGTGTGAAAAACAGAAGCCACGCTGAGTGCGGCTTGCATTCCTTTGGAGTGCAGGAGCTGGCTCCCGCTTTTCTGCAGCCTCGCGGAACCACGTCGAGATTATGTGTCAGTCGGCTAGCGAAAGCGGCGGCAAACCGCCGCACTCCAAAAAAATCTACTGCATCGGAATCTTTACGCCTGACTTCTTCGCGAAATCTATGGCCTCGGGATAGCCTGCGTCTACGTGGCGCGCAACGCCAATTCCTGGATCATTGGTTAGGACGCGCCGGATGCGCTCGCCCATTTCCTTTGAACCATCGGCGACAGTCACTTGGCCGGCGTGCAGCGAATAGCCGATGCCTACCCCGCCGCCATTGTGAATCGAAACCCAGCTTGCGCCGCTGGCGGTATTCAGCAGGGCATTCAGGAGCGCCCAGTCCGCGACGGCATCCGAGCCGTCTTTCATTTTTTCGGTTTCGCGGAAGGGCGAGGCTACCGAACCGCAATCGAGATGATCCCGCCCAATGACGATGGGGCCTTTCAATTCGCCACTCGCAACCAGTTCGTTGAGCGCGAGGCCGAAACGATCACGTTCGCCGTAGCCGAGCCAGCAAATGCGCGAGGGCAGCCCCTGGAAATGCACGCGTTTCTGAGCAAGCTTGATCCAGCGCGAGAGAATTTCATCGTGCGGGAACATTTCGAGCACGAGTTGATCGGTGCGATAGATGTCGGACGGTTCACCGGACAGCGCGACCCAGCGAAACGGGCCGCGACCCTCGCAGAATAGAGGGCGAATATAAGCAGGAACGAAACCAGGGAAATCGTATGCGTTCTTTACGCCTTGCTGAAACGCGAAGGTGCGAATGTTGTTGCCATAGTCAAACGTGACAGCGCCCATTTTTTGCAGCGCGAGCATGCCTTCGACGTGGCGCGCCATTGAGTCGAGCGAACGCCTCTCGTAGGTTGCAGGATCTGATTTGCGCAACTCGGCGGCCTGTGCGACATCCAGGCCTTGGGGGATGTAGCCGCCAATTGGATCGTGCGCGCTGGTCTGATCGGTGAGCAAATCTGGAAGCACGCCGCGGCGAGCGAGTTCGGGAATCAGGTCTGCGCAGTTGCCCACCAATCCTACTGAAGCAGCCTCTTTTTTGCGCACCGCATTTTTCAGGATGCGCAACGCCTCGTCCAGATCGTTGACCATCACGTCGCAGTATCCGGTTTTTACGCGGCGTTTGATGCGTTCGGGGTCGACGTCAATTCCAAGGAACGCCGCGCCGTTTAACGTGGCCGCAAGTGGCTGCGCTCCACCCATGCCGCCCATGCCGCCACTAACCACCAGTTTTCCGGCTAGACCACTTTTGAAATGCTGGCGTGCCGCTGCCGCAAAAGTCTCGTACGTGCCCTGCAGAATTCCTTGCGAACCAATGTAAATCCAGCTTCCGGCTGTCATCTGCCCGTACATCATCAGTCCGGCACGATCGAGTTCGTCGAAATGCTTCCAATCGCTCCAGTGCCCGACGAGGTTGGAATTTGCTATGAGCACGCGCGGGGCATAAGAATGCGTGCGAAAAATTCCGACGGGCTTGCCGGACTGCACCAGAAGCGTTTCGTCACTTTCAAGCGAACGGAGCGAGGCGACAATGGCGTGGTAGCAATTCCAATTCCGCGCCGCTTTTCCACGCCCGCCATAAACGATGAGATCCTCGGGCTTCTCGGCGACTTCTGGATCGAGATTATTCATCAGCATGCGCATCGCGGCTTCCTGTTGCCAACCTTTACAGGAAAGGGTTGCACCGCGCGGTGCGCGTACGGGCTTGTAGCCAGAGGCTTCTTCAGTGGCTAGCTTGGACATTTGTATATCACCTATCTTAGCGCAGTCGGTGTGGCGTCGCTAAGAATGAAACAGAGAGCCCGGAGCGAATCACCGGAAGCCGAGCGCGTTGCGTGGCTCTATTCATTACGTTAGAGTTGCCTAAGCGCACATGGACTATCCTTCGCTGAATAAGCCATTCCTTGAAGCTGTCGATCGCCACGCAAATCCGAAAGCGCAGATGTACAAGACCGTGAACGGCTGGGAATCGATTTCGGCTACGGAAATGTTGCGGCGGGTCGCGGGCCTCTCGAAAGCATTGCGGGAGTTGGGAATCAAAGCCGGCGATCGCGTGGGATTATTCGCGCCGAACTGCCCGGAGTGGCATGTGGCGGATTTTGCGATCACGGGCCTCGGGGCGGCCGGCGTCCCGGTGTATTTCAACGAATCGCCCGACCGCTTGTGTTACATCCTGAATGATTCGGGAGCGCGAATTCTGATCATAGCGGGGGAAGCGCAAGCGCGGAAGATAGCAGAGGTACGCGATCGCATCCCGGCGCTGGAGCATGTGATTTCCGTCGCCCCTCCCAACGATCTGCGCGGCGAGATCCTGCGCTACGAAACGTTTATTGCGACAGCGAGTGATGCCGACGTGGCCGAATACCGCCGGAGGTCGGCGGAGGTCAAGGGCCACCAGCTCGCGACGATTATTTACACCTCGGGAACCACCGGCGAGCCCAAAGGCGTGATGCTGAGCCATTCGAATCTCAGTTCGAACGCCATCGATTCGTTGGACGTTTATAAATTCCTGCCGAGCGACCTGGCGCTGGAATTTCTGCCGCTGGCTCACGTTTACGAGCGGACCGTGGGTTACGCTTATCTTTTCGGCGGCGTGACGATTGCGTACGTGGACCAAATCGAATCCGTCGCGCAGGCGATGCTCGAAGTGCATCCGACGACCGCGGCGGCAGTCCCGCGATTCTTCGAGAAAATGTACGCGAATATCCTCGAGAAAGGGCGTCGCGAGCCGGGCCTGAAGCGCAAAATCTTCAATTGGGCCATTCAAGTTGCTTCGGAAGCCGTACCGTGGCGCGCCTACGGCAAAGAGCCGTCGGCGGCCCTGAAATTGCGCTGGCATATCGCGGATAATCTGGTCTTTTCAAAAATTCGCGCCGGATTGGGCGGACACATTCGCTCATTCTGCTCGGGCGGTGCGCCGCTGGCGCCGGAGTTAGCAGAAATCTTCTGGGCGCTGAATGTACCGGTATATCAAGGTTACGGGCTGACGGAAACCGCCCCGGTGGTAAGCGCGAATGTGCCGACGGCGAACAAGGTGGGAACAGTTGGGCGTCCAATTCCGCATGTACAAGTGCGCATCGCGGAGGACGGCGAGATTCTGGTGAATGGGCCCAACGTCATGCAGGGTTATTACCAGAAGCCTGATGCGACGCGCGAAGTGCTGAGTGCGGACGGATGGCTTCGCACCGGTGATATCGGCAGAACAGACGAAGACGGTTACTTGATCATCACAGATAGAAAGAAAGAGTTGCTGAAAACTGCGGCCGGTAAATTTGTAGCGCCGGCGCCAATTGAAAATATGTTGAAGACTTGTCCCTACATCGCGAATGCGATCGTAGTGGGCGACAAACGGAAATTTGTTTCGGTGCTGATCGTTTTGAATTTCGCTACGATCGAGGCCGAAGCGAAAAAGCAGGGCCACGAATTTACGACGTCCTCGCAGGCTGTTTCTGATCCGTGGGTGCGCGACTTAATTTCGCGCGAGGTCGAGCGGCTGACGGCTCCGCTGGCGCAGTATGAAAAGCCCAAGCGTTTCGCGCTGCTGGAGCAGGATTTCAGCTATGCGAACGGCGAGCTGACTTACACTTTGAAGATGAAGCGTCGTGTGATCGACGAGCGCTATCAGGATGTAATCGCGCGGTTGTACGCGGATGTGGAAGAGCCACGCCCTCAGCATCTGGCATAGTCGGTGTAGTTTTTCAAGCGAGTTAAAATAGTTCGGGGAGTATTTATGGCTGACCAACTTGTGATTGCAGGGCGCGCGTTCAATTCGCGCCTGATCGTAGGAACGGGGAAGTACCGCAGCTTCGCCGAAATGCGGCGCGCGCATGAGGCGTCCGGCGCGGACATGGTAACGGTGGCGGTGCGGCGCGTCAATTTGACCGACAAGTCGAAGGAATCGTTGCTCGATTACATCGACCGCAAGAACTTTTTTATTCTTCCAAATACTGCTGGCTGCTACAGCGCTGATGAAGCTGTGCGCACCGCGCGGCTGGGTCGCGAGGTCGGGCTGTCGGAGTGGGTGAAGCTGGAAGTGATTGGCGACCAGCAGACTTTATTCCCCGATACGCAGGGATTGATCAGCGCGACGAAGACTTTGGTGGCCGAAGGATTCGTAGTGCTGCCCTACACTAATGACGATTTGATCGTGGCGCGTAGATTGATTGATGCCGGCGCGGCCGCGGTGATGCCTCTGGGAGCGCCGATCGGTTCCGGCATGGGCATTCAAAATTTGACGAATCTGCGAATTCTGCGCGAACGCGTTACGGAAGTTCCGCTGATCGTTGACGCCGGTGTGGGCACTGCGTCGGACGCGGCTGTGGCGATGGAATTGGGCGCAGACGGCGTGTTAATGAACACGGCGATCGCCGAGGCGCAAGATGCTGTGCTGATGGCCGAGGCCATGGGTTCTGCCGTGGACGCCGGTCGCAAAGCATTTCTGGCCGGGCGCATTGCGAAGAAATTGTATGCTTCGGCATCCAGCCCGCTGCAGGGCGTGGTCCAATAACGTTCCTCTGGTCGTGTTGGCGATCATTCAAACAAACAGATCTGCTTTTCCGTAGATGCCCGCGATACAGAACCTAACGAAATAGAACGTGCCACAGAATGTCCACCAGTGCGTGAACGATTGCAGCCGGGAACAGCGATTTCGTTTTCATCCAGGTGTGACCGTAGAACAGGCCCGCAATCGTCGCTAGGCCTACGTATTTCCAGTTCGGGTAGGGTGCGTGGAATATGTGCGAGAGGCCGAAGATTATTGATGCAACGACCAGGCCCGTCCACTGATTCCTGAACGTGCGCGACAAGAGATTCTGCAGGATGCCACGGAATAGAAATTCCTCGGGCCACGCAGTGAAAAATAAAATTCCGACGATCGTCAGAGGCAACGCGCGAATGCGTGCGACCGACGACCCGAACGTCAGGAAGTGGATCGGAACGCCGATTGCCACCGCGATTCCGGCAAAAATGCTGAAGTGGAGCATTACGTTCGGGGCGAAACCGCGTCTCCACTCGACCGCATAGCCAACTCCGTCCAGGGGACGTAACAACACGAAGGCCGCGACTCCCGTGCTTAGCGCAAGCAGGACGGTGAGCGTGTGCGTCAATTGCGGCGGATATGGAAACAGTCGGTACATCCAACGGAATTCAACCGGCAGCCAAACAATGATCGCCGCGGCATAGTCGGTGTACGTTCCTGGCGGCTTACCGATGTTGGTCGCCGCAAGTAGCGCAGGCAGCACGACGTAGGCAGCACCGATCAGCGCCGTTTTCCAAGTGTTCGTGACGCCGATGGTGTAAATCAGCACGGCGAAAAGCGGGATAAGTGGAGCGAGAACGGCGCCGTATTCGCCGAGAGCTTGGCGCGCCAGGGCGAGAACCTTCGGGGCAGCGAGGGAAAACTCGAATGCGAACAGGACGGACGCTACTCCAATGGCCAGCGCGAAGGCGCGCCCACCGTAGTCGAGACGTAAGCCGACAAATCCAACAAAGATAACGATCGCGGCCCAGATGCCCGCCGCGGTCGGCAAATTCATCTGCCAGGATTTGGAATCCGTGGCCATCGTGAAAGATCTTACTAAAGTAGACCTCGCGCTTGAACCGGGCTACTTCCGGTTTCCTAGCCCGAGTGTCAAGCAGTGTTCTTTGCTGTTTGCAAAAGCGCAGACTTTCTAAGCTATTTCAGGCAAATGCGTTGCAGCGCAACGAGGATTTCATCGGCTTGAGCTTCGGACAACTCGCTCCCAAGGCGAATGGTTCTCCAGCCTACCTTGCACCTAAGGCCTGATAGCCGATCGTTCAGCACCGCTCACCCACTCGAGTTCGCTGCACTCGTCTAGGTTGTATTCTTTTTTTCGTTCCCACCCATGGAGATCCTTGCAAACGCTGAGGCGGCGTTGATCAAACTCGATGATTGCTCTACCCGCGAGCTGATAAATCAGCGCTGCAACGCCACCTATGATTGCCCAGATTAGAAATCCTCGAAACAGGAGCGGCAATTGCGTCCAATTTGTGTAGAACGTTGGGGCTAGTATTACACCGACTACGACCTCGACAAAAAACAGGAGCCAGTCAACTTTGGGATGAATGGTGACACGAAGTACGCCCGAACCGGTTGCAACTTCGATCCTTGGACCACTGTTCAAATATCCCATCGGACAACCGCCACACATTAGCGAAACCAAATAGATGAGTCTAGCTTTCAATCGAATTGACCGGCTCATCACCTTAGCGACAACGGGAGTTCTTTCGGTTTCCGGCGCGGCACGTCTTGTGCGATTCTTGTGCGGCTTACACTGCATGGCGCAACCCGCGAAAACAGGACGGCTGGCTTACATCGATTGGATGCGTGGGCTTGCCTGCGTGCTGATGTTCGAAGTCCATTCGTATGATTCTTGGTTGAACACTCCCTCTCGCCAAACGCAATTTTTCAAATGGTCTCAACTTAGCGGAACGCTGCCCGCGCCCCTTTTTCTTTTGCTTGCCGGGGTTTCAGTTGCGCTGGTGACGGGGAAGATGCGCAATATGGGCTTGACGGCGAACCAGATCGCGAAGACAACTACTTTGCGTGGTTTGGAAATTCTGGCGATGGGTTACCTGTTTCGTTTGCAAGAATACCTTCTAGGGCTGCCGTGGGCGCCGTGGACTGACCTGCTGCGCGTCGATATTTTGAACACGATTGGGCTCTCGATCGTATTCATGGGGATTGTTTGCCGGCTGGCTCGCACGCCGACGGCTAGCATCGTGCTGGCACTCGTGTTGACCGTAGCGACCGCAATGGCTACGCCGCCGCTGTATACAACGTGGCGGCCATGCCGGCTGCCCTGGTATCTCGAGTCTTACGTCAATGGAGTGCATACCTTCAAATCGCCGCAAGCGTGGCTGTTCCCGGTGTTTCCGTGGACTGCATTTGCATTCGCGGGCCTTGCGCTGGGATTTTTTCTTTTTGACCCTTGGGCGTCCAAAAACCAAGCGAAGGTGGTCGCGCTGCTTGGGGCCGCGGGGATCGTGCTCTTTTATCTCGCGGGGTGGCTTGACGCGCGACCTAAGCAGCTATTCGCGGTGTACGACTACTGGCACACCAGCCCCAACTTTTTTCTCGCGCGGGTGGCTATCCTGCTGATTTTGTTTCCGGTGAGCTATGTGTGGTGCCGTTGGGTTGCTACTCGACTTCCTTTCAGTCCGCTGATTCAGCTGGGGAAGACTTCGTTGCTGGTCTATTGGGTTCATATTGAATTTGTATACGGACGTTTTTCGATTCTGCGGAAGGAGCAGCAACCCATTCCAATGGCCACTCTAGGTTTTCTGATTATTACAGCGGCGATGGTGTTGCTCTCGATCGCACGAACGCGCTGGACAGATCACAGAGCCGAAATCATTGCTTGGTTTCGAAATATGCGGCGGCCGGTGGTGGCGAGTTAGGATTTCTGCACGCAGCGGAGCAGAACTTCTGGGGTTAAGGCTTTTGCGAAGTGCAAGGCAGTTGCGCGACTGGATGCGATGTATCGCCGGACCGCGGCTGGGTCTTGAAAATCAATTCCCCAGGACGCGCCAGGCCCATGTCTTCGCGGGCGATACATTCGATGGTGGCTGGATCGGTTTTGAGATCCTTCACGTGGTTCTGCAACTTCTGATTTTCCTCATCCAGCTGATTGATTTCGGCCTGGATCTTTCGCGCTTCCACCTGGGAGCGATGCATTGCCAGGACGCCATGGGTGCCGAAGATGTCTTGCAGCAGCAACAGCGTGAACCCCGCGACCAGAAACCAATTCATGTTTCGGCGGAAGAAGCTGCTAAGTTGCCGGGAGAAACTCTCGCTGGAGGTTTCGATAGTCTTCACTTTACGATCTCGCGGCGATCGATCTGGCGAGTGATCTTTTGTTTTGCGTTTCTTCATTTGGTGATCCATGTCTGCGCGTCCTGCGCCAGTTTTTCGGCGGCGGCAGGCTTGGCAGCTTCGGCGTAAATTCTTACGACCGCTTCGGTACCCGATGGCCGCATCAAAACCCACGAGCCGTCATCGAAAATCAGTTGCAAACCGTCGGTACGGTCGGTCCTCGCCACCGTTCGGCCCGCGAATTGGCTGAAATTCTCTTTCAAACGCTCCGGCAACTTCGCTTGAACTTCCGCTGGCAAGTGCAAATTCTTGCGAATCGGCCAATATTCGCCGCCGACCTTGCGGAAAAGCTCCTGAAGCTGCTCGCGAAGCGTGGTCCCGCGCGCCGCAATCATCTCCGCAACCAACAGGCACGCGAGGATGCCGTCCTTTTCCGGCAGATGCCCTCGGATGGTCATGCCCGCGCTCTCTTCGCCGCCGAGCGCGATCTTATCCTCACGGAGTAGAGGACCGACATATTTAAATCCGACCGGAGTTTCGTAAACCTTAACTCCATGCGATCGCGCAACAGCGTCGAGCAGATGAGTTGTAGCGACGCTGCGCGAAGCTCCCAGTTTCCAGTCGCGTGTTTCGAGTAAATAATCAAAAACCAACGCCAGAATGTGATTGGGGGATACGAATGAGCCGTCGCGATCGAGGATGCCGAAACGGTCGGCATCTCCGTCGGTTGCCAGGCCCGCCAGAGCTTTCTTCTCGATCACCAGCTTTTTGAGCGGCGCGAGGTTTTCTTCCGATGGATCCGGCCCTGAGCCGTCGAACAGAACGTCGCGAGTGACTTTGATCGATTCCACGGTCATTCCGTGGTCTGTAAGAATGCGATCCAGCCAGCCCGCGCCGCAGCCGTGGACGGCGTCATAGGCAAAGTTTCCTTTGGCCTTGGTCAGCACATCGAAGCGCACCATTTTTTCTAGTTGCGCGAAATATGGCTCGCGCGGATCGATGCGCTCGAAATTGTCCTCCATATCCTGAAATGGAGTTTCATCATCCGGCAGGGCCGCCGCGCGATTTTCGATATCTTTAGTGATTTCAGGAAGTGCGGGGCCTCCGTCGGGACCTGAGAATTTCAAGCCGTTGTATTCGGCGGGATTGTGGCTGGCGGTGATGTTCACGCCGCCGTCGAGTTTGTTGTAAATGATGGCGTGGGCAAGTGTCGGGGTGGGAGTCGGTTCCGGACAGAAGACAATGCGGCAGCCGTTCTTGTGAAGCACGGTTGCGGCAGTGCGCGCAAATTCGGGGGACAAGAAGCGGGTGTCGTGGCCGACTATGACTGTCGGATTCTTCTTTCCCGCACATACATGACCAGCGACCGCCGCGGAAGCTCGTCGCACGCCCGAAAAAGTGAAATCGTCGGCGATGACGCCGCGCCAACCTGAAGTCCCGAAATGGATGGTTTGTTTGGTCACGGGCGCCTATTGTATCTTGAGCTGGGATTCAAAATACTGAAGAACGCGAAAAGTCGCAACAGTAAAGGCGCCGAAAAATCCCGATGACGGACAAAATTCTTGTTCTCGTGACCTGTGGGTCGCGAAAAGAGGCTGCGAAGATTGCGCGAATACTGGTCGAGCGGCGATTGGCGGCCTGCGTCAGTGAGGTTGGCGGGGCTGTGGCGTCGACATACCGCTGGAAGGGCAAAATCGAGTCGGCGAGGGAGTTTTTGCTGATTATCAAGAGTACGAAGAAGCGCTTTGCAGCGTTACGTGACGCGATACTAGAAGTGCATAGCTATGACGTGCCGGAAATCATCGCTTTGACGATTGTCGGCGGCCTGGGGGAGTATCTCGATTGGATCGCGGAGTCGGTACAGTAAGCGGGATGTGCGGCGCATCATGTTGGCTACCGCGTTTGCTGGTAGGAAGATTCGCTCAGATCTTGTCGTCTTCACTGGGTCTAACCCGCCAGCAGCTTCGAATCAGACAGCTTCTTGCTTGGCGTATAACAAAATCTGCCGCGCTACCCTTCGTACCTCAGGGCAAGACTGCCGCGACGATACATTGAAACCTTAATGCGTCGCAACGTAGAAATTCCCGCTGAGTTAGGGCGAGAAACCAGCAAAGACTAGATCTTGGCAAGCGCCTGGTCGAGATCGGCGATCAGGTCTTCCACATCTTCTATGCCGACCGACAGGCGCACCAACCCCGGCGTGATTCCGATTTGCATCTGGATGCCCGGCGGGATGGAAGAATGGGTCATCAGCGCAGGAAGGGAAATGAGGGTTTCCACGCCGCCGAGACTCTCAGCCAACGAACAAATTTTCACGTGATTGAGGAAGTTCTTCGCGGAATCGACCGGCCCCAAGTCGAAAGAGATCATAGCGCCGAAGCCTCGCTGCTGGCGCCTGGCTATTTCGTGCTGGCGGTGAGACGCCAGACCCGGGTAAATCACGTTCTTCACTTTGGGGTGCGACTTCAGGTGGTTCGCAACCGCCATGCCGTTCGAATTATGGCGCTCCATCCTCACCGCCAGCGTTTTCAGCCCGCGTGAAACCAGGAAACAATCCATGGGAGCCAGGCCCGCGCCCGCGGATCGCTGAATAAAATAGATTTGGTCAGCTTGGGCTTGGGTGGTCACGATGACCGCTCCGCCGGTGCAATCGCTGTGGCCGTTCAAAAACTTTGTCATGGAATGGACCACGATATCCGCGCCGAGGGCGATTGGTTTCTGAAGATAAGGGCTTAAAAATGTGTTGTCCACTACGACCATTAGATTTCGATCGTGCGCGATTTTAGCGGCCGCCGCGATGTCCGTTACGATCATGGTTGGATTCGTGGGCGTCTCGATATAAATCATCTTTGTGTTGAGTTTGATCGCTTGAGTCAGCTTGTCGAACTGCGACGTGTCGACGTAACTGAATTCAATTCCGAACTGCGCCAGAAGCTGCGTCGTCAGACGGAATACGCCGCCATAAACAGCTTGCGACAGAATCAGGTGGTCGCCAGGACGTAACAGTCGAAAGACTGAGTCAATGGCCGCCATGCCTGAAGTGAAAACGTAGGCAGCGTGGCCGCCTTCGAGCTTCGCGACGGTGCGCTCCAGAGCTTTTCTGTTGGGATGATTTGTCCGCGCGTAATCGTAGCCTTTGCTTTTGCCCATGGCCTCGATCACGTACGTGGACGTCTGATAGATCGGCGCCACAATGGACCCGGTGAGAGGGTCGGGTTCCTGGCCCACATGAATTGCGTCGGTCGAAAAACCCATCGAGTCCCTCCTAAAACCGATCAGCGTAAGAGCTTGCGTGCGCGTTGCGTCCAATGCTGCCCGTCAGCGCGACCTGTCGGGGAAATCCAAACGCTTGAAAGAGTCAACGCGCGGATCACTCAACGCGCAACACTTCATCATACGTCAGACAGCTGAAGCCAAAACAGCGAAGACCCGCGTTGATACCTCGAAGTGACCCAACGGTGGCTACGTTTCGGTGGCCCGATTGCGAGTGCTACAAGTGTCGTCGCGCAGCCGTGCTCCGGCGCAAGCCGGCGCCGTGTGCCTGAAGGCGTTGCGCGGACCATTACAGAAACGCGCCCCCAGTGTGACTTGAGACCAACCCGAGAATGGAGTACAACAAATTGGATGATTCCTCGCACCTTTCGTTGGACTCTATTTCTGGGCTGGTACTCCGCGGCCGTCTTGGCCGTTGGCAGCGTAGGTAGCAATTGCGTCTGGGGTGCGGACTATGAACTGAATCGTTCGCAGAGCCAGACTCAATCGTCAGCGGGCGCGCCTGCGCAGGATAAAAAAACTCCAGATGTTTCCAACGTTCGACTAAAGATCGTAGTTACAAACAATGAAGATAAGCCCGTCGGGAACGCCAGCGTATATGTTCGATTCAATGTCGCGGGCGGATTTTTGCATAAGGACAAGCTTGCGGAATTGAGTTTCAAGACGAACAGCGACGGCTCCGTGAAGGTCCCCGAAGTGCCACAGGGTAAAATTTTGATTCAAGTGGTTGCGAAGGGCTTGCATACATACGGCAAGTGGTACGACATCCAAAAAGATCAGGACACGATCGAGATAAAACTCGAACCGGCACCGCACTGGTACTGAATTTGCCTCAGAGATTTTCTTTTGCAATTCTTTGAGGTTACTTCTTTCGCCTTACTGCACCGAATTTGTGCAAAGAGGATTTTTATCAGCATTCACAGGCGATTTTATTTCGCTGTCTTCCTTTTCCACACGCTTTTCAACAGAACTGTTGAAAACTTTTACATAGCGTTTACAAATTATTTTTGTTAGTTGTTCGAATGGTTTTTAAAGTGCATCAGCGCCTTTCAAATTTTTGTTTCACCTAGACCTGACGATTTCGAGAAAACCGGATAAGTTTCGTGTGTGCTCCCGGTTAAACCACCTCCATGCATCTCGTTGCGTCCGCGTGATAATATTTCTGCTGTTGCCCTCTTGAACCTTCCCGGCATAAATGAAGAGACTAATTCTCAACGCCGATGACTTTGGCATGACGCGCGGTGTGAACGAAGGAATCATTCGCGCTCATCGCGAAGGAATTCTGACCAGCACGACCCTAATGGCAGACGGCGAGGCATTTGACGATGCGGTCGAGCGAGCCAAAGCGAATGAAGGTCTGGGGATCGGCGGTCACTTGGTGCTCGTGGGCGGCAAGTGCGTGGCACCGCGGGATTCCATCACTTCATTGGCCGATGCCGATGGCAATTTCCCGGACTCGCTCGCGCTCTTTGTGGCGAAGCTGAGCTCGGGAATCATTCGCGGCGAGGAAATTGAAATCGAACTGCGCGCTCAAATCGCAAAAATTAGAGTCGCCGGCATAAACCTCACGCATTTGGACACGCACAAGCACACCCACGCCCATCCGCGAGTAATGAAAGCGTTGGGAAAGGTGGCTAACGAGTGTGGAATCAGGCGGGTACGGAAACCCATCGAGAACCTTCGCGATTCGTGGGAGACCACGAGGATCGACAGCCGAGGAACCTCGGGCCAGATCATGGCGGCAGGCGCGGTTCGCGTTGTCGCTTCACAGTTTCGAACGATCGCTGAGAACTATGGCCTTCTTTCTCCCGATCACTTCCTCGGCTTGGCGATGACCGGTAAGCTGGGCCCAGCCGCCCTCGGCCGGGTGATTGATTCGACCGACGAGGGAACGACCGAAATTATGTTGCATCCCGGTGTTTGCGATGCGGATCTCGCGCGATCCGGGTCGCGCCTGCAGCGTCAGCGCGAGGACGAAATGGCGGGCCTCATGGATCCCGTTGTCCGTGATACAGTTGCGAAAAGAGGCATTCGCTTGATCAGCTTTCGAGAGTTAAACTGAGCATATGCGGGATCTTCCAGTGGCGCCCCGTTACTCCGTGGTTGTACCCTTCCACGACGAAGAAAAAAGTGTCCGCGAACTGCACAGCCGGTTAAGCGAAATCATGACCGGGAGCTATGAGCCGGTCGAGTTCGTTTACGTAGACGATCAAAGCTCCGACGCAACTCCGAAGATACTCGCAGAGATTGCCGCGAAGGACCCGCGCGTTGCTGTCTTACGATTGAAACGCAATTACGGGCAGACGACTGCGCTTGCTGCGGGTTTCGATTACGCTTCGGGCGAAGTGGTGATTTCGATGGACGGGGACCTGCAACATGATCCCGCCGACATTCCCAGGCTTTTGGCGACCCTGGATTTGACAGACAGCGATATCGTCAGCGGGTGGCGGCAACAGCGGGTCGATAATTTCGTTTTGCGGCGATTGCCTTCGCGCGTGGCCAACTGGATGATGGCCAAACTTTCCGGCGTGGATATTCACGATTTCGGAACGACTTTCAAGGTTTACCGCCGGGAGACAATCAAGGACATTCACCTGTATGGCGAGATGCATCGCTTCATTCCCGCGCTTGCGGCGTGGAATGGGGCCAAGATTGTAGAAGTTCCTATCCGCAATATCGTTCGGCCCGGCGGCAAGTCCCACTACGGGATCTCGCGTACCGTCCGCGTTTTCTTCGACCTCATTACGATTCGGTTCTTGATGCGCTACATGACGCGCCCTCTGCATTTTTTCGGGCCGCCGGGGTTGCTGGGAATACTCGCAGGCGCTGGTATCCTGACATTTCTTCTGTTGGAGAAGCTTCTCTGGGGAGTGTCGATTTTCGTACAGCACGGGCCGCTGCTCGTGTTGGGAATGATGCTGTGTTTGTTCGGAGTGCAACTACTCGCCGTAGGGTTAGTAGGTGAGCTTCTGATGCGGACTCATTTTGAGTCTCGAGATCATCCGATATACCGCGTCGAGAGGATGTATGGCGCTTCTCGCGCGCCTGAAGATGTAATGACTGCCAGCGAGAATCCTCTCGCTGCCAAGAGAGCGAGCCGCTGATTGCTCCATTCGATCATTGCTGATGACCGAGCCAGACGGCGTCAGCACTAAGACATAGATGCGGTTGGCTTTTCTTTCCTCGCCGACTCTGCTATTTTCCCTGAGCTTATAACCGGTGCAGGTTGAATATTTTTTGGTATGCTCCGAATACAGGTGCTTCGTTGGCTAAATCATAGAGATACATAAGAGAGGCACAATATGGAAATCGAAGAAAACATTTGGCGGTTCAGGCACTTTTGGCCGAAGGCTTTTGTGATCGCAGCCGGATTTCTGGTGCTGGTCGCTCTCGCTTGGGCATCAGGAGAACCGTGGAAGTCTAAGCCTTATCAGCAATGGGATGCGAACGACATCAAGAGAATATTCAGCGATTCTCCGTGGGTCAAGGTCGTTCAAACCGATGTAAGTTGGAAGCCGAGCAACCCGGCCACCTCAGAGCTTCCCAAAGGCGGCGATTTGAAGACGGCCGGGCAGCAGAAGAGCGGGAATACTCAAGGTCAGCCCGGTGCAACCGGCCAGCAAGATCAAACGGAACCTGGCTCGCCACCTATCATAGCTAACTTTTTTGTTCGTTGGATTTCGTCCAGAACGTTGCGCGAAGCCGGTTATCGAAATTCCGTCCTCGATGGCAAACTGAAGGAAGACGAGGCCGAAAAGCAATTGGCGCAACCGGTGGATTTTTACCAACTTTATCTTGGCGGTCCGGACATGACGCCGTTACAATCCGTCGACGAGAAAACGCTGCAAAGCGATACGACTCTGGCGGACAAGAAAAGCAAACAGAAGATTAATCCCACGAAGGTGGAGTTTGTCCGCAGTCCGGATGGCAAAACCGTGCAAGGAATTGTTTTCAGCTTTCCGCGGCAGGGAAGCGATGGTCAACCGACCGTCCCGCCCGCGGCGAAATCAGTCGAGTTCAGTTGTGTAGTGGGCAAAGTTAAATTGCAAACCACGTTTGATCTTTCGAAGATGGAAGATACCAAGGGCAGCGACCTGTAGAAGGTAACAGCTGCACAGTTACCAGTTTTAAGGAGCTGGCATGACTACAGTACGTGGCTTCGTCGTTTTGTGCTTGCTTGTGATGATGGCTACGCTTGGGGCGAGCGCCCAAGTGGGAATGATGCACGACCGTCCGCAAATTCGCGGCATCCTGAATCCCGTGGTCGGCTCGGGGGGACAATACGAGATCACCACTGAACGGGGCAGCAAGATGGTGATGGAAATGGTTATCGTGGGCAAGGAGACCGTGGAAGGCAAAGACGCCTACTGGTTCGAAAATACCATGTCCAATACCCAGATGGGCGAGATCGTGACTAAAACTCTGACCGTTGTGGACGGCCAGGATACCTACGTATCCCGCATGATCATGCAAATGCCCAACCGGCCGCCCATGGAAATGCCGGCGCAGATGGCCAAGGCAAGGGGTCAGAAGCAACCGACCGACATCCGCAGCCAGGCCGATGATCTCGGTAGCGAGTCGGTAACCACCCCGGCCGGAACGTTTACTACCGAACACTACAAAATGAAAGATGGTTCCGGAGACGTCTGGGTGGCGGATAAAGCAGGACCCTACGGCTTGGTGAAATTTCAGGGCAAAGACTCGTCGATGCTGCTCACAAAAATAATTAATGATGGCAAAGATAAAATTAAGGGTACTCCGCAGCCGTTTAACCCTATGATGATGGGGCAGCAAGACCAGCATCAGTAGCGGCTGACTGCAGCTGCAAGGCTTCGAGGCGCTCCGGAGGTTTCGGGGCGCCTCTTTTTTATTCGCATCATTTGCATCGTGTTGGCGCGCACCTAAACTTGGGAGTTGGCTGATATGAGATCCGCTGAAGACAGATTCTTCCGAGCCCGGATTACACATCGGGATGAGTTCGCTCCGGATCTTTGGCGGATCAAGCTGGACCCAGGCGGCGAATTTCACTTTGTCGCAGGCCAATACGCGACGCTGGGTGTGGAGGTAACAGGGAAGAGGATCGAGCGTGCCTATTCAATCGTCTCTTCGCCGTACGAGCGCGAACTGGAAATTTTCTTCGAGCTGGTCGAACACGGGGAATTAACCCCGCAGCTTCACAAAATGCAGGTTGGCGATGAATTGTCCTTGCGAAAGATCGCCAAAGGACGCTTCACGCTGGATTTGCCCAGTGGTCATCGCAATCATTTGTTGCTTGCGACCGTCACCGGTGTCGCGCCCTATGTGTCGTACGTTCGCACTCTTCATGCCGATTGGAAGGAGAACCGGTTTCCCGGCGAGCCTAAGCTTTATTTGATACAGGGTGCAAGCCGGTCTGGGGAGTTTGGTTATCGAGACGAGCTCGAACGAATCGGCAATGAACTGCCGTGGCTCACTTATGTTCCCACCATCAGCCGTCCCTGGGAGGACCCTGAGTGGCGAGGCGAGACAGGACGCGTGGAGGATGTAATCCGCAAGTACACGGATCAGTGGAAACTCGATCCGGCAGATACCACGGGATACCTCTGCGGTCATCCGCAAATGATTGAGCTGGGAATGGGAATACTTCTGCGTCGCGGGTTTGCGAAGATATCCTTACGGCAAGAGGTGTACTGGGTTCCGTCGAAGAATCCCACAAGCTGACGGGCGTTGTGCAAGGGGCCTTGCTGCTCGCCCGTCGGTTGGGGAATGCGTCGCGAGCTAGTTCGAAGTGTCGCGGCTCGCGGCAGCAATTTGTTCGATGGTGCTGGAGATCGCGCGGATTGGGGTCGATACGTGTACGATGTCGTCGTGGTCCGTCACGTCGACCACGACTGAACCGCCCCGCTTCGCTACCACCACGTGTTGTCCCGGTTCCGTAACCTCGACCAACGTTACGTCGTCCACTTCAGGCAATTGATCGAGCGCGGCTCGAATTGTCGGCATCCATGGCCGAAGTTCGGCAGACGCTTGCTCGAAATTGCGGCTCGGGACGAAGTGTACAGCCATGGGAACAAGCAGAGCGGGAGCGATCACGTAAACGCGATGAACTTCGGGCTGTTTTTCGACGACTTTCACCTCAATCATGCCTTCGCTGCAAATTAAACCGCCGGCCGTCGCCACCATTGCGGCAATTCCAAGTGCGATTTTTCCTAGAAGAATCATGGGCCACCTGGTCTGAATTGACGCGATTCCGCGCTACTCGGCCGTATTGCGTGAGTCCACCCAAACGCGCACGTGTTCGGTGGTGCCTTGGACCGTTACCAGCGGTTCGTCGCCGGCATCGCTGAGCGCACGAATGGCCGCGGCTACGTCGAGTTCATTCTGTTTTGCGGTAGATAGCAGCGCGTCCACGACCTTCATCGGAACAGTGACATCCACCTTCTGACCATCCTTCCCTGTGTCCCTAACGTGAATGACGAGGTTTCCGTTCGATTTCGCGACACGTACGTCTTGAACCTTCTCTTTCACGGTCACGAATTCATGGTCAGGCGTGGTGCGAATGGCATCCAAGATCGCGCGGACATCTACGTCGTTAATTTCGGCCTTGCCAATCGTAAGGTGACCGTTGTGAAGTGATCCGTTGTTCACTGTGGGCAGAATCTTCTCCGCCATGGACAGAGGGAGGTTGACGTTAACGCTTTCGCCTTTCGCGGAGTCGTCAACCTTGATGTGGAGATAGCGCTCGCTAGTAGCAGCCAACGCCCCATCTGCAGTGCCCGCCACCATTGCCGTCAGCAAGCAAAGAATCCCAAGAGATCGCACTCCATTTCGCATGTGGGGAAGCCTCCCGTGCTCTTCCTGCAGTTATGTACGGAGAGGCCAAGAGAAATGTTCCGTGAAATGCCGATGCGAAAACGTTCGTGGAATATGGCGTGAAACCTCGATTCCGCGCCCGGCAATGTTCAAAAGCACCGGTCATCCTGAATCTGTCCACCTAGCAGCGGGTTGAGGGATCTGCCGTTCGCGTTCGATCGGACTGATGCGATTGGTCTACCTGCGCCGTTTAGTCGCGTTGCGGCTTCAGATACACGGCAGCTAACGGAGGCACCCGCAATTTAACCGACCAGGGACGCCCATTCCACGGAATGGGTTCCGAGCGAACGCCGCCGGCGTTTCCAGCGTCGCTGCCTTCGTAGTAAGAAGAATCGGAATTGAGGACCTCACGGTAGTAACCCGCGCCCGGCACGCCGACTCGAAAGTCATGCCGCACTACGGGCGTGAAGTTGCAAACGACAACAACGTAGTCTTCGGCGTTTCGCGCACGCCGAATAAATGAAATGATGCTGTTCGCACCGTCATTTGCATCGATCCACTCGAACCCGGCCCACTCGAAATCTATGTCGTAAAAAGCCCGTTCAGTGGAGTGCAAGCGATTCAAATCCATCAGCAGCCGCTGCACACCCCGGTGAGGAGCGGACTGCTCAAGCGTCCACTCGACGCTGCTTTCTTCCCAGAATTCGTTGCGTTGCGCCAATTCGCTGCCCATGAACAAAAGCTTTTTTCCGGGATGGGCGTACATATAACTGAAAAGCAGCCGAAGATTCGCGAACTTCTGCCAATCATCGCCCGGCATTTTCTCCAAGAGCGTGCGCTTTCCGTGTACGACTTCATCGTGCGAGAGCGGCAGAATGAAATTCTCTTGGAAGGCATAGATCATCGAGAACGTGAGTTCGTTGTGATGGTATTGCCGATACAGCGGATCAAAGGCAAAGTAACGGAGCGTGTCGTTCATCCAGCCCATATTCCATTTCAAATCGAAGCCAAGGCCGCCGACATACGTAGGACGCGAGACCGCAGGCCATGACGTGGATTCTTCTGCGATCGTCAGCGCGCCCGGGTGCCTGCTGTGCACGACTTCATTCAGGCGCTTCAAAAAAGCAATAGCTTCCAGATTCTCGCGTCCGCCGAATGGATTGGGAATCCACTCGCCAGGTTTGCGCGAATAATCGAGGTAGAGCATGGAAGCGACAGCGTCCACGCGAAGCGCGTCGAGGTGATATTTATCCAGCCAGAAAAGCGCATTCGAAACCAGAAAATTCTGCACTTCGTTGCGGCCGTAATTGAAAACGAGCGTGCCCCAATCGGGGTGCGCGCCGCGGCGAGGGTCAGCATGCTCGTAAAGATGCGTTCCATCAAAAAATGCCAGCCCGTGCGCGTCACGCGGAAAATGCGCTGGGGTCCAGTCGAGAATCACGCCAATATTTTCTTGATGGCAGCGCTCCACGAAATACATGAAGTCGGCGGGAGTTCCGAACCGGCTGGTGACCGCAAAATACCCTCCGGTTTGATAACCCCATGACGCATCCAGCGGGTGCTCCATAATCGGAAGTAGTTCAATGTGCGTGAAGCCCATCTGTTTGACGTAGGGAATTAGCTCCTCGGCAAGCTCGCGATAATTCAGCCAGCGATGATCTTCTTCCGGCTTGCGTCGCCACGAGCCGGCATGCAACTCGTAAACGGTCATCGGTGAGTGCTGCCAATCACGCTGGCGGCGCGCGTCCATCCAGGCCGAGTCTTTCCAGTGGTAGCCGTCGATCGTGCGCACTACCGACGCAGTTTTTGGGCGCACTTCGCCGGCAAAGCCGTACGGATCGGCTTTCAAACCGATCTGATTGTTGAAACGCGAAAGAATCTCGAATTTGTAAACCTCGCCTTCATCGAGCCCCGGAATGAAAATTTCCCAAATGCCGCTTTCGCCGCGATAGCGCATGGGATGAATACGTCCATCCCAGAAATTGAAGTTGCCCACCACGCTGACGCGCTTCGCATTTGGCGCCCAGACGCCGAAATGAACGCCGCGAACCCCCAACACTTCGCGCACATGCGCTCCGATTTTTTCGTACTTCTGGTAATGCGTGCCCTCGCCGAAGAGGTACAGATCGTACTCGGTCAAGACGGGCGGGAAGGCGTAAGGATCGAGAGTCTCGAACACATTTCCATCCGCAAACCGCATGCGCAGGCGGTAGGAATCAGCAGGAATAGCCTCGCCCGGTCCCGCTAGGGAAACGCCGGATGCGGGGAACGTCACCTCAAAGATGCCATCAGGATGAACACGGTTCGCAGTGTGACTTTCATTTCGTTTATTCCAAATGGCGCTCAACTCCACGGCATTCGGGCGAAAGGCACGAATAACCAGAGAACGATTGCCATTTGCCTCCACCCAGTGCGGGCCGAGGACACTAAAAGGATCGGAATGCTCACCGTGCACAATCTGCTCGAACTCTGCTTGGAGATTCTCGGTAGGATTGGCCGTAGCGCTTTGTACTTTTTTGTCCTGTCCCATAAGCGATGAGTCCTTGTAAGGGCTGACCTCCATCTTACCGAAGCTGAGGCCCCGCACCAAACGCCCCAAGGTAGATGTCACGAGGATGAATGAAGAGGTGAGCCAGTCAATCTCGTGAACCACATTGGTAGGTTGTTGAAATCCGCTGGAGAAGCAAGCCGCTGGACTTGATCGCAAAATCTCGGTAGCGTTGCCGCCGGCTCTGGGGCGCACGGCGAGAGCGATCCACCAAGGAGACTACTCATGAAAAATCGGCCTCGCTCGACGTTTCTTCTTGCGGCGCTCATCTTGTTTGCGTTCACCGGGATGGCGCGCGCCCAAGATGGAGGTGCTCAGTCAAAAACTCCTGCGACCCCAACGAAGGCTGTCGTCGCCAATTGGAATGACGTCGGAAACCGCCTGGTGACGATGGCGCAGGATTGGCCCGAAGACAAATACAGTTATAAATTGACTCCGCAGGTCCGCTCAGTCCAACAAGTGTTCTTGCACATCGCTGGATCAAATTACGACGTGATCAATCGACTGTCTGGTTCGAAAGTCGGCGTCGCGGCGAACGATCCCCCCGTGAGTCAATACAAAACCAAAGCGGAAGTTGTAGCGTACCTCAAGAAATCTGTGGAAGACGGAGCGGCGCTGGCCGAAAAACAAGGTGATGTCGGCGTAACTAAAACCCTGATCGAGTGGATCGGATACACCGAGCACATGGGCGAGCATTATGGTTTGCTGGTAGCGTATTACCGCGCGAACAACATGGTTCCGCCCGAGTCTCGGCCAAAAAAGTAGCGATCCTTTCATTGCCTCAACAGGCCGGTTTTTTACCTCGAGAATTGGGGGATCTGCTTTCACCGGCGGGTTATGGGAATAGCAGGTCTCTCCTTTCCTCGAACCTCATTCTCGCCTAGTACTTCTTGCTTTCTATAGGTTTGAACACGAGCTTCGCTGAACAAGTTCCTAAGTGTTGCGGAATGTGTGACTTTGGTACGAACGTACCATTGTTGCGGCCATTCCCGCCGCCTATAACAGTACTGGGGCTAATCCACAGCCAAGAGTTACTTTTCAAAGCGATCTCACTATGCCGAGCAAGATCACTGCGTTCCCCGAAAGCGCTGAAACCCAAGAAAGCCCCGCCACTCGCGGGAAATGGCTGAAGTCGCGCAAGGAAGAAGCAGACCGGGCACATGGAGCCTCATTGGTGTCGGACCTGAGCTTTCAGCTCCTGTTTTCGAGCAATCCCAATGCGATGGTGGCCTTGGACCGCAATCGCCGGGTTCAGATGTGCAATCCCGCTTTTGAGAACCTGTTTCAGTTCAAGGAAGCGGACATCATCGGGTCGGACCTCGATCCTCTATTAGCGCCCGGGGAACTGGTTAAGGAGGCGCAGGAATTCAGCGTGCGGAGCTCCGGCGGCGAAGTAATTCGCGCCAACACGCAGCGCTGCCGCCGCGACGGTTCGCTGGTGGAAGTGCAAATTACGGCGGTACCGCTGATCGTGAACAACAAACCAATCGGCTGTTTTGCGATTTACGAGGACGTCACCGAGCGCCGTGCGGCGGAACGTGCACAACGACAGGCCGAGGAGAGATTTACCCAGCTCTTCGAAAACGCGGTCGAAGGGATATTCCGCGCGACCGTTGATGGCCAGCTTCTGAGCGTGAATCCCGCGCTCGCGCGCATGTGCGGCTACTCTTCACCTGCCGAAATGATTCTCAGCATTCACGACATGAGTCAGGATCTATACGCTGATCCGCAAGCCCGCATAGAGTTTAAGCGCCAGATGACGGTGCACGGCGCGGTGCAAGGTTTCGAATACCAGCTCCGCCGAAAAGATGGCGCGCGTGTCTGGATTTCCGAAAACGCGAGGGTGGTGCGCGGAGCAAGCGGCGAAGTGGTGGCCTACGAAGGAACGATGGAGGACATTACCGACCGCAAACGCGCTGAACTCGAGCGCCAAGTAACCTTTGAAATTATTCACGCAGTGAATGTCACCGATAATCTCGACGACCTGCTATACCTGGTTCATCAAGCGCTGAAAAAAGTGGTGTATGCGGAAAATTGTTTCGTCGCACTCTACGAGCCCTCGTCCAGCATGTTTCACTTTCCGTTCTTTGTAGACCAATTCGACGAGGCGCCGCCTCCACAGCAGGTCGGACGCAGCTGCACCGCTTACGTTTACCGCACCGGGCGAGCTATGTTGATTCCCCAGCCGGTATTTGACCGATTGGCCACACAGGGAGAAGTGGAACTGGTTGGAACTCCTTCGCCGGCCTGGCTGGGAGCGCCTTTGCGTACTCCCGCTGCCACCATCGGAGTTCTGGTGGTGCAGCACTACGAGAATGAAGCCGCCTACACGGAACGAGATCTGGAATTCCTGATATCGGTAGGTGGACAGATCGCCCTGGCGATCGAACGCAAACGCGCCGAGGAAAAAATCCGCGAAAGCGAAGCGCGCCTGCGGCTCCTTGTTGGTCAATTACCGGCTGTGCTTTGGACAGTCGACAAAGATCTTCGCTTCACATCCGCGCTGGGTGCGGGTCTAACGCGCCTCGGCTTGAAGCCCAATCAAATTGTCGGGCTGTCGCTGCCTGAATATTTCGAGACCGCGGACCAGACCTTCCTGCCGATCGCTGCTCATCGCCGGGCAGTAGCCGGAGAGCCGGTTACTTTCCACGTCGAATGGAAAGGCGGGTCCTACACGTGCCACGTTGAGCCCTTGCGCACTGCGGAAGGCGAATTACAAGGCGCCATTTGCATGGCGCTGGACATCACCGACCGCCGTCAGCTCGAGGAGCAACTTCGACAGGCACAAAAAATGGAAGCCGTCGGACGGCTTGCCGGGGGGATCGCGCACGATTTCAATAACCTTTTAATGGTCATACAAGGCTACGCCGACCTGCTAGCGGAGCGTCTGGCGGACAACGACCCTCTCCGCCGCAACGCAGAACAAATTCAAACCGCATCGCAGCGAGCCACGTCTCTTACCCGACAATTGCTGGCTTTCAGCCGCAAGCAAATGCTGGCGCCGAAAGTCCTGAATGTCCACAGCGTGGTCGTGGAAATGGAAAAAATCCTGCGCCGCTTGATTGGTGAAGATATTCAGCTCGACACCTCCAGCTCGGCGGATCTGGGATTAGTGAAGGCTGATCGCAGTCAGATCGAACAGGTTATTTTGAATTTGGCCGTCAACGCGCGGGACGCAATGCCCGAAGGTGGCCGGCTGACCATCGAAACCGCGAACTTGGAACTCGACGCGTCTTGCTCACATCCGTCCACTGTGCTTTCGCCCGGCAAATACGTGATGCTGGCGGTCACCGATAACGGGTGTGGCATGGACGCCCAGACGCAAGCGCACATTTTTGAGCCGTTTTTTACTACCAAGGAAAAAGGCAAGGGAACGGGCCTCGGTCTTGCCACCGTGTACGGCATCGTGAAGCAAAGCGGCGGGTACGTTTGGGTCTATAGCGAACCGGGGCGCGGAACGAGTTTTAAGGTTTACTTGCCGCGGATCGAAGACGAAAGATCCCGTCAGACGCGCGATGCAGAACCAAAAGTGCGCGCAGTTCCTCGGGGATCAGAAACCGTGCTCCTCGTTGAGGACGAAAAAGGGGTGCGCGAACTGGCCCGAGAATACCTCGAAATGACGGGATATTCCGTGATCGAAGCCGAGAATGGTCATACCGCGCTGGAACTAGCGGCTCTGCACGCGGGTGAAATTCACCTGCTGATGACGGACGTGGTGATGCCGGGAATCAGTGGCCGTGAACTCGCCGAACGCGTAAGGTCCATTCGCCCGGGCACCAAAGTCCTCTTCATGTCTGGTTATGCCGACCAGGCTGTGGTTAACCATGGAATCCTGGATAATGATGCCGCGCTGTTACAGAAGCCGTTTACGGTGGCCGCTCTTGCATCGAAGCTGCGAGAAATTCTTAGTGCCGAAGTGATCCAGTAGCCCCAGGGCTCGCCCCTTTAATCTGATCTTCCGCTGTCCCTTGTTAACCGCACCGCATTGAGGCAGGTGTACCATCCGCGCGCATTTGCTCTTCTTCCGAACATTACGTAGCGATTGAGCCGCTCGTACGTATCCGGCTGCCTCTCATTTTTGCGTGTGGAACTCCCTTAGTTGTACTACTTGCGACTCGTTTCAAGGGAGCCGGTCCGCGTTCAGTTATTGGCGCTGTAACTACAATCAGGCAACTTGTCGGACGCGCAACGAAGCATCCGCCGAGGAGAAAAAATGGCAAGCATGGCCAGTGAGACTTACTTGGATCAGAGCACTACGACGGAAGAATCGATTTCGGAGCGCCGCTTGTGGACCGCGGTACTGGTAAACGCCGTAGGGGATTGGCGCAACGGAACATCGCGAGCGAAAAGAGAGGCCCAGAAGTTCTTCTTTGAAAGTGCGGCGGACCGCGAAATGGTTTGTGCCGGCGAAGGTCTGAATGCCGCGCACTTTTCAACAGCGTTTGCTGAAGATTGGCCGGCGTATCGAAATGGAGAGTCCGACACTATTTTATTAAAGCTGCTTGATCCGCACTGCGGAGCCAATGCGAGCTGAGTCAAGTGAATATCCTCGGTCAGCCCAACCATATGGCGTAAAATTCCCCCGCGACGTAAAGCGCGCGGGAATTGAATGAAGGCCGCAAACGAATTTATTCCATGTGTTGAAAAACAACTGCTGGTTGCCTGCGCGCGCACGCGCACGATTCCGGAATGCGCAAGATGGATCCGCGAAATAGCTGCCCAGCCTATTGATTGGGAATACCTGTTCCATGAAGCAGAAGCGAATTCAATTACTTCTCTGCTTCACCGCCATCTGACGGCGATTGTGCCCGACGCTCCGCCCCCGCTTTTCAGGGAACAGTTGAGCCAGGCAAACCGAGCCAACGTTGCTCGTTCTCTCTTTTTGACTGCAGAGCTCATCAAGATTCTCAACCTGTTTCGATCGCATAAAGTTTCCGTGATTCCCTACAAAGGTCCCGTTCTTGCAGCTCAGGCTTACGGGGATATCGCGCTCCGCGACTTTGAAGACCTCGACATCATTGTGAGTCAGCGGGATTTGCCGAGAGCCGACCAGATCATGCTGGCACTCGGCTACAAAGCGAAGTTCGAATGGATTCTTTCTACCGGGGCTGTCGCATCGGTAGTTCCGGCGGAGTACGCCTACCATGACGAAGCGCGGCATTTGCTGGTAGAACTGCATACCGAAGTCACTTTGCGGCATTTTCCCGTCAAGCCTGATGTGGAGGAGTTCACGCGGGGACTCGTACCGGTGCGGCTCGGCGATCGCGACATCTTGACATTTTCAGCAGAGGACACGCTGTCGATTATCTGCATTCACGGTTCGAAGCACTGCTGGGAACGAATTTCGTGGATCGCAGACGTCTCCGAATTAATTCAATCGCCGTCGATGGCCGATTGGGATCGAGCTATCCGTGTCGCCGAATCTCTTAAGGCAGGCCGTATTTTGCATGTCGGTCTGGCGCTGGCTCAGCAAGTGCTGGATGCGCCATTGCCGCGCGAAATTCTCGCGCGGGTGCGTGCCGATCAAGTAGCGGGCAGAGTTGCCGGCGAAATTCAACAGAGATTGATGAGCCGCGAATTTCGAACACTGGATACGGCCGGCAGATTTCGATTCCGACGCCAAATGCAGACTGGATTCATCGATGGGTGGCGATATGCCTCGCGGCTGGCAGTCGTTCCAGCCGAAGAAGATTGGGAAATGGTGCATCTGCCGCCGGTCCTCGCGCCGCTCTACATCGTCTTGCGCCCGGTTCGGCTGTTACGCAAGTACGGGTGGAGGAGCAGTCGAACACCCAAGCCAAACTTATAGCCTTTGCCGAACATACGAGATCAGCTCGGATACGTTGCCGCTTGGAAAGGAAACCGTATAGCGATGTGATTCGTCGGATGGAATGTCGTCACCGCGATCTCGTATCCGCCGCCAACGGTGAAACCAAGCCGATCCCACAGATGAAATCTGCCGAGGACCAGGCCGGGAGTCAGATACACAGCTGTGCTGCCTTGATGCTCGCCTTCGTAATACTGAATGTAATTGACTTCCGTCTCCGGCCAGAATTTCTTGAACATCTTGTACTGGAACGTATCGTTCTACAACGATTCTCGTCCCACCCTTTCCGGCGAAATGGTGCCAGTGGGCAAAGCGACGCCGAGTGTTCCTTGAACGTCGAAATTACCGAAGCCCATCCCGTAGGCAATCGTCGCTGTGATTACCGGACTTAGCACACCCTGCGTGTACTGCCCGGCAGGAACGCTCATCTGGAAGAACGCGGTCAGGATGTAATTGCCGTGTTCCTCGTTCGCCGCCGCAATCCGATATTTCACCAGAAACTGCCAATCACCCCACCCATCGGGAGAAACCGGGTTGTTCACAACATAGGGCGGAATCGCGAGGATAACTTCGAACCTCTTCGCTGGGATGATTTCCAATCCCTTACTCACGCTGTAGTTGCGCGTAGCAACGCCGCTGTTGGGAGGCTGCCACTGAATGTCGTAGCGAACTCCCTGTTCCAACCGGGGCGTGGTTGTATTCAGAGGCGTAATCCAATGAGGCTGTTCCGACTGCGTTTCGGTCACCATGCAAATCAGTCGTGGAAGAAGCCGTCGCCGCCAGTGGCTGGCGCGGCCTGCCCGGAGGTAGCGGCTTGGTCGGCGGTCGTGTTGGAGCTAAACAGTGCATTGGAAGCGTCCGGCGAATCCTGCGCGGCCACCGGAAGAACCAAACCAACCAGTGATAACAGCAGGACTCGTAAAATGAGATTGGCTTTCACACTGACCTCGTGAAGGAAATTTGAATTACGCCCGGCCGTTGTCGACCCTTGCCTCTATGCCTCAGGATACTGCGAATTTGTGCGAATATAACAGATGCGTAAAAGCGACTATAGACGAATAACATGAATTGTAAGTGCCGGCAGGGAGGCTACGCGTCGGAGCGAGGCTTTACATTCTGATAATCATCACTTCCGTGGATTTGATCAATGCAGCTACCGTCTGGCCTTTTTTCAGGCGCATTTCGCGCGCCGCGTCGGCGGTGATGATCGACGTGATGTGCTGCCCGCCTATGGAAAGTGTAACCTGTGCCATAAGGTCGCTTGTTTTTATGTCCATCACGCGTCCGACTAGTTGGTTGCGGCCGCTAATGCGCCGAAAATTACTTCTGCGCTCCTCGACGGGGGCATGCTCGTTTTTGCGGTACAGAAACTTGTCGATCTCCTTTTCAGGGATGCGGTGATGCCCGCCGGCGGTCTTCACGGTGCGGATTTGCGTCTTATATATCCACTGTTTCAAAGTGGGATAGCTGATGCCGAGTACTTGGGCGGCTTCACGTGGTGTATATAATTTCGCGGCTGTCATCGGCTCCTCCGTCACGCCTATCATTCGAATGCTAATTAGGCTGGTCCGAAGTGTCAACCGTGCGCATCAAAAACACGTGGCTCCGTTTCGGGATTAACGGATGTTCGCAGCGAAAGTCGGTCACACAGAATTAATCTGGCTTTACGCGCTTCTCGAGCCATTGTGCGCTAGAATCGAAATTCAGGAGCGGCGGGATTTTCTTTAATGCCGCGTTGGAACGAGATCGGATTTCACGCTCAGCCACCGCCTGCCGGTGAGCAGGCCAGTAACCTCAAGATTTTCGCATGAACTTGCAATTTTTGATTGGGAGGACAGTCTAATGAGCACTACAGCTAAACCCACCACGGCAACGAGTTCAGGAAAGCCTGCCGACAATCCGCTGAAGGCGCTGGCCAAATTTGGCCAATCCGTTTGGCTGGACTACATCCGCAGAGATCTGCTCACTACAGGTGAACTCAAACGGCTGATCCAGAAAGACGGCCTGCGCGGCATGACTTCCAATCCTTCCATTTTCGAAAAGGCCATTACCGGCAGCACGGATTACGAGCAAATTTTAAAGGAATTGGAAAAGCGCGAGGACCTTGACGCCAGCGGGCGTTATGAACAGATAGCTATTAAGGATATTCAGGACGCCGCAGATACCCTGCGCCCTGTTTACGACCAGACCAAGAAGCGTGACGGCTACGTGAGTCTCGAGGTCTCGCCCTACCTCGCGCACGAGACTCAGGAAACCCTGCAAGAGGCGCGGCGCTTGTGGAAGAGAGTGGGCCGCGAAAACCTCATGATCAAGGTGCCCGGCACTCCCGAAGGGATTCCGGCATTCCAACAGCTCATCGGCGAAGGTATCAACGTCAACGTGACCTTGCTCTTCGCAATGGACGTTTATGTGCGAGTGGCTGAGGCCTACATCGCGGGGCTGGAACAATTTGCCAAGAATGGCGGCGATGTGAGCCGCATGGCCAGCGTCGCGAGTTTTTTCATCAGTCGCATCGACACACTGATTGATAGCGAGCTTGATGAAAAAATAAAGAGAACCTCCAATGCCGGAGAACAGGCGGCTCTGCGCAACCTGAAAGGAAAGGTCGCGATCGCCAACGGTAAGCTCACATATCAACGCTACAAGGAAATTTTCAGCGGTCCACGCTGGCAGGCGCTCGCCGCGAAAGGCGGTCAGACGCAGCGCGTCCTGTGGGCCAGCACCAGCACAAAAAGTCCCGCGTACAGCGATGTCTATTACGTGGAAGAACTGATTGGACCAGACACGGTGGACACCATTCCGCCCGCCACCTTCGACGCGTTTCGCGATCACGGCAAGCCGCGCGCCAGCCTGGAAGAAAGCATTCAGGGAGCGAAGGAAGTTATGCAAGGCATCGAACGCGCCGGGATATCGATGAAAGCCGCCACCGACAAGCTTACCGAAGATGGCGTCAAGCTATTTGCCGAGGCATTCGACAAGCTGTTGGCCGCGGTCGAGAAACGCACTTCTGGGTCAGGGGCCGAGCCTCCGCTGAAGGACAAGCTCGCCTCACAATTGCCCGAAGACCTGAGCCAAGAAGTAAAAAAAAACGTTGAAGACTGGAAATCAGGGCAGAAAGTAAAGCGCTTGTGGGCGCGCGACGCGTCGCTGTGGACCAACCAGGACGAGAGCAAGTGGCTCGGCTGGCTGACGATCACAGACGATCAGGTCTCGCAGCAAGCACAATTCAAGAAAATTGCTGACGAAATTCAGCAGGCTGGGTTTGAGCACGCCGTGCTTCTCGGAATGGGTGGCTCCAGCCTTTGCGTTGAGGTGTTCGAAAAAACCTTTGGCCGAATTCAGGGCCATCCGCAATTCCACGTTTTGGATTCCACGGATCCGGCGCAAATTCGCACAATCGAAAAGAATATCGACCTCGCCAAAACCATTTTCATCGTTGCCAGCAAATCCGGAAGCACGCTGGAACCTAATATCTTCAAACAATATTTCTACGAGCGCGTAAAGCAGACGGTAGGCGCCGCGGAAGCGGGAAAACGGTTCGTTGCCATCACCGATCCCGGTTCGCACATGCAGAAAGTCGCCGAGTCCGACGGGTTTCGCCACATATTTTTCGGCGTGCCCAGCATCGGTGGCCGCTATTCCGCGCTTTCGAATTTCGGCATGATTCCGGCAGCCATTCAAGGTGTGGACACTCCCAAATTCCTCGATCGAGTTGAGGAAATGGTGCACGCGTGCGCTTCCACCGTGCCAGCGGACGAAAACCCCGGCGCAATTCTGGGAACGATCCTGGGAACCGCTCAGAAACACGGTCGCGATAAGGTGACGATTTTCACTTCGCCTGGAATTTCAGATCTCGGCGCATGGCTCGAGCAGCTTCTTGCAGAATCCACAGGCAAAGAAGGGAAAGGCTTGATTCCGGTGGACCGTGAAGAAGTGGGTGCGCCCGATGTTTACGGTAAGGATCGAGTTTTCGCATATCTGAGCGTCGCGGGCGAGGACGACTCCAAACAGGATGCAGCAGTAAAGACGCTGGAAAAAGCCGGCCAACCCGTCGTGCGAATCTCGCTGCGGGACAGGTATGACCTGGGACAGGAATTCTTCCGCTGGGAGATTGCCACTGCAGTCGCGGGCTCGATCATCGGGATCAACGCGTTTAATCAACCGGACGTCGAAGCCAGCAAAATCGAAACGCGAAAATTGACCGACCAGTATGAGAAGAGCGGTTCGCTGCCACCGGAATCGCCATTTTTCGAAGAACAGGGCATAAAGCTGTACAGCGACGAGAAAAATGCCGCTGCCTTAAAACAGTCCGTCAAAGGCGCCGCAACGCTCGCTGGTTTCTTGCGCGCTCATTTGAACCGAATCAAGGCCAACGATTATTTCGCGCTGCTGGCTTACATCGAAAGAAACGATGATCATCAAAAACAGCTTCAGACGGTTCGACACTCGGTTCGGGACGAGAAGCGCGTTGCCACCTGCCTCGGTTTTGGTCCACGCTTCCTGCATTCGACTGGGCAGGCCTATAAAGGCGGCCCGAATTCAGGCGTATTCCTGCAGATCACATGTGACGATGCTTCCGACTTGCCAGTGCCGGGACAGAAGTATACTTTCGGCATCGTAAAGGCGGCGCAAGCACGCGGAGATTTCCAAATACTCGCGGACCGCGATCGTCGCGCATTGCGGGTTCATCTGGGCGCTGATTTGGCAACGGGGTTGAAAAAACTTCAAGCTGCAATGCAAGAAGCGCTCCGTTAGTTTTGACGCTTCGAAAATAAAAAGCCCGAGCTGCTCCATCATCATGATCCTTTGCAGGAATCAAGCAGGCGGATGAAGTCTCGCGCCGCAGCGTTGCAAAGTATCGCGGGGCAATCCTTCGATGTCTGCGTAATTGGTGGCGGGGCAACGGGCTCAGGCTGCGCGCTCGATTCCCAACTGCGCGGATTCAAAACCGTTCAACTCGAAGCCGCAGATTTCGCTTCGGGCACTTCAAGCACATCCACAAAAATGGCACACGGAGGCGTGCGCTACCTCGAAGAGGCCTTTCGTCGGTTCGATCCACAGGAGTATCACGTGGTGAAACGCGCTCTTCACGAGCGCATTCACATGTTGAGGAATGCACCGTTCCTCGCTCACCCTCGTCGATTCGTCACTCCCGCGTGTAGTTGGCTTGAAGCCTCCTATTACGAGATCGGTCTGAAGCTTTACGACTGGATTGCTGGCCGCGATGGTCTGGCACCCAGTCGATTCGTGTCCCGCGAAGAAACCGCGCGACGGATGCCGGCATTGGCGACGAAAGGCATCATGGGCAGTGTGGTTTACACTGACGGACAATTCGACGACGCGCGCTATAACGTCGTGCTGGTGAAGACGTTCGCGGAGGCGGGCGGAGAAACGCTGAATTACGCCCGGGTGATCGCATTCGAAAAAGGCAAAACCGGCAAAATTGAGGCGGCCGAAGTACACGACGAGTTCACGGGTCGTCGTTTTACGGTGCAGGCTCGCGCATTTATCAACGCCACGGGACCTCATGCGGACGTGATCCGGCGCACGGCTAATCCCGGGGCGCTTCCGCGCATGCGCCTTAGCAAAGGGGTTCACATCCTGCTTCCGCTGGAAATTCTCGCCGGCGAACAAGCATTGCTGATTCCGAAAACCGAAGACGACCGAGTGCTATTCGCGATTCCATGGCAAGGCCGATTGTTGGTGGGCACGACGGATGAGGAAACGAATCTGGAAGACGAACTCTATGTGACGAAGGAAGAAGTCGAATACGTGCTGCGCCACCTTAATAAATATCTCGATCGCCCCGCGCGCGCGGATCAAATTGTAAGTGCAACCGCGGGGTTACGCCCGCTGGTCAGTTCAGGAAAAAGAGCCGACACCAAAAATCTCGCACGCGATCACGTGGTAGAAACGGATCCAGCGACAGGTCTGATCAGCATCATGGGCGGGAAATGGACGACGTATCGAGCGATGGCCGAAGACACGCTAGACCAGGCACAGAAACATCTCGGAGCCGAAGGCCGCAAATGCTCGACGTTGCAGCATCCTCTGCTTGGGTCCAACGGTTATGCGCTCGACTACTGGCGAACGCTCATAAGCCAATTCGGAATCGCGGAATCGACGGCACGCCATCTTGCTGAAAAATACGGCACCGACGCTTCGCAGGTGATTGAACTCGCGAAGTCGGAACCACATCTTGCCGAGCCACTCATTGACGGATTGCCGCCGCTTCGCGCCGAAGTAATATTCGCCGCGCGCCAGGAACTCGCGGCCACCATCGACGACGTGGTCGCGCGACGGCTTGGCGTGGAAATATATAGTTGGCGGGATGCGCTCCGCGCAGCGCCAGCCGTTGCTGAGCTGCTGGCGGTGGAACTCGGTTGGTCCGAAACACAGAAATCCGAAAGCATCATTGGATATGCCGGGAAAATCAAGCGTTGGTCCGAACAGTCTGGGATAAGCGCAAACTTATAACGCCGGTGCGCGTTCACACGCACTGGATGACCGAATTACATCACGGAGTCGAACGGAAATTCACCCAGCTACAGCGATGGCCCTATAGACCTGCCGAAAATGATGACCCATGCTGAATTGCATTTTAGAATTGCTATTTTTGACTGTTGGCACTCGTGGTTTGGCAAAGAACTCGGAACGTGATATGGGTAAGCTCACGGGAAGAAGCGCTCCCGCACCGGTTCATACGAAATCAAAGTCGCAATCACATCGGGCTGAGACACCGCCGCCTATGCGGGTGTAAGGATTGACCAATGACACTGAGGGAATACACGAAGAAGCGCCATTTCAATGTGACGTCCGAACCTTCCGGCAAAGATTCGAAATCCAAAATGCAGCACGGCAACCTCATTTACGTTGTGCAAAAACATCGCGCCACACAACTGCACTATGATTTCCGGTTGGAATGGAAAGGCGTGCTGCTCTCCTGGGCCGTGCCAAAAGGGCCTTCGCTCGATCCTTCCGTGAAGCGCTTAGCGATGCATGTGGAAGATCATCCGCTGGACTATGCGAGTTTTGAGGGCGTAATTCCGGAAGGCGAGTACGGCGGCGGTACGGTGATGGTTTGGGATCAGGGAACGTGGATCCCCGAAGTCCCAGATGTGGATGCGGCGCTGGCCAAAGGCGATCTGAAATTCACACTCATGGGCAAGAAACTGAGAGGTTCCTGGGTTCTGGTGCGAACGCGCGGCTATGGGAAGAGCGCCTGGCAAGATTCGAGCGCAGGTTCCGGCAGATCATGGCTTTTAATCAAACATCGTGATGAGTACGCATCCACCGAGGACATTGCTGCTGAAAAGCCACGCTCGGCGGTGAGCAATAAATTCCTTGCTGACATCGCACGAGCCGGCGGTGGAAACGTTCAGAAGGCCGCCACCGGCGATCCGGTCCGCGAGCCGGCCCGTGCTCCGGCCGTTAAACCGGCGGCCCGAACTAAAAAGCCCGCCGCGGCTAAAAAAAGTCCGGTGCCATCACGGTCACGCGTTCGGCGAGCCTCGAAGTAAAACTCCTTGCGCTCGCGCAAGCCAGCCTATTGAAAAATACGATCCCATTTCGCGTCCATCCCATGCTTGCGACTCTTGTGCGAGCTCCTTTCGATCGAAAAGGCTGGGTCTACGAAGAGAAATACGATGGGTACCGCTTGCTTGCTTATAAAGAGGGCGACCAAGTCAGTTTGATGTCCCGCAACGATATTGACCGCGCAGAGCGGTATTCGCAGATCGCCGACGCAGTAAGAACTCTCAAGCCCGGTACGCTTCTTCTCGACGGAGAGGCCATCGTACTCGACCGCAAAGGCATTTCTCGTTTTCAGCTGCTCCAGCAAGAGTCAGACAAAGCGATTTACGCGGTGTTTGATTGCCTGTACTGCGACGGCAAAGATCTGCGGCGCGAGCCGCTCTCCTTGCGCCGGTCGGTCATGGAGGAGGCTATTGCGCCGCGGAAAATTCTCCGCCCGTCGCACAGCTTAGCTTCGAATGGGCTACGAGCATACAAATTGGCGCAGAAGAAAGGCTGCGAGGGGATCGTCGCCAAGGATTTGTCATCTCACTACGTAGAATCGCGCTCGACGTTCTGGCTCAAAGTTAAGGTTCACCAGGAAGACGAATTCGTAATCGGCGGATTCACTGCGCCTGCCGGAAAGCGAAAATATTTCGGCGCATTGTTGCTGGGCGCCTATGTCGATGGAAAACTCCACTACGTTGGTAAAGTCGGTACCGGATTCGATGAAGAAACTCTCAGCGCGCTTCACCAGAAGCTTTGGCCGCTCGTTCGCCCGAAATCAAGCTTTGTCGACCCACCTCGCGCGAAGGGCGTGACGTTCGTCGAGCCAAAACTGGTAGCCCAGATTTCCTATCAAGAGATCACTGAGGACATCAAGCTTCGTCAGCCGGTGTACCTTGGTTTGCGCGACGATAAGAGCGCGCGCGAAGTGTTTGTGCCGGAGGTTTAGAACAATGCCCAAGCTGAAATCCAACGAGCCGCAGCCCGCGAGCAATCTCCCCATTACAATTTCTAATCCGACTAAGGTTTTCTGGCCGAAGGAAGGCTACACAAAACTCAATCTCGCGGAATATTACGCAGCGATTTTTCCGAAGCTGCAACCGTACGCAAAAGATCGCATGCTGACGCTGGAACGCTGTCCCGACGGCATGGCCGGCCAATGTTTTTACCAAAAAGAAAAACCGAAGAGCATGCCGCCGAACACTCCCACTATCAATATCAAGCACGCCGGAGGATCGAAGGAGTCCACGAATTACGTAATAGGGGGGTCTCTCGTCACACAGCTTGCGCTAGTAAACCTCGGCTGCATCCCGGTTCACGTGATGGGCAGTCGTGCAAGTTCTCAGCGCAAGCCGGACTGGGTGTGCTTCGACCTTGATCCGGCCTCAGGGAAATTTGCCGATGCGGCTCGCGCTGCTCGCTATATCAAAGGTATTCTAGATGTGCTCAAGCTCGACTCCTACGCAAAAACCTCAGGAAGCCGCGGCATTCATATTTTCCTGCCAATCCGTCCTGGCCCAGACGCAGATGAAGTTCTCTTGTTCGCCGAGGAATTTTGTACCAGAGTCGCGCATTCCAAGCCCGATGAACTCACGGTAGAACATTCCATCAAAGCGCGCGGCGATCGCGTGTACCTCGATCCTTTCCGCAATGGATTCGGACAGACGGTGGTAGCTCCGTATTCGGTGCGCCGCCGCGACAAAGCTCCGTTTTCGAAACCCTTGGCGTGGTCCGAAGTGAAAGAAAGCCTCGACCCCTCCGATTTCAACCTCGGCAATTATCAGGCAAAATTGAAGGGCGAGGATCCGTGGGCGGATTTTTTCGAAAATCGCCAAAGCCTGAAAGCGGCTACGCAAGCTCTGAAGAAAATCTGATCGAGCCGCGGCTTCGGCGTCGTGACGGCCGATTCACACGGTTTAAGCCCCTAGGGGCTTCCGTGTATTCCCCGACAGCTGTGTGCCGTTTCAGGATCTACTCGCGCTGCGGCAGCTCGTAGGCCTGGACCGAAAAGCAAAGACCGCTGCCGATACGGCCTCCAAGAAATTTTTCACCTATTCCTTCGGCGCCCATTTTTGCGAGACTTCTTTTGATCCGGGAATCAACGCGCCTGCGCGTCACACGCTGGCTGACCGTGATGGACGGGGGCCGAATGATCAACGCAAAGACGGCGAAAAATCAGATTCTAGGCGGCATCGTGATGGGAATCGGCATGGCCCTGTTCGAACCCACAATCTGCGATCCGCGCAACGGCCATCCAATCAACAACAACTTCGCGGACTACATCGTTCCGGTGAAGGCGGACATCCCGGAAATGGACTGCATTTCCAGACTTGGCGTTCAACGAATTCGGCGCGTGCGGCGTCGCAGAAGTCGGACTTACCGGCCTAGCCTCCGCGCTAGCCGCGACGACATACCACGCGACCGGCGTACAAGTGCGCGCATTACCCATTCGAATCGAGAACCTGCTGGTTTAAATTTCCGTCAAATGAAGTCAGTGCTGCATCGCACGAGCGGTTTTCTGCGTCCAAACTGAAGCGATCCGGGCAATCACTACGCCTGTTCGCCTCATTTCTCGCTCAGTGTTATTCTAGGTGTATTCTGTTTGTTCGTTCTTTGATGGGATTCGCGCTGGCGCGTCATCAAAAGGGCCAGGCATGGAGCAAGTAACCATCGTAAACCCACCCGAAATGAGTTCTCTGGAATGGGCGCACCCACTCGTTCGGGAGTGGTTCATCAATAAATTTGGCAGCCCCACCGAACCGCAGGAACTCGGCTGGCCGCACATCCTTGCGCAGAAGGACACCTTAATCTGCGCCCCGACAGGGTCCGGAAAGACTTTGGCCGCGTTTCTGGCTTGCATTGACATGCTGGTGCGTAAAGCCGTCGCTGGCGATCTACAAGACCAGACCGAAGTCCTTTACGTATCGCCACTAAAAGCGCTAGGCAATGACATCCGAAAGAATTTGGACGTCCCGCTGGGAGAAATTCTGGAACTAGCACGCCAGCGCGGCTATCTGATGCCCGAGATTCGCACAGCCGTTCGTACAGGCGACACGCTAATGCACGAGCGCAACGCCATGCTGAAGCGCCCGCCGCACATATTAGTCACGACGCCAGAATCGCTTTGCATCCTGCTGACAGCAGGAAAGAGCAGGGAAATCCTGCGCAAGGTTCGCACGCTGATCGTGGACGAAATTCACGCGGTCGCCGACGATAAGCGCGGCTCGCATCTCGCTCTGTCGATCGAACGATTGCAGACTCTCACGCACCAATCTCTAACGCGGATCGGTCTATCCGCCACGCAAAAGCCAATCGAACTGGTCGGCCAATTTCTCACAGGCAGCTGCCGGCCAGCGCCGGTAATCGTGCAAATCGAGCAGCGGCGGCAACTCGACCTTGCCATCGAAACTCCGGCAAGCGAACTTGGCCCGGTCGCCTCGAACGAAATGTGGGAAGAAATCTACAAGCGCATCGCGGATCTAGTGCAGCAACAACGTTCGACGCTCATTTTCGTGAATACCAGGCGCCTCGCTGAACGCGTCGCCCACAATCTGGTCGCATTGCTTGGCGAGAATGCCGTTGCTTCCCATCACGGCAGCCTTTCGCGTCTGCGGCGGTTAGCGGTGGAAACAAAGCTCAAAGCTGGCGAAATCCGCGCGCTCGTGGCCACGGCCTCGCTGGAACTGGGAATTGATATAGGCTCAGTCGATCTCGTCTGCCAGATCGGGTCCCCACGATCGATCTCAGTTGCCTTACAACGTGCCGGACGAGCGGGCCACTGGCGCGGTGCCGTCCCAAAATGCCGGTTTTTCGTAACCACACGCGACGAATTGCTGGAATGCGGCGCGCTGGTGCGTGCCATTCGACACGGCGAACTAGATCATATCGAAATTCCCGAAGCACCTCTCGACATTCTCGCCCAACAAATCGTGGCCATGTGCGCGGCCGAAGATTGGCAGGAAGACGACTTGTTCGAGCTGGTTCGCCGCGCATACCCATACCGCAATCTCGCTCGCAAGGACTTCGACGAAATCGTTGCAATGCTTTCCGATGGAATCGCAGCGCGACGAGGTCGCTACGGCTCGTATCTGCATCGCGATCAAGTGAACCATCGTTTGCATGGACGTCGCGGCAGCCGCCTGGCAGCGATCACCAGCGGCGGAGCAATTCCCGACAACGCTTTATACACGGTTGTGGCCGAGCCCGAAGGAAAAGTAGTTGGCACGCTGGACGAAGATTTCGCAGTGGAAAGCCTGCGCGGAGACATTTTCTTGCTCGGCAACACCTCGTGGCGCATTCGGCGCGTTCAGGCCGGCTCGGTTTCTGTGGAAGACGCGCACGGAGCATCTCCCAATGTGCCTTTCTGGCGTGGCGAAGCGCCTTCGCGAACGATCGAGCTTTCCCAGCAAGTTGCAGAAATCAGAGAAAACGTCAGCGCGCTGACAGAAGGGCTTGACCCTTGCGATGCACTAATGAACTCGCCGCAAGCTTCGGCCGCCTTGAAGTGGCTGGAAGACGAATGTGCGATGGATCGCGCAGGCGCCGAACAAGCCGTGGAATACATCGTGTCCGGCAGAGCCGTGCTCCGTGCAGTTCCTACTCAAGACACGATTATCGCCGAGCGTTTCTTCGACGAAGGCGGTGGAATGCAGTTGGTAATCCACGCGCCGTTCGGCGGACGCATCAATAAGGCCTGGGGATTAGCGTTGCGGAAGCGTTTCTGCCGCTCTTTCAATTTTGAGCTGCAGGCAGCCGCCACCGATAACGGCTTGAACCTTTCGTTAAGCGATCAGCACAGTTTTCCGCTGGCCGACGTGTTTAATTTTCTTCACGCTGAGAGTGTCAAACCTCTGCTCGAACAAGCGGTGCTAGCGTCTCCGATTTTCACGACGCGGTGGCGATGGGTAGCAGGACGTGCCTTAGCCCTACTGCGCTTCATGGGCGGGAAAAAAGTACCGCCGCAAATTCAGCGCATGCGTTCGGAAGATTTGCTAGCGGCCGTGTTCCCAGAAGCTATCGCCTGCCAGGAAAATATTCAAGGCGACATAGCTATCCCGGACCATCCTCTTGCGCGCGAAACGATGAAGGACGCGCTGACCGAAGCGATGGATATCGAAGGCCTGAAGAGCGTGCTGGCGGACATTTCGGCAGGCAAGATCCGTTGCATTGCCGTTGATACTCCCGTGCCCTCACAATTCTCACACGAGATTCTGAATGCGAATCCGTACGCCTACCTTGACGACGCGCCACTCGAAGAGCGGCGGGCTCGCGCCGTGGAAATGCGCCGGATGCTGCCCGAATCCGTGCTGACGGAAATCGGACGTCTCGATCCCGCTGCGATCGCCGAAGTGCGTGCAGAAGCTTGGCCGGACGTGCGCGATGCGGACGAACTTCACGACCTGCTGCAAGAATTGGTGGCGGTGCCAGAGTTTGGCGAAGCAGAAGCGGATGCATTTAGCTTCATTTCGAAGCCCACCTCTGCATGGAACGATTATTTCGGCGAGTTGATTTCTGCCGGGCGGGCGTCGCGCGCGCAAATCAGGGGCAAGATTTATTGGGTAGTCGCTGAGAAAGCAAGAACTTTCGCGTCCATTTTTCCAGAAGCAAGTTTCGTTAGTTCACTTTCCGAAGTCGAGAAGAATAAACTGTCGCGCGATGACGCGCTGTGGGCTTGCGTTACGGGTTGGCTAGCGCATCTCGGCCCCATCACTGCGCCCAGCCTGGGCGATTTCCTGGGAGTCGCGGCTTCCGACATCGAAAAGGGTTTGCTTCGCCAGGAAGGCGCCGGTTCCGTCCTGCGGGGCCAGTTCGCCGATTCATCCAGCGGCTTCGTCGAATGGTGCGACCGCCGCTTGCTTGCGCGCATTCACCGCCAGACGCTGGGAGCACTGCGCAAACAGATTCAGCCTGTAAACGCAGCGCAATTCATGCGCTGGCTGCTGTGCTGGCAGCATGTGACGCCGGAAACAAAATTACTCGGGGAGCGTGGAACCTTAGAAGCTCTACAGCAATTGCAAGGCTACGAAGCGCCCGCAAATGCATGGGAACGGCAAATTCTGGCGCGGCGAATCGCAAACTATGATCCGAGGGTGCTGGATCAACTGTGCCTCACCGGGGCCGTCGGCTGGGGCCGCCTTTCTCCGCATCCCGCGAGCCTCAGCGAAAACGCAGGCACCATTCGCCGCGTTGTTCCGACGAGCATAGCGCCACTCGCATTCTTCATTCGCGAAGACGCCGATTGGATGATTTCGCAGCACGCAGACGAACATGAAAAGTCAGCCGGGTTAAGTTCAACCGCTTGCGAAGTATTGGTCCACCTACGCCAACGCGGCGCTTCTTTCTTCGCGGATATCGTGCGCGGCACTGCAAAGATCAAAGCGGAAGTCGAAACAGCTTTGTGGGAATTAGTGACCGCAGGAATGATCACCGCCGACGGCTTCGACAATATCCGCGCACTGATTGATCCCAAGCGGCGGGCCGGACAGGGAAGAGGCCACAGTGCGCGGCCGCGTCACAGCGCCGGCCGCTGGTCTCTCCTTTATACAGGCGAAGCGGCCGAGAGGTCGCGAGTCGCAGAATCAACATGCTGGATGTTGCTGCACCGATACGGCGTTGTATTTCGCGAAATGGTAGCGCGAGAAACAATAGTGCCGCAATGGCGCGAATTGCTTATCGCGTTCCGAAGGCTTGAAGATCAGGGTCAACTACGCGGCGGCCGCTTTGTAATTGGATTCCAGGGCGAACAATTTGCTCTGCCTATCGCCTTAGAATCGCTGCGCGCTTCGAGCAAACAATCAAACACGGGAGAAGCAGTAACGGTTGCTGCAACGGACCCCTTGAACTTGGTTGGGATCATAGTCCCAGGCGATCGCGTCTCATCTAACTCAGGAAGAACTGTCACGTTTGTTGATGGAATCCCGAAATCTACCGACGAGTCACTCGCGACGACATACTCCGCCGCCGTATAGCCTAGTGCACGCAGAGTATGCCTGATTCGGCATACCCAGGTCACCTATCAACGTAATCCGATTTACAATGAAAGCGTGCAGAAGAAAATATTCTGGATCACCTTCACGGTCCTCGGTTTGATCGCTGACATGTTTTTACCCTTGTGGTGGGCCTTGGGAGCTACAGTTCCCATCGCTTTCGCAAGTTGGTGGTTCGCCTACCGTTGCGATTGGTTCAATTTCTAAATCTAGGTAGCGAAGCTGCAGCTGTCTCGCGTGAGGACGCGAAGGCGGAATTTTGAGCTAATGGAACGCTACTTCAATCACTTCATGCACCGCAACAGGCACGCCGTTCCAGTCCTTTGCCGGATCAAATCTCCATTTCCTGACTGTTTCAACCGCCTGTTGATCCAGTGAAGGTTCAGCCGATTTAGTCACCTGTATATCGCTCGGGTAGCCCTCGGCGGTGACTAACACGCACAGGGTCACGGTTCCAGAAAGCTTGTTCTTCCGAGCCCCGGGCGGATATGCGGCAGCAGGACAGTACGAGCACCGCGGATAAGACACCCCGTTTCGCCCCGGTACGTGGGCGTCGGATGTCGAGACATGCAAGTCATCATGCCGTGGCCCCAGCGAATCCAACGCTTCACCCAGATGACTGGCAATTTCATTCGACATCGCGACTCTCGACGTAATGAAAAGAATCGGGTGTGGCCGTTCGATCGGCGCAGCGCGCCTTAAATTGGTAGTTAAACCCAAATCACCGCCCACCGCGCTGAATCTACCCTCTACCATAAGATCCGCGCCGATAGACTGGGCCAACTCAACCGCACGCTTGGAATCGAATTCGTCTTTGGGCGCGAGGCGCCGTGCCTGCAGTGACGCAGCAAGTTGAGCGCGGTCGATCGTTTCGAATGTTCCAGAGTTGCTGAACGCCGCAGAGAAATTGTCTGCGAGCCACGCACCAAAACGGCATCCACTGGTCATCCCATGTGGGGAAATCCAGAACAATGATCTTCGGCTTCCGCGTTGCACCACTTGAATCCTGCCACCCCGCTAGCGCCGCGTTGTACTTCGCATCCAATTCTTGCATCAGCACCGGAAGTTCCACCGCGCCGGATGGAAACGCACCGAGCCCGGCCGGACGCATGGTTCGTCCTGGCTGCGCCTGCGGGGGGACACTGCCAGAATCCTGCCGTGATGAAGGCGGCCGCATTGGGCCTTCTTGAGCTTGCGCCATCGACCGCATGGGCACGCAGGTAAGAAGGATTGCGCACAGCGCAGCCCGCGCCAACCGAGTCATCGTCTCGCAAAATTGGCATCCGATCTTTTTGTGGAAAGTGCGGCTCATGATCTATACCTCATGATTTGCCGGTTCGACAGGCAAAGCGTGCGCGAGGGTTGCTTGCAGGGTTTTCGGATTTCGGCATTAAATTTCGGAAAACATATGCCTGCCCTGGCTACGTGTCAACTTCTCGTTTCCAATTCTCGTTTCCAATCGGGCAGGGCTAGGGACGCTAAATCCGATTTGTTTTGTTAGACGTTTCGAATGTTACCGTGTGGCTGCATCTTTATCGCGGGGTTTGAAATCGAAATTTCAGTTAGACTCGTTTCAGGAGATTACCAAATACTTTGCCACCGATTGTCAACGCGCAAGGTTTGTCCAAACGATACGGCACCGCACCTCTGTTCCGGGAAATTTCGTTCACAATATCAGACGGCGACCGGATAGGTCTGATTGGAGCCAACGGCTCGGGCAAGTCCACTTTGCTTGAGATCCTGCACGGCCACGTTCAACCCGACAGCGGAGAAGTGACAATTCGCAAAGGCACTAAACTCGTTTGCGTCTCACAGATTTCCAATTTCGAGCCGAACGAGACGGTTCGCTCCGTGATAGAGTCAGCGCTCGCAAAATCAGGGGTCCCAGGAAACGATCGCGCATTCCGCACGTCCGAAGCGTTACATCGAGCCGGTTTTGAGGACCCCGAGATACGGACCTCAGCGCTTTCCGGAGGATGGCGCAAGCGTTTGGCGATTATCGAGGCCCTGGTGCAGCAGCCGGATATAGTGCTTCTCGACGAGCCGACCAATCACCTGGACCTCGCCGGTATTCAATGGCTGGAAACAATCCTTCGCAAGCCTTCCTTTGCATATGTGGTCGTAAGCCACGACCGATATTTCCTGGAGAATGTCGCAGCGCAAATGGTGGAACTGGATCGCGCGTATGAAAATGGTTTCCTGCGAGTCAACGGAAACTACTCCAAGTTTCTGGTGGCCAAGGAAGAATCTCTCCACGCTCGAGGCAAGCGCCAGGAAGCGCTGGAAAATCTCGTGCACACGGAAATCGAATGGTTGCGCCGAGGACCGAAGGCCCGCACTACCAAATCGAAATCGCGCATCGATAAAGCGCACCGCATGATCGGCGAGCTAGCCGATCTGAATTCCAGAACGCGCACCGCAGTCGCCGGGATCGATTTTTCGGCATCTAGCCGTCAAAGCAAGCAGCTCCTAAGATTAGCTGGAGTCACTCAGGTCCTTGGTGACCGCACGCTGTTCGAAAATATCGATTTCACGGTTACGGCCGGGATACGAGTCGGGCTCGTAGGCCCCAATGGCAGCGGCAAAACCACCTTGCTTCGATTGCTCCGCGGTGACATGCCGCCGACGGTAGGCCAAATCCACAGGGCCGATTCTCTGCGAATTGTTTATTTCGACCAGAATCGGCAGCTCGATCCAAATGTGTCGCTGCGCCGTGCGCTGGCGCCCGAAAGCGATTCAGTGATTTATCAGGATCGAGTGATTCACGTTGGCGCGTGGGCCGCGAGATTTCTTTTCACAAGCGAAGACCTGAATCGCCCCCTAGGACAGCTTTCTGGTGGCGAACGCGCGCGGGTCTTAATCGCACAACTTATGCTGCAGCCGGCGGATGTGCTGCTGCTCGATGAACCTACAAACGATCTTGATATCCCAACACTGGAAATCTTGGAAGAAAGCCTGCTCGAATACCGCGGCGCTCTGGTTCTGGTCACGCACGATCGCTACATGCTCGACCGTGTTTCCACGATCGTCCTCGGCCTCGATGGACGCGGTTCTGCGCAGCGGTTTGCTGATTACTCGCAATGGGATGAATGGCTGCGCACGGAGCAAAAGAAGTCCGCGCCCGCATTCACGGCCCGAAAAGCTCAGCAGCCTGCCGCGGCAAAAAACATCCCGGCGAGGAAAGCGGAGGAAAAAATCTCGCGCGATGTCAGTCGCGAATTTGCAGCCATCGAAAAACGGCTAGCCAAAGCAGAACAGGAACTTCAAGCCAAACGTGCCGCGCTGGAAGATCCGGACATCGCCACAGACGCAGCGCGACTGCACGAAGCGTACGCCCGAATGGAAGTGGCGCAGAAAATCGTCGATGAGCTCTATGCGCGGTGGGCTGAACTAGAACAGAAGAAAATCGAGCAGCTTCAAAAATGAGACTCTGCGATTCCTCGCCGGGTTTTGCAATTGCCGTCTACTGATTTGGGGCAAATTCGCTCAAAAGAGCTTCGTGCAGACGCACCTGATGATCCATCGGCAGCTTCGTTCCACCAGAAGTGAGATAAAAAACGTCGATAGCTGTCTCGCCCTCAGTTTCGATGATGGCGATCTCAATGTTGCACTTCTCGCGCGAAAAAACTGAACTGATCCGGTGCAGCAACCCCGGCTGATCCTGGGCCACGATCTCCACTAAGGTACTCTGCGCCGAACACGTATCGTCGAATTTCACCCGCGTTTCCACTTTCACCTTCGGCGGCCGCTTCTTCTCCGGGCGTAGCCGCTCGCGCAACATCCGATCGAAATCGACCTTACCCGCCAGCACATCATGAATGCTGGTCTGGAAGCGTTCCCATTCGGGCAAATTCAATTCGAGGGTGCGAAACCGGTCAGTGAAATAAAAAGTGTCAACCACGGTGCCGGCCTGATTCGAAAACGCCGCAGCCTTAACAATATTCATTCCCCAAGCAGCCAGAACGCCTGCCATGGTGGCGAAAAGAGACGGACGGTCCTTTGTCACCAACGTGAGTTCATACCAATGACGCCCGCGCCGCAGATTGATCTGCACTGAATCCTTATTCAAGCGTCCGGCCATTTCCAGATGCGCCAGGATGTCTCCGGCCACATGCGTGAGCAGGTACCGGCGGGGAAGTCCTTCGAGAAAATCATCTAACTTGTCGCCGACGGTCAGCGCAAGAGTGCCTAGATGCGCCATCACTTCATCCTGCGCATCGACATGTAAACGCTGATCTAGGCTGCGATTGAGGTGATTCGCTGTAGCGATGTAAAGCTGCCAAATATTTTCCGCTTTCCAAGGAGTTAATGATTCCGGATTGACGGCTTTGATGTCTGCGTAAGTAAGCAGGCACAGCATCTTCAGTCGTTCCGGAGTCTCCACGCGTTCGGCAAATGCCCGGACAGTCTCTGGATCGAAAATGTCGCGGCGCAGAGCAGCACTCATTTCCAGGTGGCGGCTGATTAAAAATAAGACATTCTCGTGGTCCGGCTCGTCCAATTCGAGACGATCGATAGCGGTCTTAGCGATTTCCACGCTGGCGCGAACATGATCCGCCGACTGCGCCCCTTTTCCAACATCGTGGAATAGCAAGGCAAGATAAAGTAGGTCGGGTTGCTCGATCTCGTCCAGCAATTCGGCATAGCGCTGATCCCATTTCGACTGCGATTGACGAAGTGCATGGAGATTATCGATCGCCACAAACGTGTGTTCGTCCACGGTGAAACGGTGAGAATAATCGCGCACCACCAGGGCATCGATTCCCTCAAATTCCGGAAACAACAGCTTCAGCAATCGAAGCGAATGCATCTCACGCAAAGCATCCGCGGCGTGCGGCGCCATCAGAATTTCTTGCAGCAGGTGCCACATCTCCGTGCCCTTGGGAGGCGCATCAGCCAGAGAGGGAAGCGTGCGCTCGATCTGATATTCACTACTCGAGCTCAATGTCAACCCGTGACGCGCGAGAAAACGAAATGCGCGAAGGATCAGTTCTGGATCGTCAAGCGCCGCAGGCTTACGCAACAAGAGCATCCCGTCTTCCACCAAAAATTCCGCATTCGAAAGGCGCGAGCGCAATTGTTGAAACTGGTGATGCATCGATGGCCGCGCAGCGGGCACTTCCTCCAACAGTTGCAAGCAGACCCGATGGATCGCTCTGGCATGGCTGAAATACCGGCGCATCCAATCCGAAGCGCTCAGCGGTTCATTTCCATCGGAGCCACGCAAAGCCACAGAAGAGTTTGCCACGCCGATTTTATACGCGGCAGCGGCGTCCTGCGATTCCCAAGTGAGCGCGTTGTCATCGCGCTTATGACGGAAATGCAAGAAGCAGCGCACAGACATCAGAAAACCGAGAGCCGCGCCGAACTGGTCTTGAATCGAATCCGGCAGAACGGCATTCTCGCGCGGCCAGACGTGGTATTTCTGGAACGCAGTCAAAAGAGAAAGCCAGCTCACCACGTTGTAATCGCGAAGCCCGCCAGGCCCGTCCTTCATGTTCGGTTCCAGATGAAACACAGTGCTGCCAAACTTCGCGTAGCGAGTCCGAGTCAGGTCCGCCAGACGCTTGATGATCTGATCGGAATCACGCGTAATCAACTTGGGAATCACATCGTCATGGAGCTGCGCGAAAAGCCGCCGGTCGCCCGCAAGATAGCGACAGTCGAGCAGGGAAATCGCAAACTCCGCATTTTCAGATTCAAAACGGCTGCACTCGGCGAGTGTGCGTGTCGCGGGGCCAAGCTTGAGTCCCAAATCCCAAAGATCCTGCGAGAACCGACGGATTGGATCCTTCCGTTTCGCTTCCGATCCATTTCCTGCGTGAAGAAACAGTATGTCGATGTCGGAATAAGGGAACAGCCAGCGACGCCCAAAACCTCCAAGAGCAACAGCAGCGAAACCAACAGGACCATCAGAGTCTGCACTGACGTATTCCCTCCACAGTCGTTGCACAATGGATTCAATTAGCGCAGAGCGGCCCAAAAGAGCGCTTCGGCCATCGCCCGTCGCAACGAATCGCTCCTGGATGCGCGCCGATTCCTTCGCGGAAAAATCGCGCAACTCAGCGGCAAGCGACGGGATCGGCGAGATAGTCATAAGTCAAAATTTCTTCGTTGGCGTTTGATCTCAGCAATGGTTTTGTAGGGGCCGGTTTCAAGCCCCGCCTCGCGCGATGACGAGGTCCCCCAACACAAACCGTTGCCTAAACTCCGCGTTGATGCGCCTGCGAACCAGCAGTCAACATTTCTACAGCATCTTCAGGGTAAGCCAACATGCCAAACTCCGGCACATCCAATCCTTCGAGCTCCACTTCTTTGGAAACGCGCATGGAACGCCAAGCATTGACTCCAACAAACACAGCGTAGGTAGCACCGAACGCATACAGCCCCAGCAGAGTGGCGCCACCGAGCTGAACCCAGAATTGCGAAAAGTCCCCGTGGATCAATCCAGTCACGCCCTGTCCGGCCCTGCCAAGATAATTCACCGCGCCGACCCCATTCCAACCAGCGCCATAGGTCCCATCTGCAAAAATCCCCAAAGCCACAGCGCCAAACCACCCACAATAACCGTGAACCGAAATCGCTCCGCAAGGATCATCAATTTTCAGCACGCGCTCATTGAACAGCACGCCCAAGCATACGAGAACCCCGGCCAGAACTCCGATAATCACCGAGCTGGTAGGAGAAACAAATGCGCAAGGCGCCGTAATCGCGACCAAACCAGCGAGCATTCCATTACACGCCATGGTGATATCCGGTTTGCCAAACATGCGGTACCAGAGCAGCATCGCCGCAGCCGATCCCGCCACGGCCGCCAGATTCGTATTCACCGCCACGACAGAAATACGAAGGTCGGTGGCCCCGAGGGTTGACCCAGGATTAAATCCCATCCAGCCAAACAGCAAAATAAACGTGCCGGTAACAACGAACACAATATTGGACGCGGGAAATGCTCGCGGTTTTCCGTCAGGCCCATATTTCCCAAGACGCGGCCCCAGGATCACGGCCAGCGCCATTGCACAAAACCCTCCGACGCTATGCACGACTGACGAACCAGCGAAATCCACGAAGCCATGTGCGAGATGCATCGTCGAACCTAGCTGCGAGAGCCATCCGCCGCCCCACACCCAACAGCCCGAAATCGGGTAGAGCAGCCCGCCAATGAAAAGCTCGCACAGCAGAAACGCCCAGAAAGTGATGCGCTCGCAAATTGCGCCCACAATGATGTATCCAGCGGTCTCCATGAAAACGACTTCGAACAACGTCAAGCAGTTGCTGCTGACGTCATACGCAGGCCCCGTAAGAAAGAATCCCTTGCCGCCGACAATTCCCCAGTGCCCGCTGCCAATCAGAAAATGATTCAAAGTGGGAGCACCCCCGATATTTGTAGGTGGTGCGTTCATCGCAACAGCACCGAATTGAAACGCATACCCGACGGCGTAATAAGCGAGAAACGCGAACACATATGCCGCAAAATTCAGCATCATCAGGTGCCCTGCGTTCTTCTTGCGCACTAGCCCGCACGTCAGCAATGCAAATCCGGCCTGCATAAAAAGCACGAGGTAGCCGGTGAGCAGCGTCCAAGAAAAATTCGTGGCCAGACGGACGTGACCGACGTTATCCGCAAGCTTGACCGCCAACGGCTCCTTCGCGGCCTGCGCCTGAAAATCGTCGAAGTCTTTCTTGCCCTTGGCGTAATCGGGGGCGGACTTGTCCGCCGGCTGCGGAATCGCAAAGGGATTGCCAGACGCATCGAGAGCCGTCGAACGATCGCCGGTGGCAGTCCCAGCAGGGTCGGGCTGCGGAGCCTGATCCGCGAGCGCGGTACTAGTTGACCCAACGAAGATTTGTGCGAAAATCAGCGCAATAAACGCCCTCGAAATCCACTTTTTCCTGCTGCGCATAAATGAGCCTCGCATTTCGGAGCTCCTCCCGGATTGAGATAATGGCTGCGTTCGCTTTCTTGGCTCGTCTAAAAATGTTAGATTGCGCCAGGACCTCGCTCCCCAGTTCGAATCCGGATCACCTCATCCAGCGATGAAACGAAAATCTTGCCGTCTCCGATCACGCCGGTTCGCGCGCCTTCGATAATGGCTTCGACCACGGGATCAACCAAATCTTCAGCCACAGCGATGCTCACAAAAATCTTCGGCAGAAAATCCACGGTATATTCCGACCCGCGATAAGTCTCGGTATGGCCTTTCTGCCGGCCGAATCCGCGAACTTCGGAAACCGTCAGCCCAGTCACGCCCAGTCCGGTGACCCGCTGTTTCACCTCATCCAACTGCGAAGGCCTGATCACCGCATCAATTCGCTTCATTTTCGATTGCTCCTTTCGTTCTGGAACCGATAACGCGCCCCGAGCAACAAGCTATGGAACCGAGTAGCGAACAATCAGTCAAATCCAAATCCTGAATGGAACGCATCAGGTTCACAAGCCGGCTCGCTAGCTGGTTCGAGTTCGGCATATTTCAATCCAACGCACGACTTCTTCGCAGCACTAAATTGACTTTGAAATTTGTTGTACCGGGGGATACATCGCATTCGCGACTATAACTGAAAACCGAATTCAGGCGAATCCGGAATTTTTAGTCGCAAACACCGATCCGCAAGGGAATCCGCGGCTACCCGTTCGAATAGCCGCGGGATACTTGCTGGTTTGAGATAAAACGTCGAAGCTACTTGCTGACCAGTAGTAGTCCGAACGATCCCGGCTTCATCGGCGGCCGCTTGTCGCCTTCGCCCTTGGCCTCGAAGTCGGCGATAGGAAGGAAAATGTTGTGAGTTTTGAAGTCGATGGCCATGGTGCGCGCATATTTTTTCGTCGGGACATTCTCGATTACAGTGTACTTATCGGGCGAATCTTCATGCACTATGGTCAACGTCCCAGAACCGCCGTTGGAGCTGAAGATCAGCTGAGTTTCAGGATCGAAACCAGCGGCATCAGGATCGTCATCGATCTTGGGCGTCGCAATCACTTTCCCCATTTTCGGATTTACCACGGCCATCACGTTATTACCGCACACAGCAAACAGACGACGATTCTTCGTGTCCATTGCCAAACCCGAAGGCTGTTTACAAGGGGCCAGCGGCCAACGGTGGAGTACGGCCAATTTCTGCGCGTCGATTTCGAGTAGTTCTGATTTGTCCTCGATGTTCACGAAGACATGCCCATCTCCCGCGCCAGCCGCGAATTCAGGTTTGCCGCCCACGGGAAACATGTTGACTACGCTGCCGTCCACCGCATTGATCGCGGTCACGTTGTCGGTCTTGCCGTTGAACGCAAAAACTCGCTTCGAAGCTGCGTCATAGAAAATCGCGTCCGGATTTTGACCCCCGGTATCAACAGTGCTGATCGTTTTCAATGTTTTCAAATCGAAAATCGTAACTGTATTTGCGCGGCCGTCGCTGATGAAGCCTTTCCCAAGGTCAGGGGCCAGCGCGATTCCGTGCACGCCCTGCGTATTGGGTATGTCTCCGACGATTGCGTAAGCATCGGCATCCAGAACCACTATGTGCGTGGCATGGGACACGTACACTTTGCGAGCTTCGCTATCGACAATGCAATAATCCCATCCGCCATCGCCGCCAATAGGAATCGTTTTCACCAATTGATAACCGGACGGCCCCGGAACGATTGCGTAGGCCCGAAAGAACCCGGCTAAGAGAATTGCGGCCACAATGAAAAATCCAGTGAAGCCCGCAAAGATGGTCTTACGGCTCATAAGCTTTAGTCCTCGACTTGTGAAATGTAATCAATTATCTGGCGCTGAATTGCGACCCACACATTAAAGGTAGGAGCGGGCGCAGCACAAGTTCATTTTGTGGATCACGCTAAGTGATATCTATTCCGACGCCTCAAGCTTCTCAGCCATTTCAAGCATCATCGTCACGCTGTTCCAGTTTCTGCCTGTCGCCGCAGTTTTCAGCGCCTTCTCGATCTTCGGCCATGACATTTTCGACCGTCCCATGCCATTCGGGAAATGAATGTAAAGTTCGCGACCGTCGAAGTGCAATTCCTCGGGTTCGGTTTTGATGTTCATTACCTTGCCGCGAATCTCCGATCCCGGATCGCCGGTAAGGAAGAAAACGAGCAATTTACCTGGTTCGATGTCGCGTCTCTTAGCGAATGGATTTCGGGCGATCACGGCTTTGAGCTCGCCAAGTGTGCGCAAAATGACCTCGGGGCGAAACCCAAAACCTTGTTCAATCTTCCTCTGGATTCGCTCGGCGAGTAGTTCGAGGTCCTTCTCCTCGGTCCTAAAAATAACGTTGCCGCTTTGCACGTAAGTGCAGGCGTCTCGCAATTTTAGTGATTTACACAACGCTCGCAGTGCCTCCATCTTGATCTTGTTGTGGCCGCCAACGTTGACGCCACGCAACATCGCAATTACCATCGCCATGGAAACTCCCGTCTATTGGTTGGTATGTCGTGCGCCGGAACAGAATATCAACGGCTCACGATTTGTGGGTACTGGATTTGTTCGGAATTCGTCCCGCAAAAATGTATTCCGACAATGGCCCATTCTCTGAGATCAGAAACTCACCACAGCGCGAATGTCCGTGGTTTCCATGATGCGTTTCGGATAGCCGCGCTTCGCGGCAATCAGCATGGCCTTGCCGATTTCTTCCGTCGTCAACACGTAATTCGGAAACGCGGAATGCAAAAGCGGTAGCACTGGTTTAGCAACCGCGTAAAAGAACCGGCATAAACCAGTTTTGGATCGCGCGCCATGGAGCGGCACGATGACTCCGGGCCGGAACATGTAGGCAGCCGCAAACGGCAAGCGCAGCAGCGCGTTTTCGATCTTGCCTTTGACGCGCGCCCACATAATTCGTCCGCTCTCCGAGCTATCGATTCCCGCGCCGGAGAGGTAAATGAAAGTCATGCGCGGATTGAGCCGGCTCAGCATTTCGGCCGCCGCTAAAGTGATGCCATAGTTCACATGTTCGTAATCCGCTTCCTTCATCCCTCTGGACGAAACGCCAAGGCAAAAGAAGCAAGCGTCGAAACCCGGAAATAAGCCAACTACGGAGCCTCCCAAGCCCGTCGGGTTCTGCTAGTCCTATTACTAACACGGCTCTCTTCACAGTTCTTAATTTGACATCGCCTCACGACTCCGCAAAAATCTCAACCTAGGAATCGGCCCCCACATGCTGCGTAGCGGCGGATGTCCATGCCCGATACGCATGAAATTGAGCGCAGAACGGAATCGAATCGATCACACTCCGTGCCCGCTGCCGGCTTCAGACTCTTTTTGTGAACACATGCATGTCTTGACCTTCAGCGCCGCGCAATTGCACCGTCACGCCGCGTTCTGAAACTCATCGTAAGGTGGGTATTTTATGAGGTTTACGACGGACCATCGATTGCGAACGACCTCTGGCCAGTAATGTGCTCTATTTTGCAAAAACACGATATTCGATCTCAATTCGCGGGAAAAGTATGCACGTACGGTTACTGAAGCTGGCACAAGTTGTCCTGAGGTGGCAATGAGTTTCCCGTTCTGTAGAGATTTTAAGCGTACGCGAGTGAGCGACAAGCCGTCGATTCCAGGAAATTTCAAATCTTTGCCGACTACCTTCCTTCTTGCTACGGTCCGGTCTGGATTCCTGCTACTGCTAGCCGCGCTCATAGGCAACGCGTTCGTTCCTGCTGAGGCCCAAAGCTTCACGACGGCCGTCGGTGTCGGCAGCGCTCCGACCGCCCTCGCCGTGAATCCCGCCACGAACAAGATTTATGTTGCAAACAGCAATGGCGACAGCGTCTCGGTAATCAGCGGGCTTACGGATACGGTCACCTCAACGGTGACGGTCGGCACAACACCCTCGGCGATCGCAATCAATGCCATTACAAACACGATCTACGTGGCCAACTCGGGCAGCGCCAACGTTACGGTAATCAACGGCGCCACCGACACGGTCGTGACCACTGTTGGTGTGGGTACCACTCCCAGCGCAATAGCCGTCGATCCTGTTACCAATACCGTGTACGTCGCGAACAGCGGCAGCAACAACGTCAGCGTGATCAACGGCTCCAATGCAGTGGTCGCGACCCCGACAGTCGGTACGAATCCCGTCGCACTCGCAGTCAATCCCGCGACGAATGTGATTTATGTGGCCAATAAGGGCAGCGCCAACGTCACGGTAATAAGTGGCTCTTCAAATCAAGTCACAACGACGGTTTCAGCCGGCACCAGTCCCGTATCCGTAGCCGTGAATCCGGCGACCAATCAGATTTACGTGGCCAACAACGGCAGCAATAACGTGACGAACATCAGCGGCGCGACCAATTCGCCCTCGACGGTCACCGATCCCAACGCCGTTGGACCGACCGCGGTGGCAATGAATGCCGTCACCAACACTATTTATGTAGCCAATCAAGGCAGCAACAATGTGACGGCGATTGCCGGAGCGACAAATTCCACCACGACAATTACGGACCCGAATGCAGTCGCGCCGGCCGCAGTCGCTGTGAATCCCTCGACAAATCAAATCTACGTGGCGAATAAAAACAGCGGCAATGTGACCGTCATTGCCGGCGCAACGAACGTCACCGCCACCGTAAACGACCCCAACGCAAACCTGCCTGACGCTATCGCCGTAAACCCGGTCACAAATCAAGCGTATGCAATAAATTCAGCCGGCAATGCGGTCTCGATATTCAATGGCGCTACAAACGGCACTGCCACGGTGACGGATGCGAGCGCAAATCATCCAGCAGCAGTCGGGGTCAACCCGGTTACGAACGTAATTTACGTAGCGAACTCAAACAGCAACAACGTTTCCGTAATTCTCGGCGTGAACAACACCGTTCAGACCGTAACGGACTCAAACGCAAGTCATCCAGTGGCGTTGGCCCTCAATCCATTCACCAACAAAATCTACGTGGCAAACGCGAATAGTCATAACGTGACGGTGATCAATGGCGCGAACAATTCTGCCACCACGGTGACCGACCCGAACGCCAACGGCCCCATCGCCGTCGCCGTGAACCCGGTAACCAACAAAATCTATGTCGCGAACGCCACAAGCAATAACGTCACGGTGATCGACGGCGCCACCAACCAGACTTCCACGATTTCCGATCCAAATGCCTCGAACCCTATTGCCGTCGCAGTCGACCCAGCGACGGGCAAAGTATACGTCGCCAACAGCGGCAGCAGTAACGTTTCCGTCTTCGACCCGCTGGACTCAACAGTGCAGACCATCGCCGATCCCAACGCGAACCATCCGGTGGCAATGGCCATCAACGCAATCACCAACGAAATATTCGTGGCCAATTCCGCCAGCAACAACGTGACCGTAATCAGCGGGACAACCAATACGATTCTTACCACCATCGGAGCCGACGAAAGTCCAAGCGCAATTGATCTGAACCCGGTCACAGACACGATTTATGTGACGAACTCCGGAACCGACAATGTCACGGTGATCAACGGATCCACGTTGACAGTTACCACCACGGTGGCTGCGGGCACCGCCCCTCACGCGATTGTGGTCAATGCAACAACGAACCAGATTTATGTAGCCAACAACGGGAATGGCGGCAACGACCCAGGCAGCATTACCGCGATCGATGGCCCCAGCAACGCCACCATGACCTTCGCCGACCCCAATGCAATCGCTCCCTATGCGCTGGCAGTGAACACCGTCACAAACGAAATTTACGTAGCAAACAATCAAAGCGCAAACGTCACCGCAGTAACGGAGCGATCGCTACAAGTGAATGGAATTCAGTCGACGATTACGCCTCTGAGCGGTAATCCGAACAATCAGACGGGCAGCGAAACTCCGACCATCAATTTCGCCGTAACCAACAATCTCAGCACCGGCCCGATCGATGGCGGCCTCTTCCAGATCGACAGTTGGACCGGAGCATGGACGGCCGCAGCGGCCCTAACTGGACCAGGTGCCTTTACCGCAACCACGGCGTCGCTCTTACCGGGCTTCCACATAATCTATGTATTTGGGACAGACGGTGAGGAAGGCACGTCAACGATCACCGGCATGCAGAGCAGCCCGCTCATCGGCAACATTGCGGCATATGGATTCCTGGTAGCTCCGCCAGTCGCCGATATTTCGCCCGCGACTTTGACTTTTAGCAGCCAGCAGACCGGCACGCAAAGTCCGGCGCAGACTGTGACTCTCGGCAATACGGGTGGCTCGACGCTCACCTTCAGCCACGCTTTCACCGGTGCCAACGCCAGCGATTTCACAGAAAGTTCTGGCGACACGTGCAGCATAGCCGGCGGCCAATTAGCTCCGAACGCGTCTTGCGCGATTTCAGTTATTTTCACGCCTTCCACAACCAGCGCCGAGACCGCCGCTCTTACCTTCACCGACAATTCCAACGGCACAGCCGACTCAGTGCAAAATGTCGCGCTCACCGGCATAGGAAGCGCGGTCCCAACCTACACCCTAAGCATCGCGCAGGCAGGAACAGGATCGGGCACTGTATCGAGCACTCCGTCCGGCATCAGCTGCCAACCAACATGCTCGGCCAGTTTCAATCAGGACACGATCGTGACGTTGTCCGCGGCACCAAGTGCGGGCTCAACTTTCGTCGGTTGGAGCGCCCCCTGCACGGGAACCGGCTCGTGCGTGGTCACGTTGAGTGCCAGCGAGACCGTCACCGCCACCTTTAATCTAAGTTCGGCAACTGCCTGCCCCGTCGGAGCCGCAACCATTTGGACAGGCGGCGCTTCAGGCAACTGGAGCAACTCGTCGAACTGGAGCACAGGCGTCGTACCCAACGGCTCGACAGTCAACGTCTGCATCAACGACGGCCATAGCCCGGCTTCAGCAGTCACTCTCGACATCAGCGTCACAGTCGCCAATCTAATCATCGATTCGGGCAACAGCCTGACCGTCAGTGACAACGCGGCACTGGACGTTACCGGCAAAATTCAAAACGCCGGTCTTATTTCGGTAGCCGGGGGCGCGAACAATACATTCCTGAACATCGACGCAGCTGTCACGCTCACAGGCGGCGGCTCGGTGACGATGTCCAACGGCAACTCCTACATTCGCGAGAATGGCACCGGAACGCTCACCAACGTAAACAACACCATCTCCGGTATCGGAACGATCGGGAACGACAACTTGACGTTCATCAACCAGGCCGGCGGCACAGTCAACGCAACAGGAAATGCGCTAGTAGTCAACGCAGCCGGGGTAGTGAATCGCGGCGTTTTCGAAGCGACCGGCAGCGGAGTACTGCAAATAAGCGTAACGGTGAATAATGCCGGCGGCACAATCACCGCAGGCAGCGGCTCGCAGGTTCAGTTCCTGGGCGGCACAGTAATTCAAGGTGGGTTGCTGAGCACCGCCAGCGGAGCGACATTTCTTGGAAGCTTTTCGGGGGAAGTCGTGCTCGACGGAAGCAGCCAAGGTACCTTGACCAATGCCGCTGCTTACACCGTAGCCGATAACACCGCAACGGACTGGATGGGCACCATAAACAACACCGGCTCATTCCTGGCGAACGCCACTGCGAACGACACGTTCCTGAATATGGACGGCGCCGTAACACTGATCGGCGCGGGCGCCGTGACAATGACCAACGGCAATGCCTACATCCGCGAGAATCCAGCGAATTCATCGCTCACCAACGTAAACAATACTATCTTGGGGAGCGGAACGATCGGAAACAATGGGCTCACGTTCATCAACCGGGCTGCCGGGATCGTGAATGCGAATAGTACCGGCAACGCTCTGCTCATCAATGCCAACGGTGTGGTTAATCAAGGTCTGTTTGAAGCCACCAACGGCGGTCTCCTGCAGATCAACGTAACCGTAAATAACCTCAACGCCAAAATCATTTCCAGCGGCCCCAGTTCAGCAGTGCAGTTCCAGTCCGGAGCGCATATCGAGGCCGGAACGCTGAACGATCTCCAAGGCGCGGTCATCGGAAGCGTATCCGGCACCGTGATCCTGGACGGAACCACCGAAGGCGTTCTCACCAACGCAGGCAGTTACACCATCAACGACAACACTGCGACCGAGTTCATGGGGACCATCAGTAACACGGGCTCCTTCGCTGTGAACGCCGGCGCGAACGACACATTCCTCAATATGGACAACCCCGTGACTCTGACCGGTGGCGGCAGCGTGACAATGACCAACGGCAACGCCTACATTCGTCAGGACGGAACTGCATCGCTCACCAACGTGAACAACATCATCTCGGGGTCAGGGACGATCGGAAATGACGGATTAACCTTCATCAATCAGAGTGGCGGGATCGTCAACGCGAATCTTTCCGCTGCAATATTGCTCGTCAATGCAAACAACGTCGCGAACGAAGGCTTGTTCGAGGGCACCGGCGGCGGCATCCTGCAGGTGAACGTCACGGTGAATAATGCCGGCGGCACCATTAGCGCGGCTAGCGGTTCACAAGTTCAGTTGACCAGTGCAGACATTCAGGGCGGGCTATTGACCAGCACCAGTGGAGCGACGTTCTTTGGAACATCCGGCGGCACGGTCGTCCTCGACGGGAAAACCCAGGGGCTTTTGACCAATGCCGCTGCCTATACCATCTCAAATAACACCGCGACCAACTTCATGGGGACCATTAATAACACGGCCTCCTTTGCTGTGAACGCCGGCGCGAATGACACATTCCTGAACATGACAGGCGCCGTCACGTTGACCGGCTCCGGCACCGTGACGATGACCAATGGCAACGCTTACATTCGGCAAAGTGGCGGCGGCATCCTCACCAACGTGAACAACCTCATTTCCGGAGTAGGCACGATCGGAAATGACGGCCTCACTTTCATCAATCAGGCAGCCGGAGTCGTCAACGCAACGGGAAACGCGATACTGATCAATGCGAATGGCGTCGTCAATCGCGGGTTGTTCGAAGCGACTGGTGGCGGCGTCCTGCAGATAAGTGTCCCGATCAACAATGCCGGTGCAAACATCACGGCGGCGAGCAATTCCACGGTTAACTTGCTCGGCGGAGCGCGAATCGAAGCTGGAACGATGTCCAGCGCCTCGGGCGCAACTTTCCAAGGCACGCAGAGCCTGGTTATCCTCGACGGTAGCACCCAGGGAATTTTGACCAATGCCGCGGCCTACGTAGTCGCGGACAATGCCGAGACGGATCTAGTCGGGACGATCAATAACACGGGTTCCATCGCCGTCAACGCTACCTCGAACGACACGTTCCTAAGCATGGAAGGGTCTGTGACACTGACTGGCGCCGGTAACGTGACGATAACCAACGGCAACGCTTATATCCGCCAGAACGGAGCGGCAACGCTCACTAATGTGAACAACACCATTTCGGGAGCAGGCACGATTGGAAATGACGGGCTGACATTCATCAACCAGGCGGGCGGGATCGTCAACTCCAACATCTCTGCCGGCACACTGTTGATCAATGCAAATGGCACCACAAACCAGGGCCTGTTTGAAGCCACCGGCAGCGGCATCCTGCAAGTGAGCGTGACCCTGGATAATCAAGGCGGCACGATTACAGCGGCCAACGCTTCGCAAGTGCAATTCCTTAACGGTGCAGACCTACAGGGCGGATTGCTAACCAGTGCCAGCGGCGCCACGTTCTTTGGATCCACTCAGAGCACAGTTATCCTGGACGGGATCACTAACGGTGTTTTGACGAACGCTGCAGTCTTCGCAGTGGCAGACAACACCAGCGCCGAATTGATGGGCACCATCAATAACACTGGCTCGATCAATGTAAACGGAGCCGCGAACAATACATTTCTGTACGTGGCTAATGCTGTAACGCTCACCGGGTCCGGTACCCTGACTCTGGCGAATGGTAATACCTACTTCCGCGAACTGAACAGCGGCTCGCTTACGAATTCAGGCAACTCGATCACCGGCCCGGGAAATTTCCAGGTACCCACCTTCACTCAGACTGCCGGATTCTTCCAGATTCCGTCAGGCATTTCGGATGCGCTTACAACTTTCGCTGTAAGCGGTGGCAATGCGCAGGTCGACGGCACTTTGAGCGCCTCGACGGGTGGCGTCGCCACATCAGGCAGCGGTTTCATCTCCGGCACTGGCTCGATTTCGTCTCCTGTTACAGACTCAGGCATAACCGAAGGCGGCGACATTCCGGCAGCAGGCATCCTGGCCATCTCCAGTTCCTACACCCAGAGCTCATCCGGCTCGTACGAAGTAGCGATCGGGGGACTGACAGCCGGCACGCAATATTCGCAGCTTCACGTAACCGGAGCCGCAAGCGTTGCGGGAGCGCTGAACGTGAGATTCATCAACGGATTTACGCCTGCGCCGGGCAATCAATTCACGATTCTTACAGCCGCCTCTGTCACCGGCAATTTTTCCACGATTAACTCGCCGAGTTTGCCCGCGGGCTTCGCGTGGTCCACCACGAACACCGGCACGTCGATTCTATTGACCGTCGTGACCTCAGGCTCCGGCTCATTCACGCTGACGATTTCGGAACCGGGAAGCGGCAGCGGATCAGTCACCGACGATCTAGGCCAAATCAATTGTGTGGACGCTAGCGGAGTTGTTAGCGGAACTTGTTCAGCCAGCTATCTCAGCGGAACGGTCGTGACGTTAACGGCCACTCCGAGCGCCAGTACAACCTTCAACGGTTGGAGCACCTGCACGGGAACCGGTCCATGCAGCGTCACGGTGAACAACAACCAGACCGAGACTGCGACATTCGGCCCTGTAGTGCCGGGCGTCACGCTCACGGTGTCGGAATTGGGCACCGGTACAGGCAACATTACAGACAACATGGGACTGATTAATTGCAGCGAATCGCAAGGCGTAGTCACGGGCACATGCTCTGCCAACTACACCGGCGGAACAGTCGTGACCTTAACCGAAAACGCCACTTCACCCACGACATTCGGCGGATGGGGCGGAGCATGCGCCAGTTCCGGCACAGGAACCAGCTGCGCCGTGACGATGAATTCTGCGCTCACTGCCACCGCGAACTTCGTACCGCCTCCGGTATCGCAGACCCTCACCTTCCCGGTGGGAACAAACACGCCAGCGCAACAGGCTACGTTCGATTGCCCATCAAACATCCATCCATGCACGGATCCGAACGCTCACGCCTTGGCGCTGCAGGTTCTGCAAGTGAATGACGTTCTCACCCTGACGGTAACAGCGACCGAAGTGCCAACATCGCAAGCAAACGGGTTGTGCGAATCCGGCAACACTGTTTTGAATGATTTTGACTGCCGCTTCGTAACGTTCTTCAACTACGGCACGCAGGGCAACGACATTATCGTGCCGCTGTGCTATCCGTATGCCAACGGCAACTGCGTGCATTACGACGTGTACTCAGGAACGCCAGGATCGGAGCCAAATCCGAGCTTCTACAGCGGTGGAGTGAGCTGGACGATCACGTTTAACAACGACACGTTCCTTCCGCCGGCTCCTTACACAGGAAGCCAGCCGCGCTTCTATGATGATCCGGACTATGCGCCGACGCCAACATCAGCGGTAGGCACACTCTGCACACAGCCGATGACGATCAACGGAGTGCCGCAGAACTATTCCTGCCAGTTCGAATTCGACATTACCACGTTCTTCAATGCGACTGAGACCGTAGATTCCGGGATCGGCGGACATACCAAACAGTTCAACGATGTAGTGGTGGCATTCCCGCCAAGCACGGCTGGACAGTTGGTTTTGAACAGCACGGCGAACGCGGCGAGCGTCAACGCTGGAAGCTCAATCGGATTCACGATCACGGTGAGCAATTCAGGTCCGGGAATTGAAGATAGCGTAACGTTGAACGATCCATTGCCGAGCGGCTCAGGAGTGAACTGGTCGATCAGCCCGGCCTACAGCGGCCCGGGCATGTGCTCGATCACTGGATCGGTCGGCAACCAGACTCTCGGCTGCTCGTTTGGCAATCTCGCGTCTGCAGGTAGCGCCAGCGTGAGCATCAGCAGCGCATCCGCAGGCGCAGGCACGTACACCAACGCTGCGTCGCTGAGCTCGACCAACAGCCAGCTTTTGACGGTTGCGACGGAAAATGTTCTGTCCCTCGCCTCGGTGTTCAGCAATCTCACACCGTCGCAGTCAATCAATGCCGGTACAAGTTCGATCGCCCTGTCCGGCACGATTTCAGCGCCGGGACCCGCATATCCGCCAAGCGGCGAAACGGTTTCGGCCACGATCAACAACTCCACGCAGAATGCGACGATCGGCACCAACGGCGCATTCTTGCTGAATTTCCCGGTGGCGACAATTCCCGCTTCCGCCACGCCGTACACGATTACCTACAATTATCCCGGCGACAGCGATTTCGCCTCTGCCAGCAACAGCGCCAGCGCTTTGACCGTGAATGCAGTCACGTCGTCTCCAACACTCACCATCACGCCGATGGGCACCGGCACAGGCAGCGTGACGGACAACCTGGGCCTGATTAATTGCAGCGAATCGCAGGGCGTGATCACCGGCACCTGTTCGGCCAGCTATACCGCCGGAACAACGGTGACGTTAACCGAGAACGCCAGTTCGCCGACGACATTCGGCGGCTGGGGCGGAGCGTGCGCCGCTTCCGGCACGGGTACAACCTGCGCGGTGACGATGAATTCTGCGCTAACAGCCACTGCGAATTTCGTGCCGCCGCCGGTATCTCAGAACTTGACCTTCCCAACGGGCACGAACACGCCGCCGCAACAGGCGGTCTTCAACTGCCCATCAAACACGAATCCTTGCACAGACCCGAACGCGCACTCGCTGACGTTGCAGGTTCCGCAGGTGAATGACGTGATCACAATCACTGTGACGGCGACCGAAGTTCCACCGAGCCAGGCAGACGGCCTGTGCGAGGTAGGTAACACGGTTCTGAACGATTTTGACTGCCGCTTCGTCACCTTCTTCAATTTCGGCACGGACGCGAACGGCAACACAATTGTCCCGCTGTGCTATCCGTATGCCAACGGCAACTGCGTGCATTACGACGTGTACTCAGGAACGCCAGGATCGGAGCCAAATCCGAGCTTCTACAACGGTGGAGTCAGCTGGACAATCGCCTGGAACAACGACACCTACGTACCGCCGGCGCCATGGACCGGAAGCCAGCCGCGCCTGTACGACGATCCGGACTACGCGCCGACGCCGACTTCAGCAGTAGGCACACTCTGCACGCAGCCGATGACAATCAATGGGGTGTCGCAGAGTTATTCCTGCCAGTTCGAATTCGATATCACCACATTCTTCAACGCCACCGAGCCGGTGGATTCAGGCATCGGAGGGCACACCAAGCAATTCAACGACGTAGTGGTGGCGTTCCCGCCAAGCACAGCAGGCCAGTTGAGTGTAAGCAGCACGCCGGATTCATCGAGCGTAAGCGCTGGCAGCGCAATCGGGTTCACAGTAACGGTAAACAACGCGGGCCCAGGAATCGAAGATAACGTCATGCTGAACGATCCGCTGCCGAGCGGAACAGCGGTGAACTGGTCGATCAGCCCGGCCTACACCGGCCCAGGCACGTGCTCGATCACAGGCTCGGCCGGCAGCCAGGTACTCGGCTGCTCGCTTGGCAATTTGAGCGTCAGCACCACGGCAACCGTACATGTCACAAGCGCCACGGCCCCGGCTGGAATCTACGTCAACGCGGCGACCATCACCACGACGAACAGCCAATTCCTCACAATCACTACAATCACCGTGCAAGCGCTGGCTTCAGCGTTCAGTAGTCTCACACCGTCGCAAACGATAGTCGCTGGCACCAGTTCGATCCCACTGTCCGGCACGATTTCAGCGCCGGGTCCTTCGTATCCATCAAGCGGCGAAACGGTTTCGGTCACTATCAACAGCACGACCCAAAATACATCCATCGGAAGCAACGGCGCGTTCTCGTTGGCATTCCCGACCCCGACGATTCCCGCGTCCGCCACTGCGTACACGATCACGTACAGCTATCCGGGCGACAACGATTTCGCCGCAGTCACCAACGCCACCACGACTCTCACAGTCGACCAGGCGCCAAAGATCACCAGTATGACCAGCGCGACGTATACCGTGGGAACTCTCGGTTCCTTCACGGTGACGGCGACGGGCATCCCTACGCCAACGCTGAGCGAATCCGGAGCGTTGCCAGTGGGCGTGATGTTCACGGCCAGCACCGGCATCCTCGCCGGCACACCGGCCGCGGGAACGGCGGGTAGCTACCCAATCACTTTCACCGCCGGTAACGGAGTAGGCTCGAATTTCGTGCAGAATTTCACGCTCACAGTGAGCCAAGCCAACCAGGCCCCGATGATTACAAGCCCCGCCGCAACCACGTTCACGGTGGGCACAACGGGCACGTTCACGGTCACCGCAACAGGCTCGCCGAAGCCGACTCTGAGCGAGTCGGGCACACTGCCGATGGGCGTGATGTTCAACACCTCCACTGGCGTCCTCAGCGGAATGCCCGCTGCTGGCACCGGCGGCACTTATGCCATCACCTTCACTGCCGGCAACGGAGTCGGCTCGAACGCCACGCAGTCATTCACGCTTACGGTTGATCAAGCGCCAGCGATCACCAGCGCGGCCAACACCGCATTTACCGTCGGCGTAGCAGGTTCATTCACGGTAACAGCAACAGGCTTCCCGAAGCCGACGCTGAGCGAGACCGGCGCACTGCCAAGCGGTGTGACGTTCAGGCCCAGCACTGGCGTTCTCGGCGGCACACCCGCGGCGAACACGATGGGAACGTACCCGATTACGTTCACGGCCACCAATGCGATCGGTTCCAACGCGGTGCAGAACTTCACGCTGACGATAAGCAGCGGTTCTAACCTGAAGATTTCGCCGACCACCGTCAACTTCGGAAAAGTCTATCTCGGCACGATTGCAGTCGCGGACGTAACCCTCACCAACACGGGAGGCGCCACCCTTGACCTCAACAACGTCAACATCGTGGGCATGCAAGGCGGCGATCCGGGTGACTTCTTCTACCTGAGTCTCTGCCCCAGAACCTTGTCGGCAGGGAAGAGCTGCATCATCGGGTTGAGTTTCGTCGCCATCGGAAAATTCCAGGCGACTCAAAACGCGAACCTGGTGATCACCGATACCGCGGCAGGCAGTCCGCAATCCGTGCCACTGCTGCTCACGGAAATCAATCCGCGCGCATCGCTTAGTTCGAACGAACTGAACTTCGGTACGCAAAAAACAGGCACAACCAGCAAGCCAAAAACCATCACACTGACCAACAACGGCAATACCGCGCTGACACTGGGCACTCTCACAACCAGCGGGAATTTCCGCATCACATCGGGGACCACATGCGCCAATGGCGCCACGATAAACGCCTCGGCGAGCTGTGTGATTAATGTGACCTTCACTCCGAAATTCAAGGGCTCTCAATACGGAACGCTAAAGATCACGGATAACGCGCTGATCGGTACTCAGGAGGTCAGCCTGTTAGGAACAGGGAATTGATCGCCGAGGGTTGACGGAGTTCGCGGCAAAAGATCTGCAAATACAAACCCGTCGCGCTCCACAATTCCGCCTACATCCACGGGCACTGCGGAGCTGAACATCGGTCCCGCGCTGGCAAAAGTGTGGAACTCGCCTTGTTCGCCGCAGGGATCCACGCCCTTAGGAAGGTCTGCTAACAGCTTTGCGTCAAAGCGCCGCCCGGCAAACGCGCGCTCAAGTTGCCGTGGATCGACGCAAGTCAGATAAGCAACCAGCCCACCGGCAACCATCTCCTGAGCCAGTTGTCGCGTGTCCTTTCCCCACAGCGGAAAAACCGAAGTCATTCCGCACGAAGCAAGCTGCTTTTCACGGTAAGCGCGAACATCCTCAAGAAAAAGATCGCCAAAAATGACGTGGTGAACTCCTTCGTCACGAGCGCGAGCCATGGCGGCGCTCATAGCCTGTTCATAAATTTCGTTCGAACAGGACGAGGGAATGGGCGCCTTGACGATCGGCAATCCAGCCGCAGCAGCCTGCATTTCAAGCAAGCTTTCGCGCACAGCATGCATAGCAACGCGTCCATGAGTGGAATTTACGGTCGTAAGCAAAGCAACGACGTCAAATTCGCGATTCTGGCGCACAGTGTGCAGGGCCCAAGCACTGTCCTTGCCGCTGCTCCAAGCCAGCCACGCTTTGGGTCGAGCTGCGTTCTGGCCTGCGAAAAAGTGGCTCATTATAATTAAATTGTAAACATTGGCCCGGAGTCCGCGTCAACTCCGCTTTTGTAGGGGCGGGTATCAGAACCGCCCGTGAAGCCAGACGCAACTTCAGCGCACGCTAGCTTTGCTAAGCAAGTTGCAGAGTGTCATTACCAACGTATCAGCCCTTCCGAGTCCTCAACCACAACGACTTCATACTTTTCCAGCATCGGCATCAAGACGCTCTCCAATTCGCTTTTCCACAGCTCTCCCTGATAAAACTTCGCCTTCATCGGCTCGCGCGACGCCAAATCAGGAAAACCGCGCATAAAAAAGAAAATGTCAGGATCTTCAACAGAAACAAACGGCCCCGATATTTTCATGCCGATTTCCTCATGCGCCAGAACAGATTTAGACCGAAATATCTCAAGAAACCGCGAGCGGCAACCAGGTTTGGTTCTATATGTCCTCATCTCCACGATCACGACTTCACCTCTTCATATACTTGCAAGGTGGCCTTGAGACTGTCAGCGAACGATGTTAATGGCAACTGCGGGAGTAATGGTCATAGCCGTATTGTGAAGGCCCGCAATGATGCGTGTTCCAAAGATCACGCCCACAGTGGATTTCCAGCTATATTCGATCGCCGGGGCAAAACCGAACGCGTCACTAAAGCCAGTATTGAACACGACATTCGACGGATTCTGCGCGTCACCAGAACTTGCCCCTTCATACCCAACCACGCGAGTATTCCCGGTGTAGCGATAAGTAGCATCGAGTGCCAACACCCAACTGCGCGTCAAGCTGTACTCCCAGGAAGCATCGACGAACGATGAGCGCCCAGGCTTAGCATGCCCATGAAACTCCGAATCCGTGTCATACACGCTGACGCCATCCACGCTAACGTTCCGCGAAAATGACTGCGACACATTGAACCGCATTCGCAGAATGCGCCGATTGGGCATCCAAAAATAAGTCTGCGTATACAGTGCGATGGTGGTAGTAAAAGCGCCGCTGCCTAAGCCGTCGCTAGGCCGGTTACCAAGCCGATCGTATTTCCCGGTCGGAAAAGTTTCCTGCACGGTTACGGAAGTCGTCGGAATCCAACCACCTTCGTGAAATTGCGCGAGCCGGAACTGCCCCTGCACGGTAACGTCGCCCAACCCAATGCCCGCGCTGCTAAGCCCGTCGCTCACCCGGTTGTAGCCGAAGGTGGGAATCACCCCAACAGTAAACCTGTCCACAAGCCCGTAGTTAATGTAAGTAAGCGAACCGAGACCATTCGAATGCGATCCGACAACGTCGTAGAGGTATGGCTCGATCAAAAAATGTCCGCGCGGTAGAGTCGAGGCGTTAGGCGCGAGCAGCGGACCGGTCCACCAAGCGTCATCCAAAGATTGCCGGTCGGTATTTGAAGCAGGAGCAGCGTCTTGAGCATTGGCAAGATTCGCCGACAACACCAGCGCGACGAATAGAATTTGAATCGACTTCCAGAATGTCATCTGTCCGGCCTCTTCGAGGCACAGTGTTACTGCACCACGCCGCCCGCGCTACGCGACCTTCGCGGTGCAACTTCGCCCACTGTATCTTTCATTCGCGTGTCCACCGCGATCCAATTTGTCTCCCAGGTTTTCCCTCCATCATCGGAAAACGCCTGCTCGAACCGGCAGGAATCGGCAGTGATATCCATCCAGATATTTCTCACGAGTATCATTCGCCCGTTAAATTCTTCCTGATCGTAAAACTCCCCGCGCCCATTCTTGAACTCGCCGACGGTGGGCACACTCAGCGTGCCGCTCCTAACGTTTGCGAAATTCAGACTCCACTGGTGCGATTGCGGATTGTAAAGATGCAGATTCAGACCTTCGACGTGCCCGTTTGGGCCATCGACTTCAAGTTCCACCATATTCGCCCGCCCGTCCCAAATCTTGCGCACAACAGAAGTCCCGTAGAGTTCGATCCAAGTGCGAGAACCGGTCAAGGGATGGTCGAGCCTGGATAAATGCGTCTTCCAAGTCCCAATTTCGAAATCAAAATCATGCTGTCCGTCGCGTTGCGGTGCGGTGGAACTCTGTCCGCCGGGATTCTGCGCCGCGAAGGCGCGGTAAAGAGGTTGGGCAGCTAGGAGTAAACCAAGCGTCAGCATAGGCACACCAGCATGTTTGACTACGTTCATCGTTCACCTCCGGCTTGAGCTGTCATCGCGAACCGCGTTGTTTGCGAACGTTTTGAGGAATCCGCTGTTATGTTTGCGTTTTTTGCATCTCTCTAGCCTTCAGCCTAAGACGAAAGGAGGGTGAACACTTCATGCAAGGATGAAACGTGCTCCTCAATCTTGCGCTAGGATTTTGGGCGTTGCGTTTCAGCGTGCTTTTTCCGATTCATCGCTAACGCGCGTCTGATCCGTAATCCAATTCACTTCCCAGGTCTTGCCGCCATCGTCCGAGAACGATTGTTCAAAATGAGGCGAATTTGTATGGGTGTTCGTCCACACAAATCGAACGAGTGTCATTCGTCCATTAATTTCTTCGTAGTCGTAGAACTCGCCTCGTCCATTCCTGAATTCGCCGACGGTAGGCACGCCCAAAATGCCAGTCCTGCTGGTAGCCCAATAAAGCGACCACTGGTGAGATTGCGGATTGTACAGGCGCAGGGTCAGCCCTTCGATGTGCCCCGCCGCACCATCCGTTTCGAATTCCTCGATCTGCGAGCGCCCATCCCAAACCTTGCGCGTAACGGAAGTGCCGTCAAATTCGACCCAGTGGGTAGAGCCGGTCAACGGCTTTTCCAGCCTCTTCAAGTGAATTTTCCAGGAGCCCAATTCGAAATCAAAATCATGCTGGCCATCGTGGGTAGCATCACCGGAATTCTGCGCATCGCCAGAATTCTGAGCGACAACGGAGGTCGCTGTCGCTGCAACGGAAGGTTGAGACGCTGTAAGGTTGCTTGCGACGCTGGGGCTCGATTGCGCGAAAACATTCCCGGCATGAAACGCGACACCTGCGGCACACAAGCTACAAATCAAGACCTGCTTAAACAACATCATCATTTCCTCCTGACATCGTAGAGAACCACCCTAAAAGTTCTCATAAGCCCTTACGATAAAGAATGCCGGTCCAAATTCACGAAACCCGCTGGAAATCTGTGATCCAATTTGTTTCCCAGGTCTTTCCACCATCGCCCGAGAGAGCCTGTTCCCAGCGAGCGGATGTCGGCGTGATCTGTGACCAGGTAACTCGAAGGCGGACTAATACGTTGTCACCCATGTTGGCCCAGCCGTCCATAAGCTGGCGCGTGTTCAGGGTGCCGCCATACTCGATCCATTCATGACTGTCGGCGAGGCGTTCCTTCAACAGCCGATGATGGGCCTGCCACTTGCCGATCAGAAAATCGAAATCGTGCAGGCCTGCTATGTAGGCGCCTCGTATGGGGTCCGGAGTATCTCGAGAATCGAGCGCCGGAACCCGCTCGTAATCCGTAGTCCAATTCGTCTCCCAGGTTCCTCCATCATCGGGTGACAAAGCCTGTTCCCATCGAGCGGACGTAGAGGTGATGTGGGACCAGGTAACACGAACGCGGATCGGTTTTCCCTGGAACGATTCGTCCGAATAGAATGTGCCGACTTCGTTCTCGAAATGGCCTTTGAGCGGCGGATCGAGAGCACCGGAAGGGTTGCGGCTGTCGAGTCCCCAGGTCGCCCACTGGCCGGTCTTCGAATCGTAGGCGCTGAGCCCAACTCCGCGATATGTGCTGCCGGGCGCTTCGTACACGCTGTCGCGCGCGTTCACAAAACCTGCCATAAGCAAGCGCGCACTCATGGAACCATCGAATTCCACCCACACATGGCTCCCGGTAAGACGCTCCTTCAACCGGCGATGATGAGTTTTCCACTGACCGGCGAGAGAATCGAAATCGTGCAGACCGCTCAGGTTGGCATCTTGCGCGGACTTGGAATTTCCTTGGGAAGACTTGGCAGGAACTCTCGAGCCTAAGACGGCGGCCCAAATAGCGACTAAGAGAGAGATTGCGAGCGTAGTGCGAAAAATTGTCATGAAATGTCCCATCTTGTTTTGTGTGATAGCGTGACGCCCACACGATATTCGCACCACAAAAGCTAACGCGCGCGGTGGTCGGTCACAATATCCACTCTTGTGTGATACGATATAACCACTTTGTCCTCGCTCACCCGGCCATGAAACGCATTTCCACTAGCTTTCTGCCGCCAGTCGCGCTCGACCGCAAAACAAAGGCCCCGATGTACCGCCAGTTATACGACTGGTTTCGCCGCTCAATCACGGCGGGCCAGCTGCGCCCTGGCCAGCGCGTACCCTCAACGAGACATCTCGCAGCGGAGTTGAAAATCTCGCGTATCCCAGTTCTGGGCGCGTACGAGCAATTACTTGCGGAGGGATATCTCGAGTCTTTCAGAGGCGCCGGCAGCTGCGTTGCAAAGTCATTTCCGGAAGAAAACTCAAACTCAAAGCCGCCGAGTGGAAAAGCGCGTGCCAGAACGCAGCTCGCAATCAAATCCCGCGCTCCACGAAAGATTTCCAAACGCGCCGCAGCTCTGACGCGCGTCCCACCGCAGCTGTGGCCGAACACGCTCCCCGCGTTTCGTGTAAATCTTCCGGCGCTCGACCGTTTCCCAATCAACGTTTGGTCGAAATTGGTGACCAAGCATTCGCGCAGCTTGGCGGCCAACGCCATGGGCTACGGCGACTCCATGGGCTACGAGCCGTTCCGCGAAGCCATCACCGAATATCTGGGCGTGGTCCGCGCAGTGCGTTGCGAACCGTCGCAAATTCTTGTAACCACTGGCTCGCAGCAAGGCCTGCAAATTTCCGCGCAGGTACTGCTGGATTTGAAAGACCGCGTCTGGATGGAAGAACCCGGCTATCCCGGAGCGCGCCAAGCCTTGGCCACGCCTGGCGCCGAACTCGTGCCAGTGCCGGTCGATCAGGAAGGCCTGAACGTTCAAGAAGGAGTTCGCCTCAGCGGCAACGCGCGCGCCGTCTACATCACGCCATCGCACCAATACCCGCTGGGCGTAACCATGAGCGCCACTCGCCGCATGCTTCTCCTAAGCTGGGCCACGCGCTTCGGTGCTTGGATCATCGAGGACGATTACGACAGCGAATATCGCTTCGGCGCGCGTCCGATAGCGTCGATGCAGGGCCTGGACGCCAACGCGAGAGTGATCTACGTTGGGACATTCAGCAAAGTCATGTTCCCTGCCTTGCGCCTTGGTTACGTAGTGGTTCCCAAGGATCTGGCCCACGCATTTTCAGCCACCCGCGACGCAGCAGACATTTTTTCCCCGATCCTGTACCAGGCAGTAATGACCGATTTTATTCGTGAAGGCCATTTCGCGCGCCACATTCGCAGAATGCGCATGCTTTACGCGGAACGTCGCACTGCGCTGGTAGAGGCGCTGCGCGAAAATTTCGGCGACGCGTTAGAAGTGGTAGGTGCCGAAGCAGGGATGCACTTGGTAGCGCTGTTGCCCTCAGGCATAAGCGATGTAGCCATCGCAAAAAAAGCCGCCGCAAAGGGAATTTCGGCGATGCCGCTTTCCATCTGCTACCAGAAACCGCCGGACCGGTGCGGTCTGGTCCTCGGCTACGGCGGTGCGGACTTCAAGCAAATCTGCGAAGGCGCGCGCACACTCGCAACATGCTTTTGATCCGCGGCTGCTCGACTCGTTTGACTTGCCTCGCCGCGAAATGACGTCGACGGCGCCGATTTGTATAAGGCGTACTGTGCGTCGTGCCACGCCATGGACGGCAAGAGGAACGGCCCGATGGCGTCGCAACTAAAGGCTACGGTGCCGGACCCTACGCTGATCGCTCAGAAAAACCACGTCACGTTTCCGGTTGCGCGTGTCCGTAGAATTATCACCGGCGAAGGGATGATCGCTTCTCACGGCTCGCGCGAGATGCCGGTCTGGGGCCCGATTTTTTCGCAACTGGAGGTCGACGTAGACTGCGGGCCCGTGCGGCTGGACAATCTGGCGAAATATTTGAGTCGATCCAGGTGAAGACGAAAATCTGAACAATACCTTAGATCGAGTGGTTAAATTTACCTCAAATCGCTGCAAGTGAAATAGCGTACGTCTCACCATTGGTTGCTGCTATTCGGCAATCATAGGGACCTGGGCAACTGCCAGGGAACTCAATCAGTAGCAGGTGGGTCAGACTGACGATGATCCGCAACCTTGAAGCCTTCGGGCAATTCGAAAAGGTGAGCATCTGGTTCGGCGATGCTAATTTCAGTTACGGTAAAGATCTGTGTGCCGAAGCTGGGGTCCGAACGCTTCGACAGCAGGCTCATGCTCAATTGATCTGAATACCAATACTCGCGACTAAGATTAATCTTCTCGTCATTTCCAATGACTCCGGGATTGTAAGACACAGTCTCGCGACTCCCGACGGTGTCCACTCCGACGAACACTTGATGCCCCAGATCCTCGCGGGTTACGTTTCCAGCGCCGTTAGGCAACGGCCCCGCAGGCCTGCCGACGATATTGTAGACAGTCGAGGTGGTAGGCGAATAGGTAATCAGTGTGCAGACCTTGGGTTCGGCCAGCAGCCTGCAGGTATACAGAGTGTGGGCCTCAGGGTCCGAAATCTGTATAGCATTCATTTGCGATTTCAATTTCCCGTTCTTCGGCACCAGAATCCAGCGCTCCTGGTAAATGCGCCCCGCGCCATCGCGAGCGATGCGGCGGTTGTTCACGAATGTAATGGTCCCGCTATCTGGCGATCCTCGCACCCACTCTGTATGAAGAGTCGCGACAAAAGGCGAGTTGGCCTTCGGCGGCAAAACGATGCTTTCAAGAACCTGCCGCGTCCCCCCATCCTGCGTCTGCACCTGACGAGTTCCCCCGTCCTCAGTAGGAGTCTGGGAGAAAAGTACGCTAGGGAAGAGAACAGCGAGCAGAACGATGAGGGTGGCCCGTGGCATGGCGGCCTCCAAGCGGTGGCATATTACCATAATTGCTATCTACGTTAGACCGAGGAATGAATAGACTGACTACCCGGCGAAAATCTACAGAATATTCGAATGCAGAAGAAACTTCGCATCCTCCTCTCATCCCACCACACCCAAATGCGGACTCCAAGGCTCTAAATCTGCGATTGAGAGACCCGTCTAAAAGGAAAGGAGCATCCACATGTCACATCATCTAGATTCACCAATCGCCCAGCAAGACATCCGTCTGGACATCACCGACCTCTACGTATTTCGCGGTGAAACAGGCACTGCGTTCGTAATCAACGTCTGTCACTCGTGAATGTAAGGCGGTAGGTGAGATCTTCGACGGCATCACCGTTCAAATCCACTTTGAATTCGTACATTCCTTCCGGATGGTAGCCGGGCACAGGGATGGGGGCGAAAATACTGGAGGTGCCGGATGCTGAGTTGCTCGCCGAGGCAAAAAACAATCGGCGAATCGGCGTGTGGGCAGGCTGTGGCAGCGCTGGCTACCGACGCCGGCGGATGGCGTTCCATCAATCGGATAGGCCTTCCGATGATCCACCCGCTGTTCACCCAATTCAACGGAGATCTCGGCAACCGTCTGAATGTTGGGCGCCCAGCCGATGACTCCGCGACGTACGGAGCGATCATTACCAAGGCAATCGCCGGAGCCGTTTCGGCGATTGGAACTGCCCAAGACCCGCGGGCGTATGGCGAAAAAGTTGCTCATCGGTTTTGCCCCAACATTCTCCCGTACGAGGTTGGCACAGCGGCCTCATTCGGCTTCGCCGAGTGGAATGGCCGCTCCCTCACAGACAACGCGCCGGATGTGATGCTCTCGATGGCGGCTAACACGCCCATTCGCCTCGGAATTGGCAAGGAATTGGTCACCTCGAAGCCTTCGACGAAGTTCCCGTACGTTCCCGCCGTCGCTTCTGAGAGCCGGTCGGCCGGGGCTTGAGGGATCGGTCTTCGTCGAAGCGGCGAAAAAAGGCAGACAGCGTGACACGAGTACGCGCTTCCGTGGATGCTCTTTCCGCTTAACGCAATTTGCAACGAGTGGGTTTACGCCCAGAGCCGGGAATCGTCACGCAATCGAGCAATATCCTTGGTAGGTGCATTGCCGAAGAAACGGCTATATTCTCGACTGAACTGCGACGCGCTCAGATAGCCCACACGCTGGCTAGCGGCGTTCGCATCAACCATCGCAGAGAGCATGAGCCGTCGCGCCTCCTGCAGGCGAAGCACTTTCTGATATTGCAGCGGGCTCATGGAGGTAACGGACTTAAAGTGCTCGTGGAATGAAGATGCACTCATGTGCACCAGTTCGGCCAACTCTTCTACTTTCATGGGCTGAGAAAAATTGGCACGCAGCCAGGAGATCGCCTTCGCAATTCGCTGCACGCTAGATTCGGCAAAGCCCATCTGCGCCACGCGAACACCAATTGGGCTGCGCAGCAGCCGAATCAAAATCTCATCCATCACGAGCGGTGCGAGTAGTTCGATGTCCCCAGGCTGTGCGATGCACTCTATTAATCTGATCGCAGCATTGATCACGTTCGCGTCGACAGGAGTGATGTAAACAGCACTTCGTTCTTGCACGGGCGGCACTCCGTGAGGAAATACCTTCAACACCAGTTCGGCAACCTTCTGTGGTTCGAGGTCCAGCCTGAGAGCAAAGTAAGGCTCCGCGTGGCTGGCTTGGGTCACCTGGGCAGCAACGGGCAGAGCAACGGAGTAAACAAGCATACGCGAAGGATCGTACTCATAGACATCCTGCCCCACGGTAACGGTCTTGGCTCCTTGCGCTATGATGGACAAGCAAGGAAGCCGTAGTCCATACACGCACGCAGGGCTTATTCGTGAATAGCGACTGGCGTTCAGGCCAGGGACGCGCAGCGCAAAACTGCCGTCGTGAGGCGCATACGCGCGAATCAAGCTCGCCAATTTGGGCACATCGGGTTTGTTCGGAAGCGTGGCGATTCGCGCCTGCGGAGGGATTGCCGATTTGCCGTCCTTCGGTTTGCCGGTGGTCTTCATGCTTTTGAGAATGCCTGCTTAGCGATCATGATAGCGCTCATGGCATTAGGCCAACCTGAATAGAACGCCAAGTGGGTGACGACCTCGATCAATTCCTCTTTTGTAAGCCCATTTTTCAGCGCGTACTCAAGATGAAACCGAAGCTGTTCCGGACGATGCAAAGCAACGAGCGCCGCTACGGTTGCGAGGCTGCGGTCACGCTTGGAGAGCTCCGGCCGTTCCCAGACATCGCCGAAGAGAACGCGATCCGTCAAGTCGGCCAGCTTGGGTGCAAAGTCACCGATCATCTTTTGAGCTCCTGATGGCTCTTTGCTCATGTCCGTTCCTTCTGGTGCTTGGTTCATTCAGCAATGTTCCCAGGTAACCGACCAGTGTTCGTCCGCCGGGATAACTTAATTATCAATTGGCCGCCCATAAACTGGAACACGCGCGGAAGATCCTTTCCCACAAGTCCGCGCGTAACGGATCCCGCCACGTGATGCGTTACGGTGTGCGCCTCTTCGTTCACGTCGTAGCTACCGAAGGAAGCCTCGTACCCGCTCTGGATGTAGTCATTGGATAGAGCGCGTCCGACTGCGGGTACATAATTTGCACCGACATATGGCCATCACGCGTATAAAGCAGCATGCCCTTCAGACCGGTTATGCGATTCACTTTTCCATCGGCCCCTTGTTCTTCTATCGACACGAGACGCCACGCTCCGATCAGCTTCTTCTTTGCAGAGTCCGCGCCTGCAGTTTTCTTTTCTGCGGAGCGAGTTTGCGAAAGTACCACCGATCGCCACAACGCCTGCTAATGCCCAACAAAGGAGGGCTTTCATGCGCGATTCCTCTCGCAACCTTGTCTTCAGTTCCGGAACCTATCCCGATTATTTACGCGTTAGCGGCCGCTATCGCCCGGTCAGTTGTTGATGAAATTCCGAATACCGAGCTCCCTGAGGCCTGATGGTTGAGGAGGCGCTCTCGATCGCGCGGACATCTTCCGGCGTAAGGTCGACCGTCAGTGCTCCGAGGTTTTCTTCCAGGCGATCGAGCTTGGTTGTGCCCGGGATCGGAACGATCCACGGCTTCTTTGCCAGCAGCCAGGTAAGCGCGATCTGAGCGGGCGTCGCCTTCTTTTGTGCCGCGAATTTGCTGAGCAGATCAACCAGCGGCTGGTTCGCTTTACGGTTCTCCGGGTTGAGGCGGGGCACGGTGTTGCGGAAATCCGTACTATCGAACTTCGTGTCTTCGTCGATCTTTCCCGTCAGAAAACCTTTGCCAAGAGGGCTGAATGGAACGAATCCGATCCCGAGTTCTTCCAGAGTTGGCATCACTTCCTTCTCAGGCTCCCTGAACCACAGCGAGTACTCGCTCTGAAGTGCAGTCACCGGAAGAACTGCATTTGCTCGACGGATGGTCCGCGCTCCTGCCTCAGAAAGACCGAAGTGCTTTACCTTGCCTTCCTGGATGAGTTCCTTCACCGCACCAGCCACGTCTTCGATCGGCACGTTCAGATCAACACGATGTTGATAGTATAGATCGATGACATCAGTCTTTAGCCGCTTGAGCGAATCCTCAGCGGCCTTCTTGATGTGCTCGGGCCGGCTATTTAAGGCATTCCACTTGCCTCCATCGTTGGGATTAGCCTCCCAGCCGAACTTGGTTGCGATCACCACTTTTTGGCGTAACGGAGCGAGCGCTTCACCGACGAGTTCCTCGTTGGTGAACGGGCCATAGACTTCGGCGGTGTCAAAGAATGTGACGCCGCGTTCCACGGCGGCACGGATCAGAGAGATCATCTCGTGCTTGTCTTTAGGTGGGCCGTAGGAAAAGCTCATTCCCATGCAGCCGAGTCCGATTGCCGAAACTTCCAGATTATCTTTTCCAAGTTTGCGCTTTTGCATGTTTTCTCCTTCGAAGGTATGGAATGGTTAAAGTCGAATCCCTAAGGTCGAATCGCTCGGTTTGGTTTTTGTATTTCGTTCGTGATTTTCGCTCAGTCTTTCGTCTTCGCTTTCAGGAAGGCGGGTTTGCCTCCATCGTGCCGAGGTCTCAGCGATACCGACGTTCCGCTTTCCATCCTCAACTACAAAAAAGTGTAACGCGCCTGCACCCCAGGTCCTTGCCTATTCCGACAAAGTATTTGCCCAATCCTCCGAGACTCCAAGGCGACCGAATGCGAACGAACCATCGATAATTCAGCTCGCAGTAGTGGGCTCCCGTGTCCGTAGCAGTAGTGGGCTCACGTTGACTTGCATTTGCTCACCGCCTAACTTGCGTCGGCAAAGGCGGCGTCCCAGTCATGATTGGTCAGACGATCTCACACTACCGCATCGTGGAAAGCTCGGCGGCGGTGGAATGGGCGTCGTTTACAAAGACGCCCGTATACAAGAGGACATCCTGGTTTTTTACCTGGATATTGCCAATGGCGGAAAACTAAACAAAGTGCTTTTGGACGACGGCAAATCCGAGCGGCTCACAGAGCTTCCCGTGCTCGCTGGTTTTGATATCTCTCCAGACGGCAAGCTCGTGGCCTTTCCGACTGTCGCCTCTCCCAGCAATCCCAAGGTGGTGACGGGTCTGGTAGCAGCCGATTCTCCGCCAAGCCCGAAATTCCTTGCGATCGAGCGCCCGATCCGTAGAGACCCTCGCTTCACCCACGACGGCAAAGGTTTGCTGTGCCCTTTCCGCGACAGGGACGCGGACGATCTCTGGCTCCAGCCGATAGATGGCTCACCAGGAAAGCAAATCACAAATTTCCAATCGGAACAAATCGTCGACTTTCACTGGTCGTTCGACGGCAGCAAGCTAGCCCTGATCCGGAGCCCACACCGATTCCGACGTCGTCCTGATCCGCGACTCCGAGAGGTAGACATCGCCGCAGACAGTCACCTTCCTTCGCGGTCGAAGAAGGAAATTAGAATCGACATGATGGACGAGGTCAGATTCGGGGTTAAAATGCTATAGTCGGTGCCTTGTAGCTGCCAAGGTTTGGTCCGAATAGTATGGGTCTTCAAGTTTCAATTCGGCGAGTTGCTGGCGTCGCTATCGTGGATCTTCAGGGACGGGCGACGCTTGGTCGCGGCACTGATTCGTTCGCTGGGTGTTTGCAGAAATTGATTGAGGACGGCGAGCGCAACGTTTTGCTGAACCTCGCTGGTCTCACACAGTTGGATAGTTCGGGTCTAAGTGCTCTCTCGCGGGCATATGTAAGCATCAACCGCGAAGGTGGCAGCCTGAAGTTGCTCAGCCCGCGCGGCAGCGTGAAGTTGGTCCTGGAAACGCTTCGTTTGGACACTGTAATCCCGAGCTTTGAGGACGAGGCAGAAGCAGTGGCGAGTTTCATCAAAGCCGCCTCCGCCTGAGAAGTGAGCCTGCAAAGTCTCGATGGCAATGAAGTGTGCCGTGCTTGACAGCTTTATTACATCGATTTCAGAAGGTTCTGGAAGCCCGGATTGCTGCGGAGCGAGTCGAGGTCGGTATCATGTTCCGCCCAGCCCTTGTACCATTCGCCCTGCGCTAGCGCTCTTTCGAGCGACGCAAGGGCCTCCTCCGGTTTACCCAAGAGCGCATCATTACACGCGACGTTATACAGACGGCTGGGGCGTCCGGGGTCCATGGCCAGCGCTCGCTCGGTCCAATCCAACGCGTGCTCCGGCTGACCCGAAAGAATCAAGCCAGCTGCGCCGAAGTAGAGCGCTCTGGCATCGTTCGGATGCAGTTCGAGATGTTTCTCGATAATCTGCAACGCTCGCATGCGAGACGTTCTACCTTCCGAAGCGCGGCCTAATCCAATGTATGAGTGACCCAGCAGATTCGTGGCTTGATAATCGTCCGGGTTCACTTTGCAGGCCTGTTCGAATAAGTGCGCCGCTTCCTCGAGCTTTCCTTGCTGAAAGCAAGCTCGCGCAAGAAGTAGTGGGCTTCGAACAGCTTGGGAGCGAGTTGGATCTCCTTCTCGAATTCCTGTTGAGATTCCGCATATCTTTTAGTCATCAAACTCCGAGACTGCGCTGGGTAATAAATATATTCGCGGGCTTGATATCCCGATGCACAATCCCTTTCGAGTGCGCCGCATCCAATGCGTCGGCAGTCTGGATTCCAAACTCCAGAATCTCCTCTGCATTCATTTGATGGCCAGCAATGGGGTGCTTCAGCGTCTGGCCCTCGAGAAGCTCCATGGCGATAACGGCTGGCCTTGAAACTTACCAATGTCGTGAATCGAGCAGATATTCGGATGATTGCGCGCAGATGCGGAACGCGCTTCGCGATGGAACCGTTCGACCGCCTGCGGATCGTGTGAAATGTCGCGGGGGAGAAATTTCAACGCGACATTCCTGCCTAGACGGGTGTCGACCGCTTTGTAAACAACACCCATCCCTCCGCGGCCAAGTTTTTCGAGAATGCGGTAGTGTGAAACGGTTTGCCCGAGAAGCGACTGTGGATCAGTCATAGGAATGGTCACTTTAGAGTCGGTCCCAAGGCAAGTCAACCAATCTGCCATGCACCGGAAAACCACTTGGGCTGCGACTTTCATCAATGCTTTTTTCCGTTCTTATTTCCCACAACGCCGATTCTGGCCCGATTCTGGCCCACATTGACTTGCATTTGGGCACAGCCTAATATGCGTCGCCGTGTCCCCTCTTCTAGCCGATGATTGGTCAAAAGATCTCGTACTACCGAATTTTTGTAATGCTCGGCTGCGGCGCTACGGGAGGTGTACAAGGCTGAGGGCATCGAAAGGCCACACGGATGGGAGCCGCAGCCTCAGCGGAAGGGAATTGGGATGCCGGAGCGACCGAGCGAGCTGATTTATTCGCTGAATGAAAAACCGCCCTGGCCAAAGCTCTTGGCCCTTGGGTTTCAGCACGTTGCCGTCATTTGCCCGTATCTGGTGATGGTGGCGCTCGTCGCGGATGCCTCGAAATTGCCGCACCACGCGGCGCAGAGCGCCGTGGGCCTCGCCATGATCGCGATCGCATTCACGACGATTCTTCAAAGTTTGCGGCTCGGACCGGTCGGTTCCGGTTATCTGTGTCCGCCGATCATATCGGCCATTTGTCTGCCGTCGACCCTTGCGGCGGCCTCGTCGCTCGGGATCTCGGCCGTATGCGGGATGGTGATGTTCGCTGGCGCTTGAGATGGCGAGAAACACCGGGATTCTTCGCAATCAAGGTGCAAGCGGTTAACAGTCTACCAAATTGCCGCCCTGACGCCTGCATCGCTCTCCGGCGGGACAGGGTGAGCCGGGATCGCCGGCGACGATCATTCCTGCTCTGCCTGGCTCTATCTGGCACTATAAATCTTACCGCCTCCATTTCTTGCGTCATTCATCTAATGTCCCAGTAAAAGAAGACTCAGAGGCCTTTACAATTATTCGTGAAGCGAATGTATTAAGTGAGTTGAACCGGAGTACGTATAGCTCCGAGGATGTCCGAATTTTAGTTGATTGCAGCGACTCTTGTTGTTCGGCACTGTAAACCTACCTCGAAGCAAGTTCAAGCCACTTCTACGGTTCGGACCTCCTTCTGCTGAATGCGCGACGGATTCAGGCGTTCCTTCAGCAACAGAATTTCTTGATACCCTTTGATGCGTCGGAACTTTTTCTCTGCTTCCAAGAGTCCTGTGGCTGTCCAGCGCAGCGGCTGATCTCCTTCGCGCCAGCGCTTTACGTTGCGCGCCACCCGCTGCACCGTGGACAAGCATGATTCGATCGGGTTGGTCGTGGCCAGTTTCCGACGCAACACCGCTCCTACACCCAAGCGATGCACCGTCAGCGTTTCTTCCAGCCCTTCCTCCAGGCTCCGGGCTGCGCTCGGATTGATCCGTTCCAGTTGGCGGAAGATTTTCTGCAACGCTTCTTTGGCTTCCGCGTAGTTGTTCATCGCGTAGGCATTGCGCATCCGCCGGTCGTAGTCCTTCTGGCAGTTCTCGGGCAGATACTCCTTCACGTTCCGCCGCTTGTGAATCTGGCAACGCTGCACTTCCACTTGTTCACCGAAAACACGTTCCACACCCGCACGCAGCGCTTTCGACCCGTCCATCACCACCAGATACCGCCGCTTTAGATCCAGTCCTCGCTCGACCAAGTCTTCCAACAGCCCTTTGACCACCGTGGTGTTCTCCGTGGCTCCCTGCCACACTCCCAAAACGTGCTTTTCTCCACCTTCGGCGATCCCCAGGGCCACCACCAGAACCTGGCCCCCAAAATGAATGCCATCAATCATCAGCACCACCAGATTCAGATCGTCCAATCGTCGTTCGCAAAGCGCCCGCAGCTGATTGCTACTGGCCGCCACGAACTGCCGGCTCACACTGCTCTTCTCAATCCCATAGCCTTCCACAACACTCTCCACCGCTCGCCGATAGTTCCGCGTGGACAACCCGGCCACCATGCGCTCCTGCACCGCTCGTTGTAGCTTTCCGTCCTGCTGCAACTGACCGTAGCTCTCCAGTTCCACTTCCTGGCCTTCTCGGGTTCGCACCCGCGGTCGTTCCAGCGGGATCTTCTGTCCAGCAAAAACCACATAACCCGGCTGCTTTCCCCAGCGCACACAGCCGGTGGCGGGATTCGGTCGATGCGGAGGTCCTACTCGGCGGGTCACTTCGTTTTCCAGGATGGCGCGTAGAATCTGCAGCCCGGCTTGCCCGGTCAGCTCTTCCACCTGCGTTTGCAGTTCGCTCCACACCTCGGCGATCGGCAACGGCACCTGCACCATTAACTCTTGCCCTCGGACGATCTGAAACTTGTGATTGGACTTGCGCTGTTTCCTCTGGTATTTGTTTCTCACGGCGGCTCTCTCCTTTAAAAGGGATTCGCAACCCGAACTCTATCCGAGTTCGGGCGAGAGCCGCTGCTTCCCTTTCTCAGGTTTCAACTAAAGGTGGGGCATCCTCTATAGCTCAGCGAAGAGCGACACGGATCGGTTAAGGTTTTTTTTCGGACGCGGTTTTTGCGGTAAGTATCACCATGATGATGAGGATTCAATGGAACGTCGAACCGTTCTTGAAGGAATCACCGCCGCTACTTTGAGTGCCTTATCACCGCCCGCCCTGAAGCGGTTCACGCTCGGCCAACACGCCAACGTACCGGTTGCTTCCGATTTCCAAACAACTGAGATCAAGACGAGTGACAACACCGTCTTCATCAGACCCTACGGGCAAGGCCCAGTGCTTTTAATGGTGCATGGCTTCCCGAGAACAAGCCTTATGTGGCGTTATGTTGCGCCTCGACTCGCTAAGAATTACGCAGTGATTTGCGTTGATTTACGGGGATATGGCCGTAGCGGTATTCCCGCTTCCACGGAAGATCACTATCCTTACACGAAGCGCGCTATGGCGAATGAATTAGTCGAAGTGATGACGAAGCTTGGATTTCCTCGCTTTTCGGTCGTTGGACATGATCGAGGTGGTCGAGTCTCCTATCGTCTCGCACTCGATCATCCTGAAAAAGTCGACCGGCCTTCCGCATTTCGTGCCGGCTACTGGCATGCGCTATGGATCTATTTCGCTGCGCCGACGTTGGGAATGCTGGTCGCAGCCGAGGTGTTTCTTCAAGCCCGCGGCGGGGTTGGTCCCTACTGCGCAAAGCTGCACCACGCCAATAACAAGCGCTGCATATTCCAGCACGGAAATCGAACAGCTCCGATCCGTGAGTTCAAGGAGATAGGAAAATGAAAAAATGGAAACTTGGCGTTCCGATAGTTGCCATCGCATTGTTCATCGCGTGGTACGCATTCCGTCCGGAGCGGCTTGTTGTTAATAACCGTGTCCACGAAGACTCCCCGACGACAGAAGGCAGTTCATCCCCGCAAATCCTGGCGTCTGGAACCTTCTATAGCATTTTGCATCCGACTGCGGGCACTGCGACAATCTATCGTATGGGAGATCGCAGTCGCATTCTTCGCTTTACAAACTTCAAAACATCCAACGGTCCTGACGTCCACATTTACATGGTTGCTGCCGATGACGCAAAAGATAATGCAAGTGTCGAGCGCGCGGGCTTCATCGATCTAGGGTCAATCAAGGGGAACATCGGCGATCAAAATTATGCGCTCGGGCCCGATGTTGACTTGGCAAAATATCGAGCCGTTTCGGTGTGGTGTAAGCGGTTCAGTGTCAACTTCGGCGCGGCGCCGCTGATGGTCAACCAAACGGTCTCGCAGAAGTAGTGTCCTTCACGACCCTGGGATTCCTTCCGGGCATCGGCGACGACCTGGTCCAGTCGATGCAGAAGAAAACCGAGCTATCGCGCAGAAAGGAAAAGTCGCATGACGACCACAAAAAAAAACACGATAGTCCAAGCACTGCAGAACTCAGCCGTCGAAGAATTTGACCTCGTCATCCTTGGTGGGGGAACGGGTTCGACGATCGCCGCATGGACCTTTGCCGGTCAGGGCCAGCGTGTCGCGGTGATCGATCGGAAGTATATCGGTGGATCGTGTCCCAACATAGCCTGTCTACCCAGCAAAAATATCATTCACAGCGCGAAAGTTGCGTCGTACGTTCGCGGAAGTGAGGAGTTCGGCATCGCTACAGAAGGCTTTAGGGTTGATATGTCCGCGGTGCGGGGCCGCAAACGCAGGATGGTATCAAGCTTGAACAATCTGTATCTCGACAATTACAAGAAGACCGGAGCAGAATTCATCCCCGGCACCGGTCGCTTTGTCAGTCCCCGGACAGTGGAGGTCACACTCGCTGGCGGAACGAGCCGTCAGCTTCATGGAGCCAACGTGATCATCAGTACGGGCACACGTGCGGCGATAGATCCGGTTCCCGGTCTTGTTGACGCGAAGCCGCTAACGCATATCGAGGCGCTGGAATTGGACGAAATCCCTGAACACCTCCTTGTGATCGGCGGTGGCTACGTCGGATTGGAACTATCCCAGGCGATGCGTCGATTCGGCAGCAAGGTGACGATAGTCGAACGCAATGAACAGTTGATATTTCGAGAAGACGAAGATGTTCATGAAGCTCTGGCGGCGCTCCTCCGGGACGAAGGCATCGATGTTCTCCTGAACTCGAAAATCAAGGGTGCATCGGGAAAGTCGGGCGAGCCAGTAAAAATCGTGCTGGAGCAAAATGGAGAAGAAAAAACTCTCGAGGGCAGTCACGTGCTGGTCGCGTCGGGCCGCATTCCGAACACAGACGGGATCGGGCTCGAGTTGGCTGGGGTTGAACTAACGGATCGCGGATACTTGAAAGTCAACGAGCGGCTTCAGACGACCGCGCCCGGTGTTTGGGCGATCGGCGAGGTCGCCGGTAGCCCGCAGTTCACCCACATCAGCTATGACGATTTCCGCGTGGTTCGCGATAACCTCGCCGGCGGCAACCGCGTTACGACTGGCAGGCAGGTTCCGTTCTGCCTTTTCACGGATCCAGAACTGGCTCGTATCGGCCCGAGCGAAAAAGAAGCACAAGCGCAAGGCATTGCGTACCGGTTATTCAAGATTCCAATGGAAGGAGTGCTTCGCGCGCGCACACTTTCCGAAACACGCGGATTCTTGAAGGCGCTGGTTGAAATGAACGGCAACCGCATCCTTGGTTTCACTGCGTTCGCCGTCAATGGAGGCGAGATCATGTCTGCCGTACAGATTGCCATGATCGCCGGGTTGCCCTATACCGCACTTCGCGATGCAGTGCTGACTCACCCAACTTTGGCGGAGGGACTTGGCGCTTTATTCTCGTCTGAGCCTTCAGCGCAAAATCAGCGGACGCAAGCGGTTAATCAATGATTGAAAATAGATCTACGCAATAACGGGACATTTGCGTGAACTGGCGACGACTACTGACTTGATCGGAACGTGGGCCGTTGCGGTCGGGGCAATCCGCTTTTATCAGAGGTACGGCTTCCAGATGGTTCCTACACCTGAAAAGGACCGGCTCCTGAAGCGATATGGGACCGTGCCTCAACGCCAAATTGCAACGTCCGTAGTGCTGGCTGACTCGAAGTGGTGGGAAAATCAGCGCTAGGCGCGGTATGTCTCATCAAGGCCAGCGATTTATTTTTCGATTCATCGTCTGATTCACCCACGCGAGCGTTTATGAGAGAGAATTCGGTTGCGGCTATCAGCAATGAAGAGGTTCGTGGTTTTTTCGCAGGAGTTCCTGCGAGCGCTGAAGTCAGAGGACATCGCACTGCTCGACAGAATCTACGCGGATGATTACCTGCCAGTCCGCCCGAACGGCGACACCTTGAATCGAGAATGGATCCTCGCAGATCGTCGACAGCGTTCCATGCGATTCACATCTTGGTTCATTCCAAACGTAGATTGCACTAGGATCTTCGGTTTCTATTCGCCACGAGGCTTTCTTGCGCGTTTTCGTTTTTTAGATAATGCAGGGGCGGGTACGGGGGTTGCGTCACCAGCGGTCTTCAGTAGGTCCGCGACATGTCGAAGGATGTTATCGTCCTTTGAAACTACCCTTGTCACTCCAAACGCCGTGGTGTCTATATCTTCAAGGCGTTGACCGTACGCACTGAATAGAATAATGCGCACGTCTGGCAGGGTTCTTGAAATCTCCGCTGCCGCTTCCAGACCGTTGAGAATCTGCATCGAGAGGTCCAGGATGACTAAATCTGGACGGTGTTTTTCCGCTTTAATTACGGCATCTTGACCGTCAACAGCCTCATCACAAACCTCCAGAGCCGAATTCATTGAAAGCAGCCTGGAAAGGGCTTGCCGCACAACTGGGTCATCATCTGCTACAAGAATGCGCTTAGCTGGCATGATTAAACGCCGAATTTAGCAAATCTTTTGAACCCTACAAATACAGGGAAGTACCTAGCGGTGCCAGGGACGTTTGCGCTTCTACTTCCTTTCGCCTTATGACTGTTTCTTGACATACGACGCTAGCAGTCATAAAAACATCAACACAGGCCAACCGACTGCTTCGCGGCGGATGCCGTCTGTAACCTTGGCGTCGCCGATTGGCATGAACGCGAAGCGATCCGCGAGAATTTGCGCAAATTTATCGATACCAGCTTCACCGCGAGTCGCTACATACTCGAGTATTGGGATGGCGGGTCACCGAAGGTCTTTCGCGGCGTCGTCACCATGAAATTCAATGGCCCGAGCATGAACACCGTGAAGCCTACCATGGCTCATTTCGTTTGCATGGACAAGGCAGATCCAACCAAAGTGAGCCGCTCGGGGCGGTAGGTCCCACCTTGGTTTTAGAATTCGTTCAGATCAAGTGCTACGCCGGAATACTCGACTTGCCTTGTGTTTCCCGTCAAACCGGACGATGTTAGACTTGCGGCCTCCTTAGGAGGTGACGCATGTCGCTCAATCGCCGTGACCTTCTCGCCAAATGCATGGCTCTGGTAGTTGTAGCCAGCACAGCCGATCTCGTGCCCTCCGTTGTCGCGGCAGCATGGGCACAAAATGAAACCCTTCGCCAGTTGATTCCCGCAGCTGAGTTGGAGAGGAGCGCTCCCCGCACGAACACGTTGCGCGCCCCCGGTGATCCTGGCATTCCGTTAGTCGTCAGCGGGGTCTTCAGTACACGCGGCGAAGCAATTCCCGAAGCGATCGTCGAAATCTGGCAAACGAATCACCTTGGGATTTACGATATAGACGGCTACCGGTATCGTGCCAAGCTAATCACGAACGCAGAAGGGAAATACGATTTTTCTTCTGTTATGCCAGGACACTATCCCGCGCGCCTGTGCCAGCACGTGCGTTACCTGGTTACAGCGCCCGGCCATCAGCCATTAACAACACAACTCTACTTCGCGACAGACCCAGTGTTCGAGGGCAATCCCGACAAGAACTACGCGCGCGATCCGCCGGTCACCAGCCGCGAACTAGTTCGGCCCGTCACTTTAGTCGGAGATCCTAAAGAAGACATCCACGCAGCTCGATTCGAACTCGTCCTGGACACGCTATGACGAGACGCATCGGATGGCTGGTGCTGGTGATAGTGATCGCAACGTGCGCGCGCGCGCAAGACGTTCACAAGCTGGTGACGATTACAACGCCGGTTCGCATCCGCGCTGTGTCCGTGTGCGGCACCAGCGGCTTGGCTGCCGGACTTGCGCTCAATGGATCGATTTATGTTTGGCGGCTGCCGTCGGGCGAACTGGTAAGCAACCGAAAGGCGGAAGACGGTCTGAGAGCGCTGGCGTGTTCGCCAGACGGAAAGTGGCTTGCGATCGGTAAACGTGACGGTTCGGTGGTCTTCACCGACGTTCCAGGAACAGCGACGAGGACTCTAGTCGTTTCAAAACACGGCATCGACGATCTCGCGTTTTCCCCGGATGGCTCATTGCTTGCGGTGAATGTGTCCGGGGCCCCAGCGCAACTATGGAATTCGGTCCAAGGAACGCTCGTAGCCATCCTGAAGACCGATTTCAGCGGCAGCACCAGTATGGATTTCTCTCCTGACAGCGCGTTGTTCGCAACTGCGGGCTCCGACACCTCCATCAGGATCTACGATCGAAACGGCAAATTGAAAGCGAGGTATTCCGATTTGCTCGTGGAGCCGTTTGCGATCGGCTTCATGCCTGACGGCAAGCAAATCGCCATCGGAGGAGCGGACTGCACTCTGACGATCCTCGATGTTTCCGATGCGCACGTCGTTCGACAACTCCCCAAGCAACCTGATCCGATATTCGCGATCGTTGCAATACCGGACGGCACGTCGCTGGTGAGTATTCACATCGACGCCGCGCGCCTGGACAAATTCACAACCCTGCTTTGGAATATGCGAACCGGCGAGAAGCAAGAACTCAATATTGACGCCGCCCACATAGTGGGTGGCGGGACCATCGCAAACAGCAAAGCCGTGTTCTTCATTGCCGATTCCGACTCCGCTCTGACAGCCTGGACGATTCCCGACTGAACTCTCGCGCAGCCATCTCAAGGAGGATGCCTTTCTGGCGTGGCCGATGCTTTGCGAAGGCGCCCGCCATCATTTTCTCTCTCGCGACGCGCGAGGACATTTGCCTGTGCCCTTCGCCGTTGATTTTGTTTCTGAGGGTGCCGCACTCTTTGCTGGTTCGCACAGGGTGTGCGGCTGCCGCTGCGATGAGCAGCAAACTAGAACGTCGTTCGGATCCGGAAGCATGCGCCACCCGTCGAGAAGTCGGCAGACTAAACCTCCGGGACACGCGGTATGTGATATGTATAGTTTGTTTATACGTTCATGTCAATTAAATAGGCGGCGAATCGAAACGCGGACGCTACTGTACTTCGTGTGAAGTATTCGCGATCGAAAATGTTCCGCTCGCGCGGCGCCTTCCGCTTGGCGGACTTTTCGCGGAGCCTTTGACTTCGTTTGCGTCCAAGCAAGTACGTCGCGTCACAACTGCGGGGTGCCGTGCCGGCGTCGCCAAGAAAGCACTGAACGAGTGGGAACAGCGCTATTTCGCCGGAGGTGAAAGCCGCGTCCACCAAACTATCCCAGAATAATCCGAAAAACAAACGTGGCCGCCAGATTCTTCCATTACCCCTTTGGTGTGATCGAAAAACTGGATCGTCGCAACTAGGCCTGCGGGCACCAGCTCATCCCACGGCGCATACCTGCTGACTTCCGCGGTTGGCGTGTTCAGCAGTTTGATGATTTGCTTGCGCACTTCTTCCCGGTCAGTCTTCTCCTTGCCGGAACCATAACGACGCACGCGCACGATGTCGATTGGCGCCCCAATTAATTCAGCGATGGGAACGGGCTCATCCAGACTCCGATAGCCGTCCCTCGCTGCTGCGAACGCACTGCACGTCTTTCCAAATAGCTTCCCCAGCGTCAAACGGGCCGAACCCTTCGCGTCTCCGGACGCTGCGGCGCTCGAATCGTTGGCGGCAGACGGTTTTTCAAGATCCAGCACAACCTTGGGCTCACGTTGTTTGTCTTGACCGTGGCTGACACCCGCAGTCAGAACACCCAACATCAGCACTGCGGACGCCCGTCCCAATCTTCGGCTCACGTCAAACCTCCAAACACGTCCGCCGCTCCGAGTTCTGCGGGTGCCATCGCCACCGACTTCAGCGGCGGCATGGTCCGCGACAATCCCGAAATATACAAACGTGCTGCAGACATGGCCGCACCCGGTCGAGCGGGCGTTTCCCACGAGATCGGCCCAGACGGCATGGTCCTCTAGAGCGAACGGACCAGCACTGAACGCAGGCGAGGCAATAATTTACTACAAATTTTAACGGGTTAATTTAATCAGTGGCTAAATGATCTGGCTTGCGCGGGATTTCGCCGGAATCGCTGCTACGACTGACTGGCTCGGAAGGTGCATCGCACGAACTTCATTCTCCGTCTCGGAGGCAAGTTCCTGCAATTTGCGAATTGCATTCTCATAGCCGGAGATGGATTGACACCACAGGGGCGAACCATCGGGGCAAAATTGAAATAGATCGTATTCGCGTTCCAAGTGCCGCCTCCTACAAGTTGACAGTGGTCGGCTGTCATACCGCAAGTCCGGTGCCAAACCATGTTCGATTAAGTTGTCTGGATTTAGAGATTTGCGGTTTCACCGTAGGGTACTAGCTCCACAAATTTGGCCGATCTGCGTAAATTTTGCTGAGGATCAAATTGCGCTTTTTGCGCTGATTCCCCCGTTGAATCCCAAGCTTTCAACGAGCTAATAGGCGCCAGCACTGGATATGCGTCCGCCGAAAAAGTTCTTGACATATTCCTATATGGGTATGTATTATTCGCCCGATGGCACGAGCGGCCACCACAACGGATGCGTTCAACGCGGTCGCTGAGCCCCGGCGCCGGGAGATCTTGAATTATCTGGCTCTGCAGGAGCGCTCGGTGGGGGACATCGTGATGAGCTTGGGCCTGGAGCAGCCTTCGGTGTCCAAGCATCTCCGGGTGCTCCGAGACGTCGGGCTGGTAAACGTTCGACGCGAAGGAAGGCACATGTTTTATCGAACCAACGCCACCGCTATACGCCCACTTCATGAGTGGACAAAAACCTTCGAGCGTTTCTGGCAGCATCAGTTGAATCGCATCAAGGTGCTTGCCGAAAGTAAAACAAAGGCACAGGACACAGACTGATCAAATTACCGGTGCAGGGAGAAAAAATGAGTTCGTCAGCAGGAATCGAGGACTTGATCTTAAACCTGACGCAGGAAGTGCACGTGCGTGCGTCACGGGATATAACGTTTGCAGCATTGCTCGAACAGATCGGGCCGAAGAACGACACGTTCGAGGGCAATCCGTTGCCGATGAAGATCGAGCCGTGGCCCGGCGGAAGGTGGTACCGCGATCTGGGCGACGACAACGGGCACCTCTGGGGACATGTGCAAGCCATTAAGCGGCCGACGTTGCTGGAAATTACCGGGCCGTTGTTCATGTCCTACCCGGTCGTCTCGAATGTGCAATACCGGCTGAGTGAGAAAGACGGCGGAACGCTGATTAGATTCCACCATAAGGCGTTCGGACTGATTCCGGATGACGACAGACAAGGCATGGAGGAGGGCTGGAAACACATCCTTTCTTCCATTCGCGCGCGGGCCGAAGCTGGCCGCGTGCGCGGTGAGCATTAGCCGAGTTAAGGGAGGAGCCCATGTGCCCATTTTGTTTGGCAATGGCGGCGCAGATTGCAGTTGGCGTGGCTTCGACCGGCGGTCTGACAGCGCTGGTCATGAAAAGATTTCACTCGGAAGATATTGGGGCGAAATCAATCGCAGAACCTAAATCAAAGGAGAACCATCATGTCTAATAGAACGATCGATCATCCGAATGTTGTATCCGAAGCGGCGTGGCTCGCGGCTCGCAAGGAGCTTCTGAAGAAAGAGAAAGAACTTACCAAGCAACGCGATGAACTGAGCCGGCAGCGCCGCGAACTGCCTTGGGTCAAAATCGATAAGAATTACGTCTTCGACGGGCCGCAGGGCAAACAAACGCTCGCGGATCTCTTTCAGGGCAAAAGCCAATTGATTGTTTACCATTTCATGTTTGGCCCTGAATGGCAGGAGGGTTGCCCCAGCTGCTCGTTCTCGATGGATCATACCGACCCCGCACTCGTGCACCTGGCGCAACGCGACGTGGCGTTTGCCGCGATTTCGCGAGCGCCGTTTTCCAAGATCGAAGCGTTCAAGAAGCGTATGGGCTGGCGCTTCAACTGGGTATCGTCGTACGGCAGCGACTTCAACTACGACTACCACGTTTCGTTTACCAAGGACCAAATGGCCAAGGGTGAGGTGGAGTACAACTACGAGATGGCCAAGTTTCCGAGCGAAGAAGCTCCTGGAACCAGCGTTTTTTACAAGGACAACAGCGGTGACGTCTTCCACACCTATTCGGCGTTTGCGCGCGGGGGCGAGCTGCAGATGGGTACGTACAATTTCCTCGACCTGGTGCCGAAGGGCCGCGACGAAGACGGTCTGGACTTCAGCATGTCGTGGGTTCGCCACCACGACCGGTACGCTGACGGCAAGTTGGCCGATCCGACGCGGCCCTACTGGCCGGCTCAAGCTGCGGCGACTAGCTCCTAAGGCTACTAAAATCACGCACCCTTCCCATCGCGGGGAAGGGTGCGTGGCTGAACACTAAAGGGTTCGGTCGTTAGCTGGTAGAAGGCGCGCAGGAATCGTAGCTTGTCTAAGTCGGGAACATAGTTTTGGTAACCTCCATTAGGCAGAGGGACGTATCTGTCTTGATAGATGTTCAGTGGGTATCCGCTCTGAGTTGAGAAGCGATTGGCGATGACCCAGCCGTGGGTCAGTGCCCGCTCCCATCCGCTCGAACCCGCCGTGGGCGTCTGATAATTCAACGCAAGGCCTTAACTCGGTTTGTCGTTTTCAGATTCGTTGGCCGGACCAGGAACTGTGCTCGCGAGTGCTTCCAGTGAAGAATTTCAGAACACGCTTGGTCGCCTTGGGCGCTCGTACGAACAGCGGCAGGCTGAAGCGCCGATGGCGGCACATTCCGTCATTTGTTGCCCTGATCTCTTTGCACAGAGGAGATGTGGCTTGACGCTACTTCATCGGCCAGGCGTTTCGCATCGCGGCGGACAGGGTAAATCGCAACAGCCGTCATTGCGCTCCAGAAAACCAGGCCAAATCTCCGCATGAAATCGGTGCTAAACCAAACGTAGCCCAACACTGCCATACCAAACATGAAGGAAAGCATGCTGAAGAAAATACAAGACCACAGAAATTGGCCTGCATGCTTGTTTGCAATCTCGCCGGTGGCTAACCGCCGAACCACCCTGCGCGCCCAGAACAGCACGATCACGAGAGAAGCTCCGGACAAGACCACGACCGTGAAGTCCAGAATATTCAAGTACTTTATCGTGCGCACGAGGAACACACCAAACACGAACGCTGAGGATGCAGCGCAAAAGGCATGGGCCAGTAGCTTCTTCGTAATGGAGTTGGTGTTCATTGTGGTTGCAGGAAAGCGGCCTCTCCAGGTAACCACAAAGAGGCTGACGCTAAGGTGCTCAGCAATGTGCCAACCACGATGGTAAGTATTCTCTGGATCCTGGACAGAGGGTCGCCATCCACAATGATCCCGACATACAGCAGCCCAAGAGCGGCGAGCAGGCTCAGCAGCCGGATTTCCTTTAGTTCTTTCATCGCATCTCGGTTTAAGCGGGGATTTCCGAGTTGGTTCGATTTTTGGCGCATCGTACGTCTCTCCTGCCCTCGACACAACGAATTTGTTGACCGTCCGGGCCAGGGCCGCCTGAATCATGTTTGCGCTGCTTTAACACTGCGTTAGTGGAGAAGCGAGCCTAGCTGGATGTTGGTGTCGTTAGCACACGATATGTCCGGTCTAATTAACACACGATATGTCCGCTTTCTAAGAAGCGGCCAGGGAGCAAGATGCATGCCTGGAGACAGGCATGAACTGCTACCCGATGGCCGCCCTGGAGCGGACGATGAAGATCCAAGAAGTGATCTTGCGAGCTTTGGCGAAGAAGATTACCTGGTGGCAAGCAGCCGAGATCATCGGGATAACCGACCGACAGATGCGGCGTTGGCACTGGCGCTACAAGGAGTATGGCTATGACGGCTTGCTGGATCGGCGACTGGGGAAGCCCAGCCCCAGGCGGGTTCCGCTGGCTGTGGTCGAGCGGGTGTTCAGCCTGTACCGGGAGAAGTATTTCGATCTGAACGTGCGGCATTTTCACGATTGTTCATGCTGATTCTCCTGATAGCGCCGGGCTAAACCGGCAGGTTGTTGTGAATGAAAGAGTCATACGGTAAAGGTCTAACGAACCATACCGACCTTGAGTCATGTGCGGTTGGCCGTGAGGCCAACCTTGAAGCGTTGACAAAGGCATGTACAGGCCAGCCATCGAGCCGCGAAAGACTACTCCAGGGTGCCGACACTGTAGGAGAAAGTGGAAGGCCATATCGGAGGCCCCGAAAGCGTGAGGGACAACCGAACCCTGCGCGGTCAAAGAACCTGAGCATGTACAGAAACAACCTGCGCGAGAACCGGGAGAGCCTATGTTTATCCGCCAGATGTCGGGCGGATCGTGTCAGCAAGTCCCAGGACGTAATCTGACGATGCACGAACATAGGCAGTCGTACAGAGCCGTAGTACCCGCGAAGTCTCTGAACAAGACGGGACAGCCAACCGTCGCGGAAGGGATGGAGGGAAGGGCTCTGGTCAAAGGGAACGAGTTCCAGCGAAACACGATCCGGGCTCAGTACCGGCGTATCGTGCCCCATGAGTTGCAACGCGTGTGGGCGATAGTTATAGAGGGTGTTCATGAGATCCTCTGCCTGTCCCCATTCTCTCTGCGATAAGAACCGGATGCGTTAATCGCGCCCGTCCGGGTCCGTGCGGGGGGCGGGGAGCAATCCCCGTCCCTACCGCGACCAAGGTCTGTTCTGACAGCGGGATTGTAAAGCAACGCAGGTCTTAATAGAAATCTGCTACCATCGACGGATTCATAGACGGCCGCGGAGGAAAGGCATGACGTGGAAATTCGTGGTCGCAATCGGAATACTTACGATTGCTGTGATGATATTTCCCGGTCTGACAGCGGCACAGGATGACGCGGACACTACGCCTCGTACTGCGACCGGATGCCTCCTGAAGAGGCCCGGGAATATATATTTGCTCACAGACGAAGATGGAAAATCTTGGGACCTTCGCAGCGAAAACATTAATCTCAGCAAGCACGTGGGCCACACAATCACGGCGACTGGAACGGTGGCAAAAGAAAAAACGAACGGCCCAGACACCTCGCCACAGAATCATCTGCTGGTGACGAAAATCGACACTGTCCGTAACGATTGCAACCAGCAATAAAAATCGGATCGGACGCATCCTCTTGAATCGCGATCGCCATTCCGCCGGCGAGTTTGCAGTCAACAGTGAACTGAAGACTAGCACCAACCTGGGTGCAGATGTTCGACGAAGTACATACGGTACCCGAACGTTTCAACGGCTGACTGGAAATGACGGTGGCGCGACGGGCGTTGACGATGACTTAGTGGCAAGTGCTTCGCGAATGCGCCGTCGTGACATTTGCGACCTGGTTGCTGCTTTTCAGCTTTAGTGAGAAGAATCTAGCCTCGGTTTCTGTGTGCTACGTTCAATTAATTCCTAGGAGCAAATTTCCATTCCTCGTTTAGAGAGTCGCCCTCACCACGCCGCGATCTACTCGCAACGCGGTTCCGTTCGTCGCCGAACCTCCGCCGTCATGATTAAGTCCTGCCAATCCTGGGTGGCTTCTGCGTTTAGGCCTCAGGCGAATCGTTCAAGTACCAAGCTCCAGTCGAAAGTTTGTGCTTCTCTAGCCTCACTTCCTACGCCGATTGCGCTCTATGCAAAAGCCGATGGCTCAACTGTGCAAGTTCGGCTACCAAACCTTCGGTATGCTGCCCCGACGTCGTCGCGGCAGCAATCTCCGTTGTCAGCAGAATAGACCTTGCCATATCTGCGCTGCACTCCAGGCAATATTTTTCGCTTTTTCCAGGAAGCTCGAATGATTCAGCCTGGCGCCCACAAACGCTGCAATGTAAGACAAGTGGCTCTTCGCTGCCTTTTGGATCGCAAAGCATCGATGTCCCTCCGGTGGCCCGTTCCACGGCCGTCCACTCCAATCAGAATGGTAGTGAAACGGGCCTTAAAAAGTCCTGAGCTATCCGTTAGGATTTTGTAAGTCCAAAAAGGCAAGTTCCGGCAATAAATCGGATTATCGGAACTACAGGGTCGTTGAAAGTTGGGGGCAGAGGCACATTGTTGCCCCGCAGAGTCGCGCTAGGTTATGTTAGAGAATCGAGTTATTGACTCCATCATCGCTCTCTACAACCGGGGCTGAAAATCATGGAAAGCTCACCGCCCGCTTATAGCTGTGACGCTCCTGAGCGGCTTGTAGCCACTCTTCGCCTAGACTTGCTAATGTACAATTGGAACTTGCATCAATGCGAAAGTGCATTCAACTCCTAGGTATTTTCTTTTGCACAACGGCAATTGCCCCCTCAACGCTCGCCAAGAAAACTGAGCGCGCTCCTCTGCCGGAGAAAATCATGCGAGCAAACTCCGTTTACGTGGACTGCGTTTGTCCCATGGCCTTGGCCGTTGCGCTCGACACTGCTTTGCAGCAACTTCAAAGCTGGGGGCGCTTTCAAATCTCACAACAGCGCCGACACACCGATCTGATCCTTCTTTTTTCCGGGAATCCGTATCTGGGGGACTACGTCACTCGTGATGGTGCCGATACTCGACCAGTCGTAATTGATTTTACGATCATGACCGTCATAGATCCGGACACAGGTCAAACTCTCTGGACCGATTCCAGGCGCTGGGGAGGGTTGCGCACTCGCGGGGCCACGAAGGATTTAATCCAAGAATTTCGCCGGCAAATGGAAGACCAGGTGAAGAAATGGACGCTGAACGACATCCTCGCGTGCAGCGTCACTCCTGTCTTCGCTGGTTTTGCGCGGCTCTCGGCCAAAGAAGCGCTCGCGAAGTCTGATTCTGGAACTACGAAGATCTCCGGCACGCAGGATCATATGAGTCTAATCTCTCCCGACGCCCCGTCGTTTTGCAGGCAAGTAGAACTCGTATTCAGTTCGGAGCATCAGGTCGTTGGCTACGCGGTGTTTGCCTCCCGGGCGGACGAACTCGATATCAACGAAATACTCCAAAATGCCTACCGTTTCGATTTCGCCGGTGGAAGATATGCCAATGGCGATCAGGTTTATTTCAGCGCTCAGAGCAAAGACCAAAAAATATTGATTCAATTTGACATGGAAGGCCACAGGTCAGTTCTATCGCGCGTCTCCTTTACCTACTAACGAAATGTCGCAGATAGGTTCGATCATTTGGTCCTCAAAAGGGGTGGGCAGGTCTCGAGGTAGACCCGGAGCGGCCGCTGCCTTTACGAATTCTTTACAATTCCTTCAGGCGTTCTTTATTCGAAGTTCTCTATCATTGCAGGGATTCACTCAGCGTACGAACTCTTCCCACAATGCAATCGATGGTCGCCTGCCTTGGCGACTCCAAACTGATGATTACAGCAGTTATACTTGTGGTAGACGACGAGCCTCAAATCCGCCGAGTCCTTCGAGCAACTCTTTCCACTAATGGGTATGAAGTCTTAGACGCCAAGACCGGCAGCGAGGCCATTGAAGTGGTTGTCCGGGATCGCCCCGACCTTATTCTCCTGGATATAAATCTACCGGATATGAGCGGGCTCGAGGCCTGCAGCAAGATTCGATTGTCCTTTGAAGGACCCATTATTATGGTGACAGTGCGGGACTCGGAAAGGGACAAGATTGGCGCGCTAGACTCAGGTGCGGACGATTACATCGTAAAGCCTTTCGCGATCGGGGAACTCCTGGCTCGCATACGAGCCGCGCTAAGGCGGTCCATTTCTGAAGAGCCACTTCCTAAGATCGAAACTCCTGACTTGACCATAGATCTCGATAAAAGAATGGTCAACGTCTACGACCAGAGAGTTCATTTGAGTCCTAAAGAATTCGACGTTCTGCGCTTTCTCGTGATTCACGAAGGCAAGCCGCTTACACATAAAAGGCTATTACAAGTCGTCTGGGGGCCAGATCATGTCGGGGAAACAGAGAACCTTCGCGTGGTGATAAATCAGCTGCGGAAAAAAATTGAGCAAGACCCGGCGAATCCACGGTACATTCTGACCGAACCTTGGCTGGGATATAGGTTTCAGCTGCCGAGCATTGCCTCCGAAAAACGTCCCCGTCGCAAATCGTAAGGTTTAACGTACGGGTTGAATGCGATCGAGTTCTATATTCAGTTCGAGAACATTCACGCGCGGCTCGCCCAAAAATCCCCACTGTCTTCCTTCGGTATGCGTGGCCACCAGGTCACGAACTCCTGCTTCGGTCATTGCGCGCTCGCGAGCGACGCGTGAAATCTGGAATTCTGCGGACGCAGGGGTAATGTGCGGATCTAGCCCAGAACCAGAAGTTGTGACCAGATCCACGGGAATAGCCGCTTTAGGATTTTCCGCCTGCAGTCGCTGAACATCGCCGTTCACGCGCGTAATCAGCGCTTGGTTTGTCGGACCTAAATTGGATGCGCCACCCGCCGCTGCGTCAGGATCATACCCTGCAGGTCCTGCAGCGGAAGGTCTCGAATGGAAATATCCCGGCGAACTAAATGGCTGCCCGATCAGCCTAGAGCCCACAAGTTTTCCCTGCGACTCAATTATTTCTCCGTTGGCCTGTCTCGGGAAAAACCACTGCGCTAGTTCGGTGACTACCAGCGGGTACACGATACCCAGCAGCACCGTTGTCAGCAGCGTCATCCAAATCGAAATCATGAAGTTTCTTTTCATAAGTTCCCTTACGCCAGTCCGATATGCGTAATGATTAAATCAATCAGCTTGATTCCGATAAATGGCGCGATGATTCCTCCCAGCCCGTAAACCAGGAGGTTGCGCCTCAGCAGCGCCTCTGCACCCAGCGGACGGTACTTCACGCCGCGCAGCGCCAGTGGCACCAGCGCGATAATGATCAGCGCATTGAAAATCACCGCTGAAAGAATTGCTGACTGAGGAGTCTTTAGTTCCATCACGTTCAGCACGCCCAGTTGCGGGAAAGCCGCCGCGAACATCGCCGGGATAATCGCGAAATATTTCGCCACATCGTTGGCCACCGAAAATGTTGTCAGTGCGCCGCGGGTAATGAGCAATTGCTTTCCGATCTCCACTACCTCGATCAATTTCGTCGGATTCGAATCCAAATCCACCATGTTTCCGGCTTCTTTTGCGGCTTGCGTGCCTGCGTTCATAGCCAGACCCACGTCCGCCTGTGCCAGTGCTGGCGCGTCATTTGTTCCGTCGCCGGTCATCGCCACCAATTTTCCCTTGGCCTGTTCTCGGCGTATCAAAGCCAGCTTATCTTCCGGCTTCGCCTCTGCCAGGAAGTCATCCACACCCGCTTCTCGCGCAATCGCCGCTGCGGTCAAAGGATTGTCACCCGTGATCATCACCGTGCGGATTCCCATCACACGCAGATGCTCGAAGCGCTCTCGCATTCCCCCTTTCACAATGTCCTTCAAATGCACCACACCCAGTGCACGTCCGTCTTCTGATACCAGTAGTGGTGTTCCGCCGGAATTTGAGATTCGGTCTACGGCTTCCATCGTTTCTTGAGTGACCGTTCCGCCGCCGTCTTTAATGCTCTTGATGATCGCGTCGCGAGCGCCTTTGCGGATTTTTCGCCCGTCCAGATCGACGCCCGACATTCGAGTGACCGCCGAAAATGGTATGAACGTGGCAGCCGCCGGGCCCAATTCTCGCGCGCGCAATCCATACTTATCTTTGGCCAGGACGACTATCGAGCGGCCTTCCGGAGTCTCGTCCGCCAATGAAGCCAGTTGTGCTGCGTCTGCCAATTCTGTATCGCTCACCCCCGGCGCTGGAATAAATTCCGTGGCGAAGCGATTGCCCAGCGTGATCGTTCCCGTTTTGTCCAGCAGCAAAGTATCCACATCACCCGCCGCCTCCACCGCGCGACCGGACATTGCCAGCACGTTTTTCTGCAGTACGCGGTCCATGCCGGCGATGCCGATCGCTGAAAGCAAGCCGCCAATCGTGGTTGGAATTAGGCATACCAGCAGCGCTACCAGCACGAAGACAGACTGCGGGGCACCCGAATAAATCGCCATCGGCTGCAGCGAGACCACTGCCAGCAAGAAAATAATCGTCAATCCCGCTAACAAAATATTCAGCGCAATCTCGTTTGGAGTTTTCTGCCGCGAAGCTCCCTCCACCAACTTGATCATGCGGTCGAGAAATGTTTCGCCGGGATTCGATGTGATTCGAACTTTAATCTCATCGGACAATACTCGAGTCCCGCCCGTCACCGCCGAGCGATCGCCGCCGGATTCTCGGATCACAGGCGCTGATTCACCTGTAATCGCGGACTCGTCCACGGAAGCGACGCCCTCAATCACTTCACCATCGCCCGGCACGAATTCGCTGGCCGCAACCATCACCACGTCGCCCAAGCGCAACTGTGATCCGGGGACCGATTCGATCTTCCCATCCGCTTTCAATCTGCGCGCAACCGTCTCAGCCCGTGCTCTCCGCAGTGTTTCCGCCTGCGCTTTGCCACGGCCTTCCGCCATGGCTTCCGCGAAATTCGCAAACAGCACCGTGAACCAGAGCCACAAGGTGATTTGCAGTGAGAACCCAAACCCTGGGGTGTGTTGCACGACGCCTCGCACCAAGTCGATCGACGTAAGCACAGCGCCCACTTCCACGACAAACATCACCGGGTTCTTCATGAGCGTCCGTGGGTTCAGCTTCACAAACGATTCCCCCACCGCCGTCACGACAATTTGCTGACCCCAGCGGGATTGTTCTCGAGTGCTTGCTTTAGCGGCCATAAGCACTTAAAACACCTTTCCTGCGTTCATTAGCAGGCGTTCCAAAATCGGTCCCAAGCTCAATGCCGGGAAGAATGTCAGGGCACTGACGATGAGCACTACGGAAACGAGTAGCGCGCTGAACAACGGCGTTGTAACCGGAAATGTTCCGGCCGATTCCGGCACGTATTTCTTCCGTGCCAGACTTCCTGAAATTGCCAGGATGGGAATTACTGCGAAGAATCGACCAAATAACGTGGCGAAGCCTATGGTCGTGTTGTACCAGAGCGTATTTCCGTTAAATCCTGCGAACGCCGAGCCGTTATTGCCCGTGGCTGATGTATACGCATAAAGAATCTGCGACAGTCCATGCGGCCCGGGATTCGAAATCGATGGTAGACCGAATTTTGTGGCGACCACCGAGATCGCGGTGAACACCAGAATCACCAGGGGAAAAATCAAAACTGATAGCATCGCCATCTTTACGTCGTAGGCCTCGATCTTCTTTCCCAGGTATTCCGGTGTCCGGCCCACCATCAGCCCGGCGATAAACACGGAAAGAATCACGAACACGATCATTCCGTATAGTCCCGATCCCACGCCGCCAAATACCACTTCACCCAGCATGATATTAATCAGCGGAATCATCCCACCCAGCGGCGTGTACGAATCGTGCATCCCATTCACCGCACCGCAGCTCGCATCCGTCGTCACCGTCGCGAAGAGCGCCGAATCCGCGATTCCGAAGCGAACTTCTTTGCCTTCCATGTTTCCGCCCGGCTGTTGCGCGCCTACCTTCTGGTCCACTCCGCGCAGCAGCGGATTGCCGCGCGCTTCAGCAGAATAGGCGACGGTCACGCCCGCAAGAAAAAGAGCGGCCATTGCGCCCCACACTGCCCAGCCATGCCGCTGCGATCCGGTCATCCGTCCGAGCGTGTACGTCAACCCTGACGGAATCGCGAAAATCAAAATAAGCTGCAGAAAGTTGGTCAGTGGCGTCGGATTCTCATAGGGATGCGCGCTGTTGGCGTAGAAGAACCCGCCGCCATTGGTACCGAAGATTTTGATCACTTCTTGCGACGCAAGCGGGCCCTGCGGGATCACTTGCTCCTTCACCACTTGCGTTGTCGTAGTCTTCCCATCGGCCCCTGTCACTTGCACCGTCTGCGGATCCACCATCTGTGTCGTCACGTACGGCTTCAAATTCTGGATCATGCCCTGCGACACAAAAAACATGGAAATCACCAAGCAAGCCGGCAGCAAAATCCACAGGAATGTGCGCGTCAGATCCACCCAGAAATTTCCGATGGTGTCCTGCTCGCGGCGCGCGATCCCGCGTATTATGGCGATCGCCAGAGCGATGCCCACCGCAGCCGAAGTAAAATTGTGATACGCCAGCCCGGCCATCTGCGTGAAGTAACTCATCGTCACTTCCGGCGTATACGCTTGCCAGTTCGTGTTGGTCGTAAACGAGGCTGCTGTATTGAAAGCCAGATCTGTCGGCACGGCAGTTAGCTTCTGCGGGTTCCACGGCAGCCATTGTTGCACTCGCTCGATTACATACAACAACGCCATGGAGACGCCACTGAAGAGCAGCATCGAAATCGCATATTCCGTCCAGCGCATTTCGCGCTTTTCATCTACGCCGGTCAGCTTGTAGATCACGCGCTCTACGGGCCGGAGCGAAGGATTGAGAAACGTCCTCTCCCCGGAAAACACGCGCGTCATAAAAACGCCGAGCGGCTTGGCAAGTGCAAACGTCACCAACAAGAGTAAAAAGATTTGCAGCCATCCATTGGCCGTCATGTTCAGAACCTCTCCGGCCACAACAAAGCCGCGACCAGATACACAAAAATCAAAACACACACTATCAGCAGAAAAACATTACCGACCATTGCAGTAAGCTCCTTACTTCAAGCGGTCGCACCCACGCACGTATCCCAGCGCCACCAAAAAAAATCCAATTGTCAGCGCCAAAAACACAACGTCTTCTACCATGTTTAACTCCCGGATACTGCAATAGAGCAGTATCGCTGTGGACAACGAACGTTTTCGACTCGCCGCAATGCCGCAATAAGATCCAAAATGTTCAGAACTTTACCAGGATGGACATGTCGATAAACGATTCATCCCTGCGAAGATCCGGGAACCACACGCTGGAATTCTGCGGCGCGCTCGTGCAAAAAGTCGTCGCAGGGCCCAGCAATTCCTGTCCGGAGGAGACGCCGTTGTTGCAAATGTAATCCGTGGGAGTCCCGGTATTACCGCCCGGAGGCGTGATGCCACCACGGCCAGTCCAGTACGGCACATTGGCATGGCGATAGTCGTACTCCCAGCGGAAGGTGATGTACTGCTTGGGCATGTAGTCAAACGTGATGGATGAGTCCCAGGCCTTGAACGGATCTCCCGGATTCTCTGTAAAGTAAGGAGAATTTGTAGATGCCGTAATCGCGCTCTCTCCATTGATCGGCGGCAGCAGCACCAGGTATCGTCCGGGATTGTTGATCTTCCCGCCGCCCAGCGTCAGGCCGAACAAATCGTGATGAAACCAGAAGCGGTTGTAGAGCATAAACCCGAGGAAACTCTGCTTTGGTCCGCCGCTATGGTCGCCGTAGCAACTCACGCCACCGCCGTACTCGCAACCTGCATCGCCGGTAAGCGAGAACGCCATTTTGTCGAGCGTCAGATTATCGGGCCTGTCGTAATACTTAACCTCGATGCTGTTGTCCGTATGGATGCGCCTGCGCGTGGGCATGAACAAATCATCACGGCCGAGGCCATAGTTGTTGGAGATCACATTGATCCAGGGTTTCGGAGTCCATTTGATCTGGCCACCGAAGCCCGGCCTATGATTCGCCGACGCATACGATTGCCATCCATTGATGAACCACGGCTCAATCTTTAGGTGCGCTGTGGGGAAAATCTGTACGCGCACGCCCTCAAAAAACCATGGTGTATTCGACGAAACGTACGATGGTTGGTAGGCCCAATTGTCGAATTGGTAGTAACTGAACAATCCGATGTATGACAAAAAGATTCCTGCGTCCACGTTCACTCCGTGCAGCTTGTCGAAGTGATAGCCGCCGTACGCTTCCGATAAGTAGCGATACGCAGCAACCAGATCCCACTGGCCATGACCCGGACTTGGGTCGTTCCGCGGCGTCGTCGCCGAGTACATGCCAAACTGGGTCATTAATCGCGCGCGTACGTTGTCGTAGTGGAAGTCGCCGCCCACGCCGAGCTGCGTCAGTTGTACTTCTTGCGAACGGAAAAGTTCACTGGACCCGCCGATGGAATGGTCTGTCGGATGGTTGAAGTCGTAGACGTAAACCGCGTCGGCACGGATTTCCGGCGTAAAGAACTTCGAGTCCCAGAAAATTTCCTTCGTGCGTGGATTGCCGTTCAGCCAGGTCCAATCTGCATCCGAAAAAGGCTCCACTTTGGCGACCTCAGACTGGGCAGAAGCGTTCGCCGCCGGTGTCGCCGCATTGGTCGCCGCCATGGCAGTGTTCGCCGGCGCGGCCGCAGTCGCCGGAGCAGTCGGCGCAACCGGCACTGTCGCCTTCGCGCTTCTTACCGCCGTTTCCGGATGTTCTTGCGCTTTCGATTTCCTCAGCTCCGCTTCCAATTCATCGATGCGCTTTCTCATCGCTTCGAGTTCTTTCTCGATCGCGGGTGGTATCTGTTGATCGGAGCTGACGGCTTGCTGGTTCGGTGGGTACGCGGTGTTTTGCGCGAAGCTCGGGTTCCATCCCAATCCCAAGACTAGAACACAGCACGCGAATCGGGTTCCTCGACACAGCGGCAGCTTTGTCATGACGACTCTCTCCTTTGGCTCCCTCGGTCCGTATCTTCCCCACGGCAGGAATTGCATGTTTGGATACTTTTGATTTAGGCGGACCCAGTACGACGATTTGTCCGGCCGCGATCGGAACTCCCATGGATCGCTCCTCGCGACGCCTCGAGTGCTTCTCGTCGCGCCGGAATTGCACCAGCACGTACAGAAAAAAAACATTCACCAAGACCAACCCTGCAACGACTACGACTGTCACGTGATTCTCATCCTTCGGCAGGTGCCACGCTCGTCCCCCACTGCTTACACCAACATAGCCAGGCGATCGTGAAGAAGTCCTGAGGATTCCATAAGGATTTCATAAAGGCCGCGGATGATTTGACGTGAGCGAGGAAAGCACGTTTAATTCCAGGCTACCAACATTGTCGTCGAACTCAGCCGACCCTGTCTTACGCAATAAACATGACTCGCGGATGGAATTTTGTTTCGTCTGTGTCGTTGGGAGAATGAAACAACTTCGGCTAGAGCGAGAGCTGCTGTAACAACTACCATGACTACGAAGATCGCAATTTTATACATCCAAGATTCCCAAAGTAATCACTAACACTTAAAAGCGGACACGCCGACCGATCACGCACTCCCCAGCAACGCAGCCGAGTGATCGTAAAGAAGTGCTGAGGAATCCGTAAAGATTTCGTAAACCGCGTGGCGTATTTGATGGCTACGAGTTGCCTAGGTCAGCAACGCAGCGATGGCAACTTTACTGTCTATCCAAGAAATTGATTGGCACGATCTTATCTTTTGACGATTCCCTCACGACTTTCTTATGAATGAACCTGTACGTTCCCTTCACGGTTAATGTTCTGACGCCCAACGAATGTTTGCAGCACAGACCGATTTCGGCGCTTAAGTGCTTCGGCGCGGGAGGGTGTGATGCGACGGATTCAGAGATTGTTTTTCACTTGTGGAACTCTGTTGGCGATGTTCGCGGTGCATTGTGGAGAGCCGGTGGCGATGGCCCAATCGACTTTCGGTAGCGTGCGCGGCCAGACCCTGGACGCAACGGGTTCCGCAATTCCCGCTTCCGAAGTAACGCTGATTAGTCTGGATGACAATAGCGAACACAAAGTGATAAGCGGCGATGACGGACTGTTCGAATTCCTCAACGTGAAGGCTGGCCGTTATGCCCTGGCAGGCAAGAAGGAAGGATTTTCCGAGGCCAAGGTGGCGGATTTCCCGCTGGAGGCACGGCAGGAACTGCGGGTCAACCTGACCTTTTCGGTCGCAGCCCAATCGCAAACTGTGGAAGTAAGCGCGGCGCCCGAACAAATTAATACAGAGAATGGAACGATCGCAAGCAGCCTGGGCAACGTGCAAATCGTGCAATTGCCATTGAACTCGCGGGCGGTGTCGACAAGTCCTCTGTCGGCGTTGATACTTTCCGGCAACGTGCAGGAGGACTCGCAGGGAAATATAGCTGTAGGGGGAGCGACGTCGTCGATGGTGGGCTACTCAGTCGACGGGATTTCTACTGCAAACGTGCGGCAGAACGGAGCCTTGCAGGACGCGTATCCTTCGTCCGAAGGTATCGCCGAATTGAAGGTGACCGCGTTCAATAACAATGCCGAGTTTGCGCAGGTGGGCGATGTCACATTTACTACCAAGAGCGGCACCAATCAATTTCATGGCAGCCTCTTTGAATATCTGCAGAACGATGTGCTTGATGCCGATCCTTATGGATTCGCCGGGAAAGCTCCAAAGCACTTCAACACTTTTGGCGGATCGTTGGGCGGACCCCTGATGATTCCGAAGCTTTATAACGGGAACGGCAAAACATTTTTCTTTTTCGATTACGAGGGAAACCGCCGCGCAACTTCTGTAGCCGAGCAGTTCCTGGTTCCCACGCAGGCAGAGCGCAACGGCGATCTAACCGCTCTCGGAGGCCCGATCATTCCTTCGAACAGCATCAATCCAACAGCCAAGGCGCTGCTCGCGTACTACCCACTGCCCAACGTGACGGGGCAATCGAACTATAATTACGAAACGTTTCAACCGACACCGTCACGAACCGATGGCGCGGATGTTCGCATCGACGAAACTATCTCTTCAAAGCAGTCGGCGTACGCGCGCTGCAGTCGCAAGAACATCACTGCTGACTACGCGAATCCGCTGCTCCCCGACGATTCAGACAGCATACACAACCGCAGCTTGCTCGTTTCTCATACCTACGCGATCACATCTGTCCTGGTGAATGAATTCCGTTTTGGATTCACCAACGTGACGACCAGCGTGGGTTTCCCAATCGAAGGGGCGGATGCTCTCGATCAACTCGACCTGACGGGGGTCAATATCAGCCAGCATCCCACAACGCATGCTTTTCCGACTTTCAACTTCAGCGCGGGAACCGGCTTTACTCCGATCGGCAGGGATAAAACCGGAGTAACTGAGTCGAAAACGACGCAGTTCACAGATAACCTTACCTACAACAGGGGAAAGCATACCTTCAAGACCGGCCTGGATGTGCGCCGCGTGCGCTACTTCGATCTTGAGAGTTTTGCGCCGGTTTTTAATTCGGACGATTTTGGTGATTTCACCTTTCAGCCTACCTTCACCGGCAATGCCTTCGGCGATTTCCTTGAAGGCGCGCCGACGTCGTTGTTTTTTGCTGTATCGAGCCCGGACGTGGGGGGAACGGCATGGCAATACGGCGTCTACACCCAGGACGAATACCAGATCAGTAGCCGGCTCACGTTGAATTATGGTCTGCGATGGCAGGTCCTTCCTGGCTTTCATGAAGATGGAGGGAATCTCGCGAATTTCGACCAGAGAAATAACTCAATAGTCGTACCTAACGAGTTGTCGTCGTACCTCGCGCAACAAAACATTCAGGCGTCGAATCTTGCCTTCCAGCAGTCATTCAACGCCTGCAATCTCGGATACACGGCGTTGCCGTGCACCAACTACGTGACCGCTGGCCAGGATCACCTGCCGCAGTCGCTGCGCAACATTTACATGGGAAACTTCCAGCCGCGTGTCTCGCTGGCCTGGCGCCCGTTCAACGATACAACGACTGTAATTCGCGCCGGCTTTGGTATCTTCACAATAACCAATCTGGGCCCCCTGTCCTTTAATAACAGCGGCAACCCAACCTCGGCCTTGCACACATATACCAACACGACGACTGCGAGTGGCGCTCCGCTCATCCAGTTTCCCAATACCGCGCCGCCGAGTACCACCGTGCAGTTTGGCGGCGGTGGTCTCGATCAAGGCGTTGATCCGAACTACCGCGATCCACAGGCCAACCAGTGGAACCTCACCGTGGAGCGTCAACTCGCCAAAAACGATAGTCTACGCGTTAGTTATGTGGGAATGCACAGCTACCGGCTCAGCATCACCGAAGATTTGAACCAAATTCCAGCCAGCACGACGGCCTATCAAACCGCGCCTGCCAGTCCTTATGTCGATCCGCGCGCGCCCTACCACAACTGGTTCACACTCTACAGCACGTTTAATGCCGGCAAGGCGAACTACGACGCGCTTGAAGTCGAAGCGACACACAAAACGTCGTACGGGTTGTACCTCAACGCTTACTACACTTTCGCAAAAGATCTCGCCGACAACCAGGGCGATATCCCATCTGCATTTGCCGGAGAAGTGAACTACGGCGTCCCCATCGCGAATCGTTTCGACAGCGCCGGTGACTACGGCAACGTTGAAGGGGTACGGCGGCAGCGCTTCCTGTTGTCGGGTATCTATAAATTGCCGGTTGGACAGGGCCGTCGTTTTCTGGATGTCAGCGGCTGGAGAAACGCGGTGCTGGGCGGATGGGAGTTGAGCACTGTGACACTGATCGAGACCGGACCCTGGCTAACGCCGAGCATCAGCGATTCGTTTGACCAGTCCAACACTGACGTTGAGAACCGTGGTGCATTTCTTCGTCCCGACGTGGTCTCGACGAACTTTTACGCGGGACAGTCCCGATCCCAGTACTTCAATCTAGCGGCATTCGCACCGACTCCGGCCGGTGCTGGCAGATTTGGAGACGCGGGAGTTGGGATTCTGGAAGGCCCCGGCACAAAGACGGTAAGTCTGGGTCTGGCCAAGAGTTTCAAAGTGACGGAGGGAGTAAGACTGCGGTTTGAATCCACATTCACAAATATACTGAACCACACAAACTTCGCTCCGCCCGCGACGCAGATCGACAACACCACTACCTTCGGCGTTCTCAGCGCCGCGCAAACAGCGGAAAACGCTAGCAATCGTACAGGACAATTGGCACTGCGGCTCGACTTTTAGAAATTGTGTAAGTAGTGGCTTCCGCACCTCGGAGTGCGAATACGCCGAGTATAAAACAATGCCGAAGGAGGGCAGGGTGTTGCGGCCGACGATAATTCGACCATCGTGATTGATCCACAGAGTATTTCATGCCCGTTCGGTTGGCAACACGATGTCCTGATGGCGACATCAATTCGCGCGACAATTGACTCGCTGGCAGCGTTCGGATTATTTGCGGTCACAGCGATGTTGGTGACCTACGCGCTTGAGAAACGTAGCCCCGGCTTATCCTGGCTTTTGCCGGTTCGTGTTTACTTGGTTCTGTTTACGGCTTTCTGCAGGGTGCATGGCAATTCGGGTTGGTGGCAGGTATTTGGTCTTTAGTTGCACACCGGCGATGGTGGTTGATTAAAAACTCGAGATACGCGCCCGCCAAGCTAGGGGACAGACCGTTTGTTCTTCTTTCGTTTCCGTCGTTTGAAGAAAGAATTGGATCTGGGATCCGCGAGTGCTCCCACCCAAATTAGAATGATGACTATTATGATTGCAATTTGGAACAACTGAGACAACTAACAAAATTTACTGACCCTATCGCTCGTGGGATGCCTCCTTGTGACCCAAACTTATCTCAGCCGTTTGGCACCCAGCGCTCCGTCACCTCACGCGCAGCGTCCGCCGCGCGGGCGGCTTCGTTCAAACGCCGCAATCGGAGATGTGGATTTTCAAGTTAATGGGATGGTCCGCCGCAGACTACACAGGAGTTAGCCATGAGCGGGCGGCCGGCTTAGACTGATTCGGCTTGAGACAGACCAGGTAGCGTATAGCTCGACACATCTCCGACAGTTCGATACAATTTTGGAAAATGAAACTGTCAGCCCGAAACCGTCTTGTAGGCGAAGTCATCGAACTCGAGCTCGGGGACGTGATGGCCCATGTCGTGGTTAAGGTCGGCGACAACTTGGTCGAGAGTGTCATTACGCGTCGTAGCGCGGAGGAAATGACGCTCAAGGTCGGAGACACGGTTGCCGCTGTCATCAAATCAACAGAAGTTATGCTACAAAAAGTTTAGTCTTCCTACGTGAACCGTTTCCCCACGCTCGCCCTCTTGCTGCTCTTTCTTTCGAACGTAATCTACTGCCCTCAAGCGTTTGCACAGTCCACTTCGGCTAGCGCGACTGACCATAAAGGGCGATGTTGAAAAGCCGTTGTCTCTTTCGGTAGAAGACCTGCGTCAGTTGCCTCGTAATACGCTCAAAGTGACGAACCCGCGCGACAAGAAAGAGGAAACCTATGAAGGCGTGTCAGTAATGGAATTATTGAAGCGCGCCGGAGCGCCACAAGGCGCCCAGTTGCGCGGCGCAGCCATGGCTACCGCAGTAGTGACCACAAAAGGAAAAGGGCCTGCTTTTCAGCAAGCCCTTGTGAATTAAATAAATGAAGATTATGGCGTGGTTGCGGGGGTTGGATTTGAACCAACGACCTCCGGGTTATGAGAACGAAGGTCTAACGCTAAACGAGTTGAAAGCCTGTTGACTGCACGCGTCTTACAGGCCGGAAACGTCGGAAAATAAGCCGAATCCACCGCATTTCGTACGCGTTTCGTACGCGAACGTACGTGAATTTATCCGCACCCGTTCCATTCCCCAAATTTACCCGTCTCCCGACGCTTAGGGGAACCGGAACAACTCTCCATAAATCTTGCGCAAGAATGACCCGCAGTGTGTTCTTGGAAGGATAGAATAAGCTCCGCGTTTCGCGGGCAACCTGAACAGAAAATCGCTAAGTCCTGGTAAACGTAATCGGAAACTGGCCCTCATTGTCCGGTTACGTATTCAATCCACGACACTTGACCCTTGTGTTAGCATGGCGGAAATGGATCAAGCCCCGGTATTGGTTATCGTGCATTTGACAGTGAGGGATTTGTACCTCGCCAACATCTGGCAAATGTGGCGTAGGATGCGATGGGTCGGGGTCGTAGTCGGCATGATTATTGTGATTGCAATTCTCATGATCGTGATGTCGCATGGCGAGGCCCGAAAAAACCTGATTCAGAATTTCACGCCGTTGTTCGGATTGGTTTTGTTTTGGCTGGTCGCGGTTTTTGGAGGATTATACATTTCCGCGAGATCCATGATGAAGCAGCAGAAGGGATTGTCTCAAGCAAATCGATACACGTTTTCAGAAACGGGAATCGAAGTGCAGGCGGATAAAGCGTCCGGACAAATGGATTGGTCCTATATATTTCAGGCTTTTGAAACTAAACGGTTTTTCCTCCTTTATCTTTCTAAAAGTATGCAGCACTTGATTCCGAAGAAATTTTTCACGGACGAGAACGATGTGGCGAAACTACGGACTTTGATTCGCACCTACGTAAAAGGCAAGGTCCGACTCTTGACTTAACCACGCGAGCCTGGGTTTCTGACGAGGCGAGCGGCGGCGCTCCACTCGCAGCATCGCCGGTGACGCAAGGTAGCAGAAAGTTAGGATGGAGCGCATCCCAGAGCGTAGAATCCGAGGAACAGGAGTAGGCCATGCCCCAACTAGAATGGTGCGTTTACTGTGACCAGCCCATCAAACCCGAAGATCCTTCTATAGAGGTAGATACAGCGCCTCACGACCCACGCGACTTCGGAAAGCCGATTTCTCAGCAGTACGCTCACCTGAAATGTTCTGAACAAATGGCACAGATAGCCAGGAATGGCCTATAAACAAAATGAAGCCGACTGTCGGATCAACGGTAACACGCCGTGAGAAGCCGCCGTCAGAACATGGTGTGGTTACAAAAGTCGGCGAGGACAGTGTGACTGTACGCTGGCATTTGAAACAAGATGAGAGCCGAGGACCGGCAGGAACTCCGATGGGAAAAGAGTACGCAGACCCCGCGGTGCTAATGCCCGACACGCCTTGCCCGCATCGCAAGGTTTCCTAGGCCGTCCCGCTCTTGGCTGATTCCACAAAGTGTTCGGGACCAAGCACGAACTTTACCGACTCGCGAGCGAGCAGCGGGGCAACCGCCCGGACGGGAATTTCAATTCAAACCACCTCCCTGCTTACTGGCAACGCCGATGAACTTAGATTCAGTGTTACTGATTGCGCTGGCCGTCATCCTCATAGTGGTATGGTGCCTTTCCTACTTCCTGGGTGACTAAGCGCCCATTCCAAGATAACCCAGATATTGCCTAGACAAAACTCGATGCTCTACTCCGCTCGCCACGTCGCCCAACAAACCGGGGGTGAGCGATGGAATTTGAACCCACGACCCTCGGTGCCACAGCCGTATAAACAATTAGCCCGTCTTTGCCTTTCAACGACTTACGTGGTTGATGTTACGGGTTATTCCACCCTGTTCAGGGGTGTTCTGAACTGAACCCCAAAAGTGAGACACGGAGGCTGGCAAGAAATGGGTGACAGTTATCGGCCATAATGGGAAAGGCCGATGAAGAAGAAAACGAGGGGCGACAGCTACAGCATGGATTTCAAGCAGGAAGCGGTGCGTCGGATGGCGGAGGCCGATACCATCGTGGGGCTGGCCAAGGAGTTGGGGATTTCGCGGAAGCAGCTCTACCACTGGCGCGACAGACTTCAGGCAGGAGGCAGGGCGGGGCTAAAGCGACGGAGAGGCCGGCCGCCAGGAAGCAGCTCACAGATCGCTTCGCCGCCCGCCCCCAGTGCAGCCGACTTGCGAATCGCTCAGTTAGAGCGGCTGCTGGGCCGTAAGCAGCTGGAAGTGGATTTTTTAGAACGGGCCTTCGAGCAAGTCAGGGGAGCAGCGTCGAATCGTATCAGCGATGGCGGCAAGGAATCTATCGCTCGATCGAAGTCTCGCTCTCGTTCGAAGGAGTAAGTCTGACCGTGGAACAGCAATGCCAACTAGCCGAGGTAAGCCGAGCGGGCTTCTATCGCTATTTGAAGCAGACGGTGCCTGAACAGGCTGACTTACTGCTTCGTGCTCGATTGCAGGAATTAGCCGTGGCGCATCATCGTCTTCGTGGCTACCGCATGTTAACTGCTCTGTTGCGGCGTGAAGGGCAACTGGTCAATCACAAGCGCGTACTGCGCTTGATGCGAGAAGACAACCTGCTTAGTTTGAGACGGGAAAAGTATGTGTTTACAACCGATTCGGCGCATCCTTTGCCGATCTACCCAAACCTGGCGCGGCATGCGAAGTTGACGGCGCTGAACCAACTATGGGTGGCCGACATTACGTTCATTCGGCTACGCAGTGAGTTTATCTATCTGGCGGTGGTTCTGGATGCTTACTCCCGGCGTGTCATCGGTTGGGATCTGGGGCGCACGTTGCATGCAGAACTAGCGACTCGGGCGTTGCGGATGGCGCTCAGCGAACGGAGCTGGAAACCTGGGGAGCTGATCCATCACTCCGATCGCGGTGTGCAGTACGCATGCAGTGATTACATCGATCTACTGGAGCAGGGCGAGATCCAGATCAGTATGAGCCGGCGCGGCAATCCATACGACAACGCACGCGCAGAAAGGTTTATGCGAACGCTCAAAGAAGAGGAAATACACGGAAGCGACTATCGGGATTTAGAAGACGCACGCAGTCGAATCGGCGAGTTCCTAGCAGCTTGTTGAAGAATCGGGCTTTGCGATGAATTTCATCTTAATGTTTCATCCGAAACGGATCGGAGCGACGGCGGAGCTAGACCTGCGGTTGGCCTGAGTCCGTTCGAAGGTTGCTTTGCGTGTTCCTTATCGCGGTTTCCTGCCCTCCTCAAGTTGCTTGCGCCTCCAACCGTTGCAGTCGATACAGGTTGTAGACCGCCGCCACAAAGGTGAACAACCAACTCACTTTCTCCAGGCCTCGTAACTTAACCTTCTTTAGCATGCCGATGGTCTTCATCCAACCGAAGCTCTCTTCGATCCGTTTGCGTTTCTTCTGGCTGATCGCATAGCCCGGATGCTCGGTCGTGCGTCCATCGATGGCACTCCGCCGGTTCGTGTTGTTCTGTGCCACGTGCGGTGTGACCTTCATTTCTCGAAGGTCTCGCACTAACTCTTGCGTGTCATAATTCTTGTCTCCGCCCAGCGTCACCGGTTTCACACCCGGAATCTGCGACGCCATGAGCAACGCCGCGTCGCGTTCCGCCGTCCCATCCGCTAAGGTCACCATCGTGTCCACCAACAGTCCATGGCGATTCTCCATCAGCGCATGCCCCAGGTAGCTCATCTTCGCTTCGCTGCCCTTCGACTTCTTATACAGCCGAGCATCCGGATCGGTAGTCGATTGGTGCGTTTCGTTACTCCGCTTCTTCCCATGAAAATCCACTTCCTGCCCGTTCGCAGAGGGCGGTTCGCCCCCGTCCTTCGCTCGGAAGCTTTTGTGGCTGGCCCAAGCTTCGATCAACGTGCCATCCACCGTGAAGTGCTCATCCGACAGATATGGCTTGGCTCGTTCCAGCACCCGCTGGAAAAAGGCTTCGGCCACCTCTTCGTTCAGCAACCGTTCCCGGTTCTTGCTGAACACGGCGTGATTCCACACCACTTCGTCCATTCCCATACCCACAAACCAACGGAACAACAAGTTGTAGTTCAATTGCTCCATCAACAGTCGCTCGCTGCGCACCGTGTAGAGGATCTGCAGCAGCAGGGCGCGCAGCAACCGCTCCGGAGGTATCGACGGCCGACCCGTGTCCGCGTAGAGCTTTGCAAACCGCGGCGACATCTCTTTCAGGATGTCATCGACCATCCTGCGCAACGGTCGCAGTGGATGCTCGGCGGGTACTCTTTGCTCGGGAGACATATAACTGAACATCGCATCCTGCTTTGGATCGCTTCCGCGCATCTTTCCTCCAAGGTTGAAGTTCCCAACTCTCTATGGACGCTTCAATTTCCTCGGAGACTCAATAAGAATGCGTTTTTCAACAAGCTGCTAGAGCAGGTGTACAACCGACAAAGGCTGCATTCCGCACTACGATACTTAACACCAGAAGAGTTCGAGCAGGCTAGTAAGGCCAACGAAAGTGACGGCTCTGATGGGAGCGGTGGAAAACCAACGACGGGTTTACCACCGCTCCCACAGGCCTTGGAAATCCCTTCAGGATTTCCACACTCCGGCGGTCCTGCGACTGCTTATCGATAAACGAAGCGAAAACAGGCCGAAGTGTCACCCAATTAATCGCCTTCCAGCGTGTCTCAGCTTAGGGGTGCAGTCCATTCTGTTCCCAATCTGTTCCCCGAGTTGTTCCCAATTTCTATTGTGGGTCAAGACCACGTTCTTCCTCATCCGACAGAGGCGAGAAGATTGACCTTTCCACTGGCTCGGACGTTGTCTTCGATGGGTCATTGCGTCCCACCGTGCCGTCATCGTTCCTCCAACGGCAGTCGGGATTCTTGCAGCGCGGGTCCCTTCTCAGGTTTCCTTCCTTGACGTGCTGTGCGTTAAACTTGGGGCCATATTAGCTCGGCCCAGAAACAGTTTTCATAATCTGTTGTGAGCCGTAGAATATTGCTCATCATGTTGTTTTACCTGATGGCAATACACTTGATACTAAAGAAATGGCAGCAAAATCCCTCCGCATCAAGAATGGAAATTCGCATCTGGAGTCATTGGAACGCGGCGACTGAAGAGAACCGCTTGCCATTGTCGCCAATAGAAGTGGAAAACATGAAACAAGTCTTAAAAGAGTATGGGCCTGTAACTTACCACGAGCTATTCGGCGTTTAGCCCTTGCTCAGCGCCCGGTCCGTCATCATATTTTCCGGCTGCTTCCTCTTCAATCATGTGGATGACTTTCATGGTCGCACAACGGATTAAGTTGCGGTCCACCACGTCGAACTGACGTAATTGTACAGCGATATCGGATTCATCCAGCGCATTTTCGGGCGTCGCTGGCTTCAGGTTAAAACGACCTTGCAGCATTTCCAGTTTCATCAGCGAGTTGCCGACATCGATGAGATTTTTCATGTCGCGGTGGCCGTCGCGCTGTCGTTCTTGTGTCTGCGATTCCAGACGCATGAGCGAGTCGATTCTAGTGGCAATCTGAACAAACGCTAACTTTAGCGTCCGCTCTGCATTTATCTGGTCCAACACATCTTCTACGTGCCTGACGACGTTCAATGTATCGTCCGGCAAGAGATTGGCCATCAGCATGGGCGTGTCGGTGATGGCCTCGAGCGTGTTTTCGATTCGCTGCGGCGTTGGCGGTGCCGGATGCCGTGACGCTCTGCGGTCGGCGCGTTCTTGCCGCTCTTTGGCGACGCGTACCTGATGGTCGAGTGGTGCCAGTAGCTTTTCCCAGTAGCGCGCAGACCATCTGCCAGCCGGTCCATCGATGCGCTGAGCGACCAGCCAACGCGCCAGCGAACGGACGCTTTCGCCCATGGTCAGGTGACGCAGAATTTCTGGATAGAACGGCAGTTCTTGCAGGCGGGCGTGGGCGGCGATAGACGCTCAGGTCTGGTAGGTTTCCTAGTCTTTGCTACCTGCGGGCCATTGTATTCCTAGCGGGTAGCACGTCGTGCATAATCGGATTCAATTACTATGAGTTACCGTAACACGCTGAGGTAGCAAAACGAGGTAGTTGTCAAGGAGGAGATGCTTTCAGAAGCGCTGAAGACATAGCACCGCTGCCGTTTACGATGGGCTTGGGTGGTAAACACCCATTAGAAAAGCGATGTACGAAGCTGTGAGCGGGACCCACCTATGATTGTGGTGCGCCATCCATTGCTCGGGAGTCCCGCAAACCTCCAAGGCTTCTGGCTGCAGAGGTTCGGACGACGAAATCTGAAGCGTCCCTACAGCGCAGCATTCAGGTGGATACATCTCTTTCGGTTCGGGCGGAGCATCGAGGTAATGCGTGTAAATTGTAAGGTGGTCGTATCTCTCGCCCCAGCGTCCCGAAATCCCAACGGTGAAGTTGTCGGTTCCGTCTTCGATATGCCAGTTGGGCGTCAAGTCATCGAACGGGAGTTCTTTTTTCAGGACATCCACAATGGCAACAATGTGCTTCAGCAGCACCCAGATGGACTTGGTACTTACCTCCGAAAAATCTTCCGCCAACCGTTGCGGCTCCTCTGACTTTTGATTCACGAAGGAAGTTTACTGTGCGGTTCGTCGTGCGGTCAACGCTTGCGAATGAGGAGCTATCGGCCGAATAAGCGAGCGCAGGGCCGTGTTCGGACGCCCGCAGCCATCACAGTTCGGTGCCGCTGGTTCAAAAGCTCCCACAGCCTTTTTGACTAGCCTGGGCGCCTACCTGGCGAGACTCCTGCGGCGACCCAGGTGCATAATGCGGCGGTACAATGCTTCCCACTCGCATTTATCGTGCTGACGAGGGAATGGCTTCCAGAGCGCCATTTCGACCGAGTAAAAGAATACTCGGTCAAAGTCAAATCGAATCGGGAGTTGGTCCATGTCTGCGAACAATGGAAAGTCTCGATGACCTGCAGCACACGTGTAAAGCAAAAGATAAATCGGAGCGTTTGGTAAGTTCTTCCGTCAGCCCTGGAGAGACGGCAAAATGATAGGAGCGCCCCAGGTCGCGCTGAAGGTCCCCTTTGCATTTCCCCTAGAATACGGCGGTCACGCCGACCTCTATCTTCTGAGCCAGAAATAAATCCTGGTCGCGAAACAGAATTCTGGTGGTTTCTCGTCGCCGCCCGCATAAGTCGTGCAACCAGCCGTGATTGACTTGCCTCGTGACGCAGCCTAATATCCGTCACCAGTGACCGATTCCGCGCCCACACTCGGCCGCACCATTTCTCACTACCGCATCATCGACAAACTCGGTGGTGGCGGCATGGGTGTCGTCTATAGAGCCGAAGACACCAAGCTCCGGCGATTTGTGGCTTTGAAATTCCTTCCGGACGACCTCGCTCGCGACCATCAAGCCCTCGAACGATTCCAACGCGAAGCGCAAGCGGCTTCCGCGCTCAACCATCCCAACATTTGCACCATTCACGACATCGGCGAGGAGAACGGTCAAGCGTATATCGTGATGGAGTTCTTGGACGGGCTGACGCTGAAACATCGCATCTCTGGCCGCCCCATAGAAACAGAGACTCTCCTCAACTTGGCCATTGAGATTGCCGACGCACTCGACGCAGCACACGCAGAAGGCATCGTCCACCGGGACATCAAGCCTGCCAACATCTTCGTAACAAAACGAGGGCACGCGAAAGTATTGGATTTCGGTTTGGCCAAGCTGGGACCGAAAGGGGAAGCTGTGGCCTCGGGGGCCACACTCGCCACGGATGCGATGGGGGGAGTGAGCGCGGAGCACCTTACGAGCCCAGGCACGGCTGTTGGCACAGTGGCCTACATGTCACCGGAACAGATACGGGCGAAGGAACTGGACGCCCGCACTGATTTGTTCTCATTTGGCGTGGTGCTCTACGAGATGGCTACAGGGACGTTGCCCTTTCGCGGAGAAAGCTCGGGTGTTATCACCGATGGAATTCTGAATCGGGCTCCCGTACCGGCGTTGCGATTGAATCCGGACATCCCGCCAAAACTGGATGATGTCATCAACCGCGCGATGGAGAAAGACCGGGAACTCCGTTATCAGGGCGCTGCCGAAATGCGTTCCGAACTGATGCGCCTGAAGCGAGACACAAGTTCAGGCCAAGTGTCAGCAGCGAGTTCGGGGACGGTGGCGGCGGTACAGGATACAGGCTCTCAGCATGTCGTCCAGCAGCCCGTGCCATCATCAGTTTCTGTTCCCGCTGCTGCTTCATCTGCTGCCGTGAGAGTTGCGGAAGTTCCGGTCACCGGGGGAAAGAAACTCTGGAAGATTCTGGTTCCCGCAGCCGTCGTTGTCGTCGCATTGGTCGCAGCTGGCCTCTACTTCCGGTCTCGTCACGCAGCACCTCTGACCGAGAAGGACACCATCGTCCTTGCCGATTTCACAAACACCACCGGCGACCCCGTTTTTGACGGCACCTTGCGGCAAGCATTGTCGTCGCAACTGGAGCAGTCGCCGTTTCTGAACCTACTTTCCGATGAACGCGTGGCGCAGACGCTCGCGCTCATGGCGCAGCCCAAGGACGCGAGGCTCACGCGCGAGTTGGCCCGCGAAGTTTGCCAGCGTACCGCCAGCGCTGCCAGCATCGAAGGCTCGATTTCGAGTCTCGGTAGCCAATACCTCGTTGGGCTAAAGGCTGTGAACTGCCGAAGCGGCGATGTCCTGGCGAACGAACAGGCCACTGCCAGCGGCAAAGAGCAGGTCTTGAAGGCTCTGGGCGATGCAGCGACAAAGACGCGCGTGAAGCTAGGCGAATCGCTGGCTTCGGTACAAAAGTATGACGCGCCAGCGGAGAACGTGACCACGCCATCGCTGGAGGCGCTGCAAGCCTATAGCCTGGGCTACCAGGCGCAGATAGTGAAGCGCGATAACGCTGCCGCCATCCCGCTGTTACAGCGGGCCATCAGCCTAGACCCTAATTTCGCAATGGCCTATGCGCGGCTGGGGACGAACTACGACAACTTGGGCCAGCCTGCGCGTGCCGCCGAAAATGCCCGCAAGGCCTACGAACTGCGCGAACGGGTAAGCGAGCGCGAAAAGCTTTACATCGTTTCGCACTATGAACAATACGTCACCGGAAACCTGGAGGAAACGCGCAAAGCTTATGAGTTGTGGGCGCAGACCTACCCGCGCGACTACACCCCGACTGGAAACCTGGGCAACATCTACATTGCCCTGGGCAACTACGATAAGGCCCTCGCTGCCAACCAGGAGGCGCTAAAACTCAATCCCGGAAGCGGGGCATCTTACTCGAATCTCGTTAGCAGCTACTTGAATGTTAACCGTCTGGACGAAGCCAAGGAGACAGCGCAGGAGGCGCAAGCCCACAATCTGGATAATCCTGCAAATCACCTCGTCCTTTACAACATTGATTTCCTGCAACACGATGCGGCAGGAATGGAGCGCGAGGTGGCTGGGCTGATGGGAAAGCCCGGATTCGAAGACGTTATGCTCGCTACCGAATCCGACACTGCCGCGTATGCCGGGCAGTTTTCCAAAGCACGGGAACTGACGCGGCGCGCGTCCGAATCAGCCCAACGTGCTGATGAAAAAGAAACGGCGGCGGGGTACGAGGCGGAAGGTGCGTGGCGCGAGGCGCTGGTCGGCAACATGAGTCAGGCAAAGCAGCAAGCGCAAGGCGCCCTGGCTCTATCGACCGGCAGAGACGTTGAAGCTTTATCGGCCATCGCCTTGGGTCTAGCGGGCGATGCCGCTCAAGCCACGCGCCTGGCCACCGACCTGGCCAAACGCTTTCCGGAAAATACGATTGTGCAGTTTAGTTATTTGCCCACAATCCACGCAGCCGTTGCTCTCCAAGCGGGCAGCACCGCCAAGGCAATTGAAGCGCTTGTTCCGGTTGCTCCGTATGAACTCAGTTCTTCAGTCCAACCTCTATATCCAGTCTACCTTCGAGGCGAGGCGTATGTAGCTGCACACCAAGGCAGCGCAGCCGCCGCCGAGTTTCAGAAGATTCTCGGTCACCCGGGCGTCGTCGTGAATGAACCCATCGGCGCACTGGCGCATCTGGGTATGGCCCGCGCCTATGCGATATCGGGTGATACCGTCAAAGCGAAAAGTGCCTATCAGGATTTCTTCGCCCTCTGGAAAGATGCCGACCCGGATATTCCCATACTCATTGCGGCCAAGTCCGAATACGCCAAGCTAAAATAATCGTCATACTTTCCGTTCATCGCGTTCGTTGACGCTGTCTGTGGGGCGTCCTAATATGACGGCCACGGACGACCTACCATGATTGGCAAGACCATCTCACACTACCGAATCGTCGAAAAGCTTGGCGGCGGCGGGATGGGTGTGGTCTATAAAGCTGAAGATGTGAAACTCCACCGCTTCGTGGCCCTGAAGTTCCTGCCCGACGAGGTAGCCAAAGACCCCCAAGCCCTCAGCCGTTTTCAGCGTGAAGCGCAGGCAGCCTCTGCGCTGAATCATCCGAACATCTGCACCATCTACGAAATTGATGACCAGCACAGCGAAGCGTTCATCGTCATGGAGTTTTTGGACGGGCTGACGCTGAAACATCGCATCGCTAGGCGACCGATGGAAACCGAGTTGATTCTGTCGCTGGCCATCGAGATTGCTGATGCATTGGACGCAGCACATGCGGACGGCATCATTCATCGCGACATTAAGCCAGCCAATATTTTTGTCACCAAGCGCGGACACGCCAAGATTCTGGATTTCGGTCTGGCGAAGCTGCAAACGAAATCAGGAACGGATGCTGATGCGACGCTGACACAGGAGGCGATGCAATTGAGTACGCCGGGCGCGGCTATGGGCACGCTGGCGTACATGTCACCGGAGCAGGCACGGGGGAAAGAACTAGATGGTCGCACGGATATTTTTTCTTTCGGTTTGGTGCTTTATGAAATGGCGACGGGAAAACAAGTGTTTTTCGGGAACACCTCGGCAGAGATTTGCGATGCCATTCTGAACCGGGTACCAGTCGCACCCGTGCGGCTGAACCCGGAAATTCCGGGTGAACTTGAGCACATCATTTACAAGGCTTTGGATAAAGACCGTAATCTCCGATACCAAAGCGCCTCCGAAATTCGCTCAGATTTGCAGCGGCTCCAGCGAGATTCAGGCGGAGACCGGGCAATCGCTATTACCGCTCCGGTCGAGCATACCCATGACGCGAAACCCAACAGGTCTCACTGGCCAGCCGTTACGGGCGCAACAATACTGGTTCTCGGGCTGGTCGCGGGCGGCTGGTTTTTCTTCTCCCGCAAGACCCATGCGCTGACTGACAAAGACACCATCGTTCTCGCAGATTTCACGAATACGACAGATGATTCAGTGTTTGACGGCACGCTGCGACAGGGGCTTTCCGTACAACTGGAACAATCACCCTTCCTGAGCATTATCCCTGACCAGCAAACTCAGCAGACCCTACAGATGATGGGCCAGAAGCCGGATGCCAAGCTCACGCCCGAGATTGCGCGAGAACTTTGCCAGCGGACCAGTAGCGCCGCTGTCCTCGACGGTTCGATTGCGCAGATTGGCACGCAGTATCTGCTGACCATCAAGGCGGTCAACTGTCTAAGCGGCGAATCGCTGGCGAGCACAGAGGTTCAGGCGAGCGATAAGAACCATGTGCTTGATGCTCTGGGAAAGACAGCTTCGGAAATTCGGAACAAGCTTGGCGAGTCGCTGAGCACCGTGCAGAAGTTTGATACCCCGCTCGAGCAGGCCACCACCCCGTCGCTTGAAGCCCTTCAGGCCTACAGCCTGGGACGGAAGGCCAGTGCGGGAAGCGAGTGGGCCAAAGCCGTGCTGTTCTTCCAGCGAGCCATCCGCCTCGACCCGAATTTCGCCATTGCTTATGCCAGGCTCGGGACGTGCTATACGAATTTGGGCGAGACCACCCTCGGAGCCGAAAACACGCGGAAGGGCTACGAGCTGCGCGACCGAGTGAGCGAGAGGGAGAGGTTCTACATCGAGTCTCACTACTATGAGAATGTCACCGGCAACCTGCAAAAGGCGCGCCAAGGCAATGAGCTCTGGACGCAGACCTATCCGCGAGATTGGTCCCCTCTGCCACCCCTTTACGGAATCTATAGTGTACTCGGGCAATATGAAAAATCCCTTGCAGAAGCCCGCGAGTCCATGCGCCTTAACCCAGCGAACGGTCTGAGTTATTCTAGCCTCGTCGGCGCGTATATCAGTCTCAATCGCCTCGAGGAAGCCCGCGCCACGGCCCAGGAGGCGCAGGCGAAAAAGTTCGATTCCCCTGACCTACACACCCTCCTGTACCTGCTTGCCTTCTTGCAGAATGATGCGGCGGGGATGGCGCAGCAGGTGGCCTGGGCTGCGGGCAAGCCGGGAGTGGAAGACGTACTGCTGGGCAACGAAGCTGACACGGCCGCCTATTCCGGGAGGCTTGGCGAGGCTCGCGAGTTTTCCGGCCGGGCTGTGGCTTCGGCCGAGCGGGCGGAAGAGAAGGAGGTCGCAGCGGGCTACGAAGCCGAGGCGGCCCTGCGGGAAGCCCTCTTTGGCAATCCAGCCGAAGCCCGCCAGCGAGCGGCAGCGGCGCTCGCTCTCTCGAATGGCCGGGATGTTCAGGATGGAGCGGCACTAGCTCTGGCTTTGGCAGGGGATTCTGCCCGCGCGCAGGCTCTGGCCGATGATTTGGGCGAACGCTTTCCAGAGGGCACGGTCGTCCAGTTCAACTACCTGCCGACCCTGCGAGCACTGCTTGCGCTCAATCACAGCGATGCATCAAAGGCCATCGAGGCTTTACAGGTTGCGAGTCCCTATGAATTGGGAAGTGTGAGCTACTCTGCTCTGTATCCCGTCAACATCCGCGGCCAAGCCTATTTGGGCGGACATCAAGGGCGCGAAGCCGCCGCCGAGTTTCAGAAAATCCTCGACCATCGCGGAATTGTACTCAACGAACCCATCGGAGCACTCGCGCATCTCCAAATCGGCAGAGCCTATGCGATGCAAGGCGACATCGCCAAAGCCAAGGCGGCCTATCAGGATTTCTTCGCGCTCTGGAAAGACGCCGACCCGGATATTCCCATCCTAATCGCTGCCAAATCGGAATACGCGAAGCTGCAATAGTTTCGGATTGTTAGCTCGCAATCGCAAATCCAGACCGCTCATGAGATGATATGTCGCCTTTTTCGTCTAAGGAAATTGCGGAAGCGTAGTTACAATCTGCAAGGCCCAACCTGAGGAGGATATTTTGGATACAGCAAGAATAGTAGTTGAACTGAAGAGCGAAAGAGACCGGCTCAATCAAGCCATAGCAGCACTGGAAGGTCAGCGACCAAAAGCCGCTGCGAAGAGGAGTGCGGTTCCCCATCGAGCCACTCGCAGCAAGAAGAAGCGCGACCATCTCACCCCGGCAGGTAGAAAGCGGTTGTCGGAGATGATGAAGAAACGGTGGGCGGAGAAGAGAAAGAAAGGTTCCAAGGGGCGTCAATAACCCGAGGGTTGGAGCGAAGTTATCCATCGGGACCTCGTCGGTAGGTCAGGGCTGAACCTCATCTAGCTTTCTCCGTACATCGTCCCGGTCGAGAACTTCCACACAAGCGATTTCCCCGGCGACGACGTTAAGGTCAAGACTAGGTTCCGATGAGCGGAGCCGAAGTTTCCGAATCGTGTGCCTTGGCAAACGCAACGACGACCGCGTACATCTCCTTCGAGTCAGGAGTATTGGGCAGGTTTCGCCACAGCCCGTTTTTTCTCAGGACTAGCAGGGGCGTGATGCTTTCGGGAGGCATTCGACGGCTGAGAGATTCAGTCGCTCAATAATCATGCTTTTGCAATGCCCGGACATATCCGAGGAAATTGCTGGACAGAAATCCTACCTTGCCACCTCCTTGGATGTACTTTGCGTAGCAGAAATTATAAAGGGCACAAGTCAGCGCCATACACAGGTTGTCATCCGCCCATTCTCGGAGTCCCTCCACGCTACTCTCTACGAGCGGGAGATTTCTATTTGCAAATTCGAGCCTTTCCCGCTGTGATTCATAATCGCCCATTCCCGAGCGTGCCAATAAACTCATGGACGCTATGTTAGGGTCTCCCTCAAACAGGTAGTTTGTCACGGCGGCCGCTAACTTTCCGGCGAAGCCCGGCTCCTGTTCCTTTTGGTGCCTTCCTTTCAAAATGGAATATAGCGCGAATTTCATTGCATCAGCCGTTGTCAGTCCGATTTCAGTAAGATACGCTTCGATTCGCATCAGAACTTTCCTCGTCGGCTCAGTCTAACGCGAGTTGGTCGCGTGTGGTCATTTTGCCGACTTAGAGTGTGTTCAGAGTAGCAGCAACATTGGGTACCAACATCCCTTCGTTGGGCGTAAAGGGCACACGACAGTGACCGAGGTCGTCGCCACGGGATAGACAGTCGCCTGTATGCGTGGCGGTCCTATCGGTGTATCTGCGGCGCTATCTTCGCCGGAACGCAGGGGGTCAGTGGTGAGGGAAACCCGATTCTAAATAACAGGAGATTACTCGGCTTCAAGAATGCAGGGTCTTTTTCAGTGTGTTGTCTCTGCTTTCTTCGTGTACCTGCCAAGGGGGAATTCCACGAGACAGGCTACAACGCTCACCACGAAGACAACCAGCAGGAAACGCCCCGGCTGTAATGGAACAATGTGGAACTCAGCAAGGGCCACGTACAAGGCCGCCAATAAGAAAAATGGCCCCGTGATGTAGCAATGCAGCCGACCGCAGCGGCCCGCGTTCACGATGCAGGCACCCCCCGCAACTACGAGCGCAGGAATCCAGAGCCAGACGTGACCCGCTGGCCAATAGAATCCGGCAAGCAACATGGCTGTCGGCACACACCAAAGCAAGCATGCCCACGAGCTACAAACTAAATCCCGACTTGCACAACTATCATCCATGACTGCCTGCCGCTTGGTTGAACAGAGCGAACCCAATCGAGGACATCGGCCGATATTTCTCCGACCTCAGCTTCGAATCCGTGCTCTTGGACAGCAGTTCAGTCACAACGTCAGCAAAGCCAAGCGCATGAACTACCGGGCCGTCCAAGAAGACCGCACGCGGAAGCTGGTCGCCCCACTGCGTGTCTTGGCGATAGACGGCGACCTCATCCCAATCAATGCCACGTTGGTTACAGCAGCGTGGCCGGGGATGCTCCGCGTCGGATTTCAGGCGGCGTGCGAGTTGTGCCGCAAGTAGGTGGTTCTTGTCCCAATACTGCGTGACTCTCGGGTCGGAGAGACGCGCCATTACCCTTGTGCTCGGACTGGAATAGTCGGTTAGCAGAATTGGCTCCCACATCGCAAACACGCGAATGCGCGGGTCAGGATTTTGCTTTAGCACATCTTGAACTGCGGAAGCCCCCCGCAGACATGTTGGTCACGTAGGTGATAGGAGCAGAACCACGCGCACGTCTCCTGACGCCTCATTGAATGCTGCACGCAGTTCGTCGAAGTTCTCTGACGTGAGAGAGGAAAGAGACGGCTGCCCGGCTGGAACTCTTTGTTGGCTGGAAATGTCCGCCAGCAAGCCCGCCAGCACTTGGGGAAAGAACAGCAGAAAGACAACCAGCGCCGCCGCCAAGCCCAAGAGGACCAGTGCAATCCTGTTCTGCCGCGCTCGGCACTTCATCCCTCGATAGACTTGAAAGAAGCCCATCCCGAGCAACAAAACCGATAGTCCTAGAAGCCAAGGACGAGCGACACTCAGGAAGACGGAAGCCCCCGCCAGCCCCGCTGCGCCCAAAAACGGCAAGGGAAGGCAACACCCAAGCGTAAGCAGCGAAGAGACCATCGCACCCAACGAAGCGGCGGTTGTCTTCCAGCCAGACATCAGACCTCCAACTCACGTGCTCTTCGGATGGCATCGCGCAATCTCTGATGAGATGGAGCGCCATTGCCATCCGCATACAGGCGGCACATCAAGCCGAACGAAGCGGTCTCTCCCTCTTGGGGTTCAATGTCATGACCGTTTATGCGAATGGTTGGTGAGCCGGGGAATCTCAGCGAATGAGCCATGGCTGCGCTGCTCACCAAGACCTCATTCAGATGCGCTTCGAGACTCCCCCCCGCAAGAATTTCACGGAGCCGCTCAAGCGCGACAGCGTGATTTGGACAGTTTGGGACGTACAGGACTTCAATTTTCATGCAGTACCTTCGTGCTTGGAGTCCTATAGACCGTAAGAACTGGGCAGCGACCGCCTTGCTTTCCACGCGGACGCCTAAGTTGGGAGTTGCACTTTGCCAACGCATCTTTCAGTTCCGCTTCCAGCTTGGCGAGTGCAATTCGCTTTGCGTGAATATCATGCAGTTTGTGGTCAAGCATCTTCCGCACTTCGGAGCACGCTCGAAGGTCATTGCTTCGGAGCGACAGGAACTCACGGATTTCATTCAGGGAAAACCCGAGCGCCTGCAAACTGCGGATGAATTGCAACGTGGAAAGGTCGCTTGAGGAATAGAGCCGAAACCCGCCTTCACTGCGCGGGGGCGCTGCGAGAAGCCCGCTCCGCTCGTAGAACCGGATAGCATCTATGCTTACGCCCACTCGTTTCGAGATTTGACCGATTTGCATGGACTCATTCCGCCTGCGGCTCACCCACGCCTCCAACGCTACACCCTAGAGTCTAGTCCAGAGTCAAGGCAAATCGCCAAAATGAATCCCCCGGCATACCATTGCAAGTCCAGCCGGGACGAGGGCAGCCTCCAAGGTGAACGGTCGGCCTTACGAAGGCGAAGGGGGTGTTATGAATTGGATTCGCGTGGCATTGACGGTGATTGCCGGGGGTTTCGTGGCATCGCTGACCGATTGGCTGTTCATGGGCGATTGGCTCTACAAGCGATACGACCAATACCCTGAAATCTGGCGGTACCCGCATGGTCAGGGAGAAATGAAAGCTATCGCGTGGTACACCCCTCTGCCCTTCGTCACTTGCGCGGTCTTCGCAGTCTTGTGTGCCCGCCTGAATCTCCACTCGTACAGCGCGACCGTCAAACTAGCGCTTGCTATTTGGCTTGTCGGGCCTTTGCCGCTACTCATCGCCAATGCGCTGTTCATCAAACTGCACTCCGCAATCACTGCGGCTTATTCCCTCGGATGGCTGGTGAAACTGGTGGTGGCAGCCGTGGCTGTGACCCTGATTCTGCGTTAGGTTGCCGGAGGCTGCCATTTGCGCTCAACGGATTTCGTTTCCGAGTTAGAAGCGGTGGGCGGAGCGGAAAAAGAAAGGCTCAGGCAGGCACTAGTAGCGTTTGGTTTCATACGTGCAAAACTTTCAGGAGAGTTAGATTACAATCCCAGCCTGTCCATCTTTGGTTTTTCGTAGATATCGTCTTCGCCGGGATACCGCAAACGGTCCTTGAATCTGCCATCCTCGGCGGCTATTGCCCAAATTAAACTCTCACCCGCTGGTAAAGTTTTCGGCTGTCGCAGAAAAACCGGATTGTCGAAAGCCTTTCGTGCATCAATCCATTCCCAACCCTTTTGTTCAAACGCGTTCATGACATCGGGCAGAAAAAGAGCGTTCAGCATGTGATAGTGGAGCAGAATCGTGTGCGGAATATCGTGGCCAAGGACATCTATTGAGAGTTGACGATAAAAAACGGTCCGGTCGAGTAGATGACTGATTAGATAGTCGCGGTACGGCACTCTGGAGATGCGTGAGTCCCGTTGCAATGCGTCCTGCATCCGTTCGTTCACATACCAATCCGAGGTGTCGATTGTTACATATCCCACGCGATAGTCGCTTTGTTTCAGAAATGCTCTGAAACCGTCGCGTTTCTCAGCGGTGTCCCCTTCCTTTAGAAACGGATAACGAAAAAGTTTGGTTCGGTTTTGAAAGGCCGAAAGAAGCTGCTCATTGTTCTGGAAATCCGACACGAATCGACTATATGTTGTTTCGGGCAAGTTAAAATTCGGATGCGAGTAAGAGTGATTGCAGATGAGATGGTCGGCATCATTCCAGTCCCGAAGTAATTGATGTCCTGACGCTCCTTGAACACGCTTGCCACAAACAAATAATGCGGCATTCAGTTGTCGCTGACGAAGTAATTCCAAAATTCGCTGATTGGCCTCGGGCCAATGCATGTACGGACCCAGTTCGAGGGCCGGGTCATCTATCGTTAGTGCAAGTTGCGGTCTCGGCGCTGATGCCAACCGGCCGGTAGCGAAGCGGGCGCCAACGGAAAATGCTCCTGCCTCTAGAAGGGAACGCAGAAACTTTCGGCGATGCATGGGTTAAACTGTCGCACTAGACTGCGGCTCTGAATCCGTCGCATTCCACCCGATGTTTTACTTTGCGCCACCGACACCCCGAAAACCGGGCCATTGACGGTCACGCAGATGCGGCCTTACTGAAACTCGTCACAGCTTGTTCCTCATTTTCATAGCTCGGAATTACATCGAGCAACCGTAGTGTCTCCAAAACTAACTTCACGCTGCCACGCGGACTGAGCAACTTCAGGCTCCCACCTTCTCGCCTAAGGCTTACATATGCCCGTGCGAGGTTGCTCAGGCTCGAAGTATCCAACTGCGTTAGACCGGCCAAATTCAGCAGAACGTTGCGCTCGCCGTCGTCAATCAATTTTCGCAAACAACCGCTAAACGCATCGCTGTCGCCGCCAAGCGTCGCACTCCCCTGAAAATCCACGATAGTGACGCCGCCAACTCGCCGAATTGAAACCTGAAGTCCCATACCGTTTGAAGTCAAAGTGTGGCTGCTTAGCGACGCAGCACGTAAACCATAACCGTTCCGATGGCGAGAACGAAAAGGACGACGAGGAGAAACCACTCTTGCACTTCCTGCTTCATTGGCCTGTGATTCATGGCGTACTCGCAGTTGCGGACTTAGGGTTACGGCTTACGGTTGGGGCAGGGCCGCTAACATAGCGCCGACGTTGTGCAAAGTCCAGTTCTATATCGGTGGGAAGCTGCTGGGTTTCGAGATTGCGCGTTCATCATATTCTTTTGCTGCGGGCCTTTTCTTCATTGTGACGAAAATGTGAAACTTCCTGGGTTTATCCCACACCTTCGGGTCTTTTTCACTACCCTTCGTAGTCGGCTGCGGCTGTTCTTTTTCCATAGCGGTTTTCCAGGAGCAGTCCTCCTTCACTGACTCAACGAGCATCCCGGAGAAAGTTTTCCCCGAGGCGGCGGTGGCTGAAATTGGGCTGTTCCCTGTCATGCCCCCATCGCGTGCGCTGCTTCGGAATTCCAAAGGTAAGAGGAAATGCAGCTACTTTTGGTTTTTGTCGAAGGCTCGATAGCGGCGGTTCGTTTTCAATTGCACGCGCTATTTTAGGGAGTTACCGCTCCATGCGTTTGATCTTTGGCCACCGCCAGTTTTGGGATTCAAACTCTCCTTAAGTTTGTCGATAAACTCACCAACAAACTTGCCTTTTAGCTTGCCATATCGGTTCTTAGTTTCGAGAATAAGTTTCCCTGGATGACTATCTGGCGGCAAATTCACCTGGTCCACTTCAAATTGTGACCAAGGGTATCGGGCAATGTCTGAAAGACTGAATTCTAGTTCCTTCGTCAGAAGCTGAATAATCCAAAGCCGAAGTGCTGTGTCGTCAGGAAAGTACACTACATTGCCTTGCCCAGAAATCTTACGTCCCTCGGACAACAGACCCAGTTTCTGATACTTCCAGAAAGTACGTTCGGTGCAGCCAGCACCCAGCCCCTCGGCCTCCTCCAACACTTCGGCCACCTTTTTCATTCCTTAACTCCACACTACGCACGTCTGTATACACCATTCGCCCAATGAAGTAAACACTTTACAAAGCTGTACTAGGAGCGTTAATATGCGTTAATAATGACTTCTCAGAGCAACGAATTCCGTCAGCTAGGTATAAGTAACAGCATGATAAGTTTTGTTGACAGTCCGTCTATTTCGCACTACTATGAGCGCCATCGCTCACTGTTGTTAGGGTTGGCGCTTTATTATAGGCTGGGTTACAAAGAAGCTGATGGAACTTAGTGTCATCGCCAAGGATGTTTCGGAGCGTGGAGGCGTGGCTGCGCTGGCAATCAAAGCGGTGATGGTGACGGTCCGGGTCATTACTTTTTGGCGTTAGGCCACCCGAAAATACTGAAAGACGTAACACTTCGCGACGGCACGACGATGACGGACGGGGAGTACATGGAACTCTGTGGCATGGGCGACACCGCAACCGATCTTGTGGCAAGTGGGAACGATGTGGAATCACTCGCCCATAGAATTGTCGAGGACCTGCTACGGGCAGGATTTTTCCTGATGCTCCAGGTAAGCCTGCCAGAAATCGACCGCAAGGATTACATTTTTCCCCGGCTTATAAGATTGCTGGATTATTCGCTGGAACTTGCAGTGGGTATAGACGGGGCGCGAGAAGAACAATTTGCAATTTTGTGGCTTCCGTGTAATCCGCTTTTTTAGGTTGAATATGCATCGTGGGCACACGGTTTTTGCGCTGCAGTTGAATGAATTCGCCGCAGGGTGTGCACGCCGACGCTGGTGACAAGCTGCCAGTTTCGCTCGGTTTCGTCGCCGTAACGCCCCTGAAAAGGCGCCTAAGCGAGAACGGAAAAAAACCGAGAGGAACGTCCGCCCCAGGGCGGATGCGCTTCCGAAAGTGCGTCGTTAAAATCCGACCAGCCGCAAGGTCAAACGGGGTTTCGGGAAGAGGGCTTCGACGCGAATGACACCAGGCTGCGTGCTTAATTTCGCGGAGGAAGACGAACGGTTTTGTCTTTCTCCGCTTACTTGCCATGGCCTGCGTTTCTGCAGGTCAGACTGGTAGCTTACAGGCGCGTCGTCGGATTGGGTGACACGAAACTGAGGCGGGATGCTTAGATTCAAAGCGCGCTGGCCTCGAACGCGGAAAAGAAAGCATTCGAACGTGCAAGTAACCATCACAAAAGAACTGATTCTGGCAGGTCGCAGCAGCGCAGGTGGCTGGACCAGAGAGCAGCTTCGCCTGCTTGGGGTGGATTGGCCGCCGCGCAAGAAGTGGCAACGCGAAATTATCGGTCGCACAATAAGTAAAGCGGATGCTGAAGAATTTGTGGGGCTACGCGGTGAACTCGGCGCTTCCAAAGCCCAGCGCAATGCGCGGCGGCCCCAACTGGAAAACCGCGTTGCCGGGTCAGTGACAGAAGGTCGTCCCTCATCGAAGGTCGGTTACCCAGACTAAGGCAAACCAGAAGACCGCCGATTCGCTACCTCTCGCCACGATCAGTGTTGCCGAACCGCAATCGAGGCACAGGCAGCGCAAAACTCGAAGCGCTGGAAGATGAGTTCGCACGAGCAGGCACCAACTTCGAAGATTGACGAACGGGTCATCAGAATGTACGAGGAAATTCGCAAAGGCATGTTCGGAGGGGTGGGCACGCGCTCGTAAACGAATCGTGAGGAAAGACCCGGTGGCCGTCACTGCAACGGCGATGGGGTCATCTACCGTGGTTACCTGCAGTTGCCTGGCACAATTGTGCGCAACACTGGCTGAAACGGGGAGCGAAATGTAGCCATGGACGGAATCAATACTTCGGCCGAACTCTTAACCGTCGCTGAGGTGGCGGCACGGCTCCGCGTGAATAACTCCTGGGTCTACGCGCATGCCAATGACCTCGGCGTGCTCCACGTCGGCAAGTACCTGCGTTTTCGGTGGGACTTGGTATTGGAACGGCTGGAAAACGGGGCGTCGATTCAACGACCTATCCCAAGCGAGGCAAAACCGGAGAACTAAAATGAACGAGGAGAAGAAAGGGAACAGATTGACAAGAGATGTTTATGACTGTACAGATACTTCCAGTATGGGAAGGCCACCTAAGCCGAAACATTTGCGTCGAAGTGGGCGGTTTTTCCTCCGCCTAACGCCCGGCGAGATGGCTCAGCTAGAACGAGCGTCCCGCAAGCTGGAGGAACCGGTCGCCGCAATATTTCGAAAGGGTGCTGCCCTATACGTTCGGTTGAAAGGCGAAGACGGGTCACAAACGAAAGGAGAAAAACAGTAACTCGCCAATCATCGTATCAACGCGGTTACGTTTCAGATGCCGTTCGTACACGCTATGGGGTGGCGTTCAAAATCCGGTATCGCGTGCGCATGGCAGGGGGAACTTGGAGGCAGCGGTCGGAAACTTTGTATGGCTTGTCAGGCAAGAAGGCCGCACGCGAGGTCCTTAACCAGCGGATTGCGGACTCAACCACCACAACGCTCGAAGCCAACGAATTAACGCTTCGGGAGTTCGTGGGGAACTTCTGGACACCAAACCTGGACCGCAGGGGTTTGAAACCTTCCACGCGAGGGTCATACGATTCTGCGTTGGAACGTCATATTTTACCGGCCCTAGGTGAATATCGAATTAAGGACGTTGCGCCATTGCACATTGAACAATTCGCGCAGGACAAATCGAATGCCGGTCTTTCGGCTAAGACCGTGCGGAATCTCCTTTTGGTCTTGCAGGGAATCTTCTCGCTTGCAGTGGACAATGACTTAATCGTCAAATCGCCAGTTCGGAAGAGCCACAAGCCGGTCTACCGGCGTCGGGAAAAGCCGACTTGGTCGCCAAAGCAGGTACTGGCGATTATTCAAGCTGCTCCTCAAATGTACCGTGCGTTCTTCTGTTGTGCAGCGTTAACCGGTCCCAGGCTTGGGGAACTACTCGGTTTGCAATGGAAACACATTGACCTTCTCGGTCGAAAATTGCGAATTGAGCAAAGTCTCTGGCACGGGAAGGTTGTTCCTCCGAAGACTCAAGGAAGCGTGCGGACGATTTATTTCGGGAACGCACTTGCCGAGGCATTGACAGAGCACTTCGAGCAAGCGGTGTCTCGCGGACCAGACAAATTTGTATTTTGTAAGAAGGATGGCTCGCCATTACATCCGGATGTGCTTCGCAAGGACGTGCTGTATCCACTGCTCGACAAGCTGGGCATTGCTCGCACTTCCGGAAGTTCGGGTTTCCACACGTTCAGGCACTCGGCCGCTAGCATTCTCAACGAGCGGACGGGGAATCTGAAACTCGCGCAGAAATTGTTGGGGCACGCCAACATCGAAATGACCGCCGAGGTCTATACGCATACCTCTGTGGAAGCAGAACGCGAGGCCGCGCTCGCCATAGAAAGGGCGATTTATGGTGATTTGTTCCCAGTTGTTCCCAATTTGGGGAACAGGAACAACTCGGCGGCAATCAACTGAAGTAGGGAAGTAAAACAGGAATGCTCGTAACTGAAACTAAAAAGGGCGCTTCAAGGTTTAGCCTAAAAGCGCCCATGGTTGCGGGGGTTGGATTTGAACCAACGACCTCCGGGTTATGAGCCCGAGAGGTCAACCCTAAGTCTCATTGGTGGCATTGCCCTTAGCTCCTCACCACGCCATTTTTCCGCCTACGAACCCCACATTTTGGACGCTACTTGGACACGATTTCTTTCCGCAAGAAATCCAGCGGTTTGGTGGTGCTCTAAATGTGTGTGTTTGTTTCTGCTTCTTTTATTTTGCGGCGGCAGAGGGGTGTTTGGCGAGGAAATCCACAATGACAGTTGCACTTCTAGCGTAGGACAATCCAGAGCCTATGTTTTCCCCGGCGGCACGCATAATCCCAATTGCCTTCCCATTTTCGAGATAAAGAGGGCTTCCACTGGCTCCCGGCCATGCTGCTTTGTCGACGATATAGTCAAACCAATGGGCATCGGGCAGTCCACCCACGAATCCACCAACGAAACCTTTCGATGTGATAGGGATTATGGATTGCAGAGGAAAGCCAGTGAACGCGACTGGCATTCCCTCCGGTTGATTTTGGGATTCAAAAGTGACAGCTGCGATGTTCTCTCTCGATATGCGTTTGCTCGTGAAGGGATTTTCTATTGGCTCACAGACGGCCAAGTCAATACTAGAATCGGTAGCACAAACAGTGAAATAGAAATATTGGAATGGGATAGTTGTTTCGAATTGCTGCCATCCGTGGTCTGGAATGTAGATCGCGGGAGCGCAAGGATGCCGAGCGCTCATTTGGTCCCAATGGCTCAGAACGTGAGCATCCGTGACAAAACGGCCACCTTCATCAATGAAAAATCCAGTTCCGGCGATCTCAACGATCTTGAAATTTTTCTGCTCGTCTATATACCCGCAGACGATCGGAACAATAGATCGCTTAACCTTGTCTATTGTTTTGATCGAAACGTCTTTTTGTCCGAAGACTGGGTACGCCAAAACGAACAAAAATGTGAAAACGAAAAGATTCCTCATGGTGGCTCCGGTACTGTGTCTGACGAGGATTTGAGAAGGCACAATACCCCCATGGAAAACCCGCAGGGGGATTGCGCGGTATGGGTATATCACTGCGGTAATCCCCCGGGCAAGTATTGACAAAGTTGGATGGTGGTGACCGATTCGGAATGTACCAGCCTTATAGGAGACGAAATGGACGATGATCTCTACACAGACGCACCGCCGGTGCGAAGCAACTACAGCCCTGCGCCTCCCGATCAGCCGCTCAACACACAGCCTGCGGTAGACCCTAGCTACTCGGACTTGGGGAATATGCTGGCCGGTGCAAATGCCGCACCGCCAGTGCGCACGACTGCGAGCGCTCCGCCTCCGTCTGCACCGCCAGTTTCTCAGCCGCCCGTTTCCATGCAGCCTGCGCCTTCGATGCCGACTGCTCCGCCCGTCAGCGCTCCGAATCTGCGCAGCGACATCATGGCTGGAAATGTTGCGCCGCCGGTATCGACCGATTACAAACCGGCGATTCCCAGTTCAAAAAGCAGATGGCTTAATGCTCTTGCGGCGGGCATGGTGGGATTCAAGAATCCAGAGGCGGGAATGGAGATTGCCAAGCGCTTCCGGGAAGCGCCTATCGCACGGGCCAATGAAGCCTATCAACGCGACGTCGGCGAGTACAACACAGCGTTCAATCAGGGGCTCGCGCAACAGAGCGAAGCACGGGCGGAAGCCAACGAGAAACGCGAAGGCGAACAGACTGCGGCTGACGTGTCTTACAAAAATGCGCAGACGAAGAAGCTGGGAGAGCCAACGCCGGACAAGTTAGAAAATGTGCAGCAGGGATATGCCGGCGCGATCCGCGACGCTATCACCGCCGGCCGTGACCCGGCGACCGACCCGCATGTGCAAGCATGGAAGCAGGCAGTCGAAGATTTCGAGAAGGCGCAAGCTTCCAGCAAAGCGCCAACAGCCGAACAGGACACGATTCGCGCCACTAACCTGCGCGCCCAACTCGCAGCGGGTAAGAAACTGAGTCCTGACGATGCGAACTGGCTGAAGGGCCACACTCAGGAAAAGACCATCGTTCCTGCGACGACAGCAATAATCAATCAGCCTAACAAAGATTCAGCCCGCTCCGACAAGAGCTTCCAGTACAACAATTCCGCGCTGGACAAAATCGCAACTCCACTTGACCAACTGAATCAGCGTTTGGGTCGGCTGAACGACACGCTCGCGCAAAAGAATCCTCAGGCTGATGCGCTCGTAGGGCCGGAACTTCTCTCCGTAATGGCTGGCGGGCAAGGCTCCGGCATACGCATGAACGAAACGGAGATCAACCGCATCGTCGGTGGACGTTCCGCCTGGGAGAATCTGAAAGCGAAAATTGAGCACTGGTCGACGAATCCCGACGATGCTCGCAGCATAACGGATGACCAAGACAAACAGATCCGTGCTCTGGTAGGTGCTGTTCAGACGAAGATGATTGCCAAGTCGCGGATTATCGACGACGCGCGCCAAGCGCTCATTGACAGCGATGATCCGAGGGAACATCGCCGCATCGTGGCCGACGCCAAGAAGAAACTGGACGCCATTGATGCTGGGCCTAGCGGTGGCGGAGAGAAAACCTACACCGATCAGGACGTGCAGGACGCAGCGAGGCAATACCACATGTCGACGCAGCAGATTGAGCAGTCATTCAAGGCGAAGGGTTACAAGAAACAATGAGCCCCGAACTCCTGCAAGACACCTCACAGGCGCCGCCGGTCGGATTCGATCCCGATCAGTTCATGGCCGGACGCCAAGCTCAAAGCCAATCCGCGCCTCAGCCGAAAGCGTTCGATCCGGACGAATTTATGGCGCAGAAGAACTCTGGCAACGCGCCACCGGAAAACACTCAACAACCTAAGATCCGCTCACAGGAAGAGGAACCCGAAGGCTTCTGGTCGCACGCCGCGGGGGTGGTCGGAAACCAAATCAAGGGCGCCGCAAGCTCGCTCGTGCGCCCATGGACTGAAGGCTACGAGGGATATAAGCAAGCACGCGAATCTGGCTCGGGAGTGGCTGGGAGTATCGGACGCGGAGCTTTGCGATCGTTGGCTGCCGCGCAAGACCCATTGGGCATCCAGGAGGGATTGCAGAAAGGCACTGAGGACGCGATTACCGGTTATCAGCGTCGTCGCGAGCAGGGGTATGGACCGGTTTATTCAGCAGCGGCACCCATCGTCGCGCCGGCAGTGGGCGTGAACCTTCCGGCGATGGAGGATGCAGCTGGCCGCGGCCAGTGGAAGTCTGTTTTAGCTGAAGGGGCAGTTCCTGCGGGGGAAGTCGCAGCGGGTGAAGCGTTGCAGCATCCACCTGTCAGGCGTGCTCTCGAAACCGTCAGTGCGCCAATCGAGCGCGCCGGCACAGCTCTCGTGAGGCCGATCACAGATCGATTCACAGTTCCAGAAGCGCCGAGAGCGCTGACGCAGGCGATCCAGCCAGGTGCAAACATTCCGCACGCGGCGGAGAGCATTGATATCGCCGGGCCAAGGCTGCAACAGCTAAAGCAGGCAGGAGCGATTACGGGCGAAGGTGGGGCGCCCTTGAGCGAGTTCAAATCCCCTGCGGACCTGCTGCAAGGCGTGAAATCGGCGAAAGAGCACGTCTGGGATGCGATCGAACAGCGCACTGGGCCGGTGGCACAGCTGCAAGCGGACACTTCTCCCGTGGCCGATGCGATGGACAGAAGCGTGTCCTCTCGCACGGAAAGGCAGTTTCCCGACGTGGCCGAACGGATTAAAGACCGAGCAGACACCTACCGCGACAACATGAGTTTGCGCGATGTCGAGAACGCGATCCAAGATGCGAATAACGATCTGCGCAATTTTTACAAACGAGGAAGCGCGACAGATTCCCCCGTGTCTCCCGAAATGACCGCGACCGAAGCGGAAGTGCGAGCCCTGCGCGGCCTTCTCGATGAAAAAGCCCAGAAATTGAGCGGATCGGGAATCGCGGACCTAAAACGGGAATACGGGGCGTTGCGCGACGTCGAACGCGCGGCCGCGAAAGCTAACGCGGTAGCAACCCGGCAGAAGGGCGCGACTCTTTGGGAAGGACTTGCTGCGCTGCGTGCGGCTGGCGATTTCATGAGCGGTAATTTGCTCGGAGCTGCCAAGGGAGCGGGAACGCTGGCGGTCGGCAGATGGCTCGCGAAACTGCGTGATCCGAACTTCCTGATTGACCAGGCGTTCCAGGGAAAGAAGGGATTTTCGCCGGCCGAGCCGTTCGCTCAACCGCAACCGAGAAATTTCAATGCACTGCCGCCCGGCCCGACGATGGTTGGCCCAGTTCCGGATACAAGCGGGCCGATTTCAGGGTTAGAGCCAACGCAGTATGGCGACACGCGGGCTGCACGCAGAGGCTTATTGCTGTCGGAACCTCCCATTCAAGCCCGTAGCATCGAGGACCAGAGTGGCGTCCGTGGAATCGGTGCGCAGGCGGTGCCAGGAACCCGGGCGACTCGTCGTGGGCTATTGCTGCCTGAACCAGGCGCCAGTTACACGGATTTGGGACGCCAAGCTCCAGGCGGCCCTGTTACTCGAACGCGACCACTGGAGATGCCGCCTAGCGGAAACATTATCGACATTGGAAGCCAAGGCCCGCTGACCCGGCCATCATCGAACGAGCAAGCGCCTCCCGTGCGTTCTATGAGCCGTCAGGAAATGGACGACCGCTTAGAAATGCGGAACCTCAGCGAAAAGATTCAGCAATTCCGATTACAGGGAGACCGCGCCAAGACCAGCGAACAGATTCAGAAACTTCGCGGCAAAGAGCGTGATGCCCAAGAACAGCTGAACGCTTTCCGCGAGAAGTACGCGCAGATACCTGCATCGCGCCCAGCCGTGCAGGAAGCTATTACCCAAGCGCCTGTCAAACCCGCAGAGCGAGTTTCGCGAACCCCGACGTACGACAAGCTGCCCGAACAAGACCAAGAGTGGATTCAGGGCTGGGTTAACGAAATTCCGCACATGCCCAGGCTGCTGCAAGAGGAAACCATGCGGGAGCTGAGGGAATTTGGTCCGCTCGGAACCCCGCTAAAAGAGCGCATTGCCATGCAGCACGAAGCAGCCCAGGCCCGTGGACTGCGGGAGCCAGGCGAAGAAGAACCGCGGCTATCGGGCTTGGCGGAGCGAGAGCGCATCCAGAACGAGATGCGGAACAGAGATGCGGAATATGAGCGCAGGGCAAGGTCACAGCGGCCAGATCGGGAATATTAGAGCGTGCTCAGTAACCCACGGCGAAGCGCACGATGCGATAGGCGAGCCACAGAACGAACCCAATGGGGATGCCGTAAATGATCGTGCCGATGATGCTGAGATGGCTACCCGCTGACTGCGAAAGGAAGGCGTAGAGGACGGCGATCGTAAGCGCGGCAGCGACAAGGATTTCGCGAACCATGCGGCGCGCCCCTTCCTTTGCGCGGAAAGCAATCGAAGGTTGCCAGTCGTTCACGCGGGGTAGGGTAAGAAGCTCTCATCAGAATGTCAAGCACAGGACGCGAAAGTGGATCCGATAAGCGTGGGACATTACTGGCGAATGGTGAGACTAACCGAGGAAGTCGCGCCAGTTGCGACGGGCTACGGGATTCTCAGACACGCTTACAATCACCTAAAGAATCTTCCTCCATCGGAAGAGGACAACGAAGCGAGGGCGCAAATCATTTCGCTCATCGGGTCCTTGGAGGATCAAAAAGAGGCCATGGCCCAGGAGTTGGCGGATTTGTGGAGGGCGATCCTGGAGCTTGATGGTGCCGAATTGAGCAGCCCCGTGATCGAGAGCGAACGAGCAGTGCTGGCTGTGGGGTTACGTTGGGTCGAACGGGCCATGAAACACATCGCCGAGAGCTGGCCCGTGGAGGGTGCAGGCGAAGAAATCCTCATGGAACTCGCAGGATGGCGCGACCGCCTGTTCAGTGAGCTACGGGATTGCATTGAACGCCAACGCGAACACCAGGCTGCACAGGCCGAGTTACTGGCGACCATGGCCGAGGTACGGGTAGCCGAGATATTTGTGAGCTGGGAAGGTTATGCCAACTGACGGTGGTGCGTCTTCCCTCGCGCGGGAACAATCAAGGGCTGTCAGTAGTTCATGCGGTGTAGAGTAGGAAGCGCTCAACGAGACGTCAGGCGAGGGCGCGAAAATGAAGCGGGTAACCGTGGACCGCTACTGGCGAATGGAGAGTTTAGATGAGGAGCGCGGCGCCGTGATGGACGGCATGATCCGGCTCATTCATGCATACGAATACTTGAAAAATGACGGGTCTTCGTCCGAAGAGACGTTGACAGCGATGAGGTTGATAATGCCGATCATTGGAACCTTGGAGGATCGGAACAAGGGGATGGCTGAAGAATCAGGAGATTTGTGGGACGCGATTCTGGACCTAGACGGTGCCGAATTGAGTAGCGCGGAAATTGAAAGAGAGCGTGCTGTCAGCGCCGGTGCAAAAATCCCCATAGTGCCGGTTGAATTTTCCCCACCCCCTGATGTGGTACACCGGAGCCTACTCCGTATGGAGGAGGTTCCGAGACTTGTTAAGGGGGAAAGACGTGCAAGAGCTAAAAGAACTGCAACGGCAAGGGATGAGCATCCAAACGATCAGCAAGCTGACCGGCTGGGATCGCAAGACGATTCGAAAGTATATGCAAGCGGCGGGGGTAGCGCCGGAGTACGGGCCGCGTTCACCGCAGCCAAGTAAGCTCGATGCGTTTAAGCCGTACTTGGAGGAGCGTCTGCGTGCTGGCGTGTGGAACGCGCGGGTGCTGCTGCGCGAACTGCGTGAACGGAACTATACGGGGAGCTACACGATTCTGACGGACTGGTTGCGGCCGCAACGCAGTGCAGCACGAGTGGTGGCGGTGCGGCGCTTCGAGACAGCTCCGGGCAAGCAGGCGCAAGTGGATTGGGGACATCTGGGCACGCTGGAGATGGCCGGGCAGCAGCAGAAGCTGCACGGATTCACCTTCACGCTCGGCTATAGCCGAAGGATGGTGGCGGAAGCAGCGTTGGACCAAAAGCTGGGCACGCTGCTGCGGCTGCACGAAGCGGCGTTCCAACAGATCGGCGGAGTGCCGGAGGAGATTCTCTACGACCGCATGAAGACGGTGTGGCTGGGGACGGATGAGCGAGGCGAGATCGTTTGGCACCCGGTGTTTAAGGACTTTGCGCACTACTGGGGCTTCACGCCGCGGCTGTGTCGGCCGTATCGCGCCCAGACCAAAGGGAAAGTGGAATCGGGCGTGAAATACGTGCGGCGGAACTTTCTGTGCGGTTTGCAAGGGCGCGAGCCAAGCGGCCTGAGCGATCTGAATGCGCAGTTGCGCGAGTGGATTTGGGGAGTAGCGAACCAGCGCGTACACGGAACGACGCATGAGCAAGTGGCGGTACGCTGGGATGTCGAGCAGTTCAGTTTGCAGTCGCTAGTGGGGCAGCCGCCGTATCCGTACGTGGATGGTGAGCTGCGCAAAGTGGCGCGGGATGCCTACGTGGATTGGCAAGGCAGTCGGTATTCGGTGCCCTGGCAGTATGCGGGCCAGGAAGTGTGGGTGCAGGAGATTGCGGAGGAAGTGGATATCCGCACGGGCCGCGAGCGGATTGCGATGCACGGCAAGGCGCAACGGAAACACAGCGTGCTGACGTTCCCGCCGCATCATCAGGGGATCCCGCTGGGAGCGCGAAGGGCGGAAAGCAAGATCCTGATTCATCTGCGGCAGAGTGCGCCAGAGGTGGAGAAGCGCTCGTTGGCAGCGTATGAGCGCGTGGCGAACGGAGGTGGGCGATGAACACTCCGATCGAGCAGTTGCAGACGGCGCTGGAGACGCTGGGGTTGAAAGCGGTGGAAGCCCGGCTGGAGAACTTGCTGGAACAAGCGTCGAAGAAAGAGCCGAGCTATGCGGACTTTCTTAATGAGTTGCTGTGCTGCGAGGTGGAAGCACGAAGGACTCGTTACCTGCGGGCGCGGCTGCAGTTGGCGCATTTCCCGTTCGTAAAAACCTTCGAGCAGTTCGATTTTGGCTTTCAGCCTTCGCTTGATGAGCGGCAGATTCGAGAGTTGCGTTCGCTGCGGTTTATCCATGAAGCCAGCAATGTCATTCTGCTGGGACCGCCTGGCGTGGGGAAAACGCATTTGAGCGTGGCGCTGGCGGAAGAAGCGATCCGCTCGGGATTGGGCGCGTATTTCATCACCGCGCACGATCTGGCGGCGGACTTGGGGCGCGCGTATCGCGAAGGCCGGTTGGATCGGCGGATGCGCGTGTACCTGGCACCGAAAGTTCTGGTGATCGATGAAGTGGGCTATCTACCGCTGGACGATCTGGGGGCCACGATTTTCTTCCAGTTGGTGAGCGCGCGATATGAACGTGGGAGCATCATCCTGACCTCGAACAAAAGCTACGGAGACTGGGGATCGATCTTCGGCGACTCGATCATCGCCACGGCGATCCTGGACCGACTACTGCATCACTCGACGACCATCAACATTCGCGGCGAGAGCTACCGGCTGAAGGATCGCCGCAAGGCCGGCCTGGTGCCGCCTCGAGGGCAGGAAGGAGCGGAGGCCGCGGCTCGTTCCATGGCCTCGGACTCCGTTACGCCCAAAACGCGCCAAAAGACGGCGCTGGGCTCCACTCCGTCCGAGGCCATGGAGGCCCATTCATGAAGTTCAGGGGTGGGGAATTTTCGACCGGTACAACGGGGAATTTTCAACCGGAATTGACAGTGCGGACGCTGCTCTGGGAGAAGATTGGATTAGCCGTGCCATGAGACGCCTCGAGAAAAGCTGGCCAGTGGAAGAAATTCTTATAGAACTAGCTCAATTGCGCGATGAACTGAGCCGAGAGAAGTGGGCTTGCATTGAACGCCAAAAGGCACACCAGCGGGAACGTGCAGACGCACTAGCGAGACAGGCAGGTTTTGTAAACTGAAGGACACACCTGAATGACAAAGTACAAGAAACTGACGCATCGCGAACGCGCCCTTCTCGTTCACCTCAGCAAAGGGATGACGCTGACAGACGCAGCTGTGGCGGCGGGGTACACCTCCAAGGCACCTGGACAGGCAGGCCATCAGGCCTTCGAAATCATTAAGTCCAAGGCTCCCGAGATCCTCGAAAAGTACGGTTTGACTGACGATGTTCTTATTGAAAAATACTTAAAACCAGGGCTCGAAGCGCAGGAGACCGTATTCGCCAAGTTCGAGGGGAAAATAACAGATTCCAGGGATGTTATCGCCTGGGGACCACGTCGCGATTTCCTCGATATGGCTTTTAACCTAAAAGGGGCCTACGCGCCGCGAGAATCTTCGAAAGTCAGCCTATCCGCGACCGAAGGTTCGGAAATTCGGGTGAATATCATCCATGTTGGACGTTGACGTCCCGCTGCAGCCCAAACAAGCCGAACTGTACGATCTGGTCGAAAACTCGGAAGCTACGTGGATTGGCTACGGTGGTTCCCGCGGCGGTTCGAAGAGCCATGCGGCAAGAGCCATCATGCTCCTGCGGAGGCTGTCTTATCCAAAAACGCGCGGGGTTATCTTTCGCCGAACCTACGAAAAGGTTCGCGAGAATCACATCGAACCGCTCTTCCGCCAGTATCCCTTCATGCGGCCGTGGTTCAACCAGCAAAACAAAGAAGTCAATCTGCCGAACGGATCGGCCATCTTGTTCCGCTACGCTGAGAATCCCGGGGACGTGGACGATTACATCGGCAAGGAATACATGGACTTCGTTGTCGATCAGGCCGAGATGCTCACCGAAAAAGAATTGCTCACTCTCAAGAGCTGCACGCGTTGGCCTGGAATCGCTGACAACAAGTGTAAGTTCATCGCGACGTTCAATCCCGGTAATGTCGGCCATAAGTTTCTGAAGCGGATCTTCTACGATCAAGATTATCGCGAGAAAGAGCGACCCCAGGACTTTGCTTTCTTGCAGGCATTCGGCTGGGACAACGTGGAGTGGAGTCGCGAAGCTCTCAGCCAGGCTGGTCTCAGCGATAAAGATTATTACAGGTGGGACGATAAAACTCGTTTTGAGTACTTCATTCAGAACTCGCAATACGGTCGCGAACTTGATTCGCTCCCGGAGTCGTTACGGATTGGCTGGCTGCTGGGCCGCATGGACCGGTTCGCTGGCCAATACTTCGATTGCTTTGATCCCGCAATTCATTGCTACCGTCCACAAGAAACAAAGATCGAGTCCTGGTGGCCGCGTTGGATTTCGATTGACTGGGGACACGCACACCCTTCGGCCGTTTATTGGCACGCCAAAGACCGCGACCGCGTTTATACCTATCGGGAACTTGTGGGCGCTCGCATTGACGAGCCGGACTTGGGCCGAAAAATCGCGTTTCTGTCTAACGCGGACCTAGATGCCAACGGTGACCCGATTAGGATTCGCAATGTGTACATTTCGCCGGATGCAAACGCTAAGCGCGGTTCCGCAAGAACGGTGCTTGACCAAGTGGGCGAGGAGTTACGACACGGCGCCCTGCCGTTTCCCGAGCTTGCCGATGACGACCGAATTGGAGGGGCGCGTCTTTGCTACAACCTGCTGAAGAGCGGGCACGCTTTCATTTCAACTACCTGCCATCATCTGATCGAATGCTTGCCGTCGCTAACGCACGAAGAAGGAAACGAAGAGGACGTTCTCAAGGTCGCAGGCGATGACCCATATGATTCGTGGCGCTACGGGCTGAAATCGATGCTAAATCCTTCTAACAAGCCTCTGGAACTTCGTGTTCAGGAGCGGGTTCAGGAAGTTGCAGAGAGACAGCACATGAAGGTCGAGGATCTGGATCCACATACGATAGCGATGATGAGCAGGCGAGCGGAACGATTGGAACGCCCGAGGTTTCAGCGCGGCGGTCGCAGGGGACGAATCTGGCATCCGCAAAGCACGGGTAGGTAAGTTCGGACGTGAGAGTCTATTGTTCCGCTGAAGTCCCGATTATCGAATACTTCACTTCTTTCTGTTTCTCGCTCTGAATAAACATGTGATCCTTTTCGATGCGGCACTGTACATGCCGACCGCTCGCTAGATCGCTATCTGATTTGGTGGTTCCGCGCGTGACTTGGTAGATCGTAGTTCCGACCTGGATGTAATAAACCGCTGCGTTTCGTGTGACGTTGCCATGCTTCCCATAAGGTTCGGTGTCCCATTTAAGAATCTTACCGTCTTGGTACGACTGGGCGTAGGCACCGCTCGCTAGCAGTATTACCGCGAACAGCCAGGTGGCTTTTTCCATGGGGCATCCTACACCCGAACCGTCAAAATCTAGTCGGGCTGCTCGCTCCGTCGGGCTTATTACGGAGAGCATCGCGTGACAAGCGTGGAGGAATTAGAGCGATTCGGCCTGCTGTTGCAGGATTAGCATTTCCTCGTCTAACAATCGTCAAGTACCGCGAAAGCAAATAAGTTATTTGATTTCCCCCTAAATGTGCTAGAAGTCCTATCACGGAAAACCTGATGAAGCCCTTTCTCGCAATATCGGCACGATTGCCTTTCTAAGTTGGCTTATTCATCGAGAACAACGTGGACGTGATTTTAGATGCCAACGTCATCCTCGAAGACCTCGTTTTCGAACGAGCCCAATTCGGCGAGCTGTTCGCGTATCTGAAACGGACAAGTTCTCGACTCGCCATCCCTACCGTTGTGCGAGATGAGGTTGAGGCACGATTCCGAGAGCAACTCTCAAAGCAGATCAGCATAGCTAGAAGGGCCTGGGAGCATGTCAGAAAATTGAGCGGAGCTTCGAACCCGGTTATGCCATCCGTGGATGTAGACGCTGCGGTGAAATTGTTGCGGACCCGAATGTTACACCCCGCCCAGGGAGTTCTTGAGTCGGTATTTCTGGAGTTGCACTCAGTTGACCTCAATGACGTGGTGCAACGCGGGATTCATCGGCGAAAGCCTGCTTCCGAGACGGGGGAAGAACTCAGGGACGTGGTTGTATGGCTTGTCGTTAAGCAATATGCAAAGGAGAAGTCCTCTGAAATTGCCTTCATAAGCAGGGATGGGGGATTTAGGGTTTCGAAGGATAGTCATGAGTTGCACCCCGAGCTTCGCACGGAACTGAGTGTCACAGGTTTGTCGGTTTCCTACCATCCAGATATCGCAGGCTTTATAACGACACATGCACTAACTGAGCGATCGGTGTCAGATTCATGGTTGTCACAGTTTCTGCGGCTCGCGGATCTGCGAAGTGTCGCCACTGGAATGCTGCTGGCAAAGGGTGCGACATATGGCATTGTGCAGCATGCGGAAATTGACTCACTTGAACTATCGAAAGCCACGGAGTATCAAATCACTCCAAACTCATCATACTTGGAGGCCAGCTATAAAGGCACCGGCACTCTTCGCCTAACTCCCAATCTGTTTTCGATGAATCCTGGTGGAACGCAGGCTGAGATGAATAACCTCCTCACTTACGAGAGAGCCGGTGGCTCTCTCCAGTTTAGTGGTTACTCGCAAGGCTTGATAGGTTTGTACTCACCAATACTTCAGCCGTTTGTCTTCGATACATCGTTCCCAAACATGCTATCTGAACCCAGCGTCACCACCGTGCAATCCCCATCTCCCGAAAATCGCAAGTGCATCTTCACGCTGGGAGTGTCCGGTAGAATTAACAATGGCGAAATGGTTGCTGGACAAATAGATGATCTTCAAATCCAACACATGTCGTCGTTAATCGTTAGCGACTAAGAGCTGGCCTGCACTTTTGATGAATTGGCTTCAAAAACTCTCGCAGGAATATGAAGATGCACAAACTGAAAGCGATTTCTAGAACGAGCTTTGTCATATTTTGCCTTGTCGCCGTGATCGCGGCTTTTGGGTATATCTTTTTCCTGTTCTCCACTACGCCACACCAAATCAAGGTCATAGATTTCGATGAGTACCGCATTGAAGCATTGAAGGCACACCGCGAGGAGGCGGCGGGTTTTTTTCAGATCGCTATAGCCGTGTTAGGAGCATTGTGGGCAACCATGATTGTGAGCAAGGAGCATCATCTCCGACCAGAAGATATAGGAGACATCTTGATGTTTGTGGCGGCCACGACGCTGCTGGTGGGCTTCCTTTGGTTCAATTGGCAATATGGCCGACTTTTGGGTCAACTCTATTGGGATATGGGCCCGGTGCTTAGCTCTCAATCGAAGTTTGCGGACGTACTAAATTCGAAATATGTCGTTGTGCAATACCTCGCGGTTGAAATGTGCTTCTACGGAGGATTGTTGCTCAGCGCCATTTGCACTTTTAGTCGCTGCATGCTGAGGAGCAAAACGTGAAGATTACGATCGCAATTTGTTGCGTGAGCCTGTCAGTGATCTCGGTGCCGTTTTTACTGCAATTTCAAACCGCACAACGTGCTGATCAATCGAAATTCACCGAATGTTCAATCGTTAAGGGCGCCGAAGGCAGTCATGTTTCCGACGCGAAGCAGCGTACTAACTTCTTGAACTCAATAGGCCGATGTATGTCCCAGCAGGATTCTAATATTTCGGCGCTGACGCTCGCCGAAGACAAGGGAGTTATAGAGCATTCTTACCCAACAGTAAGGGAGTTTTACGTATCCAGGAAGTACTCAGAGGCAGATGTTGCGAGAGTCCTCGTATTGGCATGGACCGAGTTTCGGTGGAAAAACCCATCCAAGCAAATGAGCGGGGTAGATTTTGTTCGGTTGGGCAATTCGTATGGTCAATTGAACGTTAAGAGCGAGCCTCCTGGGGCAGCCATTAGCGTAGACGCCAGACTATGGGAAGGCCCGACGAACATCTCGGACTGGACGGATTCCGGTCAGCGGTTCGTAAAGCTGGTAAAGCAAGGCTGTCAGCCCACAGAAGGCACCGTGACCGTTCCGGCCGGAGGCACCGCAACCTTCGAACGGAAACTGACCTGCCCGTAAATACGCGCCTTCGGCTTGGCAAGCATTTCGAGGACGAGTTGCCCGGCTTTATGAGCAGAATGCGCCGCAAGAGGAAATCCTGCGGCCTGCCGCTCAGATTCGAAATTTTGCTGGCGAAGGTGCGTGATCAACCTGGGCGAAGCTATAGCGAAGGATGTAAGAGGCCGTGTACGTGAGTGCAATCACGTCGTTGCGGAAGATCACTTGAACGCGCTAGATTTGAATCCGTGAGTGATCTCGACCAAGAAATTGCAGCCTACGAAGGAATGCTCGACGAGTTGCTGGCCAAGCACACCGGCAAGTGGGTCGTCGTGCATGATCGTACGCTCACTGGCGTGTACGATTCCTTCGAATCGGCCGCTGCGGAAGCCGTCAAAAGTTTTGGCAGCGGTCCCTACCTGATCCGCCAGGTCGGAGCGCCCCCGATAACGCTCCCAGCGTCACTAATGTTTAACGTGAATGGTTAAGACCAGATGTGGTTTCGATTCCGTGGGCAGCGTGAACGGACGTGTTCTTCTCGCTGCCCACGGGCCTACCCTAGCGGTCGATATCGGCTTCGACCCGAAATTTAACCCTGGGACCTCTTCGTCGGGCGTTCCGGTTCCCGGAATTACGGGAGTGAAAGCCCTGGTCGATACCGGCGCTTCGGAAAGCTGTATAGACAATCTTCTTGCAGCACAGCTAAAGCTGCCCATCGTGGACCGGCGCCACATTGCCGGAGTAGGAGGAAAACACCTGGTAAATATGTACTTGGCTCAAGTCTATGTTCGATCGCTCATGGTTCGGATCCTCGGTGCCTTCGCAGGAGTCGACCTCGCGGCAGGGGGCCAAGTTCACCAGGCTTTAATCGGTCGAACCTTTCTGGGAAATTTCACTATGATCTACGAAGGGCGCACCGGAACAGTGACAATCCACAACGATTAAAAACTCATCCCAAAAAACAAGTGTTTTGCGGACAGAAGCGAGGCTTCCCTAATCGGCTGCGTTTGCAACGCGGGATGACTCGCGATTCGCAAGGGTTTTGTGGACAAGGCTGCGGGAATACCCTAGATCGGCAGCAATCTCGCGTACAGACCGACCCCGTGCGCGTAGACTGGCAATCCTGGCGGTATCCACGATTATCCTGGGTCTTCCAAGCTGCTTTCCTTTGGCACGAGCGTTTCTGAGCCCTGCTTTAACTCTCTCGGCTATTAAACTACGTTCTAACTCGGCGACTGCCCCTAACACAGTGAAAACCATCCTGCCGGCGGGCGTGGACGTGTCTAGAGACTCGCTAAGACTGACAAAGGCGATGCCCAAGGCATTGAAAGTTTCGAGTGCGCGGAGAAGATGCGAGACGGACCTGGCGAAGCGATCGAACTTCCAGACGATCACGACATCAAACCGGCGACGGTGCGCGTCGGCCATGAGCTTATCGAGTTGCGGACGTGTTTCTTTAGCGCCCGAAATCCCGACATCGACATACTCACCGGCAACCGACCAACCACGGCGGTCACAGTGCTCACGGAGCTCGCGTAATTGCATTTCCGGGGATTGCCCGTTGCCGATCGTGGAAACCCGCGCGTAGATGGCACAACGCATTTCGCACCTCTCTTGTCTTCATCTTCCCGACTAGTCGCCAAATTAACTGGCGTCGGATTCTTTCCCGCAAACAACCAGATGTGACGGCATCGACAAACCCGCTGAGTAGTCTTGCTTTCCACAGGCAAGCACTGGCACTGTGCAACCAACAAAACAACCGGTAGATGTTGTCAGAATCATCCATCCGGTTTAGGCGTGGCGGGCTAGGCCCCAGTCCTGCCCGTCACCCTCCTTTCTTGTTTGCCTTCAGAATCTCGAGAATGGCCTGCTGTGCCATGTCTGTGCGGTCGAGCACTGGTATCGAATCCGGTCTTTCGGCGTCCAGGTCTCGGATACAACCCAGTAAGCGGTTATAAATTAGGTGGTGACATCGAAGACACATTCCAAGGCTCTTGTGACCTGTCTCTTTTGTTTCGCAGCGCATGCATCCCCACTTCTCGAAGTACGCTGCGAACTTGCGCTGCCCACTGACGCTTATTTGCCCTTTCATGCGACTTGCAACAGACTTTGACTGGAAGAACGGCTCGAAAATCGAGTCGTCTGACTTACCAGAGAGCGCTTCATTGACTTTCTGCTCTACGAGTTTTGCAATCATGGCCATGGCTTCGTTAGAAGGCCGTGATGGAGCCAATACTTCAATCTGGACAGACTTTTTAGCTTTTCGCATTGTCGTCTCCCCCGTGTGGATGACACTGCTCATAAACTTCAGACAGTTTCGCTGCCGATAAGAGTGTGTACAGGGCTGTGGTCGTTAGCCGCTCATGTCCCAGGATTTCCTGAATGACGCGAATGCTCGCACCCGATTCCAGCATGTGAGTGGCGAAAGCGCGGCGGAGAGCGTGCGGGGTTACGCCCTTAAGCTTGGCGCGAGCTGCACTTCGTTGGAGGATGTAGCGGACTGTTCGAGCATCAATCGGTCCTGCGGGACGCGGGTGTCTATAGTCAGGGCCGTATCGCCGATCAAACTCGCGTCGCGCATCTTCAATCGTCGGCAAATCTGCAATCTTGCCGAGACGCCAGTTGCACCGTTTGCTGTTTTTTAGGTAGAACCAGGCATACCAAGTCTTTCCGTACCTCAGATACAAATTCGGTTCACGCCCGTAGAACTCGAAAAGCCATCCAGCTTGCGGCTTGCGCCACTCGTGGTATTTCCTAATGGAATCCGCCGCGTATGGACCGAACGGAACGATTCGCGATTTGCCGCCCTTGCCTTTTATGACTCGCATGATGCGCGTCTCGAAATTCACATTTTCGATCCGCATCTTCACAAGCTCTGAAACTCGCATGCCGGTCGAGTAGAGAACTTGAGCGACGGCGCGTTCTAGCGGATTCTTGGCTGCTTCGATCAGCCGGACCATCTCGTCGGGGGTAAGCACTTTCGGTATTCGTCGGGGAAGCTTGCGCTGCGACAGTAGGAGCGTCGGATCGTCTTTCGTTAGCGACGAAACACGCAGGAACTTATGGAAGGCTCGTATTGCGTGCGTGTGTTTGCGAATCGAGTTTGAACCAAGGCCGCGATCGGCAAGGTTTCTGAGGTAGTTGCGAATCTCGGAACGCGTGACGTCGAGAATGTTCTGGCTGCCCAACGTTTCGAGAAACTGGCCGATGCTTGCGGAATAAGTGTCGATGGTTGCTTCGCTCTGGCCGAGTGCGACCTGATACCGTGCAAAAGCGGCACGGAGATCTTCATTGCTGCCAGCGAAGGAACGAGTAAGCGGATTCATAGGAAGTACGGTTTCCGCAGTTCGTACAACGCCACGAATCCGACGTACAACGTTCTGGGATGCCTCGGACGCTTCAGTAAGAGGAAACCTTCTCGTCGGTTACCCGTGCTGAAAGTCCATCCGCCGAGTTCCTCGGTGATCTTCCAGCCTGAATCGAGCGCAGCCTCGAAGCTGAGCGGGACCTGGGGAGGCTTTGCAGACGCCGAACGTCTTTTGTGCTTTTTGGTTTTCATGTCGGTTCTCTCCTGCGCGGCCTTTCCTCATCGGCGCCCTGCCGCGTTATGGTTGGGCGGACGCCCGCGGCTCATGGCCCCGAGCGTTTCGGATTAGTTAAGAAACTCCGGTTTGCTGAAGCGGTAGCCTTGCCTGATCGTTGCGGTGTAGGCAATCACCAGACGCTCGGCACGGCCACTCACCTGCAAGTACACCTTGCCGTGACGGTGCCGTTTATCCGCGCCCAGGACCGTGTGTTCGCTGATGATTTTCCAGCCGTGCTTGAGTGCGTCTCGGAATGAAGCTGGAACGACAGCGCTATCTGGAACCGGTAATACTTCGGACCTCTCGACCGCATTTGACGCTCGCATGCTGTTTCCTCCAGCGGGCAGCCTTCCCATCGTCGGCGCTCCCGACCGCCCGTAAATTTGGAGCGGACTCCCCAGCAGGCACACGAATGTGCGAGCCGGGGAGTTTCGGGCTAGTCGATGTGGAGAGAAACAGTACGCGTCGGCTTGGTCGAAGCTGAGACGCGGGCGCAGTACGCCTCGCCGTCCATCTTCAACCGCAAAGCGAGACGGATGACGATTGCTTTCCAGGAGACATTCCGCCGAAAGCTTTCTTTCAAACTGACGGTGTGATCGCCTGGTTCGACTTCTGCGCCCGATTCGAGCCGAGTCTTGAGCGACTCTTCTTCAGCCGAAACCTGTTCCTCAAGCTGCTTCAATCGGCCACGAAGAGACAACAACAACTCGACTTCGGTTTGAGATATTGCCTTTACTGTGGGAACGGATTGCGGGAACGGAACTACGTGGGGTAACGTCTGTGTAGCCATGTCACTCTCCTAACGGGTGATTTTGGTTAGGGGCGTGTCGGTGCTGATTACACCGGCGCGTCCCGCTTACTTCATTTGAACTTCAGTTTCGGACCTCGCTTCAAAGTGCCTTTGAATTTCCGGGCCCGATCGATATCGGCCTCTGTCCAAATAAGGATGAAACTCTTGCCCACAGGCACTGAGCGCGGTAAAGGGATCTTGCCAGTCTCAACCCACGTGTGAAGCGTTTGGGTCGAAACCCCGACCTTCTTCGCCGCATCGCCCGTCGAGCAAGTTTTCTGTTCCATCGACTCACTTTTATCATTAATTCTTGATAGCTGTCAAGTTATTTGTTAGGATGGTTTCACTCTGAAACGTCGAGTCACTAGGAGGACGAGGTCATGGGCAACCGAGACAAACGCGGGCGAGAAACGCGGAAGCCGAAGAAGAAGGAAATCAAACAGACGATTACGACGAGACGGGCGCCCGAATACAAACCTGCAATTCCCGCCGTCGAAGAGCCGGTTCCAGCGAAGCAGGTTCCGTAAAAAGAGAAAACCCCGGACCGAGAATCCGGGGCTTGAGCGAGACCTCCGTGAAACACCCGCAGCAGAATACAAAAACATCTGACTGCCTTGCAAACCAGAAAGACGTGGTTAGGACTGGCGATGCGGCTAACTCCAAAATCGCCACCGATGACTTCCTGTATCCATGGAAGGACTACGCGATCAATGATCGCTGGGTGTTCCTGGATGAGATTCTAAACTTCGTCGGGAGTGCTGGTAACAGCAAAATGGAGTTGAAAGCGCTTCGTGGCGCGGTCAAGGAGCGGAAACGGATCCTAAGCCAGACCAGAAAGCGGGGAGGGCCTCGTGGCGCCAATCGTCCAGCCGTGGGTTCGTCAGAAATTCTCGTCGGATCCTTACAGAGTCAAGGCGACTCTATGGAAGAGGCTGACGAGCATCGCGAGTTCCGAGACATTTGCATGGTATGCGGAGATTACGGGCAGCTTCGCCACGTTTTTTTAAAGCAAATTCTCTATTTCGTTCAAGGGGCTGATAAAAAGGAACTGGCCATGATTAGAATTGCCGTGGCCGATAGAGCAAAGAGTCGCGGGCTTAGGAAAAAACGTGGTCGGCCTTCAGTATCAGAGGTTGCCCAGATGTTAGGCGTGCATGAGGATGATGAATTAATGCACGCAGCTCGCGTCGTGGCATGGTCGCGCCGAATTGAACGAAAGAGCTGGTCAAAGATCGCCCAAATTGTCTCCGAGCGATTTCCAGATCGGTACCGTAACCTCAAGAAGAACGAGAATTATATCTGGACGCTTCGAAGGATTGAGAACTATCTGGCTGCGAGGATATGGAGAGCAGTGCATTCGTATTGGGTCGATCGCGCCGGCAGTTACGGCGAAAAGGACACGCTCAAGCCTGGCATCCTTGACCTGCCAGGCGTACGTCAGTGCATCCGATCGAAAACTGGACTGCCGTTCAAAAGTCATCCCGATCAGTGCAAGAGAATCGTGAAGGCCCTTTTCCCGCGAGGATCAAGCGTAGCGACCGAAGAAACCGTACGACGCGTCAGCTACTTCCGCAATAAAAAGTCCCGCTAATTTCTGCTCCACACCGAAAATCGACCACTTTTCGCATTTTATGCGCCATTTGCCACGTGCGCGATTTGATTCATATTCGATGCAGCAATCACCAAGCGTCGCCTGGGAGGGCGTAAATGCGATACCCGAACCTGATCTGGGCAGTTTCCCAATGGGGGCCGCGCTACAAGTTTGCGGCTACGCTGGGCGGAAGCGAGTCTTGGTTATCGCGACGATTGGCGGGGCGTTATGAATTTTCGGGTGAGGAGCGCCAGCGGATAGCGCAAACATTGAGTTATCCCGAAGACTGGCTTTTCCAAACTCCAACACCGCCAGCGCGAGAACAATCAGCTGGACTCATCCACGCACACGCGTAAGCGAGTCGAGGCGCGGTCACTGACCTCGGCATGGAATAGTTTTCAATTCGATTGAAAAAGACGGAGGCATCAGAAGTGAACTTAGTGGTCAGTCTTAAAAACGAAACGCACTGGTTTCAGGCCAGTGCGTTCGTAATTCTCGGAGGAGTCTATGGACATGGACAACGTAAACCAGAACCACCCCAATAGTCAAGAAATCGAGCCCCGGCACGTTCCTTCTCCCCTCGATCAGTTAATCGGTGACTTGCGCTATTTTCGCAACAAGTCCCTCGCGAAAGGCCATCGCCGCCGATCGGCAATCCTGGTTGGCCAGTTCTTAATCCTCGCGACTCAATACAAGACGAACAGACCCACCAGAAAAACGCTTAAGAATTTTTTGTATTTCATCGCAAGAGAGGAAGCCGCGTAACGCAGATTGCAAAAAAGCGAAGCCGCGGAGCGTGGCCGCGGCTTCGTAGATTTCAGCTCGCATCCATCGGAGGGGCGAGCCCACGACCAAAAGCATGGGGAGAATACCACAAACCGTATTCAGGGAACCGCCACCAACCGCAGCAACACAGCGGGAGCGGATTCTTACCTTACTGCGCGACGCTGCCCGGTCCGGTCACGGCGTGTCGGGCGACACACTCCGTTACGAACACGGAATCAGACAAGCCCCCACAAGAGTATTCGAACTACGAAATACCTTCGGCTTTGAGATCGAGACCATCCAGGACGCCGATACACGGCTAGCCACGTACTATTTTCGCGGTGACCCGCCCGAAGGATGGCAACCAGCTGCGAAGCAGACCAGTTTCCGGCTCAAAGCAGAAACCAAACCGAGCACAGAGACGCCCCAGAACGATTCCGCTGATTGGTACACACGCCAGCCTGGAAAATCACGCCCCGCGCAAGAGCCGCCTATCGACCTCCCGCTATTCACAGGATCACAACGTGTCTAAAGAAAGCGGATTCCTGCAGCTACGCCGTGGAGTTTTCGAGCACATCAAAGACGGTCGCATGTCGCACCTGGACGGGTTGGTTTTCATCTATATCGCTTCCCAAGCCGACACGCGCACGGGAGTCTGGAACGGCAGTGCGGGAGCACTTGCGGGCGAGCTCTGCCTGTCACATCGCAATGCGAGAAGAGTCCTGGAGCGCCTTACCCTGTCGTCAGACGGCGGGTACATCAAACGATTCCCAGTGCCCGGAAGCCACGTTTGCTATCCGATTTTGGTGAATAAATTCCTCGTAACAGACGGCGAGCACAAGGGCGAGCACCTAAACGCAAGAGATTCAAAGAGTGCGGAGGAATTGATGTATGTCCGCAGCGAGCAGGAGTGCGAGCAAGAGTGCCAGCATAGTGCCTCTCAGAAGATACTAGAGAATAGAAACAAGAGAAAAAACCATGCGGCAAAAGCCGCCGCTGATCCCCGCCATAAACAGGCTTTTGATTCGTGCTTCGAGGCTTACAGGGAGAAGTACACGGCGCGCCCGACCTGGGGAAGCAAGGAAGGCAACGTGCTGAAGCGATTTCTCAAGGAACACGCCAGTGTTCAGGCGGAAGAGATCATCCGACGTTACAAGCACCTCCTAGGTTCAACCGAGAGGTACCACGCAGATAAGCACGGGGCGCTGTGCCACCTACTGTCGAATTTTGACACTTTCGCGGACGGCCCCAAGTTCGCTCCAAAGGAGAAAATCAGTGCAAGCGACCCAATCGCCGCCAGTGTCAAGAACTCAGGCCTTGACGAGAATGGCCGTCTCTTCAGGCCGCTGCCCAACTAGTTCCGAGGTTGTGCGCCAGTGGCTTGTGAGATTTGCTGCCGTTACCGGGAAAGAAGCCTCGGCCGCCCTGTTCGACATCTGGGACGAACAGTTGCGCGACATCGCGCCGGATAAGCTCGCGCTCGCCTGCGATAGGCTGATGAAAACTTGGCGTTACCCGAATCTTCCACTGCCAGCCGATGTTCGGGTACAGCTCGACCAAGCCGACGACAAAGGTTTGGAACTTGAGGCTGAGTGCGAGTGGAAGAAGTTGCTCGAATGGATCCACGATAATTTCTACCCGGACGGCATTGGAGGTGGCGCTCAGAGAACCTTTATTCGGCGTGGCGCCCGAGCGCTTTCTCCGATTGTTGAGCACGCGGCGCGAGTAGCTGGTGGGTTTGGTTTTCTGCAGCGGTGTTCTGAGGAGCAACTTATCTGGGCCCGCAAACTTTTCATCGCGACATATCGAAACGTCCATGAGACCAAAGCTGTCGAGCACCTGGTAGGAAGCGAAACAGCGAAGCGGTTCTTGGCCGACGTCCAATCCAAAATCGATCAATTCGACAACCAGCGCGCCAGAATCGGAACCAAAGCGCCTGCGGCCGTAATCGACATTCCTAGCGCAGAGCAAACCATCAAGCCGACGGGCGAAGAAGTTCGCGCCTTTCTCGACCAAGTCGCTGCGCCCCCGAAGCTCAAAATCGACGAAACAATCAGAAAACTTGATCCCCACGATCCTGCCCGTATTTACGAGGATAAAAATCCACAGATTAATGCGGGTGACATCCGAGTGACAGTCGTCGATGTGAACCGAGCTAAGGAAGCCTCGGATCGACTAGCACGCGAGTTTGTGGCGGCGCACAGCCGTAATTCCAGCTGTCCCAAAAACCCCCTCGGAATCGAGGCTGTAAAGGTATGAAAACGTTAGTCGCAAATTGCGGAGTTTACCTGTCCGAAAATGATTTGTTTCTGGGCCACCGGAGACATTCGAAGTCACGGCCAATGAGGACCTGAATCGAGAGATGGCAAGCGTCCTACAAATCGACTTGCAGCCTGAGCGTCTAGCGACTATCCTTCGCGACCAAGGGCAGTCCGCCAACGAGCGAGGAGAATCGTTGGCACGTCGCAGATATCAAAGGGGAACTTTGATTCTGAAGGAAAGAACAGACGCGAATGGTCGGATCGACAATGAGCGAAGTATCTGGATCGGACGCTGGCGAGAGGACGAGATTCGAGAAGGCCGGGTATTCCGGGTTAGAAAGTACGAAGAACTCGGTTCGAAGGCTGACTTCCCATCGCGCAGACTTGCTCTGCGTGAACTCGAAAAGCGGATCTCCTCGATCAACGATCCATCCTACCGGGCTCGGCCGGTCTCTTCATTCGAGCTGTTCGCTGAACGCTGGCAGAACATCGTTCTCGTTCAGCACAAACCGTCAACGCAATCCACGATTCGATCTCACATCAGGAAATATCTAACCCCTCATTTCGGACAGCTTCAGCTTCGCGATATTCAGCCGGAAAGTATCCAGCGGTTCATCGCAGGCATCGATGGCAGTCCGAAAACCGTGCGAAATATCTTCGTCACGCTGCAGCTGATGTGGAAGTCAGCTCGAGCCTGGCGGTATGTTTCGCACAACCCTCTCGATGGCGTGGTTCTTCCCAAACCCCGCAATGCTCGGAGGTTCTTTCTCACCCGGGAAGAGATCGTAAGAATCCTGGGTGTCGCGCCGGAGCCTTACCGCACGTTCTACTGGCTGGCCGCCGAAACCGGAATGCGCGCCGGCGAGTTGTGCGGGCTTCGAGTAGACGATATCGACTTCAATCGCGGCCTGGTGAACGTCAGACAGAGCGCATGGCACGGGAAGCTTCAGGAACCAAAGACCGTAAATGCCGTTCGAACGTTTGCCGTTTCATCTAGGCTGCTCAACCACCTTCGGAAGATCCTTTCAACGTGGCGGCCGAATCCTCAGCAACTGGTATTCGCCACGCGCAACGGAACTCCCTGGGATGCGAATCTGCTGGTGAAAAGAAAATTCCGTCCAATGCTTCGTCAGTTGAATATTCAGGAGTGCGGTCTGCACGCGTTCCGTCATGCCAATGCAAGTCTCATGGATGAGTTGTCGGTTCCGATGAAGGTCCGGCAACAGCGTTTAGGGCACAGCGATCCGCGGCTCACTATGAACACGTACACGCATATGGCAAGCTCGGATGACGAACGAATCGCAGAACAACTCGGCGAAATTTTGGACGCAGTTGGACAAAACACGATCGAGACCACAAAAGGAAAAGGGCCTGCTTTTCAGCAAGCCCTTGTAAACTAACTACATGAGGATTATGGCGTGGTTGCGGGGGTTGGATTTGAACCAACGACCTCCGGGTTATGAGCCCGACGAGCTACCAGGCTGCTCCACCCCGCGCAAACATCTTAGCGGATACATGCGGAGCGGTCAAACCAAAGCCGAAAAAAATCACAATAGAAACAAACGGTTTTGAACGACTCTCGAAATTACTCTGCCTTCTTGGGAAACAGGTGTTTTGACGGGCAACAAATGATTCGAGGGATTCGTCACTGCAATACGGGGAAAGAAAAACCTAAATTACCAGGAGCTATACGAACTATTGGTGAACGGCGAAGTTTTGTCCGATGATGAATTTACATCGGTGATGCCATAGCAGGTTTGCTCGGGACTCATGGCGATGTCGTCCGATTTCGTAACCCAGTCCTTCGCCTGCGTGATCGGGTCCTCCGGAATTGACCGCAGATAATTGGCAGTCACAAGATCATCCAGCGACGACGGACCGCATTCTTTATCCAACGTGTAATCCTGAATCGCTTTCCTCATCACGGCCAGGTCCGATAACAATTTGGTTTCCTTAGCCTTCACCACGGTTTGCTCGTATCGCCCCGCAGCCATGCCCGCAAGAATAATGATAATCGCGATGACCAGCATCAACTCGATCAAAGTAAAGCCGCGATCCGCAGCCCCGCGCCGATCGGATGAGATTTTCGAAATTCGTCTTCGCATCATCATGTTCTGGACCGCGCCAGAGCTCACAATCAAATTTACTACCAATCCTGATATTTCGAGCCATCCAGCGCCGTGCCGGACGATTTGGTAAACACGTCAAACACATCCTGCCCGCCCCACGAAGTCGAATCCGGGTCATCCTGCACAGAACGCATCCCCCAATCCTTATTCTTCGTCATCGGGTCAGTAGGGATCTCGCGCAAAAACCGCACACGCTTATCAGGAGCGCCCGTCAACTGAATCGGCTTGGTAAGCGTCTCCAGGTCAATGGGGTAACCTTCAGTCCCCAGTTTCACCTGAATCTGTCCCTTATCGGAGGCGTCCTTATAACGGTCAATCGCGTCGCGCATCTCGCGCAAATCCCGTCGCAATTCATCCTCTCGCGTACGCTTGATCTGATTCCGCGCCAGCGGCACAGAAATCGAAGCCAAAATAATCAAAATCGCACACGCGACGACGAGCTCAAGAAGCGACAAACCCGCGGCGCCATTGCGGCACTTGCGTTGCGCCGAAAGAGGAAACCCAGCAGCCAAAATTCGGCTCACCCCATCCTGGCGGGAAGAAAAGAAATTCGATTTAGAGCGGTTGAAATACACAGCGTCACTGCACCTGAATCGTGGCTTCTTCGGACACAACCGGAATCGCCTGCTGCTGCGAATTACGCGCATTGACCTGCAAGATTTGCAGCTTAGCCGTTCCCGGTCCAACCGCTCGCACCACGAAACCTAGAACTGTCCCGGTCCCGCTTACGCCCGGCGTATTAGGCTGCCGCGTCGCCGACACCACTACTTCGCCGCGCTGTGCATCGATCCTTTGCACGATGGCAATTTCCTGCGTCCCGCCGGAGAGAAACCCTCCGTTGCGAACTTCCTCCACCTGAATCACCGACGGATTGTAATGAATCATCAGCGGAATCGAGTACAGGTCATTCACGTTGGAAATAGCCAAACCAAGAGTAGTCTTGTCGCCCGCTTTCAAAGTAGTCGTGCTCGGTTCGAAGTGAAGCTGCACAGCCGCGCCCGCGGGTTGTGACTGCGGCGTCGCTGCAGCTTGTGCTTGCATCGTCGCCGTAGTTTGCGACTGCATCGGTGCAGCAGCTTGTGGCGCAGGTTGCGATAGAGAAGTAGGAGTCAATCCCGCAGCCGTCACAGGCGGCCCAGCACGAGCCGGATCAGCTGAAGCTTGCGGCGGAATCGCAATCCCAGGCTGCCCGCCGCCCGGTGCCTCCACCGACGCGCTCTCGCGATACACACGCACATTCGAATCCGAACCCGCGGCCATGGGTTTCAGATTTTGAGCCGAAAGCGTAGGCATACGCAGAATATGCGGCGTGAGCACGATCAACGTCTCGTCTTCCTCAATTTCGTGGCTGTTTTCGGAAAACAAGTAACGCATCAAGGGGACTTCGCCTAGCCCTGGAATTCCGTTGATGTTCTTTGTGTCAGTGCGTTCAATCAACCCGCCCAGAATATTGACCTCGCCCTCTTTCAACCGCACATCATGCTCAACCTTCTTCTGACCAATGACGGGCTGGTTGATACCGCCAATATTGCTCGTGCCGGTGATCTGCGACACGTCGACGGTGAGTTTCATGCTAACTTCGCCGTCAGGGTGGACGCGAGGAGTAACCTCAATATTCACGCCGACATCGATGTACTGAAATTGGGTATTGACCAACGGGTTGACAACGCCCGAACTGCCCGTGACGCCGACGCCGACTCCAGCCTGGAAGCTCCCGGTAGCCACCGGCACGCGAGACCCTATTTTCAGTGTAGCTTTTTGCCCATCAGTGACGCGCAGCTCAGGATCCTGAATGATTTTCGTACGGTCATCTGTAAGGATGGCATTGGCCTGCGCACCGGGCAGCGTGATAGCCCAGTCCTGAAGACCCAGGTGCTTCAAATTGTTCAGCGAGACCTGGCCGGTAGTTGTCGTGGATGTTGTGGAAGTCGTTGAAGTGGTGCTCGTTGTGGTGGTCGTGCTTGTGGTGCTCGTAGTAGAAGTGGTCGAGCCGTTCGGGTTGAGCGCGGAGCGAGGTTGAAACACAACCGAAACTGTTTGCCCAGGCAATATCCCCAGATCGCGCAGGCGGTCCATGCTCGCGGTCAAAACCTGTACGTGAATCAAAACTTCCGGCTTGGCCCTATCGATATCTCGAATAATTTTCGCAGCCAGCGCCAGCTTGTCCGGAGTATCACGGATAACGATCGCATTCTGAGCGTTCACCTGAGACAAGCGGTGCAGGTCGAGCAACTGTCGCAGGCCGTTCACCATTTCAGTCAGGTCTTGCGGCGTAAGCGTATTCGAAAGATAGAATGTCTGCACCACTTCGTCTTCCAAGTCTTTGCGCTTCTGCGGCTGATCAGGCGCTACGAAAATCACGCTGGGCGTAACAGGTTTCCAGAAGGCCTTGCTCTCCAGCGACACGGAATCAAGCGCCTGCTCCAACGTAACGTTGGGAAGCTCCGCAGTAATACGCTTGGAAGTGAAATCGGGATCGAAAATCACGCTCAATCCCGCGAGCTTTGCGATCGTTTCGTACACCACTCGCGCGTCATTGGTCATCTTCAGATTGATAGGTTCGCGCGATAAAGGTTTTAACTCAGGAGGTTGCGACAGTATCTGCTCATCCTGCTGAGGAGTCGGATTCTTCGGGGCTTGGCCGTTTTGCGCCGCCATCAACTCCGTCGTGCGCTTTACTTCCTGCTCGGCGGCCACATTGGAAGGATCAATCAGCGCCGCTTTCTGGAACTCAGCCAAAGCGAGCTGTAAATCCCCATTATTGAGCGCTTTTTGGCCTTGATGGACGTGGAAGTTACCAGCATCGTAGCGCGCCTGGGATGCGCGCAATTTATATTCCGCATTTGTGGGATCGCTGCGCAGCGCCCGTTCATAGTGAACTAGTGCTGTGTCGTAATCCTGAAGGGCATTGGCCTTTTGCGCTGCAGCAAAATCTTCGTTCCCTTTACCCTTGGGGCAGCCGACGATTAAAAAGGCAGCAGCCACCAAGATTGAAAGAAATCCTAAACGACGCAAAAGTATGCCTCCGCCCTTTTTCTAAACCCTATGGAGTTTAGCATCCGAACCGGGATGCGGCAACAAATCCGCACGTTGGCTTAGACGTATGCGATACTGAAATACTTCAATGTTTCATATTAAGGTTTCACAACAGCATGCCCCGCGGATGCCCGCTCGGAAATCGTTTAGTTCTATCACTTGCAGCCGTTCACTCTTCACGAATAGGATAGATGGTCGTGAAATCGAACTCACAGAGGTCACAACACGAAGGCGTTAGGATTGTTGCGCAAAATCGTGCCGCCTCCTACAACTATCACCTTTTGGACAGTCTCGAAACCGGACTAGTACTCGTGGGTACCGAGGTTAAGAGCCTACGTGAGGGCAAAGGCACCTTGCGGGAGGCTTACGCTGAGATTCGCCAGGGTCAGGCCTGGCTGGTAAACTGCCATATTCCTGAGTACCAACCCGGAGGCTTTAGAAATCACGACCCCCTTCGCAAGCGCAAGATGCTGCTCCACCGGCGCGAAATTGATCGCCTGCTCGTACAAACGCAACAGAAGGGAATGACCATTATTCCGACCAAGATTTACTTCCGGGACGGAGTCGCCAAGTGTGAAGTCGCAATAGCAAAAGGCAAGAAATTCCACGATAGGCGCGAAGCCGAAAAACAAAAAGAGGCGAAACGCGAAGCCAACGAAGCCATGTTTCGCTCTCGTCGCCGTTAAAATTGATAATTGAAAAGGAAAAGTGAAAGGGAGACATGCAGATACAAATTGAGCACCAGCCGTTTACTTCGATTGCTGCCGACGCACTTGTAACCTACGTTTTTGACCAGGATCAAAAGATCGAGGGAGTTTTAAGCGAAATCGATCAAGCCACGGACGGCCACTTGGCCGCGCTTGCCGCTAGCGGAGAGCTTACCGGGAAAAACCTCGAAACGGTTCTCGTTCATTTTCCTGCGGGAATTAACGCGAAGCGCCTGCTTCTTGTCGGGGCAGGGAAGCCCGGCAAATTTTCGATTTCTGACTTGCGCAAGATCGCCGGCACCGCACTGCGCTATCTGAAATCGCGCGGCGTAAAGAAATTCGTCTTTCTCGCGCGCGAAGGCGAACGCGGGCCTGCCGACCTGCAAGCTGTCGTCGAAGGCCTCATCTTGGCCGACTTCGAATCCGACAAATACCGCACCGAAAAGAAACCAAGTCGCGAAATCCAATCCGTTTCGCTCGCTGGGTTTGAAGCAGAGCAGTCGGACGCTCTGACGCAAGCTCTTGAGAATGGACGCGTGATCGCCGAATCGCAAAATTTCTCCCGCGACCTGATCAACGAACCATCGAATTATTTAACCCCACGAATTCTCGCGGACCGCGCCGAAGCGATGGCAAAGGAAGTCGGACTGGGAGTTGAGATCCTAGACGAACGTAAAATTTCCGAATTGAAAATGGGCGCCTTAATCGGAGTAGCGCAGGGAAGTATCGAGCCTCCGCGCGTGATCGTCGTGCGTTACACCCCGGAAAATCCTCGCCCGGATTCGCCGGTCCTTGGATTGGTGGGGAAAGCCATCACGTTCGATACGGGCGGTATTTCCATCAAGCCGGCCGACAACATGGAGAAAATGAAGTACGACATGGGTGGCGGCGCCACCATGCTAGGCGCAATGCGCGCCATTGCTTACCTGAAGCCGTCGGTACCGGTGATCGCAGTAATTCCTTCCGCCGAAAATATGCCGGGAGGGAGGGCGCAGAAGCCCGGCGACGTGCAGGTGGCCATGTCCGGTAAGACGATTGAAGTGATCAATACGGACGCTGAAGGGCGCATGGTCCTTGCCGATGGCGTGTTCTATGCGCGCAAACTCGGCTGCACGCACTTGATTGACGCAGCTACATTAACAGGCGCGATTCAAGTAGCGCTTGCGAACGTCCACGTCGGCGCGTTCGGCACGCCTCGCGAATACCTCGATCATTTCCTGCTAAGCGCGAAAGCCACTGGCGAAAAAATGTGGCCGATGCCTATGGATGACGAATACCAGGAAATGATCAAGAGCAATATCGCGGACATTCGCAACACAGGCAGCGGCAAAGGTGGCGGCGCAATCACGGGCGCGTGGTTCATAAAAGAATTCGCGGAAGACACGCCGTGGATTCACCTGGATATCGCGGCAACATGCTGGGTCGACGAAAGCAAATCGTGGCTGGCGAAGGGGCCGACGGGCGTCGCGATCCGCTCCATAGTGGATTTCGCCATGAAGCTGTAGTCATCGATTTTGGATTGGCGCGTCAGCCCTCCTAAACGGAAGGCCAAGGATCCCTCTTCGCCTTTCGCTCAAGCGTAAGGAACGACAGCTGACTCACATCTTATCCGGTGCGGTAATCCCTAGCAAACCGAGCGTGGTCACCAGTTGTTCGCGCACCAGCGCAGTGATCAGCAATAAAAACGCGCGCTTCTCGGCTTCCTTTTCCTTCAGAATGTGATGCTTGTGATAAAACACATTAAAAGCCTGCGCTAATTCAAACGCAAACCGCGCTAAAAACGCAGGCTCCTGCGACGCCACCGCCAGCTCTAAGCGCGCATCGAACGATCCGGCCAGCAACACAAGATCCCAAATATCGTCGTAGGCAGGCGAACTCAGAAATCGATTAGCGTCAATCTCACCGCTCTTGAACTTCGCCATATTCGCATCGTCCTCGGCGCCGATGCGAGGATCGAGCTCCGCACCCTTGCGCAGGATTCCATTCACACGCACAACTGCATACTGCACGTAAGGACCAGTCTCACCTTCAAAACTCAGCGCATCTTTGAAATCGAACGCGATCACAGTCGAACGAGTGAACTTCAACAAGAAATAACGCAAAGCCCCAATTGCTACTGCATGTGCAATCGCGGCGCGTTCACTTTCGGGCGAATCCGAGTGGCGTGCATCTACTTCCTTGCGCGCGCTTGCTTCGAGCTGATCGATCAAATCGTCAGCCTTTACGCCCTGCCCTTTCCGTCCGCTAACTTCGATATAAGCGCGCTTGGCATCTTCGGGCGGAATTTCGTAACCCATCTCCGAGGCGCAACGAGGAGTCAGCGCGACAACGTTATAAGCGAAATGTTTCAGGTGATCGGCTTCATCGCCATAACCCAACGCCCGCAAAGCCGCGACGACCACTTGTTGCGGATACGCTTGCCGCGAATCGATCACGTTGAAAACTTCGCGCGCGTGCCCAAACGCAGGGGCGCCCGGATCATCTCCGTCACTCGCCGTGACCCATGCCTCATGCCCGTCGGGATGTTTGTAGAATTTGCGGTAGTGAAAATCGCGCGAAAGCAGGCCGAATTTCCAACAATGAAGCGCGATATCTTTGCCAACGTAAGTGACAGTTCCGGTGGAACGAACAATGATCTTGGCTTCAGCTTCTTCGGCGGGTTCTTCGGCAGCGGGGCCCTCGGCCGTCGCCGCGTCGTCAGCGTCCTCCGAAGCGCTTGTTTCTTCGGGTTCCTTATCCGACGGCAACTGCATCACCCAGCAGCCAGCATTCTTGCCCGAAACCGCCAGCTGCACAGCGCGGCGCTCTTTCAGCATTTCGAACGCTGCATCCCAGAATTTCAGATGGAGAATATCGCTCTCTTGCGTGAGCAAATCGAAATCGATCCCCAGACGATCGAGCGTATGCAGGTGGCAATAATTAATGGCGGTCGAAACAATTTCTCCCATTTTGGCCGCGTCGCCACGACCTTCTTCGATTTCCTTTAACGTCTGGTTCCGCAATGCGAGGCGTGATTTGTCTTCGGCGAGAAATTGCGTTACACGCGTGTAAAGATCCCAGCACAGGTAATCGAACTTGGGCTGCGCCGCGAGAATTTTCACTTCATCGGGCGATTTCTTTTCAAGATGAAGGAAGCCGAGCACGACGTCCGCAACCTGCACGCCGGTGTTATCAATATAATTTTGAATTTCGACACGGCGCCCCGTGTGTCGCAGTAGCCGACCAAACGTGTCGCCAAGGACCGCGTTTCGCAAATGCCCAATGTGCGCGGCCTTGTTGGGGTTGATGCTGGTATGTTCCACAACGGTCTTGGTCGCGTTCGGCGCAGGCACGGCAGCCTCGTGTCCAGCTTGCTCGCACGCACCCCTGAAAAACGAGGAGCGGTCGAAAAACGCGTTTAAGTAGCCGCCGCCCGCGACTTCCACGCGGTCGATTCCTTCCATAAGTTTCAGTGAATTCGCAATTTCCTGGGCCAGCGCGCGCGGCGGTTTTTTCAGCCGCTTGGCAAGTTCGAAGCAAACAGGCGAAGCAGCCTCGCCCATAGCCAGCTTAGGAGGCCGCTCGACAACGATTGGCACGTCAGTTTTATAGCGCTCATGAATGTGATGCCGCAGCGCCTTGCGAAACCGGTCTTCGACGGCTTTGTACACGTAGCTCCTGGTGACTGATGAATTCGACGATTATAGAGAAAGCCTGGCAGCCGGTCAAAACCGCGCCGGACTTAGCAGAAGTGACGTGGCGAAAAAGTTCTGGCTTACTCCGTATTCCGTTGTGAGTAGACCGTCCATTGGTTTCAGGTAGGAATCATCTCGATCGTTTGTTTTGAATGAGTTACAGAAATTTCAATCGTCGCGCATCGTTCATTTGTCCCGGGTAGAAATTTGTCGACGAGCGAGCTTGAAAGGGTCTATAGGGAAGCAGAATTGCGTCGCGGAGGACTGTAGCGCGCGGACTTGTCTAACTTTTACCGCTGAGAACGGTAGCATAAATCGACCGGGGAATCTGTAGGTAGAATTACGTACAGGGCGGTTTGATGCTTCGCGCTCTCATTTGACAGGGTGTAATGCGCGGACTAGTATCGTTTTTTCGTATTCGTCCGCGAAAAAGTCCAGAAACAGATGATCACCTTGCGGCACGTCTATTTCGATTGTTTCTCGGGGATTAGCGGCGACATGGTTTTAGGCGCGCTGGTCGATGCCGGCGCTGACCTGCGTGTTATTGAATCGGAACTGAGCAAATTGGGGCTTGAGGGTTGGTCGATTTCCGCGGAACGCGTCAAGCGCGGCCAGATTTTTGGGACCCGCGTAAAGGTAGAAACGAGCGAGGGCCATCATCATCGGGGGCTCTCGATCATTCTCGATCGGATCGAAAAGGCTCAGCTTGCGCCTCGAGCTGCTGACCGGGCGCGCCGGGTTTTTACGCGACTTGCTGAGGCCGAGGCAAAAGTTCATCAGATGCCGGTCGAGCAGGTGCATTTCCATGAAGTGGGTGCCGTGGATTCGATTGTGGATATTGTGGGCGCTGCGATTGGATTCGAATTGCTCGGGATCGACGCGTTTGCTTGCTCGCCGCTGGATGTTGGTTCCGGACAAGTGAGGACCGCGCACGGACTTTTGCCCGTGCCGGCTCCTGCGACCGCGGAACTGCTGAAGGGTGCGCCGGTTTACACCAGCGGAATCGTTAAGGAGTTGGTAACTCCGACTGGAGCAGCAATCGCGACGACTCTCTCAACGCGTTATTCGGAAATTCCCAGGATGACTTTGAGCGCGATTGGTTATGGCGCGGGCTCTTCTGACTTGGCTGAAAAAGCCAATGTCCTGCGCATTGTGATTGGCGAAGTTGTGGTGACCGAGCCCGGCGAGCATTGGGACGCGCCTGTTACCGTGATCGAGACTAACGTTGACGATATGAGCCCGCAGATTTACGGGTATTTTGCCGAGCGAGTGCTTGCTGCCGGGGCTTTGGATGTGTTTTCCGCGCCGGTGCAGATGAAGAAGAACCGGCCGGGATTGCTGATTACGATTCTGGCTGAAGCGGGGAACGTTACGCGTTTGATCGATTTGTTGTTTCGCGAGACGACTACCATTGGTGTGCGGATGCACGAGGTGCGGCGCAAGACGCTCGATCGCGAATTTGTGCCGGTGATGACTGCATTCGGCGAAGTGACAATGAAAGTGTCGCGGATGAATGGTACCGTGTTGAACGCGGCGCCGGAATACGAAGATTGCCAGCGGATTGCTGCTGAGAAGGGGATTCCGCTGAAACAGGTGATGGCAACGGCGTCGTTTGAATTTCAGAAGTTGCGGGATGCGAAAACGAAAGCGTGAATGGCGGCGGCCGGGTGAACGGCAGATCCTCGCGAGAGTAGCAGCGCGGCGCGAACGGCCGATTTCAGTGTGGCAAGCATCACAGCGTCAACAGCAGATCCCTCAGCCACCCGCTTCGCGGACAGGTCCGGGATGACAGCATGTTATTGTTTAGGTGCGGCGTAGGTTGCGACGCTTCTAGCAGCGAAAACAAACTGAATGGCGAAACCTAAGTTTTATCTCACCACTCCTATTTATTACGCGAACTCGCGGCCGCACGTTGGTTCCGCTTATACGACTATCGTGTGCGATGTGATCGCGGGCTACAAGCGGATGTGCGGTTACGACGTGGCTTACCTTACCGGGACCGACGAGCACGGCGTGAACATTGAGCGGGCCGCGGAAAAGGCCGGGATTACGCCGCAGCAGCTTGTCGACAAGAACGAAGCTATTTTCCGCGATTTGTGGAAACTGCTGGGCATCCAGTACACCGATTTTGTGCGCACTACTTCTCCCGAGCATGCGCGCGGCGTGCAGCAATTGGTTCTGCGTACTCTTGACAAATCGCCTAAGGCCATCGAGAAGAGGAAATACGAAGGGCGCTACTGCATTTACGACAATTTGTATGTCAGCGATACGGCTGAACCGGCCGATTGTCCGATATGCGGGCGGCATGCGGAGCTGATTTCAGAAGAGAATTATTTTTTCCGGTTGAGCGACTATCAGGAGCGGCTGCTGAAGTTCTACGACGAGCATAAGGATTTTGTGCAGCCGGATTTTCGGTTCAATGAAGTGAAGAGCTTTGTGCAGGCTGGATTGAAGGACGTTTCGATCAGCCGGCGAACGATCAAGTGGGGGATTCCTTGGCCGGGTGATCCGGACCAGGTGTTTTACGTCTGGTATGACGCGCTTACTAGCTATATGAGTGGGATTGGCTACGCGAGCACAGACAAAGAGCGCGCGGCGCGATTTCAAAAGTTCTGGCCGGCGGACGTGCACATGATCGGTAAGGAGATCATTCGATTTCATGCCGTGTATTGGCCGGCGTTTTTGATGGCTGCGTTTCCGGACAAGCCGTTCGCGGAGTATTTGCCGTCGAGAGTCCAGGCGCACGGGTGGTTGCTCTTCGAGCAGGAAAAAATGAGCAAATCGAAGGGCAACGTGGCTTATGCCGAGCCGATTGTGAAGGTGCTAGGCAACGATGCGCTCCGGTATTACTTGTTGCGCGAAGTTGTGTTCGGGCAGGACGGGAATTTCAGCAAGGGTGCACTGATTACGCGCTACAACGCGGACCTGGCGAATGGCCTCGGCAACTTGGCGAGTCGCACCATCACGATGATTAACAACTATCGCGAAGGTGTGGTGCCGGCGGTCTCGGAAAAATTCAAGAGTGTCGCTCCCACATCCTCCTGGTTTTCTCCGGAAACGCAAGCCAGCAGAGAAGACACCCTCGCTAAGATACGGGTTGCGTACGAGAATTTCCAATTTTCGGTAGTAACAGAGGAGATTTGGAAAATCGTTGCAAATTGGGGTGATCAGTTTCTCGCCGGAACGAAGCCTTGGGTGGAAGCCCAGAAACCTGGTCAAGAATGGTTCGTGGACAGTGTGTTATGGCTCGCGGCTGAAACGCTGAGGGAAGTCGTCATTCTTGCGCACCCGCTGATTCCGGAATCAACGCAGAGGATTTGGGAGCAGCTTGGTCAGCCGGGAAAATTGGCTGATCAAAGAATCGATCAGCTAGCTTGGGGCGGATTGAAGCCGGGAACGCGGATCGGAAAGCCCGAAGGGGTATTTCCGCGCGCCGATAGAAAAGAAGTACTGGAGAGGATTGAAGTTATGGAAAACGAAATACGGAATCCGGGTAGTGTCCCGGCGGACGCAGCGAGTGCCGCTACGAGGCAGTCTGCTGAGAGTGCTGCTCCAGGGGCTTCTGCGGGTGCATCCGCAACTCCTGCGGGGGCTTCCGGCGCTCCAGCGGCCGGTGCTGCCACTACGGCAGCCGCTGCCGTTCCAGCGAAGATCGGGATTGAGGATTTTACTAAGGTCGAATTGCGCGTGGGTGTGGTGAAGTCGGCCGAGCGGATTCAGGGGGCGGACAAGCTGCTTAAGCTCATGGTGGATATTGGCGATGAAGTGCGTCAAGTGCTTGCTGGGATTGCGTTGTCGTACGCACCTGAAGAACTGGTCGGACGAAAGGTGGTGATCGTGGCGAATCTTGCTCCGCGTAAGATGCGTGGTTTGGAATCGAATGGGATGTTGCTGGCGGCCTCAGTTGGACCTGATGGGAAACCGGTGCTGTGCACGTTCGCGGAAGATGTTCCGGCGGGCGCGAAAGTTAAGTGACGTGGTCATCCTGAGGCGCTTTTGGCCGACTGAAGGATCTCTCTTGGGTTTTTCGATCGCTGGCGCAGCAGAAAATCGAAGAGGGGTCCTTCGCTGTGCTCAGGACGACGGCTCAAAGGCAACGGCAAAGGCAGAAGGTTAGAAGTAAAAGTAAAAGTAAAAGTAAAAGGGTCCCTCCGGCGGGGTCATTGGAAATTATTGATTCGCATGCGCATTTGGAGTCTGAGGATTTCGATCTCGACCGCGCGGATATGCTGGAGCGCGCGCGGGCTGCTGGGTTGCTCGCGATTTTGGCCATTGGTAGTGGCGGTTCTGGGCCCGATCGCTTGGATGCTGCAATCGGCGTGGCCGGGAGTTATGACTGGATATACGCTACCCTTGGGATTCATCCCCATCATGCCGGGCTTGCCGTCGAAGAGCATTACCTGCGGCTTAGCGAACTCGCGCGGAATCCTAAGGTGATTGCCTGGGGCGAGATTGGGCTCGATTATCACTATGAGGATCCGCCGTCTGAGGTGCAGCAGACTGTGTTTCGGCGGCAGCTGCAGTTTGCTCGCGCGGCAAAATTGCCGATTGTGATTCATTGCCGCGATGCTTGGGATGATTGTTTGGCGATTCTGGACAGGGAATGGAAGCCAGCCGGGCTTGGCGGGATTTTACATTGTTTTACTGGGGCTTTGCGCGAAGCGCAGCGCGGGATTGAGATGGGATTTATGGTTTCGTTTGCCGGCAACGTGACTTATCCGAAGATGCAGAATTTGCGCGATGTCGCTGGGGAGTTGCCGCTGGATTCAATTTTGACGGAGACTGACTCACCGTTTTTGCCGCCGCAGGGTAGGCGCGGCAAACGTAATGAGCCGGCGTATGTGGTGGAGGTAGCGCAGGCGCTTGCTAGTGTGAGAAACTTGGGCGACGACGAAGTTGCAGCCGCTACGGCTGCGAATTTCAGGCGTTTTTTCAGGCTGGGCGCATAGGGGTGTTGCGCTGCGGCCAAGGTGACCCTCAGGGATGGCATTCGCTGTCCAAATCGCAAAGGGCATTTTTGATCTAGTTCGCGACGATTTGGCGCTCGTCGAGCGGGAAATTGCTGCGCAAAATGGCGGCGCAATCGAACCCGTGTGCGAAATTTCTACTTATTTGCGCGAGGGCGGCGGGAAGCGGCTGCGTCCTGCGCTGCTTTTGCTGGCCGCCGGGGCTTCGGGGTATCGGGGCGAGCGCGCGATACGGCTCGGCGCTGTGGTAGAGATGATTCACAGCGCTACTTTGATTCATGATGATGTGATCGATGGGGCGAATACGCGGCGCGGGCGTCCTAGCGCGAATGCGCGCTGGGGGAACCACATGAGCGTGCTGGCGGGCGATTGGCTTTATATGCAGTCATTCGAAATGGCTTTGCACGAGCGGAATTTTGCTGTGCTGGATATTTTGATTGATCTTACGCAGAACATGGTCGAGGGGGAGTTGCTGCAGCTTACTCGGCTGGGGCAGATGGATTTGAACGAGGCTGAGGCCACTGAGCTGGCTTATCGCAAGACTGCTTGCTTGTTCAGCGGGTGTTCGCGGCTTGGGGCTGTGCTGGGTCGGCAATCGAAGCATGTGGAAGAGGCGCTCGCCGAATATGGGCGTAATGCTGGACTGGCCTTTCAGCTTGTTGACGATTTGCTGGATTTTACGGCTTCGCCTGAGAAGTTGGGCAAGCCTGTGCTTAGCGATTTGAAGGAAGGCAAGGTTACGCTGCCTTTGATTTTTGCTTTGCAGGCGCAGGCGTCGATGTGTGCGACTGCAACCCACGGTGGGTCGCAAGGTGCCGACGGCGATGACAAGGGGCATGCTGGCTCGAATGGCAACGGGCGGCGCTTGGTGTCAAAAGTCTTGGAGGAGCACGATTTTCAGAGTGTGCGGCCTGAGGAAATTACCTCGCTGGTGCAGGAGACTGGGGCGCTTGAGCGCGCCTCGAAGCTCGCCACCGAGTACGTGATGCGTGCGAAGGCCAGTCTGGAGATTCTGCCTGATACTGAGTACCGGCGGGCTCTGCTTGCTGTCCCCGATTTTATCCTCGAACGCGAAAATTAATTCCTCGCTGCGCGCCACTCGCCTCGCTCGCCTGGGCGGATCGATCAGAAGCCCGGGCGCAGCTGAGCAGCACCCCTACAAATTCAAAATCAATTTTCGGTGAATGTTGTAATCGCAATTCTTGAGACAGTCACTCGCTCTTTGTAGCTGGCGCTGTTTTTCCGAAGCGTACTTCGTGAGCGATTAGGTCGGTTCCTACCGGTTTTGCGTGAATCACTACGCGATCGCCTACTTTCAGTTCCTTCAGGCTGGAACTCGTGCCGCTTTTCACGAATGACGTGTCTGGAGCAATCTTGACTACCTGCAGCTGGTTATCTTGCGTTTGAACCGTGATTTCCGTGTCGGTAATTTTGGTGTGGACTGAACCCTTAACTTGAGACACTCGGATAAGGCACACTTGCAGGGAAAGGAACTGCAAGTGGCAAAGAGACGAGTGGGAAAATACCCGAAAGAATTCCGGCGGATGGCTGTCGAGCGATTAAAGGACTGCGACAACATTGTGGAATTGTCACAGGAACTTGGTGTGCATCGGCGGCTTCTCTACAAGTGGCGAGATCAATTTGATCCCTTCGACCCCAGTGAGGAGTCGCCACCCGGAAACTCTCGTGAGTCCGCGCTTCGCAAGGAAATCAACCAGCTGAAGCGCGTGCTGATTGACAAGACGCTGGAGCTGGATTTTTTCAAAGGTGCCTTGCAAAAAGTAGAGGCGCGACGCCAGAAGAGCGGCATCAGTGGCGAGAGGGCATCTACGACGAAATCCAAGAAGTGATGCCTTTGCAAGGCAGCTTAAGCATCGAGCGAATGTGTCAGCTGGCCGGGGTCAGCCGAGCCGGTTTTTATCGTTCTCTGCAGGAGCGAGCACCAGTCGAGGAAGACATGGAGGTGCGGAGCGTGATTCAGCAGATCGCTGTCGAGCATCGACGCCGCTACGGGTATCGGCGGATCAGTGCCGAGTTGCGGCGGCGCGGGATGCTGGTGAATCACAAGCGTGTGTTGCGGATCATACGCGAAGACAACCTGCTGGCCGTGCAGCCGCGGGCGTTCGTGGTGACCACGGATTCCGATCATGAGTTCGAGGTCTATCTGAACCTCGCCAGTCGAATGAAACTGACGGGGATGAATCAGCTGTGGGTAGCGGACATCACCTATATCCGTTTGAAGAAGGAGTTTGTCTACCTGGCCGTCATTCTCGACGCGTTTTCGCGGAAAGTAGTGGGCTGGGCGTTGGACCGGACACTGGCGAGCCGGTTGCCGATTGCGGCGCTGGAACAGGCCATCGCCCAACGACAGCCACCACCAGGTCTGGTGCATCATTCCGACCGTGGCGTGCAGTACGCTTCCGGAGACTACGTGAAGATCTTGCGAAAGCACCAGATAATCCCGAGCATGAGTCGGCCGGCGAACCCCTATGACAACGCCAGTTGCGAAAGCTTTATGAAAACGCTCAAACGAGAGGAGATTTATGCGAACGACTACCAAGACTTAAAAGACTTGCTTGGTAACATCGAGGCATTCATCGAGCAGTACTACAATCGGTGCCGTTTACATTCGGCGCTGGGCTATCGGCCGCCGGAAGAGTTCGAGCGAGAGGCGAATACAGGAGTGAATTCTGCTGGAGCAACCATGAGTTTTTTCAAGCATGAGCAGGGAGCAAACAGGGGGATGCTGTAGGTCGAGCGGGTTGGGAATCGTCGCTCTCAGGCGCTCCTGGCGCAAAATTTTTCTGTGGAAAACTGGGGATAGGCAGAAAGAAAGAAAAAAGGAGCAAAAAAGAAAGAAATGGAGGCCTGTGGAAACTGACGCCGCTGATGGAAATCCGCTCAGAACGCGGATTCCCACAGCGGCTTGGAAAGCACAAAACGCTTTCCACAGTTCCCACAAGGCCCGACGGCGGCTCCATCATAGGATTTACTTTTCTTTGGGCCGAAGGATGGGGAGCGCCTCAAACATTAAAACGGCAAGTGTGCCAACTTCAACTGTCTCAACAGAGGGGTTCACCCCAGGTGACTGTGCCTAGGACGTGTTTGTCGTTGCCGTGGGCCGATGCTGCGAAGGCTAGCGTTAGGATTGCAATCATCGAAAATATGGACCGTAGCGCGATTCTCTGCGTATTGCTCTTTCTCCTTTAGTGATGGTGATTCGACGGGTTGTGTGGTTCGGGTTGCTCGTTCAAGAAATCGTTTTCTAGTTGCTCTTCTTTCATCTCGGCTGGGCTGCGCGGGTTGTGGTCTTTCATGTCCGACATGTCTTCCGCCGTGAGGTGAGGGAGTTGGCGGATGAACAGAACCAGATGCCAGGTGTCGTGATCTTCTGTGCCGCCTGTGCCCCACGCCGGCATGCCTGTGAATCGCACGCCATTTTCGATTTAATCTCCGGGATATTGCGCGTTTGGCAATCCATTTGTGAATCCTGAGCCGTAGTACACGCTTGTTGAGGCGAAAGACTGTCAGGGTAGGCTTGCGTTGAAGCCTAGATTTAGTGTGTTTCTTTGATCGTGGTCTACCGGGGCGTATCCGGGTGCGGTTCGCATCCTGGTGGCGCGGGATTCGGGCAGATCAAGCCTCCCTGTGTCGGCGTCGAGCGCCCAGCCTCGTATCGGGATTTCGACGCCGAATTGGTGTTCCTCGTCGCGTTCACCGTGTAAGCCGCCGAAGGTGAGGTTTTGACTGTTGGCTAAATTGAGCAGTGGACCGGTAGTCGTGAGGAGCGGCGCGGCTTGATAAAAGTCTCCGTAGAAGGCGCGAAAGACTCAGTTCAGGCGCGGGATTTTGACTGCGATACCAACACGCGGGTCTGTCGCGTTCTCGACGATTTCTGGCTCAGGCCCGACTGCCGATGTGTCGAAGTGCGTCTGACGCAGCCCCGCGATGATTGTGAGCCAGGAGGTGATTTTGAACGTGTCACTCCACGAAAGCGGCGGCGAGACCGCCGGTTGTAACGGCTGAAGACGGGTCATGGTTTTGGCACGATGAATTGTTCGGGGGATTGCAGACCGTGAATACGTTATTGAAGAAATTTTCTTGGTGTTGAGCAAATACGTAAATCCCCGCCCGGATATTATTTTTCCAGGCAGTGACATTCGCGAGCCACAGGGCAGAAAGACAACGGCACAAAAGCAAAATACCTGCTTGCGCATGGATTTCTCCGTCCTAAGTTATTGAGTTAGAGATTTTGCGGACGAAGTTAATTGCCCGGAGGTTGGGAAGGATTCAATCGAAAACCTGCGGATACATGCTCAGTTAGGAACAGCAAAGCTGCGAGCTGGGGTGCCCTGTGATTCGTGATGGACACCAGCGCGGATGGCTATGACGGGGCAATAGGAAAAAGCAGGCCGTAGTCGGGACCGTGATGCCCTGTGTTCATAGTGCATTCGAAGACGTGTCCAAGAGAATCATGTTCGCAGGTCGTGGCGTCGTGTTGTGAGCGCTGTGAAATGTGATGATGACCGGCATGTGGCAAGCAGCACATGTCCCCGCAATCCACTGACCCTGAGGCGGTGGCGCGAGCGAGCAACGCCAGCGGACTTGCCGGCAGTGCCAGAATCACGAGAATCGTTTGCGTGCGGCGCATCGCAAAAAAGTTACCCCAACCCTGGTTAATTTGGATGTAGGTGAGCGCTGAACTTATGACCGCAGAGAATTTGCGTTGAAAAAAGCGCCGCGGTAGGCTGGGTTCACTATGCTGCCTTTTAAGCTTGTTTACGACGATGGCTACGATCTGAACCTTGGAGCGCACGTTTTTCCGTCGCGCAAGTACCGAATGATCCATGTCAAGTTGCTCGCGGACGGAATTGCGGACGCCGGCGATTTTCTTGCGCCAACGCCAGCACGCGATGAGGACATTCTGCGAGTTCATTCACAGGAGTATGTGCGAAAACTCAAGACCGGATCGCTTTCGTACGCGGAGATTCTGCAACTGGAAGTGCCTTATTCGAAGGAGCTGATTGATGCGTGCTGGCTAGCGGCCGGTGGATCGATTCTCGCTGGGCAGCGGGCGCTGAAGGATTCGTGGTCCGCGAATATTGGTGGTGGATTTCACCATGCCTGCCCCGATCATGGCGAAGGATTCTGTGTGATAAATGATGTAGCGGTGGCGATTCGCCGGCTGCAGTTCGATCGCGCGATTGAACGAGCTATGGTGGTGGACACCGACGTGCACCAGGGAAATGGGACTGCGGCGATTTTCGGCGGAGACGGCGATGTGTTCACGCTGTCGATTCACCAGGAACACAATTACCCGTACCCGAAGCCTGCTTCCACTGTGGACATAAATTTGCCGGATGGCGTGGGCGATGAGGACTATCTCGAGATCCTCGAGAAGCATCTGCACCAGGCGTTTCACGATTTTGAGCCGCAGATTATTTTTTATATCGCGGGGGCCGATCCTTATCGCGAGGACCAACTGGGCGGATTAGCTTTAACCATGGGCGGGCTGGCGCAACGAGATGCGTTAGTAATGGATCACGCGCGACGGAATCATTGCCCGCTCGCTATTACACTTGCCGGGGGCTATGCCCGGTGCGTGGAGGATACTGTCGCAATTCATGTAGGGACGATTCAGGCTGCGCGAAATGCTGCGTTGAAGGCGAAATCGGCGAAATAAGCGGCGGATTTCGCGAAGTCTCAATCAGACTTTTGAGCGGCGGCGGTCGCTGATTGGATCGCGGCTGTTAAATCTTCGGTGAAACCTTCTGGCGGGTATCCGCTGACGCGATACGTGATTTTGCCTGTTCGATCTAGTATGACCACCGTGGGTAAGGAATTCACCTTCATAAAATCGTCGAGTCCATCCGCGTAGACGATCGGAACATTCCACTTCTCGTGCGCGATAAATTGAGGAACGAGCGATTGATCTTCATCCGTGTTGACAGCGTAGAAAACGATCTCGTTGTTGCCAGCGTAGCTTTTTGCGATACGCGCGAATTCCGGTTCCAGTTCTTTGCAGGGACCGCACCATGTGGCCCAGAAACTGAGGACCAGAGTTTTTCCTTTGGCGGCTGCCAGCGGAGCCGGGCTGCCATTGAGATTGCGCAGGACGAAAGCATAGGCCTCTTTCGCATCCGTATTGCGGCCGACCGGATTGGCCGTTGCGGCTGGCATCGCGAGAGAATCGTAAGCGGCTAGAACAGCCTGGCCCAAGCCTTCGTCATTTCCATGCACCTGTCGCCAGACGTTTCCTAGCTTCTTGCGGATTTCGCGCCGGTCTACTTTTCCGGCTGGACCATTTTCGGGTAATACGAAGGCGAGAATGTATTCATCCATGGCGCTCGCGGAATCGTGGCGCATTTCCGCGAGTTCCCCCAGTTGTTCCGCCGCGATGGGATTGGGAAGAATTGAATAGCTGGTGCGCAGGTCTTTCACTGCGGCGTCGTAATCGTGCTGCGATTTTTCGATTTGCCCGCGCAGATTGTAGAGAGCCGCGCGGATTTGATCCTGATGTTCGCGCCAATCTTCGAGAGACAGGCGCGGGGACTTATCGGCTGGGGCAGATTTCTCGATGCGGTCCAGAACGCGAGTGACGTATCCGGCGGCACGCGTAAGACTGGCTTCGTCTCCCTGCTGCTGCAGCAGCCCGACGGCGAGCATCATCATTTCGGAGTCGTCCGGCCGGACGGCGATGAGACGCTCCGAGTAGTCGAGCGCGCAGGCTTCGTCTTGAACCTGCTCGCAGGATTCGACGAGGGCGCGGTAGACCGAGGCTTTTCTGGGCGCGTCCGGAAAATGCTGAAGATAATTTTTCAAGTTGCGAACCAGGGCGCTGCGGTCGTTGCCCGCGCTGGCGATTGCTTTTTGCAATTCGGTTTCGGGGTCGGCATCTTTTTTGGAGATCGAGCCTGAGGCTGATTTCGAATCGGTTGATTTGGATTCGGCCGCCGGCTTCTCCGGCTGAGCGTTTTGGGCGTGCGCCTGCCCCCCAATAGTGCCTAGAGCTATCAGCAGAGCCACAGGCATGATTGGCCGAAGCTTCGGACCAACGCAAAAAGACTCTTTGCATCTTGAGGGCAGGTCTACGAGTGCCACGGAGTTTTGCATTCATCTCAATTCTATCGCGAAAGGGCTGAGGGTACGGAATCAGCGGGCTGCGACGTGTTACTTCAAGGAAATGTCACCTGAAGAGGTTTCGATTTCAACGCGGGCCCTTCCATCTCCTATGCGGGCCCGCAGTTCGTGCTTTCCCGCCGTTCCTTCCATGACGATGGGGATGGCTGCGTCAATGTCACCAGAACTGGAACGCGCGTAGAGACGGAAACTGGCTGTTGGAGGGACTTGCAGGACGACCTCGCCGGAGTTGGTGTGAAAATCCCAGTAATTCGAGGCGCCGGGATTGCCTTCTACCTTGACGTCGCCTGAAGAGCCGCGCAAGCGAATGTCCGCGGATGCGCCTTTGATGGTGATGTCGCCACTGCCTGTGTTGATTTCCAGAGCGTTAGCAGGGTTTGTGATTTCGAGGTCGCCCGAACCGGTGTGCAGGCGGGCCTCACCATGCAGGGCTTCGAGCGTGATGTTGCCGGAACCTGCTGTGGCTTGCACCTGGCCCTGGATATTCGAGAGCTTGATGTCGCCGCTGCCGGCCAAGGCGTGAACGTCGCCCGCGATATTTGAAGCTGAAATGGCACCTGAGCCGGTGCTGAAGTTTGCCGGGCCTTTGACGCCGGTTACTTCCACGTCGCCTGAGCCTGTGGTGGAGCGAACTTCCGAATCGGCCGGTAGCACGATGCTGTAGTCAATTGAGACGCTACTGCCGTGCTGGCTCCCGCCGCTAACGCGGATCAGGTTGCTTTCTTGCGAGACTGGAGGGTTGGACTCTACCTCCTGCACGTGACGCTTACCGCTTTCTTCTGACCACGAATTGGCCTGGATTTCGCCGTGGATGCGAACCTGGCCTGGCGGGCCTGTGGTGATATGAGAGTCTCCGCTGCCGCTGGTGAGTTCCAGGCGAACTGGACCGTCTACTGTGAAAGTTTTGTCGAAGGTGCCTTCGGCGCTGGCCTGGCTGCGGCAACCTGCGAACAGGATGGATGCGAAGGCCGCCAGGAATATGAAACTGCGTTTCTGAGTCTCGCGTTTTGTAATGGTTGTTACCGGTGCTGGCATAGTGATTGGCGTTTGCGTCCGGGCATCCTTCCTATCAGAGTTATACGAAGAAGTACAACCGGAAGTTCAATGCGGCGGGTTTTGGTGCAAGAACAAATCAAGTTTGGCCAGACCCGAATTGAGAGCATGTGTCGCGCCTACGGCGCTGGTCCCCGCTCGCCAGTTTCGGCTCACGACGCGGTTTCTGGTGAGTGACATCGGGAACGCGCGCCTACCCCTTATGGGACCGCAGCAATCAACTCCTACGATAACAAAAGCGAATTAACTGCGCAGCGGCGGTGCGGGCAGCGCGGGCGAGTCTGAGACCCGCCCCTATAGGCAGAATCCACGGGCCTGCGAAGGCGCAACTGCTGGCCGGTTCGATGAGGCTGAACCGGCCGCTACAACGGCTAGACCACATCCGCTTTGAGGTCTGACGTGGTCGCTAATCGGGGGCGCAGCAAGCAGCGCCCCTACAGCTTTACCGCGGTCCGATCGATACGGTCGAATCGCCCCCCGTGGCACTTGCGGCGTCTTATTTTATTTTCAGCAGGGAATTTAGGGAGCCTTGGCGATAGCCTTCCAAATCTAACGAGACGATGGAGAAACCTGCGGCTTTGATGCCTTCGGCCATTCTGCTGGCTGTGGCTGGATCTAAACCGCGAGCGAGTTCATCTTGAGCTAGTTCTATACGCGCCAGGTCGCCGTGGGCCCGGACGCGGAATTGGCGGAAGTTCATTTCGCGCAGGACTGATTCGGCGCGATCGACTTTTTCCAAGAGCTCTGGCGTTACCTCTGTGCCGTATGGGACGCGAGAGGAGAGACATGCGGAAGCTGGTCTGTCCCACGTGGATAGCCCTGCGCGTTTCGAGAGGAAACGGATTTCCGCCTTGTGAAGCTGCGCGTCGAGCAGTGGGGCTAGGACATGATGTTCGTGAGCTGCGCGATGGCCTGGACGGAAATCATGAGTGTCGTCCGCATTGATTCCGTAGGCGATGGCGCGAAATTGGCGCGTTTTGGCTAGCGCGTCCATTTGGTCGAAGAGTTCGTCCTTGCAGTGATAGCAACGGTCGGCGTTGTTGGCGATGTATAGCGGGTTTTTGAATTCGTGGGTTTCGATAAATTCATGATGCAGGCCACTTGCGGCGATGAATTTCTCGACTTGTTCGCGGTCGTGTTTCGAAAAACTGGCAGACAGAGCCGTGACTGCCAACGCACGGTCGCTCAGGGCTTGATGTGCTGCCCAGGCGAGATACGCGGAATCGGCGCCGCCAGAAAAGGCTACTAGCACTGAATCAAGATTGCGTAGCGCGCCAAACAGGCTTTCCTGCCTGGCGAACGCGGTTGGGGTATCGATCGCTGGAATAGCGGCGAATGCGATTGTGGCTTGAGCTAGGTCCGGCATATCTGAACGAGTATAGACGAGATGGGTCTATTGAAAATCCAGTAAAACATCTACTTTGGCGTCGTCCTTGTCTTCTTGCAGGAAGTGCCCCATTTTAGAATAGTGGACTGGCAGCCCCGCAAACGCGGCCTTGATGCCAGAACTCAGGAAGAGTTCGTAGGCGCTTTGATCGAAGATCGTGCCGATAGCGATCGGGAAATATGTGCGGATGCGGCGCTCTCCTTCGACGGAAAGGCCCGTGAGGACGAGTCTGCCCATGTGATATTGACGGCCTTCCGAGATGGTGACGTTATAGATGACTCCACCGGTTTTGTCGTCGAATTGTGGGACCGGATCGATAGTGGCGTCGAGGAATCCTGCTCTGCCGTAGGCTGCGCGAGCGTGGTCCCAGGTGGCTTCGATTTTAATGCCGTCGGCTGGGTCTCCTGGTTTCAGGTCGACCAGGCCGTCGAGGTTTTGTGATGTTATGGAAGTGTTTCCTTGCCATTGCACGCCTACCCACTGATACGCCGGGCCACTATCAATCGCCGCCCGGACGATGACCGGGCCTGACAGCGTCTTCGAAGGATCGGCGGCCAGGCGCGCCTGGGGTGGCGGGAATTTCACGCGCAAATAGGAGTGTGCGAGGTAAATCGGGCGAACCTGCTCGTACTCGAAGAGTTCAACGGCATCGCGGGAGTAAGGTTTGCCGACGAGATCGGCGAGGCGCTCCTTGAGCGCGTGATCGTTTTTCGCCAACGGGTCGGAAAATTCGATTGATTGGAGCGTCAGGTCCGCGTCGTCGACGCGAAACTGCTGCACGGTTTGTTCTTTTACCGGCAAGGTGACAACTTGATGCGTCACGTGTGCGTGGATTCCCCGCGCATCCAGCAGATGCGTGAGAGCCTGCGACATCTCGTCGATGATGGTTCCTTTTGCCGGCGCGGTGCCGTCGAACAGAATTCCTGACGCTTTCATTCCGGCCGATAATTCATCGTCTGAAATCCAGGGGAAGTTATCGAAGGTGACCGCCAGCAACGGCGCGTCCGAAACCTGGTAGGTAACGTTGACCCCCGTTCCCAGTGTCGAAAAATGGTATTGAATGTCCTGGAACAATCCGAGAGTCGCTAGTTTGTCGGCTGCGTCTTGAAAAGTTTCGCGTTTGACCGTTTGACCTGGGTGTAAGCCTATCGCAGAGGCGATTTGTTCCGATGTGAATCGGGTCGAGCCAGTTACCTGCACGGAATCCAGGCGGGCTGTCCCGGGTTGCGGGCTTTGGGGGTTGGCTTGGAGCGTCGCCGAGAACCACAATACAAAAATGGCTAGCAACAGAACCGGTGAACAGGAGAGCGCTGCGACGTGATTCGAAGTGTGGTTACGGTTCATTCAGTAATTCTAGAACACGGGATACAGAAGAGGAACCTACAATCGTGCACCCTCCGCGCGGCTGTGTGGCCTATCAGCAGACGGAACAGAAGATCCCTCAAAGCCTCCGCAGACAACGCGGTTCGGGATGACGAACGTTTCGGCGATGGCTATCAGCTGAAGTGAACGTCGCGACTGCGACGTAGATGAACCTCACAATCACCTCAAGTCTGTCACCGTAAATGACCATGTCTGGAGTCGCTTTTATACTTCTATACTTCGTCAGTCTGGGCGTCCTGAAACTCCCAGCCATCTCCTAAGGCGTGGTCATCCCGAACCGCGTTTTTGCGGACGCTTTGAGGGATCTGCTGTTCGCTTTTGCTGTTCCGGCTGGTTATTCGACCGTGACGGATTTGGCTAAATTGCGCGGTTGATCTACGTCACAGCCGCGGCGGACGGCTATGTGGTACGCCAGCAGTTGCAACGGAACGATTTCCAGGATCGGCGCTAGCAGTTCCGGCGCTGCCGGAATCGATACCACGTGATCGGCGATCTCGCGTGCTTGTTGATCGCCTTCGCTGACGATCGCGACGACTATACCGTCGCGCGCTTTCACTTCCTGCATGTTGGAGACTGTTTTTTCGTAACGCGTCATGGACGCTGGGTCGGATTCGTCACGCGTGGCAATCACCACCACTGGCAGGTTCTCATCGATTAACGCGTTCGGGCCGTGTTTCATTTCGCCTGCGGGATAGCCTTCGGCGTGGATGTACGAAATTTCCTTCAGCTTCAGGGCGCCTTCCAGAGCCATGGGGTAATGGATGCCGCGTCCGAGATACAGAAAATCGGTGTGGCGGAAGAGCAAGCGTCCTAGTTCTTCGAGTTCCGCATCCTGCTGAAGAATTGTTTCGATTTTGTGCGGGATTCGCGTGAGTTCTTGCATCAGGCTCCTGGCGGCTGCGGGAGTCTGCTTGCCGCGCACCTGAGCGAGATACAAGGCCGTGAGCATCAGCGCGGTCAACTGGCTGGTGAATGCTTTGGTGGAGGCTACGCCGATTTCCGGACCGGCATGCGTGTAGATTGTGCCGTTTGATTCACGCGTGAGCATCGAGCCCACTACATTGCAAATCCCGACGACTTTCGCGCCCTTCTGACGCGCTTCGCGCAGGGCCGCCAAGGTGTCCGCAGTTTCGCCCGATTGGCTGATGGCGATCACTAGATTGCGCTTGTCGACTAGGGGGTCGCGATAGCGAAATTCGCTGCCGTAATCTACTTCGACTGGAATCTGCGCTAAACGCTCGATCATAAATTTGCCGGCCAAGGCGGAGTGCCAGCTTGTGCCGCAGGCAATAATTTTGACCGACTCGAAATTCTGAAATTCAGCCTCGGTGATGTCCATTTGATCGAGAAAGACTTTGCCGGTTTCCTGCGAAATTCGCCCGAGCAGGGTATCGCGCACGGCCCGAGGCTGTTCGAAAATTTCCTTCTGCATGAAATGTTTGAAGCCGCCCTTTTCCGCCATGATGGGGTCCCAGGCGACGTGCTGCGCGGCGCGATTAATGGGATGGCTCTGGAAATCCATTAGCCGGACGCCTTGAGGCGTCAGGACCGCGACTTCGCCATCTCCCAGGAAAAATACATTGCGGGTGTGCTGGAGGATCGCGGGGATGTCGCTGGCTACGAAGAATTCGTTTTCGCCCAAGCCGACTACGATGGGAGGGCCGAGGCGCGCTGCGACGATTTTTTGCGAATCGCGCGTCGACAGCGCTACCAAAGCGTAGGCGCCGCTCATGACTTTTACGGTCTTGAGGACTGCTTCTTCCAGTGAAATGCCCTTCGAGAATTTTTCAATTAAGTGCGCGATGATTTCAGTATCGGTCTCGGTGACGAATTTGTGTCCTTCTTCGATCAGCTGTTTCTTCAATTCCAGGTAATTCTCGATGATGCCGTTGTGAACGACTACGATTTCACCGGTGCAATCGCGATGTGGGTGCGCGTTTTCTTCTGTCGGGCGTCCGTGAGTGGCCCAGCGCGTGTGTCCGATGCCATAGACGCCGCCTAACGGCGTGATGCGGATCGATTCTTCGAGGTTATGAAGCTTGCCGGGGGCGCGGCGAAGCTCGACCTTGCCGTTTTCTTGAACCACGGCGATGCCGGCGGAATCATAGCCGCGATATTCGAGGCGTTTGAGGCCATCCAGGATTAATGGCACAACATGCTTGGGACCGATATAACCGACAATTCCACACACTAGCTTCCGCTCCTGAATCGGCTGTAATAAATCTGTCCAGCGCAGCCTGCATTTAGGTTAGCACAACCCGGGAATCGAGAGGCATGCGCCTAGGCGGTTGTGCAGAACCGGGCACGTCGGTGTCAGTCAAGTAATGCGTTGCGCCTTATTGATTTCGTTTTTTGGGCTTGCTGCGTTGGATCTGAGACCCACCCCTACAAAGGCTGACGGGATCATCCTCAAAGGATGCCGCGGTGAAGACCGTGGCGCTACATTTAAATCTTGGGTTTGGCCGTTACTCTACGATTTCGAAGCGGAATTCTTCGATGATTGGATTGGTCAGGACGTCTTTGGCTATGCGTTCGACTCTATTTTTTGCTTCTGCTTTATTCAAACCGTCCAGTGCCAGAACGAAAAACTTGCCTTGTCGGACGTCTTGTACTTCGGAATATCCCAGCGACGATAACGCTCGTTGAATGGTTTGCCCCTGAGGATCCAGGACCGTGGATTTCAGCATGACCCAGACGTGTGCTTTCATCGCTGCGATTATACCAGTCCCGCTGATCTCGCAGCCGAGCGAAAGTCGTCGAGCAATTTGCGTTTGTCTTCAGGCGGGAGAAAAGCTGCATGAAAGCTCTGTTCCGCGAGCCGTACGAGTTCTGGAGTGGAAAGTCCAAGCGATGCGGCTTTGGAATATTCGGTCAGCAGGTCGGTGTGAAACATGCCAGGGTCATCGGTCGAGAGCGTGACAAAGATTCCCTTCTTGATAAATTCGGGCAACGGATGGTCCCTGAGCGCTGCATCCGGTTTTCCAGTTTGTCTACTCAATGCGCCGGTGCACAGATTGCTGGTGAGGCAGTTTTCGAGAACTACCCGGCGGATGGCGAGCGAATTAGCTAATGCCGAATCGCGCATCACGGCAATGCCGTGGCCGATTCGTTCTGCTCCCAGCAGTTCAATCGCCTCCGTGACGTGCTCTGGTCCTCCGATTTCACCCGCATGGCAGACAACGTGTAGTCCCTCGTGGCGCGCATAATCAAATGCAGGGCGGAAATTCACCGTGGGGAAGGCAAGTTCGTCGCCGCCCATGCCGAACGCCACGACATCGAAACGCTGAAGCTTTGCCGCCCAGCGGGCCACTTCCATGGCAGGCTCGGGGCCGAATTGGCGAGCGGCATCCAGGATGAAAGCCGTGCGCAAACGGTTGAAGGGCACCGATCTTGCTACGTCGCGCATGGCGACGACATTCCCCTCCACATTCTGCATCCGGCGCAGCATAACGCCGGCGGAAATTGTCATTTCGGTGTAGACCACATTCTGGCGCACTAGCTCTTCGCAGAGCTGGCGAGTGATGAAAGCATAGTCCTCGGGCCCTCGCAGGAAGGATGTGACCCACTTGAAAGTATCGATAAATCCGTTGAAGTTGGCGTAGCTGTAGCGGCGGGCGACTTCCTCAGGCGTTGTCGTTACGCCATGGCGGGCCGCGAGCTTGACCGCCGTCCCGGGTCGAATGGAGCCCTCGAGGTGCAGGTGCAGTTCGGCCTTCGGGAGATTATCGATTACGGTGGGTTGCCTGGTCATTGGTTGTGTTTCTTCGCTCATTTTTTTGTGATGGCACTATTGCGAGGGCAGTTGAGGCCGTCCCGCGTTTATCCATGCAGTCATCCAATACGAGCCCACATCTGTAGAAGCGTCGGAAAGCTGGCGCACGAGAACCGCTCCTGCGAGTGAATAAAATCGATCGTAATAATCCTCCTTATATTCGCTGAGCCCCTGGTGGGCGTCACGGTCTGCAAGGAGAACTGTTTCCAACAAGGAGTGAGCGGTGAGGCAGTCTTCGAACGCGTGGTCAGTAGGATCGTGAATCAGAGAGGCCTCGTTGGGTTTCACGAAAAAGAAAAGCTGATAGCGATCAACGAGACCGACTGAGAACCTTTCGTTTACTCCCGGCTGCTGAGAGAGCTTTCCATCCATGTTTACCGTGGTATTGAAAGGATCGTGGGCCGCGTTTACGTAATGGGCCAGAATCGCCGCGGAGAGTCTTACCTGTCCCCAGTCGTGCTCACGGAAGGCGTCGGTTAGTTTTTTGCTGTAAACGCCGATTTGCCACGGAAGCAGGCCGAATTGCTCGAGCGTACGGCGATTGAATTTTGCAATCGCCGCATTGTATTCGCGTGGCAAGGTGGAAAACGGAAATTGTCCGTAATGATCGAGCTGGATGAAGTCGGCGCGATGGCCTGGGATGCTGGCGATTTTCAATTCGTCCGCGGCCGTCACGTGCTGAACGAGGAATTGGCGGCTGGCGTAAAAGAACGGCTGCATTTCTTCGGGGAGTGTGTCGACGGCTTTGTTGGTTACCAGGCGGTCGGCTGTTTCTCCCCATCCGAAGGCTGACAGCACACTGAAGGCCAGGATCCCCAGGGACAACACCGCCGCGCCTTGAAGTCGAACCCGCATCAAGGCATTTTCCTCTTGGCGGCCTCCGCTTGCAAATTGGCATTCGAGAGCTGGCTGTGTTTGCGGCCGTAAAAATAGTAGAAGCACAGGCCGATCAGGAGCCAGACGAAGAAGCGGATCCAATTTGTGATCGGCAGGCCTGCCATTAGTAGAAGGCAGGTAAGTATAGTGATGATCGGGGCCGTGAGGCCTCCCGGGGCGCGGAATGCGCGCGGGCGGTCTGGCTCGCGGAAACGCAGAATCAGCACGCCGCCTGCTACCAGCGCGAATGCGAATAGCGTGCCGATGTTGGAGAGGTCTGCGAGCGTGCCGATATCGAGAAGTCCTGCTGGAATGCCCACCAGAAAGCCTGCCACGATGGTGGAAAAATCTGGGGTGCGAAATCGTTTGTGAACGCGGCTAAAAACGCCTGGGAGCAAGCCGTCTCGCGACATCGCGAACCACACTCGGGCCTGACCCAGTTGAAATACGAGCAGCGACGAGATCATGCCCATCAGGGCGCCGAGCAGAACGATCAGCTGCACGTTTCCGAAATGCAGGCGCTTTAGGGTGTTGACTACTGGCGCGGCGTCGTCGAGTAACGATTGCCATGGAACCAAGCCCGTGAGGACCACTACTACCGCAATATAAAGCAGGGTGCAGATTACGAGTGTGGCGATAATGCCGATGGGCAGGTCGCGTCTTGGATCTTTGCACTCTTCCGCGGCTGTCGAGACGGAATCGAATCCGATGTAGGTGAAGAAAATAATTGAGCCGCCTGTGAGGATGCCCGGCCAGCCGTTGGGCGCGAATGGATGCCAGTTGGCGGGATGCACGTAATGCGATGCGAAAACTACAAAAACCATGATTGCGGTGATTTTTAGCATCACCATGATGTTGTTGGCGTTGGCAGATTCGCGAATGCCGCGGACCAGGATGATGGTGAGCAGCATAACGATGATGAAGGCCGGCCAGTTAAAACCAAAGTGCCAGCCTGGATCATAGAGAATGTTGCCCTGCAAGTCGGACAGACCTGAGGGAAGGTATGCGGGCGTGATCCAGCGCAGATTCGGGTGAACGCCGAACCAATCCAGCAAATTAACAATGTGGGCGGAGAATCCGACGCTTACCGCCATGTTTGAGACCGCGTATTCCAGGATCAAGTCCCAGCCGATGATCCAGGCGATCAGTTCGCCCATCGTCGCGTACGTGTAGGTGTAGGCGCTGCCGGCGATGGGGATCATCGCCGCTAGTTCGGCGTAGCAGAGGGCTGCGAACGCGCAGACGATTCCGACCAGCACGAACGACAATGCGATGGCCGGGCCCGCACCCGGCCTGCCGAAGGATGCGGAGTGATAGATCAAATATTCAAGCAGCGGGGCGTTGAGGATCGACTGGAATTGGAGTTTTTGGCCGGCGATGGCGGTGCCGATGATGGTGAAGATGCCCGAGCCTATTACCGCGCCGATGCCTAGCGACGTCAGGCTCAGCCAGCCTAGCGATTTCTTGAGACGCTTTTCGGGGTTCTCCGAGTCGGAGATGAGTTGGTCTATATTTTTTCTGCGGAAAAGCTGTGCGCCCAATCGCCACCTTCCTCATGCGAAAGCGACAAACTGTACCTCGCGTGACGCGTCTGCGCAACTTCAAGTGATGAATTGCGGGGTTTCCGTTCGGGTTAGTCTTGAGTTCACTTAATTTTACACCAGCCAGTTTGCTTCTTAGCAGTTGTAGGGGCCGGTTCATCCTCATCGAACCGGGCAGCCGTTGATTATCGCCTCCGCACTTATAGAGGCTGGCTCAGCGTCAATCATACCAAGCTGGGGCGCAGCAAGCGGCGCCCCTACGGTATTCAGATTCATTCGAGCTTGGTCTGGGCTTTCTTTGCGCTCTGTTGCCGGTTGTTACGCCAGCTGCAGGTTCGCATATCGTTCGATTAGTTTTTTTGCGCCGTAATCCTGGAAGCTTACTGTTAATTTGCGGTCTTCGCCCTCGCCTTCGACTCCGATGATCGTGCCGATGCCATATTTCGAATGGCGAACGCGAGTGCCAACCAGTGGATCTTTCGACGGTCCGCGAGACTGGGGTCTCGAAGGCCGGCCGTACGTGGAGCGGCGTTTCGGCCGGTATTGATAGCTTTCCGAAAATTCGGGATCGGGCTCGTATCGTCGCGTTTCGCCGGGCGCTGACTGCGAGCCCATGGCCGCTTCGATCAGATCGCCTGGGATTTCTGTCAGGAATCGCGACGGTAGGGAAGCGCGAAGGCGCTCTTCGCCGTAGGTGCGGCGGTAGACCGAGCGTGACAACAGCAAGGACTGCTTGGCGCGCGTCATGCCGACGTAGAAGAGGCGGCGCTCTTCTTCGACTTCAGCGTTTGTGCCGAGTGCGCGATTGTGTGGCAGGAGGCCTTCTTCAAGGCCTGCGAGATACACGGCGTCGAATTCGAGGCCTTTAGCGCTGTGCAGCGTCATCAGCGAAACAGCGATGGTGTCGTCGTATTCGTCTGTGTCGCTTGCCAGCGCTGCGCTGTCCAGGATGTCTTCTAGGGTTTGGCCTTGTTCTGTGGCCTCGGCCATTGCGTTGGCTAGTTCGCGGAGGTTATCTGCGCGCGAAGTGTGTTCGAGGTTGTCTTGTTGCTCGACCCAGTCGAGATAGCCGGTGCGGCCGAGGACGCGTTCGATCAACTGAGCAGGCGGTAAATCCTTGCACTCGTTTTGAAGATCTTCGATTAATTTGCCGAAGGAACGCAGGGTGCCGCTGAATTTTTTGCCGGTTAGGAATTCGCCGCTACGGATTACGTCCCACAAGGATTGTGAAGTTTCCCGGGCGCGCGCTTCGAGTGCGTTTGCGGTGACCGCGCCAATTCCTCGGGGCGGGACGTTGAGCACGCGGAGTAGGGCGACATCATCTTCGGGATGGAAAATCAGGCGCACGTAGGCTAGCGCGTTGCGAACCTCGGCGCGTTCGTAGAAGCTGAAGCCGCCAACTACACGGTAACGGATTCCCAGGCGTCGTAGGACCTCTTCAAATGACCTGGATTGCGAGCTGGTGCGATAGAGGACCGCGACGTGAGCATCTGCATCGTTGCGCAGATGCGCTGACAACTGGGCGCAGATGTATTCTGCTTCGGCCGTGGCGTCTGGCGCTTCGTAGAAGAGCAGGCGGCCGCCCGCGCCCAGCGTTCCTTGCAGAGTTTTTCCCAGGCGATCGGAATTATTCTTTACGACAGCTGCTGCTGCATCGAGAATTGTTTGTGTGGAGCGATAATTTTCTTCCAGTCGGATAATTTTGGCGTTGGGGAAATCGTGGGTGAAGCGTTTGAGGTTTCCTGCGCGAGCGCCGCGCCAGGCATAGATGGACTGGTCTTCATCGCCCACTACGCATACATTTTGGCGCGTGCTCGCCAGCAGGTGGACAAGTTCTTCCTGCGAGCGATTTGTATCCTGGAATTCGTCGACCATCAGGTAATGGAAGCGCGAATTCCAGGCGGCGCGAACGTCAGCGTGATCGCGTAGCAGGTCGACGGCGCGCAGCAGCAGATCGTCAAAATCAAGGGCGGCGGCCTTGCGCAGGATTTCGTTATACACGCGATATACGGCTGCGGCTTCTTTGCGCGATTCATCGCGCGCCTGAGTGGCGCTGATTTCCAAGTCGTCGGGCGTCATGCCGTGGTTTTTCGCGTAGCTGATTTGGGCGCGGAGGGCGCGCGGCGGATAGTCCTCGGATGAGAGGTTGAGTTGCGCGAGGGCTCGTTTCACCGCGCTGGTTTGATCGTCGTCATCGTAAATTGCGAAATCGCGGGGGAGACCGAGGTGACGAGCCTCGCGGCGTAGCAGTCGCGCGCAGAAGGAATGGAAAGTTGAAACCCAGACGTCGGATCCGTCGCCGCCGGTCGCGCGCAATAGATCGGCGATGCGGTCTTTCATAACGCTGGCTGCTTTGTTAGTGAACGTTACCGCGAGAATGGCGCTGCCCGGGACGCCTAATTCGATCAAGTGCGCGACGCGATAGGTGATAACGCGCGTCTTGCCGGTGCCCGCTCCCGCTAAGACCAACATCGGCCCTTCGGTTGCGATCACAGCTTCACGCTGGCGCTCGTTCAATTTGTCGAGAAGAGTTGTGGAGGACGTGGAATTGTTCAAGTGGAAATTCTAACTGAGCCGCTGCGATTGAGCAATTTTCGATTCGGACTCGAACTTTGAGCACGGAGTGGCGCGAACCATTTCGATGGCCAAAATTCTGTTTGTCCGCAGTAGCGGTGATTTCTGGACGTCAAATGAGCGCCGACTTTCTTGCCGGGCATCGTCCCATGTCCGTTGGCGTTACTTCCCAGCGGACCGACCTCGAGAACCAATGACGATCCGCGCGGGCGGATGATGCTGTCACACTCTGTTACAATCGTTCGATTTTGCGTGTCAATTCTTAAATTATGAATAAACGGCATTTGTTTGTGTGGCTGCAGGGGCTCGTCGCGACCATGGGTGGCGGCGGGCTTTTCATGGTTACGTTCTTTGATTCATCCATTCTTGCGTTTCCTTTCTTTCCGGATGCCGTAGTTATTGACCTTTGTATTGCGAAACCCGCGCGAATGCCTTATTACGCCGCTATGGCTGCGCTCGGTTCGTTGTGCGGCTGCATTCTTCTCTACGCGCTGGCACGAAAGGGCGGGGAGGCGTTCTTCCACAGGCATGCGCGGGGCAAGGCTGCGAAAATCAAGCAGTGGGTGGATGACAACGGTTTTTTGAGTGCATTTATTCCTGCAATTCTGCCGCCGCCTTTTCCGTTCAAGCCGTTCGTTTTGGCGGAGGGCGTTTTTCAGGTGCCTGCAAAAACGTTTATACTCGCCATTCTGCTGGGGCGGGGATTGCGCTACGGTCTTGAGGGCATTTTGGCAGTACGGTACGGAGACGCTACGCTTGCTTTTCTGAGAATCCATGGTGGCGCGTTCGTGCTATCGGTTCTGGGGATTGTTCTTGTGCTCTATCTAGTTATTCATTTTGTGTTTCGTGGGTCTTCGGCAAAGTCGTAGCTAGTCTCACGCAAACAGCCGATCCTTCACTTTGTTCAGGATGACGTCCATCTCTGCTCTTGCGTATTGAGTTTATGATGGGTGATTTTGTGACAAGTGATTGTGATTAGTGACTGACTCTCTCGCGCGCGGGCCTGCCCTCAGCAAGCTTGACTGGACGACGTCAGTCTACGATTAGCGACTTACCGATGGGCGTAGCGCAGTTCCTGGCCCGTCACGTTGAGGCTGGCGCTTAATTCCACTATGGCAACGATATTGTTCGGGCTTGTGTCATTCGATGCGAAGCGCAGGTCGCGAAAAACGAAGTGATATCCGTTTTGAGTTGGTTCCGGTGTGGCGAGAGGGAATCGTGCATACGTTAGAAACTTCTTTGCGGTCTCGGTGCTTTGCGCCGCATCGAGCGCTGAGGAAGGCTGAGGCTTGTAGTGCGTGAGCGTCTTATCCGGATCGAATTGCGAGTTTGGGAGTAGTGAGAATTCTGTTTCTTCGATTGTGCTTGCCGTGGAGATCAGGCCGCGCCATTGGAATGGTGATAACGCCGCTGGGAAGGCCCCTGTGGTTGCCGGTGGCAATCCGTGATATTCGCGCGAATTCAGTAAGTCCATTGCACGTCTATGAAGTTCAGCTCGCGCGCCGACGTAAGCAGTCAACATCAGCAAACAGAATAGCGCGACGCCTTGTCCGCGGGCGCTTCGTTTGGGCTCTCCGATTTCTTCGCTCACCATGCGGACTAGCTCCGGCAGAAAAATACCGAGCGCGAGAATCAGCAGAATCCAAGGATCCAGGCTGGCGACGAGGTCATACGCGGTGCATGTGTGTCGAAATGGCCACATCAGTCTGACGCCGACTTCGCCGCTGAGATCCAGAGCCACATGTACGGCGATGCCGAAGGCGGAGACTGCGAGTGCTGGCAAAAATCCTAACGTGCGGCGAGGGTGCGCTCGATCGATCATGAAGAAGATGACCGCTGCGATGCACGCTAAAAGCACCGCACCAGGGAGAGAATGCAGAACCGTGCGGTGAAACTGAAGATAGGCGCTGGGGCCGGCGAAATAACTTAAGTAATCCAAATCTGGGGCGACGCCGGCGATCACGAGCATCGCCGTGCCCATCGGTGGGAGATATTTTTGGCAGGCTCGCGCGATTAGGAGTGACGTCAGCGCGTGGGTGACTGGCTCCACTCTCGAATCCCTTTCGGCTCGAACCCTTTGCAGAGATTGAGCGCCGATCGAAAGTTTGGCTTCAGGGGCTAAAGAGTCTGTGTGAGAACTCGAAATTCGTGGCCTCAGCGGTTAAAGCCGCGTTGATCTTGGTCCGGTTATAGCACGGCTGAAGCCGTGCCTTGACGCAAGACAATGGTTCTCATACCGACTCTAAAGCCCCAAGAAACGGCGCATTGACGGCGGGGCTGAAGCCCCGCCCTTCCAAATCAGTGCATCACGCGAACCGCCCGTCGAAACACTGCGTTTACGGGGGCAAGGTTTCAAGTCAGCACGTCGTGACGCGCCTAATTCGCTACTTTACAGCTGCGGGAGTCACCAGCGAGAGCGCGTCTGGAACTATGCGAAATGATAGCGGGAGCTTGCCGACCGGTTCGCCGTCGACTTGAGCGTATACCGTCGCACCGTTTGCCGATTCGCAGATAGCGTCCGTGTGTTTCCAGGCTTCAATTCCGCTCATGCTGCGAAGTTTTCCCAGCCACAGGGCCGGCAAGCACGCCAGATATCGGAGTCTGCTGCGCGTCGAGTTGGTAAGAAATTCGAACGAATCTTCGTACAAGCTTGCGCCCGTTGTGATCTTAAATGGGCCGCCATAATTCACCGTTCTGCCTACGACGATGATCGATGCGAGGCGCTCTTCGCCATTGCAGTGCACGCGCATCTCGGGGAAATCGTAGCTCACCAGCTGGCGTGCGCCTTCCGCCCAATAAGCCAGGACCCCGGCGCGTCTTTTTAATTCGGCATTGACTGCATTAACGATGGCTCCATCGGGACCTGCACCTGCCACGCTCAGAAAATAGCGGCCTTCAGGCGGCATGTCAGGCGAATGGGAGCCGTTCATTGCAGTCGCCAGGCCGAGCGCGATCCGGCGGATCACGCCTTCCTTCACCAAGCGCGCGGCGTGCGGAATGTCCCACGGAACGCCAAGCTCCTTCGCCAGGATATTTGCCGTTCCGCCTGGAAGCAGCGCCATCGGAACTTGGCTTCCCGCTAGGCCGTTGACGATTTCGTTGATGGTGCCGTCGCCGCCGCAGGCGATTACCATGCCACGGCGTTGACTAACGGCTTGGCGCGCAATTCCTTGTGCTGTGCCGCCGGCTGTCGTCGCGGCTAGTTCCACCGCAATTCCGCTGTCCTTGAGGATGCGGACGGCTTGCTCGATTTCGCTGAACCGGCGGTGACGCCGGGTCCCGCTGGTCGGGTTATAGATCAACAGCGCGTCTTTGATGCCGTGGGGCATAGTCTCGGTCAATCCTGTGGAAATAAACTCGCATTGTATAATAATTATGCGGATTGTTGGCCGCATTGCTTCGAGGTTTCCATGTCCAAGAGTGTTGCAGCAGCGAAGGATATCGAGCGCCTGCGCGAAAAAATCCGGCATCACGAGTATTTGTATTTCGTGCTGGATGATCCGCAGATTTCTGACGCCGGATTCGACAGGCTGATGAACCAGCTGAAGAAGATCGAGGCTGAGCATCCGAAGCTCGTGACCCAGGATTCTCCCACGCAACGTATTGGCGGTACTCCGCGCGAAGGTTTTCAGGCCGTTCAGCATCGGACGCCGATGATCAGTCTGGACAACGCGTTTTCGTTTGAGGAGTTGGCAAATTTCGACCGGAGAGTGCGTGACCGGACCGGGCGACAGGAAATCGATTACATCACCGAACACAAATTCGACGGACTGAGCATGTCACTGATCTATGAGAAAGGCACGCTGGTTCGTGCTGTGACGCGAGGCGACGGAACGACCGGCGAGGATGTCACCACCAACGGGCGCACGATCCGCTCGATTCCGCTCCGTATTGGTGCGGCGGATCTGAAAAAGGCGGGGATTCCGGATTCATTCGAAGTGCGCGGTGAAGCTATCATGACGCGTAAGGCGTTCGAGGCCATGAACGAGCAGCAGGATGCGCTGGGATTGAAGCGTTATGCCAATCCGCGAAATGCGGCTGCGGGATCGGTTCGAGTGCTCGATGCTGGTATCACGAAATCGCGCAACCTGGGATTTTTTGCTTATTACTTGCTTGTCGATGGCCGTGTGCCCAAGAAGAGGCATTCGGAGGTGCTGAAGACGCTGAGCGCGCTGCGATTCAAGGTCAGCGAGGATTGGGAACTGCTTAAGGGAATTGGCAAGGTTGAGGAATACATCACCCGCTGGGACTCTCAACGAGAAAAATTGGGATTCGAAATCGACGGGATCGTAGTGAAAGTTGATGAGATCGGACTGCAGAACGAGCTCGGGTTCACTTCGCGAGCGCCCCGCTGGGCGCTCGCGTATAAATATCAGGCGCACCAAGAGGTCACGCTGCTGAAAGAAATCATGGTGAGCGTCGGTCGGACTGGTGTACTGACTCCCTTCGCGGTATTTGAGCCCGTGCAGATCGGTGGCGTCACTGTGGTGAAATCGACTTTGCACAATATGGACGAAGTCGCGCGGCTCGGTGTTCACGCCGGCGATAGGGTGCTGGTCGAGCGCGCCGGCGAAGTGATTCCTCACGTGCTGAAAGTTGTGAAGCACGGAACTGAAGAGAAAGCATTCAAAATGCCGGATAAGTGCCCGGTGTGCGGGATGTGCGTGCATCGGGCCGAGGGTGAAGTTGCGTATCGCTGCGTGAACGTTTCTTGTCCGGCGCGCCGGAGGGAGTCGTTTTTGCATTTTGCGGGACGCCACGCGATGAATATCGACGGGCTGGGCGAAAAAGTTGTCGAGCAGATGATGGAGAAAGATCTGGTGACGGATTTTGCCGATCTCTACAAACTAGACTTGCGGACCGTAGCAGCACTGGATCGCATGGGTGAAAAATCCGCGCGGAATTTGTTGGACGAGGTTGCAGCTAGCAAGAAAAATAGTTTAGCTCGTTTACTGTATGGGATCAGCATTCCGTTTGTCGGCGAAAGGACGGCGCAGTTGCTGTCCACTCATTTCGGGTCCATGGATAAAGTTGCCTCGGCGAGTGCGGAGGAATTAGTCGAAGTGGGCGAGATAGGGCCGAAAATCGCGGTGGGTGTGCGGGAGTTTTTTTCGGAGTCAGCCAATCGCAAATTGATCGAGCGGCTGCGCGACGCTGGCGTGAATATGAAGGAAGCACGCCGGGAGCTGAAAGATGCGCGATTCGCGGGCATGACTTTCGTCTTTACCGGCACGTTGGAACGGAGGTCGCGTGAAGATGCCGAAGCGCTGGTGGCCGATCACGGCGGGAAGGCCGGGTCTTCCGTTAGCAAGAAGACGAACTACGTGGTCGTAGGGAGCGATCCCGGATCAAAGCTCGAGAAGGCGAAGTCCCTGGGTGTACCAATTCTCGACGAAGCAGGATTTGAAAAGCTGCTGAAGGCAACTTGAAGCAGGAAGCGCAAGCGTCAAGCTTCGAGCGAGCGTAGCTGTACAGAATAAGGGATGAAAAGTTAGCCATGCCAAGGGTTCGATATGAAGTTGCGATGAGTCTCGACGGATACATCGCTGGCCCGAACGGCGATTACGATTGGATTGTCAAGGATCCAGACATTGATTTTGCTGAAATGTTCGAACAATTCGACATGTTTTGGATGGGTCGTCGGACATTTGAAATGATGGTGCAAGCGGGCGGGGCCGAGATCCCTGGGAAGAAGTTGGTTGTGTTTTCGCGGAAGTTACAGCAACGCGATTATCCGAAAGTGACTGTCATGGCTGAGGTCGAGCCGAAGTTATTAGAGGGTTTGCGTGATCAAGCGAGCAAAGACGTATGGCTGTTCGGCGGCGGCTCGCTATTTCGCAGCCTGCTCGAGATCGGCCTGGTCGATACGGTTGAGGTCGCCGTCGTCCCAATACTCCTCGGCAGCGGCATACCGTTGCTTCCGGCTACGTCCCACCGCCAGAAATTAAAGCTGATGAGCCAAAAAACATACCACAAATCAGGCTTGGTCTCGTTGCATTATGACGTCGAAAGAAGGTCTTGACCTAACAGGCAAAATGCGGAGATCGCCAGTGGCCGATCGAAGTTAGTTACGCAAGCACTAAAAGGTTGGATTGATAACCGAAGATCGATTTAACGAACTTCTCGCCAACCGTCGACCTCGTTATTCCCGCGTATCTGTGCGACTTTTCTGCCATATTTCGAAAAGCAGCCGCATCAAATGGGTTCCCATTGAGGTGCAATTTGCCAACCGACCTTCTCTCAGTTACTGAAATTGCCGAGGACTTTCTGACAAAATCTGGCTATCCCTTTGCGCGGCTGGAAAAAACATATTTCGACGAGCCTGGCCGGCGGTGGGTGCTTACATTTGACGTGTCGCTCGCCAATCCTCGATTGAAGGACGTAGTCATCGGCAGCGATACGGGAAAGGTAATTTCGTTTGAGTGAGTCCGGATACCTTCTGACGCTCTGCAGAATGCGCGATCAGTACCGCGCGAACGCGGAGCGCGCGATTGAAGCTGGGGAGTTGCGAAAGGCTTCTGGGCTACTGTGGGGAGCTGTTACGCAGCAACTTCTGGCCAAAGATCTTAGGGACGAGAGTCTTCCCAAGGATTTTGTGGCGCTGAACGCTCTGCATCAGAACTTTATGACGAGACCATCCCACCGGAGAACTTCCCGGATTACTATGACAAGTCACTTCGATACATCGCGCGTTTAGATGACCTCGCCCGTGCCGCCCTTGCATAGTGCGTCACCAGAATTGAGTAGCCTCAAGGCACCGCGTATAATCTTCTGAGCGGGTGAGCTGGATGATCGCCGGTTTGCTTCTCGCAAGGGAAGCGACGGGAGGAAAGTCCGGACTCCGGTCGTTGCGAGCTCGTGAGAGCGGCGACAGGGCGACGCGCCTGGTAACGCCAGGGGGACGCGATTCATGGTAATTTCGCCGGTGAAAGCCGGCAGTGAAGTGGCGTCTACGGAAAGTGCCACAGAAAATTAAACCGCCGGTGATGCTTAGACCTCGGCGGCAGGCCTGAGGCAGAACCAAGGGCATGCCTGTTTCGGTCGGCGCATTTGGCAAGGGTGAAAAGGTGGGGTAAGAGCCCACCGCCCGGGTGGCAACATCCGGGGCACGGAAAACCCCGCGTGGAGCAAGGCTAAATAGGAGGGGAGGGCTGGCCCAGTCCGTATGCAGCGAGCTCGAAGGAGCGGACTGCTGCGACCCTCGGGTAGGCTGCTGGAGTCCCGGAGCGATTCGGGACCTAGAGGAATGATCATCGCGCTGCGCGGTGCGGGTCTGATGCAAATCGGATCATGCGTTCCGCGGCGACAGAATCCGGCTTACAGGCTCATCCGCTACTATCTCTTTTCGTTTCATTGCACCTTCCCCTTCGCCGGGGGTTGGTGTGCAAAAACTGTGTAATTCGGATTCGGTTTTTCGATTCCTTCCGAACTTTCCATGATCTTGCGCGTGCGCTCGCGAAGCTCCTTCACGTACGGCGCATAGTGCTGCTCGACCACTGCAACCGTGTCTCCCAAAGTCTTTGCCACGTCGTAGGGACTCGCGCCCTTTAGCAACATATCGACGGCCAGCGTGTCCCGGAAGCGGTGCGGATATGCGCGATCGACACCGGCGCGATCGCCGAGCGCCTTGATTCGCTCGTACAAACGCGGCCGGCTCATTGGTTTGTTGGTTTCCGGATTGAGAAGCACGTGCTCGCCCGGGCGCGGAGCTCGGCGTGAAAATTCCGTCTCGATCGCAAAGAGCAATTCGGGGTGAAGGGGAATCCAGACTTGCTTTCCGCGCTTGTGCGTCGTGCGCGACAGCATGCGATCGCGCAGATCGATTTCCGACCAGCGCAGATCCGTCGCGTCGAAGCCTCGCAGACCGGTATGGCGCAAGAGCAAGAACGAAAGCAGGTCGGGACCGGCGAAGTTCCGCAGTAGAGTGAGCTCGTCTTGGTTGAACGGCTGGGCGCCGCTACCCGGTTTCCGTCCCGGCGTCCCTTCTGACTTCACTGGATTGCGATCGAGTAATTCCATTTCGATCGCAAACGTGAAGACGCTGTGCAGAATTGCGATATCTAGTTTCAGCCCCTGGCCGTTGCGAGAGAATTTTCGAGCCAGAGTTTTTTCGAGCTTCCACGCTTTGAATTCTTCAGTGATTCGGCGAGTGATGTCCTCGAGGCGCGAGATTCCCCGTTCGGAAAGGAATTGCTCAAAGGTCTTATTTGTGAGCTCGTAACGTTTCCAGGTCGCCTCGCTCCGCTCACCCTGCAGAATTTGCCGTCTAAAGTGAGCGGTGAAATCGCGAACCAGGTCTGTCCAGGTTGGCGCCGGCTGCAGCGCAATCACTTCGGGCTCTTTCCAGCCGACGCTATCGGCGAAGAATTGAAACGTAGGTTTCGGAAGACGCTTAGCGAGCTCTGGCCATCGCTTCGAATCTTTGCCGTCGATCAGGGCAAGTTCGATCTCGCTGACGAGTTTTTTTGCCGCGTCTCTATCGTGTGTGCTGAGCGACAGGCGCACGTATTTCTTCGGCGTGACCTCTAGCATTCCTTCGATGCGCCACACGTTTCCGCGTTTTTTGGCACTCAGCATTTTGTCTTAGCGAAAAGTTTTCGTCTTTCGATCAAGAATCGCACGGAGTACCGACGCTGGGATGAGTTTCACGCCCTTCTTGCCTTTTCCGCCAAGGTCGACGATGCGTTCACCGCGGAGCAGGTTATACACGCTCGCGCGCGACACGTGAAGCATTTTCGCAACTTCTGAAATTCGATAGAGCTGTTCGAAGCCCGAATCGGCTTCATTCACGCGCGCGAGTTTTGGTGCTGACGCCATTTTTCAGCGCGGATCCTCGTCTAGAAATTCGCGAATGCTTTCCGTCGTCCAAAGCCTGAGATCCTGATTCTTTTTTTCTGCTCTTCCTATACTAGAAGTTGGGCAGAAAGGCTTTTCCGGTAGAAAATACCGGAACGGATCACCCTTCTTTCCTCCTCCGATTCTGTTCAACAGTCCATCTGGGACCAGGTTGTCAACGGCTCGTTGAACCGTGCTGCGGGGTTTGTCGATACCCTTTAGGAGTTCTTGCAGCGTCACGGCTTCCGCTTCGCTCTCGGGAGCGGCTGAGAGCACAGCTTCCTCGGCATCTTTGACGGCCTGGTCATGGGGTTCGCCCAAAGCGACATATCCTTCGTCGGTCAGGTCGACCACTAGTTCGGATGGCGTTTCGGAAAAGCGTGAGGCGGACTGAAGTAGCCGACGAGTCTTTGCTGTGTTCCCCTCTGTTTTACGAAGTGAAATCAGAATATCGGCAGCGGCGCCAAATGCCGAGCTACCGCGTCCTGAATCACCGACGTCGCCGCCGGATTTCCGTTCGTGTCGAACCATGACAACGCCGATTCCTTCGGCGGCGCATTGTTGGATCGGTTGCATCGCGGCTAAGGCGTCGCCCGAATTGTTTTCCGAGTCGCCGACGAGTCCGGCGAACTGCGGCAACGTATCGACGATTAACAGGGAAGCACCAACGCGCTTACACTCATCCATCGCCGCGTCTGCGATTTCCGGCCACTTCAAACCGCGCGTCTCAGTGTGCGAGAGGACTCGAAATTCTTTTCGGCCGAGCAAACCTGCTCGCTCCAGTGCCTGGCGAAACGAGACTACAGGTTGTTCAGTGAGGTATACGACAGCCGTGCGCAGCGTCGACAGTCCGAGGAATGGTTCTCCGTCGAGAATCGATTGGACGGCCGCCATGATCCAAGTGGTCTTTCCCATCTTGATCTTGGCGCTCAGGTCTGTGATAACGCCCTTAGCGATGAAACCCTTCAAGATCCAAGGGACTTGCTGTTCGCCGAGCTCCTGTAGGACTTCGCCGTCTTTGAAGGTCAAAATTCGTTTCTGCCCAACCTCTTCCCTTAGAAGAGCAGAAAGAGCAGAAACCTCCTGAAGCACCTCCGCACCGTTTCCGTTCGCTGTGACGCACATGTTTTGAATGGTCTCGGCGACGGCAGCTCTGCGTCGGAGACTACCCTTGGTTTCAACGATTTCAGCGTAGTGTTCAAAGTTCGTCCGCCTGGGCAAACTGTCGGCAATCTGGCTCAAATACGGGTAGCCGCCAGCCGCTTCGAGTTCACCGTTCAGCGAATCGCACAATATGACCAAATCGATTGGCTTGCTGCCCGCCCTTAGTCGCAGGATGTGCTTCCAGATGATCTGATGTTGTGGCAGGAAGAAATCGGACGGCTTCAGTCGCTGCAGCTGCCCGTCAGTGACTTCGCCGCCTAAGAGCAAGGCTCCGATACACGAACGCTCCGCTTCGAGGTTGTGAGGAAGCGTTGCCTCGATCATGCTGCCGGGTCCATGTGTACGAGTTCGGAATACACCTGCAACGCGTGACGAAGTGACCGAAGGTTTACAGGGATGCCACGTTCAACGCGATGGGCCAGGAGTCGCAGCTGCCCGGCAAGCATAATCCGGAGTTCTTCGGGGCCAAAACCTTGATTCGCGGATGCGGGATCGGCCGTCGCGGACGCGCTAGAACGCTTGGAAAGCGCGGCAACAATGGCTCGCGGGAGAGCTTCTACCTCGGCATTTACATCACAATCTGTCCGTGGCCTAGTACTGGGTCGATCTGGCTGTTGACAGGAACGACGGAATTTAGCAATCTGCATCACACTTCTCCCCCGAGAAGAATTCAGAGCGGGTCCGCCAGCTCTCCTGAGAAGACAGCGGACCTGCTCAACAGATTCGCCAAACTGCGGCACCTCAAAGGCGCGCTGCCAGCGAATAGCAATCCCTTCCTAAACCACTCTGCATCTTGGCTGTAACTGGGGAAAAATCTAGGCGGATTTGAGGGAGAAGGATTATTCCGCAGAATAATTCAGCGGGATCAATTCCGTTGGCGTTCTGGAATCGAAATTGCGCGTTGTGTGCAGAACTTCATCAACTGCTCAGCTGCCTTTCGGAGAGAATCGCTCTTGGTGACGTTTAGCTTTTTCGCAATTTTCCACCATTCGAGGTTGGGATTTTCGAGATGCAACTCGGCGGCAGAAATCACAGTGTCCCGCGGAATTTGTACCATAGCTCCACGTCGACGCTGCTTACTCACTCTCCCAAGCTCCGTATAGGCATTCATCAGGGGCACGCCACAGACGTCGAGAAGCAAAGCATAATTCTCTTGTTCTTGATCGTTTAAAGCCTTTGCGTGATCAGGTTTTATCCAAGCCAGAATTTCGTTAGCTGCGTTGGCGACCTGTGGGGCGTTGAATGCATCGGGATGTTTTGCGACCACTCCCGAAAGTTCCCGGCACCTCTTGTGTAACGCTGCAAAGATGAATCGCGTTGGCACTGGTTCATTATCCGCCAACCATTTCAAAGTTGAGCCCCACGATATTTGCATAGCTTTCAGCATGCCAGCGCCGGGATCGCCGGGCCGTAGGGCCAACGGGATTTGCCAAACGTGCACTGACTCCGGAGACTCGCGAAGATTCGCACCGGCAGCCGCAGTGCTGTGAAGGTCGCCCAGCATGGACCCGGCCGAGCGTCTTGCAGCTGAGCGCACTGCCAGAGTATTCTTCTTCCTGCGAACCAATCTAAGGCTCCCGCCCCGGACCGCGAATCCGGGGCTTTTTATTGCCTCGCGATCCTAACAAACGGTGCTTGACACAGCAAGAATTATCGTTATAGGCTTGTAACAGAATGAAGGCGCGATCTTCGAGACAAGCGGCAGAACAGCTCGGCGTGAGCCTGATGACCTTGCAACGCTACATCGCGGCGAAGAAGATTTCGGCACCGCGGGTGCAGGTGATCGGCGGAATTAAAGTTCGACTGTGGACCGCGCGCGAGATCGAGCGGGTCCGGAAACAGATCGAGAATTTGTAAAGCAGGAGAGCGGGACGTACCGGTGTTCTAAGCACCGATGCGTCCCTAACCACACCGTTTCCAAGGAGAAACGAGATGGCTACGTCTAAAATAGCAGCACGGTTTGCAGTGACGCAATCCCCGCATTTTGCCCCCGCAGTTATTCCCAAAGCCGACGAGTTCGAGGCCGCACCGACTTCGATCTTCGAGGCGCAAATGTCCGACCAACTGCTATCGGAAAAAAAGCTCGACAGCCTGTGCATGCCAAGCTCGCTTCGAATGGGCCCAACGCTAGCGCAGGCAATCCGAGAGCTCGCTGACTCGGAGGTTCGGACAATCCAGCAGCAAATTTTGGTTCTGCTAGCAAAAGGGCTGAAGCATTATCGCTGCGACTCAGGCCGCGGAACCGAAGTTCTCTAAGAGTCCGAAACGCTGAGGTGAAGTCCACCTTGGCGTCCGCCGCATTTTGTGTCTCGCTCGCGGCGCCGACGAGGATCGGCGGGACACAAGGAGAACTCGATGCCATCGAAATCGAAGCCCGTCGTTGTGTTGCCAGAATACAGGACGCGAATAAAGTCGGGAATCCAGTCGGCCATCGAATCAGCTGCAACGCTTCTAGAATTTGCTGGTGACGCCGGCGGTTTGGACGGATGCGCAGCTGGTGGAATAGGTGAAATCCTGCGATTGTGTGCCGACCAGGTCGATCGGTTTCTTTTCACTCAGGACGACATCCGGCGTTGCGGCGGCGATCCCACAATTCTGTGGGCAAAGCTCGAAAAGCGGTGAGCACGATGGACACGCTGATTCATTCCTTCGCTGGCAGCAACGAAGATTTGCGCGCTGCCTTCGCACGTTACCAGGTCGCGCTCGGCCACGCCGAAACCACGATAAACGACTACGCGGACAGCGTTGGCCGTTTTCTCAAAAGTTTAGGGAGCGCGAACGTCCTCGACGCGCCACGCTCTGCGTATCGCAATTTTCTAGCAGGACTCGCTAACCGCGGCCTGTGTTCGAACACGATTCGACAACACACGCAAGCCCTGCGAGCCTTCTGCAAATTCCTGCGAGCCTCTTCACTGATGCGGCACGATCCAACGCTGCTACTTTCGCAGCGCAAGGTTGGGCGACGAATACCGCGAGTGCTCACCCCGGATGAAATGGTCCGACTGATCGAAGCCGCCAATAATCCGCTTGAGCGCGCTGTTTCTCAGGTTCTGTATTCGACAGGGATGCGAGTGTCCGAGCTTTGCAAAATGCGGATCGAGAACGTGAACTTCGAAACGCGCATCATGCGAGTTGTCAAGGGCAAAGGCGGGAAGTCGAGGATCGTGCCGTTCGGTTCATACGCGCTCGCCGCAATCAGGGAATATCACGAGTGGCGCAAGCCGCAAGCTGGATGGCTTTTCGAGTTCTACGGGCGTGAACCGAATTTGTATCTGAGATACGGAAAGACTTGGTATGCCTGGTTCTACCTGAAGAGCAAACGGTGCAACTGGCGGATCGGCGACGTTGCGGATTTGCCGACGATTGAAGACGCACGACGCGAGCTTGATCGGCAATACGCAAAACATCCCGACTATAAACCTCCGCGCCCCGCAGGACCGATCAATGCTCGAACTGTTCGCTACATACTCCAACGCTTGGCAGTTCGCGCCAACCTTAAAGGCGTAACTCCGCACGCTCTGCGACGCGCTCTCGCCACTCACATGCTGGAATCAGGAGCGAGCATTCGCGTCGTTCAGGAAATCTTGGGACACGAACGGCTGACAACGACGGCTCTGTACACACTCTTATCGGCAGCGAAACTGTCCGCGGTTTACGCACAATGCCATCCGCACGCAGGAGGAAGCGACCATGAAAAAGAAGCAAGCTGAGCAGCAATTGGCAGTGACGGAAGTTCTATCTCCAATAGCGATCGACGCGAGGGCTAGAATCGCGAAGCTGGTAGAGCAAAAAGTTAACGAGGCACTTTCCAGCATCTCAAGCGACTCGACTTTCGAGCCGTTCTTTCAGCCGAAATCTGTTGCAAACCGAATGAAAGGAACTCTCAGCGTCAGTCAGCAGCAGAAGTTCGCCGCGTACTTTGAGAGGTGGGGATGCCTGCGGTGCGACACAAAAAAGACCGGACACCGAAGCCTTGGAATGTGCCAGCGGTGTCACCAGCTGATTTATACGCGCTTACTGGCTTGCATTGGAGAATTGGACGCCGAAAGGCCGATGGCGATGCCAACGATCGATCGGATGGACCTAGCGCAGCGAGCGATTCTCGACGTGTTGAAGGCATCTGGGAGGGAATCGTGAGAGCAGCCATTTACTCTGTTTGGTTTGACAATTCGCGCCAAGATCCCGTTCTGAATACCTTGCAGCGAGTCCGACTCCGGAAAGTGCGTGAGCATGTTGCGCAACGCGGTTGGGAACTCGCCGACGAGTACATCGATCGCGTTCCTGGCACAGTAGCCCGACCTCAGTTCGATCGCCTGGTTGCGGATGCCACGGTCAAGAAGTGTGACGCGATCGTTTCCTTCCGACTGAGCTACTTCGGAACCACTGCAAATCTGCGACGGCTTTCCGAAATTATTCGCTTCCAGGGGATCGATTTCATTGCAGTCGCCGACGGCATCGACACAACCATTCCCGCGATCGCCAGAAGATTTCTCGCGAGCCTGGCTAAATTCACAAAGGAGAATCGACAATGCGAGCTGCGCTCTATGCACGCGTCTCAACGGTGAATTCCGGGCAAGATCCCGAAATGCAGCTGCGGGAGCTGCGCGAATACGTCGTAAATCGCGGATGGCAAGTTTCTGGCGAGTACGTGGATCGCATCAGCGGGTCGAAGGACCTACGTCCCGCGCTCAGTCGTTTGATGACCGACGTGCATCAGCGCAAGTGCGATGTTGTTTTGGTGTGGAAGCTCGATCGTTGGGGGCGATCGCTGAAACACCTGGTCAACAGCATGGTGGAACTTGAGGCGCGTGGCGTCGCGCTGATAAGTTTGCGGGATAATTTCGACCTGACCACTCCAGCTGGTCGGCTGATGTTCCAGGTTATCGGCGCCATGGCGGAATTCGAACGTTCTCTCATCCAGGAGCGGGTCAAAGCCGGGCTCAGAAATGCGCGTGCTCGTGGAAAAAGGCTTGGTCGCCCCAAACTCATCCAGCCAAACAGTCTGGACGCCACCAGGATAGCCTCGCTGCGCGCCCGCCATTGCTCGTGGCGCGTGGTAGCCAGAACTTTGGGGTGTAGCGCCCGAACGTGTAGGCGGGCTTGGCAAAAGTCGCTTTCCGGGGTTTCTGTCCCATCTAAAGCGGACTGTGACAGAATCCTCGACCGTCCGACTCCGCAAGTCGCTGATAGTGCGAAGCCAATTGCCGAGGTTTCAGAGTGACAGATGGTGATGTTTCTTGGTCACCAGGCTAGGAACAGCGGTTCCTGATTTTTGTGCTAGACTCCGCGCGATGTGGCAATTTTTCAGAACTCTTTTTCAGCACGCCCTCGCTCAGTCTCGTTCCTCAGCGATAAATCCGCTTCAGTGGGCGCTGTTTATTCTCGTCGTGGCGACCGTGGGTCTGACGCTTGAACCGAGAACCCCGCCTTGGCTCTTGGTGTCTGCCGCATGCGCTGCCGGCGCTGATCTGCTTTTGCTATTCGTAGCCTACGTTTTTTTTATGGTCACAGCCCCCGATGCGCTCCGTTCGGAAAAATTTTCACTCGCAAAGACCGCAATGGAGAAAAGGTATCTCGGTGACAACTTAACTGGCCTGCGTGAGGTAATGGATTCGTTCGATGACACCGATAAGAAAGCTCTGGGTCCTGCCAGTCCCGGAGCCGAACGACGATGACAAAGTTCATTGTGGTCATTCCGGACGCCCGAGCAGAACAAACGTTCGCAATGCGAAATCTGTTTCCGCCTACGAGAGCTGCTTGGTGGCACTGGTCACACGACGTTTGGCTGCTATCGATTTTCGACGTGTCGGTAACCATTCAGACGTTGGCGAACGAGCTGGGTCAACTTCTGCCGGGTACGAATTTTTTACTCTTCGAAGTCCCCGTCGGCACAAAGTGGACGGGTTGGGGGCCCCAAAACTGGCAAGAGTGGTTTTCCAAATATTGGCCTTGATGTTCCCAGTTATGACGAGGCGCTCTTCGCTGGCAGATCTTCGACGCCTAACGCCGCGCGGTACAACGCTCGCAGATTGCGCATGTCCACGATGGACCCAAGTTTCTCGTCGGTGAGATCGGGGTAGTTTCGTCGAATCGCATCGCCAACGATCGGAAGCATCTTGGCCAGGATCTTCAACGGTGCCCTGTTCTGCGCGTTCGCGGATTCGATTTCCCCATTGATTTCGTTGATCAGCGCGTCATGGCCCTGAACCTGTTCAAACGTGATCGCAGGGACGGTGTAATCGACGCCGGCCAAATTCACTTCGACGCCTGGAATCAACGGTTCTTTCGCTTCAGCTGCGTTCATTTTTTCTCCTTGTGAGCTTCCTTTGCGCGTGCTCGGATTCTTTCGGTCAATTCAACGATTCGTTCGTGCGCTTGAGTGACCTGCAGAACGTTCACGTTTTCTATGTTCACCGCTGCGCCGTCCGCGATGTTGACGCGCTTAGCGATGTACCCTCCCCACTCGACGACTCGCTCCAAAGATTTGCCGCGTTCTGCGTAATCGGGAATCATCAGCTTTTTGTTTCCGTGAAACATGATCTTCATTGCGTTGAGTCCTTCGTCGAGCTTGTCCGTGACGTACTCCGGAGGAAACCGGGTTTGAATCAGCGACTGAAGAACGTTTTGAACGTGCGGATTGTCGACGATCTTATGCGCCATGTGGAGCGCGGTCTTTTCGGAGTAGCCAGCCTTTCGGACCGCTTCCACATCCGTCATATTCGCGAGCTTGTTCTGAACGACTCTTTGCTGCCGTCTCGTCAGACCGCGATGGCGCTTTTTCTTCACGCTGACGACTCCTGGAAACCAAACTTTTCCCAAACTCGGGGAACACTGGCCGATGACGAGAAAACCCTTATAAACACAGGCTTTTCAGCCCATTCGGTTTGGATGCCGCCGAAGCTCGGTTATCGCGCCGACGGTGTCTCCAGATTTCGCAAGTTCGGCTGCTTTCGCTCTCGCTTCCAGTCTCGCTACAACCGCTTTGGACGCACCCGCAAAAATATCAACCGCTTCGCCGAGGCTCTTCAGGTTGACGGTTTTGTCGCCTGCTTCCGCTGCAGCGAGTTGCCCCTCAAGCTGCTTCTGAACGTCCAGCAGCACCGATTGTTCGTGGCTTTCGGAACCCTGCGGTGCAATGTCGAATACTTGCATGTGACTTCTCCTTTTTTTGCGAGTCTAGTTTTTGTTACGACTGCCCAGCGAATGGCTGCCGCGGAATTATGAACTCGGCGATGTCCTGTGTCTGGGGATAAGCAATCGAAATTGCGAACAGTTGCACCCATGTATTCCAGTGTGACCATGAGCTCGGGGGAAGAGCGGGCGACGCTGTATAGGTGCAGGAGGAGTTGGTCACATTTGAAAGCGTTCCCTTTTGCCCCGACTGAGTTCCCGACCCAGGCAACGACCATGACACGCCTGCGCCGTCGATATCGTTTTCGACCGTCGCTGTGAAATCTACGACAGCGTTGCCCGCAACGGTGCTCGGCTTCGGTGTGATGGTCACGACGATCGCGGCATAAAGTTCCTGGATCTGAAGCTGGTAAGTCTGCACCGCTAGGACCGCACTCGCGTTGGCCGTATTCGCTTCTTGAAACGCTGTTGCGTGCCGCTGGTTTTCGCTCACGATCGCCGCCTGGCACGTCAACAGAGCTGCCCGAGCCGTGGCTGCCCGGCTCGCCGCGGCCGCGGGATCCATCTGCGTACCGTTCGAAGCCTGTTGATCGAAATAAATAATCTGCGCGTTTAACGTGCCTTGCTGAACCTGAAGCGGTCCGATCGTCGACGCGTGCGTTGCGTTCTCGCTCGCGAGATTCGCTTGGGTTGTCGTCCAGTTTTCTTGCGCTGCAGCAAGAAGATCCTGAAGATCTGCGAGGCTTCTGTTAATTGGCGGTGCGGTCGATCCCATGTTTTGTTTCTCCTCAAGAATTAGATTTTGTCGGAACGGTAGCCAGCCGGCGGAACGAGAGCCTGTACTTCGATTTCCATGCTTCTTGGGTACATTCCCGTCGCGTTCTTCCAACCGTCGCGGGTAAGTTTTCCAATGGGGTTGTCTAGCGGCCTCGTTGCTAGCTTCTCGACGTACGCATTCGCGATCGCCAAGCGTTCAGCGTCGGCCTTCACACCGCCGGGAGCAAATTGTTTGGTGTATTCCCATGACCTTGTTTTGATCTGACCTAACAGGCTGCAAGCTCTCGCGTGTACCCGCAGGAATTCATCGACGTCGGCGGCGATCGAATCTCGTTGCTCCTGGTAGTGGCGCTCAATGCGTTCACGCTCGGCAGCAGCAGCGGCATCGGCTTGTTTCTGCTGATGATCGTTGCGTTGTCGCTTCAAAGGCTCAATTTGGTTTTCCAGGCTTTGGAGAGAAAAGCGCAAGCCCTCCGATCGGCGCGTGAGGTCCTTTAGCTCGAGCTCCAGGCGATCGAGTGCAGCGCTCGCATTTTTGTCCCCGGCAATTAATTTCTTCTTCAAATCGACCGACTGCGAATCGATGTCGGCGATGCGCAACCCAATGCGGCTTATCTCGTTTTCGAGCGGGAACCGTTCGGTCCACAGTCGCTGAAGTTCCTGCTCGTGCTCGAAAGCTTCTGGGCCCTCAATTGCCGTTGCTATCTTTGTCATCGTTTGTTACCTCGTCGAAAATTAACCGCTCTGGAAGACGGCGGAATGCCTCGCCGCGCCTTTTTAAGGCCGCATCGTTTCCGCGGGACCAAAACGGGCGGAGGGGCCCGGGGCCGAAGTAGCCCAAACCGCGAAATGCGACGCGCTCCCAAAGCGGCCGGCCAGCGAGCAAGTCGTCCCCAGGCTCACCGGCAACTCTTTTTCAAAAACCTAGCCAGAATCACAAATTTCCGCACCTGCGAATCTCGCGTCACCGTGTCTCGCAGGTTCAACGGCTTACATCTCCCCGGCGACAGGGGTTTTTGTCACAGTCGGCTTTTCGAGTATTCGCTTCAACATCGCCGTAAACGTACGCACAACGGCCGCACCGGCCTGCCTCGCAGCCATGCCCAACAATTCGAGCACGACTTCGCCGACAACGTAGCCAGCTGCGATCGCAAGAACGAGCTTCACGAATGGCTCCCGCCGGGAAAACTCGGCAGCTTGTTGTTTCGCTGTGCGCGATTGATCGCGTTAACGAAGTCATCTTCCATGCCGAAGATGTCCTTCGGATCTACACCGTTCGCGTTCAGAGTGATTTCGTTGTGGTGATGAACGTTCTGGACAACGGACGTAGAGCTGCTTCCACTCGAAGCGCCAGGCGCACCATCGCGATATCGACTCGCGATTCCCTCTGGAAGAACGTGTTCTCCCGCGTGAATCATCGCCAGGCTGTCGTGCATGACGTCCATCCCTCGAGCGGCAACCGCGAGTTCTTTCATCCCTCCCGAAACGCTGAGCTGTGCGACGAGCATCTTCAGACCTGACGACATCGTGCTAGGAAGCGTTTGCGGCCTGGTCCCGTCCGGCTCGTCTTGACCAAAGCCGCCGATCATCTGACTCGCGCTGATAAGCGGTAGCAAACCCGCCGTGATGCCTTTGGGAACGATCATTTCGCCGGCGTGAGCAAAGACTGGCTGATCAGAACCAACCATCATTCCGCCTTCAGCTGAAGCCATGGCACCGAAGGCCATCACGCCGCCGAAAGCGGCTGCTGCCATTGCCGGCGCCAGTACGACGTTTGCCGGGTACGGAACTTCTTCCATGACCCATTTGAAAGCATGGGCGGCTGCGGCTGCCGCTGCGCGTCCGATGGATTTAATGTCTTCAAGCAGACCGACACCGGCCCGCGTTGCCGCTCCGGTGGTTGCTGCTGCGGTCTGCGCTGCCTGGCCCGCGACGACCGCACCGGTTTGCGCTACCTGAGCGTTGATTACCTGGCCGGTTTGCAGAATCGTTAGCGTCGACAGCTGTGCTGCGCCTGCTGTCTTCACGGCGGTTTGTTGTGCCTCGTTCGTGATCGTGAGGAGCAGCTGAGTGGCGAGAGATTTGATCCAACCGGCGACGATCTGAACGCCCATCTTCGCGAAGCCAAGAACCATCTGGTCCCAAAACTGTTTCATGGTGTTCAGGAAGCTGGTGTGTGTGGTAACCAGTTTGTCGAATGCGTTCTGAAACGAACTGCTGACTACATTCGCGGCTTTTTCGGCTGACTGGATTTGGTGATTTGCGACCTGGTCGGCGAGCTGCATTTCCTTTTGAGCGATTTGTTGGTCGAGCTCGAGGCGCTTGTTCTGTAGGGCTTGGATGCGCTTCTCAGTTTCCTCGTGAGATTTTTCGATCGCTTTTTGTGCGTTCTCTTCGGCCTGCTCGGTGCCGATGATCGACGCTTGTTTCAGGGATTCATCGCGAATTTTCTGTGAGGTGACAAGCTCTTCAGCCTGAATTTCCTGAATCTTTCCATTGATGATCGCGTGCGTTGTCGCCTGCTCGTTCGCGAGAATCTGAGTATTGATTGTCTCCCTTTGCTTGTAGCTCAAGATGCCGTACTGCACGGAGCGATCGGTTTCCTTCATCTGCTCAGCAGAGATTTTTTGCACGGCACTGATCTGAATGTCCGCTGACTTTTCGGCCGTTTCGTTCGAGTCGCGCATTCGTTGAAGCGCCTGTTCGTTGTACTCCGTAGTTTCAGAGCGATAGATTTCAGCCAGCTTCGCAGTGAGCGCCTCGATAATCTTTTTGATCTGCGCTGATTCGGTTTGGCGCATATTGATCCGAATTTCCGCGTCAGCCTGAGCAGTTGGTGCAAGCGGTTGGCTCGGTTCCGGCGCGCCGCCGGCAGGAGTTTTCCCGGCATCGAGACTGTCTTGCATGCCTTTCAGCACCGTGATCGCGTTGGTGATCGCGCTGATTTGGCTTTGCGATCCTGCCGTTGTTCCAGCGATTTGTTTTTCAACGGTCTGCTGGACGGATTCGGCGATTTTGTGGTCGGCAGCGATAGATTCTTCCATCACCTTGCGCGAGGCTTCGATCGCCTGTTTCGAATATTGGCCCCATTCCAGAATTGCGAATTTCTGTTCGGTGACAAGAGCGTCCATGCGTGCGCGAGATCCCGACTGCGCAGCCTTGGCAATTTCGGATTCGACGGATTGCGCGTTCGTGTACCACTGAAGCGCGAGTTCGTGACGCACTCGATTGACTTCTACTTCGACGGACTTGCGTTCTTCCGCCGATAGTTTTTGTGTCGTGAGGATTTTTTCCCAGAATTGGCGCTCGTCTTCGAGCGAGGCCTGGTGGAAGGCGTCGCCGGCCGCTTTCATTTCCTCGAGCTGTGTTCTCCACTCGTCGAGGCGTGACTTGCTTCCGCCAGCGATTCCGCTGATGTCGATTCCGCCGCTCAGTTTCTTGATAACGTCATGGATCGCAGCAAATCCCGCGTTAAGTTCCGCCGGTGCTGATTTCATCCCCTTGTTCACGGCCACAAAAGCATCGTTCCAAGCGTCCTGTACGCGCCTGGCGGAATCCTCGCCGCTCTTTCCCATGTCAGCCCAAAGAGCGTGTGCGGATTGCGCTGCCCTCTCGTTTTCTTTAATGATTCGGTCGATTGATCCACTCCACGAGTCTTTCAACAACTCGACCGACTTCTGCCCTAGTTTTGCGGCAGTGTCCCACTGCCCGACCATCGCGGCCGCGCCCGCCGCCATCGCGACCGCAAGAGCGACAACCGCCTCAGCAAGTCCCGAAATAACTTGCCATGCAACCTTGACGTAAAAAATCAGCTCGGAAAATCCCTCCGCCGCGAGTTTCAAAACAGGAATCAGCTCCACGAGCACCGGGTATGCTGCGCCTTTTATCGACCACCAGAAGCGATTCATGGCCGCTTCGCCTTCAACGATCTTCTGATTCAGTTCGGTCGACATCACGCCGCCGGTTTGTTCCGCGGCCTTGCGCATCGCCTCGAATTGCTGAACCGTCAAACCGAGAAGTAGGGCAAACTCTCGAGCTCCGCGACCGCCGACTTGCATCGCGATCGCGTTCGTGAGCCATGCTTTCTCGCTGCCTGAAAGTTTCTCCTGCAGCTTTTCGATCACGTCGATCGGACTCAGAAGTCCTTGGGCGAACGCTTTGACGTCAATCCCGAGACGTTGGAAAAGAGTCGCCATGTTCTTGTTGCCCTCAGCTGCGGTAAGCATGTTTTTGCCGAGGCGCGAGATCGTGGTTTCGAGGCTTTCGAACGGAACGTGCAGCTGGCCGGCGACGTACTGAAGTTCCTGAACCTGCTCGACCGTTAATCCAGTTTCCTCGGCGAATTTGTGCATCTCAACTGCCGAGTGCGCGAAACTTTCGGCGAGCGATGCGCCGATCGTGATCGCCGCGATTTCTCCAAACAGTGAACCGAGCGCTCCCCACGAACTGCCGATGCCGGCCGCCGTGATCTTCGCTTCGCCGGCAGTGCGAGCGAACTGTTGCTGCAATCCGACGAGCGATTCCCGCGACTCAGTGGTTCCGCGGCGAACGCTCGCAGCGATCGACGCCATCGATTCCGCGACAACCGCGGCGACGTTATCGACGCTGGCTTTCAAATCAGCCATCGTCACATCGGAAAGTTCATGAATGGAAACGCGGGAAGTACTGGCGAGATCGGCGAAGGAACGGTTCATCTGGGCAGTGGTGTCGGAGACCGATCGCGCTGCCTGATTCATCCCTTCGGTGATGGGAGCGATATTTATTCGAGTTTGTAGGTCTAGTACCGTGTCAGGCATCGATTTGCTCCGAATGGTGAATCACAGGACGCCGACGCCACTGTGCGAAAAGTGTGCAATGAACGCTGACATCCGTGACACCTGCGACAGATTTGAGGGACCGAAGAGCAGGGAACTAAGGCAATGAAAATCGGAAGTTGCTGAAACGTTGTGGGGATACGGGAGTTGCTTCTCGTGAATCCGGCTTACAGGCTCATCCGCCAAATCTTGTTTTTGTCAGCAGCTTACGAGACCTCATCTCGCGACTGTGACGCCGGTGTGTCAGAGTCTTCCTGCTGCCGACAACATCTCGTCGCGTTGATGTCAGATTTTATTGACCTTGGAACAGATTCCGGAATTGAGATAACGGAGGCGCTCGAAGCTGACGTCGATGACGGGGGCGTGCAGCGCTGGGGCCCGGAATCGATTCGCCAGACGGGTGCTCCCGGTGATGCCTTGACAATCTTGCGCATAGACTTGACAATCTGAATGATTAACCTTGACAAGCAGCAAAGGCGGGGGCACAGAGAACAGCTTGACAATCACGATTATAAACTTGACAATTAGAAACATACCCTTGACAATATCTTCGTGGCATCCTGCGTAAGGGAAGAGATGCAGACAGGAGTCTATGAGAACGCCAACCGATGCCCGCGGGCAAGAGATTCGCCAGTTTATCTTGGCGCGGGTTGACGAACATCCTCACGATATTGCCCAATTGACCGCGCAGCAGTTCGGTCTGACACGTCAGGCTGTCAATCTCCATTTGCAACGCTTGTTTGCCGATTCAGATTTGGTTCGACAAGGAAAGACTCGGCGAACTCGATTCTTCCTTGCTCCGAAAAGGACTTGGCAAAAGCACTATGCTCGTAAGCAAAGCGAGTCGGATGTTTGGGAGAGTGATGTGCTCCCGCAGATTTCAGATTTGCCTGACAACGCTTTGGATATTTGGCGGTACTGTTTCACTGAAATGTTCAACAACGCCGTGGACCACTCTTCGGGCACACGTATCACGGTGCAGTTGAAGCGCACCGCCGTTAACGCGGAAATTGCCATCATCGACAACGGCGTAGGCATATTTAGGAAGATTCAACGTGCGATGAAGTTCTCCAACGAAAAGTATTCGGCGCTGGAACTGGCGAAAGGCAAGTTCACGACGGACCCAGCACACCACACCGGGGAAGGCATCTTCTTCACGTCGAAAATGCTCGACGCCTTCGACATTTCCTCCGGCGGCGTGTACTTCACCTCAGTGTCGCCGTTGAAAAACCCGAAGGGCACGGCTGTCTGGATGAAATTGAAAAACACCTCCGACAGGTCCCGCAAAGAGGTTTTTGATGCTTACGCCTCGCCGGAAAACGACTATGCATTCAGCAAGACAGTCGTGCCTGTGAAAATGGTGGAGCAAAGCCCGAACGATTTGATTTCGCGTTCGCAGGCGAAGCGCCTTTTGCTGCGCATCGACCGATTCCGAACGGTGGTCCTCGATTTTCAAAATGTCAACGAAATTGGGCAGGCGTTTGCGGACGAAATTTTCCGCGTTTTCGCGCGCAGTCATCCCGGCATAGATGTGCAGTTCATAAACGCGAATGAGGAAGTGCTCAAGATGATACGCCGAGCGCAAAACGCTTAGAAAGGGGAGGAGTAAGAAGCGGAGACTCCGCCCTGTGCTGCGGAACAGCCTGGGGACAAGAGGGCGCAACTTCAAGCCGATTCGCCAACGAAAAGTCTCGACGCTAAGCCGAGTATTCGAAGCTGGAGTACCTTCCCTCTGAGAAATGTCTCTCGTCCTGGGTCGGTGCTTGCCCGGGAGATGAAGAGAGCGCCGGCGTAAACTACAGCCATCGTTCTCCGAAGGGCAATCGCCATATGCGGCGCTTACTTAATCAAGCTGCTAACGCCGCAGCCAGAACCAAAGGAAGCATCTTCGAAATTGTATACCGCCGCGCGGTCCCGCGACTCGGCCACAATCAAGCTGTAGGCGTCATTGCCCATCGACTGTGTCGACTGATCTGGTTGATCCTGCACCAGCGAGTCCGTTACGAAGAGCGGGGCCCGGCGGTCAGCAAGCGATCGAAGCAACTTCGCACTTGGAAGATGATCCGAGACCTCCGACGCCTCGGCTATCGGATCGAGCTGAATTCTCAACCAAGCCAAGCACAAGCGCAGTGATTTTTCGAGCCTGGAGTTCCTCCAGCATCATCTTGCGTAAACGGGTCACAGGGATGCCTCCTTGTGACCCAAACTTATCTCAGCCGTTAGGCAACCACCGCTCCCTCACCTCACGCGTAGCGTCCGCCGGGCGGCTTCGTTCTAACGAGCAAACCGGAAGCTATTCCGGTGCAGACGCGAGTCGGTTCCTGCGCATCTGATTGAGAGGCTGAATATTCCTACGACGTCTGCCGGGCTGACTGGGAGAAACGCGATGAGGGCGGTGGTGCTGCATGAATATGGCGGTCCTGAGAAGCTGAAATTTGAAGACAACGTTCCCGCGCCAAAGATCAGCGGAAGTACGGTACTGATCGCTGCAGCCGCTGCGAGCGTCAATCCGATTGATTGGAAAGTCCGTTCAGGGATGCGACAGAAAGATTTTCCATTGTCGTTTCCTGCCATTCTGGGCCGCGACGTGAGTGGCGTCGTAGGGGCGGTGGGCGCAAATGTGAAGCACTTCAAGCCTGGCGACCGCGTTCTCGCATTGTCCAACGCGACCTATGCCGAGTTGGTGGCAGTGGACGATTCGGACGTGACCCATCTACCGGACGGCATGGACCTCGCGGACGCGGCAGCGATCCCACTCATTGCACTCACGGGAGACCAGCTTGTACGCCTTGCGACAAATGTGCAAAAAGGCCAGGTTGTTCTGGTAACGGGAGCGCTGGGCAGTGTTGGGCGTGCCGCAGTGCACACGGCGAAGAAGATAGGCGCGCAGGTGGTTGCAGGTGTTCGCGGGAAAAAGCTGGATGAGGCCCGCTCCCTTGGTGTCTCTGGCGTGCTAGCGATCGATGACGATGCAGCGATTGAGAAATTCCGCTTAGTGGATGCCATTGCGGACATCGTTGGCGGTGACGTTGCAGCGAAGCTAATCACTAGGGTAAAGCCGGGTGGCCGCTTTGGCTACGCCTCTGTATTGTCGGAAAGCGCGGCGGCACAAAATCCGACAGTGAAGATTACGCGGGTGTTCGCGCGGCCTGATCCATCCAGGGTGCGTGAGTTTGCCGATGACATGCGCGATGGGAAGTTCGTTTTGCCTATTGGTCGCCGGATGCCTTTGCGCGATGCGGCTGAGGCACACGTGCTGGGGGAGAAGGGTGGTATATCTTCTAGTAAAACCCCGGGGGAGGAACTCAGACGTTATTCTGGCCGGGGGCGCCGCAAAGGAGTCAGCTGCGATGGCCAAATTAGCCGCCAATGGCGCCGCGAACCATGCTAGTGAACCGCCAGGACGATCCTGGAAGATAGCTGGGCTACCTTCTCGACCATGTGCTGCCTCTCGCTCAACAGAGACGCCAACGGGTGGTATCGTAAGGTGCGAGCGCCCGTGCTACAGGCTTTGCAAATAATCCAAAATTGCTGCGCTCCTCGTCTGTGAATGCCGTTCCTTTGTTCAATCCGTGGCGATTCACGAGTTCCACTCCGCGAGGGATGCCCGCACACCTGACTGCATAGTCTGCTGTCTTGTCGCCATTTTCATATTCTCCTTCGTTGCACGAACGATCCCGTTTCCGTACCGCCTCCGTGCCTAGAACTCCACCTTCGTTCTGAATCCGAAAACGACCGCGCGTTGTGTTCTTCCTCCCACGTTCGCGTAATATTGGACTACAGGCTGTAGAAGGAGCATGGGTAAAACGTCCAGAAGAGCGTTGAACTCAACCCCCTGCGCGGTCTTCCACGCAGTCACGCCGCCACGGGTGCGCTGTTAATCGGTGACGCCGAGACTGTCGCGGAGAAAATGTTTTACATGAATGAAGTTCTCGGTGGCTTATGTCGCATTACGTTCCAAATGGGTGTCGACGCTCCCGCATGAGAAGATTGCGAGCTATCGAATCCTCGGAACTCGCGCCGCGCGCATCCTCCGCAGAGAACTCGCAACAAGCCCCACGCGCGCCTGACGTAGGTCCAGCCAGCTTGACGCGAGTCACGCCCACAACGGTGAGGGAATTCAAACATATGGCGGTCAAGTTCGAAAATCTATCCGACGAGTATCACCCTACACGAGTGGCCGTTGTGCTAAAGATGCCGCGGCTCAGGTGTGGTCTAATGATCGCTAGCGCAATGAAACCTAGGAGAAAGACATGGCGTCTCCACCAATACCAAGCGCCCTGAATGCTCGCACGCAAGCGTTCCCGGCGCTAAACGCCGCCCAAATCAATCGCGTTCGCTCTGGCAGCAAACTTCGGCAAGTAGAAAAAGGCGAAATCCTGTTTGATGTTGGAGACACGAATGTGCCGTTCTTCGTCTTGCTTTCCGGACGCATGGAGATTGTGCAGCCGGATCTGAATGGTGAGCAGTCCGTTGCCAAACATGGCCCCGGTGAGTTTACGGGTGAGATGACCATGATGTCAGGCCGGCGGAGTCTGGTGCGTGGTCGCGTCACCGAATCCGGCGAGTTTCTGGAACTTACCGGAGATGGTTTGCGGGCGCTCGTTGCGAGAGATGCTGAGCTGAGCGAAGTGTTTATGAGAGCTTTCATCCTGCGGCGCTTGGAACTCGTCAGCCAAGGTCAGGGCAACATTGTCCTATTGGGTTCGCGGCATTCGGCTAATACACTGCGCTTGCGCGAATTCCTTACCCGCAATGAATATCCGTACGCCTACGTCGATCTCGACACCGATAAGACTTCACAGGAACTTCTTGATCGCTTTGAAGTCAAGCTTGGCGAAATTCCCGTCATCGTGTGCCGTGCTCGCTCTGTGCTGCGGAATCCCACTATTCAGCAATTGGCCGATTGCCTGGGATTAAACGTCGCAATCGACGAGACGGAGATTCGCGACTTGATCATTGTGGGTGCTGGGCCCGCCGGTCTCGCGGCGGCTGTATACGGCGCTTCGGAAGGATTGAACGTGCTTGTGGTTGAGGCCGTCAGTCCTGGAGGTCAAGCGGGATCGAGTTCCAAAATCGAAAATTATTTGGGATTCCCGACCGGACTTTCTGGTCAGGAACTGGCTGCGCGTGCGATCGCCCAGACCGAGAAATTCGGAGCCCAGATGATGGTGGCGCACAGCGTCTCGCGGCTGGATTGCGAAAAGCGTCCCTACAAGATTTTCCTCGACAACAGCAACATGCTCGCGGCACGTGCCGTGGTGATCGCAACCGGGGCTCAGTACAACAAGCCGCGAATTTCCAACCTGGACCATTTTGAAGGCCAAGGAATTTACTATGGCGCGACTTACATGGAGTCGCAGCTATGCGAGCAGGAAGAAATCATTGTTGTGGGAGGGGGAAATTCGGCCGGGCAGGCGGCGGTTTTTCTGGCGCAGACGGCGCGCAAGGTCCACATGCTGGTGCGCTCGAATCGGTTGGTCGACACTATGTCGCGTTACTTGATTCAGCGGATTGAAGAGAATCCCGGTATCGAAATGCACTTCAAAACAGAAATCGTCGGACTCGATGGTGACAGTCATTTGGAGCGCGTCACTTGGCAAGACAAAGTGAGTGGTGAGACTTCGGTGCATCCCATCCGCCACGTATTTATTATGGCCGGAGCGTCTCCTCGAACTGAGTGGCTGCGCGGCTGCGTCGCCATGGATAGTAAGGGATTCATTCTCACCGGGCGCGACTTGGACACTGCCACCGGAACTTCGATGTGGCCCATGGCCCGTTCTCCGCAGATGCTGGAAACGAGCCTACCTGGTGTGTTCGCGGTTGGAGATGTTCGTTCAGGCAATGTGAAACGCGTTGCTTCGGCGGTGGGGGAAGGAGCGATAGCCGTCCACATGGTCCATGACTCCTTAGCTGAAGCCTAGATTCGCCGGCGCGCTACTGTCAATGGCCCTTGCTTACATTGGCGATTAGCTCCGCTGCCCAGAAGCATGTTTGTGGGCAAGAGAATTTGGGAATTTTGATTGGTATAAAGTGTCCAGCTATGCTGGAGAGCAGAAATCCGTCTCCCGTATCATCGAGCCCATGGCGGCCTCTGCGGATCCCGTTATTCCGAACCTCCTGATCGCTGATTTCGTCTCCGACGTCGGGGCTTTCATGCAGGCTGTGGGCGCGGCCTGGTTGATGACTTCCCGGAGCAGCAGCCCCCTAAGACAGCTTCGGCACTTCCTTTCTTCATTCTCGCGTTACCAGCCGGGTCCATCGGAGACATCGTCGACCGCCGCAAGCTGATTCTGGGAACAGAATTTTGGATGTTGGCAATGGCTTGCATCCTATTGGTCGCGACATTCGCTCACCTCATCACCCCTTGGCTCTTACTTCTTCTGACGTTTGCGCTGTCTATCGGCGACGCAGTGGAGTCACCGGCATGGAGAGCGCATCCCGCGTGCTCATCTGAGCACCAGGTTCTCGCGTTCCGCGACGTCGAGATCCTTGCGTAGCTGCTCGTCAGAAAGATCGAAACTGACTACGTCAGCACCAGCCGCGGCGAGCACGGGTGCTTGCTGTCCCCCCCCAGACGCAAGACAGAGCACGACTTTTCCAAGGAGCTCAGGAAACCATGCCGCGGGAACCGTTTTCGTAGGCGTGAGGATGACGCTCCAAGCTCCATTCCGAGCAGCGCGAATAACATCAGGGGTGACCGGCGTTGACCATCGACTACCCTGTCGCGACTCGCGGTTCCACGCTTCGCGGTTGTGCTCGATGACGTTCATAGTGGTCGAACAATAGTTAGACAACGGAAATTAGCTGTAATTATCAAACACGGCGAACACGGTCCACGAACATTTTGTGTCCTTGCGCTGCCCTACGCCCGTGGTTGGCCGATCGCGACCGGAATCGGCGGTGCGGTTAGGCCCATCGCAGCCGGCAGGCATGCCGCTCGCTCACGCTGCAGATCCCGATGGCACGTTGGCTTCACGAATGATCGTGACGTCCTTCACGCGCGGGCAAGACAGATTTTCGAGACCATCCTATCGGTATACGAGGTTAGGCGTGGGAAAATGAATGTTCAGCTTATAGCAAATGTAGAGTAACAGGATCGCGCCCAGTGTGGACAAAATGATGCCGGCGGGATGATATCGTTCATTCGCCGGGCGCGAAAACATGTGGGTTACGCCGCCCCCGATGATCGATCCGATGACGCCGAGCACGATCGTCCAGAAGATCGTCATGTGCACGTGCATCACCGATTTCGCGATAACCCCCGCGACCAGACCGATAAGAACATACCAGATCAAGTGAAACATGCTTTTTCCCCCGGCGTTTGCCTCCGGAACGTTGTCGAGTATAACCCGGGGTCTGGCAATCAGGCAGACTTTCCCATAGCGTTGACCGGCCTTCGTAGGTGGCTCGCCATACAAACTCTTTGCCTTTTCTTTGCGTTAACCATGCTGCAATAGCTTGATAACTCGATTTGAGAACCGGATGGCGATAGTTATACTTCCACGCTCATCCGGAGGGCAAAATGCCTGCCACGTGGAAGGGTTATCTCACATTCGGACCTATCTCAATTCCAATTCAACTGTCGCCGGCGGCGCGCACGGAGCGAATCAGCTTCAATAAGTGGCGGGTCCTACGTTTATTAGCTCACTAATTAAGGAATTGAATTACAATTAAGAACAAGGTACAAATACACAAGTGTATATTACTGCCAGCCGGAGAGACTGAACTGAAGCCGCGTGCTCGCGTTACTGTAGCTGTCTGCTTACTGTTGGTGATGTCCGGATGCGGGGGCGGCGGCAGTACAAGTACTTCTCCACCTCCAAACCCGCCACCGATGTCTTTAGCGTTTGCAACTCCAACGACGTTCTCGTCCGGCGGCATCAAGCCGGGTTCCGTTGTTGTGGCAGATTTTAACGGGGACGGTAAACTGGATATTGCCGTTTCCAATTTCACTTCCAACGCGATTTCTGTTTTCCTAAACCAGGGCAATGGAACTTTCGCCACCCCGATTGTGTCGCCGGTACAGATAACAGCCGTGGGGCTCGGCGCCATTGCGGTCGGAGATTTCAACGAAGATGGAAAACCCGACCTGGTGGTTGCCACTATTGCCGGTTCGCAGGCCGACATAGTTTTATTGGGGAAGGGCGACGAAACGTTTCAACAATTGCCTCCAATTCCTAATTCCTTCGGGTTCTTTCATGCTCGAGTTGTCGATCTTAACGGCGACGGGCACCAAGATCTCGTAACGGGCGGCAATGGAAACATTTCAGTTCTTCCGGGCAATGGCGACGGTACGTTCACTTCCGCCATCCTGCCAACTGCATCTTTTCCTGGGACGTATCTTGGAATTACGGTGGGAGACTTCAACGACGACAAGAAACTGGACATCGTTGCGTGCGATCTCGGGTCGGATTCGTCACCTGGAAGCCTGGTGTTCTACGCTGGAAACGGAGACGGCACCTTCCAAAGTCCCACTGCCGCCCCCTTGCTAGCATCGCTCCCGAGTGCTCTCGCGAGTGCGGACTTCAACGGTGACGGCAAGCTCGACATAATGATTGGCTTTCCCAACCGAGCGGCTATCGTACTCGGAAATGGCGACGGGACATTTCAGACGGCGTTAGCGTCCCTTATACAAGTCTACGCCACACAGAACACTGACCTGACTGACGGAATGGCCCTGCAAACGGCCGACTTCAATCTGGATCGTAAGCCTGACGCCCTGGTCGGCGATTACAAACTCGGAGTTCTCACTCTGGTTCTCAACGGAGGAATCGGACAGTTTCCTCCGCCCTCGGGCACGCAATTTCAATTCACTCTTGAGCCGACCATAGATGACATCGCGGTGGGCGATCTCAATGGAGACGGACTTCCCGACATAGTAGTCGCTAATGGGACGACAAACGAAATCTCCGTGATACTGTCTCAGAAACCCTAGTTAGGGCCAGATTTACAGCAACTCCCACGTTGCCCCGTTTAGAGACTGCTCCGGAACAATGCCCAAGCCGCCCGTCGCCGGAGCTAACGAAGGTGATGTAGCATTTTAGCTATCCCGGATCAGTCGTGACGTATGCGTCGCAAACCGGTGGAGTAACGATTTCTGGATACCCCGCGTTGACACCCCTATGCAGTTTTTGCAACGACGATACGAATTCTCCGAATGGTAATGACATGCCTATCGGTGTTAGTCAGTTCGAAATGGTTTGGAACTAACGGCGAGTGGTGAGCAACCATCGTGCGGATTTTAATACGTGCAGCACATGCTGCTAAATATGTGCGGCAGTTAGTCAGTTTGGATTTTCCGGCGGGGGTACCTGAGACCGAGTATAAAGACCACACCAGTTGGAGTTATTTCTAATATTTTTGCGGCTACTACAACGTTGTCAATTTGAATCCCTGCACAAACTGTTCCAACCTTCTTAGGACACGTAAAAGTATGGCTGTCAAAATGAGGCCCGCCGTTTTCGGGAGTTGATCGATAATTAATCTCCGGCAACTGGAGATAAATGATCTTTCCACTATTGTCCTGCGTATATTTAAAGGTATTCCAAGCGATGTTCCATTTTTCTAGCTCGCCGCGCGCTTGATAGGGGAATACAGCATTTTCATAATTCACATCAAAAATCACATAGCCGATTGGATACTTTCGTAAAAGTTTTTCTGGTGTAAGTCGCTGTTGCTTCAAAAATCTGTCGAGTTTCATTTCTAAGGACTTTGCCTTCGGATCATCACGATTAATTACAATCGTGTTTGTAACAGTATTTTCGTTCCCATTGATATTTGCATTGTTGTTGCCTTGATTAGTTTGCTGAACGGGTGCTTTCTGTTGCTGCGATGCCACGTCTGCTCGATTTTGCTGGGGCCAAAATTCCCATCCAAGGAAAACTGTTACCACAATTACGCACTCAAAAAGCGAAATTCGATCAATCTTCGATTTGGCAAAATGAATTATCGGATAAATGGACAAGGCCATGATTGACAGCAGAAAAACTATAATAACTAGAAAAGTTTTCTCAATAAGAAAGAGAACAATCGCCAGAATACTCGCTAAGCAGGCAAGAACAATCCCCAACTTGTCGCTACCGCTCAATCTTTCATCGTTCACGAGCACATCCCCTGCTAATTTCTCTTAATAATTAGCAACAGCATATAATCCCACACTAAAGGAGACGATGCCGGAAGAAGCGCAAGACGCGCCGTTAACATGGTGGGCACAATCCAACTCGGTCTGGAAGAATTCCGTGCACGACTCAAGAAAATGTCCGATGCCGAACTCTTTCGATACGGCAAGGCGACACGGTCCATGAGCGAAACGTGACCCCAGGAATGGCAAGGCCGATCCGATTTACGTAGCGTAGTTGGAAGAGTGCCGGGCTGAATGGCGACGGCGGCATCCCAAGAAGAACTAGCGAGCGCGCTCTCATCCCTGTTTAGGCACGGTATGCGGCCTTTGAGGCGACGTTGGAAAGTCCAAAACGAATGATCGCCGTGTTCGTCCCGTGGATGTTAGTAAGCTTGGGCCTCTACGTGCTTGCATTCATGGATCATTTGAGGTCTTGTGCAGGTGGTTGCTTTCCTCGCGCTATTGTTGTCGATTCTCTTTTTCGTTTTGAGCTACCGATCAGTCGCGCAGGGGCAGAACTTTCCTGTGAAAATTGGCGCTAGGATTTCAGCGTGGGCGGCCATTCTCGCGGGGCTTCTCTATTTAATTCTCCGGTGGCCACGGATGGGCTGAGCGGCTTACAACAAAGTTTCGATATTGATTCGAAAGCGCATCGAGTTTGAATCATCCGCACATTATAGCTTTTTACCATCCGCGCCGATTTCTTTCAGCGAGAAATGTCTTCCGGTAGTGGGCAGGGTGACCAAATCATTCATCGGGATTAACTTTAAAGTCGCGCTGTTGGCAAGGCGACGACCGTCGATTGGTGGAATGTCTTTACCAACATCGGGCGGTTTAACGCTAACTTCGGTGTGTGGCAAGACTCGAGACGAACGTTATTCGTCGTGCTGCCGTTCGCGCGGAAACCGAAATAATCCAGTTGCGGACGCAGCGCGAATTTTCCGGCACTGTCGAGCCCAATATCGGCGCCCCCGCCGGCGCCGAATACAAACGAGTTCGTGCCGGTAAAGCCTCCAGCAATCTCCGAAGCATGACCTCGCCGCCGTTCGTTGCGAGAGTAAAGCCTTTGACGACGTAAAAAAACGAATAGCCGGCGGAGATGTCGGCTACGGGAGTGTTCTGCGCCCGGATGCGGCCGCAAGCAAGCCCGACAAATAAGAGAACCATCGCGACCCGGTGTCTCTTCTTGAAGAAACTCATCGCGCACCTCCATCTTCATCCTAGCCGGAATTTCCGATTTGGCTCACTTTCTCGCGCATCTCCCAACAATCAAACTTCCTCGACGAACTCCAGTCGATTGCCCCAAGGATCTCGTACGAAGATCCGACGCACGTCTGGATTCGCGGTGTCATCCATATAATCAACGGTCTTTGATCGCAGTACTACCTTGAGTGCACTCAGATCGCGGACTCTAAAGGCCGTATGCGCTTTGCGCGCAGGCGAGAAATCTCGCTCGACACCAACATGCAACTGCCGGTCACCACACTGGAACCAACAGCCGCCATGTATCGCTAGCTCGGGAGGTTTCGCGATTTCGGACATTCCAAGAACTTCCCCGAAAAATCGTCTGGCCTGTTCTTCGCACGCATATGGCGCGGCTAGTTGAACATGATCAATGCCGACGATCTGAAAGCCCATGAATCGATGCATTATCTCATATCTGCTCCGGCGATATAGATCCCGTGAAACGCCGCGAAACGCCGCAGTTCGCCAGTTCTAAAATCCTAACGCCGTCTAGGATTCTCTCCGGAATCCATTGTCCAAGTTCCTGAAGCGCGCCCAGAATCTGCTGTTCCTCTTGGTTCCACGCTGGGAACTTCGCTGTTCAGAATTCCTCAGTGATCTTACCGTCCAGTTTGTCCACGTAAGCCTGTTCCAGGCGCCCTCGTACCTGCGCCAGACGCTGTACCAGTCGTTCCCGCTCCGTAGGATCACCCTGGATTCTGGCGAGGGAAGCTGGCATTCTCAGCGGACCGATTTTTGCGGCGGGGACAACTGCGAGCGTGATAACCTCTCGGCATGGAAGCGGAACTGCATGCAGCAATTAAGATGCTCCAGGGACAAGGCCATACAGTCCGTCCATACATCCGCTACGGTACGTTATGGTTTCAGATAGACGGTAACATGTTGGCTACCCGGCAGGAGATGCTGGAATTGGCTGACGGCGTGTACTCGTTGCAGGAACTGGCCGAACTATTCGCGCGGAGGCACGCTGAAGAAGAGAGCAGGCCCTAGCCCGGACACCAGCAGCGTGCGGCGGGGAAGTGCCAGTGGTCTGGGGGCAGCCATAATTGAAGCCCCATTTGCAGCTAGGAAGGATAAGAGGATCGTACCGCGCCGCAGCAATAAGCATTCAAATGCTATTGTCATTGTAATTGTGATTATCCTTCTGGCCTTGTTCTTGTTGAGACGGACCCAGCAGGCCGGCTTGCGAAATTCGCCACCAGTGGCCGCGCGCCCACGTTGATTTCTTTGTCACACCCACAACCTAAGGAAGATCCTTTAGCGCCCACAACGGAGTATTTGGTAGGGACAAGTTAATGAATTCGCGCCGGACGCGTTATAGAATCAGGCATGGAAAAGCCAAAAATTACTGCCAGCATTGCAAACAGAAACAGATTGTTCATGTCTATGTACGAGCGGGGCGAAGTCCGATGAACAACCAGACCGTCACTTGCATAAAGTGCAAGAAAGAATTCGACGTGTTGGTTCCCGACCCAATTATCGGCGGGCCATTCCCAGAATAAAAGTTCTGCTAAGCCTCGACAACTTCTCTATGCAAATAATCAATACTTGGACCATTTGGCGCTGAATGTACTTCCCCAAATCTTCGCTAGAAACGTTAGTTCAGGATGTCCGCTACAGCCTTCGCCTGCTGCGAAAGTCGCCGGGCTTCGCCGCCGTTGCCATCCTCACCCTCGCTCTCGGCATTGGAGCGAACACTGCCATTTTCAGTGTAGTGGAAGGCATTGTTTTCGGTTCCCTTGCGGCGTTGCGAATGATGCAGTCCCGAGGCGAGTTGGAAGGCCAAGTCAAACCGACCAGTCAGGAATGATTGGAACGTCTTCATTGCTTCCCTTTTTAATTATACCATTTAGCGGTGCTGGCACGATTCGTTCCGCCTAACTGAGTGAGCTTACGCAGGAATCACTCGGCAGCCAGATCAACGGGGCCGGGTGGCAACGTTACAACAGAGCCGACGCTATGCCGGTTTCCCCGGCGTCTTGCGGAATATTCCAAACGGCCGCCAGCGCCAGGATGCCTGCAAGAATCATCAACACTCCATAGGCTCTGCGCTGGTGCACGCGATCATTATTTCCTCGATTCACTTTACTCATTTTGGCCTCCGTAGTCGGAGAAGGCGGGCGGGTTCCAGGCTCCTACGTTACTTGGATACATTGGTCGCTCCGCTGCGTAAGCGGTTTTAGGGACTGCCGCCTGACACGGGACTCGATTCCGCGCCGCCGTGGCAGATTGTCCAGGCCCAGAAATTTCGGCAATTAATCGGTTACAGTTTCAATGAAACGACCTTCGCGTTCCGAATAAATCAGATATTCGCCGGGAGCTATCACCTTTAGTCTATTTATTCGCGCACGCGCCTGCTTATGCTAAAGAGCGCTTTGAAACAGTGCGTCAAAATTCAATTTTGCATCCTGAACGAATCGTAGACAACCCTTCCCTTAATGGATTATGGAAGGGTAGCCCGTGATACGTCCGCGATGTACGACATGCGGCATAGAGTTTCAGGTTCCAGTCCCAATCACAAGTGAAAGATGAACGGCAGGTGCGGCATGAAATCCATCTGCTCTTTTCGCCAGTTGCCATCAAATTCAATTTCGAGTAGAGATGTCGCTCCCGTTCGGGTTGCGAGAATTCCACTTTCAACTATTTTCTGTGACACGTTCGAGCGCAGCGGCACGGGAGTGGTCAGAGTTAAGCCAGTGATTTCACGAATGCCAATAGGGTGCTCGATGAACCACTGTTCGCGCTGAGCCCGTCGCATGAAGCTCAGATAGACCCACATCGGCTCCTCAATTCCCACGTCAGCAATATGCATGACAAGCGGATCTGGTAAATACGCCGCCCGATACTCCCATGCGGGAAAAGGCAGCCCTGTGTCTTGAGGGTCGACAGGCCGCAGGCAAATCCCGAAAGGAGAGGCGTTATATTCCCGACCAGACCATCTCTCCCAGAGCAACGTGCGCCTTGCACTTTGACTTTGGGCCTCGCTTGCGTCGCTGACCCAAAACAACTCAATCATGGCATTGGCGAAAGCAAAACGGCGATTGGCCGTACCTTGACCGGGATGCTGATTTGGAGGCCCCTCATGCAATCCGAACTGAACAAATTTTTCAGCCTCGGGAGCGCCTGGAGCGGTACAGACGAAGAGATGGTCCAACTCGATCCGCATACGACGTATTGTAATTCAATCCGACCGGCGATATCCGTTGGAGAGAAGTCGATGAAGCAAAACCATTCTGGGCGAGTGGTCGCTAATCGGGAAGTTAGCCCCGACGACGCTATGCCTGGCGAACCTCGCGGCATTCATTCGCGTTCTAGCCGCTTGCTGGCATGCCACATGGCCGAATTGGCGGCAGCCGTGGCCAACGTGGCGTACGGGATTTGGGTAAGTGCCTGCATACGGTTGTCATTGCTGTCACCCGGGTTATGGGCGAATACGCAGAGGCGCATTTTGCGCGGATACGTGAATGCCTAGATTTGAAGGCTTGGAGACATTGCGGTGCGATTTACTCACCTGGTGAACGACAGCTGGTTCTGTCATTCATCTATCTTGTACCAGACACATTAATGGGTTTGACGCGCATGAGGGATTCTTGATAGCTTTCACGCTACGTCTCACATGAATTATTAGAAACTCTTGAAGAGTTTCAGGTGCCACCAAACGCAAACCTGCAATTCGCAAGCGCCCTCAATACACTCCAACGCTATTAGAGGTTTGAGGACTTCGACGCGCGTCGTGACTTCGAACGTGCGCCAGTGCTCAACCGTGGCGTCGCTCGCAAAAATTCGCCCAGCTTTCGCGAACGCGAGGCTCGCTGAAAAAACTCCTGTGGACCGCAGAAAATCGCGCGGTTCATACCCTAATCCCTCGCACCAGGAACTCTGCTCTTACCCACCGAACGCGCGATAGCGTACACTCGACTCGCTCGGCAGGCAACATACGAGGCGGATCGTTGGAGTCTGAGATCGGAATACCAGATATCTTGCAGTTCCAGGACGCAGAGAAATACGCGGCTTATTTGAAGACGCCGGCGGGTAGGCTGCGCTCCGAGCTGGCATGGGAGAACTTGCGACGCTTCCTGCCGCTGGATGCGTCGAAGCGCCGGGCGCTCGATGTGGGCGGTGGCACGGGGTTTGCGAGTGTGGAGCTCGCGCGGATGGGTTGTGGGGTCGTGCTGCTCGACTCTTCCGAACAAATGCTCCGGATTGCGCGCCAGCAAGCGGAAGCCTGCGGCGTGACACCACGAATTTCCTTTTGCCACGCCGAGACCGGGCAATTGCGTGAACTCTTCGCTGCGGAGTCTTTTGACGTCGTCGTTTGCCACAACCTGCTCGAGTATTCTGAGGTTCCTTCCACGACTGTTTGCGATATCGCGCACGTCCTGCGCAAGAATGGCGTGTTGTCTGTGCTGGTGCGCAATCGAGCTGGCGAAGTACTAAAGGACGCCGTTAAGTCACGTGACTGGAAACTTGCAACCGCCGATCTTACCGCAGATACGGCCGTAGATACCCTCTATGGGAACCGCATGCGGCTATTTGCCCCAGCGGACCTACAGGGAATGCTTGCGGGACCCGGATTGGAAATTGTCGCTGAACATGGCGTCCGCGTGTTTTCCGATTACTTGGCCCTAGTCACTCCGACGGACGCGACGTACTCACAAATATTCGAGTTGGAGTCGACACTTGGGGCGCTCCCAGAGTTCTTCGCGATTGCGCGCTATATTCAGGTGATCGCTCGCCGTTCTCGCGCGTCATCCAGCGAGGTAATAGGACCGTGACGCCGCAAAACCCTTATTCCACCTTAAACTCTCCTACGGTTCGTCCCACGGTGACGGGAAAATTTGCTCTGGGACTTGGACTAACCAACGAGTGCAACTTGGCTTGTTCATTCTGCTATCGCGACCCGGCGCGGACGGACCGGCTTAACCTCGAGCAAGTAAAATCCGTGATGGAAAGCCTGCCGATCCGTTCGGTTAATCTGGGAACTGGTGAAAACGGAATGCACCCGCAATTCCGTGAGATTTTGTCCTATCTCCGTACTCTGCCGGTGAAGCTCACCATCACATCGAATGGCCACAGCGCCGCCGTGCTCGCTGATGACGAGCTCCGTGCTTTTCACGATATCGAGTTCTCTCTGGATTATCCCACCGAGCCTGAGCAGGACGCCCAGCGGGGCAGCGGCAATTGGGCATTGATCCATGGGCAAGCGGCACGCTGTGTCCGGTTAGGGATCCCCGTCACGTTCATTGCGGTAATGATGAAGTCGAACTATTTGCGTTTGGCCGAAGTGGCGCGTCGAGTGAAGCGTTACCAGTCGCCGTTGCGGGTGAATGTCTACCAAGCGGTGCGTTCCGACCTGTATGCCTTGAGTTATGACGAGTATTGGCAAGGTTTTCGAGCGTTGTTTGCGGAGACCGACGTGATCGCCATCGGCGAACCGTTGGTTCGTGCCATGGCCGGACTGCCTCCGCGAACCGGCGGATGCGGGGTGAGCACTGTGCGGATTACGCCCCGGGCCACCACTCAGCCTTGCGTGTACTGGCCGGGAGCTGGAGAGGCGCTCTCGCTTTTGTGCTCCTTAGGCTCGGCAGTTATGGAAACTTCGCCGTTTGTAGAGGCGCGCACCGTGCCCGAAGCCTGCCGCTCGTGCGCGTATCTCGAAAGTTGTTACGGCGGATGTGCGGGTCGGCGACGTCTCCAGCGCGCGCTTGATCAGCCGGACTTCTATTGCCCCGTTGTCAAAGGACGAGCAGAAAAATTGGAGATCCGCATGGCGGCCACTCGCGAACTTCCCAAGATGGAAAGCGCATGTACGACGATCGTGATTGCGCGCGATTAGAATCCGTCTGGTTATTGCGCCTCGGCTGGAACACGACGGCTCGCGCCTGTATAATGCCGCTCGCATGGTCCGGAACCATAACTGCGACGTCGCTTGCCGGTCTGCCATAAAACGATTGCCACAATGGCGATCGCGATGAACGCAAACGAATCGCAAGTGAGGACTTCCCGAATGCCCGACCAACCTTCTGCGCGAAACGGGCTGGCGATAGTTCGGTTGACGATTGGGGCGATGTTCGTGTGGGTCTTCTTCGAGAATTTAGGGAAGGGGCTCTACACGCCGGGCGGCTACGCCGGATTGATCAACTATTACATTCAACATGATCACGCTCCGGCCCTGTGGAAGGCCGTCATGGCAACAGCGGCGAGTCATGCCGCGATGGCGGCTCCGATGCAGGCGATCACCGAAATCAGCCTCGGGATCCTGCTCGTTGTCGGTCTGCTGACGCGCCCAGCCGCCTTCGTGGCGTTTCTGTATCTCGGCAGCCTTTGGGTATCTGAATGGGGCACGGCGTGGATTTGGGAGCTGCTGGTTCCGGTGCTTGCATCGCTTGGGCTGGCGATCGGATCCGCAGGCCGCACGTGGGGGCTTGACGCGTTCCTGGCGCGTCGGTGGCCATCTTCGCTGTGGTGGTGAATTAAACGGAGATCGAGTGCGGGTCTCAGTCATCATTCCCACCCATAATGAAGCGCAGGCTATCGCTCGCGTGCTCGCGGATCTCCCAGGCGATCTCGTGACCGAGGTCATTGTCGTTGACAGCAATTCGACCGACGGGACGCCTGAAATTGCTGATCGAATGGGCGCTCAAGTCGTCTCTGAAAAGCGCCCCGGATATGGCCGAGCCTGCCTCACCGGTCTCGCCTGCGCCAGTGCGCCCGATGTCGTCGTATTCCTTGATGGTGACTACAGCGACCGCCCGGACGAACTCCCGCTCCTCCTTGCTCCCATCTCCGCGGGGCGTGCGGACATCACAATGGGCTCGCGCTTGGCGACGCCGCAAACGCCGGGGGCGCTTCCTTGGCACTCGGCATTCGGCAACAGACTCGCTGCGGGATTGATCTCGCTTCTATTTCATCAAAGGATCACTGACCTCGGGCCGTTTCGCGCCGCGCGCGCCGATGTCCTCCGTACGCTCGCGCTCGAAGAAACCACTTACGGCTGGGCAGTCGAAATGATTTTAAAAGGCGCGCTGCACGGCTTCAGGATCGTCGAGGTTCCTGTCAGCTACTACCCGCGGATTGGAAAATCGAAGATCAGCGGCACGATCAGCGGTACGTTCGGCGCAGCGTGGTTCATTTTCACTCGCATTCTGCGCTACTATCTCCGCTCGCGACAAGTCCGAGCGCCGGAGTCTGCGTGACGGCTAGGGATTTTTCAGTGCACTCTCCGATGGCGAGCAGATGATGGGTTCAACCAATCATGATTGCCTGCTCGTCATCATGGCCAAAGCACCGAGGCCCGGCAGCGCGAAAACCCGTTTGGCTCAGAGCCTTCCTTCCACCGCAGTGGTCGAGTTATATCGCTGCCTTCTGGACGATACGATGGCCTTAGCGAGGTCGCTCGACGATGTGGACGTCGCCATCATGTGCCCAGCGTCCGACGTCGAAGATCTATCGCGTGAAGCGAACGCCACGGTTCCCGTCGTGGCGCAGGCCGGCGACGGTCTTGTTGCGGGCCTCACGTCGGTGTTTGCGCATTTCGCGGCGGCTGGGCGCCGGCGCATCATCGCCTTCAACAGCGACAGCCCGCATCTCCCGGTGTCCGTACTTAAGAACGCGTTCGAAGCGCTGGCCCACTGTGACGTCATTGTTGGCCCGACGCACGACGGAGGTTACTACCTCGTCGGTGCGACAGCATCTCACGCGGGACTCTTCTCGGGCGATGGACTCGGAACGACGAATGCATTTGCCGCGCTACTGGCGCGCGCTCGCACCCTAGGACTTTCGGTGCGTCGCACCGATCCGTTCTACGATATTGACGTGGCAGCAGACCTCAGTCGGCTTGCCGCGGAACTACAAGACGTTCCCGCGAGAGCACCGAGAACGGCGCAGTGGCTCAAGGAATGGAGGGGTGCGGCGCCACCGGACCAAAACGGCGGAGACCGATGACGATCACGGCATCGCACAGGCTCTATGGACTTGCCGTCGTGATGTTTGTAGCGCTCGTCGCCTGCGCCCGATTTCCGGGCGAAGTTAGATCTCCTCCCTCCCTCATCGCGCTGGCCGTCGGTGGCATCGCGTACCTCTTCGCCATTCGTGAGTTTTTCTACGCGCCGAGATTGCCGCGCCGCGTCGTCGTCATTGGGCTCGTCTTGGCTGCTTTGTGGCATATTCCATTTCTATTTTTGCCGCCGGGTTCAGATGATGATGTTCATCGCTATGTTTGGGATGGCCGCGTGCAGCGGCTCGGCTATAACCCTTATGTTCTCGTTCCCAGCGACCCTGCGGTCGCCGAGTTGCACACGCCCGAGACCCGCACTCTGAACAATCCGGAAGTCCCGAGCCCATACCCAGCCGGCGCTCAGCTTTTCTTCCGCACTGTAACAGCGACCCACGAGTCAACCGTTGCTTTTAAAGTTGCCTTCGCCGCGTGCGAATGGGCGATCGCTTTATTGCTGCTCGCCGAGCTGCGTCGCCTCGGACAGGCGGAACATTGGGTGTTGGCGTACGCCTGGAACCCTCTGCTCGTCACGTGCGTGGCTCAGAGCGGTCACATTGACATTCTCGGTGTCCTGCTTTTGCTGCTTTCCGCTGCCGCGCTCCAGCGCCGCTCGCAAGCCATTGCCGCGATCGCATTTGGGCTGGCTGTCGCTGTAAAATTGCTCCCGATCGTGTTGACGCCGCTTTATTGGCGTCGCGTGCGATTTCGCGACGGGCTGCTGGCGGTTCTCATCGTCGCGCTGCTATATGTTCCGTTTCTGCATCGCGGATCGGCTCCCGCGGGATCGCTCGGTATGTTCGTGCAGCGGTTTCGATTCAATGATCCAGTCTTCGCCACGCTCGAGCGAATCGTCAGCCCTCAAGTCGCGGCCGGTTTGGCCGTCTTGGTCGGGCTAGCTACGTCGGTGTGGCTGCGAAGACGGCAAGATGAATACTCGTCGCATACATTTGCATGGCCCATGGCCGCATCGCTTCTATGTGCACCCGTCGTCTATCCGTGGTATCTCCTCTGGCTGCTGCCCTTCGTGCGGTCAGTCTCGACCGTGCCGCTCATAATCTGGACCATCAGCATCATCCCAACTTTCTACGTTTGGCATTTGCGCACGCTTGGACGTCAGTGGTTCGTTCCTAACTGGATCATGATTCTTGAATTCGGATCCGTGGCAGCGGCCGGTGCGATTGTCGTATTTCGCAGTTTCAAACGGCCGTCGGCAACGCAATATTCACCGGACTAGGCCCCTGTGCGAGTGCGGTCTGCAAACTTATAAGACATAGCGTGCGTGACCGCATCATCATGGGAGAAGAAGACGATCGCCCGCAGTGTGATGTATAATCCGCGACCGAGCGAGGAACGGTGGCGACTGAGTGGTGTGGGCGAACATTATTCTGCCGAAATTTTTCCCTGTATCTCGAAGCTTCTGCCCGTCATCCAACACCGCATCCGTTCCATTCGCAAAGGAGCCAACGCTATGACACATGCGAGCCGCGTAATGAGGGTCCTTCTTCTGGTTTTCGGAGTGCTAATGCTCGCCGCAACCTCCAGGGCTCAGACCCGCCCGCCAATTCTCGAACAGGTTGCCAAAGCCTATGGCCTTGATTCGTACGGACAAATTGAAGCGATCCGCTATACCTGGAGTGCACAGTTCCCTGGCGTGAATGTCTCCCGCACGTGGACTTGGGAGCCCAAGACGAACGAGGTCACCTACGAGGGAAAAGATAAAGACGGCAAGCCGGTCAAGGTTACCTATCTACGCTCCGAGCTCAGCACCCAGCCTGAAAACGTGCAGAAGGAAATTGATCCGGGTTTCATGAACGATAATTATTGGCTTCTGTTCCCCCTCCACGCTTACTGGGACACAAGCGCCACCATCACCGACCAAGGTACGCATAAAACCCCCTTGGGCGCCGGCTCCGCCACGCTGGTCTCGGTGAAGTATTCTGGCGAGGGTGGTTACACTCCTGGCGACACATGGGATCTCTACGTCGGCAAAGACAATCGTGTCGAGCAATTTGTCTATCATCGTGGCGGGCCCATGAAGCCCAGCGTCGTCATCGCAACGTGGGCAGGCTACAAAAAGGCTGGTGGTCTGAACATCTCAACGGAGCACCGCGGCACCGCCGATGGCAAGCCCCTGCATGTCTTCATTTCTGACTTGGCAGTGAAGGTGACGGGGTCAGACGCATGGGTGAACGCGCAATAGCAACTTTTCTACGCTGATAAACCTCCTCGGGTGTGGGCAACGGCGTACCAAAATTCTCGGCGCTGGCCTCGGTGACGCAAGCTGCTCCGTATGCAACTCGATTTATTCGACGGTCTTTGTCCTCGGCCATCGCGGCTTCGAGCCCAAATGGACCCAAGTTCAGCAAGAGTGAACTGAAAAATCAGGAGTTAATGGTCGGGGCGTGGAGATTTGAACTCCAGACCTCCTGCGCCCAAGGCAGGCGTCGCACGTGAACTTGGAACTATAACCACTATTTTCGAATCGTGTCGTCATTTCGGATATATTAGGTCAGAGATCTCCGAGATCGATGTTTCCACGATGGACTGAACCCTTAACTTGAGACACTCGGATAAGGCACACTTGCAGGGAAAGGAACTGCAAGTGGCAAAGAGACGAGTGGGAAAATACCCGAAAGAATTCCGGCGGATGGCTGTCGAGCGATTAAAGGACGAGCAAGGGTGACACAACGTAAGCGTCTGGTGGGAACCGTGTTGACGATGGCAAAGATGTCCTAAGCAGTGACGACTTGAGTTTCCGGGGATTCTGCTGAGAGGTTCCAGGGCAAGAGTTCTTCGATACGATTGATCGGATGGTCGGCGATGCGGGACAGAACGTCGCGCAGATAGGTTTCCGGATTTAGTTCGTTCAGTTTTGCTGTTCCGATCAAGCTGTAAATAGCCGCCGCGCTCTCACCGCCTCGATCCGAGCCCGCGAACAAGAAGTTTTTTCTACCCAGGGCCACCACCCGCAACGCTCGCTCCGCCGCGTTGTTGTCGATCTCTAGTCGGCCATCATCACAGTAACGCATCAGCGCTTCCCAGCGTCCCAGCGCGTAGCGAACCGCTAGCGCTGTATCCGATTTTCTCGACAGCTTCCCCAGCGTCTCCTCCAGCCATTGCTTGAACGATTCCAGCAATGGCCGGCTACGCAGGCTGCGGATCTCGCGCCGCTCTTCGCAGCTACGTCCCCGGATTTCCTTCTCGATGGCATACAGCTCAGCGATTCGTTCCAGGGCCGTCTTTGCTGTCTGTGATTTGTGCGCCTCCACCAGATCGTAAAACTTCCTGCGCACGTGCGCCCAGCACGCCGCTTCCACGATCCGTCCCGCTTCGTAAATCTGATCGAACCCAGCGTAACCATCCGCCTGCAGTGTCCCTGTAAATGAACTCAGGTGCTGCTGCGGATGCTCACCCTTGCGATCGGCTGAGTAACAGAACCATACTGCCGGTGGCGTGGGATCTCCAGTCGGCCGATCATCGCGCACATAGGTCCACAGCCGTCCCGTCTTGGTCTTTCCCAACCCCGGCGCCAGCACCGGAACCGGCGTGTCATCCGCATGCAGCTTCTGTCCCGCTAGAACGTGACGTCGCAGCGCCTCCACCAGAGGAGATAGTAGCCGGCTCGTTCCGCCCACCCATTCCGCCAAGGTCGAGCGATCGATTTCCACGCCTTCGCGCGCGTAGATCTCGGATTGGCGATACAGCGGAAGATGATCGCCATACTTCGAGATCAGCACGTGCGCCAGAAGTCCCGGGCCGGCGATACTCCTCTCGATCGGCCGGCTAGGCGCGGGGGCTTGCACGATTCGATCGCAGCCGACGCAGGCCAGCTTCGGGCGCACCTGACGCATCACTTTGACTCGCTCAGGCACATACTCCTGGGGTGAACCCCTCTGTTGAGACAGTTGAAGTTGGCACACTTGCCGTTTTAATGTTTGAGGCGCTCCCCATCCTTCGGCCCAAAGAAAAGTAAATCCTATGATGGAGCCGCCGTCGGGCCTTGTGGGAACTGTGGAAAGCGTTTTGTGCTTTCCAAGCCGCTGTGGGAATCCGCGTTCTGAGCGGATTTCCATCAGCGGCGTCAGTTTCCACAGGCCTCCATTTCTTTCTTTTTTGCTCCTTTTTTCTTTCTTTCTGCCTATCCCCAGTTTTCCACAGAAAAATTTTGCGCCAGGAGCGCCTGAGAGCGACGATTCCCAACCCGCTCGACCTACAGCATCCCCCTGTTTGCTCCCTGCTCATGCTTGAAAAAACTCATGGTTGCTCCAGCAGAATTCACTCCTGTATTCGCCTCTCGCTCGAACTCTTCCGGCGGCCGATAGCCCAGCGCCGAATGTAAACGGCACCGATTGTAGTACTGCTCGATGAATGCCTCGATGTTACCAAGCAAGTCTTTTAAGTCTTGGTAGTCGTTCGCATAAATCTCCTCTCGTTTGAGCGTTTTCATAAAGCTTTCGCAACTGGCGTTGTCATAGGGGTTCGCCGGCCGACTCATGCTCGGGATTATCTGGTGCTTTCGCAAGATCTTCACGTAGTCTCCGGAAGCGTACTGCACGCCACGGTCGGAATGATGCACCAGACCTGGTGGTGGCTGTCGTTGGGCGATGGCCTGTTCCAGCGCCGCAATCGGCAACCGGCTCGCCAGTGTCCGGTCCAACGCCCAGCCCACTACTTTCCGCGAAAACGCGTCGAGAATGACGGCCAGGTAGACAAACTCCTTCTTCAAACGGATATAGGTGATGTCCGCTACCCACAGCTGATTCATCCCCGTCAGTTTCATTCGACTGGCGAGGTTCAGATAGACCTCGAACTCATGATCGGAATCCGTGGTCACCACGAACGCCCGCGGCTGCACGGCCAGCAGGTTGTCTTCGCGTATGATCCGCAACACACGCTTGTGATTCACCAGCATCCCGCGCCGCCGCAACTCGGCACTGATCCGCCGATACCCGTAGCGGCGTCGATGCTCGACAGCGATCTGCTGAATCACGCTCCGCACCTCCATGTCTTCCTCGACTGGTGCTCGCTCCTGCAGAGAACGATAAAAACCGGCTCGGCTGACCCCGGCCAGCTGACACATTCGCTCGATGCTTAAGCTGCCTTGCAAAGGCATCACTTCTTGGATTTCGTCGTAGATGCCCTCTCGCCACTGATGCCGCTCTTCTGGCGTCGCGCCTCTACTTTTTGCAAGGCACCTTTGAAAAAATCCAGCTCCAGCGTCTTGTCAATCAGCACGCGCTTCAGCTGGTTGATTTCCTTGCGAAGCGCGGACTCACGAGAGTTTCCGGGTGGCGACTCCTCACTGGGGTCGAAGGGATCAAATTGATCTCGCCACTTGTAGAGAAGCCGCCGATGCACACCAAGTTCCTGTGACAATTCCACAATGTTGTCGCAGTCCTTTAATCGCTCGACAGCCATCCGCCGGAATTCTTTCGGGTATTTTCCCACTCGTCTCTTTGCCACTTGCAGTTCCTTTCCCTGCAAGTGTGCCTTATCCGAGTGTCTCAAGTTAAGGGTTCAGTCCACTCCAGGATTTCCGAAACATCTTCACCCAGATGTTTCAGCTCTCCACCACAGTCCGGGCAAGCTTTCTGTTGCGGCAAGTAAGTTTGCACTTCACGTCGTAGATGCGCAGGCAGTGGCCGCCGCGCCGGTCGTGTCGCAACAGATTCAGCCACGACCACCTTCCGCGACTCGGTTTCGATCGCGCGGGTCTGTTCCAGGTCTCCCAACCGCAACTCCAGCTGCTCGATCTGACGATTGAGTTTCTCGGACGAGCGGCCGAACTGCATGCGGCGCAGTTTTGCGATCAGCAGCTTTAAGTTTTCGATTTCCGTATCGCGCGAAGCCAGCTGCTCGCGCTGCGAAAGGATTTCCTGTTGTTGCGTGGCGATCTGTTTCCGATGCGAGAAAACTTGCTCATGCAGCGCGAGAAGCAGTTCCTTCAGTTCGCCGGGATTGAGACCTTCGAGGTTGGGAAGAACGCCAGCCGCGTTATTCATTCGAGGAAATATACTGCAGTTGTTTTACAGTGTGATTAAAATTCCACCGAAAAGAATAAAAATCTTTGGCTCACACCGCGATTTGCGGATCGTAGCTGCGCACCGGGCGCCGCCAGTCGATTCCCTCCAGTAACATGGACAGCTGGGCCGGAGTCAAGGACACCCCTCCGCTCGCCGCTTGCGGCCAGATGAATCTTCCGCGCTCCAGTCTCTTCGCGAACAAGCACAACCCATCTCCACTCCACCAGAGAACTTTAATCAAGTCCCCGCGCTTGCCACGAAACACAAACACCTGACCGGAAAACGGATTCTCCGCAAGCGCCGTCTGTACCATCCCGCTCAAGCCCGTAAATCCACGCCGGAGATCCGTCACGCCCGCGACGATCCAGATGCGCGTCCCTGCCGGCATCGCGATCATCCCAGCAAACACTCGAGCGCAGTCCGCAAGACCGCCAAGTCTACGCTGCCCGCAATCCGCAGATTTCCTTTGGCTAGTTCGATCTGCAGAGTTCCTGTCGGCGCCTGGCCAGATGGGTTGCGCGGATTCGCCGTGGAAACTACGACTTCCTTCGAGACCGTCACCGGAAGCAGCTTGGTCGAGGTGTTGTTATCCAGGCGCCCTTCGCGATACTGCTTCCGCCAGAGGAAAATCTGATTGGCGTTCACCGCATACTTCTGTGCCAGTTGCGCTACGGACGCGCTTCCCTCAAAGCTCTCTTCTGCGATCCTGCGCTTGATCTCGATGGCCCAACGCCGCCGTCTCTTCACCGAAGTGTCCACTTATCCCTCGTGGGCACTTGTTTAGTGCCCACGAGCACCATCACCTATCCACCCACACTTCGTCCAGACGGTTCAAACCAGACGCTTACGACACAACTGACCTTGATGACTGTCCAAGTGATTTGTTTTTTCTAAGTGCTGTGATATAAGGAAGTTTTTTTGGTTGACTGGAGAATCCGGCTTACAGGCTCATCCGCTATTTCTTTATCCTTGATTCTTGGGATTAGTGTCACTAACCCCTTCGGATCACATTACCCTCAGAATTCCTCAGTGGCCGGCGCTAGTCCCGCTTGCTACACAGCTTGGCGACGACTACTCCGAGTGCTATTCCGATGGCGAGCGATGGTCCTGGATAGCGCTTCGCCGGTCGTTGTACTTTTGTCATCATCGCTTCCGGGTCGTTTTCTTTCACGTATTGGCTGGTCGATTCCTGCCTATCAGCGGTTCTATGAAAAGCGTCAGCGGCGGCGTCGACCCGCATTCGTGTCTACTGCAAAAGTTCCGTTGCTGTCACTCCGGGCAAAACGCAGAAGCTTTTGTTCTGGCTCCAAGAAAATGCCGACGCAAAGTTGAGGAATCACACTCCCATTCGGGTCTAAACCGGTTCCCTGAACCTGCCGTAGTTCATTGAGTTTAGGTTCAATCTGGTTTTCGCGGCGTTGACGATGATAACGAGAAGCAAGCAGAGGCGGCAGTCGGGGATTTTCCAAAAAATTCCAGCGGCTGGCGAGGCGAGGGATACACCAACTCCCCGAAACTGGCTCGGCGCTCTCGCCACACATGCACGGCCTTCACGCGCTGGGAGCGCGGACGCCACAAGGCCGCCTTGATCATCCATTTCCGCAGCGTCTCCCGGCTCACCGCCAGACCTTCCTGAGCCAGGTGTTCGGCGGCCAGCGTGGGGCCGAAATCTGCATAACGCTGCCGCAGTCACGCCAAAATCTTCTGCTCGAACCTCTCCGCCAGCCGACGGTTCGAGGGTCGGCCGCGCAGTCCATGAACCAGCGCACCATCCCCACGCTCGCGAAGGCGCAACAGCATTCGCCGCACATGGCGGTCGGTTACTTTCAGCCGCTTGGCGGCAGCTACCTGCGTCAGATGCTTCTGATTTACTTCGTACAGCACTTTCAATCGGTCCCGTTCCCGTTGACTCAACGTGATTCGCTCCGTTTCCATGGGCCCCTCGGCCACCCATGGAAACGGACATTTCTACTTTGCACAAACAGGACATTCTCATTTTGCGGCGACACAATCTTTCCAATCTTTCCGCAGGTTGACTTGGTTGACGGTGAAACCTAAGATTGCGCCAATCTCCGATGATTGGCCGAACCATTTCGCACTACCGAGTTGTCGAAAAGCTCGGTGGCGGCGATATGGGTGGGGTCTACAAGGCTGAGGACACGCGGCTTCACAAGTTTGTCGCGCTGAAGTTTCTGCCCGCAGAACTCTTACCTCAACGAGCTTGCCTTTCCCCGCGCCATTATTTCTAGCCCTTCTCCTTTCGTGATTCTGCAGCCAAAAAACTTGGGCAGAGGACATTTTTCTGGTCGGGGCTGGAGCATTTTGCTCGCTGCGGTTAGCACTTCCCGCGATGCCCCTGGCAGAACAGGAATGCTAGTCCCTGCTGCTGAAAAGCTTCGCGACAACCAAGCCAAGGGCTACGCCGATGGCCAGCGACATTCCTGGATAGCGTTTCGCCAGGCGCCGCGCTTTTTTCATCATGTCTTCCAAATCATTTTCCTTGACGTACTGCGCCGTGGATTCCAGTCTGTCTGCGGTTCTGTGAAATGCGTTGGCAGCGGCGTCGACCTGCCTGTGGATTGCTGACGCCGTTCTGTTCAGCGTGTCGGCGATTGGCTGGCGCTGCGCGTCAATTTGTTCGCTCGCTCTTCGTCCAAAGTCGAGCGCGAGGTCTTTAGCTTCGGACGGCGCCTTCGCGACCGTCCTTTGCATCCTAGCAGCTGTGCCGGTGCCTTCGCCTTCGCTTTGGTGGTTGAAGGTATCTTTTCTTAGTTGGTCATCCATTTCCACTTTGGTAGCCTCCTTTGTGCCACTATCGCTCAACTGGCGGCCATAGGGTAGTTCTATTCGCTTGTTTGGTGGATGCAGTTAAACATGTATAGATGTGGTCCAGCAGTTGTAGAGGCCGGTTTGAATCACATCAGACAGGGAAGCTGCGACCGCTACGGCCTGGCTGAACGGTCCGTGAGGAAAATTCCATGAGTCCGACAAAGGATCTGGCAGCACTCTTTGGTCGTGACCTTTCCAGACTGCATCAACAAATCGAGGCTTTTCCTGATGATGCATCGCTCTGGAGGACGCTTCCCCGGATCACAAATTCGGCAGGCAATCTCGCCCTTCACATTGAAGGTAACCTAAAGGAGTTCATTGGCCGTCAGCTCGGCAAGGTGTACTACAGCCGGAAGCGCGAGCTTGAATTCAGTTCGAAAGGGTTTGGAAAAGTGGAACTCGCCGCGCGGATTGTGGAGCTGCAGCGCGAGATTCCTTCCGTCATCGGAAAGCTTTCTTTGGAAGAGATGACGATGGAGTATCCGGAAGTCGTTCTCGAAATGGCTCTATCGACATACGATTTCCTGATTCATCTGTACGGACACCTGAACTGGCATCTCGGCCAGATCGATTACATACGCCGCATCCTCACTGGCAATGGAGCCCTAAAGCTCACCGGCCTATAGCCGCGGTTGGCGCTGGCCAAGCTTGCTGGGATTCGGTGATGCGGGCAGGATGGTGAAGCCGAGGGTTTGAAGTTCGGCGCGAAGTTGCGGGACTGACTGGTAGCGGATTGTGCGAAATCCGATGGCTCGGGCTTGTTCGAGATTTTCGTCTCGATCGTCGATGAAGAGAGCTTCGGACGGCTGTACTTTCAGAGCCGCGATGCAATGCTCGTAGATTTCGGGTTCTGGTTTGACGCTGCGCACCTCGCCGGAAAAGATGTGGTGATCGAAATAATCGATCCACTGGTACGTTCTTCTTACGTGATCGGCCATGTCCGTGGGCATGTTGGACAGAATTGCTGTTTTGAATCCGGCGGAATGGATTTGCTCCAGCCACGCGATCATTTCATCGTCAATTCTGCTCCACAGGTCGAGGTCCATCTGGCGCAGCTGTTCAATCGTGGGATCATCGATTTCCACCCCAGCGTCCTCTGCGAATGCGTTCCAATATTCGCTGGGCTGCACATCGCCGCGGTCGTAGGATGCACGGCCTCGTAGATAATTTGGCAGAAAGGTTTGCGGATCGAGCTTAAAAATCGCGCTAATTTTTTGGATATTTTCGGGCGATGGAGTGCGACACAAGACTTCGCCGAAATCCAGTATTACTGCGCGAATCCCCAAGCGATTATTCGTCGGGTTGCTGACTTCGAAAGTCATCGGTTTTATTTGGGGACCTGGACGGCATCGAGAGCCAGATCTTCGGACGAGAGATTCAAGTGATCCTGAAGGATTGCTACGACCAAATCATGGTCCTCGCGTTGCGGCAGGCCCGATACCGTGATCGTGCCGACGCATCCTGTTCCTACCAGGTTGATGGGGAAGCAGCCGCCGTGTGGCGCGTAGTCTTTTGGGTCGAGGCCGGTTTTTGCTTGCAGCGTGGTCTGATTGCGTTGGTGCGTTAAGCCAATCGCGTAGGAGCTGCGGTGATAGCGCAGGACTACGTTGCGCTTGCGGCGGATCCAATCGAGGTTGTCGGGCGTCGTTCCGGACATTGCGAACAGAAACAGCGGGTGACCGTGAAGCTGAATATCGATGGCCACTGCGACTTTGCGCTTTTCAGCTGCGGCCTTGAGGGCGTTGCCTACGGCCCACGCTACTTCGGAGTCGAAGTAGTTGAATTGAAGTTTTTTTTCTTGCACGGCGATTTTTTCGAGGTCTTGGTCAATGGTCATGAGATTCCCGATGGCAATTCGATATCCGTCTTTGAATATGTTTATTGAATGAAGCAGCGATCGTCAGAAATAATATCAGATTGGGGCCGAGTTGGGCCGCATCCAAATCAAAGGCAACCGCGAAACAGCCGGCGAGACGCCGGCGCTACGGCCTGTCCCGGACTCCGTGCCCGTGGCGGCTATTTTTATGACGCTACCGGTCTGAAAGGCATTTCGGATTTGGCATCTGAGCTTTTTACTGCCGTCTCCAAAACATTGATGACCGCTAATCCATCTTCAGCGGGGACCGGATTCGGGGCGCCTTTGGTAATCGCGTCGTGGATTCCTTCGTAAAATCTGAGGTAGTTTCCCGCCTCGTTCGGCACCTGGCTCTTTTCGAATCCGTCGCCGCGCTTCACCGTCAATGTGCCCATGTTTGGATCGTGGCCCCATCCCGGGCTACCTGGGGCATCGCCGCGCTTTAGTGATTCTTCCTGCGTGTCCATTCCAAACTTGACGAAACTGCCGAGCGCGCCGTGAATTGTGAATCGCGGGGGCTCAGTCACAACGAGCGACGAACCGTGAACGATTGCGCGGCTCGGACCGTAGCGGAGAATCACGTGGAAGTAGTCGACAACCTGGCCCAGCGCGCGTTGTATCTCGAGATCTGCATAGATGGCATCCGGCATGCCGAATAGTTGGAGTGTTTGATCGACTAGATGCGGTCCTAGATCGAACCATAAACCGCCGCCTGGGACCGCTTGCTCGCGCCAACGCACGCGCGGTTCAGGGCGATAGCGATCGTAGTGCGATTCGAAATGCATGATCTTGCCGAGTTCACCGGCTGCCAGCAGTTTCCGCAATGTTAGGAAATCGGCGTCCCATCTGCGGCTTTGGAAAACGGAGAGCACGCGCTGCTTTTTGTGGGCTAAGGAAATCAGCTCGGTTGCTTCCGCGACTGCGTTCGTGAACGGCTTATCGACGACGACGTGTTTGCCGGCAGAAAGCGCGGCATAGGCGAGATCGAAGTGGGTGGCATTCGGCGTGGCGATGACTATCAGATCGATTTCTGGAAGGGCGAAGGCATCTTGTGGTCTTGGAAGGACTGTGACATCCCAATCGCGTTTCACTTTTGAGCTATCGCTGGAGACGATGTGGCCCAGCTGCAATCCGGGCACGCGCATTAGTAGCGGGGCGTGGAATGTCTTGCTGGCCATTCCGTAGCCGAGCAGGGCGACCTTCAATGGTTTTGTGGTTTTTGACGAGTCGTGCAAGAACGATCTCCTCGGGAGGCCCGAGCTCGTTTAGGGCCTAAAAAGCTTGCGCCGTCGGACGCCGTTATCTATTCTCTAACCGCTGCGGACTGCTAAGTCCAGCGCAACATTCTACTTGAGGTGAGGTGAAACTTGTTCTTACTCCCGCGTTCTATTTCACCTGCAGGCTTGCTGGCCTTCAGTTTTCTCGTGATTCCGATAGGACTTGCCGGACAATCTGCTGCCCAATCTAGCGGACAGGCAAGGTCGCAGGTGCTCGAGGCGCAGTGGGAATTTCGCGCGGCGAGCGACACCAACCAGGCTAAGCTGCGAGAATGGCAGCCCGCGGAAGTTCCTGGCGTTGTCCAAACTGATTTGCTTCGCAATGGTGTGATTCCCGATCCGTTTTTTCAGGACAACGATACTCGGTTGCAGTGGATTGGGTTGACCGATTGGGAATATCGGGGCACGTTTCAAGCTAGCTCGACGACTTTGGCGCATGAGCACGTTGATTTGGTTTTTGATGGGCTGGATACGTTTGCGGATGTTTATGTGAACGATCAGCCCGTGCTGCATGCTGACAACATGTTCCGGCGATGGCGCGTGCCGGCGAAGACGTTGCTGAAGGCCGGGCCGAATACGATTCGGGTGGTTTTTCATTCTGCTGTGGAGTCGATGATTGCGAGGGTGAAGGCGCTGCCTTATATTCTGCCGTCCATCAGTAGCCATAATACCGGCAACGAAGAAAACATCGCGACCGCACCGTATACACGCAAGGCTCCTTACCAGTATGGATGGGATTGGGGGCCGCGTTACATGACTGAGGGAATCTGGCAGCCGGTGCGTATGGAAACCTGGGACGCTTTGCGCATCGAGGACTTTAATATTCGGCAGCAGCGAGTTGGTGAGGATTTCGCTACTTTGAATGCGGAACTCGAAATTGAGGGTGGACGCAGCACGGCTGTGACTGTCGAAATCAACTATGCGGAATTTTCTGGATCGGGGGCTAATGCTTCCGGTGCTGCAGCTGCGACTGCGCCGGTGGTACAGCAGACCGTGCAGATCGATCCGGGAGTTAATCACCTGAGCGTTCCTCTTCGCATCACGAATCCTAAGCTTTGGTATCCGGTTGGGTATGGACCGCAGGATCGCTATCGCTTCTCGGTGGTGATCCGAACGGGACGCGATGTGACGGCTCAGGGGTCTTTGAAAACTGGACTGCGATCGATTGAATTGCGCAGAGAAGTTACGAAGACGGGGAAGAGTTTTGAGTTTGTGGTGAATGGCATTCCTGTTTTCGCCAAAGGCGCGGACATGATTCCATTCGATAGTTTTTCCAATCGCGTTACGCCTGAACTCCACCGGCAGATTCTGCAGGCGGCGCGCGATGCACATATGAATATGGTGCGCGAATGGGGCGGCGGGTATTACGAGTCGGATGATTTCTACGATATTTGCGACGAGTTGGGGATTATGGTGTGGCAGGAATTCATGTTCGGCGGCGATATGGTGCCGGGGGATGTGGCGTTCCAAAATAATGTGAAACAGGAAACTATCGAGCAGGTCGAGAGGCTACGTAATCATCCCAGCGTTATTTTATGGTGCGGGAATAATGAAATCGAGACTGGTTGGGTTCATTGGGACGACCGCAAAAATTTCAAGGAATCTGTTTCGACTGCTGACCGCGAAAAAGTCTGGACTGACTATGTGGTGTTGTTCCACGGAATTCTGCCGCAGGTCGTTGGGCGGTATGGGAATTCCGTGCCTTATTGGGGTAGCTCGCCGAGCGCGGATTTTGAAGATCCTCCGGACAGCCAGACCAACGGAGACATGCATTATTGGCAGGTTTGGCACGCCTTGGCGCCGATCGAGATGTATACGCAGCAATTTCCGCGATTCATGTCTGAGTATGGGTTTCAATCTTTTCCGGAGATGCGCACGATTCGAACTTTTGCCAAGCCTGAGGACATGGATATTCGTTCGGCGACTATGCAGGACCACCAGAAAAATCACGGCGGCAACGAGCGGATTCTCAGCTATATGCTGCGATGGTATCCGGAACCGAAAGATTTTGCTTCGTTCGTGTATTTGAGCCAGGTGTTGCAGGCCGAGGCTATCAAAGTCGGGGCTGAACATTTGCGGCGGCAGCGTCCGAATACGATGGGATCGCTTTATTGGCAACTGAATGATTGTTGGCCGGTGGCTTCCTGGGCCAGCATTGATTACTACGGGCGCTGGAAGGCCTTGCAGTATTACGCGCGGCGTTTTTATGACGATGTCATTGTTTCGCCCTTCGCGCATGATGGGAAAGTGGACGTTTATGTTGTTTCCGACGAGTTGATGCCGGTCAGCGGGGAGATTCATGCGCGGCTCATGGACTTTTCGGGAAAAGTGCTGACGGAGAAAACTGAGGTTGTGAACGCTGCGGCCCAGTCTAGCGCTGTTTATTTCACGTTGGATGAAAAGGAATTGCTGGGGGATGCTGATCCGAAGAAAAGTTTTTTGGTGTTTGACCTGGTCGTTGGCGGGAAGAGCGTGTCGCGGAATTTAATTTTCTTCGACATCATGCACAATCTCGATCTGCCTGCGCTGGTGCACATCGATTCGTCCGTGGACAGCACGAATGGGACTTACGTGGTGACGTTGCAGTCGGCTGCGCTCGCTCGCAGCGTTTACATGTCGTTTGGCGATTTGGATGTGCAACCTTCGGATAATTATTTTGATTTGTTGCCCGGCGAGCCGGTCAGTGTGACCTTGAAGGTAACTTCCTCTACGTCGCTCGATCAGTTAAAGCAATCGATGAAGATTATTTCGCTTACAGACGCGTTCCCGGCTTCGCCGACGATGCACTAACGAGTCTGTGTGGCGATCTCGAAATTTATGGCCTTCAGCGGATAGAGTCGCTTTGATATTGCTCTGTTTAGGGCGCGGCTGAAGCCGCACCCTTCCCCAAAACAATAGTCGCCACATGGACTGCTCAATGACCCACGAAACTCGGACCACTCATGATTGCTTCGGAGTGAATGGCGGCAGGTCTCGCAGCATTGAAAGTACGCTCCGCCGGAGGCAGCGACGAGAGCAGACCCGATCATAAAGCAAGCGGGTACCTTTGAAGCATGTGCCGCGCCTACGGCGCTGGTTCGCGTATGGCCTATTTATTTGCTGAGGCGGTGTTTGCTTCCGAGAGCGCGAGGTTACTGCGGAGTTCGATGTCCTCGCTCGAACGTCCTACCAGGATTTGATATTCGCCTGGTTCGGCGTGCCACTGCTTTGCGCTGACGTCGTAGTAAGCGAAAGCGCGGCCATCTAAAATCACCGTCGCGGTTTTCTTTTCTCCCGGCTTCAGATCGATCCTTGCGAATCCTTTTAGTTCTTTTGGTGGCATCGGCACCTTCGAGTGCGTGTCGGCTACGTAGACCTGCGCTACGTCGGCGCCTTCGCGCGTGCCGGTGTTCGTCACATCGAATGAAACCTGGAATAGTGGCACGGAGAAACTGTTGCCCTTGGCTCGGTCGTTCACCGACTGAATGGCGATGTTGTCGTATTTGAATGTGGTGTACGAAAGGCCGTAGCCGAAGGGGAACAGCGGCTTGGTGCCATTTTTTTCGTAGCCGCGATAGCCTACGAAGATGCCTTCCTTGTAGACGACGAGATTTGTTCCCGGCGCTGGGTAATAGCTGTCGTGGACGGGATTGTCTTCCCAGCGACGCTCGAACGTTGCCGGCAGGCGGCCTGATGGATTTACGTCGCCGAAAAGAATTTCGGCCGCTGCTTTCCCGCCTTCTTGTCCTGGATACCAATCCTGCAGCAGGGCTGAAACGTTGTCGATCCATTCGTTCATATCCACGCCGCCGCCTGAATTCACGATGACTACTGTATTCTTATTTGCCGCGATCATTTGCTGGACTAATTCGTCCTGTCCTGGAGGTAGACGGAAGGTGCGGTCAGCGCCTTCACTCTCGCTTTCTGGATCAAAGCCCACAGCGACCACGACCACATTTGCCATTGCTGCGAGAGCCTTGGCGTCGGGAAGAACGTAATTTCCGTGACGGGCAATTCCCATCCGCAGAAAGGCTCCGAGCCACCGGGAATGGCCGTGATGCTCTAGTACGACCTTGTGCGGATTGACGTCCAACGTGAGCGTAGCGATGCCCAACAATTCCTTTGCGCTTTGCCAATCGTCAAGAACAAGCTTGCCGTCGACGGAGAGACGGTAATATCCGCCGTCTTCGCCGGTGGAGGAAACAAACAGATCGAATGTGCCAGACACTGTTGGGGTGTAATAACCAGTCCAACGAGAGGAGAGTGCGTCATCGGGAAGGACCTTTTTGCTCGGCGCGCCAAAATCAACATGGGGCTCGGTGCGGGAGAGGACCGGCTCACCTTGCAAATCCTCACCTGCGAAATGCTCGGCTTTGAGTCCTTTCGTTTCGCCCGTCGGAGTCGTGGTGAAAGGTGTTTCGTCGGCCATCTCGCTCCGGGTCAACAGGCCGGGGTTGTAATAGACGTGGCCGGAATTTCCGACGTAATCGCTAATTCCTTGAATCAGGCTCACCGCTTGAAATGGCCCGACACGCGCGCTGCCTCCACCGACGGGCTCTGCTGGGTATGCGTTGGGGCCGACTACCAGGATATTCATGCCGGGGTCTTTCTTCAGCGGCAGCAGGCCGCCTTCATTTTTGAGCAGAACTGCGCCTTCGCGCGCCGCGTCAAGGGCAACCTGATCGCCTTCGCGGTTGTAACGCGAAACTACTAAGTCGGTTTGTTCGCGATCGAGCCAGCCGAAGCGGATTGCCACGCGAAGTATGCGGCGAACTTTGTCATCGATGGTCGCCACTGACACCGTGCCTTGCTGGATCGCTGGCAGCAGACTCGCGCGGTTCATGAATTTTGGCGAAGGCATCTCAGCGTCCAAACCGCCGTTGGCCGCTCCTATTGCGTCATAGGTCGAATCCCAGTCCGACATAAGAATTCCGCTGAAGCCCCACTCTTTTTTCAGGACATCGACGTTCAGGATTTTGTTCTGCGTCATGTGGACGCCGTTCGTAAGGTTGTAGGAGTCCATCACTGCGCCTACATGAGCCTCCTTCACTGCAGCCTCAAAAGAGGGGAAATAGATTTCGCGCAGGGTGCGCTCATCGATGATGGAATCGACGTTGTGGCGATCGAACTCCGAATTATTCCCGATGTAATGTTTGATTGTGGAGCTGACGCCCTGGGTTTGCATCCCCTCGATGTAGCCGACAACAATGCGGCTGGCGAGGAATGGATCCTCGCCTAGATATTCGTGGTTACGGCCGTTCATCGGCGCTCGATAAATATTGACGCCCGGTCCCAACATGAAATGCACACCCTTGGCTCGAGCGTCTCTGCCGATTTCGGCTCCTACACGTTTGGCGAGCGCAGCATCCCAGGAGGCAGCCAGGGAAATTCCGCCCGCCATCGCCGTTGCCGGCCCACCATTGCGCACGCCGACGGGTCCGTCCGCCATCTTCAAACGCGGCAAACCAAGGCGCGGGTATGCGCGAATATAAAAATCATCGACGCCTCCAATCATGTCGACCTTCTCTTCGATCGTCATCTTGCTGAGGATGGCATCGACGCGCTGCTCGACATCGTCTGGCGCCGAGACGGCGTGTGGAATAAGGACGTAAGTGCTCGTGAGCCAAAGGAAGTACACCGATACAAACCTTATTTTGCGCGGCGAGCGTGCGGTCTTTGAAGTTGTCAAAGGTTGAGTCTCCTTTTACGAGGCGAGTTTCCCACGGACACCGACACCGGGCAATGCATAATCGAATCGCTTGTTAACTCCCCCATTGCTTCCGCGCTTCCTGCCGGAAGCGATCCCTGAGGCCGCAATTCAGCTCAAACCGTGGGCAACGAAATATTATCCATTGGCTGTCCCTCGCCAAAACTCTGTCCGCTGTCAACACCAACGAACATAGAGCATTGTCATTCACGGCAAATTGCGTTAGCAGCGGCACATGGTAGATATCATCAGACTATTGGTCGGTGCGATACTCCGGCTCTTCCGCACTCGTCGGAACCTCCTGCTCGAAAATCTGGCGCTTCGGCAGCAACTCGCGGTGCTTAAACGCAAGCATCCCAGACCGAAGCTTGCCGCATTCGACAAACTCTTCTGGACCGCCGCGAGCCGATCCTGGCCACAGTGGAAACAAGCTCTCATCGTTGTCACGCCCGATACGGTGACCCGATGGCATCGGGCCGGCTTCCGTCTATATTGGAGACTGATTTCCAAGATCAGGAAACCGGTCGGGAGAAGACAGACTCCGAGGGAAGTGCGGCAGTTGATCTTCAGCATGGTTGTCGAGAATCCGACTTGGGGAGCCCCACGCATCCATGGCGAGCTTCTCATGCTCGGCTTCGATGTTTCCGAGCGAACTATCTCTCGTTGGATGAAACGAGCGCCGAAAGATCCCGAACCGTCCAAACGCTGGCAGACCTTTTTGCGCAACCACCGGGAAGCTATTGCGGCCATGGATTTCTTCACCGTTCCGACTATCACTTTCGGCGTGCTTTATTGCTTTTTCATCATCGGCCATGATCGTCGGCGCATCCTGCACTGCAACGTCACCAAGCATCCGACGAGCATGTGGATCGTCCAGCAACTACGGGAAGCCTTTCCGTTTGACTTCGCCACTAGGTTTCTGATCTTCGATCGAGACGCAAAGTACGGGCTGGAAGTCCCAGCAGCAGTCCGATCACTGAAGATGAATCCTGTCCGAACTTCATTCGGGAGTCCTTGGCAAAATGGTGTAGCGGAGCGTTGGGTAGCCAGCTGCCGCCGCGATCTGTTGGATCACATCATCGCAGTCAACGAACGTCATCTGACAAGATTGCTCCACGAGTATGTTCACTACTACCACGAGGATCGAACGCATCTTGGACTCGGGAAGGGAACGCCCAACTACAGGATTCGTTCCATGACTTGGGATCGCGTGCTTGCTCACGAGCGACTCGGCGGTTTGCATCATCGTTATGATCGGGTCGCCTGACCCGAGAGCTTGGGTGCGAAATGGCACGACCGCATTTATCCTTAATATATATATGCTGGGCCCGTTCACAAGCTCCGTTGGCAGAGTGCTCCCGGTTTTATTCGCACGTCGAATTCAAACGCTAGCGACGACGTATCGCGCCATTTTCGGCGCGGATGAAATTTTGGCTAGCGACACGTAAAAACACTCGGGGAAACACTGGGTCCAAATGTGACTCTGCGGATTCCCGAAGCTGTGGTGAACCGCGTCCGGTTTCGGTATTACTGAGCAGTTTGAAGTCTTGTTGCGGAGCCATCGGCGATTAAAGCAGAGTGCGTGCTTCTTCTGGTGGAACCTGCTCGCTGACCACCGTAAATTGCGTCAGATTCGCAACTCCGAAAGCTGTTGTAATGGCGACGTCCGACGCGTCGCGGCCGGTTGCCACCAGTACGCGTCCATTTCGCGGATGATTGTGCCGCGCATCGAAAATCCACCAGCGATCCTCGAGATACACCTCAAACCACGCGCTGAAATCCATGGGATCGGGAGCAGGCGGCACGCCGATATCGCCCAAATATCCAGTGGCATAACGCGCCGGAATATTCAGCGCGCGGCACAGAGTGACGGCCAGATGCTGAAAGTCGCGACACACTCCGATGCGCTCGGTGTAGACATCCATGGCGGTCTTTGTGGATCGCGCATGCGCGTAACTGAAAACAACCTTGCTGTGCACCCAGTCGCAAATGGTTTGCACCCGCCCCCATCCGGGCGGCACCGTTCCAAATAGTTCTGGCGCAAGCATCGAGAAGCGATCCACTTCGCAGTAGCGGCTGTTATAGAGATAACGCAGAACCTCCGGCGGCAAATCTTTAACGGGCACCTCGCGCGCGTCGGGATTCATAGCATCAGGCTGGCCGTTATCGTAGAGCAAGGTGGAATTGCTCAACCGCAGCGGCCCGGCCGGCGCGGCGAATCGTGTGACTCGATTTCCGAAGCTATCGATAAAAAGTTCTAAAGGCGTCTCTGGGTGCACCGAAAGTTGATCGGGAGCCCGCAAGTCTGCATTGCGCGAAGGATGGATGTTAAGGAGTGCCACGACGGCAATCGGAAATGGGAGATCGAATTTGATGTCATATCCCAACCTCAAAATCATCGGGTCCATTAAGGGCATTGATCGGTGTACCGTGGGACAGCTTTGTGCAAGTACCATCCTCGTGGCATTCATTGCTGTTGTTGCTGCTGATGCTGTTGCTCGATTTCCGCCAGGGTGTCAGCGCTGAAGGGCTTGGAACGAGTAACAGTCGTCGGCGGCAATTCCTCAGGTTCGGGAGCGTCCATCGGCAATACAGCCACCATCACGCTGAGTTCGCTCTCCGCCTCGCCTTTGTACACGCCACGGGTCGGCGGGACGTCCGCGTAATCTCTGCCCATAGCGACTCGAATATGGCGCTCGCAACCCATTAAATTATTAGTTGGGTCGAACGCCACCCAACCGAGTTCGCCGAGATACGCTTCGACCCAAGCGTGGGTCGCTGCGGCGGGCGAGCGGTCGTGGCTGCGAGCGGCGTGATAGAGATAGCCGCTAACGTAGCGGCAAGGAATTTTCAATTGGCGCACCAACGTAATCATGATGTGCGCAAAATCCTGGCAGACTCCGCATCGAGAACGCAGGGCGTCGTCGATGGGTGAATCCACGTTGGTTGAATCCGGCACGTATTCGAACATATCGTAGAGCTTCTCGTTCAATTCTTGCAACAGGACCAGCGGCTTGCGGCGCCGTTTCAGTCTCAGTTCGCTCGCAAGCTTTTCGAGCAGCACGGTGGGCGCCGCAAACTGACTAGGGAGTAACATCTCCCAGTAATCGGTTTCCGCCACTTTGGCGTCCAGATCTTGCCAATCGCCGGCGTTCTCCTGGCTGAAGTCTCGAGCCGGAAGCACGGCCACAATCGCCTGCGCGGTTACTTCGATTACGTTGTGTTTTTGCGGAATATCGAAATGATGAACGGCGTTTCCGTAGAAATCGCGGTAACTCATCACCGTTGCGCGCGGGGCCACATTCAGAGAAAAACTTAAGCAGCGCTGCCGGAAGTCCGTTCGCGGCTGCATCCGTACTTCCATCACGCTTTCGCGCACTGCCGGTTCGTAACGAAATGTCGTGAGGTGGCGTACCGAATAGGCCATATTGTTCGCTCGCTTTGCTGCCGGTAACCCGCCGTTAAAATACGCATGCGGTCTGGCTTAGATATTTCTAGGACGCTAGCTCCGATTCGATCGAATAATCAAAATAAATTTGGTGAATCGCCGAGTGGATCTGCCCGCATTCATTCCGCACGTTCTCCAGATACTTGTGCGCGCCCTCGGCCAGCACTTCGTCAATCTGGCTGAAACTCATCTGTGCCCTCAGTTTTCCCGCAATGCGCGTCGGTAACCTTTCGCGACGATCCGTCAATTCGCCAATCGTATGCAGCGCTGCATCCACACGATCCACGGCGAACCGCACGGAATGAGGAAAATCGGAATTCAGCAGCAAAAATTCCGCGACACGCAATGGGCGAATCTCCGCCGTATAAACTTTGCAATAGGCTTCGAAAGCGACACACGCTCGCAGCAGGCCAACCCACTCGAGATACTCGGCGCTTTCTACCGCTTGGTCGGCGGGATGGGACACACGCTTGAAGTGCGCCTCCATCAGCGCCGCCAGCATGTCGGTACGCTCGACGTATCGCCCGAGCTGGATGTACTGCCAACCTTCGCCGTGACTCATGGTCCCGTCAGTGATGCCCTGAAATAGGTGTGCACCGTCCTGCACGGCCTGAAAAAACGAATGAGATTTTTGCATCCATGCTTCTTCGGGCCAAGTCTCCATCACTTCGAGGTAAAGGCGATTCAACTGCTCCCACATTTCAGAGCTACATTGCTCGCGCACCTGCCGCAAATTTTCGCGCGCAGTGGCGATGCAGGAAACGATCGAGGACGCGTTCGGGCGGCTGAAAACTAACGCATTCAGCAACCGCGTTGGATCCATAGCACCCTGAACCGGCGGCACGCGTAGCGCCTCCAGCAAATACTTCCAGCGTTCTGCTGCGGCTTCCGGCGTTTGGTCCAGCCAAAGTTGAAATTCCACGTCCACCAGGCGTGCGGTTTGGGCGGCGCGCTCCAAATAACGGCTCATCCAATACAAGCCGTCGGCCACGCGTGAAAGCATGCCGACTTCGCGTTGCGACGATCGCGCGAAATAATTGCGGGGCGCCCTCATCGTTTACGCCACCCGTTCGGAATTCTCGCCGAATAATTTCGATGATTCATCGGCCCCTTCCGAAGTTCGTCCGTCGCCGTTTGACGGGCGAAGTACCCAAGTGTCCTTGCTTCCGCCGCCCTGCGAAGAATTCACCACCAATGAGCCTCTACGGAGCGCAACTCTCGTCAGTCCGCCCGGCACTGTCATGACTTTCTCTCCCATCAAGATGTAAGGCCTCAAATCGATGTGCCGTGATTCGACTTCTTCGTCTATCAGGCACGGCGCCGAGGAAAGTGCCAAGGTTGGCTGGGCGATGTAATTTCGCGGATCGGCGACAATACGCGCGCGGAATTCGTCACGCTGTTGTTTCGTGCTGTGAGGTCCGATGAGCATGCCGTAACCACCCGACTCGCCCACAGCCTTCACCACCATGTCATCGAGGTTATCGAGGACGTGTTTGCGTTGCGTTTTGTCGGTCATTAGGTAGGTGGGCACGTTCGGCAAGACCGCATCTTCGCCGAGGTAAAATCGGATAATTTCGGGCACGTAAGCGTAAACAGCTTTGTCATCCGCTAAGCCGGTTCCAATAGCGTTTGCTATATTTACGTTCCCTGTGCGATATGCGTTGAAGAGACCGGGGACCCCCAATATCGAATCAGGACGGAAGCACAGCGGATCAATAAAATCGTCGTCCACCCGTCGGTAGATCACGTCCACGCGCTGCGGTCCTGCGGTCGTGCGCATGTACACCACATTGTCATGAACCAGCAGATCGCGGCCCTCTACCAGCTCTATGCCCATTTGTTGCGCGAGAAACGTGTGCTCGAAATACGCCGAGTTGGAGACGCCGGGTGTCAGTAAGACTGTGACCGGATCTTGCGAGTAAGTGCAATTCTCAGGCGTCAGACTGCGCAACGTAGCCAGCAGCGCCTGCGGGTAGTGCTCGATGGGCGAAACGCCGTAATCTCGGAACATGGTTGGGAAGACCCGTTTCAACGCTTTGCGATTCGCCAGCATGTAAGAAACGCCGCTGGGCACCCGCAGGTTGTCTTCGAGCACCACAAAGTTCCCGTCCGGCATGCGCACCAGGTCCGTACCGCAAATGCTGACGTAAATATCGCGCGGCACATTAAGCCCGCGCATCTCGCGGCGAAAATGCTTGCAGCTGTAAATTAAATCGCGCGGAACGATCCCTTCACTGAGAATTCGGCCTTCGTGATAAATGTCGCGCAAGAAGAGGTTCAGCGCAGTTAATCGTTGCGCCAGTCCCTTTTCGATCCTCGTCCATTCCGAAGCCGGAATAATGCGGGGAATCAAGTCGTTAGGAAATATCCGTTCGGTCCCTTCTTTGCTGCCGTAAACGGTGAACGTAATACCTTCATGCAAGAACGTCAGGTCGGCAGCCTGCTGCCTCCTGCGAAGCTCGTGCGCAGGAAGCCCTACCAGCGTACGATGCAAAGCCTGATAGAAATCTCGCGGAACGCCCGGCGCGCAGAACATCTCATCGTAAGCGGTGTCGAAACGGTAATTCACGAAGGGTTGAGAAACATTAAATCGCGATGGAACGGCCGCTGCGGTCATCGGTCTTTCAGCACTCCAGCGCTTGACGTTTGGCGCGCCGAAACCGATGCGTTCCAATTCGAGCCGGTTTGGTGGCGCCGCCTGTCTCGGACGTAGCGGGAGTTCCACTTTAGTTTCCGCCCCTCGTCTCCGTCCAATCCAAATTCCCGATGAATTGGATAGCTATTTTAATAGGCGTAGCAGGGAGCCTATGGTCATCCAAAAAGACGTCACAGAGCGCTCGCACCACAAAGTAATACGTAAATCCTTTCAGCGCTTGATTCTGACTCATTCATATAGCCGTAACACAACGTACGCTATCACTCTGACGCTTTTGGAACTCGACGTTAATCCTGGACCATCGCGGACTGGAATTGTGCGACAGGCCCACTTGCCCATCTCGGCCTCGCTCCTACGCCATGCAGGACGACACCACGAAAACCCGTGCCGCCTACAATGATTTCTTTACGATGTGGAAAGACGCCGACTCCGACACCCCGTCTTGATTTCCGCCAAAACCGATTACGCGAAGCTGCAGTAACGGGATCACTCCCCATAAGTAAGTCCCGTTGTGGGAAGTGTGATCAGGGAATTCGAATTCCCTGTTCAATCCCTGATCATTCCCTGTTCCGATTTGCCCAAGAAGGACACTTATTAGTGTTAACTTCCGATTTATTCGACATTTACCGCTAGAGCGTTCGCTCTCAGTCGCGAAATTCCCTGTATTTTTCCCTGTTAGCAGGGAATTTGGGGTGGAGAATGGTTCGCACGCGACTGAGTCCTCCGCCACTAAATCAGCAAGTAACTCTCTGTTTTTTAAAACGTGCCAAATAATGCGGATTTCGGGCCGAATTGGCCAGAATCCAGTATCCGTCGGCTCTCCGTATCGGAAGTCTTATGGCGATTATTTATAGGACGTTGATCATTTTTGGGTGCGCGCGCCAGCTTTATAAACGATCGGCAGCTCTGTCAGAATAGCACCAGTCTTGGGGGCTCAAATCGCAGGTGCCAACGCACGAATTGCGATTTGCCGTAGAAGTCGTACGCCAGTTTGCGAACTCTGAGTTATCCTGACGCTTGTTCTTAAGTCAAGACACTAACAGTCGTCATGTCACTCAACGATGCTCCTTCAGAAAATGATCGGCGACGATTGCAGGTTGCTCGACGATTCGTTTTTCCTCCGAGCAAACCACCAGCCGAATGAATTGCGCCATGCTCCAAGCCAAGGGCGTGGCACTCCCCGTGCCCTCGCCAAACGCGAAATGAGATTGGGTAGGCTCGGCGCGGTCCCAAACTTGCTCCGGAATCATCCCCCCGGCATTGGCGAAGTGCAGCATGGCATCTAGATAGACGGAGGCGTCGTGCCCGCGAGCGATTTCGTATTCGCCTCTTTCGCCGGTGAAGATAGGCCAAATCCGTCCGATTCCTTCGCCCAACCAAGGGCCTCCGAAGTACGTTTCTCCGTAACCATCGTGGTTGTACCGGTGGAAGCTCGGGCCATTCGGCGTTTCCACGCGAATCGTAGAGTCAATCACTTGGACGGAGTTTGCAATGATGGGGTCGTCCGCCGGCCGGATTCCGAGACGCACGAATTCGAGGAACCCGGCGTCAACCACATCGCGTTCGTCCCAAGTGCCACCGCCGTTGCGAACGTCCAGCTGATACTCGTCGTTCGGATCCGTGTTGTTATCCATACGGATGTAGTAGCCCTTTGACGCGAGCGCGCCGCCGAGATGGCCCGTGGTGGTTACCAGAATTTTTTCGATGTTCGCGGCCCAGTCGTCCGCGGTCTTGGTATAGCGTGCGGCGTCATCGTTCGCGCCGTTCTTTCGAGCGATGTCCGCGGCGCAAATCAGCCCCGCGATTTCGGCGGCCATCGTGGACGGAGAATAGCCCGGAATTTCTTCCCAGCGCTCTTCCTGAGTTATCGGTCCATGGCTAACCACGAAATCGGCCTCCGGACGAATATGCTTCCGCCAGGTATCACCATCAGTTTGGCCGAGTTGCCACGCCAGAATCATTGGGTAGGCGACTTCGTCCATCTGCAGCGAGGGCCAGTAAGGTTTGCCGTCGAGCCAGCTATTTTGCGGAAAGCTGCCGTCCTGTTTTTGCTGCACAGCAAGCAGGTAATTCAGCGCGCGCTCGGCTGCTGCACGATCGCCTGCCGCAAGCAAGCCCGTCGCGATTTCGTAGAGGTCGCGCGCCCAGATGAGATGGTAGCCGCCAACAGTTGGAACATCCGCCTTCACCGCAAAGCCCCACGGTATGCTCATTGAAGCGATCATCGCGCCGCGAAAAGTTTTATCTTCATGGGCCTTTAACACCATCGCCGCGACACGGAACTCGCGCGCGTATGGGCCGTTCACTGGCCGCAATGTCTGGACGTATTCGCTCCAGCCAGCCGCATAGCGAGCACTCACGGACGGAAAACCATCTTGCAAGCTGGCTTTCGCACTGGCGATGGCGGCTACGGGCGTAGTGCCGAACCCTAGAGCCAAAGTGAAATGAGCGCCTGCCAATTTTGCCGCCTGGATTACATTGCCGTTTTCAGCGCGGGCGTATGACCAATCCAGCCTTCGATGTTGAAGCAAGTCGGTGTAGCCATCGCTGGCGGCAGCGAATCCGCTAGTCATCTGCTGCAAACCGTCGCCGCACAAAAGCGCGGAGGCGACGCCGGGCTTTTCCGTGACGAGCGCGTCGTCCTGCGTGTAGCCAGTGTCACCCATGCCGGAATTTTTGAGAGCAGGATCGTAGAGCACGTACAAAGCGAATCCATCCGGGGCGGAGAATGTGACGTCAATTAATAAAGTATCGCGCGCGGGGTCTGTGGCGTACGTCTTGGAGATCATGAATCGTCCCGCAGCGTCGCGACTCGTTTGCCGATAGATCAGGGCATCGTCGCTGACGCGCTTGATCGAATGTTGCATATCTTTCGATTCGATCCAGACCTGCTTGCTGTCGCTCACGGCAAACTCAAGAGTGCGAACGTCCGCGGTATCGAGGCGCGGATAGTAAACTTCACTCAGAATTCCGTCTTGCAACGTGAACCACACATGCGAATCCGTGGATGTGGACGTGCCCACGCCCTCCTTGTTCCCCGGCGTCCACGTGGGCATCGTTCCCGGCGCGCCGGGCGCGGATGAATTTTGGGCCGGGGCCGTGAGCGCTGCCGGAAACGCCGACAACAAAAGAAGATCCATGAGAACGAATAGCCTGGCTCGCTTTGCACACATTTCAGTCACCCTTTTAGTTCGGCCGCTCACAGAAACAACGCTTGAATCACTGTACGGAAAATATCTCTAGCTCGTTGGGAGAGAGCTTTAGCTCAGCGCTGTCATCGCTCATCTCCACGCCGTGCACGCCCGATAGCGGCGATCTGGTACTCCTTCAGGGCTGTTTCGGCATGATCCAGAGCATGCGCTGCTAAATATCGCAGCTCTTGAGAAACATGAATTTTGGGCGTGTCCTTAGACCGTTCTTTTCGCTTCTTAGGAAAAAAGTTCGCGCCAGACTGCGTCCACCGACAGCCAGTCTGCAATTTTCTCTGTGTTGCCAATACTGTTCAGAAAATTGCGATTTTCGCCCCCGATTGGCCAGGCTTCGTTACAGGCTGCAGTTCTTTCGCCGATCCCCGGCGACGAAGGGGCTGAGTGTTCAGTTCTTGCTTTTGCGCCTTTTCGGTGCTTAGTCTCTTTGGTCCGCAGATCCTTGCAATTTGCGAGACAATTCCGTTTCGCGATCTGCGTCGACGGCACGGCCCTGCTTGCGATAAATTCCTGCCAGCCCAAAATGAGCTTGCCCGGCCAGCGGAGTATTATTTTCGATTTTAAGAAGATGCAGCCAAGACTTTTCCGCCAGAGCGTCGTCGTCCTCCAGACTTGCCGCTTTGCCTAACATGTAAAGCGTTTCCGGCATGTCGTGTTTCAACTCGTCGGAACGCACCAAAGACAGGCGCGCTTCATGGAATTTGCCGAGCTGCATCAGAGATTCGCCCAGACGATATGCGGCTTCGGCGCTGCCCGGCTGGAGCTCGGTTTCCATCTTGAATTGTTCCGCGGCTTTATCCCATTGCTGCGCGCGGGCGTAAAGCTCGCCGAGTTCCAGGTGCAGGTTGGCTGTTTGCGGGCGCAAGCGTAGGGCTTCCAAAAATTCGCGTTCGGCACCGGGGACGTCCCGCAGCGCGGCGTAATCCTGCGCCATCATTTCGTGAGCGCGCGCGGAATCGGGAAAGCGCGCCTCGAGGTCGTCAAAGGCTTGTTTGGAGAGAAGGCCGCAGGCACGGCCGTAGTAGTAAAGCAGATCGGGATCATCTGGATGCTTGGCCAGCGCTTTTTGAAGCACTATCACGGCCTCGGGCAGGCGATCGGCTTCCAGAAGGGCAATACCGACCACATCTTCGTCGTGAGCCTTCTCCAGATGCGGGATCGCTTCCGCGGCATATCCTTGAGCCAGCAGTGCGTATCCCAGGAGGCGATGGCCGCCCTCGATATTTGGGTTGATTTCGAGCGCTCGCTTGAGGGGTGGAACGGCGGTGGCGTAATCGTGCTTCTCCATAAATACTTCGCCGAGATCGAGGAATGCCGGAGCTAGCTTGGGATCAAGTTCCGTGGCTTTTTGAAATTCGGCAACTGCCGCATCCAGGTGTCCGCTTTGAACTGCTTGCACGCCTGCGTGCAGGTGCTGTGCCGCGGAGGAAGAGGACGCCGCCTGGAGAGCGAGGATGATCGACAGAAAAGCGGTGATCACGATTTATCGGCCTCTCGTATTTCGAGAATCTGATTGGCTTTGACGTTCTCGATGACCTGATGCGTTCCTGAGGGCCAGTGCACTTCGACTTTGGCCACCTCTGCCGCGCCCAGGCCGAAGTGCAGACGTTTGTCACTGGCGGAGACGTAACTACCTGCGGTGGTTGCGAAGCGCGTCTGGCCGTTGACCTGGACTTTCGCTCCCAAACCATCGCGATTGCTGCGCGTGCCGCGCAGAGAGATCGTCAGCCAGCGAGCTGATCCGCTGCGGTTATTGAGCAGAACCAGGGGCTCGCCGCCCAGGGAAGTGACGACTACATCCATCCAACCGTCGTTGTTGATGTCGCCGAATGCGGCTCCGCGGCCGGCGATCGCCGCACCGATGCCTGAATCGGAACGCTCAAAGCGTCCATCGTGATTCAGCGCCAGCAGCGGCGGCTCTTTGTAATGCAGCATGTGGTCAATTTGCTCGACATTGTCGAGGACGTGGCTCTGGGCTACGAACAGGTCCTTCCAGCCGTCGTTGTCGAAGTCTTCGAGGCCTACGCCCCAACCGGAGCTTGCTGCTGACAGCAGGCCCAGGCCTGCCTGCAGGCTGCGATAGCTGAATAGGCCGTTGCCATCGTTGTGGAAAAGCGCGTAGACCTCACGCGGGAGAACTGTGACCAGGATATCTGGCTTGCCGTCATTGTCGTAGTCTTGGAAGACTGTGCCCATGCCGGACAGCGGCTTGCCGTCGGCGGTTAACGCCGCGCCTGCTTCCAGCGCGCGCTCGGTGAAGGTTCCGTCGCCGTTGTTGCGGAATAGAAACTGGCGCATGCCGTCGTTGGCGACGAAAATATCAGTGTATCGGTCGTCATCGTAGTCTGCGAACGAGACGCCAAGCGAACGTCCCTTGACAGCCGAGATGCCCGAAGCCTTGCTGACATCCTCGAACGTGCCGTCTCCGCGATTGCGATAGAGAATGTTAGTGGTGGCGGGGAACTCGGCGGGCGGGCAGTACGTCTGCCATTCATTTCCGCATATTTTGCTGTGCTGGGTGTCCCAGACCATGTAGCGGGTTACGAACAGGTCGAGGTGGCCGTCGTTGTCGTAATCAAAGAAGCCTGCGGAGCAGGACCAGCCGCCCGCCTCCACGCCCGCTTTCGCAGTGACGTCCGTGAAGGTACCGTCGCCATTGTTGTGATATAGCGTGTTTTTTCCGTAGTTCGTGACGTAGATGTCGGGGAAGCCGTCGTTGTCGTAATCACCGACTGCTACTCCCATTCCGTAATTGCCGTCGCCGGCATTGGCCAGGCCAGCTTCCTTGGTCACGTCCGTGAAGCTGCCGTCGGGATTCTGGCGATATAGCCGATTCCAATTCTTCGGTTCGCGGCGGTCGAAAGTTTCAGGGGCGTGCATGGGATTGGTGAGCTGGCCGCTATTCACGAGAAAAATGTCTAAAAGTCCGTCGTTGTTGTAGTCGAGAAGAGCCACGCCTCCGCCCATGGTCTCGATCAGGTACTTCTGAGGAGTGGGGGAGTTTACATGCTGGAAATCGAGGCCGCGGGGGTGTTTTACGCCGAACATGGGTAAACCGAGACCCATCGTGCCGAACGCTTCGAGGAAATCCCGTCTTGTGATGCGTCGGCCCATTCAGTTATGAGGAGACCTCCTTGAAGCAATCTAGAAGAATAGCAGAAGTCGCGGGATAACCGCCCGCGATTGTGGGCAATACCGGGAATGATCAAGCGCTTACCCGGAAACGCTCTGGAGATGAGATATAATTTCATCGTAAACCCTACGGTCCGAATGATTCAGACAACACGCCAGATGCAGTTTTTGTTTGCGCACGTCACCTTAATCGACTCGACCAGGCGACCACAAAGCGTGTCGTTGGTCTTGTGTCTCGAGGTTTCCTATGTCACGCCCTTTGCGTACCACAGTAATCGGTAGCTATCCTTTTCCTGCGTGGCTGGAATTTGCTTCCGGTCATCTCGATGCCTTGGGCACTGATGATCTTAGCGAAATGCTGGATGATGCCGTGGCCGTTGCGGTGAAGGATCAAGTGGATTCCGGGCTTGACGTAATTACCGATGGTGAGCAGACCCGACTGGATTTCAACCTGTCGTTCTATGGATTCTTGACTGGAATTGCGGCCGAGCCGCGATCCAAACGCAGGTTTGGGCCTCCGGGGCACGACCAGCGCGGAAAACACGAGATCATCGGGCAGTTGGGGGCGCCCCGTGGCCTAGGGGCCATGGAGGAATTTCGGCGTCTGAAAAGGATCGCTCCTTCGCGGGTAAATCTCAAGGCCAGTGTGCCGGGCCCATATACTCTCAGCGGGCGCCTCGTCCCAAATCAGAACTATCCGGACCGATTCGCTGTTGCGCAAGCGCTCGTCCCCATCGTGCGGCGGGAGTTGGAAGCTTTGGTTGCTGAGGGCTGCCGGGAAATCTGCGTCGATGAGCCTTCGATGAGTTGTTATGGTCATCGAGAGGATCCACGCCGATTCGTGGCTTTGTTCAACGAAACTGTAGAACCTGTGCGTGGCCATGCTCGGCTGGAAACTCATCTGTGTTTTGGGAATTACAAAGGCCGCGCCATTGCTCCGCGGAAGTACGCTTGCCTGTTTCCGGCGTTCTTGGACCTCCACGTGGAAGAGATGCATCTGGAAATGGCCAGCCGCGAATTCGCGGAGTTGGAGTTGATTGAGGGCATCGTTCAGCGCATGGATGTGGCGGTGGGGATTATCGACGTGAAGAGCTACTACATTGAAACGCCACAAGACGTAGCGGAACGCGTGCGGCGCTGCTTGAAGTTTGCTCCGGCCGAACGACTGGCTTTTGCTCCGGATTGCGGGCTTAGCCAGACCGCGCGTTGGGCTGCGCGACGCAAACTTAATGCTATGGTGGAAGGCGTAAAGCTGGTACGGCAGGAAATGGGGCTCGCGTGATTGAGCCGCAACTGAAAGACAGTGCGCTGCTTGCCGATATCAAGGCCGCTAACCGCGTCGATGATCAATTCCGGCTGTGGTGGCTGGGGCAGAGCGGTTTTCTCTTTCAATGGCGTGGCAAGCATTTGCTCCTAGACCCGTACTTGTCCGATTCGCTCACCAAGAAATACGCTGCCACCGATAAGCCTCATGTTCGAATGACGGCTCGCGCGTTAGACCCTGCCTGTCTTGATTTCATCGACGTAGTCACTTCCAGTCACAATCATACAGATCATCTAGACGCAGAAACGATAGTGCCGCTTTTGCGCGTGAACGAAGGAATCGTTCTGATTGTGCCGGCTCCGAACCGACAGTTCGTCGCGGAGCGACTTGGGATTGACCCGTCATTGCCGGTGGGATTGGAGATTGGCCAGTCAACTGAGGTCACGCCTTTTCGCATCGAAGCCGTCCCGGCGGCTCACGACGAGCTAGGGCCGGACTACGTTGGCTACATCGTTCATTTTGGTCCTTGGACGATTTATCACAGCGGTGACACGCTCTTGTACGAAGGCATGGCGAAGCGGCTTCGGCCTTATAACGTGGACGTGGCGCTGTTGCCGATTAATGGCCGCGCACCGGAGCGTCGTGTCGCCGGTAATTTGAATGCGACGGAGGCTGCTCAATTAGGCAAGCAGATTGGCGCTCGCACCGTGATTCCGTGTCACTACGAAATGTTCGAGTTCAACACTGCTGATCCTGAGGACTTTGAGGAGGCTTGCAAAAAAATAGGGCAATCTAATCACATTTTGCATTGCGGGGAACGCTGGGAAAGTACGGCCCTGCGGTAGGAGCGCGGTCTCACACGTGTCTTCCGGCGTATGACAGCACGAAAATTGCCACTACCAAAACAGCGACGCCTGTCGCCATCACGATCCGAGGTTTGTAGCCACACCCTCGCCATTCGCCGGTAATCGTGCCCCAGACCGCGGCTGTGATCACGATGACTGACATGAACAGCGGCCATCCCAATACTGCGCCCAGCTGTCCCAGTTTAACGGTGGCAGCGCCATACAGAATCGTGCTTCCGAACCATAGAAAAGCCATAAGTGCGGTTAAGAGCCAATACGACGAAGTCCCGGCCGCACGGAATCGATCCGCGTTGTGATTTTTTCGGATCAGGTAACTGCAATAAATCAAACTTGGAACTCCTCCTGCCAACATCAGCGGAAGAAAAGCGGCGTTCGGCGTCGAAACCCGGGACGCACCATGCGCTTCCGCTGCTTTGAGAATTGGGGCACCGAAAACCAGGCCGAGGTTCACGAGACCGGAGCCGATCCCGCCTAGAACACAAAACGTAAGCCCCTTGCCAATAGACGGCTTTCCCGGCAGGCCCACTCCCAGCGCGGTTTCCCGCTGCTTGCCGGCGACCGCACAGATGCCCACTCCGACCAGTACGAGAGCAAGCCCCGCCAGCAAGAGCATTCCCTCGGGAGTCGCGATCTTGTCCGAATGGAGGTACACCAGTGGCAGCAGGCTGCCGAGTGCTGCGGAAATTCCCAGCATGATGGAAAAAGATAGCGCGACGCCGACAGCTTCGATCGCCAGCCCAATGAATACCACCGAAATTCCCCATCCCGCTCCACACGCCGCGACAGCAGCTACAACGCCCGGCCCTGCTTCGCGATACACTCTCATCAGGTCCGGGATCGTAATGAAGGTCAGTAGCGGTGGAAATATGAACAAGCCGTAGATCGTCCACATCAGCCATGTATTCTCCCAGGTCCAGCGCTGCGTGACCTTCATAGGAACGGCAAAACTGCCATTCATCGTGCCGGCGACAAGAATCATCAGTATGCCGAGAGTGGCTTCATGCATCGAGTGCACCAATCCTTTTGCTTTTTGGCGGCGAACTGAACGCGTAGCACCCGGCGGGATTGTGCACAAAAATCTTCTCAATATCCGAACTGCTCAATCCTGCCTGCTGCAATCGAGGAATAAACTCACGCAGTAAAAACGCCAGCCCAGGCTGTCCGTCGTAGGCTTTCCAGTATTTTCTGCGCGCGGCGTCCATCCCCAGTACGATCTGGGCGCCGAAACCTTCGCTAACCATCGCAACGACCAGCTCCAAGGTAGGATTACCCGCTTCGGGCGGCCAGCGAAACGCGGAGTCGTACTCCAGAATCACACCCGTCGATAAGACTTCTTTGTGATAGCTGCGATCCGGTGCGCGGTCGGTGTGCGAGATCACAACGTGGTGCAGCGGCACGCCAAACTCTTGAAAGAGACTCACCTGCTCCAGGGCACCTTCACCTTGCTCGGTGTGCGTTAGAATCGGCGCACCCGTTTGATGATGTGTCATCGCCGCCGCCTCAAATGCCTTACGTTCACGTGAGTTTGGTGCTTTCCGCCCAGTGGCCACTTTGATCACGCCTGCTTTGTGCGCAGTGCGTGAAATCTTCGGGCCATCGTAATCCGCGGAATCGATACCTTGCTCGATGTCAGCGACGAATAATTTTGCCAACTCTTCCGCAAGGAGCCGTTCGCCCCAGTGTCCGGGCGCGTAGTATTTCTCCAGATGAAGACCGGTGGGACAAACAATATTCACTCCGGTGCTGCGGCAAATCTCAGCCAGCTTCATGGGGTTTCGGCCGCCGCCGCAAGGCATGGAGTCGACTAGTGTTCGTCCTCCAGCTGCGTAAAATTCCGCGACGTCAATGCAAGCGCGCTCAACTGAATCGAGCAAAAAGTCCGGATAACGATAAGTGGTAAAGCTAGGATCGATAATGATGTGCTCGTGAGCGTAGCAGACTCCAACTTGGTCCGCCTCGATATCTCCGAGAACTGTGCGGAGGAATGGCATGTCTATGGCGTGCGCAGAACGGCGCCGGTGTCGAGTAGATTTTTCTGCAGCGCGGAAAAATCGAGCTCGCGAGGTGAGCGACGCATTTTTGCGCATAGCGCCGCCGCTGTTCCGGCGGCTTGTCCCATGGCCATGCATTGGCCCATTGAGCGCACACTGGCATGAGCATCGTGAGTCGCCGAGAAGCAACGGCCGGCGACCAGGAGGTTTTCGACCTTTTGCGGAACGAGCGTGCGGAATGGAATTCCGACGCACTGTCCGTCGGGAAGATATTTCCATTCCGTGTCGCTACCGGCGTGGTGATCCTCGATCGGCGCGCCGCACAGTCCGATCTGGTCGTCGAACTGGCGCGCGCTTAGCACATCCTCGCGTGTGAGCCGGTATTCTCCTCGCACTCGGCGGGTCTCGCGGATTCCAATTTGGGTTCCGAACGCGATCAGTTCCGATTCCGCATATCCGGGAATCTCGCTCTTGAGGAACCGCAGATATTCCAGAGCCTGCTTACGGCCCTCGATTTCGGCACTGGTCAAAAGATCCGGATCGGTCGCGTTACGAAATATTCCGTCGTAAGATTCAAACGATTGCACGCGCGTCATGTTGGTGGCCATCATTCCCTTTACCGGGGTGACATGGTCGCTTCCCTCGCGGCGGGGCAGATTGAAGCCTCCCGACTCGGCGGCTGCCGCCATGCGTTTGTGGAATTCCTGCTTGGATATGGTCTTTCGCAGGGCGACGTCAACATTCGCCACTTTGAAAGTGGTGGTTAGCATCTGAGCGGGCTCGTGCTCGCCCGCCAATTCGCAGGGAGCGCCTGAGAAGTAACACAAATCGGCATCGCCTGTGGCGTCGACAAAATATTTACCGATCACTTTCCGCAGGCCCTGCTTGGTGGCGACAGTGAGCGATTGAATTTTTTGCCCGGAGACTGATGAATCTTGTATCCAGGCGTACAGCAAGATTGCGGCACCCGCGTCTTGCACCAGTTGTTCCCACACCATCTTCAAATATTCGGAATTGTAGGTGATGCCGGTGCCCGCACCATAAGTGTTGGGACGTTCCATGCATGCTTTGTGCTCACGGAGCCCTTTGACTACGTCGTCGGCGATGCCGCCGACTACCTTGAGGGAACGTGTGCCTGGAGTGTAAAACCCGTAAAAAGTGTCGAGGACGGCGGTGCTGGTGCCGCCTAAGAATCCGAAACGCTCTACGAGAAGGGTTTTGGCGCCAGCGCGTGCTGCTGCGATCGCTGCAGTGGCTCCTGCGGACCCGGAACCAGCCACCACGACATCAAAATCGATGCTATCCGGCGACTGCGTGGGGAATACATCCATGTCAGCCCTGCAGAGCCCCCGATTCTACTAGCGCCAAGCCGGCAGCACCGATTACTCCCGTGTGGGACGGTACCTTGGGAAATACGATAGGTAAGTCTTGGCCAATCAGGAAGCGCGTCCTGCTCCGCAATTCTTGGCGCAGCGGATCGAGTAATTGTGCGCTGGCCTCGGCAATGTGTCCGCCCAGGATGATCAATTCCGGGTCGACCAGATGAACCAAGCTCGCTAACGCTGCGCCCAGATGCAGGGTAGCGCGGTTGATAATCCACTTGGCAACTTCGTCGGATTCGGCCGCCGCCTGGAAGACTTGCTCGCAGTCGGACGCTTGGGCTCGATCGGTGAGCACCGAACTGACTCGGCGGTGTCTTGCAGAAAATGCGTCTGCCTCGATAGCGCGCGCGGAGAAAATGGTTTCCAGGCATCCATAATTTCCGCAGATGCACATCGGTCCGTAGGGCTCAATGGTCATGTGACCAACATGTCCGGCCACGCCATGCGCCCCGCGCATGATCCGACCGTCCATCAGCATGGCGCCCCCCACACCGGTCCCCAACGTGAGCATCAGCACATTCTGGAAACCCTTGGCTGCTCCCCAAAGCCATTCGGCGATCAGCGCTGTGCGCGCGTCGTTATCGGCGTATACGGATTTGCGGCCGGCTGCCGCGCTTACCAGTTCTCGCAATGAATTTCCTTCCACATGCTTCAGGTCCCCGGGCGAACGCACCAACATTGTGGTTTTGCCGTCAACTACGCCCTTACATCCGATGCCGACGGCTCGAACATCAGCCTTGGAACTAAGCTTGGTGATGAATGACTCGGCCAGTGCTTTGAAACCCTCGATCGTTCGAGGCGTAGCGTCCGACATCGCAAATTGCAGGTGTCCCTTCGAATCGACCAACCCGGCCTTGAGGTTAGTGCCGCCGAAATCCAAACCAATGGCGTAGATGTCCGCTGAAGAATGCTTATCTCGTGGAAGTTTTTTGGTCATTGATTTGCGATACTAACGCATCGTTGTGCATAATGACAGATCAAGCCTATGACGGGAACCTCTAAACCAGCACAGAACGCAGCCACTTCCTATTTCGACGCTACGATTGATTTGCTCAACAAAGTGAAAAGCTCGCAACTGGGTCCGATCCAGAAAGCTTCGCAGCTCTTTGCCGATCGCATCGGGAAAGGTGGCCTGGTATTTCTATTCGGTTGCGGACATTCGCGCATGATGTGCGAAGAGATGACGCCGCGCCAGGGCTGCTTCGTTGGATTCGTCGCACTCGTGGAGCAGTCTCTTTCGAATCATTCCGCTATCGTGGGGACGAACGGTCTTCGCCCGCCGCTTTATTTGGAAAAGTACGAGGGCTATGCCGACCAAATTTTGAATGGATATCGTTTTGGTCCACATGACGCCTTCATCGTCATTTCAACCAGCGGAATCAGGCCCGTGCCAGTAGAAATCGCGCGCGGGGCACAGCAACGCGGTCTTCCCGTCGTTGCCATTGTTTCCCGCGCTCACTGTGAACAGTCCACGGCAGCCCATTCTTCGGGCAAGAAGCTGATCGATTTCGCGGACATCGTCATTGACAACATGTGCCCTGCGGGCGATTGCGTGGTGGAGCTGGACGGACTGGATTGGCGCACGGGGCCGACTTCTACCGTGACAGGGGCGATGATCATCAACATGCTCCGCTGCGAAACCGCGCGCCTATTGCTGGAAAAAAAGCACACGCCGGTATTACTGCCCAGCCATCAGTTTGTCGGCAATCAGAGTGCCGAGGATCAACTCGAAAAGTTTTACGAAGCCTATCGCACAAGCCTCCGGCACCTCTACGAATGATGGCGCGATTCTGAATGTCGCAAACTCTGCTGATCACCGGGTCATCTGGAATCGCTGCGGCTACTGCGCGATTGGCGGCTAGTCGCGACATCCGAGTTTTTATCGTCAGCAACCGCGAAAACGAGTGTGAGGATCTGTGCAAAGATCTCCCAGGTTGGGCCTACGCGGTAGCGGATGTGGCCGATTACGCTGCTGTCCAAGAAGCGATCGCCGCTTGCATCCGCCAGAATGGCGGCATTGACGCAGTCTTTAACGTTGCTGGCATCAGCGGACGTTCGTTGGGCGATGGCCCATTGCACGAATGCACGCCAGAGGGTTGGAACGCGATGATGAGCATCCACGCGGCGGGAACTTTCTACGTGTGCCGCGAGGTCTTGCGCTATTGGCTTGGCTCATCGCGCAAAGGTGCCATTGTCAATACTGGGAGTGTGCTGGCGCGTTCTCCTGAGCGGGAATTTTTTGCCACGCATGCCTACGCGGCCAGCAAAGGCGCGATCGAATCGATGAGTCTCGCTTCTGCGGCTTATTACGCGCCCCTTGGAATTCGCATCAATGTGATTGCGCCTGGACTGGTGCGTACGCCTATGAGCGCCCGCGCTCAGGCGAATGAAAATATTCGCGCTTTCATCAAACACAAGCAGCCCTTGAAGGGCGATTTCGTCGAGCCCGAAGAAATCGCAAGGATCGCGCTGTTTCTTTTGAGCGATGAGTCCATTCCTATGACCGGCGAAGTGATTCGGGCCGATGCGGGTTGGGCGGTTACAGGGTAAGTTCGCTCGCATCCCACCTGAATTCCGACGCGCGTTGCCGAGAAATTTATTTAGCTGATTTCCCAGCGCAGTGGGGAATCAAGTTTACTCTCGCCGGAGAATCGAATGGCTTGCTCGGCGCTGCGCAGAGGCTGCGTCTGACGGTTGACCTTCACCTGCCGCAACTGCGCCGTTTCCGAAGCGGACAACTTGATTTCAAGGTCCCAGTGTCCGGCAAACGCCGGGGCGTACCATCCTGAATAACTACTCCCGGATTTTTCAAATTTCAAAAGCGGCGAGGAGAATTCGTATTCAGCTAAAGGCAGTGTCGGCTGAAATCTCAATCCGGTTTCGTGAAATTCCAAGCCCAAAAGTTTGGCCGCGCTGTACAGCGGCCACGCATGCGCATGCATGTTCATCACTGGAAAATCCGTCCAGTTGAGGCCCGAATCGGCGTGGGCGCCTTGTTCGTCCGCGGAGTGATCGAAGAACATGGTTTGGCCAGGGTATTTTGACAGCACCGAATTGTAGGTGTCGGGGCCGCTCCAGATGCCATACCAGATATCGGGATAGACATTCGCATGGAGTGCGAGCGAATTCTTTTTCCATTCGTCCCAAGCTTGAGCGCCGTCCACTAGCGCGAGCGCCCAGATCAGCGTTCCGTTGATGGAGGGCCAAATTCCACCGTTGGTCATGGTGCCTACTTTACTGTTCATGGTGGGATCGCCCTGGCTTTGCACGAGGGCCCCGATCGGAGAGGGCTTGCGCACCAGGTCGTTCAGCGAAGTGATCAACGTCGCGCGCTGCTCAGGCGTGGCAGCTCCCCCGATGATGGCCCAAGGTTGCGGCTCGAGCCAGACATGGTCTTCGCCTAGCCAGCCGAGTTGCGGACCGAGCCACGCCCGCCGGAACCACTTTCCCTGCCAAGTTGCACGAACAGCCTCGCGCTGTGCTTTGGCTTTGGCTCGCGCTTCATTCGCGGGTGACGTCTCGCCGATAAAAGCGAGCATCTGCGCGTAGTAGTCAAGAACGTAGCTGGCCATCGCGGCATTAAGGACGCTTTCGGCTTGCTGGCGGACTTCACCGGAGGATGCCTGCGATGCGGTCGATGAACGCATCACGACAACCTCGTCGTTCCAATCGCCATTCGAGAGACGCATGAGGCCGTGCCGGCCCACGCCGAGGTCTTGCGTCAAGTGCGTGTAAGAACGCTGCAGAAGTCCGCGAACCGTCGGGTCGCCAGGGTTCGCCACCTGACGTGGATAGATCGGAATTTTTTCATCGAGAAAATCCTTGTCGCGCGTGGCCAGTACGTATTCGCTCGCACACCACAGCAACCACATATCCTGGTCGCTGGGACGAAAAATAGCGGGCATGGGAACGCCGCTCCCAACGATGCCGTAAGGGATCGAGCCATCCGACTGGATTTCCTTCAGCGTGTATCGAATGACCGCGCGAGCAATTTCCGGTTTGCTGAAGATGAATGGCAGGGTGTGTTGCAGCGGGTCGCGCGCGGCGCCCTGAAATCCAATGATGTACTGATATACGTGACCTTGCGAGAGAATGTGCTGGCGGAAGAAGCTGTCGTAAGTGAGGTTGCTGCGGAGGTAGTAGTTGTGCCAGGACGTTTCTCTTTCAACCCACGGCTCGGCTGGCGTGCTGAAGCGCACTCCATCTGTTTTCCAAGCCGCACTGGAGCGGGACCATAAGCCTGCGGGATCCGCCGAGTACTTGGCCACCAGGGCATTGATCTCGAATCCTTGCGGCTTGTAGCCATACAGGAAGAAAAGCGTCCGGCTCTCTTGCGGCTGCAATTTTAGATTGCGTTCGAGCAACAGTGCGCTTGCTGGACCTGTGGAAGTGGCGTCATTGTTGAGCTTAGTTGCAAGTCCGGAAGGATGTTCAACGCTGCCGCTGCCGAAAAAGGCCGAGCTGTCAGTAGCGAAATTGTCTGCGGGCGCGTCCAGGGAGATGAGAAAAGTTGGTGGAGGATTGAAATCCTCCATCGTCGTTCCCGCGGCAAGGGTCGGTACGGGCCCGCCGAAGAAACCCGTAGGGTTCTTCTTCAGCGCGGCTTGGACTTGTTCCCAAGACTGCGTGTCTTCCGCCAAGCGCCCAAGAAATTTCTGAGTTTCGATCAGACCTTTGCGACCGGGCATCACCTGAAAATCGTGCGCGAAGCGCGCGTCGAATTCGCGCCGGAGTTCAGCGCCATTCCTGGTGTGAAGCACATCCGCCTGCATCCATGAACGATAAGAGAACTGATAATTGTGGCAGCCCCAATACTCCACCCAGCGCAAGTCCGCCGGCTCGCTGCCGTGATTCGTGATGTTGACCTGTGAGATCAGAACCGGGTCGTCACCAAACGGAGCGAAAACGACTTGGTCAATTTTCCATTTGTTTCCATTTACGTTATTCCGGATGTAGCCCTCGCCCATGATGCGGTCGAAAGAATCTGCGTTCCCGGTGTAGTAGGTGCTTAGAGTTGTCTTTCCATCCGTGAGAAATCCGATGCCGGCGCCAAATCGGGCATGTTCCGGAGAATAGTCATTCAGAAATTTTGGTGAACCTTCGTCCTGCCGCACCTGCAAGTATCCGAAATTTGAAACGGCCGCTATGATGCGATCGTTTCCGACTTGATGTGTATGGTCCGTGGGACCGCGCCATTGCTTATGCACCGGAGTCACGGCTTTCGGGTCCCTAGTCTGATCGCAGGTGTAACGATAGGCGGGCAAGCCAAACTGATCGGTGATCCATTCGCCAAAGTGGCCGGAGCCGAAGGGTTTTGATCCTTCAGACTGGGCCGCGTTAGCGATCCCGGGCGAGGCACTGCTTAAATGAGAACTAAACCTTGGCAGTGCGAGTTTGTGCATCGCGCCAACGCCGACGATGCCAAGGAATTCGCGTCGATTCATGAATTACCTCCCCAGCCACGTCGCAAGCAAAACCCCGCCGCCTCATCGATACAGGGGACAGCTAGCACTGAACCAGCAAGAATCCGTGGGCTCTAGTTATATTTGGCAATCAAATGCAACAAAGTCCGTTTCACGGGCTTCTACGGCTTGCCCAGCCGCGGTAACATTCGTCGACCAATCGCAAACTAGTTGTCGATCCGTGTTTCCCATGCAGGAAGTCGCTGATCAGCAATGATGCTTCGGTTTGGAATTCCACGAAGCCCGGAAACCTGGGCCGTACATACGCTTGCTCCAACGTCGGAAGAGTCGCTTCGAAGAAATGATTCGTGATGCTGTTAACCTCGGGATCTATCCAGGCGTTTCTATTACCCGGCTGGCCTCCCGACTGAACGTAGAGTGTTCGCTGGCATTCTCCACTGGCGACCCATGTCGCATATTCAACAGCGGCGGAAAGTCCTTTGCACTGGGTGGAGATCGCGAGACCCGCTCCTCCGAGGACCGAACCAGCCAGTCCCCCGCGTCCGGAGATTGGAATGTCTGTGAATTGGACTAGGGATTTGCGATAGCCTGCGCGCGCGTAATTTGAGTAGCCGAAACCGAGCGGGCAAAACGCAATCTCATCTGTGGTGCTCATATTTTCCCAGACCTTGATGGGGTTCCGTTCAAGGGCTTCTGCTGGGCCGCACTCCGCGAGATCTTTCAGGCGATGCAGAGCTGCCTCGCCTGTTTGTTCGCTTACGACTTTGGCGGAACCCGAAGCAAACGGAGGTTCGCCAGAGCTGGCGCAAAGCGTGAAGAAACTGCACAGAGAGTCCACTGACAGCAGAGGTGTTGTTACGAAACCTCGCCCCGACCCGCGCCAACGCAAAGACTTCGTGCCACGTCTTCGGGACCGTCGCGCTCGCAGCCTTCAGCAAGTCCGGACGGTAACCGGCGACCTGCGCGGCTGCGTCAATCGCGAGTGCCCACTGGTGGCCGTCGTAGAAGTAACTATCGTGCGAAGCGCCTACACTCTCGGTTCGCAAGGTCGCGAGGACCTCAGCGGACACATGTTTATCAAGCGGAATCAGATAGCCATCTCTGGCAACCGTGCCCATGAATGGGTGGTCGAGCACAATCAAATCGTACTGTTCGGCCAGATGCCGGATCGGCTTGTCGGCGAAACCCTGGAGCGAGCGCGCCTCCCACTCAATGCGAATTCCAGGATGCGTCTCGGCGAACCGCGAGGGCGTTGCAAACATCGGAGCAAAACCGCGATCGTGCTGCCACGTAATTCCACGAAGAGTAATCACGCAACCTCTCAATTTGAGACAGAAACGAGAAACCCTGCCGACTCCGAGGCAGGAATTAAATGACTCTGGACTCCCTGAAGTGAGCGATTTCGCTTTCGCTGTATCCTAATTCGGCGAGGAGTTCTTCTTTGTGCTCGCCCAACATCGGAGGCCTGCGAATCTCGCCTGGCGTGCGACTGAATTCGATTGGAGTCCCCACCGTACGAAATTTTCCCGCCGTAGGGTGATCGAAGTCGACGAGAATTTCGTTGTGCCGTACCTGTGGATCGCTCTCGACATCGGGAAAGGTGTTTACCGGGGCGGCCCAGATGTCCGCAGCCATAAAGATGTCCATCAGTTCCTTGGTTGTTTTCTGCAGGAAACCTTTCTCAAGTTTGCGTTTTACTTCGTCGCGGTTGGCGGTGACATTTCGCGAATCGTTGGCTTCAAAGCCTTCCACACCCACGAGATCGGCGATTTTACCCACAGGCATCATGGCGATCGAAATGTAGCCGTCCTTTGTTTTGTAAACGCCCATGGGCGCGCCGACGTAAGGATGGCCAACTCCGGCAGCGCTGCGCTGCGGTTCGCGACGTGTATTCAGATATAAGGTCAGCTCCTGCGTGCTCAAATGCATCATCGAATTCAAGAGATTGACGTCTAATCTCTGCCCCTTTCCCGAGACCGCTCTTTCATACAGAGCCGCCAAGACCGCTATTACGATATGCAGGCCTGCGGTGAGATCGGCGAGACCTATGCCCACCGGAACGGGCGGGTCGTCCGCAGTTCCATTCAGCATCAGCACACCAGCGATGGACTGCGCCAACAAATCTTGACCCGGGCGCTCGCGGTAAGGTCCATCCTGGCCCCAACCGGAACTCGCACAATAGATCAGTGCAGGTTGTTCTGCAGACAATGCCTCGTATCCGAGACCCAGGCGGTCCATAACGCCGGGGCGAAAATTTTCGATGAGTACATCAGATGACTTGATGATACGTCGCGCGATTTTCTTTCCTTCGGGCGCTTTCAGATCCAGTGTGATGCTGCGCTTCGCGCGATTGAACGCCAGAAAAGATAGACTCTCTCCCTGCATGAAGGTGTCGCCGATCGACCAGGCGCGCGACCATTCTCCTTTCAGCGGCTCGATCTTAACGATGTCCGCCCCTAAATCCCCGAGCAACTGCGTCGCGCTCGGTCCTTGTACCAGTTGACTGAAATCTGCGACGCGCAATCCTTTAAGCGGTCCGCTCATCGTTTATTTGTCCACCTTCAGAATTGTTTGATTGGTCGCCGGAAAATCACCGGCTTGGTATTTTACGTTTTGCGCTTGCCGACGTTCGATCAAACTGGAGCGGACGATGTAAGCCCACCGTCGATCACCAGACACTGGCCCGTGACCCACGAACTTTCATCACTCGCCAGGTAGAGTGCACCATTGGCGACGTCCCGAGGGGCACCCAGCCGCCCAAGAGGATGCATTTTTACCCACGCAGCGCGCAAAGTCTTCGGATCCGCTGCACGTTCCAGAACGTGAACGTTCAGCGGGGTTTCGATCGTCCCCGGCGCGATGCAATTCACCCGGATCCCATTCGCGGCGTATTCACGCGACATCTGCCTAGTTAAACCAATGACGCCGCCTTTGCTGGCGGCGTAATGCGGATATCCGGCTAGACCGAGTAGCCCCTGCACCGAGGCCATATTTACGATAGAACCGTTGCGGCGTTCGAGCATTCCCGGTAAGACATATTTCGAAGTCAGGAACATGCTGGTGAGGTTGACCCGAATGATCCGGTCCCAATCTTCTAATTCCATCTTGTGACAAGGAGCTTCAGAAGCGATACCCACAATATTAGCCAGGACATCTATTTTCCCGAATTCGCGCAGGCCCGCATCTACGGCCGCCCGAACTGCAGATTCTGACGCGACGTCGGCGCGCACAAACAGGACGCGGCCGCCACGAGACTTAATTTTCTCCGCAGTCGCCAAGCCGCCTTTTTCGTCAACATCAACGCCAACGATCGCGGCTCCTTCATCAGCAAATAACTCAGCGATGGCTTCACCGATGCCGCTCGCCATCGCGGAGACAAGTGCCACACGATCTTTAAGGCGGTCCATGGATCCCTCTTATAGTTTTTGGATACATGCGATACCGTGGTGAACGAACGTCGCAACCGCGCACTCAATCTTTACGAGCTGCGGAGTTTCGGAATTACACGCAATACTTTGCTAAAAATAATCCCGCGGCTCATTTATAGCCACATTCTGGCCGATCTACTTCCGCTTGCCCTGCAAGACCCTATCATATTGCGCTTGCCGCCTCCGCGATTTTTAAAGCCTATGAGAAGGCTGGACGATCCGGGGAACTCAGCTATGATGCTACGCTGCGTCTGGCTGACCATTGATTGAAACGGCGCCCGGTTCGGGGGTTTTGAGTTTCATGACTGAGATCGTGACCGTTGATGAATTGGCTCAACAAGTGCCCAACGGTATTCGTATTGGAATTGGCGGTGTGCACCTTGCCCGTCTCCCAATCGCTTTGATCGAGAGGGTCCTGTCTCTTGGCCGCAAGGATTTCACCTATGTGAGCTGGGGTGGAGGATTGCCACTGGAAATGTTTCTCGAAGCGGGGGCTCTCAAGAAACTTGTGTTCTGCTTTTCCAGTTTGGACATTCTGGGTCTAGCGCCACGCTTTCGAGCAGCGCTCGAGAGCCAAACTATCGAAGTGGAAGAATGGACGGCTTTGGCGATGATTCAAGGTTTGCATGCCGCGTTCTTTAATCTTCCAGAAATGCCCTTCCAGATACCTCTCGGGTCCGACTTGATGAACACAGGAAACTTTTGGAAGAAGACCGTTTCGCCTTTTACCGGCGAGCCTGTGGGTCTGGCTCGACGATTGGATGTGGGCGCCGTGTTGTTCCACGCGCAGCGTGCCGATCGTGAGGGTAATGTCGAGATTCAGGGAGCGCGCGGACTGGACCTCAGTCTGTTAGGTGCGGCGAAAAAAAATCTCTTCACCGTGGAAGAGATTGTCGACGTTGGTAAACTGGGCGAGGCTCCAAAGTCCTATGTGTTGCCACGCAGTTTTGTTACAGCAATCGCTCGTGTTCCCATGGGCGCGTATCCGACTTCCTGCCTGCCTTACTACACGACCGATTACAAACGCCTCGTCGATTACGTACGGGAAGAGGACCAAAAGAAAAGTGCCAAGCCTGCTCAGTCAGCTCCGGCTCCGGACGTGACAAAGGATGCCGACGATACTCAGGAGGTCCGCTTCGCGTGCTCTGAAGACAGAGCAAGGTTTCTTGGACTGGCGGCCAAAGTTCCACTTCGCGCACTAGCAAGTGAGCGCTTGGCGCGTTGCGGCTTGGCGATCGAACCGACGACTCCCTACACGGTGGACGAGCTATTAGCGGTGACATTGGCGCGCGAGTACGACAACTCGAGCATCTGTTCTGTGGGTTCAGTTTCTCCGCTGGCGATGGTGTCGTACCTGCTGGCGAAGAGAACGCATGCGCCCGGCTTGACGTTAATTTCATTGAATGGCGGTTTCGTTGACGTTGAATCACACCCGATGTCGTTGACGTTAGCGGAGCCGTTGGATTGGCAAACGGCAAAAGTCTTCTGGGGCGGTGATGAAACGTACCATTGGTATTACCAGACAGGTCGGATCACCCATGAAGTGATCACGGTCGCGCAGGTGGATGCTCGTGGCCGCACTAACAACGCCTGGATCGAAAGCAAGGGTAAGCGTCTGCGGCTGCCGGGGCAAGGCGGAATGGCCGATGTAGCAAACCTTCACAAGAACTTCACACTTTATTTAACGCGACACTCTCCCGAACGCTTTGTGGAATCCGTCCAATTCTGTACCGCTTCCAGAGGCTTGCTGAACGATGACGAGAGAATTCAGGCGGGTCTTCAGCCCGGCAAGGTCCGGCTGATTTCGAATTTGGGAATTTTCGAGCTTGATCACGTGGAACGAAAGTTTCGGCTCGTAAGCATTCACCCCGGCGCAACCTTGGAAGGAATTCGCAGACAGACGGGCGGTGAATTTCTCGTCGCCGAACCTTTGCCGGTCACGCAACTACCGAGCACGGAAGAATTGCGATTAATTCGCCGAGAGATTGATCCCTTTGGCATTCGGAGGTTGGAATTTGTACCGAGCAAATCGCGCTTGGAAACGATTGAAAGCATTTTGAGTGCAGAAAAAGCGCTGATAGAAGGCATATTTTCGAAAGGCGGATCATAAACGCGCTGGAATGCAGATTAAGAAGCGCGAAGGAATCCAAGGAGATAACATGCTTTACCCTGTTTCTGAACTCCGGGTCTTCATCGCGGGTCTCGATCATCCGGAATGCGTCACCGTTGGACCCGACGGTACCCTTTATGCAGGTGGCGAGCGCGGACAGGTTTATCGAATCTCTGCCGATGGAAAACGCGCGGACGAAATCGCCACCACCGGTGGCTTTTGCCTGGGCCTTACGCTTGATCGCGAAGAAAACATTTATATCTGTGACCTGGGCAAGCATGCCTTGATGAAGGTAACGCAGAAAGGCGCAGTTTCGATGATAGCTGATTCGGTTGACGGTGTTAAGATGCAGACTCCGAATTTCAGCGTTTTTGATTCAAAGGGAAATCTTTACTTCAGCGACTCCGGACAATGGAAGACAGGCAATGGTGTTGTGTGGCGGCTCTCTCACGACGGAGCCGTGAAGCTTTTTGCCGCAGGCCCCTTCCATTTCGCCAACGGAATCGCCCTGGACGCCCAGGACGATTATCTTTACGTTGTGGAAAGCAATCGGGACCGCGTGGTAAGAATCGAAATTAACGCTGACGGGAGCGCAGGTCAAATTGAGATTTTTGCTGAGGGTCTAGCGCGCATCCCTGACGGCCTTGCTTTTGATGCGCAAGGCAATCTCTACGTGACGACCTACGCATCCAATTGTATCTATCGAGTGTCGCCCGATCGCAAAATTGAACTTCTTTGTAAGGACGAGGAAAACCTGCTGCTCTGTCAGCCAACTAATTGCGCTTTTGGTGGCCCAAATTTCGATCAGCTATACGTCTCCAACCTCGGCCGGGATCATATTTCTGTTCTCGACCTAAAGGTCAAGGGCCAGCCCCTGCACCGGCCATGATTCAGGCTGAAGAGCGTGGTCGCCTTGGCTTGTAACGCGACACAACCCCGGCCAGGGTCAACAGTGCCATTTCGTCCAACATTTTGTCGCGCCGTCCCACTGCTCAGTTAATCGGATTTTGAGGATTTTTCCTTGGTGTGGGCATCCGGCCAAATTTCATGCAGTCCTCCAGCCGTCATTTCAATTCGATCTGACGAGCCGGGAGCCCCCACTACGATTGCATTTTCGCGGACCGAAACTCTGGAAATCGTCCGCCAAGTTTTAGGGACTTCAGTTACGAACATTGCGTATGAAATCGTCTGCAGGCCTCTTGCAGGCAGACGACGAACCACCGGTACACCAAATAACGGTCCCTTTAAAATTGCGTCGCCCAGACCAAGTGGGAAGGGCGACGTGCTAAATTCCAGACCGCGTGCTTGAGTTTTTCCATTCCACGGAGAGTCGCTCCGCGCGCAATTTTCTTCCCAGTTCACAACCCACGGAAAGTCGGAGCGCCGAAAACAATATCCTGCCAGCAAGCCGAGCCGCCAATTCAACACCGCGATGTACCCCAACTGTGAATCGTGGGTGTCAGCCAGCAGCGTGGTTGCGATGAAGCCGCGGCCGCGGGTCGTGAACGGATGGGAAATGTCGAGAGAGGAACCGTCTTCGGCGGGCGCGTTGGGCCACGCAAATTCGCTATCGTTGGCAAGAGCCGCTTTGCCATCGTAGCCGAGCGGCCAGGTTTTCGAATGCGTTCCCGGCATCAGGCAAACGCTTTCGCCCGCTTGCAGAAATGGCGGACCAAACGTTGTGTGCTGCGCGCACTGAAAATATCGATCGCGGTTTCTATTGTTCGTAATCGTTTCGGTTACGTAGACGACAGGTTCGTTTTCCCGTAGCACGAATTCGCGGTGAACTGCGAGCCCGGCGCTCGGTGCCGCACTGCGTACTCTTAGTTGCCCGACGCCGCGTCGTGCGCCTTTCTCCACCAGTGACCAACGGTTCGAGGCAACTTCGCCGTGAAGCGGAAGTCCCAGCCGCGCCTCTTCCTCCGATGGCGCGCCGAAATAGTCGATGCAAAGGGAATGGCCGGTGTAGCCGGAAAGATATTTTCCTAAAGGTGGGAAGCCGTATTGTCGCCCATGTTTTTGTTTGGAATAGCGCCATGGTTCGATGGTTTGCCATGGTGGCTCCCATAGAAGATTCACGTCTTTCCCAGCACCACTCCGGCGAGAAAAAGACTGGATGTGGCCGCCGCCGCGAAGGCAACAGAGCGCAACCTGATCATTTGCCAGCCGCCACCCAGAGCGTCCGCGTCGCAGGACGGCGTGGCGTTCAATGCTAGATCTGTTTTTTTCCATAGGGCTTAGATTGAAAAGTCGGCTCGATTGAACATGCTAGAGCTCTAAAAAACCTGCTTTAGCAAAAACAAGGTGCACCGGCGCAAGAGGAAGTACTACAAATCTACTACACCGTGCTTTTTAATGATCTCGCAATGTCGAATGCTTTTTAGCTAACATTTCCGCCGGCGTGGGTGACCGAGGACTAGCGCCGACGATTTTTAGCTGGGATGCGGCTGAGAAGAGCTTCTTTGTGGAACCCTAGACACTTGCTCGCAGAAAAAAGACCGCTAATCGAAAACTACGGCCTGATAGGGCTATTCGGGTTCTGCGCTGCGTTCGTATCCTTCTTTAAGCCCCTTAAATTCTGGGAATCCGCAACCAATTTGCGATACTCGCGAAGGTTGGAATCAGCGTTGGCTGAATCGTGTTTTGCCTGGTAAATCTGGGCAAGCAAAAATTGTATCAACGGCTCGCGATGTTCCTTGTCAATCTCTTCTGCCTTCAATGCCCTCACTTCCGCCTCGGGTAACTGGTTGAGATTGAAATACGCAATCGCACTGAAGAAATAGCCGTAGGCATCGCCCACCGGGTCCAACTCAAGGGCGCTACTCGTCAGGCTCAAGACCTCATTCCATTTTTGCCCGCGTCCTGCTATCTCCGCCAAGCAAAGATATGCAGGCACATACTTCGGATCGGCGGTTGACGCGCGCGAACAAGCATCACGGCCCTTTACCATTTGCTGTTGGGTGCCGAGAATTTGGCCCAACATCACCCATCCGGCCACATATTTCGGATAAATTTCCGTGGCCTTGCGCAAGTGCTGTTCTGTCTCAGTTAGTTTATTGCCCTTAAGCGCCGTACAGGCTTTTTCATACTCTTTTTGAGCCTTGGAAGGAATCTGCAAGCTGGTAACGCTTGCAGTATCTGGCATTCCTGGAAACGGCTGGATAGAACACGTTCTCGTGTCATCGGCACCGCGCGGTACGTCACCTTTCTCTACAACAACTCGGTCATCTGGTGTGGATGGGAGAAGCACTATTGGGGCCTTAGCTCCCATCCCATGTTTCTGCGCGAGCAGCGGTACAGGCAAAAGTTCAGTGATCAAGACGCAGAGCATAGCTTTCTTCGCGGCCATCATCGCCGGATACCAGAACGCATAACGCTTGCGGTGCGTTATCCTCATGCTCCACCTCGGGCCGGTGGTTTGAAAGATTCTGCACCCGCGACGCTCGAGAAGCAAGCTCTAGTAAGTCTGCGATGTCCCAGTCAGCCTTAATGCTGCGGCTTCTCTTCTTTAAGGCGCCGATGCCGCTAACTCTCCGAATGAGGCGTATGGCAGAGGCGTTATAGAAGAATCAGTACCGCCTCAGCAATCCATGCGCTGCGGGAGCGGGATACTGAAACGTTTTCGTCACAAGCCTATTTGAGGTGTGGAATTGCTTCGTATCCCTAAACCGGCAGAGCGTATCCAGATAAGGGATGTCCTCTTTCAACATTTGGGTTTGATTTCGTCGTGATTTTGTCCGTTTCGCAGGCCGCGAAGGGAGGAGCCCGATAACCGGCGCATCGAACGGGTTGGGATTGAGCGCACGGCCTTCCGGTAAGGTGGTTCCATGGGAAGGGAATCGAAGGGCGGAGACCGGAAGTATTACTATCGATCCGGGACTATCGACGATTCGCCGGGAAACTTACGGAAGCAGGGCAAAAAAGGGTGGATGCCAATGGCATCCACCCTCGATTCTGCCGATGCGTTAGAATAGGAACTTCAGAGCGAACTGAATTAGCCGTGGGTTGTTATTTTGACTCGAAATGACTCCGAATCCATTGTTGTTGGTATCAGCCGTGCCCGGTGTGGTGTCTCCGGTGGCCGACAGTGCCGTCCCTGGGAATCCAAACTGAACGCGATTGAAAGTGTTGAAGAACTCGGTGCGGAATTCCAATCCGAGCCTGTTGTCTGGTCCGAACTGAGTCCTCTTAAAGATCGCAAAGTCCCAGTTGTTAATGCCAGGCGCGCGCAAACTGGAATCGACGCGGGCCTCGTTCCCGTAACCATAGGCCGGAGGCAGTACGAAGCAGGAAGTATTGAAGAACTCATCTATACTTGGCAATGAATGAGACTTCTTGGAACATCCCGTAACGACGTTGGGCCTGACGTTTGCAATTCCCAACCCCAAGCCCTCTAGCGGCGTGGTCCCCGCATACGTGAACTTGAGGGGGAACCCTCTTTGGAAAGTGGTGATGCCGTCGAAGCCCCAGCCGGAGACAATTTTATCAACGGCGCCCGTGGCGTCGGACATAAACCTCTGACCGTGGCCGAACGGCAGGTCATAGACATAGCTAAGAACCAAGCGCTGAGAAACGTCTTGCGAGGATAGTGAGCGTTCGCCCCTCAGGTTGTTGAAATTTTGCACTTGGCCGACGCCGCCGGTGGAACTTTCCAACCAGCTGGTTTGAGTATCTGTGTTCGACATGAGCTTCGCGTTGGTGTAAGCCGCCAGGAAAGTGCCACCTGCTTTGAATCTCTTGGTGGCCGTTAACTGGAATGAATTGTAACTGCTTTCGCAGCAGCCATAACCAGCCAAGCTGAGGCCGTTATATTGAGGATAGGGACGATCAAGCTGTCCTTGGAAGATCGTTGGATTGGTGACCGGATTGAGGCTCGCGTTCGGACTGCCGATCAGTGGGTTGGGGACCTTGGTGGCGATTGTGGGGGTCACACCAGCCGCAAATTGCGCGGCGGCTTGTGCAATGTACGCGTCCGGGATCTGGTTGATGTTCGTCGATGGGTTGAACTGTGACAGGTGCACGCCATGAGAGCCAGCGTACGCAGCGTCTATGAACCAGCCGCCCGGTAGCTCGCGCTGGACATCCAGGTTGTACTGTTGCACGTACGCTTCTTTCGGGCTCAGGTACGGGTTCAGGGTAGGTGAACCGTTGGCTGCCACGAACGCCGATGTGCTGGGAACCGCATTACGTCCTGGCGGCTGGATGAAACCTGCCGCTCCAAATGGTCCTGCGGTATCAGCGCAGCTAAATGTGGCGAAGCTAGTCCCTGCATTACTGCAGTTGGTGCCGTTCAAAGTACTAAAGGGTGTGACGTAACCATTCGTGGTGGCTGTGAAAGGCGTCGTGGCCAAGTTGAGCACGTCGTTGTCTGGGTTTGCGCCGAAGTTAACGAAATTGGGAACCCAGAAAATTCCGTAGCCCCCTCGAATAACGGTCTTTTGGTCAAAGCTGTATGCCGCGCCAATGCGGGGTGACCATTCTCTCGTGTCCAGCGGGAAGCTGTTTCGCGATTGGTTACGACCAGTTTGGACCAGAAACGCGTCACCTAGGCAGGGACCGCCGGCTCCGTTGCAACCGCTCACCGTGGCATTTACCGCGTTAGGATCCCAGTAGCTCAGCCGATTAAAGCGCTCGGACCAGGGACCTTGGAGCTCGTAGCGTAGGCCCGCATTAATAGTCAATTTCGGAGTAATGCGGTAGGTGTCTTGCGCATAGAGTGCCCGGTAGTTTTGTTTCCCCGCAGTCTGCGCCGGAACTTGAGCAACACCTTCGGTCTGGTTTACGAAGCTGCCCTGATTTTTCGCCAAACCGAGAAAGAAGTCAGCAAATGCATTTCCGCCAACTGGGGTGGCAGCTGTCGCATTCTGTTCAGTCCAGATGCCGCTAAACGCAAAAGCGCCGGCGGCAATATTCGTCTGGTAGTAATTGTCGAAGCCGAGTTCCACTTGCGCTCCGACCGCAATGGAGTGCTTTCCGCGAATCAAGGTCAACTGGGGAGAAAAGTTGTATTGAGTGTTGTGGTCCCCGATGGCGCTTCCGGCTCCTTGCGATTTGCCTACGTCGTTGGGAAATGGGAACGCAGGTGTGGGAGGGGTCCTGAGAGAAGACGAGAGGTCATTGTAAGCTGACGACCAGCCTAGGGTCGTTTCGTCGAAGCCGGAATTGAGCGGCGAGCGAAGATATACGAAGCGGCTGCCGGCTACGTTGAAGTCGAAGATCGTCGTCGACGAGAACTGATGGTTCAGATCGATTGCCAGGGCTTTCGTGTGGTAGAGCTCCGTGCAGCGGTCAGCGCACAAGCCGGTACCATAAGGATTGTTCGGCAAATCGGTGAGACCGAAGTAGGTAAACCGCCCAAACAAGCGGGTAGTGCTGTTGATGTTTTGATCGATTCTGGTGACCCATTGGTTTGTGTTTCCGCCGGTAGACGGCGAAACCACGTAATTATTAAGGGTGGCTCCTGCCACGTTCGGCGCCGGATATAATTTGGCGTACAGCGCTAATGCCGCTTGGTTAAGCTCACCCGTCGGGATTTGGTTGCCAAGGTACGGCGTGCGCTGACCGCTTGCTGTTGCCGTGTAAGGATCGTAGAGCTGAACTCCAGCCCCAGATGCGACCTCTGCAGCCGGGCAAGTTCCTGAGGGGGAAATGCCAGGACACAAAGCAGAGAAATCTCCCGTCGCCATAGCCGGCAGCGGGACAGTCGTTACCGACGTCGAGCCGCCTTGCCGTAGTCTAAACTGCTCCCAGCTCACAAAGAAGAAGGTCTTGTCCTTGATTACGTGACCGCCAAAGTCCGCGCCATACTGGTTTTGCACGTAGGGGGGATTTGTCGCATCGAAGTATGGGCGTGAATTAAGAACTTTGTTCCTCAAGTATTCATACGCTTCGCCGTGATAGTCGTTGCTTCCGCTCTTAGTGCTGAGGTTAACAACGCCGCCGGAGTACTTTCCCCACTCTGCTCCGACGTTGTTATATTGAACTTTAAATTCGCCAATCGAGTCCTGGGTTGGAATAATGATCGGCAGGTTGATGTAGCCAATGTTTAGCGGCTGCCCATCGAGATACTCCGCGCTTTCATTCGCGAACGAGCCACCTACCTGATAATTGCCCCAACTAAACGGGTTCTGGCCTACAGGAGTGCCGCCTGAACCGCCTTGCGCGATTGCTGCCGGCGAAAGGGTGATCAAGTTAAATACGTTGCGGCCATTGAGGGGGATCTCATTGCTCATGCGCTGATCAATAACTTGGCCAAGCGAACTCTGCGTCGGTTGCAGAAGAGGCGTTTCCGCAGTCACTTCCACAGTCTGTGTCTGGGCGCCGACTTCGAGTGTCACGTCGATGCGAGAACTCTGATTGACTTCGACAACGACACCCTGACGCTTGACGTGCTTAAAGCCAGTCTTCTCGACGTCAATCTGGTATTCACCCGGACTGACGTTGACGAAGGAATAGGTACCATCCCCCGTAGTAGTGAATGTCCGAGTCGCGGAGGTGGCCACACTCGTCAACGTGACCTGTGCGTCAGGCACCGCGGAGCTGGAAGCGTCCACGACGGTACCAGTGATTGAACCGTAGGTGGACTGCGCCAGTGCCGGCGAACCGGTCAGCATGGCGGCAAGGCAGAGAGAAAGCGCGAAAAGCAGAGCAAACGGAAAGCGATTACGCGGCTGATTCATGAGAATTACTCCTCCCCCAAGAGAAGCGCATTAGGCCCACTACAATGGCCGCACACCCATACGACCAAGCACACCGAGAGGCCCGTAAAGCGCGAGGACACAATAAATAGACATGTCCCAGTCGATAGAACTCATCTATTTTTTCGATACCACCCCGCTGCGGAGCATTTAGCGTCAATCCAGATTCCTTGTCAAGATAAAAATATCGATTTTCTGAAAATGAGACACCGGTTCGTGGTATATCACTTCGATCAGATTCAGAAATAAGGTAAATTTGAAGACAGACGTGCCAAGGGTAGACGTGCCGATTCCCGCTGGCGACTCATTCGTGCATTTTCCGCAGTCGCGCAGGTGCTCTACGACCCGGAATTAAAAATAAAGGTATGGAAAGCCGCAGCAAAAAACAGAACAGCGGGAAACCTCGCGTCGTAACGCTAAAGGCCGTGGCCGAACGTGTGGGACTGACACCCGGAACGGTTTCGGCGGTGCTGAATAATTCCGCCGCATCGCGCTCCGTACCCGAGCACACCAAGGTGCGGATCTTCGCGGCGTCCCGCGAGCTGAATTACCATCCTAATTATCTGGCGCGTTCTCTACGTGTACAGCGGACCTTTACCATCGGCGTGATCACTCGCGATTTGAGTGACGCGTATGCGGCCATGATTATCAGCGGGATTGAAAGGTATCTGCAGCAGCAAAACTTTTTCTTCCTTACCGTGGCGCATCATAACGACAAGAAATTATTGGAAAGTTATTCAAACATTCTTCGGCAACGAGGCGTCGAGGGACTCATCTCGGTGGATACCCTGCTCGGTGAATCTCAAAATCTGCCAACGATCGCGATCGCGGGCCATCGTCCAATACAGGGCGTGACCAATATTCTTCTCGATCATCGCCGCGCGGCTTTGCTGGCCCTGCAACACCTAGTCGAGCTGGGCCACCGCGAAATCGCTTTTATGAAAGGCCCCGAATACAGTTCCGATTCCGTAGATCGCTGGAATGCGATTTTGGAGGTCGCGAAAGATCTGGGCATTACAGTCCGGCCCGAACTGATTATCCAGTTGGAGGGCGACCTGTCCACGCCCGAAGTCGCTTATCCGGCCACTAAGGCGTTCCTGAAGGATCAGAAAATGCCGTTCACGGCCTTGTTTGCATTCAATGACAATTCTGCAATGGGCGCGATCAGCGCGTTTCAAGAGGCCGGCCTGCACGTTCCTAACGACGTTTCGGTCGTCGGCTTCGACGATACAAAGATGGCTCCCTACAGCAATCCCAGTTTGACGACCGTGCGCCAACCTCTTCTTGAGATGGGTGAGATCGCCGCGCGGTCCTTGCTTAGCCAAATCAAGAACAGCGACGAGTACGTAGCGGAAATACTGATTGAGCCTGAATTCGTCGTGCGCAAATCGACAGGGAAAGCGCCTTTGCAGCCGGCGTAATTTAAACAGCGTTGAAGATCGCTGTTTCGCGCCCAGCCTGCCGCGCATCTCAAAAGGAGCCAGTCCTACTGGAATTTGTATTTTCTTCCGTCTCGATTCGTGTACATTGCTTGCCGTCAAGCGACATTTAAATCGAGCCCTTACGTTTTCCACAAGAAGGCGTGTTGAATCAGTTTGAGAATGACGGAGCGGCATTTTGCCTTGCCTATGACCTCTGAAAGCTTCTCGATCGGAGTTGATTTCGGAGGAACCAACCTGCGCATTGCCGCGTACACTCCTGCGGCCGGTTTTCTTGAAACGATCCAAATATTCACGCGCCTTCAGGACGGGAGAGACGCCGTGGTGTCGGATATGTGCGCGGGGATTCGCAAACTGCGCGATCGTTATTCCGCGAAACTGTCTTTGAAGGGTATTGCGATCGGGTCACCCGGGCCGATTGAATTGCCTGAAGGCCGGCTGAGAAATTTACCCAATCTTCCAGGCTTCGATGGGTTGGAATTGCGTTCTGCTGTGCGGGAGGGAGTGGGATCGCCCGTTGTCGTTGAAAATGACGCGAACGTTGCGGCCCTGGCGGAATATGCCGCCGGCAAAGGGAAAACGCTCGGTATCGATTCGCTTTGTTTCGTGACGCTGGGTACGGGAGTGGGCGGCGGAATTATTTTCCACGGTAAGATTTGGGATGGGCTAAATGGAATGGCCGGCGAAGTAGGTCACATTAATATCTGGCCTGAGGGCACTCCGTGCGGATGCGGCGCGGAAGGCTGTCTTGAGCCGTTGGCGTCGGCTACATCGGTACGGCGCCGCGCGAAGGAAATGATCGCTGCGGGAAAGTCTGCCACGTTGAGTAATTTGGCAAAGACAGTGCCGGATTTCACGCCTCGTGATGTCGCTGAGCTTGCGGTCGCCGGAGATCAGGATGCCCAAATGATTTTTGATGAGGTGGGCCTAGCGCTGGGCCGAGGCCTGGCGGCTATGATTAACACGCTCAATTTGCCGCTTTATGTTGTTGGCGGCGGCTTGTCGCAGTCGTGGAATCTGTTTTCCCCGGCGCTGTTTAAGGAACTGCGTTACCGCAGTTACGTGTTCCGCATGACCGATCCGGAGAAGTCTGATGTTGACCGAGGGACCCGCGCGAAAACTTACGTAACGTTGACGGAGTTGGGTCCGGAAGCCGGACTGCTTGGCGCGTGTTTTCTGCCGTTTACTGCCGGGAGTGAAGTTGCATGATTTGCACGCTGCGTTGTGTGTGCTCCGATTATCGGCAGGGGAACTGAATGAAGCTCAATTCGTATCTACTTAAAGCCAGTATCGTCGGAGCGCTGGGCGGATTACTTTTTGGCTTCGATACCGCAGTCATCGCCGGCACCACTCACTCATTAACGCAAGTCTTCAACCTCACACCCTGGACTTTGGGAATCACTGTGTCCATCGCGCTATGGGGGACTGTCATCGGAGCGCTGAGTGCCGGCGTTTTGGGGCAGCGTCTGGGCGGACGTAATGCTCTACGAATTATGGCGGTGCTTTATATTGTCTCCTCGCTCGGTTGCGCATTTGCGTGGAGTTGGCCCGCGTTAGTGATCTTTCGGTTCATCGGAGGATTGGGGATCGGCGGGTCCTCCGTGCTGGCTCCGGTTTATATTGCGGAATTGGCGCCTGCGGGCTTGCGCGGCCGCCTTGTGGGAATGTTTCAGATCAATGTGGTGTTGGGAATCTTGCTTGCCTACTTTTCCAATTACTGCATCGCGAGTCTGGGATTAGGCCCGTCGGAATGGCGGTGGCAACTAGGCGTAGCTGCGGCTCCGGCCCTTCTGTTTTTTGTTATGCTCTTCGGGATTCCGCAAAGCCCGCGCTGGTTGGCCACACAGCATCGTATTGATGAAGCACGAAACGTTCTGCAGCTTTTGGGTTCTCCTGATTACGAGGCTGAGCTTACTGAGATCGTAGACTCGATTCATCTGGAAAGGTCCCAGGGTTCCGAGCCTTTATTCTCCCGCAAATTTCGCTACCCTATCTTTCTGGCGATCGCTACCGGAGTACTTAACCAACTCGCCGGCATCAATGCCATTCTTTATTACTTACCTTCCATTTTTATGGCTGCGGGATTCAGCAAACTTTCCGGGGACTTGCAGTCTGTCGCAATCGGAGGAATGAATCTTGTCTCCACGCTGATTTTTATGGCTTTGATCGACAAGCTCGGGCGCAGGACTTTGCTGCTCATTGGTTCTGCCGGCACGGCTCTGTGCCTTGCGGGAGTAGCTCAGATTTTTTTCACGCAACAACATCAGGACCGGCTGGTGTGGTTCCTGGTGGGTTATATTTTCTTTTTTGCTCCGCTCGGCGCCGTGGTGTGGGTCTATATCGGCGAAATATTCCCCAATACGGTGCGCTCGAAGGGTCAGAGTCTGGGGAGCTCTTCACACTGGATTATGAACGCCATCATTTCCGCCGTCTTTCCGGTCGTCGCGAAAACCTCCGGAGCTTATCCCTTCGTATTCTTCGCGGCGATGATGGTGCTGCAATTCTTCGTGGTTCTCTTCTTTTACCCTGAGACTAAGGGAATCACGCTGGAGCAAATGCAACATCGCCTCGGCATCGATTAGCCTCGTGTTTTAACGCAGAGTGCTGTTGACGGGCGTTTTGCCGCGCAACCGAATCGTCCAACGTTATTCTTTGATCCGCGCGCGCTTGTCGGGGCGTTGGATATGCAAATCCAGGAAGGATACAGCCAGGTTCCAGGCTAAGCGCGCAGCCGTGGGATTGTAATTAGGGCCAACGTCACGAAAGAAAGCGTGATCCGCATCGGAGAATTCGACGTTGACGTACGGTTTTCCTAACTTCTTGCAATCCTCAATAATCGGCCGTATCTGATCCTGGCCGATGTGTTTGTCAAGGCCACCCCAGAAAAATAATACCGGTGCGTGCAAATTCGGTATGCGCGGAAGCAGGGACGGAGCAATCCCGCCGCCATAAAAAGAGACGGCTCCTTGCAGCGGCACAGCGGTGCAAGCAAGAAATGAGACGCGTCCGCCCATGCAGAAGCCTATGCTGGCAATTCTGTCGCGGTGAACATTCGGATTCTTGGTAAGCCAATCGTAGGCCGCCTTGATATCGTCGATCAGATTTTCGGTGGTGACGGCCCGCGCGTACTGCATAGCTTTGGGCAAATCGTCGTATCCAATTTCAATGCCTGCACCGGCGCGGTGAAGGAGTTCTGGGGCGATGCCGACAATGCCGATTCTTGCGAAACGTTCGGCAATGTCCCGAATATGGGCTGTGACGCCAAATGCTTCCTGGAACACCAGAATTCCTGGATGTTTTCCTGCGTGTGTGGGCCTCGCGACGTATGCGTTCATTGTCGAGCCGTCGCTTACAGCAAGACTTATTTTCTCGGTTGCGATTTCCTCCAAGCCGGCACTCTCCGTCTTTCGGTTGTTGTGAGGGGATAGCATAATCGCAGGACCACAAAATAAGAAGAAGCTTCCGATGCGAGTGTGCGATGAGTCGAACGACGAGGCCAGGCATCCAAAGCCGTGGTAGCGCGAAAAATGGAGGACTTGACCGATGAGTTTAACTGATTACGTAACGCTGGGGCGTTCGGGATTGCGCGTTAGCCCGCTTTCGCTGGGCACCATGACGTTTGGCACGGAATGGGGCTGGGGCAACGAAGAAGCGCAGGCGCGTGAAATTTTTGACCGCTACATCGAGCTGGGTGGGAATTTTGTCGACACCGCAAACGGTTATACGCAAGGCAATAGTGAACGGATGGTGGGGAAATTTATCAGCGACAAAAAACTGCGGGACCGCGTGGTGCTGGCAACGAAGTTCACCTTCAACACCGAACAGGGGAATCCTAACGCCGGGGGCAATGGCCGCAAAAATGTTTACTTTTCGCTGGAAGCGTCGTTAAAAAGATTGCAGACGGATTATGTGGACCTGTACTGGCTGCATGCCTGGGATTTGGTCACTCCTGTTGAAGAAGTTCTGGCGACGCTGAATGATTTGGTGCGCGAGGGCAAGATTCGGTATTTCGGATTTTCAGATACTCCGGCGTGGTATGTCGCTCGCGCGCAGACGCTGGCTGAAAAAGAAGGCAAGCATGGCCTCATTGCTTTGCAGCTGGAATACTCATTGCTTGAGCGTACCATCGAGCGCGAACATATTCCTGCAGCCCAGGAGCTTAGTGTCGGCGTGTGCCCCTGGAGCCCGCTTGGTGGTGGATTTCTGACCGGGAAATATAAGCGCGAAGGTGATTCGGGTAAGGGCGAAGGCCGCCTGGAAAAAATGAAAGACGGTGGGAATCCGGCGTTCAATAAGTTTAACGAGCGCAACTGGAAAATTAACGATGTGTTGGTGGAAGTAGCTAAGAAAATAAACAAACCTGTCGCGCAGGTGGCGTTGAATTGGGTGATAACTCAGCCTGGCGTAACTTCCACGATTATCGGAGCCACAAAAATTTCTCAGCTGAACGACAATTTAGCGGCCGCTGATATTCACATTCCGGCTGAGCTCAGGAAACGGCTTGACGAAGTGAGCGCGCTCGACGTCGTACATCCCTATCTTTTTTTCGGGCCCGCTATTCAACCTATGATTACCGGCGGAACGTCGGTGAGGAAATGGGCGCCCGCGCCGGTCACCGGTGGACCTGTTAGCGGGACTGCTTTGAAGGTGCAAGCCGCTACCGAAAAGTAGCGAAGGATCTCGACTGCATGACGTTTTATCGCGGTCCTGTTTCCGATCATTTTGACGGTAGGAAATTTTTCAATCCGTGGGGCGGCTTACCGGGCGGCGGGAGCCTTTTTAAATGGTTCGCTAACAGAAGGCCGGGACCGTGGCGCAATTGGATTGACGATCCGCCTGCGCCTCCGCCGCCCCGGTGGGTTACTGATGGCGAAATTCGCGCGACTTTTGTTGGTCATTCGACTGTGCTGATCCAAATGGATGGCTTGAATGTCCTTTGCGATCCGATCTGGTCGAATCGGGCTAGTCCGTTTTCGTGGATTGGGCCGTCGCGGCATCGGGCGCCGGGTGTTCGTTTCGATGAGCTTCCGGCGATCGATTTGGTTCTTCAGAGTCACGACCATTACGATCATTTCGATGTTCCTACATTGCAGCGAATTGCTTCGCGTTGGTCGCCGGTTTTTGCGGTGCCGCTCGGTGTGCGTGCGCGGGTGACTTCAAAGAGAATCGCTCCGGATGACCGGATCCGTGAACTGGATTGGGGGCAATCGGCGGAACTGTCGCATCAGGTGCGCATCACCGCAGTTCCAGCCAGGCATTTTTCAGGGCGAGGCCTTCTGGATCGTAGCAAGACGCTGTGGTGCGGCTACGTGATGGAAGGTCCTTCTGGAGGTGTTTATTTTGCGGGGGACAGCGGGTACGGCCCGCATTTTAGCGAAATCAGGAAACGGTTTCCGTCGATACGGCTAGCGTTTTTGCCGATTGGGGCTTACCTGCCGCAGTGGTTCATGGGGCCTGTACATATTTCGCCGGAAGATGCGGTGCGGGCGCATGACGAAGTAGGCGCTGCGACGAGTATTGCAATTCACATTGGCACGTTTCAGCTTGCGGATGATGGGCAGGACGAACCGGTCGTGGGGTTACAGAACGCATTGCAACGCGTGGCGGATGGACGGAGAATCGCTCCTCAATTCTGGGTTCTAAATCCGGGCGAGGGACGCAGTATTCCGATGCTTAAACAGGCGACGCGTTAGAGTGGAGAAACGTTGTCCTCAGGGGCTAAAGCCTCTTTTGTCGGAGCGTCTATTGTCGGAGCAAAAGCTCCGACCCCCTAAAAGGCAATATATGTGCGGCTTGGATGGACTGTCGTGCAGAAGTTTTCGTTTTGACCACGAGTGCCGCGTATACTTACGCCGCGGATGCGTTGTCGGCTGGGTAGGTGATTTGCTCTCCTGTTACCTTGGCGAAGCGGGTCAGCTTGTGAATTTGGCGGCGCGAACCGCTTATGATGTGCTCGACATTCAGGTTGCGTACTAACAGCGCGTCTGCGACTAGCGAACGGTGGCATCGCCATGGGACTGCTTCGGCGCACATCAGGGCTGTGGGTTTGGTTTTTGCCAACTTCGCGGAGCGTTCGATTCCCGCCTTGAAGTCGGCGGTCTGCATGTAATCCGCGAAGCCGCGGAAATTTGCGTTGCGCCAGCCCAGGTTTTTGGAATTTGCCTTGGCGCGCTTCAGTCCGCCTAGTTTTTTCAGGTGAATGTAGGAAATGCCAGCGGAGCGCAGGGCTTTGGCCAGTGCTTCTCGGCTGAAATGAGGGTGGCGACGGGAGCGTGGGATGGTGCGGATGTCGATTACACGCTTTATGCCGTGGGATTTGAGTAGCGCGATGAAATCTTCCTGGGTGCGAGTGGAGTGACCTATTGTGAAGATCGATGGGGGAGCGTTTTTTTGCCTTGTGTGCATGGGATGCGCTCGGTGCTGGCGTCTAAGATTATAGGACGTTTTTGATGCGAAACGTTTGGTCGACTGTGGAGTCGCGCGAGGCGGGGATGATAACAACACACGGCGGAACGTTGCGGCGATTGCGATCGCGCCCGTGCCGCGCTGAAGGCCGCGGCGCTACCTTGAATCCTGTTGAGCCGGGCCGTTGTTTGCGCTCGACAATTTAATTTCGGCTCGGCAGTGGATTTGGGGATAATAGCGCTACCTGATGTGCGGAGCTGCGTTGCGCCGGTTGTGAATCGAGGTGAGGATGGCTACGGTGAATTCTTTGTTCTGGGACAATGGCGGCGTGTTTCTGACCAATGGTTGGGATCGCAATTCGCGCCATGCTGCTGTTGAGAAATTCCAGCTCGATTGGGCGGATTTCGAAGACCGTCATGAATTGATGCTGAATGCTTTCGAGACTGGCCGGGCTACCCTTGACGAATATCTTCGCCGGATCGTTTTTTACCGGCCCCGGACGTTCACTCCTGACGATTTCAAAAATTTCATGTACGGGCAGTCACAGGTCTATCCCGAGGCGCTGGCATTTCTGGGGGAGATTGCGGGCTTGGGACGCTATTTTATGGCTTCGCTTAATAATGAGTCACGCGAGATCAATGAATACCGCATCCACAAATTTCATTTGCGCGATTATTTCAAGGCATTTTTTAGTTCGTGTTATTTAGGGGTGAGAAAGCCCGAGGAGCAAATCTACCGGCTGGCTTTGGAAATCTCGCAACGGGAGCCTGAGGAATGTGTTTTGATCGACGATCGCGGTTTGAACCTGGAATGCGCACGTGAGATTGGAATTCACACGATTCAGTTCAAGAATGTCGCTCAGCTTCGTGAAGGTCTTGCTGAGATGGGAATTGCGATTGATGGAGCCAAGCGGTCAGCGTAATGATCTGTGTGCGGACGAAGCTTTAGTCAGGATTGATTCGATGAAACTTGATACGCGCGTTTTTCCGGGCCTTGATTCCTTGAGTCGCGGAGTGCTCGACGAAGTGCTTCGCAATTATCACGACGCGATTGCGCAACGAGGGCGTTTTGCGATCGCGCTGTCGGGCGGACACACTCCTGCCAGAATGTACTCGCTGTGGGGCGCTGCCGGGAAATATAACGAGGAGACGGATTGGAATCGCGTCCACGTGTTTTGGGGCGACGAGCGTTACGTGCCGCCAGACGATCCCCTTAGCAACTACCGCATGGCGCGAGAAACATTGCTATCACACGTGCCCATTCCCGACGGGAACGTTCACCCTGCTCCTACCACTTTACCCACGCCGGAAAAGGCGGCGGAAGCTTATGACGCGCAATTGCGGGAATTTTTTGGCGCGGGCGAGCCGGAATTCGACGTGACCTTGTTAGGGCTCGGGCCCGAGGGACACACCGTATCGCTATTTCCGGGTTCACCGCTGCTGGAAGAAACAAAGCGCTGGGTTGTTGCGGTGCAGGTCGCAGCGACACCGCCCAATCGCGTGACCTTCACCTTGCCGGTTTTGAATCGAAGCCGGAACACTTACTTTTTGGTCGCCGGTGAAGATAAACGAAAGATCCTTGCCGCGTTAGGCGCCGAGTCCGATTCGCGTACTAGTGAATATCCTGCGGGAAGAGTCCGCCCCGTCAATGGGCGCGTGTTGTGGTTCCTGGACCAGGCTGCCGCCGGATAAATTTTCCCCCGATAATTTGGTGAAGCCGTTCTAATACTTCCACGTCTAATTGAGGACGGGTGTGAATATTGGAATGTCGACATCCCGAAAATGATGCTAAGTTTAATGATGACCCCGAGATCATTTGAGCGCAAAGTCCGAACCACATCGCACTAACTTACGAACCTTCATGCGGCGATTGGAAATGAATTGTGTGCAAGCTCCGGCGCTAACTACGTTTACGTCGATTCTTATCCTTGGGACGTGTGTGTTCATGGCGGCTTGCAGTACCCAGACTGTGCAAACTGCGCCGAATCTTGCGGTTCCAGTGACGGTAGCCAAGGCCGAACAAAAGACGGTGCCGATCAACCTGACCGCTATTGGGACGGCTGAAGCGTTTTCGACCGTTTCCATTAAGAGCCAAGTGAACGCCATCCTCGAGCAGGTGCATTTCAAGCAAGGGGACTTCGTCAAGAAGGGCGATTTGCTTTTTACGTTGGATGCGCGGCCGTTTCAGTCGTCGCTGGCGCAGGCGCAGGCCAACCTTGCGCGTGATCGGGCGCAGGAGGAACTGAATAAGGTTCAAGCGGCGCGCTATGAAAAACTTTATGCAGCCGGTGTTGCGCCCAAAGAACAATTCGACCAGATGAAGGCGAACGCCGACGCGCAAGAGGCGCTTGTGCACGCAGATCAGGCGGCGGAACAGTCGGCGAAGCTGCAGCTCCAGTACTGCACTATTTATTCTCCTGTGGATGGCCGCACCGGCGCATTGCAGGTTTATCCGGGGAACCTGGTGAAGGAAAATGATGTTCCGGTGCTTGTGGTGATCAATCAGATTTCGCCGATATTTTTGGACTTCTCCGTGCCGGAGCAATATCTGGGTGTGGTGAAGAAATATATGGACCGCGGGCGTTTGCAGATCGAAGCCACGCCTTACGGTGAGACCGTGGCCGAGACCGGCTACCTGACGTTCGTGGACAACACCGTTGATAACACCACTGGGACTATCAAACTTAAAGGGACATTTCCTAATAATGATCACCGGCTGTGGCCCGGGCAGTTTTCCACTGTGTCGTTGCGTTTGGCTGAAGAGGAAAAGGCGACTGTGGTGCCATCGCAGGCGGTGCAGAGCGGCGCGTCTGGTGATTTTATTTTCGTGGTGAAGAGCGACGATACGGTCGAATCGCGCCCCGTGAAAGTGGCTCGTCAGCTGGGTGGCGAATCGGTGATCTCGAGTGGAGTCGCGCCGGGGGACACGGTTGTTACCGACGGACAGCTTCGATTGATACCAGGTATCAAAGTACAAATCAAGAACAGCAACACCTCCGGAAGCTAGAGAATCCGATGATCAGTATCGCCGAACCATTTATCCGCCGTCCGGTCATGACGACGTTGGTCATGCTGTCGATTTTATTGTTCGGTATTCTCGGCTATCGCGCGCTGGCCGTCAGCGAACTTCCCAATGTCGATTACCCGACGATTCAAGTGGGCGCTTCGCTGCCCGGAGCAAGTCCGGAGACTGTAGCGTCGGCAATCGCGACTCCTCTCGAAAAGCAATTTTCGACCATCGCTGGTATCGATTCCATGACGTCGTCCAGCTCGCTGGGTGGGACTTCGATCACTTTGCAGTTCGACCTGAGCCGCAACATAGACGGCGCGGCGCAAGACGTGCAGGCGGCGATTTCACGCGCGTCATCACAACTGCCGCCGAACATGCCGACTCCTCCTACCTATAACAAGGTGAACCCCGCCGACCAGCCCATCCTTTACATCGCGATGGGTTCTAAGACGCTGCCGTCTTACACAGTCGATCGATATGCCGAAACGCTGATGGGCCAACGAATTTCGATGGTAAAAGGCGTCGCGCAAGTTCAGGTTTATGGCTCACAGAAATATGCGGTAAGGATTCAACTGGATCCGCAGGCATTGGCTACGCGGCAGATCGGAGTGGATGAGGTACACAGCGCTGTACAAAACGGCAACGTGAATCTGCCGGTCGGGACTTTATACGGCGACAAGCGCGCATTCACGCTGCAGGCCAACGGACAACTAACGCACGCATCGATGTATCGCCCATTGATCATTGCTTATCGCAATGGGTCACCCGTGCGGCTGGAAGATGTCGGGAAGGTTTACGACAGCGTTCAGAACAATCGCGTCTCGAATTATTGGAACGATACGGAATCGGTGGTCCTGGCCATCGAACGCCAACCCGGCACGAACACCGTGGAAGTGGTGAACGCCGTCAAGCAACTCCTGCCTCAGTTTATTGCAATCATTCCGCCTTCGATTCAGATGCGGATTTTGTACGATGCATCGGAATCGATTCGCAATTCCGTCGCGGATGTGAAGTTCACGCTATTTCTGGCCATCGCGCTGGTCATCATGGTGATCTTCCTGTTTTTGCGGAACATTTCCGCGACGTTGATTCCCAGTTTTGCGCTGCCGATGTCAATCATCGGCACGTTTGCGGTGATGTACGTTCTGGGTTACACCGTCGACAATCTTTCTTTGATGGCCTTGACGCTTTCGGTGGGGTTCGTGGTCGATGACGCTATCGTGATGCTGGAAAACATTGTGCGCCACATGGAAATGGGCGAAGGCGTGATGGAAGCGGCGCTCAGTGGATCGCGCGAGATTGGATTCACGATTCTGTCCATGACTGTTTCCCTGGCCGCAGTTTTCCTGCCCGTTTTTCTGATGGGCGGAATTATGGGCCGATTGCTGCACGAATTCGCCGTGGTGATCATTACCGCGATTCTGGTGTCCGGGTTTGTATCGCTGACTCTTACGCCCATGTTGTGCAGCCGGTTTTTGCGTCCGGTTGCAGAGCAGAAACATGGGCGCGTTTACATGGCGCTGGAACGATTCTTCGATCGGCTGCTGCGTTATTACGATGTGTCGTTGCAGTGGTCCTTGCGACATCGCAAGTTCGTGATGGCCGTTTCGGCGGTTATTTTGGTCGTTACCGTGTGGCAATTCATTGTGATCCCGAAGGGTTTTCTGCCGCCGGAAGACCGCTCTCAGGTATTTATTTCGACCGAAGCGCAGCAAGGGATTTCGTTTGATTCGATGCGCGCGCACCAGTTGGAACTGAATAAGATCGCGCTGGCCGATCCCAATATCCGCGACTTTTTTTCGAGTGTGGGCGATTTTACGTCAAGCAATGCGGGAATTATATTTCTGCATTTGAGGGATCGGCCGCTGCGACCCGCTATTCCGAATGCGACGATGGAGGCGCTGACGGAAAAATATGGGAATGTGCCAGTCGTCGGGACCGCTCTGCGCAAGATCACGCCTTTATTCGCGCATCACCCCACGATCGATGAAGTGATCGACGAACTGGGCGCGAAGTTTGCCACTGTGACCGGCGTGAATGCTTACATGCAGAATCTGCCGCCTATCCAGGTTGGTGGAGAACTCACCAAGAGCGAATACCAGCTGACTTTGCAAAGCCCTGACACTCAGGAGCTATATCGCGAATCCGTGGCGTTTCAGCAGAAGATGGCGAAGCTTCCGGGGTTGGAAGATGTCACCAGCGACCTGCTGATTGCGAATCCGCAGGTCAACGTAAACATCGATCGCGATAAAGCTTCGGCGCTCGGGGTGACCGCTGAGCAAGTGGAAGATGCTCTCTACACCGCGTACGGACAGCGGCAGGTTTCCACCATCTATGCGCCCAACGACGAATACTGGGTAATCATGGAACTGGAAGACAAATATCAGAAAGATCCCGGGGCGCTTTCCATGCTCTATATTCGGTCGAGCAGCGGCACCTTGGTGCCTTTGAACGCTGTGGCTAATCTGACTTCGAACTTGGGTCCGCTCACTGTGAACCATTTTGGCCAGTTGCCCGCGGTGACGATCTCGTTCAATTTGGCGAAGGGCACGGCTATTGGCGACGCTGTTGATTCGGTGAAAAAACTTGCCCGACAAGAATTGCCGCCCTCGGTTACGGCCCAATTCCAAGGCACGGCGAAAGCGTTCGAGGCGTCGCTGACGGGGCTGGGACTGTTGCTTTTCATGGCTGTGCTGGTGATTTATATCGTTCTGGGCATTTTGTATGAGAGCTTCATTCACCCGATTACGATTCTTTCGGGTTTGCCGTCGGCGGCTTTTGGCGCGCTGCTCACGCTACAGATTTTTCATCTGAGTTTGGATCTTTATGGTTTCGTGGGAGTGATCATGCTGATCGGTATCGTGAAGAAAAACGCCATTATGATGGTTGACTTCGCGGTGGAGCGTGAGAAAACCGGGCACAAGACTGCCGCAGAAGCGATTTACGAAGGCTGCCTGATTCGATTCCGGCCGATCACCATGACAACCATGGCGGCGCTTATGGGAACTGCTCCTATCGCGTTTGGAATTGGCGCCGGCGCAGACGCGCGGCGGCCTTTGGGGCTCGCTGTAGTGGGCGGATTGATTTTTTCGCAGATGGTCACGTTGTATCTCACGCCGGTTTTCTATACCTACATGGATACATTCCAGGATTGGCTGGAAAATCGCTTCGGAAAAGTTACTGGAAAAACCGCTTTGGCTGACGGCCATATTTCGGCCGACTAACAGCACGCCCGAATTAATTTCTTCGCCATTTCTTTTCGCGTTACGTTGTCCGCTGGTCCAGTTTGCCCGCCGGCAGTACCAAAGCTACCTGTCAGTTCGTACCATTGACCCATAAACTGCCGGTCCCTAGCATGGAATCAGGACGTCATTGCGTCCGGAAATAGTGATGGGGATTTTCGTGAACGGTCCTGGTGCAGGGAGGCTCTTTGCCCGGTGATTTGGCGAAGAGTTATCGAAGATTTTTCGAAACAGTCAGCAAGAGCGCGCCCTCAGTTGACTTCGGTGCTCACGACATCACAGAGCGGATTACGAATCGACATAACTTACTTATGGGAAGGAGTGGCTCGACTCCGTCCGTCGATTTACTTGGAGTGATCCAACTTGAAACCACATGCGTTTAGGATCCATACGGCCAAGTCATCATCTGCTCAAAAGACAGCGATTACACCTGTAAAAACTGAATCCCACGCCGAGGAAGCGCATTCGGTCAAGGCAGGCGGATGCGGATCAACCCAGTCTATCGTTGGACAGGACAGGCGGCGTAGCCAGCGTGTGCTGCTACGAGTGCGTGCCAGCATCCACCTTGCTTTGCAAGGGAAGCTCACTACTCTCGATACGTTTACGTTGAGCGTGAATGACAATGGGGCGTTGATAATTTTGAAGCAGAGTTTGCCGCTGGAAACGCGGTTGGTGCTGGAACACGCCGGTACCAAGGAACGAGTGGCCTGCAAGGTGAGCCGTGCATCCCGCGAAATTGCCGAGGGATTTCAAATTCCCATTGAGTTTGACAGTCCTGCGCCGAATTTCTGGAGAATCGCCTTTCCTCCGCACGATTGGCGGGCCGAAGATTTGTAGTTGAGCGGGATTGGCGTCGCAGATCGAACGCGTGCTGGTGCCGGTCCGTTAGCTTCGGGCGCGAACTTGCGATGTGTGATTTCGAAAAGGAAGGTTGCGAAGATCGAGGTTTCCGCCGGAAAGAATGATTCCGATCTTTTTATTTGCGGCGCCGATTTTTTGAAATAACGCCGGAGCGGCGGCCACAGCTCCAGACGGTTCGACCACCAGCTTCAGTCGTTCCCACAGCAGATACATCGACTCAACGATTTCGTCCTCTGAGACCAGCGATACTTGAGCTACTTTCTCGCGCAAAACAGAAAAAGTCATAGGGCACAACCCGGCGCGCAGTCCGTCCGCAATGGTTTCGGCGGACGCTGCCGCTTCAATCTTTCCGGATGCCAGCGAGCGGTAGGCATCATCTCCGTTCAGTGGCTCGGCGCCGATCACGTGGATTTCCGGAGCCAGTCCCTTGGCCGCGATCGCCGTTCCGCTCAGCAGGCCGCCGCCGCTCACCGGCGCTATCACGATGTCCAGATCAGGAATTTCTTCGAGCAGTTCGAGTGCTGCTGTACCCTGGCCGGCTATTATTCGCGCGTCGTTATAGGGATGGATGAGATGCGCGCCGGTGCGGCCGATCACTTCCGCGGTGACTGCTTCTCGAGATGGGATATTAGGTTGGCATTCCGTGATTTTTCCGCCGTAAGCTTCGACGGCCCGTTTCTTGGCGGGGGATGAATTCGAAGGCATTACGATATACGCTGAGATTCCTTTCCAGCGAGCCGCCTGGGCGATTGCTGCCGCATGATTTCCAGATGACGGGGCTGCTACTCCGTGTTTCGCTTCTTCGTCCGTTAGTGAAAAGACGGCGTTTGTTGCGCCGCGAATTTTGAACGAGCCCGTCTTTTGCAGGTTCTCGCATTTAAAAAACAGTTTCGCACCCGCAATTTCATCCAGGTTAGAGGAGGTAACAACCGGAGTGCGGTGAATTCTAGACCCGATACGCTGGCGTGCAGCGCGAATTAATGCAAGGTCTGGTGCGATGGCTTGAACCTGGTCCGAATCAGAGGTCGTAGGCATATGATTCCTTCCGTTCATTATGGCACATCGAGTTTGTTCCTTTATGGAGCACCTTTTTGAACCAAAATATTTATGCACGTTAGAAAAAATAATTAAAAGTATTGACTGCATCTCTCGCGGATGCGACCTGAACGCCCCCTTCCAGAAGACCCGCACCGAAAATCAGAATTGGAGTGCCTGGAGGAATTCATGTCAAACAACGAGCGTCGCGTTGTCCCCCGAAAGCCTTATGCCTTGCCCGTCAAATTCAGCATCGTTTCGGAGGAATTTGCGAATGACGGCGTGCGTGAAACGCATTATGCAGCGGGCGGCTCGAGGGAATCTCTGGAGGCCGTGCCGGTGCCGCAGGTAGGGGAGACCGTAAACTTGTCCGAAGGTGAAATTCTTTTTAAGACTCGTCACAGCGTAAATATCGGGGACCGAGTTGAGATGTTCTTTTCACTTCCGACGGAACTAGCGGGACGGGCAATCGAAGAGGTGAAGTGCAGAGCCCGGGTGGTGCCCGTGGGCCCCCGCTGCTGATGCCGACGGCCAAATCGGCATTGGCGCGTCGATTGAGTGCTTCGAGCGCACTTCGCTAGCGCGCAATCGGACTAATTAGCAGATCGTTACTTCACTCGTGACCCGCCCATGGTGAATGTGACTTTTGCCGCGGTGGTGTTATCGAAACGGTCGGAGATTTGCACCGCTACGGTGTGCTCTCCGGCCGTCAAGCCGGGGATCTCGAGTTGATAGGTTTCTCTCGGTGCGTCCGACAAGCCGCCTACGGGGAAAGTGATGAGCCAGTCGCCCGCGTCGACGCTGTATTGTGCGTTGGCGATGATGAGGGCTGAGCTGGCACCGTCAAAGGTTACTTTTGCAACCGGGCCACTTGCATCGGCGCGAAGATTTTCGATGCGTGGCGGCGCATTTTCGATTTCGAACCGGTCACTGCTGCGCTCGTCGGTGAGAGCCTGAGGTTTCGGATTCGAAGGCGAGTCTGACGCCACAATTTTCAGGTAATAGGCGCCGTCCGGCATCGTTGTGGTATCCCACGAATAAAAATGCTGCGTTAACTTGTCTTTCAACAGGCGCCAATTCTGTTCGCCTTCGCCGCGATAATAGAGCGAGAAGATCAAGTCGTCGTCGTTATCGTCGTGCGCGCTCCATAGGACGCTCGCCCATCCCTTCTCTTGAAAGCCTTGTGAAGGCGCTTCCACTTTCGAAGCTCTAGAAGCATCCGTTATTGCGCTGATCGCAGGAGGCTGGTTTGTGCCGGGACGTTGCGGCATTTTCAGTTGCACCGGCGTAGGGGTTCCGGGAGCTACCTGGGGAGGGTTGAATCCCTGTAAGCGCACCCCGGGTTCCTGTACGACAACGTCGTCAACCACCGGCGCGACGTTTGCAGGTTGGTAGGCGATGTTGATCCAGGACACGTTGGGCGCGGCTCCTTTGTCTGATTCGAGGAAGACCGCTTTCCACTGAATGAATCGGGCGGGAGGGCACGCGACAGATTCACCGGAGGCATTTTTGTATGGGCCGGCCCACGCGCTCCAGTTTTTTTCGGGGCTCGAGGTGTTTCCTGAGCGCACGTAAAAGGCTACATTGCCTTGCGTTGCGCCGTTCTCCCCCCACCATGTCAGGCGGCCCCAGTGCGAGAAAATCTTGGCGTCGAAGGGATCGGATTCAAAGCTGCCCTGTGCTTCGAATTCCGGGCCGAACGTGAATATTTTCCCCGGATTCGCCGTGCCTACCAGAATTTTTCCGCCGGCGCCTGCGATCAAGCTAGTTACTTGTGCGGAGGCGGTCTTTGCGATGCTGGAGTAGACGTTATTGCCTTCGAGTTCGATAATTGCCCCTTTGTTGCCGGTTCCCAGTAAAATCTTGCCGCTGCCTGCAAATCCCATCGAGAACACTAGTTCATCGCGCGAAGTCCAGAGCGTTTTCGGAGTTCCTTCTGGGGAAATCTCGACGACCTGGGAGCCGCCCGTCGTAGAGGGAAAGAAAGAAAACGGGGTGGACGGCTGAGCCCCGGCAGCCTGGAACGATAGCGCTGCGGCACCGGGTTGCACACTTAGAGGCGGAGTCGGTTGCGGGGTAATGATCGCGTTGACCTGCGGCGTAGCAGGTTGACGCTGCTTTTCGCCAATGGCTGCCGCGAAGAGCTTTCCGCTGGGGTCTACGAGCAGCGCAGTGACTTCTTTCTTCTCGGTCTCATAAATGACGAACGACGAGCCGGCACTCGGCGGGGTTTGCTGATCCTTGCGAGCGACTTCGATTCGCAATATTAATCCATCCGGGTCGGTGCCGACGAGCAGGTTGCCTTTGGAATCAAATGCCAGTGACCGCGTGTGGCGTTCATCACTTTGGTAAAAGAGATCGCCTTTGCCGTCCGGGGTGACGGCGAATATTTTTCCGCTGTCACCTGTCCCGGCGAAAAGCGTTCCTTGTTTATCCACCGCGAGCGCCCAGATGTATTTTGATTTCGGATCGAAGAAAACCGTCTTCTGGCCTTCAGGGGTGACTTTATATATTTTGCCGTCGGGCGACGTCCCTACGTACAGGTTGTCGTGAGAATCGAACGCGATCGCCTGCGCCGCCAGTTCGCTAGATTCGAATACTGTTACGGGTTTGGCTCGGTCGTCGAATCGCAGAACCTTGGCATCTGAACCGCCGGCTCCATAAATGCGTCCTCGCGAATCCGTCCGCAGGGCCCATAGATAGGCGAGGTTTGGATCGGAATACGGCGCGAATCTTGGCGCAGGCATCAATCTTCCGTCGCTGCGGACCGCCACACCTTTGGCTGTGCCTTTTTCGAAATCGGAGTAATCCGTTTGCCGCCAGAAGCGCGTGTGCTCGGCGTAAACCAGCGCGGGCGCTGCTATGATTGCCACCAGCAGAGCCGTGAGAATGGTTCGCCGTATCATCGTTCGAAATCTCCTTGATTGCGGTGCGTTCACTTGACGGTGACAGTGAGTGTGCGTTCGCCTGCCACTACCTGGTGCATTTCCACAGACCATTCTCCGGTTATTGACTGGTAGAGCAGGCGCGCGCCGCCGGGACTTTGACGCTGGTCCAGCACATTGATTGCGGATGCCGGAGCGTTCGGCATTATTTTATCTTCGACCATCAACGTGGGAGTTGGTTGCAGGAGCGTCGCGTACAGGCGGTCGTTCTGGTGTTCGCGATTAATGAGCTTAATGAGTTCTTCGAGACCGGGAAGCTGTCCCTGCGAACTCGCCGCCAGGGAATCGACCGTGCGGTTTGCCGTGGCGGCGTCGCTGATTACTAATTGCAGAGTGCCTTTTGCAGTTTGCGCTGGAACCGTTATCGGAATCTCTTGCACGAATGCAGGACCGCGGTAAGGCCGCAATTGAACCTTTACTGAAACCGTTTCTCCGGGGCTTACTTCGTTTTTTTCCACCCAGGCATTATCGATCGTGGCCCAGCGACGTTCCGCCAGTGAGGTTACCTTCAACCGAATACCATTCAGGTGAGGCGCTTCGTAGGGATTCAAATATATTCGCGAGAAAACACTTTGCACGCTGGTAGCAACAAAGAAGCCGCCTGGCACCGGAAGGTCCGTTGGCGCATACAGATCTCTCAAATCGACCGGCGTGTGGTCTTTGATATCGATTTCACCGTCCAACTGCAGCGTCGAGCCCTCGCCATAGGCGGCGTTGCCTACTATGCCGTTGTAGGTTGCAAGAGCTACCAGGACAGGCGTGAGTTGAGGATTTTCGATCAGTTCGAAATGAAATTGCTTTTCGGTGACTGGTGTTACCAGCGTCACGTCCAGCGGGATCATGGGTGGGCCGGCACCCAGATGGCCCGCGATGGCAGTGACGCGATCTTGCGTCAGAGTGCCGATGGTGCCGCCGGTGGTTATGATTTTTGTGGATGCCATTGCCGAGGAGAGCGTCGTGAGGACATGCGCTCGCGCGATTGGCATTGAAACATTGCCGAAGGAAAATATCGGATGGCCGCAGGCGAGGATTTGGTTGTTAGTCACCGTGGTTACGGTGCAGCCTGGTGTGATCGATAGATCGCCGCGGATTAGTTCGACTCCTACCATGTCGCCGGGTTTCAGTCGGGAATCTTCAGGGGTTGGCGCGGCGGTGCCGCCTGCCATCATCGACAAGCCCCAGCTCGAAAGTTCCTTATTAAATCGGGCGATCGTCTCGGGGTATAGTCCGGCTGAAATTAGCGGCGTCTCGATGGGGATTAGGAACTGACCCGCCCCGGCACCCGTTCGTTGCGCTAAATCTGTTGGGAGCGAAATCTGTGGCGGGAATTCGACGCTCGCTGAGTTTGTAGCCGGCGCGGCTGGCGCGTGCGGAGTGACATCTGATGATTTCTCCACGTCGAGCATGTTTTCAATCGGTGTCACGCCGCCGATGGCTTCTTTGGTGAAAACGCCGAGCTTCAACGAAAGCGCGCCTGCCAGCTTGCCGTCGAAATACACCGGGCTGCCGCTCATGCCTGCCACTACGCCGCTGTGTTCGGCCTTTTCGCCCAAAAGCTGGATGAGAATCACGTCCTGCTTGGGTCCTAAGGCGTTATGGAGAACTCCAAGGACTACCAAGTCGACCTTCTCGACTTCGTCTCCCGCATAGATTGTGTAAGCCACGCCCTTCATGCCAGGTTTTAACTGGCTCAATGGAAAAAGGGCGGGCGTGTCGTCTGCGTTCGTTGCCAGCCCTAAAATCAGCATCAGAGTGGCAAGAATTAGTGGAATCAACTTCCGGAAGGCCGCGGGCATGAGACTTTTATGATACCCGCCGTATAACTGGGAAGCAAATCACGACGTGTTAGAATTTCGCGGTGGCTAACAAGACAATTTCTCCCGGAGGGCATGTTACGGGTGTGCTCGAATTGCCCGGCGACAAGTCGATTTCACATCGTTATGCGATTTTGGCGGCTCTGGCTGAGGGTACCAGCGAGATTCGTAATTATTCTCCCGCTGCGGATTGTGCCAGCACGCTGGAGTGCTTCCGGCGGCTCGGTATCAAGATCGATGCGAACCGTGAGCGTGTGCGCATTGCCGGGCAAGGGCTCGATGGGCTGAAGCCTTCGCGCCGGACGATCGACGCGGAGAATTCTGGTTCGACGATTCGCATGGTGTCGGGCGTTCTCGCGGGGCAGCCCTTTACCTCGAAAATTACCGGCGACAGCTCTTTGCGCCGGCGTCCGATGAGGCGGGTCGTGGACCCTTTGCGGCAAATGGGCGCCGAGATTCGAAGCAGCGATGGGGACCGGGCGCCGCTTGAGATTCGCGGCGGCAAATTGCATGCGATCGATTACACCTTGCCTGTGCCTAGCGCTCAGGTGAAATCCGCGATTCTGTTCGCTGGATTATATGCGGACGGCGTGACGATCGTGCGCGAGTCGATTCGCACTCGGGACCATACCGAGCTTGCTTTGCGCGAATTTGGCGCTTCGGTCCCGGTTGCGGCGGGCGAGATTCGCATTCGTCCCCGGCCTAAATTGCAGCCGCGGCAGCTGATTGTTCCCGGTGACCTCTCCTCGGCTGTCTTTCTGATAGGTGCCGCGTTGGTTCTTCCGGGTTCGTCGCTGATGTTGCACAACGTCGGGCTGAATCCTACGCGCGCGCGTGTGCTGGATTTCCTGGTATCGATGGGAGCTTCGATTAATTTGGCTTCGGTGCAGTTGGGTCATGGAGAGTTGATGGGCGATGTTGCGGTTCGGCACTCGCCGCTTGCAGGGGGCAGCATTTCCGGTACTCAGGTGGCGGAGATGATCGATGAATTACCGATGCTTGCTGCGCTCGGTCCCTTTACCGAGCAGGGGATTGAAATTCACAACGCCCAGGAATTACGCGTAAAGGAAAGCGACCGGATCGCTGCGCTTGCTGCCGGACTTCGCGAAATGGGGGCGGGCGTGGAAGAATTTCCGGACGGGCTGCGCGTACAGAGCTTTGGCGCTGGGAAATTGCGGGGCGCGAAGGTGAGCCCGCAGGGCGATCATCGTATTGCTATGGCATTGGCTGTCGCTGCGCTCGGGGCTGCGGGAGAATCCGTGATACGGGAATCAGAGTGCGTGGCTGTTTCGTTCCCTGAATTTTTCTCGGTTTTAGAAAAACTGCGTGGTGCCGCTGATTTGTGATTTCGCGGAACTGAGGAGCCTATGATTTCGGCATCGTGGGAGGCTATAGGGCGACCTCGATTTTGGTTCCAGCCGCGCCGCCGGCGCTACGCGACGCGCTTGGGTCGCACCGCGGTGGCGTGAATTAAGCTGGTCGCGGATTTTTGATGTGGTAATTCTTTTGCCTTCCTTCTCCCCCGTTCGCGCGTATCGCATTTCCGTTCTCGAAGGGGTAATATCTGCGTCCAAAGTTTGCGACGACTTGCGCGCGGAATCGAAATCGCGCAGGAATCAGGAGAATCGCGATGAGGACATATCGCCAACCGGGCTGGATAGCCCTCATAGTCTGCTTCGCAATGTTGGCTGCGCCTGCCACGGCCCAGAGCGGGCTAATCCACTGCGCGAGCAACGACGGCCGATATCGTTATTGCCGTGCGGAAACGCAGAACCGGGTGCGGTTGGTGAAACAGTTTTCCAATTCGCGTTGCGATTATCGCTACAGCTGGGGCTATGACTATCGCGGAATCTGGGTGGACCGTGGCTGTCGGGCGCAGTTCGAGTTCGGCAGAGGCGGAGGTAATGATGGAGGCGGTGGTTCGGGCGCGGCTGTTGCTGCGGGTATTCTAGGCGGGATCATTGTGGGATCAGCGATTGCCGGCGCCAAATCCGATAAAGACAATGATGACGCCGCGAAACGAAGGGAATATTACTCGGACGGCTGTCGTTGCGGGCAGTGCGACTGGGATGACGACCACCGTCCCGATTATCAGCGATACCGCGATCGCTTTTCTCAGGCGTATGAGAACGACTTCTCCGCTGGTTACAACGACGGCTACAACAACAAACCGAATAGATACCGCTAGTTGATCTCGAGGAGACTTGTTGCCATGAGAAAGGAAACGCTTCTCGCGTGTGTGAAGCCGCTCGCCGTTGGGGCTGCGGCGCTGTTTTGCGTTGCGGGCGCCCGCGGCCAGCAAGCGGAGCCGGCAAAATCACAACCTGAGTCCGCAAAAAGTGCTTTCACGCAGAATACGGCGGTGGCGCCGCGCGGCGGGGAACTGCTGGCGGAGATTAAGCGCTCGGGGAAGTTGCGCGTGGGTGTTTCGGAGATCGTGCCTTGGGCGACGCATGACAAAGAAGGGAATTTGGTCGGGTTTGAAATTGATGTGGCGAAAAAGTTGGCGCGCGATTTAGGGGTACACCGGAATTCTATCCCGAGGACTTTCGTTATTTGATCTCCGATCTGCTGGCCGGAAGATTCGACATCATCATTTCGGGACTTTCCATAACTGCGAGCCGCGCATTGCGCGTAGATTTTAGCGCTCCCTATCACACTACTGATGTAACGCTTACCGCCAACGTCAAAACAGCCGGAGCTTCTCCCAAGTTGCACGATTTTGATAAAGAGAGTGTGACTATTGGCGTCCTGGAAGGAAGCACGGCGGAGGAATTAGCTGGGAATGCACTTCCGAACGCGCACATAAAAACTTATGGCGACGATGGTGAGATGTTTGATGATTTGGTGCAAGGCAAGCTGGAGGGAGCCGTCGCGGACAGGCCCAGACCCGAAATTGTGGCTAAGCTCTTCCCGTCGAATGTGACCTGCGTATGCGATGAGCCGCTGGCAACTTATCCGGCAGCTTTCGTACTGCGCCGCGGCAACCTGGAATTTGTCAATTTTCTGAATGCTTGGATTGAATCTCATACCGCCGATAAGTGGCTGGAAAGCCGGCGACATTATTGGTTCAAGACTACGGATTGGGCGAATGACTTGTAGGCCGAGCAGATTCTTGGTTAAGATTTCCGCAAGTAAATCGTGCCGTAAGTTGTCGTGATCTGGATTTTTGGGCCGCTTGTCCCGATTTTACCGGTGAGGCGTCCGGTGCCGTTCTCGTTGTCCAGTTTCAGTGAGGGATCCTCAAAATCGCTTTGAATTTCGCCTGAACTGGAGACCGCCGAAATTTCGAATCTCGATTCCGCGGGTAATGTCAGATCAACCTCACCGGATTCGTTTGCGATTTTGATCTGTTCACCAGGGGGCTGCGAATAGGCCACTTTAATGCTGCCGTGCGTGTCGGTGATATCGAGGCGGCCGGCGACATTTTCGACGTCCATGTCTTTGTCGTGCGTGCTCATTTTCGCGGCGCCGCCGACGTCGAAAATATGGATCTCACCCGAATCAAGTTCGAGCCTGCCGGTCAGGTGCACCAGCGTCAGATCTGCTTTTTGCGATGTGTAGTGCGTGGCTTTGGCGACATTGCGGATGCGAATGGGGCCGAAAAATTCTCCTTCGATCGCTGCGTCACCTGTTACATCGTTGACTTCGATTTCATTTCCGCGGCCGGTTACTTGAACGTTTCCAGCGATCGTGTCGATTCGCGCGTCACCACTCTCGAGCTGCGCCGTAACGTCCGATCCCGCGTTGTGAACTTCAATGCCACCATTCCGGGTGCTGGCAGTGACGGAGCCGGAGACGCCTGAAATGTTGATGTCGCCGTGATTGGAATTGGCTGTCAGAGATACCTTCTTCGGAACAGTGACGTCGAGATCTATGGTTACGTGACCATCGGAATGTTCGAGATTCGCCGGATGCACGGTGTACCCTTCTGAGGTTTCCTCAATCACTACATTGAGAAATTTCAGACGGCCCTGGGCCGCGGCGTCAGTGGCGGCTTCCGCGGTTTCGTTCACACTGACTCGCAAATCGTTTCCGTCACCGGCATGAACTGTGATCGAGCCGCGGGGCGTAGTTACGGTCACATGGGAGCCCGGCGGGATCACCCTAGCAGGCAGCTCCAGGCTCTGGGACGAGTGGTGATTGAAGAATCCCAGGTCGATGTTGATGTCGGGACTCTTCTCGCGCACTTTTGAATAAATTCCCATTCCAATCAGCACGAAGACAGCCAAAACCAAAAGCGCCGCTTCTGCGCCGGTCAGGATGGAAGGCCGCACCTGTCCCGCTTTATGTGCGGCCATGTTGTCGACGAGCTTTGCGACGCCCCAGAGGATGATCAGGATGGGCCAATACCGCCAGAATAAGCGCCAGACGGCGAGGTCAGGATGGAAGCGTGCCAGGAGTAGAAGCGTTCCGAGGAGAATCAGCAGCAGGCCGCTGAAGATTGAGCTTCGTTGCCTTCCGCCGTTGGTCACACTGGCCTCAACATGAGCCGACGTGGCCGTCTTTGGAAGCGAACGCTTGGGCGCTGAGAACGATGCCGGCGACGATCAGCAGCACGGGCCAAAGATCGCCGAAACTGTAGCGGCTGTATTGGCCGATGAGGAAAAGAACGCCTACTGTGATGATCATTATCGGACCCATCAGGCCGCGGATGCGGCAGTAGGCGCAGTTGCATGTGGTGCCGGTTTGGGATGCCATTGCTGTTTCTCCTACGAAACTTTTTTCATGCGGTCCCACACAAGCCATCCGCCTATCAGAATCAGCGCTACCGGCCAGGTCTTTTCAAACCAGTCTCGCTGCAGCAGTCCGAAGTTGCCCAGCAGCAATAAAACGCCAATTCCGATCAGGGCGATTGCGCCAATCGGTTTGCGGCCCTGGCCCTCCATCAGATTCGAGGGTTCGGGCTCGCCCAAGCGCCGGGCGTTTGCAGTGCGATAGGCTTCGATGGGCATGTAGAAATAAAAACAGCCTAGAGCGATTCCGAAAAATGCGTCGTAGCTGGAAGGGATGTCGGTGCTCAGCAGGGCGATCAGACCGCCGAAAATCAGCACGTGGATCAGCGCCTTTAGGTATTGGCCGTTGTACACGGCCCCGAGGCCGGGAATGAAACCCAGCGTCGCGGCCAGAGCGGGATTTATGTGCGGTTTTACAGGCTCAGCGGCAGGCGGAGTAGCGAGCAAGCCCGCAAGGCATTCCTCACAGTAGAGCGCTCCGCGCACCTCGCGCGTACATTCCGGACATAGCGCTTTACCGCAGTTGCGGCAATAACCGGCAGCCGGGACGTCCGTATGTGCGGCGCAATTCATCGAGAACTCCTGGTTGCGTAGTTGAACGTTGCAACTGTGGGCATGGCTGTCGCCAGAGTCTTAATCCAACGGCCATCTGTGAGAACTGCGAGCATCACCTTGTTGCGAGATTGGCTACGGTCGGGATGCGGGGCGGTCTGCGACTTTTCTTGTGGATTCTTCGACGACGGTTGCGGATTCTGCTGCGGGGCGGGCTCGGGCGTCGGGTTCGGTTGAGGCTCCGATTCTGGCTGCAGGCGCGACTGGATTTCATACACCACGCGCAAGTCGTTCACGAATTTGGCGCTGCGTGCGTAGGTCAAATGTACTTGACGGTTTGCCGAGCGCAAAACGTTCGCGGGACTTAGGTCGGCCTTCTTCAACTTCGCCGGGGAGAAGCCGGCTGTGTAGAGCACGATAAGCAGGGTGGCTACAACTGTTGCAGCTCCCATGACGAATCGCGGTTGCCACAGCGCCGGAAGCCAGGTGAACCAACGATTCCACTTTTGTTTTTCTGTGCGCGAGCCTGCTGTCGAATCCAGGATTTTGGAAATCAATTCGGGCGGCGCTTCTAGCGGTTCTAATTGCTGCATCCGACTGACGAGGCCGCTCACTTGAGCGACGAGCTTCGCGCATTGGTCGCAGGTATTCGCGTGCGCGGAGAACGCCGCGCCTTCGACGGGTGCAAGTAAACCGTCGAGATAATCGCTAAGCCGCTCTTCCGTTAGTACGCAATTCCAGTCCATGATTCCGCGTGTTCGACTAATACTGCGGCCGAACCCCCATATCACCTAAGATGCGAGCCAGTTCAATGCGTCCGCGATTGATTCTTGATTTCACCGTGCCCTCCGGCACAGATAGCACGGTCTGTATTTCGCTGTAGTCCAATCCTTGCAAATCTCGCAGGATTACCGCTTCGCGCAATTCGGGAGAAAGCTTCGAAAGACCTTGCTGCAATTGCGCGCTTAATTCCGATGCCAGCGCCAGCTTGTCCGGCGTGCGCGCCGCTGAATGTTTTTCTTCCAGCTTGGGCATCGCATCTTCGATCGAATCCGTCAGCCGATCGCGGCGAGTTCGCCGGTAGTGATCCACGAGCAGATTGCGTGCGACGCTGGTCAGCCACGTGGGGAATGCGCCATAAGCAGATTTGTAGCTGGCCAGGGTGCGATAGATGCGCAGGAAAACTTCCTGGCTCAGATCCTCGGCTTCGGTGGCGTTGCCTGTGAAACGGTAGCATAAATTGAAAACGCGCCGGGTGTGGCGCCGCACAAGTTCTTCCCAGGCCAGCCCTTCGCCCCGAAGGCATCCCTGCACCAGTTGGGCGTCGGGCTCCAATCTCTACCAGCCTCGCGTTGTGCATTCCCTTTCAGCCTCACCAGATATAACGCAATCTCGAGCCGAAAAGTTCCGTTTCCGGACAATCGGGATCACCGCGCAGGCCGAATGTTTAGCGGGGGCAAACATCGTGTCGCATCTTATCTACCTTGGCGGAGGGAACACAAGCGCCGAGATGAATTTGCACGCGCCGACGCGAAACAAATGCGAAGGCGCGCCTTGACGCTTATGAAGCATGCTGATACGGTGCGAAATCAATGCTGCGCAATTCACGAAGGCTTTTTTTTCTCCTGCTCGCGGCTGTTGCCCTGGGCTATTTGGTTTACAAGTTCCGTAATTCCATCGCGCTGGAAGGGTTCCGTTGGTCCATGGTGGGCGAGTCACTTCGCAATGCGGATCTTTCATTGCTGGGGCTTTCTATCGTCGCAATTTACGCATGCTTCGCGATTCGAGCTTTGCGCTGGATGCGTTTTTCGCGAGCCCTGGGGCAATCTACGTTCTGGAATGTTTATAGCGCGACGCTGATGGGGTTCACGTGCACATTTCTACTGGGCCGTGCCGGCGAACCCATCCGGCCGGTGCTGATCGCGAAGAAGAATGGGCTGTCGATACCACACATGTTTGGTGTGTACGTACTGGAGCGCGTTTTTGACATGGCGGCTACGGCTGTGCTGGCCGGTGTTGCTCTGGTGTTGTTCGAGCAACATGGAATCACCGGTGCGCAGGCCGACCTGGAAGGGAAAGCCAAGTCAGCCGGCATTGCGCTTCTGGTTGTATTGATCATCGTCGTCGCGTTTCTGGCTTATTTTCGCTATCGCGGCGGGGAGTGGTTGCAGAACAGGCTGCGGCATCCTTCGTGGCGTACTGGATGGCGCGAGAAGATCGTGGTTCTTCTCGAAGGTTTCAGCGAAGGGTTGCAAGGCATTCGTACCTGGAGCGATCTTGGCGTGTTAATCGTTCTGAGTGCCGCGCACTGGGCTCTGGTGGTGTGTTGCTACATGTGGATAGCTCACGCATTCGGTGGGTCACTCAGTAGTTTAACTTTTGCCGGGGCTACGCTCGTTTTGGCACTTGCTATGGTGGGGTCCGCGGTGCAATTGCCTGGAGTCGGCGGCGGCGCGCAGCTTGCCAGTTTTCTTGTATTGACGCTGATTTTTGGAGTAGAAAAGGTTCCGGCTGCGACGTTTTCAATCGTGGTGTGGCTGATTACTTTCGCTTCGTGCTGCCTGGTTGGGCTGCCGCTGCTGTTCCGCGAGGGATGGTCCATGGGTGAACTGCGGCGGATGGCGGTGGCCGCGGAGCATGAGGCTGAAATTATTGCGGAAGAAGAAGCGTTCAGCGGTGGTACAGCTAAACCCGGAGAAAAGTCGCCGTGAAATGTCCTTTCTGCTCGAATTTGGACGATAGGGTCGTGGACTCGCGTGAAGCACGCACCGGCGATCTGATTCGCCGGCGTCGCGAATGTTTGAAATGCGAACGGCGGTTCACTACTTACGAACGCATCGATGAAATTCCTTATATGGTGATCAAGAAAGATGGGCGGCGTGAAAAATTCGAACGTCAAAAGTTGTTACAGGGCTTGCTGAAAGCTTGTGAAAAACGGCCGGTGCCGGTAGGCAAGCTGGAAATGATCGTCGATGAGGCCGAACAATTTGTCAGCGAAGCGCCGGAGCGCGAGCGCACCACCAAAGATATCGGCGAGCACATCATGCAGAAATTGAAGAAACTGGACAAGGTGGCGTACGTTCGTTTCGCTTCTGTGTACCTGGATTTCAAGGACGTGAAAGAATTCATGGACGAATTGAAGGGTTTGCTGAAAGACCGCGCTAAGAAATAATCTCTACGGTTGCCAGACTCCTGCCGCAAATTTTTTGATCGTGTTAAATCCTAAGTGCTCGTAGAGCTGCACCGCTGTGGCGTTCATGCTGGTGACCGTGAGGGAAATCGATTCGTACCGCCGGCGGCGCAGAGCCTGAATGGAGCTTTCCATCAAAGCGCGGCCAATCCCGTGGCCTTGATATCCCGGCATCACGCAGATTTGTGTGGTGTGCCCGACTCTCTCGGCAACGGTGGAGGTAAGCACCATTGCGATGGGGCGGTCACCTGTCGCGGGGCGCACCAGGAATGAAGCTTCCGGTAGAAATTGGCCGCAGCCCGGCAACAGTACAATGTTTCGCAAAAACTTCATTCCGCCGGCTTCGCTGCGATATTGATCGTTAATTTCACCGTCTACGTGGTCCGCATAGGAAAGGTGAATCAGGCGCGCTGCCGAATCGAAGGCTCGGTCACTCCAAGGTTCAAGTCGGAGGCCGCTCGATAACGGCTTGCCGGTGAGGCGCGCTTCGTCGATTTTTAGCAGCATGAACTGCCGGGTATACAGTTTGAAATACTGCGAGAGAAATTCTGGGTCCAGTTCCGTGCCGAAAGGCATGAGCTGAGCTTCGATGCGCTCCAGGCGCGGGGTGGCGTGCAATGCCGCCACCATTTCGCTGATGAGCGTCTTGGTGATCGGCTCTTGCGGGAAATTGGAAGATACGAACAGGCCACCGATGAGGCCCTTGTGGTCTTCCAGCACAAAAAATCCGTATCCGGCCGGGCATCCGCTCTTTGTGGCAGCATAACCGCCAAGCGAGCGTGCGTCGATAAATTTGCGAATCAGGTCGATCGACGGCCGGTAATCCCATTGCAATTCGTCGCGCCAGTGCCGGGTTTCCTCCTGGAATAGTGGATCCAAGGTGCGTGATTGAATTTGCCGAAGATCAACAATCTGCATGAGCGCGCAAGACTTCCTCAAGTCATTATAGCCGTGGGCGACGGAAGAACCCAAATTGCGCCGAATTGTCTGAAATGTAACGGATGTGTCAGCGGTTTGGTTGGCGGCGGCTGAGACTGTGCTACCATCCATCTCGCTGAGGCGAGAAATGCCGCGCCCGCGATTACTGGATGGCCTTCCTCTCAGAGCTACGCTATCCCACAACGCGTCTCGCTAAGCTTCTTTCGGGAATATTCGCGGTTGTTCTGTTTCTGTTTGTGGCAATCAGCGCTGTTTCGGGATTTCTTCTTTATCAGGTGCTTCATCCCTCGCGTGCGCCCGCCACATTCGACCTTAGCGTAATGATGGGACACCCCGTAGCATTCTCTTTTCCGGTTCAAAATGGGGCTTCACGTGACGGGTGGTTTTACCCCGGTTTGCGCGGCGCACCTACCGTGGTTGTTTGCCACGGTTATCATTCCCAGCGGGCCGATGTGTTGACGCTGGTCACGGCGTTACAGGACCAGCAATTCAACGTGTTCCTGTTTGACTTCACGGGGCATGGGACGAGTCCCGGAATGTCGTCACTGGGGTATCGCGAAATTGGCGAGGTACAATCGGCAATTCAAGCACTGGCTACGCGCGACGACGTGGACCCAACGCGATTTGGACTTTGGGGTACGGACATGGGAGGCTATGCCGCAATTGAGGTCGCTACGGCCGACCATCGAGTTGCGGCGTTCATTGTCGATGACGCTTACGTCGATCCGCGCGACATGCTGCAGATCGAGCTGAAACGTTCCGGGCTGACCGTATTGCCGGGAGTCAGCAAATTCAGCGACTTCGGGTTTCGTATCGTCTATTACCAGTTTCGCGATCAGCCGCCCGTGACGGACGCCTTAGCTGAGACCAAAGGGATGCCGAAACTGTTTTTTGTGTCGGATGATCGTCCAGCGCTCGCGGCGGAGACGATGACCCTGTTCACGCATTCCCCTGACCCTAAGCAACTGGTTCACGATCGGCTGAGCTATGCAGAAATGCCCGACGACGATCGGAAGAACTATGAGAGCCAGGTGGTGAGTTTCTTTTTGCTCAATCTTTCACCGACATCCCGGTCGAATCATTAGCGCGGAGCGGGTTCGATGGGAACGTAAATTAGTCCGCCTTGTGGTTGTTCTTCCAGAGTGCCGTGAAATCTCCCAGCCTGCGCAATTTTTTCGAAACCTCCGCGGGTGGTAAGCACCAAGGCCGCTTCGGGATCCTCAGGTGACCATTCCGGGAGCTCCCGTTTGAAATAAAACGCAAGGCCGAATTTCCAGGATCGCTTCAATTGAAATGCGAAAATGCGGTCGGGGTGAAGGTCGTTGCGTAGCATCTCGGCGTATGGTCTTGCTGAGATTGCGGGATCCAGTTGCGGCAAGACCACGAGATTCGCGGTTTCCAGCGTTGCCACCACAGCCACACAGCAAATGCCTACCGTCAGGCGCAAGTCTTGGCGGCAGCCGGCAAACATAAGCGAGGCGGCAAGCGCTGTCGCGGCTATTGCTGTCCCTGCGAGTAAAGATGGGTGTGCGTGGAGCGCTCCGGTCATCGGAGCAACGTGATCGGCGTGTATCAGATAAATTGACAGCGCTACCCACACGAGCGCGGTCCCTGCGGCAATTGTTATTGCGACGCGGTGGCTTTTTTCGAACGCCCGAATGGTGCCTACGCTCGCAATCAATGCCAGTGCCGGGATTGCGGGCAGAATATAACTTGGCAATTTTGATTGAGAGAAACTGAAGAACACGACGGGGGAAATAACCCAGCATGCAAAAAGGAAGCCGGGAGAAGACTGCCAGGACCGTTCGCGGTAAAGCCTCGTGCCTTCCTGCAAGCTGCCAAGTAGGAATGAGCTCCAGGGAAGAAGTGCCAGGATCGTAATCGGGCCGAAAAACCAAAAGGGTTGTTTGTGTTGGAACACCGGAGTCAGATAACGCTCGAAGTTGTGCTGAAAAATGAAGATGTGTAGGAAGTCTGAATTCCGTCGCGCGCAAATCACATACCAAGGTACCGCGACTGCGGCGAACGCGGCGATTGCGACAGGATGAGCCAGTCGAAAAGCTGCTTGCCATTTTCGCGCGAGCAGCGCCCACAGTCCGATCGCGCCGCCCGCCAGTATCACTCCTGCTGGTCCCTTGGCGAGAACCGAAAGCCCTAGACAAGCGCCGAACAGTGCTAGGGCTGTGGGATCGTGCTGCTGAGCGCTCGCTGGAGCGGGTTCTTGGCCACGCAGTGCACCGTTCCGGCGTAGTGTGGCAGCAGCGCATGCCATCGCTATCGTTAACGATGCGGCGAAAAGCATGTCCGCAGTGGCTGCGCGCGCGAATGCGATTCCCGCGACACTGGCGGAAAATATCAGCGGGGCCACAATTGCTGGGCTTCGCGACCAGTCATCGCCGACTCCATAATGTTTCCATCCCAGCCAGGCGATGGTGACTGCCGCTAGCATAGCGGCGATGGCTGATGGCAGTCGCGCCGCCCATTCTGGCGAAAGATTCAGGCGAAAACCGGTTGCTGCCGCCCAGTAATACAGGATTGGTTTTTCAAACCACGGCGTTCCGTAGAGACGTGGAGTGATCCAGTCGCCCTTCTCCGCCATAGCGCGAGCGATCCACACGTAGCGGGGTTCGTCTGGCCCAACTAACCCTATTGCGCCGAGATTGCTGAATAAGCAGACCACGCAAACCAGTGCCGCGAATGCAGCGGACAGAATATTCTTTGGATCTTGCGGTTCCGATATTCGGCTCAAAGCGCGTCGAGTCTAACATTCTCAATGACCAACTTGTTCCCGAACCGAGCTGCGAGGGTTTTGCAATCATGTTTTAGGCAACCGCGAACACCAATCGCTGGCTTCCTTTCCGCGCCGTCTTGCATAATGGCCCGCTATGCGGGAATGGCTTGAATATGCTGCTGCTTGGGTAGGGCTGAAGTCTTTAGGGTTGTTGCCTCGGCCAGCGGCGCGATTTGTTGGCGCGATATTTGCGCACATCGCCTACGCCTGCCGTTCGCCTTTGCGGCGGGCCGCGATGTTCAATGTGCATCTGGCGTTTCCGGATTGGAGCGAGAAACAGAAGAAGCGCGTGATTCGCGGAATGGTCCGGCAGATCGGATGGATGGCCGGCGAGTTTTCGCAGTTCCCGAAGTACTCGCGGGAAAATATCGATCGCGTGGTGGTTCTGGACGGCTTTGAAAATTTTGATGCTGGGCGGCGACGTGGCAATGGTGCGCTTTTCCTGACCGGGCATATGAGCGCTTGGGAATTGTCGTCGTTTGCTCATGCGCTCTACGGATATCCTTTACATTTTCTGGTGCGGCCGATTTCCAATCGGCGCGTGGACGAGATGATTAATACTTATCGGTGTTTGTCGGGGAATCGCCCGATTGATAAGAATAAATCGGCGCGTGCAACTTTGAAGGTTCTTGGGGATGGCGGAACTGTGGGCATTCTGGCGGACCACAACACCTCGCTTGAGGAAGGTGTCTTCGTCGATTTTTTTGGCATTCCGGCGTGCACCACGTCAGGAATCGCGCGGATTGCCCTGCGTACCGATGCGGCTGTGATTCCGGGATTCCTATCGTGGGACGAGTCTCGGAGAAAATACAAATTGAGGTTTGAACCTGCGATCGAGCTTTCACGAACGGGCGACGACGAAGCGGACGTGCGGGAAAATACGCAACGGTTCACGCGCGTTATTGAAGATTACGTCCGCGCGCATCCCGATCAATGGCTGTGGGCGCACAAGAGATGGAAAACGCGTCCGCCGGGCGAGAAGTCGATTTATCCGTTCTGAAGTTGGTCCGTAGACTTTTGAATTCCGCAAATTAGGAAGAGTTTTGAAAAGAGGACGCCATGGCTCATACCGCCGGTGAACTTGCTCAGTTCCTGGGTGCAAAGCTTTTCGGAGACGCGGAAACACCAATCGTGGGTGTGGCAAGCCCGGAAAGCGCGAGTGCCCGTGATGTGATCTACGTCGATTCGTTTCGGCACGTAGACTGGGCTGCGAGCTCGGCGGGGCTCTGCGTTATCGTTCCGGCCGGGGTGGCGGTGCAAGAAAAAACTTTGCTCGAGGTCGAAAATCCGAAGCTGGCCTTCGCGAAGGCAGCGGCTTGGTTGATGCCGCGGCCTGCGTTGCGCCCGGGAATCCATTCCACCGCGGTCGTAGGTCCGACCGCGCGACTCGCGCCGAACATTCGTGTAGGCCCTTACGTTGTGATCGAAGACGAAGTCGAGGTGAATAGTGGGGCGATTGTGGATGCATTCTGTTTCCTGGGCCGCGGTGCGCACGTCGGAGAGGGCTGTTGGTTGCATCCCCGCGTGACGGTGTATCCAGGCGCCCGGCTGAACGATCGTGTCGAAATACATTCGGGAGTTGTCATTGGCGGTGACGGCTTTGGGTATGTTTTCGATGGTACCCGCCACATTAAATTTCCACAGATTGGCCGGGTGGAAATAGGCGATGACGTTGAGATTGGCTGTAACTCCACGATTGATCGTGGGTCGCTCGGCCAGACCCAAATCGGAGCGGGCGTGAAAATCGATAATCTTGTGCAAGTCGGACACAACGTTCAAATCGGCGAGGGTTCTATCCTGGTTGCGCAGGTCGGGATTTCGGGGAGCGCCACGATAGGAGCCGGGGTGATGCTCGGTGGCCAAGCAGGCCTGGGCGAACATTGCATGCTGGAAGACGGCGCGATTGTGGGAGGTCAGGCCGGAGTGCTACCCGGAAAAGTGGTCCGCAGCGGACAAGTTGTTTGGGGGACTCCTTGTAGACCCCTTGAGAGCTTTAGGGAACAGTTCGCTGCGCTTTCGCGTTTACCTAAACTGGTCGAACGCGTGGCCGCGTTGGAAAGACTTGTGAGTGGGGCTCCACGCCCCGGGGGCGTTTCCGAGTGAGTTTTCGTTTTCCGTTCGCTTATTTCTTTGCGCGAATGGTAGACAGACAGGTTTTGTCAGGTGTGTAAGGTCGCGAATTTTCCACAGGCGGTTAAAGCTCCGGCTCCGGTGGTCAATTTTAGAGCAGCCATCCAAGAGGGCCAAACATCTTAGGATGGGAATCCCGAGAAGGTTTTTGGTTGACCCTGAAAGGAAACTTGAAGATAATACAAACCTTAGCACGGGAGCCACTGTATCTGACGCGTTTGAGATAGCAGGCGCCCGTCAGCCTTGGTTCATTTTTTGGATTGCAGGATTCATTTCGGCCACAGCTTGCAGTGGGTCCTGGGGTGCGGTGGCTGGGCGGCGGTCGAGTACTACTAGCGCTGCATCGAATCGGGTGAGGAGTCGTCCAATAGTGCTGAGGGGTTGATGACGCCTGAAGTACAATTACGTTTCGACATTGCGAATGAGGCGGGGTCGCGCGGCACGGCAACGGTCCGCAGCCGAAATGTTGAATTCCAGGTTGAGCAGGCTATCGCGCGAAGCACCGAGTGGTTGCTGTCCGCGCAGACCCAGGAGGGCTACTGGTGGGCTGAACTCGAAGCTGACACCACCCTGGAATCCGATTACATCCTTTACCTCCACATCCTTGGTCAACTGAACTCCGATAAGGTCCCTAAGCTCGCAGCTTACATCCGGCGGAAGCAGCTTCCTGACGGCGGCTGGAACATTTTCCAGGGCGGCCCCTCCGAACTCAACGCTACTGTAAAGGCTTACGTGGCCCTGCGTCTCGCCGGCGATTCCGCTGATGAACCTGGCTTGATTCGTGCCAGGGAAAAGGTCGTCGAACTAGGCGGCCTGGAAGCAACGAATTCGTATGTGCGGTTTTATCTGGCGATGGTTGGCGCGATTGATTGGAATATCGTGCCGTCGATTGTGCCGGAACTGATGCTGCTGCCCGATTGGGTTCCCGTGAATATTTACGAGATGTCGTCATGGACGCGCGGGATTGTGATTCCGCTTTCGCTGGTTTACGCGAACAAGCCTGATTGGCACTTGCCCGAAGGGGTGACCGTCACTGAGTTGTTCAGCAACCCCGGAAGCAAGCCAAAGTCTTTCAAGTGGGACAAGCGCGTTGTGTCCTGGCGGAATGTGTTCTTGGCGCTGGACCGTGGATTGAAATTGTACGAACGCTCGCCTTGGAAACCGTTTCGCAAGAGGGCGCTTTCACTTGCGCGAAATTGGATGAAGGAACGGCTGGAGCGTAGCGAAGGCTTGGGGACGATTTATCCAGCGATGATGAATTCGATCTTCGCGTTGCTGGCTGAAGGCGCTGATCGCAATGAACCACTGGTGGCGCGGGAAATTGGTTTCCTGGCTCGTTACGAAATTGAAGAGAACGATACGCTTCGCGTGCAGCCGTGTATTTCTCCCGTATGGGACACCGCGATAGCGATGGTCTCGTTGGAAGAGGCAGGACTCGATCCAGCTCATCCGTCACTCATCGCTGCGGAGCGCTGGGTTGTGGCAAATCAGATTCTCGGTCCCGGCGATTGGCAGGTTAAGAATCAAAACGCGGCTCCCGGCGGATGGGCGTTTGAATTCCAGAACGACTATTATCCGGACGTCGATGACACAGCTTTTGTGTTGATGGCGCTCGGCCGCGTTTCCGATCCCGATGCCGATAGGTTGCGTCGCTCCATGCGCCGCGGGCTGGATTGGCTATTGAGCATGCAGAATGAAGACGGCGGATGGGGCGCGTTCGACCACGAAAATAATCTACAATTTTTGAATCACATTCCGTTCGCCGATCACAACGCGATGCTCGATCCTTCCACGGCCGACGTCACCGCCCGTGCAGTGGAGTGCTTGGGTCAGATGGGATGGGACGCGAATCATCCAATCCTCCAGAAGGCCAGGGCGTTTATCCGTCACGAACAGACGGCGGACGGTTCATGGTTTGGCCGCTGGGGCGTGAATTACATTTACGGCAGCAGCGGAGTTTTGCGAGCGCTCGAGACGCTTGGGTTGTCGACAGGAGCCGATTGCCGGGCTGCCGCAAAATGGCTGCGCTCGGTACAAAATCCTGACGGTGGTTTTGGCGAGTCGGTTCTTTCCTATTATGATCCTGTGTTGAAGGGTAAAGGGAAGAGCACGGCGTCGCAAACGGCGTGGGGAATTATCGGATTGCTGGCAGTGGCTGGGCCCGATGACCCGGCGGTGCAGCGAGCGATGGGTTGGCTGCTCGCGCATCAGAATGAAAACGGAACTTGGGATGAAGCTGAGTTTACCGGTACCGGTTTTCCTTGCGTCTTCTACCTGAAGTATCACATTTATCGCAACGCCTTCCCGCTCTACGCGCTCGCCCGCTACAGCAATATGCGAAAGGGGCGTCGCAGATTCGCCGGCGTGCAGATTCCCCCGGACGAATTGCAAAGCTACAACGGACTGCGGACGTAATCAATGTCAGTCACCACTGTTGTGAGGCGTCACTGCGAAGCTTGCAGCGGGAATGCCTCCAATTGGTTGCGTGAACGCGAGCCACATCCGATGCGGCGGGTCGAATTTCTTCCCTCAATCATGCAAGCGCCGAGCGAAATGCAATCTCCATGAAGACTCTTGTCACCGGCGCTACGGGGTTCGTGGGCAGCCACGTCGCCCGTCAACTTGTAGCCGCAGGACATTCCGTCCGAGTGCTCGTACGCCCGAAGAGCAATTTAAGCGCACTGGAAGGGCTGGCTGTCGAGCCTGTGCAAGGCGATCTGCGTGATGGCGAGTCGCTCGCTCGTGCGGTGCACGGTATACAGCGCGTCTATCATGTCGCCGCCGATTACCGGCTCTGGACTCCGAATCCCGTCGACATCTACGAGAGCAATGTGGAAGGGACACGGAGTCTGATCGAAGTCGCACATCGCGCGGGCGTGGAACGCATCGTATATACCAGCACTGTTGCCACTATCGCGGTTCCTCGTCATGGCGCGCTCCCTAGTGAAGCAACCTGGGCGACGCTGGACGAAATGAACGGTCACTATAAGCGTTCGAAATTTCTGGCGGAGCAAGTGGCGCTGGATGCCACAAAAGCGGGTGCGCGAGTGGTGATCGTCAATCCCACGGCTCCGGTGGGGCCGGGCGACTGGAAGCCCACGCCGACCGGGCACATAATTCTGGATTTCCTGAACGGGAAGATGCCGGCATATGTGGATACCGGGCTTAACGTGGCGCCTGTCGAGGACGTTGCGCTAGGGCATTTGCTTGCAGCTGAGAAAGGGCGCGTGGGGGAACGATATATTCTTGGTGGTCGCAATATGACGCTGAAGGAAATTCTGGACGCTTTAGCGGCGATAGCTGGCTTGCGGGCGCCGCGCATCCGATTGCCCCATGCCGTCGCGCTGATGGCCGGTTATGTGGATGAAGTGTTTTCTCGATTCGCGGGGCGCGAGCCGCGGATTCCCGTGGAGGGTGTAAAGATGTCGCGCCACAAGATGTTTGTCGAGAGCGACAAGGCCGAGAGGGAACTAGGATACAAACCAGCGAAAGTCGAAGCGGCTCTGGAGCGTGCCGTGCGTTGGTATCAGGGGCACGGTTATATTTCGGGTGGGGCTGAACACAAGCGCCCGGCTCACGCGGCAGCGGCATAGAGTTCGTTTATGAAGATATTGGTGACTTTCGCGCTGGAAAATGAATTTGCGCCTTGGCGTGCGATGCGTGATTTTCGCGCTGCCGAATCCGGACAACTGAATACTCATCTGGCTGACATCGCGGGCGCCGAAGTTGTGGTCGTTCTGACTGGGGCTGGACCCAAGCAGGCTCGGGCGGTGGCGACGAAAATTATGAAGGAGCAGGACGCGATTAATTTTTGTGTTTCTTCAGGCTTGGCAGGAGCGCTGGCAGCGAATTTGCGCGTAGGGCAAGTCGTTGCTGCACGGTCCGTTTTTGCACAAAGCGACGGGGAAGACGACGATCGTAATCTTCTTCCACGTAGCGAGCCGCTGATTGATTTCGCGCAAGAGGCTGGGGCGACGGCAGTGAACCGGTTTTACAGCACCGATCGTGTGATTACGCGGTCGGAAAGAAAAAAGTATCTGGGCAGGCATTCCGACGCTGTGGAAATGGAAAGTTTCGAGATTCTGTTTGCGGCGGCCGAGAACGGCATTCCGGCTATTGCCATCCGCTCCATAAGCGATACCGCGGATGAGGATTTGCCCCTGGACATGGACCGCATCTTCACGGACCAAGGGCAGGTAAGTATTCCACGGGTTCTTGGCGAGGTGGTGCGACACCCGGGGTCGGTTTCGAGCCTGATTCGATTGGGACAAAATAGCAAAATCGCGGCTACTTCGTTGGCACACTTTTTGGACGGCTACATCAAACTGATTTCGAAACGTTGTAACAAGCTTGAGGCTAGCGCCGGGCAATCCGGCACCGCGGCAAATGCGTAATTGGTTGAGATGAGTCAAACCATCGAACAAATCGGTTCGCGCCGTGCGCCTTATACTCCGGGGCACATGCGCGCTGGTGTGTATCGCGGCGCCGGGCGGGTGGTGGTCGAGTCCGTGCCAATTCCCGAAATTGGCGAGGGTGAATTACTGTTCCGCGTCGCGGCCTGCGGCATTTGCGGCACCGACATCAAGAAGATACATCATGGATTTGTGGCGCCGCCACAGATACTTGGGCATGAGCTGGCCGGCACCGTCGTAAAGGTTGGCCGCGGGGTCAGCAAGTTCAAAGTTGGCGACCGAGTCGTGAGCTTCCATCACGTGCCATGCGGGAACTGTTTTTATTGCCAGCGGAAGCTTTTTTCGCAATGCGCGGGTTACAAGAAGACCGGCCTGACCGCTGGTTTCGATCCTAATGGCGGCGGGTTTGCGGAATACGTTCGCGCCATGCCTTGGATTGTCGAACGCGGCATGATTGCTTTGCCTGACGATGTGAGTTTTGAAGAGGCTACTTTTGTTGAGCCGGTCAATACGTGCCTGAAAGCTGTGCGCAAGGCGCGCGTGGCGGCCGGAGAGCAAGTGCTTGTAGTCGGGCAAGGTCCCATCGGCATGCTGCTCATGGTCCTCGCGAAATACGAAGGCGCTGAGGTTTATACGAGCGATCCGATGACGGGGCGCCGTGAAGCCGGCGTACGCTTCGGCGCTAAAGAAGCTCTCGATCCGGCGCGTCAAAACCTGCAGGAAGAAATTCGCACACGCACCGGGGGCAGGGGTGCAGATGCGGTGTTGTTGGCGGTGCCGAATCCCTCGTTGGTACCCGAAGCTCTGGCGCTCGCCCGGCCGGGTGGACGCGTGCTATTGTTCGCTCATAACGACCCGGTCTTGCGCCTGGAGTTCCCGGCTGCAGCCGTAGGCGTCGAAGAGAAGGAAATTCTCGGCAGCTATAGCGCGGACGTCGAGGTGCAAGCTGAATCCGCGGCGCTGGTATTTGAACGGCGTTTACCAGTGCGAGAACTGATATCCCATCGCTTCCCGCTGGAACAAATTGCCGAAGCTCTGGAATTGGCGGCTCATCCGGCGGATAATACGTTGAAGGTAGTCATAAGGCACGAATGAGCATTGATAAGCAGAAGAATGGACACATGACGGCAGCCGTCCTCTACGGCGCCGAAGATTTGAAAATTGAAACAGTGGACATCCCCACCGTCGCAGACGATGAGGTGTTGGTGCGCGTGGAAGTGGCACTCACCTGCGGGACAGATTTGAAAGTTTGGAAGCGTGGATACCACGCACGAATGATTCAGCCGCCGTCACTTTTTGGGCATGAGCTTGCGGGGGTCGTCGAGGAGAAGGGAAGCAGCGTGAATGGCGGCGTGCGCACCGGCATGCGCGTGCTGCCAGCAAACTCTGCGCCTTGCGGTGTGTGCTTCTTCTGCCGTAAGGGCCAGCCCAATTTGTGCGAGGACCTGCTGTTCAATAACGGCGCCTACGCGGAATACATCCGTATCCCTGGGCGCATCGTTCGTCAGAACATGCTGGAAATTCCGGAAGGCGTCTCGTTCAAGGATGCGGCTATGGCCGAGCCTTTGGCTTGCGTGCTGCGCGGGATTCATGAGACCGGAATCAATCCAGGCGACACGGTGGTCGTTATTGGCTGCGGAGCAATTGGGATGAAATTCATTCGAATTCTGTCGCAGCGAAAAGTGCGCGTGATAGCGATCGGCAAGCGGCAAAGTCAGGTGAAGGCTGCGCGACGTCTGGGAGCCGTGGCCACTTTTGACGTGGACGAAATCGAAAATCCGGTCGAGTCGGTGAGGGAATTGACCGATGGCAAGCGCGGTGCGGATGCTGTGATCGAGGCCGTGGGACGCGCGGTTACCTGGGAATGGGCGCTGCAGATGGTGCGCAAGGGCGGGACGGTTAACCTATTTGGCGGCTGTCCTTCGGGAACCGAAGTGAAGATCGACCCTGCCGCGCTGCACTATTCTGAGATCACCATTAAATCTACGTTCCACCATACCCCGCGATTCATGCGTGAGGCGATGGATACCATTGCCCGCGGTGAAATCCGTTCCAGTGATTTTATTACCGGCGAAGTGCCGCTCGAGGGTTTGCCCAAAGTATTCGAGGACATGAAGAATCGGAACGGCGAATTGAAAACTGCGGTAATTCCGTAACTCTTCTTTTAATGCTGGCCACTCCCGAACTGGAAATCGCGCGAAACCTGCCGGGGGAGAACTGTGCTGTCTCCGAGGCGGAGCGTTATACGCGATGGCTGGCCACTCATCACTACGAAAATTTTAATGTCGTGAGTTGGCTGCTTCCGCGGAGGCTGCATCAGCATTTCTACAATGTCTACGCTTATTGTCGCTGGTCGGACGACCTCGGCGATGAGGTAGCCGATCCCCGGCGCGCTCTCCAGTTGCTCGATGCGTGGGGGGACGAGCTGCGGCTTATTTACAGCTCGGATGCCGACCCTTCGCATCCTGTTCTAGTCGCTTTGCGCGAAACGATTCGAGCCAAGAACATTCCGATACAGCCTTTTAGTGATTTGCTGCGCGCGTTCGGGCAGGATCAGACTGTTCAACGCTACCGCACGTGGGAAGGAGTGCTGGATTATTGCCGGTATTCCGCCAATCCGGTCGGCCGGCTCGTTTTGTATCTATGCGATTACTCCGATGAAGCGCGGCAACATCTTTCGGACCAGACTTGCACCGCTTTGCAGTTGGCGAATTTCTGGCAGGACGTGTCGCGCGATCTGGAGAAGGGCCGAGTCTATATTCCGCTCGAAGAATTGGCGGCGCACGGGCTATCGGAGGCGGATGTTGTTAACAGGCGCTTCGATCAACGCTATGCCGCGCTGATGAAGTCCCTGATTGCGCGAACACGGGCGATTTTCCATGCGGGAGCGCCGTTGGCCAAGACGGTCGAGCCATTTCTACGCGTCGATTTGGAAATGTTTTCGCGCGGCGGGCTGGCGATTCTTGATGCTATTGAGGCTTCTGGTTACAACACGCTGCAGCACCGTCCGGCACTGACAAAGTGGACGCAACTCAAACTGCTAACCGGCACCCTGATACGGATGCCTTTCTCCCGCCGTATCATGACGGCGAAGGCGGGGGCTTCGAAAGTTCACAGTTCAGTGGAAACCCCTGCTTTGGGCGGGGGATCGTCTCGAACAGTTACACCAACCTCGGCATATTCTGAAGGTGTTCGCGCTTCTTACGCTGAGTGCGACCGTATTGCGCGTGCGTCGCACAGTAGTTTTTATTTGGCATTTTTCGGATTACGGAAAGAAAAGCGCAATGCGCTTTGCGCCCTGTACGCTTTCATGCGACTCGTCGACAATGTATCCGACGGGCCTGGCCCCTTGGATTCCAAACGGGCCGGCCTCGTTCACTGGCGTTCAATGCTGGACGAAGCTGTGGCAGGGCGAACCGAAGGCCACGCGATTCTGCCGGCACTCGCGGATACGATTGCACGATTCGAAATTCCCACGCGATACTTCCACGATTTAATTCTTGGCGCGGAAATGGATTTGACTGTCGCAACGTACGCGACGTTCGATCGCCTGTCAGAATACTGTTATCGAGTCGCTGGAACCGTGGGCCTTACCTGCTTGCACGTGTTCGGATTTGATGATCCCAAGGCGCCCGATCTTGCCGAGCGTCTGGGACTCGCGTTTCAGCTGACGAATATCATTCGGGACGTTGGGACCGATTATGCGATGGGGCGAATTTACTTGCCCCAGGAAGATCTGGATCACTTCGGTGTGCGAGCCGAGGATTTGCGAGGTCCTTTCAGCCCGGAGCTGCAAGAGTTGCTCGAGTTCGAAGCGCAGCGCGCGTGGCAGATGTATCGTGAAGGTGCGCCGCTGGTGTCGCAAGTGACTCCCGACAGCCGCGCTACCCTCTGGGCGCTGGTTCGCACGTACAGCAGCCTTCTGTCGCGATTGGAAGAGCGCAGCTTCGATGTTTTTGGTTCGCGCGTTTCGCTGTCCAGTGCTGAAAAAATCCAATATCTCCTGACGGCGGCCGTTGCGGCGCGCAGAGCCGGCTGGTGGAAGGTTGATGCCCTCGCAAAGTGTCCTAGTAATCGGCGGCGGTCTGGCGGGGCTGTCGTCCGCCGTCGCGCTGGCTGAAGCCGGCCTTCGGGTCCATCTCGTCGAGAAGCGTCCCTACCTCGGCGGCCGCGCCACCTCTTACACCCTTCCTGACGGCAGTGAGGTGGACAACTGCCAGCATGTGACCCTTGGTTGTTGCACCAATCTCGCCGATTTTTATAGGCGTGTTGGAGCCGGCGACAAAATTCGTTTCTACGACCGGCTCTATTTTGCGGATGCGCAGGGCCGGCGTTCGACAATTGAAGCTGCGCCGCTGCCGCCACCCCTGCATATGGCTCCATCTTTCCTGCTTTTTGGGGCTTTGAATTTTTCCGACAAGCGTTCAATAGCCGGCGCGATGCTGGCGATCGCGACGGCTGGCGGCCGCCCGCGAGACATCGAAGGCATCTCGATGTTGGATTGGCTGCACCGGATGAAACAGACGGCCGATGCAATCGAGCGGTTCTGGCGCGTGGTGCTGGTCAGCGCGCTTGATGAAGAACTCGCACGCACGGACGCTCGCTATGGAATTGAAGTTTTCTGGAAGGCCTTTCTTGGGAATAGGACCGGCTATCGTGTGGGAATTCCGGTTGTGCCGCTCGCTGATCTCTATGAAGGATGCCGTGAGGGCATCGTTCAACGGGGAGGCGAAGTTCAGCTACGCGCCGGGATTCTCGAGATCCGCTTGCGCGAAAGTCGCTTTGAGGCTGCGGCCCTGGATAATGGTGCGGAAATTTCCGCCGATGCCTGCGTTTGCGCGGTTCCGCATGACGTTGTTCTGAGCTTGCTGCCGAGGGAATTCAGCGAACTGGAAGGACCTCTCGAAGGGCTGCGCCATATCAAAACGTCACCGATTACCGGGGTCCATTTTTGGTATGACCGGCAGGTGATGACCGAGCCGTTTCTTACACTTTTGGACCATACAACTCAGTGGGTCTTCAACAAGACGCTTTTGTACAAGCCGGATGAAACCAGAGATGGGAGTGCGCGTCCAAGCCGGGGAACAACCGCAGCCGATCAAGGTGGCGGACAGTACCTGCAACTGGTCATCAGCGCCTCGTACGATTTGATCCCGCGCTCGCGGCAGGAAATTATCGAACTTTGCCGACGCGAACTTGCCGACGTGCTGCCGGCAACGCGAGAGGCCCAACTGCGAAAGGCGACCGTTATCAAAGAAGTGAATGCGACGTTTTCGCCAGAACCTGGAGTGGATCGGTGGAGACTTCCACAGAAGACTCCGATCCGGAATCTATTTCTCGCTGGTGATTGGACGCAAACGGGGTGGCCAGCGACCATGGAAGGCGCTGTGCGAAGCGGGTATCTTGCGGCGGAAGCGTTGCTTGCGGAATCGGGGCAGAGACGTCAATTTTTGCAGCCGGATTTAGCGTTCGAAGGGTTGTCGAAGTTTTGGGCTGGTCGCAACGGTAAGATTCGGTAAATCGAGTGGGACCAAGAACATCATTTTGCCTGGCCTTCCCACCGTTGCCGCAACGGGCGGTCTTTCCATCCGCGTAGCCGGTGCCGGTGCGCAGAAGTGCCGAGCTAAAGGCTGCGGCGCTATATGTACATCTTAAAGGCTTATTCGCGTTGGCGTTGGAATGAGAGGTCGCGGGCTGTTTTCTGATAACGGTAAGGAATGTCCTATCCTACACGGTTTCTGCAAAAAGCATGTTGCATTTTGCACCACAAGGGTATTCTATAGAGAAGGCAGCCAGTCCTGGCGGCCTTTAAACCGCGGCGCTCGCGCTGATTTTTTCGCCCAAGAAATATCCCGACTCTGGACAAGCGTGTGCAGGTCGATTCCTCGGGTGGCGTTACCTCGTGATTTGGTTCTTGCGTGAAACGTAATCGGGAAAAAGCGAAAGCGTGCGTTGGTCGCGATTATCGTTTCTGGACCTTCGCGTCGATCCTGAATGGCAAAATGTAACTTCAGTTTGCGATGCGTTTGAATGATTGAACGGGCGCCGCCGCCGGTTTTCCGCGCGCTTTGTTCGAGACCGCACACACAGGTTTGAATAACTGATTGCCATAAGTCTTCAAAAAGATGGATTTATTTGGTAGGAGGTCCGATGGACCGGAAGTATAAACAGCGGGGCTACGCCGACCGCGATTCTCAGGACAAGAAAAGAGAAAGAACGGAGCGGCCCAGCGGCGAGCCGCGTCCTAAACAAGATGCAATGGGGCCGCGCACGCCTCGGATGGTCGGCACCGTAATGAGGGGGCGATGTTCAAGTTGCGGCGCTGTGCTTACGCCGGGATTTGACCCCAACGGAGAATGCCCCCGCTGTCATACCGCGCTGCACTGCTGCAAGCAATGCGTCCATTTCGATACCGCGAAGCAGTTCGAATGCACCCAGCCCATCCCCGAGCGCATCGCCAGAAAAGATGCAAAGAACGATTGCACGTTTTTTGAGTTCCGAATGACCGTGGAGAAGGATACCTCACCAGTGACTTACGCCTCAGCGGCTCCGCTCGCGGTAGGCCCGGGACGTCCCAACGATGCACGTAAGGCCTTCGAGGATCTCTTTAAGAAATAGCTCATCCCAGATGGCTCCTCGGTAGTTTCGAAAAAATCGGAAGAATCAAAGGGTGTGAGGGAACGATGCCGTGCTGAAGACCGCGGCGCTCCACTTAAACCTTACCCGTTTCGCCGTTGGTTCGCGCTAGCCGTGAATTATCATTTTTTACTTCGGCGGTAGGGGAAATAGCGTCGGTTCTTTAGCGGGTTCATCCGCGATGGTTTCAAGTTGCGGGTAGTGGCTTCGCAGCGTATCCGGGACCTTCACTTTGTTTCCGGTCAGCAAATTCATAAGCTGTAGTGCGTTGACGATTCCCTTAGCCTGGAAGTGATTGTTGGTGATAACGAATGTGGCGCGCGTGCTTTCCGAAACATGTTCGATGCGCTTGGCCCAGGGTTCGAGCTCTTCTTCGGAATAGAGGTAATTGTAGCGTTCTGACGGAGGCGAAGCCGGATCGTCGCTGAACCAGGTGTCATACCTGCGGCCGTGAAGGCGGACGTAGCCAATCGGGGAAGTTGCGCGTTCGCTGGGCTTGATGGAGCGGCCAATGACTGGCTGGTCGATATTGCAAAAACCGACCCCGCGAGCTTGCAAGAGTTCATAAAATTCCTTTTGCGCCCAGGATGAGTGCCGGACTTCGACAACCAGCGGATAGTCGCTGAAGTCATCCAGCATCACGTTCAACCGCGTCAGATTCTCAGACGTGTTGTGAAAAGAAAATGGGAATTGCAGCAGCACCGCGCCAAGCCGTTCTGTATCGCGTAATATATCGAATCCAGCCCGGACCACCTGGACGTCTTCCGCAGTTGTGTTGCCTTCATGCGTGAATTTCTGCCACATCTTTGCGGTGAACAGGAATCGCGGATTGAACGCCACTCGATCGAGCCATTGCACCGCAAGATTCGGTTTCAGCGGGTGGTAAAACGATGTGTTGATTTCAATTGTGTCGAAAAAACTGGCGAGGTAAGCGGCCTGATGGAACCCAGGCTCGCGGTTCGTCGGGTACACGACTCCTTTCCAATCTGCGTAAGACCAACCTGCGGGTCCTACGAAGATTCTTCCCAGATTGGTTTTGTCAAAGTTCGAATTGGAGGACATTAATTGTTCTTGAACCCGGTGTGCCGTAACGCCTTCGAATCTATTGATTCCGGAGATGCTCTACCTGATATTTCTAGGATCGATCGGTACATTGCAGGGATGTTTTTCTCGCGCCGGTTCTATTGCAACTCGCTTCGCAGCGCGCTATGCTGATTTTGCCTCGATGCGAATTATCCCTCCATTCGTAAACCAAGTAACACCAGGATGCCCGAATGAAAATAACATACAGTCATATAGAACCGGCATTTCGGGAAGCAATCGAACATGAGACGACGCGCCATGCGGAAAAGTTGAATCGACTTTTGAAACGTTATCATCCGGATTTGGTGCATCTGCACTGCTCGTTAGAAAAGACACCGCGTAAGACTGAGTTTAATTTTGCGGTGAATCTAGGACTGCCGACAGGCGTGCTTCATGCTACGGGCGTGGGTGGAGACGCGCTCGGTAGCGCGAAGGCGGCATTTGCGGAACTTGAGACACAAGTGAAGAAGCACCAGCAGAAATTACGCAAAGACTATACGTGGAAACGCAAGCGCGCCGTCGCGCTACACGCGCCAAACGAAGCTCAATAGCCCCTGGGAACGGGGCAATTCGACCGCTGCCGGCCGCAGCGGTGCGACAGAAGCTGATCAGGGATCGCAGACCTTGTTAGTTTTGGGCGCGTTCGTGTCTTTATTGCGATACCCAATGGCGGCCCGGTTCGACGTTGACGCTATGAAACATACAGGACCTGGTCCAAAACCTTATCGCTCGGCCAAGTCGCCAACAGCAGCACTTTTCCAGTATTGGGCGAGATATGGACGTAATAAACGTGTTCGTCGCTTTCGATTTCGTGGAATCCCGGATGTCGCGGATCGGGACTTACCCGTGCGCCATTGGTCAGGAGGTTGCGAAGTTGTTTCACTAACTCCGCAGGATGATTTCGAAGGTCTTCAATCTGCATTTCGCGTTCCCAGCGCATTACCATTTTCCCCTCCAAGCCTTTGCTTCGTCCTTCCCTTACTAGTACGGTTGGACGCGCCCAAATGTTGCAGGACTCATAGTTTTTTGAGTTTGATGTGAGTAATTGCGCGACGGTAATCCGTCACGCGGCGCCAAAAAGGTATAGGAACGTTAACCTCTAAGTTGTTACTTGCGCGACGGCGTCAGAATTGCCATAGTCCCGTCACTGAGGGGACTATTCAACGTGAAAAAGAGCGAGAGCAAACCGAAAAAGACCAGCCGAATGCGCCACGATAAACGGCGAAAGCACCATCATTGGCAAGTGACCGTTTATTACGCCGATGGCGAGAAATTCGCCCGGGTTTATATTGATCGTGAGCGTGCCCAGAAGTTTGCCGAGCGGCAGAAGAAGTCTCCGGTGGTAAAGTCAGCCCGCATAATGGAAGTAGACTAAGAGCGTTTCGGCAATTTCGATTCATTCGCCGAAATGTATCATCGGTCGTTTTCCGACCGGCATTAGAATAATTCTCATGCCAAAGGCCCGATGGTGAATTTGCCGTGTAGCTTAGCCCGGGTCTCGGCCGGCGCAGCAATGCGGCGCATGCTGAGACCTTGTTCGTCCATGGGCACCATGCTATAAATAAAAGTATGGCGCTCAGGTTCTTGTAAGCGGGATTCGTATAGTGGTAGTACGCGACCTTGCCAAGGTCGAGGCGAGGGTTCGATTCCCTTATCCCGCTCCATCTCACTTAGATTTTTTCTGCTTAGTTTCTTATCCTAATCTGGTGAGTATTTCCTGCTGTATCGTGTGTCAGCGTTTTCAGTCTTAACGTACCGCAGGGCCCGGGTGTCGCTCCAGTGCCCGGTCTGGCTGAACTGCGCCAGACCGGCCGCTACAAAACCATTCAGGTTGGCGTCCGGGGTGCTGGCGATCGTTGTCGAACTGGGTAGATTCGCCGGAACGCCTCGTGTTAAAGTCTCGTTCCCAACCCTCATGCTCGCGTATCTTTGCGGTCCTATTGAATTCGCCGAAGACGGCGGCAGGCTCTGGCGCCGCAAGCTTGCGCCTTTCCTTCGTGACCAGCTTGGCCATCGCGTTTACGACCCGGCGGAAGACGAGCGCAAGAACCTCACGCAGGAAGAAGCCGAACACTTTCGTGAGTGGAAGACCACCGACCTGGAACGATTTCGCCGCGCGGTGCGAAAAATCATCGCGTTTGATCTCGATCTGATCGAGAACAGAGCCGACTACCTGATTTGCTGCTGGGATGCGCCGGCGAAAAGTGGTGGCACGTCGGCCGAGCTTACGGTCGCCTATCGCAAAGGAATTCCGGTCTATCTGGTCAGCAGTCTTCCGGTGGAAGAAATCAGCGGCTGGATGCTGGGTTGCTCCGATCAGCTATTTTCGTCCGTCGAGGACTTGAAGAATTTCCTGGCCGCGCGTTTTTCACGAGAAAGACAAGATCAACTCTGGAAAGGTTGATAGAATCCGCAGCGTATGGAAAAAATCGTAGTTGTCGTCGGCAGCACGCGCCGCCCGAAAATCAACGCGGTCGAAGAAGCTCTCAGCAACATTTGCAATGCGTTCCAGGACAGCCCACCGTTTGAGGTTCTCGGCATTGATGTTCCCAGTGGCGTTCGCCGCACTCCGCTCACCAGAGAGGACCTGATGGCGGGAGCGCGGCAACGCGCCGAAGCACTCATAAAGATCGCGCGTGAAAAATCTCAGGCCTGGAAGTATTTCCTCGGTCTTGAAGGTGGTCTCGATGTGATTGCAGGCCTCGATGCCATTCCGAATCTGGATATATTTCCCGAGGTAGACATCGTTCGCGAAGCGGAGCGGCGCTGGGTGTTTCTGGAAAATTGGGCATATGTCGCCGATGTCTCGGGGCGCGGCGCCTATGGTCAATCCGGTGCCGTCTTGATGCCCGACGCACTGGTGAAGACAGTGGTCGATGATGGCGTCGAGCTTGCGGAGGCCATCGACGCATTTGCCGGAGGTCATGACATCCGCGACGCTGAGGGCGCCTGGGGAATTCTTACTGGCAATCTGATAACGCGCCAGGAAGCTTTTCGAATTGCGGTGATCAATGCATTCGCGCCATTTTTTAATCGGGGGCTGTATCTTCCAAAAGACCGTACCGCAGGCGCTTAACTTTTGGATTTGCATTGTGCTAGCCTAGAATGAAGAAGGGAGGACGCGTGGACATAGTGAAAGGAAACATGGGCTGGATCGAAGTGGTGGTCGGTCCGATGTTTTCAGGCAAGAGTGAAGAACTGATTCGCCGTCTGAGGCGCGCGGAAATCGCTAAGCAGCGCGTGCAGATTTTCAAGCCCGTCATTGACCAGCGCTACGCAAAGAACGGGATCGTTTCGCATTCCGGACTGGAGCTGGATTCCGAATTGGTCAAGGATGGCGCGGATATTCTGGCGAAAGTCGCGCCGCGCACCGAGGTTGTGGGTGTAGACGAAGCCCAATTTCTGGGCGAATCGGCGGTCGAGATCTGCGTGAAACTGGCGGACATGGGCAAGCGCGTCATCGTGGCTGGGCTAGATACGGACTTCATGGGCCGCCCGTTCGAACCTATGCCGCGGCTGCTCGCCGTTGCCGAGGAAATCGTCAAACTGCTCGCAATTTGCATGCGCTGCGGCAATCCCGCAGTGCACACGCAACGGCTGGTCGCATCGGAAGAACTCATCGTCGTGGGAGCCGGGAATATGTATGAGGCGCGCTGCCGGCGATGCTTCGAGCCCAATTTGGCTCATGAGAAAATCGAAGAAGCGAAAGTTACAGCCCTCCCAAAAGTCCAAGCTGTGAGTCAGTAGAAGATAGCGACTTGCGTTTCTACGCCTGTTGACGGCAAGCCACTGCAACCATCCCTCCTCCCGGTGAATCCCATATTCACGTAGGGCGTAAAACTTACTAGAATAGGCGTTGAGCTATCGCTATGTACTTCCGGACAACTATTGTGCTGGCCGCGGCGCTCAGTATTTGCGCCGATGTGGCGGACGTCAATCGCTATAGAACGCCTGCGTTTGCGGGTGCCCCGGACCTCAGTTCTCTGCCAAATACGAGCTCGCTTCCAGAAGTGTATTTGTCCGTCGTACAACAGTCCTCGAATAAGCAACAGACGCCCCTGCAGCCACAATCGCGCATTGAAATCGTCCGTTACGTATCAGGTGAGTTCGCCAAAGTGCGAATGCCGATTCCTTCGGGGAAGAAGGGCTTCAAGATTGAAGTGGGCAAGAAACTTGACGATAACGAACTGAAGAGCGCCCTGCGTTCTCATGTACCGGCAGCGAGTCCTGGTGATACGGTCCAGATTACCGGTATCGAGTTTCGCAATCGCGAAATCGTGATTCAAATTAATGGTGGCGGCAGAAGTCGTTTCAACATTCGCGATCACCTGCAGGTTGGAATCGGGGGAGCGGGGCAGCCTCTCCCCGTGTCGGCCACCGAACAGAAGCCTCCTGGGGGGACTCTCATTTTGGACTTTGGGCGCACCGTACCGGATATGAGCGCGGACGACTTGATGACCGACCTCCAGGCTTTTCTTGATTTTTCGAAGGAACACTCCGGCGCAGTCAACTGGATTGATACGCTTCCGCCAGAATTCAAGCAGGCCATCAGCGATCACGAAGTCCGGGTGGGCATGAATCATGAAATGGTTCTCGCCGCGCTCGGACGCCCTGAGCATAAGGTCCGCGAACGCGATCCCGACGGTACGGAAACAGAAGACTGGATTTACGGCACTCCACCAGCGCGGACGACGTTCGTTACCTTCACTGGCGATAAGGTTATTCGCGTTAAGGAATTTGACTGATCGTCCATTGACTTTTCACGTGCCGCAACCTAGCATCACGCGTTTGATATAGCGTCGCGGCTTGTTCCGTCGAGTCTGCTCCGTCCCAATCCGGGAATTAGTCTCAGTCGGACTCTGTCGTGCAGGGGAACAGTAACCCGCAGTCCCGTGTAATAATCTTGTAAGGCCATGCTGGCGGTCTGAGTTTATTGAAGTATTGTTGGGAGGAATGATGGCGATTAAGGTTGGAATTAACGGATTTGGTCGCATCGGCCGCAATATTTTCCGCGCGGCGCTCGGTGACCCGGATATTGAAATTGTGGCCGTGAACGACATCACTGATTCAAAGACCCTGGCCTACTTGCTGAAGTACGACTCGATTCTGGGCAATCTTCCTAACAAAGTCACACATGCCGATGATTCCATTTCTGTGGACGGGAAGAGCTTCAAGGTATTTCGCGTGAAGGATCCTGGCGAGCTGGATTGGTCCTCGGTGGGAGCTACGATTGTTGTGGAGTCGACCGGCCTGTTCACCAAGGGTGCGGATGCTCGAAAGCACATTCGCGGAACCGTCAAGAAAGTGATCATCTCCGCGCCTGCCACTGATCCCGATCACACTATCGTTCTCGGCGTGAACGAAAAAACCTATGATCCGGCGAGGCACCATGTGATCTCGAACGCCTCTTGCACCACGAACTGCCTGGCGCCAGTGGCGAAAGTTATCACTGACACGTTTGGAATTAATGTTGGCACGATGACTACCATCCATTCCTATACGAATGATCAGAAGCTGCTCGATCTTCCGCATAAAGATTTGCGGCGGGCACGCGCGGCCGCGCTTTCGATGATTCCGACATCGACGGGAGCCGCGAAGGCGTTGCAGTTGGTCATCCCGGAGTTGAAGGGCAAGCTCGACGGTTACGCCATGCGTGTGCCTACTCCAAACGTCAGCGTCGTCGATTTGACTGTGTTTACGGAAAAGCCCGCTACCGTGCAGAGTGTGAACGCCGCGCTCAAAACCGCAGCCGATGGGCCCATGAAGGGCATCCTTCAGTTCGAAGAAGAAGAATTGGTGTCGATTGATTTCCGTGGCAATCCACATTCCTCGATCGTGGACGCGGGCTATACGCGCGCCGTGGGGACGAATTGCGTTCAGGTACTTGCGTGGTACGACAACGAATGGGGCTACTCATCGCGCTGCCGCGACTTGATCAAGTTCTTGTCTAAGTGACAATTTCGCGTTCGGAAACAGACCGAAACTAATTTCGATTCCGACCATGAATAAACTCTCCATTCGCGACTTGGACTTGAAGAGTAAGCGCGTTTTTATTCGCGTGGACTTCAATGTGCCGATGTCCGGTGGAAAAGTCGACGACGATACGCGCATTCGCGAAACTTTGCCGACTTTGCGGCTGGCGATTGATCACGGAGCGCGTCTCGTTCTTGCTTCGCACCTGGGGCGGCCTAAAGGTAAGGTTGATCCAAAGTACTCGCTGGCCAAGGTGGCCGAGCGTTTGCAAGAGTTGCTTGGCAATAAGCCTGTGGGCTTTTCTGCGGATTGCATTGGTGGAGAGGCTGAGGCTAAAAGCAAATCGTTGCGCGACGGCGACGTGTTGCTGCTGGAGAATGTTCGCTTCCATCCCGAGGAGGAAGCAAACGACCCGGAATTTGCGCGCAAGCTTTCGGCGCTCTGCGATGGACTTTTTGTCTGTGATGCGTTTGGTTCTGCCCATCGTGCGCATGCTTCCGTGGTTGGCATTACCAAGTTTGTTCGCCAGGCCGCTGCAGGTTTGCTGATGGAAAAGGAGCTTTCGTATCTCGGGAAGGCCATTTCGCATCCCGATCGGCCGTTTGTTTCCGTGTTGGGTGGCGCGAAGGTTTCCGACAAGATTGAAGTGGTCGAAAATCTGATGAAGCTGGCCGATGCCATGTTGATCGGCGGCGCGATGGCTTACACTTTCTTGAAATCGCAAGGGCTGCCAATTGGGAGGTCGCTGGTGGAAAATGACAAGCTGGTACTGGCGCGCGAACTTCTGAATGAAGCGAAGCGTAATAATTTTCGCCTTCTTTTGCCGGTCGATCATGTGCTGGCGGAGTCTCCCGATTCTTCTGCAACTCGCGTGACGGACATCGCGGACACGCCGGAAGGCTGGATGGGTCTGGATATTGGGCCGAAGACTGTTGAATTGTTCAGCAGGGAAATTTCCGCGGCGCGTACCATTGTGTGGAACGGCCCGTTGGGGATGTTTGAGAAACCCGCCTTTGCGGAAGGAACTTTGGCTATTGCTGGTGCCGTGGCTGCGGCCTCGGCGGCGGGAGCTACGTCGATTGTGGGTGGCGGAGACTCGGTTGCGGCAATCGAACAATCCGGTTTAGCTTCAAAAATCTCGCACATTTCGACGGGCGGAGGGGCTTCGCTGGAATTTCTGGCTGGCGAGAAACTCCCGGGTGTAGAGGCTCTAACGAATAATTCGTACAATTAGTTGTTTATGTTCTGGGCGATTGTCGACCGACTGCCGGGCGATTTGTGCCCTTGTGAAACTTCGCGAAGGCCGGTTACAAGGCTCCCGGGGCCGAAACCGGCGGCGAGCCGCCGCACTCCAAAATAGTCGAGGAAATCGTTTGCGTCGTCCTGTGATTGCCGGCAATTGGAAGATGTACAAGACGCGGGAACAGACGCGTAGCTTTTTTGACGCGTTCAAGCCTCTCGTCGCCGGAACGCTTTCCTGCGACATCATCATTGCGCCGCCGTTCACTTCTCTCCATCACGCCGTGGAAGCCGCTCACGGCAGCAAAATTTGCGTTGCTGCGCAGAACGCTCACTGGGAGCGCGAAGGCGCGTTTACCGGCGAAATCTCCATGCACATGGTCACCGATTGCGGGTGCCAGGCGGTAATCATCGGGCATTCTGAGCGCCGCCGGTATTTCGGCGAGACCGATGAATCGGTGAACCGTAAGGTGAAGGCGGCTCTGGAGGCTCACCTCACCCCCATCGTGTGCCTGGGCGAAAGTTTGGCCGAGCGAGAAGGGAATTTGACGAACGCGGTGCTGAGACAGCAATTTGAAGCTGGTCTGGCTGCGTTGACCCCCAGCGACTTCTCGCGTATTCTTTTAGCTTACGAGCCGGTTTGGGCAATCGGCACGGGCAAGACGGCCACCCCCGAAATTGCCGAAGACGTTCACCGTTATCTCCGGGAACTTGCTGCCAAACATTTTTCGCCGGAGCAGGCGTCTGCGGTTCGAATTCTGTACGGTGGCAGCGTCAAGCCTGACAACATCAAAGGCCTGATGGCGCAAGCCGAGATAGACGGCGCGCTGGTAGGTGGTGCGAGTCTGGATCCGAAGTCGTTTGCGGCTATCGTGAATTTCTAAAATTTGGGAGTTGGAATGCCATCTTGGGCAAAATGGGGTCTGTCGCTGCTGGTCGCGGTCGGATTGATCGCGATCGGCTGGCGGCTGTCGTTTGTTCTGGTAACGCTGCACATCCTGGTTTGTTTCGTGCTGATCATCGTCATCATGCTGCAGAGCGGCTCGGCAGCAGACTTGGCCGGAGCATTCGGTGGTGCAGGCAGCCAGACGGCCTTTGGACCTCGTGGCGCGGCCACTTTTCTTTCGCGCGCAACCACGTGGTGCGCGATTGTTTTCATGATGACGTCACTCACGCTCTCAGTGAAGCGCAGCCCAACGGAAGCTCTCGGAACCGGCTCGGTTCTCGAGCAAACCCAAAAATCCGGTACTGTTCCGGCGAAGCCTCAGCCATCACCAATTCAAACCCCGATTCAGCAGCCTTCGCAACAGCCTCCGGCTCCGCCGCAACAATCTGCACCCGCGCAACAACCCACGCAGAACCCCGCTCCCAAGAGATAGCCGCTTCTGCTATACTGCGATTCGTCTTCATTTGAGCAACGCGGTCGTGGCGGAACTGGCAGACGCACCAGCTTGAGGGGCTGGCGGTAGCAATACCGTGGTGGTTCGAATCCACTCGACCGCATACCTATTCTGAAAACCCCATCAACATTGGGGTTTTCGATGATTCTCCAAGGGTTACCTGAACCGGATCGGGGCGAAACGGGACGCACCCGGCTTCCGAAGCACTGGAATCCGGGCATTATAGGCAACAGATTGGCAACAGAAATCCGCAAAAAAAAAGTGGAACGCACGCCCCTCCGATAGTCCCGTTGATACCATTGGATTCCGTCGCCCAAATTGCGATCGCGTTCTATCTTGGACGGTGAAATCGTTTGCTTGGATTGCGCGGGCAAGAGTGTTTTCAAGGAGTCGCTGCTTCGCAAGGGGCGACCACGCTTCTACGCTTTCGACTTGTTGTGGCTCAACGGTGAGGATCTGCGAAGACTCAACCTTGTTGAACGTAAGAAGCGATTAAAGAAACTCGTTAAAACAAGTAAGAATCGCTCGCTATTGTTCGCAGACCATATCAGCGGTCGCGGCTCCGAGGGCGCGTTACGGCGTACAATTCGAGGATTGATCCAAGGTGTGAAAAAGAAAAGGGGCGATTGCTCGCCCCTTCCCCTCAGTCACGAAAGGCAACAGCTTTCGAGCGTTCTCCCGTGTTACCGGGACAAGCCGATCACAACAAGTCTCGCTAGCTCAGCCCGTGGCTTGCGTCACGCTGCCACGTTAAGCGTTGCTTAACGCGAACAACCCTCGCCTGCCACTTGCCGGATCTTGGGTCTCGCCGTGATGCCGTACCATTCCGAACTTTGTCGAAACTGTTCTATCCGTCCGTGTCCTGAATAGCCCGTCAAGCTTTCGCTTGCCGCGCCATTCAAAACTCAGATGATTGGAAAGCTTCGGCAAAGACCTTGTAACTCTGCGCACGTAAGGTGTCAATACGACCAGAAACATTTTTAGATGTGGAAATCTCGGAAATGTGGAAATTTCTCCTCTAAAGACACTCGGGAGAATGCTCTGCATTCGAACATCAAACTGGCCTAATTACTTCCTATCCTTGCCGAGAGCAAAAGCATCAAATTTGTCTCGTCGCTTGCAGCCCATGCGGCCGTCGCCATCCGAGCGATGGACAAAGGACACCGCTTAGACGGACGAAAACTAAAGAATTTGAAGACCAAGGAGAAACAATGTCAAAGAAACTGGAAGGAAAAATCGCTCTCGTCACCGGCGGCTCGCGCGGTATAGGTGCCGCTATTGCAAAACGTTTGGCTGCGGATGGCGCAAGTGTGGCCATCACGTACACGAAAGGTGCAGATGCGGCCGCGTCGGTCGTCAAGGAAATTGAAAAATCCGGCGGAAGATCGCTGGCGATTCAGGCAGACGCCACTGACGCCAAAGCGGTCACAGCCGCGGTCGAAAAAACCGTCGCGACCTTGGGTCGGCTTGATCTGCTGGTGAACAATGCCGGCACGGCCATTCCGAAGAAGTTCGAGGAGACCACGCTGGAAGAACTGGATCGCCTGATTGACATCAACATCCGCGGCACCTTCGTCACGACGCAGGCCGCGCTGAAGCACATGAACAATGGCGGTCGCATCATCATGATCGGCTCCTGCGTGGGCGAACGTTCGATGACGCCCGGGCTCGTGCCCTACTCAGCCACAAAAGGCGCGGTCAAAATGTTTACCCAAGGCTTGTCCAGAGAGGTCGGGAGTCGGGGCATCACGGTCAACAATATTCAGCCCGGCCCGATCGACACGGAGTTGAATCCCGCCGCCGGCGATTGGGCCACGCCCCAGAAAGCCGCCACAGCGCTGGACCGGTACGGATCTGTTGACGAGGTCGCCGCGTTAGTAGCGTTCGTGGCTGGTCCAGAGGCGTCGTACATTACCGGTGCAAATCTTACTATCGATGGTGGCACGAACGCCTAACCAACGATGGCATGATCTATATACGGCACGAAGTGCGAAATGTCTGTCGGGCAGCGAGCGAGGATGGCGGGGAATCTACCTATATATTTGACGCTTCCGATGGAAAAGGATACGTCGGCTCTGCCTATGGCGACACAAATCTGCTGGGCAGATGGCAAAACTACGCCGCGTCGGGACACGGCGGAAATGCGTTGCTTCGCAAACGAGATCGTAAAAACTTTCGGTTTAGCATCCTAGAGAGAGTCTCACCAGATGCACACGCGAAAGATGTATGCCAACTTGAGGGAACGTGGAAGGACAGGCTTCACGCCCGTTCGCCGCACGGACTTAATGACAATTAATTATAAATGGACTCATCCTAATGATAAATATGAATAAAAATCCGCTGCTTATGGCACGTATCATAGAATATTGCGCTCTATCGCATAGCCCGCTTTGGCACTATCGGTGATTCACCCGATTGGCCGTCGGCGCTCAACCGGGTCTACTGCTAGTGAGCGGCGGGGCAATCGCGACAGACCCACCCCGCCGGAAGTAAAAGGAGAACTGCGATGCAAAAGTTTGCTGTTTTACTGGCGCTGCTAGTTGCCGTCACGTTTCTGCCTTTGCGGGTGCTGGCGCAAGATACGGGTAGCGGCAACGCGGGCCAGAACGGTTCAGCGAGTGCCGAAACCACCACCGTCACGGGCTGTTTGAAGGCGGGGAAGCAGGCTGGTCACTACATGCTTACGGCCGAGGACGGCACCATCTATCATTTGCGCAGTCGGCAGGTGAAGCTAGGAGAGCACGTCGGCCACACCGTCGAGGTAACGGGCACAATCCCGCAAGGTCGCGGTAACGGAGCGGGCGGTCAGGCACCCTCAGCGACTTCGGGAGACAGTTCGAGTTCGTCCATGTCAGGCAGCGGTCAGAACGGAGCGGGCGGTGCCACTGCCGACCAGCACGGCGGCGGGCATATGCTGATCGTTACCTCCGTGAAGATGGTTAGTGACACTTGCAAATCGCAGTAATTTGAATCTCGGTCGGTAACACTTCAATGCTAGGTGGGGCCGGAGGCCAATGCGTCCGGCTGGGCGCAGAGCGCCAAAGTCGTGAAAGCGTTCAACACCATCGGGGCCGCAGATTTTGGCGACGCGCAATTCGGAGCGATACGTGCCGATGGCTTTTACTGTGGTGACGATAAAGCGGCGAAGGCAGAAGTTCGCGGACTCGTAGAAAGCGCGGGGTTCGAGCCCTCGGATGTTGGCCCGCTCAAGAGTGCGCGTTACCTGGAAGCGATGGCGATGCTCTGGATCGACCTTGCTGTCATTCAGAAACAAGGCCCAACCATGCATTTAGATTGCTGCGGCGTTAGCCGTGTTTCCCCGGCTCGAATGGCGTCTCATCCAGCGTGGCTTCTCTTAATGTGAAATTTCATCTGATTTCCTATTTATCTTCGCCCCGCATTGTCTTGCTGCTGATTTTTTCCGCATAATCCTCCTTGATATTCGTACTCCGTTGTATATGATGTGCTGTTTTGAAATCGGCCACGCGGTCCTATCGAACGCTTTGTGCAGTTGTGAGGAGCAAAAGCGATGCGGATCAGGAAGCGCAGTAACGGTTCAGCTGCTACTCCGGCTGTGCTGTCCCTCCTTTTGGTAATTCTCGTTGCCGTTACCGTGTATGTTTTTGCCTCCGGAAATTATGCGCCGCCTGCGCCGATTACTTCCGTTGGCGTGGCTATCGATCATCAATACGATCTGACTCTGGCGGTTACTGGAACTGTTTTTATCCTGTCGCAGCTCGGTCTTGCATTTGCTGTTTTTCGCTTTCGTGATCGTGGGCAGAAAGCGCATTTCACGCGCGGCAACAACACGATGGAACTCGTCTGGACGTCTGCGACGATCATTTTGTTTCTCGGATTGGGATTGATGGGCCGCAAAGCTTGGGCTGAGGTGCGTTTTACCCAGGCTGAGCCGGACGCGATTCAAGTGGAAGTGACGACAAACCAATTCGTCTTCAACTTCCGCTACCCTGGTCCCGATGGAAAATTCGGGCGGCTGGATCCAAAACAAATCAGCGCTTCAACGGGTAATCCCCTGGGAATCGACCAGAATGATCCGGCTGGTAAAGACGACATCGTTGTGCCCACCATCACAGTTCCGGTGAATCGTCAGGTTCAACTACTGATCCGCTCTCAAGACGTGATTCACAATTTCTACGTTCGGGAACTGCGTCTACAGCAGGACGCGACTCCCGGCATGGTCATTTCTCTTCATTTCACGGCCAACGCGATCGGACAGTATGAAGTGGTCTGCACGCAGCTGTGTGGCTTGGGGCACTCGCGCATGCACAGCTATTTAAACGTTGTGTCCGATGCAGATTACGCAACTTTTCTGAAGACGGCAGGCCAGTGATCGTGGTTGAGCGAGCGAAGATTCTGATGCATCAGACCCATTTCTCAGGAGGCTACGCATGAGTTCGCACGCGCATCCCGCTGGATCCACTGTGCATGCGCCGATGGCAGAGCCCTCAGGCTTCATCCGGAGATATATTTTCAGCGTCGATCACAAAGTAATCGGAATTCAGTATTTCCTGCTGGCGCTGACCGCGGTGGTGATAGGAATGGTGCTGTCATTGCTCATGCGATTCCACCTGGTGTGGCCCAACGCGACGCTGCCATTCGTGAGCGGCGGCCAGATGTCGCAAGAGCAATACCTGGCGCTGGTGACCATGCATGGCACCATCATGGTTTTCTTCGTGCTTACCACGGCGCCCCAGGGTGGATTCGGAAATTATTTTCTGCCGATCCAGATTGGCGCGCCGGATATGGCATTTCCCCGACTCAACATGTTGTCTTTCTGGGTGACGTTTCTCGCCTTCATTTGCATCCTTGCTGCGTTCGTCGCACCGGGTGGCGCGCCGATCAGCGGCTGGACCGGTTACACGCCGCTGAGCGGACTCGGTGAGATTACTGGTCCGGGCGAGGGTTGGGGCCAAACGATGTGGATCGCCAGCATTTCTCTTTTCTGTCTGGCGTCGCTGCTGGGCGCGCTGAATTTTATTGCCACCACGATTGATTTGCGCGCTCCGGGCATGAGCATAATGCGATTGCCTCTGACAGTATGGGGATGGCTGGTTACCGCCGTGCTGGGATTGTTGGCGTTCGGAGTGCTCCTGGCAGCAGGAATTTTGCTGTTGCTCGATCGTTCAGCGGGGACCAGTTTCTTCTTGCCTGCGGGACTGGTTGTGAACGATCAGCTTCAGCCTCACAGCGGCGGTTCGCCATTGCTGTGGCAGCATCTTTTCTGGTTCTTTGGTCACCCGGAAGTCTACATTGCGATTCTTCCCGGGATGGGAGTGACCTCGCACGTACTTTCCACGTTCTCGCGCAAGCCGGTTTTTGGTTATCGCGCCATGGCTTTCGCAATTTGCACGATTGGGTTTTTGGGGTTCATGGTGTGGGGACACCATATGTTCCTAAGCGGGATGAGCCCTTATTCCGGATTCACGTTCTCTGTGCTCACCATGGCCATCGGGGTTCCTTCCGCCATCAAGACTTTTAACTGGTTAGGAACTCTCTGGGGCGGAAAGATTCAATTTAAGAGTCCGATGTTGTTTGCGCTTGGATTTGTGTCGCTCTTCGTATCAGGTGGACTTTCGGGACTCTTCCTGGCGCAGCCTGCCGTGGATAACATGCTGCACGCCACGTACTACGTGGTCGCTCACTTTCACCTGGTGATGGGCGTGGCGGCTATCTTTGCGATTTTCGCGGCTACTTATTTCTGGTTCCCGAAAATGTTTGGCCGGATGATGAGCGAGCCGCTTGCGAAAGTACATTTCTGGTTCACGTTTGTCGGCGCTTACTGCATTTTTATGCCGATGCATTTTGTGGGACTCGCGGGCGGAATTCGGCGTTACGCGGACGCCTCCGCGGTTGCGTTTCTTGGAAGATTGCAGCCCGTCCACTTGTTTATGACGATCGCCGCGTTCATTACCGGCGCCGCTCAGCTCGTCTTTCTTTTCAATTTCTTCTACAGCTTGAAATTTGGAGCGAAAGCTTCCAAGAATCCATGGAACGCGACAACCCTGGAATGGATTACGGATTCGCCTCCGCCTATCGATAATTTCGGCGGTCATTATCCCAGTGTGTACCGCGGGCCGTACGACTTCAGCGTTCCCGGCGTGCAAGAGGATTTCATCTTGCAAAGCCTTGAGCCTTCTCAGGTGACTCGTGCAAAATAACTAGAGTCCGTCGGGCCCGAGCCGAAGTCTCGCGAGGCCCGGCCCAGAGGTCCTCTAGGAGAGAAAATGCCGCCGACAACGACTACTGAAGAAATCATCATTGAGCTGATTCACGAGGACAAAGGCCCCGGAGGCGGAGCCTCCTCCGGCAACGGTGGCCCCGGAGGGGGTAACGGTGGTGAGGGGCGGGGCTCTGGCGGCGCTGGAACTCCGCAACGCGCTTACATTACCGGGATGGTCGTCGCGCTAGCCGGGATTTTGATGTTCTTCATGGCGTTCGTTAGCGCGTACGTCGTGCGTAAGGACATGCCTAACAGCAACTGGATTCCGCTGGAGGTTCCGCGGATTCTGTGGCTGAACACGATCATTCTGATCGCAAGCAGCCTCACGCTCGTTCCCGCCCGAAGCCGCTTCAAAGCGGGCGACACGAAGAGCTTCCGTCACTGGTGGGCCACTACCACGATACTGGGTGTTCTTTTCGTCGCAGGCCAGATCATCGCTTGGCGGCAACTGGTCACTGCTGGAACTTTCCTGGCGACCAATCCGAGCAGCAGCTTCTTCTACGTTTTCACTGGCGCTCACGGATTGCATTTGCTGGGCGGCTTGCTGGCGCTGCTCTTCATTCAATTTCGCACGCCGCAGAAAATGTCAATGCGCACCGCGGTGGATATCGCGTCGATGTACTGGCATTTCATGGATGGGCTGTGGGTCTTCTTGTTTCTACTCCTCTACCTGGGAAGGTGAAGCGTGAGTGAAACGGAATACGAGGGCATAATTGAGTCACCGTGGTCCGGAGGCGCATCTCCTTTCGCCATCAATTCGAAAAAACTGGGGATGTGGCTGTTCATCATCTCGGACTCGCTGACTTTTTCAGCCCTGCTGATCAGTTACGCTTACGTGCGATTGGAAACCCCGGACTGGCCTCGGCCGTTTGAGATCTGGCCGGCCATCGCCAAGTCGTCGCTCATGACGTTCGTTTTGTTGTCCAGCAGCTTGACCATGGTGCTGGGCGTAAATGCGGCGTTCAAGGGCGACCGCAAGAAAACCGTACGCTACCTGATTGCTACCATCATTTGCGGCATCGCCTTTGTTCTGATTCACGCCACCGAATGGGTAACGCTCTTCAATGAAGGCGTCACGCCCTGGACGAATCCCTGGCATCCTTTCGTTCCACTGTTTGGCGGCACATTCTTTGGCCTTACCGGTCTGCACATGCTTCACGTAACCATCGGTGTGCTTTATCTGGCCGTCATTGCGTGGGGATTCGGCAAAGGGAAGTACACCGCCGAGCACGTGGAAGTCAGCGGACTTTACTGGCACTTTGTCGATTTGGTGTGGATGTTTATTTTCCCGATGGTGTATTTGTTGAGCGTGAATCCGAAGTAAGCAAGCAAAGGAGCCAGCAAAAAGATGAGCGCGCATGGGCACACCGCCGAACTTTCGCACGAACATGCCGTAGGTACGACCAAGCTCTTTTTCACGGTTTGGGTCTGGCTGCTTCTTCTGACAGCCGTGGAAGTATTCTTGGCCTATGAGCGGCTGGAAGTTCATCTGATGATTGCGATACTTGTGGGGCTTTCGCTCGTCAAGGCCGCTCTGATCATGTCGTACTTCATGCACCTGCGCTTCGAGCGGCTCGGCCTGTTTCTGCTGCTTGTGCCGGCGATGGTTTTTTGCATCTGCATGATGTTGATCATGTTTTTTCCCGACAGCATTCGATTAATGCAACTGCGGCCGCATTAACGGCGAGCAGAGTTTGCTGTGGTCGGAATACCGAGCACAATTGTTTCGAGATTTGACAATTAGGTCGAGCGCAATTGAAGATGGAAATTACAATCCGCCTGGTACTGATCACCCTATGCTGTATAGCATTGATCGCGCTGCCGATGCCCCGCGTCCTGGCCCAAGGCTGCGCGATGTGCTACCAGAGTGCTGCAGCAACTGGAGCGCAGGGCGGCGCTGCACTGCGCCACGGCATAATGATCCTGCTGTTTCCCACGATCAGTTTATTCGTCGGAATTTTGGGCCTGATCTACCGGCGACGCAACGTTTCGCGCTAATTTGATTTTTTGCAAGTAACCCGCTTGTCCCTGTCCCTATTGGCTGTGCGGTTTGTGCAACCCCGTGCAAATTGAGACGGCGCTGTTCGGATTAACAGCACTATCGCCTTGCTCGACGTGCTGAATTCTACCCTCTTTGTCCACGACGATGGTTGTTCGTTGCGCCCACTCGTACTTGTCACCTTGCTGGTCGTAGGCTTTCAAAATACCGTACTGTGTAAGGACTTTGCGATTCATGTCACTGAGCAGGGGGAAGGTAACGCCGATTTGTTTCGCGAATGCGGCATTTGCGGCGGGGCTGTCGACGCTGATTCCGAGCACTACGGTGTCGCTAGCTGTGAGCTTGGCCATATCAGCCTGATAGGCTTGTAGTTCTTGCGTTCAACCACTGGTGAAAGCGAGAACGTAGAAGGCCAGGATCACATTTTTCTTGCCGCGGAAATCACTTAACTTGACTGGCTTCCAGTCATCGGCGAGCAGCGTGAAATCAGGCGCGACATCGCCCACCTTCAAATTCGTCTTGGCGATGGTGTCGTCTTGCGCGAAAGCAGAAAACTGTGCGGCCAGCAATAGCATCGACAGCAGAGCCGTTAGAATTTTGACCACCCTGTTCATAGATGCCTCCGATCGGCACGTGCGAAGTTGTCTGATGATTATAGATTTGGTCGATTTCTACACCTAACTCTTTCACGCGAAAGCAACGGTTTTAGCTGCCCCATTGCCCCGGTTTCCCTATAATTCGTCAGTCCTTCGAGGGCGCCGACGAAATGTTTGCCGATCGTACCAATTGGAATCTCGAACCGAACGCCCTCAACAGGGAGCTTGCGCGCCGTCGCGCAGCTGGGAAGCCGCTGATTGATCTTACAGCGTCAAATCCGACGGAATGTGGCTTTGATTACAACGAGCAAGCGATTTTAGATGCCTTGGCGAAACCCGCCGCGCTCAGCTATAAGCCCGAGACCAAAGGTATGGCGACGGCGCGCGAAGCCGTAGCCGAATACTATTCCGCGCATAAAATCCAGCTACCAATTGACGATATTGTGTTGACGACCAGCACCAGCGAGGCCTACTCCTTCGTATTTCGGACGCTGTGTAATCCCGGCGACGAAGTGTTGATTCCCGAACCAAGCTATCCGTTATTTGCATTTCTTGCAGGGATTCAGGACGTTGCCCAGCGCCGTTACCCGCTGGTTTACGATTACGGATGGCAGATCGATTTCAATGCGCTCGAACGCGCCATCTCTCCTCGCACTCGCGCGGTCATTGTTGTCCATCCCAACAATCCAACCGGACATTTCACCAAGGCTGCCGACATTGAAAAGCTTAATCGAATTTGTGCGCAGTATAACCTCGCAATCATTGCCGACGAAGTGTTTCTGGACTTCGCGGAAGGTGATGAACCGCGAACTAGTTTTGCCGCAAATGCCCCAGTGCTCACGTTGACAACTTCCGGACTATCCAAAATTTCAGGGCTGCCGCAAATGAAAGCCGCATGGCTGATCACCAGCGGTCCCCAAGAATGGAAGTCTCAGGCGTTGGAACGTCTCGAGATTATTGCCGACACCTATCTTTCAATGAATACGCCCGTGCAGCTGGCGATGCCTGTGTTGCTCGCACAGCGCCATGGGTTTCGCGACCAGGTGATCACCCGCGTTCGGAATAATCTGGTCGAACTCGATCGTCAACTTGGCTCCGAAAAGATTTGTAGCCGCCTCGAATTAGAAGGCGGTTGGTATGCAGTACTTCGAATTCCAGCGACTAAACCTGACGAAGATCTTGCGATCGACTTGCTAAATCGCAAGGGAGTCTACGTACACCCAGGCCATTTCTATGACTTTCCCTCGGATGGATATTTGGTTTTGAGTCTAATTACGAAGGACGAAGAATTTGCCGCGGGGGTAAAACGCCTGCTTTCAATTTTTCCGTAAGATCAGGAAGAGACTTATGCGTGCAATCTGTTCCAGCGCAGAGCGCGGAACGGGAGGTCAGCGCAGGCGCCCTGGCGGGTCCGCGGTCTCGGGAACTTCCAATTTCAAGTCAGGGCCAGTGCTATCGGCCATTCTGGATGGCGCCACTTGAGGAATGCCAATCCCCCGGTTCAGTTCCAGATGCTCTTTCGCACAATTCGGACAATAGCCCTTTCCCGTTTCGTCATCTCGCTGGCTCGCGAGTTCATAGCAAGCGCAAATACAGTCGCAGTATCCAGTTGTAGATGCTGTTTTGATGGGCACTAGAGCCATCGGGATCTCCGTTGACCGCAATTGGATGAATCATACCGACGCGCCGCGCTGGACGCAAGACGGCAGCAAAGACGACCGAACACTAAAGGAGTGAATGGCGAGCTGAGTTCCCGTTGACCGTGTTAGACGGTTGCAAGTTGCGCGAGTTTGAAGGGGTCGCCGACCTTTTCGTGCAATTCTCGCCAGATGCTCTCCGGATGGGCCATAAACACTTCCACGACTTGCGGGTCAAATTGCGTGCCGGCGTATCTTTGAATTTCGGCCCGCGCAGCGGCGATGGTCTGGGCCTTGCGATAGGGTCGGTCGGAAATCATCGCGTCCAGCGTGTCAGCGATCGCGAAAATCCTGGCCCCGAGCGGAATTTCTTCGCCCTTCAATCCACGGGGATAGCCAGACCCGTCGTAAAATTCTTGGTGTGCCAACACGATTTCAGCGGCATCTTTCAAGAATGGAATGCGCTCCAGAACCGCGAAGCCGATTTCGCAATGCTTACGCATGATTTGACGTTCGTCCGCTGTTAACGGGCCCGGCTTGCGGAGGATGCTGTCCGGCACGCCCATTTTGCCGATATCGTGTAGGAAGGCTCCGCGGGCAATATGCCGCAGCAGGCCCTTATCCACGCCCATTGACCTTGCAATCGTGATCGTAAATGCCGTGACGCGCTGGCAATGGCCTTCGGTCTCGGCATCTTTCGCGTCGAGTGCGCCGCCCAATGCTTCGAGAGTATAATCATAGGATTGCTCAAGATCGTGCAGCGCGATCGACAATTGCTGCGTGCGCTCAGCCACCAAATGTTCCAGATCGCTTTGGTAGGTGCGATTCTCCATGACCAGGCGCCGATGTTCCAGCGCTCGCCGCACGCTGAGGTGAAGCTGATCCTTCTCGAAGGGCTTCAGTATGTAATCGTAGGCGCCGGCGCGGATGGCTTCGAGGGCAATCGAGATATCGTGCATGGCCGTGACCATGATCACGGGTACATCCGGATCGCCATTTCGAAGCTCAGCGAGCAGCTTCAGCCCGTCCATTTCGGGCATTACGATGTCGCTAAGCACCAGGTCAAACGTGTCCTTGCGGAACGCGTCCAGGGCCATCTTTCCGTTGGAGCATACCGTGCAGGTGTATCCCTGAGCTTCGAGCAGAGTCGAAACGACTTCGCGAATCGCTTCTTCGTCGTCGACAACCAGTATTTTTTCGGTTTCCACGATTGGCCCCCGAGTACCCATAATTATACGGCCTTGCAGTAAGGGGATGTGCCCTTGTTGCCGAATTGAATAACTGCTGGCACGTACGCTTCGCCATAGTGGTTGGCACTTTCCGTGACAGTAACTGGGACATTCTCATTTTGCGGCGACACAGTAACTGGTAACCTTGACAAGCTGCCCCGCATCAAAGGACGATGGCTGGAATTCGTGCTTAAAATTCTCCGAGATCCCTTCAAGCAAATACTCTTCGAGCTGGGGGCGGGATATTACGCCCGCAAGCTCGCCACTGGACCCGAAGCAGAAATTCGTCGCGAATTTGTCACCTCCCTAAGTCTTCCCGCTTCGCATAACGGATCGGGCAGGCTTCGTATTCTCGACGTCGGTTGCGGACCCGGCCACATCGCTCGATCCCTGGCTCACTCGGGTTATGACGTGACGGGCGTCGATCGAAGCCGTAGGTTGTTGCGAATTGCAAAAAAGCTGGCTGCCCAGGAACGAAGCACAGTGAAGTTCCATCTCGCGGGCGCGGAACGGCTGCCTTTTCCAGACGCGTCCTTTGACATCTGCTATGCCACCGGCGTTCTTTATTGGGTAGAACACATGGTCGCAACTCTTCAGGAAATGGTGCGGGTCACGCATTCAACAGGAGTGGTTGCTGCGCTTGATCCTCACGCGTCGATGTCCATCTCTCGAGCCCGGATTCACGCTCGGGAAAATCGGTTGAATTTCCGTGACACCAGAAAACTTCTCACTTGGGCGACGGTCGCGCAATACAATCGCCGGTTCGAAGAATCGCATCTCCGCGAATTGCTTACGAATGCCGGGCTGCAGAGTCTCACATTAGAGCAGCGCCTGAGCGGCATGGTTTGGTTTTGGAAGGGCACAGTACCCACACGGGTATAAGCTTTTTCTGCCAAGTCGGCGTGATGAACCAATTGCGTGATGCTCATTAGTCCTCCCGGTGCGTCTCTCGGGAACCTGTTATTCTGGTTCTGCCAAAACTTTCCCGGAGGGAAGGGATGAAGTTTCGTTGGGAAATGAAGCGTGCATCTGTCGCCGCGCGGCTTTTGAGCGTGGCGGTCTTATGCGGATGTGGCGTGGTTTTTGCAAGTCAGCACTCGGTTTCGGCAGTGGAATCAAGTGCTGCTGGTGCGCGATCCTCTAAGCAAGCGGCGCCGCCTGCATCGAGCCCTGAGTTCATAAAAGCTGCCGACGAAGTGCTCGTTCAGATGAGCAAGATCCTGGACCTGCCGATTAAGGAGCCTCTCAAGAAAAGTTTGCGATCGAAGCAGGAAGTTCGCGATTACCTGGTTCGCGAGGAAAAACAGGACAAGAATGAGACGCAGCGTTACGCCGATGACAAGACGCTAGAGGCTTTCGGTCTGATCCCTAAAAATTTTCCGTTGGATGCTTTCATGCTTGATGTTTTAACCGATCAGGTGGCGGGCTTGTACGACCCAAAAGCGAAGGAATTTTATATCGCGGATTGGATTCCGCCTGACGAGCAGCGCACGGTAATGTCCCACGAACTCACTCACGCCTTGGAAGACCAATCGTTCCACATCGATCCCTGGATCAAGGCGGCACGTCCCAATGACGATGCCGAGCTTGCGCGCGATGCCGTCAGCGAAGGCTCGGCACTTGCAGCGATGGTTGACTACCAGATGCTGGACCAGAAGCTTGGCGTGCGCGATTTGCCGGACGTTACCCTTCTGATTCGCGCGGGTGCGGTGAGTGAAATGGATAAAGATCCGAACCTGGCGAAAGCTCCCATTTATATTCGCGATGAACTTTTATTCCCCTATCTCGCGGGTACTGGTTTCACGCAGCAATTTTTGAAGGCGCACACGGGCTGGCAGGATCTCCATCTGATTTTCCAGAACCCACCGCTTTCCACGCAGCAGATTATTCACCCTGATCTGTATCTACAAAATGTGAAACCCGAGGCGGTTACGCTTCCGCAATGGAAAGGCTTGGTGCCGGACGATTGGAAGCTACTGGAAGAAAATACGATGGGAGAATTCGGCCTCGGCGAGATCTTGAAGCAATTCCTAGACGAGAGTCGAGCGGACTTGCTCTCGCCGGCCTGGAAAGGAGATCGATACGCTACGTTCGAAGACCCCAAAACGAAAGCCCATCCACTGGTATTTCGTCTCGCATTGGACAACGCTGACGATGCTGCGCGATTCTTCGGCCAGTATGTCAACGCCCTGGGGGAAAAATACAAGCCGCAAACGCAAACCTTTCGCACCGCGAATTTTACTCAGTTTCAGACCGAGTCGGGCGGAGTTTTCCTGCGATGTGTTGACGCTACTTGCCTGACAGTTGAGGGCGCGACGCGCGAAACTTTCGACAAGATCACGCACGCTATCGGCTGGACCCCGTCTCCAGCACAAGCGACGGCGCAATTGCCCCGCGAGAATTCAGCCGGCCCCGGCCTCGTCTCGCAGCAAGCTGTGGTCCGATAGTACGTCGCCTGATTCAGGTGTCAGTCATTCAGAGAAAAGTCCAGCGCAGTTCGATGGATCACCATCAGCGTCTGATCGTCGGACTGTTTCGCGGCGCCCGAAAAAGTTTTCACGTCCTTCATACAAGCGGCTGCCAGCTCTTGCGGCACCCATCCATGCCGCTCCGACGCGACGCTCGAGAGCCGGGAGGCCCCATACTCGACGCCGGAGCTGTTCACGGCTTCGGAAATTCCGTCTGTGTAAAGAATCAAGCTGTCTCCTGCCTCCATTTGCAAGCGATCAACTGTGTACCGGCTGGAACCAAACATTCCCAATGGCACGCCTGTGGAAGATACCTGCCGTACCCCATCCTTGGCGACAAGCAATGCCGCCAAGTGTCCCGCGCTGCCGATCGCAATTTCTCCACGGCGGCCGGACCGCCCGCAAACCAACGTCGCATACTGGCCCGCGAGGGTGCTCCGGCAGAAAACACTGTTAGCCATTTCCAGCAATTTGTCGAGCGACATCGTTACACTCGCGAGACTCCGGAACATGGCGTGCAAGTGAGTCATTAACAGAGCCGCCGCGACGCCTTTGCCCGCCACATCCCCAACCAGAAAAACGAACTCGCCGTCATCACTCGCCGGCAAAATCAAATCGCAGTAATCACCGCTGACCATGCCCGCTGGATTGTATTGGTAGTGAACCTGCCATTCCTTGAATCGCACGTCCGTGCTCGGTAGCAACCCGCGTTGGACACGGGCAGCAAGCTCCAGGTCGCGCTCGAGGGCTCGATGCTCATCGCTGGTCATGTGGTCCAAGCACATCTTTACCAACGGATCGGCCAGCAGCCTTTCTTTTTCCACGGAATCATTGCACGCGGGGCAGATGCCGTAGGTGCCATCGTCCATGCGGTGAAGCGCGGCATCCACTTCGTTAAGCAGGCCGACAAAGGCTGCTGCGGGGGCCGCGGATGCGGCCGAAGAAATTACGGCACGGAGCTCATTACGACGCATTTCCAATTGCTGGCGAATGTAGGGATCGGTTAACTGGTCCATTTCCTGCTCCTCGACATTGAAGCTTCGCGCATGTTGGGTTGCGTCGCTGTCCGATTCAGTCATGCGAATCCTCTTTTGCCCCTGCCGATTGGATTCTCAATTGTGAGCCGGCGACTCAGCTTCTACGGCATTTAGTAGAGATTGACCTGCCTTCTGTTTCAGCCGCTCCAATCGCTTAAGTCGATGCTCAAATCGGCTGCGGTACCGGCGGTTCAAGGCTGCCGAAAGTAGACCTTGCCGGCGCGCCCGGCGCAGTTCCGCCAATGCTTGCTGGACAAGCTCGGCCGCCCGATGCGGGTTGGTGGCTTGATGCTCGTAATAAATCGCCAGTTGCTCGTAGGCTTCCATGCCGTCTTTTGAGCTTCCCAAGTTGCTTTCCCAAAGTTCGCGCGCAACCGGGAGGTCTCCGTCGCGCTTTGCCAGCCGCGCCAGCGATCCCCGCGCCAAGCGGCCGGTCTCTGCCGGCAAATCCGCGGCCAGAGATTGCGCGTAGTGTTTCCGGGCGCGAGCTGTTTCGCCACGCCGCTCGCAGATTCGCGAAATACCGAATAGTTCCAAACCATCCGCGCCGTGCATTTCGGGCTCGGAAAGGATGGCAAGGATCCGGCTTGCAAGGCCCGCTAGGCCGCGAAGGTCCATCTGATTGTGTAAAAATACTTGCACCAGTGGCTCTGACGATCCGCCGCGCAGATATTCAAAATAGAATTGCGGGATCATTTCCGAAACCAGATCCGCGCCGCGATGAAAACCGAGCACGTGTTTTTCGAGCTCAGCCAGCCGAACCGATCCGAGTCGTATTCGCCAAAGATTACGAGCTGGATGCAAGAAATCAAGATGGGCGCGCGGCTGCGCGGCTCGCAAGGCTCGCGTCATGCGGTAACGCGTTTCGAGGAGCGGCCAATCGAACGATTTCCCGTTGAACGTAACGAGTATTGGCCGTTCCGCCATGCGCTCGGCCAAAGTCACCAGCAGTGCGTGCTCCTCGCTCAGCTCGCGCATGAAGAACTGTTCCACTTCCAGACCACCCGCGTCCCACCATGCGATTCCAACTAGAAACGGATACGTTCCGGTACCGCCCATCAACCCCGTTGTTTCCGTGTCGAGAAAAAGCCAGCGGCACGGGTCGCCCACTTCGGCGCACGCCGCTGGCGCGAGAAGTCGTAACGCCGATGCGTTCAGCATCCCTTCCGGCGGATTACAGCCAATTGCCTCCGAAAACCATTTACGTACCGCCAAGTGTTCGCCGAAACCGTTGCTCAACTCCGAGGCCCCCACCATTTCCGCTAGCTGCTCAGCGCCATCCGGCAAAGCAGCCCGGTAGCCGTCTCGCACACTCTTGGGTACCCGCGGCTGCGCTTCGGTTCGCGCATCGGATCGTTTGGCAGGTTTGAGTGCGGCTATAGACGCGAATTTATCGCGCAACGTCATGCTGCGAATGTCTCCCCTCTAGTCGGTTCAGCCGTTTCACCTTACGATCGTGTCTTGCCATGTTTGCAGGATCTGTATCGATCAGTGATCAACAAAAGATCCGGCGGACGACCGGGCTTGGAGCGCAACGCACCCGTCGCATAACTTATTCAGAATCGCCAAGGCTGCTTGTTTAGTCTTCTCGCACTTATCGCCTGCCGGACCCACACACGAAGGGCAGCCGCTCTCGCATCCGCAGCCCAAAATCAGTTCGCGAGTGCGGTTCAGCAGAATATCGTGCACTCGGAAAAGTGGTTCGCTGAACCCGATTCCGCCGGGGTAAGCGTCATAGATATATAAATTAGGCTCAAAGAATTCTTTCAGGGCATTTGGTCCTGCTGTTGCGGAATCACATTCCTGCCAATCGGTTTCAATACCCGGACTCGCCGGACGTTCACCTACTGCCGTGCCTAGATCCCGTCCATCGCACATCAGCAGCAAAGCCGCCAGGGACGCCATCGCATACAGCAGGCCGAAAATGCCGGACTGGCGGTCTGACAGCGCATAGGGCAATTCGCTGAGGAGTTTCTGTTCGAGCGTGATCCAGAAAGCGGTGGTATGCATCTCGTTTTCCGGCAGCTCAAGTTTTCCCGAGCCGACATTTTCGTTGGTGAAGAATTTTATTTTCTTGAAACCCACTACTTGAGAGCGCACCAATACATCGCCGTGGGCCTTAGCCCCAGCTGTGGCAATTCGCTCTTCTTCGGCAATCTCCAGCACCCGGACCTGGGTATAACGAATTGCATCGGTGTAGTAATCGACGTTCACACTTTTCACGTAGGCCTTGCGCTGTTCGAAATCCAATCGCTCGACGTGATATTGCTGTCCCTGGTGAATGTAGATCGCCTTGGGATGCACGGCAGTCAGCGCTGAAGAAAAATCAACCTCGCCGATCACCTCCGGTTCACCGTCCTCTTCGCCGTTCGTACCGCCGGCTGTATCGATAATGATAAAATTGTCGGAAGTTACAGAACGCAGGCTCACCGTATCCGCCGGATATGCTTGTTGCACCCAATGCCAGTGCGCCCCGCTGTGGTGCAGGTATCCGGCCCCTGCAAGGCGCTCGCAAAGAGTCTGCAGATCGACTCCGCCGAATCGTTCGTTCGCAGCGACCGGCAATTCAAAAGCTGCGCACTTCACATGATTCACCAGAATTTCCAGATTGTCCGGCTGGACGTAGGCGTGTTCCGGCGAGCGGCCGAAAAAATAATCGGGATGTCGGACGATGAATTGATCCAAGGGCGCTGACGACGCCACCATCACGGCGCACGAAGTGCCGCTGCGACGGCCTGCGCGGCCGGCACGCTGCCATGTGGAAGCAATCGATCCCGCATATCCGGCCATTACGGTTGCGTCCAGCGAGCCGATATCTATGCCCAATTCCAGTGCGTTGGTCGCCACCACACCGCGAATGCGCCCGTCGCGCAGGCCGTGCTCTACCTCGCGCCGTTCGCCCGGCAGATACCCGCCGCGATAGCCGCGAATCGGTTCGGATTCGCCCGGCCGCGGTCGATTTGCTTGTTGTAGATATGTCAGCAGAAGCTCGGTGTGCAGGCGGCTGTTTGCAAATACGATGGTTTGAAGTCTGCGGGAAAGCAGTTCCTTAGCTACGCGCGTGGTCTCGTTCAAATAGCTGCGACGAATTCCTAGATTGCGATTCACCATCGGCGGGTTGTAAAAGACGAAAAGCTTCTCCGCCGCCGGCGCTCCGTTTTCTTCTACGACCTCAACTTTGTCTTCGATCAATTGCGTCGCCAGCTCGCCGGGATTTGCAATCGTGGCCGAACAGCAGATGAACTGCGGCTTCGAGCCATAAAATTCAGCGATTCGCCGAAGCCGCCGCAGCACATTGGTCAAATGGCTCCCGAAAACTCCGCGATAGGCGTGCAATTCGTCGATCACGATATAGCGCAAATTTTCGAAAATGCGCGTCCATTTAGTGTGGTGCGGCAGGATTCCGGCGTGCAACATATCCGGGTTCGTCAGAATGATGTGGCCACGCTCGCGGATCGCTTTGCGGGCATCGCCGGGCGTATCGCCGTCGTAGGTGAAGACGCCGAAGCAATCATCCAGTCGAGTGGCTAGATCGTGAAGTTCGGCTAACTGGTCTTGCGCCAGCGCCTTGGTGGGGAACAGATAAAGCGCTCGAGTGTCCGCGTTCTCCAGCACCGCATTCAAGACCGGCAGGTTGTAGCACAGCGTCTTCCCTGAAGCCGTGGGCGTGACTACCACAAAGTTCTTGTTCTCGCGACCGAGCCCTGCCGCGGCCGCCTGGTGGCTGTAAAGCCTCTCAATGCCTTTGCCGCGATAAGCCGCGACCAGCCCGGGCCGCACCCACGCAGGCATCGGACGGAACTGAGCCTCACGCGCGGGAATATGCTTTACGGCCGTCAGGACTTCGTCGGCGCGAAAACGTGCTACGAGCGTCTCCAGCGCCTGCTGGACGGTTTCCAGCGTTCGGCTCGTGCGCACTGCTAAGCGCGCCGCTGTTTCTTGCTGTGAAGCCCTCACGATCCTCCCGGCAGGTGCGTGCGGACCGCCAGCCCTCAGGCAGACTCCCGCCACACCTTGACGTTTCGCCTTTTGTTCGCTGAAGCTACCACGCTGTGGGTGCCGCTGCAACTGCAATTTCTTCAATGAATTGTCAGAACCGTGACGGGCACATCGACCGGAAAGCACAGCGCGTCTAAATACATGCAAACAGGAGATAGAGGCAGGTTTGCCTGCCACTAATCGCTGGCCAGCCGACACAGGACTTTGTTATAGATAAGGTATGGCTCACGACTTCCTGATATTTGATTTCGATACGAACGAAGAAGCAGCGCAACAAGCCCGGCACCGAGTCGAAGGTTGGACGCAGGGATTTCGCCTGGGCAAGAAGATGTTGCTGAAATTTGAGCGCGAAGATTCCAAAGTCCCGAGCGAAGAGGACGAATCGGAACCGAAGGCAAAGAAGAAACGTTCTGCAAAAGAGGACTCTTCAGCCGCCGCGTCCCGCATCCGTGTTTTGGTTCGCCTGGATTTTTCTGAGCACGAGAAGCTTTCGCATCAGCGCTGGCTCGACCGCATTCCGACCGAAGAGCCTTTCAAATCCGCGAAGGCCGAAATCATTCGCCAGGGCGATCCCGAATTCAGCGAGACGGCAGAACTGTTCGATTCACTTTCGTAACCGGATGCGGAACTGACAAACACGATATTCTCTTTGAACGTAACGATTGGCTATAATGGCGTGTACCTGTTCCCGCGGCGAACCCTTAGGCAAAAGAGAACCGATGGCAACCCAAGCCAAGATTAAAATAGCGAAGTTCGATTCAACGAAATACCACGGTCTCGACCGCGAATCGCTGATCCGCATTTATCGCACGATGTTTCTCTCGCGGCGTCTGGACGATCGAGAGATTCAGCTCAAGCGGCAGAACCGAATTTTTTTCCAGATCAGCGGGGCGGGTCATGAGGCTGTCCTTGCTGCTGTGGGCTTGGTGCTGAAGCCATCCTATGATTGGTTTTTCCCGCATTATCGTGACCGCGCTTTGATGCTCATGCTCGGGGTTACGCCCTACGAAATGCTGCTGCAAGGCGTGGGCGCGAAGGACGATCCGGCGTCTGGCGGCCGCCAAATGCCTTCGCACTGGGGCAATCAGGACCTCAATGTCGTCACACGCTCTTCTCCGACCGGCACGCAATTTCTGCAGGCAATCGGCGCGGCTGAATGTTCCTACTACTACGAGAAATTCCCGAAGGCCCTGGATCAGGCCCGCAAGGCGCCGCTAGGCAGCACCGTGGCGTTTCATCGCGACGAAATTGTATATGTTTCCGCGGGCGACGGTACCACCAGCGAAGGCGAATTCCACGAGTCGCTGAATACCGCGAGCAATAAGCAGCTGTCCGTTCTGTATCTAATTGAAGATAACGGCTACGCGATTTCGGTTCCCGTCGAGGTGCAAACTGCCGGCGGCAATATTTCGCGGTTGCTGACGAATTACCCGCACCTTTACGTGGAAGAATGTGACGGCACGGATCCACTTGAAAGCTATGCCGCGGTACAACGCGCCGCCGAGCATTGCCGCGCCCGCAAAGGTCCCGCGCTTGTGCATGCGCATGTGACCAGGCCTTATTCGCACTCGCTCTCCGACGACGAGAAACTCTACAAGTGCGAGACCGAGCGTTCGGCTGAGGCCCAGCGCGATCCTTTGCCGAAATTTGCCGTGTTCCTGGTGCGCGAAGGAATTCTGGAAGAAAGCGAGATCGAAGCGCTCGAAGCGGAAGTCGATCGCGAAGTGATCGAAGCCACCGATCGTGCCCTTGCCGCCGAGCTTCCGTCGCGCGAATCGATTTACAAATGGGTTTACTCGCCGGATGTGAACCCAACCTCGCGTGAGTTCGAGGCTCCGCAGAAAAAAGAAGGCCATCCGAAGACGATGGTGGAAATGGTCGCCGCCACCTTGCAGGATGAAATGAAGCGCGACGAGCGCATCGTCGTATTCGGCGAGGACGTCGCGGACTGCAGCCGCGAAGACAGCCTCACTACGGTAAAAGGGAAGGGCGGCGTTTTCAAGGCGACCGCTGGATTGCAACGCAAATTTGGCGCGCAACGTGTTTTCAATTCGCCGCTGGCTGAAGCAAATATCGTGGGCCGCTCGATCGGTATGGCCATTCGTGGCCTCAAACCCGTGCCGGAGATTCAATTCTTCGATTATATCTGGCCGGCCATGATGCAGCTTCGCAACGAGCTTGCGACGATGCGTTGGCGCTCCGGCGGACATTTCAAGGCCCCCGTGGTAATCCGTGTCGCAATTGGGGGATACCTTACAGGTGGCGCGATTTATCACAGCCAGTGCGGTGAAGTCACATTCACGCACATTCCCGGGTTGCGTGTAGTGATGCCGTCCACCGCGCTGGATGTTTGTGGGTTGCTTCGCACCGCGATTCGCTCGGATGATCCGGTGTTATTTCTCGAGCATAAGCATCTTTACCGCCAGCCGTACAATCGCTCGGAATATCCGGGGCCTGATTTCACCATTCCTTTTGGCAAAGCGCGTGTTGTTCGCGAAGGCACGGACGCCAGCATCATCACTTATGGCGCAGTAGTGCATCGCGCCGAGGTCGCCGCAGCAGAGCTTTCGCGCGACGGAATTTCCGTCGAGATTATTGACCTGCGCTCGCTGAGTCCGTATGACTGGAATGCCGTGGCTGCGACAGTAGAGAAGACGAACCGCGTTCTGGTAGCTTACGAAGACACGCGCTCCTGGGGTTATGGCGCGGAAATCGCCGCCCGCATTGCGGACGAACTATTCGATCGGTTGGATGCCCCCGTCCGCAGGGTAGCTGCTACGGACACTTTCGTGGCTTACCAGCCGAAGCTCGAAGACGAAATTTTGCCCCAAACGGAAGATATCGTTCGCGCTATCCGCGAGTTAACGTCTTATTAGCTTCGGTGCGGCAACAACAAGCCTCGCGTATTGAATGGTGCGAATTCAAGTGCTGTCGGCGCTGCAGCTAAACGCGGAAGCGTGAATCGGCTGGCGCCGACATAGGAAACCTTTTCACCCATCGGGTCGTATGTAAATATAGGGGGAGTACGGAACTGCCTCGCGGGAGGACTTATGAATTGTCCCAACTGTCGAAGAGATATTGCGGAGTATTCGAATTTTTGCTACTACTGCGGTGCACAGCAGCACCCGGCGCCGGCGTGTGCGCCGTTGATTCACAAGCGTCTGATGCGATCGTCAACCGACTGCAAAATCGCCGGCGTCTGTGGCGGCATAGCAGAATATCTGGAAGTGGACTCCACCATTGTGCGACTGGTATGGGTGTTGCTGGTCATTGTCCCGGTGCCGCTGGTGCCCGCGGTTCTAGGCTACATCGTCGCGTGGCTGGTGATGCCCAAAGCTCCAGTGCCGCTTCCCGTGGATTTGTCGACTCAGCCAGCGTCGACAGTTACGCCAGGACCGGCGCAGACTGTGTAAGACATTGAGCAGTTTTCCGGCGGGTGTCGGGACGATCTAATCCCGGCTCTTGTCTTTCTGGCGCGCCGAAATTTTTCTGCCTTCAGCAAAAACCGCTTGGTCGAGGGAGATCAAGCCGGCGCCGAAGGTCGCCAGCGCAAATGCGCCCACCGCCATTGCGAGAGGGAACTGGTAGTTATCCACTTTATTAGGCGCTGAAAGCAGGCCGTGAACTTTGATAAGCGCCACAGCCATTTCGCCCGCGAGCAGTAATCCCGCCACTTGCGTAAACAACCCGACGATCAGCAGGCAACCGCCAAAAAACTCCAGAATTCCTGAGATATAAGCGAAATACGGTGGAAATCCCATGTGGCTGAATCCCTGCATGGCTTCGTGCGTGTGCGTAAAAAGCTTGGGATAGCCGTGAAATACAAAAATAACCCCCAGCCCCAGCCGTAACAGCAAAAGAGACAACGGCTTCAGTTTTTCCAGGCTGTTCATTCAACTCCTCCAGACGAAACGATGCACGAAGCGACGGTCCGCTCGCGTTGCATTGTATCAGAATGAAATCCTCCGGCCCCCGCCGCTGGAAACGGGTCATACAACCAGCGAAGTGACGCACCAGGATTAGTGTAAAATTCTCGATTACCTTTAAGGCATGCAGGCACTGACGTTAGCCATCTGAATGACCGAAATTATCAAAAAGCAAATGCTTAATACCAAAGTGCCGGTGCCGATACGACCTGCGCGGCGCGTCTATGCTTTGGTGACCGTCTGTGACGCGTAAGATTCTACTTGGATTCGCGCTTGTAGCCGTGGTGGTTGTCGGAACTTACCTCAGGTTCTATCGCGCCAAGCAACCGCAGGAAATTGCTTACTCAGGAAATCGCACGGTAACTGTGTGGAGCACTTCGGCGCAGGTGCGCGAGCCGATAGCGACGATCAGTTTTGGCGAGCGTCTCGACGTTTTGCAACGCTTTCAGGACCAGGTAAAAATCCGCACGCCTCAAGGCGTTGTGGGCTGGGTGCAGGAGCGCGATTTGCTGTCGGCGGATTTGTGGCAGACATTGAAGGATCTGGAGAAAAAGTCCGAGGGTATGCCGGTTGCGGCGAAAGGACATACCCGAGTTTTGAGTAACTTGCATTTCGGACCGGGCCGCGACACTACTCGCATTCGTCAGTTATTCAAGGATGTTCCGCTCGAATTGTTGTCTCGCCAGCCCGCACAGATTAACCCGGCGACCCACGACAGCTCCGAGCCGGACTCCACATCCCCAGCACCCGAAGGGAAAAAGGAAGATTGGTGGTTCGTGCGTGCGCACACTCCTGATCAGGGCGTGTTGGCCGGATGGCTGCTTAGCCGCTTCGTGGAACTCGATGTTCCGCAGCCGCTATCCGACTATGGCAGTTCGTCTGGGATGCGAATCATCGCCTGGTCTGAATTGAATCGTGTGCAAGGTAGCACTGGCCGGCAGATGCCGCAGTATCTGCTGGTCGGGGTCCAAGGACCGGAAAGCCAGGCGTGCGACTTCACCACGATGCGGGCGTACACCTGGGGAAAACAAAAGGAGCGGTACGAGACAGCTTTCGTCGAAAGCGGTCTTTGCGGCAAATTGCCGATCCAACTGACAGCCGCGCCGAACCAGCGCGGAGACATAAGATTCTCGTTTCAGGATATCGGCCACTCTCCCGCCGAAGAGCGTACCTACGAAATGCACCAGACCATCGTTCGCCGCGTGAATTACAACGCGCCGGCGACGAAACGGAAACGTCGACGTTAATCAGCCCGTTTCATTCCCGATCATTCGGCGCACCGTTTCATCTCGATTGGGATAAATTGATTCGTATGCGGAAGTGTGCCTGGATCGTCGGATTATTTTTTCTCTTGCCTTACACCGTCGGAGTCGCCGGGTGTTGGCAAGTTCCTTCCGTTGTTTTGGCGCAAAAGCCCGTTTCCGCCGGCCCGTCATTGCAATACATTGGTGAGTGGGGAGTGAAGGGCGATGGCCCCGGGCAGCTCAAAGACCCGACCGGGATTGCCACGAACTCGTTGGGAGACGTCTTCATCGCTGATGAAGGAAGCGCCTTTATTACCAAATTCGCGGCAGGGGGCAAGCCGCTTCTCTCATTTCAGGAAGATGGACTGAATCATCCGCAGTCGGTTGCTGTCGATCGCGGTGGGGCGCTCTACGTCACCGATCCTGTCCGCTACAGCGTCTTCATTTTCCTGCCGAGTGGCGATCGCTATCGTGAGCTGCGAATCAGAACCCGGCCTGTTGCCGGAAACGCGTTAAGCGTGGCGGTGAGCGACGACGGCTTGATCCATGTGCTCGATTCCAGCGCCGGCAAAGTATTTACGTACACGTCAAGATTGCGCCTTGTGCAGACCTGGCAGCCGCGCGAAACCTTTCCCGGTTCGAAACGCTTCGGCCCATTGGTCAAGGGGCCGGACGATTACCTGTATTTGGCGACGCCCTCGGGCGGCATCATGAAGCTCACGCGCGACGGCCACCTGATTACGGAAATCATCCCAAGCACGAAGGGTGTCACCTGGAATCCAAACGTGGGCTTCGCCGTTTGGAACAATTGCGTATTCGTGATGGATTCCAACGGCCGCATGCTGTACGTCGTCGGAACAGACGGCAGTCCACGTTTAGATATGGACCTCGCGCCGGAACTCGGCCAGGGTGACCGCAAAGCTCCCGCTCTGGCCGTCAGTCCTCACGGCGAATTACTGGTGCTCGACGCGCCGGAGTCGCGCGTCCTGCGCTATCGCATCAGCTTCTGATATCGCGATACCCCGCGCTATCATTGCGTGTCCTTGTGAACAGGAGTTTGCCCGTGGCCCTATTGCTGTCGGAAGCAGACGTGAAAAGCGTATTGACAATGCCGCTTGCACTGGAAGCGGTGGAAGATTCATTTCGCCGCCTGGCCGACGGCAGCGCGCAATTGCATTCCCGGCAGCGCCTGTATATACCCGGAAAGAGCTATTTGCATTACATGGGAGCTGCGGACGCCGCCAGCGGCTACATGGGTTTGAAGATGTACACGAGCTCTCGCGAAGGTCTCCGCTTTCTGGTTCCTCTATTCCAAGCCGAAACAGGTGACCTAGTCGCGTTGATGGAAGGAGATTATCTGGGACAAATGCGCACTGGGGCGGCGAGCGGAATCGCCACGCGCCTGATGTCCTGTGCAGAAGCCGGCAAAATTGGAATTATCGGTACCGGCCTGCAGGGCCGCACGCAGCTGCAAGCAATCACGTCGGTGCGAAAAATCGAATCCGTCCGCGCATTCAGCCGCAGTGCCGAGAAGCGCGAGCAATTTGCGAAGGAAATGAGTGAGCAGCTGGGCTTGCCGGTGACCGCAGTGGCGTCGGCCGAAGAAGCAGTTCGTGGCTCTGAAATCATAGTGACATCGACGACCTCTACGGATCCGGTCTTGCAAGGACGTTGGCTGGAACCCGGCATGCACATCAACGCGATTGGCGCGAATTTTCCGCAGAAGCACGAGCTTGATGGCGAAGCGGTCCGCCGCTGTGACATCATTGCCGCGGATTCGCGCGAGCAATCGAAGATCGAGGCCGGCGATTTGATTCAGATGTACGGGGATGACAAGCGCCGATGGGATGCAGTCGAGGAACTCGCCTCAATTGTTGCCGGGAAAATTCCAGGCCGTTCAAGCCCCGATCAGATCACGCTTTTCAAATCGAACGGCATTGCGACGGAAGACATCGTGGTGGCGGGACGTATTTACGAAATCGCGCGCGATAGAGGACTTGGAAGGCAAGTTCCCCTGTGGGGAAAAGAAGCACGTCCAGGCAAGACGCGTGGCGTTTAGGAACGGTGCTCGGCCCGGATATGGCTTAGGTGCTTGAACAGCGCGTCGCGCAGCCGCTGGCGCGTGTCTTCCGGCAACGGCGCAGGTTCGGAATTGCAGAAAATCTGAATTGTTTTCTTCGTGGTATCAACGACGATGCGGCAATCTTCGCAGTTATTCAGGTGCTTTTCGATGGAAGATTTCAGCGACGGGTCCAGAGCCTCTTCGAGATAGTTTGAAAGCTCCTTAACAATATTCTTGCAGTTCACGAATCCTCACTCCGATGGAAGTAGCGGTTCAATTTCTGGCGCAGTTTCAATCGCGCCCGCAGCAAGCGCGACTTCACGGCTGGAATCGAAAGTCCGAGCGCTTCCGCTGTCTCCTCGGTTGATAATTCTTCGATGTCGCGAAGCTGAAAAACGATTCGAAAAGGTGGATCGAGTTCGGCGATAGTGCTGTTAAGAATACGTCCTAATTCCGTTTGCTCATAGCGATCTTCGGGTGAAGGCCCCCAGTCTTCTACCTCGCGCGGCATCGTATCTTCGCCGGTGTCAATTTCCTCGTCGAGCGAAACCTGGTTCGGACGGCGCTTGCGCAGTTTCATCAGGGCCTGGTTTACGGCGATGCGTACCAGCCAGGTATAGAATCTCGAGTTGCCCTGAAATTCGCCGAGGTGCTGGTAGGATTTCAGGAACGATTCCTGCATCACGTCTTCGGCATCTTCACGATTCTGAGTAATGTTCTGCGCCAGGCGGAAGATTTTGCGCTCGTATCGGCCGACCAGAGTCTCGAATGCGGAGATGTCCCCGGCTTTGGCGGAAGCGACGAGCGAGCCTTCGTCGTCCTTCACCACCTGCGAGGGCAATGCAGCGCGCGGCTGCAGCGGATTTAACTTAGAAGTACCCATGGAAGATTCAAGGTTAGCATAGGTTGGCACTCTCCCGAACGGTGCTACGCGGGCCAACCGGACAAATAGTCGAGTATCAGTCACTTAGATGTTTTAAATCATGCTTTCGATTCGTTAAAAAGGCGCCACGATGAGTAAACAACAGCCGCCTCGGCAAACTTGCGAACCGGGTAAGCGCTGACGGATAATCACTCGAAGGGTTTTCTTAGGGCACACGCCGAAAGGAAATGGATGGCAGCTCAGCATGCAGTTGAAGAACGCAAATTGGTTCATTTTGGAATCGAGGACGGCGTGGCCGTGCTCGAACTGGACGCCCCCCCGGCCAACACCTACAGCTACGAAATGATGCAGCAGTTGGATGCGGCAATTCTCCGAGCGCGCATGGACGAGAACGTGCATGTGATCGTCCTACGCGGCAAAGGTGAGAAGTTCTTTTGCGCCGGCGCCAGCATTCCGATGCTCACTGAGGCCGACCCCGCGTTTAAATATTATTTCTGCCTTCATGCCAATGAGACACTGTGCCGTTTGGAGCAGACGCCCAAACTGGTAATCGCAGCGCTTAACGGACACACTGTGGGCGGCGGACTGGAAGTCGCGATGGCGTGCGATATTCGCCTGGGGAAGAAAGATGGCGGCAAGCTGGGGCTGCCGGAAGTGAATTTGGGAGTATTGCCGGGTACCGGAGGGACGCAACGTCTCTCGCGTCTGGTGGGCCGCGCCAAGGCACTGGAATTCATGGCTACGGCACGCACGTTCACCATGGATGAAGCGCTGGCGCACGGCCTCGTAAATCAGGTGTATGACGCCGCGAGTTTTTGGGGGAACGTAATGGCTTATGCCAAGCAGTTCCGCCCGCCCAATAAGGCATCGCGTGCTGTCGGCCTGATGAAACGCGCCGTGATTACAGGATCAGAAGTAGGTTTCGGCGAAGCGTTGGCGCTCGAGCGCGAACTGCAACAGGAGCTTTTCACGAGTGAAGACGCGAAAGAAGGATTGAAGGCTTATATTGAGAAGCGGCAGCCAGTATTCAAAGGCAAGTAGGCCAGTCATCGACGCGGAATCACCGGCATCCCAAGGGAACGAGGTTTGAAAACACAAGAAGGAACGAATGCGCACACTGCCTGACTATCTGCGTAAGGGAATGAGAATGATTCTGGTCGGGTCCAATCCCGGCGACCGTTCCGCGCGTGTGGGCCATTACTACGCGGGGCGAGGAAACCAATTCTGGCCGATCATGTACGAATCGGGCGTGATCCCCGAGCCGATTACCTACGAGGACGACCGGCGCATCCTGGAGTTCGGCATCGGCATGACGGACCTGGTAAAGCGCCCGACGCGCGGCGTGGAAGAAATCGAACGCCGCGAATTTGCCGAGGGCCGGGTGTTGTTGGCACAAAAGTTGGAAGATTTACGTCCGCGGGTGGTGGCGTTCAACGGCAAAATGGTCTACGAGAAGTTCACAGGTAGATCTTGCAAGCTCGGACTGCAAAAGGAAGAATTATACGGTGCAAAAGTATTCGTCCTGCCGTCAACCAGCGGTTCCAATGGCGGAACCGAACGAGCGGTGAAGACACGATATTTCAAGAAGCTTGCCGCGCTCTTGAAGAGCATGAAGGACTGAGGACACGAGCCGAAACATGGGAGCCACACAGCAAACCCCCCATCCAGTTGTGTTAGAAGAACGCGCAGGCACGGTAGCCACGATTCGACTGAATCGTCCTGAAAAATTGAACGCGCTGAACATCGAGCTGGGCCAGGAATTGGTCCATGCGTTATTGCGAGTTCAAGCAGATCGAGAGGTCCACTGCGTAGTCGTGACCGGTGCGGGCCGGGCCTTCTGCGCCGGCGGCGATCTGGAAGTCCTACGTGACGCCCGCATACGCAAAGCCACTAACGAAGTGGAAGCGTTGGTTACGGCCGGCAAAGAAATCGCGATAGCGATGGCCACCATGCCGAAACTGGTGATTGCCGCCGTGAACGGGCCAGCAGCCGGCGGTGGCATGAATCTCGCGCTCGCCGCCGATATCAGGATCGCATCCGATCAAGCAAAGTTTGCAGAATCCTTCGCGCAAATCGGATTATTTCCTGATTTCGGCGGCACATATTTTCTGCCGCGCATCGTCGGCCCGGCACGTGCTGCAGAATTATTTTATACGGCGCAGATGCTTTCAGCTGAAGACGCGCTGCGGCTGGGAATCGTGAGCCGCGTGGTTCCGGCAAGTCAATTCGCAGAGGAAACGAAAAAGCTAGCGGAGAGCCTGGCCGGCGGCGCGGGCCTCGCCCAGCGAGATGTAAAACATCGCATGAGCAGCGAGCAACGGAAAGAGCTTGAAGCCGCGCTGGATGAAGAGATTCGGTTGCAGAGGCATTGCTTCGACTCGCAAGATTGCCTGGAAGGCCTGAACGCGTTCTTCGAGAAACGCAAACCGAATTTCCAAGGCCATTGATCGGCAGATTCCACACGATCGTAGCTTTTCCTCCGCACGGGCCAGAGCCAAAATCAAAGTCCTCTGATTTGCGCGTCATTTTGGTGGGAGCAAGTCATCCAGCAGAAACCATCCGGCACGCGAGGTTGTGTTCCCGCCCCGTGAAGTCATCACTCGAGGAAGCCGCCCAATCATGACCGCTCATTCGGAAGCGAGCCTCGCAGATCGAACATATACATTCGGCGAGCTGATGGTCGCAGCAGCCGCGCGGGAAATCGGTGACCACGAACTGGTCTTCGTCGGAATGCGCCTGCCCATGCTCGCATTCAATTTGGCGCGCAGAACGCACGCGCCCAATGCCGTCGGCCTGTTTGAAAATGGCATCATCCGTGAAACTCCCTCGCCCGAATTGCTCTACACCATGGGCGATTGTCCCAACCTGCGCGCTGCCACCCATTGCGGGGAAATGCTAGGCGTGATGGGCCTTCTGCAACAAGGCCGTGTGAATGTGGGGTTTCTCGGCGCGGCAGAAGTCGATCGCTACGGGAATCTCAATACCACATGGGGCCATCGTCACAAGCAGATGCAGCGATTGCCCGGCTCGGGCGGCGCTTGCGACATCTCCTGTTTAGCCCAGCGCACGGTAGTGATGTTTGCGCACGATCGCGGCCGCCTACGCGATTCCGTGAGTCACATCACGTCACCGGGGGTTTGGTACAGGCAACGGATGGAGGCGCGCCCAAGGCCTGCCGGCGATTTCTGGCCCATCGGCTATCATTACCACGCTGGGTATGCTGCGATTCGGACATGACGGCGAGGCTTACCTTGCGTCCATTCATCCCGGCGTGACCGTCGAAGAAGTTCTCGCGAATACAGGCTGGACGTTGCGGGTGGCGGACGAACTTGCCGAAACTCCGCCACCGAATGACAAAGAGCTGCAAGTGATTCGAGAACTCGATCCCAATCGTTTTTGGACACGTTGAGATGCCCGCCGAATCCAAATTGACGACCATGCGCGACTCGATCGCGCGACACGTTCCATCTGGCTCAATGGTGCTGATGGGCGCGCAACTCGAGCAGATGATCCCCTTGGCGGCAGGGCACGAGCTAATTCGCCAGGGCCGGCGGGACCTGACGCTCGTCGGGCCGATTTCCGACATACTCTTTGACCAGATGATTGGCGCGGGCTGCGTTTCCCGCGTAATGGCCGCTTGGGTTGGAAATGTTTCCGCGGGCGTGGGCTATTGCTTTCGCCGTGCGGTGGAGCAAAACATTCCGCGCCGGCTGGATGTTGTCGACTATTCAAATTTCACGATGGCAATGGCGCTGCACGCGGGAGCGCTGGGCGTGCCGTTCCTACCCACGTACGCGACGCTGGGTAGCGACCTGCTGAAGAAAAACGGCAATCTCCGCGAGTTTTCGTCCCCGGTAAGTGAGGAAAAACTGGTTGCAGTGCGCGCGTTACGTCCGGATGTGGCCATCTTGCACGTGCAACGTGCGGACACCGCCGGTAACTCGCACCTTTGGGGAAGCCTGGGGGTCGCAGTGGACGGTGCGTGTGCGTCGCGGAAGATCATCGTGATCGCGGAAGAAATCGTCGAGCCTGAAGTCATCGCGTCCGATCCTAATCGCACCTTAATTCCCGGATTCCTGGTCAGCGCGGTAGTGCACGAGCCCGGAGGCGCGCACCCGTCCCCAGTTCAGGGGTATTACAATCGCGACCATGCTTTCTTTTCGCAATATCACGAGCAGACGCGGCGCCTCGAGGATTTCGAGGACTGGCTAGCGCATTGGGTGATCCGGGTCGCCGATCGCCGGGAATATTTGAATCAATTGAGTGCTGCGCGCAGGGAAGCTCTTGCTGTGAAAGAGCACGCATATTCCGCAACTGCGGACTTTGGATACTGATATGGAAGAGTTGCCCGTAGACATCCAGATATCTCCGCGCGAAGTGAGAGACCTACTCGCGCGCAATCCCGAAGTTCTTTTCGTGGATGTCCGGGAGCAATGGGAATATGATGCCGCACATATTGAGGGCTCGATTTTGATTCCTATGCCTGAAATCCCATCGAACCTGGCGCGCCTGGAGCGTGCCGAAGAGATCGTGCTTTTTTGTCATCACGGCATTCGCAGTCTGGACGCGGCTGCATGGCTTCGAACTCAAGGTGTAGAAGGGGCGCGGTCCATGGCCGGCGGAATCGAACGCTGGTCCAATGAAATCGATCCCAGCGTAGCCCGCTACTGAAGGGAAAACATGGCCATGAAGAAACCAGTCCGAAAGCGGCGAAGCAAAGTGGTCGTGCCACGCGGGTCGAAGCGCAGCTCAAGGCACAAGAAAGCTCTATTCCTGCACAAGCCCTCGTGCACCACGTGCCGGAATGCTCGGGACTATATGGAAAAACGCGGATTTGAGCTCCATTTTCGCGACTTGGACAAGGAACGGCTGAGCGCGGCAGAACTCGAAAAGCTAATTGGGAACCGCGACCACGAAGATTTTCTAAACACGCGCAATGAACTTTACCGGCAAAAAGACATGAAAGAAAATCCGCCGTCGCGAGCGGAAGCGATCCGCATGATGGCGAGCGAACCGAACCTGATCCGGCGGCCCGTAATCGTTGCCGGCGGCCGGGTGGTTCTAGGGTTCGACGAAGAGGGCATTGCTCGCCTGTAATCCGCTCGCGTATTTTGTCAGTGATCCGTTGTCGGAGCGGGTTCTTACCGCAGGTCATCGATATTCGAATCCATATAATCGGCAAGCGGTGCGCGTCAGAAAGTCCTACGCGAAAATACCGGCCGACTTATCCCACGCAAGGCCTAGGAGCACCACACAACTATGGAAATAAAAACCATCGGCGTGATCGGAGCGGGCACGATGGGCCGCGGCATCGCTTATGCGGCTGCGTACGGCGGTTACAAGACAATTCTGGAGGACCTGTCACCGGAGATGCTGCAGCAGGGCCTTGCGTACATCCAGCAAGCGCTTGAGGAAGGCGTCGCACGTGGGAAGGTGACGCCGGAACAAAGGAAGACCGTAATGGCGGGCCTTACGACTTCGAGCTCGATCGAGGATGTGTGCCGGCAAACAGATCTGCTCATCGAGGCTGTCCCTGAAGAGATGGAAGTGAAGCTGGAAATCTTTACGATTTTTGACAAGTTTGCGCGTCCAAACGCGATCCTGGCCAGCAACACATCTTCGCTATCCATCACGGAACTCGCTGCCATTACTTTTCGCGCTGAGAATTGCATCGGGATGCATTTCTTCAACCCTGTGCCGAAGATGAAGCTGCTGGAGATCGTGCGCGCCCTGGAGACCTCCGAGGCTACAGTGCAAGCGTGCGCTGAAGTCGGCCACAGGATGGGCAAAGAAGTTGTAGTGATTCGCGAATCGCCCGGCTTCATTACCAGCCGCATTAACGCGATAATCGGCAATGAAGCGTTTTACATGCTCCAGGAAGGAATCGCGTCTCCGGAAGATATCGATAAGGCGCTAAAACTGGGGCTGAATCATCCGATGGGACCGTTCGAGCTGGTTGACCTGGTTGGGCTCGACGTTCGCCTCAACATTCTTGAATACCTGCACAAAACGCTTGGTGAAAAGTACCGTCCGTGCCCTTTGCTTTCGCAATACGTGAAGGCAGGACGCGTTGGGCGCAAATCCGGCCGTGGCGTGTATGATTACCGCGGCAACGCCGATAAAAAATAGTCGGCAATGGATTATGCTGCTGTGCCCACGGAAAGGCATTGGTGTCTATGCCAACAAAAACAAGCCTAGGCGATCGCATGGAAATTCTGCAGGGCGACCTGACGGAAATGGACACCGAAGCAATCGTCAATGCGGCGAACAACGATTTACAACTCGGCGGAGGCGTGGCCGGAGCGATCCGCCGCAAGGGCGGTCCAGAGATTCAAGCCGAATGCGACGAAATTGGCCCGGTCCCGGTAGGCGGAGCGGCTATTACCTCGGGTGGGAAGTTAAAAGCGCGCTGGGTGATTCATGCCGCCAGCATGCAACTTGGTGGAATGACGTCCGCCCAATCTCTGCGCAGTTCGACGGCACATTCGCTGAGAATTGCCGCACAGAAGGGCCTCAAGACCATTGCGTTTCCGGCAATCGGTACCGGCATCGCGGGCTTTCCCATGCGGGAGTGCGCGGAAATTATGCTGCGTGAAACCGCGAAACATTTCGAAGGGCACACGTCGCTGGAGAAGGTTTATTTCGTCCTCTTCGATCAGGAAGCCTTCGCCGAATTCAATAGTGCTTTCGTCGCGCTGCAATCAAAATCCCGGGCAGAACGATGACCGAAGAAATGATTGAAAAAGTCCGGCGCGAATTGGCCCGCTACGAGCACCCCCTGTTTGACTTCGACGCGCGCCCCGCGGCCGACGGAGTGGAAGTGGAAATTCGCTATAAGCCCGCGAAAAGCGCGGAGACAGTCGACGTTCAAGATTATATTTTCCAGCTTCGTCCACGCGAAATTGAGAATACGCAGTTTCCCTGGATGTTTCAGAAGCAGCTCTACGACTGCCTGCACGATTACATCATCGAAATGTTTACACGAAACCCGCAGAGAGCGAACTGATGCCGGTGATGCGCACTCCCGTTGAGGCTACACCGCTTGCCACGATACTTTCAGAGCGTATTCACGCACACGGTCCCATTACATTTGCCGAGTTCATGGAGTCATGCCTTTATCACCCAGAGCACGGCTATTACACCAAAGCGAAGCAAGAGCCGCGGCGCGATTATTTTACGAGCGTTGACGCGAGCCCCTTATTCGGCAGGCTGCTGGCGCGGCAGTTCCACGAAATGTGGGCTCATCTCGGCGAGCCGCGACAATTTCTGCTGGTCGAAGCAGGCGCGGGGACAGGCGCGCTGGCGGCACAGGTTCTCAATTTCGCGCAGAGCACATTTCCCGATTTCTACGCGGCGCTTCGTTATTATGCAGTAGAGCGTTCCGCGGCACGCCACGCTTCGATATGCGGTGCTCTGCAAGGTCATATCGACGCGAAACATCTCGCGGTATCGTCCGAATTACCCGTACGAATTCCTTGTGGTTGCATATTTTCGAACGAATTCTTCGACGCGATACCAGTACACCGCGTCGTTTGTGAAGGAAGTGAATTGCGCGAATTGTATGTGGCGAGCGGCCCCGACGGCTTACACGAGCAAACAGGATCGCTTTCTTCACCAGCGCTAGGAGAATATTTTAGCCGCCAGGGAATTGCTCCCCACGATGGCCAGCAAGCCGAAGTGAATCTTCAAGCTTACGATTGGATTGCGGAAGCGGCTAGGCGATTACAAAACGGTTTCGTGCTGACTATCGATTACGGTCATGAAGCTTCCGAACTCTACGACCAGCGCCACGTGCGCGGAACACTGCTCGCTTACCGCCACCACCGCGCCAGCGAGCATTTCTACTGTGCCCCCGGGGAACAAGATCTGACAGCTCACGTCAACTTTACGGCGCTCGAAACCTGGGGCAAACGCGGAGGCCTGGAACGCACAGGGTTCACATCACAATCGAATTTCTTGATGTCGATCGCGCGAGCCAACAAGTTTGCTGATCTGCAATCCGAGGAGATGAGCGAAACCCAACGGGCACGTGCGCGGCTGCTGTTCAAAACTCTAATCTATCCGGAAGGAATGGGCGAGACATTTCAGGTGCTTATTCAGCACAAAAACGTGGAGTCACCGAAGCTTTGCGGACTTGATCCATTTTAATTGTCGATGCCCCGGACCGCATAGGGGCACAGCTCGAGTTGTCAGGGAATTTCAGGCGCTAACGCCGTTTCGCTGGAACTGGCAGCTTGGTCTACTGGGCCCCTGGTGAAGGGCGTTTGAGAGCCGGCTTGTCGTCTGCTGGTGCTGGAGGAGGCGAAGTACTTGGTGCCGGCGTTGCCGCGTTGGCTGGAGCGGATTCGTCGCCGGTATAGGCCTTCTGGAGGTATCGATTGGCTTCTTGCTGCGCGCCAGCGGTATCGTCGCCCAGATGCTGGGCCAGGCTGTATTCATTCACCGCTCGCTCGCGCTGTCCGAGAATGTCGTAAATCTTGCCGATGTAAATGTGACTCCAGACTTCGGTCCACTTGGGATCGAGGTCTCCGCCCAAGGCGGCGCGAAAAGCATTGGCTCCCGCCTGGAAATTCTTCTGATAGAACATCGCCTCGCCCATACGGAAATGCGCAAGCGAGTTGTTAGGCTGAGTATCCAGAGCCTTCTGATACTCCTGAATGGCTTCGTAGTATTTCCCCACTTCGGCAAAACCCTCACCGCGAGCAATCAGCGCGTGCACGCGCAAGCGGGGGCTGGATTTCAGCAGGTTATTATTCGGATCGATGGTGATGCCGTTCGGCTTGGGACGACCAAAGGTGTCGACCTCAAATGCCTGGGTTGTACCGGTAACCAGAATTTTCTTGATTTCGGGATTTCCTTCCGTATCGATTCGAATTTCAATCGGCATTCGAAATGTGTCGAGGTCCTGGTGAATCTTGCCCACAACCCTAAAGCCTTTTCGGGTGCGATAAACGATGTATTCGAGTTTGAATTCAGGCACGCCGGTGGAATTCAACCACTGCGAGAAAAATGAAACAAGATTGACCGGAGGCTGCCCTTTAGCCGGCGGCGGAACTTTGGTAGCCGCCAATTTCTCAAATTCGTTGATGTTCGCATCTTTGCCTTCGTATTTCTTATAGAAATCGCGCAACAGAGCGGTGAAAGCGTCGTCGCCGAGTTCGGTGCGAAGCATGTGGAATACGAGCGCGCCCTTATCGGCCACCACGGAGCGATACTCGTTTGAGAGAGTTTGCAGACGTGCAGCCTGCGCAATGGGGGCCGTATCCTCGTACATCAACGCACCCACAGCAAAATCTTCGAGCGCTTTGTGCAGGCCCGCCGCGCCGTCGGCTTGCTCGGCGTACATCGCTTCGGCGTAACGCGACAAGCCATCGGTGAGCCACACATCAGAGGATGTCGCGGGTATTACTCGATTTCCCCACCACTGTTCAGCGGCCAATTGCGAAAGCAAACGGTCGTTTGGCCTGACGCCCCATTGCCGCGCGCTGATCAGGATCAACCCGGGTGCGGCAAAACCAGAAACGGTTCCATCAGGCATTTGTGCGATCGTTAGCGGGGGATCATCCTCTTTTAATTCGAGAGGTCCGAAAGCGTCGGAGTAATAACTGTAGATATGAGAAAGCGAGGTCGCGTAGGCGCTCGCTGAGTTGGCCTGTACCGGTGGACTGAAAACGGAAACGTTGAATCCTTCCGACTGTACTGGCGAAAGCTGCAAATTGCCCGCGACGAACGTGCCAACCGGAGCCGCGTGATTGCAATGGAACAAATAGGAAGCCTGACCGGGCGCGCCCTTTCCGATGCCCGGCATCATCGTCGGCGGATCGGCTTTACCGGTGCCCGCAACAGCAAAATTATCAGGCACGGTGAGCTTAAACGTGCCGGTGTAGCGATTCGTGGGGAAATTGGTCAGAGGGAACCAGCGCGCGGGCAGCAGAAGATATGCCGAGTTCTTGTCCACGGACGCGAAGCGCACGCCCTTTGTTGGACTGTCGTCTTCGCTTGAGATCGGACCTGTGTAGTTGAAAACTAGGGTGACAGTTCTTCCGGGCGCCACCACATCCCCCAAGCCGATCGTCAATAGAAGGGGATAGTTGTTATCGCGTTCGAAAGCGAGCGGCTTTCCGCCGGGTACGTTTACGGATTCGACCCTCAAATCCTGATGAAGTTCCACAACGACTGTGCGTGACGCCTGTTGCGCGATGAATTCAACCTTGGCCTGGCCGGAAATCGTCTGGTCATCGGGATGGAGCAGGACTTCTACGTCATAGTTATTAGCGCGAAATGGAAACGAGCGAGGCGCTTGCGCTTGGGACGTGCTTGCCAAGGCAAATGAGAAAAACAGAACCGCCAGACATGCGCTGCGCGCGGCAGGTAGATGTTGGGATTTGCGCCAGAACTTGGACAAGGGAAAATACCTCTCTCGCGACGGGAACAGCGCCCTATTACTTCAGATACAGTATGCCCGCCCGAAGTTGCCCCGGTAGAAAAGGTTACAACATCCCGGCGAAAATGTCCGCAGCGCGCTCGATAGCGCCTCCGGGACCGAGTTTCGCGCGCACTTCGGCGAGGCCGGCCTTTATTTCATCGCGAGCACCGCGCACTTCGAGAAGGCGCCGAACTTCAGTTTCCACTGCGGCGGGCGTGAAGTCGTCCTGGATTAACTCCGGACAAATGCGCCTTCCGGCGATCAGATTGACCATGCCAATAAATGGAGTACGGATCATGCGCCGCATAATCGACGCGGTGAGCGGCTTCACGCGATACACGACCACCATGGGCGTGCCGAGCAGCGCGGCTTCCACTGTGGCAGTTCCGCTAGCGACAATGGCGCAATCCGCGGCGGCTAAAGCATCGTACGTGGCGCTCTCTAGGCGTTTGATTTCAATGCTAGGCCGCACAAAACGCGCGCAAAACTCGGGACTCAGGCCATGCGCAACAGCATGCACAAATTGCACATTCCCCGGCTGCGCGAGACGTTCACAGGCCGCGACGATGCGACCGTAGTTTTGAGCGATTTCATTGGGGCGGCTGCCAGGAAGAATAGTGACCATAGGCCTGGTCGAGTCCAGGCCATACCGCGTCGCGAATTCGTGCCGCGACATCGTCGCGCGTACAGTATCCACTAGCGGATGGCCCACGAAATCCACCGACACGCCTGCGTCGCGATAAATTTTCTCTTCGAACGGAAATATCACCACCATGCGCTGGACCAGGCGCTTAACTACGCGGACCCGACCCGGACGCCAGGCCCACACTTGCGGACCAATGAAGTAGCCTACGGGAATCTTGGTTTGCTTGAGGCGCCGTGCAACGCCGAGGTGCGTGCCTGGTGAATCGACCAAAATCGCGAGCGCCGCGCCGCGTTTTTCTGCTTCACGCGCGAGCCGGTTCTGCACACCGATGACCTGGGGTATTTTGTGCAGCACTTCCGTGATGCCCACGACTGCCACTTCATGATAGTCGGCAACGAGTTCGACGCCCGCCTCGTCCATTCGCGGCCCGCCCATACCGAAGAACGTCGCAGGCGTGCGAGCGCGAAGAGCGGTGGTGAGACGCGCCGCATACATGTCACTGGAAGCTTCGCCCGCTGAGATCAGAATCTGCGGGTCACTCATCAAACTGGCTCATTTGCATGATCGGTATTGAAAAGCGAAGAGCTGGCATTCCAGGGCAACTGCTTACGCGACGCTTCCCGAAGTAACGCGTCAATCATTGGCAGGGAGCGGTTGCGAGAATCCAGCTCCCCCGCCACCGGGCAGAGAAGTAATCAGTTCTTGCTCCTTGTATTGCAGCTGGTAGAGGCGGTAATAGATGCCGCGCAGGGCCAGCAGCTCCTGATGCGAACCTTGTTCGCGCAGGCGGCCCTTGTGGAACACGAGAATGCGGTCGGCGTGCTGAATCGTACTCAGGCGATGCGCGATCACGACCGCCGTGCGGCCTTTCAGCAGCCGGTCGAGCGCCTCGCGGATCAACAGCTCAGTTTTAGTGTCGACGCTCGATGTTGCTTCATCCAGAATCAGAAACCTAGGATCGTGCGCGAGAGCGCGAGCGAAACTGACGAGCTGGCGTTGGCCGACGGAAAGCGTCGAACCGCGTTCGGTAACAGGCGTTTCCACACCCTGCGGTTGCGATTCAAGAAATGGCCCGAGGCCGACTTCCCGGAGCGCCCTTTCGGTGGCCGCGCGATCAATCGTCGGCGTGGCAAGCTTTACATTCGATTCCAGCGTGCCGGTAAAGAGAAACGGATCCTGCAGCACAATTCCAAACAGGCGGCGGAGATCCTGCACATCGAGTTCGCGGATGTCCACGCCATCAAGAAGAATTGAGCCGCGCTGAATATCGTAGAATCGCAGCAGCAGCTGAATAATCGTGGTTTTTCCGGCGCCTGTGTGTCCGACGATGGCTAGAGTCTGCCCGGGTTCCACACGGAAGGAAACGTCCCGTAGGACCCAGTCTTCCTGTTTCGGAGAATTGCCGCCGTGATAAGCGAACCAAACGTTACGAAATTCGATTTCGCCGCGCGGCGCCGGAAGCGCGTGGACCTTGCCGGGCGAGGAAATTGTGACCGGCTCGTCGAGCAGCTTGAAGATGCGTTCGGAGGCAGCCATCGCGCTCTGCAAAATGTTGAATTTTTCGCTTAAATCTTGAATCGGCCGGAAGAACCGCTGCGCGTACATCATGAACGCTACCAGCACGCCAATTTCAATCGTTCCGGCAATCACTCGCGTCCCGCCGATCCAGGAAAGAAGCGCAATTCCTGCCATACTCAGAAACTCGACGCCGGGATAAAAGAACGCGAAAGCGTCGATCGCATCCTTATACGCAATCATGTGCGTACGATTCAATTCCGCGAATTTCTTTCGCGATTTCTGCTCGCGATTGAAGAGCTGAACCACGGCCATCCCGCTCACGTGTTCTTGCAGGAACGCGTTGATGCGCGCAATCGCCGTGCGAATACGACGGTTGGCATCGCGCACACGGTTGCGGAAGAAGTATGTAAGCAAAATCATGAATGGCAAAGGCGAGAGAGTCGCCAGGGCCAACATGTGATGCCATCGGAAGAGAACTGCGGCCATGGTAAACAGCAGCACAAAATCATTGAGCATAGCGACTACGCCGGATGCGAAAAGGTCGTTGAGCGCATCCACGTCGGTGGTCGAGCGGGTCACCAGGCGGCCGATAGGACTGCGATCGAAGAAGCTCATCGGTAAACGCTGCAAATGATCGAAAATTTCTTTGCGCAGGTCGTACATGGTTTGCTGGCCGACCCATTGCATGATCCGTACTTGCGCGTATTGCAGCCCGAAACTCGCCAGAATTGAGCCGGCGAACGCGATGACAACCCACAGGAGGCCGGCTAGCGCGGCGCTTCGGGCCAGCTTGGCCTCATATCCGGGAATGATGTAATTGTCGATGCCGATGTGGAACAGATATGGTCCGACAATCTCGAGCGCGGTGATGGCAATCGTCAGAGACAGCGCGAGGATGACCTGCAAGCGGTAGGGGCGCAGGTAATCCATCAGCCGCCCGGTCAGCTGCGAGTCGTAGAGCTTCCCTAATTTCTCTTCTTCGCGGAAATCGCTCATTCGCGTTCGAGTTCTTCTTCCAGCATCTGTTTCTGGTTCAAGTCGGCATAATAACCGCCGAGTTCGAGCAGTTCTTCGTGGGTTCCGCGTTCGATAATGCGTCCGTCACGCAGCACAATTATCTGATCGGCATGCTTCACCGTGGAGACGCGGTGTGAAATGACCACCGACGTGCGCTGGCGCATCACGTCACGCAGGCGGCGAAGAATCCGCTCCTCGGTGTCCGTGTCCACACTGGAAAGCGCGTCATCGAGAATCAGGATTTTCGGCCGGCGTAGGATCGCGCGTGCTATTGAAGTGCGTTGTTTTTGGCCGCCGGAAAGGGTGATTCCGCGCTCGCCCACCATAGTTTCCCAGCTGTGTGGGAAGCTTTGGATCTCGCCGGAAATGCTGGCGATTTCCGCTGCCTCGTAAATGTGTTCTTCCTGCGCGGTATTCACGCCGAAGGCTATGTTTTCGCGCAAAGTGTCGCTGAAGAGAAATGTGTCCTGAGGCACGTAGCCGATGGCCCGACGGAGTTCGGACAGGGGATAGTCGCGAATCGAGCGGCCATCGATTAAGAGCGTTCCCGGAGGCACCTCCCAGAGCCGTGCGATCAGAGACGCAAGCGTCGATTTGCCGCTGCCGGTGGGGCCGACAATTGCGAGCGTGGACCCCGCCGTAACATGCAAATTGATATCGCGCAAAACCGGGCCGCCGGCCGATCCCTCCTCGTTACGCGCGGTCGGGTAAGTAAACGTCAAATGGCGGAACTCGATTTCGCCGCGGATGGCGGATTCGGACGTCGCTACTGGCACGGATGCCGCTGAATCTCCGTTACGGCCATTATCGCGAGCCATTGTGCGGGCTTCATGCTGCGCCGAACAATCCCCAATTCCCGGTTTCGCATTCAGTATGTAATTCAGCCGGCCCATGGAGGCGGCGCCGCGTTGAAAAATATTCGTCACCCAGCCAAGCGCAATCATGGGAAACACAAGCTGGCCCAGGAACCAGTAAAACGCCCACATGGTGCCGACCGTGAATTTGTGATCGATTACGTTGCGGCCACCTTTGCCCAGTAAGATTACGAAAGTGATGCCAATCAATGCCGTCAAAAACGGGAAGAATAAGCTCCACGTGGTGATCAATTTTATGTTGCGATTCACATAATCGCGGTTCGCTTGATCGAACGCCTCAATCTCCGGTTTTTCCTGAGCGTAGGCACGCACCACTCGAATACCAGTAAGGTTTTCCTGAGCACGGGTGGACAAAGTACCGAGTGCCGCCTGAATTTGTTCGGAAAGACGATGGATGGTTTCACCAAAATAACGGACGGCAAACGCGACCACAGGAACAGGAAGCAAGACCCATCCGGTGAGACTCGCCGAGAGCTGTACCATAAAAAAGATTGCGACAACCATAGTCACAATTGTGGTAGCGCTGTACATGATCCCGGGACCGAGTACCATGCGAACCGCGTTCAAGTCGTTAGTCGCGCGCGACATCAAATCGCCGGTGCGATTCCGTACGTAGAATTCAGGTTCCATTTCAACCAGCCGCTCCAGCATATCGTTCCGCAGGTCGAACTCGATCTCGCGCGACACGCCAATCAAAATCCAGCGCGTCCAGAACGAAAAGAACCCCTTGGCGAACATGACCCCAACCAGAATCAAACAGAACAATCCCAGCGCGTGGCGGCTCATGGGGGCGTAAAGCGAAAGAAGGGGATTAAGAACCGTTCGCGCCTCGCCGGAGATCGTGGAGAGCGTATGCGCCGAACCGCTAACGCAATCGGTGATCATTCCGACGATCAATTGCGGGAGGGCGCCGACCAGGCCCATCAACGTGTTCGTCAGAATTCCAAGCGCAACCATACCCTTATAGCGTTTGACGTATGGCAATAGGGACTTCAGCTGGTCCCATCCCGAAGCCTGTTTTGCAGGCTGCGCGGCTTGCACCGCTGCGGGTTGTGCGATGGCGCTCACAGGTGTATCTGCGACTCCGGAGTCTCCAGCGACGGCACTTCGCCGAGAAACGTCTGAAAATTGCGGTCGAGAGATTGGTAGCGCTTCACTCTTGGATTCCAGCGAACTTCGATGGGCAACGCGCGCGCCCCCTTGGGATCAGTCACAGGAGTGAAATAAAGCTCCAGGCCCTTATCCGCGTCCTGTTCGGTTTGCAGGCGCCAGCCATTTACGGGAGCCAGCGGAATATTTCCCAGATAGCCCTTGGGATTCTCCAGGTGTTCATCGCAGCGCAGAATTTCCTTCCAGGAACCGCCATCGTTCTGCAGCACGACCGCTCTGGTAACAACGGTGCCGAGGGCGCGCTCCTGCGGAGTGGTTTTCATGCGGTTGATCGCCAACACTTGCTGCGCCCCATTTTTCGCCAGGTCGCCGTACAAGAGCACTTCCGTTTCCGAACCGAGCGACTTTTCCGCGGCTTTCTGAATTTCGTCGTCTACGGCGGGCGTGGCCGCAGCAGCCGGAGCACTCGAAGCAGTTGGACCCGAAGCTCCTCCCGCAGAATCCGGATGTTCAGCAGTTGAGCTGCCGCATGAAATTACGATCAGCGCTGCAAAAATAAGAACCAACAGAAATGTGAATTTTTGCATGTACTCCCGTGAACGCCGGACGCTGCCGGGCCGATCCTGCGCCGGGCGGTTTCCAAAATGCACGTAACCAATTCTAGCTTGGCGGCAACCCAGACGGAAGCAATCTCATTCCATGTTTTTCCGAGTATCTCGGAGGTGACGCCGCACGATCTGCACTTTGCGACTTTAAACCTGGCGGAGCGAGCTAACGAGCAGCTACGATTTCATCCAGACGCGCTTCGAAATTCTCCTCACCTTCCGACCACAAGCGCAGTTGCGCTACCGGCAACGCCCCTTCAACACGTCGTACCCATTCGAGTAGACTCTTAATATTTTCGCGAGTCTTCTCCCGATATGTTTGCAGGTTCGAGGGCTTGGACATCAATTCGAGGAAGCCCTCTTCCTCGGAGCTTTGGGGCAGCCGGGCGATCTGGCGGATTCCAAGCAGACCACCGTGCCCAGTAAATAGATGCTCGAATCCCAGATTCGCTTCAAGGTGGCCGTGTTCTTTCCAGAAGCCATCATCGAAGTCCACACCAATGCACGAAAGCTCGATCGGCTGAGAGGTTTTCTGCCAACCAGGCGGCTCGCCTTCGAACACCCATAAGTCCCAATTTGCCCGAGCGGTGTAAATGGAATCACGATGGAGATAATCCTTTGCCAGGTGAATGATGCTGGGCGCGTCCAGAGGCATCGACCGCAAATCCTGCTCAAAAACCGGGGATTCCGATAAATCCACGGCGCGAATTTCGAGATAGTTGAATCCCGGATGTTTTTCCGAAAACGGTATCGTGGAAAGGAACTGCTCGAAGTGTTCGAGCATTGATTCTTCGGGAAAATCCTTCAGCCAGACGCTCAGATATGCCTGATTTGCCATGACCACCATTATAGCGGAGCTGGGAGAAGGGAATCGGAAAGGAAACAGACGGCGGGTGAAGCTTATCGGTCCTGTCTGTTCTTTGGAGGGAATTCCTCGTCCTCTTGCCCTTGAGCGTTGAAATCGCTGGAAAGGCCAAGAAGACGTGCTTTCAAAGTGTCGCCCATGCTTCCCAGAACAGCTGCGCAAGTTTCTCGCAAGCGCTTTTCTGCGGCTTTGGCTATGGTCTCAAGCACGGTCTGCGAATGCTGGCCGAGAGTCGTGGCCGAAGCAAGCAACCAGGAGTTCGAAGCGTTTTCCAAACGCATTTTGTACGCTTCGATAGACTCCTCATTAACCTTCTTTAGCTGCGCCATCCAATCTGTCTTCTCTGACTCGCGCCTGGCTTCCCATGCTTCCATCAGCGGCACGAGTTGCGATTTCAGCCGCACACCGGCTTGTTCCAGTTCGTGCGCCATCCGTTCATCGAGCCTCTTGTGATATTCCGCGAGTGAACCTTCCCGGCTGAATTCCAGGTCGCCGCGGGCCTTCTCCAGCGCTTCACGCGAGGCCTGCTCGAAGCGGCGCAGCGACTCGGACGTGACACGGTGAATCTGATCCGAAAAACCAGCGGTAGCCATCTGGGAGCTTTCACTCAATGTGTCGCGCTGCCGGCCGACAATCTCTTTCGCGGATTCTTCAATCTGCGCAGTGCTGTGCTCGATGTACGTTCGGCGGTAGTGATCCAACTCCGAAGCGAGGAGGCTGGAAACCTCGGCGGCGCGATCTCGCAAGAGCGTCGAAGACTGCTCGACAGCTTTTTCCAGCGACGAATTCATGGTGTTATGAGCCTTCTTCTGGTACCACTCGGCGGCTTTCTGCAGAGCTTCGTATGTCTGGTGCTGCGTTTCCGTGCTGCGCTGCTGGAGTTCCTCCTCGATCTTGGCGGCGGCCGTGCGGCAGGATTGCTCAATCTCCGTTGGCACTTTTCCCGCTTCTTCTCGAATCCTCGCTACCGATTCTTGAATGACCAAATCGGACGCGTGCGCCGTTTGCTCTCGAATTTTCTCCTGCAGTTGACCCGTACGCTCGGTAGCGAGCCGCAACTGCGCATTCACTTCGTCTTGAAGTTCCGCGGCTCGATGGGATGCCTGCTGGACTTGGAGATGAACTGCGTCCTGCAGCCGCGCCACCTGTTCGGACGCTTGATGGACCTGATTGTGGAGCGTGTCCTGCAGCCGGGTGACTTCCTCTGCGCCATCTTGCATTTGTTCACGGACGCGATGCCGGGCTTCGTTCACTTGAGCTTCGGCCTGCTTTAGTTCCGAGACCACTCGATGTGCTTGATCGATCTGCGGCTTGATTATCTGTTCAAGCGCGCCTGAGGCGCTCTCAAGGATTTTTTGTGCTGAGGCTTGCAGGGCGGGCTCAATCTGGTTGACGCGATCGCCAATCACTTCGTCGGCCTTGCGCGCTATTTCATGCTGTTGCCCGTCGAGCAATTCATCGAGTTGTTGCCGCGCCTGGCGGATTGCGCTTTGAACCGATTCCGCAAGATGCGATTGGGTTTCTTCAGCGCGGTGGCGTTCCTGCTGCAGCCCGGAGCCGAGCGATTCGATGGTTGAAGCCGCGCTCGATATCGCTTCGTCCAGTGAGGTCTTCAGGGTCTGTGCGCGCGCCGTCGCATCCTGTTCGGCCTTTGTCAAGGCCGCGCCGGACGCTTCGTTCAATGAGGTTTGAAGGGATTCAATCCGCGCAGCTGCGTCCTGTTCGGCTTGCGTGAGGGCAGTCCGTGAAACTTCGCTAAGCTTGTCTCCTAGTCTCCGCGACGCATTGCCAAGTGCCGTTTCGAATTCTGCGTTCCACTGCTGGGCGGCTGTGGTTGCCTCAGTTTGCGCTTGCTCCAGAGTCTTGGCCCGAACGGTTTGGGCCGTTTGCTCCAGATTCGTGCGCCACTGTTCCAAGTGATTTCGCGCGGCTTCGGGCGAGGCCAGAATTTCAAGCGATGGATTCGTCGTTTCGCGATTGCGCAGCACGCGCTCAATCGCTTCCTCTACCGATTGTTTTAGATCCAGCGCAGCGGTTTGCTGGGCTGCTTGCAGAGCGGCTTGTTCCGCGGCATGGTTTACCGCTTCCTGTACTGCCCTGCGAACTTTCTCATCCAGCTGCGAGGCCGATGTTTCCGTCGCCCTCCGTGCTTCTTCGACGATCGCTGTAGTGCGCTCCGCAGTCTCCTGCATAACCTTGCTCAGGGCGGATTCCGACACACGATCCATCGAAGCCTTGATGGCCTTCTCGACGGTGTCGTGAAGTTGCGCATCAAGTTGCAGGCGCGCCACGGTCATCTCTTCCGTGATCGCTTCCTCTGCGCCTTTGCGCACGGTCTGATCCAGGCTCTCCTTGGCTTCGGTCAGCATTCGCGCGACCTGGCGCGACAGCGCGATTTGTTCGTCGGCAGGCAGGTCCGGCACCACATGAATTCTGTTTTCGGCCGAAGCGGTTGAAGGGCTCGCCGCAACAGCCTGCTGGGATTCGCCAACTTGCGAGGGCGGGGGCACAGGCGCGTCGTTTGCGGGCGGTCGGCTCTCAGACGCCGAAACCGGTGTCTCCGTCCTTTTTTCCGGCATCGGTGGCATAGGCGGAGGAAGGATCGGGGGTAGCGGCTGAGGAGATACCGAAGACACCTCAATCGCCGCTACTCCCATGCGATTCGAAACCTCTGCAGCCGGTTCTTGACCGTCAGCGGCCCAGTCTGCGGGCGGAAAAGCTATCCCCCACACATTGCCGGGAGCTTCAAACTCGACACCGATCTGAAAAAGTTCGCGCACCGTGCGCGGACGCTGCACCCATACAACGACACCTTGGGTATTCAGCGTCCCCCCTTCTGCTCGGGGGATGTCCAACGTGACCATGGAGTTCTTGGGAACGTAGTGCTTCGACTGGTACTTGCACCCGTGGCAGTTCACCATCACGGTCGTGGTGCGCTCTTTGAACTGCTGGCCCAGCGCGTCCGTGCCCGTAACGGTGATAGGAATAGCTTGAATAATGCGAGTGCTACGGCGCTTCTGTGCGCCCGGGTCGGGTGAATGCAGGGAATCGTTCAACCTCTCCTCCCAAGTGTGTTTTCTAAGGGTAGCACTGTAGGCGCATTAGGTCATGCCAGAGGGCGAGAATGTGCGAATCGGTAATAGACGAAAAGGGCGAACGGCGGCGCTTACCGGTAGGAAAGATTCAGGCTAGCGGATGGCTTTAGGCTTATTCGCTGTGCTGAAGACGGCTTCTTTAATTTCTCTCGCAATCCAGATCGGTCCGACGAGAAAATAGACTGCCCCTTGAAAGAACGCCGGCTTGTTTCCTTCGATTCGATGGCCCGCGAACAACAGAATCCATCCCATGATGAATAGCGCCAGCCCGACGCGCCAGAAAGTCAAAACCGCCAGAAGGAGTCCGGCAATGATGGTCGGAATGCCGATTCCGTGCAGCAGCCTGTTCCAAATGTTGGTGTGCTCGTTATCATACTGCGTCATGTACTTGTTGAGTGTCGGCACAGGGTCCTCTCAGCATCCGATTCTATACACCGCAAGGGCAATCGCGCGCAACCATACTCTTGCGATCCACTGACCAGCTACCATCCTAGCATATGCGTCTAACACACTCGTTCTACCACAGCGCTGGTAAGGGCTGGACGCGTTCGGTAAGATGGCCCGTTATCTTGATAGTGCGAGAGCGTACTGATGGCCTTACGGAAGTGGTTGATTGCAGTTGGGGTCGTGGCAGTTATCTTCATCGGGGCATTATACGCGTCCGGTCCCGCGATTAAGGCTGAAGTCCGCAAGCGCACCGAGGCCTATTTACAAGCCCGATTTCAAAGCGATATTGAATTCACGCACTTCGATGTTTTCCTGCTTCCTCATCCGCACGTAACCATCGACGGCCTAACCTTGCGTTTGCAAGGACGTACGGACGTCGCGCCGCTGATTCAAATTGCGCACCTGACATTTAGCGCCAGCGTTACGGACATGCTGCGAAAGCGCTACACCGTTAGCAGTGTGGAACTGGAGGGGTTAGAGATTCATATGCCGCCCAAAAACCAGGGCCGGCCCAAGTTCCACGCGACAAATGCTGATTTGGCGAAGAAGTATCCGGTGTTGATTCGCGAAATACACGCGGACAACGCGTTAATTTCGATTTTGCGAGGCGACCCGACAAAGCCTCCACGAGAATTTCCGATTCATCATCTCGAAATCAAAGATTTCAGTTTCGACCATCCTGCTTCGTTTCACGCGTTGCTCACCAATCCTATCCCCAAAGGCGAAATCGATTGCGCCGGAGATTTCGGGCCGTGGGATGCCGAGGACCCGCGCCAAACGCCCGTGTCCGCCCAGTACACCTTCAGCAATGCAGACATGTCGACCTTAAAGGGGCTGTCGGGGACCTTGCATTCGGCCGGGAAATTTAGCGGGCCGCTGGATTATTTGAACGTCGAGGGTGTCACTGATATTCCGGACTTCGCCTTGCGAATGAGCGTTCACCCCGTAGCACTGCATACCGACTACAAGGCCATCGTTAACGGAACCAACGGCAACGTAACGCTGAAACCGGTTATCGCGAAGTTTCGCAACACCGTGTTAATCGTCAACGGAGAAGTTGCCGATCTTACGCCGGAAAAGGGCAGAACCATTCTCCTCGATACCGTGTCCCAGGAAGCCCGCATCGAAGACTTTCTATTTTTAACAGTGAAAAATGATTTCCCCGTTATGACGGGGCCGGCCAGGTTGAAAGCCAAGCTCGATATTGGAGAAGGCGATCGCGACCTGCTGCAACGTATGACCATTGACGGTCAATTCGATGTCGACGGAGCTCATTTCAGTAGCAGTACAGTGCAGCAAAAGCTCGATTCTCTTAGTCGCAGGGGGCAAGGGCATCCCCAAGACAAGGACATCGACAACGTTGTCTCAAACTTGACTGCCAATTTCCACATAGCCAAGGGCGTGGTGAATTTTTCGAAGCTAAGCTTCGGCGTTCCCGGAGCCGGTATAGCACTCGACGGCACATATAATCTCGATGGCGGCGAAATGGATTTCCACGGCAAATTGCTCTTGCAGGCAAAGTTATCCCAAACGACGACGGGTGCAAAATCATTTCTACTGAAGGCTGTCGATCCATTTTTTAAGGGAAAGAATGGCGGTACCGAGGTACCGATCAAGATTGCTGGAACAAAAGACCACCCAATATTCGGATTGGATTTCCACCACGGCAAAGAAGCAAATCAGAATTAAGTGACAGGCGCCATGGCAGACCCAGCAAGTCTAGGGGCGGGTCTCAACCCATCCGCCAACGAGAAAAATTGCTATATATCCCGGCGCCCTTCCATCGCCTTACTCATGGTCACTTCATCGGCGTATTCCAAATCCGAGCCAACTGGAATGCCCATGGCAATCCGCGTCACATGCACACCGAGCGGTTTGATCAGCTTCGAAAGGTAAACCGCTGTGGCTTCGCCTTCCGCCGTAGGGCTAGTAGCCACAATAATCTCCTCGACGTTGCCGCCCTTCAGCCGCTCGATCAGGCTCTTGATTTTCAATTGATCCGGGCCAATACCTTGAAGCGGCGATAGCGCGCCTCCAAGCACGTGATAGAGACCATCGAACTGCCGTGTCTTCTCCACGGCCTGAATATTCGTGGCTTCCTCGACCACGCAAATTATTTTTCTGTTTCGCGCCGCGCCGGTGCAGAAAAGGCACGGATCCGCGTCAGTAATATTGTTGCAGATCGAGCACTCGCGGACTTTCTCCTTAGCGTCACGAATCGCGTCTGCCAGGGCGAACGCATACTCGGGCTCCACGCGCAACAGGTAAAACGCAAGGCGCTGAGCGGTCTTCTGGCCGATGCCAGGCAAGCGCTTTAGTTCGTCGATCAAACGTGTCACGGAGGGAGCAAAGTCGGGCATGAAACTCCATTCACACAAAGAAAGTTAAAACAGAAGGGAATCCTGCCAGCAATCTGAGGAATCGAGAAAACCCAGAATGCGCCAGGCCATGCAGGCGCAACTGCAAAATCAAAAGAGGCCGGGAATCTTCAGGCCCGCCACACCGGGAAGGCCGCCGGAGATCTCTTTCACTTGCTTGGAAAGCTCCTCGTCCACGCGGCGCGTGGCTTCGTTCACAGCGCCCTGAATCAAATCTTGCAGCATTTCCTGATCTTTGCTTTTGAAGACGTCCGGCTCAATGCGGACTTCGGTCAGCTGCTTCTGTCCATTCATCTTGACCGTTACCATACCGCCGCCCGCCGAGGCTTCGACGGAAAGGTCATCGATTTGCTTTTCCAGTTTTTCCTGAACCTGGCGAAACTGCGACAGCATTTGTTGGAGGGCTTTGACTTCCATCGGTTATTCCTCGCCCGGGCGCTTAACGTTTGAGATCTGGCCGCCGAACTTTTCAAGCATGGCCCTAACGATCGGATCCTCTTCAAACCGGGCGCGCAAGTCCGAACTGCGTACTGCTGGCGCTGCTGTCCAGTTTGAATCCAGTTTAGCACAGACGCGAAGAGGCTGGCCGATCACTTGGTGTATCGTTGTGCGCAATCGCTCCATCGCCTCGCGCGGCAACATATCTACCAGCGAACGATTCTCGTTGTTGAAAAAAAGCCTGAACTCGCCCGCTTCGATTTCGTAGCGCGTGGCCTGCTCCAGAAACGACGACAACAACTTCGATCCTTGCAGTGCGGCCTTGATCGCATCCATCTGCGCAGACACCAGACCATTCACGATTCCTTCAGCAGCTCGAGCAACGATGCGCGGCGGGGACGCTGGGACGGGCGCGGACGAAGGCCCAGCTTCGGGAGTCCTGGACTCGAAAGTCCGAGGCTCTGAAGTCTTCGGCTCGGTCGAGGCGTTCGATTTGGGAGCCATGCGCACTGCCGCGCCGGATGAGGATGATACCGCTCGTGCACTTTGCGCCGGCAACGTACTGCGCGATGGCGAAACGGTCGCGGCGGTAGTCTTTCCTCCCTCGCCACGAAGTTCGGCAAGCACCTCTTCGAGCGGCGCCAACCTTCGCGCATTGATCATTTTCAAAAGACCCAGTTCAAGGTGCAGACGAGGATCCGGTGCCTTCCGCAATTCTGCATCGGTCGCCAGCAGGGTATTAAAAAAGCGCGTAAGGTCTTCTTCACTAAATCGAGCGGCTTGATCTGCCAGGCGGGGCCGTTCATCTTTGAGGGCTGCCACCAGCTCGGATTCCGCGCCGCACACACGGGCGACCAGCAGATTGCGAAAATGGCGGATTGCTTCGCGGCAGAAGTGCTGCAGGTTCTGTCCGTCGTTAATCAGCCGGTGAACCAAGCCTAAAGCCATCTCAGCAGATTGCTCCGATATCGCATCGACGAGATTGTCGATCACGCTTTCGGCGACCACACCCAACAGTTCTCGCACCTGAGCGTCGGTAATGGCATCGCCGCTGTATGAAATTGCTTGCTCCAGCAGCGAAAGCCCATCGCGCAGACTGCCTTCAGCGGCGCGCGCAAGTACTGCGACCGCGCCGGGCTCGATACTCAAATTTTCTTCGCGGGCGATGCGCTCGATTTCCTCACTGATTTCCTTGAACGAAAGAGCACGGAACTGGAAAAGCTGGGCGCGCGATTTGATAGTCTCCACCAAATCCTCCGCGCGCGTCGTTGCCAGGATGAACACCACGCGTTCGGGCGGTTCTTCCAGCGTCTTCAGCAAAGCGTTCGACGCTTCGTCGGTCAGCTGATGGGCTTCATCGAGAATCACGACTTTATAGCGGCTGGAAGCGGGAGCGTAACGCACCATTTCACGCAACTCGCGGATCTGATCAATACCGCGGTTGGATGCAGCGTCAATTTCAAGCACATCGAGCGAAGTGCCCGCGGAAATCTCGCGGCAGGAATCGCAAGTGCCGTCAGGGTCGGCAGTCGGTCCCTTCACACAATTAAGCGCCTTGGCCAGGATGCGAGCCGTTGTGGTCTTGCCTACGCCACGCACACCCGCAAAAATATAAGCATGGGCCACGCGATTCGAATTGATGGCATTTGCGAGGGTCTGGGTTACATGCTGCTGTCCCACAATCTCGCGAAAGGTTTGCGGACGGTATTTTCTGGCAATAACTTTATAGGTCATTTTGCTCGCTTGGGCTGGCCGCGACTAGAGGAACTTCGGGTACTCCGCGGCACACGAGACTGCCCGCTACCGTTGCTCCCTTCCGGGCCTGGCGGGGTTTGCGGGGAATCGTTGCACAGAGCCCGAAGTTCCACCGATCGACAGTGTCGCAGCAAATTTTTCTGCGCCGCAAAACTGCTTCGCGAAGTCTAGCACAGCGTTTGGTCGCGTGAAAGCCGACGAGAAAGGCACGCGATCAGAAAATCTCCCTACATGAATCACTGGTTGGCGTTTCTGGAACATTCGCTCTGGATAGTGGCTCAGTTTTCGGCGGCACTGGGGTATCGTAACGCCCGAGTGCACCTCCACACTCGCCGCGGCGCCAGCGGTTACCCACGAAACGGGTAGGACTCGGCACGTCCGGAGTCCACTCACGGGAACAAAAACTGTTTCTTTGTTCCCGCTGAGAAAAAAACGGAGGATCCATGAAGCGTTTGTTGGCTGTTTCAGCTTTGTTGTCGATGTTGCTTTGGCTCACCCCCGCCGTTCAGGCTCAATCCACCACAAATTCAATCCAACCCGGAACACGCGTCCGGCTCAGCTTGGTCGATGGCCTTACCTCCAGCGTCGCCCATGATGGCGACCCCTTCACAGCGATCATTGCGGAGCCAGTCTTTGTCGGGAATGACGTACTATTGCCGGCCGGTGCCAAAATTCACGGGACAGTGACCGGCGTGACCCGTCCAAAATGGTTTGCGATGGTTCGCGGCGGAGCGTCCATCAATCTCGTATTCAATTCGATTGAAATCCAGAGCCGGATTTTCCCGGTGCAGATGAGCATTATCTCGCTCTATAGCGGTACGATCGACACGACCAAGCAGCGCAAGGACCTGAAGACCACGGAAGGTGTAGTGGTGGAAGAGAAGCGCGACATCAAGGGCGACATCATGACAGGCGGTTTGGGAACCGGAGCAGGCGCCCTGGTCGGCGTGCTCTTCAGCAACGTCGCGCGGGGAACAGTCATCGGGCTGGTCGGCACCTCGGTTTACATCGTCGCGAAGAAGGGCAAGGACGTCGAGCTTCCGGCGCAAACTGGAATGTTAGTGCGGCTGGATTCGTCGGTCACGCTGCCCGCATCGTTGTTGCACAACGCGAGTTATTCACCGACAACGGGCGGCAATTAACGCAGCTGCCGTGCGGGATGGGAAACCTGCGGATTTCTGCCGGAGATTTGTGCCTGCCGGCTAGGCCGGAACAGCTGATTTAGCTCGACGCTAACGCCACAATATCACGATGGCCTATGAGGAAATGGATACGGTTTCCTTGACGAATTGTGCCCGGAGCAGGACCGGCACGTCTTTCAGAGTCAATCGAACTTGTACGTTGGATCGACCGATTCGGTGTAGCCGTCCGACCAGGGTTCTTCGCACTGAAGCTTCCAGGCTCCCACCGCCCATGTCTTTGAGTTGCGTTCCACCCGAGCCACCTGAAAAAGGACGGGCGTAACGCTTTTACTGGGATTTTTCCGCGTGCCTACGACGCACGGCGCGACGATGCGCCCTTGGCGATTTCAATGTCGAGCGTGAACTTGCAGCCGCCATTACTGACGTCGCATGTCTACCCGCGCTCGGTAAAAAAAACGTCCAAAGCGATTGAAGCCGCGGACGTCAATCGGAAGCTACACCGGAAACCACCTTTCGCGACCCGAACCGAGCGTTGCAATGGAACCTGGCTCTTTCAGCGGACCATAAAATTCTCTGCTCATAGCTTGGTCCCGGACTGATTCATTTTCTTCCACAATCTTCAGAAATGCTTGATTCACGAATCGACGAGCACGCGATCAAGCCGCGCCCTTAACGGCCGCAATCTTCGGGTTGTCGGCGCGCTTCAAGCAGCGATACAAACTGGTTCGGCCGATACCGAGCATTTGGGCTGTGCCTACACGACTGCCTTTGCACATCGAGCATGCGTTGAATGTGTACGCTGCGGATTTCGTCGAGAGGCAAAGGGCTCCAGCTCTTGTCGATAGACGCGGAATGCCGCCGCGTGCGCTGCACCTGTTCCGGCAAATCGTTTATGTCAATGGTAGCGAATGTGGCGGCAATTGCGACGCCTGGGAAGATTTTGCAATTCTCGGACATTTCCAGCCCAGTCGTGTTGCAGTAGCACCATCTGAGCGCGTCGCCTGAGTCCCGGCAACGGTTTTCCACACGTTTGAGCGTATTTCTTGATGAAATATTGCACCAGGATCGGAATATCCTCGGGGCGTTCGGCGAGCCCCGGCACACGCAACTCAATACTGATGAGACGATAAAAAGGGTCACGTGATCCAACTCGTCATTTAACACGCAGATGGAAAGGCTCTTTCTGGATAGGTAGGCAGGAGCCAGATTGAAAGGGCCAGAATCCCAAGGACCAAAGGCCACGCATGTGCGAATGCGGATTTTGGAATTTGCGTAAGTTTCACTAACGGCGTGTCTTGCAGAATGGCGGGACTACTGCGGCTATTCTCAACAGTGTTGGCAAAAGCTGCCTTGTATCGAAAGTCAAAATGTTAGGAAGTGCCAAAAGGACTTCGCGTTTTTTCAAAATGGCACAGCAAGGCGCCGTGTTTAATGACAGCCGAGAAAGTAAAGAGTTACGCCGTCAGACCGCAAATGGGAGCTGTCACTTTAACACTAACCCCATTGCGAGCCGGGATACAGTGCCGCTAAGGCGAACCGGAAAATGAACGGAAAAATTTTGTCGAACGCGTACCACGCGGCGATTAATCCCAGCATTCCGAATCCTTGAGTGCGCGACCAGGCCACGAACCGCAGCCCCGTTTCTGCCGGCATCAGCAGCGTAATCCCGGTGTTGCCGTCGAGCGGAGGAACAGGGAGCAGATTGAATGATCCGAGAACCAGGTTCAGCAGGAAAATGATACTGAGAAATGTGGCAGCGAATCCGGCGATGCCATCTGCAACTGGGTTAACGATGTGAGTAAAACCCACAGCATCAGGAATAGCAAAAACTCCGAAGGATATTCCGGTACGGATCGCTATCGCCGAGAGAATCACAAGCGAGAAATTTGCAGCCGGTCCCCCTAGCGCCATCCATGCTGCACGGCGCGGGTAGCGCAGTTGCCATGCAGGATCGTAGGGGGCGCTGGCCCAGCCGACCATCCAATGAGCGACGAGATACGAAAAAATTGGAACTACAACCAAGCCAATCGGTTCGCGTTTGATGTGAGGCAACGGATTCAGAGAAACCTGGCCGCCATGAAACGCGGTGGGGTCGCCGCCCATTCTTGCAATCAGGGCATGCGCGCCTTCGTGGCAAGTTGTGGAGAATAAGAAAACGATATACCAGATGAGTCCAAGAATCAGGAATTCGGGCGTCATGCCGGCACAAGACTAAGACGCCGCGCGGACTTGCGCAAGCTTTCCTTACGGAGAAGAGGCTACCCGGCGATTAGACGTCCATAGCAGTCTGTCTGCTCGCGGACGCGTTTGGTAGTGGACGAGTGAGTGGCTCCGGGGCCTGGACTCGAACCAGGATAACCAGCTCCAAAGGCTGGCGTGCTACCAATTGCACTACCCCGGAACACGACAGAAAATTGTAGCAGACCCTCAGCGGAATTGTTATCGCGCGCGATCACTTCGCGTCGCTCATATCATAATCCATAGTCGTGTGAGTCATGCTTTCCTAGTCCCGTCGCACTTCCGGTGTAGGTTCCCGTTGGGGTTACGCTGTTGTCGTTCTACATGGATCTGTTTTGAAGACTAGGTACAGGTACTGAAACGACAAATTGGCATTGCGGGACACTGGCCCAGCTGAGATGCGGTGCTAACCTTTTGTCGGGACGTGTTCTCAGAGGCCTCTTCAGTTTCCGGATCACTCAACGAGTGAAAGCACAATGCGGAATCGATTGATAGCTGTTTGTCTGCTGGCCGGGCTCGCGGCTGCTGCCACCGCCGTATATGCCACGGATTTCGCGCTGATCGTGAATCCAGTCAATGCGACGAAGACGATAGGCCTTGCCGATCTTGGGAAGATCTTCCGCGGCAAGACGGCCGCGTGGGCGAATGGCCGTCCGATTATCCTGGTGTTACGAAACCCGAATTCGCCGGCGATGAAATTTGTGATTGAGAAGGTAATGGGCGTTTCGGTGGAAGACGGTAAAGCGGCGCTGAACGAGGCGAGCCGGAGCAAGTCGGGGGCGTCGATTGTGTTTGTGTCTAGCGATGAGGAAGTGATCAAGCTGGTAGCGGGCAGCGCGACGGCAATCGGCATCATCGACGTGTACAACATCACCAGCGGCGTGAAGGTAGTGAAGATCGATGACAAGCAGCCGTTCGATCCGGGCTACGTGCTGAAAGGACGTTCGTAATAATCTCTCTTCGCGAGGAATCATGAAAGCTATTTCGTTGAAGCGCGTCTTGAGAATTGTAATTCTGAAAATTGTAATTCTGACGGTGCCTCTTGCGGCGGTGTTCGCGGTTGCGCCCGCAGCGCAGCAAACCAGGAAAAGCCTGTCGTCCGTAAGCAAGCCGGTGGCGACAAGGAATGCGGAAGCGAAACCCGATACGGTGCCGGTGACGTCGGCGTCGAAAGAGGCGCGCCACGATTACGAACTGGCACTTCAGAATTTTGAAGTTTTCCTTCTCACCGAGGAGGGATTGGCAGATTTGCGACGAGCAGTGAAGGAGGATTCTCACTTCGCGCTGGCTCATGCGGCCCTGGCGTTCTTCAGTAACGACTCACGCGAAGAGAAACGCCAAATTGTGCTGGCCAAGCAGGATCTCCGGAATGCAGCACCCGATGAAAGACTTCTGATTCAATGGCTGATCGGCACGAAGGACGGTGATTTGATTCCGGCGATTTCCGCGATGAACGATTTACGCACTGCTTATCCGAAGGACAGCGAGCTCGGAGATATGTACGGCGGCTGGCTCCTGGATGCAGCCAATTACGAGCGCGCGCAGACCGTACTGCGGCAGGTTTTGGAGCGCGATCCAAATTACTATCCGGCGCTGAACAACCTTGCATACGCCTACGCTATGGCTGGAGATTACAGCAGGACCACCACGCTGATGGAGCAGTATGTGGCGGCGCTGCCGGACCAACCCAATCCGCAGGATTCTTACGGTGAACTTCTGCGCATGGCGGGGGATTTCAAGGGTTCCATAGAACATTACCGCGCGGCGCTATCGATCGCGCCGAGTTTCACCACGTCACAACTGGGCATCGCGTCGACCTACGCGTTTATGGGCGACGAAGAACGCGCGCGCGTGGAATATCTCCGCGCGATCGAGATGACCCACGAGCGCACTACCAAACTCCAATATCGGATGCTCTGGGCCATGACCTACTACCGTGCGAATCAGTCGGAGCAGGCGCGCAAGGAATACACGGTGCTGGTGGCGCTGGCGCATAAAGAGAATTTAGCGGTCTCCGAGGCGGAGTGCCACCGAACCATGGCGTTATTCGATCCTGAGCCAAAGGCAGCTTTGAGCGATCTGGATGCGGCGGACCACGTGCTGACGGAAAACCACGAGATCCCTAAGTCGGAACGCGAGGCCGAGCTTACGACTCTGTTGCAAACCAGGGCATATATTGCGGCGCGTGCGGGAATGCAGGAGGTTGCGGCGAAGGCGCTCGAAAGGCTGGAACCATTCGCGGAGAGGAGTCGCAACAACGTAGTTCAGGCTTCGTACCGTTCCACGCAGGGAGCAGTGCTGCTGCTGGAAGGGAAATTCGCGGAGGCTGTAGAGGAACTGCAAGAAGACTCCCGCAATCCGCTCTCGCTGCAGTTGCTGGCCGATGCGCAGAGCAAGGGTGGCCAGGCGGCCGACGGCGCCAAAACGCTTGCGGCGCTCGCAGCGATTAACGACGAGCGCATCGAGACCGCGGCGGTGGCGCAGCCGGTGCGCGAAGCTCTGAAGCGCAGCAATTGGATGTCCTCGCAGGCGAACACGCCAGAATAATCTCCGTGACTGAAGCCCGCCATCTCGTTTTGGGAGCAATTCACCAGAGTTACCGAAGGCTGGTCTGTTAGGACGGCAACAATTGGGCAGTGGCGCAGCAATAGGAGGAATGATGTCACAGGTTTGGCTAATCACAGGGAGTTCACGTGGTCTTGGAAGGGCATTTGCGGAGGCGGTGCTCGCATCAGGCTTCCAGGTAGCCGCGACTGCTCGCAACACAGAAGATTTAGCGGAGTTGAAGGATAAATATGGCGATCTCGTCCTGGCGCTCTCTCTCGATGTCACCAGCGAAACGCAGGCACATGAGGCCGTGCAGGCTACAATTCGCACTTTCGGAAAACTCGATGTTCTGGTCAATAACGCTGGTTACGGAAATGTTGCTCCTATTGAGGACACCACGCTTGAGGACTTTCGCGCGCAGATTGAAACGAATCTCTTTGGGGTGATTATTCTCACCAAGGCCGTGCTGCCTTACTTTCGGGAGCGGGGTTCAGGCCACATCATCCAGGTCACTTCCATTGCAGGTCGCATCGGACCTGTTGGACGCGCACCGTATGCAGCCGCTAAATGGGGCGTGGAGGGTTTTTCCGAGACGCTAGCGAAAGAAGTAGGACCCCTCGGCATCAAGGTCACCATCGTCGAACCAGGTGGTTTCCGTACGGACTTCGCAGGGTCGTCAACCGAGCTGCGGGAAGGACGTCCCGAATACGATGCGACGGTGGGTACGACAGCGCGCTTCCAGCGCGACTACAACGGAAAGCAACCCGGTGACCCGACTAGGGCTGCAGCGGCATTGTTGAAGCTCGCCTCGGTTAGGGAGCCACCGTTACGCATCGTCCTTGGAATCGATGCATTCAATGCGGCGGAAGCAAACGATCTGGCAAAGATCGAGCTGGGGAAAAAATGGAAAGATCTTAGCTACGCGACGGACTTCGTAAAAACCAACGTTTAACTATTTGAAATCTGGAACCCTCTTTATGAATTTGTCCTTGGCTGGCCGACGTGCATCGGCATGCCAGAAGACATAGGCTTGATCGCTGCTTTCCTCGCGTCCGATGAAGCGCGCTGGCTTACAGGAGAAATCATCTTTGGAAGTGGAGGGCTACGTTGAGTCCAACGGAGCCGCATCGGCCCGCCGGTCCTTCCCTGCTAGGAAGCGGTGAAGGGGGCGGAGGCGACGTCACCAGTGGAATCCATCTACCGAGGTGGCGATCGACTCGGACGGCGCTCGGCGATTCTGGGGCGGATGACAGGCCAACCGGATTGCGACCTGAAAGCTGTTGGAATGATTGTCTGACAAGGAGGAAATCGATCAGACCGTGCGTCCCGTCGCACGTAGCCTACGAGGTTGGAGCGGCGAGGCAACAGACCGTTCGAAGCCCTCGGACAATGGACCCACATTCGCAAGAGTGGCACCGAAACCGTGAGGCCACGGTGTATCTGCCAGCATAAGGTGGAGAGGGGCTAGGCTTGATAGCAGGGTCAGAATACACAAATGTTCGTAAGCGTCGTTAGCCCGAGAGAGCCTAACATGCTGAGCGGCTCTTTTTGCAGTGAGCACCGAGGCTTCCGGGTCCTCTGTCATGGGTAAACAACACTGCCGGCGCATAGAACAGACCTAACCTATCGCGTCATTCCCACGGAACAGGGTAAATCCACATCGCTCCCCGCAAGGGGAAAGTGCATCGCAAGATGCACCGATGGCGGTGCGGATAACAGATGAGGGAGAAAGCGAATGCCACTCGGTAATGGAGCGGATATCGGTTGCGTCAGCGTCATCGACAACATCACCGGACGCGAAAGCGGGCTGACTTCCCTTTATGGTGCTTCACACGAGAGAACTTGATTAATCGGCTCATGAGGCAAAGCAGATGACGACGGCGCAAGCCGTTGGTGCGGTCTCACGCGAAGCGGCGGAATGGTACGCCATCGACTGGCAGGCCATCAACCGCAACGTTCGCCGACTCCAAGTGCGTATCGTGCAGGCAACGAAGGAAAGCAGATGGAGCAAGGTGCGAGCCTTGCAACGCCTGCTGACCCACTCGTATAGCGGCAAAGTTCTCGCCGTTCGACGAGTGACGGAAAACAAGGGCAAGAAAACCCCCGGTGTGGACCAAGAAATTTGGGACACGCCAGAGAAGAAGACCCAGGCAGTACATGCACTGAAGCGTAGGGGTTATCAATCTCAGCCCCTGCGACGTGTTTACATCCCGAAGTCGGACGGCAAAACGATGCGCCCACTCGGAATTCCCACGATGAAGGATCGAGCACAGCAAGCGCTGCATCTGCTCGCACTCGTCCCCGTTGTGGAAACTACTGCTGATAAAAACTCTTATGGGTTTCGTCAGCAGCGGTCCTGCGCCGATGCGATGGAACAGTGTTTCAAAGCACTGAGAAGCGCAAACACGCAGTGGATTCTGGAAGGCGACATCAAGTCCTGTTTCGACAAGATTTCACACGATTGGCTTTTGGCTCATGTCCTGATGGACCGAGTCATTGTCCAAAAGTGGTTGAAATCCGGGTACATGGAAAAACATATCCTTCACGATACGACGGACGGGACCCCACAAGGTGGAATCATCTCCCCCGCGCTCGCGAACTGCGCGCTGGACGGACTTGAACGACTCTTGCAGGAAAAGTATCCAGCAGGAAAACGTCTCAAGTCCCTTGGAGGTGAGAAACCGTGTGTCAATCTCATCCGTTACGCGGATGACTTCGTCATCACCAGTAAATCGAAAGAATTACTGGAAGGAGAAATCAAGCCCCTGGTCGAACAGTTCCTGCAACGACGAGGTCTTGAACTCTCTCCGACAAAGACAGTCATTACGCACGTGGAGCACGGCTTTGATTTCCTCGGACAAAACGTGCGCAGATACCCCAACGGGAAACTGCTCATCAAGCCTTCCAAGAAGAATGTTGGAACCTTCCTGGATGGTATCCGCAGAATTATCAAAGCTGCGCATGGCGTGTCTGCCGCCGATCTGATCGATCAACTCAACCCGAAAATTCGCGGTTGGGCAAACTATCATCGGCACGTGGTGAGCAAACACACGTTTGGACACGTGGATCGCAGCATCTTCTCTAGTCTGTGGCAATGGGCACGACGAAGGCACCCGAACAAAAGCCCGCGCTGGTTCAAACCCAAATATTTTGACCGGCGCGGGAATCGTGACTGGTCCTTCTTCGGTGAAACCTGCGATGACGGAGGACAGCCGACTAAAATCTGGCTGTACTACGCCAAGAGCACTCCCATCAAACGACACGTCAAGGTTAAAGGCGAAGCGAACCCGTACGATCCAACCTATGAAACCTACTTCGAAGAACGCGAAGGGGCTCACATGCTGGAAACGTTTCGGGGCACCCGCACTCTTCGCTATCTCTGGCATGAACAACGTGGACTCTGCACCCAGTGCCATACACAAATCACCCGGATCACAGGCTGGCGCCTTCATTACTGCGTCCCCCGTGTGCAGGGCGGTTCCACTGGTGCTACGAACTGCGTTTTACTTCATCCCGAGTGCCATGACTGGGTTCATCGTCAGCGTCTTCCCGTTTCGAAACCGCGTCTCCTCCAAAGAGGCGTTCGAAGGGCTTGAGCTGGGTGAAGGGAAACTTTCACGCCCAGTTCTGAGAGGGCCGGGCGGCCGCAAGGCCGCCTGGCTACTCGGTAATGATTCTCAATTGACGCTAACAGGGCATAGCACTCATTGAGCTTGGGTTGAGATCGGTTAGAGGATTAGTAACGGAAAACGTGCTAGCAGCGACTGACCAATCGCTGGAGAAAAGCCGACTTGAACGAAGCCGCTCTGCGGCGGACGCTTCGCGTGAGGCGAACGGAGCAGTAGTTGCTTGTTGGTTGAGATAAGTTGTCGGGTCATAGGAGGTCCCCATGACCCGACTTCGCAAAATGATGCTCGAGGAACTCGAGCGTCGTAATTATTCTGAGGCTACCACACGCTGTTACATCCGCACAGTCGAAGATTTCTCAAGACGATTCAAGCGTTCTCCAGATTGTTTAGGTCCGGAACACATCCGTGAATATCAGGCCGAGCTGTTCAAGAAACGTAGGTTGTCGCCAAGCACGGTAACGCAACGTTTGGCAGCTCTGCGGTTCTTCTACGTCAAGACTCTCAAGAAAGCCTGGAGCATCGCCGAAACTCCCTATCCGAAGAGGGTATTGCACCTACCCACGATCCTCAGCCAGGAAGAAGTCGCGCGACTCATCGACGCAGCTCGGACTCCCCACCATCGCACTCTGTTGATGACGCTTTACGCCACCGGAGTACGACGCGCTGAATTGACCCATCTGAAAGTCAGCGACATCGATAGCCAGCGCATGGTGATTCACATCCAGGGCGGCAAGGGGCGCAAAGACCGCGATGTAATGCTCAGCCCCAAACTGCTTGAGACGTTGCGTAAGCACTGGCGCAGACTCAAGCGTAAGCCCAGCGCATGGCTGTTTCCCGGCAACCGCTGGCATACCGCTGATACGCCGATCACCACCAAGGTGGTCTGGAACGCTTGCCAGGAAGCCGCCCAGCGAGCGGGCCTCCAGAAAGACGTGCACCCCCATACGCTGAGGCACTGCTTCGCCACACATCTACTGGAAGCAGGCGCGGATCTGCGCACCATCCAGATGTTGCTAGGGCATCGCGATCTGGAAGAAACCACTATCTACCTCCATCTCTCGGAACGTCACCTCCGTGCGACCGCCAGTCCTCTGGACTCGCTGGAGCTAAAAGACCGGCCACCACAGGACGAGTAGATGGATCGGCCACCCCTCGAGGTGGCCGATCTGGTCCGCGCTGCGGGAGACGCATTCATCGAACGAAGCCGTAAGTGGATCACCTGGAAGCACGTCAAAGTGCTACTAGCCATTGCGCGGTGTCGTACCGCCGCACTCGGCGGTCATCTCGATGAATGCACTCGCTGCGGGCATCGTGCCATCTCCTATAACTCGTGTAGAAATCGGCACTGCCCAAAGTGTCAGGCGGGCGCTCGCGAACGTTAGCTGAAAAAGCGTCGCCGGGAACTTCTTCCGACGCCTTACGTGCATGTGGTCTTCACCCCGCCCCGTGAGTTGGCCCCCTTGGCGTTGCAGAACAAGAAGGTCCTCTACGATCTCTTGTTTCGTACCAGTGCAGAAACCCTTCTGGAAGTCGCGCGCGATCCACAGCACCTCGGCGCAGAAATCGGCTTCTTCAGTGTGCTGCTTACCTGGAGTCAAAAACTCGAACTTCACCCGCATGTACATTGCGTGGTGCCAGCCGGTGGGCTATCCGCCGATCACACCCGCTGGATCAAACCACGCTACGACTTCTTTCTTCCCGTCGAGGTGCTCGGCGCAGTCTTTCGCGGTAAGTTCCACCAAGCGCTTAAGCGCGCCTTTCATGACGGCAAGCTCAACTTTCATGGAGACTTGAAGCTCCTCGCTCAGCCGAAAATCTTTGCTGCGTGGCTGAGAGCACTGTTCCGAAAGGACTGGGTGGTCTACTCGAAACCTCCGTTCGGAGGTCCCGAGCATGTACTCCGTTATCTGGGCCGTTACACCCATCGCGTAGCTATCTCCAACCATCGCCTGGTCTGGTTTGCGGACGGGACGGACACATTTCGTTGGCGCGATTCCGCCCACAACAACGAACAGAAATTGCTGCCTCTCTCTGTCGATGAGTTCTTGCGCCGCTTCCTGTTGCATCTGCTCCCCCAAGGTTTCGTGCGCATCCGCAACTTCGGCTTCCTGGCCAATCGCCGACGTGCCACAACCTTGCCACTTTGCTTGCAGTTGCTCGGCTCGGCACAAGCCAAGCCAGAGGTAACCACCGCCAGTTCGAGCGATGCTTGGCTTTGCCCCAAGTGTGGTGGGCCAATGCTGGTCATCGAAAGGCTTACGGCTGCCGAGCTCCAGCTCCGTTCTCCACCGGCCCCGGATGTCGTCGCTGCATGAGACCTCGATCGACATCACGAAACTTCGGCGTGTTTCCGCTCGCTACCTCTCTTTGTGTCTTCCTGCCCAACCAACCCCTTTTCCCCACCTCCCCAGGATCATCCTTACCGCACCACATTGGAGCTGGTCAGCAACTCTTCTTCTTTCCGGTTGGGTGCTGTGCTTTTCTGCGTCTTCCCACGACGTCGTCACACCTACTCTTGCTCAATTGAATTTGCATAGCACCCGCGTCCGCCGCAAACCGAGCGGCTTCCTTCAAGTCGCTGTATCGAACGCGCGCAATCCCACCGTGCTCATGTGCGCATCCTGCCCACTCGCGCGTCCGATACACCCCTAAGACTTCCCGGTACTAATCTCCTCGATGAGTGGATTGGCGATTTACCACTCATCGCGGAGGTCGTAGCAAGCCAATTGGCAAAGATCACTTGCCCAACGGGCCGGCAATACATCGAGAACAGGTTTCAACGGCAATCCGCATCCCCCGGCCCCTGACGCCAGGGCCTCCGCCGTGACGGCTCGCGCTCCTGTGCAGGTTGCGGTGGCATTCTAATCGTCAGGTTAATGAGTAATTGCTCGAGGAAGCCTACTTGTTAAACCACGCACCCAGCTGCGATACGCGGCGCATGGGGAAGCATAAATTAGCGCAGGTGTCAGGGTTCAGAGATCAGGAAACAGAAATCGGGAACTCCAAAATCCACACTTGACATCGACGGATAATTCACTACCATATGGTTGTGGATAAGTTAGATACAACATTTGCGGCTCTGTCTGATCCAACCCGCCGGGCGATGATCGAACGACTCTCCCATGGGCCTGCCTCTGTGCATGGATTGACGGAACCGTTTGCACTCTCGCAGCAGATGATTTCAAAACATATTGCCTACCTGGTGCGGGCGCGGATTGTGATCAAGACGAAGCGTGGAAGAGAGAGCGTGTGCACGCTTAGGCCAGAGGCGATAAAGACAGTCAGCGACTGGGCGATTAGCTATCGCCGATTCTGGGAAGAGAGTTTCGACAAGTTGGATGTGGTTGTGAATCAAATGAAAAAAGCGGAGGTCAGAGATGACAAAAAACACGGTTAACGAGACAGAGCGGATGGTTGTCACTAGAATTTTTGATGCCCCACGCGCATTGGTTTGGGAGGCGTGGACAAACCCGAAATATGTGATGCAGTGGTGGGGGCCGAAGGGTTTTACTGCGCCTTTTTGCGAGATGGATTTTCGCGTAGGAGGAAAATTTCTCTGCTGCATGAGAGCGCCGGATGGGCAGGAGTTCTGGAATGGTGGGGAATACCACGAGATTGTTCTGCACGAGAAGATCGTTTCCTCCCTGTACTTTACCGACTCGAAGGGAAACAAGGTTGAGCCTGCGCACTATGGAATAGAACATGAGGCCATAGACGATGCGCACGACGTGGTTATTTTTGAGGATTTTGGAAACGGCCAGACGAAACTCACGTTCACTGGAAATGAAACCATGGAGAACGCAAAAAACAGCGGGGAATTAGAGGGCTGGAATCAGATACTCGATAAAGTTGCCGCAGTTGTTGCGGGGCTAGCGCAGGCGAAATAAGAAGTTGAAGTTTTGATGATCCGTAAGCGTCTGGTTTGAACCGTCTGGACGAAGTGTGGGTGGATAGGTGATGGTGCTCGTGGGCACTAAACAAGTGCCCACGAGGGATAAGTGGACACTTCGGTGAAGAGACGGCGGCGTTGGGCCATCGAGATCAAGCGCAGGATCGCAGAAGAGAGCTTTGAGGGAGACAACAAGGTCCTGGATGGTCCATTCCCCGGCACTCAATCGTTCGTGATCGGATCCCTGGTGAATATGCAGTTCATGGTCAAGGACTCAAAGAAGTACTCCGCGACGGGCGGCTGGGGATTCGCTGACTTTAAGGATGGAAAGCCGGGCGACAAGGCATTGCACGAGACCTGCTTCCCTTGCCACGCGCCTGCGAAAGATCACGACTATGTCTTCACCCGTTACGCACGTTAATGCACTTCGTCTGCGATCAGGAGATCTCCATAAGATCAACAGCGGTGGCGTTCGATCACTACGCCTGACTTTTAAACTAGCTTTGTAGTAATATAGTACTAGTCTCGGCCTCAAGAAGAGGCCCTGTGACTTTGTTAAGATGCTGTCTTTGTCCACTTGAGAATCACTCATTGAGGCAGAAGAGAACACCTAACAGGGTAGTGGGAATGGACATCTGCTTACAAGAGAACGGGCGGCAAGAATAAGCCTGTACCCTCGGGGCGTTAGAAACGACACCAATCTCTAAACAAGGGGTTGGTGTTTTGTGTCTAAGAATGGTAAAGCCGCGTCTCCTGTAGTTCCCAACGATTTATACCTGCTAGATATCCCCGAGGTAGCCCGCAGATTGTCTACAACGATTTATGCGGTTAGGAGCCTAATCCGTAAGGGCAAACTGAAGTACATTAGTTGCGCCGGTCACGCCATGCTTATTAGCCCGTCCGCGATTCAAGAATTCATTCAGGCTAACGAAATCTATTACAACGACTAAGGGCTAGTCGCCCATCGTAGCGTATTGTTCGAAAGGCGCCGTAATCTTTTCGCGCAACGATTTGTTACGCAATTTCACCTTGGCGGCATATCGGAGAATCGTTTCAGGTTTACGATGGCCTACCCATTCCATAATATCGGGTACAGTACAGCCGTTGCGAAGCCAAATCGTAATAGCCGTTGAACGGAACTTGTGATCGTCAATTCGGCCCTCCATGCCCGCTTTCTTAGCGGCCCGTTTAACAATACGAATCAAATGTTCGTCAACGCCTCCACGGGGGGCCGGAAATACTAAATCCGCATCTGTCTTATGTAATGCTTTCTTGCGCTCCACGATTTTCTTAGTCAATGATCCGGCTACCGGAACCTCGCGTTGTGCATCCTTCGTTTTCAAGCTGTGATCCTTCTTTGGCTGAACCCTCCATACTGAATTGTTCACATCGATATCGCCGTAAGTAAGGTGCGCCATTTCGCCATCGCGGAGGCCCGAATACAGGAAGGCTTTGAGTAAGAGGCGTCCATCTTCGTCTGTGTTATTCATTAGGGCCTCGATTTCTTCGTCCTCGTAAGCCTCGGGATCGCGCTCTGGCATCGGCGGCCAATCATGTTTAGTTAATTCGAAGTTGACCGCAATCTTTGGCTTTGCTTTCGTTTTGCACCATCTGAAAAAGATTAGGGTATTCACAAAATGATTGTAAATCGAGCGATCACTAAATTTGTCTACCCGCTTCAGGAAAGTGCGGAAGGCCAAAAGATCGTTGCGGTCAACTGATGCAATATTAGGACGGCGGCAGGATTCTTGGAACAATTCGAGGCTACGGCGGTAGGCGTTATACGAGGCTATCGATTTGATTGCCTCGGTTTCCTGAAGATAGGTTTCGATAACAACGTGTATTCTACTTTGTTCGCCCTTGACCGTGGGAGCCACTTGTACGCCCTTGGCAACGGCCTCCATGTGATTCTGAGCGGTTAGGGCCTCCGCCTGCGCTTCCCCAAGTGTACGGGCCTGTAAACGAATCCAACCCTGTTTATTGGATCGCTCGCGAACGTAGAACGGGGGTAACTGATTCGCCTCAGAAGTACGGCCAGCTTGTCCCGGCGTGAAGCATGGCGTATAGCCCCGGTACGTTTTGCCGTCCTTGCTTGTCTTGGTCTGAAGATTATAAATGCTGATCTCGAGTGCCACATACCCCCTAAAACGTGATATTCAATCTATGCCCTTACAGTACACCAATAGTACACCAATTGTCAAGAGCTGATATTTTACGGGGTATTTTGAATTAATGGCGGAGAGAGTGGGATTCGAACCCACGGTTGAGTTTCCCCAACACACGCTTTCCAAGCGTGCTCCTTAAACCGCTCGGACATCTCTCCGCAGTATTGAGCTTCAGAAGCCTAACAGTTTGAAGCGCCAGCGGCAAACTTCATACGTTTCGGGTAGCGAACGACAGAGCGGATAGCGTCCTCTTTCAGATAATTTTCATATTCAGCTGCCATGCTCTTTGTGCAGACGATGAATATTTCTCCTCTGGTTTGAAGAAGCATGGCCGAAAGGTTTGGAACGCACATGCGGAAGTGTCGTTTTGCAAGTTTGACGTCCTCGGGAGTATCGGCATCGTTCTTTCGAAAAACGGTGCGTGCCAACCGAGGGATCATCTTTCTATTTATTGCGATCCTAATTCTCGCCCTTGGGACTTCGCCGCGCCACGTCGGTGCGCAGGAGACGCAATCTCACGTAACAGAGTCGACGGCTACGGATTCCCACTCGATTGTGCCGGAGGCGACCGAGTCCCATACACCGGCATATTCGGGCGTTCAGTTCGTGCAACCGGCCGGAGCCAAGACGACGGCACCGCCGGTCACGGTGACTCTGCAGGATGCGATCGAACGAGCGCGTCATTTCGACGCGCAGTTTCTGGCGGCTAACACCGAAGCGAAGATTTCGCAAGAAGATCGCATGCAGGCGCGCAACGCAATGCTGCCTCAGGTAAACGCGACCACGCAATACCTCAACACGCAGGGAAACGGGGCCACCCCTACGGGTCGGTTCGTCACGAACGACGGAGTGCACGTCTATCGCGCGTGGGGCGTGTTTCACCAGGATCTTTCGCCCTCGACATATCTCGCGACGGGACTTCACCGTGCAGACGCAGCGCAGGCCTTGGTAAATGCGAAAGCCGAGATCGCGCGGCGCGGCCTTACAGTGACGGTAACGAAACTCTATTACTCGCTTGTAGTGGCGCAGCGCAAGTACGCCGCCGGTCAACAGAGTATGGACCAGGGCAAGCATTTTTTCGACGTCGCGCAAGAGTCAGAGCGACTCGGGCAAGTGGCGCACAGCGATGTGATCAAGGCGGAGATTCAGTATAGTCAGCAGCAGCAGGCGTTCGAAGAGTCCCGCCTGGCCGTGCAGAATGCGCGGATTGATCTTGCCGTCTTGCTTTTTCCCACCTTGACCGAGAATTTCACGGTCGTGGACGATTTGGACGCGAGCGCCGCACTACCTTCGTTCGAAGAAGTGCAACGCATGAGCGAAAAGGATAATCCAGACATGCGCGCGGCGATTGAAACTGAGCGCCAAGCGCATTACGAGGTAATGGCAGCCAAGGCCGCTTTTCTCCCTTCGATGAGTATTGATGTTGATTATGGCATCGAGGCGAATTCTTTCGCACTTCGCAGCCCCGTTGCGGCTGACCGCAAGCTAGGTCCCTTGCCAAATCTTGGCTACTTTCTTACCGCAAGCTTCAACCTGCCGGTATGGGACTGGGGCACTCTTCGCAGCAAGTTGCGCCAGTCAAACTATAAGGAAGATCAGGCTCACGCTGGGCTGAGTCAGGTCCAGCGGGAAATGCTGAACAATCTTTATTCGTATTACAACGAGGCGGCGGTGGCGCGAGAGGCTGTTGAAACGGCGCGGCACACGTCGGATCTGGCGGCGGAGAGTTTGCGCTTGATCAACTTGCGTTACCAAGGCGGGGAATCGACGGCACTGGAATCCGTAGACGCTCAGAACACTTTCATAATCGCACGAAGCCAGTACGATGACGCGGAAGCAAGATACCGCCTAGCGCTGGCCAATCTACAAACTGTCACCGGCAGCTTTTAAATTATGCGGGAAGGTGCCGACAAGATGATTCGCACGACTCAATCACCGCTTCTGATCGGCGCAACTTTGATCGCGGGGTTGGCGCTCTACGGATGCTCATCAACGAAGGAAAGTGAGCCGGAACCGACGGTGACGGTGCAGGCTGCCACCGCGGAAAAGAAAGCGATCCAGAATACGGTGACGGCGGAAGCCATTCTGTATCCACGAGATCAAGCGGCTCTCGTACCGAGGATCAGCGCGCCTATTAAAAAGCTTTTCGTGGATAGAGGCAGCCGAGTGCACGAGGGGCAACTGCTGGCGGAACTCGATGACAGGGACCTGCAGGGCGCCATGACAGAGAATCAGGGCGGCTATCAACAGGCCGAAGCCGCATTGCAAACGGCTGTTGCGAAAGCTCAGCAAGACGCGGCGGTAGCGAAACAGGAGTTGGAGCAGCAGAAGAAGATCTACGAAAGCCGCCAGGCGCTCTACAAACAAGGCGCCGTCTCCGCAAAAGATGTTGCGGATGCCCAAATCGCATTGACGCAGGCGCAGGGCCAGTACGAAGCCGCGCAGAAGCAATACGACTTGAAAGCCGCGGAAGGCCAGTTGACCGCCGCCAAAGGAAAAAACGCGAGCGCAGCGGCGCAATTGAGCTATACGAAGATCGTGAGCCCGATCGATGGCGTTGTGACTGATCGGCCGTTCTACCCGGGTGAAACGGTACCAAGCGGCTCACCAATTCTCACAGTGATGGATCTTTCGCAGGTGATTGCGCGGACTCACCTCGCACAGCAGGAGGCTGCGGAACTGAAGGTTGGAGATGCGGCAAAGATATCGGCGCCAGATCAGGACCTGAATCTTCCTGGCAAAGTGAGTCTGATAAGTCCGGCGCTCGATCCTAACAGCACGACGGTTGAAGCGTGGGTGCAGGCGTCAAATCCCGAAGGCAAGTTAAAGGCGGGAGCGAGCGTCAAGGTAACAATTGTTAGTGAAACGGTGCCGGACGCGATCGTAGTGCCGATTGCGGCCCTCTTGACCGGCGCGAAGGGTTCCGCAGTTATCACGCTCGATTCATCCAACACGCCTCACAAGCAGACTGTGAGGGTAGGCATTCAAAACGGCACCGATGCGCAAATTCTCGAGGGCGTGAGAGAAGGAGATCGAGTCGTCACGGTCGGCGCATTCGAACTCGACAAAGAGGACGAGGCGGTACTAGCAAAAACAAAAATCCAGGTGGAAGCGTCGAAGCCCGCCGCGGGTGAGCGTGGAGGCAAAGAATGACGGGCCCGGATGGGAGCGGCAAAGCCTTCCACGAAGATCCTTCACCCTACTGGTTCGCGCGTCATTCCAAATCGATCATTCTCATCGTGATCGTTCTGGCGATCGCAGGGGTCTACGAGGCCCTTTCCATTCCCATTGCTGTATTTCCCGCAACCAACTTCCCGCGAATTATCATCGGCATTGATAACGGTGTGATGCCGATCGATCAGATGGAAGTGACCATCACGCGCCCCATCGAAGAAGCCGTCAATAGCGTCCCGGGCCTCGAAGATGTTCGCTCTACAACCAGCCGAGGCTCGGCAGAAGTGGATCTGTTCTTCAACTGGAGTGTCGATATGGCGCAGACGCTTCTGCTGGTCAACGCCGCTCTGGGACGGGTACGAGCCACTCTTCCTCCGACCGCGCAAATTGAAACCAACCGCCTGGATTTCGCCAGCTTTCCAATCCTAGGTTACAGCCTTAAGTCGGACAAAATTCCACAAACGGAGCTATGGGAAATCGCGACCTATCAATTGCGGTCGCGCCTGAATCGGCTGAGCGGTGTCGCCACTGTGCTAGTGCAGGGGGGACAGGAACCAGAATTTCAGATAGTCCCGGACGTCGCGCGTATGCAGCGTACCAAGGTCACCTTGCAAGACATCCTGGACGCCGTTAACCACACCAATCTGATCGACTCGCCTGGCCTGTTGAGCCAGAACCACCAGCTTTATCTCACATTGGTCACCGCGCAAGCGACGACGCCCGAAGAAATTGGCAAAATCGTGATCAAGAACGTGGACGACGTTCCGGTGCGAATTCAGGATGTGAGCTCGGTGACGCCTTCTACCAAGCCGGTTCACACGATCGTGACTGCAAATGGTAAACCTGCCGTCCTGTTAAGCATCAATCGCCAGCCGAACAGCAACACAGTGCAGGTGGCGAATGCGGTGCGTCAAGAAATAGAGAATATTCGCCCGACCCTGCCTCCGGGCATCACACTGACGGTTTTCTATGACCAGTCGAATATCGTGAACGCTTCCATCGGAAGTGTGCGCGATGCAATCATCATCGGACTATTCCTCACGGGATTGACCATCTGGCTGTTTCTGCGCGATCTGGGAACCGCAGTCATGGCAGGTGTCGTGGTTCCTCTCACTATCTGCATCACTTTCATTGCACTCAAAATCCTGGGACAGAGCTTCAACATGATGACGCTGGGGGGACTGGCCGCGGCCGGCGGATTGGTGATCGACGACGCCATTGTGGTCGCCGAAAACATCGTGCTGCACCGCGACGCCGGTGAGCCGCCGTTAGAGGCCGCGAGCCAAGCGCTGAAAGAACTTACGATTCCGCTAGTCGGCTCGACGTTAACGCCCATCGTAGTATTCATTCCTCTGATCGCTATCACCGGCGTAACGGGTTCGTTCTTTCGCGCTCTTGCTGTTGCCATGAGCGTTTCCTTGCTGACTTCGCTCGTCCTCGCGCTTAGCTGGACAACGAATTTGGGAACCTTGCTGATCCGCCGCAAACACACGGCGACGCCCACCGAGAGCGACGCAGCAGAAATCGCCGAGTCGAAGCCAGACCATTCAGATCTGGAATCAATAGGGTCCGATAAGAGAGCACAATTGGACGAAATGCGCCGGATCATGGCTGCGGAGGAGGTGTTACTAAAGGGCGGATTTTTCGAACGAATCATGAAGCTCTACGAAAATTGGATGCGCTCAGCCCTTCGGCATCCCGCGTTGCTTGCCGGTCTTTGCGCGCTGTTGGTAGTTGTTTCTTACGTTTGCTACAAACAGCTTGGCAGCGATTTGCTGCCCGCTATGGACGAAGGTGGTTTCGTCCTCGATTACGTGATGCCTGCCGGCAGTTCCCTTGAAGAAACAAATCGAGTCATTACTCATGTAGAGAAAGTTATTCGGGCTGTTCCGGAAGTCGAGAGCATTTCGCGACGAACGGGTTTGCAGCTGGGACTCGCGGCTGTCACCGAGCCAAATACGGGAGACATTTCCGTAAAGCTGAAAGATAAAAGAAGCCGCGACATTGAGGAGATCATCGGAGAAATTCGTGCTGAAGTGAAGAAACAGGAGCCGGTGCTGGACGTCGACTTTGTGCAGGTGCTGCAGGATATGATCGGCGATTTGACCGGCGCGCCTCAGCCGATTGTCGTGAAGCTTTTTTCACCGGATGCCAACTTGCTCGCCACGTGGGCTCCTAAAGTCGCGGACGCGCTCGGCGGCATTGCTGTGAGCGGAAAGAAACCGGTCGTCGACATTCGGGATGGAATTGAAAACACAACAAGCGGACCGGCTTTGGTATTTGCAGTAAGACCGGAGGCGGCATCGAAAGCAGGTTTTACGACAGACCAGCTAGCTGTCGCGGCTTCTGCAATCGTAGACGGTGAACCCGCTTCGACTCCGGTAATCGTCAATGACAGGCCATACGTCTTGCGACTGCGTTTTCCGGCCGGCAATCGGTCGTCTCTCGAAGCGATGAGCAATACGCCGCTGGTGAATTCGTCCGGCGGTACGGCGACGCTGGGATCGCTTGCCACAGTCAGCGAAGTAGCTGGACAGACCGAAATTCTTCGCGAAAACCTACAGCGGGACGTGGAAGTAACGGCGCGCCTGGAGGGACTGGACTTGGGAAGTGGCGTCGCAGCAGCAAAGCAAACGATCGCTGGGCTGCACTTGCCGTCAACAATCCAAGTTCAGTATGGCGGAACGTTTCAAGAGCAGCAGAAATCATTTCACGATCTCGTCGTTGTTCTCTTGTTAGCAGTGGTTCTGATTTTTCTCGTTCTGCTCTTTGAATTTGGCACCTTCTCAGCGCCAATTGCGATTCTATCCTCAGCCGTTCTCGCGAGTTCCGGAGTCTTCTTTGCGCTGCTGATTACACGAACCACCTTCAACGTTTCGTCATTTATGGGGCTGATCATGGTGGTGGGCATCGTTGCGAAGAACGGGATTTTGCTGCTCGACGCCAACCAAAAATATCTGGGCGTAGGCTTCAATGCCGAAAAAGCCCTCATCCAAGCCGGACGACGCAGATTGCGGCCTATTCTGATGACGGCGATGGCCGCTGTTGCGGGAATGGTACCCTTAGCCTTGGCGTGGGGCGCGGGCTCCCAGATGCTTCAGCCGCTGGCAATTGCTGTAATCGGCGGGATATGTATCTCCCTGGTTCTCTCGTTGATCGTCACGCCAGCCGTTCAGTTTTATCTCACTCGCGAACGCGCCTCTGTATAACCAGTGCGTTTTTAGGCGGGAATGCCGACGCATCTCTTTTCGTATATATTTTAGGGACTCTACAAGAGGTTAGGGCGGCCCACAAAAATAATGCGAGTTCTTATTATTGAAGACGACCGAAGCATGGCCGCGCTCCTAAGGAAGGGCTTGGAAGAGGAAAACCAGGTAGTGAGCTTGGCACTCGATGGGCCTTCCGGCCTCGAACTTGCTAGATCGTATGAGTTCGATGTGATCATTCTCGATTGGATGCTCCCTGACATGGATGGCGTCGAAATCATGCAACGGCTGCGAAAGGCGGGAAACTCGACGCCCATTCTGATGCTTACCGCCCGTGATGCAATGCCCGATATCGTGAAAGGTCTCGATACCGGTGCGGATGACTACCTGACCAAGCCTTTCTCCTTTTCGGAATTTCTGGCAAGACTTAGAGCACTCGGACGCCGTCCGAATGTTGCTCCACATGGGAAGCGGCTCGAGATCGATGACCTGCTAATCGATCCGGCCACGCACCAGGTGTTTCGCGGCGAACGCGAAATCCTTCTGACGCCCACCGAATACAAATTGCTCGAATTCCTTGTTCGCCGTACCGGAAGGGTGGCTTCGCGTCAAGCGATCGTGGAAGCCGTATGGGGACTCGAATCGGACGTGGAAGAAAATACGCTGGACGCCTTCGTCAGGCTGCTGCGAAGAAAAGTAGACCAACAGCATAAGGTGAAACTAATTCAAACGGTCCGAGGATTCGGTTACTGCGTCAAGGTGAGGGAAGCGGAATGAAAACGCTGCCGATCCGTGTGAGGCTCACGGCGTGGTATTCACTAATTTTGGCACTGTCCCTCGGCGTTTCCGGCAGCATTTCTTATTTTGCGATGAGCCACAGCATTAATGCTGCCATCGACGCAGGACTTCGCCGGCGGTTCGACGGCATCCGCACCATTATCGCCCGGACTGCCCCGCAGGGAAGAGCAGCGTTAGTTGACGAACTAGAGGAATTCGACGAAGGGCAGGGAGGCCGCGGCCTCGTAAGTGTGGCCGACGAGGATGGCCCAATTTACTCCTCCGCGAGGATGATGGAACTAAGAGCCCCAGGCCGGCCTTCCAAAGTCGCGAAGCCGTTTTACGCGCAATTACACGGCGAAGAATTCAGGGTGATCGACGAGCCAGTGCAGGTCGGCGCCAAGACTTACAACATAAAACTGGCCGCCTACACAGAGGATTTTGACCGCGCAACAGACCGGTTCCAAAAAGTTCTGTATTCAATTACGCCGATTTTTCTAATCTTGGCCGCTTTGGGCGGCTATTGGATGAGCCGCCGCGCCCTGGCGCCCGTGGACGAAATCATCATTGCTGCGCGGCGAATTGGAGTAAAGAGTCTGTCGGAGCGGCTCAGCGTTTCGCACACGGGCGACGAATTGGAGAGACTGGCCGCTACATTGAACGAAATGCTCGATCGCTTGGAGGCCTCGTTTCAACGCGTCACTCAATTTACGGCAGATGCCTCTCATGAACTGCGTACGCCCATCTCCGTAATGCGAACCAACGCCGAGATCACGCTGCGCAAGTCCCGCACGGAAAGCGAGTACCGGGATGCGTTTGCCCAAATCCTGGAAGAATCAGAGAACCTGTCGCTACTCGTCGAACAGATGCTCGATCTCGCGCGTGCCGATTCGGGAGCCGAAGCGTTGAAGCCGGTTCGCACAAACCTGAACGAAGTCCTGGAGAAGGCGTTTCGGCAAGCGCAAGTTCTCTTCGAGCAAAAACAACTGAAAACCAAAGCACAGACGACGGAGCATCCGGTGTGGGTGGAAGGTGACGCTGCCGCTCTCGAACGGCTGTTTCTGATTGTCCTCGAGAATGCCGTGAAGTACACACCCTCCGGCGGCTACGTGGATGTTCAATTGAAAGCTCAGGATGGTCTAGCGATTACTGAGATTCGGGACAACGGAATAGGCATGGCCCCACATGATATTCCGCACATCTTCGAACGCTTTTATCAAGTCGATCCGTCTCGTTCGCGCGAGAATGGCGGGCGCGGACTCGGGCTCGCCATCGGAAGATGGATCGCTCAAACCCACGGCGGCGACATCATCGTCGAAAGCGAAGTGGCAAAAGGTTCTTGCTTCATGATTCGCTTACCCCTCGCTTCCTAGCAGCTTGATCAAGATGGAACGCGACGCGCCCCGCGCAAACGTGTTATTGGCACGATGCATCGGCGGCTCGGTTGCTTTGAATCTGCTGATGGCGGCAGAATTCCCCTGGACAAAACGCGTATAGTCGAATGCTGAACATGCGATTCACGAATCCATCTACACGATCTCCTTCAGTGTGGTGTTTCAAACTGGTCTCGATGCTGTTCGCGATGATACTTGTTCTGGCGGGGTCTGCAGCTTCTCCGCAGGCCAGCCGCGGTGTAACTCGGAAAATTGGAACGAAGCAATGGGCCCAGTTCAGCTGTGAAGCTGGGATAGAACTACGGCTGACTTCATCGCAGCCTAGCCAAGGCAGTCTGCAACTGGCTGAAATTCAAAGCCATAGCTCGTTGGGAAAAGTCGTCGGCGAGTGGGATGGAAAGGAAATCCCGTTCTGGCGCGCAATGGATTCAGCGCGGAAGGCTCTTGATCTGCAGAGAACGCTAATCGGCATTGATCTTCAGCATCCTGCGGGTAATTATGACTTTGTTGTTAAGGGTGAGACTGTCGACGGCCACGCTTTCACGTGCACCGCGACTATGATGGTGAAGGAAGGAAGGTTTGCATCCGAGAAGTTAAAGGTAGCTCCGCAATTTGTAGAACCGAATCCCAAGCAACTCGCCCGAGCGGACGAAGAACACAAGCGACTACGAGAGATTTTCGAAAGCGTTACACCAGAGAAATTGTGGAGCGGGCCGTTTCGCCTGCCGCTAACCGGCGTCAGCAGCGGTGGCAACTTCGGAAAACGGAGGGTGCTGAATGGTCAGCCCTCCTCCCCTCATAGCGGTGTGGATTTCCCAGCACCTGCAGGCACGCCCGTGCACGCAACACAAGGTGGCCGCGTGGTGTTGGCCGAGCCGTTGTATTTTTCCGGGAATACCGTGCTTATCGATCACGGGCTCGGCGTCTACACTCTCTATGGGCATCTCAGCTCGTTTGATGTAAAGGCTGGCGACACGGTTAAAGCGGGCTCGCTTCTTGGGAAAGTCGGAGCCACTGGTCGCGTGACCGGACCACACCTTCACTGGGGATTGACGGTAAATGGCGCGCGCGTGAACTCCCTCGATATCGTGAAGTTGCTGTAATTCACCATCGACCTCACAAATTGAGACGTCAGAGCCATGTGGTCTGCTTGCCCCGACAGTAGTCCGAACGACGCGTAATTTCCTCTATGAATTTCCCTGCGTCCTACCTCGTGACTTCGCATCTAACACACCAGAGGTAACACTTGTGGAATGGTTTTGAGACGTATAAGTTATTGGGGTTTCGCGTCCACTCGGGCCAGGCTTAAAGCGGCGTATTGCTACCGCTGTATCGGCGAGGGTAACTGTGCGCTGCCGCCAGTGATCATAAGACCGCGACAAGCGGCAGACAGGGGGTTCTGTGCAGGAAACCAGCACGCAAGATAATTCACCCGCATTTATTCCCACCCATCGTCTGGACGTTCCGATCCATCAACTGCTCAATCAGCCTATACCCCGCGTTAGTGTTACTCGACCTCCAGAAGGCCGAGCTCTTCCCGAGCCCGTATTTCCTCAATATCCCGAACTGATTCATGATCTCGATGAAGCGGACATTGCAGCGCACGAGACCGTCCGCAGGACAGGGAAGAGGCACTGGAGCGCCGGCGAAATTTGGGAAAATATGCGCGGTTGGCTTGTTCCCTATGTCAAGTCGCGCGTCGGCGCCGGAGACTTTCAGCCGATCATCGCGTACCTATTCACCGAGTGGAAATGCAACCTCGATTGCCACTACTGTTGGTCCTACGACAACCACGTGAAAGGGATGACTGAAAACACAGCAGTGCGTGCGATCGACTGGTTGTATGACACGCCCTGCCGGGTGCTAGCGCCTACCGGAGGCGAGCCTCTTCTGCGTCCGGATTTTGTACACAAGGTGGTTTACTACGCGGCAAAAAAAGACTTCTGGATTTACCTAGCCACGAACGCCCGGTTGCTCCGCCCGGAAGTGACGGATCGCTTGGCCGATGCAGGCATTTCCACGATCAATTTTGCCGTGGATGCTGTGAAGGAAAAGCCTGGCCTGCCGAAGGCATTTGAGCACGTGCAATCGAACTTCGAGTATCTCGTCAAACGGCAATACCGCTATGGCTACACTGTGTTTTTCAATATTAACGTGTGCCGGACGAACCTTGACGACGTGCGGCAGCTCACCGAGATCGCGCATGACAATGGAATCGCGACGACCTATCACATCAATGAAACGCCGATGATGGAACAGCATCATTTCAAGCATCTGAATGAAAATGATACGTACATCCGTCCGGCGGATTTTCCGCAGGTGGACGAACTTCTCGACTGGCTGGCGGAAAAAAATGCGAGCGGCTACAAGATGGTCGATTCGGTGCCGCGCCTGAAGAACATGAAGGAATTCATGCGCGGCAAGGGCGAGCACTGGGGTTGCCGCGCAGGCCAGAATTGGCTGATCGTCCGCACGGACGGTACTCTGGCCCCGTGCTTTCCGATGTATAACGCCACATACAATTGGGGCACCATCGAGAATCACAAATTCGAGCTGCCCCAACTGAATGATATGAAAAAGTCCTGCGAACTCCATTGCTTTTCGACGCTGGGCTACAACCTCGCGTATTGCTATAGCACGACTCGGGTGATGAAGTGGTTGTTCAAGCAGGCGAAACGCGGATTTCAGGGGGTTACGGGCAGCTTCGAGTAAGCTGGCTCGGCACCAGCCAATGGCCTGTCTGGCCCGTCGATGTTTAGGTCGGGTTTTCCTTGTGGTGTTTGTGACGAAGATCGGGCCAGAATTCCTTAATCATGTAGGTCGCGACATCCCAACCCATCTGCGTGCCCCATACATTGGCCACTGTGCCGAAATTCCGTTCCGTTGCAGGATGGTAACTGTATGTCGAAATGCCGGCTGCAATCCCGGCGCCGAAAATCTCGGAATAATTGAACTGCGTCCGGCCGGAATCTGAACGTGTGATAAAAACCCGGCTAAATGCATGGCCGGTTCTGCGTATAAAACCCCCGTGACCCAGTTGGTAGTAACGCGGATCCTGGTGGAGTAATGAGGGCATTACTGCACTGGCCATGAAATTCTCAATTGCATTATCCGCATATGCGGTTGCGTACCTCTCTCCGTAGCCCTGAGCTCCTTGTCCGTAAGATGGATCACTGTTGCTCGCCTGGTTCAGTCCGGCGACGAAACCAATTAGGACGAATTCAAATGGATCAATCAACGAACGGCCAACGATTTTGAATTTTTCTCCGCTGCTTAGCGGAGGAACGTTCTCGGCGTTTTCCACGGTCAGGAAGTTTGGAAGAGTCCAGAAAAGGCGATCTATCGAAGTGCCTGTTTCTTCCTCGTGTTCGATATTTTGTTTTTCCTTGGCAGTTAATCCAGGCTTGGATTGGGTTTGCGAATCTTGATTTGCCGACGACGTTTTTGTCCCTGGCGCCGGGGTCGGAGAAGATTGCTTTGTTTGGCCTTGAGTTTCCGGCTGTTGCGCCGACTCTTGCGCCATCGCCAATGAATTTTTTAGCGGGATGCAAAGAGCCAATAAATATAGCAAAAAGATGGCCGGTAGTTTCAGCCGAGACATCATTGTTTAACCTCCTGGGCGGCAGAGATCGCTACAGCGCTATGCGCAACGGGTCGTAATGCACGCACGCCGTCGGCCCGGGATTCGCGCGATTGTTCAACCATTTCCACGATTGCGTTGACAACGAGCTCCGGCTCATCCGTCATTACCCAATGTCCACTGCGCGCTGCCGTCAAATGCTTGCCCCCGGAGCTGAATTGCGCAGTGGACATTTGTTCGACTTGCCGCTCCGGCGGTGTATTTGCGGCCGAAATGACCGTGATGGGTATGCGGCTCAAACTTTCGGCCGCGGCTACTTGAGCGGCGCTGTGCGGAAGATTTTCTAGCTGGCTGGCAATCGTCTCCGTAAACTTTGGTTGAACCCAGAAGACCGGAGCCATCGCTCGCTCGCTGGGTGGCAGATTCCAGAATAGTGGGCTCTTGCTTGTGCCATCTCCTTTAGGAGCGCCTTTGCTCATAATTCGTACCAACGGATCGGCGATTGGTTTGGCGCCAACTCGTAATAGGAAGGAAACAAATCGGAGTGCGCCCCAGCGCGAAAGTGCGGCGGCCCGCCGCAAAATTTTCGCACCGGTTCGGATTCTCTTTTGGTTATGCGCGCTTGCCGGATTCCATTCCCCAGGAACTACCGGGTCGACCAAAACGAGTCCCGCAACTTGCTCTGGAAATCGCGCCGCGAATAGGCGCGTCGGTAGCCCTGCGAAGGAATGTCCTACAAGAATAAACGGAGGAGAAATGCGTGATCGGTCGAGGAGTTCTTTGAGTTCCTTGACGATTTGTTGAGCATCGCGCGGGGCCGGGCCGGGATCGCTCCAGCCGAGTCCCGCACGGTCGTAGCAAACCGCGCGGGTGATGTTGGCGACCTGCGGCTGGATGTCGTGCCAGCTCAGTACCGTTGACATCAGGCCGGATTCAAAAATCACGGCCGGGCTGCCTTCGCCCATGGATAGCAAGTGCAAACTACTCCCTCCCAGATCGACTAAGTCCCCGGGGGCAGGATGGCGTTTCTGGTCGCGAGTCGTTCCTACCTGCTGGTAGACCCGCCCGGTCAACATCGCAAAAGCGGCTATTGCGATGGCTGTAAGAATAACGGACAGCAACTGCCTCTCCTTATTTACGTCCGATCTATTTACATCTGATCTTGCTGACCTTTCCGGGCTCTATTAGAGTTTAGATGCATCAGCCTGAAAATTGGCGCCTTATTTCATCGGCGGTTTGCGATCCAAGCTCGGCGCAGTCTCCAAGCGAGCGGCCTTCGAAATAGTTCCCAGCTAAGTATAGGCTGGGCAGCGCTGCCAGCGCCTCCCGAATAGCGCCGATCCTGCATGCGTGTCCAACATTGAACTGGGGAAGCGCTTTCTGATGCTTCCATACGAAGCGTTCGATGGGCGGTCCGGTGATTCCCAGTACTCCTGCCAGTTCTTTTTCGACGATTTGTGCGATGGCCGCCTCCTCGCTTTCGACGATCGCCGGATTAACAGCGCCACCGGCAAAGCTCGTCATTAGAACTTTTCCTTCGGGGGCGCGTCCGGCAAACATCGAGGAGTTCCACACGTTGAAAAAAGTGTTAAGCCTCTCGCGCCGCGGGATCATTAACCCGAAACCGTGTAACGGGTTTCGCACTTGGGCGCGATCGTGTCCTGAAGCGACAACTGCTATTGGGGCGTATGTAACCTCGGCTAGCATTGCGCTCAGCTTCGGAGCGATTTTTCGCAGGAGGCGGGCGGCCTCATAGGCTGGGGCGGTCACCACTACAACCGATCCTGACAATTCTTCGCCGTCGCTCAACCGGACCAGCCACCCGAGATTTGGATTCCCGTTCGCAGCAGCGGGTTCAATGTTTTCTGCCTTCGCTCCAAATGATATGGAGTCGGATAGTTTCGCGGCAATCGCTTTTGGGAAAGCTCCGAGCCCGGCTCGAAACGATCCCATACGCGGAAGAAAATCCGTCACCGCGGACATCTTTTTGTCGGCTTGCGCGGATGCCGCATTCGAGGTGGAGAGTGTTTGTGATTGTCTCGACTGAATTGCGCCGCGCAGCACACTGCCTCGCTCTCGTTCCCAACGGGACAGGAAAGGGAACGCGCTGGCGGCGCCGATTTTTTCGGTGTCGCCAGCAAAGATCGCCGAGATGAACGGGTCGACGAGATACGCGAGAACGTCATCGTCGAATTTGCGGCGCACGAATTCAGCCAGGGACTCTTCACCTGCCGGCGGACGTGAACGTCGCACGACCTCGGTGAGAATCCGATACTTTGAAAACGGCCCGACTAGATGAGTAGATAGAAAGGCGAGAGGCGATAACGGCGCTAGGTGTAACTGACCATTCTTCAAAACGAAGCGCTGCGCGCGAGAATTGCCCGGTACGAATTCACTTTCGAGCCCGACCGCGCGGACGAGGTCCCAAAGGGGCCGCGCGAAGCGCGGACATTGCGGACCCGCTTCGATGAGAAATCCATTCTGCTCGAAGGTGACGATCATCCCACCGGCCGAATCGGAAGCTTCTAGGACCTTCACCGGGATTCCTGATCGTTGCAAATTGAACGCGCAGGCCAGGCCAGTGATGCCTGCACCGATTACGATGACATCCCGCCCCAAGCTCACTGTTAAAAAGTATCATGGCTCTTGGCGGGCTCGCACGATTGCCCCCTCGCCGCTCACATGCCACCTTGCCTCGTATTGAAATCAACTAATTTTCTGCACAAAAGTGGCCGTTTCCACCGACGTATTCTGGAGCTTCGTCCTGGCTGTCGGCCTTTCAAATCTGTGCTCGTTTGGGGCACACTCTGAAGGACCATGGGGCGCAAGTCTCTTATTGAATTTTTCTCCGAATACTCCCGGCACAAAAATGAAACTGCAATTGCGGTTTTTCGCGGCTACCGCATCGAACGCTGGACTTACGGCCGAATCGCAGATGAAGCTTGTCGGTTTGCCCGAGAACTAGAGTCGCGCGGAATCGGGTTAGGCGATGCGGTTCTGCTCTGGGCGGAGAATTCCGCGGAATGGCTCGTGGCGTTTTGGGGATGCGTCTTGCGCGGGTGCGTAGTCGTTCCAATTGATCGAATTTCTACCGGTGACTTCGTTTCGCGAGTGGCGCAGCAGGTTAGCGCCAAGCTGCTGGTGTTTTCACAGGGCGTTTCCGCGGGAGAGATCGCTGTTTCCTCGTTCGCGATTGAGTCTTTGCGCGAAACCGTCGCGCGACATTCCTCCGGCCCATATGCTTCGCCGCCGCGGTCTCGCAGTGATGCCCTGGAAATTGTCTTCACGTCTGGCACGACCGCCGAGCCCCGCGGGGTGGTGATTTCACACGGGAATGTACTGGCAAATATCGAACCCTTAGAGACCGAGATTAGAAAGTATTTGCGATACGAGCGGATATTCCATCCGTTGCGATTTCTCAATCTGCTGCCGTTAAGTCACGTTTTCGGCCAATTGCTCGCGATTTTTATTCCCCCTATTTTAGGAGCAACAACCGTATTTCTTGAGCCTTCAAGTCCCGCGGTTTTGCTTCAGACGATCCGACGAGAACGCGTCTCGGTGTTGGTGGCGGTGCCTCGAATGATTGAATCGCTCGAAAGGGAAATAGAGCGCTGGTTGAATTCCCGCGGCGGGGCCGAACGGTTCAGGGAAGATTTTGCTGCCGCCGACGGGCAACATTTTCTCAAGTGCTGGTGGCGGTTTCGACGAATCCACAATCTTCTCGGATGGAAATTCTGGGCTCTTATATCAGGCGGGGCGGCCTTGCCGGAACCCGTAGAAACTTTTTGGAATCGCCTCGGTTACGCGGTGATTCAGGGTTATGGCATGACAGAAACAACGTCGCTCATCAGCCTTAATCACCCATTCCACCTGGGAAAAGGCTCCATCGGCAAACTGTTTCCTGGGCTCGAAATGAAAGTCAGCGCGGAGGGCGAAATACTTGTTCGCGGTGAGAATGTTGCGAGTGGCTATTGGCGCAACAAGGAGCTGCGTCCAGTGATCGATCAGGACGGTTGGTTTCACACTGGCGACTTGGCTCAAGTGGGCGACGAAGGACGTCTGTACTTCAAAGGCCGGCAGAAAAACGTAATCGTCACGCCGGCTGGCATGAAAATTTATCCGGAGGATTTGGAACGCGCGCTGCGGGTACAAGAAGGTGTGAAGGACTGCGTGGTACTCGGAATCGAACGCGACGGAAACGCGGAACCTTGCGCGGTTCTTCTCCTGGATGACCCGGCCAGAGATCCGGCGCCCGTCGTGGCGGGAGCAAACGAATCCTTGGCGGATTTTCAACGGTTGCGACGGTGGGTCGTCTGGCCGGAGCCTGACTTCCCTCGCACGCCAACACAAAAACCGGCCCTGTATCGAATCCGTGCAGCAGTGGAAAGCAGACTCGGCGGGGAAGCAGCGGCTCCGGGTGAGAACTTGGTAGCAAATCTGGTGGCTCGTATCACTGGCCGTCCGTCCCGCTCTCTCACATCGCTAGCCGCTCTAAACGAGCAGTTGAACATGAATTCGCTGGACCGGGTCGAGCTGATGAGCGAGCTCGAAGAACGTTATCAAGTTGACTTGAGCGATGTGAAATTTTCCGATGCCACGACCATTGGTCAGGTTGAGGATCTGATCCGGAATCCGCCGAAAGCCGCCGTCGAAATAAAATACCCGCGCTGGCCGCAGAATTGGTTCGTTGCGGCAATTCGAATCGCTGTTTATTACACGCTGATTTGGCCGGCTACCTACCTTCTAGCCGCGCCGCGGATCCGAGGCCGCGAAAACCTGCGCGGACTTGCCGGCCCTGTTCTGGTGGTTTCGAATCATGTGACATATGTGGACATAGGTTGGATTTTGGCGGCTTTGCCGGCAAGATTTCGCCATCGGCTCGCGACGGCCATGAGAGCAGAGCGCATCGAAACGATGGTTCGCCCACCGCCAGAAATGGGGTACTTAGAGCGATTGAGCGAGCGATTGAGCTATTTTCTTGTGTTCGCGCTTTTTAATGTTTTTCCGTTGCCGCGGGAATCGGGATTTCGGCGGAGTTTTGCTTTTGTCGGCGATCTCGCGGATCGAGGTTGGAGCGCGCTCATTTTCCCCGAAGGTATTACCACGCCCGATGGTCAACTGAAGCCATTCCGCGCCGGGATTGGGTTGCTCGCACAGCAACTCGAAATCCCTGTCGTGCCGATTCGTTTGGACGGTCTTTTCGACATGAAACAGGCCAATCGGATCGCCCACAGTCCTGGAAAAGTTCGCGTATCGATTGGAGCGCCGGTTCGCTTTCACTCCAACATGGATTCAGGCGAGATAACTCGCGAACTGGAAGGACGGGTTGCTGCACTGAAGTGGTCCGAGAGCTAAGAGTAGCAAGCGACGATTTTCGATACGATTACTGCCAACCGCCGACAAGGGCCCTGTAAAGTTGAACCAGACTCTGGTATTCATCACCCCGCGCCTGCGCTAGCGTAAGTTCTGCGCTGTAGAGCGATCGCTGGCCATCCAATACTTCTAGGTACGTCGTAGTGCCACCCTTGTAACGCAGGTCGGAGAGGCGAACAGATTCCTGCAAGAAAGTAGTCCTGAGGCTGGCAATTTCTGGCCGTTTTCTCGCGGCATCAAGGAAAATCCCCAGATTCTTGGAGAGGAACTGAATTTCCGGCGCGGTCCTCGACAACGAAAGTGAATCCACCGGAAGTCCCGACGCCCGGAATTGCAGGCGCGAAAAACTGAAGGCGATCGCTTCGGGCAGATTCACACCAAGGACGGAACCAATTCGTGCGAATTAGCTCGGCCAATGATGTGAGAATTTCGGGAATCACACTCTGACACCGCTATCGTACGGCTGAACTGGGCTGTGGCTTCATCACCCCCGGCGAAACGCAGGAATCGCCACTGATGCTGTTTCCTTTACTGCTGCCACCCGCCGCCGAGCGACTTATAGAGTTGAACCAGGCTCTGGTATTCATTGCCTCGCGCCTGCGCCAGCGTGAGTTCGGCGGTGAAGAGTGACCTCTGTCCGTCGAGCACTTCGAGGTAGGTGGTTATCCCGCCCCGGTAACGTTCGAGCGATGTGTTGACCGAGTCCTGGAGATCTTTGACAGTGACCTCCTGCGCCACTCGCACTTCATAATACTTTTGATACCCGATTAGCGCGTCGGAAACGTCGCGGAAAGCCAGTTGAATTGCTTGCTTGTACGCAATCAGCTCCTGTCGTTGTTCTGATTTCGCCAGTTGGAGATTGCCGGTCAGCGCGCCTCCAGTGAAGATCGGTTGTGTAACCTGCGCTCCGTACGACCATATGCTCGCTTGCGAGCTCATCAGGCTGGAGAATAGGTTGCTGCGCCCGAATACGCCGCCACCCGAACCGGTCAGCGATATTTGCGGAAAAAACGATGCTTTGGCCACTCCAATTTCCGCGTTGGCCGCGATCAGGTTTTGTTCGGCCTGGTGGATGTCAGGCCGGCGTCCCAGAAGAGCTGACGGCATTCCCGGCGGGACGGATGGAGGCAGCGACTGCTCCACTAGCGGCATACCACGCTGGATCTCCTGGGGGTAATTTCCCAGCAGGATGCTGATGGCGTTCTCTTCCTGCGCTCTCTGCCTTTCTAAATCAGGGATTTGCGCGTTCGCGGTATCCAGCACCTGTTTTGCTTGCAGCACGTCGAGTTTCGTCGCCACCCCATGGCTCAGCTGCAAATTCGTCAGTCTCACGGCGTCTGTCTGCGTCTTCACGGTGTCCTGCGAGATTTTTAGTTGAAGGTCCAATTCCAGCAGCGCAAAATAATCGCTCGCCACGTCGCTGACCAGAGTCAGAACCACCGTTTGTTGAGCCGCCTGAGTAGCCAGCACCTGGGCTCGTGCCGCTTCGGTCTCTCTGCGCAACTTGCCGAACAAATCGAGCTGGAACGACGCGTCCGCCGTGAGCGCCAGGAAATTATATTTCGATTGAAAAGTCTGTTCTTTGCCGCCCGTGAAATTGGCGTCTCCTTGCACTTGCGGAAAAAGACTCGAGCGCGTGACCGTCAATTGCGCTCGCGCGGCGATGATCCGCTCCGTCGCAATCTGTAGATCGTAGTTTTGCTTCAGCGCCGTTTTGATCAGGTCTTGCAGCACGGGATCCTGGAAAACCTGCCACCAGGGCAAATCAGCGTAAGAAGCGGCCTGCGCCTCGGCTTGCGAATTCGGGTTGAAGTCACGATAAGTGGAGGGAACCTGAACCATCGGCCTTTTGTAGTTGGGCCCAACCTTGCAGCCAGTGAATAGGTTCGCCGCCAAAATCGTGGCGACAATCATTTTCATCGCGGACCCCTGCGCGACGTTCTCTCTCATGCCCCTTCGGGTCAGTCTCATGTTAGTCGGTCTCCGCGGGAGTGGGTGTACCCGAACTCCCGGCAGTTGGCCCCGCCTTAATCGCTCCGGCAGGCTGGCTCATTTGGCCCGCTCCCGACCATTTCTCCACCAAGCAGAAGATCGCAGGGACGAAGAAGATTCCGATCGCGCTGGCCGCAATCATCCCTCCGATAACCGCAGTGCCCATGATTTGGCGAGCCACCGACCCGGCGCCACTCGCCGTCCAGAGCGGCACGCAACCGAGGATAAACGCCAAGGATGTCATCAGAATCGGCCGCAGACGGAGCCTGGCCCCTTCGAGTGCAGCGTCAGCCATAGGTTTTCCTTTCTCGTACTGATCCTTGGCAAATTCGACAATCAGAATCGCGTTCTTGGCTGCCAAACCAATGAGCACGATTAGTCCGATTTGTGAGTAGACGTCGATCTCGATCTGGACCATGTAGGGTGGCAATAAAGCTCCGAGCACGATCCGGCGCAACCAAAGGACCGCAAAGGCTCCAAAGATCGCCACGGGTGTGCTGAGCAGTACGCTGAAGGGCAACGACCAACTTTCGTACAGCGCGGCCAGAATTAAAAAGACAAACAACAGCGAAATCCCGAAGATTACCGAAGCTCGGACACCTTCGCGGGCCTTCTGTTCCTGAAACGACATGCCCAGGTAGTCGAAACCCATTTCGCGCGGCATGGTCTGCTTGAAGACGTCTTCAAGGGCCGCCGTCGCCTGGTCTGCGCTGTAGCCCGGCGCGGCACCGCCATTGAGTTGCGCGGAGCGAAACTCGTTGTAGCGCATAGTAAATTCCGGGCCGAGGCGCTCCTTGATGGAGGTAAGCGAGGACAGGGGCACGTTGTCTCCGTGGTTGTTCAGGACATAGAACTGTCCGAGACTTTCCATCCTGGCGCGGTCCTCCGCTTCCGCTTCGATATACACTTGCCACTGGCGGCCAAAGCGATTGAAATAGTTGATGAAATAGCCGCCCATGTAGGCTTGGATTGTTTTGTAGACATCGGTGAGGGCCACTCCCTGCTTCAGCACTTTGTCGCGGTCTACCTCCACAAATTTCTGCGGGACACTTGGCAAAAAAGTGGTGCTGAGGCTGGCGATTTCCGGCCGTTTGCGGGCGGCTTCCATAAAAATGGCCAGGTTCTTGGAGAGGAACTGCACGTCGCTGCCAGAACGGTCTTCGAGGATGAAGGTGAACCCGCCCGAAGTGCCGACCCCTGGAATGGCGGGCGGGGAAAAACCGAAGACGATCGCGGTGGGCACCTTGCTCAATTCCTGGTTGATATGCGCCTTGATGGCTTGAAATTGCTCGGCTCTTGACTTGCGCTCGTCCCAGGGCTTGAGCGTCACAAAAAAGAACGCGTTGTAACTCGTACGCACAAAGCTAAGCAAACTGAAGCCGACGACGCTCGTCGTGTATCGAACTCCTGGCGTATCGTTCAGGATTTTTTCGACTTGCTTCGCAACCTGGGTGGTGCGCTCCTGCGAAGCTGCGTTTGGGAGTTGTAGATTGACGAAAATATATCCCTGATCTTCATCGGGAAGAAAACTCGAGGGCACTCTACTGGCGAAAAATCCAGCCGCCACGCTAAAGGCCACGAGCAACACGATCACTACGACCGTCTTTCGGATTAATATTGCGCACCCACGCGCGTAGCCCTCGGTGGCCCGCTCAAAGACGCGATTAAACCCATCGAAGAACCTCCGGAGCAGGCCGCGGCTCGGTTGCTTAGGGCGGAGAAGCAGAGCGGCCAGCGCAGGGCTAAGCGTAAGAGCGTTGAACGCGGAGAGAAGGACAGAGAGCGCAATCGTTACGGCGAACTGCTGATAGAGCCGGCCCGTGATTCCAGGGATGAAGGCCGTGGGCACGAACACGGCGGAGAGAACCAGAGCAATACCTATCACCGGGCCGGATAATTCCTCCATTGCTTTCAACGCCGCGTCCTTCGGCGTCATGCCCTCCTCGATGTGCCGTTCCACGCCTTCGACCACGACTATGGCATCATCCACCACCAGTCCAATCGCCAGCACGAGACCAAAGAGAGAAAGCGTGTTGATGGAAAAACCGAAAACCGGGAAAAGCACGAAGGTGCCGACGAGCGAGACCGGCACGGCAAGGAGCGGAATGAGCGTGGCGCGCCAACCCTGCAAGAAGATAAAGACAACTAGGATTACCAGTGCGAGAGCGATGAAGAGCGTTACGACGATTTCCTTAATGCCTTCGGTGACCGCGCGCGTAGTATCCAGCGCAGTCTCGAATGCTATGTCTTCCGGGAAGCGTTGCTTCATCTGGGTCATTAGCTTATTAACCCTGGCGGCAGCATCCACCGCGTTCGAGCCCGGCAATTGGTACACGGCAATGATGGCGCTCGGCTTCCCGTTAAAACGGCCTGACACGCTATAGTCCTGGGAACCCAGCTCGATTCGAGCGACATCGCGGACCCGGACGATCCCGCCGTCCGGCGTTTCGCGCAGGACGATCTGGCCGAATTCTTCCGGCGATATAAGGCGGCCTTGAGCGAGAACGGAGTAGGTAAATTCCTGGCCTTTGGGAGCAGGCTCACCGCCCGCCTTTCCGGCTGGGTTTACAGTGTTCTGCGCCTGAATGGCGTTGATGATCTCCGGAACGGTGATGCCGAGTTTTGCTAACGGATCGGGTTTTACCCAGAGCCGCATGGCGTACTGGCCGGCGCCGAATACCTGAACGTTGCCTATGCCTGACGAGCGCGTGATGGGATCGACGAGGTTGATGTACGCGTAGTTCGCTAGAAAGTTGGCGTCGTACGTTCCATGCGGCGAATACAAGGCAAATAACATGAGAGGAGAAGTCACTGACTTTTGGACCGTAATTCCGTAATTAGTGACGTCGGCAGGAAGCTGCGAGGCAGCTAGCTCCTCACGGGACTGCGTGAGAATCAAATCAGTATTCGGATCAGTTCTCACATCGAAGTCCACAATCAGAGTCGTGTTCGTGTTCCCGGTCGCATTGAGGGAATACATGTAATTCATGTTGTCCACGCCGTTTACTTGCTGCTCGATGGGCGTGGCAACCGCTTGCTCCAGGGTTAGCGCGTCTGCGCCGACGTATGTGGCAAGTACCTGAATCTCCGGCGGAGCAATGTTGGGGAACTGGGCGATAGGCAAAGCCAGGATCGTGATGGTGCCAACAAGCACCATGATTATGGCGATCACCATAGCTACGATGGGGCGGTTAATGAAAAACTTGGACATTTGACTATTCCCCCTTCGTCCCGGCGGCAAACGGCTTGGGGTTTACCTGCATGCCCGTTCGGACCTTCTGCACGCCCTCGGCAACCACACGTTCGCTTGGTTTCAGCCCTTCCGTAACAATCCACTCCCCCCCGACACGGTCGCCGACTTGGACTGTCCGGACGCTCACCTTGTTCTCGCCATCCACGACGGCTACCTGGTAGCCGCCTTGTAACTCCGATACTGCACGCTGAGGCACGAGGAGCGCGTCTTTCTGGACTCGGACGGCCGTCCGAACCTTGCCGTACCCGCCGGGCCGCAGAATGTTAGCCGGATTGGGGAACAGTGCGGCGAGCCGAATTGCGCCAGTGCCGACGTTGACTTGGCGGTCTGCAAAGTAGAACGTGCCGTCACGGGGATAGGTTGATCCGTCGGCCAAAATCAGCAGCAGGTGCAGACTTTTGTCGGCCGCTTCGAGGGCGGCCTCGGTCGGGAAGCGTAGTCGCCATGCGAGATACTCGCTCTCGCTGACGGTGAAATAGACCTTGATAGGATCGACAGTAGAAACGGACGTGACCGCCCCGCTGGCTGGACTGACCAAGGCGCCCACCTGAAGCTGGGCCTGCCCGGCAATCCCGTCGATGGGAGCAACGAGTCGCGTGAACTCGAGATTGATCCTCGCGGTTTCGACGGCGGCTCGGGAAGCTTGGATCGCCGCCTTTGAATTCAGCACGGTTGCTTTTGCAGCGACGTTGGTCTGAACCGCATTGTCGAGGTCTTGCTGGCTGGCGGCTTGCTCTTGGGCCAATGGCGTGTACTTGTCCACATTGAGCTGCGCCTGCATTTGCAGCGCTTCGGCATTGGCAAGTTGCGCCTGAGCCTGACTCAATTGCGCTTTGGCCTGGTCAAAAATTGCTTGAAACGGACGCGGATCGATCTGAAAGAGGAGCTGGCCCGCCTTCACGTATGCGCCTTCCTGATAGCCTTGCCGGATGAGGTAACCTGTGACCTGCGCCCGGACGTCGGCGTCCACCAAACCATCGAGCGTGCCGATCCACTCGCCGTAAATCGGAACATCCTTCTGTTCGACCTGCACGACTTGAACGTCCAGCGGCGCGCCCGACTGCGCTCCCGACACGTGCTTTGGGCGCATCGCTGCGACAATCAGAGCGATTACCACCAAACAAACCGCTCCAATGACCCAAAACTTGTATCTCGCAAGGGTGGTGCTCATCTTGACCTCCGACATCGTGCCCCACTTCCCAATCGACTTTCGCGTGTTCCATCGGGGCCAGCCACCCCTTTGACGAACGCCAAAGTCGACTGATTTAGTGTGGTGGCACGACGACCCCACTAGTAAACAGCGCCAGTGTAGTCGCGAGAATAAAAGTAGTCCAGTACTTGGAACGGCGAGAAACTTGAAGGCGACTACAAAATCAGCAAATAACACCAACACTAGCTACAGCGCGACAATTAATTCAGCGGCCGTCGAAATCTTGTACGCCAGACGTTGTAGGAATCAACAAGAAGCAAGGCCACGCCGTCCTGCGAGTACCAAACACTTTTAGCATCGGCCGTTAATTCGTCGGCTCTACTTCTTGTACTCACACATGAATACAGTTCCTACGCAGCGGCTTTACTACTGCGCTCGATGAATGCAAGCAAGTCCACGTTGATCTGATCCTTGTGCGTCTGGCACATACCGTGAGGGAAACCTGGATACACCTTAAGTTGCGCGCCCCTGACGATCTTCGCCGAGAGAAGGGCCGCAGCAGCGATGGGCACTATCTGGTCGTCATCGCCATGAAGAATCAACGTTGGAACGTCAATTTTCTTAAGGTCTTCGGTGAAATCCGTTTCGGAGAACGCCTTAATGCAAAAATATGCGGCGGGGAAGCCGGCCAACATTCCTTGCAGCCAGAACAAATCGCGAATTCCTTGCGAGATCTTAACGCCCGGCCGGTTGTAGTTGTAAAACGGCAAGCTCAAATCCATGAAAAATTGTGCACGGTCGGCAACTACGGCGGCACGAAGTTGGTCGAACGCCTCGATCGGCAGCCCTGCTGGATTTGCGGCTGTTTTCAACATCAGTGGCGGAACTGCGCTGATCAGCACGGCCTTAGCGACGCGCTTCGTGCCATGGCGCCCGATATAGCGCGCAACTTCGCCGCCACCAGTCGAATGGCCCACGTGGATTGCATCTTTCAAGTCCAGCGCTTCTACAAGCTGCGCAAGATCGTCGGCATACGTGTCCATATCGTTCCCGTCGAAGGACTGGCCCGATCGTCCGTGTCCTCGGCGGTCGTGCGCGATGCAGCGGTAGCCGCGTGAGGATAGAAAATACATCTGGTCTTCGAAAGCATCGGCATTCAAAGGCCAACCGTGGCTGAAAACCACCGGCTGCCCCGTTCCCCAATCCTTGTAGTACAAATCGATTTTTGTGGTATTTCCTCCAGCTTTGACGTACGGCATCGATCGTCTCCTTTTGTTCGAATGTGGTTAGGTTCTGGCCGGAGTTTCAGAATTCGGGAGATGGTTCACCGTCCGCCTACTGTCACGACGCGTATGCTTCTCTCTTGCCCATTCAGCTTCCATATATTGGTGACTGGTTTGATGAGCGGCCCGCTATTCAGACTCAAAAAAGATTTCAAAACACTTCGGCCGAACGGATTTTGCGATATGCCGCTGTACCGTCGACAAAACGCGGACGGGTTCGAAGAAGCGGCGATCCACCAATCGCGTTTCGCTTCATTGATTTGCGTATTGCGGCTTTTGCATGGAAGAGGCGCGATTTCGCGGCAAAAAGCGAAATCCCGATGGTGTTGGCGGTTTCTTTCATGGCGCAATCCCGCGAGAGCTGGAACTCGACGACCTTTCGAACGGACGGGCGCAGTTCGCTGATCGCTTCCCACAGAAGGCGCCGCTGCTCCTCTTCAACGTATTGCGTTTCGGGTCCGGGCGTCGGATCGGAAAGTTCCCAAGTGGTTCTCGTTTCGTTGTTGTCAGCGAAGCTATCGACGGATACCTCGCGGCCCGGGCGCTTCTTGCGCAAGATCATCACCGCTGAGTTAATCGCAATGCGCGTGAGCCACGTGGAAAAACTGGAGCGTCCGTCGAAATCTTTTACGTGCATGAAGGCTCTGAGAAAAGTGTCTTGCACCGCATCTTCCGCATCTTCGCGGTTTCTGGTTATGCGTAACGTTGTACGAAGAAGCCGCTGCGCCGAACGCTCCAAGAGCGCCTCGAAAGCTGCTCGCTGTCCGCTTTTCGCTGCCAAGACTAGATCTGCTTCACTCATCACTGCCCTCCCAAATTTGATTTTGCGCCGCGATTCTGAAGCGGATGAATCCCAGGAACAACCCTCGATAGAAGCGTCTTTTAAGTACCAAAAGGGAATACTGGGTGATTCCACTTTCGAGGGATATTTGCACAACCCTAGTGGCTAGGGATATCGATGCGTTTTCGCCCGAAGAGTCGCGCGTCTACAGAGCGAACTCCGGGGCCAAGCATGGCCAGAGCAGCTCCCAACGTTGCGAGGAGAATGGTACTGCGCAGATGTTCCGTTCCGTAGAGCGCGGTCCACACTTCAATAATTGCGACGAGCGCGCCTGTCAAAGGAGTCCACAAGCCGACGATTAAAAACAAACCTGCCGCAATAGCGATGGATTGATGTGCCAGGAGATCCAGACGGCTTTGCCCAATGAGGCCGACAACTCCGTCGTGAATGAGAATGGCTCCGCCGACCAGGCGCAGCAGGAGAAGAGCGCGCCCGGGCCAGCCGTTGGGGAACATGGAAAATAAGCGTTGCAATGAGGCCCCGAGAAAAAGAATAAGGAATAATGAAGGCGCGTGAATCCCTAAAAATGAGTGCGGGTGTGTACCTCTTTCGGGTAGGTGGGGTACGGCTATAGCTCGATAATTCCGCGCTTCAGCGCGATGGTGACGGCATGAGTTCTGTCGTTGGCGTCAAGCTTCGATAAGATATTTTTAACGTGGGCCTTCACCGTTTCTTCCGTGATAGATAAATGGTCGGCGACTATTTTGTTCGCATTTCCGGCAGCAATTAAACGTAAAACCTCGATCTCACGTTCGGTAAGCGAATCGTCGGCTGCGTGATCTGCAAGTTCTGCGGCAACTTCCGGTGGGATACGCTTAAGCCCGGCATGGACGGCACGGATTGTTTCTAAAAGTTCTCTGTGCAGCAGGCTTTTCAGCAGATATGCGCGGGCGCCGGCCTTCAGAGCTCGTACGATTTGCACGTCGCCGGTATACGTGGTCAAAACAATAAATCGTGCGTCGGGAAATTCGCCGCGAATCGCGATCATGGAGTCAATGCCGTTCATGCCGGGCATTTGCAGGTCCATTAGCACTACATCGGGGCGGTGAGTGCGAAACTGTTCGATTGCCTCGAGACCGTTGGAAGCCTCCGCGACCAACTTCATATCGGCCTGATCGGCAACCAGGGCAGCCAGTCCCTGCCGCAAAAGCGGATGGTCGTCAACCAACGCAATTCGAATCTTGCTAGGACCGGTCAGCATTGCTTTAGTTCGTCTCCTTTCGGAGTTGGTGCGCGGCCGCCTGCACAGCGGGTTGAGAGGATGACGATTTGTAGACGACCGAAGCCGGAATGCTCAATTCCACTTCCGTACCCGCGCCGACTTCACTCCACACGTCCAGTTGGCCTCCGATTTGTTTCGCGCGTTCACGCATACCGGGCAAACCCCAATGACCGGCTCGCTCCCCGTGATCCATAACGTGATGATCGATGCCCACTCCATCATCGCGTATTCGAACGCGAAGCAGCTTTTCGCCGTAGGCAATCTCTGCTTCGACAGTGCGCGCGTGCGCGTGGGCAAAAGCGTTTCGTAGCGCTTCGCGCACAATGCGGTAAATTTCATCGCGAACCAGCGGCTCAAGCGGTTTTTCCGCACCTTCCTCCAATACATTGAGAGCGGGCGGCTTTTTAGTCTCATCGTTCGCGGAGAGTTCTTCGCCCAGGGCGGTTATCGCCTGCGCCAAATCGTCGTTGACCAATACGGTAGAGCGTATGTCAAGTATCGCGTTTCGTCCTTCGACGATAGCTTTTTCTGCTCCTTGCAACGCGGTATCCAATCGTTGGGCAGCTTGCGCCGGATTTGATGGGAGCAGATTACGAGCGCTTTGAAAGTGCAGCATCAATCCTTGAAAGCTCTGCAACAGAGTGTCGTGCAATTCACGTGCGATGCGCGTGCGTTCAGATAGCCGCTCTTTGTATTGCAAGTTCAGGCGTCCCGTCACCTGCCGAACATGCCGATGATATGCGACCCACACGAAGCATCCCGCGACCACGGCTGCCAGCAGGTAAAACCACATCGTCTGGTAAAACTCAGGAACAATAGTGACCGCCAGCGTCGGACCATTCTCATTCCAGACGCCGTCACTATTGGAAGCGATGACACGAAATTGGTAGGAACCGGGACTAAGGTTCGTGTAGATCGCATCGCGAGACGCGACAGGATCGCTCCAGCCGCGGTCGAAACCGTCAAGCCGATAGCGATAGCGAACACGCTCAGGTACGGAAAGACTCAAACCTGAATAACTGAACGTAACTCTATGTCGATTCGAAGGAATTCGAACCGGTCCGCTCAGGTCGACGGAATTGCCGTCTGCAGAAACCCCCTCGACTTTCACCAGCACAGGCACGGAACTGGTCGTTAATCGAGAGGGGTCGACGACCGAGATGCCGCGGTTCATGGAAAACCAGATTCTGCCGAGCGCGTCGGACACAACCGATTCCTGTCTCTTCACGCCCTCAACACCATTCAGCCCGTCGTCCGGCCCGAACTCGCGTACGTCGTCGGCAATAAACACGCCGTGAAGCAATTTATCCCGCTTTGCACGAATCACGTGATTGGATGTTGCCATCCAAAGCCAACCATTGCGATCTTCAGCAACTCCAAAAATCTGCTCGCGAAGAGAATCCGGTAAGTAAGAAGGAACTTGAATGTGTCCCGAGTCGAAGAAGGCAAGACCAGCCGACGTGCCGATCCAGAGAACATGTCTTGAGTCTTCAAACAGGCAGTTCACTTCTGCCGCCGGCAAGCCATTTTGCACCGCGTAGGTTTGCCATTGACCATGCGAAAACGAACTCAGCCCGGCGGGAGTTCCGAACCACATGGTCGAATTCAAGCTTTCCGCAATCGAGGTAATGGTGTTGGATCCCAGGCCGTTGCTGGTCGTATACGATGTAAATCGGCCATTTTCGAATTTGCTGACGCCACCGCTGAGTGTGCCGGCCCAAACAGCACCGTCGCCGCTTTGATAAACAGCGTAAACGTTGTCTTGAATCAGTCCATCCGAACGGGTGTAGGTTTTGGCGGTAATTGCAGCACCCCTAAAACTCAGACGCGTCAGCCCGCCGCTTTGTCTGCCGACCCATAATTCATGCGAGTTTCCTGTAATCGAATAGACGACATCCTTGTCTAGCCTGTCATTGTGAATGGTTTCGGTGTGTGCTGCCTTAAGCCAATAAAGGCCGCCATCGAGAGGAGCGAACCAAGTGCGCTGTTGTGCGTCAACATAAACCGGCCCATTGCTCTCCGAAGGCAGATCCTTCGCCCTGGAAAAGGTGACGAACGGACTATCGCGTAAGCGTTCTATCCCGCGCGCCGTTCCTATCCAAAGATTTCCTTCGCGATCTTCGAAAATGGCGTTGACTCCCGAACCGGCGTCGGTGCTCGACACTTCACCGGGAAATATATCCTGACTGTCATATCGAATAAGTCCATGGGAAGTGCCAACCCAAATGTTAGAATCCCGGTCGCGAGCGAGCGAAAGAACCTGGGCGTGGGCCAGAACGGCCGGCACGCCATCGCTTGTAAGCTCAGAACCATTCCATCGAACAAGGCCGGCGTCGCTTCCAACCCACAGTTCGTTATTTTCCGCCGGGAGAAGACAATTTATTTTTTTTTCTTCCGATTGCTTTGAGACCGCCGCGATTCGTCCGTCTTTCAAATAAAAGAGACCTTTATCGTGCGTCCCCAGCCAAATTTTTCCGTCGCCGGTTTCGGCCATTGTAAGTACTGCGGAGTTAGGTTCGGCGAGGCGATGAGACGTAACGCCGGTGGCCCAACTGCGTCGCGTAGTGAGTTCGTCATTGATTTCCGGCGACGCCGACGTCGTGTAGTTTGTTCTTGCGCCGGCCCCGAAAAGAATTTCAAACTTTCCGCCGCGGTACGCCAGAGTTCCCAATGCAAGCGACGCAAAAAGAAGGGTGCCATCCGGCTCTTTGCTCACGGAAGTGATGCCGGCCTCCGCTTCGTCACGTCCAGGTTCAAATTTTCCGTCGTGGTACCGCAGGATCTTGGTGTTCTGTAAAACGATCCACAAATTGCCTTGGGCGTCGGTCATCAGCGCCTGAACCGGGCCGCTCGGAAGGTTTCCGGGATTTGTTTGTTGATACGGACGAAACGTCAACCCGTCGAAACGAAAGAGTCCTTTTTCTGTTCCGATCCACAAATATCCGTCGAGCGTCTGTGCGATGGAGGACACCGAACCACCCGTGAATCCTCGTTCAATTCCCCAGCGGTCATGAACATACTGTGACGCCATCCGGTTCGGATCCAGCGCGCTCGCAGAAAATGCGAAATAGGCCACAAAGAGCACAGCCGTGCTGACCATCAGCCAGTACGGCCTCGTACGTCCATCAGGGCAGGTATTCGAATTTCTCAATTACAACCTCGCTCCCGTGCTGCAGAGGAGTCTTGTCGCTGGCGACGTCGTAGAACATCAACAAAAACCTTTCCTGTCCCGGTACAGGCACTCCTGTTGTAAAACCATGTTCAGAAACGAGACTCGCTCCGGTTCGGAGGGAGGAGCCTTGGACAGTTCTAAAGGTTGCGCGACCGTATTCCCAATGAAGCGAGTGGGATAATGTGCCCGCTGGAACTCTAAATGGCGCGACATTCCCTGGAACGTAAAACGGCTGAATGGCATATTGTGCATTGTTCTTGTTTCCTGCGTCGCCCCACCGGCCCATCTCGATGTCCATCTCGCGATAGTGCTGCTCGTTCGCCCAATCGTCAAACGTCGTCATACTGAGAACAGCGGCGGGCTCCAGATGATACGTGTCACGCACGACGATATTATAAGTGCCGTATCCCAAGCTGCGTGAAAGCGTTAGGTGCGAGCAGGACCACCGGCCGTCTTTTTTCCTTATTCTCATGTGCAGAGCGCCGCTTTTATCCGTCCATGCATTATCAGGATCGAAAAGATTGTTTATGCCTCCAATGTCTGCCGCGATCGTGCGAACCTCCCAATCATAACCGCTGAATCGAAGTGGTACGGTCCGCGCAATCTGCAGGGGACCCACGCCCTTAACTATTTGTACGGCTACAACAGATCCAACTGCGGTGGGCGCCAGATCCATCGTAGGCGGCGGGTGATACTCGGGATCAACTAATAAAGCAGCGTACTCAAATCCCAGGTGGGTTGTCGTGCTCCAGGTCGAGTCGGCTTGAATCGGAATGAGCGACTGGTCCGGCCAAGGTTGCACCCACCAGGGACCACTTCTCGCGTAAACAACAATTTGCTGTCCGGGCCGCGCGCCGGTCACACGCCCGCTAATGGCATCAACCCTTTCACGGCCCCCTTGGGCTGCCGGAGGAATCTTGCTGAACTGGATGTTCGGAGGTACGTTGGGAGGCTTCGAATGACAACCAACTAGAGAGGGGACGAGAAAAACGAAAAAAGCAAGCGGGCGAATCAGACCGGCGTCGCGCGCATTCGTTATTCGCGGCGGCGGCGGGCCGTGAAGTCGCAAGGTTTGAGCGCGAACAACATCACGGAAAATATTCGAATTTCTCAATCACAACCTCATTCTGATCCTTCAGAGGGTTTGTGTCGCTGGCGACAACATAAAACAAGAATTGAAACGTCTCACTTCCCGCCGACGGAACGCCCGAGGTGAAGACATGTTCGGAGACGACGGGAGCGCCGGGGCCCATTGACGATCCGCGAACAGTTTTGAAACTCGCTTTTTCCGATTCCCAATGCAACGAACTTGTAAGAGTAGCGGAAGGCGCCGTAAAAGGAGCGACGTTTCCGGGAACGTAGAACGGCTGAATTGCGAATTGCGCATTGTTGTTATTTTTCGCGTCGCCCCAGCGGCTCATTTCCACGTCCATCTCGCGGTAGTGCTGCTCTCCGCTCCAATCATCGAATGTATTCATGCTGAGTACCGCGGAAGGTTCTAAATGACTCGTATCATCCACGACCACAATATAGGTTCCATACCCCAGGCTGCGTGTAAGCACAACTTCGGCGCACGACCATTTGTCATCTTTCTTTCTGATGCGAAGATGCATCGCACCGCTTGCGTCTGTCCAGGCATTGTCACCGTCATACAAATTGTTTAGGCCACCGCGATCGCTTGCAATGGTGCGAACTTTCCAATCGTAGCCGCTAAAGCGAATTGGCACCGTGGGCGCAAGACGAAGTGGTCCAGTCCCTTTTACGATTTCGACGGAAACGACTGGACCACTTTCGCTGGGTAGCACATCCATAGTCGGCGGCGGGTGATACCCCGGCTCGACCAGCATTGCGGCGTACTCGAATCCAAGATGGGTGATTGTGCTCCAGGTGGAGTCGAATCGAATGGGAATCAGGGCTTGATCCGGCCAAGGCTGCACCCACCAAGGACCGCTTCTCGCATATACGACAATTTGCTGCCCGCGCCGCGCGCCACTTACACGCCCACTGATCGTATCAACTTTTTCGCGACCGCCCTGCGCTGCCGGAGGGATTTTGACGAACTGGATGGTAGGGTGCGCGTTGGAATGACATCCGATCTGCAGAGCAAATAGCATCGCGCTAGATACGGCGAGGCTGATAAGGCCGAGGCGCTTAGCTTTTCTTGTGCAGCTCTTCGGGCGCACAACCAGCGATGTCGACACTTCGAGACGTGTTCGTCGGGCTGGCATCGACGCATCGTATACAAAGAAGCAGGCAAATTCTAGAAAGATTGCTGTATCCCTTCAATTGGCCACAGAGCTGGCCACTTTCTTTTCAAAACATGAAGCCATAACGCGCTTGCATGCTGTGAAGATTTCCGGAGGCTAATTAGTTGCCACTCGAGGCTCCGAGTCGTAGGTGTCATCAACGCTTATGTCCTACCGGCGCAAAATGCAAGGAAGCTTTAAAGGAGAAACTGTGCAAAAAGTCAAAAAATATTGTGCTGGTTCGTGGCGCTTGGGCCGATGGCTCCAACTATTCCAAGATAATCCCGCTTCTACAAGCAAAAGGGCTAAACGTAGCATGCGTCCAAAATCCGCTCACCTCGATTGCAGATGACGTGGCGGCCACAAACCGGATCGTCAACGCGCAAGATGGCCCTGTGTTGCTGGTTGGTCATTCTTACGCAGGCGCCGTGATCACCGAAGCCGGGAACAATCCTAAAGTCGTAGGGCTTGTCTACCTAGCAGCATTCGCTCCTGAAGGTGAGACGCTTGGCGGAATGGCGAGTAAGTTTCCGACCACGCCTGGGTTTGCGAGATTCGGCCGATTGAAGACGGCTTTCTCCTGTTGACCCCGAAGGGCGTCAGGGAAGATTTCGCACAAGATCCTTCGGACGAGGAGAAGAAGACGTTGGTCACCACGCAGGACGCCACGCAAGGAGCTATTCTTGGAACTCCGATCAAGACCGCAGCCTGGCACTCCAAGCCGAGCTGGTTTGTGATTGCCTCCAACGACCGGATGATCTCGCCCGAACAGGAAATCAGCACGGACAAAAGGATGAATGCAAAAACGTGACTGTTCCCACCAGTCACGTCGCCATGCTTTCGTGTCCGAAAGAGGTAGCCGATTTTGTGTCAGCCGCTGCTTCGCTAGCAGCAACCTCGGTGGCGGCGAAGTAGGCGCCGCCTAATCGCACCTTCATTCGCGCCCGGACCAGAGACAGCACCTCTGGTCCGGGCCTTTTGTTGTATTTGTACTCGTTAGCAGGGACTTGGTTGGTTCGACGGCTATTGCAGTCGGCATCTACCCGGCGTTAGCCGAGCCATTGCGGGTTCTTTACTGTCCCGTCGAACTGAGTTGTTGTCTTGTATTGTTCGAAGTCTCCGCTTCGAGCTGCTTTAGAGGTTTTCGCCAGCACCGCAACGACTTCCGCAGGATTCATCGGTCGAAATGTTCTGGCTGCATTCAAAGCCTGCTCCAGAATTTGTGTAGAATCGCATCCTGTGATCACCACACTTGTAGGCAGGTTCATTGCGTAGTGAAGGCACTCGACCGGGCTAGCGGTTTTGCTCTGAAGAATGTTCGAGCTGCCCAAGGGTTTCATCCCTAGTACGCCGATCCGCTGCTTGACAAGCTCCGGTAGCACCTTCTTTTCGAAACTGTTGTAATGCGCGTCCATGACATTCAGCGGCATCTGCACCGCGTCGAAGCGGAATTGATGCGCCGCAGCCGTCTGCAACATCTTCAAATGTATGTCCGGACTCTTGTGCCCGGTGAAACCGATGTACCGGACTTTCCCCGCTTTTTGGGCCGCGACGATCGCTTCCATTCCAGCGCCTGGCGCAAAAACGTTTTCCGGATCATCCATGCGGATAATTTCGTGAAACTGCAGCAAGTCCAGATGATCGGTCTGGAGTCTTCGCAGTGATTCTTCCAGCTGTTGTGTAGCGGCTTGCTTGGTTCGTCCATCAATCTTGGTCATCAGAAACACCCGTTGGCGATAACCGTCACGCAGAGCTTTTCCCATTCGAATTTCGCTCTCGCCGCCGTTGTAATCCCAGCAGTTGTCCATAAAATTTATCCCGTTGTCGATGGCCGTGCGAATGATTCGGACGCTCTCTGTCTCGTCCCTCTGAATTCCGACGTGATAACCGCCAAGGCCCACCATGGAAAGTTTTTCGCCGGTGCGTCCCAATGTGCGTTTCGGTATTCCTGATTCGGTCTCGGCCGACCAAGCCAGTTCTCCATCGCCGACGGCACAGGTCACGGCCGCGGTCAGTCCCAGGAATTCCCGTCTTGTCACACCATCGTGCCTTGCGACCGCAGTGCGACCATTCCTCTTTGCCGCGATATTGTCGCCAGCCTCGACTCCGTCGGGGCCAAATCCCGGTTGGGCCGGCCCGCTCGATTTGTCCATATACCCTCCTGCTTGCATTCTCCGAAAGTAGATTAAACCCATACGTCTCGGAATAAAACCCTGGCACTGACTATTCATGGTCCAACTAAATTAATAAACGTGCTCGTGCACACAGTGCTGTCACGTCTTGACAGGGAACAAAAGGGTAGGTAGGGTGACGACCTGCTTCTTGACGCAATTTTGAAGTCACACTTTTGAAAATCGGAGAGGGAACTGTGGCCAATCTAGGATATGTGGGGTTAGGAGTGATGGGCGGCGAGATGGTCAGCCGTCTTCTGGATAAAGGTCACACCGTGACCGGCTATAACCGCACACGCGCCAAAGCGGAACGGCTGATCAAGAAAGGCATGAAATGGGCTGATACGCCGGCAGCAGTATGTGCGGCAGCAGATGTTACGTTCTCAATGGTCTCGAACGAAAAAGCACTCAGTGCGGTGATGGAAGGTCCCGAAGGAATATTGAGCACCGCCAAACCCGGGAAAACGCTGATTGATATGAGCACTATCAGTCCCGGATATAGTCGCGCGCTGGCGGAAAAAGTTCGCGCAAAAGGCGCTGATTTGATTGATGCACCGGTATCCGGCAGCCTCGTCACAATCAAGGAAGGGAAGCTTTCCGTCATGGTGGGCGGACGACGCGAAACGTTTGATCGAGTGAAGCCAATCCTAGAGGACATCGGGCCGAAAGTGACCTACGTCGGTGATAACGGTCTGGCATTGTCGATGAAAGTTGCGACGAACCTGAATTTGACCGTCCAAATGATGGCGTTCTGCGAAGGAGTGTTGCTCGCGGAAAAAAGCGGGATCAAACGCGAAGTCGCGGTCGATGTACTGACCAATAGCGCGATCGCTTCGCCGATGGTTAAATATCGCGGCCCGTTCGTCCTTGGAATGCCAGAAGAACCTCTGTTCGACGTAAATATGATGCAGAAAGACATGCTGTTGGCGCTGGACATGGGGCGCGCACTCGACGTGCCGCTGCCCACTGCGGCGATCTCAAATGAATTTCTGACGGCGGCCCGGGGCATGGGTTTGGCGAAGCACGATTTCGCAGTAGTCTTCGAAGTCTTGGCCCGGATGTCGGGAGTGAAGAACTCTTCGGTTTCTTAAAACAAAACGCGACTCAGCTGCCACACGTGAAAGAGGGAGTAACAGTCAACGCTGGCGCTACGCGGAGGTTTTAATCCATGTGCCGCAGTTGAGTTCGTGTTCATTCACTCCAAGGCAGCTTTGTGTCAGTGCTGGGCACTGGACCACCGAGCAGGCTGGCGACTTCCGGACAACTTGTGCGATAGCCGTGCTGGCGTCGTGAAAAATTCCGTTCCTGCTTCTTCGCGACAGCTTGCTCCGATTGACCGAACGGGTCGCCCTCGAACATAGCTCTTCGCAACGCTTCAAAATGCTGATTTCTTTGGACATCCGGTGGATCACCGACACCGTCATAGCGAAATTTGTGGAAAGGGAAGCGGAGCGCTCTGCAGTGCATTTCAAATCGTGGCCCTTTGAAGATCCAACCGACCACTGTGAGTTGCGCCGGATAGCTTCCCGTTAATTCTTTGAACCGGCACAAGCCGAAAAGAATATTTTCAAAAGAATCCATCGAGAATTCTTCTGTGCTTGTCCGCGGTTTTACCTCTGGGTGGCCAAACCAATTAAAGTAGTCCGCCACCAGCCAGTAACCCTGGCCCTCACTGCGAGGTCCGGCTTGAGCGTCAGTCTGGCCGCCAGCAAAAAGCAAAAGTGAACAAGGATCGCCGGAAGCCAGCAGCACACCATGCCGAATGTGTTCGAGGTACGAGCGTGCTTCGCCCGCTTGAAAATGTTTGAGGAACCATCCCTCGTCCGACTCGAGCGAATTAAGTCGCCGCGGGATTGCATGGCCGGCTACCAGAATCAATGATTTCATTTACCGAAGACCTCGCGACATAGTCGCATAATCAGATCATCCGATTGGTCTTCTTTGTCGGATCTTTGTGTACCGCATGCACCGATGGTTGCTGGGCATCCTTGAGTTGCCCCTAGCCGATACTCGGAACCATCGATTGGCACGAGCAAAATTCCTTGACAAGAAAATAACTCCCAATATACTCACGCTCGTCAAGTCTATCGGAATTTAGTTCATATGGGAATTTACACTGGACCGCCCGTGTCCCTGTTCCTTAGGAACGTAAAACCATTAAGGAGTAACGATCCCTATGTCAGTAGCAACGGCAACTGCCTTTCGCACGGCTGAACTTGTACCTCTGTTTCGACGCATGTTCGATCTTTGCAAGTTAAAACCGACTGAGTCGCTGGTGATTCTCACGGAACCGGATACGAACCAGGAATACGCAGCCGCCATGTACGGAGCTGCTCGCGGAATTGGCGCCGACACCATGACCGTGATGATGCCGTCGGCACCCGCGGAACAAGTACCCGTGATGCGCGGTGGCAACGTTTCTTCGGCGATCCTGTCGAAGTCGACGCTGGCGGTCGACACGCTTAAGAGAGCCGACATGGTTGTAGACCTCTCAAGCGGTGGGCTGCTGCACTCCAAAGAGCAACGCGAAATTCTCGGGGCGGGCACCAGAATTCTCATGGTCCACGACCCTGTGGAAGCGCTGGAGCGATTGTTTCCGACTGTAGAAGATCGAACCCGCGTCGAACGCGGCATGGAGCGACTGAAGAAGACCAAGAAGATTCGGCTCGAATCTGACAGCGGCACGAAGGTGTGGTTCGACATGTCCGGCCGGCCGGTCATCGGTCAGTACGGATACACGGATGAACCCGGACGTTGGGATCACTGGCCGGGCGCATTTCAATACACGATTCCGAACGAGGGAATCGGCGACGGCATGCTGATCATGGACCCGGGCGACATCTGGTATCCAGCGAAACGTTTTCTAACGACGCCGGTGAAGTTGCACTTCGAGAAGGGCGCCGTAGTTTCGATTGAGGGCGGTTACGATGCCTTCATGATCAAGGACTACATCGATGGATGGAAAGATCCCGAAGGCTACGCGATCTCGCACCTGGGTTGGGGTTCGCATCCGCGAGCGTTGTGGAATTCACTGGCATTCCAGGATCCTCTCGACGTGATAGGTCAGGATGGCCGCACGATGTACGGGACCACGCTCATTGCGTTGGGCGAAAATGCCACGTTCGGCGGGAAGCACACGACCGGCTGTCATCAGGATTTTGCACTGCGCCGCCATCGGTTCTTTCTCGACGACGCATTGATTGCCGACAATGGAAAGATTATTCCCGCCGATCTCAAGTGAGCGCTGATTCGTTCGATTCGGGCGCTGCGGGCGAGCTCGATCGCACTCGAGCGCTATATCGACGAAGCGGAATTGGCGGCCGGGTCGGCTTTGGAAGCCGGCCCGCTTTGTTGATCGTCGATTTTCAGCGAGGGTTCACCGATCCGAGTTGCCCAGTGGGCGGAGAACTGTCGCGGGAAATCGCCGCCACCAGGATGCTGCTGGTTGCGGCTCGCGAGAAAAATCTGCCCATCGCCTTCACTGCGGTTGGTTTCGATTCGAGTGGACGGGACGGGGCGACCTGGCTGCGCAAGATGCCCGGCCTTGCTGTTCTTGTCGAGAATTCACCGTGGTGTGAAATCGACGAGCGTGTGAAGCCTCTCGCAGGCGAACCCCTATGGATCAAACGCGCTTCTTCAGCATTTTTCGGGACGCCGATTATTCCGTTTCTAACTGCTGCTCGGGTTGACACGTTGATCGTCACCGGATGCGTTACCAGTGGTTGTATCCGCGCCACAACCGTTGACGCTGTTTCGTCCGGATATCGCACGATCGTGCCCGCCGAATGTGTGGGAGATCGCGCCGAAGGTCCGCACCAATCGAATCTCTTCGATATCGACGCGAAGTATGCCGACGTCGAGTCCATCTCTTACGTTCTGGCGCATATTGCTGTGATGAGCAGTGAGTAAGCCGCCGTCGGTGGCGGCTAAACCGGGCGCGGCGAGCAGCGCCCCTGCACAATCGAAGTTCTAATTGCGCATTCGTGATCGACACGGAGAACCGTCCATGGAAAGTAAGTTGTTGTATGGTGCTCACATCAATGCCAATGGGATTCGCCAGCATTATTTGCGTTACGGAGGATCCGGCACGCCACTGATCTTGATTCCGGGCATCACGAGTCCGGCTATCATGTGGGGATTCGTCGGAGAGCGCTACGGTCGTGATTTCGATACATATATTCTGGATGTTCGAGGACGCGGGCTATCAGAGGCCGGGCCCCAGCTCGACTATGGTCTTGACGCTTGCTCTCAGGACGTCCTCGCGTTTGCCGGCGCGCTCGGGCTTTCTAGCTATATGCTGGTCGGGCATTCGATGGGCGGACGCATTGCCATCCGTGCGGCCCGAGATTCCGGAGCGAAGATTCAGAAAATCGTACTCGTCGATCCTCCCGTCGGCGGACCGGGCCGGCGTCCTTATCCGATACCTTTTGAATGGCTCATGAATTCGCTCAACGCTACACGAAAAGGAGCCAGTCTTGAAGAGATGCGGCCGTTTGTGCCGACTTGGAAGGACGACGCCGTTCGCCTTCGCGCGGAATGGCTACCTACCTGCGACGTGCGAGCGGTGGAGATCGCCTATCGCGGATTCCACGAAGACGACATTCATTCGGATCTTCCGCATTTGAAAGTGCCGACGCTGCTGGTGGTGGCGGGGAAGGGCGGGGTCATACAGCCAGAGGACATCGCGGAATTCAGGCAGCTTTTGCCGTCGATTGAGGTCGAGCGCGTCCAGAACGCTGCGCATTTGATTCCGTGGGATGACTTCGAGGGTTTTTTTCGAGCGCAGTCGAAATTCCTCGGTCGTGACTTGTCGACGTAGACCGAATCTTCCTCAAGCGTGATGCCTGTTGCGTCAATGAAACTCAATCCGAGTACGCGCCCGGCGCATTACAACAGTATTCTCTGTTCAACTCCCTTGCTTCAGCGGCTCCGCAATAGCATCGTATGAATAGACCCAGTTTGCTTGTATCCCGGTCGTTTGAGGATTGAGCATCTGCCTCACACTATAAAGCGCGTCCCGGTACAATCGTTTCAACGGCGAAGAGATGTGATAGGTTTCACCGCGCTTTCGAGATTCCAGTTGCACGCGACTGGTCCGCGGCAGACGTAGCGCCTCATATTTCTTTATTGCTACCTCAAGATCGGGGTTCTCAGCAAGTACGACCCCCAAGACATAGCCATCTTCAATCGCCATCGCTGCACCTTGCGATAAGAACGGCAACATCGGATGGGCCGCATCTCCGAGAAGCGTCACGCGCCCTGACGACCATGTGGTCATCGGATCGCGATCGAACAACCCCCATTTGAAAATATTCTCGGCTCTCGAGAAGAGGTTCAAAACGTTGGGATGCCAGTTCGGGTAGCCGGCCATCAACTCATCGCGGTTACTCCGAATATTCCACGATTCCTCGACCCAGGCGTCTGCCTCTCGAATCGCAACCACATTTACCGCGCGGCCAGCGCTCACGTAATAGGTGACCACATGGCCCTTCGGTCCAAGCCAGAAGGAAGCGTCCGGGCTGACCAAATCGAAGTCGGGATGCTCGAATGGAATCAGCATCCGCCAGCACATGTTGCCGGTGAAGCGCGGAGCTTCAGTTCCAAATAGACTTTTGCGCACGGTCGACTGAATACCGTCAGCGCCTACGATCAGATCGGCCTCAAATTCGCTGCCGTCCATGAATTTCGCGACGGCTGCGTCCTTGGTTTGGGCTACGGAAACGCACTGAGCGGACAGCGTGGTGGAGTTCGACGGCGCCAGCGAAAGAAGGATCCGGTGAAGGTCCGCGCGGTGTGTGTGGAAGAATTCAGCACCGTACAAACGCGGACACTCATCAATCAGCGGCGTTCGAAACGCTACTTTTCCGGTGCGCCAGTTACGGCCGACGATGCTTTGGGGCAGGAAGCTGACTCTGCGCAGTTGGTCCCAGACTCCAAGCTCTCGAATCACTTTCACGGCGTTCGGTGTCATCTGCAGCCCAGCGCCGACCTCGCCGAATGCAGGCGCTCGTTCGAACAAGTGCGATTCGATCCCCACTTTTAGAAGTGTCGCGGCGAGCGCTAGACCTCCCATGCCGCCACCGATTATGCCGACGCGAAACCTTCTACCCATGTTCACCTGCAGCTGGGAAGGAATTGAGCTGCCTTCATATTCCCAAATGAACTATTTCCATATTGGGTTTTCGGCTGATACTATCGGGCGAACGCTGCCATATTGCAAGTACGATGTGCGCACCGCTCGCGACCAGCCGAAGCCAGTGCCGCCCGGGCGCACAGGTTCAAGAAATGGGAAGGAAGCAAATGGACGCACAACTGCTGATTGGAAATCGAGATGTAGCGGCCACAAACGGCGCGGTATTTGAACGCCGTGATCCTATCACCGGTACGGTTGTAACGCGCGCGGCAGCTGCGTCTGTCGTGGACGCTGAAGCTGCTGTCGCGGCGGCGTCCGCTGCGTTCGGCGCATGGTCTCAAATGGGACCGAACGCGCGGCGGACTCTACTATGTAAGGCCGCGCATGCTATCGAGCAGCGGGGCCAAGAATTTATTGCATCAATGATGGACGAAACTGGTGCAACTGCCGCGTGGGGCGCGTTCAACGTTAGGCTCGCCGCCGTCATGCTGCGAGAAGCTGCCGCGATGACGACACAAATTTCCGGCGAGGTGATTCCGTCCGATCAACCGGGCTGCCTGGCATTTTCGGTGCGCCAACCGGTCGGGGTCGTTCTGGGGATTGCGCCATGGAATGCGCCTGTGATTCTAGGCGCGCGTGCGATCGCGCTGCCGTTGGCGTGCGGAAACACCGTCGTGCTGAAGTCATCCGAGCTTTGTCCCGGCACGCAATATTTGCTCGGGACAGTGATGCGCGAGGCGGGCTTTCCAGCGGGCGTAGTCAACGTCATCAGCAGTTCGGCGCAGGATGCGCCGCTTATCGTGGAAAGTCTGATCGCTAATCCAAGCGTTCGCAGGATCAATTTCACCGGGTCTACGCGCGTCGGACGAATCATCGCTCAGCTAGCAGCCAAGCATCTCAAGCCAGTCCTGCTCGAACTTGGCGGAAAAGCGCCAATGATTGTCCTTGATGACGCGGACCTTGAGGAAGCGGTTCGCGCCGCGGCGTTTGGCGCATTTATGAATCAAGGGCAGATCTGCATGTCCACCGAACGGGTGATCGTTCACGAAAAAGTGGCTGACGCGTTCCTGCGCCGTTTTGCAGAAAAGGCGACATCCCTTAAATGCGGTGATCCGCGGACGGACGGAACGCAAGTCGGCTCCTTGATTGGTAAGGAAGCCGCCGAGCGCGTGGATCAGCTCCTGCAAGACGCGGTTTCAAAAGGAGCTCGGGTGGTTGCGGGAGGCTCACGCGAAGCCACCATCATGCGCCCCACGGTCCTCGACGGCGCGCAACCGAACATGACGATTTACCACGAAGAATCGTTCGGGCCGGTGGCTTCGGTGATTCGCGTGTCGAACGACGAAGAGGCCATCCGCATCGCGAACGACACTCAATACGGCCTGACTGCATCGATATTCAGCCAAAATATCCCGAGGGCCTTAGCGATCGCTCGTCGTGTGCAATCCGGAATGTGCCACATCAACGGTGCAACGGTTCACGACGAAGCGCAAATGCCTTTCGGGGGCGTAAAGGACAGCGGTTACGGCAGGTTCGGTGGCCGGGCGGGCATTGACGAGTTTACCGAACTGCGGTGGATTACGATCAACACGATTTCGCCCCACTACCCCATTTAGAGAGTTCATCAGCGCACAGTGCGTGCGCGCCCGCGTGCGGCTTGCTGAGATTTTTCGCGAACGAGGGTGAAAGGCTTGCCATCAAGGTTAGGTGGCATTATAGTTAGGCCTAGTTCTCTCAATGAAAAAAGTTCATATGAGAACTGTCTACATCCGTGGTGCCGCCTGAACATCCGGGCAATTCGAACTTCACCGTGAAGAGAGGCTTTAGTCTTATGGAGCTGAAGCGTAAAGCGGCGATCATCGCAGTTGGAGTTGCAACGATTCTCACGTCGGTCCTCGCTCGTCAATCCGCGGACAATTCCCTCACGCTCCGAGTTGAGGCTGACGCTGTCTCGGCCACGGACGCGATGGAAAAATCGGCCGCGGTGTTCACCCACGAGACGGGGATCCAGGTGGTTGTTGAGAAATTCGGATACAAGTCTTCCATGGAGAAGGCTACCGAAGACCTTGCCTCCAAGGAAGGACGGTACGACATGGTCATTCAAAACAACGACGCCTTAGGAAAATTCGCCTCCCAAGGATCGATTTATACGGTCGACGAACTTGAAAAAGCAAGCGGCCAGAAAGCCGATTTTGAGGACGACCTGTTCCCAAACGCGTGGCATAGGCTCTCCTGGTACAAAGGCGTGCGATACGGATATCCCCTCGCAGCCAACACCATGTTCGTTCTCTACCGCAAAGACATGCTCGACAGCCCTGAACAGAAGCAGACATTTCGCGCGCATTATGGCTACGATCTCGCCCCGCCGCAGGATTGGAAACAATATCGCGACATAGCTGAATTCTTCACCCGCCCGGACCAGAAATTTTACGGGACGCTGCTTCAAGGAAAGCGTTTCCCGGCTGTCTGGTTTGAGTGGCTGAATTTCGCATTTTCTTTCGGGGGCGGAGTGATGGAGAAAGATCACTCCTGGGAATACGGGCCGGTCATCATCAACTCGCCGGACACGATCGAGGCGACTCAGTATTACGATTCGCTGAAAAAATTCAGTCCGCCGGGCGTCACAAATTTCACCTGGGACGACGCAGTCGGCCAAATGCGGGAAGGTCACATTTTCACCTGCCTTCTGTGGAGCGATGCGCTGTTCCACGTCGTGGATCCCAAGGTCTCAACGGTTGTCGGGAAGATCGGCTACGCGCCATTGCCGGCTGGAAAAGCGGGGCGTGTGGCCCAAATTGCCGGCTCCACTTATATGGTTTCCCGCAATTCCAAACATCCCAAAGAGGCGTTCCAATTTGAGCTCTGGATGTTGCGCCGCGATAACCAGATCCAGCAGGAGCTGGCCGGGGGAGCGTCAGCGCGAAAATCCGTGTATCAGGACTCAAGGGTTTTGGAATTGCCCTACGCGCTGCCGGATGCGCAATCATTGGCGGTGGCGCGGAACATGATCGATACGTCTCCGGAAACTCCTCAAATCGCCGACATCATCGAGGCCGCGATTTCGGATGTCATCGCCGATAAGAAAACTCCACGGCAGGGGCTGGACCGGGCCGCCATTGAACTGAATAAGCTCCTGGGAGACAAAGCTCCGTTGAAGTATCCAGTTTCCAAGGAAAACTAATTGAGGACGCCTCGAGAATTTGTTGTGAGGCCGCAGTCAAAGCGCTTGCTATGACGCGTCGCAGACTGTAGAGTGACGGCCTCAGTAATCGGGATAAAATTCATATGGGAACTATCGAGAAATTAGCGCCGGCTGTCGGGAAAAAGCACAGGAGTTCGGGAACCATGAAAGCCCTGGTCAAATTTGCGCCCGGACCTGGAAACGTGGGCGTCCTCGAGGTAGAGGAGCCGGTGTGCGGGCCCTCGCAGGTGAAGGTGGAAGTCGCGTTTTGCGGGTTGTGCGGGACCGATATCCATGTCCTTCAGGATACTTTTCGTAATTACCCTCCGGTAATTTTAGGCCACGAATTTGCAGGTACGGTAGTCGAGATTGGTAGCAAGGTCACCGGCGTGAAGGTTGGCGAGAAAGTCGCTTGTCTGGGAGCGACGGCGGTCACCTGCGGCACATGTAGTTATTGCATCTCGGGAAATTTCATTTTCTGTTCGAATCGACGGGGAATGGGCCACGGCGTTAACGGCGGTTTTGCCCGCTACGTGGTGATGAGGCCTGATCAACTTTATCGTGTTCCTGCGGATCTTCCTCTGGAGGAGGCCGCGCTAAGCGAGCCATTCGCTGCGGTGGTTCAGGCGGTAACAGAACTAACCGATGTTCGAATCGGTGATAAGGTGCTCGTCTCTGGACCGGGACCTATGGGACTTCTCTGCGTCAAATTGCTGGCGGCAGAGGGAATTGAAACGGTTGTAGCAGGCGCCGCGGGAGACGATAATCGGCTTGAGGCCGCACTGCGCTTCGGGGCATCCGCGGCAGTCAACACGACTGAACGGAACATTGCGGATGTTGTTCGCGAAATGGGCGATGGCCGGGGCCTAGATGTCGCTTTCGAATGCGCAGGGCACGAGCATTCGGTGCGTGCGTGTCTGGAAATGCTGCGACCTCTGGGGCGGTATACGCAAGTCGGAATCTGCGGCCGTGAGATCCAGTTTCCAATCGATCAGATTTTTTATAAGCAGCTCAAGGTAACGGGCTCAATCTGTTACACGGCGAAGTCGTGGGATCGGGTGATGAAGATTTTCGCGCAAGGGCGCGTGCGATTGAACGATATGATTTCAGAAAAGCTGCCGATTTCGAGATGGCGTGAAGCATTTGACCTTTGCACCACGAAAAAGTCGCTAAAAGTATTGATGTACCCGGAAAAATAGGATCTTTTTACAGCGCAATTCTGCGAGCCTCGGTATCGGAGAAGGAAGATGAACGCCAAGACTACGCTTCAGGAGTCAACGACCTACAATAGTCCTTTGCAGCAAATGACCCTGACCATGCCGACGTGCCTATGGAATGACTCGGCGGCTGAAACCGAGCTCAGGTACTCGATCGAACACGGCGCTACAGGCGCGACGTGCAATCCAGTCATCGTTTTGGATGTGTTGAAGAAAGAAGCCCATCTTTGGAACGAACGTATCCTCGCGCTCGCCAAAGAAATGCCAACGGCCACGGAAGATCAAATCGCCTGGCGTCTCGTGGAAGAGATTTCGGCGACGCGTGCGAAGCTATTGAGGCCCATATTTGACCAGCAGAAGGGAAAGAACGGGCGGCTTTCCATCCAAACCGACCCTCGTTTCTATCGCGATTCCAACGCCATCGTACAGCAGGCTGTCCGCTTTAACGAATTGGCGCCCAATATGATCGTAAAGATCCCCGTAACCCATGCCGGCCTGGCGGCAATCGAAGAAGCAACGTACCGGGGCATCAGCATAAACGCCACCGTTTCATTCTCGTTGCCGCAGTGCATTGCCGTTGCAGAAGCCGTGGAGCGTGGACTGCAACGCCGTGAAAAGGAAAAGCGAGACATCTCCACCACGGGACCGGTGTGCACGATCATGGTCGGCCGTCTCGATGACTGGCTGAAGGTGGTGGCCGAGAAGCATAGCATTACGACCGATCCCGGATATCTCGAGTGGGCCGGGGTCGCGGTTTTTAAGAAGGCTTACAAGATTTATCGCGAACGCGGATACCGCATTCGCCTTCTTTCAGCAGCTTTCCGCAATCACATGCATTGGAGCGAATTCATCGGCGGAGACGTCGTAATCTCTCCACCGTATAAATGGCAGCGAAAGTTCAATGCCAGCGATGTGCCGGTCGAATCAAGAATTGAAAAGCCGGTTAGCCCGACGATCGTCGACGACCTGCTAAAGAAGTTCCCGGACTTTAAGCGGGCCTACAACGAGAATGGACTATCACCTCAGGAATTCGATACTTTTCCACCGACCATTCGTACGCTCCGGCAGTTTATCGAAGCCTGCCACGAAATGGCCGGCTACGTCCGGGATTTAATGCTTCCCAATCCGGATAAATAGTTCGTCGGTTTCACGACAGCCGCAAAATGCGCCGCTGCGATGGCGCGCGGTGCGTACCTACATCACTTCGCTTTGCGCGTTGCTGCGGGCGTATTTTTCCCGATAAATTCGTGTTGAATGTAATGAGCTGGAGGAGTTGGCTTACCTCGTAAGGTCAGCAGCGCAAAGCTGACCAGCTCCGGCCCGTATAGTTCGGGATGAAACGACACCGTGCCGATGCAAGGGCTGTCCGCTTGCGCAACCAGGTCCAGCATTTCGGCGCTGCCGCCGTGGCCCACAATTGCAATTTCGTTTCTTCCGTTGGACTGCTCGGCGGCTTGGGCCGCGCCAATCGCGCTCTCATCGTTAATTCCGGCAATAAGGATGTTTTTCGCGGAGCGTTTCCTCAGAAACTCCTGAACCGCGGCTCGTGAGGTCGCTTTGTCGCCGCCACTATCGAGATGCTGCACGGCCTTCGCCGGAAGCTTTCCCAGAACGCTTTCGACACCGCGCCAAACGCCAATGAGGCGGCTCTGTACGGTTCTTCCCGCCGGTGGTGATTCGAGCAGCAGCAGCGCATCGATTTTCCCGTGTCGTCGTTTGGCCGCATAATCTGCCAGCGCGATTCCAGCGGAAAATCCCGCGCGGTAGTTGTCCACGCCCAAATAAAGAGAACCGTGATGAGGATTCACCAGCGAGATGACGGGAATTCGAGCGCGCGAGAAAATGTCCGCAATCACCGGCGCCACATTCTCGAACAATTGAAACTCGATGACGATGTCCACGCGCTTCTCAGCCATCTCTTCCGCGTTGTGAATGGCCTTGTCCGCGTTGCGGTCGTTGTCCCATACGAGGAGATCGACCCCCGCGGCAGCGGCAGCTCTTTCCAGGCTCGTTTTTATGTCGACGGCAAGCGAGATATGCATCGAAAGATTCGCAAACCCGAATTTCAGGCGACGCCGCAACTGGTTCAACCGATACAAATGGCCGCTTTGATTCAAATATTCGCGCGCGACTAAAGTGTGAAGAATTCGATACGCGGTGGTATGAGGAAGTCTGGTCCGCTCAATTATTTCTTTGAGGCTGAGTGATTCTCCTTCAGCGCGAAAGCAGTCCAGCAAATCAATTGTCTTTGCCACAATCGGAACCAGATATTTGTCGGTCTTGCGATCGGTTTCCGGTGTTTTGTCACCGCGGGTTGATTTCATTCCAGCTTGCTCCTTGGGATTAGCTCAGGCTTACCGTATTGCATCTAATAACGTAAACTGCAGCGCCGAAGATCACCACCTCCTCGAAGAACGAGGACGATAAGTTTTGAGATGCGGGCGCTGCTTCAGACCGGCAGCTTAGTCCATGTCCTTTTCTTCGAACTTTCAATGACCGCTTCAAGAATTCGCATCTGGCGAATCCCATCGTCGAAGGTGGGGTACTCAACCGGCGCTTTGCGGTCCGCGATGGTCCGGTAGAAACGTTGAAATGTTTGCTTGAAAGTGTCGTCATATCCTTCGCTATGGCCGCCGGGCAGGTCCGCATACGATTTAGCTTGGCCCCTCAACAGCGTCGGATCTTTCACGATGATTTCGTTCGGCGCATTCCGATGGCCGATCCACAGTTCGTCAGGCGCTTCGGCGTTCCAAGCCGCGGACGCTTTGGAGCCAAATATTTCAACGAAGAGGCGATTTTTGCGGCCCGCTGAAATTTGACTGACTGTCAGCGCGCCTCTTGTTGATTGGCCCATCCGAAACGTCATCGCCCCAAAATCTTCCGTGGTTATGGCCACCTCATCGTATTCAATGGGCCGCAGCGTTTTTCCGGCGAATGTTTCCACTGATCCTTTCGGTTTCTTTCGCGTCTTGTGGAAGGTTTGCAGGTCGGCACAAAGGGAAGTGATGCGCAGCCCCGTTATGTGCTCGACAAGATCGCACCAGTGCGTCCCTATGTCGGCAAAAGTTCGTGACGGCCCAGATTCGATTCGCCAATTCCAATCGGTGTCATACAGCAGCCAATCCTGCGAATAGGTTCCCTGCACGGCGTAAATTTCGCCGAAATCGCCGGCCTCGCGCATGCGGCGCATATTCTGGACCTGAGGATAGGATCGTATGTTGTACAGAGTGCAATTCGTGAGATTCCTGTCTTTGGCCAGCGCCGCCATGGCCACCGCCTGTTCTACAGATGACGCCAGCGGCTTCTCGCAAAGGACGTGCTTGTTCGCTTCGAGGGCAGCTTTGCCCATCGGAAAGTGCAGCGAATTAGGAGAGCAGATGTGAACTGCCGCGATTCCGGAATCAGCCAGCAGTTCCTTGTAATCGCCGGTCCAGCTATCAATGGCATGCGCAGAAGCGAATTTTCGTGCGCTCTCCGCCGTCCTTCCCGCTATTGCAACGACGTCCACAGTGCCCAGGCGGCGCAAAGCTTCCACATGAACCCGGCCCATGAATCCAGTCCCGAATACGGCGACTTTTATTTTTTCCATAGCTCACTTTCAGAGGTCTAATTTCAGTCGCGAATTTCCGCCAAGTTCTAACTGCAAATCAAGGTGCAAACTTACATAACAACAACGCGAAGCGCCTGACCTGCGAGCAAAAACATCCTTGACGGGCCTAAGAGACTGAGTATAGTTACAGCCGATCTGAATGTCTTGAAAAAAGTTCACCCGTGAACTAATTTGCCGAGTATTCAGGGTCGCATCGCCAACCCGAGGAAACATCTGTGACGCCCGGCAGGCAGCGCCGTGTGGGAGAGCGCCTTGGAGAAATCGAAAAATGAATAAGATCATTATTTTTTATTTCTTCACCTTGCTCCTGGGGATAATTCTTGCCCTGCATTTGGCTATGAATAGTGAAGTGGGTAAAGCCATTGGCAACCCTCGCGTCGGAAACGCGGTTTTTTGGTGCATCGGAGCGCTTACTGCGCTTGCGATCGGGCTGACGGGCTGGCGCGCAGGGGCCTTGGCGGGCATCAGCAAAGTGAATCCGATTTTGCTCACGGCCGGTGCTTTGGGGGCGTGCCTGGTGTTCGCAATTATCTGGTTGATTCCACAGGTCGGAGCGCGAGGCCTATTCATCAATTTGCTTGCGGGGCAAGTTTTCGGCGCGATGATTCTTTCACACTTCGGCTGGCTTGGTTCACCCGTCCAGCGGGTCACACCCATTCACCTACTCGGGGCGCTGGTTATGATGGCAGGCGTGGTTCTGGCTACGTACACAAGATAAAAGGAATCGGCAGGACCTTCACCGCAATAATGTCGCGGAGTTCGGCCCATGAAAAAGCAAAAGCTAGGGAAGTCCAGGCTGGAAGTAAGCGCACTCGCACTGGGCACCGATCTAATAGGCAGCAAGATCGATCGCGCCACGTCTTTTGCTTTATTCGATTTGTACCGGGAGAAGGGAGGGAACTTTCTCGATACCGCTAATTTCTACGCGAGCTGGCTGCCGGGCTTTGAGGGCGGTGAGAGCGAAACCACGATCGGCGCATGGATGAAAGAGCGCGCCAATCGCAATGAAATGGTGATTTCCTCGAAGCTGGCGTTCGACTATCCAGGCAGCAAAGGCGGTTTGAGCGCGGGTGAAATCGAGCGCGAGTGCGAAAAAAGCCTGCGTAGGCTGCACACCGATCGGATCGATCTTTACTACTCACATCGGGATGACTTTGACGCTTCACACGACGAAACCATGAAGGCCTTCGATCAATTGGTTCGCTCAGGAAAGGTACGCGCGATCGGCGCCAGCAATCTTACAGTGTGGCGGATCGCCCAGGCGAATGCGGTAGCCAGGATGAACCACTGGAGCCAATATTCCGCGGTGGAACAACGCTACACATATCTACGTCCGCGTCACGGCGCGAGTTTCGGTCCGCAGATATTTCTGAACGAAGATATGAGGAACTATGCCGAAGTGGAAGGCGTTGCGCTGGTGGGGTACTCCGTGTTGCTGCAGGGCGCTTACACACGATCCGACCGGCCACTTCCTGCCCAATTTGCCGGTCCCGATTCGGATGATCGCCTCGCTACTCTGCGGACCGTTGCCGCAGAAGTGGGGCGCAGTCCCAATCAGGTCATCATTTCCTGGATGCGTCAAAGTAAACCCTCCGTTCTTCCCATAATCGCAGGCAGCCGCTGCGAACAATTAGCCGAAAATATCGCGGCTCTCGATCTTTCTCTGAGTGAAGACCAAATGCTTCGGTTGACCACGGCGGGAAATCCTGATGTCAAACGCGCGTGGTTGCAACCTTTCTGAACGGCAGCAGTCAAAAACTAGAGGAATTCACACTTGTCGGAATTTTACGTCTAGCAGTTTGCAACACACCGGTACGAGGGTTTGCATTAAAAAGCAGATCGCCGACCATAAACAAAACTGCTTGACATCATTTGGGAAGTGAGTATAGTCCGCTACGATTAGTAACTGAGAATTAAGTTCAATAGGGGAATTCGAGAGGGGTACTCGAGATCTCCGGTTCCGATCGGCAGTGCATCGAATCGTTTCCAATGTTTACGCAGTTCTAAAAAGAATTCCTTTGTGAGAAAAGGGGCGACCATGCATGCCAATGTGATTCGCGCGCCGCAATGTTGGAAGGTTTTTGCAGTTTGTGCGTGTTGTCTCTTGTTTACGATCTCTCTGGCTGGGCAATCCTTCTATGGTTCGATCGTGGGAACCGTTACGGATTCCTCGGGGGCGGCCTTGCCCGGAGCGGCGGTTACGCTGAGCAGTAGCGATAGCGGTTTTCGGCGGACTGCCGTTACCAGCGCGGACGGCTCTTACAATTTCGTCAACCTGGTTCCAGGAACTTACAGTGTTGAGGTTGACTCGAAAGGCTTCAACAAAACCGTTCACACGGGCATCGCTCTTGAAGTCCAAGCCGTTGTCCGTATCGACATTCAAATGCAAGTGGGGACCGTCGAGCAAACAGTGCAAGTGAGCGCGGCGGCGCAGTTGATGCAAACCGAGAGCACCTCGTTGGGCCAGGTAATTGGCGCTCAGACCGTTGATGATTTGCCGTTGAACGGCCGGAACGTTCTCAATCTGGTATCACTTGTCCCAGGGGTCGTCACCCAAGGCGGGGCCTCGGGCAATCTGACAACGCAAAACATCTTTGCGAGCGGGAATTATCAAATCAACGGCGGGACCGCGAACCAGAACGCGATGTACCTCGACGGGTCGCCGATCCAAGTCACTTACGGAAGCCTCACTGCACTGATCCCGACGCAGGACGCCGTTGCAGAGTTCCGTGTTCAGACCAATGGCAACGACGCTGAATACGGCCGTTATTCAGGCGGCGTAATCAATCTTACCACGAGGTCCGGGACGAACGAGTTTCACGGAACAGCATACGAGTTTCTTCGCAACAAGGTGCTGAACGCCAACAACTGGTTCAACAACGACACCGGTACTCCCCGGTCACCGTTCACACAAAATCAGTACGGCGTGAGTCTGGGCGGCCCCATCAAGAAAGACAAACTCTTCTTCTTTTTTAACTATGAAGGATTTGCGCTGCGGCAAGGTGAGACTTTCGTAGAGCCGGTGCCGACGCAAGCGGAGTTGGGCGGCGATTTCTCGAATTATAAGGATGCGAATGGAAATGTGATTCCGATTTATGATCCGAATACCTCTTCTAACAATTGCTCTCAAATCAGTACTGCTTGCCGCCAGCAGTTCCCGGGAAACATGATCCCGCCCGGAAGAATCGATGCCGTCGCAAAATATTTCGCCGCCAACGGCAGGATTTTCCCAACCCCCAACACCACGAGTCTTCCCTATCCTTTTAACTTCGTGACCAGCGCGAGCGTTGGAGGCAACAACGACCAAGTGAATTTCCGCTCGGACTGGAACGTAAGCGAAAAACAACGGGTGTTCGCCCGCTTTACTCGTTGGGGGTTTGACGAGTTGCCATGGGATCCGTACAACAACGATACATACTGGTTTGATCTGGATCCCCAGAACTTTGTTACAGACTCCATCGTTTTGGGCGATACCTACACGTTCAATCCGAATACGATCTTTGATATCCGTGTGTCCTATCTACGTTTCAATTACTTTCAAGGGCCGCCCAAGTCCATCACCGGTTTCGACATGACGACTTTCGGTTTTCCATCGTATATGAATCAAATTCCCGCGCAGTTCCGGACCTACCCCGCTTTCGCGTTCCCGGACTTCCCGACGGGCGGAACTCAGGTGATCTCCAGCGTAAACAACAATTTCGTGATCAGTCCCAGCTTAACGAAGATCATTGGCCGCCAGACGCTTAAGTTCGGCGCGGAATTACGCCGTCAAGACGCAAATTATTACCAGATAGCGTCTCAGGCCGGAGACTATTTCTTTGACAATACTTTCACTTCGGCCAACCCGTTCAATCCCGGCGCAACAGGAGGCAGCATCGCCGATTTCCTGCTCGGTGCGGCCAGCCCAGGCGGCGGGTTCACGCCATCTGCGATTCTGACGGAAAACATAACAGCGTCCTCAATGCGTTATCAGGGGTACTACGTCCAGGATGACATTCGCGTAAACAGCAAACTGACTATCAATGCTGGCCTGCGATGGGAAATTCCCGGCGTTTGGACCGAGCGTCACAATAGGCTTTCGAATTTTGATCCCAACATGACCAATATCCTGGCGGGACCCACGGGTTTGCCATTGAAGGGCGGATTCGATCTGGTCAATACTCCCCAACACCCGGCGAGAGGGTTGTATTCCGAACGCTTCGACCTGTTTTCTCCGCGCATCGGTCTGGCCTATCGGTTAAATAACACCACCGTGATTCGATCCGCATTTGGTTGGTTCTACGTTCCCTCGGATGCTATTTTCCAAGAGTCACCCTTCCAGAACGCGGTGAATATCTACAACAATGCGATGATTACGTCGGAGAATGGCGGCGTCACGCCGAGTTCCGTGTTGAGCAATCCCTATCCCGGCGGCCTGGTATTTCCGCCGGGGCGAAATGCCAACTACCAAACTGCCTTGCTGGGACTGAATTTCTCGGCGGTGTCAGGTGCGGGTGGTTCTGTCCCCGTGGCTTGGCATCCAGCCTACTATCAGAACTGGAATCTGACGATCCAGCATGAATTTCCGCTCGGAATCAACTTGGAAGCTGCTTATGCAGGGTCACATGGCGTCCACCTTCCCATCAACAGTGACAATGGTTTCAACATCAACCAGTTGCCGGACCAGGATCTTTCGCTCGGCAACGCTTTACTGAATGAGGTCCCGAATCCGTTTGCAGGTTTGATTACCTCGGGTCCTTTGTCTGCGCCAACCGTGCAATATGGACAATTACTGCGCCCGTTCCCAACCTATCAAAATATCGTGGAGTCGGCAGCCTACATGGGAAGCAGCAGTTACAATGCGCTGCAGATGAAGGTGCAAAAGCGGTTTAGCCACGGCGGAACGATTCTTGGCTCATATACCTTTTCGAAGCTGATGACTAACACGGAGACAAGCACCGATTGGCTGGAAACGGGTATTGCCGGAGGTCTGGGGCAAATCTACCAGGATTTCAATAACTTTAAAGCGGAGAGATCACTGGGACTTTTCGACATTCGGCAAAATTTGACCATCAGCTACGTCTATCCTCTGCCCGTCGGCAGGGGGCAGAGGTTTTTCGGCGATGTACAAGGAGTGGCGGCGAAGGTCGTGTCCGGCTGGGCCTTTGACGGTATCGCGACATTCCAGGAAGGCGTCCCACTCAACTTTGTCGCCATACCCAATCTTAGTAACTCGTTCGGCGGGGGTTTGCGGCCTAATGTGACCCCCGGGTGCGACAAGCACGCGGTTTCCAACGCTGGTCCTCACAACATAAACGAATACTTCAATACGTCGTGCTTCACAGCTCCGCCCGAATTCGCCTTCGGAGATGAAAGCCGGACAGATGGTGCCATTCGCGCCCCTGGAATAAACAACTGGGATTTGGCTATTGTGAAGGATACGTCCGTCACCGAGCGAGTAAGCTTGCAATTCCGCACGGAGTTCTTTAATGCATTTAACCGGACGCAGTTCGGGCCTCCAGGACAGGTCCTTACTACCGGGGCTGTGTCCACGTTCGGGATCATCAGTTCGCAACAGAACAATCCGAGGCTGATTCAGTTCGGGCTCCGGCTGAATTACTAGATTGTGCCCAGAGGCGGCCGTAAATAAATTCGCTTCGTCCGGGCTGGGATCGAAACTAAAGGGAGAGTGATGAAAACAAGCCGGCGTCAGTTCCTGGAGGCTTCATCTGCCCTGGGAGCGTTAGTTCCTCTTCTCAAGTTCGGGCCAAAATCTGCCCATGATATTCTGGCGCAACCGCTTCTAGCATCGCCACAAGAGACCGCAAAGTCGGCGTCCGTGCCGGTCTATCAGTTCAATACTCCCGACCTGAACGGCTGGCATGCGCAAGGCGCAGGCAAATGGAGCGTGAAGGACGGGCACATCGTCGGAGCTGGTGTTTCCGGCGGCGCTGGATGGTTGGTGATGGACCGTGGCCTCCAGGATTTCGCGCTGAGATTTTCATTTCGTTCGACCGGAGGCGAAGTTGGCATTCTTCTTCGCAACGCACCTTTAACCTGGTCGCGATTTCTCCACCCCAGAGGCGCCAGTGACCGGACAGCCGGCATTTATGTCGTGCTGTCCGGCGCGGGCGCTGGATCAATTTTTCTGCTCACGCTTGATGCTCAGGGGAAAGAAGTAGAACGCAAGGCTGTTCCAGCACCGCCCATAGATGTTGCCGGCGCGGAGCACAAAATGGCGCGAGGCGCCTGCGCGCCTATTGCCTGCGCTGGCATCAATGATCCAGTGGGAGCTCTCACCGGCTATCCGCCCGAGCCGCCGGTGCGCATCAGCAAAGGCGCCGACGGCTGGCAGCAAGTGGAAGTCGAGTTGCGGGGTTCGGCGTTGCCCTGGGATACGACGGGAGCTGGCGCAATCGCCGAAGAACGCAGCCATTTCGGGCAAATCGCGCTGTGCGTTTCCGGCGGGGCAAATGCCGATTTCAAGGACATTTCGATTTTCGATCTCACGCAACGGGTGCCGGGGCTCGCCGCCAATGTCGATAATTCTCAATTTCGCCGACTCACAGATCTTTTCTACTCCGAAGCTATCACCGCAGGCGATCTGAACCACGACGGCTACGACGAAGTTGTGGCCGGACCGTTTTATTACCTGGGCCCGGATTTCAAAATAGCCCGTGAGATTTTTCCGCCAACCACAGTGAATCCCGGAGGGCCCGGCGAACACGGCAATTACACGAACTGTTTCCTGGCTCACGTTCACGATTTCACGGGAGACGGCTGGCCGGACGTTCTGATCATCATGGGTTTCGGCCCGATGCCCAGTTTTTCCGCGCACCTATTCGTGAATCCGCGCGGAGAATTGCGCCACTGGGACAATTACAACGTCATCCCGACGGTTGACGCCGAAACCACAATACTGACCGACATCGATGGCGACGGGCATCCGGAATTGATCATGGCCCAAGGCGGCCAAATCGGTTACGCCAAGCCCGATCCAGCCGATCCCACAAAGCCCTGGACATTTTATCCGGTATCGGAGAAGGGAAGTTGGGGCCCCCACGGATTCGGGGTCGGCGACGTCAATGGCGACGGACGGCTCGACATTCTGCAAGCGAGTGGATGGTGGGAGCAGCCGCCTGCCGCAACCAAAGGCCTCTGGAAATTTCATCCGGCTCCATTTGGCGCTACCGAGGGTGAGTGGTTTCTGCGCGGCGGCGGCGACATTTTCGTTTACGACGTGAACGGCGACGGCGTTCCTGACGTGATCGCAAGTCTCAACGCGCACGGTCCTGGTCTTGCTTGGTTCGAGCAGACACGCGATGCTCAAGGAAACGGCACGTGGAAACGTCACTTGATTATGGGCGATCCCTCCAAACCATTGGCAGACCGCCAAGAGTGGGAAGAGACCGACAAATCCGTCGCGTTCACTGAATTGCACGCGCTCCAGCTTGCGGATCTTGATGGCGACGGCTTGCCCTGCATCGTCACCGGCAAACGCTGGTGGTCGCACGGATACATCTACGATGAAAACCAGGTGAACAACCCGCCCGTTCTCTACCGCTTCAAACTCGTTCGCAAGTCCGGAGGGACCGTTGAGTGGATTCCGAAACTGATTCACAACGACTCCGGCATCGGCACTCAGATCCTCGCGAAGGACGTTAACAAGGATGGCAAGATCGAGATCCTCACGACGGCGCGCAAAGGTACCTTCGTCTTTCTCGACACCAGCGGCAAGGGATAAAAAGGGGACGCTGAATTTCATGCCTAAGCAAAGGCTTGGCATTTTGCTGGTAAGGTTTTTTGCAATCGCACTGATTCTTTTTTCGTTAGTCGTCACCGTCCGAGTCAGGGCCCAGGAGGAGAAAGAAAAATCTCCACACTCCACCTGGAGTACCTACCTTGGAAATGCAGATTCCTCACATTACTCTTCGCTGACGCAAATTAATCTCTCCAACGTAGACAAACTGCAAGTCGCCTGGAAGTACGAAGAAGGCGTGGACCGAGCCTACGAATTCAGTCCGATCGTCGTGGGCAGTACGATGTACGTGATGGCGCGCAAGACGTCCGTCGTCGCTCTCGACGCTGCGACCGGCAAAGAACTATGGATTTACCACTCGAAATATGCGCCGGCCTGGGAAATGCATCGCGGCATCAATTTCTGGCAGAGCAAGGATGGCTCGGATCAACGGCTTTTCATTCCCATTGCCAGTCACCTGGAAGCAATCAATGCGAAGACCGGCGAGTTGATCACATCATTCGGCACGGATGGGCGGGTCGATTTGATGCAAGGCCTCGGACGTGATTTCAAGACCATTTCTCAGATTCAATCGGCTACCCCCGGTGTGGTATATGGCGATCTTTTGATCCTGGGTTCGTCCACTGGGGAGGAATATGGCTCTCCTCCAGGTGATATTCGAGCGTACGATGTGCGAACCGGAAAAATGGCTTGGATCTTCCACACGGTTCCGCATCCAGGCGAACCCGGCTATGAGACCTGGCCGAAAGACACCTGGAAATATGAAGGCGGCACGAATTGCTGGGGAGAAATGAGCTTGGACGCTGAACGCGGGATTGTCTACGTCCCGACCGGAGCACCCACGTATGATTTCTACGGTGCCGACCGGATCGGCAACGATCTCTATGCAGACACACTACTTGCGCTCGACGCTCGCAATGGAAAATTAATTTGGTACTACCAGATGGTCCATCACGATTTGTGGGATTACGATCTCACTGCTGCGCCCCAATTGCTGACAGTTCACCACGATGGACAGGCAGTTCCGATCGTCGCGCAGGCCACAAAGAATGGATTCCTTTACGTATTCAATCGCGTGACCGGCAAACCGTTGTGGCCGATCGAGGAACGTCCGGTCCCGAAGTCTGACATGCCCGGCGAGGTTGCCTCCCCCACTCAGCCGTTCCCGACCAAACCGCCGCCATTTGCTGTGCAATCATTTACTTCCGCCGATCTCGATCCATATATCTTGACTCCGGAGGAGCGCGCCAAGTGGAAAGCGAAGATCGACGCGTCGGTCAACAAAGGACTCTTTACCCCGCCCGGCTTGACGGACACGGTGGAAATGCCGGGCAATCACGGCGGCGCCAACTGGGGCTCAACTGCGTCGAATCCAACCGACGGCAGCATGTTCGTGCTGTCTATGAATATCCCGGCCTTTTTGAAGAACGAACACCTGCTGCCGCCGAATCTTTGGGAAATTCCGATGGATGTAGCTCCCGCGGAACAAGGCAAGGCTATCTATCATCTCTATTGCCAGCGCTGCCATGGAATCGACCGTCAAGGCTCGCCGCCGTCTATTCCCTCGCTCGTAAACGCTCCTAAGAACTTCGGCGAAGATCTTATCCGAACTGTCGTGAAGAATGGAATCCAGGAGATGCCGGCTTTTCCGGATCTCAGCACGCTTCATGTGACGAACTTGATGTTGTATCTCGGAAATTCTGATTTAGCCCCTGGGCCGCTTCCGGAACTAAAAGCGCTGGAACCGCCGCCGCAAACCGCTGGAGGCACTGCAGCGCCCGTCAAATATTGGTCGGGATACAATCTGTTCACTTCGATTATCAAACCACCGTGGTCAACAATTACAGCTTACGATCTAAACACCGGGACGATCGAGTGGCAGATTCCGTTCGGCGAAGCACCGCCAGCAGCCAAGGAAAATCTCACGGGATCCGGCGTGATGATGCCGAGGAATGGCCCGGTGGTCACCGCCGGCGGATTGATTTTTGCGGCCTCGAAATATGAGGGCAAGCTCCACGCCTATGACCAGAAGACGGGGAAAGAGGTGTGGTCGGCGGTCCTGCCGGCGGCTTCTGAGGGGGTGCCAGCCGTATACGAGGTGGACGCTCAGGAGTACATCGTAGTGTGTGCGACGACCGGCAAGGATACAGACATTCCGCGCGATGGGCCATCTCAGCCTACCGCAACTCCGCCGCAGAGATCGTATATAACCTATGCGTTGCCGAAAAATGTGGCATCCAAGTAAGAGTGATTGAACAGCAAAGCCGCGGGTGCCGGTAATTGAACGAACGAGGTTGTTAAATGGGTGACAGCGACATTATATTGAATGTACACATGGACGCGGCACCCGGGCGCGAACAGGATCTTGCACGCGAGCTGCAGGCGCTGCTCGCACCCACTCGCAAAGAGCCCGGTTGCCTCGTCTACGAACTGCATCGCGACCCAGAAAACCCCGGAAAATTCATGTTTTACGAGAAGTTCAAGAGTCAGGCGGCGCTGGACGAGCATGTGAACGCTCCCTACTTCAAGGCGTTTCTCGATTACCGCGCAAAGAGTGATCCGGTTGCAACGGTCTCTGTTACGAAGTGGCGAGTTGTCGGATAATCTTCAAGAGTTTCCGGATGCGCTCGTGGGAAGTCTCTGCTGTCCTATGTGTTGCGGATGCAGCCCGGTCTCCATTTGATCGCGGCGGAACGAAAGGACCGGATGGCCCCTGAAAATAAATACACTCCTCCAAATGATTCGCCGCCCGCGCCCGTCCATCGCGTGCTGGTTGGTCAGAAAGCGCTCATAACGGGGGCTAGCAAGGGCCTGGGTCAGTCCATGGCCATCGGCTTGGCGCAAGCCGGTGCCGACGTGCTGGTGAATTACAACAGCGATGAAGAAGGCGCACGCTGGACAGCCAGCGAAATTCAGAAGCTGGGTCGCAAGGCCGTGATCTTTAAGGCGGACGTCGCCGAAGAAGATCAAGTGCAGGCGATGTTCCGCAAATTCATTGAGGAATTTGGACGGCTCGACATCTGCATTGCGAACTCCGCGCTGCAGCTCAATGCGCCCGTCGATCAGATGACCATGGCGCAGTGGCAACGAGTAATTAACGTCAATCTTACCGGCGTCTTCCTGGCCTGCCGCGAATCCGTAAGGTTGTTCAAGAAGCAGGGAATCGATCGCTCCGTTTCCTACGCCTGCGGGAAGCTGATTTTGATCAGCTCCGTGCATGACATTATCCCCTGGGAAGGTCACGCGAATTACGCTGCCGCGAAGGGCGGCCTCATTCTGTTCATGAAGAGCCTCGCACAGGAGGTCGCGCATCTGAAGATACGGGTCAATGCAATTTCTCCGGGAGCGATCCGGACACCGATGAACGTCGAGAAAGTCACGTCGCCGGAAGTCTTTAACTCGGTCCTGTTGAAGTTAATCCCGTCGAAACGAATCGGCGAGCCGGAAGACGTTACGCGCGTCGCAGTGTGGCTTGCCTCCGATGAATCGGACTATATTCAGGGCACAACGATATATATCGACGGGGGCATGACGCTTTATCCCGGATTCATCGGCGCGGGCTAGAAAATGGCGCCTTACTTCAACGTCTAGCGCAGGGACACGTGAAAGTAAACGAAGAACGCCTCAAGCGAATGAGGGGGGCGATGGAGGCCGAGTGCCTCGACGCGCTGGTGCTGCGTTTGCCTGAAAATGTCCTGCTTCTGAGCGGCTTTTGGCCCATGATTGGCGCCACTACGCTGGTTTTTCCGTTGCACGGCGATTCCGTTTGCATCATCCCCAATTGTTACCAAGCCGAAGCCGCCAGATCGCTGTGGGATGCGCGCGCCGTTTATTACGGATACGGTGTGCTCGGCGCACCGGATCCTGCGAAAGCTGTGCAGAGTGCACTAAAAGAAATGGTCAAAGGTACGTCCTGGAAGCGAGTTGGCTACGAAGGCCGTTTCGAAGTTGTAGCGCCTTCCTGGAACACTGCGGAGTTTCTCGTGCCTGCGGCACAAACTCACGCAATGCTGCGTCATGTGTTTGAGGGCATCGAACTCGTTGATGCCTCGTCGCTGTTGCAATCGCAACGTCTGCGAAAAACGCCCTACGAAATAGAAAAGCTTCGGGTGGCAAGTGAGGTTTCGTGTTTCGGCTTGGAAGCATTCGAACGCCTCGTGGACGTAGGGATTAGCGGCGTCGAGCTTGCAGCCGACGTCGAACGAGCAGTAATGGTGTTGGGCACGGGCCGAGCAGAAGCTTATCGCGTACGTGCCTTCGCGCAGGTGGCGGTCGGGCCTGAGGAAACCGCCCTCGGCTATCGGCCAAACGAAGTTTCCACCTTGCGCCGCTTGCAGTCGGGCGATGTAGCTTTGCTGGAACTTGGAGTGATCGTTGACGGGTATTGGGCTGACCGCACACGTGTGCGCGTTGCAGGACAGCCCACGGATGAACAGTTACAAATCTTTCACACCGTCGCACAGGCACAGGAAGCTGCCGTCGCGGAAATCAAGCCGGGAGTTACCGGCGCACAGGTGGATGAGGCGGCGCGGTCGGTGATCCGCGAAGCGGGCTACGCGGAATCTTTCCCGCACGTCACCGGTCACGGATTGGGATTCAGGTACCACGAATCTTCTCCCATCCTTGCGCCCGGCTCCACCACGAAGCTCGAGGAAGGGAATTTGACTTCGGTTGAACCAGGGGTCTACCTGCACCCGTCAGGCGGTTTTCGAGTGGAAGACGATGCACTGGTTACGGCGAGTGGCGCCGAGATTTTTGGGCCGTATCCCAAGAAACTCGTGTAAGTCGGGGTAGCACCACGGAACGAATAATTTTGATTATGTCGCACTTCCCAATGGCGGAGACTCGCAAGCGCGCGGATCATCGAAAGCGAATTCCGAGTATGCTCAATTTTGGCTCGGAGCAATTCGCGCTGTGACCGGGGCGAACTACCGGAATCGTCGAGCGGCCCGCATTGAAAATGAAGAAGTCCGCGTCACCGTTTTGGCCGAGGGCGGCCATGTCGCGGAAATCTCGCACAAACCTACCGGCGTAAGTCCGCTGTGGACGCCTCCCTGGCCCTCCATCGAACCCTCCACGTATTCGCCTGCGACGCACCCGGAATACGGGTCGAGCAATGAAGCCTATATATTGTCCGGACTGATGGGCCACAGCATTTGCCTCGACACCTACGGAGTGCCCAGCCCTGAAGAATTTGCAGCGGGAATACCTGTTCATGGCGAAGGTCCAGTCGTGCCATACAGCGTAGAGAGCAATCGAAATTCAATTTCGCTGAGTGGCGTGCTGCCCCTGGCGCAAATTCGATTTCAACGTCAGATCAAGTTGCCCGTAAACAGGATCGGGCTCGTCCATTTTCGAGAGTCGTTGGAAAATTTGTCGCACAGCGACCGGCCAATCGCTTGGACTCAGCATGTGACGATGGGTCCGCCTTTTCTCGTGACGGGTAAAACGCAATTTCGCGCTCCGGTCACCAGATCCAAAGTGATTGACGAGGATTTCACCGGCGGCCGCGGTCTGCAGAAAACCAGTGCAGAGTTCAATGGTCTGTTGTGCCCGCGAAAAGACGGCGGAGTAATTGATTTACGCGTTTATCCGAGCGAAGGCGTTTCCGGCGGTTTCACTACGCATCTGGTCGATCCAGTATCAGAAGATGGGTTCTTCCTGGCATGGTCTCCCAGCACAAAAGTTCTGTTCGGATATATCTGGAAACGTGCGGATTTTCCGTGGATTTGCCGCTGGGAAGAAAATCACTTGCGCTCTGATCCTCCATGGAACGGTCAGACTATGACCTGTGCAATGGAGTTTGGCGTCTCGCCATTTTTAGGATCGCGAAGACAAATGGTTGAGCACGGAGGTCTATTCGAAACACCTGGTTATCGCTGGCTGCCTGCGCGATCAACTCTGCAGGTCGAGTATCACGCGTTTATTACTGCGGCCGATAGGATTCCGGAATCGGTCACGTGGGATGGCAGCGAATCAGTTCAGTTCAGCTGAAACAATTGAAATGTGAACGCGTCGGCATTTTTATTTGATTGGCCGGCGCAGGATGAAGGTAGAGCAGGAGTCTTCATGTTTAAACAATCGCGCAATTCTGGGCCAGGGATCGTAGCCGTAGCAGCGGCAGTCGCCGCTGTATTGATCGGTGTGGTAGTTCAGTCGCGCGCTCAAGACGATACACAGACGCATAAAACCTGGACGACATATCTCGGAAACCCGGATTCTTCTCACTTCACCGCACTCACCCAGATCAATCGTTCGAATGTGGACAAGCTTGAAATTGCCTGGACCTACGATTCAGGAAATGAACGCGCATACGAATTCAATCCGATCGTCGTCGGTAAGGTGATGTACGTCATTGCGCAACACACCGACATCGTGGCGCTCGACGCCACCACTGGAAAACAGATTTGGCTTCATCATCCAAATAGCATGGGCGAGCGTTTCGAAGTTCATCGCGGCATCAATTATTGGCAGAGCAAGGACGGTTCAGACAAGCGCCTTCTCATTCCATTCGATAATCACCTCGAAGCGATCAATGCGACCACTGGAGAATTGATCAAGTCGTTCGGCGACGGCGGTACGGTTGATTTGAAGGTAGGCCTCGGACGTGATCCAAAAACCATGTATCAGATCCAGGCGGGCACTCCCGGCCAAGTCTTCGAGAACCTCATCATCGTCGGTTCGGAAACAGGTGAAGACTACGGCTCGCCGCCCGGAGACATCCGTGCGTATGACGTGCGAACGGGCCGAATGGTATGGTTTTTCCACACGATTCCTCATCCCGGAGAATTTGGCTACGATACCTGGCCAAAAGACACCTGGAAGACGGCGGGAGGCACCAATTGCTGGGGCGAGATGAGCCTGGATGAGAAGACAGGCATTGTCTACGTCCCCACGGGCGCGCCGACCTACGATTTTTATGGCGCAGACCGCAAAGGCGATGCGCTTTTCGCCGATTCGCTGCTCGCTCTCGAAGCGCGCACCGGGAAATTGATCTGGTATTACCAATTTATCCATCACGATCTATGGGATTACGACGCTACATCCGCGCCGCAACTACTGACGATCCGGCATGACGGAAAAGATGTTGAGGTCGTTGCGGAAGCGTCCAAGCAGGGATTCCTCTACGTCTTAGACCGTGCGACCGGCAAACCGACTTGGCCGATTGAAGAACGCCCCGCGCCGCACTCCAACATGCCCGGCGAGGCCGCGTCTCCCACGCAGCCGGTTCCTACCGCGCCCCCGCCATTCGCGCGTCAAAAGTTCACAGCGGACGATTTGGATCCTTATATTTTGAGCCCGCGCGATCGCGAACGATGGAAGACGATCGTCGAAGGCGCCGTCAACGAGGGCCTCTTCACTCCACCGGAACAAGTAAATTCTATCGAGATGCCGGGTAACCGCGGGGGATCGAACTGGGGTATGACGGCTTCGAATCCGACAAACGCCGAAATGTTCGTGGTGTCAATGGATATGCCCGCGATCCTCAAGGATGAACGCCGCGCGCCACCATCGCTCTGGAACATCCCGAGCAGCGGAACCCCCGCGCAGCAAGGAAAGGCGGTATATCACTTCTATTGTGAGAGGTGCCACGCGGAAAATCGTGAGGGCGCTCCTCCCGCGATTCCGTCGCTTGTGAATGCGCCCACGAATTTCGGGGAGGGAACCATTCACAGTGTCGTGAAGTATGGCTTGAAAGATATGCCGGGATTTCCCGATCTCACTGACCGGCTGGTGAATGGTCTTATTTTATATCTTGGCAATCCCGAAAGTGTACCGGGTCCACTTCCGCCGGGTGGCGAACCCCCGGCGGGATCGAATGTGGCCGGAGACTCGGTCGTTCGTTACTGGACGGGCTACGGTCTGCAACCATCGATCATCAAACCGCCTTGGTCAACCATAACGGCCTATGACCTGAATCAAGGGACCATCAAATGGCAAGTCCCGTTTGGTGACGCACCGCAAGGAGCCCCGGAGAATCTGAAAGGCACAGGCATCATGTTGCCGAGGAATGGTCCGGTAGTCACGGCCACGGGCTTGTTATTCATGGCAACGAAAGACGAGGGGAAACTTCGCGCCTATGACCAGGAAAGCGGAAAGGTGCTTTGGTCGACGGATCTCCCGGCGGCATCCGAGGGAGTCCCGGCCGTTTACGAGGTGGATGGCCGCGAATACATCGTTGTATGTGCGACGTCAGCGAAACACACGGAAGTGCCTAGAGACGGCCCTGAGCAGCCATCGGCGGTGCCAATACAACGATCGTATATCGCCTATGCGCTGCCGAAAAACTTGGCGGGACAAAAATGAACAGCTTTGAGCGAAAGCTTAGGTTTCGATCAACGCGGATTCGTGAGTGCGCGTAGGAATTCCAGTTCAGCGTTAAAACTTCCGCGACCATTCCTTCGGCCATCTTTCCACGACAACTTTCTTATCGGTGTAGAACTCCACCGCATCGCGTCCCTGACCGTGTAGCACGCCCATGAAACTATCGCGCCAGCCGCTAAATGGGAAATAAGCCATGGGCGCGGCGACTCCGATGTTTATTCCGATGTTGCCAGCCGGCACTTCGTATCTGAATTTGCGCGCTGCGGCGCCGCTACTCGTGAAAATCGAAGCCATGTTTCCGAACGGGCTGCGCGATAATGTCTCGATCCCTTCTTCAAGCGTTTTCGCGTGAACCAGGCTGAGCACTGGGCCAAAGATCTCGGTGGTCGAAAGCGCGCTGGACGCCGGCACATTGTCGAGCAGCGTCGGTTTCAAAAAGTTTCCAGCGCCGTTCGTCCCATTCGCTGAGCGGCCGTCCAGCAGCACTTTGGCGCCATCACTCACGCCCTTGTCGATCAATCCCTCGATCCTCTTTTTGCTCGCTGCTGTAATCACGGGCCCCATCTGGCTGTCCTTATCCAACCCGTTTCCAACGCGAATCGAACTGGCGACTTTCGCAATCGAATCCGTGAATTCATTGCGCGCGTCACCCACCGTCACCGCCACCGAAACAGCCAAACAGCGTTGCCCAGCGCAGCCGAATGCGCTATCGCTGACAATACGAGTAGCAGTTTCCAAATCAGCGTCAGGCAAAATCAGCACGTGATTTTTTGCCCCACCCTGACACTGCACACGCTTTCCAAATTTAGCTCCCTGCGCGTAAACGTATTTCGCCACCGGTGTAGAGCCCACAAAGCTAATTGCCCGAACGTCAGGATGCTCCAGCAACACGTCGACAGCGGTTTTGTCGCCATGGATTAGATTCAGAACTCCCGGAGGCAGTTTCAGAGCTTCCATCAACTCAAAAGCCCGCTGCATCGTCAGCGGAACTTTGTCCGAAGCTTTCAGGATGAAAGTATTTCCGCAGGCGATCGCATAGGGAAGAAACCAGAAGGGAATCATCGCCGGAAAATTGAACGGGGTGATGGCCGCGGTAACCCCCAGTGGCTGGCGGATCATTATTTCATCGATGCCGGAGGCGACATCTTCCAGGTTGTAGCCTTGCATCATCGTGGGAATCCCGCACGCGACTTCTACGTTTTCGATGGCGCGGCGCAGTTCCGCGCGCGATTCGCCCACTGTTTTCCCATTTTCCTTGGTGCAAATCTGGGCAAGCTCCTCTACGTTGTCTTCCAGAATCTGCTTCAACTTAAAAAGATACTGAATGCGGTCTTCAGGTGGAGTATGCCGCCATGCCGGATAAGCGGCTGCGGCCGATTCAACGGCTGCATTCACGTCTTCCTTATTTGCGATTGGAGACCGAGCCAGTTTCTCACCCGTCGCAGGATTAACGATATCGATATACTCAGCGGATTTGGTCCCGCTCCAGGCTCCTCGGTAATAATGTGTCAGCTCAGGTGCGCTTGCCATTGGGAAACTCCTTGGCTCCGGTGGAAACGGATACAGCCAAAAGCAGTCCAGGTCCCGCTACACTTCTGAGAATTGTCTGCTCGAGCCCACTATTATAGTAGATGCGTCAAGGATTTTGAAAATAGTTCAATGGAGAACTTAGGCCCGTGGAGAAATTGCCGTGGGGTAAGAAACGCCGCGGGCACCCGCAGGTTGTCTTCGAGTACCACAAAGTTATCGTCCGGCATGCGCAGCAGGTCCGTAGCGCAATTGCTGACGTAAATATCGGCGGCACATTAAGCCCGCGCATCTCGCGGCGAAAATGCTAGCAGCTGTAAATCAAATCGCGCGGAGCGATGCCTTCACTGAGAATTCGGCCTTCCTGATAAATGTCGCGCAAGAAGAGGTTCAGCGCAGTTAATCGTTGCGCCAGTCCCTTTTCGATCCTTGTCCATTCCGAAGCCGCAATAATGCGGGGAATCAAGTCGTTAGGAAATGTCCATCGGCCCCTTCTTTGCTGCCGTAAACGGTGAATGTAATACCTTCATGCAAGAACGTCAGGTCGGCAGCCTGCTGCCTCCTGCGAAGCTCGTGCGGAGGAAGCCCTACCAGCGTACGATGCAAAGCCTGATAGAAATCTCGCGGAACCCCGGTGCCCAGAACATCTCATCGTAAGCGGTGTCGAAGCGGTAATTCACGAAGGGTCGGGGAACATGAAAGCGCGATGGAACGGCCGCTGCGGTCATCGGTCTTTCAGCACTCCAGCGCTTGGCGTTTGGCGCGCCGAAACCGATGCGTTCCAATTCGAGCCGGTTTGGTGGCGCCGCCTGTCTCAGACGTAGCGGGAGTTGCACTTTAGTTCTCACCAGTACCCCCGTCCAATCCAAATTCCCGATGAATTGGATAGGTCTTTTCTGGCTCGGGCTGCAGCGCCGGGTTGAGTTGGTTAGCAATTCCTCTAGTAAATCGTCTCATCGACGTCTCGCCATTCAAGAGACGCTCGCCGTACGGCAATACAGGTAGTTCTCATTTCGATACAGGCGCTTGAGATTACTGCTGCAACTCCACTCCATTTGGAGGATTTTACAGGGTCGTCATTATCTCTCACAGGCGACAACTGAAAAATTCGAACAGTGCCGCGCGCTTTGTTTGGCGCGCGCGAGCCTGACGCGAGATAAGAGGAACACGAATGGAAATAGGTTCCGGGATTCGAATAGGCCCCTTTGAAGTCTTTGCACCGCTTCAACCCGCTGCATCCATGATCCGGCAGTATGGCGAACATCACTTCCCGGGAAGACTGATCGTAGTCGAAGGCATCGACGGTTCCGGCAAATCCACGCAACTCAGTCTGCTGCACAAGTGGCTCGAGTCCAAAGGCTACGGCGTAGTTTTCAGCGAATGGAACTCCTCACCGCTGGTGAAAGACACCACAAAACACGGCAAAAAGAAAAAGATGCTCACACCGGCGACCTTCTCGCTGATTCATTCAACCGATTTCGCCGATCGCACCGAACGCAGCATCCTGCCTTTGCTCAAAGCTGGCGCGGTCGTCCTCTGTGACCGCTATGTCTATACGGCGTTCGCGCGCGACGTAGCCCGGGGGATGGATTGCCGTTGGGTACGCGAGCTATACGGTTTCGCGGTGAAGCCTGCAATCGCGTTTTATTTCCGGGTGCCCCTCGAAATGGCCATCCACCGCCTGCTGGATGGGCGCGACGGATTTAAATTCTACGAAGCGGGCATGGATTTGGATTTGAGCGACGATTCCGTAGAAAGTTTCCGCATGTTTCAGGGACGCATCCTGGCGGAATACGAAAAGATGATTCCCGAGTTCGGCTTAACAGTGATCGACGCGACCCTGCCAATTGAAGCGCAACAAGCACAGGTACGCCATGTCGTAAAAACTCATTTGGATAACGCACAAGAATTGAGGGTGAGACCATGAGAGCAACCTACGGAAAATCGCTACCGGGGATGCGGCTCGATGACCTGGGCGGCAAATTAGTAGTGATCGAAGGCACGGACGGCGCGGGACGTTCCACGCAAATCGATTTGCTAAAACCGTGGCTCGAAGAAATGGGCCATGCTGTTGTGGATACCGGGATGACGCGTTCGCCGCTGGCCGGAGAAGGAATTCGGAGGGCGAAGGAGGGAAACAATCTCGGCCGCGTGACTCAAAGTTTGTTTTACGCCACCGATTTTGTGGACCGGTTGCAGAAGGAAATCGTTCCGGCGCTACGCGCGGGATTTATCGTTCTCACCGACCGCTACATCTATTCGCTGATGGCCCGCGCGATCGTCCGAGGAATGAATCCGCATTGGATTCGCAGTATCTACAGCGTCGCGCTGAAACCCGATGCTATTTTTTATCTCCGCCTTGGGATCGATCAGTTGGTTCCGCGCGTAGCCCTCACCCGCGGCTTCGACTACTGGGAATCAGGAATGGATTTGTATCCAGGCCACGATATGTACGACAGCTTTTGCAATTATCAGGCAGCATTGCTCGCCGAATTCGACCGGCTCAGCTCCGAATTTAATTTCCAGATGGTGGACGCATCCCCGGATGCTCTGACCGTTTCCGCGCATTTAAAGAAAAACATATTGCAGCTTCTTGCCAAGGATTCCCGGAAGTCATTCATTGCTGGTCTATATGGGGATTCGGCTCTCGAGGCGTCGACGGCCTCTGGCAAGAAACACATCGCTTCCGTCCACAGCATGGTTGCCGGTACAGTCGGTGCATATCCCGTTTCCACGCCAATGGTGCCGGAGGCATCCAACGGGAACGGCCATCACGCGCTGCATCAGAAGTGAAGTTCACCGCAAGTTCGGGTCAGACGATCCAACGGGCGACGGCCAAGGATTTTCCGAAGGGCGGCAATAACTTCTCGATGTTAAAGCTTACGGTAGTCGGAGTTCTGCGTGGCAACCAAGAGTTGCTTGCTGACACCGTCGACGTTGACCGTTGAGACGTGGCTGATACCGTCAGGCAGACTGCTGAACTGTACAGAAAGGTTCATCGCGTCCGACGGATCGGTCCAATAGGTAGCGATCTTAATGCTGCGAATCTGCTTCTGATTTTTGTCGAACATCAGTGTCATGGAAAAGGATCGGTAGGCAATTTCGTGCCCGACGGACCACGGGAAACGGCTCAAACCCTTGCGTTACTCGCCAAGTCAGGCAATCTGCCGAACGTCGAAGGAATCGTCGGCACACTTGAACAACAGACCGCAGAATTTACTGAACTGCTTTCCAGCATCGTAAGCCGAGAAAGTGCATTCATCGCGCCAAAGGTGCCTCAAGGATTGCTTCCCGAAATCGCCGCGACTTGAGGGTTCTTATTTCGTGGGGATATTACAGCAGGTTTTTTGCTTCCATGAGTTCCGCATTCAGGATTGCCGCACCAGCCGCGCCGCGAATCGTGTTATGACTCAACAGCACGAATTTGTGGCCCAGGACGGGGCAGGCACGCAAGCGGCCAATGTGCGTCACCATTCCGCCGTCGCGCTCGACGTCCAGGCGCGGTTGCGGGCGATTGTGCGCCTCGAGGTAAACGATCGGTTTCGGCGGCGCGGTCGGTAATTCCAATTGCTGCGGCTCACCGGTAAAGTCCCGGAACGCCGTCAGGATCTCCTCGTGCGTCGGTACTTTCTCGAATTCCACGGACACGCTTTCGGTGTGGCCATTCACCACCGGAACGCGTGTGCTGGTCGCGCTCACCGTCACAGGGTGCAACTCAATAGAATCTGCTACGAAGTGCCCCAAGATTTTGCGCGCTTCCGTTTCGATCTTGTGCTCCTCGCCGTCTATGAATGGAATCACATTCGCGGTCGCATCCAGCGAAGCCACGCCAGGATAGCCGGCACCCGACAATCCCTGCAGCGTCGTGACCAGCACGCGCTTCGGTCTATAATCCCGCAAAGCCGCCAGCGCAATTGCCAGCGGCATCACAGCGCAATTGGGATTGGTGACGATCGCACCGCTCCAGTTTTTGATTTTCTTCTGCAAGAGAAGTAATCCAAGATGTTCCGGGTTCACTTCCGGTATCAACAGCGGAACCAACGCGTCCATGCGATGATTGCGGGAGTTGCTCACTACAATGTGCCCGGCGGACGCGAATTCCACTTCGGCTTCGCCCGCTATGGAAGAATCCAGCGCCGAAAACACCAACTGCGGTCCTGCGCCGGTTCTTAGTGCTTCCACCGTCAAGCGCGCAGTTTCCTCGGGCAATTCCGTAGGCAAACGCCACGCCAGATCGCCATAGCGTTTTCCGGACGAGCGTTCACTCGCGGCCAGCCAAGTGACTTGAAACCAAGGATGGTTCGCCAGCAGCGCAATAAATTGTTGGCCAACAGCCCCTGTCGCGCCGAGGATCCCGACGTCAATCTTCGAGTGCCTGTCACGTTTCGTCTTCCCATTCGTGACAGGCAACACCGTTGCAGTCTTACTTGGCACTAGCCGCAACCGCCTTTTGCGATTTTCGTTGATGGTCGAGCAAGGTAAGGCCTTCGAGCAAGTCCTCGACCAGATCTATCGCATTTTCGCATCCTGGCGATAGGCGAATCAAGCTGTCCGAAAGACCCAGTTCCGCACGCGCATCAGCAGGAATCGAGGCGTGAGTCATGGTTGCCGGATGGCACAGAAGAGATTTCACGCCACCTAAGCTCTCGCCGAGCGTGAAGAAGCGTCGCGACGAAACAAACGAAACCACGTCCTCCATTGTCCCGTCGAGTTCAAACGAAACCATTCCGCCGAATCCAGTCATTTGCTTTTTCGCGATTGCGTGTCCAGGATGGTCAGGCAGGCCGGGGAAGTAGACTTGACGCACGAGGGGATGTCCGTTCAAGGCGTTGGCCACAGCGATTGCGTTTTCTTGATGGCGTTCCATTCTCAGTTCCAGCGTTTTTAGTCCGCGTAGTGTCAGCCAACAATCAAATGGAGCAGGCACAGCACCGGTGGCATTTTGCAGAAACTTGATCGGCTCAAAAATCGCGGCATCCTTCGCGAGTGCCGCGCCCTGAATCGTGTCCGAGTGTCCGGCGAGATACTTCGTGACGCTGTGAACGACGATGTCAGCGCCCAGCTCGAACGGCTGCTGAAAATAGGGAGTTGCAAAAGTATTGTCCACTACAACCAGCGCGGATTTTGCATGCACCAAACGGCAGATTTCGTCAATGTCGTAAACCAACAGGCGAGGATTCGTTGGTGATTCAATCCAGACCAGCTTCGTTCGGCCCGTGATCGCCGCTTCGAGCGCGCTTTGGTTCGAAATATCGAACTGCCTGATGGTCACGCCGATCGGCTGGAACACCTTATTCAATATGCGATAGGTTCCGCCGTAAACGTCGATCGGGATAACGATTTCATCGCCGGGCCGCAGGTAGGCCTGCAGAATCGCATTCTCGGCGGCCAGGCCGGAAGCGAACACAGCGCAGTATTCCACCCCTTCCAATTCAGCCAATATCGTTTCCAGACGCTGCCGCGTCGGATTATTCGTCCGTGAATAATTGAATCCCTTGTCCTGGCCCGGTCCTTCCTGCTCGTATGTCGAAGTCTGAAAAATCGGGGCAATCAGCGATCCGGTTTCAGGCTCCGAAGGTTGTCCTGCGTGAATCGTTTTCGTGGCGAATTTCATGGTCGTGCTCTCCTGATAGCGCCGGGCTAAACCGGCAGGTTGTTGTGAATGAAAGAGTCATACGGTAAAGGTCTAACGAACCATACCGACCTTGAGTCATGTGCGGTTGGCCGTGAGGCCAACCTTGAAGCGTTGACAAAGGCATGTACAGGCCAGCCATCGAGCCGCGAAAGACTACTCCAGGGTGCCGACACTGTAGGAGAAAGTGGAAGGCCATATCGGAGGCCCCGAAAGCGTGAGGGACAACCGAACCCTGCGCGGTCAAAGAACCTGAGCATGTACAGAAACAACCTGCGCGAGAACCGGGAGAGCCTATGTTTATCCGCCAGATGTCGGGCGGATCGTGTCAGCAAGTCCCAGGACGTAATCTGACGATGCACGAACATAGGCAGTCGTACAGAGCCGTAGTACCCGCGAAGTCTCTGAACAAGACGGGACAGCCAACCGTCGCGGAAGGGATGGAGGGAAGGGCTCTGGTCAAAGGGAACGAGTTCCAGCGAAACACGATCCGGGCTCAGTACCGGCGTATCGTGCCCCATGAGTTGGAACGCGTGTGGGCGATAGTTATAGAGGGTGTTCATGAGATCCTCTGTCTGTCCCCATTCTCTCTGCGATAAGAACCGGATGCGTTAATCGCGCCCGTCCGGGTCCGTGCGGGGGGCGGGGAGCAATCCCCGTCCCTACCGCGACTAGCTTGGCTCTGGCCTTATGAAGTCAGAGGCTGCCAGTTAGCGGAATGGCTACGCCTGCGCCATGAACTGGCCGAGCCCAAATGCGAATAGGCTCTCGCCAGCGCTCCAAGGCGCTGAAATTAGCTATGTCAGCATTTTGCACAAGCAAATGCCGCATCCATTCGACTTCGGCTTGGGAGTTGAATCTTCAACGACCGGTGGACCGGTCTATCGAGGATCTTATCTCTCCCCAGTGGGCAGGAATTAGCACCTTGGCAGTTGCACCAGGTTGCTGTGGCGTCGCAGGGCCTGTCCCCTCGACCACTCTGGATAAGCGCTGCTGGTAAGGCAGCAACCGCAGCATAGCAAAACCGCTTCCGGAGTCAAGAAATGATTGCGGGTGGCCGGTTCCGATGCCGTTGCCCGCTCGCCTTTCGAAATCGTATCAGAATCATAACCGTTGCCCGTCATCCAGGAAGAGCATCTCGCGCTTGTTGCGATAGCGCTCACCGCATACACTCTGTCTCCCATGCACAGCAAACGACTCCGCGCCGACCTGGCTCTTGCGTTCACAGCGCTCATTTGGGGCGGCACATTCGTGGTCGTGAAAGATGCGCTTGCGGACGTGTCAGTGTTCATGTACCTCGCCGTGCGTTTTGCGCTCGCCGCCGTCGCCATGGCGATTTTCTTCCGGCGCTCGCTGAGAGGACTTACGCCCAGCGCGGTTTGGGCGGGTGTACAAATCGGATTCTTCATGTTCGCGGGCTACGCATTCCAAACCACCGGGCTGAAGTACACTTCGCCGTCGAAGGCGGCATTCATCACTGGATCAAGCGTAGTAATCGTCCCCATCTTGCTCGCCATTTTTGGCAAGCGTCGCGTGAATGGCTGGATCTGGATGGGCGCGCTTGCTGCATTGGCGGGTTTGTACCTCCTCACCATTCCGCCGGAAGGAATCGGTGCCTTGAATCGCGGCGATCCCATGGTGTTCGGTTGTGCGGTGATGTTTGCGGTGCACATGATCGTCATTAGCCGTTACGTCGAGCACCATTCGGTGGGGGCACTGGCCGTAATCCAGGTGGCCACAACGGCGAGTTTAGCCACAATGGCGTTGCCGCTGCTTTCGAGCGCCGGCCTCGAGCACCCACGGTGGGTCTGGAGTGGCACGCTCGTTTTCGCGGTCCTGATCACGTCTATCGGCTCCACGGCCTTCGGGTTTTCCGCGCAAACCTGGGCGCAACAATACACCTCGCCTACCCACACCGCGATTCTGATTAGCCTCGAACCCGTTTTTGCGGCGATCACATCCTGGCTGGTAGCTCGCGAACACCTGACAGGCCGGATACTTCTCGGAGCCACGCTGATCTTCGCCGGGATTCTGTTCGCGGAATTGAAGGGCGGTGCCCCCGGCGCACCTGAATCGCCGGAGCCGATCATCAACGCCGAACAGTGACTAGCTGGGCGCGGCAGTCGGCCTAGAATCCGTTAAACGACTTTTTCACTCATACGGGCCAGTAATTCGCTCGATGTCCGCGCCAACATCTCGCAGCTTATTCTCAATACGCTCGTAACCGCGATCAATGTGATACACCCGGTCGATCCAAGTGGTGTTGTCCGCAACGAGTGCCGCCAAAACCAACCCCGCGCTCGCTCGCAAATCCGATGCCGTCACCGGCGCGCCACTCAGCGGGGTCGGCCCGGTTACTATGGCGAGGTTGCCGTCAACTGCAATATTCGCTCCCATGCGCATCATTTCGCTGGCATGCATGTAACGATTTTCAAAAATCGTTTCGCGCACGCGCGAAACGCCTTGCGCTTGAGTAGCCAGGGCCATGAACTGAGCCTGCATGTCTGTTGCAAACCCGGGATATTCTTCGGTAGTCAGGTCTGCAGCGACCAATTTTTTCGCGGCCCGCACCCGCACGGTACCGTCGCCCTCGCACTTGATTTCCACTCCGCACTTACGCAACTTCTCAATCACGGACTTCAGGTGGCTGGGATCGCAATTGGTGAGCAGCAATTCTCCGCCGGTAATCGCGCCCGCAACAAGGAAAGTTCCCGTCTCAATCCTGTCGGGAATCACGGCGTGCGTCGCACCGTGCAATCTTTCCACGCCCTGCACGCGCAAGATAGAAGTTCCCAGGCCCTCGATCTTCGAGCCCATTTTGATCAAAAGCTGAGCGAGATCGGTAACCTCCGGCTCCATCGCTGAATTTTCCAAAACGGTTTCACCTTCGGCAAGCACCGCCGCCGTCAAAATATTCTCCGTACCGGTGACGGTGATCTTTGGAAATCGAAGAGTCGCTCCGCGCAATCGTTTGGCGCGCGCCTCCACGTACCCGTGCTCAACCGTGATATTCGCGCCGAGTTTCTCGAGGGCCTGAATGTGCAGATCGATCGGACGCGCTCCGATCGCGCACCCGCCGGGAAGCGAAACGCGCGCATAACCAAACCGCGCCACAAGGGGTCCCAATGTCAGCACCGAAGCACGCATCGTTTTCACGAGCTCGTACGGCGCTTCCCGCATTGAAACAGTTTCCGCCTGAATAGTGAATTCGCTCGGAGGCAGGTCAGGGCTCTGCACGCGGCAGCGCATGTGCGCGAGCAACTTGGCCATGGTGATAATGTCGCGGACATGCGGAATGTTCTGAAGCGTTACAGGCTCAGCGGTCAGCAGGGTCGCCGCCATTGCCGGAAGCGCCGCGTTCTTCGCGCCGCTGATCTGCACTGTGCCTTCCAGCTTTCGTCCACCCTGAATTTTGAATCGATCCATGCTATTTTCCCCGGGCTCTCTTAGTCATCGTGTGTTTCTTGTGCAGCTCCAGCGCCTTTCGCACGTTCCCACTGGACTTCGCCAACGAGCTTCGCGCGACATCTGCACTCACGCCAGTTTTGAGCATCACCAAAGCGGACGGCAAATCGTGTCGCGACTGACGCAATGCGTGTTTTGCGGTAGACGCATCCACGCCCGCAGCTTCCTGCAGGATCCGCTGGCCTCGCTGCCGCAACTTCTGATTCGTCAGTGCCACCTGAATCATCCAATTCTCATAAACTCTGCCGAGCCGCACCATCGTGGCAGTTGAGAGCAGGTTAAGCACCATTTTTTGCGCTGTCCCAGCCTTCAATCGTGTTGATCCAGAAATGGCCTCTGGCCCAGTATCAGGCGCAATGGCGATTTTTGCCGCCCGCGTCAATGGCGAATTCCGATTAGAAGTTACCCCAATCGTGACGCAGCCGCGCCGCTTCGCCCAAGCCAGGCCTCCCAGGACATAGGGCGTGGTCCCGCTAGCCGCAATGCCCACAACGACGTCCTGCCGCGTCACGCCGGCTCTGGTCAAATCCCGCGCGCCATTCGAGGCGGAGTCCTCAGCGCCCTCGACAGCGCCTCGTAGCGCATTAGCTCCTCCGGCAATAAGCGCCTGCACCATTTTCGGAGGTGTCCCAAACGTTGGCGGGCATTCGGCCGCGTCCAGAACTGCGAGCCTTCCACTGGTTCCCGCACCCATGTAGAAGAGCCTTCCGCCGGTACGTAGCCTCTTCACTATGGCGTCGACCGCTCGAGCTATCTGCGGCAGTTCGTGTCGCACTGCCAAAGCAACCCGCTGATCCTCCAAGTTGAGCACCCTCAAAATTTCAACCGTGGATTTAGCATCGAGCCCACGGGTTCGCGGATTCCTCTGTTCGGTTTTGGCGCTTTTCAACGCGCTCTCGGCTTTCGAATTACCCTCAAAAAAAAGCACAGTCGATTATACCGACAGGCTGCATCGACTTTGTGTGCAGAGATGGATTCTGATGGGAATTGTGCCGAGGAAGTTATTGAGGCGACGCAGGGGTGTTTAACAGCCCCAAGGCCTGAATTACGGCATCGTGAATCTCAGGCCGAACTTGACGGATTTGGTCATTTGCGCGTGTGGGATTCACGCGATTGGTGAGCAAGATTACAAAAAGTTGCCGTTCGGGATCGATCCAGAGCGAGGTTCCAGTGAACCCCGTGTGCCCGAAACTTTCAGCCGAAAAATAATGGCCCGCTGAAGACGTCGGAGGTGTGGGCACATCCCAACCCAGCGTACGCGCGGAATCGCCGATCGTCTGCCGCGCCGTGAATTCCTGAATTGTGGCCCGCGTCACCAAACGATGGTGCGCGTAAATTCCGCCATTGAGAATCATCTGGGCAAACGCAGCAGTATCCCGGGCGGTTGAAAATAACCCGGCGTTTCCGGAGATCCCGCCCAGCGCCCAGGCATTCTCGTCGTGAACTTCTCCGCGCAGCAGACGTTTGCGAAAGTCAGCATCGTTCTCCGTGGGCGCAATCCTGGCGCGTAACGACGCCGGTGGATTGAAAAACGAATCGTGCGTCCCCAAAGGTGCAAAAATATTCTTCTTCGCGAATTGATCCAGAGTCTCTCCGGTGAGTTGCTGAATTATTTCACCGAGAAGAATGAAACCTAGATCGGAATATTCCACTTGCTTGCCGGGTTCGTGTACCAGCGGTTCTGCCAACACCTTCGCCAGCAGCGCATCGTGGCCCTTTGCGTCCTTATAGAAATCGCGATGCGCCGGTAGCCCCGCATCGTGGAGCAGCAGCATACGTACAGTAACCCGGGCGCGCCATGATGGATCAGGATCGGATTTCGCCGCCGCTGCAAATTCTGGCAAGTAGCGCGCCACCGGCGCATCCAGATCGAGCCATTTCTGCTGTACCAGAACCATCGTGGACGTCGTCGTGACGATGACCTTGGTAAGCGAGGCCAGGTCGTAGATTGTGTCTGGCTTCACCGGCGGCGCTTTTGCCTCGCGCGTAAGCTTGCCGAAAGGACGCACGGCCAACTCGTCTCGAAGCCCAACCGCAAGTACACCTCCGGGAAAAGCTCCCGCGACCACCGAACTGTCCAGCAGGTCGAATACCGGTCCCAACTCGTTCATCATGTAGGAAGACGCAGGTCGCAAGGTCATTGGATTGGCCGGCACGGACAATCCATCCCCGCGTTTTGAGGTGCTAGGAACTGTCACCGGGATATGCCCCTGCATGGCCACCTGGCCGAACAAGGCGCGAACAGCCGCTCGCTGGGAGACATCGTTCGATGAAAATTCCGCGACCCAGTTCTTGGCATTCGGGAAGCGCTCGATCAGATACGGGCTGCCGAACGCCATAACCACCGTGGGTTTGCCTGTGGCCAGCATCTGATCGACGAACGCACGCTGGTCATCCGGCAAGCTCACATCTCCTTTGCGGTCGGCCACACGCACAAATAGCGCGACGACAGCAAGATCATAAGAATCAGGCGTGGGGACTTTGAGCGTACGTACACTCACGAACTGGGTATCGGCACGCAGAGCTCTTAGTGAACCAATACGCCAACGGATTTCCGGCTCAATCGTTTGCCCGGGATAGGGATCAGGATCAGCGGAAAGCGAAACGAGCAAGAGGCGCAAGGGCTTTGTTGCATCAAGCGGTAACATCTGCGGCGTATCCCGCAACAAGGTAACCCCGCGATCAGCAATATTCTGCGCCTCCGTCTCAAACTCCGGACGTCCAAACCTCTGGTCAAGGCGTTCGATATCCACAAAGCGATTCTTGTCCAAACCTATCTTGGCTTTGGCCTGCAAAATCCGGCGAACGGATTCATCGATCCGTTTCTCGCTGATCCGGCCGGATTTGATGCCTTGTTCGAGCCCTGCCATCGCGGCGTCGGGCACGGGCGGCATCAATAACACGTCGGCACCGGCTTCTACGGATCGCACCGCCGCTTCGCCGGGAGGGTACAGTGAGGTCACCCCTCCCATGTCCATCGCATCTGTAACCACGAGCCCTTTAAATTTCAATTCGTCGCGGAGCAGCCCGGTCAAAATGTTTCGCGAGGTCGTAGCGGGAATCGTCGTGTCGGATTCATACGCGGGAACAGAAAGATGGCCCGGCATGATCGCCGCAATCTGCGACGCGATCGCAGCACGGAAGGGAACTAGTTCTGTCGATTCAAGATCCTTGCGGTCGCCGGGAACGGTCGCCAGCGAAAGATGTGAATCGACGCTCACATCACCGTGCCCCGGAAAATGTTTCGCAGTCGCTAGGGCGCCATTTTCCTCGATGCCTCGAATCATTTGCGTCACGTATTCGGTCACGCGTTTTGGATCTTCACCGAACGACCGGATATTGATGATCGGATTGTTGGGATTATTATTAACGTCAGCGTCCGGCGCAAAAATCCAATGCACACCGACCGCTCGCGATTCCAGAGCCGTGACTTTCCCCTCCGTGTACGCAAGCTGCGGATCGTTGGTCGCAGCGATAGCCATCGCTGAAGGGAAAGAAGTTCCTTCGTCAAGCCGCATTCCAGTCCCACTCTCGAAATCGGCGCCGATGAGCAGCGGAATCTTCGCGCGCTTTTGTAGTTCGTTGGTCAGTACTGCGGTAGGATAAACTTGACTGCGCTCGATACCCAGCGGCCCGCGTTCGCTAGCAACAATGAATCCGCCGACGTGATTTTCCTCCACCTGATGCAGCAGCTGTTTGTACTCGGCGCTTTCGGTGGAAGTAAACACGCCGAAGTAGTGCGGCATGAGCATCTGCCCAAGCTTCTCGCGCAACGTCATCTTCTTAATCGTGGATTCAACCCACGAAGCGCCGGCGCCGGTAGGACCTCGCGATTTCGTGCCCGATGTTTTCTGTGAGCGAGCGTAAGGAGTCATTAGAAGAAGCAGGAGTAGCGTGGAAACTCCGAGTTTACGCATCACACTCGTCGCAAGTTTCCATGTTTGACGCCTGCATCCCGCGGCTGTATATAGCATAGGGTGATATGAGGCACAAAGAGTCGTCGTCCGGCGTGTTTCCTAAGCGTTTCTTTCCGATTTTACTTGGTGCAGCAGCAGTAATGACGGCGTTAGCCGCTGCGCCTCGACACGCGACCACCTTCGGCACGCCGCAGACAAGCGGGTCCACGGAATCCGGCATAGACGTCCTGGAAGAGCAGAATTTCGCGCCGCTTCGAGGCAAACACGTCGGCCTGATCACGAATCAGACAGGAATGGACTCTCAAGGACGACGCACAATCGACGTCCTGGCCCACGCGGACGGCGTGAAACTGGTAGCGCTGTTTAGTCCCGAACACGGCATCCAAGGTAGAGCTGATGCCGCGGTAGAAAACGAGACGGACGCAGCAACCGGCCTCACGATTTACAGCCTCTACGGCAAGACTCAAAAACCGACCGATCAGATGTTGCAGGGAGTCGACGCGCTGGTGTTCGACATTCAAGGCGCAGGGGTTCGCTTCTACACCTACATCACCACCATGGGATACGCTATGGAGGCGGCTTCAAAGCACAACATTCCGTTTTTTGTGCTGGATCGCCCCGACCCGCAGGGCGGGGAAAAAATCGTAGGCCCCATGCTCGATCGCGAACGCATCTCCTTCGTCGGATATTTCCCGATGCCGCTGATGTACGCCATGACCATGGGGGAGCTGGCAAAAATGTTCAACGCCGAAAACCAAACCGGCGTTGAACTTCACATAATCGCCATGAAGAACTGGCTTCGTAGCCAGACATACGATCAAACCGGTCTCAAGTGGATCCCGCCCTCGCCCAATCTCCGTACCGTCAACGAAGTGTTCCTTTATCCGGGAGTAGAGATCCTGCAACCGACTGGAGTTTCCGTCGGCCGCGGCACAGACACTCCTTTCGAACAAATTGGCGCGCCATGGATTCAGTCGGATGCTTTAATGAGGTCGCTCGAGCCACGCCAAGTCCCCGGAATTCGCTTCATAGCTACCAGTTTTACTCCGAGCGAAGGCCTTTATAGCGGTAATTTGTGCGCTGGGGTAAAAATCGAGATCACCGACCGGAACACATTCGATCCGGTTCGCATGGGTCTGGAAATCGCTGACGCTCTCCATCGGCAATACCCCGAGCGATTTCGAATTATCAGGCTGGCTGATCTCCTGGGCTCCGAAGCGGCGGTGGAAGCGTTAATTCACTACCAACCTCCAGCGGACATCATCAAAAGCTGGGACAACGATCTGAAGACGTTTCGCGCATTGCGCGTAAAATATCTTATTTATGATTGAGCCGCCCTTATCGGTAGGGCGTGCAGCGCGTGATCTCGTTTATGATTGAAGCGGCGGTTTTCGGTGGCGGGTCGGTCGGGCATACTGGCAGCTCGATGCGAATCGTCTCGCTTCTTCCTTCAGCAACTGAAATTTTGTACGCGCTCGGCCTTGGCGATTCGATCGTCGGGGTCACTCACGAATGTGATTTCCCTCCAGCGGCTGCGACCAAGCCTCCCCTGATTAAACCTCGCGTCGATCCAAACGCGGCCCCAGCAGAAATTGACCGCCAGGTCAGCGAATTAGTGCAACGCGGCGAAAGCGTTTATTCCGTGGACGCCGATCTGCTTGCTTCACTCGCTCCTGACTTGATCGTCACGCAAGATCTCTGCCACGTTTGCGCAGCCTCGCCGGACGATTTGGCTTCGGTTTTGACGCGCCTGCCAAAAGTGCCGCGTGTTCTGACCTTAACTCCCCACTCACTGGATGACGTCTGGCGAGACATTCTCTGTCTCGGCGAAACGACTGGAACGACGGCTCGTGCGGAAACCCTAACAACGGAATTGAAAGCGAAAGTGAATAGAGTGGGATCGGTTGTAGAATCCGCCGTGCAAGATAGCTCAAGTTCGCGACGGCCCCGTGTGTTGTGCCTGGAATGGCTCGAGCCGTCCTACGTCGGGGGACATTGGGTGCCGGAGATGGTTTCCAGGGCGGGAGGTGAGGACGTTCTTGGTCGGGCTGGCGAACCGTCATTCAAGGTCCAAGCGGCGGAGATAGCAGCGAGCGATGCTGACGTGATCGTGGTGATGCTCTGCGGCTATAAGGCTCAACGCAACGTCGCTGAGTTCAGGCAGGCAAGAATTCCGGAAACCTGGAACGCTCTTCCAGCGTTTCGTGATCGGCGAATTTTCGCAGTCGATGCAAACGGCTATTTTTCGCGCCCGGGTCCGCGTCTGGCCGACGGGGTACAGCTGCTCGCGCATCTTTTGCATCCCGAAATCAGTTCGTTACGGCAACCTCACTGCGGGTATCAAAAACTATGACCGGGCTTCGATCGAAATCTGCCTAGAAATGCAGAAGCTACTGCGCAGGGGCCTCGACGTCATTTCTTCCAAAGTCGATAAAAAAATAACCCGGAAAGAATCAGTGCGAGCCCAATCGACGATCGCACAGGCCGTTCAATCCAAATATTGACGGTAAGCGCCAGTGCGCCTGCGACGAAAAGGGCCGGAATAACCGGGTAGCCCCAGGTCCGATACGGACGCGGGAGATCCGGCGCAATTCGTCGCAGTCGAAACATCGCCACCACGGAAAGCGCGTAGAAAATCCAGGCCGCAAAAACGAAAAGCGAGGTCAGTTCTTCGAATGTCCCCGTGAGGGCCATCAAGCCCGCCAGCACCCCCTGAAACACGAGCGCCCCGCCCGGTGTGCGGAATTTGGGATGCACCACGCCCGTAACTCTGAAAAATAATCCGTCTCTGGCCATCGCGTACGGCACGCGAGCCCCGCTCAGTATTGAGGAATTTAGCGTGCCCAGCGCAGAAACCAGCATCGCCAGCGTAATCCAGCCCGCCGCGCTACGCCCCGCAAAACTAGCCACGACGTCCGAAGCAACGTGCGCCGAGGCGGCCACGCCGGAGAACGGCAGCGCATAAAAACAGACCGTACTAAACAGCAGATAGAGGCATGCCACCAGAATCGTGCCTCCCACCAGCGCCAACGGAATATTTCGCTGCGGGTTCTGTATCTCGGAACCTACCCGGTTCAGATCTTCCCAGCCGTCATACGCCCACAGAGCAGCGGCAAGCGCGGCGAAAAATCCGGCCATTCCCATGTTCGAATGCGTCGGCCCAAACGGATGAAAATGATCCACGCTTCCATGGCCAAACAAGAATCCCGCCGCCACAATAGTAAGAACCGCCCCAACTTTCAGAATCGTCAGCGTAATTTGCACACGGCCACCCAAACGCACACCCAGGTAATTAATGAAGGTGAAGAGCGCGATCAGGCCTGCAGCCAAAGGCTGCGCCCATGTGAATGCAAACTCGTAGGGCCTACCGGAAATTGGACTTGTGAGATGCAGTGAAAAAATCGGAACGGCAACAACGGGGACCAGGAAACTCAGAAACCGCGCGAAGCCTGCGGCGATGGAAGCCGCGGAACTTGATTCGCCCACGGTCGAATGCATCCAGCCGAAAAGAAATCCCCAAACCGGTCCAAGTCCTTTCCGCAAGTACGCATATTGGCCGCCTGCTTCCGGCAGCGCCGCGCCCAGTTCGGCAAATGACAGGGCTCCAAACAGTGACAACAGTCCGCCAATAATCCATGCGGCGTAAACAATACCGACTGACCCGCCGACACTAGCCATCTCACCGGGCTTCAAAAAGATTCCGGTGCCCACCATCGTTCCGACCACGATAGCTACAGCGGCCCAAGGGCCGAGAGCGCGAACCAGCTCTAGCCGTTCGGTTTGTTTCGGTTGTGTAGACAACGTAGCCATCAATTTTTTCGTCGAAGAAATTAGTCTACAGTCGCCATATGAGCTTCACCGGAACTTCGCGAAGAACTCGCTAGCAATTGTTCCCACCACATAAGTAATGATCGTTCCGACGAGCACGTACCAGGTCCAGGCAAGCGTCGTCATGAATCTCACGGCTATCATCGTCACCAATCCACCGGCGAAACCTACCATCGCTCCCGTTTCATTCGCGCGCGTATTCCATGTCCCGAGCAAAAACACTCCCAGCATTGCTCCATAAGTGATAGATGCAATGGTAAGGCCGGCGATCAGCACCGGACCCCAACGTATCAGTCCTAGAGCGCCTAACACCACACCCCAAATCAGCGTCATCCGTCGCGATCGTCCTAGTGATCGCTCGGGAGCTGATGTGGCAGCTTGCCGCGCACCCATGTCCATGATGCTGGATGAAGCTAGTGAATTCAACGAACCGCTGGCGTTGGACATAGCGATCGCAAATATCGAAGCCAACACAATTCCTACGAGCCCCACCGGCATCCCATGCACGATAAAAGCAGGATAAATCCGGTCAGGGTCGCCGTCTGGCACGGCCAGCGAGCCATCTCGCATATGAACGAACAACATCACGCCAATTACGAGAAACAGAGCAAACTGCGCAAAAATGATCACGCCGCTCACCAGCAAGGCTTTCTTGCTGTCTTTCTCGTTCTTTGCGGCCAGCAAGCGTTGCACCATGGTTTGATCCGTGCCGTGGCTTGCCATGGTCAGGAACGTTCCGCCGAGCAGCCCCGACCAAAACGTATAACTTTGCGTCAAGCTAAACGTGAAATCAAAAACGCGCAGCTTTCCGCCCGATACCGCCGCCACTTGCGTCACTTCATTCCAACCGCCGGGAATCTTGTGCAGCAACCAAAAAAAAGCAGCAATCGAGCCGGCCAGATACAGCGCAAACTGCACCACATCGGTCCAGATCACCGCGCGCATTCCGCCTTCAAACGTGTAAATCAAAGTGAGCGCAGTGATAATAAAAATCGAAAGGCGGTCACCGGTTCCGAACGCGATACTGACCACCTTACTGATCGCGGAAATGCGAACACCCTCCGCCAGCGCCCTTGTTCCCATGAATACGACCGCCGCAGCGGACCGCATCCTCGGCCCAAAGCGCTTCCCCAGAAGCTGGTAAGCAGTATAAAATTCACCTTGGAAATAGTGTGGTATAAGTACAACGCAGAGAATCACCCGCGCGACCATGTAGCCCAGCACGAGTTGTAAAAATCCGAGGTTTCCAGCGTAGGCGATGGCCGGTGTACCGATAATAGTGAGAGTGGATGTCTCTGTTGCGACGATCGAGCAAGCCAGCGCCCACCACGGGGCAGTGCGGCCACCCAGAAAATATTCGCGCAACGTTTGCCGGCCGCGCCTGAAATGTGCTCCAAACAGCGTGATGCCCGCGAGATACAGCAACAAAATACCGAAATCGATTGGACTGATTTGCATTTCGTTGACTAGCACTTGGTTCGAGTTAGGCAGGCGAGTCGCGCGATGCTAACCGCCCGCTGGAAATCCTGTCAAGCACGGTGAATTCGGATGTCTGAAAGAAAGCACACAGCGTATCCAGGCGGCTACTATCTGGGCCTCGATGGCGGTGGAACGAAGACGGATTGCATTTTGGTCGATGGCGAAGGAACGATTCTCGCGCAGGCCACTGCGGGCCCGTCGAATCCCTTGCGCGCGGGTTACGCGAAAGCATGGTTCGCGCTAAGCGATGCTGCCGATGTAGTGCTTGAGCGCCAACACTTAAAGGCATCGGACATCCACGGGATTTGCGCCGGTATCGGCGGTGCGGGCAGGGAATCTGTGGCCCATCGCATCTCTACATTTCTGGAACGCAGTTTTCCATCGGCCGCCGTCTCCATCACCACTGATCTCAACATAACGCTTCAAGCCGCAGTCGGTGACCACGAAGGAATCATCTTGGTGGTAGGAACCGGCTCTGGCGCCTACGGACGCGACGCCAAAGGCCAGACGGCGCGTGCCGGGGGACGCGGACCGTGGTTCAGCGACGAGGGCAGCGGCTTTGACATTGGCAGGCGCGCCATGGCCGCGGTGGTTCGCGCGGAAGAAAGACGCGGGCCGCAGACGGCTCTGTCCCAAAGAATACTGAAGTGGCTAGGATGCAACGACTGGACGCGCGTGCTCGACTGGGTAATCAAAAATCCTGACGACGTGTTCCCGCGCGTATTCCCATTAGTTGCCGAATTAGGCGACAAGGGCGATGCCGTCGCATGCGAAATATTATCCGCTGCCTCCGAATCGTTATCGGGACTTGCGGCGAGCGTGATGCAGCAATTGCACATGAAAGACCACGAATTTTCTATCGCCAAGGCCGGCGGTGCGACGGGGCGCAGTAAGTTTTTCGACGCCGCCATTGATGACGGTTTGCGAAGGATCGCGCCTCGCGCGAAGATAACCGGGCTTAAAATGAAACCGGCGGAAGCAGCGGCAAGGTTGGCGATTCGTCTCGGGAAGCGAAAGGCTCATGCCGGATGACAATTTCGAACGCATCGTGCGCGTTCAATCGGCCGCAACAACCGAGCTGAATTCGCTGATTCACGAAACCGATGATGAAATCTTGATCGCCCTACTCGAAAATCCAAATGTCGCAGAGTCTCACATCGTACAAATTCTCGAGCGGCTGGATCTTTCAGCGAACGTTCTCGCCGCGATCGCTGAGAAAACGAAGTGGAATGCAAGTGAAGGTGTGCGAATAGGCCTCGCGCGCCATCCGAAGACGCCGCGTCGATTGGCTCTGGCAATACTTCGTCAAATTTATGTCTTCGATTTGGTCCGTTTGAGCGCGTTGCCCTCTGCTCCAGCGGAAATTCGTCGCATAGCGGAAGAAGTGCTGATCGCGCGTGCGCCTCACCTACCGGTCGGTGAAAAGCTGACTCTAGCTCGCCGAGGACCGGCGCGGGTGGTCGGCGCATTATTAGCCGAAGGCCATCCGCAAGCGATAAAGCTTGCTCTCGCGAACGCTTTTCTAACGGATAGCCAGATACTGAAAGTTTTGGCCAATACCGGAGTTCCGGAGCGGGTCGTAGCGGCGATCGCCCAACATCCGAAGTGGTCCGTGCGGCACAACATCCGCCTGGCGCTCATTAGGAACCCTCACACCCCCGCGCCTAAAGTCTTGGAATTTATTTGCGGCTTTACGCTGCGCGATCTGCGCGACCTTGCAGCGCAGCCGGATCTCGCGGCGCATGTAACGAAGTACATTGCGAAGGAACTTTCTCGCCGTTCAGGCGAATCTTAGGCCCAGGACTAGCTGGGTGGTTGGATTCGACGAGGAATCTATGGCAAATCGCAAAGTCCCAGTGCGAATAATAATGATCGCGGGAGCAATCGTACTGCTCGGCGTGCTGATCTATGCATCCCGCCAGCAAACGCAAAATGAGTACGAAGTCTGCGTCACCTTCAAAGGCGCCTTGCATTGTGCGACGGCTTCGGGCGCCACTTCTGCGGAAGCCGTTCGCAGCGCCCAGGATATCGACTGCGAAATGCTTTCAAATGGCCGCGACGAGAATATGGTGTGCCTCGACAGCCCGCCCTCCAGTGTACGTCAGGTAAAATAGTAACGAGCCGTCGCTTTGCGGTGTCTAATGAATCCATGCGCGGATTGCGTGGATCTGTGTTCGCGCAGATGCCACAGCATGAGCGCTAATTGACAGCCATTACATCGCCGCATAGCATCAATGTATCGCGGTCCTGGAGCCGAAATTCACGATGACGCGTTGCTTGAACTGTGGCGCCGAACGATTCAGCGATACCTGTGACGCTTGCGGCCTCACCTCCATTGCCGCGGAATTTTCTCTTCGCCGCAAGCTGCTCAATCGCACCGCAGTGTTTTTGGTGGGTGCGCTGGCCTTCGTGGTGGCGGCGGGACGCTACCCGGCCCTCGAGCTCGATGGTATTATGATTTTCATAGGGGTCGTATTTTTTCTTACGCTAGGTTTGGGGATGATCGTCGAGCGCAGAGCGCTTCGTCATATGGAGGTCGAGGCGCTGAAACGCATTTACTACGGTCTGATTCCACTGCCCTGGCTTCTCGGCATCCTGCTTTTTGGCAACGGAGCGCTGGACCGCTCCCCGCCGCACATCGAGAAGGCCCGCGTGATCGGCAAATTCTCAATGCCGGGCCCAGTTCCCAGCAGGCGACTGATCGTTACGTCCTGGAGGGAAGGCCGCCGCTTCGAACGCGTCCCAGTAGATCGAGGCGATTTCGATCGTTTCACGAACGGAGATATTGTCGACGTTGAAGTTCACGACGGGCTGGTCAGCATTCCCTGGGTTTCGGGAGTTTCCCGCGATTAGGCATGGTCACTTAGGTCTGACACTCTTCCTACCCGTTTTAGGATTGCGAGGCGCGGTTCTTATACCTTCGGCGGGCATTCCGATATGGGGAGGGCCAAGATTTTAATGTAGCGCCGCGGCCTTCGGCGTGGCAGGGCGAGGCTAGCACGCTCGGTCAAGCTACAAACTGAATTATATCCTCGCCGGGTTCTCGCGCTTTAGAAATTCTCCCGCGCCTGCCTTTCCCACGAATCGCCCGTTGTCGATAATCGTTCGTCCCCGCGAAAGGACAGTCTTAGTCACACCCTTCACGCGCGTTCCTTCAAACATCGAATAATCCACGCGCATGTGATGCGTCTTCACGCTGATGATTTGCTCCTCATTAGGAGCAAACACAATCAAATCCGCGTCGGAACCAACCGCGATAGTGCCCTTGCGCGGATACAGACCAAAAAGTTTTGCCGGGGCAGTAGCTACAAGCTGCACGAACCGGTTTGGTGAAAATTTCCCGCCATGCACCCCGCCGCTATAGACCAGGCTTAATCGATGTTCAATTCCCGGCCCGCCATTCGGAATTTTCGTGAAATCATCTTTGCCGAGCTCCTTCTGTTCCTTCATGCAGAAAGGGCAATGGTCGGTCGAGACAACTTGCAGATCGTCCTTCGCCAATCCTTGCCAGAGTTTTTCCTGATGCCACTTTTCGCGCAGTGGCGGCGTGAAAACGTACTTAGCACCTTCAAAGCCGGGCGCGTCCATATTTTCCAGCGAAAGATACAGGTACTGCGGGCAAGTCTCCGCATATACGTGCAGTCCACGATCGCGGGCTTCGCGCACCTTTTCGAGAGCCTCGTTGCACGACAGATGCACGATATACACGGGAGCGCCGGCGATCTCCGCCAAAGCAATGGCGCGCGACGTGGCTTCAGCCTCCAGCGCAACGGGTCGCGTCAAAGCATGATGTTTCGGAGCGCGTTTTCCCTCAGCCAGCGCTCGCTGCACGATGACGTCAATCGCGCCCCCATTTTCAGCATGCATGCAAATCATCCCGCCGCTGTCCGCCGCCGCTCCCATGGCCTTGAAGATAGACGCATCATCCAGCATGAAAACACCCGGATAAGCCATGAACAACTTGAAAGTAGGGACACCCTCGCGAACGAACGCCTTCATTTCGTCGAGCTGCGCGCCGTTGATGTCCGTAATGATGCAGTGGAAGGCGTAGTCGATAACCGCTTTGCCGTCTGCCTTCTTCATCCAAGTATCAAACGCATGGCGCAGCGTCTGTCCTTTGTACTGAATCGCAAAATCAATGATCGTAGTTGTACCGCCGTAGGCTGCGGCGATCGTTCCCGACTCGAAATCGTCGGCGCTCATGGTGCCGCCGAAAGGCATATCCAAATGCGTGTGCACGTCAATCCCGCCGGGCATCACCAGCATCCCGCGAGCGTCAATAATCTTCGAGGCGTTGTCAGTCGGCAATTCCACACCGATTGCGGAAATCTTGCCGTTCGCAATGCCGACGTCACTCACGTAGGTATCAGTCGCAGTCACAACCGTACCGTTGCGAATCAGAGTGTCAAACCGCATGGCGTCGATCCCTCCCCACAATTTTCACGAAGTGTTGTAGCTTACACCTGTTCACACGTGATTGCAGCGCAACCAGTCCAACCATTCGTCGCCTCACGCCCTGAGCAGGAATTACTGCTTCGCCCGCTGACGGCAAAACCTCTAACGCTCCACGCAACAGCCAATGCTAGAATGGCCCCTCTCTACCAAGCGATGGATAAGAAAAGTCCATGACACTGCGTGAAACTGCACCCAAGCTTTCTACCGAGCAGTACGAAAAGAATTTCGAGGAAATATCGCCGCGATTGACCCCGCGTCAGGCCGCAGTGGAAGCGGCGCGTTGCCTTTTCTGTTTCGATGCGCCCTGCACGGCGGCGTGCCCGACGCACATCGATGTTCCCGCATTCATCAAAAAGATCTCCACCGACAACCTGCGCGGAGCGGCGCGCGTAATACTCGAGGCCAACATCCTGGGCCATAGCTGCGGACGCGTGTGCCCCACCGAAGTACTCTGCGAAGGCGCCTGCGTGATGCACGAAAAAGAAGAAAATCCGATCGAAATTGGCAGGCTTCAACGCTACGCAGTGGACTACGTGCTAGACAAAGACATCCAGCTTTTCCACGCGGGAGCGGCAAACGGCAAACGAATCGCTTGCATCGGCGCAGGCCCCGCGTCGCTCGCCTGCGCGGCGGAACTTGCCAAGATGGGCTACGCGGTGACGATTTTTGACCGCAACGAACTTGCCGGAGGCCTCGATACCCTGGGCATAGCCGCATACAAATTGCGTGCCAAGGATGTTTTGCGTGAAGTCGAACTCGTCCGCGAACTCGGCGTTGAATTTCGGCAAAAGACGACCGTTGGAACCGACATGACTTTCGCTCAACTGGAGAACGAATACGACGCGATCTTCCTCGGCGTAGGTCTGGGCGAGACCTGGGATCTGAATTTACCGGGGGAGGATCTCGCGGGCGTGGTCGGCGCGATGGAATTTATCGAGACTACTAAAGTTCGTTCATTTCAGGACGTGACGGTCGGCAGGCGCGTCGCCTGTATCGGCGCCGGAAACACCGCCATCGACGTGGTAACAGCCGCGAAGCGCCTCGGAGCCGAGCCGGTCCATCTCATCTACCGCCGCGGGGAAAAGGACATGCCGGCATTTGCCTACGAGTACGATTTCGCGAAGCTCGACGGCATACGATTTCATTGGCATTCGCAACCAGTCAGAATTCTTGGAGAGCGCGGAAAAGTCTCCGGGATCGAATGCGTTCGCACGCGCCCTGAATCAGCGCACGGAGGCGCGCGTACAAAAGTCGTCAATGTCCCCGGCACCGAATTCACCATCGAAGTGGACATGGTCATTCGCGCCATCGGTCAAAAGCCTGTGACCGAATTTCTGCGTGCAGTTCCCGGTATCGCCTTGCGCGAAACCAGCACCATAGCCGTCAACCAGCGACATCAAACCGGTAATGCGAAGTATTTCGCCGGCGGTGACTGTGTAAACGGCGGAAAAGAAGTTGTAGACGCGGTCGCCGAAGGCATGGCCGCAGCCCGCGGCATCGACGCCTGGCTCGGCGTACCGCGCGGGAACAATTAACGTCAGTGAACATCCCCGACTCATGGACCGAACGCTTTCCGGTTCTGGAGGAACTCGAACAAGATTGGGAACCAATTTCGCGATCGGCCTCGGTCGGCTGGATTATCTTCTACGCACTCTTCCTGTATCAGTGTGCACGCGGCTCAGGCATATTGCTGCTGATGGACGGCGTCTTCGTACCGATTCACGAGGGCGGCCACCTTCTTTTTCGCTGGTGCGGAGAATTCGTTAGCGTCGCAGGTGGCACATTCCTGCAACTGTTCGTGCCATTCGCGCTCGCCGTATACTTTTTCTTTCGGCGGCAGGCGCAAGGAGTCGCTTTTTGCCTGTTCTTCTTCTTCGAGCAGTTTCTGCCGACCGCCGCTTATATGGCCGATGCTCGCGCCCAAGACCTGCCGCTGCTGACGGTTGGAGACTCCGATGACGTGATTCACGACTGGAATTATTTATTCGGGAAGTTGGGCGTTCTTCCACATGACGCCGAAATCGCGACCGTCGTGCGATTCATAGGCTGGCTGGGAATGATCGCGGTGGCAATCTGGCTAATCCGGCGGGGCATCAACGAGGTAACACCGAGGTAACCTATGGCAGACCTAAGCGTAAATTTATGCGGCTTGCGCTCTCCAAATCCTTTCTGGCTGGCTTCCGGTCCGCCTACCAACACTGCTGGTCAAGTAATGCGCGCGTTCGACGCAGGCTGGGGCGGCGCGGTTTGGAAAACAATCGGTGACCCCATCCAGAACACGTCGTCCCGATACGCGGCCATTGATCTCCATGGCGTGAAAATGATGGGTCTGAATAATATTGAGCTCATCAGCGATCGCCCCATCGATGTGAACCTGCACGAAATCGCGGAAGTGAAAAAACGATATCCCAAGCACTTGGTCATCGCCTCACTGATGGTCGAATCAAAGCGCGAGACTTGGCACGACATCGTTCGCTGCGCCGAAGATGCCGGTTCCGACGCGCTCGAACTGAATTTCGGCTGCCCGCACGGCATGAGTGAGCGCGGAATGGGCGCAGCCGTCGGCCAGGTGCCTGAGTACACCGAAATGATCACGTCCTGGGCCAAAGAAGTTGCCAAAACTCCGGTCATCTCCAAACTCACCCCCAATGTCACCGACATCACGCACATCGCGCTGGCAGCCGAGCGCGGCGGAGCGGACGCGGTCAGCCTCATCAATACAATCAATTCACTGATGGGCGTCGATCTCGAAACATTCGCGCCGCGCCCGTACGTAGCGGGAAAATCCTCGCACGGCGGATACTGTGGCCCGGCGGTGAAGCCGATAGCGTTGCATTTAGTTTCAACCGTCGCGAAAAAAGTGAAAATCCCAATCGTGGGCATCGGCGGAATCGGTAATTGGATCGACGCCGCCGAACATATCGCCCTCGGCGCGACGTGCGTGCAAGTTTGCACCGCAGCGATGCATTATGGCTTTCGCATAGTCGAAGACATGGCCGATGGCCTCAACACCTACATGAACGATCACGGCTATAGGACGACAGAAGATTTTCGCGGTCGCGCGGTGCCCAACGTAATGGACTGGGGCGACCTGGACCTGAATTACAAAATCATCGCGAAGATTCACACCGATCTATGCATTGGCTGTCAGCTCTGTTACGTAGCTTGCGAAGATGGCGCGCACCAGAGCATAGAACGTGCCCACAATCACAACGGTGGAAAACGTAACCCCAATGGCATGGAAGTCCGAGTCCCCAAGATCATCGAAGAGGAATGCGTGGGGTGCAATCTCTGCGCACTGGTGTGTCCGGTGCATGGCTGCATCACGATGGAGGAAATCGACACAGGCATCGCGCCGATGTCGTGGAAGCAAAAGACCGCGACAGGCTTAAGCTGACCCAGAGTTTTGAGAAAATCCTGGCGATATGCTTTTGCCTCTGCAGAATGCACTCGTGCCACACCGGCGTCACCGCAAGAATTCGTCATCCCGAGCGCAGCGAAGGATCTCTTTTCGCGGGCAACCAATCAGTCCATTGAGGTGTGACGATCCCAATCTGGCAAGGGTACAAAAGCGAAGCGCGCTGAAAAATTTACAGCCGGCATTCTCAAACCATCCTAGTAAAATGCCCGCATATCCGGCGGGTGCGGCAGTTCAACGTAAAGCACAGCCCCATAATCTCCCAACGTCAGCTTGATAATCTCCACGGGCCCCGCGTCCCGAAGACTCCAGTTATCCGTCGGCAGCACACGCGATGACACAAACAAATTCCCGCTCTCGAAATCCGGCCCCTTGGCTTGCAAATCCGTCGGGAATACGTTGTAGGCAACCTTCGCTTTGAGATCTAGCGCAATGTAACGCCGCCCGAGCAGCACCAGCACAAGGTTAGCTTCTTTTTTCCTGCCAGTTTGAAATACGTTCCAGGCCAGAGGAGTTTTGTCCTCCAATTTACACTGTGCCTGCGGCACAGACTTCCAAAAATAGCGGTCGTTTTCGGTGGCTTGCAACCCGGGAAACGCCACAAGGCAAATCGAGAACGCCAAAAAAGCCGCGTTAATGACACGGCTCTTGCGCTTCCGAAAACGCTGCAACATGACAAAAAACAGACGGGCCTTCATTCCAATACCGGGCCTATGATCCGCGAAAAAATATTTGCGAATACCCGGAACACAACAACCCGATCCGAGCAGAACAGACAGCTTCTCGTCTAGCGTTGGCAATTGTTAGTAAAGACTCGATTCGCGCTTGCGGCCTGTGTAGTCGATGTAAACGATCTTGAGGTCGGTATAAAAATCGATAGCGGCGTGGCCAACTTCGCGCGGACCGACGCTCGAATCTTTAGCTCCTCCAAACGGCACGTGCGCCTCGCCGCCAACCGTAGGCGAATTCACATGGGTCATGCCGGTTTCGATCTTATCCACAAATTCGAAAATCTTGTTCGAATCCGAGGAGTAAATGGCACTGGACAGTCCGTAACGCACGGAATTCGCCACATCCACGGCTTCATCGAAATTCTTTACGCGGATGACGCTGAGTACAGGCCCGAAGATTTCTTCCTGTGCGAGTCTGTTATCCGGGGCGACGTGATCGAAAATCGTGGGAGCAACAAACCATCCCTTGTCGTATTTTGACCCGCACAGTCGCTCGCCGCCGCACATCAGCTTGCCTTCAGTCTTGCCGATTTCGATATACTTGAGCACCGTCTTGAACTGGCTTTCGTCCACCGACGGCCCCATGTCCGAGCGCTCATCAAGTCCATTGCCCACGACATATTTCTCGGCGCGTTCCACCAACATCGCTACAAATTTGTCGGCGACACCTTCCTCGATCACCACTCGGCTGGTAGCAGTGCAGCGTTGCCCGGTGGAGGCAAACGCTCCGGCCAGCGTCGATTCCATCGCGAGCTGCAAATCCGCGTCGGCGAGCACGACAATCGGGTTCTTTCCGCCCATCTCGCATTGAATTTTCTTCAGATGTGCCGCGCCGGAAGCATAGAGAGCGCAACCGACTTCATTCGAGCCGGTAAAAGATAGTCCGTGGACGTGGGGATTCTGCACCAGTTCGTCACCGGTCTCGCGCCCCGAGCCCATAACGAGGTTCAGAACGCCCGCGGGCAAACCTGCCTGTTCGAAGATTTCGACGATTCTGATAGCCGTCAGCGGCGTCAAAGTCGCGGGCTTAAGAACCACAGTGTTGCCACAAACCAGTGCAGGAGCAATTTTCCATACCGGTATTGCCACAGGAAAATTCCACGGCGTGATCGCGCCGACAACTCCCAGGGGTTGACGAATCGTATACGAAAAATTCCTGGGCAGTTCGCTGGTAAGCGTTTCGCCATTCAGCCGGCGTGCTTCCCCAGCCATAAACTCGATAATATTGATCGCACGCTGCACTTCGCCGCGCGCATCCTTCAGCGTCTTACCTTCTTCGCGCGTAAGCAGTCGTGCCAGTTCTTCCTTCTGCTCCTGCATGATATGCGTAGCTTTGAAAAGAATTTTGCCGCGGTTTGGTGCGGGCATTTCGCGCCAGGCAGGGAAGGCAGTTTTCGCGGCGACGATAGCTCCTTTCGTTTCTTGGCGGGTAGAAAGCGCCACGCGCGCGACAACCTCGTCCGTGTTAGCAGGATTCCGTCGTTCGACAATCTTCGTCGACTTGGACTCCACCCACTCGCCGTTGATGAAATTCCTGCAAAGCTGATCAGTGGTCGTTGCTGTCGCCATCAGTTTTTCCACCTTCCGAGACCAGAAGTCTGTTCCACCAGGAGCGGCATAACTTCGTTTCCTTCAGACTTTCACTTCACCAAACGACTTGTCGAGCAGCCGGATACCTTCATCCACATCTGCTTTGGAGATATTCATGGGCGGGGCCATGCGAATAACGTTCGCGTACATCCCACCCTTGCCGACCAGAAAGCCGTTGGCGCGCGCACGTTCCAGCACCTGATTCGTTTCCTGCGGTGCGGGCTCTTTGGTCTGCCGATCTTTCACCAGTTCGAGGGCCTGCATCATGCCCATGCCGCGCACTTCGCCGATCAGCGGATATTTCTGCTGCAACTCTTCTAGCTTTGCCCGGAAGTACCCGCCGACCACAAAAGTATTCTCGCGCAAGTTTTCCTCTTCGATCACTTCAATAACCGCACGCGCCGCGACCGCAGTGACCGGATTTCCGCCGAAAGTCGCAATGGTCAAACCTTGAAACTTGTCGGCCAATTCGGCGGTGGTAATCGTCAACCCGACCGGAACGCCGTTAGCCATGCTCTTCGCCGAGGTAATGACGTCCGGTGTCACTTCCCACTGTTCGATGCCCCACCATTTCTTGCCGGTCCGGCCCCACCCAGTCTGCACTTCGTCGGAAATAAACTGCCCACCGTAATTTTTCACGATGCGGTAGACAATCTTGAAATATTCCGGCGGAGGAGTAATAAATCCGCCGACGCCCTGAATGGGCTCAGCGATAAACGCGGCAATCTGGCCGCTGGTGGTGGTCTGAATCGTGCTCTCCACGTCATTCGCGCAGGCCACGTTACATGAGGGATAAGTCAGGTGTAGCGGGCAGCGGTAGCAGTAAGGATTCACCGCGTGCGAAATGCCGACGCTGATCACGCCGCTCTTCCGCCACGCCGATTGCGCGGTGACGGATTTCGCAAGTGCCGAGCCGCCGGAATACGCGTGCCGCAAGGCCACGATGTCGTAACTGGGACTGACCATGCGCGACAGCAGAATCGCAGCTTCGTTAGCCTCGGTGCCCGAACTGGTGAAGAAGCTCTTCTGCAATTTTCCAGGAGTAATCTCGGCCAGCTTTTCCGCAAGCGCCACGATCGCTTCGTTAGGGAAGAGCGTCGAGGTGTGCTGTAGCTTATCCACCTGCGCTTTGATCTTCGAAGTGATCTTCGGATTGCAGTGGCCCACACCGATGGTCACGATACCGCCAAAAAAATCGAGATACTTATTACCTTCGACGTCCCACAGATACTGCATCGAAGCGTGATCGGCAACCAGCGGGTGCTGGTAATAATTGGTCACCGCCGGCCAGATGAATTCCTTGTGTTTGCGCACCAATTCTTCGCTGCGAGTCGAAAGTACTTTCGGTGTCGTCGTCATTTGTTCCGGCCCTTTCCTTGGATCGTCGTTCTAATACTGATGTCCGTTTCATTTACCGATCGATCGGACGCAGCGGCAGAATGCGTGCGCGTGATCTCCCCGTAAGATTCCGGACGTCGGTCGCGAAAGAACTGCCAAGTCTGGCGCACTTTGTCCATTTCTTCGAGATCAAGATCTGCGACAAGCACTTCGTCCTTGTCCCGGCTGGCCAGCGCGATGATCTTGCCTCGCGGGTTACAGAAATAGCTCTTGCCGTAAAATTCTCCGATATTCCAGGGCGCTTCTTTACCCACGCGATTAATGGCGCCGACAAAATAACCATTCGCAACCGCATGAGCCGGCTGTTCCAGTTCCCACAAATATTCGCTCAACCCAGCAACTGTTGCCGATGGGTTGAACACAATCTCCGCGCCGTTCAGTCCAAGCACCCGAGCACCCTCGGGGAAATGACGGTCGTAACAAATGTAAACACCAATACGCGCAAACTTCGTCTGAAAGGTCGGATATCCAGTATTCCCAGGAGTAAAGTAAAACTTCTCCCAGAACCCAGGCGCGACTTGCGGAATATGATGCTTGCGATATTTTCCCAAATATCTCCCATCAGCGTCGATCACGGCGGCCGTATTGTAAAAGAGCCCGGTCATCTCGCGCTCGTAGACCGGCACGACCATCGCCATTTCGTATTTCTTGGCCAGCTTGCGCATGCGCTCGACCGTCGGCCCGTCCGGTACGGGCTCGGTCATTTCATACCAGCGCGCTTGCTGTTCAGCGCAGAAATAAGGCCCGTTAAAAAGTTCCTGCAAGCACAGGATCTGGGTTTTCTTCTTCGCGGCATCGTGAATTAATTTCTCGTGCTTCTCCAGCATCTTCTTGGAAATGTCGCGGATGGAATATTTTTCGGGAGACCATTCGCAATGTACCTGGATCAATCCACAACGCACCAAACGAGCCACTAAAGGCCTCCTGACTTCTGGAATTCACGGTCAGAGGTTCGAACCGCGCTCGGACGTTCGGTCATTTTCGGTACGAGGCTAGCACAAACCGCGTTTTTTTTCTGGTTTCGCCACAGGGCAGTCGCAGACGTTTTGGACCGTTATGGCATAGCATTCACGCCGCCCTCAGCCCTCGAGGGCATCCGGTCATCAATTTCATTTAGATAGAAATGTGGCTCGATTGGGGCTTACTCCCCGTATAATTCCGCCGACGACACTCATGGATCGCATACTGAAGCTTTTATTTCGAGGTCTGGGCCGCATCTTCCCCGACTGTGTAACCCTGAGCCAGGCGATCGCGTTCAACATGTTCTTGGCATTCTTCCCCATTCTGCTTCTCGCGTTAGGGGTACTCAGCAGCAAAGCCTCCTTTCGAGATGCATTGACCGAGCTACCCGAACGCCTAAAGCTGATTGTTCCGCCCGGAAGCGAAGATATCGTCACGCAGTATTTCGCTCGCCGAGGCGCGCACCCGTGGAAATGGTTCTTGCTGGGGCTGGGTGGCACGCTTCTTGCCGGCTCCCAGGTGATGGCTGGCTTAATTGAAGGTTTTCGAATCATCGAAGGCGACCCCATCCGTCATAAATATTGGGCCATTAATCTGCGCGCGCTTTGTCTGCTGGTCATGACAATTGTCCCGTCGCTGGCCGTCGTGCTGCTCACAGTTTTTGGAAAACAGGAACGCGAATTGCTGACTCACGAACTGGGTCATCAGCCATTCCTGATTCACACCGTAGGAATCGTTATTCAAGCGGCGATCATATTTCTTCTCTCGATGTTCGTCCTCGTGTTCGTATACCGTGTTGGCCGGCCGGGGCATAAAGGTCTGAGGTCTTTGCTGCCCGGCGCCGGCGTCGCCACGGCGCTGTGGTGGCTCGTGGACATTTTCCTCGGCGTGTACATCCGCCGTATGCCGTACGACGTGGTGTACGGTGGATTAGCGGCCGCGATTGGTCTGTTGATCTGGATGTACCTTACGGCAGTAGTGGTATTGCTAGGCGCAGCCTATAACGCGGAAAGAAGCGAATCGATAGGTTTTGAAAAGGTCACAGCCCGGTTGATTGGGCATTAGCCCTTCCTCCCGACAAAACTTCGTCTTAGTTAATAAGTAAAGTCACAGAGCAACTTTTGGGCTTCCTTAGGGTTAAACTTGAGGGAAGCAGGTGCGTTCCGTTTCCATTGCCCACGGCAGACCGAGGTCAGCGAAAGTGAAGCAAAAGCAACACGTCAGGGGTGGCCAACGATTGGACCTTCCGGGCGCCTCCCTTCTCGCGGTGCTACTCGCCGCAGCTTTGGCGTTATTTGTGCCGCACGCTAACGCCGGCGTGAATAACAACGGAGATACCTACTCCAATTCCACCGGCAACCAAGACCGAATCGTCCTCGATAAACACTTTGTTGGCAAATTGCCGATCACTCAACTCACCGAAGATGAAGCAATCATGCACGCCATGAACCGCTTGGCATACGGCCCGCGTCCGGGTGACGTCGAGCGCATCCGCCAAATGGGCTTGGATAAATGGGTCGAGCAGCAACTTCGTCCCGAGTTCATCGACGACAAAGCTCTTGACCAGCGCTTGCTGCGTTATCCCACTCTCCGAATGTCGTCCAAGGAGTTGCTCGAAAATTATCCACTTCCAGAACAGGTCGCGAAGCAGCAAGGAATCACAAAAGAACGAGCCCAAGATCAACTGAAAGCAAAGCAGCAAACCGCCGAATCGCAAGTCATCGTCACCGGCAATGAAAATTTGGACAAAGCGCAGCAGCAGCTAGCGAAAGTACAAGGCCCCAACCGCATAATCACTGAGCTTTCCATGGCCAAAGTCGACCGCGCAGTGTATAGCGACCGGCAACTGGAAGCGGTGATGGAAGATTTTTGGTTCAATCATTTCAATGTATTCGCAAACAAGGGCGACGACAAATGGCTGCTCACCTCCTACGAACGGGACGCCATCCGACCGCGGGTCATGGGCAAGTTCCCAGATTTGCTGATAGCGACCGCGAAAAGCCCAGCGATGTTGTTTTTTCTCGATAATTTTCTGAGCGCCGATCGTGCCGCAGTCGCCCGCATGCAAGCCCAGAAAGATATGCGTCGGCGATACCAAGGCGCATTGGCGGGCGGCTCCATGCCCACTCCCGGCACCTTCCCCGGACCGGCGACCGGCCCCGCGCCAGGGACGACGACAGTCGCATCGAAAAAACCAGATCGCGGCCTGAACGAAAACTACGGCCGTGAAGTGATGGAACTGCACACCGTCGGCGTGGACGGCGGCTACACCCAAGAAGACGTAATCCAGATGGCCGAATGCCTCACCGGCTGGACCATCCATGAGCCTCGCAAAGATCCCCAATTCTTCTTCGATGAGAAGATTCATGCCGAGGGCAAGAAAGTCGTGATGGGTCACACCTTTAATTATGGCGGCGAAAAAGACGGCGAAGAAGCATTGAGGATGTTAGCCAGCCAGCCGACCACCGCGAAATTCATTTCCACAGACCTCGCGCGGCACTTCGTTTCAGACAATCCACCGCCGGCACTGGTCACGCGCATGGCGAAGACTTTCGAATCGAGCAAGGGCGACATCCGAGCCGTGCTAAGGACAATGATTTATTCGCCGGAATTCTGGTCGAAGGACGCGTATCGCGCAAAAGTAAAAACGCCTTTTGAACTGGTAGCCAGCACGGCTCGTGCCTTGAATGCGGAAGTCACGATTACCTTGCCGCTGACGCAATGGGTAGGCCGAATGGGCGAGCCTCTGTATCTGTGCCAGCCCCCGACGGGCTATTCCGACAAGTCTGAAACCTGGGTGAATACGGGTGCGCTGCTCAATCGCCTGAATTTTGCGCTGGCGTTCGCCGGGGACAAAATGAACGGCGCTGAGGTCGACCTGAAGCCACTATTGGGCGACGACGCTTTCCACGACGCCAATGCCGCGCTCACGCGAGCTCTCCAGGAATTTTTGGACGGGCAAGCGGCGCAGTCCACGGAAGACACGCTTCGCGCGCGCTTGCAGGATCCGCAAATCCTGCGTGCCAGCTTGGATGATCCGGTAAAGGAAGTGAACCAGGGATTGGTAGTCGGATTGGTTCTCGGCACTCCTGAATTTCAGCGGCGATAGTAAACTATGGGCTACGAACGCAGCTAAGCAGCGTGGGAGATTTGCAATGACGATTTCACGGCGTTATTTCTTGAAGAGCGGAGGAATCGCGATGCTGGGAATGGCGGCGTTGCCGTCGTTCCTGCAGCGCGCAGTAGCGGACACCGCCATGCCCAACAAGAAAAAAATGGTGGTGCTGTTTCAACGTGGCGCCATGGACGGATTGAATGTCGTCGTGCCGTTCGGCGAGCCCAACTATTACCACATGCGTCCGACGATTTCGATTCCAGTCCCGCGGCGCGGTGGCGCGGATGCAGCGCTAGACCTCGACGGCTTCTTCGGTTTGCACCCCAGCCTTGAGCCAATGCTCCCGCTATTCCGCAATGGACAGCTTGCAGTCGTGCAAGCAGTTGGCTCGCCAGATCCAACGCGTTCACACTTTGACGCGCAGGATTTCATGGAATCAGGAACACCAGGTATGAAATCGACCGACGATGGCTGGCTGAATCGCGCTCTTCAGACCATGCCCGAAGAAACGCCGTCCCCATTCCGCGCAGTCGCCTTCGGCCCGTATCTACCGCGAACGCTGCAAGGCACTGCTTCAGCGGTCGCCATTCCCGATCTGAAGCAATTCAAAATGAACGGCCCGCAGCAAACGACAGAAGGCGGATTCGAAGCGATGTACGCACAGACGGTGGATCGTGCGCTGCACGGTGTCGGAACCGAGACGTTCGAAGCCGTCGATCAACTCAAGAAAATCGATCCCGATAAATATCAACCCCAAAACGGCGCACTATATCCGAAGAGCCGATTCGGCCAAAGCCTGCAGGAAATCGCGGAATTATTCAAAGCCGACGTGGGCTTGGAAGTCGCATTCCTCGATAGCGGCGGCTGGGATCATCACGTCAACGAAGGCGGTGTGCAAGGCCAACTTTCCAATCTGCTGCGCGACTTGGGTCAGGGCCTCGCAGCATTCCATCAAGACATGGGCGATCGCATGGGCGACGTAGTATTCGTCAGCATGTCTGAATTTGGCCGCACAGCACATGAAAATGGCAACCGCGGCACAGATCACGGCCACGCAAATTGTATGTTCGTAATGGGTGGCGACATCAAAGGCGGGAAAGTTTATACGCGATGGCCAGGATTAGCCGAGGGCCAGCTCAATCAAGGCCGCGACTTGGCAGTAACCACAGACTACCGTAGCGTCCTGGGCGAAATAATAGCCAAGCACCTAGGCGACCGCGATCTCAAATCAGTATTCCCAGGTTTCGCCAACGACCCGCGCCAATTCCTGGGCTTGGTGAAGGCTTAATCCCTCGACTGAAGCGGCCGCGACAAATCTAAAACGCATCCGTAGGGGCGCTGCTTGCGCCCGGTTTAGAGTGGAAATCGGCTCCCCAGATGAAATAGATCCCAGCTACAGCCCGGCCTTAATCCGCATTCCGTAGAACGATCGATAAACGAAGAAGAACGACACCAGGAAGAAAGCGGCGGCAAGAATGTGCGTCAACCCGCCCCCGGTTTCGACAGTCAGCTTCACGGCCAGTTCCACCGCGAGCAACCCGAAAAGCGTAGTGAACTTGATCACAGGATTCAGCGCAACGGAAGACGTATCCTTGAACGGATCGCCGACGGTGTCGCCCACGACTGTCGCGTCGTGCAGCGGCGTTCCTTTCTGTTTCAACTCCGTTTCCACGATTTTCTTAGCGTTGTCCCAAGCCCCGCCCGCATTAGCCATGAAAATCGCTTGATACAATCCAAAAATCGCTATGGAAATCAAATAACCGATAAAAAAGAAAGGCTCAAGGAACGCGAAAGACAGCGTAGCAAAAAACACCGCGATGAAAATATTCAGCATGCCTTTCTGCGCATACTTCGTGCAGATCGCGACGACCTTCTTACTGTCTTCAACCGAAGCCTTCTCCACCCCTTCCAGCTTGATGTTCGCCTTGATGAACTCAACAGCGCGATAAGCTCCTGTAGTGACGGCCTGGGTGGAAGCGCCCGTGAACCAGTAAATCATCGCTCCGCCGGTGACCAAACCAAGAAAAAACGGCGCATGCAATAGGGACAGCTTGTCAACGTCCTGCGTGATCCCGTGCGTGAGCGCCATGATGATGGAAAAAATCATGGTAGTGGCGCCGACGACTGCGGTTCCTATCAGCACGGGCTTAGCGGTAGCCTTGAAGGTATTTCCGGCGCCGTCGTTTTCTTCCAAAAGTTCCTTGGCTCTCTCGAAGTTCACATCAATATTGTAATCAGCCTTCAACTCCATCTTGATGTTGGGCACAGCTTCGATCAGCGACAGCTCATACACGGACTGCGCGTTGTCAGTCACCGGTCCGTAAGAGTCGACGGCGATGGTCACCGGCCCCATCCCAAGAAATCCAAACGCCACCAGCCCAAACGCAAAAACTGGCGCGGCGATCATCAAATTGCCGAGACCTTGCAAGCTGACCAGATAGCTGATGGACATCAGGAGAACCATCGCCAACCCGATGTAATAAGCCGAGAAATTGCCGGCAACGAATCCAGACAATATTCCCAGCGACGCGCCACCCTCCTCGGCCGACGACACGACCTCTCTCACGTGCCGCGACTCGGTGGAAGTAAATACCTTCACCAGTTCCGGAATAATCGCGCCAGCCAAGGTCCCGCAGGAAATAATCGTCGCCAGCTTCCACCACTGCGTGGCATCGCCGTCCAGCACAGGAATAATCACGGACGAGATTGCATAGGTCATCACGATAGAAACAACGGAGGTGATCCACACGAGCGAGGTGAGCGGCGATTCGAAATTCATCTTGTCGGCGTTCGCAAAGCGACCCCTGGCGATCACATCATTCAGGAAATATGCAGCCGCGCTGGCAACCAGCATGGCAATGCGCATCACAAAAATCCAAACCAGTAGTTGGACTTGCACCGTCGGGCTTTTCACGCCTAGCAGAATGAATGTAATCAGCGCAACGCCGGTCACGCCGTAAGTTTCAAAGCCATCAGCGCTGGGTCCTACGGAATCACCGGCATTATCGCCGGTGCAATCCGCGATGACGCCAGGATTGCGCGCGTCGTCTTCCTTGATCTTGAAGACAATCTTCATCAAGTCAGACCCGATGTCCGCAATCTTGGTGAAAATGCCGCCCGCAATTCGCAACGCCGCAGCGCCAAGGGACTCACCGATAGCGAACCCGATGAAGCAAGGCCCGGCGTAATCGCCAGGAATAAAGAGCAGAATGAAAAGCATCATCAGCAGTTCAACGCTGATCAGCATCATCCCTATGCTCATGCCGGCTTCGAGCGGAATGTGGTAAATCGGAAAAGGTTTGCCGCGCAGTCCCGCAAAAGCAGTTCGCGAATTGGCGAAGGTATTTACACGAATGCCGAACCAGGCCACGCCAAAACTACCCATGATTCCAACCATGCTGAAAGCCAAGATAATGATTACCCGCGCGGCTTGGTAATGTAGCAGCATCCCGAAATAAAGAACGATGATGACGGCGATGAAAGCTTCCAAGAGAAGTAAGAACTTGCCTTGCGTGATGAGGTAGGTTTTGCAGGTCTCGTAAATCAATTCAGAGATCTCGCGCATCGCGCGATGCACGGGCAAGTTTTTCAGCTTGGTGTAAATCATCAGACCGAACGCCAGCCCAAATATGCAGAAAATGATTCCAAAGAGTAGAAGTTTGTGACCGTCAATCCCCAGAAATGTTACAGAGGAAAGATCCGGCAACTTAAGATTTGCTTCGCCGCGGGCCGATTCAGGCGCCGGTTGTGCTTGAGTGGCCGTTGTCCACAGCAACATCGAAAACGCAGTTGCCGCGCCGGCCCGAGAGCAGCAACTCCCGATTCGCCACAATTTTTTCATCGAACGTCGCATCAGTTGACCTCCACTACGCGCACGTCCGCGCACATCTGAACCCGAACTGGTACCGTCATTCTGCCTCCGGATGAAGACTCCTTTGAAGGGGAGCTCCGCTGACTGCGGGAAGTAAGCACACAGAACGGACTTTTTTATCAGGAAAGCGCGTCAAGGTCAAGAAAAGAGGCCGTCTTCAGCGAAAATCTGCGCGTTTAAGTCGTACAGAATGCCGCCTTTGTGCGCATGATAGAATTCACCGGTGCCGGAGCAGGCGTCGCGACACACGCCATGAAAATACTCACAACCGAAGAGATGCGCAAAGTCGACCAGCTCTCGACCGAGCGCTACCGCATTCCCAGCCTCACGCTCATGGAAAACGCTGGGGCGAGCGTCGCGCATTTCATCGCGGACCACTGGGCCAACGTCACAAACCGTCGCATCGTGGTCCTATGCAGCAAAGGCAACAATGGTGGCGACGGTTTTGTCGCGGCGCGACACCTTCACGGACTCGGTGCCAAGCCCGAAGTTTACTTGCTCGCGAAGCCCGAGGAATTGCGCGGCGACGCCGCCATCAATTGCACGCGCTGGCAAAATTCATGCGCCAAGTTGAACGTCGCGAATAATCCCAGTGAGTGGGCAAGCGCGAAAGCCATGTTCGCCAAGGCAGATATTGTAGTCGACGCTCTGCTCGGCACTGGCACGCGCGGGGCACTCGAAGGCTTACTCGCAGAAGTGGTCAACGACGTAAATCAGCGGCGCGGACCGGTGCGCTCCGCGGTCGTGGCGGTCGACATTCCTTCCGGCTTGATTGCCGATACAGGCGAGGCCAAAGGTCCCGTCATCAACGCTTCATACACCATCACGTTCACAGCGCCAAAGATTGGCATGATTTCCGGCACTGCAGCCGATCATGTCGGGCAACTTGTCGTTCGCGAAATCGGCTCGCCACCAGAACTGATTGAAGAAGTAGGAAAGTCTAACGTCCGCTGGACCGACCATCGAGAACTAAGAATCTTCGCAGTCCCTCGGCGGTCCGATGGCAACAAGGGCAACTACGGTCACGTGCTGGTGGTTGCGGGATCGGTCGGGAAAAGCGGTGCCGCTGTACTCGCGTCCTGGGGCGCTCTGCGAGTAGGCGCGGGATTGGTGACGGTCGCAACTCCCGAGCCAGTGCTGCCGATTGTTGCGGCACACACACCGGAGATTATGACCGAGCCGCTTCCGGCCACTGACACAGGCACGATTTCACTGCGCAGCTTCGAATACGAACGCTTTGCAAAAGTTCTGAAAGGGAAGCGTGCCTTAGGGATTGGCCCAGGGCTGACAACGCAGGACGAAACACAGCAGTTCGTTCGCGCGGTAGTAAGCAACAGAGATGTCCCAATCATTCTTGACGCCGATGGTTTGAACGCTTATGCAGGCCGAGCGCAGGAACTCAAAAACAGGAAAGGACTGATTGCGCTGACGCCCCATCCGGGAGAAGCGGCGCGGCTCGTAGGCTGCGAAATCAAAGAAGTGCAGGCGCGCCGACTAGAAGTGGTGCAGAAGGCCGCCGCAGACTGGAACGCCTACGTAATTCTCAAGGGCCGGCAAACGATTATCGCATCGCCCAATGGTCAGGCATTTGTAAATCCCACAGGAAATCCCGGCATGGCCACAGGCGGCACAGGAGACATCCTGACCGGAATGCTCGCAGGCCTTACAGCGCAATTCGGGACCAGCGATTGGCTACGCGTTTTAGCCTTCGGCGTTTATCTTCATGGCCTAGCGGGCGACGTCGCCTACGCAAATATAGGCGAAGCCCCGCTGATGGCTTCCGATCTGATCCATGCAATCCCACGTGCCTACCAGTATTTTTATTCACATGCGTAGTCTTGAGTCCAGCCGTGAGTAAACGCGAAATCCTCACGCAATCATCCGAAGAGACAATTGCGCAAGGCCGCAAAATTGGCGAGCGCTTGAAGCCGCCAGTATTGATCTTGCTGTCAGGAGATTTGGGCGCCGGGAAAACCACACTCACAAAAGGCATCGCGGTAGGCCTGGAGTCCGCACGAGAAGATGACGTCACGAGCCCCACGTTCACCCTAGTACACAGGTACGATGGCAAGACGCGCGTTTATCACGTGGACCTATACCGAATTGACGGCCTGCACGACTTGGAAACCCTAGGCCTGGAAGACATACTTTTCGAAAACGCAGTGGTAATAGTGGAATGGCCCGACCGTCTTAAGCTGCGCACAGATTGGCCAGTAATCCAAATTCATCTGGAACACGTATCGGAGGACACGCGCAAAATTTCAATCGTTGAAGATTTTAACGACGAGCCTTTAACCAGCTAGAGCAAGCACACTTGCAAGACTCAGGCTCCTCAGCGTGGCGCAGCAGGCGGATCGAGCCCCATGATCTGGAATCCCGCATCCACATAAATGACGTTACCAGTGACACCGCGGCCAAGGTTACTGGCAAGAAACACAGCGGCATCGGCCACCTCCGCAGTGTCCGTATTACGCCGCAACGGGGCGTGCTGCGCCACAAAATCCAGCACCTTAGAAAAATCCTTGATGCCGCGCGCAGAAATGGTTTTGATTGGCCCCGCCGAAATGGCATTCACGCGAATTTTGCGCGCTCCAAGCTCGCTAGCCAGATACTTCACCTCAGCTTCCAACGCTGCTTTCGCGACGCCCATGACGTTGTAGTTCGTCACCACTCGCGTCGAACCCAAATAAGTAAGCGTCATAATCGCGCCGCCATCGCTCATCAGCGGCGAAAGCGCCCTAGATATAGCCACGAGTGAAAACGCGCTCACGTCCAGTGCCAGTTTGAAACCATCACGCGACGTTTCTATGAAGGGGCGATTCAAATCTTCGTGGTTGGCAAACGCGAGGCAGTGCACCACGGCATCCAGTTTGTGACCATCCCGTTTTAACGACTCCACCAGGCCGTCGATGTCCGATTGCTGCTGCACATCGCAGGGAAAGAAGCCTCTGACGCCAAGCTCATTGCCAAGTTCTTCCACAACCGGTTTCGCGCGGTCGTTCTGGTAGGTCAGCATAAGAGTGGCGCCCTCGCGCGCGAACGCCTGCGCGATCGCGTACGCGATGCTCCATTTATTCCACACGCCCAAGACGATTGCTGTTTTGCCTTCCATCAATTTCGACATGGCTCGATATTCTACCCGCAATCGGCGGTTTCGGCGAAAGGTTATGCGTTGACTGAGGTCAATCTCGCCCGTCCGCAGGTGGCTGAAGAACAACGGTCACGACAAAAGCAAATGCACAAAAAAAGGCAAATCCATCAAAGGCGTCCGCAGAATGCGCGGCCCGGGGTGACAACAGTTCGGGGATGACACCGGCTGGGGATGAAATCAAGGGCGAGTGCAATCAGATCGGGATCTCGTCAATGCAATACTCCTCAGTGCGAATGAATCCAGCGAATTACTTCGCGAAGAAGATCGGCGAGCACCGGCCACATAGCCGCAAGTATTCCGATCCCAGCGCCCACGACCCGAGGAAGCACCCGACGCGCAACCTTCGCCGCGCCAGGCTGATGCTTGCTGCAGAAACCACCCACAAGAGCCGGCTCGCTGCAACGTTGGCCGTTGGGACCCAGGTAGAGGCATGGCCCCAGCCCTCCCGGACCCGCCGCAATGGAATCAGATATGGGTGCGACGTTCAGGAGAGGTGCAGAGCCCGCAGCCGGGTGCGGTTCGAACCCGCCGGACACTCGTTCGTTTTTGGACGAATCATTAACGGTTTGGAACCGTTCCATTGCGCCCTGGGCCTCGCCCCGCTAAAGTCATTATACCGACTCGCAACACCCGTATGCTGGATGCCCATACAGCGTCTCCACATGACCATCCTGCCCGGATGAAGCTGGAGCCTTATTCCGCTGAAATCCGCTTGGCGAATCTCACTTTAGGCGTAGACAACATTCATTATGACGTTTTCCTAAGCCCGAGATTCGTCGATTTCACCAAGAAATATTTGCAGGATCTGGTCCGCCAGAGCGTCAACGTAAGCTTGTTTTACGGAAAGGAAAGAAAACACGGAGGTCCCGAACACGGAGCGTTCCGGAAGCTATTGACTGAAATTCTGCAGGCATCCATAACGCGCGCAAAATTTCAGCAATCCATCGAAACTGACGTTCTCCATCAGCTGGCACTCATAAAACATCTCACCTCGGAAATCACCGGCCAGTTTTCCAGCATCCTGGTCGAGTGCAAGGACTGGATCCGCGGTCGCGGTGACCATTTCGAACACAGCGAACAAGCGCACGTGATGCGCGCAAAGATTGCCGAAATCCAGGCCGACAAGAAGAATATCTACCGGCAGGTAGGCGACACCCTCTGCCGCATTTGGCGCGAGGTAGAAGAGGGCACCCTTTCGAAATCGCGTCGCGCGCTGTTCGGCGAGGATTTCCACCAAACCTACGAATTGCTGCAAAACCGTTTCCTCTTCGTCGAAAACGGAAACGACGATCATCTCTTCCTGGAGCATTACGTCCTGCTCGGAAATTTCGTGAACGATCCGGACCGCTTCGAGGTTTTCGACGGTCTCCTCCTCGATTTGTTCCGCGATTTCGTCCTCACTGAAGACAGCGCCGACGAACTCAACAAATCACGCAAAGCTCATGAACGCCTGCTGGAGCAAGCCCGCCAAACGCGTTCCGAGATTGCGCGAGTGGAAGAAGAATTAGGCGAAACCTCCGCGCGCAATGGTGATGGCGACGGCCTGTTTCCCTCGCTTTTCAAACGCAAGGGCGCTGCGACCGCGGAATCTCACGGCGAGGCCGTTAACTTGCGCAAGAAACTTGCCGCGCTCGAAGCGCAACTGGAAGAGCTAGGACCGCAGATCGATGCAGCCAAGCAGCGCATGGATTTCCGGTTCGAGGAATATCGGAATCAACTAGGCGATTACCTGAATCAGCCCCAAAACGCGCGCCTGTTATTTGACGCACAGGCGCCTTCAAGAGACGGAGAATCGAAGCAAACCCGTTCCCAGCTCTTAGAGGAGTGGTATCACCGCCTCGAGGAACGCGACCTGCTTCTTCACGTCCTCGCCAGCTACGAGCTTCGCAGAATCTACACGGAATATTGCCCGCCGATTCACTTGCAAGCATTAAAAAAGGCCTTGGTGCAGCGTGATGAGGCCAAACGAGTGGAAGCCATCCTCGAACAGTTTCCGGCGCGCAAGATTTCCATGAAACGGCTGGAAGATTCTTCGCGCGCCATTCGGCGACGCACGCACGAAGAACAATTAGCGACAGTACTGCAGTTTGCGGAAGACCTGATGCGTCTGCGACGCGACAGACGTAATTACCATCACGTTGCGTCCTGGATGGAACGCATCAACCTGGTTCGCTCCGAACGCGCGCGCGAACTCTCCAGAGTCAATAAAAGCCTTTACGAATTCCTGCACGCGGACGAAGGGCGACCGGATGACGATCCCGTCATCAACCACACGGTCATCAAAGCGGACGTGCGCGGTTCGACTGGTATGACCAAGGACCTGCTCGCTAAGGGGATGAATCCTGCTTCGCACTTCAGCATGAACCTGCACGAGCCCGTGAAGAGAATGCTGGAGCGCTATGGCGCTGCCACGGTGTTTATCGAGGGCGATGCGATCATCCTAGCGATTTACGAAACTGAATCCACGCGCGCTACCACCCACGGCGTGGCCCGGGCGTGCATCCTTGCTCGCGAGATTCTGGCGGTAACGCGAGCGTACAACGCGCGCACCAAAGCCTCGGGCTTGCCGCCGCTCGAACTCGGCGTTGGCGTGGCGTTTCAAGATTCGTCGCCGTCGCTGTGGATGGACGGCGATTCGAAGATTATGATTTCACGCGCGTTGAATCTGTCTGATCGCCTTTCCAGCTGCACCAAAATCACCAAGCGCCTGTTTGTGGATAACGCATCGCCTTTCAACGTCTTTTTGCTGCAACCATTAATGGAAGACGCGGCGGAAGACGAAGGCGAGGAACTTTTGGTCCGGTACAACTTGAACGGCATCGAAATCAATGAAGAAGGATTTCAGAAGCTGAGCAACGAAATTGCAATGGCGCCCATGAGTGGCAATTTCCCGATGCCCTGGGGCAAAGAGCGCGTCCCCCTCTATTTTGGCGAAGTGCCGCTAGGCGACTCCCTCGAACCAATCGTCATCCGTAAAGGTTTCGTCCACCAGTTATTGCCCGGCGCAAAAATCGGTGCGCAAGGAACGCGCCCGTACTATGAAGTGTGCACGGATTCAAAGCTGTTGGACCTCGCTCGCAAGAAGTTCGCCACGGCTGGTCGTCAAAGCACTTAGCCGTCGGTTATCCCACCGTCTAGTGATTTCCCCAAAAAGCTGAATTGCTCGAAAAAAATTGTTCGGACTGAACAGCTACGAGTTAGTCGGGCCGAACGCGCCGCTTCGCTTAAACGAGTTTAGCCGCTTCAAGGTCGATAGTTTGATACCCTTAGCCAACCGGAGGCGAATAGGGTCCGGTGATCCTCGTGGCCTTCAAAGCCGATTCCGGTAGAAGCAGCATCCGGCAACGAAACGCACAATCGCGAAGATGACCGTGTTTATCGGCCTTCCGTAGATTTCCGTCGCGCATCACCGTGCAGCGTGACGCAGCAAATTGCAGAACCAACCGACACCAATACCGACACCGCATTGCTGGTCTCAATCAGGAGAGGCAAATGGTAATGGACATCGCGCTAGGCATCGTCTTGGGCTACGCCTTATTGGCCGTGTTTAAGAGGCCGATTGATGGATTCTTAAGGTGGCTATGGAAGATCAAGCCACTTTTTTCGGAATCGCAATCAGAAGTTACTGATCGACTATTAGAAAAGGGAGGCGACCTGCAGGAGCTAGATGCGCAAGATTGGTTAGATTTGTGGTCCTCTGCGCCTGAGTCGGCCAAGGACCAAGTGCAGAGATGTGTAGATGACGACCAGTTGCGCTGCCGCGTACAACAGTGCGACCAAGATTTGGGGCTGTGGCCGTTTTTGTGGGCCGTGGCGCCAGAGGAGACGAAAGATAAAATCCGCTGTCGTTGGAGGGTCAGCGGCTCCGGGCGGACTACGGAAGCTATTAGGGGGAACCCGCAGTGTGTAACGGACGGTAAAGTGATTTGGTCTGCGCCTTAGGCGTGCTTGCATGACGTGCGAAATGTGAAATTGCCCGTGCGTCACAAGTGTAATGAGATTACGGTTTGGAGCCTGCCGGAAATGCGAAAGCCACGTTCGGAGTCGCACGGTGGCGAGACAGCTCAGATGCTTCCACTTCAACGCCTATCGAAGCGCCGCGAAGTCATCTGCGAAAAGACGGGCGACACAAGACCATCCGACACAGATTGAAAGTCTACGTGCGTGGCGATATTCACCTTAGTGCAGTGTTCGCAGTTACCGCCTGTTTGCCTGCGCGGCGCGCCCCCGAATCACTCCAATCACAGGCAGCGAAATCACGCTAAACTCGCCAGCATGCACAGCTCTCAAGATTCCAGCGGGAACTTGAGCTTGCCGCCATGACGGAGCAGATCCGCTGCCTGCGCAGCCATCGATTCCACGATTGATTCAGCAGTCGGGCGGTCCCTTAGCAAACCCACAGCCTCTCCGCAGATGACTGCGACCGTATCGAGGTCGTTCTGCGCACGTGCCTGTGCGTACTTGGCAGCCAGCGTACCGAATGCACGGAACGCTTCGGCTTCCCGGTCAGCCCATTCGTCTGTCAGCTTGTTCTTTAGGAAGCGGAATGAGTATTCCCTCGGCCAAGGCACGCCGCGCAGTGCATCGAGCACCTTAGTCCGAACGGTCGAGTCGCCTGTCACGGCAATCGCTTTGTCAGTGTGTGCCTGTGGGGTTAGTGCTTCTGCCGACGCCCACAGACGCGTGCCCACCACCACCCCATCTGCGCCCAGCATCAGGGTTGCTGCCAATCCTCGTCCGTCCGCTACACCTCCGGCCGCAAGCAGCAAAGTTCCAGGCGAGTGCTGCTTCAGGTAATCAGCAGCTTCAGGGACGAACGGAAAAGTTGAGCGGGATGCCCCGTGTCCTCCTGCTTCAGCCCCCTGTACTACGACTGCTGCGGCACCAGCCTTCAGAGCTATTTCGATCTGCGACAAGAACTGCACTTGGCAGATCAGCACGGCCCCCGCCTTGGCGATCTCTGCCGCAAACGGACTGGGGTCACCAAAGGAGAGGAAAACGCAGTAAGGCGAGTATTGCAGGGCCTTCGTCAGCATTTGTGGCGCACGCTCCAGAGCCCACGTGATGAATCCAACGCCGAATTTGCCTGACTTCGCCAGAGCAAGTTCAGTGTCCAGATCAGGTTCCCCGCCCAGCGTTCCTGCATAGGCCCCGCCAACGACTCCCAACCCACCGGCGCGCGAAACGGCGGCTGCGAGCGCCCCACCAGTGACATACGCCATTGGCGCACAGACGATCGGGTGCCTGATGCCAAAGCGCTCCGTGAGACGTGTACTAATCATCGGTCTTCTTAAGGGCTCCGCTTGTTTCGGAACTTTGCGTGGTCACTGGTTGTTTAGGCCGCTCGTCCACGTGGAGTTGGAAGATATCTGGCCGCGCATAATGGCCAACAACATCCAGATCAAATTTTCCTCGGACGATCTGAGTGCGATCAATCTCGGCGATCAGAATCGCTTCGCTTTCCATGTTCGGTCCCGCGAGGAAATTACCAAACGGATCAACGATGCAGCTCCCGCCGCGATTCACAACTGAATCCGGATCGTCACCAAACACCGAATGATAATCGGCCGGGAAGTCGCGCCGGAGGTTGAACTGGTTGCAAGATAGCACGAAGCACCGCCCCTCGACCGCGATGTGGCGCACGGAAGCTATCCAGGAATCGCGGGCATCGGCTGTGGGCGCGCAATAAATCTCGATCCCCTTTGCGTACATAGCTGCCCGCATCAACGGCAAATAGTTTTCCCAGCAGATCACTGCGCCGATCCTTCCCAATGGCGTGTTGACCACTGGCATCGTGGAGCCATCGCCAAAACCCCACACCAGCCGCTCGGAAGCGGTTGGCATGACCTTGCGATGCTTGCCTAGGTAGAGACCGTCGGGCGCGAAGAACAATACGGAACAGTAGAGCGTGCCACGGTCCCGCTCGACGATGCCAACGATAAGGTAGACGCTGTGGCTTCGGGCTATTCGGCTAAGTGCGTCAACTGCAGGACCGGGGACATCCACGCTGCTCTCCCAATACCGACGAAAGTCTTCACGGCCCTCCTCGGAACGCGAACCGATCACCGCCCCGAAATCGAGTCCTCGCGGATAAGCAGAAACGAACGCTTCGGGAAAGAGGGCTAGCCTCGCGCCTTTGTGGGCCGCCTCCCCCGACAGAACGTGCACTTTCTCTAGCGTCCTCTCACGGTCGAACACGACCGGACTTGCCTGCACAACAGCGACCTTGAATCGTTGCGCACTCGATGATGTTTCTTCCTCTTGGTTCACGACCTTCATGGTTGGCAACACCTCGAATGGACTCACACACTATAACCCAGCATTTCGGATGAACATGCCGCAGCTCACAGCGGTGCGGCAAGAAAAGCAATTCTTGCCGGTCGGCTGTCGGCGCAAATGTTAGCGCCCCCGTCATGATTCCGGGCGAGTGACGAGCTATACGGAAGTCATTCCGGGTCAGAAGTCTTAGGGGTGTATCGGACGCGCGAGTGGGCAGGATGCGCACATGAGCACGGTGGGATTGCGCGCGTTCGATACAGCGACAAGTCCGCTTCTGGGAAGTTAATTCCGCGACAGGAGGATTGTTTCACGAGGGAAGCCCCAGTCGTCCGCATCTAGGCGCTTCTGCACAGACCAAGAAGGACCCGCCCTTAATCGCCGATGTGGGTCCCATGTCATGCGGACGAGAGGAGCTGGGTGTAGGGATGCACCCTGATGTAAGGCTTTTCCAAAAGCCTGTCGGAGAGAATCTTTATGTGGACAGCTCCGAGGACCCTACACCACCCTGCACGCATACACTCTGGCACATCCCTTTTTACCGCGCGGCCGTTAGTTGCCATGGAAGTGGGCGAGCCCCGGGATAATTTCCGAGTAGCCGACAATACGGTCGGAATACGTGGGGTGCGAGTGTATACTCGCACGCAATCCTGAAGATGGCTGAGGACTACCGCCCTTGACTCGTGCTGTGCTCACGGTCCCAGCAATTTCAGACGTTGGCGTACGAACACGGCGACGAATCGCCTGGCGGCTGCTGCCGTTCGTCTTCCTCCTTTATCTGGTTGCATACCTGGACCGTGCCAATGTGTCCTTCGCGGCCTTGAAAATGAATCTTGATCTCGGATTCAGTGATCGGGTTTACGGTCTGGGAGTAGCGATGTTCTTCGTCGGCTATGTCCTGTTCGAGGTGCCCGGCGCCATCATCGTGGAGCGCTGGAGCGCAAGAAAGTGGACCGCGCGAATCATGATTTCCTGGGGACTGGCAACTATTCTTTCGGGTTTGGTACACAGGCCCGGACAGTTCTATGCGGCCCGTTTTTTCCTTGGGATGGCAGAGGCAAGTTTTTTCCCGGGAATGATCGTTTACCTGACCCATTGGATCCGGCTATCAGAACGAGGAAGAGCAGTTGCTATCTTGTATGCCGCAATCCCTTCGTCGGCCATAATAGGGTCGCCACTGGCCGGGTGGCTGTTGGGAGTCGGCTGGCGCGGGATGGCCGGGTGGCGTTGGCTTTTTCTTTTAGAAGGTGTTCCCGCTATCATTCTTGGGATTGTCACGCTTTTTTATCTGACGGATTGGCCGAGAGAAGCGACGTGGCTCGCTGCAGAAGAACGAGAGTGGATAACGCGCGAGTTGGAGTTGGAAAAGCAGGCGAAGAAGGAAACTGCACACTACACCATCTGGAAGGCGTTTCGCGACCGGCGCGTTCTATTGCTCCTGTTTCCCTACCTGCTGGCCAACACAAGTAATGCGTCTGTTGTCTTCTGGTTGCCGACGTTCATTAAGCGCCTCTCGGGGCTTCCCAATAGCAAGGTAGCATTTCTTGTCCTATTGCCGGCCATCGCGGGGCTGTTCGGACTTCTCATCAATGGGTGGCATTCTGACAAGACCGGCGAGCGACGCTGGCACACCGTTATTCCGCTGGTATGCGTAGGCGTTTCATATTTGCTGCTGATTCCCGCGAGCACACATTTCCCGCTGGCCATGACCTTATTTGCGATGGGTGGCGCCTTCGTCTTCGCGTACTACCCGGCGTTCTGGTCCATGCCCACGATGATTCTGAGCGAATCGGCAGCGGCCGCGACCTTCGGTCTAATCAACTCCGTCGGGCATGCTGGTGGTTTTTTTGGGCCGTACATCATCGGTGATTTGAGCACGCGGACGGGTACCCTTCTGCCGGGTTTCGCGGTCATTGCGTGCTGCTACTTGTTGGCTGCCTTTTTCGTGTCGCGACTGAAGATTCAAAGTTCGGCACGCGAACCCGCGATTCCGGTGCCACTTTCCCGCACTTCCGGAATAGATTGATGAGGTGCACATGGCCGTTCCTGTAGAACCCGGGGGCCGGGACTATGACAATCTTTATGAAGAGTTTGATTCGCCCTTGGGGCACCAACTCAGGCGCGAAGCCTACGGGGAAGACATCGGCCAACACTCGTGGCTGACCGCAGACGAACTTCAAGAAGACATTTCCCGGCTCAAGCTCTCGCGCGCAAGCCGTTTCCTCGATCTCGGTTGTGGACCCGGCGGGCCGCTGACCTTCGTTGTAGGTCATGTCGGGTGTCAAGGTAGTGGCATTGACGTGAGCGCAAGAGCAATCACTGCGGGGCGCGCCCGTGCTGTTTCTCTCGGTGTAGACGGGCTCGTGAGGCTTCGCGAAGCTGACCTGAATCAGCCGATACCATTCGCGAGCGGCTCCTTTGATGTGGTCATGTCACTGGACGTGATTCTTCATCTTCGCGACCGTTTGTCAGTGTTCCGAGAAGTGGCACGAGTACTCATTCCTGCGGGAAAGTTCCTGTTCACAGATGCCGGAGTCATTACCAGTGCAATTTCCGATGAGGAAATTCGATTGAGGGCCGTGCATGGACATACGCAATTTGTGCCCCCGGGCTTCAACGAAAACATGCTGGGACGTGCTGGGTTTCGGGTAATTGATCGCAAAGACCGGACTGTAAGTATGTTGAAGGCTGCCACTGGACGACTAAGTGCTAGGCTAGGCCATCGAGAGGAGCTTGAACAACTTGAGGGTAGTAGCTGCTTTGAGCGACAACGGCAGTATCTCGAAACTGTAATAGATCTCTCGCATCGAGGCGCAGTGTCAAGATTGATGTACCTAGCTGAATCTCGTGCGGAATAACCGTGCCATGCAACGGTGAGCCGACAAGGGCGATTGTTCCCGAGTGACGGGCAACCCTTCCATAATCTGGGTAAGGGAAGGTTTGCCGGCGATCCCGGAGTCACGCCGTCAGATAGGACATCACCAAGTATCGCCGCCGGCCGATGGTGGCCAGCATCCCGAGATTTGGCGGAGTTGAACGATTCGTCCAAGATGATAGGCGTTATGTACGGCCAAATTTGCGATGAGTTCCAGTAGAGTCAGAGGGCCAGTGCCTGAGCCGGGTTCTTCCAAGGTTGAATAGCTTTCTGCCAGCCGCGTTTGTCCGGCGATGTCGGCAGCCTCAGTCAAACCTGATTCAAACCGCGCAACGAGTTCCTGCCACTGCGAGTCGCTAAAGGAATCAAGCCGCCGCCATCCCAGTTTTGCATGTTGGGGGTAGGCCAAGTCTTCCCGTCGCGCGCATCGTAGGAAGTGATCCTGCCAAAACACGATATGCCAGAGCTCTTCCGCAATTGAGTGCGGCACGTTTGTCATGCGCAGTATGCGTGTATTCTCCGGAATGGCCGAGACGATGTGGCAGGGTGGCGTAAACGCAGCGTTTTGAAGCAATAGTCTCTGAAATTCATTGGTTGCCATCAATCATGACTCCCGAGAAGTGACCAACCCCTGCATTCAGTTCTGCCGATTCTAACGTATTGAGGGCGGATGACGGGCAACCCTTCCGTAATCCGGAAAGGTAAGGTTTGCCGACAATCTGGAGGATGTTGGGCCCAGGAAGCGATCAATTTGTAACGGAAGGCACCCAAGCCATACCGTCGACGCCTTTCGTGAGCCGGATGGGCTCTTCCAGCTTCCAATCTTTAAGATTCAGGATCTCGATGGTGCCGCCCTGGGGGCAGGTCACGTAGGCGTATATGCCGTCTGGTGCCAGCGCGAATTCTCCTGGGGTAGGTAGAACGGGAACATCCGGTGTGTCAAACGTTTTTGTAAGTGCTCCACTGACCACATCTACAACGAAGAGCTTTCCTGATTCGGAGTTGGCAAGAAGCCAACGGCCGTCTTTTGTGATTACCGATGAGAACGCAATCCTCGGGAGGGAAATCGACCGAACGACCGCGTTAGTTCCAGTATCGATGACCACGATGCGGGGTGTTTCCTGGTCCTGCGTATAAACGAACTTGCCGTCGGGTGAAATCGAGATGCGCTGCACTTTCTTAGAGATTGGAATTGTCGCGAGCAGAGTCCGCGCTCGCAAATCGAGAACACTCACGCTGCCCGCCTCGTTATTCGCGGTGTATATCCTCCGGCCATCGGGAGAGATCACGAACATGTGTGTATGCGTCGCGCCAGTTGGAATTTCGCCGACAGGAGAGCGAGTCTTTGTGTCCACGATGTAGAGGGCATTAGCGAGTTCCGCGGAAACATACAGTAGTCCGTCAGGCCCAAAGTGCGCGCAGTGCGGACGCACCTCTTTGCCGAGATCGATGATGGCAACGGTCCTTCCCTGGCGTAAATCCACGACGTGAATCGTGCTTCCGTTCGAGCCGGGCTTTCCCACCCATGTGTTTCCGTAGATGGGAACGTAGCCGAAGCGACCGTCCGGGGAAACAGCGACCTCGTGTCCGTTAATGTCAACTCCCACGGTGGCCAGAACCTGCTTGGACATGGGATCTACAAGCAAAACCGTGTGCTCCATTTGGTTAGCGACGAAAATAAGTCTCTCTGGCTGCGGGTCACCGGAGACGCCGCGCGGAAGTAAAAGGCATGCGAAAAAGGAAATGCCCAGGAGGCAGCGATTCACAAAAGCCCCTATTCAAGGAATAGCGGAACTCTTACTCGGCAGGAAGTATACACTCCATAAATGCGGATTCTTCGAATTGAATAACCTCCTTTAGGCGTTCAGCTCTCATTTCTAACGGATGACGGGCAGGCGTGAAGTAATCCCAAGGTGAGGTTTGCCGACGATCCGGCAGTTGCGCGAGCGGGTTCTAATTCCGTGGACGTGAAGCAGTTTTTCTCGTTCCGACAGCTATTGAGTGAAAGAGAGGACGGGCTTAGCTCGCCGTACCATCAGCCAATTCAGCAGAGCAATTGAGAATGTTGCCGCAAGAACGAGCGAGTTGCTGAAATCCACGCCAGCAAAAAGGACCAGGCAAATTGCTACACCCAGGGAAGCGAAAATCGACCCGCCTGCAAGCCGAAACAATGCCGCTCCTGGCTGCTTTCTTCGCAGAACGGGAACAGCCGCACACACCAGCCCCAAATAGAGAAGTTTCGCCACCGCGGCAAGCGTCACGTTCCACGAGAAGCTGCCAAACAGTGCAAGCAGCCAAATCAGTATCGCGAAGAAAAGAATCGAGAAATGGGGAGTGCGAAACTTTGGATGCACGGCGGCGAACCAGAGCGGGAAGTCTCCCTGTTCCGCCAGAGCGAACGTATGGCGCGGGCCAGTAAGCATTCCCGCGCTGAGATACCCGAAGACTGAAACGAGGGCCCCAATTGCAACGAGCGTAGCACCACCCTCTCCCATAATAATCCTCGCAGCGTCCGCCAGCGGGCGAGCACTGTGCGCCGCATCAGGGAGCACACCAATGACGACCCACTGGATGAGCGTATAGATGAGTCCGACTGTGACGAGGGCGACGAACAATGCGAATGCCACATGCCGACGTGGTTCCTTGGCCTCACTCATGGGAATCAGGGCGGATTCGGAACCGCCGTACGCAAAAAAGAGCGCGAGCATGGCCTTCAGCCAGGCGACGGCATGGGCCGGAGGGGTTGGCGCAGGGATCACCCGCTGGGTGGCTATCACATAGAACGCCCCCACTATGCAGACGATGCCAAGCGACAAGAGTTTGGACACGACAAAAACGTTGCTCACCTTAGTGCCAGCAAGCACACCGCGATAGTTCACGACCGTCAATGTTCCGACGAGCAGCGTTAGAATCAGGAATCTTGGGATGGGGCGAGTGGCCTGAGGCCAGAACTCGCCCACGTAGGTGACGAGCAGATTTGCGACTCCCGAGCGCGCGGCTAAAGCACCGAGCAACCAGAACCAGGCCACTTGAATGCCCGCAAAACGTCCGAAAGCAACCCGAACGTAAAGGTAGGTTCCACCAGTCCGGGTAAACTGGGACGCAACTTCGGCGTAGCAGGCAACGATAACTCCATACGCCGCTCCCGCGAGCGGCACCGCAAGCATGCTGGCTCTGCCAATCAGACCCGCGTACACGGAGGGCAGTCCAAAAACGCCGCCGCCAATTGTGGAGTTCACCGCCAGCGCGGCCAGGCTCCAGCGTCCGATGGCACGCACTAGGGCGGGTTGGTCGGTGCCAGGCACTCGGTGGTTTGTACCACGAGTTTAGACATTTAGCATCTGTCGCCTCTGATTCGCTCTTTGCTAAACGGTGCAGCAAGACGATAGCCGGGTCCACTGGACGTGTAACGGGCAAACCGGATTGCGACCTGAAAGCTGTTGGAATGATTGTCTGACAAGGAGGAAATCGATCAGACCGTGCGTCCCGTCGCACGTAGCCTACGAGGTTGGAGCGGCGAGGCAACAGACCGTTCGAAGCCCTCGGACAATGGACCCACATTCGCAAGAGTGGCACCGAAACCGTGAGGCCACGGTGTATCTGCCAGCATAAGGTGGAGAGGGGCTAGGCTTGATAGCAGGGTCAGAATACACAAATGTTCGTAAGCGTCGTTAGCCCGAGAGAGCCTAACATGCTGAGCGGCTCTTTTTGCAGTGAGCACCGAGGCTTCCGGGTCCTCTGTCATGGGTAAACAACACTGCCGGCGCATAGAACAGACCTAACCTATCGCGTCATTCCCACGGAACAGGGTAAATCCACATCGCTCCCCGCAAGGGGAAAGTGCATCGCAAGATGCACCGATGGCGGTGCGGATAACAGATGAGGGAGAAAGCGAATGCCACTCGGTAATGGAGCGGATATCGGTTGCGTCAGCGTCATCGACAACATCACCGGACGCGAAAGCGGGCTGACTTCCCTTTATGGTGCTTCACACGAGAGAACTTGATTAATCGGCTCATGAGGCAAAGCAGATGACGACGGCGCAAGCCGTTGGTGCGGTCTCACGCGAAGCGGCGGAATGGTACGCCATCGACTGGCAGGCCATCAACCGCAACGTTCGCCGACTCCAAGTGCGTATCGTGCAGGCAACGAAGGAAAGCAGATGGAGCAAGGTGCGAGCCCTGCAACGTTTGCTGACCCACTCCTACAGCGGCAAAGTTCTCGCCGTTCGACGAGTGACGGAAAACAATGGCAAGAAAACCCCCGGTGTGGACCAAGAAATTTGGGACACGCCAGAGAAGAAGACCCAGGCAGTACATGCACTGAAGCGTAGGGGTTATCAATCTCAGCCCCTGCGACGTGTTTACATCCCGAAGTCGGACGGCAAAACGATGCGCCCACTCGGAATTCCCACGATGAAGGATCGAGCACAGCAAGCGCTGCATCTGCTCGCACTCGTCCCCGTTGTGGAAACTACTGCTGATAAAAACTCTTATGGGTTTCGTCAGCAGCGGTCCTGCGCCGATGCGATGGAACAGTGTTTCAAAGCACTGAGAAGCGCAAACACGCAGTGGATTCTGGAAGGCGACATCAAGTCCTGTTTCGACAAGATTTCACACGATTGGCTTTTGGCTCATGTCCTGATGGACCGAGTCATTGTCCAAAAGTGGTTGAAATCCGGGTACATGGAAAAACATGTCCTTCACGATACGACGGACGGGACCCCACAAGGTGGAATCATCTCCCCCGCGCTCGCGAACTGCGCGCTGGACGGACTTGAACGACTCTTGCAGGAAAAGTATCCAGCAGGAAAACGTCTCAAGTCCCTTGGAGGTGAGAAACCGTGTGTCAATCTCATCCGTTACGCGGATGACTTCGTCATCACCAGTAAATCGAAAGAATTACTGGAAGGAGAAATCAAGCCCCTGGTCGAACAGTTCCTGCAACGACGAGGTCTTGAACTCTCTCCGACAAAGACAGTCATTACGCACGTGGAGCACGGCTTTGATTTCCTCGGACAAAACGTGCGCAGATACCCCAACGGGAAACTGCTCATCAAGCCTTCCAAGAAGAATGTTGGAACCTTCCTGGATGGTATCCGCAGAATTATCAAAGCTGCGCATGGCGTGTCTGCCGCCGATCTGATCGATCAACTCAACCCGAAAATTCGCGGTTGGGCAAACTATCATCGGCACGTGGTGAGCAAACACACGTTTGGACACGTGGATCGCAGCATCTTCTCTAGTCTGTGGCAATGGGCACGACGAAGGCACCCGAACAAAAGCCCGCGCTGGTTCAAACCCAAATATTTTGACCGGCGCGGGAATCGTGACTGGTCCTTCTTCGGTGAAACCTGCGATGACGGAGGACAGCCGACTAAAATCTGGCTGTACTACGCCAAGAGCACTCCCATCAAACGACACGTCAAGGTTAAAGGCGAAGCGAACCCGTACGATCCAACCTATGAAACCTACTTCGAAGAACGCGAAGGGGCTCACATGCTGGAAACGTTTCGGGGCACCCGCACTCTTCGCTATCTCTGGCATGAACAACGTGGACTCTGCACCCAGTGCCATACACAAATCACCCGGATCACAGGCTGGCGCCTTCATTACTGCGTCCCCCGTGTGCAGGGCGGTTCCACTGGTGCTACGAACTGCGTTTTACTTCATCCCGAGTGCCATGACTGGGTTCATCGTCAGCGTCTTCCCGTTTCGAAACCGCGTCTCCTCCAAAGAGGCGTTCGAAGGGCTTGAGCTGGGTGAAGGGAAACTTTCACGCCCAGTTCTGAGAGGGCCGGGCGGCCGCAAGGCCGCCTGGCTACTCGGTAGCTGACCGACGCTAACGATCTGCTTCGAGAGATTTCCCGGTGCGTCACCGCATTGGCGCACCTGCACAGACCAAGGAGGACCCGCATCGTCGAGCCAAGGCAGGGTCTAGGTGGTTACCAACGCGCTTGTAAAATCGCGCCCCGGCAGAAACGTTCGCTAGCAGTGCCTCACTCGCTCTGCGGGCTTACACATCTATCCCTGGGGATACCGCCGCCTTAGACTTCTTCCGCCAGTGAAAATAGAAAGGAAGTCCGAGCAGAATCACAGCAAGGCCAATCGAAGACCGGACCGGCCGGTCTAGCCACAAGTTCACGGTCAGCGCGAGACCAGCGGCGATGAAAATGCACGGCGTCCAGGGGTAGCCCCATGTGGAGTAGGGGCGCGGAAGTGCGGGCTCGATTTTTCTCAGCCGGATGAGAGCGATGGCGGACAAGGAAAGGAAAATCCAGAGCGCAAAAATAACAAGCGACAAAAGTTCTTCGAAGGTACCCGACAAGGCGAGCAAAGACGCGACCGTGCCCTAAAAGAATAGAGCTCCACTCGGCGTGCGAAAGGTCGGTTGCACTCTTTTCGCGAATTTGAAAAACCCGCCGTCGCGCGCCATTGCGAACGGAACGCGCGCTCCCGCCAGAACACCAACGTGCAGAGTGCCCAGAGCGGAAATCATCATTGCGACAGTCAACCATTTTCCGCCGCCGCGACCAATGAGCCGCTCGAACACATCGGACGCGACGTGCGACGACCGAGCCACCTCGCCGAACGTCAATATGCGGAAGTAAACGCAATTCGCCAGCACGTAGAGTGCGGCGATAATCAGCATTCCGAAAATCAGCGCGCGCGGAATATTCTTGCTGGGATTTTCAACTTCCTCTCCCATAGCCCCGAGGTCCTGGAAGCCGTTGTACGCCCACATCGCCGGGACGAGCGCGGCCAGGAAAGCGCCTAGGGCACCTCCAGCGATTGGAGCCAAAATCGGCTCGAAGTGCAGGGGGCTGCTTTTTTGCGACGCGAAGCCCAGCGCGATCAGCGCCAGGATAGCGCTGACCTTCAGAGACGTCAGCAGCAACTGAATCCGACCGGCTGAACGCACGCTGAGATAGTTCACGGCGGTGATGAGAATGATCACCCCTGCTGCAAGCGGCTGCGCGGCCGTGAAGGCGAACTCAGACGCCTCCTTCTGAAACGGCACTCGAATGTGCAGGATGAAGAGCGGCGCAGCCACTGCCGGCACCATGAATCCAATGAATCGCAGCAACCCGGCCGCAACCGCCGCGTTCTCTGCCGGCTTTTCGATGAAAGAACTCATCCACCCGAACAGAAATCCCCAGACGGGGCCGAGACCCCGGGTGAGGTAAACATACATCCCTCCCGCTTTCGGCATCGCCGCGCCGAGCTCCGCAAAGCAGAGTGCTCCAAACAGCGAGAGCACGCCTCCCGCGATCCAAACGGCAATGACGAGAAATACAGACCCAACATCACGGGCCATGTCGCTCGTGACGAGGAAGATGCCCGTTCCGATGACGACGCCGACAACAGCGGCCATCGCCGTCGAGAGACTCAGGCCGCGGACTAATCCGCGCGCGTCACCGTCGAGGTTAGCCGTCACGGAGTGCCTCCAATCGTGGCGCGCTGAGTGAGCTGCAGCAGTCGCTTTTTAATCGGCACGGACATCCTCGCGCCGTCCGGGACGGATGATAGCCTAAGTCGGGCTGAGGGAAGTTGGGGAATCGATTGGGGCTTGCCGATTGCGGGCGGATCACGGGCAAACCGGAAACTGACCGACGCTAACGATTTGCTTCGAGAGAATTCCGGGTGCGTCACCGCATCGGCGTGTCGGCACAGACCAATGAGGATCCGCACAAGCACGTTGAAACGAGTCCCATCTCGCCGCGACGTGGCAGGCGCTGAGATCAGCAGGGAATGTAGGGATGTAGTCCGATGTAGGCTTTCCCAAAAACCCCCTTGAAGAGAGCCTTTTTAGGGAGAGCTCCGGAGGCCATACACGACCTTGCACATCTACACTGGCAGATTTACTCGGTCTTCTGAACGGCCGGATAAGAAAGGGCAAGTTGTAGCGCGTTTGCGTAAGTCTCAACCTCAGTTCTTGGGACGGATGGCCAAACCGAAATCACGCTCCATGCGCTGTACCAGGTGTCGTCGTCGGCACCATGCGGTTCCACCCAATCTTCGTCAGTCATGGAGTTACGCCAGCCAAGCAATCGGAGCGCATCGGGTCCGACCGGATGCCGCAGTTGCGACGTCCCGCTCTCGTCCGCGAGGTCACGGCACGGGGAACCATCTACAATTAATCCTTAAGGTAAGAGTTGCCGACAATATGTCCAGAATCGTCTTCCCAGTCCGCGATTCGCATACGCCCCGGCCAGGCCGGTTAAGAACTCGATATTTTTAGTATTCGGGGATTCCGCGGCAAATTTGGGACGATGCCGAACTGTTTGAGCCCCAGTCGCAGAGGCCTTCGAGGAGGGGAATCAAGGTCTGGCCGGAGGGGCTAAGCGAGTAGGTGATCATGGGCGACGAGGAGCGCGCCACCGCTCTCAGGATTACCCCGTCCTTTTCCAATTCGCGGAGCTGGGTGGTGAGAACTTTTTCGCTGACGCCACGCAGAAGATTGCGAAGTTCGGCGAAACGCAACGGGCCAAAGGCGCCAGACCGCCTGGACTTTCACTTGCCGCTCAAGACGTTAATGCTCGCCTGAACGGGGCAACTGTGGTGAACCTTCATCGGGAGCTCCAGGGCTTACAAATTAGTGCGTACTTCACCGCGGCACAGTGCCGTTATACCATGCTCTTGAAGCATTCGTCCCGGACGAGTCAACCCGAATTCCGGCTGCCTCTGAGAGCCGCACAAAATGAGGGCAAGAAAATGATTCTTATCACTGGAGCCAGCGGGAGTGTTGGCAAAGCGGTTTTGCAGGAAGCGATCCGGAAGGAGTCCAAAGTCCGTAGCATGTTCCGGTCGAACGAGGAGGCCGCGAAGGCACCCTCCGGATGCGCGGCGGTGCTGGCAGATTATTCGGACAAGCAAAGTCTTCGCGACGCTCTGGACGGCGTGAGTTCCGTGTATGTTGTGTGTTCTCCGATTCCTCAACTCGTCGAGCTTGAGAGCAATATGCTGGACGTGTGCAAGGAGTCTGGTGTGAAGCACGTGGTGCTGAATTCAGCGATGGGAGCGGGAGACTACGGGAAATCTTTTCCGAGCTGGCACCGCAAGGTGGAAGACAAGCTCAAGGCGACCGGAATGAGCTACACGATCCTGCGGCCCAACGGGTTTCTGCAGAACATCGTAGCGTTCAATGCTCCGAGCATTCGGGCGCAGGGCGCATTTTACGTTGCCATGGGAGACGCGAAGGTCAGTTATCTAGACGTGGGGGACATCGCTGTTGTCGCGGTCAAAGCGCTTGCGGGCGGCGCGCACTCTGGGAAGACCTATGAATTGAATGGGCCAGAAGCGATATCGAACCAGGAATTGGCGAAGCGAATTTCCAAGGCCGCCGGCCGCACGGTGAATTATGTGGACATTCCAGAATCGGCGCAGCTTGAGGCGATGCTCGGCTTGGGCATGCCGGAGTGGCAGGTGACGGCACTCCTGGAACTTCAGCAATATTACAAGCAGGGTGGGGGCAGGACGACGGATGGCCTGCTGAAGTCCTTGATCGAGCGCGAGCCCGTGACACTAGATCAATATCTGACAGCCAATGCCAGGGAGTTTCGAGATCAGGCCGCGTCCGCGTGAAGAGGGAGAGCCATGATGAGCACATCGGCGCTACCGTCGGAAGTCAAGAATCCCAAGACAGGGATGACACACTTAGAGATGAAGGAATTCATCCGCAATCATTTTGAGGAATTCGTGAACCGGAAGAACGTAGGCATCGGTGAGGTGAATTTCGCGCCCGGGTTTGTGGATCACGGGGCTGACGTACCGCCGGGACTGCCTCCGGGACCTGCGGGAGCGATGAAGTACGTCGGCGCGGCGCTCAAAAAGGTTCCCGATCTGCACGTGACTATCATGGACATGATCGCCGAGGACGACAAAGTCGTGGTTCGCAACCATTGGACGGGCACAGATCTGGCGTCCGACCAGCAGCTAGAATTCTCCGGAATTGTGATTTGGAGGATCGCCAACCGGCATATCGTGGAGCGCTGGGCTTACCTCGAGAGTCCTCACCCCGTGCGAGGCTAGGTTCAGGAGTTTGGGGTAGCGCGTAGTCGCCATTCTTCTCCGTACAGTTGAGGTTGGCACCCTAGTTGAAGAAAATTGTCTTTTCGCCAACGACTTATTCGATAAGCGCTATGCGCTAGGCGGCGCGGCCGAACAGGCGGTCGGCAATATCTGCCGCGATCGGAACGCGGAAACGGTCGCCATGATAGGCCTTCACCATCAGCACGATCCACAGGATCAGCGACAGAAGACTGATCAATTGGAAGAGCAGGTAGCCAAACGAAAACGCGCCCCACCCACCGAATAGCAATCCAAAGCCGAAAATGCGGCCCAGGATGATCTGAATGATTTGGAGTCCGCCGAAGACTACGATCGATTGCGCGGCGTGAAATCGCACGTAGGGGCGCTTGTCGAGGAGGAAAAAGATCAGGCCCGTAACCCATCCGAGCACGTAGCAAAGCAATCCGGCAACATTCTCAGCAATCCCAGTTTGTTGCGTGGCCATAGGTGTAGCACCTCCTGAGCTGAATTGTTGAATCGCGTTGCTCTGCAATAATAGCCCCGTTTTGGTTTCGTTGAGCGCTGTTGGGTGGATAGTGTCCAAACGTTAGCGTGCCGGAAACAGAAATGGGTCCTTTGGGATCAGATTCGACCACCATCGTTCCGGCCTGGCGGTCACTCGATCTTAGCAATCCCGGGAGTCGGATTCGGAAACTTCGCCATGACTGCAGGATCGTGTCCAGGAATAATGAGCCCGGAACCGGCGGCGAGTTGTTTCATGCGGTCTTGTGCGCGCAGGTTCGACACCGCATCGAGCGTGGCCGCGATGGGCACGTGCTTTTCCAGATTTTCGTAGAGATACATGTTGTCGCTGGCCAGCACCACCGTTCCTGCGCTGGTGTTCACACCGACATATTGCGATGCATAGGTGTGGCGGCCTCCGATGTAGCAGGTAACACCGGGGAGAATTTCCTGCGCGTCACCGTTGACCATGCCAACCCGGCCCATCATATTTAACCTGACGAGGGTGAGCACATCCTCGGGATCGATGCCGCCATGCGTGTCCTTTGATTGCCATGCCTCTCCGGCGTAATACTGCAACTCATCTTTCTGAATCCAGATTCGGGCGTTGGGGAACAGGTCCACGCCATCAGCGTGGTCCCAGTGCATGTGAGTAACGACCACGTCGGTGATGTCCTCGGGCTTCAAGCCGAGCGGCTTTAGCGCGTCGGACGGCTTGGTGAAGTCATTCACACGCCATTCCTTGAAGAAACGGTCGTGATAGAAACCGGAGTCGACCAGGATGTTGCGCCCGTTGCCCCGAACCAGCCAGATCATCATGGCGATATCCAGTTTGCGGACTGGATCGGCGCCGGCCACGAGCTCCGCGACGGGGAAGTCGGGCAACGTGGCATAGCGGATAGCGTAGATTTCGTACCGTGGGTTCGACTGGGCGGTCGCGGGAATGGCCGAGACGGTGGCAATGATCAGCGGCAAGAAAAAGCGGGTTAGTTTCATAGAAAATTCCTAGGTATTGGATTGGCTATTCTTAACAGATCACTGATGTTGCCACGGGGTCGCGGTTGAGAAGTGGAACATTTCGCAAGTCAATAATCAACGTCGTGTATTCGGACTTAATCTCCTTCAGATGAGAACATCATGTTATGAGCTTTTCGGGCAGCTAGGTTGCTCAAGCCGCAATCTCAACGTTTACAGTAAGTCGATCGTCACCTGGTCGGGTTCTCCAGCAAAATACTTTTGCAGAGCATCCTTGAAGATCTGGTTTTCGGAGGTAGCATTCGCAAATAAGGTCATTGACGATCGAAACTTGAGGTAGTCTGGGTTCCCGAAAATCTCCTCAATGGTGAGGCCCTTCACGAGCACAACAAGCTGGGTACAATGCCTCAGTTGCGGGCCCAGAATTGGATTTCTCAAATACGCTTCGGCTTCCTTCCGTGATGAGATTGCGTATCTGTTCGCCATGGGGCTGTGCCCTAAGCCGCTGATTTGAGGGAAAACGAACCACATCCAATGGCTTTGCTTATGACCTTCGCGTAATTCCTCGCAAACACGCTCGAAACAGCCGTTTTGAGCATCCACAAAGCGTTGCAAATCATAAGAGTAATTCGCAGCCATCTTATGTGCTGCCTCGCATAGTGAGGGATCAACTCTTTCGTCCGTGTTGATCAATCCTGCGATCCGATTAGCGCCAATGCCCGACGGACGACCATCCGGTCAACCTGCGCTGGAGTGTGCGCGTCTAGCTTGAACACGATGATCGTAACCTTCCGCAAACGCTGTCCGCCCTGGCCATATCGTGCTGCTTCTGCAACTGCCAACAGCTGTCCCACAAGGGCAAGAGGCGGCGCCATCCGCCAGCCCGCCGTTTATATGAACTGTCCCGGGCGAAGCGTACTTAATTCAAACGCAATCGCGATTCCGCGCGCAAAACCACAAAAAACTATGGATCAACGCCACCACGAGGGTCGAGGTGGGCGCCAGGATTCTGTCACCTTTGCTCGCTCTGCGCCAATTCTCAGATGCCACATGTACATCGCGGTGTAATCGGATTTTCCGTTCTTGGGGATTGCCGAGGCGGGTGCATCTGGCAGGAAGGGATTGTTGGCTACCATGGTTGCGGCATTGGGCTTGGTTGGTACAAAATCGCGCAGTAAGGTATCGCCGAATCTGTATTCCACCTTTTTCCAGCGGGGCTGCGTGCGCAGCAAGCCGCGTTCCCTTTGCTGCCGAGACTTCTCACGGGCGTCTCTTAGAGCCTCCTTTGTGGGTACGCCGTGACGCGCCACTTCTCGAAGGAAATCGCTCTCGCTTCGCGGGAGTGTCCGCGTAAGCTTCTGAACGTACGTGTGACTAACCCCAAGCCATCGGGCGAGTGCACGCCCCGAGCACCACGGCCCGCGTCCCAAATGCCATTGCCATGCGAAGCTGCGAATCAAGCGAGACTCTGACCGGCTGCGCCAGGGCCGAGGCGGACGCCCAATTGCCCGCGCTTTCTGTAGGTTTCTCAGTGATGATTCACGCGACGGCATGACGGCTGGCTCCTCCTGCATTTGTTTTTTCGAGATACGTTGTTTTTTCCTGCACAGCGCGCGAGGTCATTTTAGCGGAGTTGCCAGTATCCCTCTTTCTAATTTAAAGGACTTAGCTCGCACGGTTCGGCGTAAGTGGCAAATTAATTTGACGCTTTTCGATCAGTTTTTGGGCCATCCGAGAGCCGTGCTGCGCGAGCATCCTAACGATCTTTAGTTCATTGCGTGTGAGGCCAGTTCGCTCCTTCTCCTGGAATTCTGCCTCATACTGCTTGAGCGTAGAAGTCAACACCGACTCTATCGCGCAGCGGAAAGACAGCCGTTCGAGAGTTGCGACCTGTGATTGCTCCCAGGAAGTCATGTCCCTGTTTTCGGCCCTTGCAAGGTTGCGAATGGTCGCCGCCCTGTTTTGGTAGTCTTTCTTCTGCCAATTGTTCAGACCCTTGAGATAGACACTCAACAGCTGGTGCGACGTGCCAAGTCTAGCGGCCAGCGTCCGTAGCGAGCTTTTCTGTGGTTCCGGCGTCTGCTTCCATGCTAAGAGCTTTGCGCGAATCTCTGCGGCACGGGATTCGCTTGCGGGCTTGCGCCCTCGCTTTCGTCGGGCGTGGTCTGCGTGGATTACCGCCCTCTGTCCGGGCTTCACGGTTCGACTTCCCAACTCACAGGTTCGATCTCGTCCGGCGCAAAGTGGGCGCATTGGGCTACGTGCGAATCGAGGACCACCGTGCAACGGTCGGCGAAGACCTGTAGCAATGTCCCCATCCCTGCAGGCGTGCGCACCTTGCGCCCGAGGAAGGAGAATAGCCTCGCGTGTGACTGGCCGTGGAAGCGACGGACAGCGATCGCAGTTTGCCGGTTCTCGCGCCACGACTCCGGCTCAGATTCGCTTTCAACACACGGCTCCTGGCAAATCGCTCTTACAGCCTCGACTGCGCGCCGGACTACGTCATTCTGCTGCATCGGTGTCATTTTCTGTACTGTGTGCGTCAGAAGCGTCAGCATCTGTCATCCTTAAGTGCTTGCGCGAGTTATGGCTGACGCTTCCTGACGCTCCTGACGCTTGCTGTGGCAAATACCTGTTTGCCGCGTCCAGAATGGCTTTGCTCTTGTAGCCGCGATATGATTCAGTACGCGTAGGCCGGATTCCAAACCCACGCAGCCATTTCGCGGCCTTGTGTGGGGTCAATTTGACTTCCTCAACCCACGGATTCTCTGCCTGTTCGCGTGCCCCGGAAAGCAGGTCATCCGTTCGGACGACCCTCTCGGTTCTCGAGTCCGCCACCGCTGAAAAATCCGCTAGCAACCGTAAGGGCAAGGAATCATCCGCTGAATCAGCGCGACCCGAAGATAGTGTCTCTGCACACCGTTTTAGCTCATCAACCCGCGTCGGGGCAGCCACGCTGAGCACTGCAAAGAGCGGAGACCAATTGTCGGCGGCGCGTTCGTCGAGAAAGGTCAGGTCAGGCAAGCTTTCATATGCCGCTGCAATCACGACTTTCGACACGTCCATGTGTCTGCCAATTCTTTCTCGCAACGGATCGGCCTCCCTTTTCACCTTTGTGAACCGGAATCGCCCAGACCTCTCGGTCTCCGCGCGTCTCTGCATAGGGATTGAAATGCTCCGGTCGGCCAGCGTATCCGAAAGCTCGCCGATCGCGGCGATCGCCTTAGGGCAGAAAACGTGAAAGCTATTGCGCTTGCCGTCCTTCTCGCAGCGGATGGTCAAAGCATTTGAGCGGTGCCCAGCATTCAGAAGGTTGCGAATGATCTGCGCACGCTCGCTCTTTTCCCGAAGCCACTCGGCCTCATCTAACAGCAACACCGGACGCTCCTCGGATATTGTTCGAAAAAGCGCCGCCTCCGAAATATTCGACGCTGGAATCGCATTGCGCGAGAACATCCCAATCAGGTCAAGCAGTGTGCTCTTTCCGCAGCGCGGAACCGGAGATGTAATCGCAAGATACGGAAAAACGTCGAAGCACTCGAAGCAATGAGTAGCTAATACCCACACCGCGAGAGGTGCCAGCGCGCCGTCAGGCAGCATCACAAACCGCGAGATGAATTGCTCTAGCTCGTGCAAGAGCATCGCCCCATATTCGTGAACCTCGCCTCGCCGCCCGTCAGGAATTGCTATCGTTTCGGCCTGCGCAAGTAGCTGGGGGTTGCTTTCAAGTGCGCGCATCAATTCGCTATGCTGCGATTGCATTTTCTGACTCATACCCGAGAATCGATCGTCGCCGCTCGGTGGGCGACGCCAGCACGAAAGATACAAGCGCCTCAGGGTTCGCGCCCCAGATGAAGCTCCAACCCATAAAGAAAAACGTGGAGACCGCCGCGATACGGGCCAACCGCTCCCACGCAGTATCGCGCGCCCAATCGGTGGAAGCCCGGAGAAGATCGTGTCCGGCGCGCCATTGCAACTGTTCGGCCCGGTGCATAGTGTCCGTGTAGTAGCGGCGAAGCCGTCCGACCTCGTCGCTGATTCGCCAAGCGGCATGTTCCGCCCGTTCCCTTCGTTGGCGTATCTGTCCAATCTCTTGTCGCGACACTCGCTGCAAGCGAAACTTCACACCCGCCAGCGCCGCCAAAAACTCGACGGCCTCTCGGAATGAGCACTGTCGCACCGCTCTCACGACCGCAATGCGGTCCCCACCCGCGTCGCACGAGTGACAGTGCCAGCGACCATCCTCGCGCCAGGAAAACGCCGTTGGATTCGAGCCGGAGTGCAGGCGACAGGGCGCGCGCCGAGTCCGTTCATTCACGGCAAAGTCGAGTGCTTCGAGTAGCCGCGCCATCGGCACGAGACCCGCGATCTGGCGCGGGTCAGACATCGGAATCTGCATCGGCATTGTTTGCGCCAGGGGAGGGTTGGTCGAAGCGAAGAAAGTTTTCGAGCGCACGCACGAGGACCAACGTACGGCGACCTATCTTTCGCGCCGGAAGGCGTTTAGCGAAGATATAGTTCTGAATCGTGCGAGGCGAAATGCCGAGCATCGCCGCTGCATCGCGAACACTCACAGCGAGCCGTTCATTCTGTGGCTTCATCATACGTCCTAAATACAGCAATGGCATGCCTCGACGCGAGCACGTTCGCATTTCTGGAAACTGACAGGTGCAATTGACTCGACTTGCGAGTGTTAACTCTTGACGGTGGGCAACCAGGGTAACTCTACGAACGGCGATGGGAGGCGATTCCGTTTTCACTCCGAACTTTGCTGATATAGCTTTTTACGTTTCCTTTGAATCGCTCATACGCTTCTGTCCACAAACGCACTCCTTTTTTAATCCACTTCTTTGGGAGTGGCGCAGCTGGATGTTTTGGGTCTCGCTCGTTTGCGCTGTCCAGTTTGGTGCAGATCTCTCGTGTTGTTAAATTGGGATTGAGAAACAGGAGATTGGCCACCGCCCGCTTGCTTGGATCGTCGAGGCTCGCTCGGCGCTGTGGAGCATTGCTTAAGAGCCGCCGAAGCTCTATCCGGCGCTCCGCCTCGTCCAGCCACTGTGGCGACCCGTGCCTGATTCTCTCCTCGAACTCCGCCTTAAACTTCGCGATGAACTTGGCCGTGTCAGCTCGTTGAAGCGCCATCGTGTCGAGCCTGTGGAGATGCGGCAGGGATGATTCGCTTGGTGCATGTCCCCATGCCCTATCCATCCACACGCCAGCTGCCTCAAATCTCGCCAATTTCATGGAAAACTGCAAACACTCTGCCCACATATCCGCGCGGAGATTGAGTGGAAAATCTTTGCGACCGCGCCGGGCGATCACGGCTTGCGTGAGCATGTCTGCAAACTCGCCGGTCGCCCCCTGGATTGCTCGCTCACATGTCAGAGCAAACAGGACTGCATGGCGCTCAGCAAGATCACTGATCTCACGGTCAGCGTTCCTGAGAAACCGCTCAACCCTTTCAGGGAAGCCTGTCCGAAATCGGTGCCGTTCGTCCCTCAATTCGTCCGACAAACTTGCACTCTCCAAGAAGAGCGCCCAGCCTTCCCGCCAGATAGCATCTAACTCCACCTCGTTTAGCCCCATCACAGCACTCTTGAGCGGTAGTCTTGACCCGTTTGTCGCGATCAGCTCGCTCAAACGCCTCGTCTCGATCTCCTCTCGGCGCAGGTGTGCTTCGATTACATGCTCGATTGAACTCGGATCGTAGGACCAGCCGTGCTCTCCCTCATTCGGTAGGTGGACTCTGCGCATGTACTCCTCCGCTTTCAACATAGAGTGCCTTGCAGCATGGTGCGCGTCAATGCGTTTGCAGGACCATTCTATGGCCCCTCGTGATCGTCCTTGACAACATAGCGGCTAAGTATTATCATAACGGCTAAGTTATGAGGAAAGAGGTGGACATGATGATTCGCGAATACCTGGCGGGTATAGGGCGCAAAGGCGGGAAGGCTCGCGCCGCAAGGCACAGCAAAGCGACGCTCAGCAGATGGGCAAAGCTCGGCGGGCGTCCGAAGAAGGAGAAGCACGATGCAAACTGACAACGCGGCTCTTATTGGGCCAAGCGACAGGGCTAAGGCGCGACGCAATCCGCGCGGCCTTTTTCAGAAAATACCGGGCAAGAATTCTCCGTGGTGGATTCGCTACGTGGACGCCCAGGGCCGTTATCACCGCGAGAAAGCGGGCACTAAGGGATCCGCGATAGAACTCTACAGAAAGCGCAAGAACCAGGCACTCAATGGAAAGAAGCTCCCGGAGAAGCTTCGCCGCCGCAGCGTGCCTTTCAGCGAGCTTTGCGATGACACTAACGCCTATATCCGCAGACGTTACGCACAACCGCAGCACGATCTCGGCAGGATGGAGAACATCAGGAAGTGGTTTGGCTCGCGTGCCGCCGAATCAATCACGTCGCCGGAAGTAGAAGCCGCGCTAAGTAGGGCCAAGGACGAGGGCAACTGGAGTTCTTCGAGCCACAATCACCACCACACGCTTCTATCCCTGACGTACCGGCTTGCCATCCGTAACGGCAAAGTCGAGAAAAACCCCGTACGGGGAATTCGGCGCGACCCGGAAAACAATTCGCGAGTTCGGTTTCTCACAGCCGACGAAGAAAGGAGACTTCGCGAGGCGATTAATTCGAACCCCGCATGGTGCGACCACGAACCGGAGCTCACCCTCAGTTTATCTACCGGACTGCGCCTTGGCTCCATGTACCGCGATCTTATGTGGGAAAACATAGATCTTGCTGCGCGTGTTGCTGTCGTCCCACAAACGAAGAATGGCGATCCCGTGCATATTCCATTGAATGCCGACGCGATGAAAGCGCTCATGGTGTTTCATTCCCGGGGCGACGGAACTGGCCGGGTTGTGCGGAACGTGGCAGGTGAACCGCTGAATTATCCGACGCATTGGTTCGTGCCCGCCGTGCGTGTGGCTAAAATCCGCGATTACAAATGGCACGACAACAGGCACACCTACGCCTCCCGTCTCAGGCAGACGGGAACACCACTCGGCAACATCGCGGAATTGCTCGGGCACAAGGGGCTCGCCATGACGCGCCGGTATGCCCACTTGTCGATCTCGAATTTGCACGAGGCCGTGGCCCGGATCGCTACTCCAACCGACACCTCAGTAGCACCGGAGCCTATTGTGGAAGCGGGCGGGGTTGCGTACCTCCAGTAAGCCGCGTACTCTGATGCTCTTACCAAAATTGGAGGCGAATAGGGTCCGGTGATCCTCGTGGCCTTCAAAGCCATTGATCCTGTCCTACCCGGCCAGGATGGTGGGTTCGACTCCCACACGCTTCCGCCAAAGTCCCGTTGAATCTGCTGTCCTTACTGCTCTGATACCACGTTTTTAGTCCCTATTAACCGTAGTTTTGGACCCAAGTTGGACCCAATTATGAGGTGACCCCCTCAGATGGCACAATTTCTTTGGGCACAGTTTCCGAATTTATTTCGCGCGGAGGACGACGGCCCGGCAGCAACTCCGGAGCGAATACGGCGTCTATAGCGGCAATTTGGAAAGACGAGGCTAAAACAATGTCAACTCCCGCAAGTCCGATAACCGCGGGGGACATAAATGGAAACCCTGTCCCGCGAGCCGGCTCTGTCGTGCCTCTCGATCCCGAGAGAAAGATTTGGCGGTATGCTCTGCTCTGGATTACGAACGACTTCAAAGCCACGCAAAGGGGCAAGGTTTCCAAGGCCATTCCACGATCGTTGCAGCGGGTATTAGAGAGTGAGATAAATCGTAGACCGATGGCACCGGACTATCAGGCTTGACGATCCTTGAATAAAACTCCGGGGTCGCGGTGTCACGGTTTTCGTTACGTTTTCATGCCGGACGGCAGCTATTACGGAGATTGCCGCGTGAAAAGCCTGGAGGAATTAGAGCGAATAGGCCGGATCGATAACGACAAAGCACGATTCTCAAGGGGCCTTCAAGAGTAAATCTAGCACGGCGTAGTCCGGCGGTACCTGAAACAGGGTCGGATCAGGTTCGGAGCGGTCAAGGCTCGTCACGCGTGTGACCGACTCGCCATGACGCGGGTCGGAATGCTTTTCCAGCAGCGTCAGACCGAGCTCCTTCGAAACCCACGTCTCTTCCACTACTTGCAGTGGCCTGTCGTTCCCTTGCGAGCCTACAGGAAATATCATAGTGGTTCGCACGCCTTCGGCCAGGACTCCCTCAATCGATTGGGTACCGAGATCCTCTGAGGTGGTCTTCGGGACCCTTTCTTGCGGATAGGGAACCGGTTTCTGCACAACATTCGGATTGATTGGAAGTTTCCGCGGGACGATCAGCACAGCTACGCGCTGCTGCACGTTAAGGTGATATCTTGTGCCCGCGACTGGATCCTGGATTTGAATATCAGTCGGCTCTTTCGGCGACATTCCGGGATGATTGAAAAACGAGTCGGTTCTTGTGCGGCCATATGAATCGCGATAAAAGCGAATCTCGCTTCTTGTCACAATATGTGTGCCATCACTGAGCGTCTGCGTTTCTTCCGTTTCCTGCACTACCGAGCATGGCGCATTTATAGCGGGTTGCGCGCCTAGGAGCCCACCAGATGTCAATACCTGCGCGACCGCCGGGATTGCTGACAAAAACATGGAGGCGCCCAACAGAAGACTTGCCTTAGTCCACCTCATCGGCATGCTCCTTTTGGCGGGGCTCATTTCCGATCTCGACCAATCGAGATATTACCACTCGCTGTAAGGTGTTCTCAGCTAGTGTGCTCAGAGGCGGCAATCATACTCCCAGCCTTCAGAACCTATCAATCCGTTACATGGCTGAGATCGGTCGCTCCCGTAACTTCTCTTGGGTTTTTATCTTCCCGCAATCCAATGAACTTGGCATGACTCGCGTCGAGCCGTGAGACGCTCCTATCGTTTTGGACGAACCTGAAGGAGTCGTCTCAGTTCCGGATTGGCACAAAATGCGGATCTTGCACGCCGAGAATCGCGAACGCCTCTCTGCAAGTATGGACAATATACAAATTCGGGCTTGGGTCTTCTAGCAGCCCAAGCATGCGTGCCGTTCCGAAAATGTCAGGCGCTGATGCGACCACAACACAGACAAAGCTCTCGTCGCCGATCGCGGCTTGCAGTCTTGCTAATTCGCGCAGGGTCTCCGTGGTGACTTCGAGGGACGTTACCTCCGTCGTGTCCAGAATGCCGCTGCGCGGATGCTTCAAGGCAACGTACTTAGCTGCACACCAATACAATTCCGCCAGCTCCTCCGAAGTAACTCGGCCCTGAAGGCGACTCTGGAGGATGCCGCCCGTTGCGTCATACTCAAAAAGGTAAGACATAGAAATTTGTCGGTAACAATGAAATGGGTTTCTAGTATTGGATTGCGTGGCGAACAACGATCAGTTCTTGTGAAAGTGGCAAACATGACCGCTTCTGACTTCTCGGTCGGCGATGAATTAAATAAGCCCGAGACTTTTCGGTGTCAACTAGAAACCGCTACCACTTCGAGATTGCTGTGGAAAACTCAGTACTGCCGATACTAGTCCTGCAGAAAAGCGTAAGCAGATCCGAGGGCGCACGATAGGCGAAAACTAGAACGAACCGATGGCTTCGCTTGAGACTAGATTGGCCGCTCCCGAGTGTATCGCCATGCAGCACGTGGACAAACTCAAGAATCCACTACCACCAGAACCGGGATCAACGGAAGCGCTTGGAGGCGCGACGGCAGAAGCAATGCAGGCACGGATGCAGCAAGAGCAGCAAAGGTATGAAAGGCGAGCAAGTTCTACCCGTGCTGAACGGGAATACTAGTCATTCGCCGTGACGCAGGAACTCATATGCCGCCGTCGCAACCGCCATCCCCACTTCGCCGGACTCTTTGATGCTGCTTCGCAGCACTCGTCCCTGACAACGCACTCTGACCGGCCCAGCCTGGGTCAGTTCATGCGGGAGTATCACCACGATTTCGACACAGGAGTCACGTATAAGTTTCATTGGTAAGTAGAAATATAGTCCCCGAGAACTCACTTCGCATGCTTCAGTCGCGGCTTCGCCAACGATGCCGTCGTCGTCGGTCCAACGAACCGTCAGCGGCAGACGCATAGCAAAACGTCGCGATGCACGTCGGTCTTTCTGGATCAAGGGACACGACCTCCCGGTTCTTCGTCCTACCGTATAGTTGGCTGCCAAATGCATTTCGACATATCCAAGAATGGCTTCTTATGATGTCAGCAGATATAGAGCGAGGCGTTCAATCGTCGTGTGAGGTTAGTTTTGGTACTAACCGTGACAGGGTGGCCTGGAAGCAAATCTTGGTACGATCGCACAATCGAGATACTCACAAAATCCATCACTATCGCCACATCCAATCCCGGTATTATCTACCGGTCTCAATCCCTGTGCCCGAAACCGCGCCAAACGTCGACCCTGTTCCATCCTTGCGCTCGCTCTCAGGCATGTTGGCGATCGCCAGCCTCTTCGCCATCGTCGGCGGCATTCTGGACGCCTATTCCTATCTGGCGCGCGGCCATGTCTTCGCCAACGCACAAACCGGCAACGTCGTTCTGTTCGGGGTCCGCGCGGCCGCGGGCAACTGGACCTCGGCGTGGATGACTCTCCCGCCTATTTTGGCATACATGTGCGGCGTGGCCGTCGCGCGTCTCCTGAGGGTTCGCCCTAAAAAGCATACCTTCCGCGCTACCCTGATCTGTCAGGCTCTGGAACTGCTCGTTCTGCTGGTGCTTCTCTTCTTCGGCAGATTCGTACCGGATTTCTGCGCCGTGTCCCTGATCGCCTTTTCTGCAGCCCTGCAAAACACCAGCTTTTCCAACATCGGTCCATGGCAGTTCAACAGCGCCATGACCACCAGCAACCTCCGCAGCGCCGTATCCGGTTGGGTGCAACTCGCCCTAGGAGAAACAGATCCCAAACTCCGAGGAGAAGCCATCGTTGGCTCGGTGATTTTCCTGTGCTTTGCTGCCGGTGCGCTACTGGGTGGTGTCTGCACGCTCCGCTTGCCGGCCTGCTCACTTCTTCTCGCTGTCGTGTTGGCGACTGCCGGCACACTGCTTACCATTCGGGAGCGAGAGCGGAGTCGCAACTAAGACGAGACGACGCTTGGATTCAACGTGGACGCCAAAAACGGAGAATCCCGATCAATGTTCAAGAAGGCACTGCAATCACTATCGAGGAACGAGCAGCCATAAACGTAATTGATTCTGACAATGCGCGTGCAAGGAACCAGGTTAAGCTAATTTAATTGCGCAAGAACGAGAAATATATTCCGTCGGGCCTACTCCCAGTTAGAGATAAAGCCTTATTTTCCATGGAATAGAGCAACGGTGAGTCAGGTGCTAGGGTTCTAGTAGTACCAGACCATCAATCGGCTAGTTTCCTTCCCCGTTCAGTTACTGAAAAGAGAGATATCACAATGAGACAACGTCTCCTTAGTGTTTGCTGCTGTTTCCTCATGACATTTCCCATGGTTGAAGTATCCTCCTCTGCTCAGCAAACTGGATCGTCGGTTCCGCCGAGTCAAACATCGTTTTCGGCGTGTAAGCAGCCATGTCTAGAGGATGGTACGCCGGTAAAATTGCGATTTGCGCAGACGGTGTCTTCGGCAGACGCGCACGTTAATGACCGAGTGGAGTTCGAAGTTCTCGAAGATATCAAAGTTTCAGACGTGCTCATTGTTCCAAAAGGGGGCATCGCGTTGGGCACGGTCACGGAGGCAGAGCCTAAGAGGCGAATGGCACGCGGCGGCAAACTCGAAATCGTCATGGATTCTGTCCGTCTGACAGACGGAGAAAAGGCCGCTCTGCGGGCCACAAAGGAAGTAAAGGGCGGAGGCCATACCGGGGCCATGACGGCCGGAATCGTGGCCACGGGGCTGCTTTTCTGGCCTGCCGCTCCGTTCTTCCTGTTCATGCACGGCAAAGATATTTCTATTCCTAAGGGTACCGAGCTTCCGACATTCGTCAGCGGAAACTTCTCTTTGGATCTGGCTAAGTTTCAGCAAAACGGACAAGGCATCACTGCGCAGGTCGCTCCGGCGACCACATCGGCAACAGTGTCGTCGGCAACAGTGTCGATCTCATCTTCACCAGCCGGAGCCGATATTTCCGTCGATCAAAACTTCGTTGGGAATACGCCGTCGTCTATAAGCGTTTCGGCGGGAACACATGTGATATCTGTGAGCAAAGAGGGTTACAAAGATTGGCAGCGAGCGATCACCCTTTCGGGCGGCACGGTCAATCTAAGCGCTGATCTGGTTCCGGGTGCGACGGCTGTAGCTGCGGTTCCGGCAGCGAGCACTGACGCAGCTACCATCCAGAAAATCAAGGTGTCAGAACCGCAGATCTTGCCAGCAGTGCAGCCAAGAGTTGAGGATCAAACAGCTACTGGTTGGATAGGTATCACCACAAAAGATCAGCCCAATGGCGGCGTGGTCATAACGAGGGTGCTCGACAACAGTGCAGCGGCGACGGCGGGGTTGAGGGTTGGAGACGTAATCACACAGCTGAACGGCACAGCGGTCAAGTCCGGCATGGATTTCGACGTCGCTGTCGCTCATAGCAAGATTGGCTCGCAAATCCGGCTAAGTTATATGCGAGGCGCGTGGGTAAGCGAGGTTACGGTGACCGTAGGAAAAATAATCTAGGTTGAAATCAAAGTTGTGCTAATTGGCGCAGACGTGCGTCCACAGTACGAAAAGCATGCGGCTGATCAGGCGAGGATCGCTGGCGATCGCCTGACCGAACGAGCTCGCATAATCGGAGTGATCACGCCGAAGGCCGAGCGCAAAATGATCCGATTGACGACCGACTCCTGACGGCGGCATTTATTGCGGAGATTTCTCAAACCTGTAAGACGCGGTTCACGGTTGTGAAGAAAGATTGCATGGAGAAGTCAAGAGTCTAGGATCCAATCGGATTGCCCTACACGTTGCTCTCGAGCTCATTCCCCCAGAGCGCAGTCTGCACTGCTTCTAATAGCTCAGTCTCGGCATTCGCCTTGACGACATAACCGGACGCGCCTGTGTTGAGAGCCATTTGGATAACGTCAGGGGAAGATTCCTGGCTCAAGAAAACTACTTTAGCTTCCGGAACGAGGTTGCGAATTTGTCGAGCGGCTTCGATTCCGCTCAGCGATGGAAGTCCGATGTCCATCAGAATCAAATCTGGTTTTAGTTCCTGCGCTTTCTGTACGGCTTCTAATCCGTCGGACACTTCGGCAATTACCTCCAAGCCGCGCCGCGTTGCCAGGGTGGAGATGATATATTGCCGAAAAGGTACGGAATCTTCCACGACGAGAATGTGAACTGAACCTGAGCTTCGAGCGTTGTCATTGTGAATCGAGTCCATCTTGGCGCGGGTTCCCCCACGGGTCAATCTTCATCCAGCAGAGCGGCATCCTCGGCGTCAGCGACGGCCTTTTGATCAGCCGCGCTCAACCCAGACGGCGACACGTCAACCGTCACTTTCGTGATCCTTCCGGTGAACGCGTTGTCCCCTTCCTTGTAATCGTCGGACACCGCGGTTTCAGCGTCCAATCCAACGTCCGCTCCCTCGTCTCCCGAGAAGATAAACGGCACGGTCTTCGGAATGTGTCCTTGCGCCACTTGTTTCCCGTCCACGAAGAGCACGCACTTCCCTCCGGTTCCGGGCCTCGGTGCATCGGGAACGAACTCGTACTTTATTACGTGTTTACCGGGTGAAAGTGGTGCGGTGTCACCGATGTTCGTTCTCTCCACCCCAAAGAAGTTGTATTCGTGATGGACTTTCCCGTCTTTCATGTAGAGAGTCCAGCCACCGAACCTGCCACCTTGCGCGATAATCACGCCGTTAGTATTGCCGTCGCGGAGTTCCACCGGTGCCGTGACGGTGAAATGACGGTTCTTCACGTTGATGAAGGCGTTCTCCATCATGCCCACCATCCCGGGATACACCGTCAGCTCCGTGCGGGTTCCCATGAGGTCTGGCCGTCCCGCGAGAGCGGGATTGAACCGTTCCGAACGGCGGTCGTCGATGGGCAACACGTGATTTCGGATCGCCTCCTTCATAAAGAGGTCTTGCATCTCCTTCAGCTTGGCGGGATCTTTCGCCGCAAGGTCGTGGGCTTCGCTGAAATCGTCAGCAATGTGGTAGAGCTCCCACACATCCTCCGTCAGCGGAGGATTTTGCACCTGGATCCACGGGATGGAGTGGCGCGTTGCCGCGATCCATCCGTCGTGATAAATGCCCCGGTTGCCGAACATCTCGAAGTACTGCGTGGTGTGAGTTTCCTTGGCTTTGGGATTGTCGAAGCTGTAGATCATTGATGTTCCATCGAACGGCAGCTGCACCGTCCCGTTCACGCTCTTGGGGAACGGCAGGCCTGCTGCTTCCAGCACGGTCGGCGCGATGTCGGTCACATACGTGAATTGAGAACGAAATTCCCCTTTGTCCTTGATCCGCGCTGGCCAATGAATCACCAATCCATTGGTAGTTCCGCCGTAGTGCGAGGCGATCTGCTTGGTCCATTGGAAAGGAGTGTCACCGGCCCATGCCCAGCCGATCGCATAATGGGGGAACGTACTCGGGCCGCCCCACTCGTTCAGATGCGGGAGGATGCTCGCTGCATCCTGCAGGATACCGTTAAGTGCCATGACCTCGTTGTAGGCTCCTGACGGACCACCTTCCGCGCTGGCGCCGTTATCGCCGACGATGTAGATGAATACGGTGTTGTCCATCACTCCCATCTCATTCAGTGTGTCTACCAGTCGTCCGATCTGCTCATCCGTGTGCTCGCCAAATCCGGCGAAGGTTTCCATCTCCCGCGTTTCGAGCTTTTTTTCGTCTGGTGTTTGCGAATCCCAGGAGGGAATCTGTTTGGGACGCGGGGTCAATTCCGCATTTGCCGGAATGATGCCCATCTGCTTCTGGCGCGCGTAAGTTTCCTCGTTCAGCTTGTCCCATCCTTGATCGAACTTGCCCTTGTAACGATCGATGTATTCCTTGAACACGTGGTGCGGTCCGTGAACTGCGCCGGGCGCGAAGTAGACGAAGAAGGGCTTGTCCGGCGTCAAAGCATGCTGCGCCTGCATCCAGTTGATGGCCTGATTGGTCATGTCGACCGTGAAGTGATAATTGGGGTCGTGCGGCACTTCCACTCGGGTGGTGCCATCAAAGAGCGCCGGTGCCCACTGGTTGGTCTCGCCACCGATGAAACCGTAGAACTTGTCGAAGCCGGAGTGAGTTGGCCACCGGTCAAACGGCCCGGAGACGGAAACTTCCCATGCTGGTGTCTCGTGATATTTGCCAAATGCCGCGGTACTGTAGCCGTTGAGGCGCAGCATTTCGGCCAACGGCGCCACGCTCAGCGGACGAATGCCGGTATTGCCGGGGAAGGAGGTGGCAAGCTCCGTGATGGCGCCCGCGTTGGCGACGTGGTGATTGCGGCCGGTAAGCAGTGCGTTCCGTGTCGGCGAACAAAGCGCTGTAGTGTGAAAGTTGTCATAGCGCAGTCCTCCGGCCGCCAGCATGTCGAGCGTGGGCATGTGGATGGGACCGCCAAACGCACTGGACTGCCCAAAACCCATGTCGTCCAGCAGCACGATAACAACATTCGGAGCACCGTTCGGGGCTGTGACTTTGAACAGCGGCGGAGCCTTGACGTTGCGGGCATCGAGTTCAGTGATCACCGGAGGTTGTGGTTCAGGAACAGGCAGTACCGTACGGTCTGAGGCATCCTGCGACCAGACCGGCACGGCAATAGCGAAAACGATCAAGAATTGCAAGACTGAGCGTACAAACCTCATCGAGCCGTTACCCAGTCAAAATGATCCGGCATAGTTTTCTGACTCCTTTCGTCAAGCTCGGACCGCGCAAACCCTCGGATTACACCAATGCAAAATCGCTTCGGATACTCCACGCTCGGTGCGTTCCCGTCCATTGGCAAAAATGACAGTGCCTAGTTCGCTGAGGAATGCCCTGCCTTACGCGGCTAAGTCCTGGTAAATCGCGTAACCGGACAGGTGCTCAAAAACAAGTGTTTGTGGGCAGGAAGGTCGCGCTCAATTTCCTACTGAAAAAGAGCAGGTTGCGGCACTGTTCCGAACAGGGTTTTTGGGCAGGCTGCGAAGAGCTGCACTCATCAAACGCAACCGCCAGCGGGTAGCGCACTCCGAACTCAGGTTCGAAATAATCATAGACGCATGGAGCAGCTTTGTGGCCTTCCCAGCATCCCACCACTACCTTCCCGATGCCATGGTATAAACTCCCGATTGATCAAAAAAGAGTTGAGCTCAAATGCGACCAGGCCGGATACGAACTTTCAAACGACTTGCCGATCAGGGTATGCGGTCCTCCCGGGCCGGCATTTTTGCCAATCTGGCTCTGGCCGTCACAAAATGTCTGACAGGTCTTTGGGGACACTCATTCGCATTGATCGCGGACGGCTTGGAATCAGCCGCCGACGTCGTTAGTGGGCTGGTTGTCTACTTTGGGCTAAAGATCTCCGTCAAGCCACCGGACTCCGACCATCCTTACGGTCACGGAAAAGCGGAGCCTATAGCCGCAATCGTTGTCGGCATATCGTTGATTGCCGCAGCGGTCGCGATCATCATCGAGAGTATTCATGGAATCAAAACGCCCCACCCTTTGCCGAAACCTTACACGCTCGTTGTGCTTGCAGGAGTACTGGTTGCAAAGGAAATCCTGTTTCGGCATGTGGGTCATGTCGCTGCTAAGATCGGGAGCACTGCTGTCAGGGGCGATGCGTGGCATCACAGAAGCGATGCCATTACCTCCGGATTCGCATTCGTTGGAATTTCAATTGCCCTATTGAAGGGGTGGGCGGCAGCCGATGATTGGGCTGCACTCGGAGCTGCGATCGTAATCCTCTACAACGCGATGAAGCAGTTACAGCCCGCCTTTCTAGAGTTAACGGATCGAGCGCCCGATTCAAGCCTTGAATCTCGTGTCAGAGAAATCGCCGGGGGCGTACGAAATGTAATTGGGTTGGATAAATGTTTCGTGCGCAAAATGGGATTCAGTTTCTATGTTGATCTGCACATCGTGGTAGACGGCGACCTCAGCGTCCGGCAAGGACACAAGATCGCGCATGAAGTAGAGAACAAAGTGCTGAAAGGATTGCCGCAGGTAGCCGAAGTACTCGTACATGTAGAGCCGCAAGAAGAGCTGATCGGGAAATCGCAGAGTGCCAAACACCTTGTGTAATTTTGGAGATGATTCTGCGGGTGTGGAGTACATGCTGTGCCCGCCGCGCTAGTCGGAAGGTCGTCACAGAAATGTCAGACAATTGTTTACGAAGATGTGACAACTCCGTGGCAACCCAAGTTTAATCTGCCGTCAAGCTCCCTGTCGCGCAACTGGAAATCTTCATGGAAGCTTTTAAAGTTAGACTACTAAACGGTGCCGCAGCAATGCTTGTCGCTGACGAAAAGCCCCTTTATTTGAGCACAGGCACGGCCTTTTACACCGTTGAAGATTTAATCGCCGGCGCGAAGCCATATCTGCAACAGGGTCACGTAGAATCCCTTCAGCCGGTGATCGAATGGAACAAAGCGGTTGAGCTGGTGGCGGCTAAACGAGTGGGCAGTGTAGAAGATTGATTGTTTTACCTTCCTTGTGGCAGCTGAATAAGAGGCGTCACAAAGGCTAGCGGTTGGAACTTTAGCTGAGAGGACTCCCTATGAACCCGGGAGAAGGTGTCTACGCCTTTGCGGCTCTTCGAGATTCACGAGCAACCATGGTTTCCGCAATTCCTCCGGGATCAATTCGTCGACGGGCTGCAGATGATCCTGGAGGTGACGAATACCTATCAGCCGATCGCGCAACTGTTGCGAAAACGGTTGGAAGAATGTGGTTCCGAACGCGTGGTGGACTTGTGTTCGGGGGCGGGCGGCCCCTGGCCATCCCTTGTGCGCCATTTCAAAATGCCGGAGAGAGGCCACCCGAGGTTTTCTTAACTGACAAATATCCGAACACAACAAAACTTCATGATTTGGAGTCTCTGACCGCGAATCGCATCCATTTCCTTAGGCACTCGATCGATGCAACGCAGATCCCGGGACACCTTCAGGGATTCAGGACGCTCTTTTCCTGCTTCCACCATTTGAATCACGACGAGGCGCGCCGCCTTCTGCAAGATACTGTTAACACTCGACAGGGCATCGGCATCTTTGAGGCGACCGCGCGTCACATGTTCACGTTTCTATCCGTATTGTTCGTTCCGGTCGCCGCATGGCTATTTCTCCCGTTCCGGCGTCCCTTCCGTTGGTCGCGACTTCTGTGGACGTTTTTGCTTCCGGTGATTCCTTTCGTTCTGTTCTTCGACGGCTTGATATCTTGCTTGCGATCCTACTCGCTCGGGGAACTTCAAGAGATGACAAGCGGACTTGCGGCCAGCGGATACCGCTGGGAGATCGGAGAACGAACCGGAGGATTGTTGTCCGTCCGAATTACCTACGTAATCGGCTGCCCCCAGAGTGTATCCGCCGATTGAACCCCGTGATGCAAGCGAGTTTAGGTGGCGAATGAACGCCAGTCCGTCGCCACTGAAGGGGTCACCTCCTGATACGGCCCCGCTCGCCTAGTCAATCGCTGGTGTGATCCTGCGGAGCTTAATTTGGCCGACGCGCGTTGCGGGTAAGGGCGGCCGCTGGGGGCCGCCCTTTCTTAGTGTGAATTGGACTCGTCGGGACAGGCCTATCGTTCTCGCCGAGCTTCATCTGCGTCTTCGGCCAAGTCGTGCAACAAGTCAAAAAACGCCGGCGATTGGCCGATGAAAAGGCCCATCGCCGTCAAAAAGTTGACCACACCCATCGCAATCCCCTCCGTTTCAGTGGGACGTATTATTGAGCACGGCGGGAGCTTGCGACTCAGGAATGGGCACGGCTCCGGCATGATCAGGTTAGTTTGAAAATCCTCCCCTCCGAATGGCGGAGCATTCAGATTTGGAAAGGTTACTGATACTCCCGTGACAGGGTCCACCGCAGTCAGAGGAGGCGCATTGCCTGCCTTATCTGACCAAGTTTGAAAATGCATAGTCTCGGTCGGACCGATGCTGATTAAGATTCGGAGCACTTCAACACTAGTGGCTCGCTGTGCCATCGCAGGATAGAGGCTATTGCCGCCTTGTTCGATGGTCGGGAAGTGGAAGCCGGCAGTGTTCGCAATCGCCTGAAGGAAGTTTGGATCCTTGGTGTCTTCATCAGTTCTCGGAATTGCCGTATGTTGCCCCTCCGCTAATGTTGGGACCGCCTGCGGAAACGTGAAGTTCGGATCAAGATCAGGGTTATGGGCGCTGCTTCGGTAGCGAGTCCACCAACTCGTATCTAACGTGAGTTGCATCAAGTTTGTGAGTCGAAGTTTTCCGCTGGAGCCTGTCGCCCTGCTGCCGGGTAAAGTACGGAACCGATGAAGACTTACTGTATCTGCTCCCTTGGAGGCCAGATACGCGTTGAGAAAATTCTGATGGGTAAATTCGTCGTCGGTGTTGTCGTGGACGTACTGAGCCATGTCTGAATCCAGCACGCTAAGTGCCGCAGTGTAGGCCGGATTACCGGTTCCCCCGAGAACTTCTTTATCTGGTATGCCCCCCAGCTCGTTGTACTGAACCCAGAAGTCGGTCTCCAGGATCTCTGCCGCCGCCGCGAATCGGAGTAGCGCCGCGTCACCCCTCGTAAGACGGCCGCTCTGCTCTTCGGAATCCCCGTGCGCTAAGGCTGCCGCGCCATTGGCCAGGAGTCCCGCGCTGGCAGCCGCGACACCTGCCGCGGTCAGTCCGTTCTTCACGAACGAACGCCGATTGATTGCAGTTTTCATGCTGCTCCACATGTGTTGCATATAACCTCCTCGTCGACTTGAATTTGTGCTTGCCTGCTGCTTTCCTGCGCGATCACAGTCATGCTGAAAGTCATCGCGAGAAGCACCATGCATTGATCTAGCCTCCGAGTTGTCACATTTTTGTCGTTCTCCTGGAAAACTTTGCTTACATGCGCGAGACATGGACGTGACATTCAAACAGCGATGAGATTGCGTCAGGAAGAGATCGCAGCTTTACGAAAACAATGGCGACATTGGGGCGCCGAACCGTGCGTCATTCGACAACTGTGGGGCGTACGTTCCGATGAGCCGTGCGCGACGGTTTAGATTAAGCATAGCTACGCAGTCGGCAACTTCTCAAGATCGTACGTGAAGCTCTGAAGCCACTCAAGCTTACCGATCGGCTTGTCACGAGCCTGTTATTGCAAAAGATTGTCAAACGCGGCCAGCCGAGCCTACGGCGTATAGAGTTCGGCGGTGCCGAGAACGGTCGCTATCGAGGCCTCGGGCTGGAATCGCTTACTCAATTCCGCTGATGATGGCGTGTTTTTCCAAGCATTCAAGCTCGCGGTGCAACTTCGTACTTGCTATCTTGGCGTTTGGCAACGACACCTTCGAGGCCCTGGTCACGCAACACGGAAAGAATCCGGTCGACTGGAACGGCAAAGCTCTCGGAGAAGTGAACGTCAGGAAGTTTCGACACTACATCCTTCCGCAGTATCGCGACGCGCATAAAGTGACGACGTTCGTAGGTCTTTGCCCTTCCACATCAGGACATCGAACGCGAAAAAGGTAATGGCGGCTCTGAGAGTTGGGCGTCTAGCAGATCGTGCATTTCATTTGATCATCAAAGTCTTTACGGTAAGTGTTCTTAGGTGTCAACACGGCGAGTTAGAACGGAGGTCGGTGATTGGGAAAACATCGCCAGCTGAACGTCTTTCCAGCGCTTTGCCCCAGACGCTTACGAGCTGCGGGCGAACTGCTTTCCCTCTAAGCACGATCGGTTTGACCGTGCCTAGAGGGATTTTGGCTATACCGGCAAGTCCAGGCAGGACCTAACGGAACAGGCTGTTATTTCGGTGTTTTGATCTCGCTCATGGAAGTGGCCCAGTTGACGAAGGTGTCACGGTCGACCCCAGAGATGTACTCTGTGGCGATGAAAATATTGTTGCCGTCGGCCACCGCTGCCGAGTAGTCACCCCAGCGTCCTGCGAGTTGTTCGTTCGATGGGATACCGACGTAGCCGCTGAAGCCGTCATCCGGAGCGGCACCCTCGGCGAGGACCTTCACGGCTCCCCCAGGGCCAGTCGAGTTAAACTTGATGAACGCAGCAGACGGGAAGAAGTTCGGGCCAACGAGGGTGAACGTCATCGCCCCACCGTCATCGTCTGCATCCACGGCCACCGCTGGATAGATCAGGTTTTGTGCTTTAACCGTCAGGTAATCGTTCCCACCGAGCGCGGCACGAAGCGCACCGGCTTTACTAAAGGTCGGCTTCACGATGAACCACTCAACTCCGTCGACAAACTCAGTGCCATCATAGATGGTCGAGGTAATCGCGGAAAACAGTTGACCGCCGGCGTTATACACCTGCTGCATGCGGTTGTCGTCCGGATTGAGCGCCTCTTCCGGGTCGCCGAGAGACATGCCGTACGGGTAAGGCCCTATTTTCTGCTGGGCGGCACCCGGCTCTTCATGAGCTTTTACATCTAAGACTAGGTTCTGCAGAAATAGGTTCGGGCTGGAATTGAGTGTTGAGGTGTTTGTCAGCGACCAAACGCCGATGCGGTTGTCGGACGTTCCGTTGAAGTTGAGCGAGTTCAGGAAGAACTCAGTCCCGGAGTTCGGCTCCGTTGGGTTGACCGCCGGCGATTGCGCTGGATGTACACTTGCCGCGAGTCCACCATCGATCGTCAGATTCCCAAAATGCACGAAGGTCGGAAAGATGCCGCTTTCGAGGTCGACTTTTGACATGGCGTAGATTTGTGCGCCATTGAAATACGGGGTGAAAAGTCCAAACTCGTTGGTGGACACGTAGAACCCGTTGTTATCCGCTCCGAGCAGCGGCTGATCGCCAAAGCACGGGGTGCATCCCGGATCGCTAGGAGTTCCATCCAAGCCGTCGTCGGTCGTGTCAATTGCGTAGAGGTTGAAGGAGCCAAACAGGCTCGGGCCGTCGCTCACGGCGATGAGCACGAAGCTCCGGCCAAGTCCCCCTGGAATGAACCCTATGTCTTCGATGTCGGTAACTGTGACGAACCAATGCTGCGAGCTTTGATCGTAATAACACCGTGGATCGGAGATAAAATCTCCAACGATAAAATTGGCTCCCACGCCGAAGAATGCATTAGCCGAGACGTCAGCAGAAATCTTATTGCCGCTCTCGTCGTAAACGGCGAACACGAGGTTGATAACCTCGAGGAGTTGGCCGGACCCGGCACAAAGACCCTGGTCGGGCGGCTCGAGATCTCCGCCGGCATTTACATTGCGGCTGTCCCCATTGTCGAGGCCGTTCACCGTAAAGGTCGATCCTCCGTAACCAATCGACGCATTTGTCGACGATTTCGCCCTTTCGGCGATCTTCGGCATCAGTACGTTGGCGTTGGCCTTGTACATTAGCTTCATCAACGCCGGCTCGTTGATTATCTGGGTCGGGGTCGAATGTGTCGCCGCGGTCTTCGTTTTTCCAGTCATCGGGGATTGTAGAGAAGTCGTCCCCATACTTATCAATTTGCCGCTCGTGACTTTACCGGCGGCACTCTGAGTCGGTTTAGCGGTACTCTGTCCTGATGCGACCGTTGCGAATCCCAAAAACAATGAAAACGCGACTGCAGGTATCGAGCGTGTGCTCATCTTTTGTCTCCTTTATGACTTTCGCGTCTTGAGAGAGAGATCCGGCACGATCTCCACCTTGGCCCAGAACTAAAGGAATCTGCTGCGCGCCGCGGCAGGAGTGAGATTAGGCTTCATGGTTGGGTGTTCGATTTAACAGCGTACCTTCAGAAAGCACATGGAAAAGAGGGCATGTCTCGCGGTCCCATGCGCTGGGTTCATCTTATGCACCCGAAATCGTCACCCTTTCGGGGGCAAGGCGGACGGCGGGGTATTGACGAGGCGAGCATACGTTAATTCACTGAATGTGCAACTAATATAAAAGTGATTTCCACAGCTTTTCCACCGCAAGCGTGATGGCGCAGAATCTCCGTCGAATCGACCACATCGCACGAAGATACTCGGCTTTGCTCTCAAACATCTGTTTCTGGGCAGGCTAGGCGCGACTTTTGGGCAAGCGGATTTTCAACGAATAGCGTGGGCCTGAGAACTGGGGATTTTGGGCAAGGTGAGGTTTTTGGGCAAGCCAGGACAAGCGCGTTGAGCCGTTCCCTTCGTTAGCCCCGTCTCTCGGCAAATATCGCGCCAGGAGATACCCCGTGCGCGTAGACTGGCAATCCTGGCGGCATCCACGATTACCCGCGGCCTTCCAAGCTGCTTTCCTTTGGCGCGTGCGTTTCTGAGTCCGGCTTTGACTCTCTCGGCTATTAGACTACGTTCTAACTCGGCGACTGCCCCTAACACAGTGAAAACCATCCTGCCGGCGGGCGTGGACGTGTCTAGAGACTCGCTAAGACTGACAAAGGCGATGCCCAAGGCATTGAAAGTTTCGAGCGCCCTGAGTAGATGACTGACGCTTCTCGCGAAACGGTCAAATTTCCAGACGATCACGGCGTCAAAGCGGCGACGGTGCGCGTCGGCCATGAGCTTGTCGAGCTGCGGGCGTGTTTCTTTCGTGCCAGAGATACCAACATCGACGTACTCACCGGCAACCGACCATCCGCGCCTTTCGCAGTGCTCGCGGAGTTCACGAAGCTGCATTTCCGGGGACTGCCCGTTTCCGATCGTTGAAACCCGCGCGTAGATGGCACAACGCATTTCGCACCTCTCTTGTCTTCATCTTCCCGACTAGTCTCCAAATTAACTGGCGTCGGATTCTTTCCCGCAAACAGCCAGATGTGACGGCATCGACAAACCCGCTGAGTAGTCTTGCTTTCCACAGGCAAGCACTGGCACTGTGCAACCAACGAAACAACTGGAGATGTTGCCGAACATCCATCCGGTTTAGGCGTGGCGGGCTAGGCCCCAGTCCTGCCCGTCACCCTCCTTTCTTGTTTGCCTTCAGAATCTCGAGAATCGCCTGCTGTGCCATGTCCGTGCGGTCGAGCGCTGGTATCGAATCTGGCCTTTCGGCGTCCAGGTCTCGGATACAACCCAGCAAGCGGTGATAAATTAGGTGGTGACATCGAAGGCACATGCCAAGGGTCAGATGCCCAGTCTCTTTTGTTTCGCAGCGCATGCACCCCCACTTCTTGAAGTACGCGGCGAACTTGTGCTGCCGACTGACATTCATTTGCCCTTTCATGCGACCTGCAACAGATTTTGACTGGAAGAACGGCTCGAAAATCGAGTCGTCTGTAGCGGACTGTTCGGGCATTGATTTACCGGAGAGCGCTTCATTAACTTTCTGCTCTACGAGCTTTGCAAGCATGGCCTTCGCTTCTTCAGAGGGCCGTGATGGGGCCAATACTTCAATCTGGACCGACCGCTTAGCTTTTCGCATTGTCGTCTCCCCCATGTGGATGACATTCTCGGTAAACCGCGGACAGTTTTGCCGCTGATAAGAGCGTGTACAGCGCCGTGGTCGTTAACAGTTCATGACCCAGGATTTCCTGAACGACGCGAATGCTCGCGCCCGATTCCAGCATGTGGGTAGCGAGAGCGCGTCGCAGCGCGTGCGGGGTTACGCCTTTAAGCTTGGCGCGAGCCGCCATTCGTTGGAGGATATAGCGGACTGTTCGAGCATCGATAGGTCCTGCAGGACGCGGCGGTTGATAGTCAGGGCGTTTTGCGTATTGCCGGTCAAACTCGCGTCGTGCGTCTTCAATCGTCGGCAAATCCGCAACATTGCCGATCCGCCAGTTGCACCGTTTGCTCTTCAGGTAGAACCAGGCATACCAAAGCTTTCCGTACCTCAGATACAAATTCGGTTCACGCCCGTAGAACTCAAAAAGCCATCCTGCTCGTGGCTTTCGCCACTCGTGGTATTCCTTTATCGCGGCTGCTGCGTACGGACCAAAGGGAACGATTCTTGATTTTCCGCCCTTGCCTCTAACTACGCGCATGATCCGGCTTTCGAAATTAATCTCCTCGATCCGCATCTTCACAAGTTCTGACACTCGCATGCCGGTCGAGTAGAGAACCTGGGCGACGGCGCGCTCAAGCGGATTTTTGGCTGCCTCGATCAGCCGGACCATTTCATCCGGGGTAAGCACTCGCGGTATTCTTCGGGGGATTTTGCGCCGTGAAAGCAGTAACGTTGGATCATGGCGCGTGAGCGAAGAAATCCGCAGGAATTTGCAGAAGGCTCGCAGAGCTTGCGTATGCTTTCGAATCGTGTTTGAGCACAGGCCGCGGTTAGCGAGTCCTTCCAGAAAGTTGCGATAGGCAGAGCGCGGCGCCTCAAGGACGCTGTCACTCCCTAGCGTTTCGAGGAAACGGCCAATGCTGTCCGCCTAGTCGTCGATGGTTGCTTCGCTCTGGCCGAGTGCGACCTGGTATCGTGCGAAAGCGGCACGGAGATCTTCATTGCTGCCGCCGAAAGAACGAGTGAGCGGATTGGGAGGTCCTGACGGAGTCATTTTCGAATCTCAGAAAAAATACGGCGTCCCGAAGTCATAGAGTGCTGAATACCTCACCATCAGAGTTTTTTCAGACTTGGCTTTCACGAGACGCAGAAAGCCTTCGCGTTTATTCGAGTGCCGGAAGTTCCAGGCTGAGAGTTGCTCACCAACTTTCCAGCCCTGCTTTAGCGCGTCTTCGAAACTTTGCGGAGTCCTGAGCTTCGCGGCTTGGCGTGCTTTTTTCATACGTGGTCTCCTCGATGATTGTGTCCCGAGACGAATTATGGACTGGAGGATGACATGGCTGAACGCGAAGTTTGCTACTGCGTGCCTCTTACGTCTACCTCAACCTCCCGCGGAGGCCTGTCTCGATTTCCAAGGCTTTCCATCGAACTTACGAATGTCACGGACCGCATACACACTTTCGTATTCGCAAAGGCGACACCGTGCTGTGAAAGTACGCGGAGCGTTCACATCCTCCATTTGGTCGTGTTCAAGGTCCTGCAGCTTAGTCGTCACCGGTATCGGCTCCCTGCACCGGCTGCAGAATACTCCGGGGGGCTGCCGACGCCTGCATGCTAGTTTGTCAGGCAGTAGACGGCGGAGTGACCAACATATCGGCATTGGTGGTATCGGTAGGCTTCGACAGCCAGGCCACAAAGACACAAGATAATCACAAGATTCACGATCAGTCGCATGTGTTTACCCTTCAAACCAATTTACATAAGAACTGATCAATCGATTCAGATTAATGCTGTTTCAATTGAATAGACGGAATCTCGTGAACGCGCCAGAATGGGCTTCTAATTCCTGCGGTGTAACGTTGTTTATGCGTTCGTCCTGCCAGAGATTGTCGAGCGCGTCGTATAACTTGCGCCACTCTTCCGCCGTTGCAATCTTGTGATTACCGTCGATAGCGTCAAATGCGCAGGAAATCTGGGCCCAATCCTCTCGATGTTTCTCTTCACGCAAAGCCTCGATGATAAAGGACAATGCCTGCCACTCCTTCTCCGGAACCAGTTTCTTGGGATGAATTTCCTGAAATATTTCGAACAGGGCGATCCAAGCCACATTTCTTGCGCGAAGCATAGTCGCTTTCGACCTTGCGAGCGTTCTCGCGTTGAGACTAGAACGGCCGGGATGTTTCTAAGTTTTTGACTTTGTGAAAAGCGGCCGATCCGGTTTGCAGGCCGGGTTTGTCTGTCGGCATCTTGAAAGGTTCTTGTTGCGGGGGAACTGTTAAGCTACTGCGAGGTCTAAGACCTGTCAACCCCCGTCCTAGTACTAATTGCAGAAACACTTGAGACTGATGACATAACGAAGTCGGCCTCACAACGAGCCGAGTAAACTGTGCGGAGTCCAATCTGCACGACTCGGATCGGAGGAGGCCGAGGTGAAAATTATAGGCGTTTAACCGGCCAATATTTGGAAAGGGGTTGTCCTCGGATATGGCTTGATTCTTCAGCCTTCTGATTCCTTCTTCCTCAGATCAAGTCTCAATAGCCTTTCCCTTTTACTTTTTCTCTTTTCTTGCTCGCTCTTGTTTGCTTCTCCTTCTGAAGTTGACTGGAGGAGAAGGAATGTTCGCAAGGCGGAGATGTTCTTTTTGTCATCGTTGGTTTTATCCTCATCCTCGGCTCAAGCAGCGGCAAAAAACCTGCGGTCAGTCGGACTGTCGCCGCAAGCAGAAACAGAAGTCTAGTCGGCAATGGCGGACCAAGTACCCGGATTACTTTCGCGGCTCCTATGAGCACCAAAAGGAAATGTACGGAACGCGTTCCGATTACAAGTGCCGCTACCGTCAGCAACATCCCGACTACGTGCGACGCAACGCGGCTTTCGTCCAAAAATGCCGCCAGCGGCTGAGATCGGCACCTGTAAGTCCCACAAGTCCTGATCTGCACGTAACTCTCGAGTCGGAAAGAGCTTCCCTCCACATTGCCCATGTAAGTCACACAAGCCGCGATATCTTCGTAACTCTCGATCATTCATAAAGTTGGGGAAAAGGATCGCGGCAGGTCCCCAGTAAGTCCCACAAGATTCGATGGCTTTCCTAATCTTGTCCCCCTACTTTGAACCCGCGGAGGAATGAAAAATGCCGAAGTCTAGACCCCACCCGCCCCGACCCGATTGCCGACGTTCGATTCGCGGTTCCTTCAGCTGGATTGATCACCGCTTTCTGCGCGAGGGATTCGACCAAGGCTTAACGCGTTTAGAAAAGTTACTCTACTTCGTCCTGGTGGCGGTCTGCAATCAAGATGGAGTCAGCTTTTACTCCGACGCACGTTTAGCGGAATTGCTGGACATTCGTTTTCCTCATGAACTGGACGGGGCCCGCAAGGAGCTGGTGGCGCGAGACCTGATTGCCTATGAAGGAGGTATTTACCAGGTGCTGGACCTGCCTGTTCCGTCTCTCCGGAAAGGGTCTGGCGGTTCTTCTTCACTGCCTGACCACGCCTTGCGTTCGAGTTCCTCTCTCCCGCCCGTTCGCAGAACTGCACTGCGTGACGCGGCTTCGGATCTGGAGAGCGTCAAGCAGTTGCTGCAACGCCGGGGTTGGGGGCGTACATGAAGCTCTCCGTGGTTTATCAGTCTGCCGCGCCCGCCAGCACCTCTCCCTATCGAGTGTGTGACAACCAGGGAGGAGAACTCGATTGGGCGAACGCCTTCCTCGATAGTCAGAGACTCCGACAACTTTCCCTAAGATCACTTCGCATCTACGCCTATGACCTTCTCGATTTCGCGCGTTGGTTCGAACCGCAGCACCGACGACTCGCCGAGATAACCGAGTCCACGATCGTCGACTATGTTCGTCATCAACTCGAGCAGGATCCCAAACCCACACCGCAGACCGTGAATCATCGCCTCGGTGCAGTGCGCTGCTGCTATCGCTTTCACACCGGACAAGAAATTCCTGCCAGCAAAGTGCATTTCCAGCGCCGCTATACCCGACGGTCTCCGCTCGGCTACGGCCGGCGCCGCCCCGCCGTCGCCTGGGGCCTCCGCCTCAAACAAAATCGGCGGGTCATCGTACCACTCTCTTCTGAAGAAGTTGCGAAGTTCTGGCAAAGCTTCCGCACCTATCGCGATTTGGCCCTCGTGGGATTGATGCTCCTCGATGGCCTGCGCTCCTGCGAGGTCTTGGCTCTTCAGTTGGAAGACTTGCAACTCGCTGAAGGCCAGCTGCGTGCGCTGGGCAAAGGCAACAAGAAGCGTGTTGTACCGCTGCCCCCGGAAATCCTCGAAGTGCTCGGACGTTACTTACGCCTGGAAAGGCCGCTGACCAACTCGCCAGCATTGTTCGTCTCCTTGAAAGGCCAGCACCGCGCCCAGGCCATGACCTCGGCCGGCCTCCGCTCGCTGTTTCGCCATCATCGGGTGTTGAGCCAAGTGCGCCAGGCCAACCCTCATCGGTTTCGTCACACCTTTGGATCGGACATGGTGCGGGCGGGGATGTCGCTGCCCGCCTTGCAACACCTGATGGGCCATGCACAAATCGCAACCACAATGCTGTACGTCCAACTCGCCCCACAGGATGTCTGGCGTGAATACAGTCGCGCCATCGAAAAGCGGGCTCGCTTAAATTCCTCGCAAATCTCATGAACCCGTCCCGGCCCAGCCTCGAACAGATCTTCGAAACGCATATCCAAACTCTTTGCCTCAGCTTGCGGCCCAATACCGTGGCTGAATATCGATACATTGGGTGCCGCTTCTTCGCCTATCTCCGTACCGCCTTCCCAGAGGTTCACCGCCTTTCTCAACTGCGCCGCGATCCTCATCTTCTCAGTTGGTTCCGTTGGCTGAGCGAGCAACAACCACCGCTGAGCAACACAACCCGCTTCCACTATCTCATTCGCCTCCGGAGATTGCTGCATAGTCTGCCGGCCAACCATTCCATCCAACCCGACTTCATCCGCCGCGAAGATTTCCCAGTGCAGCCTCGTTATCTTCCCAGACCGCTTTCTCTCCAGGAGAACCAACTCTTGCAGCAGGAATTGAGGCGAACCGATAATCTGGTGGCGAATGCGCTCCTGCTCATGCGCGCCACTGGAATCCGCATCGGCGAGTGCCTCGATCTATCTCTGGACTGCCTGCGGCAGCTAGAGCCAGACCGGTGGGCCTTGCATGTCCCGCTGGGCAAGCTGCATACCGAGCGCCTGGTTCCCGCCGATCCTGAACTCCGGCAGATCGTAAAGCGTATCCTCGCTTTGCGTGCTTCAGCCCCACCCTCCTACTTGGCGAAGTCGCAACCCCTGCTACTGCCACGCAGTCGCCGCCAAACCTTGGACAAAACTCTTCGCTCGGTGTTAGCGCAGACCGCGAAACGTGCCGGCTGTTTCTCTCATATCACACCGCACCGTTTGAGACATTCCTTTGCGACAGAGATGCTGCGGCTGGGGGTCAGCCTCCCGGCCCTGATGCAGCTGCTTGGTCACAAAGACATCCGCATGACCTTGCGGTACGTGGAAGTCACCCAGCAGGATTTGCAGCGCGAATTCCACCAGGCCCGCCAGAATGCTGGCCACTTACATCGGCTGCCTGCGCTTGCGTTCCCAAAAGATATCCCGAGCGCCGGTCTCCCCGCTATCTGTCAGGCACTGGAGTCAACACGTCATCTGCTGGAAATGTATCGCCGCCAACTAGGCAATGATAACGGTCGCCGCACATTGCAGCGCCTCGACAAGCGCCTTCGCGCTGTCGCTTCACAACTGCAGAGGATCCACACAGAAGAAGAATGACGGAAAAACGGCGAAAGATTGGCCAGTTAATAGGCGTGGATTTGCACGCGAGACAACAAACGATTGCGATGTTGGACAAGGACACAGGTGAGCTGGTCGAGAAGACCATCGAACATCAAGGGGAGAGAGTGCGGGAGTTTTATGCCGCACTCTCTGGCCCCGTGCTAGTGGGAATCGAAGCCACCGGATCGATGCAATGGTTTCTGGAGCTGATGGAAGAGCTGGGGATTGCATGCCGCGTCGGTCATCCCCAGAAGATCCGCAAGGCGGAGACCCGGAAGCAAAAACATGATCGGCGGGATGCGCGCTTGCTGCTGCAGTTGCTGGCCGAGAATCGTTTCCCCCCGATCTGGATGCCTTCCACCGAGCAACGCGATCTGCGGACCTTACTGCGGCACCGTCATCAATGGGTACGCCTGCGAAGCCGCGTACAGCACACGCTGCAATCCATGGCGCTGAATCGCGGCCTGCGGTTGGGCCACTCGCTGTGGAGCCGAGTCGGCCAACAGGCACTGAAAGCACTGCCGCCGCATGCCAGCCAGCGACGAGCCGCCCTGCTGGCCTTGTACCCTGGCTTGCAGGGATCGATCGATGAACTCGACAAAAAGGTCTGCGCAGAGGTCCACCAGCATCCACAGGCAAGACGATTGCTGACGCATCCGGGAGTGGGGCCGATCACTGCGTTAGCCACCGAAGTGTTCCTGGGTGACCCGACGCGGTTCGCGGACGGCAAAGCGGTAGCCAGCTACATCGGCCTGATCCCCAGCGAACATTCCAGTGAGGCCGGCAGCGGCTGGGAGCGATGAGCAAGCAAGGCAACGCTCTGCTGCGTTACCTCTGGTGCGAGGCGGCGATGCACGCTGTCGGGCGCGATCCCCAGTTGAAACGTTTTTATCGGCGCAAACTGGTGCAGAAAGGAATGGGAAAAGCCAGAATTGCGGCAGCCCGGAAACTGGGGATCCGACTGTGGATCATGCTGCGTGACCAGATTGATTACCAAGAGTTCTGCCGTCGAGGAGAGTTACGGCAGAAGTGCGGTAGTGCCTGTGCAGGGATGCCTGATTTCAACAGTGGTCCTGCGGTGCAGTGACCGGGTGTCTGAATAGGCTACCTGCCTCCCCCAGTTGGGGGGAGTTCGAATCAATCATCATGGTCTAGAGTGATCGGAGAGATGTTTGGTGGGCCACACCGAGTCGATGAAGTGACACGAACCGAGCCAGTAGGTTGGACCGAGAGAACCACCCGAGAATTGCGGCGCATCACTCGCCACAGGAAACAGCGGGACTGCGCAGAGGTAGGGGGTGTGTGCGAGAAATAGAAACAAGAGCAAAACACTCTTGACGGGGCCGCCTTCGTTAGAGATGTTGAAAAACTCGGAGCAGATTTGAGACGTGGCGAAACCAGGGAACGCCATTGCAGTTCACGTTTCCCAATCGGAAGTGCGACAGGACGTTCGGGGCACAGTTCGGGACATACGTGGAACAGTCGTCGGGTTTGGCGCCGATCCAACGTACCTAGAGCTCAATTTACAGGGAGTCGACTTCAACAGTGACGAAAAATCTGCGGCGTACCTCGTGTGCGAATTTCCGAACGGAGAGCGTTATTCGTTTTATCTTTCGCGCAGTAATTGAATTTCCGGCTTATCCGACTCAAAGACAAAGGGCATTGGAAAGACGGAGATGGAGAGAATATTTGATGTTTTAGAGCGCATCCAACAATTATGGAACACGCTCGAACGAACAAACCCGAATACCAGCGAATACGAAGAGATCATGACAAAGATTCGCGCCCTGTCGGACGAGTATCAGGCACTCATTGACGCACCCCAAAAAGCCCAAGGGTACAAGATGAGTTGTCTACTTTAAGAACGCCCATTAAGTACTGCGGTGAGCATAAGCGACTGCGCGCTTTCCACGACAGAAGGTGCTCTTGCCGAAGCGTATGAGAGAATTATCTGCGCAGCTTACGGCATTCTTCGAATCGACCACAGAACTTTCCCGACGATCCGCCAGTTTCGATCTTTTCCTAATGGTATAGGCTCATGATCACGGCTCTCGGACTCCAGCAGCTGCAATCCTTTCAATAGCAGAAATCGCGACAGGGTCAGCCCGGATTTTCGATTCCAAGCCACAACAATTTTCCCGTTGAGCTTGGAAATTTCCGTGACTGAGCAATCCACGGCCACAATATCCCCGTCGTAAATGACAGGACTCATCGATGAACCGCGCACACGTAAGCAACTGGTTGTGGCGGGATTAGGGCACCACAGGAGCGGCGCGGCAATCATCTCTTTCACATTCGCCTTGTGAAGATCTAGCACAGGGTCGCCTTTCAATCCGTGCGAAGCTGCATTAACATCCAGCACTGGTACGGCTACCAGTTTGGCCTTGGCGATCTTTTTGCCGCCGTCAGCTACGACAATGTCAAAATCTGGGAGGCTTGCTTTGCGCGGGACATCAACCCTGTCCGGAAACATACGTGAAACGTCAGCGCTCTTTAAACCAGCCCGAGTCCAAAACCAAGACGCTTCAGGTTCAGACGCGAGGTTACCCATTTGAATGTAAGCCTCGCTGGTGGGCTCGTGGCTTCCGCTTTCCCAGCGGGAGAGAGCCATGGCGGAGTAATTCAGGCGAGCCGCAAATTCAGTTTGGTTCAGGCCCAGACGCTTTCTTACCTTCAGGATTTTGCTGGCCCACTCAGGCAGGGAATGCTTGCTGGACTTCATGGTGTAGCCCCACTTAACAAATACGGTTTACCATCGATGTTAGGTTGCCATGATCATTCGGGATGTACAAGCGTTAGGAAGGCTTAATTAGGCGGAAACTATCGAACAATTGAACCTCGTTTGGCCTTGTTAGATTCCGGTTTTTCTCCATTGCTTCTTGAGCCGTGTTTTTACCCACCCTCCAAGTGCGAGGTAATCGCGCTGCCCTAACAATTGCGCTTCTTCGCGGGTTTCGCCGATTTTCAATAACAATTCCCGCCTCTGGTCGATATTAAGGCTGTCGTATTGCTGTCGTGCTGTCATAGTTTCTTTCCCCTGTTACCGCTCTCGAGTAACTTCCTAGGAGTCGAAGACATGATGCCGCGCTGGAACTCAGGTTACACAACTTCGGTGACTTGCTCAAAGCTGATGAAAGGAGACGCAAGCAATGGCCACATCGCCAACAATATGACCTTCCCAGTTAAGGGAGATAGATGAATGAAAAAGGCTCGATCAGCATGTTCCACGTCATAGAAATTCCTTCGACGAGAGTCTTGTCGTGCCGACACACCTTCCACCAATAGCTTCCTTAGCTGATCTACAATCTCGGCGGAATAGTTCTGCAGGTTGTCGATTTTTGGGTCTTGTTCAATTCGGAGTATCATTTTCCTCGGAGTGTCCTCCAAACGACTTTGCTTAGTTCGGGCGGCTATTTATCGGACGTGATGCCTAGGCTTATTGGCTTGCGCGCAGCGTGGGTGCGGAATTATCGATCATCCACTCGGCGCGTTTGCTGGCTTCTGTGATAGCTGTCTCTTCAGTTCCAAAGACGATGGTTCGGTCTCGCGGAGTCCACGCCTGACTTTGATCCTTGCCATTGATTCGATAGAGTGGGCGCCACGCTTCATTCGGCGGGTGATTAATCTGGCAAGCTGATGCAGTTACTGCGAAGCCTTTGTAGTTGTAATTATGATCCACACCACATTCTAGCATCTTAGGTTGTCCTATATCGTCGCGCGAGGCCAACTGTTCTATAATGACACTTGCGAGAGCAGGGCCTAATTCAAATAACTGATGGCAGGCCAGTAAAGTCCAATTAAGCGGCCTAAAAGGGCTCGGGTCTGCGTAATTCTCGCAACGGTGGCGCTGGCGGTACGACGATTTCAACAAGTCCAGTCGCCACGTCGTACACGAGACCTGATATAAGCCAAGCGCTCGGCAATGCGGGAATCGCTTGGAGCGCAGCTACGTCGACGGCAACCGCCGCGCGGGGATCGGTGACCGCTTTTGTCTTGAGTCGCCTGCCTGTATTTGAAAATAGGGTGCCAGCATCGCGGGGTCGCCGGCAAGGCGAGTGATGCCGCAATCGGTGTGCTGAAGCACGATGATGTGAAACTCCCCGCCTCCTCCAGGAATCTCTCCGACAACCTCACCGACTCGTCCGAGTAGACCCAGCTGCTCCAACAACCCCGGGGTGATTCGTCCGCCGATGTTGCGCAGCACGACGGCCTCGCCCGGTTTAATTCCAAAGACATGAGCCGGATCCACACGCATATCGGCGCAACCGATGATGACCGCCTTTACACTGGGCATCGCCCGCGCAAGCGAGGGCATTAGTGTGCCCAAAGCAGACTGCCGCGCAGCAAATTCTTTGTTACGTTGTAACAACTGGTCGAGATTGTTCATGCTGATTCTCCTGGAGGTCTGTTCTAACAGCGGGATTGTAAAGCATGGCAGGTCTCAATCGAAATTCAATCGAGGTAGAAGATTCACAAACTGGGTTGGCCTGAGTTCCACAGTTAAATGAAAGCGGGGCGCCTCAGGTTCGGCAGCCCAAGACGCCCGTAATACAGAGCACACGAAGAGGGAACCGAATCGCGTGCCCTGCGAGTCGAGAATATCCACGCACGAAACGATGTCAAGGTTTGTGATATTGCTGCCGCCATTCGCAACGCGCCTCATTTAGCTGCCAAATACACGTTAATTCGATTGGGCCATTCTTGGGGTCGGACATGTATGCGGCCGCTTTGCCCAACCGAATCAACTCGGCGTCACTCATTTTCTGTAGGCGCACCCTGAACTCCTCCAGGTTGAATTGAGCGGTGCCTACCATCGCTCAACCCTCTTTCCGCGCGGTGTTAGAACTTGAAAACAATTCCGGCTTGGAAGCGGAAGTTGCTCTGGATGTTGGCGTGACCGTTGTTCGGTTTGAGGCTATTGCCAAAGCGGGTTGGTTCATAGTCAACCTGCGCCAGGCGTATGGATATATGTTCTTTGAGCGGAACGTCCAGTCCACCGCCCAGGGCGAAGACAAACGCATTATTGTTGGGCAATTTGCCGGGGTTGACGCATTGTCCCTGGTTGAAGCAGCCCTTGTAGACGGCCGCGTAAGTATTGTCATGGGCTCCGCCAAACATGACCTCGACGAAAGGTTCGAAGCGGCGTTTTACGCGGAATCTTACGATCGGACCGGCCATGTAGGAGAACGCGGTACCTTTGACCGACAGCGGGCAATCCGAGAGGCCACTGCAGGGTTGGGACATCGCAGGCACCGAAAAGCTGAGCGAATGGGTGCCGTAATCCTGAAAGTCGGCATGGATGCCGAGGTGTTTGTTGAAGTAAAACGCGAGGGACGCTCCGACTCCATTCAAAGAGAAGCCTGGGATGAAGCCGTTCTGCGGGGAGTGCAGGAAGGAATAATCAATGGCGAGCTCCACGGGCAGCTCAGGTTCCGGGGGCGGCGCAGCCGGTGTAGTGGTTGCAGGCTGTTGAACGGGCGGCGCATCTTGCGCGAAGGCCGCAGTCCCGGAAAACGCGACCAGCGCGATCAAAAATACCTTTTTCATTACCAGGGCTCCAGAAATTCCAGTCAAAGGACGGTTGTGCAGCGGCCACGGTTACAGGGCCCAAACAAGAAAATGGCGTCCGACGGATTCTATCCGCCTCTAAGGTACAGCTCAACCCGAGCTTCAACGCCTGTCCACAAATCAGATTTGTGGACAGAAGTGAGGCTTCCCTACTCGGCTGCGTTTGCAACATGGGAGCGGCCTCTCACGATAGAGCTCAGGCAAACAGATTCGTGGAAGTTGATCGTGCCCTGCGAACTTCTCGCCATTCTATCGACCCTTCGCCAGACACGCGTCGCAATTCAGATGTCTCAGACCATTGCGAGATGCAAGATATGTATTAAAGCTACCCCCTTGGAGGCGATGTCAGATGAGCACAGTACCAGCCCCGCTGAACATCGTAACCCCGTTGACGCTGGAAGGAACCGTGGTTCGCCTGGAGTCGCTGTGCCGTGAACATGCTGAACTTTTCTGGGAAGTGGCAAAGGATGCGGTCGACGACATCTTCCGCTGGATTCCTTACTCCATAAAGACGCGTGAGGATTTCCAGCAATTAGTCGACAAGGCTCTTGCGGAACAGGAGCGCGGCGAGTCGGTAGTGTTTGCCACGGTGGAGCGCGCTTCCGGGCAAGTAATCGGCAGCACGCGCTTCATGAACATCGACCGCGCCAACCGCCGGGTGGAAATTGGATGGACCTGGATCGCGCCCGCGTGGCAGCGCACGGCCGTCAATACCGAAGCAAAATTTCTGATGCTCCGCCACGCTTTTGAAGTGTGGCAGTGCATTCGTGTGGAACTTAAAACAGACGCGCTGAATCAAAAATCCCGCAACGCGATTCTTCGCCTCGGCGCAAAGGAAGAAGGCACGCTGCGCAGGCACGTGATCACATGGACCGGCCGCGGGCGCGATTCAGTTTACTTCAGCATCCTGGATACGGAGTGGCCGGAGGTGAAGGCGAGGCTTGAGAACAAACTCACGCCTTAGGCTCGATCAAAGAACCTTTGAACGCATAAATATCAATTCTTATCCCGGCGACTGCTCCGTCCACCTGACCTTGCGACGGCAGTCGGTTGGACTCGTGCCTCGGTTTCGCGGATCTTGACTGCGCGCTGGCATGAGCGAAGGGAATGACCGACAGACTCACGCTCAACGCGCCAACCAAAACCACACGGCAGACGTTCTTGACCTTCCTACTTTGCATGCTCCCCTTTTGCTGTTGGTTCAATGCCCCTGGGTTAAGTTGGAGACAATTACCACGCGGTTAAGAGATGCGTCAAGTCTCCACGAAAAAGCAAAAAGGGCCGCCGTTCCTTTTGGGACGACGACCCTTTCTTGGTCAGAATGGCGGCGCCGCCAGCGTGGGCGGGGCTACGCCTTCCACAAACGTGCCCATCGCGAGTGTGCCAATTCAAGGGGTCACTCCATTTTTGCTGCGAATGGGGACCGCAGAGCCGAATGGTCTGCCGTCATTGACTTCTTTTCAAGCAGCTCGATTTGATACGACCGCGCGAAATCCGCAGGTAACACGCGGCGCAGGTCTTCCTCAAAAATTTCGCTAGTTCGTTCCAGTGCTCGACCAAACGGCGGTAGTTATTCGAATACATCCACCATTACTTGCGCTTGCCGCCCCACGAGCCCGGAAACAACCCGTCATGAAGCGACTTCCTCGTGGGAATCAGTCTAGCGCAGAGACAAGGCTTGCACACGAAGGCTTCCAGTGAACGACATTAGTCGCCTTGTGCTCCGCGAAAAATGCGTCGAAGCGCCAGTGTCACGCTAGTCAGATCTGGGTCATTCCGCCGTCGACGACCAGTTCGATGCCGGTGATATAGCTACTTTCGTCGGAAGCGAGAAACGACACGACTTTGGCAATTTCGTCCAAGGTTCCGGTGCGACCGAGGGGTATATCGCTCAGGACGCTTTCTGCGTACTGCTTGACTTGTTCGTCCGTCATCCCCAACGAAGTGCGATAGCCCGGTGAGGGAATTACGCCGGGACTAATAGCGTTCACGCGGATTTTGCGGTCTTTAAGATCCGAGGTGAAGGTGCGCGCGAAGGAACGCACCGCGGCTTTGGACGCGCTATAGACACTGAACGCGGGAGCTCCAGTGTTCGCAACGATCGACGCATTCAGAATGATGGAGCTTCCATCCTTAAACAGCGGAAGCGCCTTTTGCACGGTGAATAGAAGGCCCTTGACGTTCGCGTTGAACGTTTTGTCGAAGTGCTCTTCGGTGATTGCGCCGAGTGGGCTGAATTCTCCAGTGCCGGCGTTGGCGAAGAGAATGTCGATGTGCCCTTTCTGCTGTTTCACTGTGGCGTACAAGCGATCAAGATCTGCAAGATTTGAGACATCGCCCTGCACCGCGGTCACGTTCTTGCCGATCAGCTTCACCGCCGCGTCGAGTTCGCTTTGACGACGGCCGGTGATGAAGACGTATGCGCCCTCCGCAACCAAGCGCTGTGCAGTGGCGAGACCGATTCCGCTATTGCCTCCGGTGATGACTGCTACTTTTTCTTCCAGCTTGCTCATGAGTTTTCTCCTGTTTGATTTCCTATTTCTCGTGCCATATTTCCATACCGCATAGGCAGATGCGTCGTGATTAATGCGCTCACAGCCGTTGCGAACACATTCGCTAATTTTGGGAAGAACCAGTCCCAACAACGGCCCCCGTTGGGAGCAGTGAGTGAATTTGCATTCTGCGCTTTCTCCAGGTGAGCAGAAATCCTGCGGCCACGATGGCGACACACGGGGCGAGGGCGTGGTTTTCTTCCAGCCTGGTATAGACGCCGCCGCACAGCGCACCCAGAAGAAAGAAAAAGCAGATCAAGCTCAAAGCGATAGCCTTGTCACGGTTCTCAGGCGTCTCGTGACCCGCTATCCATAGAACCAAGCCGGAGGTTGCCTCGCGGAGATTGCCGGTGGTCATAGCTGAGTTGAAGGACCATGGGCCGACGCTGTCAACGCTGGTGATTTGGATGGCGGCGACGAAGGAGATCATCGGAACGATGCACGCATAAGAGGCGGTTCTCAGCGTCCGACGCATGATGAACGGCTCCGGCTTCTAGAACGACGTTACTAGGCGAAAGGTGTATTGGCGTGCCGGACCGATTGCGTTGCCGGAGAACAATCCTCCGAAGTCGATCAGTTCAAGTGTGTTGCTTAGGTTCGCGGCGTCGGCCTGAAAGCGTACCGAGCGTTTTTCCCACTGGTAGAGATCGACGCCCACCGAAGCATTCTGCGTGAAGTACGGACTGATGCGGCCGCGATTAAAATTGAGGTGATTAACCACCACTTGACCGTATTCCGCGGCATATTGCTCAGGAGTCAAATCCGGTTGAAACGGCAGTCCCGTGTTGTAATCACATCCCAAAGCGACCCACAGGCGCGGAACGACCTGATAGCGGAAACGGACGCGCACGGTATTCCGCTGGTCCTGTGAGTCGGGAAAATGCCCGGTGGTCGGGTTGATCGCATTATCTCCCAAGAACAATCCGCCGGTCACCGGGAACCAGGCATTCCCGACGATGTAGGAGTAGCTAGCGAATCCTGAGAACCCCTTCCATGGCATCAGTTGCAGCTTACCTTCCGCACCGTAGAGAATGGCGTGGTCAAATGCGATGGGAAAACTGATCCCGGTACTCAGCATTTGGGAGTCGTCCGCGTAGTTGTTCACTTGACGACGGAACATATTCGCATCCAGTCGGAGTTTCCCGAAGAATGCTTTCGTGGCTCCCAATTCATAATAGTTGCCGTGAGAAGGCTGGACCGGCAGCTGCAGTGCGGGAACGCTGGTGTCTATGGCCTCCGCAGCCGGAGAACTGGCTAAAAGTATGTTTTCGAAGGATGGCGTCTGGAAGATCCGGTCATAGGAGGCGTGAATATTTAAGCCAATGGTGGGGAAATAGCGCGAGACGGCAAGGCGCGGGCTGACCGCATTCTGATTCAGCAACAGTTGGTAGTGATCCCAGCGGAGGCCGGCATTGACCGTCCAATTGCCGAGGCGGATTAAATCCTGAACATAGGCCGCTTGTTCAAGATCCGGACGGTGGCCTGGAAAGGCAAAGGCTATCGCGCCGGAATCCAAGATCCCCAGATTGATGGGGCACTGCGGATTGGTAGAGTCTGCACAATCGGGTATCACGTATTTGGTGTTTTCGTGCAGAAAGATGGCATCGGATTCGATTCCCGCTTTCCATTCCTGCCTCCCATGATGGATGGAGACGCTGCCGTTGAAGTAGATCTCCTTGAAGTCGTTGTGCTGGGTGGCAATGAGGGGCCAGGAGGCGTCGTTGGAATAAAAGTCGTTGGAGTTATCGCGGGCCATTCCGCGCACCACGCCCATCGCGTCGGAGGAAAAAATGTGTTGGTAAGAGACGCTCCCCAAGGTCTCAAAATTGTCCCCAGTCTGTAGCTGCCCACCGGGAATAAACACGCAATCGCTTGGTTCCGGGGGAGCAGATGGGCAGCCGGTGGTGTTTTTCGCGTTCGGTAGATATGCTCCGTGCTGCTGTACCAGTTCGTTGGGGATTTGATAGCGCGCCAGTTCATGGCGGACAATGAAAGTTAGACGGTCTTTCGGCGTGAGCTCCCGCTCATAGCTCGCCGAAAAACTAGCGGTGGTACCGTTGTTGGTGTAATTCTCAGGGACCACCGGGTTGAGATAGTGGCCGGTCATGTTCCCGGAGGCACTCAGGCCAAACGTATTCTTATTCCATGTGTATTGGTCCTGGGTATTGATCCCGGCGGTATCATAGGTCCCGCCGAAAAGGGTGAGTTGCCCATGGAATCCCGGATCTTCGTTCTTGAGAGTATTGACCTCAACCACGCCGCCCATCTTCCGACCAAATTCCGCAGGAATGCCGGCGGTATAAATCGTGAGGGATTCGACGTCATCGGCTTCGGCAGCCTCCGGGCCAAAGCTGGGCGAACGGTTGTCGGTGAGCGGTATGCCGTCGACAACAAATTGCGTCTGATATTCCGATCCGCGTGGGTGCAAAACCGCATTGCCTTCGTAAAGCCAGCCCGGCTGTGAATTTACCAAGTCCTGCAACGAACGACCCGGAAGCGAGCTGAGCCGGTTTTGGATGGTGTCTGTGCCTATCCGGCTGACGGAACCAGGTTGATCGGGGTCAATCAGTGTATCGGCTGCACTGACAGTGACGGATTGCTTGACCGACGGCAGCTTAAGCTGAATGACATATTCGATCGGAATGGAGGAGCGAATCTCGACAGACTCAGATGCGGAGGCAAAGCCGGGCTGCGTAATTTCCAGTTGATAGATACCGAAAGGCAGACGCTGCACGTTGAGCGCGCCCTGATCACTGGTGGCCAGTGAATTTCGATACTGGTTAGCCTCGCTCACGATCAGCACCGTCGTTTTGACGGCAAGACCGGATGGATCTGTCACCCTGAGACGCAATTCGCCGCTATTGCTTTGGCAATAGAGCGGAAAGGCGCATAGGAAAAAAAGACCCGCAATTCTCCTCATGAAGAAGCGGCCTCCGATCGTTTCGCAATTTGATCCCGACGGATGGAAAGAGCCTCACAGATTGCGCCAACACCAAGCCCGAGCGTTTCTGTTCGCTCACCCTTCAGCTTGAATATTCCGTTTCCTCCCGTTTTGTTCAGCCTTTTTTTGGCGTCGCCCAGAACCCAAGAATGGGCCGGTAAAAACCTTGAACAAAATCCAACCGATAGGAATATACATGTTGGGGACATGCTGATTCCTGCGAGAGATCTGATCGGCGAAGCGCTTTTTTCGAGACGTGGCTGCGGCAGGTACCGGCGGGCCTTCCGAGGTCGAGTGCCAGGTCATTGACCTGTTTGACCGATTTCGAAGTCCTCTTCTGCGCTATGCGTTGTCGCTCGGCCTATCCATGCACGATGCAGAGGAGGTCACCCAGGAAGTATTTTTGGCGCTCTTTGGGCACTTTGCGACTTGGAAAATCTCGTCGAAACCTTCGCGGCTGGATTTTTCGCGTAGCGCACAATCTCGCACTGAAGAGGCGTGCCGACAACCAACGGCTGCAAGACAGGCTGGGTACTGGCGCGACCCTTGTAGACGAGTTATTGGATGGGACTTCCAGCCCGGAAGAGCGAATGGCGTCCGGCTAGGAGCTGTGGCGTTTGCAAGCCATTCTGCCCGCTTTGCCGGAACAGGATCGCTGGTGCCTCACGCTCCGTGCGGCGGGTCCGCGTTACCGTGAGATAGCGACTCTGGGGATTTCACTGGGATCCGTATCGATTTCGCTAGCGCGGTCTTTAGCGCGCCTAAGAAGTGCAAGCCAAGGACAGAGCTTATGGTAGACGAAGAGTTCCACTTGTCAGACCAGGACCTGCTGCGCGCCGCTGATGGCGAACTCCCGCGAAGACGAGCCAGAGAGATCGAAAAGCACTTAGCCTCTTGCTGGACGTGCCGGACCCGGTTGCGAGAAATCGAAGCCACTATAGCGGACTTCATTCATTTCCATCGGGGCACGCTCGATTCTCAATTGCCTCCTGCCACAGGTTCACGCGCTCTACTCAAGGCCCAATTGGCCGAGTTGGCAGCTAAGCCCGCAATGCGAGCGTGGCCGCAACTTCTGCAATTTATTCGGACCGGCCGCGCAGTGGCATTTATCTGCACGGTCCTCATCCTGGTCGCTTCGGGAGACGTTCTGCTGCGACATTCTCGACTGGAACGATCGGCGTCATCAACCGTTCTGTTCGATAGTGCGGCAATGCCCAATCACGCCCTCACACCGGGGGCGACGTTGCCCGTTACCATCAACGAGGTGTGTGCGGCGCCCCACGAGGAAGTGGTACACGAAGTTCCACCGTCGTTGCGTCAACAAGTCTTTTGGGAGTATGGACTTCTGAATGCTCGCGCTGAAGACTACGAAGTCGATTTCTTGATTGCCCCGCGATTGGGAGGAGCAGAAGACATTCGTAACCTTTGGCCGGAACCCTACGCTTTGCCTGCATGGAATGCGCATACGAAGGACGCTTTGGAAGAGCACCTTCATCAATTGGTGTGTGAAGGGAAGGTCGACCTTCCAGCCGCACAACACGATATAGCTACCAACTGGATCGCGGCCTACAAAAAGTACCTCCACGCGGATGCGCCGGTTTCGGTTCGCCGAATGCGAAGCAACCCGAAGTTCGTTAGGTGGCTGAGATCGGCTGCTCTCGGGAGACTTCTTGTGGATTTTTGTCCTCCCGCAATCCGATGAACTTGGCATGCCGAAGATGCCGACCTTCCAGCCGCACAACACGATATAGCTACCAACTGGATCGCGGCCTAAGTCGATGTCGGGGGTCGGACTCATGTCGCCGGACCCGTGGAATGTTTTTAAACTGGAACATTGCGGAACACATTTCAATTCTCGCTCCATACGTCTGTATCGACCACAATTTGAACGCTTTTGCTGGCGAGGGCGTTACGGAACACTTGCGGAACATGTTTCGTTATCACCGATTGGACCTGCAAAGTAGCAATTTCTGTCACACGAAGAGGCGGGCCACACGCAGCGCAGGCCTTCGCGCGGAAAAATCACCATAAAAATACGGCCTCACAGCTTCGCGAACTCTTCTGGAGTGATCGGGATTCCACGATATACTTTGCGCCAGATCCACTCTTGGTCTAAAGCTCCGGAGTTTGAACTCCCGGGCAGAAGAAATGGGGTGCGCGCGAAACTTTGCTCGCGAAAGTAGTTCAAAGCTTGCGTCGTGGAATCTACTTGATCATCGTACAGGCCCGCGGGGAAGGCGGCTAATTCGTCGACGAAATCATTGAGCCACGGGGCCTCTGCCGGCAAGTATACTTTCCCCGCCTCGACAAAAGCAGTGACTGCCTGTGCGCGAGAAACCTTGTCCGCATCTACTTTGACTCCAATGACCGGAAGTACGGTGGCGGTTTTGAGCTCTTGGACCAAGCTCTGACCACTGGCTCGATCCTCAACAAGAATGGCGCTGGGTTTCCACCGCTCAGCTTGAGCGATTAGCACTCGCCGCAGCTCAGGGAATTCGGCACGGCCACGCCACAACGAAAGCAAAAAATATCCATTGTTTGTTAAACCCCAGCTTGTACAGACGCTGTAGGAGTTGTCATCGCCGCACTTGAAGCCTGTGTCCCAACTCTGGATGATCTGAGAAAACTTGGGCTCTTCACGATAGAATTGCCACCACTGCCGCTTGAAAATACCTCCTTCGGCTGCCGAAGGGCGTTGTTGATAGAGAGAGGTAAAGGCGGCACTGCCAATGGCGTCGCGGATGCGCTCCAAAACCTCGACTGGATATTTTTCAGGCCACAAAGCCTCGCCTTCTTTGCGAAAACTTTCGTCCTGCTCGGCAAGTGCAGGCAGGCTGAGAACTTCCCAATTTTCGTTGGCGTGTTCGCGCAATAACCAACCTGCGAGGTCGTCGTCGTGCCAGCGAGTTTGAATCAATACGACCGCGCCGTTCGGCATCAAACGAGTGTAGGCCACGTACGCATACCATTCCTGCAGCGCCCTACGAATCGTTTCGCTGTTCGCCTCCGCTCTATCCTTAAGCGGATCATCGACAATCAGTAGATGCGCGCCGCGACCGGTGATCGGCCCGCCTCTTCCGACCGCGTAATATACGCCGCCCGCCGTAGTATGAAAGCGATGAGCAGCGCTCGAGTCTTCGCTTATTCGGCAGTTCGGGAATATAGTCTGATGAACGGGATCCATTAGGAAATTTCGAACACTCCGGCCAAAAACTTCAGAAAACTCCTGGCCGTAGGAAGCGAAAATCAACTGACGATCTGGATGCCGGCCCAAGTACCAGGCCGGGAAAATAGAGCTGCCGGTTACGGACTTGCCGTGTCGCGGCGGTAATAAGATGATCAAACGCCTTATTTCACCGCGCTCGACAGATTCAAGCTTTCTAATTATCAGCTCGGTATGGGGCGCCAGCTCAAACTGAGGATATTGTGCAATTGCGTAGCAGGCCAGATCCTCGTGCGCTAGAGCGAACAGCTCGCTTTACCGAATACATTTGCGTTCATTTTATATCTCCTTTAAATGACGATCCAGGAAAGTTTGGGCAACGCGCCTGGCCGTTTCTGCGCTGAGTGTAACGTTCAAAATCTTGTTTTCGGGCTCTTGTAACTCGCCACTCAATCGAACTGCTAACTCCACCAGCCTGGTCAGTTCCCGAACGCCGGCGAGTGCAGCCCTGTAATCATTCGCGGCTTCAGCCTTTTTTTGCACGCGTCTGGCGTCGTCAACCAACTGCTTCAATTGGTCCACGAGGTTGTCAGCCCGAAAAAGTTCGGCAGCATCGCGAGACTTCTTCAGCAAATCAGAAACGTGAGATTTGTGCCGGTAGACGCTTCCGACGGATAACGAAAAGTGCTCAGCGATGCTCCGAAGCGCCTCGCCACCGAGCAAAGCCTCGTCTATTTCTGTTCGACTTTGGTGACTGCAAACTATACAAGTTCGAGGCATGGACCCCTCGCGGTTAGGCGTAGCGATTCAGTGATCGCTTTTTAACGCCAACGATGGAATTCAGCGTTATCTGCAAAAATCACCGTCAAGACCGAGACTAATCACAGAACGATAGATCTGCAATTGCCCCAACTTGCGCCAACTTGCCGCAACTTTGTCTCGTATGATTAAGCTGGCATAAGAGCGGGAGATCGCGGATTTATGCGCTTGCGTGTCCTTGGACCGGTAGGCAGGAAGATTTTGGATGATTCTCTAGAATACATCGTCCATGGGACTTGGAATCGTCGAGGAAGTGGTGAATATCACTGAAGGACGAAATTCGCGGTGTAGAACTGCGCTGAACGCCTACTAAGATCAGGTTTGCTTACTATAATCTCGTTTGTTTTGAACGGACTGCAATAAGCTTTTCGGATTAAATAATTCTCCGTCCTTGGACACAAAGTGACACGACATTTGTCTCAAAGCGTCCGTTCTGCTGCTGGCCTTTATCCGCCCTCGGTCGAAAAGGTTGAGAACGAAATCTGCAAACTCCATCTTGCTTCCCTGCCAAAAAATGGGTTTCATAATACCTACCGTTTTGTCCTCGGCAACTTCCTCGGAAGCAGGCAAGGAATCGATCTGCTCCTCTATATACTTTATTTGTTTCTCTTTGAGAGCGATGTCTAGCCTAGGATCCGACCCGAACACGCTGTGCTCTCGCTCGAACCGATCTTTTTCTTCCTCCAACCTTTGCTTTTCTCTAATTAAGTCAAGGCTAGGATTTTCTTTAGCCATTGCTTGCTGCGACAGAGACAAAACGGAATTGCCCTTTTGAAGGCAAATCGGATGATTACCGGATTCGTTCGGCAATCAGCTTCTTCTCGGTCACGCCTCCATGTAGACTTTGGCCGCGGATGGCAACGAGTTATAACGCCAGCGGCCAGGACCAATTGTAACAAACCGTTTCAAGCGGGCTGCTAATGGCGATCGAATTCCGTTCAAGCTGAATATGTTGGCGGTGGCTAGCGGTCAAATCGGCTGTAGAGAAGCCGAAATCCAAAACTTCCGCGCGCCGTCGCGCGCCGACAAAAACGGGGTCCCAAGCATACCGTTCGATGCTTGCAGGACTTCTCGCCACTATGAAGTAGTTGCCCTGAATCGACGGACCAAATCTTTCATGTGATTAATAACGGACTGTGACTCCTGCGCCGCGGCGGCATCGCCTTCGGTTTTCGCTAAATAAACGGGCTCTTCCTTCAGAAAACATTCGGGACAAATCGCGTCGTAGCTTCCGCCAGGGTCGTCTTCGGGTTCGAGCGCGAGCTCATTGGGGCAACGGGAGCAAACCAATTTCTTCGCGGAGCCACTTTGCATTGCCCAGAAAACACAGACCAGCAGTGTCGGAAGGTCAGGTTTCATGGGTGCGGAAGACATTTCTCGGTTCCTCGACAAAATCAATGCAAAAGCCGACTCGTGCAACCTAATTACACGAGTGTCCTAAAGGCCTTCGCTTTACCTTCGCCATTATAACTTTAGGGCCTGCAAAGTCAAGAAGCACATGCGACATATCACGTTACAAATCACTTCCGCTCCGTCCCAGTGAGAAGCCACTCGATTGACTTTCCAAATTCTCTACCGATCCGCAGCATGATTTCTGCGCCTGGCTCAACTTCACCATGCTCTAACGTCGAAAGGTGGCTTTGACTGATACCGATACGACGTGCGAATTCTTCCTGAGTAACGTAAAAGCCCCTAAGTTCCCGAATCCGTTGTCCAAATGCCTTCCAATCAACGGAACTTTCAGCCGTGGTTAATTTAGCTCTTGATTTCTTTATCGTTTCTGCCATAATTTATCGTATAAACGATTGAGATGGTTCCGCATTGGTAGCGGGCAGTTCAACCGGTCATTCTTACATTTTTGTGAGGCCTTTACTCAACGGAAGAATTAGGGAGGTAACCCATGCATACCGGACGCTCAAGATCACGGTTGATCCATCTGAATCGATATTGGGCAAAAAAACTATGGGGCGTAGAAATCGACCAGAGACGCCTCCGCGCACTGCGCGATCTAACTGAGAAATTCAGTTTCTCTGTCGCACAGGGTGAGATTCAGCTACTGAACGGGAGCTGGTATGTTACCCACTCCGGACTACTGCGATTGGCTTATCGCAATCATTGCTCTGGCATTCGCGTTCAGCCAATGCGTGAATACTCTAATTACGCGGCTGCCCAGTGGGTTTTCCGGGCGACAGTTTTCAAATCACCCCGCTCGAAGGGTTTCGTCGGCTATGGTGATGCCGATCCTGCGAATACATCTCCTCTAGTGCGTGGAGCCGAAATGCGCGTCGCCGAGACTCGAGCCGTCAATCGAGCCCTGCGCAAAGCTTACGGCATCGGACTCTGCAGCGTCGAAGAACTTGGTTCGTTGTCGGTTCCGCAGAAGCCCCTCGCTGCGCCAGTTTCAAATGGTCATGCTGGATCGAACGGCTCAAGCAACGCTCAGCCGCGATTGCGAGACAGACTTTGCCTGCTCATTCGTCAGCACAATCTCGATCCAGCACTGGTGAAGGCCTATGCCGCCGATTTCTGCGGCACTGCAACTCTCAAAGATGCCAGCCGCGATCTGGTCGAATCCTTTATCGCTCAACTGGGAGTTTCAGCTGAGAAAGATCGAGACGCCCTGGTTTGCAAACTTAACTCCTATGCCCAACCTGTGGAGGTGAAGCCATGAAGCGACATATTCCCGGTCTGCATGCACGCCAGCAGGATCGTGAAAGTCCCTTGGAAGGACTGTTCCTGGTTCGAGTTGATGCTGCTTCCTACCGCTGGCATCCGCAGAAACCATTTCTATCCCTGCGCTTTGTCATTCTCGAACCCGAATCATTTGCAGGGCAATCGCTTGCCGGAAGGCTCTATTGCACCGAACGAGCCTTGTGGAAGCTGAATTGGTTCCTGCGGGATTTCGGCTATGACTCGGATCTCCTCCGCCAGGATCAAGTAGATGAAAAGGTTCTGGTTAATCTTCGTGGCGTTGTTCGGACATCTCAAGTCACGCTCAATGGCCGGTCCTTCCAGAACCTGGAAGCCTTTGCTCCCTCAGCCGAGTGGGAAGAGCTGTCCTGCGAAATCGTGGCAAAACAAGAGCCAGGGGAACGGCCATGATCTTTAGCCATACCCAGATCAGCCAGTATCTGCGCTGTCCCCGAAGCTACCGCTATCGCTACCTGGACGGCTGGCAAGAGAAGGAAACGCGCGCTGCCATGGCCTTTGGTCGCTCGTTCGAACGGGCCCTCGCAGCTTACTTTTCCCAAGAAGACTGCACGGCTGCACTCTTCAAGGAATGGGGCACCTTCCGGGATACTCCTTTCGAATACAAGAGCGGTGACTCCTGGGATCGGATGGTTCATCAGGGTGTCCATCTGCTCGAACGATTCGCTCAGGATGATCGTGTGAAGATCGATCGCCCGCAGCAGAATCTGCAGGTAAAGATGATCCGTAGCCTTCCTGGGGATAATGAATTCGTCGCCTATATCGATGCCCTAGGAGAACTGGACGGCACACCATGTCTGATTGACTGGAAGACTACGACCAGCCGCTATCCGGAAGAGCCAGAGAACCTGTTGTCACTCGACCCGCAGATGGTCTGCTATTCCTGGATCAGCGGCATTCGCGATGTGGCGCTGGTGGTCTTCATTCGTAAGAGTCACCCGGAAATCCAGTACCTGAAGACATCGATCACCGAAGAACAATGGCGTGACTACGGCCGTCTGGTGGAAGGAACGGTGCGCCAGATCGAATCCGGCCAGTTTCCACCGCATGGTGGCATCCGATTTCCCAATAACGGCTGTGTGGGCTGTCCTTATCTGGGACTGTGCTTGAGAGACCAGCAGAGGATCGATTCACGGCTGATGCGCCGCCCAGGAGCAAGCGATCTTGATTGGCTGGACGCATTTGACGACTAACGGACGGATTCTCGAAGAACCCAAGCTGAATCGGGGCCGAGGCTTGTTCGTCCTGGGGAAGGTGGATGAGATTTTGAGCTGGGAGCGCACGATTGAGCAGGAAAAGGACTCGCGCTTCGTTGAACTGGGTCGCTACCTGTGTGAAGTGCGCGCCGGGCAGTACTGGAAGCTGGAAAATCTGGCTTCGTTCGATGATTTTCTTAGTAAGCGCTTTCCTGAATCTCGGCGTAAGGCCTATTACCTGATGGCGATACACGAGCAGCTGCCGCGGCGCATCCATTCTGAACTAAGGCAGGTGGGATGGTCGAAGGCGGCAGAGCTAGTGAAGGTAGCGCGCCGAGATGGGGAACAGTTTGATAGTGCAACCTGGTTGCACAAAGCAGCCGAGTTACCCAAGGAAGAGTTCAAGCGGGAAGTAGAGAAGCACCTGAACGGACAGGAAACCGAACCCTGGGAGATCATTTACTTCAAGCTGTACAAGAGCCAGCTCGCGGTCATTGAGCAAGCCCTGGAAACGGCGGCGCTGATGCTGGGTTCATCGCGATCGCGAGGGTACTGCCTGGAAATGATTGCTGCTGATTTCGTGGCTGGGGCACCGCTAGAAATCGCGAACCGGAGGTCGTGGCTCTCGGCTCTCGGCCGACTCTACCGGCTGCTTCCCGATCCGCAAAAGACAGAATTTCTCGAGCAGATCGAAAGGCCACAATGAAATCTTTGCAACTGCGAAGACTTCGGCTGAATCCTACAGCATATCGTCGAATTTGCACGCAAGTACTTGAGCGCGACGGCTGGCGATGCCAGCATTGTGGGACCTCGCAGAATCTTCAGATTCACCACATTTGCTTCCGCACTCGGCATGGCGGAGATACGGACGATAATCTGATTACGCTTTGCACCAACTGCCATAATGAGGTTCATCGAATTGAACGATAACAAGCCATACCTAGGCTGGTCGCGGAATATAAGGCCACGATCACGCAGGGCTCGCCTGCTTGAAAACACTCCATCTCGAAAAGGCACCGCGAGTTCGAATCCAACCCGCTCCGCCAATCAGTCTGCAGTTTTCTCTCTGTTCCTTACACTGTTCGGGAAATTGCAGTTTTTCGGGCCAAATTGGCCAGCTTTCGGCTATAGGCAGGGGTTTCTCTTGTCGATCCGCGCCGACAAAGGGTCTGAATTAGGCTCGATAATCTCAGAACTAAATCCTGAGGTGCACTTCCGCTAGGCTCATTCCATCGGCGTAAAGCGGCTTGGTGCGCAAAATCGATATTTCTAACGGCCTTTGACCGCACACAACAATGCGTTGCGTTAGTGCGCCGAAAATCGATTCACGTTAAACCAAGCATAATTGTTCTAAACGCTTATAAATTGGCCAGCAGTCTCAGTCGCGTCCGCAGCCCAGCTGCTGACTGGTTAAACTCTCAGGACACTCTCGGCAGACTGTCAGAATCAGCAATTCCTCCATCGCTCACCCCATCCCGAAACTGCTCCGTGAATAGGCTCGATTCGGAATTCCTATCAGTGACCAAAGCGCAAAAATCACCGGTAGTCGTTTCCTGAAACGCGACACCCACCTCGGCGAAACATCTTGACAATGGATTGCACCTACATTATAAGCCTTCCAAACAATAAGCGGTTAGAAGGATACAGATTTGGTGCCTGAATTGGCTTCCGCAGGGGAGCCGCACTGTGCGGGCAAATTTGGCGGCCAACAACGATGCGAAGGGCCGCACGTTCGCCAACTGGGGGTGGTGGGATGCAAAGATCCAAGATTGGCACACTTTGTTTGACCCTGCTCGGGCTCGCGCTCGTGCTACTTCCATGCCTCAGGTTAATCGCCAGCGTTAGCGCCAGCATTTCTGGGACGGTCACCGACCCCAGCGGCGCGATAATCGCCGGCGCCACCGTGACTGCAACAAACGTGGACACGGGTGTGTCCACTACGCAGACCACGAATGCGCAGGGATTCTATTCATTCCAGGAGCTGCCGTTAGGAACATACACCATCAGCGTCCAGCAGACCGGATTCAAGGCTTACGCGCAGACGGGCATTGTGCTGTATGTGAACTCCGCTTTGGTTATCGACGTGAAAATGGAGGTTGGCCAAACCTCGGAGAAAATCGTGGTTTCTAGCGCGGCCTTGCATGTAGACACCGAAAGCACGCAGATGGGCGAAGTGATTACCGGCAAAGAGATGACCGACGTTCCGCTGGTATCGCGAAGTTATACCGACTTGCTGCCCTTGCAGCCCGGTGTGGCACCGACGCAGTCTCAGATGACTGGAGCTTTCGCGGGCCCATTCATATCTGCGGGTTTCGCTGTTCCACTGGTGTCCGGCGATTTGAATTCCGGCGCGTATTCGGTGAACGGCATGCGCGAATCGGAAAATGGCTTTATTCTGAACGGAGTGCTCGTGCAGGAGTTGGGGTTTTCCGGCGCCGGAGCGGTTCCTAATCTCGATTCGCTCGCGGAGTTTCGCATTCTGACCAATAATTTCGATGCCGAGTACGGCAACTACAGCGGCGGCCTCATTAACGTGGTCACCAAGTCCGGAACGAATGACTATCATGGCAATATTTTTGAATTCCTCCGGAATACCGATTTCGATGCCAAGAATTACTTTGACGTGGCACGAGGCGCTTACCACCAGAACCAATTCGGGGGCACCTTCGGTGGCCCCGTCAGGCGTGACAAAATATTCTTCTTTGGCGACTATCAGGGAGACCGGCTGATTCAGGGAGTCACCCAACGCATTGTAGGAGCTCCCACTGCGGCTTTGGAAGCGGGGAATCTATCGTCGGTAGCAAGCAGTTTCGTCACCGCAACGGGTCTTCCAAGTACTTTCGTGAACGGTACGGGCTGGGCTACACAATTATCCAATCAACTAGGGTATCCCGTAACGAACGGTGAGCCCTACTACTTTACAGCACCTACGCCATGCACAAGTCCAACGCAGTGTGTTTTCCCAAATGCTCAGCTCTCGCCGAGTGCGTTCAACCCAATCTCTGCGAACCTTCTCAAGTACATTCTGCCGGCTAATGGAGTAAGTTCTCAGGGTGTCCCGACCTATACAACCAATGCAGGAGCAGTAAATCTCAACGACAACAAATTCAGCGTGCGTGGGGATGCCAATACCCAGTTCGGCCTTCTCACGGCTTACTACTATTTCGATCGTTATAACCGGATTGATCCGTATTGGCCATCCAACGCGCCGCTATATCCGGGATTTAGCGTGGATGGAAAGGGCCAGACCCATAATATTAGTCTCGGTGATACCAAAACACTCAGTTCAGCGTCAGTGAATGAGTTTCGCATCGGATACTTTCGCTTGGACACTAAGTTCAACCAGCCAGTAGGTGGAAAGGGCGTGACACTCGCTTCTTTGGAGTTTGCTTCCGGCGCTGGGGGAGCCCCGGGCATCCTTCCATTGGTGCCACAGCTCGAAGGTGTTCCGGAAATTGACTTCAACGATTTTGTGATCGGAGTTCCGAGCCGTCCAAATGGGCTAATCGATAACATTTATCAGATTTTGGACAACTACAGCAGAGTTGTCGGCACTCACACTCTCAAATTCGGGGGTCAGTATCACTACGATCAGCTCGAAGAAGATCTCATTGATAACGTCTCGAATGGCAACTTCTTCTTCGGGACCAATTTCAGCTGCTGTGCGAGCGAAACTGGAAGTGACTTTGCCAATTTCCTCCTTGGCGCCCCGAGTCAATTCGTTCAAGGCCAGTCGTATCCCTCCTATGGCCGCAACTTCTACTTCGGTCTATACGGCCAGGATAGTTGGCGCGTTAAATCGAATCTGACCTTCAACTACGGAGTTCGCTACGACGTCAGCTCCCCGTTTAGCGTCAAGTACAACCAATTTCAAACACTGATACCCGGCGAGCAGTCAGTGGTTTTTCCCGGTTCACCGAAAGGCTGGGTTTTCCCGGGCGACCCTGGCGTTCCCAGCACTCTCGCACCTACACGTTGGAACAACTTTGCTCCTCGTCTTGGCCTCGCCTATTCGTTTGGAGACCACGACGGTGTGCTCGGGAAAATCCTCGGCAGTCCCGGCTCGACAAGCATCCGGGTAGGATACGGTATCTTCTACAGCACATTTGAAGGCGCTACCGACTTCAATGAAATTGGAGACGCTCCATTCGGAAACTACGCTGGCCCGGGTGAGCCTAGTCTTGCATCGCCTTACATCCCGCGGGCGACGGGAACCTGCACCCCAAGCCCATGCACGAACCTCTTTCCAGTGGTCTCGCCTCCAAAGCATTTTTCGGCGAAACATCCAGCCAGCGGACCGCCCTATGACAATCTGACCGAATTTTACAATGCTTTCGGCACGATCGGCAGTTCGCCAGCTTTCTACAACAAAAATCGACTGCCTTATTCCGAAGAATACGAGCTTTCTGTCGAACGTCAATTAACGCGATCGGATCTATTGACGCTGAGCTATGTTGGCACGCAGGGGCACCGGTTGCTTGCTTCGATCTCCGCAAATCCAGGCGACCCAGCCTTGTGTCTGAGTGTCAGTCAACCAACCGAGGTTCTTCCGGGTACTCCCACCTGCGGACCGACCGGCGAAAACGGCATTTATACCCGGGCTAACGGAACGTTGGTGATCGGTACGCGTCCAACATTTCCAGGGGTTGTGCTCCCGAATGGCACGCCAATCGTGCCGATTGGTAACGATTCTTATTTCATTACTGCTGGAGCTTCATCCTACAACTCCGGGCAGATCAATTATCGGCATACAAGCGGGCGATTGGAGACGCTCATTGGTTATACGTTCAGCAAATCGTTCGACGACTCCTCTGGTTACGGCGAACAGATCAATCCTTACAATCATCGGCTCAGTCGCGGTCTTTCTGCTTTTGATAGCACTCACAATTTCGTTGCGAGTTATAACTATTCGCTACCTCTCGACAAGCTAGAAGGACCTAAACGCCTGACGAACGGATGGGCTGTCAGTGGAATCACGCGCTTCTCCACCGGCCTTCCCGTCACGCTTATTGAGTCGGACGATCAATCGTTGTTAGGCACTAGTTATGGCGGACCGATTATTAATCCTGTGGATACTCCCAATCTTGTGGGACCGCTAGACATCACTGACCCCCGAAAAACCGGGGGCCTGTACTTCAGTCCTGCCGCGTTCGGACCCTCTGCGTTGGGCCAGGAAGGTGATGCCAGGCGTCGGTTTTTCCACGGACCGGGGATAAATGACTTTGATTTCGCTCTGCTTAAAGATACCCGGATCACCGAACGCTTTGACCTGCAATTCCGTGGAGAGTTTTTTAATATCTTTAATCATGCACAATTCTTAACACCGGGCGGGATTACAAGTTTCAATGCATCAGGTATGGCAACATCGTCATCCTTCGGCCAGGTACCCGGGACGTTACCAGGGCGCATCGGGCAACTGTCCTTGAAGCTTTATTTCTAGGAATCGTACGCAAATATCGTCATAACGAACTCTTAGGACTCGTGCGCGAAACTATCGCCCCAGCTTACTGCGGACATAATTTGCAAACCCAGCCGGAGCGCGGAAGCTTCAGAGAGCAACTAATATGGCGGCGCGACCTGTGCTCGCAGCGACACTCGTTGAACCGGGGAAGTACGAAATTCGAGAATATCCACTGCCGGAACCTGCCCCCGGTTGCGTTCTCGTCAAAATGGAATTATCCGGGATTTGCGGCACGGACAAGCACACGTTTCAGGGCTACACCACGCAGTACGGCAACCGCGCACTAGAATTTCCGATTATCCAGGGTCACGAAAACGTCGGAACAGTTGCGGCCATCGGCGGAAACGGCAAGTACACCGACTTCGAAGGCGATCCGCTGCAGGTCGGCGATCGTGTGGTCGTAGGAGCCAACGTTTGCTGCGGGGAATGCTATTACTGCCGTCACGATTTTCCGTACTACTGCTGCGAGAGCACGACGGATTACGGCAACAATTTGAGCGCCAAAAATCCGCCGCATCTTTTCGGCGGTTGGTCGCAATACATGTACATCGTACCAGGAAGCTTTCTGGTGAAGGTCCCGGACGAGCTGCCTTCAGAAGTCGCAGTCTTAACCGAAATATTTGCCGTCTCTGTCGGTCTTGATCGCGCGAAACAGATGTCGGCTTTCCCGAACGAATCATTTCGTTTCGACGATACGGTTGTAGTCCTGGGTGTCGGCCCCCTGGGGATGTGTTTTCTGATGAAGGCGCGCATGCTCGGGGCCGGCACAATTATTGCCTTCGATTTTTCGGACTATCGCCTGAACTTTGCAAAACGGTTGGGCGCCGATCACGCGGTGAACGCCGGGAAGAACTCGAAAGCGGAACGTCTTCAAATCGTGAAAGACCTAACGAATGGCAGAGGCGCAGACATGGTAATAGAATGCGCTGGAGTACCACAGGCGGTTCCCGAAGCGCTGGAGATGTTGCGCATCGGTGGACTGCTAGTCGAAGCAGGCAATTTTTCGGATTTGGGCGAAGTATCGTTCAGTCCCCATCGTCATCTCTGCGCGAAAAACGCCCGCATCCTCGGCGTTGGCGGCGAAGAACCAGCCGCATATGGACCAGGAATGAGGCAGATGGCGCGCTATATGAAGCACTATCCGGTGCAGGAATTTGTGACGCATCGCTTTGGTCTACGTGATGTAAACGCAGCAATGCAAAAATCAATCGAAACAGATTCAATGAAAGTGGTGATGCAGCCCTGGCAATAAGCCGTGGAATTACCGAGCAATCCTAATTCGCACCGAAAAGGGACGAGATCATGAGCGACATCAACGCGCGATTTCAGTTTGCCTCGGCACCCGATAGTTGGGGCGTCCTGGATTATCCAGGCCCTTCCTGGGAGCAATCCTACGAAACCATGCTGGACGAAATGGTACAGGCCGGCTATTCTGGCACGGAACTGGGTCCGTATGGATTTTTTCCCACCGATCCAAAAATCCTTCAGCCGCAACTGGAAAAACGAAAGCTGAAACTCCTGGCATCATTTGTGCCGGTGAAAATGACCGATCCCAGCGCCAGCAAAGCCGTAATTGAGCGCATCCGCAAAGTCGGCGGTCTACTGGCCGCACTGAAGGCCCCGTTTCTGGTGATCGCCGACGACCAATCGCCCGAACGCAACGCCTATTCCGGCCGCGTCTACGATAAAGGCTGCCCCACGCTGACCGCCGAGCAGTGGAAGCACATAGGGAAAATCGTCGCCGACGCAGAAAAAGTAGCGAATGAGTTCGGGCTCGATCTGGTATTTCATCCTCACGTGGCCACCTATGTCGAAAATCCCGAAGAGTGTGAGCTGTTCTATGACGCAACGTCCCACACCAATGTCGGTCTCTGTCTCGACACAGGACACTGCGTCTACGGTCACGGCGATTCGGTGAAAGAAGCCGAAAAGTACAAAGAGAAACTTCGGTTCGTGCACATCAAGGACTGCGACACAAAAGTTTTGGAGCAAGCTCGCCAAAACACATGGCCGTTTGAAGAAGCCATCGAACACAAAGTGTTCACGGTAATCGGTCAAGGTGACATCGACTTTCCGGCATTCTTTCGCACGCTGGTTAAGAATGGCTACTCAGGATGGTCGGTCGTGGAGCAGGATGTGAAATTCGGCGCCACTCCAATCCCGCCCGCGCAAAGTATTGCGGCAAGCCTGAAATATTTGCGCGGAATTGTGAAAGACTTGGGAACAGCAGCTACAGCGCGTTAGCCGCGAGCGTGGTTACGCAGTTTACGGAAAAACTCGCTTGCAGAGTAAAAGGTCGCGTTTTACGCGGTCGGAACGACGCGGGCGACCGCACATGTTTGTGCTCGGCTTTCTGGCTGCGAATTAGCTACTGGGAACTCGCAATGCGCGGGACGTGAATGCAGCACTTTGGAATCGCGAACAAGCGCCGTAGGCGTGGCATAAGTTAGCAAATAGATGGAAAGTGTCTGAATGCGCAAGCTAGGAATTGGAGTTCTAGGCGTCGGAGAAATGGGACGCCGCCACGCGGAGAATCTTCGCAGAAACGTGCCGGACGCTCGCCTCATCGCAATTGCTGACGTTTCCGAAGAACGCGCGCGGCAAACCGCGACGGAACTGGAAATCGAGCGTTCGTACAATAGTCTGGAAGCGATGCTCGAAAACAAAGAAATTGAGGCGGTTCTGATCGCAACGCCGGACAAGTTTCACGCCAATGCCATTGGAACGATCGCCCGCGCCGGCAGAGACATGCTGTGCGAAAAGCCTCTGGCCCTAAATCTCGCGGACGCGCGCGCAGCGCTCGAAGCCGTCTCCAAATCTGACAGGCGCCTGCAAATCGGCTTCATGCGCCGCTACGATCCCGCATATGCGGCCGCGATGAAGCGAATCGAAGCCGGCGAAATCGGCGTTCCGGTGATCTTCAAATCCGTGGGCCGCGATAAGGATCAGCCGCCAATCGCCGCATACGAATCAAACGTAAACGGAATGATTTTCTACACCAACACCATTCATGATTTCGACCTCGCCCGCTGGCTGATGCGCGATGAAGTCAGCAACGTTCACGCTTACACAACCAGCACGATCCGTCCTGAGGTTGCAAAGTACGGAGACGTCGTCGCCAGCGTAGTCAATCTTCAATACCGTCAAGGCGCCATCGGAAATATCGAATCCTACGCGCAGGCGGTTTATGGCTACGACGTCCGCACCGAAATCGTGGGCTCGCAAGGCGCCATTCTTATTGGCAATCTTGAACGAATGCCAGCCGTCTTCCTGACGGCACGCGGAGGCGAACGCACGCTCGCCGATCATTTTCTAGTAACGTTCGCTGAGGCCTACCTAGCCGAGGTTCGGGATTTCGTTGACAATATTTTGCATGATAAGCCGCTCCGAGTCTCAGGTGAAGAGGGTCTGAAAGCGCTGGCCATTGCAGTTGCTGCCGAAAATTCTCACAAGCAATCCGAGCCGGTTGCCGTCGAACAGGAACGGGCGGGCTCAGCATCCTGAACGGAATATCGTTGAAAACCTGAAATAATCTGATGGGAGGTTCGCACGTGGGAAAACTGGCAATCACCGGTGGTGAACCGCTACGCAAGACTCCGTTTACTGCGTGGCCGGTGTCCACGAAAGAAGAAGCCGCTGCGCTCGAGGATGTGCTCACCAGCACGAAATGGGGAGGTCAGCCGTTCCCGGGCAAGCACGCGACTGCATTTGCGAAGAAATTCGCAGAGGTTCACACCGCAAAGTATGCCCAGTGCGTGAACACCGGCACGGTGGCAATCCAGGCAGCTTTGAAAGCGGTCGGAATACGTCCCGGGGACGAAGTGATTGTCCCGGCTTACACCTGGGAAGGAACGGTAGGACCCGTCCTGCTTATGAATGCAGTTCCTGTCTTCGTCGACGTCGATCCCGATACGTATTGCTTGGACACGAAGCTAGTTGAAAAAGCCATCACGCCGAAAACCAAGGCAATCCTGCCCGTCCACTTGGGAATGCGTTTCGCGGACATGGACGAGATCCTGCGCATCGCCAAAAAGCACAATCTGAAAGTTGTCGAAGATTGCGCCCACGCTCACGGAGGAATGTGGAAGGGGAAAGGCGCAGGCTCGATGGGCGATCTTGGAGCCTTCAGCTTTCAGTCGAGCAAGCTGATTACGTCAGGAGAAGGCGGGGCAGTCATCACGAACAATCTCGAATATATGGAATTGGTCCAGACTTACATCAACGCTGGCCGCGCCAGCCTCACCGACCAGTTCCATCATCGAATCATCGGTTTCAATTATCGCCTAGGTGAATTCCAAGCGGCCGTGCTTGGCCCTCAACTCGAGCGACTGCCTCAGCAAGCGGCAGTCCGCGAAAAAAATATGAAGCATTTCGAAACGCGCCTGAAAGGCACGCAGGGCCTCAGCCTTTTGAAGCCGGATCCGCGAATCAGCCGCCTCGCTCCCTACGGCTACGTTTTCAAGTATTTTGCCAACCAGGCCAAAGAAACGCCGCGCGCCGCTTTCGTCGCTGCCCTGCAACTCGAAGGCATTCCATGTGACGGATTGTTCTACGAGCCGGTTTACAAAAGCTCGCTGTTTCCCGTCGATTCCGCCGATTTTCCGGCATTGAGCTGGGGCCGGGAAAAACCCCTCGATCTTCGAAACATGTATTCCTGTCCCGAAGCAGATCGAGCGGCATACCACGAAGCTGTCTGGTTCCCACATCAGCATTTTCTGGGCAGCACAGCGGATGTGGATGCGATCGCTGATTCCATCCATAAAGTCCTCTCGAACATCGAGGAGCTTCGTGGTCTGGATCACAAAGCGATTCGGAATCAGAAGTTAGGCCGAGCGGACCGCGAAAGTTAAACACGCCCGTTTTAGATTTATCTTATGCAACCCGCGGCGTGGTTCAACGAATAATTCAGCACTACCGCTTCGAGAAGAACCGTCATGGTCGCGAGAAAAAAAGTCGGGTTCGCAGTCGTAGGCCTGGGTAACATCGCCAAGGGATCAGTCCTCCCAGCGTTTCGAAACTGTAGAAATGCGAAACTCGTGGCGCTCGTTGGCCGTGACCCGCAAAAAACTGCTCAGTTAGCCCGAAAATTCAAGGTCCCAAGCCACTATCACAGCGACAACTACACCGAGTGCTTAGCGAACCCCGACGTCACTGCGGTTTACATCGCAACTCCGCAAAGCGAACACCTGCACCTCACTATCCAGGCCGCTCAGGCCGGTAGACACATTCTGTGCGAGAAGCCATTGGCGGCAACTGTTGAGCAATCCGCAGCCATGGTCGAAGGCTGCCGTAACAGCGGTGTGCTATTGATGACGGCCTACCGGAAATGTTACGAGCCCGGCGCTCTGGCCCTGAAGGGTCTTATTCAAAGTGGCAAACTCGGTCGCATTGATGTTATACACACCGCGTTCAGTGAGCTTTACACGCCGGGCGTTTCCCCGTCCTGGCTTGTCGATGCGAAAGTAGCCGGGGGCGGCCCGTTGATGGATTTGGGCGTCTACTGCGTGAACACGACCCGTTGGCTGGTGGAAGAAGACCCAACGGAAGTTACGGCGCAGAGTTGGATCAACGACGCCAAGAAGTTCCGGGAGGTGGAGGAAGGCATCTCGTTTCGTCTGCAATTTGAGAGCGGGCTGATGGTCCATGGGAGCACGTCATACGGAGCGGCTCTCTCGTCGTTCATTTTCGTGCAGGGGACCAAGGGTTGGGCATCCTTATCCCCCGCTTTTCCGTTCGACGAAGATCGCAATCTGACAGGAAAAATCCAGAAACGGCCCTTCGAGCGACGATTCAAAATCGTCGACGAATTTGCATTGGAAATTGACGCTTTCGCTTCCGCCATTCAGAATAAAAGGTCCATTGAAGCGGATGGCATGCAGGGTCACAGGGACATGCTGATCATGAATGCGATTTACGAGTCGGCGAGAACAAAGCAATCTATTCCTATTAACTACTGAAAGCTGCAGTCAAGGAAGCGTCAACAAGCGGTCGGTACTGGAAGCGAGTGGTTTTTATCGGAAACTCCAAGAGCATATGCCTTCTTCAGAAAAAAACAATCGCAGCAAACCGGCAAAGTCCGCGAGCATCTACGATGTTGCTCGCGAGTCAGGCGTTTCGGTTTTTACCGTCTCCGCGGTGGTCAACAACAAGAAGCACGTAGGCAAAAAGCTGCGCAAGCGCGTCGAAGCAGCCATCCGCAAGCTCAATTACCGTCCCAATCTTGTCGCCAGAAGTCTGGCCAAGCAGCGCACGCACACCATCGGAATGATTGTGCCGGACATTGCCAATCCGTTCTTCCCCATGGTAGTTCGCGGCGCCGAAGACGCCGCGCAGAAGCACGGCTATAATTTACTTCTCTGTAATAGCGACGACACTTTGGCCAAGGAGGAAAGCTCCATCGAACTGTTGCTGTCCAAACGCGTCGACGGAATCCTGCTTACCAAAGCCGCGGAAGATTTTCATCCTTCCCTGCGCCAGATGATCAAAGAAGTGAATATTCCGTTCGTCTTGGTCATGCGCACCTATCCCAAGCTCACCAAAGACGCCGTTATCACCGATGACTATCGAGGCGCATATGACGCGGTCTCGCACTTGGCGCGCTCAGGAAGGCAACGTATTGGCCTCGTGAGCGGTCCTCTGAAAGTAAGCAACGCGATGGCGCGCTGGGAAGGTTTTCGCGACGCGCTGAAAGCGGAAGGGCTTCCATATAAAGCCGAACTAGTGATCGAAGGGGACTACCGTATCGAATCCGGATTTCGCGCCGGCCATTCCCTGCTTTCCCACCGTCCCGACGGTGTTTATGTCGCGAATCATTTGATGACCGTGGGCTTGCTGAAAGCAGCCGAAGAGATGGGTCTGCGCTGCCCGGAAGATTTCGGCTTGGTAAGTTTCGATGACTACCCCTGGCTAGGAGTTTTCCGCCCGAGGCTGACCACCGTCGAACTTCCGAAGCATCAGCTTGGAATCGAAGCTGCCGAATTGCTGATCCGCCGCATCTCGGGAGATCGCACCGCCGCCGCGGTCAAAAAATTGCAGCCGGAACTCCGCATTCGCGAATCCTGCGGCTTCGCACTGAATTTATCGCGCAGCAAAGTGCAAGACGAAGCCTTGCCGAATGCGAATTCGCAGATCTAAAGTTTAAAGCTGCCAGTTTAAAGTCGCGTCAACCAAGAGGGCCCATCTCGCTGCGCTCTTAGCCTTCGATTCGAGATTGCCGAATCTCCGAATCTCCCTGGAGGAGTGCTTCCCTTCCTAGCGCCGGCGTCCAGCCGGGTGATGTGGTTCAGCACTTGTAGAGTCCGGCGCAGCTTTATCGAACAGGGCAGCCGTTGATTTCGCAGCCGTGTGAATCGTCCTAGGATTCCCTAAAGTCTATTAGTTTGGGCCGCAAAGTAAACCCACGCGTTTTATAAGCACCGTAGAGAATTCCCACGACAATCCAGGCCAACCCGGCATATTTAGTCCACGGTTGCAGGCTCATCAGCAATCCAAAGCAAAAAACGAACCCGAAGCCCGGGACGAACGCGTCCATAAAAAAGTTTCGATGGCCTCGCGCTTCCGGCGAGAACCAGAAATGACATAACGCCGCCAGATTTACTCCCATGAATGCGAGCAACCCGCCAAACGCGACGATTTCGGCCGCGTGCTCCCACGGAATCGTGATCACGCCGACATAAGCCAGTACGCCGACGATCCATACGTTGTAAATGGGATTACTTTTTTTCGGGCTCAGGTAACCAAATATTTTCTTCGGCAGCACGTCATCGCGTCCCATGCTGTAAAGCAACCGCGACGCCCCCACGTGGCCGGCAAGCCCGCAAGCGATACTCGAAATCAGCAGCATCACGCCATACGCAGCGAACAAATAAGGCCCACCAGCCATCCGCGCCACATCCATAAAAGCCGTTTCCGGATTTTGCAAAGTAGTGTAATCCGGCCACACGCGCTGAGCCATGTAAACCTGCAACCCGCTGAAAAGTCCCGTAAACACGACCGTCAGCACGGAAGCCAGCAAGACGTTGCGCCGCGGATTTTTCACTTCCTCTGCCAGAATCGAAACGCCATCAAATCCGATAAACACCAGCGCGGCTAAAGACGTCCCGGCCGCTATCGCTCGCACGTCAAAAGTCGCTGGATTGTAAATCGGCCGCATCGATATAAGCCCTATGTACCGGTGGTGCAGCACCACAAAGCGAAACGCCTCGACCAGAAATACCGTGGTCACCAACATCATGAAGCCGAGCAATACTTCATTCGTGCGCGCCGTGAACCGAATGCCTTGCACCGTCATCACCGTAATCAGGCCAACGGTAAGGGCAGCGAGAATGGTGAACGGGATCATCGGCGTCATACGTTGAATGGCCAGCACGGCGTACAAAGCGTTCTGGATCGGCTGAAATAAATATTCCAAAAACATCGCCCATCCCACCACGAACCCAACGTGCGAGTTCAATTCGCGACTTATATAGGTGTACACCGAACCAGATGAGGGATAAACGCTAGCCATGCGTCCGAAACTGACCGCAGTTACAGACATTGCCACCATAGCCACAAGCAGCGTCAACACCGTGTGGCCTTGTGAAAGTACTTGCCCTTCTCCGAAAAGGGGAACTGCCGCAATAGGTGATGTGAGGATGACTCCGTAATAAACGAGGTCCCAAAGACCCAAGACGCGCCTAAGATGGGGTTGCTCAGGTGTAGCCGCTTGGACCGCACCGCTGGGTGTCGTCAAAGTTGCCTCTTTTGCCCCGAAAATCGCGAACGTATCTGACTGACTCCGACCAAAAAGACGCCCAGAACGTGAGACTAGGCAAAAACTAGTCGAAACTAAAAGAAATAGCGTTCCTTCTTTCGCGCATCTTCGTATTGCTTGCGCGCGGCTTTTACCGAATCCCGCTCCGATACTTCCGCTACGGGCACGTCCCACCAGGATTCGTAACCCGGCACTCGCTCGTCATAAGAAGTTTCAATAACTACCACAGACGTACGATTCTGTTTCTTGCCTTCGGCCAGCGCCGCCTTCAGATCGTTCGCGGTCTTGGCTCGAACAGTCCATGCTCCTAGGCTCGCTGCGTTAGCAGCGAAATCCACGGCCAGAATTTCGCCGTCGTACCTCTCGCCCTTGCGATAACGATAGTTGGTGCCCATGCCGTCGTTCCCGCACGCGCGGCTGAGGCCGCCAATACTCGAGAATCCGTGATTATCGAGCAGCACGATGTTGAGCTTGTAACCTTCTTGCAGTGACGTAACGATTTCCTGAGCCATCATCAAGTACGACCCATCACCGACGAGCACATACACATCGCGCGACGGATCAGCCATCTTCGCGCCAAGCCCACCCGCGATTTCATAACCCATACACGAGTAGCCGTATTCCATGTGGTAGCCGCCGGGCTGGCGCGTGCGCCACAGTTTGTGCAGGTCGCCCGGCATACTTCCCGCCGCGCAAACCACGATGTCCGAAGGCCCGGTAAAGTTATTCACGATGCCAATCACTTCTCCCTGGCTGATCGGTGGCGTTTTCTGCAAACCATAAATGCGGTCAACCTCGCCTTCCCATTCCGAACGAAGCTTCCGAATTTTGCTCCGATAATTGTCCTCGACGTGAAAGTCGCCGGCCGCGGCCTGCAGTTCCTCCATCGTAACTCTCGCATCCCCCGTCAGAGGAATGGCCGCGTGCTTGGAGGCGTCGAACTCATCAACATTAATATTGATGAAGCGAACGGACAGATTCTGAAACGCCGTTTTCGACGCGCTGGTGAAATCGCTGTAGCGAGTTCCGATTCCAATGACGAGGTCTGCCTCCCGCGCCGCGATGTTGGCGCCGGGTGTTCCGGTCACGCCCACAGCGCCCAGTTGCTGCGGATGATCGAAATCCAACGAGCCCTTGCCCGCTTGCGTCTCGCACACAGGAATTCCCGTTGCGGCCGCAAATTTCGCCAAAGCCTCAGATGCCTCGGAATAAAGAACGCCTCCGCCCGCGACGATCACCGCCTTCTTCGAAGCCCGGATCCACTTCGCTGCTTCACTCAGCAGATTCTGATCGCACCGCGTGCGCGAAATGATCCACACTCGTTTCTTGAAAAAATCCTCAGGAAAGTCGGACGCCTCGGCCTGCACATCCTGCGGAAAGCTTATTGTCACAGCACCGGTCTCAGCCGGCGAAGTCAGGACGCGCACGGCCTCGGGAAGGGAAGTCAGCAATTGCTCGGGACGCTCAATGCGGTCCCAATAGCGCGAGACGGGCTTGAAACAATCGTTCACGGAAATATCCTGCGTCGCCCGAGATTCCAGTTGCTGCAAGACCGGGGCGACATTGCGGCGCGCAAAGATATCTCCCGGCACCAACAGAACCGGCAATCGGTTGATTGTCGCCAACGCCGCGCCCGTTACCATATTCGTTGCCCCGGGCCCGATCGAAGTTGTACACACCAGCGTTCTCTTCCGGAAACTCGCCTTCGCAAACCCGCTCGCAGCATGGACCATGGCTTGTTCGTTGCGAAAAAGGTAGTAACGCAACGCTGGATCTTGTTCGAGCGCCTGCCCGATTCCCGCCACATTTCCATGCCCGAAAATCCCCAGGCAACCCCCAAAGAATTGGTACTTCTTGCCGTCCCTCTCCGAGAATTGATTCTTGAGAAACGCAATGGTCGCCTGCGCAGCAGTCAAACGGACGGTCATCAGCGAATGCCTTCCAAGGATGATGGGTGAACCCGAGGAAGTGTATTCCGCGGCTGGCTGCGAGGGAAGTGAAAGAAGTTCGGCTTGATCGTGGCCGGAACGCGACGGTGTTGACGGCCTCGCTCAGCATTGTTTCGCGGGGCAACTACAGGCTGAACTCGGGTATTCGGAATCGCAGCTGAGTCACTCAAAAATGGAAAAGCTTCTAAGCGATTATAACAGCCGCCATCGTAAGCCGCCGAATGCCACAAAAGCCCATGAAGTCGTGGCCTCAGTGCGCCAATTCTCGATCTGGACCGGGTCTCGCCACAGGAGATCCGCATGCCATTTCCTTTTTCGAGCGAGAAACTATTCCCTCACGAGAGGCAAACGAGGATCGGTGTCCTTCCACGTCGAACGTATCCACACATGATTCGGATCTTCAGTAACGGCCAACGCACGCGAAGATCCAGCAAGAAAATTCAGGTAGTAAACATCGTATCCCGGCCCGGCAACCACAGGATGATACCCGCTGTGAACCAGCACCGTATCGCCGTCGACCGCCTTGAGCATCTGGTCCTTGCCATGCTTGCCGGAATACAAATGCTGAAACGCGAAACCGCCCGGCTGGCGGATCCGGTAATAATAAATCTCGTCCAGATCCACTTCGCCCGGCGGATTATGAACGTCGTGCTTGTGCGGAGGATAACTCGACCAATTTCCGCCCGGCGTATAAACCTCGATAACCATGAGCTTATCGGCAGGAAATAGCGGAGTAATGATGTCAACGATCTGGCGTGAAGCATTTCCACCGCCGCGCAGACTGCTGACCACATCGCTTGGAGTGATCAGTTTTGGTTCCAGTCGGGCTTCGGAAGGCACTCGGCACTCGGCAATTTCACAGACGGTATCCGCGGTGAAAGTGACCGTACTTGCGGAAGGCAAGTACAGCGCATATGGAAATCCGTCAAAGACGTGCTTCCGCTTCCCGACGTGTTTCGCGCCCAGTCCCCAATTAACGGTGCAAGTTCCACCCAAAATGACAAACGCAACTTCCTCGCCGACAGTGTCCGTTCGAAATACCTCGCCCGGCTGCAGCCGCCGGACAAAAAAACTCATGTGGTCCCAGCCAGCCTGCTGCCTGCGCAAATGGAGAAGTTCGCCACCCTGTTGGGGTGGCAAATTCGAGGAATGGAAGAGGAAACTGCCGTCGCTCACGTCTCCCCCGATCATCTTTGGAGCTGAATTAGCCGTGAGAAGTGAACTTCGTCTAACCGCTTTGACACTATGGCAAATGCAGGTCGCATTGTCAATTGCGGTCGTCAGGAATTTCGATCTGGTAGGCCAGTCCGGAATTACCAGCGGGTTCCAACGAGCGGGAGGATCTTAGTGTCGTAAATTTCACGCACGGCATTCATCGTCTCGTCCGTCAGCGGCGGCAGGTCGGATGCCTGGCAATTGTCAGCAACCTGCTCAGGCCGCTTTCCCCCGGGAATGGCACAGGTCACGGTATCGAACATCAAAATCCAACGCAAAGCGAACTGAGTGATCGAAACCCCAGGCGGTACCAACCGGCGCAGTTGCTCCACGGCTTCCAGACCGACGTTGAAATCCACACCCGAAAAGGTTTCGCCGACGTCAAAGGCCTCACCGTGACGGTTAAAATTCCTGTGGTCGTCGGCCGTAAATTTGGAATCAGCGTTAAATTTACCAGTTAGCAATCCGCTGGCAAGGGGCACGCGAGCCAGAATACCCACCTTGCGCCGCTTGGCCTCGGCGAAGAAAGTCTCCGCGGGACGTTGCCGGAAGCAATTAAAAATAATCTGCACGCTCTGAACGTTGGGATGCTTCATCGCCGTCAGAGCCTCTTCTACTTTCTCGACGCTCACGCCGTAATACCGGATCTTTCCGGCGCGAACAACGTCGTCCAGGATGCCGAATACCTCGGAATGATCGTAGAGCGACGTCGGCGGGCAATGGAGTTGTAAAAGATCCAGGGTATCGGTAGAAAGATTTCTTAAACTATCATCGATCCATGCGGTCAGATTCGCGCGGCTGTAGCCCGCTTCAGTTTGTTTCGGAAGTCGCCGCCCAGCTTTTGTCGCAACGATGATCTGTTCCTTGCGGCTCTTCTTGAGTTGTGCGATTAGCCGCTCGCTTCGGCCATCGCCATAAACGTCCGCGGTATCGATAAAATTCACTCCGCAGTCGATCGCCTTGTTCAACGCCGCCAGCGAGTCTTCGTCCGACACGTGCCCCCAAGCGCTGCCGATTGCCCACGCTCCGAAGCTGATGTCCGACGCCTGCCAACCTGTACGCCCCAGCGGACGGATATGCATCACCTACCCCCTTGAATGAAATTCCGACTGACAATAATACAGGCCGGGTCGAATTGGACGAAGTTCATCCTCATTGCTGCTCAACGCGATCAGAGCGGCGCTGAGCCATTTGCCGGATCGCGACGGCCATTAGCAGAAGCACGATCGGATCGATCGGCAAACGGTAGCGCGGCAAAGACAGCGTCAGGTAATATGCCCACGGATAAACGATAGGGAATACCGCGACGGGAAAGGCAAATTCATTGCTGTCGCGAATGAGAAAAATAATCCCGTACAGCGCGCCCAGCGAAGCCAGCAGATTAAACGCAAGGATGTAGCGGAACCAAAGCCAGGGAGTCCGGATAAAATCCGTCACGGGATAAGGCGTGCCTCCCGACCAGATGGAAATAAAACGACGGCCAATCAATCGAAACTCGCGCGATGGATGGCTCGCCATGTATTGCAGCGCCTCGTGCTTCTTTTCTTGCATATAATCAAGTTCCCCGAGTTCGATATACTTCTCACGCTCAGCGGCATTGTAAATAGGATGAAGATCGCCTCGGAAGATGTCCTGCGTCTGATCGTTGTTCCCCAGCCACAGCTGCAATCCCAGGACCGAGCGCAGCGGAACGAATCGATGAAACACTGCGTAATTGCGTACGGTCCATGGAACACAACACAAAATGGCGATCACGATTGATGCTGCAACGGCAGTTTGCCAAGGCAGCTTGTGTTTGCGCCTCCGATAGATCATCCATCCGAGTAAAAAGGGAAAGAGCGCCGCGAGGGTAGGATTTGTCATCAGCGCAACTCCCCACAACAATCCATAACCACACCAATCGCGCAGCCGCTGCGAGTTCACAATTGCGATGGTGGCCCACAAGATCGTCGCGGTCAGCAAAGCCGAAATGGACGCGTCCCACATGCTTTCCACTGGCAGCAGAATCGCGTTGGGGAAAACAGCCCAGAGCCAAGTGGCTAAAGCAGCCAACCCAGCACCGCCAAGTCGCTTCGCTGCGTAAAAAGTCGGCAGGCAAGTAAGCGCACAACACAGGATATTCAGGAGCACGGCCGCCGACCACGCATTGAAGTTGTACGTACCACGCAGGCGAAAAATTCCCGCGAGTAGCACCGGATACACGGGAGTCATCCAGGCGGTCGGACCAGTATCTACGCGAAACGGGGAGCTGAAACCGTGGCCGGTGACAAGAGAATGTGCGATATTGCCCGACTCAAAAAGGAAGGGAATTACGCTGACCGCCTGTTTCGGATGAATGTGTACGTAGTGCCACATGAAACCGAGACGCACCGCAAAAGCAAAAAGCAGAATTACCCAGACGGATGTCGCAGCCGCGCGCAGTAGGCGTTTCATGGTCCGCAAGCCTTGCATTCCTTGGCCTTGGACGCAAGGCCTCGCGGCTCGGGTTCAGAACCGTTCGACCAATCGCAGGGCACGAATCGCAAGCCAGGAATTATTTGTGATAGCTTGGTTGCGTCGCTTATGGCTAAGAAGAGAAAAGATCGATTGCGTGTGCACAAGGAAGCTCGCCGGCTTGCGCGCCTGGGCATCGGCATGCCTCCAACGCAGCGCACCATCCCCGATAAACGCTTGAAACCCCCGAAACACAAAAAGAAATTAGTAGACCCCGACCTGAATTAGAGGGTTTCGCCGTCTTGTCTCAGTGGTTGGATCGAAATACGAACCATTTGCGTGCGGAGTGAATCTGGCAGTCCGCAAGAAAATTGGGAAGGTCCCAGCACGTGGTGCCCCTACGGATCAAAAACCTGATTCGTTATCGAGTGGCCAGGCAGCCTTGCGGCTGCCCAGCCCTTTCAGAACCGTGCGTGAAAGTTCCCTTTCACCCGGCTCAAGCCCTTCGCGAACGCCTCTGGCAGGGAGACGCGGCGACGATACGGGAACACGCAGGCGATGAACCCGGTCATGGCATTCTGGATGAAGCAGAACGCGGTTTGCGGCACTGCGTGAACCACCCAGCACACGGGGGGACGCGGTGATGAAGACGCCATCCGGTGATCCGAGTGAGTTTTGTGCTGCACACAGGGCAAAATCCACTGCGTTGAGGGTATCGTGCAAAATGCAACCCCCAGGACGGTTCCCCGAATTACCACCCTTCCGATCTGAAAAATACAGTGTGCCATTTTCATAGCACTGCGCAATGCAAGCGGTGTGCCGGAGTGAAAGAGGGCAGAGAGCTTTTAGCGCGAGTAGATCTACGCTGAATTGTTGAATGGAATTATAGTCGCAAGAAATTGGCAGAATTTGCTAAGGCTTCTGTTTAGCAGGATTTGAGCGCAACAATTCCCGCTATTCTGCGCTGTCAGCTTCACGTATCGGATTTTACAGCCACGAGAAGTGAATAGGCCCGTTGCACTGAAAGCACCAAGTTCCGAATTGAATCATGTGGCGGGCCAGAGTTCCGGAATGAGATTCCCAGCCGGTTTTGATTTTGTGGCGTCGGCTTTCAGTGGGTTTGTAGCGGCGGCGTCCGACGGGCAAATTAGCCAGGCTCTAAATCCAGCATTGCTTGTCGCGCCCTTCGGAAATCCTTCTTTGCAATCCTGAACCGATTTTACCAGGACGCGATCGGCAGGTGCTGACGGTTACACCTTCTTCTTCGCCTTCAGCGCATTCAAAGCCAAAGTCAGCCGCGATTTATATCGATTCGCGGTATTTTCAGAAAGCGTCCTCTTGCGGATGGCCTTATCCAAATCAGAAAACGTCGCAGAAGCCAAACTCTCTGCCGTAGCGGTGTCCCCAGCCGTCAGGGCGGTCCGCATTCTGCGAATTGAAGTGCGCACGCGCGTGCGGTTCATGCGGTTCACTGCCGCTCGATGAGCCGATTGCCGGATATTCTTCAATACCGATTTTGTCTTCTTCTTATGCTTTACAGCCGCACCCTGAGCCATTCAATACTCCTTCGTGGTTTATTTCGGATTATCGAGAGTATCTGACGCGCCCGCTCCTGTCAATTTCGCGCCCTGTCCGAAAACCACGGCACTGGACGGAATCGGGCCGATGTTTTCGGCCCGATGCACAGTGCCACGGTGACCACCTCGCCAACCATCGCTCCGCAACCGGGCCATACTCGGAAGTGAGAGCGCCTCGGCACCGCCCAGCTATCTCGGAACATAGACACGACCTCCATCAGAACCAGCCTGTAAGATAGCCTTTGTGCCTCAAGCTAAGACGGTAAGGAAACAGCGTCCTATTTTCGCGTTTAAAAAGGACGTTGCATTGTTGGCTTAACTTGTAGCATTATTACTACAATATGAAAGAAGAAGAACCACGGGGCCCTCAAGCCTCACTCCTCCGCCAACGCAAGTTTCAACTCCTGCGCCGTTGCCCCATCCCGCCCGATCTGCTGCCCGGGGCCCTCACTCGCAGTTACACGCGCTGCGGGAATCCCCGCTGCCATTGCGCTCGCCAAAAGGGTCACGAGGCTTGGACACTCACCTTCATGGTGAAGGGTCGCCGACATGTCGAGCGCATCCCCCGGGATTGGGTGGACCAGGTGCAGCGGCAGGTCGCCGCCGGACGCGAATTTCAAGATGTCGTGCGCGAAGTGCTGGCGGCCAATGCCCAACTTCTGGTCTTGGCCCGCCAGCAGCGCAAGGAAAAAAAGAGGAAGCGCCCCTGAAGGGCCCCACGCCAGGCCGGCTGTGGAAGTACATCAGCCAGCATCTGCACCTAGCTGCTTACTTCCGCTCCCCCGGCGAGGGGCGCTCCCGCCCCAAGATCCCCGCCAAAGATTTGTTATGGTCGATCGTACTGGGCACCCTTTTGCGCCAAGGGGCTTTTCTGGCCATTGAGGCGTTGGTGGGATCGAAAGCGCGCAGGAACCTGGGAGTCAGCCGAGCGTTCGGCGATGATGCCTTGGGTTACTTCACCCAACGTTTAGATCCAGCGCCCACGCGGGCCGCTTGCGCCGCAGTTCTCCATCGCGCCAAGCGCAACAAGGCTTTCGAGGACTGCCGTTTCGTGGGCCTGGCCTTGGACGGCACCACGGCGGGGCGGCGGCGAAAGTCGGGATGCTCCTTGTGCCGTCCCTACCGCAATGCCGACCGAGAGATCCTGGGCTATCGCCATCACCTGGTCCTGGCAGCGGTGGTCGGTGGCGACCTCACCCTGCCCGTGGATATCGAACCCTACGGGCCGGGCGACAGTGAATACGCGGCCGGGCAGCGCCTGTTGCGTCGCCTGCGGGTAAACCTGGGAGCGCGCTTCATCGATTATGTGGTGGTCGACGGAGAATTCGCCACCGCCCCTTTTCTGCACGCCTGTGGAGAAGTGGGTTGGCCGGTGGTGGCCCGGCTCAAAGACAATCTGCCCGCACTATTCCAGGCCGCGCAGCGGCGCTTCGCTTCTTCACGTCCGAATCTGGAGTTCCGGGAGGGCGCCGATCGCGTCGAGATCTGGGACGCCGACGACTTTGACCCTTGGGAAAGCTTGCAATGGGACACCGTGCGCGTGATCCGCTATCGCCAGCACCACCCTGACGGCGAAATCGTCGAGGCCTACTGGTTGACCAATTTTTCCTCGCGTCACATGAGCCGCCGTTGTCTCTACGCCATGGCCAAAAGCCGCTGGCAGATCGAAAACCAAGGCTTCAATGATGCCAAGAACCGCTATGGACTGGAGCACATCCGCCATCACCACCAGCGCAGTTTGCTCCTGGTCTGGCTGCTGATCTGCCTGGCCCTCACTCTGGAGCGGCTCTACCGCCTGCGCTACTTGCATCGGGGCTCGCATTCGGTGCGCACCGCCATCGATTTACTCCGCCTTCTTCAACTCGGTCTGTCCGTGTCTGTGGTCACCGATTCCAGTTGAGGAGTTGATGAGAGAATCGCTTTGCCCCTGGAACTCTTCCGCGCCGAGCGCAATAGGTCGCACAGGTATCCGCGAACCGGGAAATTGGAGCTGTGAAAATAGCGCGCGATCACCAAGCCTGCTCATCCCTGCCAGTCACCCGCAACAAAACGGCTGTCCAAAGCTTCCTTCCGCCGAAGTTCCGAAACTGCTGGGCACCGCCCAGCTATCTCGGAACATAGACACGACCTCCATCAGAACCAGCCTGTAAGATAGCCTTTGTGCCTCAAGCTAAGACGGTAAGGAAACAGCGTCCTATTTTCGCGTTTAAAAAGGACGTTGCATTGTTGGCTTAACTTGTAGCATTATTACTACAATATGAAAGAAGAAGAACCACGGGGCCCTCAAGCCTCACTCCTCCGCCAACGCAAGTTTCAACTCCTGCGCCGTTGCCCCATCCCGCCCGATCTGCTGCCCGGGGCCCTCACTCGCAGTTACACGCGCTGCGGGAATCCCCGCTGCCATTGCGCTCGCCAAAAGGGTCACGAGGCTTGGACACTCACCTTCATGGTGAAGGGTCGCCGACATGTCGAGCGCATCCCCCGGGATTGGGTGGACCAGGTGCAGCGGCAGGTCGCCGCCGGACGCGAATTTCAAGATGTCGTGCGCGAAGTGCTGGCGGCCAATGCCCAACTTCTGGTCTTGGCCCGCCAGCAGCGCAAGGAAAAAAAGAGGAAGCGCCCCTGAAGGGCCCCACGCCAGGCCGGCTGTGGAAGTACATCAGCCAGCATCTGCACCTAGCTGCTTACTTCCGCTCCCCCGGCGAGGGGCGCTCCCGCCCCAAGATCCCCGCCAAAGATTTGTTATGGTCGATCGTACTGGGCACCCTTTTGCGCCAAGGGGCTTTTCTGGCCATTGAGGCGTTGGTGGGATCGAAAGCGCGCAGGAACCTGGGAGTCAGCCGAGCGTTCGGCGATGATGCCTTGGGTTACTTCACCCAACGTTTAGATCCAGCGCCCACGCGGGCCGCTTGCGCCGCAGTTCTCCATCGCGCCAAGCGCAACAAGGCTTTCGAGGACTGCCGTTTCGTGGGCCTGGCCTTGGACGGCACCACGGCGGGGCGGCGGCGAAAGTCGGGATGCTCCTTGTGCCGTCCCTACCGCAATGCCGACCGAGAGATCCTGGGCTATCGCCATCACCTGGTCCTGGCAGCGGTGGTCGGTGGCGACCTCACCCTGCCCGTGGATATCGAACCCTACGGGCCGGGCGACAGTGAATACGCGGCCGGGCAGCGCCTGTTGCGTCGCCTGCGGGTAAACCTGGGAGCGCGCTTCATCGATTATGTGGTGGTCGACGGAGAATTCGCCACCGCCCCTTTTCTGCACGCCTGTGGAGAAGTGGGTTGGCCGGTGGTGGCCCGGCTCAAAGACAATCTGCCCGCACTATTCCAGGCCGCGCAGCGGCGCTTCGCTTCTTCACGTCCGAATCTGGAGTTCCGGGAGGGCGCCGATCGCGTCGAGATCTGGGACGCCGACGACTTTGACCCTTGGGAAAGCTTGCAATGGGACACCGTGCGCGTGATCCGCTATCGCCAGCACCACCCTGACGGCGAAATCGTCGAGGCCTACTGGTTGACCAATTTTTCCTCGCGTCACATGAGCCGCCGTTGTCTCTACGCCATGGCCAAAAGCCGCTGGCAGATCGAAAACCAAGGCTTCAATGATGCCAAGAACCGCTATGGACTGGAGCACATCCGCCATCACCACCAGCGCAGTTTGCTCCTGGTCTGGCTGCTGATCTGCCTGGCCCTCACTCTGGAGCGGCTCTACCGCCTGCGCTACTTGCATCGGGGCTCGCATTCGGTGCGCACCGCCATCGATTTACTCCGCCTTCTTCAACTCGGTCTGTCCGTGTCTGTGGTCACCGATTCCAGTTGAGGAGTTGATGAGAGAATCGCTTTGCCCCTGGAACTCTTCCGCGCCGAGCGCAATAGGTCGCACAGGTATCCGCGAACCGGGAAATTGGAGCTGTGAAAATAGCGCGCGATCACCAAGCCTGCTCATCCCTGCCAGTCACCCGCAACAAAACGGCTGTCCAAAGCTTCCTTCCGCCGAAGTTCCGAAACTGCTGGGCACCGCCGCCGCCCATTGACACTTTTGGTTTTCGCCTTTAGGCTACCGCCACGGGCTCCCTGTACTTTTTCTCCGCAGGCGTGCCGGGCAGGCTGCAATGAAACGCGACGAAATTCTGAAGCTCCTGGAACACGCAGGAGCCATCCGCACAGGACATTTTGAGCTTTCGAGCGGCCGCCACAGCGCCACATACCTCCAATGCGCGCTCGTTTTGCAGCACCCGAAATCCGCCGAACAGCTCGGCCACGCCCTCGCTGAGCTTTTCAAAGAACACTCCGTCGCATGTGTTGTTTCGCCTGCTCTGGGTGGCTTGATAATCGGTTACGAAGTTGCGCGTGCCTTGGGCGTTCGCTCGCTCTTCGTAGAACGCGACCGCTCCGGTCAAATGGCCCTGCGCCGCGGGTTCGAATTGAAACCCGGTGAGCACGTGTTGGTGATCGAAGATGTGTGGACCACAGGAGGCTCCACGCGCGAAGCAATAGGCGTGGTCGAACAGGAAGGCGGCCTAGCCGTAGCCGCAGGCGCCATCATTGATCGCAGTGGCGGCCGCCTGGAGCTCAATGTCCCGTCGAGCGCGCTTTTGGAATTGGACGTCCCCAGCTATGAACCCGACGATTGTCCTCTTTGCCGTGCCGGCGGCATGCCCACCCGTCCCGGCTCGCGTTTTTCGCGCGTCCAGCCCTAGCCGCAAATCGTTCCAAACATCGAAACTGTTTTCTGAAATTTGGGTTAGGTATATCAGGCTCCCCGCCGAATTTGCTCACAGGACCCGGCGCTTACTATGTCGAAGCTCAAGCCAATCCTGCTTACGATCGGTATCGTATTTGCGTCCTTCTTCATATTATCGGCGCTCGCTGTTCACAGCCTGCTGCGAGCCTCACCCGCCGAAAACAGTCATTCGGGCTCGATAGAACTCGATAGAAGTTGACGGGCGCATGCGCGAGTACTACGTCCATACCCCGCGGGGATACACAGGGAAGACGCCTTTGCCGATGGTGCTAGTGCTGCACGGCGCGATACAAACACCTGAAGGAATCGATAAAATGTCCGGCATGAGCGCGAAAGCTGACGCCCGGAATTTTCTCGCCGTGTTTCCCAAGGGCACCGGCCAGGTCGACACCTGGAACGCCGGAGCCTGCTGTGGATATGCGATGAACAATAGAGTCGACGATATGGCCTTCTTTCGTGCTCTGATCGAAAAACTCGAAAAGGATTACGCCGTGGACCCGAAGCGAATATATTCCACCGGTATCTTTAACGGCGCCATGATGTCCTATCGACTGGCTTGTGAGCTCTCGGACAAGATCGCGGCGATTGCGCCGGTGGAAGGGGCCCAGGACATTACCTGCAATCTGTCAAGCCCGGTTTCAGTCATCGTCTTTCACGGCACAGCCGACCGCCTCGTCCCGTACAACGGAGGCTCCACACCATATCAAATAGGTTCGACGCGTTCGGACACCTCTGTCGCCGACACAGTGGCATTCTGGGTGAAGTTTGACGGCTGTTCGCCGGCGCCGAAGCACGAACAATCCAGCGAAGTTCAAACCGACATCTACCCTGGCTGCCACGATGGCTCGGCAGTGGCGCTGTATGCGATTCAAGGCGGGCACCACATCTGGCCGGGAGTGCGCTTCAGTCAAAACAATGTTCCGGCGACCGACTTGATCTGGGGCTTTTTCGCGAGTCACCCTAAACATTAAAGCGGCCGCACTCAGCGCTGAAGTAGCGTTCACCTCCCGACTACGTGCGATAATTCCTCCAGCGTATGCAAACCATCAAACTCACGATCGCCTACGATGGCGCCGACTTCCACGGCTGGCAATTCCAGCCCGGCCTCCAGACGATTCAGGGCGCGTTGCATGACGCCATCCAGCAGATAACGCAAGAAAAAATCACTATGCACGGCGCTAGCCGCACCGACGCGGGAGTACACGCATTAGGTCAAGTTGCGCATTTCAAGACCCACTCCAAGCTGCCCGCGGAAGAAATCCAGCGCGGGCTGAATGCGCTGCTTCCGACATCGATACGCATCATGGTTGCCGAAGAAGTCGGTCAGGATTTTCACTCACGCTGGCAGGCGCAAGGGAAAACCTACCGCTACCGCATTTATCGCGGCCCGGTTCTGCCGCCATTCGATCGCGGCCGCGCGCTGCACTACCCGTGGCCTCTCGATGAGGCCGCAATGGAGCAAGCCGCGCGCCTTTTCGAAGGCGAACATGACTTCACCACCTTCGCCGCATCATCCGGATCCGAAGAAGATGATAAAGAGCGCGACATGCAGCGCTTAATTCATTCTTCACAAATTATCCGCGAGCCGGACCGCGACGAAATCGCCTACATCGTCCGCGGCCGTTCGTTCTTGCGCTACATGGTTCGCAAAATCGTCGGCACGCTGCTAGAAGTCGGCAAAGGCCGCCTAGCGTCAGCCGACATCCAGGAGATATTCGAATCCCGTGACCGATCGCGTTCAGGCCCCACCGTTCCCCCAGAGGGCCTCTATTTGGTAGCCCTGGAATATCCAGATCCGACAGACTCGCTAGCATCCTTCTCCTCGCATCGCCGCGAAAGGACACGTTAGTGTGGTCGCACTCGAACCGGCGATTCCTAAGGAAGCAGAGATTTGCGACGTATCGGGTGTCAGCGCCCCCCGTCGCGGACACGCCTCAAATCTCCGCCTTCACCTCGCATTTCAGTTAGAATCTCCGAATAGATGGCAGTCTCTTCACAATTCGCCTCAGCTGCATTGCGTGCGGCAAATACCATCGATTCCATCAATCCAGCGACGCAAGAAATAAGCGCGCAATTCGCGGTAACGCAAGCCGACGCGCTGCCCGCAATCTTCGACCGTGCGCGCATCGCGCAAAAAAGTTGGGCCGCGCGCCCGATTCGCGATCGTTGTGAGATGCTGCGGCGGCTGCTCGACACGATTTTCACCCGTCGCGATGAAATCGCGGAAGCAATCACCCGCGAAACTGGCAAGCCGAAAGTCGAAGCCATCTTTGCCGAAATTCTGCTCGCTCTCGATACCGCGGATTTCCTCGCGCGCAAAGCCGCACAGTGGCTGCGGCCCGAGCGGGTCCCACATCACAACCTCGCCATGAAGGCGAAAACGGGCTGGTTGGAATACGACCCCATCGGCGTGGTCGCGATTATTTCGCCGTGGAATTATCCGTTCTCGATTCCCATGGCCCAGGTGATTCCAGCTCTCGTCACCGGCAACGCGGTAGTACTGAAGCCCTCGGAACTAACGCCGTGGTGCGGCAATCTAGTCGCCGAGTTAATTGAACAAGCAAAATTCCCCCCCGGCCTCGTGCAAGTTCTCCAAGGTGGAGGCGAGCTGGGCGCAGCAATCATCGAAGCGAAGCCGGACAAAGTATTCTTCACCGGCAGCGTTGCCACGGGCCAGCGAATCGCCGAAGCCTGCGCCAAGAAACTAATTCCTTCCGTTCTTGAACTCGGTGGCAAAGACGCAATGATCGTGCTGGAAGACGCAGATCTCGACATCGCATCAAGCGCCGCGGTCTGGGGCGGCTTCATGAATTGCGGCGAGACGTGTATTTCGGTCGAGCGCATCTACGCCGCAGAACGGATTGCCGAGCGCTTCACGCAAATCTGCGTCGAAAAGACCAAAAAGCTCCGCGTGGGCCCACCGACCGATCCGGACGCTGAAATCGGCCCCATGATTCGCCTGCGCCAGCTTGAAAAAGTCGAGCAGCAGTTGCACGACGCAGTCGAGCGAGGCGCGCAAATTCTGACCGGCGGAACTCGACGGGCCGATCTCGGCCCGAATTTTCTGGAACCCGCCGTAGTAATGAACGTAGACCACTCCATGCAGCTCATGCGTGAAGAAACATTCGGCCCGGTCATCGTCATCAAAGCCGTGGCGAACGCGGAAGAAGCTATCGCGCTCGCGAACGACTCGCCATTCGGGTTAAGCGCCAGTATTTGGACCCACGACACGGCGCGTGCCAGGGAAATAGCTTCACGACTTCACGCCGGTTCCGTGATGATCAACGATGTCGCCAGTTATTACGGCATCACCGAAGCACCACACGGAGGGGCTGGTGCGAGCGGCTGGGGGCGCACGCACTCACGCCTTGGACTGCTCGAAATGGTTCAAGTAAAATATATCGACGCGGATCGCCTGCCGCGAATCGCGAAGTCGTGGTGGTTCGGATATTCGCAAGATTTGGCCGTCGCGGCCGATGCGCTTGTCCAGTCGATGTTTGCGCCAAGCTGGAAACGGCGCATGAAGGCAGCGTTAGGGAAGCGGGGGGTACGCGGAGTAGTATTTCGCGGCGACCGGATTTGAATGCGCAGCGAGGAGTGGCAGGCTTAATTCCCCGCCAAGTTCCTGCGAGTCGGGTGTGGCGATATAGGGACCGCGGAGATCGGATTTGAATAGAAGTACAGGATAAACGGCGAAAGTCTAATTCACCTCAACGTCTGAGAACCAAATGTAGCGCCGCGGCCTTTAGCGCGGCATCTCAAGTGCGGCCACTCACAATAAGTCGAGACGGGAGTGGCATTCAGTAAGTGATCTTCGAGCAATAGCGAGGAAATCGAATGACTGACGCGAAGCCGGAAACGCCCATAAACACTCCGTTGTCGGCTACTTCAGCATCCCCGCCGGTCGCCGCCGCCGCGCCGGTGGTCGAGCCCGAGACTCCCGCCGCACCCAAAATCAAACCGAAGAAACCGACGCAACGTGCCTGCGATGAAAAGGACGCGAAAGGCAAACTATGCTGCGGTCACCTGAAGCGCTGGTACGACTACCCCAAAGAGATTGAAGCGCTGATTGGCGCAAAAGCCGAAATTTACCGCTGCGAATTTTGCAAAACACTTTACAAGCCGACTTTTTCCCAAGCGCCGCACAGTTACACAATTCGCTATTGATCGGTTTTAATGTTTGCCTTTTAGCATTTGGTCGTCATCCTGAGCGCAGCGAAGGATCTATCTCGTTTACTGGCTGATGCAGCAACCAGCGGCCAGCCAGACACCACGCGCAAATGAAGCACGAACTCATCCACGACTGGAACACCCACACCGGCGCAGAAATCTCAGCAGGTCAGCGTGTAATGCTCAACGACGAAACCCTGCGCGACGGTTTGCAAAATCCCTCGGTACGGGACCCCAGCATCGGCGAAAAAATCGAAATCCTGCACCTGATGGAATCGCTGGGCATAGACACAGTAAATATCGGCCTGCCCGGAGCGGGCCCCCGTGCCTATGCAGACACTGAAGCGCTGGCACGCGAAATCGTCAACTCGCGAATGAAAATCCGCCCGAACTGCGCCGCTCGGACACACAAAAAAGACATACAGCCGATCATCGAAATCTCTGAAAAAGTCGGCATGTCCCTGGAAGCCGCCACGTTTCTGGGTTCCAGCCCGATCCGCCGTCTCGTAGAAGACTGGACCGTCGCTCACCTTCAGCGCATCACAGAAGAGGCTGTGAAGTTCGCCGCGTCCGCGGGCCTGCCCGTCATGTACGTCACCGAAGACACGATTCGCACCGACCCGTCGACGGTCATTACACTGTATTCGACCGCGATCCGCGCCGGCGCACATGCAGTCGTTTTGTGCGACACAGTTGGCCACGCGACGCCGCATGGTTCCTACAATCTGGTCAAATTTGTAATCGAAGAAGTTGTAAAACCGTCCGGCGAAAAAATCCGCGTGGATTGGCACGGACACAACGATCGCGGCCTGGCCGTCGCAAATTCGCTGGCCGCAATTTCCGCTGGGGCGAACCAAGTCCATGCCGCGGCGCTGGCGTTGGGCGAACGCGTCGGCAATACGCCGATGGAATTGATGCTGGTCAACCTGCGTCTGCTTGGCTTGATCGATCAGGACCTCTCAAAACTCAAACAATATTCCGAAGCAGTCTCGAAAGCGACGCACACACCGATACCGCCGAATTATCCAGTGGTAGGACGCGACGCCTTCCGCACAGCCACGGGAGTCCACGCGGCGGCGATCGTCAAGGCTTACAAAAAAGGCGACCACGAACTGGCGAACTCTATATACAGCGGCGTGCCGTCACATCATTTCGGGATGGAACAGATTATCGAAATCGGTCCGCTCAGCGGCCGCTCGAACGTGATTTATTGGCTTGAGAAACGAAAACTCCCGGCCACCGATGAGGTTGTCGAGCGCATCTTCAATGCCGCGAAACAAGCCGAGCGCATTATGAGCGAAGATGAAATTCTCGCGTTGGCTGAGCCTCGAGCGCCCACTGCTTCGAAAGCCAAATACGACTGAGCACGGACTGTCGAACTGTTTCAATCGTGAACGTCATGAGACTCGCGCGAATGAGACACACGGCGCTTGGTCCAGCTACAATTGATTAGGACTGATTAGGAGTACTAAGAGTCGATGGCGGGTTGTAAAATTCGTCCCACGAACCTGGTGAAACTTGGATTTATCTGCGGTATCGTTATTTTGATGGCCACACTTTACGCGCGTGCCAGCGATTCGATTGAAAAGTTGGCGGATGATCCCGCCTGCGCTCGCGGGCTTGCTTGGATCGACAAAAGTTCCGCGTGGCTTACCGATCAGCAAATACGCCTCACCGAAATTCCGGCGCCAGAACTAAACGAGGCGCCACGCGCTGAATATTTTCAGAAGCTGTTGGTATCTCTCGGCTTGAACGTGCGCACTGACCAGACAGGCAATGTAATCGCCGAGCGTCCCGGCGCCGATAGCAAACGGGTCGTTCTTCTTGCCGCGCACCTCGACACAGTTTTTCCTGCCGGCACGAACGTGCACGTCAAGCGCAACGGCAGCCGCCTGACGGCGCCTGGTATCGCGGACAATGGCGCGGGTTTGGCGGCACTTGCGGGTCTGGCGCGAGCTCTTTCGGAATCGCGTATTGAAACCGCGAACACCATCGTTATTGCGGGAGACGTCGGTGAAGAAGGCGAAGGCAACCTTCGCGGAATCCGTGCGCTCGTGGAAGAATACGAATCGCGGCTCACGGCTGTGATCGCCGTGGACGGCGCTTCCACTGAGCACGTCACCACGCAGGGAATCGCGTCGCACAGATTTGAAATTACGATCAGCGGCCCAGGCGGCCACAGCTGGTCCGATTTTGGCGCGCCCAATCCCATTACCGCAATCTCGCGCGGAATCGTGAAGTTTTCTGCGTTACCTGTGCCCGAGGAGCCCCGCAGCTCTTACAATTTTGCGGTTATCGAAGGCGGGACCTCGGTGAATTCGATTCCCGCGCGTGCTATCGTCAAAGTAGATTTGCGGTCTGAGGACGAAGCGCAAGTGGACAAAATGGAGCGCGCATTGCGCGATGCAATGCAGTCCGGCGCAAAAGAGGAAATGGCCGCCGCCCGTAGCGGCAACGACTCGTTGGAAGTGAATTTCCGTTCGCTCGGTTCGCGCCCGGCAGGAAAACTCGCGGACAACGCCCCGCTGCTTGAAACTCTCCGCAATGTGGATCGCTTTTTAGGCAATCGCTCGCGTCTTGAGCGCAGTTCTACTGATGCTAACATTCCGCTCTCGCTCGGCATTCCCGCTATTTCCCTTGGCGGTGGTGGCAAAGGCGGAGGCTCTCACACCTTGAAGGAGTGGTATGACTCCTCAGGCCGTGAACTCGGCTTGAAGCGGCTGTACCTCGCTACCGTGGCACTTGCCGGAATTCAGCGCTAGGATGTCTCGCGGTTTTCTCGTTTCGGTCCTAATTCTCAGCACTTTCGTCTCAATTTTGTTCGTTTCTCGAGGATTGACGTCCGCTCGGCGGCCTGCTGCGTCAATCGCTCAGAACTCGCCTCCACCGTTGCCTGAGCGAGATCCCGCCGACCTCGTCCTCACGAACGCGCTCATTGAAACCATGGATCCCGCGCACGAATGGGCCGGCGCTGTCGCGATTCGCGGTGAAACTATTGTCGCCGTTTCGTATATCACTCTCGGCTCGCCAGACATTTCGCGAGCTTCCGGCCGGGAGGCCCCCGACATCAAGCCATGGATAGGCCGACAGACGCGCGTGATCGACTTGCATCACAAATTTGCGCTGCCCGGATTTAATGACGCACATGTCCATATCGCCGCGTCCGGGCTGAAAAAACTGGGCGTCGATTTTACCGGCCTAAGCTCGCTCGCCGAGTGCCAGCAACGCATCCGCGAAAATTTGAAAAACTACAAGCCCGGAGAATGGATCATCGGCTCCGGCTGGGACCAAACACTCTGGCCGGACAAGCGCGACCCTACGCGCCAGGATTTGGATGCCATCTCCACTGAAAATCCGATGTTTTTTGGCCGCGTGGATGGCCACGTCGCGGTTGCGAACTCTCTCGCTTTGAAAGCGGCCGGGATAACGAAAGACACCCCCGATCCTCCAGGCAGCCATATTCGCCGCGATCCCGGCACCAATGAGCCGACAGGCTTCCTCGAAGAAGAAGGCGCCAAGAACCTGGTCGTGAGCAAGATACCCCCGCCTACGCGCGAACAACGGCGTCGCGCCGTTGAACTAGTCCTCGAAGATGCTGTCCGTGTTGGCGTGACCTCGATGCAGGATAATTCGGTGCTGACAATCAGCACGGACGCCGCCTACAGCCAGGACAATTTTCTGATTTACCAGCAGCTGCGCAGGGAGGGCAAGCTCACGGCGCGAATTACCGAATGGCTGGATTTCACTTTACCTGTTGCAACGCTGGAATCGATGCGCAGCGAATGGGGTTCCACCGACCCGTGGCTCAAGACCGGCGCCCTCAAAGCAATTCTCGACGGCTCGCTTGGTTCGCGCACAGCGGCTATGCTGGCGCCGTATTCGGATGCCCCCGATACGTCCGGGATCCTTCGCATGGACCCGGAAAAATTGAAACCCATGGCCATCGAACGCGACCGCGCCGGGTTTCAACTGGCATTTCACGCGATTGGCGACCGCGCCAACCACGTGGCGCTGGATACATTCGCGGCGGTCGTTGCGACAAATGGCTTGCGCGACCGCCGCGACCGCATCGAGCACGCCCAAGTTGTAGCCCCGGACGATTTTGTTCGTTTCGGCAAGCTCGACATCGTCGCGTCCATGCAGCCATCCCATTTGCTCAACGACGAACGATGGGCCAGCGACCGCCTGGGCCCCCAGCGCTCCAAAGGTGCATATGCGTGGCACACAATGGAAGTGAATGGCGGCCACCTCGCATTTGGCACGGATCACCCCGTCGAGCCGCTGAACCCCCTTCGCGGTATCTATGCTTGCATCACGCGCAAACTGCCCGATGCAGGCAGCAGAGGGCGAGGCTGGGAATCCCAGGAACGATTGCCGGTAAGTGACTGTTTTCGTGCGTACACCGTGGGCTCGGCGTATGCCGAATTCGAAGAGAAGCGAAAAGGGATGATAGCCCCAGGGATGTTCGCCGACATCGTCATATATCCGATGGATCTGAACCAAATCCCGGCTCACGATATCCTGACCACACAGGTCGAAATGACGATTGCAGGGGGCCGAATCGTCTACCAAAGCGCCCCAAGGCACGCTGACCAATAGACATCTCGCTTAATCCTTAGCAGAGAGGTCAACTCACGTCCTTACCCGCCCACTTTAACGATTATGGGCACAAAACTGTCCCGCCGGACAGGTGATTTCCTCGTCGCATGGGCAATCAAACGGGTGGACAACCTGTTTCGCTATCCCTCACAGTTAAAGGGACGTCGGTGAGCATGCGCGTTTCCGGGGGAAATCGGCGATGAGATATGTTTGTGTCCTGGCGACCAGCCTGTTGTTCTTGGCGCTAAATGCGTACGCACAGGCTAATTTCGCCGATTCCGTAACGCTTTTGACGCCATCTTTTTTGACGAGTTCTTCGCCCGCACCCTTCGAGCCAGTCGGCTCAGCATCCGGCAATCCGGCGTCGCCGAACGCAGTTGCCATCACGTCCACAATTACACCGATTTTTGCTTCATTGTCGCCGCTGCCCTCGCCTCCGCAACCGCCCCCGCAAGGCGTGCAAGGCGTATTCGAGAACTATAGCTACGACGCCTACGTCGGCTACACATTCGTACGCTTTTACGAAGTCCCGGGCACCACCCCCAATTTAAACGGAGTGAACGGTTCGTTCACAGGCTGGTACCGCGACTGGTTCGGGGGAGACGCGGAATTTTTTGCTTTGTACGGCAGGCAGTCGGGACAAGATTCCTGGTTGGTGTTTGGCGGAGTAGGACCACGATTCCGATACGTGGGGGCAAAAGGCATCGATTTTTGGGCGCACGGCCTGGTCGGCGGAACATATTTCACTCCCCAGACTCCCTACGGTGGGCAAGGCGCGGTGGCTGGCGTAGTCGGAGGTGGCGTCGATCTGAATGGTCACCATCGTCATATGGCGCTGAGGCTCGCGGTCGACGGAATCGCCACGCATTTCTTCGGAACCTACCAGGTAAGTCCGAAGGTTTCCGCGGGAGTCGTCTACAAGTTTTAGCAGCAAGCCGCCGGGCCATGACTCAAAGATTTTAATGTGGCGCCGCGGCTTTTTTACCCTGAGCTATGAAGGCTGGCGCGGCAGCCGTGCGCGGCGGCGTTTAAGAATGCTCGCGCATGAGACCCTGCTGTTCGCGCTCCGGATTGTAACCGGCCATCAGATTCCGCTCTTGGGATCCCGGCGTCGCAGTTCCGGACATAGCCAACGGAATGTTGGAAAAGTTTCTTTCGAATCCCTCGGATATTTCGGATTCAAGATAAATGTAATTATTCGCAGCTCTGGCGATGGAAATCTACGTGCATGTTGACACTAAGTTGGATGTGCTGCATCCAACCAGTAAGCGATCGAACGCGACAGCGAAGCGGTTGATTGAATGGAGAGGAGAAAGTGATTTTTAAGTCGTTCCACCAGGCTAAGCGCTTTCTGAAAATCCTTTTCGGGTTCACGCTGCTCACTCTGGGAATTGTGATGATTGTCACTCCCGGCCCTGGTTGGATTACGATCATGCTCGCCCTGGGCGTGCTGGCCGCAGAATTTGTCTGGGCGCGGCGCCTGCTCGACCGGATGAAAGAACAAGGCTTACGGCTGCGCGATTCCGTCATGCCACGCGCGAAACCGGACAGCGCGTAGACCGTACTTCGCTCAGCCGCCCTCATTTTGTCGCCGTCCTGCAGCTTTTTCTGCTGTGACTCATCAGATTGATCATCTGGCAAGGCCATGTAGGCGATATCATTAGACCCGCATAATTCAGTGCGTCTCTGTTCGGCTCGCACCCAATCGGAGGAATTCGTGGCGGACTGGAAGCAGGAATGGCGCGGCAAATGGGCGCTCATCACCGGCGCAAGCGCCGGAATCGGTTTGGAGCTTGCGAAATTGTTGGCTGCTGGCGGCGCGAATCTGGTTTTGACGGCGCGGCGCTCCGAACGGCTGCAGAAACTCGCAGCCGATTTGACTGCACAACACCACGTAAGGGTCGAAGTTTTCTCGGCGGACTTGGCGCAACCCTCCGCGCCACCGCAGATATACGCCTTCAGCACGAGCAAAAAGCTCGAAATCGAGCTGCTGGTCAATAACGCGGGCTTCGGCGCGTTCGGCAACGCGTACGAGATCCCCGTCGAGAAAATGATGGAGATGCTTCAGGTGAACTGCTCAGCGGTCGTTCATCTGACGCGGCTCTATCTTCCCGAAATGGTCGCGAGGCGACACGGTGACGTCTTAATCGTGGCGTCGCTCGCGGCATTCCAGCCAGTTCCTTACAATTCCGCGTATGCAGCCACCAAGGCGTTTGACTTACTGTTCTCGGAAGGCGTTGCCGAGGAAGTCCGGCCCTTCGGCGTACGAGTGTGCGCTCTGTGTCCTGGCTCGACCACCACTGAGTTCCAAAGTGTCGCGCGGCAGCCCGACCGCGCTTTCCGTTCAGCGGAAACAGCGGAAAAGGTTGCGCGTGTCGGCCTTGAGGCGCTCGCGGCAGGGAAGACTTACGTGATTTCCGGCGTGATGAATAAATTAATGAAGGAAGCGCAACGTCTGGTGCCGCGCAGCTTGGTCACCAGAATGGCCGCCAAGATGATGCGCGCTTCGGACAATTAGCTAGTGTGGACCGACTCGAACTCCACATTTGGCAGATTAACTCAACTGGCCAAGATTTCTGTTTCACTGAACCACCTGCGTGTCGAATACGCCGGTCTCGATCATTCCTCCATGCTTCATTTGCACAAATAGCCGGTACACGCCAGCTTTCGGAAAGCCATAAGGAAACGACACTTCATTCGATACAGGGTCCGTGCGCATATCTATATTCATCCCGGGATCCATGGAAGGCCCCACGGTTCTCGGCGAGCTTTTCTGCGCCAGCTCCAGCGCGGCCATCGCCACCGAGCCGTCCGGATGAATGTGCGCGAAAACGGATCGGTCCGATCGCACGATTTCCGCGTGCCCTGCCATGCCCATGTAGGGTTCCATATTCAAGACGGGCTTACCGTCGGCTGTTTCCAGCCGAAAGCGCAGCCAAGTGAAGTGATTGGCGACTAAAGGAGCAGTTCCGCGCTCCCAAACCATCCGATAACCGTCCGGCAGCACTGACGTTGGATTTTCAGTCGTGACTGCACCACCAGTCGGTAAGGTTGATATTCCGGCGTCGGGTTGAAGTGCCGCTGCAGTAGCTTCGGAATTATCCCCAGTTAGCGCGGCCCCAGAAATTTCCGGCAGATCCATTTCAGCGGTCATCGTATCGGGGAAACCAGATTCGCGCACAACGTCCGCGAAGACCTGGTAGCGCCCAGCGGGGATCGCAGGGAGTTCGATTTCGAAGGAGTTTGTACCGGCCGGATGCACACCTTTCTGCAGCCGTGGATGCAAATGATAGAAACGGTCCATGCCGGGTTCGCGAGCCAGAAATAGATGCATCAGATAGCCGTGATCGGGAATAAGGTTGGTCATCACTGTTTCCGGACGAGTCCTGTGCCACGCCGAGTCACCCATTACCAGGACGAGCATTCCGCCGGGCTGAAGTGAAACGTTGAGCGGCGGCGCTTTATAAATCATTTGGCGGGCCTTGGCGATCGCCTCGGAATTCCACCACCAGTTCCCAAAAAAAAGCAGCCCGAACACGACAATCGCAGCTCCAATCATTACGCGACGCCCGCGGTGAGATTGCTCGGGTCCCGGTGATTGGCCCGGTTCCAGCATGCCTTCGCGTCGAGCGGCGCCCACGATCGAGATTATTGCGAGCACTAACAGGGTCATCAGCCCTAAAAGTAGCACGCCGAGTGATTTCTCCATCGGCAGCGTATGACGCGCGGCGGCAATTACCGGCACGCCAAGTTCACCCGCGCCTTGCGCGCCGTCCACTTGCACGCGGATTTGCCACGAACCCGATTCCATCAGCCAGATTTTGCCGGAGAAGAATTGCGGATCGTCTTTCGATTGCGCCAGCGGGTCCCCGAGGGGCGGGTATTTCGCGCCAGGACCCACGATATATATCGGCACAACGGTGACCTTCGAAATGCCCGGCGTGGCGCTGAGAATTTCAACGTCCGCGATTCCGGGGATCATCTGGGGCGTACGGACGGTGACGATCAGATGATAAGGACCGGCAGCGCCCTGGAAGTAAACGTCAGGACTTCCTATATGAGCCGTAATGGGTAACGCCAAGCTGAGGAGAATTGCAAAAGCGGCAGCGCAGCGCCGAATCAACCAGGCGGCAACTTGTACTCGGCGCATCTTAGCTACCGTCGCAGCCGATGCAAGGCATCGCCTGCGGCAAGTCCAATGCGTGAGCCGATGATCGCAGTGACCAGCGCGATACCAATGCCGCGGAAGAAAAGGCCCAGAGTCGGTGCGCGATCGACGAATTCCCACTGGTAGTGGTAGTCGGACGGCGACTGCATGTAAGGAAAATAATTCTGGCCGAAGATCCAGTTACGCGCTGCCGGTGAAATCAAGAAATCGCCAAACGGCCAGTGAACCAGCAGCATGATCCCCAGATACGCAAGGCCGAGCATGAGTGCGAGCGCCCATTTGTTCTTGCCTGCAAAACGGTTGAGCAAAAAATCCACAGCGATCGCAGGAAATATGAGAAGGGTCGGAAATTCCAGCGGCACCATGTGCGTTATATTGGTGAAAACCGGCCCCAGCTTCGGAGTAGCAGGGAACAGCGGCATTACCCAAAGTTGCGCGAGAACCCAGGCGGTATAAATCGCGGCGACCGCCGTGGCGCCCCAACGATAGCCGGTGGCACGCGCCAGAGTCACCAGAATCAGCGGCACGCCGAGCGAGAGTGCTCGATAAAACTCCGGGCTGTGCATTTGATCGCCGCCGGCATATTCGGAAAGCAGAACCCAATGCAGCGACAGAATGACCCCACCAAGATAGAGGTAGAGCCTGCGCAGCTTGATGTGTGCATCGCCTTCGGCGCGGTTCATCCAACTTACGAGCAGCAGCAGCGCTCCGATAGCTACGCCCATGATTCCCAGGCCGAGCACCATATGCGGAGGGCTGACAATTTCGACGTCTAGGCCGAACGAATTGTGCCACCAGTTATCGAAGGGAGCGGAAGTAACCATCACCACGCCGCCCCAACTAGCAAGGAACGCGCCCAACGGCCCGCGGAACCCCCATACTTTTACCGACGCAGCTTTCGCGGCGGCATCATTACCCCAGGTAGTCGAAAAAATCAGATACGCGCTGGTAAGCGCCACCAGAATCCCGCCCAGCTGAATCGCCATGTGGGCAGGAGTCCAAAAAGTATCGCGCCCGATGCTCATGTGCCAGGAAATGTCCCAATAGAGCCCGAAGACCACCGAAGTAACGCCGATCACGCCGCACCAGACATACCAGGGCGTAGCGGTCTGATCGCGACCAGTAGCTATGCTATACGGAAGTGCAGAATGTGCGCTCTGGGCCATGGCTTAACGGAATTGATGGTTAGATGACGAGCATAGCAGTTTGTGAGGCATGCGAACAACATAGGAGCGTCCCGGTTCCACCCGCAATTTGACTTGGGCTGAATCTAGAACGGATGCAGCTGAGCAGCGCCTTTACAGATGCAAAAACCATTGCCAGCGCGACACTCTTATTCGGCGGCGTACTCACCTCCTGATACTGCTGAATGGCTAGCTGCCCTGCAATGGCTGCAATCTACTCCCATAAAAAATGGCGCCGATTCCATCATCGGAAATCGGCGCCACTCTACTCTGTGTTCCCGCCTTCGTCGTACGTTTGCAGGTGGACACCAACGGATCCAAGAAGATTCTGGAGATCCTAGCCAGCAATCTGCCGATTGACAAACAAGACGTGTGCCGGATCAAAGGTTCCATCGGGCTTGGGGCCCATATCCAAAAGCCGTATTAAGCGAGGATTTGAGAGTTACGCGGCTTCGCGCCAGCGGTCGAGTTGGCTGGCGGCCGCTGCCGAATCCAGCGAACACATTTTGATTGCGGCTTTGGGGACTTGCTGTCCGTCGTAGTCCGTAATTATTTGCTTTATATTTTCGCCACTTTAAACAGCCAAGGTACACGCCCCGACGTTCCCACAATATTGGATCTCAGAGCGTCGCAGCGACAGCCGACAGGGTTGATCGATAGCAGCGCACCAAAGTCATAATGGCTTTCACCAAGCGTGCCGGCTCCAAAGTATTTCAATCAACCTAATCCTCTCCTGTAAGTAGCCATTCGAGTGACTTATCAAATTCCCGACTTATTGCGAGTAATACTTCGGCACCAACTTCATTGCGCCCGTGCTCGACGGCAGACAAGTAACTCTGGCTCACACTAATCCGGCTCGCAAAATCTGCCTGTGTCAAATCAAATCCTCGTAGGATTCTTATCCTTCTGCCAACAGCAGTCCAGTCGATGGCATACGCTTTTGCCTTTAAGTCTTTCCTTGACATTTTATCTGTATACAACTAATATAGAGGCATGAAAGTACGGCCGCCCTATCGTGGAAGCTCTCCCTTCCAGGCTTGTCTCTTTTACCCCGCGGAGCCGAAGAGGGCAATCACAGAATCGGGGTTGGACCCCTTTTAAGCAACGAACAGGCTCGTTCTAGATGTGCGGTTCGGGAGGATTCATGAAGAGAAAAGTTGTTACCTTTAGCTCGAATGCAAAGCTGGCGCGCCAGTTGTGGGGGATCTCTTGCCGAGTAGCGCTTCGCACTCTTCGGGAGCTAACTGCGACCTATTCGCTCTCAGTAGCTGCAGGTGATCTGCAGTTCTTGGATGGTCGATGGTATGTGACTCACTCGGGGCTCTTGCAGCTTGCTTCCAGTAGAGGTTGTTGTGGAATCAAGACGATCATACAAGAACGGTTTTCCGATTTTGGAACTAGGCGCTGGGTATTCCGGGCAACGGTATTCAAGACTCCGCGCTCGAAAGGTTTCGTTGGTTACGGCGATGCCGATCCTTCCAACACATCTCCCTTAGTCCGTGGTGCCGAAATGCGCGTGGCTGAAACTCGAGCCGTCAATCGTGCCCTGCGCAAAGCCTACGGTATCGGACTCTGCAGCGTCGAAGAACTCGGTTCGTTTTTTCAGCTCCACAGAAGCCCCTCACTGTGCCAGTTTCAAATGGCCCTGCTGGATCAAATGGCTCAAGCAACACCCAGCCGCGACTGCGTGACGGACTTTGCTTGCTCATTCGCCAGCACAATCTCGATCCAACACTGGTGAAAGCCTATGCCGCCGATTTCTGCGGCACCGCAACCCTCAAAGATGCCAGCCGCGATCTGGTCGAATCCTTTATCACTCAACTGGCAGTTTCAGCTGAGAAAGATAGAGGCGCCCTGGTTTGCAAACTTAACTCCTATGCCCAACCTGTCGAGGCCAAGCCATGAAGCGATATATTCCAGGTCTGCACTTCCGCCAGCAGGATCGTGAAAGTCTTTTGGAGGGTCTGTTCCTGGTCTCCAGCAGATCGAAAGACCACAATGAAATACTCGCAGCTGTGTCAACCGCGACGCCGGCTCAGTCTTGCAAATTATCATCGACTTTGCACACAGATACTCGAGCGAGACGGCTGGCGATGCCAACATTGCGGCTCCTCGCAGAATCTTCAGGTCCACCACATTTGCTTTCGCAGCCGACTTGGTGACGACATTTGCTGAGAATCTGATAACGCTCTGCACTAACTGCCATAAGGAGGTTCATCGAACCGTACGACGTGTCTCTCGAACCTGCGTGGCCGGGAGTCATACAGTTTCTGGTCAGCAAGGTAAACTTTCTAATGTCGACACAAAAACAACGATGGAATGAGCAACTTATAAAAAAGGAGCAGTGAAATATGAAAGATAGTCTGGCACAAATCACAATGATTCTGGACCGTTCTGGGTCTATGGGTTCGGTTCTCCGACCAACAATTGACGGTTTCAACGAGTTTGTTGAGGGGCAAAAGAATGTTCCCGGAGACGCGAACGTAACGCTCATTCAATTCGACACGGAAAACCCTTGGGAGGTGGTGTTTGAAGACAAGCTGGTAAAGATGGCGCCGAAATTAACGTCAGAAACTTACGTCCCTCGCGGTGGAACGCCCTTACACGATGCTATTGGCCGCACAATCGTTGACCTAGGAAATAGACTTGAAAAGATCAACGAGGCGGACCGACCGGGAAAAGTAATCGTGCTGATAATGACCGATGGTTTGGAAAACTCGAGTCACGAGTATACGGCTCCGCGCATCGCTGAAATGATTAAGCACCAACACGAAGTGTACAAGTGGGAATTTGTGTTCCTTGGTGCAAATCAGGACGCAATCTTAACTGGCGAGAAGTTAGGCGTGGCAGCGGCTGCGGCAATGACATTTGCAGCCAGTGTCACCGGCGTGAGAAACACAATGCGGTCAACGTCGTCTAGCATTGCGTCCTACAGGTCCGGGCTGGCGGAAAACGTAATGTACTCTGACGACGACAGAAAAGAGGCTCGTGGAAGCTGATCTTCCCGAACCTGGTGCCGGAGAAGTTCAATTCTCGGTCGAATATTCAATCGTTTCGGGTCCGACGTTTAACATGCGCCGTGGTTGCTGCACACGGTTTAGATTCGGCCCAAGCTGATCATCTCGGGCGCGGCAAAATATTCCCATAAAACAATGGCGCCGATTCCTGATTAAGGAATCGGCGCCATTTGTTTTCCCGCTCCAACTGCAGGTCAGCGGAACAACTAAATCAAGCTACTTGTCGAAGTCAAACAACTCGAACAGATCACTGATTGCTGGACCATTAACCGGCACATATGGGTCGCCTTCCGTAATCGGGTTGGGGTAGTTATCCCGGCTGCGGTACGTGACCGGTTCCAGCTTCCAGTTCCTCTCGATGAACTTGAGAATGGAAACGTGATCCGAGTAGCTGTGCGCGATGTGTCCACGCTTCGTGTGGGTGGAAACAACGATCAGCGGAATGCGGGTGCCATCGCCGAAGAAATCCAGCGGCTGAACGTAACCAGAATCGTAATAGCCGCCGCCTTCGTCGAAGGTGATGAAGATCGCTGTGCTCTCGGCATACTCAGAAGATTCGATGTGGTCCACGATCTTTTTGACGAAGCCCTCAAACAGGTTGAGCTTCGACGAAGCCGGGTGGCCATCAACGAGTCCGCTGGGCTTGACGAACGAAACAGCCGGAAGCTTGCCCTTGTGGATGTCATTTTCAAGGTCGGTCGTGTCCTGTATGTGCGCCGTACGGATATCGGCATTTGCCATAATCGACGTGTCGTACTGGAACGGATTGCAAATGTTGCAGTACTCATCCGTGCCCTTGCCGATCGCCGCGTAGTTAAGTTGATAAGGATCCGGCACGTAGTTGTCCCACTGGTCGCCGTAATACTTCCACGAAATCTGCCGGTCGATCAGTTCGTCGCCGATGCTGCGCACCGATGACGGCGGAATCGTGAACACGGTGTTATCCGAACTGGTGTCAGTGAATGCGTTGTTGCCGTTTCCGAAGTAGCCGGGATTGTAATTGTTCAACAGATAGTAGTGACCCGTCTGGCAGTGAGGATCGATCGGATGCGGCAGAGACTGCAGGTAATTCACAATCGCGCCTACTCCCGGTTGAGTTGGATCGGAGCAATCGCTGTACGATCCGCCGCCGTACGAGGGCGATCCGTAAGAGCCGCCCCCGTAACCATCTTCGGTGTACCAGTTATTGGTGCCGAGTGCTGGTCTGGGATCCTCGATTTCGTTCACCACGCCCGCATTCCCCGTTCCGGGGTCTACCGTAACGTTCTCTGGTGGTTTTTTTGCATGGCCTGCGCCATCGCTGAACCAGATAGCATCGCCGTGCCCCAGCATGATGTGGTTGGCGCCGGTACCGCCGTTGACCGACTGGTGGAAGTTGTCGCTCATCGCGTACTTGTCAGCGAGACTCTTGAAGTACGGAACGTCGCCCTTCAGCACGTTGTAAAAACCAAGTGCGGTTGAGCCTTCTCCGGTCGTTGTTGCGGTTGATGAATACTCGGTGCTGAAATTCGCCGGCTGTTTCAGCCCGTTCGTTCCAGCGCCCACGGTTACTTCAACCCACGCAAACAATTTGCTGTTGCAACCAGAGGGATTTTCGCTACGCACGTGATCCCGGCCGCAATCTAATTGTTGCCACATCTGGTAGAAGCGATGCACCGGGCTGGCGGCATAGGAGTTGTAAGTGAAGGAATTCCCGTTGGTCAACTGAAACGGCCCGGCCGGTAGCGAGTTCACATCCATGATTCGAGTATCCGGCGTGTGCGAAGTCAGACCTGTGCCGCCCGAAACCAGATACTGGTAGTAATTCTCAGGCAAGGCGCTCTCCGACTGCTCGGCGAGCGTCAAACTGTCGCCTGTGATGTAAGAATTCTTGGGTCCGCCCACCAGAGGAGCTGGAAGTTTATTGCCGGGGAAATCGTATTTCGGTGGGTTTAGCAGAAAGGCGTCAAAAGTGTTGAGGCCTGGATCCACCGCAGCAACCTGATGCGCCTTCTCGAAGTTTGGACCTTTCGTTCCGTCTTCGTTGATGATTCCTTCCGAAAGCAGGTTCCTGACTGATTCGCCCGCTTTTGGCTTGTATGTCGCGAAGACGTGATCGAAGCTGCGATTTTCACCAATGATCACGATGACATGCTTGATTGGTGTACGTGTGTCGGTACTCGGGTTGTCTTGTGGCGGAGGGGCCACGCTGGCTAGCGAGGCGCCTACCGTGAACTGAAATAGCGCAAGAGTCGCGAGACTCACGCGCGCGCAGTACATCGCGTTTGATACGACGTGCTTAAAGGACATTCACCCTCCTGAATTTTCAAATCTGGTGCGAACCGGCTTGAGAGTATTAGCCACGCTGTGTTGCAATCTGATTGTTCTTTTGTTAATGGAAGAAGAAAGAACCAAAGTGAGACAGAATTTCAGAATTTTATTAACGAATTCGTCCGCAGGCAATCTAATTTCCATCGGACGCCTGAGATTTTTGATCGGAAACACAAGGTCTGCGCATCATAGCTGCAAGCTACTCTTGATCCAAACGACTGAAGAGTTTTCAGAGTTCACAACAGTCGGCAAAAAATTGTGCACCATACGCCGGTGTCTGTACCGTCTGTACTGGTACCAAGCGTACGGAAAGAAATATCCCAACTTCAACAGCGAAATTGTCGGGGCACAAAGTCCAAAGGTTTAAATGTAGCGCCGCGGTCTTAAGCGCGGCACTGCGACAGCATCACGGATTGAGCTCGCCTAACCCAAAGCTCGAGGTAAAGTGCAGTAAGGAAATGACCTTCACCAACCGCAAAATCTAATTCTGCGCCGCCGCATGCCCGGACGCCCTTGACGATCGCGTGCTGGTCGTACTCGTTCTGGGAGCCTGCTCTGTCTCAGCCGGTTCCACGCGAATCAACCCCATCATTCCCCCATCTTCATGTTCCAGAAGATGGCAATGATACACAAACGTCCCGATAGTATTCGGATCGCGGAAATCCATTCGTATCTTGACGCTAGGGTAGGCAAGCATCGTGCTGTTATAAAAGGGGACGTTAATGGTATCCCGCAAAAAAGGCTCATTCACCGGCACGCCCTGCCATTCCAGCGTCATGAAATGCAGTTGGTGAATATGAAATGCATGTAATTCTGTCGACCGATTTTCGATGATCCAGTCCTCCACATCCCCCTGCTTCGCAACTATATTCGGGACATCCGATGAGGGATCGAATGCTGTGGGTATCTGACCGTCCACAGTAAGGTAAAAGGTAGTGGCGCTATTGGGATCGTTCGGATCTGACAGCTTCTCTGAAAAATAGAGTTTCCGCGTGCGCGCAGGAGCGACGCTTCCCAGCCAGGGCACGGTTGAAGGTGGCAGCGGCACGGGCGAGGACACAAGTTTCGAATGAAGCGCCGGCGCATCTTGCGAAGTTGTAATCGTTGCAATCATCCGATTGGGATCATTTTCACCGCTAAGTCCGGTGTCCACGCTACGGGTCACGAGAAGCCCGGGAACACCCGCCGGAGGGCCGGTAACAATAAACTCCACTCGTCCGCCGGGAGGAACGCCAACGTGCTCTTCCCAGGCGATGAAATCGCCTGAGGCGCCATTGATGTTGAGCGGCACACCATCCAAAGCGACAACGCCAAGTTTTTGTGGCGCATGCTTGTACAGCACTTCCAAATTGAGATATGTGATCGCCGACGCGTTCAGAACCCGCCAGAACTGACGCTCTTCGGGCTTCATTTCAATGGAAGCGGGCAAGTAATCAGGGTAGGGAACCGGAACGAAATTAATCGAGAGATCCTTGGCTGGCTTGCCGAAGCCGGTACCGGTATTCGCAGCGTCTCCATCATGATCGATCAACATCTTCGGTATCACCGGTTCCGATTTCGACGGCGGCGCATTGGGGTTGACCAAATCCTGATCGCGAATAATCAAAACGCGCTCGGGCAAGCCGACCACTTCCTTGTTCGCGCGCTCGATGCCTTCGATAATCATCGCTCCGGACAGTCCTCCTAAAACCTGGATCTTGCTGAATCCGTGAATGTGCGGGTGATACCAATACAACCCCGGCGGCTCGTTGTCCGGAATCCGAAAGCGATATTCGAACGGCGAATCGCCGGGCTGGATCGATGTTTTCAACACTTCGTCCTGGTGGCAAACGGCAGGAATCGTCAATCCGTGAAAATGGAGATTGGTGGACGTCAGAGTCATCGTCCCGCTCGTGCACGGGTTAGCATTTTTCTCGGCGGAATTGTGACTATGTGAAGAGACCGTTGCAGTCGGCGCGGCATGCTCTGGACTCTTCAAGTCGTTCTTCAGCGTCAGTATAAGAAGATCGCCAGGATTCAGTCGCAGCGTAGGTGATTGAGCACCGTCCGAGGAAATGTAGCAGTAGCGGGTCGCGCCATTGGAATCGGCGTAATTGCGGACCGTCAAATCCACTTTCAAAACGCCGTTCTGGCTGCGGAGATCCTGTGGTTCCGGCACGGCGCTCTGCGCCGCCGGACGAGCACATGTGTCACGCGCCGCCTCCTGGGCGCGGATTCCCGGATACCCATGAACAAAGATTAGAACCGCGAACAAACCTAAAGCGAATCTCAGCATTATGAACCCAGACGGCTTTTAGCGCACTCCTGAAGAAGACGAACAGAAGAAGTTCGTATGATCTCGAAAATTATGTGCCGATCTTGCTGAACAGCCAAAACAGCGACGCGGCCAGGCAGATAGACGCAGGCAAAGTGAGCACCCAGGCCAAGGCAAGATTGCGAATCGTGCTCATCTGCAGGCCCGAATGATTCGCGGCCATCGTGCCAGCGACACCGGAAGAGAGCACGTGAGTCGTGCTCACAGGTAAGCCGAACCAATCCGCGGCACCGATGGTGGCCATCGCCGTAATTTCCGCGGCGGCTCCCTGCGCGTAAGTTAGGTGCTCCTTGCCGATTTTTTCGCCGACCGTCACCACGATTCGCTTCCAGCCGATCATCGTCCCCATCCCTAATGCCAGCGCCACGGCCACTTTGACCCAAGTAGGAATAAACTTGGTCGCATTGTCGATGTGATGTTTGTAATTGGCCAGGATGGCTGAATCCGCCGTTGAAAATTCCGGCTGGTTGTTTTTCTTCATCAAGCGCAGGGCTTCGCTGACCACGTACATGTCGTTGCGGAAGTTTCGAACTTTATCTTGCGGGACCGCCTTCAATTCTTTGTACAGCGCCATTTCCGTACCGATGCCGTTTATCAATTCCCGCAGAGCCAACATCGTGTTCGGAGTAAATTGCCGCGTGCGAATGTAGTCGGTGACCTCGTCGCGCGCGTCTCCGATCACGGCGTTGGGAGACACGTAATGGTCGAGCATGTTGGCAGTCTGGGTAGAGACCGCGACGAAATCCTGCGTCTGTTGATAATTTACAGCGTGATTCACTGCATACGCAGTAGGCACTGTGCCGATCAGAATCAGCATGATCAAACCCATGCCTTTTTGACCGTCGTTCGAACCGTGGAAGAAACTGACTCCAGTGCAGGTGATGATCAGCAGAATGCGAATCCAGAAGGGTGGCGGCTCGGTGCCCTTCGGCGCTTCATAAAGCTGCTTGTTAGGAATTAATTTCTTGCAAGCCAAAAGTAATAGAGCCGCGAAGACAAATCCAACGAGCGGTGAAAGCAGCAGTGACTTCCCGATGTTGGTCGCCTGTCCCCAGTCGACACCGCTGGTGCCGGTTTTCACCGACATCAATTGATTCGCGATACCGACGCCGATAATCGAACCGATCAAAGTGTGCGAGCTTGATGCCGGAAGTCCAAACCACCAGGTCCCGAGATTCCAAATGATGGCGGCAAATAGAAGTGCGAACACCATTGCAAACCCAGCCTTGCCTCCGACTTGCAGAATCAACTCAACAGGCAACAAAGACACAATTCCGAACGCCACAGCCCCGCTCGAAACCAAAACGCCCAGAAAGTTCCACATTCCGGACCAGACCACAGCGACGTGCGGCTCCAAAGTGTGGGTATAGATGACGGTAGCGACTGCGTTCGCCGTATCGTGGAACCCGTTCACGAATTCAAATCCCAGCGCCGTAAGTAGCGCTACCCCCAGCAGAACAAAGGGCAACCAACTAGTGGGATGAACGTCAGCTAGGTCCCGGAGCAAATGCGTGCCGGAATACACCAAGCCGACCAGCAAAGCCACTCCAAAGATCGCCATTCCGATCTTGGCCGGCGCGCTCGCCACCATTTTGTCATGTATTACAGATGTTCCGACTGCCGCCATCCAGCACCTCGTAGTTCAGATTTGTGAAAGTCGGGATTGGCGACGGTACTGCGCAATTGTTACGGGCACATGACCGCCCGATGAACACTCCTATGAACGGGCGTGACGGTTTTTCGATGAGCGAAAGGCGAAAGTTGAAAGGCGAAAGATGAAAGCTGAATTTTGCAGGGCACGGACCCGGCGTCAATGGAGCAATTGCTTTTTAGGAGGGCGGAGCATTAGCTCCGACAGCAAGTTGCTGGCCACCAATGGGCTCTAGCCCCTGAGGTCAGCATTTGAAGCATCTTCCTGCGCAAGCAAGGCAAAACAAGAAATCGTCAGCAGCAACAAGCCATCGAGTGGCGCTAAAGTGATAGCGGCGCCCTAAATACAAACGCGTTGCAATTCCAAAATGGATCGAATGCGAAGGTAAGGTTTGGGTCTGTTTCGCAGTTCGAAATCCCGGCAAGTTGTTGAAGTCCCGGGCCGTGTGTCGTACTCTATGCGGACTGACTGCGCCGTTCCGGCGCGCCCGTAGCTCAGCTGGATAGAGCGTTTGGCTACGAACCATGGCAGTAAAAATCTAAGCCGTTGAATTGGCTTAAGTTCCCCTGTGCAACCCTCTCGTTAAGTGCGCTACGATTTGCGCTACAACCGGCCTCCGAAAATGACAGCTTCCATCAGGCGTTAGCCCGCTTGTGAGACTCTCGCTCGTCGCTGCTAGTTCGAAGGCTCCTGCAGCCTTTTTGACCAGCCTCGCGAGCACACCTGCGAGACTCCGGCGGCGACTCAGGCGATTGCGTCAACAAGTCATGATTGTCCGAACTTGCGTCAATCGACTCTTCGACGGAGAATCGTCACGTTATGCCGAGTGTCTTTCTCACCTTCAAGTGCCGCCGGTGTCAGCAAGGTCGGTGCGTCTCCGTGATCTGGTGGGACATTCGCAGAATTAGTGAACTCAAAGACAAAGATTTCTCCGTGCAATGTCCTGACTGTGGGCATCAAGATGTATTTTTCAGGATCGAGACCATCGAGATTTATCACGGCGAGCTTTCACCTCTCGAGAGAATGGGGTTGGACAAAGAAAGGTTGCGGGAGTTCGGACTGGACGAAGAGAATCAGAGCAAAGAATGATCTGGTTACAAGGGCAAAGAAACGTTGCCAGAGAATCGCCGCACCCCGCCGGAGCGATGCATTCCAAGCAGCGTCACATCGCCACACGCTCTTAGCTTCTATTCAAACGAACGTCGCTCAATTAGTGCCCTCTGGTCTTAGCCGCCAAAGCCTAGCTACCGCCTCATCGCGCCTCATCGCGTTGACTTGCCATGAGGCGCAGCCTAAGATGCGTCAGCAATGACCGATTCCTCGCCAATGCTTGGCCGCACGATCTCCCACTACCGCATCGTACAGAAACTTGGTGGAGGCGGGATGGGGTGTGGTCTATAAGGCTGACATGTCGGTGAACATGCGTGGATGCCTCGGCTAGCGAGGTAGCCCGATTCGGCGCTGCAGATCCTGGAATCTGGGGTTAGAGCGAAGAGGGTCCAGTTCCGGATCAACCTTCAAGAAAATTAGCGGATTGGATCGGTCTTGATACGCTTTGTCCAGCCAATCGAGAGCTTTTTCGTTTTCTTTCAGGCCCGTGAAGATGAGAGCGACGTAAAAGGGCGAAACGTATTGCTGATTCGATCGCCGGATTAGATCGTTCCGAAGTTTTTCCGCGTCTGCCGAATTGCCGGCCACCGCATAGGCGTGGCCCAGTGCGCCCAGCATTAGAGGACTATTCGGCGAGATGGAAGCTGCTTTTCTCAGCTCCGAGATAGCCATTTCGAACTCGCCCTTTTGTTCATAAGTTTGACCCAGGGCAAGATGCGCGAGGACGAAGTTCGGATCCAGGTCAATGGTGCTGCGAGACTGCTGGATCGCCTGGTCGTATTGGCGCGCCAAATACAGGCGCCAAGCGAGGCTGAAATTTATGCTCAGTGAGAGCGGGTCCAGGTCGTGGGCGCGCTGTATTTCGGCAAGGCTTTCCGTCGAGCGGCCCATCGCGCTGAGGTAAAGCGAGTAGCGCTGGTGAGCGGTTGCTTGGTCCGGATTCAGTTCAATCGTGTGTTTGAAACCGTTCTCTGCGGCGTGCCAATCCCAATCGTAGTTCAGCCGGATGCTGGCAAGGGTGATTTCAGCGTCCACTAGGCTCGGGTCAATCGCGAGAGCTTTCAGCGCTGCGGCTCTTGCTTTGGGCGCTGCCTCCGTGGCAGGCATGGCGCCGATAATTGTGGTGCCCAACAAGTCATAGCAGTCGGCCAATCCTGCATACGCCAGCGCATATTGGGGATCCTTCTCGGCTGCGAGCTGATAGTAGTCAACCGCCTTGACCAGTCCCTCTTCCGAGCGTTTATTCCAGTAGTAGCGGCCCTTTAGATAGTCTTCATACGCCTGCGCGTTAACGACTCGCGGGGTAGCCAGACGCTTCTGCTCTTCAGGTGTGAGGTTGATTCGGATCTCGTTAACGATTGCGCTGGCCACGTGGCTTTGCAGCGTCAAAATATTTCCGAGTTCACTCTCGTAGGTTTCCGCCCAGAGGTGGCGGTCGGTGGAAACCTGGACCAACTCCGCGGTGATGCGGACGCGATTGCCCGCACGCAACACCGTACCTTCCACGACCGCGTCCACGTGAAGCTCATGCGCAATTTCCGAGAGCGGCTTGCGCGTACCTTTGTAAGCCATGGCGGAGGTGCGTGAAATCACGCGCAGTTGCCGGATTTTCGCCAGGCTGGCAATCAGCTCATCCGTCATTCCGTCGGCGAAGTAATCCTGGTCCTTTTCACCCGAAAGATCCTCGAGCGGCAACACCGCGAGCGACTTGATTTGTTCGGAGCTAGCGCTGCTGACAGAGGGCTTTCGAACGTAACGAGAAATCAGAAGCGAGCCCAATGCAACGGCAGCGATGAGCAGCGCAATTCCGGCGAGTGCGCGGGTGGAAATCCGCAGGTACAAGTAACGGGGCGCGCGACCCACTTGGGGCCCCGGCTGAGCTACCCGGGAAAATTCAGCGGCCGCAGACTCATCGGTAACACCGAAACCGGGTGCGTTTTGCGGGACTAGGGTCCTCTCTGCTGTGCCAGTAAGAGCCAGCACCTCTTCCACGGGCGCGATGAACCGGTATCCACGGCGGGAAAGAGTTTCGATGAAAATAGGATTTTCCGAGGAATCACCGAGGACTTCGCGAAGCCTCATGATCGCAGTGTTGAGGCTGTGGTCAAAATCAACGAAGGTGTCGCGCTGCCACAGCCTGTTACGAAGTTCTTCGCGGCTGACGATTTCGCCAGGATGTTCCAGCAGCACGGCTAAGATTTGGCAGGGTTGGTCTTGGAGTTTGACCTTGACGCCTTTCTTTCGGAGCTCGGAGGCACGGAGGTCTAACTCAAAAACCCCAAAGCGGATGAGCGGATGCGCGGCAGTGGCATCTTTAGTGGGCATAAACGCTTGGACAACGGTGTCACGGGAGTATAACTCCGCGACCTCGGAGGGTCAAAGACTTCCCACATGGGCTTTGTTACCACTTCCTGTAAGTCGCTAATTTCACCAGGTTAGCTGGGTTACTTATAAATGTTTTGGATGTGATGCATAAAGCATTGCCTCGGGAAATGGGGGTAGCGCAGAGTCCTCGCCAGAAATGGGGTGCGTGGAGACTTGCGGGGGAGCTTATGAAATTCAAGAAAATGATGGCAGCGGCGGCGGTTGTGTTGGCGCTTTCGTTGTGGAACGCCCTTGGGGCTGTTCCGATGCTCGCGCAGGTTTCGGGCGCGACGCTTTCGGGCGTGGTGACGGACACATCGGGAGCCGCGGTTGCCAACGCCAGTGTCGCCATCAAGAACGTGGCGACGGGTGTGGTTCGCACGGTTTCGTCCAACCAAGACGGGTTCTACACAGCGCCAAACCTCTTGCCGAGTACTTATGAGGCCACCGTTTCGGCCCAAGGGTTCGCCACCATCGTCGAAAAAGGAATCACGCTGACCGTTGCGCAGCAGCAAGAGTTGAACGTCAGCCTAAAGGTTGGGCAGGTGACGCAAAGCGTTGAAGTGATCGCCGCGCCGCCTGCAGTGGAAACCAGCACATCCACCGTCAGCGCGACGGTGAACTCCGCAACAGTTAGGGAAATGCCGCTGAATGGACGTGATTGGGCTTCGCTGGCCGCTCTGGAGCCGGGTGTCGCCACGATTCCCACCCAGGTGGGAACCAGCTTCAATGCCAACAAAGGAAACCGGGGTTTTGGAAATCAGCTGACTGACTCCGGCCATCGCGCGAACGAGAACGACTACCGCGTAAACGGCTTGACGATCAATGACTATTCGAACGCAGCGCCTGGCGGGCCGACTGGCTTGAACCTGGGCGTTGATGCGATTCAAGAATTTTCGGTAATCACTACCGGCTACACGGCAGAGTATGGGAGAACTTCCGGCGCCGTAATTAATGCTATTACCAAATCCGGCACCGATCAGTTTCATGGCACCGGCTACTTCTTCGATCGCGACAGCGTGTTTGATGCGCGCAACTTTTTTGATGGGCCCGACATCCCGACGTTCCACCGTACGCAATTTGGAGCGTCCGCTGGAGGGCCGATCATCAAGGATAAAACATTTATCTTTGGCAACTATGAAGGGTTCCGGCAAAAGCAAACTGGATCAACGGTGATCAACGTTCCTTCAGCGGAAGCTCGCGGCGGACAATTGTGCGTTCCAAGCGGCACAAATCCATGTGCTTCGCTGAAGACGATCACCGTCGATCCCGCAGTCGCCCCCTATCTGGCTCTATGGCCTTGCCCTGCAGCTTGCCAAAGTGCCGCATTCGCGGACACGGCATCGGAAAACGTCAACATCCCAACGATCGCCAATGAGAACTACGTCATCTTCCGCGTGGACCACAAAATCTCCGAGGGTGACAGCGTGGACGCTAGCTACTTCTACGACTCGGGCCCCCAGTCCCAAGGCGATCCCCTGGGGAACACCGTGCATGAAGTGTACTCTCGAAGGCAGGCCGGCAGCATCGAAGAGACGCACATCTTTAACCCGGAACTCCTAAATACGGTGCGCTTCGGCGTTAGCCGCGTCGAGGGCGACATCAACACGCCCGTATCTGGCGACGCCGTCGCGACCGACCCGACCCTCGCAATTGCCCCCGGAGCAAAAGCTACGCCACAAATTCCGATACCCGGAGTCACCACTGCATATGGCCTCGGGGGCTTTAACCGCTTCACTCACGCGTTTAACTCCATTCAGGCGTATGACGACGCGTTTCTCACTCGAGGAACCCACGCTCTTAAGATGGGATTTGCATTCGAGCGGATGCAGTACAACATTTTGGAGCAATTGAGTCCCAATGGCCGCATGAGCACCTACGGCAGTTTGGAGGACTTTCTTACTAACGCACCGACCCAGCTCAATGCCTTAGCTCCAGGCGGGTCGCACGAAGTCGGTTTGCGAGAGAGCCTTTTCGCCGGCTACATACAGGACGATTGGCGCGCAAAATCCAATCTCACTTTGAACCTCGGGTTGCGCTACGAGATGACCACTCGACCCACGGATGCCAACCGGGTTCCCGGGTACATCGTCAACGGATACACCGTGGCCACTGCAGGATTCCAGCAAATTCAGACGCTGACAGACTGCACGCCCGGTACGACGCTTTGCGGGCCCGTGGGGACCAATAGCCCCATCCAGTCGAATCCGACGGTTTACAACTTCGAACCGCGCATTGGTCTGGCGTGGGATCCGTTCAAAGACAACAGAACAGCAGTACGGGCAGGATTCGGCATGTTCGACGTGCTGCCGTTGCCCTACGAATTCGGACTCAACACGGCTGCGACGGCTCCTTTCCAAATCATCGGCGCCGACCCTGCTGCCACCTTGGGAACTGGAGTCGCTGATCCGAACGTCAACTTCAACCGCCAAAAAATTCGCAACCGCTACGTGGACCCCAATCCTCACCGCGCCCTGGTGATGAACTGGAATCTGAATATCCAGCGCGACCTTGGCTACGGTTTTACGGGCACGGTCGGGTACGTCGGCTCACGTTCCGTTCATCTTTCCGTGGCCTCGGACGACATCAACCTGGTCCAGCCGACCGCAGTGGCTGGAACTGGATTCGTATTCCCTTGCGATCCCAACTCGAGCGCAATCTTGAGCAACGGCCCTTACAGCGCTACAAATAACTGCAGCAACAACTTGACAGGTACCCGTATTGATTCCAATTGGGGTGGCGGCGCAGGTATTCGCCCAGTCTTGTTCGACGGCGAGTCCTCCTACAATTCCTTCCAAGCGCAATTGAAGAAGACTGCGAGCCACGGCATTCAAGGGCAATTGTCTTACACATTAGGGAAGTGCCGCGACACGAGTTCGGCTCCCGTTACCGGCGACACGTATTTGACCTCCATCGCGGTGCCGTTGCTTTTGGTTAAGTCAGCACGAGTGGGCGCTTGCGATTTCGACATCCGAAACGTGCTAGTCGGCAACTTTATCTGGAACCTGCCTTCGCCGCAGTCATCGTCTGCGTTTATTTCGAACGTGGCAAGCGGTTGGCAGCTGGGCAGCATCATCACTTATACCACCGGCTCACCGTTCACAGCGACGGTGGGAGATGGCAACGACCCGCTGGGCACTGGCTTCAACGGGGATTTCACCACGGACTTCGCAAATCTCCTTCCCGGATGCAATCCCATTCACGGCGGGGTTAACTACCTGAATATGAACTGCTTCACGCCTCCAACAGCGCCGGCATCTTTGCCTCCGGCGACGACGGCAAATCCGTACGGCTGCGCGCCTCTTTCATTTCCCAATTATCCAGTGGCACCGCCTGCTGGGCAGCAGTTTTGCTCGAATGTGCTCGGAAACACGCGCCGTAACCAATTTTATGGTCCGGGCATTACCACGGTGGATTTCTCGATTTTTAAGAACACCCGCGTGCCGAAGATTTCGGAAACGTTCAACGTCCAATTCCGCGCGGAGTTTTTCAACATCCTTAATCACACCAACTTTATCGGACCTAACTTCTTGAACGGGTCACAGAACAACTCGCTCTTCGACTTCAATGGCAGCGCGCTGCCGACCGGTCTGAATCAAACGTCCACTTCTTCGCGCCAGATTCAATTAGGATTGAAGCTCATCTGGTAATCGGCGGATTTGTTTAGGGAAGGCCAAGCCGTAGTGCGCGGTCTTCCTTCTCACTCTCTCAGGTTTCGCATGCAGGGCTACAAGCCACTAGTCTCAGCACGGGGCCAAAGAATCTCTTGAGCAATTCAGGCACTCTTTCTCCGCAAGCGACAAAGGTACAACGCGCGTCTTCCAGCGTTGCGCCTACCTGGGTTCGCTGGCGCATCATGCTGATCGTGATGTTCATCATGGCGGTGACCACGCTTTGCCGCCTGAATTTGAGCATCGCGGGGAAATATATCTCCGAGGAATTTTCGTACGACACGATCACCATGGGCCACGTTTTCAGCGCTTTTCTGTGGGGCTACGGCCTGTTTCAGATCCCCTGGGGCTACATCGGAGATCGTTTCGGCCCGCGGCGCACATTGACCATCTCGATGCTGTTGTTCTGCGTCGGTACCGCCGCGATGGGACTTGCGCCAAGACTCGCGCTGAGCAGCGGCATAAGCGTCTTGCTGGCATTTCAGCTGAATCGATTTTTCACCGGCGTCGGAGAGGCGGCCAGCTCGGCGAACGTGACTCGCGTGATCGCGTCCTGGACGGCGGCGCGTGAGAGGGGATTCGCGAGCGGATTGCAAACGGCGGGACTTGGCCTTGGGGGAACTCTCACACCCATTTTCATTTCGTGGACAATGATCCACTGGGGCTGGCGGGTTTCCTTCGATCTCTGCGCGGCGATCTCTTTCGCAGTGCTTCTGTTCTGGTGGGTCTACTGCACCGACTGGCCCGAGCACCACCCGCGCGTGAACGCGGCGGAACTTGCGGCGATTCATGCGGGAGAGCAGGACGTTGCTCGCCGGAAACGCGAGCTCTTGGCGAAGCGAAAACCGGTTCCGTGGGGCAGATTGCTCTCCAGCGGTTCCATCTGGGGATTGATCCTCGGCTACGGCTGCCAGGGCTACGCTTTTTACGTTTATTACAATTGGTTCTATTTTTACGCGGTGAAAGTTCGCGGCCTGGGAGTCATGCAGGCCGCGGCGTGGACTTCGTTTCCGTTTCTTGCGATGACTTTGATTTCCCCTCTGGGTGGATTGTTTTCTGACCGAGTTGCGAGGAATGTGGGACGGGGTCGCGGACGCCAGTGCGCGGTATGGCTGGGAATGGGGCTGTCCGCCTTCTTACTCTACTCCGGCAGCCATACGGCTAATACTTCCTTTGCGCTTCCCATGATGGCGCTTGCCGCGGGATTCCTGATGTTCGCTGCCGCGAATTTCTGGGCTGCCTGTATTGATCTGGCACCAGACCATTCCGCCACGCTCTCGGCGCTGATGAACACTTTGGGAAGCGTGGGCGGTGCGATTTCTTCCACGGTTACGGCCTACATTGCCACCCGCTACAGCTGGATTCAGGCTCTCGATCTTGCTGCTGCATTCACCGTTATTTCAGGGCTGCTCTGGTTCTTCGTTGACGCCGGGAAAAGCCTCGAAGAAAAACCGTCGTAAGACCGCGCGAGCACGCGCGCAATTCAATTCCGATCAAGCCGGGATCGTATCCGGCAAAATCGCTGGGCTTGTTCAGGCGGTTTAGCGAACCGCGTTAGAGGATCGAGACCGTCTAGAAGTGGAATTGGAGCTGCTGGCCGTTTCGGGGAGCGAGGTAGTGAAGAGGGTTTCCGCCGTCTGCATCCCAGCAATACTTGTGTTCGTGTTTGGAATTTCCCGAGTTCGTTCACAGGATCAATCACACTCGCCGCTACGCCTACTGCAAACCATCTCGATGCCGGACGTGAACGGGCGGCTCGATCATTTGGAAGTGGATGTAAAGGGCCAGCGCCTATTCGTCTCGGGCCTTGAGAATGGTTCGCTTGAAGTTGTGGACGTGCAAGCAGCGAAATGGCTGCGCCGGATTCCAGGATTCAAGAAGCCGCAAGGAATCGCGTACGTAGCAGCACTCAACAAGCTTTTCGTGGCCAGCGGCGATGATGGAATGGTGCGCGTCTTTTGCGGTGATTCGCTTGGGATGGTCGATTCTTTTCACCTAGAGGCTGGGCCTAACCGTGTGGCATACGATCCACACAGAAAATTTCTTTACGTCGGCTATGGCTGCAAGGATGCCGGTAAAGACTACGGCGAGATTTCAATCGTTGACGCTGTGAAAGACAAGAAGATCGGCGACGTACAGGTCGCTGCGCATCCCGCGGAGCTTTTGCTGAATACATCGGGAACCACGCTTTTCGCCTTGATCCCCGCGGCCAGCCAGATCCAGGTGGTTGATACGAAAAAAAGGCACGTAGTCTCCACGTGGCCGGTCAGTTCTCCCCACGTGCGTGGGGATGGTCCGGGCCGTAACCTGTTCTTTACTCTTGTGAAGCTGAAGTTCTCGCGTCACGGGTGCAGGTATTCCGGTTAGACAGGTCGTAAGGGACGTCAATATGGTCAAGAACCTGTACCCTGCGGACTACCTCAGACAGCCAGTTTCACCTCAGCGAAATCAGCGGTTTGCGAACCTGGAGGAATTACCCCTTTCGAACCACCAGGGCATTTGTCCGATGTCTCGACAAAATGGGCAAGTGGAATTGAATCGGTAAACACAAGCGCGCTTGTCTGTACTAATCAGAAGGACGAACCGATAACTGTCGTGCATCACGATGGCGGAAAAGCCGCCTCAAAGTCGGATCACGTCGAACGAAGAATGAATTCGCGAGTGTCGCGCAATATGCGGTCGGCCAGAAGTGTGTTGCGCGCTAGTCGCGAAAGAACGATGCCGCCGACCATGGCCGCGACGATCCCATGAGCTCTGGTCTTCGCCTGCCGGCGGGGAACGCCAGTAATCTGCTGGGCGATCAAGGAACTCAACTTCTCGATACCAGTCAGAACGACTTTACCCGTTCCCGGACTGGTTCTGCGCAGTTCAGTCCCGATGGCCGAAAGAGGGCATGATCTCTCGACATTGTCACGCAGGTCCGCGGAAAGGTACTGACGTATAAGAGCTGCCAACGCAGCGTGACGGCGCTTCCCCCGGATGGAAGACCGGAGCCTGCCAAGGACTTGCTCAAAGGCCCGTCCGACGGCCTCTGTGACCAGCTGGTCTTTCGATCCGAAATGCCTGTAGAAACCGCCATGTGTCAGTCCGGCGGCCTTCATCACCTCCGCCAGCCCACTTTCCTCAATGCCCTTCGCGCGAAACTCTTGAGAGGCCACTTCTACGATGTGTTCGTGCGTTTCTGCCGCTTCTTTCCTGGATTTCCGCATTTGTCTTCACCAAGTTATTGCTGTTCCCGTTAGATGATAACAGACCTCTAAAGGATTTAGGCGGCAGCTAGGAAACTTACATAAACCGTTTAGAGTACGGACAGCATCTAAGTGAAGGCGCTCCACGGATGGAAGCGCACAAGGAGGAGCACATGAGGAAGAAGGTTTTAGTGACCGGGTCGACTGGCGCGACAGGGAGCAAAACGGTAAAATTCTTAATCGATGCGGGAGCCGGGGTGCGAGCTTTCGTTCACAGGGAGGATGAGCGTTCGGCAGCTTTAGCCGCCCAAGGTGCCGAGATTGTGCGAGGCGATCTACTGGACTTCGAGGCTGTTCGCGCAGCCCTCGAAGGAACACAGGGCGCGTACTTTGTGTACCCAATCATGCCAGGTATCCTGCAGGCCACGGCGTACTTCGCTCAAGCCGCTAAGGAGGCCGCCATCGAGATTGTTGTGAACATGTCCCAAATTTCTGCGCGTCGAGAAGCGAAAAGTCATGCCGCCCAGGATCACTGGATTTCGGAGCAGATCTTCAACTGGTCGGGCGTCCCCGTCACACATCTGCGACCCACACTTTTCGCTGAATGGGCTCTCTATTGGACCGATCTGATCAAGGCAGGCACTTTGCGGCTGCCCTTCGGCACTGGAAAGCATGCACCGATCGCCGCGGAAGATCAGGCCCGCGTGATCACGAAAATCCTTCTCGCGCCGGACGAGCACAAAGGAAAGGTATACCCGCTCTACGGAGAAAAAGAGTACACCTTCCCCGAAATTGCCATCGAGATCGGCAAGGTCATCGGCAAACCGGTGGGTTATGAGCAGGTGGATGCCTGGACCCTTAAGAGATTGGCTGCCAACAGCCCGCGTCCGATACTCCGCACCGACACCATCTGGCAGCACTTTGCGGAGATTGCAAAGGACCACCAGAATGGGGTGTTTGCGGGAACGAACGATCTAGTTGAGAAGATCGGGGGAAAACGGCCGATCGGGCTTGCTGAATTCCTCGAGGCCAACCGGAGTGCGTTCCTCTCCTAAGGTCGCCGACAACGGGAGCCAGCAATGCAAAGAGATCGCTGCACTTTTCGTTATCGATCCGTACAAGATTTCATTTCCGATGGAGGCAAATATTGGGACCGACCCTTCAAATCTCGCAAGGAGGCTCAGAATGATCAGCTATAAACATGCCGCCGTCGACGGCAATAGGATCTTTTATCGCGAAGCCGGCGCAAAGACTGCCCCAACAATTCTCTTGCTGCACGGATTCCCGACATCGTCGCATATGTTCCGCAATCTGATTCCGGCACTGGCCGACCACTACCATGTGATCGCACCGGACCTGCCGGGGTTTGGCTTTTCCGATGCACCCGACCGTAAACAGTTTCGCTACACATTTGAAAATCTGACCATGGCCATCGACAGCTTTACTCAGTCAATCGGTCTTGAGCGCTTCGCGATTTACGTGTTCGACTATGGCGCGCCGGTGGGATTCCGGCTTGCGTTGACTCGTCCCGAACGCATCACCGCCATCATTTCGCAGAACGGTAACGCTTATGTCGAGGGCCTAAGCCAGGGCTGGAACCCGATCCAGAAATATTGGAAGGAGCCGACGGCGCAGAACCGCGCGGCATTGCGCGAGTTCCTAAAGCCGGAAAGAACCAAGTGGCAATACGTCCATGGCGTGCAGGATGATGCGCTGGTGGCTCCGGAATCCTATACGCTCGACTCCGCGCTATTGGCGCGGCCCGGGAACGACGAAATCCAGCTTGACCTCTTCCTGGACTATGCCAGCAATGTTGCGCTGTATCCCAAGTTTCAGGAATTTTTCCGGACCAGGCAGCCTTCCCTGCTAGCCGTTTGGGGCAAGAACGATCCGTTCTTCCTGCCCCCTGGAGCGGAAGCCTTCAGGCGCGACAACCCGAACGCTGAAGTCCATTTCTACGACACCGGTCACTTCGCGCTCGAGACGCACCATCAAGAAATCGCCGGTGCTATTCGGGATTTCCTCGGTCGCAAGCTCGCGTCGAAGGCCACCACAGCATAGGTCGGTCCCATTTGGGTGCCTTCGCAGCATGAGCTGCCGAAGGCCCTGGATCGTCCAATCGCTAGAATGCCGATTAGTTTCAACAAACCGGAAACGGTATTGTGGGAAACCGCAGAGAGGTTTTGGGCGAGTCGTCGCAATCCGGAAGTAGTCGGGACCCCACGATCACGAGATTACTACTGAGAAGTCGGAATGGCGGCAGGAATCCGGTGGCAAGTGCCGCAAGACGATTCCTCGATGCTGGTGCGTTTAGCGATATTGATGTGGCACGGCAATTGGTATTACTTCTGGGTTGCCCGTATACAAGGGCCTAGCCCGCATTTACTAATGGGGTGGCGGAGGTCGAACGTCGGTGCCGAGTTCAGAAATCCAGGGCGACGATCAGTCGGCCTGCTTATCCGTGTCATCGTCGTCCGCCCGCCCAAACGTAGGCAGGTACCTGCCGAAGTTCAATTCGAAGTCGCTCGGAACGCCGTAACCGATATTGCGGATCTTGGCACGGCGCGTCTGTGCACTGGGCAAGGCCAGCATTGGGAAGAACAAGTCGTTGCTCGACTGAAGCTCGGCAGCTGTCGGCGTCCCGAACCGATTGATCTGGGCCTTCGCCGCGGCTAGTGTTTCACGGTCGAACGAGGTCAGACGCCGGACGAGCGCATCGACAAACGAGTCGAGGTTGGCATCGTCCAGCGTGCGGTTCACCCAGCCATAGCGCTCGGCGATATCAGCATCGAAATCGTCGCCGCTGAGCACGATCTCAAGTGCGCGCGAGCGGCCGACCAAGCGCGGGAGCCATTCCAGCGCTCCGCCGCCCGGGACCAGTCCGACGCCGACCTCGGGGTTGCCGAATAGGGCGCTTTTCCGGCTGGCGAAGCGCATGTCGCAGGCCAGCACGAACTCGTTACCGATGCCGCGCGTGCGGCCGCGAATCTTGGCGATGCTCACGACTGGCGCGGACGAGAGGCGCAGCACAAAGTCGCGCCAACGGCCCAGCATCTCTGGCCGCTCAGCTGCCTTGGCTACGTCGAGATGGGCGATGAAAAAATCGGGATTCGCCGACTGGAACACTACGACCTTCACGGACGGGTCGGCCTCGAGGTCGGTCATTAGCGCTCCCAATTCGACGATCGTTGTGGGAAGAAACATGTTGATCGGTGGGTTGCTGAAGGTGATCGTCCACCGGCCCGGATGGGTGCGGTCGGTGTTGAACTGCGCACCTGCCTGCTCGCTGCCTCGTTGTGTAGCACTGGATTGGGTCATGGGGTCCTCCTTTGAGTAGTTTTACCATTTTTTGGTTTGTACTGCTCCAGTGTGGGCTGGTGCGGTTGTCAACTGCGGCCAAAAGGTCTTTTGGCGGCTCAAACAATAACACCATTGGACCGCCTTGCTCAATCAGAGTCCCTACGCGATCTATGAATACTGACCGCTCCTCTGACCGCTTCATCACCGCAAGTGTGCGCCACAACGGCATCCAAATTCGCGCTGTCGGATGGCGGTATCACAATGGTTGGACAAACCCGCTTCTTGGAATTGCGCCAGATCGGTAACGGGAAGTCGGCCAGTGTTTACTCATGACTTTCGAGAGGAAGGTTTCCTAATCGCGCTTAGCCGTTCCCTTGTGCCTTGAAGAATGCCCAGTGTACCGGGCTGTAGATATTCGATCCCGTCCCGCAATGGTATCGGGCGTAACCCCAAGGATTTGGCTCCTCTTTGTCGATCAAGTAAAACTGAATTTCCTCCTCAACATCGTGGACCGCTTTCGCATTTTCTGGTTCAGCACAATCGACGAGAAACTCAACGTTCACAATGCGCCGTTTAGGCCGGCCGATTACCGCTATCGGAGTCCACTCACTCCAGTCACTATCCTTGGCTGAACCGTAGCGCAGCTCGAAATGTTCCTTCGTTCGATCGACTTCCCCCTTCTGCCAGCGACTTATTTTTGGAGCTGGATTCATAATAGCTGGTCCAGAGCAGGGCGTTTCGATTTCGCACCGGAAATTGTGTCGGTGTATTCATTCACAATTTCAAATCCGCGCTGCCTGGCGAATTTACGCAGGTCATAAAGCTGCGTTTCGGGGTGCTGGTCGCCGGTAGAAACCCGGCAATACAGTGCTGCTCGCTTCGGTTTAGCTTTTGCGGGGAATGCTTCAGGTGATAGCTTTTCTGTAGCCATGGCTCAATCTCCTTTGAGTTGTGGTCAGGGGCGCCGCGGTGCTAGAACACCGTGGCGCTCCGCTTACTTCAATTCCTTCGCTCGCTCCCGGAGGTAGTTGTCAATTGCACGCCGGATGAGTTCTGCCACTGGAGCGCCCGTCTTTTCCATCAGCCTCTGCAGCTTCTTGACTTGCTCTTCCTTCAAGAAGAGGGCGGTCCGCTTCATAGCATAATAGTATCATACAGGCATACAAAAGTCCATAAAGTGCTAGGTCTCAGACATCGAGAAACCAATGTTCGCCCATAACGCCGGCGACAGCAATGAGGAACCTCATATAGGCACTTACCCCAGAACCCTACACCACGTTGGCCTCGGCTGCCGCCAATTCGGCCACGTGGCTTGCCAGCGCGGTGCCAGGCACGTAAAGTTGATCTCCTCGGCGATATCCCAAAGCTTGACGTCCCTGACACTCTCGTCGTAGCCGAGCGCGCGATTGCTCTCCTTATCGTGTGTTCTGTTAGGGGCGTCTTGGACCGTGCATCCGGGCGTCCCGCATTTTTAACCTCGACGGCCACGGCGCTGTTTATCTGATCGGAAACAATGTTCGCAACCCTTTTTGTAGAATCCGCGTTTCGCAGCCCAAATAGAAAAGGCCCCTAACGGGGCCTTTTCCTTATGCCGTTACGTTGGTATAGGGTGGTCGGTTTGTTGGTGTTTGCGCCGAATAGCTGTTACTGGTCGTCGCGATCCCGGTAGAACAGGTCCGACATAACGGAAACACTTGAATCGCAAGCATGATTCAAGCATGGTAGCCCAAAGCCAGCTTCAATCGAACGCAACAACGAAAAACTGTCGTAGAACCTATCACTCTTGATTCCCCTGTCATCGGAGTCGGTATTCGTTTCGACGGTTAGCACCACCCGGTTTTGGTTTTGCGACGGGAACAGACCATTGGGCTTCGTGCTGATGCCGCTATAGTCGTTCTCATCCCACACAATTACGATCGCGTTGTGGCCCCAGCGCCATGCCGGCGAAGCCTTGATGCCCTTGACGATCCGCTCGATCGTGACGTCACCTTGTTGAATCAACCCAGGATTCAAACCGACTTGGGTGCCGTAAGTCAGACCGCTATTGTTAGCTCCGAAGTCAAACGCGCAGAACATGTCGGCATTGCCCCGCCCGTGCTGGTCGTCGCATTGGTTCGGTACGATGTAGGAAAAGGCCGGGACATCGCCCTTCGCCAAATCGGCAAAGAGGCCGCGGTCGCCCTCAAACCCAACCACATTATCCAGGCCGTTGTTGCGTGGCGTTCCGTCCTGAACACTCTTGAAGTACGCGAACGGATTGTGTTTCACGGCATAGGCTTGCACCACGCTGGCTGAAGTCAAAGGCGTGAGATCAGTGAAGTTAGTCAGGTTACTTGCCGTGCCGTTGCTGTAATTGACGCCGAAAAGAGTTCCGAGCGGAATGCTCTCCTGGTAGGTCTTCCAGCTCAAGCCAGCGTCAACGAGCTGATCAGCAATCGTCTTGCCTACGGTCTTAGCCGCTGGAACAGACTTGATACCGTCGATATCGGCAAGGTACGGAAACTGCGGGAGCGTCACTTCGTTCCAGTCGTCAACTGCAGGTGTTACGGCGTCGGTACCGGTCCCGAAGATCGGGCAAACATTGCCGGTGTCGACAGGAATCGTCGTCTGGCCGGCATTATTGTCGGCGTTCACGATTCCCGTATTGATATTGGGCTTGCAGGAAGCGTTGCCCCAATCAGGTGGATTGTCGCTGCGAATCCCGAAATTCGACCCGCCGACGACTTCCAAGTAGTTGGTCAGGCTGGGATGTCCGACCGCGAAATAATTGGTGGCGAGATTGACCTTATGGTTTGCGATCAGGCTGTTCAGGTAAGGCTCGTTGGGATTGTTGATAACCTGCTGGTAACCGTGATTCTCCATCATGATGATGAATACATGATCGAGGTGCGAAACACCCTTGGGAACGGATCCTTCTTGAGCAAACGCTGGGCCGACCATCATCGTGGCCACCAAACTGCTAACGATTACGGATTTCAACATCATCTGAATTTTCATTAGAGTCCTCTCGTAGTTCTGCGCAGAGCGCGCAAAGATTTGGAAGCGCTTAACGACGCAACCATTGCGTTGCCGTGCTCGGTTGCGGGGGTTGAACGCGGAGCGCCTGAGAAGGCTAGGGAAGCTGTATTACAGGACTGAGACTTCTATGTTACGCAAATGTGAATTCTCGCACATCACCCATGCCAATGATGTCGCCTCGTAGGCTCTGTTCGAAACTACAGCAGAAGTATTTGCTTGGCCTGCAAAAAGCCTACGAAGACTTCGAACAAAAAGGTGAACAGGCGTGGAAACTGCAGGCCGGTAGATTCCCGCTTCTGCTATTGAGACCGTCCTTTCCACAAGGCATACTCCGAATGCGGATCTAGTACGAAGGTAGTTTAAAGACGTGAGTTCAGATTTCGGGTGTGAATGCGCTTCGATATCCGAATCCAGGAAAGATCATGAATTCACTTTTTGGGGTCTCCTTCAGGCCGACGGCAGGGCCAGCAAGCATCGTGCTCATTCGAGCAGCAGCAATGACGAAGCCATATAGGCAAACTTACCCCAACCTTCTACGCCACGTTGGCCACAGCTGCCGCCAATTCGGCCATGCGGCATGCCAACGAACGGCTAGAACGAGAAACGAATGTTTCGAAGACCCGGCATTGCCGACCACACACTTGTGCGTGAGTAACCCCTCCCAACCTTAGAAATCTTGGCAGAATTGCGTTCGATTCGTGCATAATGTCGGCCCACGGATTTTCAAATCAAGGAGGTCATCCCATGGCAATGATCACCACAAAAGACGGCACTGAGATTTATTACAAGGACTGGGGTAAAGGTCAGCCCATCGTGTTTAGCCACGGCTGGCCGCTGTCGGCCGATGATTGGGACACGCAGATGATGTTCTTCCTCAATCACGGCTATCGCGTCATCGCCCATGACCGCAGAGGCCACGGACGCTCGAGTCAACCCGGCGACGGACACGATATGGATCACTACGCCGATGACCTCGCCGCACTTACCGCGCAGCTCAATTTAAAGAATGCTATCCATGTTGGCCACTCGACCGGTGGCGGCGAAGTAGTGCATTACCTAGCGCGCCACGGCGAAAGCCGGGTGGCAAAGGCGGTGATCATCAGCGCGGTGCCGCCGTTGATGGTGAAGACGGCGGACAATCCTGGCGGGCTGCCCAAAGACGTGTTTGACAATTTTCAGGCGCAGACGGCCGCCAACCGAGCGCAATTCTTTTACGATGTGGCGGCTGGGCCGTTCTATGGTTACAACCGGCCTGATGCGAAACCTTCCCAGGGGGTGATCTGGAATTGGTGGCGCCAGGGCATGATGGGAGGAGCCAAGGCACACTACGACGGCATCGTCGCCTTCTCCCAGACGGACTTCACCGAAGACCTGAAGAAGATCATTGTGCCGGTCCTAGTGATGCACGGGGAGGACGATCAGATCGTACCTTTCGCGAATGCCGGTCCGCTATCAGCAAAGCTGCTGAAGAATGCCACGACGAGATTCTATCCGGGCTTTCCCCACGGCATGCCCACGACCAACGCGGACCAGATCAACTCCGATCTGCTTGCCTTCCTGAAAGACCAGCGAATAGGTGTTGGCGCGTAAGAGACCGCAGAGAAAAGGATGAAAGTTCTCTGGAGTGCGAAATGATAGCCGAACTCACAAAGTAGTACCCCGGAGTATTCTGCAGCCGGTGCCGGGAGCCGATACCGGTAACGACTAAGCTGCAGGACTTTCAAGACGACCAACTGGAGGATGCGAACGCTCCGCGTACTTTCACAGCTCGGTGTCGCTTATGCGAATACGAAAGTGTGTATGCGGTCCGTGACATTCGGAAGTTCGATGGAAAGCCTCGGACCCGAAAATCGAGACAGGCCTTCGCGGGAGGAGAATGAACAATCCCCCGATGTTCATTCTTAACGCTCTCCTAGCGGCTCTCCTTCTTACACCACTCACCCTAGCGCAAGAGCACGTTTCCTTTTCAACGGAGGACGGGGGCGTCGTCTACGCCGACATCTACGGAAAAGGTGAGCGTGGCGTTGTGTTGGCGCACGGAGGCCGCTTCGACAAAGAGAGTTGGGAAAAGCAGGCGCTGGAAATTTCGAAGGCCGGGTTTCGCGTAATGGCCATCGACTTCCGCGGGCACGGCCAGTCTCACGGGCCCCAATCCAAGTCTGGAGACAACGGCGCTGAGTACGACGTGCTAGCCGCAGTGCGTTACCTCCATAAAACCGGCGCCAGGACTGTATCGGTTATCGGAGCGAGCTTCGGAGGCGCGGCCGCTGCCGATGCCTCGATTGACGCTAAGCCGGGTGAAATTGACCGGCTGGTGTTGCTGGCTGCATGGACGGACCGCCCACCCGAAAAGATGAAAGGTCGCAAGCTCTTCATCGTGGCTCGCGATGACGCAAACGATGATGGACCGCGATTGCCCATGATTCGCGCGAATTACGAGAAGGCTGCAGGGCCGAAGGAGTTGGTCGTTCTCGATGGTTCCGTGCATGCGCAGTTCCTATTCGCGACAGACCAGGGAGAGCGATTAATGCACGAGATTCTGCGATTTCTTTCCGAGCCTTAATCCTGCGCGACGTAAAATGCGAAGGCGACCGAGAATAGGGTGTCAATTTGGAGATTTCATCTCGCACACGATTTTGTCTCCGTCGCACTCGCCGGGCTCCCGAATCTTCAACGAGAAGCAATTACGCTCGCGTACTTCGATGGATTGACGCGAGAGGAAATCGCGACGCGAACACGGACGCCTGTCGCGACCGTAAAAGTGAGCTTGCGGGCTGCCGTGGGAGTAAGCTTCGACGCCAAATAACTGAAACAGCTTGAGTGTCTCTGATCGAGTCCACACCATCCTGGGGAACTTCTCTGGCGGTGGCTGTCAGGTTCTCGAGACACTCTGGTTCGAGAGCGAGTCTCAGCTGATTAGTTAGGCCCTGTGTGCTTCGGGCACCGAGTCTCACACGCGACCCTAGGCCCTGCCCGCCTTCTGCAATCACTCGAAACTAATGCCCCACCGAAAAATAGCGACGAAGAAGCCGCGAAAGCGAAAGCCCGCGCCACGGAGAGATTCGGCAGTTGACCAGAGCAAGACTCACCACTTCTAAGCGACCTCGCTCCAATTCCTGCGCCGAATAATTCGCGTCTTCTACGTGCCGAACAGCAGTATCTCTAGTCCGTTTGAGCCCATTGCCGGGACAAAAAGTTTGTGTGTCTTCAAATCGAGAGCCATGGTTTTTGCTCCCGTACGCGTCGAGATTTTTTCGACGGCGGAATATAGGTCGGGCGAGTCTTCGTGGAAAACGTACACGATCCCCTCGCCCGTGGAATTGAAAATGAGTCCGGTCGCGGGATCAAATGCCGTAGCATCAACGCGATCGCCAATCGGAAGCGTGGTGATTACTTTGCCGCTGTCGGCATTCACCACCGCCATTACATGACTGCGGCAACCAATAAACAGCCTACGATTTTTGCGATCGATGCCCATGCTCGAAGGCGCTTTGCAGGGCGCGAGCGGCCAACGGTCTTTCACGGTTAAATTCCGTGAGTCAATGTGCAGCGTCAGGTTGTCGTCTTCAATGTTGACGAAGACGTTACCCGCGCCGTCTACCGTTGTGAATTCCGGTCCGCCGCCCAGATCGATGGTGCCGACAACCTTGCCGCCGACCGCATCAATCGCAGTCGAGCTGTTTCCTGCGCCGTTCATGGCGAAAACGCGCTGCGTGGCGGGGTCGAACACGATTGCGTCCGGTTTCTTTCCGGTTGGCACCTGGCTGATTACTGCTAGAGTCTTTAGATCGAAGATGGTGACCGAGGACATCTTGCCATTGCTTGTAAAACCCCGGCCGAGTTCGGGGGCTATAGCGATCCCGTGAACGCCGAGCGTGTTGGATATCTTTCCGACTGCCGAGCCCGAATCCGCGTCCAGGACTTCAACTTGCGTTTCATGCGAAACATAGAGGCGGCGATTCGTATCATCAACAGTGAGATAGTCCCACCCGCCGCTGCCGGAGACAGGGACGGTCTTAAGCAGGCGGTAACTATTCGCTGCCGCCGCAAAACCTGAAGCTGAAATTGCGATCGTGAGCGCGAACTGAGAACGTTTTTCTTCACGAGATCCTCCGGGTAAG
>CAVPFH010000009.1:0-145684 GCA_963703675.1 uncultured Acidobacteriota bacterium | reverse complement strand
TTCGCGTCAAGAATTTGCGCATATGGCAAACATGTTTCCTACAATGTGCAAACTGATGGTGAATGTGTTTCTCTTTTAGCAACCATGCATCAGGCGTCAATCGTGTATTCGTACCGCCGAAGGTCGCCTCTGTAAACGGTCCGGCACTAAGACTAGGACGACTAATTCGTGCCATGCCGTTGTGCTACTCGCATGGCGTGACGCCGCCGGATATCACGCTGATACGAATGCGCACGAGATGGATAACCTCCTCAAATTTAGTTTAGTAATAGTGTTTCTCCGCATTGAAGAATCTGGCGGGAAAATCTCGAACAGCAAATGTCAGGTGTATACTGCCCGCACGAGGAGGGAATATGTTGGAACACGTGAATCAAACAGAAGCCCGGAACCTCGAGTGGTCTTGCCAGGCCGTATCCCTCATGGATGAGTCCTGCGATGCTGCCGCAACTTTCCACTGCGGTATCTGCGGGCGGTGCTTTTGCTCCGTGCACGCCGAAGACGAAAACTGGCATACCTGCGTTCTCGAGCCAGGCGACGAGGCCGAGGCTTAGCCATCTTCGAAAACGAAAGAAGCCAGCGCGAACTAACAGCTCTCCTCTGAACTAAGCCTTTCTCTTCTGCTGTATGCTTGAAGCAGCCCTCCGCCCAAACTCTTCATCTGAAGTAAGACGATCAATCATGCCCTTTCGGCCTATCACGCGACGTGAACTTCTCAAAATAACTGGTGCCACCGCTGCATCCGGGCTCGCCTCTGCGCTGCTTTCCAGCTGTGGTGGAGGCGCAGGCGCTTCCGGCGGGGGGCCTGGGCCTTCAACCTGTGCGACGCTGAGCGACATCGAGCATGTCGTCATACTCATACAGGAAAACCGTTCGTTCGATCATTATTTCGGAAGCTATCGCGGCGTTCGCGGATTTTCAGACCAGAGCATGGCATTTCAGCAGCCCGATCCAGCGAACACCACGAGCTCACCGGTCGGGACGCTCTTGCCGCTCCACCTGGACACTGCCACGACGAATGCAGCATGCACACACGACATCACCCACGACTGGGTGCCTCAGCATCAAAGTTGGAACAACGGCGCGATGGATGGATTTGTGACTTCGCGTCTTTCAATTGATGCCAACGACGCCGTATTGAGTATGGGTTATTACAACCGGACGGACATTCCCTACTATTACGCTCTGGCCGATGCATTCACGATTTGCGACAACTATTTTTGCTCGGTAATGGGCCCGACTGATCCGAATCGGCTGTACACCATGGCGGCCTCGCTCGACCCGGACGGGAAAAACGGTGGTCCGATTTTGCAGAGCATCGTCACGAACCGCACAGCTTATTACGGCCGCTTGACTTATCCGACGATGCCCGAGCAACTGCAGGCTCGCGGAATTTCCTGGAAAGTTTACTCGTCGCCCGACGAGACAATTCTCAATGGGATTCTTTCCGACAACGTCCTCTCTTACTTCAAGAATTATCAGGATCCGGCATCAGTGCTGCATCAGAATGCTTTCGGACCGCAATTTCCGAATGATTTCCTGGCCGATGTACTCAGTGGAAATTTGCCGCAGGTTTCCTGGTTAGTGGGGTCGGTTATAACTTCAGATCACCCGCCTTCGCCTTCGATTTTCGGCGAGAATGTTGTGTCGCTCGTCGTCAGCGCTTTGATGGCAAACCCAGCGCTATGGGCGAAGACGGTTATGTTTCTTACTTTCGATGAAAATGGCGGATTTTTCGATCACGTCGCGCCGGTAACGGCACCTCCTGGCACCCCGGGCGAATATGTAACCGCGCCTGCGGTGCCCGACCCGACCGTAATCGGTACTCCGCCGATTACCGGCCCGATCGGATTGGGATTTCGCGTCCCCATGCTGACTATTTCTCCTTTCAGCCGAGGCGGTTTCGTGTCATCGGATCTTTTCGATCACACTTCGGTGCTGCGTTTCCTTGAGACACTGTTCGGTGCTGAAGTGCCTAACCTGAGCGCGTGGCGACGCTCAACGGTGGGTGATATGACCAGTGCTTTCAATTTCAAAAAGCCTGATTTGTCGATTCCGAATTTACCGTCCACTCTTCCTGCTATTTCGCAGGTGATTCAGCAATGTATCGCGAATCTTGCGGGAGCCACTCCCTATGCGGTGCCAAGTGTGCAGACCACTCCGACACAGGAAACTGGAACGGCGGAATCCCCTAGCGGGCTGTGCTAGTTCATCTGTGGGCTCGGCTGATACAGCGGGATTCCAACGCTAGCTTTGCTTTCCTTTCCGGATCAAGTCTTCCCCCTTCTCCGCGTCGACTTGGTAACGACATGGGCGCCTGGGCCTCGAAATCATTCGATGGTCTCAGAGCGACTGAGGTCAGCGGATCTTAGTACTAATTGCCTAACGCGATTGAATCCGTTAGGCCATAGCTACTGGCGCCAGAAAAAGCGATTCTCATGGTGCGCCAGATGCTTCCGTCAACTTGATTTGGCCCCTTTTGATCGTTTGATTTGGCCCCACCCTGCTGGTGAATCAAGTCCCTTCTGTAGAACCGCCGTCGGGCCTTGTGGGAACTGTGGAAAGCGTTTTGTGCTTTCCAAGCCGCTGTGGGAATCCGCGTTGTGAGCGGATTTCCATCAGCGGCGTCAGTTTCCACAGGCCTCCGTTTTCTTTCTTTTTTGCTCCTTTTTTCTTTCTTTGTGCCTGTCCCCAGTTTTCCATAGAAAAATAGCGTGCCAGGATCGCCTAGGAACAACCATCGCCCACTCGGTCGACCCACAACATCCCCGGTTTTTGTCCCTTCCTTCATCCCTGGCCACCTTTTTTCTTTTCCAGCGTTCTGCGGAAACGGTACGACTCCGTGCCCGTCTCGATGATGTGGGCCTGGTCGGTCAGCCGGTCCAGCATCGCCTTACACAATCGGGCGTTCGGAAACATGGTGGTCCACTCGGAGAACGGCAGATTCGTCGTGACGATCACCGCCGCTCTTTCCGCTCTTCCGGCGATGATCTGGAACAACAACTCGGCGGCTGCTTCGGGCATCGCTACATAAGCCATCTCGTCAATTACGATCAGTTCGTACCGCGTCCATCGATTGGTCACGCGATTCAGTTCGCTCTTATTCTTAGCTTCGGTGAGTTCGTTGACCAGTTGCGCCGCCGTCGTGAAACGCACCGGCTTTCTCTGACGGCAGGCCTCCACCGCCAGTCCCGTCGCCAAGTGCGTCTTGCCCGTTCCTGTTTCGCCCAGAAAAATGATGGGTTCGCTCCGACTCAAGTAGCCGCCCGCAGCCAGGTTCCGTACCAGCGCTGCGGGGATGTGCGGCGCAGCGGAGAAGGCGAACTCTTCGAGCGTCTTCACCTTGGGGAAATGCGCTTCCTTAATCCGCCGTGCGACCGCATTGCGATCTCGCTCTTCCACTTCCGCCCCGAGTAGCGCTTCCAAATAGCTCAGATGACTTTGCTTCTGGCGGATCGCCTGCTCGGCCACTTCTGCAAACTGCCCGCCGATCGTTCTCAGCTGGAGTTGCTTGGCATACTGCCGGATGGCAGCCTGTTGCACGGGGGCGTTCATTGCATCACTCCGTTCGACGGACAGTTCGCGAGCAACTGGTCGTAGTTCCTCGTCGTGGGTTGCGGTCGGTCATACGCTCGCAACGCGCCAATCTCGACCGCTTCACCGACTCCACGCTTCCCGGCTGCGTCGCTGGTGAGCATCAAACGTACGGCCGCGACATCGAAACAACTCAGATCCAGAGCTTTTTCTAGCGCTTCCTTCAGCCGTGGATATCCATGTTGACGGCCCAGCAGCAACACGTCGATCATGGCTCTGGTCCCATCCTGTTTGCCTCTTCGTTGCTTCAGTGCCTCCCAGAAGTGATCGAAGCTGGCCGGCCAGCGCCCTTGGGCCCGCCACTGCTCGAGCGCTGTCGAACCCGCAAAAGCTCCGGGCTTCTTCGTCAGTGCATCCAGGTAATGCTCCAGGTTGAGTACTTTCTGCTGCCGCTGGAAGCAGCGTTCGTGCCGTGCCACACACTCTCCCTGATGCCAGATCTCCACGTATGCAGAGTGCACCTTGGCCTGCACTTCCAGACCGACCGGCAGCGGAACCGAATAGAAGTTGGTCAGCACCTTCGCGCAGCCACTGGTGTTCACATGAGGGAAGTGAACCGCGGCCAGATCAAAGCCTTCCTTGAGCCTCTTCAAATGCTCCTGCTCGAGACTCATTCCCGCACCGACGGTCTGCATCCGCTCACCAATGGTGCGTTGCTCATCTTCCTTGGAAGATCTCAGCAACAACGCATCGAGTTCTTCCCAACTGGCCACGTTCGGCACCGGCACCATATGGTTCCGGCGAAAGTATCCGCCTTCTCCTTCCACGCCGCCTTTTTCGTGGCCCTCCGCCGGTGTACAGAACTCCGATTCGAAATCCCAATGCGATCGGAAGGCGATGAATCGCGTGGTCTCCTCTCCCTGATGCCCTCGCAGAATCTTTTTCACCGCAGAGCGGAGGTTGTCATACCGAAGGATCTTGAACACGCCGCCAAAATAAGCAAACGCCCGCTCGTGAGCTTCCAGAAAGGCTTGCTGGCTAGCATGCGGGAAGGCGCAATGGAAAGCTCCGCCACTGGCCATGCTCCGCATGCAAAACATATAGGCCTTCTGCCTTTCTTCGCCGATGTCCGCATACGCTTCATACCAGTCCACCTGGGCTTCTTGACCCCAGCTGTAAGACTGCGGAATGAAGACTTCCTGACTGACGAGTCTCAGTTCTATCTTTCGCTCGCGCACGTAGTGGCGAATCGTGGACTCGCCGATCTGCACCCCAGGCATCTCTGCGCGAATCCGGCACCAGATCCGATGTGCGGTGTGTCGTTGCTTCCGTGGCGCCTTCCGGTCTGCTTCCAGAATCGCTTCCACAAAAGCCTTCGCTGGTTCCAGTTTCGGTCTCTCGCGCACAGGTATCTTTCGCTCCACTGGAACAGCACTGAGCACTGCCTCACGCACAATGCGCCGGTGAATCCCTAGCTTCTTGGCGATTCCTCGGATCGTTCCCCCACCATGCTCGTACTCGCGTCGTATCCGCTCGAATAGCTCCACCTTGGTTCTCCTGTCCACCGGCCCTCCCAGGGGCCGACTGAGCCCGAGTCGCGGTAGGGACGGGGATTGCTCCCCGCCCCCCGCACGGACCCGGACGGGCGCGATTAACGCATCCGGTTCTTATCGCAGAGAGAATGGGGACAGGCAGAGGATCTCATGAACACCCTCTATAACTATCGCCCACACGCGTTCCAACTCATGGGGCACGATACGCCGGTACTGAGCCCGGATCGTGTTTCGCTGGAACTCGTTCCCTTTGACCAGAGCCCTTCCCTCCATCCCTTCCGCGACGGTTGGCTGTCCCGTCTTGTTCAGAGACTTCGCGGGTACTACGGCTCTGTACGACTGCCTATGTTCGTGCATCGTCAGATTACGTCCTGGGACTTGCTGACACGATCCGCCCGACATCTGGCGGATAAACATAGGCTCTCCCGGTTCTCGCGCAGGTTGTTTCTGTACATGCTCAGGTTCTTTGACCGCGCAGGGTTCGGTTGTCCCTCACGCTTTCGGGGCCTCCGATATGGCCTTCCACTTTCTCCTACAGTGTCGGCACCCTGGAGTAGTCTTTCGCGGCTCGATGGCTGGCCTGTACATGCCTTTGTCAACGCTTCAAGGTTGGCCTCACGGCCAACCGCACATGACTCAAGGTCGGTATGGTTCGTTAGACCTTTACCGTATGACTCTTTCATTCACAACAACCTGCCGGTTTAGCCCGGCGCTATCAGGAGATACACGGTATATGAGTTTCAGTAGGGTGGGGCCAAATCAAACGATCGAAAGAGGCCAAATCAGAGTAGCGAAATCACCAGAGGACTAATGCAGGAGCTTTTCATTTTAGGCTGGTAGTAACAGGCCCTCGGAGACTCTAGAAATGAAGATCGGCCCAAAAATCGTCATTGTCCTAACCCTTGGCAATCGTGCCTCTAGTTTGACTTAGTGCGCTTTGTACCTGGACCGGGGCGTGCCTCGGATATTTGGCCTCTCGCAGCCACGCTGCGCAAATCAACCACAAAACAATTATCAGCAAAGTGCAGAGCAAACTTCCCTCGGGGCCCACGGTGCCACCGGAGAGCCACGCGGGACCGGTCGACGTCGAGTTCAGAAAGTGCCCCGGGAGTACATTGCCGCTGTCGGGCACACCGTAAAAGTACGTCTCGCCCCAATCGAAGGCCATATGAAGTCCGATCGGCATCCAGAGATTGCCGGTTCGACGGAGCAAAAGGCAGGCGAGTAACCCAAACAGGCCCGCGTTGACCAAACCGATCCAGTCCTCTCCCGAGTTACCGTGATGCGAGTAGCCGAAATATGCTGCCGACAGAACTGCGGCGGGCCAGAAACCGATGCCGGTTGAGAGCGTGAAAAGTGCGTATCCGCGAGCGCGGAATTCTTCGCGAAGAGCGACGAGAGTGAAAACGAGCGCGTAGATGGCCGCCCACTTCGCGATGTCGGCACCGTGCAGCGCAACCGCTCCAAAATAAAATACTCTAGCGACGCGCATCGCCGCCAGCAGACCTGTGATCGCTCCGAAGCCCAGCAGGGCACCTTGCCAGAATTGGGAACGGAACATCTTGCGCCAGGGCAAACCGTAATCGGCAAGAGTCCTGCATTCGAAGCGTCCCATGATCCAACTAGCGAGAACAAAGATGAGGAAGTCCATTATTTCGCGGACCAGAAACAAGGTGTCCTGATCGGTACCACCCAGCAGCCGGCGAACGATGAAATTACTGGCATTGATCAAAGTGACGACGATTGCCAGGAAAATAAGCAGACGCCAGCCGGCGTGGAGTTCATGCGGGCCGAAAAACACGCGGCGCATGACAGTGAAGGGAACAGGTTGAACGGACTGGGTCATCACGTTGCGGCGCTCCTTTCAGGTGAATACGATGCCGATCGTAGGTTTGTTCCGCGAATTGTCTGCAAAGGAGGCGGAGCACGAACCGCGACTGAAGATGAACATATTCTGTGGATGGTCCCGGAATAACTCGCGACGGCAGCCTGCATCTAGGCCGGCGAGTCACTACCCTCGAGAAAAAGGATTCGGACGGAGAAACAACCGAGCAGCCGGTCGAAGAGCCCAATCCCGGTAATCCTACTGACGGCCTGCGAGTAAGCGCAAGAACTAAATATACCGTTCTGTACGGTTCCTCCGGCACGCAGCAGACAAAGACCGATGAAGCCTTCGAAAAAAACAAGCGAGGCTCCTCCCGCGCAAGCACCGGCAGCACCCTCCAATAATCCCCAATAGCGCGCCGATTCCGGCCGAGACCTGCAGCGTTCAGCTGTTCACATGCCCGTGCTGCAATCCTAAAAGCTCCTCCTGCTGCACAAAAAGAGAAATCGGATTCCGGGCCAAGCTGGCTAATTTTTACCTGGAACTCGATTCGTTGGCCATCGGGCATCAACTTGACTAAGCAAGATTTCTGCTTTCCGTATAGCATCGGCCATAGCATCTCGGAGAGCGGCGGGTGATTCTTCATCCAAAAACATTAAGCGCGGAGCGGCAATGAAGGCGGCGCAAACTGCGAGCGTTTTCTTCTGCGAATCGTCCACGGCACTAATTTAACATGTTCGCTTTTTGTTCGCCATGGGAATCGGGACATCCTCTATCACTTCCGAAAAACTGAACCTTCGTTGAACCACGCCCGCAGACGCTCTGGATAGAGCGTAACGCACCCTACAGACGCTTGCACCCTGGGCATGATAGGAACCGCTCGAATGCCCATCACGGTTTTGTTGGCTGATGACCACAACGTATTGCGTTTAGCCATCAAGCGAGCCTTGGAGAGCGAACCCGGCATCCAATTGCTGGGCGAGGCTACTGACTGGTCCCAAACTCTCAAATTGATTGCTCAGCTAAAGCCCGACGTTGCGGTAATTGACCTTCATATGCCCGGGCGGGCCGAGTTGACTGCCGATTTCATAAAATCCCAACTACTTCTTTTTTCAAAGCACGTGGTTATGATTTCGATATGGGACGACGAAAACGCTCAAGCCGTTGCGCGGCTGTACGGTGCTGAAACTCTGCTCGATAAGGCGGACCTTTCTAATTTGATTCAGACGATTCTGCGGTGGGCCTAATCCTATACCACTGCCCAGGGCACAGACGGATATTGAGCCTAAAGTTCGATTATTAGCGGTGCTGCTCTTTTTCGGATTCCTCACTTAACTCCGTTGGACTACAGTAGACTGCTGGTGCTGGCCGGAGGACAAAATGTCAACTGAACCGAAACTCGCAATCCCAAAGAAAGGTGAGCACGTGACGAGCACTCAGCACGAAGGCGTTTTTGAAATTGTTTTTGTGAACGCACTCATGCAGACGGCAAATATCCGACCTGTAGATGGAAGCGGCCATGTCGTGCCGAATGTGCCTTGGACTTCGTTGAAAACTCCAAATAGGAAGTGAACTTTTCTTAAACAATCCACCCGAGACTCATATTGACCTACATACGGTCGAGGCACTGCGATGCACCAGGCAAGCACACTATCCAGCGGATAAACCGAAGTTCCGTACGGCTAAACTTCCAAGTCATCTGGTTGTGTCAGCACACCCTTGAGGTAGCTCTGACGGGAGTATACTTTTTGCTCATCGGCAATGCGCTGATATCTGTGAGGAGACAGTCGATGGAATCAGATGATTTTGGTGATTGGAGAATCGCAGTTGTAACTACATTGACTTCAGATATCACAGCCGCATTCCCGGGTGGTCCATCTCACAAAGTTGGGACGCCTGTGTACGTCAGTTCCCTGTGCAAGGATGCCCAACATAATGCAATTGGATTCGTGACGCCAAGTGCCACCGCGTTGGTGTTGAACGCAGCGATAAGAAGTCCTTTAAAAGCAAAGGAACTGAGAAGAACCATTGCGTTGACGGATACCATAACCCCAATCGGAAGCGGCAAGCAGGTTGCTACAGAAAACCTTACTCATCTTTACGACTTCTTTGAATACTGCATGACATCGGTTATATGCAGCTTTCAGGCTTTGGAGATGTTCTGCAACGATTCTATTGCCCGGAGTTGTGCCTCAAACTATATGCTTCAAAAAGGTGAAGGGTTACTCGTGCTCAGTTGCGACGAATTTGAGCGAAAAGCTTCCACAGAGGAAAAAATAGGAGAAATTGTGCCCTCGCTGCTCAAGACGAGTAGCCTGAAAGGAACGAATTTGTGGCAGAGATTCTTGGATTTGAAAACTGTGCGCGACTCTACGATTCATTTTAAATCGACGGAACCCCTCAATACTTACCAAGCTGATGCGGAATCACTGTTTTTTCAATTCTTCCGTCGCAGCCCAACAGAGTATCCAGTTTCTATCATCCCGACGAATTACCCCGTTGGGCAATTTCAGCCGAGCGTCGGATTCAGTCATTGAGAGACGAAGGTACGCGAGGGCGTTAAGCACCCTATTCGAGGAAACACTACGGCAGGATGCTAGAAGACGTTCGGCCTGCCCCCGTGCTGTGCCACCATTCTCCCGTCCCACTAGCATCCTGTCGCTGTACCTTCCTACGGCTCCTTGCGAAATCTGACAGAGCTAACCTCAGCAAGTGATTATCGGCCCAACGATTGTATGTCGGAGGGCGAGATGTTCGACGACTCACCCGAAAATTCTCTGTTACGGTCGGCTTTACCGATGCTAGAACACAAATCGTCGTGGAGACGGTGCCTGCAAAAAGCTATGCGGGAAACCGACCGAGAACAGTTGACTAAACTGATTTATGACGCCGAGGAAGCATTGTTCCTTCGTTGGCGGGAATTGGCCCTTGACTCCAACCACGGCGAGAGCGCAATGAAATGAAAGCCGCTGCTGATGAATTGTTGGCGATAAAAAAGCACAAACTTGGCTGGCCATCATTCTGGGATTAATGCTGAGTTGGCGCCATCAAGGCTTCGGCAATTAATTGGTTACAGTTTCAATGAAACAACCTTTGCGTTCCGAATAAATCAGACATTCGCCAGGAGCTATCACCTTTAATCTATTTATTCGCGCACGCGCTTGCTCAATTCCCGTTACACAAGCAATCCAGAATCGGTTCCCGTTTCCGAGTCGCTTAAAAATATCAAAGTTCGTTTCCATGACAACCTCCGCTGTTTCATTCCACGCCTATTATTAGGCACACGCGAGGCCACGCGGCTTATTTAAATATTCATTAGAATCAATCACTTGAAACAGGCATACATTGTTGTACCGAGGAAATTTCTTCGCTAAAGAGGCATATCTGGAGAGGACCGTCATGTCGGCGGGTAGTCGTCAGCAGGTGTCCATAATTGAACAGTTTGGAACACGGGAAGGTCCTAAGCTGCATGGGACATCCGAGGGTACGTATTAGTCGGGAGTGGGGGCGACTAAGCGATTAAAAAACTGAAATGAAACTGGCAAATCCAATGGCGGAAGTCCCGCGCCCTAGGATTTTGTTGGACATCGAATTGTGATGAAAATAGGTAGGACATCACAAGGAGGTGTCTATGAGCAAAGAGAGAGAACCAGCTTCGGGAGTCCCAGAGGGAGCCCGCAGGGCGACCGGAGGGACTCCCGAAGAGCGGCGTGATGGTCGGGGCCGGTGGTCGGCCAAGCGCAAGTATGCGGCGGTTCTGCGGTTGCTTCGCGGAGAAGACCTCGAAACACTTTCACGCGAACTGGGCGTGACTGCCGCAACGCTTTCCAGCTGGCGTGATCAGTTTCTCGACGGCGGCGCAGCGAACTTGAAAGCGCGGGAAGCCGATGTGGACAACGAAGAGACACAGAGGCTGAAATCGCTGGTCGCTGATCTAAGCATGAGCAACGAGCTGCTGCGAGAAAAGATTCATCGCATGGAGGCCGGACGCCCTTTGGTCTGGCGGAGGCCGAAGCCATGAGCCGCGCCGCTTCGCCCTTCACGGGACGACCTTACGGCGTGGTACGTGTGACGCGCGAATGGGAGATGGCGCGTTCCAGTTTTTACTATCAGCGAGGGATCGCCGCACACCCCGGGCGAGTGCTCGGGCGTCGCGGGCCGAAGACGGCCTGGAGCGAGGCGACGTTACTCGACAAGATCCGCGAGGTCATCTCCACTTCTCCCTTTCACGGCGAAGGTCATCGTAAAGTGTGGGCGCGGCTGCGCTTCGCCGAAGTGCGCACGTCCAAGGCACGCGTGCTTCGACTGATGCGCGAAGCGCAGTTGCTTGCGCCGTCACGGATACTTCCAAAGGCCGAGAATCCGCATACCGGCACGATCATCACCTCGCGGCCTAACGAAGTCTGGGCCAGCGACCACACCATGACAACCACCGTCGAGGAAGGCCAAGTGACGGTGTTCGTCGCGGTGGATCACTGCACCACAGAATGCGTGGGTCTGCACGCAGCCAAGAAAGCCACGCGGTTCGAAGCCCTGGAACCGCTACGGCAAGCAGTGCGCGTTTACTGCGGCGGTTTCCGTGCCGGCGCAGCGGCGGGCATCCGCAACCGGCACGACCACGGCAGCCAGTACATGAGTGACGACTACCAGGCGGAAATCGCCTTTCTGGGTATGGAATCTTCGCCATCGTTCGTGCGCCAGCCAGAATGTAACGGATGCGTCGAGCGGTTCATCCGCACGCTGAAAGAACAGTTGCTGTGGGCCACGGTGTTTCAGAATGTCGAAGAACTGCGAGTTGCGCTGACGGAATTTCGCGAACGCTACAATCAGCGCTGGATCGTCCAGCGCTTGCACTACCTCACGCCCGCTCAGGCTCGAAAGCAGCTCCTTGCGCTCGGAGCTGCTGCATGAATACACTCAGTTCAGTGTCCAAAAAATCCGGCGCTAAACATCCAATGGCGGAAGATTCGTTTGAGAAAGCCCGCAAAGCGTTCTTCGGAACCGTAACAACAACGCCGGGCGCGTACTCAGTTGAATTCCTCAAATCGCGAGACGAGCTCCCTGCTGCTTTGGAGGGACAAAACAGTCCAACGGAAACTGTAGAATTCGCGAATCTTGCCTTTAACTACAGGGCCGAATAGCCGCCCTTCTGCCGAATCGACTGGAAATGTTTCACGCAGCCTCTTCCGGCTCTCATCTTGGTGTTATCTGCCCTAACCCGATTTCACGTCCCATAGCGAGTGACTGTTTATTCGCTATACGCCGGGGACCTTCCGGACCTGGGTCTTGTGCTCTCAAGCTGTGTATTCGTTTTAGCTGAGAATCAGATGGCGGCATTGTTCCGTTTTGTTTATTTGTTCCCAGGCGGCGAACTCTCGACCCTTGCGGAAGGCCGTTCCATTCCCTATGGCCGCGATAACTGCGGTCGCCGTCACCGGTCCGATGCCAGGGATAGCCATCAGTCGTTGGCAGGCTTCGTTTTCGCAAGCGGTCTTCTTGATCAGCGCATCGGCTTCGTCGATCCGCAGATCCAAGTGATCGAGCTCCAGCTTCAGTTGCGCCAGCAGCATGCGCAATGCGCCCGATAGTTTCGCGTCGGCGTCTTCCAGGATCCCGGGCAATGCTGCACCGACATGACACCGTCCTTTCCGGAGAGTGATGCCACGTTCGAGTAGCAATCCACGAATCTGGTTGATGACTGCCGTGCGACGCATCACCCAGCGCTCGCGCACCCGGTGCAGGGACTGCAGATCCAGCTGGTCATCGGTCTTGATCGGCACGAAGCGCATCGTGGGTCGTGAGACAGCCTCCGCGATCGCCTCGGCATCGATGTAGTCGCTCTTGTTCGTCTTCACGTAGGGCTTCACATACTGCGCTGGAATCAGCCGCACTTCATGTCCTTGTTCCCGCAGGGCTCGGCCAAGAAAATGTGAACCCCCACAGGCTTCCATGCCAATCAACTCGACGTGTATGTTCGCGGTGAAGCGCAGCAGTTGGGTGCGCCAGAACTTCTTGCGCACCGCGACCTCGCCGCGCAGGTTAAGCCCGACCAGATGAAACACTGTCTTACCAAGATCAATGCCGATCGTGTGCAGTTCCATAGGACGCCTCCTCCGCAAGCCTCTCATACATAGGCTCCTGACTAGGTAAAGGCGGCGGACCATCCCATTAGGAATGGGGCGAATCGGATTTGCCGGGATTACGCATTATAAGAGGGCGCCCCTTTGAGGTAGGTTTTGAGTGCGATGCAGAACTCTACCGAAAGGGGCACCCACAATGAACATCAAGTATATCGGCATGGACGTTCACAAAGAAGCGATCTCGATCGCGGTGATGAACGGCGATGGAAAACTGGTGATGGAGTCCATCATCGAAACCAAGGCAAGCACCATCCTGCAGTGTATCCAGGGGGTACGCGGAGACTTGCATGTGACGTTTGAAGAAGGAACCTGGGCCGCTTGGTTGTACGACCTCCTGAAGCCACACGTCACGGAGCTAGTGGTGTGCGATCCGCGGAAAAACGCCCTGCTGAAGGAAGGCAACAAGAGCGACAAGATTGACGCGCGCAAGCTCGCCGATCTGCTGCGTGGCGGATATCTGCGCTCGGTCTACCATGGAGAGAACGGCCTGCGAACCTTGAAGGAGCTGGCCCGCAGTTATCTGACGATCAGCAAAGACCTCACCCGTGTGATGAATCGGGTCAAGGCTCTGTATCGAAGCTGGGGCATTTTCTGTGGGGGGCAGCAAGTCTACGCACCGCGCCATCGCGCGGAGTGGTTAAACAAGATCGGGGAAGCCGGCGTGCGCCGGCGGGCCGAGTTCTTCTACCAACAGCTCGATGCTCTCCGAGCTTTGCGCCAAGCCGTGCGGCGAGATCTGTTGGCCGAGAGCCGAAAACATGGCGCCACGAAATTGCTGCGCCAGATTCCTTACATCGGTCCGATCCGGGCCGCTCTGTTGATCGCGCTGATCCAGACCCCGCATCGGTTCCGCAGCAAGCGGCAACTATGGACTTACAGCGGTCTAGCGATCGAGACGCGCGACAGTGCGCAATATCGCTACGTGGCCGGAAAGCTGCAACGTTCCAAGAAACCACAGCAGGTTCGTGGGCTCAATCAAAATCATAATCATGATATGAAGGCCATCTTCAAGAATGCGGCGACCATGGCCAGCAGTCGGGAGGGACCGTTCCACGATTTCTACGAGGCTTTGCTCACCAAAGGCATGAAGCCTGCGATGGCTCGCCTCACTTTGGCGCGAAAGATTGCGGCCATCACTCTAATCCTGTGGAAGAAAGGAGCCCATTTCGACGCTACACAACTGAAACCGCAAGCAGCTTGAGCGTCTCGGACAGAGAGTCCATTCCATCCCCATGGGGATCATCCTTGGCGGTGGCCAGTCGGGTTCTTCTTGAGACGTTCGGGTCGAGGGAGAGTATCCAGCCGGAAGTTAGGCGATTTGTGTGCTTCGGCACCCAGTCTCCACGATTACCCTATGCCCCCTCGCTAACCCAAGAAAGCTATAGGCCACGAGTCTCCGATAGGACCATGGTTGGCAACTCTGCAACCAGGTTAGCTTGTTGTGAGTTTCAGAGAACCGAACGGCGCCGTCATGACAGCGAACATGAAACGACTGGGATGGGAAAGAATCATCGAGGCCTCGTCGCCCCGCGGCTTACAGGGCCGCTCCGCGACAGCCCAAAACGGCCAAGCAGCTAAAGAAGAAATGTCGGCAATATGGCGGGGGGCTGGATGCCGGAAAAATATTTCTGGCGTTCCGGCAGGGAGAAGTGTTTTTCACTTGACATCCCCTCTTATAGGACTTCCGGCTTGCTCGTTATCGACCAACTATCGCAAGTTAGTCAGGATCCACACTTGTATGGGTTGTTTAGGCTCGCATTACCGCGAAGCCTTCAGAGCTGCAGCCACCTGCGTCATGCGTGCACCCTGATGCTTCGCGACGACAAGTTCGTCCGCGGTCGGCGGGGCGCTGTTCTGTCCGGAAATCGACGACGATCCGTACGGCGTCCCGTGGCCCTGAAAAACTTTCTCGTGAGTGTAGCCGTTCGGCACGATGATGAATCCAAGGTGCGCCATCGGGATGTACAGCGAGACTACTGTCGTCTCGTTTCCTCCGTGCGGCCCTGCCGTGGAAGTAAAGGCACCAGCCGCTTTTCCGTTCAATTTACCTTGGAACCACAGACCACCAAGGCTGTCTATGAATGCCTTCAACTCCGCCGACGTATTACCAAATCGCGTCGGGGTGCCAAATATGATTCCATCGGCCCACTCTGCGTCGGCCGGCGTTGGGGCACCGTACTCGGCGAGCATCCTTTTGCTGCGCTCCTCCCAGCCGGGCACTTTGGCCATAACCGCCGTAGAAACGATATCGGGCACGCGGCGGAGCCGGACTTCGGCTCCGGCTTCACGGGCTCCTTCACTGATGGCTTTAGCAAGCGCTTCTATGGAGCCGTCACGAGAGTAAAACGCAACGAGAATGTTTGCTTTAGGCTCTGGCATCGACAATTCCTTGAATCTGAACGTTTTCTTTAATTCAGTTTTGGATGCGAGCAACAAGCACGAAGTTTTAAAAGAAAGCGCCTAAACGGGTCTCCCTTACCCTCGAACGCTGTCCGGATGGTCGGCAAACATTACCTTACCGGATTAAGGAAGGTTAGCCCGTGACCCGGGCGCAATCCCCGGCCGACACCGCTTACTACGTCCCCGTCGACTGACTTAACATTACCGGCAGCGAACACACCCTAATGCCTGACTAACGCGGCAACCCCTCCGTTAAATGAATCGTTCCAAGCATGAGCGATCATTCCAGGGCGAACGCTTCCGCGCCAATGGGCCAGAATCCCGAACATTGCTCCGTATAGGCCGATTAGAATCACCATCCGGAAGCCCTGGTATGCGTGAGCCGCGCCGAATGCTGCGGCAGAAAGGAGGATGGCGGCGGGAGCGCTCTTAGTCAAAGCCATGAACTGTCCTTGTAGATAACCCCGAAAGATCGTTTCCTCGCAAATGCCGGCGGTAACTGAGAGCGCTATCCATAATGTCAGTTCGATACCTCGATGCGGGAGCATGGAAACATTCCGACCCAGAGCGGCGATGCGCAAGAGCCGGCCAAATATCCAAAGGAGCATCGCCGCGACAATCCAGAACCCAGCGGCAATTCCAATATCCCGCAGCACCTGGCGGACGGAATGCCAATGTTCTCCGAGAACTGTGATGACAGACGCGCCACTACGCCGCACGCGACGGAGACCCGAAAAACCACGAGAAGAATGCCAGCTCTTGCAAATGGTACGGAAATCCGTTGGGCATCGTAACCAGAGGCAAGTAAGTGCCACTCAAAGGGTCACCCACTTCCAGGTTGGCTTGGCATCCCGCGACCTGTCCCGTATGTCCCCAGGGCGGCGTTGGGTTGATTCCAAAAGGGTCATCCATCCACTCGTCCACTTCATGGGAGAGAACCCCGGTATCAATTGGCAGGAAGTTGGCTGCGAAATTTCCTGTGGTGTCGAACTCAGCCGGAGAGTAGGTTTGCGTTGGTATCGGAAAACCTGTCGAGCTATGGTAACCCAAAGCGCAGCAGTCGAAAATGTTATTTGCCGGCGAGGCCCACACTACGTTGTAAACCAAAAAGATAGGAAAGTCGGTCGGGTCGAGGTCAACCTCCTTAGCCAGCGCGGGAATGACGGTGCCGGTGAGGTATGTGTCAAACCAATTGATATCCACAATTCCCAGGGAACCACAAGAGGCCGGAGGCCCAAAAAACAGTGGATTGGTTATGGCGATTCCGTATACATCCGGAACCTCCAGCGTCAACGGCTCGAGAAACTGAACTGGCTCAAGAAGTACGTGGTAAATATCGTGGTCTTCTCCCAAGACGTTCCAGAAGTTCGCCCGTTGAAACGCGTCATTATATGTGGTGGTGCCAACATCGGTCCCCCAAAAGACGAAGTGCGTTCGACTAAATATCGGTGACTCTTTAACTAGTCGAGTTGGGACGTTATTGGGTGCGCTTAGGCAGGTATTCTGGGTATCGGGTTGGGTCGAAGGTCGTGTTACCAGGAGTCGTTGTAATCAGCCCAGTGGTGGGGTCAAAGCTAACTGCAATGTTTTGGGTCTTTATAATCAGCGGCACTACAATGGTGGGCACCTTCGTTTTACTAGGATTGTAGAAGGGATTTGTTCCAACCATCGCCCCAGAGTACTTGTTACCGTCTCTAGCAGCTTGTTGAAAAACGCATTCTTATTGAGTCTCCGAGGAAATTGAAGCGTCCATAGAGAGTTGGGAACTTCAACCTTGGAGGAAAGATGCGCGGAAGCGATCCAAAGCAGGATGCGATGTTCAGTTATATGTCTCCCGAGCAAAGAGTACCCGCCGAGCATCCACTGCGACCGTTGCGCAGGATGGTCGATGACATCCTGAAAGAGATGTCGCCGCGGTTTGCAAAGCTCTACGCGGACACGGGTCGGCCGTCGATACCTCCGGAGCGGTTGCTGCGCGCCCTGCTGCTGCAGATCCTCTACACGGTGCGCAGCGAGCGACTGTTGATGGAGCAATTGAACTACAACTTGTTGTTCCGCTGGTTTGTGGGTATGGGAATGGACGAAGTGGTGTGGAATCACGCCGTGTTCAGCAAGAACCGGGAACGGTTGCTGAACGAAGAGGTGGCCGAAGCCTTTTTCCAGCGGGTGCTGGAACGAGCCAAGCCATATCTGTCGGATGAGCACTTCACGGTGGATGGCACGTTGATCGAAGCTTGGGCCAGCCACAAAAGCTTCCGAGCGAAGGACGGGGGCGAACCGCCCTCTGCGAACGGGCAGGAAGTGGATTTTCATGGGAAGAAGCGGAGTAACGAAACGCACCAATCGACTACCGATCCGGATGCTCGGCTGTATAAGAAGTCGAAGGGCAGCGAAGCGAAGATGAGCTACCTGGGGCATGCGCTGATGGAGAATCGCCATGGACTGTTGGTGGACACGATGGCGACCTTAGCGGATGGGACGGCGGAACGCGACGCGGCGTTGCTCATGGCGTCGCAGATTCCGGGTGTGAAACCGGTGACGCTGGGCGGAGACAAGAATTATGACACGCAAGAGTTAGTGCGAGACCTTCGAGAAATGAAGGTCACACCGCACGTGGCACAGAACAACACGAACCGGCGGAGTGCCATCGATGGACGCACGACCGAGCATCCGGGCTATGCGATCAGCCAGAAGAAACGCAAACGGATCGAAGAGAGCTTCGGTTGGATGAAGACCATCGGCATGCTAAAGAAGGTTAAGTTACGAGGCCTGGAGAAAGTGAGTTGGTTGTTCACCTTTGTGGCGGCGGTCTACAACCTGTATCGACTGCAACGGTTGGAGGCGCAAGCAACTTGAGGAGGGCAGGAAACCGCGATGAGGAACACGCAAAACAACCTTCGAACGGACTCAGGCCAACCGCAGGTCTAGCTCCGCCGTCGCTCCGATCCGTTTCGGATGAAACATTAAGATGAAATTCATCGCAAAGCCCGATTCTTCAACAAGCTGCTAGAGGAGCGCACCCGAAAAGTCCACAACGGAAGGGTTTGACCATCTCTACCATTATCACCCGTCCCACCTCCTTGAGTCTCAAATGCAACTGGGCCAGCATTGGAGGAGCTAGCGCCTCTAGCGATTTGCGATTGATTCTCACTCGCGTTGGTGCCGGAGGGCTTCTTCAATCCTCTCATCTTAGTGATATCGATAAACAATGGATGGATTTCGACGACGCCTGGCGATAGATGCTCTGCCTTTTTTGCGTCGTCGGCCGACGGTGCACTGGTACCGGACGGTCTTGCGGCTGTTCCGTTCGACTCTTTGGACGCTTGGTCTTGCGCGTGTGCCGCTCCTGCCACAGTGCAGAAGAAAGCTACGGCACATAGAAAACTTAGCAATGGGTTGTGCTTCATTGAAAGCCTCCTTGTCCGCTCGATTTTGCTAGGCATGGTGAAGCCCGCGGCGTGGGAACGTACACCTGTGATAAGGGATTGTAAAGACCTTAATTGTTACACGTAAGTAATAATTTGACCGCGGGCCGAGTTGAATAGGCTTAGCGGGGTGTCAGCGAACGAGCGTCAAGACCGGTCAATCCCCGGTAAAAACTCGTCAAAAATCGAGCGAAATCGGTTGGTTCATCGCCGAACGGCTGGCCACGGGGCAGTTCGGAAATTTCCCAGACAGCTGCCGGCGGGCATTAGAGCTTCGTACAGGTGCTGCGCTGTAACCCTAGGGGAATTTAAGCGGGAGCGATGCAAAAGTTGTGCAGACGTAGTGCACTTACCGCAAATCGGCGGATTAAAGCGCACCTAGGTGGGCAGAAGACGGCTGAGGATAAGATGGGCGCTTCTTTAGAAAACTCGTTCCGAAATACACTGTAGTGGATTTGTCGTAGATGCTGGTTCAAAACCCCGCAGATAACTACTACGATTTTACTGCACTGAATTCTCGCGCAGTCTTCTCTTGAGCGACCTGTGATTAAGCATTCGTCAATCGAAAATCTGCGTCACACGTTTGCAGCCGCCGGAAGGACTTAGGCCATTGGTTTTTCTACCCTCAATCTTCAATGAATGCCTTTAGCCTGGACAGTGCCTCATCCCATTGCTCCGAGACGAAATCAAGGTATTCCCTGGCTTCTGCCATCGGCTCCAGGTCGAACTCGAATCTGGTCTCGCGACCTTTATGGACGCTGTGCACGAGTCCGGCACTTTCCAATACCCGGAGATGTTTGGTGATCGCTTGCCGGGTCAGCTTGGAACGCTCCGATAACTGAGAGATTGAGCGTGGCTGCCTCCTGCAGAGTTTTGCAACCAGCGATAGACGGGTTGCGTCGCCCAGCGCTGCAAAGATGACTGCGTGCGCCCGCATTTTGGCAGACAAGCTGCTATGGCGTCTGTGTGACATAGTTCTCTACGTTCTTCATCTGTCCTGTCCAACCTCCATCGTTTCTTCGAAACGCTTCCAGACGGCGGTCACCGGGAAGCTTATCGAAGCCGGACTCGGTGAGGACCAGTAATGTGCCACTGGCGGTCTTCTCTAGCCTGAATTCGACGAGCGTGGTCGGCTCTTTTGAGTAATCCTGTGGGTAGTCTACTTTGTCGAGGGACTTGGGATGAGGCCATGTGAACGAAAAGAGTCGCTCGTGCTCCATTTTCTGCACGACGGCCTCCCATTTGATGTGCTCGTAGCCGGGGTATGTCATTTGGCCACGCGAGACTCGACCCAGTACAAAGGGTCCATCTAGTTTCACACGAAACCACTCGCCAAATTCTCGGTAATCCGATAGTGCACGCCAGACACGCGAAACCGGGGCCTTGATTTCAATGCGCTTCTCGATGCGCTCATTCATCTTAAGCAACCTCCAAGTTGCATAATACCTCAGTGCTCGGTTAACCGCAACCGAATGGTTGCACGTTATGGTGGAATACCGGAGCCGTTTGCTGCCGCGATTGGCATGCAAGTCGTTCCCTCTGGATTTGGTGACAAAAGTCAATCGGCCCGGTCAGGTGGGCGGGTGAGTAGCCCCGGGGAGTCACACCCCGAGGCTCTCGTAGAACCGTACGTGAGTCTCTCAACTCATACGGCTCCCATCACGGAGCCCCGCCGCACACTCATCTGCCAGTGAGCGAAAAGTCCCGGAGTGCGCTGTCTGGTGCGCGCAAGCCAGTGGCTCGCTCTGCGTAGATGTCTGCGCACCTTCTTGTATTCTTGTGCGGCCCAAAGGGTCCAATCGCGATCCAGTTGGCGCATCGGCGAATAGAGCGCCGAGCGGTAATACCGCCCGTAGTATTGGAGCCAGCCGCGAACGATAGGATTGAACATCCGAGACAGATCTTCGATCGCCTTTTCGCTGCGTTGTGGCAGTTTCCAGTCACGAACTTCTGTTCGAATGGCCTGTGCCGCTTTCGCAGAAATCGCCGGACTGAAGTTGACGAAGTGCTTTCCCCTGCGAGTCATTGAATTCCGGGCTCGAAACGTGTAGCCCATAAAATCAAACTTCTCGTGCAGGTATGTCCTTCGCGGATCATAGAGAATGCTCCACCGATCCTTGGCGCGTTTCTCTACCGCCCGCGTCAGTAGATTTTGGTCGATGTTGTCGAAGAAACCTCTGATGTCCAGGTCTAAGACCCAGTCATAGCGCCAACATCTTTCTCGCGCTCTGCCAACTGCATCCAACGCCGACTTCCCCGGTCGATATCCGTAAGAGTCTGCATGAAACAGTCGGTCCACCTCTGGTTCCAGTCTCGATTTCAACACCTGTTGCGCGTTTCGGTCCGGTACCGTCGGGATGCCCAGCTTTCTTTCCCCACCGTTTGCTTTCGGTATCTTCACCGTCCGCACGGGAGGTGGAAAGTAGCTGCCGGATGACATCCGATTCCAGATTTTGTAGAGATTCTTCTTCCATCTCTTTTCAAAATCCTGGATCGCTCATCGACCCCTGCTGCTCCTTTGTTCGCTTTCACTCGCTTATACGCTTCCCAGACCTCCCTTTTCAAAATACAAAACGGCTTTGCCTCACTCATCGGGCTCCTCCCATTTTCTGGTTGGCTCATTGAATCAGGCTCCCTGTAGCGTGACCTGTGGGGCGCTACATTATGACGTTCGATGTGTCCTCGTGCTGTGCTACCATTCTCCCGTCCCACTAGCATCCTGCCGCTGTACCCTCCTACGGCTTCTTGCGACATCCGACAGAGCTAACCCGAGCAAGTAGATATCGGTCTAACGATGTAATCGGAGGGCGAGATGTTCGACAGCTACCCAAGAATTGTCTGTTACGTTCGGCTTTACCGATGCTAGAACACAAATCATCGTGGAGACGGTGCCTGCAAAAAGCGATGCGGGAATCCGACCGAGAGCAGCTGACTGAACTGGTTCATGATGCCGAGGAAGCGTTATTCCTTCGCTGGCGGGAATTGGCCCACGACTCCAACCACGGCGGAGAGCGCAATGAAATGAAATCCGCTGCGGATGAATTGTTGGCGATAAAAAAGTACAAACTTGGTTGGCCATCATTCTGGGATTGATGCCCGTCGGAAAGTGAGGCTTGCGACGGGTTACGCGATTTTGCGTCCAACAAGCTGAAGGAAGCGCGATTGCGACGAGATGCGAGGGTAGTTTAACGGCAGAACAGACGACGCACCCGTCGTCAGGTGGCGTCCCGAAAACGCCCCCTCGCTCCATTCTCCCGAAAAGGCGCTCCGCCGGTTATATACCCAGCGGCCTGCCGGACGTGGGCATTATCCTCCCGGTCGTGTACAGCGTCCGGCTGTAACTTAGGGTGCATATGGCACGGCGCTCTCGATTTGTCCGTTTTGCTCGGCCGCACTAGCATGAGCGAGAGCTAGCAGCGATGGTGGCGGTGAAGTTAGCCCGCTTTGACATAGAGCATACAAGGATTTCCAGCAATGAAGCCATCGCTTGGCGACAAGTCTGGAACTCCGGCGCACACCCGTGTAATGTGTTTGGCGTGAATCAGCCTTTGCACTCCGAGTTTTTCCCTACCAGCTTTCCGTTTGTACTGGCTGCTGCCGCTTTCTCAAGAGGAAAGGAGGTGGCGTGGCCGCCTATGCTCGCCGCGAGAGCGGTCGAATGGTTCGGCACGCACGGATATGCCGTACTCGGAACGGAGCTTTGGCTTTTGCAAGACGAAGCAATACAGAGCCTCCCGATTGGACTCAGCGGGAAGGGAGAGGTACACGGCAATACGGTGAACCGGAAAAGCCACGAAGTGTGGGGTTCTTTCGTTGTGCGTGCAGCAGCGGAAACTCAGGCCTACCTTCAATCGTTTAAGCCGTCCGACATTGTCGAGCACGGTGAGGTGTACTTCAATGTGGTCTGGGCCAGCGAAGCGGACTATCAACAGCTCGTTCGGGTCTGACGCATCATACCAGTTGGACGCCTAATCAAAGTGAAATTTGGTTAATTCACCCAAGCAATCGAAGTTGCGGAGGTGTTTTCAACAGCATTCTTTGAAACGATGAACGCTTTCAGCTTCGCAGCTGCATCCCGCTTGAAATCGTCATCCGCTTTGGCATAGGTGTGAACCAGGCCGTCGCCAGCGTGACTAATTGAGATGCCGGTTATGCATCGAAAAGTAAGTTTTGAACCACAGGCCGGAATTGCGGATTCACGACGTAATCCGTTCGCAGCAAGTTTCCGGAGCCCGCGCGTACTTCCTCATGTCGTACGATTCCAGTGCTGCGCGCGATGGCAAGTTGGGCGTAAAACGCGCAACAATAGCGGTATCAAGTGAACGTTTAATAGCGTATTGTCATCAAGTCTCCCTAGCATCCTGCCGTTGGCCTCTCTCCGGCTTCCTGCGAACTCAGATGAATTAAGAAACGGCCTCAACTCGTGGGTCGGAGTGTTCAATGCGACAAAAACCTTTACTGCAAGCAGTGGCGGTGTTTCGAGGACTTTACGACAGGGTCGCGAGAGAATTGAATGTAGACCCCTCTTACGTCAGCCGTGTCGCTCGCGGGGAGCGCAAATCGAAAAAAATCGACGCCGCGCTTCGGAAAGAGATAAATCGGATTCGCAGCCTTACTAGCGCCGCTGACTAAAACGTACCTGTCATATCGCCTGACATCGTGAATTGGTTACCCGAGAATCTCGCTTTTGCAATTGGCGAGTTCTGTCCTGCAGAGACCTGCGGCTCAGCAACCGGCGGTAACGTTATGACCAACAGCAAGCAAAACGCTGCCAGTTTCTTCACGTTGTCCTCCAGAGTCTTGAGGGGTGCGGCTTAAGCGGAACGCCCCAGCCAGCTGAGGCGCATTGTGACATCTTTTGGAAGTGCACAGCGATTAGGCGATAGAAATAACTCGACTCCCACTTTTCGAACCCTAAATCTCGCCACGAGCTACTGCAATTTTATTGTAGTCGCATTTTCGAGCAGCAGATAATTTGCTACCTAGAATGAATGCACGGTAGCGCAGTGTGCGAGTCATGGCATCTTGGCGCGATATCCCGCGCAGTCGCTTCCTTCGTCTGAGCCTAAAGCCCCAGAGTCTAACAGCGAATATGACGCAACGAGCACACCCTTGGGCCGGTGCGAGTCTTCGTCGATGCGCGTGGTCACGGCGGAGGAACAAAGCAACATTGTACCGGGAACGTCACGTTAGCCAAGTGGGTAGTATTCTAAGAGAGTTAAGTTGTGGCAACCCGTATGCCGCACGTTATTGGCAGGAGCCCCTTTTAAGGTCACCTCTATGGTAGAGAAAACGGCTAAAAAAGACCGGTTCATTTGGCGGCCGGCGCTGTATGTCAATTTAAGCGCGCTTGTCATCTTTATTCCGATAGTGCTCTGGCAGTCCGATGGACTATATGTAATCTTCGTGGTCCCAGTCGTGAGCATTTTCTTGGTCATCTTTTTGTTCGCCGCCGCAATTGCAAAAAAACCTCGCGAGTGTCTATCAATACTGGCGACGCTGATTATCTATTGGGCGATTTCAGCCGCCTTGGTCATGAATTATTCTACAATCCGCAGTTCCGCTAGGTGGCTGATATGGTCTGGCGATTACAAGTCCAAGGTCTTGGAGCAACAGGCCCCGTTGAACGGAGAGTTGAAGCACATCGAGTGGGACTACTGGGGATGGGGTGGAGAGAACACCACGATGTATCTTGCTTTTGACCCGACGGATTCGCTATCGATGCCAGCACAGAGCCATCAACCGGGAAAATTCAACGGCATACCCTGCCAAGTCTATCGTCTACGCCGTCTGGAGAGTCATTGGTACACCGTTTTGTTTTACACCAATGAAATCTGGGGGCGATGCAATTAAGGCGAATCGCTGTCGCGCACGAACGATTCAACTGGTATAGCCTGGAATTGAAGGTAGTACGCTGTTAGTGCTAATCTCCGCCCAGCGGAAGTACCGCCCGAGGTTCGGTTACAAAATCCAACGTCAGAACTTGAAGTACGGAGGAAATGAACCCATGACGAAACAGCGAATTGGTGTGCTGGCTGTGTGCTTGCTGCTGGCAGCTGCGGGAATGGGGCAGACGCCGCCCGCGAAGCAGGTGGCCGTTGAAAAAAAGAGTGGGGGTGCGGCTCGCAGCGCACTGGTGATGCCGGGCTCGGAGCAATGGATGGACATTCCGGCGTCAGCGCTGGTAGGGACGCCGTCGGTGGAGATGGGCGGAACGGTAAAGATTGCGGTCCTACAGGGCGATCCGATGACGGCTGGGCGTTCGTACACGCTTCGTCTTTCCTGCACGGACGGGACAAAGATTGCGCCGCACTGGCATCCGACGACGGAAAATGTGACGGTGATTAAAGGCACGTTTCTGCTTGGAACGGGCGCGAAGTGGGATGACGCAACGATGAAAGAAATCCCCGTGGGAGGCTTCGCGTCCGCGCCTGCTCAAATGCGGCACTATGCTCAGTGCAAGGGTGACGGCGTAGTGCAGGTGAATGGAGTTGCGCCTTTTGTGGTGAATTTCGTTGGGCCAGACGACCCGGGTCCTGCGAAGAAGATGAATTAGTTCTTCCGCCGGTCAAGCCTGCTGAAACAGCTTTCGAGGAAGTAATCGAAGCAAATCGTCGCGGCACTTGGACGATTAACGTTAGCGCTTACCGGACAAATGAATTCCTAGTTCACATCTCCGCACGACTAAACGGGACTTGAGAGGGGATGTGGTCCTTCGCGCCAGATCCTGGATGGTTTCCTGGCTGCGGAGATGCAGCTTCCATGTTCGGATCTCGTGACGAACACCACGGAAAAACCCCGAGCAGGACAGTCTCAATAGCTCACTAGCATGGTTCTCTGCTCAATTGGCGGCTGATTTGCCAACGTGGCCCGGCGGGCTGCGGGTTATTACGTGCGCGTGAAGCCTGGCGCAAAAAAATGAGGGATGCTATCCCGTTTGCTGGACGCAATGTATCCGGTCTTTGACCAACTTCCATCAATTTTCTTGAGCGCATACTCACCGCCGTTATCAACCAGGCATGTGGATTACTTCCGGGGGCGCCGCAATACAGGACCCATGTGGTTTCCGGTCGAGTAAACTAGGGTCACCGGCAGGGCAGAGATTTCGTGATGGGCTGACCACGACCGATTTTATCCAGGTCAGGCAAAACGAGAGTTATCCTTTCTCCGCAGCAGTCATCCGGAAGATCTGAACGCAATCGATTAGGAGGATCCAGATGAAGTACATGATCAGTTGGTTCGAACGCGCGCAAGGCTCGCCTATGGAGTACGAGAATACCCAGACGCGGATACTGGAGGTGTTCACTCAATGGAAGGCGCCCGCCAATTTCAAGATCGAGGTGTTCGTTGTGCGAGTGGGCGAGTGGGGTGGGCACATGTTGGTGGAGTGCGACGATCCGTTGACCATTCACAAGTTCTGCTCGATGTTGCCTGCTTTTGAGTTCCAGGCACGACCCGTGGTTCCCGTAGAGGACGCTGTCCGGGTCGAACTAGAAGTGATTGCGTGGCGCGATGGACTCGAACGCAAATGAAATTCGAGAGGATCACACCACATGCATGTCGTGGGAATCGGGGACACTCTCGGTGCAAGGAAGACCTGCAACAAAGCGGCTAACACGCAAATGGAGCCGACGCGCCACACGGTGATGCACGACGATGTCGCAGCGGCACGGCGAAACAAGATAGGCCCACAAAGTGTGCCAAGAGGCTGCCCAACAACTCTGTTCCTATCCCGATGGCAAGAAACACTTCATTACGCTAGTGTTGTGTCCCGGAAATACGCTCACATAGTCGCTGGATTTTTTCCAGTATTGAATCGGGCGTTGCGGTCCAGGAGAAGGGTCGGGCGTCAGCATTGTAGCGATGGACGAAGCGTTCGATTTTGGCGACAAGTTCTTTGACGCTGCCGAAGGTGCCCCGACGGATAGCCTTCTGCGTGATGATGTTGAACCAGATTTCCACTTGGTTGAGCCAGGAAGAGTAGGTCGGTGTGAAGTGCACGTGGTAACGGGGGCGTGCTGCCAACCAGCGTTGGAAGCGAGGGTGCTTGTGGGTGGCATAGTTATCGATGATCAGGTGCACGTCAAAAGCCTTGGGCACACTGGCGTCTACATGGCGCAGAAAATCGAGGAACTCCTGGTGACGATGACGGCGTTTGCACTGGCTCAGGACCGTTCCGGTGACGGGATCGAAGGCCGCGAACAGGGTAGTGGTGCCATGTCGGACATAGTTGTGCGTGATCCCTTCGACGTAACCGAGTCCCAAGGGCAGCATCGGCTGGCTACGCTCCAGCGCTTGAATCTGGCTCTTCTCATCCACGCACAGCACCAGGGCTTTATCCGGTGGGTTCAGATACAACCCGACAATGTCACGTACCTTCTCGACAAAGAACGGGTCGTTGGAAAGCTGGAAGTGACGCGCTCGGTGCGGCTGCAAGCCGAAGACGCGCCAGATCCGATGGACAGTAGATTTCGACAGACGGGTTTCTGCCGCCAACGAGCGACAACTCCAATGTGTCCCGTCTTTCGGTTTGGTTCGCAAGGTTCTGCGGATCAGCGTGGCGACCTTTTCATCGGGAATCGAACGCGGGCGGCCGGGGCGCAGTTCCTCGTGCAATCCTGTCAGTCCCTGTTTCACGAACCGTCGTCGCCAGTGACCGACCGTCATTTTGTTCAATTGCAAACGGACCGCAATGTCCTTATTGGACCAGCCGTCGGCGCTGAGCAAAATGATTCGCACGCGGGTCACTAGGCCATGGGGCAGCGAGCGAGAACTGGCCAGGGCTTTGAGTTGTTGGCGTTGCTCCACGTCTAGCAGCAACGGGGGGAGCGGTCGTCCCAGGTTCATAGGCACCTCCATTCTCCACAGAAGGTGCCTTAGGGGAAACTGTCCTGCAAGAGTTATATTAGTTATTTAAGGGACACAACACTAGATCTGAGTTAGCTATCAAGACGAGTGCTGGTTCTGAGCAGATACAATAACTACTACGATTTTACTACAGTAAGATAACCATGCAATTCACAGGCAAGCTAACTGAATCAGATTCGAACGATGTGCTAAAAATGATTCTCGCGGTGAGATTCTGATTGTGCCACAGGCCACAGTTCATGACGAAATGTGCTAGACTCCGGCCTAAAAGGAGTACGTCATGAACAAACGAACTTTCTTCCTGATGCTATGCCTGTTGATTCTGGCGATTGGCGCGACTCGTGTTTGGCCCCAATCGACATCCGATGAAGAGACCCTCAAGAAACTAGAACTGGATGCGGCCAAGCATGGAGGGACGAGCGATGCCGACATTGCTTTCGACAAGAGTATTAGTTCGGCACACGTCGTATCGATAGACCCCTTGGGTCACGTTGCCGACCAGACGCCAGCGGACTTGGAGAAAATGGAACTGGGGATGAGAAAGGCTGACCCTGATGTCAAGGTGACCCTTGAGATTCAGGACATCAAAGTAAGAATCTCTGGCGACACTGCTATCGTGACCTATTCAGGTACATACAATGCAACCGGCCATAAGGATGCTCGCTACGACGTTCCGAACGCCAAGTTTGTGGCGGCTGACACGTGGCAAAAGCAATCTGGGCAGTGGAAGATGTTGGCAGGGGTCGCTGTTTCGACGGAACCAATTCCTAGCAGCGTGTATGCCCTACCGCCACCGGCGTAATGCCAGCGGCCCGCAATTTCTGCCGGGCATTCGGCCAACTGAATTTTGGCTCGACTGAGCACGCAGCTTGGTCGAAGCGAAGCATGCGCTATGGGTTATGTCGCTGGAAACTTCGGAAGATTACTTCAACTTCGCGTACTCGCTTTTCGCGACGATGAGAATGGGAGAATCTAGGTCAGCGTCTTTCTACAGTGTGAAGAAATCTTGATACGCACTTTTCGCTTTGACGGTATCGCCCTGCATTGAATAGGCTCGGGCAAGTCCGAGATGCACCAATACTCGTCCAGCCATTCCAGGCAATTCCGTTGTGGTCACATGACCGGCTGGGTGGCTAGAGGCTGCGGCTCTTGGCCTGCAGCGGATTGCGTGTACAGATTCTGTCCACTCTCTAAGTTCTCTAAGTATAAGTATTGACCGTCTTTCATTCCCACGAACGAAAGTCGCCCACTGTTCAATGCGTTGTGGACTGAGAGGGCTTCCCCAGTTTTGGTGCTCAAGCGCACAACGTCCATCAGATAGTTGTTCTTATTATCGTTCCAGAGCAGGAGTTCCAGCACCAGGTCGCCATTTTCCGCGAAATCCGTCTGATGAACCTGAACGAGGTGATAGTCGTCATCCGTTGAGATTTTTTCAATAGCGTCGGTGAAGTTTCGATATGCGAGGACGACTCCGTCACGGTCGCACATCACAACCTCGCGATTCATGGAAGCGTAAAGATAGAGGTGGTCTTCCGTGACCCTGAGCAGCGGCTGTCCAACTTCACTGCCCCTGTGGAATGAACCATTGAAATCCTTCAGTAGACTGCCCGGAACCATGGTTTTCAGTACGCGTCTATCGCGGCTGTACTCGATCAGGATTGGGTAGTTAGAGGTGTACGGACCGGGTGGGAGATTACGTCCGCCGAGCACAAACACAGCGTCATCGTCTTTGCTGTAGGCGATGGCCTCTACATACTGTGGGGCTGGGTCCCAAGTTTTCAGCAATTTGCCCGAAGAATCATAGGTGAGAACCACCTCTCGTATATTGTGGCTCCCGAAGTCCAACGTGGTGGCAATCAAGGTGGAACCGTTCGGCCCGGCGGTCACGCTATCGACGTATGCAGATTGAGCGCCTGGAAAATCCTTGTATATGTCGATGTCCGCGCCCCGTTGCTGAACATCCACATAGGCACGAACAACCGAGCCAGAAGAAGAACTTATGAAAAATAAGACCTGGTTTGTCGAGTCCCATTCCGGCCACCCCCTGGAACTAAGCATTTGAGCAGATGCCTCAGGGCTGTAGAGTGTGAATCCGATTGTAAGCAAGAGCAGAGAAGTAAACCATTTTGCTGGGAGCATGAGGTCACCTCAATGCGCACCGTATTTGAGGCGCTAGCCGATTGTAATCCTTACGGGCGAAAATCGCTCACAGAGAGTGCGGATTGAAGGATGGCGACAGACGTGGCTCGGCTCGAACGCAGGCACCTAGAAGAAAGAAAAACAGACTTGACACTAACCGGCCGCCTCATGGAAGGAGTTAGCACCTTTGCGAGGGTCGATTGCATCGTCAACCGGTGCACCCTGGTATTGCTGGGCTTGCTCTGATGGCGAATTCGTTGTAGAACCATCATCAACTAAACCGCATGCAGTTCGTGAACATTCCGGCGGGAAGCTTCATGATGGGCTGCTCGGCAAATGACCCTGATTGTTACGCCGAAGAAAAGCCCGTTCATCGAGTCACCATCACCCGGCCTTTTGAGATGGGCAAGTTTCAGGTGACCCAGACAGAGTATGAAGCGGTCATGAATATCAATCCGAGCAATTTCAAGGGGCCGAATCTCCCGGTCGAGAATGTGAGCTGGGAAGGCACGCAGAGGTTTTGCGAAGCGGTCAACAGCAAGGCGGACGGTTACCGTTATCGTCTGCCGACAGAGGCGGAATGGGAATACGCAGCTCGCGCGGGAGACAGTTCCTGCCGATATGGCCCGTTGCTCCAAGTTGCGTGGTTCCGCGACAATTCGGGCGGTACCACTCACACAGTAGGTGAGAAACAGCCAAACGCATTTGGATTGTATGACACCCTGGGCAATGTCTGGGAATGGGTGCAGGACTGGTACGGGATAACTTATTACAGCCTAAAACCGGAATCCGACCCACAGGGCCCAGAGAGGGGCGAGTATCGCGTTTCGCGCGGCGGCTCCTGGCGCGGAGTCGTCAGGGGACAGTCACGCGTCTCTGCACGTTACATATTGAAGCCCAACGTTCGAAGCTCCGTCGTCGGGTTCCGCTGTGTGCGCGAACCGTTTTCCTGAAGTTTTCCTCTTCTTTTGACCGAGCCTGGCGGCACAGAGCTTTTGCGAACCTAGTTAATGGGATGGTCCGCCCGATTATCCAACGGCGAGGTCTCTTGCTGATCGTCCTGAGCCGCCGCAGTTTGCAAGAATATGTATGGACTTAAGATTATCAGCGCTAGAAACGCTATGCCTCTTGGAGACATAGGTAACTCCTCTTGCTTTGAAGCTCGAGCGGGGAGTCTTCCATCCGTGAGAGCATCGCAGGCGGTCGGAGAATCGCAAAGACCGGCGAACTTCGGCCCTCAGAATGTCAGGGCCCATAACCTCTCACTGCGACCGACTATTCTACGATCGTTCGATATTAGCAAGAGAAGAATCGAAGCAGTGACATCGAGATTCGCGTTTGATCTGACTATTGATGCACGGCGTTCGCGACCGGCGGAATGTGCTCTTCCAGGTAGCGCAGCAGCATGCTGTACAAATGCAGCGTCGTGCCTGGTCCTTCATTGATCGCGTGCGTGCGATTGGGATATTCCATGAAGTCCACGGGCTTATCCAGTTCGATCAGCCGGTTCAGCAGAAGCTCGCTCCCCCCATAATGAACGTTGTCATCACCCGAGCCATGCACCAACAGCAAGTGGCCGCGCAAACCTTCCGCGTAGTTAATCGCGGAACTGGAGCGATAGCCTTCCACATTCTGTAGAGGCAAACCCATGTAACGTTCCTGGTAAATAGTGTCGTAAAGCCGCAAGTCAGGGACGGGAGCCACCGACATCCCCACCGAGTATAATTCCGGCGCACGGAACATCAAATTCAGTGTGCTCGACCCACCGCCACTCCAGCCCCACAAAGCCACCCGCGAAGAATCCGCATAAGGATGCGTCTGCAGAAAATTCCTCAGCGCGGCAGCCTGATCTTTAACGATGACCGGATGAATCGCGCCATAAATCACTTTTCGCCACGCGCGTCCCTTCGGCGCAGGCGTCCCGCGATTGTCAAAACTGACCACAATGTAACCCGCATCAGCGACGACTCGATGGAAATCGAAATTCCAGGTCGCCCATTCGTCCAGCACGGTCTGCGCCGCCGGTTCCCCGTACACAAACACCAGCACCGGATATTTTTTCGACGCGTCGAAATGCGGGGGCTTCAGCATCCATGCATCTAGAGTGGTGCCCTCGCCAATATCGAGTTTGAAAAATTCAGTCGGCGACACCAGCAAAGGCGCTGCGTTCGCCCGCAACGCCGCGTTCTCTTCCAATATGCGCGCGCCACGATGCGCCGGAAGCTCCACCAGATCCGTCACAGGCGTAACATCGGCGCGCGAATAGGTGTGGAAAGCCCAGCGGCCATCGGGCGATACATCGTAATGATGCGTTCCAGGCTCAGCAGCAGGACTCACGCGCTCGGCGCTGCCTGAACCATCCAGCCGCCCGCGATACAGATAAGCCTGCGTAGCGTTTTCCGGCGAAGCCGAGAAATAAAGCCAGCCACTTTTTTCATCCACGCCGTCGATGCCCATCACGTCGTAGGCGCCCGCAGTAATCAGCTGCACATTTTTCCCGCCCATCGACACAAGATAGGCGTGCCGCCATCCATCGCGTTCACTCAGCCACAAAAATTCTTTGCCGTGTCATGAACCCACTTGATCTCGTCCATCACATCCACCCAGGCAGCATCCTGGTCGCGAAAAATTTGATGGACTTGCCCGCCAGCGGCGTCCGCCAGCAGCACATCATTGCTATCTTGCAGGCGATTCACATGCTCGATGGCCAATTCATTTGAATGGGGAGTCCACTCCATTCGCGCAATATAATTGTCACGAGCATCGCCTGGCACGGCCATCCAGCGGGTCTCGTCGCCCTCGATCCCGACCACACCCACCCGCACTGAGGAATTTTTCGTTCCAGGAATCGGGTACGGAATATCCAGAACCGACGGATACGCACCAAGCCCGGGATATGGAAAGCCGGTAACAATCTCCTTAGGAGGCGCGAGATTATACAGCAGCTTGAAAGTTCCCACCTCGCTCGTGTCGAATTGCCAGTACGCGATGTGCTTCCCATCAGGACTCCAGCGAAACGCATCGCGCAGGTCTAATTCTTCTTCGTAAACCCAATCCGACGTGCCGTTAATAATGGTAGCCGAGCCGTCGCGGGTAAGTTGCGAAATGCGGCCGCTCGCAACGTCTTCCACGTAAATATTGTTCGCCCGGACGTACGCAACCTTCGATCCATCCGGCGAAAACTTCGCGAACAGGAGCGAAGAAGGCGCAGCATCGCCGCCCAGCTTGCGCAGCGAGCCCGACTGCAAATTCAACACCCAATAATCCCCACGCGTGTTCCGCCGCCAAACCTGCGCAGAGTTCGTATAAACGAGCAGTCTCGATTTATCTTTCGACCACGCATAACTCTCGATTGCCAAAGGACCCTTGCTGTTGGCCGGAATGAGCTTCGCAGCAGAAACCAGAACTTCACGTTTTCCACTGGCAGTCTCATAGCGCACGATGTCTTGCGCGTCCTGCGCCGCGGCGGATGGTTCGATCGTGGTGTAAAACGTGCCATCATCCAGCCACCGTGCCGGCCCAAAGGTTTTCACCTCGAAGTCCATCGAGGCATACATCCGATGCAGCAACTGATCCGATTCCGCCGAGATCTGGGCCTGCAAAGGCGAGCTGGTGACCAGCACAGCGAAGAAGGCAAGGAGCATCACGAGCGCTAAACCGCGCCGCAGAAGATCACACGCACAAGCATCAGTCACAGTGGAAACGTCGCGATTCATCACAGTCTCCCACGCAAATTGGGGTGAGCGTAGCCGTATACCAGGACAGCTCTGCGGAAATTCGAATAGTTATTTATGGAAGTCGCTTTCTTCGATCTCGCGCCCATTCAGCGGCTGCACAGGACGCGCATTGTCCGGATAAAACTTCGCGAACTGGGCGATTTGCGCGGGCGAAGCTTCGATGGGAGTCTTCAGCACGTACCATTTCACCCCCTCGCCACAGGGCGGAATAGTCAGCGAGCCATCAAAAACATAGTAATTCTGGTCGGCAGGCAAAAAGTCAGCAGCATTGAAAACCATCTTCTTGTATTCCATTTCCTTGCCAACATCCGTCGGGATGTGGCCCCACAGCTGGCGCATCAGCGGATTCTCATTGCCGCTCTTAATCAAAATCGCCACCACCACCGTACGGCCCGCCGCCGTGTCCTTATGCACCAGGTGTAATTCCAAATCGGATTTCTGCCCATTGATTTCCGTCTCGCTTACATGATGAAAATGAAATTGCACCAGCGGCAGCGCGATGCCGTTGACGGAAATACTGCTCCCGGGCGCGTAGTTAATCTGGACCGTGTAACCATTGTTGATCATTTTCAGAGGCGAAAGCTGGTAATCGAAGTGTATCGGTGGCAGTTCCACCGGCTTCGCATCCACAATATTCACCGGAGACTGATGCTTGCCATTCTTGCACGCGGCGTAATCGGGCGAGAGATCGCCCCAGTGCTCGGGGCCATCAGCTTCGGAATACCCCCAGTTCCGCCCGCGATCGGCCTGTTGCTGTGCCACAGCAGGGCGCGCGCAAACAAACGCAGCGCACATTACCACCAAAGGCAGCGCTACTTTAAAAATTCGCCTCAGCATCGGAGAGTTCTCCTTTCGACGAAGGAAGCGTAGCATCTCACTTTGCGCAGCAATCTTCAAATGTTCGCGGGAAACAGACGCAGAAGAAGATCGTCGTGCTCGCGCCTACCGATTTTCGTCAGTTGACCGGACGCACGAGCAGGCGCAAAGTTAGATTTTCTTCCAGGAGGCTATGATGGCGACGAATTGCACTCACATGAACCAAATCAAATCCGTAAAGCCCAGCGCCAATGGCTGCGAAGAATGCCTGAAAATGGGAGACCAATGGGTGCATCTTAGGATGTGCCTTTCCTGCGGCCACGTGGGCTGCTGTGACTCATCGAAAAACAAACATGCCACAAAACATTTCCACGGGACGCATCACGCGATCATGCAATCCCACGAGCTCGGCGAAGATTGGAGATGGTGTTACGTCGACGAAATAATGGTGTAGCGAAACACTCCAGACCAAAGGACGGAGATGACTAAAGCACTGGGAATAGTATGCATGTGCCTTTTCTTGTGCGTCAGTCAACCCGTCCATCGGAAGACGCAATCTCCGGCTGCAGTTTCCCTCGGCCACGACGGCGAGCAACAATTCGCCGATCTAGGTGATTTAAAACTGCAAAGCGGCGCGATTATCCACGAGTTCAAGCTAGGCTATCGAACCTTTGGCACACTCAATGCCGCTAAATCGAACGCGGTTCTTTGGCCTAGCTGGCTGGGCGGCACCAGCGCGAAAATCGTCGGGTCCATAACCCAAGACAAAATAGTCGACCCGACGAAATATTTTGTGATCCTGGTAGACGCGATCGGCGACAGTGTTTCGACATCTCCATCCAACAGCAAAACGCAACCGCGCATGAAATTTCCGCAATTCACGATCCGTGACATGGTGGAATCCGAACACCGCCTCGCCACCGAAGTTTTCCACCTCACTCATCTCCGCGCAGTAATGGGCGCGTCGATGGGAGGCATGCAAACGTTCGAATGGGCGGTGGCTTATCCCGATTTCATGGACGAAGCAATCCCAATTACAGGCTCGCCACAATCCACGTCCTACGACAAGCTGCTGTGGACCTCGCAAATCGATGTGCTGAAACTCGATCCGGAATGGCAAGGCGGCAATGGTACAAAGTTGATGACTGCCGGATTTGCCGTCTTCAGCGAAATCGGTTCCATGGCCAACAGTTCCCCAGCCTTCCGCGTGGCACAGACCCCATCACAGGACTTTGGCGCCTTCATTGCCACAACGCGAAAAGAAGAAACGTCGACTGCGGCCGTTGCCTGTAACTTGATGCGCCAACGACAGGCGATTATTTCGCTGGACGTTGCCGGAGAATTCGGAGTCACGCTGGAACAAGCCGCCAAGCGCGTGCACGCCAAAATGCTGGTCATCATCTCTCCCGAGGATCACACTGTGAACCCGACTCCAGCGCTGGCATTCGCTGCTGCCATCGACGTGCCTGTCGAAACTCTCGATTCGCCGTGCGGTCATCGCAGTCCCGCGTGCATCTCAGTCGGGCCCACGGTAGCGCAATTCCTGGCCGATCCCGCATCCGTTCGAAGCGCAACGCTCCGCTAGTCACCCGCTCATGAAGGCCGACACATTTGTGATCGTAAATCCATCATCCGGGGGCGGGCGTGCTCTGTGCGCCGAACCAGCAGTCCGCAGCTTGCTTGCGTCCCGCGGATGCCGCGCAGAATTCGTGCACTCGAAAAGTTCGCAGGATATCCAGAACCTCGCGGCTCAAGCGGCTACGGAAGGATTTCATTACGTCGTCGCGCTAGGCGGTGACGGCGCCTTTCATCATCTAGTCGAAGGCGTGCGCGGAACCGAAGCGGTCGCCGGCTTTTTCCCAGCCGGCAATGGAAACGATATCGCCTGCGCCCTGGGCATTCCATCCGATCCCATAACAGCCGCCAATGTTTTTTTGAGCGCACAGCCACACAGCATGGATTTGATTCGGGTCCACTTTAATGACGGAGACGTCGCGCATTACATCGGCGCAGGCGGCATGGGCATGGATGCAGAAGCGGCATACCTGGCGAACACGCGCTATAAAGCCTGGCCGGGAGTAACGCGCTATCTAGCCGGGACATTCGCAATATTTTTCCGCGGACCGTTGCTTCAACTATCAGCTCAAATCGATGACATAAAATGGACGGGACGCGCCCTGTTCGTCGCGGTAGCGAATGCACCGAGTTACGGTTCCGGCCTGCGCATCGCACCCAACGCGAAAATGGATGATGGCTGGCTCGAGGTAGTGATAGTCGGCGAAGTGAGTTTCCCACGTTTACTTGAGGCACTACCCATCCTACTCACCAGTGGAGACCTTCGCGGCTTCCCGGAAGTAATGCGTTATTGCGCGCGCCGAGTTGCGCTCTGCGCGGATCGAGCAGCGCGCGTACACGGAGATGGCGAGGAACTGGGTCAATCACCAGCAGAATTCGAAGTACTACCCGCCGCGATCCGCGTAATGACCCCCTAATCCTTCGCCGAGCAACACCTGATAACGCCGAAATTCTTCACGGTGGAATTTGATCAGCCCGAAACCACACCTAACATAGACTCGTCATCCTGAGCGAAGCGAAGGATCTCTCTTTGGTTTTCTCTTGAAGCGCTTCGAATCGTTTCTCGAATTGCGCGAACTGCCGACCTTCTTCGCAGATCGATGATTGAAGGTGCGGACACGGAGCCTCAGCCCAAATTAACGCTAAGATTTCTTCTTCTTGGAAAGTTTCAGAGTCACTTCAATATCGCGGCGGCTGTCGAAACTGGACACAGTGCGGATGGGCGAGGTCAAATCATCATGCTCGGCGTGTAATTCATAATCCACGTTGGGATCAAGACCGCTAAACCGGTAATTGCCCGATTCGTCAGCAATATAAGTTTTCACCGCCTGAGACTTCACGTTCTTGAGGTACACAACACTGGAAGGCACGGGGTTTTCGTCCTTATCAATCACGCTGCCGTGCAAAGTCTTCAGTTGCGCTTCGGCTTTTTTCTGCGCTTTTGATTCTTCCTGCGAAAGGGCGGGAAACGCGGCTGTCAAACTGAAAAAAACGGCCACAACAAACATGAAAACTCGTTGGCTCTTCACAGGGTCCTGTTCTTCCGGCGTTCGTGGCCTGGAATGGCAAAACGGTTCGACGGTTCCTCGGCGCAACGTCCCAAGATTCTTCCGAAGCCGAGACGGACGATCGTTGGGAATCGAGAGGAAAATTATTCGGCTTCTTCCTCTTCTTCTTCCTCTTCTTCCTTCACAATCGCTACTTCTTCTTCCTCATCCTCGTCGTCTTCATCCTCATCTTCGGAAATAGCGATAAGGTGTACAGGATGAGTTTGCGTCACCTCGAGCTCCACATCGCACTCGGGACAGCTGAGGATCTCGCCTTCTTCTACTTCGTCTTCATCCAGATCAATTTCAGTGTCGCATTCCGGACATCGGGTCACGGTATTTCTCTCCTTCCTGGGTATACGTCTACTTCGCGGGCTATTATATACCGCCTGTGTCAAGCAAACGCGAGAGGGGATGTGTAAAAGTGACGGGCCAACGTGAATATCCGGAGAGACCGCTGGTCGGAGTCGGCGGCGTGGTCATCGCTAACAATCGCGCGCTCCTTATCCGGCGTGGAGGTCCGCCACTAGCAGGCGAATGGTCGATCCCCGGCGGTATGCTGGAATTAAGCGAAACAATAGAACACGCTGTGCGGCGCGAACTCGCAGAAGAAACTGGAATCGAAGTGCGCGTCCTGCAACTAATTGAAGTCTTCGAACGAATTTTCCCGGATGCCACAGGGCACACGCAATACCATTTCGTAATCTTGGATTATTTGTGCGAGCTGGTAAGCGGCGAGCCTAAAGCAGCGAGCGACGTAACCGACGTAGCATGGGTACCGGAAGACGACCTAACGCGATATTCACTAACGCCCATCGCGACGCGAGTAATCAAACGCGCATTCGAAATGTCGCGTACGCAAGAGAAACCACAGGATCCGTAGTTGCGCTTCTGTAATTAGAATTCTATTAGCAGCGCTCTTCGGCGAACGTGATACAAATTTTGCGCGGGAAAAGCGCCGGAGGCGCGACACAAGCCTCACTCGCCGAGAACTTGCAATCATCAACTGGCAGCAGCTTCCGGCAGACGTCCGAATCGCCGCTCACGCCCGCGAAAATCTTCCACAGCCGAAGCCAGATCAGCAGCCTCAAATTCCGGCCACATCCGCGGCGTGAAAAACAGTTCCGCATACGCGCATTCCCACAACATGAAATCACTCAACCGGCGGTCGCCGCCCGTACGAATCAGCAAGTCCACATCGAGCGCGGGTCCACTGGCATGAGTCACTTCACCCAGGCGCTTAGCGAATTCCCGCTGCGTAACTTCCAGGCTCGAAACCATCCAGCAAGCAGCGCGAAGAATCGCATCCCGCGCGGAGTAATCCACAGCGATGCGCAGTTCAAGTATCCGGCCCGCAGCCGTAATGCGTTCAGCGGATTCAATCGCTTCAGCCAGCGAGCGAGGCAAACGATCGCGCCGCCCAATCACTCGAAGCCGAACACCGTCAGCCGCGCAAGAAGCCGATTCAGTCCGAAAGTAATCTTCAAGCAAAGCGAGTAACGCAGCAACTTCACCGCTAGGGCGTCCCCAGTTATCCGACGAAAATGCATACAGCGTCAAAGTCCCGATGCCAAGCCCAGGCGCGGCACGCACGATCCGTCGAACAGCTTCGACGCCGGCGCGGTGCCCGTCGGAGCGCACCAAACCTCGCGACGAAGCCCAGCGCCCATTCCCATCCAGCAAAATAGCGACGTGCAGCTTCGATTGCGGAACCATCGTCAAAGTACTTTTATTCATAGAGTGTCCAGGGAAAAAAATTGGCAGAGCTTAAGCCTCGCGGGTCACGCGGATCAGAGCTTCCATGTGGTCCAGATATTTTTCCAGGGCGCGCCGTCCAGCCGCCGTCAGGGCATATTCGGTTTTTGGCATGCGCCCGTCGAAGGATTTCTTGCAACCCAGATAGCCTGCATCTTCCAGCTTGCGGGCGTGAACGCTCAAATTGCCGTCGCTGGCGCGAAGCAACTGCTTCAATTCATTGAAAGTCAGAGATTCATTCACCGCCAGGGCGCTGACGATGGCAAGCCGCGTGCGCTCGTGAATCAATCGATCGAGATTCGTCGCCGCGCTTTCCGGCGTGCGCGAACCGGCAGAATTTCGCTTCGGCCTTTCCTCGTTCTCCACGTGCTCGCGCCGATACGCGCCTGATTTAGCCGCCATATTTCCTCGCAATAATTCCTCCGAAGATTATGTGCAACCCGCCAAACCCGGCCGCAAGAAAGGCATTCCCCCAGGTCCACGGACAAAACAGCGCCACAGTTCCCAGCACCATAAAGCACAACCCCATCAAAGGAACGATACGAATCGAAAACGCACCGCCGGTCACAACCCCGGTGCCATAGAGCAGCAGCCACTGCCCGGGCATAAGTCCAATCTCGCTGCTGCGCAAATGCACGATGGTAAGCAGCGCGCCAACAAAAATCGGCGGAGCAAAGCTGTACACAAATCTGCGCCCGGGTCCGCTGAAAAGTGTGCTGCCGGCGTCACGAGCTTTGGAATAAGTAGTCCAACTCGCAATTCCGATGGCGATCAATGCTTCCGTAACCCAAGTCAACAGCCACGCCAACGAAGAAGCCTGCAGCGACGCGATCGCCGCCGCGCCCAACGCAGTGATGCCCATGGCCACGCCGCCCAATCCTGGAACGGCAGTGAACGACCCAGCGCGCTCCATGGTTTCGCGGATGAACCGCAAATTGTCGCGGGCATGATCGTCAATAGAAGTTGTTGCGGAATTGCGTGCGTTAGATCGCGCGCGAATGGGACCTGAGGAGGACATCACAGTCATAGTAGCAAATGGCAAAGTAGTGTCAAGTACTTTGCAATACAAAGTTAGGACAGGTTTACGCCCGGGCCCTAGCGCTGGCGTCTCGCCGGCTGATTCGCTTTTGTGCCAAGAGGCACAGCGAACCGAACAGCTTGTCCCAGTGCCGCAGTCCGGCTATGCTGTGCCGGCAAGAATCGCCCGGAGGAACCAAAATGAACCGGCTCTTACTTTTCCTGATGGTAGCGTCACTTTGTCCCCTCGCCGCACGAGCCCAACAAGCCCAGCAACCATCGCCGCAGTCAGCGGCCCCAGCTCAAACCGACGCAAGTCCCGTCGCCGGCGCCGTCCGCAGTTCGCTCGAACGCCAATCGAAGAATGTTCTCGCCGCCGTGGACGAAATGCCCGCGGACAAATTCAGCTACCGCCCCACGCCCGCTCAGATTACCTTCGGCCACCTCGTCATGCACATGGCAGGTTCGAATTTCCGCCTATGCGCGGCGATTTCCGGAACCGACGCGCCCAAAATGGAAGAATTAAAGGAAACAGACCCAAAGGAAAAATTGGCTACCGCGCTGAAATCATCGTTCGATTTCTGCACTCAGTCGCTGGCGAAAGTCGATGATTCCAAGCTAGGGGAAGTAGTTCTCACGCGAGGCAATTTCAGCCTTACACGCGCGGCCGCAATGATGGCGCTGACCAACGATTTCGCCGACCACTACAGCGCCGCAGCAATCTACTTGCGCCTGAACGGCCTGCTGCCACCGACCGCTCAGCCGCGCAAGGAATAATCGCTAACTCTTGCGGGCGCGTTTCGGATAGCGTCCCCAAAACCAATTCCAGCGAATATAAATCAAATCGCCAAACATCAAAACGCTGTCGCGAACAACGTGAACCTTGGTGGCTGGGTCATGCGCCCAACGCACCGCCACCTCAAGGGTGCGCAAACCATGCCGCTTCGCCAGAAATAAAATTTCCGGATCGAATCCAAAACCTTCGATGCGCTGCTGCTGAAACACAATCCGCGCAGGCTCTCGCCGGAAAATCTTGAAACCGCATTGCGTGTCGCAAAACGGCAACCCGGTAGAAATCCGCACAAACCCATTAAAGATCATCCCCGCCCATTCACGAAGCCGCGATTGGTGAATGGTAATCAGCGAACGATCCAGCGCCCGCGATCCGATCGCCACATCATTGCCGTCTGCAAGCGCCGCCAAAAGTTTGACGATTTCCTCGATCGGCGACGATAAATCAGCGTCCGTAAATAGCGCGAGCCGGCCGCGCGCCTCCAGCATGCCATGTCGCACGCTATAACCTTTCCCGCGATTGTCGCCGTTAGATACCAGACGCACAAAAGGCATCTCTTGCGCCCATTCTTCGGCCATGCGCGCCGTTCGGTCCGTCGATCCGTCGTCCACGATCACAATCTCAAGCATATCGGGCGTGAAATCCGTAGGCAAATCAGGCAAAACCGGGCGCGTACAAAAATATTCGATAATCCGGGCGACTGTGCGCGGAAGCCGTGCCTCTTCGTTATAAGCAGGAATGATGATGGAAAGCTCGGGACTAAGCGCTGTCATCCGCGCGCAGTTCCGTCGTGGTTGGTTCTGTGTTGCGAGTGCGAATCTCCGTGACGCGTGTTTCCGAGGCCCGAGGTCTCGTGATCTGAAATCTCGGGACTCGAGGTGTGGCCCGAAGTCCCGTCCGTCGGAGTGCCTTGGACCGTTTCTTGCGGCCCCATTTGCCATCCATGACGTCCAAGCAACGGCACAAACCGGCAAGCTGAAAGTTTTTCCTGCAAGGCCCACCCGTCGCGCTTGACGATCCGCATCAAGTCTTGCTGCTCGGCGCTGCCAACAGGAACCACCAGCCGCCCACCCTCAGCAAGCTGTTCGACAAGCGGCGGAGGCACAGCGGGCGCCGCCGCAGAAACAAGAATCGCATCATAAGGAGCGCTCGCAGGCCAACCAAGCGAACCATCCCCTTCCTCGACGTGCACATTCGAAAACCCAAGCCGCGCCAGACGCTCTCGGCAAGCCCGGGCAAGTTCCGGCTGCAACTCCACCACCACAACTTCCCGCGCCAGAAGTGACAGCACCGCGGCTTGATACCCAGACCCGCCACCAATCTCCAGCACGCGCTCCGAACCATCCAGCAAAAGACAATCGGTCATCACTGCCACCATCAAAGGCTGCGAAATCGTCTGCCCTCCTCCGATAGGCAAAGGTTCATCCGAATATGCAGAAGCGGCCGATTCAGGCGGCACGAATTCATGTCGCGGCACTGTCGCCATAGCATCGAGCACCCGGGGAGAGCGAACGCCTCTGGCGCGGATCTGCTTCGCAACCATATCGTTGCGAGCGGCCTCGAAGGCCGCAGCCGGAACTGAATTGATAATAGGATTGGTCTTAGCGTTCATCTGCCTTCAGCTCATAACTCACGGTCAGCCCTGCCAAAACTGAAACCTATCATAGCCCGGCGGAACTCCACCACTGTCACCACGACAGAGGCGCGCAGACGCGGGATCAGCCGCCCCCGACAAATCGCGCCCGTCGAATTGCATCTCCGCCCCACGTTCGATACGATTCTAAGATTCGCTTGTCGGGCTGACCCAGCATGATAACCGGCACTCGAATCACAGGAGATTTAAATGAAGCTACGAACCACGCTAATCGCCGCCCTGCTGTGCACGGCATTCCCGGCAATGGCGCAAACGCCCAACGTCCAACCAGTGGCCCCGCAGCACGCATCGGGAACCACAGCCCAATCTAGCGAAGCCAAGCCCGCAGACCAAAACGCGCCCCCGGAAAAGATCGATCCAGCGAAAGAGGCAGCGATTCGCCACTTGATGGAAATCACGGAAGTCTCGAAAATGGGCGACAACATCAACACTGCCATCACCAGTCAGGTTCACAACGTGATGGGCCGCGCCATTCCTCCCGACCAGTTGCCCAAGTTCATGGAAACGTTCTCGCAGAAATTCACAGCCAATGCCCCTCCTTCGGCCGTCACCGACGCGATCGTCCCGGTCTACGCCAAACACTTTTCACTTGAAGACATTCAATCGCTGACCAAGTTTTACGAAACTCCACTAGGCCGCGAAGTCGTCAAGGTCATGCCCGAGGTAGCGCAGGAATCGCAACAGGCAGGCGCGCAGATCGACCAGAAAGCCGCGATCGCGGTGCTGCGGAATATGTCTGATGAATATCCGCAACTGAAGCAGATGCTGCCGCCCGACCCGTCGGCGCCGCCCCCAGCAGCGAGCAGTTCACCGGCTCCCGCACTAGCTCCTGGCACGCCGCCGAGTTCAACGCCGGCCCCAGCACCAAAACTGTCGCCACCTCAACCGCAACACTAGAACATGACGGCTACGCAGACCCGAGTCGTCACCATGCGATCACACCAACAGAGCGGCGCGAAATCGAGAAGGCTCTTGCTTTGGAGCCTTTGCCTCCTCTATCTAACCGGAAGCACCCGTTTCCCCGCCACCAACGTCGCAGCGCAAGAACCCGTAGTCATCACCGTTTCCGCCACCATCAGCCTGAAAGACTGTCTCGACGAAATCGGCCATCTTTACGAAGCAAAACATCCCGGCTCGAAGCTAGCTTTCAACTACGGCGGTTCCGGAACGTTGCAGCGCCAAATCGAACAGGGCGCTCCAGTCGACCTGTTTTTCTCCGCAGCCGAAAAACCAATGGACGACCTCGCAGCCAAGGATTTGATCGACGCTCGCACGCGGCACGACATCGTCATGAACACGCTCGTGTTGATCGCGCCGGCATCCTCCACGATGACCAAGGATTTCCGCGATCTCACGCAACCAAGCGTAAGAATCATCGCCCTAGGTGAGCCGAACACCGTCCCGGCGGGCATGTACGGCAAGCAAACGCTCGAACATATGAGTTTGTTCTCCGCGATCGAAAAGAAAATCGTCTACGCGAATGACGTTCGCGCGGTGCTCACGTATGTTGAAACAGGCAATGCCGATGCAGGCCTCGTGTATATCACCGACGCCAAGACTTCGCGCACCGTGCGCGTAGTTGCCATAGCCCCGGCCGATTCGCACGATCCCATCGTGTATCCCGCGGCCGTGTTGCGGAACTCCCACAATGCGGATGCCGCCCAGGATTTTCTCGAATTCCTGGAACAATCTGACGCCCGCGATGTGTTCCAGAAGTACGGATTTGCCTCCGCGAAAAGATCAGCCTTAAAGAAGTGACCCAGTTACAATCCTCGCGATGGATTGGTCACCTCTGTGGATATCGCTCGCAACCAGCCTGACGGCGACAGCCGTGACGCTAGTAGTGGGCCTGGCCGCGGCTGCATGGCGTGAAGGTCGCACCGGCCCCGCCGCAGCGCTCATTGACGGCATTTTCATCCTTCCGTTAGTCCTGCCGCCGACAGTCGTCGGATTTCTCCTGCTGTTGCTTTTCGGCAGAAATGGTTCGCTCGGCAAACTTCTTCTGCAGCTTGGCGCAACGGTTGTTTTCTCCTGGCCGGCCACGGTAATCGCGGCGACAGTCGTAGCCTTTCCATTGATGTACCTCACGTCGCGAGCCGCCCTCGAACAGGTAGACCCGCACTTAATTCAGGCCGCCCGCACCCTGGGCGCTTCGGAGTGGCGCGTCTATCGCGAAGTCGCGCTCCCACTTGCCTGGCACGGCGTTCTCGCCGGCACGATTCTTTGTTTCGCGCGCGCTCTCGGAGAATTCGGCGCCACTCTGATGCTCGCGGGAAATATTCCGGGTCGCACGGAAACGATCCCGATCGCGATTTATTTTGCAGTGGAAGCTAACGAGATCCAGCGGGCCATGGCGTGGTGCGCGGTGGACATTGCAATTTCCCTCGCCCTTCTCAGCGGCCTTTACTTCTGGGCGCACACACACCACATGCACCGGCAGCGGTTAGGAAATCGCTGACGTGCCGCTCGAAATCCAAATCGAAAAGAAACTCGCTAATTTTACGCTGAATCTAACGTTTCGCGCCGATGATGCACCTTTGAGCATCCTCGGCGCCTCGGGCGCCGGCAAAACGATGCTGTTGCGTTGCATCGCGGGCCTGGAACGTCCGGATCGCGGACGCATCACGCTGAACGATCGCATCTTCTTCGATTCCGAAAAAAAGGTTGCTGTTCCGCCACGTGACCGCCGCATCGGCTTGCTGTTCCAGAATTACGCGCTGTTCCCGCATCGCACCGTCGCCGAAAACATCGCATTCGGCCTGCGGGCCCTGGCGCCCACGGAACGAACCGCGCGTATCGCGTCCCTAATTGCAGACACTCACCTCGCAGGGCTCGATCAGCGCTATCCGCGCGAGCTATCGGGCGGCGAACAACAACGCGCGGCGTTGGCGCGCGCCCTGGCGATCAAACCGGAGGCGCTGCTGCTCGATGAACCTCTGACGGCTCTCGATACCCACTTGCGCTCGCAAGTGGAAGCGCAGCTGCAAGAAACGTTCAATGCCTACCGCCGCCCGACTTTGCTTGTTACACACAACATCGAAGAAGCCTACAGGCTCGGGGAACAATTGCTGGTGCTTTCTCGCGGACGCATCGCGGCGTTCGGCGCCAAAGAAGAAATTTTCCGCCACCCACCGAACGCCGGAGTCGCGCGTCTTACAGGATGCAAGAATATTTCACGTGCGCGCCCGAATGCTGATGGCACCGTCGAGGCACTCGATTGGGATTGCCGTCTGCGCGTGCCAGCCCCGGACGGCGAGGTGCCCAAATATATCGGAATTCGCGCGCATCACATCGATTTCTTGGATTCGTCAAAAGACTTAGCTGCGGGGGAAAATACTTTTCAGTGCTGGCTCGTTCGAACTTCGGAAACGCCTTTTCGCATCACGTTATTTCTCAGCTTGCAGGAACCATCTCGCGCTGAAGCCGGCACATACCATCTGCAAGCGGAGGTTTTCAAAGAAAAATGGCGCCACTTTCGCGATCTCCCGCTCCCATGGCGAGTGCAACTCGCGCCAGAATCACTATTCCTGATGCCCGATTGATATGCATTCGTAGGGGCGCTGCTTGCTGCACCCGGTTTAGAGTAATGGTCCGCCCACACTAGGAAACGCCGGTGCTTTCGCAGGGTGACTGAACTGAACGCATCTAGGTTTAAATACAGCGCCGCGGCCTTCAGCTCGGCATTATGATGCCGCTCGCAGCATCCGGTTTTGGTTTTGAATTTGGGTCAAATGTCCCCAAACCCCTCCGAATAACCCGCAGACCTCAGTGGAAATGCTTCACCCATTTGATGTCCAACCCATAAGTTCCGTTAACGTCCCTGAGAAACACAACCGAAAGATCGCGCTTCACGTGGTATTCCACCTGGATTAGTTGTTCCTGATCGGACGCAGCGTTCGAGGAGTAAGTAATAGTCAAATCTCGCGTCACCTGTTGCTCGATCGTCACGCGCGCCGACGCGTTCGATTCCGTCGCCGTACCGGCCAAAAAAGGGTCGACGCGAAAATGGCTGATTCCGAAAAGATGTTCGATGCGCCCACCAAGCCCGCTGGAAATTGCTTCCGAGAGCAGCGCGGTGGCCCCGTAGTTCTGACCTGCTCCCGCGGAAGAACGCAAAGCGCTTTCCTGCCCCGTACTTCCCACAGCCAAAAGCGCAATGATGTCGGAATCCGGCAGCGGCGGATCCGACCGGTAACTCAGACTCAACTTGCTGGCCCGGCCGGAAAAATTAATGGTCACCTGATACTGACTAATCGTAGATGTCGCTTCGATGTTAAGTTCCGGGTCCAGTTGAAACGGATTCGCGAAATTCAGATCCCCACGCGTCAAAGTGAAGGTATTCCCCCGGAAGGACATTTCGCCGCCAAGCAAGTGAATATGCCCCAGCAGAATCGGCCGGTCCCAGGTCCCGCGCAAATGCAGGTCGCTGTCGATTTCCACCTGCGCCCCGGTCCATTCGATTCGCGCACCAGGACTGGTATGCGCGGCAATATCAAAAGTAAGGTTCCGCATGAAAGCAGAAGTCGTAGTCGCCGCGGAAGTATCCGAAGAAGACCCGAAGAAAGCCGTTATGTCCACGCCCGGCGCAAACAACAGCCGCTTCAATTCCAGATTTCCGCTCAGAATCGCACGCTCGCTCGTTCCCGTAAGCTGCAACGTCCCGCCCATCAGCCAGCTCATTCCCTGCGGGTACCGGATTCTCACCTGCGCAGTCTTGGTAGTAATCTCAAAACGCACCGGTCCTTCCTCGCCATAGGTGACGCTGCCGCTCAACGCCAATATACCTCCACCCGACGCAGCAGTGACATTTTCGAAAAGCAGCCGGTTGGTATCGAAAACCAGGTCGCCATTCAGGTGGCTCAAGCCCACGGGAAAATCAGAATAGTTCGCAGATGCATCCCGCACCGTGGCCCGTCCGGTGATTCGCGGTTTGGACATCGTTCCTTGCACCGCCACGTTCACATTGGCATCGCCCTGCGCGTTCATCTCTGGCAATATTCCCTTGAGCAGCGCCAGGTTTACCTCACCGGTCACTTCCACGTGCACGGGACGTTCACGGTCGAATCGCGCGGATCCATTGATCCGGAAATCTGAATTCGGACCCTTAATATGCGCCTGGGCAATGCGGATTTCGTTTCGGCGATAGACAAACTGCACGGGCCCGTCGTTTTGCAACGAAACAAAAAGATAAGCGAACGAAATTCGCGAAATATCGGCATTCACCTCAATCGTGTCAGGCTTTCGCAGCGAACCCGCAAGCGTGAAATTTCCATCCACAGCGCTACGAGCGGTGATATTTTTCAGATGAAATCCCGCCCTGAGCAATGGATCGAGATCGAACTCCTGCACCGCGAGCTGGCCCGAGATCTGTTGATCGCCCGTCAAACCGACGCTGATCTCGCCGCTCAATTGCCCGTTTGAGGCGTGAGAGTTGACAGCCATCCGAACAGTTTTGCCATCGGAGTCGAGACTGCCGTGAAAATTTCCCTCCTCATCCGTGCCCACTTTCAAATGGGCCAGGTCGAAAGTTCCTTGAGCGGTCGGGGCACGCACCGGCCCGCTGCCGTGGATCGCAAACTCCAGTTGCCCGCCAATCGGCAGCGACGTTCCTTGCAGTGCCCGAATTTGACTCAGAAGTATTGCCGTTCCGCTGACGTTGAACTCCGCCGTCTGCTCTCGCGGGTGATACACAATATCTCCGGAAGCGCGCCCGGTGTCGCGCCGCAGCTGGGCGTTCGTCATGCTGATTTCGTCGTGCGCAAAATGCAGCTCCGCGCCGAATCGGTCGAAGTGATATCCCTTGGTATCGATATCCTCAAGCACCACATGCGAATCGAGAAACGGCGCTGCGCTGGTACCGCCCCCGTGCATCGTCCCGGAAAGAATTGCCGTGATTGGATACTTCGTTCCGATCACTGCTTGCAAATCTTGAGTCGGCGCGTGCTGCGTTTCGGCATCGAGCGACCACGTGCTCGATGGAACGAAGCTCCAGTCCCCATCGAATTGCATAGCGAGGTCGAGATTGACGCTAGCCTGCCCACGTTTCACGAACGCCTGTTTCAGGCTAAAACCATCCAGCGAATAGTCTAGGTCGCCGCCAAGCTCGTCGAAGAAATAATTATCGTATTGCGCATTCGATGCCTGAACGTGCCCGTCGAAAGTGGGACCCGCGATCGGCCCGAGAATGCGCCCGCGAAACCTAACATTTCCGGCGATGCGCACGGGAGCAGCCGTCGCGCCCCGCAGGCGATTGATGAAATCATCCCAATCCGTCAGGCCTTCAGCCTTGAGTTTCAACTCCATCGCCGTATCTTTTTGGCTGATGTTGCCGTCCATTTGGATCTCAGTGCTCGGCGTGGTGATTTCTCCATTGCTGACGGCCGCCACTTCCGTGTCCAATGCATAATCAAATCCCATGTGCGCGGTAACCGGAATCATCCCCGGTTCCAGCACGGCCGGCGGTGACCAGCGCATTTGCCCCTTCGTTCGGAAGTGCCGGAAATTCGCGGTCCAGGTATTGAAAGAATCCACATCAATCCCGCCATCCCAATGCAGTGTATTCACCGGGAAATCCAGGTTATTCACTGCGGATAAAGCATCCGCCAGGCTCCCGTGATGAAAATGCGTTTGCGTTTGAAAGGCGAGCGTTTTCATATCCATCTTCAGCCAGCCGTCGAGCGCGCCTTCCAAAGCGCGAATGGAAAGATTTTTGACGGTCAGCTGATCCTTTGAGATTTCGTAGTCGCCATACGCCTCCATGTTGGTGGCGTGATACCACTGATACGTCATCTTCACGTCGTGCCCGTCGAAATGCCCGCTGCCGGTCCAGTCGCCGGTGTTGTAACGAGCCTGCCCCGAAAAATCCGCAGTCAGGTCAGGCGTGAGAGGCGAACGAAAGATGGTGCGTATATCCTGCAGTGAAAGACGCCCGCGGTAGTGAAGCATCCAATCTTCTTTTGCGAAGTCGGGCAGTTCCGCGCGCACATTTAATTCTGAATGCGGTCCTTTCCAGGTGAGCTGATCGAGTTCAAACGCATTTCGATGCAGCGCGAATTTTGCCGAAACGTCGAACGCAAAAGGCAGGTCACGCTGCCAAGCGAGTTGAACCTGCTCCCAGCGCAAGCTTCCGACATAAGCGTCCTCACCTGCGGTCGCGGCCGAGGTCGCGTATTGCAAAAGGAAGGCGAGATTTTGTCCCTTGATGTCCAGGGGGATGTGGCGATTGTTGAAATCTGCGCTGCCGTTGCGAATTTCGAGGCGCCCGATGCGCAAATTAAAAAGTGTTTCCTGCCAGGGAGTTTTGCTCCCGGCAATCGGGGGAGTGGGAATATTGCTGGTCCCATCCTGCGCGAACCGCACATAAAGTTGCGGATGCTGTGCGATCAGTTCGTTCACCTTAAATTCACGATGGAAGAACGAAAGAACCGTGATACCCACGTCCAGGCGGTCTGCTTGAAAAAGCGGCGGTTCCGTAGGGCTTTCCAGCCCATGCAGCGTCAGATTATCGAGTTCGGCGTGCAGCGGAAGAACATGCAAGTGGAAGCCGCCGAGCTCCACGCGCGTCCCGGTGCGTTCCGCAAGATCGTGCATCAACCTGAAGCGAACCCAACGCCTGACAGCACCGGTTTCAAACGCAAGAAACACACCCGCCGTGACGGTCGCAATAGTCAGCGCCACAATCAGCGACCAACGCAGCCAGCGCCGCCTCATGAGTTGGTCCCCGGCGACATAACGTCGATCTTCAATCGGCCCCGTGTGTCATTCAGCCATTTATTCGCGCGTTCGTTAATCGCTCGCTGTATCAGCACTTCACGAATCGTATCCTCGACGTCATCGAGCGGCGGAATCGGCTCGTCGTGCGCCTTAAGCTGCGGCGAGAATTCATCGCGGTAATAATCTTCCACTTCCTTGTCGCTCACTTGCGCCGCAGGACGAAAGCGATAATCGATGAACCTGGAAAGATACAATTGCTGTTCGACCATCCGCCGCATAGCGGCCTCGCTCAATCCCAGCTCAGCACAGCGTTTCTGGAATTCATCGGGCGAGCCGAATTGCTTCACAAATTCGGTGTAAGCCCGATCCACGTCAGCAGCCGAAGGCATGGCAAATTTAGTTTGAATAGCCTCGGAACGGATCAACCATTGATCCGCAAGCTCGCGTAACAGCTCGTCACGCGATTTGGATTTACCGTCCACGAGTTTCTGAAACGCAGCCAGTTCGCGAACCTCGCTCTCCGTAATGATGTCGTCTTCAATGCGCGCAGCCACGCCGTCGATCGGCCGGTCTTCGCCGGACGATCCCGTCGCCGGCGGCGGATCAGCTGGTTTTTGGATTTGTGCATATGCGCGATCAGGTGCGCACGCTGAAAGCAATACCCAAAACCCGAGAATGGACATCACGTTACGCATTAAAAGACCGGCCCAATGTTGAAAGAAAACCCAAAGTGAGAAACATGAAACATCTGAGTAGGCGGAACGGTTGGCGGAGTAGGCGTCACCGAATATTCCGCGGGATTGATCAGGTAGCCAAAATCCACCCGTACCGGCCCAATGGGCGTTGCATAGCGAAACCCAAATCCCACGGTATGCGACAAATAATTCAATTCCGTTGGCGAAGCCGATTTCCACGCGAGCGTAATGTGGTTCACGTCGCTGTAAACGTTGCCAGCGTCATAAAACAAAGTTCCTCCCAGGCGGTTGCCGATGAAAGGCAGCCGCATGGGAAAATGCAATTCCTGATTGAAAATCAGTAGCGCCAGACCCCCAATGGGGAAGCCCGTGCCAGGATCGCGCGGTCCGGCTTGATTCAGACTGAATCCGCGCAACGACTGCGCGCCACCGGCAAAAAATCTTTCCGGCAGCGGAATTTCAATCTCTTGGGTGTTACCGAAGGGCGGTTCAACCCCGAAACGAGTAGAGCGCGCAAACACAAAGTTGCGCCCAAACGCGTGGAACGATGAATTCTGCACGAAGATTCTGTAGAAGTCCGCGCTCGACCCCAAAGTTTTCCAAGCAAAGCTCACGTCAGCCGTGTTAAATGTCCCTGATTTCGGATCGCCAGGATTGTCCCGCCGGTCTCGCGCGTAAGTAATAGCGAAACCGGAAGCAAGCGTAGGCTGGCTATATAGCGGAATTTCTTCCGGCGAAATCGTGTCATTAATGTTGGTAGCTACTACCCGCCGGAAAAAGTAGCGATACTGAAGTGAACTGGAAGTCGAAAGCTTCTCCGTGATCTGGAATGCGGCCTCATAACGAATGGAAGTAAAAGTATCGACGTCCTGAGTTTTGTCCGCATAACCGGTCAGCGATGCGCTCAGCGCGCGCTTACCCAAAAAATTATCCGCCGAGTAGGAAAGCAAAGACCGGTATTGCAAGGTGCTGGCTCGCGCCTTGAATGTAAGCGTCTGCGCGCGCCCAAACATATTCGCGCGCGAAATTTCAATAATGCCGCGCGGGCTCGCGGCAATCTCGGTCGCGTTAGGATTGCAAGCCGGCGTATTCCTCGTCGCGGCGCTGCAGCTGGCAGCGATTCGCTGCACCTCGAATCCGAATCCGTAACCAAGCGTGTAACGCCCGCCTTCCTGCACGTCGACCACCATGGTTTTATCGGGATCGGTCCCGGCAGGATTCTGCGGCGCGATCTGCACCCGCGTAAAAACGCCGAGATTGTAGAGTCGCCGCTGCGACTCCACCACGTCGCCCTCGCGCAACGGCCCATTCGGCTTGATCACCACTTGTCGCGCAATAATTCCCGGACGGGTGTATTGATAGCCAGTCAGGAGCACTTTGGCCACGTCGATGCGCTGGCCTTCGGTGATGCGATAGGTCAACAGCACTTCGTTCGGCTTATCCGCAGGAGCAATCGAGTCATCGAAACGCGCTTCTGGAAACCCTTCGTTGTAATACATCGCCAGAATATTATTTCGGTCGCTCGAAACGGACGCTATCGAATACGGCTGTCCGGGCGACGATCCAACAACGGCGAGCAAAGTATCAAGAATCAGCGCGTGATTCCCTTCGATTCTCAGTTCTTTCACAAGAGTCTGCGGACCCTCGACAATCTGAAAGGTGACAAACAGATTCCCTTTTTTCCCCTGATAGTTGTCATCCATAGTCGTTGCCACCTTCGCATCCGTAAAACCGTTTGCAAGATACAGAGCGCGAATCGATTCAGCATCGTCCCGCACCAGGCTCTGGCTGAACCGGCCACTGAAAGCAAACGATGCCGGCTGCAAGGCCAGTCTTCCCGCCAGCAAATCCTTGCCGAAATATTTGTTTCCAGTAAACCCCACTCCCGCCAGGCGGAAACGATCGCCGCGCGTGATGGTGTAATTGATCACCCGCAAGCCTTTGGTCGAGTCGTCGTGGGAAGAAACCTGCACATCCACATCGAAATATCCTTGACGTTGGAAATAATCGCGAATATTGCGGCGCCCCTCTTGCAGCAGGTCCTCATCTACAGCGCCTTCTGCGTAAAAAGGCAGCAGTTGCCGAAGTTTTCCCGTCCCGATGCTGGCTCCCGTGATGGTCACGCTGACGCGTGGACCGGCAGTGACCTCATAGTTCAAAGTCACCAGATTCGTCTGCGCGTTATAAGTCCCGGCGGTGATCAATATCCCCGCGCCGAGATAGCCTTGATTCACCAAATATTTTTTCAATTTCTGCGACGCCCGCGTAAGCCGTGCCGATGTCAGCGGTTTATTCAGTTTTACCTTGGAGCGCAGAATCAGCTCAGCATCCTTGTACGGGGTGTTGTTCTTCACATTGAAATTGCCAACCACCGCACGCGGTCCGGGCAGCACGGTTACCAGTACGTCCATTTGGCGCGTATCTTCGTGCGGCGTCACCGCCCACTTGACATCGGCCTGGTAGAGGCCTTCGTTGCGCAAAGTATCTTTGAGTCGGTCGATCGCCTCGCGCAAAGAACTCTCGCGGAACGGCTCGCCCAAGCTAAGCCTCATCGCTGCCTGCGCGGCGGCTTCGCTGGGCGGTTCCTTCAACCCCTCCACGCGCACCACGTTGTTGTAAAAATTCCGCCGCACCACAAAATCCACCCGCAATCCGTCTCCCGCCGGCGCGGCCGTCACGCGGATGTCGGCGAAATCGCCGGTGCGGTAAAGAACGCGCAAACTCTCGCGTTCCTCGCCAAAATCGAAAGGCTTACTCACATCCAGAGGAAGCGCCGGTGTTTTCACAGAAACAGGATGTCCGGACTGATCCAGGATACGAATTTCACTAACGCGCCGGCCTTCGATCTGATTTCCTTGCGCGCAAACGGACGGGCACGCCACCAGAACGCAGACGAGCATCCCCGTGCCCAGGGATTTCGCCACAGCGTTGCCCCAATAACGCGAGCCCGCCCGCGAAAATGATGATTTCCAAGGAGTTCTCATTCGCCAAAAGATAAGAGGGAAGGTTAGCACAGCCGCGTTGCCTACCCGATGCCAAAAGGGGTTATCATCTTTCAGCACTCACAAAACTCAGCTAGCCGAAGATTTCAGTGATGAATAGCAACCATCGCGAAAAATATTCCCGTCAGATCCTCTTTCCCGGCATCGGTGAAGCCGGCCAGGAGAAGCTTCTGAGCGCGAGCGCTGTGCTGGTGGGTTGCGGAGCGCTGGGAACCACGGTCGCAAACCTCTTGGTGCGTGCGGGACTTGGACGTCTTCAAATTATTGACCGCGACTTCGTTGAGCCCTCAAATCTTCAGCGGCAGACCTTGTTTGAGGAAGCGGATGCTCGCGAAGCACTGCCCAAGGCGGCGGCCGCAGAACGCCGTCTGCGCGCCGTTAATTCGGACGTGCTGGTCGAAGGGATTGTCTCGGACCTGACTCCCCAGAACACAGATGACCTTCTCGACGGTTTTCAGTTGATCCTGGACGGCACGGACAATTTCGAAACGCGATTGCTGATCAACGACGCTGCAGTATCGCGTAATGTCCCCTGGATCTATGCGGCTGTGATGGGAAGCTACGGCGTAACCATGACAGTCCGTCCAGGTGAAACCGCGTGCCTAGCCTGCCTTACTGAAGGGGAAGACCGATCCGCCGTCTTTAGCGCTGAAGCCACATGCGATACTGCCGGCGTCCTGAATACCGCCGTAGGAGTGATCGCCTCAATCGAAGCCGCTGAAGCCACCAAGCTGTTAGCCGGGAAACCGGAAGCTCTAAACGGTCGACTGATTTCCAGCGATGTCTGGACCGGCAGGTTTCAATCCATTCGCGTTGCACGTAATCCCGATTGCCGTGCCTGCCAACGGCGAGACTTCACGTACCTCGATGGCGAGGCTCAGCCTCACATTACGATGTGCGGACGCGATTCGGTCCAGATTCACGAGCGCAACCGCAAGCTTGATCTCGACGAACTAGGCCGCCAGATCGCCAAAGCCCCTGCAGATGGGCTCCATCACAACGAATTCCTGCTTCGCTTTCGAGTTCCCCCTTACGAAATGACCGTCTTTGCCGATGGCCGCGCCATCGTCAAAGGAACAAAAGACCCCGCCATCGCGCGCTCCCTCTACGCCCGTTACGTAGGCATGTAGAAGTACGGATCACCGAAATCAGTAAAATAGCCGAAAATTTGATTCTGGAAGGTAGGTAGGATCAGCCGACGAACCGGCGCAAAGCCGACTGGCGCATGGCAGCCCGGTCCATGTTTTCCCGGGTATTCATCAACGTAAGCAACGTGCTAAGCACCCGCGCCTTCAATTCGTCCGACATTGGGAAGCCGCTGGTCGCGACGTTCACCAGTGCCTCCCCCCGGTCCGAAATCTTGGCGATGTATTCCATCTGGCGTTCGTGGCTGGTGTTCCCGAGCGCGGACTCCCGTCGCATCTCCGCACATTCATTTTCAACGAAAAGGCTGAAATGCATAATGCACATGTGTTCCGCGGCTAAACCTGCGGGGACGTTGGCCTTACACCCTTGGGAACTGCAGTTTTCAGCCACTGACACACCCTGTCTAAAGCCTTTCATTTTGTAGCACTTTCAGTCGATGAATTCCACATTGGTTCAGGGCGGTGCGCTTAATCAGATAGTAAGCAGTTTGAGGCCCATTAACTTGGTTGCGAATCCACTCATCCGTGGCGCGTTTCAAAGTAGAACTTCCCTGTAATCGGTATCACAACCAGTAATTGGCGTATTGCGGTCCGTCTAAGCCCGTGTTAAACACAGTCCCAGCCTAATTTTGCACGATCTCCAAGGCCCACCCGAATGCCCCATCTCGCTCCCCACGACGTAATGACGATGTTCCTGGCCTTGGCCGCCTTGTTGGGCACCGCCAAACTCGCCGGCGAGGTAATGCAGAAACTGGACCAGCCGTCGGTTTTGGGCGAAATCATGGCCGGAATCCTCCTGGGCCCCACCGTCTTGGGCCATTTCAAGCCTGACTTGTACGCGTTTCTGTTCCCTTCCACTGGCAATCTACCGATCGTCTTGGACACCGTCACCACGATGGGTGTCGTGTTCTTCCTTCTCACCGCCGGTCTTGAAATCGACTTGCGCAGCATCTTCCGCCAGGGCAAAAGCGCCCTGCTGGTCAGTTTCTTCGGTGTAATCATTCCCTTTGCATTCGGATTCGCTGCCGCCAGACTGTTTCCGTATTTCCTGGGAGCGGGCCCGGGCGCCGACCTCCTGATTTTCTCGCTGTTCGTGGGCACCGCCCTCTCGATCTCCGCCCTTCCCGTAATCGCCAAAATCCTGATGGATTTGAACCTGCTGCGCAGCGAAATGGGCACAGTGGTGATGTCGTCGGCGATGTTCGACGACCTGGTCGGCTGGATTCTGTTCTCCATGATTTTAGGCATGCTGCACGGCGGATCTACATTCCAGGGTGTGAAACGCACGGTGGTACTGGTAATAGCCTTCGTAGTTATATCTCTCACCGTGGTCCGCTGGATGATCGACAAAATCCTGCCCCACATCCAGGCACATACGAGTTGGCCCGGCGGAGTCCTCGGCTTTGTATTTACTCTGACGCTGGCATCAGCGGCATTCGCCGAATACGCCGGAATTCACGCCGTCTTCGGCGCCTTCATCATCGGCATAGCGATCGGTGAATCCACGCACTTGCGCAAACGCACTTCCGAACTGATCCATGGCATCGTCACTAACGTATTCGCGCCCTTCTTTTTCGCCAGCATCGGACTGCGCACCAATTTCGTCGCCAATTTTAATTTGCCGATCACCCTCACGGTCATTGCAGTAGCCTGCATCGGCAAACTGCTAGGCGCAGGCATGGGCGCGCGCCTGGGCGGGATGGACCGCCGTACCTCCCTGGGCGTCGGCCTCGCTATGAATGCGCGCGGCGCCATGGAAATGATCCTCGGCCTGCTGGCCCTGCAGTCTGGACTGATCCGCGAGACGATGTTCGTAGCGCTGGTAGTCATGGCGCTGTTCACGTCGCTGGTTTCCGCCCCGGCGATTCATTTCTTGATTCGCCGACGCCGCGCGATCACGCTAAAAGACACGGTTACCAGCAAGCTTTTCCTCCCGGCGTTGGCCGCGCACACTAAAAAAGAAGCGCTTCAGGAAATGTGCCTGGCGGCCGCGGATGCCGTTAACAATTCCCCGGAGAGATTTTTGCGTCTGGTCTTACAGCGTGAGAGGGTTGTGCCCGGCGGCTGGGAAAACGGACTAGCGGTCCCGCACGCTCGCGTAATCGGTCTGCCGGAACCGATCGTTGTGGTGGGAAAGACTCAATTCCCCATCGATTTCGACGCCCGCGACGGAAAACCCGCAAGAATCATCATCTTGATTCTCACCGGCGACAATCAATCGCAGCAGGATCTACTTCAAGACGCAGGCGAACTGTTCAGCAGGCGCGAAGCCATCGAACAAGCCCAACACGCCCAGAATTTCACAGAACTGGTAGCAGCCCTGAACGCCCCAGTCCACTAAAACAAAATCGGCGGGATGATTTTCTCAGCGTCTTTGCGCCCGAGTTTCCTCAGGTTTTGGACCAGCAGGGCCAGGGATGCGATGATCGCCATCGAACGATCCGCGTCGCACGGCACCCCCGAAGCCTGCCGGCGACCGGCAAGTTTCAGCGCGCTACTGATTCGGATTATGTTCCCCGGCGCGATATAGCGTCCAAGGACCCGATTCCATATCCACAAGCGCGGCCGACTCCCACCGATACTCCGAATGCTGCTCCAAAAACGCCTGCGCTTTGAAATCCGTCCCACAAGGATGCCCGATACGCGCCACAAAACTCATAGTTTCAGCCATATGGCTGTCCATCACTTTACCTTCCACGGCCCCGGTAGGATTAAAAGGCCGCCGCTCAAACGACGGATCCCCGGGCGTAGCTGCATCTCCATGCCCGCACAAAGTCCGCCGGTTCGCCCCAATCTTCTTGGTATACGAATCATAGTGATCGCTCAAAAAAGTTTCCGCCAGCGAAGTATCAATTTTCCCCATATTCGCAGCCATCAATTCATCCCAACGCACATGCCGCGCATTCGCCGAAGCAGCAAGATTATCCGGATCAAAAGTGGTCTCATCCTTCAACACATCCGGATCGCTGGCAAAATTCGAGCCCACAAAATACCCATCCCGCGTCTTCCAAACATTAGAATGCTTCAAACCAAGTTCAAACCGCGCAATCTCGCCCGTCTTGCGATCCCCCAGCAGCCAGTCATTCGCATATCCGCCGTTATTCCCATCCAGCATGATCTTCACGTACTCATCGATCGATCCCGCATATTGCATAGCCTTGCGCGCCCGCACGAATTCCGGCTTGCCATTCGGGTCCCACCCATGAAAATCCGTAATCGTAGTTTCAGTAACCATTAACCCATCAGAATTCACGCCGAAATCATCATCGCTGGCAATCACGCCCGGATACCCATCCATCAACATGCTGTACCCATTCTGCGGCACGATATCGAAAACAATCTTCCAGCGCGCCCCCTGGAGATAACTGGTCCAGTTGTTATGCGCCATCACAATCTGATGATCCTTGGTATAACTTCCGGTAGCCACAAACGCGCTGCAATGATCCGCGTCGGGCTTCGCAGGCGGAGCCGGAATCTTGGTCTGCTCATTCAACCAAGGCACGTAGTAATCGCCAAGCTCCATGAAAGCATTCAAAGCCACGATGTCATCAAGATCGAGCTTCACCTTACGCGCCTGCAATCCTTCGACAATCCCCTGCAACTCAGCCTGATACTCAGGTTCGATCTTAGGCCATAACATCTGGCGCGCAGCGCGCCGGAAAAAATCCCAATCACGATTACTCTCGTGCGTCATTTCCAAACTAGCAGCAGCAAACCCATCCGCAATTTCCGAAGCCAATAAATAACCATGCTGGTAGCCGATGTCGTGCGGCGCCCCCTCGAGGTGCACGTAGATCCACCCGCCACGCTCGAACCGATAAGCCTTAGCCAAACGTGGATCGTCCGCGTGCCGCCCGAAATTCAACGCGCTGTACAACGAAGGCGAATCCGGTGCCGAAATTCCGGCAGCGACGCGGTCTTCGCCCATCACGGAAGTCTTGGCCGCGAACAAGGCAACCGTCCCTGCCATCGAGAACACGATCAGCAGCACAAACGGCAAACGATTTCTAGGCACATTCATCGGCGCTTTACTCCAATGTCTCTTCAAATAACAAAGGCTTGCTCGCTTGCATGGTATGAGCCGCCCCGGAGGATGTCAACGCTTGCCCAAACAGCCCAATACCGCGCAGTGAACTTTCTGTTCGTCGCTTGTAGCAGGTTGCCAGACACTGAAGCGCCACAGTTTTCCCCAACGCGGTCGCGACGGTGCAGGATTAACCTCGTTGACTCTCGCTCTTACCACCGTATAATCAGTTGCTTACCTTCGCGACACGCCCAGCCATCGCGAGCAGAACATCACAATGACGACCGGTGTATTTTGAGAGGCTTCCAGGAGGCCTTGCTGCCGTGATGGGGCTATACAACTTGGCGGCGCAAACAGTGTGGTCGGCGGCCGCCTGGCTGCCATCTGCCGACAACCCGCTCTCCGACTACTGGCGACGCAACACCGACGCCGACCTGAATCCCTTCCGCGGCCTCTACCAACTGAACTCTTTCGATTTCGCGGTCATGCTTCCGTACTTCTTCGTAATGGCAATCCTGGCGGTCTACGGCATACACCGCTACGCGCTGGTCTACAATTTCTACAAAAATCGCAAACGGGCTGCAGGCACTCCGCCGCCAGCAAAAAGCTGGCCAAGAGTCACAGTCCAGCTCCCAATTTACAACGAGCGCTACGTAATCGAGCGCCTGGTAGAAGCGATCACGGCCTTCGACTACCCACGCCACCTCCTGGACATTCAAGTTCTGGACGATTCCACAGACGACACGCAAGAAGTAGCCCGCAATTGCGTGGAGCGATACCAAAGCCTGGGCGTCCCGATCACCTACATCCACCGCGACAATCGCGACGGCTTCAAAGCGGGAGCACTGCAGGAAGGCCTGGAAACGGCCAAAGGTGAATTCGTAGCCATCTTCGACGCGGATTTTATCCCGCCTTCGGATTTCCTGCGCCGTACAGTCCCATATTTCGCCGACAGCAAACTGGCGATGGCGCAAACCCGCTGGAGCTACATCAATCGCAATTATTCCGCGCTAACAGAAGTAGAAGCAATTCTGCTGGACGGCCACTTCGTTATCGAACATTCCGCGCGTTTCCGCAGCGGCCTGTTCTTCAATTTCAACGGCACAGCAGGCATCTGGCGCCGCACCGCAATCGAAGACGCAGGCGGCTGGCAGCACGACACCCTGACAGAAGACACGGACCTCTCGTATCGCGCGCAGCTCCGCGGCTGGCACTTCGTCTACCTCCCGGAAATCGAATGCCCGTCAGAGCTCCCGGTAGAAATGAACGCCTTCAAATCGCAACAAGCGCGCTGGGCCAAAGGCCTGATGCAGACAGCGAAAAAAATCCTGCCACGTGTAATGCAATCAAATGTGCCAGCCTCAGTGAAAGCCGAAGCCTTCTTCCATCTAACCGCCAACATCAGCTACCCATTGATGGTTTTCATGTCCATAATTTTGCTCCCAGCGATGATCGTACGCTTCTACCAAGGCTGGTTCCAGGTCCTGGTAATCGATTTGCCGCTGTTCCTGGCGTCCACCTGTTCGATTTCCTCGTTCTACCTGGCAGCCGAACGCGCTTTGTATCCAAAAACGTGGAAGCGCACATTCCTCTATTTGCCATTCGTAATGGCAGTAGGCATAGGCCTCTCAGTGCGCAACGCGATGGGCGTAATCGAAGCAATCATTGGCGTAAAATCAGAATTCGTGCGCACCCCAAAATACAGGGTCGAAGCAGGCGCGCGTGACAGCGCCACGTGGTCGAAAAAGAAGTACCGCAAAGCATCAGGCTGGATGCCATTCGCAGAGGTAGCGCTAGGACTGTACTTCGCCTTCGCAGTAGTCTACGCGATTCAAAACGAAAACTACGCCACGATCCCATTCCTCTTACTGTTCGTCTGGGGCTACCTCTACACGGGCCTGATGTCGCTAGCCCAAACCTACATCGAACGCCTCCGCTTCGGCGTCGAATCCGGCGAAGTCCGCCCAGCCTCCACAGGCGCCCCCGGTTTCTAGCCACGTAGTCCGCGTTATCCCCAAACAAAAAATTATCCCGAAACATGAAGCGGCCGTCATCCTGAACGAAGTGAAGGATCTCTCTTCGATTGAAAGCGCGCTAACGAACCTTCGCGCAGCAACTGTCTTTGTGGGTCGCGGGTTTAGCCTGAATTTCTCACAATAAATAGAAAAAGGCTGTTGCTTCATGGCATAACTCTTTTGTCCAGAAAGAAATCGTGCCAAGAAGGAGCAACAGCCTTATGACCACAGAGTGTAACCAGTTTGTCTTTGGATTTCATCCCCTAAAGCGACGCGAGATCCGGGCGCAGTTCGACGGTGGAGCAATCACCAGTGACGGCGGTGGTCTGCTGCTGCGGGAGGTCGAGAAGCGCATCGGGATCCTCCGCCAGTTTGCCGCTTGCTTTACCGATTATCGGAATCCGGATCTGACCGAGCACACCGTGGAGGAGTTGGTGGCACAGCGGGTCTATGGTCTGGCGTTGGGCTACGAAGATCTGAACGATCACGAGGAGTTGCGGAACGATCCCCTGTTCGCAGTATTGGTCGAGAAGTCGGATCCAGGCCAAGAAGCTTTGGCGGGGAAAAGTACTCTGAATCGACTGGAACTGACCCCCGAGACGGCGAGTCGCAAGGAGCGTTACAAAAAGATCGTGCTGGATCACGGAGCGGTAGACCGCCTGCTGGTGCAGATCTTCCTGGAAGCCCACCGGGAAGCGCCCCAAGAAATCATCCTGGACCTGGACGCCACCGACGATCCACTGCACGGGCAGCAGGAAGGGCGTTTCTTCCATGGCTACTACGGACACTATTGCTATCTGCCGTTGTACATCTTCTGCGGAGAGTTCTTGCTGTGTGCGCGGTTACGATCGTCGAACATCGATGCCTCAGCGGGAAGCGTGGAAGAGCTGCAGCGCATCGTAGAACAGATTCGATCCGCGTGGCCGTTGGTGCGCATGGTGGTGCGCGGGGACTGCGGATTTTGCCGCGAGGAGCTGATGGCTTGGTGTGAGGCCAACCGCTTGGACTACCTGCTGGGACTAGCGAAAAATGAACGCCTGAAAGCCGAGATTGCCCAGGAGCAGAAGGAGGCGCAAGCCCGGTACCAAGAGACAGGACGTGCGGCGCGGTTGTTCAAAGAGTTCGTCTATCAGACGAGGAAGAGCTGGAGTCGTGCGCGACGGGTGGTGGCCAAGGCCGAACACCTGGAAAAGGGAGAGAATCCACGGTTCGTGGTGACCTCTCTGCGTGGAGAAGAATGGCCAGCGCAGGTGCTGTATGAAGAGCACTACTGTGGAAGAGGGGACATGGAGAATCGGATAAAAGAACAACTGATGCTGTTCAGTGACCGCACCAGCACGCACTATCTGCGCAGCAATCAACTGCGGCTGTACTTCTCTTCGATGGCCTACTTGTTGTTGCAGATGTTGCGGCGACTGGGATTGCAGGGAACGGAGTTGGCCCAGGCCCAGTGCTCCACGATTCGCCTGAAGCTGTTAAAGATCGGCTCGCTGATCCGCATCACGGCGCGCAAGGTGTGGGTTTCGCTGTCGGGCGGATATCCCTATGTCACGCTGTTCCGGCAAGTCCATGAAAAGCTGTGCACCGTACCGCTAAAGCATTGAAAAAGAACAGCCGCTAACCACTTTCTCCTCGCTTCGGTCACACGCAGGGCGCGGTGTGCTCCGGGGACAGCCCGCTGAGCAATCAACTCTCTCTCCAAGCGAAAAATGCATCCTCACACAACAGCACCCCGCGAAATCAACTCGCGGCTCTCCAACTTGAACAAACTTCATTCCTCTTCTGCCGAGCCGTGAGAAATGGCGGTTAGCCCCTGAAGTTCCTTACGCGTGAGTCCAAGAAGTCGCCAAAATAATTCCCGTCGTGATCGGGTAGGAGGCGGGATTACTCCCGCCGTCCTCCCACACCACCGGACGTGCGGTTCCGCATCCGGCGGTTCATGAACCAAATAAGAAGCGCCGCCGAGTATCCAGCAGGGAAACGAGCTGGCGGTGATCGAACCAAGACTTGGGATAGGCTGCATTCATGTGCGAACTGCCGCCGTTCCACCAAGGGCCATGCCCGTTAGTGGCCGACTGCCAGGCGCGTTCATGACTGAGTCCCGCACGCATCAGATTTTGCGCCCGTGTGTAATCGCGCTTCCAGTGTCTCCATAAGAGCGCTCGTAGCTTGCGGCGGATCCAGCCATCAAGTTCCTCCAGCGCCCCTTTCTCTTCGGTGAGCCGGAAGTAGGCAACCCAACCACGCAAGATGGGGTTGAGTTGGGTGATGACCTGTCTCACGCTTTGGCCCTGAGCGCCACGCAACGTCTGGCGGATTTTCTCCGCCAGGCGGTGGCGGCTGGACAGTGCGATTTTCAGCTTCGGTTTTTGGTGCCACGTAACACTGTAGCCCAGAAACTTCCGCTGCCACGGTCGTGCCACTGCGCTCTTGTCGGCATTCACCTTGAGTTTCAGCCTTTGCTCCAGAAACGCAGTGATCTCTGCCATCACCCGCTGCCCGCTCCGCCGGCTTCCAACGTACACGTTGCAGTCGTCTGCATAGCGGCAGAAGCAGTGCCCACGTTTTTCCAGTTCGCGGTCCAGGTCGGTCAGCAGGATGTTTGATAAAAGTGGTGACAGCGGTCCGCCTTGCGGCGTCCCTTCTGTTCGCACACTCGTCATCCCGCCTTCCATCATTCCCGCTTCTAGATAACGCCGGATTAGCTTCAGCACCCGTTCGTCCTTCACCTTCCGCGCCACTCGCGCCATTAGTACATCGTGGTTGACGCGGTCGAAGAACTTTTCCAAGTCCAGGTCCACGACCCACCGCTTACCTTCGGCAACGTAGCTTCGCGCCGCTTTTACGGCTTGATGCGCGTTGCGTCCAGGACGGAAGCCGTAACTCGACTCGGAGAACTCGGGTTCGAACAGCGGTTGCAACATCTGATGCAGTGCCTGTTGAATCAGACGATCCAGTACCGTCGGGATGCCCAAAGTACGGACCCCACCTTGCGGCTTGGGTATGTCCACCTTGCGCACCGCCGCCGGCATGTACTCGCCTTCCAACAGTACCTGTCTTATCTTCGGCCAGTGTGCCTGGAGCCATGGCTTGAACTCGGTCACCGTGAGTCCGTCGACTCCCGGCGCACCTTGATTCTTCACCACGCGCTCGTAAGCTCCCAGCATGTTGCTGCGTTCCACCGCGGCTTCCATTAGCCGCAGCGCTTCCGGTTTCGTTTGCCCAGCAGCCGCCGTGCGTGCCTCCGCACCCGCAGCAGTTCCCGGCAGATTCCGTCCGCCTTTGCCTGTGCTGGCCGCACTTGCGTGCGCTTCTGCTTCATCGGCTCGCATCGAGGTCTGTTGTCCTACTCCCGTGTTTCATGTTCGGGCCTTCGTCCGATCTCCGGACTACTATGCCCTCGGCTGACTTCTGGCGATTCCTCCCCACGTCTCTCAACGCAGGTAGCACAAAGGCAGACCGCCAGATCTCCCCGGGTATTGCGCACTCACCTTCTCGCTTATGCCTGTCGGATCTACGTCGCAGCGTTCCGTGCAAGAATCGGGCTTTGCATCTATTGGCCTGCTTACCCCGCTGCTCCGCCTCTATCCGCTTCCTGTTCGTCAGGCCAGCGTTTTGCCTTCAGCTTCCTTCAGATTCCGCCTCGCGGCGGACACCCTTGCTGTTTAGCTAACACTTCCCCTTGCCGGGTGTGTAGAGGACTTTCACCTCCGAGTGAGTTCGCCCTGCCGGGCGCACCAAAAAAAGAACGGCGGCCGTTCGGCCGCCGTTCTTCGCATTTCGTCTTCAAACTCCTAAAATCAAAAAACCTTGCTTTGTCTCCGGACGCAGCGGCAAAAAAAGCGCGCTGCTCACCAAATTGAGGCCGGTAATTACACCTGCGCCTGCAGGATTTCTCCCGGCAGGCGGTCGATGCGTGATTTCACATTCGATTGAAAACGTTCCACAGCGCTCTTCATCGCAGGCGGCTGCTTCTCGCCCGGATCGCCTTCAGCGCGCATGCGTTCCATCTTGATGCCAAGCGTGCGTTCAAGGGCCATTAACTCCGACCGTTGCTCACGCCCAAACAAAGTAGAGGCCAACCCGTGGCCACCAGCGCGGCCAGTCCGCCCAACGCGATGAATGAAATTCTCGGCGATGTCCGGCAGATCGTAATTAATCACGTGCGCGATGTTTTCCACGTGAATTCCGCGCGAAGCTAAGTCAGTAGCTACCAACACGCGATAGCGCCCATCCTGAAAACCGCGAAGCGCCGCAGTGCGCTGCGATTGCGTACGCCCGCCATGAATCATGGCAGCAGCAAACCCGTCGCGGTTCAAAGTCAGAGCCAAACGCTCAGCCCCACGCTTAGTACGCGCGAAGATCAAGCATCGGCCGGGCTCTTTCACCAACAACCGCTGCAACAAAGGCAGCTTGCGATCGGTAGCAACTTCAAAAGCCTGCACCCGCACATTCTCGGAAGGCTTCAACACGGAACCAAACGCCAACCGCACTGGGTTCCTCATGTAGTCGTTAACCAAATGCACGACAGAAGCTTCCAAAGTCGCAGAAAAGCACATCGTCTGCCTGTCTTTCGGCAGGACAGCAGCAATCCTACGGATCGCCGGAATAAATCCCATGTCGAGCATGCGATCGGCTTCGTCCAGAATCAGAACGCGCAGATCGCGGAAATGCACCAGCTTGCGCGAAAGAAAATCCTCAAGCCGCCCGGGAGTAGCGACAACAAGCCGCGCTCCCTTGCGCAAATTTGCAAGCTGCAAACCTTCAGGCAGGCCGCCGACAACGAGTACCGCGGGCCCAAGCTGCTTGCCGCGCAAAGCGTTGTACTGATCGACAACCTGCATCGCCAGTTCGCGCGTAGGCACGAGCACCAGCGCCGCTATTCCGGGAGTCTTCTCCTTCAACATGCGTTCGATCACCGGGATCAAAAACGCGAGCGTCTTGCCAGTCCCGGTCTGCGCGGTAGCGAGCACGTCTTTCCCCGCAAGCAGTTCCGGAATCGCCGCGGATTGCACCGGCGTCGGCACCGAGAATTTAGCGAATGCCAGCCGCTCTTTCATATAAGCGGAGATCGCCATTTGTGAAAATGTTCCTGTAATACTATCCATCTTGATGTTGCCTTCTATCTGGCGGAAGCCGTCGCCGCGCACACCCATACAACACACTAAGAGTGCGGGCGCGCAGCAAACTGGTCTTGCCAGTCTTTGTTTTAAATTACGCTGAAGACGTACGGAGAGAACTGAAGGGCGGGTTAACTCAGATCAACAACTCACCAGAGGCCGCACAACACAACCGAAGTATTAAGCGCAAAAACATCCTACCACAGGTACGGCGAAAAAACACGGTAAAAGCGAGATCCCGGGCTTTTGTCATGTTAAGCAGCCATGTAGTCAACCCCACAGCGAACGGCATGCCGCGATCATCATCTTCGAATGTGCAGATGCCGTTGAATTTGTAGCGGCCGGTCCGGCGCATTTCAGCTAGACCGGGCATTACAACGCTCACCTAGACCGTGGTAGGGCGGCGAGATCAGAACTGGCATACGATGCGGCACTCTGACCCTTCACGCGAACCAAATCCAATTCAGCCGGCTCGACAAAGACAGTCGAGCCGCCTTTAGAAATGCTGAGAACCTTAGCACCGTCAGTGTGTTCGCCGCGTCTGCGTCTGCCTTCGACCTCTGCCGTTCACCTGTATACGATAGGCCGGCAAATTGTAAAATGGGTTCGGTAGCCCGAGCGAAGGCGAATCTTTAGCGGCCGGCTCCGCGTCTACGTCCATCATCATCCGGAGGAAACAGCAACATGGCACGCAACAAAATTTCCATCACTTTAGCAGCCTTTTTAACCGCGTTCCTAGCTATTGTAGCGACCGCAATTTTCACGCAATCTCCGCTTTACGCCCAAGACACATCCTTCCACAACGCACCGGCGACCGCCGCCGAGATAAAGAATCCCTACAAAGGTCAAGCCGCCGCAGCGCAAGCCGGCGCGAATTTATATCAGCAAAAATGCAAGAACTGCCACGGCGAAGCAGGCAAAGGAAGCGGCAACATTCCAGCCTTAGCGACCGGCCCCGCACAATCCGCGCCCGGCGGCGAGGTTTTCTGGTTCATCGCCCAAGGCGACCCGGGCTACGGAATGCCTTCGTGGGCGGCGCTCTCCGAAAAAGAGCGCTGGCAACTCGTCACCTACATAAAAGCGCTCGGCACAGGGCACGCACCCAAGCCGCAAGTGCCGCCCTCCGCGGATTCATCACCGAACGCGAAAGCCGAGTCGAATGCCTCGGCGGCAGACGGTGCATCTCCGAACGCGCCCTTCACCGACTATCGCTACGAAAAACCCGGCACAGTCCGTAAGATCACGGTAAGAGATTTGCCTCAACCGTACGCCACCCAGTCCGCGAATAACAGTCCCGATATCATCCACCGTCGCGGCGACGCTTGGCCCAGCGCCCCCGCAGGATTCACAGTCCAGCTATATGCCAATGGTCTGAATAATCCGCGTCTCATAACAACTGCTCCAAACGGCGATTTTTTTCTGGCCGAAAGCGACGCCGGCGACATCAAAGTTTTCCGCGGAATCACCGCCGACGGTAAACCGCAACAAACAGAAACATTCGCCAAAGGATTCAAGCAGCCATACGGCATCGCGTTTTATCCCCCCGGACCAGATCCGCAATGGATTTACATCGGCGGCCTCGCGTCCGTAGACCGCATCCCCTATCAGAATGGCGACATGAAAGCGCGCGGCGCCCAACAACATATCGCAGACTTACCCGGCCACCCAGGCCACTGGACGCGCTCCTTACAATTCTCCTCCGACGGCAAAACAATGTTCGTAGCAGTAGGCTCCGGCTCGAACGTCGACGACCCCGACACGCATTCTGGCGAAAAAAGTCGCGCCGACATCCTGGCCTTCGATCCGGACGGCTCGAACATGCGCATCTACGCCTACGGCATACGCAACGCCGGCGGCGGCATAGCCGTTGATCCAAAAACCGGTGAACTGTGGTGCTCAGTAAACGAGCGCGACGGCCTCGGCGACAATCTGGTCCCCGACTACATCACGCACGTCCAGGAAGGCGGCTTCTACGGCTGGCCCTGGTGGTACATGGGACCCAACCAGGACCCGCGCCACAAAGGCAAGCATCCAGAACTAAAAGACAAAGTAATCACGCCAGATGTCCTGCTCCAGCCACACAACGCCTCCCTGGAACTAACGTTTTACGAAGGCAAGCAATTTCCGGCAGAATACGAAGGCGATATTTTCGCCTCCGAGCACGGCTCCTGGAACAAATCAACCCGCGCAGGCTACGAAGTGATCCGCGTCCCGCGCCACCAGACCGGCCGGGCGAGCGGCGAATACGAAGACTTCGTAACAGGCTTCGTAACTCCCGACGGCAAAGTCTGGGGTCGTCCTGTAGGCGTCACAGTAGCCCCCGACGGCTCGCTGCTGTTCACGGACGACGGTTCCAACTCAATATGGCGTGTCGCCTATACCGGTAAGTAACAGTGCTCGCGAACTGTCTCAGTCGATTGGGTCAATCTCGCCATTAACTGCCACTAACATTCGTGGTAGTCTAGGGGCGAGGCTCGTATGACAGGCAAGAGCATCGACCGGTGGCAAAGGCTTTGTAAACAGGTCGAACTGGTGCGAGACCCTCAGAAACTGGCCGTGTTGAGTAAAAAAATTCAGAGCTTTCTTGCAGCTAAGAAAGAGCGTCTGGAGACTCTGGCCAAAAGAAAATTGCCCCAGCCTAGGATCACCCCCATTGAACGCATTTTCCGCGAAGTGGCAAAACGCAACATGAATTCCGCAGAACGCGAAATTTTCCTGGGCACACCGGCAAAGAAGTCTAGAAGGTTGGCTTAATTCCAATCGGCCTCATCTGGTGGACGCCGACACCCGACTGAGAAGCGGATCCCGCTTGGTTGTTTAACTTGTGGGTCGATTTATGCTTGTAGTTATGAACGGATGGGAAAACAAAAACGGCCAGCGAGCCGCCGTCAACTTTCTCACCGCAGAATTCACCGCGTCCCATGAACAGAACAGCGGACTGGTTCCCAGCATCGTCTGAAGCTGTCGTACTGGAATCGCGCGCGGCAGACCCTTGCGGCCAAGCTCACTCATAACGTCTTTATACTCCTGGTGCTCGGTGCCTTGAAGCGCAAAATGACAGCGGATCCAACGCCCAAATGCCGCGCCCGCCCGTCACGCACGTTTGACCCTGGCCCACACACCCCGCTATAATTGTGTGTTTCCGCGCAGCACAATATTTGCGTTGAGAATGTGTACGCCCTGTGTGGCGTCTGCTCGGTCCGTCCACGATTTCAAATCAGTGGAAACTCCGAAGCGGGAAATCTCCCAAACGAATTCAGGAGCAAGTGATGCTAAAGGCCACCCAACTGCGCCCCGGAATGATCATCAAGCACGAAGGCGATCTTTGCGTCATCTACAGCGTCGACCATCGCACCCCTGGCAACAAGCGCGGTTCCATGCAAACCAAAATGCGCAACCTGCGCAACGGTGCAATGCTAGACTACCGCTTCCGCGCCGAAGAATTCGTGGAAAAAGTAGTCGTCGACGAAATCGAATTCGAATATCTCTACAGCGATGGCGACACGCATCACTTCATGAACACTCAAAATTACGAACAGCTGGCGCTGCAAAACGACATAGTAGGCGACACCCGCGACTACTTAATCCCGAATCTCCCGGTAAAAATCGAATACTACGACGACAAGCCAATCGGCGTGCTATTACCAGACACAGTCGACCTGACAGTGGTAGAAACCGAGCAAACCATCCAGAAAGCGACAGCCAGCTCGGTAATGAAACCGGCAAAACTAGAAACGGGCCTGATAGTAAACGTCCCGCCCTTCGTAGGCACAGGCGACAAAATCAAAGTCGACACCTCAGAAGCGCGATACATCCAGCGCGTGCAATAGTTCTGCGCCGCAACTACAGCCGAACTGCATTTGAATCGTACCTGAACTTATAGAGGCCGGTCTGGCGCATCTCAGCCAGACCGGGCACCGCAGCGCTAGCCCGGGCAGAATCTCGCGGTTAGACTCCACTTCGCCGCCAGACGTTTCATCGCGCCAACCACACTCTACTTCGGCGAATCAGACTTCGCGCGTTTCACTTTCGGCAATTTAGGAGGCCGCGCCCCACTGCGCACACTCCCAGCCACCGGAATATATTTCAATTCCACATTCTCGCGCGCGCAACGCAGCAACAACCCCCCGCGGCTCATATCCCCACGCCCCACAAACTCAGCGGGAAACAAAAGCCGCTCGCCGAAAATGCTCAAAAGCGGCTCCACATATTTCGGGGTTGCGACGCTCCCCAAAAGCACAGCATCGCAATCCTCCCCAAGACATTCGCAAAGCGCCCGTCCATCGCGCACAAGCGGCAGACGATAAGAAGCCTCAGTCTCGCAAACATTCCCAGTAGCAATCTCCCGCAACTCCTCCAAAGTAAAAATCCGGTCAGGCGAAACCAACCCGCCAGCAGCAGTAATAACAAAAACCCCGGCAACCCCATCCGGCGGATGGGCGTAAGCGCGCGAATAAACCAATTTCCCCCGAAAATAAAGCCCACTGATAAAACTAAAAATATCCCCAAGGGGCGCGCCCTCACCCCGCACACGTTTCGCCAATTCCGTAAGCGCAGCACCGCCTAAAATCACACGCGCGCGAATCCCCGAAGCATTGGCAGGCGAAAGCAAAAAAACCCGGTGCCGTCGCCCAGCGCTCGTCGAAACCTGACTCGCAGGCGCAACACACACCGAAACCAAAGAACCGTCACCAGTAACTTCCATCATCGAGCCGTCATCGCAATCAATTCCGTCACTCAACACGCAAGATAAGTCTTTAGTTTATCTCCCCGCCCTCATCATTCTCAAATCGGTTAACTATTGCGGTGGCTGAAGGTCATGAAACGATGAGCATGATTCTGTGGGATTGGGCGTTGCGCTGCAGGCGGTTATTCTGCTTCGAGCCATTCGAACCGGCATACTGAAGCGGTAACGTCACCTCTACATATCTTGCGTATTAGTAGAATCCCTGTTTCTGTACGCCGTATTTAGTCTATATGCGGTGTTTCAAACGTGGCTGCCTCACATCTTGAAATTCGATTGGCTAGCAGATCTTGTGATGGTGGTAGCTGGCTGCGCAGCTGTTTTGGCACTCCGGTCGGGTCGGCTTTAAGCGGAGTTCAGCGATGCGTAGCCCGTCCGTCAAACAATCAGTCAAGCCGGCGGCAGTGCGTCGAGCGGGCGGCAGTTGGGCCGAAATTCACTGATCGAGTCGGCGACAGCTTTCAAGCTGACACACGACCCGAAGTCCCAGCCCTATTGACACCAAATAGCGCTGGCCGCAAAATGCGGCGCAATTCCTACGACCCAAGGAGGACCATCATGGAATTACGCAAAGTGGTCCGGCCCCTGGCAGTTTGCGCTCTCATGATTTTCCCCGCTGCATTGATTGCCGGCGGAAAATACGACGGCAATTGGACCACTAGCATGGCCTGCGAAGCCCACAGCGAAACCCCGGCCTACAAATGGCAATTTCCAGCACCATTAAGGACAACGTCTACCACGCACAGCACGGCGAACAAGGCGGCCCCGGCTACCTGGTAATCGACGGCAAAATCGCCGATGACGGCGGCGCCAAACTCCAGGCCAAAGGCACAGTAACGAACAATCACGCCCATGGCGTCTTCGCCATGAAAGGCAACAATTACAGCTACGACATCAAAGCTCAATTCAACGACACCACCGGCACCGGGACAAGGAACGAAGGCGCCGGCATTCTGGGCCGTCCCTGCACCTTCGAATTCACAAAACAATCAGACACGCCGCCGACAACCACGCCTCCAGGGGACGCGCCAGCGAACCCACCCGCGAATACGCCGCCGTCCGATCCACACTAGACCAAGAGGCTGCGGACATTGCCTATGCAGCGGCCACCTTCAGGCGGCCGTCTTGCTTTTGGCGAAACTGGTGACTCGTGACTCGAGCAGCGTCCGCTGCGAGCGCCTTGAACTTCGTTCGTCAGGTTTCGGATTCCCGCATGCTGACAAATTTCACAATTAGCGGAACCGCGAGGCAATTGCATCGTGAATAAGCTAACGCGCGGACCGCGAACCTCATCTAAGCGGTAGGCGAGGTGACGACTTTGTTCAAACTTAGGTCGACTGTTCTTCTAGTGATTTTCTTCGGCGGCATCACGCTAGCTTCATCCAGCATCGACAGCGGAGCGCGCGTCTCCGGCACCTCCAGCGTTCAACGCGCATCGCAAAACATTCACGACAACTACGTAACGACGACCGACGGCGCGCAAATTCATTATCTGCTAGCGGGACAGGCCACAACTGCGCCGGCAATCGTTTTCATTCCCGGCTGGACCCTGAGCGCTTCGTTATGGAATCAAGAACTGCGAACGTTTTCAGCTAGAAGGCTGGCCGTCGCCGTCGAGTCCCGGTCCCAGGGAGAGTCCTCGAAAATGCTTTCAGGTAATACGCCTGAACGCCGCGCTGTTGACCTGCATGAACTGGTCGGTAGCCTGCATATTTCCAAATTCGTGGTCGTGGGCTGGTCACAAGGGGCTCAGGACGTGGCCGCATACATTCAACAATTTGGAACCGAAACCCTTGCGGGCGTCATTTTTGTAGATAGCCCCGTCTCCGCTGGACCCGCGGAGATCGACGTTCACAAGGAATTCAGTAAAGTCCTCTTGTCGAGACTTTCAACCTTGGACGAAAATCCCGCTGCATATTCGGAAGGGCTGGTTAAATCGATTTTCAGCAAGCCGCATCCGGAGCTGGACATGAAATACCTGATTGAGGAGTCCGAGAAAACGCCTCCAACGATCGGAACAGCCATGTTGGTGATGGATATTTTTGGGGTGAACCGCCGGCCGGCGTTGAAGAAGATCGACCGGCCTACTCTCGTCATCGCATCTGCTGGATCTCCACTGCTGGAAGCGCAAAAAGAGATGGCGCAAGAGATTTCGGGAGCGCGGCTGGTCGTAATAGAAGGCGCGGGGCACGCAGTGTTCATAGATGACCCGCAAAAATTTGACGAAGCGGTTTCGCAGGTGCTCCAGGACGCTAGCCGGTAAAGCTCGCCGTTGCCCCTCGCCGCCTTCGGCGAAAACCGTGACTCGTGATCCGCGATTCGTGATCCGTATCCGTCACACGCGTGATACAGAAAAGTCCCGAGCGTAGGTGCGACACAAGCTTCACCTTTGTCGATGCTTTAGAGGGAACAAAATTACGGCCTCCGTCGTACGAATAATGCTATGAATAACGCAAGGATAGTTGCCATGATCGGATCCCGAACGTGTGACGAATGCTTCCGAACTCTTGGACCGCTTGCGCCAGTGCCGCCGCTAAGATATCCGGTAACTTTATTCCGCGCTTGTCGTCGAATCTTTCATATATGATCGGCGCCTACAACCCCCGGTCTAAGTTTCTTACCACGGCAATCGCGGGGGGGCGGCTCCCTGACTCCCATCTGGCAAGTTCATGTCGGCAAACTCCATTCGCTGGTTTTGGACGCATCGCGCGCGCCGCGGCGCTAGCTTTTCCTCTCCTTTTCGGCGCTGCGACCTCCTGCTCCGCCCAGACTCCCCAGAAAATCATCGACCAGTACATTCAAGCCGAAGGTGGGGCCCGGGCGCTTGGCAAAATTCAATCCGTTGCGATTTCCGGCAGCCTGCGTGTGGTCTCACCTGGCGCCGATTCCCCCGCTGGCGATGATTCCGCGGCGCAATCTGGGTCCTATTCGCTTATCACCAAGGCGCCCAATAAGCTTTATGCCGAGATTATCGTCGAGCCTCACCATACGATCGCCGCCTACAATGGCAAATCCGCTTGGGGACAGGATTTCTCCGCCAGGCCGCACACGCTTACAGGGACCGAAGCGGTGCAATGGGAATTCACCGCGCGCTATCTGAATACCTGGCTCCTGAACGCGAAGAAAGACAAGATCGCCGCGCGCCTGGTCGGCATGGATAGTGTTCACGGGCGTTCTGTCTATCATCTGCAATTCACTTTCGCGCCTGGGGCTACCCGCGACGTTTTTTTCGACACGCAGACTCACTTGATCCTCCGCGAGATTGTGAATTCTCCGTCGCAGCCCCCTACGCGCGTGGTTGCCTGGTCTGCCGCTGCCTTGTCCGCTGACCCATCCGCCAGCGCGCCGTCGCAGCCCGTTGCGCGCCCCGCAGCATCCACCCCCGCCGGTGGCTCATCGGCCTCTACAGCATCGTCTGCTGGCTCGCCCACGCCGGCCGAGCAATACAATTACGACGATTATCAACCGGTGAACGGAATCATGAAGCCGCGCAAGATCGAATTGCGGCGCGGCGATCGCGATTACCAGATTACCGTCACCCGCGTCGAAATCAATTCGCCGGTGAACGATGCCATCTTCGATTTCCCGCGCGCCGACACCCCGCCGCTGCCTGATATCGCGCAGCTTCTGCGTGATATCCAGAAGAATCAGAAGGCAAACGACGAAATCGTCAGGCAGTACACCTGTCATCTGGCGGAGGAAGAGGAAAAAACCGGGTCGAATGGCGAGGTCACACCGCGTTCGGTGAAGGAATACGACATCTTCTACGTAGGCGAGGACGAAATTCGCCACCTCCAGGCCAAGGACGGCAAGCCACTCGAAGGCGACGAAAAAAAGAAAGAAGACCAGCGCTTCAACAAGGAATTCGACGAAGCCAGGAAAAAACAAGTCGAGCTGGCCAACGATCCCAAGAAACAGCAGAAGGAAGAAGAACGCGAGGAAGCGCAAATTTCCGATTTTCTGCGCGCTGAAACCTTCACCAACCCGCGCCGCGAACTTTTCCGCGGGCAGGAAGTAATCGTGTTCGATTTCGGACCGAATTCGGACTACAAGCCGAAAAGTTTGGCGGAAAATCTGGTGCAGAAACTGGTGGGAGTAGTTTGGGTGGACGAGCAAGCCCGCGACGTAGCCCGCCTGGAAGCGCGCATGGGCGACAATTTTAAGGTTGGGGGCGGCTTGCTAGGGTCAGTCTCGAAAGGCTCGACGTTTGTCTTTGAGCAAACGATGGTGAACAACGAGGTGTGGCTACCTTCCTACGACGAGGTGCACGCGAACGCGCGGCTGGTCTTCGTGAAAGTGAAGGCAAATCAGATCGATCACTACAGCAACTACAAGAAATTCTCCTCCGAAGTAAAACTTGGCGCGTCGACGCCAGCGCCGGATGTTGCGGCACCGGACACCGCCGCTGCAAATGCCGCTGTGCCAAAGCCTGCCGCGGAGAACGACGCTGCACCAAACACGGCCCCGCCTAAAGATCCGCGATGGTGAATAAATTGTTGTTGGTCGAAAGAAAGGGCGGTCGAGACGCGCCGATGCTTCGTAGCGCCGGCGTCGCGGGGACTCTTCGTATTCTCCATGCGTTTTCCCGCCAAGAATCGGACGATGATTGCTAACTGGGGCGCAGCAAGCAGCGCCCCTATGGAACCAACGGCGGCCCGGTGCGATGGCGGCGGTACGAAACGTACTGAGCTTGGTCCAAGACCTTGCGGCTGGGCCGGCTGCCCGGCGCTTACCGGAAAAAACTGATCGACCTAAGAAGATGTTCACTGAAACAAATCCGTCGAAGGATTTTCAAACTGTGACTGCAGAGGATCTCAGACCGCGACTGCGGATTCCGTGCCGAAAACACGTACGAAAATCGCATCCACAGAGCGCAGTTGGCGCTGCAGATTGAATGCATGATTCAGTGCCTCATCATCCATGTACTTCCTGATATTCGCATCCGCGCTGAGGCGTTCCTTAAAACTCGATTCCGATTCCCAGGCTGCCATCGCGTGCGACTGAACCCATTTGTAGGCGTCTTCGCGCGGGGCGCCGTGTTCCACCAAATCCTGCAGCAGTTGGCCGGAGAACACCAGTCCTTGCGTGGCGTTCAGGTTGCGCAACATGCGCGCGGGGAAGACCTTCATGTTGGCTATAATTTCCGTGGTGCGATGCAACATGTAATCCACCAGAATAGTTGAGTCTGGCAGAATCACGCGTTCGACGGAGCTGTGCGAAATATCGCGTTCGTGCCAGAGCGCTACATTTTCCAGCGCCGCCAGCGAATTCGATCGCACCACGCGCGCCAGGCCGCAAACCTGCTCGCTTGCGACCGGGTTGCGTTTGTGCGGCATCGCTGAACTGCCGCGCTGTTCGCCGCCGAACGGTTCTTCGACCTCGCGGATCTCTGTGCGCTGCAGATGGCGAATTTCCAGCGCGATTCGTTCGAGCGATGCGGCTACGATCGCCAGCGTTGTGAGGTATTGCGCGTGACGATCGCGTTCGATTACTTGCGATGTGATGGGCGCGGTCACGAGTCCCAGGCGCTGGCAGATTTTGGCTTCGACTTCGGGTCCGAGATGCGTGCAGGTTCCGACTGCGCCGGAAATCTTGCCTACGGCCATTTGCTGCGCGGCTACCTGGAAGCGCGCCAGGTCGCGGCGGTTTTCTGCGTACCAGTTGGCATTCTTCAGGCCGAACGTGATCGGCTCGGCGTGGATTCCGTGTGTGCGGCCAATCTCCGGCGTGTCCTTGAATTCCCACGCGCGGCGTTCCAGCACTTCGCCTAGCGAGTCGATCTTCGCTTCGATCAGCCGCGAGGCTTCGCGGAGCAGTAAGGCTTGCGCGGTGTCAACAACGTCATTCGAAGTCAGGCCATAGTGCAGCCAGCGCGCCGCTTCGGCATCGCCTACCGTTTCCTGCACGGCGATGGTGAACGCAATCACATCGTGGCGGACTTTGGCCTCAATCTCATTGATCCGCGCAACATCAACGCGCGCTCGCTGCCGCAGTTTTGCCGCTGCTTCGCGCGGTACGACGGCTGATTCCGCCAGCGTTTCAGTCGCGGCCAACTCCACCTCGAGCCACTTCTGAAAACGGTTCTCTTCGCTCCAGACACGCCCCATCTCCGGACGCGTGTAACGTGCAATCAATCCCAACTCCTCGGCGTTCGCGCGCTCCATAGAAAGTAGCAGCGCGAAAGCCCAAATGGATTTCAAACGACGACAGCCGATTCCGACTGATGCCAACTAGCGGCGGGGAAATGCCCTGAGTCATCATACCCGAATTCGCGCAGTGGAGCGAAGGACGAGGTTCTCGGACGTCGTAGGTCAGAGATGATAGGGTCGCGCGCGCTATGGCGTTGGGTTTTTTGAGAGTTTCGCAAACCGCGAGGGAGCAACCGCCAACGCGTGGTTTCCTTGGCTTTAACTTCGCAGCAAACCGCTCAGTTTCATACATTTGGCGGAAATTAAGTGCTCGGACGACTTAATACATAGCAGGGCAAACTCAAATACAGTCGGAGTAGGGATCACGCTTGCGCGTGACCCCCTCCACGGATCCGGACGAGCGGCTTTCCCGCATCCGGCTCTTGCCTTAGGTAACGACTCCCAGGCGCCGCAGAGGATAGGGATGACAGACAGTAGGCACAGGCAGCCAGCGAGTGATCAGGCGCCGCATGCGATCCCAAAGGACGCGGCCGTTCTGGCTGCGCCGCGACAGCGCGCGATGCCAGAGTCGCCCCACTTGGAACCGAAAGATGTGCAGCGCGTTTTGGTTCAGAGGCACACCGTAGTATCGGATGTGTCCACGCACCACCGCTTGCAACCACTTGCCTACTTCGGGGATGGGTTCGTGCATCCGTCGCTGAAGTTCGGCTTTCACTTCGTTCAGCTTCGTCTGCAACCTTTTGCGTATCGTTTGCCGCAACACCGTGAACCGTCCATTGCTCCTCTTCTTCACGCAGATGTGCGTGAAGCCAAGAAAATTGAACGTCTTCGGTTTCCCTTCTCCACGCCACTGCCGTTGGTCGATTGCGAACGGTCCAAATTCCAGCAGCCGCGTCTTCTCGGGATGCAATTCCAGGTTGAACTTCCTCATGCGTTCCGTAAGCTCCGCCCGAAACTGGTCGGCATCCGCTTTCTCCTGGAAGCCCAGCACGATATCGTCGGCAAAACGCACGATGATCACGTGCCCGTGCGCCCGCTTTCGACGCCATGCTTGAGCCCACAGGTCGAATACATAATGAAGGTAGACGTTAGCCAAAAGCGGCGAAGCACTGCCACCCTGGGGCCTCCCTTCTTCCATTCGTATTCGCTTCCCATCCTCCAGCACGCCGGCGTTGAGCCATTTCTGGATCAATCGCACGACGCGCCGATCTGCAACCCGGTGCTCGATGAATTTCACCAGCCATTCGTGGGACAACCCATCGATAAAGCCTCGGATATCCAGATCGAGCACCCAGTTCACTTTTCTCGTCAGCAGTCCCGTGTAGAGCGCGTCCAGCGCTTGATGTTGGCTGCGTCCTGGCCGGAACCCATACGAGAAGCCCAGAAAGTCCGTTTCGTAGATGGCGTTCAGCACCTCGACCGCTGCGCGCTGGACGATCTTGTCTTCCAGCGCCGTCACTCCCAGCGGTCTCTGCCGCCCGTCGGCCTTGGGTATATACACTCTACGCACCGGCCTTGCTCGGTACGCTCCTCGCTTCAGCCTTGCAGAGAGGTCCTGGAGATTCCTTTCCAGTTCCTCCCCGTAGTGCCGCCACGTCTCGCCGTCCACACCCGGCGCGGCTTCCTTCTTGAGACTGAAGTAGGCCATGCGCAGTGTGTCCAGGTTGTAGATGTGGTGCAGGAGCGCCGTGAACCGCATTTTCTTATCCTTTGCTGCTGCTTGACGTACCCGCCCGAGCGCGCTGAGCGCGTTGCTCCGGCTCTGAATCCGGGACGCGTTTTGCTGAGGCAGGTTCCCTTTGGCCAAACCCTTTCCCTCCATCCCCTCCACCACCGGTGGCCCGGCGTTGTTCGAGGACTTCGCAGGTACAGCGGGTCTGTCCGACTTCCCAAGTTCGTTCGTCATCGGCGTGCGTCCTTAGACTTCCCGATGCGTCCCAAGGCCACTGCGGCCCTGGGCAAACCTGGGATCTCCCGGTTCCCGAGCGAGGTGTCTGCGTACGTGCACGGGGTCTCTGACCGCGCGGAACTCTGGCACACCTTGCGATATCGGTGCACCCGATGGGGCCTTCCGCATGCTCCTAGAGCGTCGGCGTCCCGGAGGGATGTTCTTTCGCGGCTGAATACCCGGCCCGCACGTTCCCCTGTCAACGCTTCGACGCTGCTCTTGCGAGCAGCTCCGCATGACTCGGGGCCGATGTGGGTCGCTACATCACATTCGTATGACTTTTGCATTCACTACACCTCGCCGGTTTAACCGGCGCACAGGAGCAGAACAATGAAAGTGAAAGTTTCCTGGTTCAGCGTCAATGATTTCGAGGGAGCAAAGAAGTTCTACGGGCAAGTGCTTGGGTTGAAGAAAACATTTGAAGCGCAGCAGTGGGCGGAATTTGCGGGCGCTGAAGGCGAAGAGAGCATTGGCGTCGCCGTGAATCCGCATGGCGGCAAAGAGCCGGGCGCAACGGTCGTGCTCCAGGTTGGGGACATCGAACACGAACGCAAGCGTCTGGAGACCGCCGGGGTCAAATTCGAAGGCAAAATCGAAGAAATCCCGGGCATTGTGAAACTGGCGACGTTTCGTGATCCTTCGGGGAACAGGCTGCAGCTTGCGCAGCCGCTGATGCGGTCGTAGCTCAGTTGTAACCTGTATCCGCATGTAAAGAGCCGCGCCGGTTTCTGTGGTCATTGTAAACTGGCGCGGCTCCATCACTTCTCAGGAGAATGAAGATGAGCGTGCATCCGCTGCCGGAAATCGCGCTGCAGGAAGAAGAGGAATTAGTCGAACGAGCGCAGCAGGGAGACAGTTACGCGTTCGGATCGCTGGTGGAGCCGTGGCGCAAGCCGCTTTTTGGCTACATCTACCGGATGGTCACGCTGCGGCAGGACGCTGAAGACTTGCTGCAGGATGTGCTGGTGCGCGTGCTCGAGGACATACGAAAGTATCGAGGAGAAGCGCGTTTCAAGAGCTGGCTCTTCGGTATCGCCACGCATGTGTGCCTGGATTATTTGCGGGCGAAGAAACGCTGGCGCGTGGAGGCGCAACTGATCGGCGAACGGGAAGGCACTGCTGATGCAGAAAAAGTGGAGGGGCTGAGAAGTATGATGCGGCAGCCCGGTGTCAGTTTCGAGATCCGCGAACACATTGCGTTTTGCTTTTCTTGCATCGCGCGAACGTTGTCCCCGGAAGAGCAGGCGGCGTTAATGCTGAAGGAAGTTCTGGGGTTTACCAGCACGGAAGCCGCTTCGATTCTCGAGGTTTCGGAGCCTGTGTTCCGGCACCGGCTCTCGGCGGCGCGCGGGAAGATGATTGGGGATTTCGACGGCCTTTGCGCGCTGATCAATAAATCGGGCGTGTGCTATCAATGCAAAGGATTGCGGGAAGCTGCAGGCGAAGGGCATCGCGGTCCGGACCTGGTGCAGATCCAGGTGGCGCCGGGAGTGACGGTCAACGCTGAAAGTTTATTCGACGCGCGGGTAGCGATTGTGCGTAACGCCGATCTGGAAACGGGGCGTACGCGCGTGGTGCACGATCTGTTTTTCGGCAGTTTGGCAAGTCGCGAGGAATCGCGTTAGTCGCTCACGTCGCGCTGTTACAAGTCGAATGGGCCTAGAGGGATCCGTTGCGAGGCGATGTGCAGCGTGCCGCGGAATGCGAATAGGCCCGGGCGGCGGTTGAGGGCTTCTTCGGCGCAGATGCGTGCCACGTCGGGCGTGTTGTTTTGCTCCGAAATATGTGCCAGGACCAGATGCTGCGCGCGGCCGTCGAACACTTCAGAATCTGCCAGGAATTCACTGACGATTGTGTTCGAAAGATGGCCTGTGCGGCTCATGACCCTTTGTTTGATGTACCACGGATATGGACCAACCTTCAGCATTTCCAAATCGTGGTTCGATTCCAGGATTAGGAAGTCGGATTCGCGGAGATGATGTTTTACCAGTTCCGGCATGTAGCCCAGGTCGGTGACGATCGCTACCTTTTTGCCGTTGGCACAAAATGCGTAGCCGACTGGATCAGCGGCATCATGCGGGATCGTGAATGCAGTGATTTCGATATCGCCGATTGCGAACTTGATTCCCGGGCGGATGTAGACTAGCCGCTCGATTCTGGTTTTCGGGCCGTCCTGGTACATCTTCACTATTTCGCGGTGCGTGGGTTCTGTCAGGTAGGCTGGGCATTTCCAATCGCGTGCCAGTTGCGCGAGACCATTGGAGTGATCGCTGTGTTCGTGGGTGACGAGGATGCCGTCAACGTGCTCGGGACGCGCGCGGCCCAGCGCTTCGAAGCGTCGCAACATTTCTTTGCGTCCGAGGCCGGCGTCGATCAGGAGGGTCGTGCACCCCGATTCCAGCAACGTACAGTTGCCGGTACTTCCCGACGCCAAAATGGAAACACGAAGCGAGATGCGCTTCCCCCAGTGCCGCGATAACTCGCGGCTGCAAAGGATAATGGCAAACTGTCAGGCTGGCGTCAACACGAAGTCGCCAGAGTCTAACTGCTGACGCGTCATTCCAACGCGAAAATCTCCTGGCAGCGACTGCGTTTAGGTTAGGTAGTTCGTTGGCCGACGGCGGCGCCGTACGCTACTTCGCGGCCTCCGTAGCGGCGTACACGTATGTTGGCTTGTTCAGCGTGCGCGAAGAACCCTTCGAGTGCGCACAAGCGTGAGCAATATTCCCCAATTCTCGCCGAGGCTTCGTCGGTCAGCACGCGCTGATACGTGCACGTCTTTATGAATTTGCCGACCCAGAGGCCGCCGGTGTAGCGCGCTGCCTTCCCGGTGGGCAGCGTGTGATTGGTGCCTATGACTTTGTCTCCGTAGGCTACGTTGGTGCGCGGGCCCAGAAATAACGCGCCGTAATTCTTCATGTTCTTAAGAAAATATTCCGGATCTCGGGTCATCACCTGAACGTGTTCGGAAGCGATACGATCCGCTTCGCGCACGATCTCTGAATCCGAGTCGCAAACAATCACTTCGCCGTAATCGCGCCAGGAAACAGAGGCAAGCTCCGCCGTGGGCAAAATCGCCAGCAAACGTTGGACTTCAGCCATGGTGTCGCGCGCGAGTTTCTCCGATGTTGTGAGCAAGATGGCCGGAGTGTTGAAACCGTGCTCGGCCTGTCCCAGCAAGTCCGTTGCGCACAGTTCTCCGTCGACGGTGTCGTCCGCGATGATAAGCGTCTCCGTGGGACCGGCGATGAGATCGATACCCACGCGGCCGAAAAGCTGCCGCTTCGCTTCTGCGACGTATGCATTTCCGGGGCCTACGATCATCGATACGGGATCGATGCTCTTGGTTCCGAGCGCCATGGCGGCAATCGCTTGCACGCCGCCCATGCAATAGATTTCGTCGGCTCCGCCCAGGTGCATCGCAGCGACGACCGCCGAATTCGGCCGCCCTTTGTGTGGAGGTGAAGCTGCAATCACGCGCGGCACGCCGGCAACTTTCGCGGTAACGATGCTCATGTGCGCAGAGGCCACCAGCGGGTACTTGCCACCGGGAACGTAGCAGCCGACGGATTCCACGGGGATATTCTTGTGCCCGAGAAACACGCCGGGGAGCGTTTCCACTTCCAGGTCGGTGAGCGTGGCGCGCTGCTTCTCGGCGAAGTTTCGCACCTGCGCCTGAGCAAATTTAATGTCCTCGGTATTTTGCGGAGTCAGCTCGGATAATGCCGTTTGGATCTCATGCTCGGTCAAGCGAAACGCAGGCGGACTCCATTTATCGAATCTCTCAGAAATCTCGCACAGCGCCGTTTCTCCACGGCTCTGAATGTCTTCGAGGATTCCGGTGACAATATCGCGAACCTTCTTCGCTTCGGCGCTGGACTGTTCCGTTGTGCGACCCGTCTTGAGATGTCGTGCCATGGCGACCTCCTTTACAAATACCTCTCTGGCAATGGCAGAATGCTAGCCGCTTGTCGAAACCGGTTTCGCCAGAGTCGCTTCCTTCGCTGAGCTAAGATGCTGTTCGGCTGCACAACCGGCTTTGTAATCCGTTCTGATGGCTTCCGGCGCCGTAGGAAGCACGGGGAAGTCCCACCATCCAACGACTTCCGCGGCGGCTATCGAAGCATCTCGCGTGATTGGCACCTCGATTAGTGAGGGAGCATTCGAATCCAGCGCCCGCTTGATGCTGGGGCCAATATCATCAGGCGTTCGTGGTTTCGCCGCGACTTCGAAACCGAACGATTTTGCCAGCGCGACAAAGTCCACCGAATATGGATTGCCATCGGCGGCTGGCTGGTTGAACTCCGATCCGATTTGCCGTCCCATCAGGTGATTCTGTCCATCGCGAATCGAAATGTAGCCGGAGTTGTTGAGAATCAGAAAAGTGACGGGAATATTGTTCATGGCGCAGACCGCCAGCTCCTGAACGCTCATCATGAAATCACCATCGCCAATGATGCACACCACTGGCGTATCGGACTTCGCGAGCTTGGCGCCAATCGCCGCGGGTAATGCGAAACCCATCGAGGAAAACGATCCCGAGGTGATATGTGTACGCGGCTCGTAGACCGGGAAAGCTTGCTTCGTACTGCTTTGCGGATGACCAGAGCCCACAGTCACAATACCGTGGCGCGGCAAGACTTTTCGCAGTTCACGCAAGGTGCGCAGCATCGTTGTCGGCATTCCGTTATACGACCTGCGGCGCTCGAGTTTTTGCTCCCACTCTGACTTCAGTCCTTGGACTTTGTCGAGGTAAGAGGCCCGCGATTCACGCGCGATTCGCGCTTGCTCCGCGGAAATTCCCGCCAGGATGTCCGCCAGCACCAGCTTGCAGTCCGCGGCGATCCCCACTTCGGCCGGATAATTCTTGCCGATCTCATGGGGATCAATATCCACCTGGATCAGCTTGGCGTCGGGAATCGAAAACGTAACGCCCTTGCGATACGACGATGCCGACCAATCCGTGAATCGGCAGCCCAGCGACATCACCACATCCGCATTCGCAGCGGTGTTATTGCCGGGCGTCGAACCTGGCCATCCAGCAGTTCCAGCGCACATCGGATGGTCTTCGGCGATCGCGCCCTTGCCGTTCCATGTAAACACCACTGGGATGCCAAGCTTTTCGACGAGCATGGTCAGTTCGGGCGAGGCATCCGCTGTAATCGCGCCTCCTCCAGCCACAATGCACGGCCGCTCAGCCTTCAGAAGCAGACGTATTGCCGCCTCGACGGCTTTCGCATCCGCGCGCGGTTTGCCAATCGGTAACCGTTTGCGAAGATCGGCGATCTCGACATCAGTTGTCTGAGTCTGCACGTCAAGCGGAATCTCGAAGTGCACCGGTCCGGGCCGTCCGGTCAGCATCGCGTTCCATGCGCGATGCAAGACGAAAGGTACCTGGTCAGCGCGAATCACATCGAAGTTGCGCTTGGTCACAGGCGCCACGATGTGAGGAAAGTCGGGCGACGCGAAGCGATCCAGCTCTTGCATCACTCCGTGGCCTCGCATGTGGGTCGCAGCGCTTCCGGTGATCAGCAGCAGCGCGGTGGAATCGCAAAAGGCCGTGGCCAGGCCGATGATTGTGTTGGTCGCACCAGGGCCTATCGATGTGCAGGCCGCGATTGGCTCGCCCGTTACGCGGAAGTGGGCGTCCGCCATGTGCACCGCACTTTGCTCGTGCATCACCTGAATGAAGCGAATCTGCGAGACCGGATCGTTGAACGCGTCAATCATGCTCCAATTCCCGTGGCCCGGAAGCCCGGTGACATATGGCACACCATAAGCCTTGAGCGCTTTGCCGATGATTTGTCCAACGGTGAACTCCATAGGAACCTCCTTGCCCGATCTACGCTCGCCGCACATTCTACTCCCGCGCTGAGCGGTGGACCGAAATAACTATGCTGCTCACGAGCACATCGCACGATGGCAGGCGTATAATCCGCCTCGCGTACAGGCACGGAGCGAAACTTGAACCGGCGCACGTTTCTATCGCATTCCGGAAGGCTGTGCGTGGCCGGAGCACTAGCTCCGCGGATGTTCTCCAGGAGTGCCATGGCTGAAAACAACCAGCGCCGCGCGCTCTCTTTTTCAAACGAGTGGATCGAGAGCATACTTGCCACCGGCGTTCGCGAGATGCCGATCGAAGACGCCATCGTCGTCAATCTCTCGACTACATTTCTGCGTTACACCGCCGGGAGCAATCAGGGGATTATTCCTCCCTGGAAATCTACGCTGCTGCGGAACTGCACATTGAACAGCGGAGAGAGGGCCGCTTTGTTACACGTTCGCCAGCGCACCAACCTGGGTGCGGTCGCGTTGAGTTGGGATTGGTACGGCCGGCGAAATCCGCAGTTTCCTCGCGGAACTCCGCTGTACATCTCATCGCAGGATGACATCGGGGAAGTCGATCTCGATCCACGCTCCGCTTTCGTTTCCTCCACGGTTCCTGGTTCGCCGGCGCCGCGCCGCTACCGCCTCAAGCTCAACCTCTGGTACACGCCGGAAGAAACCGATTGCGGCATCCACACCGGCCACGAATTTCTTGAAGTGCACACGCAGGTTCTCGGCACCGGGCACATGCAAAAGTTCCAGGAAAACAAAGCGGACACACTTTACGAAGACGTCGTGATGCCTCTAGGATTTACTCACGATCCGTTTTTCACTGTCGCCGAGGATCGTAGCTTCAAGTATCCCTGGCATCGCTATTACGCCGATACCGATTGCATCTGGATGGCTATCGAACTGCACCCGGTCTGAAGCGCGCTGGTAGCGTCGGCAAGCCAGCGCGGAAACCGGGAGAAGGATTGCGGCAGTGGCTTCCTCACCTGACGTACTCATCGTTGGCAGCGGCGTCGGTGGTGGCACGTTAGCCAATCGCCTGGTGCAGTATGGGCTTAGCGTCACCATTTTGGAGCGCGGCGGCTACCTGCCACAGGAACCACAGAACTGGGATGTCGGTTCTGTCTTCTTCGACAAAAGGTATGTGCCGGAAGAGACCTGGCTGGACAAAGACGGCGTGGCATTTCATCCCGGAACATATTATTACGTCGGCGGCAGCAGCAAACTCTACGGCGCGGCAATGCTTCGCCTGCGAGAACGCGATTTCGAAGAGCTTGAACACCACGGAGGCGTTTCGCCCGCGTGGCCGATCACCTATCGTCAGCTGGCACCATATTACGACCTAGCCGAAAAACTTTATAGCGTTCACGGCCAGGCGGGAATCGATCCCACTGAGCCTCCGCAGATACCCGCGTATCCCTACCCCGCACTCGAACATGAACCCGTCATCGCAAAGGTTGCCTCCGCGCTGGTGCGGCAAGGAATCAAACCCTTTCCACTTCCGCTTGCGGTGCAACGTCATGCAGGCGGGCCTTGCATCCGCTGCAAAACCTGCGACGGCTTCCCTTGCAAGGTTCACGCCAAGACCGACGCGGAAGTCGCGGCGGTAAGGCCCGCGCTGGCCACAGGCAAGCTCGATCTGAAACTCCACGCCAAGGCCACCCGCCTGGTTCTTACGGCCGACGGGCGGCGAGTAAACGCCGTAGAGTACGAAAGCGAAGGCCACACGGAGCGAATCACCGCGCCGGTTATCGTCGTTGCGGCCAGCGCCGTGAATTCATCCGTCTTGCTGCTCCGTTCGGCGTGCAACCAGGCGCCTCGCGGCGTCGCCAATTCTTCTGGCGTGGTTGGACGCCACTACATGGCGCACAACAACACAGCGCTCATGAGCATCCGATGGAAGACCAACGACACCAAATTTCAGAAGACAATTTGCATTAACGATTTTTATTTCGGAGACGAGACGTTTAAATACCCGATGGGCAATATTCAGGGCCTTGGCAAACTTCAAACGGGGATGCTCACCGCGAAGCAGAAGTACCTGCCAAATTTCGCCGGCGACCTGATGGCGGAGCGCAGCGTCGATTGGTGGATCATGTCCGAGGACCTGCCCCATCCCGAAAACCGCGTGATTCTGGAAAACGACAAGATTCGCCTGCACTACGTTGCCAACAACCTGGCCGGACACATGCGCCTGGCAAAGCGTTCAGCAATGCTGATGAGAAAAATAGGATTCCCGCTCAACATCACGAAACACATGGGAGGTCTCTCCGTATCGCATCAGTGCGGCACGGTGCGCTTCGGCAACGATCCCGCCAAAGCAGCTCTTAATGAATTTTGCAGATCCTTCGACCATGACAACTTATTCGTTGTCGACGCGTCCTTCTTCCCGTCTTCCGCCGCCGTCAACCCGGCGCTGACCATCGCCGCCCAAGCCATTCGCGTAGCCGACCACATGGCTCAAGCCGATTTCCGGCTAGCGCCAATCGAGCAGAAATAAAACTAATAACAAATTGTCCGAGAGATGACCGGCCAAGACTAGTTGATTCCAAATTCATCGGAGAAGTCGCGTACTCATTCTTGGGACTAGGTATTTCGTTTAAGAATCCACACTGCAAGAGCCATGCCAGAATCTGGTAAAGTTAAATTGAGCGGTACGCGAGATTCCGGTGGGGATCCTATGAGCGAAATTCGCGTCAACTGTTATGCCGGTCATCGTCCTGACGAACGCCCCACGCGGTTTACTGTTCGCAGCACAGAATTCGAAGTTCAAGAACTCGACGGCCAGTGGTACTCACCCGGCGCGACATATTTTCGCGTTCTCGCCCATGATGGCAACTACTACGTGCTGCGGCACGATGAAGTACAGGACACCTGGACCCTCGATGGGTTTCGTGCGCCACGTCGAGATCCTGCATCTAATACCAGTGAGTAGCCTGGCGCTCGATCGACCCCGAACCCTGCCTCGGTGTCGGGCTTGTTGAGCGGGCTCATTGGACCGAGGTTCCGTATGCGAAGCATGACGTACGTCGCGGTAACAAGCTGCTGTCTATTGTGCGGCACTATCTCTGCCCCGGCTTCCCAGATCCGTTTTCTAGCCGCGGCCGGCTCTCAGCCGAACCCAACTCAGCAACAATCTACGACGCCAAGTAACGTCCATACGTTCATGGGGAAAATCCTCAACCAAAACGATGTACGATTTATTCTCCGAGACGACGCAACAGATGCCTGGTACCACTTGGACGACCAGGCCAGGGCCGAAGCATTCTTCGGCAAAGATGTCGTGATTACTGGAACGTACGATGGGCTGAGCGGCACCATCCGCATCCAGACCATAAGACAAAGAACCGCGAGCGATCAGATTCCCGCGCCAATCGAGGCCAGCCCGAACCAGGAGAGCGAACCAAGCAAGAATTCCGCGCCTCCAGCAGCAAAGCCGGAGATTAGCGCTTCCGCCACGCGAGAAATAAACCCACCGCAACCTCCAGTCGCCACGGTTCCCAAGCGCGACGCAAACACCACATCGGCAGCAAATAGTGAGTCCGTCCCGCGGTCGCCAGTTCACACACCGCCAGCTACAGAAAGTAGAAGTTCAGAGTTTCTCTTGAATTTGCCGGAAGAGGCCGTTGCTGCCACTTCGTCAGTTGCGGTTGTTTCTCGCCGGTCTGTCCCGTTGCCTTCGGAATTCAAATCTCACGCATGGCAAGACCAAAATGATCTTGTGGTTGGCAAAGCTCTAAGGCGCACGGTGCCTTCGTATCCCTTTGAGGCCCGGCAGCAGGGCATTGAAGGGACGGTGAAGCTACACGCAGTAATCGACGAGGATGGCGCTGTTCACAACGTCGAACCTGTAAGCGGCCCTCCTTTGCTTGTCGATGCGGCAGTATCCGCGATTCATGGATGGCGTTTTGCGCCGACAAGGCTTGACGGAAATCCCATCAAGACGCAGGAAGACATTACTTTATTTTTTCGTCTTCCCAATTAGTCTTGGTCGCTACGATTTGCAAGAAATTCCGGCTGCGCCCTAGTCTGGCGACCAGTGCTTGACGATAGCTTGGAAACCTTGCGCTTCAAGCTCGCCTTTGACCTTCGCCGCAGCGTCCGCATCGCCATACGGTCCCACGCAGACCTTGTAGAACCGGTCGGTGCCGCGTCTAACCGCGAAGACCGGAAAATTCTTCTCCTGCAGCGACTTCCTCATAACGTCGGCATTGCTTTCGTGAGTCATCGCGCCTACCTGAAGCACGAAACCCGGATTGTCGAAGGAAAGTGGGACTGGGACAGTCGGAACTGCTGCAGGCGAAACTGCTTCCGGCGAAATTGCTGCGGACGGCGGTTCTACAGTTTTGCTGAAGCTCTTGGCATTAGGTGCAGCGGCCCTTGCGACAAGCTGGGGCACTGACACCTGTGGCTTATAGCCCCTATTGGCCAAAACGTGGCCCAGGAAAACGAAGGCCGGGGCGAAGATTACTACAGCCGAGAAGACTAGAATGCGACGGCGTAACCTTCTAATCCGGTCCGACCGCACAGGATTTAGTGCAGTTCGCAGCCGGGCCAATTCTTCCTCTGTGCGCGGCTGCAAATTAGGAAGTATTAGAGGACTGATGGCACGCGTGACAACGGCTGGTGGGACGGCCTGCTTCTCAGACGCGGGCAGCGCAGAAGCAAAACTACTCGCGGAAATCCACTCCCTCAATGGCTGCAGCGAAGTTTCGGTCAAGTCCACAAACCGCAGCCCGGTTCGCCGCCCCAAGTCGTTGCTCCAAACAACTTCCGCGCTGGCTCGGACGTAACCGCTACCTCCCGGCAGGGAGAACGCGACGGAGATAATTGGATCCCTGCTCTCGGGCGGGAGGCCGTCGACGGCGACCCCACCTTCAGAAAAGTCGAACAGGAGTCCACCCCTGGATTCTCCCAGGTAGACGGACGGCGGCGAATCGGGAACCAGCCGCTGATATTGTCTTCGCTCTTGAATCATAAAGGCGCCGTTACATCGAAAAACTCAGTTCGATGGTAGGCCCAAGTCGACAGGTTCGCTTCCGGGAGGAATCTTGAATTGCGCAAAAGTGCAATGCCCGAACTGCTGGTACCCAGGTGTTCCTAGCCCTCGAAAGACAACGCTCAGTAAGGCAACATGAATTTTCTGACGCTGTCCATAAATCCTGCCAGTACCGGTGAGATTCTCCACATCCGTTGACGCGACTGGAACAAGGTCACCATCTGCTTCCAAACGTGAGAATGCAGGCTCAAGAGCCGCCGGATAATCTGGTGCCTTGACGACCCAGCACACGTTCATCTTCCGCAAGTGTGCGAGTAGTTTGTCTTTATCGTTGTAAAGCGCCGGATCCATTAGCCAGGGATATTCCGGCGAGCCGTCCACAAAAGGAACGCGGATGTAATACAAGTGACGGAAGAAAACCATTACTTTACCGTCGTTCATTCCGCGCGCCTCAGGTTGCAGCGTGCGGTTAATGAATTCGACCGTTTGATAATCAGGAGCCGTGCGCTCAAGAAAAGCCTGCTCGCGTTCCGTGCCGAGAACCACAGGAAGAAAATCGCGTGCGTACATTGCGTCGGAAGCGCCCGCGAAAAGCAGGAATAATCCGAATGACCAGTGAGCAGAAAGACGATTCCTGTTGAACAGGATTTTAGAGTAGATTCAAAGTGGCAACTACGATTCAACACGCACAGGCAATGTCCGTGAGAAGAAGAAGTAACCTATGAAAGGCAAGATCGTTCTCGAAGAGCATCTCACGACCCCGCTGAACAATAGCAATGCAAGGCTGGCACCAGACCATCGTGACAGGACGCGGTGGCGGCCACATCACGTCGTCAACGGTTCAGATGAAGATACTGCAAGCGTGAACCGGCAGGAGGTACCCTCAAGATGAGCGGCATCGAAGATCCAAAAGCGATTGAGTGCCCGCCAAATACGCTCACACGACGCGACCTAATAAAGGGAGTAATCGCAGGCAGCGCGGCAATTTCCTCAGCAAGTTATCTCTTCCGCGCCTCCACCCTGCTAGGCCAGTCTGGTCGCGGCACAGGCGAAAGACTCCTCACCATTAATGTCAACGGGCAGCAGCGGCGGGCAGACGTTATGAAACAAGAAACGCTGGCCTGGACACTCCGCCACAAACTGGGGCTGACCGGCACGAAACTGGGCTGCGATCGAGCCGAATGCGGCTCTTGCACCGTGCTGATTGACGGCGTGCCGTTCTATTCCTGCTCCGTTCTGACGCATACGCTGCGCGACAAAAAAGTCCTGACAATCGAAGGGCTGGCGAGCTCTGACGGAACGCTGCACCCGGTCCAGCAAGGCGTCATCGACGAACAAGGATTCCAGTGCGCGTTCTGCATGCCAGGCTTCATCATGGCGGCGGTGGCGTTCCTGAAGACGAATCCCAACCCCACCCGGAGCGAACTGGCGCAGGGCCTCTCGGGGAATCTGTGCCGGTGCCAGGACTACGACAAGATTCTGACCGCGATGATGCGCGGCGCAGAGAACATGAGGAGGGCAAGCCGTGTCTAAGGGAGATACTGGATCTGTCAAAACGACTCCGCGTGTGTACGGGGCTGGACACAAATTGATCGGCAAGGATTACGTAACGGCTGACCTTTACGCGAAGGTTACGGGGCAGGCAAAGTACGCGGAGGACTTTCACGCCGAAGGAATGCTGTTCTGCAAGCTGCTCCTCAGCCCCTTGCCGCATGCGCGCGTGAAGCACCTCGACATACGCCAAGCGCTGGCAATGCCCGGCGTGAAAGCGATTCTGACGGCCGACGAGCTTCCACCTCCGGCCGATACACTCACCGACAATGGTACGGTGATTCGGGCCAATCCAAAGAGCGAGAAGGCTCTCACGATGGAGCCGCTCTACCAGGGTGAACCGATTCTCGCCGTCGCCGCTGTAGATGAACTCACTGCGGCCGACGCGATCGAAAAGATTCGAATCGAGTTTGAACCGCTTCCCTTCGCCATTGACCCGCTTGATACCTTGCGGCCCGGCGGGCCCAATCCCAGAACGGACGGAAACATGTGGGTGCAGTCTCCGATACCGCCGGCCGTCGCTGGAGCTCCGCCGCCGGCCCCTCCACCTCCCACGATCGGAGCGCTCAAGTGGACCGAGGCGGAGTTCGCCGACGCGAAGTACGGGCGTCTGCCGATGGGGAAAACGCCCGATGAATGGTCGTACGGTGACATCGACGCGGGGTTCAAGAATGCGGCGCTCGTGCTCGATGAAACGTTCGTGACTCCGGACACGAGTCATCAGCCGCTTGAGACGCGCAGTGCGCTGTCGTACTGGCAGAACGGGACGGTGTACGTTCACACCGGGACGCAGAGCACCGCGCAAACCGTTCCTGCCATTGCGAGATGGTTGAACATCGACGTGAGCAAAGTTGTCCTCGTCAGCGAATATACCGGAGGCGGCTTCGGCAGCAAGGTCACGGCGGGTGTTTCGCTGATTATTCCTGCGCTCCTATCGAAGAAGGCCAATGCCCCGGTGATGATGCGGATCACCCGGGAGGAGGAGACTTTCATCGGCCGCGCGCGGCCCAGTATGCTGGGGCGGATGAAAGTCGGCTTTTCCAAGGATGGGCGGATCATCGCGCTCGATATGTTCGTTATCTCCAACAACGGCCCCTATGACGCAAACGGTGATGTCCCCACATCGGGCCGTATCGTGTCGCTGCTCTACCAACCAGAAGCCATGCGTTGGCGTGGAGTCACCGTGCTGACGAACACACCTCCGAGAAGCGCCCAGAGCGCACCAGGCGGCCTGCAGGGCATCGTGATTATGGAGCCGATCGTCGCGAAAGCGGCGCGCAAGCTCGGGCTGGACCAGGTGGCCATCCGCCGAATCAATTGTCCGGAAGGCAAGGCGCCGTTTGGGCCGGAAGTGAAAGGCAAACGGCCTTATGCGACGAGCGCGTTCCTAAAGGATGCCCTCGACCGCGGGGCAGAACAGTTCAAATGGAGCGAGAGGGTCGCGCGCACGCCGAAACGGATCGGTACAAAGGTGCGTGGCGTCGGCGTGTCGCTCAGCTGTTATGTGGGCGGCACGGTAGGCTTCGATGGTCTCCTCGTCATCAAGCCGGATGGCCGTGTGAACTTCCAGTCCGGAATCGGCAACCTGGGAACAGAGTCGGTCATCGACGTACATCGCGCGGGAGCCGAAGTTCTCGGAGTGCCGTGGGAGAAGTGCGACGTTACATGGGGCGACTCGTCGAAGAACCTTCCGTTCACCTGCGTTTCCGGCGGAAGCCAGACGACTCACGCGATGACACGCGCTGCCTACGCGACCGCGATGGATGCCCGGCAAAAACTCAAGGAGATTGCAGCCAAGAAGCTCGGCGGCAAGCCAGAGAATTACGATGTCGCCAACGAGCGCGTATTTCACAAGGGCGGTGGCGCCGGCATGACTCTGGGGCAGGCTGCGAAGTACGCGATTCAATTAGGCGGCATCTACGATGGCCACGAAGTACCCGCCGACCTGAACAAGCGGACGAAGGCATCGGCGCTGGCTCTCGCTGGCCAGGGCCTTTTGGCGTGTGCGAAGGACAATTACCCTCGCGATGGCGCGACATTTTCCTACGTTGCCAGTTTTGCCGAGGTCGAAGTGGATGTGGAGACCGGCAAATATAACATCGTCGACTTCCTCGCCTACGCCGATGTGGGCTCGGTAATTCATCCCCGCTCGCTTGGCGGCCAGGTACTGGGCCGGTCGGTGCTGGGCATCGGGCATGCGATCGGGCAGAAGTGGGTGTACGACCCACATTACGGCGCCATGCTTTCGACCCGCTTTTACCAGAGCAAGCCGCCAACAATCTTGGACGTGCCCGTCGACATGCAATGGGCGGCGCTAGATATTCCAGATCCCGAAACACCAGTTGGCGCTCGCGGTGTGGGCGAGCCGCCTGTTGGAGGCGGGTGCGCCTCCATCTTGAACGCGCTTTCAGATGCCCTTGGTGATGAGATTTTTCGGCGCGCGCCCGTCAACGCCGACACCATTCTCACGTCCCTCGAAGCGGGGCATCCCATGCAACATCCCTTAATGGCGCATATCTAGCGGCGATGCGAAAGGAGGGGCCATGGCTGTAATTCGAGACGTCATGCCGGCTTTCGAACTGGTTCAGCCGAATTCAATTGCTGACGCGCAAAGGGTGCTCGAGCAGCAGGGCGAGAATGGCTGGGTGCTGGCCGGAGGTATGGATAGTTTCGACTGGCTCAAGGACCGCCTCAAGAGGCCAAAGGTTGTGGTCGATCTGAGTGGGGTCGCGGAACTCAAGGGAGTTCGCACCACAACCGACGGCATCGAAATCGGTGCCATGACCACGCTCACGGAAGTGGTCCAGCATCCCGTCATCAGAGAGAAGTACAAGCTGCTGGCCGACAGCGCGGAGTTGGTGGCCTCACCTCAGATCCGGAACCAGGGCACGATCGGCGGCAACGTCTCACAGGACGCTCGCTGCTGGTACTATCGCGCCGGTTGGCCTTGCTACCGTGCCGGTGGAAACATCTGTTATGCCGACACGCCGGAGGGCCGCAACCGCGAGCACGCGATTCTCTATGCAGACCGCTGCGTGGCCGTGAATCCCTCGGACTCGGCTCCGGCGCTCATTGCGCTCGATGCCAAATTGGTGATTCGCTCTTCCAGGGGGGAGCGTGTTGTGGACGCCGAGGACTATTTCATCGGACCTGAAATCGACATCACCCGCTTGCATATCTTGAAGCCCGGGGACCTGCTGACGGCCATTCGTATTCCGTCCACGTGGGCCGGCTCGCAGTTCTATTTTGAGAAAGTGCGCGACCGGAATGTGTGGGACTTTCCGCTGCTCAACGTGGCCTCAGCGATGGTGGTGTCAAGTGGCAGCATCGAACGAATCCGTATAGCGGTGAACGGTGCGGCTGCTCGTCCCGTGCGGTTGAAGGCAGTCGAAGACGCAGTCCGCGGTAAGTCGCCGAACGCGGCGACGGGAGAGATGGCGGGGAAACTGGCGGTGCAGGGAGCTGTTCCCTTGCAGTTCAATGCCTACAAGATCCCGTTGATGAGAAACCTGGTGAAACGGGCCATCGGAGGCGTGGAGGAGGCAACATGGACCCCCTACAATGGGCGATAGATCCGTGGGGAAAAATTGTCCCCATTCACATTGCGTGGTTCTTGATATGGGTTGCGGTGATCGCGGGATTGCTATTCGTTATCGTCCATGCAATTTACGTGCGATATTTCGCGAAACCCAGGCAGTTCGAGCCTGATGCTGCTTCCGTCGATGCCGCAAAGATTCCCGCCCACGTTCCCCGTCATTCGCTGGTTGCGCGGGCCTTTCACTGGATCATGGCCGCCTCCATGTTCACATTGCTGTTTACCGCTTTCCTTCCGAAAGTAGGTGTTCAGTTCGACTGGGTTACATTCCATTGGATCGCTGGAGCTGTGTTGACGGCTTCCGTCTTATTTCACATCTTTCACGCTTCGTTCTTTTTGGATTTCTGGTCGATCTGGCCTGACAAAATCGATATCCGGGACGCATGGAGAAGGATCCAGCGGTTCATCGGGAAGCCCGCGCCACCGCCGGAGAGGTTTGCAAAGTATCCGCTAGAAAACAAGCTCTACCACGCCGCCATCATCGCCGCAGGTCTGTCTGCAATCGTGACAGGTGTGTTCATGATGTCTCGAGTGCGTACGATCTTTTTTCCCCGCAATCCATATCTGTTCAGCGATATGACCTGGGGGATGATGTACGTGCTACACGGGCTGGCGGGCGTCGGATTGATCGCGTTGATCATGATGCACGTCTACTTCGGAATTCGGCCGGAAAAGCGCCCGATCACGAAGTCGATGATCCTCGGGTGGATGAGCCGCGACTTTTATCTGGAAGAGCACGATCCAGCACGATGGCCGGTGGAGGCTTCCGCGTCGCCTTCGAGATCCCAGGGCGCAAAGACCGAGAGGTTAACAAATGTTGGCTGACATTTCGGAACGCTGCAACACCATCGAAGAATGCTACGAGTTCATGCTGGCCTACGCCGCGCAAGGGTTTCCCAGTGACGAAGGCAGCCAGTCAGACGGACAAATCCGCGAATACCTGGGGCGCGCCGGGAGAGCGATCTCTGGCCTGGCACAGAGCTGCGCGACGGCCGTGAAACACGAGCACCTTGAGCCGGCCGAACGATATCAGGCGTTCTTTGCGGTGCTCGGCCGCGACGCACACGACTCGCTCGCCGCGATTGAACTGGTTCTGGCGCAGCGCGCCATCAGCTCTCAATTGATCGACAACCTGAACGCTTCGATTCATCTCCGCGCGCTGCTCACCGATCTGTTTCTCCTAAGTGAGATGGTAAAGACTCAACGCACACCGGCAAAGCCGATGGCTTCGGGCGGTTAGGACTTCCGTCTTCGCGATTCTCGAGGAAAGTTGCCTTGTGGATGTCAACGATGTCTTCAGGATAGAGCAACCGATACCATGGAACTGTGACGGTCCTCATCCGGGGTAATAAAAATTGCCTGGCGACGAATATCAGTCGCAAGCTACTCGGGACATCTTCACCAGAAAGAGCCGTTGAAAATCTGACTGGTGGAACGAATAACACCGTTAATTTGGAATTCATTAAGGATCTTGTGGGGAGATAACGCATATGGGAAGTGCAATTGCAGAGTTGAATCGCCAGTTTGAAATTCCAGGCACCGCCCGGGTTGTGGAAGGAAACGGCGAATTGCCCAAGGTACACATCACCTCTGCCGACGCTCTAGGAGAAATGTACCTGCACGGCGGGCATGTTACATCCTGGAAGCCAGCGGGCGCAGAAGAAGTCCTTTTTCTCAGCTCCCAGTCACGATGGGCAGACGGCCACGCAATTCGAGGTGGCGTGCCAATTTGTTTCCCTTGGTTTGGAGGCAATAAGGACGAGCCTCAAGCTCCCGCGCACGGGTTCGTACGGACGAAGGCGTGGCAGCTTGAGTCGATAGTGCAGGTCGGGGGCGCGGTCACGGTTAGCATGTTCACAGAAAGCAGCGAAAGTACGAAGAGATGGTGGCCCGCGGAATTTCGTTTAGTCCATCGCGTCACGTTCGGTTCGGAACTGAGACTCGAGCTTGTGGTAACAAATACTGGGAGAAGATCGCTACGTTTTGAGGAAGCTCTGCACGCGTATTATAGAGTGGGGAATATTGAAAAGGGCCGAGTATGGGGTCTGGACAGAGTACATTATATTGATAAGACCGATTCGAACCGGAAGAAGTTGCAGGACGGCGAAATTACGGTCGTCTCAGAAACCGATCGCGTGTACCTGAACACCAAAGGTGAAATCGTACTGGAAGATTCTCTCTTACATCGCAGCATCCATATTAGGAAGGAGAATTCGCGCACGACCGTTGTGTGGAATCCATGGGTGCAAAAGGCTCACTCCTTGTCAGACTTTGCGGACGATGAATGGAGTCAGATGATCTGTATTGAAACTAGTAATGTCGCCGACTTTGCCGTAGATCTCGCGCCTGATCAGCAACACGATTTGAAAGCTGTCGTAAGAGTTAGCGATTTCGGTTCAACGCCGTTCTCGTACGCTCAGTAAGGCAACATGAATTTTCTGACGCTGCCCATAAATCCTGCCAGTGCCGGTGAGATTCTCCACATCCGTTGACGCGACTGGAACAAGGTCACCGTCTGCTTCCAGACGATCAATTGTAACGCAAGTGCTGCCGGATAATCCGACGCCTTGACGACCCAGCACACATGTTCGGTCTCGACGTTGGCATGTCCCACAATCGGACGGCAGAGCGCGATAGGAATAGGTTAACCCTGTTAAGTGACGCCCGGGCATTTGCTTAGTGGGTGCCTTGGATGGGCGAGAACATGCTCTGAATCATTCTAAAGTCGATTTGGAGGCGCGGATGACCTCGTTCTGGCAAGACCTACGTTACAGCCTGCGAATGATCGCCAAGGCGCCGGGATATGCCGCGATTGTCATCCTCACGCTGGCTCTCGGTATCGGCGCGAATACGACCATTTTCACCTGGATAAACTCGGCCTTGCTCAATCCAGTTCCCGGGCTGGCCACCCCGAGCGAGGTTGTGGCGCTGACGCTGGGCAAGCCCGGGGACAACCCCGTTGGTTTTACCTATCCTGATCTCGAAGCTGTGCGCGACGGGCAGCAGAGTTTTTCGGGCATAGCAGCGTGCAACTTCGCCACGATGGGCCTTACGGGCAAAGGTAAACCGGAGCGCGTCTGGGGCATGGTTGCGTCCGCGAATTATTTCGAAGTACTGGGCGTGCGGCCGATCCTGGGGCGCGGCTTTCTACCCGCGGAGGACGAGAAGCCGGGAGGTGCGCCCGTAGCGGTGATCAGCTACCGGCTCTGGAAAACGCATTTCGGTGCGAACCCGGACATAGTCGGCCAAACAATTGACATCAACCAACACCCATACACTATTGTGGGCGTAACGCCAGCGGTGTTTCAGGGGAGCCAAACGGGCGTGCGATCGGAGATTTGGGTTCCGATCATGATGGAAGAGCAACTGACGCCGGGGGGCGACCTGATTCATGACCATCACCTTTTCTGGTTAATAGTGTTTGGACGGTTGAAGCCGGGCGTTTCGCTCGAACAGGCGCAACAGGAAATGACGCTTCGACTGAAGCGGGAAGCAAAGAATTATCCCGAGGAGCACAAAGGGAAAGACAGTGTGACGGTGTACCCGCTGTGGCGCAATCCGTTTGGGTTGAATTTTTTCCTCTCGACGCTGCTGCCGACGCTGATGTCCATCGCGGGTTTGGTGCTACTGCTGGCGTGTGCGAACGTGGCGAATCTGATGCTAGTGCGGGCGATGGGACGACGACGCGAAATCGCTATTCGAATGTCGCTGGGTGCGAGCCGATGGCGGCTGGTGCGGCAACTGCTGGTGGAAAGTCTGATGCTGGCGCTGGCCGGAGGCGTGGTTGCGCTGCTGATCACGTTCTGGACTTCGGCAACATTGATGAAATTCATGCCGGCGACGGATTTCCCGATCTCGCTCGAAATGCGGGCAGACCGCGCGGTGCTGCTTGCCACGCTGGTGATCTCGGTGCTCACGGGCGTGATCTTCGGAATTTTGCCCGCGCTGCGGGCTTCGAGCGTGGCGCCGATTGCGGTGTTGAAGGAGGACACGGGAAGTGCGTCGGGTGGACTTAAGAAGGCGCGTCTCGCAAGCGGGCTGGTAGTGGCGCAAATTTCACTGTCGCTGCTGCTGCTGATTTGTGCGGGATTGCTTATCCGCAGCTTCATGAGCGCGCAGCAGATCAATCCGGGATTCAATTCACACAACGTGCTGATCGCCTCCTACGAGCTTTTTACCGCAGGATATTCGGATGCGACTGGGCCGGAATTCGATCGCCAGCTCGTCGCGAAACTGGAAGCACTGCCGGGCATTCAGTCCGTCGCGCTATCGACGCGCGTGCCATTGGGATTCGGCGGCTCGACCAGCGTGAAGCCCGAAGGCTACGTACAGCAGGCGAACGAATCGATGGAGACAGCGGTCGCCATCATTACACCGAATTATTTCCAGACCGTGCAGATTCCGATTGTAAAGGGCCGCGATTTTACGCTGCAGGATACGATGGGTTCGCAACGCGCGGTGATCGTCAGCGAAACATTTGTGAATCGCTACTGGCCGGCTCAGGAAGCCTTGGGCAAGCAGCTTAACTCGGACTTGACACACGAATGGTTCACGGTGGTGGGTGTGGCGCGCGACAGCAAAGTAAACGGCCTGAATGAAAAGCCGACGCCCTTGGTGTATGTGCCGCAATACCAGGTGCCGATGTCCAAGCAAACAATTGTGGGCGCCACCACCATCGTCATTGCCCGAACGACGGGCGATCCGCTGGCTTTCGGCAAGACGGTCGAAAGAACGATTCATGAACTGAATGCCGACCTGGTGGTGTTCGGAGTGAGTACGCTCGAATTGAACGACCAATTCGCCAGCTTCCCCCAGCGCGTCGCCGGAACATTTGTGGGCGCATTTGGGCTTCTCGCGATGGTCCTCGCCGCGGTGGGAATTTATGGCGTCACGGCCTACACCACGCGGCAGCGCACACATGAAATCGGCATCCGCATGGCCTTGGGCGCGAGTAAAGAGGACATTCTGCGGCTTGTGCTCGGCTACGGTCTTCGCTTGACCCTTTTCGGAGTGGGTCTGGGCCTGGCAGTATCGTTCGCTCTGACGCGCTTTCTAAGTAGTTTGCTTCTAGGCGTGACAAGCACCGACGCGTTGACGTTTTCGAGCGTTGCGGTTTTGCTCTGCGCCGTGGCTCTCTTCGCCTGCTTCATACCAGTAAGCCGCGCCATGCGCGTGGACCCGTTAGTGGCGCTGCGTTACGAATAAAAGGTGTGGCCATTCACCTCCCTAAGACGCGCTGCGGAATCCGGCGCGCCGCCAGGCGATCCTTGAGTGACACGAAAAGCTATTTTCCATGGTGGATTGCTTAGAACGGGTACCGATATTCGGCTCGGACCAGCGCCCAAAGGCATCCATGAGTCTGACCGAGCGACTAATGTACTACTCCTGGCGACGCCCTTCTGGCGCGTGTGCCACAGTCGCTTCGCGCACTTCACGTACTTTATTTACTAGCGCTCGGACGCGGTTAACATCCACGGCGTTTTCCATCACGCCATCTTGTTTTAAGCTTGTTCCTACGATAATTCCGTCGGCATATTGGAGAAATGCGGCTACATTTTCGGCGTCACAGCCACTGCCGATGATTACCGGGCGAGTTGCGAGACATTTGGCCTCCCGAACTTTGTCGACGTCAGGTGCGTTGCCTGTAAACTTTCCGGATACTATCAACGCGTCAGCGCCGTAAAATTCGGTCCATTGAATGTGTGTTTGCAGATCGATTCCGGGGAATGGAACCGAATGCTTTTTATCTACGTCGGCAAAGATGTGTATTTCTTCCGCGGCCAGTTCCTTTCGTTTACGCATTAAGTCTGCCGCGCAGCCGTGATCGAATTCTCCGGTGTCCCACACTCGTGCTCCGGTAAGGATACAAACCCGTATAAACCGGGCGCGCGCGGCCAAGGCGATCGCTAGACATACGACGCCCCCGTTGTGGATCACGTTGATTCCGACTGGAACGGGGAAATTCTTCACTACCTCAGCTGCCGCGACGGCGTGCGCCGTCATGGCTTCGGGCTTTACATCGGTGCCGACGTAGTACGGTAGATCCCACATGTTCTCTACCATGAGGCCGTCAACGCCGCCCTGCACCAGCGTTTCCGCGTCGCGCAAAGCATGGTCGATAATCACTTGCATTCCGTAGCCGGTGTAGCCGGGGGCGCCGGGAAGCGGCCACAGATGAACCATGCCCATTACGGGCTTAGGCGCTGGGAAAAGATCCTCGAGCGATCGCATCCGTGGCCGGTCGAGATCTCGCTTCCACTCCGGAAGGTTTTTTCGCTCTGATGTCATTTGGACCTCCCTAAAACTGTGCCGCGACGCCGAAGGCGTGTGAGTACACTTAATCGTACGGCGTCCCACTTCCCATTTAATCGATGCATCCGCAACAGAGCCTCTACGTCATTTGCGCCGGGAAGATTTTCGCCGGCCCCGACAACTGTAGCAGCAACAGCGCCCGCTGCATTCGCTGCTATCGCGCCCTCTGCCGCTGACCACCCTCGCAGGCGAGCTTGCAGAAAAGCAGCGACAAAAGCATCGCCTGCGCCTGTCGAGTCCACTGTGCGAACTTTGAATGAGGGAACGAGCATCGTCGTGCTGCTGCCTTGCGAAATCAGGCAACCTTTCTTTCCAAATTTCAGCACCACCTCGCGAGGCCCCACCTTCCGGAGTTCCGCAATTGCTTTGTATGGATCGCGCGTCCCGGTGAGTGCGGCCGCCTCGTCCAAGCTTAGGAGCAGAATATCCACTTGCCTGCCGATCTTCAAAATCTTCCGCGGTATCGCCTTACTTGGTTCCATGCCCACGTCGAGCGAAACCCAGCCGGCGCGCGCATGCACCGCCTTGATCAACTGCATCGCCACACTCTCCGGACCGCGATTGAGAAAACTGTGGCCGGCTACATGTAAAGCCGATGTTTTTCTGCTCAGCGGTGGCCGAGAAATCCAACGAGTCAGCTCATTGGCACCCCGGCTTCCGAAAAATGTGCGTTCGCCGTCGGGCGTTACGTTGATATAGAACATTCCGGTCAGTGCGGACTTCTGCTTTTGTACCGAGCGCACGTCCACACCGTTTTCCCTGATAGTTTTGCATACGTGGGCGCCAAACAGGTCGCGTCCTACGGATCCCACGAGCCTCACCGGTACCTTCCAGAGCGCCAGACTCAACGCGCAATTGGCACCGACCCCGCCTACGTGCATTTCGAGCTTGCGCGCGAGGCAGTCATCGCCTGGTTCGGGCCATCTTCTCACGCGGCCGATAATGTCTACGGTAAGATCCCCGAGAACCAGGATGTGGGGAGGGTCGGAAGCTTTTACGATCATGGCCTCGGAATGCTAGCACGGCTCAGAAAACTCGTTTGCTGAACTTCGCGCAGGGCTTCATTTTGTGATAAAGACACAAGGCAGTTGGAGGATTGCTTGAACACGGAGTATTCCATTTCCGAAGATGTGGCTGGCGCATTGAAATCAGGCACTCCGGTTGTGGCTCTTGAATCCACGGTAATCGCGCATGGTCTTCCACGTCCCCACAATTTAGAGACCGCGTACAAGATGGAATCAGTTATCCGTGAAGAAGGGGCCGTACCTGCTACGATCGCCGTTCTCGAAGGTCGCATCGTAGTAGGTCTTTCGTGGGAGCAACTCCAATCATTTGCAAAAACCAAAAATGCCGTTAAGGTGAGCCGCGCTGATCTTAGCTTTACCATTGCTTCGCGCCAAACAGGGGCTACGACCGTTGCTGCAACCATGTTAATCGCCGCGCGCGCCGGCATCCGTATATTCGCGACGGGTGGGATTGGTGGCGTTCATCGTGGGGCCGAATTGAGTTTCGATATTTCCGCCGATCTCGCGGAACTCGCACAGACTTCTGTCGCCGTCGTTTGTGCTGGTGCCAAAGCTATTCTTGATCTTCCGCGCACACTCGAGGCGCTTGAGACGCTCGGCGTGCCGGTAGTTGGCTATCGCACGAGGCAGCTCCCTGCTTTCTATGTCGAAGAAAGCGGCCTTCCGCTGAGTGCTCGAGTGGAGACTCCCGAGGAGGCGGCCCGTCTGCTGAAAGTCCATTGGGGCTCTGGACTGTCGTCTGGCGTTGTCTTTTGCAATCCGCCGCCGGTAGGGAGCGCACTGAAAAAGCAGGAAGTCGAGTCCTGGATGGCCAGTGCGCTTTATGCTGCTGCAGGCGCCAAAATTCAGGGCAAGGCGGTCACGCCGTATCTCCTCGATTATTTGGCGAAAGAGAGCAAAGGCAGGACGATGGAAACGAATATCGCTTTGCTCATTAACAATGCTCGGGTTGCGGCGCAAATTGCGGTGGCTTATAGCTCTCCTGCGCGCTCTTAAAGCTAAAGGTGTTAAGCCCCCTACTGACCTGACGATGCCAAGCCGACCTTTACGGTACGGTGGAACTTTCCCATCAGATGCTCGCCCGATTTGACGGGCGGATACTTCGCCTTCTCCCCTGGGCCTAGGCAAGTAGGAATGCACGAGATCTCGGCTTCCCAATTTGGCTGGTGAAAAAACGCGATTGACTGACGCCTTGTCGAGCCTGCCGTGTCGGCTGGCGGATTTACGACCCGATGTAACGTCGACACCCAATGATCGTTTGTCCACCGCGCCATCAAGTCGCCAATGTTTATGATGAACGCGTCCGGAATAATAGGTACTGGCTGCCATTCACCATCAGGAGTGTGAATCTCCAGTCCGCCGGGCGCCGCTTCAGCAAGCAGAATCGTCAAACTGCCATAATCGCTGTGCGCCCCTGCGCGCAATTGACCTTGTTCCGGGCGCGAAGACTGGTCGGGATAATTCAGCGCCCGCATTGCGCTAATCGGCTTATCGATCACGGGATCGAAGAATCTTTCGGGCAAATCTAAAGCGACGGCGAACATCCGCATAATTCCGCCAGCAAATTCGCCCATCGCGGAGTAATAGTTGGACCATGCTTCTTGAAACGCCGCAGGCTGCCTTGGCCACAAATTGCTAGCAAATCGAAAATCCGCATCCGGCTCATTTCCGGTATGGCTGGGTTGTTCAAGCGGGCCGATGCTGAAGCTCTCTTTAATATCTGGTGGCGTTTCCTCGCCAAGCGATTTGGCGAGAGCTTCCGATTGAAGCGGTGAGTATCCGTATGGATATCCTACGTAGGGCATCTTTACTTCGAGCTTCTTCTCCAGCGGTAGATCGAAGAATGCGCGAGAGGCGTTCCATGCCGCAGTGATCACCTGGTTGGGCACTCCGTGTCCTACCATGCCGAGGAATCCGGTGCGGCGGCAGATCTCATCGACTTTCCGTCCGAGGTCGCGTTTCGCATTTGACGAAGCGTTTAGGAAGTCTGAAAGGTTGACGACTGGAAAATCTTGCATTCCGCTGCTCCGTTTGGCCAATTGAGCCAGCACGATTAAGTGATTACAGTCGCCTCATATTGCGCCGGATGTTTTAACGAGTCCGCGGTCCGTGCACGGAACAATAGGTTACGCCTGTTAAGAGTGTCAACCATTGCTCTACACTCCGCCAAGAGGTCACATAACTTCAGGCCTGTCACGGCATGATAGTTCGCGCCGAAGATACCCGCCGTGCAAATCCACTTCGTACCCGCGGCACTAATACCTCAGAAAAAGACCCACGATGGCGGCGGAGAGATAATTTGCAAGGGTCCCAGCGAGCAATGCGCGAAAACCAAGCTTCGCGAGATCGGTTTTTCGGTTTGGGGCAAGAGATCCAATCGCGCCAATCTGAATCCCGATTGATCCGAAATTTGAGAACCCGCAAATTGCGTAAGTCGCAATGCTGAAAGATCGCGCTGCAATGTGCCCTTTCATTGGGCCGAGCATGCTGAACGCCAAAAATTCATTGAGCACCAGCTTCGTCGCCATCAGGCTTCCTACCGCGCGTGCATCTGTCCAGGGCACGCCGAGAGTCCAAGCGACTGGGCCCAGAACGTAGCCAAAAATCGATTGCAGTGAAGTGTGCGCAGTGCTGAGAACACCGTTAGCTACTGCGATCAACGCGACGAATGCGATGAGCATTGCGCCCACCATAAGAGCCAGAAACAAGCCGTCTGTTACACCCCGTGAAATCGCCTCCAAGACTGTGGCGGATTTTTCGCTGAAATCAATCCGTGCACTGCCCGCTGTAGCTGGCTTTCCCATTTCGGGAAGAAGCATCTTGGAAATCAAAATCGCACCGGGCGCCGTCATCACCACCGCCGTGAGCAAATCTCTCGCTTCGGCGCCCAGCAGTACATAGGCGCCGAGCATCGCGGCCGAAATATGAGCCATTCCTGCGGTCATCACGGTTAACAGCTCTGAGTCCGTAAGCCCGGCGAGGTAAGGGCGGATTACGAGCGGCGCGGAAGTCTGGTCCATAACGATACTTGCGACCACTTCGAGTGATTCCGCTCCGCTGGTGCGCATTAATCGAAACATTATTTTGCCGCCAAGTTCGACAAGTAAGGGAATTACGCGAAAGTAATAAAGAATTGAAAAGAATGCCGCCACGAAGATAATCAACGGGAGCACCTGAAATGCAAAAACCATTCCGAGTAAGCCATTCGGATCGGCGAGTCGGCCAAAGACAAATTGCGCACCATCAGATGAGAAATGCAAAAACCAGACGATGCCGCTAGATATTTTGTCCAGCAATCGATAACCTAGATCGGTGCGCAGCACAAATGCGGCAACCACGACCTGCAACCCGATCCCCCACAGCACAATTCGCCACTGAATTGCCCTGCGATTCGACGAAAGCAAATATGAAGTCGCTAATATGATCAGTATTCCGATCATAGCCGCCTAAAATCTGAAGTGAGTACGCTGACGGAAGCCAATTTTTCGGCACAGTATAGCAGCCAAAGTATCGCGGCGTTCGTGCCAAGGTTAGCTCCGGTGTCGACCGCGAAGAATGGATTGCTCAGAAGGAGTAGCGATATTCGGCTCGGACGATCTCCTGGTACCACCAGGCATGGGTCAACTGATGCCCATACCCGATATAGAAAGAGCTGTGGGCACCGATCATCGTGCGCGCTCCTGCTTTAAGGTTCACGATGTTGATACCGTCTGCGCTGACCGCTTGTTGGATAGGGCCGGTGGCGCTTAAATTATCGGTCACAAACCCTCCCAGTACCCTCCAGCCCGCCAGTTCGATAACAGGCGCGATCCGAACGTTTTCTCCGCGGTACAGGACGTAGCTTGGACCCAAGCCGTAGAAGAAGACGTCACCTGCGAACGCTGGACCGTGTGATGTCGCGGTACCGCTATTGCACGACGGGTTCGGACAATAAGATCCTCCGATCGGATGGGAGTCTCCTACTTGCGCTTCGAGCGCTATCCGGTCGGAAACCCTCTGGTAGTAGAGTATTGCCGGCTCGACGCTGTAATGATTCGTGCCAAGTCCTCTAGAAGCATTTCCTGTGGGGAAGTAGGCTTGGATTTGGAAAGTGAGATAGTGATTGTAAGAGGCAAGCGCGGCGAATTTGAATCCAGCTGCAACGTCACTAAGTCCGGCTTCGTTCGTCAACGGGGGCACTCCCGGAACGGGAACGGATAAAGGCTCGATCCATCGGATCGGAACGTTTGCGAAAAATGAGAAGCGCTTAGCCGGTGCATATTCGGCATACATGTAAAGTTGCTGGAAATTTAAATCCACCACAAGGGCATTCGGCCCGGGGGCGGTGGAGCTGATGCAACTGCACTGTGCATAGAAAAACTCCGCCCGATCCGGAGCATGGTTGTGGAAGGCCGCGTCGAAACGTACGCGAACTTGGGACTCTACGATCGCTTCGTCAATGTAGCCAACCATGGTCGCGGGAATCTTTGGTCCGGGCTCGGCGGGAGGTTTGGAGGTCTGGGGCGGCTTAGCGCGGGTTTGCTGCGCCACATTCGCAAACGGGTTGAAGCGCAAATCAGTGACGGTCTTCGGTTCATCCGAAGAACCATCGTCGCCTCCCGACGACGGATTCGCTTGTTGCGAGCTAGCCACTCCCCTCTGATCCTCTGAGGCGCCGGGGGTCTTTTCTTGAGCAGCGAGAGTCAGCGGGAGGAGTGCCACCAGAACCAACACCGCTCGTTTCATTGTTTGCTCCGTATTCGAAAACTACCGGATGTATGAAACATATTGAGGGTTCTTGCGTTATTGCAATTTCTTGAGTAATTCCTTATAAGACATCGTAAGCTTAGTTCGATCCGGCTCCGATACCTCCGGTAAGATATGCCCCAAGGCCTCAACGGCCAAACGTGCTGCGTCCGGTTGTCCAGAATTTAAATACTCCTTAGCGAGACTCACATACTCGTCGCCCAAGTGCTTATATAGCTCATGGAATTCGGTATGTTGCGACGGTCCTAAGTAGAGATGAAGCATGTGAGCTTTCGCGCGTTGATCTTCCATTGAGGGCGCAGGCGTAGCGAGGTCTTCGATCGTATCGAGAGCTGCATGGTTCTGCTGTCTGGCAGTCTCTTTGTCACCCTTCTCCAAGAAAAAGAACGCGAGGTTGTTGTAGAAGGTTGCGAGTTCCTCCCCGTATTGCCAGGAGTCGGGGTTCTTCTTCACTAGCTCCTCCTCAATCTGGATTGCGCGTTCGTAGAAGCCCTTTGCCCCCACTAGGTCTCCCTGAATTCTTCGCAGATTGCCGCGGTTGTTATAGGTGCGTGCCAAATCATGCGACGGCGGATCTCCCTCTGCCGCCTGCGATTCTGTTTCTCTCCTCACCAAGGGTTCGAGCAGCTGGATCGCCTCAACGAAATCCGATTCGGCGGCCTTCAAGTCTTTCGCGTCGGAACGAAGAATGCCGCGGTTATTGTAGGTACGAGCCAACTCTTGTTGGAATTTGGCATCTTGCGGCTGTTCTTCGTGCAGGGCAGTCTGCAGCAGTATGGCGCTGTCGTATTCTTTTTCAGCGTCTGCGCGTGCATCTTGCGGCGGGAAAATGTGCTTTCCCTCTGACCATAGCCGCAGCGCTTCCCCACGGTAATTGTGCGTATAGGCTAGCGCCTGGCGGTAGTCGGATCTCTCTGGATGATCTTGTACTAGCTTCCCAAATCTGCCAATGGCGTCACGATATTCCCCTACTGCTTCTTTATAATTCCCCAACAAACGATCGATGTCGCCCAACCTGGATTGAGCCAATGCTGCTTCCCTGGCGATTTCTTCATTCGCCGGATTCTGTTTCGCGATTGAGGAATAGAAGCTATTCATATTTTTCAACAGGTCCTTCTGGAACATGCTCATCCGGACATCGCCCTCGCTCGTGAGGCGTCCGGTTGATGAGAGGATTTGATCAGCAGTGCCCAAGGCCTGATGGAGGTTCGCTTCTGCACGAGCGATGCGTTCGGCTTGGATCTCCCTTAATACGCCCAGAGCGACGAGCATCAAAAAAACCGTCGTAGTAGCCAGCACTCCCGCTCGGTGTCGTTTGATGAATTTTCCAGTTTGGTAGGCGACGGATGGCGGTGAAGCGAGAACAGGCTGATCGGTAAGATGGCGTTTGATATCGGCGGCCAGAGAGGCGGGGGAATCGTAGCGACGCTCAACGTTTTTTTCGAGCGCCTTCATGGTGATCCAATCCAGATCGCCCTCGAGCAATCTTACCAACTGGCGTGGTTCTGTCCGCCGCAGTCCTGCGATCTTCGTCGCCGTTTCTGCTTCGTTGGATACCTTTGTGCTTGGACGCGGGGGATCGTCTTCGCGTATCTGGCGTAAGATTTCGTTCAACGGCTGCTTCCGCCATTGCTTCAAGTCAAAGGGCGGGGTCCCGGTCAACAGCTCATAAAGAATGACTCCCAGAGAATACACGTCCGTTCGCGTGTCGATATTGTGTTCGCGCTGGTCCGCTTGCTCCGGGCTCATGTACTCCGGCGTCCCCATCATCACACCCAACCCGGTGAACATCGTTTTATCGGTCAGCCGTCCCCATGTGGCTTTCGCTAGTCCGAAATCGATGATTTTGGGCACAGCCCTTTTGTCCTGCTCCACCACCAGCACGTTAGACGGTTTCAAATCGCGGTGAATGATCGCTTTCTGATGCGCATGCTGCACGCCCTCGCAAACCTGCAAAAACAGTTCCAGGCGCTCGCCTATTGCCAGGTGATGTTTGTCGCAGTATTCCGTGATGGGTAGGCCCGCGACATACTCCATTACAAAATACGGACATCCTTCGACAGTGGAACCCGCGTCATAGACTCGGGCTATGCTCGGGTGATCCATGAGCGCCAGTGCCTGCCGTTCGGACTCGAACCGTGCCACCACGGCTTTCGTGTCCATGCCCGTCTTAATCAGCTTGAGCGCCGCCTTGCGGTGGATGGGTTTTGTTTGTTCCGCCAACCACACCTCACCCATGCCACCTTCCGCGATGAACTCCACGATTTTGAACTTGCCATCGAAGAGTTCCCCCGGAATCAATCTTCCGTGCCCACAGCGCACAGGTTCAACAGGCAAGGGTTTCGGCGTGAATGAGGCGGTCTGGTCATGATCGGTGAGGAGTCTCATCACTTCTTCAAGCACTCCAGGCTCAGCACCCTGTTCCTGCAAGTACGAAGAGCGTTGCGCCCCGTCTCGCTCCAGGGCCCCTTCGAACAGCTCTTTAACCCGCTGCCGATTTCCTGGCAACACACTCATCTTCTTAACCTCGGTTCGCTGCGGAGTAAGGCATCACTCAAGTATCTTGGCGAAAATTGTCGGAAGCTCCGTCGTTTCCCGACGCTCAGGCTGGCGGAAAACGAAATTCCAGGGTTTTGATCTGGTGGGGGAAACGCTTGGTCCCTAGCGCACCAACTCGGTCGATCTACCCAAGGGAGAAGACCGAATCTCGTCGAGGGCACGACTTTTTGAGTCCGCCTGCGCATTTTCTCATCAAGTGGCCCCGAGCGTGGTCGATCGGAATTTCTCGGTGACCAGCAACATCAGTTACTCGGCTGGCTTATGATCTCCCACGCGTAGGTTTTGGCCGTAAATCAGGTCAGTCGAGGGTCTATGCACGGATCTCCCGTCACCACATTCACCAAATTGGGGTCATTCTACCCCCGTTCCTGGTCCTGACAGCGTTTTTTGCGTCGACCGCAAGTAACATGATGTTACAATCGCTGTGCTCCGCTTTTCGAACCTCAGCATACACGGAATGGTATTCCCCTACTTGCGTGTGACGTGCGATATGTACTCGATCACTCCGCAGTAGGCCTCAATTTCCTCGGCGATAGTTTGCGCTTTTGGCGCGGGAGGAGCCTTCAACGAGCGCGGCTCCTTAATTACGTCGCGACAAGAGAGCAGAGGGCCGCGCTCTCGCTTTTGTTCGCGAGGCCGTGCGGCACGTCTGCTAATCGTGAAGCCAAAGGTAGCGCGATGCTCCGTATCCCATTGATCCACTAATCCGAGCGTGATTGGGACCTGATCGCGATGTTTGTACGACTCGGGTGGCGCTGATCCCACCGCCAGTAGTAATCCCTCCCGGATATCCCCACGGCACAAGGTACAGTAGATCTGATGATTCAAGACCTCTTTCCGCACGAAGGGCTCAGGGTCTTGAGGGAAGCGATAGTGGTATCCAGGGTAGGATCCTATCTCTCGCGGATCTAGGAGCCAATTGATAGTTGAATCGAACCAAGGGGTCCCAATCCAGGCGTCCACAATAATGGTCTTGCCAGGACGATCGCGGCGGATAAAAAGCGGCAGGATGAACGCGAATCGGCCGCTTGCCAGCTCCATGATCTCGGCACGCCGCCCTTGACGTCCCGGTCTAATCGTTAGGTCCTCAGGCGTTGTCACTCCGACGCGGTTTTCTCGCGGCCGAAATACCTCCACAACCTCCATTACCTCCACATTGTTTTGTCATCGTTCCCCCTGAATTTCGGCGCAATAGTCGCAATCGGAACGCGGTCCGGTCTCCATTGACCGCACACCATGAACTTGCGCGAGATGATGAACCACACGGCACACTTCCGCAGTCAGCTGAATACCGTTTCCAGCACTTGTAAGTCGTCCACTGGGTATGTTCAATCGTTTGAGAGCCCGCCCCACCTTCTCGGCGGACAGGTTCATATCGATTCCGCGGCCGGTGAAAATCGCGCTTGCCGTCTTAGCAATAGCATCGGTGTAGATTTGCGAACACCCGCCTTTGTGAATCAAGAATAAAATTGCTTCAACTACGACGGCGTCCAGTGCCGACGCGCGGTTTACGCGAATCTCTTCGTCCCGCTCCTTTAACAGCGGAATAATTTTTGCCTGCGCCTCAGGGTCCCCGACCAGCGCCGCGCCGAAGGCCTGCGCGAGATCGTGTAAAGTGGGCGTCAAATCTCTGGCGTCAAAATGTGTGGATTGCGCCACGGTTACGTTGCGCAAAAAATGACCGAGGAACCTTGCTTGATACTCCTCAGCAAGGGTTTCGCGCTCTTGCTTATCTAACGCATGAAGGTGACCCGCCAGCGGTTCCAAGGCGACTTCAAGTACATTCGCCGACGGTGCGGTGTGTAAGGGTGCCCCGGTTAGAAGGATCTTGGGGCCAAACATTTCTTGAATGCCATTGCCGCGCAGGACGTAGCTATTGCGATGGGCCGAAGCGAGCAGCACGCTCTCCATCGAAGGCGAAAGTTGTGGCTCATCCAGCAACAACGTCGGAGCAAAACCCATTGGGGCGCGCAAAAAATCTCCACGCTTGGCTCCGACGAGGCGGAGGGCCCGGCGACAAAATAGGCTTAGTAACTGCATCGCGACGTTTTTCGGACTGCCCGCAGGCGCGGAAATAAAAATAATTGGCGATATCGTGAGCGCTGGTGAAAACCAACTTGCAAAAATCGCGAACACCATTGCCGTGATGACCACGTCCGGTTGCTGCAGATAGCGCTTCAGGCACGCGTGCACGTCGCGGCTGAGGGTAACCGTGGATTCCGGTGGCGACACTCGCGTGGGAAAACGGGTAGCCGCAGCGATAGTTGGATTAATGGCAAGGGGCGAGTACAAGCGATCCGCGTGTGTGATCGTGCCGCCAATTTGAAATGAGTCAGTGTGGCTGCGCACCAAATTTAATTTTTGGGTGCTCGGGTCGCGCAAGAGCTCGATAACGGATCCGTCTGAAAAGATTTCGCCCGCCGTGGGGACTGACACGACGTTGGTGGTAGCAGCCTGTTTTGACATCGGGTCCTGCCTTCGTGGATTAAGACAGGCCCGAAAAAAAAACGACGGGCCAGGCCTCGATCCCCGAGGCTTCGTCCGTCGTGCAAAAAACCAGTTACTGCGTTATTGCCATTACGCGACATCTATCTTATTACCTTGAGCGCGGAGTGTCAACGCTGGCGTTGACACGTGTAGCTGCAAAGTGAGAATGTCCGGTTTGTGCAAAGTAGAAATGTCCGCTTTTCTAGGGGCCGGGGGGCCCGATGGAAGAGGAGCGGATCGAGTTGAGCGCGAAAGAGCGGGAGCGTTTGAAGGTTTTGCACGAAGTCGAGCAAGGGCATCTGCCGCAGATCGATGCGGCCCGCCGTTTGCGGTTGAGCGATCGACAGGTGCGACGCTTGCTGGAGCGTCTTCGCAAGGTGGGGGATCGCGGGCTGGTGCATGGGCTGCGCGGACGTCCCTCGAATCGCAAGATTCCCGAGGAGCTCGAGCAGCGCAGTCTGCGACGGCTGCGCCTGCCGGCGTATGGGGGTTTCGGTCCGACGCTGGCGGCCGAGCATCTGGCGCGGCACGGGCTACAGGTGAGTCGAGAGACGCTGCGAAAGTGGATGAATGCTGCGGGGCTGCGGCATTCGCGCCGCCGGCACTTGAAGCAGGTGCATGTGTGGCGGCCGCGCCGTGCTGCTTTCGGCGAACTGGTGATGATGGACAGCTCGCCGTTCCGCTGGCTGGAAGATCGCGGCCCGGCCTGCCAATTGATTGCCATGATCGATGACGCCAGTAGCCGGGTCTGGGGCCGCTTCGCGCTGCACGATTCGAGCGAAGAAAATCTGCGTACCCTGGGCGGGTGGCTGGAGCGTTACGGGCGACCGTTGGCGCTCTACACCGATAAAAACGGCCTGTTTGTGACTTCCCGGCCGGTGCAGTGGCCAGAGCAGTTGCACGACACTCCGCCGCGCACGCAGTTCGGCCGCGCTCTGGCCGAACTGGACATCGAATGGATCGCGGCGCACTCCCCGCAAGCCAAAGGGCGCATCGAGCGGCTGTTCAAGACACTGCAAGACCGGCTGGTAAAAGAAATGCGAGTCTTAGAAATCCGTACCATCGAGCAGGCCAATCGCTTTTTGGAAATCACTTTCTGGCCGGTCTGGAGCCAGCGCTTTGCGGTGCAACCGGCACAAAGCAGCGACGCGCATCGCAGATTGCAGGGCGCGCAGCGGCTGGAACAGATTCTCAGCGTGCGGGTGGCGCGCATCGTCGCTTCCGACCACACAGTGAAATGGGAGGGCCAACGGTGGGGCCTGCAGCGCGAACAAGTCTGTGCCGGATTGCGCGGCGCTCCCGCCGAGATCGAACGGCGGCTCGACGGCACGCACTGGCTGCGCTTTCGCGGCCGCTACTTACCGCTGCGTTCCTCGCCAACTGTTGCGTCGCCATGGCCTACCCCTGGCTTTTTACGGAGATCGCAGCGGTGTCTTCGTCCGCAACGATGACAACTGGACCATCGAAGAACAGCTCGCCGGAAGACGCCAACCCACCCAGTTCGGTCGCGCCCTGCAACAGCTCGGCATTACTTTCATTGCGGCTCGCAGCCCTCAGGCCAAAGGCCGCGTCGAGCGTCTCTGGGGCGTGCTCCAGGATCGTCTCTGCAGCGAGCTGCGGCTGGCCAAAGCCGACGACATCGACTCTGCCAACGCTGTGCTGCGCAAGTTCATCGCTGATTACAACCGCCGTTTCGCCCGTCAGCCTCGCGAAAAGCAAACCGCTTGGCGTGCCGTTCCAGAAAGTCTCGAACGGATCTGCTGTTTCATGCACGAACGCATCGTCAGCAATGACAACGTCGTGCAGTGGGACGGTCGTCGCTTCCAGATCCCCCAGCAGGCGCGTCGTTTCAGCTTCGCCGGGGCCAAAGTGCAGATCTACCAAGCGCTCAATGGGCGCCTCTCGTTCTACTACGGCGACACGCGCTTGGAGCATGCAGTTATCCCAGGGGGGTGACATTTTTATGTTGCTGTTAGGGTGACATTCTGGACTGCACCCCTAAGCTGAGACACGCTGGAAGGCGATTAATTGGGTGACACTTCGGCCTGTTTTCGCTTCGTTTATCGATAAGCAGTCGCAGGACCGCCGGAGTGTGGAAATCCTGAAGGGATTTCCAAGGCCTGTGGGAGCGGTGGTAAACCCGTCGTTGGTTTTCCACCGCTCCCATCAGAGCCGTCACTTTCGTTGGCCTTACTAGCCTGCTCGAACTCTTCTGGTGTTAAGTATCGTAGTGCGGAATGCAGCCTTTGTCGGTTGTACACCTGCTCTAGGAACTCGCCGATTCGACTGCGTGCGTCTTCTAAATCCCGATAGTCGCTTCCGTGTATTTCCTCTTCTTTGAGCGTTCGCATAAACCTTTCTGCGCGTGCGTTGTCGTATGGATTGCCGCGCCGGCTCATACTGATCTGGATCTCGCCCTGCTCCAGTAGATCGATGTAATCACTGCATGCGTACTGCACACCGCGATCGGAGTGATGGATCAGCTCCCCAGGTTTCCAGCTCCGTTCGCTGAGCGCCATCCGCAACGCCCGAGTCGCTAGTTCTGCATGCAACGTGCGCCCCAGATCCCAACCGATGACACGCCGGGAGTAAGCATCCAGAACCACCGCCAGATAGATAAACTCACTGCGTAGCCGAATGAACGTAATGTCGGCCACCCATAGTTGGTTCAGCGCCGTCAACTTCGCATGCCGCGCCAGGTTTGGGTAGATCGGCAAAGGATGCGCTGAATCGGTTGTAAACACATACTTTTCCCGTCTCAAACTAAGCAGGTTGTCTTCTCGCATCAAGCGCAGTACGCGCTTGTGATTGACCAGTTGCCCTTCACGCCGCAACAGAGCAGTTAACATGCGGTAGCCACGAAGACGATGATGCGCCACGGCTAATTCCTGCAATCGAGCACGAAGCAGTAAGTCAGCCTGTTCAGGCACCGTCTGCTTCAAATAGCGATAGAAGCCCGCTCGGCTTACCTCGGCTAGTTGGCATTGCTGTTCCACGGTCAGACTTACTCCTTCGAACGAGAGCGAGACTTCGATCGAGCGATAGATTCCTTGCCGCCATCGCTGATACGATTCGACGCTGCTCCCCTGACTTGCTCGAAGGCCCGTTCTAAAAAATCCACTTCCAGCTGCTTACGGCCCAGCAGCCGCTCTAACTGAGCGATTCGCAAGTCGGCTGCACTGGGGGCGGGCGGCGAAGCGATCTGTGAGCTGCTTCCTGGCGGCCGGCCTCTCCGTCGCTTTAGCCCCGCCCTGCCTCCTGCCTGAAGTCTGTCGCGCCAGTGGTAGAGCTGCTTCCGCGAAATCCCCAACTCCTTGGCCAGCCCCACGATGGTATCGGCCTCCGCCATCCGACGCACCGCTTCCTGCTTGAAATCCATGCTGTAGCTGTCGCCCCTCGTTTTCTTCTTCATCGGCCTTTCCCATTATGGCCGATAACTGTCACCCATTTCTTGCCAGCCTCCGTGTCTCACTTTTGGGGTTCAGTTCATTCTCACGTTGCTACAACACGCTGGCGTTGACACGCTGGCGTTGACAGTAAGTCCTAGCGCACCAACTCGACCGATTTACCCAAGGGAGAAGACCGATACTTCGTCGAGGGCACGACTTTTTGAGTCCGCCTGCGCGTTTTCTCATCAAGTGGCACCGAGCGTGGGCGACCAGAATTCCTCGAAGACCAGCGTCAGTTACGCGGTTGGCTTCTGATATTCCGCGCGTAGGTTCTGACCGTAAATCAGGTCAATCGAGGGTCCACGCACGGCTCTCCCGTCACCACCATTCACCGAATTGAGGTCATTCCACCCCTGTTCCCGGCCCTGCCAGCATTTTTTGCGGTTGGTAAGCTCGAGGGAGGTGCGTTAAGACCTTGCTTTCATTGCATCGAATCGGCGCTCGGCTGCCGGAGGTGATCTGAGTTTGCCGTCACTTTAAAGTGAAAAGTCCACAAGCTTCCTTCACTTATTTTGCTGGTCCTGCGGTAGCAGTCGGTTTTTGGGAGGTAATTGCTGAATCCGAACTTGGTGTCCTATCGGCTGGCGGTTTTTCCCTGCTGATCTTCAGCCTTACGCCAACTGGAATCGGGATTGTATTTCTTCATGGATTTAGCGTAGATATCAGACTTCTTGCCGAGATCCTTTTGATGCACGATTCCATCCTCGCCAACGATGAATGTCATCACACCGGACGACCTATATTCCGCAGGATAGGCCACGAAAGCAAAACCGTTCATTTTGCCGTTTGCGATATAGTCCTTCGCGCCACCTGGCGCATTTTTCCCCTGACTCGTCAGGATGTGATAAAAATAACCGCGATAAGGGGTGGGAGCGTCATCCCTCCCGACCGCATAACCCTCCGCGACAGCCGACGCCACCAGCGGCCCAATGGGGCTCAGGGGTTCTCCATCCGCGGCTTTCCAATAGAGACCATTGTGCTGCCCTGCATCACTAAATATTTTCTGGGCATACTGGTGCTCCGATGAGTAGTACTCCTTCTGGGCCTTCACCAGCTCCCGGCAAACTCCAATGGTTGATATTTCATTTCGGCCGACTCGCCTGTACAAAATTTCTTTCTTCGCCGCATCTGTGTCGAAGTACCAGCGGTCACCCTTGACCACGAGCGGAATGGGCATGGGCCAATTCTCCGCGCCGATATATATGGTGGTGGTCCCGTCCGGCTCCCTCACCAAGCGATGCATTTGCTGGTATTTCATGACCATATTGGCTCGGCGTTCTTTGTCTTCGACCTGATCTCCCGACGAGATGATTTGCTTGGCGTCTTGTCCCAGAACAATGAGCATGGCATTTTCGTCGTTACTCTGAATTGCGGCGATAATCGCGCTGCTAGCATCTTCCGCCGACGAAAATGTTCTCTGGCCCTTTTCCTGTGCCACGGAACTGGCGGGAATGCACCCCGTCAAAATGACCGACGCCATCGCAAATCTAATAAAAGCACCCCAGCGATAATGTTTGAAGCTCAGCTTCGTTCTCCGCATATGGTCTTTCTCCATTTCTAAATTTCCAAAGTTTCGCGCGATGGCTCGAAATTTCGATTAGCGATGTCCTCCTCCATGACCTCCTCCACCGCCGTGCGATCCTCCGCCGCCGTAGCTGGCGCTACCGCGCGACGAATAACTCCTGGCTTCTCCGCCATGATCGTAGCCGCTGAGCGCATCCGAGCGGACGTCACTCTCAGCGCGCGGTTCACCATATCCTCGCATCGCCTGGGTATTTCCGCTGAAAGGCTTGGTCGTTGCGCCCGGACTGTTGTAAACGCCGCGGGAGTTTTCGGCAGATCCACTGCGATCGCCGCTCACTCCGCCCTGCACGTTGGTTGCTACGCCCCGGTCGCCACCTGCCCGATAGTAATTGTTTCGGTTGTAAAACGTATTGCTCGTGGAGTAGTACCGATTGTGGTTATAAACCGCGTAGTGGTTTTGCCAATCGAATCCCCAACGGCCCCAGCCCCATCCATAACCTCCGAAGTAGCCTATTCCGAAGCCGACTCCGTAGTAGGGGAATGGCCCCTCATACCAAATTCCGGGATACGGATACCACCCGGGCCACGCCACGATCGGATATCCGTAAACCAACCACGGATTATATGCGGGAACGTAAACGACATCGGGACTGGCAGGCTCGATTTCAATCGTCGATTCCTGCGTCTCCACGTTTTGCTGTGGCGTTGACTTTAGAGTGCCGGCTTGCTGCGCCCTCTCCCGCATCACCTGTATGGCGTCCATCAAATCTTTTTGCTGGTTGTAGTAGGCGTCGCCGAGGGATGACGTCCAGGAGAGGTTCTTGTCCATATTTCCGAGGACGGTTGGAAATGCAGTGAGCGCCTTGACGCTCGGATCCCAGGGTTGTTGGTTCACGGCTTGAGCCAGAGCGTCGTCCTTCAAATCAGGATTCGCTTGCAGCCACCTGTCCGCTTCGACGACTTGCGCGGGAAACGTGGAGGCAGCCAGGATCTGGGCCACAAGCGAATCGGGATATAGCGCAATTGGAGCGACCAACTGCTGCAACTGCTCGGGAGTCTGCTGCGTGTAAGGCGGCTGAGCGGTCTGTCCCGGAGCTTGCTGGTCTTGATATCCTGATGAGCTCTGAGCCGAAGTTAGGAAAAACAGAGCAAAAGACAGCAGGGCAACCAAAATTTGCTTGTTCAATCGAGGCCTTGAGAGACAAGCATCAAGTCCCAAAATGTTCATGTTCTTGAACCTCCTCTGCGACCTCATGATGTGACGATCCTATATATTAACCCCGATTGTGAAGGAACATTCGAGCACGTCTCTCATTCTGGTGCGAATCGGGCTCAGTTCAACCTCTCGCTTTCCGGTCACGTAGGTCCAAACCCACTGCAGGAAAACGCTCACGCGAGGATTGGATTGCTCCATGGATTCAAGTTGTGACCGTTCTTAGAACAGTTCTTCCTCATGTAACTGTGATTATGCTCCTTGTAGTCGCAGCAATTTGCGCGCGCGAGTTCCTTCGGACGCGAGATACGATTCGTGTCGCGGGTGAGAAATAATCCAGTATTGCTCGAACGCAATCATTCCGAGCGACAATCTTCACGACGTGGAGTTAATTTCCCGAGAACGGAGAGAGCCAGGGGTAAGGGGCTTCGTTCAAAAGGTCCGCATTGAGACGGATCTTATTCCAACCGTCGAAGCCGTCCTTAACGGGAAAACCGGTTTCGTTCCGCGTAGCGGGCGCTCGAACTAAAACAAATTGCGGTATCGCCTTCGCGCTCGAGTAATTTCCGGTTTTGTCGTGTCGTTGTGATCTTGACCGAAGAGTTCCATGGTCTTAAACTTCCAAGACGAACATGCGACGCCGATCAGGATCAAGATCGAGGAGGACTCTGCCCACCAACGCGGAACTTCTGATTCTGAATGCGCTGTGGGATTTACAGGAGGGCACCGTCGAGCAGATCGCCGACCGGCTTCCCACTAGCCCTCCGGCGAATTACAAGACGGTGCAAAGCCTTCTGCGCATCATGGAAAGAAAGGGCTTCATCCGGCACACGATTCGCGGCCGGGCGTTTGTTTTCACTGCACGGCTAACGCGCGATGAAGTCGGAGGGAGCCTGGCGAAGCACCTTCTCGACCGCACATTTCAGGGATCGGCCTCGGCCTTGATGATGAATTTGCTGGATCGCAATCCTATCAAAGACCAAGAATTGGATGAACTCGAAGCGCTAATTCACGATTATCGCGAGCGGAAAGCAAAAGACCAGGCAGTTGACTAAATGGGCTTGATACACATCCCGGCCATGGAAATTGCGAGCAGCGCGGTGATTCGTATCCTTGCCGCGTATCTGCTGTTCTATGCGCTGACGCGTATTACCTCGCGGGCGACCGTGCGGCACGCTCTCTGGCTTGTTTTCCTTGCTACCTCGTCGTTCTATTGGCTTGCTGCCGCGAAGCAGATGATGGACCTGCAGCGCGGCGCGAATTTGGCCGCAACGCCCGTAGTAGCTCCATTGTCCGGATCTCCTTCTAAGACCGTGACGGCGCTGACGATTCCGTTTGCATGGAACGGGATCGTTGCGCTCGCTATGGTTGTGATTTTCTGGAGCTATGCTGCGGGTGTGGCGGCGATGCTGATTCGAATTGCGCGACGCCGTCTGCGGCTGCGCCAAGCCGTGTCGCAGGCGCAGCCGGTGGCTTACGAACTTGAGGCTGTATTTGGAAACGCATGTGCGCATTTAGAAGTTTCAAGGTGCCAGATTCTGGAGGCGCCGGGACTCACTTCGCCTGGCACGGCGTATGCTTGGAATCCCGTGGTGATTATGCCGGAAGGCATTGATGAGTACTTGGATAAAGAACAACTTATTGACGTGCTCTACCACGAGCTGATGCATGTGAAGCGGCTCGACTTTCTGTGGAGCACCTTCGCGGAGATCGCTGCGTGCTTGCTTTTCTTTCATCCCGCGGTGTGGCTGGCGTTACGGAATCTGGCGCGCGAGCGTGAACTCGCCTGCGATATGGCAGTGATGGAATTGCGGCACGGACGGCGGCAGGATTATGCGCTCTGCTTGACGCGGCTGGCACGAAGGCGAGTGCTCGGCTTGCAGGTCGAGCCGCCGAATCATCTGGCGCTGCTAAATTCGTTCCTGGCATATCGAGTGAAGACGTTGCTGACCGAAAGACGACGCCGCAAGCCGGTGGTTCGAGCAGTGTCAACTGTGGTCGGCATCGGGACCTTGTTTCTTTTTGCCGCGGGCTGGTCTTCGCTCGGTCTTGCCGTGGAACTCGAGAATGCAACGCCTCGTGTCATCGCTGCTGCACCGTCGCTCGTTCGGCCCGTTGCTCGGTCATCAATGAGGTTGAGGCGGCAGAGTGCGCCTCCCGTGCCAGAAGGTGACACGCCGCACGTGTCTGACAATCTGCCGGAGCCGCACGAAATTGCGGCGCAACCCGCAATGCTGCGATACTCGCCAGTTGACCCTTCCTTAGACGGTGACACAAGCGGCGACGCCGAATCGGGTTTGCCGACCACACAGGGAAAGAAGGGTGCTCGCGCGGTTGGGAAAGATCAATCCCCGTCAACGCCGGGCCACAACCCACCGTCCTGGCAGAAGAGCGCCGCCGACGCGGCGATCGGCGCGGTGAGCCGCGTCGCTACTGGTAAAAGAGACAACCACGGCGACTCGGACGATCGCGCTGCCAGACCGTTTTAGTCCTGCGCCGATCTCGTCGGTGCTTGCAACCCTTTTGTAGTTACCTGCGTCAGTATTTCCATTGGTCTTAATGTATTAAGACTTGGCTTGACTTGAAGTCGTAAAGCCTTAAGATTTATGTTTACATTCCGGACGCGCGGCCGCACTCAGGAGCTGCTTGACGGTAGGGGAATTCTCGTTGTGCGGAATTGCAGGCTTCACCCACAGAAACGGATGTCCTGATCCAGAACGCATCCGTAAAGCCACCGCCACGCTGGTTCATCGGGGACCGGACCAGATGGGAATATTCCGGTCGCCTTTTGTATCGCTGGGTGCCACACGTTTGAAGATTATCGATCTGCAAGGCGGAAACCAGCCATTCACGACGACGGACGGGGACGCGACGATCGTCTTCAACGGGGAAATCTACAACTACAAGCAATTGCGCCCCGAGCTGGAAAGACGCGGCTACCGGTTTCGCACGAATTGCGACACCGAAGTTGTGTTGTACGCGTTCGTCGAATGGAACACAGATTGTTTTTCGCGCTTGCGCGGGATGTTTGCGCTGGCGGTGTGGACAGAGTCCACGCGAACGCTGGTTCTGGCGCGCGACCGGATGGGGATTAAGCCGCTTTATGTCGCCCGCCGGAACGGAGAGCTCTTTTTTGGCTCCGAGCTGAAAGCAATTCTGGTTCACCCGCAGATCGAGCGGCAGTTGAGCCTGGCAGGGCTTGATTGCTACCTTTCGCTGAATTACGTCCCCAGCCCTTTGACTCTGGTCGAGGGCATCGAGAAACTAGCGCCGGGCAGCTGGTTGAAGTGGCGTGACGGGGAGGTGAGTTTCGAGGCATATTGGAAAATCCCAGCGGTTATTTCGCGCGATTGGCCGATGGATGAGGCGAAGGAGGAGCTGGACCTGCTGCTCAAGCAGTCCGTACGAGAGCATCTGTTGGCCGACGTTCCCGTGGGAATATGGCTAAGCGGCGGAATCGATTCTTCCACCGTGCTACATTACGCCGCCGCGCAATCCAGCGCGCCGATGAAGACATTTTCGATATCGTTCACGGGACAAGGTTGCGACGAAAGCCGCTACATCCGGCAAGTCACGGAACGGTATGGGACCGATCATTCCGAGTACGACCTGAATCCCGATTCCAATTTTCGCGATGCGATCGAGGAATTCGCGTATTACTCCGACGAGCCGAGCGCGGACGCCGGAGCCCTGCCCGTCTGGTACTTATCAAAGTTAAGCCGCACAAAAACGACGGTAGCCCTGAGCGGAGAAGGCGCAGATGAACTGTTCGGCGGATACTTGACGTACCGCGCGAACCAGATCGCCTCCTATGTGCGCAAGTTTCCTCAAGCAGCAATTCGACTCGCGCTCCGCATCGCCAACGCGTATCCCGTGTCCGACGAAAATATCGGTTTCGACTACAAAGTGAAGCGCCTGGCAGAAGGCTGCCTCTTGCCGGCCGAGCGCGCGCACACTTTTTGGAATGGGACGTTTTCGGAAGCCCAAAAAGACGCGATGCTGAAGGTCTATCTGCCCGGAGCGTTCGACGAACATCTGGTGCAACTGCAGAAGATGTCGAGCACAAGGGAAAACGCGTTAGAACGGTTTCTGCGGTTCGATCAGCGGTTTTACCTACCTGATGACATCCTGGTGAAGACCGACCGGATGAGCATGGCACATTCTCTCGAAGTGCGTCCTCCGTTTCTGGATCATCGCATCGTGCAATTTGCGGCGACACTGCCGATGCACCTGAAAATCCGTGGCTCAAGGCAAAAGATTTTGCTGAAAGAACTGATGCGAGACAAGCTGCCGCTTCCAGTTCTGCAGCGCAAGAAGATGGGATTCGATATACCGACGCACGAATGGATGCGCGGCCCGCTGCGTGCGATGTTGCTAGAAGTCGTATCTGATGGGGCTGCGAATCACGGCAACTTGTTCCGGCCAGCCGTACTTCAGAGATATGTGAAGCTGCACTTGGACCGCAGCGCGAACCTAGGCTATCACCTCTGGGGGCTGCTGATTCTGTTTCTGTGGATGAAAAAGTGGAGGATTCAATCGATAACCGAACCGAGAATCGAACGTGCGTTCCGGCAGCGGGCCGCTACGCTGTCTTAGCAGCGGTGCTGTGCGCGGCGGCGATTTACATCGGCTGCATGACCTCTCCGCCGTCGCTGATGGACGACGTGGACGCCGTGCAGGGACAGATCGCACGCAACATGCTGACCTCCGGCGACTGGGTAACGGCCCGCCTGGATGGAGTTGAGTACCTGGAAAAGGCGCCTCTTGTGTACTGGGCCATGGCCGTCGCGTACAAGGTCTTTGGGGTGCACGATTGGGCGGCGCGCGTGCCAATCGTGCTCGCCGCGATCGGTTTGGCGTGGATCACTGCGCTGTTCGGCCGCTGGGCTTTCGGCGAGCGCGCGGGATTTTACGCCGGCCTGTGCATCGCTTCGGGCGTTGGCCTGTTTCTTTTCACGCGGATTTTGATCCCGGATGTGATTGTCACGCTGACGACGACGGTGGCGATGTGGTCGTTCCTGCGTGCGATTGACGAAGAGGAACAGCACGCTCGGTGGTGGGCATTCGTATGGGCCGCTTGTATGGGGATCGGACTCTTGCTGAAAAGCCTGATCGGAGTTTTATTTCCCGTCGCCGCCGGGGTGCTGTATCTCTTGCTGACCCAGCGGTTGTTTTCCGCGCGAATGTGGAAAAAACTGCACCTTGTCAGCGGCATGGCGGTGATTCTGGTGATCGCCTTGCCGTGGCACGTGCTCGCGGCGGTGCGCAATCCGCCGGTTTTCGCGTTCACGCTGCATAGCGGGCCGGGGCAATATCACGGATTTCTTTGGTTCTTCTTCATCAACGAACAGTTGCTGCGATTCCTGAACCTGCGGTACCCGCGTGATTACGACACGGTGCCGCGCCCTCTATTCTGGCTGCTGATGCTGGTGTGGCTTTTCCCGTGGAGCGTTTACCTGCCGGCCGCCGTGAAGCTTTCTTTCAAACCCATGGACCGGGCCAGCCACACTCGGCTGCTCGCGATGTGCTGGGCGGGTGTGGTGATGATTTTTTTCACCTTTTCGACGACGCAGGAATACTACTCGATGCCGTGTTATCCGGCGCTGGCGCTGCTAATCGGTTCGGCCATGGCCAGCGAGAATTCTTGGGTGCGAAAGGGCACGCACGCTCTGACGGTGATTTCCGCCGCGGCGACGGCGACGGTGATCGGGATTTACTGGAAGGTCCGCCACATGCCGGCTCCCGGCGACATTGCGTCGGCGCTTTCGCGGAATCCCAATGCCTACCGACTCTCCATGGGGCACATGCTCGACCTCACGCTCGCTTCGTTCGCCTACTTGCGAACCCCTCTTCTACTGGCGGGAGCGGCATTTCTGTTGGGCGTGATCTTTACGATTCGCGCGAATACTTTCAGGGCATCCGCGGCAATCGCTTGCATGATGATTTTCTTTTTTCAGGCGGCACGGTTCGCGATGGTGGTATTCGACCCGTATCTATCCTCACGCCCACTTGCGAATGCGCTGCTTGCCGCTCCGGGCGGCCAGCTGATCTTGAACGGCCAGTACTATACGTTTTCTTCCGTCGTTTTTTACACCGATCGCAACGTGCTAATGCTCAATGGCAAGTTTCACAATCTGGAATATGGAGCGTACGCGCCACACGCCCCCTCGGTGTTCATTGACGATACGCAACTGCCTGCGCTGTGGTCGTCTCCGGAACGTTATTACCTCATGACAGTGGCCGCCGGGATAGGCCATCTTGCCACCGTCGTCGGCGCGGCGAACTTGTTCGTCGTTGCGAGCAGCGGGGGAAAGCTCCTATTGAGTAATCAACCTTACACGGTTCACGTGTCGCTGAGAGGGTTCGGGCATGACTCCGCATTACTCGCGGGCTTCCCCGCCGGATTCGGAACGGCGCACAGACAACCTAACCTCGCTTGCTGAAAATTGGGAATAGATCGCGGTCGTGAACGCACGAGCGAAAAACAAGAGAATTTCTACCTTTGGATTGAGTCCGGAGGGGGAGGCATCATGCATAGAAAGATGGGATTGGCCTTGACGATCGTCTCGTTGACGTTCGCAGCAGATAGCATCGTTGTGGCAGCAATCGCTGCAGCGCAAACGAGCGCGCCACGGGTCATCGAAGTGTCCGCGAAGAAGTATGAATTCACTCCCGCGGAAATCCACGTGAAGAAAGGACAGCGAGTGGAATTGAAAGTCCACTCGGTGGATGAGACGCACGGTATCAAGATTGATGTTTACCCCAAAGGAGTCAAGGATAAAACCTCCCCGGGACTCCTCTTCGACCATCCGGAAACGAACGGCAAAGTCGAGAAGAATGTGGACCAGGGCCTCGATTTCGTCGCCGCCGAGCCGGGTACGTACGACTTCAAGTGCGCGAAACTTTGTGGTATGGGGCATGGCCATATGCAGGGCAAATTGATTGTTGAGCCGTAACGCGCTGGCAGCGTCGCGACGGTTCGCGTAGTCACCGTCTGATTGTTTTTGGCTTCACGGTTGCGAATAAGAGCCAGCTTGAATTCATAAGGAGCGCGTCGTAGGCGACGAATATGGCCACTAAAACTACACCGGCGGTTTCGTTGGTTGATCTGTCGGCAGGCTCGAATTACGAACGGTTCGTAAACCCACAGTGGGTTTCCCTACTGAACCTTCTCGGTATGAACGCGGCGTATGAACGCTGTGAGGGCTGTGAGCTTTTCACCAGCGACGGACGAAGGATTCTGGATTTTCTGTCCGGCTACTGTGTCCACAATGCCGGCCACAATCACCCGTACATCATTCAGGCTCTCAAAGACGAAATGGACAAGCGTGGGCCGGGAATGCTCCAGAGCCACGTGCCGGAGATCGCTGGCGATCTGGCGCGGCGCTTGTGCCAGTTAGCCGGCGGTGGATTGGAAAAAGTCTACTTCGGCAGTAGCGGTAGCGAAGGTGTGGAAGCCGCTATCAAGTTTTCGCGTGCCACAACGGGCCGCGCGGGTATTGCTTTCACCAAGAGCAGTTTTCATGGACTTACTACCGGAGCGCTTTCGCTAATGAACAACCCGTTCTGGCGCCAAGGTTTCGGACCTCTGTTGGACGACGCGCACGGCGTACCCTACGGCGATATTTCCGCGCTGGAAAGCGCCCTCGCCACCAGGAAACATGCGGCCTTTGTCGTTGAACCATTGCAAGCCGAGGGCGGAATCAATGTGCCGTCGCGCGCTTACTTGCAAGGGGCTCAGGAATTATGCCGCCGCGCCGGGACGCTTTTCGTGTTGGATGAAGTTCAGACGGGAATGTTCCGGACGGGCACGTTTCTTGCGGCCCACCAATTCGATTTGCAGCCGGACATGGTGGTGCTCGCGAAAGCTCTCAGCGGCGGGCTCATGCCCGTGGGCGCCGTGCTGATGAAGGACCAGGTCTACCGCGCTGTTTATTCGTCGCTGAAGCGCTCGATCGTTCACACATCTACGTTCAGCGAGAATAGCCTCTCGATGCGAGCGGGCCTCGCCACTCTCGATGTCCTCGAACGCGAAGAGCTCGGGCCCCGCGCTCAGCGTCTTGGCCATGCTTTTCGCGAGAAACTTCGCCACGAACTCGCCGGCTTCGATATGGTCAAAGAGGTGCGCGGGATGGGCCTCTTGAACGGCATCGAGTTCACACCACCGAAAAAACTTTCGATTCGGGCGATGTACGAAGCGTTTCACGCGATCCATCCGGCGATGTTCGGGCAGGTGGTGGTGATGCGGATGTATCGCGAAAAGGGATACCTCACGCAAATCTGCGGCAACAATTTCATGGTTCTGAAAGCCGCTCCGCCGCTCGTTGTTAACGAAGAGCAGCTCAACCAGTTCGTAGCGGCGATTCGCGACGTTGTGGAACTGGCTGAGACGTCTGCAGGATTCTGGACTGAGGCGCTCAGTATGGCGCGCCGGGCCGTGAATATTTAATCCCGCGCCAAGCAAGCAGTGCTTGAACAGCAAGCCGACCTAGCAAGAAGAAGGAACCTTCCGCAGGAGGCCAGTGGTGAGTCTACAGAGCAAGACCGATGTATTCGTGGTTGGCGGAGGCCCATCCGGTCTCGCGGCAGCGATTGCGGCCCGGCAAAAGGGATTGGATGTAACTCTCGCCGACGGCGCGGCACCTCCGATTGAAAAACCCTGCGGCGAAGGGATGATGCCGGAAACAATTGCGGCGCTTCGCGATCTGGGGGTTACGATCGGCCCCTCGGATGGCGGGAGTTTTCGGGGCATCTGTTTCGCGCAAAGGGACGCGCGCGTGGCGGGTAATTTTCCGTCCGGCGCCGGCGTGGGAATGCGGCGTACCGTCTTGCACGAACGCCTGGTCGCCCGTGCCGAGGATTGCGGGGTGAAGCTTCTATGGCGAAGGCCCGTCGTGGCGATCGGCGCTGGCTGTGTGGAGCTGGGGTCGGGCAGAATCTCTGCTCGTTGGATCATCGGCGCGGATGGACAAGGCTCGCGCGTGCGGCGCTGGAGCGGAATTGAGACGAAGCAGTTTCGTCAACGCTACGCGACCAGGCGTCACTTTCGCGTACAGCCGTGGTCGAGCTACGTCGAAGTTCATTGGGGCACGCACTCGCAAGCTTACGTGACCCCGGTGGGGCCGGACGAGGTTTGCATTGTGATGATTTCGGGCCGTGCGGGACACGCGTCATTCGATCGAGCGATCGGGGAGTTTCCCGCGATCCGCGAAAAGATTGCGGGCGCGAAAACGACCAGCCGCGAAAGAGGTGCGATTACGTCCATGCACACTCTTCGGAGCGTTCAGCGCGCAAACGTGGCCCTCGTAGGAGACGCTTCGGGCGGCGTGGATGCAATTGCCGGCGAGGGCATTCGACTGGGGCTGCGGCAGGCTTCAGCGCTGGCGGACGCGCTTGTAGCGGGAAATCTCCGACAGTACGAACGCGAACATCGCGCGCTGGCCAGGCGTCCGTCACGCATGGCGCGCCTGATGCTATGGCTCGACCGCCATCCGAAATTGCGAACGAGCGTGATTCTGGCTCTCCAAAGCGAGCCGGAGCTTTTTGCGCGAACGCTCGCAATGCACGTCGGGTATGGCTCGAAGCGCGACATAATGTTCACAGGGGCGCGACTCGGCTGGTGTTTGCTGGCTGCGTAAGGAGAACTTTGCGCATATTTCAGACGAGGTGGCTTGGCCCGGTACTCGTAGCCACTGTTGGATCGATCATTGGTTTTCCCTCTGCGACAGCGAGGCCATTTCAGAGCGCCCAGCAAATCACATCGCCAGAGTTTGTGCTGACGCTGGATCCGGCGCAATCCACGGTGCACTGGACCGTGGACAGCACTTTGCACACTGTTCATGGAACGTTCGCGCTCACCCGCGGCACGGTGCAGTTCAATTCGCAATCCGCCAAGGCGAGCGGCCAGATCGTCGTTTCGGCACAAAGCGGCGAGAGCGGCGACCACTCACCCTGCTAGCGTCCTAAATTGAGACAATTCCGATGAGCAAGGCCGTGGGCGATTGAGAGCGCGTCCTGCGGGCATTCTGGATTACTGAGTGATAGTGTCGAGCTAATGACTCACGGACATTTGGAATCCGGCCAAACCGAAGTGCCGTAACGTCGAATTTCGCTGCGATGAAGATTGACGGTAGCTGGTGTCATACGAATTAGTATCGGGATGCGAAGAGACTAAACGACAATTGTCACGGGCGGCGACAACGTTCACTCCGGCGAGGTCGAAGCGGTGATCTACGCGCATCCGGCGGTTCAGGAGGCCGCGGTCTTCGGAATCCCGGACCCGCAAATGGGGCGAACTCGTGATGGCTTGTGTGGTGCTGAAGCGGGGGGAAAGTTCTTACCGCCAATGATCTGATCGCCTATTGCAGGCAATCTCCGGCCAGTTATAAGATTCCTCGCCGAGTGGAGTTCTCGGATACGCTACCCAAAAGTCGCTCCCGCAAAATACTCAAGAAGATCCTGTGTGAGCGTTTTTGGGCGAACCAACAACGAGCGGTGGATTGAGACGCCCAAGCGTCAACCCGGTGATGAGTTCTCGCCACTCTTCGTGAGATCAACTTGCGATTAAGGCTTGCAAACGAGGTGGTGCGTCCCAAATGAAGCGATCACAGCTCTTCAAGAGTTTATTGCTGGCCCTACCAGTCTTATCAATATCGCTGGTGTGGGCTCACGGCTTCTCCATGCGGCACGGCCGCGCGCAATCACAACGTCCCGCACAATCTGACGCGCCTCAACAGCTCAGTTCGGAAGGACAAGCTGCGCTGCACGCCATCATCCAGAGCGGAAGTCTTGCAGAACTCCGCTGGCCGGATTTTAGCGATTACGCGAACTACACGCAGAAATTTTACATGTCTTTCGATTACGCTCTGCCTTGGGTCAAAGGCAACCAACCCACTCCAGAAGCGCGGCAAGCGATAGCGATTCTACAGAGCGCGGGTCAAAAGGGATTGTCCGCTGACGATTACGATGGCCCACGTTGGAATGACCGCCTGGCGAAACTCAGCCCCTCCACCCCGCAACCAACCGAAGCAGACGCGGTGCGTTTCGATGCGGCGCTCACTGTTTGCGTCATGAGATACATCTCAGACCTGCACATCGGCAAGGTCAATCCAAAACATTTCGAGTTTGATATCAACGTCAATGTGAAGAAATATGATTTGCCCGAATTTTTGAAAACAAATGTAGTGAACGCTTCCGACGTTGCCAGCGTCCTCGCTCAAGTGGAACCGCCCTACCCTGGCTATAAGCGCACGCTGCACGCGCTGCAAACGTACGTGCAGCTGGCGAAACAGGATGACGGGAAACCGCTTCCCGCTACGAATAAGGTGATTGTGCCGGGCGATGCGTATGCAGGCGTCCAGCAGCTCGCGCAAAGACTCCGTTTGTTTGGCGACCTGCCGGCTGACGCGATAGTTCCCGCCGATCAAACAATATTTCGAGGTCCGCTCGTGGATGCGGTGAAGAACTTTCAGTCTCGCCATGGCCGAACTGCGGACGGAAGAATCGATGCGCAAACAATGTCCGACTTAAATGTGTCCATAAACAGCCGCGTGCGGGAAATGCAACTCACCCTGGAACGCTGGCGCTGGCTTCCGGTGGCGCAAGGCGCAGCGCCCGTCGTCGCGAACATTCCGGAATTTCACCTCCGCGCATACGACCAAGACTTTAAAGTGGCATTGTCAATGAACGTCGTTGTCGGCAAGGCTCTGGACCACAGTACTCCGGTGTTCATCAACTCCATGGAGTATGTCGTCTTCCGCCCTTACTGGAATGTCCCTTATTCCATCACAAAGGCTGAATTTCTTCCGCGCATTGCTCGAGATCCCGATTACCTGGCGAAGAAAGGTTTCGAGGTAGTGGACAGCCGTCAGAAAGTCGTTACGTCCGGCACAGTCACGAGCGACGTGCTGGCGCAAATCCGCGCAGGCAAGCTTTTCGTCCGACAAACGCCGGGTCCCAAAAACTCGCTGGGGCTCGTGAAATTCATATTCCCGAATAACCACAACATTTATATGCACGACACTCCCGAGCAGGTCTTCTTTTCGAAGTCCAGGCGCGACTTCAGTCACGGTTGCATTCGGCTGGAACGGCCAGCCGATCTGGCTGTTTGGGTTCTGCGCGACAATCCAGGGGGGTGGAACATCGATCGCGTGCGTGCCGCGATGAACGGAAGCCCGAATCAGCAGGTAAATCTGGTTCATCCAATTCCGGTTTTAATTGTCTATGCCACCGTCATCGTTACCGAGGATGGAATCGTGCATTTTTATGACGATATCTACGGGCACGATGCCGCGCTGGAGAAAGTCCTGGACAAGGGCTACCCGTATCCGGGTTAGTCGCCGGTGCTCAGGCTGGCAGGGCAATCAAAACACCGTTGGCGGACTCGCCCGGTATCAACGTGGATGAAGTCAGAATGGGGATAGTAGCCAACACCGCCGCGATGCAAGGCGAGGGCTGCCCTGCGCAACTTCAGCGTGTCTATACCAGGCATGCGCAGGTCAATCGCTTCCGCTTGAATATGCAGGCTGTTCTTGGCTACGCCGGTAGTGTGCGCGCGCAGCATTTCGTTTGTTGATGGAGTGCGGTAGCCGCAGACGATGTCAATCTCACCACCAGAATGTCCGACCGATAAGGTGAGATCGGAAAGCGTGTCGTACAGGCGCGGATCGAAATGGCGAACGTCGTTGGTCTGATGATCGCGCAGGAAATAATCGAGCTTCGCGAGCGCACTCTGATCGTATTGATCGTTGTGCCGGTAGACAATATCCAGGCGCTCGCCGGTGTGGGTGTTGTAAAGCACGAGACGACGATCCGCGTTCTGCGGCAAAGGCGATGGCTGAGATGGCAGTGGGTCCGACTGAGCACGAGCGCCGCTCGATGCCACCAGCAATAGTATGGCGCCCGCAAGCCGCAGACTTAGCCGGATTACTCTCGATGCATTCATAGTTATTCCATCTAAATTTTAGCACAGGCAAAGAAGCCGCCAAATTCGTCCAAATCAAGCCCTCGAAACAACTGACTAACTCCGCCCAGGTTTCTCGCAGTTCCAGCTGGCGACCTGCTAGCAGATTTTCAGCACCTGCTCAAATGGGGACATGTTGACAGCCCTGGGGCAGAACTGGAATCCATGCAACGGCAAATATGATTCGGACGAGGGCACGGAGAGCGCCTTTGCGTAGACTGATACAAATTGCTATGTTCGTCGCCCTGAGTTTCTTGGCTCTTGCGCCCTGTTTTTCTCAGGCGAATCCCAATCTGCAGACCTACTTCAAGGACTATATCGGACTCAGTGATGGAGAGATTCGCGACATCCGCGGGGGACGAGCGGTTGCCAAGACCCTGCATTCGTGCACCCCGGATGAGATATTTGTATTTACAGCGCAAAAGTGCGCGCGCTCATGCGCCGGGCAAAGGACGCTCGATCCTCATAGCCTCAGCTATCACGTCGGTGTACTTAAGTCCCGAACCCGTGTTGAATAAAACCACTCGGTCGCGCGGTGCAAGAAATCCCGAGGCGAGAAGACGGTCGTACGCTGCTGTTGCTGCCGCGCCCTCCGGCGAGAGAAAGAGCCCTTCGTTCTTTGCCCAATCACGCAGAGATGCCAAAATCTCCGCGTCGGGAATAGCAACGGCAACGCCGCCCGACTCGCGCAGAATCTCCAACATGATGGAATCGCCGTAAGGTTTTGGAACGCGCAATCCGGATGCAAAAGTCGCGGCGTTCTGCCACATTTGGCTCACGTCCGCGCCTTCTTCAAAAGCTCGGGCCACCGGCGCGCACCCAGCAGATTGCACTGCAACCATGCGAGGCCGCTTGCCGGGACGCACCCAGCCAAGCTCCTCCAGTTCGGCGAACGCCTTCCACATGCCAATTAATCCCACGCCGCCGCCGGTGGGGTAGAAGACGGCGTCGGGATATTCCCAGCCCAGTTGCTCCACTAATTCATACCCCATTGTCTTTTTTCCTTCCACGCGAAACGGCTCCTTGAGCGTGGAGATATCGAACCAGCCCTCACGCTTGCTGCGCTCAGCGACGATGCGTCCGCAATCGGAAATGAGACCATCAACCAGCGTGACGTTCGCACCGTAGGCCACCGCCTCGACGAAATTCGCAAAGGGGACATCGCGCGGCATGAAAATATGAGCCGTGATTCCGGCCGCCGCTGCGTAAGCGGCCAACGCTCCGGCCGCGTTGCCCGCCGACGGGATCGCGAGCTGGCGCAGGCCGTAATGACTCGCCATTGTTATCGCGAGACCGAGTCCCCGTGCTTTGAACGAGCCGGTAGGATTGGTGCCCTCGTCTTTCAGAAATGCCCCCGGATAACGCCGGCTCCGCAGCATGGGAGTCCATCCTTCGCCGAGCGTAACGGGTGGCGCTTCGGGAAGCACCGAACGATAACGCCACATGCCGGACCAGGCAGAAGCTGCGGCATCTCGTGCGATCACATCGCGCGCCGCCGTTCCGCGAAGCGCGCGCAGGTCGTAGCGAACGTAGAGCGGACCTTCACATCGGGGGCAGAGTGTTTGCGGCGTTTTGGCTGAGACCGTCGCTTTGCAGCGCGAACATTCCAAATGTGTGATAGCCGGCACGTTGGTAGAAATGACAGATGACGCGAGGGGGAAATAAGATTCCAGAAATCATAAAGAAAACGGCGGCGGGAGAGTATGGCGCTGCGGATACCATGCTCGGCGGCCCTCCGCCGGCACGATTTGGTTCCGGGGCTGATGCCCGACGTTCCGATAATCCTGTTCATCCAGCATCGGGACCTGAGCAAATCGCTGTTGCGAAATGATGGCGCTTTCGTCGATCGTATAGTTTCGAAGAGCAACGCCCACGAACTGATGGACCACCTTGCCGACCTCCCGGAACGCATGATCGGTGACCGCGCTTACGATAGCGATCCTTTGGATCAGCGCATCCACGAACGATATGGCGTGCAACTCATCGCGCCTCACAAGTTCGTGCGCGTCGCAGCGGCGACGCAGGATGGTCGCGCTCTGCGCCGATACCGCCGCCGCTGAAAAGTAGAACGCCTGTTTGCATGGCTTCATAATTTTCGACGCGTGGTCATTCACTGGGAATACTACCCAGAGAATTTCCTCGGGATGGTGCAGCTCGCTTGTGCCGCCATCCTCCTGAGGTATTTATGAGATCGCTTCTCGTTAAAACAAGCAAGAATCGATCGTTATTGTTCGCAGACCATATCAGCGGTCGCGGTGTGATCCACAAAACACACGCGGCCGGTGAGTGTTGCTATGTAGCTATTGTAGCCTGCCCTACAAAGGCCCCGCCCTATTTCGCCTGGAAACGCTCGCCCAAAACTCGCATCGCCACCCGTAAACAGGTTGTTAGAATCAAAACTGATGCGAATCCGATGCCCAAATTGTGGCGCCAAGCTCCACTTCGACCAAAAGCATGGCGCGAGTAACGCCCAACCAGGGATCCGCTGCTGGATGTGCACCTTGACCGTGAAAGTTAATTCGTCGGGCGCCGAGCCGGGTCCTCCAACGATTGCCCTAGCCAAATCTGCACCTCATCAACGATCAAGGGATGCCAGGCTGGGGGGTGCTCTGAGTTCGCAAACTACAAGCCTGACCCTGCCTCTGCACAAGACTATCAAGATCTCGGTCATCGCTGGTTCGTCGCAGGGAATGGAATACGAATTGTCGCGACCGCTCGTCACAATAGGACGGCCGGGAGGAGGCGCCGACATAGAAATTGACGACCCCGAGATATCGCGTTTACACTGCGCCGTTGAAATTAGGCGCGACGCCATCCTTTTACATGACCTGCGCTCGACGAACGGTACGTATCTGGGAGATTCTCGAGTCTTTGCTGCCCGGCTGGAGGAGACGTCTACTTTTCGCATTGGATCTTCACTTCTACAAGTGTTGAGCGAACCGAAGTTCAAACCGAATACGAAATCGCAGTAAGCTCGGCGTTTACGGAATATGGTGGACAGAAGGCAAGCCCGATGAGTTACTTGGCGGGATGTGGTTTGAACCCCTGCAGGGTTAGACTTCGCTGAGCTGCTTCCACGTCGGTCGGATTGGTGAACGGACCGACTTGAACGTGGTAAGACTGGATCCATAGATGAGTCTTGTGAATAGCAACGGCGTGGAAGCCTAGCCGAGAGAGTTGGTCAACGGCTTTATCTGCCCAAGTAACATCCTTAAAAGAACCTACCTCGAGGTAGTACAGAGTCGAATCTGGTTTGGTTTGTTCCGCGTTTGCTTGATTGGTGTCAGTGAGCGTAGGCTTCGGCTCAGGTGAGGCGGTCGGGTTGACAACGATCGACGCATCCGATTGAATGTTTGTTAAGGTCGGCTCTGCTGTTTTATTCGCCTTCCCAGGGGTTTCCGAAGATGAGCCATAACGCTGTACGGTGGTACGCATAGCTGGGACGAACCGGCTCCGAGTTCTGGCTGACCCTGAATTCTTCCGTGCGGGCAATGTCTCTGTTCTTAACTCGGGCTTAACCTCAGACAGCGGGAACTGTTGCTCAGACGCTGGCTCGGGCGAAGATTCCTTCCCAGATGCCAGGTCGGCATCTCGAATAAGGTCGACTTCCTTCGTCGTGACAACTTGGCCGACATTGCCCGGGGAGATTATGTCGCGCACAGAAGCTGGATCCTGAACAGAGAGTCTGTTCCCGGTTCCGGAAACGTGTTTGAGATCAGGTGACTGAGACCCGAGTGCTACTGAAGGTTCACCCGCCCTTCTAGCGGTGCTCTTCCCTTTGGTTACTAGGCTGGAGACCACGAAGGCGCCCAACAGCACGATTGCCGTCAATGCTGCTGCGGAATGCCTGCGAGTTAGTTTTATCGTTCGCAGATCCTGAGAGCGCACGAATGCGCTTGCTTTCTGGACGCCACGTCTTACGATGCTATTCGCTTCGAGCATTGTGTGTCGAAGCTCCATGGCTTCAGTGACCAACAGTGGCGCGGCCGCACGGGCCTTTTCCATACAAGAGTACACAACGCGCTGCAGGCGGAGATTCGAAAGCTGAAACTCGGAAACCCATTCGCGATTACCGACTTTGGCTGTTGTCTGTTTGTCCAAAGCCGCGCAGAGCTCATCAACTGATTGAAAGCGTTTGGCCGGGTCCTTTCGCAGACACTTCAATATGATTGCTTCGATATCGGCCGACAGGGTGCGGATGATTTCGCATGGTCGTCTAGGGAGCTCCCGAATCTGCTTCACGGCTACGGCGATTGGTGTGTCGCCATCGAATGCCGGTGCACCCGTGACCATTTCGTAGAGCAGAAGTCCCACCGCGTAAATATCTGTCTGCGGTCCCATGGGCTTCAGTTCAACCTGTTCGGGCGCCATGTAAGCAGGCGTGCCCGCGACAGTACCCGTCATTTGACCAGTTCCTTGGGACAGGCGAGCGATACCGAAATCCATGACCTTCACAAGGCCAGCGCGGTCCAGCATGATATTCGCCGGCTTCAGGTCCCGGTGCACGATCCCCTGAATATGAGCTTCTTTGAGTCCAGCGCATATCTGTCGCGTAATTTCGAGCGACGCATCAGTGGAAAGCGGCCCAACGCGACGCAACCTGGATAACAGGTTCTCCCCTTCGACAAATTCCATCGAAAGGTACACCGTGCCATTCGAGCGATTAAATTCATGTATTCGGCAGACATTCTTGTGCGTGACCTTCCGAGCGAGGCATACCTCTTTTCGAAGGTTTTGCTGCATCTCTTGGTCCGTGGCGATCTCCGGTTTCAGTACCTTGAGCGCAACGATTTCGCCAGTCTCGAGATCCCGCACCTTGAACACTATGCCCGTGCCGCCGCTTCCGACCTGACTAAGAATCTTGTAACGCACCGGGATGCCTGAGGGAATATCGGCCCAATTTGCTCCGAATTCATCCTGATCTGCCCGGCCCTCGACAACGCCGACCTGCCGAATCCATTGTCCGGCGTCAGTTCGCCTAGTAGCATCATCAAAAATGGTCATTGTCATGGGTTCTTCGCGAGCACTGAGGATAAGGGTTCCAACAGGCAGCGGCAATAGAACCTTGGTAATGCTCACTAGTACACTCACTCTAGACGGTCGACTTGCAACGGGAGAGGAACAAAAACGAGCTGCAGGATAAAATTCAAAGTCCTGCGTTGTTCGGGACCGAATCGCGCGGCCTGATCAAAGCCGCACGCGCGCCACGCAACATGCTTTACCGGATACGAATAAGAGGCGAAGCCGCGCTTTCATTGATCTGATAAACGGAGCTCGTTGCCATGGCCAAAAAACGGGCTGGTAGCGACTGCATTGCATCGCTCTGTTCAGGGGCGTTTCTTTACGACGATTTCTGAACGATACCTCTTCTGCGGAAACGCTAGTCTCTGGCATAGGATCACTGATGTAGCATCACCGGGGGTGGTCTACACTGTAGCGGCCATCGCTACGGACCGATCGCCCGTGGCTGTCTGCCTTGATACCAGCTTCCCAACCTTGATTCCCGGACGCCTCTGATTATTTGCGTCATGACGAAACGAGGGAAGATCAACCAGGCCACAACGAAAAGAAACCGTTCAATACGCCGCGTGTGATTCTCCATTCAGAAGATCTCCATTATGTTTAGTCGCGGAGTGAAGGAATTCGCGCTCGAGTTTAGCAATGGAGTATGCATTGTGGCTACGGCAGCAAAGCAACTTAGTTTTTCGCGATGTAATGGCACGGCAGATTGTACGCCGTGGCTAACCTTCCGAGGTTCGAAATGGACTCTTGTAGGCCGAGATCTTGGCATTTCGGGTCACGCTTGCTTGGACATGCGAACGACGGGGAGGAACTCGCTATTCGGAAGGGGGACGTTGAGATTTTCGAGTGCGACATAGCCCCTGGCGCGGAATAGTTTTACACCGGTCAAGGTAGCGCCCATTTCGAATCGCTTGAAACCCGCTGATCTCGCTGCGCTTTCACAAGTTTCGAGAACCAGGCTGCCGATTCCGCGGCGAGCCCACGCCGGATGGACGAAGAAGGCACGAATTTTTGCGGCGTCACGCTGCGGATCGAGGAGAGCGTCCTCGCGTCCCGTCCAATGGTCGCTGCCGTAGAGCGTCTTACGCCTGCTCCAGCCGCCGCAGCCGACGGTGATCGGCAGGGATCCTGCAGGCCTAGCTTCTGCGACGAAATACGTTTCGTCCGCAATGAGCTGACTATCAACGCCGAAGACGCTCTGGAGCGCGCTATCAATTTGACTGGGAGTGTATTCTTGCGTCTGCAATTGCCGTACAGAGGCGTCAATGAGCGCGCGTAGAACTGGAATATCTGCGGGGACAGCATGTCGGATATGAATAGTTGGCAGCATAAAATATGATACGCAGGTGCGAAAAAATTCTAACGCGAAGAGAGAGCAAAGGAAAAGCAAACTCACCGGGCTGTAACTGGAGAAGTCAAGCCAAAATGTCCGCCAGGTCGAGTATTTCCTCGCGGCGGTTCGAAGGAATTACGGCCTCTTGGAAAATAATCTACGTTTACACACGTTCGCTCTGGATGGTCGCACCGGTGATAACTCTTCGATGATCTTCAACTTAGCTTGGCGCCGGCTGGAGAAACTCCGAGGCTAGCCAATCTTTAAGAAGCCGTTAACCTAGCGTATTTTTGCACAACCACAGCGCCCATACTGCAACGATTGGGCATCGCGTAGACGTTTGGTTCGTGCATCTATCTGGCGTTGACTCTAGTTGTAGCTAAAACTTATTGACTTGAGCCAACATGCGTCATATTGTTTCGCAAGTTTTCTCCAAATCAATTTCCAGTTCGAAAATAGAATCTGTTAGCCGAACATGATCGAACTAAGGAGGGTCACAAATGAGGCAGGCGTTGCGGTTTCTCGCGATTACTCTTTTAGCGGTCGTTGGTTCCTCTACCTTGCGAGCTCAAGACAACCCACTTGTCGGAACGTGGAAACTTGATGTCACAAAATCGAAATTCGATCCCGGACCCGCGCCAAAGAGCCTGACGCGCACAGTCGAAGCACAAGGTGATGGCGTGAAATACACGTTTGAGGGAGTCGCCGGCGACGGAAGCCCCATTGCGTACAGTTTCTCCGTCCAATTTGATGGCAAAGACAATCCCGTCTCCGGTTCAGCCCCAAGCGGTGCGGACACCATTTCCGCTAAGCGCGTCGACTCGCATCACTATGTGGCGAGCCAGAAAAAGGGCGGCAAAGTACTTGTCACTTCCAAAGTGGCGGTTTCCAAAGATGGGAAGGTTACTACCGTCGAGGCGACAGGCACCACCGCGTCCGGCACAAAAACACACGACGTGCAGGTCTACGATAAACAATAAAGACAACGGTAGAATGAAATACGCGACCAGATAACTGAGGCATCATCGAGTTTAGTACGCCGCGTGGAAGTGCGGAAGCCAAGCCGAAAAACCTGTCGATTACTGCAGTTTCGCGTACTCAGCCCTTGCAGCGATCAGGATGGGAATAGCAGGGTCGGCATCTTTCCAGAGCGCGAAGAAATCTCGGTAGGAGGCGCGGGCTTTGGCGGTGTCACCCTCCAATACATAGGAGCGAGCGAGACCGAGATGGGCCAGCGCACCGATGGGGTCGTTACCCACAACGCCGCGATGGTCGAGGATTTTCTGGAACTCAACCCGAGCTTCGGTGCCCTGTCCAGCGGTCAGATAAACTAGTCCGCGTACGTACGCGGGATAAAGATGGGCCGCGACTCCGATTTCGTACGGGGCCGCGGGCTCCAGGACTTCGATGGCTTTCGAAGAATCGCCAACGGCTAGAGCGAGCAATGCGCGGATTGTTGGCAAGTAACAGAACTGGACCGCTGTGTCTTCTGGAAATTGCTCCGCGAGATGATCCGTCAGTGTTTCAACGCGCGGGCCATCGCCAGCCAAGACCAACGCGAGCGCCGCGCCATACTGAGTGTCGCGATCGGTCGAAAGCCTCAGCCCCGCCTCAGATCTCTTTCTAGCTTCTCCGGCATTGCCGAAGAGAGCTTCCCGTAGGGCGGCATCGACTTCATAGCTCGCGGCTGTCTCCCTTTCTTCCGCGCGCTCGGCCGAGGCCGATGCGCGGCGAGAAAAATCTCGAGCCTGTTGAAGTTCACCAAAGTAAGCTGCCGTGTCTGCCTGATTCGAGAGCAGCGAATCTTCCACGCCGAGTTCTCCCGCAGACCGGGCCACTTGCTGTTGCATGCCAACAGCATCGTTTTGCAAGAAAGCAATCACGTAGAGATAAATGTGCAGGTCTGGGGAATCAAGGTTTTTTGACTGTGCCTCTGCGGCCGTGGTGCGTGCTTGGTCCAGACGATTTAAATAAATATAAGCATCGACGACGTTGGCATAATTCTGACCATCTTGCGGAGAGATGCGGAGCGCTTCAGTAGCCATCGCCAGGGACTCCTCGTAATTTCCCAGAAAACTGTAGATGACGGCCAAATTGGTCCGCGACCCAACATCTCTAGGATAGGTCTGCGCCCAAATCTCATAAACGCGCTGCGCCTTTCCCAAATCGCCTGTGACAAAGTGAAAGTAATGCGATTCGATGTAGAACCTCTCCCGGTCGCTGACGCCTTCACGTAATTCATAGGCTTGCCTGATGTTGTCTGCAGCCAGGCCCATTTCAGCGAGATTCGAGTAGGCATTTCCGAGCGAGGCATAGGCCACAGCGAATTTCGGATCAAGCTGGACGGCACGGCTGAGAAATGGGACAGCAGCGGCAGAATCGCCCTTTCCTACCATTGTTTTCCGTCCTGCGCTGTAAGCCTGAAGCGCTTCGAGCGACGGCGTAGTGGCCTGCTCAATTGGAGTATCGAACTTCTGCACCGAGCTGAGCGATTCACCCAGTTTGGCACGCAACTTCGTTGCTGCTCGATCCAGAGCTTTTAGCGCCTGTTCCTTTCTGTCCGCAGTGGCCTGTTCCTCGGCCAGAACGTCACCGGTGAGACAGTTCGTCGCTTGAACTCCAAGAACGTATTGGCTTCCCAAATTTGCAATGGACCCAGCAAGGACGGCGGCGCTCTGCGTTCTCTGACAGATTTCACGGGCAATATCTGGAGTGAGCCGCGCATCGGATGGCTGAGCCATCATCCGGAGCGTCTGCTGGATCTGTTGGTCAGAGATAATGCTCAGGAAAGGTGATTGTTCCAATTGTACGGAAAGGCCCTGCCGCAGCGTGTTGTCGAAGACCGTGTCACCCGTCGTGTTCGTGAAATCCGCGAGAACGATTGTGTCCTTATCCGTCAGCGCGCGTGCTTTCCGGAAGAAAAACAACCCAGCCACTAACAGTCCAATGACCAATACTGCGGCAGCAGTAGTTACCGCCCATCGAAACCGAGTGGATTTCGCGGCGGGCTTGGGCTCGACTTGTGCCGCAATCGCAGCTGCACGGTTCGAATCCGAATCGCGTCTTAGTCGCTGCAAGTCCGTGCGAATGTCGGCAGCGGACTGGTAGCGTAGTTTGCGCTCCTTCTCCAGTGCCTTCGTGATGATTTCTTCCAGCTTGTAAGGGAGACTGGGATTTAACCGCACTGGCTCAACTGGCCTGCGGTTCAGAATCGCTTCCGCAATCACGGCAGAGGTTTCACCCCGGAAGGGCAGGACTCCTGTCACCATTTCGTAGAGCACAGCACCAAACGAAAACAAATCCGTGCGTGCATCTAGCTCTTCGCCCCGCACTTGCTCCGGTGACATATACGTGAGGGTGCCAATGGCTGTACCAAGTCGAGTGAGCTGTTCTAACCCGCTGACCGTGAGTGCTGATGAGACATTTACGCCACTATTCGCGGTTAACACCTTTGCTAGACCAAAATCGAGAACTTTAGCGTGCCCTAGTTTCGTCACGAAAATATTCGCCGGTTTGATGTCCCGGTGGATGATGCTTTCGGCATGTGCAGCACTCAGGGCATCGGTAATTTCAATCGCCAGTTCCAACGTCTCGCCAACAGGCAGCGGCTTGCCAGAAATACGATGTTGGAGAGTCTGGCCATCGAGAAACTCCATGACGATAAAAGCTTGACCGTTTTCTTCCCCGATATCGTGAATCGTACAGATGTTTGGGTGATTCAACGCGGATGCGGCTTCCGCCTCACGCCGGAATCGTTCAAGTGCATTTCTGTCGTGCGCTAGCTCGCTCGGCAGAAATTTCAGGGCGACAGCCCGATGCAGCCGGATGTCCTCGGCTCTGTAGACCACACCCATTCCGCCGCCACCGAGTTTTTCCGCGACGCGGTAGTGCGAGATCGTTTCGCCAATCATAGGAGAGCGTGGCGCAATCCCAAGACTCCGAATGGCATCAAGAGTACTTCAGCTTCGCATACTCTGCCTAGGCCGGCTCCGCAACGGGGACGTAGCGGTCGGCATTTTCCACAGCGCGGCGATCATCAGTGAGAGGCGTTCTGCGAGATCGAATTGGGGCGGTCTGACTTGGAGATCAGTGAACGGGCAATCAGTTAACCTTGGACGTCCGCATTCCTGATCCCTTCGTGATCATTCCTACATTACAGCGGCGACACCGGATCTGATTTAGGAACGCCTTCAGCGTCGTCTCATCCAATTGATCCCTCAGGTGCCAAATTAGGATTCGATAGTAAATGTTCAAGAACAGGCCAACTTTGTCCTCCGGTCGAACCTCACTTATGGCGTAACCATTCAATGCTCACGGGGTTGGCGACCATCAAGATCGTGGCCTCATGGTAATTCGCACACTCTGTTAAAACATGGGCACGGATCCGTATCTGGCGAGCAAGCCTGTCACTGCAGCTTGGCGTATTCATAGGCGATCCTTTGCGTAGCTACGTTCTGTGCGTACGCAAGCTCTTCTCTTGTGAGTCAAACCCACCTGCTCTCGCATAATTCGATCCCTCGCTTGCTTGCCTGCAGGGCCTGTTAGTTGTATGTTGCCCGTCAAGACGGGGTGAAGACGGGGAATTCCAGATCAAAACAAAAAGAGGGGGGAGGATTGCATTTGTCTTATGTGCTCATCCTCAATGTAATTGGCCGGGTCCGGGTAATACCACACCGCGCGAATTTTTTTGCACAATTGCTTGTCCGCGAGCAACTTCGCTGAATCGAATGCGCACATCATCAGTAGGAATTGTGCCGTTTCCCGATCCGTTCCTGGATCAGATGCAGGAGGAATTTTTTCGACGGTTGTTAGGCCTCGGCAGAGAATTTCTCTGGCGATTCTCTCGATTAGCGTCTCTGAGTTAAGCCGCCGCTGAATCTCGAGGCGCCTGTTGTGAGATCAGCCACTTTGGACATTCGAAGCCAGCAACTGTTCGCGTTCCACGTCGATTTCGGAGACCTAGTTTGCGGGCTAAGTTCTAAGTCTGTTGACCTGAATGCCGCAAGCGCCTACGAATTAAAAATGAACGCGGAAAGCCTCACTCGTAGCGGAGCGCAACGTTTGGATCTACCTTCGCCGCCCGCCAAGCCGGCACCATACAGGCCAGCATCGCAACAAAACCCAGCAACGTGGGAGCAATGATATAGGTCAAAGGATCGGTCGAACTCACCCCGTAGAGTAGACTGCGCATCCAGTGCGTGAGAGCAACGGCACACACTGTTCCCGCAACAGCGCCTGCGACAGCCATTGAAATGCCCCTTTTGAGTACGAGGCGGAGGACATCGCGAGGTTGCGCTCCGAGCACCAAACGCACCCCGATCTCATGGATGCGTTGGCTCACGCCGTAGGCCATCACGCCGTAAATTCCGATCGCCGATAGCACGAGCGCTAAACCCGCAAACAGTACTAGCAGGAGCATCGCGAACCGTCGGTTACTTAGAGCCCGCGAAACCGCTTCAGTCATGGACCGCGCCGCGTACACGGGAACCTCGGGGTCGACCGCGCGAACTTCCCGGGCCACGCTATCTGCAAGCCCGCCGGGGTTTTTGACGGCAGGAGAGGTCCGCATCACAAATGCGAGATTAAATACCGCACCTTGCAGGACTGGGGTGTACATCAACGGGAGTTGTTCGGCATCGAGCGCGGTATCCTTGGTATCTCCCACTACACCGACGATTACGAACCAAGGAGGTGTCCCGGGTGGAAGCGCAGGCATACCAGGTGGCACCTGAATGTGTTTACCGATCGGGTTTTCACCAGCGAAGTACTTGCGTACAAGAGTTTGACTGACGATCGCAACGGGTTGAGCCTGGAGGTTATCCGACTCTTTGAAGCTGCGTCCTAGTAGCAGCGGAATTCCCATCACGCTGAAATAGCCAGGGGTAGCCTGACCCCACTCCGTCTGAATGCGCGCATCAAAATTTTCGTCTCGCCCTTCAATTTTGATTGGAATCTGGAACCGTCGCCCGGAAAGCGGCAGTTGGTCCACACCACCGACAGCGTCCACTCCGGGGAGATTTTGCAGGCGATCCAGAACCTTTTTGTAAAATTCAATCTTCTTTTCCGGAGCGAAATAAGGGCCGGTCGTGGGGTCATTCGGCACCGGGAGCCAAACGCTGGCGGTCTGCACTTGTTGCGGGCGGAACCCTGGAGAAACGCCTGCCAGATTCCAGAAGCTTCTCACCAGCAGTACGGCGCCGACCACGAGCATTAAGGCCACCGCAAACTCGGCAATCACTAACGCTGAGCCCAAGCGATTGCGTGCCTCTCCAGATGTTACGCGGGTTCCCGTATGCTTCATCGTACTTTGGAGATCGATTGTGAGTCCGTACAGGGCCGGGACCAGTCCGAAAATTAGCGCGGTCAGTACCGATGCCGCCAGCGTGAATCCAAGTACCATTCCGTCTATTTGAATAGCACGCACGCGAGGCAGGTCGGGAGGAATAAGGCTGGTCAGCCCGCCGAGGGTTAAAGAGGCAAACAAGAGGCCAAGAAGTCCTCCAAGTAAAGAGAGCAATAAGCTCTCTGCTAGAAGTTGCTGTACGAGGCGACCGCGTGTGGCGCCCAGGGCTATGCGGATCGCTATTTCTCCTTGCCGGGCATTGGCGCGAGCAAGCAGCAAATTCGCAGTATTCACGCACGCGATCAGTAAGACGCAACCGACAACTACTAGCATCACCAGTAATGCCGGTCGCACGTTGCCGGTCAAGTCCTGTTGTAACGGGATGACTCGCAAAGCCCAGCCGGCGTTGGCGGGATAGTCATTCGAATACTGGTGGCTCAATGCGTTTGACAGTGAATCCAGTTCCGCCTGCGCCGTTTGGATAGTTTCGCCCGGTCTTAGCCGCGCCAGCGCGCCTATGAAGCGCGCCGGCCTCACCGGTGGAGTCGGCCACGGCGCCGCCGAGTAGCCCGCGGGAACCCAAACTTCCGCTTCCCTCTCGATCGACTTGCCCGGATGGCGGAAACCTGGCGGCAGTACTCCAATGACTGTGTACGCATCGTTATCGATCCGAATCTGTCGACCCAGTATGTTGGGGTCGGTGCCAAACCGTCGTTTCCAAAGACCATCGCTTATGACAGCGACAGTTGCGTTCCCGGGAACCTCATCCTCTGGACCGAACACGCGTCCAAGCGCGGCGTTCACGCCGAGCACTTTGAAATAATTCCCTGAATCCAGATGCGTCTCGATCCGGGCAGGTTCGTCTCCTCCAGTGAGATTGGAATTGACGGGCAGGACGCCTGCAATTTCCGCGAATACAGTCGTGCGCTTCTTTAGATCGAATAGTTCCGGAGCCGAAACCCCAACGTCGCGGCGGCCTAGTTTTTGCATGTCGCTGGTAATCCGCACAAGCCCGTCGGGATCCTGGTAGGGCAACGGCTGGATCAGCACCGCATTCACCACTGTGAAGATCGCGGTATTCGCTCCGATGCCCAGTGCGAGTGTGACTATGACGACGGCGGTGAAACCGAGATTCTTGAAGAGCATCCTGACGCCATAGCGGAGGTCTTGCCAAAAGGATTTCATAAGCGATATCTCTAGCGACCGATAACTGGCAATTCCTACACCACAGATGGAACGATCTAAGTACCGAGTTGTCACAGGCTTAGTCGAAGTATCGTGGCGGCGCGAGCTGCGTTCTGCGCGGTCTTGGGAAGCTAAGTCACGAAGGCGAACACAAACCGGATTGGGAAAAACCAAGAATCGTCATACGGACGCCGGCAATGGACTACACATTCCAT
>CAVPFH010000008.1:0-55876 GCA_963703675.1 uncultured Acidobacteriota bacterium | reverse complement strand
CGTTGACATCCTGGTAGGAGTCCAGTCGACCCCTCCGGCAAACCCCTGAGTCAGGCATCGGGAAATATGCGTACGATCGATATATGGCAAACCCCGTCCGATCGAAGGTAATTCTTTAGACCAAATGTCTCAGTAGTTTCCCCTAGTCTTTGCCTGAGCAGCCTCCAGTATTACCAGTACGAAAAAGTGACCGCCGCAACCCAATGCAAAATAGACACTTAAACAATGACCGTTAACGAAGGGTGACGCCTGTCTTTGGTAGTGGACGTGCCCTTTATCTCACCATCACGCAGTGTTGAAGGTGCCGGATAGTTACTACTGATGGCCTAAAGCTCGATTGAGTCTCTATTCGAGCACCCCCTTTTCCAGCGTACAGGCAGCTTGGGACAAAGGGAAACTGCGCTAGAAACCGACTCTCAGGTGTTCACTGTAGGAGGATGAATGGCTTTTGACCAGACGATACGATTGTGTCTGATGGGCAAAGATTCCGCTTTAGCCGAAGCGATGGGCCGTGCGCTGGGAGAAGGTTTCGGGGCTCAGCATATTGGTGACTTTGAGACAAATAAGTGGGGCGAGTGGAAAGATCGTTGTGATGTCGTATTGCTTGATTTTCGCGCCGAGGATGGAAATTCCGAGGGCGGGTTCGCGCTGATCGACGAAATTCGCCGTTCCCCGAATCGCCCTCCTGTAATCGCACTCTGCCACGAAGAAGAGCGCTCGCTCACAGCGCAGCTTCTGGAATGCGGAGCCTACGACACAATCACCAGTCCTCCGAACATCGTCGAACTCAGACTTATTTTGCAGCGCGCTCACAAAATGCGCGCAGCGGAACGTGAACTCGAACGTCTTCGCGCCAGCGCACGCAGCGCTGGAAAACTCCACGATCTGATCGGAACCTCGGCGTCAATGCAGGAACTTTTCGCCCTGGCCCAGAAGATTGCTCCCTGCGATGTAAACGTGCTAATCACGGGTGAAACCGGCACGGGTAAGGAGCTCCTCGCGAGAGCGATTCACCAGATGAGCGCACGTGCTTCCCGTCCTCTGGTTGCATTTTCTTGCGCAAATCTGCCCGAAACGCTCGTTGAGGATGAACTCTTCGGCCACGAAAAGGGAGCTTTCACCGGCGCCCTGATGAGCCGTAGGGGCCGCCTTGAAACAGCCGACCAGGGAACACTTTTCCTCGATGAAATTGGCGACCTCGGTATAGGTCTGCAGCCGAAATTCCTGCGCGTCTTACAGGAGCGCAAGTTCGAGCGTTTGGGCACCAGCGCCGCAACGAACGTCAACATCCGGCTGATCTGCGCAACCAACAGAGATCTGGGAGCGATGGTCCAGGCCGGCACGTTTCGCGAAGATCTTTATTACCGTTTGAATGTTGTGCAGATGCATCTACCACCGTTGCGCGAACGCCGCGACGACATCCCGGTACTTGCGCAGCACTTCCTGCAAGTTTCCGGTCAGCAATTCAACAAGAAAGTAAAACGTTTCTCGCAACTCGCATTGCATGCACTGGAAGAATATAGCTGGCCCGGCAACGTGCGAGAACTCGAGAATACCGTTCAGCGAGCAGTGGTGTTATCCGAAGGCGGCACGGTTGACGTCTGGCATCTCCCTAAGGGAATTCGCAGCACCTCCGAAGAACCCACCCTCAGCCGGTCCTACGAGGACGAAGTTCGACAGTTCAAACGCAGGCTGCTTCTTCGCACTTTGCAGGAATGCGGCTGGCGCAAGGCCGAGAGCGCGCGAACTCTGGGCGTTGCTCGCGGCTACCTGCACAGGTTGATCAATCAGCTTGAGCTGCGGCAGCCGGACGAAGAGTTCGTGCCGACCGTGGGTCGCGAAAAGCTGCCCGTCAGGCAGTTCAATTAATCAAGAGGCATGTCGATGCAGTTCTCAAAGGTGAATTTTGAACGATACCCGCACTTTCGACGCAACCGCGGCTACGGCCTTTGTTCAGCAGACATGCCTGCCCAATTTACGCGAGTCACAAAATAACGACGGCGGTTGGGGGTTCGGTGCAGGACAAGAAAGTCGCACGGAACCTACAGCCTGGGCCTTGCTGGCTCTGTCTGAGTTTTCTGCGGCGGACGAAACAGATCGGGCAATTTCGGGCGCGGTGAGTTTTCTTGAACGCTCGCAACTCGTGGATGGATCATGGCCAGCGGCAGCAGGTGTGACAAACGGGTCGTGGGTTACATCGCTCGCGTGCTGGGCGTTGTCGGCGAACCGGAAAAGTTCCGCAAGTCGCGCGCGTGGTCTGCGCTGGCTTCAGGAACAGACCCCAGGCGACTCCGGGCTGTGGTGGCGATTGATGCGATGGCTGGCCACAGGTCGGAATGTTTCGGCGCAAAGCGATTCGCTTTACGGTTGGAGTTGGACCCCCGGCACAGCGAGCTGGGTTGAGCCCACGTCATACGCGTTAATTGTTTTACGGAGCCTCCCGGAAAAGACCTTGCTACCCAAAACCTCAGCCCGGTTAAAAGTCGCCGAAGAAATGCTATACGACCGCATGTGCCCGGGCGGTGGCTGGAATTGTGGCAATCCGATGGTGTATGGCGTGGCAGGAGAACCTCAAGTCGGACCGACCGTTTGGGCGCTCTTAGCTTTGCGCGAGAATCCCACGCGACCCGAGATCGAAAAGAGTTTGAACTGGCTTGAGAAAAATTCGCAGAGCATCGAGAGCCCCGCGTCCTACGCACGCAGCAATATCGCCCTGCGAGTGTTTGGCAGACAGAACCCAGCATCCTCCGACGCCTTGCGAGCGCTGCACGAGCAGAAAGATATTCCGTGGAGCATTCCGGAAACGGCTTGGGCGGCGTTGTCGATGAGTCTGAAGCAGCAATGGATACGTTCATCTTCGCAGTCTCGGAATCAGGCCTGATCATGCCCAGAACCGCTCCATCATTGCTACCTCCGTTTTCACGGCCAGCCTCGCGCGTCGCGATTCGCCGTGTTGCGAGCTATGAGTCCGATCTCGAAGCTATGCTTTGCGAAACGTTGCAAGAGTTCGCCCTGCCTGTTCGCGGCAAGACGGTGCTATTGAAGCCGAACCTTGTCGGTGGTGACCCGTCCGGCATGATGAACACGCATCCAGCACTGATCGCGGCGAGCCGCGAGACATTTCTGCGATTGGGAGCTGAAAAAGTCCTAATCGGCGACGGCCCAGCAATGGACCGTGATACGCAAGCCGTCATCGAATCGATCCGCCTGCGCGAATACGCCGGGCCCCTCGCCAACATTTTCGTGGATTTGAATGTGGATGACGTCGAGCGAGTGGCTTTGCGCACGCGCGCTTCTCGGCTAAGAGAACTTTATTTGCCAAAGACCGTAAACGGCGTGGACTTTCTGGTTTCGCTACCCAAACTCAAGACGCATCACTGGGCAGGCGTAACGCTATCGCTCAAAAATATGTTCGGCGTTGTGCCGGGTGGTTGTTACGGGTGGCCAAAGAATATTCTCCACTGGGCCGGCATTGACCGCGCGATTCTCGATATCAATGCCGCCGTCCGGCCGGACTTCGCGATCGTGGATGGAATTATCGGAATGGAAGGAAACGGGCCAATTCAAGGCGTTTTGAAGTCCTGCGGAATGGTTATCTGCGGAGACGATCCCGTTGCGGTTGACGCTACCTGCGCTCGCGTGATGGGCCTGCAGCCGGAAAAAATCAGGCATATCGCGCACGCCGCGACTCTGCTGGGCCACATGCAAACAGAAAAGATCAAGCAAATCGGTGAGTGCATCGAGCAATCATGTACGCCATTCGCGGTCTTAGACGCGTTTAAGCATTTGCGACAGAGCAACTAGCTATTGCGTAGCCTTTCGGTGAACGAATAGATGCTAAGCGATGAGGGCGCTTAGGACAGAACCCGGAGAATTCATGGCGAGCGAGTCCAAAACCATAGATATCACAAACTGTCCTGAGCCCGCGTCGGCTGTGGAACTGGACTTCGCTCGACCGTCGAGCGGCATGGCCGCTCTGCTGTCCAAGGTCTTTTCGTTTCCGCTCATGCTGGCGGTCTTACTTGTCGCAGGGATCTTTGTCACCGGACGTGAGCTCAGACTGGACCCAGACTGCTGGTGGCATATCAAGACCGGCGAATTGATTCTGTCGACGCACATTTGGCCAACAACAGATCCATACTCTTTCACGGTGACCGGTCAGCCCTGGTTATCTTATGAATGGGGCGGCGACGTCGTACTGGCGAGCGCTGTGCGCGTGGCGGGCCTGCGCGGGCTCGATGCCGTATCGATTCTGATGGGTGCGGCCGTTATGATCGCACTTTATTGCCTTGCGACACTGTGCTCAGGAAATTCGAAAGCCGCGTTTGTAGCCTCAGCCATTCTCCTTGTTCTGACGGTGCCGTCTTTCAACGTGCGTCCGCAAATGCTGGGATATTTGTTTTTGATTTTGACCCTAATTGCGCTCGAAAGATTTCGGCGACAAAAAAGAGCGGCCTTGTGGTTCCTGCCGTTCTTATTCCTTTTATGGATTAACACGCATGGCTCCTGGATTATCGGATTGGGCGTCGTCGCCACGTACTGGGTGAGCGGGCTGTTCAAATTCAGCGCGGGGGGCCTCAAGGCCGTGCCGTGGAATGTGGCAGAGCGGATACAAATCTCCCTGGTCTTTATGCTGTCACTGCTCGTATTGCCACTCACCCCTTACGGCACAGAACTAAGTACGTACCCGTTCGAAGTCGCCTTCTCTCTCCCGATCAGCGTTAAGAGCATTCTCGAATGGCAACCAATGCCATTCGAGGACGTGGGCGGAAAATTGTTCCTGGCCATGCTCCTCGGATTTTTTTTGGTGCAGATCATCGCGCGATTTGAATGGCGGCTCGAGCAGTTAGGCCTATTCATGTTTGCCGCTGCGATGGCTACGATTCACGTTCGCTTTGTGCTGCTATTTGTGCCGTTTTTCGCACCGTTACTGGCAACGGCCCTGGCCCGATGGGTGCCCGTTTACGACCGCCAAAAAGATCGGTGGCCCCTCAACGCAGCTATGATCACCGCAATTGTCATCGGAATGATTTACTACTTCCCCTCCCGCGACGATCTGCGGAAGAAAGTTGCCGAGCAATTTCCGGTAGGGGCTGTCGAATACTTGAATGAGCATCGCACTCCGGGGCCGATGTTCAATACCTATGGATTTGGTGGATATCTTGTTTGGTCGCGTTGGCCGGAACACAAGGTATTCATCGACGGTCGAAGCGAACTTTACGAACGCGGCGGGGTGCTGAACGATTACGTGCAGGTGCTGACTGTTAAACCAGCGACTCTTGCCATTCTTCGCTCATACGGAATCCAGTCATGCCTGCTGGATCGCAGAGAATCCTTTGCGACCATGCTGAGCGCACTTCCGGACTGGCAGGAAGTCTATTCGGACAATCGTAGCGTTCTTTTTGTTCGCCGCAATGCGGTGAACTCGAACACCGTGGCTCAAGTGAAACCATTAACCAGGCTCGCAGAGTAAGGAGTGAGTATGAATCGCCGATACTTTGATCGCGTCAGCGGGCCCACTCAACTGATGCTCGCTGGCTCTGAGCGGGATCGACAATTATTGTCGGTGGTAGTCCCTTGCGCGAATGAGCATGAAGTAATCCGCGAGACGAATGCCCGCCTTGTGGGAGTTCTGGAACGACTCCCGATGCCTTTCGAAATCATTTATGTGGATGACGGAAGCAGCGATTCCACGCCAGACATTCTACGAGAGCTGCAGCTCTATGACTCCCGTCTGCGAATCGTGCGTTTTTCACGCAATTTTGGCCATCAAATCGCAATCACTGCAGGCGTCGAACACGCGGCCGGCGATGCTGTTGTAGTGATCGATGGCGACTTGCAGGATCCGCCGGAGGTCATTCTCGAATTTGTCGATAAATGGCAGGAAGGTTACGACGTCGTATACGGAGTCCGAACAGAGCGGGAGGGTGAATCCGCATTCAAACTGTGGACTGCGAAATATTTTTATCGCTTTATCAGCAAGCTTTCGGACACTGAGATCCCCCTGGATACAGGGGATTTTCGCCTAATGGATCGTAGGGTCGTAGACACTCTTCTAGAAATGCCAGAGCGCGATCGGTTCGTTCGGGGCATGGTCAGCTGGATAGGCTATTCTCAAATCGCAGTTCCCTACCGCCGTGCTCCGCGTGCCGCCGGCAACACAAAATTTTCACTTTTCAAAATGGTGCGGTTTGCTACGGACGGAATTGTTTCCTTTTCGATCGTGCCACTACGCCTGGCCACCTGGGTCGGATTCGTCGCCTCCGGAATCGCCATCCTAGGCATCTTGGTGGCCGTGCTGGAGAGACTATTTGGCGCGGTCGGATTGGTCAAAGGCTGGGCGAGTCTTGTGATCGCCGTGTTGTTCCTCGGCGGCGTTCAGCTGATATGTATGGGCATCATCGGCGAATATGTTGGCCGAATCTACGGCGAGTCCAAACGCCGGCCGCTGTATGTGGTCCGCGACCGGATGGGTTTCGGTGAACAGGCCAGGACCAGCGCAGAAACGCCGGCCGTGCGAAACATAGCGGCCTCTAAGTAGCGAGATGATCGAGAAAAAGACCGACTTTGGCGAAGGAGCCCCTGTGATCGCGAGCACTTTGCATCAACGCGAAGCCGAGTTTCATGACGCTTGGGCCAGTGGGACCCCTACAGAAAAAGTGCTGGTACGCGAATGCTTTGAGGCCCCCACGGCTCTCGAAAACCAATTCATTTTGAAGCGCTTGGGCTCGCTCAAGGGCAAAAAGCTCCTGGATATCGGCGCGGGCCTTGGCGAATCCTCGGTTTACTTCGCCCTCTGCGGAGCGAAGGTTACCACTGTCGACGTATCCCCAGGCATGGTCGCCAAAGCAATCGAGCTAGGGACAAAATTTGGCGTCGAGATGGAAGGCGTGGTTTCAGGCGGAGAAGATTTGAACGTACCGGAAGGCGAGTACGACGTGGTCTATATCGCCAACACCATTCACCACGTGCAAGACCGCGCCAAACTTTTCGAGCAAATCCGACGCGCGCTCAAGCCCGGGGGCATCTTTTTCTCGTACGATCCGCTTGCCTACAATCCGGTCATCAACGTTTATCGCGGCATGGCCACTCAGGTCCGGACCGAGGACGAGTCTCCCCTGACGATTGCCGACATCCGCATGGCAGAAAAATATTTCAGCAACGTCGGCCATCGTGAGTTCTGGATTTCCACGCTCACGCTCTTTTTGAAGTACTTCCTGGTCGACCGAGTACATCCGAATCAGGACCGGTACTGGAAGCGAATCTTAGGGGAAAAAGCGGAAAACTTATGGTGGTGGAGGCCGTTTCAAGGGCTCGACGAGGTCTTGACCCGCCTACCTGGCGTGCGCTGGTTCGCTTGGAACGTCGTTATATGGGGTCAAAAACCTGCGTAAATTTGCTAAATTTCGGTCCGGCAACGGTTCCTTCGGCGAGCAATTCAGGGCGCCCTTGGACGCGGAATTTTGTTCGATAAATGCCGTGTTTTTAGGCATTAAGGGTCGGTTTCAGGCCGTATCCAAAGCAGCTTTGGAGGCCTTCGACTTGTCTCCTAACGGATACGTTTTCCATCGGTTTTTTACGGTTTCTGATGCTCGTTTGAGCCTAAGCCAAGCTAAATCAAGGCTATTAGGCTTAAGACCGGGTGCCGGAAGAAGTGGTTCCTTAGATGCTTAATACAGCAGGACGGCGGCACCGTTCCCTGCCGCACACTTTAAATGGAGGAAGAAGAAATGAAGAACCTTTTCGTACGTTTGTGGCAAGAGGAAGAGGGTCAGGACCTCACCGAGTACGCACTGCTTGTGGTCTTAATCGCACTCGCAGCGATTACTGGCATGAAGAGCTTGGCCACTGCGATTAGCAGCACGTTCGTCGCAGCAGGTACCAACCTCACTTCCGCCAGCTAACACGGTAGTATCGAATGGAAGAAAATAACGGACGGCTGGCCGCCGACACACCGTCGGCGGTTGCGGCGGTCAGGGTCCTTTTAAATAATGATTCTAAGAGGCGAGGGAACGGCAAATGAAAACAATTCTGAAGAGGTTATGGATTGACCAAGAAGGTCAGGACCTAACTGAGTATGCATTGCTTGTGGTTCTGATTGCGCTGGCTGCCATCACCGGCATGAACTCTTTGGCTACTGCGATCAGCAGCGCATTCGCTGCGGCGGGCACTAACATGACCGCCGCTTCGTAATTCGGCCTGGTTTCAATTAGGGAACAGCATGGACCGATGGCCGCCGATACAGCGCCGACGATGTCGACGGCCAAGTTCCATCCAATGACTCTTAAGTAGTAGAGTATGCTAGTTGCAAAGGGAACAAATGAGATTGCGGGTCGATCAAGAAGGACCGGATCTGACCTAATTGTCCTGCTCATCGTTCTTCTCGGCTGTGGGTATGAAGTCTTGGCCAATGCCATCAACAAGTTGTTTCCCGCAGCAGGGCCAAAGATGACCCCGACCTCGCAATTGCGCAGGATTAGTACGGCGGTCATACAAGGAGCACCAAACATTTCATGACTGCAACGCAGACAATTTGGGCGATCACTCTGGCTGTTACGATCTATGCTGGTTGGATCGATTGGAGAGTTCGACGCATTCCTAACTGGCTAACTGTACCAAGCCTCTTTCTAGGCATTGCTTTGCACGCATCGATCGCCGGATGGCGCGGGGCCTTGACGTCCATCGAAGGGGTGGGCTTGGCGCTAACGCTCTTACTGCCGCTGGTTCTAATGCGGGCTTTAGGCGCGGGCGATTGGAAATTGATGGGAGCCGTAGGTGCGTTCTTGGGACCTTGGATGTTCGTGCTCGTGCTGCTGGCGAGCGTTTTCGTGTCCGGCTTCATGGCCATGGCGTTGATGATTCATGCCAAGCGCGTAAAACAAACACTACGAAACGTGATTGTTTTGGTAAAGGGCTTCTTTGCATTTGGGCTGCGCGCTCACCCTGAAATTTCACTGGATAATCCCACACTGCTCAAGCTGCCTTTTGGCGTGGCCACGGCGATAGGTACGGCGATCATGTTCGTGGTATTTCAGTGGGGCTTGTATTAGCAAATGAGAGGGTCTAAATGAATCGCAATCGACTTGTAATTGGGCTCACCGTCGCTCTGGTTTTAGCATTTCTTCTGAGCGCGTGGATCTATAAGTATATCCAACGAATATCGGCGCAATCTGTAGCGGCAATCCCCACTCACCACGTCGTCGTGGCAGCCCAAACCCTGGAATTAGGCACAATGTTGGACGCTTCCAAACTTCGAACAATTTCCTGGCCCACGAATGACCCGATTTCTGGCGCCTGCACTGAAATCCAGGCGTGCACGAATCGGGCATTGATTACTTCAGTTCAGGAAAATGAGCCTATTCTTGAAACCAAGTTGGCTCCCGTAGATTCCGGCGCCGGCTTGTCGGTAACCATCCCGGAGGGCATGAGAGCGGTCTCCGTTGCGGTCAACGACGTCGTAGCCGTGGCTGGATTCGTCACCCCAGGAACCATGGTCGATGTGTTGGTGACGGGAACTGCGCCGGGCACCAACTTGAATGGTAGTGCGGTTACGGAAACAATTCTCGAGAACATCCGTGTTCTCGCCGCCGGCCAGAAAATGGTGCAGGACCGCGAGGGCAAGCCCGAGACAGTCCCGGTCATCACGTTGCTGGTAACGCCCCCACAGGCTGCAAAGCTCACTATGGCCAGCACCGAAGGCAAGATCCAACTCGCACTGCGCAATACCATCGACTCAAAGACTACGGCCCCGGCCCCAGTTTTTCAGACGGCGCTGTTCGGGGCAGGTGCTCCGGTTAGCGCGGAGCCGGCTGTAGTGAAGCACGGCCCTGTGATCCACAAGGAGCCGGCGCCGGCGCCGTACGAAATTGAAGTGATTACCGGAAACAAGCGTGAAATTAAGTATTTTCCGAAGTCTGAATAAACTGGGAGCGTCGAATGCTTGCTAATTTTAAAAACCGAAACCCTTTTCGAGCGTCTTGGCTCGCTTCGCCTGCGTGCTTAGTGATGTTGTGCGCAGTAGCGGCGTGGGGCCAAAGCGCCATTGCAACGAACCCTCAAGCGCTGATGCCAGCTGTTAAGCCGTTGGCAGCAGCGATATCGGCCGCTTCTACGCCGGCGGCGCTCACGCCACAGCAGTCCTCAGAGGTTCCGGAGACTCTCCATTTGCTGGTGGGCCGGTCTTTGGTTATCACTTCTCCAACCAGAATTAAGCGCATTTCAATTGCGGACACGTCCATAGCGGATGCAACTGCAGTTACTCCCAATCAGGTCTTGGTGAACGGCAAAGCTCCTGGTGGCGTTTCCCTGCTGATTTGGGACGTCAACGATCAAAGCCAAAGTTTCGAGGTATCGGTCGATATTGACACGCTCAGCTTGAGCCAGAAAATTCACGAAGTGTTCCCGAACGAACCGGTGCAGATCGAGACTTCAAAAGACGTGGTGATGCTTTCCGGAAAGATCTCATCGGCGGCCGTTGCGAATAAAATATTGGAAGTCGTAAAAAATGCTACCCCGAAAGTAACGAGTTTGATGGAAGTCCCTGCTGTTCCCGCTGGCCAAATTCTCCTTGAGGTGAAATTCGCCGAAGTGGATCGGACCGCCCTTAAACAGCTTGGTTTTAACTTGCTTCTGCCAAGCGGCAATGTGATCGGTGCAGTCGGCACCCAACAGTTCGGAGCCCCTTCACTCACAACACCCATACCCGCGGTGCCTACGACGACAAGTACGGCCACATCTACCGTGTCAACGCCGGGAACAACACAATTCACGTTGAGCAGCCTGCTTAACATCTTCCTCTACGATCCCAAGCTCAATCTGGGAGCGACAATCCAGGCGCTTCAGCAAAAAGATGTGCTTCAGATCTTGGCTGAGCCAAACCTGCTGACGGCTTCGGGCAAGGAAGCAAGCTTCTTAGCTGGTGGAGAATTCCCCTTCCCAGTGGTGCAATCCTCGGGTGGCGGCACTCTCCCCACTATTACAATTCAATTTAAGCAATTCGGGGTTCGTCTGGACTTCGTTCCGACAATTATGGAAGATGGGATGATCCATTTGAAGGTGGCACCGGAAGTCAGTGCTCTCGATTATTCGAATTCACTGACGATTTCGGGCTTCACCATCCCGGCACTTTCCAGCCGCAAAATCTCTTCAGAGATGGATCTGAAGGACGGGCAAACTTTCGCGATCGCAGGGTTGGTGGACAACCGCACTACAGAAATTATGTCGAAGATTCCGGGCATTGGAGATCTACCGGTCATCGGAAAGCTCTTCCAAAGCAAATCTATCAACAAAAGCAGGAATGAGCTTTTAGTGATTGTTACTCCACGAATAGTTCATCCGCTTGACAATAAGCCCGCTGGCCCCATATTTATCGAACCATTTCTGCCGGCAGCCAGCGGTTCGTCATCCGAACCGTCAGGCTCGAAGTAAGGAGTGGCGCTCTTGAAATCGTACTTAGTACGAGTTTCTTTTAATCGAGGGACACACGCATGCTGACTGTCGCAATCGCAAGCAGCGACCAAGCCAGCAGCAGCCAGCTGCAGGCTGCGTTGGCGCAAACCGGCCTGGTCGGAGCAGTCAAGCAGTGGACGATGCCCATGGAAAAGCTTCCGGATGTCGGGGAGACCATGCCGGACATCGTCTTTCTGGATCTGCCCCGGGATTCCGAACCCTTCTTCACACTCGGCGCCCATTTGCGGCGGCTCAAGGCCGATATTCGCCTGATCGCTTGCTCTGCACTGGTTCCTCCGAATCATCAACTGTTGCTCGACGCCATGCGCAGCGGCGTCCAGGATTTCATTCCAAAGCCGGTGAAACCCGAAGCCTTGGAAGAACTCCTCGGTCGTCTGAGTCAGGAAATTCAGCCAGGCGATCGCCGCTCTGTCGAGAAGCTCATCGTTTTAATGGGCTCGAAAGGTGGAGTGGGAACCACGACTGTTGCGGTAAATCTGGGAGTGCAGCTTGCGACGTATGCGCAAAAGCGCGCCGTGCTGCTCGACTTCGCGCGTCCACTCGGAAATGTTCACCTCTTGCTTGATCTGCATCCGCGTTTTGGCGTGCGCGACGCGGTCGAAAGTCTGGATCGTCTCGATACACACTTCTTCGGCGGACTATTGACTCAGCACAAGACGAAGTTGGAAATTCTCGGCGGCGTGATGCTCCCCGAAGAATGGCAATCGATTCCGATCGAGCCAATGGAACGTATCGTTAACGTCGCTCAAGCCAGCTTCGATACTGTGTTAGCTGACCTCGGCTCCCAGTTCTCTTCCGAGTGGAGCCCGGTGTTGAATAAGGCTCGCATGATTTTGATGGTGGCCGAGGCGAACGTGCCGTCCCTGTGGGCACTCGAGCGGCGCTTGGTTGCTCTCACCGGACTGGGGGTGGAAACTGACCGAATTCGCGTAGTTATCAATCGTTGGCACAAAGGCGATGACGAAGTTCTGAGGACGATCGAAAAAAATCTAAAGCGCCCGATTTTTGCATCGCTTCCCAACGATTTCGGCAAAGCCAACACCGCGGTAAACTTGGGAACACCGCTGATGGAGAATCACAACAATAACCTGAGCAATCGTTACCGCGCTCTGGCGGGCCAACTGGCTGGTATGGACAACGTGCAGCCGGCCCAAAAACGAAGCGGTCTTAGCAATCTTTTTTCAACTAAGAGGTAAGAGAGAATGCCACCTAGTCCATCGTCCGCTCGAACCGATTTAACCGCGGTAAAGGCTGCGATCCATCGCAAGCTGATTCAGAAACTGAATCTGGAACGTCTTGCGGGCGTAAAGCGTGAAGACGTGCGCCGCGAAGTTGCTATCATCCTCGAGGAACTTGTCGTCGGTGATGCTACCCCAATGAATTTGCAAGAACGGGAGAGCATCTCGCAGGAAGTGCTAGACGAAGTTTTTGGGCTGGGTCCGATCGAACCGCTTCTGGCCGACCCCACCGTGTCCGATATCTTGGTCAATGCCTTTGATAAGGTCTACGTCGAGAGAAAGGGTCTCCTCGAAGCCACGTCGGTAAAGTTCCGCGATGACGCTCACTTAGTCAGCATCATCGATCGCATTGTTTCTGCAGTCGGCCGCCGCGTGGATGAGTCGTCGCCGATGGTTGATGCGAGACTTCCCGATGGTTCACGCGTCAACGCAGTTATTCCTCCGTTGGCTGTTGATGGCCCCTGCCTCTCCATCCGCAAATTCGCGCGCGAGCCCTTGACTGCTGAAGATCTAATCGTTGGAAATGCCTTCACTCGGCCCATGCTGGAACTGATGCAAGGTTGCGTTCGCGCTCGCCTCAACATTCTGATCTCGGGCGGCACGGGAGCAGGTAAAACAACTCTGCTCAACGTACTTTCGAGCTATTTGTCGGATCGCGAGCGTATTGTGACGATCGAAGATGCGGCCGAGTTGCAGCTGCATCAATCACACGTGGTGCGCTTGGAAACGCGCCCTCCTAATATTGAAGGCAAAGGCGCGATTTATTCGCGGCAACTCCTGGTCAACACCTTGCGCATGCGTCCCGACCGCATCATCGTAGGTGAAGTCCGCGGCGAAGAAGCGCTGGACATGTTGCAGGCCATGAACACTGGCCATGACGGGTCGCTCACCACTGTTCACGCGAACTCACCGCGCGACGCTCTAAGCCGTTTGGAAACGATGGTCGCGATGTCCGGGTTGAACATTCCTGACAGCGCGGTCCGCCGTCAAATTGCCTCGGCCATCGACCTAGTGATTCAGGTTACCCGCCTCAGTGACGGCACACGTAAAGTCACGAACCTGGCTGAGATAACCGGCATGGAAGGCGATGTGGTCACCATGCAGGACATTTTCATTTTCCGCAAAAAAGGCATCAAGGAAAACGGTGACGTTGTTGGGTCCTTTCAGCCGGTTGGTATCCGCCCGAAATTCTCGGAGCGTCTGGCCGTATCCGGTATCGCATTGCCAACTTCGATGTTCGACGTTCCGATGGGGCGAGTTTAGTTTGCTTGGGCTTAGTCGTAGATAGGCGATTTCGGATCGCACTTTGCGGTCGTAGAAAAAGTTTTCAAGTAAGAGGGAGGATGACATGCCACTTTTAATTGCGCTTGTTACGTTCGTTGTCGTCCTTCTTATCGTTGGTGGAATCTGGTCTCTGACGGGCGGAGATAAACAGCAAGAGATCGTCCGCAATAGGATGGCCGCTGTACGAAAGGCGGAAAAACGGGGCGAAGTTTCCCTGGATCTGAAGCTGGTTCGAGACGAACTATATAGCAGCCTTCCGCAACTGCATCGTTTGCTTCTACGGATGCCCTGGGCTGGAGGGTTTCAAACCTACATAACTCAAGCTGGACTAAAGGTGAAGGCAGGTAAGTTAGTTCTGTGGATGGCTGTTCTGGGATTTGCCGCCTATGTTTTTGTCGCCTTTTCCTATAACCAGGTTTATTTCGCCGTCCTGGCCGGATTTGCGGCGGCAGCACTTCCTCTCGCGTATGTGGCGTTCCAACGCTATCGTCGCATGACAAAATTTGAGGAGCATTTTCCTGAAACCTTGGACCTGATCGGACGCGCGGTTCGTGCCGGACATGCTTTTACCACCGGACTAGAAATGGTGTCCAAAGAAGCTGCTGAACCGGTAGCAGGAGAATTTCGCGCCACGTTTGAAGAACAGAATTTCGGTCTTCCCTTGCGGGACGCTCTGCTGAACCTCGCCGACCGCGTTCCGTTAATTGACGTTCGATTATTCGTTACGGCATTGCTGGTGCAAAAGGAAACCGGCGGCAACCTCGCGGAACTCTTGGACGAGTTGTCGCGGGTGATGCGCGAACGGTTCCAGATTTATCGCGACGTAAGAGTGAAAACGGCGCAAGGTAAACTAACGGCTATAATTCTCATCGCATTGCCGGCGGGAATGCTAATAATGATGAGGACTTTGAATCCTGATTATGTAAGCGTGCTGTTTACAGATCCCATCGGCCATCTCATACTGGGCGGCGGAGCTCTGCTGCAGATGATTGGAGCCTTACTAATTTGGAAGATCGTTCACATCGAAGTGTAGCTCAGGAGAAGTAGCAATGCTTTTACTCATCAGCGGGGGAACGTTTTTCGCATGCCTCGTGATCATCGGGGCTCTCTACTACGCCTTTAGTCCAGCTGAAACAGCCATGGCCGACCGTGTCGCGCGTGTTCTTGATTCCTCCCAGCGCGTGGTCGAACGCGACGAGCCGGTCGAGCAAAAACCAAGCTGGTTCAGTGAAGCCATTGCATCGATCGGGAAAATGCTGCCCGCGACCGGGGGCAACGCGACAACGAAATTACAGCTTATGGCGACTCGGGCTGGATACCGCAGACCGGACTCGATTCTAGCCATTCGCGCGATGAAAGTCTTAACGCCCATTATCATGGTAGGTTTGGCTCTGGTGACCGGTGCTTATACCTACAGCCCGTTTTTTATTTTGCTTTTAGCGGCCTTTATAGGGTATTTGATGCCTGACTGGTGGCTCGGCTGGAGGATTAAGGCTCGCCAAAATCGCCTGCGCTTGTCCCTGCCCGATGGACTGGACTTGCTCGTAATCTGTGTGGAAGTAGGGCTGGGTTTGGATCAAGCGTTGATGCGCGTGGCGAATGAATTGCAAATCGTTCATCCGGAGTTGAGCGAAGAACTGCAATTAGTTACCGCCGAGATGCGCGTAGGTAAAACTCGTATCGAGGCTTTGCGCGAGTTAGGCCGGCGCACGGGCCTCGATGATATTAAATCGTTGGTGGGCATGCTAATTCAAACAGAGCGCTTTGGAACTAGTATCGCTCAATCGCTGCGGATTTATTCGGAAGATCTGCGGACGAAGCGGCGTCAACGTGCCGAGGAATTAAGCGCCAAAACATCCGTCAAGATGGTGCCAGTGCTGGTTATCTTTATTTTTCCGGCTTTGATAGCGGTTATTTTAGGTCCCGCCGTCATCCTTCTGATGCGCACCATGAAATAAATTTGCAGTGAATAGGCCAAGATTTAGAACTAAATTTTGAGCAAGTAAAGGAGCTTTATGGATTCAACAACGATTCGAATAGTGGCGGGCGTACTCGCAGTGGTGGTGTTGATTATCATTGTTATGCGGCGACGGGGGAAGTCCATCGAATAACGCGGTCATCCACATTTCATTGAAATGTACCTGAGGGAGCGGCTATCTCGGCAATGGGAAAGAATCATTTGGACAGAGCAGTCTATGTGTATAACAAAACGCGCGAGACGTTCGTTGCCACCGAAGCAACCGTGGCTGACAGTTACTTGCGCAGACTGGTGGGACTGCTCGGAAAAACCAAGCGCTGGGCGCGTCACGGATGCGGTCTTTGGATCGTGCCTTCTCGCGGAGTCCATACCATCGGCATGATGTTTCCCATTGATCTAATTTTCCTCAGCAAAGAAAAAGAGGTTGTGCACATAGAAGAATTCGTGCGTCCCTTTCGAATTTCTAGCGTGTCTCTGAAGGCGGCAAGCGTGCTCGAGCTTCCGGCGCACACAATTTATCGCACCGGGACTAGCGTAGGAGATCGCCTCGAAATTACGCGGCTCAATCCGAACTGACCTCTCTCAGGCTTTGCATAGGTGTTTGCTAAGTGTCGTACGAAGGTCATTACTCATCGGAACTCTACGAATCGCTTGCAGCGCAGACCACCTGAGTTAGGAGACAATTGAGCTGCAGTCGTTTTTTGAATTTACTGTCAACCCATTAGATCCATGGCGCCTCCCACAACATCACGCGATTATCGCGCGGTCAAAGAAACCATCCACCATAAACTCCGTGAACGCTTGGATGTAGGTCGTCTTGCGCAACTCAGCCGTGAAGCTGTTCGTTACCAGCTAAAGCAAATCGTCGAGAACATGGGTACCTGGGAGCGAACGCCGCTCACGCTCCAGGAACGCGAGAGACTCTATGTAGAAGTACTCGACGAGGTGTTTGGGCTGGGTCCGCTCGAGCCTCTGCTTAAAGACAACACCATCTCCGACATCTTGGTAAATTCCTACAATGAGGTGTATGTCGAACGGAACGGGCGCCTCGAAAAAACGTCGGTTCAGTTTCGCGATGACGCACACCTGATCGCGGTCATCACTCGTATCGTTTCTGCCGTCGGCCGGCGGGTGGATGAGACTTCACCGATCGTGGACGCGCGGCTTGCCGACGGCTCGCGCGCGAATGCCATCATCCCTCCGCTCTCGCTCGATGGTCCGTGCCTGTCGATTCGCCGTTTCGGGAAGCACCTACTCGACGCCGATGACCTGGTGCGTAACCACACGCTGACCCAGCCAATGTTGGATTTCCTACGAGCCTGCGTGTTTGCACGACTGAATATAGTTGTATCCGGCGGCCCGGGTTCCGGCAAGACGACGCTGCTCAATGTGCTGTCATCCTTCATTTCTAAGCGGGAACGTATCGTCACGATCGAAGACGCCACGGAACTTCAGTTCCGTCAGGACCACGTAGTGCGCTTAGAAACACGTCCGCCCAACATCGAAGGATCTGGCGCAATTCCCGCTCGCCGCCTGGTAATCAACGCCCTGCGTATGCGTCCCGACCGCATCGTCGTCGGAGAGGTACGCGGCGAAGAAGCGCTGGACATGCTGCAGGCCATGAACACAGGTCACGATGGCTCGCTCACGACCATTCACGCAAGAGCTGGATACGACGCTATCAGCCGTCTGGAAACGATGGTCACCGCCGGCGGCCTCGATATTCCCTTGCCCGTCATACGCGCGCAAATCGCTTCTGCTGTCAACCTGATTATTCAAGTCAGCCGCCTGCCGGACGGCACACGAAAAGTCGTCAACATTTCTGAAATTACGGGAATGCAGAAGGACGGAACCGTCGACCTTCAGGAAATCTTCCTCTTTAATAAAACCGGCATTGGCGAGGACGATGCCATATTGGGCGAGTTCAGCTCCACCGGCAAAAGACCTCAGTGTCTGGAACGTCTCGCCGGCGCCGGAGCAAGTCTGCCGATGTCATTGTTCGATCCAAAAAGCATTCAAATTCATAACGCCGCGATTGAAAGGCTCAGGGATGCTTCAGACCTTGCCGCACGCGAGGAATTAGCCGCGGCGATGTCTCATAAGGCCACCTCTCTGGCTGAACTCAGTCGCCTCGACGGTGAAGTGGCGGCGTATGATGCGTTGATCGAAAAGTTCGCCGCCGCGGAGGAACCGTCCCTGCGGGTATATGTCGCCAACGCGCTCCTGCGGAAAGGTCTGGTCCTCGAGAAGCTGAACCGCCCGGATGAAGCGATCCAATCCTACGATTTGTTAGCAACTAGATTCAATGACGCTGCAGAAATCGCGCTGCAGAATTTGGTTGCCACTGCGCTCGTGCACAAGGGCGCGATGCTTTCCCGGGTGAACCGGCACGATGAAGCCATTCAAGCCTACGATTCCGTCGTGAAAAAGTTTGGTGAAATCGTCGAACTCTCGCTGCAGGAACAGGTAGCCACGGCTCTGGTGAGCAAGGGCATCGCTCTCGGCAGGCTCAATCGCAGAGAAGAAGCAATTCGTGCCTACGATCTCATGGTGAAAAGATTCGGCGAATCCCCAGCAGTTCCGCTGCAGGAGCAAGTGGCGAGAGCACAGGTCAGCAAAGGAGTCGCCCTCAGCCGTCTGAATCGGAATGACGATGCGGTCCGCGCTTACGAGCTGGTAATTTCTAAATTCGCCGAATCCGGCGACCTTGTGATGCAGGAATATGTGGCGCGCGCCCTGGTGAGCAAAGGCGTCGCTCTGGGACATGTCAACCGGCGGGAAGAAGCGCTGCAAGCGTACGATTGCCTGCTGCACAAGTTTAATGAATCGATCGAGCCCACTTTGCAGGAGGAAGTAGCCAGAGCGCTCGCGGGAAAAGCCGCTGTGCTGTCCGATGTGGGCCGCAGCGAAGAAGAAATCGTCGAATACAATTCGGTAATCGAACAACTCGAACGCATGAACCGCTCCCAGATGGGCGGATCACTCGGAGTGAATTTCAACGGTAATTCGAACGGCCATAAGAAACCGTATTTCAAATGATCTCTCCGAACATCTGCCACGTTCGTCCTGAGTCAATCGGTTTCATCCGATGGTGATATTTCGCGTTTCCAGCATCAGCCACCTTAAGCCCACGCCTGCCACAGGAAGTTTTACGAAGTACCGGAACTAGTAGAACTCGGCTTTCGTTCTCGCGCGTGATTGTAACGTGATTGTAAAATCCATCTAAAGATATTGTATCGAGAATACCGGAGGCGTACGATGCGCCGGAAGCGTTAGCCCTAATCGGAATGATTCAGAAAATTCTCGTTCTGCTCCGTAGCTGCCACCATGCCATCAACCGATTGGGTGGGTCCGAATTGCTAAATGCCTTGAGTCGTATATTTCCTACAGGAGGAGTTTATGCGTAGAGCTTTGATCGCTTGCGCTGCGGTAGCCGCATTCCTTTTCTTCAGCGGACTATCTTCGGCTCAAACAAGGCGACCGGTGTTTCCGAGCGGAAGTTTTTGCGACGATGTGAATTCGGGTTTGTGTACGGAGTTAAATCACAACAGGACATACGAGGGAAAATATTCCGGTCACGATGAGCCCTCACTGCTTTTCTACTCGCACACTCCCGGGTCGGGCAATACCGGCTTGTACCTCTTGCAGATTCCCAAAGATCCTCCTAGGCAGCCTGCGCAGGACGGCACCAACGGCGTGACCTGGAATTTCGAACTGCACCCCGCTTTCTGGGTCGGCATGGCTCTATGCGACTCCCAGTCCGATCCGAACTATACCGATGTCTGCAAACCCGATACTGACGAAAATATTTTCGACAACCCCAACCCATCAGCGTCCAATTTCATCGGTAAGCATCCTGGAGTAGCTTTCCTCGAATTGCAGTTTTATCCTCCGGGCTGGAACGGCAGTGATTGCTATCCAACCACGTGGTGCGCAGCTATGACCATCGACAGCTATGGCTTTCAGGAGTCGACTGGGCTGAACAATAACAATGCTTGCCTGAACAGCGTGGGCGAGGAAACCGTAAATTTCGCCTTCATCACCTTCTCCGGCGAATCGCAAGCGGCCGCAAACCCGCTGTCACGGTTTAACGATCCCAATTTCACTGCTGGTATTCCGAATCCCAGCGAGACAGTGTCTTTCAACCCGGGCGATATCGTACAAATTTTCCTGCACGACACTCCAGAAGGTCTTCGTGCGGATATCTTCGATTTCAATACGGGGAAACACGGCTCGATGACTGCCAGCATCGCTAACGGTTTCGGTCAGGTGGATTTCAATCCCACCGCCACCACTTGCTCGGTCACTCCCTACGCATTTCATCCAATGTACTCGACGTCTAGCGAGCACACCCGCGTAGTCTGGGCAGCACATTCCTATAACATCGCTTTCTCCGACGAGATCGGTCACTTCGAGTGGTGCGATGCCATTGGTATGGGTGAGGGCGGGCCATGCACGGTCGCCGGCTCGAATGACCCGGGCGGCCTCGACAGCGATGACAGCTTCTGCTTCGACAATGCCGGGTTTCCGAATTTACCAAGCATAATCGGGTGCGAAGCAACGGAGTTCGACTTCGACGGCGTACCTTATTATGCCAGTTCGTGGCCGGGTGGCACGCGCGATTCGGACGACGACCGTCGGCTCCGGCCCGAACCGATACGCTTTACCAGTCCGGTCTTCCAGGACCGCGAAGGAGGATTGCGCAACTACGAACGCGTTGGGTTTGAGACCGACATGCCCGCAATTGAGGGTGTCAGTAATCCCAACTGCAACATCCTCACCGGTGGAGGTTGCACTAATCCACCAAATGGAGCTCAGTTCTATCCCATATTTTCCACCACCGAAATATTTCCCGGTGTGTGTGCTTGGCAGGAGGGAGGGGGCCACATCATTGGTACGAAAAATAACTTCGGCGGAAATTCCACCGCTGAGTACGGATCAATCCTCGGCTTGACCTACATCGACCTGACGAGTTCTATTGAGCTGTTCACGGACTACCGGCGGATACTCCCGGAGAATCCGTGCAACTCGTTCTTCGGCAGAGGAGCTGATTAGTTAGCGCCCGTAACGCAGCAAGATCAGAGGGCGCTTCTCCGGGAGCTCCCTTCAAGCACAGCCATGCCCGCGTGCTGCCAAATACGTTGCAAAATGGCGTCTTGTGGTCAAGCGTGTTTGTGACCAGCATAGGGTCGAGGCAGACGGAAAACCGTGGGATGGAGTGCGGCTTGTTTTCGGGACTTCGCGGCCACTAAGTTGAAGATCCCTTGGCAGTGATGAATCGTGATTCGATCATTCTTCACACCGAAGATGCACTTTTCGCGTGTGACAAGACTACGATTTATGTCTGACGTGACCACTCGCATCGCACGATCTAGGCATGTCGCCGGAAGGTGATGCCGCGATTTGGCCTATCCCACGGCCCGGCATTTCAGCGTGGATTCTTGACCTCCTGGTTACACAACCACTAAGAGGGGCTTGATTGTGCCCATTGAGTTACGCAAATATGACGGAATACATAGAATACCTGATTAGAAATCATTTCCTACACGGTTCAAGATTAGAAAAAGCCCGGAGTCTCATAAGGGCTCATAGTGGGAGGGGCGATGGTTCGAATTCTAATCGCGGACGATAACGACTTGGTCAGAACCGGGTTAAGAATGATTCTGGAGAACCACGAGGATTGGGCAGTTTGTGGCGAAGCAACGGACGGACGCGATGCGATAGAGAAAGCGGTTGAGCTAAAGCCTGATGTCATTGTGCTGGACGTAGTGATGCCTAATCTGGACGGTCTTAGCGCCTGCCGAATAATTCGGGAAAAAGCTCCGACTTCGGAGATCGTAGTTCTCACATTGTATGAATCTTTAAATATAGCGCGGGCAGCTGCGGATGCCGGAGCTCGAGGTTATGTCTCAAAGGCGTTAGTGCCAAGCGACTTGATACCGGCGATCGAAAATGTTACGAGCCACCGGCTCGTGCCCAGTCTTCCTTGATTCGCTGCATTTGCTTGGCGGCGAGAAGAAATGAACTTCTGCCGTTCTCACCTGGCTCCGCGGCTCTGGCCTGAGTGGCGCACTACCATCGGCCGGCTAAATGTGCGTTCACCCGATGTTAGGCCGGCAGTCCGGGGGGGGGCGAGCTAAGTGACCAAAATTCGGGCGCCGGTGTACTGAACTGAGTGCCTACCTTCTCCCCGCTCCTATTACTTAAACGGGTCTGATTAATTCTTCGGCTTGTCTCACGAGCGCTTGCATCTTGCTTTTCGGAATGATCCGTGTGAAGCCAGCTGTGTCGGAAGTCTGAATGATGTCAGCGTACAATGTTGTACTTCTCTAACAGCCCGATCTCTTCCCGCCCGCGCAGCCGCGGCACACGCACCTGCTCCAAGGTTCCCCAGGCCGTCTGCCAGCATTTCCTTACCGTGTAGCCCCAACGGTAAATCTTCTCCCCGCGCTCCCGGCGCTCCGCCACCCGCCGATCCCGTTCGGCTGCCAGCAGCCCTTCGATCGTCCTTTTCAACTGCTCCAACACACCACCCTGCAATTGTTTCGTAAGCGTCTGGTGGGAACCGTGTTGACGATGGCAAAGATGTGCTAAGCAGTGACGACTTGAGTTTCCGGGGATTCTGCTGAGAGGTTCCAGGGCAAGAGTTCTTCGATACGATTGATCGGATGGTCGGCGATGCGGGACAGAACGTCGCGCAGATAGGTTTCCGGATTTAGTTCGTTCAGTTTTGCTGTTCCGATCAAGCTGTAAATAGCCGCCGCGCTCTCACCGCCTCGATCCGAGCCCGCGAACAAGAAGTTTTTTCTACCCAGGGCCACCACCCGCAACGCTCGCTCCGCCGCGTTGTTGTCGATCTCTAGTCGGCCATCATCACAGTAACGCATCAGCGCTTCCCAGCGTCCCAGCGCGTAGCGAACCGCTAGCGCTGTATCCGATTTTCTCGACAGCTTCCCCAGCGTCTCCTCCAGCCATTGCTTGAACGATTCCAGCAATGGCCGGCTACGCAGGCTGCGGATCTCGCGCCGCTCTTCGCAGCTACGTCCCCGGATTTCCTTCTCGATGGCATATTAGCTCCGAGACAATGCGCATCGACGATTCGCCGAGTCTTCGTGCTCAATGGATTCGCCTCTTGGCTGCACATCCGGAAGTTGAGACGGATTCGTCGTGGAGCTACAATGATCTTGCCGGGCGAAACAGAAGCGGGCTCTGCGGGGACGCAACCATGCGGAGGGATAGCTTGGTGGGCTCACCGAAAGGAAATAACCGCATGTTCGTGCCAGGCTCTCCTGGCACTACGCGGGCGCTACGTGGGCATTGACTTCCAATTACAGGCGGCGCACGATACCGGAGAAATTGCCGCGTAATGATACGGGGACGCCAATGATTGCTGCCCCAGCACCTCCTAATGAAGAACGTCGCCTCAGAGCTCTTCACGGCGTAGAAATCCTGGATACGCCTGCCGAAAAAGCCTTTGATGATCTTGTCCGGCTCGCCGCCTACGTTTGCGAGACCCCAATCGCAGCCGTTAGTTTCGTCGACCACGATCGACAATGGTTCAAAGCCAAGGTCGGTTTGGAGGTGCCGGAAACGAAGAGAGATATCTCATTCTGCGCTCATGCCGTTACCCTACCCAATGAACCGCTAATTGTACCGGATACTTCATTGGATATTAGATTTTCAGATAACCCGCTCGTCACTGGCGAACCAAAGATTAGGTTTTACGCAGGGGCTCCGTTAGTGACTGAGGACGGTTTGGTATTAGGAACGCTTTGCGTAATCGACCACGTCCCAAAAGAGTTGAGCGCCGCGCAGATTAAAGCCTTGACGGTCCTCCGAAATCAAGTGATGCGAGAACTTGAACTGCATAGGAAGAACATAGAATTGTCAGAGGCGAACAAGAAGCTTGAGCAGGCGGGCATAAGCCTGTCTGAAGACCAAACTCGGAATCATGCAGATTAGGAACAGATCTGCTTTTGGGTCTCCTACATAACTAGCGTGAGCCAAATCGTCGGCGCTCCGTGCCTAATCAAGATGCTTCTCCTCGAAAATGATAGAGGTGAGGTCCAGATGCACGGCCGGGAGTCGCTCCTAGCTGACACTTCGTCCGTTGCTCTTCAAACAACGACAGCTCGGCGCGAAGTTGGGTGCCGAGTGCTTCCCTTCCCTTTCCTGGCCTGCGTCGTAACTCTCGTCGGCCGCGTGAGTTTGTAAATAAAGCGTGATCCAACTGAACTGAACACAACCGTAATTCAGCGGAGAAGCTCTACGTACCTTGGCCTGAAAGTGAAACAGACTGCGGGCTGTTCTGCGCGTTGTCTCTGATCGTCAGTGTTCCTGTACGAGTTCCCTTGGTGGTTGGAGTAAAAGTCACATTGTCATCACGGACCATTTGAACTACGAAGCAGTTCGCCAGACCGGCTCCGCCGCACGCTAAGCCCGCGCCATCGCCGAGGTTACGTCAACGCCAAGCGCTTATCCTTTCCTACTTGGCTCGGCTTTTTGATTAATAATCGCGATCGCCATACCGTCCCGCAGATTCATAGTGCCGAAAACGATAAGGGGGGTGGCGGAAGGCTGACGCTACTCGCGGATAGCGAAATTCCCCAAGGAGAATCCTATGAAAATTGCTTCACCCATTGCCTGCTATCTAATGGGGCTTGTATTTATCGTTTTCGGGCTAAACGGCTTCGTCCATTTCATTCCAAATACGCCCATGCCGCCGCCAGCCGGACAGTTCGTCGGCGTGCTTGTCGCCTCTCACTATGTGGTCCCCGTGTTCATTCTTCAGCTTACGTGCGGGGTCCTTTTTCTCATCAACCGCTATGTGCCGCTAACGCTCACGTTAATCGGTCCCGTCATCGTCAACATCCTCCTCTTTCACCTGCTCATGAATCCGATCGGGATTGTTCTTGGTCTCATCGTGACCGCTTGCTGGTTTGTCGTCTTCTACGGCGTCCGCACGGCCTTCGCCGGAATTTTCCGGAATTAGGCTTAGGAGCTGCCAGCTGTGCATTGAGCGAATCGGGATTTGAAAATCCCGCTCAGGAATCCGACAAACACGTTACCGGCTAAGGTCGCCCGGTGACGTTTGCTGACCAGGAGGAGTCAGCTGGACCCAGGAGATGCAGGCCTGTACGGACCGTATAAATTTCTCATTCATATTCCGTAACGCAATCGAGCTAACTACACGAGAAACTCCGCTGTGCCAGTGGCGATGTCGTACATTGTGCCGGTAATCTGGATGGACCCTTTCTTTTCCAGGTCCGCTAAAATTGGACTTCGTCCGCGGACGTTTTCCATCGCAATACCGACATTAGTCCGCGCTACTGCGTCTACATATGCCGGATTTTTGCTCGATTTCTCGCCGTCGAACTTCGTCGCCGGGATAGCCGGTTTAATCCGGGCCAGCAGTCCGGTGAGATTACCGAGTACGACATCATCAATTGCGCCCTTGATCGCACCGCAAGAGGTATGTCCGAGAATCAGGACCAGCTTTGCGCCCGAAACTGCGCACGCAAATTCCATGCTGCCCAGTAGGTCGTCATTTACCACATTGCCTGCGACGCGCCCGTTGAAGGTGTCGCCGATACCCGCATCAAAAATGATCTCGGCGGGCACTCGCGAATCGATGCATCCAAGAATCACTGCGGCCGGGTATTGGCCCTTAGCACTCGCTCGCATTTGCGAAGCGTAATCGCGAGAGGCCATCTTTCCCGCGCGGAAGCGCTCATTTCCCTTCTTCAACTCCTCGATCACCTGGGCCGGAGTCATGCGGTCGCGTTGTTCTTTGGTCAGCGGTTCACTACCCAGAGTTCCGAACTGCCGAGGAAAGGTAAGCAGGGGAGCGATGGTACAAGTGGCGAAAACCGTTCCGAGAAAATTACGGCGACCGAACTGAGGATTCGCCAAAGAATTTTCAGGCGGTACGCAGTCGATGGCTTCCTTCCTTTCTTGATCTGCGCGATTTACGGCTGTGGGCGAATTCTTTGTGTTGCTATTTTCCGACATAGAAGTTCCCTCCGAGTGTTGGAGCATGCGCGATGGAGTTCTGGTTGAAGGACTCATCGTTGATTATTCGAGCCTTCTTGTCAATTTGTCATTTTTGAGAGTTGACAGCCAGAAGATCTTCGCGGCAACCCTGCGCCGAAGCGGATATAGAGTGCGCCGTCCTAAAATGGATAAACTGATCTAATAACACGGCGAGGCCATTGCATGCGCATCACAATTTTAGATGATCGCCCCAAAGCAGAGATCGTCGACTCGGTCGATCGATAGAAGCAGCATGCTGCAGCGCCTTCAGTTTGAACTCTAGGCCTTTGGAATCCGCCGCCAGCTTGCGATCGACAACAAGAAAAACAATGCGGCACCATGAAAGAAAGTCATATAGGAAATGGCGTTGCCTCCAGTGCTGCCCAAATGAGGAGGAGTAATGTTGAACGCAACAAACAACCGTAAGATCAGCGCAAGAGCGGCGCAGATTAAACCTAACCAATAGCCGACGGTCGAAAGCTGTTCTTCCATTGTCTAGTCTCCCTGATCTAAGTTTTTCGCGGTTCGGCCCGGGTTTGTCTGCACGCTACTCTCGGCCAACTTTGGAGTCAAGCGGTTCGGTAACGACAGCGGTTCGGTAACGATTCGGTGCGTCGAAGGAATATATGGGACAACGGAAGCTTGTCACGGATTTAGCGACGCATAGGTTTGCTGCAAATCAGAACTCGAGAAACCATCTGTCGACTCACCTTCTATAGGTTGTCGAGTGTGGGTGGAGACCGATATCGGTGAGATGCTGTACTGATTCCAGTTGATAAAATAGCCTTTTAATGACATTCGGCATGCCCAAATGGTCGGCCTACAGCAGAAGAGAGACGATCACTCGGGAGCGACCGATCATGCTTGCCCAAGAATCTCCGGGAAGCGCACGGACTGGATAAAAAAGCCCGGACCTTGCGGCCCGGGCTGACTGCTGAGACAGCGATCACCGAAACATTTCACCGCTAATTTAGGACGTCGAGAGTGACTGTAGTCGTGTGCGTCACGCCTCCACCCGTGCCCGTTATGGTTATGGTGTGATTTCCGAGCCTGGCGTTCCTTCCCACAGTGACCTTCATCGTCGAGGTCCCTGAGCCCGGCGCCGCTATCGAGCTGGGTGTAAACGTCACGCTTTGCGCGCTGCCCTCGCCCGAAGCAGACAATGTAATCGCCGAGTCGAAACCGCCAGAAACAGCCGTTGTGATCGTAGAGGTCCCAGAGCTGCTCCTTGCCACGCTGATCGTTGTAGGCGATGCGCTGATAGTGAAGTTTGGATTCGTACCGGTCACTGTGAGCGAGACCGTAGTGGTTTCAGTTGTGCTGCCAGAAGTTCCCTTCACCGTAATGGTATAGGTCCCGGTAGCCGTGGACGAGGCTACCGTCATCGTCATGGTCGAAGTTCCAGCACCGGTAATTGAGGTTGGGTTGAAACCTACGGTCACGCCGGTTGGCTGCCCAGTCGCAGTTAAGGCAATCGCCGAATTAAATCCGTCTGTCACCGTGCTGGTAATGGTGGAAGTCCCCTGGCTGCCTTGCGCCACGGAGACTGACGAGGGCGAGGCTGAGAGACTGAAACCGGGACTTGACGAGCTTCCGGCAAGTGCGTTCAGCAGTCCACTGCCGTTGGGACTGCCCCAGCCAGTCGCCAAATCGTATCCGACCGTTGCCGAATAACCATTGCTGCCACTGGTTATATCGTGGAAGTCGGTGTCATAGCTCGAGCCCGCACCAATCGTGTACAGACTTGGATTGATAAAGCCGAGCGTGTGGTTACCATTGGCGACCGTTTGTTGATTGACGAGAGCGAGATAACCGGCCCACATGGGCGCCGCAAAACTCGTTCCACCATATTCATTCGCGGTGCAGGTAGTTTGATCGGCGCAAACGTAAAAAGTAAAATTCGCGTTCGCTGAAACGTCTGGGCCGTTACGGTAGGTTTTGGAGCATGAAGAGCAACCACTGGCCGCAGATGTCTGCCACGACGGAATCGCATATTTGTCCGGCGAAATTCCGCCGCCGCCGTCGACCCAAGCGCTTTCCGAACTCCAGGGACCACCCGCACTGCTCGTGTCTAAATCGGTTCCGCCTACCGAGGTTACGTAAATATCATCCGCCGGATAGATTTCGGACGACGATTTCCATGCGCCACTGTCACCTGCGGCTTGAAACAAATTCTGGCCTTGCGCCGCGAACTCCTGGAGGTACGGGTTGTCTGTGTTCGGGTCCGCCGGACTCCATGTCCACGAAGAACTCAATTGCGCGTTAAGCGGACTAGCCGTAGCCATTGCGTTGAAAATGGCGGCATCGGTAGATCCCACGTACATCACTAAGCTGGACATTCCCGGAGCCATGCCCAGGGCTTGGGTCATGTCCAAGGTCTGTTCGGTGTCATCGCAGCCAGATGATACGAGGCAGCTCGTGCTGGTTCCATCCGTCGAGTCCAGAGTAATCTTGACGTTGTTCGTTTGACCCACGTTTTTGAAGTAGGTGTTCAAGTCCGTCAAATCAGTACCGTAATATTCCAGCAATCCGAGTGACTGGCCGGTGCCGGTGAGCGTTCCGCCATAGTAGGCGGCTCTCATGTCACTGCCCAAGAAAGAGGCTGAAGGACCCGAGCCGGTAGTTGCGTTAGATTTCACGCCCCGCGCATCACGATGTACGAGGGCGGGACGCGGAATTGAGTAGTTGTCCAGCCCAGAAATGTGCCACAGTCTGACGCCCAGAGCCGGCGTTGGTTCTCGGTCCGGGGCATAGAACGTGCGGTTTTCCGTAGGATGTTGATACACCCCCATGGTGACATGAAATGCTTGTTCAATATTCGCCACCGATCCCATAACATCCACGTTCATTCGATTGCGCGAAGTGCCGACCACGGTAAAACCGCTCGCTACCGCGAAACGAACCACGGCATCGTAATCTTCCTGGGTGGGACCGAACCTCGCGGTGAATTCTTCTACAGTGAGGAAATCACGGTAGGAACTGCTGGAAGGATCGTAGAGATCCTTTAAGAAATTGTCTAGGTCAGCTTGATTCCGCAGCGGCAGCACCAGAACGAGTCGCATGGTCTGTTCCGCAGGAAGACGTCCCACCGACCGAGCCTGACCATTGAGCGTTACTTCACGCACGTGCTGAGTCATCGGAGTCAACGACTGCGCGTGGCTGACAACATTCATGACCGACACGAGCACAAGGATCGCGAGCAAAAACAAACTGACTCTTCGAATCATAACCACTCCTTTTGTCGGGTATTAGGGATTTGTTATTAGAGCTGCCTGGCGGGATGAGCAGCCCTCATTTGCGTGGAGTCTAGGGCGAACCGAGTACCGCGTCAATAATAAAAATAAAGTTGTTGCTGCCGGTTTACGTTTCCCGCCATACATCTCAAGCCCACCGGACGTTATACCTTCCAAAAGTACCGGGACTCTCTGTCGGCTTGAATCGGCGATTGTAACGAGGATTCTAAGATTTATCCAAGGCCGTTGTGTTGATATAAACCGAGGCGTACGATGCGCCCGAAAGTAGCCCAATCGGAACTGATTCACGATATTTTGTTCCGGTCAGAGCTTCAGAAAAACCTCAACCGCACGTCCAAATTTCTAGCGTTTTGACTCTTACAGCTTGGACAGGTTGGGATTGGTAATCGTAATTGTTCCCCTCAGCTTAGTTGGTCTATACATTACTTCAGAAAGCGTGTCGTCTCAGGAAGAGGCGAATGGCGCTCATCTGAGAACTGTTGCTCAAGCCGCTTCCGGCACGGTTTCGCAATTCGTTGACAATCTTGTTGCGGAGATCGGGAACATCGCTCTTGCACCACCGCTGATCGACACTGTCGCGGCAGCCGACCGCTCTTGTCAGCAGATGAGCCAGGTTGCCGTCCACATGTCGCTCCGGAGCCGTCGCTCACCGTGACGGTGTCCGTTCCGGAAATCGTGTCGCCCCCCAGCGCGAGCAAGCTGTGCTCGAACGGCCGCCTGAGGGCAGCCGCCAGACGAACGTAACGCTGACTGCCCATGGCACGGAGGTTTGACGCGTTATCGGAGCTATAACTCGCCAATATCTTAGCAGCGAGCGAGCTCGGTACCACGGAAAGACGAGTTCGTGGGAGAAATTACATAAATGAATCGCTGTAGACGAGATTGAGGGCCATCGCTTTCAACCCGCAAGTAGCAGATCCTTATAGGGTACATGCGCTCCAGATGTGGCGGTTAAGTTGCACAACCCTGTTGTTGCTCCAGTTTTGAGAGTAGGTCAAAAGAGAAGGTCAAAATGGATAAATTCGATATTTTCGAACGATGTACAGACGGTGCCTCTATTGGTTGGCTGAAGTCGAAGGGCTTGAGGAGGCAAGAAAACGGATCAATGGTTTGGCCAATTATTAAGCTTGGGGAATTTCCAATTTACTCGGCAAGAAAGAGGCTTGCTCATGGTTGAACACCGAACCTATTGACAGCTGAATCGCTTGTAGTCTTCGGTTCCTGCCCGGCTCCAAGGAGAACATATGAGCAATTTGATCAATGAACGCAGAGCAACCGGTCTGCTCATAGTTGTCGCCGGTGTATTGACACTGATAGCGGTCTGGACAGTTGCCGAGACGGAAGGTTTCGGCCTGAGAAGCTCACAAGCTCACTTCTCGGGAAGACAGACCCCTGTTTCACCCCCGCCCCTTGAGCCTAATTCCTATTTCCCTTCTTCTGGAATGCCGTGACCGAAAATCTGCCCGCCCTCTTAATCGATTCGAAGAGAAACCTGCAAATCGCGCTCAATCTCTCATTGAAGGATAGTAGGCTAAGTCCATGGTGGGATTCTAGCAATTGGCGGCCCGCTTCACGACATTTAAGGCATGGTCCCGCTTCACGTCAAAGTTATCGCCGGTTATGTCGTCTCAGGCGATTCATACCCGCAGTTAGGTTGGTCGCAATGCCAGTGAAATAGGAAGTGCCCGCAAGAATGGGCGGGCTATTCGGCTTGGTCTGGGAATCCCCAGAGGTTACCGTCGGGGTTAGGACGGTTTGCTGGCCTGTTGTAGCCCGCAGTTCTGACGCCCGCAATTGAGAAACCAACGTGCCACGCCCCACCTAACGTGCTCCCGGCACAATGGATAGGGGATGACGCGCCATTCGCAAGCCGATTAGATATTGGGCCACATGGTGAGAGGTCTTCCCACAATGTGCAAAATTCAGGTGTGGACAAAGCTGTGCGGCTGCATACTAAACACGATCACGGTGACCTGCGAATCCACCACAGAACTTTTCCAATAATGCGCCAGTCCCGATCTTTCCCCAGCGGAATGGGATTGAAATGGCGGTTCTCGGACTCCAGAAGTTGCATCCCGTTTAACAGCAGAAATCGCGACACGTCAGCCCTGTCTTTCGATTCCAGGCTATGACGATTTTGCCGTTAAGCTCTGCGATGTCAGTAGAGGAGGAATCAACGGCCACAGTATCTCGTCGTTAACAAGTGGGCTCATCGACGGGCCGCGCACACGCAAACAACTGGTCGTGGAGGGATGCGGACACCACGAAAGTGGCGCTGCAATCATGTGCTCTAGACTAGCATGTGTGAGGTCGAGGCCCTGATCATCCGCTGTCCGTGGGCACCGACATGAACATCTAGCACCGGAACGGCTACTAGTCTGAGCTTCGCGTTGCGTCGGGCAGTCTTACGCCCTGGCCGGCAACTACCATCTTAAGATCAGGAAAGCTTGTCTCGTGCAAGATGCCGCCGCCTGCCGGCAACATCCGCGACACGTCCGTGCTCTTCATCATGCGACAACCCTGGAACCGGACCATTTTCGTTTGACCCTCAACAAGTGAATAATTAATGCCCATCTTCGTTGGTTCGGAACACGACGGGACATATTTCCGGCGACGGCAGATACTAGATGCATCGCGAGTGACCTGAGTCAGGCGAATAACCCAGGCAATACTTGTCTTTGGAGTGAGCCAAAAATTAACCACACCCTTTGTGGCGAATGTGAACATCCAGCAAATCTTGGCTCCGACCATGCTGTGACGAGTCGAGTATAAAAATCGTCCCCGCGGGATTGAAATGTGCCCAGTAAGTTACAAGCAATAAGCGCAAATACAGAGAACGCCCTATTCGGACAAAATGACTTTTCGCGAGATTATCAAAGAAAATACTGGGAGCTCCTCTCAGAACTTAAAGCCCTGCTTGGAGGGATCATGCTTCGAATCTTAATTGCCGACGATAAAGACCTGGTGAGAGCCGGGCTACGGATGCTCTTGGAGAAGCATGACGACTGGATGGTTTGCGGCGAGGCAGCCGATGGGTCAGAAGCTGTGGCGAAGGCAATCGATCTCAAACCAGATCTCGTCCTGTTGGACATCGCGATGCCCAAACTCGACGGTCTTAAGGCTTGTCGATTACTGCGAGATATAGCTCCGAATTTAGAAATTCTCGTTCTTACATTATATGAATCTCCAAACGTCGCACGGGCTGCTGAAGCTGCGGGAGCTCACGGCTACATCTCCAAAGCCCTAATACCGAGTGATTTGATACCGGCAATCGAAACAATTACCAGGCATCAACTCCTGGCGACGTAATTTGTGCGATCGTGCGCGGCTACTGGCATCGAGACAATTGTGTCTAGGGCACTCTCGATTGATGCAAGTCAGATGAGCAATCAAGATAAAATCTTCCGAGTGGACTTAATCTTCGGTTGCGTTCGGCAGACTTTGATTTCAAGGGTGCCCAGAGAGTTTCAAATTCCCGTGCGCTGTACTCGTGAGGAATATGTGTCTTGTAGCAGCGTATTACTTGGTGGTCCGGTACACAGGTCACCTCCCCGGCTTTTATTTCGGGCATCACGTAACACTCCCCACAGCTCTTACATCTCACGGTCCAAACGAGTTCCAGTTGGAATTTCTTGCCAAGAAAGATCATGAGTCTAGCGTCTCGTTCTCTTGCGGTTTAAGGGATCAGTTCAGATAAGCTGGAGATTATCGGGAATCGCACGTTTTACCAGAACCGCCAACGGCAGACCATCAGCGGCATCCAGCGCAAAACGATTGTACTGCTCTAAGCGAACGTCTTGTGTATGTTCAAACGATATGAGTTGCGCGAAGCTATTGGCATGGGTGAAAGTGGACCGTGCACTCTCGCTAGCACAAATGATCTCGGAAGGGCAACGAAGCGGCAGAGGCGGGTATCCTCGACCTTGTACACGACACCCATTCCGCCTCAGCCGAGTTTTTCGAGGATTTGGTAATGGGATATCTTCTACCCAATCATGGACGATCCGCGAGTCTTTGAGGCATCTTAGGCCTCTGCTTTTGCGCTAGTCAATGCGGAGTTAAGCTCGCAGCCTTCTCCGACTAGACGGAATCAAAATCATTCCTTTTACCATCACGCCTTAGCCGAGCGGTTGAATTTTCTGTACATATCAAGAATTTGAGAAACGTCGCGGCGTAATAGCGTGCAGACAACGGTGCATATTCCAGAGGGCTGGATGCTCGAATCGCCACGCGCGCCAGTCGCTTAGAATGCAACACGAGCGCTTCGCCTCCGCCGAGAACGGGATTTCCTGATGGAATTTAAAGGAACCATCAGCATGTTCGTCACAAAAGTCTACGCACCGCGGACCTTCGAGAACACGGGTCTCGGCACGGGCGCCGGTCCAAGTAGTCTCATTAAAGCAGCCACGAACCGCTGCCGAAGCCTCACAGCGAGCCGAGCGGAAATTGCTGTCGTACCACGGTTCAGAGATAGGATTTCCTACCAATTGGTTTCGGTTACAGTCGACAGGCATAGGGGTTAACACTAGCGTACTCTTCTCTGCAGACCAGGCGCCTTCAAACATGTTCGTCGGTTATGATCAGATGGCCTCACGAAATATAGGACACCAGAATGCTTTTTGTATTGCTGGTTGAAGAGGTGGGGCGTTGATTAAATTTAAGATTGGGAAATCAATCCACCGTACTGCCTAACGAGATGAAATCCGCAAACAAATTTTATTCGCTTGCCCTCGTGGTGCTGCTGGTCGCCACCATATACGGGCTGATTCGCACCGGCCGCGGTATCACCGTTCCCGCACAAAACGAAAAAAGCGTGGGCATCGCTACTGAACGAGCTGTGCGGGTGGATCAACAACCGCTACTGACGGCACAGTCGCTCGCGCAAATACCTGCCACTGCGGTGGAAGTCCCATTCGCGCAGGCAGCTTTGCGCCTCGGAGACCAAGAAATGGACTTGGCGTTTGCACGGACCGTCCTCGATGCGACGCAGCATCCGCCGGCTTTGAGCGCGGAGGCGAAAGACATCGAGACGCGCTTGCTGAAGGCCGAGGACGCGCTGGCCGCCGAGCAGCGGCAGGTTGCGGAACTGACGAGATCGGACGGAAAGGCTGGTGGAGCGCGGAAGGATGCGCTAGACGACCAACTGCAACAGGCCAAAGCCGAGTTGGAACTGCGCCAGGACGAAGTGGATGATGCCAAGGAGGATCTGATCCGCGCGGGAGGCGCCCCGCAGGACCGCATTCAGGCGATGGTACGGGAACACGAGGAGGCGTCGCAGGCGTCAGACGCCACAAAGGTTGCCACCGTACCGGAGCTCGAACCGCACGGGTTGGTGCAGCGCTTTCAGCAGTGGTCAGAGTTGCATCAGAAACAGTTGCAATTGTGGCGCGCGAAGCAGGATGCTATCGCGGCAGCGGCGGCGTTTGCGGCGGAGCACGATGCTCTTAACCAACAACTTGGCACGGAGAACGACATACCCACCACGGTTACTCCGGCCGGCGCGGCATCAACGCACATCGACACCGGTAGAAATAAGAATTCTGAGGGGGAGGACTCGGCTGCCATTCTGAGAACGACGAAACGTCGGTCTTCGGATCAGAAGACGCTGGCGATTCTGGATAAGCGCAACGAGAACGAAACGCAGCTGGCCACTATATATGGCCAATGGATTGCTGTTGTCGCCGTGGAACAACAGTCAAGCGTGCACGGAGGACTGCGCGGCGTTTTGGCGATCCTGTTGGTCACGGTCATCGGGCTCTTCGTGAATGGCTGGATTGCGACTCTGCTCGGGAAACGGACTATGGAGCGTCGACAGCTGGAAACGCTGCGAACGGTTACCGGTGTGACGCTGCAGATCGTCGGAGTGCTTTTGATCTTGTTGATTATATTCGGGCGCCCCACGCAACTTGGAACAGTTTTAGGGCTTGCGGGAGCAGGCCTGACCGTTGCGCTGAAGGATTTCATCGTCGCCTTTGTCGGGTGGTTTGTGTTAATGCGGAAAGATGGAATCCGCATCGGCGACTGGGTTGAGATTAATGGGGTGACCGGCGAAGTGGTGGAATTCGGGATGTTTCATACCGTGTTGCTGGAAACTGGAAATTGGACAGACTCCGGCCATCCGACCGGGCGTCGAGTGACGTTTACAAATAGCTATGCGGTAGAGGGCCATTACTTCAGATTTTCGACTTCGGGGCAATGGCTTTGGGATGAGCTCAAAATTGTTTTGCCCTCGGGACGCGATCTCTACCCAATCGTCGAAGCCGTTCAAAAGAAAGTTTTGGAGGCAACCTCGGAGGGCGCGCGGCTGGCCGAGGAGGAATGGCACGGCGCGACGAAATCGCCGGATATGAAAACGCTGTCGGCGGAGCCCGGTATTAACGTCAAACCAGTGATTGGTGGAACGGAAATTTCCGTGCGATACGTCACGCGTGCCAATGAGCTATCACAATTGCGCGCAAAATTAAACCGGGTTTTGGTTGATTTGCTTGTCTCAAGAACTGCGCCGCAATCCGATTCTGGATCGCTGCAGCCGACCATGACAGTAAAATAATCCTGAGATGGAGAGATTCGTTCCACCATAATTAGCGCAGGTCGAAAGTTCCGGCTCATGGAAGACGAGAGGAATTCTCGAGGCGCTCTCCCCGCTGAAATCCCAGCGAAAACCAAAGCTGTAAATTGGCCAATAATATTCGCGTTGAAGCACGAATTCACCGGGTGCCAGATTCGGGATGACGAACTGACCCTGACTCTTACCGCAAATGCTGTTGATGATGGATGCAGACGCCGGAAGTGTGAACCAGTCACTGCCCATCAGTGCTGGAGCGGACGCTGCGGCCTACGACGCGGAAACCGGTCAGGTGTTCGTGTCAACGCGCGAAGGCATCGTCCATGTTTTTCACGAGGACTCGCCCAACAAACTAGGCGAGGTTGAGACGATAAAGACGGAATATGGTGCCAAAACTATGACGCTTGATCCAAAGACGCACAACGTGTGGGTAACAACTTCGGACTTCAGTCCTGCTTCTGCTGCCTCAAGCCAACAGCGACGCCGCCCAGTGCCGGGTACTTTTCGTGCGTTGATTTACAGTCGCTAGGTGCAACAATACGTACGTATAGCTTTGCACCACGAACCCGATTTCCGTGTAATCGACGTGACCTAGTGACCTCACAGAATTCAAGAACGCAGCTAAACAATTTCGATTTATCAGAGAGCTAGATCACGGAGTCGTTTTGAACCTGCTCGGCTGGCGACGATTTTTTCTCCGTTTTTCATGACAACCTGAACGCGAGCGGCATCATACGGTTCAATGGATGCCACGTATTCGAGGTTGATAAGGTGAGATCGATGAATTCGGAAGAAATGTGGCGCGGCTAGCTGACCTTCGAGATCGGACAACCGGACGCTGACAAGATATTGCCTCGCTGCCGAATGAATCGTCACATAGTCATCGGCCCCTTGAACGCGCTCTGCGCTTGCCAACGGGATGGGGACGTTTCGGTTCCCGTCCCGAACGAAGATTCTTGAAAGCGTGCGCGTTTGCTCAAACGATTCTCTAGCCCGCGATAGGAATGGTACCGCAGACCCGTTTCGAGTCGCCTGTACTCGACGTACAACCGGCTCAAGTCTGTCGCGTCCAAACGGCTTCAGCAGGTAATCGAGCGCACCAAGTTCAAAGGCGATGACAGCATATTGGTCATAGGCCGTAGTGAATATCACCTTCGGTTCATAATCGATTTGCCTAACACCTCTAGCCTGGATTATTCACGATTTTGCTAGCAAAAAAGAAAAGGTGCTCTAAAAGATTGATGAACACTGAGTTTTAGCGAACCCAGCATTCTCTTTCGGAGCACCCAGAGATGACATCTTGTATACCACAGCTGTTGTTTTCCTTCTACCGACACCGATCCATTCGAGCTGATTTTTCTGGCGGTCAGATCACTAGTGATGCCGGCCTGCTGCCTTTGCGGGCTTTTGATCAGCGGCATGGACTCACACGAGACTTGGCAGAGTGCGTCTGTGATGATCGCGACGATTCGCGTGTGAGTCACCCTGGGTTGTCGTTGTTGCGTCAGCGCCTGTACCAGATCATCGCTGGCTACGAAGATGCCAACGACGCCGACCGGCTACGTCACGATCCGGCATTTCAAATTCTTGCCGATCAACCGCTCGGCGAACCTCTCGGATCACAGCCAACTCTCAGCCGCTGGGAGAACTCACCCTCGCCTCGCGACCTCCTCAAGCTGCAAGATGCTCTGCTCGATGGGTTTGTGAAAATCTGCGGAGAACAGGTTCGCAAGCGGGGAGAGATCCTGCTCGATGTCGATTCCACTGACGATCCAACGTACGGTCAGCAGCAGCTCAGTTTCTTCAACGGTGGTTATGACCAGCACATGTATCACCCCTTGCTGATCTTCGAGCGTCACACCGGTTGTTTGTTGGCTGCGCGTCTGCGTCGCGGTACCGCGGCGAGTCACGCCCGCATCATTCCTCTGCTGTTACGCATCGTCCCGCGACTCCAGCGAGAGTTTCCCAAGGCCCGCATCAAACTGCGCGCTGACGCCGGTTTTGCTCTGCCACTGCTCTATGAATTTTGCGAGTTTTTCGGCATCCAGTACACCATCGGCATAGCTACTAATCCACGATTGCAAGGGCAAGCGCAGCAGCTGCAGCGTCGTCTCGCGAGACGGTATCGTCGCACTGGAAACCCACAGCGATCTTTTTCCAGCTTTCTCTATCGCGCTTACAGCTGGTCTCATCAGCGGCGCATCTGCTACAAGGCCGAGCACACCGAATCTGGAACCAACGTGCGCTTTCTCGTCACCAACTTGAAAGGCCGCAGCCGTTCCGTTTTCTCCTTCTATAACGATCGCGGGGAGTGTGAGAACCGCATTGAAGAATTCAAGAACGGTTTTGCCGCGGACCGCTTGAGCTGTCACCGCTTCCGAGCCAATGCGTTCCGCCTGTTGCTCCACAGTTTCGCCTACAACCTCGTCAACCTGTTTCGCTGGCAGCTGCCTTTGTCGATGCGCTCCGCACAAATCGAAACCCTGCGCACGCAGTTGTTCAAGATCGGTGCGCGTATCCGCGAAACTGCTCGTTGCATCCGCATTCACCTCGCCAGCGGCTGGCCTTTTCAGAACCTCTTCCAAACCGTCTGCAACTCCTCTTAGATTGTCTCGCTCCGTTCGAAAACACATTCTCGGAAGGGCCCAGCGGAGCTGTCTCGAAAAACGCTTCGTAAGGTCACAACAACGGCAACGCAAACCCATAGAAAGGTCGATTACCGAGCGCGATCCTCTCCTCTGTCATCAATGCGCTTTCCGCGCTACGATTCTCGCCTCTGAGTGGAGTCGAGGTGTGACGCGGTGGTTTAGGTGCAGCCTAGCCGTTGCCGACCCTTTCGTCTGTCGGTGCCTCACGAGCTGGACCATGCTTCCGTCTTCACACCCCGCTCATCGAACCGGACAGGCCTGTTTCAGGCATCCGGCTCTCGGAGAAAGGCTCACGGTGTTGCCCACGGAAAACTGCTCGTCCGCTTGGTGAGGCGGATTAAGCCGAACACCTCATACAGCGTGTCGTCCGCGTACCTCTGGGCCGCAGACCCTCGGATGCGGTGCTTGGCACACAGCCACTGACGCAGCCTCTTGCGAGCGTGACCATCTACGGCTCGATAGGTCTTGCTGACTGGTCCTAAACAGAAGTAGTTGGCCCACCCGACCATCGCACGGTTGAGCTTCGTTACCACCATTTCCTGGTCCAGCAGGGTTTGATGCCGTCCGGTCAGCTCGCTAATCGTCTCGCAGATGCGGATCACCCGCTTCTTCGAGGGAACCGTGCCAAGGTACGCACGCCCTGTCTTCAACGAGTAGCACCGACCAAACGTATAACCCAGAAAGTCGAACTTCTCTTCCGGCAGTTTACAGACCCGCGTCTTCGTTTCATTCACCGTCAACTTCAGCTTCCTCATGATGTCTCGCATCGTAGCCAGCGCTTCTTCCGCTCGACCACGGCAGCAGATCACCAAGTCATCGGCATAGTTAACGATGTGTGCAGCAAGACGCTTCTCGTGCCCGAGCTTCTTCCATCCCAGCACGAATCGACGCATGTACAAGTTGCTTAGCAACGGGCTGATCGGAGCTCCTTGTGGAGTTCCTCGTCCCTCATCCCGATTGCGCGTACTCCGATGCTTATTCCCTTTCTCGTCGGTCTCTTCAACCGGAGCTTCCAGCCACATCTTGATCAAATGCAGCATCGCTCCGTCGACGATCCTTCGAGCCACCGACTTTAGAAGCTCGGCATGGGGAATCGAGTCAAAGTAGCCGCTTAAATCGGCGTCTACAATTTGTCCATGGCCGGTGTTGAGCAGCTGGTGGACCTGCTTCACGGCATCCAACGCGCTGCGGTCTGGCCGATAGGCATATTGCTCCGGCTGCAGATCGGTCTCGAATATCGGTTCGAGCACCAGAACTGCCGCTATCTGTACCACGCGATCTGTGATCGCGGGCACCCCTAACGGCCTCTGCTTTCCGTCTGGCTTGGGTATCCACACCCGCCGTACGGGCTGCGGTCGATACGTTCTACTTTTCAGCTCTTGCGCCAGTTCGTCCAACCACTTCTTCACTCCATACTCTTCGATGTCCTCGAAGGTCTGACCATCTACGCCTGCTGCTCCGCCATTGGCTTTGCAGCATTCATAGGCGAACGCCATCACGTCTTCTCGGTACACCTTGTCGTACAAAGCATAGAAGCGAAAGCTGGGCGATCCCTTCGCTTTGTCGTGCAACGCCGTCTGCAACTTCTGAACACTGGGTGGAGTTGTTAGGCCCATCGCCAATCCCTCGGTCCTTTGTCGCTTCTTGCGTTTCCTTTCAACTAAGGCCCCTTCCCTCCACCGGAGTTACCCGGCTTCATCGGTACTGCGAACCTCTCCGCCATCCCACTCGGCCCGGCCTGTCTCTCACGAGCTGCCAGTTGATCCACACCGCGATCACCGATGGGACTTCCCGTGTTGCGTTTGGTCCCCCATGCCTGCATGCCATCGCCACTACCCCGGCAGGTCCAATGGAAACTTGTTCGCTCGTACATTCCCATCGTCATCGGCCTTCCCCGAAATTCAGGCGGGTCGGCCCCTGCATCGCCTTTTTCGAGGCCTGCGCGGCGTTCACAACGTTACGGCCTACAGACTTGCCGAGTTGCCTTAGCAACCCTCTACATCGGAGGCTTCAGCAGCTTCGTTGCCTCCACCGCTGCTCCGATTGCTACCGGGTGGAACGAACCAGTTCCCGGGTGGGGCTTTCACCCACTGTGGACCAACACCTTTTCACGGCGCACTGAATTAACCAGGCTAGTCCTGTGGCGCCCGGCATCACAATATCGAGAGAGACTAGATCGGGCCGTTGTTCGTTCGCGACTGAAATCGCCGTTTGACCATCGTGAACCTCGTAAATCTGTCCGGTCCAACCTAGGCCGCGGAGATGTTCCCGAAGGGTGCGGAGAGCCAGCGGCTCGTCGTCAGCGATTAGCACGGAACTTGATTGATCACCAACGGTTCCTTGGAAGGCGGAATGACAAAACGGGCGTCGAAGCCCTCCGGACCACAACGGAGCTGCAGCTCGGCTGACGGTTCACAAGCTGCCCGGAGACGTTCCCGCAGGGAGCGCAAACCGAATTGGTGCGATTGGCCAAGTTCAGCAACGATGCCGGGCCCATCGTCCCGAACCGTTACGGTCAGCTTATCATCGTGACAGGAACACCTGATCCAAATAGAGCCGCCTTCCGGTCGGATGGAGATGGCGTGGCGCACAGCACATGGGAGGATTGTCAGGTTCCAGTAGAGAATTTTAACGCGTTTTTACGTACGTATTGATACGTACATAATTCACGCCAAGCGGCGGCCCGAGCTTTTTGTCGACGATGAATCTCCTCACCCTTTGCACAACGTCTTGAAAGATGCTATTCGCAAAGCCTTGATGAATGCCGTTGTGATCTTCGTAGCCATTCTAGTGCTTGAAGGAGCACTAACCACGGAAGTCTACTGGCATCTGGGACATTTAACGGGCGCGATCTATTGCGTGGCAGTCTGGGAACCTGGTATTTTTACCAAATGCCGGACCTTCATAACACTCTCCTCAAGAGCGAGATTAATACCAGACGCAGCCAGCGTGTCATAGCTCGCGTAAAATTACAGGTGCAGCGACCAACTGATGAGAAAGGAGTCCTTTCAGAAGTCAGCTACACGTTGGTGGTTAACGCTCATGGCGCCCTCATTAGTCTGACTATGGATGTGGAGCCTAGAGAACTACTGTTGGTCAAGAATGTAGTTAGCGGCGAAGAAATAGCTAGCCGAGTGATCCGTGTGAGCGAGGAGACAGCCAGCGTAAAAGAAGTTGCCATCGAGTTCACACAACCGGCCCCGCGCTTTTGGCATATCGACTTCCCGCCTGCGGATTGGAAACTGTCACAAGGGTGATGAGTACGGTTTCGCCCGTTTACAACTCTTTTAGTCGATCCTACGGTAATGGTGTCACCCTGGACCCGAAGGTTGTTTTCAGACTTGACCGAAGGCAAAACGACAGAGTTGACCCAGAGGCCGCGCGTGATTTCGATTTCCTATGTCAGCCGGCCCAGGATCTTGACTATCCACTCACATCGAGTCCGCTCGTCAGTCGGAAATTTTTCGTGACTTTTTCTTGCTCGTTGTCGTGCTTGTAGTCGCCATGTTCATACCCTGGATAAAGCTGACAGCCTGGTTGAAATCCACCCAGCCAGCGCCGAGCGCGCCACCCGTTCCGCACGGGATGGCATGCGAAAGAGCGCGCTGGATGTCTCCGATTTGAAGTTCGTTAGAAGGGTGTTAACCTACGCCACGCTTACGACGTTGCCGAAAGCTGCGGGGTAAACCAAAGCGTTTGTGCCGTCATTGCCCGCCGAGGCCACGCAGGTCACGCCTTTGCGACTCGCGTAATTAATGGCCTTCATCATTGCGTCCGAAATGTGGGGCAACTCAAAACTCATGTTGATGACGTTGGCCCCGTGGTCCGCGGCGTAATAGATCGCCCTTACTATGTCAGATTCGGATCCGGTGCCATCCGCTGCGAATGCCTTGAGAGGCATGAGTTGGGAGTTAGGTGCAACCAAATGGATGAGACCTGCTGCCATGGTTCCGTGACCAAAGTAGGCACGCCATTTGCTTCCAAAATGACCACAGCCGCATTGAGTCAACTTAGGATGACATTATTCGGCAACCCTTAGCCGTTCGCCTGAGCCGAAGGTAAAGCAAGCCCCGTTTGTCCAGTGTATCTTCATGAATCTATGAGATCTAGTTAAATGTGCCGCGAATGCAACGAGGCCTTATATCCTTGGTGCTCGACTTGCACTAAATCGGGCGCACCCACCAGAAGAAATGAGAAGAAGGTGGGAGCGGCGGTTCCGGGGGAAGAAATGAACAAGAATCAGAAGGGTTTCTCGTTAATCGAGTTGCTGATCGTCGTCGCGATCATTTTGATTATCGCGGCGATTGCCATTCCGAACCTGCTTCGCGCCAAGATCGCTGCGAACCAGTCTTCGGCAGTCGGTTCGCTCCGTACTCTTTCTTCGGCACAGGCAGCGTTCCAGTCGACCTACAATGACGGCTATGCCACGAGCTTGGCCGGACTCGGCGGAGCGGGTGGCACTTGCGCAGCTCCGGGTTTGATTGACCCAGTTCTGGCAGCCGGCACCAAGAGCGGTTACACGGCAACCTACACCAACGACGGCGTTGTGGTCGGCGTCGGCGCGGTTCCTTCGGGTTGCGCGGCATGGGGCAGTACCGGTTTTAACTTCGCCAACGACCCACTGTCGGCCAATACCGGAACGACCCACTATTGCATCGACGAGAGCGGTGTGATTCGCTTAGCTGCAGCGGCTTTAGCTTCACCTTGCAGGACTTCGGGCGGCGCGCCACTGCAGTAAGGTCTAATCTAAGCGTGCGGGGAGGAAGTTACAAACTTCCTCCCTTTTGCCGGAATGTTGAGGCAAGACATTGAACGATATCAGAAAACTCCTTGGGGGTTTGGATGGGGAAAACCTCAATGCAGGGAAAGAACAACAATGCGGGTGGAGCGCGCGTTGCTTGTGCCACTTTCAGCAACCTCAGCTTGCCAAAATCCTGGGTTCTCGGGCTTGCGCATTCGTCGAAAATCAGGCCGCTCAAAAATAATTATTCCGGTCCCCCAAAAACAACTGAGGTTGTTGAAAAACTCCTCTACGAGTCCCTTTCCGCAGCGGCTCCAAGATAGAACTCTGCCTTAGGTATCGTCTACTGACCTAATGCAGCGGAGCCTAGTTGACCTGGAACGCGAGAATTTCTGCGGGTGTTTTGCCAAAATGTGGGACGGATGGGAAGCAAGGTTGCTGGCGCGCCCGTGATGCTACCTGGTTCAGGGCCGAATTATTGAACCCTTTTTCTGTACCGGCGACGCCCTAGCCTTCTACAATCACGCCGGGCACCAATGCCACGAGCTTTCCGAAATCGCGGCCGTTTAGGGGGAGTTCGACCACGAGTTGCTCGTCGACCGTTCCCCCGAGCACATCCTTTAAGATTCAGACAGTTCTACTCCGCCACTCACCACCGAGCAGGATTATCGACGCCTGAGCTATGCCTATGCGGCCTTGGCAGTTGAACTTTGCGATGAACTGGTCATTGACTTGGGCACGCATGTGTTCTAATTTGCGCGCATACCGTCTGTTCTTATGGGGTGGGTTCTGACCTTCACGGGGATTTACACTACGCGGACTGCCGGCATCAATTCGGCTCCTACCTGCCTTGTCGACATTGGGAAACTCGCTGCCGGGCTCTAGCCGACGGTCGCGCTCTGGCTTGTGCTCGATTCAAAGTTTCCAGATTAACCCGGCGCCAGAAGTCCAGGTTCTTAGGCAAAGGAGTACCATGAAAGTTTTTCAATTTGTTGTCGCGTTCGTCCTAGCGCTATTGTGCGTCGCGACAAGTTCCCCGGCGCAGACAACTGAAGGGCGCATCCTGGGCACCGTCCGGGATTCCTCCGGCGGGGTTGTGGTCGGCGCCAAAGTGACCGTCACAAACACCGAGAATCAAATTTCACGCGAACTCGTGACGAACGATGTAGGAGAATTTGTGGCGTCTTCGATGGAACCGGGAATGTATGTGATCACCGCCGAAGCGCGGGGTTTTAAGAAAACACAGAGCGATCGTGTTCCGCTGGACGTAGCGCGAGACGTACGCGTGGATCTGCAGCTCGTGCCAGGCGCGGTAAGCGAGGTTGTGCAAGTCAAGGAGCAGGCCACCATGACCGACACGACCAACTCCACACTCAACAGCGTCCTGGAGAACCAGGCTATTAACGAATTGCCGCTCAACGGCCGGGACTTTCAAAATCTTCTTCCGTTGCATCCCGGCGTCCAGCGTACTCCCGGCGGCGGTTTTCATTCCGTGACATCGAATGGCAACCGACCAGACGACAATAACTTCTTCATTGACGGAGCAGATGAGAACGATGTGTATTATGGAGAAACGGTGGTCAATGAAGCCGGCATTGCGGGCACGCCAGCCAGTATCCTCCCGCTGGATTCGATTCAGGAGTTCAACGTACAGGAGAGCCCACAAGCCGATTACGGTGTGAAGCCCGGCCTGGTGATGAATCTGGACCTAAAATCCGGAACCAATGATATTCACGGTACGGCGTATTACTTCGGTCGCAACGCCGCGGTTGACGCAAGGAACTATTTCGATATCAACGGAACACCTCAGGCGGCGCTGATCCTGCATCAATTCGGCGCGTCCATCGGCGGGCCGATCAAGAAAGACAAGTGGTTCTACTTCGGGAACTATGAAGGCATTCGATTCAAGGTAGGGAACACAAATCTAGTAGACAGCCCGATCACTATTTCAATCGCCGATAATCCCGCTCTGCTGGCTAAGTTAGCACCGACAGGATTCGCTCCCGCCGACGTGAGCATTGTTGACGCTCTGAACGGATGCTCGCCGAATTGCAATCCATTGAGCGAGCTACTTTCTACGGGCGGCCCGAACGGTACCGGGCTATTTTTGCCCAACCCCGGCTTTACGACCACCACGAACGATCCGGCACTGATCAACTTCAATTTCAACAATACAGATCGCAGCGACAACGCTGTGGTCAAGAGCGACTTCTACATCAACTCGCGAAATGTTCTGTCCGGCCGGTTCATCTATAGCAACACTAATCTCATCGAAGAGGATGCCAACCCTCTGCGGCCTGAATGGCTTTCGACCACTGCGCCTCACACGCAAGTATTTGGCCTGAACTGGGCCTGGACGCCCAATTCACGCTGGGTAAACCAGGTGCGCTTCAGCTATAGCCGGTTTTATGAAGCAATCCAGCCGATCGATCACAACGTAAATCCAATGTCCTACGGCCTGAATACTGGCGTCACTGACCCTCGTGAGTTTGGTTTTCCGCGAATCAATCCCGGGTCGAACGAATTCAATTACATGGGTGGCAACTCGAACTGGCCGCTGTGGACTACTCCTACGCAAACCGAAAACATCTCTGATACCGCGTCTTTAACATTGGGGAAACACACGCTTAGATTTGGAGGAGAATTTCGGTACGGCCATGTGAACTACTTTCGCGCAACAGAGGGTCGCGGTCGGGTTTACTTTAGTTCGCTCGAGGATTTTGTGAGTGGGAATCCGCATAGCTGGGAGCGCCTATACGGCGACCCTGCTCGCGACGTTAACCTAAAGTCGTTTGGGATGTTCGTGCAAGATGACTACCGCATCACGCAGAACGTGACTGTGAATCTGGGTCTTCGATATGACCTGACACTCCCGATAGTCGATTCGCGAAATCTTCTTGCGAACTTCGTGCCTTCCGAAGGCGTCGTTCAGGTTGGCAACGGAATCAGCTCGCCATACCCGACAAACTATAACAACGTCTCGCCAAGACTTGGTGTCGCGTGGGATATTTTCGGTAGCGGGAAGACGGTGATTCGCGCTGGTGGCGGACTAATTTTCGAACAGCCTTCGATTCGAACTTTCATGTTCAGCGGCGGCGGGTTGAACTTGAATCCTACGGCCCCAAACCTCGGAGTACCGCCCGGAAACGGCACGATTTCGGCGTTCTTAAATAGTTCGACGAACACCAATCTTCTCAATTGGAACACGACAGGACCGACGATATTTCCGGCGACGGCAGATACTACATGCATCGCGAGTGACCCCAGCCAGGCCAATAACCCAGGCAACCCGTGTTCAATCTTCGGAGTCAGTCAGAAATTGACCACTCCATTTGTGGCCAACTGGAATGTGAACATTCAGCAAATGCTGGGTCCGACCATACTGTTGCAAGTTGCGTACGTCGCCAACAAGGGGGTCAATCTCTACAGTGTCACGGACTTGAATCAACCGGATCCGGCGCTCAGTACGCCGTGTTTGTCAACTCCAACCGGCAGCTACTTCAGCTGCGAACAGTCCGCAAGACCTTACACTGCCCCGTGTCCTCCGCCGATTGGTTTTGGGATTGGTACCGGACCGTGCTATCCGACGCTCGGAACCATTACGTTCCTGGGCAACAAAGCAAGTTCCGATTACAACTCACTTCAAGTCACTCTCACCAAGAGATACTCGCGAGGTCTTTATCTGCTCGCCGGATATACCTATGCCCACGCGATCGACACCGCGACGAGCAACTTGGCCAGCGTGCCGCAGAATAGCCTTAACTATAGCGCCGAGCGTGGTAATGGCGATTATGACATTCGAAATCGGTTCACCCTGGCAGTAACTTATGACTTGCCCTCCGTAGAGGGCAAGTGGCAAATGCTCAAGGGTTGGCAAGTGACGACGATTGCCACCGCGGAAGGGGGTGAACCCTTCGCACTTTTCGACAGTTTCAATGACTTCAGTACAACGGGAGAGTTTGTAGACCGCTGGAACATCGCCGGGAACCCAAGGGACGTTAAATCTTCCCCGACGACCTCCATCCCTTATTTTTCCGGAGAGTCGAATCCAGCCTGCGTTGCCCAAGCAAGTACACCCGAATTGCTCGCGTCGCTGGATACCGTGGGTTGCTTTGTGCAGGGCTCGGCAGTCATCACCCCGCCGGCTCAAGGAACCTTCGGAAACATGGGACGTAATATCTTCCGGGGCCCGAAATTTGTGGACTGGGACGCCTCCCTGGCCAAGACGTGGAAGCTTACGGAAAGATTGAATTTGCAAATCCGAGCAGAGGTTTTCAATATCTTGAATCATCCGAACTTCGACGTATTCTCTATGAATACGGATCTCTCGAGTCCTGGAAGTCTCGGCATTACGCGATTCACACCGGATCTTGGGACAGCCTCAAACCCGGTGCTTGGCACTGGAGGTTCGCGACATATTCAACTCGGAGCCAAGTTCGTTTGGTGAGTGGTCGGCTGTGCGGGATTGGCTTCAGGACCTTGTTCTGGAGAGGGTTGACATCTTGTCGACACGGCTCTGAACGCAGTTTCTGCCGTTCTCTTTAGCGCCATAGAGAGCTTCATCTGCTTGTTGGAGTAAATCCTCGATCGTCAAATCTTGCGTCCAATCGCAAACCGTTACGCCCATGCTAATCGTGACGGACGCTGTCGCGAAGGTGGTCACGATTGCATCCTTGCAGACCAAGCATCTAATTTCATCCGCGCGTCGACTCGCAACGACTAAGCTACAATTCGGCAAGACAATCAAAAATTCCTCGCCCCCATAGCGTCCCACGAGATCGTACGTCCTGAGGTCTGACTGCAACCGTTTTGCAACTTCCTTTAACACACCATCCCCGGCCGCGTGTCCGAGCGAATCGTTGATTTGTTTGAAGTGATCCAGATCAGCCAAGATCAACGCCACGGGCTTGTTCTCGCGTTTACCGCGCGACAGCTCGCGCTTGAGCGAAGCGCGAATTTCTGCGCGGTTCAAGAGCTCGGTCAAGAAATCGTGAGTGGCAGCGAATCTGAGCGACTGATGAAGGTCGATTATTCTTTTCCCAACAAGGAGACGTGCTCTCAATTCTGATGGGTCGACCGGTTTAGCCACATAGTCATCGGCTCCCGCCGCCATGGCGGTGAGCAGGTCTTGCTTTTTATCCTTAGCCGTGAGCATTACGGTGTAGATATAAGTTCCGTTAGCTCCGAGAGTTCTTATTCTTCGACAAAGCTCGACGCCGTCAAGCCCCGGGAGCAGCCAATCCAAGAGCACTAGGTTCGGGGCGTCTGAACTCTGAAGACAATTCCAGGCATCCGCGTCATTCTCAATGGTGGCAAAGTCGAGATTCCATTCTTTGAGGTAGCAGCCGATTTGCTGCCTTTCTACTGCTGAATCCTCGACCAATAAAATCCTCACAAGCATCACCTTTCGTTCGAATTCAGAATGATTGACTCATTCCTATTCTGCAAATCCGGCAAAATTCTTGCACTCTGTCGACGCGACTCCTAGGATTCTTGGCGATGAGCATCGCGACGGAGACCTCAAATGTTGATTTGCGTTTACATAAAACCAACTCCACGCCTCACGCACGAAGCAACTGCTACATATCGCGATCTTGCGCCGCGACAGTTTCCCTGTCCAACAAAGTCGTGAACCGTGTGCCCCCCGGGTCAACCCACTGGAAAATCTTTCGACGTGGAGTCCTAATTACACAACAAGTTAACGAACGGCAACGGTAAATCGTGCTCGGTCAAGGAAATCTACGCGCTAGCGAGGTCACGCTAGCATTGCGAAGCAAAACATCCCCGCGCATACCATCACTTTTTTAGTTGGATGTTTGGTGGGGCCTTCGCTGCGCTTTCGTCTCGATCTCGACTAGCTACAGTACTCATATAACTGTGCAGTAGTCATTTATAAGTGACGAAAGCTCTTCCGTTACGTGAACGAAACAGTGCGTTTGCGCTGCGTTTCTAGCGTCGCGGAATACATGATTTTCTTTAGTGTCCTACGCATGTAGCTCATTCGCCAAGTCTTCCCTTTTTTTCTCAAGTGTTCACCTGATTGAACCCGGTTGGCTCGCTGATTGCTTTTCGCCGAGGCACCGGTGCACTCATCCCGCAACGAGTGCGCTATGTGGTGTGTCGCTCCTTATGCCGCAAATGAAGGCGGATCGCTAGATGGATGACAGCACGTGTCACAGGGCTCTGATTGTCGGTGAGCCCGCAGTCCTCAATCAACAGACGCGCCGTGGACGAGAAAGTTTCGCGAGTGATTTAGGCGAGCGACGAGAACAAGAGGACATTTCAGAGTTCATTTCTTCAAGGACCCCCGTGACCAAGTCTGAGGCTGCACCGAAGAATATTTTGGAGGGTTTCTCCATGATTATTTCCAGGCGTATTCATTTGCTCGCGCTGCTTTCATCCCTCGGGCTGTCGCTCTTCTCGCCCGCCCTCGCGCGAGCGCAGGCGCCCGCGACGGACGACACCTATGCGCAAAATGGAACCAGTGGAAATAACGGCACCAATGTCCACCTGGTCGTGGCGAGTCCCAACACAAACGCCTATGTCCGATTCAGCCTCGCCGAAATTCCGTCAACGGTTAATGGCAGCGGAGTTGAGAAAGCAACTCTCAGACTTTTCGTAAACGATGTCGCCAATACACCGGGGAATTTTTATATCTGCCGATTGGAAGCAAATCAGGTTTGGACTGAAGATACCCTGACTGGACTCAATCATCCTGGCTGCGATTTGACAACTCCAGCAATCGAAGCTGCTGTTCCTTCCGGCGCTCATCAAGACTATTTGCTCGTTGACATCACTCCCATCGTTCAATACTGGCTGAATAATTCTGGAACGAATAATGGAATTGGAATTTGGTCGAGCAATCCAAGCACGAGTGTGGGAACGGGCGTAAACGTTACTTTCGATGCGAAGGAAGACACGGATACGAGCCACGATCCGCAGGTGGACATCGTCCTGACAACCGGAGGAAGTGCAGGCGCTACCGGACCCACTGGACCGACGGGCGCCACTGGCGCGGCGGGCAGGGGCAACGGGTGCCACAGGCGCGACTGGGCCATCGGGTGGGCCGAAAGGCGCGACAGGAGCGACGGGTCCAACAGGCGCAACTGGTGCACTGGCCCGACGGGAGCAACGGGCACCGCAGGCACGAACGGAACAAATGGAACGAATGGTGTAAACGGTGCCACTGGTCCAACGGGTCCTCAAGGAACAGCGGGTGCGGCGGGCGCTAAAGGTGCCACCGGTTCCACGGGTCCAACAGGCTTAACTGGTCCCACCGGTACGAACGGAACAAATGGAACGAACGGTGTAAACGGTGCCACTGGTCCAACGGGTCCTCAAGGAACAGCGGGTGCGGCGGGCGCTAAAGGTGCCACCGGTTCCACGGGTCCAACAGGCGTAACTGGTCCCACCGGTACGAACGGAACAAATGGAACGAATGGTGTAAACGGTGCCACTGGTCCAACGGGTCCTCAAGGAACAGCGGGTGCGGCGGGCGCTAAAGGTACCACCGGTTCCACGGGTCCAACAGGCTTAACTGGTCCCACCGGTACGAACGGAACAAATGGAACGAACGGTGTAAACGGTGCCACTGGTCCAACGGGCCCACAAGGTATTGCTGGTGCCAATGGCACAAATGGAGCAACCGGCGCGACCGGTGCAACTGGTGCCGCGGGCTTGAACTGGCGCGGCAATTTCCAGTTGAACACGAGCTACGCTGTTGACGATGTGGTTTATTACAACGGTTCTTCCTACACCGCATACCATGCAAATACCGGGTCCTTAACTCCCGAACAATGATCCGAGCGACTGGGGATTCTTGGCGGAAGAAGGCGCAACCGGTCCCACCGGAACTGCCGGAGCGGCGGGAGTCACCGGCGCGACAGGACCAACAGGTCCGATTGGTGTAACGGGCACCGCGGGAACGAACGGAGCTAACGGTGCGACCGGTCCGATGGGCCCGATCGGTCCAATAGGACCGACAGGACCTCAAGGCGCGAACGGCGTCAACGGCAATAACGGTGCGAACGGCGCCACAGGCCCGACCGGTCCAACAGGTGCGACTGGAGCGCGAGGTCTCTCGTGGAACGGACCATGGAACTCCAGCACCACATACTCTTTAGGTGGTTCGGTCTCGTATAACGGCTCGTCGTACATTTCAGTTACGAGCAATAACACGAACAATCAGCCAGGAAGCAGTCCTGACTGGCAGTTGTTGTCACAGGAGGGCGCGACTGGACCGACCGGCGTAACTGGTGGCACCGGCGCGACGGGTGCGACCGGAGCGACAGGAACACAAGGGATCGTTGGACCGACAGGCACGCAAGGCCCAATCGGACCAACCGGTCCGCAAGGGATTCAGGGACCAATCGGCCCAACCGGACCGAGCGGTTCCGTTGGTTCGCAAGGCTTGACTGGACCAACCGGAGACACTGGAGCCACTGGTCCCACTGGTCCAACAGGTCCGATCGGTGTGACTTGGAGAAATGCTTGGGCATCGGGCACCAATTACAACGCAAACGACGCCGTCAGCTATAACGGCACGTCGTACATTTCATTGCAGAGTAGCAACACTGGCAACGAGCCCGACACTACGCCAACATTCTGGTCGGTTCTCGCTCAGGAAGGCGCGACAGGCCCAACTGGAGCTGCTGGAACGTACACGCCAGGAAATGGGATTTCGATCACCGGAAACACTATTGCCAATACCGGCGTGCTTACCGTTTCACCCGGAGCGGGAATCCTCGTTGGGGGTACGGCCAGCACTCCGACAGTCGCCAATGGGGGCGTGTTGTCCGTAACTGGGGGCGATGGCACCATCAACTCTACTGGCGACAGAATCCAAGCTTGACAGTGGGCACGGTCAGCAACAGCAACATAACGGACGGCACTATCGCGCCGGCCAAGATTGCGGGAACCGCAGCAACATTAGGCCCCAACACTTTCTCGGGCAAACAAACTTTCGCTGCTTCCTCTGGAGGTGCTGCCTCTCTAAACATTCCCAATTCTGGCCCTCCACCCATCAGCCCGATCTTGGGTGACGTGTGGTTGACGACGAACGACATTCACCTGCAGTTCCTCGACAAGACCAGCACGCCGCAGGAACTGGCTTTCTTGAGTGATGTACAGAGCTCCAACGCTTCCGTCACGGCAGAGACCAACCGTGCAGAAGGGGTCGAAGCAACATTGACTGCCTCGATCGCCACAACCAATACCAATCTGAGCGGAGAGATCGCTCGCGCCACCTCTGCAGAACTTGCACTGGGCGCCTCGATCACCTCCGATGAAGCAGCCATTGCCGCGGCCAACACCGCCATCTCGACGGAAACAACCCGTGCACAAGGACAAGAAGCACTCAAGGCCAACCTGGCGGGTGGCAACCTGTTCACCACCGGCAAGCAGATCCTGGCTCCTTCAACCTCGGGCTATGCCTCGATCAACGTTCCGGCCGGCGTGCTGCCCACAACGATTGCAGCAGGCGATGTGTACTTGCTGACCGGTCCAGACTCGCACCTTCAGTTCATCGATACCACCAGCAACGTGCAGGAACTGGCTTTCTTGAGTGATGTACAGAGCTCCAACGCTTCCGTCACGGCAGAGACCAACCGTGCAGAAGGGGTCGAAGCAACATTGACTGCCTCGATCGCCACAACCAATACCAATCTGAGCGGAGAGATCGCTCGCGCCACCTCTGCAGAACTTGCACTGGGCGCCTCGATCACCTCCGATGAAGCAGCCATTGCCGCGGCCAACACCGCCATCTCGACGGAAACAACCCGTGCACAAGGACAAGAAGCACTCAAGGCCAACCTGGCGGGTGGCAACCTGTTCACCACCGGCAAGCAGATCCTGGCTCCTTCAACCTCGGGCTATGCCTCGATCAACGTTCCGGCCGGCGTGCTGCCCACAACGATTGCAGCAGGCGATGTGTACTTGCTGACCGGTCCAGACTCGCACCTTCAGTTCATCGATACCACCAGCAACGTGCAGGAACTGGCTTTCTTGAGTGATGTACAGAGCTCCAACGCTTCCGTCACGGCAGAGACCAACCGTGCAGAAGGGGTCGAAGCAACATTGACTGCCTCGATCGCCACAACCAATACCAATCTGAGCGGAGAGATCGCTCGCGCCACCTCTGCAGAACTTGCACTGGGCGCCTCGATCACCTCCGATGAAGCAGCCATTGCCGCGGCCAACACCGCCATCTCGACGGAAACAACCCGTGCACAAGGACAAGAAGCACTCAAGGCCAACCTGGCGGGTGGCAACCTGTTCACCACCGGCAAGCAGATCCTGGCTCCTTCAACCTCGGGCTATGCCTCGATCAACGTTCCGGCCGGCGTGCTGCCCACAACGATTGCAGCAGGCGATGTGTACTTGCTGACCGGTCCAGACTCGCACCTTCAGTTCATCGATACCACCAGCAACGTGCAGGAACTGGCTTTCTTGAGTGATGTACAGAGCTCCAACGCTTCCGTCACGGCAGAGACCAACCGTGCAGAAGGGGTCGAAGCAACATTGACTGCCTCGATCGCCACAACCAATACCAATCTGAGCGGAGAGATCGCTCGCGCCACCTCTGCAGAACTTGCACTGGGCGCCTCGATCACCTCCGATGAAGCAGCCATTGCCGCGGCCAACACCGCCATCTCGACGGAAACAACCCGTGCACAAGGACAAGAAGCACTCAAGGCCAACCTGGCGGGTGGCAACCTGTTCACCACCGGCAAGCAGATCCTGGCTCCTTCAACCTCGGGCTATGCCTCGATCAACGTTCCGGCCGGCGTGCTGCCCACAACGATTGCAGCAGGCGATGTGTACTTGCTGACCGGTCCAGACTCGCACCTTCAGTTCATCGATACCACCAGCAACGTGCAGGAACTGGCTTTCTTGAGTGATGTACAGAGCTCCAACGCTTCCGTCACGGCAGAGACCAACCGTGCAGAAGGGGTCGAAGCAACATTGACTGCCTCGATCGCCACAACCAATACCAATCTGAGCGGAGAGATCGCTCGCGCCACCTCTGCAGAACTTGCACTGGGCGCCTCGATCACCTCCGATGAAGCAGCCATTGCCGCGGCCAACACCGCCATCTCGACGGAAACAACCCGTGCACAAGGACAAGAAGCACTCAAGGCCAACCTGGCGGGTGGCAACCTGTTCACCACCGGCAAGCAGATCCTGGCTCCTTCAACCTCGGGCTATGCCTCGATCAACGTTCCGGCCGGCGTGCTGCCCACAACGATTGCAGCAGGCGATGTGTACTTGCTGACCGGTCCAGACTCGCACCTTCAGTTCATCGATACCACCAGCAACGTGCAGGAACTGGCTTTCTTGAGTGATGTACAGAGCTCCAACGCTTCCGTCACGGCAGAGACCAACCGTGCAGAAGGGGTCGAAGCAACATTGACTGCCTCGATCGCCACAACCAATACCAATCTGAGCGGAGAGATCGCTCGCGCCACCTCTGCAGAACTTGCACTGGGCGCCTCGATCACCTCCGATGAAGCAGCCATTGCCGCGGCCAACACCGCCATCTCGACGGAAACAACCCGTGCACAAGGACAAGAAGCACTCAAGGCCAACCTGGCGGGTGGCAACCTGTTCACCACCGGCAAGCAGATCCTGGCTCCTTCAACCTCGGGCTATGCCTCGATCAACGTTCCGGCCGGCGTGCTGCCCACAACGATTGCAGCAGGCGATGTGTACTTGCTGACCGGTCCAGACTCGCACCTTCAGTTCATCGATACCACCAGCAACGTGCAGGAACTGGCTTTCTTGAGCGATGTACAGAGCTCCAACGCTTCCGTCACGGCAGAGACCAACCGTGCAGAAGGGGTCGAAGCAACATTGACTGCCTCGATCGCCACAACCAATACCAATCTGAGCGGAGAGATCGCTCGCGCCACCTCTGCAGAACTTGCACTGGGCGCCTCGATCACCTCCGATGAAGCAGCCATTGCCGCGGCCAACACCGCCATCTCGACGGAAACAACCCGTGCACAAGGACAAGAAGCACTCAAGGCCAACCTGGCGGGTGGCAACCTGTTCACCACCGGCAAGCAGATCCTGGCTCCTTCAACCTCGGGCTATGCCTCGATCAACGTTCCGGCCGGCGTGCTGCCCACAACGATTGCAGCAGGCGACGTGTACTTGCTGACCGGTCCAGACTCGCACCTTCAGTTCATCGATACCACCAGCAACGTGCAGGAACTGGCTTTCTTGAGTGATGTACAGAGCTCCAACGCTTCCGTCACGGCAGAGACCAACCGTGCAGAAGGGGTCGAAGCAACATTGACTGCCTCGATCGCCACAACCAATACCAATCTGAGCGGAGAGATCGCTCGCGCCACCTCTGCAGAACTTGCACTGGGCGCCTCGATCACCTCCGATGAAGCAGCCATTGCCGCGGCCAACACCGCCATCTCGACGGAGACAACCCGTGCACAAGGACAAGAAGCACTCAAGGCCAACCTGGCGGGTGGCAACCTGTTCACCACCGGCAAGCAGATCCTGGCTCCTTCAACCTCGGGCTATGCCTCGATCAACGTTCCGGCCGGCGTGCTGCCCACAACGATTGCAGCAGGCGATGTGTACTTGCTGACCGGTCCAGACTCGCACCTTCAGTTCATCGATACCACCAGCAACGTGCAGGAACTGGCTTTCT
>CAVPFH010000007.1:0-284963 GCA_963703675.1 uncultured Acidobacteriota bacterium | reverse complement strand
ATCCAAGTGAAAGGAATCATCCACGATGAAAATCGGAATCCTGTGCGGCCGCGAATATAGCTTTCCGCCGGCCTTCATTGAGAAGGTCAACGAACTCGGCGAGAAGGATGGGATTACCGCTGAATTCGTCAGGCTGAGCGGCACCGTAATGGGCGAGCCCGCCCGTTACAAAGTAATCGTCGATCGCATCTCGCATGAAGTTGAGTACTATCGCGCATATTTGAAGTACGCAGTGCTGCAGGGAACCTACGTTATTAACAATCCTTTTTGGTGGACTGCTGACGACAAATTCTTCAATTACTCGGTGGCAGCGAAACTGGGCGTTGCCATACCCAAGACCGTTCTTCTCCCACAGAAATCGTATCCGCCGGATGTGGACATCAATTCGGAGTCGCTGCGCAATCTGTCCTACCCGATTGATTGGGATGGGCTGCTCGATCACGTTGGACGGCCTGCGTTTTTGAAGCCCTATTCTGGCGGCGGCTGGAAGCATGTATACAAAGTGCACAATCGCGAGGAGCTTCTTGCCGCCTACGATGGCACCGGTCCCTATTGCATGACGCTGCAGGAGAATATTGATTTCACGCAGTACGTGCGCTGCTTTACTTTCGGCAAGATGGATATTCTGCCGGTTGTTTACGATCCGAAGCAGCGGCGGTACCTGGTTGAGCATGAATACATGTCCGCTGAACTGGGCGCGCGCGTGGTGCGCGATGCGCAGACCATCAATCAGGCTCTGGGCTACGAAATGAACACCATTGAGTTCGCCATCAAGGATGGCGTTCCGTACGCGATTGATTTCTTGAATCCCGCGCCTGATTTCGAGCGCGACCGTATTACTGAATTTTATTTTAAGGAAGTTGTCGACCGCATGGCTCGGCTGGTTCTCGACCGCGCTTTGCACGGCGATCCTTCTTATCCTTGGCCGCGCTGGGAAGAGATGCTCGGGGTTGGCGCTGCTTCGGGTTTCACTGGGGCGCCTGCACGGAAAAGCGCCGGAGCAAAGATTGCATGAGCGGCTCCGCGCCCGCTTCGCAGACTCCGCAAAGTCAGTCCACACCTGCTGAGGTTTGGCATAAACTACTCAGGCCGGACGTCGAACTTGCGCCCGCATTCAGCGATGAATTGAATGCTCGGATGCGTGCTGAGCGCCTGACGTTTGGCGACCGTATTCATTGCCCGTTTCTACGTCCATTTTTTCTTACCGCTGAAGACGAGAAGCGTGTGCGTGTTGTTGCCGAAGCCATTGCAGCGCTCGGCGAACGTGTTGTGCGGGAATCGCTCGCCAATCCCCGACTGCTCGCGCAAGCTGCGTTGAGTCCCGAAGAAGAACGCCTCGCGCGCATCAATCCTGGTTACACCACGTCCAGCACCGCTTCGCGTCTTGACGCTTTCTTGCTTCCTGACTCGCTGCAGTTTGCTGAATATAATGCGGAATCTCCTGCGGGACCGGGGTATGCGGAAACCCTCGCCAATGTTTTTCGCACACTGCCTGTGATGGAGCGGTTTTCGCAGCATTACACCGTCCGGCAATTTCCACTGATGAAGCAGTTGCTGGCCGCGCTTTTGGAAAGCTATCGCGAATGGGGCGGTGCGGCTTCGCCGCCCGTCATTGCCATTGTTGATTGGCGGGAAGTGCCCACGTGGAGTGAATTTGAGATTATTCAGACCAGTTTTGAAAAGGAAGGCGTGACTACCGTTGTCGCCGATCCTCGCGATCTGGTTTTTGAAGGCGGGAAGCTTACCGCCAAGGGCCGGCGAATTGATCTGGTTTACCGCCGTGTGCTGATCAATGACATTGTCGCCCGGCCTTCTGAGTGTAAAGCGCTGATGAGCGCATACACGTCGAGCGCGGTTTGCGTGGCAAATGCGCTTACCTGCAAAATTCCGCACAAGAAGGCGTTTTTTTCGGTGCTTACCGATGAACAAAATTCAGCGCTCTTCAGTTCTTCCGAGCGTGAATTGATCCGCCGGCATATTCCCTGGACACGCCTGCTTGCCGACACTGAAACCACGCGGGACGGTGAATCGTTCGGGCTTCTCGAACATGTCCGCCGCGGGCGTGAGAATTTTGTTCTTAAGCCCAATGATGAGTATGGGGGCACCGGCGTGCAACTTGGTTGGGAAAACGACGAGCGGCAGTGGGATGCGGCGCTCGATCGTGCTCTCGCCGATCGATCCGCAGCCTGGGTGGTGCAGGAACGCATCGCCATCCGACGCGAAATTTTCCCCATGCAGACGGCAAATGGGATCGAGATGCGCGACATGCTGGTCGATTTCGCGCCCTACATTTTCCGCGGCAAAATGGCAGGATGCCTGACGCGGCTCAGCTCCACGGGCCTCGCCAACGTCACCTCCGGTGGCGGACAAGTACCATCTTTCGTCGTTCAGCCGAAACCTTAGTTCAGCGCCCAACAAGCATAATCCGCAGGTCATCCGTAGCGTAGCGCCACGTTCGGATCCACGCGCATTGCGCGGCGCGCAGGAATGAAACAGGCGAAGAGCGCCACGGCGCAGAGCAAGATCGCCACGCTCGAAAATGTCAGAGCATCGGTGCTCGTCACACCCAGCAGCAGGCTACCCAGATAGCGCGTCAGCGCAAAAGAGGCCAACAGGCCTAAGCCAACCCCAATAAGCGTCAATCTAAGCCCACGCCCCAGCACCAGCCGCAGAATGTCTTCTTTACTCGCGCCTAATGCCATGCGAATGCCGATTTCATGTGTGCGCTGACGCGTGGTGTAGGCCGTGACGCCGTAAATTCCGACCGCGGCGAGAACCAGCGCGAGAAGCCCGAATGCGCCCACAAATGTTCCGGCGATGCGCTGGGGGAAGCTGGCGATTTGCTCGCGCAATTCAAGCGTGGTTATATCGAACACCACCAGATCGGCATTTAGCTCGTGAATCGTTTTCTCGGCCGTCTTGCCGAAAGCCAATGGATCTCCGGCCACCCGCGCATTGATGATCATGGTGGCGCGGTAAACCTGGTATAGCGGCAGATAGACGAATGGCGTTGGCTTTTCATTCAGGCCGTTCACTTTGCTGTCCCGTGCCACACCCACCACCGTGAACCATTCGTTCGTCAAATCGGAGTTAAGTTGCTTGCCGACTGCTTCCTGATCAGGCCAGTAACGCTCCACAAACGTTTCGTTGACGATCACCGCGCGCTGCGAACTCTTGGTGTCCTGCAGTGTGAAGTCGCGCCCCTTCGCAATCGGAATCTGCATGGTCTTGAAATAATTCGGCGTGATGATGGCGACCTGCGTCTCCATGGATTCATTCGGCTGCAATACATACCCTTCAGGCTTCACACTGGTTGAACCTCCGCCGAATCCCAGCGGGATGCGGCTCGACAAGGCCACCGACTGAATGCCGGGAAGCGTCTCCAGTTTCGCGACGAGCTGGCGATCGAATTCCGCTCCGCTCGCATCCGAATATCCCGCGGTAAATAGATCGTAGGAAGCGATCAACACGTTGTGTGAGTTGAACCCCGGATTGATTTGCTGCGCGCTCATGAAGCTGCGAATGAACAATCCTGCGCAGATCAAAAGTAACAGCGACAGCGAAATTTGCGCGACTACCAGACCGCTCGCGAGACGCGCCTTCCGCAATCCACTCGACGCGCTGCCCGCGTCCTCTTTCAGCACAGCTACCGGCGCTTCGCTCGAAGACCGCAGCGCAGGCAAAATTCCGAAAATCACGCCTGTGAGCACCGAGATCACCAGTGTGGCGAGCAAAACCGTGCGGTCGGCCCGAATGCTGAGCGAGAGCGGGAAATCCGTCGTTGGCACGAATTTCATGAATGCTCCCGCAGTCCAGAGCGTGATCAAGAACGCGACCACACCTCCCGCCAGCGCCAGTACCAGGCTTTCGACAAGTAGCTGCCGCACCAGCCGCCACCGGCTGGCACCCAGCGACGTTCGAATGGCAATCTCGCGCCGCCGCCCCACCGACCGGACCAGCATCAAATTTGCTACGTTCGCACACGCCAGTAGAAGCACCAGGCCCGCGATGGTCATCAGCATCGGCAGCATCATGGAGAGAAACTGATTCGCTCCAAACGGGCTGCGCCAGAGCGGAAACACGGTCACGCTATCGTGCCCTCTGTGCTCCTCAGGATAATTTTTTGCCTCCCGCTTCAGCCGCAGCGTCATTTCTTCTTGCGCCTGGGCCGGCAGGACGCCCGGTTTCAACCGTCCCAAGACGAACAACCAAAAATAGTGATGGTCGTGAATTAGGTCGCCCTGCGGCATCAATTGCTCTTCCATCATGATCGGAATCCAAATCTCCGATCGCAGCCCCGTCTGGCTCCCCTGAAACACCGCTGGCGTTACGCCCACAATGGTGTACGGGTGCTGATTGATTTCAATTGTCTGACCCACTATGTTCGGATTGGCGCCGAAATGCGTTTGCCACAAGCGGTAGCTGATCACCGCAACGGGTGCGCCTCCCGGCCTTTCGTCCTCTGCGGGCAAAAAACCGCGCCCCAGGATTGGCCGCACGCCGAGTACGTCGAAATAATTCGCAGATGCAACCATGCCCCAGACGCGTTCTGGTTTACCTTTGCCCGTCAGGCTCATCGGAGTCGTGTTGCACGCCGTGATGCCAGTAAAACTCTGCTGCCCTTCGCGCATGGCGTCCAGATCGGGATAGGTAAACGGAAAGGGGTTGTCCGCGCCCCGGCCGAGCGACAGTGACACGACCTCGCGCGGGCTGGCCAGGCCGGGAATAGGATTCAGCAATGTCGAATTGATCCAACTGAAGATCGTGGTGTTCGCACCGATCCCCAGTGCGAGCGTCAGAATGGTGATCACCGCGAATCCCGGGGTCTTCGCAATCATGCGCAGGCTGTACCGCACGTCTTGCCAGAATGAGGTCATGGGCGAACCTCCACGGACATGTTGGAACGATTCGGAGCATTTCGTCGCCCATCCAAGATAGCCTCCAAGCGAATGTTGGCGCACCTCTTAGCAGGGTTGTCGTATTCCTACTCGCGAGTTGCTGTCCGATTGTGGGACGCGTCATCAGCGAGAACGAACATCCGATTCAATGTCGTTGGATGCGCGATATTTCGAGTGAGCATAGAACCCACAGGGAACCGAGTGCGCGCTCAACATGCATACTCGTTGCCGTAGCAAATCACGGCGCGTGAATTTACAATAATCAGATGGACTTCGGACCTGTACGACCTGAGTTATTGCCTGGGGCTCGCAATGCTGTTGAAATCTGCCTCTCGATTCAGCCTGGCGAACGGGTGGCGCTCATCGCCGATCACCCAAGCCAAGCCGTGGCTGCCAGCCTCGCCGAGGCTTTAATTCAGCGTGGGGCTACCTGTGAAGGATTTCTGCTTGAGGATTTTGTCGCCACGGCCGCTTAAACGAGCACCGCAGCAAATTCTCGATGCGCTTGGGCGCGCAGATGCCGGCATTCTTTGCATGCAGCCGCAGGAAGGCGAACTGGGTGCGCGTAAGGACATCGTTGGTGTCGTCGAGCGCCGGCACATTCGGTATGCGCATATGGTTGGCGTTACTCCTGAAATCATGCAGCAAGGGATGTGTGCGGACTACACTCTAGTCGATCGCCTCAGCGAGCGGCTCCTGCAACGCATGCATTCCGCGACTTCGCTTACCGTGCGCACGGAAGCCGGTACTTCGCTTGTCGCCACTTTCGATTCCAAACTGCATTGGGTGAAGACCAGCGGGCTGATCAGCCGACGCTATTGGTCGAATCTGCCTGCTGGTGAGGTTTTTACTACGCCTGCAAAAGTCGACGGCACGTTTGTCTGTGATGGAACCGCTGGCGATCATTTTTGTGGAAAATATGGCGACCTGCGCGATACGCCTCTTGTGCTGGAAATTAAAGCCGGGCGATTGCAGAAAGCCACGTGCGATCGCAAGGACCTGGAGGAAGAATTCTGGAGTTATTGTCACACGGATGAAAATAGCGATCGCGTCGGAGAGCTGGCCTTCGGGACCAACCTCAGTCTGTCGGATATGATTGGTGTGCTGCTGCAGGATGAGAAATTGCCGGGCGTTCATCTGGCGTTCGGCGATCCCTACGGTAGCCAAACGCACGCCGCGTGGAGTTCACGTACCCATGTAGATGTTCTGGCGCGACATTGCAATGTCTGGATTGATCAGGAACAGGTCATCGACAAAGGCAAGTACATGCTCGCGCGGCTGGGTCTCGACTAAGCCGGATTGAAGCAGATTCTGGCTATTCTGGCTACTTCCTCAAACCCGATCGCTCAGACGGTGCCAGTTCTGAGCCATCAAAACAATCTGGTGATGTATTCCCACATCTGATGTTTCCAGTACGGCCAATCATGGCCGCCCTGCGGTCCCCAATCGTCCAATGAATGCCGAATCCCTTTACTCGCCAAAATTCCAGACAATCGGTAGGAAGGTCCGCTGTGCTCCCAGGGACCGCAACCCGTGGCGATGTGTATATCGCAGTGCGCCAGTTGTGCCAGGACATTCGGGTCGGATAAATTCGAAAGATAATCCACGGGATTGTTGAAATAGGTGTTGTCATCGTACATCCCGTTCATAAACCCCCTGATGTCGTACACGCCTGAGAGCCCAAAGCATCGCTTCACCACATCCGGGTGCTTGAACAAAGTGTTAGCGGCATGATACGCGCCGAACGATGCGCCCATCGTTGAAATCGCGATGCCCGGCGATTTGCAGTTATCCCAGATGAACGGGACTACTTCTTCGCGAAGGTAGGCATCGAACTGCGCTTGCATATAGCTGCGGTGAAACGGATGCGCGCCCTTGTTGTACAGTCCTGCCCAATTCGCCGAATTTACGCTGAAGAACTTTACGCGCCCGGCTTCAATCAACGGTTCGAGCGCTCTGATTAATCCCTGGCCTTCGAGTTCCCATTCATCTCCCGCGCTGGTCGGAAAACCGATCAGCGGGGGGCCCCAATGTCCGTAAACTACGACACCCATATCGAGTCCCAGGCGATGCGAATACCAACGGTGATATTCCCGCTTCATATTGCTCCTGAGTAGTGGCTTCCTTCGCGAACCGCGGCGTCTGGTTCGAGAGCGCGATATTATACGGCGTTTGCTTGATGGCGCGATGGGAAGAAACCCGGCTAGAATTTACTTCTGCTATTCTAGCAGCCGGCTAGCGTGAGTGTCCCGGTGGCTCTTCGTCCTGCACCGGAGATCTTCCGAACCTTGCAATTCTACATACGATAAGACTGGAGAACCTTTACTTGCCATTTGCACCGGAATTGACTGCCGAACTTGCGGCCGCGGGGCGCGGCCTATTGCACAAACATGAGAAGTTTGCATCTCGTTTTCTGACGAAGAAGCGCGATGTGATTGTTTATGTTCCGGGGATTTATGAGAAGCGGCCGGATCTTAAGTTTCCTGTGCTTTACCTTGAAGACGGGCAGAATCTGTTTGATCCGGCGACTTCGTTTACGCCGGGGGTCTACTGGCGCGTGGGCGAGACTGCCGATGAACTTATCGCGAAGGGCCTTATCCAGCCGCTGATTATTGTGGGAATTTACAACACGGGCAAGCAGCGCCTGAACGAATATACGCCCACGCGCGATAAAAAACACGGCGGGGGTAAAGCGGATAAGTACGGACGTCTTCTGGTGGAGGAATTGAAACCTTTCATCGAATCTCACTACAGCGTACTTGATGGCCCTGCCAATACCGGTCTGGGTGGATCATCTCTGGGCGGCCTCGTCACGATGTATCTTGGTATTCGTTACTCGCAAGTTTTCGGCAAGCTTACTGTGCTGTCTCCGTCGGTGTGGTGGAATCAGCGTGCGATTCTTAAATCAGTCGCTCGCGCCGAAGTGTCGTCGCGTCCTCGCGTCTGGCTCGATGTCGGCACCAAGGAAGGTGTACACACTGTGGAGAACGTCACTGCTCTTCGAGACGCGCTGGTTAAAAAGGGATGGCGGGAAAACCATGATCTGCATTTCGAAATTTTTCCCGGAGCGCATCATAACGAAGCTGCATGGGCGCAGCGCGTGGGCCCCTTCCTGCAATTCCTATTTCCGTCCGGCGACTCCGCAGTATAATCAGCGCTTTCAGGATGAATTTGCGATCAAGTGATTGAGGGAACGATTGCGATCTCTGGCTAGCGCGTTCTGGCCGGCAATATTCTTGCGCCCAGCCGCTGCCGCGATGCCGATGGCTTTTTGCTTTAGTAATCGAAACGAGCGATGCAAGATTTAGGAGTGAGTCATTGCCTGAAACACCGGAAGTGCGGCCGCTTACGATCCTTTGCATTTCGTCCTACGAAAAGGGGCGGGAATTTCTGCGCACTTGCAAGGAATTGTGCTGCCGGGTATTGCTTTTGACCGTTGAGAAGCTGCGCGATGGCGACTGGCCCCGCGAAGCAGTGGATGAATTTTTCTACATGCCGGAAGAGCTTCCGACATGGGCCATTATCAATACCGTCAGCTATATGGCACGCTGGCAGCCGATCGATCGCATCGTCGCCCTCGATGAATTCGATATGGAGAATGCTGCCGCGTTGCGCGAGCACATGCGCGTCCCCGGCATGGGCCTCACTACGGTGCGCTATTTTCGCGACAAATTAGCGATGCGCGGCCGGGCGAGGGAAGAGGGGATCAACGTTCCCGAGTTCATTCACATCCTGAACCATGCGAGCTTGAATGAATTCATGGCGCGTGTGAAACCGCCGTGGCTTTTGAAACCGCGCTCGCAAGCTTCCGGCATCGGCATGAAAAAAATCCATTCTGCCGCCGATTTGTGGCCGCTGCTCGAGACCTTGGGCGATGCGCAATCGCAATACTTGCTCGAACAATTTGTGCCGGGTGACGTTTTTCATGTGGACAGCGTTGTTTCCGAACGCAAGGTTGTCTTTGCGGAAGTCCACGCCTATGGTGCGCCGCCTCTCAATGTGTCGCACGATGGAGGCGTTTTTACCACTCGAACGGTTTCGCGCACTTCTGGGGAATTCAAGACTTTGCAGAAACTCAATAAGGATTTGATTGCGGCGCTGGGTTTTGTACGCGGGGTGACGCACGCAGAGTTTCTTCGCAGTCATGAAGATGGAAAATTCTACTTCATTGAAATCGCCGCGCGCGTCGGTGGGGCTTACATCTCGGATGCCGTGGAAGCTGCTACTGGTATCAATCTCTGGCGCGAATGGGCAAAGATTGAAGTTGGCTCGGGCAAGACGCCTTATAAGTTGCCCAAGCGACGTCGCGAATATGCCGGCGTGGTGCTTTCGCTGGCGCGCCAGGAAGTTCCGGACACGAGCGCCTATACGGACGCTGAAATTGCGCACCGGATTACAAAAAAACACCACGCTGGCTTCGTTCTGCGGGCGCCGAAGGCGGAGCGCGTCTCCGAGCTCGCCGATTCGTACGTTTTGAGATTTCGTGAAGATTTTCTTGCTACTGCGCCGGTGCCCGACAAGCCTTCAGCCTAATGGTTTGCGTAAGTACCCCGAAGACTGTGAACGTGATTTCGGCAAAGCATGCTGAGGGTTGAACGCTTATGCGATGAAGTCGGTCAGCTTCTTGCTGCCCGGCAATTGCTAGTCTTGATCGAGTTGAGCGGCGATTTGTCGGGGACTGTCCGGTCGCAACGTTTTCTTTGGTTTCTCTGCTGGAAGCTGATCGATTAGAGCTGCAAGGCGATCGAGAAATCCAGCCTGACCTTTTAGAATGTGAACTTTCGCTTCTTCCAGCGAAAACCAATCGGCGCGATCGACTTCCGGGAATTCGCGCGTCTTACCGGACTTCGGTGGCCATTCCATTGAGAAGACGTTGCTGTGGATCTCGGCGGGTGAGCAATCGCCTTCGAAGGCCCACGCCGTAATGACCTTGCCGCTCGGTTGTTTAATCTGGTTCAGCGGCAGGAATTCTCCGTCGGGCTTGAAACCAGTTTCTTCTTTGAATTCACGTTTGGCTGCTGCCAAAGCGTTTTCGTCCGCGGAGTACTCTCCCTTGGGAATCGACCAACTGCCTAGGTCTTTGTTTTTCCAAAACGGCCCGCCAGGATGTGCCAGCAAGACTTCGAGTTTCGGTCCACATCTCCGAAACATCAGCAGGCCTGCACTGGTTTTCATTTGAAACCTCTTGGAGCCATTTCCTTATGCTTTAAATCGCGTGTGGTTGACCTATTCGTTCCCCAACTCCGTTTACTAGCAATGTAACGGCTCAACCTGGCGATCGAAGACCCTTCAAGCGAGAATTTCAGCGACCAGATTCCGAACATCTTCAGCAATAGAAGGTGCCGAGGTTAGCCCGGGAGATTCGATACCCATCAGTTGGACCACACATGGAAATTCCTGGTCTCGTTGAATAATAAAATCTGCGAAGTGCGTTTTACCGCAGTCTTGAGGAGAAATTAGTTTTGCCCGAATGCCCGAATATGCTTGGAGTAGGTCAGAAGCATCCAGGTCAGGCAAAAGTAGCTTCGCTCCTCGAGCGAATTCCTGGACGGGCTCGCGGTCGCGTTCGTAGTTATTTTTGTCGTCAACGTAGCGAGCCGTGGGGCCAACTAAAACGCTGCCCCACATTGTCTTTGTCAAGTGCATGCCAAGACTCAAGCCTTGCGGATGAGGCAAAGGATAAACGAGACCGCGAATCCAATCCTGTTTGGCCCGCACCAGTTCGCAATATTCACCGCGAACTGGATAAATTTTGTTTTGCGCCATTTTCGATCTGAGCATGCCGGCCACTTCATCGGCAAACATTCCTGCGCTGTTTATTAGGCAACGAGTCTCAATTTCGCCGGCGGCGCTTGTGATTCGGACGGCATCGCCCACATAGTCCAATCGTTCGACTTTCGCATGCACTACGATATTGGCGCCTTGGTCCGTGGCAAGGCGCGCGTAGGTCTTAACGAGATCTTCACTTCCGACGATTCCGGTGGAAGGAATCTCGATGGCTTCGAAGCCTGCAACGTACGGCTCGCGCTCGCGAATAGCGGCGCGATCAATAATTTGCATGTCCTCGACACCATTTTTCTTGCCATTTTCCAACAGGGCCGACAGTTCTGCCGATTCCGCAGGGGATGATGCAACGACCAATTTGCCGGTTTTGCGATGGGGGACGCCGTGGTTAGCACAGAATTCGTACGTCAAACGGTTCCCACGCACGCAATGGCGAGCTTTCAGGGAGCCCGGCGGATAGTACAGACCGGAGTGAATGACGCCGCTGTTACGCGAACTCGCTCCCATTCCGATCTTGGGAAGCGACTCGAGGACGAATACATCACTCCACAGCTTCGAGAGAGTCTGCGCGATTGCGCAGCCGACCACACCACCACCGATGATCACTATGTTTGCTTGTTCCACGGTTTACAGTTTATCCAGAGACTCACTCGTTTGCTGGCAGTTTTTCATTCGACGCAAGTTTTGGCATGGAGATAAAGTTCGTGTCGCAGCTCGTGGTGAAGTGCGATGAGGGTTGCCTGAATGTCGCGATGAGGCACGACGAAAGAGACGCTGGATTTCGAAGCGCTTTGTGCGCTAGCGAGGACCTTAAGATTCTCGCGAGTTAGTGCGTCCAGCACGCGAGTGGTGAGTCCTTCCAGATTGCGCATGTCTTCGCCGACGACCGTAACAATCGCGGTTGTTGGGTCGATCTCGATGCTTGCGATATTTTTGGTGGTTAACTCGTGAGCGAATTCGCGGTGCAGCGCTTCAACCATGAGCGTAGCGAGCGCGGAGTCGACCACAATGCAATTGTCCAATTTGTCCGAAGTCGCGAGCGACCGTGGCATGAGCCGGACCGTCACCGGAACATTCGCGGCGGCGAGTATTACGCGACTGAGGAACTCCTGAACTTCCATTTCGCTCGATCGTCGCAGCGTAATCAGCGCGACATTGCCCGTGGCGGTTAACGCTCTTACACCTGCACTGTTACTCGAAGACCCGGTCGCTGTAATTTTTGTTCCCAGGTGTTCGGGCGCGAAGGTATTGCGTATCAAGAGCGGGATGCCGCGTTGCATCACGGGGTGCAGAGTTTTTGGATGTAGTACCTTGGCGCCCAAGTCCGCAAGATCGGATGCCTCGCGGTATGACATTTCGGGGATGCAGCGCGCTTCCGGCACCAGTCTTGGGTCCGCTGTGAGAACGCCGTTCACGTCCGTCCACAGGGTGACTTCGTCTGCATCGAGAGCTGCGCCCATAATCGTGCCGGAAAAATCCGAGCTGTTCCGGCCGAGCGTGGTGAGCGCGCCGTCTACCGTGGCGCCGATGAATCCGGTCACGACCGGGACAATGCCTTGCAGCAAGAGCGGGTGCAGGCGCGCTTCGCAGCGTTCGCGCGTGAGATCGATGAATGGCTCGGCGGCTCCGTGACAGGAATCGGTGACGACCAGTTCGGTGGCTTCAACCGCTTCGCTCGCTAAGCCTGCCTCTGCAAGCGCAGCAGCGACAAGTGGGGCCGACAGGCGCTCACCCAAGCCTGAAATCGCATCCCGTTCAGGCAATCTCAATTCGCGGCGACGGATCGCGGCATGGCAGAGATGTTCGCAGTCCTCAAAAAGCTGTTGCAATTTGCGAGTAATGCGCTGTCGCGTCTCATCGGAACGGATTAACGAAGCTGCGGCCGTTTCATGACGCAGGTGTAACTCCCTGAAAATTGCCACGACCTGTTGTGAATTTCCTGCCTCGGAATGAGCAGCTACTTCCACCAATTTATTGGTTACGCCGCTCATGGCCGAAACAACCACGACAACATTGCTTTCGCGCGCAGCTGAAAGGACGATGCTAACGACTTTTTCGATGCTAGATGCGTTGCCGACCGATGTTCCGCCAAATTTCATAACTCGCAGCAGTTTTTTCGCGTTCCTTCGGGGGTGCTCACGAACGGTACGGGGATGCACAACGTGGGAAGGATACAACTCAGAAGTTCTTGTAGCGAATGCTGATCCTTGGGGTTGCGCAAGTGAGCCTTCGCCGCCATTGCCGGAGGTTAGTTTGTTTCGCAATTCAATTCGCTCCACTCGATCTCGCAGGGGGTCACTCATGCGCGGGGAAGACGCGCCACAGAAAAAGCCTGCAGTCGATTTTGTTGCGAGTACCAAGCGTATTGCTTCCGACGCGCACGAACGCAGGCACGAATCAATTCGGGCTTATCCCACGGCACATCGTGATAGGCGGACTGTAGAAATTGACTGGCTGGGTCGCGTATCCACTCGTGTGGAAACAGCGCAAAGGTGAGGTCGTCCGTAACTTTCGCAGCTGGCCGTATGGTCTGTCCCGTGACCGCTGAGTAGAGAGCCGCTGGGATATCGCGTCCAACGCCCAAAGTCAGATGCCCCACTTGAGTCGATCGCGGATTTATTTCGATCAGGTAAGCATCCCCGCTTTGCGATTCCAGCATGTAATCAAATCCATTTAGCCCCGAAAGATTGAGGCGGCGAGCCATCTTTTCAGCAGCGACCGACATTTCCGTGTTTTCGATCAGGCGCAGCACGGTTGCCGGCCCGGAGGAAACTCCTTTGTTGATCACCTCAAAATGCAGAGCCGCCAAGACTTGGCCTTTCCAGCAAACGATGGCGCTCGTTGCTTCGCGCCCTCCTACAAACGTTTGTGCGTTTACGACCGACCGACGACGAAGTACGGATGGCCAAACCAATGTCGGGTCTGCGTCCATTAGCGCTCGCTTCGCGGCTCGCGCCAGAAGCGGAGGCGCTTGGAGCACACGGAACGCGCGTTCGGCATCTTCCAAAGTGCGAACTACTCTGACGCCGTCGCCACCTGAAGAGCAATCCGCCTTCAGCACCGTCGGAAAACCGTTCTCAGCGATCCATTTTCTTAGGTCACTGCGATCGCGGATCACCGCGGTCTTCGGGGCACGGATTCCTTCGGCTCGGGCCATTTCGATAAATTTTGTTCTGGCATATAACGCCGGAAAATTTTCAGGTGCTCCGAGCGAACGCTCTATCACCGCGCAAAGTGCTGATTCGGTGTCGCCCTTTCGCCTCTCATAGGCATACAGAAGGTGCAGATGCTGAGAAGACAAGTCGTCACCTGGAATAATCACAACAGGTTTCGCAGCTGCAATTGCCTCAGCAAAAGACGTTAACGCGTTGAGGCCCCGGTAACGGTATATTTGACGCACCGCGCCAGTCTTGCCGAGAGGATGATTAGAGGGGCACACAGCGTCCACGTTGAATCCAGCGTTTGCCAGCGCGACGACCAACCGAGCGGTGGGGAACCAGCGAGCCGTGGTCGCAACTAGGACGGATGGTTTCACTATGTTCCATGCCTCCTGGGGTTCGATGGATCGCATCTGAACTGGCGCTTTATCCGACGGGCAGTCTTGTTTTAAGGATGATACGGCATTTTTGAGGGCAATCTTCGGACCAAAGCGGGTCGAAGTGCGTACTCCTCAGCCCACTGGATCTTTATGAATATACGATAGTTAGAGAGGTAACTGCACCTTGATTTTGCATGCCGAGTGGCACACGAGAGAAAACGCTTACTCATTGTGGCTAATTCGTTTCAAATATTCACGGATGATAACCGCGGCACAAAAAACCCTTTCGCTAGGCGTGGGGTCCCCCAAACTGGAATTCATGACATGCCTTCAGCACTCGGGAACGTACGCCAAGAGGCTAGTGTGGGCCCTGACTCGGGTGTCCACCCCCTCCATGCGCCAACGGGTGCAGCAAGGGCGATAAGTCAGTTATCCCGAACAACCGGAGAAGCTTGCTACACACCTTCAAGCCGACTCCCACCGGACGCCAGACCGACTCCTTCAGGATTGCAAGTTTTCTGAAATGATCCGGGTGACGCCACGTGGCGTTGGTGCCTTTGGGAAAGAATGCAACGTCTCCAGGACCGAAGCGACGCTCCACGCCTTTCTCATTGAGCATGAAGCCCTCACCGGAAAGTACGATGTAGGCTTCGTCCTGGTTGTAATGCCATTTGTAGCTCACTGCGACGCATTCCCAGATTATGGCATGCGTAAGACAGTCACGGCTTCTCCCCAGTATCTTGCTCCGCGTCTCGGGATTGCTGCTCAGAATCCAATCTCCTGGGATGGCGGCGGTCTCAAGTTCGACATCGGCCAAGTTCGCAGCGAGGGTCGATTCGGACAATTCGGATAATTCGGCCATGTCATTTCTCCTGCTGATCAAAAGTCGGTTTCTTGGTGCCAAGCGATTGGGGGCCGGAACAAAAACGAAACTCAGATCATCACGTCGTTCGTAAACCAGATGGTCAAACGCCATCGCCCGTTGTGGGTTTACTTGGCGCCGGGTTGATGCAAATCAGCCCGACTTCCGATGACGAGCCGAAGCTTTAGGTCATAAGCCGTCCAAGCGGCAAAATACGTTTGTGTAGCGGTTCACTTGATGCAGAGAAAGATAGTAGCGCAGCACAGGAGAGATACAGATCACCGCGAGGGCAATGCGCCGCAAATTGGCGAGAGAGCAGAACCTCACCACCAGCGGCCAAACCAAATAAAATTGTTCCTCAATGGCCAGGGACCAGGTAACACCTAACGGTCCGGCCGCATTCGTCGATATTGACATGAGGAAGTTCTGCAGGAACAACAGATAGGCCCCCAGGGAGCTGATTGTTGAAAGACGGTGCGGAATTCCGAAGGCTGCAGGAAACGGATAACCACGAACATGAAGAAGATCAGCGAATAATAAAGCGGCCATATTCTGAGACAACGGCGAACGTAAAAATTCTTGAAATATCCTTCCGAAGATTTTGTGTCTATGAGGATGCCGGTAATCAGGAATCCGGAAAGCACAAAAAAAGATCGACTCCCATCCAGCCGTTTCTGAATATCTGCTGCGAATCAAACACGGGATATTTCAGGCTGATGTTATGCGCCATCACCACGAGGATTGCCACGCCGCGGACGGCATCGAGTTGAGGAATTCGTCGCTCCATGCTTCACGGTCCTCTAGAGGAGCCTCTTTATATCGCTCATTACGAACGAATGCCCGAAAGCAGGAAGGGGACAGATGAGTATAGTCGGATGCCGGAGATCGACTCCCTGGATCCGAATACTGGTACCTTTTTGAGCCGTCTGTAGCCTGAAGAAATCTATGTCAATACTGAGGCATCCGGCAGCGCCATCGGACGCCGCGAATCCGAGGTGCGGCAAAACCTGGCGGGAGAGCGAATCAATCACTCCCTCCTTGCGTGTGGCAAAACCGCTGTTTGTGGAGGGAAAAGTATTTCCCCTATTCCGTCGAGTTACGTGCCAATGAGCTGATTATACGAGGTTTAGTTAATCTTTGGTCGGCAACTAAATTGCAGTCTCACTACCGAAGGGTCGCCTAGAAGGGCACATGGCCGCTCTCGCGAACTGGACAGATATTCAAACTCGAGCCACTATCTTCATAGGCACTGGCTGAGCATTCGGGCGTGCTGACCTTCACAATCAACAAATCCACGGAGACTGAAACATTTCTGACGCTATGATAGGAACTGCCATTGTTGGTGCGGGCCCCTACGGGCTCTCGATCGCAGCACACTTCTGCAGTCGTGGTATTCCCTTTCGAATTTTCGGCCGGCCCATGGATAGCTGGCTGGCGCACATGCCAAAGGGCATGATGCTTAAATCCGACGGATTCGCGTCGAACATTTACGATCCGGGCAGCAAATTCACTTTGCAGAAATTTTGCTCGGAGCGCGGAATCCAATACGCGCACATGGGCGTTCCGGTGAAGCTCAGCACTTTCGGCGACTACGGGATCGCGTTTAAGGATCGAATGGTGCCGGAGCTGGAAGATAAGCAGGTCGTTGAAATTGGTCGTTCGGCGGACGGGTTTTCTTTGCGGCTGGACAATGGCGAAGAATTGAAAGCCCGACATGTTGTATTGGCGGTGGGAATCACGCATTTCGAGCATGTGCCAGATAATTTGGCGCATCTTCCGTCTGAGCTGCTTTCGCACAGCTACCGTCATCACGATCTTTCATCTTTCAAGGGACGTAGCGTGGTTGTTATCGGCGCTGGTTCGTCGGCAATCGATATGGCTGGGTTGCTGCGTGACGCGGATGCTGATGTGCAGCTTGTGGCCCGCGCGACTGCCTTGAAATTTCATACCGCTCCGCGGCCCGGGAAGCGACGTTCATGGTGGCAGCGAATGCGCCACCCCGATTCAGGGCTTGGACCTGGGATGAGATCACGGTTCTTCTCGGATGCGCCTGGCTTGTTTTACTACCTACCCGAGAATCTGCGGCTGGATTTAGTCCGGAAGACGCTGGGTCCGTCCGCGGGCTGGTTCGTTAAGGACAAGGTGATGGGGCGCGTGCCTCTCGTGCTTGGTTATTCCGTGGAGAGCGCCGAGGCCCAGGGTGGCAAGGTACGGCTGCATTTGCGCGGCCTGGATGGTTCGACGCGTGAAATCAATACCGATCATGTTATCGCGGCCACTGGTTATAAGGTCGACGTCGATCGCTTGACATTCGTTGCGCCCGAGATTCGTTCGAAACTGAAGTGCGTCAACCACACGCCGATTTTGTCTACTAGTTTCGAATCGTCCGTGCCGGGCCTTTACTTCGTCGGGCTCGCGTCAGCGAATAGCTTCGGGCCGCTGATGCGCTTCGCTTATGGCGCTGGATTCGCCGCGGAACGCGTGACGCAGACGATGGTGAAGGCACTCGCGCGGAAGCCGGCGGCTGTGCCAGCTTCTAAAGTTGCCACCATCGCTGACTGAGCGGCGCGGGGGACGCGCTTTTACATCCGTTCATATTTCTGTCGAATCCCAGACGCACGCGTATAAGTGCCTCCAGGCTTAGAACCTGGAGGCTGGGGCTATTGAGCGCATGAAGCTTGAGACCATCGCGATTCATGTAGGTTACGACGGCGACCCCACGACTAAGGCCGTGGCTGTGCCGATCTATCAGACTGTCGCATTTGAATTCGACGATGCTGCGCATGGAGCGGCTTTATTCAACCTGGAGGTTCAGGGGAACATTTACACGCGTATTGGAAACCCCACCAATACCGTGCTGGAAAAACGCGTGGCGGCGCTCGAAGGCGGAGTTGAGGCGCTGAGCGTCAGTTCCGGGATGGCGGCGATTCATTATTCGCTGATGAATATCGCCGAGATGGGCCACAACGTTGTTTCATTGCCGCAGCTTTACGGCGCGACTTATACGCTTCTTGCTCACATTTTGCCCAAGCAAGGCATTGCTGGACGGTTTTCGGAGAGCGACGATCCCGCGGCCGTTGAAAAACTGATCGACGAAAATACGCGCGCGGTTTTTTGCGAAAGCGTAGGCAATCCTGCTGGGAACGTTGCTGACATCGAGGGCTTGGCACGAGTGGCGCACAAGCACGGCGTGCCTTTGATCGTCGATAACACTGTGGCGACACCGATCCTTTTGCGGCCGATCGAATATGGCGCGGATGTTGTTGTGCACTCCATGACTAAGTTTATGGGAGGGCACGGCACGACTCTTGGTGGAATGATTGTTGATAGCGGGAAATTTCCCTGGCACGATCACCCCAAGAAATTCTACATGTTCAATGAGCCGGAAATTGCTTATCACGGCGTGGTCTATGTCGAACACTATGGGGCCGCCGCTTATGTTGCCCGCTGCCGGACTGTTGCGCAGCGAAATACCGGCGCTACCATGTCACCTTTCAATGGTTTCTTGCTGCTCCAAGGCGTGGAGACGATGGCGCTGCGCGTCGAAAGGCACGTCGAGAACGCGCGCAAGGTTGCGGATTATTTGCGCAGTCATCCGCGGGTGGCGTGGGTGAATTATGCCGGATTCCCGGACAGCCCTTTGTACCCGATGGCGCAGAGATATCTTGGATCGAATCGCTGTTCGCTGATGACCTTTGGCGTGAAGGGCGGATTCGAGCAGGGCGTGAAATGTTTTGATGGACTGCGTTTGTTCAAGCGAATGGTCAATATGGGCGACGCTAAATCACTGGCGTGCCATCCTGCTTCGACTACGCATCGTCAACTCACTCCTGAAGAACAATTGAAGGCGGGCGTGACGCCGGAGATGATTCGGCTGAGCGTTGGTATCGAACACATCGACGATATTATCGCGGACTTGGCGCAGGCGCTTGACAAGGCAAAGAATTAAATCCGCCGAGAGCATTCCGCAACGGCTTAGGAGAAGGTAATGTCCATCGTAATCGACGGAGGGCGAGTTCCGAATCTTTTGTCGCGGAAAAATGCTTCCCGTTCCATACGATCGGCGGGGAACCTAGAAAGTAGCGCACAGCGCATCCGAATCGCGTTGATTAACAACATGCCGGACGCGGCTTTGGAAGATACCGAAGTACAATTTTTTGAGCTTCTAGAAGGTGCTGCCGGCAAGATCCCTGTTTCGCTTAAGCTTTATTCACTGCCTCTGCTTCCTCGCGCCGAGACTGGACAGGGGCATCTGGCGAATTTTTATTTTGATATTCGTGAACTTTTGAACGACCGGTTTGACGGCGTTATCATGACCGGCACTGAACCGCGCCGGCCGGATTTGCGCGACGAACCGTATTGGACAGTACTGACCGAAGTTTTGGATTGGGCTGAACGTAATACCGCCTCGACTGTGTTGTCATGCTTGGCGGCGCACGCCGGCGTCTTGTATAGCGACGGGATCCCGCGCCACCGCTTGCCAGACAAGCAATTCGGTGTCTTCGGATACAAAAAATTGGGAAATCACGCGCTCACCGACGGCATTAAGAACCGGATGGAGATTCCACATTCCCGCTGGAACGAAGTGCGAGCTGATGCGCTGACGTCGTCAGGTTACGGAGTGCTTACGCAATCGGCGGAAGCAGGCGTCGACTTATTCGTGAAACAGAAGAGGAACAGCCTGTTCGTACATTTTCAAGGTCACCCGGAATATGGCACACGAACACTGCTGAAAGAATACCGGCGGGATATAAAGAGATTTTTGAGGGGAGAGCGGGAAACCTATCCCACCACGCCTCAGGGATACTTCGATGCAGCGGCTGTGAAACTTTTGTCCGATTTTCGCGAAAGTGCCGAGGCGAATCCGCGAGAGGAAGCTATGTCCGGGTTTCCGGAAGCCAGCATTTCGGGTGCATTGCGGCAAACCTGGCAAGGCTCGGCTGCGACTGTGTATCGCAATTGGCTTCAGTACTTATTGTCAAAGAAAACGGACGTTACGCCGCATTCCGACATGACTTCGGCATTGCGCGGGTGAGTTCCACCAGGAAGAAGTTCAACGCAACTGAATGGTTCCCGGCGGAATTGTCTCGGCGCGGCTGCGGCATCGGTGACGCAGCCGCGTGTAGCGACGATATTTGTTATTGATTTATCAGGTCGCGTGTAGAAAAGACAGGGCGTGATGGCGTCAATCGAAAAAAAGATCACCCATGCGATTTTGAAGATGATTCGAGAGCGACGGCATACCACCGTTGCCCGGGACACGAGTAATCGCAGCCAGACGCTGTCCCCTGTTCCGGCAGTGAAGCTTCGACAAGCTCAGTTTTCGGATTTCGACGCTATCGCCGCGCTGAAACTGCGTTGGGGATTGGCTCCAGATTCGCCGGAGAATTGGAAACGAATGTGGGTTCGCAACCCGGCTCTTAATGCTGTGCCGATTAAGCCTGCCATCGGCTGGGTTCTCGAATCGGAAGGCGGGCTGGTTGGTTACTTAGGAAATGTTTCACTCCCGTACCATTATGCCGGGAAAACCCTGATTGCCGTCACGGGGTCAGGGCTGGTTGTAGAACCGGCTTACCGTGCGGTCAGTCTCACCTTGATTGCTGCGTATTACCGTCAGAAATCTGTAGATCTCTTTCTCACCACCACTGCAATTGAGACCGTCGGCAAGATTGCGCGAGCCTTCAAATCCGATCGCCTGCCGCAACCTGAATATGACACTGTGCTTTTTTGGGTCTTGAAGCCCTATCCCTTCGCTCAAACGGTGATAAAAAGACTAAAGCTAAATTCCGCGTTCGCTTATTTAGGTACGATTTTCACCACATTCGCAGTAGCGGCCGACGGCGTTATGCGCAGACGGCCGCCGCGGCGGATTTCCAAAAAGTGCACGGTGAACGAAATCAGCATTCATGAGATTGGTGATGATTTTCAAAATCTTTGGGCGGAGAAACTAAGCGAGGCACAAGGAAAACTGTTGCTGGCTGACCGCAGTCCTGCCGTGCTCCGCTGGCACTTCGACATACCCGGCGACCGCGGCCTAACGCGAGTGCTTTGTTGCCGCCTTAATGGAAGGCTTCGCGGCTACGCTGTAGTGCGGACCGATTCAAATGCCAGGAATGGGCTAAGACGAACCCTTATCGCGGACATGCTGGTAATCAATAACGATCCAGTGGTTGTGCGCGCCTTATTCGCCTCGGCTTACGGTCACGCAAAGAGCGCCGGAAGTGAGGTGCTGGAGGTCTTGGGATTTCCAGACGAGATTCGACGAGTGCTTTATCAATCGAATCCATATTCCAGGAAGTATCCAGCGTGCCCGTTTTATTACAAGGCGGTGGATCCGGAATTGCACAAATCACTCGCTGACGGCGCCGCGTGGTACGCCTCTCCGTATGACGGGGATACCACTCTTGTCCCCTCCAGCTCAAGTTCGCGTTCTGCTGCTCCTGCTGCCGGCGTGCGAATCGAAGACTCTGATGGCGAGCTCGCGTCGGATGTTTCAGAACATGAACACACCGAAGTGTTGTAAATACTCGTCGCTTTTTCTGCGCGGCACCGCGTTTCTAATCCCAAATGAAGGCAAATCGATCGGATTCCTAGCGGCCGAAGATTTGCCCTATCGCTCTATAGCGGACAAAGCAACTGGAAAGCGCGCCTCGTATCGCCGCAGGGCCTTGATAACGGATAATAGAAGTTCAGGGTTAGCGATTTAGACATAAGCAGCGCGAACGCAAACCCGCTTAAAACGGAGCTGAGATGTGCGGTATCGCCGGATCGTTAAAGCTTAGAGGCGGCAAAGCCGATCGCGATCAACTCTGCAAGATGATCGCGACCCTGCGCTATCGTGGGCCGGATGCTAGCGGCATCCACGTCGCTGGTGCGGTTGGCCTGGCACATGCTCGCCTGAGCATCATTGACCTGGAGTGCGGCGCGCAGCCGATGTCCTCGGTAGACGGCCGGCTATGGATCACGTTTAACGGCGAGATATTCAACTACATTGAACTCCGTGAAGAACTCCTGGGCAAAGGACACAAATTCGCAACGCGTTCGGATACAGAAGTGATTCTGAATTCTTATCGAGAGTATGGAGAAGATTGCGTACATCATTTTAACGGTCAGTGGGCGTTTGGTCTTTGGGACGAGGCAGCGAACAAACTCTTTCTCGCCCGAGATCGGGCCGGGGTCCGGCCATTGTTTTACACCCAGACGCCCGACAGCTTCCTGTTTGCGTCTGAACTCAAGGCATTGTTGGCATGCCCTGAAGTTAGCCGGGAAATCGATCCGCGTGGTATGGACCAGGTTTTTACATTTTGGGCGCCGATTCCTCCGCGGACTGTTTTCAAAGGGATTGAGCAGTTGCCGCCCGGACACTCACTTACAGTTACCGGCAATTCGGTTCTGCTTAAGCAATATTGGTCGGTCCCGTATGTGCGAGAGGCTGAGTCGCGGAATGGAAACGAAGGTACAGCCGCGGCTGAATTATTGCATTTACTCGAGGATGCAACACGAATCCGCCTTCGATCCGATGTACCTGTGGGCGCATATCTCAGCGGTGGGCTCGACTCTAGTCTAACAACGGCCTTGGTGCGGAAAATCGCGGGTAGCAGACTTCGCAGTTTCTCAATTACGTTTGAAGACAGGGAGTTCGATGAAAGCGCTTACCAGCGTGAAGCGAGTTCATTTCTAGGGACCCAGCACTCCAACATTTCTTGTTCGCGAGCGGACATTTCTCGTGTCTTTCCGGAAGTGATTCAACACACAGAACAACCCGTTTTGCGGACCGCGCCTGTGCCAATGTTCTTGCTATCGCAACTGGTGCACGATAGCGGCTTTAAGGTGGTGCTGACGGGCGAAGGCGCGGACGAGGTTTTTGGCGGCTATGACATTTTTAAGGAGGCAAAGATTCGTCGCTTTTGGGCTCGTAACCTCGACTCGAAATGGCGGCCGCTGCTGTTGAAACGTATGTATCCCTATCTGCAGGATCTCCAGCGGCAATCGGCTGCAAACTTGAAACATTTTTTTCATGTGGATGCGGAAGATACTGCGAGTCCGTTCTTTTCACACTTGCCGCGCTGGGAACTTACCACGCGTTTGAAGCTGCTGTTTTCGGCTGATTTTAGGGCTGCGATTGGCGATTATGACGGGATTGGCGAGTTAAGAGACGATCTGCCCGAGGAGTTTCGATCTTGGCCGGATTTCAGCCAGGCGCAGTACCTGGAAGCGACGTATTTTCTTCCTGGCTACCTGCTGTCGTCGCAGGGTGACCGCATGGCTATGGCTCATTCGGTTGAAGGGCGCTATCCTTTTCTGGATTACCGTGTCGTGGAGTTTGCGGCTAAGCTTTCTCCAAACCTAAAGATGAAAGTGCTGAATGAGAAATACTTGCTGAAGCGGGCCAGCGAAGGTCTTGTTCCCCGGTCGATCATTCAGCGCAAAAAACAGCCATATCGCGCACCCGACGGCAGGTGTTTTTTCGAGGCTGGAGCTCCGGATTACGTCAAGGAGCTGTTGTCCTCTGCAGAAATTGAAAAAAGCGGGATTTTTGATCCGCCCGCTGTAAAAGCGTTGGTCGGCAAATTTGAAGCGGGGAAAGCAAGCAGCGTGAAGGACGACATGGCTCTGGTCGGAGTTCTTTCCACGCAAATTCTGGCCGCGCAGTTCACAAATCAATAAATGAGGCGACGCAAACAATGAACCACGCTGACATCGAGCGAGATATCCGCAACTTCCTGGTGGACAATTTCCTTTTTGGCCGCGCCGAACGATTGCGCGACGATCAATCACTATTGGGTTCGGTGATCGATTCAACTGGCGCCCTTGAACTGGTGACATTCCTTCAGGAACATTTCGCAATCACTGTCGGGGATTTTGATATGGTACCCGAGAACTTCGACTCGGTGAAAAACGTCGTGGCCTATGTCGCTAAGAAAGTTGATGCCACGGGTAGAGCTTAGTTTCGCGCACGCTCATGATCCTAATGTTCCCCGAAACCTCACGCAATGCAATCGCCGACGAAATGACAAACTCGCATGACTGAGGACCAGGTTTCCGAGATTGTATCGAATTTGCCCAAGCGCACGTGTGATGTTGTGCCGCCATGGGCAAAGCGTTCGCCCGATCAACTTGCTCTGGTGGAAGCGTCTGGGAGCTGGACGTATAGCCAACTAGCTTCTGTCGTCGATGAGACGAGAGCGTGGCTGCAAGCATCAGGTGTGCGTCCGGGCGATAGAGTCATGCTTGTGTTCGAGAACTGCCGGGCTTTTGTGGCGATCTTTTTGGCATTGGCTGGCATGGACGCCTGGCCCGCGCTGGTGAATGCTCGGCTTGCCGCGGGGGAGATTGACGCGATTCGAAAGCACAGCGGCGCTCGCAGAGTGATTTTTACGGCAGCCGTCTCACCGCATGCGGCTGAGCACGCCAAGCGCGCCCATGCGGAAATACGCGAAGTGGGAAGCCTGGGTCCGATAGGGCTGGGACCGCTGAATGAAAACGTCGAGCCCGAACCGGTCGAATCGAATCGTGAGCATCAAGTCGCTGCTTTGATCTATACATCGGGCACAACCGGGCTTCCAAAAGGCGTGATGCTGACGCACAGGAATCTGCTTTTTGTGGCGGCTATTTCCGCCAAAATTCGCTCGCTGATTCCGAATGACCGGGTATATGGAATTTTGCCGATGTCACACGCCGTCGGACTTTCCGTAGTGCTCTTGGGCACCTTGATTAGCGGCGCGACACTGTATTTATCTCCGCGCTTTGATCCCATCACAGTTCGCGCGGCCATGGAGAAAGATCGGCTTACAGTGGTGCTGGGCGTACCGGCCATGTTTGCGCAGTTGCTGGGATACGCGAAATTGAGAGGGTTGGACTCGCTGAAGTTTCCCGATCTTCGAATCATTTCTTCCTCCGGCGCTCCGCTCGACCCCGCGATCAAGGCAGCCGTTGAGAAACTCTTTGGCATGCCACTTTACAACGGATACGGCGTGACGGAATGCTCTCCTAATATCGCGCAAGTCCCTGTGGAGGAGCCGCGTACGGACACTTCCGTGGGCCGTATATTCCCCGGAATCGAAGTCAAGTTTGTTGGCGCCGACAAACAGCCGGTGCCCGCGGGGGAAGTGGGTGAGTTATGGGTTCGCGGTCCAAACGTGATGAAGGGTTACTATCGCGCTAAGGAAGAAACGGCTGCGGCCATCGATACGGAGGGTTGGTTCAACACTCGTGACCTTGCGCGGTTGCAGGATGGTCACCTGTTTATTGTCGGTCGAACGAAAGAGTTGATCGTCCGATTTGGGTTCAACGTCTATCCGGCTGAAGTGGAGGCCGTGCTGAACGCTCATCCGAACGTGGTGCGTTCAGCTGTGATCGGCCGAACGGCTAAAGGCGACGAGGAAGTCATTGCGTTTGTTCAGCTCTCGCCTGACTCTGCACTCACGACGTCAGACTTAGCGGAATATGCTGCGGCACATCTGGCTCCGTACAAACGGCCGTCACAATTTATTTTTGTTGATGCAATGCCGTTGACTCCTACCGGGAAAGTGAAGAAGGATGAACTTACAAAGATGACCGCGCAGAATACCTAGCCACTCCCAAAATCGGCCAAACTGCAGGCGCAATCCCATGCAGCCGCGGAAAATCGTGGGCGGTTAGAGTGGGACTTCAATTAATGCGGGACCTTCGGTCTCAAAACCCTCTCTCATTGCTTTTGCAAACTCGTCGAGCGAAGTCGCGCGGCTACCTGGCACGCCCATTCCTTTAGCCATATGGACCCAATCGAGCGTCGGATGGCCGATATCGAAGAGAGCCGCGGCACGTGGCCCAGGCTCACCCATGCCGAGTCCTAAAAATTCCCGCTGGAGTATTGCGTATGCGCGGTTGGCGAAAACTATCGTCGTGACCTTCAAGCCTTCGCGTGCCATAGTCCACAACGCTTGCGCGGTGTACATGCCACTGCCGTCCGCAGTAAGACACAACACTCGCCGCTCGGGGCATGCGACGGCCGCACCCACGGCCAACGGCAGGGCGATACCAATGGACCCACCAGTGTTCGCAAGCCAATCGTGGGGAGGCGCTCCCATGGTGGCTGCCATAATGCCTCGGCCGGACGTCATCGCTTCGTCCACCACAATGGAGTTTTCCGGCAGCAAAGCTGCTATCGCAGCGGCGAGGCCAGGCAAAGTGATATCCCCGGTTGGCCTCGGTGGTCGCTCGCCCTTCGGCGTCGCTCGCTGTTTTCCGTTTGTCAGCGATAGGGCCCACGCGAGCGCATCGAGTGCGCCTACATAATTCTGACCTGGACTTGCGAGAGTATGGACTTCACATTCTGACGACGTAAGCACGCTACTCTTGCCGGGGTAAGCAAAATAAGAAATTGGAGCAGCGGCGCCCACCAGGATTACCTGACGAAAAGTATTCAGCAGCTCGACGGCTTGGTCCGGCACATATGGAATCCTTTGGACCACGGGATTGCCCGCACCACGTTGAACGCGCGAGATGGGGTAAGGGGCAAGCAACTTAGCGCCGGTGGCCGTCGCGATGCGCCCGGCCGCCTTGAGTCCTTCCCCGTACAGGGCATTCCCGGCAAGCAATAGCGCGGTGGGCAATCCGGATCGCAGCATCGACGCGGCGTGATCGACAGCTTCAGTAGACGGCGTCGCGGCCTTTGGCTGCGTTCCGATCTCTGCGACGGCAGCGCCGTCGCTCCAGGCCACATCGGTAGGGACGATCAATGTAGCAATCTGCCCGGGCGCTGTACGCGCGGCATTGATAGCCTCGGCGGCGTCGCGGCCTATCTCAGTCGTCAAAGACGATGTGCGCAACCACTTGCTAATTGGCCGCGCAATGGCCTCGATATCAGAAGTTAGTGGTGCGTCATACAGGAGATGGTAAGTCGCGTGCTGGCCGACGATGTTGACGATCGGTACCTGGGCTCGGCTCGCGTTGTGCAAATTCGCGAGGCCGTTAGCAAGACCGGGCCCGAGATGGAGCAGAGTGCAGGCAGGTTTCCCCGCCATGCGAGCGTAGCCGTCCGCGGCACCCGTCACGACGCCTTCAAAGAGACCCAGCACGCAACGCATTTCCGTCACCCGATCAAGTGCGGCAACGATGTGCATTTCCGAGGTGCCGGGGTTCGTAAAGCAAGTTTCAACTCCACCGGCGACGAGCGTTCGAACCAAACTCTCTGCGCCGTTCATGGGCAAGTTCTACCTACTCCTCGCAATGCATCGCTAGAAACCCCGCCAAACGATGTTATCACCTTCCCATAGCATCCCGGTCGTACGACCGAGGTCGAATTGTGTCTAACATATCTGCTGAGAGCGGATCGCAGAATAAACTCAGTAAACTAACTCCGATCGAGCCGTCCTGCTCTGTCGACTCGCAATCTAAGGTAGACTGGCCGTGATCGCAGAACGGTGGGTGGGGCCATCCATGCACCTTGATTTTCGCCAACGCTTGCCGGCTCTTGATGGATTACGTGGGATCGCCATCCTCACAGTTTTTTTCTATCAATACGCCGGAGGGCTGCAAAATGTGGACGGTTCAGGCGCGCTTCACGTGCTTGGGATGGCGTTCGGCTTCGGCTGGAGCGGCGTCGATTTGTTTTTCGTATTATCTGGTTTCCTGATTACCGGCATCTTGTACGACACAAGAACCGATGTCGGGTACTTCAAAAACTTTTACGCTCGACGAGTTTTGCGAATCTTCCCGATCTACTATCTCTTCATACTAATCTACCTACTGCTCACACCCTTTATCGGCGCTCATTGGAAATTGGGCCAACTATCCTTCTTGGTTTATTTGGGCTTCCCGGCCGTGCTGGTGTGGCCTGATCTGGGACAAGTCTCGCCTCTGGTGCGCATCAATCATCTCTGGTCAGTCAACGCGGAGGAACAGTTCTACATGATCTGGCCATGGATTATTTCGAGACTCCGCACTCCCAAGGCAATACTCCGCGCTTGCATTGTGGGGGGGACTTTGGCCTTCTTGCTTCGGGTCGCAATCTGTGTGTCAGGGCGGATAAGCATTGCTTGGACCCACGATTTCCTGTTGTGTCGAATGGATGCGATTGCACTGGGCGCAGCTATTGCAATCCTGGTTAGAGGGCCCCTTCAAGAGCGCATGCTGAGATGGGCACCTCTGGCATTTGTTCTGGCGGCAGGCGCTGTGGTGGGTACTTGCATCGTTCGTCGTGCGGTGGATCACAGTGACCCTGTCATCGCCACAATCGGTTTTAGTCTCATTGCCCTTGCCTATGGAGCACTGCTCTTGCTCGCTCTACGGAAAGGCACTTGGCTGGAATGGTTGCTTTCTGCAAGGGTCTTACGCATTTTCGGAAAGTACAGTTACGGCATGTATTTGTACGATTTGCCGCTGACTGTGATTCTTAGCCCCCGAAGAGAATTCTTCATTGCTCGCACGCATTCCTATGCGGTCGGGTCGGCCGTCTTCTTGGCATTCTGCCTGGTTATAAATCTATTGATAGCGGCCTTAAGTTTTTATCTGATTGAGTTGCCCATCATGCGCCTAAAGTCGCGGTTCAAATATGCCTAGCTCAAGGCTGTTGCAAAACCCAGGGCCCAACCCCTTGATTGACGCGGCTAGCCGGCGCAACAGCGTGGCAGATCAGCAGGTCCGCTGATCTTTGGTCAGAAATTTCCCAGAAAAAGTGCGTTGGTTTCATTTTTTCCTTGATAGATTGTATCTTACTCGATATAGTCGAGTACGTTATGATCGCCTCTACCTCCCACCAAGCCTGGCTCTTCTACTCCTCTTTGGCCCTGCAAGCCGCTCTGCTCAAGGACGATTTGCTCGACCCCGTCGATCAGCTCTTGGAGGATCCCGCTTTGCTCGAGTTGGTCCAGCACTGTTTGGCGGCATGCTCCCCCGCTTCGGCGCGCACCGGACGGCCCGGCATAGCCCCCGATCGTCTGCTGCGCTGCTGCGTCATGAAGCACCTGAAGGGCTGGAGCTTCCGCGATCTGGAACGGGAACTCCGCAGCAACCTGGTGTACCGGCGGTTCACCCGCTTCGATGCCGAAGCCACACCCGATTTCACTACCTTCAGTCGAACCTTCGCGCTACTGAGTCCGCAGGTCACCGAACAGATTCATCAGCGTGTGGTGGGCCTGGCGCGTGAGCAAGGTGTAGCGCCAGGGCGCAAACTTCGCACCGACACGACGGTCGTGGAAAGCAATGTTCACTATCCCACCGACAGCGCCCTTTTGGGGCGACGGCATCCGGGTGCTCAGTCGCAGTCTCCTACGGATCGCCGCCCAGTGTAAGGACGGAGCTCTGGACGTGGTGCATCACGGGCGCGCGGTGAAACATCGTCTGTTGGAGATCAGTCGCGCCGCCAAGTCCCTCACCGAGGCCAACCAAAAGCGCATGCGGGATAGTTACCAAAAGTTAGTGGGGCTGACCCGGGGCGTAGTGCGACAGGCCAGCGAGGTGGTGCAACGATGGGGGAAGGGACGGCTGAAAGCGGTGGGCAAGCTCCTGCGGGTAGAAACACAGATCGGACAGCTACGACACTTTCTCCCTTTGGTGGAGAAGGTCATCACGCAAACCCAGCAGCGGGTGTGGGGCGGAAACTGCCACGTGGAAGGCAAAGTGTTGAGTCTGTTCGAACCGCACACCCAAGTCATTCGCAAAGGGAAAACGCACAAGCCCAACGAGTTTGGTAGGCTGGTGCGGATGGACGAGGTGGAAAACGGCATCGTGAGTGGTTACCAAATTCTCGAGGGCAACCCGGACGATACTACGGCCTGGATGCCGGCCCTGGAACAACATCAAGCGTGCTTCGGGCGAGCGCCAGAGACGGCCACCGCCGACCGAGGATTTTTTTCCGCCAAAAACGAGCGGGAGGCGCAAGCGCTCGGGGTGAAGAAAGTAGCGCTGCCGGCGCGCGGACGCCTCTCGGTCAAGCGGGCCCAGCAGCAGAAGCAGCGCTGGTTTCGGCGAGCGCTGCGCTGGCGCGCCGGCTGTGAAGCTACCATCAGCACTTTGAAACATCCCTTTTCAATGTTGCGAGCCAGCTACAAAAGAGATCCTGGATTTCAGCGCTACGTGGGCTGGTGTGTGATTACCAAGAATCTGTTTTCCATCGCTCGCTATCAAGCGCGCAGGAGAGGCCATGGCTAGGTCGGTTGATGGTGCTGCCCAACGACGCAAGCTGCTTGGCGAGATTGCCCGTCTGGCAGAGATCGCCATCTTCGGAACGGTATCGGAAACTTACCGCACCTGCGGACAAGCGGGCTGCCACTGCCAGGGAGACGGACCCAAGCATGGTCCGCATCTGAATGTGAGCTATCGCGGGGAGAAGGGTAAGACCACCGGTTACTATGTTCCCAAGGGAGCGCAAGAGGCCACGCGCCAAGGGGTAGAGGCTTGGCAGAAGATGCAGCAATGTTTGCGAGAACTGGCGGAGTTGAATAAGGACCGCAATTTGCGGCGCGCCCGCGAGGCCGATTCGCGATGAAGCCATGGTTCTCTTTAATCCCCGTCTGCTGGGCATTGCTGTTTCTGCTACTCAGCCTCAGTCAGCAAGCTGGCCTGAACCACCGGTTGCTCGTTGCCGGCTCGGGACAATGGTTGGATGGATGTAGAGAACCCGCCTCTGGCTCCCCCACCGCATCGGTTCTCAGAAGCATGGAATTCGATCAGGCTCGCGCCGCACCTCTCGAGTCTCTTGTCGTCGACTATGCGCTGACTGCGGTCAATATGGGTCCACCCGGCCAGGAGATCCAGGCGCCACCGCAATCCATGTGGCCTTGGCGAGTAGCCGGTCAAAGCCTGCAGCTCAAAGCAACCATCGCGGCACCTTTCTCCACGAAATTATTAGCTCGAGCAATCGAATTTTGAAAAAATCGGGGTTTTGCAACAGCCTTTAGCTAGCTTAGCTAGGCAACACACTATGGGCTGGTTGATTAAGCTCCGAGGTCGGATCGGCGAAGCCAGATCTCCCGCCAATAGACATATTCAGCGCGGGAACACCCCGAATGCGATATGGGCACATCCGCAGTGCGATCCTTCCGGAAACACGGTATTTCGCATCTGGCGCATTTCTCCCGATCCATCAACGATTAGTTTGTCGATCCTTCTCTCGACTCGGCGCTGCTGGCCGCACAACAAACGCATGTTCGGCGAAAACCATAATCCGCGATTACTCGCTTTGTCGTCCAATGTCTTAAAGATGCACTCCAGCGGTTTGACTTCCACCCACTCTCCTGGCTGCAGGTTCAGCGTTTCCGACGGCGTGGACTTCCTCTTTCCACGGCCGTATGGACCTAGAAGTATGCGGCGGGCTTTCCAAAACAGGAATATGCCAAAACGCCCTGCCATTTCCAACGGACTACAGTTCCCCGCACGGATGTCGCTGATCCATTTCGAATAGCGTTCCCACCTCGTTAAGCTCTTAGTCGCTCTCAATAGTTCACTGGCCTGGCAAAAGTAGGTGTCAGGCGCGGCCAAGGTTTTGAGGCGGGCTCGGAGCTGCTCTCTGTCTGCCAGCTGCACTCCTGAATCGACAGCCGCGTCTTGGACCTTGCGGAGCCACGCTTCGCGCCAGAAAATAGCGCATGCCTTTTGGCAACCGTCGTGGTCCGCGCCAGAACAGCGCAACCCGTCCAGAAGGACAACGTCATCTGCCTTGAATCCTCGCAGAACCGAGCCAGATTTCATTCCCGAAGCACAGATTTTCACCACTCTGCGGGACACCCGAAATCTTCTGCCACAGTACTCGACCATTTCCCGCATGAATGGCAACTGGTCCAAGGCTCCCGCGGCGTCCAGGGTCTTGGCGATTTCATCCGGAGTCTTCACTTCCACCAAGTCGCCGGGCCGAAGTTTCAAGTTCTTCTTCACGTGGCCTCCTAATTCGGTCTCAGGCTCAGTCGACCGCAATGGGAGTGCGCATGTTCGATCTTGGGCGCACGTTTCCATTAGTGCACCGTTTCACTGAAGGACCGATGAACTTCAAAGAGACCCAGCACGCAACGCATTTCCGTCACCCGATCAAGTGCGGCAACGATGTGCATTTCCGAGGTGCCGGGATTTGTAAAGCACGCTTCGAAGTTTCCGGCAACCAACGTGCGAATCAAACTTTCTGCACCGTTCATATTATTTGGAACGCACCTCCGCCAGTCTCCGACACAAACCAGCAAACGATATTAACATTTACCTCGACGTCGCGCCCGCGACCGCGGGACAAGCTGCCTCGAATGCACCGGCTGACAGACAGAGATGCGGACATGGATCAGCACGTAAATGGGATTTTCAACTCGGGTCAGAAGCAAGGTTTCAAATGCTCGGGCGTAAATGAGGCCTTCAACTATGCTGGAAGCGACATGTTTCGGATGTCTCTATGCCGAGTAACCAAACACCGCCTTCAACTCCAAGAATTCCTCGAGGCCCGCTTCACTCCATTCGCGACCGTTTCCAGACTGTTTGTAACCTCCGAAGCAGCCGGCGAAATCCAAGCGCGCTCCATTGATGTGAACATTTCCTGATCGAATTCGTTTCGCTATGGCGCGTGCGTGCCCTAAGTCTCCTGAAGAAATGTAACCCGAAAGACCGTAAGGCGTATCGTTCGCAATCCGAACGGCCTCATCCTCGTCCTGATAAGGAATGATGCACAGAACAGGCCCGAATATCTCTTCACGGGCGATCGTCATATCGTTGCGAACGTCTGCAAAGATGGTTGGTTTTACGAAATAGCCGGTCCCGAGACCATCCGGGCGTCCTAGACCGCCTGTAATCAAAGTGGCGCCTTCTTCGATGCCTTGCTTGATCAAACCCTGAACCTTTTCGAATTGGCCCTTGCCGGCCAATGGTCCCATGCTGGTGCTTTCTGCCGACGGATCGCCGACTTTAATGCTATCGGCGACGGCATTTGCTGTGTTCACGGCCTCAGCATTCTTCGAAAATGGAACAAGCATTCGCGTTGGCGCGTTGCACGATTGGCCTGTATTGCGGAAAGCGCTTTGTACACAATCTTTTACTGCGGCTTGTAGATCGGCGTCGCTGAGCATTATGTAAGCTGATTTTCCGCCTAGTTCCTGCGTGACTCGTTTCACGCTAGGCGCGGCTGCTGATGCCACTGCAACTCCTGCACGCGTGGAGCCGGTGAAAGAGACCATTGCAATGTCGGGGTGCGATGAGATCGCGGCTCCGACCGTTGGCCCATCGCCGATCACCATATTAAAAACGCCTGGGGGCAGACCTGCTTGATCCAGAATCTGTGCGAACAAGTTCGCTGAGATCGGCGCAAATTCGCTAGGCTTGAGAACCATGGTACAGCCCGCCGCTAAAGCCGGTGCCACCTTGCAGACAATTTGGTTCATGGGCCAGTTCCACGGCGTTATCAGCCCGCAGACCCCTACAGGCTCTTTTCGCATTAGAGTCGAGCCCTTGACCTCCTCAAACTTGAAGTGTTCCAGCACATTGACCGCTTCCTTCAAGTGACGTAAACCCGCTGGAGCCTGCGCCACACGTGACAGCGTTATCGGAGCACCCATTTCTAGCGAGATGACTTCCGCCATTTCATTCATTTTCGATTCGTAGATTTCGATGATTCGCCGCAAGAATGACAAGCGCTCGGTGATTCGGGTCTCCGAGTACGATTCGAATGCCTTTTTTGCGGCACTTACTGCTTTGTCGACGTCGGCGGCGCTGCCTAGTGAAGTTGTCGCGATCAGTTTTTCATTGGCGGGATTAATGACAGCTAAGTCGTGAGGTTGTGTTGGGGCGACCCATTTTCCATCGATGTAGAATTGGCGGCAGTCTTTCATTTGTGTTCTCGAATATTATTGGACTGACTCGTTCTGAAGTCGAATTTCAGGATACTCGGGAGTTGGCTGCTTCAATCGTCTTTTTGCTTTTCGCGTTTTCACCCGCACCCTGAAGATTCGCGCACCGCACAAATGCCGCGCTGAAGGCCGCGGCGCTACATTTAAACTTTTGGTGCTTCGCCGACGTAGCGCGAAAGAACGGTGCCGAGGCTCTCGAAGTGCACACCTAGAATTCCCAAATGGTCTCCTGGGACTGTGTCGACCTTAATTTTAGCAACTAAGTCAGACCAAACAGCCGACGGATCATCCGGGAAGTCAGTGACGGTCTCCGCTCTGACGAATTTTATTTCTCCCGGGTAGAAATGAGGGCGATAGCGCGTCAGCGAACGGTAGGCACTCTCGCGAGCCAGTTGCATTGCGGGCGTGTGGGATGCGCCGGCTGGTATCTGAGTCGGCGCGTTCCCGTTTCCATCGTGAGAAACATACAATCGCCTTTCTGAGGGGCGAACGATGTAGGAAAGAGCGTCCTTCATCGGCAAACGTCCGACTTTAGTTGCGCGATGAGTGGCTAGACGAACGCCCAGTCGCACGCGTTCTTTCAGCGAAAGAAAACGCGGGTGCGGATAGCTTTCCAGCATAGCCAGCAGTGCAATCTTCTCTCCGGTTTTTATCAGGCGTTGAGCCATTTCCAACATGACCAGTCCGCCTAATGAATATCCAATTAGAAAATAAGGGCCGTGTGGCTGCAATTTTTGGATCGCGTCGAGATAAAACTGAGCCAAATCCTCGATGCGATCGAATGGCGCTTCTACGCCATCGGTGCCTTTCGCTTGCATCCCGTAAATGGGGCGCTGGGTTTGGATGTATTTTACGAGTTGAAAAAAATCCATCGCTGTTCCACCCAATCCATGTGCCAGGAAAAGCGGCGGTGTCTCTGTACCTTCCCTCAATTGCAAAAGCGGTGGAAAGCGCGGCGGGGCGGGCTCTTCCAGGATGGCAGCCAGGGAAGCAATGGTCGGAGCACAATAAATCGTGACCGGAGCCAGTTCGCGGCCGCAAACCTGCGCGATCTTGGTAAATAGTTCGACCGCTAATAAGGAATCGCCGCCCAGGTCAAAAAAATTGTCTTCGGGGCGGATTGATGACCGTTGCAGCACGCTCTCCCAGATGGGAGTGAGCACTTCGGCCATCGTTGAGGCAGGCATAATCGTCACGCAGTACCGGTTCGGGTGAATCCGAGGAATCTTGCTTTCTGCAAAGCCCAATTCACGACCGATCTGAGCATGTTCCCAGCGTGGGTTGAATAGCGCTGTCGTTATGAATGGGCGAACGCCCAATACAGCTCTCGCGCTTTGGTATAGAGCGGGCCGAATGGGAGTGTCCGATCATCAATCCGGGTCACCGGGACCACTTTAGAATAGTTCCCCGTAGAGAATATTTCATCCGCTTCCTTGAAGTGCTGATACGTAAGAGTCTTCTCGACCACGGTCACGCCGGCCCCGCGCAGTAGTCCAACGACCCGCTGGCGAGTGATGCCCGCCAGAAAAGTTCCATTCGCGATTGGTGTAAAAACCACGCCGTCCTTGGCCATAAAAATATTAGATGTAGCGAGTTCAGCAACATTGCCTAGCATGTCGCACACGATCGCATTATCGAAGCCTCGCGCATGCACGTCAAAAAGCGCCCGTGCATTGGTGGGATACAAACATCCAGCCTTGGCGTCAACTGGCATGGTCTCGATACTAGGCCGGCGATACGGAGACAATGTCACCGAGGAACCCCTGGGAGGACGCATCGGGGCATCGTAAATGCTGAGACACCAGCGGGTCGATTCTGGATCGTGCGCTTGAACCCACGGGCCTTCTTTCTCTGCCCAATACATGGGCCGAATGTAAAGCGCAGCATCCTTATCGAATCGAGTAAATCCCTCTCGCGCGAGTTTGACCCAGGTTTCAGGCGAAACTACAGGTTTCAAGAACAGCTTGGCGGCCGAATCATTGACGCGAGCACAATGGAGTTCAAGGTCGGGCGCAACACCCTCGAAATACCGTGCGCCGTCAAAAACCACCGAGCAAAGCCACGCTGCATGAGTGCGTGGACCCATGATCGGCACATTTCCTTCGTGCCACGCACCCTCAAAGAATGTCCAAGTCTTGGACCATGCATCTGCGGATGCCAATCCATTCCTCCTCTATACAGCATAATTCAAGCGAAGTGCGACGGCTTGTCGGTGCCTCGATAACCTATTGATCGGTATAAGCGGTGCTTTCATCACCTGCAATCGTTCGACCATCTCAAGATCTTGTTAGCTTGCTGTAAATTATAGCCTTATTCTCGTTTCCTTGAATCATTCCCGTGTTTTTGTCATCCTGGTGTGTAATTCTCTTCTCGTTGATGTGGTGATCCGGGAACGGGCGGGTTGATTATTCGGTTGTTGACTGAGATGTTGAAGGTGCCAGGGGCGGCGGCCAGGTTTGACCACCGACCCGCCATGCCAGATCTTGATTGCCGATCCTATTCAAGACCTACCGAAGAACTACATCGCATCATCTGGGTTGTGCGCGGATTTCCAACTGGAAACGGAGGCAAGGAGAAGATAAATTACAGTTGGCCGCGATACGCATCCGGAGAAGGTCCGATGAGACGAGGTTCACCGCGCCCCTTGGGTAAGATGTCGACTCGGGACCGCAATGTTGCCATCTGGACAAAAGTAGGAACGGGCATCGCTATAACTGGCGTCCTGCTGCTCAGCGTGCAATGGTTCCGAGTAACCCATCGGTCTGCTGCACTGCGAACCCGATCGGCGCCAAGGGTCACCCTGACCTGGAAAGGCAGCACTTCTCAAGTCGCCGGATACAACGTGTATCGGAGCACGATTCCCGCAACGAATTATGTGAGGATTAATTCTTCGCTTGTTCAGGCACTTTCATTCACCGACCAATTGGTCCAGAGCGGCGCGACGTATTACTACGTGACTCGGGCAGTCGACGAAGGCGGCCGCGAAAGTATTAATTCCAACGAGGCCCGGGCGACCATCCCATAAAATTGGCGGAAGGCCAATTCCATTGATTGCGGGCCGGAAGTGCTAAGGGTTCACGGCCAATTCCGTCGCATGGAGCGCGGAATCAGCTTTTGCATGACGTGCTTTGCATGTCTTACTTAGCTGGCCCGGCAGATCGACGAGGAGAATGCGCAGATGAAGCTTGTCGCCGCCACTTCTCAAAGCGATATCACGACCGCTGGGGCGCGACCAGTCCAAGGATCCGGTAACCGAGATGCACGAGAAGACGAAGCACCTGCCTGATTACCAGGACGAACCACGCCGTTCTTCCGACGGAAGGACGATCGCAGGTCTTCCACATGGCTCGGAGCATTTGCAATCGCTCTCGGTGGCTTACTTGAAATTTCACGCCTTTTGAGTCGATCATTTTGTACGTGTTCATTTCCAAAAATGCAGACCGAATCTCCTTGTGAAGCGATTCCATCAGCGAAAAGGGTGTTTCATGCTGGACGACTGCGTTCGCAACTAGCAGAGGAAGTTGTCCACGCTGGATGAGATCAGCTAGTAAGAGAGTATCTTCGCCCCTGATCGCGCGAGTATAAAAAATGCCCGCCTCAACATTGACGTGTGTTCGCCGAATTGCGAATCCGGCAGTGTTCAGATATCGCAGTGTGCCGTCTGGTTGAAGCAAGTGGTCCTGAAGAGTTATGAGCCTCAGTGTTTCGACCCTACCAACCAGGGTCGAGGATTCGCCGGTGAGGCGCAGTTGAAAACTGTCGTGCTGCGGGGAATTGGTGATTGTTGAGGACAGAGCCGCTAAACAGTTCGTTTCGAATCTGGAGTCAGCATCTGCGAACACCAATATTGGGCCATTGGAGATTCGTGCGCCTTGATTCCTGGCGGCGGACACGCCCGCGTGAGGATGTCTGACTATGTCTAACGGATAATGATTTCTCCAGTTCCAAATGAAGTCGGGGGCAGGATTTGTACTGCCATCGTCCACCAAAATGACTTCAAAGCTAGGTGGGTTCGCTTGCTCGGCTAAAGATCGCAGGCATGCACTAAGCGCCTCCCAACCATTGTAGGTGGCAATGATAATGCTAAATAACGGGGTTGATGTAGTTAAAGGAGTGCTCGCCATACATCTTTATAGGAAGTTGTTGTGAGGCCAGAGTGAAAAATCTCGGGGGTCGCAGAACGGCACCTTACGCTACCAAGAAGCGTCCAGTCAACGACTTTGCGGGCACTGGCGCCCGATTTGATCGAACCTGTAAGGACGAAACACGTGGTTTCATGCGGCTTAGTGATCGGCATTAACCCACACAATGCCAAGAATCAGCAGAACTAAGGAAATCAAGAGATTTTCAGAGGACCACTCGGTCCCGCTGATTCGGGCCAGAAGCGATTCGAGTATCATCGGCGGTAAGCATGCGCCAATGGTCAGCAATGTTGCGGCTCCGATTGAAGGTCTTCCTCCTTTTCTGACTATAAGCCCTATCAGAGTCCCCGCGGGCAGAAAGATGAGTGCGTAATAGAGATCCCGGTAGCCGTCCAGTTCGCCTGGTGTGACTCGGACGAGCAATTGCGCCAATGCCGTGCCGGGACCAAGGCGGTAGGTACGGGGTTCCTTCCTACCATCGATAAAGAGCGAAAGATTTGAGCCATCGTAAGAAAACAAAATGTCACGCTGCTTAATCGCGTCGAATACTTTGGGTACGTACCACGCTAGCAAGGATCGTCTTACTGACAGCTCATTGCGAAACCAAAAGACCAAATTGGTGCCCTCTGCCCGGAGAGTCATATTTGTAATTCCGGAAGCATTTGATATCGATACGATTCTCTCATCCCCCCCGCCGACTTCTCGAGGAGTGCAAACGACCCGCACGGCAAATTGATTTGTTTTCTGCACTGCGCTTACGAAATCAGATACGGTCGCCTTTGAGATAAGCCAATGGTTTCCATCCAGGACAAGTGGGTTTAAAACCGCACTAACCCCAGCGGAGGGCGTCCATACGAGATCTGGTAGGAGCCCTTGCCGATCCACAAGTGAATTTGGGCCGGAGAATTCAAAATCTCCGATTAAGCCCTTTTGAACGCTTCCTAAAGTCTCGCTGTGGGTTAACTGATGGCTCAACTGTGGAGGCAATGCTCGGGCCCAAAACTGCAAGCGAGAAACTTTTCCACGCCAGGGATATTGAGCCTCCGCATCATTGCCTATTACGAGGAAGGAATTCGGATCCCAATTGGTTAGAAGACTCCTCTGCTGTAGGCGGATAGAAACTACAAACCAAGCGACAAAATAAACGGAGAGAATTACGACTGCCGAGCGGATTGTCAGCCACTCAGCAAGCAAAGATTCGCATTTCGAGAAGAAACGCACTGTCTCGCGACCCCACCGTTCAAAGACAAAAAAACCTGTCATTGCGCCGGCAGAGTTAGTGAACACGTCCTCCCAACCTGAATCGCGCGAAGGTATGTAAATTTGTAGGAATTCAATCGTATAAGAGAACAAGAAGCCGGCGAAAAGAGTTAAAATAAATGACAGCTTTGTTGGCCTTTCCCGCTCAAGCAATTTTTCCGCCAGTCCGAATCCAAACGGAACGAACAGCAAGATATTCAGAAATATATCGAGCGGCTCCTCCACCTTGGGACTTCGTCCTAGAAAAAAAGGCGAAGCGCCAAACGGCAGTTTGGTCACAAAATCAAATCGAAACGGGAAAAGTGTAAGGAATAGAATCCCGAGTGTCGCGGCGAGCAGGATTCGATTTGACCAGCTTGATGTTGACCACAAGAGTGTCGCGCGTTCCTTTATCTTGAATCGAGTGTTCGACCGAAACTTTGGTGATCGCGGTTATGCAGGTCTACCGCGTGTCACGTTTCCATTCGCAGCCGTCGTTAAAGGTTCGGCGCTGATCTGTGTGCCGGTACTTTTCTGGCCGATTGGACCAGGGAGTCAACTAACGCGAGATAGACTGTTTTTTGGACATCCCACTGATAGGGGCGAACGAATTCGTTAGCGTTTCGCCCAAGATGTTCGGTCAGTTCTTTGTCTTGATAAAGAAGCAAAATTGATTTTGCAAGATCTTCTGGGTCTCCGCCGCGGCAGAACTGCACGACAGAGCCATTAAAATAGAGCCTATTTACCTGCGTGTCCGATACTATAGCGGGCAGTCCGCAAGCCATGAATTCGAAAATCTTGCCGCCCAGCGCCTCATTCGCGAATCCGTCCGTTCTTTTAGGATCGACACCGATATTAGAGTCTTCCATAAGGCGCACGATTTCCTCGTGTGAGACCGGCGGATGTAGAAAAACACATTTCTCAAGTTCCAATTGTTGAATCAAGCCAAGTATGTTCTTGGCGTCTCCACCTTCACCGAAAATGTGAAATTCCAACCCCGGAATTGAATTCTTGACAAGCGCAACGGCCTGGACTGCGATGTCTACGCCCTGGTGATAATTCAGACTCCCCGGATATAGGATGGTAAATCTGGAATCCTTTTTTGGCCGGGGACTCCGGTGGGGAACAAAATACATGGGGTAATTTAAAAGCGTTGTGCATTTTGACGCTGCCACAGAGCGGGATATCAATTTGTCTCTCCATATATCATTCGCAATGATGACGTGATCCGCGAAGGCTGCGCAAATCTTTTCAAGGAATAGCAAGGATTGGAAGGTTACCGAACCTGGTGGCACCCTGAACTTGCTAGCGTAAAATTCAGGAATGACATCGTGAATATCTAATATGATTTTCGCGCCGGCAAGTTTGGGAAACCAGGCTGCAAAAACAAGAAAATCAGGTACGGAATGGACATGAATTATGTCGTATCGATTCTTGAGATGCCGGTTCAACAGCAATACTGATGAACGCGTCAAAAACTGCAGTAATCTGTACAAGTACGTCACTTTACTTTTTTCGTCGTATGCGCGTTCCTGAATCCCGAATACGCGGACTCCTTCGACCGTATCTTTCGTCTTCTGTCCCTCTTTTCGCAGGCCGACGAATTCTACCTGATCGCCGCGCGCGACTAACGCTCTGGCATATTGCTGCACACGGCTGTCGACCTCGTAGAAGGTATAGCCCAACATACAGACACGCATGAATAGACGTCCTGGTAGCCGGAGAATGGCGGCGCAATCGATTCGATCATTTTTGTCCTTGAAACAGGTTAGCATAGTGATTTAGTCCGCCTAGGGAGTACGCACGTACATGGATTTTAGGAGTCAATATCGAGTTTGTGAATCCTTGCGGCGCGTCCTAGCCACTGATGGCTGAAAATGAGGATGATGATTTGAACCTGCCTTCATGGTTACCTGCGCCGACAGAACTTGCGCTTAACGCGAACGAAGTGCATGTCTGGCGCGCTTCCCTTGATTGTAGTCCCGCTGAGCTTTCCAGGCTGGAAACGCGCATTTCCGCTGACGAACTGGCACGCGCCAAACGATTTATTTCGCAGACGGACCGCAATCATTTCTTGGCGGCACGAGGAATTCTTCGTGAGTTAGCGGGAACATATGCGAGGGTTTCGCCGGCGCAAATTCAATTTCGTTACGGAACGAATGGGAAGCCTGAATTGGAAAGCAATGGCTTCGCGCTGCAGTTCAACGTATCCCATTCCAGCGGCCTCGCGGTATTTGGGTTTTCGCGTGAAAGGCGGCTCGGCGTCGATGTCGAGTTAGTTCGATCTCAATCTTCTGCCGAAGACATAGCTGCGCGGTATTTCGCCCCAGACGAACTGGTGGAATTGCGAAGGCTTCCACTGCAAGTGAGGGCGCAGGGATTTTTCTGTTGCTGGACGCGAAAGGAAGCCTACGTGAAGGCGCATGGGGCGGGCCTTAGCATTCCTCTGGATAGTTTCACCGTTTCTCTTACTCCGGATCAACCAGCAGAACTTCATAGCGCTGACATGGCTCGATGGTCGATGCGTTCATTTGAGCCTCGTCCCGGTTACGTTGCGGCTATTGTAATGGAAGGAACCGTACAAGATATGCGTTTCTGGAACTGGGTACCTAGGTATTGGGGGGAAGAGTAAACAAGTACTATTGCACAACAGGGAAAACATTTGCGACTCTAGGATATCAAAGTTCATCGGAGGGGGGACGTTGGACCCTCGCGAGTCGAACGATTTCGTGGATCTAAGTAACTTAGATTCAGTCGATTGCAAATCCAGTGGGGCTTGGGAAACAGTGGCACTAGGCGTGCACCCCCCAACGTGCTTCGGAGCGCAGTTTTTGTGACTTTAAGGGCGGTAGTGTATGTTCGCACGAAACACTGACGACGATAGCAGGCGAAAGTTTAGCGAAACCAGCGCGGACTCCTGGTTTGCGGTGCAAGTTCGTGCGCGGCGGGAACCCGGTATTTCCGAACAGCTCCGTTTGCTGGGATACGAATGGTTTTTGCCGCTCTACAGTTGCAAAAAGCGCTGGTCAGACCGAATTAAAACGGTGCAATTGCCCCTTTTCCCGGGTTACATCTTCTGCCGTTTCGATCCATTGAACCGCCTGCCGATCCTCAAGATCCCCGGAGTGATCCAGGTAGTTGGTTTCAACCGCCAACCGGTCCCGGTGGAGCAAGATGAGATTCGTGCGATTCAAGTTCTGGTGGCCTCCGGGCTGCCACACAAACCTTGGCCCTACTTGAAGGTCGGCGACAGGGTTCGAATTGAAGCTGGTCCGTTGCGCGGGCTCGAAGGACTGCTGACTGAGTTTCAAGGAAATCGGCAGCTCGTTTTGAGCGTCTCCCTGCTGCAACGATCCGTGGCGGTGAAAATCGATTCCACATCGGTGACCTTACTGCGCCCAGCAACAGAGACTCGTGAGATCGAAAGACGCGCTATCTCGTGTGGAATGTACAAGAACGGTTTGGCAGTTAGGTTGCAGCAATAATCTGGCTAACTCTGACGAATTTGTTGCAAACAGAGGAAGATTGTGACTAAAAGTGCACAAGGAGAGCGGGTCGTGTCTACAAAACATATCACCCGATCTCACGACGTTGGAGCTCCTGACGCTGGCTCGACACAGTTATTTACGGAGAAACAATTCCGACAAATGCTCTGCCGGGAAAGAAAGCGCTCCGAACGGTCCCGAAAACCTCTGGTTCTGATGTTGATCGACAGCGAGGTTTTGCCAAAATCCAAGAACGACAAGATCGTTCTCGGACAGATCGCCGAAAAGGTTGCGCTTGTTGTCCGTGAGACGGATCTGACGGGTTGGTTCGAGGATGGGAGCGTTATTGGCGTTATTTTTACCGAATTGGGAAGCGCGCCCGTAAGTTCCGTCACCAAAATTATTGAATCGAAGGTCAAGGCCGGGCTCCAAGGCGCCTTTAGTCCAAGCCAGCTTGGACATCTTCGGATCTCTCTTTACGCCTTTCCCGAGGATTCCGGACGCGGAGCCCTGGTGACGGCCAGACTGTATCCTGACTTGGTGGAAACGGAAAAAAGGAAGAAAGTTCCTCTGCTGATCAAGGACGCGATGGATGTGGTCCTCAGCGCCTTTGCGCTCCTGGTTCTATCGCCTCTGTTTCTTGTTCTCGCCGTCATCATCAAGCTCACTTCGAAAGGACCTGTGTTCTTTCGTCAAGAAAGAATCGGTCAGTATGGCGTGCCCTTCGTGTTTCTGAAGTTTCGCTCCATGCACGTTTCCAAAGAAGCTGACATTCACAAAGAATTCGTGCAGAACTTCATCGCGGGGAAGCCGGGTCTCGCCGTTGCCGGCGCCAATCAGAAAAGCGTTTACAAAATCACGAACGATCCCCGGGTCACCTGGATTGGCAAATTCATGCGCCGCACTAGTCTCGACGAATTGCCACAGTTCTGGAATGTGCTCAAGGGTGAAATGTCGTTGGTCGGCCCCCGGCCCCCGATTCAGTACGAGTTTGACGTCTACGACGTTTGGCACCGCCGTCGGTCCCTAGAGGTCAAGCCCGGCATAACGGGCCTCTGGCAGATTCACGGGCGCAGCAGAACCACCTTCGACGAAATGGTCCGACTCGACTTGCAATACTCAAGATCCTGGTCGCCGCTGCTGGATCTCAAGATACTGCTGCAAACTCCGCGCGCCATTCTTACGGGCGACGGCGCCTATTGAAACCTTATAAGGCAAGGCCAAGAGCCGCTTTCCAAGCTCAGTAACTCGCAGCTGCTGGATTTTAATACCGGGCTGCTTAGTGTGTAACGATGGTTAGCTCTTCATACACTCACAAGGTGGAAAAAATGGCGACGAGTGTGAGCATAGACTCTGACTCGAATGCGGGAATCATGAATAAGTTCGAGCAAGATAAATCGCAAGAGGTCCTCGGAATCGGCGTGATTGGATACGGCTATTGGGGTCCAAACATTGTCCGTAACTTCCATGGACAGGAGCGTTCCCGGGTCATCGCAGTGTGCGACAAGAGCCCGAATTCTCTGCGACGCGTTCGCCAGGCACATTCCGACATCCGGCTCACTTCTGATTTTGAGGAATTGCTAACTTCGCCGGACATCGACGTGATTGCGGTCGTTACCCCTGTATGGACTCACTTCGAACTGGCCAAGGCCGCCCTGCAGAACGGAAAGCATGTATTTGTGGAGAAACCCTTTACTTGCACCACGGCGCAGGCCGAAGAACTGATCGAAATGGCCGATCGTAAGAATCTGAAGATCATGGTTGACCATACGTTCTTGTTCACCGGGGCCGTACGGCGTATTCGACAGCTCATTGACGACGGAACCATGGGTGACCTGTATTACTACGATTCGACCCGCGTGAACCTAGGTCTGTTCCAGCATGATGTCAACGTCATCTGGGACCTGGCTCCCCACGATCTTTCCATCATGGACTATCTCATTAAGGGAAAGCCCGAGGCTGTAGTAGCCACTGGTGAATGCCATCTGAACGGCGTGGCAGACGTTGCTTTCTTGACGCTCTACTACCCCAATAACATGATCGGACACCTCAATGTGAACTGGCTGTCGCCGGTGAAGGTTCGCACCACACTTATCGGCGGCGAGAAGAAGATGCTGGTTTGGAACGATCTGGAAGCGGACGAAAAACTCAAGGTGTACGACAAAGGCGTGCAGATGTCGGGCGGTGAAGCCGTCTACCAACAACTTGTGAGCTATCGAACCGGCGATATGTGGGCGCCCAAGGTCGAACAGCTGGAAGCGCTTAAAGCCGAAGCAGCGTATTTTATCGATTGCATTCTCAACGACAAAAAACCCTTCAACGACGGTGCGGCTGGCTTGCACATAGTGAAAATTCTGGAAGCGGCTGACATCTCCCTCCAGCAGAAAGGCAAAATCGTCCAACTATGAATGATTACCTATGCATAGCTCCGGACGTTAAGCTCGGTAAGGACGTTAAGCTCTCCAAATTCATTAACCTCTACGGTTGCCAGATTGGCGACAACACAAAAATTGGTGCGTTCGTAGAGGTTCAAAAGAATGCAACAATCGGGAAGAATTGCAAGATTTCGAGTCACACGTTTATCTGTGAAGGCGTGACCATCGAGGATGACGCTTTCATTGGTCACAGCGTGACTTTCATTAATGATTCCTACCCGCGTGCAACAACGGGTGGGGGCCAACTCCAGACTGAGGCGGACTGGAAGGTCGAAAGGACAATTGTAAAGAAAGGCGCCTCAATAGGTTCCGGCTCCACGATACTGGCAAACCTAACCATCGGAGAAAATGCCATCGTGGGCGCCGGAAGCATTGTAACCAAGGATGTTCCGGCGAATGCGATCGTGGCCGGTAATCCTGCCAAAGTGTTGCGTCATATTACTGAGGGGTTAAAGAAGGCATGACTTCAAACGATGAAAAGATCCCGTTTTTGGACCTGGTTACTCTGCATGAGGAACTCGAAGCAGACTTGGTGCCGGTTTTCCAGAAGGTCCTCCGCACTGCAGGGTTTGTTGGCGGTCCGATAGTGGAAGAGTTTGAACGCGAATTCGCGCGCTTCTGTGAGGTTTCTCACTGCGTAGCACTCGCCAGCGGCACTGACGCTGTGCGATTTGCGTTGATGGCGGCAGGAGTTCAGCCAGGAGACGTGGTTTTGACGGTTCCCCATACGTTCATCGCCACCACCGAGGGAATCAGCCAAGCGGGCGCACGGCCGGATTTCATCGACATTGAAGATCAGACCTACTGTATGGATCCCGCGAAGCTCCGTGAATATCTGGAAAAGAAATGCTACATAGATCGTGATACAGGCAGGCCATATCACTTGGAATCGCGTGCGCCCGTTACAGCGGTCGTTCCTGTGCACATCTACGGGCAATGCGCGGATATGGATCCCATTCTTGAGCTGGCTCGACAGTACAAGTTGATCGTGGTGGAAGACGCGTGCCAAGCACATGGCGCCGAGTATTTTTCAGAGCGCGAGAACCGCTGGAGGAAGGCCGGCACCATGGGTCAGGCCGCCGCTTTCAGCTTCTATCCGGGCAAGAACCTGGGCGCTTGTGGCGAAGGTGGCGCAGCGACTACGAACAGCGAAGCAATTGCGAAGACGATGCGCATGCTTCGCGATCACGGCCAGGTGAAGAAGTATTATCACGACATCGAAGGATACAATGGACGCCTTGATGCTCTTCAAGCAGGCATCCTGAGCGTGAAACTACGTCATCTAGCGGACTGGAATCGCAAGCGCCGAGCCGCTGCCAAGAAATATGACGAAATGCTTTCGTCTGTGGAAGGCGTAACGGTTCCTCAGCAACCCGAGTGGTCGCGCTCGGTCTATCATTTGTACGTGGTTCGCGTGCAGGATCGCGCCGGCCTACAAAAGCACCTCGGAGACGCGAAAATCGATACCGGAATTCACTACCCGGTGCCGCTGCATCTTCAGCAAGCGTATAAGCATTTCGGCTATCAGCAGGGGGACTTCCCGGTTACTGAAAAAGTGGCTTCGGATATACTTTCGCTGCCCATGTACCCTCAGCTCCAGACCGAACAGCAGCAACGAGTGGTTCAAAAAACCGCGGAGTTTGTGGCTGTCGGCTCCTTCCAGTAGAATCACTCTCCAAAATTGTCTTCGTGGAAGGATTAACCCGATTTCACCGCGAGAGCCTTAATTCTTTCACATCACTATGGTCACGATCCCCGGTGCGTGTAGTCCTCATCGCGCCAAGCGTCACAGCCGCGAATCAGGGGTACTTGAAACAGATCCCGCAAGCTGCGATCGGAAAACCACAGGTACAGGTCGCCGAACCTGTCCTTCGCTTAGTCCTATGGACAGTTGTGAGCTGCTGTTGCCCCTGTGTTACCCTGCCTTCAGATCAGGGATATGCTCTTGATCAAACTAGCTTTACGTTGGTGGGGAGTTCCATGGTGAAATTACAAAATGCTCGGCATTCAGAGATGGGGGGCCTTTTTCCCATTCTCGTGGCATTCGTCGTTATGGCGGTTTTGACGGTCCTGTCCGCACCAAGTGCGGCGGCGAATGATCTTTATCTGGCGCAGAATTCGACCGGCGCAGCCAACGGAGCGGATTGCGCCGATGCCCTCGTATACAGCTTTTTCAATAATTCTGGGAACTGGGGTAGCGGCTCGAACCAAATTGGCCCCGGTACCACCGTGCACGTCTGCGGGACAATCAATACGGGAGTGAGTACTAACGCTTTCACCTTTCAAGGTAGCGGAAAGTCTGGAGCGCCGATTACGTTGCTGTTTGAAACCGGAGCCATCGTTCAGTCGCCGGCCTTCGGTGTTCGCGGCTCTGCCGCAATCAATCTGAACAACCAAAGCAATATCACGGTGAATGGTGCTACGAATGGGCAGATTCAAAACACTGCGAATGGGACTTCCGGCCAATCCAATTGTCCCGCCGGCGCTTGTACCCACCAGCAGGCTGCAGACCTGATATATCTAGACTGTGGGTCGAATTGCGAGGTTAAGAACCTCCAGCTCGGCCCTAATTACGTACGCACTGGAAACAATGACCCCACAGCTTGTGGCTTTAGCGATGATGGTGCAGTATTTGCTGATAATTCTGGATTCTCTAATTTGCTCGTGGACAACAACACTATACACGATGGCCACTGGTTGATTCAGCTTCAGATCGGCTCAGGGTCCAACCTTCAGTTTTTCAATAATTCAATTGCGACCGGCGACCATCTCATCGCGGTGGGCGTTGCGGCCGGCGCGTCGCTAAGCGGATTTGCAATTTACGACAACATCTTCGGCGACATGGCAAGCTGGGATGACACCAGCGGCGGTTGCCACCATGATAGCATTCATATCTTCACACAGAGCGCCAACCGCTCTGGAGCTATCTCCTCTCTGTATATCTACAATAATCAATTCAACGGCCCTGCTGGAGGGGACATTACTTGTCACGTCTATCTCGAACCGAATGGCTGGGCCGGAGAGATTACCAACGCCTACGTGTTCAACAATGTGCTGAAGTGGGCAGCGACTGATCCAGGTGGAGTAGGGAACGGCGTGCTTGGAATGTTTGCAGGCTCTACGCTTTTCATTGCGAATAATACCAGTGATGGCAATCCCGGCAATACTACCGGCGTCAGCTACGGGGTGCAGGTCATTTCCGCTGGCCAAGAATCTGGGACCGCGGCGGATCTCCACAGCGTCACCTTTGAAAACAACATCGTGACGACCTTCGCGCAAAATATGCAGTATGGCTATCAGTCTCCCTCCACGCTGACTTGGGTCAGCGGGCAGCCGGACTATAACCTTTACGCGAACGACTCAAGCAATACGTTCAACTGCAACGGAAATTTCTACAACTACAATCAGTTCTCAAGCTGGCAGTCCTGCGTAGGGAATGAGACGCATTCCTCCTATGTATCAAGCGCAGGACTAAGTGCGACTGACACGCTTGCCTCGGGCTCACCGGCCATTGGAACGGGAAAGAATCTATATACCTTCGCGGGATGCAGCTCTCCTACCGTGCCAGGACTCGGCGCTCTCTGCTATGGAAAACCGGTAACGATTGGCCCTGGCAGCGGCGCAACAGTAGGAACCGCACGGTCTAATAGTGCGGCCTGGGATCTGGGAGCATATGTATCTGACATGAGCGTCAGTCAACCAACACCACCGTCCGACTTAATAGCAACCGTGAACTAAGTTTTGGATTACACGGTGAGCCGCCGCCAAAATTGACCGATTTTTCCCGGCATTTCCGATGTGGGACCGAGACTCCGCAGTTTCGAGAGTAACTGCTGCCTCCTTAGTGTTTGCTCTTAATACATCGTAACAGGACAAAAGTGTCGACGTCATGGATCGGCTCAGGCTACCCTCTCGACTGATGCAATTGGGTTATTGTGCTTAACCACGCATGATAGGCAAGAACGCGGCCGCGCGCTAGGGTCTCGGCAGGATTCGCAGGAGGGACCTACCGACGGTTACTTGGACGAAGTTGATCTGGTGCCGCAGCGTTTAGCCGATTGCCCTCGGTTTGGACTTATACCCCCATGAATTTGACCATAGAAAAAGAGCCGGAGTCCTTCGTCGCGAGACTCTCTGAACGAGTCAGGAAGCCCATCGAGGTAGTCCTCCTTGGCGAAAACCTGAAATCCAAGGTCTTCCGCGGCGGGATGTGGCTGGGAGCGGGAAGCTTCAGCGAACAGGCAATCCGGTTCGGCCGCAATATGGTTTTGGCGAGACTGCTCGCGCCGGATGCTTTCGGTATGATGGCAATCGTTCTATCTGCCTCGTCGGTGATCCATACGATTATGGACATCGGGGTCAGAGAATCCCTGATTCAGAATCCGAGAGGAAGTGAAGACGAATACGTAGGGGCTGCATGGTGGATGGCTTTCGGTCGAGCGCTATCGTTCGGCGTTTTCATATGTCTCGCGGCACCGTTTGTAGCCAAATTTTACGGGAATCCCGAACTAAGTCCCCTTTTTCGGGTTTCCGCCATCGGTGTACTTTTCGATGGCACGATAAGTTCCAGAGCCTACGTCGCTATCAGGGAAATGAAGTTTCGGAAATGGGCAATAATCAACCACGGCGGAGCGATCTTTGGAGTTCTAGTAACCATCGTACTGGGTTTTTTCATCCGGGACGTTTGGGCACTTGTGATCGGGTATGGTTCGGAAAGCGTTGGCCGCTGGGTTCTATCTTACGTGATATGCCCGTACTTTCCACCAGGCACATGGGACAAAGCGGCTGCTCGTGACCTATTCAGCTTTTCGAAGAAAGCGTTCGGCCTGTCACTGCTGAATCTCATTTTCACACGGACGGATATTTTTGTGCTAGCCAAGTTGCACTCTGCCGCCGAGCTGGGTCTGTACTCCATGGCCATCTCCCTAGTTCAAACTCCCGCAAGCTTCCTGACGAACCTCCTTAATCAAACGCTCCTCCCAGCCTTCTCCCAGGTCCACGGAGATGAGGGTCGCACGAATCGTATCCTTATCCAGTTGACGTCGGCCCTTGTCCTTGTCGGAATGCCTGCCATTATCTTCATGTGTTTCTGCGGGCGCTCGGTGCTCACGCTTGTCTACGGACACCGATATAGCGCGGCAACGGCGCCGCTGATTGTCGCCTCTGCGGTTGTCCTCATCAACTTGTTGAATGCGCAGATAACCATAATTTTCTTCGCGAAAGGCCGCCCCCAGCTCCACCGTATGTGCGTTGCAATCATGGCTTTCATGATGATCATCCTAATCTACCCCTTCGCGAGATGGTTCGGCCTCCTCGGCGGCCAATTAGCATGCCTCGCCTCGATTGTGACCGGGTATGCTTTTCAGATAGCACGCATACGTCGCATGACGAATATGAATATGGTCCGGTATGGAAAAATGTTCCTCTTGGGGGCGGCACCATCTCTTGCCGTGTTCGCGGTCTGCGTTTCCGCACGATCTTTCCGCATGCTGAGTGGTCCGGCACCAAACGTCTTGTTCGGGATTTTGGCATGCGTGTTAGCCTATGGCATCGTCGCAGCCATCCTCTTAAAGGGTAAGTGGGACGTAATTCGGTGACAGTTCAAAGTAGATGGCTATGCCGTCAAACCAGTGTGGTTAATTTGCCACGAGTTCTGGGCCGTGATCGATAAGTATGTCGCAGCCATTTTTCGGTTGACGGGACGCAGCGGTGAGGAGCATCCCTAGTCGGGTGTCGGTTTAGAACTATGATTAGATTACTCATGTGAGTTTGAGGCGTATTTTAGTGCAACCGCAAAATTTCTATTTCGGTGGGGGCAGCGGAGAAACGGTGATGCACCCTGCCGTTGTGGGTGCGATGATCATTGTGATCATCCTGATCCTCACACTGCCGCGGCAACGCATCATTGCGCCATTTCTTTGTTGTGCCTTTCTGGTACCTCCCGGCCAGACATTGGTTCTTGGTGGATTACACCTGTACGTTCTGAGAGTCATTCTTTTGTTTGCCATCACACGGATGGTTTTCACAAAGTTGTCGTCACACGCCAGCATATTCGGCGGTGGGTTTGGTTATCTCGACAAAGCGTTCTCGTTGTGGGCCATTCTTCGGGCGTTGGCCTTTATGATTCTCTTCTCCTTCCGACCAGTGGCGGTGGTGAATCAAGGTGCCTTCCTTCTTGACGTGTTCGGTGCGTTTTTCTTCCTACGGTTCCTGATTCACAACGATGACGACATCCTCCGAATGGTCAAAGTGTTCGCCTTTATCGCTGCAATCGTGGCCGTGTGTATGCTGAACGAGAAGATCCATAACCAGAACGTATTTGGCTACCTGGGAGGATTTTCGGTCGTGCCCCAGGTTCGGGATGGCGCGATCCGGGCGCAGGGGCCGTTTTCGCACGCCATCCTGGCAGGAAGCTTTGGGGCCACTTTGCTGCCTCTATTTTTCTGGCTCTGGCAGAGCGGCAAATCGAAACCCTTCGCCATCCTGGGTATGATTGCATCCACCTGTATCGTCGTTACGTGCGCATCCAGTACTCCGCTGATGGCCTATGTAGCCGCCATAGTCGCGGTGTGTTTCTGGCCGATGCGCAAGAACATGCGTTCGTTTCGCTGGGGAATAGTCATCGCACTGGTAACTTTGCATCTCGTGATGAAAGCTCCTGTGTGGTTCTTGATTGCCCGTGTCGACCTCACCGGATCGTCATCGAGTTATCATAGGGCAATGCTAGTGGACCAATTCGTCAGGCACTTTGGCGAATGGTGGTTTGTGGGGACCAACACAAATTCCACATGGGGATTCGAAATGTGGGATCTGAGCAACCAATTTGTCGCCGAGGGCGAGGGGGGAGGACTTGCAACTTTCATTTGCTTCATTGCGCTGATTTCCATTAGTTTTGCGAGGATTGGGACTGCGAGGAAAACCGCAGAAGGTGACAGCAAACAAGAATGGTTTCTTTGGTTTCTCGGTGCTGCGCTTTTTTCCCACATAGTAGCCTTTTTCGGAATCAGCTACTTTGATCATGTTCAGGTTTCCTGGTTCGCGCTGCTGGCCATGATTTGGGCGGCTACAGCGCTCGTCCTATCAGGAAAACCAGCGACTGAAACACAGGCCGTTGAATTCGTCCAGGCGCGCCTGTATGATATTCCCTCTGCGGCATCTGGTTCTCTCCGGACCCTTCCGGCCTGTCCACAAAAGAAGCAGTTCAAATCGCCGTTTCCCTTACGATTGGGCAGAACTACTCAAGAGGACTTAGAATGAGAAATCAAACATTTCGACATCCAAATGACGGGCGCAAGTTAGCATGCGGTCTCTTGGGCTAATCGCTTGAAATATCGTGTGAAAAGATGGCTAAAGAAGTTTCGACCTTTAGTACATTTAGTTCATTTAATGAAACCGATTTCGGACGAGGTGGACCGCACCCTGCACAGGCATGATATTGAGATTTTTGCGAAGTTTCCATTATTTGCTCCGAATTCGTCTGGATCGCACAGGTCTCGCGCAGAACTAACAATATTGGCGGTCAATCAAACTTTTCCATTTATCACTCGCTTTTTGGACGCGATTGATAAAAATCAACTTATTCTTAATAAACTGACAGCTGAAAACTTCTGCCTCGGTGTTGAATCAATGCAGGCAGCCACTCAACTCAAGCATATCCTGGACAAGTATGGAAGCGACAAGGCTCATTACCATGACTATCATTATGTTTACGGACACATACTAAGGAATCCTAGCTCAGTAACTGCCGTTCTTGAAATTGGACTTGGTACAAATAATGAGGATGTTATCTCGAATATGGGGCTGGCTGGAACCCCAGGTGCTTCCCTACGTGCACTCAGGGATTTTTTGCCAAGAGCACAAATATATGGTGCAGATATTGATAAACGAATTCTGTTTTCAGAGGATAGGATAAAAACGTTTTTTGTTGATCAGACCGACCTGAGTTCTTTTGACGCGCTCAGTAAGAGCGTCGGGGCCGCCGAATTCGACCTAATAATCGATGACGGCCTTCATTCGCCAAATGCAAACATCGCAGTACTCATTTTCGCATTTAACAAGCTTAAGCACGGCGGATGGTTTGTTGTGGAAGATATACCTATTAGGTCACTGCCGGTGTGGCAGGTTGTTGCAGCACTGTTGCCTACAGGATATAAACCCTACCTTATCTCCGCCAAAGGAGGGTGCATATTTGTGGTAGAACGACTTGGTCGCTATTAAGTCATTTATGATGGATGGCCTTGAAAAAACCGTCGGTATGAAGCCAGTCATGAAATTATCGATCATCATCCTGTGCTGGAACGATCTAAAGGTAATTGGAAATTGCCTTCAGTCTATTTATGCAAACACACATTCAACGGAGTTCGAAATTATCGTTCCCGACAACGGGTCCTCCGATGGCTCCGTCGAATTCATACGTGAAAATTATCCTGGGGTACGAGTAATCGAGAACGGAGCGAATTTAAGGTTCGCAAAAGCCAACAATGTAGGAATTCGAGCGAGCCGGGGCGAATACGTCCTGATCCTGAACCCGGACACCCTCGTTCATGACGGAGCGATCGATACGGTGGTGGCGTTGGCAGACACCCATCCGGAAGTTGGTGCGTTCGGATGCCGGGTATTGAACGCCGACGGTTCGTATCAGGCATGTATCCGTCCTTTCCCATCGATTCGCAGCGAATGGATTGCGGCGCTTCGCCTCGGCGTGCTCGGCTATCTTGCGGAGGCGCTTCAGCCTGGCGTGTATGTAAGGTGGCAGGGTGACACGCAACGCACGGTGGGCTGGCTCGCCGGTTGCTTTATTTTGTGTCGCGCGGATCTGCTCAAGCGATTGGGCGGTTTTGACGAGCAGTTTTTCTATTATCACGAGGACATGGACCTCTGTAACCGTGTGTGGCAGGAGGGATATTCGATTCTCTATACGCCTGCGGCAAGCATCACCCATTTGGGAGGAGAGTCAACCAGCAAGCGATTTCCTCGCGTCGGATTTGCGCTGGACGCCCAAGTCACTCATTACCGCTACTTCTACAAGCATTTTGGAAGGGGCGGGGTACGTCAGAGCCGGTGGATTACATTGCTTGCGCTCTCGCTCCGCTGGCTCGGTTATGGGCTACCTCAATTGTTGCAACCAACTGAGATTCGAAAGGCTCGGCTGGAATTGATCAGGACCCTGTTCGAATGGAATTGCCGAGTTGACCCGGTCCGTCTAGTCGAAAACGGGGAAGAGCCTCACGTTGGTATTGAGGAAGGTGGACGGGTGCTCGAAAGATAAATCCGAGCAGGTGACAATTCAGCAGCGACCCCTACGAATCAATTCAATTTTCAGCGCAATCTGTAAGTAATTGACTGCGAGGTCTGAGACAGAATGGAAATCAAGATCGAATCGCGCTATTTACAAGATGTTGTGGTCCTCGTCCCGGAGATATTTCAGGACAGCCGCGGCTTTTTCATGGAAACCTTTCGTGAGGATCAATTTAAAGCGCTCGGCCTACCGTATCGTTTTGTGCAAGACAACCACTCGCGTTCGGCAAAAGGTGTGATTCGCGGTTTACACTTCCAGTGGGAGCCGCCCATGGGCAAGTTAATGCGCGTTACGCAGGGCAGCGCATTCCTCGTAGCCGTGGACATCCGTAAGGGCTCGCCAACGCTTGGAAAATGGGTCGGCATTGAAGCCTCATCTGAAAACAGGCGGGAGGTCTGGGCGCCGGCTGGGTTTGCGCGAGGCTTCTGCGTACTTTCTGATTTCGCGGAGATCCAATACAAGTGCACTGGCGCATACAATAACAAGGGTGAATCCGGCATTCTCTGGAACGATCCGGAAATCGGCATTAAGTGGCCGGTCACGAACGCTGAGCTCTCGGAGAAGGATAAGAAAGCTCAAACGCTTGCTCAGTGGTTGGCTTCGCCCGCATCCGACAATTTTCTGTATTAATCAAAGTTCACCAACCAGCAGAAGGAGAGCTGCATGAAAGTTCTTATCGCAGGTGGCGCGGGATATGTGGGGAGCGTTCTAATCCCGAAGCTGCTCGACCGCGGCTACAAAGTGGACGTGGTGGATCTGTTTTGGTTTGGCAACCATCTGCCCCGGCAGGTCGGCATCCTAAACAAGGATATCTTCCAGCTCACAGTAGAAGACTTGGAGACCTACGAGCAGGTCATATTTCTTGCCGGACTATCAAATGACCCAATGGCAGAATTTTCGCCGAGCAAGAACTTCATTTTCAACGCAGCGGCGCCGGCCTACCTTGCTTACACAGCCAAGAATGCCAATGTGAAGAGATACATCTACGCGTCTTCATGTTCAGTATACGGATACACCGAAAACGAGCTCTACGACGAGACTCGACCGGTCTCATCCAACTATCCGTACGGGATTTCAAAGCTTCAAGGAGAGCAGGCAGCGATGCAGATGGCCGACCAGAACTTTTCGGTCATCTCGCTCCGGAAGGGCACGATTTCGGGATTTAGCCCACGCATGCGCTTCGATCTGATTATCAACACGATGTTCAAAAACGCCGTGAGGGAGCAAATGATCACTATCAATAATCCCTCTATTTGGCGGCCGCTACTTAGTATCGAAGATGCTGCCACGGCGTACATTCGTGCGATCGAGGCGAACTACAGACTTTCCGGGATTTTCAACATTGCATCCGGAAATTACACGGTGGGTGAGGTCGGTGATCTTGTGAAGGCTGCAGTGGAAGAAAGATTGGGGAAACGCGTTAGCCTTAACATCAAACACATTCAAGATTTCCGCAACTACAAAGTCAGCACCGAAAAGGCGAGCAACGTTCTGAGTTTCCATTCAACGGGCGATGTGAAATCGATCGTCGGATCCTTGATCGACAACATGGATAAGTTCCAAGACTGGGACAATCCCATGTACTCCAATATCCAGTCCTTCAAGAAATTAGAGAGCAGCATCGAGGTCCATTCCATGTCGGGTGCGCACGATCGATGAGAGTCGTTGTAATTGGGGCTGACGGCCAGCTCGGCACGGACGTAATACGCGCATTTGCTGACAACGGCGACAGCCCCGACCCGCTTACTCACTCGGATGTCGAGCTATCGAGCCTTGACTCGGTTTCGAGTCGGTTGCAGGAACTGCGCCCTGAGCTGGTCGTGAACACCGCGGCCATGCACCACGTGGACAAGTGCGAGCTCGAACCCGAGAAGGCGTTTGCAGTGAATGGAATCGGGGCACGGAATCTTGCGATGGTGACCCGCGATGTCGGCGCCGTTCTAATGCACGTAAGCACCGATTACGTGTTCGACGGCGCAAAACAAACGCCCTACGAGGAACAGGATGCTCCGCGTCCTCTGAATGTTTACGGTAATACGAAATTGGCGGGCGAGTATTTTGTCCGCTCTACCATCGAAAAGCATTTTGTCCTGCGCACCTCGGCGATTTATGGAAAGAGCCCCTGCCGCGCCAAGGGCGGGCTCAACTTTATCGAGCTCATGCTCAAATTGGCAAAGGAGCGCGGGGAAGTTCGCGTGGTAGATAGTGAATTCGTAACTCCAACGCCTACTCCGGAAATAGCCCGGCAGATGGTTGTGCTCAGCCGTTGCGATGCATACGGGTTGTATCACGCCACAGCCGAAGGAAGTTGCTCCTGGCATCAATTCGCGCAAGAGATTTTCGCTCTCACAAACACAAAAGTCAGCCTCAAGGTTGCCGGTCCGAATGAGTTTCCCGCCAAGGTACCGCGACCCAAGTACTCGGTGCTCGAAAACCGAGCGCTAAAGAGCCGTGGACTGAATGTGTTCACCTCTTGGCAGAACGGGCTGCGCGAATATCTTGGAACGCGAGCAGAGCAAACAACTCAAGGCCTCCCGGCATCCCGATAGCGCTGGGATGCCATTCCACTGTGAAGGCTCGATTAAAATTCGAGGAGACGAGATCCACGAAGGAGAATTCATGAGCGCGGGGAAGGAGCCCGTTCGCGTTCTGTACAGCTTCCCTAACAAGCTGGGCGCAGATAGAATTTGCTATACAGCCTGGCAGCAAGTGAATTGGGTTGCGGCGGCCGGTGCTGATGTTACGGTCTTTGCTGGCGGAGTGGTCAGACCGCTGAACGCTGGCGTCAAGGCTTTCACGACGCTGGCGCGCGGCGGACTGCGAATTCCGTACAAAGTACTCGGTTCAAGACGCGCTCTCGCGTTACACGACTACATCGTGGCAGGGCGAATCAGGAAACTTGCGGGTCACTTTGATATCGTCCACACTTGGCCCTCCGGGGCGCTACGGACACTAAGGACCGCAGCAGCGCTGGGGATCGCGACAGTGTTGGAGCGGCCCAACGCACATACCCGGTTCGCAATCGAGGTCGTAAAAAAAGAATGCGAGCGCCTTGGGCTGGCGATGCCGGCTGGTCATGAGCACGCTGAAAATCCAAGGAAGGTACTGCTCGAGGAAGAGGAGTTTTGGCTCGCTAATCGATTGCTGTGCCCATCCGATTTTGTGGCCAAGACCTTTCTCGATGAGGGATTTTCGCAGGGGAGACTTGCTCGACACCAGTACGGATATGACGAAAGTGCCTACTTTCCTGCGCTGACCCGACGGCCCGCGAGCCAAGGGCTTACGATGCTGTTCGTCGGTGGATGCGCACCCAGAAAGGGTCTGCACTATGCGCTGGAGGCCTGGCTGCAATCCCCGGCTAGTCGCGACGGCGAGTTCTTGATCGCCGGATCGTTTATACCGGGATACGCGGAAAAGCTGGCATCGATGCTATCCCATCCAAGCGTCAAGGTGTTGGGGCATCGGAAAGACGTACCTGAGCTGATGAGAAATAGCGATGTCCTTGTACTACCAACGATTGAAGAAGGCAGCGCGCTCGTGACATCTGAGGCGCGAGGCAGCGGATGTGTTTTGCTCGTATCCGAGGCAGCAGGAGCCATCTGCAAGCACATGGAGAATTCGCTGGTGCATCGTGTGGGTGACATTCCAATGCTGACGCGGCACATTACCATGCTTCACGAGGATCGCGGTTTTCTGGAGAGACTGCGCTCAGCGAGTTTAAGTACCTTGAGTGAACTGACTTGGGCGACGGCGGGCGTAAGGCTGCTTGACGTCTATCGCGAGACGATCGAGATGTATGCGCGAAACGCGGGGAACGAAGCAGCTGCATCGTTCGCGGGGCGCGAGCACGATTCGTTATCCCATTCGCACACTTAGGGCCTCGAGAATCGACCCAGGCGTCGAGATTCTCCAAACTGTACGCAAAGCGTGGAGTAATTTTATTGCACGAGAGCATCACCCGAATTCATGATTAACGAGAATTTAAAATACGTGATCATCTCACCCGTTCGCGACGAGGAAGAGTACCTCGAACGAACGATCGAATCCGTTTTGAAGCAGACCAACCCGCCTGCGGAATGGATTATCGTTAATGATGGATCCACGGATCGCACTGGAGAAATCATCGATCGCTTCGCGACTGAATATGGCTGGATTCGGGCAGTTCACCGGACAAACAGAGGATTTCGGAAGCCAGGAGGTGGCGTCGTCGAGGCCTTTAATGAAGGTTTCGCTGCATTGCAAACTATGGATTGGGATTTCATTGTGAAGCTCGATGGCGACCTCATTTTTCCGCCCAGTTATTTTGCAAATTGTTTCGAAGAGTTCCGACTTGAACCGAAGCTCGGCATTGGCGGAGGGATCATTTTTCACGACGTTGATGGCAAGGAGACAATCGAGCAAGTACCGCAATTCCACGTGCGCGGCGCTACGAAGATCTACAAACGAGACTGCTGGGCAGCGATCGGTGGGCTGTGGGTCGCTCCGGGCTGGGATACGATTGACGAAGTTAAGGCCAACATGCTGGGTTGGACGAGCCGAAGCTTCATGAACCTTATGGTTCATCATCAGCGTCTGACGGGAACCGCGGAAAGCCGCTGGAAAGACTTGGTTAAGAGTGGCCGTGCGCGATATGTTTCCGGGTATCATCCGCTCTTCATGGGTAGTAGTTGTATTCTTCGTCTGTTCAAGAAGCCCTACGTCCTTGGCTCAGTAGGTCTCCTATATGGTTATTTTTCAAGTTATCTGGGGAATATTCCGCAAGTAGATGACCCCGAACTTATCAAATATTTGCGCGAGCAACAAATGCGCCGGCTACTCGGTAAGGAAACCATCTGGAAATAGTAGAATTCACCCTGGTGACTTGGCGTAGCCCGGTCCGACCGCGACAGTTCAGGGCGATTGGGAATCAAGAGGAGCCTAGAGAAGTCTATGTGTGGAATTTGCGGAAAGCTCGAATTTGACCCACGGGCGACTGTTTCGCCGCGCTTGCTTAAAGCGATGACAGACGCAATTGTTCACCGCGGCCCGGATGATGAAGGATTTTATGTGACGGGTCAAATTGGCCTAGGCTTCAGGCGCCTTTCGATCATTGATCTTAGCGGGGGGCACCAGCCACTAGCGAACGAAAACGATACTGTCTGGATCATTTTCAATGGCGAGATTTATAACTATCAGGAACTGCGCGCCGAGCTTGTATCCAAAGGTCACATTTTTAGGACCAAATCAGACACCGAGGTAATTGTCCACCTGTACGAGGAATATGGGATTGACTGCGTACAGAAGCTTCGGGGCATGTTCGCGTTCGCGATCTGGGATTCCGTCGCGAAGACCTTGTTCTTGGCAAGAGATCGCGTGGGGATCAAACCTCTTTACTACTATGCAGGCGAGAATTTCATTTCCTTCGGTTCGGAAATCAAGACGATACTCGCAGATCCCGCAGTAGAACGCCAAATTGATCCGGCCATAATCGAACGTTTCCTTGCCTATTATTACGTCCCTGGCGCGCAAACGCTGTTTCGCAATATTTGCAAACTCGAACCGGGACATTTTCTTCTGGTCCGGGACGGCAAGATTCAGATTCGACGCTATTGGGATCTGGATTTTCCCCACACCGATGTTGATTCGTCGACAAGCGATCTGGAGCAAGAGCTCGTGCAGCTCTTGGACGAAACCGTCCAGCTTCACATGATCAGCGACGTTCCGGTCGGATTCCTGCTCAGTGGTGGAGTGGACTCCACCGCAATGCTGAGCTTCGCTGCGAAGAAAACGGACAAGCCCATCAGCACTTATACTGTTGGTTTTTCATCTCCAGGCGTCGTGGACGAACGCCCATTCGCCCGATTGGCTGCCGAGAGGTTCGGGTCCAAACATTATGAGATCTCAATTTCCTCGAACGAATTTGCGTCGTTCCTTCCCGAATATGTTCGACACATGGAGGAGCCGGTCTGTGAGCCTCCCGCAGTCGCGCTTTACTACGTATCCAAGCTAGCCAGCCAGTATGTGAAGGTTCTCATCTCTGGCGAAGGCGGCGACGAAGCATTTGCGGGATATGAGAATTATCGCAATCTGTTTTGGTTCGAAACTCTGAAGCGGGGATTCGGACCGCTTCGGGGATCTCTCGGTCAAGGCATGAGCCTGCTAGGTCGGTTGTCGAACTCCAGAGTGCTCAAGAAGTACGGTCCATTGATGAGCACTAAACTTGACGATTACTATCTGAGTCGGGCCTCTTCGCCCTATCAGTACTTTAATCGGACTTCATCCGGTATTTATTCCGCTGGCATGTTACAGCAGATTGATAAGAATCAAGCCACCAGCGTCTCGCGCAATCTTATTTCCAGCCGATCCGCCGATGGTGTGCTTGAAAAAATGCTTTACGTGGATACCAAGACGTGGCTGCCCGACGATTTGTTGATTAAGGCAGACAGAATGACGATGGCAAACTCAGTGGAGCTGCGCGTGCCCTTTCTTGATCATAAGGTTTTGGAATTTGCTGCTCGGCTGCCCAGGAACCAAAAGATCCGCGGCTGGAAAATGAAATACCTCTTGAAGAAAGCGCTAGCGAAACACGTCCCCAGCGAGATTTTGTACCGCAGCAAGGCCGGTTTTCCGGTGCCGTATGCGACTTGGTTAAGGAATGACCTAAAAGGATTTGTTTCGGATACGCTGCTTGATTCGAAAGCCATATCCCGCGGTTATTTTGAACGGGCAACCGTCGAGAACCTTATCAAGAGCAATGAGGAGTCGGGCTCCAATCCCAAGGAAGTATTCTCTCTCATAGTTCTTGAGCTCTGGCATCGCACCTTTCTCGAAGAATCGAATTTGCGCCCAAGCCCACGCGCCGGGTCGAGTTTAGCCCCAGCATCTATTTTAGCCGACTGAGGTTTCAGACCGTTAAAGGACAAATGCCGGTAGATCGGCTTCGAACTGAAAAATCTGCCATCGATCTATTAGGGCAAGAGTTGCCCGAGACGGCAGACTAAAGCGGAAATGGTTTTAGCGAGGATCGTGTGAAGCGGATTCTAATGGTTACCGTCAGCCTGGCGGTATTCGGATATGACAGGATTAATCGCTCTGTCCATGCACTGGTAGGCAAGCGCATTTCCCCTACATATGTCGTTCTCCGCTATCACTCCGTACCTCTAGAAAAACGCTCAACGTTTGCAATGCAAATGGATGAATTGGTCCGCCGCGCAAAACCGCTGCGCGCGGACGCGCCCGTCCCGGATCAGGCAGGTGCTCATTATGTTTCGGTGACCTTTGATGACGCCTATCAGAACGTTGTCGATAACGCCCTTCCTGAACTCGCGAAGAGGGGAATTCCGGCGACACTCTTCATCGTCTCTGATGCGTTAGGTGGTTCTCCGAATTGGGAAGATTACTCTTTCAATAGCGATCCGGCGATGCATGATCCAATTTTGACGGAAGACCAACTGCGTAAGCTTCCGCCTGATCTCGTGCAAGTTGGCTCTCACACGCGCACCCATCCGCTACTTACACGCATTTCAGAACAAGAAGCTCGCTCCGAGCTTGCGGAGTCGCGGTCGCGGTTGCGACAAATTATCGGGCGGGATGTGAAACTATTTAGTTTTCCATACGGGGCATACAATAAAGAACTGGTTAGTTGGTGCCGCGACGCGGGGTACGACAAAGTTTTTACTACCCTTCCTCGCACAACATCGTCAGATACCGACAAGTTTATCGTCGGCAGAGTTGCGGTATATCCACACGACGTGCCACTCGAATTTTCTCTCAAACTCTCTGGAGCGTACCGATGGTGGCATGGAGCTGTCGATCTTAAGAGAAGGATAACGTCAGCACTCAACTTTTCGACTGAAGAGAGAGACGTGTCGGCTCTTTCTTGATCTCGCTCGCTTCGGCCATTCTCAAATTCAGGTGATGTGATTCGAAAGTTGTGGTGCATTAATACCCGGAGGAGAGCCTTTCGTGATCGGTGTAGTCTCGAAAGATGGTGAAATAAACGCAGTCCGGGAATTCTTTCAGTTGTTTAAGACTCCGTGGGAATTCTATCTTCGGCAACATACGTATGATGTCGTCATTGTCACCTCGGAATACATCCCGGGAAATCTCAATGCCAGCTTGTTGCTAATCTACAGCTCGAGAAGTACGAAATTAGACGCCGAGATAGGAGTCGGCATCCGATCGGTGAAAGGTCCAGACTGGCTTGAATGGGATACTTGCGATTTTCCGGTTTATGGAGAAACCGCTGTCTTTCACGGTGCCTTCAGGCCCTTCCTAACGACCCGTGGAACGACGGAACCCGCCGGCGTCGAGGTCAGCGGACCTACGGTTCAAACCGCGCGCATCGGATACAATCTATTTGAAGAAGTTGCATTTTTGCTCTCGCAAGGACAACCACCCGCAAATGCTCATGTCCCCACTCTAGATATTCACATCTCGCTGCTGAGAACGATCATGGCAAGTTCCGGATGCGCCTTTGTCGAGGTTCCTCCAATCCCTCATGGATACGACTTCATGGCGTGCTTATCACATGACGTCGATTTCACCGGTATACGACAGCATAAGTTCGATAGGACGATGTGGGGATTTCTCCGTCGAGCCTTGGTAGGATCTTTGGTCGATGTTTGGCGAGGACGAAGAACGCGCTCGCACCTTCTGCGAAATTGGAAAGCGGCATTATCACTTCCCCTTGTCTATCTCGGATGGTCAGATGACTTCTGGCTCGAGTTCGATCGATACTTGGAGATCGAAAAAGGGCTTCATCCCACCTATTTCTTCATACCTTTTAAGAATTGTCCCGGTAGCCTGAAAAATGGCCCGGCACCCGTCCATCGAGCAGCGAAATATGATGTGCTTGAGAACAAGGCCGACTTGCGTAAGCTGATGCGGCAAGGGTGCGAAATAGGACTTCATGGTATTGATGCCTGGCAGAGTGTGGAGGCGGCCTTAGTTGAGTCGAATCATATCCGTAAAATAACAGAACAAGCTACGATCGGAGTCCGCATGCACTGGCTTTATTTTGATCAGGACTCGCCCCAAACGCTCGACAGCGCTGGTTTCTCCTACGACTCGACTTTTGGCTACAACGACGCCCTGGGCTTCCGTGCCGGGACGACTCAAGTATTCCGTCCTCTTGGCGTTGACCACCTGCTTGAACTCCCGCTGAACATTCAGGATACAGCGATGTTTTATCCGAGTCGAATGAATTTGCATGAATCGAGAGCGATCGATTCATGCAAAGAACTGCTGGAAATCACAGCCATGTTGGGCGGTGTGCTAACAGTAAACTGGCATACCAGGAGCCTTTCCCCTGAGAGGTTGTGGGGAGACTTCTATACAACACTGTTGAACGAAATAAGTCGGTACCGTGTTTGGTTTGGAACAGCACAAGAAATCGTCTCGTGGTATCGAGACCGACGTGCGTTATGCTTTGAGCATGTCCAGTTTCGTCAAGAGGAGTTACATCTGACGAGCTCAATTCCAGGCTGTCAGCCTTCTTTTGTCGTAAGGGAGTATCCGCGGGGGCCGAGGCTATCTCTGGATTCGCTAAGCGCAAACACTAAGCCGTCGTATACGGATCTCCCCGTGGGTCGGGTCACGTAAGGCAGGACGTCACGATTTTCATGCGTTCGTCATCTATTTCCTCAAGCAACAGCTCGCGACCGAAGCGAGTCTGTATGATCGCTTTTACTCATTATCCTTTTGATGGTCGCGTGCGGCTCGAAGCCGAATCGCTCGTTGAGTGGGGACACGAAGTGTGTTTCCTCGTCCCAAAGGAAAAAGCTATCCCGAGAACGTATACCCTCGCAGGTGTTACCGTGAAGGAATTGAACGCAGTCGAATACGGAGGAAAAAACAAGCTTCATTATCTCCGTGCTTATATGACATTTATGGCCCTCGCATTCATTGCTTGCACCCGCTTGTACTTACAATCGCACGTGAGAATTTTTCATATTCACAATATGCCGAACATCCTTGTTTTTGTCGCGCTCATACCTCGCCTTTTTGGCTGTACGCTGATACTTGATGTTCATGATACGGTTGTTGAAACGTATCAGGCTAAGTTTGGAACCACATCTCGATTCCTTCTTTCTATTCTTCGGTTGGAAGAGAGAATTTGCTGTTCATTTGTCCAAAAAATAATCTGCGTAAATCATGTCCAACGGGAATCGCTCATTAAGCGGGGTATCCCTGCGGAAAAAATCGCAACGGTAATCACGATGCCGAAGTTCAATTACAAAGCACAGGCCCGCACCGACGGCAATCATACGGGAACGTTCAGGATGGTCAATCACGGGACCATTTCAAATCGACTCGGTAACGATTTAATCGTCCAAGCGGCCGCACATCTCGTCCGGGAAATCCCAGGTTTCGAGCTGCACATTATAGGTAATGGGGATGATCTGGATGAGTGCAAGCGTTTGAGTGAGTCTCTCGGCCTGACGGCACATGTGCATTTCCACAAAGGTGTACCTTGGGACGAGCTTGCTAAAAAATTGGAGTTAATGGATGTGGGAATTGTGGCCAACCGCGTGAATTCGGCCACAGAATTGATGCTGCCGTCGAAACTTATTGATTACGTTGTTCTCGGCATACCAGCCATTGTGCCGAGGTTGAAGGCGATTGAATATTATTTTTCGCCCGCTATGGTGTCTTATTTTGAACCCGAAAGTGTCGATTCGATGGTCGCAACAACCTTGAGAGTTTACAAAGATAAAGAAGGCCGTGAACAACAATCACGGAGCGCCAAGAGTTTCCTGGATAAATACGGTTGGCACAATCATAAGAATGGCCTTAAGAGTTTGTATGTCGATCTACCTTAAGAGACAGCGGTCAGTTCCAGTCCGCTATTTTTTCGAGCAATCGTAAACCATGAATCGTAAAACATAAATGACAATGTCTAAGGTGTTTGGACGATCCAGTGTTGAGCAAGGAAAGCTAGTTTCGGCGGACCTTATGCCGATTCATGAAAGGACGGTAACACGCTCTTGTCAAATGAAATTGTAATTGTTGCAGGACTGGGTGAGGTGGGGAAGCCCCTACTTCAGATTCTTGGTCGTACGTATGAATGCGTGGGCGTGGACGTCGCGCCCGTGGAGATCACCCGTCCCTGTTCTGTTTTGCATGTCTGCTATCCGTTCCAGCTTCCGGATTTCGTCGGAACCACCGTTTCTTACATAAATAAGTACAAACCCGGTCTTACTATCATTAACAGCACGCTTGGTGTTGGTACCACCCGGAAGGTGCACGAACGAGTCAAGAGTCCGGTAGCGTACAGTCCGGTCCGAGGAAAACACGCAAAGATGGAGCAAGATATGCTTCACTATCAGAAATTCGTGGCCGGTTTTGACGAGCAGTCTACTCAGCGAGCGGCTGACCATTTTGCTGGGGCAGGCTTTTCAGTTGCAAAATTTCGAACTCCCGAAGTCGGCGAGGTCAGCAAACTGGTAGAAACTACATGGTTGGGGGTGTTAATTGGCTGGGCCCAGGAGGTGGAAAGAATGGCTGTTACCTGTGGTGCGTCGTACGAAGAGGTTAACGCCTTCATCAAAGAGATCAACTTCCTTCCGTCTCATGTCTTTCCCGGGCGTATCGGGGGTCACTGCGTCATGTCCAATATCGCGATCCTGCGCAAACGAAATTCTTCTAAACTTCTAGATGCGATTGTCGAGTCAAATGAATCGAAGGAGAAGGAACTACAGATATTGGCCGAGCAACCTCAGGACTCGAAATAGCCTTCGGGCTCGTTCGAAAATTCAACTACTTGGCAAACTAACAATTTGTTGTACGGATGAAATGCGGAGGAGATCTGTGCGACCGAAATAATGGGCCTAGGAGCAAAGATGGAGCTTCACGAAATCGATCCCGTGGATGATCCGCGATGGTCAGAATTCCTCAAAAGACATCCATGCGCATCGGTCTTTCATACACCCGGATGGCTTGAGGCCTTGCGCCGTACCTACGGTTATGAACCGGTCGCCTTCACTAGCTCTGCTCCTGGGGAGAAAATCCACAACGGTCTGGTCTTTTGCCGTGTGAGCAGCTGGTTGACCGGACGACGCATGGTGTCGCTGCCTTTTTCTGATCATTGCGACCCATTGTTCGATTCACCTGAGGAATTGGAGGTTTTTATCGGAATTTTGCAGGCAAAACTGAAACCGGAGAACTTGAAATATGTGGAACTTCGCCCAATCAACGGACGATTTGATCGAAGTGGGGAGCGTTCCGGCTTTCGCCCGGCTCGGCGTTATCGCCTGCACCGCCTTGATCTTATACCGAATCTCGATGAAATTCGTCAGGGCTTCCACAAAGACTCGATACTGCGGCGGATTCGCCGCGCGGAAAGAGCCGGCCTCGTCGAAAAATGCGGACGATCCGAAGGCCTGCTGAAGGACTTTTATGACCTACTCGTGATCACCAGGGCCCGCCACTATTTACCTGCCCAGCCCTATAAATGGTTTGAGAACCTGATCAGTTGTCTGGGCAACGCCCTTGAGATTCGCGTGGCCTATAAAGAACAAACTCCGGCAGCGGCCATATTGACATTGCGATTCAGGGATGTTGTTTACTACAAGTATGGATGCTCGGACCTGCAGCACAAACACCTCGGAGCGATGCCACTTGTCCTCTGGAGGGCTATCGAGGAAGCCAAATCCACGAGAGCGCAAGAATTCAACCTGGGCCGATCTGATGAAGATAACCTCGGGCTAATTGCCTTTAAGGGCCATTGGACAGAACATGCAAGTACGCTCGTTTACTGGCGATTTCCTGGACCCCCGTCCATAGATTCAGGCGAGGGTTGGACAAGCGGCATTGCTAAGCGAATTTTTTCCATTATGCCGAAGGACATGCTCACGTTGACGGGAGCATGGATTTATCGTCATATCGGTTAAGCATCGCCGTACTATCGATATGTGAGATCGCGAGGGCTTGCCGTTGACCAACAAAACTTCAGCGCAACAGAAGGCCTCGATGACGAGCAGCGGCCGTTTTCTGAGCGAGTACTACCGCCTACCGGCAGACTGGCAGAAGTGTTTCCTGCATCCACCACTCACCGGATTCCCGGGGTTTTTTAGATTCGGTTCTGAGGAAATTTGCTGGGGTCGCTGCGAGTCAGGCCCAACTGGGAAAATACCTTCTTCCCATCTGTATGACGCTCAAGCCGAAGCCTATGTAGAAGATTGCTGCGTTGGTCTGCCGTTCGACCCTACAGAAGTGATTGACAATCTAAGAAAGGAACGTTATGCGGACTCTTCTCTCGGCAAGAATAGCCTGATGGACAGTGCCCTGGCCCGAAAGGCCTACTATTCTTTTCGAAATCTTCTGCCTCTTCTAGCGCGGCGCAGATTTCAGAAAATCTATTTCGGGGACTGGCGAAAGCTGCCTTTCCCTAGCTGGCCCGTGGATTTTACAGTTGACACTCTCCACGAGCGTTTGTTGCGCCTGTCCATGGATGCTGTAGGAGCGCAAAGCGTGCCCTTCATTTGGTTCTGGCCGGACGGCGCGCCTAGTTGTTTGGTTATGACCCACGATGTTGAGACTGCGCTCGGAGTTGATTTCACTTCAGCATTGATGGATCTGGACGACGCCCACGGAATTAAAGCATCCTTTCAAGTTATCCCAGAGGGACGATATCAGATTCCTGATAATTATGTTCAGCAGATTCGCAGCCGTGGATTCGAATTGAATGTTCACGATTTCAGACATGACGGGTCACTATTCAGAGATCAAGTTCGATTTAACTTGCAGGCTGCAAAGATTAACGAATATGTTCGGATTTTTGAATGCGAGGGTTTCCGCTCTGGCGCGATGTACCGCAACCAAGAATGGTTGGAGACGTTCGACATCGCCTACGACATGTCAGTGCCCAATGTAGCCCATCTTGAGCCGCAACGCGGCGGTTGTTGTACCGTGATGCCTTATCGTATCGGGAAGATCTTGGAACTGCCCCTCACAGGGACCCAAGATTATTCACTCTTTCACATCCTTGGTGATTACTCAATTGACCTATGGAAGAAGCAATGCGAATTAATCCTTTGGCGTAATGGTCTGATTAGTTTCATTGCCCATCCGGACTACCTTGTCGAAAAGCGAGCTCGTAAGGTATACCTGGATTTGCTGAACTATTTGTCGCAGTTGCGCACCGATTACAAGCTGTGGGCGGCCCTGCCGGGAGATGTGAATCGGTGGTGGCGAAGCCGTAGCCAGATGGAATTGGTTCGGGATGGCAATAGCTGGCGTATCGAAGGACCGGATAACGATCGCGCTCGCGTCGCCCACGCGGTTCAAGAGGGCGATCGAGTCATCTATTGCCTTGATGGATCGTCTCGAACGTGCTCGGCAACTCGGCGGCGACAAACATGCCAGACATAACCGGTTCCAACCGACGACATATATATTTTGCCGTATTCGCGACGGCTTCCATCGTTATTTTTTGGAATACGCTCAGTACTTTGGTTGTTTTTTCGCTGCGCGAGGAGTCGTCATCGCATATCCTTCTCATTCCCGCAGTGAGCATTTATCTGCTCTACACGGGGAGGCGGCGGATCTTCGATACTGCACGATCTGGTGCGATGTGGGGCATTCCGCCAATTCTGGCCGGGTGGCTCGGTTTCTGGCTTATGACTAGTCAACACTCTGCCGTGCCAGCGCTATCCGCGTTACCAGTAGCAGTACTCTCTATCGTTCTGATCTGGATAGGGATCTTTACGCTTTGCTACGGCACTGGCGCACTTCGTACCGCTGCATTCCCTCTTGCGCTCCTCATATTAATGATCCCGATACCCGAGCCTATTTTGTCCCGAACGATTTATTTTCTGCAGAGTGGCTCAACCGATATCGCATACTTTTTGTTCCACGCACTGGGCGTTCCTGTGTTCCGCCAGGGTTTTCTGCTCACCGTGCCGGGCGTCACAATCGAGGTAGCGAAGGAGTGCAGTGGCATCCGTTCTAGCATGGCGCTGTTCATTACGTGCTTGATCGCTGCGTACTTATTCCTGCGAAAACCATGGAAAAGGCTCCTCTTCGTCGTCCTGTCCATTCCTTTGGCACTCATAAAAAACGGAATTCGGATCGTCACCTTGACCCTTCTCAGCGTTTACGTCGATCCGAGTTTTCTTAGCGGTAATCTTCACCATAACGGGGGATTCGTGTTCTTCCTATTGGCTCTGGGGATCCTTGCTCCAGTGCTCCTGCTGCTAGAGAAGACCGAACGGGCGCAGGATCCTTTAATTCCAGTTATACCGTCCAAAACGAGAATGTCGCTGTCGCCCGGGAAATGATAAATATCTCCATTCCCGGGGTTCCAGCGTTCAGACTCGCTATCTAATTTGGGGTAGATGATAGACCTGAACCGGGGAGTGCGATTCCATTAGCCTACCATTATGGGAAACTGCGACATTGTCATTGTGGGCGCCGGGCCCTACGGGCTTGCGGCAGCCAACCACTTAAAGCAAGTGAGAGGACTTGACGTCCGGGTGTTCGGAGAGCCCATGTCGTTCTGGGAGCGCGAAATGCCCGTGGGCATGTTTCTTCGTTCCAATTGGACTGCGACCCAAATCGCGGATCCCAATGGTACGCTCACCCTGGAGGCATACGAAATGGCCAGTGGCAGTCGCCTCTCTCGGCCCGTGCCCCTCGATCGCTTTGTACAGTATGGCCAATGGTATCAGCGAGAGGCGGTCCCCGATCTCGACCGTCGGAAAATCGCGCGCATTGAATCTATGCCGCTTGGGGGATTTAGGGTTACGGTCGCGGACGGCGAGGCCCTCCGCGCGTGTCGCATAGTAATAGCGGCTGGTATCGGTTCCTTCGCTTGGCGGCCGCGAACCTTTGAGGGACTCCCGTCTTCGTTGGCATCTCACACATCGGAACACCATGACCTTGCAAAATTTGCTGGCAAGAGAGTCCTCGTGGTCGGCTCGGGGCAAAGTGCGTTGGAGTCCGCCGCGCTGCTCCATGAAAATGGCGCTGAAGCCGAAGTCGTCGCGCGGGCTCATAAAATCCATTGGCTTCAGGGTTCTCTGTCTAGAACTCTTCATCACGGTCTCGGCCAATTCACAAGATCGATTCTCTACGCTCCTACGGATGTTGGACCCGCAGGCGTCAGCCAACTGGTAGCAAGACCCGACTTACTCAAGCATTTGCCTCGAGCGCTGCAGGACAGACTCAGGAAGCGCTCTGTTCGTCCGGCGGGAGCTCGCTGGCTCGTGGACCGACTTCAGGGCGTGCCCATTCGCCTGGGATGTTTGCTGCAGGAAGTTATTCCGGTCGGCACCCAAGTGAGGATTCGCCTGACCGATGGCAGCGCGCGCACCGTAGATCACATTCTCCTTGGCACGGGATACCGCGTGGACGTGGCCAAGTACAACTTTCTTTCCTCAATTCTCGTCCAGTCAATGCAACGATTCAAGGGTTACCCTCGCCTCGGAAAAGGACTTGAAAGCTCTGTGCCGGGGTTGCACATTCTTGGCGCTCCAGCCGCATGGAGCTTTGGACCGCTGATGCAATTCGTTTCTGGTACGCATTATGCGGCGCAAGCTCTGACCCGTCACATTATCGGCGATAAGGGCCGCCAAAATTGAAGGAAGGTAAATGAAGATAGGCCCGTCATCGAATTTCCAGAACATGAAAAAACCGGACCGAAAAATGCACGACGTCCCGGGTGCTGTCGTTATTGGTGGAGACTACCAAGGGCTTGGAATTGTGCGCAGTCTTGGACGGAAGGGCATTCCCATCTGCATCCTTGATGACGAATACTCCATAGCGCGGTATTCGCGCTATGCGACCTACGGGATTCGAGTCCCAGACTTGCGGAATGAGCACAATGTTGTGGAAACCCTTGTATATTTGGGACGTCGATTGGGCCTGCAGGGTTGGGTGCTGTTTCCAACTCGCGACGAGCTCGTCGCAATCCTTTCACGGCACCGGCCTACACTCTCGGAAGTTTTCCGTGTTCCTACTCCGCCGTGGGAAACGGTTCAATGGGTATGGAATAAGCGGAACACATATCGGCTCGCGCACCAGCTGAACATTCCCATTCCCGAAAGCTGGTTCCCTGACAAGCTATCCGATCTCGATGAAATAACCACTCCCTTTCCCCTAGCGCTGAAGCCAGGGGTCAAGGAGAACTTTTTATATGCCACTAAAGCCAAGGCTTGGCGCGTCGATACTTCAACACAGCTTCGGGCGCTATTTGCGCGTGCCGGTAAACTGACGAAACCCGGTGAGATTTTGATTCAAGATCTGATTCCCGGCGATGGGAAGAACCAATACGCATATTGTGCATTCTTCAAGGATAGCAAAGTGGTGGGAAGTATTGTCAGCCAGCGCTTACGCCAGCACCCGCGCGAGTTTGGCCGCGCCAGCACATATGTCGAGACAGTCGAATTGCCTATTTTAGAGTCGCTATCCGAACGTTTCCTCCGTGCCATTAATTACTACGGTCTGGTGGAAGTGGAATTCAAACTCGATCCGCGGGATGGACAATTCAAGTTGCTCGACGTGAACGCCCGAACTTGGGGCTATCACACTCTCGGATGCGCGGCTGGCGTTGACTTTCCATACATGCTATACCTCGACCAGATCGGAGAGATCCCGCAGCCTTCTCGCGGGAAGCCCGGATTATCGTGGATTCGTTTAATGACGGACCTTCCTGCAGGAATCATGGAAGTAAGTGGAAGGCGTTTGAGGCTGGGAGACTACATCCGGACGTTGCGCAAGGCTCACACCGAGGCGGTCTTCAGCAGAGAAGACCCATTTCCTGGCATCGTCGAGTGCCTTCTTCTGCCTTATCTGTTCCTGAAGAGGGGATACTGAGTTGCTTCGCCGAAAAACCTACGCGAGAGCAAACTGATTGAGTTAAGAGACTTCCTTGTAGTTGATATTCGAATTACCTACTCGTCAACACAGAATCGCTGCGGCTGCTTTCCGCGTAACCGTACCCGTATCCGTAAGCCGACGAATAGTAGGAACCGTAGGCCTCTTGTGGATCCACCGCATTAAGCACTACTCCCACCACGTTTCTTCCCTGAAGCTCCTGGCAAGCTCTTTGGGCGGTTTGCGCGGGAGTCGATCCAGCGCGCACTACCAGTACCGTGCCGTCCACCAAATCGGCTAGGAAGCTCGAGTCGGCAACTGGCAGCAACGGTGCCGAGTCCAAGATGATCCAGTCGAACGCGGGGGCCAGGCGATCCAGCAGTGTCTTCAGCCGCCCATTCGAAAGCAGTTCGCTCGGATCAGCCACCTCGTTCCCACCTGGAATAAAGCACAGATTACCTTCCAGCCCATGTTGTAATACCGCCATCTCGTCGGCTTGACCTCTCAAATATTCAGTTAAGCCCGGCGAGAGGGGTGCTCCGAGTGGAACGTGCAGACGCGAGCAGCGCAGATCGGCGTCGATTATGAGTGCGCGGCGGTCCGGTTGGCGCACGATGGCCTGCGCGAGGTTGTTGGTTACGAATGTCTTGCCTTCGGCTGGCAGAGAACTCGTGACCAGCAGTGTCCGAAGAGTTTGGGCAGCGCGCATTTGATACAGCCGCGAACGAAGCGTCCGAAATTGTTCGGCTCCGTGCGTGCTTAGCTCAGGATTCACAAAGACGTTCACGTTCGGATCGAGGTGCCATGCCGGGTGTGCGCACTTTTTACGCAGATCCTCGAATCTGAGGTATCCGGCCGACGACGCAATGGGTCTCTCGGGCGGAACGGGGGGGACAGCGGCGTCGATCGCGGTCCCGGCAATAACATGCGACTGTGACGGTGACTCGACGAGCGGTGGCGCGGTCAAAATGTCGGTTGCGGCGGCCGTGTTTGCGGCTCGCTCCTGTTCGGCTTTTTTTAACGCTTCGTGAATGCGGCTCATGGTTTCCTTTCGCGCGTCGAAGGAGCAGTTGCGATATTGGCCTCGCGCAATCGGCCTAGCAGTTCGTCAAGATTTTGCAGCAGCGTCTGAGTATCCACAGGTTTCTGGGCGCCATTCGACTGCCCCCCCTGGACAATGGGAGCGATCTCATCCAGCTGGAACTCGCGCACGACTTCTTCAACTAAATGCGCCGGAACCGGCCGGAGGTGGTCTACATAGGCGTTAATTAACGCGTGTTCGCAGAGCAGGTTCACGACACGTGGAATTCCGTGCGAATACCGGTTAACCGCCTGGATCGCTTCCTTTGAAAAAATGGGCTCCCCGTTTGCTCCTGCAATCCGAAGCCTTTCAGCTATGTAGCCAAATGTTTCCTCGAGTGTCAGCGGAGAGGTACGGCAACGCAGCGTGATTCGTTGGCGGAGTTGGCGAAGCTGAGGCAACTTCAACTTTTCTTCCAGTTCCGGCTGCCCCGTCAAAACGATCTGCAGCAGCTTTTCCGTGGACGTTTCGAGGTTGGTCAGAAGCCGAATTTCCTCGAGTACCTGCAGAGAAAGATTTTGCGCCTCGTCAACGATCAGAACCGCGGCCTCACCGGCGCGATATCTTTCGAGAAGCCAGTGGTTCAATTTCAATAGAACCTGGCTCTTATGCCTTGATTCGACGGGTATCTCGAAATCGGCCATCATAAAATCAAACAGCTGGGTCACGTTGAGTTGCGAGTTGAAAACGAACGCAGTCTTGACCCTCTGGCCGTGTAGCCAATCGAGTAGGCGGTTCAACAGAGTCGTCTTGCCGGTGCCCACCTCGCCGGTAAGCAAAATGAAACCCTTGCGGTTCTGAATGCCGTAGGTCAACCCCGCCAGCGCTTCCTGGATCTGCTTGGTCATGAATAAATAGCGCGGATCCGGATTAACGTTGAACGGGCTTTCGCGTAGTCCGAAGAATTTTTGGTACATAGTTCGTCAGACCCTTACGCCGGTTTCTAAGCCGGGCTCGAACGACTTTCCAAGGCGGTTCTTTCGTTTAGTGCCAGTCGGTTCGATCGCTGGGACCATGGCAAGCACCGGCAGCCGCAATGCAAATTCCACATCCCGTTCTGTCTTGAACGAGGAGTCCTTCATTTCCAGCATGAATGCGATCGCAAGTCCGAGCCCCAAGCCCCCACCAGCCCCGCCCAAAGTGAACAGAAGCCGGTTGGGGAACGAAGGCTTGTTTGGCAGGTTGGCAGGGTCCAGAACGCTAAATTGTTCCCCTTCCTGCTTGCGCTCCAGATTGGCGGCCATCGCCGATTCATCGCGTTTTTTTTGCAGGTCGTTGTAGGAATCCAGTGCAGTTTGGTAGCCGCGAGTGAGTTCCTTGTACTGCTGCTCAACAGTCGGACTTGATTGGACCCGATCCTGGTACAGCCTTATCTGCTGTTTAATTTCTTCCTGTTCTCTGGTTTTCGCCGCAATAATCTGGTCATAACTATGAACTTGAGCTCGAAGCTGCTGTATCTGGGCCGGCTCGATGGATATCTTCGTCGCTTTGCTGTCTTCCGTTGCCCTATTCTGAGCCTCGCTCTCGGCAATTTTCTTCTGCAACGCAGCGATATCGGCCTTGGTCTTGATCACATCAGGATAACTATCGGTATATCTCGCTTGCAGGCTAGCCAGTTGAGCTTGCAACGCGACCAACTGCTGCTCCATAGTTTCGGGGTTGTGCCCGGTCTGCGACGCTTGCCAGGCTCCCACCTGCTGGGTCAACATTGATTCCGCAAAACTCTTGTCCTGCTGTGCGCGTGCCAGCGCCTGGGACGCTGCGTCGAGCTGCGATGTCAAACCTGTTAGGAGGTTAAGGTTGGTCTGTTCCTCTTCCGGCAATTCACCAATATATTTGCTCTTGAATGCGGCAAGCTTGGCATCCTGTTCGTCCAAGCTCTCCTTGGCAGCAGCCAGTTCCTGAACCAGGAATTCCGTCGTCGCCTGGGAATGCTCTGCCCGCGAGCGAAGACTCTCTTCGATGAACATGGACGTCACCGAGGTGCACACGTCCTGAGCGTTATGCGCCGTATCCAAAGTTACTGTTACGTAGAAACCTGGCAATTCTCTCGCACGTGTTTCCGCCATCGGCAAAATCGGCGTCACTTCAATGGCTTTTTGCAATCGTAAAACAAGTTCGTCCATCGGCAGGAGATTGATGTCCCGCGGATACAAATTAAATTGCCGGATGATGGGCTCAAGCCTCGAGCGACTGAGGATTTGCTGCTGCATGCTGGAAAGTCGCTGGCTGATATCGCTGGAATCAACTGGTTCCACGATCTTATTAGAAACCGTCGGTTGTTCAATCAATACGAGGGTTTGAGACTTGTATCTAGTAGGAAGCACACGCGACACAAAATAGGCGAGCGGCCCGCCCACGAGTGCGCAAACCACGATCAAAACCCAACGTCGTCGCAATATCGTAATGTAATCTGCGGGTGTTAGTTCTCGGTTTGCCATTCAATCCTCACTGTGAACTTAATTGCTGATCTGATACCTATGTCTAAAACGGAATCGGCTGCTTGTGCAGATTCACTCCTAGCGATATTTGATGACGAGTTACATTTGTTGCGCAGCCCGTGCCGATACAGCCATTAATATTGCCATTTTGATATTGGAGCTGATAGTTTCCGAAAATGTCCAAGTCTCGCCCGAACGAACGGGTCAGATTCACTCCGCCGAACCAGTAGTCATAGGTTTGAGGCGGCGCGCCAGTTGTTATCGCGAACCCGCGGTTGCGGGAAAATCCCGCGGAGATACTCGCGTTAAACGTTCGGGAAATCTGCTCATTCAAAGAGCCCGAAGCGATGTCGGTTTCCGCTCCCGCAAGCAAACCAGATCCACCGGTTACACCGTGATAGTAATTCGCAGCGACCATGGCTCGCCGAAGTTGATATTTCAGCGAAGAATTCAAAGTCCAATACAATTGCGAAACGGAAGGAGAACCCGAACCTGTCGAAGGGGTTGAACTAGTAATAGCAAAGCGCGAGGAAATGAACTGCGGCCCCGCAGCAATCTGGAAAGCCAAGCGGCCTGTAATACGTCGACCGTAGGAACCCTGGATTGTGTTCGCGTTAATGGATTGGTTCAAATTGCCGTAGCGAAAGGCGCCAAATTGGTAAGAGACGCCGACAGTATTTTTTCGGTCGACTTGATAGTTGTATCCCGCCTGAAAAGTTGCATCGCCGAAATTTGCCAGATTGTCATCGAAGTACCGCAGCAAAGAATAGCCACCTATAAAGGTCAATGTGGTCCTTGGAGTCAGCCTGGTGTCAAACTCGGCGTCTGACGCATTCGAAAGGTTCTGACCTCGAGGTGTGAGAATTGACTGGCTTGGGGTGAAGCCAGTTCCGAGATTTATGCCAGCGCCGGGACTTAGCCCAGCGAATTGCAGCCCGGCGAACCCGTATGACGATTCCGGCAGGTAATTCAGTTGTTCGAATACAGTGAAAGTTGAGCGACGAAACGAATATTTGTCCTTAAGAGTAAGGGCTTGGATAACACCGTTTGGCGCCCCACTATCGTTCGAAAACATTCCTCCGCCTGTGTAACTTACGAACAGGTCGGAAACACCGGATAACTTGTGTAGGTCCACGCCTCCCAATAAGGCTATCCAGGTGCCCCACGAATTATTCTCGGTAACGAACTGAGGATTCGAGTCGGCTGTTCCGACTAAGGAGACACGAGGTAGCCAATAACTATGCCCCACCGGCACGCTACCAACAGATAGGTTCTCCGCGCCGGTCAACGGCCGGGTGTCGGGCACGATGTCCTGCGGATTCGGTGTCCCCGCATCTCCATTATCAGCGGCGGAAGCCAATGGAGAACGAATTGCCGGAATCGGCTGGGTAGGCTGCGATTGTTGCGGCTGCTGCGGCTGACTCTGCTGCCCTGATCCTGCTGGTTCTCAGCGGGCTGATCTTGCGCACGCGCGGGAGTGCAGCTCAACAGCGCTACAAATATCCCAACCATCGAAATGTAATTGAAGTCGCGCATCACCATCACTACGGAACCACGATCGTATCGCCGGCCCTCAACGGAATGTCTTCTTCCGGCCGTTTGCCGCTGATTACGTCCTTATAATTGAATTGGTATTTCGCTTCTTTGCCGTTTTCCATTCGGCGAATGAAGATGCTCTTGGTTTTGGCGAACTGCGTAAATCCACCCGCGCTCGAAAGTGCTTGCAGAACTGTCATGCCCGGTAGCATCGGAAAGGCGCCCGGCCGTATTACTTCGCCTAAAATGTAAACTCGCTGGCTGTTGATTGTTGTCACGATCACCGTCACCTGAGGACTGGTCACGTATTTCTTGAGGCCAGTGGTGATCTCCTGTGCCAGTTGCGCTGGGGTAAGACCTGCAGCTTGCACGTCGTTCAGAAGCGGCAGTGATATCTTTCCGTCAGGACGCACTGGAACCACGCGGGAGACTTCGGGCTCTTTCCATACGCTGACGTCCAGCACGTCCTGAGCCCCGATCACGTAGTTAGGATCTGCGGTCGCAGGTTTTCTAGCCGTGTCATCAGCCATAGCCGGCACTGGAGGTTGAGCAGGCTGCTTGGGATTGTTCGTGTCCTGCGCCTCCGCCCGGCATGCGAGTATGGTCAGCAGCATAACCGTCGCTAATTGCCATCGTCTGAACATCTCACCTCCTGCTGAGCTAGTCGGCTTCTGAATCCTGCACACCGATCTGCTTCAGCTTATAAAGCAATGACTTGTAACTGATCTGTAGCTCCTGTGCGGCTCGCTTACGATTCCAGCGCGTGTGACTCAATACTTTTAGAATCATTTCCCGTTCCGCTCCGCGCGATGCTGCTCGTGCCGCCGCTTTCAGCGAATACGCCGGAGTTTCGGGCACCTCCGCGGGAGGTTGTACTGGCGCTGAAACCAACTCGGCAATTCCGAGTTGCTCATCTCCGAGCGCAACAATTTTCTTCACCACGTTTTCAAGTTCGCGAATATTTCCGGGCCAGGAATGTTCCAGTAACGTCCGCAGAGTTCGCGGACTCAGCGAAGGTCGCAGGCGCCCTAACTGAGCCACATGCTTGTTGAGAAAAAACTCAACCAGAATCGGTATGTCTTCCCGGCGATCCCGCAGCGGCGGCAGGCGCAGGCACACTCCGTTCACTCGGTAATAGAGTTCCGCGCGGAAACGTCCTGCCCGCATTTCCTCGTCCAGGTTCCGGCTGGTGATCGAAATTATCCGGGCCCCTAAGGATCCCCGTCGCGGACTGCCGTCTCCGTCGGGCAAAGAGTACAGAAGACTGCGCTGGCACGCGGAATCCAACTCGCTGATTTCATCGAAAACAACCGTTCCTGAAACCGCCCCGCTGTTTTCATTCGCACTGCCACTCATTAGCCGAAGCTCGGCAGAGAGTTGCGCTGGGTCCATGGCTGCACAAGTGATATTCAAAAGGGGTTGATGGGACTGCGCGGAAAGCCGATGCACGCGCTGAGCGAACATCGCCTTCCCAGTGCCACTTTCCCCAACAAAGAGGACGGGAATGTTCGTGGGCGCGATTTCAGCAACCACGTTTTCAAGGGTGCGCATGGCCGGGCAAATTCCGCCCACAAAGCCGGCATCTTCCATTGAAACTACCGCCCGAGCTTCATTCCGTGTCATTTGGTCCCACATCCCTAGCTTTCGATTGTTCGCTAAAGGGGTCAAGCTGCGCGATAGTACTGCCCGACAATTTAGTGCTGAGTGCAATGTAGATGCCACCCCCCCAACCCGGACCGCCGCCAAGCCCCAGGAAGACCTAAACGGCTTATATCTGGTGACATGGCCGTTGGCGGACTCGCCTTCTGGAACCAGCGGTTAATCTGGACCCAGCTAGCGATTTCCCACCCACCTTCCAACAAAGAGCAAGACTCTTCCTCTTTTTGCTCTATTGAAGCGATTTTACTACTGAAAGACCCGCCAATGCGGGGATTCGCGCTTTAACCTCACGTCTGTGACTCTTTAATTACTCGCAACAGAAGCGAAGTCCAAGAACTAAGTGTCTTAAGATACAATATGATACGAACGTGGACTGGATTGACCAATTGCGCCGGTGTAAGCTTCGTAAGGCACGACGTACTCAGTGAGGCGCAGCAATATGAAGGTCCGCAGTCGCTCATCTTTCTGGCTTGGGATGATCTTAGCAGCCTCGGTTTTTGCAGGCTGTTCCCACGATCCAACGGTTGTAAGGCAAAGACATTTTGATAAGGGTCAGTCCTACTTCCAGCAGGGAAAATACCCCGAAGCTGTCGTCGAATTTCAAAACGCCATTCAAATCGACTCCCGGTTTGGCGATGCGCACTACCAGCTTGCTCAAACGTATTTGAAGCAAGGCGACTTTGCGCATGCCTACCAGGAATTGGCGCGCACGGTCGACATCAACCCCGGCAACCTGAAAGCTCACGTCGATCTGGCAAATTTGCTCCTTGCGGCCGGCAAGATAGCGGAGGCGCGAGATCACGCTCAAGTCGTGCTGAAGAGCGATCCGCAAAACGCCCAAGCTCAAACAATTCTCTCGAATGCAGACGCTGCGTCCGGAGATCTCCCAAAGGCCTTAGGCGAAGCCCAACAGTCCGTTCAGATGGACCCGAATCGCTCTGAGGCCTTCATAAACCTGGGTATGATTCAGGAAAAATCCAAGGATTTCGCTTCGGCTGAAAAAAACTATCAGAAGGGAGTCGCTCTCGCTCCGAAATCCATACCGGCTCTTCTCGCCCTGGGGAATTTCTATGTGCGTCAGAAGCGTTGGTCCGACGCCGAAAAGCAGTATCAAGCCGCAATCAGCCTGGATCCGAATAATCCGTCGCCGCGAGCCACGCTGGCGGCGCTTTACCTCAACCAAGGCCGGAGCAGCGATGCGGAGAAAACTCTGCGTGACGCGAAAAGTGTTCTTGCCAGCAATCCAGCTGGCTATCGCATGCTTGCCGAATTTTATCTGGGCCAGCACGAATGGGACAAGGCGCTAGCAGAATTGCAGTCCCTGTATTCCGAACACCCGAAAGACCCGGTGGCCGGCAGGCTATATGGCGAGTTACTCGTGCAGCAGAATCGTTTCGATGACGCTGCCAAGGTCGATGACGACCTCCTGAAAGTCGTGCCTTCGGATCCCGGTCTACTAATTCTTCACAGCCAGATTTTGGTCCACCAGGGCAAGGCTTCAGAAGCCATTCCAGTCCTGGAGCAAGTCAAAAAGAACTTCCCGGACAATGCCGCGGTGCACCACCAGCTCGGCGTAGCCTATGCCGCAACGCAAAATCTGGGTCAGGCCGAAACCGAATGGCGGCAAGCATCGAAGCTTCAACCGGGAATGACCGATCCGCTACGCGCCCTCGCATCGCTCGCTCTTCGCAGGGCCGATCAGCCTCTGCTTGAAGAGACCAGCGGCAAACTCATGATGCTGGAGCCGCGCGCCCCGGAGGGCTACATCCTTCACGCCCAGGCGCTCCTGATGAAGAAAGATCCGGCTGGTGCCGAAGCTGACCTGAAAAGAGCGATTGGTGTGGCGCCGGATGATTATGCGGGTTATGCGCGCATGGGCGATCTGCGCTCCGGTCAAAAAAAATATGACGAAGCCGAGAAGTATTATTCCGAAGCGCTCCAGCGAAATCCGTCCGCCGCGGACGCACTCGCCGGCCTGGTGAATGTTGCATTGCAGCAGAAACAAGCGGCGAAAGCCCTGCAAGTTGTCGAGAAACAAATTTCTTTAGTGCCCAACAACAGTTCCTTCTACGTCATTCTTGGTCAAGTCGAACTTCGAAATCAGGATTCCGCCAAAGCTGAGGACGCGTTTCAGAAAGCGGTCAGCCTCGATAAAAACAATATGGACGCGCTGCTCATGCTTTCAGGCGTTCAGGTTTCACGCGGCTCGGTGGACCAAGCGATCGCCAACTACCGCGCCGCGTTGCAGGCCACTCCTCAAGATGTTCGCATCTACGTCCTGCTGGGCAGTCTGCTGGAGGCGCGCAACCAGTGGCAGGAGGCCGAAGACCTCTATCAGAAGGCGCTGCAAATTCAACCTGACTACGCGCTGGCTGCGAACAATCTGGCTTACCTGATGCTGGAACACGGCGGCAACGTCAACGTCGCTGTTACTCTCGCGCAGACCGGACGCAAAGGCATGCCCGACTCGCCCGCCTCTGCCGACACTCTCGGCTGGGCTTACTATCGCCAGGGCGTTTACGATGCGGCCATCGATCTCTTTCAAGAAGCGATCAAAGTAAGCCCGGACAATCCCACGTATCACTATCACCTTGGGTTGGCCTATCAGAAAGCCAACAAGTTCGACATGGCCAAGAAACAACTCGAATATACTTTGCAGATCAGCCCGAACTATAGTCAGGCAGGTGAAATCAAGAAAATCCTGTCCGAGCCTTCGCCGCAGAAGAACTGACTCCTGCCAAACTTTTGAAGCATTCTATCTGCGCGTAGCTGCCTGCGGTAAAATGCGCCCGCGGTCCACAAATGGATCCAAAGACCAAACAGAAGGCCCTGCGCTTATTGACTAATGGGCTATATGTAATCACGTCGCGCAGCGCAGACAGCTACGGTGCTGCTACCATCACCTGGGTTTCGCAGGCGTCATTCAAGCCTCCATTGCTGATGGTTGCGCTGCGAAAAGATGGAAGCGTGCTCGAGTGCCTGGTCGAAAGCCGTGCAGCCATTTTACACGTCCTCGATAAAGACCAGCAGGACCTCGCGCAAAAATTCTTTGCTGCGCCGGAAGAATCGAACGGCACGCTAAACGGCGAACCATACCGGCAAGGAAAGAATGGAGCGCCTGTTCTCGACAAGATCGGTGTTTACCTGGAATGCCACGTTGTCGAAATCTTTCAACAACTTGGCGACCATGCGATCGCCATATTAGAGGTGCGAGATGCAGTTGTGCGCGGGGATATCAGGCCCCTGACTGTCGCCCAATCGCCTTGGCAGTATGGAGGTTAGACCAATGGTCCCGGAACGCGTGGAATGTGTTGAGGAGCGCGCCGCAACTGAATTATAATCGAATGATTTGCAAGTGCCGTAGGAGCCACAGACAGATATGTTGAAAAGCATTCAGCAACGTGACCTAGATCGGAACCGCTGGGTCAAAATCACGATGAGCATTCTGCTCGGGATTATCTGCCTTAGCATGCTCACCTACCTCATTCCCGGCCTGGGCAGCGCGTCCTTCAACAACAATCCCGACGCGGTTGCGACTGTGAATGGCGAGCCCATCACCGCTATCGACGTTCAACGCCAGCTGAACACCGCGTTGCATGGCCAGAGCGTCCCGGATGTCCTCAAGGGACTTTACGCCAAACAAGTTTTGGACCAATTGATCTTCAAGCGCGCCCTCGCGCTGGAAGCGGATCGCCTGGGCATTCGCGTGACCAATCAAGAGCTTTCAGACCGCATCAAGCAGATCATCCCCACGGCGTGGAATGGCGATACCTGGTTGAAGGACCGTTACACCACAGAAGTCCAGATGCGCGCCGGCATGTCCGTGCCGGAATTCGAAGACTTGCTGCGCGACGAGCTGCTGCAGGAGAAATTCCGCCAGCTGGTCACCGACGCGATCACGGTCAGTCCCGCCGAAGTGCAGCAGGAATTCCATCGCCGCAACGAGAAAGTTCAGATCGAATATGTTATGGTGAAACCATCGGAACTGGCGTCAACGATTCAGCCCTCCGAAGCGGACCTGTCGGCTTTTTACTCCAAGCACGTCGGTCAATACCAGGTTCCAGCGAAGCGTTCGGCCCGTTACGCCTTGCTCGATCTCGCTAAGCTTCGAGCGACTGCGCAGCAAAACGACGACGCTCTACGCGCCTATTACAGCGCCCATATCGATGAATACAAAGTCGACAACCGCGTCCACGTCGAGCACATACTCTTCAAGACAGTCGGTAAAACCGACGCCGAAATCGTCGAAATCCGCCAGAAAGCGGAAGAGGTCCTGAAGAAAGCCAAAGCCGGCGCGAATTTTGAGGATCTGGCCAAACAATATTCCGAAGATGACGGCACCAAGGCAAAGGGCGGTGATTTGGGTTGGATCGTGGAAGGCCAAACCGTGCCGGAATTCCAGCAGGCTGCATTTAACCTGCCGAAGGGATCCATCTCCGACCTCGTGAAAACCCAGTACGGCTTCCATATCATCAAGGTTCTGGACCACGAAACAGCACACACGAAACCCTTTGATGAAGTCCGCGGCACGATTCAACCCATCGTGCTGGATGAAATGGTCACTAACGAAGCGAACAAGATTTCCGAGCAGATGGCCGCCGCCGTGCGCCAGTCGAACCACCAGTCGCTCGATGATCTCGCCAAAAAGTTCAATCTTGAGCTGGGCGAAGTGCCGCTTGTTTCTGCCACCGATCCGGTGGGTCCGTTGGGCAACGCCAAGGATGTTAGTGCGGCCCTGTTCCAGCTTCGCAAAGGTGAACTAAGCCAGCCGCTTCAGACTCCGCAGGGTTTCGCGATCGTCACACCTAAGGATATTCAGCCGGCGCACCAGGGCACACTCGCAGAGGTCCGCGACCGCGTCATTGCTGACTATCAACAGGAAAAATCGCTCGAATTATCTCAAAGCAAGGCTCAGGAGCTGGCAAAGCTGGCTAAAGGCGGCGAAGCGTTCGATAAAGCGGCTCAATCCCTCAACCTGACGCCGAAAACTTCGGAATTCGTTTCACGAACTTCGTCGATCCCCGACGTCGGCACCGGACAGCTGATTGAAACGGCTTACTCGATGCCCGTGAACCAGGTTTCCGATGCGAAACAGGTCGCCGGAAACTGGCTGGTGTTCCGAGTCGCGGCTCACCAACCCGTTGACGACAAGGAATTGATCCTTCAGGCCGACCAAATCCGACCAGCAATTGCTGCAAGCAAAGCAAAGTGCGGCCTTCGATGCCTTCCGAACGGCCCTTGAAGACCGTCTGAAGAAGGAAGGAAAGCTCGTAATCAATGCCGACGCGATGAAGCGGCTCACCCGTTCAACATAGCCCTAACATACTGTAAACATTAGAATTAATTAATTTTTGCTCCCCTCTTGCCCTCTACATTTCCGTTCGCTAGACTATTTACATCCGCAGAGCCTGCCCCGTAGCCAGCGGGGTTCTTGCCCTGACCATGGGGACTAGGGTGTTTGCCTTCCAGCCCTCTGCTGCCGTCTGGTTGAAAGCAATTCAACTCTGAGGAGCACGCCCATGCCAATTAAGAATTCCAGAACCAGCAGGTTTGCAACAATCTCGTCACCAACGAAACGCCTCCGCGGGATCGGTGCGGAGGAATCGATTCATTCCAACAGCCATCTTAAGGTGAGGAGCATGATAGCCGCGAAAGGAAGTTCGTCCGGAAATCTGTACCATTGTGCGATGGAACGCAATCGGAACGGCAAATACAACATCAGGATCCGGGCGCTTTTTGGCAAGGGCGGTTGGTCTTTGTCCGTCTACTTCCTCGCGTCCTCTTTCAACGCGGCCATGAAGAAGCTCGAAGAATCCCTGCAGCTTTTCCAGAAAAGTGAGGAACGGTTCCGATTCTGGGGCGTGGAGCGCACAGATGACCCCAATCTAGCAGGCGATCTACTGCAGGAATTTGGATTATGGCTGGATCGTCGCCGCGAATTCCCACGTAAAGTAGCCGAATTGAATGTCGCAGGGGAACGGCCGGTCGCGGCGTCAATGTTGGCACCAGTTCGCCGGGTTCTTGCAGATTCAGTCTCGCAGGAACGCGAACGAGCCTTTTCAGCAGCTGGCGATTAGTATCACTACAAAATCAACCCGTTCAGCATCCGTAGGGGCGCTGCTTGCTGCGCCCGGTTTAGATTCTACCCGGGCACAGCAGCCAAGCTATTTCGCCCTTAATAACACTTCACCCTGCGCCAAAATCACGTCATTTAGCGACAGCCGATACTTGAAGGAACCAGCGGCGAGTCCGGGCCGGGCAGGTCCGCTTACCAGCCGCACCCCGGGCGGTGCCTGAAAGATATTCGAAGAAAATGGACAACGCTGAGGGTCGAACTCGATTTTCAGGTTACCGGCGTTCGAAATCCACTCCACCTGGTCGCCAGGATCAAGCACCACAACCTCTGGCAACACTCCCACCAAAACCCGCTTCTCCGTCAATTTATCCTCGATTCGGTCTTATGTGGCGCGTAGGTTCGGTCAGGCTCCCGAGGACGCAAGCTAGTGCAGGCCGAGTCGGAGCCGAAATTCGGACCGCCATGAAACCCGGCAGTCGGCCGCAAAATTCGCGGACCCAACTGATCTGACGCTAGCCCTAGGCAATTGACGTAACTGCCTCAACAATGTGCCGTGCCGAAATGCCGAACGCATCCATCAACTCTTCGGGCTTGCCTGAATGCGGCATTTGCGTCACGGCGATCATTTTGTATTTTGTCGGCGACGCTCCTGCCAGCGCCAAAGCTTGCAACACCGCTTCACCCAGTCCGCCTTCTGCCCAGTGGTCTTCGGCGGTGATCAGCCGCCCACCAGTGCCGCCAATCTCGGCGGCGAGGGCCTTGCCATCGAGCGGCTTAACGCAATACAGGTCGATCACGCGAATGGCAGTCCCGGTGCCTTTCAGTTGGTCCGCAGCCTTCAGGGCTTCATGCAAAGTCACGCCGGCGCCAATCACGGTTACCTTGTCTTCTCCACTCTTGCGCAGCACTTTGAATCCCGGAGTCGGGAACTTCTCATCCTTTGAATAAAGGATGGGCATCTTCGGCCGCGACGTGCGCAGGTAATTGATTCCAGCCCTGCGTGCCATCGCTTCGGTCAGCCGCTCAGTCGAAACCGCATCGCTTGGATACAGAACCATCGAGCCGTGAACCGCGCGGAACATCGCAAGATCTTCGAGCGCCATTTGCGACGGGCCGTCTTCGCCGATGGATACGCCGCAATGCGAGCCGCAGAGGTTGATGTTCGCTCTGCTGATAGCGGCCATGCGCACGTTGTCATAGGCTCGCGAGAGGAAGCAGGCAAAGGTGTCGGCAAATGGAACTTTGCCTCGCGCCTGCAAGCCTACCGCGACGCTGACGAGGTTCTGTTCCGCAATGTAACCCTGCCAGAAATGATCGGGATAGGCTTCCTGAAATATCTCCGAGAACGTAGAATTTTTCACGTCGCCAGAAATCGCGACCACCTGCGGGTTCACGGCTCCCAGTCTCTTCAGCGCGAATCCATACGCCTCGCGTGTCGCCACTTTCGCGTCAGCTGCATAGTCGGGTGCCGCGGGAGCGGGAAATTCCGGCGGCTTCGGGCAGATTCGTACGCTCGTAGGACTTTCCGGGATCCGGAGGAACTGCACGGCGCACCGCCACGTTCCTTGATCGCCTCTGCGAGCTGTTCCTTTCGAAAACGGCTTGCCGTGCCAGTTGAGCTTGTCGGCAACCAGACTGAAGCCGTGGCCCTTGACGGTTCGGGCAACGATTGCCTGTGGCCGGCCCTTCGTAGCTTTGGCGCGATCGAGCGCCGCCAGGACTGCCGCCACATCATGCCCGTCGATTACTTGCGTGTCGAAGCCTTCCGACTCGAATTTCAACCGGTATCGTTCCATGTCGTGCTGGTACATCGTAGGTTCGCTCTGGCCCAGGCGATTGATGTCGGCAAGCACGGTAAGATTGTCCAGTTTGTAGAACGCAGCAAATGCCGCCGCCTCCCAGATTTGACCTTCGGCGAGTTCGCCGTCGCCCGTCAGCACGTACACACGCGTCGGGCTTTTATCCATCCTCGCGCCAATCGCCAATCCCGCGCCAACCGAGAGTCCTTGGCCCAGCGATCCCGTTGCTGCGTCCACCCCGTGAATCCGAGGCGTCGGGTGGCCTTCCAGCTCGCTCGAAAACTGACGCAGCGTCATCACGCGTGAAACCGGAAACACCCCCGCCTCAGCCAGTACCGAATACAACAACGGCGCAGCGTGACCTTTCGAAAGAACGAAGCGGTCGCCATCATTCGAATTCGCGTTTTTGGGGTCAAACTTCATGGCGTGGAAAAATACGCCGGCAACGAGCTCGGCGGCAGACATACACGAAGTCGGGTGGCCTGAGCCGGCGGCCGTCGTGGACATCATCGAGTAAATACTCAGAAGCCGTGCTTTTTCCTTGACGATGTTAACAGCGGCGGCGGAAGGTGCTGCGGAGGAAGTCGCGCTCATGGAAAGCTCCTTTACGTTTGTCTATTCCAGCTGATCTTACCCTTTTCGGCAGTATTGAGCGAAACTGTAATTTCGGCTCGCCCTATTCGCCGGTCTTCAAACTGGAATTGCATTTCCCTCGCGCTGAACGTAGAGTCCCTTTGATGCGCACTGGGACAAAACGTTGCAGTGATTTTAACTAGCCAACTTTATGCGAGCTAACACCTCACGCCGCGAATTTCTGAAATCAACCGCCGCTGGAAGTTCCGGTCTAATTCTTGCTTTCTATTTGCCATCATTCGCTAGCGCGTCCGGCGCTGATGAGGCTCGCATCGAGCCAAACGCCTTCATTAATATCGATCCAAATGGCGATATTCGCCTCACGATCACGCGCTCGGAGATGGGCCAGGGAGTGCGCACGTCTCTAGCAATGATTCTTGCCGAAGAGCTCGACGCCGATTGGTCGCATGTGAAAATCGAACAGGGCGATTGCGATCCCAAGTATGGCGACATGACCACCGGTGGCAGCATGAGCATCCGCAGCACGTGGGATCCGCTGCGCAAAGCAGGAGCGTCCGCGCGCGACATGCTGCTGACCGCCGCTGCTGAGACCTGGAGCGTGCCTAAGAACGAGTGCTCGACGAATGGCAACAGCATGGTCGAACACAAAAACACTGGGCGAAAGTTAAGTTACGGCGCGCTTGCGGCCAAAGCCGCCGCCGTTCCAGTTCCCAAAGACGTCCCGCTGAAAGATCCGAAAGACTATCGTATCGTCGGAACCAAACGGGGGCGCCTCGATAACCAGCACATCGTCATCGGTGAAGCGCACTACGGTATCGACACCAAACTCCCGGGCATGCTGTTCGCTGTCGTCGCGCGGCCTCCCGTTTTTGGCGGCAAGGTGAAGAAATTTGACGCTACCGCTGCGCTGGCAGTGCCAGGGGTAAGAAAAGTGTTCGAAGTCCCCGTGGTTGAAATGCCCCCACTTTTTGGCGAAGAGCGCAAACCGGATTCAGGCCACCAACATTATTTGTGGGGTGGCGTCGCGGTCGTGGCTGATTCCACCTGGCAAGCCATCGCCGGACGCCGCGCGCTATCGGTTGAGTGGGACAACGGTCCCGGCGCGGACGAGTCCACAGAAAAACAGCGAGCGACGCTTGCCGAATTGCTGAAAACTCCCGGCAAAGAACTGAAAAAGATCGGCGACCCTGAGGCAGCGATTGCGGGCGCCACCAAAACGATCGAAGCCGAATACGAAACGCCGTTCCTAGCTCACATGACCATGGAGCCAGTGAACTGTACTGCATCCGTCCGCGAAGGCAAATGCGAAGTCTGGGCGCCCACGCAAAATCCAAATGGCATGGCCGCGGCATTGGCCAGCGCGCTCAATCTCCCGCAATCGGCGCTCACAATTCACATCACTTTGATCGGCGGAGGCTTCGGCCGCCGCCTGTGCATCGACTACGGAGTTGAAGCAGCCCTGGTGTCACGCACGGCAGGCGCGCCGGTGAAAGTCTTATGGACCCGCGAGGATGATATCCGCCACGATTACTACCGCCCGATCAGCCGTCATCGCTTGCGCGCAGGAATCGACGCGCAGGGCCACGTAACATCGTGGTCGCACCATATTGCCGCGCCCTCCACCGACGGCACATTTCTCGGCGGCGATCTTCCCGACACCGGCGCAACAGAAATTGCCGGCACCGGCCTTCCCAATGGCACGGTCCCGAATTATTCATTGCAGCAAAGTTTTTTGCATACTGCAGTTCCCCGAGGATATTGGCGCGCCGTTGACATGAACTGGAATCACTTCGCGGTGCAGTCCTTTATCGACGAAATCGCCGCAGCCACGAGTAAAGATCCGCTGGAACTGCGAAAGCAATTGATTTCAACGAAAGAGAAGCCGTCAGGCGCAGGTGATAACGAAAGCGACGCCCCAGTAAATGTAGATCGCCTTGTCGCCGTCCTTAACCTCGTGGCGGAAAAATCAGGATGGGGCAAGCCTCTACCCCCAGGACGAGGCCGAGGCATCGCAGGACTCTACGGTTTCGGCAGTTACGTAGCACACGTAGCGGAAGTAACAGTCGCTAAAGATGGAAGTTTGCACGTAGATCGCGTCGTAGTAGCGGTTGATTGCGGCCAGGTAATCAATCCGGATACGGTCGCTGCACAAGTAGAAGGCGGAGTGGTGTTCGGACTCACTTCAGCGCTATACGACGAAATTACAATCGAAAGCGGCCAGGTGCAGCAAACTAATTTCGACAATTATCCGGTGCTCCGAATCACCGACATGCCGAAAGTCGAGGTTTACATCGTGCCCAGCCACGAAGCCCCTGGAGGAATCGGCGAACCCGGCGTGCCTTCCACCGCACCGGCCGTCGCCAACGCAGTTTTCGCCGCAACAGGAAAACGTCTCAGGCGCCTGCCATTTCAAACTCAGGAATTAGCGAAGTCGTAGGCTCCGATCCGTTAGCGAAGCATACGCGGCGACAGAATTGCGTCACACACTCGTGCTACCTGCGCCATTTCGGCCACATCGTGCACCCTGACAACGTGCGCTCCCTGCAAGATACTCGCGGCCACAGAAGCCGCAGTGCCCCAAATACGGTCAACTGCAGGTTTGGTGCGTGCCTGGGTTCCTCTAAGAGCGCCGCCGATGAAACTTTTGCGTGATGTGCCAACCAGAATCGGAAAGCCGAGTCGCGCGAGTTCCGGCAAGCTGGCCAGCAATTCGCAATTTTGCGCGTAGCTTTTCCCGAAGCCGATTCCAGGATCCAGAATTATTTGCGATCTAAGGACGCCTGCCCGCCGTGCCGCCATAACCGCACGGTGCAAGCCTTGTGAGACATCGCGCAGCACGTCTCGTGCGAAAGGTTTTTTTTGCATCGTAGCGGGTTTGCCGCGCATGTGCATCAAAACCAAACCGAGCTTGCGCCGCCGCACTACTTCGGCAATCCGAGGATCGTTGCACAGTGCCGTAACATCATTCACGATCTCGGCACCCGCAGCCGCAGCCATTTCCGCAACCTCTGACTTGCTTGTATCCACCGAAATAGGAACGCGAATCTCACCACGAAGCCGTTCGATGACGGGGAGAACACGCCGCACTTCTTCTTCCGCGGAAACTCCGTGTGAACCGGGACGCGTAGACTCCCCACCCACATCAATAATGTCTGCTCCGGCGCGTTCCATAGCCAGGCCATGCGCCACCGCACCATCCACATCGAGAAACTTGCCGCCATCGGAAAAGCTGTCGGGCGTTACGTTCAGCACGCCCATGATCAGGGACCGCTTGCCGAGCGGAAACGAACGTGAAGCCAATCGCCATTGGAATTTCTTCCGCGCAAACATCGTTAGTTATTGAATCACGAATTCCACAAAAACCTAAGCTCAGCCCTGCATTTGTAGTTGCCATTGAATTTGTAGCGGCCGGTCTGGCGCACCTCAGCCAGACCGGGCATTGCAGCGCTCGCCCGGGCGCTGGCAAGACTAGAACTCGGGTATGACGCGGCATCGCGATCCGCCACTCGAAACCAAATCCAAAGCCGCCAGCTCGACAAAAACTGTCGAGCCGCCTCTACAAATGCCGAGAACCTTGCGCCGGCTTACCCTGCAATCGCGCTCCTCAGCGAGTTAACGTGTCACGGGGACGTAATAGGCAGCACGATGGATCACCGAAGGGTCACCGTGACCTATAACTTCCAAACGCAGTTGATGCCATCCCGAGTGAGGGGCAGTAGTAATATTCGCGGCAGGGGAGAATCCGATTGTGTATTCAGCCCGGATCTTTAACGCGATTTGCCGGAAAGTATCTGCCAGCGTCTCCGCCTCACGCAGAAAATAAAGCTGCCCGCCAGAACGCCGCGCCATTTCCGCAAGATACAGCGTGTAGGCGGGAATACCGGACCCGCGCAAGGATGAACTCAATAACGATTCGCCCGAATGTGACGCGACCCAACTGGCCGTCATAATCTTCGGCCGGCTTTCCGTTGAAACCGCAAAGACCTGGATGTCTTCCGTGGCCAGCGTTCGCTGCACATCTTCAAAGGTAAGCCGATCCGGCGACCATCCAGCGCGAGGCGCAGCCGTCGCTGGATCGAGCGTCAATCCCAACTGGCTATCCTGCCCGTCAGTGAGCAGCACGATCGCCTTGCGCCCGGTGCGACCCGCAAAAAGCTCCCGTGCCGTCAGAAAAACCGCTTCGTAAATATTAGACCCACCTGTATCTCCGAGCAGCGCGCGCGCATCCACGCGCGAGACGGCGCGCCGTATCAAACCCCAATCACTCGAGAACGGAAGTTGTAAATACGTATGAGCTGAAAAATCGAGGATGGCGGTTTGATCAGCGGATGAAAGCGCATCCACCAAAGCGCGGGCTGCGTTTCTTATTTCTTCAGTATCGCGCAGAACGCTGGGGCTAGCGTCCAAAATGAGCGCAACGCTGGCCGGCGTCGCGGAAGCGTCGAAGTAGGTGATTGGCTGTTGCCCGCCATCATCGAAAACCCGGAAATCCCCGCGCTGCAATCCAGCCACTTCAACCCCGTCCGCGCCAATAACGTTGCACATCACCGGCACAATCTGCGTCACGACTGAGATCGAACGCGAGCCAGGCGCTTCGCTAGGCGCGTTGCCGCCGGTCCCGGGGCCGGTACGGGTCGAACTCAACTCTCCAGTAACAGGATCGCGCTTCAGCGTAACGTCTTCATCGAGCCGCCGTCGCTTGGATTGTTTTCCCTTTTGCTGGCTTTGCAGAGGAGGAACGATCAGAGTGCAAAGCAGAAAAAAAAATACGGCGATATCCGTTCGCGCGTACATAATTCGTCGCCGCCGTGATGCGTTCGCCAAGCGCTCACGCAAAAAGCAACTCGGTAGCATTGAGGATTTAGTCGAGATCGAAATCGCGAAGAGGTTTCTCTACCGGGCCGTCCTTCGCCTTCTTCAAACCTTCAGCAAATTTCCGCGCCAGGACGTCTTCCTTCGTTTTCTCGGCTTCCACCGAAGCTCGGAATTTCGCTTCAACAGCTTCCACTTGCTCTCGAAGCAGTTTCGCGGTGTCATCCAGGTCGACAGACGAAGGAGGCTTCGGCGGAGCAACGTGCGAGAGCACAGCACCAATCTCGCGGTCAACCGTGAGCTTGGCCATGCAGCACGGACAATTTACTTCGAAAGTATTCGGAGACGGTTTCGCCATGCGCCTATTTTACGCCATTTTTCTGGGCAACATGACATTGGCGAGGGCGAAATTCAGTCGAACGATTTGGTGCTCGATCTGGAGAGTCAATGGCTGAACGACTCACAATTGCGAGAGTCGTTCAGCACATTGTTAATTCGAAGGAACCACTACTTCCACTTGATTGGAGTAGGGGCTTTCAACATTGCTCGTGCTTACCGCCGCAACCACGTAGTAGTAAGTCTGCCCCGCGGCGATGGTGCTATCCGTGTAAGACGTGCTGCCATCTACGGACGAGTTCAGCTTGGTATAAGGACCGTCGGATTTCGAGCCTCGATACACGAAGTAGCCCGACACCTTGGACGAACTCGGATCCCATTTCAGGGTCACACTCAAATTAGGCGGCGGCGCTGTCACACCCGTTCCTGAGAGTCCGACCTTCAGGGCCGAGGTGTTGCTGCTGACAATGAGCGTCGCGGCGTCACTACCAGCGCTCTTCGGACTAAAGTCTACCGTGTAAGTTTCAGACTGTCCTGGCTCGAGAACCACGCTACCGCTAGAACCGCTGAGGCTGAATACTGGTCCTGTTACAGCTACACCTGAAATGTCAGCGTTGGCGTTTCCGGTGTTCTTGATCGTCACTTGCTTTGAGCTCGACGCTCCGACCGTCTCGTTCCCGAAGCTCAAACTCGAGGGGCTCGCACTAAGTGTAACGACGGCCGATTGACCCGCTCCGGTCAAATCGATCGCCAAGGACTTGTCCGCGGTTGCATTGCTGGATGCCATGATTTTGCCGCTTACGCTTCCTGTAGACGTTGGCTTAAATACAGCCGTGAAATTCGCGCTTGCACCAGGCGCCAAATTAAGCGGAAGTGTAACGCCGGAGACACTCACATTTGAAACGGAAGCTGCCAGACTGGTAACGGTAATATTGGCTTCGCCCGAATTCCCCAAACGAATCGTCTGAGTGGACTGGCTGCCAACCGCGACGTTGCCAAAAGTAATTGACGACGGCGTGGCAGTAAGAGTCGACGAACTATTTGATGTTGCAGTTCCGCTCAGATCGATGGCCATCGAAGAATCGGACGCGTTGCTGGCGATTAAAACCGAACCTGAAAGCGTTCCCGCGGAAACAGGCTTATAGGTAATCGTCAAATTGGCGTCGTGCCCCGCAGAGAGGGTGAAAGGCAGGCTCAAGCCAGAAACACTGACACCTGAACCTGAGAAATAGGTCTGAGATATCGTCACGCTTCCGGTGCTCGAGAGCTGAATGGTTTTGGTGACTTCGCTGCCGACGGCAACGCTCCCGAAAGCAATCGATGTGGGTGATGCATTCAGCGCCGCGATTGTGGCGCCTTCGCCGGCCAGAGCCACGATCATCGAGGGTTCTACCGCATCGCTGGCGATTGTGATGGTTCCGGTGGCTGGCGTGTTCGCGGTTGGCTTGAAAACGACATTGATGCTGCTGCTCTGGCCCGCGCTCAACGCGAGCGGGAGATGTGGGCCTGACGCGGTGAACTCGGAGCCTGACACTGAGATTCCCGAGATCATCAGGATTCCGGTGCCGCTATTCGTCAGCGTCACAGATTTTGTGCTGGTCTGACCCACGGTAATATTTCCGAAGGTGATTGAGGTTGGTGAAAGACTCAGTGTGAGCGAGCCGTTGGTGGCTGCTCCCTTGCTGGTCACGCCAACGCATCCCGTGGTGCTCAGGACGGCGGCAAAAAGTAAGATGGCGGTAAGACCGCCGAATATTTTTTTGAGAGCAGATCGCGTGGACGCTTTTGAAACGTTCACGCGGGCTCCCTCCAGGATAGGGGCTCGTGTCATAACGTGATGCATTGTGCGTCGGGGTTCGGTTTTTGAACTACTGGCCGCGGGTACACAGTTGGGACAGGTATGATTGCCTGTACGGCAGGACAGCTAGAACTGGTTTAGGCGCGGGATAACCTGTCCTTCCGATCACCACACGCCTACTAAACCACTGTAGAAATTAGACTTAGATTGAGTACACGCCTGTTTGGTTTACGGAATCACGGCAACGGTTTGGTTTGAATCTGAGCTTTCAACATTGCTGGAATTCACGGCGGTGACAACGTAGTAGTAGGTTTGCCCCGACGCGACCGTGGAATCCGTGAATTGCAAGGCGTTAATCAGCGACGAATTCAGCTTGGTTGAGTACGGCCCACCCGACGTAGTGCCGCGATAGACGTTGTATCCGATCACCGCGGATACACTCGCGTTCCAAGTCAGCGTGACGTTGTGGGTGACCGCTACACCTGTGCCGGATACCGATAGCGTCGCTGGCGAATTCGTGGCGTTACTCGCAATGCTTACGCTTCCGCTTGCCGCTCCTGCGCTATTAGGTGCAAATTCCACCGTGACCGTAGCGGATTGGTTCGGAGTTAGTACCTCGCCGGAGGTCAGGCCGCTGGCGCTAAAGCCAGTGCCTGATGGGCCGACGCTGGAGATGGTCAGGTTGGAATTTCCGTTGTTGGTAACCACCGCACTCAATGTGCTGTTGCTTCCCACATTGACATTGCCGAAGCTCAAGCTGGAAGTGCTGAGCCCCAGCAGTTTCGTTGAAGCTACCCCGGTTCCGCTCAGTCCGATGGTCGTTGGCGAACTCGGTGCATTGCTCGTGATCGTCACCGAGCCGCTCACCGCGCCTGCCGAGGTCGGAGCAAAAACCGCATTGAACGTTGTCGCGCTGCCTGCCGCGATGGTCAACGGCGCACTGATTCCGGTGATATTGAAGCCTGTTCCGGCTACCGTTACCGAGGAGATCGTCAACGGTGCGGTGCCGCTATTTGAAAGGTTGATCGTTTGCGAGTTGCTCGTGCCGGTGGTTACATTGCCGAAACTCGCGCTGCCCGGCGTAGCCGTGATTTGTGGTTGCGTTGCTGTGCCGCTCAGAGAGATCGTCAGCGTTGAGTTGGACGCATTGCTCACGATCGAGATGCTTCCGCTCTTGCTTCCCGAAGTAGTCGGCGCGAATTGAGCGCTCAACGTGGTGCTTTGGCCTGCACCGATTGTCACTGGCGCGTTGAGTCCACTCATACTGAAGACGGTACCGGATGCTGATGCTTGCGAGATCGTGACGCTGGCGGATCCCGCGTTGGTTATCGTAATTGACTGCGTTCCGCTGCTGCCGACCGCGACCGAAGCGAAATTGACGCTCGCCGGATTGGCGCCGAGCTGGCCTTGAATTCCCGTGCCAGATAGACCAATTGCGGATAGTCCGCCCGGAGCATTGCTAACCACCGAGATACTGCCAGTCGCAGCGCCCGCGGACGTAGGCGTGAATACAGAGGTGACCGACGCCTTGCTGCCGGCGCTAATAGTGATCGGCAGGCTCACACCGGTTACAGTGAATGGAGCGCCGGATGCCGAAAATTGCGAAATCGTCAGAGTCGCGTTGCCATTATTCGTCAACGTTACCGTCTGACTTCCGCTGCTACCCGCCGCCACGTTCCCGAAGCTAACGCTCGTTGGGCTAACCGTAAGCTGAGGCTGGGTGGCGGTCGCCGATCCCGCCAAACTGATAACCAAGGGTGAGCTCGGAGCATTGCTTGCGATAGAAACGTTGCCGCTTGCGCCGCCTGCAGACGTTGGTGTGTACTTCACGGTGAAGGATGCCTGGTGTCCCGCGGCGATCGTGACCGGGGCCGACAATCCGCTCATCGAGAACCCACTGCCCGACGCGGTCGCCTGGGAGATCGTCACGCTGCTGCTGCCGGAGTTCGTCAAGGTTATGGACTGGCTGCCGCTGCTGCCAACATTGACGGATCCAAAATTAACGGTCGCTGGATTGGCTCCAAGCTGACCTTGAATGCCCGTTCCAGACAGCGGTATCGCCGCTGGCGAACCTGCAGCGTTGCTGACGATCGAGATGCTACCCGTCGCGGCGCTCGCCGTCGTCGGCGCGAAAGTAGCCGTGATAGCTGCGCTGCTGCCCGCGTTAATAGTTAATGGCAAGCTGACGCCGCCCACGCTGAAACCAGTGCCCGCTGGCGAAACCTGGGTAATCGTGAGAGCCGCATTGCCGGCATTCGTTAGCGTGATGGTCTGGTTTGCGCTGCTGCCCACGGCCACGTTGCCGTAGCTGACGCTTGCAGGGCTCGTCGTAAGCTGAGCTTGCCCGGCGGTACCCGCTCCAGTGAGACCGATAGCCATCGGCGAACCCGGCGCTGTGCTGACAACTGAAATGCTTCCGGTAGCGCTACCGGCGGTAGTCGGGGCAAACTTTGCCGTAACCGAGGTGCTCTGGCCTGCGGCGAGTGTCGCCGGCATCGAAAGACCCGTCATCGAGAAACCCGTACCTGAAGCTGTCGCCTGCGAAACCGTGACGCTCGCCGTTCCAGAATTCGTCAAAGTGACCGCGACCGATCCATTCGCGCCCACCAGAACATTGCCGAAATTGACGCTGGACGGATTCGCTGCAAGAGCTCCCCGCACGCCGGTTCCGGTAACCGGGATCGACATAGTGGAATCGCTCGCCGTGCTGGTGACTGAAATACTTCCGGTCGCACTCCCTGAAGTTGTCGGAGAAAACTGCGCGGTAAAGCTGGCAGATTGATTCGCCGCCAAAGTCATTGGGGTGGTGAGACCAAGGACTGTAAAGCCGGTACCGGTGGCGCCGACCGCCGAAATCGTCGCGCTTGCATTACCCGTGTTTGTCAGCGTGATTGTCTGCTGGCCATTGCTGCCCACGGCCACATTTCCAAATGAGACGCTTGCCGGACTTGCTGCCAAGGTTGAACTGGTAGCAACGCCGCTTCCGGCCAGGCTAACTGTCTGAGGAGAACCCGGAGCGTTATCGGTAAACGTAATACTGCCTGTTGCCGCACCACTGGTTGTCGGCGCGAAGCGAACGTTAAGGGACGCGGACTGTTTACTCGTGAGAGTCATCGGGAAGGTAAGCCCGCTCATTTCGAAACCATTGCCCGCCACCGTCGCTAGATTAATGACCACGCTGGTCGAGCCGGTGTTTTGTAACTGAACCGTCTGCGTGCTGCTTTGACCCACGGTGACGTTTGCGAAATTCAAGGTGGAAGGCGACGCCGTCAAGCTCGTCTGGGTCCCGGTCGCGTTCAAAGAAATCATCAGTGGTGAGTTCGAAGCATCGCTAATAATGGTAAGCGCGCCAGTTGCGGCACCCGCAGCCGTCGCCGCGAACTGCACTTGAACTGTGCTGCTTTGGCCCACCCCGATTGTGCCCGATGGATTCCCGGCGACCACGCTAAAACCGGTGCCCGTCATGGTCGCCTGCGAAATGTTTACGGTTGCAGTTCCCGTGTTGGTTACGGTGACGCTTTGGGTCGCTGGGCTGCCGACCGGCACATTACCGAAACTCAAAGACGCGCTGCTTGCCGAGAGCACGCCCGTGCTTGAACCACCGGTGGAAGTTTTTGCTGCACCCGTATAGCCGACGCAACTGGAGAGCCCGACAATCGCCAGCATCGTGACGAGCATGGTCAAGAGGGCAATGGACTTGGATGAGTTTGATTTTGCGGATGATGACGGAACAACAGGGCTGCCAAGGCTTGAAACTTGATAGGGGGCTCTCATGTCAACGTAAGTGTAGGAGTCGCGGCAGGATGCAACTACTGGTCGCAAGAACCGAGATGGTCCAAGTCCCCATACCTGTTCAAGCGGTCCATCGGACAGCTGGCCTTGATCGCGCACGGGCACCCGCTAGTTCTTCCGTGACAGCAATTTGTGGTTTCTGTCGTCTGAGATTCGCCGTACCGAAAAGCAAGAACTCCGCGCGAATTTTGCGGGCTCGGCAAGCCGGGGACGAGCAACAGCGTGTGCTAGACTTCTAGGTGACATTTCGAGGAAATGACAAGTTCGAGCGATGGAGAATGCACAGTTTGGCGTAACGCCTCAGGTTCGCCTTCACAGCTGGTCAAATCGGATTTTGATCCTGGCAATTGCCGGTATTCTCTTCCTAACGCTTTATCCATTCCGTTTTAATTTTCACGGTGCTGCAGCTCGCGGAATCACCAATCCTTTTTCCCTGGGGAGAGGTTTGAAATCGGTCGGATCTTTCGACGATTTTCTGAATATTTTATTGTTCGTTCCATTTGGTTTCGGGTTGACGGAGAAGCTCCGCGAGCGCGGCACGTCGCGCGGAGTAGCCTTGGCCATCGCACTGATCGCCGGGGCGTTGTTTTCGTACGGAATCGAATTCTTGCAGATTTACATTCCAGAACGCGATTCGGGCTGGGAAGACGTCTTCACCAACGCAACCGGTTCAGCGGTTGGTTGTCTCCTGTTCCAATTATGTGGCGGAATGGTGCAGCGAATTCTCACCGCTTGTGAGCAGGGACTAAGCGCGCTCTTGACGGAGTGGCGCGTGGTTTTTGTGTTCGTGCTTTATTTCGGGATTTGGTTCACGGTTTCGACTTTCCTGCAGAAAGCAACTCAGCTAAGCAACTGGAAGTCAGACGCTCTTTTAGTTGTGGGAAATGATGCAACCGGCAGGAATGACTGGATTGGCCAAATACGCTTGTTACAAATCTGGGACCGCGCAATTTCAAGCGGCGCAGTACGGGAATTGCTCGAATCCGGTAGTTCTGGAGTACATGACTCAAGCTTGCGGTCGTATTATGACTTTTCGTCTCAGCCGCCATATCACGATGAGCAGAATTTCTTGCCTAATCTTGACTGGGTGCCGCAGAATCCCGTGCCCTCAGGTGCAGGCCCGGGGCCGGTCGTTTTTGACGGTTCGTCCTGGTTATCCTCTAGGGTTGCCGTGCCCGCTCTGGCGGAGGACCTGGGAAAATCGAATCAATTTTCAGTGAGGGTGATTTGCACGCCCGCGGTGGGTATAGGCGCAAACGGAAGGATCCTCTCTGTATCCGAGCCTTCCGGCGTGGCGAACCTTACCTTACGTCAAGAAGACACCAACCTTGTTTTCTGGTTCCGCAACGGACTTTCAGCAAGAAGATCTTCGTTAATCTGGAATCTTGCCAACGTATTTGCAGCATCCCAAACACGCGACATTGTTTACACCTACGACGGATCGAATCTTTCTCTGTATATCGACGGGAAACGCCAGGCTGTCCATTACAGGTTCGGTCCCGGGACCACACTGGTCACATTTTTGCGTAAAGCCAAGCTTGGCGAACTCAACGGCTATGAGTACATCTATTACGCGCTGGTGTTTTTCCCTGCCGGAACCCTGCTGGGTATTGCAGCCATGCGGTTCCGGCCCGGCACATCACTGGGATTCGTTGCATGCATAGTAATGGTTCTTCTTGCTCCCTTGGTTCTTGAGGCTATTCTTGCCCGGGTTGGCGGAAGCTTCTTCTCCGGTTCACGCCTGGCATTGTCGTTCTTTTTTTTCGTCTCCGGAGCTGTTTGGATCAACATGGATCGCGAACCGATCTCAAAAACCGAGTGAGCGATTAGTCTGCCATGTCAATACTCGATCTCTTCTCAAGGGTTGCCTCAAGCTGAAGACCATAATTGGTCTATACTTTCTGTAGTGAGTGCCTTGACTCATGGAAACCGGTTGAAGAGTCTGTGGCAACCATTGTTTTTAGGAAGGGCACGGCTTCACAGTTTGCGGAAAGACTTGCTCTCAGCGCAGAGAGTTGCCTTTTAGGCGGTCGGGAGTCGCCGCGGTAACAATCGAATCGCGAACAAGCGCCGTAGGCGCGGCATAAGTTAGCCCGGCGCGGAAGCTCCGGGTAACGTGATACATAAAAATCCCGAGCGCCGGAGGCGCGACACATGCTTCACACCTACATTCTCCTCATGAGAATCAATTCATGAGTGTCACCAGGCTTCAGCAGGCCAAGAAAGTCTGTGAGGCAATAATTATTTTTAGGAAGGCCACGGCTTCAGCCGTGCCGTAAACGGAGCAAGATCGAGGCGGCTTTAGCCGCTGAGGCCATGTATTTCAAGTTGCCACACAGACTCTGAAGCGGGCCGGGATTTCGTTCTTTTCATAGGAGAAAATTTCACAATGCGTTACCTGGTCACAGGCGGCGCCGGTTTTATCGGTTCGAACTTAGTGGATGAGATCCTTCGGCGTGGCCATCAGCTGGTGGTGTTGGACGATCTCTCGGCAGGCAAGGAAAGCAATCTTGCCAGCGTGCGAAATAAAATTGACCTTCGACTCGGCAGCATCACGGATTTGGCCGAACTTCAATCCGCCTGCCGTGGGGTCGACTATGTAATTCATCTTGCTGCCAGGACCTCAGTGCCGCGCTCGATAAAAGACCCCCTCGAAACCAACCGCGTAAATATCGACGGAAGTTTGAATGTCCTGGTGGCTGCCCGCGATGCGAAGGTTCGGAGGGTAGTTTTTGCTGCTTCATCCTCGGCCTATGGCGAAACTCCCACGCTGCCGAAAGTTGAAACGATGCAGCCGCAGCCAATTTCCCCGTACGGTGTCAGCAAATACGTCGGCGAACTCTATGCAGAGGTTTTTGGCCGAGTCTATGGACTGGAAAACGCATGCGTGCGCTATTTCAATGTCTTCGGCCCGCGACAGGACCCCACTTCGCAATATTCAGGCGTGCTTTCTCGCTTCATGCTCGCGGTGATTCATGGTCAGCAGCCGGTTGTTTATGGAGACGGCGAACAGTCTCGCGATTTCACCTACATCGATAACGTGGTGGACGAGACGCTACGCGCCTGCGAGGCCGACGGCGCTTCCGGGTTGGTCTTCAATGGCGGTACCGGCTCTAGGATTACGCTGAACGAAGTGTTGAATATGCTTGAAAAGGTAACGGGAAAGAAAGTCCAAGCGAAATACGATCCGCCGAGAGCGGGCGACATCCGTGATTCTCAAGCTGACATTTCGCGAGCCCGCAAGGTGCTTGGGTATGAACCGCTAGTCGATTTTGAGGAAGGTCTCCGGCGCACCTGGGATTGGTACAAAACCAATTTCGTTCCCGATTAGCTAAGTCTCGAAACGCCTGCGCCGGATTCCCGTTGCAAGTCCCATGAATAGGCCTGTGCGGTCCTACCGGTTGCGGTATAAACTAAACTTGGGTTTGACGCAGGGCTTGAAGTTCTAGGCGATTGAGGAACAAATGAAGGGTGTCGTGCTCGCAGGCGGTACTGGCAGTCGCCTCAATCCACTCACTCGAGTGACGAACAAGCATTTGCTTCCCATCTACGATAAGCCCATGGTCTATTACCCGATTCAGACTCTCGTGAACGCAGGAATCGAGGAAATCCTGCTGGTCACCGGTGGCAAGAATGCGGGAGATTTTCTGCGTTTGCTCGGAAACGGGCGCGATTTCGGATTGAAACACCTGAATTACACCTACCAGGAAGGAGAAGGCGGAATCGCAGAGGCATTAGGCCTTGCTGAGTTCTTCGCCGGCGATGATTCAGTCTGCGTAATGCTTGGCGACAACATCATCGAAAACAATATCTGCCACGCGGTTGACAATTTCAAAGCGCAGAAGAGCGGTGCGAAAATCCTGCTGAAGGAAGTTGACGACGCGCAGCGGTTTGGCGTGGCGGAAATCCAAGGCAAGCACGTCGTAGGCATCGAAGAGAAGCCCAAGGCGCCCAAATCGAATTACGCGGTGATCGGAATCTACCTCTACGACAAGACCGTCTTCGAAAAAATCCGCCGGCTGAAGCCATCCGGCCGCGGGGAACTCGAAATTACCGACGTCAACAATTTCTATATCGACGAGGACAAGCTCACGTATGAAATCCTCGACGGCTGGTGGACCGACGCCGGCACGTTCGAGTCCTTACTGCGCGCCAATTCGCTCGTCGCCGAAACCGGTGCGAACAAAATGAACCGTCCTTCCGCCGTCAGGCGCCAGGAAGTGGCTCGATGAGGATTTTTGTCACCGGCGGCGCCGGTTTCATTGGCTCAAATTTTATTCGCCACGTTTTAGGCCTCGACGCCGGGTACTCGCTGGTTAACTTCGACAAGCTCACCTATGCGGGCAATCTCGGCAATCTGGAATCGGCGGCGGAGAATCCGAACTATTCGTTCGTCAGAGGCGATATATGCGATCCGGCTGCTGTGGAAGCCGCAATGGCGGGATGCGGGACAGTCGTGCACTTCGCGGCGGAATCTCACGTCGACCGCAGCATATACGAGCCTGCACCGGTAATTCAGACCAACGTCACGGGTACCTTCATTCTGCTGCAAGTTGCGCGCAAGTTGAACATCCAACGTTTTGTGCACGTTTCAACCGACGAAGTGTACGGTGATATGCCTCCAGGGAAATTTGCAAATGAAGATTCGCCCTTGCAGCCGAGCAGCCCGTATTCAGCCTCGAAGGCAAGTTCGGATTTGATCGTCAGGTCCTATGTACGCACATTTAATTTTCCCGCGCTCATAACCCGTGCATCGAATAACTATGGCCCGTTTCAATTTCCTGAAAAGTTTTTGCCCTTGATGATCACAAACGCTCTCGACGGCAAGCCTTTGCCGATCTACGGCGACGGCAAGCAAGAGCGCGATTGGCTCCATGTGGAAGATCACTGCTCGGGAATTCTGGCGGTTCTCGAGCGCGGCCGCATCGGCGAGGTGTACAACATTGGCGGCCTTGATGTGCTGGAGAACCTTACAATGGCCCGCCACCTGTTGCGCGCGACTGGCAGACCGGAATCACTACTTTCCTATGTGAAAGACCGCCCGGGCCACGACCGTCGCTACGCTCTTAGGTGCGATAAGATGGAGCGCGAACTCGGCTGGAAACCCGGCATCTCGCTCGAAGATGGCCTGCGCCGGACCATCGAGTGGTACAAAACCAACGCAGTATGGCTCGTAGGCGTTCGCGGCGGAGAGTACCGTTCCTATTACGAAAAATATTACGAAAATCGCGACTCTTCGCTGCACGCGATAGCTGAATCAGGCCGCAAGTCCGTTCGGTAAAATCCCGATCTGTTGCAGGTTAAATTTTTATGCACTCGTCCAAAGCGTCGCGCCAGTCAATCAAAGAGGATGCTCGCCAGGCCGTGGCTCCCTTGCAACGAATCGAAACAACTCTTCCCGGCGTGGTGGAGCTGCAGCCAAAGATCTTTCGTGACGCTCGTGGCCTCTTTGTCCAGAGCTATCATCGCGATAGGTTCGCTGCGTTAGGCATCACCGATCTCTTTGTTCAAGACAATCATTCAGTCTCTAGCAAAGGCGTTCTGCGCGGACTTCACTATCAATCGCAGCATGCACAGGCGAAACTGTGCCGCGTGGTGGAGGGCGAAGCGCTGGATGTAGCGGTCGACATCAGATTAGGCTCCCCACATTTTGGCAAGTGGGCGAGCGTCGTGCTTTCCGCCGAACGGCAGAACCAGGTCTATATTCCCGCGGGCTTCGCGCACGGATTTCTCGCTCTCAGCGATTCGGTCCAGCTGCTTTATAAATGCAGTGACTATTACGACGCCGCCAGCGAGCACGGCATATTGTGGAGCGATCCTGACCTCAATATTGACTGGAGTATAACCGATCCACTCGTCTCCGAGAAGGATTCGAAAACCCTAAAACTTGCCGATGTTCCTCGTGAGTTGCTCCCGCACTATTCAGCTAAATGAAGCCCAAAATTCTCCTGACAGGCAAGAACGGTCAAGTCGGCCATGACCTTCAAAATTCTCTGCCGGCATTGGGAGAAGTCTTCGCCCTCGACCGCAAAGAACTGGACCTCGCCAAGCCAGATCAGATTCGAGAAATGATCCGAAGAATTCAGCCCACCGTGATCATCAATGCCGCGGCATACACGGCTGTGGATCAGGCCGAAAAAGAAGAACCGCTGGCGCACGTGGTCAATGCGGAAGCTCCGGCGATTATGGCCGAAGAAGCAAAAAAGATCGGCGCTGCCGTCATCCACTATTCCACCGACTACGTTTTCGATGGCACCAAACGCACTCCATACCAGGAAAACGATTCGACGAATCCGCTTAACGCTTACGGAAGAACGAAACTAGCGGGCGAGCAGGCGATTCAAGGTTCAGGCGTGAATCAGCTGATTTTTCGCACAGCCTGGGTGTATTCCACGCGCGGCAAGAATTTTCTACTCACAATCCTGCGTCTCGCAACTCAGCGCGAAGAGTTGCGGATCGTCAGCGACCAGATCGGTGCACCCACTTCGAGTCGTGAAATCGCATCCGCAACGACGCAGGTGCTTCACCGGATTTATGATCCACAGGAAGATTCGCCCGGATGGTCCGGTATAAGTGGTACGTATCACATGACGGCGGCCGGCGAAACAAATTGGTACGAATTCGCCGGGGCAATCCTCGAGGAAGCGCGAAAACAGACGTCGGCGCCGGGCGCATGGTTTACGACTGCAACGCGTGGCGTTCCACTAATTACGCGTCAAGTGATACCCATTCCGACCGCTGAGTATCCCACTCCGGCCCGGCGCCCCGCCTATTCGGTTCTGTCAAACACACAGCTGCACACAGTCTTCGGGATTCGGCTACCCGACTGGCAGACGCAATTACTTACGGTATTTCCTACAGTGGCGACCTGAGGCACTGCCTGGAATCTTCCGATTATGCGGTCAGAATACGCCCAGGCCCGAACCGCACATCACGAGATTTATTCGCAATGAAAAACGGAGCCTTCTGCATTCCCGCCCGCGGATCAAGCATCCCGGGGCCTTTGGACTGTTGGTCCGCCGATGCGGTTTCATTCTCCACCAGCTGCGGTCGCATGAAACCCGAAGCTCGCCGCGCAAGCTCTGCGCGTGTTTGCACACCGAATTTACTCAGAAGCGAGGAGATGTGGAACTTCACGGTACGCACGGTGATGTTCAATTTCGAGGCGATTTCCTTATTGGCACGGTTGCACAACACCGCATCCAATACTTCCCTTTGCCGCGCACTTAATGAGGTCGGACAAGCAATCGACCGCCCCTCCGTAAGCAACTCCTCAGCCCGGGAAATCAGACGGCCGACCAAGGAACGTTCCGCTGGCACCAGCACTTGAAACTCGGTGGGATGTTGTCCGCGCACCAGGCATTGCATCGCCAGCTGTCCCGCAATTCGCTCCACAGTACACTCTAAATCGGTGCCGGAAGTCGCGCGGAACTGGGCTGTTCCACTAGAAGTCTGGCAGAAGAGAAACACGTCTGAGACGACGTTTTCCTCCTGCCTCTTTTCGTGCCGCATTATTTTTGGAAATACTCGCATTCTCTTCACAACAGCCGTCCCATCCGCTTTGTCGGCGTCCCGCAAAGCTGTTTGATTGGAATCCATTTTTGTAAGTGATTGAGCCCTCAGCTCAGCCCAGCGCCGCACTCGTTCTGATTTTCTTAGCGTCGGCTCTGCAACCTCAAAACTCGCTAAGGCAAATACAGTGAATACCTTACGTCGGGCAGTGGCCCGCCGCAGTCACCGTGCCAAACGATGCTTTTTGTTAATTGTCTCTGAATGAGACGGATAGCACCATTGTAATCGCCCCTTACACGACCGGCGTAGGTAGAAACTTCTCGCCCGCTGAAAAATCTTCCGTCAAATCTCTATTCAGCCTGTGGAAATCTCCTTGTAATAACGATTTGGCAAGCTTGTTACGCGAAATCAGGCACCCCGTCGCACAGGCTGTGGAAAATCGAGCCGCCCGCATCAACTCCGATTTTAGGATACACTTCTCGACCGTATCGAAGCATTTGCAGCCGTGAGGTACCCTAGCTGATGCCCAAGATTTTCTATCCTCTTGTTTTCTGTTGTCAGCTTTTGTTCGCATTCGGCACTTTGGCTCAAATTGCTCCCGTGAAGCCTGCGCCTCTGTCTCAGCAACTTCAGGGTACCGGAACCTGTTCGGTAGAAAAATCCTGCGCCGAACTTGCTCCTCTAATGATTCAGTCCGCGCTCGGCCCATCGCCCCTCGAAGAAAACCTCCGTTATCTGACGGACACGATTGGAGGCCGCGTCACCGGAACTTCCGCAGCCGATCGCGCCGCAGACTGGGCGGTGCAGGCCTTCCGGCGCGCCGGGGTCGACGAGGTACATACCGAAAAATTCACGATACCGGTTGGATGGTCCGAAGGCCACACGCAGCTAGAAATTCTGTCCCCGAAGCCATTTGCGGTGCGCCTCGTTTCCATCGGCTGGTCTCCAGCAATACCCGATCCGGGTATTTCGGCGGATGTAATCGACGCGGGTTTCGGAGATGAAGCCGGATTCAGCAAAGCCGGCGATGCCGCAAAAGGCGCGATCGTGCTGGTCCACTCCAAGTTTCTAGTCACCTGGGACGATCTCACGAACGAATACACGATCGGACCGGGAATCATTGATCGTGCGGTGAAGGCGGGCGCGGTGGGTGTTTTGTGGATGTCGTCGCGGCCAAATCTGCTGCTCTATCGTCACACTCTTGCTGTGAATGGCGAGGTGGAGAAAATTCCTCAGGCCGTAGTTGCTCGCGAGGACGCTGAACGTATGGCGCGATTTCTAGCAGCGGGCCAGGAAGTGCGTGTGCATTGGGAAATGCCCAACCACCTCACGGGACCAGTCGATTCAGAAAATGTCGTAGCGGAAATCCGCGGGCGTGAAATCCCGGATGAGTTTGTAGTGCTAGGCGCGCATTTGGATTCCTGGGACCTCGGCACCGGCGCGCTCGATAACGGCTGCAACGCGGCCATGGTAATCGACGCCGCCCGCACGATACACGCTTCCGGCACCATTCCGCGCCGCTCGATTCGTTTCATACTTTTCACGGGCGAAGAGCAGGGCCTGCTTGGATCAGCTGCTTACGCGCACGCCCATCGCGATGAACTGGATCGCATGATCGCAGCAATCATATTTGATTCAGGAGTAGGAAAAGTAACGGGCTATTCGCTCGGCGGCCGCAAGGATATCGTCGATCAGGTCCGGGAAACGCTCCAGCCAATCTCTTCGCTGGGCGTAAGAGACTTCACCTTCGACGCAGGGATGGACACCGATAATTTTGATTTTCTGATCGAAGGAGTTCCCACCTTAGTTGCGAACCAAGAACCAGCGAATTACATGCTGAATTACCACGCAGCATCAGACACGTTCGACAAGGTAGACATCACACAGCTAAAGCGCCAGGTAGCCATCTCCGCACTCACGGCGTTCGCCCTAGCTGATTCGCCAGAACGCGTCGGCACGCGTCAATCTCGCGCTCAAATCGAACAACTGCTGCACGACACGGGCCTCGACCAGGAAATGAAGGAAACAGACTTTTGGCCGCTGTGGGAAAAAAGCGAGCGCGGCCGCCAGCCATAATCAGAACAAAAAATTTCCTCTATTTTGTGCGGCCTGCCGCCTTCAATACGTCAATCATCGGCAGCGCGCCTCCTCCCTGTCCGCCACCCATGTAAACCTCGGGCAGGTGCCCATCCCAGTGCTGTTGCATCATTTCAATGGTTCTGAGCTGCAACAATTCCGGTGTGATCTGCTGTTTTTGGACTTCCAGCGCTTTCGCCTCTGCGCCCGCCTGAGCGACCTTTTGTTCCGCCTCGATCTTGATGCGGGTCAGGTCGTTTTCCGCCTTCAACGCATTCTGTTGAGCCGTCACCTTGGCCTCGATGGCTCGGTTGTATTCTTCCGAGAAATTGAAGTCCGTGATGCTTACCGCGTCCACATCAATGTGATGGGCAGCCAACCGGTCCCGCACGTATTGCTCGATTCCGTTGCGCACGGTGGCACGCTGCGCGATGAGTTGCTCCGCATCGTACTGAGCCGTCTGCGCCTTGATTGCTTCCAGGATCGCCGGTTTTACCACGCGATCCACGGCGTCATCGTTCAGCTTGGCCCATATATCCGTCACGCAGCAAGGGTCCTGGTAATAGGCCAACGTGACCTGCGTGTGTACCACCTGCAAATCGTGGCTGGACGCCTGTGAATCGAGTTTCTCCACCTGCACTTGTACCGAAATAGGCCTCACCGTCTCCAGGAATGGAGTGATCAGATGCGGACCCGGCTCGAGTGTGCGCCCCGTAACGGCGCCAAAACGAAGCACCACGCCTCGGTAGCCGGAATCTACGGTCGTGAAGGACATCCAGAATAGAAAAATCAACCCCGCTGCGATGAAGAACGGGATCCCGCTCCCGATATGGTCGCCAACTTGGCTACCTACATGTGCTGCCCTGGTAGCCACCAGAATTCGCCAGACCCCCAGCAGTACCAACGCAACGAACACAAACAACAGTAAACCGCCCATTTTCCCTCTCTTTTTATCGTAGGATGCACTCAGTAGTAGTGTGCTCTACGCCAACTCTACTCAAAAGGCAACCTCCCGGGAACGCATGGACCGATACCCGCCCTGTGGCAAGCCTGGGCGTTCGCGTATAATGGAACGAGATGACTGTCGCCGCACGTTCTAATACCGGAAGTGCCCCGGCTGCCGCACCCTCGATCGACCCGTGCCGCGTCTTGGCTATCGACTACGGCCGAAAGAGGATCGGTCTGGCACTGTCCGACGAACTCCAATTGACGGCGCAGCCGCTCCTGACCTTGACGCGCACCAACTGCCGCAATGATCTCCACCGGCTAAAGGAGCTTTGCAGAAAACATAGTGTCGCGCTTATTCTCGTGGGCCGTCCACTGCACATGACCGGTCAAGAAAGCGAAATGTCCGAAGAGGCCGCCCAGTTTGCCAGGCGTTTGCAAAAGGAACTTGGCATCGAGGTGGAATTTGCAGATGAACGCCTTACGAGTTGGGAAGCGGCGCAAATAGTGACCCTGGATCGCTCTCCCCGCCGCCAAACCAGGTCGCCCATCGACCATGTGGCCGCCGCTGTTCTGCTTCGGGAATACCTCGACCGTAAACGCTCCTCGCAGCGCGCTACGGTCGAGAGGGATTAACCGGAATGCGGCGACTGGGCCTACTGGCGTTGTTGGTCATCGCGGCAATCGGCGCGGGCGCAGGCTGGCTCGATTCGCAGATCAGCCGGCCGTATCGCGGCCATCGCCCAGAAAAAGTTTTCGTCGATATTCCCCATGGCACCTCGCGCTGGGAAATCGCTGGAATCCTGCGGCACGACGACGTAATTCGCAATCGCCTGGCGTTCGGACTCCTCAGCTTCTGGCATATTCGCGCCCCGATGCAGGCGGGTGAATATTATTTCGATCATCCGGTCACTTCCCGGGAAGTTTTTGGGCAGCTTGCCCAAGGTAGAATCTTCGTTCGCACCGTTACCATCCCGGAAGGCTGGACGATGTTCGACATCGCAGCCGAACTTGACCGCGAAGGCGTGTGCACGCGCGAAGATTTCCTCGCTGCCGCCCAGGATGCGTCGCTCATCTCCGATCTGGCCCCGGACGCTCATAACCTGGAAGGATTTCTATTTCCTTCCACGTATCAGTTTACCCGGCACACCACTTGCCAACAGACCGTCAAAAGGATGGTTCAGAATTTTCGCGCGGTCTGGGAATCGCTCAATTCTCCCGAGCCCGCGGCCCCGCCAGTGAATCTCACGCCGAGCCAAATCGTAACTCTCGCGTCCCTGGTCGAACGAGAGACGCCCCAAAAAGACGAGCGGCTCCTTGTTGCGGGCGTATTCTATAATCGCCTGAAGATGGGCGGACCATTGCAATGCGATCCGACGGTGGCGTATGCGCTTGAACTCCTAGGCCACCCGGTGAAGATCGTTCACTCTAAAGATCTTGAGATTGATTCGCCATACAACACTTACAAAAATGCGGGCCTGCCGCCCGGGCCGATTGCCAATCCGGGCGAGGCTTCCCTTCGCGCCGCGCTTGTCCCTTCCCAAACCGACTACCTTTTTTTTGTCGCCAACGACAATGGCGGCCATTTCTTCAGCAAGACGCTTGCCGAGCACAATCGAAACGTCGCACGCTATCGCCGCCTTCTTTCCGGTGACACTCCTTCCGTCGCCGCGCAGCAGAAAACACCACATCGAGGTCCCTCTTGAGTCCCAGCCCTTCACGTGCGCCCGATGAAGCAGGTTCGCCCACAAAGAAAGCGATGATTCTGGAAGCAGCCCGGGCCCTGGCCAAGCCTCGCTATACCCCTGCGGAAATCGAACAAATTCGCCGCCAGTTGATCGCACAGCTCGGCGCCCAGGGAAAAACCGCGCCCGATTACATCGTCAGGGTCCTAGAAGAAGCAGGAATGCGCGTGGTGTGGTCCACGCGCTCGGATACCGAAGGCCGTTACGAGGAAGAATTCACCGACCTGCTGCATTTCTCAACTCTCGAAGAAGCCGAGATGTGCCTGGTGCGACTCGATGAGCTCCTGAGAAAATTCCTGGTGGAAAACGAAGAAGCAGCAGCTGAGCGAGTCCGTGAAGTAGCAAGGCTCGGCCGCCGCCGCGCGGAAATGATTTCCCGCAATCACAAAGTAGATGCCAATAAGCGGGCCGCGAAAGAGGAAATCGCGCACTGGTTTGGCATCTGGCTCGAGACCCCCGACGCCTTCTTCGATTGGCTGGAAGTTCGCAAGCAGTCTCCCGAGTTTAAGCGCTCTTTCCCCTCGCCCGATTTCGCCGAGGATCTTCCCGAAGTTGAAGAATAGCTGAATGTTCCTACTCGAAATCGAGCCGCTTGATCTGGGCGCCGATGTGCGCACCATCGGTCTGGAACTTACCGAAGCTGACGAGAATCGCGAACCCATCCGTGGCGCTGAGGCAGCGCGAATTTGGACTCGCGTGCTAGGCGCGGCCGCAGGAACCGAACCCTGGGGGCTCGATTTTTTCAGCCATCTCGATCGTGTTCGCGACTATTGCCAGCGGCATCAGATTACCTACCGCGAAGCACGCAACCGCTGCATCGTGATCCCCGCACCCGCGCCTGCGGCGCTTGAATCTCTGATCGATCGCTTTCAGTCCGAGACATTCGGCGCGCGGGCGGGAGATCAATTCACCGCCGGCGATACCGCTCTCGAAGGTGAACTCGCCCATCGCGGAGCCGACGCCTATCACACCGCGTTTCCAAATTATTTCCTTTGCGCGATTTGCGATTTTGAGGATGGCTCGCTCGTGATACTCAGCGAAAAACTCTGGGCCAGCGAAATAATTCGCCGCGTCCGCCCCGCTACGGAAGGACAAGATTTAGAGGTACGCCTCGCCTCGTAACTTACTTGCAACACCGTATTTAGTCGGGAACCTTAGTCCATCAGTACTATTTCCCTAAACGTTGGTTCCAGTACACTAAATGATGGTGTCGGCCTAATGCCCCCGTATCTTCGCGAATCGACCGTGCGTAGTGAGCCGAGTGCGCCCAATGCCCGCGCATTCGTCCGCACTCTCAATGTGCTGCTCAAGTACGCCCGCCTCTATGGGCTGGAACACACTCGCTCTGTCAAGCAATTCGAATTAGCCTGGACGGAACTTGAAGACGCAATCGCCGCGGCAGGCCATGAGGGCCTGCTTCTGGGCGCCTCAGGCTCGCAGCTGCTCCTGGACGGCGTTCCGCTCGAGTCGAGCCCCGCAGAACGCAGTTTCGCCAACTTTTTGACGGGCGCTGGAATAGCCAGTATCGGTTTCCTTCCCCGCGTTGATCAGCGCGAGTTTTCCAATCTGGTGAAATGCTTCATGGAGACCGGACCCAAGGCCGGCACGCTATCCGAACGTTTGGAAGCCTATTTCGGCAACCGCAGCAATTCAGGTATCCGCGTAAACGAAATCCGATTCATCGCCGAGGACGCGGGTTTTTCAGAAGCGCGCGTGGCAGCCACTCTGACTGCAAAGACACTCGGCGCCGATGCCGACCGCATCCAGGAATGGTTCCGAAGCCCGGAAAAAATGATCCAACTCATCGCAGCGGCCGAAGGCGCTCACGGAATGTCGGGCGGCGGCACCGCAACCGGCGGCGCGCCCCCCGTTGGAGCGAAGGTCGAAGGCGAAGTCGGGTGGGCGGCCGGAATCTCACGTATGGCAGGAATCGCCGCGACCGGGCAAGGAGGAGGCGGTGGTGGTATCACCGGCATGCCGGGCGGTCTCGGCGGCCTCGAAGAAGCCGAGCTGCGGAAGCTGCTGCAATTGCTAAGCCAGTTCGGCGAAGCGCAGAGCGCCAAGAATGCGAAACTCGACCCGTCATCGTGGCAGCAAAAAATTATTGCGTTGCCGCAGAACGCCCAGGTAACCCTGCAACAAGCTCTAGCCACCGTCGCAGCTCAAACCCCAACGGCTAAAGTTGACGAAAACATGCTGCTGCACTTAGCCGAAGACCTGGCGATCCGGTTCGCGATCGATCGCTATCAACGCGGCGAAGTGAAGGTAAATGCCGTCCGCCAACTGCTCGATCGCATGGGCCACGAGCTGGATACTCTGCGCAAGCTCCTGAAATCGCGTGAAGACAAATTGGCCAGCGCAGGCATGAACGTGGAATCGCACGCCGACGTCCTCGATCGCCAATTCTGGGCCGCCGTTCCGGATTCCGGCAAAAAGAGCGTGCTTCTCTCCGCCGAAGCATGGTGCATTCCGCCGCGCAACGTGCAGCAATATGTCGAAGAGCTCATGGGCCGCGGGGAATCCGACGCTGCCGGTGACATCCTTCTCCAATACGCATCCTGCGTGAGCAATCAAGACGCCGAGGCGCGCAAGAAAGCAGCGATCGGTCTCGGTCAGCTCGCCGAAGTCTACAGTAAGGCCGCGAGCCAGCGCCTGCAGGGCGCGCTGCTAAAGATCGGCCAGGCCATGATCGCAGAGAAGGATGCCGAACTACAGACGCTCTTGAGCGCCGCATTCGTAAGGCTCAGCCAGGAATCAGCGGCGCGCCGCTACTACCGCGCCGTGCAGCAAGCCCTTGATTCGCTCGCCGAATTGGAGCAATCGCGCCCCAGCTGGGTGCAAAGCTTGCGCCCTCGCATAGGCGTCGACAATCGAATTCCCGAGTTCATTGAAGAAGCCCTCGTCGCCGAGGTCATGCCGGACGGCCTCGTCGGCGTCCTGATGCGCGTGCCCCAGGGCGCAGCCGAGCATCTCGCGGTACGGCTTGCGCGCTGCTCACGGCGCACGGAGCGCGAGAGCATCGTCCAAGTTGCAAAGTCCGTGGGTTCCGCCTGCCTGAGCTACCTCCGGGAGACATTCAAAAACGACGCGCCGGCAAAAGCCGCCTCAGTCACCGGGCTATTAAGCCGCCTCGATCCCGCGACGGTTGCTGGCCTGCTCCCGCGACGCCTGCGCGAAAGCGGCCGCGGCTTTCAGGATGCCGTAGTCCGCCAGCTTTCCACCGGCGGAGCCCCGGAGCGCGGAAAGCTCCTCGCCGGATCGCTTGAGTTATTTGACGTCATGATTTTGCCGCTAACCATCGACGAAATCGGCATGTGCGGTGATTGCGAGACGGCACCCAAGCTTCTGCAGCTCGCCGACGGCGAAATCCTTTCACAAGCGCCCGACTACTTAAGAGTAAAAGCAATCGAGGCTCTCGGCCGTATGCGCGCACAAGTTGCTGTCGATCAATTGCGCAGGTTCGTCGAGTCGCGCAAGGCGTTCAGCTGGACGTACCCCGAAGAAATTCGCATGGCAGCAGCCCAGGCTCTGGTCAAAATCGATCCTGATTGGATCACGGATTTCCTGCCGCGATCGGGCCTGGATACGAAGGTGCTGCAACTTGCGCCGCTCGATGCGAGACCGGAGCGCGACTTCGTGCGCTATCGCAGATACCGCCGCGTCAGGCTGCCGCGCACAGTGCCCGCCGTAGTCACTTCGGCGAAAGGGAAATACTCCTCGGCGATCAGCGTACTCAGCCTCGACGGCGGACTTCTCAACGGCGAGATTCAATTGCCCGTAGGCACCGAAGCCACACTGAAGATCCCCGCCGGAATGCGCTCGATCAGCATGCAAGCTGTGGTGCGGTTTGTGCGCTCGCACCAGGCTGGATTCGAGCTGGTCGGCATGAATCTAGAAGACCGCGCCAAGCTTCGCCGCCTGCTCGTTTCCCTTGGCGGCAACGATTCGGTCATTCCCCCCGCTACGCTCTTCAACGAGTAACCACCGCCCAAAAGTGGGTTAGTCCGTTTCGGCAAAACTCATAATTCAAGCGGCCGTATACCTGCCTTATCGCCAAGTGCCGTCGCGTTTCTCGTATCTCGCTTTGAAAACCCAGAGCGATCCGAATTCGATGAGCCTGGCCGTACGAGCGGCAATCGATGCCGTAGATCCCGATCAGCCCATCGATGAAGTCTGGACGCTCGAAAAAGTAATTTCAAATCAACTTCTGGGATTTTCGTACGTCCCCGTGATGGTAACGGTGATGGGCATAATGGCGCTGGTTCTTGCGTCCATCGGAGTTTACGGCGTTATGGCTTACTCCGTCTCCGAACGCACTCATGAGATCGGAGTATGCCTGGCCTGGGAGCGCAGCATGGCGACGTGATGCGCCTCGTTCTAACTCGCGGTGTGATTCTCACATCGATCGGGCTCCTTATAGGGCTGCCGGCCTCGATTGCGATGGCGCAACTCCTGGCCGACGTGATCTTCGGTGTAAGCGCCGGCGATCTGACAATCTTCATTGGTGTCACGATGATGCTATGTGCCATCACCCTGCTGGCCTGCTACATTCCCGCGCGCCGCGCGATGAGCGTCGATCCGATGGTAGCCTTGCGATACGAATAACCGAGCGTGACGAAAAACGTGGCCCAGAGTAGGGAATTAAGGACACCAGACCCCACCCGTGTTCGTTGACACCCCATTGAGCCGCTGTTAGATTGCATACTTTGTGATCATCCCGCGGCCCCAACCGACATTTCTGCACTCTGCTTGCGCGCTTCCTTTTGTAATCCTACTGGCTTTTGCATGTGGCTGCGCCGTCAGCCACAAAACCGCCGTCAAGCCATCGCAAGCTCCAGGCCCTCTGCAAACCGCCACTAAAGCCCAACTGATCGATCAGTACAACCAACAAGCCCAGGCCATTCATTCGCTGAACGCCGGCGTCCAGATGAAATTAACCGCAGGCTCCGCGTATGCCGGCGTCATCGAGCAATACCACGAAGTGAATGGTTTCATTCTTGCGTCCAGGCCCGCAAGCATTCGTATAATTGGCCAAGCCCCGGTAATCAGCAAGAATATCTTTGACATGGTGAGCGACGGCCAGACGTTCAGCATCTACATTCCGTCGAAAAATAAATTTATCGTGGGTCCCGCGAGTCTGGAGCGCCATGCCGACAAACCGATCGAGAACCTGCGTCCACAGCATCTGGTAGACGCGCTCTTTTGGCAGCCGATTCCGGAAGGCGCGCCGGTTCTGATCGAAGAAGGAAGCGAAGGAAACGGCCGTTACTACGTCCTTACTGTGGTGAAGCCCCCTGCCGATTCTGCCGCAACTGATAGTGCTGACAAGAGTTCAATAAACTGGGAGATCGCGCGAAAAATCTGGTTTGACCGCGCGGACTTGCGTATCATTCGAGTTGAAAATTTCGGGGTTGGGGGCAAGGTCACGTCGGACGTAGCCTGCTCGAATTGGCAGCCGTCCGGCGCTCTAACGTATCCGTGGCAAATCGCGGTGAGTCGCCCGGGCGACGATTATCAATTGCAGATCATCATCAAGAAGTTGACGTTGAACGAGCCAGTGGCGCCGGATCGATTCGTTCTAGCGCAACCGCCTGGCGCTGAACTTGTGCGCGTGGGCGAAGAAACTAGAAAGCCTTCCGGACAAAATCCTAAGGAGCCGCAACCCTAAGTTCTGTAGCGTTAAACATTAAACAATGATCCGCTACATGATCGTACAAAACGTGCTGCACCGCCCGCTTCGCACGCTGATAACGGTGATTGCGGTAGCGGTCGAAGTAACGCTCGTAATCATCGTCGTTGGCCTGACCAGCGGCCTTCTGGCCGAATCCGCCAAACGCATCGAGGGAGTCGGCGCCGACATCATGGTCCAGCCGCCCTCAGCCTCGGTCTTCATGGCGTTCAGTGGCGCCCCGATGCCGATCGCAATCGGAGATAAACTGGCGCAGCTTGAATATGTGCAGGCGGTCGCGCCGGTTTTGCTGCAATTCAATTCCAACGGCCTCGAAATCGTTTATGGAATCGACCTGGATAGTTTCCGCACGGTCACCGGAGGCTTCGTTTTCCACGAAGGTCATGAGCTTCGGGAGCCCAACGACATTCTTGTCGACGATGTTTATGCAAGAACCAAAAGGATAAAGCTCGGTCAGACGTTGCATCTCTTCGATCACGATTTCCACGTCGTCGGCATCGTCGAGCACGGCAAGGGCGCGCGCCTTTTCGTACATCTTTCCACATTGCAAGAAATGGCCGGCGCGCACGATAAAGCATCGGTCTTTTTTATCAAGTGCGACCGTACCGATCACACCCCCGCGGTAATGGACGAAATCAAGCAGCTTCTGCCGCGCTATGAAATTCGTCCGCTGAAGGATTTCATCTCGCTGATGACCTCTTCGAATCTTCCGGGCCTCGGCGCTTTCATCAACGTGATGATTGGAATCGCGGTAGTCATCGGCTTTCTCGTGATTTTCCTTTCGATGTACACCACCATCATCGAACGCACGCGCGAAATCGGCGTTCTCAAGTCGCTAGGCGCATCGAAGGGCTACATCGTTCAGATCGTTCTCAGCGAGACCTTTCTCCTATGTCTTGGGGGAGTCGTCGGCGGCATTGGTCTCAGTTTCCTGATGCGTTCGATTTTCCTGAAGCTTTTCCCGTCGCTTACGATCCTGATCTCCGCGAACTGGATTTTGCGCGCTGGAGCTATTGCAATCGTGGGTGGCCTGCTCGGCGCCGCGTATCCTGCCTGGATGGCTAGCCGCAAAGATCCAGTTGAGGCGCTGGCCTACGAGTAGCTCATCGCCATCGGTAATGCATTCTTATGAATTCATAGGAATTCGTGTGCGTCCATCCATGCTAGGCATAAATGTCAAACGCGACTAGAATATTTCAGTCACAAGATCCATCGGCGCTGCTACGGGAGCCGTTGTTGGAGCCCATACTTAAGACCGAAAACTTGTGGAAGATTTACCGGCAGGGCAAAGTAGAAGTTCCTGCCCTGCGCGGCGTCAGCATGGAAGTTTTTCCCGGCGAATTTGTTTCCATCATGGGGCCGTCGGGATGCGGTAAATCAACGATGCTGCACGTGATTGGAGGCCTGGCGCAGGCCACTCGCGGGCGAGTCTTGCTCGATGGGAACGACCTAACGACAATGAGCGACTCCGCGCGCACACTCCTCCGTCGCCACAAAGTCGGTTTCGTATTTCAGCGGTTTAATCTGCTCCCCACGCTCGACGCCTATCACAACATCACACTCGCGCAGCACATCCACGGAAATGGATTCGATCCGCACCGCTTCCAGGTCGTCGCGGATCTACTCGGATTAAGTGGACGCCTGAAGCATAAACCTTCGGAACTCTCAGGCGGCGAGCAGCAACGCGTAGCCCTGGCGCGCGCAATCGTAAGCGAACCGAAAATCGTGCTGGCCGACGAGCCCACCGGCAATCTCGATACAAAAAGTTCGAATGCTGTCCTCAACCTGCTTCGCCAGCTCAACCAGGACTTGGGCCAGACGATCGTGATGATCACTCACAACCCCGATGCTGCCGCCTACGGGCATCGCGTCCTGCACATGCGTGATGGCGAGGTCGTCGACGGCTCTTCGATTCACTAACATGCGCTCGTTCTGGCAGGCCATCGTTCGAACTCTTCTCTGGTCTTACGAACGCGGCAGCTGGCCATATGACGTCATGGTCATCGTGATAATTCTCTTCGTGCTGGTCACGCCAGCGCGATGGTTTCACGATCAGCCGCAGGCCGCTGCGCTAGCCAACTCAAAAGTACAATTTCGATCCCAGGATTTCGCCAGCCAGACCCACACTTACCGCCTGGATGCCTCTCTCCTTGCTCCGGACAAGCGCGCGTCGAGGGCAACTCCGGAGCTCGAGCGCGAAACCCACGACATCCTCACACACAACGTCGACGATTTGAGGGCCGAGAGCTTTCAAATCGTACGCATCAACCCGGTTCGCGCCCATGACGGCTCAATCGAGTCCTACGACGTCACCGTACACCCCTAGCAAACGTGTAACATTTTCTCCCATATTCTGGATTGGGCACGGAACCCTCGCGCCCGACGGGGCGTCCAACTCAGTGTAGTATTATGAATGCCGCATAAACGAACTCCGGCACCGTACAGGGGAATCATTTGGTTTTCACAACAAAACGCTTGGCAGCAACTCTGGCCGTATGCCTATTAATTAGTGGCGTCTGGGCACATTCCGGACTGGCGGCATCTCAAGGCCGCCCCGGCATTACGCTGGACGGTGTGCTAAGGCATCTGGACAGCGGGGCGAAGAATTTTCACGGCCTTTCGGCGGAGGTTGAGCGAACAAAAGTGACGGTCGTAGTAGACGACAAGTCCACCGAACAGGGCACCATTCTGGTTCACGGCGACAAAATGCTGCTGGACATGACGGCCCCGGACCCCCGCACCATTCTGCGTACAGGCGACAATCTTTATGTTTACACGCCGGGATTGAAGCGAGTGGAAGAATACAACTTGGCCCAACATCGCGCCCTGGTAGACCAATATCTTCTGCTGGGTTTCGGTACTCCGGGAAAAGAGTTGGAAAAAGCCTACCTGGTGACGTTGCTCGGGGAGCCGATGATCGATGATAAAAAAACCGCCGAGTTGGAACTAACCCCCAAATCCCAGGAAGCCCGCAACCAAATTTCAAAGATCCAAATCTGGTTCGATGAAAGTTCCTGGCTCCCGGTGCAACAACAATTCAACGAAACCGGCTCAGGAGACTATTTCGTAATCCGCTATTCCAAGGTAGTCCGGAATCCAGACCTAAGCGACGCCAACTTCAAGCCGCGCTGGCCCAAAGGCACCGAAAAGGTCAAACCGCAGGGCTGATCCGCAGAGACCAACGTCGACACTTTCAGCTTTTTCCGTTAGCGGTTTTCCTCATTGCACTCGGCTTAGGTTCACGTTGTGAGAACTCGTGCTCCAGAAGCGAGCGCTTGCGATCCAATCCCCAACGGTAGCCGGCCAGATTGCCGTCCTGCCGCACCACGCGGTGGCAAGGCACAACAACCGACACCGGATTTGTCGCGCATGCTCGCGCAACGGCGCGAATCGCCCTCGGCTTTCCAATCGCTTGCGCCACTTCGCTGTAAGTCCGCGTAGAACCGTAAGGTATCTTCCGCAGTTCTTCCCATACTCGACGCTGAAAAGCAGTGGCCTGTACATCGGTAGGCAAATCGAGGTTCGGCTCGCGCCCGCGCAGGTGCTCCAGAATCTTGCTGACCCAGCCCTCCAGGCCATTGCGATCGCGGTGGATTTCAGCGCGCGGGTATTCCTTTTGCAAGGCGGCCTCCAGGGCCGTGTCCTCTTTGCCCAAGTACAGCGCGCTGACCCCTCGAGTGGTCGCCCCAACAAGCAGGCGGCCAAGTGGTGAACTCACGACTGTGTAGTTAATCTTCATCCCCGCTCCGCCCTGGCGATACGTAGCGGGCGTCATCCCCAATTGCGATGGGGCGCGTTCGTACAACCGGCTGCTGGATCCGAATCCTGCGTCATAAAGTGCGGTCGTCACGTCATCTCCCTTTTTAAGTTTCGATTTCAATCGTCGCATTCTTTGCGCATCAGCATATTGCCGCGGCGAAATGCCCATCACCTTGCGAAACGCGCGCTCCAGTTGATACGAACTGAGTTCCACCGAAGCGGCGAGCGAATGCAACGTCAGTTTCGATTCGTCTTCGGCTGCGCTCCCAGCATCCATGCCGTTCGTGTCGATACGCGCTTCAATTGCGCGACACACCCGTGCAACTGCTTTCGTGCGCGGATCGCGCAAACGAACTGCTCGCGGCTGGCATCGCCGGCAAGCACGGAAGCCCTTCTGCTCTGCGACTTCGGGCAAAGGATAAAACTCCACCTGCTCCCGCCGTGGTTTCCGCGAAGGGCACGACGGTCTGCAATAGACTCCCGTCGAACGGACGGCATACACAAACTTGCCGTCCGCGGTGCGGTCGCGTGTCTGCACGGCATCCCAAAAACTCTCTGATGGTGTCGTCGTTTTTGTCCTTGTCATTTCTGAGCTTAAGCCTTGTGTCATGGATGGAATCATCTTCGGAGCCTCGCTCGCACTCCCAACTTAGACGAAGCGCAAGCAAAGCTGCTATCCGTTTATAGCGCTCGAAATCTCACTGACCAAAAGATCTCGAGCCAGCAACGCCGATTCCGAACCTAAGCGAAAACGGTGACACGACGAAAGACTCTCAAGAAATCGTTCCCAATCTGAAACCGGCCACGTTAAGTCCTAGAAAGCAAGTAATTAGCCTCCTCATTAGGGGGAGTACATTTTACGTCACCTTCGCCTTACCCCCCTTGACGGTATCTCAGACTCCGCGCATATTCGGTTCCACCTGAGTAGGGGGAGTCTTAGGCCAAGGCCATTTCTTGGGGGATCGTACATGGGGGCTGCTCCGGATTGGAAGAACCAGCGGCCGGCAGTTTCGCCGTTGCGTGCAACTGAAACCGAAAGCCACACTGTAAGCGTCATATCGCAGTCGCGAAAACCTGGACCTCGTCGTTTTGCTCGTGTGCCCACACACGCTATCGGAGTGGCGCAAGAGCGTCGCCGTAACCCGCGTGCCGCGCTTTCGCTGCCGATACGCCTGATTCGTGTCGGGGATCGCCCCGAACCTATTCCCGTCACCCTCGTCACCCGCAACATCAGTTCGAGCGGCATCTATTTTCTGGCGCCGCGAAATTTCGAGCCCGGAACAGCTATCGAGTTGGAAGTGGCGCTCATCGAACGGCCGCTCGGCCAGGGCAGCGTGCAGATGTGCACCGCGGTCCATATCGTGCGCGCCGAGGAAGTCGAGATGCCGGGATGGCACGGTTACGCCGCCAGCTTCGACGATTTCGCCCTGCGCCGCGACGACGTCCTCCCGCTGCGCTATCAACAGAGCCACTAGTCCCTGATCGGCGAACCCAGTCCGCCGGACCTCGACGCAAACCGTCGTGCCGCCCGCTAAAAACGGCAAAAGGTCCGCCCCAGGTGAATTTGTAGCGGCCGGTCTGGCGCAGTCCAACCAGACCGGGCACTGCCACCCCGCCCGGGCTTTTGGCGAATCAGAATGGGTTGGTCGGGCAAACTGTCGCGCCGACGCTACAGCCAGTGCGTTACATCGCCGCCAATCACAACGCAACCTCGCACTCTGATACCATTCCTTCGCCTTGCGATCCGTCAAATTCTCAGCTCGGACCATTTTGTTCGATTGGGATGGCACGCTCCTGAATTCCTACGCCGCCGATGTTCGCGCCTATATGTCAATGTTCGAGGCGCTAGAAATCAAATGGACCGCGCGCGGGGTCGCTCGCCATTACTCCCCGAATTGGTACCACGTCTACCGCGCAGCGCATATACCGCGATCGAAATGGCTCGAAGCAAACCGCTTGTGGGCGCGAGCATACAAGCGAGAATCTCCTCCGCTGCTCCCAGGCGCGCGGCGCATCCTACATCAACTGGAGCGGAAATTCCGCCTTGGCATCGTATCAAGCGGCAGCCGCGCGCGTGTGCGCCGCCAAATTCACGGGTTTAACCTAAAACATTATTTTTCCGTGTGCGTCTGCAGCGAAGACGCTCACAAGAAGAAACCGCATCCTGCTCCGTTACAACTCGCACTAAAGCGTCTTCGTGCCGAACCTGAACATTGCGTGTATGTCGGTGACACTGCCGAAGACATCGAAATGGCGCGGCGCGCAGGAGTGAGGGCGATTGGCGTTCTGGGGCCGTTTCCGACCGCAGCGCGTATCCGTGCGGCGAAACCGGAAATTCTGCTCGATTCCATCGGCGAATTGCCTAGGTATCTGTACGCCGAGGACTAAAATTTAGTGAGGCGGAGGCGTGCTGGAGGGTGCACTTTGCGAGCCCGGCGACGCGCTCGTAGCCGACCCGGACGCGCTCGGTGCCCCGGTATTCGGTTTGAATTCAGTCGAGCGAATCACCAGTCGTACGGGCAGATCATCATTATCGCTCTTCAAATAATCGTCCGATCGCGAGTACGTGGGCAGCCAATATTTACCCTGGAAATTCTCGCGGTAGGTTTCGAACATGGTGAACGGCAGTTCCGTGCCGTTCCCCTCGATCTCGCTCACGAATTTTCCGTAGCTCTTGACGATGGCGAAATCCTGGTCGTCGACCCACACCACCCCCTGAAAAAATCGCTCCTTGCGGCTCAGCAATTTCGGCTTCACCTGGAAAATATAGGTATTCAGCTGGTCCAGCTTTTCCTGCCCCGCATACTTGAAATCGTAATTGGAAAGCTTATCCGGCGTCAGCGGAAATTCCGGCAAGCCGGCGATCACCTTCACATCCTCAAGCGAGAAATGCATCAATTTCAAAGTAGATACCGGCTGCTGGTCGACGTGCATATAGCGTTGCCCATCTGGCCGCAAATAGACTTCGCCGGTAACGCTGAAATTTCCTCCGGGATCGGTAAGCTCATCCAGCCGAATCGTTTGCTTGAAACTGTAGGTGTCGTATGCTTTCTTCATCACTGCTTCGTTGGCCGCGAATTTCTGAATGATGACGTTCTCCGGAACCGGTGGCGCATCGGGATGCGGCTCCGCCGGAATACGTTTCACTTCAAATTTCGGCGGAGGCGCCTGCGGCCCGGCGTCTTGCGCCCGCAAAGGCGCAACCAATCCCATGACAGCCGCGAAAGCTGTCACCCCGAAACAAAGTAATCGTCGCGTTCGTCTTAACATTCTGGGCTTCGACTTTGGTTTTTGTCTTTGATTCAGCGTTGTCTTTGATTTCAGTTTTGCCTTTGATTTTGACTTAAGTTTTTAGCCGTCATTCTGAGCGCAGCGAAGAACCTCTCTTCGGTTATGGATTACGCTCTCTTTTTAGATGCAGGGCGAGACTCAAGTGTTAAACCGAACTCCCACTTCTCGAAGATGCGAACGATGTCCCAAGCCCAATCGCGCCCACCGCAACATTATGTCATAGCACATATCGCCAACCTCTCCCTACAAAGCTCGCCGACCCTCTGATAAAATCGCCCGTTTGCGGGCCGTTGCCGCGCCGGGCATGAAGGACATTCACGAACAACGCCAATCCAGGCGTTACTTTATCAGTGGCATGGTGCAGGGAGTTGGCTACCGGTACTTCGCCTTGCGCGCGGCGCAACGCCTGGGCATCACGGGATTCGCCAGGAATCTATCGGACGGCCGCGTGGAAGTGTACGCGATCGGCAGTGCCGCGACGCTGGCGAAATTCTGCACTGAGCTTGAACGCGGCCCGGAAGGAGCGTTAGTGTCGAGCATCAGCGAAGAAGACGCGCCGCCGGTGGAACAATATTCCAAACGGTTTTCGATTGAGCGTTGATTCCCGGTGAAAGTAACAGCAGAACAATCAAGGAGACGAATGAGCGACTTGAAAACGCTGATCCGCGAAATTCCGGATTATCCCAAGCCGGGAATTTTATTTTACGACCTGACCACGCTGCTTAAGGACCCGAAGGGGTTTCATTCCCTGGTCGATCAGCTCTGCGAACAATACAATGGGCACAAGGTGGACATTGTGGCGGGGGTCGAGGCACGCGGATTTATCTTCGCGCCGGCGCTGGCCTATCGCCTGAATGCAGGCTTCGTTCCGGTGCGCAAGCCTAAGAAACTCCCCGGTAAAACCAGCTCCGTCACCTACCAGCTCGAATACGGCTCGGACCAACTCGACATCCACGAAGACGCCATCAAGCCCGGTCAAAGCGTTCTGATTTGTGACGACCTGCTAGCAACAGGTGGTACGGCTGCGGCGACCGTCAAGCTTATAGAGCAACTTGGTGGCACGGTAACGGGGGCAGCGTTCGCCGTAGAGCTCACATTCCTTAACGGGCGCGCCAAACTTCCCGGAATTCACGTCTTCTCGCTGCTGAAATACGATAAGTAGGAAACGTCGGATAGCAGAAAGATCAAGCAGCACTTTGAAACGGCGAAATTATCCGTGTTTGTGCGCCTTAATTTGCGGCGTCGCCTTCCCACGTTGACGCACCACTTCAAATAGCATCACACCTGCCGCAACGGAAACGTTAAGCGAGCGCACGGGCCCAAACGTAGGCAATGAAACCAGGAAATCACAGCGCTTGCGCGTCAATTCGTGCAACCCCTCGCCCTCGCTCCCAAGTACGATTCCCACTGAACTCTTGAGATCCACATCGGTATAGTGCTTTTCCGCGCGCTCATCGAGCCCCACGAGCCAGTACCCAGCTTCCTTTATTTCTTCCATCGCGCGCACCAGGTTTTTCACGCGCGCAATCGCCAAATGAGCCAGCGCTCCAGCTGAGGCGCGTTCCACGGTGTCGGTCAGCCCAGCCGCGCGACGCTCGGGAATCACGACGCCCTGCGCGCCCGCTGCCAGCGCGGTTCTTACAATCGCGCCCAGGTTGTGCGGATCCTCGATCCCATCGAGCAGTACCAGCAGACCCTGCGGTGTTTTCGCCGCCAGCAAATCTTCGAGCCCAATTGCCGGTTTCGCGGCGCCCAACGCCGCCACACCTTGGTGCTCGCGAGTTCCCACCAGACGGTCGATCTGCTGGCGGTCTTCAAATCGAACCGGCACGCCTTTGGTCTTTGCCAGCTGAACTACAGCTTCTACGCGCTCGCCATGCCGCCCGCACGCAATCACGATGCGATCCAAAGCGCGCCCCGCCGTAAGCGCCTCTTCCACCGCGTGAAATCCGGTAAGCCAATTCATCGCCATTCCATGGTCATAGTGTCACATCCAATTCAACCCTGCCCGCCTTTTAAGCCTCTGACGTCTCTTGGATGCGGATCGACAACAATTCACAATTAGAAGAACGCCGGTACAATCCCATCGCAAACAAGCGCCGTAGGCGCGGAACAAGCTAGCCCGGCGCGGAGCGGAGCGCCTTCCATTCGCGGTGCATTTCCCGCGAGCCTTTCACTTTTTGCTGCCACACCCGGCAGCAACGGAAGGGCGCGGCTTGAGTCTCCAGTTAAGTGCGTCGACCAGGGATTGTGTGTACTCTTGAGTACATATCAATCATATGTTAACGTTGGTTGGACATTTATTCTGCACCACTAAGGGCGCGGCATGGGAACCTGGGGACCGCGAACTGCGACACAGCGATTGCCGAGCGCGACAATCAGCGACAGGCCCATAAAATCATCGTCGCAAGCCGCACCCGGAACATCGAAACCCGCGCCCAGCGGATAGAAACGAGCAATGCCCGCGATCTCGCCAAACGCATTTCTAATCGTCAATGGCTGCGATTAGAAATGGCTGTAACTCACAGAAAAAAACAACCGCACCCCATTCTAATCGTCAATTTCAACGAGGGTTTGCGTGGGTCGCGACTGACGAATTACAGAATCACGATTCGCCATTTTCGGCCACCACTCAGCAATCACGCTTCCACCGAAGCCGCGGCGTCATCCTCAGGATTCCAGCGTTGCGATCGTGTGCGCCGCGATGGCTTCGCCGCGCCCGATCTCCCCGGTCCCCTCGTTGGTTTTCGCTTTCAAATTGATCTGTTCCGGTAATATGCCCAACGATATTGCCAGAGCCTCGCGCATGGCCGGAAAATGCGGTCCCAATTTCGGCTTCTCGCAGATTACGACTGCATCAAGATGGACGATCCGGAACCTGCGCGCATCAAGCAAATTTCGCGTATGCTCCAGAAACTTCAAACTAGACGCGCCTTTCCATTGCGGATCGCTGTCCGGAAAATGAGTCCCAATGTCGCCGAGTCCCGCCGCACCCAGCAACGCGTCGCACAAAGCATGTGCCAGCACATCACCGTCGGAATGCCCAACGGAACCCTTATCGAAAGGAACCTCCACCCCGCCGATCATCAGCTTGCGTCCCTGGGCCAGCCGATGCAGGTCGTAACCAATGCCTGAGCGGTTCATGGTTCGCGACGCTCCTGTTCGAGATAGAAACGCGCCAAATCCATGTCCGTCGGCCGAGTAATTTTCAAATTGCGCTCCGATCCGAGCACCACAAACACGTCATGTCCAAACCGTTCCACCAGCGCCGATTCATCCGACGCTATCACTCCGTCAGCCTGCGCCCTCCGAAATGCGTCGCGCAACAATGAATACGAAAAGGCCTGCGGCGTCTGCGCCAACACCACCCGCTCGCGAGGAATCGTCGAGGTGATGAGCGCCACATCCTCCGGCAAGCTCGCTCGCTTCACTTCCTTTACAGTGTCAATCACGGGAATTCCCAGGATGGCCGCTCCTCGTTTGCGTGCTTCTGCGATCACTCGGTCGAGCTGTTGCGAAGTTACAAAAGGCCGGACAGCGTCGTGCACCAAAACTATTTCCGTCGACGGATCCACTTGCGCCAGCGCGTTGGCAACCGATTGCTGCCGCGTATCTCCGCCATGTACCACCCTCGCCGGCCGGCCGAGCGAAGCCTTCGCCACTTTATCCTGCAGCGAAACAATATCGTCGGCGCGCGTCGCCAGAAAAAAATCAGTAATTGCAGAACATGCCGCCAAACGGCGCAACGTGAAAATCACCAGCGGCACGGAATCCAATTCGAGGAACTGCTTGGGAGTTTCGGCACCCATGCGAGTACCGAAACCAGCTGCGGGAATGATTGCGGCTACGCGACCCATAAAGGGTCAACAGTCTATCGCAATCCAGCGCACCAGCACAGTCACTGTTGTTTGTTGGGGATTTGTTAAAGCTAACTCCGCATCATTGCGCTTTTGCGCCTCGAAGGTGCAAGGACTTGTCAGAATGCGAGACAGCGCTTCACAGGCACGCCGGGTTAGCTTCGGCCCTGCTCGGGATACAGCGAACGCGCGGGGCGTTCGCCTCCGCCTTCACCGGTTCGAGTGCCGGTGTCAGTCAATTGCGTCCCACCCGCGGCCACGCGTGGCAATTGCTCGCTGCGGTCGTCGAATCGACCGAAGATCATTTTCCCGGCGGTCGTCTGATGGACGGAAGTAACGGTGATGTCGATCGTCTTATTGATCATTTTACGCGCGCCGTCTACAACGACCATCGTGCCATCATCGAGATATGCCACACCCTGGTTGTACTCTTTGCCTTCGCGCAATACGAAGACGCGCATCGTCTCGCCGGGCAGCACCACCGGCTTCAATGCGTTCGCGAGCTGATTTACGTTCAGGATCTCAATGCCTTGCAACGTGGCAACTTTGTTCAGATTAAAATCGTTGGTCACGATTTTCGCATCATAGCGCTTAGCCAATTCGATCAGCTTGAGGTCGACTTCCGGGACCTGCAAGAAATCGTCTTCCGCGATCTGAACTTCCAAATGCGCCATTTTCTGAATTCGCTGCAAAACCTCCAACCCGCGGCGCCCGCGTTGCCGCTTCAGAGGATCAGCAGAATCAGCCACAAGTTGCAGTTCGTGCAATACGAACTGGGGAATGATCACGGTTCCATCCAGAAACTGTGCTTCAGCGATGTCCGCCACTCTCCCATCGATAATCACGCTGGTATCCAGCACCTTGAACGAGTGCTTCAGGCTACGCTCGCTGCCGAACAAGCCGCCCAGCGCCTGCAAATTGAGCATGTCGCCCTTGTTCGCACCCAGGACCAAGCCGATGTATGACATCACGAGGAATGCTGCCAGGCTAAAGAAGGACCGCGTGCTTTCCGGCATGATGGTGTGCGTCAGGATCAGTGAGGTTAAGTAGGCGCCGAGCAGTCCCAATATCGAACCAACCGCCGCGCCAATTAATCGCCGCAGGCTTGCGTGCCGCAGCCGCAGTTCGAATAGGATCACCGCCAACCCGAACAAAAACCCGACCGCCGCACCCAAGTCCTTGGTCAGGCTGAATGGCCTGAAGTGAAAACCGGCGGCGACGCACACGGCCATAAAAACGATGCGAATTCCGAGCATGTCCCAGAATGTGCCGACTTGCTGAAGTGCACCGCGGGAGACTACAGCCGTCTTTGGTACTGGAATTTCGGGAGCCGGAATGGACTGTGGCCTATTCTGTGGACTAGGAGCCCTTTGCATGGTCCCACCTTATGAATATGCGTATAAGACGAAGCGCGTCCGATCATTCGTCTTTAAACAGCTTTTCCGGCTCATAAAGTTTGGGCGCCGGGCCGGGATGATGGTGTTTCCTTTATAAATTCTTTATGAAGGCGACAGTATAGCACCGCGTGGGAATTGGGAGTCAACGAGGCCCGACGCTGGTGGCGAAAGCGGCTATGCCCAGCTGGACGGAGGGTAACACTGAAGTGAAACAGGTTATGTTAGACGTAGAACTTCGGAACGCGCGTCCCAAGAGCGCACAGAAGATCGGAAGTAACGGTGCCAATCTCGCGAGCGACGTCGGATACTTCGATTGACGCATCGCCATCCTTGCCATAAATCGTTACGACGTCTCCCAACTTTGCTTCCGGTACGTCGGTAATGTCCAGCATGGTCAAATCCATTGAGATCGTGCCCACCAGCGGCGCGCGTCGCCCGTGCACCAGGGCGCAACCGCGGTTTGTTCTTACGCGCACGATACCATCGGCATAACCGGCATTGATTACCGCTATCCTTGATGGACGCGAGGTTACAAAACGAGCCGCGTACCCCACGCTTTCGCCCTCGCCGAGGTCCCTTACCGAAATAATCCGCGCTCGTAGCGAGAGGCTCGGTTCTAGACGAATCTGTCCGACTACCTCCTTCTTCTTTTGCGGCGGGTCGAAAGATTGGTAATAGCCGTAAAGTATAGCGCCGGGACGAACCATGTCCCCCAGGGTGGATGGGCGCGCGCAGATCGCGCCGCTGTTGGCCATGTGCACGATTCCGGGGGAGACGCCCAGCTCGCGCATACGCTGCAGGCAATCGCGAAAGATTTTCTCCTGGTCGTCCGTCTGCTGCGCGGTGAAATCCTCCGCTGAGGCGAAATGCGTGAATGTGCCCTCAAGTTCAATGTGCCTGCATTCCGCTAAGTTTTGAACGAAGGCTTCGATTTCGTCGGGTGAAATACCCAGCCGGTTCATTCCCGTATTTATTTTCAGATGAAATGGAACGCGCCGCTTGACTCGCAGAGCCCTCGCGCTGCGTTCCCAGTGCACAAGATCGTCCATCCGAAAAACCGTGGGCGTCAGGTTGTTCTTAATCAGGCGTTTTTCTTCGCCGGGCCAGAATCCGGTCAAAATGAGAATGCGTTTGCGGATGCCTGCTTCACGCAGCTCGATGCCCTCATTCGCGCAGGTGACTCCAAACCATTCCGTGCCTGCTTTTTGCAGCGCTTTTGAAATGGGCACAGCACCCAGCCCATAAGCGTTCGACTTCACCACCGCAAGAATCTTTCGTTGCGGTCCGACGTGCCCTCGAATCACCCGCAGATTGTGAAGGATCGCTTGCAGCGAAATTTCCGCCCAGACCGGCCTGCCTTCGAAATGGATTGGTTTCGACATCCTCTTTTAGAATGCCAGACACTCTCTCACAGGCGCGAATGATTTTCCCGCCGAGAAAGCTGCTCGCGCCGTTTGTGTAAACACCCATTTTGGATCATGCAGGCCACGTGCCATTCGGTCGACGGAGAGATTTTCTGAAGACTTGTGTAATCGTCTGAAAACGATTGGCTTAGGATGCGAGAATAATTCGCAGGTACGATTTCAGGCGGGTAGCGCTAACTCATTGCGGGTCGCGGCACACAGCGGTGGGTCGAGAGAGACGCGAACTGATTCGATGTTACTCTTCCGGCTCGCCGCCGACGCTCCACGCATCCGGCGCAGCTTCTTCAAAGCGGGTATGGCGAGCCAGAAAAACGAAATTCAGATTGCCCGTCGGGCCGTTGCGTTGCTTCGCGATGATCACTTCCGCCTTGGCGCGGTCTTCCTCGGGTAGATCAGTCTTATAAAAATTAGGGCGATTGATGAACAGCACGACGTCTGCGTCCTGCTCGATCGCGCCCGATTCCCGGAGGTCCGCCAGTTGCGGCTTGCGGTCTTCGCGTTCGGGTGCACGCGTCAACTGGCTAAGGACTACCACCGGCACCTTCAATTCTTTGGCCAGCCCCTTGAGCGCTCGCGACATTCCGGAGACTTCTTCCTGGCGATTGCTCTGGCGCCCTGTGTTCGTGGGCACCACGAGCTGCAGATAATCCACAATGATCATCGAAAGTCCGCGATCACGTTTCAAGCGCCGAGCCTTTGCGCCCATTTCCATTACGGTCGACGAGGCCGAATCGTCAATCCACAGCGGCGCCTCAGCCAGATTCGTCAGCGCGCCGGTTACTTTGCCCCAATCGTCGCGATTCATATGGCCCGTGCGAAATTTGTGAGCGTCCACGCGCGCTTCGGAAGCGAGCAAACGCAACAGAAGGGATTCCTTTGACATTTCCAGGCTGAAAATCGCCACCGGCTCGCGATGGCGCACGGCTACATTCTCCGCGATATTGAGAGCCAGCGCGGTTTTTCCCATCGACGGCCGCGCGGCAAGAATTATCAGTTCCGATGGCTGCAGGCCGGCGGTTTCGTTGTCGAGGCTGGCATAACCTGTCGCCAGGCCGGTGATGCGCCGGCCCTCGCTGAAAATCTTCTCCAAGCGTTCGAAATTATCGCGAACCAGCTCTTTGACGCCGATCAGCCCGGCTTTAACGCGGTCTTCGGCAAGCTGAAAAATCACGGATTCCGCGCGGTCCAGGATCACGTCCGCGTCTTCACCGGCGGCGAGCGCTTGCTCTTGGATCGCCGAAGCCGAGAAGATCAGGTTCCGCAGAACCGCCTTTTCCTTGACGATCCGCGCGTAATACTCGACGTTCGTGATGCGCGGCAACCCATCCGCCAGCTGCGAAAGGTATGCGATACCGCCGGCAGCCTCCAGTTCGCCGCGACGCGACAGGTCTTCCATCAGCGTCACGATATCGATGGCTTGCTGTTTTTCGCGTAGCTGTACCATGCGTTCGAAAATCTGGCGGTGCTGCGACAAAAAGAAATCTTCGGAGCGTACCTTTTCCACAGCCGCGTTCAACGCATGGTTATCCAGCAGGATCGCGCCCAGTATGCTGCGTTCAGCTTCCAGGTTGTGTGGTAAAGGTCGTTCGAGGGTTGTGTCGCCTGGCATTTTTCCGTTGGTTCCCGGGTCTTGCGGTTCAATTTCTCAACTCATTCGATTCTGCACCTGCGCGGACGTGCGCGCAAGACATCCCGTGCTCCGTTCGGTGTGGATCATTTAAGTTAGAATTTGGATGCGAGCGGCGAGCAAAGATTGTGCGCAGTTTGCGCAGGTGCGTCAACTGTACCGCCCCAGAATCTTCTGTGGACAATTGCGGAAAAGTGGAAAACTTCGCGGCGAGAAAATTAAGAGATGAGCTAAGAACAGCTCGTCTCACATCGTGAAAGGCGAAAAATACGGCGAGCTATGCACAGGAACTTATTGGTTTTGTCGTGGTTCGTAGCGAAGAATCAGGCATCCCGACTTCAATGTCCGAGCTTCGAGAAGTTTAAGACTCAGTTTGCTTGGACTTGGGTCGAACAACTTCCTGCCAAGTCCTAGCAACAGCGGAGCAAGCCCCAGCCGATACTCATCAAACAGCCCCTGTGCCGTCAGAGCCGCAGACAGGTTGGCGCTGCCAAAGACGAACGCGTTTCCGTTGCGCTTGAGGTTTTGAATTTCGGTTACTAGATCGTCTTTCGCCAGGGTTGTGTTTGCCCAATCGGCCCGTTCGAGTGTGCGGGAGACGACGACCTTCGGCAGACTATTCATGAGGTCAGCGACTTCGCCCTTGGCGGTCTGCCAATACGCAGCCATGCCTTCCTAGGTACTGCGGCCAAACAGAAGGCTGTCGGCAGTACGCAACTGCTGAATGCAAAAGTGTTCGAGTTCGTCGCCCCAGACAGACGATGGAACTGCAGATCCCAACTTTTCTCGTCTCGAAGTAACCATCGAGCGTCAGCAAATTCTACATGATCAATCTGGTCATAGCGAGATCCGGGCGGTAAGATACCTGCCGAGGAGAGCTTCAGAGCGACAAAATCTCAACGTCGAATCTCACGGCGAGTTTTTGGCAGGGCGCCGACAGCGATTATTCGTCTTTTTTCACTGCGAGCTTGACGTTCGCCGTGACTTCACGGTGCAATTTCACAGGCACTTCATACTCGCCCATCACTTTGATGGGTTCGGCGAGAACGATCCGCTTTTTGTCGATCTCAAAGCCCTTGGCGGCCAGCGCTTCAGCAATGTCGCCCGAGGTAACCGAACCAAAAAGCTGGTCGTTTTCTCCCGCCTTGCGCGTAAATTCTAACGACACGCCAGTCAGCAATTCGGCCTGCTTTTGCGCGGCTTCCTTCTCGGTCGCTTCCTTCTTCGCGAAGTTAGCGCGCATCTTTTCCAGCCGCTTCAGGTTTCCAGCGGTGGCCTCAAGTGCTAGTTTGCGCGGCAAAAGAAAATTGCGGGCATAGCCTTCGGCAACATCCACGAGCTGCCCTCGCGTGCCCAATTTCTCGACATCTTCCTGCAAAATGATTTGCATGGTGTTGTCCTCGGATCGTAGCGCGCCGGCGTCCCGCCGGCTTCTTGCTTTTTTGTTTCGTAGTTACTACGTCTGAAATTAGCCACGCCGCTCTATCAGGCGCGATTCGCGCACGCCACGGACTACTACAGTTCCGCGGCGAAAGGCAGCAACGCAATATTCTGCGCCCGCTTGATCGCCACCGTGAGCCAGCGCTGATGACGCGCACAGGTTCCAGTCATGCGCCGGGGCAGAATCTTGCCGCGCTCTTGAATGAACGGCGCCAGGATTTCGGCTTTCTTGTAATCGATGAAGTCAGCCTTGTCCACGCAGAACCGGCAAACCTTCTTCTTGCGCACGAAGCTTCGCTTGCCGCGCTTCGCTGGGCCGCCAGCGCTAGGGCGTCCACCGCCTCCGGGTCCGCCAGGACCACCCGGCCCCGACGATCGCATCCCTCCCGAGGAAGGTCCGTGCGATTGTTGCATTGCGTTTTCTTCTGCCATTCGAGTCTCCTGATTGAATTCCCGTCCGTGATTCTGATTCCAATCTCATCTGCGCTTTCGAAAGCACGCTGGGAAGATGCAGCTAAAAACCGCTTCGGCAAGGGCGCGGCTTCAACCGTGCCCAAAATCGCCCAAAAATCCGGGGAGCTTTAGCCCCTGAAGCCAACGTGTGGCCGCTCAGCCGAATCCAGCTCTACGCCGTAGGCGCAGCAGGCTCGGCCGGAGGAACCATGGGCATCGGCGCGGCCGGTGTCGCCACCGTCTTACGCGGACGGCGGGCAGCGCGACGCTCGCGATGCTTCTTGAGCTTTTCCTGGCGCTTCAATTCTTCGTCCAGGCGCACGGTCAGATACTTGATCACAGAATCGGCGACCTTCAGGCGGCGTTCCAGTTCTTTCACCACCTCGCCGTTCGTCGACTTCACGACCATGTACACGAAGTAGCCTTCGCGCAATTTCTGAACGCGATAAGCCATGCGTTTCCGGCCCCATTTGGCGGTCGATTCAATCTTCGCGCCCTTCTCGGCGGCGGTGTGTTCCAACGTCGCAATCAGTTTGTCGATGTCAGGCTCCGGCGTATCCGGCCTGCAGATAAAAATTAGATCGTACTGACGCTCTTCCATATGTCCTCGATTGTCTTCCTTCTAGTTTCTTAACCTGAAAATACCTGCAAACTTTTCCATCGAACGCTGGCGCTTCTGATGCGCCGCGTTACTCAGTCCCTTCGTCTTCTGATTCCACCCGGCGATTGAATCGCGCCATCGCCTTGCCCACGCCCTCACTCAAAATTAATTCGACGGCATCGGACGCATCGCTCACCATTTGCGCCGCGATCTCGCGCTCTGGCTTACGCATGTTCCCCAGAACGTAATCCGCCATATCCTCCAGCGGATATTCCGGCTTTACCCCAAGTCGCACCCGAATAAATTCGTTCGTTCCGATCGACGCGATGATCGATTTCAGGCCATTGTGACCGCCGGCGCTGCCTCGTTCTCGAATCCGCAGCATACCCCACGGCAGCGCCGCTTCGTCACTGAGTACGATCATCTCAGCGGGCTTGCATTCATACCGCTCGAGCAGCGTTCGCACAGCGGCGCCGCTCAGATTCATCATCGTCTGCGGCTTGGCCAGCACCACTTCATTTCCCGCCAACTTGCCGAGCCCGACGTACGATTTCGCCTCCGGCCGCGTAACGCGAATTCCCGCGCACCCCGCCAACGCATCCACCGCCATAAAACCTAAATTGTGCGGCGTATGCTCGTATTCCGGACCAGGATTCCCAAGGCCGACGATGAGTCTCATGTTTACCCGGGAACTCCGTGCGCGCTGGAGGCGAATATCTCGCCGGCGGCAACCGCGAAAAACTACTTCTTCTTCTCCGACTTCTCGGCCTTCGCGGGAGCCTCTGCCGCTTCGCCCTCGCCCTCTTCTTCCTTCTTGCCCTTCTTCATCACTTCCGGTTCGGCTGGTGCGGCTTCTGCCGTCACGGCTACATCCGCAGCAGGTTCTTCTTCCTTCTTTAGAACCACTACGTGCGCGATTACGCGCGTGGGATCGGTAAGCAACTTGATTTTTTGTGGATCAAACGGCAGATCGGCGGCACGCAACTGTTTGCCGATCAGCAATCCACTGACGTCGACCTTGAATTCCTCAGGAATATCTCCGGGCAAACATTCGATTTCCACTTCGCGCGTTACAGTCTCGAAGACGCCACCCTGCATCTTCACGCCCTGGGGTTCGCCAAATGTGTGCACCGGCACCATCACGCGCATGCGCACGTCCATGGCAATGCGGAACAGGTCCACATGCAGCAATTTGCCGCTGACTGGATCCACTTGCCAGTCTCTCACCATCGCTTTTTCCGCTGCGCCGTCGGCTACCTGCACGGTGAAAATGGTGTTGTGGCCTGTCTCCGAACGCAGAATGCGCGCCACCTGCGTGGCGTTCACCGAAAGGGAAATAGAATCTTTTTTTCCGCCGTACAATACCGCCGGAACCATGCCGCTCAGACGCGTGCGCCGCGCGGGACCCTTCCCGCGCCCTTCGCGTGTGCTGCCTTCCACTGTAAACGTTTCCATGAAATCCTCTCCCGCTAGATAAACAATTCGCTGATCGATGTCTCTTCGTGAATCGACTGAATCCCTCGCGCCAGTAAAGGCGCAACACTGAGCGCTTTGATCTTACTTAGCTTCTGCGCTTCTTCGCTCAATGGCACAGAGTCTGATACAACCACTGCCTCAATCTTGGACTTCGCAATGCGCTCGACAGCCGGTCCGGAAAGCACCGCATGCGTGCAGGCCGCAAAAACCCTGGTAGCGCCGTGCTCGGTGAGCGCTTCCGCCGTTTTTACTAGCGTTCCAGCGGTGTCAATGATGTCATCGATCACCAGCGCGGGGCGCCCCGCAACGTCGCCGATCAGGTGCATCACTTCGCTGACGTTCACGTCGATGCGGCGCTTATCCACGATGGCTAGCGGCGCGCCAATCCTCTTGGCAAAAAACCGCGCTCGCTCCACTCCGCCTGCGTCTGGCGAGACCACCGTGATCGGACCGAGGTTCATCTTCTGAAAATATTCTACCAAGACAGGCGAAGCGAACAGGTGATCGACAGGAATATTGAAATACCCCTGAATCTGCGGCGCGTGCAAATCGAGCGTCAACACCCTGCTGGCACCCGCGGTTTCCATCAAATCGGCAACCAGCTTCGCTGAGATCGCCACGCGCGGCCGGTCCTTGCGGTCCTGCCTCGCGTACGGGTAATACGGAACCACGGCGGTGATGCGCCAGGCTGACGCCCGTTTGAATGCATCAATCATCAGCAGCAACTGCATCAGATTGAAATTCACCGGGGTGCAGCAAGGTTGCACCACGAACACATCCGCACCGCGCACATTCTCTAGGATCTGGTAACGCGTCTCGCCGTCGCTGAATTGTCCGTGCTCCGCTCCGCCCAGTTGGACGCCCAGGTAATTACAAATAGACTTTGCCAGCGCCGGATTCGCGGTACCGCAGAAAATCTTGAACTTGTCGTCGGCCAAAAAATTTCCTCTCAGCTGTTTACAGTGGGGCGCGCATGTTAACGCGCACGCCAGCCCAAAGCATGGCCATAGTCTTCCCTGGATAGGGTTTCAACGACGAAAACCGAATCTTTCGGGAACGCACGAGCGGCTCGGCGCGCCTGCGCTGGGTTTCGGAATATTCCGAACACCGCCGACCCGCTACCCGCCAGCGCGGCATCTGCGGCTCCTCGCTTGAGCAATCCCTCCCGGATTTCTCCGAGACGCGGATAGCGGCGGAAGACTGGCTTCTCGAAATCATTCGAGATGCCCGCCCCCTGCCGGCTCCAGCACAGAGCGCAGAACCTCAAGATTTTAGGGGGTTCGGCGCGTTTTGTCAATTCTTCCGAGACCCACTGATAGGCGTCCTTAGTGCTGACGCCGATGTCCCGCGGGGAAACCACGAGAATGGTTTGCTTCGGCGCATTCGGCAGGGGGTAGATCTCGTCTCCGCGACTTACTGCCAGCGCGCGTCCGCCAAACAAGAAAAAGGGCACGTCCGCGCCGAGGCCTGATGCAATTACGAGCAACCGCTCGAGCGGCACGTTTGCTTTTGTCAGACGCAACATTCCGATCAACGCAGCCGCCGCGTCGCTCGAACCACCTCCTAATCCCCGTGCCACAGGGATTTTTTTTTCCAGACGCGCGATCACGCTTCCCTGAAATCCGATCTCGCGGCGAATTGCCTCGACCGCGCGATGCACCAGATTTTCCGGTCCCAAGGGTAAGTTTCGATCGTTCGATTCCAAAGTGAAGGCGTTGGTTTCCGATTCCGGAGTAATCGAAAGCGCGAGGGTGTCGCGCAGCGAAATCGCCTGAAATATCGTGCGCAGCTCGTGATAACCATCCGAGCGTTTTCCCACGACATCAAGGCACAAATTGATTTTTGCGAACGCGGGCAGGCGCACGGATTTTATCTTGCCAGTTTTGCGATCCATGCGAGGGAGCTTACTGCGGTTTGACGGAATCCGGCGAAGTTTTCTGGGCCGTCCGGCGCTTCAAATCTTTGAGCTGCGCGTCAAGCTCGGTTACTTTATCGGCTTCGTAATCGGCGGGCGCCGATTTCTGCCATTCGTTCAACGCGCGTTCCCAGTATGCTGCCGCTCGATCCGGCTGCCCGAGCTTCGCGTAAACGTTTCCAAGGTGCCCCAGGATTGTCGGGTCGTGGCTCTGCCGTTCGGCAGCCTTGCGCAAACTCTCTTCTGCCTCAGTCAGTTTATTCTGCTTGTAGTAAGCCCAGCCCAGGCTGTCAAGGTAAGCGCCGTTGCTTGGTTCCTGCGTCACGGCGCGCTGGATCATGGAAGTAGCTTCCTCCAGACGCACCCCGCGGTCCGCGAGCATGTAGCCGTAGTAATTCAGCGTCGCGGCATTGTTCGGATTCACGTCCAGCACTTTTCGGAATTCCTGCTCCGCCAGATCGAATTTCTTCTGCCGCTCGTAAATTGCGCCCAGCATGAACCAGACGGTTTCGCGGTCGTCGTTGCCGCGCGCCATCTGCTCAGCCTTCTGCGCCGACTGCTCGGCCTCCCCATATTTCTTGCCGCGTTCCTGCACTTGCGCGAGGTTCAAGTAAATTTCCTGGTCGCTGTCGTTGCCGCGCAGCAATCCATCCAACAGCTTCGTCGCTGTGTCGGTGTCGGACTTCTCGCCGTAGAGCATGGCCAGGGTTACAGTCAGGCTCGCGTCTTTCGGCGACGCATCCAGCGCTTTCTTCGTCTCGGCTATGGCGCGATCCAGATCGCGGCTTTCGCGATAGGTGTCAATAAGCAACATTTCCGCGCGCCTCTGCGCGTCGGGGCCAAGCTTGGCCATATCTTCGTAGGCATGGATCGCCGCTGCATAGTTTTCTTCTTCGCGATATGCGTGCCCTAACTGCTCGTACAGAACCGCGAGTGCATTGGGGCTTGATTCGGCACCTTGCGCGTTTTCGGAATCTGGCGAGCCTGCCGCAGGACTACGCGAGCCATTGGACTGATTTTTCATTCCGGCGATCGCGTCGCTCAAAACTTTTACTGCGTCGCCGAATCTTCCCTGATCCTCGTATAACAACGCCTCGTTATAGAGCACTTCGAGGCTTCCCGGGGAGAGTTGCTTGGCGCGCAGCAAACTCGATTCAGCCTGATCGAACTTGCCCAAACGCCGGTAAAGCTGAGCCATGCGCAGGTAATTCTCGGCCGTGCCCGGTTCAATCTCCGAAAGACGCTTGAACTGCTCCAGCGCTTCCGCATATTTATCCTGTGCCATCAAGGCCTGGGCCAGACCATGCAGATGGCCTGGATCGTCCGGATCTTCCTCCACTGCTTTACGGTAGGAGTCCTCGGCTTTCGCGTACTCCTTCTCTTGCGAATACGCGTCACCCAGCAAATCGTAAACTTCGGGTGAAGAGGAATCGCTGGCTGCGTCCGAAAGGATTTTCACCGCTTCTTGCGAGCGCCCTTCATCCATCAGCAATTGGCTTAGCTGTTCGAGCCCGGGCCCGTTACTGGGATCACGTTGCAGCAAATCGCGCAGGACTTTTTCCGCTTCGGAGTGCTTGTTCTCAAAACGATAAAGCCGCGCCAGCCACAACTCTGAATATGTGTCGTCGGGCTGGAGTTTCAAAATCTCCTGAAATTGTTCGATTGCCTTGTCCAGATTTTCCTTCTGTACTTCGCCGGCGCCCATATCGCCCAAGGTGCGAACGTAAATGCGCGCCAGCAGTCGGTGCGCCTCAACATTGGTGGGATCAGTCTTGAGCGCGGCTTCGGATTGCACCACGGCATCGCGTATACGCTGCGATTTGGCGTAAATCTCCGCCAATCGCTCCATGATGACCGACGAATCCGGCGCCAATTCCAGCGCCTTCTTGTAGGATTCGATGGCCTGCGTTGCCAATTCCGACTGGCCGGTCATTTCGAATTGCATTTCGTCGACGTGGCCCATCGTGAAGTAGTAATAAACGTCGCCACTGGTTTCGCTGTTGGCCGCAGAGGGTTTGGATGACGGAGGCAGCGCGGTGTCAGGTGTGCTAGCAGCTGCCGGAACCTGTTCCGACGATGAATTTTGTGCCAGCGCGGCCGGGGCAGCCGCGATTAACCAAATAAGTGCCGAAAGCGTGATGCCGATTGTAGTTTTCATGCGTCCTTCGTAAAACTCCATTATCGTATACCCCGGCACACCGGTCAAAGTAATAGGGGCTCTCGGCTCGTATTCGTAATAACGCACTCATTTGGACGCGCAGAACTCGCGCCCGGATACTTCCGTGCTACAGTTTTTTGTAAGGTTGATAGCAATCAACGGGAATCAGGACGAATGACGGCAAATCGCCGCATTTACAGCAGGGGAGGAAGCATTTAATGTTTGCATCCAGGCGCCCTGTTCTCCACATCTTTGCTGTGGCCATGGTGTGTGCATTCCTCGCCCAGCGATCATCTGTCGCGCAACAGCGTTCTGGTGCCGCAGGACAGTCGAATTCAAAGCCAGCCCCGGCCGCTGCGCAAACTCCGCCGCGAATAGCGCCGCAACAGGCGGCTGCCGCCAAGCTTTCCGACTTCGCCTGGCTCGAAGGACGCTGGCACGGCGACTGGGGACCGCGCATGGCGGAACAAACCTGGATGGCGCCTCAGGCCGGGACCATGGTGGGCATTTTCCGCCTGGTCGAGAGCGAGAAGCCGCTAGCGATTGAGCTATATACCTTGGTGCAGAGGCCCGATGGAATTAATTTCTATTTCCGACACTTCACTCCGGAGCTGGTACCGTGGGAAAAATCAGACGCGACGGTTCTGAATCTCGTCAGCCTCGACGCGAATCATTTTGAGTTTGATAACTCTGTAAACGGTATGCCCAAGCATGCCGCGTTCACACGAGTTGACGCAGACACTTACGTCGCACGTTCGGAATTAGTTCCGGAGACGGGCGACCCGCAGACAATCGAAATCACCTACCATCGCCAGACGTCAACGACGCCACCTAGTGGCGGAAATGCCGCACGCCAGAAAAAACCATAGCCATGCCCAGTTTGTTGGCCGCCGCGATTACATCCGCATCGCGAACCGATCCTCCGGGTTGAATCACCGCGGTGGCCCCCGCTTTTCCTGCTTCTTCGACGCCATCTGGAAAAGGGAAAAATGCGTCCGAGGCCACGACGCTACCCTCCAGCGAAAGCCCAGTTGTCGCGGCCTTAATCACCGCAAACTTCACTGAATCCACGCGGCTCATCTGACCCGCCCCGACGCCTACCGTTTGCCCGTCGCGCGCGAACACGATCGCATTCGATTTCACGTGCTTGCAAACAATCCACCCGAACATCAGTGCACGAATTTCCGCCAGGGTTGGCGCGCGCTCGCTCACGACCTTCAAATCGGATTCGCTCAGTTCGTGGCGGTCCGGTTCTTGCACCAGCATGCCGCCGGAGATGCGCTTCAAGTCCAGCTCCTCCACGTATTCGCCGCGTTGCAATTCCAGCAGCCGCAAATTTTTCTTGGCAGCGAGCTTTTCCAGCGCGGCCGGTTCGTATCCCGGTGCGACGATGCACTCCACAAAGAGTTTTGCTACTTCGTCCGCCGTAGCCGCGTCGAGAGCGCGATTGAACGCCAGCACTCCGCCAAAGGCCGAGACCGGATCGCAAGCGAGTGCCTTTACATAAGCATCAGTCGGCGAATCCTGTTCGGCGGCGCCACATGGATTGTTATGCTTGATGATTGCCGCGGCTGGCCGGTGAAATTCCGTAGCCAGCGCCCACGCCGCATCCAGGTCCACCAGGTTGTTGTAAGAAAGCTCTTTGCCTTGAAGTTGTTTTGCTCCCGCTAGGCCCGCTGCTGGACTTCCCGCGGGAATATAAAGCGCCGCTGCCTGATGCGGATTTTCGCCGTAGCGCATAGGTTGGCGACGCTCCAGAGCGATGTGAATCCGCTGCGGCAACTTCTCCAGTTCCCCCATAGATATATTTCCGGAGGAGTCTTCGCTCCCTTGCAACCGTTCGAGTTCTGTCGCAATTTCACCGTCGTAGCGCGCCGTCCTTGCATACGCTTTGCGCGCTAGAGCCAGTCGTGTCCCCAAGCTCAGCTCATGACTTTCGCGGAGTTCGGCCAAAACCGGCGCGTAATCGGCCGGATCTGTGATCACGCCCACACTCCGAAAATTCTTCGCCGCCGAACGCACCATCGCCGGCCCGCCGATGTCGATGTTTTCGATCAATTCTCCCGGGGTGACGCCCGGTGTCGCTGCAGTCTCTGAAAATGGATACAGGTTCACCACTACAAGATCGATCGGCACGATGCCATGCTCGTGAACCTGTTTGACGTCTTTTGCTTTCGCGCGCTGAAATAAAATTCCGCCATGGACTTTTGGATGCAAGGTCTTCACACGTCCGCCCAGCATCTCTGGCCATCCAGTCAGTTCAGCCACGTCGCGCACAGCCACGCCACCATCGCGCAATAATTTCGCCGTTCCGCCCGTCGATACGATCTCGACTCCGAACGATGCGATTTCACGCGCAAATTCCACCACGCCAGTTTTGTCGTAGACGCTGATCAGCGCCCGTTCAATCGCCACGATGATTCCTCCGAGATAGGAAAGCTCAGTCAGTGTATGCGAGGGAGAAAAAAAGCGGAAGCAAGGACGTAAATTTGTGACTTGGCGGACGGTGGCGCGTTTCGAAGAGAAAAACCTACTGCTTCTAGTTTGAAACTCGAGCTTTCAATTTCACGCGACCGCCTTCAATGCTCACGGAATACTCGATTTCGCGGCCGCCTTTGTTCTTCAGATCATTCGTCTTTTGTTGCACGAACCGCTGGAAATCTTTGAGACTCGGCACGCCGGCCTTTTCGCCTGTTTCGGTGCGCGCTTCGACCAGCCGCTGGTAGAGCCTTTCTACTTTTTCGGAATCTTTTGCCGGATCGGAAAAGGTAGCCGCGAACTCGCCCGTGGCGTGCCTCGTTTCGGCAGCGTGCGCAGCGGCATCCGCGGCCGCGTGAGCAACCACACTCGCTTTGGACGCGACTGCCGCGTGATCCTCAGTGATTCCGGCGGCGGTTTCTGCGGCGCGTGCTTGCATCTGCTGCACCGCCATTTTCCGCGAGCGTTCCGCTTGAATCGCTTTCGCCGCCGCGCCGTAGTGATGCGGCGTGGTTCCCGACTCCTTCTGGATCAGTTTCTTTCGCCACATGTCCTGATATTTCGCATAGGTCGAAGCCAGGTTGGCGTAACGAAATCGTTGGCCGGACGAAAGTTCCGCAGTACGATCTGCGTAACGCTTTAAATTGGTCTCGAGACGCCACTGGGTATCCGTAGGGGGCCGGGAGCGCCCGCCGCCGAAATATTGCTCGAACTCGATCTTCAGCGTGCGGATATCGCGCTCGATATTTCCCAGTTCGTCGTCGACGGTATTATTGTTGATGGATGCCATGATTTTCCGAACAAGCGACCCGCGAACGGCTCTACAGAACGGCTTTACAACACAGGAAGTCCTGGCTCAAGTAGACCTTCAGCGTAAAGTGTCGGCGCGTCGGCGTCAATGTGGAGCGTGCGAGAGCTTGTCGCAAAGGGAACATCCTCACACAGCACTGCGCGCACGGCACATTTGATTGCCAGCTCGTATCCCGCTGTGCTCAAATGTGTTAACGATGAACCCTGCACCGAAATCCGCTGCCGAGGCGGGGCAAACCCCGAACCCGAGCCTTCGCGCTATCCCGTCTGTGGACGAACTGCTCGCGCGCCCCGGTTTGGTCGCTCTCGCGGAAAAATCCGGACGCGCAGTGGTCGCGCAAGCCGTTCGAAGCGTTCTTGCCGGCCTGCGAGCTCGACTGAAGAGCGAAGTCCGGCAATCAGTGCCGGTGAATGCTGAAATATTCAACGTTGCAGGTCTCGAAGCTGTCGTTGCAGCGGAGGTCCAAGGCCTGTTGGCTCCTTCTCTTTGTCGCGTAATCAATGCTACGGGTGTGGTCTTGCACACCAATCTCGGCCGCGCGCCGCTACCGGCCGACGCTGCTGCTCAAATTTCCGAAACAGCGACACATTACTCGAACCTCGAATACGATATTCAGCGCGGCGAGCGAGGCAAGCGCGATGTTCACACTGCGCACCTGCTGGCGGAACTTGTCGGAGCCCAAGCCGCCATCGTCGTGAACAACAATGCCGCGGCTGTATTTCTCGTGTTGAATACCCTGGCGAAAGGCTCTGAGGTCGTAGTCTCTCGCGGCGAATTGATTGAAATCGGCGACGGCTTCCGTATTCCGGACATCATGGCGGAAAGCGGCGCACTCTTGCGCGAGGTCGGAACCACGAATCGAACGCGATTGCGAGACTACGAGCGTGTCATTACCGAGCGCACGCGCCTGCTGCTTCGTGTGCATCCTTCGAATTTTCGCATTACCGGATTCACGGAGCGTCCCTCGGTCGAAGAATTGGTCGGACTTGGCGAACGTTTTCACCTTCCGGTGTACGAAGACCTCGGCTCCGGCTGCATTGCGGACCTCGCGTCGAGTGGAATCGCGGAACCTGTAGCGCGCGCTAGTCTCGATGCTGGAGCATCCGTGGTGACCTTCAGCGGCGATAAATTGCTGGGCGGGCCTCAGGCGGGGATCATCGCCGGCAAAAAAGAAATCGTGGAACGCATCCGCCTCAATCCGTTATTTCGCGCGCTTCGCGTGGATAAGCTGACCATCGCCGCGCTTGAAGTCACGCTGAAGTGCTACTTGCGCGGCGCGCTCGACGAAATTCCTGCATTGCGGATGATCCGGCTGTCGGCGGATGAAATTGCGAAGCGCGCCTACAATTTTTGCGAAAAATTGCGCCCTCGTCTGCAGCCGGATGTGGCCGTCGAGATCGGCGCGGGATATTCAGTAATCGGCGGCGGATCGACTCCGGATCAGCAGTTGCCGACGCATCTGATTTCGATCAGAAGCCCGCGCCAATCTGCAACCGCGATGGAACGGCGTTTGCGGAACGTCCATAACGGCAGTTCGACTGTAGTATTGTCGGCTTTTGTGACACCCGTCGTCGCCCGTATCGAAGACAACCAATTGGTACTCGATCTGCGAACTGTGTTTCTCGAAGAAGAACCGCTACTTCTGAGCGCGATTCAATCAGCGCTCTCTTAAGATTCGTCTGCTGAGTCTGCCACTGGCTCGCGTGGTGTTAGCAGAGCACTGGTGGCGGCGGCTCGACGGTTTGCGTCTTAGCCGGTAGGGTTGGTTCTGATGCCGAGGGCCGCCACATAACCTTCCATGAAATTAACTTCATTCTTTGCGATTAACTTCGCCCGCGAAGCTGCTCGTTTCGGTTTCGTGCGGACCGACGATCTAGAGCCGGTTAATCACTCCAGCCACGCAGCCGGCGCCGAAACCATTGTCGATATTCACCACGCTCACATTTGAGGAGCAACTGTTGAGCATCGCCAGCAACGCCGTCAACCCGCCGAAGCTCGACCCGTAACCCGTACTGGTCGGCACAGCAATCACAGGCGCGGACACCAAACCCGCAACGACGCTCGGCAGCGCTCCTTCCATTCCCGCCACGCAAATAATCACGCGGGCTTCCGTCAATTTTTTTCTGTGTTCCAGCAGCCGGTGCAAACCCGCGACGCCAACGTCATAGATCGCTTCGGCGTGATGCCCCATCATTTGCGCCGTCACTAGCGCTTCTTCGGCCACCGGAATGTCGCTGGTCCCCGCGGTGACCACCAAAATGAATCCCTTGCCTCGATTGGTGTTACTGCGCGAAACCGTAATAGTTCCGGACAATTCGTGAAATTTCGCTGTCCGCGCGATTTTCTTCACCGCCGAAAAGATCTTTTTGTCCGCGCGCGTGATCAAAATGTTGTGAGAAGTTTTCGCGCGCAGCATGCCGCGTACAATGTCCGCCACCTGCTTCGGTGTCTTCTTACGCGCAAAAATAACTTCCGGAAATCCCTGACGCAGCGACCGATGGTGGTCGATCTTGGCGAACCCAAGATCTTCGTAAGGAAGCTTTTTCAGGCGTTCCACCGCGCTTTCTACCGTCAGCGACCCGCCCTTCACGGCTTCCAGAAATTTTCGAACTTCTCGTTCATCCATCGCGTTCACTCCAGACATTCCATCCTAATATCACAGTTCGGCGCATCAATGCGCGGCTGGCGGGAGCGAAGTTCCAGCGAGCCTCCCGGTTTTGTCACGATTCGTGGTACAGTGCGCCCAACCGAAAGCGCAACTCTTCCTATAAGAGCCTTTCGAGCATCAATCCAACTCTGGAGGCACAACCATGAGTTTACTTTGGGAAATTATCATCGGTATTCTCGCCGGTTTTCTTGCGGGGAAAATCGTAAAAGGTTCGGGCATGGGTGTTTTGATCGATCTGCTCGTCGGAATCGTCGGCGCGGTTATCGGCGGATGGGTTTTCACCCTGCTGGGTCTCGCCGCTTACGGTTTGATTGGCCAGCTGGTAATGGCCACCATAGGAGCCGTCATCTTGTTGCTGATCGTCCGCGCGATCAAAAGGTAAGTTGTTCTGGCGACGGTTGGAGACGTCTGTCAGCCGCCGGCCATTTGTGTTCCGAATGATGGAGTCGGTTGGTGGTCACACCGCGCCGAACCTAGTTTTCAACCGTTCCGGTCACGTCCACGACGCTTACCGGCCCGTACTTCTTCAGCACATCTTCGATTTGCTTGCGATCGCCGACGCAGATCCACTGCATGTGATCGAGATTCACAAATTTCTTCGCAGAAGCCTGCACCGCTCCGGCATCGATTGCCGCGATTTTATCCGGGTACTTATCCCAATAATCCACGGGCAGCCCGTAATACTGCACGGTCAACCAGTCATTCAAAATTTGGCTCGGCTGCTCCAATGAAAGCGCGAAATTCGCGATGATCGCCCGATGGGCTTCATCTATCTCGCCCGGCGGTGTCGGCTCATTGTTGATCTTCTTGAATTCAAAAATAAATCGATCCATGGCTTCCCCGGTTACCGGCGTGCGCACCGGCGAGAACGCCTGCCAATCGCCGGGATATATCTCAGTATTGACTCGGCTATACGCACCATAGGTGAGGCTGTGCTCTTCGCGCAAATCCAGGAATAGCCGTGCCTGCGGTCCGCCACCTACAACCTGATTCATCACGGCTAGCTCGTAATACTGGGGATCGGTGCGACGGATTGCGCGATCTCCGCCGATGATGAATGTCTGCACGGAGCCGGGCCTATCCACCAGCGTGATTTTGGAAGGCTGCGGAGTCGCTTCTCCCGCAAATTTCGTCTGTGGTTCCTCTCGTCCCGACCACGTATTGAAATACTTTTCGATCAGGTTTTGCATCTCAGCCACTTTGAAATCGCCAGTGACCCCCAGGATTGCATTCCCCGGAAGGTAATGGCTGTCGTGAAATTTCTTCAAGTCATCGCCCGTCACTTTGGCGATGGACTCCTTCGTCGGCGAAGCAAAGGACATGGGCGTATCGCCATACACAACCTGCTTGAATTCCTTGGCGGCCAAAAACTGAGGATTGGCCAAACGCTGTTCCAGACCTGCCTGTTCGCTCTGCTTATATTTCACAAGCTCGTCGGCCGGGAACTTCGGATGCAGCGTCACGTCACTCATCAAATCCAGAATCTTCGAAGCATCTGTAATCAATCCGGACGCGGTGACTATTGTGTAGCTCGACCCGAATCGTGAACTTGCCTCCAAGGTCGCGCCCAGCGAATCGACTTCGTTCGCGATCTGCTCGCTGGTCCTTTTCTCCGTTCCTTCGCGCAGCATCTCAGCGGTGAAGGAAGCCAGGCCCGGCAAATCGCCGGGATCTGCCAATTGTCCTGGCCGAATCCACATCGTAAACGCCACGGTAGGCAGCTTGTGGTCTTCTTCCAACACCAAGGTCAATCCATTCCTGAGCTTCACCACTGTCGGCCGCGGGAGCTGCACGCGCAGAATTTCTTTGCTTACGGGCGCGCGATTCAGCCGCTGCACCTGGCTGAGAGCCGTTCCCTTATCCTGCGCCTGTGCTCGCGCGGTCTGAAGGATCAATGCCGCGGTGAAAATCGAAAACGCCAGTCCCGCGCGGACCATAAACCGTGCTGAAATGCAGGTTCCCTTAAACAATTCTTTCTTGCGCTCTCTCATTGCGCCCCCTTCGCTGCCGCTTTCTCGTCCGACGCGGGATAAGTGATCACTACCGTGCGCTGATCACGCACGAGATATTTTTTTGCCACCGCGTTTGCTTCTTCCACAGTCACGGTGTTCTCTTTGTCCACGATTGTGTTGATCAAATTGGGATCGTTGAAATACACAGTGTAATTTCCGATCAAAATTGCTGTAAATAAAGCCGATCGCCGGCGCTCGATGAATTGCCGCAGAAGCTGGACCTTGGCTTTGTCCAACTCTGCAGGCGTGATGCCATCCTTCACCAAAGCGGCAATTTCATCGTCGATTCCTTTTTCCAGATCCTCCACTTTTACGCGCGGCCGCGGAGTCGCCGAAATATAGAGCTGGCTGGTGCCTATTCGCGTATCACCTACAACGTCGGCCTTGGAAGCCAACTGCTTATCTTTCACCAGGTGTTGATACATGCGCGAGCTTTCGCCCTGGCCCAGAATGACGGCGAGTTGCTGGGCCGCGTAATTTTCCGGAGTGTTGCCCGGCGGGATATGGTACGCGATGTCGATTTCAGGCAAGCGCGCCAGCGGATCGTAGATAATTTCGCGTCGCTCGCCGTAATGTGGCTCATCCGCCAGATCCACTTTCGGCGGCGTAGGCTGCGCAGGAATCGACCCGAAATATTTCTTTATTTTTGCCAGGGCTTCATCGGGATCGAAATCGCCAACCAGTGTGAGCACAGCATTGTTCGGCGCGTAGTAAATGCGAAAGAAATCCTTCACGTCGTCAATCGTTGCCGCGTTCAGATCGGCCATCGATCCGATGGTCGAATGTTTGTAAGCAAAGTTGTCGTAGGCCAGGTTGTCGACGTCGAGCTGTGCACGTCCGTAGGGCTGATTGTCGATTCCTTGCCGGCGCTCCTCTTGCACGGCGTTGCGCTGGTTGTCGAGGTTCGCTTGGGTGATGTTCAGCGCGCGCATGCGATCCGATTCCAGAAATAATCCCAGGTCGAGCTGATTTTTCGGCAGTTCTTCGAAGTACGTCGTGCGGTCTTCGTTGGTCGTGCCATTCATTCCGCCGCCATTATTGAACACCAGCGTGAAGTGCTCGCCTTTACCCACATTTTCCGAACCTTGAAACATCATGTGTTCGAACAGGTGTGCGAAGCCGGTGCGCCCGGGGCGTTCATTGCGGCTGCCCACGTTGTAGCAAACGTCAATCGCATAGACCGGCGCGGAATGATCCGGCACCAGAATCACGCGCAAGCCGTTGTCCAGTTTCACATCGCGGAAATCGAGCTTCGGCAATTTAATCTTCTCGCTCGAATTTCCTTCCTGGTCCGGTGCTGCGTTCGCACTCAGTGCTATCCCCGTCGCGGCGCCCAGCGCGACTCCGAGCATCGCAACCCGCTTCCACCCTGCAATCATTTGAATTCCTCCCAAATGTCGGCGTGTATTTTCTATCTTTACAGCTTATGACGCAACGAAACACCACTGGATAGCAGCAAAACTGCGTAAAGCCTTTGACTGCCTTGACTTTGCCAAAACCGGCCACCTACACTCGAATGTTCAACACGCGCACATGCCCAAATCCAGTGGGACCATCGTCACAGTAGGAATCACCGGTGCGAGCGGCGCTATTTACGCCCAATCCGTGCTTCGGCTACTCGATTCCGATCGGCGAGTTAAGCGGGTTTTCCTGGTCGTCAGCGAAGCGGGAGCGCGACTGCTTGCGACGGAACTTGACGTCGTCGCAACGGATGCCAAAAAACTTCCCTCTCTCCTAACGCGTACCCCAGCCAGGAAAATGGAATATCTTCCGAACAAGGATATCGGCGCAAGCATCGCTTCCGGCAGTTCGCGCGTGGATGGAATGGTGATAATTCCATGTTCCGCTGGGGCGCTGGGCGCAATCGCGGCAGGCACTGCCAGCGATTTACTGACCCGCGCCGCGGATGTGTGCTTGAAGGAACGGAACAAGCTGGTTCTGTGTCTGCGCGAGACCCCGCTGAACCGTATTCATCTTGAAAATGCGCTGCGAGTTCACGACGCGGGTGCAATCGTCATGCCCGCGATGCCCGCTTTCTACTATGCGCCACAAACCATTGCCGACTTGGTCGAGCAGTATTCATATCGTGTTCTCGCACAGTTGGGCTTGCCGCAGGAAAAGCAGTATCGTTGGAGCGGCGGAGTTTCAAAAAACAAAGTGAAGAGCGAAAGATAATTTCCAATACCGATATGAACCGCAACCGAATTCGCATCGTGCTCGAAATGATCAAATTCGAGCACTCCGTTTTTGCGCTACCTTTCGCGCTGGTCGGAGCGCTCTTGGCGGCTCGTGCCGGCGGCGCGTTACCCACTTTGCGGCAAATCCTCTGGATAATCGTCGCGATGGTCGGGGCTCGCTCTGCCGCGATGACCATGAATCGCATTGCTGACATCGACTACGATCGACGCAATCCGCGCACCGCCAATCGTGCCCTGCCGCAAGGCAACCTCTCGCTCGGTTTCGCCTATTCGTTCACTTTGCTGGCTACGGCGCTGTTGGTAGTGGCGGCGTGGCAATTGAATCCGTTAGCGCTAAGGCTTTCTCCGGTCGCGCTCGCGGTTCTCTTTTCCTATTCCTACACCAAACGATTCACCGCGTGGTCACATTTTGTATTGGGATTCTGCCTGGGCATGTCGCCCGCAGCCGCCTGGATTGCGATTCGCGGCTCGCTCGATCCGCGAATGTTGATCCTCTGCGCGGCCGTCACTCTGTGGGTCGGCGGTTTTGATGTGCTTTACGCGTGCCAGGACGTGGAATTCGACAAAGCTGCCGGATTGTATTCAATTCCTAAAGCTTTCGGCGTTGCGGGTGCGCTGAAAATTGCGAGCGTCATGCACATGGTGATGGTCGGCCTCCTCGCGTGGCTCGCGCTTAGTTTTCACTTGGCTTGGCCTGCCTGGGTGGGAATAGCAGTCGTAACCGCGCTGCTGGCCTACGAGCATTCGTTGGTAAAGCCGAATGACTTAAGCAAAATGAATGCTGCGTTTTTCACCGTGAATGGCTATATTAGTTTGTTGTTCCTGCTGTTCTGGGGAGCTGCAGCAGTTGTCATGCGCCCTTGAATCCAGGGTATTTGAGGACATTTGCGAAGATGCATCTGCAACAACTTAGCGAGCTGCGAATTAGTGATAAGCGTCTCGAGCCCGTAGCCCAAAAAGTGCTGGCGGGCGAGCGCTTGAGCGCCGACGACGGGTTATCACTCTATGAATCGCACGATCTGCTAGCGGTCGGCTGGCTCGCGAACCACGTGCGCGAGAAAAAGCACGGCAACGTCACCTACTTCAACGTCAACCGTCACATTAATCCTACGAACGTCTGTGTAGCACACTGCAAACTGTGCGCTTTTGGACGTTCACCGGATTCGCCCGGTGCATACAATTTCGCCCTCGACGAAATCTATAGGCGCGCCGGTGATGGTGTCGCGGAAGGTGCCACGGAATTTCACATCGTCGGCGGATTGCACCCCGATCTTCCATTCGATTATTACCTGGAATTGATTCGCGGCCTGAAGCAGCGCTTCCCGCAAGTGCACCTGAAAGCGTTCACCATGGTCGAAGTCGGCTATTACTCGCGGATTTCGAAATTATCGATTCGCGATACGTTGCTGGCAATGAAGGATGCGGGCGTCGATTCACTGCCGGGCGGAGGAGCCGAAATATTTCATCCGCGCGTGCGCAAGATTATTTGCGATCACAAGGTGAGCGGCCAGCGCTGGCTGGAAATCGCACGCACAGCACATGAACTCGGCTTGCGCTCGAACGCCACCATGCTCTACGGGCACATCGAAACCGCGGAAGAGCGCGTGGACCACCTGCTGCAGTTGCGCGCCACGCAGGATAAAACCCACGGCTTCGTTACCTTCATCCCGCTGGCATTTCATCCCGCGAACACCGGCTTATCACATATTCCGCCGCCGACCGGTTTTGACGATCTAAAAGCAATCGCCGTCTCGCGCCTGCTGCTCGATAATTTCGATCACATCAAGGCTTACTGGATCATGCTGACGCCGCGCATCGCGCAAGTGGCTCTGCGTTTTGGTGCGAACGATCTGGACGGCACGGTAGTTGAGGAAAAAATCTACCACGATGCCGGCGCCACCACACCTGAGGGCATGACGCGCGCGGAACTCGAACGCCTGATTCGCGCTGCGGGGTGCGTCCCTGTCGAGCGCGACACCCTTTACAATCCTGTGGATCGCGTAAAGTATCCAATGCCGCCGCCCCGCGCAATTCCGCAACGGAACGATGGCTTTATCCCCGCCACGTCATTGACGCTGAATCTGTAGACGGTATTGGCGGTGAACTAACCGCCCCGAAAGCCGCACGTTGATCTGGCGTTGGTTACAATGCCCGGTCCTGCTGAACTGCTCCAGACCGGCCGCTACAAAATCCGCACAATCGAAGATTTCACACCCAGGCCGCCGCAGACAGCACACCCAGCACTTGCACCTGAATCGAACGTTCGCGCGGACCATCCAGTTCCGCCAGAATAATCGATTGTCAGTAGCCGAGCGCGAGTTCGCCATTTTGAACCGGAACGGAAAGAGTATGGCCGAGCACCATGGCGCGAAGATGTGAATCGGCATTCTGCCGGCTGCATTCGGAAAGTTTCGGATCGTTGTGTCGCCAATAGTCGATGCGGCCCACCAACCGCTCCAGAAACGATTTGATATCATCAAGCAAGGCCTGCTGAAACTCATTGATAAAAACCGCGGTAGTCGTATGAAGAGACTGCACCAGAAGAAACCCAGCTTTCAAACCATTCTTACGTATGACTTCGTTTAAATCCTTCGTTATGTTGATAAGCTCGAGCCTTTCGCGCGTCTTGTAACAAAGCGTTTCCAGATACATCTGTAGCGCGGCAGTGGGACGCACTCCAGGAACGAGTTGAGACATTTTACGCGTGAGGGTGCGCTTTATCGTACACGGCCATCAGTTGCTGAATGCTGGCTTGCGTGTAGCGCTGCGTGGTGGAAAGTGAAACGTGGCCCAGCAACTCTTGAATGGCGCGCAGGTCGGCGCCGTCGTTGAGCAAATGAGTTGCGAAAGCGTGACGCAGCGAGTGCGGATGCAGATCCCAGTTGTTGTTCGCCAGCTTGCAATATTTTTTCAAAAGATAGCGCACCGAGCGATCCCTAATCCGGCCGCCGCGAAAATTCAAGAACACCGCTTCAGGATCGGGAGTCGCGCGCGGGTGTTCGAGCATCTCCTGCCGCAAAGGCCAATAAGCCGCCAGAGCTTCTTGCGCCTTTGAGCCATACGGCACAACGCGCTCTTTGCGTCCTTTGCCCAGCACCCGCACCATCTGCCCGGCCTTATCCACATTGCTGATATTCAGGCCGACCAGCTCGCTGATGCGTAAACCCGATGCGTACAGCAATTCGAAAATCGCGCGGTCGCGCCGGGGTATTAGTTTTTCCTGCATGCGCCTGGTCGCATTCGGCTTTCCTTTTTGCTTTCGGGTGGCGGCGGGGTTTGGAATGGCGGCTCGCCCGCCGGGAAGCCCGTCAAGAAATTGGCTGATTTCTTCGGCGGTCTGCACGCGCGGAACGCGCTTGGGAAGCTTGGGAGTGCTGACCAATCGAGCCGGATTCTGCAGCGCATATTTTTCGCGCACGCAGAATTTGAAGAAAGTGCGCAGGGCTGCAAGCTTGCGCGCCACCGTTGGTTTTTGCAGGTTGTGGTCGAAAAGCCAGCTCACGAATTCGCGAATGACGATGTGGTCCACTTGATGCAGCGGCAGGGTAGGCTCACCCGGCGGCGTGAGAAATCGTTCGAACAACTTAATATCGCCGGTGTAGTCGTCGATTGTTTCAGGCGAGGCGTTACGTTCAAAGCGCAAATAGGCCGCAAATTTCTCGATGATGGCCTTCATGGCTAAGGTCCCGATGTTTGATGCTTTAATTGACATTGTGAGTCGCCGCAGTAGAAAAGGCGCTGATTATTTGTGGGCCATCCTGCGGCGCACGGGCTGAAGTTCAAATGCGCCCCGTTCCATTACGGGGCTTGCCGCGGTGATGTAGGTCTGGCTGAAGCGATCGTGCCATGTGAAATGGTCTTCATCCCACAGCGACCAGATGAAGCCCAGCATCACGGTGGCTCCGGACAGCAGGTAGCCGAAACTTCGCCACAGTAGCTGGCGCGTATCTGGAAGGCTCCCATCAAGACGCACGATAGTTAGACCGCGCAGCTGCATTCCGGGCGTCGAGCCCGCAAACGTGGTGAACAGAAAAAAATATTGCGCATAAAACAGATAGAACGCCGCGAGATAGACGATAGCGTCCACTTTTTCCAACATTAACTGCCCGCCCAGCGATCGAAATAGCGCGATGAAACCGGCGTAGGTGACCGCGAGGAAGAGTGTGTCGAGCGCTCCGGCGCGGCGCCTTTCAGCCAAATCAGCGACTGGAACCAAGGCCGATTGCGGGTGTGCGCGGTCGTCGGGGCAGCTGGCGAAATTCAGTTCGGGCTGAATATTGATTTCGACGCGCTCGTTTTGCGATTTGCGATGCAATACGCGCTGGAACGGCCGCGAGCGCGGACGTTCCGTGAGTTCCACTTCATCGATTTCGCCCTCGTAGCGCGACGAAGCTCGCCGGCGCGAAAAAGGCAGGCCGGATTGAGAGTCGTCGAGACGGGGACGGCCCCGGCGAACGCGATACGCTTCGAGACGCCGGGCGACTTCACGGCGCCATTCAGGATCGGCGGGGTCCAGAGAATCATCTGCGCCGTCAGTAGCATTCGCGGGCGCAGATACACCCATCAAGACAGGCTCGCGAGTTACATCGACGAGTGGGGCGTCACAAAGAGCGCATTTGTCGGTGGGCTCAAGCAGAAGCGCACCGCAATGCGAGCAAATTATTATCACTGGTCCGTTTTGCGCTGCGGTAATTCCAGTGACGGAACGGAGAGATGGTATCACGTTGCAGAAACGGCGATTTGAAAGAAAAACCGCCACGTAGTGCGTATGAGGCAACTCGCTGCGTGGGATGGTGTTCATAGCGCACTGGAGAGAGTCGTGGCAGGGCTGGCTGCGTCAGTGAATTCGGATCGTTGATTGCGAGCCCGCTGTGCGCATGTTAGGCTCAACTTTCTTTTTTTATAAGTAGACGCTATTTCTGAGGCGTGCCGAGCGCAATCGTCTTGCAACCTCTTCGCAGATTCGTTTTTCCTCCATCGCCATTGCAAAGGCTAAGAGCCGAAGGGACGCGCGTCTCTTCGCCATCCGCGGCAGCCAATCGCAATGGGTTCAACTCACTCATCGTGACAAAACTGGCTGCGCGCGCGTTGCTGCTCGTTGTGATTCTTCTTACCGGGCCGAGCACCTCCTGGACGCAAAGCGGAAACCCTCCACAGTCGCAAGCCCCTGCGAAGAATCAAGTTAAGTCCACGACAACAAACGCCGCGCCAACAGCCTCAGCTTCCGATCAGGAAGCGACGCTCGAAGCCAAGCAGCAGCGTCAGGTGGGCAGAATCTACTACGCCGATGGGGATGTGGATGTGCGTTACCAAAATACTCGGCTGCGTGCCGACCACGTGGAATACAACGAGGACACACAAGTGGTGATAGCGCGCGGCCATGTGCAACTCGACTACATGACACAGCACGTGGAAGCGGACGATGCGCGCTACGAAGTAAGTACGGGGCGCGGCACCTTTCATCACGTTCGCGCCAGCATCGCAGTGCAGCGCAAGCCGCCTCCGGTACAGCGCGAAGTTAACGCGATGCAGCGGCAGCCCGCGCAAACGTTGCTCGTCAGCCCCAACCCAATTTATTTTGAAGCGGAACAGGCGGAGCGCATCGACCCGGACACATATCGCATCAGCAAAGCATGGATGACGGTCTGCGACCCGGTTCAGCCCACCTGGAAGTTCTACGCGCCGCACGCAACCGTTTACATTAAAACTTCGGTTCGTCTGGAAAACGGCAACTTCCGGTTGTTTTCGGTTCCCGTTTTATATTTGCCTTACGCCACGTTCCCGGCTGAAAAACAGCGAGCGTCCGGCTTTTTGATTCCGGATTTCGGGCAGAGTTCCTCCAAGGGCTACATCTTCGGCGACGCGGTGTATTGGGCGCCGACGGACTGGGCCGATTTCACCCTTGGCGCCTATTACTACAGCCGGCGAGGTTGGAACCAAAGAGCGGACCTGCGCCTTCGACCTTGGGAAAATGCCCGGTTGGATGTGTCATACAACGGCGTTGAAGATCGCGGCTTAAGGGAGTCCAATGGCACGCTAGTCAATCAGGGCGGACACGAGGCCCGTCTGCTCTTTACGGCCCTGCTGCCTAATGGCTGGCGCGCGGCGGCGGACTTGGATAACTTGTCGTCGCTAACCTATCGATTGGCCTTCAGCGAAACATTTACGCAAGCGGTAAACTCCGAAGTCCGCAATACGGCGTTCCTGACCAACAATTTTCGGGGCTTCAGTGTGAATGTCGCGGCTGTCAGTTATCAGGACTATTTGAGCGCGAGCCCCGATACCTACGTTTTATTGCGTGCCGCACCTGAGGGTCGCTTCAGTTCCGTTGATCAAGCCCCATGGCGGCAGCTACCCTTCTATTTTTCGTTCGATGCGTTTACGGATGCTGCCCACCGTTCAGACACAGTGACCCACTTCTCAACTCCGAACTTTGTGGAACGCAGCGAATTCGCGCCCAGCGTGACGATGCCTTTCCACTGGGGCCCTTGGCTGGGAGTCACGCCAAGCTTCACCCTGCGTTCCACATATTACGGCGGCCAAATTCAAAATGGTTCGTTTGTCGACGTAGGATTCTGGCGCGAAACCGAAGAATTGTCCGTGGACATTCGGCCGCCAACTTTCGATCGCGTGTGGGGCAAGTCAGATTCCGGCACCAAGTGGAAGCACGTGATCGAGCCCGACGTGCGGTACACCTACGTCACAGGCGTAAACGATTTCGAACGTTTTGTCCGCTTCGACGAAGACGAAACTCTGACCGATACGAATCAACTCGAACTGGGAGTCACACAACGGCTTTACCGGCGAAAGAAAGATGGTACTACGGAAGAACTAATCACCTGGCGTCTGGCGGAGGTGCACTTTTTCGATCCGACTTTCGGCGGGGCACTTATCGCCGGGCAGCGCAACGTGTTTCAGGCGACCGATGAGTTGACGCCGTTCGCGTTCCTCGACGCGCCGCGGCACTTTTCGCCCATCGTAAGCGACCTGCGCATCGAGCCGGGAAAACATTGGGACACGCAATTCATAGTGAATTTCGATCCCAAGCGCGGACAATTGACAGCGATCGGAACTCTGCTGAAACTGAAACCATACAAGCAATCGTTTTTGACGCTGTCACATTTTTCAGCAATCAATCTCCCCACGCCGGTTATCGACAATCCGCCGAATTTTGTGTTCGAGTCACGGTCGGATCAAGTGCGCGCGCTGATCGGCTACGGTGACCTCACGAGACGAGGATTTAACGTCACCGTTGGCGCAAGCTACGATATCGTGCAGCACGAATTTCAGAACCAGATCGCTGAGGTGATCTACAACGGCTCGTGCTGCGGCATTGGGGTCGGATACCGCAAATTTTCATTCGGCAACATCCGCAGTGAGAATCAGTACCTATGGGTATTCCGCATCGCAAACCTCGGTTCAGTCGGGACGCTCCTGCGACCGGAAAAGATATTCTGATGGAAATCGGAGGACTGGACTGCGTTGGGCTAAACGACACCATTTATGTTGCACACTCTTCTTTGCCTGGCGCGCTGACGAATCGAAGGTGATGGTCGCGCATCATATACGGCAGAATTTTAAGCGATACCGAGTGGCGGCAAAAAGCGCAAGCGCGCGTCTAACGGATATGGGAAAATTGAGCGTTAGGAGGGTGGCGTCGGGCCACTCCTTCAGCTTGCCTATATGAACGAAGAGACAAAAGGCTGATGGAAGTATCCATATTTGCGGCGTTCCTCGCGGGCTTGGTGTCGTTTCTATCGCCATGCGTCCTTCCGCTGGTGCCAGGGTATATTTCTATGCTCTCGGGTATCGGCGTCGAACAGCTTAAGGAAGGCAAGACTCCGCGCGGCGGTCTATTAGTTTCTGCGGCCGCCTTCGTTACCGGCTTTTCGGTCGTTTTCATTTCGTTTGGTGCCTCAGCCGGCGCGGTAGGGTCGTTTTTGTTGCGCAATCGTGCAGCTCTTGCGCCGGTTGCAGGGGCATTGATCGTGCTTTTTGGACTGCACTTGATTGGATGGCTCGGCAAAGTTTCAGTGCGGGTCGGTTTGATAGTCGGGATCGTACTGGTCGTCGTGGGCGGTTTGCTCATGCTACGCCAAGGAATGTTGAGCGCATGGCTGAAACCGATTCACGTCTTTTCCGTGTCCTTGATTTTTCTGCTCGGTCCGTCGCTGACGCGCTGGCTGAATCGCGACATGCGTTTCCGCAATATGGGGGGACAGCCGGGCGCTGTTAGCGGATTTCTGATGGGCTTCGCGTTCGCCTTTGGTTGGACGCCATGTATCGGACCCATTCTGGCGAGCGTGCTGGCTGTGGCTGCCACGCGAGAAACAGTCGGTCAGGGCGTGTTTCTGTTAGCGTGCTACTCGGCGGGATTGGCAATTCCGTTCCTGGTCACAGCACTGGGCATCGGAAGGTTTTTGCGTTTCTACCAAAAATTCCGCCGCCATCTGCACACGGTAGAAGTCTTCAGCGGAGTTTTACTGCTCGCCGTGGGTGGTTTGGTATTCTTGAACAGGCTCACCTGGCTGTCGGGCAAGCTGGCATTTCTGAATAAATTTGCGTTGTAACGGGGAGTTTCGCCGGATGCGAAAGTGGCTGTATTTGTTTCTGATGCTGGGCGCGCTGGTTAGCGCGACAGCAGATTTTTCTGGATGTAAGTCCGGCGGTGCCAGCACGCCCAAAGCTATGGCGCCGGAGCCGGACGTCACTTTCAAAGACCTGCAGGGCAAAGATGTGCCTCTGTCCGGCCTGAAAGGGAAAGTAGTGGTGATAAATTTTTGGGCTACGTGGTGCGAGCCGTGCCGGGTGGAAATTCCGTGGATGATCGGGTTTCAGCAAAAGTATGCCGACAAAGGTTTCACGCTGCTGGGCGTAGCCATGGATGACGAAGGTAAAAGCGTTGTTGAGCCTTACGTGCAAAAAACCCAATTCGACGTGGATGGAAAGCAGATGACCATGAACTACCCGATCGTCCTGGGCAACGATGATCTGTCCTCGAAATTTGGGGGTCTGCTCGGGCTGCCTACCAGCATTGTAATCTCCCGCGACGGCAAAATTGCCAAACGCTACATCGGGCTTGTTAGTCAGGACGACCTGGATCAGGAAATCAAATCGCTTTTATAATTTGTCGGCATGCACGCGTTTAAGTTTCTTCGCGAACAGGTGAGATACTTTAAAATGGCTATGATGGACGAACACGATTTCCACAAAAAGTCAGATGCGGCGTTTGAAGCCTTGCGCAAACGCTTGCTGGAACTCGGTGACGAAAACGACTTTGAAGTAGAAGGCGGCAGCGGGAAATTGGAAATTGAGTTCCAGGATGAAGATGAAACTCGCTTCGTTATCAGCCCGAATGCGCCGGTGAGGCAGATATGGATTTCGGCCCTGACCACGAGCTTTAAGTTAGGGTGGTCCGATGCGACCCAAGCTTTTGTGCAGGATAAGACCGGCGAGACATTGAACCAGGTTATGAGCCGGATTCTAACCGAGAAGCTCGGCACTCCAGTTCAGGTATAGATGCCGCGCTTTTGCCGGATCTGTATTGGTAAATTCCTCACGACAGCAGGTTCTATGAAATTGAGAAACATGCTGGCGTTTAGTGCGGCGGTTTTGTGTTTCACCAGTGCGGGTTTAATTGTGCGCGCCGGTGCCGCTGTGCCTGCCGGAACGCAAGAATCGCCTGCGGCGCCGAATGCGGGGATTGTAAGAGCGCGCGGCTTCGTGTCGCTTGAGCCTGTGCCGCGAGGAAAACAGTTTCAAGTAGCCGTGGTGGTAGATATTGCGCACGGCTATCACATGAATTCGCACAAGCCTTCGGACGAATACCTAATACCCACTACGCTAACGCCGAAGCTTCTCAGCGGAGTTGAATTGCTCGACACGATCTATCCGGCTGGCCGTCAACAGAAGTTTTCATTTTCCCCAGACAAGCCTCTGGATGTGTATTCGGGCAGCGTCACTCTAAAGCTGCGCCTGTCGGCAAAGTCCGACGCGCCCGTCGGCACCGTCACTATCCCGCTGACGCTGCGCTATCAGGCATGCAACGACACGACCTGCCTGCCTCCGGTAAAGCTTCCCGTCGATGTGAAATTTGAAATTGCCCCCGCGAATGCAAAGGCGCATCCAGATCATCCTGAGATTTTTCCTGCGGCAGGATCGTCCAAGTAAGTCTGACGAAGCTATCGCTTTGAAATCACTGCTTGGATAAGAACTTCAAAGCGCGCTTCAGGCGCGCCACGACGCGCTGTTTGCCTATAACCACCATGGTGTCAAACAGTGGCGGAGCCACCGCGCGCCCAACGATTGCCACGCGCGCCGCATTGATTGGTAGGCCGGCTTTCACGCCCTCGGTCGCTGCCACACCACGTAACGCGGCGTCGCAAGCGTCATGATTCCAGTCAGGAAGTGCAGCGAGCGCATCCGTAAGTTTGGCCAATAGAGCCGGAACCTTTTCATCTTTCCAGAATTTCTCACGAGCATCCTGATCGTAATCGAAATCGTCGGTAAAAAATGCTCGCGCCCAGCCGGTGAAGTCGGTTAGAAAACGCGTGCGCGGGCGAATCAGGTCCACGGCATGCGCAAACCAAGCGCGATCAGTGGTAGCCCATTCGTCCCTCCACAAATTCGCACGCTTCAGTTCGCCTTCCACGTAGGGCAGCAATTCTTCCACCAGCGGTTTTTGAAGATATTGCGTGTTATACCACTCGAGTTTGGCGCGATCGAAAATCGCATTCGTCCGGCTGACGCCAGAAAGCGAAAAACGCTCGATCAGCTCCGCAGTGCGCAGAAATTCAGAATCATCGCCGGTTGACCACCCGAGCAGTGCCAGAAAATTCCGAAAAGCCTCAGGCAAAAATCCTTCATCAGCGTAAGAACCGACGCTGGTGGCACCGTGGCGCTTTGAAAGCCTTGTACGATCGGGACCGAGGATCAGGGGAACGTGCGCAAAAATCGGCGGCTGCGCGCCGAGCGCGCGATAGATCAGCACCTGCTTGGGCGTATTCGACAAATGATCGGCGCCACGGATGACGTGAGTAATCCGCATGTCGATATCATCCACCACAACGCTGAGCTGGTAGGTAGGAACTCCGCTCGAGCGCAGTAACACGAAGTCCTCGATGTCGGCGTTCTGTACTTCTCGCGACCCGAAGACCGCGTCCTCAAATTTGGTCGTGCCGGTGCGCGGCGTCTTGAAACGAATCGCGCGCCGAATGCCTTCTTTCTCCTTGGCGGCGCGTTCGGCATCAGTAAAATCACGGCAAGGGCACTCCGCAATTTTCAGCGTCTTCGGACCTTCATCGTCACCTTCGGGTTCATGGTCGTCATTCTCGGTAACCGCATAATCGCCGCCAGCATAGGCCGCAGCTTTGCAGTAACAAGCGTACGCCGCGCCACTCGCCAGAACGCGTTCCGCTGCCGCCCGATAGACGTCGCCGCGCTGGGATTGAAAGAAAGGTCCCTCATCCCACTCGACGCCGAGCCACTTCAGCGCAACAAGAATCCCATCTACAAGCTCTGGTTTATTGCGCTCGACGTCGGTGTCTTCCACTCGCAGCAACAAAGTGCCGCCTTCGTGCTTGGCGAACAGCCAGTTAAACAAAGCAGTGCGCGCACCACCGACGTGGAGATAGCCAGTGGGCGACGGAGCAAATCGTACGCGAGGTTTTCCGGATGCCGTCATTCAGTTAGGTTCCTTAGGGCTTCCTAAAACAAACAATCTTAGCGGAACACCGCACCGAAATCGAGTGCAGCCCGGCGCCCAGAAGGCGAGCATTGGTACCGTGGTCCTGTTGACCGCAGGTCGTTTCGCCTGATAGTTTTGTCTCTCCGGGACTTCTGCCAGCGCATTTCGGCGGGTATCTGCGCGTTTACGGCTGTTTTCTGAATGCTTAGACCGGCGAGTACCACAGGTGACCGCCAAGAAACTGAGCGGGATACGCGTCCAAGTGCGTCGCTAAATTTCTGATATTCTTCGGAAGAAGCTTGTCCGGTTTCGGACAGGAGACGCAGAGTTGTTGAGCCAGAGCAATACAACGGCGATCGTGTTGACGGCAGGTGCGTTCCTACTGGCGGTATTTTTTGCTTATGTTCACCGGCAGAAGCGCCAGGATTACCTGCTTGTATGGGCTCTGGCATGGCTGCTGGCATCGCTGCATTTCGCCCGTTATGTGGTCACCAGCTCGTCAGCTTTTCCTGCGCGGTATGACCCTGCCTTCGAATGGTTAATGGCAGCCGCAGCCCTGGCCTTTTATTCTTCGTCGCGTTTATATGCTGGTCTGAAGCTCTCGACGCGTGCTGTTCTTGCTGTGGCGGGGGTGGCAGCGGTCTGGTCTTACGTCTACAGCCGGGAGTGGATCCCCCTGCCGTTAGGCGCGGGAGTGGCAATCGCTTTCTTCGGTGCGGCGCAGCTGTTCTGGCAAGAAGGCCGCAAGCAGGAATCGCCCGCGGACAAGCTTTTGGCGGTGACCTTCGCCACTACGGGAGTTCTGCGCCTGATCTTCCTTTTCGGGCCGCGCATCGGAACGCTCTCGGCCCCTAATTTACTGCCCTTCGCTTTGCTCGCCGAAATTTTTGGCGGCGTGCTGATGTTGATGGCTGTGTATGAGGAAGAGCGCCGCCGGGTCGAGCGCAACATGCTGGCGCTCTCGAATTTGAATCTGGCCACATCCAGTTTCGTCGGCGGCGAAATCCAGAAAATGCTGGCGCAGGCCCTGGACCGCGTTTTGAACGTAGTGCGCATTCCAGCTGGCGCCCTGTGCCTGCATTACGGTGACGAAAACGGCCCCACGTCGATCGTGGTCACAGGCATGAACGACGCATTCTGTTCAGCGATCCAGGAGAAGGATCTCGACAATTACGCAGTGAACTTGGTGGCCCGTTTAGGCGGTCTGGTGGTGTTCCGCGATCTTGCGCGCGATGCGAACTGGGCAGCATTGGAAAAGGAAGAAGCGTTCCAGCACGTGCGGAAAGTTTTGCTGGGCCAAGGCCTGCGCACCGTAGTCGGCATCAGCCTGCAAGCAAAACAGCGCGTCTTCGGCGTGTTGCTGCTGGGCACACCGGACAACCGAAATTTCACGCCCCCGGAATTGCGCCTGCTGCTGGCATTGGGCCACCAGATCGGCATGGCGGTGGAGAACAGCTATTTGATTCAGCAGACCGCGCGGCGCAGCGAAGAGCTTCATCTCCTGAACGAAATTGGCCGCGCATTGAGCTCCACCCTGGAACCCGACACGCTCTTCGAACGCATTTATTCCGAGATGCGCCGCTTGCTGGACGTTGGCAGCATGTTTATTTCTTACTACGACACCAAGAGCAATCAAGTGCGCTTCGAATTGGAAGTAGTGGATGGCGAACGCGTGCCAAAACGAACTCGCGCCACAGGTAAACACTTCACTGAATATGTGGTGCGCACCCGCCAGCCGCTTTTGATCCGCGAGCGATTCGAGGAAGAAACGAACCGGCTGGGCATCCAGTGCAACTTCCCGGCGCGCTCGATCTGCGCGGTGCCGTTGATTCTCTACGATCGCGCCATCGGTGTACTGGCCGTTCATAGCCGGCAAGAGCGCGCATTCGACGAAGGACACGTGGAACTCCTGCGCGTGCTGGCCAGCGAAGCGGCGGTAGCAATCGAGAATGCGCGGCTTTTCTCCGAAGAGCAGAAAAAGTCCCGGCAGCTAACGCTGGTTAATAACGTATCCAGTCACGCCATCACCACGCTCGACCCCGAAGAGATGCTCTCGAAGATTGCGGCGGAAATCGAAAGCGCGCTGCCGTACGACCACATCGGTATTGCCACTCTGGATTACAACGCGAAAGAACTGGTGATCCAGGCTGAGGCCGGTGCGCGGCGCGACGCGCTGGGCCGCCACATTTTGCTTGGCGAGGGTTTGGTGGGCCAGGTGGCGCGCGTAGGGCAAATGACGGTGCTGCCGGAGGTAAACGCGCAATCGCTCCGGCCGGTATTGCCCGGCACGGCATCGGCAATCGCACTGCCGGTGACATACGCCGAAAATCTGCTCGGTGTGCTCTACGTCGAGTCGTCGGAACCTTGCGAGTTCCCCGAAGACGATGTCCGGTTGCTCAGAACGCTCGCGGATTTGTTCGCAGGCGCGTTGCACAACGCCATGACTTTCCAGAGAGCGCAGGAGCAGGCCATCACCGACGGCCTGACGGGCGTGAAGACTCATCGATTCCTGATGGAGGCACTCTCGTCGGAATGGAAGCGTTCAACCCGCGCCAACCGCCCGTTCTCACTGGTCCTCATGGATCTGGATCGTTTCAAGTTTGTAAACGATTTTTACGGCCACTTGGAAGGCGACGTTGTCCTGCAACGCGTGGGACACATCCTCGAGCAGAATTGCAGGCGCTCGGACGTAGTAGCGCGCTATGGCGGCGACGAATTTGTGATTCTGATGCCGGAAACAGGCATCGAGCAGGCCCATCAACTAGCTAGCAAACTCCGCGGCTGGGTGGCTGCCGATCCATTGCTGCGCGACAAGAACATTACGGCGAGCTTCGGCATCGCAGCCTTTCCGATTCACGGTTCCACACCGCAGGAATTGATCCAGGTGGCCGACTCTTCGATGTACCTCTCGAAGCATCAAGGCGGCAATTCAGTTTCCACCGCGGAAGAAGGAAACCCGAACGATACGAAACGGTGGAAGCAGGACGTGCTGGAAGCCTATCTCGGCGTCACGCTGAAGCGCTTGTTTACCACTGGGCCGGAGGCGTTCGAGGAAATTTACCGCCGTCTGGAACAATTCACACGTTCGTTGAGCGAGCATGGCGCGGGAGGCCCCGAGGACGAAGTCCCGCCGGCGGTGGTTGAGACCGTGACGTCATTGGCCATGGCGATTGATGCCAAAGATCACTACACACAAGGGCATTCGCAGAAAGTATCCGCTTACTCGGTGCTGATTGCTCAGGCCATGGACATGAACGAGTCCGAAGTGGAGGAAATCCGCCTCGCCGGGCTGCTTCACGACATCGGCAAAGTGGGTATTCCGGAAGCGATACTCAATAAATCAGGCCCGCTCGACGCAGACGAGTGGACAACAATGAAGACTCACACCCAGCTTGGCGCCAAAATTCTGGAGCCTTTGGTAGCCATGAGCCGAATCCGTGAAATGGTCGGCCACCATCACGAATTTTATGACGGGTCAGGCTATCCGGATCGCCTTACCGGAGAAGGTATTCCCCGGGGCGCCCGGGTGATCGCGATTGCCGATGCCTACGACACGATCACGTCAGCGCGCACATACAAGAAAGCACGAACTCCGGAGGAAGCTTTCACCGAGCTAAAGCGCTGCGCCGCGAATCAATTCGATCCGGACATCGTGAGTGTATTTATCGAAACAATGCGCAGCGCTCCGCAGCAGCTCATCGAAGTCCCTGTAGGCGCGCCTGAAACGGGCTAGATGGAAATGGGTTCGCAACCGTAAGCCCTTCCTCAGATTTTGTCCCTGCGGCCCCAGATCTGATTAGTTCGCGTTACGGCTTAAATTCGATCCATCTAGCCGGACCGGCGCGCATCATCTTGTTTACGGGAAATTTGCCTTCGCCCGGTCCACGCGCAGTATCAGTGGCTTGCTGAGCTTGACACCTTCATCTCGCGTGCGAGAATTACTTGCGTCGGCGCGATTGTTATTGCACCTGAACCCATTGGTTCATTGAAGGAGAAGCGATGGATGACTTCCCCAGCTTCATGAAATCTCCCGGCAATAGAATCGCGACAAGCGGCCAATCGACCCGGGCGTTGAAGGTTATGTGTTCGACGGAGCGGATGGAAGCCAAATGGCATTCTGGACATGCCGCGAGAATGCGATTTCATCCCCTCACGTGCATGAATTCGACGAGTATATGATCGTCGTACAGGGCTGCTATACGCTGATTATCGACCACAAATGTATCCCCGTCCGAGCGGGCGAAGAATATTTCATTCCCAAAGGTCTGCCGCATGGCGGAGAGCCGGCGCCAGAACCATCCACGCTTTCGGCGGCCATCGGGCAGAGCGAGCCGCATCAGTGAGACCGGGTCGATGAAACGGCTCGATTGCGGCACCAGGCCCGCCAAATTGTTCTTTGGAGAAAAGTAATGCAAACTGCAACCGTGAAGTGGACTGGCGGCGAAAAATTTCTGGCTATGATGCCGTCCGGGCACGCCGTTCCGTTTGACGCCGACCGTAAAGAAAATTCAGCACCGGGTCCGATGGAATTGCTTCTGGGAGCGCTGGGAGTGTGCAGTTCCGTGGACGTAGTTTCGATACTGGCCAAGAAGCGCCAGAACCTGCAGTCGCTGGAAATAGTGATTTCAGGTGAGCGCGCGAGCGAGCCGCCCACGGTTTGGACGAAGATTGACATGGTGTACAAGGTGGCAGGAGAAGTGGAAGAGAGCGCCGTTCGCCGCGCCATCGAATTGAGCCAGACGAAATATTGTTCAGTGGCGGCGATGCTGGGAAAGACAGCCGAAATTACTTACCGTTTTGAGATCTCGCCGGCCAAAACGTAGCGGCGCTGACTTCGATATCAGAACTGGAGTTCGTTGCTTAGGCGGCCGGACTAGGCTCAAAGGATGACCAGTCGATACTCCGCTGAAACGCTTCATCCAACGTAGCCTTTATTCGGCCGATGTTGACTTGGGCAAGATGATATTCGGCCATTGCAGCCTCCCCGCCGCGCCAGATTTCGCGGAAACATCCCATGCCCCTTGGGAATCGAAATACTACCATCGCGCTGATTTGCTTGTCACGGTTCCTTTCGATTGCATACAATCACGGACTGTTTCGTTGTGCTCATAGTGTCTCTATCCTACGGGGGGAATTGTGGGGAAACGCATCGCCGCAAAAATTACGGCCGTGGGCGGGTACGTTCCACCCAACGTGGTCACCAACTTCGATTTGGAAAAAAAGGTGGACACGAACGACGAATGGATTCGCACGCGCACGGGAATCCGGGAGCGACACTACGCGGATCCGGGAGTAGCTACGTCTCACCTGGGCACGGAAGCCGCGAGGAAAGCGCTGGCGGCGCGCGGCGTAAATGCGGACGAAATCGACATGATTGTGGTCGCGACGGTCACTCCGGACATGTTTTTCCCCGCCACTGCATGCCTGATTCAAGATCGCCTGGGCGCAAAAAATGCGTGGGGTTTCGATCTATCGGCGGCGTGTTCCGGCTTTTTGTATGCGTTGACGGTAGGCGCGCAATTCGTAGGCAGCGGATCCCACAGAAAAGTGCTCGTGATTGGCAGCGATGTGATGACTTCGATTCTGGACTTCACCGATCGTGCCACCTGCGTCCTGTTCGGTGATGGAGCAGGCGCCGTGTTGCTTGAACCGGCTACGTCGGACGGGGAAGGCATTCTGGATTTCGCGCACGATGTGGACGGTTCGGGCGGCTGCAACCTGTACATGCCCGGCGGCGGATCGCTGCACCCATCGTCACAAGAGACCGTCGAGAAACGGATGCATTACGTTCACCAGGAAGGCGCACAGGTGTTCAAGTACGCTGTGCGTCGGATGAGCGAACTATCGGTGGAAATGCTGGAGCGCAACGGATTCACAACGAAAGATCTGGCGTTAGTGGTACCGCACCAGGCCAATATGCGAATTATCCGAGGAATGCAGGAACGCCTGGGCGTGGACGATTCAAAAGTTATGATAAACATCGATCACTTCGGCAACACCACAGCAGGAACCATTCCGCTCGGCATAATGGAAGCAGTCGAACAGAAACGCCTGCGAAAAGGCGATTTGGTCCTGTTGATCGCGGTAGGCGCCGGATACACAACCGGCGCGGTTCTGATGCGTTGGGCCTACTAACCCCAAAGACACCGCTCGGGCTCATCGATCAAAGAGCATTTGTAGCGGCGGCTCGACGGTTTATGTCGAGCCGGCAGGGGTAGGCGTGATTCCACTGGCGGATACGAACCGATTTTTAGTGCCCGACGATGATCAGCACTGGATTCGCATCGTTAGCCGTGGTCGAAACGATTACAAATTGAGTCGGCGACAATATGACGAACACGCCGCTGAAGGCCGCCGGCGAGGTTAATGCCAGCGCGCCGCTGCCGTTCGCAGTGTCAATCACGGAATAAGTACCAGTGATATTTTCCGCGAAAGTGTTCGCCGTCGCCGTGCTCTCATCTTGTGTGCCGGTCACAGTTGCTGGTGTAACTGAACCATTTAGTGTAAAGAATCCGCTGAAGTCGCGAGTAGCGTTCGTCGCTGGCGCTGCCGTTCCTTCTACCAATGTTCCGGCGACGGTCGCGGCAGAGAAGGGCCCCGAAGACTGCGATCCGAGATGCCCTAGAAGCACCGGCTGGCCCTGTTGTGCACCCGCCGTGACCATAAAAGCCTCGTTCGTGCTTACGAGGTAAAGGACCGGTTGGAAATACGGGCTGGCGAGATTCGTCGTAATCCGGCCGTATTGATCCGAACTGTAGGTCACCGCAATCGGATTCGCCGCTCCACTCATAGTGGCCATATTCGACGTAACAGTCCCCCCCTGATTATCGGTCAGTAGCAGATCAAAGTTCCCGGCGCCGCTATTCGCCACGGACACCTGCGCGACAGCTGCTTCTGGAAGAAAAGTGCTTCCGGACGAGAACGCGCCAGTCAGGCCGCCGGCCATTGGTCCGGTAATCGTGTTTTGTGTTTGGAACGGGAATCCGGTCTGAACCAGCATGTTCAGCAGAGTCAGGTATGGAGTCGAACCGGTGCTGCTGACTTGGTCCGTCTCCACCAGGAACGCCTCGTTAGCCGAAACTGGATACGCGCTAAACCCGAGCGGGCCGGTGGCAAACTGCGGCGTAAGTGAAAACGTGCAATGTGTGGAATCGTTTGCGGACTGATACGTGCCCGACAGAGTTTGAAAGGACGCAATTGTCCCCGCCAGGTTTGCATCAATCTCGCCAGGTCCAATGCTTCCTGGCGTACCGGTGACCGTCGGAGCAGCCGCCACGAATTCACCGGCAAACGCTACGGGTCCAGATCCCGTGGTTGTCGAGTCTGTGAATCCCGAGCCCCCAAAAGCAAAATTGCCGGTGTATGTGCTCGCGGTGCTACCGACGACGCACGTGGAGACCGTTTGCGCCTCCAAACGGCCTGAGCCACGCGTTCCTGTTCCGTCAAACTCAACAAGACGGCCATGGCCGGAACCAGCCGGATCGATCGCGAATGCGTACGTTGGCGCAGGCGAGACAGAGCCCGCTGTGCTGTTTGTGAATGTAATGGTTCCGCGGCCGTCAGTTCCCAATGTGTAGGTGCCGATGACGCCGGAGTAGTTCTTCGGCGGACCCTGAACGGAGTTGTAATCGAATTCACCAGTTGTGATTGTACCGCTACCGCTCGCCGTGAAAGATCCGGCCGCCGCAACGTAGCCGTTCGTGTTGAACCCAGCAAAAGTGAATGCATATGGTCCGCTCAGCAGGCCCAGATTCTGCGGGCCGCTGATGACTAAGGTGAAAGTCTGCGTGATAGACGCGGCTGTCGGTGTAGTGCTATCGGTGACGGTGATGCCAAACATGAACGTGCCTTGAGTCGTGGGATCGGCATTGGAAAGAGTTCCGCTCGAAGGGTCGAGCGTGAAACCCATAGGCAAGTTCGACCCTGTTGCAACGCTGAAAGTGTAAGGAGACGTCCCACCGGTTGCCGCAAAAGTGTCGCTGTAGGCGATGCCGGTAGTCGCGGGCGGCAGCGGAGAGGTCGTCGTGAACGCCAGCGAGCTGACCACGATCGTGAGCGGTCCGGACGTGTTAGACGCGCCGGTGGAATCGGTTACTGTAATCGTTATGGTCGAGCTCCCGCCGGCAGTCGGCGTGCCGGTAATGTTCACGGTGTCGCTCGTGCTGGCAGCCAGCGAAAGACCCGCTGGCAGTGTCCCGGAGGCGATCTTCCAAGAGAGCGGCGGAATTCCGCCGGTGGCCGTTACTGGCCCGGTGTAAGCCTGATTTAGGGTCGCGGTCGGAAGCGAGGTAGTGGTGATCATAGGCGGCGGCTCGATATTTATTGTCAGTTTCGCCGACTGCTTGGGGAAGTCGACCGATATTGCGGTGATCGTAACAACGGTCTGGGTAGTTACGGTTCCAGGCGCCGCATAATTCGCAGTGGTGGAGCTGGTCTGAGTGAGGGTGCCGGTCCCGGCCGGGCTCGCTGTAAAAGTCACGCCGCCGTTCTTCGCGGTGTCGTTCAGCACGCCGGCGCTAATCGAAAGTATTGCGCTCTGTCCGATAAAAACCGTGCCGCTGGGGCTAATGCTAACACCGTTGAACGTGGAAGGTGTGCCGGAGCAAGCGGCGAGCTGAATCAAAGCCACAATCAGAAACCCAAGTAAGTACGGAACGCCGGCGCGGCTCTTCATAACGGCTCCTTCAGGAGGCGGGCACACGTTTGCTGTAGGAATCACCCGTAATATTTAGGCATGAAAGACGATGTGAGCGACGGGAAATGACCGCAACGAATGGCGTATGAAGCAACTGGCTGGGCGTACAGAGGGCAAACTAGGCAATCCGCGGTACGGTTCGCTAAGGACTTAGAAGAGTTAGAAGGACCGGGCTTGCTCGGCCAGCATCTGGTTGTGTTGCAGCCGCTGTGACAGGACCGCCGCGGTGTAACGGGTGCAGAGGGCCATTTCGCGCTGCGTCCAGCTCCCGAATCCGGGCGCTCCCGGCGATACGATCACGTCGCCCAGCTTGTTCAAGGCGCGCATGAAGTTGTAATAAACTCGCACCAGCCGTAGGCCGCGAGTAGTACCGCCCTTCAAATCCGGGCAAAGCTCGTGGCGGGCCAGAACCTCCGTGAAGTCGTTCCCATTCAATGAGTTAGCTTCGGCGCCTTCCGATTGATCCGTCGCCAGGGATTCCGATGCGACCCGCAGTAACCCTGCGCGCCAGGTGAAGACCCCGAACTGAATCAGGGCTGCGGTTGAGATCACGCATATGAAGGCTGCAATCATCATGTTTGACCTCACACAGTTTGCCTTGTGCATCCGCCACGGGCAATAGTCCGACCGTACCAGCGGCACCAAACTCGCGGGAGGACTTTGGACTTGCGTCGGTTTGTTGCGGGCGCAATGCGGAAGACGCAGTGTGGCATCGGAGGCTTGAGCACGAACCAAAAATGTAGAAGTTCTAAATCCGGTTATTAGAATTAACACACAATAAATCGCAGCGGCGAGGAGCTAGCCCATGTGCAGGCCGCCGTTGACGTCGAGGACCTGGCCAGTAATGTAGGCAGCTTCATCGCTCGCGAGGAAAACGATAGCGGCGGCCACGTCCGCATCTGTGCCGAAGCGTCCGAGCGGGATCATGGTTTTCATTTTGTCTTTGATTTCCTGCGAGAGCGGCGCGGTCATAGGCGTGTCAATGAAGCCGGGGGCAACGGCGTTGACCGTGATGCTGCGCGAGGCAACTTCGACGGCGATGGCGCGCGTGAGGCCGATCAATCCCGCCTTCGAAGCCACATAATTCGCTTGGCCAGCGTTGCCGGTCTCGGCCACTACAGAACTGATATTGATAATGCGTCCAGAGCGCTGCTTGAGCATTGCACCGAGCGCTTGTTGGATGCAGAGATGCGCTCCGGTGAGGTTTGTGCGCAGGACAGCGTCCCAGTCCTCGATCTTCATCCGCAGCGCCAGCGTGTCGCGAGTGATGGCGGCATTATTCACAAGGATGTCGAGTCTGGCGAATTTCGAGAGGACTTGCTGAAATCCGTTCTTCACTTGCGCGGCATCGGCCACATCCATAGTGACCGCCAACGCCGTGCCGCCTGCAGCTTCGATTTCAGCCACGAGCGTAGCCAGCTTTTCAGTATTGCGCGCAGCAATGGCGACCTTTGCCCCCGCAGCCGCAAGAGCCAGAGCCGTAGCGCGTCCGATGCCCTGCGAAGCTCCAGTGACCAGAGCGGCTTTGTCTTTGAGTGAGAACATGTGTATCGAAGCTACCTTATGAGGAATGGTCTGGCAACAGTGCGATAGTCGGTTCTTAAGGTTTAAATGTAGCGCCGCGGTCATCAGCGCGGCATTTCGTGGTCGAAATCGAATGCAAATTTCTTATTTAAGCGTGGGAACGAATTTGTGGTTCAAATTGCAAGATGCCCGCGCCACGCCGGCGCTGCGGGATCCACGGCGCAGATGGAAGTAGTTTCCGAGCGTTATTGTTCGCGCACTTCGTTCAGCGCATGGTCTAGCTTGTCCATTGTGTTTCCCAGGCTAGCTGAGTCTTCCACGTTGAAAGTCCGTACGGATCTATCGATTTGACGCAGCAAGCCGGTGAGGACTTTGCCGGGGCCGACTTCGACAAACACCGTGACGCCGAATTCGATCATTTCGCGGATCGAATCGAGCCACCGAACGGGGCTTGTGACCTGACGGATCAGCGCATCGCGGGCTTCGTCGCCGGTAGTGGTGGCCTCCGCATCCACGTTAGTGATCAACGGAAACTTAAGCTTGTTGAATTGCGCGGCACGCAGATCAGGTTCGAGGCGCTTTTGTGCGGGCATCATCAGCGCACAATGAAAGGGCGCGGAAACCGGCAAAATGACAGCGCGTTTTGCGCCGCTCTGCGATGCGATCTCGACGGCGCGCTTTACGGCCGTCGCCGAGCCCGAGATCACAGTTTGTTCCGGCGAATTCAAGTTGGCCGGTGAAACCACGTCATGCTCGGCGGCTTTCTTGCAGATATCAGCCACTTCCGCTGGAGATAATCCGAGAATGGCGGCCATAGCACCTTCGCCAAGCGGCACGGCTTCCTGCATGTAACACCCGCGACCTCGGACCAACTTCACCGCTGTAGAAAAGTCGAGCCCGCCAACAGCAACCAGCGCGGAATATTCGCCCAGACTATGACCAGCGACGAAGTCCGGCGTGATCTGGTGTTTCTCGAGCACGCGATAAGCGGCAGTGGAAACGGTGAGGATTGCCGGCTGGGTATTTTCGGTCTGCTTTAGAGCTTCCTCCAATCCAGCCCAGCAAAGCTGCGAAATCGAAAAACCAAGTGCCGAATCAGCTTCATCAAAAACGGCTTTCGCTTCTGGAAACTTTTCTGCGAGGTCCCGGCCCATGCCGGGATATTGCGAGGCTTGCCCGGGAAAAAGGAACGCGAGTTTGCCCATGGTTTCCGTGATTCCGCAATCTCAGCCGCGGGTAGCGACTGCAGCAGCGGAAAGCTCCTGTTCGATCTTTTCGTTGAAACGCGAGCGGCAAAGCTCGCCGGCAACGCGGATGGCGTTCTTGATTGCATTGGGATTGGAGCGGCCGTGTCCGATGATGGTGATCCCGCGAACACCGAGCAAAGGCGCGCCACCGTACTCGGACGAATCGGTACGCTTGCGGAAACTATCGAAGGCGTCTTTCGACAGCACGTAGCCGACCTGCGACTTGAGGCTGCTCTTAATGGCCTTCTTCATCATCGCGCCGAGGTGCTCCACTAACCCTTCGCTGATCTTCAAGGCAATGTTGCCGATGAATCCGTCGCAGACGATCACATCCACATCTCCGCGAAACACGTCGCGACCTTCCACGTTGCCGATGAAATTCAGATGCAGCGTTTTCAGCCGCGCAGCGGCCTCGCGCACTAAATCATTGCCCTTCATTTCTTCTTCGCCGATCGAAAGCAGGGCCACGCGAGGGCGCTTGGAGCCCCAAATCGTGCGGTAGTAAATCTCGCCCATTACGGCAAATTGTTCGATTTGCTCAGGCTTCGAATCCACATTCGCGCCCACATCCAGAATCACGGTGACCTTTTCCTTCATGTTCGGGAAGGCGGCGGCGAGAGCAGGACGGTCCACAGCGGCCAGCGTGCCGAGAACAAATCGGGCCACAGTCATTACCGCGCCGGTATTGCCCATACTAACCAGCGCTTCCGCTTTGCCATCGCGCACCAGCCTCGCGGCCACGTGAACGGAGCTTTCCTTCTTGCGCCGAAACGCCTGCGAAGGCGAATCGCTCATGGTGATTACATCAGTGGCGTTGACGACATCGATCGGCAGCCCGCGATGGCCATGGCGGTTCAGCTCGTGCCTGACACTTGCTTCCAGGCCAACCAGGAGGATGCGTACGCCCAACTCACGCGCAGCCAGGATCGCGCCTTCAACTTCGGCGCGCGGGGCATGGTCACCTCCCATAGCATCCAGAGCGATGGTGGTCATCTATACACCAATGGGCCCAGAGAGAGCACCAGATCGGAAAATTAGGTGATGGAAAGTTAGGCCGTCTTGGCCGTGGTGTCAATCACTTCGCGACCTTTGTAAAAGCCGCAGTGGGGACAGGCATTGTGCGGCAATTTCTTCTCGTGGCAGTTCGGGCATTCCGCCAAGGACAAAGGCGTAAGAAAATCATGGGCGCGGCGCTTATTTTTGCGCGCGTGCGAATGACGTCGTTTTGGATTCGGCATTCCAGCTCCTCAAATTCACAGGCCGCTACAAGAGCAGCCAAAATTGGCAAGGGGACAGTGTAACGTTTTATTGCTTTTTGAACCAGTCTTGCTTCAGACGAGCGAGCGGGGCGAGCCGCGGGTCAGAGGCATGCTTCTCACAACGGCATTCTTCGTTGTTCAGGTTGGCGCCGCAATGCGGGCAAAGCCCACGGCAATCACTGCGGCAGATCACTTTCATGGGCAGTGACAGATTCACCTGCTCGGCGAGAATGTCCGCCAGGAACAGGCCATCTCCCTCAAAAAAGGCTACTTCCGTGTCATCCAGGTTCAGATGGAATTCCTCGTCCCCGGCGATTGAAGTCATCGGCCGGTAGTAGAGATCGAAATCGCGGCTGATTTCCTCGACCACGGTATCCAGGCAGCGAGCGCAGACCAGCTCAACCCGTGTGTGCAGGTTCCCGTAGATACGGATCTGACCTTCTACTAGCTCGGCGGTAGCGCGGACCTCGAGCGGCTCAACCTGGTGAAACTCACCGGAATGAAAATCCAGCGTTCCGGGCGTATAGCTCTTCCGGATGCGGATTTTGCGAACCGCGAGTTCGTTGACATCCAAAAACATCGGCGTTTCCCCGAATTTTCTGGGACAAATCCAATTATATGTCCAGTGTGCCCGATGTCAAGGAAGCGACTATAAGCCTGCTTTGGCTGACACCAATCCAGCAATGACGAACTTACGCTGGAGAAAATGCAGCCGATGGCCACATCGCCGGCTTCAAACGGTTTTGACTATGTAGCGGCCGCTCGCAAAGCGAGCGGGCACGGGCAGCCGTTCTCTTAAGCAAGAGTTCATTGCGGGAGCAGTTCCTGACACTGGCGAAGGAGAAAATCGTCGGTCATCCCAGCGATGTAGTCGCACACCACGCGGTGGCGTAATTCGTGAGAGGCCAGTTTGGCGTATTGCGGAGGCATGCGCTCGGGATGGTTCAAGAAAAACGTAAAGAGCGCATCGAGTGAGGCTACAGATCGATCGCGATCTTCGACGATAGAAACATGCGAGTAAACGTGGTCGAAGAGAAAACGTTTCAAGTCTGCATTCTCTTTTGCGCGGCCGGCAGAAAAGCTTGCCAGGCGAACTGAATGGCGCCGGACATCCTCAAGGCTTCCGGCACCGGACACCTTTACCTCACATTTCGTGGTTTCAATAAGGTCCGTGGCAAGAAGATCGAACACGTTTTTCAGTGCTGCATTAAATTTTAGCTTGGCCTTACCGTCGGGATAGCGGCGATCGACATCTGACCAGGACTCTGCAAAGATCGGAACCTCCGCGCGTAATTGCTCCAGGTTTACAAGATGCGCTTCGAATCCATCGTCCAGGTCCGCAGTGTTGTAGGCGATTTCGTCCACCAGGTCGATGAGCTGAGCTTCGAGCGGCGGACGCCGGTCCAGCAGATACTCGCTGAGCTGCGGAAATTCAGCCGCTGAATAAATGCGCGAATGCTTGATGATGCCTTCTCGAACTTCGAAAGTAAGATTCAACCCCGGAAAATCCATGTAGCTCTGTTCAAATTGCTCGACGATGTGCAACGCGTGAAGATTGTGGTCAAAATGTTCTCCATACTCGCGCATCCGCCGGTCGAGTTGCTTCTCGCCCGCGTGGCCGAAAGGCGGATGGCCGATGTCGTGGACCAAAGCGAGAGCCTCGGCAAGATCAGCATTGAGTTCGAGGGTGCCGGCAACGGTACGCGCGATCTGCGCGACTTCGAGCGTGTGCGTGAGGCGATTGCGAAAGTGGTCCGAGTACCGAGTGGTAAAAACCTGCGTCTTGGCTTCCAGCCGCCGGAACGCCCGGGAATGAATTATGCGATCGCGGTCGCGGGCATAATCGTTTCGATAAGGGTGTTGTGGTTCAGGGTAGCGCCGGCCGCGCGAGCGCTGCACGTCCATAGCGTAGGTTGCGAGCATTTCCGTCCCATCATTGTATTAGCTATCTTGTGGATATTCATCCGGGTCCCGCGAGTGCGGAGGTAGGAATTGAAACTCGCTTGCATTGGTCGGCGCAGCCGGAAACGTCGTCATCCTGAGCGAAGCGAAGGATCCCTCTTCGCCTTCACTTGGCAACACGTTATGCGATCCCGACTGCTATTATCTCCGCATGCTGTCCGAAGGCGCGATCCTGAAAAAACTGCGAAAGATTTGCGTTCGCCTACCGCGTGCCGCCGAAGGAATTACCTTCGGCCACCCGACGTTTCGAATCGAACAAAAATGTTTGCGGTGCTGGAGGAATACAAAGGCGAATTGGGCATCTGCATCAAGGTAGGGACGCTGCTGCAGGGCGTCTTCCTGGACGATCCGCGATTTTTTCGCACGCCCTACATCGGCAAGCACGGGTGGGTCACGTTACGCGTCTACGCGCTACCGTTGGATTGGAAAGAAATTAGCGAGCTCGTAAAAGGAAGCTACCAACTGGTGGCCCAGAAAAATCACGCAAGAAGCCCAAGAAGAGATCCAAGAGCTAAGGAGAAAGAGCATCAGGACTTGCCCAGCAGCAGATTCATTTCCTGATCAGCTTGCTGCGCGATGGGCGTATCGGGGTACTCAGATTTGATCTGAGAGTAAAGCTTGCTCGCTTCCGCCGGATTGGACGCGCCGTAGTGCTCAGCAAGGGCCAGCATCACCACCGGCTTGGGAACCAGCACGGAAGGCTTTGCAATCAACTGCTGATAGAGCTTGACGGCTTCGTCGCCCTGACCCGAGCGATCGTCAATTTGCGCGAGCTCGAAACGCGCCATAGCGGCAAAATCCTCATTCCCACTGCCGGTCAAGCCGTGAAGCCGTTTTTTCGCGTCGTCGGTCTTGCCGAGTTTCTCGTCGCTCAAAGCCGCGTAATACGCCGCAAGCTGCCCGGGACGCGTATGTGGATATTGGGATGCAACGTCGCCGAATTTCTGCGCAGTATCGGTGAATTTAGTCCTTTCATCGGCATAGGTCAGCTCGCCTGGAGCGGCCGGCTGGCCTGTACTTCGTATAGCCGCCTGATAAGACTTCATGGCGCTGTCATAAGCGGCAGCGGCCTTCACCGTTTGCCTCTCGGTATAAGTTTTCCACCCCAGAAATCCCAGAGCGACCACAACCGCGGCAAGCAAAATATAAGTAGCAAGCCCCTTGTGGGACAAAACGGCATCCGCGCCATGCGCGAGCGTGTCGCGCAGTTCGTCCTTCTTCAACTCCTTACGTGAAATATGTTGCGCCAATCATTCACCCGGAGAAAAAACGTGCCACGAACATGCTATCACAAAGGCGAGAAATGCGGGGATGGGACGATCAATCTGGTAGCGCTAGCTTAGTTCCCGGACGAAGTTGACTCGGCATCAGATCCAAAGAAAGTGCCGCCACTCAAGATGCGATCGATCGCATTTATCAGGTCGCGCGAAGCCTGCGATTTGACCACGTAACCGTGGGCGCCAACGTCACGCACTTCCATCACCAGGCTCTTGGTTTCGTGCATCGTAAATATAAGCACGCGAGCAGGCAGGCCCATTCGACTGATGCGGGACGCAGCTTCCAGACCGCTCATGACCGGCATAGTAACGTCAAGCACGAGTACATCCGGCTCGAGCAGCGTAGCGGCTTCGATAGCCTCTTTGCCATTCTTGGCTTCACCGCAAATCACCCAGTCGGGCCTGGCTCGGCGCAGCAGCGTTCGTATGCCATCGCGCACGATCTCGTGATCGTCAACGATGAGGATTCTGGCCGAAGAGGAAGCAGTAGGGGTACCCTGGTTTCGTGGTTGCATCCACATCCATGTTACGTGGCATCGCTGGAACCTATCCATACAGCTAATCGTGTAGATCAGCGTTACAGGTAACACTTACGAACTCATGTTGTCATTTTATTTTACTCACGCCTCGTTGCAGCAGTTTCAAAAACTTACAGACTGCGGTCGGGTTCGGTAGCGAAAAGGACGCCCTCGTTGGCCGGCGAGATCCCACGATTACAGAAATGCCTTGGCGCAGCGCTTTGAATGCTGGTTCATCCGTCAAATCATCCCCAACATAAATGGGCAGAAATCCCGATGGGATCTGGCGAAGCAAAATCCGCATCGCGGCGCCTTTTCCGCGAATATGACGCGGAGTTAGTTCCCAGACGTTACCGGCGCGAATGATGCGGAGATGAGCGCGAAAACGTCTAGGAAATTTGCGCAGCCGCGTGCGAGCCTTGCGTTCTACTTCGAGGGACGCGTCGCGAAAATGCACAGCAAAACTGATGCCCTTATCTTCGACGAAGATTCCCGGGAGATCGCGCTCGAGTGTCGCGAGCATTGTGCGGGCTATAGAGATTTGCCGTATCGTTGAGCCGGGCAGCTTCAGCCCTTCTTGATGTTCCCATCCGTATAGCCCGCTAAGGCGAAGTCCCGGCACCTTGATAAACCGTAAGAGCGAAGAGCGACGGCGGCCGCTGACAATCATTACGCGAACATTCCGATGCGCAGCCAATTTGCGCAGTGCTGATCGCGTCCGGGCGGCGAATTTCACCTGGTCTGGGCGAGGCCGAAAATCCACCAGCGTGCCGTCGAAATCGAGAAACAGCGCAACTCCTTCAGCGGCGTGAATGCGACGGGAAATGGTCGGCCAACTATCTAGCAGAGGGCGAGGGGATTTAGTTCGAACGCGCGATAAAGAATCTTCGGAGTCAGAGGGCATCAAATTGTTTAAGCGCAATTCACGACGAAGTAGACGCGGTTCTGGTTTTAGGAGCCTCAGTTGAATCTGGAACGTCGATGCGAACCTCCGCCAGTTCCAGGATCAGGTCGGCGGCCCAGCGGTACACATTATGCTCCTTCACCGTTGTGCGCATTCTCTGCATTCGAGAATGCCTTTCATCGGGAGGCATTTCCAGTGCGCGGCGAATCGATTCCGCCAGTTGCTCAATATCGTAAGGATTCACCAGAATGGCGTCACGCAATTCGCGTGCAGCGCCCGTGAATTGGCTTAGAATCAGCACGCCGTCTTCGTCGTCTCTCGAAGCCACGTATTCCTTGGCGACCAAATTCATTCCGTCGTGCAGGGAAGTGACCATGCAAAGGTCGGCAGCTCGATAGTAGGGATCAATCTGCTGATGAGTGTGATGGGTGTTGTGAAAAATAATCGGTTTCCACTTTTCATTCCCGAATCGCGCGTTAATGCGCTCGACTTCGGCTCCCACCTCGTTGAAGAAATCCATATAACGTTTGATGTGGGTCCGGCTGGGCGCCCCAAACTGAACAAAAGTGAATTTGTGAATGTATTGTGGATATTTGTCCAGAAAACGCTCGACGCCGCGGAAACGTTCGAGAAGTCCCTTGGTGTAATCGACGCGGTCCACACCCAGGCCGAGGAAAATGGTCTCCGGTCCGGTGGTCTCCAGAATGCCGATGCGGGTAAGTTCGTTGGGAAACAGATCGTGAGATTCCGGGAGCGCCACACTGATCGGATGCGGGCGGACGATTGTGAAGTGGTCGCTACGATTTACCGCAAAGCGCTCCCAGTCGATGCGGCATTCGATGGACTGATCGACTGTTTCCAGGAAATTGTTGCAGTGGGCCTGAATGTGGAAACCAATCACGTCGGCGCCGAGCAAACCGTCTAGGAGTTCTTTTTGCCACGGACAAATCGCAAAGGCCTCCGGGTTGGGCCAGGGAATGTGCCAGAAAATCGCGACGCGCGCGTCAGGCCTCGCGGATTTGATCAAACGCGGCAGTAATGCGAAGTGATAATCCTGAATCAGCACGAAGGGTTCTTCAACGGACTCAATTTCCTGCAGCACAGCCTGCGCGAATTTTTCATTCACTCTCTGGTAGTGCTCCCAGTCGGAGGTGCGGAAATTAGGGCGCGTGTGCGCGATGTGGCAGAGCGGCCAGATGCCTTCGTTCGCAAATCCGAAGTAGTAGCCGTCTTCTTCTTCTTTGCTGAGCCAGACGCGACGCAGCGTGTAATGCGCATGATCGGGAGGCACCCGCAAACGGTCGTGTTCGTCAACAGTTTCGCGATCGGCGTCCGCCGAACCGTGAGCGACCCAGGTGCCGTCACACGCGTTGAGAATGGGCTCGAGCGCGGTGACCAATCCGCTCGCGGGAACTTGCACTTCGATTCCCTTTGCGCTGTGCACGTGCAGGTACGGTTCGCGGTTGGAAACAACAAACAGAGAGTTGCCACGAAGCTTCTTGCGCAAGCCAACGCGCAATCGCTCCGCGGTCCAACGCGTATCGCCGGCCGCACGCAACCGGGCCTCCTGCTTTGCGGCCATGCGAGCCTCGGCCAGACTTTGACCCAGGGACGCTGCTTCGGAAGTAAGCGGCTGTAGAAAATCTCCCGGCGCACCTTGCGGAAAAGGTCCGGGCGAAATGCCTGTACGCAAATCCTTCATCCATTGCGAGAGCCGGGAGATCGGTCCAGTGATGGTAGAGCGGACGACGAAAAATGTAATGAGAGCAATCAGGAGAATCTGCGCAACCACGTGCCAGATAGCGCTGCGCCAGATTTGCACGCTTTGAGCTTCAATATAGCGTGCATCATGAAAAGTGACCAAAACTCCCGCCAAACCACCGGCGGCGCGATGAAGCGGCAAAGCGTAGGCATACACAGGCAAATTGGGAAAGTCGGTAAATCCACCCGCTCCTGTATCGCCCGCTTTGGATTCCTGGAAGACCTTAGGTGCGACGTCGGCATTGGTTCCCAGTCTCGCGCTGACAGCCAGTAGTTTGCCATTGGGATCGTAGACGGCGACCCCCGCCAAATGTTCCCGGTCGCCAAAACGGTCGACGATCTTGCGCAGTTGCGCCTCGGTACCGCGCTGCAGGACGGGCTCGATGGTCTCCTGCAAACTCTCAGTAAGGATTTCGCCGCGCCGCGCAAGGTCCGCCCTCAGACCCTTTTTTTCTGCTCGCACCTGGTTGCGAGCCACAAAAAAGGTAACCAAACTGATGCTTATCACGAGAGAGGCGATGAGCCGCAGACTGAACTTCATTAATTGACCCTTTTAGTTCGTTCCGAAACTGACTGACTGTTATCGGTTATTGCGCTGGCGCGCTCGAGTTGAACGTTCAATGACAACAGCAAATGAAATCGAACGCGAGGCATATGTGCTGTCGCCACCGCGAACAACAGGCCGGGCACCCACTCCTCATCTTACCAAATATTAAGCGGAGCTTCGAGGAAGGACGATGCTCGAGTCGGGAAACAATCGTGCCAGAACTACTTGAAACTTCGGACGGCAGCGCCTTCGTCGGACTGCACGTCAAAAACTGTGAAGAGACGCGTGATCTGCAGAATGTCGTGGACGCGCTTGGTAAGGTGCAGCAGCTTCAATTCACCATCCGCGTTTTTTACCGTAGTGTAGGCGCTGACAAGTTCGCCGATACCGGAGCTATCGATGTAATCCACGTCGTAAAGGCTGAGCACGATCTTTTTGTTTCCACCATCGACTAGATCTCTCACGGTCTTGCGCAGCATGGCGCTGCCTTCGCCGAGCGTAATCTTGCCGCTGAAATCTACGATTATGACGTCGCCTAGCTGGCGGCGCGTACCTTGAAGTGACACGGGATCCTCGCCTGCTGATTCTACTCTGGTTGGTGCGTGCCGTTGCCGGAAACTGTTTGGGGCAGTTTCTTGATCATCACCAGCTCAGCTCCGCCCTCGGGGCCGCGGCCTACCTTGAATTCGTCCATGAAAGCGCGCATTAGAAACAGGCCTCGGCCGGAGGTGCGCAGCAGGTTTTCTTCGGCGAGCGGGTCGGGAATTTCGGTGAGTTCGAAGCCATGGCCCTGATCCAGAACCTTAACAATCATGGTTTCGGGCTGTAACTCCACCGTCATCATGATCTTTTTCCGGCGGTCTTGCTGGTTACCGTAGTTATAGGCGTTGATGACGCCTTCGCGCACCGCCATCCCGATTTTGTGCACCTCTTCCTCGGAGAAGCCGGCGGCTTCCGCGACGCGCATGCTAATGCTTTCAGCGAGGTCTACGCTCTCTAGAAGCGTTTCGAGCGTGACTTCAATTCTCTTAGATTTGTTCGGCATCCGCGGTCGGGAAACCCTTTCAAGAGCGCGTGTATGGTTATCACAGCGCCGGACTGCAAGTCAATGCACTCCCGGTACCGGGCGCTGTCCAGCATTTCTGTTGAAACCGAGTTTTTGGGTGTCCCGCATTATTGTCGCCTTAGGCATGCATCCGTTCAGCAGCCAGTAAGTAGCAGCCCAGGATCTGTTCACTATGATTCGCATCCACGCAGCCAGGAAAACGGCCGAGATAGCGTCGCAGATGCCGAAAAAAACCTTCCGCTAAGTTCGTCGTACGTAAGCGGTGTCGCCAGTACCGCGGGAATCGCAAGTAGGCCAACACCCGCGGCAGCTCGGCTTGAAATTTCCCCACCATCTCGGGAGCCCAGAAGCGCCAGCGCCGCACAAAGCTCCCGGCCCATTTCCGCAGCTGGGTCTCCTGCTCCGCTTCAAAGATCCACCAGAACTCCCGTCGAAACTTCCGTCTCTGCCACCACCGCAGCTGCGGTGTCACTGCTTCCAGATTCCCAAACCAGTGGGCCAAGCAGAGCTGGTGCACCGCTCCCGGATACACCAGGCCGCCGCACTGGCTGCACCCTCGGCTCCATCGCTGATGATCAGCTCCACTTGTTCCAGTCCCCGTCGCCACAGACGTGTGAACAACTCCTCATACGCTTGGCTCGTCTCCGCCGCTGCAGCCATCCACTCCAAAACTTCGAACCCACCGCCCTCGCGGACCCCCGCCGCTACCAGCAATACTGCTTTGCGTGCGGGGCTTTCTGCCGATCGCCGATATCTTAAATAGATTCCATCCACCGCCAGGGCTCGATAGCTCCCCGAACCCAGGCGCTGCTCTCGGCGTCCTTGAATCTGTTCTTGCGCATCGCGCAGCACCGCCCCGATGCTGGCCGGCGACAGCTGCCCGCCCAGAAAGCGCCGCACCCAACCCACCACTTTGCGTTGACTCAACCCACCTACCGCCAAGGCGAACAACACTTCCTGCAACGCGTGCCGCTGGTATTTCTCCAACAGCCCGATCTCTTCCCGCCCGCGCAGCCGCGGCACACGCACCTGCTCCAAGGTTCCCCAGGCCGTCTGCCAGCATTTCCTTACCGTGTAGCCCCAACGGTAAATCTTCTCCCGGCGCTCCGCCACCCGCCGATCCCGTTCGGCTGCCAGCAGCCCTTCGATCGTCCTTTTCAACTGCTCCAACACACCACCCTGCAATTGTTTCCAGCCTGTTGTACCTCAGTGATAGTGTCCCCTTTTGTCCTCGATAGAAATGTCCCCTTAAATGGATCTCCGAAAGGAGATTCGATTGGGGCGGACGGAGATGAGCACGAGGGAGTTGGGAAGAGTGGAAGTTCTTGCGCGGATTCGAAGCAAGCAACTGCGGATCGTGGATGCGAGCCAGCTGATGGGGGTGAGTTACCGACAGGCGAAGCGATTGTGGAAGCGCTATCGGGAAGAAGGAGCGGCCGGTCTGAAGCACCGCAGCGCGGGACGGCGTTCGAACCACGCACGAGAGTGGAAGCTCCGGAAGAAAGTGCTGCGATTGGTGCGGGAGAAGTATGGCGGGGCGGTGGGCGAGCGGTTTGGGCCGACACTGGCGGCGGAACACTTGGCTTCCGAGGACGGACTGAAGATCGATGCGGAGACGTTGCGACGTTGGATGCTGGCGGAGGGATTGTGGAGTCGGGAGCGGAGGAGGAAGCGGCACCGCCGTCGACGCGAACGCAAGGAGCACTTTGGGGAGATGGTGCAGATGGACGGAAGCTTTCACTCCTGGCTGGAGGGGCGTGGACCCGAGGGCTGCTTGATCGACATGGTCGACGATGCGACGAACAAGACGTGGGCGCAACTGGGAGAGCAAGAGACGATCTGGGCGGTGGCGGATGGATTGCGGGCTTGGATCGAACGCTACGGAGTGCCGCTGGCGCTCTACGTGGATTGGAAGAACCTATACAAGCGGAGAGCCACGCCGAAAGAGTGGCTGCGAGGAGAGGAGCCCATAACGCAGTTTGGGCGCATGTGCGCGAAGTTGGGGATCGAGCTGATCGCGGCCAGCTCGCCGCAGGCGAAGGGACGAGTGGAACGGGTTCACGGGACACATCAGGACCGCCTGGTGAAGAAGATGCGACGGAAGCAGATCAGCAGTCACGCACAAGCGAATGTGTATCTGGAGCGGGACTATCTGCCGGAACACAACGGGAGGTTTACGAGGGTGGCGGCCAAGCCGGAGGACTATCACCGGCGAGCGCCGCGGGCGACCGAATTGGACCGGATTTTCCGAGTGGAGAGGGAGCGCACGATTAGCGAGGACTGTGTGGTGCGGTACGAGAACCGCTTTTTCCAACTGGAGAGCCGCCATTACGCGCCAGCCGAGGGCAAGGTGATGGTGTGTGAAGGACGACATGGCAGCATCACCATTGAATATCGAGGGCGGGCGCTGCCGTGTCGGGAGATTGCGGCACCGGCCCGGCCGAGCGAGTACGCCGTGAAAGTCAAAGGGGAGGGCGCTAGCAGGCAGCAGGCGAAGCGGAAATGCGTACCGGCTGCGAATCATCCCTGGCGAGGAGCGATCCTAAGAGCGCAACAAAAACGGGAGTTAAAGGCGGCGGCCGTCGCGGAGCGGGCATCGTTGGCCCGGCCCTCCGCTTCGCCCTAAACGCTCCGCCCTTCGGGCTCCGCAGGGCTGCGCTCCGAACCAGGCCAACAAAAACGGGATGCCCTAGGTCGAGCGAGATGAGAATCGTCGTTCCTGGTGCTTCCTAGCGCGAGATTTTTCGAGGAAAACCCAAAGAGAAGAAAAAAGCAGCGAACACAGAACACAAAAAGGGGACATTTCTATCGAGGTAAGACAGGGGACATTTCTATCGAGCTTTGACAGCAATTGTTTCCAGCCTTGCTCAATCACATCCTGTAATGCTAGTCTCCCGGTTTGAGATGACATGGGTGTCTCCTTTCTGCCCGGCAAGGCAGAGCTGTTGGGAGACACCCTCTTTCTTTTTAGCCCCACTTTCAACAGAAAATCTTACAGACGGCCGGTTACCGCCCGGGTTCGAGGACGAAGCGTAGCGCCGGCATCCCGCCGGCTGTTGTGGTCCTGCTTACTGCGACTTTGGAAAGGAATGCGGCGCGTATTGTGCGGGCTACACGTGTTTGAAAATGACGATAGAACTGGGTGCTGTCATTTGTTTTGTGCGAGTCGCGGCCGTTTCTAATCGCAGGAATTGATGATTAGAAATTGACGAATGAACTTCGATGATTGAAGGCAACCGTAGGGGTCCGTGGGGAAAGCCGTCAACCTGCCGAGGATAGTTCCGAGGATCAACGATTTGGTCATAGCGCCGCTGAGAGTTCATGCACGCTACTCGGCCTGTTTGTTACGAATCTAGGATTTTGCGATTTGGTTTCAATTTATCGCGGCGGAATCTTCGCGCAGCCTCCGGGCACACAGCACTATCTCACTATTTGTTGTGCTGGCTGATGGACAGCACATTGCCGTCGGGATCTTTGAACCAGGCTACCTTGTCGCCACCAGGTGCGGTCCACACGCCAAGTTCCTGATTCTGAATAAACGGATACTTCTCAAGGATTGCTCCGCGCTCAATGAGCCAACGAGCCACTGTCTCGATATTTTGAACTTCCCATCCCAGGATGGTGTATCCGGCGGGCGTGAAATCTTCGGCGCTCTTTGCGATTCGAACGGTGTTGTCACCGGCGCGCATCACCAGCGCGAACGGGTCATCGCTGACAAATTGAAATCCAAGCGTGCCTTCATAAAATTCTCTGGCCCTCTGAGAATCCCGGGTAAGAAGAAAACCGATCATTTTGCCGGCGGTCAGCATTTCCGTCGTCCGTCCTTCGCCGTCCATCTGCGTAAGCCTTTAAAGGATATTCACGGCGCGCGCGGCGAGCAGCGCCACAATCGTCAAAGAAATCAGCGACTGCAACATCATCCCCGCCTTTGCCCAGCGCGACAGCGCCGCGGTATCCGTAGGTGAAAAAGCCGTACTTGTATTAAAAGCGAGGAAAAGGTAATCCATGAAGTGAGGCGACCAGGAAGAATTGCTATCCCGCTCCAACATCTGCGGAAAAAGAAACGAGCTATCCAGACGCCCGTGCGAACTTTCCCGTCCCAGCGGCCCTCCCGCGTCGATTTTCCAGTACCACAACGCGAACACCAGAACATTAGTAACCCACAGCGCGGTAGACCCGCGCAACAAAGCCGTAGGTGAGTCACGATGCTTCGGGATGCCTTCGATCAGCAAGGCCAGCGACGCAATCATGCCGATGGTGATCGCGCCATTGGCCACCAATGTGAAAATCCTGGTGATGTGAAAATCACCGCGCTGAGTCGACAACACGATCGGAACCATCAGCGCGCACACCGCGGCGAGCAGCAGCCAGCTTGGACCCAGCGAAAGCCGCTCCGGCAATGCCAGGTACATAAAGCCAGCAGCCACCATCGCGACGAACGCAGGCCAGCGCGGCTCTCGAACAATTTTGCCGGTCATAGGTATTGGCGCGGCATGCGGGTGGGAGTTTAGTACAGTTCGCGCCACGGCTCAAAAGCCAGTGCAGTTTGCCACCGCAGGAAGCAGAATCTGAATCTTGCCCATTTACGACCGACACAAAAGGTGTTGTAGCGGCCGGTCTGGCGCGGTTCAGCCGGACCGGGCGTTGCAGTGTCGCCTGGGCGTTTCGAGACCTTGGGCGTTGACGCGACTGGGATTCTGACCCGCTACAAATGCTAAACCGCGCATTGGCCCACCATAAGGGAAGGCGCACGTAATGCTGCGCTGCCAAGCCGCTAGGCCCGGTAAGTGCGGTCAAGCGTTCGGTACTGGATGGCTTCGCTGAGGTGCTTGGGTGCGAGGGATCCAGCGCCTTCGAGGTCGGTGATCGTACGAGCGTTACCGCGGCGAAAAAAAGCCTTATGCCAACTCGTCAGATGCCTCCCAAGCACATCCGCAAACACTGCGCGATTTCCGCCGAAGGCGAAAAGCTGCTGGAATCGGCCATCCAGCGGTTGGGGTTTTCGGCGCGCGCGCGACCGCATCTTGAAAGTCTCTCGATCTGGATTTCGCGAGCATGCGCGGATGGGTTAGCGCCCCAGGCCTGGATTGGGAGTATGCTACTCTCCCGCAGAATCAGGAGGACGCACCAAATGCGACGTCCGGGCTGGAAAATCCGAATTCTCGCGAGCTGCGTCATCTTCTTTGGAGTCGCGACAAATATCGACGCGCAAGCCTCTGCGAAAAATGTCTGGGAGGCAACAAAGTTAAACGACCAAGGCCTCGAACAATACAAGAAAGGAAAAATTGACGACGCCATCGCGCTATTCCGGCAAGCGCTGGCCTTGAATCCGGATTCCCCGGAAGCGCTGAGCAACCTGGGAATGGCGCTGGACTTTGAAGGCAAGGACGATGAAGCCGTAACGGATTTCGACAAATCCCTCGAAATCAGGCCCACGGATGGCATCACCGAAAGTAATCTAGGCCTGGCGCTCTATCACCAGAAAAATTATCACGATTCGCTTGCAGCTTATCAGAAGGCCATCGCGCTGAATCCGAAATTTGCGCAAGCCTACAACGGCATGGGAGCTTCGTTATTCGCTACAGGAAACACCACCGATGCCATTGCCGCTTACCGCAAGGCAATCGAGCTGACACCGCGCTACGTCGACGCCATGAATAATCTGGCGGCAGCGCTTGATTCCACGAAGCAATGGGACGAATCGATCAAAGTGTACCAGCAGGCGATTCAACTGGACCAGAAGTCGCTGGATGTTCGCATAAACTATGCGGCAGCTTTGCGCAACGCCGGACGCGGCGAGGAAGCCGCCGCCCAGTACCGGCAGATTGTGGACCAGCATCCCGATGACGCGCCGGCATGGTTCGATCTCGGTCAACTCTTGTACCAGGAAGGAAAAGTCGACGAGGCCGGAACAAGCTTCGAAAAGAGTCTGGCGCTGAAACCTTCTCAGCCTGAAGCGGATTTTCATCTCGCCCTCGTGTATCAAAAACAGGGAAAGCTTGACGCGGCCATCGCGACCTACCAGAAAGGCCTGACGTTGAGACCGGATGAGGCGCACGCGCTCTATAACCTTGGCAACGTCTATCTGCAAAAGAACGAGTCCGCAAACGCCGCCGCGAGTTTTCAAAAGGCGCTTGCCGCACAACCCGACTTTCCGCAAGCGGAGGTTGGTCTAGGCACCGCAAAGTTGCAGCAAGGCGATTTGGATGGCGCGCAGGCGGCCTTTGCGAAGCTGATTGCAGACCAGCCTGACAATGCGGACGCGCGCTTCAACCTCGGGAATGTACTCTTCACTAAAGGGAAATATCAGGCTGCCGCAGGCAGCTTCCGCGATGCAATTCGCCTGAATCCGGACCTGGCGCACGCACACTACAATCTGGCCACGGCCCTTTTGCGGCTGAAAAATGCCGACGCAGCGCAACAGGAATTTAAAGAAGCGAATCGCCTAGATCCGAGTCTGACACCGCCGAAATAACGGTTGCGGGGGTGCGATTAAGGTTGAGGTGCGGTCGGCGTTGCGGCTTCGGCGGTCGCCGGCTCTCTTGGAATCGCCAATTGCACAACGGAAATCTTCCCGTCGGTAACGATGGTGTCGCCGGTCGCGTTTGACAGTTTTCGCCGGGGCGACGGGACGTTCCACCTCGGCGTACGCTGTGCCAGTTCCGGCAAACAGCAAATCGGTCTCCACCCAATCGCGCTCGCGGTCCACGTGCGGGTCGATGCATGCGCCCATTTAGTGCCGGCTTTACTGTTCGTCGTGGCAAGATCGACCGTTGCAGCCGCAACCCAGACTTCCTGCCCATCGTAAGTTTTCGTGAGCTTCCAAACGCGCACGTGATGCCTCTTCGCAAAAGTGTCGAGCGATTTCTGAAACACGAGATCCGGCGGCCGGTTGTCCGAAAGCAAAAGAGAAACGGGCGCGCTGGAATATCCCGTTTGCCGCACGGTGGCCTGCGCGGCCTTCAAAGCAGACTTCACGTTGATGTCGTCCGCTTCAAACCATCCGGCTTCCCCGAAAGCCGCGAGCAATTGTTTGCGCCCGCCCAGAAATAGCAAATTTGTGGGGTCGGAAGGCGCATTAGCCGAGGTGGCCGTTCGCAACGGAGCCGTAGTCGCAATTTGCCGCAGTTGGTCGTCCACCGGCAATTGTTTCCATCCAGCCCAGGATTCTTTCTGCTTGAGCATGGATGGGCGAACGATCTGAATCTGCATATCCGTCCCAGTCGGGGAAAAAGTCTCCCGGCGTATGGACAAGCCGTAAACTGCCTGCACGCCTTTAACGGTGTATCCAGCGATCGGATTCGCTGCGCCCAACGCCGCCATGGCGATGGAAGCCTTGGTCGAAGCATGAGGCTGGACGATCCCCAGGATTTCGTTGTTGCTGATCGATTCGCGCGCGTTGTCCACATCAATCACGCGAGCGTAGAGCGGGGAACGCCGGCCGTTATCGTGAACAATGTTCGAAAAATCCAACGCCAGCAATGGTCTGGAATATTTGTCGGGAGCTTTCTTCGCGAACAGTATCGTTCCGTTGACCTTGGTGCCCGGCGGAACCAGCAGTTCGCCAGACTTGCACGCGACCTGCTCGCCGTTCTTGCAGAGCGGGTAAGTGACCGTGGCAGAGATCGGATCGCCGGTTCGCGAACGGTCGCTGTACACAGGCGAATCAAGCCGCACACTTGATGTAAGACCGGGCGCCAAATCAGCTTTGCGAGACAGCGCAACCGAACTGGTGCCCTTGGACGCAGCACTCGGAGGCAGTTCTTCAAAGAAGTGATAAAAGGCAACAAGAAATCCGCTGGTTGCGCCGTTCTCGATAAGCAGCGTCTGCATTTCAAAATTCGGCGAGTACAGTAAATAGTCCAGCGCGGTATCCTGATAAAACGTCCTCCTTGTTGATTTCCACCCCGTGCTGGATCAGGGTATCGGCAATCTCTTCGTACGAAACCACAACGCTCGACTTGGTGTTGTAGCTCGAACCGAATACAGCTCAATGCAACGCAGTGCGCCCCTGAGCGTCCGCAGCCTTCACGTCGGCGCCGTCAGCCAGAAGTTTTTTAGCGCCGTCAAGGCTCGCCAGAATTTCTTTTTCTTTCGTCTCGCGAGTCGCCTGGTACAGCTGCCGGATTAGTGGCGAGTCTTTGGAAACGTCCATCTCAACGGCCGCAGGCGCCAGTTCCTCATCAGCGGCCTCTTCCTGCTCGTCGAGAGCAGGCTCGCCCTTTTGTCCATTTTTTGCTTTCGGTTCTTGTTCCTGAGCGTAGAAAGATTTTCGAACTGGGCTGGCAGCCGGTAAGAAGGCTTTTATTGAAAACGCCGGCGCACCACCCACACTTAGCATCGTCGCGTAAGCAAAAAGGTAAACTAGTAGCGCCAAAACCGTTTTAGAGATAGCTCGCATAAAGCGCACCTTTGCAGCAGCGGTTAAGTATCCAAGGGGCCCGACCAGTGTTCGTTGCAACTAAAAGAACGCTGGAACCATAGCGCATCACGACTCCAGCGCGCGAATCATGACAAGAACCCAATCATCCGGAAAGGAGAATTGAACGACGCTGGAGGACGGAGAGGAACAGAACAATAAGAGTACGAGGAAGGCACAGGGAAGTTAAAGGGGAAGGTACTGGAAAACAATGCCAAGTTAGAGGAAATGCTCCGGCGCGCTGCGCTGCCGATACTTTCGATGGCGCTGTTGTCGACTGGTTCGGTTCTTAGGGGGATTCCCCGAAGCCTTAGGCAGAGACCAAGCCGAAGCAAAAACCCCCGGCGCAGCAAGCAGCTCACCGGCGACCCTCAAGTTTTAGTCGCCGCCGCACATCTCATCGCGAAGAAGCGCCGTAGGCGCGGCATAAGTCACATGCCTCACAGCACTGTTAAGGCCGCCACACGCTCAGATTCAATCTCCGCTCCGTTTGACATTCTCTTTACACCGATGCACACACACCGTATGCTGACCGCAAGCGGCGTGCAGTCCTGCACCCGTCGCACACTTCGGAGGGCGTGATGATACTTGCCTTGGCCGTGATTTTCGTGCTGCTAGTGGTCTTCACCATCGGCATGTACAACGGGCTGGTTCGTTTGCGGGTGCAATGCGACAACGCCTGGTCCGACATCGATGTCCAACTCAAGCGCCGCTACGATTTGATCCCGAACCTGGTGGAAACCGTAAAAGGCTACGCAGGCCACGAAAAAGGAACCCTGGAAGGCGTAGTAGCCGCGCGAAACACGGCGATGAGCGCGCAAGGCCCCGAAGCAAAAGCCCAGGCGGAAGGAATGCTGACATCGGCGTTGCGCCAGGTATTCGCGCTGGCAGAAGCCTACCCGCAATTGCGCGCAGTAGAAAGTTTCACGCAGCTCCAGCAGTCACTAAGCCAGATTGAAGACAGCATTCAAAACGCGCGCCGCTATTACAACGCCGTGGTGCGCGACCTCAACACTAAAATCGTGCAATTTCCATCGAGCATCATCGCCGGCATGTTCAACATAAAGCCGCGCGAATTTTTCGAGATCAGCGCACCAGCCGAACGTGAAGCGCCGAAAGTGAGCTTCGGCGGCGCAACAACGTAACCACCCAGCAGCCATGACCGTTGTGCGCCGCATCCTTCTCTGCGTTTCCATCCTCAGACTGCTCGTCGCGATGCCCGCGGCAGCACGCAGTCTGGACTTCAAGCATTTCGACCAGCAGATTCAGGTAGAACCCGACGGCACAATCGACGTAACTGAATCAATCGAAGTCGACTTCATCGGTTCGTGGCACGGCATCTACCGCACGATCCCAAACGAGTACACAAATCCCGAAGGACTGAACTACACGCTATTTCTCGAAGATATCAATGCGACCGATGGCGAAGGTCAGAAACTAAAGGTCGAGCAAAACCGCGAAGGGCGCTACCTCAAACTGAAAATCTATGTCCCGACAGCGGAAGACGCTACGCGGACGGTTATTTTGCATTACCGCGTCCTGGATGCGATCCGCTTTTTCGAGGATCACGACGAATTGTATTGGAACGTGACCGGCAACGAATGGGATAACCTCATCGACCGCGTAACGGCGCGTATCGAGCTACCCGCAGGAGTCACCGGCGTCAATGCGATCGCCTACACCGGCATCATCAATTCACGCGCACAAGATGCGGACGTCATCATCAACGGCAACGTAGTCGAAGTTAGCAGCATGCGCCGGTTGGGATATCACGAAGGACTCACGGCGGTAGTCGGTTTCGACAAGGGCTTCGTCCATCCGCCCTCGCCCTCCGCGCAATTCATTCGCTTCCTGAAAAGCAACCTGCCGCTGATGATTCCAGTCATCGCATTGTTCGTGATGTTTTGGCTATGGTGGACACGCGGACGCGATCCCGCACGCCAGGCAATCACGGTGCAGTACGATCCCCCGGATAAACTAACGCCAGGCGAGTGCGGGACGCTGGTGGATAACGAAGCAGCCATGCGTGACATTACCGCAACGCTCGTCGATCTCGCGGTCAAAAGCTATGTAACCATCGAGCAAAAAGAAGAAAGCCATCTGTTAGGCCTTACACACAGTAAGGAATACATTTTTCACCTGAAGAAGCCGCCGGCGGAATGGGGGTCCGCGCGTTCTCACGAACAGGAAATGCTTTCGGCGTTATTTGACGACGGCGCCAGCACCGACGTGAAACTTTCCGACCTGCAAAATCATTTCTACACGCACCTGCCGGCGATTCGCGAACGCATCTTCAACGCGCTGATGAGCGACGGCTACTACCTGCATCGTCCGGACACCGTAAAGCAAGGCTACATCGGAGCGGGTCTGCTGATCGGCTTGCTACTGGTTGCAGGGTCAACATTTTTTTCTAACGCAACAGGAATTGCATCAACCACATGGATTATCGCGGGCGTCGCTACCGGCCTGGCGATCGCTATCTTCGGTTCGTTCATGTCCGCAAGAACGATCACAGGCGCAAGAGCGCTGGAAAAGGTCCTCGGCTTCGAAGAATTTCTGGGCCGCGTGGAAAAAGACCAGATCGAACGCCTGCAAAAAAACCCCGAACTCTTCGAAAAATTCCTGCCGTATGCGATGGCGCTCAGCGTCGAGAAAAAGTGGGTGCAGGCGTTCTCTGGCATCGCGATGCCGCCGCCGCAGTGGTATCAAGGCTCCTACGGTGCCGGCTTCCAGCCGTATTTCCTGGTCAACGACCTCAACATGATGTCGTCGCACGTCGGAAGCGTAATGACTTCTTCGCCGCGCAGTTCCGGCGGCTCAGGATTTGGCGGTGGAGGCGGCTCTGGCGGCGGTTTCGGAGGCGGCGGAGGTGGCGGCTTCTAGATTCATTTTCCCGTAGCCGGTTTCGCGCCCCGGCCGGATCGTCTCCACTTGCGAATCGGGCCATGCTCGCGAACGCCCTCTTCCTCCATCTGGCACGACAAACGATTTCAAGATCAGCACCAACAGCACGACGCCCAACACCAGATGATTGTTCAGGATGTCTTCGATCGTGTCGTAACCGGAACCCAGCACGCAAGGGAAACAAAACCCCACGATACCGAGTCCGAGAGCTCCTACCGCGGGATGCAAAAAGTTCGGGACGATTTTCAAATGATCGACAAAATCTCCCAGCTCTTCGAACAATCGCGTGAACGCCACCGCTGCAAATCCGCACAACGTCCTTCACATGTCGCGGAAAAGCCACGGGAAAGTCAGTTTTTGAGAGGTCGGAGCTTTTTAGAGGGTCGGACCTTTAGCTCCGACAATACTTGTTTGGTTTCAAACCGACTTTAGCCCCTGAGGACGAATTGTTCCGCAACCTATCAGTGCTGCAATTTGTACTACGCAATATCCTGGTCTAGGTACTTCAAAGGGACTTGCCGAAGGCTTTCTGGCTCTTCAGATGGGCGTAGCCGTTACGCTCGTAGAATGCATGAGCGCGGTCGCGAATGACATTCGATCGCAGTCCAATCGTTTTACACTTGTGCTCGAGGGCCCATTGCTCCGCTGTGGACAGCAAGCGTTCACCGATTCCGAGGGAGCGGAACCGCTCATCCACCACCAAGCCGCTGATCTCACCTCGTGCGTCGGCCTCAACCATGCGATTGACGAACATTCCGATCCAACCAGCGATCACGCCGCTTTCGATTTCAGCCACGAACACCGCGTAGTCCGCCGATCCGTTCATCCCCGCAAGCCGGTTCGCGATTTCCTCGGGCGTCGATGGATATGACAATTGTCCCGCCAAAACCGCAATCTGCGCATAATCGGATGTTTGCGCCGGCCGAATCGTTCCGGTGAATGATCTGGAACGCAATTTCAATGGCTGGCTTGTCCCGTTCATCGCAAAGTCTTCTTCAGCACAGCGATTTGCCCGGCGTGATACAGATCGTGCTGCACCGCTCCGTGCAACATAACGTAATGCGAATGATCCTTGCCGGGAACGATGACTTTCAATTGGCGTTCCGGCAACTTTTGAACCGCGGTTCGCAAGCGAGCAGAGCATTCACGCAGGTGCTCGAGCGCACGAGTCCACGCAACGTCACTCGATTCCCATACAGGCGGCCAGTCCTGTTCGGTGGTGACCTCAACCACCTCGCCGGAAACCCGGTGCTGCACAATCGAATTCCATGAAGCAATGTGATTTACCAACTCCCAGATAGAATGCGCGTCGGGGATCGGATGCTTGGAGGCATCTTCCGCGGAAACGCCATCGAGCAGCGATTCGAGCGAAGGCCCATGCCATGCGTCACCGGCAAATGCACGATCCATTTGATCCACGATGCGATCAATTTCATTCATCAAAATCTCCCACGCCCCGCCCAAAAGCGTAAGGCAGTGCTACGGATTGCGCAAGGCGCCGTAAGGGTAGACGGGATGCGAGTATCATGGTCCACCAATCAAAATACCTTGTCGGAATCGAGCAGGATGGTAACCGGTCCGTCGTTGACCAATTCGACGGACATGTGCGCCTGAAACACTCCAGTTTCAACGCGCACGCCAAGCGCCTGCAGCGCCCGCACAAATTCTTCGTAGAGTGATTTACCTGGTTCGGGCGGCGCAGCCTGAATGAAACTGGGCCGCCGCTGCCCTCGAGCATCGCCGTAGAGCGTGAATTGCGAGACAGCCAAAACCGCACCGCCGCTGTCGAGCAACGAACGGTTCATTTTCCCCTGCTCGTCGCTGAAAATTCGCAGGTTCACGATCTTTTCGGCCATCGTCGAAGCAGTAGTCGCAGAATCTTCGCGACCCACAGCCAGAAGCACCATTAAGCCCGCGCCGATTTCGCCGGTAACTGTGGAATCGACAATCACGCGCGCGCTGGTAACTCGTTGCAGGACGGCTCTCATGGCATTGTTGTTCGCCACATGCTCCGATTTTTTCGAAGGTTTTTCACCTGACGGGCAGCACAAAACGAGACCTGATTCTATGGACGTCGCCACGGCAAGGCAAGAAGCGCGCCCCGCGGCAAGGGTGCGTCTACGCCGCCAAACCCTCTTGCCGTAGGCGCGCTGTGTTCTGTGCGTCCCGTTTTTCGTCGTCCTCCTGAGCGAAGGATCTCTCTTTCTCTTCGTCCACCACGACCCAAGCAACCGAAGCGATGCAGCGATCAATTTCGTACAGCTAGTACACCATTCTCAGCCGAATCAACGCCCGCGGCGAATGGGTTGACCCGCACGCGCGAGTATGTCCTCGTCAGACCCACACGAGCTACCCGCCGCCGATGCGGTTGCAAACGTCTCGTCAGCATTATGCACTTACCCTTAGCTTTCCAAGTCCAACCCGATATTTCTAATCGTCACTCCCGGCGATTAGAAATCGCCGCAACCGATTCAAAACAAACGACAGCGCTCAATTCTAATCGTCATTTTTTTACATGTGTAGCGCGCAAAATCCGCGCTACGTCCAAAAGCGAAGTCGGCGCAGATTTCTTGCGAGCCCGAAAATATGTTAGAAACGAAAGCGCTGCTGGCAAAAGGCGGAATCGTGAAACTTGCATTGATCGGAACGCACGGAGTCGGCAAAACCACCCTTGCGTACGAAATCTGCTCGCTGCTGAAGAAAGCGCACCACAACGTCGAGCTGGTGACTGAGGTCGCCAGGCGATCGCCGTTTCCGGTGAACGCGGCGACGACGATCGAAGGACAGCTATGGATTCTACACGCGCAGATTGCTGCGGAACTCGATGCCGCGCGCCGCGCTCCGCACGTGATCACCGATCGCTCAGTTCTGGATAATTATTGCTACCTGGTGAACAAATTCGGCCGGCAGCTACAGCTGGAGAACTGGCTTGCATGGTGGATGAACAGCTACACGGTTCTGGTCGGCGTGCCTCCCGTAGATGCGGACATTCCGCCTGACGGTTTTCGTTCCGAGGACCGCGCCTTTCAGCATCAGATTCACGAATTGTTGATGGAATTGCTTGATTCTGCGCCGTTCAAAAATCTGCGCGCACCCGTGATGTGGCTCGACGCCAGTGACCGCTGCGGGTGGGCCGAGCGCATTGTTAGCGCAGCCGTTCCGCTAATTGTGAATACCGCACCAGCGCCGCTCGGCAGTAGCGCAGCCGGCTGATCCATGGCCCTCTTTCCTCGCAGCCTTCGTGGAAATCTCAGGCGTTCCCTCGAATCCGGCGAGCTTCAGCGGGACGATAACCTTGATGGGGCAGCGGACAAATCAACAGAAACGTTTCAGTGTGATTCGCTGGATCTCGTCGAGCTGACCATGACCGATAGAACAAAAGGGCCAACGACCAAGAACGGTGGGTGATTTGATCGATCTCGTCGACGGCAATAGCTAGGACGCCTGGAACTCATCAATTTCTTGAAAATGAGCGAACCTGCTTCGAAGCGTTGGTTAACTCGCGGTGTGCTGGGGATCGGCCTGGCCAGCCTGTTCTCGGATTGGGGACATGAAGCGGCCACGGCAATTCTGCCTTCATTCCTTGCCAGTCTCGGTGCGCCTGCATTTGCGCTCGGCGTAATTGAAGGAGTCTCGGACGGATTTTCCAGTTTTGCAAAATTAGCGGGCGGCTGGATTGCAGATCGACCCAAGCTCCGCAAGCCGACGGGAATTATCGGCTATTGCGCCACAGGGATTTCGACATGCGCATACGCTTTCGCGCAAAGCTGGCCAACGATTCTGGTGATGCGTGCGCTGGGATGGATCGGCCGCGGAAGCCGCGGTTCCTCACGCGACGCGTTGCTCGCCGATGCCGTCGCATCCGAACAGCAAGGCCGCGCTTTTGGATTCGAACGCGCGATGGATACAATTGGCGCTGTGCTCGGTCCCTCGTGCGCGACGGCGTTGCTGGGGTGGCTGGGACCGCGCGGCGTATTACGCTGGACGTTGCTTCCGGGCCTCGCCGCCGCGGTGGCGTTTGCGCTTCTCGCACCATCCGGACGACAGGACGAAGATCATCGCGCTCTGAGTTTCGTATCGAGCTTCAGCCAACTTCCAAGAACATATTGGCATTTCCTCACGGGAGTTTTTGCGCACGGCATCGGCGATTTCGCTCCGACGCTGCTGATTCTTCGCGCGGGACAAATCCTGACGCCGCGATTTGGTTTCGCGAAAGCGTCCACAATCGCGGTCGCGCTCTACACTTTTTACAATTTCATGGATGCAGCGGCATCTTATCCGGCAGGAGCTCTCGCCGATCGGATTGGCAAGCGAGGGATTCTGGCCGTGGGATATCTATTTGCGGTAGTCGCATTCGCCGGATTTATTTTCGAGTCTCCGACAATTCCCATGCTGGCGATTTTATTCGGATTGGTCGGTATACACGGCGCAGTGCAGCAGTCGGTGGAAAAGTCGCTGGCGGCAGAGCTGCTGCCGAAAGCTAACCGCGGCTCGGGATTCGGTGTGCTCGCTACTGTAAATGGTGTTGGAGATTTGGTATCGAGCGTGGTCGTCGGAGTTCTGTGGTCCAGCGTCAGCCCCAACGCGGGTTTTGCGTATGCTGGATTTTTCGCTTTGCTGGGAGCAATTCTGATTTATTTCTACACCGGCCGAGGGCGCGAAACTAGGGCTTAAGCCGCGAAGCAGACCTCGTGCGCGACGTGGATTTACTGGCACGTTGGCGAGGAGCGGGCTGGCAGCGAGGGCAGAAATGACTGCTGCGTCCGGCTACAATCATGCGGCGTATGGCTGTTCGGCAACGGAAACATTTTTCGCCATGCCGCTGATACACGCGATGCCGCGATTGATATTCCCCCGTTTGACCGGCTGAATCGACGTAATCCGAAATCGACGATCCGCGCAGGCGAATGGCTTCACGGAGAACGGACTGCACAGCGCGATGCAAACGGCGACTTTCGTCATTGGTCAACTTTGAGCCGAGCTTTTTCGGATGAATCTTCGCGCGCCACAGGCTTTCATCCGCGTAGATGTTGCCGATGCCGCGCAACAAAGTTTGATTGAGAAGCAGCGATTTAATATGCGCGCTGCGCGATTGGATTCGCCGGCGAAATTCCGCTTCGGTAACCTCGAGTGGCTCGATGCCGAGACCACCAAGCACGCGCTCATGAGCGCCGTTCGATAGCATCGCCATCCGTCCGAAGCGGCGGATGTCGGTGTAACGCAGTTCGCGGCCGTCATCGAGAGCGACAAAGACATGCGTGTGCGGAGGGATGGGCACTTCCGGTGGACACACGATTAGCTGACCAGTCATACCCAGGTGAATCAACAACGACAATTCTTCGGCGGCGCCATCGCTGCGCTGCAAATCGACGACCAGAAATTTACCGAAGCGTCGTACGCGAGAAACGGTAGTTCCCGGTAATTGCTGTTCCAACGCCGCAGGATCATCGATGAAATCCGTTTTGCCCAGGCGCACCGCGAGGATACGTCGACCCGACAGCACAGCTTGCAGGCCGCGTGCGACAGTCTCGACTTCAGGCAGTTCCGGCATTTAACTTCCTAATCACCCATGTCAGCAAGCTAGATCTGCTTGTCCGAAGAAGACAAAAAGCCGGCGGGACACCGGCGCTACGAGACTGTTAGATGCTGCACACCTGTAGTTTGACTCGTTGCCCAAGCCGGGTGCTCATTTAGCCCGGTTTGTCTATATTTGCGAAAGCCCACGTCTAACCCTACGTCAAACCTCGTGGTTCATTTATCGTTTGGCAGGACCGCAAACACGCGCACTGGACCGCCCGAGCCGCCTTCCAGTTTTATCGGAGCTGCGATCAGGGATGCTCCGGCTTCCGGCAATTGATCCAGGTTCGCTAGGTTTTCCAGGTTATAGAGTCCCGCGGGGAGATCGACGCGGTGCACTTCGAAGTCTTTCGATGGTCCGTAGTCAATGCTGAGCGTGTCGATGCCTAGCCCAACCGCGCCGTGCTCGATCAGCAGTTTCGCCGCCTCGACGGAAAATCCGGGGAAATGCATTACGCCGCTTGCGTCCATATTGCGATAGCGTGCTTGATCCGGCCAGCGAGAGGACCAACCTGTACGCAACAAGACGATGGAACCCTTCGGGATTCGTCCGTGCTGCGCTTCCCATTTTTCCACGCGCATAACCCGCAGACGATAATCTGGGTCTTTGGTCACTTCTTCACGCACGTCTATTACTACCGCCGGGCCGAATAGGTGATCCGGCGGAACCTGATCGAGGTACAGCTTACCCGGAGGAAAGTGCGCCGGAGCATCGAGGTGAGTGCCGTAATGTTCCAGCGTCCAGAAGCTGCGCGCGAAATAGCCGTCTTTTTCCGGCGTTGCAACCACTTTCGCTTCAAAGGTGCGGTCGTCTCCTGGCCACGCTGGGAGTTTGTCGTTAATTGCGTACGTCATATCCACGACTCGCGTGCTGCCGTCGGAAATTCCACGTAAGCAAGATTGCGGCGACGGCGCATTTTTGGCCTGCGCTGCCGCGGACGGCACCCCGCCCGAGCGTGCAATCGCAAAAACGACAACAGCAGCCGGCGCCACGAGCAAGAACCAAAAGGATCCCTTTCGCATGAAAAATTCCTCCTTGCACGCATGTCATCTTACTGAGTTTTCTTCGCCGGCGCACGCGAGGCAAGCCTCGCGGAGGAAAGCGCCAGCAACACGCCGCACTCCAAGATGTTCGGCGAAGGTTAGGGGAGTGGGATACCGGGAGAGGCGACGATGCCGGCCATCCGCAAAATTTCCGCGTACTCTTCGTCGGTGAGCGGGCAGATCGTCATGCGCGTGTTCTTGAGGAATTTGATTTTGCGTAGCAGTCTGTTTTCGCGCAGCTCGGTCAAAGTCACCTGTCGCGGCAGGCGTTCAATGGCACGCAAATCCATCACCATTTTTTTTGTGTCGTTCTCGTGCGGATCCGGGTAAGGATCGCGGCTCACTTCCGCCAGGGCATAAATCGCGTGCTCGGGTTTGCCGTGATAGGCCAGAGCGCGGTCGCCCTTATGGATTTGCTTGAGCTGGCGCAACGCGTCCGGACGGTTGCCGGCATGGCGCCACATTTCCTTGCCTTTAACGAACAGGGTGTCCCAGTGATAGACGCGTGGGTCTACGGCGAGCAGCCAGCGTCTGGGTTTGGGGGGCGGTTGCGTCATCCGTCAAAAGTAATCCGGCGAACTATACACGGAAGAGGCAAAAAATGGCGAACTTTGTGAGTGAATTTTTCGAGGAGCGGCGCTTCGGAAACAAGTAGAGAGGCAGTTGGGGTTAAACCAAGCTTTAACTTAGGTCTACGAACACATCCTCGCCGCGGACTTGCACCGCGTAGCATTGAACTCCGACGGCCGGATTTGCTTCCAGCTTGCCGGTGGTGACGTCATACTTCCAGCCGTGCCACGGGCAGGTAACGATTTGACCTTGAAGCTCTCCCTCGCCGAGCGGGCCCCCTCGATGCAAGCATATGTTATTGATTGCAGATAGTTTACCGGAGACATTGGCTAGGGCGATGTTACTGCCGTCGACCTGAAATTCGCGGATGGTTCCAGGGGGGACTTCAGCAAGCTTCGTTACCCGCAAAAAAGGCATTTATGGACACTCTCCGCAACGACGGCAACCAAGGCACGTGCTACCCTAAGTGCCGCAATATTAGTGACCTATCGGGGCTCGGGAGTTTGCGCCACCATCACGCCGCGCTTGAATTCCTCAACCATTTCAGGCTTTAGCCGCACCGCAGTCGGCCGCTTCGCAAGCGTCATTTGGTCTATTTTGTCCTGCAATTTTAGGAGCGCATAGAACAGGCCCTCAGGCCGCGGCGGGCACCCGATTACGTAAACATCTACCGGGACGATGCGATCCACGCCCTGAAGCACCGAATACACGTTGAAGGGGCCGCCAACACTGGAGCAGGCACCCATCGAGATGCACCATTTTGGGTCCGGCATCTGGTCCCAAACGCGCTTCAGCACTGGCGACATTTTCAGCGTCACGGTGCCGGCGACGATCATCAGATCGGCCTGCCGGGGCGACGGGCGAAAGACCTCGGCGCCGAATCGCGCGATGTCAAAGCGCGAGGTGGTGGAAGCTATCATTTCGATGGCGCAGCAGGCGAGTCCGAAGGTCAACGGCCAGATGGCGCTCTTGCGGGCCCAGTTGAAAACGTAATCGACTGTGGAAAGAACGTAGCTGCGCTCGAAGCGGTTGTCCAGGACGCCCATCGTTCTCCATTACTCCGCGAACGGGCGAGTATATGCGGATGAGTGTTGCGAGTCAAACGATGCCCGCTCTTGGTGGCTGCGGAAAGAGCAGAAGCTAGGTTAGCTTTGCGCGGCTTTCGCCTGTTGTTTGGCGAACTGATCGCGGATTGCTTCAGGCGCGCGCGCTTCCGCCGTGCGCTTCCGGCCGTCCGGCGTCGAATCAATCAGCTTTTCAAAGTTGGCGGCAAAGTGCGGTCCATAGGCGCCTCGAATGTCGCCGAGGATTGGTTCGATCTTGGAAAAGACGGCAATCTGCTCGCCGTTGCTGTCATTGAAAAGATCCTGACCGATCGCTCCATTATTGACGAGGGATGCCGCCATGTCCCAATAGGAAATGACTATACGTAAATGACCGCTGTGGTTGTTGAAGTCCGCAACCGACTGGGGATTGAATTCTAGAAAATACCAGTCGCGCGCTTAGTGCATCGTTTCTTCGCGACGCAGTTCGTATAGTTTCAGGATCAGACCCGCTTCTTCTTGTTTTGACTTGTTCGATTGCTAGAGTTCAGGCCGCGCTGTTCCCTGCGAAGTGTAGCAATTTCTACCCGGGGCTGCCAAACGCTGCACGCCATGGCCGAGTAGCCGCTTCTATTTTGTACCGTGGATAAGAAGAGCGCCGATAGCGCGGAATTCGGCGAGCTGCTTGGCGTCGCGGAACCAACGGCCGGTATATTCATCGGGATTAGGGGTTGGATCTGGAATCAGGCGGTGGCCCACGTCCCTGAATCCGGAGTCGCGAAACATTTGTTTCCATTCGTCGGCGGAAAGCAGGTGCGTCGGGACGGCCAATTTTTCGTCCCATTGGTGGCAGTGCGGATTGTCGCGGTAGTAGTTGATCAGGATCCAGGCCGAGCCGCCTTCGGTGAGACTTCGGTGCATTTCGCGGACCCCTTTGGCCGGATCGGGCCAGTAATACGACGACTCGACGGAAATCACGCGATTGAAGAAGTTCGCTTCCCAGGGAATTTCGTCCGCGGCGCCGACGACGAAGACCAGATTTTCGGTTTTAATGCTGGCCTCGCGCGCGCGATGAATCATTTCGTCGGAAATGTCCATTCCGACGACCCGGCCCTGCGGAACGCGACGCGCCACAATGCGGGAGAGCCAGCCGGCACCGCATCCGACGTCCAGAATATTGTCCGTGGGATCGATCTGCATTAGGCCCAGCACGGGCTTGGTGATGGGCCAATGCTCGTGCTCCATCGACTCGCCCTTGCCGGAATCGGCCCAGCGGTTAAATTCTTCGCGCAGTTGATTCATCTGATTTTGGCTCCTACTGTTCTCTAAGACTCGGCGTGAAATTGTACGTTAGGAACGCCGTGCGCGAAATAGTTGTGCCCTGTGATATCAAGCTAGAAGCGGCGCGTCTTTTCCGCGCTGGGCGCATCGGATGCGGAGATTTTCGAGCTTCTGGCTGAGCCCGGGGAAAAATCGGAAGAAGAATCCTAAGACGTTACGGGATGTCGCACCAACCAAAAGCCGTCAAGAGGATCAGTGCCGCGCCAAATCCAAATAACCCGGCAATATTCCCTACGAATAACTGAGTCTTGCAATCCGTACCGCCTTTCGTAAATAGCGCCAGAAAATACAAATAGCTAAGACATCCGGCGATCGAAACCACGCAATACCTGAAATTGCGTGGCGGCGAACCAACCCGACAATGTCGTGGAGGAATGTGATCGAAAGCCGCACCGTCTAATCCGGATTAGCGACTTTGGCTAGCAGTTGCGTGAATTTCTGCTCGCGCTCTTTCTGGTCGAGACCCTGATACGCTTCGGCGATCTGCGTCGTGTTCATCGAGCAGAACTTTGGGCCGCACATCGAGCAGAACTTCGCGTCCTTGTAGAAATCGTCGGGCAAAGTTTCGTCGTGCATCTTGCGCGCTGTTGCGGGGTCCAGCGAGAGCTCGAACTGTTTGTTCCAGTCAAAAAGGAAACGCGCGTAGCTGAGCGCATCGTCGCGATCGCGCGCTCCAGGACGATGCCGCGCCACATCGGCTGCATGCGCCGCGATTTTGTACGCGATCACGCCTTGCCGAACATCGTCGGCATTGGGCAGCCCAAGATGCTCCTTGGGCGTGACATAGCACAGCATGGACGCGCCATGCCAGCCGATCATCGCCGCGCCAATTGCACTGGTGATGTGATCGTAGCCAGGCGCAATGTCAGTCACGAGAGGCCCCAACGTGTAGAAAGGCGCCTCGTAGCACATCTCGTTTTCTTTCTTTACCTGCATTTCGATCTGATCCATGGGAATGTGACCGGGCCCTTCGATCATCACTTGCACCTCGCATTCCCAAGCTTTTTTGGTGAGCTCGCCGAGAACTTTCAACTCCGCGAATTGCGCTTCGTCGCTGGCATCGGCCAGGCAGCCGGGGCGCAGTCCATCACCGAGCGAGAAGCTGACGTCATACTTCTGGAAAATCTTGCAAATGGCGTCGAAATTCTCATACAGGAAGTTTTGCTTCTTGTGAAAACTCATCCACTGCGCCAGCAAAGCTCCTCCGCGGCTGACAATGCCCGTAATTCGGTTGCGCACCAGGGGGAGAAATTCACGCAGCACTCCGGCGTGAATGGTCATGTAGTCCACGCCTTGTTCGGCTTGCTCTTCGATCACTTCCAGCATCAGTTCGATCGACAAATCCTCGGGACGCCGCACACGCGAAAGCGCTTCGTAAATCGGCACGGTGCCGATGGGAACCGGCGAAGCGTTGATGACGGCTTTGCGAATCATGGGAATGTCGCCGCCGGTGGAAAGATCCATTACCGTGTCCGAGCCGTAATGCACGGAGCGATGCAGCTTCTCTAGTTCTTCATCCACGTTCGATGTGGTGGCGGAGTTGCCGATATTGGCATTGATTTTGCAAAAGAACGCAACGCCAATTCCCATCGGTTCGAGGTTGCGATGATTAATATTGGCAGGGATGATCGCGCGGCCGCGTGCGACTTCATCACGAACTAATTCAGGTGTGACTTTCTCGCGTTTGGCGACATACTCCATTTCTTCGGTGATTACGCCCCTGCGCGCGTAATGCATCTGCGAGAAATTCCGTTCACCACCATTCGTTGCCGCAACGCGCTTTTCAACCCACGCATCTCTCATTGCCATAAAGCTCCCGTGTACACCCAGCCTCGAGCAGTGCTCCGCTGGAATGGGACATTATTACACCGAGCGTGGCGCGCGGCAACTTGCGGCGAGACGGCAGCGGAATTCATGGCGAATAGCACCGCACAGAAACCAAAGACGTCCGCCTGAAGGCGGCCGCTAAAACTTCATAGCTGTGGTTGCGACCTCGGTTAGAAGAGCATTGAGTTTGCCGGGATCGGTTATTGGAGGATGACACGTTGTTTCGATGCAGACAAGCGCTTGCGGCTTTGTAAGATCGAGGCTCGGCAATATTTCCCGCAGACTCGGTGCAAGAGAAGCATGAGCCGGGGTGTCGGGCGTTACTCGCAGGACCGCTTTAGCGAAGCGGTAAACCTCGTTTGCGGTTTTCTCAAGTTCAGCTGCTTTCGGATCATCCGCTCTGCCCATTACCACGACCTGTAACGGATGACGCGCGTGAAGCAGTGCGGCAAGGCCATACGTTGCGGCAAATAATCCGTATTGCGGAACGAGACCGACGAAAGCTTCGAGCGTCTTTTCCGCCCAATCGCGATACAATTTTTCGCCGGTGAAAGCATAAAGGCGGTCAAGAACAATTACCGCGACGGAATTTGCTCCGGGAGTTGGCGAATCCTGAAGAGGCTTGCGGCGAACGTCCAAGCCGCCCATCGGCGCGGCATCTTTCGCGCGGTCGAAAAATCCTCCGCCGTCGGGGTCGCCGTATCGTTCGACGGCCAGTCGCATGGTCCGCTCGGCGATATCAAAGTAGCGGCGGTCAAGCGTGGTCTCGTAGGCGTCCAGCAGCGCGGCAGCTCCAAAAATCTGATCGTCGAGCGACCCTTCCAGCCGTGGGCCGCCGGCACGATGGCAGAATCCTTTTGAGTCGTCCCACGCCTCCGCGAGAATTGTGTCGAGCGTTTTCAACGCGAATTCGCGACAGTCGTTGCGGCCCAGCACACGGGCAGCTTCGAGATACGCTGAGATGAACATTGCGTTCCAGCCGACATAGATGGTCGTGTCGATAGCAGGAGTGGGACGGCGAAGTAGGCGGGCAGTGAGCAGCTTGCCTTTGGCGCGAGCGATCAAGAGACGGGCGTTGGTCTCGTCCGAGTCCAGTTGTGCGGCAAGCTGCGCGAAAGAACATGTGATCCACAGAACATTCTTCGCTGGTTTGTGATGCATTTCGCCGCGAGGCTTCACGTCGTAATAAATCTCGATGGCATGTGATTCTTCGGAAGTCAGCACCGCGCGGACTTCTTCCAGCGTCCAGGTGAAATAGTCGCCGTCGTCGTCGAGCGTTTGATCGGCATCCTGGCTGCCGTAAAAACCACCGCGCTTGTGGTCGGACAGAACATCCGTGACCCACTGGATAATTCCCTCGCTCACTTCACGGAAAAGGCTGTTGCCCGTGACCTGATAGCCGTGCAGGTAGTTCTTGAGCAGCTCGGAATTATCGTAGGTCATTTTCTCGAAGTGGGGGACGCACCAGCACTCGTCGACCGAATAGCGATGGAATCCGCCGGCGATCTGGTCATAGACTCCGCCCTTGGCCATTGCTTCGAGCGTAGGTTGGGCTACGTGCAACAGTTTTTCGTCGCGCGTGGATTGGTAACGCTCCAGCAGCAAATCCGTCGCGCTGGCGTGAGGGAACTTCGGCGCGTTGCCGAAGCCTCCGTGACTTTCATCGAACAAATGCAGCGCAGATTCGATCACGGAATCCACTACGCCGGCATCGAATTCGCCGCGAGCGGTGTGAAACACTTCGGCTTTCGCCACTGCTTGCTCGAGTGCTTTCGCGGAACTGTCCACTTCGGCACGGCGCGATTTGAAAGCGTCAGCAACTCCCAGCAAGATGCGTTTGAAGCCGGGGCGGCCCATGGCGTCTTCCGGCGGGAAATACGTGCCGCCAAAAAATGGCTTACCATCGGGAGTCAGAAACGCAGTGAGTGGCCAACCGCCCTGCCCGGAAATCGCGCTGATTGCCGATTGGTAGCGGGAGTCAACATCCGGACGCTCGTCGCGATCGACCTTCACGGGAATGTAGAATTGATTGATCATCGCGGCGATTTCGGGATTTTCGTAACTCTCGCGATCGATTACATGGCACCAATGGCACCACACCGCGCCAATGTCCAATAGGACCGGCTTGCCTGCGGCGCGCGCCTCCTCGAACGCTTCTTCACCCCACTCGCGCCAGTCGACGGGCTGGTGCGCAGCGGAGCGCAGATAAGGGCTCGCGGAATCCTTTAGCCGATTTTCAGTAGCTTTGGTCACAATGAAGTAGGGTCCGATCGTTACTGGACAGTGTTGTTGTAGCCCGAGTCGCGGGGATCGATTGGCTTGCGGCCCGCAAAGCCTTCGTCTTGGCCGTGGTAGAAACGGATGCGATCTTCGCCCAGCTTCCAACAGAGATACACTTCCTGATTGTCTATACGCGAGGGGAAATCCAGCAGGCCGACGTCCAGATCTTTCACTACGCAGCCGGTTTCCTGAATCTGATCAAGCGCGCTCTGCACGGATTCTTCCAGGCGATTGCGTTCAAGGCGCACTTTGGCCGCACTTTCATAGGAGACGGCCAACCCCCCCGATCGCTGAATGCGTTCTGCTAGCGCGCTGAGCTGACCATCCACATCGTTCATCTTGCGCCGCGATTCCATCGCTTCGATGAGAATCGGCTCGAGCTGCGAACGCAGGCGCTCCGCTTCAGTCAGGGAGAAATATTTGGATTCTTCTTCTGCCATAACGAAGTACTCCCAAGCAGGAACTTATTTGGCGCCGTCGTCGAGGCTATCGCGCCGCCGCAAAATTAGCCACCAATATAAACCATGGTACGGGAAGGTGGAACAAAGCCGGGATCGTTGATGCGGTGGCTCTTTTCCTTTTGGTCGACGATCGCGACAATCGCATCGCCGACTTCGCGGTCGGTCGCACCGCTGCGAAGCACGCCCTTTAAGTCATGATCCTGCTTGCTGAAAAGACAAGTACGCAATTTCCCGTCGGCGGTCAAGCGAATGCGCGAGCAATGGCCGCAAAATGGCTGCGTCACGGGCGCGATCAATCCGATTTCGCCGCGGCCGTCCGCGAAACGGTATTTGCGCGCGGTTTCGCTGCGTTCATGTACGACTGGAATTAGCGGCCACACAGCCGAAATCCGCCGATGAACTTCCGCGGCGGGTACCACCATGTCGCGAGTCCAGGTGCGGTCTGCATCCAGCGGCATGAACTCAATGAACCGCATGATGATATCCTTCTCGCGTGCGAATTCCGCGAAAGCTTCAATCTCGTTGTCGTTCAGCCCACGGACCAGAACTGCATTCACTTTTACCGGACGCAGGCGCGAAGCCTGAGCCGCTTCGATTCCGGAGATAACTTCATTAAACGTCTTCGTGCGCGTGATTTGTTCGAATTTTTTTGCGTCGAGGGAATCCAGGCTGATATTGATGCGGTCCAGCCCGGCCGCCACCAGCCGGTCGCAGCGTTCGGCGAGCAGGAATCCGTTGGTGGTCATGGAAAGATCTTGCACAGCTAAGGCTTTAAGCCGTGCGACGAAATCTTCCACTCCCGGACGCACCAGCGGCTCACCGCCAGTCACACGAACCTTGCGGATTCCTATGCCGACAAGTATTCGAACCAGCCGCTCGTATTCATCCCAATCGAGCAGTTCGTGTTCCCCAACGTGATTTTCCGGATTCGCGGAACGGCAGTAAACGCATCGAAAATTGCAGCGGTCCGTGACCGAAACACGCAAGTCGACGATTTGACGTCCGAATTTGTCCATGAGAGCCATTGCAATTTAGATGCCCTAGAAAATAAAAAGGCCCATTTCCGGGAATGGAAACGGGCGAACATTCCAGCAGCGCGGCCTCTAATGGCGCAAGCTGGATTCACTCCTTTTCAAACACGGGAGGATCGGGCGCTTCCACCCCATCCTCATCTCCGAAACATCGCCCCCGTCGCCCTAGGTTGTATCTCCGTCAGGCCGAGGGGGGTCGGAGAATCAAGATGATTCTACGCTCTGTGGTCTCCAAAGCAAACCAACAGAATTATGTACCGCAGGCCGTAGCTGAGGGTTCCGCAGTTTCGGTAAGTACGTTGCTCGTGGACCGAGTGTCGCCCGCCTCCCCCGTAGTACTCGGGACCGCGGTGCTTGCGAGCGCCTTGAAGGAGCTGTTGTGGTGCTTTTTCACGAAAAGACTGCGAATCAGGGTCGGTTGCACAACCGGAAAGAGTGCGCTCAGGACGAGCGGTGTGCCGAGTCTACTGTGGTACAGTTCGGGCCGATGCGCATCTTCGTATTGGGAGTGGGAGGCGCCGGCTCCTTACTTGCACATTTGTTGTTGCACCAAGGACATACGGTTTGGTGCGGCGACCGCGACCCTGACCGCGCGCGAAAGTTTCTGGGTAAGAAAAGCAAGATTGAAGTGAAAGAAGCTAACGCCCGCAATCTCTGGTCGATTGTGCGCGCCGCTCGCGGCTGTAACCTGATCGTCAACGCATCTCCCGCCGTCTTCAACGAGATTATTTTGCGCGCGGCGCTCCGGCTTGGAGTGCATTACCTGGATTTGAACTCACATCTCAATCGCAATCCGTTCCGCCCGGAACAGTTTCGCTTCCACAAGCGCTTCCTGACCAAAAATCGCGCGGCACTGATTTGCACCGGTGCCGCTCCTGGACTAACCAACCTGCTAGCAAAGCGGGCTTCAGAGCTGCTCGACGAAGTGGAGTCCATTCAACTTCGCCTGTACGAGAGCACCGAGAGCAAGGATCCGGTCTCTACTTGGTCGCCAGAAGTTATGTATGACGCGGCAATTTCGAGGCCGCGCGTGTATCGTCATGGCCATTTCTCGATGGCTAAACGATTCGCCGAACGTGAAAAATTCCGTTTCCCTCCGCCGATCGGCGAGACAACTGTGTACCTGGCGGCTCAGGACGAAGTTTGCATGCTTCCGTATGTGGTTGCGATGCGCGATATGGACGCGAAGATCGGTGGGAATGATTTCGACCGGCTGTATCGCTGGTTCCGGCAAGGACGGCTGAACCGTTCGCAAGGAATCGTCCGCAAAAGATTTCCGAAGACACCGACGCCTAAGGGAGTCGCGGGCATGATACGGAGCGGTGTTTTGGAAAATGCGCGATTTGCCGCGGCCGTGCTGGTGCGAGGCTCCAAGGATGATCAGTCGCTGGTCGTGCGTTACGATGTGAGCTTTCCCACGCTCTATCAGATTCGCCGGCGCGGATTGATCGCTACTCCGATTGCTTACTCCACCGCGCACTTAGCTGCCATCTTCATCAAACATTTTCCGCGCGACATAGCCGGCGTGATCGGCCCCTCGGAATTACCGGTGAAGACCCGCCGCGCCATTCTGGCCGAGGCGCGCTCACGCGATTTTCGCATTACCCTGAAAATGACCCGCCTGAAGAAACCCGAAGAAGAAGAATACTAGGGGAGGACGCCAGCTCGGCGTTGCTCGCGGACGCTGCCAAAAGCGCTGACCGGACTCAATATGGGGTTGTGATTTGCTTGAGCAAGCCGAAATCCGTCAAGCCGTTGGCTACGAATTGCACTGCCAGCGCCACCAGCAGCAGGCCCATTAACCGCATCAAAATGCGGATGCCAGTCTCGCCCAAGTATTTGCGCACTCCATCCGCGCCTGCCAGCACCAAATAGGAGACCAACGCTGTCAGCAGAATCGTTGCATAGATAATGATGTGCTGCCAGATGGAATGCGATTCGCCTACTAGCACCATGACCGTCGAGATCGCGCCGGGGCCGGCGAGCATCGGCATGCCCAGCGGAATAATGCTGGCATCAGGTTTTTCCGCGCCTTCCTGCTGCTCTTCTACTGTCGCTTTCGTTCCGGATTGCTTCGCTTGCAGCATGTCCAGGCCGATCCCCATAAGGATGATGCCGCCGGCGATCTTGAAGGCTGGAAGCGTGATGCCGAACATTTTGAAAATCAGGCTCCCGGCCAGCGCGAAAGAACAGAGCACGATCGCGCAAGTCATGGCCGACCGCCGCGCTATGGCTCGCCGTTCATCTTTCGGCAAATTCGCAGTGACGGCCAAAAACATGGGGATCACTGCGAAAGGATCGACCAAGAAAAATACAGAGGTAATCGCGAGCAGCGCGAATTCCAGCGCGGTTGTAATGGTAGTTGGCATCGAAATAGGGTGGCTTTACCTCGTGCCGGCCTTTCCTACGCGCGAAGCGCCTCGCTTATAACAGTTTGGAATTTTGTCGCCCAGAAGATAGGCATCTACCCATATAGCGGGCCACGACCCGGATCAAATTAACATTATTGAACGCGAACTTGTAGAGCGCTGTCGTCCGGTTCGTCGCCAGCCGCTACTATTGCCTGAATGTTACGCTGCTGCTACACTGTCGCGGCAAGAGCTATATCGCCGCTCCTGCCATACTTCCTGAAGAAGGTTATCCATGTCCGGACACTCTAAATGGGCCACGATCAAGCACAAAAAGGCGGCTACGGACGCCAAGCGTGGCAAAATTTTCACCAAAATCATCCGCGAATTGACGATTGCGGCGCGCACCGGAGGCGCTGACCCGGTCACCAATCCGCGCCTGCGCACGGCAATTCTCTCCGCCAAGAGCGAGAATATGCCCAATGACAACATTGAACGCGCCATCCAGCGCGGCACCGGAACGCTCGAGGGAGAAACGCTCGATGAAGTGACCTTCGAGGGCTACGGCCCGGGTGGCGTTGGCGTGCTGGTGCAGGTTGTGACCAATAACCGCAATCGCATCGTCAGCGAAATTCGCCATATGTTTTCGAAAAATGGCGGCAACATGGCTGAAAACGGCGCGGTCGGATGGATGTTCCACCGAAAAGGCGACATCGTAGTGCCCAAGGAGGCCGCTGACGAAGAAAAAATGATGAGCATCGTGCTGGACGCCGGCGCGGAAGATTTGCGCGACGACGGTTCGGCCTGGGAAGTCACTACGCCGCCTGAGGCATTCGAAAAGGTGCGGGAAGCGCTCATCGCTGCCGGTATTACGCCGGCGACCGCAGAAATCGGCTTCGTACCGCAGAATTACATCAAGCTGAGCGGGCCGCAGGCGCAACAGATGATGCGGATGGTCGAAACGCTGGAAGATCACGACGACGTGCAGCACGTCTACGCGAACTTCGACATCGACGAGAAGGAAATGCAGGCGGCGGTAGCGAGCTAGCGCTTCGGAAGCGCGCCGTTTCCACCGACTATTCCGAATTCGCGTCCATAAAGGCCACGCAGTGAGTGTCGCTAAAGGCAGCGCGACCGACATGGCCCCATCCGCGGGAACAGCACTCTTCTTCGTTATCGGTCGCCTATCTGGCAGAAGCCCTGCCCTTTCTCAAAACGATTGTTGCCGGGCAGGATTTTTGGCCTTCCACCGGCCACTCATGGATTGCTCCTCAATTAGAAGACGTAACGAAGCATGTTTCGCACTTACGGCGCTTGTTCGCGATGAGAGTGCATGGCGTTGCCCGACGGCCTAACTTTTCCCGCTGAGAGCGATTCTTTTCGCAGAGTTTTGGGGCCGTGCTAGTTCGCCTCGCGCACTGCCATCTTTAAAAAACACTACCATCCGATTCCGAGCCGCACGTACACTTGTCCCGGTCACGATGGTGCAGAACTCATCCTCCAATTCGAACGCTGATAAAAACCGATCGTGCATACTGGGTGTGGACCCGGCCGCCGCGGGCACGACCGGGTACGGCGTCATCGAATTCATTGGCCCATCGTTACGAATGCTGCGTTTCGGTGCGCTGAAATTTCATCCCCGCACAGCTTTCGGCCCGCGTCTCCGTGAAATCCATCGGTTGATGGCGCAACTCATGGAAGAATTTTCCCCGCACGCCGTTGCCGTTGAATCTGTTTTCACCGCGCTGAATATGGTCACCGCGCTGAGGTTGGCGGAAGTGCGTGGCGTAATCCTGCTCGCGGCGGCCCAGGCCTCAATTCCAGCGCACAGTTATTCTCCGCGCGAAGTAAAATGCAGCGTCACGGGGTTTGGCGCCGCTTCGAAACAGCAGATGCAGCAAATGGTTAGCTCCGCGCTAGGACTGACAGAATATCCCGAGCCACCTGACGCCGCCGACGCATTGGCAGTGGCGCTCTGTCACGCGCATCTTTCACGCGCAAAAGAGCGGGTGACCTTGGCGATGAACGCCGGGGCAGCGGCAGTTCGCGCTGCGTCGATTCCGGCTCGCACCGCCGACCTGCGCGGAACGAAAAACGCTCTCAGAAACCAAACGCGTGCCGCGCGCATCTCTGGCATGTGATGCATCACCAGCCGACGCATCCAGGGCCTAGCACGAATCCAGTCTCGTGCTTCGTTTTAATATGCTCGCTTGGGTTGACAGTGGCTCACGCAGGTTCCGCTCCATTAGCGATCAATCAAGCGCCGTGTCTTTCTTTTTTTTCGCCGCTCGAACCGGCCGTCTCGGCCGGCGCCCGAGCTGAGATTACCTACCGCAAGATCTTCAAGAGCAGTTTTCCGGAATTTGTGGAAATCAAGATCAACGAAGCTGGCTCGGGCACCTACGATATTCGGCAGCTCGACGAGGATCCCAATCCTCAACCATTTGAGATCGGCGCGTCACTCGCGCAGCGGGTTTTTTCGCTGGCCGCGAAGCTCCATAATTTTCAGACTGCGGATCTGGACGTGCACCGCCGGCTCGCAAATCTCGGTGAAAAAACTTTCCAATATGAAAAAGGAGCCGAGAAGTATTCCACCAAGTTCAATTACACCCTCGATGAATCCGCCAGCCAATTGGTGACCATTTTTGAAGGCCTGGCGCGGCAATCCGGGGACATTTCCGATCTCGTTCGCACCATGCGTTACGATCGGCTCGGGGTTAATGACGTACTGATTCAGATCGAAAACGACTACAACAGTAAGCTCATCCCCGAACCGGAACGTCTGCTCTCGACACTCGATCAACTCGCCGGCGACGATAAGTTCATCGATATTGCCCGGCAGCGCGCCCGCAACCTCGCTGCACGCATCCGCTCAGCTCACTGACAAGGCCTTCCATCACCAGTTGCAAAACAAAAAGCAGATCCCCCGTTTTACTCGGGATGACAGATCGTTTCGAACGTCATAAAGACAATATTGATTCATAAGGCCGATCGGAGAAACGACGGAGCCTGGGAAGATGACTTGCGAACAAGGCAGACGGTTGAAACGGCGCCGAGTGGATCAATCGAAGTTGTTCTCGGTTTCTTCGCTGAGCGGCGCATCATTCGTAGCGCTCTTAGCGAATACGCGACTGGCCAGCAAATCCGGAGCGCCGATAGTCATGAGGTCGTCGGCGGTAACCTTCACGTTGCCAGCGCTTCGCAGGATCCGATTCGCCTGGCGCAGACGAGCACGGTCCACGGCATTGCGGATGGAACGCGCGTTCGAGAAGTGCGGCTGTTGTCTGCGCGCCGTGATGTAACGTGCCAGGGCCTCCCGGCCTTGCACGCTCAGCTTGTAATTCTGTTTGGCTAAGGTCAATTCGCCGATCGCGAGCAGTTCGTCTTCGTGATAATCAGGAAAATCGATGTGATGAGCGATGCGAGATCGAAATCCGGGATTGCTAGCGAAAAACTTTTCCATGCGGTCCGCATACCCGGCGAGGATCACCACGAGGTCTTCGCGTTGATTTTCCATCACTTGTAACAAGATCTCGATTGCTTCCTGGCCGTAGTCGCGCTCATTTTCCGCGCGGTGAAGATAGTAGGCTTCGTCAATAAACAGAACTCCGCCCATGGCCTTCTGCAAAATTTCTTTTGTCTTCGGCGCAGTATGGCCGATGTACTGACCCACTAAATCATCGCGCGTCACCGAAACAAGATGGCCCTTACGCACGAAGCCGGGCCGGTGAAGCAGAGCGGCCATACGCAACGCAACCGTGGTCTTGCCGGTGCCACAGGGTTGCCGGTGAATGACATGTGAAGCGCAGGCGGTTCGCTGTAAAGACCCAATCTCCGTCGCACACGTTCCACGAGTAGAAGAGCGGCAATCTCGCGAATACGCGTCTTGACTGGCGAAAGGCCAATTAGCCCCTGATCTAATTCCGTCAGCACTCCCTCGACGCCAGACTCCGAGAACTCTTTTGCAAGATCGATGGTTTCGGATGGCAACCCACTCGCGGGTGGCGTCGCAGGAGGAGGAAGCGAACCAAATGATCCGGCGCCCTTCGGTTGTTCTTCCACGGCCGGATCGGTGATACCCGGATGATCGTAGGAGCGTGTAGTATCACTCATAGGGGTTTGAAGCCGTAGCTCAACGATTGTATCGCTGTCCCTCGGGCCGATCGGTGGCGTGCGCCTGAGTTGTATACCGCATGTTTCGACCTTTCGTTTCCTGGCGAGTGAGGCGGAAGCCTGGCTCGTTCGCCGGACGATTGACGATGAAGGAAAGCTTTACCGATTCCCAGCCGTGGGTAGAATCGAAGCCAGAAACCCGGATGTAGCGGTCGCCGTAGACCTTGCGACATTCCGTCAGCTCCATCATTACGGCAGCGGCGTCTCTAATATCGAACATCGGCAAGCCCCACATCTCCCAATATGTATTGCGAGGGTGAGGATCATCGGTGAATTCCATGTTCACGGCCCAGCCATGGTCGATGTACTGGGCCTGTGCTCTGATTTGATGGTCAGTGAGATCAGGCAAGAACGAAAAACAGCCTTGAGTTATTCGCATGATGAAAATCTCTCCCTTTTATATGCTGACGGCCGCAGTAGGAACAAAGTCGGGCGTGTCGGTAGAGGCGTAATCGAACGTGACGTCCTTCCAGATTTCGAGCGCCTGCCTGAGCGGCAGACAATTCTTGGCGGCTGCTCGCAGAATTTCCGGACCTTCGCCGGCAATGTCGCGTCCCTCATTGCGCGCGAGAATCATGGCTTCGAGCGCGACGCGGTTCGCTGTGGCATCGGCTTCCACCCCTGCCGGATGTCCGATTGTTCCACCGCCGAACTGCAGCACTACGTCTTCGCCGAGAAGATCGACGAGCTGGTGCATCTGTCCGGCATGAATTCCGCCGGAAGCGACAGGCATTAATTTGCGGAGCGACGCCCACTGTTGCTCGAAAAAGATGCCGTTCTCGAGTTTTTGCGGCACAACATCGTCGTGGCAAATGTCGTAGTAACCGCGGACGGTTTTGGGATCACCTTCGAGTTTGCCAACCACTGTGCCGGCATGAATGTGATCAACTCCAGCAAGGCGCATCCATTTCGCAATCACGCGGAACGAAACGCCGTGAATCTTCTGGCGCGTGTAGGTGCCGTGCCCCGCGCGGTGAAGATGCAGAATCATATTGTTGCGGCGAGCCCACTTCGACATCGACTGAATCGCGGTGTAGCCGATAACCAGATCGATCATTACAATTACGGATCCTAGTTCAGCGGCAAAGTCCGCGCGTTCGTACATGTCTTCCATGGTGCCGGCCGTGACGTTGAGGTAGCTTCCTTTTACCTCGCCGGTCGCGGCTTGAGCGCGATTCACAGCTTCCATTGAATACAGAAACCGGTCGCGCCAGTGCATGAATGGCTGTGAATTAATGTTTTCGTCGTCCTTGGTGAAATCTAGGCCGCCTTTCAAAGCTTCATAAACCACACGGCCGTAGTTGCGTCCGGACAAGCCCAGTTTCGGCTTGACCGTAGCACCGAGAAGCGGGCGGCCGAACTTGTCGAGCCGCTCGCGCTCGACCACGATGCCAGTCGCAGGGCCGTCGAACGTCTTCAGGTAAGCGACGGGGAGGCGCATATCTTCAAGTCGCAGAGCTTTGAGCGGCTTGAAACCGAAGACGTTGCCAATGATGGAAGCTGTGAGATTGGCGATAGAACCGGGCTCGAAGAGGTCCAGGTCATAGGCAATCCATGCAAAGTAAGAACCGGGCGCATTCGGAACAGGTTCGACGCGATAGCATTTCCCGCGATACTTTTCGCATGCAGTGAGGCGATCCGTCCAAACGACGGTCCACGTGGCGGTGGAAGACTCACCCGCGACGGCAGCGGAAGCTTCGATCGGATCCACGCCGTCCTGCGGAGTAACTCGAAAAAGCGCAATGATGTCGGTATCTTTGGGATCGTAATCCGGCTCCCAGTAACCCATCTTCTTGTATTCCATCACGCCGGACTTGTAGCGGTCTTTGCCTCGAATCGTCAAAGACTTTAGGTCGAGCGCCTTCACACCCAAGCTCATGAATATTTCTCCTTAAGGTGACGCAACGTGGCTCCCTGCGGCCAGGCTAGGGTCCGGAGTCAGCGCACTTCATCCTTAAGAAACGTAGCAGCTTGCTCCAAACAATAAAAGTGAATATAATTGCCATCAGCCTTAGAAAAATTGAATACGTATGATCGACCTCACCTTCAAACAATTGGAAGCAGTTCGCGAAGTGGCGCGCACCGGCACGGTTGTAAAAGCCGCCGCCATATTGCACGTTACGCCGGCGGCGCTGACCTCACGAATCAAACTTCTCGAAGACTATCTAGGGCTGGCGCTTTTCGACCGCACCGGGAATCGGTTGCGTCCAACGGACGCTGGGCGGGAAGCAATTGCGGCAACGGCGCGCATTGACCGCGTCGTCGCGGATCTCGGTGACACACTGGAAGCGATGAAGGGTCTCCACGGTGGACGCGTGCGGTTCGGCGCGGTTTCTACCGCCAAGTATTTTGCGGCAGAGCTGATCGCGGCATTTTTACGTCAACACGCAGGGATTGATTTGCAACTTGTGGTCGGCAACCGGGCCGAGACTAACGAATCGCTGCGCAATTACGACATCGACATCGCGCTGATGGGACGTCCACCGAGCGATTTTGCGGCCGAAAGCGAGCCGTTTGGTCCGCACCCTTACGTGATGATTGCTTCTGCCGATCATCGGCTGGCGCGCATGAAGCGCGTGCCGAAGGAAGAACTGTCCGATCAAAAATTCCTCGTGCGCGAAGAAGGCTCCGGAACACGAAATATTTTCGAGTACTTCCTGAGCGCGCAAATGATCAAGCCGCCGAAAGTAACAGTAGAGATGGGGTCGAACGAGACGATCAAGCAGGCTGTAATCGCGGGACTTGGTCTGTCATTGATTTCAGCTCACACGATCGCATCGGAAGTGGCTGCCAAGCGCCTGGCGGTTTTGAAGGTCGAAGGCTTGCCCATCGTCAGGCAGTGGTTCGAGGTGCGACGCGCTGACCGTGATCTACCGCCGGCCGGCAGCGCATTGTGGATGTTCATTGCGAAAAAGGGTCATACCTTCCTTCCGAAGCGCGTCTCGGTATAGCGATAGCTCAGCACAATTCCGCCAAGATGCTAAAATTCGGTTTTGCAGGAATGCCGATGTTTAAAAAAGTCCTAATTGCAAATCGAGGTGAGATCGCGGTGCGAATTATACGCGCGTGCCGTGAGCTCGGGATCATTCCTGTGGCCGTGTACAGCGATGTGGATCGTGCGTCGGTGCACGTGCGGCTCGCGGATGAAGCGTATCCCATTGGTCCTGCGCCTTCGACGGAAAGCTACTTGGTCATCGAAAAGATTCTTGGGGCTGCGCGCTATGCAAGTTGCGATGCAATTCATCCAGGCTACGGTTTTCTTGCCGAAAATCCGGCGCTGGCGCGGGCCTGTCGTGATTCCAAAATCGCATTCATAGGGCCTTCCGCTGAGGCCATGGAGCAGCTCGGCTCAAAGACCGCAGCCAGACACACCGCCCGCGACATCGGAACACCGACGGTGGCCGGCACCTTAGATCCGATCAAGGACATTAGCGAATTAATGGAGATCGCGCGGAAAATCGGCCTCCCGATTGTGCTGAAAGCCGTAGCAGGCGGTGGCGGAAAGGGCATGCGAGTGGTGGAACACGAACATGACCTGAAATCCGCTTGGCGGGATGCTGCGTCCGAAGCACAAAACGCTTTCGGAGACGAACGTGTTTATGTGGAGAAGTATCTTGAACGTCCCCGGCACATCGAGATGCAGATACTGGCGGACCATCACGGTCACATTGTTTACCTAGGCGAACGCGAATGTTCGGTGCAAAGGCGGCATCAGAAAGTCATCGAGGAGGCGCCTTCCGCAATCATGACCGCGGATTTGCGCCAGGCAATGGGCGAAGCCGCCGTTAAACTGGCGCGCGCAGGAAATTATACAAACGCCGGCACAGTCGAATTTCTAGTGGACGCAGACCGCAAATTTTATTTTTTGGAGATGAACACACGGTTACAGGTGGAGCATCCTGTCACCGAAATGGTTACATCGCAAGACCTCGTGAAATTACAAATGCGAATAGCCGCCGACGAAAAGCTGCCGTTCACGCAAAAGGAAGTAGAAATCCGCGGACACGCAATCGAATGCCGCATCTACGCCGAAGACCCGGACAATAATTTCTTCCCATCGCCGGGAAAGATACTCGATCGAATGGTGCCGGGCGGCCCGGGTATTCGTTCGGACGATGGAGTGTATGCCGGGTGGACTGTGCCTAATGAATATGACCCCATGTTAGGCAAGCTGATCGCCTGGGGACGGGATCGTCAGGAAGCAATTGCGCGATTGCAGCGAGCGCTGGGCGAATATCATGCAAGTGGAATAAAAACGAACATCTCCCTGTTCCGCCGCATTCTAGCCAGCGCGAATTTTCAGAAGGCGGCAATTTACACAAGATGGCTGGACGATTTTCTGCAGCCTGGCAACGACGATTCAGTGCGCGAGACTGCACGCGATTTGCCGGACGAGGAAAGGTTCGAGGAGGCCGTCCTAATTGCCACAGCGCTATGGCATAAATCGCATCGTACGGAACCGAATTCAAAGTCCTCAGGTGTTGCGCAGTCGGTCGATTCGCGCTGGAGAACCGAAGCCCGGCGCGAACAAATGAATGGCGAGCCAGAACGCTGAGAGAATGGCGCCGCAAAACGGATCGGTCGATGAAACTAGAGATTGAAATTGCCGGAAAGCGGCGACGAGTCGAGTCGGTGCAGGCAGGCGATAAGGCTCGATGGCTGATCGACAGCCGGCCGATTGAAGGCGACGCAGTGGAGGTGTCGCCGGGAATTTACTCGCTCCTGCTGCAAGGAAAATCGATTGAAGTACGGATGGAAGCGGCAGGCACAGAATTGCTTGCGATCGCGATGGGTCGGGACTATCGAGTCTCGATCCACGACCCGCGCGAATGGAAAAGAAATCGAGGTAGAGCGGCGGAGGCTCAGGGCCGACAACAACTCCTAGCTCCAATGCCAGGAAAAATCGTTCGAATTCTGGTGAAGACAGGTGATGCAGTAGCCGCGGGGCAAGGCCTGCTGGTAGTAGAAGCCATGAAAATGCAAAATGAAATTCGCGCGCCGAAATCCGGGACAATCGAGCGGCTGTCGGTGATGGAAGGACAAACCGTCAATGCAGGCCAGGTTGTGGCCGTAGTCTCCTGAGAGTATCCCCACCCATCCAGGTGCAACCACAGACGCAAAGTAGATAAAAATTTGTAGCGGCGGCTCGACGCTTTTCATTCGAGCCGGCAGGTCGTCGTGCGCGGGAGAATCGAATTTCCGGCTATTCAATTCTTCAATTATTTGGAAGCAGGGAGCTTTCCGGCGGATTCAAGGATCTCGCGTGCAAGGTAATTGGTAACATGTGAATCATCACGCGCTTCAATCATGTAAGCCGACCGAAGAAGCTGCTCTTTGCGGTTACGAAGCATGTCACGCACGGATTGCTGAACCTGGGGATCCGAAAGCTCGCGCTGCCCCGCTGGTTCCTTAGCGATCAGCTTCAGAATGCGGTAACCGCCGTTTTTTACTCCGATGGGCTGCGTCACATCGCCGGCCTTCATCCCCTCGACTGTTTTCTTCAACACCGGGTCGGACTGATTCAAAGCAGACTCCGGAACGAAACCGAGATCGCCGCCTGTCGAAGCAGTCGAGTCCTCGGAATAATCCATGGCAAGCTGTGAAAAATCAGCCCCACTGCCGAGCCTCTGCTCAATCAACGCAAGCTTCCGCTTGGCCTCAGGTTCGGAAGTAGCTTTGTCATTCTTTCGATTGTGAACCGAAGGATCAGGATGTGGCGTCACGACGATCTGTGCGATGTGATACTGCGGTTCGGCCACATTGAACTGGGCGCGATTCTTGTTGTAAAAATCGATGACGTCCTGATCGGTAATCGAGATCTTCGCCACAACCTCGCGATTCAGTAGTTTCTGTACCGAAAGTTGGCGTCGGATGTCGGCCTTCAGGTCATCGACCGTGAGATTTGAATCCTTTAGCTTCTTCTGGAACTCCTCTTCGGTATAAGGACTTTTGGATTCGGTGAATTTATCCTCAACTTCCGCATCGCTAGCGATCAGATTTGCTTTGCTGGCGCGCTCGAGCAGGATTTCGTTATTAATAAGTTCGTCGAGGATATTCAGCTTCAGCGAAAGGGCTTCTTCCTGCGAGGGAGCCGGTCCTTCGGCGTTAACGCGCGTGCGGAAATACTTCTCAACTTCGTCGCGATGAATCTCCTTGCCGTTGACGACAGCCCAAACATCGGGACCGGGTGCGGTTTCCGTCTTGCATCCGGCCAGACACACGAAAGCCACGATTGCTGCAAGAATTAGAAGGGATCGTGGCAAAACGGAACTCCTTCCGGGGAGGACTGATTTCAAGCGGCCTTTTGCACGCGGCCGGACCGAATGCAGGAAGTACAAACTCGCACGCGTTTGTGCGCGCCCTTGACTACAGCTTTCACGCGGCGCAGATTCGGGTTCCAGCGCCGACGTGTAACGTTGTGCGCGTGGCTGATCGTATTTCCAAACAACGGCTTCTTGCCGCAAATGTCACATGCCAGTGCCATCTTGTATCGCTCCAGATAGGCAGATTTTCGATTAAGAATCGTACTTTCATCCTATCAAACTATAGGCATAGCCCAAAGCGATTTGCCGCTTTCCCAATCGCTTCTGTGGCAGGCAAATACCGTCATCGCGAGTGCCAACTGCGCGTGCAGGACGCCGGTAAAAGTCTTGGAACACTAGTACCGAAGTAACATTGACCGCTACATTTCGAAACCCTAATTTCATTGGGACAATTCGGAAAAGCCCTGGAAAACCAGGAAGAGGGAGGGGTGTGTACCGTTTGGACACACGCCTTGAAATTTTCCTCTTGACCGGCAGCTGACTGCTTATAGACTCCGCCGCGTAGTGGAAACTACCCGGAGGAAGTTATGTCTAAGTGGTTAGTTGTAGTTCTCTTGGCGTTGTTGGCGCTTACCAGCGCGATGGGCCTCAAGGTCGTTACGACCCATCCAGCTTTGGCAAATACAGGCGCACCAATGCCGCCGACGCCTTGGCTGCTGGCGAACACCGGCGCTCCAATGCCCCCAACACCATGGGCAAACACGGGCGCTCCGATGCCGCCGACACCTTGGGCGAATACGGGCGCTCCAATGCCCCCAACACCCTGGAGATAGGGTTAGTCCCGCGATAGTGGGAGTTGGCTGGGGCTGGGCGTCCCTTAGGTGGGGATATGCTTGGCCCAATAGATTACTCAGTGTGGATTGTCAGCTTCCTTTTGGAAGCTTACGTGATAGTGTGCGTAAATTCGCCTCGCAAGAATTTCCTTCGTTATCTTAGTGTTAGTGTTTACATGTGCTGCGCGGCATTGGTTGCACTTGGCGATTACTTCAGCATCAAGCACTACGGCTTTCAATCCATAAATTACCGCTACTACTATTATTATTCTGAAAGCATTCTTACGATCCTGTTGTTCTGGGTTGTGATTCAGCTGTACCAACAAGTTTTCGAAGAGATGGCCGTCAGCCGCTACATCCGCGGAGCGGCTGCATTCCTCTTGATTGCCACCGGCTTCTTCTCCTACATCGTCATTCACGAGAACAAAGATCATCTGACCGGTCGTTTCGTCGTTGAGCTAGGTCAAAATCTTTACTTTGTCGGCGTGGTGCTTACATATCTCTTGTGGGGCGCCGTCCTGACACTACGCGAGACTCGCGCGCGGCTGATTCAACTCGTCCTCGCGCTAGGGGTTTATTTCAGCGCGACTGCGGGAATCTACGCTCTTCGTAACCTCTTCCCAGGTTTGCAGCCCAACCTTTTGCGGTGGCTTCCACCTTTGATGGGTGTGTGGCTGCCTCTGGCGTGGGCCTACACCTTCACCAAGGTTCCGGAGGACGCGCGGTTAACCCCAGCGCGCTTGATGGTGAAGGCTCGATGATTGCAGCGCTCATTTGCGTCATCTCGCTTGCGGCCTTCCTGCAATTTTTCGTGTCCTATTGCCGCTCGATTCTCGCCTCGAGCCGAAAATTTGAACTATCCGACCGCGTGCGCGAGGTTACCGGCATTGCCAGTCACGGGGTTGCGGGAGACGACTTTAAGCGTCTTTTGCAGTTGGTGCGGCTGTGTCCGGAGCGCGGAGACGACAGATCGGAAATCCGTGCGGTTGGCGTTTATTACAGCTTATTGGCGGTCCTGAACTTTATTGCCGGCGCGGTCACCCCGGCGTTAGCCGCCTGGAGCGAACGCGAACGACAAAGTTGCTCGTATTTCGCCGCCGTCGCACTCGACCGGCGCATCTCTTACAGCCGCGATCTATTCACACAACAGGTGGCTGATCGGCTCTAATTTCATCCTCCCGCTGAACCTTGTTTCTTTATGGAGTATTTCTCTAACCTAGTCGGCACTTCGTTGTTCAGGCTGCTACTATAGGTACTACGTCGATGCCATCGAAGTTGAGTCGTTCATCCGATGCGAAATCCGCTTGAACAAGCCGTATTGCAGAGAATCCAGCGCGACCGTATGCTGCCACCAGGAAGCCGGGTCGGCGTGGCCGTATCTGGGGGCGCAGATTCCGTAACGCTTTTGCGGCTCCTGGAACGATTGCGTGACGACCTCGGAATCACGCTGCTGGTAACACACTTCAATCATTCGCTTCGCGGTGCTGAGTCCGAAGGCGATTGCCAATTCGTCAGAAATCTCGCGCGCACCCACGGACTGGAAGTCGTGGTCGATCAGGGAGATGTCGCCGCGCTTTCCGAGCGGGAAGGTCGGAACCTCGAAGACACAGCACGGCGATTACGCTATGCATTCTTTAATCGAGTCGTCACGGAAGGTTATGCGACCCATGTTGCCGTGGCGCATACTGCAGACGATCAGGCCGAAACGATCCTTGCCCACTTAATCCGCGGGACGGGGTTAACGGGCCTAGCGGGCATTTACCCCATCGCAGGAGTCGTTATCCGTCCGCTACTAAGCGTTCGCCGGGAAGAGCTTCAAGATTATCTGCGCTCCATTGGGCAGCCTTGGCGCGAAGACTCTACGAATCTGGATACGCGCCGCATGCGGGCCCGAATTCGCGCTGACCTGCTGCCGTTACTGGAACGCGATTTTTCGCCGGCCACCGCATCTCACCTGAATGAGCTTGCTCGATTCGCCCGTGAAGAGGAAACCTTCTGGGATGCACTGACGGAGGATCGATTTCACGCGCTCGCAGCCCGGGAAGCCAATTCCGTTCGCATCCGCGTGGACGATCTGCTGCGACCATTACAACTTCGCGAGCGAAAAACGCAGGAACTCACCTACGCGAAGTACGATGCTCCCCCGCACTTGCGTGTGCTCACCGAACGATTGATTCGACGTCTGTATCAAGAGATCCGCGGAGACCGCAAGGAACTTGGTTCACGCCACGTTGAACAGGTAATCCGTCTGGCAAGCGAATCAAATAGCGGCGGCCGTGCAGGTCTGCCCGGCGGCATCAGCGTTCAACGCAACTTCCAGGACCTATATTTTTCGCCGGAGAGCGTGGCGCGGCCGGCCGAACGCTACGAAGTCGTAGAGTCCAGGCTAGCCTACGAATATTCGGTCGACCTACCGCTACGAAATGCCACCAGTGTTTCGGTCCCGGAACTTGGGAAATGCTTCCGGCTGAAAGTCATTGACTGGCCTATCGCGGAGAGCGACACTAAGAGAGACGCCAACGCCATCGACGCTGACCTGCTTCATTCTCCTTTAATCTTGCGGAATTGGCGACCTGGCGATGCCTATCGGCCCCACGGTCGGCGGCACGAACTGAAGTTGAAAAAGATGTTCGCGGCTGGGCGAATTCGATGCGACGACCGGGTTGGGTGGCCTGTGCTGGAAAGTGCAGGGCGGGTAGTTTGGGCTCAGGGGATGCCTCCCGCGGCGAATTATCGCGCACGATCCGGCACGAAACGGGGAGTCGTGATCGAAGAGCGAGCGTTGGAAGATTTCTTGTTGGGCTGAATACACTCCACGGCTTTCGGCATCTAAGCTACAAAGCGCCGATTAAGCGCGAGCACTGATCGCAGTCCTTGAGTAGGGCTCTTCTAGGGTGAGGTAATAAGGTGAATTCAACAGTCCGAACTATTCTATTTTGGCTTCTCATGATCTTGCTGGCCGTGGTTCTGTGGAGGATGGCCTCGACTGGAGGTCAATCCGCCCACGAGGAAGAGCCGAACTATTCGAACTTCCTGGCCAAGGTGCAGAATGGCAGCGTTAAGGATGTCATCGTCTATCTGTCGCCAAACAGCGCCGAGTTACAGGGTGAATTCCGCGAAGGCGGAAAATTCCGCGGTGTGACGATCGCGAATACCGCGATCCCCGATGTTACAAAGGCTCTTCAAGACCACAACGTTCCGTATAACTACAAGGAAGTTAAGAATGCCGATTGGCTGACTTTCCTGGTGAATTTCGCCCCGCTGATCCTGCTGGTGCTGTTTTGGGTTTTCATGATGAAGCAGATGCAGGCCGGCGGAAACAAAGCGCTCAGTTTCGGAAAGTCGCGGGCGCGTTTGCTCACCGCACAGCAGAAGAAAGCGACATTCAAGGATGTCGCGGGCATCGACGAGCCGAAAGAAGAGCTCTATGAGATCATCGACTTTTTGAAAGACCCGCAGAAATTCCAGAAGCTCGGCGGACGAATTCCTAAGGGCGTACTCCTCGTCGGACCTCCTGGAACGGGCAAAACTCTGCTGGCGCGGGCAATCGCGGGCGAAGCCAACGTTCCGTTCTTCTCCATTTCAGGTTCGGATTTCGTGGAGATGTTCGTCGGTGTGGGCGCTAGCCGCGTTCGTGATCTTTTCGAGCAGGGTAAGAAGAACGCTCCTTGCATCATCTTCATAGATGAAATTGACGCGGTTGGACGTCATCGCGGAGCGGGACTGGGTGGTGGCCATGACGAGCGCGAGCAAACGCTGAACGCCTTGCTGGTGGAAATGGACGGTTTCGAGTCCAACGAAGGTGTCATTCTCATCGCGGCAACCAACCGGCCGGATGTTCTTGATCCGGCGCTGCTGCGTCCCGGACGTTTCGATCGTCGTGTGGTGGTGCCGCGTCCCGACGTAAAAGGCCGCGAAGAGATTCTGCGCGTGCATACCCGGAAGGTTCCTCTTTCAGAAGATGTCGATCTCTCAGTGATTGCGCGCGGCACGCCGGGTTTCTCGGGTGCGGACTTAGCCAACCTGGTAAATGAATCGGCATTGTGGGCCGCACGTCAGAACCGCAAATTCGTGGCGATGGTTGACTTCGAGATGTCCAAGGACAAAGTCCTGATGGGCGTCGAGCGGAAGTCGATGATTTTGTCAGACGAAGAAAAGCGCAACACAGCGTACCACGAGGCGGGCCACGCACTGGTGGCAGCCATGACTCCGGGCGCCGACCCGTTGCATAAGGTGACGATCATCCCGCGCGGCATGGCGCTGGGCGTTACCATGCAGCTGCCTATCGATGACAAACACACCTACACCAAGGAATTCCTGGAAGCCCAGCTAGCCGTGCTAATGGGCGGCCGTGCAGCCGAGGAGATTTTCCTGCACCATATCACCACCGGCGCAGGAAACGACATCGAGCGGGCCACCGAAATCGCGCGTCAGATGGTGTGCGAATGGGGAATGAGCGTTCTAGGGCCGCTTACTTTCGGCAAGAAGGAAGAAGCGATTTTCCTGGGGCGCGAAATCGCTCAACATCGCGATTATTCCGAAGATACGGCCATCAAGATTGACGCGGAAGTTCGCACCATCGTCACTGATGGCTATAGCAAAGCGCGCAATATTCTGGAAACGCAGCGCGATAAGCTGGAGCGCATCGCGCAAGCTCTGCTGGATCGGGAAGTGTTGGACGCGGTGGAATTGAAGCTCTTGATGGAGGGCAAGCCGCTGCCAGACAAGATCCCGCCTCCGCCGCCGGCGGCGCCCCCTGTTCCTGCCAAGGAACCCCAGCTTACGTTGCGTCCTGAGCCGCGCCCGATTCCAGGTTTGGCCAAAGGCGAGAAACCCGCTCCGGCCTAATCCACAGGAGATCGCTGTAGAAGTAATAGCCCTGCGGAGAATCCGCAAAAGCGCTATTCGCGGAAAGTGGCTACGAGAAAACGACCACCGCGGCGATATGCCGGTTGGCCGGCACAAGCCAGTCTCAGCTCATCAAGCATTTCGTCGATAAGGACGGCATTCTTCAGTCAATTTTCGAATACGCCTGGGAGCAGATTAATCCTGCAGTTCGGCTCGCCACCGAGAGCATTCCCGATCCCCGCGAGAAGTTAAGAGTACTGATCGACATGGTCCTGGGCTTCCTGGAGAAACATCGCGAGTTGCGCACTTTCTTTCTGCTGGAAGGGCGGCGCATTCGCGGTGGTTACATGGTGGTTGTTGTTCCGGGCCTCGTGGAATTCGTGAAGATCGTCGACGGAATAATGAAGGATCTTGCGACCCAGGGTTACTTGCCTCCGGGAGTCAACCCTCAGGCTTTGCGCTCGGCCCTAATGGGTGCGATTGAAGGAATGCTCCGCGATCACATGCTCGCGCGAGCGTCGCATTTCCCCGGATCTTTCACAGAACAGGACATGTGCGCGGTTCTATCGAAGATTCTTCGCATGTTCCTGAGGAAGAACGAAGGTTAGTAGCTGTTGTCCTTCTTTGTAGGCAATCTACCGAAAGGACCGTTGTTAATCCACTTTCGACGCAATCGTGGGCGCAAAACCAAATGACGATTGCTCACGCCACTTGGTAATTCGTCGCGAAGGTCCCGCAGATGAATCATCGAAAACTGTGCGCCCATTCAACGAGGGCGAGATTGATCGTTTCATGACAATATTATGGCTCTGGTGACTACAAATTATGAAATCGCCCTGGCGCCAAGCGCGTGCGGACGCAGCAACGCTTACAGTAGTGAAGCCCCGTCAGTGAGCTGAAGCCTGAGGCTCGGGTCGCGGATCTAGTGCACGCACTAGATATGGAATGATGACTTCTTTGAAGATTACCGGGTCCGGCCACACTCCTTTTTGACGTCCCAGGTGGCCACCCTTTGGATTGATCCAAGCATATTTGGGAGTTTCGCCTGCATTCAGCAACTCGTAGATGTCCGAGATAGGAACCTGCGTATCGAGTGTGCCGCCGATGATCAGCATGGGCGCGGAGGGTTTATCCAGAAGATTTTGAGTGACGAAAGACATGCTGGCGAATACTTTTTCCAGTTCGTCCACATCCGTGACGTTGTCGAATATAGCCATCATCGCCGGGATTTGATCGAACAGATATTCGCGGTTTCCGAGCAGCGAGTTTCGCAGAAAGTCACGTTGAAAGAATTTGTCCACCGGCGGCGATTGAACACTGACAACTTTCAGGCGCGCTCGTTCGACAATCGCCAGCTTGGTTCCCCAATAAGCGCCCCAACTGACGCCGTGAAAAGCAATCCTGGTTTTATCGACTTCGGGGCGCGACTGGGCGTAATCGATTAGGCGTGACAGCATGCGATCGGCAGTCGGGCTCGCCTTGATGGGAGCTTGACCAGTGCCGGGCCCGTCCACGGCGAGGAAGCCAATGCCAAATGGAAGGATCGCTGAAAAGCTTTCCGATAAATCTTCCTTGCGGCTATCGAGACCGTTGACGGTAATAACAAGCGGAACCGGCCCCGCCGCATTTTTCGGAAGCCGCAAATACCCAACGATCTCGGATCCTTCAAACGGAATGTGCACAACTTCCATCGGTGGATCCCAAAATTTCGTGTGCGCACGGAATGCTTCGAGCGCTTTTGCGTAGGCTCGCTGTTTCCCGGGCGAGGATGGGAACGGCCAGCGGCCGAAAGAATATATGCGCCAAGCGCGAATATAATCGGCATTGGCCTTCTGAGGATCGCCGGCCTCGAGCGCTTTTCCTTCCGCCATGTAGCGGTCGCCGACGGCAATAAACGCCGCCGCCCATTCGTCCTTATCCCTCGTTTTGATGGAAGTGAACGCTTCGCGCAAATCGGCGGGATCGAGCCCAATCACCGGATACATCCCATTTTCCGCGCGCGTCAGTGCTTCAGCTTTGATTTCTTCGATGGTGCGTTCAGGACGTTGCTGCTGTGCGAATGCGATGCCGGGCGCGATGGTAGCCAACGCCAATGATAGAGGTAAAAAAACGTAACGATGATAGTGAGCTAGAACGCTGAACATTGTTAGGCCCTTTAGATTTAATCTCCCGGATTTATAAACGGCGCCGCGAATTGGGGAGGCACTGGTCACCATGGACGAACTGACTTGCGCTGCGGGCGTCGTCCTTTGCAAAATAAAAAGACCGACCTTCGTTTTCGCGTATACGTGGGTTACGCCGCGTGAGCAGCACAGCGCCACAGGCGAAAGGAGCCGGCCGATGAGTGAAGTAAAATTTGTTGGTCTCGATGTCCACGCTGAAACGATTGCTGTCGCCGTTGCTGAACCAGGGGGCGAAGTTCGCTCCCTCGGTGTCATTCCCAACCGACAGGAATCGGTCCGAAAGCTGGTTCGTAAGCTGGGATCCACCGAACATCTTCGCGTCTGCTATGAAGCAGGACCCACAGGGTATGTCTTGTATTGGCAGTTGACCGCGCTCGGAGTGAAGTGCGATGTGGTGGCGCCGAGCCTGGTCCCGGTGAAGCCGGGCGACAGGGTGAAGACAGATCGACGCGATGCCGAGAAGTTGGCGCGCAGCCATCGTGCGGGAGATTTGACACCTGTGTGGGTGCCGGATGCCGCGCACGAAGCCCTTCGGGATTTGGTGCGTGCTCGCGAAGTTGCCAAGAGAGACCAGCTTCGCGCACGTCACCGGGTCAGCACCTTTCTGCTGCGACACGGATGGCAACGCCCTCCTCACTTGAAGACGGCGTGGTCGAAACCGCATCTGGAGTGGGTCAAGATGAAGGTTCATTTCGACCAGCCTGCCCTGGAAGTTGTGATCTCCGATTATGTTCACGAAGTCGAGCACGGCACGGCTCGACTTGAACGATTGGAGGCGGCCATCCACGAAGCGGCGCGATCGGCGCCTCCACGCATGCGCGCGGTGATCGAAGCACTGCAAGCCCTTCGAGGTGTTGCGGAAGTGGCGGCGGTGACGATCGTGGCGGAACTCGGCGAGATCTCGCGCTTCTCCAAAGCCACTCAGCTGATGGGCTACAGCGGGCTGGTCCCCAGCGAGTACTCCAGTGGGCAAGAGTGATCAACCGTCGCGATGACGTCCTCGACTGCCACCTTCTTTGCTTTCCTGTTGTCGAAGGAATGCAGTAATGTAAAATCGAACCCTCTACGTAGCTTTCCGTCGGCCATTCCATACTAGAAAAGGAGTTTCAGCCCCAACTGAATAGACCGGCTGCCTCCTGAGCCGAGCACGGGGTTAGAAGCGGCAAAGTCAGGCGTAGCGCAGCCGCAGCCAAACCCAGGACCCAGAACAGAGGGATCGTTCATGCCGAAGCCGTTCTGTCCACCAAATGGGTTCGCGAAGTTGGGATGGTTCAGGACATTGAAGAATTCAGCTCGAAATTGCGCGCCGAATCGCTCGCCGAATTTCCAGTTCTTTGCGACGGAGAAATCCCAGTTTCTGAATCCGGAGTCACGAAATACGTTGCGGCCCATGGTGCCAAACGTTCCCAGGGCAGGAGGGATCATCGCAGATTTACCCTGGGCGTAGCAGCCGAACGCCGCCAGGGACTGCTGCAAGGCGGCGGTGTTGGCCGCGTTACTGCATATGCCACCGGGCGAAGTTTGAGGCGTGCCCGGCGCGTAATAAGGAATTGAGTTTGGACCCGAGGTAAAATCCGACGGACTTCCCACAAAATCCCAGCGATCGTTGCCTTCGCCAGTACCGCTGATGTCGTCCGAGGTATCCATGGGTCCCCAGGGCTGTGCGCTGTAAAGGCTTATTATGGAAATCAGCTGCCATCCTTTTAGGAGTTGTCCGGGCGCCTCAATTCCAGGGATGGAATAAACCGCCGAGAGTGTGAATCGATGGCGCATGTCAAAGTCGCTGCCGGCGTATTCATTACCCGGATGTGTAGCATCTTGCGGCAGACCAAGCCCCGCGCCGAAGTCCCAATTGGCACCGACGTCGTCGAGAGCGTGGGCATAGGTATAGCCGGCGACCATATCAAGTCCATGGTAATTCCGGCTGGTCATCGTCACCTGCAAGCCGTCGTAGTTTGATCTATAGATATTCGCCATCTGGTAGATATTTCCCAAGTATGGGAACGCCGTATTGAATGGACGCGCAGCCTGCTCGGCTACTGGATCCGTGGCGCAACCCATTCCCGTATCACACGCTGTAATCGCAGCAGGGGTCCAACCGGCGCCCACCGCCGGTTGATTGATGTCGCGAATGCCCATCAAGTTCGAGCCGTGGTCTCCTACATAGGCAACTTCCAGAGAAAGATTGTTGGTAAATGCGTGTTGGACATTCAACGTCCAGGTGGTGACGAACGGAGTCGTTATGTTGGGATTCAGGGCGGCAATCGAGCAAGTCATGCCCACTGCTGCCTGGCAATTGACCTCGGGAATCGCGAAAGGTGGCGTCGCGCCATTTCCCCAAGTATCCCATGGCGTAGGGGGATTCGGAATGTTTTGAACGCCCGAAGTGATGGTTCCGGTTCCTTGTACGCCGTTTAGCAGTCCTCCCGTCGGAATCGTTGGGAGACCATAGACGTTATCGAACGCGAGGAATGCTTCCCAGTTTACGGTTTCGTAGACAACACTCGCCCCGGCCCGCACCACGGTCTTGCCCGTGCCAAACGGATCCCACGCCATGCCTACACGCGGAGCGAAATCCTTATGATCGCCGTGATAAGGCTGGCTGATCTGCTGGCCCACTTGTTCCAATCCGATCGTCGGACTGAAATTGCCAAGCAGATTATTGTTCTCTGTGATGACTCCGTTGTATTCGTAACGAATGCCCAGATTGACCGTAACATTCTTGCTCACGCGCCAGTCGTCCTGGAAAAACGCTGCTTCGGACCAGTTGTGAATGTGCCGAATGGGCACAGCTCCTACCAACGCATGCGTGGGAAATGGAACAGAACCGCCCGGGTCACCAGCAAAGAAATCTTCGAGAGTCGTGTCACCGGGGAAGGCAATGCCGGCGGCGCCAGAAAACAGAATGTAGCCCTTGCCGTCGCCCAATGCTCCTCCGCTAAAACTATCGCGGTGGATCTCACCTCCAAATTTGAAAACGTGCTTTCCGAGCGTGTAGGAAATATGATCAACCACTTGATACCGGTCATCTGGACCTTGCAACTTGGGCCACTTGAATCCGCCGAGCGTTTCGAAAAGTCCGCCGAAGCCGTGAATTTTGATGCGCGGCAACCCGCCGTAGAGCGGGTTAGTAACACCATCATCGATACCCAGGCTTGCCGCAGATTCATTGTGGTCGGCGGTGTACGTCGGCTGATTGAGGCGGTTATAGCCAAATCTCGCTTCGTTTACCCATCGAGAATTCGGAGTCCACGCCCAGTTCGTGCCGAAAACTTGCGCTCGCGTGTGGATGAGAGTCAGCCATTGCGGTTGAAGCTGAATAGCGTCATCGACTGTTCCCGAGTTATTGCCGAAAAAATACATGCTGCTCAATGTGTTGTGTTCGTTGATGTGATAGTCAACTTTACCGATGGCATTATCCGCGCTGACGACATTCGGAAAGCCGGTCGTGATCGTTGTTCCATTCGCGCCGTTGTTTGTGGGGAATCCCTTTCCATTGCACGTGACCGCGAAGGCCGGGCCGGGTCCTACCGCGCACCCTGAGACAGTCAGGCTCACCTGGCTTACCGGTATGCCGCCCGCCATGAGATCGTGGATGGCGTCGGGAATGCTGTTGCCGCAATCACCGGAAGCGATAAAGGTGCAGTTGCCCGCCGTCGGCAGCGAAACCATCGCCGGAGAATTAACCTGCACGGAGTTACCGACCGTGTAGCGCTGGCCTTCGTAACCGCCGAAGAAGAAAAGTTTATCCTTCAGAATCGGTCCGCCGATATTGGCCCCAAATTGTTCCAACTCTGTCGGAGTCTTGGGAGTACCGACTGTATCGAAATAATTGCGCGCGTCGAGCGGCGTGTCGCGGCCAAAAGCATAAGCCGTGCCGTGATAGGAATTGGTGCCGGACTTTATTGCGACGTTTACAATGGCACCGGGTTTCCAACCGTACTCCGCGGGTGGGTTTTCAATAACGTTGAATTCCTGGATGGCATCAATCGGAAGGATTGTAGCCGAATCGCCAGCGATGCCTGCGCCGTTGATAATACTCTGCCCCGAAAATGGTTCACTGTTAAATAAACCGTCAATTAAATAGGCGTTGTCTTCGGCACGAAGTCCGTTGGTGCTGGTCGTTGAAAAACCCCCCCCGGGATATCTCACGACGCCAGGCCGCAGTTGCAGCAAGTTTTCGTAGTTGCGACCGTTAAGCGGCAGATCGTTAATTTCTTCGTTGCTCAGCGTTCCGCCCAGAGTAGAGGATGTCACGTCGAGCAACGGAACTTCTTCAGTAACGACGACCGTCTGAGAAGCTTCTCCCGGCTGTAGAGTAATATCGATGCGAACGTCAGTGGCCACTTCCACTTGAAAGGTAGTGCGCTGGAAAGTTTTGAAACCTTTGGCCTGCGCAACAACTTTATAGACTCCCGGAGCCAAACCAGACGCAACATATTGGCCCGCTTCGTCCACCGTCAGAGTGCGGGAGATGCCACGTTGCACGTCGGTGATCGTCACCGTTGCACCGGGCACTATGCCGCCACTCTGGTCCTGCACGGTTCCGAGTATGCGGCCAGCCGTGGTCTGGGCGCGCAGTGGCGAGCTAACCAGAAATGCGACGACCGTAAAAATTAATAACAGGACGGCTACCGCGTTCAGAACCCGGCGCGCAGGCATATTCGATTGCAACAGGAAGGGACGCATCAAACCTCCTAAGATAAAACGCAGAATCGCGTTCATCACCCCAGTGGTGCGGCGACTGTACCACTTGGTGGTTGGGCCATGTCAAGAAGTTTTGGTGAGGGAATGCATCCAAAGCATGAATAATAGTAGGGGTTAAGTTCGAGCTTGACAGGCCGCCGGCGTTCTTAGGTATAGTGGTCCTACCAGATACCACGGAAGAATGGAAGGAACCATGACCCGAGGCCAATTGTGGTTTAATGCAGGTTTCAAATCCCGCCTCGGAAGGTGCCTCGAAGATGGCTATTGAAAGTATTAATCCAGCTACCGGGCAACTGCTCAAGTCGTTTGAGCCGTTGTCAGACTCTGAAATCGAGAAGAAATTGCAGCGCGCTGCCGATACTTTTCTCTCGTACAAACACATCCCATTTGCAACACGCGCCGAAAAATTGGTCCGCGCCGCCGAAATTCTGGAAAAAGAAAAAGAAACATTCGGCCGGATGATGTCGCTGGAGATGGGCAAACCTTACCGCGCAGCGATAGACGAAGCAGCCAAGTGCGCCTTGGGATGCCGCTATTACGCCAAGCATGGAGAAGAATTTCTAGCTGACGAAGTAGTTACAACGAACGCCAAAAAAAGCTACATCAAGCACCAGCCGTTGGGGCCGATCCTGGCAGTGATGCCGTGGAATTTTCCCTTCTGGCAGGTTTTTCGATTTGCGGCGCCTGCCCTGATGGCTGGCAACATGGGTTTGCTGAAGCATGCGTCCAATGTTCCGCAATGTGCGCTGATGATCGAAGACATCTTGCTTCGCGCGGGTTTTCCGGAAGGAGCGTTTCAAACCCTGCTGATTGGGGCGAACAAAGTAGAGAAAATTCTGTCGGACCCGCGCGTGAAGGCCGCAACGCTCACCGGCAGCGAGGGCGCAGGAATTCAGGTTGCTGTGGGAGCCGCGAAGCAGATCAAGAAGGTCGTGCTGGAGTTAGGCGGCAGCGACCCGTTCATCGTGATGCCGAGTGCAAATCTGGAGGAAGCCGTTGCGGTAGCCGTCAAAGCGCGCGTGCAGAACAACGGGCAGTCGTGCATTGCCGCAAAGCGATTTATTGTGGCGGAAAGTATCGCGCAAGAATTTGAAAAGCTGTTCGTGAAGAAGATGGAAGCGTTGAAAGTAGGTGATCCGTTTGACGAGACCACGGAGTTGGGTCCCTTGGCGACGGCCGACGGTGTCGACACGCTTGATGCGGACGTGCAGAAAACAATCAAAGCAGGTGCCCGGCTCTTGACAGGCGGGAAGCGTATCGACCGGCCTGGGAATTTTTATGCGCCGACAGTGCTCACAAATATTCCCAAAGGGTCCCCCGCGGATTGCGACGAATTATTCGGACCGGTCGCTTCACTTTTTCGCGCAAAAGACGTCAACGAGGCAATTCAAATTGCGAATAACACCCCGTTCGGATTGGGCGCGAGCGCGTGGACCAAAGACTCGGCCGAGCAGGAAAAATTTGCCGGCGAGATCGAGTCCGGGATGGTGTTCATCAACAAAATGGTGGCCTCCGACCCGCGCGTTCCTTTTGGCGGAGTAAAGCGTTCCGGACACGGGCGTGAATTGGGAGTCTACGGCATACGCGAATTTGTAAACGTCAAAACGGTTTGGGTGGAATAGGCAGCGGGTTATTGGCTCGGCGTCCGGCCACCGCTGACCGGGAGTAATTATGTACAAAATTGTCCAAACCTCGCGGCTGTACGAGCAAATCGTGCAGCAAATTGAAGACTCCATCTTGAACGGTGCCATGAAGGCCGGCGACCAGTTGCCTGCGGAACGTGACCTGGCGCAGCAGTTTGGCGTCAGTCGCACGGCGGTGCGTGAAGCAGTAAAAGCGCTGCGCGAAAAAGGACTGGTGGAGGCGTACCCCGGCCGCGGCACATTCATAACCAACGGGACTTCGCAGGCTATCCGGCAATCGCTCGACTTGATGATCAAGATCGGCCAGCCGGATGGGTCTTTGCATCTCGCCGAAATCCGCGAAATTCTGGAGCCGGAGATCGCCGCGCTGGCAGCAACTCGCATCGAAGAGCAACACCTGTCGATGATGCGCGAAGCCTACGGTGTGATGGTAAGCGCAATGAAAGATCCCGACGCCTACATTGAAGCGGATTTGGATTTTCATTTGGCGCTGGCCGAAGCGGCCGCAAATCCTCTGATTTTGTCGCTGCTGGATTCGATCGTGGGACTGTTGCGCGAACAGCGAATGCGAATTTTCCATGTGGATGGTGGCCCGGAACGCGGGCAATTGCATCACATAAAAATATTGGAAGCGGTGGAAAGCCAGGATGCCGAGAAAGCGCGCGCGGCAATGCGCGCCCATTTGAAACAAGTTCGCGAGGATTCGCGCGCAATGCCAGCAGAGCGAGGCCGAGGAAATGCCAAAGCGAAGTCCGGCCGATAGCTTGGAGATAGGAGATTGCCGGCCATGGCGAAGCTAGCGTTTGTGGGTTTGGGAGTGATGGGCAGCCCGATGGTCGACCGCCTGCTCGACAAGGGTCACACCGTAACCGGGTACAACCGCACGCGTGCAAAAGCGCAGAGGTTGATTACACGGGGCATGAAATGGGCAGATTCGCCGCGCGCGGCATGTTCGGCAGCGGACTTCACGTTCACAATGGTGACGAATTCGAATGCGCTGGCGGCCGTCACCGAAGGCCCGGACGGAATTCTTGCCGCACTTACCCCGGCGGCAATTTTGATTGATATGAGCACCGTGAGTCCGTCATTCAGCCGCTCGCTCGCTGCCAAAGTACGCGAGAAATGCGCTGACATGGTGGACGCGCCCGTCTCTGGCAGCGTGATTACGTTGCAGCAGGGAAATTTATCGGTGATGGTCGGAGGGCGCCGGGAAACATTCGAACGCGTGAAACCGATCCTGCTGGATATCGGACCGAAAGTTACCTATGTGGGCGAGAACGGCTTGGCGCTGTCCATGAAGATTGCCGTGAATTTGAATCTGGCTGTGCAGATGATGGGCTTTTGTGAAGGCGTGCTGCTTGCGGAAAAAAGCGGTATCGCGCGTGAGATGGCCGTGGATGTTCTGACGCACAGCGCGGTAGCTTCGCCGATGGCCCAATATCGCGGACCGTTTGTGCTGCAGATGCCGGAAGAAGCGTGGTTCGACGTGAACATGATGCAAAAGGACATGCTCCTAGCACTGGAATTGGGACGGCAGCTCAATGTTCCGTTGCCGACAACCGCGGTTTCGAATGAATTCCTGACCGCGGCTCGAGGCATGGGATTCGAGAAGAAAGATTTTGCGGTGGTGTTTGATGTGCTGGCGCGAATGTCGGGAGTTCAGAAATGAGCACCACAACCCGTCAACCTAAAGCCGATTCGGCGGCGACCAGCGCCGAAAAATGGATTCGCATGTACCGCCAGATGATGGCGATTCGCTTGTTTGAAGAGCAGGTCAACGAATTGTACACGCGCGCGCTGATGCCGGGCCTCGCACATTTATATATCGGCGAGGAAGCGGTGGCAGTAGGCGTATGCGAAGCATTGCGGCGCGATGATTACGTCACCAGTACGCATCGCGGCCACGGGCACTGCCTAGCCAAAGGCGCATCGCCGGACCGCATGTTCGCGGAGTTGCTCGGAAAAGAAGCAGGCTACTGCAAAGGCAAAGGCGGCTCGATGCATATCGCCGATCCCGATACCGGAAATCTGGGCGCCAACGCGATTGTTGCGGGCAGCGCGGGAATTGCCACAGGCGCGGCGTTTTCGGCGAAGAATTTGAGAACTGGCCAGGTTGCCGTTTGCTTCTTCGGCGAAGGCGCGTTAGGCCAGGGCGTTGTGTACGAAGTGATGAACCTCGCGCAGCTGTGGAAGCTCCCTGCGATTTACGTTTGCGAGAACAACGTCTATTGCGAATACACACATTTTTCTGAAACCACCGCGGGAGAAATCCCCGCGCGCGCCACTGCGTTCGGTGTTCGTGCTGAAACTGTGGACGGGCAAGATGTACGCGCGGTCAACGCGGCGGCCATGAGATTGGTAGAACTTGCGCGTCGCGGAGAGGGCCCGGGATTTATGGTCTGCAACACATATCGGAATCGCGGCCACCACGTGGGCGACATCAATCGCGAATATTACCGCTCGAAAAAAGAAGAGCAGCAATGGCTAAACGAAAGCGACCCGATCCGAAATTTTTCGAAGTGGCTGATCGCAGAAAATCATGCCGACGCGGGCCTTCTTGAAAGCATTGAAGCTGAACTAAAGATCGAAATGGAGAAGGCCGTCAAATTCGCCGTGGAATCACCTTACCCAAACGTGGATCAAGCCGAGAAACACGTTTATGCCTGAAGTGAAAACGCGTGAGATCAGTTTCGCAGAGGCGATTCGCGAAGCGCTCGCCGAAGAAATGCGCCGCGACAAGCGCGTTTATATTCTTGGAGAAGATGTCGCCGAGGCCGGCACGCCGTTCAAGGTGCTTTCCGGATTGGTGGAAGAATTCGGCACGCAGCGCGTTCTCGATACTCCTATTTCCGAAGCGGGTTTCACCGGTCTGGGAGTCGGCGCTGCGATGACCGGGCTTCGTCCCGTTGTGGACATCATGTTCGGCGATTTCATCACGCTGACGATGGATCAGATGGTGAATCAAGCGGCAAAAGTCCATTACATGTCCGGCGGAAAGTGGAAAGTGCCAATGGTGATGCGGACAACGCTGGGAGCCGCACGCCGTTCGGCTGCACAACATTCGCAGTCGCTGCACGCGTGGTTCAGTCATGTTCCCGGTCTGAAGGTTGTGCTTCCATCCACTCCCTACGACGCAAAGGGCTTACTGAAGACTGCGATCCGCGACGACAATCCCGTCGTCTTTTTTGAAGACAAGATGAGCTACAAATTGAAAGGCCCGGTGCCCGTCGAGGAATATACAATTCCCTTCGGTGTAGCGGACATCAAGCGAGAAGGCAGCGACATCAGCCTGATTGCTACCAGCAGCATGGTGCAGGTGGCTCTTGGCGCCGCGTCACTGTTAGAAGAGCACGGAGTGAGCGCGGAAGTGGTCGATCCGCGCACAACGTGGCCTCTGGACGAAAACACGCTAATTGAATCAGTGAAAAAAACAGCGCGAGCCATAGTGATGGACGAAGGATACGGCCGCTACGGCGTGGCGGCCGAATTGGTGGCAGTTATCGCGGAGGGCGCATTTCATTATCTCGACGCCCCGGTCAAACGGATGGGCGCGATGCACGTTCCCATTCCATTTTCTCCGCCCTTGGAAGATGCAACACTACCGACCGAGCAAGGAATTTGCGATGCGGCACTGAGCATGTGCGGCCGCTCATAAAGATCGAGTAACAGGAGGATCCCGTGGCATTAGCGACGTATGGAACGATGGCGGTTGACTGGGAACAACGCATCGATTTTGATCGCCTGCGAAACGAAAGGCTAGACCGCGTAAGAAATTTGCTGGCGAAATCGGAAATGGGCGCGCTGCTCTGCTTCGACATGAACAACGTGCGTTATATCACGTCGACGCACATTGGCTCGTGGGCCCAAGACAAAATGAGCCGCTTCACGCTGTTGCCGCAGAAGGATGAGCCGATCATGTGGGACTTCGGCTCAGCCGCGCGTCATCACCAGTTGCATTGTCCGTGGTTGGGAGACCGCTCACGCGCGGGAATTCCTCTGCTGCGCGGCGCGATGTCGCCGGAAATGGGCCGCGCGGAAGATGTAGCGAAAAAAATCCGAATCGAACTCGAGATGCGCGGACTGCTGAAAGAGCCGCTGGGTGTCGACATCGTCGAGCCGCCGATCCTGTTTGCGCTGCAACGTGAAGGAATCACAGTCGTCGATGGGCAGCAATTGATGTCCGACGCGCGCGTCATCAAAACTCGCGATGAAATTTCACTACTGAATACTTCGGCGATGATGGTGGACGCGGCGTACGACGAACTGTACCGCGCGATGAAACCAGGCATGAGCGAGAACCAGGCGGTCGGCCTGGTCAGCAAAGTTCTCTACGACCTGGGATCGGAATACGTCGAAGCGGTAAATGCGATTTCCGGCGAGCGCTGCAATCCGCACCCGCACGTCTTTTCCGATCGCGTGCTGCGGCCAGGCGATCCCGTGTATTACGACATCCTGCATTCCTACATGGGCTACCGCACTTGTTACTACCGCTGCTTCACCATCGGCTACGCGTCGCACGCGATGATTGACGCCTACAAGCGCTGCCGCGAATATCTGGATGCAGCAATTTCACTGGTCCGTCCCGGACGCACGACCGGCGAAATTGCTTCATTGTGGCCCAAAGCGCAAGAGTTTGGTTTCCCCAACGAAGAAGCGGCCTTCGCGCTGCAGTACGGACACGGGATTGGCTTAGCGATTTGGGAAAAACCGGTAATCAGCCGATTGGTCTCACTGGATCATCCCTACGAAATCAAGCCCGGAATGGTTTTCGCGCTGGAAACTTTCTGGCCCTCCACCGACGGTTGGAGCGCAGCGCGAATCGAAGAAGAAATCGTAGTCACCGAAACTGGGCACGAGGTCATAACGCGATTCCCCGCGGAGGAATTGCTGGTAGCCGGCGCGCATTACCACACCGTGAATGGTCCGCTTCCCACGGCGCGCGAAAGCGAAGCTACGCCCGGTAAGCGCGTGAAGGAAATGGTAGGAGCCGCCGCCAAATCCGAACGCGTGGGAGTAACGGACTAAGAGCTTTCTCGATACCATCGTACACACCAAACATCATGGCCATCAGCGTTGTAATGCCCGCACTCGAATTGACCCAGGAAACAGGCAAGCTCGTCTCCTGGCGAAAAAAAGACGGCGAACGCGTGAGCAAAGGCGAGCCATTAGTTGAAATTGAGACCGATAAAGCCGTAGTCGAAGTAGAAGCAACAGCAGACGGCATCCTCGCCGGCATTCTCGCAACAGAAGGCGACGTGATCCCGGTGGGGCAGGTCATCGCTTGGATTGTTGCGCCGGGGGAATCTCTACCTGTCGATGCGGCGCCGGATAAATCCCCCACGAGATCCACGGCTGCAGCTGCATCCGCATCCGTGGGATCGCCGGTCGCTCCTCAAGCCCCTGCGTTGGTTTCCGAACGATGCGCAGGCGGTAGCGTTAGAATTTCGCCTAAAGCTCGCCGGCTCGCACGCGAACAGAATGTGGATCTCAACAGGGTGCAAGGTTCGGGCTCTGGAGGCGAAATTCTCGCGTCGGACATTCAAGCATTCGCAAAATCGCAATCGCAAGGAACGCCGGCTGCTGTGCAAGCGGCGCTAGCTTTGCCGTCGACGGCGACAAACATCGAAGTCCTCAGCACGATCGGCCGGCTTATGGCCGAGCGCACTACGCAAAGTTGGACCACGGTGCCACATTTCTTCGTTGCGCGTGATATAGATGCCGGAGCGCTTACGCAGGCTCGCGAAAAATTAGGACCAGCTTCCGAAAAATCGAGCGGCGTAAAAATCACGCACACTGATCTTCTGGTTGCCCTGGTCGCGCGCATGCTGCTGAAGCATCCCCGCATGAACGCCAGTTGGACCGCCGAAGGAATCCGTCGGCATTCCGAAGTGAACGTAGCGGTCGCGATCGCTGTAAAAGACGGCGTAACAGCGGCAGTGATTCAGGACGCACACACGGCGAGTCTCGCTGAAATCGCCACCCAGCGTCGCGATCTGACGGAGCGCGCGAAAGCCGGAAAATCGCGGCCTCAGGATCTAACTGGTGGCACCTTCACCATCAGCAACCTGGGCATGTACAACGTCGATTCCTTCATCGCGATAATCACGCCACCGCAAGCAGCGATCCTCGCTGTCGGTCGCATTGCCGATCGCGTCGTAGCCATGGATGGGAAGCCGGTAGTTCACCCGATGATGACCCTCACGCTTTCCTGCGATCATCGCGTGATCGACGGCGCCCGCGCTGCAACATTCTTGAACGACCTCGCCGACGCGATCAGCGACCCCGAAAAGCATTTGAGCTGAACCTTACTTCTCACTGAATCTCGGCGTTATAAAACGGTCCCCGCCACACGTTTGGCAGATCTTGACAGGATGGCAGCGGTAAGTTCCCTAAGGCACGCTCAGTCTGTAGTCAATTTCATAACTTGTGCGGCACAAGGCACATGCGCATGTGACCTCGATCACATATTTCAGTTTGGTCGAAACTGAACAATGGGTTCGCCGACGAAGTGCGGTATGGCCTCAAGGTTGTGTGGGTTGGTGTGTAGTTGGCACGATCTGTAATGACGAGGAGACTGGTTTCAGCACTTCTGTTTTTTCTAGTAGCTGGCGTGCCGGCAATGAGCCTCAACGCAGTCCCAGCGAACACCGGCACCATCACCGGTAAGGTGACGTACACCGGCACGCGGCCAAAAGACAAACCGATTGACATGTCAAAAGGATTCGTTTTGCGCCAAGGAGCACGCCTCGCCAGCGATGTCTCCAACGGTTGTAACCGAGCCAGATAATTCGCTGGAAAATTCGACAAACCAGAATTCATCCCGCTGAAACGCAATATCCATCCATGGATGAGCGCGTGGGCGGCAGTCGTAAATACCTCTTTAAGCGGCGGTATCGGGCGAAGATGGTTCCTACACCATCACCGGGCTGCCTCCGGGCGAATACACACTGACGGCTTGGCATGAACATGCCGGAACACAAACGCAGGAAATCACGTTGGGTCAAGGCGAAACGAAGAACGCTAGTTTGTATTTAAACTAACACCGCACTAGGAATTACGGGACTTTCGCAGGTTTAGAGGGGATCCGGCAGCTTAACAAGGCTAAATCGTCGCTTAGGTAACGGAATCCGCCTGAGCTTGCGTTTGTAACCTGATTTTAACAAGACAGTCTCAGGATTGCGATGTTAGCATCTCGCGATTTTGACGATCAGGAGATGACTGAGCTATGAGCCCAACCGATTCCTTCCGCTATGAAGTTGAGAAGTCTGCGGACGACGAGCAAGGTAACAAAGTTACGACGATCAAGTGTCATGGCCGGCTGGTAAGTGAGAACACGGGCGAGATAAAGGAAGTCGTCAAGCCCCTTCTCCCTCTCGGCGGCCGCATCGTCATCGATCTGAGCGATTTGAATTACCTGGATAGCTCGGGCCTGGGAGCGCTGGTCGCGCTGAAGGCGTCCGCGATTAAGCAAGGCATGTGCATATTGCAGCTGGTGAACGTGACGCCTCGCGTGCTGGAGCTGATGCGCCTCACTAATCTGGCGCAGATTCTAACGTCGTAAAAATCCGGTTCAAACTTAGCAAGGGTGGAAGACAATGGCTCGGATGATGCGGCCGTTCAACGGGTGAAAATCGCGTCCGCACGCGCGCCTGAGTTCTCAGCCGCTGCGGTTAGCCAACCCAACTTTATCCTTTGCCGAAACAAGACCCGCTGGTATGGGGACGATCACCATCCAGGCGCACGTAGTAGAGGTAAGGTCCATGCGTAATTGTCATATAGCTAGAATTAGTAGACTTCGGATCAATCAGCGAAAAGTATTGGTAGGACCAGTTTCCTTGCGGTTCCCGCCTGAGCATCTGATTCAAGGTCAGTGCCAGCGCCGGCTTGCTCCAGTTGAACGAAGTCCGGCGAGGTCGTGAAATAGACCCCTTGGGGTCCGAACGAGCCTGAGCCCTGGTTCTATCGCGTCGCAACAAACCTATGAGACGCCGCGTGGTAATTGATTCCGGTGGAATAGTCCGGGTATGGAACCGGTGCGCAAACATGAGCCGCCGGATTCGCAGCTGGTCCCCGGTAGGGAGCGCGAACGTGACGGTGAAATCCTTGCCGTCCCAGCCGCGCCACGAAGGGGATGTTGTCCATGCGAATCGGGCAAGATGCGTCAGGAACCAGGCAGGGCTTTGCCCCTTCCTGCGCCACATTTCGGCGGCCAAGCCCAGGAATACGCCGACGCCTAAAACCAGGTGCCGGCCTTCACGATGTTGACGTCCGCGCTATAGCCTTCGGGCCCCTCATTCACCTGATACTATACGGAGGCTTACGAAATAGTTCTCCGGCGGTTTTTGCCGCGCGAAATGATAGCCGCGATGCTGCCTTCTCCTTGATGTGTACGGCGGTCAAATAATAAAAGAAGATTGACGGGAAAAGTCTTGTGGTATATCAAGGCCATGATAATTAACGTGGCCATGATAGTTACCATGGCCGTGGTAAACCTATGCCAGGCCACTACCCGAACCGAGCTGTCGACAACGAGGCCCAACTCGGGCGGATCGTGGTCAACGTGTTCCGCGAGGAAGGCTGGAAGGTTGTCGAAGGGCCCCGCGAAAAGAATGTTGCGCCCGACTTCCTTGTTTCGGGCCACGGGAAGAAATACGTCATAGAACTGAAACGAGCTTCGGAAGGCCGAAAGGACCGCGTGATTCCGTTGCTCTCCCAAGCCGCTTTGGAAGCGGCACACTATTCCCGCGTTATCTCCGGTCATCCGATTCCCGTTGCGATCGTGGGCGCAAATCGCATCCTGGAATCCGTCGCCGAGGAAGCGGAACAATTTGTGCGGGAAAGGGCACCCGAAGTCGCAGTTGGAGTATTGGATCTTGAAGGTCTTCGATTGTTCGCAGGTCACGGGTTGGAGTCGCTGAGTTCGGCAAGGCGTCCGCAAAGCGCCATTCGTGTGCCGAACGCGCGCGCGCCGCAGCTCTTTTCGGATTTGAACCAATGGATGCTCAAGGTTCTTCTGGCTCCCCGAATTCCGGACGTGTATCTGTCAGCTCCGAGAGACCACTACCAGGGAGCCTCGCAACTGGCAGAAGCGGCTGGCGTCTCGGTCATGAGTGCATTTCGTTTCGTCGCGGAGTTTTCGAAAGAGGGCTTCCTTGAATCCGGGCCGGGAGTATTGCGGCTGGTTCGGCTGAGAGAATTGCTGAGCCGGTGGGCTGCTGCGAGTCAGCGACGCGTTCTGCAAATCCCGATGCATTGGCTTCTTCACCGGGGGAAAAAGGCGCTCTGGAGCGCGGCCCGTTCCTATCGATCGGACGAAGCGATGTCCTCCGCCAATCCTGCGGATCAACTCTCGTCGCCGCGGCCGCGATTGTGCCTTGGGCTGTTCGAAGCCGCCCAGGCATTCGACATCGCGTTTGTGCACGGGGTAAAACCCTATCTCTATCTTGAACGTTTGAACGCGGAGGTTCTGAGAGACCTCGGCCTTTCGGGGAATGCGCAGGAAGAAATAGCCGATCTTTATGTGCGCATTCCGGGGAACCGCGAGAGTGTTTTCCGTGGAGTTGTCCGGAAAGACGGTGTGCCGGTAAGCGATATTCTCCAGGTCTGGCTGGATGTCAGCCAGCATCCGTCCCGGGGCAAGGAACAGGCAGATCTTATCTGGAGAAGAATTCTGTCTTCCGCTTTGGAGTCGTCCGAACCATGAGCGAACAGGATCCCGAACTCGGAGCGTTTTCAAAACTCATCGTTGCGCTGGAGCTCTGGCTCGGCGAGGTCGTTCTCGTCGGAGGATGGGCACATCGTCTGTATCGTCTCGATCCTCGTGCAAGAAAGCTCGACTATCTTCCGCTGACAACGCTGGATGGAGATGTCGCCTTACCGCCGACACTCAAAAAGGAAGAATCGACCGTGCGGAAACGTCTGCTGGAGGCAGGGTTCGAAGAAGAGTTCATCGGAAGGGATCGCCCCCCGGCGACGCACTACCACTACGGAAAAGGAGGCGGTTTCTACGCGGAGTTTCTGGCACCGCTCGAAGGAAGTGAATACGACCGAGACGGGAAGCGGAAGGTGCCCAGCTGCTTCGCTGCATCGATATCTTGCTGCTCTCGCCCTGGAAGGTAGCGCTTGGCGAGGAAAACGGATACGCGATGTCACCGCAGCGGACCGTGCAGATCGCCAATCCGGCAAGTTTCCTGGCACAGAAAATCCTCATCCATGCGCAGCGGGACTACAAAGATAGGGCCAAAGACCTGCTGTACATGCACGATACGATCGAGGTGTTCTCGGAGACACTGGACGAATTGCAAAAGCTTTTCCGAAACAATGTTGCGCCGAACTTACATCCGCGAAGATAGCGGAGCTCGAAGGAGCCGCGGGGACGCTTTTCGAAAAGGTCACGGACACGATTCGCGAAGCCGCTCTAATAGCCGGCGCGCGGAAGCTGCCCCCGGAAAGACTCGCTGAGACCTCGCGAGCCGGGTTGAACGAAATCTTTGGCATCCGATAGGAGTCACAAGGTCGTTAGTTGTTCCGAGTCCACAAGGTGCGTTAAGTGTTGCGAACGTAACGAAATCGCTCCGGTTCAGAGCCGGAGGGCGCACTGCGGTTGCGCCTCGCAGTCCGAAAAAGCGGGTGCTTTGGCTGTGACAAAAATGTGTCAAAACCCTATTTGTTTTGGCCGCTGGGGTTAGCTTTCGAGCGAAAAGCAGATGCCCCAAGTTATTAGAAATAAGCAAAAGTGAGAGGAAGCAATAGAGAGAGTGGAGTCGTCTCGCGACCTTGCAAAGCACGCGACTCCGCTCCAACAACTCTACCAACTGTGCATGAAAACGTTGGATTCTTGCACAGTCGGTGCATAGCGACGCGCCTGCTTTTGGAGGGGTTGGCGTGAGAAACCTGCCTCCTTTCGTGCGGCGTCTGCATTTAGAGTTGTGTGCGATTTGCGCCACAGCGAAGGTGCTAGAGCTGATCTCGGTACTGCTCCAGAGCGATGCGTACCAATTGGCTGCGCGTTCTCACCCCAGTCTTGGCGAAGAGTTGTTGCAAGGACGCTTTGACCGCGCTTTCGGAAATCTGCAGCCGATCGCCGATCTGCTTATTGGCAAGACCTTCAAAGATATAGGACAGCACTCGCCGCTCTCGTTCGGTGAGCCGGGCGCGACTCGGCAGGCGATTGGATTCCTGCGCGCTTTCGAATGCCCTCATCAGCAAGTCCTGCTCGAATAGGGCTTTTCCCTCCATCGTCTCGCGGATTCCCTGAACCAATAAGGCCGGCGAACCATGCTTCAGGAAGATCCCCGAGATCCCTTTCCGAATGAGGCTTGGGACTTCATTTTCGTTTACGCCTGCAGTTACGAGTAGTACCTTTCCTTTGAAGCGCTTGGTGTGAAGAGTTTCGAGGAAATCAGTTCCTCTTTCCTGGCCGAGGTCAACATCGAGCAGCACGATGTCTACTTCCCGCGACTCTATGATTCGCATACCTTCGGCACCAGAACTGCATTCTGCAACCACCTCGAAGCCGGGTTCGGCCTGAAGCAGCCGGGAGACGCTCTCACGGAATAATGCGTGGTCATCAATGAGCAACAAGCGGATATTCTTTGCCGAAGTCTTACTCATCAGCGCCATCTTCCTTGTAACGAGTTCTGGTCAGACTGACTGCAAAACAGCAGCCTTCTTTACGCGGCTCGAATTGCAGATCCCCTCCGGCGCTTCGTAGAATCGCGCGCGAGACATATAATCCTAAGCCGGCCGCATTGGCCCCTCGCTGGAACGGCTTGAACAGTTCGTAGGGTGACGAAATTCCGGTACCGGTGTCCTCAAAGCGGATCACCACCGCGCTGGATTCCAGGTCACTACTGATGGTGAGCTGTTTCTTTTCCGTTGATTCCATGGCGCGTTGGCTATTGCGAGCAAGATTGAGGAACACTTGCTGCAATCCATAGCGGTCTCCGGTAACGAGCGGGAGATCGTCTTGCAAGCGCCAAACAATTCCGGCGCCTGCTTCGCGATACGCAGGTTCGATCAGGACGCGCAGCTCGTCGAGCAAACTGGTTAGTTCAACCGCAGCCGAGTTATGGTCACGCGATGGCAGAAGCTCCATCTCGGAGAGTTTTTCCAAGCCCTCGATTAAGGTCCCCAGAGCGCGAAAATCTTCGTTGTCCTTCAATGGCGAAAGGCGAGACAGGTTCTTGTATACCGCTAAGACGGCGCCGCAGATATTGCGAATTTCGTGCGCGACGGCCCCCATTAATATTCTTGTATTCTTCAGTAGATAATCAAGGCTCAAATCCTCCCGATCGCGCAAGTCCTCGGAAAGATCGACGACGATGGCCGCCAACCGGGGTCCTTGACTCGTCAGATAGGTCGAAAACCAGACGGCCGCGAGGAATGCTTCTCCATTTTTCCGTTTGCCGCGGCAGCGAAGTTCCGTGTGAAACTGCCGTGACCCCTGCGTCTGAACCGCGCTCTGCAGTGCCGGCAGGAATTCGGCGATCGATTGGCCCGCAATGGAAGCGTCTCCCAGCGCCAACAGACTTTGAGCGGCCTCATTGGCCAGCAGGATCTTGCCCGAAGCGTCAATGGTGACGATGGCGGCAGGACTGCTTTCCACAAGGATACGAAGTTGTTCCTCGGCCTCCTGGCGCAAATTGCTGTGGGTTTCCACTTCCTCGGCGTGTTCCAGAGCCATCTGGCGGCTGCGAATAATCTCGGAAACAAAAAGTCCGGTTCCGACGAATCCTGCAGACGCCATCAGCAATCTTGTGATTGCTTCGCCTGACGGAAGTTCGCTGAACAGCTCCTGAAGAACCGCGCAAACCAGCGCGACCGCAACGATCTGCCAGCGCGGAAGGAATCCTGCGATCAGCATGATGGGAAATAGATACAGAAACCCGATGGAGATGTACGGTTTTGTGAGCCAATCGATGGTGGCGATTACCACGACCAAAATCGCCGCTGTGATTAAGAATCGTAGGCGATTCTCGCTCCGATAGATCAAAGAAAGTTCCATACCTGCCAACCTGCATACTGCCGCAAGTCCCTCGCGCAGACCATCCCGATGTGATGGCGATGGCCGAAAGATAGGCAAATCGGCTCGAAGATAGTCTGACCCAGCCCGAAAGACTCATGTGTGACCCATAAGACAGGATTGCCCATCCTCACAGCGCGCAAGCAGTATCGCGAGGAGGCAATCAGCACCAGTCAATCGAGAACTGAGGGAGTAAGCAAATTGGACCAATCTCGCCCAAAGAACACTCCCTGAAAATCCTTAAGGTCGAACGAATACGATGAAATATCCGGTTCACATTAGCAAGAGAACTGCCGTGGTGTTTATAACGGCTGCCGTGATCTTTGTCGCAACGGGACTGCTGGAATCTGCGCGCAGTCATGGTCAGACTGCTGATGCGAACACACCGCGGGAGCCAGCCGCAATTTCCAACGCGTTCCCGTCCGAAGTGGCCCTCAACTTGTCACCAAGCCAACTCGACGCAATCAAAATTGAACCGGTGGGAACTTATTGGTTTCCCGTGGAGGAGGAGGCGGTCGGCAACATTGATTTTGACGGCAACCTATCGGTCCAGGTCTTCCCGCTTTATCAGGGAACCATTATTAACACTCTTGTGGAGTTGGGCGCTCAGGTTCAGAAGGAAAATCCCCTCTACACCATCAAAAGTCCTGATCTCATTCAGGCTGAGTCAACCCTGATCGGCGCGGCAGCGACCTTCGAACTGACCAACAAAGAACTGGAGCGGGCCAAGAGCCTTAATGGAGCAAACGGGGTCTCCCAGCGCGAGTTGGAGCAAGCCACTTCGGATCAACAAACTGCGGAGGGTGCACTCAAGGCCGCACGGGACGCTGTGCGCGTCTTTGGCAAGACGGACGCCGAAATTGATCAAATGATTGCCTCGCGCAAGATCGATCCTGCATTGGTGGTGCGTAGTCCAATGTCGGGCAAGGTTACATCGAAGAATGCGCAACCTGGATTTTTAGTACAGCCCGGAAACGATCCTGCGCCTTACACAGTGTCTGACGTTTCGCTCAAATGGATGCTCGCGGATGTGGTGGAAAGCGACATCCCACTTCTTCATTTGGGACAGCTGGTCCGAGTGACGGTGATGGCCTACCCTGACCGCGTGTTCAAAGGGAAAGTTTCGAAAATTTACTCGGCGGTCGATCCGAATACTCATCGAGCGACGACGCGTTCCGAAATCGCGGACGCCAACGATGAGTTGCGGCCCGGAATGCTAGCTAACTTTTTGATTCGCGTCCACGATCCTGTGGAAGCCACCACCATACCAACGAACGGCGTGGTGCGGGAACCCGATGGGACGATGACCGCGTGGGTGACCTCCGATCGCCGTCATTTTGTGCAAAGAGCCGTCAAGACCGGCCTGCGCAGAGATGGCCGGGTTCAGATTCTCGCGGGTCTGCAACGCGGAGAATTGGCGGTGACTGACGGGGCCGTGTTCCTTAGCAACATGCTGCAAGCGCCGCCCACGGATTAGAACGAATGCCCGGCCGCCATCCCACAAAAAACGACGAGCCATGTTCAAGTCGCTGGTAGCTTTTTGCCTGAGCCGCCGCCCGATTGTGTTGATGGGCTTGCTGCTGTTTGTGGGCGCTGGTTTCGTCGCTTTCGAGAGACTCAACATCGAGGCGTATCCAAACCCAACGCCCGTGATCCTGGAAATCACCGCACAGGCGCCGGGTCTCTCCGCTGAGGAGATGGAACGTTACTACACGCTTCCGACGGAGATTGCTCTCTACTCCACGCCGGGCATTGATGTCATCCGATCTACTTCGTTTTATGGATTGTCCTTTGTTCGCGTGACTTTCAAATATGGAGTGGACTACTACTTCGCCTACAGCCAAGCATCCATCGCGATGCAACAGAACGTGAACCTGCCGGGCGGTCAGATTCCCGCAATCCAAGCGAATAGTTCAACCGGAGAGATCTATCGCTATCAGGTCGTCGGACCAGAACACTTCGGAATCACGAATCTGCGCACGGTCCAGGACTGGATCGTCGCACGCCGCCTCCTGACGATTCCGGGCATCGCGGCAGTGAATAGTTGGGGCGGCCCCACGAAGGAATTTCAGGTGGAGGTGGACGCGCACAGACTGGAAGCATACAACGTCTCGGTGCCACAAATCCTGACCGCGCTTGGCAACGCGAACGTCAATGTGGGCGGGCGCGAAATCCGGATTGGACAGCAGTCCATCAATATCCGTGGAGTCGGGTTGATTGACGATGGCGGTAACGATGATTTGACGCAAGGCTACCAGGTACGCGACATCGAAAACGTGGTGCTGAATCAAATCAACGGTGTCCCGGTGTTGGTGAAGGATGTTGGCAAGGTGTCGGTCGGCTACCGGCCAAGACTGGGGATTCTGGGCCGCGACCGACAGAATGATGTCGTCGGGGCCATCGTGGTGATGAGGCGTACCGAACAAACCGCCGACATGATTCCAAAGGTGAAAGCAGTAATTGACAAGCTGAATCACGACGGGAGTCTTCCCTCAGGAGTCAAAGTCGTTCCTTTTTACGACCGATCATCGCTCGTCGCGGTCACCACACATACGGTTCTGCACAACCTGATTTTCGGATGCCTGCTGGTCTTCTTGATCCAATGGATCTTCCTCGGTGATCTTCGCAGCGCCACGATCGTTGGATTGAATATCCCGTTTGCGCTGCTCTTTGCCGTCATCCTCCTGGTGCTGCAAGGCGAAAGCGCAAACCTGCTTTCCGTCGGGGCGGTAGATTTCGGGATCATCGTCGATTCGGCGGTTATTCTTGTCGAAAATATCTTCCGAAACTTCCAGGCGCCCTCGGAAGAAAGACAGAGGCTGCTCGCGCATCTTGCCGGCGGATATTGGAGGCTGGACCCGACGCGAGATCTAGAGCAGTCAACAGAAGCGCACGGATGGACGGATCGCCTGCGGCTGATTCTGATTAGCGCGATGCAGGTGGACAAAGCGGTTTTATTCTCGGCGCTCATCACGGTGGCGGGATTCGTGCCGCTGTTCACCATGCAGGGAGTCGAGGGACAGATCTTCGGCCCCATGGCGCGTACATATGGTTACGCGCTCGCAGGGGCATTGATTGCAACGTTCACGGTCACGCCTGTCCTGGCTTCGATGCTGCTTCCTAAAGATGTGAAGGAATCCGTGACGTTCGTGGTCGGTGGGTTGCACCGGATCTACAATCCCGCGCTGCGATTGGCACTCACCCACCGTGCGATTACCGTTGCAATCGGCTTTTTGTTTCTGGCCGGAGCCGCGCTGCTGGGCCTTCGGCTTGGAAGTGAATTTCTCCCGCACCTGGAAGAAGGCAATTTTTGGATCCGCGCTTCCATGCCGATCACGCTATCGCTTGAAGATGGCGAGGCGGCCGCAAAAAAAATGCGCGAAATTCTCTCGAGACGCCCCGAAGTGATTACCGTGGTCTCACAGCATGGTCGGCCCGATGACGGCAGCGATGCCTCGCCATTTTCCAATGTCGAGTTATTCGCACCGCTCAAGCCTCTTGACGAATGGCTCGGCGGCATGACCAAAGACAAATTAACGGGTCAGATTCAATCAGAGTTTAACAACGAGCTGCCTGGCGTCGTCTTCAATTTCTCCCAGTACATTGAGGACAACATTGAGGAGGGTATCTCAGGTGTCAAGGGCGTCAATTCGGTCAAGATCGTCGGGCCTAATCTGGAAACGCTCACGAATCTTGCCGAACAGATCCGGGACCGCATGAGTCAAGTGCGCGGCATTGCCGATCTCGGAATCTTCCCCGTTCTCGGACAGCCTAACTTGAATATCAGGGTGGACCGCGCCAAGGCCGCGCGTTACGGCCTCAATTCCGGTGACGTCAACTCGCTGATTCAAGCGGCCATGGGAGGAGCGGTCGCGACTTCAGTCTTGGAAGGTGATCGGCAGTTCGATCTCGTGGTCCGTTACACGCCCGAGTACCGCGATTCCATCGAAAAGATCCGAAACATCAAAGTGGCCTATCAAACCAGCAGCGGCGCCAATGCCTACATACCCTTGAGCGAGCTGGCAACCATCACGCTGGATACGGGAGCAGCCTGGATTTATCACGAAAGCATGCAGCGTTTCATCCCCGTCAAGTTCAGCGTGCGTGGGCGTGACCTGGGCAGTACCGTTGAAGAAGCGCAGCAGCAAATCGCGAACAACATCAAGCTTCCGTCTGGATACCACCTCGTATGGGCCGGAGAGTTCGGAGACCTTCAGGAAGCCAAGAAACGCCTGGAAATCGTTGTGCCGATCAGCCTGTTGTTGATCCTTGGATTGCTCTACAGCATGTTCAATTCGCTTCAGGATTGTCTTTTGGCTCTGGCTGGAATTCCCTTCGCAGTTGCCGGCGGCGTGTTGGCACTCTACGTCTCGGGTCTCAATTTCAGCATCTCCGCAGCGATCGGTTTCGTCTCGCTGTTCGGTGTGTCGGTCATGGACGGCATCCTGATGATTACCTATTACAACCATGAGAGGCAGATCCACAAGGGGACGCCAACAGACGCGATGTTCCAGGCAGCCTCCTCCCGCATGCGCCCTCTGCTAATGACGGCGCTCTCGGCCTGCATTGGTCTTTTTCCCGCGGCAATTTCCACGGCCATCGGGAGCCAGGTGCAGCGCCCGCTAGCGACCGTGATCGTTGGTGGAATGTTGGTAGGGCCCGTCATGCTGCTCCTCGTGGTGCCCGCACTGAGAATGGTATTTCTGGGCCATGACAGCCACAGGCCGTTGGGAGAATCAAAATGAAGGCCATCGGTGTTATTTTTCTGACGCTGGGATGCGCTGCGTGCACCGTTGGTCCAGCTTCTGCGGGCCAATCCGCTGCGGCAGCGCAACAAACGTCTTCACGGAGTGCTACGAATGCAGTGGGCAGTCATTCGCGTGCGGCCGATCATGCCGTTCCCGCTGGCGTCCGAACGCAAACTGGCAAACCTGCTGAAGCTCAACAAAACCAAAGCAAGGTTTCTGGCAACAAAACTCCGACTCGCAATGCGAGCCTAACCAAATCAAGTCGTCCTAATGAGGTTCCGAACAGGCGCGAGCGCTCCGTATCCGCAGCTTCTAAGAATTCTCATCGTCCTGGTTCAGACAAATCCGGGGGCGCCGCTCAGAACGGATTAGCCCGGAACGAAACGGTCAGTCACGCTCCTTCGAATCGGACGCCAAGTGCCGTCCGACCCTCCGTGCCATCGCTAAGCAATGTGCGCCATCGCGGAGCTAATCCCGCAATCTTTGGCGGGGTGGGAGCCTCCAATGCCAGGAATTCTGGGGCGCTCGACGGCACGCATATGAACCGCAGACGCATAGGGAATTAATTCGCATGGTGCTCACTCACAAATCGCGCCTCGTCCACATTATCGCGAGCTCCCTCCTGATGTTCGCGACAGGTTGCGCGGTCGGGCCTAACTTTAAGAAGCCTGCTCCTCCGAATGTCACCGGCTACACGCCGGCTGCAATTTCGACTACCAGTAGCACGGCCAACGTAACTGGCGGAGAAGCGCAACAGCTCGTTGACGGGCGCGACATTCCGGGAGAGTGGTGGACATTATTTCACTCGCAGCCGCTCAACGATTTGATCGAGCGCTCGCTCAAAGCTAATCCCGACCTTAAGGCGGCACAAGCTGCGTTGAGAGTCGCGAGAGAGAACGTGCAGGCACAGCGTGGAGCTTACTATCCCGGTGTGACCGGTGGCTTCTCGGCAACGCGGGCAAAATCGTCGAGCAACGTATCGCCAGTAACCAACACGAACGCTTTAAATTACAGCTTTTACACACCGGAGGTTAGCGTCTGGTTTGTGCCCGACGTTTTCGGCCTCAACCGGCGAACAGTCGAGTCACTGCAGGCGCAGGATCAACAAGCGCGTTTTGCCCTGGCTGCGACGCACATCACCTTAAGCGCAAACGTGGCCGGCGGAGCCATACAAGAAGCGTCCTTGCGCGCCCAGGTCGAGGCGACTCGTGAACTGATCACTATCAATACCGATGAGTTGGAGATTTTACGCCACCGGTTTGCGAAGGGATATGTGAGCAGGCTCGACTTGGCGGCGCAGGAATCGCAGCTCGCGCAAGTTGTCGCCACGTTACCACCCCTGCTCAAGCAGCTGGCGCAACAGCGTGACCTGCTGGCCGTGCTGTCCGGAGGCTTTCCAAACCAGGATCCGCCTGAAAAGTTTGAGCTTTCCAGTTTGCAATTACCACAGGAACTACCGCTGAGTCTTCCTTCGCAACTCGTGGAGCAGCGTCCGGACGTGCGTCAAGCCGAGGAGAACCTACATTCGGCGAGCGCGCAGATTGGTATTGCGATCGCGAACCGGCTGCCAAATTTTGCGCTGACCGCGGACGCTGGTAGCATGGCAGTGGTGCTCGGCCATCTATTCTCGGCCGGGACCGGCTTTTGGGATGTAGGCGCAAGCATCGCGCAACCCAACTTTGACGGAGGCACACTGCTTCACCGCGAGCGTGCCGCGAAAGCCGCTTACACCCAGGCTTCGGAACAATATCGCAGCACCGTGTTGAGCGCGTTTCAGAATGTCGCGGACACGCTGAATGCCCTGCAACAGGACGCGGATGCCTTGAAGGCCGCGGCAGCCGCAAAAGATGCCGCGGCTGTGACGCTTGATCTGTCGAAGAAGCAGTATCAATCCGGCTACGCCAATTACTTGGCGCTCTTAAGCGCCGAACAAGCGTATCAGCAAGCCGTGATTAATCTCGTTCAGGCACAAGCCAATCGTTATGCGGATAGCGCAGCGTTGCTGGAGGCTCTTGGCGGGGGATGGTGGAAGCGACCCGATATTCCAAGGAACTAATCATGAAAGGGAGAGCTGACCGCGGTTTCAATCGTTTTCGGCCCAGCCGCAGCACATCTATTAGTGAGTGCTGTCAGCATAGCACTTGGAGCTTTTAGTGCTACCTCGCCCATCAGGCGGCTAAGATTTGGGGATAGCAACGAATCGCGAACCTGGCTCCTGCGCGCAGAGATTCTGGATGACGTCTGTGCCAACGGCGGAGCAGCAGCCCTACATTACGGGTCTGGAGAACGTCCGTTCGCGTTGCATCCGGTGAGTTGAAGGCTATCGAAGCCGCTGCTAAGATTTGAGAGTTCAACCCACATCGTCTGCGCATTGCGGATATCGGAAAACCCGTGATGCTCACACACTTGCCCAAGAATTTCAGCAATAAGTAATAGACGAGCGCGTTCGTTGTTGTCGGACCATGGCTAGCCTCGGACCCTCTTGTTCCCGAGCGGGAACATTTGGTGGCTTGGGAGGATCAACCTCGCAGGTCCGCTTTTGACGGCCCATGCAGCATCTGGATCCGTGCTCGATACCATTTCCTGAGCAATCGGGCGGTCTTCTGGATCTGCCACAGGGTTCTGCCGCTCCAGTTCTGTTAGATATTCCTGAACCGTTCGTGAGATCGCGCCACCTCAACCAATTTCTCGCGTGGAACTCGGCGGTTACTCGCGTTGGCGCCCACTAGCGTCCACAGCGAGGTTCCGGCCCTCTACCAGTCCGGCCTCCAGACAGCACCGCACGATCTCCTCAAATACTTTTCGAAATATACCGCACTGCCGGAATCGACCATGCCGGTTCTTGGAGAACGTCGAGTGGTCTGGAATTTCTTGTTCAAATCCCAGCCGAGTAAACCAGCGATAGGCTAGATGCATTCGTACTTCTTCCAGTAAGCGTCGCTCGCTGGTGATCCCATAGAGATAGCCGACCAACAACAAGCGTAGCAGTACCTCCAGATCGATCGACGGTCGACCCATCGGACTGTAAAAATCCTTCAGCTGTTCCCGGACAAAGCTGAAATCAATGTGGCGATCAAGGAGGCGCATAGGTGATCTTCGGGAATCTGGTCCTGCAAGCGAAAATAGTAAAATAACGACTCGGTTCGCAGCTGCTGACCCATCATCGGCGGCTTCCTCCTTGCCGTGCTGAGTAGCACAATAGGGGCTAGTCACCGCAAATAAAATCGGAGCCGACTTTTTCAACATCTCTAACGAAGGCGGCCCCGTCAAGAGTGTTTTGTGATCCACAGTCGGATCCCCAGTTTCCGGGCTGCCGCAATTCTGGCTTTTCCCATTCCTTTCTGCACCAGTTTGCGCCGATAAAAACGTTTCAACTGGGGATCGCGCCCGACAGCGTGCATCGCCGCATCGCACCAGAGGTAACGCAGCAGAGCGTTGCCTTGCTTGCTCATCGCTCCCAGCCTCCACTGGAATGTTTGCTGGGGATCAGGCCGATGTAGCTGGCTACCGCTTTGCCGTCCGCGAACCGCGTCGGGTCACCCAGGAACACTTCGGTGGCTAACGCGGTGATCGGCCCCACTCCCGGATGCGTCAGCAATCGTCTTGCCTGTGGATGCTGGTGGACCTCTGCGCAGACCTTTTTGTCGAGTTCATCGATCGATCCCTGCAAGCCAGGGTACAAGGCCAGCAGGGCGGCTCGTCGCTGGCTGGCATGCGGCGGCAGTGCTTTCAGTGCCTGTTGGCCGACTCGGCTCCACAGCGAGTGGCCCAACCGCAGGCCGCGATTCAGCGCCATGGATTGCAGCGTGTGCTGTACGCGGCTTCGCAGGTGTACCCATTGATGACGGTGCCGCAGTAAGGTCCGCAGATCGCGTTGCTCGGTGGAAGGCATCCAGATCGTGGGGAAACGATTCTCGGCCAGCAACTGCAGCAGCAAGCGCGCATCCCGCCGATCATGTTTTTGCTTCCAGGTCTCCGCCTTGCGGATCTTCTGGGGATGACCGACGCGGCATGCAATCCCCAGCTCTTCCATCAGCTCCAGAAACCATTGCATCGATCCGGTGGCTTCGATTCCCACTAGCACGGGGCCAGAGAATGCGGCATAAAACTCCCGCACTTTCTCCCCTTGATGTTCGATGGTCTTCTCGACCAGCTCACCTGTGTCCTTGTCCAACATCGCAATCGTTTGTTGTCTCGCGTGCAAATCCACGCCTATAATTTTCACCTCGGCCTCCTCCGATCCGAGTCGTGCAGATTGGACTCCGCACAGTTTACTCGGCTCGTTGTGAGGCCGACTTCGTTATGTCATCAGTCTCAAATGTTTTTGGGCGATTCGTTCCGCTTAGATTGCTGTGGTTCACACCTTCAATCCACATGGATGGTTTGCGCGTCAGGACTTAGCCCGCTGGCAGCCTCGTTCGTGTCTCGCTTCGTTGACTTGCTTTCTAGCCCAACCTAAGATGTCCGGCATAATGTCAGGCACGGGCTCGCTCATCGGCCGGACCATCTCCCACTATCGCATTACTGAAAAACTTGGTGGCGGCGGTATGGGTGTGGTCTACAAGGCTGAGGACCTCCAACTCGGCCGGTCCATCGCGCTTAAATTCTTGCCGGATGCGTTCGCGCGAGACCATCAGGCCATAGAGCGCTTTCGCCGTGAGGCCCGCGCTGCTTCTGCATTGAATCACCCAAATATTTGCACCATTCATGAAATTGGCGAGATTGACGGACATTATTTCCTCGCCATGGAACTGTTGGAAGGCCAGACGCTGAAAGAGCGCATCGCGGGCAAAGCTCTTAATGTGGATGAATTCCTTGCTTTTGCTGTGCCCATAGCAGAGGCACTCGATGCCGCGCATAGCGAAGGCATCATCCACCGCGACATAAAACCTGGAAACATCTTCATTACCCGGCGAGGCCACGTGAAAATTTTAGACTTCGGGCTCGCCAAAATGACCTTCGAGTTCTATCGAGTCCCCGAGGCCGTTGGCGCTTCGGCAATGCCTACGTTGGCCGCGTCTGAAGAGCATTTGACCAGCCCCGGCTCGGCAGTGGGAACGATCGCATACATGTCGCCTGAGCAGGCTCGCGGCGAGCAGCTCGACGCGCAGACGGACCTGTTCAGCTTCGGCATCGTTTTGTATGAGATGGCCACTGGGAGGCGGCCATTCGAAGGTGAAACTTCCGCGACTATCTTCGACAAAATATTGCACGCAACACCAACACCGCCTTCGCGCCTGAACACCCAGCTGCCCGCTGAATTCGATCGCCTGATCCTTGAAGCGCTCGAGAAAGACTGCGGCAAGCGCTACGGTTCTGCGAAAGAAATGCTCGCGGATTTCAATCGAGTGCGCCAGCAACGAATCGTAGAGTCAAGCGGGGCTGTGCCGATCGCACGAACGGTCCGCAAGCCTTCCGTTATCCTCGGTGCCATCGGTGTTGTCGTCATTTTGGCCGTCGTCGCCGGTCTCTTGTATCGACACTACGCACGCATCCACTGGGTGCGGGAGCAAGCGGCGCCTCAAATCCAGCAGCTTGTCAGGGAGCGAAAGAACCTAGCGGCATACCTGCTCAGCCGCCAGGCAGACCGATACGCACCGAATGATCCCGCGCTTAAAAGAGCGGAAGTGGAAACACTATGGCCGACGAACATTCGCACGACCCCGCCCGGCGCTGATGCTTATTTGCGGGATTATGGCGGTACTCAAGAGAGCTGGGAATACCTGGGCAAAACTCCACTGGAAGGAGTTCGGCTACCCCACGGCCATTTCAGATTCAGACTCACCAAAGAGGGATATGAGCCCGTGGAAGCCACGAATGAACAAAGTGGAATTGACGTGATCCTCGATCCACTCGGAAGTCTGCCGCCCGTTATGGTGCACGTCCCGGCGGGCAGCGTCGCCCTCGCCGGGAATCCAACCGTGGAACTCGGGGATTTCCTTATCGGCAAATACGAGGTGACCAACCGCGCCTTCAAGAAATTCACCGACGCCGGCGGCTACCGCGACCCGAAATTCTGGAAATTTCCTTTTGTCAAAGAAGGGCGCACTCTCATCTTTGAACAGGCAATGAATCTGTTTCGCGACAAGACTGATCGCGCTGGACCTTCTGCATGGGAACTCGGCGGCTACCCTTCGGGCCAGGACGACTATCCAGTCAGCGGAGTGAGCTGGTATGAAGCCGCGGCTTATGCCGATTTTGCAGGAATGAGCCTTCCGACGGTGTATCACTGGTATGGCGCTGCCCCAGCCGGAATATTTTCCGACATTCTGCAATCGAGCAATTTTTCGGCAAAAGGCCCCGCCCCGGTCGGCAGCTATCCCGGGCTCGGACCATATGGCACCTATGACATGGCCGGCAACGTGAAAGAGTGGTGCTTCAATGCGGTCGGCGATCGGCGCTACGTCCTGGGTGGAGCATCAACCGATCCCGTTTACATGTATCAAGAGGCGGATGCGCGATTGCCTTTCGACCGTTCCGTGACCAACGGTATTCGGTTGGTGAAATACCTGCACCCGGAAACTGTAACCGAGACGCTCACCGCGCCTGTGAGCATCATCACCGCGGATTATCGAAATGTGAAGCCGGTATCGGATGCTGTCTTCAAAATTTACGAGAGTCTCTATTCCTACGATCGCACGCCGCTTGAGGCAAAAATCGAATCGCAGGACGACAGCTCGCCGGATTGGCGGCGCGAACGACTTACTTTTAACGCGGCCTACGGAAACGAGCGCGTCATTGCTTACCTCTACCTGCCTAAGAGTGTTTCGCCGCCGTACCAAACCATCGTTTACTTCCCGCACTCCGGTTCCCAGTTATTTCATACCCTTGAAGACTCGCAGCTCTGGGACGTGGATTTTATTATCAAGAGTGGCCGGGCTGTGATGTTTCCCGAGTACAAAAACACCTACGAACGGCTTACCAACGTGCCGGATCCTGGCACCAGCGCCCAACGAGATGACGCCATCGCGCAAGCGAAGGATCTGCGACGATCCGTAGATTATCTTGAGACGCGTTCCGACATCGATCACAATCGGCTGGCTTATTACGGAATTAGTTTCGGGGCTGTGCAGGCCTCGATCAATCTCGCCGTCGAAAACCGATTCAAGACGGCGGTACTCGTGGCAGGCGGCTGCGATAACAGTAAAGAACTTCCCGAAGCAGACCCGTTCAATTACGCGCCGCATGTAACAATCCCGGTGCTCATGATCAACGGTCGGTACGACCTCATGATCCCTCTCGACACTTGCCAGGAACCACTCTTCCGCGCCCTCGGAACGCCAGCGCAAGATAAGCAGCATGTCCTATTCGATTCGGGGCACATACCGCCGCTCATCCCTTGGATGAAGGAAACCCTCGATTGGCTGGACCACTACCTTGGACCTGTGAAGTAAATCGCAGCGTCTTTACTTCACAAACGTAGACGCACCCATCCTGCCGCAAGTCTCCCGTAGAAGCTTGCCTCTGACGCGCATCTTCACGGTTCAGCTAACTCCCGCGTGTAACGTGGTCGGCATTGTCGAGAGCAACTGACACAGTTGCTCGATACTGAGGCTGCCTTGCAAGGGCATCATTTCTCGGATGTGTTCGTAGATCCCATCTCGCCAGAACCGCTGCTACGCTGGCGTCGAGCCTCGACTTTTTGCAAGGCACCCTTTAAAAAATCCACCTCCATCGCCTTCTCGGCGAGCAGGCGCTTTAGCTGGAGTATTTCTTTTCGATGGGATGCTGCGCGTGTGCGGGGGCGCGACGTTTCTTCGCGCAATTCAACGGCCTCAAGCTTGGTGCGCCACTTGTAGAGGCATCTCCGAGTCACTCCTAGCTCCTTGACTGGGCGACGTCCTCGCAGGTCTCCATGCGTTCTACAGCCATGCATTGGAACTTTCGGGAATACCGTTTCTTGGGCACGTGCCTTCCTCTCCCAATTCAAGGGGTCACTCCACTCCAGGCGTCCGTGCTTCTGGTGACCGCCCTGGGAAATCCATGCTGCCACGTTCAAAACGTGCCCGACGAATTATGTCTCGCTCCACCATAAGAATGCACGTCTGATACGTTTCGCACCGTCGTCATCGCCAGGACGGCGAATCATCCCAGAGGATGTAAGGAGCCTCTAGCGGAATAATCGCTCCTTCGCGTTGGGCGATCAGCCGTGGAGTGTAGTCCGCCGCGGGGCGAATGACCGGAATACGAGCGGTGTACATGAAGCCATTCACCGAGTTGACGAGGCGCTCGCCACGGTTCATGGGCTGCCGTACGCGAGGATGCCCCTCGCGGCTTTCGGCGTAAAGCTCGACGCTCACGCTGTCGGGATCGAGATCGTCGAGAAATGCTTGAACCTGAAACACGTCTTCCTGCCCGCTATGTTCAACCGTCGCCGAACCGAAGTGGAGCTTCGGCCAGTGCTCTGCGAGTTCCGACTCCCACTTCAGCAATCGCGCGCCTAACGATCCCTGTGCGGCGGCGCGATTGCGGAAGGCGTTGGCTGCTGAGATGTAATGTTCCTCGGTGTACTGGCGGACGACACGGTTGGTGGAGAACACGGGAGTCAAGCGCGTCATGCTTTGGCGCATCCGGCTGACCCAACTGAGCGGAATGCCTCTGTCGTTGCGCGTGTAGAATTCAAGAACGACTTCTCGTTCGAGCAAGCCGTAAAGAGCTTCGGCTTCCGCCGCGTCCCAACCGGGATCATCGCCATGCTCGCGCCCATCGCCGATGGCCCAGCCGACTTCCGGCGAATACGCTTCCGCCCACCAGCCGTCCAGTTCGGAAAGGTTGAGGCCGCCATTGACGAGTACTTTCATGCCGCTGGTGCCGCTGGCTTCCCAGGGGCGGCGCGGCGTATTGATCCACAGGTCCACGCCTTGAACCAGGTGCTCCGCCATCAGCGCGTCGTAATCGCCGAGGAAGACCACTTGGGAGCGGATCTCCGGACGATTGGCAAACTCGAACCACTGCCGAATCATGTCCTGCCCACCGATATCTTGAGGATGAGCCTTGCCGGCCAAAACGAGTTGAACCGGATGATTTCTATCAGTGAGGATGCACATAAGCCTTTGCGGATCGTGCAACAGGAGGTTCGGACGTTTGTACGTCGCGAAACGGCGGGCAAAACCTAGCGTCAACGCGTTGGGATCGAGCGCCTGGGCGGCTTTCGAGATTTCTTCGGCAGACGCGCCTCGAATGGCCGTCTGGCGAGCGTGCAGATTGCGAACGTAGCCCACCAGCAAATTTCGGCTGTCGGTTCGTAGTTGCCAAAGGTCGGTGTCGCTGACCTTGCGGAAATCGGATTCCGCGCTGTCCATCTCCTCGTACCAGCGCTTTTTTCCGCAAGCGGCCTCCCACACCTTGTCTGCCTGCGCGGAGTCCCACGTGGGTGTGTGCACCCCGTTTGTGACATGGGTAATCGGTACTTCAACTTCAGGCCAGCGTGGAAACAGCGGCTGGAAAATCCGGCGGCTGACTTCACCGTGCAGCTTACTGACGCCGTTGATGGCGCCGCTGCCCCGTATGGCCAAGAAAGCCATATTGAAGGGCTCGGATGAATCGTTCGGATCGTGCCGCCCGAGCGCGAGCAAGTCGCGGTACGAAATTCCGAGTTGCTGCTCCGCATAGGGCTTGAAGTACTTTTCCATCAGCTCCGGCGCGAACCGGTCGAAGCCCGCAGCCACGGGCGTGTGCGTGGTAAAAAGATTTCCGGCCCGGGTTATCGTCAGAGCGAGATCAAATGGCTGATTGGTGCGCGCCATGTATGAGCGCGCTCGTTCCAGCACCGCAAACGCCGCGTGCCCCTCGTTGAGGTGGCACACTTCCGGCTGCAGCCCCAACGCCTCGACCAGTTTCCAGCCGCCAATGCCGAGAACCTGTTCCTGTTTCAACCGCAGTTCGGAACCGCCGCCGTACAGTTCACTGGTGATGCAGCGGTACTCCGGGATATTCGCGGGATCGTTGGTGTCCAGCAGATACAGTCTTGCTCTGCCTACCTTCGCCTCCCATACGCGGATCCAAAGCCTGGAACCCGACAAATCTACTGGCAGGCGCAGCCACTCACGATTCGCCTTGCGCAAGGGCTTGACCGGCAGCTGGCCAGGGTCGCTGAAGGGATACAGCGCCATTTGTTGTCCGTGCGCGTCTATTTCCTGGCGAAAATATCCTTGTTGGTACAGCAGGCCGATCCCCTTCACCGGAACGCTGAGGTTGCTGGCCGCTTTCAGTTGATCGCCGGCGACGTTGCCAAGTCCTCCCGAATAAATCGGCAGGGCTTCACTCAACATGAACTCCATGGAGAAATAGGCAACCGCCGTAAGACCGGAGCGCGGGTGCGCCTTTTGAAACCACCCTTGCGACTGTTCGATCGTTAGCTTTTCGGTGTGGAGATCGGCGACTAATAATTGGAAATGCGGGTCGGTGGTTACGCTCTGCAATTTTTCTTCGGACGCCGTCTGCAATACGACCCACGGGTTGTGAGTGAGATCCCAAAGGTCTGGATCGAGGCGCTCCCAGAGTTTGTCGGCGGAATGGTTGAAGGACCAGCGCAGGTCCAGCGCCAGCTCCGTGAGGGCGTCCAGGGTTGTGGTTTCAGACGGTGGACTGCTGAAAGCCGGAGTGCTCATAATTGGATCCTCCTTGCGATCTAACTGGCGGCGGCTGCGGAACTGCTCTGCGCGAGTGCGTTCGAAACGATGCTTTGAGCTTCCGCTTCGATTCTTCGCAAATGGTCCTGGCCGAGAAAACTCTCGGCGTAGATCTTGTAAATCTCTTCGGTGCCCGAGGGGCGCGCGGCAAACCAGCCGTTCTTGGCGATTACCTTGATTCCGCCGATCACGTTGCCGTCTCCTGGGGCCTTCGTGAGAATCTGCTCAATCTTTTCGCCGGCGACTTCGTTGACTTGTACGTCGCTTGGAGACAATTTTGCGAGAGCGGCTTTTTGTGCCGGCGTGGCGGGCGCTTCAATGCGTTCGTAGACTGGGTCTCCCAGGTCGCGCATGAGTTCGCGGTAGACTTCGCCTGGATCCTTTCCCAGACGCGCAGTGATTTCCGCTGAGAGTAGACACGGAATGATTCCGTCCTTATCCGTGGACCAGACTCTGCGGTCACGGCCGATAAACGACGAGCCGGCGCTCTCCTCGCCCGCGAAACCCAAACGGCCGGTGAGTAAGCCTTCGACGAACCACTTGAAGCCGACTGGGACTTCGTAGAGCGTTCGTCCCGCACGCGCAGCGACGCGGTCTATCATGCTGCTGCTCACTACGGTCTTGCCGACGGCGACTTCCTTATCCCACTTATCCCGGTTGGTAAAGAGGTAATGAATGCAGACGGACAGGTAGTGATTCGGGGGCAGCAAGCCGGTGCCCTTGGTGACGATGCCGTGACGGTCGTGGTCGGTATCGGCGGCGAAAGCGATGTCGAATTTATCTTTTAGGCCGATGAGCCTTTGCATGGCGTACGGCGAAGAGGGATCCATGCGGATTTTGCCGTCCCAGTCCACGGTCATGAAGCGAAAAGTGGGGTCCACAGTTTTATTTACGACCGTCAGATTCAGGCCATACTTTTCGGCAATCACGGGCCAATAATCAATACCCGCGCCGCCGAGCGGGTCCACACCGAGCGAAATCTTTGCGTTGCGGATCGCCGCGAGGTCTATGACGCTTTCGAGATCGTCGATGTAGGTGTGCAAGTAGTCGTGCCGGTGGGTCGTCGAGCTGCGCAATGCTTGCTCGAAGAGCACGCGCCTTACGCCTACCAGCCCGGCGCGTAAAAATTCGTTGGCCTTAGATTCGATCCAGGAGGTTACCTGCGCATCGGCTGGCCCCCCGTGCGGCGGATCGTACTTAAACCCGCCATCGTCCGGAGGATTGTGAGACGGCGTAATCACGATGCCGTCGGCGAGTCCTGTCTTCCTACCCTCGTTGTAACGAAGAATCGCGTACGAAACGGCCGGAGTCGGCGTGTACGGAGTCCCTTCGGAAAGCATCACTTCGACGTTGTTCGCCGCAAGGACTTCCAACGCACTTCCAAATGCAGGCTCCGACAACGCATGAGTATCCATACCGAGAAACACTGGCCCGTCAATTCTCCGTAACTTACGGTAGTCGCAAATCGCCTGGGTGATTGCGAGGATGTGCCACTCGTTGAACGCTCCGTCGAAAGCAGACCCCCGATGTCCAGAGGTGCCGAAGACGACCTGTTGTCGCGGGTCGCTCGGGTCGGGCCGCAGCAAATAGTAGGCCGCAACAAGTTTCGGTACATTCACTAGGACAGAAGGATCGGCCGGTTTCCCGGCAGAGGCATCAATTTTCACAAGTCACCTCGGCAAATGCAAAAAGGTTGAAACGGTGCATCATTGCCGCCTGCCGGTCGCGAGTGTTTGCGTCGACTAACCGAACAGCTGGTTGATGGACAGACTTCACTGCAAACCCACAAACTTGAATCTCTTGTTCAGACAAAACTCTGCATCACTAGGCTCCAGGATTCAACTCAGAAAATGTCTCGAAAAGGGGGTCGGGTCATTCGCCCAAGGTGTGCGGCCTCGCGCAACTTCCGCATTGAGGTGTTCAACACGGCGTCAAACTCCACAAACATATCTTGCGACCACAATAATAGTCTCGCTATGGAAGTCAACCCGGAGGAACTTCTCTCCATCAAGAATGTAAAGACCGGAGGCGAAAAGCGCACCCGAGTAGTTAAGCCCCACATTTCCGGTAAAAAGAAAAAGGGAGGAAGTTTGTGACTTCCTCCCTGTTAGCTTTGACAAGTTTTACTGCAGCGGCTCGCCGCCCGACTTTTCAGCGTTCCGCGTAGCACCGCAAGTTCGGACGCCGCATGAGTTGATTCGCCACATGGACAGCGGGTTGGGATAGCTTCAGCGGGACGCGAGAGTGTAAGTTACGGCAGAGGCAGCGATCCCGAAAAGAACGGCAACAACCATCAAGTGAAGAGGTTTTTTCGGTAGAGGCCCCACTTTTGCGGTGGTGAAAACGACCGCAAAAAGCACTTCAAGTGTCCAACGAACGACATCGATCCAGCCCCAGACGGAAGGATGATGGTCCAGATACCAAACGCCAATCAGGTCGCCAACTCCATTCACGCCTCCCTCTTCCTGCGCAGAAATCTGATACATCGCCTGCTGATACTCAAACGACTTCACATCCATGCTCTTGATTTCTTCCATGCGAGACTGTAGAGACTTCAAGGTCGCCATGTTCTGCTCGTAGCTGTTGTCCGGCGTTTTGAGTATGAGAGCGTTATTCCCGGAGAGATGAGCGGCTTCCAGGTTAGCCACGAATTTGTCTAAATACTGAGACTTCTGTTTCAGAGTGGAAGCCTTTGCAGAAAGCTTCCAATACGAGAGAAGATCTCGATTGCACTCATAGTTCGTATAGATCTCTTGAATGGCGTGAAATCCCAACAAGCCCAAAAACAGCCACATCACGATTGCAATGAATTTCCGTGCAGCTTGTGGCGTGTTAAAAGTAGAAGAATGCGACACAGGGCACCAGCAGTAGAGCTATCTTAACCGGGAATTTCTATTTTGTCTCCAACAACCTGTCATCGGCAAAGCCGTCACACGTAGCGCGCTGAAAAGACAGGAGGTCCCGTCGAAGCCACAAGCCTGCCAGAAGTGGGATGATCTAGTTCTTAGAAATGTTTAATATGTAACTGTCCGTATATATATCCTTTGACGTAATGTTTCAAACGTTATAGAAGGTCATTGCCATCGGAGGCTACCGTGTCGAATCTGCGCAAGCTGCTGTTGTGTCTTCTCGCGATTGTTTTTGTTGCAGGCGGTCCGGCCAACTCACTTAGTACGGTTCGTTACATGGGGGCCCCGGTTGACCCTGGCATGACGCTGTCGACCGGTACTGTAATTCTCGCGAAGTTGCTCACCAGCCTCGACGCGGAAAAATGCAAGCCCAGCGACCGCGTGGACGCCGAGGTTACGCGGGACGTATCGCAAGATCACAAAGTGGTGGTGAAAAGGGGTTCGCATTTGACTGGTCACATAGTCGGCATCAGTCTGTCCTCTGACGAGAGACCGCAATCCCGCCTGGGAATGCTTTTCGACAACATTTCCGCTAAGAACGCCGGACAGATACCGGTTGTTCTATCGCTTCGTGCGATCGCACGCGAATCGCAACTCCAGCAGCAATACGAACTTTATGATGGCCGCGGTACAGCGGCCACTGAGATCACAGCGGGAGCAGCCACTGGCGGCAGCGTCGGTGGGGCCCTGCCCAATGGTGAACTTCGGCCAGAGGACTCAGGCGTATACGGGATTCCGGGGCTTAGCCTCGCCATCATGACCACGGACAAAGGATTAAAGCTCACCATCGTTACATCTGCCGACCAGAATGTTCGCTTGGCCAAGGGAACGCAGATGGCTCTCCAGGTGATCGGCAAGTAACAGTGCGCCAGGCTTCAGTTATTAAAAAGGTGCGCTGGCTATCCAATTACCAGGCCCGCCGTGCTGTTTTGATTTTCTGGTCGTGGCACTTTGAGGCATTTTGGATTTGCCCCGCTGCATCGATGCCATTTTCATTTACGCGCTACGCGCACTGGCAACGATCACGCTAATTGCCCTTCAGATTTGCTTTAAAGTCGAATAAGCGACGGGTGAGGGAAATGAATTCAAAATGTCCCTTCTCGTCGGTACGCGTGGCGTGAGGATGTTGCCCATCGGTAGTTTGAATTGTCACGCTGGCATCTGCGACCGGCTTGGCCTGCGAATCCACCACGGTTCCTTCAATCGTTCCCAGTCCTGCTCCGAATTGAGCATTCGCCGGCGCGGCCAATGCCATAGCCGCAGTAACCGCGAGAACCAGTACAACTCGTCTCACTGTTCAACAATGCCCGTTAGCATATTGACCGATAAAAGTTAGAGTTGTGGGTGCACATGGAGATCAAATATCACTGCGCTTCCTTAGGAGCGGGCGTTCCACCCGACCAAGTGAGCACAGGAATCATGAGCTCGGTTATTGGCTCCGGGGCGCCCTGAAACTGCAGATTTAACATAACCGGGGAACCCGGCAAATCCGCTCCCCATGACTTGGGATCTGTAAGCGGAATGTAAAACATCAAATGAGGTACCCAATGCCCGGCTGAGTCATTCAGAAACCCCTGGGGTGACATCATGTAGCACATCGCGCCCGGCTCCAGAGCCGGCAGTCCCTTCGCATCGAAAGCCTTGATACCCTCCACGATCTGAGCTTTGGATAGTCCCGCTAGTACCAATTCCGTTCTCTTGAAAGTCAGCGGCAGGATCGATCGCACCGCGGCTGGATTAAAGCAGATTGGACCTCGCATCCTTGGATTCCAGAACTCCGGAAAGTCAAATGGGGACATCCATGATCGCTCCACAAGACAGACGAAACTATTCTTGCCTTTGACGGCAGTTTCATATCCACGCGGTCCGAGCACCATGACTTCGGCATCCGTTGAAATCGATGGAGGCGCTGCACTACGTGCCATCGCAATTTCGGCATTTCGATCGGCGATAAGGTACTGATCGATGGGAGCCATTTTGAGGTAGGGCGGTGCGGCCTCTTGAGAGCGCGCCTGTAAAGAAGCGCTCAGGAGCACAGTCTCAAAAATTGTTGCGAAAATAATCCCCTTCAAAATGTTTCTGGCTATCCTCATAGTCACTTCTCCCTTGTATTAAAGCAAGAAACCCGTCGTTTACCCCCACTTTGACTGGCCTTAGCGTGGCTTAGCAGCGTGCGCTATCGCCGCGCCGTTCGTGATACTACATCGCGTAAACTGTGCTTTTGAGCGCTTTTTTCGCCGGTTAGAGCAGTTTGAGATTCAAGCAAGCCGCATTCAACCGCCCCAGACGAATAAAAAGCAAAGCCACGCGCAAATTACCTTACCGTTGAACCTCAAAAGCTCAATTTGCCACCCACGCGACGCGAGCATCACGGCACTGTTGACAGGTGCATCGCCGTGGGTTAGATTTGCGTTCAATTCACCGCTTGGTAAAGGGGCCCCTTCCAATCTCGCGGCCGAGCCGCGGTTCGAAGTGCATCCCCGTACCCCATTTCTCAGCGGAACTTGGAGAACACTTCTGCCATGAATCGACCCCAGCGATTCGTTTGCAGCATCGCCCTTCTTTGCGCTGCTCTGTGCATCTTCCCGGCCGGAAAATCCTCCGCGGGCGATGACTGGCTCCCGATCACTCCAGAAGACCTCGCGCTGAAAGACAATCCCGCCAGCAAAGGCGCGAACGCCATGATTCTCTATCGCTCGAGCGATGTGAGCGAAAAATACGTTTCCACCGATGGCGCCTCCATCACCGATTACGTTCGCATCAAAATCTTCACTCAGGAAGGCACCGACGAAGGCAACGTCGAAATTCCTTTCCGCAAAGAATCTTCCGAAATCAGGGACCTCCGCGCGCGAACCATCAAGCCCGACGGCACGATAGTGAATTTCGAAGGGAAACCCTTCGAGAAAATTATTGCGAAGCGCAGCGGTGACAAGTACCTGGCCAAGACTTTTACGCTTCCCGACGTTCAACCCGGCTGCATCATCGAGTACAAGTACAAGATTCAGTACAAGCCACATTATCTATACGACGAGTATTGGGTGCTTTCCAGAAGCTTGTACACGCGCGAAGGCCATTTCTCCATCTATCCTTACGCGTCGTCGTACGAGAGCTTCCCGCTTTATTTCCGGCAATTTGGACTTTCCGCTAAAGCAGTTCCCGAGCGCCAGTCCGACGGAACCTACCGGCTAACGGTCCACGATATCCCGGGCATCGAGGACGAACCGTACATGCCGCCATTGAAAACGATTGAGGCTCGCGTCGAGTTCTATCATCTGGAAGAAGGATCGCCGCAGAACGAAACGCCGGATCACTTCTGGACGCGGACCGGGAAGAAGTGGAACGACGACCTGGAGCATTTCATCAACAAGAAAAGTGTGCTGGATCAGGAAGTTTTCCGCATCACCAGTCCGAGCGACTCTCCGGAAGTCAAACTGCGCAAGGTTTACGCTCGAGTGCAACAGATACGCGACCTGAGCATGGAGGTCGCCAAGTCTGAAAAAGAGGCCAAGCAGGAGAACATAAAGAAGAATTCAAATGTTGAGGACATGCTCCATCACGGTTACGGGAACGGCCGCGAAATAAACTTTCTTTTCGTGGGACTTGCTCGCTCCGCCGGCTTGGAGTCCGCCGAAGTATTCGTAGCGCCACGGGGCAACAATTTCTTCTACCCGCAATTACAGGACACCAGCGAGCTTCGTGCTGATATTGTTTGGGCTCGTGCAGGAGATAAAGACTATTACCTTGATCCTGCCTCGGTTTATTTTCCCTTCGGCATCCTGCCGTGGTACGAGACCAGCACAAATGGCATACGGCTGGGTAAGAAGCCAAATGACTTTATTACCGTGCCTCCCGCTACCAGCTCCGATGCTACCGCGGTGCGTCATGCAGACCTCTCCATTGATGAGGATGGTACGGCCTCCGGAAAGCTTGGTGTGGATTTCACCGGTCAGGAAGCCGCCTTGTGGCGGGAATCACTGCATCTCCAGGACGACACGGGCCGCAAGAAATCCCTGGAAGATGAAATCAAGACTATACTGCCCGCTGGGGCGTCTTTCGAAATCGCAAAAATTGACGATTGGGACAAGACGGACAAGCCCTTACACGTCGAGGGAGACGTGAAACTTCCCGGCTTTGGCAGCCCGGTTGGCCGGCGGATCTTGATTCCTGCCACAGTTTTCGTGTCGCCGCAGCACAGCGCATTTCAAAGCTCTATTCGTCATAACGCTGTTTATTTTCGTTATCAGAATGAGGAAATTGACGATGTGAAGTTTCAGGGTCCGGCCGGATACAAAATCGAAACCACTCCGGCGCCCAAGGAAATCAAGGCTGGCGCTGTGGTGTCTTACCAAATTTCCACCTCGCAGCAGGGATCCGAAGTGGAAGTGAAGCGCCGCCTGGTGATCAACAATCTTATGTTTCCGGTGGAGTATTATGCGTCTCTGCGCTCTTTTTTCAACACGGTGAAATCCAATGACGAAGTACAAATCGTCCTGCAAAACGCCGAATCTGCCAAGAATTAGCTTCCTCATATCGGCGGCGACGTTAACGCTGGCGTTAGTTTCTTTTTCGCCTTGCGTACACGCTTCCGACAATGCGCCGGACTGGCTGCGTGCGGCCGCTGCGCAAACACTTCCCGATTATCCCAAGGATGCTGTTGCAGTGGTGTTGCTCGATGAACTGCAAACCACCGTGAAAGACAACGGTGAGATAGAAACGACGCAGCGATACGCTTACAAATTTCTTCGTCCTGAAGCTCGCAAAGACTACGGCCATGCCATGGTCGTATTTGACAATCAGACCAAGATATCCTTCTTTCGAGCCTGGACGATTATGCCCAACGGAACACAGATTGAAATAAAGGACAAAGAGGCTGCGGAAGTAAGCCTGGCAAATGACGAATTGTTCAGCGATCACCGGGCCAAAGTAATCAGATTTCCAGAGGCCAACGTGGGCAGTGTGGTCGGCTACGAATATACGCAACGCCAGCGCCCCTACGTGTTTGAGGATGATTGGTGGTTTCAGAGGGAAATTCCCATTCGCCACGCCCGTTTCTCTCTGCAACTGCCGCCGGGATGGGAATTCGCGAATTACTGGGCCAATTTCGCGCAACAAGAACCGCAATCATCTTCGAACAACCAATATGTATGGGAGCTACAGAACATTCCCGCCATCGAAGTCGAACCGTACATGCCTCCTTTTTTGGCTGTCGCGGGACGCATGGACATCAAGTACTTTCCGCGCGATCAAAATCTTCGCGCAAAAACAACGGGAACCTGGAGCGACATAGGCGTCTGGTACACGGGCCTGACCGCCTCTAGCCGTATCGCTTCACCAGCGCTTCAACAGAAAGTAACGGAACTGACCTCTGGCATTTCCGATCCTCTTGCACAAATGAAGGCGCTGGCTTCGTATATGCAGCGCAATATTCGGTACGTGGCCATCGAGGTCGGCATCGGCGGATTCCAGCCACATCCGGCCGCCGACGTTTTCGCTCATCAGTACGGCGACTGCAAGGACAAAGCCACTCTGCTCAGTACCATGCTCAAGCAGATCGGAATTGATTCCTATTACGTCGCTGTGAACTCGGAACGCGGAATCGTAAATCCCAAGTTCCCATCCATGCGTTTCAATCACGTGGTTTTAGCGATTCGCTTGCCGGACACTGTTCCCAGTGCTGGTCTTTACGCCACGCTCAATGATCCGAAGCTTGGCCGCCTGCTTTTCTTCGATCCCACTAACCCTTATGTTTCACTGGGATATGCGCCTTCGTATCTGCAAGACACCTATGCCCTGGTGGTCGGACCGGACGGCGGCGAACTGGTTAGCCTTCCACTCTCGGCGCCGCTAACCAATCGCTTGCTCCGCACAGCGACCCTCAGCGTGAGTGCCGCAGGCAATCTTGCGGGTGATGTTGAGGAAGTTCGCTGGGGCGGTCCAGCGGAACAAAGTCGCGGGGAATTTCTCAGTGCTGCGCCAATGGACCGGCAGAAGGTAATCGAGCGTTTTCTTGGGGGTTCGTTGACGAATTTTTCTTTGACCAAGGCAGCTATAGGGAATCTCGAAAAGTATGACGAGAACCTAACCCTCACTTACAAATTCGCGGTGGACGGATATGCGAAAACTGCGGGCGACCTTCTGATCCTCCGCCCGCGCGTCCTCGGCGAGAAGGGTTCCAACCTGCTGAGCGGAAAGGCGCGAAAATATCCGATCGAATTTGAGGAAGCCACACGTCAGGACGACATGTTTGATATCACTCTGCCGCCGGGTTACGTGGTCGACGAACTTCCCAAACCCGTTCTAGCCGAATGCGCCTATGGGACTTATAAAAGCGAAGTGCAAGTTGCCAACAATGTCCTGCATTACAAACGGACTTACGAAATTAAGGATGTGATGGTTCCCACGCAGAAACTCGACGAGGTCCGCGATTTCTTCTACCAAATTGCCGCCGACGAAAAATCCAGCGCGGTTCTTCGCCGCGCCAGCCCGTAGAACTCCATGCGCTAGACGGTAGTTGGCTTTTCCGCGGAAATAGTCCTGCAGAATGTTGTATAACTCTCGCCATTGCTCCTCACTAAAGCTTGAGAACCAGAGTGCTACTGGCCGAACAATGACGCAAATGCCTCGAATCCCGACCCTTATTCCATTGGCGGTTGGCGCAATTCCGATCGCCTGTACAATTTTCATACACGCGCTTGCCGTGATGGCAACAGTAAGTTTTGTTCGCCATGAGAGAAGACTCGGTCGTGCGGGCGTGAGCTTCTGGAACGACGTTGGAATCGTCACGCTGGCGATATCATTCGCACTCGCAGCGCATCTGGTCGACATCGCCTTGTGGGCGGTGTTGTTCATAATCTGCGGAGAATTCCCTTGGCTCGGAACGGCATACTATCACTCAGCGGTCAACTACACGACCTTGGGTTATGGCGATCTGGTTATGACGCCATCGTGGAGAATGCTGGGGCCACTCGAGGCGGCGGATGGAATGCTCATGTTCGGTGTTTCGACCGCGATCATTTTTGCTCTCACTCAACGGTTGATTCAGGATCGGTTTGTGGATCTCAGGGACTGACGACCGGAGCTCGCTATGCCTTCCGCTCAAAAACTCGACACTCACCATAAAGCGCTCACCCTGAATCTCGATCCATCCACTTTCGGTTCTTTAGCCGAAATCGCAGCCGGACAGGAAGTCTCGCACTGGTTCTTTGTAGTTGGAGGCACCTCCGCTACGGTCGCCAAAACTATTTCCGCGTGCGACTGCATTTTATTGAACGCCACCACGTGAGCGAATGAGGGCTAGTTTCCGATAAATGCTGCTCAAAAACCCTCCTTGCCCAAAATCCCCATTTTCTGCGGGTGCCAATTTATTGGCAAATGTGCTTACCCAAAAGTGTTTCCGCGCTGCCTCAGAAAGCCAATATTCAGGCCCTAGAAACGAGTTGGCTGGATACGTCTGTGGAACGATACCGATTAAAACAAACACTTGGTTGGTGGACACAAATCGTTAAGGCGTGCGCCACTTTACCTAAGCAGAGGTCCTATTTATGAAGCAGAATTTCGCCGCAATTATCCTCGGTGGTACCGGGCAAGTCGGTGGTGCAGCCGTCGCGGAACTGTTAGCAATTCCGGAATGCCGGGAAGTGGTAATGGTCACCAGAAAGCCCATTGCGGCGCGATCGCGGGTGCGCAACGTCGTTCTTGATACCGGCGCTGCTGACTTTGCCGAGCGCACTGCCGCCCTTGCCCGCGAAGTTTTAAGCCAAGGTCCCGTCAGCGCCGTGAGCTGTGTGGGTGTCGGTTCTGGATCGATGCGCTGGAGCGAAGAAGAATTGCAACGACTTGAACTCGGCGTCGTCGGTGCCTTTGCGCGTGGCTGCCATGACGCCGGAATCGCCCAGTTTTGCCTACTTTCTGCGGTAGGAAGCACAGCCCGCAGCCGGTTTCGCTATGTCCGCGTAATGGGCATGAAGGAAGACACCGTGCGCAACATCGGTTTTACCCGCCTCGCCATCTTTCGCCCCGGCATCATTGTCGGCAACGCTCATACCCCGACCTGGGCCGCTTGGTTGGGAAGCCTCGTGCCTGGGCCGTTTGGCAATATTGATCAGCGAATCCTCGGTCGCTCAATCGCCGCAGAGATAGCTTTGCACAGTCGAGAGGCTGGTGAAGTTACCCGCGAAAATGCGGCAATGAAAAAACTCGCTGCGCAGTTCAGGAAAAGACCCATTTACGGTCCAGACAAATTGGTCTGAACATGACGTCAGAAAAAAAGGCGGCTCGCGAAGAGCCGCCTTTTTTGAAGTGGGACGGGACGGTCAGAAGATGAACTTGCCCGTGATCTGGGCAATTCTCTGATCCGTTGCAGCTGCCGCAAACGCTCCGTAAGGCGACGTCGGAGTGAACTGTGTGAAGGCTACCCGGCCAAAGAAAGGCGCGTTAGTGTTCGGATAAGGCGAACCATAATTCGCATGGTTGAACCAGTTGTAGGCGTTCAAAGCAATCTGAAAAGTCGTTCGCTCGGTGACTTGAAAATTCTTCCGTACGCTCAAGTCGCCTCCCAGGAAGCCTGGACCACGAAACGCGTTACGGCCCACATCACCCGTAAAGTCCGTGCTGGTGGCAAAGTTCGCCGCCGAGAAGCACGCAACCAGCACACAGGCTCGCCCGTTGGTGAAGTTCCTCTGAGTGAAGGTCGGAAGCGGCTGCGAAAGGATAGTTGCACCAAATGAACTTGTACCTCCCAAGTTGTTGCCCACCAACCCTGCAGTCGCTCCGCCATTGATGATGCTGAAGGGGAATCCGCTGCGGTAGAACATCGTGCCGGAAATCATCCAACCGCCGATGGCTGCATTCACCAGGCGCCGCTCGCTCTTGAACGGCAGTTGGTAGACGTAGCTGCCCGATATCTGGTGCCGCGCGTCGTTGTCCCCTGAAGAATATTGGGAGCTGAGATTGTAAGGATTGACCTGGGTGAGGATGCTGGTAATGACGCTGAAGGGCTCTTCTGGCACGTTCGAGAGCTCATCAAGCGCATGAGAATACGTATAGTTGAGGCGGCCGGTCAATCCATGCCACTGGTTTTCCTGGATGGAGAAGGTAACGCCGTTATAGTTCGATACTGCCCCGCTATACAGATAATCCACGCGGCCGACACGCGGGTCTGGCGCGGTAGCCGGAAGGCTGCCAAAACCAAAGCCGTTCAAGCCGGGATTCAAAACTATACCGTCATACCCGTGGTTGCCAACGTAATTGGCCGAGACGACGGTGCGTGCTCCGAACGTGTGCTGTAGTTCAAGATTCCACTCGGCATACTTCGGATTCTTGAAGTTGCGGCTGACGTCATTCAGGTTCGGAACGGAAAGGGCGCCTTGGGCGTTGAGGCAACCTCCAAATGGTTGAGCTGCGCCAGCGTAGCCACCGCCGCTGGAGCCGCCAGTCGTCAAACTTCCGCCGCTATTGTAATTCGACAAAAAGGCGCCATTGCACTGCGTCACCAGGTTCACGCCGCTGCCTGGAAATGCAGTGGATCCCGGGGGCGCCAGGTCGAACGCTACGCTTCCCGTCGGCACGTTGAACAAGTTTACCTGCGGGAAATTCGTATCAAATAGGCTCAGAATGCCGCCGGGATAAAGGTCGGTAAAGAGGCCCACGCCCGCGCGAATGACCGTATTTTGACCGATTGGGCTCCAGGCGAGGCCGAACCTTGGCTCGAAAACAACCTTTTCGATACCCGGGATAATCGTCTTGTTGCCAGTTATAAACGATTCATCGTACGGAATCGTCCCTCCGTGCGGCGAGTCATTAAACGGCGTAGCGGGCAGACTGGCGCAACTGGACTGGCATATGCCGCCAGAGTTGCGGTCGGCCCTCAGTGTCAAGGTCAACTTTAGCTTGGAGTTGACACGATACTCGTCCTGGAAGTAGAAGCCGACGCTATAGTAGGCGACGGGTTGTTTGATCTGGGAGGCAAAGTTGTAAAGTACGCTGCCGCAGCCAGCCTGATTGTTAGTTGGTGGGTTGGCGTTACAGCCTGCAGGAGCAACTTGATCATTCGCAAAACCAAACAAGGTGACGTCGACCTCAGGATACAGGGTGTTTTCGGCTGCGGTATAGTCCGAGACGTCATCTCTCCGGAAGTTCACACCCATCTTGAAACCGTGGTTTCCTCTCGTTACTGACACGTCGTCGACCAATCCCCACTGCTCCACGTGGCGGCCTTCCGGGAATTGGAAACCTGCGGCGAATCCGTTGGGATTGCCAGATCCGGTGCCAAGTGGAGTCAATGCACCATCCACTAGAAATTCAAGGTTACCCGGAAAAAGGCCCAGCGCCGACGACGGATTCAAATTGCCGAAAACCGCCGAGTAATACACGTCGGAGAAGATGAAGTTGTTCACGACTGTCGGGGAGAATATGTGGGTGTAATTCAACTGGCCTTCATCCTGGGGTTGAATGCTCGAATTGTTAAACGCAGGGTTAATTGGGTCGGTGTAAGTCGGCTGTACTCCCCGATCGAATCTGACCCGCCCGAAGATCTTGTCGTTTTCTCCTAAACTGTAGTCCACGCGACCGCTAAGCAACCATTCCTTGTTTCCGCTGGATACGGACTGCGAAAAGCTCTCGGTGCAGGCGCCACCTGTGGCCCCTGGCGCAGTTACGAATCCCGGACAGCTGTTGGCATTTGGTTTCGCGTTGCCGACCCCGGGGGCGCCGTTGTATAGCTTGAAAACATTCGCATAAAACGCCTGCGTTGCTGCATCCGCAGGAACATTACCCTGCACGAAGTTTTCAAACGCTGGCGTGGGCACGCTGACGTTCTGGATTGCACCGAAAATGTACCGGATTCCTTCCGTATTCACGAAGAAGTACGCTTTGTCTTTCTTGATGGGACCGCCGATGGAAGCCGCCCACTGGTTGTTGTTTTCAAATGGTCTCGAATTAGGCAAGCCTGCGGCAAGTTCGGTGGCTTTGTTAAGGGGGTCGTTGGCGGTGAGCGCCCGGCCTGTCCAGTTGTAGACTGCATCGCCGTGAAAAGTGTTGCCGCCAGATTTAGTGCTGTAATCGATTTGAGCGCCCGCCTGGCGGCCATATTGTCCGGTGTAGCCGTTGCTCACCACCGCAACTTCCTGAAGTTCATTACCACCCAACAACAAATTGCTGGAGCCTGAATTGTTCAGGTTCAAAAAGGCGTCGTTGTAGTCATTGCCATTAACCGTGAAGAGGTTTGAGGTGCCTGGCAGACCGAAGGCGCTGAAGTTGCCATAGCCGCCGCCGGTCGAGTTGTTCATGGTGATTCCGGGCGCGCTCTGCGCCACATAAGTGATGTCGCCGCCAGGATTCGGAACGTTCTGAATCTGGTTCGTGTCGAAGTTCGACGAAATATTGGCGTCTTCCGTCTGTAGCAGCGCGCCTTGTCCAGTGACTTCGACGGTCACGGCGCCACTGCCCAACTCCATCTTCAAGTTAGCAGTCGCTATCTGTCCGAGAAGAACATCCACTGTTTGATTGGCCTGCTTGAATCCCGTCTGGGTAGCTGTGAGCGTGTACGTGCCCGGCTTCAGGAGCGTAAATTGATATAGTCCGCTTGAGCTTGATGTTGTTGAGCGTACCTCTCCAGTGGCGTTGTTTCTCAGATTCACCGTAGCGTCAACGATCACCGCTTTTGAAGGATCAGTAATGGTTCCACTGATTGCGCCAGTGACAACGCTCTGCGCCAAAATCATGGTGGGGAGCAAGAGCAGCAAAGCCGCGAATAACGCGCCGAGCCGGAAGTTCTTGTTCAATCGCATGTTCATCTCCAGTTTTCGTTCAGTTAGAGAGCTTCAATCAGCAAGCTAACTTTGCCCACGAACGCATACCGCACGTTCGTTGCCATGATTTTGAGCAAATAAGATGTTTACTATGCATAAGCTACATAAATGTGTAGAGCCAATCGTATGGGCTCGAATGCGATTTCCATATGACATTTGGAACGGAGATGAAATGGAAAAAAATATCGGAGTGAAATTTGAAACCACTGAATACTGAAGTTCAAGCTATCGATAATGTTAAATCCTCAGATCAATCTACCGAATGGCCTGAATGTAGATGACTAGCACCTATCCCAATAACATCCCGGGGCTCGTAAAGCCTGCTATCACCTCGTAATAGAACACTGCCCATAAACGCATGATTGTGGGCAAAAATTCTGCTAACTTTCCGCCACGAGAAATCAATCACTTGCATGTGAAAAAGAAGGAGGGTTATTGGGCAGCCCTATCTTTTCATTTCGCTCCCTTCATTCGAAGGAAATCCGCACGAATAATGGAGCGTTCGGGCCGAGGTGATTTTTCTAACTCTTTTGCAATCAGGAAGAAGTTGGTGGACGTGACCGGGATCGAACCGGTGACCCCCTGCTTGCAAAGCCGGACAATCGCCTCCACCAGCTCCGTCCGTTTTCTCTAATTACTAACGTTTACAACAAATCGGGGAATCTGACACGAGACTCGGTTTCATTCCCTCTATATCCATCATTATTAAATACCAACGTTTCCAACAAATCGGGGAATCTGCTTTTCGCTCAAAGCTAACTCCAATGTGTTGAAAACGATCGATTCGTGCACAGTCGGTGCACAGTGGATCTCAGTAGAAATCTCCGAGACTGAACCCCTCGCTGAGACAAAGGTGTGCATCACATCCTGCTTCAGAAAGGGATTGCTGTTCCAATGTCATGCCCTATCCGCCAACGTCATTACCGCCGCTGGCATTCCACGCCGACGCGCCACTTTACATCCCAGGTGCCAAGACTAGGATTCCAGCAGAGCCCGTAATTTGTGAGCATATCTGCGACTCGACGTGACCACCGTTCCTTCTGCCAGTATGATGTCGTATACCCCATCGAACATCGGACGAATCTCGCTAATGCGGGCAGTGTTCACGATGGCCGATTTCCGCACTCGGATGAAGTGGTGTGGGGCCAGCTTCTCTTCCAGGTGTGCCAGGGTTTCCCGCAACAGGTGACTGTCGCTGGCGGTGTGTATGCAGGCGTAGTTTCCCGTGGCTTCGATCCACAAAACGTGGGAAACGGGAACGAAGAAAATCCGCTTCTTGTCCTTTACCACAAAGCGTTGCAACGGGCGGAGAGTACGGAGGGATTGGAGCAGTGGTTCGAGACTTCGATTTGCTTTCCTGGACTGTTGGAGGACCTGGCGTGCGTGAACGAGGGCCTTGGCAAATCGCACCTTATCGTACGGTTTCAAGAGATAGTCAACAGCGTGCACTTCGAATGCACGAATGGCGTGCGCATCGTGAGCCGTGACGAAGATATATACGGGAGCGGGGCCGGTGGATGGCTCGACATTTTCGATGACTCCAAAACCATCCAGATCAGGCATCAGCACATCGAGAAAAACGATGTCGGGATGAAGTTCATTGATCTGCTCCACCGCACTGATTCCGTTCGCCGCCTCGCCTACAACTTCAATGCCGTTGTGTTCGGCCAGATAGCGACGGATACCGCGGCGGGCGATCGGTTCGTCATCGACGATGAGGACTCGTGTCTTCATGCGAACTCCTCAGTGGGATGGTGATGATGGCCTCACAGCCTCGACCGTTGCCCCCGGTAAGTTCCAGCGACGACTCGTCGCCGTAGAGCTGTTTCAAGCGTGACTGGATGTTGGTGAGTCCGACGCCGAATCGTAGGCGCGATCCGGGTGCCGGGCCCGGGCCATCATCGCGGACGCAGAGCCGAACTCTGCCGTTGTGGAGTTTGGCAGAGATCTCTAGCCGGCCTGCGGCGGAATCGACGCTGAAGCCGTGCTTGATGGCATTCTCGATGAGTGGCTGAAGCGCCAGGCTGGGTACATAGACTGCGAGAAGGTCCGGTGGCACGTCCATGTGAACTTTCAAGCGATCATGAAAGCGTGTCTGTTCGATCTCCAGATACTTGCCGACGAACTCGAGCTCGCTCTGCAAGGTGATCTCGTTCTCGCGCCGTTCGAGGGCCATGCGCAGCAAGTCGCCGAGGCAGACTAGCAGATGGCTGGCAGCATAGACGTCTTCCTGCATCAGGATTCCAATGGTGTGAAGACTGTTGAACAAAAAGTGCGGATGTAACTGGCTCTTAAGGTTCTGAAGTTCGGCATGGGAGAGCTGCATCTCCAGTTGCGCCGCTATCGTCTGGCGCTCCATAGCGGCCTGGTAAAAGTGGATCGACTGATACAATCCCACAACTAACCAATACGTAAGCATGCCAGTAAAGCTCATAGATAGAACACTGAGTGCGAACGGCGAGAGAAGGCGCATCGCGCCAGGATCAGTTATGCGAAAGACTAACCGCAGAAGTCCGCTGCTCAGTAAGTATTCGGTGACAGCTGCCAGGGGAGCCATCATGAGCGACGTGATTGTGTGGATCGCTATGTGAGGTACAAACCTCCGCCCCGTCAACGGGAACCGTTTGGCCAGGCCAATCACAAGCGGTGTGTACGCCGCCCATACGTACCAATAGACAAGTTCGAGCGCACCCACGATCACCCAGCTGACGTGGGTACCCATTAACTTCACCAGCACGATCCTGCGCACGGCAAACAACAGTCCTACAACCGTCCACCCACACAGGATCAAAATCCATCTCGTCCGTCCCATATCTGGTGTGGCCTGCAGCAATGAGTGTGTCGACCCTCCGGCACGGATTATAGCTGAACCTTCGAAGAGACATCACTGAGGACAGGGCAAAGCAATTTCACCGGTCCAGCGGTCCAGGTTTGCGAGCTGGCAATCGGGCAGTTGCTGGCAAACGCGCCAACCCCACATCCATCGCAGCTGTAGGAGGGCCTTTGTCCAGGTTGATTGGGGAGAAAGGTAAGGAGCGCAAGGCTCCACGTGTTGCCATCCCAATGTAACGAAGCGTTTGAAACGGAAGGTACAAAGTCTTTGGCCGCCAACCGCCCAGACGTTTGTGCTGGATACCGCTGCCACACTTTGAATTCCGGTTTTGCCCTGTAAACGGATCCGTGGCAACAGTATTTGACGGCCAACTCTGACCGCTTGTCTCATTTCGGACGCCGCATGTCACTTTTCCTGCAAACACTAGCTTTTCGCGGCATATCTTCGTGAGCCGGAGCGTCGCCAAGAACACATGAATCTGGGGGGCCGGCGGAGGCGCGCCGCCAGGCGGTGCTGAAAACGGCTAGCCGGTTCGCTGGCGCAGGGGAGTTAAAAAAACGCCGCGTTGAGACCTGCATTCGGCGTTACGTACGACGAGGAGTGCAAATGAGCTTATGGAAGGATGTCCAATTCTCGGTTAGGTCAATGCGGAAGTCGCCACGAATCGCTTTGACGGTGTTGGCAACCCTCACTCTGGGAATCGGTGCTAACACAGCGATCTTCAGCGTTGTTAACGCCACTCTCCTTAAACCGTTGCCCTTTCACAATCCCGGAGAACTGGTTGAGCTAAATGCGGACTTGCGAGGGCTTGGAGCGCATAACGTCGGCTTCTCTGTTCCCGAGCTCGAAGATCTTCGCGATCGCGCCGGTATTTTCACTGCGGTCTCCGTCGTTTGGCGGACCACTGCGAATCTTACGGGCGGAGATCGCCCGGATCGTCTTGATGCCTTGGGGGTAAGTCCGAACTACTTCAGCATTCTGGGAGCGCAGCCACAGTTAGGCCGCCTGTTTGATGCGAGAGACACCGCCGATGGATTTGCAGAGGCCGTAGTGATCAGTGACGGCCTCTGGCACAAGGAGTTTGGAGGTGATCCGTCCGTGCTCGGACGCAGTGTGAGGCTCGACAAGGACCTCTATACCATCGTTGGCGTTCTTCCTCCGCAGTTTCACCATCCTTCGATCCCGGGCCTACACCCGGTCGATCTGTGGTTCACCGCGGGCTTTCGTGCGGAGCCCTTCCCGGCGCCGAAGCGCAGCCTGCGCTTTCTCCCCGGAATCATCGCAAGACTGAAACCAGGAATTACTCCGCAGCAAGCGCAGGCGCAGCTAGGAGTCCTTCAGCGATTCCCTGCGCCGCGAGTCTGGCAGCGACTATCCGGCAACCGCCGGCTGGACTCTTTCGGTCACGCCGTTGACGGAAGTGGTCGCGGGCAGCGCGAGAACTCTGCTGACATCTCTTCTGCTTGCAGTCGGGTTGATTCTTCTGATCGCGTGCGTCAATGTAGCGAATCTTCTCCTGGTCAATGCCACTGCACGGCAGCGTGAGATGGCTGTCCGGCTCGCTCTTGGCGCGACCCGAGGGCGAATCATCCGGCAACTGCTGACCGAATCGGTTTTGCTGAGCCTGATTTCGGCAGCCGCCGGGGTGGGTGCCGCGGCGATCGGCGTACGAGTCTTGGTCGGAGTGTTGCCGTCGCAGCTCCCGCGGCTCAACCCGATTGGCTTGGACGCCCGCGTGCTTGGCATTTTCTCTCGCCATTGCGCTGCTGACTACCTTGGTCTTTGGACTCATTCCAGCATGGCAGGCTTCACGCACGCATCCGGGCACGGCGGAACTGCGGGAACGGGGCGGCTCCGCATCGCGGAACGCAGCCAGACTCGGCAAATCTTTGATTGGCGCTGAAGTGGGCCTCTCGCTGGTGCTGCTGGTCGCCGCCGGATTATTGCTAAAGACCTTCTGGAACCTGATGGAAGTCAATCCCGGCTTTAATTCGCACCATCTTCTTGCAGGAAGTTTCCGGCTTCCTGTCCCGAACGATCCAAAAGCAGATGAATACGCCGCTATCGATCGACGTACGCACTTGGTTCGCGAATCAATTCGCCGCCTGCATGGCGTAGCCGGGGTCGAGAATGCTGCCATGTCGAGCGTTGTCCCACTCAATGGCCCAGTGATTCCGGGCGGATTTCGCGTCGAAGGCGTGTCCGACAAGGGAGACGCTCCCACTGCGGTGGAAGTATCTGTAACCCCAGAGTTCTTTTCGACCATGGGTACGCCACTGCTGCGCGGACGCATGTTTCAGGAAAGCGATGACGCGATGACCCAACCAGTCGCGCTGGTCGATGAAGCAGCAGCGCGCCGTCTTTGGGGTGGCGTCGATCCGGTTGGGCGTAGAGTCCGCTCTTCCCGAGACGTTATTTTAAGCCGTTTGAAGCCTGTGCCTGCACCCTGGATGACGGTTGTGGGCGTTGTTGGCAACGCGAAGCTTTCCAGCCTCGATGAAATTGAGGTGCCTCACATCTACGAGAGCATGTACCAGAGTTCAAAAAGGGACTTTAGTGTACTTGTTCGAGCGATAGGAGACACGGCGGCGTTGACGCGTAATGTGCGGCGTGAAATACAAACGGTCGACCCCGATCTGCCCGTCTCCGACATGACAGCGATGACCGATTTGATCAGCAACGGAGTGGGCGATCGGCGTTTTGCGGCGTGGCTGCTTGGAGCCTTCGCGCTGCTAGCGTTGCTCCTCACTTGTGTGGGTGTCTACGGGATTGCCTCCTATTCCGTGGTGCGGCGTGAAAAGGAGATCGGCATACGATCGGCTCTGGGAGCCAGCCGCCAGCAGTTGGTCATTATGATCCTACGCGATGGCATGGTTCCCGTTTTGGTGGGAATGGCATGTGGTTGCATCGCAGCGGTATTCACCGGGCGCATGCTCGCGGCCTTATTGTTCGGCGTCAACTCTGAAGACGGACTGATCCTTACCTGTGCGGGAATCACGCTCATCGTAATTGGGATGCTTGCGAACTACATTCCGGCGCGCGGCGCGGGACGCATCGACCCGATTACTGCGCTGCGCAACGAATGAATGGTTCGCTTTAGATCATTGCGGCGAGGCAAGTGGCCGCCACGGCGGTCTAAAGGAGATTGCTTCGATCACGAGCAACTGGGCCACGAACGGCGGCAGGAGAGTCCGCCGACCGCAAATTGGTAACTAAATAAGATTCTGTGAAATTGACCGAGAGGAGCGTCTTCATGGGGACTTTACTTCAGGATGTTCGCTATGGTTTGCGCATGCTGATCAAGAAGCCCGGATTCACGATCGTGGCTGTCCTGACGCTG
>CAVPFH010000006.1:0-226634 GCA_963703675.1 uncultured Acidobacteriota bacterium | reverse complement strand
TGCCTTGGGCGCAGGAGGTCCGCGGTTCAAATCCGCGCGCCCCGACCAATCTCTTCAACGAGTTATAGACCTAAGACCTCAAAAATTAGGAGTTAGCGCAATTGCGGCGCTGTGGCTGGTTGCGGCTGAATGCCCGTAACTGCTCACACGGTCACTACAATTTTCACTACAGTCAAATTTTGGAATGGACGTGTAGTGCCGGCCTGATGGCGAGTACCTGAGCACTACTACGAAGTTGGCAACGGTGACAAAGATTTGAGCCGCACGGGTGCGGGTTACTTCATTGCGATACCACGGAAGATCTACCTATCAATAGATGGGTGCCACTAGAATTCGTCTTGGTTTTACCGAAGATTTTGGCAGCGGGTAGGGCTTGCCAGGGCAACGCTCTTACGTCAGACTCGCGTGACCATAGTGTTTGATCGTCGCGGGAAAGACCAAATGTCCGCCTACCAAACAACACTGTTCCCCATGTCTACCCACACCCGCGGAAATTCACTAGTTTTCTATCACGACTCGAGCGATGAACCCTTTCACGCGCATGGATTCCTTGCGGTGCCCACTCAATCAAAGATCGCCTTGCTAAATGCCTTATAAGATGCTCGCGTTCGATGGAACTGCGAAACGAAGCTCCACTTCAACGAGTTCTCCGGACTGCAATGGGGACCGCCGGAAAGGTGTGCAAATCACTGGATTAAGTTGGGAGTGGATGCACTTCGTCACAAAGGGGCGATCCAACCTTTCAATAGTCCGTTGTCCTGCAAGCTTGGGATCATACTGTTCGACAGCAAGAGCCGAGTTGAATGGAGCGATTCAGCGGCGACCGGAAGGAACGCCGCGTACGATGGAGCGAGACGTTGATTAGAATTCTGCTCACAGGAGTGATTCGCTATTGCTATAGCGGCGGTGAAACTGTGACCATTGAAGACGTCGTAACCGACGGCGAGCCGTATCATCGACTACTATCTGAACACCGAATCCTCGAAAGACTTAAAGAAAGGCTTGGGCCATCAATTAACATTGCCCCCGACGCCGGTATACGGCATGTTCTATCCGATCACCGCGATCAGCGATGTCTTTCTCAGGACGACGCCCACTTGCCCGAGCTTGTGGATTTGCTTCTTGGAAGCGTAGTAGGCCATGCGGCAGACACGCACCGAAAGGGCAGCAAAAAGGAACAGTTACGCCATGCAGTTTCGGATATGTTAGCGAAGCAACTTAGAGGTCCTGGCTTCGCGGCCAGTGGTCATTATCGTTCGTATTCTATTTTTCAGGCTAAGATTCAAAATGACGAATGGAAATTTACTCCTGTTCCTGTAGCTTCACTCAAGGACACCGCAAAACAGCTATTCCTGCTGCCGAACCGTTGAAATCTGGATTTTGATAGGTGGAAAAGTGCCAGTGTAGAACGGTACTCGGTGACAGGCAGTAGAAATACCTGATTCCTTTGTCCCCGTGATTCAAGGTTAGAAAAATTGAAACGCTTCATTGCCTGATCTCATTCGCGAATTTACTATTTCAAGAGACATTTAATATCAATAAGAATCGCACCAGTAGACTATATCTCGGAATCCGGAGCGTACAAACATGGCCCTAGGGAAGTTCAAGGGAACGTCACAGAAAAAAACCCAGAAACACCCTCAAGGGCGATTGGGCGCGATCAGCCGAAATCAACCAAGCTCAACCAAAAAGCCCCGAACAATCGTGCCTCCCCCGCAAAATACTACGACGTAGTGCTGGCCAAATACCCCATGCGCAACTGGCATGGTTCGCGGGTACTCGAAGTGTTACGCGCGAGGAAGAGACACATCCCCATTATCTTCCTGACCGACACGGTGGAATTGGAAACCCTGGCGGAGCTTATTACGGAAGGAGCAGCCGATTGTGTTGATAGGGATCACATTGGCCACCTCCCTATAGCGGTTCGTCGAGCGCTCAGTGAGAACAACCTGCGCGAGGAGCGCGATCAAGCGGAGAACAGGCTGCGCCATTCAGAAGCACGCTACCGCGCTCTGGTGGGAAACCTGACCTACGGAATGTGTCGCTGCGGCCGGAAAGGCAACTTTCTGGATGTCAATCAGGCACTCGTCACCATGCTTGGTTACGCATCTCGAAAGGAGCTCTTAGCGGCACACCATGCCCGAGATATTCTTTGTGATCCCGGCAAACGGGAGCAGCTGTTGGGGCACACTGGAGAAGAAAATCGCGGCGTTCCCGTCGAAATGGATTGGAAACGGAAGGATGGCACCCCGCTGAAGGTCCGGCTCAGCGGACGCGAGGTCAGCAACGAGGGCGAGAAAGACAGTTACGAGATCATCGTTGAGGATGTCACACAACAGCGAAAGCTGGAGGATCATCTGCGGCAGCAGGCGGCTAAGGACCCGCTGACGGGGCTGGCCAATTACCGCCATCTGGTAGAAACCCTTGACATCGAGATCAAACGATCAGAGCGCACCGCACGTGAATTTGCCCTCTTGTTCCTTGACTTGGACGGGCTAAAGAAGATCAACGACCGTTTCGGCCACTTAGTTGGCAGTCAAGCGCTGTGTCGGCTGGCTGATGTTTTGTGCATCTGTAGCCGGGACATCGATACCGCGGCGCGTTTCGGCGGGGATGAGTTTGCACTTGTCCTGCCCGAGACAGGGGCAGTGCCGGCAAGCTTGGTGGCCAGGCGCATCTGCGACAACCTTGCGCGTGACGGCGGGAAGCCAAAACTTTCGGTCAGCATCGGTGTTGCTATATACCCTAAAGATGGCGAAAAGATTGATAAGCTTATGGGCGCAGCGGACGTCGCAGTGTACGCCATGAAAGCTAGAACACGCAGCGCGGCCTGTTGCTCCCAAGGGATGACCGCGGAGTTTCTCCATAAAGCGGCGGCCGGTAGCAAGAAGTGCTCGGTGAACCAATGAAGCACAACGTAATTAGTATCCTCCGCACTTCAGCTTTCCGGTTGGACCCGACGTTGACCAGCGAAGAAGCAATCATACTGCGGGCTCTCGCCGCCTGGATAAACCAACAGACAGGTGTGTAACGAACTCCGTACGGAGCCAGCGACGTTTCTTCGCATGATGCGCGATATGCGAAAAAAATCGGAACAGCGGATAACGTTTCCCTTATCATGTGGGTGAAGCGGCAGATCAAAGGCGTCGACCAAAGAATCGACAGGTCAGAAAGACATGCACGCCACGCATGAGTTGAAGTGATTGCCGAAGAACGAAGTAGATACCGGGCGAAAAGTTGATGATTACTCGTGCAGCACAACACTCACGAGAGAACTATTGACGTGGAGCCCGCCGTTGTATTTGATGAAGCCCAGTTTTTTGAATTTATTCATGAACAAATTAACGCGAGACCGCGTTGTGCCTATCATTTCCGCCAGCATCTCTTGCGATACTTTAGGGACCATCTTTTGGGGCGTATCTTCCTTGCCATAGCGTGCCAACAGCAACAACGTGCGAGCTAGACGCTTCTCACTGGAGTTAAAGAGCTGATCGACTAAATCCTCCTCAACCCGGATGTTCCTCGAAAGCATGTAAGAGATAAAACGGTCGGAAAACGCATGTTCGGCGTGGAGGATGCGAATCATCTCTTTCTTTTCAATTACCAGTACCGTGGTCGGTGCAACCGCAGTTGCCGATCCTATCCGTATCGGCTGAGCGGCAAGACAACCCTCACCAAAAAAATCTCCCGGTCCCAAAATCGCAACGACGGCCTCTTTGCCGGTTTCATTGACGACCGAAAGCTTTACTGCGCCTTTTTGAATATAGAAAACATTCTTGGCGGCATCGCCCTGCGAGAAGATCGCCGCTTTTTTCTTAAACTCTGTAACTTTCCGGGCCACACCTGCCGAATCAAGAAAAGCTTGGGCATCGAAAGCGGGCTCTTCCTTGAATTTTATCGGGGTTTGATGCTTGCTCTCGCGATTGCTCTCATAAAATCACCGCTTGATCACAATAGTAGCAGGAGTTCCGATTCCCGGGCCGCTATTTGATTTTCCAGCGGTGTACAAATAACCAATCCAGACGACTCAAATCAAGATTAGCGAATGGCGGTCAGTGGTCGCATTCCACACGGAAAGGAGATTTTGGAAGTTGTAGCGTGACAGGACAGCCAGTCCGGAGGAGCTAAGATTCCTCTAGTAGGATGCGATTCCGTTCGAGGGAACTTCTGCAACGGGAAAGGGCCAACGGCAGTCGAATACAACGCGATAATTCTAGTTCGACCAATCGTTCCTAGGCTGTATCTGTCGGGGAGTTTCTCGGACGAAGCATTGCTCGCAGACCCTGGTTCCGTCCTTTAAAGTGAAATCTACTCTCCGGCTAGAATCGATTTCGGCTCCGCACCGACCACATTGTTCTTCGTGAACTTCGCTCATTACACTCGATTTTAAGGCGCGGGAGTTTCACGGGTCAATGAAACGACTATACGAATCGCCAAAACGGCTTCTCTTTCCAATACTGTCAGTCGTTGAGCAATCGCGGACACATGAGACTTGTCGGGATTAACCGAGGACTACTCAGCAATTTTCAGCAACCAGGAAAAAATCAGAAGAAAACCAGACTCGAGATGATAGAGATTTGAGTTCGATTACGTTGACGGGATTTTAGTCTGGAAATGCTCCCGCCTCTTTGTTTGCCTTCGTTGAAACGGTGAGCGCCTAAAGACCGGGCTACTAGAATCGACCATTTCAGCATCAGCCACTGCCAAAGCCCTGCGTTGTTATTCCCCCATCCCTTTCGGCCACGTTGGCCACAGCCATCGCCAAATCGGCCACGCCTAATGCTAGTGGGCTGCCAGGCTAACGAAAGGCCGAATATCATCACTCATCGCGACACAGAAGAGCTATGCTCAACAGCTAAGCGACCAAGTATTCATAACCGAGCGGTATCGCCGCCAACAGTGCTGGGAGCGGCAGGGGCCGGTACCAACGGTATAAAAACCTAGCGTTTATCTTCAATCAGATTGTTGGTTGGTGTGAAAGGCCAAATTGTCACGCAGTTTCTGCTCGACGTTTCGATTCAAATACTGTCTGGTCCGCATTTTTCGACCTGGTGGCAGGCATCGCTAACTGTCCAGCCCACGAACTGATGTTCATTTTCTCGAGGCCGGGAAAAAGGGAAAGTTGGCTCTTAGATTTTGCGATCATTACGGATCCGTGCCTGGTTTCTGAAAGTGAAGAAATCCATCTTGCAGAACTTTCGCGAGACGCCATCCCCCTGGGTTTCGACAGACCTTCTTCTCTGTGCCGCCTTCAATTAGGCTTTAGAAAAATAAATGTTACAGTCTTAGTAACTTAAGACCTCATTGCTTCCTCCTAAAACCGAAATGATACGCGAAAGCTCAGAGCCAGTAATGCGATTCTCCGGTCCGGCCCCGGTAATTTCGATACTCTTCGGGAGATCAACCCAAATCCTCCACGCGTAGGTTAAGTACAACTCTGAGGAAGCTAGTCATCATCGGGGTCGGTGGGCGGCCTTTTGTCCTTGATGAAGTGCTCGGCCTTTAGCGCCGCGGAAATCATCTGAAAAGTGTGCGGCGACTGGGTCAGAACGAAGCAATCGGCAAGGGCGTCAGCTGGTGCGTCGGCATAGTTGAGAGAAGGCAGGTCGAAGGTGGTCTCAATAAATTTGAGGATGCTGCCGAAATCGTGCGTGTTGTGAGAAATGTACGCGGCCTTCGCATACGGTGAAACAACAATCAGAGGAACGCGAAAGCCGTAGACGTATCCCGATCCCCAACTAACGCCGTCATTAACCACTCTCGGCGCGACGTGATCGTACCAACCTCCCCAATCGTCCCAAGTAATAATAATCGCGGTGTTCGCCCAATAAGGGCTGTTCCCAATCGAGTTAACAATCGAGGCCACCCAGGACGGCCCACTGCCGTCGTTGGCCGCAGCGTGATCGGAACTGAGTCCGTTCGGAATGATCCAGGTGACTTGCGCGAGCTGCCCATTGGCGATATCCACCAGCGCCTGCGTCTGCGGAATGACGACATTTCCAGTCCAATCCGGCCCAGTGCAGGTCAGCGTGCCATTAACCGTTTGCGACTGGCAGATATGGTCGATCGCGTCGGGTCCCGTCCAGATGGAACCGGCGGACGGAGCGTAGTAGCGCCACGTGACGCCCTTGCCGTCGAGCAAATCGGTAAGGGTCGGATGTTCGAAGCAAGGATACTGAGGTGGCTGGGCCGTTTCGCTGCCAGCGGGATCGATAATCGCAACGGTCTGCGTCGGAGGAGCGATGCACCCGGCGTTACTGTTACTGAGCTTGGGATTTTCCGCGGCGAATAAGTTGCTGCTCGGCGTAGGAGCTGAAGTGCCGGAAATGATGAACTGGTGAGCGGGAAAGCTGGGACCTTCGTTGGTTTGAAACATGCGATCACCGAAGGTGTACTGCTCGGCCATCGCGAAGTAGGGCTGAACGTCGGATTGTTTCACGTAATTGTATTGAGGATTGGGATGCGCGTTGGGAGGGCAAGCGGCGGCCGGAGTACATGGAATCAGGTTTGCGCCGTCCATCTTTCCGCCGTCGTACATGGAAACGAATGCGGCGTGCGCATGACTGAGGTCGTAATTCTGCGGGTTGGATCCGGTCGCGCCCAGATCGATGGGGCTCAGCGGAATGGTCTGGCCAAGCGAATTCAAGCCGCTGCTGGCGATGTCGGCGCCCCGCCCGATCAAAACGGGATCCTGGAACAGATTGTCAGGAGTGCGATTCTCTTGGAAGATAACCACGATGTGCTGTATGACGGCCGCTGTTGTCAAACTCAATGCCTGGGTGCCGTTGCTTGGGGTCTTGCCGGTTCCATCGCTTCCGGCGACGGTGATGGTATAGGTCCCGCCGGGCTGATTCGCCGAAGTCGACACGGTCAGAGTGGAATTGACCGGGGCGTCGTTAGTGATCATTACCGAAGTCGAACTGAAGGAACAACTGGGAGTGGGAGAGCCACCCGTGACCATGCTACATGAAAGGGTGACGCTGCCCGTATATCCACCAGCGGGCGTCACGGTGATCGTCGAGGTGGAGGTGTTTCCTGCGGTGACGGATCCCGGGTTCATCGCCGCGGCCGTCAGCGTGTAGCTGGGACTCGCTGGTGGCGTCGACGAGCCAGAGCCAGAACCACCGCAACCGCTAATGCCAACCAATAGCGCGCCAAGACCGAGAAGAAAACCGGAGGCTAACAAAAGACGAAGGGACTTCATCGGAAGCACCTCTTTGACGACTGCCAGATTTTGTTCTGCCCAATATCAACCCGGTTGGCGATGAATCGACTCGGGCAAACATGCTTTTCACGCGTCGATAGTTCTCGGGCAGAATTGGCTCCGGAACCACTCTTAGGGCAAGATATCAAACCACCGGACTGGCCACCTTACAGAAAGATGAAGTCAGGTAACCAAGGGCTAAACTGGGCAGGGGTAAGACGCTCAGATCTTGCCACCCCTGCTAGGAATACAATGCCCGCCGGGGGTGATTAGAGCAAGCCACTAAAATTACATTAGCCAAAACTCGGCCCCAAAAAATGGCCCATTTTATATTGCGCCCTTCCCTAGCTTCGGCATGGGAAGAATCGGGTAGGCTCACTGAATTTTGTCGAATTGGGCTATCAGCCTACAGGTCGACGTGCGGGCCTAGCAATGGTGCGAACAAGCTGAGACCCAAAAACCCTTCAAGCATTCCCCTAACAGACTCAAGCAGACCAAATCGTTGAAATCCCACAAACTTCATTCACGCGCGTCAGACCCACTAATGTGTATAGAGTAAGTAAATAAAGACAGGTATAGATAGGGCAGGGTTCCCATTTTCAGAGGCGACGAAATAGTTCCGATAACGATACCTTAAGGGCCCTTGCTCGATATTCACCAATGCAACATTTTGTTCGCACGTTCGATTCCACCAACATAGGTTCGGTCCAGTCCACACAAGTCGGCGAACGCCTCTTACGCCACGCGGAGTTGATTGCGCCTTCGGCCTATCGGACTCGAATATCTTCCATTGTGAGCTGACCGGCCGGGATGTTTTGTGCGTTTACGCATCCGCGCAAAATGCGCATCTGCGTATTCGCCCATAAAGCCGGCGACAGAATGAGAACCGCACATAGGCACTCTTACCCCAGGCGTCTGCGCCACGTTGGCCATGGCTGCCGCCAATTCGGCCATGTGGCGTGCCAGCGAACGACCAGAACGAGAATGAATGCCATGAAGTCCGTCGAGCATAGCGTCGTCGGGGCTAACTTCCTGTTTGGCGACAACCCATCCAGATCCCTTGCGCATGCTCAAAGCCTACTCGCAAGCGCAACGAGTGTCGCACCGATTGAGGATGGCAGAGATGGGCAGAAGAGCGCGTGTGGAACGAACTCGCGAGCAGAAGTGGGAGATTGTTCTGGAGGGAATTAGGAGGCGGAACATTGCGCAAATGTGTCGTGAGTGCGAAATTTCTCCAACTGCCTACTATCGCTGGAAGAATGAAGCTCGAGAGAGGGCGACAACTGCACCCGATGCTGCTAAAGATAGGCTCATCCGCCAGATGGAGCGCGCACTTGAGAAGAAGGCTGTCGAAGCAGAGATCCTCAGAAAACTTGTTGGCCGCAGTTGCGGCGAGCTTCACTCACAGGCTAGGAAGTTGGTGGAGCAAGGTTACGAACCGAATGTGGTGGCGACCGCGCTGTCGATCAGTCGTTCCAGCTTGTATTATCGGAATCGACCGCGATGCAAAGTAAAAAAGGCAGAGGACCCGGACTACAGGGAAACACTGCTGTCCACGCTTCACTGCCCGCCAGCGCAGTACGGAATCAATAGGACAACGTGGACAACAAGCTCCTCGGCAAGGTTATGGCCGCAAAAGGCTATAGAGCCGGTCACAATACTGTGTCGAAGATTATCAAAAATTCCGGATACAGATTCAGGAAGGCGAGGGAAATTCTGACCAGCAATGATCCCCACTACAGGGACAAACTTAGGAAGATCACAAGTGTTCTTTCTCGGCTTGGACCGGACGAAAGATTCTTTTCGATAGACGAATTTGGCCCTTTTTCAGTAAAGAAGACAGGTGGTAGGAGATTGGCAGCGACTGGCGAATATCTACGGTTCCGCAATGGCAGCGGTCAAAGGGAGTTCTCATTGTTACGGCTGCGCTTGAATTGTCTACAAACCAAGTAACGCACTTCTATTCCGAAAAGAAGAACTCCCGCGAAATGATTAAGCTGTTGGATATCCTCACGACGAAGTATTCCGGCTGCGAACGGATCTACTTCTCTTGGGATGCAGCATCCTGGCATGTTTCCAAGCTGTTCCTTGCGAGAGTAGCAGCGGTGAACGAGGTCCCTTACCGAAAGCGATACCTCACGCCTGAGGTAAAGCTCGCACCCCTGCCAGCGAGAGCACAGTTTTTAAATGTGATCGAATCAGTCTTTAGTGGACTAGCAACAGCCATAATTCACAATAGCGACTATCAGTCCGTAGAGGAGACCAAAAAGGCGATAGACCGCTATTTTGTGGAACGGAACGAGCACTTCCACCAACACCCCCGGCGCGCCGGAAACAAGATCTGGGGGAAGGAACTTGTCGCTAGTGAGTTCAGGGAAGGACAGAACTGCAAGCGTCGAGGATGGCGGTAGCACATTTGAAGAGTCACAAACAGATCTGGGCAGATGCTTGATTAACGCTGCCAGCTCAACCGGTCGCGGTTATCGGAGATGTGGATTTTCAAGTTTCCGATAACGACTTACCGGGCATTGAGACGAAGATTTCGAGTAACTAGAAACAACATGCCTCAGCTATTTCAGCTTCTCGTATTCGGATTTGGCAGCGATGAGAATGGGAATATCGGGGTCGGCATCTTTCCAGAGCGTGAGGAAATCTTTGTAGGCGGCGAGTGCCCGGACGCGGGCGGAATCGGCATCTGCACCCTCAGAGGTCTTCGCTTGCAGAGCATTGGCGCGAGCTTCTCCCAGATGAGCTAGCGCTCCCGTCCAGCAGTTCCAGACGATTCCGCTGTGGTCGAGAATCTTCTGAAACTCGGCGGCGGCAGCGCTACCTTGTCCCGCTGCTAAGTAAGTTTCACCGCGTATATAAACATGGTAGAGGCAGGAAATGTTGATGATGGCCGTAATTTGCCCTAGCTCGATGCGCGAAGCAGCTTGGATTGCATTCAGAGCAGCAGACGGACTCTTTCTATTCAGCGCCAATTGCGCCTGAATCGGTGGCAGCCAAAGCGACTGCACTTGCGTGTCGAGCGGGAAGCGTTTCCCTAAGTCTTGAGCCAACGATTCGGCTCGCGCCGTATCGCCCGTCATGGCAAATGCAAGTGCGGCTTCGTTCTCGGTCACCTGACTAGCAGGAGCCAGCTTCAAAGCCTCTGCCGCAGAGTGCTTCCCCTCTGTGGCATTGCCAAAAGCCGCATCTCGCACAGCCGCGTTTGCCAGATACAACGCCCCATTTTCCTTGTTGTCTGCCCGGATGGCGGAGTCCACGGCCTGCTTGGTCAATTCCCGCGCCTTACCGAGATGACCGCCGTACGCCTCGGTGCCGGATGCGAGCGACAGTCCAAGATGCTCGTAGTCGGGCTTAGCCGCGTACCACAGTTGCTGTTCCGCCATGGCCCCAGAGTCCGCCCCGAGAAACGCAAGAGCATAAAGAGCGTTGCGAATTATGAGATTGTCCAATTTTCGTTCTTGCGCGTCGTGTATAACCTGGCGCGTTTCGTCGAAACGCTGCAGTGCAATGGCGCAGTTGGCGAGATGCGAATAGAAGTACACTTGATCCGGCGCAAGAGGAATGCCTCGCCTGATGATCTCCGTGGCCTTCTCGTACTGCCCTTGCAACACGAACATTACGCTCAAACGGTCGTACGCGTCGGGATCCCGCGGATAACTCTCAATCTTCTCCTGCAACGTCTCCGCCGCTTTATCCAGTTCTCCGGTTACAAGACGGTAGTATTCGGCGGCAATACTCAGCTTTTCCCGTTCGCTCGCATGTTCCCGAAGTTCGAAAGCCTTGGTGTAATACTGGCTGGCCCGCCCTAGCTGGGACAGATGGCTGTAGTCGAGACCTATGTTCAGGTAGCCCATAGCAAAGTTCGGATCAAGCTCGATGGCGCGCTGATCGTAGGGCAGAGCTGCAGCGGGCCCTTTTCGTTAAGCGCCTTCCTGCCAAGGCTGTACGCTTTCAGCGCGTCGAGCGAGGACGTGGTGGCCTGTTCGAGCGGAACGTCAAACTGCTGTACCGTAGCCAGCGATTCGCCTAGTTCGCCGCGCAGCTTGGTTGCCGCCTCGCCCAGCGCGCCCAGCACCCTCTCCTTGGACGCGGCCGTGACCTGCTCCTCCGCCAGTGTGTCTCCGCTCTGACAATTTACCGCCTTCAATCCCAGCACGTATTCGCTGCCCAGACTGCTAATTGTTCCAGCAATGTAGCCTTTGCTGCCCGCCCGCTGGCAAAGCTCGCGGGCCACCTCGGGTGTGAGTTTCGTGTCAGCCGCACGGGTCATCTGTTGCAAGGTCCTAGCGACTTCGCTGTCCGAGAGCACATTCAAGAAAGGCGATTGCCGCAGGGAAACGTTGAGTGCTGTCTTCAGCGTGTCGTCGAATACTGGATCGCCGGCGCTGTTGCTGAAATCGGAAAGAACAATGGTGTCTTTTTCGGTGAGGGCTTGCGCCCGACGCGCAAGGTAAAACCAACTGCCAACAGCCCCTACAACGACAACTACCAGAGCAGCAGCAATCATCACGGCTAATTTCACACGATGAGATCTGGCCGGAGCGGTTGAACTCGCGGGAGCTTTTGATTCAGGCAATACCGCTGCGGGCGAGATAGCCGGAGCAGGCTGACTAGCCGGCTCTTCTATTGCACTCGGCACCGCCGAGTGTCCCAATTCACTATCTCGTTTCAGCCGCTGCAAGTCTGAGCGCATTTCGGCGGCGCTCTGGTAACGCAGTTTGCGATCTTTTTCTATCGCCTTGTTGATGACATCTTCCAGCTTCAGTGGAACATTGGGATTCAATCGCACGGCGGGCACCGGGGTGCGGTGAAGAATGGAATCGGTGATGAGTGCTGCGCTGTCTCCACGGAACGGCAATGCCCCGGTGGTCATCTCGTAAAGAACCGCGCCAAAGGAAAACAGGTCTGTGCGCGTCCAGGTCCTTTGCGCCTAACTGCTCGGGAGACATGTATGACATCGTTCCTACAACCGTGCCCGGATTGGTGAGATTCTCTTCGGCGATTCCCGCGGTTGCATTTGTGGCGAGCGTAGCCTCGGATGCCCCTCCTTTCGGCGTCAGCTTGGCCAGGCCAAAATCCAAAATCTTGGCGTGTCCGCGTTTAGTTACAAAGATATTGGCTGGTTTAATGTCACGATGAATGATGCCCTCTGTGTGAGCGGCGTCCAGTGCGTCGGCAATCTCGATGGCTAGCGACAGAATCAACTCGGTTTCCATCGGTCGACCAGCGATGCGATGTTTTAGTGTTAATCCATCCAGAAATTCCATGACGATGAAAGCTTCGCCGTGCTGATCATCAATCTCATGGATGGTGCAGATGTTGGGATGATTCAGGGCAGAGGCCGCCTTAGCTTCGCGCTCGAAGCGGCTGAGTGCCTGCGGGTCTTTGGCTACGTCGTCGGGCAGGAACTTGAGGGCCACAAACCGCCCGAGCTTTACATCCTCGGCTTTATAAACCACACCCATACCGCCACCACCGAGTTTTTCAATAATTCGGTAATGCGAGATGTTTTGGCCAAGCATGGCGGGGTCTCCGTCGAGGCGTCATATTAGGACGCCGCCACAGACAGCGTCAACGGAGGTGGTGACGAATCGACGATAATTCTACGGTTCCTCACGACGACCTGGTCGATATCTAGAACAACTGCACACCGGCTGAATAGGAATCATCGCGTCCTGGCGGCGGCAAATACTATGTATAGCGATACACCATGTATGGAGTGAGGATAAGAAGCGAGAGGTATGTGGCGAGAGTCAAGGTAAGCACTGAAGGATTCGGAGAAGAGAATAGGTTTTGAGGTCAGTAAGCGTTGCCGACTCCACTGTCCTGCTTCCAGCATCCAGAGCCGCAGCGTCTCGGCATTCACCACAAGCCCATCTTCTGCGTCCAAGTGCTCGGCCGCCAGCGTCGGCCCGAAACGCTCGCCCACCGGCCCGCCGTACTTCTTCCGTACCAGATCCAGCACCCGCTGCCGAAACTTCGGCGCATAGGCATGATTCGAGGTGCACCCGGCACTGCGATGTTTCAAACTCGCAGGTCCCTCTTCGCGATAGCGCTTCCACAAGCGCTTGGCCTGCCGGTAACTCATTCCCAGCAGCCGGCTCGCGTCTACCACCCGCAGTTGGTTGCTGCGCACTCTCGCCAGCACTTCCACCCTCCGCAATTCCTCCTGACTCATCTCCGTCCGCCCCAATCTGACTCTCCTTTCGGAGGTCTACTTTAAGGGGACATTTCTATTTTGGAGAAAAGGGGACATTACTATCGTGGCGCAACATGCCATCGACCCGCAGGTTGACCACACGTTTCTCATTGGAGTATTCTTGGTCGGCGTCGCCCACGAGTTTCTGCGATCGGTGCATTCATGAACGCCTTCCGGTGAAACTTGGCTCGAATACTCGCCTCACGAAAGGAGTGTTATGCCCAGAAAAATCGATCCACTCAATAAAAAGCACTACGGTTCGGTGACGGCAATGCTAACGGTGACCGACGTGAAAGCGGCAGCTGCCTTTTATCAAAAAGCGTTCGGCTTTGCCAAACGGGGGATCATGAATGGCCCAGACGGCAAGGCGGTCCATGCTGAGCTGACGCTCCGCGGCACGACGTTAATGTTGGGGCCGGAAATGCCGCAGATGGGTTCTCGCGGCGCGAAAACAATCGGCGCCTCGCCGACGAGTTTGTATCTGCTGACGCAGAACGTAGACAAGACGGTTGCCAAGGCTGTCAAACTCGGCGCCGTCCTCAAGGGATCCGTGATGGACATGTTTTGGGGCGACCGCTGTGGAACCGTTGCTGATCCCGAGGGTTACACTTGGATGGTCGCTACCCACATTGCACAACCCACACCTAAGGAAATGCAACAGAAGATGAAGGAACAAATGGAACAAATGACCAGCCAACAGACAGCTCGCGCTGCGAGTGCTGGCGCCTGAGTAGCATCCTCCAACTTTCGTTGTCTTTCTTACTTGCTCCAAACCGTTCCGTTGCCGGGAGGATACGACGCGAATCACCGTCGTCGCGTTTCCTCCCGAGTGACGGAAGTAATCCGCTTTAGCAGAGCTCCATCCTTAGCAGGCCTAGACAGGCGCTTTCAGCTTCGATTATCCGATTCCACTATGACCGGTTTTTCGGGTACGGCAAATCGGCAACGAATTCCCCTATCGCCGTTGATTCCCGGAAAACTCATCGGAGCACGACAGGTCGCATCGATAAATCCTGATCGTGAATCAGAATTCGGCCGTGTTCTCGTACTCTGCCGAAGCATGGGACAATCTATTGCATGATCCGCAAACTCCTTTGCGTGGTGTCCCTCCTTATGTCCGCCGGGGCTGGAGCTCAAACCATCCCGAGTTCGACGCCTGTCGGCAACTTCCTCGATATCGGGGGCGTGAAGCTCTGGTACGAAGAATGTGGGGCTGCAAATTTGTCTGCAGCAGGAGTCGTTCTGCTGCATGACGGATTGGTGCACTCGATCACTTGGGACGGGGTGTGGGCGCCCCTCTACACCAAATACCCTGTGGTGCGTTATGACCGTCGCGGATATGGCAGGTCAGAGCCTTCGAAAGATCCGTTCGTTCCCGAAGACGATTTGTGCCTTTGGCGTCGTTGGAAGCGTGGAAAGACACGGGCCATCTGATCCAAATTCAGCGTCTCGCGGAACTAGTGTCGCGATTCAATCGCTTTGTTTCACTGGTTGAGCGCCCAGAAATTGCTCTCACGGACCGGCAGCTGGGGGTTTATGTGTGCCGCTACACACTTTTCAACCGCTCAGGAACGCTGACCTTGAACGATCGTCATCTGGTTCTGGAATTCCCCGGCGACCCTTACTACTGGTTGTTCGCTGCTTCGGAAACAAGATTTTTCTTACGCACGGACGAAACGGAGATCGAATTCCAAAAGGACGCTAGCGGAAAGGTTGTGGAGATGATCATTCACAACAGCGATGGCAGGCGTGGTCCGGTGCCCGCGCTTCATGCCCGAGTGAAAAGTGAATTCGAGTACGAAGATGTACAGTTACGCGACTTGTTTTCAGAGGGGAGGTTTGGATGAGCCGGTGGAGCTTTTTGGCAGTACTGCTTCTGGTGGCGATGTCGCTGAACGCGCAATCGTCCAAGCCCAGGTATCTGCCCAAACCGAACCATATGTGCAAGGCCACCTTAGCGGACGGCGCGAAGTACGAGGTGTGGGATCGTATACTGGTGACCGAAGCGAATGGGAGGCCTGCCTATTTGCCAGTGCGGGCCCACTGCAAGCCGGGCACGGGAGAATATTAACGGTGACGAAAAACTCCGCCGCCCACTGACGGACGGTGCATGCGGATACCCTCGAACTAAAATGGACTGTTTCAGAACTAAAAGGGAACCTGCGACGCCAAATCCGCGTACTAGTTCATAGCAGAATCGTCCCAAAGGAACTGCGATTGAAATTGGCAACACTGGCGCAACGCGCGGGCCTCATCGTGCTCCTCACAATTGCAGCGATTGCATTCCACGAGTTCGGACATTTCATCGTGTACCGGATCGGCGGTTGTCCGGTTCGGATCACTTTGCAAAGTGTTCGACCGATCGGCAACGTGAGCGCTCCGTTGAACGACCTGGCACTGGCTGCCGGGCCTGCGTTCAGCCTCATAGCCGCCGTAGTATGTCTGGTCATGGCGCGGCGCCGTCCAAGCTTCTTCTGGGTAACGGCCGCGTTCACAAACGCCACCCTCAGGTTGTTCCCATTAATCATGGACGTACTTCGCGTGTTCGAGAAGACGGCGCCGTTCTCTGATGAAGGCAATCTAGCGATCACCGTGACGACAAATCCAGCAGGACGAGTGATTCTTTTGCTGGGCGTTTTTGCGGTATTTCTCTCGTTGACTGTAGTAGTGGCGCGCCTCTATAACTTCGGGAAACACCCCGCAGCCAAAGTGGTGGGTATATATTTCCTTACCCTGGCGGCCGGTATTGCCGTTGTGCTGATCGACGAACTGCTTCGGTGAGTGCGAGCTTCGGTAATCCACTTGGACGATTGATGTCATAACGACGTCGGCCTCGCGACGGCCCGAGTAGACTGTCATTTAGGGCGGCCTTCGGCCCGCGAAACCTCATGAAAATCACTCAGAGGTAAGATTGGAACGGTCCGGAGCGGCGAGGTCGACCGAACATTGGAGAAGTCGAGGCCGTTAGACTGTCTGATCCGGAGCGTGCGTGATTGAGCGAATAATTGGGCGTCGCTGTTTTCCCCTCGGGGAGCGGCGACAGCCCGCGACCCTGCGTAAGGTAACCGCAGCACGCTCTCCGCTCCTGCCCAGGAGAATGTTATGGCCTACAGGATAGCGGGAATCGATGTTCATAAAAAGATGCTGGCCGTGGTTGTGTCTGACGTTGAAATCGACGGTGAGCACCAGTTTGAGCGGCGGATGTTTGGCAGCAACCCCGAACAACTGCGATCGCTGGCTACATGACTGCTCGAGCAAGAAGTCGAGGAAGTGGTCATGGAATCGACAGCCCAATATTGGAAACCAGTTTGGGAAGCGCTGGAACGCTGCTGGAAGCCGCTACGCGAGAAGCGGGAAGGAGCAGGTCGGAGAGCGGGAACGCTGCATTTGGCGCAGGCGCAGTCCAATCGCGGGCGGCGGGGACGCAAGAGAGATTTCCCCGATGCCGAACGTCTGGTTAAGCGACTGGTGGCCCGAGAATTGACTCTCAGCTTTGTGCCCGATGCCGAGCAGCGTCTGTGGCGGACGGTGACACGCAGGAAGTACCAGTTGACACGCGATCACGTGCGCCTGCAGAACCAATTGGAGTCTCTTCTCGAAGAGGCCCATATTAAGTCGTCCAGCCTGGTCTCGAATTTGCTCGGCGCCAGTGCCCGGCGCATGCTGAAGGCGCTGGCTGACGGAGAAACCGACCCCACGGCTCTGGCCGCTTTAGCCGATCAACACTTGCGCGCCACGCCAGCACAGCTTTGCGACGCGCTCGGCGCGTGCACGGACCTCAAGCCCGTGTACCGGCGGCTGCTGAAGATGGCGCTGGAGCAGTTGCAATTCCTTGAGCAGCAGATCGGCCAACTGGACCAGGAGATGGCCGGTCTGCTTAGCCAGCATCAGGATGCAGTCAAGCGACTGGCGGAGGTGCCGGGCCTGGGAGTGGATTCCGCGCAGCAGATCATTGCCGAAGTCGGTCCCACCGCAGAGACCTTTCCTTCCGAGAAATGTCTCTCCTCGTGGGTGGGCGTCTGTTCTGGCGACGACGAGAGTGCAGGGGTGAACTACAGCCACCGATCTCCGAATGGCAACCGCCAGATGCGGCGCCTTCTCAATCAGTCCGCCAACGCCGCAGCTAGGACCAAAGGAAGCATCTTCGAGATTGTGTATCGCCGCTCGGTCCCGCGCCTAGGACATAATCAAACCATCGGGCCATTGCCCACCGACAGTGTCGGCTGATCTGGTTAATCCTGCACCAAGGAGTCCGCTACGAAGAACGCGGCCCAGCGGTCACCCAACGATCGAAGCAAAAGCGCACCGCCAGAATGATCCGGCAACTCCGAAGCCTCGGTTACCGGATCGAACTACCCAACCCTCAAACGCCAAGTCCCGCACAAGCACATTGAGTGATTTTCGACCCTGAAAGTCGCGAATCCTCGGGCACGTGAATTCCAGCCGTTAGTGCGTGTCGTTCTCGAACTTACAATATTCCGCCGCTCGCTCTCGAGCTAGAGGACCACGGAAAACCGCCACAAAAACATCTCCAGTCTCGGGGTTGATCGCTTCTACACGCCATTCGGTAGGACGAAACTTATCTCGAATCGCTTCAAAATTGAGGGAACTTTGATTTTGAACTTGCATGCGCGCACTCCTCAAGTAGATTTACTTACAGCATGGCGCTGCATGTCCGGACTGAATTGGACCGAACGTTTCTGCGGGTAACTGTAGTTTAAGGCAGTGCTGGTGGCAATTTTCTTCGAATTGATTGTTATCTTCTAGTAAAACACTGGGTGAAGAACTCAGACGTTATTCTGGCCGGCGTTTAACTCCTTACCTACCGCATAGACCGCCAGCTGCGACGGCCAAATCGGCCGCCAATAGCGCCGCGCACCATGCTAGTGAACCGTTGGAACAATCCTTGCGCGGTCTCTACCTCCTTCCCGCCTCCGTGCAATGCGGTAGCCACGAGCTAGAAGGAGCTTGCATACCAAAAACGTCACCCACGGCGAATTTGAAACGAGTCAACCGCGACTGCAAATGCTAAAACGTTATGATGCGGCACCATTTTAAGGAACCCTGGGCTAACTCTCAAGAAAACGGATTGTGACAAGGCGGGCATTACGCATAGCATCTCATTTGCCCAACACAATCTACGATCTTTCCGCACGATGCCTGGCTCGGAATAATGGGAGAGCGGGAGGCCATTCGTATCAGATGTGTACATCTCATGTGTATCCCGAACGCTTCACCGATGACTCAAAAGATAGTAAATGCCGGAGCCGATAGCAGCGGCTCCGGGAATGGTCAGGAGCCAAGCCCATACGATGCGGCGGGTAACTCCCCAACGGACGGCGGTGAGGCGACGCGATGCTCCGACGCCGACAATGGCGCCGGTAATGGTGTGAGTGGTGCTAACGGGGATACCAAAATGCGCGGTGCCCACGAGCGTTAATGCACCCGCTGTTTCGGCGGCAAAGCCTCCAAAGGGAGTGAGCTTTGTTATGCGCTGGCCCATCGTTCTTACAACGCGCCAGCCACCGGCCATGGTGCCGCAAGCCATGGCGATATGGCAGGAAATGATTACCCAAAAGGGGACGGAATATGTGGGAAGCAAACCGCCGGCAACTAGCGCCGTGGTGATAACGCCCATGCTTTTTTGCGCGTCATTGGTGCCATGGCCAAGGCTATAGCCCGCCGCGGAAACAAGTTGGAGACGGCGAAACCAGCGATCCACCGTTGAGGGAGCGTGCTTGCGCACGGCCCAGCTGGTGACGATGGTAACGATGATGGCGGTGAACATTCCTAAGAATGGCGCGACCACGATAAAGATGACGGGCTTGATCCAGCCGGAAATGATGATGGCGCCGAATCCGGCCCGGGCGATGGCAGCGCCTCCGTACCCACCCATGAGGGCGTGCGATGAACTGGTGGGTAAGCCGAGTGCTAGAGTGACGAGATTCCAGAGAATCGCGCCGAGGAGTCCAGCGATCAATACCTGCTCGTTAACCGCCTCGAGATGAACCATCCCGATGCCGATCGTTTTCGCGACAGCAGTATCGAAAACGAATGCGGCGATAAAATTCCAGAAGGAGGCCCAGAGGACGGCGCGTCCGGGACTTAGTACACGGGTAGAGACGACAGTGGCGATGGAATTGGCGGCGTCGTGCCAACCGTTGGAAAAGTCAAAGACTAAGGCGATGGCAACGATCAAAATAACGAGCTGAAAGCTACTCACGATGTGACTCTGAAGGCGTCAAGGGATGGTCAGGCTCAAGCGTTCTTTAGCGTCACGGTTTCGATTACATTGGCAACGTCTTCACACTTGTCCACAGCTGCTTCGATTACTTCGATAATTTCCTTCCACTTGATGATTTGGATGGGATCTTTCTCTTCATCAAAAAGCTGGCCGATGAGTAAACGGGAAAGGCGATCGCTCTCGTGTTCCAGACGGTTGATCTCGATGCATTTTTCTAAAACGCCATCGTGCTTGCCCAGCGCACGAACCGCCACATTCACCTCTCGAGTCGCGTCGTGAAGAACCTGAGCGAGCCCGGCGACCCCAGGCCGCACACGCGCGATTCTGTAGGTCACCATGCGGCTGGCCGCGGCATCGATCAGGTCCAGTACATCGTCAATGCGGCTGGAAAGCGCCTGAATATCTTCGCGATCAAACGGGGTGATAAAGGTCTGGTTCAGCCGTGTGAAAAGCACGTGAGTAAGGCTGTCGCCCACATGCTCCAAGTCCTTTATGCGCTCGGCATATTTTTCCGCACCATCGTCCTTCTGAAACATTTCCACAAGGACTTCGGAACCGCGATGAATGTTATCGGCCAGGGCGATGAACATTTCGAAAAAATTATCATCGCGTGGCATTAAGCTTCTGAGCAAACTCGGCATGTTGTTCAGGTCACTTGAATCGACGTTTGAGGGCCTGACTATAGCCGAAGTTGCGCGGGCAAGGAAAGGCGGTTCTCCACCTTGAACTACGTTTCTCTTTTTTTTGTATAGCACGAGAAACCTGTGTTAGCGGCCAGGCTCCAAGGCGAATTGTGGACTAGTGGTGAACCAACCCGACGCCAGAATCACTGCGAAGTTCGGCTGGGACTAGCGCCACTGGTATAATCACGCGCACACATGGCACTGAGCCCCGGAACAAGAATCGGTCCTTACGAAATCCAATCGCTCCTAGGTGCAGGCGGCATGGGAGAAGTGTATCGCGCAAAGGATACGCGTCTCGGGCGGGATGTTGCGCTTAAGTTTGTTGTGGAATCGTTCGCGCGCGAGCCTGACCGCTTGCGCCGCTTCGAGCAGGAAGCGCGAGCGGTGGCCGCACTTAACCACCCCAACATTCTCGCGATTCATGATATCGGGCAGCACGACGACTCGCCTTTTTTGGTCTCCGAGCTTCTAGATGGCGAAAGCTTGCGCGCGGTGCTGGATCGCGGAGCGCTGCCCCAGCGTAAGACAATCGAGTACGGAGTTCAGATCGCCCACGGGCACGCCGCGGCCCATGAAAAAGGAATCGTTCACCGAGACCTGAAGCCCGAAAATATCTACGTCACGAAAGACGGGCGGATCAAGATCCTCGATTTTGGATTGGCGAAGCTGACGCAGAGTGCAGCTCCCGATTCAGCCGACGCTACGATGGGCAGCACACGCACATTGCCCGGTGTGGTCATGGGGACGGCGAGCTATATGGCCCCGGAGCAGGTACGCGGCGAGGCCGCCGATTCCCGCACCGATATTTTCGCGTTCGGCGCCGTGCTTTACGAAATGCTTTCAGGCGTACGCGCCTTCCGCCGCGACAGTGCGGCCGAAACCATGACCGCGGTCTTGAAGGACGATCCGCCGGAGTTGACCGATTCCGTGCGTTTGGTTTCGCCCGCGCTGGAACGGATCGTGCGGCGCTGTCTGGAAAAGAACCCGGAACAGCGATTCCAGTCGGCGCGAGATCTGTCGTTTAGCTTCCTGCTGGCAGCGTTCGCCATAGCAGCCGCTACCCGTACGCATCGGCATGCCATCAAGCGGTCCACGACATCCAGTTGTGGCTGAGTGATCCTGCGGAATCAAGATGCTGAGAGTGGAATCGGGGCAGTTCGCTGAAGATCAATTAGGAGTTGAAATTGCCTGTGAAAGGGATGGATGTGACTTACGTAGTGCAGGATATGCCATGGACTGCGCTGTCAGATTCCCGCGTACCATGCGTACCCATCTTCTGCCCCCAACTCTCCGGAGCCCAAGCCTTTGCCGAACTGCTTGAGGTTATCAGTGATCGTGAGGCGGGTGATGTATTTGACGTTCTTGTAGCCGAGTTGGCGGGGAACGCGCATGCGCAGAGGTCCGCCGAATGGCACAGGCAACTCGCCGCCGTTCATACCGTAGCTGACGAGAGTCTGCGGGTGCAACGCCTCAGCCATGTCGATGCTATCCCATGCCTCGGGTTGGATCGAGCGGTACACAACGTAACGGGCCTGGGGCAGCGTCCCCACCAGTTCCAGGATGTGTGAGAGTGGAACGCCTGTCCATTCGGCAATATATGTCCAGCCTTCTTCGCAGCCGATCATCGTGATTTGGGTGCGGGCGGGAAAGCTCTTGAGTTCAGCAACCGAGAAGGACGCCGGGCGGGCGATCATGCCATCAACGACAAGACGCCAGTCCGCAAATGCCACGCGCTGAAAGCGCTGGAACTCTTCGCCCAGGGGATCGACCGGATTTGCAAACGGATCTTTGGAGATCTGGCTTTGAGAAAACTCACGCGCCAGAGTGTGGCGAGTCAATACCCGCTGCGCAGCATAGGTAAGTGTTTCGCCGGGCCCGTAAATGCCTCTCGAATCCGGCGGGATGAGTCCATATCGCCCGGCAAGCTTCGCAGCCACGGCCAGCCCGGAAACACCCGCGGCGGCCGCGAGCCCGGTGGTAATGATTTGACGTCGAGAGAGCTTGTTCATACTCGCTCCTGAGGCTCGGTGACGCGACCGCTGATCATGGCGCGCATCCGATTTCGGAATCCGGCAAGAACAACCATCAGCACATGAATCAGAAGAAACAACACCAGAAATCCTGTCACGAAGAAGTGTATGGTGCGCGCGGATTGGTGGCCACCCAGAACCGTGGCCGGAGCTAGGGATTCGAAGGCCGGGGACATCGCCAGACCCGTCCAGATGATCAACGGAAAACACAGGAAAATGACAACCAGATAGGTCAGGCGCTGCAACACGTTATACGACCAGGCTTCTTTCGCGCTCGGTCGCTCGAAACGCAGGTGCTGGGCAATGGAAATTCCAAGCCGCTTGGGCGAGAGGTCAGAACGAGCGGGAAGCAAATTCCGTCGGAAATGCCCTCCGTAGAATCCGAAGGCCACGTAAAGTAAACCGGTTCCAACCACAATCCAAGCAGATTGGAAATGGAGATAGCGGCTCCAGCCATTCTGATCGGGAAGCACGTAGCCATACCCCGTGGGAACGCTGGACCGAGAGGATGGAATCGGGATCGTGAACAAGGGGCGAGTATTTACGTTGCCGGTCTCTCCCCAATAAAACCGTGGGTGAGAGATGAGAATTTCCACTCCGGTCACGAGCAGGGCCACAAAGGATAACACGGTAAGCCAGTGCGTGACGCGAACGAGGAGAGAGTGTCGAGGACTAATTGTTTCCGCCATTCGCGAAAGTGTACCAATGGCGCATGCGTTGTGCACAGGATATCCGCGGAACTCTTCCGAAACGGCAATCGGCGACCAATTTCCTATCGCCGTTAGCTGGCGGCCTACAGTTGGACGTCCACCAGTCGAAGCTAGATTCTTTAATACTGGGACACCGTATTCGATATTGTGTGCACCCGTATCAGCATCGAGGCGTTATGGGAAATCGCTTTTGGTAACAGGTTTATCCTTAATTAGGATCGAGTGGCGAGTATGCACCCGCCCTGATCGAGTGGGCGGTATGGCGGTCACTCCGGAAAATTCATCCGCCGTATGATCGCCTTAAAACCGGGATCAGTGCGGATTGAATCGAAGGCCGGTTCGGCCTTCACTCTGGCCATGCCGCCGGATCGGTTGGCATAAGCTTTTTCGAGCCACGCTACCGCATCGCTCTTCTTTCCCTGCAGGGCATAAAGGGCCGCGATCCCGAACGCTCGCTGGAGCGCTGCCGGATCCTTCCGGTCGCTATCGATCCAGGCCTGCAGGAAGCCCGGGAATTCCGAGGTTCTGTAGGCTTCTGCTGTCGAGGCGGCTAATCCCGAGTTTCCCCTTAGCTTCATCCACGTTTGCCACTCAGCCACGGCTTCAGGATACATTTTCTTTTGCGCAAAGTTGTTTCCCAAGCTGAAGTGTTCTGCAAGGCTATTGGGATCTATTTTCAGAACCTTCCTGCCCTGCTCAATAGCGTCATCAAACCTCCGGGCATAATAATAAGCATCGGATAGCGATCCGTTGATCGCCAGCGAGAGCGGATCGAGTTCAAGTGCGCGCTTCGCTTCCGCAATCGCTTCATCGTAACGTCCTACGGAATACAAATACTCGGAGTACCACTGATGTGCTGTTGGATAATTCGGATTCGCTGCAATGGCCCGCAAAAATTCCTGCTGCGCCCTGGGGAAATCCCAGTCGTAATAAAGATAGGTGTCTGCAAGGGTGGTGTGAGCTTCCGCAAGTGAATCGTCAATCTCCAGTGCTTTCAATGCTGCTGCTTTTGACTTCGGCCGAGCCTCTTGCGGAGGCAGGTCGAGGTACAGGCCGTTTCCAACTGCATATGAGTCCGCCACTCCCGCATAGGCAAGCGCGTATCCAGGATCTTTTTCGATGGCCTGCTGAAAATATTCCAAACCTTTTTTCACACCGTCATTGGTCCGCTGGTTCCAGTAGTAGCGCCCCCGCAGGTAGTCCTGGTAAGCGTCGGAATTTTCGGTATCACGCTTAGCCATCTCTTGCTGTTCTTTCCCATTCAGCTCAATTCGCAGATTAGCGGCGATTGCTTTTGAGATTTCCTCCTGGATGCTCTGGATGTCCGCCAGCTTTTTGGAATACTGGTCGCCCCACACCTGAGAATCGCGGCCGACGTCCATCAACTCCGCACTCACCAAGAAGGCGTCGCCCCGGCGCGTCACCCTACCCGTCACCACTGCGCGGACATTGAGTTCTTGCCCGATTTTCTCGGGTGTGTTCTGTTGTCCTTTGTAGCGGAACACCGTGCTGCGAGGAACAACTCGAAGCTTTGAAACATGCGACAGGCTATTAATCACACTTTCAGTTATGCCGTCGCTAAGATACTCCGTATCCTGATCGCCGCCTCCGTTGGCAAAAGGCAATACCGCCACCGAATCCATTGGCCCACCCCCAAGTGACGAGTGATTCGCGCGATAAAGCCAGATGCCGACTACAGTTACTAGTACGGCGATGGCTGCCACCACAGTCGCAAGTTTCTTCTTATGCCGTTTCGCCAACCCAACTGCCAGGGCTGTGTCGGAGCTGTGTTCGGGCTGCACTTTGAGTTTCGATGTCTGCGCGACCGGAACGGCGTCCACGGTTTGCATTCCAGTGCGACTTGAATCCGTGTCGCGTTTCAGTCGCTTCAGGTCCGCGCGCATCTCAGAGGCCGACTGGCAACGTAGGTCGCGGTCCTTCTCCAACGCCTTATTGATGATCTCTTCCAGTTTCACCGGCAAGTCCGGATTCAGACGTACAGGAGCTACCGGCACGCGGTTTAGAATTCCTTCGGTGATTACGGCTGAAGTTTCACCGCGAAACGGGAGAGTGCCGGTGGCCATCTCATACAGGACAACTCCGAAAGAGAACAGATCTGTTCGCGTGTCCAATTCTTTGCCGCGCACTTGCTCAGGCGACATGTAGGCGACCGTGCCTACGGTCGTGCCTGGACTTGTTAGTTGCTCGTCCGCCGCGGCCGTTGGCATGGCCGTCGCACCCAGGACTTCTGCAGACGTCGGCGCGAGCTTTGCTAATCCAAAATCGAGGATTTTGGCATGGCCGCGCTTGGTGACGAAGATATTCGCGGGCTTGATATCGCGATGAATAATGCCCCGCGCGTGAGCAGCATCCAAGGCATCGGTTATTTGAGTTCCCAAATCGAGCACCTCTTCCAGCGGAACCGGTCTCCCGTTGATGAGATGCTTAAGCGTTTTGCCCTCCAGAAGCTGCATCGCGATAAACGGCTTGCCTTCGTGCTCGCCAACTTCGTATATGGTGCAAATGTTTGGATGGTCAAGCGCAGAAGCTGACTGCGCTTCACGCTCGAAACGTTCCACAGCTTGGTGATCTCTGGCAAGATCTTCCGGCAGAAACTTCAGCGCGACAAAACGGCGGAGCCTCATGTCCTCGGCCTTGTACACGACACCCATGCCACCCCCGCCGAGCTTCTCGATGATGCGATAGTGCGAGATAGTTTGACCGATCATGATAGGCGCTAGAAGCGTTAATCATAGAGACGCAGCCGAGGCCCGTCAATGTGTTCGCATGCTAAGGGCGGAGAGGGCGATGGGAGCGGTGAACTTGGTTGTCTTGTCCCTTGATTTGCGGAAACACAACGCTGCAATCAGATCATCGCAGCACAATCGTCGGTTCTCTACCCGCGAACCATCGACATGGCCGATAGAAGTTCGCGTTACACCTATCCGACTTCAAGTAGCGATAGAGCCGACATTGCGGACACTTGGTTCTCCCTGTCGCTTTCGCGTTGGTGCATGGAATACGGCGTTTCCGATTGATCCCGAGTCACGTTAGAGCGCGATATTTGGCATGCGGCTTCCGTGCAACGAGTGAAGCTCATCCGATGGGCGCTGGATATCGGTTTTTCGCTCGACGAATTGAAGGCCATCCTGGGAGTGCGCGACCGGGGAGGAAGGACTTGCCGGCACGTTCGAAACATGCTGCATTCCGATAACCGATATCCCCGTGCGAAACAGATTATCTCGGAATGCAAGCGCCGTTTCTTCCACATTGCTCCAATAGCCGCGCATCACATTGGCGCCGCGCGCGACCAATTCAGCTGACTGTCCGACTTCGACCTGCTTGCCTAATTCGTCCCTCACCTGCAGGTCAGGGGCAAGGGCGTTTTTACAGCAAAACTTCACCGTCACACCCGAATATTTTTTCGGATTCGCAGAGATTTTTGCGTGGTTTGAGGGCGACAGCCGCACTGTTTCGCTTGTCGCGAATCCGCGCGCCTGTTGGGTTGGCGGGAGGTCGTGTACCGGTGCCGGTGGCTGGTCTCGGGTACGAGAAGTCGATTGTGATTTGGAATCAGCAACCGGAGCCGAGCAGAACGTTAACAAAATTCGTGTCAAATTGGCGATTTGCGTGCGCATGAAACACGGGATGCCACCGTTTCAACTAGCGCCGCTCGCAACTCCAGGCGTCCCGACATTTCGGGGGATCAGACCTCTTTATGCTGGTCCCAACACCGTCCGGAAGGTCTGCCCCGAGTAATCTTTGCAATCACGGACGGCAACTTTATTTCGTAATCTTGAGATAGAACGTGCTCGTGATTTTGGACGCCCGACTAATCAAAGAAACCGAGAGCTCGAATCGGGACAAGCAATTCTGTTTTAGCGGCCCGAACGGGCCAGATTTTCTGTCGTTTCTGACAATACACAGAGAAGGATCCGAAGCGTACGGTGCCCGCCTAGGCTTGGTACAAAAACTCGGGCACGTGATTCCAACAAATGCTGTCTCAATGTTTCACGCATTACAACTCAAGTCGTTTCCGACCGAATCGCGTCTTATGCGATGCACGGGACCTGCGCAATGGTATTAGTGAACGTCATGCGGATTCCGTGCTTCGGCCGCAGAATGACCATCGGACGAGCTTCGATCATTTGGCCCGGAGCCAACTGAAAATCGTATTTTCTGAGCAGATCGCTCAAAATCATGAGGATCTGCAGCATCGCGTAATTTCCACCGATACAGCCTCGCGGTCCGCCTCCGAAGGGAAGGAAGCTGAAGGGCGTGCGCAGCTTCTCGTTCGCTTTGTTGAAACGCTCCGTATCGAAATCCTCCGGATTCTGCCAGTAGCGCGGAGCATGGTGCGCACCGTACACATACACAATGACCATCGATCCGCGGGGTATGGCGACGTCGCCTACGCGGTCGTCCGCGACAGCCATGCGGTCGATCATCCAAAACGGCGGGTAGAGGCGGAGTGCCTCCTGAATGACCTGAGTCGCAAATTCGAATTTGGGAACGTCGCTGTAGCTCAGAGGCGCTTCGCCGAGCACGGAATCAAATTCCTGCCTTACCCTTTCGAGACAATCCGGACGCGAGCTCAAAAGATAAAGAAGCCACGATAGCGCATTCGACGATGTTTCATGGCCGGCGACCAGAAGTTGCATGCTCTCACTCAGGATGAGCTCATCGCTCATGGCTTCGCCATCGCTGTAACGCGCATCCATCAAAGTCTGGAGCAGATCGTGACCGGGCGGTTCGTTGCGGCGCTGCCTGATGTATTCGAACAGAATGGCGTCCGCACGGGTTCGCATGTGTTCGTGTCTGCGTAGTTCCCCCGAGACGGCGAACAAGGGATTCAGATAAGGCTGAAGGGTTTGCCGAACAATAAATTCCTGGACGGTGCAGATGGTATGGCTGACAAGATCGATGTCGTCGTCCTTCAACCGTGCGCCAAATAGCGATCGGGAGACCATCGCGAAGGTAATTTTCATCAGGTGGGGGTAGATATCGACGGGGCCGCGACGGACCTGTCTGTCGAAATCCCGCAGGGATTCGGCAAGGGAGTCCTGCATGATTGAGGACAGCGCTTCGAGTTGCGTTCGATCGAAGCCTTTCTGGATGAGACGCCGCTGCGTGCGCCAGGCTTCTCCGTGGGTCGTGAGAAGACCTTTCCCCAGGAAGTGGCCCATCCGCTTTACTTGAATTTCGGATTTTTGGTAGTTCTCCGCATTGGTCTTTAACACGTGCTGAATGACAGCGGGATCGATCGTAACGATCGCCTCCTTGAGACCACCCAAATAGAGCCGGAATGTATCGCCGAAGATTTCGTTGTACCTGGACAAAACCTGCACGGGATTGCGGAACATTGCGCGAGAATCCGCAAAGCAGCGAAATCGGGAAACAACGGGGACAGGCTTGGATGAGGTCATACCCAGCCGTCCTGATACTTGCCTCGAACCGCAGGTGATTTCATGTTACTTGTAGGAAGTGGTAGCGGGACCATGGGTAAAAGATAAAATGCTCAGAATCAGTTTTCGTTCCCCAGTTGCTTCAAGAGTATCAGATGATGCCGGATTGCCCGGGTCATGGTGGGGTGCTGCCGATAGGAAACCCCAAACTCTTCGGCAGTCTCCTTCACGATCCTGGTCAGCGGAGCATAGTGGGTATGGCACACGAAAGGGCACAGATGGTGGACGATGTGATGGTTGAGCCCGCCCGCGAGCCAACCGACGAGCGGGTTTTCCGTCGCATAATCGGCCGTTGTCGCGAAGATGTGATACACGCCGTTGTCAAACTCACCACGGTCCGAAGGAAAGTAGGTGCTGTCGATGGTGTGCGTCGTCTGGAATACAAGCGTTACGGCTAAACCGACGAACAAATGGACGAGGAGGAACGCCCCGGCGACCAGCAGAGGCGATTTTCCCAGTACCATCACCGGCAAGACAAGCATGTAAGTGAGGTAGAAGCTCTTGCCGGCAACGAGAATGGCATATTCGCGCAGAGAATGATTGGCGCGTTTCAGATATTCGTGGGACGGGAAGAAAAAGCTCTCGAAGTCCCTGAAGAACACATAGTCGAGAGAGAACAGTGCATAAAAGAACAGCGCATAGATGTGCTGGAACCGGTGCCATGGCGCGCGGGATTCATAGGGGGTAAAGCGAAAGATGCCGCGTCCCGAAAGCGCATCATCTTCGCCGTGGAGATTGATGCAGGAGTGATGGCCCCGATGATGGAGGATACGCCACATGTACGAGCTGATTCCGCACAAATCGAAGACATAGTTCAGGGTTTTGTTGACGCGCGGCCGGGACGAGATGGAGTTGTGATTGCTGTCATGGGCGATGTTCAGCAAAAGGAATGTCTGCGCGAGGCCGCCTAAAAGGTAGAGGGCAACAAACTTCCATGAAGAGGGCCTCAGCGCATACAGGGCAATCCAAGTGCCCACGAGGACTGCCAGACCCACAGCGATCTTGACCCACATCGCACGATCCGCTTTGTGACTAATGTTCTGGTCGGCAAAAAACCTATCCAGGCGGCGACGTAAGACTTTCGGAAAGGAAGATGGACCGACCGGTTCGATAATCGACGCCGCTGAGGTTTCCGACGGTACAAGATCCGCTGTCTCCGGCTCTTGAGTGATCACCGCTTCGGTTTCGAACGTCACCGGCGTCTCCGCAATCATGCTAATCGGGCCCGACGCGTTCCATACGTCTCATCCGTGGTCCTGACCCTCAACGAAATTGGTGCCGCGCCGCCGACAGCCTCGCAGCACGATTTTAATGCGAGCCCGTAAAGACAATCAAGAACATTCGGAACGGACGATGCCTGGGTGCGATGCATGAACACTGGAAGGTATGACACATGGCATTGTCCCAAATGCTTTGCTAGCATATAACCATCAATGAACCATAAGAAAAGGGGCTTCCTGCAAGGGACCATAGAAGGTCGGTGGAGCTCCGCAAGTCCCCTTCGCGCCCTTGTGCGGCAAAAAGGAAGACATCCGTTCCCCGGAGCGTCGAGCGACGCTTATGCTGAGAAAAAATTACGCGTACATTCTCACAGTCGGCCTACATTTCAGGTCTGCACTTTCAAACTCAATCGCGGTTCACCTCGCTTGCTGGAGAGGGCTGTTTCGTTTGCTGACTTGCGTTCTATTCAACATTGGAGGATCGCTGATAGATGACGGCGTCAATTTTAGGTCGCCTGGATAGGCTGGCAGATGAGCACCCGGACAAACTCCTTTATTCGTACCTTGATGTAAGCGGCGATCCGATCGAAAGCTACACCTACGCGTCGTTTCTGCACCGAGCGCAGGCGATCGCCGGACATTTGTGCAAAGCGGGTCGTTTCGCGGCGGCCGACCGGCTCCTGCTTGCCTACCCGCCAGGGCTCGAAATGATCTGCGCATTCTTTGGCTGCGTGCGCGCCGGATTGGTCCCCGTGCCGGTCTATCCCCCCAGTTCGCGTGGCTTCCAGAGCGCCCTATACAAGATGGTCCACATCGCAAAGGATTGCCAGGCGGCTGGGATCTTAACGAGCAGAGACTACCACGCATCCCTCAAGACGAATCTCGCCAGAAGTGGAGTCTCGGCGTGCGGCGTTGACGTAGATTACATTTCCGGTCTTCCGTGGATCGCCACGGAAGATTTCGTGGATGCGATTTCGGACCGGCCGGCTGTCGATCCTTCGAAGATCTTGTTTCTCCAGTACACGTCGGGTTCGACGATGGAGCCCAAGGGCGTGATCGTGACGCACGAAAACATTCTGAATACGTGTCCGCTCGTGATCGACCATCCCTCCCCGGTCGTCGTTTCCTGGCTTCCCCAGTATCACGATATGGGACTGATCGGGTGCTACCTATATCCAGCACTGAAAGGTGGCACGACGTACGGGTTCGCTCCCATGGACTTCATTCAGCGCCCGATCCTGTGGTTCGATGCGATGACGACCTACCACGCCACCGCGACGGCTGCCCCCAACTTCGCCTACGACTATTGTCTGCGCGCCGGGAGGCTTTCCAAGGAGAGCCTGGAGGCTTGTGATCTCAGTTCACTTCGCGTTTTGATGTGCGCCGCGGAACCCGTAAAGCCGGATACCTACACCCGATTTCTAGAAGCGTTTCAGTGCTATGGACTCAAGTCCGAGAGTTTCTATGTCGCCTACGGGCTGGCCGAGAATACTCTGGCGGTCTCACTGGGCGGTCGCAACATCGTTTCCGTCAACAAGCGTGCCCTCGCCCTGGGGACGGCCCGCATGGCTACGGAGGTCTCTGAAATCGGCGGGGCCATGCAGATTGTCAGTTGTGGAACGCCGCTCCCGGGTCTCGACGTTAAGATCGTGGATCCGGAAGGGCATTTCGCTCTTAAACCAGAGCGCACCGGCGAAATTTGGGTCGCCGGAAGCGGTAAGTGCCGAGGTTACTGGAATAATCCCGAATTGACTCTGAAGCAGTTTCGTGCGCGGCTTGTGGACGATACTCCCTATGATGATGGCTACCTTCGGACCGGCGACATAGGATTCTTCCACGACGGCGAACTCTACGTCTGCGGCCGCATCAAGGACATGATTATTCTCCGCGGGCAAAACTATTACCCGCACGACATTGAGAACGTCGTGGAGAAATCATCCGGTCTGATCCGGCACAACTGCGTCGCCGCGTTCCAGATTCGGGAAGACAGCGAACCTGCGTTGGCAATCGTCGCCGAAGTCAAAAATCCTAGGGCGCTTCCCGACGCACGAAAGATTGCCGCCGCGGTCCGGAATTATCTCAACGTGGAAGTGGCGGTGATTTCCCTCATCGCACCTCGTGCGATCCCGAGAACGAGTTCGGGAAAGATTATGCGCCATAAGACCAAGCAGATGTGGCTGCGAGGTCAGTTCACGGTTCTTTCCGACTTTTCGCGGGAGAAGGATGCCGGGAACTCCCCGTCCGATTCCGACATGCATTCCTCTTTCGCCGAATTGAAAACCAGGTACAGCCTGACAGGTCTGGAATCGTACAACCTCGTCGAAGCCGGCTTGGATTCCCTGGATCTTGTTGTGTTCATGCATGAGCTAAAGGAACTCATGAAAGATAAAGGCGCCGAGATGCTGGCGAGGCAGGTAGATATTGGCGTCATTCAGCGTGTCAGCGTAGCCGAGCTGTTTGGACTAGCCGAACAGTTGAAGCGCGCTCCCGAAGAGGCACTCGTTCATCTGCGTCATTCCCTTGCGGCTTTCCGTGAAGAGCAGTGCGCCGCTGAGAAGCAGATGATGAGCGACGACAGGAAGCTCATCTTCGAGCCTCCCGTGCCTTCGCTCACGCCGGAGATACCGATGCTGAATCAGGTGCTGCTCACGGGCGGGACCGGCTTCATAGGGCCATTCCTCATGAAGAGCTTGCTGGAACAGACACGTGCGAAAATCTACGTTCTCGTCAGGTCTTCCGACGAAAAGCTGGGTAGGCAAAGACTGAGAGCTGCGATGGATTCAATGGGACCCTGCGGGGCAGGTCTGATGGAGATGTTCGAAGCTCGGGTTATCCCCGTCTGCGGTGATCTAGGGCAGCCAAAGCTGGGCCTGACGCAGGACGTGTGGGATTTCCTCGCGAGTGAAATCGACACGGTGTTCCACAACGGTGCAACCGTGAACTACCTGTTCAACTACGACCTGATGCGTGTCGCGAACGTGCTGGGAACCAATGAGGTCGCAAGATTGGCGTTCGAGGGAAGGCCCAAAGAGTTCAATTATGTCTCGACTACCTTCGTGTTTGGCTGGGCGATCAAATCAGTCCTGTATGAGACCGACCTGAACGAGAATATGGAGCTGCTCGATTTTGGGTACAGCCAATCGAAATGGGTAGCAGAACAGGTGGTTGTCGACGCGCGCAGCCGGGGACTTTCCGCACGGATTTTCCGGCCTGCTCTCGTGAGTCCTTCCGTGACGGGCGGAGGTAACAACTTCGATATCGCCGTTCGCTTAGTTGCCTTCATGGTGAATCACGGCATTGGCGTAGATACTCTCAACCAGGTCAGCTTTGTTCCGGCAGACATTGTGGCGAACAACATCGTTGCGATCTCTACCACTCCCGGTACAGCGAATAAGACTTACCATGTCACGCGGGACGATTATTCGAACATGATGGATATTACCGGGCTTATTACCAAAGCGACTGGCCGGCAATTCGAAGCATTCAGGCTTCCCGACTTCGTTCCCGAGCTGATCCGGAGATGCCGGAAGGAAGATCTTCTCTTTCCGCTGCTGGATTTTTTGGTGGGCTCTGTCGACAACATCTCCGCGATGGAGTTCAAACGCTATGACAGCTCTTCTTATCAAATGGCCCGCGATGCCTCCGTGTGGGGCAAAGCAGATCCGTCTCTTGAAGATACGGTCAACGGCATCTTGAAATTCATGTATCGCAAAGGGATCATTTCGGTCGCGGCTCGTGAGGTCAACGCATTGCCACCGAGCGATCGGCTTCTGGACTGCACAGATGCAATATCCGCTACTGCTTCTTAAACAAGAGCTTCTCGGTTATCCGCTGGCCCGTTTCCAACGTGCCTATGCTGGATAATGTCATCTGCTGCCCATCCGCGGAAACCACCGACCTATCCTTTTGAGTGACTTGATCGTCCCGCCGGTAGCTCGCATCCACGGTGTGAGGATCGACAAGTTCAAGCGTCACGGTATCGTTGCGCGAGTTCTTTAGATCGTATTGCTTTCCGTCAAAACGGGCGGTATAGCTGAAGTCACCCAGAAAACGGATCCCACCGCCGCCGTCCGTCTCGATTTTGAGTTCCAGACCTTGCCGCAAACGGGTCTTGCTGAGATCCTGCGTCCATTCGCCTGCGAAGCGGTCACTGGCGACCTTCGTACCTCCGCTTCGCGTCCACACGGTGATCTGATCGGCGTGGCCCCTGGTCACAGTCGTGGTCGTTAGCTCGTTCCCATCATTCGAAAGTTTTTCGCGAACCGTCGCCACAACAGTTCCATCCTTTTCCTCCTTGACCTCCGCCTGCCTCTTATCGATCCTGCGCAGCTCAATTTGATTGAACGCGAGATTGCCTGGTGCGGACGATTCGTGTCCGTTCCAATTCGCAGTGAAATCGAGATGGGTTTCGCCTGACATGACTACATGCACCCCGTCATGCAGAGTTGTTATGGAGAGCCGGTTCGGAGGATCCAGACTAGACTGCGCAGAGACGAGCGTCCACCAGCCAAGGCGAGGGTCTGCCAATCCAGGTTGGATGGCGGCAAGCAGTCCGAGCAAAAGTAAGGTACGAATTGATCCTCCTAAATCGATAGGCCAGAGTCTAGCAGATTCAGATAGCTCCGTACGTGAGTCCTGCGCAGGTGTAAACTCGCGAAACTAAGCGCAAACGTACGAACCGGTTCCGGACGGAGCACCTCTTTCGTCCCTGTGGTTCTTAGGTGCCACCGGAGAGTTTTGGTGACGACGATCTTGTGTGATATGACATGACGATAGCTATGTATATGCGCCGTTTTTGGGTGTCAGGGATCGTCCTCGCAGCAGCCATCGCACTTCTTCCATTCTCTTTTCACGCGGAGCGCCGCCTGGAGACCGCAACCCGTGTCGAAGGGAGCCAGGCTGAAACTGTTCGGGAGGAGCTGGCCAGTCGTTTTCGGTCGCCGTTTGTGGACCGCGTTGTACTGGTGATCGAGGGACTCCCACCTGCGGATTCGGAGGAAGGCGGGCAAGCGCTAGAAACCATCGTGGCAGCACTGAGAGAGCAACCCGGCGTTTCGGGAGTGGTGTCCTATCTCGAGTTGCGCGATCCTATTTTTCTGGGCCGGGGAGGGGGAACGTTTGTTCTCGTGGGACTCACATCGACCGGCGGTCCAGTCGAGTCGCTTGTTCCGGAGCTTCACCAGCTGGCAAGGGCGCTTGAAAATCAACTGCGGGGCCGTTATCCGGCGATGAAGCTCGAACTCACAGGCGAGATTCCGCTGAATTTCGATATTCGGAAAGCGAGCGCCGCCGACGTGCATCGCGGCGAAAGCCTGGTGATCCCCGCGACCCTCTTGCTTCTGCTGGTGGCTTTTAGAAGCCTGATCGCCGCCCTGATTCCATTGGCGGTTGGCCAGCTTGCCATCGCGACCACTCTGGCGATTACGGGATTCCTGGCCCAGCGCTGGCACTTGTCCATTCTGGTTCAGAATCTGGCGACCATGCTTGGCCTGGGCCTGGGAATCGACTACGCGCTCCTCATGATCAGCCGTTTCCGGGAAGCGATTTCGGCCGGGCACGACGCACCCGCGGCCTCGGCCCTCGCGGCACGTCAGGCAGGTCGCACGCTCGTGATTTCAGCCTCAACGGTAGCCATCGGATTTTTAGCCCTCTTGACGGTTCCGATCAGCGAAATTCGTTCCATCGGTGTCGCGGGATTCCTGGTGACGGGAATGAGTGTGTTGCTTACAAATACCCTCGTTCCGGCAGCGCTGGTGTTGCTCGGTCCGCGGATTGATCTTGGCCGATTGCCCTTTACTCCAAAGTTGGATGCGCATCGGGCCGCACGCACGGGAAATCGCTGGCGGCAATGGGGAAAGATGATTGTCACGCATCCCTGGCTTGCCCTCTTTGTGGCAGGTGCTCCTTTGCTTTTGCTCGCCTGGCAGGTCAGACGACTGGATACCAGTCTCCCCCGAGGGGATTGGCTTCCGCAGGCGGCGGAATCAGTCCATGCGCTCCACACCCTTGAACGGATGGATCGGGGCGGCGTTGTTGAATCGTTGCGCGTCATTGTCGAACTTCCAACGGATTCCATCGCGCAAACCGACGCGGGGTGGAACGCGCTGGATCGTCTCACCAAGCGGCTCGCGAGCGACCCTCGTTGTGACCGCGTGATTTCTATCACTACGATTGCAGAGAGCAACCGGTCTTCCCTCCCTGACCTCTCGCGGGAGACGCGTCGAACGTTCCTGAGCAGTGACGGACGAGCGGCGCTGCTTGAGGTGTTACCCGCGAGTTCGGACTCCCTGCGCGACCAGGTCAACTGGGTGCGAGAGCTCCGTAAGACCGGCGCGCCAGCTCTCACCGGGGTGCCTGGCGCAACCCTTCTCGTTGGGGGCATCCCGGCACTCAACGCCGATTATGAAACGATTATCAGAGACCGCTTTCCGTCCGTAATGGCGCTGGTAGTGGGGGGGACGCTCCTTGCTCTGCTCTGCGGGTTCCGATCGATCTTCGCCGCCGTGAAGGCCATCGCACTCAACCTGTTCTCGGTCGCGGCGTCCTTCGGAACATTGGTTTTCGTTATCCAAGACGGACACGGAAGCAGCTTCCTGGGTGTTCCTGAGGGGACCGGTAGCGTGTTTCCCCTTGTTCCGATCGTCGCCTTTGCCATCGTCTTCGGATTAAGCATGGATTACGAGGTATTTCTGGTCGCACGAGTTCTCGAAGCCAGAAGGAGCGGACTGAGTGAAATGGATGCGATCCCGGAGGGTCTGGCTAGAACCGCAGGCCTGATTACGAGCGCCGCCGCGATCATGATCGTGGTATTTGCGGCATTCACCTTCGGAGATTTCCTAGTGGTCAAGATGATCGGATTTACGTTGGCGGTCGCCGTGTTGATTGACGCGACACTCGTTCGTATTGTGATCGGTCCGGCGCTCCTTCGTATTGCAGGCGATTGGAACTGGTGGCCTGGCGGGCTCGCCAAAGCGCGCACGGCACCAGTGATAGCGAGTCGCGAATGATATCTTTATCCGATGACACAAAACATGGACGAGCCTTTGTCTGAGCATCGTTCCGGCACGACGAACTACTACTCGCAGGACGGATTGGCCATAGTTACGCCACTCACTACTTCGGAGCGTTGGGCAACACCTACACATATGATTCGTTTGTACCAGTTGAGCTGAGAAAGAATTCACTTGGGTTGTACATCACCAGGACACCTCAGGTTTCACTGAGCGCCCGGATGCAATTATGCGATTCGCATGCCCGGAGGCCTCTGGGTAGCGGCTTCACTCAAAAAATGCATGTGTGCAATTTGGAGCAGACTTCTTCCGGGCGGGCGCGTATAAGAAATGCTGAGACTATGACCACTACAAACGTCTTGCAGGGTAATTGTGCGCGAAACAATCAGCCCGCCAAGAATCGGTTGAACTGGCAGATCGCTCCTGTCCTGATGTTGTTTCACGTTGGCGCAGTCGCGGCGCTCTTCTTCTTCACTTGGCATGCGCTGTTCGTCGCCATCTTTTTGTACTGGGTGACGGGGGGACTGGGGCTCGGGATATGTTATCACCGGCTGCTCACCCATCGCTCCTACGCGACACCCAAGTGGTTTGAGTACTTTCTCACGATTTGCGGCGTTACGGCTTTGGAAGGAGGCCCTCTCCTGTGGGTAGCCATCCATCGTAAGCATCACCAATTCGCGGACAAGGAAGGTGATCCGCACTCTCCGCGCGATGGCAAGTTGTGGGCGCATGCGGGTTGGGTCTTTTTTGGCAACGCCCTGCGCCAAGACGTTGCAACACTAAAACGCTACGTCCCTGATCTGGCCGAGGACAACTTTCACGTCTGGCTCACAAAGTACCATCTTGCGCCAACGGTTATCCTCGGAGTTGCGTTGTTCGCGATCGGTGGATTTCGCTTGGTGCTGTGGGGCATTTTTTTTCGCACCGTCGTGGGACTTCATGCGACGTGGATCGTCAACTCGGCCTCGCATATTTGGGGGTCGCGCCGCTTTGAGACCCGAGATACTTCAACCAACAATTGGTGGGTGGCACTGGTGAGTTTCGGAGACGGATGGCATAACAACCATCACGCCTACCCGGTTTCGGCCCGACACGGGCTGAAGTGGTATGAGATCGACCTTAACTGGTACACCATTTGGATGTTCAAGCAGCTCAGACTTGCTTCCCGTATCCATGACGGCCGGCCACACGCTCGTACATTCGCCAACCCAAGCTAACCCGACTTGCCGAAGACCAACACTCTCAGCATCACCGTGCTCGAGGGTACTCGTCCGGCTTTCGTGCAGCGCGACCGAGAGTACCACGAGGAGATATAGATGTGCGTTTCGAGCGCGTTTCTCATTACTAATTCGGAGGCATTTACTGCGGGGCACTCGTTACTTGCCCACATTCGGCGCTAAGCTCCACATCGGGTCCCGACCTGATATCATCGCCGCTCTGAAAGGGGTGATCCTGCACAAGCTGATTTTTTCTCTCTTTCTTCTGGCATTATCAACGACCCTGTTTCCGCACAGCAGTTCGATCTAGTGCTAGAAGGCGGGCGCGTCATGGATCCCGAAACCGGAGCGGATGCCGTACGCAACGTCGGCATCCGCGACGGAAAGATTGTACGCATCTCGTCCGAAGCGCTGAGCGGACGCCGTATCGTCCATGCCAGCGGGCTGGTGGTGGCTCCCGGATTCATTGACCTGCATCAGCATGGCCAGGACCTCGCCAGCCAGCGCGTCAAGGCGCTCGATGGCGTCACCATGGCCCTGGAGTTGGAAATCCGTGCCCCCGACGTCGTTCAATTTTTGCAAGCGAAAGAAGGCCACTCGCTGATTGATTACGGCACGTCGGCCAGCTATGTTGCGGCGCGGGCTGTGGTGTTCGGTGCGCCGCTGCCGGCAGGGGCAATCTTGCCTAAGAGTGGACCCGCGACCGATCAGCCTGCCACGCGAGAACAAATCGAGCGAATGCAGGAGCGCCTGGGTGCAGAGCTTGACGCGGGCGGCTTAGCCGTCGGGATGGGGATCGAGTATGCGCCCGGGGCAACTCGGCTGGAGGTGATTTACATGTTCCACCTCGCTGCAGAGCGAAGAGTTCCGGTTTACGTCCACGCGCGCAACTCGGGACGTGTCGAGTCCGGCCCTACGGTTCAGCAGATCAGCGAAGTGATTGGAGCAGCGGCCGTCACGGGCGCTGCGCTGCACATCGTGCACATCAACAGCCCTGCCTGCGTGATGTGTTCGAGTGTTTTTCCATGGTCGAAGGAGCGCGCGCTCGCGGCCTCGACGTGACCACCGAGGCGTATCCCTACATCGCTGGCATGACTTCGATAAACTCAGCGCTGGTCAACCCGGGCTGGCAGGACAAATTTGGGATCGGGTATGGCGACCTCATGCTTCCCGAGACGGGCGAGCGCCTCACCAAGGAGCGCTTCGACGAATTGCATAATTCCAGCGCGACGCACTGGGTGGTGAGGTGTGGTGAGGTTCGACAATGCGCAGGAAATAGTAGACAAGGTGATTCCTCACCCTCTCGTGATGATCGCCAGCGATGGCATCGAAGGCCATCCCCGTAACGCCGGAACCTTTTCGCGCGTTCTGGCCCCATATGTCCGGGAAAGAGGAACGATCACACTGATGGATGCCCTGCGAAAGAAGAGTCTCATGCAGGCGGAGATGCTGGAGCGTTCGACCCCCGCGGCACGGCAAAAAGGCAGATTACAGGAGGGCGCCGACGCCGACATTGTTGTGTTCGACGCTGCGACCATCAGCGACAGGTCCACGTTCGCGAAGCCCATGGAGCCGAGCGTAGGTGTGCGTTATTTACTGGTAGGAGGAACCGTAGTCGTCGACGGAGGCCAGATCGTGCCGAATGTGTTCCCAGGCCGTGCGCTGCTGGGGGCAGGAAATCGCTCAGCATCGCACGACTAGCTACTGCTTGTGTTACGGTCAAGTCCATTCCTTGTACTGAATCCCAATCGGGCGCTCAGGTCACACGGAAGTGATCTGATGCCCGGTCTTGCCGCGATTAGCAATGGGAGGCTTGGTTCAAGTCGGCTTGTAGGAAGTGATCTCCACGCTCGGCATCGACTCTGGACGGAACCAGCAACCTAGTGAAAAGATGGCTGCCACGACCGCCGTTGTCCCGACCGTAGAACTCTTGTGAGAACGGTCGGCGATTACGGCTTTCAGAAACGCGAACTCTGCAATTGTAGTGATGTCAGTGCGATTGCTCGAAGGTTAATGTAGCAGCTGTCCCCGTAGTCATCTGCGTACAGTCCAATATCTCCTAGGATGAGAATGAAGAAAATTTCTTCAGACCTTTATTTCTGGCTCAAAAGATAAAGGTCGGCATGGCCGCTCGGGCGGGCGTAGACCACAGTGGAAAGATCTTTGGAAAAGTCATAGGCATTGCCGTTGTAGCCTTGGCGGAATGCAAAGGGCAGTTTAACCGCTGGTTGCGGAGGCCCAGTAACCTTCCCATCGTGCCATGGTACGCGGTAGATTGTCGTTTCGCCGCGCGAAGCGCCTAGGTACAGGATCGATTTGTTATCGGATGAGAAATGGACGACCAGGGTGCTTAGTTCGGGCATTATCGGTATACATTTACGATCGGCCAGCGAGAACGCACTGACACCCAGGGTTTGTGATCCCGAGTTTAGCGACGAAATCAGATATTTCCCATCAGGGGACGCATCCCATACGGCGCCGCAATCGTCAACTAATTTTTCAATGCTGGAACCATCGGTGGCGACCTTCCATATTGTGAGCTTGGCTAAATCGGTTTCCTGGCCACCCAGGAAAAAAAAATTCCGGTCGACACTGGCCGAGCCATATCCGCCGGACGCTCCCGACCAGGGTATTTGGCGAAGGCCAGTGCCATCCGTCTTCACAATATAGATTTTCGTCTTTCCGCCCTCGACTGCTGCAAAAAGCAACTTGGAAGCATCGGAGGTAAACCCTACTGTGACCAGTTCCGTTCCAGAGGAGATTTTGGTCCGATTGTTTCCGTCGATATCGGAAACCCAGAGATCTCCCTGCTGGGCGTTGCCAGAGAGAACTACGTACATGACGCGGCGGCCATCCCATGACAGGCTCGGTTGAGTGGCTTCTTCATTCGTCAAGTCGAAGGACTGCTTCGACTGGGGGTGATAAGTCGTCAGGAAACCGGATCGCCTTCCATTCACAAAATAAATTCCGCTGGAAGAAGGAGCAGGCATGGGTGAGAGGTCAGGGCCGGCGCCGAAGGTGACTTGCCTCAAGTTGCCGTTGTCTAAACGGTATTCCCAGATATTGGTGACGTCGTTAACCGCCCGGCTACACAGAAGGGTTTTGCCCGGATCGTTCCACACCAGACCGGTCGGGCTTCCGGACAGTTCACCGATTTTTTGAGAGACGTACGTGGACAAGTTCACACGGTAAAGGGTCAAACTTGTAGAACCCTGCACAGTATCGTTTCCAGTGGCGATCAGTAGATCCTTGCCCTCAGGAAAAGGCAGAATTCCTACCGGGCTCGAACCCGCTGGAGACCGAAAAACCATTTCTTCAGTTAGACCAGTCTTAGGTTTGCGAAAAACTGCATTATTGCGGCGGCTTTTTACGAAATAGAACGAGTTTCCGTCCGGAGATATGGCAAGGCCGAATCCGGAGGCAACCAGCATGGATGCGCCGCCAAGGGTCGGCACACTAAAGCTCTCTTCTCCTGTGAAGTCGTTAGCGTAATAGATCTGAGTGCCGTCTGGCGAGAAGCTCTCCACTAATTTGTCCACTGAGTCGTTCGTGAGTTGCAGCGGATCTCCGCCGGAGGCCAGCATCACGAACACCTGGTCGAAACCCGCTACCGGTGAAGTGAACGCCACGGTGTGGCCATCGGGAGAAAGGATGGCGCTGTTCATTGGCTTGTTCCAATGGCTGATCTGAGAAACTTTTGTAGGACCGCTGGATGCGCCGTGGAAATAGTAGGCGCCTAGCCCACCCAGCACAACGAGTCCCACGGTGGCCGCTACAGCCAGATACATCTTGCGCGACGGTTTCGTTTGTTCGGCTGCTATTTTCCCCGTGCCACTTGTAGATGACCCCGTAGATACTTCGCCTGCACCCGGCCAAGCCGTGCTCGATCTTCCCGAACCCGAATCGCGTTTCGAACGCTTCAGGTCTCCGCGCAGTTCCGCGCCGGATTGATACCGCAGCTCAGGGTCTTTTTCCAGGGCCTTATTAATGATGCGATCGAGCTCCGGTGACACCTCGGGGTTCAGGTGCAAGGGCGACACCGGCGCCTTATGCAGAATCGCATCGAAAACCACTGCCGAAGTTCCCCCGGCGAATGCCTGGCGCCCGGTTGCCATTTCGTACAACACGACGCCAAATGAGAACAGGTCTGTGCGCGCGTCCAACTCCTGTCCGCGTGCCTGCTCGGGCGACATGTATGCAATTGTGCCAACTGCGCTGCCGGGACTTGTGAGTTGCTCCTGCATCTCCAGAGTCGCCGCGCTCATGCCGATGCTCTCCGCCTTGGCGGTGACCTTCGCCAAGCCGAAGTCCAGGATTTTTGCCTGGTCCCGGCCAGTCACAAAAATGTTCGCCGGCTTAATGTCTCGATGAATGATTCCCTTGGAATGTGCCGCGTCCAGCGCATCGGCCATCTGGATGCCCAAATCCAAAACCGATTCCACTTCCAAAGGCATTCCCGCAATCTTGTGCTTTAGCGTCATGCCTTCCAGATACTCCATGGCGATGAACGCCTGCCCGTGCTGATCGTCGACCTCGTAGATCGTGCAGATGTTGGGGTGGTTCAACGCAGATGCGGATTTAGCCTCACGCTGGAAACGCGCCAGCGCCTGCGGGTCTTTGGATACATCATCGGGCAGGAACTTGAGGGCAACGAAACGGCCGAGTTTCAGGTCCTCGGCCTTGTACACGACACCCATGCCACCCCCGCCGAGCTTCTCGATGATGCGATAGTGCGAGATGGTTTGACCGATCATGATAGGCGCGAGAACCGTCAATCATAGAGACGCAGCCGAGGCCCGTCAATGTGTTCGACGTGCTAAGGGCGGAGAGGGCGATGGGAGCGGTGAACTTGGTTGTCTTGTCCTTTGATTTGCAGAAACACAACGCTGCAATCAGAACATGGCAGCACAATCGTCGTTTGGGCACTGGCAATTCTTACAATCGTATGGTCCAACACGGTAATGGCTTCCAGTTTCGTTCTCGAACTTAGCGTATTCTGCCGCCCGCTCTCGAGCTAGAGGACCACGAAAAACCGCCACAAAAACATCTCCAGTCTCAGAGTTGATCGCAGAGGTACAGTTCAAACCGCTCGCGAAGACCTGGCCATTCCGTGGCCATAGTTGCAGTCCGTGAAATTATTAGATAGCAAGCCATATTACAGAATTGTAATCCAAACAAAAGTATAAATTTGCCGGTACAGTTAGAGACAGTATGTCTGAACGATTTTTCGGAGACCGGCGGCTGGGGGATACACGTCGGAGTCGTGCTGGCGCCGGAACCCAGCGCGAGAAGGAATAAAAACTGCTGCATTGGTAAAAGGTTAGCTACGATTACCAACCCATTTGGCCCATCCGCTCAAGGATAATCGCGCTGTAGTTATTCATCCGCTCGGGTCTTCGCTTCAGGGGAGCCGGAAGAATTGCAGCGAGCCGTGCCGCTTGTTGCCGGCCGATATTCCGGGCTGCGGTTTCGTCGTAGTAACGACACGCCGACTCCGCACCATAAATACCAGGACCCCATTCGGCGACATTGAGGTATATCTCCAGAATGCGCTGTTTGCCCAGGAACAATTCGGCCACCGGCACCAGTGTGACCTCTGCGCCCTTGCGGAGGATAGAGCGGCCCGTTCCGAAGAATAGGTTTTTTACCAGTTGCTGCGTGATGGTGGAAGCTCCGCGAGTGCGATCGCCTTCTAAATCGTCTTCGGCAGCGATTTGGATCTCGTGCCAATCGAATCCGTGATGTTGGTAGAAGTGCGCGTCCTCTGCGGCGATTACAGCGTGCTGGAGATCGGCCGAGATTTGGCTGAGCGGAATGAATTCGTAGCGTTCGCGATACGGCGTGTGGTGAATCCAGGCCTGCAAGCGGCGCTGGATGTGCACCGCGGTTGTCGGTGGGTCGATCCATCGGGCGGCCACAAGGGCCAGCGCGGCAAGCGACCAAAGAAGCACCACTCCGATGACAAACCATTTAATAAAGGGTCGGAGGAAGCCCGCCCGAAAGGTGGTCTTGGTGTGTGTGTTCGGCATTGCAGTCACATTTCAGAATAATAGCCTGGGCTGGGTTGCCGCTGGTGGATGATCTTGTGCGCGCGAACATAGAGTAGGAACTCGCTTACATCCGCTGCGGCGTTGTACATTTCTGCATCTCTTGAATCATTCGTACGATTTCTCTGGCAGTTCTTGCGACGTGAAATTCGTGTCCAGGTGGCTTATGAGAAAGGCTGTCCTCAGTGCGCTGAATGTGTACGGCCGGTCTGATGGAAAGTCCATTCTGACCGTTGCCGCATCGAATTGCCATGGAGGAAACAAATATGCAAGCTGCAGTCGTGCCAGCTGTGAGTCGTTCCTGGGAAGTGAAAGACGTTCCACAGCCCCAACCGGGCCCCAACCAAGTCCTAGTGAAGATGCACGCAAGCGGCATTTGCTACACCGACGTGCACGAAACTCTGGGACACATTCCCGGCCAGTTCCCGCGAATTTTGGGCCACGAGCCGGTCGGCGAGATTGTTGCGGTCGCCCCTGACGTCATTACGCGGAAAGTAGGGGATCGCGTGGGTACGGCATGGATTCAATCCACGTGCGGGCGCTGCGAATGGTGCCAGCGAGGCCGCAGGATGTTCTGTCCCTATATGAAGGGCACCGGACTCGACGTACAAGGCGGCCACGCCGAATACATGTTGATGAATGCTGACGCCACCTACTTGATCCCGGACAAGGTGTCCTATGAGCAAGCCGCTCCCATTTTCTGCGCGGGCTATACGGTGTGGAGCGGTCTGCGTTGGGCAGACCCTATGCCGCATGAGCGGATCGCGGTGCTCGGGATCGGCGGGCTTGGACACCTAGCGGTACAATACGCCAAGGCTGCGGGCTTCGAGACCATCGCGATTTCGCACTCCCCCGATAAAGACAAGATGATCCGCGATCTCGGCGCGGATGAAATTGTCCGCGACGGAAAGAGCCTGGCTGCGGCGGGCGGCGCGGACATCATTCTCAGCACATCGAATTCCACCAAGTCGATGGTGGACAGCATTCAAGGGCTACGCCCCGACGGCCGTCTCGTGACAATGGGAGCCGACGCGGAACCTCTTTCGATCTCGTTGATGGACCTCATCATGAAACGCATTCGGATAATCGGGAGCCAGCAAAACGGCCCCGAATATCTCTACGAAGCTCTTGATTTCGTAGCGCGAGGAAAAGTTAAAACGATAGTCGAGACGTACCCATTGGCTGAGGCTCCGAAGGCGTATCAACGTGTCGTCGACGGCAAGGCGCGTTTCCGCGCCGTGCTAACGATGTAACACCGCCTCGCCGACACTGAGTAAGCCATGCGGTCGTGGACTTAGACGAAAAAAGAGACAAGGGCGATATTGAGCGTACTCCAACTCCATTCTGTGTGAGCGGAACCGTCTTGGAAAATGAGGGACGCTGTTTAGATGGAATAGGGTTAAGGGGTTATCATTTCACGCTTCCAACAAAAATTGGCTTCAACGCGAATGCGGGATGGGAACTTGGCTGGAAAGATTCAGTCGATAATACCGGCAGGTTTTCAGCGGCCTTCAGTGGATTCGCAAGGGTCATTTTTTTCTCCTAGATCAGGAATGGTTCGGCCATCAAAGAAATCGAAGCTGCCCGAGCTAGAATCCGACAGTAGGTTGCGCTTCGTGTTCTTAGCCGTCCCTATTCAGGTAGTCTCAGATAGCCAGGAAACCTTACAAAGAATCTTGCCGCGTGCCATAAGCTGTTCGACCGGGAAAGGGATTTTTGGGAATGCAACCGTACCGGTCTCGGAGTCAGCAATGAGCAAGCGCATCTAGACGCTTACCCCAACCTCCTACGCCACGTTGGCCACGGCTGCCGCCAATTCGGCCATGAGACTTGGCAGCGAGCGGCTAGAGCCAAAACAAATGCCACGAAGAACTGCGGGGCATAGCGTCGTCGGCGCCAACCCCCGAGATTGCCGAGCACCCGGAACTTGGAACTTCGACTGGCGACTGGAAGGAGCGAAGATGTTCGCCGTGCTCTCCAGCCCATGTCGTGTTGCGAGCCTCCGGGGCGTTTGTCTGTTTGTAGATTCAATCGTTGCCGTGACGGCGCATCCGGATTCTGAAGTAAGACAAGCTGCGTGGTCGAATCGTGTCAACCATGGTTCTATCTGAGGCTCGAGGCCTACAGCTTTTTCTGGTTATCCGAGGGGGCATACAGTTTATCAAGAGACCCATGGTGCTCGGAGCACCGACTGTATCGGGTAACTTAGGTGTAGCGGTTAGTAGCGCGGTGTTCACGAGCTAGGACTTCTAGGATTTTCTCGCTGGACAGAGCGTTCTCAGCGGGGAGCGTTAGCTTCGGTTTCAGTCGGCGGAGGATGTCGTCGGCCATGCGGAATCGAATCGGCGGTTCGAGATCAGTTCGCCGATTCAGAAATGATTCAATCAGCGCGCATTCTTCATTGCTCAAGTGAATTGCGCCGAGCGGAGCCAAACTCGATATCGTGGGCTCCTGCGAGGCTTCCCATACTGGTCTGATCTCCGAGAGCGACGTCTCGCGAACTACCAGTGATCCAGCTACCAGGTCACCGAGACGCTTATTCTCTTTTGTAAGCAGCATGCTTACAATTCCTACCCCATAGAAACCGGGCATCCAGTCGACGATTCTCATTAAGTTTCGTGCGATGGTTTCCGCGGGTGTCAGCGGGCGACCCGAATCCTTGATCACACGGATTTTGGTCCTGCGTTTGCCTGGGGTCTGGCCGTTCCAAATAATTTCGAAGCAGGCAAAATAACCGAAGTAGAGAAGAAAGTAGAACAGAACCATCACTGCAGCGCCCCACATTGAAGAACTGGGCCAGTACTTCGCCAGGCCTCCGATGCCAAATACGCCGGCGATTCCAACAACCAGGCCGACTCCCATTTGAATCAGCGTATCCAGAGCAAGCGCGATAAAGCGGCTTCCAATGCCGGCTACCGAGAAATCCAGTGCGGTCTGCTCGGGAGTTTCAATGGTAAGCTTGTCGACAAACGAACCCAGAGGGGCCTGAGCGCCAGACGAGTTCAAGGACATGATTACCATCCGTTGGCTGGAAAAACGTAAGCCCTATTGGGCGCGCCTGGAGCAGCTCGTGCAGCGGTCAGGTAGTGGCGTCGCCACGCTCAGCCATGATGAGTTACGGGAACTGGGCTTATTGTATCGCCAAACCGCGTCAGATCTTGCGGCCGTGCGCGAAGATGTAAGCAGCCGGCAACTCACCGTTTATTTGAACCAACTACTCGGGCGTAGCCATAACCTGATTTACATGGGGCACAAGCAAAAGGTGAACGAGCTCGTGCATTTTTATGGCGACACCTATCCGCGAATTTTTCGAGAGACGCTGCCTCAAACGGTTGTGGCGACACTTCTGGTTTTTGCGACGGCAATTGCCGCCTGGGTCATAACGCTACGAGATCCGGCGTTCGCCTATCGCTTGCTGGGCCCACACATGATCGAAACAATTGAGCAGCGGCAGATGTGGACCGATTCGATTGTCACGATCAAGCCTTTAGCCACCTCCGGGATTATGACCAATAATCTTTCCGTTGCATTTAGCATGTTCGCGCTGGGGATCACGGGAGGTTTGGGAACGATCTGGATGCTGGCTTTAAATGGAATCCTTCTTGGAGCGATAGGAGCAGCCACCGCGCACGCGGGAATGGCTTTGCGGTTGTGGAGCTTTGTAGCGCCACACGGTGTCCTTGAGTTGCCGGCTATTTTCATTGCCGGCGGAGCCGGTTTGGAAATTGCGCGCGGGTTGCTCTTTCCGGGCTTGCTCTCACGACGCGATTCGCTGGAACGATCGGGCGGGCGGGCGATAAGACTGCTGCTGGGGACGATCCCGATGCTCATAATTGCTGGCCTGATCGAGGGATTCTTTTCACCAAGTTCTGCGCCGGTGGCCATGAAGTTTGGTCTTGCCGCTGCGCTTTTTGCCGCTCTTTTAACTTATCTCTTCTTAACTGGCCGCTCTGTCGTAAAGCAACCTACAGCAGATTCCGTTCCTTGATGTCCAGATACTGATTCACCAACGCTGAAGCCAGCAAACCCGGAAACAGTTCGAAGGCGAATATTCCGCGCTGGCGCAATCCACGCAAAAGTAAATCACGCCGGTGAGCGATTTCGAGCGCAGCTGCGTGCCGGTACATATCCTCGGCAGTCTGTGGGGTGGTGTGCGCGAGTTTCGCTAGATCCGGTTGACTCATCGCGCTGAAAACCACCAGATGCCGGCTCGTGATTTGCATCGCGTATTCGATTACTTCGGGCAGCGTGGGCGTTTCGGCGAAGTCCGTAATCCACACCACGAGGCTGCGCCGATGCTGTCCATTGAGCAGTGCGCGCGCCGCGCCAGAATGATCCGCTTCTGAAGCTTCTCCACGAACTTGCGCCAAGCTGTCGACGATCGTGCGAAGGTGTACGGAACCACGTCCTGCGGGAACCGCCTGTTGAATCGACCGGCCGTAGGCGATTAACCCGACCTTATCGCCACATTGCGTGGCGACTTGGGCGAGCGAGAGTGCGGCGTTCACTGCGTAGTCCAGTTTGGAGAGGCGCAAATCATTCTTTTCGTGCTGAACTTGCGCCCGGAGCAGGCGGCCTGCGTCGAGTACGATCCAGACCACCTGGCTGCGCTCGATTTCAAAAACGCGCGTGGTGAGGTTGTGGCGGCGAGCCGTGGCCGTCCAGCAAATGTCGCGGAGATCGTCACCCTGGCGGTAGTCGCGCAGGCTTTGAAATTCGCGTCCCTGGCCGCGCTGCCGGCGCCGCCGTTTCTCCATTTCCACCTGCTTGCTGCGAATTAAATAGAGCGCGTGTTGCCGGGCTTGTTCGAGATCGGGAAGCACGCGAACCGTCTGCGAAGTTTCGGCCGTTCCCCAACGCTCGACGAATCCCAGCCGGGTTTGATAGCGCACAAACAGGCGGCCCATTCGAATGTCGCCACGTTCTCCCGGCAAAATACGGTAAGTCACTTGTTCGCGCGAACCAGCGCCGACCATCATCTCCATCGTCGGAGGAGCACTGCGGAATGACGCAGGTGTTTGGTCAAGCAGTCCGCAATGCACTGCAGTTCTGCCGGAATTTTCAATGGCAATGACGATGTCGGAACCTGTCGCGAGAGATGGCGCGTGTTCCCACAGACGGCCTGCCTGGAGTTCGCGCGGCCGGGGAAGGCGTAGAAGATCGAAGACAAAAGCCGCGACGGCCAAGAAATCCCACAGAAAAATGGCCGCGATCATTCGCGGCGACCACCATGCCGGCAGCAGCCAAATCAAACCCAATAGAAGCGCAACGAAAAATCGTGGACCGAATCCGAAAGGCAGCTTGCCCAGCGGTTTCAGCGGCGCCGCAATTTCCGGCGGAGCAAAGGGCCGCGTTTCACTCATCGCTTACCCTCATTCCTCCATGCTCATTTGGGCACTTCCACAGCGTTTATGACCTGCCTGATCACCTGATCGGGCGTCAAGCCCTCTAGATCAGCTTCGGGCTTGAGCAAGATGCGGTGGCGCAGGACGGGCAGCGCTGCATTTTTTACATCGTCGGGGAGGAGATAATCGCGGCCTTCCATTCCTGCCAGCGCGCGGGCTACGAAAAACACTCCGATGGCAGCGCGCGGGCTCGCTCCCAGAGAGATTGCCGGCCAATCGCGGGTGCGCCGGGCCAGCGAAATCACATAAGAACGAAGGGCCGGCTCGACACGAACGCTTTCAAACTCACGCCGCGCCGCCGGAAGCAAAGTGGGATCAAGCGGCGTGAGAATAATTTCATTCAGCTTGCGCGGGTCGAATCCGGTCTCGTAGCGCGATAAAATTTCGATCTCTTCTTCCGCGGATGGATAGCCAACGTGAATTTTCAGGAGAAAGCGGTCGAGTTGCGCTTCCGGCAGCGGGTACGTGCCTTCGAACTCGATTGGATTCTGGGTTGCGAACACGGTGAAGTTTTCGGGCAATGGGTAACGAACCCCATCAATTGTTACCTGGCGCTCTTCCATCGCTTCGAGCAGGGCCGCCTGCGTGCGCGGCGACGTGCGGTTGATTTCATCCACCAGAAGCAAATCCGTGAAAACCGGCCCGCGATGCATCGAAAATGTATTTTTGCTCAGATCGAATACGTTGGTGCCGGTAACATCCGAAGGCATCAGGTCGGCCGTACACTGCACGCGCTGAAAACCGAGCCCGCAGATGCGCGCTAACGATTTGACGGCGAGTGTCTTGGCGAGTCCGGGAACGCCTTCCATCACAGCGTGGCCGCCGCAGACGAGCACCAGGACCAGCTGATCGACCACTTCACGCTGGCCAATTATGACCTTCGATAATTCACCACGAACATGTGCTGCGAGTGCGGAAAGATGTTCCACGCTATGTTTTCTCCTGGGTCAGCCGCGAGCGGACTTCTAGTTTTTCTGCGTGCCGTTCCAAATCCCGTACCAGTTCCAGAGCTTGACGGGAGCGCATCTTCGCATCGCGGGCGGCGTTCTCGGCGCGTCCTAGTACATCTTCGGCTGCGAAATTCTTCCAGCCCAGGCGCTCCTCGGCCGCTCGTGACAGTTCTTGATCGGATGAATCGGTTGGCAATCCTAGCTGCCGCGTGAGTAAAAAACGAAGCCGTTGATACGAAACCGATACGGCTGCGGAAGCTGCTCCAGCACGCTCGTACAGGCCGCCGAGGGTATCTACATATTCCAGCGGCCACAACCGCGATATGCGAGGAATCCTATACACCGGACCACTGCGCCGACCGAACGTGAATAGCGCGGCAGCCGCCAGCAGGCCGATTTGCACCAGGCCCCAGGTCACCGGAGTCTTGAGGGCATAACTCCAGAGCGAACTTCTTTGCCCGTGGAAATATTCATCCCAGTAGATGTGGTAACTCCCATCTTTCGACCAATTCGAAACGGAGTTCAGGAAAAAGGTAAGATTATCGTCGCGCGTGATTCCGGCGTTCGTTAGGGGAGTCGGTCCCGCCCACCATACGAGTTCCCCGTCGCCGAGGCTCCATGAAACAACAGCCTGTGTACCGGCTTCACCATAGAGTGCGAGCTGCGCCTCGGTGAGTTCTCTCCAATAAGCCTGCGGCTGAATGGTGATGTGGGACGCATTGCGCGTGATGCCGCTCGGAATGTCCGGAGTGAAAGACGCCCATGTTGGATCCGGTGGGATCGCGGAGATATTTGCGTCAGGGAAAAATCCCGCGATATTCGAACCGGTGAACAGCACGTGGCCTCCTTCCTCCACGAAATCGAAAATCGCCTCGCGTTCTTTTGCTGAAGGTATCTCGGTCGGGTCGGCGAGAATTAGCAAAATATTACTTTCGCCCTTCGGCAGTTCGCTGGGTGCGTCCTCCCAGCGGCGCACCGGGTAATGTAATCGGGAAAGCAGCATGTACGCCGCCTCTGCACCGGCGGATTGCGCGGAATATGTTGAAGGAACGGGCGAAGGCGACTGATCGTTTGTTGGCGATAATACTGCCGAAGTAACAATCATCAGGGCAAGCAAAACTCCACCAATTACCAGGAGCTTGCGGTCAGACTCCGTTATTCCAAGTGGCATCCGAGCGCCTCCAATTGGCGGAGTGAGTCGTTGAAGTCCTCGGAACTCGCAACTCGATTCGCGTACCAGATTCGTTCCAACCGCGAGGTCAAGGTCCTTAAGGGCTCTTTGTGGGTCTGCAGCGAACTGGTTTCTGACGAGCGCGCCGCGTTCAGAAGACGGAGGTATTCGCGCGGTGTCTTGGTGCGATCGCGTGGCAGCGTTCCTTTCTCCTCCAAGTGGGCTATTCCAGCCCAGTAGGTCGAATGGATGGCCTCGCGAAAATCGCCGCGCGTTGCGGCTTGCCGGGCAGCGCGAACCCATTCCTGCCAGGAACGTGTGGATACGATCGAGGGCATCGCCTTCAACGAATTCTTGCTTTCGCGAGTGCTGACGAAACGGAAAGTCCAAAGTGCCACGAAGGCGACTCCGGCAGTCAATAATAGCCAGAATAGAATTTGGCCTCCGACGGGATGACGCGAAATGCTGCCGAAGAGTTTGTACAGGATTCTGTCGAACCAAGCCGCAATTCGTTGACGGAGAATTTCAAGGGCAGACGGCGGCCGGACGCCTGCGAAATCGGAACCCGCCAGGATCTTGTTTAACGCGGCCCGTGCGGTTGCTGAAGTGGGAGCGTTTGTTTGGAAACTTTCTATCTCGACCTGTACGTGCTCGATCCAGATTTCGGCCTTCAGAATTGAAGGCGCATTTAATTGATCGTACAGCGGCTTTGTGGAAATCGAATAACTGCGTTCCGGAGTATGGATTGCCCAGGTTGCAGGAAGCGACTGGCGCAAGTTAGCGATGGTATCCGCGGATGGTTTCCCTTGAAGCGCTTCGTCCAGTCTGTCCAGTTCGGCGGTGAACGATGCAATATCGTAACCCCTGTCGCCAGAACCGTGTGGGATTGCTACGGCTGCGCTTTGAGGACCAGCAGATGCAGCGCAGAAACCACCGCTGAATAGAAAAATCAGAATAGGAAAAACGCAAGGATTCGCTCGCAGTCGCCGGAGCTTTGGCCACGAACGACTCACGAAAGTATCGAGGGTAGTCCAGTAGCCACGGGTGCGATCGCTTCGTTGGGATTCATCATTATTTGCAAGTCGAACGCTTCCTTGCGAACACGCAAATCATAGTAAAACACGGCGGTGGCAATTGTAAAAATCGGAGTGATAAGCGTTGCCGCAAAAAAGCTTCCTAGCTGCATGAAACCCATCCAAATTCGGGTCAGGTCCGGGTTCTTTACTGACATAGCGATGGCGATGAGAAAGGGACCGACGAACAGCAAGAATGCGGCGTAGAACAAACCAAGGTAAAGGCAGTAAATGACAAACGACCGGCCCGCGTTGTCTTTAGTGAGAGCGAAACTTCTGCTAAGAGACTCGCTAGGTCCTAGATTTTCCAACAACGCCGCTGGCACACAGGTGATGAGGCGACAGGCCGCATAAATGCCGGGCAGGATCAACAGAATCATCCCGGCAATCACTGCCAAGCCCTGCAACATAAGTACGCCAAACAAGATTCCAGCCTGGCCGCGCATTCGCTGCAAACAAGCGTCGATTGAGGTGGAACGTCCAAGATAAAGTTCAGATACTGCGTAGACCGTCCCGCCATGAGCAAAAAGATAGGCAACAACATAAATTATGAATCCGGCGAGCGCCACCGCAATTCCCACGGCTACAAAACTGCCCGACACTACTTTATGAGTCTTGCTCCCCGTGAGCATCACTTGCGCAATGTTGAACGCGAGAACCAACAACTGCGGGATAGCGGTTACGCCAACGAAAAGCAGAAAATTTCTTCGATAGAGAGTGAAGGTTCGATCAAGGATTTCCCCAAGAGATAAAGGACGCAAATCCAAATTTTGCACTCCAACCTCCGCGGGAACGGGGCGAGTAGTATTGCTCAGCATGGCGCTTTATCAAAAGATTCTGATAAAGGCGAGGCCGATTCGTACTTAAACGATGGAATTTATTTTCGAGGTGGGCGGTTCTCGTTTGTTCAGGCAGTGCCGCAGCGGCTGCTGTTCTTCTTGTCGATCCTTTTCTTCGCCTGTTCACCGGTACCATTGACCACCGTACCGCTCGACTGTAGCGTCTGATTTCCGCACGCGAATCATTTCTTGGACTTCACGTCTCCGGGGGCGATTGAGATGCATCGAAATTGGATTCGCCTGGTCTTCTACCTGGCCACGATGAGTGTGTTTGTTGGTGTAGCGCCGACAAGTGCCTTCGCGCAATCGACTCCCACGCTAACTGTCGACGCGGCCGGCAATCCACATCCGGTCAATGCTGACATTTATGGCATCGGGAACTACGGTCTGGATGCCGGTTTCGCGAAAGAAATTCAGGTTCCTAATATCCGATGGGGCGGTGACGGAACGACCCGTTACAACTGGGAAGTGGATTCCAGCAATTCGGGCTTCGATTGGTATTTCACGGGTGGCGACGGAGAAGCAACGCCAACGCCCAGCGCGTCGCCCGATCTGATGATCAATACGTACAAGGCAGCTTCCAACGCGCACGCCCTGTTGACGATCCCGATCATTCCTTACGTGAACAAGTCTTCGGCGTGGAGTTGCAGCTTCCCTGTTTCCATCTACGGCGCGCAGCAATCCACCAATCCTTACGTTTTTCCCGACGGCAACACTTGTGGCAACAGCATCACGACGAGCGGTACCCAACTGATTGACAACAACATTTATGCCAATCACATAGATAACACCGTCGCCCTGCAACAAGGCTGGGTACAGCATCTGATCTCGACGTTCGGTACCGCCGCGAACGGCGGGGTTCCCTATTATCAACTGGACAATGAGCCTGGCGGCTGGAGCAACACGCATCGTGATGTGGAACCCGTTCAGCCTGATTACGACACGATCATCAGCCTTGGCCAACAGCATGCCGCGATGATCAAGCAGACTGATCCTTCGGCGAAGGTTTTTGGCCCTGTCGATTTCACGCTCGGTGGATGGATTGGAACTCCCAGCAAGCAGAACAACCTCTACGCCGGGCAATACTATTTGCAGCAAATGGCTGCCTATGATCAGGCGAACCATCAGCGCATCCTGGATTATTTCGACGAGCACTATTATGGAGGCGGCTCGACTGATGCGGCCGAGCTTGCGTCGACGCGCGCACTCTGGGATCCCACCTTCAATTCGGGGAGCTGGGTCGAGCAATATTACTTTGATGGACCGATGATGCTGCTCCCGCGATTTCAGAATTGGATTCAGACCTACTACCCTGGAACAAAGCTCTCGATTTCCGAGTACAGTTTCAGCAGCGGTACGAATCCCCTGGTTGATGCGCTCACTGAGGCCGATGTGCTCGGAATCTACGGCCGACAGAGCCTGGATTTCGCGAATATGTGGAATGCGCCGAAACCTACCGATCCTGTCGCGTACAGTTTTCGTCTATACCGTGATTTTGATGGCGCGGGAGGACAGTTCGGGGATACCTCGGTAAACTCGACCAGCACCGACCAGGGCCAGCTCTCGGTGTACGGCGCGTTGCGGTCAAGTGACGGCGCGCTGACCGTAGTTGCGATTAACAAGACCGCGAGCGCGATTCAGACGAATCTGACACTCGCAAACTTCAATTCAAACGCGAGTGCGTCGGTTTATACCTATAGCAATGCAAATCTCGCGCAGATCGCGGCTGGTTCGCCCGTCGCGGTCGTGTCTAACGTTGTGAATTACAATTTTCCAGCGTACTCGGCTACGGTTTTTGTTTTTACGCCTGCGGCGTCTGCCCCTGTTGCTACCACGACGACTCTTTCTGCGTCATCTTTGCAGATAGGGTCGGGCCAAACCGTGACTTTCACTGCGACCGTCGCGCCGAAATCCAGATCGGGTGTTCCAACTGGCAGTGTGACCTTTAGTGACGGTGCGACCCAGATTGGGACCGGGACTGTGAATTCATCCGGAGCGGCGACGTTCAATACTTCCGGGCTAGCGGTCGGCTCGCATTCCATCACCGCGGCATATTCCGGCGACGCGACCTTCTCCGCATCTACGTCGGCGGCGGTATCCATGACTGTTTCGACGCCGGCCAAAATCGCTACCACGACTTCGATCTCCACGTCGGCCGCTCAGTTGTCGGTGGGTCAAAGCGTCACGTTCACGGCAGACGTGGTAGCACAGTCCGGGAATGGCGCGCCGACCGGTTTGATTGCTTTCTTCGACGCACAAACTCAAATTGGCGCGTCGGCCGTGAGCGGCGGGATGGCTTCGATGAGCAGCGCGAACCTCGCGGTGGGTACGCACGCGATTGTGGCGACGTATTCAGGGGATTCAAGCTATGCAACGTCAACTTCTGCCGGGGTGAGTGTCGTCGTTGCCGCCGCACCCGCGCCCGATTATTCGCTGGCGCTGAGCAATGCAGCTCTTAGCATTGCGCCCGACGCATCTGGCACCTTGAACATTACCGTGACTCCAAAGAACGGATTTAAGCAAGCGCTCGGACTGAGCTGCTCGGGTTTGCCTGCTGGTGGAACTTCTACCTTCAATCCACGGACATTGAATCCGGCGCAGGGCTCGACAACAGCGACCTTATCTGTACAAGCGCCAGCTGCCGCCGGAGCGGCGAGTTCTTTGAAAGGACTGTTCTCTGGTTCCCGACGCGCACCTTTATGCGCTCTGGTTGTGATCCTCGCGGGATTTACGGTAGTGGCGGCAAAAAAGCGATCGGCGATGGGTAGTCCTCGACGCGTACCTGCGTTCCTGGCGACGATCATGTTTGCGATGATTCTGGTGAATGCTGGTTGCGCCGCATATACGGCCCAAAAAGCAACGCAAGCTACGAGCTACGAGATCACCGTCACTGCGTCGGCAACTGGCGCGCCAACCCACGCCCAGCAGTTCACTTTGACGATAACGCCATGAAGGTAGTAATGCAGCGCGGTACCTTAACGAAGCCACACGACGAGGGAGCCACGTTTCTTCTGCTGAGATCAGAGAAATCAATGAAATCTTCGGGCCGCCCGCGCCGCTAAAATTGGAATTGGCCAACCAGCGGATTAAATCTGAATCATCATCCGCACCCACAATCGGGCGAGTGAGGACTGAATCTGCCGTCGTCGTCCGTCAGCCCTTGTTCGACTGACGGAAGACGAGAGCATGGGCGGGTTCCGAGACTTACTATGGGAGCGTCAACGTCCAGATCAAGAGCGAACTGGTGTTGTCGTCAACAGCGGCGAAGCGCGCCGTGTCTCCACGCGTCATTACTGCCATTCCGAACGCTCCGCCGGGATTCGGGTCCACAGAAATTTCTTTTACAAACCTGCCTCCAATTGTGAACTCTACAATCTCGCTTGGCTGATTCGGGTCCGGGTTTATGGCGTCGTTATTGCTGACTACCAGATGCCCGTTGGGTGCCATGATCATTGCGAGGGCGCCATGCAAGTGAACGGCGTCTTGGTAGATCACTCTGCCGGTGCCGTGATCTTTGTAGGCGGTACCGGCGTCGTAAACAGCGAAGACCGCATTATCGACGGTGGAAGCCACATACAACACATCCCTTTCGGCGTCATAAACCAAGCCTGTGGGCGCGTCCACAAAAGTCACTGGATCGCATTGATGCATATAACCAGACGCAACCTGCGTCACATTTAGCACCGACACGCCATTGGGGCTCACCGCCAGATCGAAACGCACAACCGTGCCGGTCAAACCATTGGCGACGAAAAATTTGGCGTAATTCCCTTCGTCGAACAGAGTCGAATCCCAGGGACCATTGATTGAAGAATTCGCGATGCTGCCCACTAGCTGGCCGCTCTTGTTGATCACCAGGATTGAGCCGGCCGTGGCATTTCCGCAAGTACCGTCCGGTGAGGGGAAATTCCCCACTAGCACGAAGCCTTGCCGCAGGATGTTCAACGCAGTGCTGAGCCCGGTAGGAGTCTGACTCTGGAAGAAAAGAAATGGTTTGCCGCTGGAGGGCACGTCAACAATTGTTGTTCCGGTGCCCTGGAGGTTGCTGCTGGCGTTGAAATTCGAAACTAAGATGTCGCCAGGATTGACTGTTCCGTTCTTTGGAAATTGCGGTGGCACAAATGCAACGCCATAGGGATTGACATCGCCGTTGGACGGCACCGTGGAAACGTTTTGAACCGGTGACGGGAGGAAAGGCGCGTGGTCAAAATCTTGCGCCATGAGGGAGGATGCGGGCGACAAGAACACAACAGCGACAAGAATGAGCAAATACTTTACAAACGCTTTGGTCCCACCGTTTGAGGGCTGGGATGTCAGGGATTGGATCGTTCGGCTGGAATCACACATCATCGTATATCTCCTTTACTAACTAGCTGGATTGACTCTTTACGAGCCGAATTCGGCGGGGCTCGTTTTGTCCGACGCTGACCGGCACGCCCGGAGTGCGGGTTATAGCTTTGAAGTTCACCGAGGTGTGTCAAAGGTTCGTCTGAAATTTGTCAAAGATTTGCAAATTCTGGCGGGCTAGTACCGGTATGGCTTTGCAAAGCTTGGGTCGGCTCTTGACCATCAAAATTCCGCTGCTTCAGACGGGGTACCTCAGGCATGTGCCGAACCTCTCTGCCTCCAACAATCCACCGCAAGACGGGTTGACGCTTTCGCCGCGGTGCCGTCGCGCGTTTCTTACTTTTTCTTACCGGCTTCTTTGGCTATTCTCCCCTGTGTTTCGTAGTATGCAACCTCTGACACTTACGCATGCTCCAATCAGAATCTGACGAAATATGCCCTGCTCACAGGGCTGGCTGGTATTGTTTTCTAACGTTCGTGGCTTGAGTCAAACTGGAAAGGTCGCCCAGAGACCACGAAGTTGCGTTCGCTCAGAAATGCTGAGTAGTTCTTCACCTTCAACGCTGCCAACATAATTATTTACCCTTCGAAATTGGCCAGTCGCGGTAGGGACGGGGATTGCTCCCCGCCCCCCGCACGGACCCGGACGGGCGCGATTAACGCATCCGGTTCTTATCGCAGAGAGAATGGGGACAGGCAGAGGATCTCATGAACACCCTCTATAACTATCGCCCACACGCGTTGCAACTCATGGGGCACGATACGCCGGTACTGAGCCCGGATCGTGTTTCGCTGGAACTCGTTCCCTTTGACCAGAGCCCTTCCCTCCATCCCTTCCGCGACGGTTGGCTGTCCCGTCTTGTTCAGAGACTTCGCGGGTACTACGGCTCTGTACGACTGCCTATGTTCGTGCATCGTCAGATTACGTCCTGGGACTTGCTGACACGATCCGCCCGACATCTGGCGGATAAACATAGGCTCTCCCGGTTCTCGCGCAGGTTGTTTCTGTACATGCTCAGGTTCTTTGACCGCGCAGGGTTCGGTTGTCCCTCACGCTTTCGGGGCCTCCGATATGGCCTTCCACTTTCTCCTACAGTGTCGGCACCCTGGAGTAGTCTTTCGCGGCTCGATGGCTGGCCTGTACATGCCTTTGTCAACGCTTCAAGGTTGGCCTCACGGCCAACCGCACATGACTCAAGGTCGGTATGGTTCGTTAGACCTTTACCGTATGACTCTTTCATTCACAACAACCTGCCGGTTTAGCCCGGCGCTATCAGGAGATCTGCCATGCGATGCCACGGGTCACGAAAATCATTTCTTCAGACATTGATGATCGGCGGTGCGTTGTTGCTCTATCCTCCGCTTCTCCGATGCCAAAACCCATCCGAGACATCCTCGTCCAGCGCCTTGCCGGGCGAGTCAGTACCTGATCTTAAGACGCTCGCTGACTCCGTGCGCGCTTTGCAAGCACAGGTACAGTCGTTGAATTCGCAAGTCAGTGAGCTTCGCGCAGCCGAAGAGCAAGCGCGCCTGGAAGCTCGCGAGCTTCGGAGCGAACTGAAGCGTTCAACCGCAAATCCGAGTGCCGAACCGAGCGACCCGATCGACGTTTATTCTCCGATGGCATCGTTGGACAAGACAGCTCCTTCGGCGGCGCCAACCAGTACGTCCTCTAAACCTGATCAGGGGGCTCCGCTGGAAGAGCGTGTGACCAAGCTGGAAGAAAATCAGGAATTGACCGATGCGAAAGTGCTTGAGCAGAGCCAGACAAAAATCGAGAGCGGGTCGAAGTATCGAGTGCGTCTCACCGGACTCGTGCTCTTGAATGCATTCGAAACGCGTGGAGCGGTGGACAACTTAGATTTCCCGCAATTTGCGACTTCGATTCAGGTGCCTGGCACTTCCGGGTCGTTTGCCGGATCGTTACGGCAATCACAGTTCGGAATCGAGGCGTTCGGACCGGATGTTGCCGGGGCTCACACCAGCGCAAACGTAAATTTCGATTTTGCGGGCGGCGCTGCCGATACGTCGAACGGTGCGGTGATGGGGATAGTGCGCCTGCGCACCGGTACGATTCATCTGGACTGGGCCAACACGTCGATTGTGGCCGGGCAGGATTCTCTGTTTTTCGCTCCTCTGACACCGACCTCGTTAGTCAGCCTCGCTGTGCCTGCACTGTCCTACTCGGGAAACCTCTGGGTCTGGACGCCGCAGATCCGCATCGAACATCGTGTAGCACTGTCTGACACGTCGAGTTTACTGTTTCAAGGCGGAATCATGGATTCACTTACCGGTGATTATCCGAGTACGGGAAACCGGGTGCCGAGTGAGGGAGAGCAATCAGGCCAGCCCGCTTATGCCGCACGAGTGGCCTGGAGCCACCATGCGTTCGGCAGGGATGTGACAATCGGAGGAGGAGGTTACTACGGGCGGCAGAATTGGGGATTCGGACGAAGCGTCGACGGTTGGGCGGGGACTACGGACTTGACGGTGCCCCTTGGAACCTACTTTGAATTTACCGGCGAATTCTATCGCGGCCGTGCGGTGGGCGGGTTTGGAGGCGGCATCGGACAAACCGTCTTGTTGACCGGCGTCGAGAACAATCCAGCCACAAAGATTCGGGGACTTGACTCGATGGGCGGCTGGGCTCAATTAAAATTTAAGCCCAAGGCAAACTTCGAGGTGAACTTCGCAATCGGCCAGGATAACCCATTCGCTAGTGAATTAAGGAGTTACCCGGGCACAGCGTACTATTACGGCCCCCTCTTGTCACGGAACTTGACTCCATTCGTCAATTTTATTTATCGCGTGCGCTCGGATGTGCTGTTCTCAGTCGAATATAGACGGTTACAGACGTACAATCTGGACACTAATTCCGACACGGCCAATCAAATAGGTCTCAGTGTGGGGTACATATTCTGATGCTGGTATTCGGACGGACAACGGTGCTCGGTGCGCCGCGTTGGCTCGCTGTGGCGTGCCTTTGCGTTGTTTCCGCATTAGGCGCCGTGCAGGTGTCGACCGTCACAGCAGAAGTTTCCGTGATACGCCCCGGGCATCAGCGCAAGACGAGTGGAAGCGCGGCTGATGCATCGCAGGTCGCCGTGTGGTTGACGCCTCTAGACGGTGCAGTTTTGCCGACGGGTGCTGCGGCGCCGTCAGCGGCTAAACCGCCGGAACTGATCCAACGCAATAAGAGCTTCGAGCCACATGTCCTTGTCGTACAGGTAGGTACGGTGGTGCTATTCCCCAATAAAGATCCCCTCTTCCATAATATTTTTTCCATGTACGACGGCAAACGGTTCGATCTGGGCCTCTACGAAGCGGGAACCACCCGGTCCGTACGATTTGATCGGCCCGGCGTGAGTTTTCTGTTCTGTAACATTCATGCGGAGATGAGCGCCGTAGTAGTCGCCGTCGAAACTCCCTATTTTGCATTGTCGGATCGCTCGGGACACATCGCCATTCCGAACGTCCCGGATGGCCGATATCAACTGCATGTGTGGTATGAGCGCAGCCTACCGGAGAGTCTGGCGGGTTTGACCAAGCTGGTAAGCATCTCCGAAAATTCACATTCGCTCGGCCCGATTCGCGTTACTGAAAATCCCGATTTCACATTCGCGCATAAGAACAAGTATGGGGAGGATTACGTTCCACCTGCGGCGCCCAGTTACGAACATCCGTAACCCTGGCCAAGCGCGGTGTTTACAGAATTTACAAGTTTTTGACAATTTCCGTACGGCTCGATGACACAGTTAGCGGCCACCCCTTTCACAGTGGTAGGCGACATGACAACACACATGGTTTCTCTCAGCGCAGTTTCCAAGCAGCCCACTCTGCAACCGAAGGAACTACTCGTGGACAGGATACTGGTGGTTGAAGACAGCCGTCCGATGCAGCGCACGTTACAGCGTTTGTTCGAAGCTGACGGTCTGGAAGTGCAGATCGCATCCGACGGCGTCGCTGGCCTGGAAAGCTTTCGAAAGCAAACACCCAGCGTAGTCGTGCTCGACTTGAAACTTCCGCGGCTTCCCGGCAAGGAGGTCTGCCGGGCGTTCAAGGCCCATTCGGCGTCGGTTCCGATCGTGGTGCTGAGCGCAAACGCCGAGGTCGAAGACAAGGTTCTGCTGTTGGAACTCGGAGCGGATGACTACGTCACAAAACCGTTCAGTCCCAGGGAGCTTTTGGCGCGAGTCCGACGCGCGATGAGACGCGCAGGCGCGACGCCTCCCGATTCCCCGACCGTTCCCGACAGCATGACTTCCAGCCGGCACGAGATGCTAATTCTGGGTGATGCGAAAATTGATTTCACCAGTATGGTTGTCACGCGCGCTGGCCGTACTCTGGCGTTCACCGCACAGGAATTCAAGCTTTTGAAATATTTTGCACATTCGCCTTCCCGAGTGATCTCGCGGCAGGAACTCCTGAACGAAGTGTGGGGATACGAAAATTACCCGACAACGCGAACTGTCGATAATCACATACTGCGCATACGGCAAAAGCTCGAGCCCGATCCGGGCCGTCCGCGCTATTTCCTCACTATGCATGGTTCCGGCTACAAGTTCATGCCGTGCGATGATTTAGCCGCTGCAGAGTAATTGGGACGCATCGAGGAGTCTCATTGGCACGTTTGCGATTACGCACAGAACTTCTGGTTGCCACCCTTCTGATCATTTGCGCACTGTTGGGGAATCTTCTGTTTGTCGTCCGACATACCGTACGTTCGGAAATCTCAAAGGAAGTGCAAGAGAGCACGAACGAGTCGCTAAGCGCATTCAAGAATGTGCAGCAGGAACGTGAACTGCAACTCTCTCGCACGGCCGCGATGCTGGCGGAACTCCCTACACTAAAAGCCCTGATGACTACCCAGCACGCCCTGACGATTCAGGACGCGTCGGAATCGTTGTGGAAACTCGCCGGCAGTCAGCTCTTTCTGGTGGCTAAGCCGGACGGACACGTTCTAGGGTTGCACGTGACCGAACCTGGATGGACGTCGGAGGATGCCGAAACCAATCTGCTGAAATCACTGGAACAAGGCGACGATGCGGCGTGGTGGTACGGCAAGGATCAACTCTACCGGGTGTTTCTGCGTCCCATAACCGCGGGTACGGATAATGACCTCAGGCAACTTGGCATACTTGCCGTGGGTTACCAGATCGACTCGACCGTAGCGGAACAACTCTCCCTTGTGTCAGGCAGCCAGATTGCGCTTACCACCGGCGACAAGATAATCGCAGCTACTCTTTCTCCTGTGGACCAGATGGAGCTCAATCGCTGGATACAAAAAACTCCGCGAGCGCAAGACAGCACCCACGAAATTGATCTAGGCCGTGATCAATACCAAGCCGCGTCAATTTTGATTCACGACGGGCCGCCGGCGTCAGTGAAATGCTATGTGTTGATGTCCCTACAGCCGGCGAATGCTTTCCTTCAGCGCTTGAACCGTACGATCTTCATTTTGGGCATTTCCGCGTTGGCGCTCGCCGCCCTGCTGTTGGGTTTCGTATCGCGAACGATTACGCATCCCTTGGACAACCTGGTGGCCGGCGTCAGAGCCCTGGCCGAGGGAGACTACACATACTCGATCACGCCGCGTGGGAGCAGCGAGGTCGCGGAATTGGGCGAGGCGTTTGCGAAAATGCGCGGTGAGTTGCTTGCGTTTCAGCAGAAACGATTCGCGACGGAGCGAATCGCTGCCTTTGCGAGAGCGGCCAGCTCAATTTCGCACGATCTGCGTCACTACCTTGCCGCTGTCGTGGCCAATGCTGAGTTCCTCTACGAAGCTGAAAAGTTGAAGATGAATCGGGATGAGATCTACGAAGAAATTAAGACCGCGTCGGAGCAGATGACCGATTTGCTGGACTCGTTACGGGAGCTGGCCAGAGAGGATGGCTCGATTTCTCCGATCGCCGCTTCATTGAGCCAAACGATTCGTCGTGCTGTGGACGCAGTGAGAACCAGACCCGAACTGCGAACTCTGGACGTTTCAATAAGCACATCGGGCGAGATGGAAGGAATGTTCGATCCCAAGAAGATCGAACGGGCATTTTTCAACTTAGTGTTAAACGCGTGCGAGGCCGCTGCGCCGTCACAAGGTCGAGTGAAAATCGAGGTTTCCGCCTTGCCGGAATCGTTTGAGGTGCGTATCGCGGACAATGGCCCAGGGGTACCGTTCGCTATTCACAGCACTTTATTCGATCCGTTCGTCAGTTCAGGAAAGCCCAACGGAACGGGCCTGGGTCTCGCCATTGTGACTAAAATCATTCACGATCATGGCGGTGCAGTGACAGTGGAAATGACATCGCCGCATGGAACCACTTTTCTGGTTTCGCTGCCCCGTACTGCGCAGCCCGTTGGAATACCGCCGCAAACGGTCGCACCGTAGAGATCGTTCGCTGCCGCGTTGCAGGAAACGAAACCAGAACGAAGAACAGTTATTCGGTTCTTCCTTTGCAAGCCGGGTGCGGACAGGTGCAATCAACGTCCGGGGTTTTCTCCATCGCTTCGCACTGCGTGCTGCAATACTTGCCGGACGTAACCTGACATGAACAGATCGGGTGTGCGCATTTTATTGCTTCACTTGCCATGATGAGTCCTCCTTTAAATTCGAAACAAAGCAAAAAGTGTAACAGTGATACGATCCGGGACTACACTGGATTCCCATCACCGGAGTCCCATTACTGATGAAAAGGGCTGTGATTGTGTGCGCGATTAGGCTATGCGGTCGACAAAACGGCTTGTAGCGCGGGTTGGAGCATCTCGTAGCGAAACTTGTAACCATTCTGAATTAGTTTTTGCGGCTGTACTCGTTGACTCGCCAATAAAAGCGCATCTGCCATTTCTCCGAGCGCTAACCGTAAAGCAAAGGCAGGCGCTGGGAAGATTGCCGGGCGATGCAGCAATCCCGCCAGAATGCGCGTAAATTCCAAATTCCTCACAGGGTTCGGCGACACTACATTTACCGCCCCACGCCAAGTCTCATCCTCTGTTGCGGCACGCAAAATATTCACTACATCTTCCAGCATAATCCATGACATCCATTGTTTGCCGCTCCCCAGACGGCCGCCCAAGCCTAATTTGAAAGGCGCCAGCATCCGTGGTAGCGCACCGCCACGTGCGGAGAGGATCACGCCAAAACGTGTGCAGACGGTGCGAATGCCGCCAGAAGCGGCACGTGAGGCCTCGCCTTCCCAGGCCCGGCAAACGATTGCCAGAAAATCGTTGCCGTAGCCGCTTGATTCGGTGAGTAGTTCGTCGCCTCGATTGCCGTAGTACCCGATTGCAGAAGCGCACAGAAGTACCTTTGGGGGCTGCTTCAGGTGCGAGAGTACATCAACCAATACTCGCGTGGAATCCACGCGACTGCTGCGAAGGACTGCCTTGCGCTTTGATGTCCAGCGGTCCTCGGCTATGCTGGCGCCGCTCAAGTGAACGATGGCGTCAAAGCCCTCCATCGCCGGCACATCTGCAGCAGCATTCGAAGGATTCCAGAACACATCGCCAGGTGCTTTCTTACGACCGGGACGTACGAAATGCGCGACGGTATGGCCGTCGGCGCGAAGTGAGCCGGTCAGCGCAGACCCAACCAGACCCGAGCCTCCGGAAATCAAGACTCTCATTAAAAACTCTCCGTTAGAGGGAAGAGCTTGGCAATACGACTGACTACCGTACGGCGCATCAGGCATGGCGTCAAGAGATTGAATCCGAGATTGAATCCGAGATTAATCGTTACTAAGAAAGCGATCCGGGCACCGAGAGGCGCCCTGCTAATATAGAATCTGCGATCCCCGAGAAAGGTTAAGGAATGACTAATTCGGTGTATCGGGCCAGTGTGGCAATTCTGTTGACGAGCATTTTCGTTCTGTCATCGCCGATTTCCGACGGTGCTCAAGAAGATCGTGGCATCACCGGCTTTTCACCGGCTCACGTGGAAGCCGAACGCGAGCGGGAGCGGAAGTTGCGCGCGATTCCGGACCCGGCACACGCCGAGAGTAATTTGCGCCGGATTACCAGCGAGCCGCACGTAGCCGGGACCGAAGCGAGCCACCGATTGGCCGAATGGCTGCGCGATCAGTATCGTAGTTACGGTTTTGACGCCGACATTGTGTCCTACAGCGTCTGGCTTGCGCAGCCACGCGAAGTGAAACTGGAGCTTACCGCGCCCGAGCAGAAAATTCTGGCTACGCCCGAGCGGCCTGTGGACGTCGACAAGGACACTTTCAACAAGAATGCAGTGATGGCTTTCAACGCGTATGCGCCTTCCGCGGACGTCAGCGCGCCCGTGGTTTACGTGAATTATGGAACGCAAGAGGATTACCGCGTGCTTGATACGTTGGGCGTCAGCGTTGCGGGAAAAATCGCGATTGCTCGCTACGGCCACTGTTACCGTGGAATCAAAACCAAGCTGGCGGAAGAGCACAAGGCTGTGGGTCTGATCATTTACTCCGATCCACAAGATGACGGTTACTTCATGGGCGATCCGTTTCCGAAGGGCCCTTGGCGGCCGATGAGCGGCATTCAGCGGGGTTCAGTCGAGTATACGCAGTTATATCCCGGCGATCCGCTTACGCCCGGAGTGGCGGCGACGCCGAGTGCGAAGCGTCTGTCACCTGCAGTTGCCGAAAACATTTCGCACATTCCAACCATGCCGATCAATGCGCAGGATGCCGCTGTGATTATGGGGACCCTTGGAGGTCCGCACGTCCCACATACGTGGCAAGGAGGGCTGCCCTTTAGCTATCACGTTGGGCCAGATGGCGCGGTCGCGCACATGAAATTGGTGATGGATTATCAGCAGCGGCCTATATACGACGTCATTGCGAAGCTGCACGGGACGAGCGATGGCGAATGGATTGTGATGGGCAATCATCATGACGCCTGGGTCTATGGGGCCGTCGATCCTGGAAGTGGAACAGCGACTATGCTGGAGACTGCGCGCGCTCTCGGAGAATTGGTGCGAAGCGGTTGGAAACCGCAGCGCACGATTGTGATGTGCGAATGGGATGCGGAAGAACCTGGACTGATCGGATCTACGGAGTGGGTAGAAGCGAATCGCATGGAACTGCAAGCGAAGGCCGTGGCATATATCAACACTGATGTCGCGGTCGCTGGGCCGAATTTCAATCCTTCAGCGACGCCTTCTCTGAAGGAATTCATTCGTAATGCCGCCCGAACGATACATTCGCCGAAAGGCGGCGGAAGCGTATACGACGCGTGGCTTGAACATGCCAAGAGCGGGAAAGAAGAGCTGAGCGGAATTGCGCGCATGAGGGCGAATGTCGAAGTGCCTGGCGAAGCTCCCGTGGACGCGTTGGGCGCGGGCTCCGATTTTTGTCCCTTTTTTGATTTTGCCGGGATTCCTTCCCTCGATGCCGGATTTGTCGGCGATTATGGCGTGTACCACTCGCTGTACGACGACTTTTACTGGATGAAAACATTTGGCGATCCCACGTTCGAGTATCACGCCGCTTTAGCGCAGCTGCTTGGCGTGATGGCGCTCCGGCTGGATGAAGCGGACGTGCTGCCTTTTGATTATTTGGCATATGCTTCGGAGATTTCGCGCGCGGCGAACGCGATGACTTCGCGCGCCAATCAAATGGGAATGCAAAGCTCAACGGTGCAAGCTGTCTCCGACGCGGTGGCGCAATTAACGGCCTCCGCGACTCGTGCGCCGCGAAGCGGCGGTCATTCATGGTTGGATCTCACCACGCAGAATAAAATTAACCGTGAGCTTGTGACAGTGGAGCAGGCGCTGTTGGTGCCGGAAGGATTGGCTGGGCGTCCCTGGTATAAGCATTCCATCTATGCGCCGGGGAGCTACGCGGGATACGCAGCGGAAGTGCTACCTGGGGTAAATGAGGCGCTAGATAAAAATGACCCGGAGATCTTCCGGCGAGAGGCGAACGCGTTGGCAGCGGCGCTGCTCCGCGCTTCGGCGCGACTCGATGACGTGACGCGCCTAGCTTCGGGTCCCAAGTAATTTCATGACCACTCGCGCCGGAACGAACTTCGCGTTTGTGCAGACGAGCGCGGTAGAATTGAGCTGATGCGCGTCCGCGTACTCTTCTTTGGACAACTCAAGGAAATTGTGGGATTCGCTCATGACGACGCCGAACTTTCCGAGGGCGCTCGCGTCGAAGATCTCTTTGAACGATATGGCCGGCGCTTCCCGAAGCTCGCTGAATTCCGGCCGTCTGTTGCTGCTTCGGTGAATCAGGAGTACGCAGAATGGCGCGCGTTGTTGACAGCCGGGGATGAAGTGGCGTTTTTGCCTCCGGTCAGCGGCGGTCAACAGGCGGCCTCGTCCGATGATGTGTTCCTGCTTGCTCGTGAACCTATCCGGCCGAACGAACTGGTACAGAGCCTTAAGGCGCCTGGGGACGGAGCGCTGGTGGTGTTCGACGGCTTTGTGCGCAAGGGACGAACCACGCTTTACCTGGAATATGAAGCGTACGAGCAGATGGCTTACGCGAAAATGCGCGCGATAGGGTCGGAAGTACGGACGAAATTTTCGATTCATCGCATAGCGATTGTGCACCGGCTGGGCCGTTTAGAGATTGGCGAAACCAGTGTGCTTATTGCAGTGAGTTCCCCGCACCGGGCCGCGGCGTTCGACGCCTGCCGCTTCGCAATTGACACCCTGAAACGCACGGTGCCCATTTGGAAGAAGGAATTTCTTGCAGGCGGCGCGGTGTGGGCCGAGGGCGAAACGCCAACTGATAAAGCCAATTCCGGCTTGGATGAATCTCACTCTAGATGAGACTCGCGATTGCTACACTCTGCGCATGCGCGCTTGCAGGGATGGCCGGTCTAGGCGATATGTTGGCCGCCGAGCGCCAGCAGCAAGATAAGCAGCAGAAACAGAAAGGAACAATTCGCGTCCAGACCGATCTAGTCAATATTCTGGCCAGCGTCACCGATGCCAAGGGCGAACCGGTGATCGGACTGGATCAGGGCGCGTTTCAGGTCTTCGAGGAGGGAGTGGCGCAGAAGATTGTGCGCTTTGAGCCGCAGACCAACCGTGCGCTCGATTTGGCGTTGATGGTGGATACCAGCGGCTCGGCTGTGATTGAGTTGAAGATCGAGCGCGACGCTGCTTCGCACTTCGTTCAAGAAGTAGTGCGGCCCGGCGATCGGCTGGCGGTTTTTCAATTCACCAGCGATGTTGTCCAGCTCTGTAACTTTTCCGACGATCCACGGCTCCTCGAATCAGCGGTGAGGCGCGTTGACCCTGGCGCCGATATGGGTACCTCGCTCTATGACGCAGTCGTGCTGGGGTCGCAGTCGGTGAAACGACAGGGTGCGGACCGGCGCCGGGCGTTGGTGATCATCACCGATGCAGGCGAAACGACCAGTATTTCGAAATTCGAAGATGCGCGAGGCGCTGCAATTGCGTCCGCAGCATTGCTTTACACTGTGGTCATGAGGCCGATGAGGTCCAATGCCGGCTGGAATACGGCAGGCGAACACGCTATTGAAACGATCACCGACAGCACCGGTGGCGCGATGTACTATCCCACCGATTTGAGCGAGTTGAGCGCGATATTCGACCGCATTAATCGCGAACTGCGCACGCAGTATCTGCTCGGCTACTATCCGACGCCTCCGCCGCCTGCGGGCACTGCGCGACACGTCATGGTGAAGGTGAATACGGGCGATAGTGTGCGTTATCGCAAAGAATATTTGACTGCGGCATCGGCGCAATAACTCACACATGAATAAATTTCTAAAAGTTGCCATCGAAGCTGCGCGCGAGGCGGGGGCTGTGTTGCTCACCGAGCACAGCCGTCCCCAGAAAATATCGTACAAGGGTGACGTGGACCTAGTTACGGAAACCGACAAGCGGTCAGAGGCGATCGTGGTAGGGCGATTACGGCGCGAGTTTCCCGATCACCGGATTGTCGCTGAAGAAGGATCGGGCGGCGCGGCGGATGCTTCGCGTTATGAGTGGCAGGTGGATCCTTTGGATGGCACCACGAATTTCGCGCACGGGTATCCGTGCTTTGCCGTATCGATAGCGCTGCTGGAAGACGGCCAACCCCTAGTCGGCGTAGTGTTCAATCCTGTAAGTGCTGAACTTTTCTCCGCTGCTCGTGGCGACGGCGCTTTTCTGAACGAGAAATCGATTCACGTCTCAGCTATGCAGCGGCTGGCCACGAGCCTCGTCGCCACCGGATTCCCTACGCATAAGCGGCGCGACAACGTGAACATTCATTACTATCGTCAGTTCACGCTGCGGTCGCATGGAGTACGGCGGGATGGATCGGCCGCGCTCGATTTATGTTCGGTGGCCTGCGGGCGCTTTGACGCCTTCTGGGAATTCGGGTTGAAATCCTGGGATACCGCGGCCGGAGTCCTGGTCGTTACTGAAGCTGGCGGTAAAGTCACGGATTTGCGCGGCGAATCATATCGGCCAGGCGGGCCCGACATATTGGTTTCGAACGGCCTTATTCACGACGAGATTCGGGAAACTGCTGCTGAGATCGCGACCCAGGCAACGCGGCTCTAACGGTAGCGCGCACATCGTAGTCGGCGCGGGGCAAAAACGAAGAGAGATCCTTCGCCGCGCTCAGGATAACGACCGGGTTTTGGGAGGCGGCCACGTTGCGCCGAGTAATGGGCGGCAAGGTGACGTGCGGTGCGTGATACGTCAATCGGCCACAGCAGATTTGCCCAGACGCTGCGTTGCTGTCCAGTTCCGTCTTCCGTCTGCGCTACCACACTTTTTATCGAAACACCTGCTTGTTGCAGTGATGTTGTACCTCAGTGATAGTGTCCCCTTTTGTCCTCGATAGAAATGTCCCCTTAAATGGATCTCCGAAAGGAGATTCGATTGGGGCGGACGGAGATGAGCACGAGGGAGTTGGGAAGAGTGGAAGTTCTTGCGCGGATTCGAAGCAAGCAACTGCGGATCGTGGATGCGAGCCAGCTGATGGGGGTGAGTTACCGACAGGCGAAGCGATTGTGGAAGCGCTATCGGGAAGAAGGAGCGGCCGGTCTGAAGCACCGCAGCGCGGGACGGCGTTCGAACCACGCACGAGAGTGGAAGCTCCGGAAGAAAGTGCTGCGATTGGTGCGGGAGAAGTATGGCGGGGCGGTGGGCGAGCGGTTTGGGCCGACACTGGCGGCGGAACACTTGGCTTCCGAGGACGGACTGAAGATCGATGCGGAGACGTTGCGACGTTGGATGCTGGCGGAGGGGTTGTGGAGTCGGGAGCGGAGGAGGAAGCGGCACCGCCGTCGACGCGAACGCAAGGAGCACTTTGGGGAGATGGTGCAGATGGACGGAAGCTTTCACTCCTGGCTGGAGGGGCGTGGACCCGAGGGCTGCTTGATCGACATGGTCGACGATGCGACGAACAAGACGTGGGCGCAACTGGGAGAGCAAGAGACGATCTGGGCGGTGGCGGATGGATTGCGGGCTTGGATCGAACGCTACGGAGTGCCGCTGGCGCTCTACGTGGATTGGAAGAACCTATACAAGCGGAGAGCCACGCCGAAAGAGTGGCTGCGAGGAGAGGAGCCCATAACGCAGTTTGGGCGCATGTGCGCGAAGTTGGGGATCGAGCTGATCGCGGCCAGCTCGCCGCAGGCGAAGGGACGAGTGGAACGGGTTCACGGGACACATCAGGACCGCCTGGTGAAGAAGATGCGACGGAAGCAGATCAGCAGTCACGCACAAGCGAATGTGTATCTGGAGCGGGACTATCTGCCGGAACACAACGGGAGGTTTACGAGGGTGGCGGCCAAGCCGGAGGACTATCACCGGCGAGCGCCGCGGGCGACCGAATTGGACCGGATTTTCCGAGTGGAGAGGGAGCGCACGATTAGCGAGGACTGTGTGGTGCGGTACGAGAACCGCTTTTTCCAACTGGAGAGCCGCCATTACGCGCCAGCCGAGGGCAAGGTGATGGTGTGTGAAGGACGACATGGCAGCATCACCATTGAATATCGAGGGCGGGCGCTGCCGTGTCGGGAGATTGCGGCACCGGCCCGGCCGAGCGAGTACGCCGTGAAAGTCAAAGGGGAGGGCGCTAGCAGGCAGCAGGCGAAGCGGAAATGCGTACCGGCTGCGAATCATCCCTGGCGAGGAGCGATCCTAAGAGCGCAACAAAAACGGGAGTTAAAGGCGGCGGCCGTCGCGGAGCGGGCATCGTTGGCCCGGCCCTCCGCTTCGCCCTAAACGCTCCGCCCTTCGGGCTCCGCAGGGCTGCGCTCCGAACCAGGCCAACAAAAACGGGATGCCCTAGGTCGAGCGAGATGAGAATCGTCGTTCCTGGTGCTTCCTAGCGCGAGATTTTTCGAGGAAAACCCAAAGAGAAGAAAAAAGCAGCGAACACAGAACACAAAAAGGGGACATTTCTATCGAGGTAAGACAGGGGACATTTCTATCGAGCTTTGACACTGCTTGTTGCAGTGATTGACGGCGAGCGCGGCGCGATGCTAGGTTGGCGCATCCTTCTTCATGCGTGTTGTTGACCTTATCCGCAAAAAGCGCGATGCCGCGGAACTTTCCCGCGAAGAAATTGAATTTCTCGTTCAAGGCGCTACACACGATCGTATTCCCGACTACCAGATAGCCGCTTTCCTAATGGCGGTGGTGTGGCGTGGAATGACGCGCGCGGAGCTCGCAGCGCTGACCGAAGCAATGCTTCATTCCGGCTCGGTGCTCGATTGGTCCGGGCTGCCGGCAGGTAAGGTTGATAAACATTCTACCGGCGGAGTCGGCGACAAGACTTCGATGGTGATTGCGCCGATCGTCGCCGCAGCTGGATTGTACGTTCCCATGATCAGTGGTCGCGGTCTCGGACACACGGGCGGAACGCTCGATAAGTTGGAATCCATTCCCGGCTTCAATGTACATCTCAAGCTTCCCGAGTTTCGTCGTGTGCTGGAGCAGTGCCGTTGCGCTCTGATTGGGCAGACCCCCGAAATCGCGCCCGCCGACAAGAAGCTTTATGCGTTGCGCGACGTCACTGCCACGGTGGAAAGTCCTTATCTGATCACCGCGTCAATCATGAGCAAGAAAATGGCGGAGGGCGTCGACGCGCTGGTGCTGGACGTGAAAACCGGCGACGGCGCGTTCATGAAAAAACAGGAAGATGCCGAATACCTTGCTGAATTGATGGTTGAAACCGGAACGCGCATGGGCAAGAAAGTTGTGGCATTGATCACAGATATGGAGCAGCCCCTGGGGCGCAAAGTTGGTAATGCGCTTGAGATTGAAGAGTGCATAGAGATTTTGAGCGGAAAAGGGCCCGAGGATTTACGGGAATTGTGCCTGGAACTCTCGGCTTGGATGTTTGCCGTGGGCGGAAGAACAAAATCAGTGGAAGCGGGGCGTAAACTCGCGGTAGAGATGCTCATTTCGGGGAGCGCCCGTGATACATTCCGCGAAGTTATTCGCCTGCAAGGAGGCGACACTGAAGTTGTAGATGATCCCAGTCGCTTGCCGCGCGCCAAACATATTGCGCGAGTGAATGCTGCGCGCAACGGTTTCGTAACCGCAATTCACTGTGAGCAAGTTGGAACCGCGAGTATGGCTCTTGGTGGTGGACGAGAGAAAAAAGAAGATTCCGTGGACCCAAGCGTCGGACTGGTGCTCCAGAAGAAGGTCGGCGATTCAGTGAAGGCCGGCGAAGATCTTTGCACTGTGCATTACAACTTGGATTCGCGCCTCGTGCACGCTATGAGACTGCTATCTGAAAGCTTCGCAATTGGTGACCAAGTTCCACCGCCGACACCGCTGGTGCGCAAGATTATTGGCGCAGGAGAAATATTGTGATCCTAGCTTGCCTGCAAAAGGAGGCTATTTAGCATGCACCGTTTTGTAGGCGTCCTGGGAATGATCACGATGATGGCACTCGCGTTTTTGTTTTCTACGAATCGCCGCGCCATCCGTGCGAAAACCGTGGCCTGGGGACTCGGCCTGCAAATCGTGTTCGCGTTTCTGGTGATGCGCTGGGAATACGGACGGCTAATCTTTCAAAAGGCCGGCGCTGCGGTGAATTGGGTGCTGGATTTCGCATTCAAAGGGTCTGAATTCGTTTTCGGCAGTCTTGGGCAGAAGGGTTCGCCCATGGGCTTCTTCTTGGCTTTCCAGGTTCTGCCAACGATTATTTTTATCGCAGCCGTTTTTGCACTGCTTTATTACTTCGGAGTCATGCAATTCGTCATCAAGCAGGCCGCGCGCGTGATGACTGGATTGATGGGCGCAAGCGGAGCCGAATCGCTGAACGTCGCGGCCAGCATCTTCATGGGGCAGACGGAAGCGCCGCTGACTATACGGCCCTATTTGCCGGAGGTGACGGAATCCGAATTGATGACCATCATGACCAGCGGCATGGCGCACGTGTCCGGCGGAATCATGGCTGCGTATATCGCTTACGGCATTGAGGCCAAGCACTTGCTCGCTGCTGTGATCATGACGGCGCCGGGAACGATACTGCTGTCGAAGATGATGGTGCCCGAAACCGAAGTGCCGGTAACTTCCGGCCGTGTTGAGATGGCTCCGCTGGAACGCGACACCAATGCATTGGGTGCGATCTCGCGCGGAACGATCGATGGATTGAACCTAGCCGTGAACGTTGGCGCGATGTTGATCACGTTCATCGCTTTGATTTATCTCATCGATGGAATATTCGGTGTAGTGCACAACGCACTGGCGACCATCGGCATTGGATGGTTTCCGTCGAGCGTGGAGCAGATTTTTGGCTGGCTCTTTTCGCCTATCGCCTGGGTGATCGGGATCCCCTGGCAGGATTGCCACACGGTCGGAAATCTTTTGGGCCTGCGCATGGTCACGAACGAACTGGTCGCGTTCCAGCGATTGGGGCCGATGAAGGATGCGTTGGACCCGCGTTCATTTACGATTGCCACGTTCGCGCTGTGCGGCTTCGCGAATTTCAGCTCCATTGGGATTCAGATCGGCGGCATCGGCGCGCTGGCACCGAACAAGAAAGCCGACCTCGCTCGACTCGGGATTCGCGCCATGGCGGCGGGTACGATGGCGAACCTAATGTCAGCGTCGATTGTGGGAATCATGCTGCGATGAAACGCGACAAACGGCAATCATCTGCTGGCAATTCCGAGTTCGAACGCGCCGAGCGGGCCGCGGAATTCATTCTGTCGAAGACGCGGTTGCGACCCAAGATCGCAGTAGTGCTTGGCTCAGGACTAGGAGCGTTCGCCGACGAATTAGCCGAAGCAACGCGCATCCCCTATGGAAAAATTCCCGGATATCCTCGGTCCACGGCAATCGGACACGCGGGACGCCTGGTGATTGGAAAAGTAGGAAAAATCTCGGTGGCGGCGATGCAGGGCCGGGTGCATTTCTACGAGGGCTACTCCGCGCAGGAAGTGGTTTTTCCGATGAGAGTTCTGGGCCGAATGGGAATTCGGTCGGCGATTATCACCAATGCTGCCGGCGGTATTAGCCTGGAATTCAAGCAAGGCGCACTGGTCGTGATTAGCGATCACATAAACTTGCAGGGCACAAATCCTTTGATCGGGCCGAACGACCAACGATTCGGGCCGCGATTTCCCGACATGACGACGGCGTATTGGCAGCCCTACCGCGAGATAGCACTTGCGGAAGCGAAAAAACTGGGGATTCAGGCTTCAGAAGGCGTGTATGCCGCGCTTTCCGGTCCGAGTTATGAGACTCCGGCCGAAATTCGCTATTTGCGGACCATTGGAGCGGATTTGGTCGGGATGTCCACCGTGCCGGAGGTAATCGTTGCGCGGCACATGGGAATAGGAGTGCTGGGGATTTCCTGCGTAACGAACATGGCCGCAGGAATTCTCGATCAGCCGATTAATCACATTGAGGTGCTCGAAACCGGAGAGCGTGTGAAGGTGCAATTTATCGCATTTTTGCGCGCGGTGTTGCCGCGCATAGCCAGTGATAAAAATTGAGGAAAGTGAAAATTACATGAGCGATTTTGACGCACTTATTACCGCGGCGCGACAGGCTCGAGAAAATGCTTACGCGCCTTTTTCAAATTTTCGCGTTGGCGCCGCTGTCCGGGCAACATCCGGGCGCATCCACACCGGTTGCAACGTGGAAAATGCGACGCTAGGTCTTACCTGTTGCGCCGAACGCGTGGCAATATTCAAAGCGGTCTCCGAGGGAGAACGCGGGTTCGACGCAATCGCGGTGGTTACGGACGTGGACCGATTGACGCCGCCTTGCGGGGCCTGCCGCCAGATTATCTGGGAATTTTGCGGCGACGTGCCGGTGGTGCTTGCAAACCTAAAAGGAAAAGTAGAAGTGGAAACTGCAGGCAAGTTGCTGGCGCGTCCATTCGATTCCTCATTTTTGTAAGACTGCAATATGCAACCGCAACGCCGCTATCCCTGTGGGCGAGCCATGTTGCGTTGTCGCTGAAGCTTTATAGCCGTAGAGCGCAGCGTCTCCGGAATATTTTTGTTTGCGGTCAGTTGTTTTAAATCCAAGGGCGTGAGACGGTTCAGCAGATGCAAGGTCACGTCCAAAGGCGCTTTCGGATTCTTAGTTAGATTTCTGGCTACAATGTAATTCTTCATGAACACCCGGTTATTCGCGATGAGCCGCAGCACCTCCTGCGAAACGTTGGCCATCGCCGCAAAGTTTTCCACCTCCAGATCCGTGAGCCGCGGTGACTGCAAAACACCTCGCTGAACAATCTTATTAGGATCGCGGATCAGTAACATGCGCTCCTCGCGGCCGCCTTTTACCGCGAGCTGAATGCGCTGAACCACGTTCATCGAAGACAGTCTTTGCAGTAGAGTCCGGCGTTTCTTGACGTCGGGTATGGTCTCCGCGGCCGCATCCGCAATTTTGCTTTCCTCGACCAGCACATTGGCTTCAAATTCCGCAAGCACATCCCTTTGCTCAGGAGTGGCATTCTCGGAGTAAGCCAGCGCCGCTGCAAGCAGTGGATAAGAAGTCAGTCTGTCGAGATTTTCCAGCAGGCCCTGGATGCCGGCTTTGGTCAGCTGCCCGGACACGCGAGCGACAAATTCGGCGGGGCAAGCTGTGTTCGCCGCGAGTGCGTCAGCGATTTCAGGCTTCTCGCCCATGTTGTCGGCGCAAAACTCGAACAGCCGAGGGTCGGCATCAGAGCGAGCGAGTGCGGGCAGCAAAGAGTCAAGGGCTTGGCCTAAAAGCAAGGTTCGAGCGCGTTCTGAGACTTCGGTGTCCGGATCCGCCGCTAACACAGCGAGCAACTCGATACGAAATTCCGCCGAAAGCGATGTGTGTTCCGCGCAGACCGCCAGTTTTTGTTCGGAGCGCGCGCGGCCCGACAGAATAGTCTCCCGAAGATCGGAACTAATAGAAACCTCCTACCGCCAGCGAGCTCCGCACAGCGGTACAAACCAGGGCGATTGATAACTCCGACGCGTTGGTTTCAGGCAAGCTGCGAAATTTGCGGAATTCGGCGGGACCTTCGGACAAGGCACGCCCTGGCGTGGAGTTAGCTGGATCCGCGGAATGCTTATGCAAGCGAGCAGCGATTTTCGGACCGAGATAGTGAATCGCAGCCCACGCACTGGCCATGATCAGCAGCACAACAATGACTGCCACCGAAATGCGGGCCCATTCGCGCTGATGCTCATTGGGAGGATCGGCCACCACCCCAGGATCAGGCCGGCCTTTGGTTTGAAGGGTATACTCGGCGACGAGGCTCTCTTCGTCCAAACCCAGGTAACGAGCCACAGACCGAATGAAACCGCGATTGAAGGCCCCGCCTGGCAACAAATCCCACTGTTCGTTTTCAAGCGCTTCGAGAAAGCGCGGAGCAATACGGGTAGCCGCCGAAATTTCTTCCAGTGAGACGCCCCGCATTTCCCGCTCGCGCTTGAGTTGTTCGCCGAAAGGTGTTGAAGACATCCGCTGGAATCCGCGACCAAAGAAAATATAGGCGTCAGTGATGGGTGTGTCAATGCTCGCAGCAGTCGGACGACGAGCCAGCACCTATTTGCCTTTCGTCATTCGATCCGTCAAGGACGTTGCAGTGAAGCGAAATCGTTCCCTATAATGAGAATGTTGCCTAAAGAAAGTCCAGACTCGAAGAAGATCGTCCCGGCGGAGCTTGTCCGCAGAACCAGGGACGGTAAACCGTTTAATGGCGTCGAACGGCGCAGAAACCCAGGTGTGGCCGTGGACATTCCCTTGGCGACTCCAAATGAAGTAACCGTATTCCACGAGCTTGGTAAGGCCCTTACCTCTTCCCTGCAATTAGACCAGGTCCTGCGCACGATCATGGAAAAGATCAATGAAGTTTTGCGCCCGGACACTTGGTCCCTTCTTTTGATGGATACAGAAAAAAAGGAGCTTTTCTTCCAGATCGCCACCGGGAAGGGCGCGGAATCGTTAAAGGACTTGCGAATTAAGGTCGGGCAAGGTTTAGCCGGTTGGGTAGCGGAGACCGGCAAGGCTGTAGTGGTTCCGGACACAACCAAGGATTCGCGTTTCTTCGGTCAGGTGGATGCGAAGACCAAGATGGAGACGCGTTCCATCGTTGCGGTGCCCGTGCGTTTTCGCGAGCAGTGCCTGGGCGTGATCGAGCTCATCAATAGCATCGGCCCGGAAGGTTTTAGCGCCCGTGACATGGCGTTGCTGGAAGCGCTCGCTGATTATGCGGCGATCGCGATCGAGAATGCGCGGCACGTGCAGCGCATTCATGAACTGACGATTACCGACGATTGCACGACTCTCTATAACGCCCGGCATTTGAACTTCATGCTGGATACGGAGATTTATCGTTCCCACCGTTACGCCTTCGAATTCTCGCTGATTTTTATCGACCTGGACCACTTCAAGAGTGTGAACGATACGCACGGACATTTGATGGGTTCGAAGCTTCTTGCTGAGATCGGACAAGCGATCAAGGACAAGTGCCGGCTGATCGATCTAGCGTTTCGTTACGGTGGAGATGAGTTCGTCGTGCTGTTGCCGCAAACTTCCAAGGAAAATGCGATGGGAGTAGCGCGACGTCTTCACAAATTGATTCGCGAGGCGGTTTGGCTGAAAGAGTCCGGAATCAACGCGCGGGTGACGGCGAGCGTCGGGGTGGCCGCATATCCAAGCGATTCGCGGACCAAGGCTGAGCTATTGCATCTGGCCGACGAGGCCATGTACCTGGTGAAAAATTCTACGCGCGATAGCGTGGCTGCTTGTGGCGTAGGTTTGCTTCCCCACGGCAAGTAATTGTTAGTGCGTTCCTCCCTCCAGCCCGCATGCTGTTTGCTTAGCAGGAAACCTCTCCCCTATACTCAGACTCTAAATTTCTAATACTGCGATGCTTTGCATCAGGGAGAAACGGAGCTGAGAAATCAGCAAGCAGCTCGCTATGCGCGTTGGGCCGCGTGGGCCGCTGGTTCAATCGCTTTGATTGTGGCTGGGGTTTACGCGCAGCGCGCGATCCGCGAATCCCGGGCACGAAGCCTGATCAAAGCCCTCATTCCAGTTACCGTACAGCAGCAATCCAACGAATTCTCGTTTTCAAAGGTCGAGCAGGATCGGACCATCTTCACTGTTCGCGCTTCGCGTGCCACACAATTCAAAGACCAAAACCGAGCGTTACTTCAGGATGTTTGGATCACGATTTACGGACGCGAAGGAAATCGCAACGACAATATTCATACGAGCGAATGCAATTATGAACCCACGACTGGAAATGTAACTTGCCAGGGTGAAGTGAAGATCGACCTGGCAGGCACAAATTCCACTGTTGGAAAACCAGCCGACGGCACATTGCAGGTCACGACGCGTAATTTGTCCTTCAGTCGTGAGAGCGGTGAAGCTTCCACAGCGGAGCCAGTGCAATTCCGGTTTGCGGGCGGCCAGGGCCATGCCGTGGGGGTCACCTATAGCTCGCAAAATGAGATTGTAAGGCTCACCCACGATGTCGAACTGGATATGGCGCCGTCTGCCAGGACGGGTGATCTTCCCGTTACGGCCACTGGAAGCAGCCTCGAAATCCGGCGAAACGATCGGATCGTTGAGCTCGCGGCGCCCGCGGTGGTGAAACAAGGAAATCGCGAACTCACCGCCGAGAAAATCTCGATCGACCTCGATTCCGACTTTCACGCGCGGCACGCGGTCGCGTTGGGCCATCCCGGGATTCATTCGACCGATGCGAAAGGCGAATTCACCGCTTCTGGTAATCAATTCGAAGCTTCACTCGATCCGGCCGGTTGGGTTCAAAAAATAATAGCGGATGGAAATGTGGAGGGCACGCGACGCTCATCCGATTCCACCGACCACTTTGCAATGGCCCATGCGGTGTTTGAAATGCAGCCCCAGCATAATCAAGTCAAAACGCTGACCGCCAGCGGGGGCGTCGCATTAGATTCTCACCAGGGGAACGATTCGCGGAGTCTCGAAACCGAATCGCTGCTTGTGAATTTCGCGCCAGGCAAAAAACCAAACGAGACTCAAATCGACAGCGCAGAGACGATGGCGTCCGGCACAATCGTGAGCAAGACTGCTAATGACACCACGAAACTCGGTGCCAGAAAGTTTGTGGCCCGATTCAATCCCGAAGGTCACATGGAAGAGCTGCTTGGACACAATGGTGTGGAGATTCAAAGGCAGCTGAGTGCGGCGGCAGCTCAAAACGTCAAAGCCCAGGAGCTCGTGGCCAAGTTTTCGTCCGACGGAGAATGGAGCACGCTCGGTGAACGCGGCGAAGTCCGTTTCGCGCAAGCGGACCACCGGGCTTCCGCTGATCGCGCGAACATTGTCAGAGCGACCGACACCATCACTATGGACGGTTCTCCGGTGATTTCCGATTCGGTGAGCCGGACGACGGCGGCGAATGTTACGATCAACCAGAAGTCCGGCCAGATTCGTGCGGATGGCAAGGTTGTTTCGACCTTCCAGCAGAATGGCGCCGGAAGCGCCATGAATCTTGGTTCTGGGCCGGGTCACATTTCGGCTGAAACCCTCAGTGGCTCGACCACCTCCGGTCACGTTACCTATTCCGGTCACGCACGTTTGTGGCAGGGAGAGTCGGTTTTCGAGTCCAACCAGATCGAGATCTGGCGCGACGATAAAAAACTGCAGGCGAGAGAGAACGTAGTTGCGGTCTTCCCCCAAACTTCGCAGCCGGCGAAGCCGTTCGCCGAACCATCACCTCGCGTTTCGTCCGCATCCCCAGCTAGCACGCCTTCCGGTCCCACCCTGTGGACTATCCGAGCTCCACTGCTCACCTATTGGAGTGACGCGGGTAAGGCGCACCTGGAAGGTGGTGCTACGGCAGAGTCGCAGCAAGGCTCTATGCAGTCGCGAACTCTAGACGTGTTTCTAGCGCCTGCGGAGACTAACGGGTCGAACGGGTCGGCTGCATCCCAGAATGCCGCTCAGGAAGCTCACAAAGCCTCGGAACGGCCTACCGAGCTGGCGGCCGCAGGCGCCGCAGCGCCAACCGCAACCGGACAGCAGCTGCAGCGAGCCTTGGCACTGGGAGGGGTTACGGTGCGCCAAGGAGATCGGATTGGCACCGCGGAGCAGGCGGAATATACCGCTGCCGACGGTAAATTCGTGCTTTCGGGAGGCCACCCAACCATTATTGATGCGGCCAGCGATGCAACTACCGGCCATTCGTTGACCTTCTTTGTAGCGAATGATACGATTTTGATTGATTCCCAACAAGGTTCGCGCACTTTGACCAAGCACCGGATTGAGAAATGAACCGGCATGCTCAAACTCCAGGCGGCCGATCTAAGCAAGTCATATCGCGGGCGTAAAGTTGTCGATAATATCAGTCTGGAGATTCAACAGGGGGAAGTGGTCGGGTTGCTCGGGCCTAACGGGGCAGGTAAGACAACAACGTTCTACATCCTGGTCGGTCTAGCGCGTCCCGATTATGGGCGGGTGCTGCTGGACGGCGAAGATATCACCGACTTACCCATGTACCTCCGGGCCCGCAGCGGCATCAGTTACCTACCTCAAGAGCCCTCTGTATTTCGGAAACTGACGGTTGAGGAGAACCTCCTGGCGGTTCTCGAGACTCTGCCGCTGACTTCCGAGCAGCGCCGCGACCGGGTGGAGGAGCTTCTGGCGCAGATGGGGCTCGAAGGCGTACGGTATAGCCGGGCGTATGTGTTGTCTGGCGGGGAGCGGCGCAGACTGGAGATAGCGCGTTCTCTGGTGTTATCGCCATCGTTTGTGCTGTTGGATGAGCCGTTTGCGGGCATCGACCCGCTGACGGTAGTGGACATCCAGAAGATCATTGCGGACCTGAGTGCGGCGGGAATTGGGGTGCTGGTGACTGATCACAACGTGCGAGACACCTTGGCGGTGACGAATCGCGCCTATATTATCAGCGAAGGTAAGATTTTATTCGCTGGAACCCCGAGTGACCTTTCAACCAACGCCGAGGTACGCCGCATCTATCTGGGAGAAGGTTTCCGGTTAAACTGAAACTATGAACTGGCTCGCGCCCAAGTTACATCTCCGTGTCGCTCAGAAGCAAATTCTGACGCCCGGGCTTGTGCAGATGGTCAGCGTTCTGGCGCTCAATCGCCTGGAACTGCGCGAGATGATCAATCAGGAGATCATGGCCAACCCGGTGCTGGATGAAGTGGCCGAGGGTGACGCGGCGGCGCAAGACAGCTACACCGACGAAGCGTTTCTGAAGAAGGAATTAGAGAAAGTACCGGAAAAGCCCGAGGCCAATCCTTTCGACGAATTCGATTTCGGTTCGTTCTTCACGCAATACCTCGATGCCGGCACCGAACGTCAGGCCGGCAGCGAACGCGAAGACATTGAACGCCCTTCCTTCGACAAGTTCCTCTCATCCGCGCAGAATCTTGCGGACCATTTGACCTGGCAGCTCAGTGTGAGCATCTGTACCGAGACCGTGCGAAAAATCGCCGATGGCATCATTGGCAACCTGGACGAGAACGGGTACCTCACGGCAACGCTGGATGAACTCGCGCAATCCGGGAATTATTCCATGGACGATGTGGAAGAGGCGCTGGCCATGGTTCAGGAATTCGACCCCCCGGGCGTGGGCGCACGCGACCTGCAGGAATGTCTACTGCTGCAACTGAAGCTGGTCGATCCGCAAAATACACTCGCACAGCAGATCATCGCCGATCATTTGAAGCTGCTGCAGAACAACCAGCTCAAGGAAGTTGCCCGTGCGCTGAATCGCCCGGTCGAACTGGTTAAGCGCGCCGTGGACGTCATCAAGCAGCTCGATCCAAAGCCCGGTCTGCGCTACAACCACATCGAGCCACGATTGGTAGAGCCAGATGTTCAGTTCCGCAAGGTTGATGGCGAATGGCAAGCGCTGATGAATGAAGATGATTTGCCGCAGCTTCGGCTGAATCCGATGTACCGCCGATTGCTGGCACGTGACGCCGCCGATCGCGACGTGCGGAATTACGTAAAGGAACGTTTCACGGCTGCGATTCAACTGATGAAGAATATCGAGCAGCGCAAGCACACCATTCAGCGTGTTTGCCAATCCATCTTGAGGCGCCAAGGCGATTTCCTGGACTACGGCGCAGACCATCTGAAACCGATGATGATCAAGGAAGTGGCCGAGGAAGTAGGCGTGCATCCTTCCACTGTCAGCCGCGCCGTCGCTAATAAATACGTGCATACTCCGCAGGGCGTGCTGGAACTCCGTTATTTCTTCAGCGAGTCCGTGAATGGTCCTCAGGGCAGCGAGATGTCGCTGCTTTCGCTGAAGCGCCGCGTAAAAAAAATGATCGAAGAGGAAGACGCTGCGCATCCTCTCACCGACGAGCAGATCACCAAGAGGCTCAGCGAAGAGGGTATTCAGGTGACCCGGCGCACGGTAGCGAAATACCGCGAGGATTTGCGCATTCCCAGCACCCACCGCCGCCGCGTGAAGGGTTAACAGCTCGCCGTGCCGCGCCGCCCGCCTAGAACCAGAAATCGCGACGCACGGCAATTGGTTCTTCTCACCGGCCTCTCCGGCTCGGGCAAAGGTTCGGTTCTAAATACTTTCGAAGATCTCGGGTTTTATTGCGTCGACAACCTGCCGGTCAGCCTGATTCCCACTTTCAGTGAACTCTATGGCGAAGGCGCGGGCGAGATTGAGCGCGCTGCCCTGTTGGTGGATGCCCGCGAGGGCGAGCAGATCGAAAAGCTCCCCGGCATCTATCGCAAGCTCGCGACTGAGCATCCCGCAACGCTGGTATTTGTGGAAGCGAGCGATGCAGTTCTGATTCGTCGCTTCAGTGAAACGCGGCGCCCGCATCCGCTGGGCCAAGACGGATCGATAGCACAAGGAATTCGATTGGAGCGCCAGCGGATGGCCCCGATCCGGAAGCTCGCCGACGTCGTGATTGATACCAGCAGGTTCAACATTCACGAGTTGCGCCAATTCATCATCGACCGATTTCAAAATCCAGGCCGTCGGCCACTGCTGATCTCCGTTGTCAGCTTTGGATTTCGCTACGGAATTCCGGCCGACGCTGACCTGGTGTTCGACGTGCGTTTTTTGCCCAACCCGCATTTTGTTCCGCGCTTGCGGTCTTTGAGCGGCAGGGACCAGCGGGTCGCTCGTTATATTCGTTCGTTTCCACAAACCGGCCAATTCCTGAAAAAACTTGAGAGCCTGCTGTTGTATTTGATCCCGCAGTACATTCGAGAAGGAAAGAGTTATCTGACCATGGCTGTGGGATGCACCGGGGGACGGCATCGTTCCGTAGCCCTGGCAGAAGTGATTCGGCGCGACCTGAAACGCAAACATTATTCGGCCAAGGTCGTGCATCGCGATATTGATAAGACCGTGTCTTGAAATCTCGCGACGACGAGCGAAGCGTTGAGGCTTTCCAATTTGGACCCTGAGACAAAAGAAAAAACTGCGGACATGACGCAGAGCGAAGAGCTGCGCAGGCTGTTGCGGTATCTCGCCCCGTATACGGGTGTGCTCGCGCTGGGCATTTTATTGATGGCCACCATGGGCGTTGCGGAAGGCCTGGTAGCGTTTGCGATTAAGCCGGCTCTCGATGTAGTGCTCAATCCGCAGTCGGCTTTGCAGAAGCTGGTTCTCTTCCAGCTTCCGGGCAGCGCTCGCGTTGTGTATATGAACGATTTCGTTCCTTCGCGCGTACATCATGTGTGGTCCGTTTTTGCCCTGGCGCTGCTTTTCATTTTCCTGTTTAAAGCCGCCGCGGAATATTTTGGCAGCACCTTGATTCAGTACGTGGGAATTGCCGGCGTCACGGACTTACGAAATCGCGTGTATGCCAAGGTGGTGCAGCAGCCCGTCGGGTTCTTTCACAACAATCCCGTTGGCCGTGTGATGTCCGCGGTAATCAGCGATATCGAACAGATGCGCAGCGCCTTCTCCGATTACTTGGCGGATTTCTTTCGCCAGGTATTCAGCCTGATCATATTTGTCGCTGTGCTTTTGGTTATCGACTGGCGCATGGCCGTCGGGTCTGCCGTTCTCGTTCCACTGGTTGTGTGGCCTGTATCAAAATTGACGCGGCGAATTCGGCGTTCGACAGAAACCAGCCGGTCACGCCTCGCCGATTTGAGCCAGATTCTCCAGGAAACCATCAGCGGAAACCGCGTCGTTAAAGCCTTCGGTATGGAAGGCTTCGAAATACGAAAATTTCAAGAGACGGCTCGAAGCCTGGTGCGCGAGAACATGCGCTGGATCCGCGCTGTCGCCGCTACCGGACCGATCATGGACGTGCTGGGCGCGGTGGTCATATCCATGATCCTGCTGTACGCACGCGGGGAAATTAAGGTAGGCCGGATGTCTATCGGCTCGTTCGGAGCATTTACGTTTGCGCTGTTTAAGGCTTACGAACCGATCAAGCGGCTGGGCGGAATCTATCAACTGTTCATTCAAACGCTGGGAACTTCCGCGCAGGTATTCAGGCTCTTGGACTTGCCGGAGGAAACGCTTGATGCGCCTGCAGCAAAAGCTTTGCCGCGGTTTTCGCAAGGCGTAGAACTGGACGGCGTGAGCTTTATGTATGAAGACGGCGACTGCGTGACCTTGAAGGAAATCAGCTTGAAGGTTCCGGCTGGAGCGGTCGTGGCTTTTGTCGGATCCAGCGGCGCCGGAAAAACAACTCTGGTGAATCTGCTGCCGCGGTTCCATCTGGCGACCACTGGAACCGTGCGCGTTGACGGTTTCGACGTGCGCGACGTAACGTTGCGTTCCTTGCGGGAACAGATGGCCATCGTCACCCAGGAGACGATTCTGTTCAATGACACGATTTGGAATAACCTCTGTTACGGCCAGCCAGATATGCCCAACGAAAAAGTTGTTGCCGCCGCAAAGGCAGCGATGGCTCACGATTTCATCACTCAGATGCCCAAAGGCTATCAGACGCTCATTGGCGACCGCGGGCAGCGGCTTTCCGGCGGCCAGCGCCAACGATTGGCGATTGCGCGCGCTTTGCTGAAAGATGCGCCCATTTTGATTCTGGACGAAGCGACGTCCGAGCTCGATTCCGAATCCGAAATGCTGGTGCAGGACGCGCTAAACAACTTGATGACTGGCCGAACGGTGTTTGTGATTGCCCACCGCCTTTCAACAATTCGCCGGGCTGACTTGATTGCTGTGCTGGAAGGGGGCACAATCCGCGAGCGCGGTACTCATGAAGAGTTGCTAGCCCGGCGCGGACTCTATGCTCGTTTATACGATATGCAATTTCGCGATGCGGAGCCGGCGTCGCGTACTGCGGGAACTTTGTAGATAAAAATGCCCAGCCCAGGATCACAATCAATTGCAGTGAATGACGCGCAGCCAATTTCTATCGGTTTGAAGTCGATGACGGGTTACGCCCAAGCGCGTGCGGTTGAGAACGGATGGAGCTTGCGCTTCACCATTCGCGCGGTGAATCATCGATTTCTCGATTTGCATTTGCGCCTTCCGGAAGGATTCGAATCGTTGGAGCCGCGCATGCGTCGGCTGGTGCGCCGGCGCGTGCGGCGCGGTCACCTGGATGTGACCTTGTTTTACGAACTCGCGGGGCCAGCGGCCGTCGGAGTGAACCACGACGTAGCAGCTGCGTATCTGAAAGCCGTCAATTCCCTGCGGAACGAATTTGACATTCGGACCGAACCGGACCTTGCATCGATCTTGCGCCTGCCTGGTGTCATTGCGCCGGCCGTCGCATCACTCGAGGAAAAACCGGAGCGCCTGGAAAAGGTAGTGATGCACTGTCTCGATGAGGCGCTGGTCAAGCTGGATTCGATGCGCGAAGAAGAAGGCCATCACCTCGCCGAAGAAATGTCCGGCCGCCTGCACGGAATCGCAGCGTTCGCCGCGAGAGTAGAAACGCTAGCTGAAAACGCGCGGCCAGCTTTCGCACGCCGACTGAAAGCACGACTGCAGGATCTGCTTGGAGAAGCGCAGATCGATCCGGCGCGATTGGCGGAAGAGGCCGCTATCGCCGCCGAGCGCAGCGATGTGTCCGAGGAACTGGCGCGGTTACGCAGTCACGTGCAACAATTCGAGTCACTACTGAAGGGCGGATGCGACGTGGGCAAGAAGCTTGATTTCCTGCTGCAGGAAATGCAGCGCGAGTGCAATACCCTGCTTTCGAAGACACCGGGCAATGAAGCAGAAGGCCTCGAGATCACCCGGCTGGGCCTTGAAATGAAATCCGAGATCGAGAAATTGCGCGAACAGGTACAGAACATCGAATGAGCGAATCGGAACCGCTGGTGCTGATCGTTTCGGGCCCATCGGGTTCGGGAAAATCGACTCTGGTGGAAAAGATTCTAGAGCTTCCGGGCACGATGCTATCGGTTTCGTGTACAACGCGCGCGCCGCGTGGGACGGAGACCGACCGCAAATGGTACAATTTTGTTTCCGAGGCTGAATTCCAGCGAATGGTTCAGTGCGGCGAGTTCCTGGAATACGCTCAAGTGTTCGGCAAGAACTGGTACGGCACGCCGCGAAAATGGCTGGAATTGACGCAGAAAAAAGATCTAGTTCTGGAAATTGATGTTCAGGGTGCATTGCAGGTAAAACAGAAGTTGCCGGGCGCGGTCGCGGTGTTTGTTCTACCTCCGTCGCGCGCGGACCTCGAGCATCGAATCCGGGCACGGGGCCAGGATTCGGAAGACGAAATTCACCGGCGGCTCGAACGCGCGCGGCAGGAAATGTTGAGTTACAGCAGCTACGATTATGCAGTCATCAATGACGACATCGAACGCGCGGGCAAGGAAATTCAGGCAATCGCTTTAGGGTCACGTTGCCGCGTGACGCGGAATGAAAAGCGGATTCGTGAAATTTTGAAGTCTTTTGGAGGCTGATCTTCACATGGCCGTTCTCAAGGATGCACCAGAAAGCCAGTTTGCTTATGTGGTGGTGGTCGCGCGGCGCGCGCGGCAATTATTAATTGGGGGGCGGCCCATGGTAGATAACCCCCGGTCGCGCAAGACCACGCGCATCGCCGAGGAAGAGTTGCAAAAGGGTCTGCTGGAGTACGACGCGCCGCACCTGAACGAGGACGCTGAGGATAAGGAAGAAAAGCGGCGCAAGGGCTAGGCACTCGTGACGCGCACGGTGGTCCGATGAAAATCGCACTCGGTGTGACCGGTGGAGTGGCTGCCTACAAAGCCGCGGAACTGGTTCGCCGCCTGCAGCAGGAAAAACTGGATGTGCAGGTCGTGATGACTCGAGCCGCGCAGGAATTCATCACGCCGCTTACATTCGCAGCGCTCACCGGACAGAAAGTCATCACCGATCTTTTTAGCGCTGCAGGCTCCGCTCCTGCGAACGTGGAAAGCGCAATCGAGCACATCGCAGTAGCGCAGCGGATCGATCTGCTGCTCGTAGCTCCGGCCACAGCCGATATCCTGGGAAAATTTGCGCACGGAATTGCCGAGGATTTTCTGTCGACGCTGTATCTCGCGACGAAAGCGCCTGTGGTCGTAGCCCCCGCCATGAACGTCAACATGTGGGACCATCCTGCTACGCAGGAAAATATCGCCGGACTGCGCGCGCGGGGCGTTCACATCGTGGATCCCGATGAAGGCTATCTTGCCTGCGGCATGACCGGATCCGGCCGATTGGCTGCCAGCGAAACAATCGCGAAAAAAGTGTGCGACGTGCTGGGTCTGCGTCACGACTTCGAAAACCAAACTGTGCTGGTCAGCGCCGGGCCAACGTGCGAGGACATCGATCCCGTTCGGTTCCTCACCAATCGCTCGTCGGGAAAGATGGGCTATGCGCTCGCGGAGGCTGCGCACGGCCGTGGAGCACGCGTGGTATTGGTGAGCGGACCTACGGACTTGAAAATTCCCGATGGCGTGGAATGGGTTCCTGTTCGCACCACAGCGCAAATGCATCGAGCGGTTTTGCAGCACGCGAGTTCCACAAACGTCGCCATCATGGCCGCGGCAATTTCCGATTACCGGCCGGCTGCCACGCAGGATAGGAAAATAAAACGCGGTGAGGGGAGGTTTGTTCTTGAGCTGGAGCCGACACCGGATATTCTGGCCGAGCTCGGCCGCGAGAAAGGTAACCGCGTTCTGATTGGTTTTGCTGCGGAAACGGATAAAGTGGCGGAAAATGTTCGCGGCAAGCTCGCGCGCAAAGGCGCGAACATGATCGTGGCTAACGACGTCACGCAGGAAGGCGCTGGTTTTGACACCGACACGAATATCGTCACGTTCTATCTCCGTGATGGCCGCGAAATTCCTCTGCCCAAGATGAGCAAACTCGAAGTCGCGAATCGAATCCTCGATCAGGTGCTGGAAATTCAGCGCGATTCCAAGTAAGTTCTCAGACGAAAGTAATTTTCAAACGGGGGTTCAATGGATTCAACTAAGCGTGCGGGTGTAGGCATCAACGCAGGCGAAAAGGCGAGAGACTGGCTGCGTTACGGCGAAGAATTGGGGCTGGGCCCATACTATCGTGATCGCGCTCCGATGCATTTGTCCGAGCACGATTCTTCCATCGCGCCGTCTGAATTGGTCGCGGACGTTGTGAGCCCTGTTGCTGCCCGAACTGATCCTCGTACTCCCGGGCCTTCGTCTTCAAGCACTCATAGGTTGCAAACGATGGCCCCGAGACTGGCTATAGCATCCGCCGTGAAGATAGTGCACGCCGGTGCTCTGCCGTCACTATTCGAATCCATCGATCGCGTCGTAGATGACACGCTGCCGATCATCAGCGAAAATATCGGCGATTGCACCCGCTGTAAACTTCACAAGGGCCGCACGAACATCGTTTTCGGCGTGGGAAACCCGAGAGCCGAACTGATGTTCGTTGGAGAAGGGCCTGGTCACGACGAAGACATCCAGGGTGAGCCTTTCGTCGGCCGCGCTGGCAAATTGCTGACGCAGATGATCGAAGCCATGGGTCTGCATCGCGAAGACGTTTACATCGCCAACGTAGTGAAATGCCGCCCTCCGGACAATCGCCTGCCGGAAAAAGATGAGATCACCACCTGCTCGCCATTTTTGATGCGCCAAATCGACGTCATCAAGCCAAAAGTTGTTTGCTGTCTGGGAAGCTGCGCGGCTCAGACGCTGTTGCAGACAGCTCAAGGAATTTCCAAATTCCGCGGTGAATGGTTTGATTTCCGCGGCGGAAAATTGATTGCCACGTATCATCCCGCCTATTTGCTGCGTAATCCGCCCGCGAAAGGCGAAGTCTGGAAGGATTTGCAAAAAGTAATGTCGCATCTGGGCCTCCAGCCTCGGAAACGCTAGCATCACCTCCATGCATCTTTCCCTCGCCATAGTCCTGGGACTAACCGGTGCCATCTCTTGGGGCGCGGCGGATTTTGCCGCTCGATTCGCGTCGCGGCAGGTGGGTGCCTACCGCACACTTTTTTTCATGCAGTTTTTTGGCTTCATGGCCCTAAGCGCGTACCTGAAATGGACAATCGGATTCTCACAGGTCACTCTTGGCTGGCGCCCCTGGGCGATGGCGGTAGCGGCAGGCGTGCTGAATATGCTGGCGTCGCTATCGCTCTACCATTCATTCGAGATCGGGACGATGAGCATTGTCGGCCCAGTATCATCGAGTTATCCCGCGTTGACGGTGGCCCTGTCGTTGCTCAGCGGAGAACGCATTCACGCATTGCGCGGGACGGGCTTAGCAGTGACATTTGCCGGCGTCATTCTCGCCGCCACATCGTTTACGCAAAGCAACGCAGTAAGTGCTACGCCGCTGGGCGAGTCGCCGCACGCACATTTGTCGAAGGGTGTTGGATGGGCCATATGCGCGGCTTTCGGATTCGGCGTGATGTTCTGGTTTCTCGGGTTTTACGTTGTGCCTTCAGTGGGCAGCGCTGTGTCGGTGTGGGTAATGCGCCTCACTGCCCTGGTATCGCTCGCGATCGCAGCTGGACCGGTTCGGCAAACACTCGAACTTCCTCGTGGCTCCGTGTGGGGGGTGCTTCTTGCCGTGGGCATTCTTGATACCGCGGCATTCGTCGCCAACAATGCTGGTCTTAGCACCGGCCAGGTGTCAGTGGTCAGCGTGCTTGCGTCTCTCTATGGCGCGGTGACGGTAATCCTCGCCTGGATTTTTCTTCGCGAACGCCTGGAGCGCAGTCAATGGTTTGGCATCGTTTTGATTTTCGTTGGCATAGTCCTCGTTAGTATTTAGCGCGAACCGTTTTGTCGGCTGCGTCGCGGTTAGCGAGTCGCCGGCTCACGAATACGTCCTGTTACACTGTCGTCTGAATCCATGACTCAACGCTATTTGGAAGTCGCGCTGCCGGTGCCGTTGCGCTCTGCGTTCAGGTACGCTGTCCCGGAGTCACTTGACGGCGAAGATTTGATCGGCCGGCGCGTGCTGGTGCCGTTTCGCAATCGCTCCATGGTGGGTGTGGGTCTTGCCGTTTCCGATCGAGATCCCCAAGTGGCTCGATTAAAGCAGATTTCCGAGCTGCTGGATCCGATTGCGGCGCTTCCGCCGACGCTCATCGAATTAGGATATTGGATCAGCCGCTACTATCTTGCGCCTCCCGGCGAAACTTTCCGAGCGATGCTGCCGCCGGAAATCGAATTGCGGCACGGTCGCGAATATTGGTTGACTGATACCGGGCTGGTCCATTTGAACGACCTTTCGGAGCGCGTCGCAAAAACCGATGTCGAAAGAGGCGATTTGGATTTCTTGCGGACTTTCGACGCCTCCGGCGCAGAGGAACATTCACTGCCCTCGGCTCGCGTGCGGCGTTTGCCAGGAGGCGAGGCGGCCGCCGAGAGATTTGTGCGGAGAGGTCTTCTTGGGGCGCGGGAAATAGTCCGGCACCGCAAGACGCGGGTACAGAAAATTGTAGCCTGGAATACCGCAAATCCCGAGCCGCCCGCCAATGCCACGGAGGACAAGATTCATGAAGTACTGACCGCGACGCGCGGTCCACTCCCGCTGAATTTGTTGTTGGTACAAGCGTCAGTGACGCGCGCGGTTGTATTGCGATTAGAAAAAAAAGGCCGGCTGTTGGCCTGGAAAGAACCTCTTACCGCCGACGAAGATCCCTGGGACAAGGATTTTGCGCCACCGACAAACTTGCTCAACGATGAACAGAAGTCCGTGCTTGCCGAAATCCGGCGTTCCGTGGCGGCGGGCAAATTCGAAGCTAGCTTATTGCATGGAGTCACGGGCAGCGGTAAGACGGAAATTTACCTGGGCGCAGTGGAAGCGGCGCTTTCGCGTGGGAAGACCGCTATCGTCTTGGTTCCGGAAATCGCCCTCACGCTGTGGGTTGGACGCCTGGTGCGAGCGCGGTTCGGCGCAACGGTAGCGATTTTGCACAGCGGATTACCGGACGTGGAGCGCGCACAGGAATGGTGGCGCGTGAGGCGCGGGGAGGCCCGAGTCGTGGTCGGCACGCGCTCGGCCGTTTTTGCACCAGTTGGAAATCTCGGATTGATTATTGTCGATGAGGAGCAAGAGACTAGTTACAAACAAGAGGAAACGCCGCGCTATCACGGACGCGATACGGCGGTTTACCGTGCGCGACTGGAAGGCGCAGTAGCTCTGCTCGGCTCCGCAACCCCTTCACTCGAGACTTATCACAACGCTCGTGCTGGAAAGTACCGGCTGCTCGAACTCATAGCGCGCGTCGCTAACCGACCGCTGGCCGAAGTGCGGATCATTGACCTGCGCGAGGAGTTTCGTTGCGCGCACAAGGCTGCACCCGTTTCCGAAGCGCTGCGCGCCGCCATCGCCTTGCGGCTGGAAGAAAAGACGCAAGCCATGGTGCTGATTAACCGCCGTGGCTATTCGTGGTCTTGTTTGTGTCGGAGTTGTGGCGCGTTCGTGCAATGCGACAATTGCAGCATTGCTCTGACCTATCACAAAAGCCGCCAGCGTCTGGAATGTCACTACTGCGGATATTCAATTGGTCCGCCGAAGCAGTGCCCGAAATGTCATGCCGAGTACATGTACTTCGTCGGCGACGGCACTGAACGCGTGGAGGAATATCTGCGTGAGCAATTTCCAGCCGCGCGCATCGCGCGGCTGGATCGCGACACAGTGCGCACTAAGCGCGAATACCAAGAGGTGCTGGGCGCATTCGCGAGCGGCGAGGTGGACGTATTGGTCGGCACGCAGATGGTCGCGAAGGGTCACGATTTTCAACGTGTCACGCTGGTGGGAGTAGTCGCAGCAGATTTGGCGCTAGGGAAGCCTGATTTCCGCGCTGCCGAGCGCACGTTTCAATTGCTCACGCAGGTTGCGGGCCGCGCGGGCCGCGGCGATCTCTCTGGCGAAGTCCTGGTGGAAACTCATTATCCCGAGCACTACGCAATCCAACTAGCGGCGCGGCAGGATTACATTTCTTTCTACGAGAAAGAGGCTCACTTCCGGCGCATGCTGCACTACCCGCCGTTCACGGCGCTGGCAAGCATCCTGGTGCGTGACCGCAAAATAGAAAATGCGATCCGCTGGTGCCGGGGTCTAGCCGAATATTTCGCGCCCTTCGAAAAACACGGAGTCAAAGTTCTAGGACCGGCCGCAGCTCCACTAGCGCGGCTTCGCCGCGAGTATCGCTATCAATTCTTGTTGAAGTCGCCGCAGCGCTCCGCACTTTCGAAAGCTCTCAGCGGTGCGCTCGATTTTTGCGCGAAGAAGCAAATTCCTGAAACCAGCGTGATAGTCGATGTCGACCCCGTTAATTTGTTCTAACGCACAGGACTTGTTTGAATGACACAATGCGACATATGCAAACTCCGCCGCTGCGAATTGTGTTGCCGGGTGGGTCCGGACAAGTAGGAATAATCATTGCTAGGCACTTTCATGCTCAAGGCCACGACGTCATTGTGTTGGCGCGAAACGCCAAGCGTGCACCTTGGCGGACTGTTCCATGGGACGGAGCAACATTAGGCCGTTGGACCGACGAACTTGAGAAAGCTGACCTTGTAATTAATCTTGCAGGGCGAAGCGTCAACTGCCGCTATAACGAATTCAATCGCCGCGAGATCAAAGAGTCCCGAGTTCGCACGACGCGGCTGGTCGGCGAGGCCATTAGCCGATTAGCTCATCCCCCTCGGAATCTGGATGAATGCCAGTACGGCGACTATTTATCGCGATGCCTACGACCGGCCGATGGATGAGGCCACCGGAGAATTGGGCGGCCGCGAATTCAACGTGCCTTCTACGTGGCGGTTCAGCATCGATGTAGCAACGAGTTGGGAGAAGGCATTTTTCTCGTCGTCTACTCCTGGAACCCGTAAAATCGCGCTTCGTAGCGCAATGGTAATGAGCCCGGATCGAGACGGCATCCTCGATACCCTGCTTTCCCTTGTGCGTCGAGGCTTGGGCGGCACTTGTGGCTCCGGCAAGCAATTCGTCTCCTGGATACACGACCAGGATTTCCTGCGAGCTATCGAGTACTTGATCGTAAACGACAGCCTGGACGGGGCCGTTAACATCGCGTCGCCGAATCCGATTCCGAATGCGGAATTTATGGCGCTACTGCGAAGAGCTTGGGGCGCCCGCGTTCGGATTGCCCGCGACGGCTTTGATGCTTGAGTTGGGCGCGGTCTTTCTGCGAACCGCAACCGAGCTGATTTCGAAAAGCCGGCGCGTGATTCCGGGCAGGCTGCTTGCGAATGGTTTTCGATTCAATTTTCCAACGTGGGATATTGCAGCGCTTAATCTGGTAAAGCGCTATCGGCAACAGATAAAGCAGTCGGCTGCCTAAGAGATATCAGTCCTCAGCAAACTGGCCAATTGGGAGGTTTTTCTCGGAGAATTCCGAGGAACAAATTCACCAAGGATTATTTGTTGGCATTAGCGTGAAGCACAGCAGGAAGATCGCCAGCGCAACAATCGACATTAGCTTTCGCGACGCATCCAAGGGCTGCCATCGATCGTATAGAGGTGGGTGACGTAGGCGCAGTGACAGCACGAGCAGGATAATTCCCCAGAAAGCCCAGCCATACCAATAACGAATACCTAAAAACACTAAGAACAGTGCGACTGCCAGCGAAATGCGCTGGTGGCGCTCCGGCGTCTGACTGTAAATGATGTGTCCACCATCCAACTGCCACACCGGCAACAAATTCAAGGCTGTTGCCAGCAACCCAAACCACGCCGCGCGCGCAATGGGATGAAGCAGGACTGAACTTGCATCCGCACCGGGATGGAACATCGCAATAAAGAATCGCATCAGAGCGGGAATGCCGAAAATAATCCCTGAATCCTCTTGCGCGCCCGGAACAATCTTCGATATGGCGATTCCATAAGCAAGCAAAGGCACGACCACTACAAAACCCAGAATCGGCCCGGCGATTCCGATATCGAATATCGCTCGTCGAGTGGTTATCGCTGAACGGATTTTGATCACCGCGCCGAATGTGCCGAACAGAAACGGTGAAGGCAGAAAAAATGGATAGCTGCACTCGACGCCGTAATACTTACAAGCGAGGTAGTGGCCCATCTCGTGGGCTATCAAAAAACCGAGAAGCGTGAATGCGAAAGGGATACCTAACAAAAGCAGATGAGGATGTCGAATTAGCAGCAGGGGTAACGTGAAAAGATTCTCGTCGCCTATGGCGCGCGCTGAATTGTGCGCATACGACACCGCAAACAGGGATCCTGCTGCGAGCGTCGTCCAGAATGTTACGACGAACAGAATCGCTGCGGGCCAAAGCGGACGGCGAGGGGCATGCTTGGGAGGCGGCGGTATATCGAGGAGATCCTGGAAATGCCGATCCAGAACTTCCAGAGGAAGACGACCATCACCGTTGCCGGGGCTAGAAGGCATTAAGGTTGGATGCGCGCCGCGAAAAAACGGGTTCGTCGCCGCTAACCGCGACTCGTCGGGCCCTGCGGACTAAGGTTTTGGCGCACCCGGAGTCGCGGCCGAAGCAGCGGCTGGGGCCGGGAGTGCCTGCAGTTCTTTGCCGGGTTTAAAGCGCACAGCCTTGCCGGGCGGGATACTAACTTGTTGTCCCGTGCGCGGGTTGCGGCCAATTCCTGTTTTGCGCGGCTTCACGTTGAATACTCCGAAGCGGCGGAGCTCGATGCGTTCTCCGCGGCCGAGCGCGTTTTTCATCGCCTCGAATACGGTTTCCACGGCCTGTTCGGCTCGCGTTCGAGTAATATTCGTCTTCTGAACAATGGCGTTAACGATGTCGAGCTTGATCACACCTGCCTCCAATGACCGGAAACCTATGCTAGACAGGGGGTTGCAGGTTGTCAAGCGCCGCGCTGTGTAATACACTGCCCGACTCTCTGGGCACCTTGGCGATGGTTAGTAACGACTGCAAGTTTCACAACGGCCTCAGCCAGCTGGGCTCAGTTGATTTTTGCAAGTTCTGGAGGCAATCGATGTCGGTGAAGTCTGACAAGTGGATCCGAAAGATGGCGCAGGAACAGCGCATGATCGAGCCTTACGAAGATCGCCAGGTGCGCGACGGCGTTATTAGTTATGGAGTTTCATCGTACGGATACGATATGCGCGTGGCAGACGAATTCCGCATCTTTACTAACGTAAATTCCTCGATCGTGGATCCGAAACATTTCGACCCGAAGTCGTTCGTGGAGTTCAAGGGCGATATCTGCATAGTCCCGCCGAATTCATTCGCGCTCGGCCGTTCGGTGGAATATTTTCGTATCCCGCGAAGGTGCCTGACCATCTGCGTGGGAAAATCGACCTACGCCCGTTGCGGAATCATTGTGAACGTCACACCGTTTGAGCCAGAGTGGGAGGGATTCGTCACGCTGGAGATCAGCAACACGACCCCGTTGCCAGCGCGCATCTACGCGAACGAAGGCCTCTGCCAAGTGATTTTCTTCGAATCCGACGAGGAATGTGAAATTTCGTACAAAGACAAAAAGGGTAAATATCAATCACAGCAAGGAATTGTCCTGCCGAAGATTTAGACCACAGAAAAGCCGTTCGCTAGCTTGCGCGCAACAAAAGTGAGGTTGTCGCGGCCGGGGGACAACCTCAACATGACGATGCCTCCATCAAGCCTTGCCGCTGACAATCGGTGAAGGCTTTCCCCACTTTCCAGTGAAGACAAAGGAATCAAGCGGCTTGCGTTCGCGTGGCGCCAGTTCGCGTTCTTTCAAGTGATCTGGCAAGTGATTAGGATCGCCGGGATAACCGATCGCCAGTCCTGCCACCGCTTCATAACCTTCCGGGATTTCGAAAATCTCGCGCGCCTTGTCGGGCAGAATTCCAGCCATCTGATGAACGGCAAGGCTGAGTGCTTCCGCTTGAAGCGCGAGAGTTGCCGCCGCTTGTCCGACGTCGTGTAACGCGTGACGATTCGGTTCACCGTTGTGATCGAATTTCAGTTTTGCGACGCTCAGCGCCAGAACGGGAACATTTTTCGCCCAACCCTGGTTGAATTCAACGAAGCAATCGAGAATTCGCTTATAGTTCGCAGCGTCGTCCTTGGTGGCCACAATGAAGTACCAAGGCTGTCCGTTATAAGAAGAAGACGCCCAACGCGCGGCTTCGAAAAGGGCGCGAATCTTCTCGGGTTCTACCGGGCGATCCGCAAATGCGCGAGGACTCCAACGCTCACTGATTAACTGGTGAATCGGAACGCTCGTTGTAGCCGGCCTCTTATGTGTGCTCATTATCTCTCCTTTTAGTATGGAGGTTGCGAAGCACCGCTACTTCTTCCCGAATTGTCGCCGGCAAATCGTCACATCTGGTTGGCGGCGAAAATACAGCGGACGCATCGGTGCTGCGTTTTCTCCGCGTTGGACCTCAAACAGCTTTTGATCGCGACGCTTCGACAGAGTAAGCGCCCGGCCCGAATGCAGCGATGAACAGAAAACCGCCCATAATCGCCACGTTCTTGAAGAAATGGATTTGGTTATCCATTCGTTCCATGCCCTGAAGCGCCCAGAAATTGTGGATGAAAATCGATGTGGGGATGAGGTACAAAAATAATACCCAAGCGGCGATCCGGGCCTGCAGTCCGATCAAAATCGCAAGTCCGCCGAGAACTTCAATCAGGGCAGCCGCCCATATAGCCAGCGCGGGCGCCGGGACGCCCTTGGATGCGGCGTAACTCGTCATCATGGCGTGACCGGCGATTTTCGATATACCCGCATTGATGAATATGAGACTCATCATAATTCGGCCGATAAGCGGAAGCACGCTATTCGAAGAATTAGACATTGGATCGATTCTCCTTTTTACCAATTTGCTGTGCGAAGAATTTACGCAAGATCGAACAACAGGACTTCTGAGTTCTGTTTTCCTTGAACCCGCACTTCCTCTTCCTTTGAAATTGCAGCACCGTCTCCAGCCTTCAGTTCCCTCCCATCCACAGTGACATCGCCACGGGCGATCTGCACCCAGGCGTGCCGGTTGGATTTCAGGTCGTGCGTGATTTCCTGGCCCTCAGCAAGACGCGCGATATACAAGTCAGCGTCCTGGTGGATGGTCACAGGAGCGTTCGGCCCCGCCACATGCAGGAATTTCCCGCGCAAATCTTTATCGGGGAATGCAAGCTGCTCGTATTTCGGCTTCAGGCCGTTGCGCTCTGGAGTGATCCAGATTTGCAGCAGGTGTGTCGGATTCTTCGGCGAAGGATTGAATTCGCTGTGCAGGATGCCGGTGCCCGCGCTCATGTGCTGCAATTCTCCGGGGCGAATCACCGCACCGGTTCCCATGCTGTCGCGATGTTCGAGCGCGCCTTCGAGAATCCAGGTCAGTATCTCCATATCGCGATGGGGATGCATTCCGAACCCTTTGCCCGCGGCTACGATGTCTTCATTCAACACGCGCAGCGAGCGGAACTGCATATGCTCGGGGTCGTAGTACTGGTCGAACGAAAATGTAAAATGCGTGTCGAGCCAATTAAGTTTGTTGCGTCCACGTTCTTCACTTGGTCTGATTCGCAGCATTCTGTGTCTCCCTCTTTAGTCTTTCGATGCAAAGCACTTCCGCGCCGCGTCCGAGTTTGCCCGCGATGCGGCGCAAATCATCCTGTTCGGCCGGTGTTAATTCGCCCATCACCCGGGCGACGATCTTGGCGTGCTCCGGGAAGATGCGCGTAATTAACCGGCGGCCTTTTGGCGTTAGATGAATTTCGACCATCCGGCGGTCCTTTTCTTGGCGTTCTCGTTTCACCCATCCCTGTTTCTCGAGGTTGTCTACTACCAGCGTCATATTGCCGCCGCTGCGCAAAAGCTTCTTTGCAATAGTGTGCTGACACATTGGACCTAGGTGCAGCAGAGCTTCCAGAACTGCGAATTGTCCGCTGGTTACGCCCTCCGATTCGAGATGCGCAGTGGTTTTGGACACGACTGAGTCCGAAGCGCGAACCAGATTGATGTAAGCGCTAAGTCCCCGGACTGCGTCTTCTCCTCCTTGGAAGTGGCTCGGCATATTGGTTTAAGCTCAAATCATTTGAGCTCAAATCATATGATGCGGAGGTTACGGAAAAGATTCAAGCGGGCTGCGGCGTTCAGGGCTTTTGCGTGGGACGCATGAGAACTTCGCTGATGAAACTTTGCGGCGCTTGCGTGACGAGCATCTCCACGGCGTGGGCTATGTCATCTGGTTGCAGCAATTTAGCAGCGTCCTTGCCTTCATGGTGCGAGAATTCGGTCGCCACCGACCCGGGGCAAATCGCGATCACCCGGATCCCGTATGATCTAAGGTCCTCTGCCATACACCCGGTGAGTCCCAGCAGGCCCCATTTTGAGGCGCAGTATATGCCGCCATTTCGGAAGGTATTCTTGCCCGCGAGCGACGCGATGTTGATAATCTGGCCGCTGCGACGTTGGATCATCCCAGGCGCGATGGCTTTACTCACCAAAAACACTGATTTCAGATTGGTGTCTAACACCGAGTCCCAGGTTTGATCGGATGCCTCATGAGCGGGTCCGAAGTAGCCGATTCCGGCATTGTTAACTAGAATCTCGACTGGGCCGATGTTCTTTTCAGTGTTTGCCACGAACGACGATATCTGGTCTGCCTGTGTGACATCCACCGGCGCCGCAAACACGTCTTTGACATCTCGGCGCAGATCGTTTTTCGCCACCTCCAGTTTTTGCGGGTCCTTGGAGCAGATGCTGAGCTTAGCTCCCATTTTTCCCAGCCTGCGGGCGATGGCAAGCCCTATACCTCGGCTCGCGCCGGTTACAAGGGCGACCTTACCGTTTAGGGGCTTTTGACTGTCCATTCCGAGATTCTCCTGAGGCGACAATTTTCGTCTATTGGTCATCTTATCATTCAGGCGTGGACATCCTGAAAGATGCATGCGGTAGAACAAATCAGGTTATAGGTGATTTCACCTTGCGCGTGTGAGTAGGTTTCCCTATAATCCCGTGGATTTCCTTACCCCGTTATTCTCCAGGGGTTGTAGCCCTAGGCGCGAGCTAATTCCTAATTAGAAACGGTCCAGGAGGCAGTAAAGAGATGACGCGAAAGTGCTCTTTCATGAAGGGATTATTACTGTTAGCTCCCGTGCTGGTTTGCATGCCTGCACGGCCTACTGAGGCGCAGGCTGCTCAGGCTGCGCAGGATCAGCAGAAGCCTACGTATACGATTCCGGAGTACAACGCCTTCCAGGCGGCACGCGCGGAGACGAATCCGCAGAACCGGCTCAAGCTCCTTGATGATTTCGTCAGCAAGTTCCCGAATTCGACGTTGATGGTTTATGTCGACCAACTCTATCTCTCTACATACAACGATTTGAAGAACTATCCCAAAGTGATCGAGACGGCCGACAAGATCATCGCCATAGGCGACAAGGTCGATGCAGCAACGCGCTTGCAGGCATTGCAATCGCGGGTGCAAGTGTTTTCAGTTGCCTACAATCCGAAAGCTCCGGACGCGCATGATCAATTGGTAAAAGAACGCGACGCTGCAAAACAGGGTGCGGATTTGCTTGCGAAATATCCCAAGCCTGCAAATTCGACGATGACTGACGAGCAGTTCGCCGAGCAAAAGAAGCCGGGCATTGCGTTTTTCAATGCAGCAGCGGGTTTCGCGGAACTGCAACTGAAAGACTATGCGGCGGCCGTGGACGATTTTAAGGCGGCCCTGGCAAATAATCCTACCGATGCAGTTACGGCATACCGCCTCGGTTTGGCCTACCTGGGAATGAACCCGCCTCAGTACATCAATGGATTCTGGGCGCTGGCGCGATCGATTAATCTGAAAGTTCCCGACGCGGACAAAATCAAAGATTACCTGCGCAAGGCGATTCTGGCCTATGAGCAACCTGGTTGCGATAGCTCTGTCGATGACCAGCTGAACGAACTTCTGACCCTTGCAGGGACTACCGGAGATCGTCCGGCGACTTACACGATTGCCAGCGCCACGGACCTGCAAAAAATCGCGCAGGGAAGCACGATTCTAACGGTGATTACTGACCTGAGTGCCGGTGGCGATAAGGCTAAGCAAACCTGGCTTGCGATCTGCGGCGCGCAATTCCCGGGCGTGGTCGGCAAGATTATCGACGTCAAACAAGGCGAAGGGTTCGTCGACTTCATGGTTTTTACCGGCGCCAATGAAGACGAAGTGGAAAAAGCCACCACAGCCAACATGGACGTGAAAGTCTGGACTGCACCTCCCCCGGCAGGAACCCCGAACGCGACTCAGGAAACTCCTCAGCCGGATGTTGTTCGGCTTCAAAAGGATGATGGAATTCGGTTCTCCGGAGCGATTGTAAGCTACGATCCTTCGCCCTTCATGCTTCACTGGGATCAAGTGAAAGTCGATCCGACAACGATTCCGGAAAAGGCTGAAACCGGAAAGCATCACAAAGTGCCGCCGAAGCAATAGAATCAATTCGTTTTTTCATCCGTGATTCTGGCCGGTCCAGAAAGCCGGCCATTTTTTACTTTAAGGGCGAGATTAATTCGGGTATTTTGCCGGAAATTTCAGTACCGCTTCTGTCCTACATGGTCGAGCTTGTAGGTGCCGACCTTCCGGCTTAACGTGTTACGGTGAATTCCGAGAACCTTTGCGGCTCGTGACTGATTGCCGTCCAATCGCTCCAAGACTCGTTTGATGAATTTCTTTTCGAACTCCGTTACCGCTTCTTCGAGCAGAATTCCCCGCTCGACCATCATTCCAATTAAAGATTCCAATTGATCTTTCACGTTTACGCCCCGCGATGACGAGTTCGGAGAATGGGCCGGTACCACATCTGAGGCTAGCTGCAGCCAGAGTTAATCTAATTCATGGCCTGTAACGCGCTGATAGGCTTCCCGGTATTTATTCTGAGTGGCGGTTACCACGTCGTCCGGTAAGGCTGGGGCTGGAGGCTGCTTATTCCACCCTATTGTCTCCAGGTAATCCCGCACGAACTGCTTGTCGAAGGATGGCTGGGCTTGACCTGGAACGTATTGGTCAGCCGGCCAGAAGCGCGACGAATCTGGAGTGAGAGCTTCGTCGATCCAAATCATCTCGTTTCCGATGAGCCCGAATTCGAATTTCGTGTCGGCGATGACGATCCCACGCGACGTCGCATGTTCCAAGGCGCGGCTGTAAATAGCAAGGCTGGTATCGCGTAGCTTTTCTGCCAGCCGCTGGCCGATGCGCTTGATCGTTTCATCGAAAGAAATATTTTCGTCGTGTCCCGTGGTGGCCTTGGTGGAAGGAGTGAAAATGGGTTCGGGTAACTGATCGGACTCGCGCAGGCCCGCGGGCAACGGAATACCGCAAATCGCGCCGGTCTTTTGATAGTCCTTCCAGCCGGAGCCGGAAATATATCCGCGCACGACGCACTCGATCGGCAACGGTTCCGTCTTGCGAACTACCATAGCGCGGCCATCCAGCGAATTGGCGTAGCGCGCAAATTCTCCGCTGAAATTTTCGGCTTCGATAACGTGATTAGGCACGATACCGGCAAGCTTGTCGAACCAGAACAACGACAGTTGCGTGAGTACCTTTCCCTTATAGGGAATAGGCGTAGGTAGCACCACGTCGAAAGCCGACAGTCGATCGGTCGCGACGATCAACAATTGGTCCCCTAATTCGTAAATGTCGCGGACTTTACCGCGCCCCCGAAGTTTGAGTCCGGGAAAATTCGTTTCTGAAATAGTTGGAGTCATTTGCGGAGAAGCCAAGGATTATTACCTCGCAGCGAAGAGGCGGGTATTCTAGCGCAGCGAGTTGTGTTGTCAACCGTTAAGAAACCCGCTCCCTTGAGTTTTTCACAGGCATGAATGATTCGAGAAAATTTCGGGGGACTTAGGCGGCGTTGGTCGCCGCTTTGGAAGCCGGCATCGCAGCGGTCTCTTCCCACTTCACAGAAACAAGTTTCGAGACGCCGGGCTCTTGCATCGTGACGCCGTACAGTACTGAGCCCATCTCCATCGTCTTGCGATTGTGGGTAACCACGATGAATTGAGTCTGCCCGCACATGTCCGCGAGCATTTTATTGAAACGCCCGACGTTGGCTTCGTCGAGCGGCGCATCCACTTCGTCCAGGATACAGAACGGACTCGGTTGATATTTGAAAACCGCAATCAAGAGCGCGAGCGCCGTCAGCGCCTTTTCGCCGCCCGAAAGCAGCAATATATTTTGCAAGCGCTTGCCCGGCGGCTGCGCCACAATGTCAATTCCAGCCTCACCTGAACTATCCGGCTCGCCCAACCGCATCTCACCGTGACCGCCGCCGAATAGGGACTGGAACGCGATTGCGAAATGCGCGTTGATAAAATTGAAAGCTTCTTCGAACTTCTGCCGTGACACCTGATCGAGTTCCGTAATGGTGAGTTGTGTGTTCTGGATGGAAGCCACCAGATCGTCGCGTTCGCGACGCATAAAGGCATCGCGCTCCTCGCACTCCTTGAATTCCTCAAGCGCCATCATGTTGACGGGCCCCATGGCCTCGACGCGCGCCTTCATTTCGTTGTAGTTAGTCTCAGCGGCGATCAGAGCTTCTCCCAGCAAAAGCTGCTCTGCTTGCTGGGCCATTAGTTCTTCCGGCTGTGCGTTCAATTCAGAGATGCAGGCCTGGCGCAGATAGTCCCTATCTGCGTCGTTGCGGGCTTTCTCAATTTGATGGCGGTTGCGCTCTGCCCGCAATTCTTCTAATGTCTGCCGCTTGCCTCGCACGGTGTCTTCCAGTTGCGTGGCACGCGTTCTGGCAAGCTCCCATTCACTTTCGAGTGCAAACTTCAGTTCATCGAGCCGGGCCTTCTCTTTGCGGAGTTCTTCAACCTGCAATCCAAGCTGTTCACAGGAAGCGTGAAGCTCGCTTTTTTCCTGAAGCATAACTTCGTGCTGCTGCCGCAACGAGACCATCCGTTCACCGGCGAGCGTCATTTCCTCAGCCACGCGCCGTTCGGCACTTTCTGCGCTGGTGAGGCGCTCGGACATCGTTGCCAATTCCTCACGCCGGGCCGCTGCTTGCTCTTGAAGAGAATGCAAGTCCTGACGCAAGTGAGTGAGTCGATCGGAGGCTTGTGCGCTCTCGCTTTCGGCTGCTTCGCGCGCGTGTACCGCTTCCGCGTGCTTGCTTCGAGCGCTGGCTGCACGAATGCGAGCCGCTTCCGCTTCCGCACGCAGACGGGAGGTCTCCTCGCGCTCATTGGCGAACTGCTGTTCGATTCGGCGCAACTCGAAACGCGCCTGGTCCCGTTGGTGCGTGACCGCTACCAAAGATTTTTCCGCTTCCATTTGGCGCGCCATAACGGATGTAACTTGCTCCTCGCCTTCCGCAATCGCTTCTTCTCGCCGCGTCATTGCCACTTGTTGCTCGTTTGCCGCCTGCTCCAGCCGCAGCGTTTCCGTTTCGTGTTGCCGCAACTCGCGCTTGAGCGCCAGCGGTCCGGCTTCGCCGGCGCGCCCACCTGAAACCATGCGGCCGTGATAGCACGTGCCATCGGGAGTGAGAAAATAACTGTGCGGGTTTTCGTTGGCCATGTGCTCGGCCAGAGCTGCGGTTTCGACGATGTAAGCGGTACGCAGCTTGGTGAGGAAATGCTTCGCTGCGGACCCCAGTGGTTCGCGGAAGTCGATGAGGCGGTCGAGTCTTCCAAGAACCCCTGCAGGTGTCGGGAGTGAAGCATCTGCCTCCGGCAACCAGATATTCAGCTTGCTGAGCGAGTCGACAAAAAACGTCGCGCGGCCACCCATTTCGTCGCGCAGTAGAGAAATTCCGGCACGCGCGTGGTCGAACGATTCGACGACCACGTATTCCAATTCGTCGTGCAGAAATTGCTCGATGGCGCCTTCATATTTTTCCTGCACTTCGGCGTAATCAGCAAGTAAGCCGACGGCATGGAAACCAGTTCGCACTGGATCGCTGCCGTGTTCGTGCGTCACATTGAATAGCTTTTGTATAGCGTCGGCCGTGTAGGCGCGCTCTCTCAGAATCTGCTCGATGGAAGTTCGCCGCGCGCGTTCGGCGGAGAGCGCTTCACGGGTTCGTTCCAATTCCTGGCTGGCTTCCTGCTGATTTCGTCGCAATTCCACAAGGCGATTCTGCGCGCCGCGAACGGTCTCGCCCAGCTCTTGCGCGCTGGTTCGAGCCTGCACGAAGGTCTGATCGGCCGCTGTAACTCTTTCAATCAGCGCGCTGCATTCGTGTTCAATCACCTGCATTTCGGATGCGCGCTGTTCTTCCGCGGCGGTATACCGCGCAGCCGTTTCTTCGGCCTGCAGTGATTCGGCGTATTCGCGCGCGGACTCTTCGACCAAGCGGCCGGCGAGTTGCCGCAGCCCGACAATGCGTGTTTCGAGTTCTGTCTGTTCGGAAACGGCGGCGGATGATCTTTCGATGGTTTCCCGCAAGCTTGTTTCGAGAGCGCTAGTTTGTTCGCGCAGTGCGGTTGCCGCTTCGCGGTACGCGATCATGCGAGTGGCTAGATCGCTGACCTGGCGCTCAGCCGCTTCTGTTTCCACAGTCAACCGCAACGCTCGCGTTTCGATTTGAGCGCTCTGCTCACGGTTGAACGTAATGCGGTTTTCTGCACGGTCGAGATCCAGCGCGGTTTGCCCTAGCAGATTCTGGATTTGCCGAAGCTCGCCATCAAGTTCGTAACTGCGGCTGCTCAAACGCTCCTGTTCAGCTTCCAATTCGTGAACAGACTTGGCCTCACGCTCTTCCACCACATCCATTTCGCGCAGCAGATTTTCCAGTCTCGCGGCTTCGATATCCAAGTGTTCGGCTTTGCTCGCCAGCACATTACGCAACAACTCGCGCATCTGTTCGCGCAGCTCGGCGTAACGACGTGCCTTGGAGGCTTGACGCTTCAGGGAGGCGAGCTGCTTTTCCACTTCTACTAGAATATCGTGAATGCGCGAGAGATTGCCTTTTGAGGCTTCCAGCTTCGCTTCCGCCAGCCGACGCTTGGTCTTGTACATCGTGATGCCGGCGGCTTCTTCGATGATTGCCCGGCGATCCATAGGCTTCGAATTCAAAATTTGGCCGATGCGGCCTTGTTCGATGATGGCGTAACTGTCGGGACCAAGACCCATGCCCATGAAAATCTCTTGCACATCGCGCAGTCGCGCGACTCGCCCGTTAATGACGTATTCGCTTTGTCCCGATCGATACAGCCGCCGCCCAACCACTACTTCGCCCGGCTTAACCGAGATAGCCGGTTTTTCGGAGCCGCGCTTTTTCTTTGATTTGGCCTGCAATTCCGCGCTGTCCGTGGCGTCGTTTTCGTCTTCGGGAACTTCCTGCACCGATAGCTCGATGAATCCATCAACAACCTTGGTCTCCACGTCTCCCGAAAGGGGCTTTTGTTCCACCATGATTGGACCCGCCACCTCGGTCGGTTCCGCGTTGTCTTCGGGCGAATCCATTATTTTCGCTACGGCATTGGTCAACTCGGGATCGACGAGCGTCAGCGTCACTTCCGACAATCCCATGGGAGGGCGCTTGGCTGTGCCGTTGAAGATACAGTCGGACATGCGTTCAGCGCGCAGCACCTTGTGGCTTTGCTCGCCCAGCACCCAGGAGATCGCATCCACGACATTGGACTTACCGCAGCCATTGGGGCCGACGATGCACGTAATGCCCGTCCCGCTGAACGTGATAGGGGTCTTTTCGCAGAACGACTTAAACCCCAATAGCTCGACCTTACGAAGTTTCAGCACCAGTGTCCTCGCACAGTTCGCTCCCTAGCCTTTTCGGCTGAAGAAGCTTCAATTTATTGATCTCTAGACGGAGGTATACCGAGACAAAAACTCTGGAGGGTCGACAGTACAATGGCCCTTCCGCCTGGCGCTTGCTTGGATGGCGGTTACGGGAATAAAAAGTAGCATGGCGGGCTAGCGGTGTAAAGGAAGGTTTTCCTCATACGGCAGTCCCAAATTGGAAACCCATGGTAAACACTCAAGACAAAGCCTAGTTTCGCAAAGCTGTGTCGCCCAGTTTCAAAATGGAATTGAAGCGCTGACCGGCCGGACACTGTGCGTTAAGTTGTAAAACTACTGACGCGGCCGGGGCGCCAGTAAGTCATTCTTGTAGATTGACTTAAGCGCAACCTAAGCCTAGGATGGCGCGCAGTGGAGGGATGATTGCAGCAGAATGCTACCCAGAGCTCCGGCAGCATTGTGTCCGCGCTCGCGATTCTGGCCTTAATTCTGTTTCTCACGATTGAAGGCTTACAACCCCCTGCGCCAAAACCGGTCGACGCCGATCCGAAACAATTCTCCGCTGGGCGCGCCAGCCTAATTCTGAATCGACTGGTAGGTGATGGCATTCCGCACCCCACCGGCAGCCCGCAAAATGACATAGTTCGCGCCCGTGTTCTTAAAGAGTTTGGTCAGGCCGGATATGAGCCCTCAGTGCAAGAAGGGTTCGCCTGTGATGATGAGGGCGACTGCGCGACGGTCAAGAATGTTCTAGCGCGATTGGAAGGCAGCGAGAACGGCCCGGCCGTACTGTTGGCCGCACACTATGACTCCGTGCCCGCCGGCCCCGGCGCATTTGACGACGGCGCCGGCGCGGCGAGCGTGCTGGAAATTGCCCGGCTATTCAAATCGCTGCCGCAGCCTCGGCATCCGGTAATTTTTCTGATCGACGATGGAGAGGAAGCGGGACTGCTCGGAGCGCGGGTCTTCGTAAATCAGCATCCCTGGGCGAAAGAAGTTCGTGTCGCCGTAAACGTTGACAGCCGTGGAACTTCAGGTGCCAGCTTGATGTTCGAAACGGGAGATGCCAACGAGTGGGCGTTACGGGGGTATGCTCTGCGGGCGACCAGACCTGAAAGCAGCTCAATCTTTTACCAAGCGTACAGGCGATTTCCCAATGATACCGATTTTACGGTCTTCAAAGCAGCCGGATATCAAGGCGTCAACTTCGCCAATATTGGCCGCGTCATTCACTACCACACCCCTCTCGACAGTTTCGCCAATGCGAATCCTGCGACTCTACAGCATCAAGGAGATAACGCACTGAGTTCGCTGGAGACGTTTTCCAACATCGATATTTCCGATCCGCCGCACGGCGATGCGGTTTATTTTGATGTGTTAGGCCATTGGATCATCTCCTGGCCGGTCAGTCGGACATTGAAGATCGCACTTGGGTCAGGGCTCGTGCTGTTCATCGAAATCGCGTGGTTAATCTACAAGAAGAGCCTGAAGGGCATTGAATTCCTTCGGGGCGTAGCAGCGTGGTTCGTGACTATGCTCACCACGGGGCTGCTGGCTTGGGCGCTCAACTTCATTTTGCGTCGTGTAGGCGCGACGGAAAGTCCTTGGGTTGCGCACCCACTCCCAGTGCAGATTTGTTTCTGGAGCTTGGCGATTGCAATCGTGTCCTTAGTTGCGATCAGGTTTGCACCGCGCGCAGGATTTCTTGGACTGTGGGCTGGAGTCTGGACATGGTGGGCGCTGTTTTCCATTGTCATTGCTTCGCGAGTTCCTGCCGTCGGTTATATTTTGCAGTACACCGTGTGCACGGCAGTTATCGCAGGACTATTCCTTGTGTTTCAGGCGCGCGGCTCATCGCGCGGTATAGCCGTCGCTGTTACCTTACCGCTCGCTGTGGCCGCCACCCTCGGCTTCGCGCCCTTGTTGCTGGTTTATCAGGGTTTCGGCAACACGGCGTTACCTGCTATTTCGTTTCTTCTCGCTTTACTCTTCACTCCGTTAGCACCTATGGGCGCTGATCAAAATCGGGATCGTCAATCTCCCCTCGGTCCGCTCCTCGGGATGGCCGGGACAGCTACAGCATTTTGTGCATTCCTCGCAATCGTTGTGCCAGTGTCCTCAGCCAAGGCTCCGGAACATGTGAACCTCGAATATGCTCAGGAAACCGACTCAGGTAAATCACAGTGGGTGGTTTATCCCGCTTCAGGCCGATTGCCGGAGCCCATTCGTCTGGCCACCAACTATCGTCGTCAAGAGTCTCAACCCTTTCCATGGAGCTCTGAGCCTTCCTTTGTCGTAAGCGCACCGCACCTGGATCTTGCGCCTCCGACGTTCACCATTCAGGAATTGTCCGAAGTAAACGGCGAACGCCGCTATCGCGCCCTGTTGCGTTCAGAACGAGGTGCCAGCGAGGCTGCGGTGTTGTTCCCGCCGGACTCCGGTATTGAGTCAGTTACAGTTGAAGATCAAGCTCTCCAACCAGAAAGCGATAAAGTGCGGCGGGAATTGAACGGCTGGTTTGGATATGATTTCTGGGCCATCCCGGCGAAAGGGATTGAGATCGGATTTACTTTACCGGCTGGCAAATCCGTAGAAGTTTTCGCACTAGACGCGACTTACGGCTTGCCCCAGGAAGGGCAGTTCTTGCTCAAGGCGCGCCCGTTGACCGCAACTCCATTCGGCAATGGTGATCGCACGATCGTGACCCGCCGCGTGGAACTACTTCCCTGATCGTGCGCTCAAACCGCTAGATCAATTGCAGCTACTTTCTTTTAGAAACAATGACCGGTTTCCCGCGTGCATCTTCATCGACCACGATTGTAGCTGACCTATCCATCTTGCTTCTCTGTTCCTGCGTCAGGCGTGCGGCTTGGACTACTGTCGTTGGTTTTACCTGCACGTCCAGCCGACCCATCGCCAGCGCTTCTTTGTAGCTGGAGTAGGTCGATGGAACGAATTCGCCGGGATTTTTCGAATTTGCATTTACAGCGACGTCCGTATTGAACCATTGTGAAGTCGCCACAATATCGGGATGGCTGCTTCCAACGTCGTTAATCGAGCCGTTTGTGTTGATAGTTCCCAGACCATTGATTGGAGCGCCTGTACCTACGTTGATCCATTGGGCGTGCGCCGTTCCAGCCAAAAACAAAATCGCTACAAGAATCAGAATGGATTTCATGACTGCCGGTCCTTGTTTCGCCACGCTTCCGATTCCCGGCCGCGAGCCCTCAGAGCTGCCTATAGACTAACTGAGCACATTAATTTGAAAATGGTACAGGAGTTCCATGGGTACCACGCGCTCTTTTTCGGAGCAAAAGTACTACCTTGGCTGTGTGCTCTAAGGCACTGGAAGTTATTGGTGTTGCTGGCTTTTCAGGAACTTGTGCCTGATTCGGGCGTTTGCCGCGAAGCGGTGCGTCAGTTACAATCACCGTTTTGGATTCTGCGAAAGTGACCGATATACAGCTTCACAACACGCTGAGCAATCGTTTGGAGCCACTCAAGCCCTTGCACCAGGGCCAGGTGCGAATCTATACCTGCGGGCCGACCGTCTACGATTTTGCCCACATCGGGAATTTCCGGACATTTGTGTTCCAGGATATTTTGCGCCGATTCCTGCGCTCGCGTGGTCTCGCGGTATTGCAGGTGATGAACTTGACGGATGTGGACGATCGCATTATTCAGAATGCGGCCGCTGCAGGCGTCACCATTCGCGAATACACCGAGAAATACATCCAGGCATTTCTGGAAGATATGAACGCGTTGCACCTGGAGACCCCCGAGGAAATTGTCCGCGCCACAGATCACATTGAGGACATGGTTGACCTGATCGCGCGCCTGCAGGAAAAGGGCATGACCTACACAAGCGAGGGCTCCATTTATTACCGCATTGCGAAATTCCCCTCGTACGGAAAACTTTCGAAGATCGATTTGACAGGGATGAAGGCGGGCGCGCGCGTGGACAACGACCGATACGAGAAAGACGACGCGCGCGATTTTGCGTTGTGGAAAGCACCAAAACCCGGCGAGCATTTCTGGGAAACGCGCATCGGCCCCGGACGCCCAGGCTGGCACATTGAATGCTCAGCCATGGCTATGAAATATCTAGGCGATACGCTGGATATCCATACTGGTGGCATCGATTTAGCCTTTCCGCATCACGAGAACGAAATTGCCGAGAGTGAGGCGGCCACCGGCCACACATTCGTCAAAATCTGGCTGCATGCCGAGCACTTGGTTGTGGATGGCGAAAAGATGTCGAAATCGCTCGGAAATTTTTTTACCCTTCGCGATCTTTTCGGCAGGGGACAAAAGCCCTCGACCATTCGCTATCTCCTGCTGTCGGTTCCCTATCGTCGGCAGCTCAATTTCACCGGCGACAGCCTGAAACAAGCCGAGAATTCTGTGGAACGGCTGCGCAATTTTGTCTCGCGGCTTAAGTCCGAAAAGTTCTCGGGCGGCTCCAATCCTAAAATAACGAAGCGGGTGAAACAGGCCTTGTCCGATTTTGAGGCCGGTCTGGCGGACGATTTGAACACTGCGGCAGCATTAGCCTCCGTCTTCGATTTGGTCCGCGATGTGAATAGCGCCATGGATCGCGGCGAATTCCTGCAACAGGACGCAATGCCGTTACTGGCCGCAATGGAAAATTTTGACGCGGTTCTGGCGGTCCTGGTGGATGATGACCAGGAGAGGCTTCGACAGCTAGGCTTCGGCTCTGACAAAGCGCGTCTGACTTCGGAACAAATCGAAATTCTGGTTGAAGAGCGCAATGCCGCCAAGAAGCGTCGGGACTTCAAACGGTCCGATGAAATCCGGCAGGAACTAGCGAATTCTGGTATTATTCTTGAAGATACTCGCGACGGTGGTGTCCGCTGGAAGCACAAATGACCATATCCGCAAAACACGATTTGTCGCTGCATAGCCAACCCTCTCACGAGCGCCCGAACCTTTACGGTGTCGATTAAGTCCGCTTTCCTCCGTCTTTCTTTTGCCTGAGTGTGCCCGGCAGGAACCGGTGTGCGCGCTGAGCCTAAAAATCCAATCCTTCCGGAGGAAACTATGCCAGCGATTGATACAAAAGTAGATTCGAAGTTGCCACACCTTGTTACCGCGCTGCCCGGCCCTAAAGCAAAAGCGCTCGTTGAAAGAGACCATCAGATCGTTTCGCCGTCCTACACCAGGGATTATCCCTTGGTGGCCAAAATTGGCCGAGGCGCTACCATCGAAGACGTCGACGGGAACACTTTTCTTGATTTCGCCGCAGGAATCGCCGTTGTTGCTACCGGACATTGTCATCCGGATGTTGTTGCTGCGATACAAAAGCAAGCGGCTGAACTGATTCACATGTCCGGTACGGATTTTTACTATCCCAGCATGGTGGAATTGGCTGAGAAGTTGGCGTCGATTGCGCCTGGCTCGGAACCGAAGCGGGTCTATTTCGGAAATTCCGGTGCCGAGGCCATCGAAGCGGCCATCAAGCTGGTCAAGTTTCACACCAAGCGCGACAAGCTAATCGCCTTTCACGGAGCGTTTCACGGACGAACGATGGGAGCGCTGTCGTTGACCGCTAGCCGCGCTGTGCAACGGAAAGGTTTTGGCACCCTGCTTTCTGGTGTGTTTCATATGCCTTTTCCTGACACGTATCGTGGAACCTACGGAATTCGCGCCGAGCATGCGTCCGCCGATTCTCTGTCCTATCTTGAAAATGAGCTGTTCCGCCGCCGCGTCGATCCGGACGAAGTTGCGGGCATTTTCATCGAACCAGTCCAGGGCGAGGGCGGCTACTTGCCCGCACCTGCGGAATTCTTGCTTGGACTGCAACGCATTTGCCGCAAGCACGGCATCATGCTGGTCGCGGACGAAGTTCAATCGGGGATGGGACGTACCGGCCAATGGTGGGCTTCCGATCACGCAGGCATCGAACCCGATATCATTTGCACCGCCAAAGGCATCGCCTCCGGCATGCCTCTGAGCGCGGTCATCGCCAGAGCCGGCGTTATGAACTGGACTCCAGGCGCTCACGCTTCTACCTTTGGCGGAAATCCGGTTTGCATTGCAGCGTCGCTTGCAACGCTCGGCTTGCTCGAAAAGAGTTACATCGCCAATGCCGCACGGATGGGCGAATTCATCATGCGCCAAACCGCGGATTGGACTGAGCGGCACAAGATCGTGGGCGAAGTACGTGGAAGGGGTCTAATGATCGGAATCGAGTTCGTGCGCGATCAGAAGACCAAGGAACGCGCCCCTGATCTGCGTAACCGCGTTGTTCAGATGGCGTTTCACCAAGGCTTGCTGGTGCTGGGATCGGGCGATACGACGTTGAGGTTGTGCCCGCCATTGCTTATAGATGAAGAACAAGCCAGCTTTGCCCTGAAGACGATCGATGGAATCATTAGCGAAGTCGAGAAATCGCTCTAGGGACGTCGTAACTTCACAATAACGCAAGCCAGCTGGTGCTCATTGAAATGCCGGTTTGCAAGCGAGCATGTTCCGGAATAGCACAGGCTTGAAAACCCGAGCCTGTGCTATTTTCTTTTACGGCTACTCCCATCGTTGCATCCGTAGTAAACCAGTTGCCGTCGCAAGGTCGTACACCTAAGGGGGGCGATGTGCCGCGCATTCTGGACGTTGGTTGCGGACCCACGAAATATCCCGGTTCGATCGGGGTCGACATGAATACGGCAACCGCAGCTGACGTTATCTGCCATCTCGATCGCGGCAGCCTGCCTTTTCGCGACAATTCCTTTGACCAGGTACGCGCCGAACATCTGGTTGAACATGTCGCCGACGTGATTGCCACAATGGAAGAATTCCACCGCGTCACCAAGCCGGGCGGGACAATTTTTATAGTCACGCCGCATTACACCGATTTCAGCTCGTTTTGCGATCCGACTCACCGCTGGCACCTCAATACCGGCTCATTCCGGTATTTCTATCCCGGTGGCACGCATGGCCGCGATATGTGGTACACCAAAGTTAGAATGAGGCAAAAGCATTTAAAGGTGAGGCTTCTGAAACTTTGGCGCGCGATGGGTTTTCAGTTTTTGGTGAACCGTAGCCGCCTGTTTCGCCAGTTCTGGGAGCACTACTTGAGTTTTGTGATTCGCGGCAAAAATATGGAATTCACTTTAGAGGTTATAAAGTAAGAGCATTCATGCTCGCGAGATTAACGCAAGGGCCTGAGCTCCACGGACACGGCGAAACTTATGCATATTGGTACCTGCGGCGTCATGCCTGCATACTCGTCACGCGTAATTTCACTTCGCCTTGGAATTAAGGGCGAGATCGATATGGTCGGCTACGATGGCTCCATGCTGGCCTTCGTGGAAGTTAAGACGCGAACAATTCTTGAAACATCCGTGGGTTCGTCGCTACCAATTAAGCCGACGCCGGAAGACGCCGTAAACTGGGAGGAACGCCGCAATCTCTCACGCATGGCGCGACTTTCTTCGCGCCCGCCATATCGAAACCGCTGAATGCCGCTTCGATGTCTTGGCAATCGAAACGCAGCCAGGCATAAGGCCTTCCGTGCGGCTTCACAAAGGCGCATTCAACGTATTCGCGAATTGATCCCGGGAAACATCCGTTGTGGCTAAAAAGTACCATCGAGCGCATCTGGCAGATTCACTGGCTCCACGGCGTAGTAGAATGGACTAGCCCAAAGAATTTCATCATTTTCGTCATTCATCGCGCAAAATGGGCGATTTTTCGCATCAAGCCGAGGAGGCAAGGTTGCCGGAGCTTCGCAAAGATCCGATCACTGGCCGTTGGGTCATTATTTCCACTGATCGTGGCAAGCGCCCGCTCGAATTCGTTCGCGAAAGCGTGAAGATCAAGGGCATGCTGAATTGTCCTTTCTGTCCAGGGAACGAAGGAAAAACTCCTCCTGAAATCCAGGCTTATGGCCGCAACGGCAGCGGCAGAGACACGCCGGGCTGGAGAGTGCGCGTGGTTCCCAACAAATTTCCCGCACTTGGCATTGAAGGCGGTCTCGATCGCGAGGGCGAAGGTCTGTTCGACCGCATGAACGGAATCGGCGCACACGAAGTCATCATTGAAACCCCGGAACACAACAATACGTTGGCAATGATCAGCGAGAAAGGCGTCGAGGAAGTCCTGTGGGCCTACCGCGACCGTACTTTGGATCTGAAAAACGATAAGCGTTTCCGATATATCTTACTTTTCAAGAATCATGGAGAGCCGGCCGGAGCCTCGCTCGAACATACGCACTCGCAATTGATTGCGCTGCCGATCGTGCCTAAGCGCGTACGCGAGGAAGTGGACAACTCGAAACGGTATTACGATGAGAAGGAACGCTGTATCTTCTGCGACATGATTCGACAGGAACTCGAGACCGGGACGCGCATGATTCTTGAAAACGATCAGTTCATCGCTTTGGCACCCTATGCTCCGCGTTTTCCGTTCGAGACCTGGATTCTGCCGCGGCAGCACAGTTCAGCATTCGAAAACATGCCCACGTCCTATTACGGAAATCTTGCCCGGGTTCTGCGCGATTTTTTGGGCCGGCTTGATTCTGCGCTGTCGTATCCCTCATACAACTACGTGATCCATACATCGCCCATCGGCGAAGAAATCAACGACCATTATCACTGGCACATCGAGATGATGCCGAAAGTCACAAAAGTGGCAGGCTTCGAATGGGGAACGGGATTTTACATTAATCCCACGCCGCCGGAAGAAGCGGCGCGTTTCCTCCGTGATGCCATGCAGTAATTCGATCGCGCATTACCAGCGCCTGAAGTTGCGGCGACAAACCTGGTCAAGCCTTGAGGTACCACGGAACGTTGACCAGGATGATTCGCTGATTCCCCTTCAACAAAAGAAGCGCTTTCAGAATTTCGGACCGGTTATTTTGCAGAAAAAAGTGCCACCAGTGATATTCAACCATTTCCGGGATTACCACCGCAATTCGACGGGTGGGATTGGCGTGCTGAACTTCCAGAACGTGATTGACGATTGGCATAATCACTAAACGAAAGGGCGATTCCAGCTCAATCAGCTTCACCGGTTGGAATCCTGCCTGTTGCACAGGGTCTTCGACCATCTTGGCCCATTGATCTCGCAAAGTATTGTCTTCTCCTTCGCCGCACACATGCACGGCGTGAACGTCAGGAGAAATTGTCAACGCCACTTGCAGCGCCTTCTGCGTAAGCCTGCCCCATTGTTGAACGGGCAGCACCACGAGGGGTGGATGCAGGCCCCCGACCTCCAACGGGTGCGGACATTCCAGCTCCTTCCAAACGCGCTCAAAATAACGATGCACAGCCATCATCAGTATCAAAAGGGCTGGAATCAGCACGGCCGTCATCCACGCGCCCTCTACAAACTTCGTAACGAGAACTATGATTACGGTGATGCCGGTGGCCACAGCTCCCACGCCGTTCACCAGCATGTATTTTCCGGAATGCGGATCTTTCGTTTTGCGCCAATGCGCCACCATTCCGGCTTGCGATAAAGTGAACGCAAGAAAAGCTCCCACCGCATACAGTGGAATCAGGCGATCGGTCACACCGCGAAAGGCGATCAGTAATACCGCGGCTAGAATCGCCAGCACATACACACCTTTCGAATAAACTAGGCGTCTTCCTCGCAAGCTGAAGGAATCCGGCAAGTAACCATTCATGGCGATGGCCCGGCAAAGACGGGGAAAATCCGCGAACGCAGTATTGGCCGATAAACACAGCACTACCAGCACGGCTCCGATGGTTACGTAATAAAAGCCTCCGCGCCCTGCTACCGCAACGACGATCATGGACAACACGCTTTGATATCCCGGCTGTCCAGGGACGGTCGCGGCGATGTGATAAGCGCGGACCAGATATCCGATGCCGCCAAGCATCAGAATCAGCAGACCGATAATCACGGTTAAGGTTCGCTGCGCCGTTTCCACTTTTGACTCGCGAAACGCGCGCACGCCGTTGCTTACGGCCTCCACGCCGGTCATCGCAGTGCAACCGTTGGAAAAGGACTGAAGCAGGAGCCAGATACCTGCGGCAGTCATGGCCGGAGAGCCAGGTGGAGGAGGCGGGATTACGGGCACTGGATGACCACCGGCGACGACGGACTTAAACACCCCGAAGGCGATCGCCGCGAGAAGGGTCCCGATAAAAATATACGTGGGAAACATGAACACGATTCCAGCCTGCCGCAATCCCCGCAGATTTATGAAAGTGATCAGCAACAAAATCAGCAGACAAAGAAGCAATGTGCGCGGGAGGAGTTGCGGGAAAGCCGAAACCAGAGCGCCGACTCCGGCGGAAATCCCAACGGCTACAGTCAGGATGTAGTCGATCATTAATGCCGATGCGGCGAGCAATCCCGCAAAGGTGCCGAGGTTTTCCGTCGCAACGGTGTAAGAGCCGCCACCTCCTGGATACGCGGCGATTGTCTGCCGGTAGGAAAAGAAAACGATGGTCAGCAGCACAATAATGCTGACACTGATTGGAACCATGTATGCAATTCCGGCGGCTCCGAGAGGAATCAGCAGCGTGAGTGCTGCTTCAGGACCGTAAGCCGCCGAACTAAGGGCATCCAGACCAAATATAGGTATGCCGGCTACCGTGCCTAATTCCTCTGCGCGCTCGTTCCAGGTAGCGAGCGGTTTGCCGAACAGGATGTCGCGAATGGTCATAAATTCGGCCTCAAGTGTCTCAGAAGTTCCACGGCGGGTAAAATCCGGCGGATGGGACGGAAAAGCCCAGAACTAGAGATCCAAGCGTTCCAGCAACGCTTGCAGATTGGATTCGTCTACTACAAGCTCCGGTCGGGAAGTGGCAAAGTCTTCAATCTCATCTAATGCCTGGAATAATCGCATCTTGGCTATAGCGTATTCTTCGGTCCCAGTCAATGCTCGACCGGTCTCACGCGTCCACTTTTCGAGCGCATCACGCCGCACAAAAATGTGAGATGGAAACATTGTTTTGCGATCTACAGAGACGTAATAGATATATTCATTTCCGCTGACTTGGCCGCGCCGCGCTGGATGCACGTCTTGAAACTGGTATTGATAGACGTATCCGTTCTCCGCTGAATAGCTCTTGATCCGACGAACGGTTTCCGACTTGGACATAGCGGCATTATTCGGCGGGACTGCGCTGCTGTCAATCTTTCCGATGCGTGGCCAGGCCGCTATCAAAATACATTCCGCTCATCGGGGACTCTCGATCTGGGTTTGAACCAGCTGTGAGTGTGTCGTTACGGGATAAATCGAGCTCGGCTCCAGCTTCCGATTCTCGGGTTATTCATCGGAGTCCGAATTGAGTCTTGCAGCCTGGTACGTCGGTGGCCTCATCCGGCCCAGCAGCTTTCGCCGGCAAATTCTGGACACCGACACGTTTTTCCGCAACGACGGCCAGGACACCTTTGCCACGCCAGCCGCGCTGGCACAAGGCGCGTACGATTTGGAATCGCTTCTCACGCACGAGCTCGGCCACTGGATGGGCCTCGATCATTCGGCGGTCATCCGTGCGATCATGTTTCTCTTCTCTCCGCCACCGGGACAATTTCTCGGCGACCGGCCCACGCCCACAGTGCCGGACGAACCATTTGCCGACGATGATCGCACCGGTATCCGCGTCCAATACCCCGACCCGAATGACACTGTGAACATCGGCGCGATCCGCGGCCAAGTCATTCCGCAAACCCATTCGCGCTAGCCATCTTCCCGCCACCTTCGCTTAGCTCGCAGGTCACAGGCATAGTAGGCGCACACGGAGTTGCGGTCGATGGACACCGGCGCTGATAGGCGCAACGCTGGGCGGTTGGTCGTGCGACCGCATCTATTGGCCTGCTCACCCGCTGCTCCGCCTCTATCCGCTTCCTGTTCGTCAGGCCAGCGTTTTGCCTGCAGCTTCCTTCAGATTCTGCCTCGTGACGGACACCCTTGCTGTTCGGCTAACACTTGTGTAGAGGACTTTCACCTCCAAGTGAGTGCGCCCTGCCGGACGCACCAAAAAAAAACGGCTCCCGGGAGGTTCGGGAGCCGTTTCGGCGATACAAAGTGCGAAAGTCTTACTGCGTCGGCAATATTTCCTGCGAGAATCCCGTCGTATTCACCGATTTCAGCTTCGGCGTTTGTGGCGGCAGGTCTGCCGGTCCCAGCGTAAAGTTCGTATCGAAGCTATAGTCGCGAGGACTGGGTGGATTGTAAACACCAGCTCCCTTGTATGTTCCGACCGCCTGGCGATTGTAGTAAAAGCTCACGATCGAACCGCGATAATGACACACAACGCCCCAGTTTTCGAGGAAGCGCAGGAAGTTGTGGACCCCGCCATCCGTTCCAAAGTCATTGCAGCCGCACGCACCTGGAATTTCCGGGAACGGAATTCCCTTGCCAGAAATAACTCCAAGGCGATAGGCCGTAGGCACCGCATTGCGAACATTTCCGGCGATGTGCTGCGGGAAATTGAAAGTGGTGGCATCGTTCCAATTATTCGAAAGGAATGTAACTACATCTCCTGCGACGGCTGCGGCCACGGTGGCGCCGCCCCAGGTGCCGTCATCGACCGGCGCGTTAAAGTCGCCTTGAATATAAACCGGATTCTCCGCGGCTATCGTTAGTCCGCAAACCACTGGTCCGCAGGACGTGCCGAGGTTCAACGAAGCACCGTCCATGATCTTCAGTGCGCGGCGGAAAAACACTGGAGGATTCTCGCGGGCTTCCTGAGCATTGCCATAAATCACGTCCGGCCGGTTGGGGTGGGCGCCACAATTAGGGTTCGAACTAAGTATCGGAGCAATCATATTCGTGCCGTTCCAAAGATTTGCGGTACCAGCGGCATTGTTGAGGATGTCTGCCAACGGCACTGCCGGCAAGGGCACCGGCGGATTTTCCAGGCCCCCATAGGTCCGCAACACACCATCTCCCTCGAGGTCTTCGCCTTGGCTCGGAGCAGGATCCAGTACCCCGTTGGGACAACCGTTCACGGCGTCATTCGAATTTACAAAATCATTGAAGCCGTAAGAACCGGTCTTGGTGTTGCCAGCAGTCGGATCAGTCCTTTCGCCGCGACGATCGGAGAAATACACGGTGAATCCGGTGTCCAGGTTATTCAGACCCAAGCCAGCCTGGTTGTTGGTCAACCAGTTCGCCAAATTTCCAGCATCGAGCTCAACGTAATACATCACGCCGCCGGCAGCAGCCGGCGCTGGAGTGACATCGTTTGCTCGATAGATAGCTTCTCTCGTGTCATACAGGTTCAGCGGCCAGAAATCCGAACCAATAAAATTTGCGGCCGTTATGACTCCGCATCCGGTACCGCCTCCGACAAAAGAGGGATTGTCGCGCACACGCGCCAGTCGAATAATCGCATTCGGACTGGGATCGGTACATGGAATCTGCGCCGGTACGCTCGGAGCCGGGCTGGGACCCTGCGCGGGAAAGCCTACCTGCGTCGGCTGAGGCACTGCCGCAGTCGGCAGTACCGGGAGCAAACCGGTGCCTGGATTCACGTAAACAACATTAGTAGCTCCATCCGAGCCGGGATAAACACCCGTGGGAGCGATGTTTCTCCCAGTGAATCCCATATTCAGAATTTGCCTGGTGTAGTCAACCCATCCCCCGCCAAGCGTTTGATATTCGATTTTCATACACCCGAGTATTGTCGGATAGCCTGCTTGCAACCAATATCCGTCGGCGGAATTGTATTTACCAGCACCCGTCGCCCCCGATACCGGAAGTCCATAGAGGGCGCCCGCGGGCAAGTTGGACGCTCCGGTGTACCAGGTGTTCGCCGGGGCCACCGTCGGAAAAGCCAGCGTGTAAAGATCTGTAGGATCAGTTGCGGTGGTAACCGTGTCCAGCGACATCATGTCTGCGGTATGGCAAGCTCCTGCTGCGCCTGGAACCGAACCGGCCGGGTAATCGTCAATCATGATTCTCAAGGAAGCTTCGGAGAAATATTGCTCCTTGAATTCCGCCGGATTCGCGGCTTGCTCGCCGGGAATGGCTCTACGGATGAGCGTAATAGGCGTAGTGATGCCGCCGAGGGCGGTGGAAGTGAGACTCAGGGTCGGCACCTGGTTTTTCAGTTGGCCGTTGTATCGCGCCTCAATTGTGGGCCAAAGCGGGTTCTGAGCGTTGCTCACGTTTCCGTAAACACTATTTCCCAGTACACTACTTTCTCCGAGGCCCAGCGCACTCCACTGCGCATTCGAGTAGGTCGGACCCGGCGGCAAGGTTGCAGGGTTGGGCGTCAATGCGATCGAGACGTTGCCGGTGTAATTGCCGCCGTTGACGACATAACCATTTTCCAGATTGGTTCGAATCACCTGGCCCACGGCAGTGACTTTGTCACCCAGAAAGAGCGGTCCAGCGTTCGGAGAAAGCCAGAGATTGCCGTTGGTGTGGATTCGGCCTCCAAACTGAAATTGCGGGCCGTTGAAAAAAGCCACGTCGGAGTCGGAGTACACGCCAAATTGAAACACAGGAATAGCTACCACTTGCAGCCGCCGGGTTAATTTCACTTCCGAACCCGTGGTGCTGTTTTGCGCTGCCACGTTGAGAGTAAACGGTGTGATCAGTCCCTGCATTCCGGCGTAAGGGCTCGGCGGAAGAATCGTAGCATTACTGGACACAGGATTTCCGCTGGCATCCGGAGTAAAGGTAATATTGTAAGTCGAAGCCCCCGCGGCATTTAGATACTGGATGGAACCAAGGCCAGTCGGTGGCATCGACGTAATCGTTGCAATATCCGCGGCACTGAGCGAGCCTTTTTGAGCGAAATTATTAGCTACCTGGGAAGTCAACTCTTCCATGCCGGCTTCGGCGCCATAAAAAGCAAGTTCGCGACTCTTATTGTTGCCACCAAGCTTTTGATCTGTCATCACCATCCAGCACATGCCCACGATGATGGCGGAAATCAAGATCATAACCAGCATCGAGGTGATCAGCGCGACGCCCTTTTCTCTTTCCATGCTCACAGCGACTCTCCTTTTAAACTGAGCCTATGACCCTGCGACTGCGGCTTTCTCACGGGGGCGGCGCAGTGGCAGACGCGGCGGTGCCGAACTGATTCGTGAACTCGAGGCTGCGCACGCTTACTTGTGTGCTCAGGTTATTGCGCAAGAATTGAGGTGAAGCTACCGGCGAATAAGTCTGTTCCGACCGTCCCGCCAGGAAAATGTTGACCGCGCGAATCTGGTTAGGAGTATCCGGCGATACGGGCGCTGGAGCATTACCAGGCCCCACCGTGTAGGTACCTAGAGGGTCGGTAGAACCGGTAATGTCGTAACTGAAAGAAAGCACCTCGATATTGTCTGCAATGGCCGTTGGCGGGTTTACGGGCGCTCCTGCCGGATAATTGGGATAATTCACCTGCCGGATCAGTTGCGGATGACTTGGGTTCGTCGTCGAATCAAGGTAGTAACTCACCATCCAAACACGCGAGATGATAGTCGGTGGAAAGACTCCACCTGGACCTAATTGGGCTACCGTACCGGCCGGCGCGCCGGTACCGTTCAATCCCGCGGGATCTCCGCCACTAAATGAAATCTTTTGGCCGTTCACCGCCGTGACGTATTCGATAGCAGTCCCATTCTGGTTTTGAAACATGATTAAATTGCCCACGGTGATGGGGTTAGTCGCCCCCGGCATTAAAAAGCACGCAGGGTCGAGAATCACGAAGGCCCCATTGGGATCGATCACCGCGCTCGAGGAAGCAGCACCCGCGTTGCAGAGCTGCGTGCCCACAGGAACATTCACGGGCTGGTACACCGGAAACTCGTAAAGGTGATTCTGGTTAGCGGTTGCATCCACAAGCACGTCGTCTGCATAAAGTACGTTGATTACGTCAGTCGGGTTTCCGACCAGCACCGCATTCGTAATCGGATTTAATCCCTTACCTACCTGCCCAATCTGAAAACCAGGCACCAGGGCGGTAAGCGTCAGAAAACCACCCGGGAAATTAGGAGGAATTGGAGCCGGATTAGGGAAAATGACACCCGGTGCCAGGCCAGGCCGAATAATGGCGGACGTCCCGCCAGCACCGGTATTTGGAACCGAAATTCCTCCTGGCGGGATTCCTTCACCCGCTTGCGCTATGTCCTTGACCATGAAATGCATTCCGGCGCGCAGGTTCTCCTGATTGTTTGCTTCGTACGCAACAGCCTCAGTCGCTCGCTGCGCCTGTATCAGCGCGCCGATAGCGAGTCCGACCACGGACACCACGATGGTCATGGAGACCATCAGTTCAAGTAGTGAAAATCCCTTTTGCCGCCTCATCCCTTGCTCCTTCGCGGTTCTAGAATGCCGAGACGTAGGTCGTCAGGACATATTGGCGATTGAACCGGCCCGCGGTGTAATTCATGGTAATAGTGACCGCGTTCAGGTTCGTCAGGCCTGGTACAGCAGCGATCGTGATTGTGCGAGTGAAGTTAGAGAGCGGCACTTGCACGTCGTCGGCTGTGCCTAAAATGTTGTCTGGTCCGGGTTCCAGGATGTACTCAGGCGGCTGGCCCGAATCGACGGCTGTCCCCACCAATCCGTCAGGCCCGGGTTGCAACAGCGGCTGCGGCCCCACCAGGAAAAGCCCAGCAGGATTCGCTCCGGTGTTATTCGAGATCTGCGCGAACGTGGCATTGTTGCTGTACTTCGCGGTGTAGATTGCTTCGGCGGCTTCTTCGGCTTTCTGTTGGGCAATGAAGTCCTCTTCCGAACTCTGCATATATGCGAGCGAGTCCGCAAGGGTCGCCGCCAGCGCCAGGATACCCACGCTTAGCACGCTCAGCGAAATCATTGTCTCAAGTAGCGTGAAGCCCTTGTTCGAACGGCCCTTCTTATGTAACCGCATTGTTCCAGTCTCCTTCAGTACTGCGCCCATCCTGTTCCTGTGCCCTTCCAAGCCCTGACACGCCCTGTTGCGCCGAGGACCGTAATTGCACGCGCCGTCGTATTCGGTCCAGTTTGGCCCAGAAATACCGTCCCACTTAGCGGCTGATATAACGTCCCGTCAACTAACTCACCGTCGCTCTGGAACAGCATTCCTGCCACCGGGCCGCCGCTAATGCCGCCGAATTCAATTCCTGATCCAGCGAGAGGCTGTCCGAGGCCGTCAGGAGTATCGGGGCCTCCGCCAAAAAAGAATTGTTCGGGAGCGTGAATCGCTACCGCGCTCAAGACGGGGTCTATCGCGCCGGCACCCGTTGTCAGGTCGTCTCGTTGAATCAAGGCGACTTGGGGGATATTTGCCACAGTGGTGAAAGTCACTTGTACGTAGCGGCGATTGGTAATGGCGAACTCGCGGGCCTGGCGCAATTGGCCGACTACCTGTTGCATCGCAGCATCACAATCTGCGTTTTGCAGCGCAGGCTGCAAAGTGAAGACCGCCATCGCGCAAATAGTCATGATGATGGCTACGGCAACCAGCAATTCCACCAGCGAGTAGCCCGTCTCACGATCACCTCGCGTTTGTTCCCTTCTCGCTTCCCGTACGTTCACGCTTAGACCCTCGAATCGCCCATTCCAGGCGGGCGAACCTCAAAATCCAGTATGTGTATTGCACTTGGTGCGCCACGCGCGCCTGATCATTAACTTTATTTGAATCAATGAGTTGCACTGGCTCCGAGCGCTTACGAAGGCTTCGATTGAGGTTCAGCGGGGTAATAATGTTACCGATTTGGTGGAGCGGTGCTGCACTGCTGCTGCGGTCAACTACTGTGCTGCGGAATGATTCGTGGAAGATGCATTTCCAAAATACCCACGGTGAGAGGCGAATGAAAACAATTCCTTGCCTATGTTAAAAGGTTGGCTAATGAGAGGACTTCGAAACGCGGATCAACTCCGATATCACTCGATCTAACTCGGCAGCCAGCTCGCGCGGGCCCTTGCGTCTCAATATTTTCGCTACTTCGCCGTAATACCACAGAGTTCCCTGCTTGCCGCCTTTGAATCGTTTCCATAACGCGTCGCGGTGACTGCGGAAATCGGCCAGCGTTTCGCGCGCATTGTAGACTTTATCCGCCGCCGAAACCAAACGGACGGAAAAATCCGCACTGCGCAGGTGCCGCAAGTAATCATTCTTTCGAGTCAGCCACGGCGGTTTCGGTGGGGAGTCCGAGTCTGTGCAGCCAGCCACAATTCGGGCCACGCGCGCACCGAACTTGCGATGAATGTCGCAGAGCCTCTGCTTTCCGCCTTGATCCTCTACCGCATCGTGCAACAGTGCCGCGATTGCTTCGTCTTCATCGCCGCCATGAGTCAGGACAATGGAAGTCACGCCCAAAAGATGTCCAACATAAGGACGCATCGTGCCCTTGCGGAATTGCCGGGAGTGAATGCGCGCCGCATATACCAGCGCTCGATGGAACCGAGAAGTTAACTGAGACTGCGCCGCCATTAATCCCGGCTGCGCAATTTCGAGAGCAAACGTAGAATTTCGAAATACAGCCAGATCAAGGTGACCATCAACCCAAACGCCGCGTACCACTCCATATACTTCGGTACGCCCGCTGCTACAGCGCTCTCGATAAAGTCGAAATCCAGCACCAGGTTCAGCGCCGCAATCACCACGACGAACAGACTGAACGCGATCCCGATCGGGCCGGAGCCGTTAATCGTAGTGAAGTGAATACCAAAGAATCCAAGTACCATCGACAGGACGTAAAATAACGCGATCCCGCCGGTAGCCGCCACGATACCAAGCTTGAATTTTTCCGTGACAGGAATCAGCCCGGAGCGATAGGCGAGCAACAAGACGAGCAGCGTGCCGAACGTCAGGCTGACAGCCTGAATCGCAATTCCGTGATAACGGGTTTCAAACATCGCTGAGACGCTGCCTAACAACAGTCCTTCGAGCAGCGCGTAAATCGGCGCCGTGACAGGCGCCCACGTCTTCTTGAAGATCGTAACCAGCGCGAAAATAAATCCACCGATCCCGCCGAGGGCGATTAGCGGCATTACCGTCTCGGGATTGCCTGAATGCATAAAAACATTCCAGGTCCAGGTCGCTGTGGCAACCACGCAGATCAGCAAGAATCCGGTTTTATTGACCGTGCCTTTCAAGGTCATGGGTTCGCCCAGGGCGACACCAGCTCCTTGAAATGCTTTGGGGTTCAACGCCGGATTCGAAGTCCTCATCAAATCTGCCACGGTGATTCTCCTTTATGCCCGCCGAATACGTGATCGCGCCACTGAGCGGAATTGTGACTCCCCGACAAAATCCGACCTGTCAAAGGCCCGCCGAAACCGGAAAAGTAGTTGGTAGCGCCAACGGGAATCGAACCCGTATTACCGCCTTGAAAGGGCGATGTGCTAACCGTTGCACCATGGCGCCACGGGGAAGTGCTGCAAGAACGTAGGTAAGAGTATCAGAGATAACGCCGGAATTCACAAGACTGCAAACTCACGAAACGCTTACCTTAAGCTGCCTTCCATCCTTCGCGTTCGCGCAAGGACGTTATATGGCCCACATGATGCTGACCATGCCAAGCGTACAGCGCCAACTGATCATCCAGAGACATTGGCTTGTCCCATTCAGGGTGGCGAATCGTGCGCGCCCAATCGACAGGTTTCAGCGACCGTAATAGCAGTACCCAACGCTTGTGCAGATTTTCAAGTAACGCCAGCGAAGGCTCAATTGGAGTTCTTGCGTCCGCCAACTTTGCCCATTCTGCTTCATCGTAAGGCTTAATTGTCGGCTCGTTTTCGGTTAGACCAAGCTTGAATCGCACGTAAGCATTCATATGACTGTCCGGCAAATGATGCGCCACCTGCCGAACCGTCCACCCGCCCGGACGATATGGTGTATCCAGTTGCTGATCACTCAATCCCTTTAGTGCCGAGCGAACCCGCGCCGGCGCCTCTTCGATTGCGGCGATGCATTCGCGCCGCTGCTCATCCGTAAGGCTTCCCGGACGATGGAATTTTCCGATGGGATAACGCAGGTCAGTTTCCATAACTCACTCCCGGCTCGCGAATTTTAGATTCACAGCGAGCAAGAATACAACACGGCTGCAAAGATACGCAGATCGGATGCACTAAACGAAGATCCGATTCGAAGATTAATTTGGACTGACGACGTTCGACCTGGCGGCTTGGTAAACATCGCTCGCGAAGGACTCGGCGGGAAGAACTTGATGTACGCGAAAGGAACGAACCGAGGTTCGGACTCTAGAGTTACAGCTAGCCCTGATTCTCTAAATATTCCTCGTGCCAAGCCATTTGGATGGCTTCGAGCTTACCCTCATTGGAAAGCTTTGGATCGCCGGAGAAGCCAGGAAGCGCAAGAACGTATTTGTGCAAGTCGGTAAACCGCACCGTCAAGGGATCCAAGTCGGGATGCGTTTCGGCGAGTTCGATTCCAATTTCCTCAGGATTGTCCCAATCAAATGTGTTCGGCATTTCGCTCCGTAAATTCGCATTCAACCGATTCTCGCGTTCTTAGACCCGCGCCCGGCATGATCGAAAAATTCTAGTGCTCGGCTTCCTTCGCGTAATTCTTATTCCACTCCGGAATTTCGACCACGACATCCTTGGTTCCGTCTGGCACGCACTGGCATCCCAGCCGCGATTTCGGCGTGACGCCCGGAGCTTCGTCCAGCTGATCCAGTTCTGCGTCCGTAGCCTCATTGCACGAATTCAGCCCCTCATGCACGATCACGTGGCACGTCGAACATGCGCAAACGCCGCCACACGCGTGGTCGAGACCCATGCGATAGCCCTGCGAAATGTCCAGTATGCTTCCGGGCAAACCGTCATGCCCGTAAGGAAGTTTCTCCGGATCTACCTCGACGGTCTTTCCTTCTTTCACAAACGTGACCTTATACTTCTTCGTCGCGGGCGTGAACTTTGTCTCTTCAATATATGGATTCTTACCGCCCATTCCTTCTCACTCCTCTGGTCACGCCAGTATTCGTGACAGCACAACTGTTCAGCCTTTGTTCCGCAATCGGCTCTCCGCAAGTTACGAGTCGTCGGTTACACATCATCAAGTCGCTTGCCTTCCAGCGCCGTTTGCAGCGCGCCGTTCATCAAAACCTCTGCGAGATGCGCCGTGGCTTGGTTCAAGTCATCGATCCTACGGCGAATCAACTGATAATCCGACCCCAGCAGAGCGACTCGCAATCTCGTCTCGGACTCCATGATCGCCTTGCGCTCTTCAGATGAAATCTCGCGCGATCGCGGGTCGGCCAATGCCCTAACCGTTGCAGCGACAATTGTCTCCGCCTCGGTACGCGCTTCGATCGTCTGGCGCTCGACAAAATCCTGTTCCGCATGCTCAATTGATTCTTCGAGCATACGTTCGATATCGCTATCCGAAATTCCGTAGCTCGGCTGCACTTCCAAGGTGTGCTGTTCGCTGGTTCTCAAATCGCGCGCAGCTACTTGCAGGATTCCATTCGCATCGATCAGGAACTTCACTTCAATCCGCGCCAACCCGGCCGGACCTGGCGGCGTCTTTAGTTGAAAACGCGCCAACGAGCGGCAATCCTTGGCCAACTCACGTTCGCCCTGCAATACGTGGACGTCGATCGCGGTCTGATTGTCCACGCCCGTGGTAAAAAGCTCTTGTGCGCTCGCCGGAATCGTCGAATTCCGCGGAATGAGCTTCGCCACCACGCCACCCATCGTCTCAATTCCCAGCGAAAGGGGCGTCACGTCCAGTAGCAGCATAGTCTTCACGCCACTTTCCAGAATGTCGGCCTGCACTGCGGCCCCTAGCGCAACCACCTCGTCGGGATCGAGTTCACAATGCGGCGCACGTTCGAAATATTCGCCGACGGTCCTGCGCACCAACGGAATCCGAGTCGAACCGCCAACCAGCACTACTTCATCGACCTGCTTGACCGTTAATTTCGCGTCGGCCATCGCCATTTTTACCGGCGCCATAGTGCGGGCAACAATCGGCCGAATCAGATCTTCGAACTCCGCGCGCTGGATTTCACGAACATACATACCCTTCCCGGCGATCGGATATTGAATCAAGGTTTTGTCGGCCGTCGAAAGTTCATGTTTCGCGCGAATCAAGCTCTTACGCAAAGCCTGCGTTTCGTCGCCACGCGGATCCAGTTCAACGCCAAATTGTTCGTGGATTTCACGACGCGCCAATTCCATCAACACGTTGTCGATGTCGTCGCCGCCCAGATGCGTATCGCCATTGGTCGAAAGGACCTGGTAAATGTCGCCTTCGGTCGTGTTGATCAGTTTCAAGGTGGAAATATCGAAGGTGCCGCCACCGAAATCGTAGACGGCCACATGGCCGCGCTTCTGTTTGTGCAAGCCGTATGCCAGCGCCGCGGCGGTCGGTTCGTTCACCAGCCGCAGAACCTCCAGCCCTGCCAGCCTTCCCGCATCCTTGGTGGCCTGCCTTTGCGCATCGTTGAAATACGCGGGCACTGTGATCACAGCGCGATCCACCGACTCGTTGAAATATTTCTCAGCCCAAGATTTCAATTCGCGCAGAATGTACGCGGAAATTTCCGGCGGGGTGAAAGTCTTATCGCCCAGGCGCACGCGAATCACATTGTCGCTGCCGGGATCGATCCGAAAAGGAAAAATCTTCAGCTCGTTCTGGACGTCTGAGATGCCCCGGCCCATAAGCCGTTTCACAGAATAAATTGTACGGTCAGGCTGCGTCAGCAGTCGCTGCCGCGCCGCGTCTCCTACGATTATCTTGCCATTGGGATCCACGCTTACAACGGAGGGACACAGCGCCGAGCCCTCGGGTCCGACCATGCATTTCGGCGCACCCGCATCCATGTACGCAACTAAACTAAATGTTGTCCCAAGATCAATTCCAACTACTCGCGCCATCAGTTCCTCGACTTATGTTTATGAAAAACCAAGAAGAAGCAGATCCCCCGCTGCGCTCGGGATGACAGCGTCAGTTGCCCATCCCTCTGGGCGCCTGAGGCATCCGTCATGCGTTACGCGTCTGCCAATTCTTTCTGCACTCCAGCCACTAGATTTCGGATGTAACTGCGACGATTCATTACCTCATTCATTTTTGCCAATACTGCACTCTTTGCGCCTTCCACGCCGGAATCGACCGCGACGTCCCATTCACGCTGGAGTTTCGCAAGCTGCGCGTCCACTTCAGCCAGCTTGTCTTGAAAGTTCGCAGCCGCCGTCTCTAGTCTCGCTCGCAAGCCTGTCACATCTCCGCCACCCTCGCGAGCACCGCGCAATTCATCGAGCGATTCATTCAGCTCAAAAACTTCCTCGAGCAATTCCGGCGGTGCTTGCTGCTTGGTGGTGCCTTCTTTGCGTACACCTAGATGCTCCAACAAATATTCCAGTCGCGAAATGGGTTCACGCAGAGTGCGATAGGCGTCATTCAGTTCCGAAGATCGCTCCAGAGAAAGATTGCGTTCGAATTCGCTGGCGCGCACGAAATTATCGGGATGCAATTTCCAGCTGAGAATGTGGAATTGCCCTTCCAAAGCGGCAGGTTCAATGTTCAGCTTCTGAGGGAAGCCGAAAAATCTGAAATAGTCCCATCCGAGCGGCAACGGCTGAATTTTCCCGCAAGCCGCGCAGAAATGAGCCCCGGTCACCGCGCCTTTGCAATTCCAACAGCTTGCAACCGGCACTCCCTCAGCGCGTTTTGTCTGTGGCTGCGAAATGCTCATGGCTGTTCATTCCTGTACCGCGACTCCGGGACCAAGTACACGTCTCGACCGGCTCGCAGAATGGGCTGGGAAAAGAAAATCGTGCGGACCGGGATCAATGCAAATGCAAAACCACGAACGCGCGGACGCCTTAAGCGGTAAACGAGCTGCCACACCCGCAACTACGTGTCGCTTGAGGGTTCTGAAATACGAAGCCCTGCTTCATCAGGTCTTCGTGATAATCGAGCGTCGTGTCGTGAAGGTAGAGGTAGCTCTTGGGATCCACGAAAATGCGTGCGCCGTTTTCTTCGAAGACCTTGTCGCGATTGCGCGCTTCGGTATCCAGCCTCATCGCATAACTCAGCCCTGAACACCCGCCACCCTGCACACCCACGCGCAGCCCACCAGACTCTGCTGGTACGCCTTCCTTTTGCAGCAGTTCGCGGATTTTTACCGCAGCTTTTTCCGAAACGTGAATCATATTGCCAGTGCAACTCCTATGTTGAAACGCGCGAAGCCACATGCGGCTTGCTCACCCGCTGATCATCGCGCGACGGCCATCGGTGCGGGCACGAATTTAGCCGCGCCGAAAACAGTTCATGCAGCTTAATTGTGCGCGACGGCCGATTCTGCGTGCTTCCTGTCCGGCTCGCCCTGTTTCTTCTTCCAATCGCCAAGCGCAGCCTTAATCGCGTCTTCGGCCAACACCGAGCAATGGATCTTCACTGGCGGAAGCGCCAGTTCGCGGACAATGTCGGTGTTCTTGATAGCCAACGCCTCTTCCACCGTCTTGCCCTTCACCCATTCCGTGGCCAGGGACGAACTTGCAATCGCCGAACCGCAGCCAAAGGTCTTGAACTTGGCCTCTTCAATCACGCGAGTTTCGGGGTTCACCTTCATCTGCAGCTTCATCACGTCGCCGCATTCCGGTGCGCCCACCAAACCCGTGCCCACGTTCGGATCGCCCTTGTCCAACGAGCCGACGTTCCGCGGATTGTTGTAATGTTCGATTACCTTATCGCTGTACGCCATTAGTTCATTCTCCTCTTCAAAGTAACTGAGCTATCCAAACCTTCCCCTGAAATCACTTCGTCTGACAGAGTGACCGGCGCGATGGAAGCCGAGCGCCCTGCACAAATTTCTTCAAGCGTCCGGGCCACTACTTCCTCGCGCAGGTCCAGGAACTCCAAAAACTCAGCAAGTTCCCCGATTTCCCGAAAACGCCGCGAATTGCACGCTCCACCATCCACATTGGGTGCAAAGAAAACATCAAACACGGTTTCGCTGCCGCTGAACGTTCGATGTACGCCGATAGTGCCTTCGTAGGTCACGTTGCCTCCTCGACGTTGGATTTTGTTTTTTATTCCGATGCCACCTGCCATGTCATCTTGCTCACATCCACTCCTTCTTTCGCCATTTCGTAGAGCGGCGAAAGTTCACGCAATCGCTGTACAGTTTCGACCACACGATCTGCCACGTAATCGACTTCTTCTTCGGTGTTGAACCTGCCCAACCCAAAACGAATTGACGTGTGCGCCAGATCTTCCCCGACGCCTAGCGCTTTAAGCACGTAGCTGGGCTCCAAGGTCGCTGAAGTACAAGCTGAGCCGCTGGAAACCGCGATGTCATTGATTCCCATGAGCAGCGACTCACCTTCCACATACGCGAAACTGATATTGATGTTATGCGGCAGGCGATGCGTCATAGAACCATTGATAAAAGTCTCATCTAGCCGCGACATGATTGATTCCTTCAATCGGTCGCGCAGCCGGCTCAACTTCTCAGTCTCCGCCACCATTTCCTGCTGGCACAGTTCGCAGGCCTTGCCCAGCCCTACGATTCCAGGAACATTCAACGTGCCGGAACGCATGCCGCGCTCGTGGCCGCCGCCGTCGATGATCGCCGAAAGCTGCACTCGCGGATTCTTCCGGCGCACATACAACGCGCCAACGCCCTTCGGTCCGTAGATTTTGTGCCCTGAGATCGACATCATGTCGATGCCGTCCTTCTGCACGTCCACAGGAATTTTTCCGATAGCCTGCACGCCATCAACGTGGAAGAAGATGCCCTTTTCCTTGGCAATCTTTCCGATCTCTGCAATAGGCTGCACCACACCGATCTCATTGTTCGCATACATAATCGAAATCAGGATCGTTTTCGGCGTGATGGCCTTGCGCAATTCGTCCAAATTAATGCGCCCATCCTTTTCCACCGGCAAGTAGGTAACTTCATAACCATACTTTTCCAGGCGCTTGCACGTATCCAGCGTGGCCTTGTGTTCGGTAACCTGCGTAATAATATGATTGCCCTTCTCGCGGTACATTTCAGCGATACCCTTAATTGCGAGATTGGTCGATTCCGTCGCGCCGCTGGTGAACACGATCTCTTTCGGCGTGGCGTTGATCAGCTTTGCGATCTGGCCGCGCGCGTTCTCCACCGCTTCCTCCGCCTTCCAGCCGTATTCGTGATTGCGGCTCGCGGCGTTGCCATACTTGTCGGTGAAGTAAGGCAGCATCGCCTGCACCACACGGGGATCCACCTGCGTCGTCGCATGATTATCAAAATAAATGGGAAGCTTAATTGCCATTCTCTCTCTCCTCAACCACCTTCAGTATTCGCGAGCACGCCTCTATCAGCGAACTCTGCGTCTCGGCCCCTTAAAGCTAAGCTCTCAAACCCGAAGCTCTACCATCTCAGACATCGGGGCCTCATCCGTCATCTGAGAAATTGTCACGTTCCCCAACACCGCCAGGATGCTGTCATTCACCCGTCGTAGCGGCCCGCGAATCGAGCAAGTGTTCGAAACGTCGCAGGCCCCTCGCGAGGTCACGCAAGACGTAATGAACAGCGGCCCGTCGATCGCTCGGATCACATCCAGGGCCGTGATCAACGAAGCGTCGCGCGCCAGCGTGTAACCTCCACTGGAACCGTGCCGCGCTGCTACCAGCCCGTTCTTAGCCAGCTTCTGCAGCACCTTCGCCATCAGGGGCGTCGACATCTTGTAAATCTCGGCTATATCCCCGGCGCTGCACGACCCACGCCCGCCGTGCATGGCAAGATGCTTGAGCGCGATCAGCCCGTAGTCAGCCTTCTTTGATAGCCTCATCATTCGAGCATATGCGACTAATTCAGTCGCATTTAAATTCTAGGGCCTTAGAAGCAAACTGTCAAGCTATTCCAGTGAGCCAACCCCAATCAGGCCAGCACGTTAAATAACGACCACTTTAGTCCACTGGGTCAACGCCAAGGAGCCGAACTGTCAGATTGCACAGCCGAAATGCGCGTAGAGAGCCTCTAATGGATCGAACCGGGACGCTTAGCCGAAACCCTCCCATTACCAAAGCCGGCTCGATTTTCCCGCCGCACAGTTTGACCTTCTAGGTTAGAATCGCACATCGAATGGATTCCAACGGCACCAGGCCTGTCACCGCAATTTATCCCGGCTCATTCGACCCGGTTACCAACGGTCACCTTGACCTCATCACGCGCGCATCCAACATTTTTGACAAGCTCATCGTCGCTGTCGCGCATAACCTCGAAAAAGATCCGTTATTTTCAGAGAAAGAGCGCGTCGAGATGCTGCAGACCGCGACCTTCAAATGGACCAATGTCGAAGTTGACGTGTTCGACGGACTGCTGATGGATTACGCCAGGGTAAAGAAAGCGAATGTAATTGTTCGGGGAATTCGCGCCGTCTCTGACTATGAATATGAACTGCAAATGGCCATGATGAATCGCAAAATCGAGCCAGACGTTGAAACCGTTTTTATGTTGCCGGCGGAGCAATACAGTTATTTGAGTTCGCGGTTAGTGAAAGAACTGGCTCGCCTGGGCGGTCCTATAAAAGATTTCGTCCCGGGCATCGTTTACGAACGCTTGAGCGTAAAATTCAAGTAAGCACATGGCAGTCGAACTGCACGGCTCGGATTTGAACTTGGGGGATTGAATGGAGCTGGCCACAGAGAGAAAAGCGGAAGAGACATTTCAACTCGCCGATCGCGTCAACCGTATCAACATCTCGCCGACGATGGTGGTGCTGCAGGAAGCTGAAAAACTAAAAGCTCGCGGCATCGACGTCGCGGACTTCGGTCCAGGCGAGCCGGACTTCCCGACCCCGGAGCACATCAAGCGAGCGGTCGTCAAAGCTCTCGAGGACAATCGCACCAAGTACACTCCAGTGGCGGGAATCGCTCCGTTGCGTCAGGCAATCTGCGATTGGCACAAAGCGCAATTGGAGTCTTCCTATCAGCCTTCCGAATGTGTTGTGACCGTGGGAGGCAAGCATGCGATTTTCAACGCCATTTGCTCGCTGATCAATTCCGGAGACGAAGTAATCATTGGCGCCCCCTACTGGGTCAGTTATCCAGACATGGTGAAATATGCGGGTGGAACGCCTGTTTTCGTTCAGACCCTCCCGAACGATTCTTTCATTCTGCGCGCATCCGAAGTAGAACGAGCAATCACACCCAGAACCAAAATTGTGATCGCAAATTCTCCGAACAATCCTACCGGATCAGTGATAACGCCCAGTGAGTTCGCTCGGCTGCAAGATCTCTGCAATCGCCGCAACGTCTGGCTGTTGTCCGACGAATGCTACTCGCACTTCGTTTATAAGGACGCCAAACCGTTTTCTGCCGCAAGCATTCCCGGCCAAAAGGACCACCTGATCGTCGCCGGATCGTTTTCAAAAACCTTCGCAATGACGGGATTGCGCCTCGGCTACATCCTTGCGCCAAAACCGCTGGTAGACGTTATCGCCAAGTTGCAAAGTCAATCCACTTCCAATCCAACTTCTATCATTCAATATGCTGGTTTGGAAGCGATGCGTGGCCCAATGGATTCCGTTACTGCAATGCTCGCCGAGTATGCCAAGCGACGCGAACATATTCTTGCCGGCCTCCGTGCGATCCACGGCGTCACATGCACCGCGCCGATGGGCGCGTTTTACGTGTTTCCGAACGTTTCGGCTCATTGCAATCCCCAAATGCCGAACACAGCGGCCGTCGCCAAACAGCTTCTGGAACGCGAGTACGTTGCAGTAACTCCAGGCGAGGCCTTCGGCGCAGCAGGATACCTGCGCCTCTCGTACGCAACTTCCATGGACCGCATCGACGAAGGGCTACGCCGTCTCGAGCGCTTTTTCTCCTCCGCCAAGTGACCGTCCCGAACATTCCATTATGTCCTGCGCACCTGGAGCCGATTTTCAGTCCCCGACCGTGGGGATCGTTTTCTCTGGCTCCTTTTTTCCCCGAAAAATCAAATTTGCCCGAACCACTCGGCGAGGCATGGATGACCGGTAGCGAATGTCGCTTTGCTTCTGGCCCCTTTGCAGGAAAAAAGTTGGGAGAAGTTTGGCGCAACATGCCTTCCGATTGGGCGGGCACTCGCGCCGATCGTGACACTCCTTTCCCGCTGCTGGTAAAATTTATCTTTGCGGAGCAGAAGCTTTCCGTGCAGGTTCATCCCGGCGACGATTACGCTTCACGGAATGAGTCCTCGGCCGGTGGACGCGGCAAGACTGAAATGTGGTACGCCGTTCGTGTGCGCGAGGGCGCCGAGGTGTTGGTCGGACTGAAGCCAGGTATCACACCCGAAAAATTCAATCAAGCGATCGTGAACGGAACAGCCGAAGATTGTCTGGAACACGTTCCGCTACTTGCAGGCGAAGCGATTTTTGTTCCTGCTGGAACTACACACACGATTGGGCCCGGCCTCACTCTTTGTGAAATTCAGCAGAACTCAGATATCACCTATCGCGTGTACGACTACAATCGCCGCGATGCCCAGGGCAAACCACGAGATCTGCACATCGATAAAGCCCTGGAGGTAATTCATTTCGGCGAGCAGAGCGGCGGGAAAATCGTACCGGTGCGCATTGAACGCGGCGGCGTGACCGAGACGTATTTCGTCGCCTGCCGCTATTTCGCCACCGAAAAATGGGAATTCGCCCAAAGAATCGCAGCGGCGACTTCACGTGAGCACTTCGATCTGCTGATCATTCTAGAAGGACGTGGTTCGATTCGATGGAGTGGCGAATCAATTCAATACGCACCCGCGCAGACTTGGCTGATGCCCGCGGCGCTCGGCGCGTATCAATTACTCCCTGAAGCGCGCACGTCTCTTCTGCGTACCTACGTCCCAGTTCACATTGACGAATTTGTCCGCAATCTCGCCGAGCAAGGCGTCCCTGAATCCGAGTGGTCTCGGCTGGTATACCCATGACAAAGAACCGGGCATCGCTTCCTGTGTGCGCCGTACTGCTCGCGGGGGGCCGAGGTACGCGATTCTGGCCGCGCAGCCGGATGCGCACACCGAAACAGCTTCTCAACATCACGGGCAAGGAAAGCATGCTGCGGCAAACGGTCTCGCGCCTCGAGCCGATTATTTCGCTGAGGAATTTCTGGGTAGTCACGAATGTTGAACAGAGCGCCGCAGTGCGGCGCCAACTTCGGGAAGTTCCCGCTTCGCACATTCTGGCCGAGACCGTCGGCCGCAATACTGCGGCCGCCATCGGCCTTGCCGCAATACATCTAATGCATCGACATGGCGACGCATTAATGGCGGTGCTGCCATCGGATAGTTGCGTTGCGGATGCTGCGCGGTATCGAAGCTTGGCCCGCGCCGCACTCGATCTCGCGCGCACGCCCGGCGACCTGGTGGTTTTTGGCATCCCGCCTACGCGCCCGGAAACAGGTTACGGCTACATCGAAGCCGGACCCGGCAGTGCTCGTTCTCGCGGCGCCGCTGCCTATTCCGTGCGTCACTTCACGGAGAAACCTGCATTCCACATCGCGCGTCGCTACCTGGCTTCCGGCAACTATTATTGGAATGCCGGAATATTCTTCTGGCGCGCATCTACATACATGGAAAACTTGCGGCGATTTCTTCCCGCGACTCACTCAGCGCTCTCGGAATTGGCGAAAACCATTGGAACTCGCCGGTATGCCGCGACGCTGCGGCGGATTTATCCTCGACTCGAAAATATCTCCGTTGATTACGCCATCATGGAACCAGCCAGCCACGACACACGCAATGCCTCCGTATTCGTGATTCCTGCCGAAGTCGGCTGGAGCGACATTGGCTCCTGGCAAGCGGTCTTTGATTTATTAGCTTCCAAACCCAGCGCAAACGTCTCCGCAAGCCCCCTGTTCGCGCTGGACGCCACCGGAAATTATTTCTGGAGCCCGAAGAAATTCATCGCAGCCATAGGCGTCAACGATCTGGTGCTCGTCGAAACCGATGACGCCGTCCTAATTTGTCCGCGAGATCGCTCTCAGGACGTCGGCAAAGTTGTGAAATGGCTCGAACACTGCAAATTGCACAAGCTGACATAACGGCCACGCTTCGCAGGCCACCGCAGCATTTCTGACTAATCAGCGAGACCTTCAACACCGAATTGCTCCAATTTGGCGCTTGCCGCAAACCTGGAACATTGCAACTTATCTTCCCAGCCCAAAATGCATCGCTTATACTTCCTACCGTGAATACCATCACATTTGGGACCGACGGCTGGCGCGGCATCATCGCTCAGGATTTTACTTTTGAAAATGTCCGCAAGGTTGCGAACGCTATAGCGCGCTACGCCGTGCGCGCTGAAAAGCCTGGTGCGGGCGTGCTGGTTGGCTACGATACCCGCTTCGGCTCCGAACGCTTCGCGCGAGTGGCCGCTGAAGAACTCTCGTCCGCGGGAATTCCTGTGGGACTCGCCGCCGACGCAGCGCCCACACCCGCACTCTCGCTGCTGGTTAAGCTTCGCGGCGCCGCGGGTGGCATTCAGATTACCGCCAGCCACAATCCGTATCCGTGGAACGGCATAAAATACAAAGCCAGCTATGGCAGCTCGGCTTCACCAACTATCGTCGCTCAAATTGAATCGGAGCTTTCAAAAGTTCTTCGCGATGACGTATCTCCGCTGCCGCCGCGCAAGGATCTGATCCAATCGCTCGACATCCGTGCGCCTTACCTTGAGACTTTGAATGCCTTAGTGGATTGGGACCGGTTGCGCGCGGCGAAATTTCGCTTCGTGGTCGATCCCATGCACGGGGCGGGCCGAGGCCTGTTGCGCGATCTTTTCCACCGCAATCAAATCGAATGCGAAGAGATCCGAGGATCGCGCGATCCGCTTTTTGGCGGCGTCAATCCCGAGCCTATTGAGCCTCACATCGAGCTTCTCCGCCAGGCTGTGGTAAAAGGTCACTACGACGCGGGCTTTGCACTCGATGGCGATGCCGACCGCATCGGGGCAATCGATCGCGGCGGCACATTCATCACTCCACACCAGATTTTTGCTATTTTGCTTTGGCATCTAGCGGGCACCCGCAAACTTTCAGGCGAAGTAGTAAAGACCTTTTCCACCACCAAGCTGATCGATAAGATTGCCACCGAGTTCGGACGCAAAGTCTGGGAAACGCCCGTCGGCTTCAAATATGTCTGCGATCGCATGCTCGAAAGCGACGTTCTCCTCGGTGGTGAAGAGAGTGGTGGAATCGGGACGAAGCTTCATTTGCCAGAGCGCGATGCGACCGTGAATGCTCTGCTTCTCGCCGAAGTCATGGCTTGGCACGGCAAATCGCTAGGCGAACTCGTCGCCAAGTTGCACGCGGAATTCGGAGAACATCATTACGGCCGAGTAGATTTGACCTTGAAAAATGGCCAAAAAGAAAAGGCTCTGGAATATTTCGGCGAGCCAAATTTAAAAAACTTTCTCGACTGGCCGATTACACGCCGAGAAAACCTGGATGGCATTAAGATTTACTTCGGAGAAGTCGGTTGGGCCATGGTACGTGCCTCCGGCACTGAACACATGTTACGAATTTATTCCGAGACCACACGCCCGGAAACCACTCGCCGCGTTCTAGACCAGATAACCAGCGTGGTGAATAGCCTTTAGCGTTGGCGCATGGCCTAGGGCCGTAGGCGCGGCACAAGTTAGTTGTAAGGAGGACAAAATGGAAGTGATCAATTTGAACGAGAAGCTTTCCAAAGTAAACGAATATTGGAGTCCCAAAATCGTCGGAGAACTAAACGATTCCTACGTAAAGGTAGTCAAATTCACCGGCGAATTTGTATGGCACCACCACGATAATGAAGACGAACTGTTTTGGGTGATCAAGGGCCGTTTGCGAATGCGCTTCCGCGACCGTGACGTCGACGTCCTGCCCGGAGAATTTATCATCGTCCCCAAAGGCGTCGAACATATGCCCGTCGCCGATCAAGAAGTGGAGGTCGTTCTGCTCGAACCCAAGACGACTCTCAACACAGGAAACGTTCGGAACGAACACACGCTGGTAGAACTCGAGCGCCTGTAAATGGGGCGGCGCCGAACAATTTACTCTACCGGCCGAGGATACTAAAGATGAAACGCCGCCTTTACACTCTTGATGTCTTCACCACCAAGCCATTCGCCGGAAACCCTTTGGCGGTGGTTACCGATGGTGACGGACTTTCCACCTCCAAAATGCAGTCGATCGCGCGTGAAATGAATCTTTCCGAAACGGTATTCATCCAGCGTCCGACGAATAATCGCGCCCTGGCGCGGCTTCGCATCTTCACCACCACCCAGGAACTCCCTCTCGCCGGTCACCCCGTAATCGGCACTTGGTTTCTGCTGGCGGAACTTGGCGTGGTTCCAGCATCCGAGGGCAGCGTGCATATTCTTCAACAAACTGGTGCCGGAATTCTTCCCGTGGAGTTCACGTTTCACGACGGCCGACCCGTTCGCGTGACAATGACGCAGAAACCCGCACGCTTCACCCGCGCTCCGTTCACCCGTGCAGCGCTGGCTGCGACGTTGGGGCTTAAGCCCAGCGATTTGGAGCCCTCGCTTCCTCTGGAGTTCACTTCCACCGGAATTCCGAATCTGATGGTGCCGGTAAGGCGCACGGCGCTGGGAAAAATAAAGATGAATTTGCGCGCCCTGGCACAATTAATTTCGCCGCATGGCACCATGGCGTACTGCTTCGCCCTCGCCGGCCGCGGACGCGCCTTCGCCCGCGGCATGCTTCCCTGGGGCATCATGGAGGATCCGGCCACAGGCTCCGCAGGAGGTTCACTGGGCGCATATCTGGTGCATCACGGCCAATTGAAGCCGTCTGAAACCTTGGTGATTGCCCAAGGCGTAGAGATGGGCCGCCCCAGCGAGATTCAGGTGGAGGTCAGCGAAGAACGAGGCAAGTTAACTCCGAAAGTAAGCGGCTCCGCCGTCCGCATCCTGGAAGGCCACATCGAAGCATAAGTTCGCCGACATGGATATTTTTGAGGTTCGTGCTGTGCTACAAATAAGATTTAAGGACAGAGGGAGCTCTGAGAACTAATTAGAGCTCTGAGAATTAAGTTAGGCCCCGATGGATTTGTAGGCCGCGTCAAGAATGCCGTTCAAAAACGACGGTGATTCCGCGGACGAAAATTTCTTAGCCAACTCCAGCGCTTCATCAATCACTACCTTCGCCGGCGCGGTCCCGAATCGCAATTCATAAATCGCTAGCCGCAAAATGCTTCGATCGACGGCCGCCAGCCGTTCCAGCCGCCAGTTCTCGGAAAGCTTGCCCACCACCTTGTCGCTGGTTTCAATTTCCGCCACGGCGCCTTCGAATAGTTGATTCGCGAATTTCCGGGTGGGTTCCGCCGCGCGAGCCTGCTTCCAGAAATGCTGCTCTACCAAATCAGGTTTTCGCCCCGTCATGTCCCACTCAAAAAGCATTTGCAACGCGAACTCACGCGATTTGCGGCGCAACGTCATGCTAGCGGCGCCCGGCTTTGCGCACAGAACCGCCGCCGGAATTTTTCGCGATCTTGCGCACCAACCGTCCCATCTCTACAGCTCCCAACCCCGCCTCGTAACCTTTGTTACCGGATTTCAACCCCGCGCGGTCGATAGCTTGCTCCAGTGTGTCGCAGGTCAGCACGCAAAAAATCAGCGGTACCCCGGTATCCAGTTGGGCCAGTTGAACGCCCCGCGCCGTTTCTGACACCACCACGTCATAATGCGATGTTTCCCCTCGAAGAACGCAGCCAATGCAGATGATGGAATCGAAACGTCCGCTTTGGGCCAGCTTTTTGGCGGTGATGGGCAGCTCGAATGATCCGGGAACGCGCACGATCTGAATGTGTTTTTCGTCAGCACCAGATTGTGCCAAGCCGTCAAGGGCTCCTGCCAGCAACCGGTCGGTGATGAAACTATTGAACTGGCTTACTACAATGCCGATTCGTAGTCCCGACGCATTCAATTCCCCGCGCACGCTGGCTGGCCTCAATTTTTCAGCCATGCTTCAGCGCCCCTCAAATTTCGCTGGGCGTTTTTCAATAAACGCGCGCGTACCTTCGTGCATATCCTGCGTGGCGCAGGACAATCCAAAAAGTGTAGCCTCCAGGTACAATCCTTCCTCTTGCGGCATCTCCATCCCGCGCTCCACGGCTTCCATCGCAAATTGGACCGCGAGTGGTGCGTTGGCGATAATTTTCTTGGCGATCGATTCTGCGGTGGGCAGCAGTTCCGCTGCTTCTACAACGCGATTCACTAATCCAATGCGCAGAGCCTCGTCCGCCGAAATCATATCGCCGGTCAAAATCAGTTCGTGGGCCACGCCTTTGCCGCACGACCGCGGCAGGCGCTGAGAACCACCAAGCCCCGGGATAATCCCCAGCTTCACTTCCGGCTGGCCAAGCTTAGCGTTGCGGCTGGCAATGCGAATAGTGCACGCCAGCGCCAATTCGCATCCTCCGCCTAACGCAAATCCATTGATCGCGGCGATCGAAGGTTTCCCGAGCGTCTCGAACCGGTGAATAATTGCCTGGCCGTGAACAGTAAACTCCCTGCCGCTGACCGGGGTTTGCTGCGCCAGCTCATTTATATCCGCGCCGGCAATGAACGCTTTCTCCCCGGCACCGGTCACAATCAATACTCGAACCGCATCATCCCCGCGGACGGCCTTCAGGCAATCATTCAATTCGTCCAGAGTTTTGCGATTCAGCGCATTCAATACTTGTGGCCGATTAATCGTAATCCGCGCAATCTGATCCTTCACTTCAAACAGCAAATTAGCGTAGGCCATATTCCCCTTCGTAAGATTCTGGACTTTACCACTGGTATGTTACCCGAAAGACGCCGTTGCATGGTCCACTTTGAACTGAATGACGGAATAGCAGGCGGAACTAAGATATTGGCGGTGCAGCAGGTGCTTTTAATCTCTGGCACGTATCATTGCAGTCTCAAATTACCCGACGTTACGGCGTGGAAAGCTCGACGAGCACATTGCCGCCCTGTTGCCGGGCTTCTTCCAATCCCGAATCGGTGCGGTTTATCCACTCGGTCACTCGATCTTCGGTCTCATCGCCGGGACGCGAAGAAGCTTCAGCCACAACGGCGCTGATCGTCACCTCAGCATCTCCCCGCGAAGGACGCACCGACCCTGCCACTTGCCGTAACTTCTCCGCAAGCGCCCGCGCACTTTCGAGCGACGTGTCCGGGAGAATAAATACTAGAGACCATGCCGTGTACTTAACGGCGACATCGGTTTGGCGAATCGCGGCAGAAAGTGCTCGCGACAACTGTTCCATGTAATGGTCGAGCGCGGCATCTCCATGTTGCCGCAAAAAGTCACTGCCGCGATCCACTTGCAGCAGGACTAACGAAATTGGCGTGTTTTGCGTTCGTGCCCGATTAGATTCCATTAGCAGACAATCAATATATGCTCCGCGGCTGAGCAAACCGGTCTTCTCGTCCGCCACGGCGAGAGACCGCACCAGCGAGCGCAGCTTGGTATGGTTTACGGAAAGCACCAGTTGATCGCCGACGGCCTGAAGAAAATAGCTTTCGTTCGGCTTCCATTTTCTCGCCCTTACATCCCCGATCAGCAAAGTCCCGGAAGGCGCTTGCGTTTCCTTATCGCTCAGTATCACTCCCAGTCCGGACTCAATTCCCAGCTCGCGCAGTTCCGGCAGCGTGGATGCCTGCAATTCCACTCCGCCCAGCGAATCAGGCGCAACCTTAGACACAATTCCTACAATGCTTAGAATCTTCGCAGCACCGACTGGGGAAAATCCAGGTGCGAAATATTCTGCTGTTGATTGCGCGCCTTCGCCCGGCGCGCCGACCACCACCAGACATCGGTTGGCGTGAAGATGCTTTCCGACCTCCGCCGCCGTGCTGATTAGCACCTCGCGCGGTGTAGGCTGCCGATACATCAAGCGATTAATTTCAGCGATAGCGGCCAAATCCCGGTGCGTTTCTGCTGCAGTCGGTCCCTGCACGGGCGCCGTAGCCGACGAGTACGATTCCAATTGTTGCGCCGGTGTAGGAGGAGGCGCTTCCGCAGCGGGAGCCGTCGCTTTCGACGGGCGCTTATAGCCCGTTCCCTTGGGCCACCAATTTGCCCGTTCATAAAGCGCGCGCAACCTCTCGTTCCTGTCTTCTTCGCCGGGAAAAAGTTCCGCGATGCGCTCCAAACGTTCCAGCGCCTTACTCTGCAGTGAATATTGCAGAAAAATTTCTACCTGGACCACCAAGTCTTCCAGCGCGTGTAGCGCTCGCACTTCCTCCGGTATCGATGCGGAGCCCTGCGACGGCTCTCTGCCCGCCCCGGTAAAACCGTCCGTGCGCGTTGAAACAGTCGCCGCTTTCGCTGCGCGCGCCATTATATTTTGCAAAAATTGGGGATCTACTTTGCCTTCGAGCTGTGAAATCCGCTCGTGGTTCCGGTAATCGTATGGGTCAATATCCACAAGCCGGTCGAGCGATTCGCACGCCTCCTTCATTCGATTCGCGGCGAGATACAGATCGAACAATTTCACCAGCGAGTCGAAATATTTCGTTTCACGATTTAATTCTTCATACAGTTTGGCCACAACCTCAGCCACCGGCAGCGAGGCAGGATGAGCGGCAGCCAACCGCTCGAAATTCGACGTTAATTCCGCTTCCTTGCGCAGGCCGCGCATCGTTTCTTTCGTTTGGTTCAGCAGCGCCACCGCTTTAGGTTCGCGTCCCGACCCGATATAGGCGGAAGCTAGCTCGAACAATTTCGTGAATCCCTCAGGCTTCTGCTGGTAGTACTTCTCGAAAATCTCTCGGGCCGAGTCCAGCCTGCCGGTACGCAGCAACGCCTCGCCGTAAAGCGCAAGGTATGACGTACTTGTCTCAGTCGCCGCCAACGGCTCCAGCAACGCCACCGCGCCTTCAGAGTCCCCCTTCCTGACCTTTGCTTCAGCGAAGAGCAGCGCCCCAATACGATCCTGGGGCGAAAGACGATTGGCTCGTCCGAAGTATTCCAGGGCCTCGTCCAGCGCGCCCGCGGCCAGTGTCAATTGCCCCGCCCGAAGATAGCTTCGGGTGGCTAAGTCCGCATGTCTCAGCTGTTCCGCGTGCTCGCCCAGTACGATATGCCGCTGCGGGTTTTCCGGATCGAGCGTGACCATGCTCTCGTAGCACGCCAGCGCTTCAATGTCGCGCTGCTCTTTGCCATACAATGCTGCAGCAATCCCGAATTGTTCGATCGCTTCCGCGGCGCGATTTTGCTTCTGCAGCAAAGTCGCGTACCGCATCAAACGGTCGGCGGGCTGGGGAAAGGAACGGAGAAATCGGACGAAGACCGCGGATGCCTTAGTGCCATCGCCAGCCTCCACCAGCCGATCGAATTGCAGTCCGTAATAGACGGCCGCACGCGCTGGTTCGTTCAGACGTGTATAAATATCAGCAAGCGCCTGCAGCGCTTCCTGATTCGAGGGCGATTGATCGAAAACCGTTTGGTACTCAATCGCGGCGTCGCGCAGCTTATTCTTATCCAGGTACTTGCGCGCCCGTTCGAGACGTTTGTTAATGTCTTGTTGACCCATTTGATTTGCGCGCGTTCACCACGAAATGCGGGCATCGGGAACGAGTACCGGGAATTCCGCCGGCGGCGCTCGTCAATTCCGAACCGCTCCTGCTTTTCGCGCCGTCAAACCTTCACTATATACCGGACGCCAAACCGGTCTCAAAACGAAATCGAGTTGCAGTGCTTAGATGAGTGATAAATGATGTTCCGGTGATTCGCTGGAATGAGAGAATTGATCCAAATTGTCGGAAAGACTCGCCGTGTAACGGGGAGGCCCAAATCAAGCTTGGGCCTGAGTCTGTGCTTGAACCCTCGCGGCGCTCGGCAGGCCCTTCACCTTCTCGCGCATCGATTTTAGCGACAATCCACTACGCAACAATCCCGCGAAGCCCAAGAATATGAATGGTATGGTCAGCGCCAGAAACGCAAAAAATGAAAAATTCGTCGCGGTGGTCTTCTCTACTTGAAACACACTCAATCCCAGGACGCAGAAGAACTGGTACGACCCCACATTCGCCGGCGCATTTGGCAGTGACACTCCCAGATTAATCACCAGAAGCACGACGATCGCAGCCAGCAATGGCAAATGCAATCCGTATGCCTGCATCATCGCCCACAGCCCCATCACTTGGCAGGCCGGCATCAATAGCGATGCCAGTACTGCGGAGTAAAAGCTTGGCGCGGTGCCCATCGCGTGCAAACCGAGGAGGGCCCCCATCAGTTTTCCCGGCAAGCGTCGCGGCCCCATCGCAAATTCGGGATCCTGCGAAAGTTTAATTTCAAGGACATAAATCACGATTACTACAATGGCCAGCAAAACCAGCGTAACGATCCCCAACGTGTCCGCCACGCGTCTGAATTTTCGCGGCAGATCCACAAGCAGCGAAACCACGGCCAAAGAAGCCGTCGCAATCACCAGGTCCACCAGGCGTTCCACGCCCATCGATCCCAACACCTTCCCGATCCCGATGGCGTCGGAGTCTGAAATCAAGTAGCAACGCAGCAACTCGCCTGGCCGCAGCGGAAATACGAGGTTGGCAAATAGTCCCGCGAACACCGCACGAATTGCGTGTGTTAATTTTACCTTGCCGAACGGGCTCAGCAACAGCTTCCAACGCAATGCTTGGACACCGTAGCTGATCACATCGAACGCCATTCCGATCAGCACCCACTTCCAATCCACATTCGACAGCTCACGCATGGCCTGCACAATATGAAAATCGTGCAGCACCCAAATGAGGCTGGCGATTGCCAAGGTATAGCCAATCAGCTTCGGCAGCTTCGACTTTTCCGGCACGGTGGTTGGGAAAAGTGTGCTCAACTCAGCAGGCATCCCCGGATCGCCTCCAGCCTCCGTAGTTCACACCCTTAGGCACCAAATTCGATGCTTTAGCCAAAATCAGCTCCCAGCGCTCATATTCGAAGGTTATCCTCAAAACGCGACCGTTTAAGTGCTCGTCGAAGTTTCACCTTGATATCGCCAACATCGCATCGCAGCAAGGTGCGGACATCGGCTGCCCATCTCAGCCCGTCCTCGCACAGCCTAAAACCGGCTACAGCCTACGATATCCCTCTTCGCCATTCAATCCATGACTGCCTGTAACCCCTCGCCGAAGTTACCGAAAGCCGAACTCTCAGTCAGTCCTCCGGCGCGCACCGCGCGAGACACCCTGCTTGCCTCGATAGAGAGATCCCTCGGTCCACTCGCCACAGCCGCTCGTTTCGCATTGTCGGCTACTAATTGGGAAAGCGCACACCGAACTCAGGTCAGCTCCAACTTAAGTGAAGGCGCATTAGGTAATTTCGGTCGAAACCGTTATTGCTTCCGGTGCGATGCTCCCGCTACAGATATTCCTGAAATTTTGGTATTTCTCTGTTAACGTAGCTTTAATATTAACTCGGCACATGACGCGGCCGGGGCCAAGCTTCAAAGCGGGTTTTCTTAGAGGACTCATGAGTCTGTCCGTAGGACCGCGTTTCACAAGTCGTAAACGCAAACCAAACCGGACGGCGAAGAGACTACGGAATCTCGTGTGGCTCGCGTTATTCCGTGCGTGCGCCCTCCTGCTCTTCTGCTTGGCAGTCGCCACTCTGGTGCGCGCGGACACGATCTCCGGCACAGTGATAGACCCCTCCGGTGCCATCGTCGTTGGAGCGCGCATCGAAATCACCGGCGGCAATCTCTCTCAGCCTCTCGTCGTGATGTCAGATGAATCCGGCAAGTTCTCCGCGCCGAGCCTGAATCCCGGCAAATACTCAGTCCGGGTCACAAAAGACGGATTTGAAGACCTCGTCACGACGGTGGATCTGAAGGGCACGGCCGACATTCCGCTGACCCTGACGATCGCCGCGCAACAAACGCGGGTCAACGTCACCGAAAAAGGCACAGCCTTTGCGAATTCAGACGCTGCTTACCGCCAGCTCCGCGACATAGCCCTGGGAGACACCTACCGCTGTGAAAATTTCATTCTGACCATCGATGTGGGAACCTTCGAGTTGAAATCCGGAACGATTACATTTCTCCCGCCCGTGAATAGATTTGTGACCGGCGCCATTTTTGTGGGCCAGGGACACTTCTCGCTGAAGCCTTTCGGAGGAATAGAAATTCACGAAATGATTCGGCGCACTGGTAGTTCGACAACCGAGGAAGACCTCACAGAAGTAGTCTTTCGTTTTACAGGCAATCAGTTTCCGCACTTGGCCGCAGCGATGGGCGCAAAAACAGAGACGCCGCCCGAAGCCATCACCGCCTTCCAGCACTGGAAAAGCAAACTCCGCCAACGCCGCGAAGTCCCCGAAGGTTTCACGCAGGACATTCTGCAGGGCGAAACGATCGACAACGTGGACGCCGATATCCTCGCCGCGGTTTACAATCCGAAACATCCTCCTTTTTTTAACGCTTACATGCACGGCTCGCGCCACAAGGACCTGCGCTTTTTCATGCGCGAGCGCGTCGGCGCGTTTCCGCAAATGGATTCTCCCGAAGAGGTGGCGCTCATCAATTGTAATGGCGGAGAGATGGACGACGGCGTGTGGTATTCCCAGCACCTCAAGACCGAACTCCTCGCCCGCACTGCGAATTCGCGTGAGGACCGCCGTCTGTTCACCACCAAGCGTTACAATATCGAAACCGTGATCGCAAAAAACGATCACTTATACGGCCGCACCACCATCACGTTTGAGCCGCTGGTCGCTGGTGAACGGGTCATGAAATTCGGCCTGCTGCCGAGCTTGCGCGTAACGCGCGTCACCGATCAGTCCGGCCAGGACCTCCATTTCATTCAGGAAGATCGCAAAGTCGACGGCTCGTTCTACGCCATTCTCAACGAAGCTTCCGCCGTGAACCAGGAACATTCGATCTCCGTCGAATATGTCGGCGACCAAGTTCTCGCCAGTGCCGGTGACGGCAGCTATTACGTCAGAGCGCGCGAATCCTGGTACCCGAACTTAAACGGGTTCGGCGAAAAATCGCTCTACGATCTCACTTTCAAAGTCCCGCCCTCAAACATGGTCATTAGCGTCGGCAAACTTCAGGATCAATCCACAGAAGCCAGTTTCGCCGTATCCCATTGGGTCACGCCCTTGCCGGTCGCCGTTGCGGGCTTCAATTACGGTCATTACAAGAGGATTGACCTCCCGGACACCATCACGCATTACGACATCTCCGGATACTATTTGACCGAATTGCCAAGCAGCTTGAAGCACTACGAAAGCAGCGCCTTCTTGGGCAACATGTCGCCCACCGCGATGACCAAGTACGCCCTGGACCAAGCTCGCGCCCAGATGCAAATGTGCACGTTTTATTTCGGCCGGGACCCCTACGACAATGTCTATATCACCGAGCAACCGAACTTCAGTTTCGGCCAATCGTGGCCCAATTTGGTCTATTTGCCGATTTCCGCCTACATCGATTCCACTCAGCGCTGGCTGATGTTCGGGCACATTGACACGAAATTCACCGGATTCGTCCAGGAAGTCACGCCGCACGAGGTAGCGCATCAGTGGTTCGGTCACGGCGTCGGCTGGGCGTCCTATCATGATCAGTGGCTGTCCGAAGGTTTTGCGGAATTTGCCGCGGGCTTATTCCTGCAGCAGGCCGTGGGACAAAAGTGGCAGAAGGACTACATCGATTTCTGGGAACGCCAGCGCGTCCGTATCCTCGAAAAAAACAATTTCGGAGTGTCGCCGAACGATGCCGGTCCGTTGTGGCTAGGCCTGCGCCTCATCTCTCCGCGTTCCGAAAAAGCCTATCAGGGCGTGACCTATTCCAAGGGCGCCTATGTGCTGCTTATGCTGCGCTCGTTGATGTACGACGATCACGCCACCGGCGACCAACACGAACAGCCTTTCATAGACATGATGCACGACTACATGGAAACCTATCGCGACTCGCCTGCCTCCACCGAATCCTTTAAAGCCATCGTCGAAAAACATATGACACGTCAAATGGACATTCAGCAGAACGGCCATCTCGATTGGTTCTTCAACGAATGGGTTTATGGCACTGAAGTGCCGCGCTATCACTTCACCTACGAAGTCCAGCCGGCCGACGACGGAAAGTTCAGAATCCACACGGAAATCACCCAGAGCGACGTGGACGATCATTTCGCCATGTTCGTTCCGGTCTTCGCCGATTTTGGCAACGGCCTGGTGCGCCTGGGCCAGGTAGGCATCGCCGGAAACTCGACGCATAAGGCTGATTTCATCCTCGACCGCCAACCCAAAAAAGTCGCATTCAACGCTTACAAAGACGTCCTGGAACGCTAACGAGCCGCGTTCCGGCTTTCCAATTTCGATTTTGAGTCGTTGTGTGGCAAACTCGACAGTTTAAAAGCAGCGACGGCAACATCAAGGCACACGGAGACTTTGGCGTATGGGGCGCTGCTTGCTGCGCCTCAGCTTGGCAACACCGCTCGAACACCGAGCAGCCAGAGCCCAGAGCCGAGCTTAAGAGGCTTTCACTCGGCAGCGTTCGTTCATTTGGGAAAGTCCGCGAGCCGCAGCTTAAAACGCGCCGCGTCAATCGCAAACAGAGAGCCATGGACCCGCAGTACATCCGGAATTTTTGCATCATCGCGCACATCGACCACGGCAAATCCACGCTGGCCGACCGTCTGCTCGAGCTCACGGGCGCGCTCAGCCAGCGCGAGATGCATTCGCAGGTACTCGACTCGATGGATCTCGAGCGCGAACGCGGCATAACAATCAAAGCCAAAAGCATTCGGTTGCATTACACAGCGCGCGATGGCCACGAGTATCGCCTCAATCTCATCGATACCCCGGGCCACGTGGATTTCTCCTACGAAGTCTCCCGCGCCCTCTCCGCCTGCGAGGGTGCCCTCTTGGTGGTCGACGCCAGCCAAGGGGTAGAAGCACAAACGGTAGCCAACGCGTTCCTCGCGTCGCGGCATAACCTCACCATCATTCCGGTCATTAATAAAATTGATTTGCCCGCCGCGCGCGTGGATTACGCCAAAGAACAAATCGAAAACGTGCTGGCGATTCCCACCGACGAAGCCCTGCCGATCAGCGCGAAAAGCGGCTTGGGCGTCGACGAGGTACTCGAAGCGATTGTGCGTCTGATTCCCCCGCCGAATGGTTCAGCCGACGCCCCGCTTCGCGCGCTCATTTTTGATTCCTGGTTCGATTCTTATCGTGGAGCAGTGGTGCTGGTCCGCGTGATGGAAGGCCGCATCGCGCCGCACATGAAGATTCGCCTTACATCAAGCAACGAAACTTACGAAGTCGAAAATCTCGGCGTGCTTACGCCGAAACCGATCGTGCTTGAGGAACTGGCGGCAGGCGACGTGGGATTCATCATTGCCAATATCAAGCGTGTAGCCGACGCACGCGTGGGCGACACCGTAGTCGAAGACGGCCATCCTGCCCCGCCGTTACCCGGTTTCGAAGCCATCAAGCCGATGGTCTTCGCCGGACTTTTCCCAGTGAACGCCAGCGATTACGAAATGTTGCGCGATGCGCTTGGCAAATTGCAGCTCAATGACGCAGCATTTTTCTACGAGCCGGAAAATTCCGTGGCCCTCGGCTTTGGTTTCCGTTGCGGATTTCTGGGCCTCCTGCACATGGAGATTGTGCAGGAACGCTTGGAGCGCGAATTCAACATAGACCTGATCACCACCGCCCCGAGCGTGCAATATCGCATCACCACCACGGCGAACGAAGTGATCGAAGTCGACAACCCCACGAAATTCCCACCGCCTGCTTCGATTCAGAAAATCGAAGAGCCGATTTTGACCGCGATGATCATCACTTCCGAGGAATCCGTCGGCGGGGTGTTGCAATTGTGCGAGGAAAAGCGCGGGGTTCAGAAGAAATTCGAGTACCTATCGCCCACACGCATCATGCTAACGTACGAAATGCCCCTGAACGAAATCGTCCTGGATTTCTACGACCGGCTGAAGAGCGTTTCGCGCGGCTACGCCTCACTCGATTACCACCTGTCGGGTTATCGCGAATCCGACCTCGTAAAACTGGACGTTCTGGTAGGAGGCGAGCCGGTAGACGCACTGACAATCATCTGTCATCGCGAGCAATCCTACGAACGCGGCCGCGAACTTGTTTCGCGCCTGCGAAAGTTGATTCCGCGCCAGATGTTCGAAATCGCGGTGCAAGCCGCCATCGGCAGCCGCGTCATCGCTCGCGAAACAATTAGCGCCATTCGCAAGAACGTAATCGCCAAATGCTATGGTGGCGACATCTCGCGCAAACGTAAACTCCTCGAAAAGCAAAAAGAAGGCAAAAAACGCATGAAGCGCGTAGGCCGCGTCGACATCCCGCAAGAAGCGTTCCTGGCGGTGCTAAAAGTTGCGGGTGGCTCAGTAGACGAAGAATAGTCTATTGCCGTGATTTCTTTTTTGTGCGGACAGTAGCGCCTAATTGGCCCTGTGCTACTCGCACGGAGATGTCCTCGCCAAGCACAACCTGATCCGGCGATCGCAGCACTTTCCCGGATTCATCGTACGCAATCGCGTATCCACGCTCGAGAATGCGCAGCGGGTCAAGCTCTTTCAATTGGGTTCCTATCGTTACGATCCCATTTTTCTTGGAACCCAACATGCCCCGCATTCGCATTTCCAACTCCGCAGAATCACGCTCCCATCGATGGCGCAGGTTCCCAACCCGTCCGCGTAAATCCAGGACCGCGAAATGCATCTGCACAATGCTGAGCCGACGATGCTTCCGAGCCACCACGTGATCGAGTTCAGCATTCAATGTCACCTGCTGCTGTTCGATGCGCCTGCGCAGAACTGCCGCACGGCCGCGCAGATCAAACGATGCGATGTGCGCGTTGCCTTCCGTCAAACGCTGACGCGCCATCGCCAGGCGCAGCCGCAAACCAATCGCTAGCGAGTTGGACATTTCATCCAGCCTCTGGCGCCGCCCGCGCAGCAGCCGTTCCAGCTGCCTGAATCCGCGATGCGCCTGCAAATCTCGCACGCGATGCCACCATTGCGAACATCGGTATTGCATCTGCTGAATCAAGCGGCGTTGATGATCAGCGATGTGCTTCTCGAACTCCTGTCGGGACTTCACCACGATTTCCGCCGCGGCTGAAGGAGTCGGCGCACGCAAGTCCGCCACAAAATCGGCAATCGTGAAATCGCTTTCGTGGCCCACGCCCGTGATTACCGGAATCAGCGACGCAAAAATCGCGCGCGCAAGGATTTCTTCGTTGAATGCCCACAGATCCTCGAGCGAGCCGCCGCCACGAGCTAGAATCAGTACGTCCACGCTCTTGGTGCGATTGAAATATTGCAGGCCTTGAACAATTTCCATCGCAGCGCCGGGGCCCTGGACCTTCACCGGATACAGACTCACCTGGGCGTTGGGAAACCGCCGCTTTAGTACGCGTAGAATGTCGCGTATGGCCGCACCGGTTGGCGACGTAACCGCGCCGATGCATCGCGGCAACACCGGAAGGGCTTTCTTGCGCGCTTCATCGAATAGCCCTTCTTCTTGCAGCTTTTTCTTCAACTGCTCGAACGCTAGTTGCAGCACGCCCAGGCCGACTGGTTCAATGTTGGTAACGTAAATCTGATATTCGCCACGCGCATCGTAGACGCTTATTGCACCGCGCACGGTAATATGCAGCCCATCCTCGGGCTTGAATTTTATGCCGCGCATCTGGTCACGGAAACACACGCAGCGAATCTGCGCCCTGGCATCCTTGAGAGTGAAGTAGCAATGTCCGGATTGCGCCGCGTGGCAATTGGAAACTTCGCCTTCCACCCACACGTCGGGCATGGCGGATTCCAGCATGTCGCGAATACGCGCTGTGAGCTCGCTGACCTTCCACGTGCGGCGTTCCGGCATCAAATTGAAAAGCGAGGCTTGGCTCATAGAATTAGCGGCGGAACAAATTCACGATCCAAATGACCAGTGTCAGTACGAGACTCATGATGACGCAAGTCACCACGGGAAAATAAAAAGTGGAGTTGCGGCCCCGATACACGATATCGCCGGGAAGACGTCCGAGGCGGAGAGGCAATCTGCCCCCGAAGAAAAGAAATGCACCAGAACAAGCCAGCGCAATCCCTAAAACTAAAAGTACCTTGCCGAGCTCGCGCAGCGGATCCATGGCAAGAGATGTCGCACTCGCCATTGTACTCTATTGATGCGCAGGCGCGCGGTCTTACCGTTTCTTAAACGAGTTCGTAGCCGGCAAAAAAGTAACCGATCTCAAACGCAGCCGTGTCCTTAGCATCCGAGCCGTGAGTGCAATTGTATTGAATGCTTTCGCCAAGTTCCTTGCGGATTGTGCCGGAAGCGGCTTTTGCCGGATCGGTAGCGCCCATGGTATCTCGCCATTTGGCGATAGCACCTTCTGCTTCGAGCACCATCACAACCGCCTTGCCGGAACTCATGAAATCGGTCAACTCGCCGAAAAAAGGCCGTTCGCGGTGCACCGCATAGAATCCTTCGGCTTGCTTTTTAGTCAGGCGAAGAGACTTGATGGCGACAATATGAAAATTCGCCGTGTGGATGCGACTGATGATATCTGCGGTGAGTGCCCGGCCTACTGCGTCCGGCTTAACGATTGCCAAAGTCCTCTCTACAGCCATTCGGTTCTCTCCCAAGTGTAGATATTGACCCGCGGGATGCTTTGCCCCCACGTCTGCAGTTATCCTTTTGACTTTGCCCGACTCTTCTTTTTTTCCGTGGGCTTTTTTGTAGCGCTCTTGGATTTCGACTTAGACTTGCTGAGAGCCGCAGCCACGGTGACCCCAATTTCGGCCGGACTTTGAACGGTATGAATTCCCGCGGCGTGCATCGCCTTATATTTCTCTGCCGCCGTCCCTTGGCCGCCGCTGATGATCGCGCCGGCATGTCCCATGCGGCGTCCGGGAGGCGCGGTTTGCCCGGCAATGAAACCCACGACCGGCTTCTTCACATTTTTCTTGATATATTCCGCGGCAACTTCTTCGGCATTGCCACCAATCTCGCCGATCAAGACAATCGCGTGAGTGTCCGGGTCCTCATTGAACAGCTTGATAGAATCCAGAAAAGTGGTACCGATAATCGGATCGCCCCCAATTCCAATACATGTCGATTGTCCGATGCCCAGGCGGGTCAACTGATCGACTGCTTCATAGGTGAGCGTGCCGCTGCGGCTGACTACGCCCACATGTCCTTGCTTGTGAATCGAACCAGGCATGATTCCGATTTTGCATTTACCCGGCGAGATAACGCCCGGGCAGTTCGGCCCAATCAGGCGCGACTTCGAATTTTTCAGTGCGGCACCCACTCGCACCATGTCCAACGTAGGAACGCCCTCGGTAATGCAAATCACAAGCGGAAGCCCCGCATCGAAGGCTTCTAAAATGGCGTCAGCCGCAAAAGGAGGCGGAACAAAAATCACGGACGCATCGGCTGTCGTCGCTTTCACTGCATCAGAAACAGTATTGAAAACGGGCACGCCGAGATGCTTCGTACCGCCTTTCCCCGGCGTCACTCCGGCGACAACTTTCGTACCGTAGTCCAGCATCTGCTGAGCGTGAAAACTGCCTTCGCGACCGGTAAGGCCTTGCACGATCAGCCGGGTGTTTTTGTCAACCAGAACACTCATAGATTTGCGGTTAAGGAAGTATGGGAGGTAATTGATGCAAAGAAGAAAACCCTCACGCTATCTTCCGCCACTCCTTCCGTAGATTGTGCGGCATCTTTCTGTTGATTCGTTTCCGTTCAACTTCCCGCCAAGGCCACCACCTTTTCCGCGCCATCTTTCATTCCATCGGCCACCGTGAAGTTCAGTCCCGAGCTCTTCAGGATTTCCTTCCCCTGCTTGACGTTGGTGCCTTCCATACGCACGACGACTGGAATTTTGAATTTCAGTTCCTTGGCCGCATTTACCACACCACTGGCAAGCACGTCACAGCGAAGAATGCCGCCAAAAATATTCACGAAGACAGCTTTGACGTTCGGATCGCTCAGTAAAATGCGAAACGCATTCTTAACCTGCTCTTCCGAAGCGCCACCGCCAACATCCAGAAAATTGGCGGGACTGCCACCGCTCAACTTGATGATGTCCATCGTAGCCATGGCCAGGCCGGCACCGTTGACCATGCAAGCGATATCGCCATCCAGCTTAATGTAATTCAATTTGTACTTCGAGGCTTCCACTTCAAGCGGCGTTTCTTCATCCAAGTCGCGAAGATCCTTAAATTCCGGATGGCGGTAGAGCGCGTTGTCGTCGAACGTCACTTTGGCATCGAGCGCGGTCAATTTGTCGTCACCTGTGACGATACACGGATTGATTTCAATCATAGAAGCGTCGGTTTCGATGAATGCGCGATAAAGCGACTGGAAAAACGGAACTGCCACGCTGACTTGTTCCGGAGTCAATCCCAATCCGAAGGCTAGCTTTCGCGCCTGGTACGGTTGGAATCCAGTGACTGGATCAATTACTTCGCGCAGTATAGCGTCGGGATGATCCTTAGCGACTTCTTCAATTTCCATTCCGCCCGCGGCGCTGGCCATAAAAATAGGCGCGCCAATTGCGCGATCGACCAGAACCCCTAGGTAGAGCTCTCGCTTGATGTCCATGCCTTCTTCGATTAGCAAGCGGCGCACAATGCGGCCTTCCTCGCCGGTTTGCGGTGTGACTAGTCTCATGCCCAGAATTTTCCCGGCGAGTGATGTCGCTTCGTCGGGCGATTTCGCGAGTTTTACACCGCCGCCTTTGCCCCGGCCCCCCGCGTGAATCTGGGCCTTAACCACGACAACCTTGGTGCCCAACCGCCCAGCCGCTGCGCTCGCTTCCTCCTCTCTCACCACAACTTCGCCGCGGGGAACCGGCACGCCAAATTTCGCAAGGATGGCTTTGGCCTGATACTCGTGGATCTTCATACCCGCTCCATCGGCTTCCTGAAGGTCGCCTTGAGTAATGGTGCTAAAATTGGGGGACGAATCAAGCGACCTAGTTTACTTGGAACATGCAGGACGGGCAAGGAGCAGCAATGTCGCTCGAAATGAGAGCCCAATGCGGGAAGTGCGGCCAATCGCTGGGGTTGAACGAAGAAGCGTACATATGCTCGTACGAATGCACGTTCTGTGAAGGCTGCACATCGCAGATGAAGCACGTCTGCCAGAATTGCGGCGGCGAATTGCTGCGACGGCCGAAACGCAATGTTTCATGAGTGCCTATGTCTCGCCAAATGGAAGGCTTACTAAAGCCAATGATTCAGGAAGCGCTGCAAAAAATCGTCGCCGACAACGATCTGTCCCAGGCCGAAGCAGAAGCCGCGATGGAGGACATTCTCTCCGGCCACTCAAGCACGGAGCAGATCGCCGCTCTTCTGATCGGATTGCGCATGAAAGGCGAGACTGTGGACGAAGTAGTAGGGTTTGCGAAGGCCATGCGGCGCCACGCGACGCGAATTTTTCCGCCAGGCAGCAGGTGTCCAGAGGAAGTAATTGTCGATACCTGCGGAACCGGAGGGGACGGTCGCGGCACGTTCAATGTCTCGACGGCGGTGGCTTTTGTAGTGGCAGGGGCCGGCGTGCGAGTAGCGAAACATGGCAACCGAGCGACCAGTTCCCGCTGCGGATCAGCAGACGTGCTGGAAGCGCTCGGACTGAAAGTCGAACTCGAGCCGGAGCGAGTGGCACAAGCCATCGAAGAAATCGGCATCGGATTTTTGTACGCACCGGCGATGCACTCGGCCACGCGCTTTGCAATCCCCGCCCGGCGCGAACTGCGCATGCGCACGATCTTCAATCTGCTAGGGCCGCTGACGAATCCTGCCGGAGCCTCCGCGCAGGTAGTGGGTGTCTATGATGCTGATCTTACGGAACTAGTGGCACGAGCGCTGGGCGAGCTGGGAGTGTTACGTGCGTTCGTGGTTCACGGCGCGGACGGACTGGACGAAATCTCAATTAGCGGCGAAACGTCGGTCGCGGAATTGCGCAATGAGACCGTTCGAAGCTTCACCGTAGCGCCGGAGGATTTCGGACTACATCGCGCACCGCTCGAAGCGATACGCGGAGGCGACGCAAAACACAACGCAGAGATTATTGACAAAGTTCTAGGACGATCGATGGCTTACCACGAGCATGGCCCGCATCGCGAAATCGTCCTGGCGAATTCCGCAGCAGCGCTGGTGGCTGCGAGCCGCGCGACGGATTTTCCGGACGGAGTGCGCCTCGCGAAAGAATCGATCGACTCAGGAGCCGCTCGCGCGAAGCTGGATGCGCTGGTGGCATTTTCGCGAATGGAAGTTGGACACCATCAGCCGGCGTCTTGAGAAACTTTTGCCGGTGGGAATCTCATCAGCAGCTCGGATCAGCGGCAAATCAATCTAATCGCGGCCACTGGAAGGATCGGGAGACGCGGCGGTATCGAGATCCAGAAATACCGACGCGGGATTGGTGTTAGAGCTCGAGATTGCAGGCGGATAACAGTTGTCGTCGTGATTGTAAGTATTGCTGCAACTTTTCGTAAATTCCTGCCGGCGTGGTGACTGCGCGAATTGCCAAATCGCAGCGTAGGCGATACCGCTCGCTGACGGTTCGGGCGGCGTCTTCAAGTAAACGCAACCAGGCGATGGCGGACAGGCATCGTTGTACACGAAGAAATATTTTGCTTCAGTGTGATCGCGAATGTCGTCGGCAGTGATGATGAACTGATTCTTCCCTTCTTTCACTTTCATCCCGGAGCAATAAACTCCCGCAGCGTATCCTGCTGAGTTCACGCGATGAATCCAGGCCGAAAGATATTCGATCTGAACGGGCAACATCCGGCCGCCTTCTTCCTGATCAAGAAAAATCACGGTGTGAGCAGGAAATCCCTCTCGTTGAGCCGCTTTGACGGCAAGATCCGCATCGCTGGTCCCAAGTTCGCCCGGCACCACAGGCGGCTTAAGTTGGCTCTCCATGCGGCCGTTGAAAAGAACCAAAAACCCAAAGCCGTTCTGGAGAAGCACACTTCGCTTTCCGGTCCATGAATTTGATTTCGCACCGGGTGGCGGATTGAGCCAAAAGCCCGCGAACGCAAAGGTATGTTTCAGCGCGGGCAGCGCTGCGTCACCGGGATATTCGTTGGCGTCAAATCCGAGATAGGCCCGCGATTGCGTTCTTGCGGCCACTTTGCCCGATTGCGGCGCCCGACTTGTTGGTTGACGGGAAGTGCTGAAAAACAAAGGGCCAAAAATCAGGAACAATATTGTTGCCACGAACATATCCCTAAATGCTCAGAAAATTCTTCAGCAAATCAAATCCAGCGCCGGTGAGAACGGACTCGGGATGAAACTGCACGCCTTCGACGCGAAGTTTGCGATGGCGCAGCCCCATGATGGTGTGATCTTCAGTCTCAGCGGAAATTTCCAGCTCGCGCGGCAGAGATTTGCGCTCGACAATCAGTGAGTGGTAGCGCGTAGCAATGAAAGGCTGCGGCAGCCCACGAAATATCGTGCGGCTATCATGTTGGATTTCGCTAGTCTTGCCGTGCATCAACTTCGGCGCGCGGACGATGCGTCCCCCGAAAGCCGCGCCGATCGCTTGATGTCCAAGACACACCCCTAGAATCGGAATCTTGCCTGCAAATCGCTGGATCAGTGAAACGCTGATCCCTGCTTCATTTGGCGTGCAAGGCCCCGGGGAAACAACGATACGTTCAGGACGCATCATTTCCACTTCATCGAGCGTAATTTGATCATTGCGCCGCACTTCGAGTTGCTGCCCCATCTGACCGAGGTACTGCGCCAGGTTGTAGGTAAAGGAATCGTAGTTGTCGAGAAGCAGGATCATGTGCCGTTCACTTGCTGACTGCTATTATGCACGCGTAGCGCCAAACGGCGAGGCCACCCAACTCACTGGCACGAGCGCAATCGACGTGTCCACGCAAGACGTTCATTCAGCGCGGCTGCCAAAGTCGCCGCGATGCGCGATCTCAAGAGCGGTGACGAGCGCACGCGCCTTGTTGACCGTCTCCTGATATTCGCGCCCAGGATTTGAATCTGCCACGATTCCGCCGCCGGCTTGAATGTAGGCGCGGCCGCCCTTAGCCACCAGCGTGCGAAGCGCGATGCAGGAATCGAGATTGCCGGAAAAATCGAGATACATGATTGCGCCCCCATAAATTCCACGTCTCGTGGGCTCGAGTTCGTCGATGATTTGCATCGCACGAACCTTGGGCGCGCCGGAGAGCGTTCCGGCCGGAAAACAAGCCATCAACGCGTCGAAGCAGTCGACATCAGCACGCAATCGGCCGCGCAGACTCGACACCAGATGAATCACGTGGGAATAACGCTCGACGAACATGAGGCGTTCGACGGCAACAGAGCCGTATTCACATACACGCCCGAGGTCGTTGCGGCCAAGATCAACCAGCATAATGTGCTCGGCGCGCTCCTTGGGATCAGCGAGAAGTTTTGATTCCAGCGCGCGATCTTCGGGTTCTGTACGCCCGCGTGGAACAGTGCCCGCAATGGGTCGATAGTGGGCAGATCGTCCCTGGATTTTCACCAGCATCTCAGGAGAACTTGCAACCACCGAAACGTTGTCGAGCTTCAAGTAACAAAGGTAAGGCGAGGGGTTCACGACCCGCAATGCGCGATAAATTTCGAACGGATTGGCGCTTGTCTTCGCCGAAAAACGCTGGCTAGGAACCACCTGAAAAATGTCCCCAGCGCGAATATAGCTTTTCGCCTTGCGCACAGCGGCCACATAACGCGCTTTCGTAAAATTAGATTGGATCCGAAGCGGCCTCCGCGATCTGGCGCGGCGTTGCCGAGGCAGCGGGCTCTCGAGTTTGCGGCGAATGCGTCCTATTTCGCGAACCGCGGCATCATACTTTTTCCGGAGACTACCTTTCGCTCTGTTTGTCGCCTCTATAAAAACATTCCGAACCACCCAGACGCGGTGCCTGACGTGATCGAAGGCCACCAATCCGAGGTAGAACATCATCGCGCAATCGTCGAGATTCAAATCATCTCGTCCGCTCGCTGGAATGCGCTCAATCAAGCGCACCATGTCATAGGCGAAATAACCGATCGCGCCGCCAATCAGCGGCGGAAGCCCGGGCACACGCACGGGCTTATACCGTGCCGTGAGCCCCTTAAGATGGGCGATGGGCTCCGCGTTGAAATTCTTCCGTTTGCCGTTCGACTCAAAACTGCATTCGCGACCCCGGCAACGAAACACTTCTTCAGGATTCGCACCCGCGAACGTATAGCGCGCGATATTCTCGCCGCCTTCGACGCTCTCCAGCAGAAATGAATATTTCGCTTCATGCGCAAGTCGCAGGTGCGCGCCCACGGGAGTAAGCAGATCGGCCGTAAAAGATTCATAGACCGGAACGAGATTTCCCTGCCGCGCGAGCTTCGAAAATGTCCTGAAATCGGGCTCAATCATCGCGAGGCTATTTTCTCTTCGTTGCGGAGAGCGCGCAAGACCGCGTTGCGCATGGCTTTTACCGGCGCGCGCTCGCCAGTCCAGATTTCCCACTGCGCGCTGCCCTGTGCAAGGAACATTTCGACGCCAGGAACCGTCTCGATACCACGTCGCTCGGCCAGTTGCAGAAGCCTGGTAACCAGCGGGCGATAAATCAAGTCGAAGACGAGCCGGCAATTCAATTCGCGCGCGCCGAGCGGCGAACGGTCCGCGTAAGGATGCATTCCAACGGGCGTGGCATTGACGATGGCATCAAAAAATTCACGCCGCAGCTGCCCCCGGTCGACAACCTCGCCACCAGCAGCTCGAGCCAGCGTCTTTGCCGCACCGGCACGACGCGCGCATATGCACACGACGGCTCCGGATTGGGCGAGCGCAAACGCCACGGCCCGCGCGGCTCCGCCTGCACCAAAAATAAGCACGCGACTGCTACGCAGGGGAATCCGGCGCTCTAACGCACGGAGCACCCCCACATAGTCCGTGTTGTACCCATAGAGTTTTCCCGCGCCTCTCACCACAACGGTATTAACGGCGCCAATTTGTGTTGCCAGAGGATCGCAATCATCAAGATGCCGCAGGATAGTTTCCTTGTGAGGTATGGTCACACTGAAACCCGCAATGCCGACGGGCTTAATCGCACCAAGAAAATCCCTGAGTCTGCGAACAAGAAATGGTAGGTATACAGCGTCAATCTTGCGGGCTTGAAAAGCCACATTGTGCAAAACAGGCGACAGCGAATAGGCTACCGGGTCGCCGATCACACCGTAAACGGGAGTGCGACGGCTGAGCCTATCCGCACGATAGAGGTTTTTCATGGAATCGAGCGTCACTTGGCCCGGTGCCGTAGCGTTCTCAACCGGGGCATAAGTAAGTGCGCTACCTTCGCGCAAAGCAAGTATGCGTGCGGGAGTTGCAACATCACCCATCGGCACAGCGACCACATGCTTGTGACCCCGGGCGAGACGTAGCAACTGGACGCCATCAGCCAGCGAATCACATTGAACCGCGACTTTGATCGCTGCTGGCTGAGACCGCACCAATTCAATAGCGACCTGCTTGAGTTCCTTGCGTGTGGGTTTAAAAAAATGCGCAGAGGCGAGCTGTTGCCCTTCGCCGAGCAGTACATCCAGAAGTTCCGGGGGGCACTTCGATGATGTTTCGATTTCGAGGTCATACCAGGCGCATCCGGCACGAATCGCTTCGGTCAGGTGTACCAGCTGCTGCGCAACTGTGCCCCGAAACTTCCCTCCTGCCTCCAGGCGCCTGCAAGTCGCTATAAGAGTCGCGTCGGGCCGACTCCTAGCCAGTCGAGCGAGAAACCTCCTCCTCTCGGCATCGTTCGCGAGCCAGTCGAGGCGGACTTCAATGGTAGAGGTGAACTGCAAAGCCCTGCGCAACTGCCGCCACATCGACCGGGCGTCCCCGGACGCCACGACGGCACAAACCCTGTCCTTGCCGATCATACGGCACCCCGCCCGGCAGCACGTACGCGCGGAAACGCTCTATGAAAGTGTTGCGGTGGAGAATTTCGGGGCATCCTGTCCCATGGTACAGGTAATACAGGACTTGTACCACGCGTTGCACAATGTGTAAAGCGGCGCTGACCATTGTCTTGACGGCGTTCCAGTACGTCCATTACAGTCGAAACATCATCGTAACGTCTGAGATTCGCCTGTTCCGGGCGCGCGATTTTCAAAGGAGCGAGCATTATGCGTGGGAAAATTGTCCTCGCTGGATTGATTTTAAGCCTTTCCGGGTTGGTGACGTCGGCGCAATCGCAGTCGTCCGCCCCCACTGAAGGAGATCTCTACTGCACCGGGACAATCACCAATGAGTCGGTCCCTCGCGATTCCTACGTGATCACAGGCGAAGGTTCCAACTACAAGATGACCTTCCAGGAAGGCGACTACGTTTACCTGAACAAGGGCGCGAGCCAAGGGGTAAAGGTAGGCGACGAATTCTCAGTCACCCGGCCGGTAAACGATCCAACGGAAATCGAATGGTCTAAATGGCAGTTCCCCATCATTCGGAAGCTGGGCACCTGGTGGGAAGACGAAGGCCGCGTGCGCGTGGTTGTAGCGCAGCCAGACACCGCCGTCGCGCAAGTCGAACACTCCTGCAATTGGGTCCAGCGCGGCGACATCATCTTGCCGTTCAAAGAGCGCCCCGCGCCGCCACTGAAGGCTGAAAACAATTTTGACCGGTTTGCACCATTCAGCGGGAAAGCCACGGCGATGGTAATGATCGGGAAATTGTTCATCGAGCAAATGGGAACGAATGACATCTTCTTCGTCAACCTCGGTAGCGAGCAGGGCGTGAAAGTAGGCGACTATTTCCGGATTTTTCGCTACACCGGCACGGAGCACGAGGTTGCCTACCAGACTCGACGATTCGCGTTTGACGCAGACAAAGAAGCAACGGTCTACGGGCGCGTATACGGCTTCGGAAGCGTGCCCGCAAAGTACAAGTGGGACAATACGCCCCGCGAAGTTATCGGCGAGGGGATTGTTCTAAGGACCGGCACGAATTCAGCAACCGTCCTGGCAACCTACACTCTTCGCGAATTTTACATCGGGGATTACGTGGAGCTCGAATAGGCTCAGGCCTGTTCGGACTGTACAGTTGATTCGCTGAATACCTCCGCGGTGAACGACTGCACCCGCGTTTCGGGGTCTTTCCAGGCTTCTCTTTCTAAACCCGCTTTCACGCATGTTTCTTCCAGGAATCGCTTCGCCGGCCACTTAAAACTCGCAGCAACTTGCGGCAGCAGAACACCGCGTTGCCGGCCCTGGCTAACTACCAGCCCATGCTTACCTGGTTCAATCTTTTCGCTATTGATGTCGTCGATAGAAAGATTTTCGAGCGCGGACAAAATGGAAAGCTCGATATCGATATCGGCGAGTTCTTCGGGGGAAACCCGCTCAAAACGCGGATCTTCAAGCGCGGCAGCTTGCGCACAATGCGCGACGACCGCAGCTAGCGATTCCGGTGAAGGAAGCTGACCCACGCATCCTCGCAAGCGTCCACGCCGGTGCAAGGTGACAAACGCACCACCGGGGCTCATCAATATCTCGTCGTCGGAAAATTCTTCACTGAGCTTCTGCTCTTTTACACCAGCCGTAAGGGCGCGCCGGGCCAGCTCCAGCAGCGACTGTTTCTCGCGATCAGCGAATGGGGACATCCTGAGGTTTTTCTTCCTGTTTCACGATCACTACGCCACGGCGCCGCTGCTGGACGCGAAAATTAATCTGCGTCCAGAACATTTGAAAATAATGGCCCGCCGAAGCCACGGCGCTGATTACCACCAGCCATAGCAGCACCGTTCCCAGGGGCTTCAGTGCGGGGTGATTTGCAGTGAGGATCACAGCGCAACCGGCGAACACCTGGAGAATCATTTTCATTTTGCCCAGTGGCGAGGCGGGAATAACCAGGCCCTCCACCGAAGCAATTTCCCGTAGCCCCATCACGATGAACTCGCGCCCGATGATGATCACCACCATCCATGCCTGCATCAAACCCATCGCCACCAGCGAAATGAATGCGGCGGAAATCAAAAGCTTGTCCGCGATCGGATCAAGCAGAATTCCCAGGGTTGTGACTTCCTTGCGCGTCCGCGCAAGATACCCGTCCATTACGTCCGTAGCAGCGGCCATCAGCAGAATCAGCACGCCCCATACTTCAAAATGGATGGGCAATCCCAGGAAATTGAAATTAGGTTGACGGGTAAGCAGGACGACCACCAGCAGCGGCACGAAAAAGATCCGCAAGGTCGTTAAGCTGTTCGGCAGGTTCATGATATCCCGGGAATAATCCCGCAGTTCGCCGGTGGCGCGCGTTCTGAAGGTCCAAATCACTATAGTCCCGCAAACAAGGCGAGTCAACGGTACGCTAATGGCCCATGCAGCCATTTGCAACAAGCTGAATCGCGGCCGTTAATGCCGAATTAGCTAAAATGTAAACCTCACTGCTAGTGACGCTTACGAAATCACATGCTGCAAACCTGTGCAAATTCCATGGACCATTAACATGAGACGAGAGCCGGCCGAGAACCCTCATACGCCTTACCAACACCACCTCAAGTCTTTCTGCTGCAATAGCTTACAGCGACCACTTCTCGGGACGCGATACTAAACAGCGAATTTATGGGTTTTTTCCATCAGCCGCGAGGGTTTCCTTTTCCACAACGATTTCCACAGAATGCTGATAACAAATCCCTTTATTTCATTGCGGATTTGGACGCGAACCAGAGCCTGAGCAAAGCGTAGCCTGAAGTAAAGTCCCGGATCCGTATGGGATCAGTTTACGGTTTTTGACGGTATCGGCAGCGGTTGGGACCGCGACGCAAGAGCGAAGTCTTCGAGCCTTCGCGCCAGTGATTCCGGCAATTCCGCTTGCAAATGCATGTGGCCGTCAAGTACCTCAGAGTGCAGCACGCGCCCACAGGCATGAACCAGTGAGAGATGACGCCCGTCCGCAATCGGAATACTCAGGTCGACGCGAACGAGCGGATCAACCGGAAGAGCTGCGTCCAAGCGTCGCAGCAGTTCTTCCAAGCCCGCGCCGGTTACAGCGGAAACGAAGATTTTGTCTTCATTCTTGCTATTTGCCTTCACAAGTGCTTCGAGTTCTTCATTGGGAAGAAGGTCAATCTTGTTGAAGACTTGCAGACGCGGACGGTCCTGAACACCGAGGTCAGTGAGAACCTTCATCACGTCGGCGTCCTGTTCGGCATGATGAGGGTTGAAAATATCGCACACTTGCACGATCAGAGCAGCCTCCTGCACCTCTTCGAGAGTAGCGCGAAATGCGGCAATCAAATCGGGCGGCAAATCGCGCAGAAATCCGACAGTATCAGACAGCAAGGCCCGACGCCGCGAAGGCAGCCGCACCGCGCGCACCGTCGGATCGAGAGTCGCGAACATTTTCGACGAAGTAAGCACCTCGGAATGCGTGAGAGCATTAAACAACGTAGATTTGCCGGCGTTGGTATAGCCAACCAACGCGATCATCCCCAACGGGACAGCCTGGCGCGCGCGGCGCCGAGTGGTACGCTGCCGCCTTACTGTTTCGATGGCTTGCTTGATTTTGCTCACGCGATCGCGAATGCGTCGGCGATCGGTCTCAAGTTTCTGTTCGCCGGGTCCGCGCGTCCCAATGCCGCCGCCCAGGCGCGAGAGTTCCTCGCCACGGCCAGTCAGCCGGGGAAGTAGGTAATTCAGCTGCGCCAGTTCTACTTGCAGTTGCCCTTCGCGGGTGCGGGCATGAACCGCAAAAATATCCAAAATCAGCTGGGTGCGGTCAATGACGCGGGTGCCAATTCCTTTCTCCATGTTGCGCAGTTGAACGGGGGTAAGGTTGTGATCTACGATCACCAGCGGCACGTGGCGGATCTCTGCTTCGGCACGGATTTCGTCGAGCTTGCCGCGGCCAACGAGCGTAGCGGGATCCAGCGCATCGCGTACCTGCATAATGCTTCCGGCGATTTTCGCGCCGGCGCTCTCCGCCAGTTCTTCGAGTTCTTGCAGCGAATCGCGCCCTGCCGCAGACGGAGCACCGGAGCGGCCGCGCGGCGCTTTCTTCAGGCTTACGCCTACCAACAGAACGCTTTCACGATTATCGACAGATTGAGGAGTCTTCATAGGTCTGGGCTGCGGTTGCTTCAGGGCTAACTCGGGGGGCTATCATTGCTCAAGGAATTATACGCTCATTAGGATGCACCCGCGAATGCGGGCAGCGGATCCTGGATCGCGCCGCAGCGAATTTTAGCAGATTGGCTCAGCGGAACGATCGGAGGCAGCAAGAATCAGATCGGAAAGCGACTCGCTGAGACTTCGGCCATTCGCTCGAAATTCCTGATCGCGCGTGGCGCGATCGAGCCAGCCAAGGTACACGAGCAGCGCGATTTGCGCCCAGGATTCAGCCAGAGCCGGAGTAAAACCAATATCGCGGAGCACACTGGCAATATGCTGAGCACGCCTTTTTTCGATTACAGAAATGCGTGAAGCGACGCGCTCATCGCGACGAGCCCACGACCGCAAGGCCGATTCCAAACGCGCTAACGAAGAATCAGCGCAGTGTTCCACAAAGCGCGCCCAACGTGCTGCGGCTCGAGGAGTTACGACAGTTGCGTTGAGCCACTGCATCTCGTCGCTTTCCCATCGCTCCAAGAGCTTGGCCAATAATTCATCGCGATCCTGAAAATGCCAGTAGAAACTGCCTTTGCTGACGCCCAGATCGCGCGCCAAGAGTTCGATGCGGATGGACTCGATGCCTTCGTTGGATAAACGTACAAATGCAGCTTGAATCCAATCCCTGGGCTGCAGTGGAGCAGACTTCAAAGCCGGCGAGCTACTAATAGTGTGGTCCCCTGTGGCGCTCATGTGCCGCGGAACAATAGTCGAGTGCGCAAGAACCGTCAAGCCCTGAAATAATTTCCAACGCACCAGATTTCAATAATACAACTTCACCGAACAATTTGTCGCTGGGATGACGAGCAACTTCTTGCCAAGAATCATTATGACTGAATTGTCAGCAAAGCTGCCGAAGAAATTTCAGGAGAATCTCCGAAACCTTCGAACCAGTGGACTGTCTTCTCCTTACGGAACCAGGTAATTTGACGTTTTGCGAAATTCCGCGTCGCCTGCTGGATTCGTTGCAGCGCGTTCTCCTTCGTGAGCTGACCCGCGAGATATTCGCAATATTCAGCATACCCAATGAATTGAAATGGTTTGGCATCCGCGGGTACGCCCTGTTCGATTAGCTGCCGCACTTCTTCAATCCAACCTGCGCGGACCATAGCGTCGATGCGTTCGTGAATGCGGCGGTACAATGCCGCACGAGGCGGCAGCAGGCCGATTTTGATCACGTCGTAACCAGCAAGCGGCTCACGGCGGCTGCGATAAATTTCGCTGACAGGCTTGCCGGTAACCAATCGCATTTCGATCGCGCGGATTACTTTTTGTGTGTCGCGAGGCGCAATGCGCGTTGCCGATTCAGCATCAAGACGCCCCAGCACGCGGTGAAGATAGTCTGGCCCTCGCTGCTCGGCCTTCGCGCGCAATCGTTCACGCAATTTTTCGACGCGAAACGGCGCATCTGCAAGCCCCTCGAGCAAAGCACGCAGATACAGTCCGGTCCCAGCAGTAAGAATTGGAACGGTTTCGCGATGACGCATTTCTTCGAGAACTTCCAGGGCGCGACGGCGATACTCGCCTGCGGTGAAAACCTCCTCCGGCTCGACGAGGTCAATCAGATGATGAGGAATTCCGTGTTGCTCTGCTCGATGAACTTTAGCAGTGCCAATATTGAACCGACGATAAACTTGCGTAGAATCGCAAACCAGAATCTCGCCGCTCAACCGGCCGGCGAGCGAAATACCCAAGGCGGATTTCCCCGAAGCTGTGGGTCCCAGAACCACGACAAGTCGCGGAAGCGCCGTCATCCCGAAAATTTCCAGTAGCGAAGCAGCAATGCCGGCAAAACAAGGCCAGCCAGTAGAAGCGCTCCTGCCACCTGTGTGCGGCTCAGTTCCATGGCGCGACTACTGAGTGCTATCGATGGGAATATTGTAAAAGAATATAAACCGAAGTTCGATGAAGGGCCCCTTGAATTGTGGAGGCAACGGATCAAACGGGTTCGACGAACGAATCGCAGACATGGCGGCAGTATCGAGCGGGTCCTTACCGGACGTTCTTTCCAGATTAAAATTCTCACCAGGGAAAGATCCGTCGCGGTTGATGCGAAATGTAATGGCCACAATTCCTTTATCGCCCATGTAGGCGGACTCAGGCATCACCGTATACCAGTTCTGCTTCACCCTGGCGACCAACCGCGTGATGTAACTATTGAAATCAACTCCTTCGGTCGGAGTCAGAATCGTAACCGCATTGCCGACTGCCGGGCCACCGTGTCCACCGCCTCCGCCACCAGCCCCCCGGGGAATGCCGCCGCCGGAACTATATGTTCCACCGCTGGAATGCTTGATTGCATCCTGCAACTGGTCGTTCAGCGTTTTTCCCGGCGAAGCATTCGGCAGATCGAGATTCAGATGTCCCGGCACAGGTTGAGGTGCGGCCGGCAATATTCGTGACGGCGACGTTGGCGCAGTCACTGGCGGAGTAGCAAGCGATGGAGCCGGATTTCGATTCGGCTGCGGCGTGGGTGCAGACGGCAGATCCGATGGAGGCTTTTCGGGACTGGTGGACGGTGGAGGCGGCGCCTCAATGCGATGCTCTTCCGGACGCGGAGGCGCGACCTTGTTCAATGTTTTCGGCGAGATTTTCACTTTGGGCCCAGGAGGAGGCGAAGGCCGGCGCGAGAGTTCGCCTGCATCCGGGGGCAAATAAACGACACCAAGTTCCTTGCTCGCCAATTCGATCTCATCGCGCGTAGGCACGTGTGCCGGAAAAATTTTCGGGAGAAAGATCAAGAAAACGATGAAGGCAATATGGGCCACCACCGACGCAAAGCGCGTAGCAGCATCCCATTTGGCATCGCGCTTATCTTCGGGCTCGACCAGTAGGTTGGCCTCGCCGGTCATGAAAATGTCCGGTTCCACCACTTCGCGAAGCTGCGCGGTCATCTCCGGCGGCTGGTCGAATTTGTCGATTTCCTTTTGTTCAGGCCGCTCGACGAAAGCAGGCACGACAACGCGCGGATCCATGATCGCGATCGGAACATGCTCGCCCCACGGTTCATCAGATACGAATGGCTTGGGGGCCATGCCGCGCGGAACAAGCGTCCTGTCGACGAGAACGTCGAGCGGAAGATGTTCGGGAATATTCGTTTTTCCAGTAAGAGGCGGCGCATCAGACAAATCGGAAGGCACGACAGTCCGATCGTCCATATACGTCGTCAGCCGGCGAGGCGGCTTCTGGCTCGCGCCGTTTTCCAGCGGCCGCACGTCGGTCGGGACAAGTATCCGGGGAATCATCGAACTTCCTGAGGTCTGGAAGTATCCAGTTTGACGCGGCGCGAGTGCTCCTGGATGCCTGCCATTACGTGGTCGGCCAGTTCCAGAGCGCGGCGTCCCGCAGCTCCATCCACACGCGGCGGGCGACGGGTGCGAACCGCCTGTACAAACGCGCGCAGCTCACCATGCAAGGGCTCCTCCGGAACCGTAGGAACGTTCTCAAAATTAATTTGAGGCTGCCCCGAACTCTGGTCCACGCGAACACGCAGCAAATCGCAGCGTGTGAAATCCACCGACAGATATTCGTGGGCTTGAAACAACCGCATCTTGCGAACCTGCTCGGTGGAAACGCGGCTGGCAGTCACATTCGCCACGGTCCCGGTAGCGAATTCCAGGCGGGCTTGGGCGATATCCACTTTATCAGTAATCACGGGAATACCTACCGCTTTAAGGTTGGTGACGGGCGCATCCACCAGCGAAAGTAGAATGTCCAAATCGTGAATCATGATGTCGTAGACAACGTCGATATCCAGGCTTCTTTTGGTGAAGACTCCAAGCCGGTGCACCTCAAAAAACATGGGCCTTGAAACGATTCTTTTCAGCGCAATGATCGCAGGATTGTACCGCTCCAGATGTCCGACCTGCAGGATTCGGTTGTCGCGCTGGGCTGTAGCGATCAATCCATCCGCTTCACGCAGCGAGGACGCCATCGGCTTCTCCACCAGAACATCAAGGCCTAAATCGAGCAGACGGCAACCAAGCGAACAATGCTCCTTCGTCGGCACCGCCAGACTGACCGCATCTACTTTTTCTATCTTCAGCGCCTCAACATCACGGATCACACGGGTATTGAACTCTTTGGCGACCTGCGAGGCGCACTCGGCGTTAATGTCCACGACGCCGGCTAAGTCCACACCCTCCATTTCGGCCCAAACCCGGACGTGATTGCGCCCAAACTCTCCCACTCCAACAACGGCAACACGTATCGGACTCGCGTTCACGATTTCCTTTTGGATGGCGCCGTTCGAGGTTCACTAGCACCTGTACTCTCAGGAGCGAAGGCCTCGATCGCAATACCCGCATCGTCCGCTGCACGAATCATCGCTTCACGATCAAAAAGCAATGTCCTACCGGCATCGATTGCCAGAGCCGCGGCGTTCGACTTTTTCATCGCTTCAATGGTCTTAAGCCCGATCACCGGCACGTCGAAACGCATATCCTGCTGCGGCTTGCTGACCTTAACAACTACGAGTCGCTGTCCACCGGCAATGCGTGCGGCGCGCTCAATGGTTTCGTCGGTGCCTTCCATCGCTTCGATGGCAACGCAGGCACGGTCGCGCACCACCACCATTTGCCCCAAATCCAGTCCCGCGATTTGCCTAGCGACTTGTAATCCGTAGGCGATGTCCTGCGCTTCCGATTCATCGGGCGCGCGGTGAGTCAAAACGCCCGCAGCAGGCAAAAGCGAGCCCAAAAACTTGGTCGAATCCACAAGTTCAATCCCTTCGTCTTGCAGAACGCGCGCGACAGCGCCAATCAGCGAATCTGTATTTTTCGTCGGCAGCGAAAGCAACAATTTCGCCAAGCGCCAGTCCGGCCGAATCGAACTGAAAATTTTATTGTGCTTCACCTGGCCGGCCATCACCGCTTGCTTAACGCCTTCCTGATGCAGCAATTCAATAGTTCGGCTTAACTCGCCCAAACTCACCCAATGGAAACGCTTGGCAACCCGCTCGAGACCAAGCGAAGCCTCTTCGCGGATCGCAATCACCGCCATTTCGATCCCGCGGCTGCGCGCCCCTTCAAGCACAAGAAATGGGAAATCTCCGTTTCCGGCGATCAATCCCCATCTGGAAGGGACAGCATTTTCTGTGTTGTGGGATATTCCTGACACCATTACCCTATTTCGTCAGACCGCGGTCGGACGAGGCCGACTCGATGAACCGCACTAGTGTTAAGACGTCCTCGGAGTCCGTAAGGGTTCCACGCATCTTTTCGACGGCTTGCGACGTGTTCAACTTCGAGCGCAGCAGCAGCCGGTAGGCCTTTTCGATGGCCTGAATTCGCTCGGCGGAAAATCCCTGCCGCTCCAATCCCACGCGATTCACCCCGAGGCATCGCGTGTCGCGTGGAGCCACGATCTTCGAGAACGGCGGCACGTCCTGCGTGATCACCGTATGCGCCGCGATGTACGAATATTTCCCGATGCGCGTAAATTGATGCACAGGGCAAAATGCGCCCACTTGCGCGTAATCTTCAACGGTCACATGCCCTGCCAGCGTCGCCCCGTTTACAAAAACCGTGAAATCTCCAATCTGGCAATCGTGCCCAATATGAGCGTAAGACATAACTAAAGAATCGCTGCCAACCCGGGTTGCGCCGCCGCCCTTCACCGTACCGCGATTCACAGTAGAAAATTCGCGGAATTGATTGTTATGGCCGACTTCTAAAGAAACGCGCTCGCCCTTATACGTCAGGTCCTGCGGATCACCACCGATCACAGCAAAGGGGTAAACGTGATTCCCGCGACCCAGACGCGCCGGACCCTTAACAATCGCATGATGCTCGACTACGGTGCCTTCCCCCAATTCCACTTCGTCACCAACAACTGCAAAGGCCCCAATTCTCAGGTCCTTGCCGAGCCTCGCCGAGGGCGAAACGATCGCCCGGGGATCGATCTCGCTCATCGAGCCTTCTCAATCACGCCTTCCGTCAGCCCAGACGCGGAAGCGGCGGCATCGGCCGCGGGGGCATCGACCATGGCACACATCAACGAGGCCTCGGCGGCAAGTTCGCCGTTTACAGTTGCGCGCCCTTCCACTCTGCAAAACTGCCCGCGCCAGCTTACAACTTTCACTTCCAACTTCAATTGGTCTCCCGGCACCACCGGCCGGCGAAATCTCGCGTGATCCACAGCCACCATGTAAGGCAGCTTTTTCTGCCAGTTTTCCACTTCTTTCAGCAGCAGCAGCCCCCCAATTTGTGCCATGGATTCGATAATCAGCACACCAGGCATCACCGGCTTGTCGGGAAAATGGCCCTGAAAGAAATATTCGTTGATGGTGACGTTCTTGATTCCCACAATTCGTTTTTTTGGTTCCATTTCTTCGATGGCATCCACCAGCAGAAACGGATACCGGTGCGGCAATATCTTTTGGATCCCAATGCTATCGAGGATCATCGTTTGTTGACCTCTAATTGGTCGTTGGATCGCACCTGTTGGATTTTGACTGTTTCCGCCCAACACGGATGACGGCGCGAACTCGATCGCAGTGTAATTTTCCCCCAGGCACTATTTTCCCCGACTCGCAATCGAACAATTCTATACGAAACGCAGTCGAGTGGGAATCGCCGTTGCCCCAAGGCACTTTTGTGATCGCCCGGCCATGAGGCTACGCGTGCCGAATATTGGAGCTAACGCATGAACTGCAAATCTGGCTTGGTTCTACAGAAGGCCGCGAACGAAAGGCACGATCACGCTCCAGCCCCCGGGATTAGGGGTCCAACCGCGCGTGAGTTCATCGGCAAGCGTGAGTGCAATGAGAATAGCCAGGAAGAAAAAACCGGACACGACAACGACCTTGGTCAGGCCAGGACTATACTTCACATGCATGAAAAATAAAATGACCAGCAGCATCTTTGTTACGGCAATGGCCAGCGCGACTATGGTGTTCAATTCCGCGCCGAGGTCCACGAAGGCGACGCCAGTGGTCAGCGCGGTGAGGCACAGCAGGGCGATAAATATCCCGATGTAGGTTTTCACTGGAACGATGTGTTCAGACATCAGTGTCCCCCCGCGATCGTGTACCGCCCGCCGATCAAATAGAGCAATGGAAACAAGAAAATCCAGACGATGTCCACAAAGTGCCAGTAAAGCCCGGTCACTTCCAGCGGCGCATAATATTCGGGATTAAACCGGTCGCGATTGGCCATCACCGTCAGCACGATCAAAATTCCGATGCCGATAATCATGTGCAGCGCGTGCAACCCCGTCATGAAAAAGTAAAACAAGAAAAACATCGGAACATGCGGACCGGCCGCGCCCCATTCCTGCCGGATGACGAAACCAAAGCCCGGAATCAAATGTTCGGCATAATCGGCGCGCCACTCGAAATTAAATTTCAAAAACAAGAAGACAGCGCCCAGGAGCATGGTCAAGACCAGAAATGTTATTTGCTCCGTCTTTCGCTTGCCGGCTTGCGCCGCGTATATGGCCAAAGCCATGGTCAAGCTGCTCCCGATCAAAATAGCCGTGTTTACCGCCCCAAAGTCGACTTTAAGCAAACGGCTGCCAATCTCGAATGCGCGCAAGTACAGCGAACGGTAAACGGTATAAGTGGCAAATAGCCCGCCGAAGAACATGACCTCGGTGACCAGAAACACCCACATGCCCAGCGAGCCGGCGTCGCGCTGTTGGTCCATGCTCTCGAATTGATGCGCAAACCCGGGTGGGTGCGCGTTGTGCACGGCCATATCAGCCACGGGCCACTCCTGTGGTTCCGGCGTAATCGTAAGCGTCTTCGGTCACGACGGGAATCTCCTCGAAATTTTCCGTAGGCGGCGGCGAGGGCGTTTGCCACTCCAATCCCTTGGCGCCCCAGGGATTTGGGCCAACCGCCGGTCCGTAACGAATGGACCATATCAAATAGATCAGCGGAATCAGGTATCCGACGCCAAGAATCGACGCGCCGGCAGAAGACATCACGTTCAAAACCTGGAATTCGGCGGGATAGACGGCATAACGCCGCGGCATGCCCAGATATCCCAGCATGAATTGCGGAAAGAACGTCAAATTGAACCCAATGAAAATAACTAGCGCAGCAAACCGCGCCCAACTGTCCGGATACATTCGTCCCGTAATTTTAGGCCACCAGAAATGAATGCCGCCAAGGTAAGCCATCACCGCGCCACCCACCATAATGTAGTGAAAGTGCGCGACGATGAAATAAGTACCGTTGAGATGCACATCGGTGGCGAGCGACGCCAGAAACAGGCCGGTCAGCCCGCCCATGGTAAATAGCCCGATGAACCCGAGGGCATACAGCATCGGCGCTTCATACGAAATCGAGCCTTTATACAAGGTCGCAGTCCAATTGAAGACCTTCACCGCCGACGGAATGGCCACCAGGAAACTCAGCACCGAAAAAATCAAACCCGCATAGATGGATTGGCCGGTGACAAACATGTGGTGACCCCAGACCAGGAAGCTGATTACCGCGATTGCTAGGCTGGAAAAAGCCACGAAGCTATAACCGAAAATTCGCTTCCGCGAGAAACACGTAATCAATTCGCTCATCACACCCATGCCAGGCAAAATCATGATGTAAACCGCGGGATGCGAATAAAACCAGAAAAGGTGCTGGAACAAAATGGGATCGCCACCGATCGCAGGATCGAAGATGCCGATGTGCAACAGCCGTTCAAGCCCCAGCAGGAAAATCGTAATCGCGATCACCGGAGTGCCCAGAATAAAAATGATGCTGGTGGCATACATGGCCCAGATGAAGAGTGGCAACCGGAACCACGTCAGCCCGGGCGCGCGCATCTTGTGGATGGTGACTACGAAATTCAATCCCGTCAAAATGGAAGAAAATCCGGTGATAAACACACCCAAAGCCGTCGGTATTACATTCGTATGCGAAAAGGTGCTGCTATAGGGTGTGTAGAACGTCCAACCAGTATCCACGCCGCCGGAAATGACGGCATACAACGTGAATGCAGCGCCGATAACGTAAATGTACCAACTCAGAAGGTTAAGCCTGGGAAATGCCAGATCGCGGGCCCCAATCATCATCGGCACCAAAAAATTTCCGAGTGTCGCTGGAATCGAAGGAACCAGGAAGAAAAACACCATGATCACGCCGTGCATGGTGAACAGCTTGTTGTAGACTTCCGGCGCGACCAAGGCACCCTCGGGCTCAATCAGGTGCAGCCGCATCAGCACCGCGAAAAACCCACCCACAAAAAACATCAGCGTAATCGATCCCAGATACAGCAGGGCGATGCGCTTGTGATCCGTGGTCAAAAGCCACGACTTGATTCCGTAGTTCGCGTTTAAATAATTAAGCCGCGACTCGGACGGAACTTCATGTCCCGGAATTTCTGCAATGACCGTGGTACTCATTTCGGGTTCCCCTCGGTTTCTTCCGTCCCGAGCGATCGTACGTAGGCGATCAATTGCAACACCTGCTCCTCGTTGATCTGGCCCTGGAAAGTGGGCATGATCGGCGGATAATTCGGCAAAGGAATAGAATTGGGATTGACGATTGCCTGACGAATAAAAGGCCCATCAACCATCTTCATTTCCCCGCTAGCCAGCTTTTGCTGCTTGCCGTAAACGCCAACCAGCGAAGGCCCGCGCCCTGTGCCGTCCGCAAGGTGGCAGGTCACACAACCGAGCTGCGTGAATAATCGCTCGCCCGTCTGGGCCATGGATTCATTTTTCGATCCGCCGGACAGCCATGCTGCATAGTCGGTGGGAGACATCACGTAAACCCAGCCAATCATTTCAGCGTGGTCCGCGCCGCAGTATTGGCCGCAGAAAATGTGATAGGTACCGACCTTCGTCGCCTGAAACCACAACTCCGTGTATCGGCCGGGCACCGCGTCTTTCTTCACTCGAAAAGCTGGAATGTAAAAATCATGAATTACGTCGTCAGAGGTCATCGTGATGCTAATGGGCTCATTCACCGGCACGTGCAGTTCGTTGATTTCGCGCACGCCTTCGGGATGCTGGATGTGCCACATCCACTGCTTGCCCACTACAAAAATTTCCGTCGCAGCTTTCGGCGGCCGTGAATTCTCGAAATAAAGGCTGGACGCCCAAAGGAAAATAAAAACGGTAATAAGCGTCGGTACCAGCGTCCAGGTCAGTTCGAGGGCCAGATGCTCCTTGGTGTCCTCGGGAATTTCGTCCGGTGAACGCCGCCGGAACTTGATCATGAAATAGAAAATCGTAGAGAAAATCAGAATCGTGAAAAACAGCGTGATCACGGTCAAAGCAAAATACAGATGGTCCACGCCCTGCGCAATAGAAGACGCAGCCGTGGGCTTAATCGGAATCAGGGAAGCCGATGCAGCTGCGAAATTCACACTCGATTGAATCAGACCATTCATTGTGCGTTTACGTCAGCTCCAAGTCCTTACTGGACCAGTGATTCAAATCGTAGCGTCTTTACGCCTTTCTCTGCGGCAGCGCGTAATTCTCGCCGCGAAACAAAACCAGCACCACCACTCCAATGATCAGCACAGTGAGTGCTCCGCCGGCTTGAATAATGTGCGAAATCAGCAAGCCATACTTCCCAGTAGACGGATCGTAGTGGTAACAAAACAGCAGCACCTGATCCACTGGACTCCCAATCTTCCCTTCCGACGCTTCCACCAACCCAAGGCGCAGCTCGCGCTTGGGGTACTGAATACCGTAAAAATATCGCGAGATTTTCCCTTCCGACGTCAGGACCATGATCGCGCTGGCGTGGGCAAACTGTTTGCTGTCGGGATCATAGGCGTAGCGGAAACCGGCGGCGGCGGCGAGCTGCTTGATCTGTGGTTCGTCCCCGGTCAGGAAATGCCAACCTTGCGCCGCGCCCGGACGGCCGTACATCCCGGTGTACATTTCCTTCTTAACGGATGCGAGCACGTGCGAATCGCTAGGATCGATACTCACCGTCACTACATCGAATTCTCTGCCGATATCCATCTGTAATTCTTTCAAGCCTGATTCCACGCCGTTCAGCACCTGGGTACAAAGCATCGGGCAGTTATAATAAACGAGCGTCAGGATTACAGGTTTCTGCCCGAAGTACTCGCCCAGCTGCACGGTTTGCCCCGACTCATCGCGAAACTTCAAATCCAGCGGAATTTGCCCATTCAGCTTCTGATCGATTCCCACCTGCTTCAGCAGGTCCGGCTGAACTCCCACGCTTTGCACGGGATCGGAAGAAAGCTGAGCAGCAGCGGACGGAACAAGCGCCAGAAGAACAAAAGCAATAGCCAAAGCCGCGAACCATTTGACCCTTACGCCGAATTTTCCGTACAAGAACACGTTCCCTCGTCCTCTCGAATCGTCAGACGCTGCAACTGCAAATCAAATCTGCGAGACTCAGCCGCTACCGTCTCGCTTCCTGCGTCATCTCATGATCCGAATCCCGCTCGGTGACATACCCGCAAGGACCGTTTGCGTCGGTAACATTCGGTACAAAAGACGCGGGGTTGCTGACTCCAGCCGGAACTTCTCCAGCAGCACGCGCGGGCAAACCTTTCTGCAACCTCAAATCAATCGCATTATCTATCGGAATTCGAACTACGCCGTTCGGCTGATCCGCCCATCCGTAAGTCGTCAGAGCCTTCATTTGATTGGCACAGTACGCGTGCAGATCGGTGCGCGGCTCGGTTTGCAGCCTCGGGGGGGGAGGTAACACACGAACGTTCTCAAACGGCGACGCCGGCTTGCCCAAACTCTGCACCTTGCCATAAAAACCAAACAGCACCCTCATCGCGACGAACACGATGACCAGGACAGTTGCCAACCCGAGACCCCACTCGAACAAGTTCCGGGGATTGGCATCCCGGTGCTCGTACCCCTCACTTTGAGAGGGCCGATCGGGCGGCGGGTCGGGCGGATGTTTAATGCCCGTGCTCATGCTGGAGCTCTCCTTCAAAGCGCGGGTCATGCAAAGGCAGCAGTGGCATCCTCTTCAGTTCCCGGTAAAACGCGCTAACCCAAACCGCACCGATGATCGCCACAAATAAAATATCCAACAAAAATGTGCCGATATGTGGCCGGTCCTTCTCGTAGGCCGGCACAATAAGCCAATACACGTCAACAAAACTCAGCACCATCATCATCGTGGCAATCTTAGCGAGCCGCTGCACGCGGCGTTTGATATTGCGTTGCAGCAGCAGCAAAAACGGAACAGCAAAATGCAAAACGATCAGCACCACCGCAACGCCGGCCCACGCACCAATAGCGCGCGTCATGTACCAGGGAATTTCGTCCTTGATATTGCCGGACCAGATGATCAAAAACTGTGAGAATGACAGGTAAGCCCATAGCATAGTGAACGCCAGCATCAGATTGCCCAGGTCGTTATATTCGCTGGCTGTGGCAGTGTCCTCCATGGGCGGTTCGTCGGAAAGTCTTCGCAGGACGAATATCACGAACGACATCGCCGTCAGCGCGCCCACGATCATGAAAATCATTCCATAGATGGTCGAGAACCATCGGGGCTCGAGCGACATGACCCAATCGATCATGGAATACGTCACCACAATGCCCCATAAAATCAGCCCGGGACCGCTTATCCCTTCCAGATTCTTGGCAAGTGCGGGATCCCCGTTCCGGTCCTGCTCCCGCGACCATTTGTTCAAGAAATATGAAAGTATCAGCAGGATAACGAAATAAATTATGACGCGCACGACGAAAAATGACGGCGTCAAATATTCCAGCTTGAACCGGAAGTTCGGATCCCCCGCCATGTGACTAGTGTCGGTAATCCATGGATAAATTTGTTTCATTCCCAGCAGGATCGGAATAAACAATGCAGCCATCCATCCGAACGTGCGCGTACCAGCTTCAAGCAGACGCCGAATCGGGTATCCCCACCAGCCCCCAGTGAGGTGATGCATCATCAGGATCGCAGTGCATCCAAGCGGAATCATCAGCCAGTAGATATATGCAACCAGGTAAGCGTGAAATAGGGCACTGATCACGGTTGTTGTCCTGAGCTCGGCTGTGGCAATTTGTCGCGCTCCTCTTCCGGCACATCTTGCACGGTGGCGTGCTGACTCAGTTGCAACGCGCGTATGTAAGCCGCGATGCGCCACCTGTCTTCAGGCTCAATGCGCGACGCATAGCTGTACATGGAGCCGTAGCCGTTGGTCATAACGTCAAAAAAGTGCCCTGCCGGCGCATCTCTCAACCGGTCCGAATGAAATGACGGCGGGGGCGCGAATCCGCGCTGCACGATAATTCCGTTGCCCCCACCGGTGTAATCGTGGCAAGGCGTGCAGTAAATATTGTAACGTTGGCGCCCGCGTTGCAGATCTTCACGCGTCATCGGGAACGGGAATCGATTCGAGATCGCGCCATTCTCCTTGCCGGTATAAAGCAATTCATCGAGTCGCAATTGTCCGCGAGCCACCGTGCCAGGCACGGGCTGCCGTTCGGAGCGCCCATCGTTAAAAAAGGTAGTCGGCTCATACGGCAAATATTTCGGCTGGACATGCATGTCCAATCGGCAGCCGGATAGCAGCGTCCCGATCGCGGCGAGGCACGCGATGCCGATGCCACGCAAAACCGCGGCGCGCGCACCCCCGAATTGAGAACTAGACTTCAATCTCAAAAACTCCGTGAGGATTCAAACCTTCCAGAAACGCCTTGGTCTTAGCCAAATCGAATTTCTTGTCGCGCACTTTCACCACCAAAAAAAACCGGTCGTTCGACGCCAGCGCAAAGCGAGCCACATTGAAAACCGGATGGTAGGGCGTCGGCAGGCCATTCATGGCCAGCATCCCAAAGACGGCGCACAGAGCCGCACCCAGCACGGTCAATTCGAACGTGATCGGAATGAACGCAGGCCAGCTATTGTGCGGCTTGCCGCCAATATTCACCGGATAGCTGATCACGTTCGCGTACCACTGCATGAAAAATCCAGCAAGCCCGCCCAGCAATCCGCCGGTGAAGACGACAGCCGGAAGAATCGTCCCGTGGAATCCGATCGCTTCCGCCAAGCCCTCGACAGGCAAAGGCGAGAACGCGTCGATGCTCTTGTAGCCGGCGTCGTGTGTGCGCTGAGCCGCTTTCAAAAGCTCGTCCGGCGTCTCGAATTCCGCCAGCAATCCGTAAAGTGGCTTGCGCTTCATAATGCTATTCGTGGAGCTCCGGATTCGGGTTCTTCACGCGCGCTAAATACGAAGTACGCGGATGCGTGTTCAAATCATCCAACAAATGGTAGTCTCGCGATTGCGCCTTGAGTTTCGCCACGCGGCTGTTCGGATCATTAATGTTGCCGAACACAATTGCGTCGGCCGGGCAGGCTCCTTGGCACGCTGTGACGATTTCGCCGTCTCGCACGCTGCGATTTTGTTCCTCGGACGTGATCTTCGCCGCGTTGATTCGCTGCACGCAGTAGGTGCATTTCTCCATCACGCCACGGCTACGCACAGTCACATTTGGATTGCGCATCCCGAAAAGACTTGGCGTCGTGTAATCCGAAAACAGCAGGAAATTAAAGCGCCGCACTTTGTAGGGACAATTGTTCGAGCAATACCGCGTCCCCACGCAGCGGTTGTAAATCATCTCGTTCAAACCTTCGGGATTATGCAAAGTAGCGCCGACCGGACAGACCACTTCGCACGGCGCGTTTTCGCAGTGCATGCACAGCACCGGCTCGTAGAACATCTCAGGACTATCAATGTTGCCGCGGAAATATGTGTCCACGCGAATCCAGTGCATCGCGCGGCCCTTCATCACCTGTTCCTTGCCGACTACCGCAATATTATTTTCGGCTTGGCAAGCGACCACGCACGCGTTGCATCCCACGCATCTATTCAGGTCGACCGACATGCCCCACGCGTAGCCTTCATATTTGTAGGCAGGATACAACGAAAGCCCTTGAGTCTTTTCTTCGTGCGGATCCTTCGCGAAGTCGGGATTTTTGCGGAATTCATCGAGGTTGGCGATCTGCACCAAATCCCGTCGCGCTTCCGTCACGCTTTCTTTTTCGGCAACGGGGTGGCCATCGTGATCGATGATGTATTGATGTTGGGTGACGGCGAAATAATAAGTGTCACCGGTCTTTTCAACCTTCAGACCGTTCACGATCCATGGAGTGGCGGAGGTCCGGATGAAATTCGCGTTGAATCCGGGCCCGGTACCGACTGTGCCAGATCGGCGGCGCCCATAGCCAAGGTGCAAAGTCACCGAATCTTCGGCGTGTCCGGGAACGATTACGATGCCCGCTTTGGTTTCGCGCCCCGATACTTGCAGCTTGACGTAGTTTCCAGCGTCGAGACCCATGCGCTGCGCAGTTTCCGGACTTAGCATCGCGGCGTTGTCCCACGTAAGCCGTGTATTAGGCTTAGGAAGTTCCTGAAGCCAGCCGTTATTGGCAAAGCGACCATCGAAGATGGCCGGGTCGGGCCTGAATGTAATTTCAAGTGCATTGTCACCACTCGCCTGTTGTTGCGCAAATTTCGCAACATCCGCGCTCGGCACAACGGTAATCGCAGGGAGCGCAGTCCCGGCCATCACACCATCGTGCAGCGAACGCTCCCAGAACGCGTCAAACGCTTCGTTTTCCTCCGGACGCTGCCCTTTCCAATAATCACGAACAATGTCATGTCCAGGCTTCCCGGAGTCAGCAGTAAGTGCCGCAATCACCTCGTAAGACGAACGCCCATCGTAAAGCGGTTGGATCAGCGGCTGAATCACCCCGATGGTTCCGTCATATGCGCGGGCATCTCCCCATGCCTCGAGGAAATGAGCGGCCGGCACATGCCAATGGCAAAGTTCCCCAGTCTCGTCGTAATAGAGGCCGGAATGCACTCGTACTGCGACCTTAAGCAGCGCAGGGCCGAAATCGAAATCGACGGGCGCGTCGTAAACAGGATTACCGCCGACGATAAACAGCAACGCAACTTTCCCCGCGTTCATCTCGCCCACCAATTCGCGTAGCGAGTCCATCTCGTTGACGGGATTCGCTTCGAGCGGGTCTGTGTAATAAACCGTCTTGCCCACGTTGCCTAGCGCCGCATTCATCGCGTGCGCCAAAGCGTGCACGGCCGGCGGCTGCTCCTCTCCGGCGATCACAAGGCAAGTGCCGCGGTGCGCCGAGAGGTCTTTCGCAACCGCACTGGTCCAGTCGGCGGGAATCTTGCCGACAGCCGCGCCGCCGCTAATTCCAGCAAGGCCAGCCTGCGCAGCAAGCTGGCGAGCGAAAGCTTCTACGTCACCTGCGCGTACGGCTTTTCGATGATCCGCGACCGCCCCGGTGCTCGTCGGCATGCTTTCCATAACGTAAAGCCGGTTCAAAGTGGGTGAAGGACCCTCTAACGCGCGGCGTGAAGCAAAATCACGCGTGTAGCGCACATGGCCCGGCCCGCACGAAATAAAATCGGCGTCAAGCGAAACGATCACGTCCGCCTGGTTAAAGCGATAAACCGTGTTCACCGGCTTGCCGAACGCAAGGCGCGCGCCTTCGCGCACATTGTCACGTCCGCAAGGTTCGTACTGATACCACTTCGCCTGCGGAAACTGTTTCAGCACGGATTGAATCTGAGCGGCCAGACTTGGCGACGTCACCGTATCGGTCAGAATTCGTAATCCCACTCCACCTGAAGCCAATTGCGATTTCGTATTCGTCATCGCCGTCAGAAACGCGCCCCAGCTGCTGATGCGCCCTTCCTGCACCACCGTCTGCGAGCGATCCGGATCATAGAGCCCTAATGTTGCGGCCTGCGAGAAGACATCGGTGCCACCGAGGCTCCCGGGATGTTCCGGATTGCCTTCAATCTTTGTTGGACGCCCCATATGGCTTTCAACCAGCAATCCGGCGCCGACTCCCGCGAGCGGCATGGAAGTAGCGTAGTAGAGCGGCTTGCCTGCGACGATCTCTTCCGGAGCCTTCACGTACGGAACGATTTTCTGCGTCGGCATCTTCGTACAAGCGCTCAGACCAGCAAGCGCGGCCGAAGCCGCGGCGAGTTTCAGCATCTCGCGACGGTTGATACCCTTAAGATTTTTTTCCGGGTCTTTCTCCGGATTATTCGGAAATTCGTTTTCCAGGAATTCGCGGTATTCCTTGGTTTCCGACAATTCCTCGAGGCTCTGCCAGAAACGCTTGCCGTTCTCCTGGGCAAGCCGCGCGCGCACCGCTTCCAGGTCGATAGCGCTTGGAATTTTTGGAGTGAGATCGGCGCTCATTGTTTTTTCAAGTTCTCTTTCACCTGTGACAGGTGGTGCAGTGCGTCAGACTCTGAATTTTGTATTCCTTAACCAGCCGCGCGCCCAGCTCCATTTGATTCGACGGCGTCACATACCCTGGATTGAAAACTTCCGACTTCGGTCGAACGTATTTTCCCGGCTGCCGGTGGCAATCCAGGCACCATTCCATGTACAAAGTGTTGGCCTTCCACATCAAAGGCATATCCGCCACTTGTCCGTGGCACGTAGTGCAACCAACACCCTTGCTCACGTGAATGCTGTGATCGAAATAAACGAAATCAGGCAGCTGGTTCACGCGCGTCCAGGCAATCGACTTGTCGTCCCGATAACTGGCCCGCACCGGCTCCAGCATCGGCGCATTGGTCCAAATCTGCGAATGGCAAGTCATACAAGTCTGCGTCGGGGGAATTCCGGCAAATGAAGACTTGTCCACGGTCGTATGGCAGTAGCGGCAATCAATTCCCAATTCCCCGGCATGATGCTTGTGGCTAAACGGCACGGGCTGTTCCCGCGCTTCATTCACCCGCGTATAAATCGGCGACAATTCCACCCGGTACAGTATCGCACCCAATAACACCAGGAAAAACACGGCGCCATAGATGCTCGCCCGCGAGATGACATTCGTGCTGTGATGAAAAATTTGCGGCATCGAACCCTTAACCGGCTCCTATTTTCTTGGATCGCTCTTCGTCCGTCTCCTCCACAAGCGATCTCATCTCATAAATCGAAATCACCGGCAGGAAGCGGATGAAAAGGAATAGTAACGTCAAAAACAAGCCAATCGTCCCGACATACGTGGCCCAATCCCAGCGCGTCGGGTAGTACATACCCCACGAAGACGGCAAGAAATCGCGATGCAGACTGATCACCACGATCACAAAGCGCTCCAACCACATGCCCACATTCACGATTAATGAAATCACGAAAAGTATCGCTACGTTATTGCGCACCTTGCGGGACCACAGGCACTGCGGAATCACGATGTTGCAAGCAATCAACATCCAGTAGAAGAACGCGTAGGGCCCAGTCATCCGGTTAATGATGGCAAAGCGGTCGAACTGATTGCCGCTGTAAAAGGCCATGAAAGTCTCCATCATGTAGCCATAGGCCACGATTAAGCCGGTAGCGAGCATCACCTTAGCCATATTTCCCAAGTGCCGCATGGTGATGAAGTCTTCCAGGTGATAGAACTTGCGGATTGGAATCGCTAGAGTCATAACCATCGCGAAACCGGAATAGATAGCGCCGGCAACGAAGTAAGGCGGGAAGATCGTGGTATGCCAGCCGGCCAGCTGCGCCACAGAAAAGTCAAAACTGACCACTGTGTGCACCGAAACGACTAGAGGCGTCGCCAAGCCCGCAAGTAAGATGGATGCGGTTTCATAGCGCGACCAATGCACGGCCGAACCCCGCCAACCCATGGCCAACATTCCATAAATAATTTGACCAGGCCGGTGCTTAGAGCGATCACGCAAAGTCGCAAGGTCTGGAATCAGACCCACATACCAAAATAGAAGCGACACAGTGGCGTAGGTCGATACAGCAAACACGTCCCACACCAGTGGGCTGCGAAACTGCGGCCACAACCACATGGGATTGGGATAGGGCGCCAGCCAGAAGAACAGCCAAGGCCGCCCCATGTGCAGCAGCGGAAACATTCCGGCGCAAGCCACGGCAAATAACGTCATGGCTTCCGCAAAACGATTGATGGATGTGCGCCACTGCTGCCGTAACAACAATAAAATGGCGGAAATAAGAGTGCCTGCGTGGCCAATACCGATCCACCAGACAAAGTTGACGATCGCGAAGCCCCAAGCAACAGGGATATTGATGCCCCAGATGCCGACACCCTTCACCAGTAGATATACAAGGCTTACATTCAGCAACATCAAGAGAGAAAAAGAGATTGCAAAACCGAAAATCCAGCCCTTAGTTGTGCCGCGACCCAGCACAATCGAGCTGATCTTATCGGTTACGGTTCCAAGCGTATGGCCCGGCTCGATGATTGGATGAGCCGAGGTCGATTCGATCGGATTTTGCGAACCCTCAGAATCCACGCAACGCCCCAGAACAACTCAAAGTTTGTTGTGAGCTTACAGAAGGGGTGTCATCGACGTGAAGCCGCCGGTTGCTCGACCCCAGGATAACGGCGGCTCACAGAACAAAGCTTCTATGGATGCAAGGTAACGCATACAATTTCAATGAAAGCTTGCTGCTCGAATCACATTGCCTAGCGACAAATTTACGACGCCTAGGATAAAACCGGACACGCCCGGACGCAAGTTGAAACCAAAGAAAGTTAGCGCAACTTCGTGCTCGCTAAACGCGGAATTATTAATACGTTCTGACAGATGAACTGCCGGAAAACGAACTGAACTTCCCGAATCTCCGTGGGTCGAGGAATCTAATCTTTTCGCCGCAAAAGTGTGTTGTACGGATCAATCAAAATGCGGGCTGGACGAATGCGCGAGGTAAAATGGAAACGCGTTTGGGGTCCGGTAGTGACCACCAATCCGAGAAATTGTGGTTTGCCACCCGGCTGTGCTGCGTAGAGCGGGACGGGCGCGGTGAAGACATCCTCCACTCCCTCTTGTTCTATTTTCCCCGAAACAATGTATTCCTGTTCGTGAGTTTTGCTTTCGAATTTCACAACATAGTGTGGGATGTCGGTTCCGCGCACCCATTGTTCGAAGAACCAATCCATTTTGTGATCCCCTTCCAGGTCCATTGCGTGATTCATGCGTTGCTCCACCGCTCGCTGAAAATCGGCGGTTGAAAGAGACCGAAACCGATATTCACTCAAAATCCCGCGCAGTAGTTCGCGAAAACGCCCATCGGGATCCTTCGCCCCAGGATCGATCATGAGCTCGTGCAGCATGTGCATTACCCACGTGCTCTTGCCATAGATCAATGTCTCGTAGGCATCAGGAATTTTCGATGATGCCAGGCGCGATCCCAAAATCAGTGGCCCCACTTCATCGACTGGATGATTTGCACCCGCGGGCCTTAAGGAAAGCTCCGAGCGATAATGATCGAGCCATCTGGTCAAGTGATGTTCGCTTGGTTTTTTGCTGTCGGCATAGAGCAGCGCCAGATAGTTCGCCAGCCCTTCCTGGATCCACACGTCGCGATAACTGGCCGCACCGGTCACGTTTCCCCACCACTGGTGGGCGATTTCATGGCATGGCATGAGTTCGCGAGCCGCTTCCCGCGCCCATTCGGTCAATCCGGCCCTGTGCTCGGCTTCGGCTGGCAGAAAAGCTAGCGTCGAAAGGTAAACCAGCTCCGGCCAACCCTGCCCGAACGATCCCGGAATCTGCGTGACATCCAGATGGTCGAAAGGAAAGTCACCGTTCAGCTTTTCCAAGTAATGAATTGAGTCCCGCACATTTGCCCCGACTTGTGTCAGCGCTGCCGAGGGATTCGGGGGAGGCGGTTCGGGAATTTCGACCAGCGAGTGGGTAGCGCGGGCTTCATCAAGCGAGTTTGCTGCTTCGGAAACACGCGTATTCATACGAAGCCGCTTCACAATCGCATCTTCCAAAAGTTGGTTCGCGAACACCTGAACCTTCGGGCGCCCGGTCACAGCCGCCGTCTTGTATTCAGATAAGTTAAAGCCCGCCGTGGCGAACGGCGCATCCGAACGCCACTGCCCGGATTTCACATCGCCGTCCTCACGCGCTTTACTCTCGATGCCGGTCGCCACCAGCGTCAAACGCTTCGGCCAGCGGAACGACAAATCAAAATCCGCAAAATGTTCGCCACCCAAGTGCGCGTACCATGTTTCGTGCTCGCCCACATACTCCACCCCGTTTCCAGCGTCCGCGATCACGTTTCCGCGATATGAAACTTGCAGGCGGAAATTTTCTCCCGCGCTCTTCGACGTAGGGAGTATCACCAATACGGAGTCGTTGCCTCGCCGCGCAATATTCCGTCGGCTTAACTCTTCGTTCTGGAAATAGACTAGCGGCTGGCCGTCTTCGCCCTGAACACTTTTCACAGTCAGATTGCGCGACAATTCCAGTGATATCACACGCTCACCTCCTCGAACCGCCTTCAGGTGCAAAGTAGTCTTACCGTCGAGCGCAAGGTCATCGCCGATTGCTGACTCGACTCGGTAATCCAGTGGCACGAAGATTTCTACGGTCCTGTTTGGAGAGTCTTCCGCCGGGAAAAGCGACCAGACATCGTAAGTCGCTACTCCGTTACTGACTTTAGGTTGCCCGATTAGAACTTGTTCTTTTCGCCGCTGATCAACAGACACTTCGAAAGGCCCGACGGGAGCGCCATGCAGCAGTGCGTAGAAATATGGCAATGGCTCACCCGAAAGCCAATCAGTCATAATCCGCAACGATTGCGCCGGTGCCAGCAGCGTGACGTAGGAACGCCATTGCTCGGTAAGCGCAGGATCGTCAATCGCCTCCGCGCCGCCGCTTCGCAATTCCTGCTCGATCTCCGAAGCGCTGTCGTCTGTAAACCGAATGTACGCGTCGGAAAACACCTGATCCAAAATCGGCACGCCGACGAATTGCGCGAGCGACCGGCGTTCGCCGCGATCGTGCGGAGTGGCGATCACACGGCCGCGTCCCGAAAAGACAACTCCCGTCACCCGGCCGCCTAATGGCTGAAAAAAGGCGAGCTTGCCTTCGCTGAACGTGAAGTTGGCTGCATCCCTGCGTAACTTCAAATCATGCACGGTGTAGACGTGAGACGCGTCGGGCTGAAGCTCGTTCAGCGCCTGATACAAAGCGCGCGGCTCAGTGGGAGCTGCCTGAGTCGTAGAATCCTGCGAAGGGAAAGGCCGCGGCGTCAGCCTCAGATCCGGAGCCAGACTCGCCCGCTGCGGGGCGACATTTCCCATTGCCCGCAAGGCTCCAATGCTATGGGGAATGAGCGCGTTAACGCAAACCAGCGCCAGGAGAATACCCGGTGAAATTCTCCAAAATTTCAGCATCCACTCGACTGTACCGCTTAGGGCATCGCTCAGCAAGGAGCGCGACCGCAGCTCCAAAAACACTTGTTAAAATAAGGTGTGCGTGCCGTAGCGCCTATCGCCGCTCTAGTGCTGGTCGCCGTGTCTTCGGCGGCGGCCGATACCATTGTGCTTAAAAATGGGCGCCGAATCGTTGCCTCGAACGTAACCGAAGAGAGCGGCCACGTTCACTACGAAACCCCAGCCGGCCAGATGTCCATCCCGGAATCAATCGTCGCCCGCATCGAGCGCGACGACTTCGGCTACTCATCCGCCTCCGACAAGTCGTCCGAACCGCCAGTCTCTGCGTCACAAGTTGATCCTGTCCTGGGCTATGGTGACGTCGCGAGGGCAGCCGTTCACGACGGAGCAATCGATTTTTCCTACATCGCGGATCTGGAGATCAAAGCGCACTCTGCCACGCCGGCGACCGTGGATAAGCTTGCCGCAGCTCATTACGCCGCAGCGCAATTTCTGGTCAGCAAGGGCGACGTCAATTCCGCCATCGATCATTACCGGGAGGCTATCGGTTTTGCGCCGGACAATCTGGGCTTACTGCTGAATCTCGCAGCGCTTTACCTCGGCCAAAGCCAGTTCTCGGCGGCGATGGAACCGCTCGAGCGTGCTCGCCGCGTTTCCCCTGACTCTGCCGATGTAGCAAAGCTGATGGGTTGGGCCTATTACGGCGCGAATAAAATGGATCAGGCGGTAGCCGAATGGAGGTTAGCGGAAAAATTGCGCCCGGACCCCGACGTCCGGCAGGCCCTTGAAAAAGCTGAGCGCGATAAAGCCGAAGAAGAAAGCTACCGTGAAGGTGAAACAGCGAATTTTGATTTGAAATACAACGGCAGCGCCACGCCGGATCTAGCCCGCGGAATTCTGCACGTCCTAGAAGACGATTTTCGCGAGCTGGAATCAGAGCTCGATTACACTCCGCCCGAGCCAATCGGTGTCATCTTATACACTGGCCAATCTTTCGCAGACATCACCCGCGCCCCCAGTTGGGTCGGCGCCTTGAACGACGGCCGCATGCGCATCCCAGTTCAGGGACTCAGCAGCGTAACGCCCGACCTCGCACGCGCGCTAAAGCACGAACTCACGCATAGTTTCATCGCCCAGAAAACACACAACCGCGCTCCAACATGGCTGCAGGAAGGCGTAGCCCAGTACATGGAAGGTCGTCGCACCTCGGAGTCAGCCGGAGCGTTGCTAAACGCAGCAAACCAGGGAGCGCTGCCCACAATCTCAAGTCTGGAAGGCTCATGGCTGTCGTTATCAGGCGGGTCAGCAGGGTTAGCTTACGCCTGGTCGCTAGCCGCAGTCGAATCCATAATTCAAAGCGGCAGCATCGCCGACATCAGCCGCATACTCGACAACATCGCAACAACGTCAAACACAGAGCAAGCCCTTCGCGACACCCTACATTCCGATTATTCAGACTTGCAGCAGCAAACCATCACATTCCTACAACACGAAAACGTACGCTGAACCGTGAAGCAGAAAAACGTGCGCGGAACGACGCTTGGCTACGACGGGGTTTTAGCCCCTTAGGACAGTTTTCAGTATTCTTGTGAGGACACGCCCTGAACACGACTTCTTTTCTAAACGGCTAAAGGCTTGAAAGCAGTCCCGCCAAAAGCGCCGCGCGCTCAGGAAGCGCGCGAATCAACACATGTTCGCGCGGACTGTGAGCACCATCGCCCACCGCGCCCAATCCATCCAGCGTAGGCACGCCCAACGCCGCGGTGAAATTGCCATCCGACCCTCCGCCGGTAGACGCTTCGCCAAGCGCCAAGCCAATTTCGCGCATCAACAATTGCGCACGCTCAAATAATTTGCGCACACCAGCCGAACGCTCGAGTGGTGGACGATTCCCTCCCACACGCACCTCAACCTTCGCTCCCTTCAGAATGGGCCGCAAGCCTTGAAGCTCGCGGCGTAGGCGCGCCGCGTCCGCGGCACGCGAGTAACGAATGTCCACCGACGCCTGCGCGTTTTCGGGCACCACATTGGTAACGGTGCCGCCACTCACCACAGTTGCCTGTACACTAACACCGCGCTGCGGATCATTCATCCGCATCAGCCGCTCAATTTGCAGCGCCATTTCATGTACAGCGTTCACCCCCTTTTCAGGATCGATCCCGGCATGTGCGGAGCGCCCGGTAACCACAATTTCAGCGCCGCCCACGCCCTTCCGGGCAGTTTTCAACCGCCCCTCAGGTCCAAACGTCGGTTCCAGCACCAATACAGCATCACTCCGTTGCGCTTCCTGCTCGATCGCGCGCCGCGAACTGTTACTTCCGATCTCCTCATCGGACGTCCACAAAAACACAAAGCGCTTCTTAACCTGGATACCAGCAGCCCTCAAAGCATCCACGGCGAAAAGCGCCATAACCAGCCCACCTTTCATATCAAACGTTCCCGGCCCCCAGGCGCGACCAAGAGAGGCGCGAAACGATGTCTTCGCAATCGTCCCCAGCGGATACACAGTATCGAGGTGCCCAAGTACCATAATCTGCTCAGCATGCTTTCCTTTACCCAGCCGCATTTCCGCGCGCACATGATTTCCAAATCGGATCTGTCGAAGAACGCGAACATTCGCGCCGCGCCGTTTCCATTCATCGACGACAATCCGCCCAAACCGGTCGACGGCGCTCTTATCGTGGCTGGGCGATTCGCAACGCACAAATCTCCCCAACATTTTCACCATGTCGCTCTGACGCGCTCGCGAAATCGCAAGCAGTTCTCGCATCTGCGATTCCGCAGACCTCACTTCAGAAGCCATCGCATGCTTCTCCGGTGTTGCCTAAGGTTTCAATGTAGCGCCGGCCTTTAACGCGCCATTTGGTTTGGAACTCAGAATGAAAAGACAAAATAAAGCCAAATGCAAACGCGCGGAGTAGTGCCGCCGGTCACGATACGATTCCAATCAACGTGGAACAGCGCGGAAGGCGACGACGGCGTTCAAACCTCCGAACGCGAAAGAGTTCGAAAGCGCCGCTTCCACCTGCAAGGCGCGCGGCTTATTAGGAATGTAGTCGAGATCGCATTCAGGATCGCGTTCATTGTAATTCGCAGTAGGCGGCAGGATCCCATAATACAAAGCAAGCACGGTAGCAACAGCCTCCAGCGCTCCAGCCGCGCCCAACGCGTGTCCATGCATTGATTTCGTCGAACTAACGCCGATTGTATCCGCGTGCGCGCCGAACACCTCGCGGATCGCGCTGCTTTCCACAGGATCGTTGCCGGGCGTCCCAGTTCCATGTGCATTAATGTAACCCACGGATTCAGGCGGCAGCCCCGCTTCACGCAACGCTCCTCGCATAGCCCGCGCAGGACCTTGCACGGTAGGCTGCGTAAGATGATGAGCGTCAGCGGTCATGCCAAATCCACAAATTTCGCCATAGATTTTCGCGCCGCGAGCCTTAGCTGCATCCATCGGCTCGAGCACCATCATCGCCCCACCCTCACCCAGGATCAAGCCGCGGCGATCCTTGCTAAATGGACGGCAGGTATCCGGAGCTACGACGCGCATCGCTTCCCATGCCTTCAGCATTCCGATGGTAAACATTGCCTCGCTGCCGCCGGTCATCGCGAACTCGGCCTCGCCATCACGCACCAATCGAAACGCCTGCCCTATAGCATGATTCGCGGACGAACACGCGGTGGAAACGGTATAGGTCGGCCCACTGAGCCCCATATCCATGGCGATATGACTGGCGCCGGCGTTAGCCATAGTCTTAGGAATTGTCAAAGGATGAACGCGACCGCGCCCTTGCACCCAAAGGTCCTCAAAGCCGGCCTCAATAGCGGCCTGCCCTCCGACAGCCGAACCGCAAACAATAGCCGACTGTTCGCGCAACTCAGGAGTCAGTTGAATCCCAGAATTAGTCAAAGCCTCTCGCGCAGCCACCAAGGAGAACTGCGCGAAGCGGTCAATATAAGCGTCCTTCCCGCCTTCGAAATGTTTCTGTGGTTCGTACCCGCGCACCTCAGCGCCATTCTGAAAACGCAGCGCGGAACAATCGACACTCTTAATGGGACCAATCGCAGGAAGACCCATGCTGAGAGATTTCCATGAATCCTGGAGATTCAAACCAAGCGGAGAAATTATCCCCAAACCAGTTATGGCGACTCGACGCGGCGCCATTCTTCAATTCGCCGGTGAGGCGCTGCCTAAGGAAGGATCGGGCGGCGCGGCGGCCAAAATTTTCTTAATGCCGTCCACGATGTCGTTCACGGTGCGAATCGAACGCACCTCATCATCTGGAATGGAAATCTTAAAGGCGTTCTCCAGTTCGAAGAGCAGCGTGAAAACGTCCAGCGAGTCGATACCAAGATCTTGCAGATTCGTTTCCAGGGTGACTTTGTCGGCCGGAATGCGCTTCACCGACGCGAGCGTTGTGATCACCTTCTCCGCGACTGCATCAGACATCAAGCATACCCTCCATGGTCCGAGAACCCTTATCAGCGGGGCTGAGCGCGTAAGTCAGCAAGTGGCACGCAAATATTTGAGCGCAAACTTAAACCGTAGCCGAAACCTCGCCAGGAATCAAATATTAGCAGGACTGCTCACGCCGCCACATGCTTTTCCGCAACCGATCTGCGTTACTCGTTAGCGCTTGGTAGCTGCGGCCCCCGTGGTGGCAGGCACATCTGAACCGGTACCAGCTGGAGCTTGGAACACCTTCAGCGCCGCAGGCGGCAATTTTTCGATGTTGCTCATGAAAGTGACGAGCTGCCAGATCTGCGTGTCGCTCAGAGTCTTATTCCACGCGGGCATCCCAGTCCAACGAACCCCATGCTGAACGATGTAATAATTCTGATTCTCGGGCATGTCCGGTGCTTCTTTGAAAAATTGCGGAACAGGCGGATTGAATGAACGGCCCAACCGGCTATCCGGATTCGAGGGATCTCCGTGACAGCCCGCGCAATGATCATTGTACAACCGGGCCCCCACGGTCAGATCCGACTCGCTCGCAGGAACGGGATTCTTCAAATCCGGAGCATGCCGGTCCGTCGAAGCATCCATGGCAGACATAGCCAAATGCCGTTCGGCCTGAGAGGGTGTTTTATCGGCGCTGAAATCAATGTAGCCTTGTTTCATGACGAAGTATCCGCCACAAGAAACGATTAAAAGTGTGAATAGAATTCCGAAAATAAAATCCCGCATTTAGGATTACCTCCTGAATTACTCTCTGAGAGTTTAGACAGGAACCCTTCAAACCCGGTTATTTATTTTCCGCGAGCCGGTTGTATTTCTTCAGTACTTCACGCAAGCGGTCATGCGGAAGCGCTTCCACGGTATGCCCGTCAACGCCTGTCATCGTCTTAGCTGCCACCAGAGTGTTCACAACCGCTTCTTCCGTGGCCTGCACGGTCGCTTCAAAGAGAGCGTCCATACGTTCGTCCGGCAACATTTGAAGTGGCACAACTTTCTTCTGTTCCAGCCCCGCCCCAGCATTCGCGGTAGAAAATGCGATAAAGATGTCGCCCGATCCGTTGCCGGAAATGCTGCCCAAGCGACCCAACCCCAGAGTCACTCTTTTCGCGATTCGCTTCATCTGGTTCGGTAGCAGAGGCGCATCCGTCGCCACAACCACGATGATTGAGCCCGTATCGTCATCCCAGACCGGCTTCCCCGTAATCTCATAGCCAACCGGCGTCCCGGCTATCCGCAGCAAATGGCGCGTTCCGAAATTGCATTGCACCAGCACACCCACGGTGTATCCGCCGAACTTGTCAGCCAACACCCGTGACGCGGTGCCTGTTCCGCCTTTGAATTCAAAACAAATCATGCCAGTGCCGCCGCCGACATTGCCCTCCGCGATTGCGCCGCCATGCGTATCTTCGATTGCGGCATCCGCGTCCTCGCGCTTCACATGAAACCCGTTGATGTCATTCAAATAGCCATCCCATGTTTCCGCAACCACCGGCAGCGACCACCAATCCTCCAAAGGCAGATCCGGAACGTGTTTCAACTGCCATGCGATCACGGCATCGCGCACCACGCCGACGCTATGCGTGTTTGTGATCATCACCGGCCCATACAGATAGCCCGACTCGTCCACCCAAGTTGTGCCGGTCATCTCTCCGTTGCCGTTTTCCGTGAACCACCCCGCAAACACCGGATCGGCACTGCTTTTCCCGCGCGGGAATACAGCGGTCACGCCCGTCCGCACGGGCCCTTTGCCAACTTCCAGCTTTCCTTCCCCGGAGATCAAGGTGCGATAGCCAACCTCGACGCCTTTCACGTCGGTAATCGCATTCAAGGGACCGGGTGTTCCCTCGAACGGCACGCCAAGGTCACGCGCGCGCGGATTTGTCGGCGCGCCTATGCTCGAAACAGCAGTCACAATTAACGTTGCCAGAAGAGCAACACGCAAAGGCATCATGGCTTACCCGCATTTGAAATCGAATTCACGTCTTGCTTGATCTGCTGCAACAAAGCCGTATTTTTCTCCAATTCACCTTCGAGCACCTCGGCTTGCTCGAACGCGAGGTTCCAGTTCCCTGCCTCAGCCGCCTCGGTCAGACCCGGCAATTCCAGATGGGCATAGGTATAGCGCGTGGCATACAAAGAATGTTTGAACCACGGCCTGCCCGGAATCCCTTGCGGAGTGCACCAATTGTGCTCGACTTGCATCAACTCCCGGTTTATACGCGCCGCTGATTCCGGATTCAACCGTCCACTCGCGATCAGCTGCGCAATCGCAACATTCAATTCGCGCCCCGCTAATTCGAAATTCCCGATGTGCTGTTGTAAGGAAGCCAGATCGATATGCCCGCTGACACGGTTCGCAAGATTCAGGTCCACTACGAACTGCCGGATATTTTGTCCATAGACCTCGAAATCAAACGGCAGAATTTCCGCATTGGCTAATCGCAACGCCAGCACACCCCAGAGTTGCGACATCAATCGGTGATAACGGTATTCCGGATCGCCGAAATGGTTCATCCAGAAAAAATCGTCATACATCGAGTGATAAACGCCATACGGACCAACAAAGGTCAACCCCATCGTCGGAATTCCCAGGTAATACAGAAACACGGTGTGGTCGGAACCGCTGCCAATACGCGTATTAGGCATATCGAAGTCCGGTACCGGCTGTTTTTCCCCAAGCTCAGTTTGACGTGAAACTTTCCACTCGTCGTAGAGAGTCTTCCCTTTGGGCGCAGGGAGCGTTCGGCTCACTTCAAGCATTAACGGCGCAAGTGAACCGACGGCGTCCCCCTGAAAATTGCTTCCGGATGTCGCTTCATCCACATTTAGATAAGCGACAGCTTTTCGTTTCAATTCGTCGGCATATTGCTCGCCCCACTCAGTAGAGCCTGTCAGCGCATATTCCTCGCCATCCCAGCTGCAAAACACCAGCGTCCGCTTTGGCCGAATTCCCTGCTGCAGCAATTTGCCCACAGATTGCGTTAATTCCAGCATGGAGGCCGTGCCGCTGGAAGGATCCACCGCGCCGTAAACCCACGCGTCACGATGATTACCCAAAATCACCCACTCGTCCGGTGATTCGCTGCCCTTAATCCGGGCCTCGGTTACGTAGTAAGGCTGAATGGCCGTATCCATATCCACTTTCAAGTGGACAACGACGCGCTCTCCGCCCACGCGATACTTGAACGGCAAACCTCCCTGCCAAGAATCGGGCGCCGCAGGACCATCCATTTTTTCCAGCAGCGGCTTTGCGTCGCGCCAAGACAGAGGCACGCCCATAATCTTCGGCAATGAGATCGCTTGATCAACGGGAATATGTTTCGCGCCCGGAACAGAAGCGTAGCCCGGAGTAGTCGGATCGCCAGGCTCCAGAAAATCGTAAGTAATCGCGCCGCGCTGGATGTGGCTGTCCGGTCCCCAAGGCCCATTCGGAAACACAGCACCCTTCGAATATCCATCTTCAGCAGGATCGGAATAAATCAAGATCGCAGCAGCGCCGCGCCGTTCGGCAGTGAGCGCCTTAAACCCGCGATAGCTATAGGGCAATGAATATCGCACCAGCACGATCTTGCCGCGCACGTCGATTCCATGCTGCTTCAAGTAATCGTAATCCTCAGGATTGCCGCTGTGCGCGTACACGACGGGCGCAGTCACCTCACCGGAAGCGGAATAACCAAGATAAGCGCCATCGACTTTCAGATTGCTGGTATCCCGGTCGACGCCGTATGCATCTTCGCGAAGACGCGCGCGGTAACGCTTCGGCTTCACCATCTCCAGGGAAATTTGCCGCGGCGAGGAATTCAGCACGTCGTATTCGTGAATCGTCACATCTTCCAGGCCCTGTTCGCGCCACTGCTCGGCGACCCACTTTGCCAGATCGTTGTTACGTGGCGAACCCGCCGGGTGCGGCTCAGCAGTGAGGTATCGATGAAACTTGATGATGTCGCTGGAGGAAATAGCGTCACGAAAGGATCTTTCCGTGGTGCTTTCCGCTGCGGCAGCTTGAGGAGAAAATCCAGTCATCTTCGCGACTTCGGAAGCAGCAAAAAGTCCGGCAGCGCCAGACAATATTACGGATCCAGTGATCAGAAAAACGCGGTGCCAAGGCTTAGACCAGCGCAGAAGATCCTCCCGCCCCAGCAAGATGTGATTTTTCCAAATCCCCGATCGAGTGTTCGAGCGCACCAATCAGCATCTGGATCATGGCCGTCGTTATCGTAAAAGGCGGAGCAAGCAGAATGTGATCTCCGCGCACTCCATCCACGCATCCCTGAATGGGATAAGTCATCACTCCGGCTTCAAAAGCATCGTCGTGAAGGCGCGCAGCAATCCGCGCCTCCGGTGGAAATGGCTCATGAGTCTTCGAGTCGCGCACGAATTCAATGCCGAACAACAACCCCATTCCCCGAATATCTCCGATCACCGAAAACTTCCTCAACGGTTCAAGCGCGTCGCGCAGCTCAGCTCCGGCAGTGTCCACCCGAGCGAGAAGATTTTCACGCTCAATATAGTCCAGCACCGCATTTCCTGCGGCAGCCGCTACCGGATGCGCATTGTACGTAAATCCATGAAGAAACGTGCCGGAACCGCGCGAGATCGTTTCCGCAACATGCCCTGACACAACCACGGCGCCCAGCGGCGCGTAACCGCTGGCAATACCCTTGCCCACGAGAATCAGGTCCGGACTGACGCCCCAATGTTCAACCGCGAAAGGTTTGCCGGTGCGGCCCATACCGGTCATCACTTCGTCAGCGATCAGCAAAATTCCATTACGATGGCAAATCTCCGCGATCCTCTCCAAGTAACCCTCGGGAGGAACCACAGCACCGAGCGTAGCGCCCACGACTGGCTCAAAAATAAACGCAGCAACGTCCTGCGCCCCGTTGCGCTCCAATACGCGACCGAGTTCGTCAGCACAATCCACGTTGCACTCGGGGTATGTCAGCCCGAATGGACAGCGATAGCAATAGCACGGCGGAATGTGCCCAAACTCCTTCAGCATCGGCGCAAAAGGCTCGCGGCGCCGCACATTTCCAGAAACCGACAGCGCGCCAAGGGTACTACCGTGATAACTCTGCTGCCGCGAGAGCACTCGAAACCGTTTCTTATCGCCGCGCTCAATCCAATACTGCCGCGCAAGTTTCAAAGCCGTCTCGGTGGCCTCAGAACCCCCAGAAGTGAAATAGACGCGACCATCTCGCTGCATTTCCCTCGGCGCAAGCGCGACAATCCGTTCGGCAAGCTTTTCGGCGACCGCAGTCTGGAATTGCGAGGAGTGAACGTAGGCAAGCCGCGCGGCCTGCTCAGCCATAGCGCGTCCGATTTCTTCCACACCGTGGCCGATTGTGACCACAGCAGCGCCGCCGGACGCGTCCAGATAGCGCCGTCCGTCAGCCGTATAAATAAAACACCCTTCCGCCCGCACGGCCTGCGGATAGGACTTCAAAAAGTTTCGAGGGAATACGGCTTTGTCAGTCATTGGCTGCCGGGTGGACCAGCGACAGGGCGCTGTTTCACAATAAAACGCGCACCATCGCTAAAGTCCAGCGATTCTAGCAGAAATAAAGGCTCGGCACCGAACCGCTTAGCGCAAATTTAATTTCTTGATGTCAATCGTAGGAGGAGGGAATTTCAAATTCATCTGTTCCATAGTTTCCGCGATGATGTGCGAAACCGCGAGATTGCGAAACCATTTCTTATTCGCAGGAATGATGAACCACGGTGCCACCTTCGTATTGCAGAACGTCAGCGCATCCTCGTACGACGCAACATAATCGTCCCAGAATTTTCGCTCCGCGAAATCCGCTTCGGATATCTTCCAGCGCTTATCGGGATCGTCCACCCGCTCCATCAGTCGCTTCTTCTGTTCATCCTTGCTGATGTGCAGAAAGAATTTAAGAATAGTGACGTTATTCCTGTGCAGAAGTTCCTCAAATTTGTTGATCTGGTCGTAGCGCGCGGACCAAACCTTTTTCGGAACCAGGTTGTGGACGCGCACCACCAGGACATCTTCATAGTGCGACCGATTAAATATCCCAATGTCTCCGAAGGGAGGAACAGCGCGATGCACACGCCATAAAAAATCGTGCGCCGCTTCCTCCGGCGACGGCACCTTAAACGCGGTCACGCTGCATCCCTGCGGATTCACGCCGGACATCACGTGCCGGATGGTCCCGTCCTTCCCGGCAGCATCAAGCCCCTGGAACACAACCAGCAACGCATGCTTCCGATCGGCATAAAGCAAATATTGCAAACTGTCGAGCTTCTTAAGATTCTTATCGAGGCTAACCTTCATCGCATGGTTCTTATTCCACCCAAGCGTGTCGTCAGGATCGAACTTACTCAACTTCACTTTTTTGCCAAGCTTTACGGTCAGTTCTTTCGTGAAGTTAGTAGCCATGGTCACGGTAGCTCCGGCCAGCACTCCGATTCAGTTCCTGCCGAACCTTGAATTTTCGCCCGCCAGCATACCGTGTTCATGACAGAACGGGTACAACCCACGCCGTCAGGGATTAATGCACCGTGGCACCAGACGCTACCCCAGCAAGACGTGATGTCATTCCGAGCGCGGCGAGGAATCTGCCGTTTCTTTATCGACCCGTTATAACTCCCGGCGCGCCATTAGAACGACCGTCAGTAAGGACCCAATCTTCGCTTCACCGATAAGCACACCAAACGTATGATGAACATTTCCCGGAGATGCAAATTGTGGAAGTATGCAATCATATTTGTAAACCTCGCATTCATGTGTGCTATCGCTTGCGGAGGCCAGCCGGCAGGTGCAAACCGAGCCGCCCCTGGCGACCCAGTCGTCACACAAGTAACGACTCCGCCCGGGGCGCCTTCACCATTTAGCACGGGAGGCTTCGATGGCACCAAGGCGTTCGAACACGTGCGCCAATTAGTCGAAATCGGACCGCGCCCGCCGGGATCGGACGGAATTCATCGCGCTCAGGCTTACATCGCCGACCAGCTTAAAGGTTTTGGATGCCAGGTCGAAGAGCACGATTTCCACGCCTCGACGCCACTCGGTGACGTCGCGATGAAAAACATCGTCGCCAAAATTCCCGGTACAGGTAACGCAATCGTCTTCTACAGCACACACTATGACACTCTGCGCATGGCGAACTTCGTGGGCGCCGACGACGGAGGCTCCGGTACCGGCACGATGCTCGAGCTGGCGCGCATCTTCTGTGGACGCAAATCAAAGAGCACTCTGAATATCTGGATCGCATTTTTCGACGGCGAAGAAGCGCAGGATAATTGGACGGACAAAAACAGCGTCCAATGGAAAGATGAAAACAGCACGTTCGGCAGCCGCGAAATGGCGGCGAGCATGGCGCTCTCCGGAGACCTCAAACGCGTCAAGGCCATGATCCTTGCCGACATGATCGGCCCGTCAGACCTGAAAATGAAGCGCGACTCAGGGTCGACGACTTGGCTCGTGAATTTAATCTGGGCGACAGCCGCGCGACTCGACTATCAGAAAGTGTTTGTAAATGAAACGTACGCTGTGGGAGGAGATGACCACTTCTCGTTCATTCGGCGTGGTATCGCCGCCTGCGACATCATTGACTTCGACGTGCAAAACACGTACTGGCACACTCCCCAGGATACATTGGATAAAGTTGACCCCCGCAGCCTGGCAATCGTAGGTCACGTTTTCGTCGAGACCTTGCCAGCGCTGGAGAAAAAATTCCACTGACCTAGACTGTCCTAGTCATGTTCACCGCTATCCGAGTATTTCATTTGTATCAAATCCATATTCGGTCTATTTTACCGGCACATTGAATAGTTGAGAAAGAGCGAACTGCTCCAGCGGAAAGTCGTCGGTTTAAGCTTGGAAGAAGAGCACATGTTCCTTACCACTCGTCTCGGCCTTGTTCTGCTCGTATCAGCAGTGTTCGTCACGCTCTCCCCAACAGTCTCCACCCCGGGGACCTATCCGCGTCGAATCCAATCAGGTTCTAGTCCCCGCCGTCATGTTCGACAGCAAGATTTATGATGCGATGGGAAAAAGGGACCACAAGGGTTCCTTGCTGTGCCGACTGAACCACCTGATGCTCCCGCGGAATTATCAAGAAGCTATACTCCTCTGGTTAGCAAAGGCATTGAATTCACGCCTACAGACAGTATAAGTTCCACGAAGTACGACATGCTTTACGCTTACTTTGACGTATATGAGCCGCGGTGGACGGAGCAAAACGCATCGGTCAAGGCAACATTGACCCGCTACCCATGGATCGCTTGTAACACTCTTTTCACATTTGGCCTTATACTTCCGCGATATGATAAGCGATTGCAGCGGGTCTTATAAGAATGGGGACAGTTACGACAGAGATACTTACCGCAACCGAGCCGCTCACAACCAAGGAGCCGGCACCTAAAAGGCAGTATCCCGGCGCTTTAGTCGTGGTCGAAGGAATCGACGGGTCCGGGAAAAGCACGCAGCTATACCTCCTCAAACGCTGGCTGGAAATCGGCGGCTATCGCATCCACTTCACCGAATGGAACTCGTCTCCGCTAGTCAAATCCGCCACACGCCGCGGCAAACAGCGCCGCCTCCTGACTCCGACTACATTTTCACTGCTACACGCGGCGGATTTTGCCGATCGTTGCGAACGCCAGATCATGCCCTTGCTGCACGGTGGCTACCTCGTGCTCGCCGACCGTTACATTTACACGGCCTTCGCACGCGACGCGGCCCGCGGATGCTCGCCGCACTGGCTGCGCAACCTTTATAGCTTTGCGCCCACTCCCGACATCACCTTTTACTTCCGCGCCCCCCTGGACGTAGCCGTGAACCGCATTGTCGCCGGCCGCCCCAAGCTCAAATACTACGAGGCGGGCATGGACCTCGGCATTTCGCTCGATCGCGCCGAAAGCTTCCGAATCTTTCAGGAGCGCATCCTCACGAATTACGACCAGATGGTCGAAAGCGATCGTTTTGTATTGATGGACGGCACGGTGCGCGTGAATAAACTCCAAAAACTGATGCGCCAGATCGTAGGCGAGCGAATTTCGCTGCAGCAATTTGCGCCAAAGAAAAAATGAAGCGATCCGCAAACACTTCGAAAACAACAGGCTCGAACGGTCGTCCGTCGAAGAAACGCAAGGCCGCGTCACCCGAAGAGGTTTCGCGCTTTTATGGCGGCCCTCTGCCTGGCGTAAAACCTGAGGAACTCAGCGGCACGCTGATCGTAATCGAAGGCACGGACGGCTCGGGACGCTCCACTCAGATCTCGCTCCTCACCGAATGGCTTGAGTCCGAAGGCTTCGCGGTTCAGACGATGGGTTTACGGCGTTCATACCTGGTGGGCGAAGACATCGACGGATTGCTGGCGGAAAACGCCGTAACGCGCATGACTTTAGCGCTGATGTACGGCACTGATTTTTTCGATCAGCTTGAGCGCCGCATTCTTCCTGCCCTGCGTTCAGGCTTGATCGTTCTTGCCGACCGTTATATTTTCACATTGATCGCCCGTGCCGCCGTCCGCGGAATCGGCCGCGATTACCTGCACGGAATCTACGAAACTGCCCTGCGCCCGGACCTCACCTTCTGGCTGAATGTCCGCCCCGAAGTCGCATTCGATCGCGAATTCAAGAAATCCCAAACCATCAGCTACTGGGAATCGGGACGGGACATGTCACTTTCGAACGACCTGTTCCAGTCCTTCATTCGCTACCAATCCATGATCAAGCGCGAATTCGAATATCTTTCCAAGCGGCACAGTTTCATCGAAATGGACGGCGAAAGCAGCGTTTCCGAAGTGAACGGGGTGTTGCGCAAGCAAATTGCTTTGCATCTCGGCATCCGGAACACGCACTACCGGCCTTCGCACGCCTTGTCTCAGCTCTGGCGATAATCGAGTGGCCGCTCCCGTTCAGCTGGCAGCGATCGACGCTGGTTCCAACGCCATTCGTCTGGTTATTGCCCGCGCCACGTCTCCAAAACACATTGAAATCCTGGATAGCGAACGCGCAGCGGTGCGCCTGGGCCACAACGCGTTCACGCGCCGCGTAATCAGCGGCGCCACAATCGCCCGCGCAGCGCGCGCTTTTCGCCAATTCCGCGACAAAATGGACCAGTATAACGTCGGCGCTTATCGCGCCGTAGCCACGGCAGCAGCGCGCGAAGCGCGCAATTACCGCCGCTTGATGGAGCGCATACGCAGAAAAGCAGGAATCGAGTTGGAAGTGATCAGCGGCGAGGAAGAAGCGCGCCTGGTCTGCTCGGCGGTCGAATGGGCCCTAGGAGATCGCTTGCAGCCGCGATTAATTTTCGACCTGGGCGGCGGCAGCCTGGAACTGAATTTTTTTCAGCGCGGAATCCTGGAACACCGCATCGGCCTGCCGCTGGGGACGATTCGCCTGATGGAAACCTACTCGATCGAAGGCGCGATCGATGAAGACAACGCTAACCGTCTCCGTCATCACATCCTGTCGCTTCTGCGCAGCGCAATGCCTTCCCCGCCGCGGTTGACTCGTTCTCTTGCAGTTGCCTGCGGCGGAAACGCCGAAGCGCTCGTGCGCATCGCGCAGGGCCCGATGATCGAACGAATACCTTCGATCAACACCAGGCTACTTCGCGACCAAGCCTGGCGAATTTTGTCTTTGGACGTTCCCGGTCGCATGCGAGTCTTCCGCCTCCGCAGAGACCGCGCTGAGGTCATCGGAATCGCCGCGATTATTTTTACCGCTCTCGCAAAATGGCTCGACCTGCACACCATGCTAGTCCCGGGCGTGGGCGTGCGCGAAGGCATTCTGCTTGACTTGGTATCAGAACAGTATTCTGTGCGCATCACGTCGGAAGAAGAAAAAGGCCGCGCCGCGGAGCTGCTAGCCAACGCGCGATGGTTTGCTCGCCGACTGGATTACAACCCGCAGCACGCCGAACAAGTAACCCACCTAGCGCTTTCCCTTTTCGACCAGCTGCGGCCCATTCATGAAATGGGCGCCGAACTCAGACTAGTCCTGGAACTCGCCGCGACGCTTCACGACGTAGGGCATTTCGTTTGCCGGAAATCGCATCACCGCCACGGCGAATATTTAATCCGCAACGCGGAAATCCCTGGCCTGCGCGGATGGCGCCGGGACATGGTCGGGGCTATCGTTCGCTACCACAATTCAAAATCTGAGCCGCAGCTCGAGCATGCATCATACGCGGCCCTGGATAGCGAGCGCCGGCGCCACGTCCGCCTGCTGACAAGCCTGCTGCGAATCGCCGAAAAACTCGAGTCCGAACACGCGCAGCACATCACTGGCGTCGACGTGCAAATTTCCGGCCACAAAGCCATTTTTGTAATCCGCGCAACAAACGGCACGCGCCTGGATCTGCTCGGACTGGAACGAAAATCCAGCCTGTTCGAAAGAGAATTTCACCTCAAGCCAGAATTCAGGCGCGCGCAAGGCAAACAAAAGGTAGCCTAGAGCTATGATCCTTTACCTTGTACGTCACGGAATTGCCGTGGATCCCAGCGATCCGCAATCTCCTTCGGAGCCAGAGCGCCCGCTTACCGCCAAAGGCGTGCAAAAGACGCGTGCCGCAGCGCTTGGGCTGCAGGCTCTGAAGGTCAAGCCCGACATTTTAATCACCAGCCCTTATGTTCGCGCGGCCCAAACGGCCGAAATATTTGCAGAAACGCTCGGATTTGGCGTGGCTAAGATCCGCACGCATGACGCATTGAAGCCGGCAGGCAATCCCGCAGATATCACCAAGGAAATAATTCGGCTACGCGCGAATGAAGTGATGTGTTTCGGCCACGCTCCGCAACTCGACCAGATGATCGCTCACTTGGTAGGCATTCGCGGTGTCTTTACAGAACTGAAAAAAGCAGGGGTCGCGTGTCTGGAGCACACGGCCACGCACGGTAAATGGACCTTACGTTGGATTCTGACGCCGCGGATGCTGCGTCAGCTTGCCGGCTGAAGTCTCTCCGCCTCGGCAATGGCAGCGGAACGCATCACATGAATGTTTTGGAATCCGGCTCGCCACACGTGCCACAGCGATTCTCTGCTCCCGTTACCCGCAATAATTGACCGGAATTCGTTCAAGCGCGTCTTTCGCGCCCCTTCAATCGTCTGATACCAGCGCAAAACGTCCGCATTTTGCAACTTCATTCGCTGTTCGGCGATTTCGTTTCGCAGCACATCCATATCATGCACTTCACCCAGCAAATCCTGGATGCGCTTCAAATTCTTGCTCCAGAGCTCATAGCGCTCGGGCATGAAATTCTCGAGGGTGTAGCGAAACCCCTTCATCCCGATGCGCAGCCGGTGCCAGGCAAGTCGGCTTCGGTTATTTCGCGCGCGCTGATAAAACTCGGCACCTTCATTCAGCCGGGCCAAAGCCAACCGCTGAAATACAACACTGTTCACCGGAAAAAATTGAGCCTTATCGCTCAGTCGCTGCGAATTTTTCCGCCAGTCCTTGAGGTCGAATTCGTCCAGGGCCTTCTCGGCATCCTTTTGCTGTTTACTCTCGGCCTGGTCCAACGTCTTAAGCAGGTGCTTCCGCGCAGGATCGTTCGCACTAGAAAGTTTCTTCACCCACTCCTGTTCCACCTGAGTGTCCCGAAGCTCTCCGAGCGCATGGAACAGATCGCGGCTGTCTTTCTTCAGTTTTTTCCAGCCATGATCCGGATTTACTTCGCTCAGTGCATCCGCCATAGTCCGGCATCGCCGCAGCGCGACGCGCAAATCATGAACGTCATCGGCTTTCCATCCGTCCCGGACAGAATCGCTCATTTCGACGACGCGATTCATCCACACTTGAAATCCAATACGCTTCGCCGACCCATTCGCGGGTAATGAAATTGTTTGTGCCATGTAATTTACAGCTCTAACGGTAACCGAGCAGAACCACCATGCTACACCTGTGGAACGTTTTTTCCAATCGGGAGGCACCAGCGTGTCCGCCGGCTCTGTGCGAATTTTGTGCTCAATGGCTCCGTCACGGCTATCCTTTTGTTTATACTTTTTGCACAAGCCAACTTGCACTTTCTGGCCCGGCGTTGACCGAGACAAGCATTCAGCTGAAGAGGTTCACGCCATGAAATTGGCAAGTCTCAATGACGAGTTTGCGCGCATCGTCAGTACTCTCGATGTAATTGCGGCGCTAGAACTCAATAATTCAGAATAGACTCCGCGCTGGCCCCTACCGGTTCGCAAATTGATTTGCGCCTGTGCAGGCCCTTGAAGGTGAAAAGGAAGCGGGCTCATCCTTGACCTCGGTAATCGAGCGCGATCCCCGGCACCCCGGGGTACTCGTTATCATGGCGCAACAAAATTGAAAATCGGCTGTTTCCGGATTGGTCGATGGGTTTCGGGGATCTGGCGGACCCCACGTCAAGTCGACGCCAGGCCATAGCGATTTCCTGAACACCTCGCTAACGGGAACGGAATTCTCTAAGGAACCGAGTCGATGCCTGAAGCTGCTACTGCTATTCAAGAAGAGTATGTAGCCGAACCATCCGCGTACATAATCCGACCGGTGATCGAGCCATCCACCGCTACAGCAACCCTGTATCCGACGAAGCTCGACGGCCAATGCTTCGGGCAGTATGGCTAACGGCTCGACGACGGGTGCAATGATCGGTGACCCGCGGCCCGCGAATGATGATTGCGTACTCACCAACCCCCGGTTGCAGACCACGACAATGGTCACAATCGCAGGAAAGAAATCACCGAGCCACAGACCAGTCGTCGTCGATCCTTCGCTTCATCGAGGACAACTGGAACTTAGGCCGCATCGGCAACGATTCAAGCGACACCAAGGCGGGAAAGCTGAACGGCTTCTTCGACTTCGACGACGTCCGTCACGCGCCAAAGCTGATCCTGGATCCTTCAACAGGAGCGGTCATTTCGCAAGGTCAATACTAGTGTGCTGTCCCGTAAATACGTTCACATAGTCGTTCGACTTTAGCGAAGATTGAATCCGCTGTGGCGGTCCAGACGAAAGGCTGCGCTCGGCGATTGGAATTCTGGACGTAGTGATCGATTTTCTCAACCAAGTCTTTCACGCTGCTGAACGTTCCCCGGCGAATGGCTTGTTGCGTAATACGGTTGAACCAGATCTCCACCTGATTGAGCCAGGAGGCATAGGTCGGAGTGAAGTGCACATGGAATCGTGGCCGTGTGGCGAACCATCGTTTGACTCGCAGATGCTTGTGCGTGGCGTAATTATCCACGATGATGTGCACCTCCAAGTTCTTCGGCACGTTCTTTTCAATCTCCCGGAGAAAACTCAGATACTCCTGATGCCGGTGACGCGGTCGACATTTCGTGAGAACTTTGCCGTTCGCCGTGTCCAGTGCGGCAAACAGCGTGGTGGTTCCGTGGCGTCGATAATCGTGGGTCACTCCTTCGACATAACCCAACCCCAGCGGCAACATCGGCTGCGTGCGTTCCAGCGCCTGAATGCCACTCTTCTCATCCACGCATAAAACCACTGCGTTTTCCGGGGGATTTAAATACAGCCCTACAATATCCCGTACCTTTTCTACAAAAAATGGATCGCTCGAAAGTTTGAACTGTTTTTGCCGATGCGGCTGCAAGCCGAACGCTTGCCAGATGCGGTGCACCGTCGATTTCGATACTCCAGTCTCGGTAGCAATTTGCCGGATACTCCAGTGCGTTCCGGCTTTGGGTTTCGTCTTCAGCGTCTTGCGAACTAATTGTGCCACTCGCTCGTCGCTAATCGGGCGTGGGCGGCCCGGACGTAACTCGTCGTAGAGTCCGGACACCCCATGCCTGAGGAATCGGCACCGCCACAGACTTACCGTGACCTTGCTGGTCTCCAGCTGCCGAGCAATTTCCCGGTTCGTCTTCCCAGAAGCACTCAACAAAATAATCTTGGCTCGACGCACCAATCCCGCCGGAAGAGAGCGCGAGTTGGCCAAGCTTTCCAGCTGTTCGCGCAGCTCCGCATCCAAAACCAACACCGCTTTCGGCCGTCCCATCGCCATAGGCACCTCCATTGTGCACGGGAGATGCCTATACCCCCAGCAATACTAATGCCAGTTATTTATGGGACAGGACACTAGTGTGCTGTCCCGTAAATACGTTCACATAGTCGTTCGACTTTAGCGAAGATTGAATCCGCTGTGGCGGTCCAGACGAAAGGCTGCGCTCGGCGATTGGAATTCTGGACGTAGTGATCGATTTTCTCAACCAAGTCTTTCACGCTGCTGAACGTTCCCCGGCGAATGGCTTGTTGCGTAATACGGTTGAACCAGATCTCCACCTGATTGAGCCAGGAGGCATAGGTCGGAGTGAAGTGCACATGGAATCGTGGCCGTGTGGCGAACCATCGTTTGACTCGCAGATGCTTGTGCGTGGCGTAATTATCCACGATGATGTGCACCTCCAAGTTCTTCGGCACGTTCTTTTCAATCTCCCGGAGAAAACTCAGATACTCCTGATGCCGGTGACGCGGTCGACATTTCGTGAGAACTTTGCCGTTCGCCGTGTCCAGTGCGGCAAACAGCGTGGTGGTTCCGTGGCGTCGATAATCGTGGGTCACTCCTTCGACATAACCCAACCCCAGCGGCAACATCGGCTGCGTGCGTTCCAGCGCCTGAATGCCACTCTTCTCATCCACGCATAAAACCACTGCGTTTTCCGGGGGATTTAAATACAGCCCTACAATATCCCGTACCTTTTCTACAAAAAATGGATCGCTCGAAAGTTTGAACTGTTTTTGCCGATGCGGCTGCAAGCCGAACGCTTGCCAGATGCGGTGCACCGTCGATTTCGATACTCCAGTCTCGGTAGCAATTTGCCGGATACTCCAGTGCGTTCCGGCTTTGGGTTTCGTCTTCAGCGTCTTGCGAACTAATTGTGCCACTCGCTCGTCGCTAATCGGGCGTGGGCGGCCCGGACGTAACTCGTCGTAGAGTCCGGACACCCCATGCCTGAGGAATCGGCACCGCCACAGACTTACCGTGACCTTGCTGGTCTCCAGCTGCCGAGCAATTTCCCGGTTCGTCTTCCCAGAAGCACTCAACAAAATAATCTTGGCTCGACGCACCAATCCCGCCGGAAGAGAGCGCGAGTTGGCCAAGCTTTCCAGCTGTTCGCGCAGCTCCGCATCCAAAACCAACACCGCTTTCGGCCGTCCCATCGCCATAGGCACCTCCATTGTGCACGGGAGATGCCTATACCCCCAGCAATACTAATGCCAGTTATTTATGGGACAGGACACTAGTTCAAAAACATCACAGTAAAATCGATGAAGCATCAACCTGGTTCGAGCCGGTCGACCAGCTCGAACCATTTTTTTTTACCTTGTGCCCATTTCAGAAAAATTCTGTACGTAAGCCCCGTAGGCGGGCACACGCTGGTCCGACGCGGAAGCGCCGGGTACGTGGAGCATAAAACGCCCGAGCGCCACAACAGTTATCCGAGCCGCGCACTCGAAGGAAGCACGGCTCCGTAAGACCGCTCTCACTCGCAACGCAGAGCGACAATTGGGTCGGTAAACATGGCTCGTCTTGCTGGTATGTAGCACGCGGCAACGGCGACCAGTGTGAGCCCGCCTGCCACGACGCCGAACGTCCACGGATCGAGCGCGCTGACGCCGAAGAGCATACGCGACATAAGGTGGGTGAGACCAAGCGCCGCGGTGATGCCGATGGCGATTCCGATGAGCGCCATGCGCGCACCTTCGCCTAGAATCAGGCGCAACACATCGGTGGGCTTTGCGCCGAGAGCCATGCGAACTCCAATTTCATGGGTGCGCTGCCCCACAAGGTAGGAAATCACGCCGTAAATTCCGACGCAGGAAAGCACCAGCGCCAGCGCACCGAAAATTCCCAGCAGAATCATCGAGAATCTGCGGGCGGCAAACGAATTGGAGACGATGTGATCCATGGTTTCCACGCCGTAGATCACTTCGCGTGAATCGGTTTGCTCGACTGCGCTGCGAACGCCGGTAAGCGTCTCGGTCGGATCGCCTTTTGTGCGCAGCACAACCACCACGCCGGTTGCAGCGAGAGGCATCAACTTTTCCGGGAGCTGCATGAAGGGGTAATAAAATTGCGCTTCGATGGCTGATTTTGCGTCGGTGTCCAGGCCCCACTGTTTTACGTGGCCGGCCACGCCGACGATTTCGGCTTGCACGCCGAAACCCGCGAAATTCACGTGCTTCCCGACCGGGTCTTCGTGGGGAAAATACGTGCGCGCGAAAGCGTCGTCGATCACAATCACCACCGGAGAGCGCTCGTCGTCCTGCGGCGTGATGAAGCGTCCACGCTGCATGGTGATTCCCATGGCTTGCTCGAAGCCGGATTCAGCCAGAGAAAACAGCGCTTGATTCATTTCGTTGATGTTGGCGGGTTTTGGCTGGCCCTCGATCCAGAAAGCTTCGGTGGAATCATGTTTCATCGGGCGCGAGCCGAGCGTGGCCGAAATCGCTTCGACTCCCGGGATGGAACGAACTCTGTCGTCGAATGCGCGCAGGCGGGCGCGCGTTTCGGCGGAGCTGGTTGTGGGCGTGGCGGGCAAAGCCAAACTGAAGGTAATGGCGTGGTTGGGATTGAATCCGGGATTCACTTGCCAAAGCGCGGCGAGGCTGCGAACCATCAATCCTGCGCCGACCAGCAGAATCAAGGCCAGAGCGACTTCGACGGCGACAAAAACTCCCTGCAGCCGGTGACGAACGCCGCTCGAGCCGCGGCCGCTTTCCTTGAGAACATCATGCAAGTTCGCGCGAGAACCTTTCAGCGCCGGAGCCAGACCAAAAACGATTCCAGCCAATAACGACAAGGCCATGGTAAAGAGCAGCACACGCGGGTCGAGCGAGATTTCCGCGACGCGCGGCAATGTGCCGGGCAGGATACCGAGCATGCCTTTAGTGGCCCACCAGGCGATCAAGAGTCCCAGCGCTCCACCAATTCCAGCGAGCAAAACGCTTTCGGTGAGCAGTTGCCGGATCATACGCTTTTTGCCTGCGCCCAGCGCCGCGCGAATCGCAAACTCGCGCGAGCGTCCCAGCGCGCGGGCCAGCACCAGATTTGAGACGTTGGAGCATGAAATCAGCAGCAGGAAACCGACGGCGGCCGAAAGCACCAGCAGGAATGGCTGTACGTTGCCGACAATGTCTTCCTTCATCGAAACGAGCGTGACGTCCACGCCCTTGTCCGCTTCCGGGTAGGAGGCCGCAAGATTTTGCGCAATTCCCTCCATGTCGGCTTTAGCCTGCGAGAGAGTTACATCCGGCTTCAGGCGGCCGACCATTCCCGAGCTGAAGACCAGGCGGCGGTCGCGAACGGTTGGATCGTTCCACTGACCGACAGGAATGTAAACATCACGCTCACGGTCGTAAAAGCTGAAGCTTGCGGGGATCACGCCGACAATCGCGTACGAAGTGCCATCCAGGACGATCGGCTTTCCAATAACGTCCGGCGAAGATCCAAATCTGCGCTTCCAGAAACCGCCGCCGAGAATTGCAACGGGTGCCGCGCCCACCTGATCGTCTTCGTGACGAAAGTCGCGGCCCAGGATCGGATTGACGCCAAGCGCCGGGAAAAAACTGGCGGAGATCATGTAACCGTCAACCCGCTCAGGTTCGCCGGCCCCGGTGAAGTTGTGGTCTTCGTGACGGTAGTAGGCCATGGACGAGAACGAATGGTTATCCCGCTGCCAATCGAGGAAATTCGGGTAGGCAAGCGCACCTTTGTCGAATCCGCCGGTCTTTGCGTAGATCGCCACTAGCTGTTCGGAGTGCGGATATGCCAGAGGGTTGAAAAGTACACCATTCACTACTGAAAACAGAGCGGTGTTCGCGCCGATGCCGAGAGCCAGAGTAAATACAGCGATAATCGTGAAGCCGGGCGACCTGGCCATCGTCCTCAAGCCATAGCGCAAATCCTGCCAAAGCGTTTGCATGGTTCGCCCTAAACTTGACCGACGTGAGGGACTCAGTTTTGATCGTTCAAATCTTAGTGCCGTTGATGGTGATCGTTTTCGTGGGACCACTGATCAGCCGATGATTCGCGCCGCTATGCTTCGTGCGGCATCGCCTTCGCGAGCAGAAGAACGGTGCCGCAAAACATCAGTGTATCCCCCAAGAAATTAAAGCCATTGTCGATGCGGGCGCGTTGCACTACTGCGATCGGTACATAGACGACCAACTCCACAAAGAGCACGCTCAAGCCCACCCACGTTGCAGCGGCGCGGGTTTTCTTGCCGACAAGCAACAGGGTACCCCCGACTGCATAAGCCACGGCCGCCAGGTACGTCCAAATGGCGTGTCCGTAGACGTACTGGGGAGTCAAAGGTTCCAGCGGAACACCGGGAACGTAATTGCCGTGCGTGAATTGCTCGAAGCTGTAAAAGAGCACAGTAATTGCAATAAAGTATCGCGCAATCCTCGCAAGGATGTCCGCGCCGGGCTCGCGCCGCTGCTCGGTGAGGCTGGCTGCCAGCGCCAGAGCGCCGGCGCCGAAGGATAATTCCCGCAGCGTGAGCGTCAGCGCAATCCGATCTCGCGGGTCTTGCACCCAAGCTGGGGCGTCCATCAGCACTACGAAAAGGAAAAACGTCAAGGCGACAAAACTCGCCGCGAGACGCGCCCGAATCCTCGTCACCATGCTAAGCGCGGCTGCGATAAAGCAAGCACCCACGAAGTACGCCCAAAATCGATGCCACGGAATCCACGTCGGTACGATCGACGCGATGGCCTCCGTCAGCGTGAAATGTTCGGTGCCGAATGCCGCGAGCGGCGCTGCGTAAAAAAGCGGCCCCAAGAGAATCAGCTTGTCGAATCCTCGCGCTTTTTGCCAATCACCGCGAAGGAAAACTACGAACAGCCCGATTGCAAGAACCACTCCACCGACAAAATAGGACCAAATCACCTCGCTGGGAATCGCGAGGAGAAGCATGACTGCCGACGAATTCACTAGGCTGCCGCTCACGACGATACTTTCAGCCCCGTCCTGGCCAATATCTTACTGTCTGAGACTGCTTAAGTATCACAAAGGTAAGCACGCGGCAACGCGAGCCAGCTAAATCTTGCGTAACTACAAAATTTAGGATTGCTCTGGTTAACCGGAGTCAAATGTCATCGTCTCGCTTCAACAGAACCCATCTTGTGAAGTACGGGGAGGCTCATGGCGAAACAGTCACAAACGTTCGGACCAATTGGGCGATCTCGTCTGCAGCCGTGTCCAATGCGAAATGACCACCGTCGACGATGTGGACCTCGGCCTTCGGAACATCGCGGCGATAGGCTTCCGGCTCGGAGGGGTCGAACGAGCTTTCATACTTGCCCCAGATCACCATCAGGCGCGGTTGCTTCTCGCGCATCCATGCCTGCCACTTGGGGTAGTTTTCGACGTTCGTGCGATAGTCGTAGAAGAGATCGCTTTGAATGGCAGCCTGCCCGGGCTGGTTTAGAAAATAATATTCGTCAGTCCACAGGTCCGGGTCATGGCGCTCCTGGTTGGGATCATTCCCCGCGTGACGTGCCTTGGTGGTTGCAAGTGAGAGGAGATTTGTGCGAAGGGCACTTTCGTTGGCGGCGCGATCCGACCAAAAGGCCCTCCGTGTCTTCCAATTTTCCCCCAGGCCTGTATTGTGCGCCACCGCATCCTGCACGATCAGAGCTTCGACCCGCTCCGGATGAGCCAAGATCATCCGAAAGCCCACCGGGCCGCCGTAATCTTGCATATAAAGCGTGTAGCGCGAGAGTCCGAGCGCTTCGGTGAAGTGATTCATGATCTCGGCAATGTGATCGAATGTGTAGGAGAATTTTTTCGGTTGCGGCCAGTCGCTATGCCCGAAGCCCGGATAATCCGGCGCGACAAGATGATAGCGATCGGAAAGCCGGGCGAAGAGAGGCTCGAACATCCGCGATGAAGAAGGAAGCCCGTGCAGCATGAGAAGCGCCGGCGCGTCTTTCGGCCCAGCCTCTCGATAAAAAATGGAAAGTCCATCTACTTGTATCGTGCGATAAACAGTCGAATGTTCCATGGCACGTCCCTTTTCTTGTGCTTGGACCTGCAATTGAAATGACGCGAGCAGCACCGAAACCACCAACGCTGTGCACCTGACATGCAAAGATCCCTTGCTGCAGGAAGAATTGAAAAGGCGCATCGTTTACCCTCGCGATCTCCCAGAATAATCACTGAATGCCGGGTGAACTTCCGGTCATTCGGTTACCGAGTATTTATGTCTTGCGACCTTGCCCCCAAACTGACCGGTCGCTAGATATAGCATGTAACTTTCGCATCGCTCCCACGCTTTTGTTCCGCAGATACGGTTCACAGCTCTTCCACGATTTCAGAGGCTCATAACCAACGCCTCTTCGCATAAAATATCAAATGTCAAGCTGACGCAGCTCAGGAGGTAGCCATGAGCACCAACGAAGTCCGCACTAACGACGCGACCAGGGACGCGAGCGTTGCGAGAGTCGACATGAAACTCGAAGTTGTTGTAGTGCCAGTCTCCGATGTGGACCGAGCCAAGCGCTTCTACCAGGTGTTGGGCTGGCGTTTGGACGCCGACTTCGCCATGGGTGATGACTTCCGTGTCGTCCAGTTCACGCCGCCCGGCTCCGGGTGCTCGGTCATCCTCGGCAGGAACGTCACCCCGGCGGCACCCGGCTCCGCCCAGGGCCTGTACCTGATCGTCTCCGACATCGCAGCCGCCCGCAAAGAGCTGCTCGATCGCGGTGTCAAGATCAGCGAAGTGTTCCACGCAGGAGGCGAGTACTCTGGCACGGACGAGCCCTACCTGCTTGGGCGACTCCGGGGCAGCGGTCCGGACCCCGAGCATCGCAGCTACCGCTCGTTCGCCTCGTTCAGTGATCCAGACGGCAACGGCTGGCTTTTCCAGGAGATCACGACGCGGCTGCCCGGTCGCGTCGACTCTGCGAGGACGACCTTTGCGTCAGCGAACGATCTGGCGAGCGCGCTTCGGCGTGCAGAGGCCGCCCACGGGCAGCACGAAAAGCGCACCGGGCAGCGCGACGCGAACTGGCCGGACTGGTATGCCGAGCACATGGTGCGCGAGCAGGCCGGAGAGGAGTTGCCAAAATAAGCAGTGAAGTGGAAAGGCCCGGGCCGCCGAGATAAACAGTGCGCGACACCCCGTTGAAAATGACGATTAGAAACTGATGGGGTTGTGGCGTTGTTGCTCACAGTTAAGTTAAACGTCCGGCGCTTCGGAAAGATGTGTGAAATCGCGCGACCCCTTGAGACTAAACCTTTGAGCGTGCTCCGTGCACCGCATGGTAAGCGGGCTCGTCGGAAGTAGTCCGATGGAGTCCATTGGACTGCTGAAACCGGAGACAGAGTGCGCCGGTGACGTGGCGCGCTGCGTGTTGCTGCGAGGCTATTGCCGAGTAATCGCGTCGCTCGCCCCGTCTCCGGCGTTGCAGTTTGCATCTTGCGTCCTTATCGGGGCTGAGTAGTGCCCCAACTCATGCTAATAGATTCGGCGAACGGATAATTAGTAGAACTACGTACGATGGTAACTCGGTCAAAAGGTGGAATGTAGATCGTGTGTACTGGCGTGAAGCCGGTCTTGCAGAGGGAAATTCAAAAGCTCCCACCTTTCGCAAAAAGAAGAATCGGCAAGGATGGGCGCCCGACCAGAGTTACAATTTTTCCTTGCGCGCGCCAGAGCCATTTCCTTCCGGCTCGCGAGCAGACCTGTCACCGAAATTGCAACTCCCCCGGAATACGGTGAAAAGACATTCCCTTCGACAAGGCGGACATCGATTCGCCGATGCGAACGCGAAGAGTGGGCGATTTCAATTCAAAATCTCCATTAATAATTCCCGCATAATCATCCTGCAGCAGCCGAACCAAGGATTCCAAATGCGGCGAGAATCAAGAGAATATCGATATACTGTGGAGCCTGGACCAGCGACGGAGGAGACATTGAAGCGTACCCTGCCTTTTCTTCTCGCAGTTTGGACGTTTGCACTTTTACCCGCTCCTACAGTCCGCGCGCAAAATGAAGGCCGCTCAGCGAATTCAACTGCAGCAGAAAACTTCTGTACGCAGTTCGAGGTAATCACAAATGCTGCGCCCCTTTCGTTCAAACCTTTGCGCGGAAAGGTCGCAGGCATCGATACGTGGAAAGGACAGCAGGCCCTGCCGCGCACCGCGAACTGTATCGTATTCGGTCGACGGGGCGACGCTTCTTACTCTTGCTCGACTCCGATGGTGCGGGGTGACGACCGCGTTCAAGAAGTCTTCGACACATTGAAGTTGCAGGTGCAGAAATGCCTTGGAAGCGGATGGGCGGCCAATGACTACACCGCCAGACATGGTGAACCCAGTATTGCATTTTGGAAAGACCATGCCGCATACGACGTTCGCGTGGCCGTAAAATCGCTGGCAGGCGAAGATAAGGAGATCACGCTCACGGTGTCGCGTCCCTAGGACTGGCAGATGGCGATGGTTGTATTTACATTCTAGTTTTTTGTGCATCGCGGGCGCGCACCCTTTGCAAAACCGGCAAAGAGTGCGGCACCTCAGAAACACAGTCAACGGTAAGATCCGAGGTAAATAGAAAACACCGACAGGATCGCTCGCAAAGCATGGGCCACCCGCCGGTGTTACCTTAATTCCATAATGCAGACGCCGTCGAAAACAGAACTACAACCAGAGATTCGGTCCTAGGTAGCTCTTGAACGACACTCATGATGACTAGATCCCCTGCGCCGTCACGCGCTTCGACGGACCGAATTCGATTCGACAAAGCCGAAGCGGGTTCATTCACGTGGAAGTACTTCTTGTAGGCCGCGATCCAGTTAGAAGCGATATCGCGCTGTGCTGTCGGAAGGTCTAGCTTCCCTGCACAAACCAATTGATGAAGATGCTCCTCCAAAGCGTCTTTGACGGGAGCATTCCAGAGCGGCAACGTATAGGGTTCCGGCCACAGATTGCGGATGTCTTCAGCCCCTCCCAAAAGTGGAGCAATCAGAAAATCGATCTCATAGTCTTCCGAGCGAGCATGCGGTATTCCGTATTCCTGGAAGACTTCCTGACGCAACGTGGCTGGCACAGTCCGGATTACTTCTTCATGAGGCACGGAACAAACGTCGGCGATAGTGGCTGGTCGCGTAGCGCCCGGAGTAAGGCTGTGATTCGGAACCGCCTCGCTCTCGATTTAAGCGGCGGGCGACACGGATCCTTGCAGCTGGGAACGCTGAAAATGAACCTCGCCTGCCGCTGCGATAATGAGCAGGACTAACCAGCGTATGCCGTAACGCGATAAGGCAGAGTGAAGTGGAGGAACCTGGCCCATAAGCCTCCGCCCCGGCGGGTCTTGGCTGCCGCGTCGGACAATCGCGACCTGAGTAGAGCGCGCGACCCTGCAGCGGGAGGCGACTGTGGATCGTGCGTGCCTCGGTGGACGTGAATGAAAGCCGCGATGGTATCTTCGATTTCTCGCAATCGAGTGCGGCACAACCAGCAAGCCGCTAAATGCATGTTAGAAAAAGAAATCCACTTGTCGGACCAGGATCTGCTGTTTGCTGCTGATGGCGAGCTCCCAGGTGGTCGAGCGACGTAAGCCCGGGCTTTGCCCTTGGTCCGCGCGTCTCAGTCGCGCGAGAGAGCGGGCCAGTGAAATGGATACGGCACCGAGGGAAATACCAAGGGTAGTTGCGATTTGACGATACCGCAGGCCCTCGGCGCGCAAGGCGAGACAGCAGCGGTGCTGTTCCGGCAACGCGCGCAGAACGGCACGCAAACGCTGCACGGTTTGGTCAGATGTCATTTGGTCTTCGGCATTGGGAGTCCCGTCCGACTGCGCCTGAAGAATCGCTGCATCTCCCCTCTGCGTGCCTTGTAACTTCTTATTGGCTGCACGCTGTTTCAAGGCGAGATTGTGCGCCACGCGAAAGATCCAGCCACGGAGGTTGCGCCGAGACTTTCCTTGCTGGAGGTGACGAAAAAGCGCCAAGAACACTTCCTGGGCGACCTCCTCCGCATCATGTATGCACAAGCCAAACGACAATATGTAGCGCAGAAGCGGATTCCGAAATTGGTCAAACAGGTCAATGACCTGGCACTCGATCTCGGAATGCCGCTCCGAAGGCGCAAAGGTTGCCGTTCCCGGAAAAGGTAACTCGCGAACCAGCTCTCTCGGAGGAATCAGCATCGGCCCCTAGTCTATATATCCACTTCCCCAGGCTTCTGTTCAAGGCTTTTCAGGCTGATCTGATTTGGAGCTCTCGGCAAAAATGGAAAAACAGTGAACAAAATGGCAAGCAACGGAATATTCCAACCAAGTGGTGAACGAGAAGGACGCTCCCACGGGCCCAACCGGAGATGCCTTGGAATTCATGCCTGGAGACCAAAAGACAATCTATAGGGTCGACTCTTCACGGCGAGATGTTCGGTTCTTTTTTTCTGCTGCTCCCTACCGCTTTTTTGTCAGAGCAATAAGGGTGCGTGGAAGCCAGGTTGCGAATCTGCCACCGTGTTAACCTCGACGACGGCGCCCCCCTTGCGTCCGTATTCGGCGGGGATGCCTCCGGTATAGATGCTCATAGATTGCACGTCGTCCGCTTCGATCTCGGGGCCGAAACTGGGTGAACGGTTGTCAGTAAGCGGAATGCCGTCAACCACAAACTGCGTCCGATATTCGGAGCCGCGCGGATGCAATACCGCGTTCCCTTCGTACAGCCACCCGGCGGCTTCAGGCCGATGGACAGAACCTCAACAATGTGCTGAGCGTCATAGATTTTGGCGGCCTTTTCTCCGGCAACGCCATCGAGCCTTCACGCAGCTATGCTCTGCGTCTGACAACCAATTTTTAGCGTCAACCTCTCGAGTTTGAGTAACGCGTAGGCCATGGACCACGCAGCTGCAGTTATTGGGACATACTGTCAGCTATGCAGAAGCTATCCTGAAACGGCTTGTGGGGAATAAAAATGGGAAACAAGCAGTGACGAAAGTTACTTCCCAGCTGTCGTTCAGCTCTCCACTATAAACTTTCAGCTTCCATGGCCCGTCGCGCATAATGAATGCGGCGGAGGGTCTGCCGTGGCGCGCAAAGCTCGCAGCGTAGGTTTAACCCAGGTGTCTGAATGGGACGACGGCAAACTTCGCCGCAAAGATGATTACCTCGCTGCCGAAGAACCCCTCGAAATCCGCGTGGGCGATGAGCCGCTGAGTGTCACCATGCGCACGCCGGGGCACGATTTGGAACTGGCCGCGGGTTTCCTGTTCACCGAGGGGCTGGTTCAAAAACACGCGCAGATCACTTCGCTTGTAAGTTCCGCGCTCGAAAATGGCTCGAATTCGGGGAATGTGGTTCGGACTCAAATTTCACCCGACGTTGCCCTTGACCGGGAACAAATGCGGCGTCATTTTTTGGCCGCGTCCAGCTGCGGTATTTGCGGGAAAGCGTCGATCGACGCGATTCGCTCGCGCTGCCTGGTGACACCCAACGAGGGTTTCCGTCTGGATGCTGAAATTCTGGTGCGCTTGCCGGAGATTCTGCGGTCTTCCCAGGATGTTTTCGAGCGCACTGGTGGGTTGCATGCTGCGGCGTTGTTCAATTCTTTGGGCGAGTTGCTGGTCTTGCGCGAAGACATCGGGCGCCACAATGCCGTCGATAAAGTGATTGGCTGGGCGCTGCTCGAAGATCGCGTGCCCATCGCGGATTGCGTTTTGTTGGTCAGCGGGCGCGGAGGATTTGAAATTGTGCAAAAGGCGATTGTGGCGGGTTTGCCGGTTGTGGCTTCTGTGTCCGCGCCTTCCAGCCTGGCGGTGCAGCTGGCGCGCGAATTGCGTTTGACATTAATTGGATTTTTGCGCGGGAGGAGGTTTGTGATTTATTCAGTTAAGGAGCGTATCAAGACGGCGTTACGGCACGAATAGCGCGGACTATGCCGAGTGGAAAAGCAATTCGGCCACCTGAAGAGTCCGGGTGGCAAGTCGAAATTCGTGGCTTCAGCGGCCAAAGTCGCGTTGATCCTGCTCCGGTTACCGCACGGCTAAACAGCTTGCGGAAAAACGCTCAAACGTTGTCCTCAGGGGCTAAAGCCCCTTTATAACCACCTATCTATTGTCGGAGCTAGAGCTCCGACCCCCAAAAAGCGACCTTTCCCGCAACCTGTAAAGCCGTGGCCTGCTTCAAAACAACGGTTATCACAGGCTTTGCCATTCGAACCTGCCACCGGTGTGTGATCAGCGATCTCGATAATTTCATCGAACAAGGCCTGCGCCTGAAGCGCGCGTATCGGGCGCGAAATTCGTCATGCTCCGCCAGCCAGCGGTAGATCGTCGTAGTGGAGGGAAAGCGCTTATTTCGAGTACAGATTCTCCGTAGCCCTTCCGAGCTAGTGGCGATGGCGAGACACAGCTACGATCGCCGGTTCGTAGCCCGTAGGCCGTCCGACTTTTCGCTGCTTTCTCTTCATGTTTGTCCCACCGCCGTGCTCATCCTAAGAACATTAGGGCTCTAAATAGAAAGTTACCCCGCGTTAGGATTCCGCTGTGGCCGATTCCAAAAGGTAGGTTTTTTCGGCACGGTACATCAGCGGTTGGTGGGAAGATCAAACCCAGCTCTACGGATCGTGAGACTGTAAGCCGGATTCTCCGCGAACCTCGGGCGTCTCTGCAAGTTCCGTGGAATCTGCACGGATTACGTCAATCATTTCAATAGTGTCCACAGTTTTCCCGAAGTGGGGCACGAGATGGGCACGTTTCGTATATCCGCTCATTTTTTTGCCTTGGCTCGCGCAACGAAATCGTTCCATTCGTATGCCGGCTTGCCTGAGAACTGCTTTCAAAGGCTCTGACGATCTGTTTTTCGCGGGTCACGAAATGTATGTCATCCGCTGCAAAATATGCAGCCTGGTTCATATCACCGATATGGGCCATCATACCGCCTCCCTTCCATCCCTCAGTACGTGTCCACCCCAAGAGAATGCGTTCGACTCGGTAGAACCCGCAAGCCGTTCATTGAAGATTTGCCGATTGGCAGGATTGTTGGGAATGTCCAAATCAATCATTTTCAAGATGCCCATTCCTCCATCGTACAGTCGGCACGCCAGGTCTTCGCTTCGGCCAGCTGCTCCGCCAACAGCGCCTTCCTTTGATCATTCTGCTGGAGCAGAGCAGATAACCTAACACCAGCCTTATAGCCTCCCAGCGTCGCAAAGTCAGTCTCGACGCCAGCCGGTTCAACCGTATCCAGGCCAAATATTTCTCTGTGAAGGAAGTATTTCACATGCGGAACATGGACGGCAGTCGTGAAGGACTTAGCAAGTTTCTGCAGTGGCTTGTGATTCTTTTCGAAGTGTTTTTCGTCACCTCTGGCTATGCCCTCCAGTAATTCGGCAACCGTTACCGGTGTGACTGCGTGCGTGTAGTTGCAATCGACGAATCCCTCACCACCCGCCAGTCCTCAGGCGGGATATCGCCTTTGGCAGCGTCTATGAAGACACTTGTGTCGAAAATGATGCGAGGCGGCTTGAGGACCGGCATGACCGATTATATGGGACTCCGCACCCTAGGTGACGAGCTTGGAACTTTTCCTTGGGGAACGGTCGTGTGAGCAGATCACCTCCAATAGCTTGAGCTTGAGATTCCCGTAGGACGCGAAGCATGCAGCGTCGCTATCTTATCGGGTGTAGCTCGGTTCGTAGGATCACGATGGCGTCGGCGTTTTGTCTGCGCGATGAGGCGTCGCACGGCAATCGTTTCGAGTCAGACCGAGCTTCGAACGCTTCAATGGGATTCTTCGACGTGGCAGTGCGTGCCGATCTGGACAAGCCTCACTTCTTCATTCGGTCGGGCAGTTCTTCGGCTCAACAAAAATAGGGTCGGGAGCATTTGTAGAGGCGGCTCGGCGGTTTGTGTCGAGCCGGCAGCCTTAGGTTTGGTGTTGTGTTGAAATCAGTAACCCTCGGCCTTTCCCGGGCCGCGATCGTCATGGCCGCCTTGCAGCCATCCGTCGCTGATCTCGATTGCTTCGACTCGTGCCAGCATGCGGGCATTCGATTCAGCGATCGCGTATCCCATACGCTTGAGGATTGTGATCGTGTCTGGTGATACGCCAGCCTCGAATTCCAAACGATCCGGTTTCCATTGGTCGTGAATGCGGGGAAAATCTACCGCGTCTTGCACATTCATTCTGAAATCGACTACGTTGACGATGACCTGCAGCACGGCGGTGATGATAGTCGGGCCGCCCGGAGCGCCGAGCACGAGAAATGGTTTGCAATCTTTTAAAACGATTGTGGGAACCATTGAGGAAAGCGGGCGCTTGCCTGGCGCGATTGCATTTTTCTCGCCCTGTACCAAACCAAACATATTCGGAGCGCCGGGCTTCGTTGCGAAATCATCCATTTCATCGTTCAGCAGAAATCCCGCGCCCGGGACTGTTATTCCGCTGCCATAACCGTTGTTGAGAGTGTAGGTGACTGCGACTGCGTTGCCATCCGCATCCACGATGCTGTAGTGCGTCGTGTCCGTCCCTTCATGCGTAGCTGCGAGCCCCGGCTTTACTTGATCGCTCGGCGTAGCGTGCTCGGGATCAATCGTGGCGCGCCGCGATTGTATATAGGCTGTGTCCAGCAGCGCGGAAATCGGATTCTCCACAAAATCGGGGTCGCCTAAGTATTGATTTCGATCCGCAAAGAAGCGCCGCATCACTTCCGCTAAATAGTGATAGGAGACGGCTGAGCCCTCGCCGGATTTCTCGTAGCCAGTCGTATTCAACATCCCCAGCATTTGCAGCAGGCCGACGCCGCCCGAACTCGGCGGCGGAGAAGTAATGATGTGGTAGCCCTTGTAGTCGCGTTCCAGTGGCGCGCGCTCGACTGCTTGATAATCGCGCAAATCCGCGAGCGTAATCAGGCCGCCGTTTTTTGCCATTGCGGTTGCGAGCAGGTGCGCGGTTTCGCCCTCGTAGAAATCGTGAGCGCCCTGGCGGGCGATGCGTTCAAGCGTGCGCGCCAGTTCGGGCTGCCGGAACGTCTCCTGCCAATCGTAGAACGCGCCATCTTTCAGAAATATGTGCTTCGAGTCTGGGAATTGCGAAAGTAGCTCCGCGGAGCGCTTCCAGGAATCCATCTGCCAGCGCGAAGCGGGAAATCCCTTGTCTGCAAGTGCGATCGCGGGATTCACCAGTTCAGCCCACGGCTTGCTGCCGTACTTTTTATTCGCCAGTTCAAAGCCGCGAACTGTTCCGGGGACGCCGACGGAGCGCCAGCCGACCACGCTATCATTTGTGGGATTGCCATTCGCGTCCAAATACATGTCGCACGTGGCCTTGCCCGGCGCGCGCTCTCGAAAATCGATGAATGTGGCGCGGCCGTCGGCCATGCGGATGAGCATGAAGCCTCCGCCGCCGAGATTTCCTGCATGGGGATGAGTTACCGCAAGCGCGAAGCCGACCGCTACCGCGGTGTCTACCGCATTGCCGCCCGATCGCAAGACCGACACACCGACGTCGGTCGCCAAATCCTCTTGCGCCACAACCATCGCTTTACGGCCGTAAACGGGATCGCGACTTTCGGCCGCGGGCACAAAGAGGGCTGCCATCAGCAACAGCGGTAGAAATGGTGGTGGCTTTATTCTCATGAGGCTAAATGACCTGAATGGAGAAATTCGGTTAGGCGACATGAATGAACGGCTTGCAGGAAAAGGCCCAAACCTTGTCCTCAGCGGCTAAAGCCCCTTCACCTGGGATTTTCATTTTGACTTCTCGACCGACCGAAAGCGTATATCCGCCCCCCTCATTATGCAATGCACCAGCCAGGTTTTTGAGTGCAGAGCCTTTTCGGCGCTGCGGGAAAAATACCAAAGCCCAAAATTCGGTTTCTCAAACCCATTTCTCAGACACTTTTCCTTCTCCGATCCGGCTCGGCACCGAAATCCCCTTCGGTCGATGCCCCGTCTATCCTGTTGGAAATGGAAGTGCCGCGATCCTTCCCAGCGTGCCCAAACAGCCGCCGCGTTAGGTGGCTCTCGGCCAGCAGGAGCCAATAATAGCGGGCATGCTTGACCAGTCGCCCGCCCGTCTTGACCAACCGCTGCTGCAAGCTCGTCAGCGACCAGGTGTCGATTCTTTTTGGAAGCGATTGAATGATTAGATCAGTTTAAAGTGACCGTTTTTCAGCGATACCGACTCGTGATTATAGCTACTCTAGTTTTGGGGCTCGCATTAGTACTTTTTGCTTTATTTCGACACTCGTCTCCAACCACCGCCGATGTTTTCGTTTTTTTGGTTGGGTTGGTCTTTCTCCTTGCTCCTGCGCTCGCGTTCGTGCTTGATGTGGCAGGTGGGCTGCCAGTTTTCTTTCGCTAAATATGCAGTGTTTGCCGTGGCGCTCATCCCACTTGGAGTGTTGCTTGCGATATTCGCAATTCCCTTGGGCCCGAATTGGCTTTCAGTGCCCTCCTGTTGAACGTCAGCGCTGAATCGTTGCCAATGGGCTCGCACACAATCACTCTCGTTCCTTCGAATGTGACCGATGACGGTCAGCCCAGTTTGGTTAGCCTCAAGCACAGCCGAACGTACGAGACGCCACTGGCGTTGGAGACTCTTCAAAAGTGGTTGTCTCTTCGTTCGTTTTCCTGAAATGGGATGTCTCGGGTGGACGCACTGCCGATAGCGATCCGTTTCATTCGAGGAGTTTACTGCTCAGAATCGGGGAAAGAAAGACGGGACAATTGCCGGTTCGTAGCCCGTAGGCCGTCCGACTTTCCGCTGCTTTCTCTTCGTGTTTTCCGCATGACAGTGCACCAGGTTTGTTTGCCGCCGCGCAACTTTCCGCGGTCCCAGCCTTAACTTGCAGTGTGGGCCGTTTCAAATTGCGCTCTCATGGAAGTTACCCGTGCACTAGGTTTCTTCTCAGGTTGATTCGCAAAGATAAGTGTCACCGCACAGTTTCCTCGGGCCGTCGTGAGGCCAGGCGTCGTTATGACATCAATCGTCCACTCGCGGAGTGTACAAAAAGAGACAGCAGTTGCTTCTAGTTTTGGCGCACAGTGGGACCAACGTTGTTGCTGAAAGGAGAGATTTTAAAATCGTGCAACCGAACAAACGCACAACTACTGCGGGGAACCGCGTAAGCAACAAAATCCTTCTATCAATTAGTGACAAGGAATACGCCCTGCTTATTCCGCACCTAGAGTTTCTCAGCATGCCACACCATCTTAGTCTCTACGAACCGGGGCAGCCGCTGGAGTTTGTGCATTTTCCAAATACGGGTATGGTGTCTCTTGTAATTGCGACCGAAGACGGAAGGACTGTTGAAGTAGGGGAGGTCGGCAGGGAAGGTTTTGCAGGGGTACAAGCCGCGGTTGGCATAGACAAGAACCAAGTGCGCGAGATCGTACAAATCGCGGGAGATGGGTTCAGGATAAAAATTGGCGCGTTGCAAAGGGTCTTGCAATCAGCTCCAGAGCTTCAACGGATTCTGACCCGCTATGCAGTCGTTCAGGGGATGCAATTCGCGCAAACAGCTGCGTGTAATCGGCTCCACAATATTGACCAGCGCCTCGCACGCTGGCTACTTATCACTCAGGACAGAGTGGATTCCGCGACGCTCGCGATCACCCACGATTTCCTTGCGACGATGCTAGGGACGGACCGACCCACAGTAACCTTGACAGCTGGTATTTTGCAGGAAAAACATATTATCGAGTACACGCGCGGTGCAGTGCAGATTCTGAGCCGGGCGAAACTCAAAGAGCGCACCTGCGAGTGTTACGGAGTTATCCAACAGTATAATCACGAGATTGGACTGAGATAGTCTACCGATAGTGTTCGATACCCTACAGACAGTAATCTACCTTCGCAGTTAAGTTGGATTTGAGGTGTC
>CAVPFH010000005.1:0-62183 GCA_963703675.1 uncultured Acidobacteriota bacterium | reverse complement strand
GATTGTTACGTCAGGGTCTCCGTCTAGTGTTTTTCGATTATTGCGCTTCAAATTCCTCGAAATACAATGACCGCAGTTTTCGTTTGTGCTTCCGATCACATTCACGAGGCAAATGAAATTGTGTCGGGGGAAAATGTGTGCTCGATTCTTATTCCAACAGCCACGTGTTGTGCCGCCTTGCGTCCGTGAAATCTGAGACAACCGGAGACTGCGTGAAGAGCTTGCTATGTGTCCTGCTGCTTCTGTTCTGTGCTGCTGTGACCGCCGCGCAAGAGGCTGAAACGCAACCGATACAAATTGGCAGTGTCACTTTTTCCGGCAGCACCGTGAGAGGTACGAAGTCTGGAACTGGTTTGAGCCGCAGAGCGGCAACAATTTCTACGGCTATTCGGGTACCGTCGTGCGTTTTGGATTTTCTCAAAAACATGACGATTATGACTGGAACATCGAATTCGAAGCCCCCATTCTGCTGGGGCTCCCGAACCACGCGGTAAATCCCGCTCCTCTCGGTCAATATGGTTTAGGCGGCGCCTGGGATCATATGCCGCTAATCACAACAGTCAGGAAGCCGGCGTGTCATCTTTCTCAAGCAGGGCTTTCTACGCTTCAAAGGAGAACATTCCAGTTTGCTCCTGGGCCGTTTCGAATTTACCGATGGCAGCGAAGTGACGCCCACTGATTCAACTCTGGCGTATCTGAAAACAGAACGAATCGGCCAGCGGCTGATCGGCAACTTCGGATTCTCGGACGTCATGCGAAGTTTCGATGGAGCGCAATTCTCCTACCTCAACGGTCCCTGGACTGTCACAGCCGTAAGCGCGATCCCGACTCGCGGGGTGTATCAAGTCGATGGCTGGGGATGGGTGAAGACGCCGGTCAGCTACGTGGCGCTGACGCGGGAAGCTGAATTCGGCAACAGCCACGCCGAGTGGCGGGTCTTTGGAATTTATTACAACGATGATCGTAGCGTTGTGAAAACTGACAACCGTCCTGCCGCCGTTCGTAATACCGATCTGGGCGGCATCAATATCGGCACATATGGCGGGAACTTCATCATGGCTACGCCTACCTCGGCCGGGACTTTCGATCTGCTTGGATGGGGCGTGTTGCAGAGCGGAGGCTGGGGCAAGTTGACTCAGCGTTCCGGCGCGGGAGCAGCCGAAGGGGGTTGGCAACCGACGTTTGCGAGTCGCATCCGCCCGTGGATTCGCGGCGGATATTACTACTCGAGTGGTGACGGCAATCCCGCGGACGGCACTCACGGCACATTTTTTGCCATACTGCCCACACCGCGCACCTATGCGCGGTTTCCGTTCTTCAACTCCATGAACAACACCGATCTTTTCGCAGAAGTGATGCTGCGCCCGGCGAAAAAGCTCGTTATCAGAAGCGACGTGCACGGTCTGCGGCTGAGCAACAAGAACGATTTGTGGTACACGGGAGGCGGAGCGTTTCAACCGTGGACTTTCGGCTTCAACGGCAGGCCGTCAAATGGTGCTTCTTCCCTGGCAACTCTGTATGACATCAGCGGCGACTATAAGTGGAAGTACGGCCTCTCGTTCGGTCTATACTTCGGATACGCGGTGGGCGGCGAAGTAATCAAGAAAATCTACCCCGTCAATCCTAACGGCGCGCTCGGCTTCAGCGAATTGAATTATCGGTTCTAGCAGCAAAGACCCTGATACGGACATCCTCAGTAACTCCGTTGCTCGGCCTCCGGTTGTTGCAACCCGCGGGCCGTGGCTATTTCGAAGCAACTCTCCCACCACTTCGGCTCAATTCAGCAGTTCCCGCACGTTCCAAAATGGGACAGTACTAGTAAAAAAAGTACTAAAGCACTATTTCTGCACCGCATGATCGGCAGTAACCTCAAATTCACGCGCTAGTCTCACTTGATCGTCGCATCAGCGCGGGCGCGAACGGAGTAAGCAGTGCCAACGCATTCGCAGTTAGATTTCAGCTTCGTGCTCGGAGTAGCCACTTCGGCGGCAGGGCTCTGCATCGCCCTGTCGGCATGGCAAGGCATGAAAGCATTGTGGAAGATGCAGCACACCCGACATCCCAAACGTCGTTCGCGAAAACAATTAACCTAGTTCCTTCCTGATTTTTCACCTTTGTAACATCTCCCTATAATTCCTGACTGGTTGATAGGTCGAAGTGTTCTCGAAACAATCCGACGTGAAAGCTACAGCTGCAGACGGCGTCGCGTCATGACTGGAAGACCGCGAAAGAAAATGGAGGCGTGTGTTGTTGTCTCAGAATGAGATTCAAGATCAATTATTTGACGAAATTTCATTTGCGTGCGGAACAAGAGAAATGTACTCTGCAAAAACTCAGGGTGTAGTTCCTCGAGGAAAACAAAGAATCGCGGCCAGCAGGAGCATCACATGTCCAAAGAACGCCGTACTGCCCTCCGAACACCTTGTGCGGTTCCGGTTCGATTTCGGGTGCGTACGGAGATATTTGCACCTGAACCCCCGGAAAGAACTCATGCGCGCGGCGAGCAATTTTCTGCGACGCGCTCGATCGGCGTGCAGGAAGGCGAGACGATTAACATCTCTGAGCTCGGGATCTACTTTAAATCCACTAAGCAAGTAGCCTTCGGTGAAGAAATCGAGGTGTCCCTTAAGCTGCCCGTCGAACTGACAGGACGCGGCCCGGAGCATGTCAGGTGCAGTGCACGAGTGGTCCACGTTAAGCCGAGCATCGACGGTAAAGGTACGTCTGTAATTGGCGCGGCGATTGGCCGCTTTGCAAAGATTGCGTGCTGAAATCAGGTCTTCGTCATAAGTATTTAGATTTCTCTCCGAGAGCCTCCCCTCGGCTGGTTGCTTCAAACGCTACGACCTGGGTGTAGAGCGCGGACTTGCTCGCCCTTCTTGTGCTAGGATTTCTGGATTCCTCTCAGCTGACTCTCACAAAGGATCGCATGAGCAATGCTGATGAACGCTTTACGGTTCTAGTGGCTGACGATTCCGCCGTCTATCGCAAAATCGTCGAACGAACACTGGAAAAAGACCAGTACGCAATTCTGTTTGCGAAGACCGGACAAAGCGCCATAGAACTGTTCGAGGAGCATCGCCCTGCCCTGGTAATTACAGACTGGATCATGCCCGATATCACCGGGATCGAGCTGTGCCAGCAAATCCGCGCCAGCTCGGAATCCTCATATACCTACGTCATCATCGTAACCAGCATCTCCGAGAAGGAAAATGTGGTGAAGGGCCTGGCGGCCGGGGCCGACGATTACCTTACCAAGCCTTTCTACCCGGAAGAATTGGCGGCGCGCGTCGCGGTTGGCCGGCGAATCGTCGACCTTCAGAGGCAGATCGAGGTCAAAAACAAGCTGTTGGAGGAACTCGTTCTTACAGATCCCCTGACCGGTTTGCCGAACCGGCGGGCGATCGAAGAATTCGCATCCCGCCAACTGAGCGGAGCATCGCGCTACGGCTTTTCGTTTTGGGTGGCCATGGCTGACCTCGATAATTTCAAGCGGGTGAATGATACATATGGTCACGACGCGGGCGATATGGTCCTTAAGGGCTTCGCGGAAATCCTAAAAGCGAAATTGAGACGCTCGGACATTGGCGGACGCATTGGTGGCGAAGAGTTCCTGTTGGTCCTCACCCACACAAACGAGGAAAACGTCCGCACCTTCCTCGACCGCATTTTGGAAGACCTTCGTAACCACGAATTCTCGTTTCGCGATCAAACCATTCGCGTCACAGCCAGTTTTGGCATAGCTGGTTTTCAAGGGGAAGGAACTCCGGAATTTACAAGACTGGTTAGCCAGGCAGATACCGCGCTTTACGCCGCCAAACATAAGGGACGAAATCGGATTGAGTCCAGCACAGCGATGCCCGCACGATTATCCTGAACTCATGGTTGGTATACCCACCCAAAACTTGACTCCTGGCTCCGTTGAGACTATATCTACCTTTGACCGCAAACCAGCGGACTCCCCGCCGCTGAAATGGATTACACCATGAACCGACGCACTGTCGTACTTTTCGCTGTGGTACTGGCGGCTCCGCTTTTCGCATCTTCTGCACAAGCCCAGAGGCACGGAGGAGGGGGATTCTCCGGTCGTGGAATGGGATTCTCGCACGGGGGAGCAGTAAGAGCGCGTGGCATCCGTCTGCGGCGCTCCGCTGGATATTTCGGTGATAACGGCTTCGGGCCGTATTTTTATTCCGATTTCGATCCCGGCGTTGGATTAAACGACGCGCCCGCTCCGCAATATATTGTTCAGCAAGCTCCGCCGGCGCCGGTTCAGCACCATTCCGAACCGATGTTGCTTGAATTGCAGGATGACCATTGGGCGCGAATTACCAATGGGGGATCGCAGGCCGGTGCACAACTCAGCGAGCCCACCCCTTCTGGCGCAAACACTCGCCGAACTTCTGAGAGCGAATCGCTTCCGCCTGCAACACTGGTGTTTCGCGACGGCCACCAAGAACAAATCGGAAAATATATGATCGTGGGCTCGACGATTTTCACCCGCGCGGATTTCTGGACCAGTGGCTCCTGGACATGCAAAGTCGAGGTTGCCGAACTGGATATTCCCGCGACTTTGAAACTGAATCAGCAGCGGGGAGCGAAATTCAGTCTGCCATCCGGACCGAATGAAGTAATGATTCGGCCGTAAAATCCGTCCTTTCAAAAACCTTCGACCAGCACTTCCGAAAGTCTGGCCGCGTTTGGAAAATCCGCATCACATCCCGTCCGTCACTGGATTTGCCTTGATGTACCTAACGAAACTCCGCAAAAGTGTCTTTGTTCCAGGTTTTCGTTTTCGCGCTCTGCTATTTGTGATTTCCACCAAGTCACGGTTTCGAAGAGACATTCCTGCCCGGAAAGGTCAGAATCACGGACGGCACCAGCAGACCTCGGCTTTCGTGCAGCAGGCAAGATGGATGGTGATGTCCGGGCGAATATCTCGAATGGCCTGGCCGACGAACCTGGTCATGATTCTTTAGATCGAGCTCTACCGCGTGGACCTTGCCGCGAATCCCATGTTGCTTTCCCAATGGCCAGATGTTCCGCGCAGCTGCGAAAACTGAGTAACCCCGTTCGGTTAGAGCCTGCACTACGGTGCGAACCGATGAACCCCGACGCCCCTGTAACAAAAACACGCATACTCAATCCAACTCTTTGAACTACGCAATTTTCGATTTTGGAACGACACTAACGCCCCGCTGCAACATCGGACCTTGCCTGGTGTCATGAAATTCACGTTCCATCAGACTTTTTTGCTGAGCGCGAATCCCTATCGAGGCAGAGGGGAGCTATAACAGGGTAGCTCAGTTCTTGTAGCTGATAACTTCGCAACACGAACAATTCATCGATCGCGCTGCGCTTGCTATCAGAAATCGGATTGTTCTGCGGGTTTCGACGACGGTCGAACACAATCCATCCGGCGAAACACCGCTGCTCAATAGAGTCGCGAGCGCCTGACAGGGCGTCATAGAACTTTTGTTCTCAATCGAATCTGGATCTTTTCCCAACTCACAGTGGATCTGCGGAATCTCCCATGGCCGTTTCCCTCCATGGTCTAACACGAGTGGTGGGACTCTAACGAAGCGGTAGATACTTGTCGAGATATGTAGGGCCGCCGGACAGATTGCTAAGATGTTTTGCGTGAAGAAATGTTGGTTTGTGGCAGCCCTCAATTGAACCGCACGTACTCGAAATTCAGCGATTGCCTGTTGATTCCACGCGCTGGAGGCGCGATCCAATTCGCGAATTTTCCGGGTTCGATCACGCGTCCGGTCATCAGCGATTGCACGAAGGTCTGATTTTCTGCCGTAGGCAGCCATTTATACTGATTATTCGCCCACGCCTCTTTCGTTAATACGTCGCCTTCCGGGCTGATACATTTTCCTGCAAAGTTTCCGATCGCTCTATGGAATCCCTTGTGGGGCAGCACCAGACGGAACGGAATCCCGGCCTGCTCAATAATTTTATTCCAACGATCCACTCCGCCCTGAATCTCGGTGATGTAATCGTCACGCAATCTCTCGTTCAGTGCTGTCAGCGCCGGCACCTGCCGAGTGATTATTTTATTGCCCGCAACTTCGAGCACGGGATATACGGCATCCTGTAGCGAATGGTCGTCGTCGATTTTCGTTTCCTCGTAGCGTCCTTTCAACCCAGTGGTGTAGTAGCTGGCCGCGTTCGAGGACGCATCCGATCCAAAAAGATCGATCGTCACGCTGAAATGGAAGTTCAAGTATTTCTGCATGGTCTGCAGATCAATCACGCCCAGCGCGCGCACGTCCGAGGGATTTTCAACCTTGTGTTCCTTCATTACTTCACAGGTTCGCTGCAGGATGCGGCTGATGCCGGTCTCGCCCACGAACATATGATGTGCTTCTTCGGTGAGCATGAACCGGCAAGTGCGTGCCAGAGGGTCAAACCCTGACTCGGCTAGCGCGCACAATTGGAATTTTCCATCGCGATCGGTGAAGAACGTGAACATGTAGAACGCCAGCCAATCCGGCGTGGGCTCGTTGAATGCGCCCAGAATGCGCGGATTGTCCGCGTCGCCGGAACGGCGGTCGAGTAGCGCTTCCGCCTCTTCGCGTCCATCGCGGCCGAAATAGCGATGCAGCAAATAAACCATGGCCCAAAGATGCCGGCCTTCTTCCACGTTCACCTGAAAAATATTGCGCAGGTCATACAACGAAGGGCAGCACATACCCAATAAGCGTTGCTGTTCCACCGACGCGGGCTCCGTATCTCCCTGCGTGACGATCACGCGCCGCAAAGTCGAACGGTACTCGCCGGGCACTTCCTGCCATGCAGGCTGGCCCTTATGCATGCCGAAATTCACCTGGCGGTTGAGATCCCGAGGCTGCAAGAAAATACCCCAACGATATTCGGGCATGCGCACGTAACCGAATTGCGCCCAACCGTCGGGTTCCACGCTGATCGCCGTGCGCAGGTAAACTTCGAGCGCGTGACTCTCGCTCGGGCCCATGTCATACCACCAGTTCATATACGCGGGTTGCCAATGTTCCAGCGCGCGCTGCAGCACCCGGTCCCTTCCCAGGTCCACGTTATTAGGAATTTTGTCGGTGTAATCAATCATCACAATCTCCTTGCATAACCTTTATGAAACCAATCCGCGCAAAAATTACGGGTTCAAACCCTTTCCCAATTAAATCTCACCGGTGCGCCGGTACCGTAAATCTTTAGCGCGCCGCTTTCGCCTACTGCGTTGGGCCGGACAAAAATCCAGTTTTGCCAGGCGGAAAGCCTGCCGAAAATCCTGCTCTCCGTTGTCTCCGGCAACCCGAACCGCAAATTGGCCTCGAGACCGGTCAGCGCGTCGGGAGAAAGCGCGGTCCTGGATTCAATCGCTTGACGCACTTCATCCTGCCAATCGAGGTCATCCGGCGCAGCCGTCACCAATCCAGCCTCCAAAGAATCTTGCGCGTTTAGTTCGCGGCCTATCAGTTCGCGTACCGTGCCCAACCGCGAAGAGTCCTCATAAAAGCGAGCGGCGAGGCGCGAAAGATGGTTCACCATCGGCAAGGCGCCATAATTCATTTCCGAAAGCATCATCGACGCCTTCCTCTCGCCTTCTTGTGTATCGAGCATGTAAACTCGGTCCGCCGCCAGCGCCAGTTCCAGTAAAGTGCCCGCAAAACATGATTCCGGCTCGACGAACGCGAACATCGAACGTGACGAAACATCCAACCGCGCAAAAGTCCGCCGCATCATCCCTAGTACTTCTCTCACGAACCAGTTTTCTTGATGTTGCAGTATGAAATCGTCGATAGCCAATACCGCATAAGAGCTGCCAGTCGTTTTCAGGATCCACAATCCGAGATCGGTTTCGTTAGTTCGCAGCCCCAATATGGCATCATCCAATTCGCGAGCCATTTGCAGAGGCCACCATCCAGCGCCTTCGGCAAGCACGCTGTCGATGGTCATTTTGGCCACAGCTTCCGGCGCACGGACAGTTAACGTGACCGTGCGAGTATTGCGGTCGCATTGCGCATCAACAAATTCGTAGTGCCGTCCGGCGTCATCAACCGTGCGTCGCAGTGGCGCCAAGGTCATGCCCTTCGCGTCAGCAGGACGATCGCTTTGCTCCGCCAATTGCAGTGAGCGTTGCTTGATGTGGTCGGCGAATTGCTGGGTTTTCACCACGTCATCAACAAGACGCCAGTCTTTTGCACGCCGGCCCTTCACTCCGTCGGCCGATGTACAGAAAATATCAGCGTGATCGCGTCGGACTTTTCTTTTGTCGGTCACTCGGGTAAGTCCGCCGGTGCCAGGAAGCACGCCTAGCAGCGGAACTTCAGGGAGGCTCACGGCTGAGGAGCGGTCGTCCACGAGAACGATTTCGTCGCAGGCCAGCGCGAGTTCATATCCTCCACCGGCTGTGGTTCCGTTTAACGCCGCAAGGAATTTCAGGCCTGAACGTGCGCTCGCATCTTCGATTCCGTTGCGTGTCTCGTTCGTGAACTTGCAGAAATTTACCTTCCAGGCGTGGGAGGAAAGTCCCAGCATGTAAATATTCGCTCCAGAGCAAAAAATGCGATTCTTGGCGCTTGTCAGCACCACGCAGCGAATTTCCGGATGTTCGAATCGAATTCTTTGCAGCGCATCATGCAGCTCGATATCCACGCCCAAATCGTAGGAATTCAGTTTCAACTTGTATCCAGGACGCAGCCCGCCATCCTCATTCACATCCATCATCAAGGTCGCCACCTGGCCGTCATAAGCCACGCGCCAGTGTTTGTACTTGGACGGCTCGGTCTGATAATCGACCGGCGTCGCCATCGTTTGCGAATCTTGCGCTACACTAGCGTCCACGAGTGCCTCCTGCGTTTTTTGATTCCAGCTCGCGTTTAAGCTTCAGAAAATTTTCATCCGTCGATTCTCCCGAAGTGTTCACGGAAATATCCGCGATGCGATACAGCGGCTCTCGCGCTTCAAGAATCCGGCGCAGGTCATCCATCGCTTCATTGTTGTCAGCCATTACTCGGAAATCTCCCTGGGCGATGACACGCGACATATGTTCTTGAGGACTTGCCTGCACCCATACCGTGAAACAACTCGAAAGCAGACGATCGTAAGTTTCTTTCTCCGACACCACGCCGCCACCAATCGAAAGAACGGCGCGCGGGTATTGTGCGAGCACTCTATCGAGCGTGCGCTTCTCGATCCGGCGATAGCCGGACTGTCCATAGAGCGAGAAAATCTCCGCTAGATCAATGCCCGTGTCCTTTTCGATTTCGCGATCGAGTTCAATGAAAGGAATATTCATTTCCTGCGACAGCCGTAAACCCAACGTCGACTTGCCCGCTCCGCGTAGCCCGATCAAAGCGATTCGCGAACGCCGGTCAGTTTCGTCGCCCGATAATTCGCGAGTAAGCCGGAGCACCGTTTCTCGCAGCCGATGTGCGGGAAGACGGTCCAGCAAATCGATCAGCATTCGTTTTCCGTCGGATAGTTTAGTTTCCGGGGCGAACAGATCGACAAGGGAGGCGTTCAGAGCGGTTGCGATCCGGCGAAGCAAAACAATCGAGACGTTGCCCTCGCCTAATTCCAACTGCGCCAGGTGGCGCTCGGAAACATCCGCATCTCGAGCGACCATTTTCCGCGTCATACCCCGCAGGCTTCGCAGTTCGCGCACCCGTGCGCCCAACGACCCAAGAAAATCGTCGTCAGCAGCGGGTAGGACCTGATCCGGTATCGGACTTGGGTTAAGAGAACGGATTTGGGCGGCATCGCTCTTGGCGTTCATCTTCATGCAGTATAGTACATTTCCTGCAGAACGCGCCACACCAGAGTGGTTGTGGCGCGAGCTAAGAACCGGTGCAATTAGCATTAGGACCGTATAATCTTATACTTGCCGATGCTGTAAATCCTGAAATCTTGGAACGTGACATGCAGCATAATGCCCTTCGAGAGCGGTGCCTGTGCCAGGAAGGAAGAGAACTTCAAGCTGTGCCGACTTCTGCGAAACTTTGCCTCTGTCTAGATTTGACCTCTGGAGTATGCTCTGTCGGCGGCAAATCTAAAGCCGGCTGGGGCCCTGCTCCGCTCGCCGGTGGTGAGACTCCTCGGGGGAGAAGGTGAGTTGTGAGAAGGACGACCAGAAACTCGGAATGGACCGCGCCATTTCAAGGCGTGATTTCCTCAACGGCGCGGGAATCGTAGTAGGAGGATCGCTTTTATTTCCGGATACGAAGTGGTTTGAACGGTTCGGATTACCGGACTCGCCTTTAACGATACAAAAATCCGGCGAATCCTATCCTCCTAGGCTTACCGGCATGAGGGGCACCACCGACCCCGTCATGGAAGTCGGTCATGCGCTCCGCGATGGCAATACCTGGAGTAATCCGGCTGCGGATGCCGAGTCCTACGACTTAATCGTTGTCGGCGGCGGCATCAGCGGACTCTCCGCTGCATATTTCTTTCGCAAAATTGCGGGACCTAATGTCAGGATCCTGATCCTTGAAAATCACGATGATTTTGGCGGCCACGCGCGACGCAACGAATTTCACACTGATCAGCGGATGATTTTAGGTTACGGCGGCACGCAATCGATTGCCGGGCCAAAACTCTATAGCAAGCAGGCTAGAGAGCTGTTCGGCGAATTGGGCATCGACGTCCAACGTTTTTACAAGTATTACGACCAGAACTTCGAAAAATCCAACGGACTCTCGCGCGGCACATTTTTCGATAAAAAAACTTTTGGAGAGGACAAGCTCATTGCCGGAACGGGCGAGCCGTCGTGGATCGAATTCCTCGCTAAGACACCCCTTTCGCCGCAAGCGCAAAAAGATTTAGTGCGGCTTCACACCGAAAAAGTGGATTACCTTAGGGATTTGTCTTCGTGGGACAAGAAAGTTCTTCTAGCGAAAACCAGCTACAAAGATTATCTCTTGAATTACGTCAAGGTCGGCCCGGACGTGATTCCGTTTCTGCAAACGGAAACCTACGGCCTTTATGGAGTGGGAATCGACGCCGTCCCTGCGGGCGATTTAGCAGGACTTGGATACCCGGGCTTCGAAGGGATGGATCTGTCCGGTCCTCCCGGCCCTGGGCTCGGCGTAGAAATCACCAGGCAAGAAGAAGACGACCCCTACATTTTTCATTTTCCCGATGGGAATGCTTCGATCACGCGCCTGCTGGTGCGCGCGCTTGTTCCGGCGTCCGCACCCGGACACACGATGGAAGACATCGTCACCGCAAAGCTCGATTATGCCACCCTGGACGACGCATCATCACCCGTGCGTTTGCGTCTGAACAGCACTGTGATTCACGCACGCAACATTGGGGACCCAGCAACAGCAAAGGAAGTCGAAATCACCTACGTAAAAGATGGCCATGCGCGCACGGTGCGGGGTGCCACTTGTGTTCTTGCCTGCTGGAACATGGTGATTCCACACATGTGTCCAGACTTGCCGGACAAGCAAAAGGAAGCGCTCGCATATGGTGTAAAGATTCCGCTCGTCTATACCAATGTGCTGATTAGCAATTGGCAGTCATTCAAAAAAATGGGCGTCAGCGCCGTGCGATGTCCCGGAAGTTATTTCGAGACGGTCATGCTGGATTTTCCGGTCAGCATGGGAGATTACAAATACACGCGCAATCCTGCCGAGCCTTGCGTGTTGCACTTGGAACGAGTTCCGTGCAAGGCTGGCCTTCCAGCGCGCGAACAACAAAAAGCCGGTCGCATGGAATTGCTCACGACTTCGTTCGATACTTTCGAACGGAATATTCGGGAACAACTTGGCACCATGTTTTCTCCTGGAGGATTCGATCCGGCGCGTGACATTCAAGCTATCACCGTGAATCGCTGGCCGCACGGGTATGCCTACGAATACAATTCCTTATACGATCCCGATTGGCCGGAGGATCAGCAGCCATGCGTCATCGGCAGGCAACCGTTTGGCCGCATATCGATCGCGAACTCAGATGCCGACGCTTTCGCGTACACTAACGCGGCGATCGACCAAGCCTACCGGGCCGTTAGCGAGGTTTCTCGCTTTCAGCCGAAATAGTATTCGTCCCCTACACTTGTGTCGTGTACAAGGATTCTGAGTAATTGACCCAAGACCGAACAATCCGCTTGCTCGATCCATTATTCACCACAAAGCAAGCTCGTGAGATTTTTTCGGATCGTCGCCGGCTGCAAGGCATGCTCGATTTCGAAGCTGCGCTCGCTCGAGCCCTCGCGCGTAATGGTGTCGCGCCATCCGACAGTGCAGCCCCTATAGAGGCGCAATGCAAAGCGGAGTTGTTTGCATCAGACGATCTGGCGTACGAAGCAGCCCTCGCCGGCAACCTCGCCATCCCTCTGGTCAAAGCGCTCACAGCGGCGGTGGCCGAATCTGACGAAAAGGCCGCGGGATTTGTACATTGGGGCGCTACCAGCCAGGACGCTATCGATACCGGTCTCGTTCTTCAAATTCGCGATGCGCTCGATTTGATGGCCCGCGGACTCGCAAAACTTTCCGACGCGCTCGCTCGCACTGCCGATACTCATCGATCGACTTTGTTGGCCGGTCGCACGTGGCTGCAACAGGCAAGCCCGGTAACTCTCGGTCTAAAAATTGCTGGTTGGTTGGATGCGGTCGATCGCCACCGGGCAAGACTTGCTGAATCGCGCAAGCACGTGTGCGTCCTTCAGTTTGGCGGTGCTGTTGGTAATCTTGCGGCGTTGGCAGGGAACGGGCCAGCAGTTTCACGCGCGCTGGCCGAGGAACTGAAGCTCGAACTTCCAAGCATCCCGTGGCACACGCACCGCGACCGGTTCGCCGAAGTTGCGACCACACTCGGTTTGCTTGTCGGAACACTCGGACGCATCGCGCGGGACATATCATTGATGGCGCAGACCGAGGTGGACGAAGTGCTGGAACCCTCGGCGCCCGGCAAAGGGGGATCCTCAACGTTACCGCACAAGCGCAATCCGGTGGGTTGTGCGGTCGTCCTGGCTTCTGCAATTCGTGTTCCAGGGCTCGTTTCCACGATGCTCGCCGCGATGGTACAGGAGCACGAACGCGGACTTGGCGGCTGGCATGCGGAATGGGAGACTTTGCCCGAAATTTTCTTGCTCGCTGCGGGAGCGCTGTTTAACACGACGCAAATCGTGGAAGGCCTCGAAATACACGAAGAAAAGATGGGGCAAAATTTGTCGGTAACGCACGGTCTGATTCTTGCTGAAGCGGTAGCCATCGCACTGGCCAAAAAGATGGGCCGGATGCCGGCTCACAAGCTCCTCGAAAAAGTTTCACATCAGGCGCTGGAATCCGGACAAACGTTGCGAGACGTTCTGTTACAAAATAAAGAAGTGGGAGCGAAACTTTCGCCGGCCGAGATCGACAAACTTCTGGATCCCAAGAATTATACCGGTTCCACTCACTCGATGATCGACCAAGTCCTGACCGATCATAAAAAGCAGAAGTAACATATTTTTTCGGAGCGGCAATCGTGCCATACGTCGAAGTTGAGGATGCGCGTTTCAATTACCGGTTTGACGGTCCGGAAAATGCTCCCATCCTGGTCCTTTCCCATTCGCTGGGAGCCGATCTATCCATGTGGGAGCCGCAGATTCCGGGACTCACGAAAAAATTTCGCGTCCTACGTTACGATAGCCGGGGGCACGGCCTTTCAGATGTTACTCCGGGCCCGTATACACTCGAGCGCTTATCGCGCGATTTGCTAGGGATGCTTGATTCGCTGAAAATTGAGCGCGCACATTTTTGCGGCCTTTCGATGGGTGGAATGGTGGGCCAATGGCTTGGTGTGAACGCACCGAATCGTCTCAAGAGCATTACGCTTTGCAATACCGCAGCAAAAATCGGCACAACGGAAACGTGGAATACGCGAATCCAGACCATAAAGGATGGCGGAATGGCGGCTGTTGCCCTTGCCGTGATTCCTCGTTGGTTCACGGAAAATTTCATCAAGCAGTCGCCGGCGGCCGTAGACAACATCAGGCAAATACTGCTGCATACGTCGCCGGATGGTTATGCCGCGTGCTGCGCGGCGCTTCGCGATGCCGATCTACGCGAAGCTATATCGCGTGTCAAACTCCCTGCGCTGATGATTTCGGGTACGCATGACGTCGTAAGTCCTCCGGCAGAGGGTCACTTGATCGTGGAACACATTCAGGACGCACAATACGTGGAATTGGACGCGTCACATCTTTCAAATATCGAGGCGCCTGAGGCTTTTAGTGAGGCGTTGATGAATTTTCTTGTTCAGCGGGAGACTCAGTAATGGACGAACGTGAACGGCATTCCAGCGGGATGAAAGTTCGCCGCGCAGTTTTGGGTGACGCGCATGTGGACCGCGCTGAGTCCACCAAGAACGCCTTCAGTGAGCCGTTTCAGGATTTAATCACGCGTTACGCCTGGGGCGAGATCTGGTCACGCCCCGGCCTGTCCCGGCATACCCGCAGCCTCGTCACACTGTCCATGATGATTGCACTCAACCGCGCGGAGGAATTTCGCATGCATGTGCGCGCAGCGCTGAACAACAAAGTGACGCGCGAGGAGATTCAGGAAGTGCTGCTGCAGAGCGCGATCTATTGCGGCCTCCCGGCGGCGAACGCGGCGTTTCACATGGCTCAGGAAGTTTTCGCGGAAATCGACGCGGGACGCTGACACTTCGATCTTTGCTGCATGCCATCGGAACATCATTGCCTTATATATCGCTCTAAATAGCCAGGAGGAATACATATGCCGTTCGAGAAAATCGGAGTGGTCGGATGCGGCCTGATGGGATCAGGAATCGCGCAGGTTGCGGCCGCTGCTGGGCACCAGGTTACTGTCCGCGAAGTTTCTCAGCAACTAGTCGATAAAGGTTTGCAGTCCATCGAAAAAAATCTTCAGCGTCTTGTGGACAAAGGCACACTACAAAGCGCCGACCGTGATCAAGTTCGCAGTCGTCTTCGCGGCACTACGAATCTCGAAGATCTGAAGGACTCCGACCTTGTAATTGAGGCGATCATCGAGCAGCTGCCGGCGAAGCGCGAATTATGGACTGCTCTCGATAAAATTTGTCCAAAGCACGCGGTTTTTGCCAGCAATACTTCCTCACTTTCCATCACAGAAATGGCTACATTCACGCAGCGCCCGGATCGTTTTCTGGGCTTGCATTTTTTCAATCCGGTTCCAGTGATGAAATTGGTGGAGATCATTCGTACGATCGCCACAGATCCAAAAGTAGATGAGGATGCGGTCGCTTTCGCTGGACGCCTGGGCAAAACTCCGGTGCGCACTACGGATCGTACCGGCTTCATTGTGAATCGTCTGCTTGTTCCTTATCTGCTCGATGCAGTGCGCGCTTTGGAAGAGGGTGTTGGCTCGATTGAAGACATCGACAATTCGATGAAACTGGGATGCGGCCACCCCATGGGCCCTTTAACTTTGCTGGATTTCGTGGGGAACGACACCACTTATTACATCGCGAATATCATGTTCGACGAATTCAAGGAGAGGCGCTTTGCTCCTCCTCCGCTGCTGAAGCGAATGGTTCTGATGGGATGGAATGGTCGCAAGGCCGGCCGCGGCTTCTACGATTACAGCGACCCTGCCAAACCGAAAGTAACAAAGTTCACCTAGCGATTCGGTTTTTACTTTGCGTCCGCGCTCGCGACGGAAAGTCGATGGACCACGTCAGCAGGCAACGGCCGTGACTTCATGCGTTCTGGATTTGTGTGATCGGCTCCCGCCCAGACGCGCGTTTCGAAACCCTCCACTGCGAGCGCACCGGCTCTCAAAAACTTATGTTGAAGTACAAAGCTGCTGTTGCGGAACTCGGCAACGGTCGATTCCGCTATCAGTTCGTCGCCGAACGTCGAAGCTATCAAAAAACGCGCACGCACATCCACCAGCGGAATTCCAATGATTCCATGCGACTTGAAAAGCGCGCGAGTGGGCATGCCTGCATTAGTAAAAAGCGCCGTGGTGCAATCGTCAAACCAGGTTAGGTACTGCGGATAAAATACAATACCCGCGGGATCGCAATGACCCCATTCCACCAGCAAAAGTTTCCGACTGACGAACATAGCGTAAGACTCCTGAGTGAAATCGCGCCTTGCCTGCGAATCTGATTCGATTTCCAGCGTCGCATGGTAACACTCGCATCTTGAGTGGTCCAAGCGTTTGGTCTAACTTTGCGTTCTGAGATCGACCCGTTCTACTGTGTTCGAGCCGGTTTCTGCTATCGTTTAAGCGAATTCATTCGAGGATCCTGAATGCGCACGCAGGTTGGAATTGTCGGAGCCGGACCAGCTGGTCTCGTTCTGTCGCACTTGCTTCATCTTCACGGCATCGAGTCCGTTCTCCTCGAAAATCGCAGCCGCCAGTATGTCCAGGAACGGGTGCGTGCGGGGGTGCTCGAGCAGGGCACTGTCGATTTGCTGATCGAAACCGGAGTCGGGGCGAGGCTGCAGCGCGAAGGACTCGTACATTACGGCGTAAATTTGCGATTCAACAAGCGCACTCATCGAGTCGATTTCGCTGAACTCACTGGCGGGAAAGCTGTCACGATTTATGCGCAGCACGAAGTAGTGAAGGATTTAACCGATGCCCGGCTCGCTGCTGGCGGACAGATTTTCTTCGAAGTGGAAGATACCAGCATCCACGATTTCAATAGCTCGCAGCCATCTACCAAGCCCGTCATCCGCTTTCGACTACACGACGGCCAGCCCGAAGAACTCGTGTGCGACTTCATCGCCGGTTGCGACGGCTTTCACGGTATCTGCCGTCCATCGGTGCCTGAAGGAGTACTGACCACCTTTGATCGCGTGTACCCCTTTGGATGGTTAGGAATTCTTGCCGAAGCGGCGCCATCCTCCGAAGAGCTTATCTACGCCTATCATCAGCGCGGGTTCGGACTTCTCAGCATGCGATCACCGCACATTGGACGCCTCTACATCCAATGCAAGCCGGATGAGGACATCGCCAATTGGCCCGACGAAAAAATCTGGCGCGAACTTCACATCCGCCTTGAGTCGGATGAAGGTTGGGAGCTCACCGAGGGTCCCATTATACAAAAGGGTATTACCGGCATGCGTAGCTTTGTGGTCGAGCCGATACAATGCGGCAAGCTATTTCTCGCGGGCGATGCTGCACATATCGTCCCGCCCACCGGGGCCAAGGGCCTCAATCTTGCGGTGGCCGATGTTCGCGTGCTGGCTCGCGCCCTGTCCGAGTTCTACGCCAATGGCCGCCGCGATCTGCTTGAAAATTATTCGCAAACATGCCTCCGGCGCGTTTGGAAAGTTCAACGCTTCTCGTGGTGGATGACCTCCATGTTGCATCGGTTCGACGACGAAAACGCCTTCGACCAGCGCCGCCAGTTAGCGGAATTGGATTACGTTACCAGCTCGCGTGCAGCCTCGCAGACCCTCGCAGAAAACTATGTCGGGCTTCCGTTCGACTGAACGAATCTGACTTGCATGGCCCAATAACCTTCGTCGAAATTTGAACTTTGCAGCAGTTCAGCCAGACCGGGCACTGCGGCGTTCACCCAGACCGATCACGAGATTGGAATGCTAAACGCCGGCCCGAGCCCCGCCGGCTCCGCAGGAACCGTCGAGCCGCCGCTGCAAAATCCGTAACTGTCGGCGGACTTGAAATTTGCTTGGACTTGCAGTCGGAATCCATCCTGCGACTGATTCCCAATTTGGAACCCTCCTCGAAAATGACTTTGGTACTAACGAATTGAAACTCCCGATCCATAGCCCGAGTTCTACCCGGAACGGTACCCTTCTTTACGTTGGAAGCAGTAACGGCGCACCGATCCTGCCATAACCAACACGGGCGCAAGCGGGGGAATCAAAATGCAAGCTGGGGCATTCAAAAATCTTCTTCGATCTTCGTTCTTAATCGCTAGCGCTCTAATGTTCGGCCAAGCCACTCTCGCGCAACAACCCTTGTATTTACAACTATCTAAGGGAGACAGTGGCAGTGATCCTATCTCGTTCATGCGGCCCCACTACTATATCCATGAAGCCGCCGGCTCGAGTCTGAGCACCCCGCCTTCTTCGGCGTTTAATCCCTCTCAGATTCGGCACGCATACGGTTTTGACCAGGTGACCAACCAGGGATTGGGCCAAACCATTGGCATCGTCGACGCCTATGACGACCCGAACGCTGAGACCGACCTCGGTGTTTTCAGCAAACAATTCAACCTGGCTGCTTGCACCACGAACAATGGCTGCTTCCGCAAGATCTACTCCAATGGCAAACAACCTGCGGCCAACTCAAACTGGGCGGTGGAAATTTCGCTGGACATCCAATGGGCTCACGCAATAGCTCCCCAGGCAAAAATTATTCTTATCGAAACTCCGTCGAACAACCTGAGCGACCTCCTCAACGGCGTTGACGCTGCCGTCCGCAACGGTGCGTCTGCGGTCTCCATGAGCTGGACGTCGGGAGAATTTTCCGGCGAACGTAGCCTAGACAATCACTTCGTGGCAATTGGCGTAACTTTCCTCGCAGCCTCGGGCGATGACGGGGCGGGCGTGGCTTACCCGGCAGCTTCGCCGGACGTAATCGGTGTCGGCGGCACTTCGCTCTCGCTCGATTCGCATGGCAATTATCTCGGTGAAGCCGCATGGAGTGGGAGCGGTGGTGGGATCAGCCAATTCGAAAACGAGCCACTCAGCCAAGCGCAGTTTGGGATTCCGGATGATTCACACGGAAAACGCGGCGTGCCGGATGTTTCATATAATGCCAACCCCGGAACCGGATACGCCATCTACGATTCGGTTGGAATCAATGGTTACACAGGCTGGTTCCAGGTAGGCGGGACGAGCGCCGCGACGCCGCAATGGGCTGCCTTGATTGCCATCACGAACTCAGAACGCACCGTAGCCCGCAAGTCGAATTTGACCAGCACGAGCGGCCCGCTCTACACGGTGGCTAAAGCGAATCTCAACTCCGAGTTTCATGCGGTTACCACCGGGACGAATGGTTCCTGCGGGGTCCTTTGCGACGCCCTCGTCGGATATGATTTCGTCACCGGCCTCGGTACGCCGCAATCCAAGACACTCATCTCCGCACTCGAAACGCGCCCGTAAGCTGCAAATGCTCGCGCGATAAAAGCGGCGGTCGTTACTGACCGCCGTTTTTGGCCTTAGGAATGAACTTTAATGCCCGGTCGACCACGGGATGCTAGCAAACAGCAACCCAAATGCCGGGTCAGATGCTTCGAGCCCTTTTTCCTTGAGAAACACGTGCGCTCTCGCACTCTCTGACAATCTCCTTCCGTAGTGTATAGTTTTTTCAGGCACGGCCAATCCAACGCCACATTGTTTCAGGCTAGTTTAGTCGCCGAGCCACGGGTCTATCTAGAATGGGTTCATTTTTACAGGTGATGAAGTTCGGCGGCACATCTGTCGGCGACGCTTCGTGCATCGCGCGAGTGGCGGAGATTGTGTCCAAGGCTTCGCGCAAAAATCCCGTTGTCGCAGTCGTTTCGGCGATGAGCGGAGTGACGAACCGCCTCATCGAAGCTGCCAACTGTTCTGAAGCCGGCGATCGTGAGCGCGCTTCCGAGCTAATCGAGGCTTTGAGTCAACAACACGCTGATGCCATGACTACCTTAATTCGCGACTCTGCGACGCGCAAACAGCTTGCGACTCGCATCGAAGAATGTCTCCGTCAGGCGCAGCGCCTTTGCGAAGGGACTGCGCTCATCCACGAACTCACGCCGCGCACGCTCGATTGTATTTCGAGCCTCGGCGAACGCCTTTCGGCACCGCTTGTCGCGGGCGCTTTGAGCGAACGTGGCGTCCGCAGTGAAGCTATCGAGGCCACCGAACTTGTAGTGACCGATTCTTATCACGGTGCCGCCGAACCTTTGATGGACCTCACGCACCAGCGCTCTGAAGCGCGGCTGCGGCCGTTACTGGAGCAGGGCATTGTGCCGGTGGTCACCGGATTTATTGGCGCGACGCAGGACGGAGTTCTCACCACGCTGGGCCGCGGCGGCTCAGATTATTCCGCCACTATCCTCGGCGCCGCGCTCGGCGCGAGCGAAGTAATAATCTGGACCGATGTGAATGGCGTGCTGAGTGCTGATCCGCGTCTCGTCCCAGACGCCCAAACAATTCCGGAGATTTCCTATCGTGAGGCTGCCGAACTCGCATATTTTGGCGCCAAGGTTCTACATCCCAAGACGCTTCGCGCCGTAATGCAGGCGGGAATTCCGGTGTGGATCCGCAATACCTTCGAGCCGGAAAATCCCGGCACAAAGATCACGCCCCAGGGACGTAGTTCGAGCGGAGGGGTCAAAGCGCTCACTGCGATCAGTGACGTTTCGCTCATCGCCGTCGGAGGACCCGGCATTGTCGGGCTGCCTGATGTCGTGGGCCGAACTTTCTCCACCACCGCCAATGTGCGTGCGAACGTGCTGCTCATTTCGCAGTCCTCTTCGCAGAATGACATTTGCTTCATCATCTCTTCGTCGGACGCAAAACGCACCGTCGAGGCTCTGCGGCAGCAATTCGCGCAGGATCTCGCACATCAGACCGTCGAACACATCACTTCGGATCCGAATATCGCCGTCGTAGCCGTGGTGGGCGAGAAAATGCGTGGCACGGTGGGTATGGCTGGACGAACGTTCAGCGTCCTGGGCCGCGAAAACATAAATATAATCGCCATAGCACAAGGTTCGTCGGAATCAAACATTTCCTTCGTGGTGGCCAGCCAGGACATGAAGAAGGCATTGCTTGCTGTCCATCGTGAATTCGCTCTGGACATGCACAGCTCGCAGGAACCGACGTCGGCGCTGAAATGAGCAATCCCACTCCAAAAGCGGCTTCAGTGCCAAGGGCGAGAACGGAGAAGCAATCCGGCAAGACGCCTATGGTAACAACCGTTCAGCGCTGCATCGTGCGGTCCTGCGGAGCTACGTACGGCGTCGGTGAGCAGATTTACGTTTGTTCTCGCTGTGGCGGCCCGCTGGAAATCGATTTCCCGCTGGAGACGTTGAAAAGCTCGCGTGACCTCCCTGGACTCTGGGACGCGCGTTCGGCTTCGCACGAGCCGCGTGATCGCAGTGGTGTCTGGCGCTATCGCGAACTGCTTCCGTTCGACGACGGCGTGAGCATCGTCACGCTCTTCGAAGGCAACACTCCGCTCTACGACGCGCCGCGCTGCGCAAAATATTCTGGTCTCTCGGCTTTGCGCCTGAAGCACCAGGGCTGCAACCCCACAGGGTCGTTCAAAGATACTGGCATGACCGCCGCAGTAACGCAGGCCGTATTACTTGACGCGCGCACGGTTGTTTGCGCCAGTACTGGAAACACAGCTGCAAGTCTTGCCGCATACGCAGCTCGCGCGGAATTGCAGTGCGCCATCCTCCTGCCGCAGGGTCAGATCAGCCCTGCAAAACTTGCACAGAGCATGGATTACGGCGCTATCGTTTGCGAAATCGCAGGAAATTTCGACGATTGCATGTGTTTGATTGGGGAGCTTGCTAACGAGCCGTCGATCTACATCGCCAATTCGATCAACCCGTTTCGCATCGAGGGCCAAAAGACGGTGGCATTCGAACTCCTGCAACAATGCGAGTGGCGCGTTCCCGAACACGTCGTCGTTCCCGGCGGGAACATGGGCAACAGTTCCGCTCTCGGAAAAGGTTTCGACGAAATGCTACGGCTTGGCCTGATCGATCGCTTGCCCAAGATCAGTGTGATCCAAGCGGAAGGTGCAGCTCCGCTCGCGCATTTGTTTGCAAGTCTCAAACCGCAGGCTGACGCTGAGAGCGCAAGCGAGATTGGTTCGGATCAAATCGAAACGTCGCAAAATCCCCGCACTCTCGCCACTGCCATAAAAATCGGCGCGCCGGTGTCGTGGAAGAAAGCATTGCGCGCCGTGTTGCGCTCGCACGGAAACATCATTGCGGTCAGCGAGCAGGAAATCGCCGACGCTAAGGCTATGGTTGGACGCGATGGGATCGGCTGTGAACCTGCATCTGCCGCAACAGTTGCAGGAATCCGAAAGCTTGTAGCGTCAGGCAAGATTCAACCAAACGAATCCGTTGTCGCGGTTTTGACGGGGCATGTTCTGAAAGATCCCGATTACGTCAGCAACTATCATCGTGGAACGCTTTCGCTAGCGCCGAACCCCGGAGATAAAACATCCGAACCGCTGCGGATTCAAGGCGCATTTTGCAACGCACCGGAAAAGACTTCCGCCACCAAGAAGTCCATCCTCGAAAGCCTGGAAAGGCGGCGATAATCGCGCCTCTTCTCATGAAGAAATTCACTCGCGGTTCATTTGATGTTCGAGTTCCTGCATCCACCGCCAATCTTGGTGCCGGCTTCGATTGTTTTGGTCTTGCGTTGAACCTGCATCTTACCGTCCAAGCCACGGTGCAATCGGGTTCGGACGCCCGCACGACAGTGCGAAGTCGCGGCGTGCCAGGTAGCTCCGAGTTGCCCAGCGCACCGGAAGAAAATTTGATTCTCTGTGCGATGCGCCATGCGGCCGACCGGGAAAATCTTCAATTACCGCCGGTACGTCTCGCTGTTCAAAACGAAATTCCTATAGGCGGAGGCTTGGGAAGCAGTGCTGCGGCGATCGTGGCCGGCATTACGTTGGCTTTCGCGGTGAATGGAAAGAAAATGCCGGCGCAAGCCGCGCTCCAGCTTGCGGCCGATCTCGAAAAACACACAGACAATGTTAGTGCCGCGCTGCTGGGTGGTCTGGTCGTGTCGTTCGTCGCCGACGGCGGCAACGTACTCGCAGTTCGGAAAAAATGGCCGAGAGAAATCCGCGTGATTGCCGCGACGCCCAAAATGTCGCTGGCAACGCACGCTTCGCGAGCCGCCCTGCCAAAAGCCGTCGAACACGCCGATGCCGTGCATAATCTCCAGCGATCCGCGCTACTGCTCGCGGCTCTCGACGCAAAACGCTACGACCTTATCTGGGATGCTATGCAGGATCGCCTGCATCAATGCTACCGCCAGGCGCTGATTCCCGGCCTCGACGAAGCGCTCGGAATTCCAAGAATGCCTGGGCTCTTGGGCGTCGCGTTGAGTGGCGCAGGCCCCAGCGTCATCGCTCTGGCCACCGATCATTTCAAAGAAATCGGCAAGGAATTAGCCGGACGATTTCGTGGCAGCGGGCTCGACGTGGCAATTCGCAATTTGGCAGCGGATCAAGAGGGAATACGCCTGGCCGGAAAACCTCGCGTAGAAAAATAGGGCAGCCGCCAAGTCGGAAATATCGCGGGAAAATTATTCGTGCTGCATTGAAATCCGGATTTACTTCACAAACGTCAGGCCATGCGGCACCAAATGCGGGAACACGTAAGCGTAGAGCATCACGATCATTCCCACGATAGAACCGAGCGCGATCGAGTGCCAGAAGACAAACCGAAAAATAATTCCTTCATTGCCTACTTGTTCGGTCGCGGCGGTGGCAATCGTAATCGATTGCGCGTCCACCATTTTCCCCATCACGCCGCCGGCGCTGTTTGCGGCGCACATCAATATGGGATCGATGCCCAGTTGTTGTGACGTGATTCGTTGCAAGCTGCCGAAAAGCGTGTTCGAAGAGGTATCGCTGCCTGTTAAAGCGACGCCCAGCCAGCCCAGAAATGTTCCGAAAAAGGGATAAAGCCACCCGGTTCGCGTAAATGCCAGGCCCAGCACGGCGTCCAATCCCGAGTAGCGCGTTATAAAACCGAGTCCTAACATGAACGAAATTGCGATCATCGCCAGTCGCATGCGAACGAGCGTGCGCCAAAATATTTTCATCAAGGCAACCGGCCCAAGGCCCAGCAACAGCCCCGATACAATCGCTGCCAGAAAGCAGCCGCTGCCGGTCGCCGAAAGCCAATTGAAATCGTATCGCGCTGCTTCGGGAGTGGGCTTGGAGACAACCGGCGCCGATCGTGAAATTGCATTGTGCAGATACGGCCAATTCCATCCCGGAGCCCCCGGCCTGGGTTTGCCGTCCGCTTGCACCACATGAAATGCCGGCGTCGTTGCTTTGTTTATGGCAAGTTTCACCGATGGATAACCCCACGCGAATACAAATAGTGAAAGGATTGCAAATGGCATCCAAGCTTTTGCAACAGTCGCAAAAGGGTACTTTCGCGGAGCCACGTATCCGTCGAATTCCTTCGAGTTCCAGTCGCCGCCCATGTCATCCGAGATTTCACCGGGCGCAGCCGCTGCTGGTCCGGCCGCTTCGCGATCGTAATCGAATCTCCAAATTCTCTTCGGTTTCCAGAAGTGCAGGAAAATAACCGTGCAGACGATGGACACCACTCCGCCCATGATGTCCACGAGATTGCTGTCCCGAAAATTCGACCAATAAAACTGCGTAACCGCAAAGGAAACACCAACCACCAAGATTGCAGGCAGCACTTCGAGTGTCTCCGACCAGCTCACCATCGTGCGCACCAGCCACAGAGGAACGAGTACTGCCGTAAACGGAAGTATGCGTCCGATCATCGCGTTTAAATCCGATTCCGGCAAATTTGAAACGGCGGCCAAAGCGTGCACCGGTGTTCCGATTGCGCCCCAAGCCACCGGCGCGGTATTCGCGATCAGATTCAGTGCTGCGGCGTGAAACGGCCGAAAGCCCAGTCCGATCATGAACGCTCCGGCGATTGCTACAGGCGCGCCGAAACCCGCCGCACCTTCGATGAAAGCGCCGAAGCAAAACGCCACCAGAAGAACCTGCAGCCTGCGGTCCGGGGTAATACCCGCGATGGATTCCTTCATGATTTCAAACTGCCCGGTCTCTACCGAAATATCGTAGAGATAAACCGCGGCCAGCACGATCCAGGCGATTTTCACGATTCCGTACGCTACGCCGTAAGCGAAGCTGGATGCAGCGAGCAGCGCCGGCATCTTGAAAACGAGAGTCGCCACCGCTACTGCGGTCGCCGCCCCCGCAATCGCGCACCAATGCGGTTTGACTTTGAAGCCAGCCAGAAGGGTGAACAGGACCAGAATCGGAAGGGCTGCAATTAGAGTCGAGAGCCACCATATCCCGACGGGATCATAAATTTGCATCCAAGTCATACTAGTTCCCTCGCCGGGCAGGCTCTCATCGGAGCCGGTTTAGTGGAGGTTCAATATCCCGAGCCTTAGCTTTTGTCAAGAAATGGATAAATTGCGGAAGCTGGGCGCGAACTTTTATGCCACGCGGGCTATCGCGCTGCTAATTTCCTTTTCCGCAGGCAAGCACACGCGAAACCAGCCGCCACCATCACGTAACTTGCCGGTTCCGGAGTAGCAATCGGAGGTGACGTACCGAGAGGCGGGGTCGCCGGGGTTCCAGGCGGCGTTGGCGATGGTGTCCTCGGTGGAATTGGCGGCGGGATGGGGCCGGTTGGAGGCGTTGGAATAGGAGTGCTTGGAGGTCCTGGAGTCGGACTGCCTGGTGACGGGGGAGCAGGCGTTGGGCTCCCTGGAAATCCAGGAGGGAAGGTGATGCCTCCCAGCGGGAAAATTGGCACCACGGGCGGCACAAAAAAAAAACCTGGGCTCGCCGACGGCAACCAGATATCGGTTGGAGGCGCCTGGCGCCAGAATCGCCCATACAAGAAGACTTTCCAGAGATAGGATCGCCAACGCTCCCAAGCGGCGGCTAATTTTTACGGAAGCCCTTGGCCCACTTCTAAGACTGATCCCCATTTCCCCTTGAAAAAAAACCGGCAACGCCCTATGCCGGTGCCTTCCCCAGGCTATGTCTGTACGCAATCGCCCTTCCAGATCGCCACAATCGTGCCCAAGTCAAAATCTGCGTTCTTGCGCCTCAATCAGCTAAGAAGTGCGATCTTTGAGGGCAAATCTAAGGAATTTCTGAAAATTCATCGATCCTGGGCGAATCGAGGGAGAATAAAATTTCCCGTAAATAGAACTAAAGTTCTAGTGGCAGTCAACGGGGACTTTGTGGATTTTCTTACGATCTTCGGCGGTGTCGGTTTGTTTGTCTTTGCAGCCGGTAATTCTACTTACTAAAATCGTCTCTTTATGAGCTAGGCATGCGGGCGGCCGGCGTGCGTGCCTTCTTTGCTTTGCTTCCAGATGGCAAATCCCATTCCTACGAATGGTCCCAACAGCACGGCCAAAAATACGACCAGAAACAAAATCAGGAACGATAAAACGACGACAATGGCCGGCATTGTCTTCCTCCCTCTCCGCGCTCAGATGGATCGGGCCCCCTAATTCGTTCGCAATCGTCTTGCTGTAACCTAAGGTAATTAACCCGCGCTGCCGGAAAAGTTCCGCGATTTCTTCATCAAGTTTCGTTCCTGCATAACGTAATGATGGCGTGCGCGAGCGAGGTCCTCATTAAATAGGGCCGGATATCTTGCCTCACTCGCACACATTGCGTGGTCCAAAGCCTATGCAACGGCCGCTGCCTCCCGCGCCGGAGGAGCCATGAATTCCGGTCCCACGGGATCGCTGACCGTGTCGCGAACGATCTTGCAGATTGCCTTCATGTCCTCGGCAGTTAGACGCCACTCAAGCACTTTATGGATCGCGTTTAATTGCTCGGGATGGCGCGCGCCCCATAAAGCGACGCTCACGCCGGGTTGGTCGAGCGCCCAGCGAACAGCGAGATCAATGACTCTTTTTCCATAGTGTCTTTCCGCGAACTCATCCAGCAGTTCGACCGCTCTCAGATACTGCGCGAACCGTGGCGGCTGGAATTTCGGGTCCAACTTCCGTAGATCATCGCCCGTGAAGTGTGTGTCTGCTCTCATTCTGCCGGTTAGCAATCCACGGCAAAGAGGCCCGTAAACGAGCGTGTTGATTTGATTTTCTCGGAGATAAGGCAACACGTCCCGGTCGATCTGCCGCTCGAACAGGTTGTAAGGCGGCTGCGCAGTATGCAACGGTGCGATCGCACGAAAACGTTCCATTTGCTGTGGGGAAAAATTGCTGACGCCGATCGCGCGAATCTTGCCCTGATTGAAAAGATCGAGCATCGTTTTGGCGGTCTCTTCGGTCGCGACCTGCGGGTCCGGCCAGTGAACCTGATAAATATCGATGTAACTGGTTTGCAAACGGCGCAGAGAATCATCCACTTCCCGCAGAATGCGCTCGCGCGACGCATTCCGCGCCAGAGTGCCATTCCGCCATTCAATGCCGACTTTGCTGGCGATCACCACCTTTTCGCGGTTTCGCGATTGCGCTAAAGCCTTGCCGACAAGTTCCTCTGAGAGGCCGAATCCATACACTGGCGCTGTGTCAATGAGATTGATTCCATGTTCGGCCGCCGCTTGAATCGTCCGTATGCTGTCCGCTTCATCCGAACCGCCCCACATTTTTCCGCCGACCGCCCAGGTGCCCAGGCCGATACGAGAAACACTGATCTCCGTCCCGCTGATTGTTGTGAATTCCATAGGCTTCCCTCCAACGCCTTGGGCAGTGGCATTTTCGCTTCCATTTCACGAGCGCACCCGCGGTGGAGAATTTAACCTGCGTGCATTGTTGAGAGTAGCCGGGATGAAACGCTTTTATCCTTGATCTCGCGAGGAAAAATGCACGCCATGAGGCGGACAATCTCTCGACAGAAGACGGATTGCCGTCACTTCCAGGGACGAGTAATTCCGAGCTTGGCCATCTTGTAAACCAGCGAGGTCCGTTTCATTCCTAGCCTCACCGCAGCGCCGGACTTGCCGCCGATAACCCATTTGGTTTGGCGCAAGGTCTCCAAGATGTGTTGTTTTTCCACCTGGTGTAAGGTTTCGGATCGTCCCATCTCGGCGCCGGCCTCATTTGCCTGGTTTTGTAGTTCGGATAAGGACACGTGCAGCACCGAGCCCGCCGAGAGAATCACAGCTCTTTCAATAATGTTCTGCAATTCTCGAATATTTCCCGGCCAATGATATTGTTCCAGTGCCTGCATCGCTTCGCCAGGCACCTTCGCGATCCTCTTACTCATTAGACCCGCGTATTTTGCGACGAAGTGTTCCACCAGAAGCGTGATGTCCTCGCGCCGTGTGCGCAATGGCGGCAGCACCACGGGAAAGATATTCAAACGGTAAAACAGATCTCGGCGGAACTGGTTCTCCGCGATCATTTGACTCAAATCGCGGCTGGTTGCTGCTACTACCCGCACGTCGACGCGCGTTGTCTTGTTGCTACCTAGTCTTTCGAATTCCTGCTCCTGCAGCACTCGAAGCAATTTGGGCTGCAGCTCTAAAGGAATATCTCCAACTTCATCCAGAAATAGCGTGCCTTTGTGAGCCAACTCAAAACGGCCGATTTTCTGCGCGATGGCCCCGGTGAACGCGCCTCTTTCGTGCCCAAAGAGTTCGCTTTCAAGCAGCCCCAGCGGTATTGCCGCGCAATTCACCTTCACAAACGGCTGCTCATTTCGCGAACTCAGGTTATGAATTGCTCGCGCAATCAGCTCCTTACCAGTTCCGGTCTCGCCCAAGATCAGCACCGTGGAGTTCGTCGGCGCCACTGTTTCCACCTGTTTCAGCACGGTCTTCAAAGCCGCACTCTCGCCCACGATTTCCTCGAAATCGTGTTCGGTGCGCAATTCTTCCTTCAGATAGCGGCCTTCCTCGGCGAGCCGCGCTCGCGACTCCGAAACTTTCGCGTAATCAAGAGCATTTTCAACTGCGATGGCCACTTGGCTCGCGATTTGGCTAAGGAAGTGGACGTCTTCCGCCGTGAACGCCTCATCTCTCAATCGGCCCAAGTTCAAGCTCCCGATCGCCCTGTTGCGCGTAATGAGAGGCAAAAAACACAGATTCCGAAGACCTTCGCTCGCAACGATCTGTGCGATGGGAGATTTGAGCCATTCCGGGTAGGTGCTGTCCAGCAGCACTGGCTTCATAGTCAGGTAAGCCTTTGCTGAAGCTGCACCCTCAAAAGGAACCTGCATTTCTTCATGCAGCAGCCCCTTTCCTTCCGGGAAATCGAGAGCGTAAACCCTCATGGTTTCGGGTTTTTCAGGGTCCGGCAAAGATAAGCCCGCGTAGTCGCATTCCATCACGCGGCGAATGCCGGAGGAAATGGCACGAAACAGCTCGCGAAAATCCAGGCTGGAAACAACACGATTATTCAAGTCGAGCAGGAGCTGTAACCGGTCGCGATCGCGTGCCAATTGATGCTGCAGTGACTGTGCTTCCTCAAAATTCAGAGCATTGTCCACTGCAACAGCGAGCTGCGCCGCTACAAGCCGTGGGAATTCCAGATCATCCGGTGTGAACGCACCTGCCTCGTCTGATCCAAAATTCATAGTCCCAAGCCGCCGGTGCGCCGACGTCAACGGTAGGCTGCAAAAACATCGCACTTTCTGCTTACGCAACAATTGCATCACTCGCGGAAATCGTGCATCGCCTTCGGTATCTTCGATGATGAATGGTTCTTGCGTCGACCACGCCACTGCCGACGGAGATTCATCCATGCCGAATTCGTCGCCGGGACGAACCGTAGGGGGTGTCGCGGTCTCCAAAACGTGCATCCGCATGACGTTTCGCGCCGGGTCATACAGCACCAGAGCGAAAAAGTGAAAATTCAGCAACCCTTTCAGACGTTCCGAAAGATCATGGAAGAGTTCGGCAAGGTTTTTGTGCGAGACAATCGACTTGGACACCTCCAGCAGGGTCGCATACTGCTGCAGAGTGGCCTCTGCTCGCTTTTTTGGTGTTGCCTGCACTCGAGTGGCGGTTGTCATTAGCACGCCGTTCTAACGTTAAGTATCAGATGGAATGGGTTTTAAGTTGGATTCAGGGCAAGACCGTGCCCGCAACCCATTTGACGCATCAGGTAGGTGGCACGTTTCGGCTAAGTTAGCTCCGAATCGCCGCGTTTTCACAGATGGTGACGAATGGCCGACAGCTGGCAGAAGGCCGTCGTCGGCGCGCGGCCGCATGTTACGAGTTCGCAGAACGTGAGGCAATCCCCAAAATGAGCTAAACTCTACGCCCTGAGCGTCCTACGTCTGGGTTGCGCCTTCGACCCGCGGCTTTGGAATTTGACGTGCGATACTCGTTTCGGATCCGCGTCAAGCGCAAGACAATTCGTTCGAGACGGCCTGGCATTCTGAGGATTTAACGATGTGGATTGTTCGGCTGGCGTTACGCCGGCCTTATACATTCGTTGTTGCTTCTATTATTCTGCTCATACTCGGGCCGGTCTCCATCCTGCGTACGCCGACCGATATCTTCCCGAACATCGACATTCCCGTTATCAGCGTCCTGTGGAATTACACGGGTTTGTCGCCCGAGGAAATGTCCAATCGGATCGTGTATCAGTACGAGCGCGTACTAACTACCACCGTAAACAATATTGAGCACATTGAATCGCAATCGCTGAACGGAATTGGCGTGGTGAAAATCTTCTTTCACCCCGGCGTACAGATAGGGAACGCTGTGGCGCAAGTGACAGCTGTTTCTCAGACTCTGTTACGGCAACTCCCGCCGGGTACCACCCCTCCGCTCATCATCCAGTACAACGCTTCCAGCGTGCCGATCCTTCAACTCGCGCTTTCCGGTCAGGGACTTTCTGAACAGCAACTGGGCGACATTGGACTGAATTTCATTCGCACTGGATTGATCACTGTGCAGGGTGCAGCCATTCCATATCCATACGGCGGAAAGCAGCGCCAGATCCAAGTCGATCTCAACACTACTGAATTGCAGTCTAAAGGACTTTCGCCCACAGATGTCGTCAACACCATAACGAATCAGAACCTGATTCTTCCGGCCGGCACCGCAAAAATAGGCACGTTTGAATACGAAGTCGACATGAACGGCTCACCGGTAACTGTGCCGGAGCTGAACGACTTACCAATCAAGACCGTAGGCTCTTCCACAATTTACATCCGCGATGTTGCCAATGTTCGTGATGGGTTTCCTCCTCAAACCAACATTGTGCGTGTGAATGGCCAGCGTTCCGCGTTGATGACCATTTTAAAAGCGGGTGATGCTTCTACGCTCGACATCATCTCCAACGTCAAGGCGTTGCTTCCTTCGATCAAGGCCGCGTTGCCGCCCAGCCTGGAGATAGCTCCGCTATCCGATCAATCTATCTTTGTAAAGGCGTCCATTGTCGGCGTGGTTCGAGAAGCGATCATCGCTGCTTGCTTAACCGGTTTCATGATTCTGGTTTTCCTGGGAAGCTGGCGCAGCACGCTGATCATTGCCGTTTCGATTCCACTTTCGATTCTTACGTCGCTGATAGTTCTTAGCGCTTTGGGCGAGACGATCAACATTATGACGCTGGGCGGGCTCGCGCTCGCGGTTGGTATCCTGGTGGACGACGCCACCGTAGAAATCGAAAACATCAATCGCAATATCGATCAAGGCAAGGAAATCGTTCAGGCAATTCTGGACGGCGCTTCACAAATCGCGGTACCGGCGCTAGTGTCGACGCTTTCCATTTGCATCGTGTTCGTCCCGATGTTTTTTCTTTCCGGTGTCGCACGCTATCTTTTCGTCCCCCTCGCAGAAGCCGTTTCGTTCGCCATGATCGCTTCTTATCTGCTTTCCAGAACGCTCGTACCCACCATGGCCAAGTACTTGCTAGAGGCCCGTACGGAAGAAATTGCCCAAGGAGAAACCAAGGATTCCAAAAACATATTTGTGCGCATGCAACTAAAATTCGAGCAGCACTTCGACTCGCTACGCGACCGTTATCACCGGTTGCTCGAAGTCTGCATTCACCATCGAGTCGTCTTCGCGATCTGTTTCCTGGCGGCTTGCATTCTTTCGTTCGCACTCCTGCCCCTGCTGGGGCAAGATTTTTTCCCCGCGGTAGACAGCGGCGAATTCAAGTTGCACATGCGCGCCCCCACTGGCACACGTATCGAGGAAACAGCCGCTCTCTGTGATCGGGTTGAAGCCGTAATTCGTCAGCAAGTGCCGCAAAACGAGCTGACCAGCCTCATCGACAACATTGGACTCCCCTACAGCAGCATCAACCTCTCTTACAGCAATTCCGCGCCGATAGGTCCGGGTGACGCGGACATCCTCGCGGAACTCTCCAAGGACCATCATCCAACGGAGAAATACGTGCACGATCTGCGGATTGAGCTTGCCAAGGACTTTCCGGGGGTCACGTTTTACTTCTTGCCGGCTGATATCGTTAGCCAGATTCTGAATTTTGGACTTCCAGCACCAATTGATATTCAAGTTCTTGGACGAGATCTTCAGGGGAACAGAATATTTGCCGATAACCTTTTGAACCGTCTGAAATACGTGCCCGGCACCGTGGACCTCCGCATTCAACAGGCCTTCGATCAGCCGAGGTTGCACATTGACGTCGATCGCACTAAAGCCCAGCAGATCGGGTTCAGCGCTCGCGACGTCGCGACGGATCTGCTGGTATCGCTCAGCGGAAGCTTTCAGACCTCACCGAGCTACTGGCTCGATCCGAGGAACGGCGTCAGCTACAGCATCGCGGCGCAAACGCCCCAATATCGCGTCGACACCTTACAGGATTTGCAGAACATTCCGGTCACCGGTCCCGGCACGCCGCGGTCGGAAATCATGGCGACGGTCGCTGCATTTAGCCGTGGCACCGAAATGGGCGTGGTATCGCATTACGATATCCAGCCGGTTATCGACATTTACGGAGCTGTGCAAGATCGCGATCTCGGCGGTTTATCGCGGGAAATCACGCCCATCATCAACCAGAGCAAAAAAGATCTACCCCGCGGGTCTCGCATCGTGGTCCGGGGACAGATACTCACCATGGCGTCGTCATTTTCGGGACTGCTGTGGGGTCTGGCTTTCTCGATCGTTCTCGTTTATTTGCTGATTGTGGTTAATTTCCAATCCTGGCTCGATCCCTTTATCATCCTCATGGCACTGCCGGCGGCATTGGCAGGAATCGTCTGGTTCTTATTCATTACGCGTACCACCGTGAGCGTTCCGGCCTTGACCGGCGCGATCATGTGCATGGGCGTCGCCACCGCCAATAGCATTCTTGTGGTCAGCTTCTCGAAAGAAAGACTCGGAGAAGGGAAGACCGCTGCTGAAGCGGCCTCCGAGTCCGGCTTCACGCGCTTCCGCCCGGTTCTGATGACGGCACTAGCCATGATTATTGGTATGTTGCCCATGTCCCTGGGCTTGGGCGAAGGTGGCGAGCAGAACGCGCCGCTCGGCCGCGCCGTAATTGGAGGCCTTATGTTTGCGACGGTCGCAACGCTGTTTTTCGTGCCCGTAACTTTCAGCATCGTCCATGGCGCGCGCGAGAAGAAACAGGCGTCGCAAGAACCTGAAACGCTGGGTGCTTAGCGCGCATCAATAGAGTACGCACGAACACTCCAAGAGGGTGCAATGACACAGCTGGTGGATGAAAAAACCGCGCGCACGGATGAACCGCGTTTAGCGCCGAGCGCTCCGAAACGCGATCATGGACTACTCATCGCGGTGATCGCGCTCATGATCGTCATCGCTATCGTAGTCGGCGGAGTTGTTCCGCGTCTGCGGGCCAAGGCTGCACTCAAAGTCGAAACCACCACTATGGCGGTGCCAACCGTCAATGTGATTAATCCCAAGCGCGGTTCGCCGCAGCAGGAAATTATCTTGCCCGGTAACATTCAGGCGTTTATCGATGCTCCGATTTATGCCCGCACCAACGGCTATCTCCGGAAATGGTATTTCGATATCGGTGCGCATGTGAAAAGAAGCCAGTTGCTGGCAGAAATCGATACGCCCGAAGTTGACCAGCAATTACACCAGGCTCGCGCCGACCTCAACACTGCGGAAGCGAACATGCACCTATCGCAGATCACTTCGCAGCGATACGAAGGCCTGAAAAATACGGATTCAGTTTCCAAACAGGACGTTGACAATGCGGAAGGTGATTACGCCGCCAAACAGGCGACAGTCTCGTCTGCGCAATACAACGTGAAGCGTCTCGAAGATCTGCAATCCTTCGAGAAAATTTACGCGCCCTTCGACGGAGTCATCACCGCCCGTAACACTGACGTGGGCCAGCTGATCGATTCGGGGTCGGCGGGCGGTGCCACCAGGGAGCTGTTCCATGTCGCTGCCATACGCACGTTGCGGGTGTTCATCAATGTCCCCCAGCAATATTCCGTCGCCGCCAAGCCTGGAATTAACGCCGACCTTACGCTTGCTCAGTTCCCCGGACGGAAATTTCAGGGAAAATTGGTGCGCACCGCCAATGCAATCGACCTGGCCTCGCGCACACTGTTGGTAGAAGTGGATGTCGATAATCCCACGGGCGAGCTTCTTCCGGGCGCTTTCACCGAGGTTCATCTGAAACTTCCGTCCGATATTCCTTCGTACATTCTGCCCGTGAACACGTTTGTCTTTCGTGCTCAGGGATTGCAGGTCGCTACTGTGCAGAATGGCAATACTGTAAAGCTCGTTGCGATTACTTTAGGACGCGATTTCGGTGCAGACGCTGAGGTCGTTTCCGGTTTGACCGGCCAGGAGTCAGTCATCGTCAGCCCCCCGGATTCGATCATCGATGGCGAGCAGGTCAAACTTGCAGCGCAAAACCAGCAGGGAGGTTCGAGCAGTGGACAGCCCGCAGTTCGCTGACCCGCTTCATGCATTTTTGAGCCGCTTTTCGTTGGCGCTGATCTCTGTCGCAGCAGCGGCTGGTTTGCTTGTCTCAGGCTGCACGGTTGGACCCAATTACGTTCGGCCCAGCGCGGAAGTTCCCACGGATTTCAAGGAAACTCCTCCGAATTGGAAACAGGCGGAACCCAGCGACTCGATTGCGAAAGGCAAGTGGTGGGAGATTTACCAGGATCCGCAGCTCAGCGCGCTTGAAGAGCAAATCGACGTCTCCAATCAGAGCCTGAAAGCTGCGCAGGAACAATTCGCGCAAGCGAGAGCTGCTCTGCGCATTACACGATCCAATCTTTTTCCAACCGTCACTGCCGATCCCTCTATCTCGCGAACGCGCTTATCTGCGAACGAGCCGCAGTTTAATCCGTTGACCGAAACTCAGAACTACAACACCTTTACGATTCCTTTTGACGTTTCCTATGAAGCTGACCTTTGGGGTCGCGTGCGCCGCACGGTCGAGGCCAGCCGTTCGGAAGCGCAGGCCACCGCTGCCGATCTGGCTAACGTGAATCTGAGTCTGCACGCAGAACTCGCCAGCGATTATTTCCTCATGCGCGGGCTGGACGCTCAGAAAAAACTTCTGGATTCGACAGTTGAGTCCTACGAGCGTGCTCTGGAACTGACCGAAAACCGTTTCCACGGCGGCCTCGCTTCAGCCGTTGATGTCGCCCAGGCTCAAACCACACTCGAAACCACACGCGCTCAGTCCGTGGACGTCGGCGTACAACGAGCGGCTTACGAACATGCGATAGCAGTCTTGGTCGGCAAGCCAGCGTCTCAATTCTCCATCGCCTTGCTCCCGCTCACGACTCCGCCGCCGGCGGTGCCGATAGGACTGCCATCGGATCTGCTCGAACGCCGTCCTGATATTTCGGCCGCCGAAAGGCGCGTTCAGGAGCAGAACGCCCAAATCGGCGTCGCTCGCGCGGCTTATTTCCCCTTGGTCACCCTCGGCGGCACGGGAGGGTTCGAGAGCGCCGTTATCGGCACGCTGATTCAAGGACCTAGTGGTTTTTGGATGCTCGGAGGACAGGCTGCTCAAACGCTATTCGACGCCGGACGCCGCCGCGGCGTCTCCGATCAAGCCAAAGCCGCGTGGAATCAATCCGTAGATAATTATCGTGAGACGGTGCTAACCGCGTTTCAGGAAGTCGAAGACAACCTCGTGGCATTGCGGATCCTGGAACAGGAAGCCAGCACCGAAGCCAACGCGGTCGCAGCTGCTCAGCATTCGCTACAACTCTCCGAGACTCGCTATAAGGGCGGTGTGACGAATTATCTCGAAGTCACCACCGCGCAAAGCGCCGCACTGTCCGACGAAGTCACAGCCGTCAATATACTGACGCGCCGCATGGCTGCCAGCGTGCTGCTGATAAAAGCAATCGGCGGCGGCTGGAACGCTTCCCAGATCCCGCACGTCTAGTCGCGCCGGAAACAAGAGATAATCCGTTCAGGTTTTGAAGGTTTCACGCCGGCGTGAGGTCCAACCTGTGAACCGTCACTCTGCGGCACAGTAACGCCCTTCGCTGGCCTCAATCCTTCGCCTATGGTAAAGATGTTTCTCCGACGCGCAGTTAGCGCATCGGAAACATGGAGACATTCTTGGGCCGTCGCAAGGGAAGAGGGTCGGTAGTCACGCTGCGGGATGTGGCGCAGGAAAGTGGCGTTTCGCCCGCGACAGTCTCCATCGTTCTCAATAATGCTCCCCTGGCGCGCTATATTCCGCCATCTACCAAAGAGCGGATCGAACGCGCCGCTAAAAAACTAGTCTATCGCCCCAAAGTCGTCTCGCGCTTCCTCAGCGCCAAACGCAATCGCACCGTTGGCGTCATGGTGTTTGATATCACCGATCCGTTTTGCACGTTGATCCTCCGCGGGATTGAAAATTCGCTCTACCAGGCTTCGTACCTTCCAATTCTGACTGACGGGCACAACCAGCGCGGCCGCTTTGAACGATATCTCGAAATGCTGCTCGCGCGTCCTGTGGAAGCCTTGATCTTCGTGGCCAACTGGCTGTTCGTTGATATCGACCTGGTGGCTGATCTGGAGAAGCGAAATATTCCGGCTGTCATGATAGGCCGCGAACTCCGCTCCGGCGCCATCAGTTCCGTGATGGTGGACAACGAAGCTGGCGCGCATCTCGGCATCGAGCATCTGTATTCCCTGGGACACCGCAAAATAGCGTTCATTCGCGGCCCTAAGATGCTAGTGGACAGTTCCCCGCGCTGGCGCGGCGTTCGCTCCTTCGCGCGCTCCGTAGGTCTCGACATCGATCCCAACCTCGTGATGGATTTGCCCGATTCGCTGGATCCGAACTCCAGTTACGACGGCGGCCTCAGGCTCACTGAAGAATTTCTGAAGCACAAGAAGCGTTTCACAGCGATCATGGCTTTCGATGACATGGCTGCCTTCGGCGCCATCCGCGGCCTGGCGCGCGCCGGCTTCAAAGTTCCGGAGGATTGCTCGGTCATCGGTTTCGACGACGTGATCCCGGCGGGTCTCTCGGTTCCCTCATTAACTACGGTGCGCCAGCCGATGGAAGCCCTGGGCACCGCTGCCGTGGGAATGATTATGGAGGGCATCAACGCGGCGATCGAAGAACGTGAATACACGGCCGTGCACCGGCTACTCGCGCCGGAACTTGTTGTGCGTGAATCCACCCGCGCCGTCACCTGGGCCTAGAGTTACCATTCATACCCGCTCCGCAGTCTGCTAAAATGTTTCTGGTCGTTGGTTTTTTTCGACTTGACTTAGCAGCACATCGGGGAATAATACGTCGTTTAATAAATTTTAATAAACAGGCGAATGGCGCGCCTGCTAGCTTTCATTTGCCCTGTCGTCCATTCTGGGAGGCTTTCCATGCGCTTACATTCAAGGCCTGAGAAAAACCGCCGGTTTCCGAAGCATTATCACCGCCGCAGCGCAATCCTCTTAATTGTAGCGATCGGAATGGTCCTGTTTTCGTCGTCGTCAGTTCGAGCGGATACCCACAGAGACCTTGGCGAGAAAATGTATTTGCATTCAGGCTGGACGCTGCAATCTTCTTGCCAATTCTCGGCAACCGGTGAACAAATTTCCACGGTGGGATTCAAACCCGAAGGCTGGCATTCCACCGAGGTACCGTCTACCGTCGTAGCTGCGCTGGTCGCAGACAAAACATATTCCGATCCTTATTTCGGAAAAAATCTTCGCAATATTCCGGGTACTACCTATCCAATCGGGAAAAATTTTTCGCTTCTGCCAATGTCAAAAGATAGCCCGTTCCGTTGCTCCTGGTGGTATCGCACTGAATTCAAGTTGTCTGAGCATTTCAATGAACGTCACGTCTGGTTGCATTTCGGCGGCATCAATAATCGCGCGAATATCTGGTTGAACGGTCACAAAATCGCCGACGCCGCGGAGGTGGCAGGCGCGTATAGAACCTACGAGTACGACATCACATCGTCCATTGTGCGTGATCAAGTGAATGTGCTGGCCGTAGAAACCATCGCCCAGACCGAAAAGGACCTCGGCATTAATTGGGTGGACTGGAATCCCGCGCCTCCGGACAAGGACATGGGTCTGTGGCGCCCCGTTTATCTTCAGGACAGCGGGCCTGTTGCGATTCGTTATCCGCAGGTCATGACGCATTTTCCCGCCACGTCGCTCGATCAAGCGAATCTCGCCGTGGAAGCGGTGGTGCAAAACGCCACGGACGTGCAAGTCACCGGATATCTCGATGGCAATTTCGATGACGTGCATTTTCGCCGGACCTATATCCTGAAGCCTAAAGAAACTCGTACCGTTCGCTTCCTTTCGGATGAATATCCCCAGCTTCAGATCAGGAACCCCCAATTGTGGTGGCCCTATCAAATGGGACCCCAGAATCTTCATGAGCTTTCATTGCGCTTCATCGTGGGTAATGAACAATCGGACGCGAAATTAGTTAAGTTTGGCATCCGCGAAATCACTTCCGAATTGAATCCCACCGGCGCCCGCCAGTTTTACGTCAACGGAAAGAAAATACTCATTCGCGGCGGCGGGTGGTCTCCCGACATGCTTCTTCGCCAGGATCTCGATCGTTTACAAAATGAATTCCGGTACGTTCGTGACATGAATCTGAACACCATCCGCCTGGAAGGGAAGTTGGAAACCGAGGAATTTTACGACTTAGCGGATCAGCAGGGCGTCTTGATCATGGCCGGTTGGTGTTGCTGCGACCACTGGGAACAGTGGAAGCATTGGCAGCCGGGCGATCTGGAAATAGCGACAGCATCCCTGCGATCTCAAATTATGCGCATGCGTAGCCATCCCAGCATGCTGGTCTGGCTCAATGGAAGCGACAATCCGCCGCCCGCCAACGTGGAGACTGTCTACATCAAGGTTCTCAAGGAATCGGATTGGCCGAATCCTTATATCTCCTCGGCCTCAGCGACTCCCACCTCGGTCACAGGCCAATCCGGCGTCAAGATGACAGGGCCTTACGATTACGTTCCGCCTGATTATTGGCTGGTCGACACCAACAAATATGGCGGGGCATTCGGTTTCAATACCGAAACTGGTCCTGGTCCAGCTGTTCCCTTAGCCAGTTGTTTGAAAAATTTCATTCCCGCCGATCAGATGTGGCCGCAGAATTCTTTCTGGGACTTTCATGCAGGATCCGAAGGGTTCAAGGATCTCAGCCACTTCAACGGTGCTATGGACGCCATTTATGGCGCGCCCAAGGGTCTCGACGATTACTTGCTGAAATCGCAAGCAATGGCATACGAAGGCGAACGCGCCATGTTCGAGGCCTATTCCCGCAATAAATACACTTCGTCCACCGGCATTATCCAGTGGATGCTCAATAACGCCTGGCCTTCAACAATCTGGCATCTGTTCGATTACTACCTGCAGCCTGCAGGAGGATATTTCGGCACCAAGAAAGCGTGCGAGCCTCTTCACGTGCAGTATTCTTACGACGATAACAGCATCGACGTGGTGAACAGTCTTTACGAAAAATCTTCCGCTCTCACCGTAAGCATCAAAGTCTACGACGTAAGCCTTCGCGAGCGATTTTCGAAGCAAGTTCAAACAGACGTTGACGCCGACGCCGTGCGCAAAGTACTGACCCTTCCAGCCGAATCCTTCACCCCTCCGTCGCCCGCCTACTTCCTCAATCTCCAGCTTCAATCGGGCGATGGCAAAATCGTCAGCCAGAATTTTTATTGGCTCTCCGCCAAGAAAAATACCTACGAATGGACCAAAACCACCTATCGCTTCACTCCTGTCTCGTCCTATGAGGATCTTACAGCCCTTCAATCCCTGCCGAATGCAAACGTCTACATCACCGGCAGCATCCTTCGAGGGGACGACGGTCCGGTCGCGCACGTGATGATAAAAAACCCCAGTGACAAATTGGCTTTTCAGATCCACCTTGGAATCCGAAAATCGGGCGATACTCAGGAAATCCTTCCGGTGTTTTGGGATGACAACTACATCGAACTGATGCCCGGCGAATCGCGTGAGATCACGGCTCGGTATTTGCCGTCCGCCGCACTATTGGGCGGCGTCGAGTTAAGCGTTTCCGGATGGAACATCCCGCCGGCGACCGTTCCGCTGAAGGAAGGGCACGGTACCCCCGCCTCCACCGGAGACGGCCACTAATGTCTGGCGATCACCCGACGTCGCCAGGTTCTCCGCACTCTTCTTCCAGTTTTATGCTGCGCGAGATCTACGAGCAGCCCCGCGCCATCCGCGAAACAATCCAGCAGAACGTACAAGGCGACGTTATTTTCCCGAATGCGCTACAGCCCATCGAGAAAGCACTCTTCGATTTCAGGAAAATCATAATTGCCGCAAGCGGTTCCAGCCGCAACGCGGGTCTCGCCGGCGAGATCATGATCGAGGATCTGGCCGGCGCTGCCGTGGATGTCGAGTATGCCAGCGAATATTGCTACCGCTCCACGCACTCGGATACGAACCCAATCGTAGTGCTAATCACGCAATCGGGCGAGACCGCCGACACCACTGCCGCACAGCGCCAAGCACTGAATCGTGGTGCTAAAACCGTTGCAATCTCCAATGTCACCGACTCCACCATCTCGCGCGAAGCCAGCGCCAAGCTTCAGACCTGCGCCGGAGTCGAGAAGGCTGTTCCGGCGACCAAAAGTTTCACGTCTCAGCTCACGATCCTTTATCTCTTCGCCCTGTTTCTAGCCCGCAAGCGTGGCCGCATCACCGCGGAAGTCACACGAGTCCACCTAAATCATCTTGCCGAAGTTCCGAAAACAATCGAAAGTTCGCTCGGTTCATGGGACGCCCAGGCAGCCGGTTGCGCGCGCGCGTATCGGCATGCAAGAGCTTTTCTGTTCTTGGGCCGCGGCGTTCACTACGCCATCGCGCGAGAAGGCGCCCTCAAACTTAAGGAAATTTCTTATGTGCAAGCGGAAGGACTTCCAGCAGGTGAATTACGGCATGGTCCCAATGCGCTGGTGGACGAAAACCTCACAGCAATTTTTCTCGCTACAAGAGACTCTACCGATCCCGATTCAATGCTGCGCTATCAAAAAACTCTCGCAGTCCTCGAATACATCAAAAGCCGGGGCGGTAAATCCATCGCCATCGCCACCGAAGGAGATCGCGAAATTCTCAACCTCGCTGACCGAACCATCTTCGTCCCACCCACTCCCGAATTGCTGCTACCCATTGCAGAGGTCGTACCCCTTCAGCTTTTCGCATATCATTTCGCCATTCTGAACAGCTGCGACGTCGACAATCCCAGAAACCTGGTCAAGGCGGTCATCACTGAATGACTCACTCTCCGTTGTCGCACAGACGATTTTTCGCTGGATTGTTGGAGTTGGAGGCCCCATCATCGCGAACGCAGCCTCGACCATAAAAGAGAATAATGGCTAACGGGCAAACCTCCGGCGCGCAATCGCCAGTGAAACTCAGGCGGGTCCTCAGCCTTTGGGATCTCATCATCATCGGCATCGTAATCATTCAGCCCATCGCGCCAATGGGCATTTACGGCGTAATCAGCAATGCAGCACGCGGTCACGTGGTCACCACCATTCTGATTGCTATGGTCGCGATGCTGTTCACGGCCATCAGCTACGGAAAAATGGCGCGCGCGTATCCCAGCGCCGGTTCCGCTTACACCTACGTGGGTCAGGAAATTCGCCCCGCACTTGGCTACGTTACCGGTTGGGCCATGTTGATGGATTACATCCTCAATCCACTGATCTGCACCATCATCTGCAGTAAGCTCACTCAAAACATTCTGCCGTTCATGCCGTATTGGTCCTTGGCCATAAGTTTTGCTGCTGTTTTCACCTGCCTGAATCTTCGCGGTGTGAAAACTTCTGCCCGAATCAACGACGTGCTCGCCGCTGGGATGTCCATCGTGGTAGTTATCTTCTTCGCGTTTGTGGTCCGTTTCATTTGGGGGTTGCACCACTACGGCTCTGGATTCTTTACTCAGCCGTTCTACAATCCCGAAACGTTTAGCTTCCCAGCAGTTTTTCGCGGGACATCGATCGCCGTCCTCACCTACATTGGCTTCGATGCTATTTCCACGCTGTCCGAGGAGGTCGAAAATCCTCGCCGCAACATAATGCTGGCAACGGTACTGGTCTGCGTATTTACGGGAGTCTTGTCGTCGCTCGAAGTTTACGCGGCACAGCTCGTGTGGGGTTCGAAGCCATTTCCTCCGGAGATGGTTGAATCCGCGTTCCCCCTGGTTGCGCGCCAAGCCGGCGGATTCTTTCTCTTTCATTTGGTAAACTTCACTGTCCTGATCGCCAATCTGGGCTCTGGCCTGGGCTCGCAACTTGGCGCGGCTCGCTTGCTATATGGCATGGGGCGCAGTGACGGCATCCCAAAGAAATTTTTCGGCGCGCTGGACCCTAAGAATCACATCCCGCGGAACAACGTTATATTCGTGGGTGCCGTGGCCCTGATTGGCGCGTTCTTGATCACCTATGACCAGGGCGCGGAGCTGTTGAACTTCGGCGCTCTGCTGGCTTTCATGGGCGTCAACGCCGCCGCCTTCGTGCGTTATTTCTTGCGGGCGTCGCAGAAAAACGTCTTCGACTTCGTCTCTCCAGTCCTCGGTTTTGCCATTTGCTTCTTCATTTGGCGCAATCTAAGCAGCAAGGCAATGCTTCTAGGCGCGGTATGGATGGCAGTCGGCATCGCTTACGGCGCAGTAAAGACCAAGGGCTTCCAGGCCGATCTGGTGAAGTTCGATATTCCTGCCGACGAAACGTAATCCAGGCCGTGTCGCGCCGGAGAGGCAGCGTACGAATCGTCGTCGCCAAGATCTTACGGGTTGTGCCAGCGCTCCGTTTGGCTCGCAGCTTGGGCGCCGATTACACCTCGCCAGTAGAAAACCGTGTGAGGCATCCGTAGGGGCGCTGCTTGCTGTGCCCGGATGGTGTCGATAGGGCACGTCAACTCATCGGTCAACGGTCGCTGTCGTGCTCGACTCTCTCGTGAACCATCCCATTCGTAGAAGCAGTTTCAATCTAGGCCACCGCCAAATTATGCGCATTCAGAATCCTGTCAATTTCGCAAAGGCTGGAGGCTACTCCTTTCGATGGCCGGGCTGCATCAGGACGTTGGTAAGTTGGTCTTGGCAGAAGCCACTCCAAAACACTTCGCGAACTCCATCAAACGCGCGAGTGAAGAGAGACGGCCTTTATTGAAGGTTGAAGAAGAACTGATGGAGGGTGTGGCACGCCGAGGTTAGAATGTATCTTCTCAGTATTGTGGGGAATCTCATACGTAATTATCGAGGCCGTCGCGCATCACCGCGAGCGCGTCCATCACGACAAAATCGACCTGCTTTCCAGCGTTTATTTTGCGAATTGGTTGGCCCACGAGCAGGATGGCGCAAATCCGGATGACTCAGACATACCTGATCCGCCCCTCGATCCCGAGATAGTCGCTGAATTAAGCGTGGAGGCCAGAATCTCCGAAATGGCGAGCGGCTGCTGATGTGGCCGTGCTCGAATTGTCGGCCGTTGCCAGCGTGAAAAAATAGGTTTATCTGGGTTCGTCAGGGGCATTTTGTAAACGCGGCTAATCCGGTTCCTGCGTCACGATGTGAACATCCACCGCCGGGGCATCCCTCAAAAATCGATTGATCCCGTTCATATAACGCAGTTTTCTCCATCCCTCGGTCGCCGATCGCCCAAAAATGACCTGCGTTATGTGTTTATCGCGAACGAACTGCGCGGCCGTATCGGATACGTGATCGCCTTTCAACCGCACTGGCTTGGCGCCCAAATTTTCAGCGAACTGCAGGTTTGAAATGAGCGCTTTCTCTTCTTCGGGATCGCCGTCACTGTCCAGGTCCACATGCAAAGCGAAAAGCTCGGCATCCATCCTGCGCGCCATGCGCGCCGCACGGGCCACCAGGTACTGCGCTTTTGGATTCGCACTGATGCACACCGCAATGCGTTCACGAACTCCCCAGGCTTCCTGAATATCCTTCTCGGTCATATATGATTCCAGGCTGCGGTCCACCTGCTCTGCGACTTGGCGTAGCGCGAGTTCGCGCAGCGCAATCAAGTTCCCACGGCGGAAAAAATTCTTCAGCGCCTGCTCGATCTTCTCTTTTCCATACACATCTCCCCGCCTCATTCTGTTCTGCAACGCTTCCGGCGTCAGATCCACCATCACGGTTTCGTCGGAGACCTGCAGCACCCAATCCGGCACGGTTTCTCGAACCGGGACGCCGGTGATGGCGCGAACCGTCGGCGCAATGCTTTCTATATGCTGAATGTTGACGGTCGAAATAACGTCGATTTGCGCGTCCAGTATTTCCAGCACATCCTCATAGCGCTTGCGATTCTTGCTTCCAGGGATATTCGTGTGAGCCAGTTCATCTACCAAAACCACCCGTGGGTGCCGTGCTAGGATCGCGTCAAGATCCATCTCCGCGAAAAGCGTGCCCTTGTAATCGATCATGCGGCGCGGAATGGTCTCCAGTTGCACTGAAAGTTCCGCGATGCCTTTCCTTCCATGCGTTTCTACAACTCCAATCACCACGTCTTCGCCGCGACTGTGCCGCCGGATCGCTTCGCTCAGCATGCTGAAAGTCTTACCCACGCCGGGCGCATATCCAAGGAAGAGCTTCAGCGCTCCTTTTGTTTTTTCCGCCGGTTTGGAAGCGGCCAGCCACTGTTCCGGAGTTTTAGGCATGCGTGTATTCTCTTCTGCGTGCATCTGGAAAGCTACGTTAGAATGTGCCGGTGCGCCAGCCCCTTCTCAATCGTTTCCTGCGATTCGCGGCTGCTTACGTCATTATCATCGCCATTGCGCTCTTTTATAAACGCGTATTGCCTGTCAATCCCACCACTGTCGCGCTCACCTTTCTGCTCGCCATTCTAGCCGTTTCCACTGTATGGGGCATTGCCGTTTCTGTGTTCATGTCCGTAGTGGCAATGCTCGCGTTCAATTATTATTTCCTGCCGCCTGTAGGGACCTTCACCGTTGCCGACCCGCAAAATTGGGTGGCGCTTTTCGCTTTCCTGGTGGTCTCGGTCCTGGCCAGCCACCTCTCTGCCCGGGCGCGGCAGAAGGCCGAGGACGCTTCGCAGCGCCGTCGCGAGATCGAAAAACTTTATGCCTTCAGCCAGGGTCTATTGGAATCGGGTAATGTGATTCAGTTGCTCAATCGCATCCCTTCGCAAATTGTGGACATTTTTGAAGTAGGCGCCGCAGCACTGCTTCTCGCAGAAAAACAGAAAATCTATCGCTCCGGCCCGGTGATAGCAAGACTCGATCTGGAAAGCCTCAAGGCCATGGTCATTCGCGAAGAGCCGCTGATAGATGCGTCCAATAGCCTCTGCTTCGTCCCAGTGCGTCTCGGCGTGCGCCCTATCGGTAGCCTCGGGATTTCCGGTTCGACTCCGTCGCGCCAAACTCTCGAAGCCATCGGCACATTGATTGCCGTAGCCATCGAACGCGCTCGCGCGATCGAACAACTCGGTCTGACGGAAGCGGCTCGCGAAGGCGAGCGCCTGCGTACGGCGCTGCTTGATTCAGTTACCCACGCGCTGCGCACACCGCTCACTTCGATCAAAGCGTCGGTGACCAACCTCCTCTCGAATCCAAGCGTCAACGATCAGCAGCGCCGCGAACTACTCACCATTATCAATGAAGAAACGGACCGCTTGAACCGCTTGGTCGGCGAAGCTGGCGAAATGGCGCGGTTGGATGCGGGTGAAGTAGAACTCCGCCTCGAGTCCCATCCGATCGAAGACGTTATCAATTCAGCTCTCGATCAGCTCAAAGGCGTTTTGGGGAATCGCAATGTGCGCGTGCAAGTTTCGCCCGATTTGCCACCAGTGCGCGTCGACCTCGTTCGCGCCCGCGAAGCCCTGGTCCATCTCATCGAAAACGCCAACCAGTATTCACCGCATGATCAGCCTATAACCATCACATCCGAAACCACGCCTGATTTCATTATCACCAGTGTCGCCGACCGGGGTGCTGGCATCGATGACCTCGAGCAAAATCTGATTTTCGAAAAGTTCTATCGCGGCAAAGACCAGCGCTATCTAGTGCAAGGAACTGGCATGGGACTTCCCATCGCCAAAGCCATCATTGAGGCGCACGGTGGCACCATGAGTCTCACCAGCCAGCGTGGCCAAGGTTCCGTTTTCTCCTTTACGCTGCCCGTCGAACGAGTTCGTGCAGGCGATTAATGAGCGACGTCACCATTCTCGTCGTTGATGACGAGCCTCAAATCCGGCGCGTCATGCTCACTACGCTCACTTCCCACGGATACAGCGTCGTTGAAGCTCGTAGCGGCGAAGAAGCGCTCGAAAGAATACGCTTGGAGCGCCCCGAGCTAGTCCTTCTGGACGTGAATTTGCCCGGAATTTCCGGCCTCGAAACCTGCCGGGAGATTCGCAGCTCCAGTGACGTGCCCATCATCATGCTCACCATCCGCAATACCGAACGCGACAAGGTGCACGCTCTCGATGCCGGCGCTGACGATTACGTTGTCAAGCCATTCGGAGTGGAAGAACTCATGGCCCGCATTCGCGCCGCGTTGCGTCGTGCTGCTCCACAAGAAGCAATAGCGGCTTTCATCTCCGACGATCTGAAAATCGATTTCGAAAAACGCTCAGTTGTAGTCAAAGGACGCCCCGTCCGCCTCACCCCAAAAGAATTCGAGCTGCTACGCCAGTTAGTTTCCAATGCTGGCAAAGCTCAGGCGCACCGCAGACTGTTGCAAGCTGTTTGGGGACCAGACTACGGAGAAGAAACAGAATATCTGCGCGTATTCATAAACCAACTGCGAAAGAAAATCGAGCCAGACCCCGGCAACCCACAGTACATTCACACCGAACCCTGGATCGGCTACCGCTTCGACCCACCCCAAGCCCCTAAATCCCGCGCCTCCCGCTCCGACGTATAAAACATTTGTAACGATGCCTCAACACACGCCGTTGCAGCGTCGCTACGATTGTCAAATCGCGGGACGGTGGAAATAAGGTCTGCGGCCATCTGCTCAGGGACGTTGATTTTGTAGCGGCCGGTCTGGCGCAGTTCAGCCAGAGCGGGCACTGCAGCACTCGCCCGGACCTTCGATCCGGTGTAAGGTCCGTTGGGACCGTTACGGTGGTACAACTACGGGTGTTGTTCTATTGACACCCGCTGCATTCTGCGCCTAAATTGGTTCGGTACTTATAGGAGTAATGCCATGCGGTTCGTCGCTAAGTCCTTTCTCATCGCAATTCTTATAGCTTCCTTATCGAATATTTCTGCCTTCGCTGCGGATGAAAAGCCGCTTGGCCTGATCACCCAGGCGCAAGAAGCTCGGTTGGGCGATGCCAACGTTGCTGTCGGCACGACCGTCTATCCGGGCGATACCCTGGCCACCGAGATTGGCGGCACCGTGCGCATGAAGATTGGCGGCAGCCAGATTTACCTGCTCTCCGGAAGCTCTGCAACCCTTGCACAAACTTCCCATGTAGTCCGCGCAGTCGTGGCACGCGGCACGGTCGGTTTCTCATCCAATGGCACAGACCTGCTGGCGCTGGAAATTCCGCAAGGAATTCTGCGTGCCGCCGACGGCCAGCCTGCCTACGGACAAGTCACGATCGTAAGTCCGCTCGAGGTCATCATCTCCGCTTACCGTGGCAGCCTGGTGCTGGACAATGACGGCGAACTCCATACCATTCCCGCCGGTAAGTCGTACCGCGTGACCATGGATCTGGAGCCGGCCACCCAGCCTCAGGACGCGTCTGGAGCAGGCGGCAGCGCCAACGTCACCTACCCCAAGCACCGTCATCTGGTGTTCGATGCGGTCGTGGCTGCCGGCGCGGTAGGCCTGGGCTTCGGGATATGGGCTGCAGTTTGCCAGAGTCCATCCCAGCCGTAATATCGCTGAGCATTTACAAAATATTACGATTCGGCTATCTGTGCGCGTTAGGCTCGGTGCGTTGTGGGAAGCTTCTTCAGCGGCTTTCGTTGTGCGGTTAGTGCGACCGCATAGGGCGAACCGCGTCCAGCTCCAAATTTAATTCCAGGACGTTCACTCGCGACTCGCCTAAGAATCCCCACTGGCGGCCTTCGGTATGCCTTGCGACGAGATCGCGAAGCCCTGCTTCGGTCATTCCGCGCTCGCGCGCTACACGTGAGATCTGGAATTCAGCGGATGACGGGGTAATGTGCGGATCAAGTCCCGAAGCAGAAGTCGTCACCAGATCCACAGGAATTGCTGCTTTCGGATTCTCCGCCTGCAAGCGTTGCACGTCGCCGTTCACGCGTGTGATCAGCGCCTGGTTCGTGGGTCCCAAGTTCGACGCGCCACCGGCGGCTGCATCGGGATCGTACCCGGCAGGCCCTGCGGCGGAGGGTCTCGAGTGAAAGTATCCGGGCGAACTAAATGGCTGCCCGATGAGGGTCGATCCCATAAGTTTTCCCTGGGTTTGAATCATTTCTCCATTAGCCTGTCTCGGGAAAAACCACTGCGCTAGTTCGGTGACTAACAGCGGGTACACGATGCCCAGCAGCACTGTTGTCAGCAGCGTCATCCAAATCGAAATCATAAAGTTTCTTTTCATAAGTTCCCTTACGCCGGTCCGATATGCGTAACGATTAAATCAACGTCGCCGGTCATCGCCACCAATTTCCCTTTGGCCTGTTCGCGACATATCAAAAATCAGCTTATCTTCCGGCTTCGCCTCTGCCCGGAAGTCATCCACACCCGCTTCCCGCGCAATCGCCGCTGCGGTCAAAGGATTGTCACCCGTGATCATCACCGTGCGGATTCCCACCACACGCAGATGCTTGAAGCGCTCTGGCATTCCCCCTTTCACAATGTCCTTCAAATGCACCACAGCGCCGCCAGATCATCCGGAAGACTAACGCTCGTACATCAGGGCGGCATAAGCGGTTCATAAGGATTTGATAAAGGTGAAAGTCCAGTGCCTTGTGGGCGAAACGAAATCATTACACCGCTTTCGTCGGGTGGGGGTTTATATCTGACCTCGGTGACGGTCAGTCGTTACTTCTTGGGTGTGAAAGAGTTGCTGAGGAAATCGAAACGAAATCGCGACTAGGACTGAGCACTGGGCCTTAGACATTAAGAAATCGGCTCGCCGCTAGAAAAACCAAATAATGTCGCCCGCCACCGTTAGCTGACTGTGCCGGATGCCATTGTCGTAGGAACCCGGCAACTCGTTTTTGACCCCGGGAGGCGGCGAAATCAAGCCCAGGTTCGGATTGTAGATGTGTTCCCAACGCACCTCGGGACGCAACAAAATAGTGGTGCCAATCCAGTGTCCCCAGCCGAAGAGATGCTCCGTGTACCAGCCTTTTACGCCAGTACGCTGGCCGCGAACGTCGTCGAACACTTCGTTCCGAATCGAAATGTAATTGTGCGCGTTTAGCTGATCCTCTAGGTAATTCACCATTGCCCATTCCGGCGCGTAACATGTTGTTTCGGTCGTGTTGTTGCAGCGTGCACCGTTAGCGCCGAAAATCAGAATCGGATCAGGCGTGCTGCTTCCGATCAGCTCCACATCGGGATTGTTGACGTTCGGAGTGTCCTTCTCGTATTGATACCAAGTCTCCGTGGAAGAGTGCCAAGTCTTGTTGATAACGTGGTACCACGTCAGATAAAAGGCGTTCAAGTTGTTGTAAGCGTATTTTCCTGAGTTGAGCGAGTTGTCGCAGAAGTAGAGATCGTCCTTACTCTCGCGCCACGTATATTGAAGGCAGAAATTGAGCGTGAACTTGGCGAGCCTGCCGGTATCTTTCCATGGCGCGATTTCGCAGCCCGGTGATACCCCCACTTGCAGGGTCCACTGGTTATTGATCTTGGTTGTAGTGTTAATCCCGGTTTGCGTGTAGCAATCGAACGTGTAAAGAAGCGAATGGCTGTATGTGTAATTGTTCGGTGCCAGCTGGGCCTCGATATCCGGCAGCGAAATGTACCGGCCGATGCGCACGTCCATCCCCTGCGCCAGGTGCGGAAAATACAGATCGGCGTACACCATTACTGGATCGTCGCCATACTCTTTATTCTTGTTCAATAACTGCTGACTGAAGTAGCCGTTCGCCGTGGTGAAGCGGTAGTCGATGCCCCACAGATTCGAGATGCGGAAGCCCCAATCAAAGTGATCGGTCTGCACCGTGTCCGGCTGGCGCTCGATGTAAATCACTTCCTGGTCAGGCTGAATTGAATTAGGGACTTCGTCGGTAAGCCGTTGGGAAGTTGCCGTATTTGCAGTTGAGCGGTGGCGACACTCCGCACAAAGCTTGTCCATTCGACACATTGTGCGAAGTGCTGAAGTTCCCGCCGAAATTCAGCCACCCATATATTTGGATTCCATTTTTCTTCCACCAGTCTCCATGGCTGCCGCTCCAGATCGCCTGCATCAACGGACCGGACTGTGTCCAAGGATAACCAATCGTCACCGTGCCACCGATCGGCCAAGTAGAGAAAGGAAAAGGAGGGCCATTCACAGGAGGTGGATCGCCCCGGTATGGAGGTGCAGGCCCGCCCGGCGTCATCCCCTTCCAATCCTGTTCGTATGCCTTAGCAAGTCGTTGGAAGAAATTACCCTGCGCAATATTTTGCGGCGCACTTTGTTGTCCCGCGCTCTGTTGGGTAGTATTCTGCTGCGGTGAACCCGCCGAGGTTGTCGTTGCTTGCGCAGAATCAGAGTCAACATGATTTTCACTTAAGACTGGGTCGTCTGCGGCGCTCGGGTCGATCGACGGGGATTGCGTGCTATCGTCACCTTGGACTCCATCTGAAGTTGCTTTCGTCCCCGAAGCCGCAGCCGTTGTATTGCTCGGGCGAGTGTCCTGTGCTTGTATGGCGCAAGGCAACAACATGATTCCCAGTATCGCGGTGGCCATTCCATGCCATCCCGAGCGCTTGCCGAAACTTGTTGAGCCCGCCCTTCGCATTTTTTTCATTATTTAGTTGGCTTCTGATCGCTCTTGCTAAACGTTTCTAGCTGGGATGAAGTCTTTTCTTTGCCGCGAAATTCGCACCGATACAGAAAACTGCAGTTTTAGCAAAAGCAGGAAGGCTAGTGTTGCCGACGCGAGTTTCTCTTCCGTTTACCGATACAAAGTCTTCCGGCTATCATGTAAGCACACGAGCCGTATTCGGCAGGCGTGTTGAATGCGCATCTGCGATGTCGTACCGATGCGTCCACGATTTCTTGCCACGCTACGCCTCGCACATCAGGACGGCATAAAAGACTCATAAGGATTTAATAAAGCTGCATCGTGGCCCGAGATAACGAGGAACTGGTCCTCGACTCGATTTGGATCACGTGAATAGAGCTAGGTGGCTCGCTTTCGGTGCCGAGTGAGCTGGTTCAGAACACCGGCAAGCCCAACCGCTGTCAGCAGCACGAGCGCGGGATCGATGGGGTGCCGGTATCGCAACGAAGCATGCGTCACATAGTACAGGACGGGAAACACAACCGGAAAAGCAGCCAACGGAAATGCAAACGGGTTGCGTCTGACGAAAAGCAAAACGACCCCGCACAACGTGCCCATTGTCATCAGAACATTGCTCACTAAGACAGTTCGCGTCAGAAGAGAATCAGTGTCGATGAAACCCCGTATCGGTTTTTCCATGCCCGTCCACGTGGCTACAAAACGTCTTGCGATAAGCGTCATTTCCAATCGCGGATGCGTAGTCATGAACCCAACGGCCTCATTCCATTTGTTCTGCATAAAGGCAGTCTCTCCCATATGGATATAGTTCCGTATTTCCGCTCGCTCGGGATCTGGTGGCGGAACGATCTGTGATTGCGGGTCAAAACTCCGGTTGTTCCCTAACCACAATTCAAAGGGCAAATTCGACCGCAACGGAATCAATCGATGAAACGCTACATAGTTTCGAACAGTCCACGGCACGCAGCAAAAAACTGCAATTGCGATGGCCAAAGCAGGCCCACGCAGTGGCGCTTGTTCATGTGCGCTCGCGCCCCGCTCCTTTTTTAGGCCCCGAAAAATCATCCATCCAAGTAGAAACGGCAGCATCACGCCCAGCGAAGGATTGGTCATCAACGCAAACCCCCAAAGCAGCCCATCCCAGCACCATTTACGCCACCAAGGAAGTTGCTCGAGCAATGGTTCCGCAGGCTCGGCATTCGCCGAATCGCTTGCGATCGATTCCACACTATTGTCTGCGAGCCGCAAAGTGGCCCACAAGATCGTCGCCATCAAAAGAGCGGAAAGCGAAGTGTCCCACACCCACTCGAACGGAATAATCACGGCATTGGGAAACAAAGCCCAAAGCCACGCTGCGCCGCTCGCAACGGCCAGACCTCCGATTTGCTTCCCAACGTAGAAAACAGGGATGCACGTTGCCACGGAACACAAAATATTCAGGAGCACAATCGCGAAAAACGCGTGCGGGGTGTGGATGCCGAAAATTCGGTAGGCGGCGGCCACAATGTACGGGTATACAGGCGCCAGCCACGCGGTTGGCCCGCTTTCTTGCCAGTAAGGTGATCCAAATCCATGGCCCAGCGCGATCGAATACGCAATGTTGCCCGTCTCTTGCAGAAATGGCACCAGTCCTACGAGGTGCCTGGGGATCTGACGCCCCTGATCCCACGCAAACCCGACACGCAATCCCAGCGCAACGATCAAAATCAGAGGCAAGCAAGTCACAATGCCGAAAATTCGCTGCTTCATAGGGTATAGCTTCGCTCCAATCCTAATAGACGAAGTACAGTCTAGCCCGGACATGCATGGGTAACCGCCCCCTTGTTTTTCAAGTTTCACCGATCATCGGCATTGCTCCCTTTAGTAAATTTGCGCATCGGATAAAGTGGAATCAAGGTAGGTTTAGAGGATGGCTAACGCGCACAAGGTAGTGATCATCGGCGGCGGCTTCGGCGGCCTCACCGCAGCGCAGAAACTAAAACACGCGCCGGTTGAAGTCACGCTTGTCGACCGCTGCAATTACCATTTATTCCAGCCGCTGCTTTATCAAGTGGCTACCGGCTCGCTTTCCCCCGCCAATGTTGCCGGGCCTTTGCGGCAGGTTTTGCACAAGCAGAAGAACACGAAGGTGCTGCTCGGCGAAGCGATTCACATTGACGCGCCACGCCGTCGCGTGATTCTCAGCGACGGTTCGCTCGACTATGACACCCTGATCGTGGCCGCCGGCGCTACGCACCAATACTTCGGCCACGATGAATGGGAGCAGTTCGCGCCAGGGTTGAAGAATATTGACGATGCAACCGACATGCGCCGGCGAATACTGCTGGCCTTCGAAGCAGCCGAGCGCGAGCAGAACCCCGAGAAATTGCAAGCGTGGATGACGTTTGTCATCGTAGGTGCAGGGCCCACGGGGGCTGAACTGGCCGGCGCGCTCGGAGAAATCGCGCACGACACGTTAAGACACGATTTTCGCGACATTGATCCTTCGCGCACCCGCATCGTTCTGGTCGAAGGCACTGACCGGCCGCTGCCTACGTATCCTCCGAAACTTTCCGAAGCCGCGCGCAAAATGCTCGTGCGGCTCGGCGTCACCGTGCGAACAGGTGCGATGGTCACAGACATCCGTGCCGATGGCGTCACCATTCGCGAAGGAGATCGCACCGAGAATATTCCTACACGCACGGTTCTGTGGGCCGCGGGCGTTCTGGCTTCGCCGCTCGGCCGAATTCTCTCCGAGGAAGCGGGCGCGAAGCTCGATAAGGCAGGCCGGGTGATCGTCGAACCGGACATGACCGTTGCCGGACATCCGGAAATATTCGTCATCGGCGACTTGGCAAATTTCAGCCATCAAACCGGAAAACCGCTTCCCGGAGTCGCGCAGCCCGCAATTCAGCAAGGAAATTACGTGGCAAAATCAATCCGCGCGCGTTTTCGGGGCGAAATACTCCCGCCATTTCATTATTTCGATAAAGGAAATTTGGCGACTATCGGTCGCGGCGCTGCTGTCGCGGATTTGAACTGGCTGAAGCTTTCGGGTTGGCCGGCATGGTTAATTTGGGTCTTCATCCATCTGCTCTACATCATTCAATTTCAAAATCGCCTGCTGGTGATGATGCAATGGGCCTGGCTCTATCTCACTTTTGACCGTTCCGCGCGGCTGATAACCGGCAAAAATCCGCTGCCCCTTGATTTGTGAGACGCTGTGTCGATCTCGTGGTAAGTCACAGCAGCTACGCTTCAAGCCGCTTCACTTGCCGACGCTCGTATACGTCCCGCTCGTACAGCTTTCACAAGCAAATGGTGGTCGCGCTCGGTCTGATCACCGTAAGCCGTCGCGAATTTGCGTACGGCTAGGTCGAACATTTCGCCTTTGCCCAAGTAACCAGCTATCCGCGCGGGGTCTCCCGTGCGAGCGTGGGCCCGAGCCAATGCCCATCCGCATATTTCTACGTACTCGAGCAGTTCGCCCTTATTCAATCTCATTGGATCAATCGACATCTTCATGTCGCGCAATTGTCGGAAATAATAGTCGTGGCCCTCATCATCGCGGGTCCAGCCGAGAAACACGTCGCTCGCTGCTTGCAGCATTCGCTGGCCGCTAACCACTCGCTCGCCCTGGTTCTGATAGCGGCTCTTTCCCGCATACGCGGCGAGCACTGACGGCAGCGCTTCCTTGAATTGCAAAAATAGCGCATCATTCTCGCCGGCCATCAATAGCATCACCGCGCAACGCGTTCCCACGCTACCCACTCCCACCACTTTCCGAGCGACATCAACGATCTGGTAGCGATCTAGGAGTACGCGGCGTTCTTCCGGCAAGGTCAACCGGTAGCGGTGAAACATGGCGCGCACGAGGCTATCAGCCTTCGAGTAATTGCGTGGGTGATACACGAGCGGCGGACGGTCCACAATGCGCCGCTTGCCCTTTACAACCTCCGTGATCTTGGGGAAAATATGATCCGAGGTCTGCAACTTTGCGGACTTCTCGATTTGCTTCCAATATTTCCAATCGTCGGCGGTCTTTGCTTGCTGAACGAGCACCTCCGCGTCCAAATGCGAATACCAAACATTCAGCGCGGTCATGTGGGCGTATGCGCGCATGTGAGCGCGATAGGAGGCGACAGTGGCCTGTGCGGCGTCGCTGCAGAACCGATCGCGGAACCCGCTCTGTCGTCCAGCCAGCACGATGCTGGCGGCCAGCCGTTTCACATCCCATTCCCAAGGCGCCGGGAGCGTTTCATCGAAATCGTTGATGTCAAATACCAGGCGGCGCTCGGGCGAGCCATAACCTCCCAAATTCGACAGGTGGCAATCACCACAGGCTTGCACGCGTAATCCCGTCTGCGGAGTTCCCGCCAGGTCCGACGCCATCACCGCGGCGCCACCGCGGAAAAACGCGAACGGCGATTGCAGCATCCGCGCGTAGCGGATCGGCAGCAGTTCCGGCAATCGTCCGTGGTCGGACTCTTTCAACAGCGCGAGCGGATCAGGACGATGCGCAGACGGTTTCCACTTCGCGTGCGAACTGCGCGAGACTCTTTCGCGCAGTTTTTTACCTGCCGCCATGCGCTCGTCTGCCGATAGCGGCAGCGAATTGCGCCGCGCGTCAGAAATGCTAGCCAGCTTGGAACGCGATTCCTGAGCCTCATCAGCCATGTCGGCCCTCGTAGAACTGATTTATCTGCGGAGCTGTGCCTTGGATCGAGACATTCCGCTGCACACAGAAGGAATTGTCCGGCCAATTCAGCAGGTTCGTCAAGGCGAGGCGCGAGTCGGCTTATCAAAGGCGAGTACAAACAGAGAATTATCTGGAATGAGCCTGGTTGTGGCAACATAGAGATTCGCGATGCAATCTCTTGGGAGGACTCATTATGGCAAAGGCAACTTTTGCAGCGGGATGTTTTTGGGGCGTGGAAGACGCGTTCCGCGGAGTTGCCGGTGTCATATCAACGACCGTCGGCTACACGGGCGGTACGACCAAGAGTCCGACGTACAAAGAAGTATGCACGGGGCGCACGGGGCATGCCGAGGCCGTTGAAGTGGAGTTCGATCCGGGCAAGATTTCTTATTTAGAACTTCTCGCCATCTTCTGGAAAAGCCACGACCCAACGACGCCGAATCGGCAAGGACCTGATGTGGGAACGCAGTACCGGTCCGCGATTTTCTATCACGATCCGCAGCAAGAGGAAGAGGCGCGCTCATCAAAAGCTGAGTTGGAGAAGAAGGGAGTTTTTAAGCGCCCGATCGTTACGGAGATCACTCCGGCGTCGGAATTCTACCGCGCAGAGGATTACCACCAGCAATATTTCGAGAAGCAGGGAGTCAAATCCTGCCATATTTAGCAGGTTGCTGAAAAAGATCGGACCAGGTCACAACAGGTGTTCCGAAGACTTCCTCATAAATTAAAGCAGACGGCGCGAGTGCGGCGCCTCGGCCGCTATTATTACGGCTGGGATGGACTCTGGCAAACTGCAGCCCATATCCCGAAGCCCAGGCCTACCGCGCCGGCAGCCACGACCGCATCGAACACCAGATGACGGTGCTTGGGGTAGGTGACGTTGGCGCTGCCGCCTGCTCCAGACGCGTCCTGAGGCTGGGTGGCCGGCTCCAGATCCATGGTCACGCGGTACGACTTACCGGCGGGAATGGTGTGGAGTTCGCCGTCATTGTCCAGCACCAGGCTGCCACGGTAAGCGGAGATGATGACCTCGAGCGGACTTACGATCGTGACTTGTCCGTAGGCAGGCTGGCCGTCGGCGGCGCGCAGAATTCCTTGCGGAATTTCCAGCGCCAGCAGGTCTGTGCCATTGGATGAGAAACCGACCGTGCCGCGTGCCACGACTGCGCGGACTACATGGGAAGTTTGTGCAAGGGTTGCAGAGCTTCCGGAGAGCAGGTAAATCTGGCTGCCGCCAATCTTCATGCGCACGGTGCCGCCAATCTCGGTGGCCAGGGTATCGCCCGGATAGACGGTCGTGCCGACAGCAACGTTGGCATCGCCCAACCGAGCTTCTTGCGCCTGGGTGATCAGGCCAAGCGGCTTTTCATCCGCAGCGAAGGCAGAAATATTCGATAAGGAAGCTATAAGAATTGCGATGAGAAAGGACTTAGCGACGAACCGCATGGCATTACTCCTATAAGTACCGAACCAATTTAGGCGCAGAATGCAGCGGGTGTCAATAGAACAACACCCGTAGTTGTACCACCGTAACGGTCCCAACGGACCCGTAAGTCGGAACGGAAACCAGGTGGGAAGTACCAAGCTAGAGCCTGCCGGCTCGACATACACCGTCCAGCCGTCGCTACAAATAACGACGTTTTTCGGATGGCGGATCGGATTGCCGTATCAGGCCGACCCATTGGATCGAAGGCTGGGAGAGCGCTGCAGTGCCCGGTCTGGCGCAATTCATGCTGCTCCTGCCGGCTCGACATGTACCCTCAAGTCGCCGCGCCGAAGAGCTTCTGCGTTAGAATATCCTTGCCGCGTCGGTTGACGACCTTCAGTTCGAGCTGGGAGGTGGCATGATTCATGGCTTCGTTTTTCATAATGACCGGCTACAGCCAGTAGATGAGGTGAGGCTTTCCCCGGGCCAAGCGGGATTATTGAACGGATGGGGCCTTTTCACGACCGTGCGGATCTATGAAAGTATTCCGTTCGCGTTCGAGCGCCACTGGAAACGGCTGGAGCGGGACGCGGAGCGCACGCATTGTCCATTCCCATTTAAGGAAGAAGGGGTACGCGGGTATTTGGGTGAGCTGCTGCGGGCGAATAAAGTGACCGAAGGTGCGGTGCGAGTATACGCGGTCTATAACCAGGTTGGCTTCTGGCGAAGCGACGAAGATCTCCCGCGCGTCGATTTGATCCTGTGTTCTGCGGATTTGCCCTCGTATCGCGAGCCGTCGCGATTGGGATTGCGTGAGCACGGACGGTACTCCGTCTCTCCCCTGGCTGGCGTGAAGGTTCTTTCCTGGCTGGATAATGTCTGGAATTATTACGAAGCACAGCAGGCTGGCTTCGATGAAGTTGTGCTGTTGAACGAGCGCGGGGAGGTGGCCGAATGCACCGCGGCAAATATTTTTTGCGTAAAGGGAGGCCGCGTCGCGACCCCACCCATTTCGGCAGGGTGTTTGCCGGGAATTACACGCAGCGTGCTGCTGGAAATTGGCGCCTCGGCGGGTGCGCCGGTGGAAGAACGGACACTGCGGCCTGAAGACTTGTATGCCGCAGACGAGGTTCTTATTTCTTCGACGAATCGCAGCATGTTGGGCGTCAGCGAAGTCAACGGTCACACGATCGCCACCGCACCGGGACCGATTACATTGAAACTGGAGAAGGCTTTCGGCGGGTATGTCCGCCAATATATCGAGGCTCATTCGGCCGCATCAGGACGCGGATGATTCGGCATAACAAGAGGTCGCGCTCGAAGCACGGCAGACAAGATCTGCGCGAGCCTTGAGTGGGACTAAACGCAGCCCATGCTAATGAATCATCAATCCGGTAATTCCAAGCGCGATGCCGACCAGCGAAAGCACAGTACCGAAATACCAAAAAAGTTTTTTCCGCGTTAGAAGCGTAATGGAACAGATCACCAGCGCAGCTTCCAGCAATACTTCTGAAAGATCGAAGCGGTCGGCGCGGGCTTCCTCCGTCTTCACCTCGGCTTCGGCCTCCCTGGCTTTGTCTTCGATGTCCTTCAGTTCTCCTGAGTAGCGTTCTACCTGCTTCGAATACTTATCCCTGATGGGACCTACCTCTTGCGCATTCTGCAAAGAAAAAATCGAAAGCTCGTCCAAAAATAATTCGTAGTTGCGGCGGCGAATTTCTTTGGCCTGATAATAGGCCCATTGGTCGGCCGCTCGAGTTTGCAGCAGAACTTCCTCGGTGTGCGCTCGATGGCCTAACAAGGTTACGGCAGCGACCAGCACAGCGAGTATGGCCATCGTCAGCGTAACCGGAGCGAGGCTGTGTTCATGTTCTCCGGTTTCTGCGTGTTCTTTCAATTCGCCGAGTTCATCGGGCATTCTTGTCCTCCCAGTTTTCAAGCCGGTAGATAGCCAGTTCAAGGGCGCTTAACGGGCAAGAGGATAACAGAACAAGCAAGGAAGTTGCCATCGCGGGATTGTTCAGGTCACGTTGCGACGGTAACCTGCTTGGGCGCGAATCTTGTAGAATTACAATCGACTGTAATCTTAGGAGGGATGATTCATGAGCGAACTTGCAAGCAAGAATTGTGTACCATGCCGGGGCGGGGTTCCGCCTCTCGCCGGAAAAGAGCTTGAGAAGCTTGCGAAAGAAGTGCCGCAGTGGAAAGTGGTGGATGGCCATCACCTCGTGCGAGATTTTAAGTTTCCTGACTTTGCGCAGGCGCTAGCGTTTGTGAATAACGTTGGCGCGATTGCCGAAGAGCAGGGACATCATCCGGATATTTTATTGTCGTGGGGGAAGGCGGAGGTCACGACCTGGACGCACAAGATCAATGGCTTGACTGAGAGTGATTTTATTCTGGCAGCGAAGATCGATCGAATTTGAATTGCGACGCTATTCCTCGTTGTTATCTTTTCACACTGGTTCGTGCCAAAAAGTTCGCACGGACGCCATCGTAAAAGGGTCGTTATCCTGAGCGATGCGAAGGATCCCTCTTCGCGTTCTGCGCGGCGATTACCGGATGTCGCCGTGCCCCCCACAACCACGTTTCACAGTAGCCGGCGCGAGAACGCACCCCTACTACACTCCATTCGCGAAGCGTCGTTACGGTTCGTCTTCTGCTGTGGTTTGCGACTGCGGATCGATCGTTTTGCTAAGGTCGATTGGCGTGAGTTTGGCGCGCAGGAGCTGGTCATTTAATGGGGGGACGGCATGGGCTTTGATGTCGTCCCACGTGTTATTCACCGCTGCCAGCGCGCGTTGACGGTCCGCAAAAGTATCTTGCACAGTTTGGGTTGGTACCGCGTCGGCGCCATCTACGACTTCTAACAGCTTGCCGAATTGCCCATTCAATTGTGCGAAACTATCTTGAGGTGAAACCGGGCCGAACTGCTGGTACGTGCCTTCAATTGTGACGACCTTTTGATCCAGCGCGGTAATCGCGTCGGTCAGATCACCTTTCGGAGCTTGCTTGCCCAGCTCTTTGAGTTGAGCGCGCAAGCCGCGAACTTGCGCCAGCCCGGCGTACGTTGCGTTCATCTGATCGCAAATTCTGGAAGCGAGCTGGAATTGTTGCTCCAGTTGCGCCGTGGGCGTGGTCACGCGCGGGTCCATTTTAATCTCCAGTGACCAGGATTTCACATCAATTTGATCGTGACTTTCACTGCCTGGACTGGCGCCTTGGCTACCGCCCTGGCCCGCGCTCAGCCTGACCGTATACGTTCCCGGCAGAACCGCAGGGCCGCGAAGGTCGCGTGGCGTGTCATGTGGGATCGCCGAAATTGGATAGTTGTGCCGCACTGACCCCGGTGGCGGAATTCGCAAATCCCATACAAATCGATGCACGCCAGGCTCGGCCGACAGAATCTGCGGCGGACGCATCCAGTACAGGGGCACATTCAATTCTTTGCCGAGCTGCTCCATGGTTACGTCTGGTTTGTCCGCGCTTGAAAATGTTCGCACCACTTTTCCTGACGGATCGATTAGCTCCAGCCTCACAAGATCCGCGGCTGGGGACCGGATGTAGTAGTCGATGATCGCGCCGTCGGGCGGATTTTTACCCGCAGGTTCTTCCGGCGGAAGCGGGGTGTCAGAATTGATGTAGCTGCGTACCCGATACGCCGCGGCAGGATGAAAAAGATACGTCCGCGAACTTGCTGCTTGATCGGTGAGTTGCCGCAGGGGCGTGATGTCGTCGAGAATCCAGAAAGAGCGGCCATGTGTGCCGACCACGATGTCGTTATCGTGAATTACGAGATCGCGCATCGAAGTCGCCGGTAAATTCAGCTGCAGAGACTGCCAGTAGTCGCCGTCGTTGAAGGAAACGTAGATGGCACGCTCGGTTCCGGCGAAGAGCAATCCCTGGCGCTCCGGATCCTCGCGAACCACGTTCACGGACGCGTTATCGGGCAGACCATTTGTGATTTTCTGCCAGGTCTGGCCACCGTCGTGCGTCCTGTAAATGTACGGGTGCAGATCATCGAGGCGGAAGCGATTCACCGCAGCGTAGACGCTATTGGGATCGAAGTGCGATGCGTCTAGTTGCGCGACCTTGCTCCACGGCTTCAATTCCGGCGGTGTAATGTCCCGCCAATTCTGGCCCCCATCGCGCGTGATCCAGATTAAGCCGTCGTCGGTGCCAGCCCAAATCAAGTTGGCGTCGGACGGAGAAGGCGCGAGCGAATAAATCACGCCGCGATGTTTGCCTTTGGCCGGATCGTTCGCGGCCAGATTTCCCAAGTTTCCTGGGACGCCGGGTTCTTCACGCGTCAAGTCGGGGCTAATGATCTGCCAGGTGTGCCCGCCGTCGATGGTCTTGAACAATACATTCGAGCCGAGATAGAGCGTATGCGGCGCAGCGGGAGAAAAAATCAGCGGCGCGGTGCGATTGAAACGGTATTTGCCGGTGCGCAAAATGGCGGGAGAAATGTCCTGCGTTTGACCGGTGATCATGTCAAAGCGCGTGGCTTTGCCGCCGTAAATCAGGTTCGGATGCAGGGGATCGGGCGCGACGTATCCATATTCTTCGGTTCCAACCGGATGCCAGTCACGAAAAGAGATTTCGCCCCAGTCACTGCGGCTGGCCGTTCCCGCTGAGCCGCTTTCCTGCTGCCCCCCGTAAACCCAATACGGAAATTGATTGTCGGTGATCACGTGGTAGAACTGCGCCGTCGGCTGGTTGTACCAGGAACTCCAGGTGCCACCGCCATTCACGCTGATCGTCGCGCCCTGGTCACTCGCAAGAAGGATAATTTGCGGATTCTCAGGGTTGATCCACACGGTGTGGTAATCATCGCCGCCGGGCGCGCCTTTAATGGCAGTGAAATTCGCACCAGCGTCAGTCGATCGATAAGTGGACGTGTTGCAAATATAAATCGTGTCGTGATTGTCCGGCGCGACACGCACCCAGGCAAAATCGAAGCCGCGTCCCCAGATTCGCTCTTCGTGATTTACTCGCGTCCAGCTTTCGCCGGCGTCGTCTGATCGATACAGCCCGCCGAATTCCGGCGCGGCGTCCACCAACGCGTAGATGCGATTCGAATCGTTGGGCGCGATGCCGAAGCCGATGCGGCCAAGTCCTTGTTCATTTGTCGGCAGGCCT
>CAVPFH010000004.1:0-76546 GCA_963703675.1 uncultured Acidobacteriota bacterium | reverse complement strand
AGAACCGCGGGAGCTAGGGTTGGTCGGGAGTAAACCGCAGCCGAAACACAAAAACTTAGATCAGGGAGAATAGACCATGGAAGAGCAGCTTTCGACCGTCGGCTATTGGCTAGGTTTGATCTGCACCGGCCTAGCGTTGATCTTACGGGTGTTCGTTGCTTTCAACATCACTCCTCCTCATTTGGGCAGTCCGGGAGGCAACGCCATTTCCTACATGACTTTCTTTCGTGGTGCCGCGTTGTTTTTCTTGTTGTCGATCGCGAGCTGGCGGCGGATTCCAAAAGCCTAGAGTTCAAAACTGAGAGGCGCTGCGGCATGCATCCATTGATGAATCGAACCGGCAGACTCACTGTCCGACAACTACCAAAACAATCTCCGTTCCTTCTTTCAAGCGGACATCCCGACTTTCGGAACGCACCAGAGAAGTCGGCGGCTTCTCCCTCGCCATCGGCAAAAGCCTCAGCTCATCTAATCCAAATACACCTTTCGTATCGGGTTGCAGCCAACCCATCGCGGGGCCGCCCAATCCTCCGGCAACACCCGCTCGCTGTGTTGTCGCGTCCAATCCTCTTGGATCTCGCAGATCGTCGGCTGTTTGATCTCGCATGGCGGCCAGCGCGTTAATCGCCAGATAGGTCAAAATCTCCTCACCGTCCTTTGAAATAATCTTGTCGAAGACTATTTCAAGCTTGGCGTTGGAATCCCCTTTAGAAAACGCATAAACCTGAGTCACCTGCCCAGTGACGTGCGAGCCCGAGTTTAACAAAACCCGGCCGCCGTATTTCACGTCTTTAATTACTTCCACCTCCACACGATCACCCACCTTCGAATGTTTAGTATCGAGGTTTGTAGAGAGTTTTCCAACGATGCCTGTCCCCTTCGGAAGACTCGCTGAATCGCTTGAACTTTTCGGCGGATTGGATTGGGGTGGGGGGTTCGGATGCTGGGCGTGGATTGCGCTCCGAGGGAAACCGCCCATGCTAGCGCGAGAATGACAGCCGCCCCGAGCCTCGTCATTTTCAATCCTACAAACCTTTAAGTTGCCTCGTCCGCGAGAACCACACTAGGCTAGCGCGGGGCCTAAGTCCGCCCCGGTCATTCAGCTACTCGCGTTAACGCGTCACTAGAGGTGATAACTGCGACCGCCTGCAAATTAGCGCCCTTGAACACACAGCATAGTTTTGACTCAGCGATCCGTCAAATGCTAATCGAGGCGGCTAAATCGGTCGCTCTCGAGTGACCTCCCGTGGGTTCTTGTCCTCGCGCAATCCGACGAAGTCGGCATGCCGGAGATGATTCGCAGGTGTGCACTCGGCATACTCGATAACCGCGACGAGTCCGGGTTCCGGCCAAATGGATTTCTCCATGTTGGCCGCAATGAGCGCCGTAGGCGCGACACATGCTTCACACTGTAAAGCCAAACGATTGAGATACGCGAAGAAGTTGAATTTACTTGCTGTGCTGACGGCCGCCATTACGCGAATAATTGCGGACATTCGCAGGCGGCTCCAAGCCAGAGATCAGTTGCGGATCCGATATCGGCGCACCCGGCAGCACGGTCAAAGGTAAGACTCCCGCCCAAATCGGCAAAGTGTAATCAGGTTCGTCATCCTTCGGCGGCCCAACACGCACTTTCGCCGAAGCCTCCTCCAGCGGCAGCGCCAGCACGGAAGTCGCCTTCAACTCGGCTTCCGTGGGCTGGCGAATATCCTTCCAGCGTCCGGGCACAACATGATTGGTAAACACTTCCAGCACGCGCATTTTTTCTTCCGGCGTCTCTAGCGGCACGGCACGACCCAGAATGACGACCGATCTGTAATTAACGGAATGATGAAACGCGGAACGCGCCAGAACCAGTCCATCGACTAAGGTGACGGTGACGCACACCTGAATGCCGTTAGCAATGGTGCGCAGCATTCGGCTGGCCGACGACCCGTGGAGATAGAGCGTCTTATCAATGCGCCCGTAATTCGTAGGAATCACGAATGGCTGGCCATCAACAACAAATCCCACATGACACACAAAGCCTTCGTCCAATATCGAAAACACAGTCTGGTAGTCATACTTTCCGCGGTCAGGCAGCCGCTGCACCTTAGTGCGCTTAGTGGGCGTGAATTGTTCCATATGTTCAGAGTATGTTGAGGCCCACTGCGCCGCAAGGGCCAATCTGGACTGCAGGTTGAATCCGTCAGTCAAGAGGTCGCATTCGCGAATGAAAGGTGTAAATGTAGCGCTGCGGTCTTTAGCGCGGCATTTCCGGTTCAGCAAGCACGAGCCAATCTGCGCCGTGGTTAGGGGTTATTTCTTCTCGACCCGGCCCGTAGCCTAAACACACTGAGCGCTCTCATCGGAAATCACTGCGGCGCAGGTTCTGAATTAACCGCCGGCTTCGCGCGCCGCTTTGGTTGCGGCTTAGGTGCTGCTTTAGGCCGCGCGTCGGGCCGCAGATTGGACTGAGTTGCCGCATGGACGACGCGGAAACCGGTATAAGTAGCATCGGCGGCCAGATATTGCATCCGAGAATCGCCAGAACGATCGGCGCTGCCCCCCACGGTCTTGCCGGAGCCGCCCGCAGCAATCACCCACTCAGCCACATTACCGCCAAGATCGAAAACCAGTTCCTCGTCGTCGTTACCCTCAGCCGCAAAACTTCCCACCTCGCGCAAAAGTGGAGCGTCACCCGGCAATTCCTTAATCTTGTCCTGCAGCTTCCGCGCATCCTCAGGATTCAAAGAATAACCAGCCCAATAATCCAGGGTATTCTCCCCGCTACGCGGCTTATATAAATCCGAAACTTCGGCTTCGTTTGGCAGCCGGTAGGTTTCGCCAGTGAGATCACTGAGCCATTTGCAATAAGCCTTAGCTCGCTCAAAGGCGATTCCATTCGCAGGATAATTTTCCGTGCCGGCAGCAACCCGGTATTCCTTATCGAAAGCCGCGTACTGCGCGCGCGTAATTTCAAACCGTCCAATCTCGATGTCGCCGGCGCCGCCGGTGATGCTTCGCTTCACAGTTTCAGGAACCAGCACATCCGGCGCGGGATTTTCCGGGATCGAAGGCGGACGAAACGTCACCCCATAAAACGCCCCCGACTTCTCGACGGCGCGGCGCTTCAGCGCCACATCCAAAGGTGAACCCTTTTTCAGCGCTTCATTTTCCGGCAGGTTGGTCTTGAACAAATACAAATCGAACCAGGCATCCTCCTCATTCAGCTTGCGCAACTGGTGCGAAAGCTTCTTGGGCCCATGCGCTTCACCGGGAAACAAAATGAATTTCACCGGCGCCTTACCGATCGTGTAAAGCGCACGGTAATGCGACCAGCCCTCCTCGGTAGGCACCTGCCGGTCAATCGTACCGAAGAAAATAATCGTGGGCGTCCTCACGCGATCCATTCTGAACAGTGGAGACTTATCAATATAAAGCTGAGGATCCTCCAAAGGCGTCTTGCCGAAATAATAGTGATCAAACGATTCACCGAAATCCACGTTGGCCCAATCGCTAAGCCATTCCACGTCACCGGCGCCCACCGACGCAGCCTTGTACCGCTCCGGGTTCGTGATCGTCAATTGAATCGATAAAATCGACCCATTGGACCAACCCTGCGCCCCAATTTTGTCCGGATCGACCAATCCCTTGGTGATGAGGTTGTCCACGCCGCGTTCGATATCAGGAATTTCCAGGTCGTAATATTTCCCGCAGCAAATGGATTCCACCCATTTCAATCCATAGCCCGTGCTGCCGTGATAATTCGTCTTCAAAACGAACGCCCCGCGCTGTGCAAACAAGTTAGGAGCGTAGGCCCAGCGCTCGGTCCACTGATCCTGATCGGCCGCCGCTGGACCGCCGTGTGTAGTCACGACCAACGGATAGGATTCGCCCTGCTTGTAATTGTCCGGGTAATAAAGGATTCCTTCCACGTCGTCGTCGTTTGCGCCTTTCCAGTGCAACACTTCAGTTTTTGCGATCGTTTTGTTTTTAAATCCAGTATTCAAATCTGTGATCTGCGTCCCGGAAGTAATCTTGGCGCCATCCAACCGCGCGCGAAAAAATTGAGTAGGCACACTGGCGGTGGAATACTCGTAAATCAAAGTTTTTCCGTCATCGCCTAATTCAAAGCTGAAAAATTGTTTGTCATCGTCGCTGGAAATGGATTTGCGAGACCACGTCGATCCGTGCCGTGTGAATCGCGCCGGCTTGGTATACACGCCATCGGCGAGCAGAGCGATAAACCCGTCGCTGGTCGTTTGCAGAGATCGCGCAAATCCCCGGTCCCAATCCAGATTCACTTCTACGGATTGGCCCACACTCAAATCGTAAAAATAAATCTTGTGCACGGTAGCCGTAAGAAAGCGCGGATCAGAGGAATACGGCGCATCCACGTAAAATCCGGAATCGTCTCGCGCCCATGCAATTTCGTTCGGCTGAATGCGCTGGTTGGTAAAAATCTGCGTGCGGTCGCCTGTGGCGAGGTTAACGATATAAGTAGCCGGCGGAATTTTCTGATCCCACGCAAAACTCAATTCGCGCCGCGCGACGGCCACGGCTTTGGTTTTATCGTGGGAAACCTGAAAGCCTAAAATCCAGTCGTCGTTGTCGGTGAGCCGCGTGATTTTCTTGTCGCTGATCGATAATTTGAACAACCGCACCGGCGCAGCATGCGCGGTATCATCCACAACGTCGGAATCGTCCTTGCGCTCTTTCGTCCGCTGCTCGTAGAGCGAAGGCTCTTCCTCGGCACTGAACGAGACCGTCTTATCGTCCAACCATTCGAACTGCTGGATGTCGCGCGCGGATTCAGTAACAGCCCAGGGCTCGCCGCCCTGCGAATTCATGAGCCAGAGCTGCGTAGATGCGAACTCAGGCTTCGGCTTGGGAAGCGGATGATTGCTCAAGAATCCGATTAAATCTCCCGAAGGTGACCATCGCGGATTCGAGATCTCCTCAGTCCCGCGGGTGAGCTGCACGGCCTTCCCGTCGCCGAGATTGGAAAGATAAAGGTTCCCGACGCGCAGGTCTTTCTCCTTATCGCCGGTGCCCTTGACCCAGAGTGCAAATCTACCGTCGGGCGAAATCCGAAACTGCCCAGCGTCCTCCTGATACACCACGTCCTCGGGAGTCCACTGATTTTTCTTGGCAGTATCGGTTTTGCTCTGGTCATCGGCAACGGAACTAGCAGGCGTACCGGCGAGCATGCTGGCAGAAAACGCGAATAAAACCATCGTCCCAGCAAAAACAGCGGAAGCTTTCCAGTAGCTTCCGAAAATTAGTTTCATGCGCTCCTCACGTGGAATCACGCTACGGCTTATTGGCAAAGTAGAGATATCTCAGTAAACGTCTTTCGCTCGTTAAGAACTGTACGCAGGACAAAAACCGTTGCAGGCCCTCAAAGTTACTGTCGCCTTCGGCCGCAGCCAGCGCCTCTTTCCTTTTCTCGCGAGCGTGATGCCAGCGTTTTGAGATCTGGGCAGCGTTCTCAGTTGTGTCCGTAGCGAGGATTTCGCGGAATCCAGCCCGTCCCATGAGCCTTTCATTCTCTCCGGGTGGGCTGTAACAGTAAAAGCCGATCGAGCTCCGCGTCGCGATTTCTTCGTGCGAGACCAATCCCCCGATCACCAGAGCGTCGCTGAACAACATGCGTCCGCCCGGCTTCAGTACTCGAAAAATCTCGGACAAAACCTGCGCCCTGCCCGGGAGGTGGCACAAAACATCGTTCGAGAACGCCGCATCAAATGTCCCGGCTTCGAATGGAAGATTTTTCGAAACGTCGCACTGCTCAAAACGCACCCGCACACCGCGATCCTCAGCCTGCGCCATTTGGTTCGCATTGCGAACCCCGGCTTCATTGATGTCCAGCCCCATGATCCGGCAGCCCACAATTTCCGCGAGGTGCAATGCATATCCGCCCGAACCGCACCCAATTTCCAGAACAGAGGAATCGCGGCTCAAAGCAAGCTGCACTGGAATTTCCGTGGACTCCTCATTCGTAACCCAACTGGTTTGACCAAAGTCCTCACCGTAAGTTTCGATGCGCACCAGCCGGTATACCTCCGCCCCATAGTTCCCGTAGGCGCTGTTGTAGAGATCCACTCTAGGCGGCACGTTAAGCTCTAACCTCAACCAACTTTCCGATCCAGTGAATCAACTGAGTCATCCAACGCGAAGGAGATTAGCAGTCCGTTCGACTCTTTTCAAAGGCCGCCTTAGCCGGCACCGGCATCATATTGCAATCGGAGCAAGCCGTTCGCTCGCCGCGGAATTTCGGCTAGAATGCTTTCCTGCTGTTGGGAGTTAACACAAATGGCTATCAGTCGCGAACAAGCGCGCACCGACCACGCAGCACAAACAACTCACGAACAGTTCAGCGAGACAATCTATGGCGTGATCTGTTCCATGTGCCACAACTACATCTTGATCGACAAAACAAACTGCCCGCCATCGTGCCGCGAGCACGAAAGCTGCCGCCAGGCCTACTTGTAAGACCCGCCGCGCTGCATAGCGCGATTCGAGAGCAACTCTCGATTGACGCCCCCGCCTCCCTTGCGTACGATTTCGCCGCAGGCATCGATAAAATGCCAAGGAGCCCGCTCTAGTCTATGAAACCACTCTTGAAAATAATTCTGTGGACCGCCATCGCCTTGGCCGGGGCAGGCGGGCTCGCCACCATTGCCTTTGAACGTCACGAAACGCTTAACGCAGTCTGGTTCCTGGTCGCGGCTGTTTGCACTTACTTGGTCGCATATCGCTTCTATTCCAAATTTATTGCCGCGAAAGTTTTGGCGCTTGACGATAGCCGCGCCACGCCGGCGGAACGCATGGAAGACGGCCGCGATTTCGTTCCCACCAACAAGTGGGTCCTGATCGGTCACCATTTTGCAGCAATCGCCGGCCCAGGCCCGCTCGTCGGCCCGACGCTCGCAGCTCAATTTGGATACTTACCCGGGACGTTGTGGCTCATCGTAGGGGCGGCGCTGGGCGGATGTGTCCAGGACTTCGTCATCCTCTTCTGTTCGATTCGCCGCGACGGGAAATCCCTCGGCCAAATGGCGCGCGAAGAAGTTTCAAAGCGCGGGGGAATGATTGCGGTCCTCGCGGTCCTCGCCATCATGATCATTCTCCTGGCGGTGGTCGCGCTGGTAATCGTAAAAGCGCTGAAAGATTCGCCCTGGGGCACGTTCACCTTGGCGATGACCATCCCCATCGCTCTGCTAATGGGAATTTATCTTCGATACTTGCGCCCAGGGCGCGTGCTGGAAGCATCCATCGGCGGTTTCGTGCTTGTAATGCTCGCAGTAGTTTCCGGCCAATGGGTAAACGCGTCCCCAACGTGGTCGAGCTCGTTCACGTTCACGGGACCCGCGCTGGCGATCGCGATCATTGCATACGGCTATGCAGCGTCAGCGCTGCCAGTCTGGCTGCTGCTGGCTCCGCGTGATTATCTAAGCGCGTTCATCAAAGTAGGCGCAATCGCGGCGCTAGCGATCGGCGTCGTCTTCGTGCGCCCGGATCTGCAAATGCCGGCGTTAACGCGATTCGTAGACGGCAACGGCCCAGTTTTCGCAGGCAAGATTTTTCCGTTCTGCTTCATCACCATCGCCTGCGGTGCGATCAGCGGCTTCCACGCGCTGATTTCTTCCGGCACCACGCCAAAAATGATCCTGCGCGAAGGCCACGCGCGCATGATCGGTTACGGCTCGATGCTGATGGAATCCTTCGTAGGAGTAATGGCCATGATCGCGGCCTGCGCTCTGCAACCAGGCGTCTATTTCGCAATCAATAGTCCCGCGGGAATCATAGGCAAGACAGCCGACGCCGCAGCCGTCACCATCCGCTCGTGGGGATTTGCACTAGACCCGCAAACGATGGCAGCCCTAGCGCAACGCGTCGGCGAACGCACGCTACTGGACCGCACCGGCGGCGCGCCGTCGCTAGCAGTAGGCATGGCGCAAATTTTCAGCGGCACAATCGGCGGCGAGCGACTGCTAAGCATCTGGTATCACTTCGCCATCATGTTCGAAGCTCTTTTTATCCTCACGGTGCTGGACGCCGGTACGCGCGTCGGCCGTTTCATGGTGCAGGAATTAGGCGGCCACATCTGGAAGCCTCTAGGAAAATCGGGATCGACTTCGGCCATTCTTGCCACAAGCGCCCTGATGGTCGGCGCCTGGGGATATTTTTTGTGGCAAGGAGTACAAGATCCACTAGGCGGAATTAATTCGCTCTGGCCGCTCTTCGGCATCGCCAATCAGCTGTTGGCCGCGGTCGCGCTGGTCGTCGCGACCACAATCCTGCTAAAAATGGGTCGCAGGCGATGGATCTGGATAACGCTGGCACCGATGGTCTGGCTGATCGCCATCACCATGACGGCCAGCTACCAGAAAATCTTCGACGCCAACCCGCGCATCGGGTTTCTTTCGCAGGCGCGGGTCCTAACGGCGCAGATTGCATCAGGTTCTCTCTCCGCCGAAAAAGTAGCCCTCACGCAGCGCCTGATTTTCAATAATCGCCTGGACGCAGCCGTCACGGCGGTCCTCGCGACAATGATCCTAGTTCTATTAGTCGAAGCAATCGGCGAATGGATCGTAATTCTCAGCGGCAGGAAAAAACTAGTCCTGCATGAATCGCCGTATATCGCCACACGCTGGGCTGAGGGAGACTGAAAATTACAGCACGGCGCTCGCGAAATCCGCACGTGCAACGGCGTAACAGCACGCCGCATCCCTCCATCGATATGTATGATGCGCACAAATATCGCCGCCGCATGAAACGAGGGGCCAGAACTATGTGTGCCCTACGCTCTCTCGCGCTGGCCGGTGCATTCGCGGGCGTCGTGCAAGCGCAAGAAACCAAGCCTGCCGCTGGAAGCGCCCCGGTTGATTCCGCCGTTCGTCCGCAAGCAAACGCGCCAGCCGCGGCTCCGTCTCTCGCCTCCTCACAGACCATCGAATTAAAAGTATCGAAAGACACCCCACTGCAAATCGCGCTGGATAAAGAAGTGCGTCTGCAAAAAACAGGACAACCCCTGCACGGGCGCATCGTCGAACCCGTCTATGCATTCGACAAGCTGGTAATCCCAGTCGGCACCGAAGTCAACGGCAAGATCACGCAGATCGATCCCGTATCGGCAAAAAAGCGCACAACAGCCGCTCTCGACGCTAATTTTTCCCCAAACCACAAATTTCACGTCATGTTCGACGAGCTGATTTTCGCAGACGGAAAGCACATCCCGTTTCAAGCCACGATCACCCCGGGATCCGGCCAGGTTCTCGATTTCGTCTCGGGCGCCGACAAGCACTCAAAAAACGGCGCGAAGGATATAGCCGGCGAAAAAGCCAAGGAAGCAAAACAGGCAGCAAAACAAGAATGGAATACGGCCATGCAGCAGGTGAAAGAACCGGGCAAAATCCGTCGCATCGAACGTTACGCTATGGCGCAGCTCCCGGTTCATCCGCAATACGTCGACTCCGGCACAGTCTATTTCGTGGAACTTCAAGAGTCGTTGGATTTTGGCAGCGAGCCACTGACCCCAGAGTTAGCATCATCGATCGACGCAGCACCGCCACCGGGCAGTTTCGTGCATGCGCGCCTGCTCACGCCGCTCAGTTCGTCCACATCCCATAACGGCGATGAAGTAGTAGCGATCATTACGCAGCCACTCTTCGATGGCGCCCGCCTGATCTACCCGCAAGGCACACGCCTGAAAGGCTCAGTCCTGCAAGTAAAACCCGCAGCGAGCCTGAGCCGCAGCGGCCAGCTGCGAATAGCCTTTCACGAGATGGTCCTCGAAGACGGCATAGAAGAAAAAGTTCAAGCGAGCCTCGAGAGCGTGCAGGCGGACCACAGTCAGAACGTAACTCTCGACGCGGAAGGCGGCGCGCAAGCGGCTCCGCCGAAATCACGATTCCTGACTACAACGGTTGCAGTCGGCCTGGGCGCGGTCTCCTTCCTGGGAGACACGTTTGGAGATACAGGCCCGCGCGCGTCAGGCGGAGCAGGCGGTTACAAGCTGATCGGCATTGCAGTAGGACTAGCCGTGCACTCGCAGAGTCTAGGCATGGCGATGGGATCGTTCGGAGCAGTCCGTTCGATTTACAGAAACTTCGTAGCCCGCGGCCCGGAACTCACATTCCCCAAAAACACAGCGCTGCAGATCGGAATCGCCCCGCCGCGACCCGGCGCTGGCGAAAAAGCGGCAGGAACCGAGACGCCCAAACTATGAGCCCAAAGCGAACCAGCCGATTGATGTTCGGCGTACATTTATGGTCCTGGCTTCGCCAGGTCACCGGCGATGCCGCCTACGAGAACTATCTTCGCGCGATTCAACGCGATGCAGCCCCAGCAGCGGCCGCCAATGCTCCGTTTTCCCCCCAGGAATTCTACCTCGACGCGCTGCGCCGGCGTTATTCAACCATCTCGCGCTGCTGCTAACCCGGCGCAATTCAATCTGTTCCACTATTGTTTGAGCCGTGCCAAAACCCCATTTCCCAAATCAGGATGGCACCCTCCAGAATTCATCGCATTGACGTGCCTCCGCGACTTTGCTATGTTCCACTGTGGTTTCCAGCGGAGAGTGCACGTGAAACGTCGCGCGATTCGAGCTACTCAACCCTCAAAGGCCCATAAAGTGCTGAAAACGAAGGATGTAAAGACCAATGGAAGGTCCAAGGCCGCTCCCCCGGACCCCGATGCGCCCGCGAAAGAAGCGCAACTGAGATTTTACGAAGATGCCCTTAAGTACTTCCAGCAGCAGAAGTTCCAGCGCGCCAAACAGGGTCTGGAAAGGGTCCTCGAGGGCCCCAGCAAGGAGCTTGGCGATCGCGCCCAAATGCACATCAAAATTTGTGAGCAGCGCATTTCGCGCTCACCCATCCCCGCTTTGAAATCCGCGGAAGAGCACTACACCCAGGGCGTCGCGTTGATGAACCTCGGCCGTTGGGACGAGGCGCGCGAGCATCTGGACCGCGCGCGAAAATCAGCCCCCAAAGCCGACCACATCGTGTACGCGATGGCCGCACTAGATTGTCTGACAGGCGAGGCTGAATCGGCAATGCAGAACCTGAAAATCGCGATTCAGCTGCGCCCGGAAAATCGATATCACGCGCGCAACGACGAGGATTTCGCGTTCTTGCAGGAGGATCCCCGCTTTACGGAATTGCTCTATCCCGAGCGAGACGGTTCGGCGAATTAACGCCACAAATTCTCGTGAAACGTTTCCGCCCAGCTCATCTGTAAAAGTTTTCCGCGAATTGCGTAAAGGTTTTGTTGCGGCCGGTCTGGCGCATCGCAGCCGGACAGGGCACTGCAGCGCTAGCGAGAACGAACCGGCGCATCCATAAAATTTCCTCAATGACGAAAGTCTCGCAGCAGCAAAACAGCCCTGTGCGCATAGTGGCCCTCGGCGGCGGCACGGGCCTTTCCACAGTGTTGCGCGGCCTGAAAGAATACGTCGCCACTCCCAAAGATCCCGCGACCCGACCAATCGCGGATCTCGCGGCAATCGTCACAGTCACCGACGACGGTGGCAGCTCCGGCCGCCTGCGCCGCGAATATCGCGTCCTACCTCCCGGCGACATCCGCAATTGCATGGTGGCGCTCTCAAAGGACGAGCACTTGCTGGGCAAACTCTTCCAGTACCGCTTCCCGGTAGGCCGCGCGCTGGCAGGTCACAGCTTCGGCAATCTTTTTCTCACGGCTCTCACCAATGTGACCGGCGATTTCCCACGCGCCGTTCGAGTCTCTTCCGAGGTCCTGGCAATTCGCGGACGAATTTTCCCTTCCACCGCAGAAAACGTAACTCTGGAAGCGGACCTGGAGGACGGCTCCAAGGTAAGCGGCGAAACAAACATTTCCCGCTCGCGCAAACGCATCCACCGTGTCCATCTGGTGCCGCGACGCGTGCGCCCGCTTCCCGAAGTCCTGGCAGCGATCCGCGCAGCGGACCTGATCCTGGTAGGCCCAGGCTCGCTCTACACCAGTATCATTCCGAATTTATTAGTCGAACAGGTCACCGAAACCATAGCCAACTCGCGCGCCACGCGCGTCTACATCGCCAACCTGATGACCCAACCAGGCGAAACGCAGCACTATTCAGTAGCCGATCACGTCTGCGCAATTTATGAACACACCCGCAAAGGCCTTTTCGATTTCGCAGTCATCAACCGAAAACCGATTCCCCCGCGCCTGTTGCGACGTTACCGCGCGCAAGGCGCGGAACCGGTGCAAACCTCGGCCGCGGAACTGAAGCGCATGGGCCTGCGCTACATAACCGGCGATCTCCTCCATCACAACGAAGTCGTGCGTCACGACCAGGCCCGCCTGACGCTTCTCCTCCTCGAGGAATTCATCAAGCACCGCGCCCGCGACTAAACGTCTAGAGTTTAATATCTTTAATCCTTAGTAATTTCAATTTTGGCTTTGTCCCTGCTAACTTCCCTCATGTGCGGAGCTGGTCCCCTGTAACCATGATCGGGATGGAAATGATTATTCACGTGACCGCGAAATTCAGCAGGCCCATGAAACCGAGGCCCGGCGCCAATAAATACGCCTCCCGTAAACCACTCCGGCCCGTAATAACCGTAAGGGGCGCAAGCGTACGGCGGAGCATCGTAATACCCATAAGGACAATCGGGCGCGACTCCAACTGCAACGGCCACCTGAGCCGCCGCCTTAGGAGCAGTCACCGAAGCAAATTGCCATAACCGAAGCCACCACAAAATACTTCAGGATCGTCATAATTTCTCCTCAATGTGATTAGACCGCAGGGCAGGATCAGGTGGTTTTAAGCCGAGGATGTCAGGAGCAGAAAGCAAACATCACATCAAGCGTACCTAAATCCCTGTACTACGGGTATCGGAGGAATCCTGTAGTCGCATCTCAGTACGCATGTGATAGGAATGGGAAAATTAGCTTGCCTCTTTGCCTGAGCTCTTCGTCATCCTGACGGCCGGCTCCGCCGGCCGGAAGGATCTCTCTTAGCTTCGCAGAACGCTCCACCAAGGATCGCTTCCGCCTCAAACTCGCTTCACTTAAAACGGAATTCCGCGGTAGACGAAACAATCGGCTCAGGAAATTTGTGTGCCGTATGAACGGGCGACGGACGATTCACTTTTGACTTCCGTCCATCGCGTTGCAAGCGGACGCAAGCATCCGGCCAGGTGGGCAACTCGCTGCCTTCCTGATTCCAGTGCACAACAGCCGCCTCATCGCACCAATATTGCAATTTGATCATGGCTTTCTTATGAGGACTGGCAAGCACGTATTTCTTCATGGCCGCTTCCGTAGTCCATGAAGTTGCAGTCCAAAATGTATTTCGCCGGTCGCGCAACAGCCTAACGATTAGATGGCCCTCAGCCCTGGCGGCCTGCCGGGCCGAGATGAGCGCGTACCATACAAACATCGGAAGATAGCGCCAGGAGCGCACGCGAAGGCGGGTAATGGAAACAAAAGGCATAATCAGAATCTGCCTGATAAAGATGGCCCTTCCGATCTTCTGCGATCAGACCTCTGAAGTATAAGCTAGATCAATAAACCTCCTTCCCGATAGTGAAATTCAAATTCGCGAACCGCCTCGCCCGCACGCCGCGCGAATCCCTTCAAACCCTAAGCAAGGTTTTCCAGGTGCTAGGAAAGATTTCATAATTCCTTTAACCAAACGTAACAGCGCACCTCTATAGCTTTTAATCCATAGCGGGCATCGGCCAAATCTTCTGGGGCCGTTCGCTAGATCAACTCTTCAACAAGCCGGGCATTCCACCGAACGGCGATCCGCGCAGCCCGGAAATCATCGTCGCACCGAATCTCCGGCGTAACGTATTCGAAAAGCACGTCGAAGCAAGCCGAACACGGCGGCTTCGCGCACGACGACACCAACGTGATGATCCTGGTTTCCAACCCGAACTTCGAACGCAAAACCCTGACCACCCCGGTACAAACAGACCAAGTAGCTCCGACAGTCCTGAAAGCCCTGGGCCTCGACCCCGACAGCCTGCAAGCAGTCCAATTGCAAGGCACCCCAGTGCTGCCAGGGCTACCGTTCGGAGATAACGATAGGTACTAACGTCGATAACAATACAAAAGCGGGCGCCAACCAAAGGCGCGCGCTTTTCTGCCGAATCGTTAAGCCCTTAAGAGTATTTGGAGCACTAGAAGTTTAATCATGGGGAACCCATTTACACGATGGCGAAAGCCGGAAACACCGAATATAGTCGCGGCATGACGATTGCTCCGGCGGACCACCAAACCGTACAACGCTCTTCTACCAGCACGGACACAAGTGTTTCGAAACGTCTGATGTGCCTCGACGTGTACCGCGGTTTGATGGTAGCCGGAATGATCCTCGTGGATAATCCGGGCAGCGACGAAAAAGCCTACTGGCCGATCAAACACGCCGAGTGGAACGGCTGGACGCCCGCAGACTTCATTTTTCCATCGTTTCTTTTTCTGATGGGAATTTCGATGGTGTACTCATTTGCAGCCCGCCGACAGCGCGGGGAAACCCGCAATCAGATTCTGCTGCACTCATTCAAACGGAGCCTCATCCTCATCGCCATCGGCCTGTTGGTGAACGCGTCGCCAATCATCGGGCTGGACGTTCATACATGGCGTTTCGAAGGGGTCACGCAGCGTATTGGAATTTGCTTCCTGGCAGCAGCGATTCTGGAATTATGGGCGGGCCGTCGTGGTGAATTGGCGGCACTCGCGGGATGTCTCGTGGGGTATTGGGCGATATTGCGATTCGTTCCGGTGCCGGGGATTCCAGGACGAGATATTCCATTCATGGATCAAACGCAAAATTTGCCCGCGTGGCTGGACCGCAAACTCTTTATGGGCCATCTGTATGATGGCGCGCGAGACCCGGAGGGAATCCTTCACACCATCCCGGCGATCGGAAGCACGTTAATAGGAGTGTTGACGGGACACTGGTTGAGGATGAAAAAGGATGCAAGCCGGCGAATAAAGGGCATGCTGTTAGTCGGAATTCTTGGGATTCTCGCCGGAGTATTCTGGAATCACTCATTCCCGATCAACAAAAATCTTTGGACCAGCTCGTTCGTATTGTTCAGCGGAGGATTGGCGCTGCTCTCCCTGTCTCTCCTGTATTGGGTGACTGAAGTGAAGAGGTGGCGAGGGGCGTGGACAATGCCGATCCTCGTCTTCGGAATGAACGCCATTGCGGGATTCGTCGCGGACTCGCTCATTTATGGCCCGGGATATTCATTCACAGTAAAAGGTGCAGGCGGGACAACGATGAACTGGCATGAGGCCGCGCAAGCGCATTTGGAAGCGGTAGGATTCAGGTCTCCAAATGCATCGTTGGCTTATTCGTCGGCAGCAGTCGCCATTTGCTGGACGCTAATGTGGTTGCTGTGGCGTAAAAAGATTTTCCTGAAAGTGTAATTAAACCGCAGGGATTTTAATCGTGTCGAACCCATTCACTACGTAAGTTCGGCCGATGCATCAGCGTCTGCATCACCACGCAATACTGCTCGGTTTTTTCGTGCAATCCATTCAGTTGCTCAGCTGTTGCGTTGGGTGCGACAACATCAAACCGAAGTCGAATGCTCTCAAAGCCCACGGGCACGTCCGTTGATATGCCAAGGGTCCCTCGAAGATCCATATCCCCCTCGACGGCGACCTCAATCTTTTCAGTCACGATGCCCATAGCCGCAGCCACCATCTGGCAAGTGATCTGCGCGCAAGCTGCCAACGCCCCAAGCAAGAGGTCGCCAGAGCAAGCGCCGGCCCCGGCGCCCCCCACACCCTTGTGCGCTTCGGCCTTGTAGACGGCACGCCCGATATCAACCGAACAAGACACCGGCGCGTCCGTCTGCCCACCTTTCGCACGCAGTGTAATTCGCGAGGAATTTGGGTCGCTGCGGTATTGCTCTTTCAGCGGTTTTTGAAGCGTCCGAAGATCCATGTCTCACCCCGATTCCTATTCGTGGCATTTCTGTTACGCGACAGTGCTGCTCTGGCCGTATTGAAGCCGTTTCACCCGCATGCTAGCATGCCTGCACAAATGAGGAACGCTGATGCCTAAGTACGTCATCGAACGCGAAGTTCCCGGAGCCGGCGATCTAACCGACGCTCAACTCCGTGAAATATCTCAAAAGTCGGTCGGTGTGCTAAAAGAAATGGGCCCCAAGATCCAATGGCTCCACAGTTACGTCACCGGCAACAAAGTCTATTGCGTCTATATCGCCCCGGACGAAGCGACAATCCAAGAACACGCCAAGCGTGTGGGCCTTTCTTGCAATCGCGTCTCCGCCGTGCGTCGACTGATAGATCCATCAACCGCCGAATAAACCGTACCCAGATCCGCCAGCATCCCGATCTTCTACTCGGCCCCAAAGCTCAATGTGGCCACCATTGTTTGGAAAGAGCACGCTTCACAATTCGCGGGGAAAACTCGCTGTTGTCGCAAAAAGTTGCATTTTAGGCGGTCGTAGGAACGCCGACACAATCGCATCGCGAACAAGCGATAATCGCATGCGAACAAGCGCCGAAGACCCGACACATGCCTCGCACCTAGGTCCTGCACGCGCCTCCAATCTCAGCGCAAACTCTCTGGCGTTAGCCCGCAAGACCGCTAGTCCGACGAAGACGCCGCGTCGCAAGCAAGCACTTCCTCGATCGCCTTCTCTACACGCATATCCCACCCCGCTAACCAAGCGGTCGCACCCGAGGTGTGGGTCAATGCTCTCCGCGCCGGATCCAGATTAGCTTCCAGTTTGACCTGTTCCCCCGGCGTGAGCGGAGCCCCAATATTCTGCCGCAGCGCAGCCGCGGCGCCAGCCAGACGCAGCGCACGTTCCGCCTGCAGTTGCGCAGCATCCGAACACGCGCAACATTCCAAAAGTCGCGCAATCCCGCGCTTATGTTCCAGCTCGCGAAAAATCTTCAAACTCTCCCGGTAAAGAGGTTGCGCCCCAGCGCAGTCACCCTGTTCTCTCGTCAACGTCCCCAGATCCGCGAGCGTCCCGGCAATGCCCCAGCGGTCACCGAGCTCGCGAAAAACTTCCAGAGCCTCTTCGTAGAATTTCCGCGCGGCCGCGGAGTCGCCCTGATCGCGCGCCATATCTCCCTGATTGTTCAGCGACCACCCGACGCCGGTGCGGTCACCCAGTCCTTCGAAAATCGCCCGGCACTCGGCGCTCAGCGTACGCGCATGTTCATACTCTCCCTGTGACTTGAGGACGTTCGCCAAATTACTAAGAGCCCGCGCGATGGCCTTCAGATCGCCCAGCCGTCTCCAGACTCCCAGGCTCTCCTGGAACAAGTCGTGCGCCAGCGTAAAGTCGCCCTGATCCCGAGCCACGACGGCCCGCGCATTCAGCGAGACTGCGACGCCCTGCTTGTCCCCTAATTCACGAGCGATCTCCAGGCTTTCCATCATCAACGCATTCGCCGCGGCGTAATCACCCTGCTCACTGGCCAGTACACCCGCGGCAAAAAGCGCGCGTGCACGAGCTTTCGAAGGCTTTGCCGCTCCGGGGATTTTCAGCACCTTGCCCAGGCTGTCCCGCGCTTCTGCGAAATACTCGCGCATCTCCCAGAAGCGAAATAGCGCCGTGCCAAGACGCAGTCCCCAGTCCGCATCTCCCGTCTCGATCAGCCACTCCAGCGCCGAGCGAAAATTGTTGTGTTCTAACGCAAGCCGTTCCAGCCACTCGGCTCCATTTGACTCGCTCTGCTCGGTAGCCTCCTCTTCCGCCAGCACCAGGCAGTAAGCGGCATGCGCTCGCTTGGTCAAAGCCCGCTCGCCGCTGGCCTCCAGCTTTTCCGTGGCGTACTCGCGAATCGTCTCCAACATCGAGAATCGCGATTCACCGTTCGCCTGCTCCGTCTGCTGCATCAGGCTTTTGTCCACCATGGATCCCATGCCGTCCAGAAAATCCAAATCGAGATCGTCTTTGGTGTCGCACACAGCTTCAACACCATCCAAAGTGCAACCCCCCACAAACACCGACAATCTTCGGAAAAGCATCTGCTCCGCAGGCGTCAGCAAATCGTTACTCCAATCAATAGCCGCACGAAGCGTCTGCTGCCGCTGAGGCAAATCGCGCGCGCCTCCAGTCAATAACTGCAACCGGCTCGCCAGTCGCGTCCGCATCGCGGTAGGCGAAAGCACTTTCACTCTGGCAGCCGCAAGCTCAATCGCGAGAGGCAAACCATCCAGCCGCGAGCAAATTTCAATAACAGCACTGGCATTGTGCTCATCAAGTTCAAAGCCTGGCTTAGCGGCTACCGCGCGCTGTACGAACAGCGCCACAGCCGGAAAATGTGACAGAGCGCCAACGGAAGGCAAGGCACGCACATCCGGCACCGCCAACGGCGGCACCGGAAACTCATGTTCCCCATACACGTGCAAAGCTGCGCGACTCGTAACCAGAATTTTGAGACGAGGACTCATGGCCAGCAATTCGGCGACGGTAGGAGCTGCTCCAATCAGCTGCTCAAAATTGTCCAGCAAGAACAGCATGGGCGCGTGCGCTGAATCCCGCAGCGCCTTCTTCAGCAGTTCGAGCGGCGACTGCACTCCGGTCTCCCTGATCCCCAACGTCTGAACGATCGCGGAAGCGATTAAATTCGGATCTCTCAGTTGCGCGAGCGGAACAAAATAAATTCCGGCCGGGAATTCCCGCAGAAGGCTGTTCGCCACTTCCACCGCAAGACGCGTCTTGCCGATTCCGGCAGGCCCCGTGATCGTAACCAGCCGTACATTCTCATGCGTAAGAAGTTCCCTGGCGGCCGCCACTTCCTTTTCTCGACCGACAAACCCGGTCCGCTGTACCGGGATATTACCGGCGCTCAGCTCGGCCTGCTTAAAAGGCCTTTCCGAAAAACGATCGCGAATGGCCGCAAGTTCCCGGGCAAGCTCACGCGTCGAAACGTAGCGCTTATCAGGCTCTTTTGCCAAGCATCTCTCAATAGCCCAGCACAAAGGAGCAGGTGCGTCCGGATTTCTCAGTCCGACCGGTTCAACTTGATCCCGCAGAATCGCCGCCATAATTTCCGCTGCTGTGCCTCGCTCGAACGCGCGCTTTCCCGTCACCATCTCGTAGAGCACCAGCCCGAACGAAAACTGATCTGACCGAAAATCCGCTTGGCGCCCGCCGGCCTGTTCCGGCGACATGTATTGCAACGTTCCGAAAATCACACCCGGCTGCGTCTGCGCCGCAGACTGAGTGTGCATCTCCGCGAGAACTCCCGTCGGCACTAACTTCGCCAGCCCAAAGTCCAGTATCTTCACGAACCCATCGTTGGAGACCATCAGATTCGCGGGCTTCAAATCCCGGTGCGCGATGCCCGCTTCGTGCGCCTTCGCCAGCCCCTCGGCCACCTGCGCGGCGATTTCAGTTACTTTTTGGATGGGCAGCAACTCCCCGGCGAGCAGTTCGCGCAGAGTCTTCCCCTCGACCAGCTCCATAGCAATGTAGTGAATGGATCTGTCCTGCCCTAATTCGTAAATCGTGACGATATTGGGGTGGTTGAGCGCAGAGGCCGAGCGTGCTTCGCGCTCGAAGCGGCGTAATCGATCGCTGTCTGCAGATAGCTCGGGCGGCAGAATCTTGATCGCAACAGCGCGCCCCAGGCGCGGATCGTGCGCCCGGTACACCTCGCCCATCCCGCCCAAACCAAGCAGGGTTCCGATTTCATAAGGCCCGAGACGCGTTCCGGCAGGGAGAGCCATACAAGTGTGGCGATTATAACCTCGGAAACCACTCAATCGGCAACTCAGCAGCCGCCCGCCGACCGCAAAGTTTTAGGAGACTTAAATGTAGCGCCGCGGACTTTTTACCTTGGGGCAGGAAGGGTAGCGCGGCAGATTTCAAACGGCAGCAATCCGGCAGACGAATTCCGCCCGTCACTTTTTGGGGTGACAATTGCTGAATGCCGAGGACGCAAGCAAATCTTCGACTCAGCAGGGTCCACCGGCTCCATCCACACCGCAGGAATAGACTGCAAGCCGACGCAGAGGTTATGGTCGCTGGGATCGAAGCCCTATCCTCGTGATCACGGCGCCAGTCGTAAAGCCGGGGTCCAGCTTTTCGTCCTCGAACAACTAAACGAGCGCCTTGCCGGCCTCCGGCCGACCGTCAGGATGCTGATTCTTTTCAGCGAATTCGCGCACCGCGCAGATTGGTGCATGTTGAGGCTGATTCAAACGCACAATTTAATACGGTGATTCAAGCCATGGATTTGGTCCGAGAAGCCCAAGGTCATCATGCTGAGCCCGAATATGCGCGCCCAAGCGGAGGGTAAGGATCCCTAACTTCGGACTTTTCGCCCGCCCCTCCAAATGCTTTTCTTGCGCCGATATCCACAGGTTCGTATACTGGCCGACGCTGTCCGGACGCCAATCCGGCATCTAGTCAGCTGAGCCCGGTGCGCATCTTCGGGCTCCCATCATAATCATTAAATTATCGTAAACGCCGATTAACAAGGTTTCGCAATACTTGGAGGCAGTATGGCTGCCGTTACGCACGATGAATTGAACGTCTACAAATCCGCCGAAGCACGCTTCGAAATCGCCGCCCAAAAACTGGGCCTGGAAGAAGGCATCTACCGTTACCTGAAATATCCCAGCAAGGAAATCACGGTCTACATCCCGGTAGCGATGGACAACGGCCGAATCGAGGTCTTCGTCGGCTATCGCGTCCTGCATTCCTCCGTCCGGGGTCCCGGCAAAGGCGGCATCCGCTTCGCGCCAGACGTTTCGATCGACGAAGTCCGCGCCCTGGCCGCGTGGATGACGTGGAAATGCGCGGTAGTGAATATCCCGTTCGGCGGCGCAAAAGGCGGAGTAATCTGCGATCCCGGCAAACTTTCCAAGACGGAACTAGAGCGCATCACTCGCCGCTACACGGCAGAATTAAGCGAATGGTTCGGTCCCGAGCGTGACGTTCCGGCCCCGGACATCGGCACCAACGAACAGACCATGGCCTGGGTAATGGACACCTACTCAATGCACGTCCGCCAAGCCACCACGGCGGTAGTTACAGGAAAGCCGCTCGAGCTAGGCGGTTCGCAAGGCCGCAAAGAAGCCACAGGCCGCGGCCTGATGATGTGCTGCAACAACGCGCTCGCAAAACTCAAAATGAGGCGCGAAGGCTGCCGCGTAATTATCCAGGGCTTCGGCAACGTCGGCTCGCAAGCCGCGATCTTGATGTATGAAGCCGGCTACAAAATCATCGGCGTAGCCGACGTTCACGGTGGCCTATACAACGATAAAGGCTTCGACGTCCCGAAACTGATCGACTGGGTCTACGGTCAGCGGAAACGCCTCCCGGATTTTCCGGGCGGCGCCGAAAAACAAACGGCCCAAGAAGTTCTCTTTCATCCCACAGACATCCTGGTTCCCGCGGCAACCGAAAATCAGATCACGTCCGAAAACGCTCATCGCGTCGATTGCAAAATCCTCTGCGAAGGCGCCAACGGTCCCACAACATCACACGCCGACAAAGTAATCGAGGAAAAAGGAATCTTCATAATCCCGGATATCCTGGGAAACGCGGGAGGCGTCACGGTCAGCTACTTCGAATGGGTCCAGGACCGCCAGGGCTTTTTCTGGCGAGAAAGTGAAGTCAACGACCGTCTGCAAGATGTGATGGACCACAGCTTCGAACAGGTGATAAGGTACGCCGAAACACACGGGGTAAACAACCGCATAGCGGCCTACATCGGCGCTATCGACCGGGTGGCGAGGGCACTGAAGCTGCGCGGCATCTACGCATAATCAGTCGAGTGCCCGGAGGTAGTCGAGGAGGAACCGTGTTTCCTAATTCGATTTTGCCCGGAGCGCTGAAAACCGAAGAAGAACATCGCCGCGACATGTGCGCAGTAGGCCGCTGGACATATGAGCGCGGCTACGCCGCATCCACAGACGGAAATATTTCGGTGCGCCTGGGCCCCGACCATATCCTCACCTCGCCCACAGGACTCTGCAAAGGAATGATGACCGCCGAAGACATGGTCATCACAGACTTGAACGGCAAAAAAATCTTAGGCAATCGCAATCCATCGTCCGAGCTTCCGATGCATCTCACAATTTACAAGCATCGCCCGGACGTAAACGCCGTTGTCCACGCGCATCCGCCGGTGGCCACGGGATACGCCGCCGCGGGAATCCCACTGAATAAAGCGCTGTTGTGCGAATTGATCCTATCGCTGGGATGCGTGCCCGTAGCGCCATACGGCACGCCCGGCACATCGGAATTAGCCCAATCAATCGAGCCCTTCATCGATGGCTACGACGCAATCCTGCTGGCGAATCACGGAGTAGTAACATACGGCCACGACCTGATGACCGCGTTCTTCCGCATGGAAACCACAGAGCATTTCGCGCGCGTAGCACTGGTAACGGAAATGCTGGGCAAACAGGTGCTACTGTCGAGCGGCGACGTACAAAAACTGGTAGCAGCCCGTGCGCGCTACGGCCTGCAGACGGCGCCAAATTTCGGCCCAGAATTTCCAGTAACATCAGAAACAGTCGCCGAAAAAGAAAGAATCACGCTAACGCGCCGCGAACTGGAAGCGCTGGTAGACGAAGCAGTAAAAAAAGATCGCGCTCTGCACTAAACGGCGCATGAGCTCAGACCTCAACCCACACTAAACTGTGCAGGGTAGCGGACCGCGCCCTGCACCATGCCGCGCGCCGCGCCAAAACGCACCCACATTAAATACTGTCCCGCTCCAACGTATCCATCGCAGCAGGTTTCGTAGGGTCGGGTCTGAGACCGCCCGCGATGTCGGCACTGCCGACGTTTTGCCTCAAGACGCTGCTAGCCAGGCCCAGTCCTCGTAGCGCTGGCGTCCCGCCGGCTCTTCGCATCCCGCCACAGCAAGGTTTCGTGAGCACGGCTCTCAAGACCCGGGCGCTGTAGCCGCGTCGCCCAGTAATCTGACAAAGAATTGAACCACGCGGCGGCCGCGCCGGAACAGTCGCATCGCGAACAACCGCCGTGGGCGCGACATATCTGATTTCTCACCTACGTCGTTTCGCCTCTTTTTGACATCACCGCCATCTTAAAATTCGCTACTGCACCCGCTCATGCGCATAACCCGCCGAATCCAGCGCCGACTTCAATTCCGCAACATGGTCAGGCCCACGCGTCTCCATAGTGATATCGATCGCCGTATCGCCCAACACGACGCCGTAATACGACCGATTAAACAACGTCTCCACAATATTCACCTTATGCTCAGCGATCACAGTAGAAAGCCGCACCAACGCCCCAGGATGATCCGGCAAATGAATCCGCAACCGCACCAACCGTCCATCCTTAACCAACCCACGTTCAATAATCCGCGCCAGTAAAGTGACATCAATATTCCCAGCAGAAATCAACACCCCTAATTTCTTCGCAAGAAGCCCAGTCTTCCGGTTCAAAACTGCAGCAGCAGCGACAGCCCCAGCGCCCTCAGCCAAAGTCTTTTCTTTTTCAAGCAGCAACAAAATCGCGTTCGCAATCTCCTCCTCATCCACAGTAACAATTTCATCCACATACTTACGCACCAAAGGAAACGTCTGCACGCCGGCAGACCGCACAGCAATCCCATCAGCAATGGTTTTTTCGGCAGGCAAAGTAGTCACAGCATTTTCCCGCAGCGCAGCCTGCATCGAAGGCAATTTCGAAGTCTGCACCCCAATCATCCGAATCTTAGGATTGGTCTCCTTCACAGCACAAGCGACACCGCCAATCAACCCACCGCCGCCAACAGGAATCACCAACGCATCCAGGTCGCCAACTTGTTCCAACATTTCAATCCCCAACGAGCCCTGCCCAGCAATCACAGCTTCATCATCAAACGGATGAATAAACGTCAACCCTTGCTCCACGCAGCGCCGCAAAGCCTCATGGCAAGCCTCATCATAATTCGCGCCAAAAAGAATCACCTCGGCTCCATGCCCGCGCGTAGCAGACACTTTCACCAAAGGAGTAGTAAGCGGCATACAAATCTGCGAAGCAATCCCGCGTTTGGTCGCGTGATAAGCCACAGCCTGCGCGTGATTCCCTGCCGAAGCCGCAACCACGCCACGCCGCCGCTGTTCCTCGGTCAGCAAAAGAATCTTGTTCAAGGCCCCGCGTTCCTTGAACGACCCGGTCATCTGCAAATTTTCCAGTTTCAAAAAAATGGAATTCCCGGTAAGTTGCGAAAAAGTCTCCGAACGCACAAAAGGAGAAGAATAAATGGAACTCCGCACACGTTCAGAAGCCTGCTGAATCGCCTTCAAAGTAACCATCGCGCCGGGCCCTCCATATTGTCGGCCGAAGAGTGTTTTGGCTAGTGCTCGTAATGTTGTACGGTGGTGCCCATACTCTGTCGTGCGCTAAATGTCCATAATCGTCGGACCATAAAAGCGAAAGGCCGTTGCCCTTTGGGGGTAACGGCCTTTGGCGTTGCAAAAAAAGTTGGCGCCGGCCGTCATCCGCTCCTAATAATGGGAATAATCCGCGCAATGCCGTCAGCAAGTATCGGCAGCGGACGAACACCTTGCGATTTAGGACGAAAAGATGTGTAAAACGCAGGCAAGTGCAAACCCCACCGGTACGCGCCCCCGCGTTGAGGCAGAATTGCAGACAGGGTTTGTGATTGGCAATTCATCGCAGAACAACGGATACCACGCCTCTAACAGCGGAGGCAAACGAAAACTTCAGAAGTTGCTAAAACCATGGCTAGATTCAAACCGTATCGAAGGTTTGGCCGTCACATCCTAAATTATGGCCGGATCAAAGCCGTGTCTGAAAGGTTTTAATCGTCATTCTGAGCGAAGCGAAGGACCTCTCTTGGTTTTTACGATGCCCAACGGAGAGCGTTAGCTCCAGCATGGGGATCCCAGACGCACCGCCGCAAACCAAAATCGGCGAGCAACGCTCGCTCCCACACGAACGCCACTCGCCGAGCACACCCACCCGCAGACTCAATTGCCGGCTGGACTCTCCTGAGCAATCGTGACATAGCGCGTCTTACCACCGAAGTGAATCTCAATAATCTTATTGTCGCTGACCACAAACGCAGAACGATCCGCCTTACTGGCATCGTCTTTCCACTGCACAGGCGCCTGCGCCACCACTTTCCCGTGCAACGAAATTCTCACTTGTGACTCATCCGCAGAGACCTCATAATCCCCGGCCTTCAGTTGTTTTCCCGCAAGTGAAGTAGGGTTCACAAGGCTCATAGTTGTTTTAACGCCTGTTTTGGAATCGTTCGCTGGAGTTACCTGCGCGGTGATTGCAACCATCAGCACAAGCGCCGCGAGAAGTGTTACCACATGGTTCATTAAACTCCGTGCCATTTTACTTTCCTCCTAGGATTTTGATCGCCCCTCGCACCTGCTTAGACGCGAGCATCCACGGGACGAAAGCAATGTTGCGAGATTTTAATCAAAACACTTCGGAGAAAAATAAAAACGCGTTACCACGCCGGAACCGAACACCGTCCGATGCGAAACCGAACACGCTGCGAGCGGAACCGAACACCGCACGCACGAAAGTGAACACTGTGCGCAACGCAGCACGGGGCGGAAAAATCCCAAGCTCCGAATATTGGTACGCAACGCAGTCTCAAAATGTTTCGCCTCCGCGAGATGTTCCAGGTCCGCGAAAGTTCCGCAGCCGCACAATGTCTCGCAGCGTCACACAAAATCGCCACGTACGCGCCCGCAGCCATGTTTGACACACCCGCGCCCCTAATCAATAATCGCAGTACATGATCGGATCGCTCCGCGGCACGCTGCAAGAAAAACGCCCAAACTTAGTATTGGTAGAAGTAGGCGGCGTCGGCTATCAGGTTGTAATCCCGCTGTCCACATACACAGGCCTGGGCGCGCTGCACGCGGAAGCCGCTCTGCTGATCCACACCCATGTCCGCGAAGATCAAATCTCGCTCTACGGCTTCCTGACCTCACGTGAAAAGCAATGCTTCGAGCTACTGATCTCAGCGTCAGGGGTCGGCCCGTCGCTGGCGCTAAAAATCCTGTCCGGCATGGGCCTCGACGACCTGGTCCCAGCAATCCGCAAGGGCGACCTGGCCCAACTGGTCCGCATCCCGGGCGTAGGCCGCAAAACAGCGGAGCGCATTGTAGTAGAACTGCGCGATAAGGTAGCGGCAGTAGATGTAACAGAAGCAGGAAAGCCAGCCACACGATCGCAGCTGGAATCAGATGTAGCATCAGCGCTAATAAATCTAGGTTACGATGAACGCGCAGTAGAAAACGCCATAGCGAAATCCCGCGCGGCAGCCGCCAACAATTTCGAATCATTACTCCGCGCGTCGCTGCAACTACTAGGCGCAGCAACAATGCAAAAATCGGCACGCGCAGCTCACGCCGAATGACTCGAAGCGGCCGTCAAGTTGGACTCAATACCGGCGGCGCCCGTGAAGCCGCCCACGTCGCCGTAGACTTTGTAGCGGCCGGTCTGGCGTTGTTCAGCCAGCCCGGGCATTGCAACGCCGAGCGCTTTGAAGGTGGTGATGTCGTGCTAAAGCCACGGACGAAAAGAATCCGCCGCCGAAGATTTTTAGAGTCTGTGCGAGAACTCGTTTTCGCTGGAACGAATTGAAAAGCTGGCCGGGCTAGCTGAAAGAAGCAAGGTCGGGTCTTCAGCCCCGCCGCAAAGTAGGCGCCGTAAGGGGATTTGGAGTCTGTGCGAAAACGTTGTTTTGCGTCAGGCACGGCTTCAGCCGTGCCGTAAGCAAAGCAATGTCAATGCGGCTTTAGCCGCTGAGGCCACGAATTTCGAGTTGCCACACAGACTTTTTGGCCCCTGAAGCTCCAGCGAAATGTTCATCACGCGGACACGTTGAATGCCGCGCTGCCCGAACCATTCGGCGGCCAATTTCAGACAGGCCGGCACCCAGAAATTGCCGAGGACCAAGTGCCAGAAAAACTAAAAGACCCCCAGCACCGCATCATCTCAGGCCGCGCGCTAGACGACGACGCCCGCGTCGAATCCAGCATCCGCCCCACAAAACTTACCGACTACATCGGCCAAAACCGAGTAAAAGAAAACCTGCAAATCGCAGTAGAAGCAGCCCGCACCCGCGGCGAAGCTCTGGACCACGTCCTGCTCTACGGCCCCCCAGGCCTGGGCAAAACAACACTAGCGCAAATCCTGGCCAACGAAATGGGCTCAGCGATAAAAGTCAGCTCAGGCCCGCTGCTGGAAAAAAAAGGCGACCTGACAGCGGTCCTAACGTCCCTGGAAACACGCGACTTCTTCTTCCTGGACGAAATCCATCGCCTCCAGCCGTCGATGGAAGAAATCCTCTACCCAGCGATGGAAGATTTCCGGGTCGACCTGATCATAGGCCAAGGCCCAGGCGCGCGAGTCCACCCCTATCAACTAAATAAATTCACGCTAATAGGCGCCACCACAAGAGCAGGCCTGATCATGGCCCCGCTGCGTTCGCGCTTCGGTATAGTCCACCGCCTGGAATTTTATTCCTCGGAAGATCTGCTGCAAATCGTCCAACGCTCGGCAAAAATCCTGGGCATCACCATGGACGAATCCGGCGCCGGCGAAATCGCGCGGCGCAGCCGAGGCACCCCGCGCGTAACCAATCGCCTCCTACGCCGAGTCCGCGACTACGCAGAAGTCCGCGCAGCAGGCCACATCGATATCAAGGTCGCCCGCGACGCGCTAGCCATGCTGGGGGTCGACGAACACGGCCTGGACGAGGTCGACCGCAACCTGCTGCTGACAATCATCCAGAAATACACAGGCGGCCCAGTTGGCCTAAGCACAATCGCGGCAAGCCTAAGCGAAGAAGAAGACGCAATCGAGGAAATCTATGAGCCATACCTGATGCAACTAGGCCTACTAGACCGCACCCCGCGCGGAAGAGTAGCCACAGCCCTAGCCTACAAACACTTCCAGCTAGACGAACCCCGCCGCCAACCCAACCTCTTCCCCTAGCAAAAAATCAAAGCGCAAAACGCCAGCCGCAAAAGGTGTAAATGTAGCGCAGCGGCCTTCAGCCCGGCAGCTTTATGGTGTGCGCCGCGAGGCCTGCAGTTATTTTCGCGCCCGTCGCTGTCTGCGCACGGTTGTCGCCGTGAGCCTCGGTCCATGTAGGGACGGCGCAGCAAAGTAGTCAAGACGCGGCCTCATTACCGCGCCTCACAAACGACGATGTCCTGTAGATGGTGCATGCACAGTTGCCCGACTCAGGCGTCGTTACAAAGATGGGCGCCGGGAAAATCGACGGCCTGAGTGTTGGATCCGCTTACCGGAACTTCCGTCATGGCTTTCAGGACCGATTCGCCGGCGCCAGCCTGCTTTCAGTTGATCAGGGCGTCGGGGCTCGTGTCGAACCGACAATTCGAGGACTTGGCCGTAACTCACAGAAACCAAACAACCGGACCGCATTCTAATCGTCAATTTCGGAAGGGGTTTACAGCTCAGCGTTCGTCAGTTACTGACGCACTCACGCATTCCGCCTCGGCGATGCTGGATCTTGCGTACATGCGTGAACATCTCGATGTGATCAGCCGCGCAATCTGTCCACATCTTCACCCGGTGATCTCGGCCGTCAATTCCTCCACCCTTCAAGCTAGAATGTGCTCCATAACATGGCCAAGGTCTACCTCTCGCTGGGATCGAACATCGGAGATCGCGCCCAAAATATCTTCCGCGCGATCGAAGCGCTCACCGTGCACGGAATCCGCGTCATGAAACAATCCTCGCTCTACGAAACCGAGCCCGTGGAATTGCGCGCGCAGGAATGGTTCCTGAATTCCGTAATCGAAGTGGAGACAAACGCAACGCCGCAGGAATTAATGCACGAGCTCATGGAAATCGAGCGCTCCATGGGCCGCGTCCGCACAGCGCCCAAAGGCCCGCGCATCATCGACATGGATATTCTGTTGTACGGCTCGAAAAACGTGCGCCGACCAAACCTGAAAATCCCCCATCCGCGCCTGACCGCCCGCCGCTTCGTCCTGGTGCCCTTCGCCGAAATAGCACCAGACACCGAGCACCCTAGACTCAAGAAAACGATCGCAGAACTACTATCCGAAACCCCAGACGGCAGCGAGGTACGCGTTTGGCAAACCTAACCAGCGATGCGGCGCATGCCGATGCGCGGGACGCCTTTAGATTTAAATGTAGCGCCGTCTATAAAGGCGTCGGCGTTGTCAAGGGGCAGTTGCGCCTGGGTTCAAAGACCGGGAGTTTTCCGGTCTGTTTTTTTCTCTGCTTACGAGAGCCTTTTGCACCGTCGACCAAGACTCGCTTCGTTCAATCGTGCGGTGGAAACGTTGGTTCCACCAGCCATCTATGCGGTCTTTCCACCATGATTGCTGCTTCGAACTCCCCGGCCTTCCGAGGAGGCGGGGCGCTCATTCACGGCCTCGATGGATTTGCTTCTTCCATCACAGCGCTACCCGAGCTACCCCGCAGGCGAACCAGCCGCGCCATCAGATCTGGGTAATCGACCTGACTTCGCAACATCCAGTACAACCTCACGGCCAAGCGGCGGGCCACTGCCACCTTAGCAATCTGACTTCCACGCCGGAATTTCAGCCGCTGATACAACCGCCGCAGTTCCGGATCCCGCCGGGCTGCTGTCTGTCCGGCTTCCACCAACAGCCAACGCATCATTGAATTGCCCTGCTTGCTGATCGACCCGATACGCGTCCGAGTGCCAGAACAGTCCAGGCTTGGATTCAGACCCAGATAACTGCTCACGTTCCGGCTTCGTGGAAAACGGTGGATCGGGCCCACCGTCAGCACGAATGCCAGCGAGGTCAATGGCCCCACGCCCGGATGCGTCATCAGGCGAGCCGCTTGCCCGTGCGCTGCCGCTTGCTGCTCGACCGCGCGATTCAACTCGGCAATCGGTTCCTCCCACTGATCGAGCCAGTCGAGTAGCTCTCGCCGCCGCCGCGCGGCCCACGGCCCCAGTGGCAAGGCGGCCAGTTCCTGGCGACCCGCCCGGTTCCACAACTTCTTCTTCCGGCACAGCCCTTCTCCCATGACCAACGCGTGCAACTGATTCATCACTTTCGTCCTCATCTGCACCAGCTTCACTCGATGCAGCACCAACTGCCGCAGGTCCTGCTCGGCCGGCGTCGGCATCCACAGGCATGGAAACCGGTTTTCCACCAACAGGTTGAGAATGTGCGCGGCATCCCGCCTGTCGTTCTTCTGCTTACGCACCACCGAAGCACGAATGGCAGCCGCATCCCCCACCCACAGCTCATGCCCCAACTCGGCCAACAGTCGCTCGAACCACCGCGTGTAACCGGTCGCCTCGATCCCCACACGAACCGGCTTCGGCAACCCTTCGTAAAACTTTCTCGCCTCGCCGTTGGCGTGTTCCAATCGCTGCTCGACCAGCTCTCCGGTTTCCGTATCCAACATCGCGATGTGCTGCTGGCGCGTGTGAAAATCACAGCCTATAATCATCATCGCTCGGCTCCTTCCTTCCGAGCCTTGGTCGTCTTGCAACGCCAAGTCTACTCGCTCGAAGGAGCCGACGCCTTTATCCCATCACGGCCTTGAGCGCGGCATTGACGAGTCGCCGACAAGCGCAACCGCGAAGCGCCGCTAGCTCGTGCGCAAAACTTTCAACCAGTGCAAAGTCAACGGCTTCGGCTCAAGCGCTTCCAGTTCAATCTCGGCAATATTCCCTTCGCTACGTTCGCGCCAGCGATAAACACCAGGCTCAGTCTCCTCGCGCACGTGCCCAGTAGCAGGACGCAAAAAATCACGCGCATCAGCAAGCGAAACTTGTTCCTTTGCCGCAGGACGCGTCAGCGCCTCCACAGCATAACTGCGCAAAAGTTTCGGCCAATAAGCATCAAAAAGTTGCGAGGAAGCAAAGATATCGCTCCATGCAACTTCGCCACCATAAGCCACAATCACGCCGACCACATATTCACCCTTGAGTCCCGAAGTAGCGCGCTCAAACCGCTTCTGCACTTCCTGCGCGAAGTTCTCAACAGACGGACCAACAGCAGCAGACTGATAAATGCTCCGATAACCTTCGGTCGGTGCAGCAGAAGCAATCACCCTCGAGACTTGCGCCGACGAAACCGGCGGAGGCGAAACTTCAAGGTTCGAAGACAGGTCTCGCCGGGCCATCGCCGCAGCAGTATCGCCGCGCACAGCAGCCCAAACTTCGCTCTGATCCGCCTGGACCGCGGCCTTCTCCCGGACAGCAGGATGAACCATCGTCTTCGCCGCAGAGAACTTCGCGTCGCCGGAAGTCCAGCGACTGTGCTCCACGCAAAACACATCGAGAGGCAAAGGCTTCGCGCCAATTGGAACAAGACGATCCTTGGCGATGATGCGATCCTGCTTCCCGCCGGAAACCACTTCGCCGGCAAGCAGCAGCAAAGGCCTCTTGCCGCGATTGATCAACACCAACTGATTCACTTGCGCGCCGCTGGAGATATAAGGAGTGGTTTGCATATCGCCGTCGCGCGACCGCCGCATCGAGTCTCCCTGCTCGGTAACTACCGCATCCCCGGAAGCCAGCGCAGCATCAAGCGTTTCAAACGCTTCAGTATCGGCATCTTGCGAAGAGAGAACAGGAAATACGGTCAACATTTCATACGTGACAGGCGAACCGATGTGCCAGTTAGTAGAAGTAGAAGCCTGCGAGCCAGATTCGACGTTGACGGAAGGATCAGTATCGATAACCGAAGGCCCAGCTTCGACAGTTGCGCGCGGAGTCCAGTAACCCCAGAAAAGAGCAGCAGCCAAAGCTACAGTAGCGCCAAGACCAAAAACCCAAATCCACTTCGGATTCGCGAACATGACGTTCTCCTAGTAAGCTCGCGGCGGCCAGACGAATATCGCGCGGCTTCACACTGAGAACGAACAATCGGAGTTTTCTTGCATCCTTTGTAGTGAGAGTGAGTTCTAGAGTCAGGTCGACGAACAGAGGGATGAAAACGGCGAAGAGGCCGAACGCGGAACAACGCTACAGCAAGGATCGTTATGAGTGACGGTGTGGTCGCAGCTCGTCATTGGCGTCAAAGGTGTTCGCGGTCCTTGAGTTCCTTCTCGCGTTTCTTCTTGTCCGCTTCTTCGGTGCGTTCCCACTCGAGCATCTCTTCCTCGGACATCTGATAATCGTCGCGCGAAGCGAACATCGTATTCCGCCGGCTGTTGCGTGACGTCGGCGTTCCCCGTTGGCGGTTGCTGCCGGACGCAAATCCACGCATGCTGCGAATTGGATCCGCAAGCGCCCCCGCTTCGACCAGCAGTTCACCGACCTTCTCCAGGAAATCGTGCAAATGGTAAGGCTTGAGGATGTAGGGAAGCCCTTCACGCTCGAGGATCGGTTGCGCGTCCTTAACCGCCAACATGGGAACCAGAAACAGCACCCGAATCCGCTTAGGCTTGCTAGCGTCCACCGCTGCATCAGCAGGCGCGTCCGCGACTCCCTGCGCCAAGTCCTTCAAAATATTGAAGAGGGGCCCGCGCACATCGGTCATCGCGACGTTCACGATCACCAAACTCCACTCGCCGCTGGCTAGTTCGAGCATAGCCGCCGACGCCAGCGGCACGATGCGCACACACCACCCCTCCGAATCGAGGATATTTTTCAGCGCCCGCTGGCTGACGATGTCATCGTCGACGATCAGAATTCCAATTTGCACTCAACGAGCTCCGGTAAGGCCTTCTTCGAGTATATCGGCCAGTCATTCTTAAATCATTCGCAGGCTTTTGAGGGTTTCCAAGCGCAATGCTGCGCACGAGCCGGCGAAATAAAAGCGAAAGATTGTCCTTGACATAGCGAACAAAAAGCGAATATAGTGCCTCTCGTGCGGCGAGGCAATCAATGGCCACTTTCCCCATTCTTCGTGCGACACCAGCGACGCTGCAGCGTCCCCGGAAGCGTGCGAAGCAGACCAGTCTCACCCTTTTCCCCACAGCCGCTCGCCACGGCACCTGTGAGTCCCCATGCGACGCTTCCGCGCCCCCTCCGTCACCAAGCCGGAGTACGAAGCCCGCTACGGAACTGGTCGGCATTGCACGCCTCGCCGCTTCCTCCCCTCGCGCTGATGCGAAACGAGGGGCGGAGTATTTCCGACTACCCGTTAAATCCATTCTGAATTATTGCGATTCCGAGCGCGTGCCGTTCCGCTGGACGGTGAATCCGTATCGCGGCTGCGAGTTCGGCTGCCATTACTGCTACGCGCGGTATACCCACGAATACATGGAAATCGATGGGAACGAATTCGAATCGAAGATTTATGTGAAGCAGGATACCGGTCCGTTAGCGCAACGCGACCTGTCGAACGAAAAAATCTGGGGCGAGCATATCGCCATCGGTACGGCGACCGATCCTTACCAGCCGGCTGAGCGCGAATACGGCGCCACGCGAGCAATTTTGGAGAAAATCGCCGAGCGTGAGGGCCTGAACGTTTCTATCACTACTAAATCCGATCAAGTCCTGCGGGATTTGGATTTGCTGAAGCGCATCTCTGAACGTTCCGCGCTCGCGGTGAACCTCAGCATCACGACCATGCGCACTCGCCTGGCACGTTTGCTCGAACCGCGCGCGCCACGGCCTGACCTGCGCATGAAGGCGGTCCACAGCCTTCGCGAAGCAGGAATTTCAGCAGGGGTGTTGGTTATGCCGATTGTTCCGGGAATTACTGATTCCGCGGAGGATTTGAACGTGCTGGCACGAGCCGCGCGACAGGCGGACGCCCGATGGTTCGCAGGAAGGGTTTTGTTTCTGACGTCAGCATCGCTTAGACATTTCATGCCGTTCCTAGATGAGAAGTTTCCGAAGCTGTCCCGGCAATATTACGCCTGGTACAGCAAGCATAATGATGCGCCTGAGGCCTATCGCAAGGAAGTCAGTGCGCGAGTCGAGCGTCTTCGCGAAAAACACGGTTTGGGTGTTCGCCCGGATCGTTCTATAAATCGGGCGTGGCGCTCGCCACAGTTGCAGCTTGGACTCGAGAACGGAGGATAGCGATGGCACGCAGAAGAGCTAAGGTTTCAAACAATCGCAGACGTAACAATCCGTCTGCCACGATTGTGCCATTTTCTCAAGCGATTGTTCCGCAGACGAAGCCTGCGCGCGGCATGAAGATGAAGCATGTGTCGGCGCTGGCGATGTTTCTTGCCGCGCTCTGCTTATTCGCGTACCTTGCGGGGCGCGTGGATATTTCGGCGGCCACGTCGATACCTCAGGCCGCTAAAAGCGACACGAAGGAGCACCCTATGTTTTTGGGTTTGCGAACTGCGAAATATGAAGTGCAGGACATGACCAAGGCCAAAGAGTGGTACAGCAAAGCTCTCGGGATCCAACCCTACTTTGATCAGCCGGCTTATTACGTGGGATACAACGTCGGTGGCTACGATCTGGGACTTGTCCCCGTGTTGAAAGCTGAGACCAAACGCGCGCCTGCCGGCGTAGCTTACTGGGGAGTGGAAGACGCGCATGCTGCTTATAAACGTCTGCTCGAGCTGGGTGCGACTCCCGTAGAGGAAGTGCAGGATGTCGGCGGCGGGCTGCTAGCCGGCGAAGTACGCGATCCCTTCGGTAATGTTCTGGGGATCATCTACAACCCGCAGTTTAAGCCCGGCGAGGCCAAATAAAACTGAACGTTGTACAGTTCCGCAATGCGCCGAAGTAAGTGAGAGCTTCGGGATGCGATTCATGTGGGTGGTCGGAGCGATTGTCGATTTGGGGTCGATCGCTCCGAGCCGCCCATTCTCATACTCACGGCAGAATAATGCGCGACGCTTCGGCGGCCTTTTCCGCAACAGGGGGGAATCGCGCGTGCAGGAAAGTCAGAAATGCGCGCGAACGTGGGCGGCCATTGGTCTCCTGTTTGCCGACGCGCAGCAGAAAAACAAGCAAATTGAAAATTTCGGACTCTTTGAGAGTCGGATAGCCGGTGCGTTCCGCTTCCTGTATGCGCAAATTCTGAAAAAACTCCGCAATCGCGCTGTAAAGGGCGCGAGCGATTGGGTAGTCCGGCGGGTGCTCGTAGTAAATCCCCGTTCCCAGCGTTCGATATGTTTCCGCCAAAGCCTCCAGCGCACTTAGAACGGCGACATCGTTCAAATCTCTGTTCTGCGTTTGAAATGACAGGATGGTTGTCCCAACTCCGGCGATGATCGGCCAACGTTCCTGGATAAATGAAATATCAAAATTCGCGTGGGGATACGGAAGCTCATCGCGCGCAATCGGCTGACGATGTTCGGCTTCGTAGCGATGAGCAGTAATCAGGTAGGAACAATCTTGCGGGCAGTCAATGGTGACCTCGCGCTCGCGGCCGCAGCAGATCGCACATATTTTCTGGCCCAAGGCGGGACAAAATCTTTTCGGAGGGCGTTTTTTACAGATCGGGCAACTCATTTATTCTCCTGATCGACTAGCCGCAGCGGTTGGTGGTGAAAAACAAGGGTACGAGAACGACGGGCCGCCGACCAGCTTCACCGGCATTGAATGTGGAAATCAACAAGGTGGATTCTGATTGCCGAAAGTGTCATGCGGGATGCGACGGTTCGCTCTGGTTATGCGCTGACGCTGCGTTGGGCTTGGCACTGTTCCAGCAATTCGATGTTCTTCAGAATGGAATCGATCACAAATTCATCCCCGAATTTCGAATTAATCATCAAGTTATAGAGCGAACGGCACGGCCACTCTTTGCCGAAATAATGATGGATGAATTCGGCGCGCTCGCGATCTATGTCTTGCACCAGTTGCAACGCTTCCTTCTGCGTTTTGCCGAGAGTCTGAATGCGACGCACTTTTTCATCGACAGGGGCATACACGAAAACGTGGAAGGCATCCGGGTGATTGCGAAGAATGTACGGGGAGCCGCGACCTACGATGACGCAATTTCCACGCGAGGCTACGTCTTCAATTACTTTGTGAAGCATGTCCACCATGCAGTCGGTATCGAAGACATGTGATTCGCCCATTGCCAGGGCTCGCTCGTAGCTGCCGCGTGCATAGACTTTGAAGAGGCGGTAGAGAAAGGGATCCACGCGTTCGTCACACCGTCGCGCGGCCATTGCATCAACGTTGGCGACGCGCGCAATTTCGGCGGTGAGCTGTTCGTCCCAGAGTTTCCAACCCAGGCGTTCAGCAAGTGTGCGCGCGATGATCGCGCCACCGCTGCCGTACTCTCTTTCGACGGTGATGATCTTGACGGGCACGGGCAAACCCCTAAATGCCCTCAGTGTACCGCGATTGGACCGCCCGGTTTAGTCTTCTTCATCAAAAAAACGAAGGGGACCATGGCTGCCACGGCAATCCCCAGCATCCAGAAGTTATCGACGTAGGCCAACATGGTGGCTTGCTGATTTAGCGTATTTGCGATCAAGCCATAGGCCTGGTGCGCGGCTTCGGCGGGACTGGACCCGCGCGATCGGAGCAAATGGGTGGTGCTCGAAATCATGGTTTGGAATTGCGCGTTTCCACTATTCAATCGAGCCGTGAGATTGGCCTGATGGACTTGCGCGCGGCGGGCCAGCATGGTGGTGACGAACGAAATTCCCACGCTGCCGCCCACGTTCCGAGCAAGGTTAATCAGTCCCGAAGCCTGGTTGTTCTTGCCCGGCGGCAGAAAGGCGTAAGCAGCGGTGTTGATGGGCACAAAAAGGAATGCGAGTCCGAGCGCTTGAAAGACGCGCGCCGTCGCTACGGTTCGAAAATCAACCGCGACGTCGAAATTCATCATGTGAAAGAGCGAAAAGGAGACCATGACGAGGCCAAATAAAAGCAGGCGTCTGGCGTCAGTATGGCCCAGTAGATAGCCGACTAATGGCATACAACAGATAATTGCGAAGCCTCCGGGCATCAGCGCCAGGCCGGCGCGTTGCGCTGTGTAGCCCAAAAGTTCCTGTGTAAACTGCGGCAGTAAGACTGTGCTGGAAAGCAAGGCGAAGCCGACCATGAACATCAGCATATTTCCGATAGCGAACGAACGGTCTTTAAACAAATGTAAATCGATGATGGGGTGATCGGTGAACCATTCCCAGAAGCAAACGCCAATTAACGCCGCGACGGAAATCGTAGTCATCACCACTATGAAATGCGAGCCGAACCAGTCATCCCGCTGGCCTTTATCAAGGACTACCTGCAACGCGCCCAGCCCCAAGGCCAGCAGACCGAGACCGATGAAGTCGACCTTGAAGCCCTTTTTCTTTTCTTGCGTCATGTATGGTGGGTCGCTGATGAGCATGTTGGTGAGCAGAAGCGAAATGATGCCAACGGGAATATTAATGAAGAAAATCCAGCGCCAGTTGAAATTGTCGGTTATCCAGCCGCCGAGAGTGGGGCCGATGGCCGGCGCGAGCACCACCGCCATGCCGTAGACCGCGAAAGCCATTCCGCGCTTTCTCGGCTCGAACGTGTCTGCGAGGATAGCCTGCTCGCTTGGCTGCAGGCCACCGCCGCCCGCACCCTGCAAAACACGGAAAATGATCAGCATGGTGAGGTTTGGCGCCAGACCGCAGAGAAATGAGCTGACGGTGAAGAGCGCGACGCACGTCATGTAGAAGCGCTTGCGACCGATTAATTGCGAAAACCAGCCGCTCATCGGCAGGACGATCGCGTTGGAGACTAGGTAAGAGGTAAGAACCCAGGTGCTTTCATCCTGACCGGCCGAGAGACTGCCTGCGATATGCGGCAGAGCGACGTTGGCGACGCTGGTATCGAGCACCTCCATGAAGGTGGCGAGCGTCACCGTGAGCGCGATGATCCATGGATTTATGACCGGGCGCGGGCGCCATGTGAAATCCGCCGTGATGGCCGCAGAACTCATTACTTTACGGTCACCTTCGGCTCGACCGACATTCCCAGACGCAGGTAATGATCATTATTTTCGCCGGGATCGAGAACGACTTTTACCGGGATGCGTTGAACAACTTTGACGTAATTGCCTGTGGCATTCTCAGGCGGCAGCAGGCTGGTGCGCGCGCCGCTGGATCCCGCGATGCTGTCCACTTTGCCTTTGTAAGTGTGGCCGTTCGCGTCCACTTTTATTGCTACGGGCTGACCGGGCTTCATGAACTTCAATTGCGTCTCCTTGAAGTTAGCGGTTATCCATACTTCGTTGAGCGGCACAATGGTGAAAAGCTGCTGTCCCGGCTGGACGTTCATTCCGACTTCCGCGTTTTTCGATACGACGCCGTCGACCGGAGCGGTGATTTTTGTGTATTGAAGATTTAACTGCGCTTGTTCCAGAGCCGCTTCCTTCTGCTGGACGGTGGCATCCGCCGAAAGAGCCTTCGCGCGGCTGGACGCGACTTGCCGAGGGCCGGTCTGGGCGTAACGCAAGTTCGCATTGGCCTGCGCTAATTTGCTCTGGGCCTGAGTGACTTGCTGTGCGGCGGCTGCCGCTGACGCGCGCGCGGCCGCAACCGTCGCGTCGCCGCTTCGAGCTGCAGCAACCGCCTGGTCGTACAGCTGTTTTGAAATTTCCTGTTTGGCTACGAGCTCTTTGTAGCGGGCCAGATCGTTTTGCGCTTTCACGTTGTTTGCTTGCGCCTGGTCCAATTGCGCTTTAGCAGCGTCGTATTGCTCTTGGGCAGCGACAATTCCCGCGCGCGCGTTTTCCACGTCGGCCTCAGACACGGAGACTTGACTGGTGGTATTCACCGAAGTAATCGGAACGTTGATGTCCGATGCTTGCGCTGTTGCCTGAGCATCGGCTAGTTGAGCTTTGGCTTGGTCCGCTGCCACCTGATAGTCGCGAGGATCAATTTCCGCCAGTACGGTTCCCTTCGTCACGTACTGGTTATCATCCACATTTACCTTGGCGATGTAACCGGAGATGCGCGCGCTCAGCGGCATCAAGTGACCGTCTACTTCCGCGTCGTCAGTGGTTTCATACGCCGAAAAATATCTGAATGTAAAAAAGCCCGCGACCAGCAAAACAACCAAGATGATCCCGATCGCCATGGGCGCGCGCGGATGCGCTTCAAGAAAAGTTTCGGTGCGCTGCGGAGGTGGTTCCGCTGTGTGGCGCTCTCTTGGCCTCGGCTTTTCCTCGGCAGAAGCATTGGCTGCAGGGGCGGGTTCAGTCTCGGTATTCTGCGGCATGGTTATTTTCCTTTGAAATACTCTTTCACGCTTTGCTCTCCCAGGCCCATGGCCCGAGCCAGGGAAATCTTTGCGTAGTTGAAGTTGTATAAGCTCGAAATGTAACTGTCATTGGCCGTGGCGACCTGCTCCTGCGACTGGACGACTTCCACCGTGTCTGTGACGCCCGCGGCGAAACGATCGCGCGATTGATCGAGCGTCTGTTGGGCGAGGGCGATATTGCTTTTTGCCACTTCGACTTGCTGCGCGGACGATTGGAGATTTAAAAATGCCGTGCGCACGTCTGCATCAATTTGTGCGTGCAGGTTTTCCATTTTTTGCCGGCTTTGTTCCACCTGAGAATCGGCCACCAGTTCGTCACCGTGGACTTTGCCACCCTGAAAAATGGGAAATGTCAGAGTGCCGCGAACGTCAAAGACACCGTGGGTAGCCAAGGTGGAATAGGTCCCGGCGATTCCGTAGTCTCCGCTGAACGAAAGACTCGGGTAATATTCCGCGCGGGCGGCCTTTTTCGAGTATTCGGCTGCTTCCAGCGTGGCTTCGGCCGCTTGAAAATCCGAACGCGACGCGTAAGCGCGCTGCAATGCTTTGTCCAGGGTGAGTCCGCCGAATGGCTCGTAGGGCGATTTATCGGTCAAATCAAATTCTTGGCCCGGAGCCAATCCGATGACGCGCGCCAAGGTGAGTTTCTGAATCGCGAAATTATTCTTAGCCTGGATTAACTGCTGTTGCCGCGTTTTCAATTCCACTTCCGCGCGCAACCCATCGATGGCGGGAGAGGTTCCGGCCTTAACCTGATCGGCGGCCTGATCGTAAAGCGCCTGTGCCGTGTTGACCTGAGCCTGCACTGTCTCGATTCGAGATGCGTCGGCAATTCCCAGCAAATAGTTGTAGCCAACCGCCAGCACCACCAGGTCGCGCGCATCTTTCGCCGTATATTGTGCAGCTTTCAGGTTTCGAGACGCGGCGCGATTGTTATTGATTGCTTTCAGATCGAGAATCGATTGCGTCACGTACCCGCGCGCATCGTAGTAGCCGAACGGGCCGACAACAGAGGGAATGTTGAATCCCGAACCGGCCGGAACCTTGAAGGTAAAACCGAATTCCGCCAAATCGACTTGTGAGCCATCCACGTAACTCGTGGTGGTGACATTGGGCAGCAGCGCGCTCAGCTGTTGCCAGCGCTGGCCTCGCGCGGTGACAACATCCTGGCCTGAAAGCAGCAATCCCAGATTTGTTTTCAGCCCGCGGTCAATCGCATTCTGCAGGGATATTGGCGCCACTCCTGGCTCCAGCTTGCCGGGGACGCTGCCTTGAAACTGGCTTTGGTTTTGTGCCATCGGGGCCACGGGACCACCATTGCCGCTTGTTGAATCGGCAGCTGACGGCGTCGACTGTGAGCCGGTTTGGCCGGCGCTTGGACCTGCAGCGATTTGAGCGGAAACCGGTGCGCCGGCAATCGGCAGAAAGAATGCTAGGACTATGATTGTCTTACTCCCCGTGGTCACAAGCCCCTCCTGCATTCCTTGTATGGATGAATCCGAGCACTCCTGCGACTCGGAAAATTGCTTTCCGCCGAGACGATAGCGAGTAATGAGTACTCACGACTTAGGTCTCCGAGCTTTACGATTTATCGGGCTCTTGGTTTCCAGATTGGGGCGGATCAAATCCCATATTTCTTCGCAAGTCTTTCGCAGCGACGAGTCGGGCCTTATGGCCCAACTCATAGTCGCTCCCATGAAAATGATCTGAGTCAGGCGGGCCAGATCATTGGCGGAAATGTCGCGGCGTATTTCTCCACGCTTTTGCGCCAGCGAATAAATCTGCGCAAGGATTCGCCGGGAGACCTGGGAGCGCTTTATCAGCTCCTCCCTGACCGAAGAGCAGGAAGCGTGTGCCGCAAAAATCGCACGGAGCAGCGCAGCGCTTTTGTCGGACTGGCCCGCCGCGTCGCCAGCCAGCTCGCGCATCACGTCCAGCACCGGACCCTTGGTGGTGCGGGCTCTCTCCAGAGTCCGTTCCACGGCTGCGGTTCGTTCGCCGCCAAATTCGGCGAGGATGTGCTCTTTGGTCGGGAAATAATTGAAGAAAGTACCTTTCCCGACGTCGGCGGCCTCGGTGATGTCCTCAACGGTGGTTTCCAGGAAGCCGCGCTCGGCGAATAGTTCCAGCGCCGCGGTATACAGGCGGTCGCGAGTTTCGGCGCGATGCCGTTCCCGCCGGCCCGGACGGGTAATCCTCTTCCTTCGGATACAAACTGCGGATGCCTGCGGTAGCTTCAAGAGAATAGCTCTAATAATGACTGTAAGCCGATTCCGACTATTGGTCAAGTATTTGAAAATAAAACAGGGACTCGAAGGAAGGGCTGGAAAGGGAAAATGCGCCGGAAGGAGAACCTTCCGGCGCAGGGTATGCGCGTACTAAAAAGCTACTTCGAAGCTCTCTTGGGACTGTGATGGTTAAGAGTCTCAAGCAAAAGCTTAGCGGAAGCGGGCGGGGGGACAGCCGCCTTTAGAACGATGTCCTTGGCGGGAACTTTGTTCCTGTAGATTCGTTCGTTGGCGTCATTGTCGGGACGCACCGTCGAACCGGACAGGGAAATACCTGCAAAGAGTCCGCGTGCTCGCGAATACGTCAGCATTTCCGCGCGCAAGGTAACATCCGTATCCGCAGCTGCGTTGCGGCCTACTGGTCCGGCCGCGACCGACGCGTCTCCTCCGAGTTTCACTTTGCTGGAGAGGATTGAGCTGGCACCGCGTTCATTCATCACCAAAATCACGAAGTCGGTAGCCTGGCCTCCGGCTTGAAAACCGAAGCTGGCGCCTTCCAGTGCCATCATCGTCGGTGGACCCCACGAGCCGCGGAAATGCGGGGGTTTGCGGCAGGTCATCACGCCGCGCCCGTAACTCGCGCCCACGATGAATGCGGCCTTGAGCACAGAGGGATACACGATCACGCAATACGCTTTGTCGATCAGGCTCTGCGGAATGTCATCCGGGATATCCATGATTTCTTTCAGAACCTGGCCTGCGTTCTGAATCCGGTCTTCATCCGTAGTCGTGTCGTCGGCCCGGACGGTTGTTGGTTTGATAAAAGTTGGCAGTCCAATCAGCGCAGCAATTAGCAGGACCGATACAAACTTTTTCATCAGATATACCCTCCTATGGGTGGGCGCTATGATATGGATTTCATCGGCAAATCGCAACGTTTCTGAGGTCACGGAAAGTGACCGACTTCGAATCGAGCGATTGTCCTATAATCGGCACTGTGCCAGGCTTCCGTAACGCGGAAAGGTTCATTCAGCTTCTGAGGATTTTGCGGTCAATCTCGCGTCTGCGCGTTGGGAATGTCTGGGCGACGCCGCTGCTATTCATTGGCTTCTTTGTAGCCGTTCACTCCGTCTCCGCCCAACAGGTCAGGACTGCTGCACAAAGAAAGTCTGCGTCCTCCCGCACGAACGCCCCTCCCGAGGTTAAGCGGTTTCGTGCGCGTGTGGATGCTGCTCTGGCCGAAATCCACGCGCAGAAAGCTTTTTGGGGCATTCTGGTGGTGGATCGCGATACCGGCCAGACTTTGTACGAACTCAACGCTGATCACTTTTTCACTCCCGCGTCGAACGCGAAAATTTTCACTTCATCGCTGGCGTTTGCGATACTGGGCTCTTCGTTCCAATTTCACAGCACGCTCGAATCCACCGGTCAGCTCGGGACCGACGGTCACCTTGTCGGCGATATGATGTTCGTGGGACGCGGCGATCCGGATATTTCCAATCGTAAATTCCCGTACGCCGGCAAAGTGGAGCACGACGGGCCGACGGAAAAAGTTCTGCAGGAGATGGCGGACGACGCGATTGCCAAAGGGTTAAAACAAATCGATGGCGACATCGTCGCCGATGACAGCTATTACCCTTACGATCCTTACCCTCCCGGATGGAGCACTGGCGATCTTTTCTTTACGTTCGGCGCGCCCATCAGCGCAATCACGTTTAATGACAATTGCATTTCAGTAGAAATCCGCCCTGGCGCTGTTGTGGGCGATTCCGCGACGATTGTCGTGGAACCAGCCGCGGCATTGGAATCTTTTGCGCATGACATACGAACGATTCCCGCTGACGGCAAACCGGAAATCGGCGTCGCGCGCCGGCCCGGAGTGAATTTTCTTTTGGTGCGCGGCTCGATTCCTGTTGGATACGCGCCGATCAAGGTCGATTTGGCGATGCCCGATCCCTCGGAGACGACCGCCATAACACTCAAGCAGATCTTTCAGTCGCGGGGCGTACCGGTGAGCGGCACCGTTCGCGTGCGTCATGCGCCACCGCCGGAAATATATCCGGACGCGCCGGTGGTGGTGGGTCCGGCTCCGGTGCCGCCGTCGCCAACGGCCATCGTTTTCGCGGAACATATTTCGCCTCCACTCTCGGAAATGGTGCGGGTGACGAATAAGGTGAGCCAGAATCTTTACGCGGAATTGTTGCTGCGTGCTGTTGGACACGAGAAGAAGGGCTTTGGCGTAATTGACGCTGGGCTGTGGGTTGAGCAGGATTTTCTGAAGTCCGTGGGAATCGCGGATGGTGATGTGGTCCTCTCCGACGGCTCGGGGCTTTCGCGCGACAATCTGGTTACTCCGCGCGCGGTTGTGCAATTGCTGCAATATGATGCGCAACAATCGTGGGGTCCCGATTACATTTCCACGTTTCCAATCGCCGGTGTAGACGGCACGCTTGAAAATCGCTTCAAGAACACGGCCGCCGCCGGGGTGATTCTGGCGAAAACGGGCGCGCTCGAGCACGTGCACGCGATGTCGGGTTTCGCAACCACGCAGCGTGGCGAGCGGCTGATTTTCACAATTTTCGGAAATAGTAATCCGCAGCGCGGCCGCGACTCGACCGCTGCGATCGATGCAATCACTACCGGTATGATTGACACTTTGGGCCCGGCGCCACCGCCTCCCGCGAAGGAAAAATAATTGGCGGTTAAGACAGGCCATCAGCGATCGGCTCCTTGCCGCAACTGCACGCGGTGAATTCCCACAGGCAACGGGGCTACAATAAAGCCCTAAAATAAATCGTCATCATGAGGTGTTCGTGTCGCGCCCAGCAGAGGAAGTCCTCGAGTTTGACCGGGTTAAGGATATTGTAGCCGGGTACACGACTTGTGCGCCCGGACGCCGTGTCGTCGCGGCACTGGCGCCGCAGCTTGAGGTAGCCGCCCTCGACGCGGAATTTGCGCTGATCAGCGAGGCGGTTGCGTATATTCGCGGCGGGGCGGACTTTGGATTCGGCTCGCTCGCTGATCCGGAGGCGTGGCTTGCGCGCCTTGCGATCCCCGCTTCCGTGCTTTCGATTGGCGAGTTGCTGGATGCACGTTCGTTGATGGAGATCTGCAATTCCGTCCGCGAGACTTTCAAGCCGGACACCGCTAAGTTCCCGCCGCTCGCCGCCCGCGCTGCAGCTTTGGGGGATTTTCGGCACCTCGGTACCGCGATTCGTCGCGCGATCCTTCCGAACGGAGAGATTGGCGACGACGCTTCCCCGCAGCTCAAACGAATCCGCACCGGCATTGCGCAAAGCCGCGCAACCATTCGGCGATCGCTTGAAAGCATCGTGCGCTCTCGTGGTGAATCCTCCGGCGAAGATTATGTGACTCTGCGCAACGATCGCTTCGTTATCCCGGTTCGGGCGTCGGAACGCCGCAGTGTGCCCGGAGTCGTTCATGGCGCGAGTTCGACAGGCCAAACTATTTTCGTCGAGCCGCTGGAAGCCATCGATTTGAATAACCGCCTGGTGCAGCTTTCCGAGGAAGAACTCGTGGAAATCTCGCGAATTCTTGCGGAGCTTACCGAGCGGCTGCGCGCCGAGCGCGGTCCGCTGGAGACGGCGACTGCGCAAGTAGCGCATTTCGATTCTATTCTTGCCCGCGCGCGATTCGCGCGTGAACTCGATTGTGTGATGCCCACATTTCAGGCGGGTAATTTTCTTCGCTTGGAATCAGCGCGTAACCCAGTCCTGGAAGCCAAGCTGCATTCAATCGCACGCAAGGCCGTTCCGTTGTCGCTGGCGCTTGGCGCTGACGAGACGGTGATGGTTATCAGCGGGCCTAACACTGGCGGCAAGACCGTTGCGCTCAAATCCGTGGGACTTGCGGCGTTATCCGCGCAATCCGGGATCCCCGTGGCTGCCGAGCGTGCGGATATGCCGGTGTTCGACCACGTACTGGCCGACATCGGTGATGAACAATCTATCGCTGCGGATTTGTCCACGTTTTCGGCGCACATCGTCAATCTGAAATCGATGCTCGAAATCGCAACCGATCGTTCGCTGATTCTCGTGGACGAGATGGGGACCGGGACGGCTCCCGAGGAAGGCGCGGCCCTGGCTGTGGCCATGCTCGAGGAATTCCGCGCGCGCCGTGCGCTGACGATTGCGACCACGCACCACGACCGGTTGAAGTCATATGCGTCCACCACCCCCGGAATCGTGAACGCCGCCATGGAATTCGACGAAGAGAATTTGCGGCCCACCTATCGGCTTCTTGTCGGAGTTCCCGGCACTTCGAGCGGAATCGAAATTGCCCGGCGCCTTGGGTTGCCCGCGCACGTTGTTGAACATGCGCGCGCCAGTCAGACTTCTGAATCGCGCGAAGCTCGCGATTTGATCGCTTACCTTCATCGCAGCCGTGACGAAATGGAGCAGATCAAACAGCAGGCGCGTGAGGAGTTGTTGCAGTTGGAAGCGGAGCGGCGTTCTCTGCAGACAGAGTGGGTCGAGCGGCAGAAAAAACGCATCGCCGAGTTAGAGCGAAATTTTCAGGAGACACAGAAACGCCTGGAGGGTGAAGTAGCGCGGCTCGCCGATGAGATTCGCGATCGCAACATGCGCGCGCAAATAGAAAAACAATCCGTGAAACGCCTGACGAAGATCGGTTCGGAAGCGCGAGCCGATACGAATGCGGCGGTGGTCGAGACTTTGGCTGCTTCGCAGGCGGACTTGGGTGTGTCGGCTGGTGCGCCAGCAAAACCGGTGCCGCTCGAGCAGCTTTCTACCGGCGCGCGAATTGTCGTAAAGAATTTCAAACAAGCGGTTATTTTTCGGCGTCACGATGGGCGCATGGCGGAAATCGAAGCAGGACCTCTGCGCATGCGTGTGCCATTGAGCGAAGTAATCAGCATCGAAACCGATCGCTCAAAGTCTGCGAAGTCAAACGTATCGGGTGGAACGCGGCCCTACGGCATCACCGTGCATGCACGGGCAAGCGAGGAACCAGTTGGAGAAGAAATTAATGTGATCGGTTGCACCGTGGAAGAAGCTACCCGGCGCGTGGATAAATTCATCGATGAAGCTGTTCTGGCCGGGAAGCCTTCGGTGCGCATTATTCACGGGCACGGCATGGGCGCCCTGCGTCGGGGCCTGGGTGAATTTTTGTCGGCGCATCCGTCGGTGGAAAGTATTCACCATGAAGCTGAAGATCGCGGCGGTGCTGCTATCACGATTGCGGAGTTGAGAGCATAAGCTGCGGGGATGCGCGCGCGTCTAGTAGAATGCGACTGGATTGACCGTGACGCCCGCGTACTCCGGAAGCATCGAATCGTGCACATGTGCTCTTACAGAAGGATCGATCGAGCGCACTCCTGAAATGGAAAACGGACGATGAGGCTCCCATTGAATGGCTGAAGCTGGTTCTTTTGCGGATCGCGTAAAGCAGCAGGCGGACATTGTTCGCGTGATCGGCGAATACGTGCGTCTGAAGAAGACCGGGCAGAATTTCACAGGGCTTTGCCCGTTTCATCAGGAGAAGAGTCCTTCGTTTGCGGTGCATCCTACCAAGCAGATTTATCATTGTTTCGGCTGCGGCAAGGGTGGCGACGTTTTTCAATTCGTGATGGAACTGGAAAAGTCCACGTTTCCGGAGGCGGTGCGCACCGTCGCTGAGAAATGTGGGATCGCGATTCCGAAGCCGCGTGAGCGTTCGCCTGAGGAACGGAAGGAAAATCAGCAGCGTTCGGCGTTGGTGGAAATGCATCGCGAAGCAGCTGCCTTTTTCACGCGTCAATTGCACGAATGCCCGGAAGGCAAAGTCGCCTACGCATATCTTGAAGACCGCGGATTGGATCGCGAAGCAATCAAGCGTTTCGGACTGGGATTCGCGCCTTCGGCGGGTGACGCGCTATTTCGTTTCTTGAAGCAGAAGTATCCGGAAAAACTTCTCGAAGTTTCCGGGATCGTCTCACGCGACCAGAGCGGCAACCGCTTCTATGACCGTTTCCGGCGCCGCATCATGTTCCCTATCTCAAATGAAGCCGGGAAAGTGATTGCCTTCGGCGGTCGGGCTATGGGCGATGACATGCCAAAGTACATGAATTCGCCCGAAACGCCGATATATTCAAAGAGTAGCGTTCTTTATCACCTCGATCGCGCCAAAGAAGCCCTGCGCCAGATGGATTTCGCGGTTTTGGTGGAAGGCTACATGGACGCCATCTCCGTAGCTCGCGCCGGGATTGGCAACGTAGTGGCGAGTTGCGGGACAAGCCTCGCCGAACCGCAGACGAAATTGCTCGCGCGCTTTACGCGGCGCATCGTAGTGAACTACGACCCGGATACCGCCGGCCAGGCTGCCACGGAGCGATCATTGACCCTGTTGCTGGAAAAGGAATTCGATGTGCGTGTTCTTTCGCTGCCGGGTGGCGCCGATCCCGACAAATTCATCAAGGAACAAGGCGTCGAAGCTTACAAGAAGCTGCTGACCCAAGCGCCGCCATATCTCGATTACCTGATCTCTCGCGCGCGCAACATGGATCGGACCACGGCGCAGGGAAAAGTGGCGGCGTTGAATTTCCTGATGCCCTACGTCCAGCGCTTGCCAAATCGTCTGTTCCGTTCCGAATGGGCCACACGCATCGCTTCCGAATTGCGCGTTGACGAACCCGTGTTGCGCGCCGCATTGAGGCGTGCCGCCGACGAGCGGCGCAGCGAAGTGAAGCCTAAGGTCGAGCTGCTCACGCCGGCCGTAAAACGCGCAGAGCGCCAATTGATTCGCATGCTCTTTGAAGCCGACGAATTTCGCGAAAAATTGGCGGCCGAAATTGCGTCTGCCGGCCTCCATCGCAATCTTGAGACGCGAAACATCTTCGAAGCGCTTCTTATTGCTTCGGCTACGGGCGAAAAGCCCAATGCGGCTTCTCTCGGCGCCTCTTTGGAAGAAAAAGACCGCCGCGTGCTATTCGAAATCCTGTTCGAGTCATTGCCGGAGGGAACATGGGAAGACGCCGAGAGCTGCCTGAGTTTCCTACGGGAGAAACCCGTCGCAGAGGAACTAACGGAATTGCAGAAACGGATTGAAGCCAACCCCTCGGCCGAGGAGATGAAGCAATTGGCGTTGCGGCGCATGGAATTGCTGCGACTGCTCTCCCGCGACCGGGAAGCCGATAAATCGCTGCCGATTCAATAATTTGGCGGCAAAGTTGACGTACATTAACTCTATATTGTATATTCGTAAGGTTTTGGAGGAAACGTGCGGCATGCTTCGCGCATCATATAGATGCGCGGGGCAGGCGCGGGCGTGGTGGCAACGGGCGCGGAATCGGCGAGAGATTCGAAGTTTCGTCCTTATACATCCGTTTAAATGCAGCTAAATTAAAGTGCGCCGGGGTGTCTCATCGCGGCAGCTTTGCATTTTACGGCCCCGTTTTGCGCATCGCCGGACCTCTGCGAGGGAGGAAGTGTGACGGTAGCTCTTGAGGAAAAGTACGACCAGGTACGGCAACTCATCGCCATGGGCAAGGAACGCGGTTACCTGCTCTACGATGAGGTGAACGATATCCTGCCGCCCGAGGTTCATTCCTCGGAAGAAATTGACGATCTGCTCTCCACTTTCGAGCGCTATGGCATTGATGTGTACGAAGACCTTGCGAGTGCGAAGGCGGCGCTCGCCACTGCGGATGCTTCGGATTCGGCCGAACCTACAAAGGAATTGGAAACAGTTGCGTCGGAAGACGGAGAACTTGATCTGACTCCAGGTTCGCTCGAGAAGACGAACGATCCTGTGCGCATGTATCTGCGCGAAATGGGCACCGTGCCTTTGCTGACTCGCGAAGGCGAAGTAGCCATTGCCAAGCGCATCGAGCGCGGGCAACTGCTGGTGCTGAAAACGATCACGCGCGCTCCTTTGATTTTGAAAGAACTTTTGCAGGTTGGCGAAGATCTGCGAAACGGGTCGCGTTCGATCAAGGAAATCGTTCAATTCGACGACGAGGAACTCACCGAAGAAAAGATCGAAGCAAAGACCAAGGACACGCTCAAGCAAATTGACCGGGTCGCTAAGCTTTATCTTCTGGCGCTGAAGCAGGCTGCAAAGCTCGGGAAGATGGCGAAATCGAAGAAGCGTCCTTACCTGCGCGCGCGTTATGCCCTGGCTCGTACTCGCGTGGAAATGTCCAATCGCATGCGCGACCTGGACTTCAATCCACTTGAGAAGAAGCGGCTGATTGAAAAAATCCGGCAGACTGTCGAGCGCGTCCATTTCCTGGAACGCGAGATCGTGAAGCTCGACCGCCGCGTAGAAGCTTCGAAGGCGGACGTTCAGGCCGAAGCTCGCAAGGATTTGAAGTCTCGCCGCCAGGAGCTTGCCGAAATCGAATTAGCCAGCGAAGTGAGCCCCACGGAATTGAAGCGCGGGCTTCAGGTGATACTTCGCGGTGAAGCCGAAGCGGAACAAGCCAAGAAAGAGTTAATCGAAGCCAACCTTCGTCTCGTCGTTTCGATTGCGAAGAAATATACCAACCGCGGTTTGCAGTTCCTCGATTTGATCCAAGAGGGCAACATCGGCTTGATGAAGGCCGTGGACAAGTTCGAGTGGCGCCGCGGTTACAAGTTTTCCACATACGCTACATGGTGGATTCGCCAGGCAATCACTCGCGCCATTGCTGATCAGGCTCGCACCATCCGCATTCCGGTGCACATGATCGAAACAATCAACAAGCTGGTGCGCACGCAACGGCAATTGGTGCAGGAGCTCGGCCGTGAGCCGACTTCCGAAGAAATCGCCAAGCGCATGGACATCCCTGTCGCCAAAGTGCGCAAGATTTTGAAAATTGCGCAAGAGCCGATTTCACTCGAGACTCCCATCGGTGAGGAAGAGGATTCGCATCTTGGTGATTTCATCGAGGACAAGGCCGTGGTGTCGCCGTCCGACGCGGTGATCAATCTCAGCTTGAAAGAACAAACTTCTTCGGTGCTGAAGACGCTCACGCCGCGCGAGGAAAAAGTCATCAAGATGCGGTTCGGTCTTGATGATGGCAGCGAACACACGCTGGAAGAAGTAGGACAGTCGTTCGCCGTCACTCGCGAGCGTATCCGGCAGATCGAAGCCAAGGCCTTGCGCAAGCTGCGCCACCCGTCGCGTTCTCGAAAGCTCCGCGCGTTCCTCGAAGGCTCCGCCAACGACTACTAAGTTGGGGCGATTCGGCGTTCGATCTAGGCGTCGGTCACGCGCCGCAGAATCGAGCGGTCTTCAATCAGGACGCAGCCTGAACGTTCCATTTCGGAGAACGTTCCCAACGGCGTCGGCATCGCCCATCAATTTGTCGCTTTAGTTCTCATATGCAGCGAGTGTTAGAAAATGAATTGGCGCCAACGCAAAATTTGTCGGTCCAGCCATTTTGGTAGACATATAGCAGCCAACCAGTTTTCGACCGCATCGCTCGGCCGGTTTCGGCAGTAACGCGCGCGTAGGCTTCGAAATCGGCGATCTTGCTGATGTCATCGCATTTCTCCTCGGATATAGTTGCGGCGGAACACTTCCAGTGCTCACGACATTAGCCGGCATCTAGCTTTCATTAATCTCTTGCAGGCGATTCAACGCCTCGAACCAATATTTTTTCATCTTTGCGCACTCTTTTGAACTGGTCAGTTTCATGTGGTCGACTGCCGCTTGGCTCTTTCCTGCGCCCTTCGCCCAAAAATTCACGCTCAGGCGGCTCTTGCCTTCGCCCCATTGTGCACGCAGCGATTTGTTTGAAGTGGCCGTTGTGATTTCCATTTCGGCGTCTGGCAGCCAGCGGCGGCGTAGCTGTTCGTCAATCCACGATTGATAGAGTTTCGCGATGGGTACATTCAAGGTTCGGCTTCCGGACACCGCGAATTCGCCGTCGCATTTCTGGAATTTCTCACGCAGCCCGCGATCGTGCTCATACGGGACTGCAATCATCTGTGCCCACCACGGTCCTACTTTGTGCTTTTCAGCAAGGTAGGCGGAGATTTCCCGGTGCTGCAATTTTTTCGCGCCGGCGTTATCGAGAATCGTAAACCATTGGTCCCAGGTTTTTCCGGTCCTCTCCTTCACCGCTTCGTCGCTCATGCGCTTTGCTTCCCTCGGTTTTTTCACTTGGCACCCCCGAGATGTTTCATGCCTCAAAGCCCTTTAGCTTCCTTGTGTGACCTGCTTGAATCTTGAGCTTTTATTTTTGTTGCTGTGCGGTAGCCCAGTTGACTGCGGAGCCGTAACCGTAGACGAGCTCCGCTCCGCGGTCTGCGCCAAGCGTCAGCAGTATGGCGAGCAGGGCGAGTCCTAGCAGCATGACTTTGCGCAGTTGCGCCGCAAAATTCTTGCGCTTGAAAAACGCAAACATCGACAGCGCGATTGCCAGGCTGGTGGCCGTGAGCATCAAGGTTTCATGAATGCCGACGGCGCGTTGCGCGTCTCCCGGCGGGACCGAATTTTGCGCGGCCAAGCCAGTCATCGCGGTGATGATTGCCGCCAGAGTGCCCAGGTACAGCAGCCGCGAAGCAGTGCGCTGCAGTTCGTCGTTCGCCTGCCAGATTGCAAGCAATTCAAATAGCAGCGCGGCGAGCCATAGCACGATGGGGAAGTGGACAAATATTGGATGATAATTCAGCGCAACTTTCATGCCGGGAAGCATCGAATTTCGCCTCCGCGCCCAGATCCGGGCACTTGGAAGCGCATTATGTGCCAACCGGCTTGGATCGTAAACCGAAGTATAATGCGCGCGGTTGTTGGGTGGTTTTCACCCGCCAATCGGCGTGGTATTCGGGTTCGCGGCAGCCCAGGCAAATCGTGATTAGCTTGACGGCGCCAGGGGAGCGATAAAGTCGTGCCGGTAGAGAAAACATCAAAGCCCCGACAGCCCGAACGCGATTACTCACATCGCCTGCTGATCGATAAATTAGGGGTGAAGGCCGGCCAGCGGATAGCAGTATTGGGAGTGGAAAGTGCGGAATTTCTGACAGACCTGACTGCGCGTGTCCCTGATTATTCGCGCGGGCAGCGGATCGCAGGGGCTGACCAGATTTTCTTTTCCGCTGAAACTGCGAAAGACTTGGCGGCCTTGAAATCGCTAGCGAAATCCATCGACAAAAATGGCGCGATCTGGGTGGTCTATCCCAAAGGTCAAACCCACATTCGCGAAATTGACGTCATCAATGCGGGTAAGGCCTCGGGACTTACCGATAATAAAGTTTGCCGCTTCTCCACGACGCACACCGCCCTGCGTTTCAGCATCCCTTTGGCGAAACGTTAATTCCTCGTCCACCCTAATGAGCCTAGCGAAATTAAATCGCGATTTCGTGAAGTGTGGCGCAATACGCAACGTTGCGTTTGGAATTGTCGCGATCGTAAAAGACGGGAACGGGCATGCCTTGAAATAATTTTTTCGTGTAGTCGAAGCCGCTGCCGCTATGCGTATGGCCCTGGTAATCGCTGAATTCGTAGTTGATAGACGAATTTCCGCGATCTTCCCATTGCCGCACGACTTTGCCCATCGCAACCTGGCCGTTTTCGAGTAACTCGCATTCTCTTGCCTGCGAACGCCAGGTGGCGAAAGTAAACAGCAGTAGTATCACGACTCCGACGATCATGCCCCAATCCTTCGTTGCAAAGGCCGCAAACGAATGCGTTCGGGCCCAATCACCGTAGAGATGCACGCCGAGGATCGTCGCGACGCTCAGAAACACGACCGTCATCACTCCTATGCTGATCCGTCCTCGCGTTGCCATGCGAATTTCGCGCGGCGGCGAAATTTTTAGCAACACTTGATCCTGCACGCTCGGTTCGAACGGCCCGTCCGATTTAAAGGCCGTGGTGGACGTCGGACCTCCGTCAGTCGTATCGGTGGCCGGAGGATTGGTCAGCACTGTCGCAACCCGAAGCGCTTCCAGTTTCTTCAGGCTTCGTTTCATGACCACGTAGTTCACCAGTATTCCGATGATGGGAACGCAGACCAAGATTGCGATTTCATACGAATTGCGGAACCGCCGAAAATGGATCATGAAAAATAAAAAGCCGGCACTCATTACTGCGGCGATCGGCAACGTCATCAAACTTGAACGGGTCTTGCCGATCGCAGAGTCGCGATTCCAGCCGCAGTGAGGGCAGTAAGGCGTGTTGGCCGCGAGCAGGGTTGCGCTGTGGCAATGGGGGCACGGCGGTGCAATCATGTGCAAATGGTATAGCATTTTTCTGCCGCGGCATTCCGCCACGGTTATGATGTTTCCATGGCCAGCAGCCTTGACGTTCGCGGACTGATTGTCGAACTTCCCACGCCAGGCGGCTGGGTGCGCCCGGTGAATGACGTCTCGTTCACGCTGGCGCAAGGCGAAACGGTCGGCATTGTCGGCGAATCTGGTTCCGGCAAGACCATGCTTTCGCTCGCGCTGATGGGCATCTCTCCGCATGGCGCGCGACATTTCGGCGAAGCGTGGCTGCATCGGCGTGGTGCAATCGGAAATGGCAATGGCCACGATCACCGCTATAACCATGTGAGTGCGTCACACCCTGATTCAGCGCGTGAGAATTTGCTGGCGTTGTCTGAAGACACGTTGCGTGAAATTCGCGGACGGGAAATCGCCATGATCTTTCAGGAGCCGATGACCGCACTAAATCCTGTGGTGCGCATCGGCGCGCAAGTGGAAGAGGCGATCTGCGTTCACGAGCCGAAGACTCCTGCCAGCGAAATTCATCGCCGTGCAATCGCAGCTTTGGAGCGTGCATCTTTGCCAGATCCGGAACGCCGCGCTCGTCAATATCCGCACCAGCTTTCGGGCGGACTTCGTCAGCGCGTACTGATTGCCATGGCGCTGGCGGCCGGTCCCGGAATACTGATTGCGGACGAGCCGACGACCGCTCTTGACGTGACCGTGCAAAAGAAAATCCTGGAGCTTTTGGCGAAATTGCGGCGCGAGCTTCAGCTTTCAATGCTTTTCATCACGCATGATTTAGGAATCGTGGCGCAGGTTGCTGATCGCATTGCCGTGATGTATGCCGGGCGCATGGTGGAAGAGGGTCCGGTGACGGAGGTCCTGCGAGCGCCGCGGCATCCTTATACCGAAGGGTTGTTGCGTGCTGCTCCACGCTTGACGCGCGAAAAATCGGTGTCGATTCCCGGCACAGTTCCCCCGCTCGATGCGCTGCCGCCCGGATGCGCATTCGCGCCTCGGTGTCCGCATCATGTTGCAGAATGCGACATCAAGGTTCCGGAGTTGCGCGCGGTAAACAAAAATCATCACGCGAGGTGTATTCTCGTCGTATGAAATCGGCCGATAGCTCTGCAAATCAAGAAAAAGTAAGCGATCAGGAACTGAAGGCTCTGGTTCGCGCGCGATTTACGAAGACCGCCGAGGTGTTTGGTGATTACGCCGTCGCACAACGCGTCGAGGCAGCCGAACTGCTCGCACGCATGGTTTCGGCAGGCTCCACTGATTCCGCTGTGGATCTTGCATGCGGCCCTGGCACGCTGGCCCTGCGGTTTGCGAAATATGTGCGCTGGATTTGCGCGCTCGATTTTACTCCGGCAATTTTGGCGCGGGCGCGCCAAACCGCTGCGCAAGAAGGCCTGCTTGGGAAATTTGGTTTTGCGCTAGGCGACGCACAAGCGCTTCCTTTTGACGATGGCTCAGTGGATATCGCCGTCACCAGTTATAGCCTGCACCATATCTCCGATCCTTCGCGCGTTGTCAATGAAATGGCGCGTGTGATTAAGCCTCGAGGCCGAGTCGGCTTGATTGATATTGTGGTTCCCGAAGACCCCACCCGTCGCGCGTTGAATCATCGCATTGAATGTATTCGCGACCATTCGCACTCGCGTTCGCTCACACATCGGGAGTTCGAAGAAATGATGAGCGCGGCTGGACTGCGGATCACCGCGACAGAGATTCGCGAGCATCCGCGAAATTTCGACCACTGGATGCACGTTGCCGGATGGAAACGCACGGATCCTGAATATATTGAAGCCCGCGGGCTGATGATTTCTTCCATCGGCGACGACGGCGCTAATTTTCATCCACGTTTCGAATCTCTCGATCCCACGCAGCCCGCGGCGGAGCCCGAACTTTTTATTAGCAACCCCGGGATCTACATCGCCGCCGAGAAAAAGTAGGAATGTCCGCGGACGTTCTCCTAGAGGCTCGCGACCTGCGCAAGTCCTATTCCGTTTCGACCGGCGCTTTTACGCAATCCAAGCGCCGGGCAGCAGCGGTGGACGGCGTGTGCTTTGCGGTCAGCCGAGGCGAGACGCTAGGCATCGTCGGTGAATCCGGCTGCGGCAAGACGACTCTGGCGCGCATGCTGATGCGCCTCATCGAGCCGGATTCCGGCGAGATTATCTTTCGCGGCAGGGATTGGCTGGGTGCACGCGGCGCCGAATTGCGAAGGCTGCGGCGTGGCATGCAGATGGTGTTTCAGGATCCCATCGCGTCCTTAAATCCGCGAATGCGTGTGGGCACAATTGTTGGTGAACCTCTCGCGATCCACGATCCGAAAATGTCAGGCAGCGAACGGCGTTCACGCACGGCGGAAATTCTGGAGGTCGTTGGTTTGGGCGCGGATACGCTCACGCGTTACCCGCACGAATTTTCGGGCGGCCAGCGGCAACGCATTGGAATCGCCCGCGCGCTGATATTGCGGCCGGAACTGGTAATTGCGGATGAGCCGGTTTCAGCGCTTGACGTTTCAGTGGGCGCGCAAATCCTCGAATTGCTTGCTCGCCTGCAGCGCGAATTTTCGCTGACGCTGATTCTGATTTCTCACAGCTTGCCGGTCGTGGCCCAGCTTGCCTCGCGCGTCGCTGTGATGCAGCAAGGCAAGATTGTTGAGCTGGGCGCTGCTGGCCAAGTGCTACAAGCACCGCAGCATCCCTACACCCAGGCGCTTCTGGCTGCCGTCCCACAAATCCCAGAATAAACTCGGCGGGACATAAACGACCGTCAATAAACGCAAACTATTTTGGAGTGCGGCGGCTTGCCGCCGCTTTGAGCCACTCGGATCGAAATGAGTCGCCGCCACTGCACGCGAGGCAAGCCTCGCTGAAAAACGCAGGAGCAAGCTCCCGCACTCCAAAACAATCAGCGCCGCCGCCCGCGTCCAGCGAAAGTCTTTGAACGATTTTTGTAGGGGCCGGACTAGGACAGACCCGATTGGCATGCTCATTGCCTGGCTCATACTCCCGCAGTCCCAAAAATCGCGCTGGAATCCGACTGCCGAAACTTTCGCAAAAACGATTGTAGTGGCCAGTAGGCCCGCACTACATCGCTCTTTCATCGGGAGGGAATTAAATGACTGCTGCAACTCCCGTCCCTTCAGCTGCGCCAACTGGCTCTGATAATTCTTTCAGCCGAGTCTTGGGCGTTCTTTTAGGTCCCAAGCCCACGTTCGAATCAATCGTGCGGCGTCCTACTTGCATCGTGCCGGTCATTCCGGGTTGTGTATTGTTCTTTGCGGTGGTGGCGATTTTTATTCACCGCGGCGGGTGGCCGAGCTTTTTTTGAAAAGCAAGCCGCCAGCAGTTCGCGTATGCAGCGGTTGCCCGCGGAGGATCGCGAACACACAATCGATAAAGAGATACAGTTCGCGCCGATTGTTAAGTACTTCAAAAGTGTGGTGGTGCCGTTTATATATGCATTGATCGTGACTGCAGTAATGATGGGCGTTTTTAATCTCAGCGGCGCTGCGAAGGTCAATTTCAAGAGGTCGCTGGGAATTGCGTTGCGTATGCCTGGGTACCGTGGCTGGTTCATGGAATATTGACCATTCTTATTGTGTTTCTGAAAGATCCGGCGATGGTCGATCTGCAAGACCCGGTGGCTTCGAATCCCGCTGCACTACGTGCCGACGGCACATCCGAATGGCTGGTCGCTCTTCTTTCGTCCATCGATATTTTTGCAATCTGGACCATGATCCTGCTCGCGATCGGGTTCGGTGCCAGGATCCCGAAGAAACTTTCATTTGGCAAAGCGTTCGCGCTCGGTGTTGATTCCGTCGATCCTTTTTGTCACCCTCAAGGTGGGAATGCCGGCTGCGTTCTCCTGATACACTCGGCCGGATGGTTTCGAATCCCGAAGGTTTCAAGTTTGAAGTCCTCGCTACCGACCCAACCGGCGCACGCTTGGGCCGGCTTACTACGCCGCATGGTGTCATCGACACGCCCGCATTCATGCCCGTCGGCACCGCTGCCACGGTGAAAGGTCAAACCCAGCAGGACCTGGAAGATCTCGAAGTACAAATTCTTCTTTCGAACACCTATCACCTCTTTCTTCGGCCCGGCCACGAACTGATCCGCAACATGGGCGGCTTGCACAAATTCATGTCCTGGCCGCGCTCGATCCTCACCGACTCCGGCGGCTTTCAGGTATTCAGTCTTAGCGAACTTCGAAAAGTCTCCGATGAAGGCGTAACTTTTCGCTCGCACCTGGACGGCTCTGAACATTTTCTGTCACCGGAGAAAGCGCTTGAGATCGAAATCGCGCTGGGCGCCGACATCATCATGGTGCTGGACGAATGTATCGAAGCGCCTGCGCATGAAACGCGCGCACGTGACGCCGCAATACGCACACTCGACTGGGCGAGACGCTCACGGAATTATTTCGAGCAGCATGGCGACGCTGCACGTCAGATCCTTTTTGGCATCGTGCAAGGTGGCACGCATGCTGCATTACGCCGCGAAAGCGCAGATGCGCTCGTCGCATTGGATTTTCCCGGCTACGCGATCGGCGGCCTCGCCGTCGGCGAACCGCATGCCACTACTTGCGAAATGACGCAGGCCGCAGCCTCGCGGCTTCCCGCCGATCGTCCGCGATATCTGATGGGCGTAGGCAAACCGCAACAAATCCCAGATTACGTAGCGCTGGGCATCGACATGATGGACTGTGTTTTGCCCACACGCAGCGCGCGCCACGGCTGCCTGTACAGCTCCCAGGGCCGCCTCCTCATCAAAAACGTTCAATATGCCAACGATCCGCGGCCGATCGACGAATCCTGCGGATGCGCGGTGTGCCGCCGCTATTCCCGCGCGTATCTACGGCATTTATATGCCTCTGGAGAGTTCCTTGCGACCATCTTGAACACCCACCACAACATTTACTTTTACCTTGACATAATGCGCAAAATTCGCGAGGCTATCCGTTTTGGGAAGCTCGAAAAGTTCCGCTCTGACCTTCAGGCTCGTCTGAAATAAGACAAACCCAAGCAGCCGTTGGGCGCGGTTGCGGGCGGAGCGGCATCTTTGGCGAACGAGCTTTCGGCTCGCCGACCCCGGCAAGCTTTCCCGTCCTGGCGGGTTGGACCCTCGCAAGCCTTCGCGGCGTGGGAGCAAAGGCGCAACGATCGTGACAATTTGCTTTTTGATTTCGGCTAACCTGGGCCTCGCGCTGCAGGGTCAGCAGCCCGGCGGTTTCGCGCTGTTTCTGCCGCTCATTCTCATCATGGTAATTTTTTATTTCCTGATGATTTTGCCGGCGCAGCGCCGGCAGAAAAAAGTGACGGAGATGCTGAAAGCCCTGAAAACCGGCGATAAAGTGATTACCAACGGCGGAATCTATGGCACGATTGTCGGACTCGAAGACGACGCAGTTCAGTTGCGTATCGCTGAACAAGTGAAGATGAAAGTTGCTCGCAGCGCCATCGCCGGAATGCAAGCCGAACCACCGAAGGAGAGTTAGGCAGCGCGCATGAATCCCCAGCTCAGATTTAAGTTCATTCTGATCGCAATCGTCATTGTTATTTGTATTCTCGGGCTAATCGGACTTCCGACCTCTTTCGCGCAAGCCAGGCAGAATCTCGCGGATCGCATTAAGCTGGGCCTGGATTTGAAGGGTGGCAGCCACCTGGTTCTTCAGGTGCAAGTGGACGAAGCCATCGGCCAGCGCACCGATCAAGCTATTGACCAGCTCACCAAGCAAGTTCACGAAAAAAATATCATTGAAGGCGACATCCGCCGTGTGGACGATACGCACATCGAGGTTGATAACGTTGACCCTTCAACCTCCGGCGCATTTCGCGATTTGATCTCCAACCAATTTCCCGACTGGACCATGTCTCCGGCTGCGGGAGTTACGAACGGTTATCTGCTGGCGATGAAGCCGTCCGTGGTCGCGGACCTCCGCCGCGACACCATGGATCAAGCCCTCGAAACGATCACGCGCCGCATCAATGCGCTCGGTCTTACCGAGCCGACGATTGCATTCACTGGTCGCGGAGACAACGAAATTTTGGTACAGCTTCCCGGTGAGGGCGATCCCACCCGCGCGAAATCCGTCATTCAAGCCGGCGGACAATTGACCCTGAATCGAGTTGCCGACGATCAAGTGTATCCGTCGGAAGCCGCAGCGCTAGCCGCGAAAGGCGGCGTGCTTCCGCAGGGCACGATCATTGTTCCCGGCAAAGCCGAAGCGCAACCCGGCCAGCCCGCACAGCAGGGCTTTTATATTCTGGATCGCGCGCCGATTGTCACCGGACAAGATCTTCGCGGTGCCAGCCCAGCTCCCAGCACCAATTATCCTGGACAGTACGAAGTTCGATTCCAGCTTTCCACCGCCGCAGCATCGCGCTTTGGTCCATTTACCGAAGCGAATATCAGTCATCGCATGGCGATCGTGTTGGACCATCAAGTGTATTCCGCGCCGACGATTAACGGCCGCATCGATGATTCCGGCCTGATCGAAGGGAGTTTCAGCCAGGAGTCTGCGCAGGACCTGGCATTGGTGTTGCGCGCCGGCGCGTTGCCCGCTTCGATCAAATATCTCGAGGAACGCACCGTTGGCCCTTCGCTCGGAGCGGATTCCATCCGCGAGGGCGTGCGCGCTTCGATCGGCAGCATCATTGTAGTGATGATTTTTCTGGTGTTCTACTATCGCCTTAGCGGTGTCAATGCAGTTGTGGCCCTTTTTCTCAACTTAATCATTCTTGTGGCTTTCATGGCCTACGCGGGCGCGGTACTCACGCTGCCCGGAATCGCGGGAGTTATTCTCACAATCGGCATGGGCGTGGATTCCAACGTTCTGGTGTTCGAGCGCATCCGCGAAGAATTGCGCAACGGCAAAGCCCCGGCTGCGGCCGTAGACCTGGGATTCGAGCGAGCGTTTCTGACCATTATCGATACTCACGTAACGACGATCGTGTCGGCGATCTTTCTGTTTCTCTTCGGCACTGGTCCGGTGCGCGGTTTCGCCGTGACCTTGGTAATAGGCTTACTGGCCAACGTTTTCACTTCGATCTACGTGTCCCGCGCGATTTTCGATTGGCATCTCTCGCGCATGGGCCGCCAGGCGCAACTCAGTATTTAGTTTTGTAAAGACGGTAAGCCAGGGAACAAAGCCGGGCATAGTGGTGTCAGATAAAGGTGGATAGGTATCTGAATGGAACTTTTTAGGAACGTTAACGTTGACTGGATGGGGAAGGCGAAATATTTCGCTGCATTGTCCCTGATCCTGCTGGTCGTGGGATGGGCCTCGATTCTAAAGAACCATGGCCTGCGCTACGGGATTGATTTCCGCGGTGGAACGCTGGTTTATGTGCGGTTCGCTGGTCCAGCGCCCGTCGATCAGATTCGCAAGGGCCTGGCGTCTGCGGGTCTGGCTGACAGTACGATTCAAACGATCAGCGATACAGTTTTGAATAACGGCGGACAGAACGACGTGGTAATTGGTCTCGAACGCAGCGCTCAAGACGAGGATTCGCTGGATTCTGGCAAGCAGGCCATCCTGAATGTTCTGCACACGACTTTCGGCACCAGCGATGCGTCCGGCAAGACCGATTTCAATGCCGCGACGAAAGAATCTGTAGCTGCTTACTTGACCCAGAAAGATCCGCTCTCGCTGGGTTCTAACGCCGGAGACCGCTACAACCAAATCGCGCAGCAATTGCTCGATGCGCGCGACCGAGATCACAGCGGCATCGTAACTAACTTCGACCAACTGAAAAACGTCGATGGCGTCACTCCGCAGGTGATTGTGTCGCTCAATAACGGTTTCGCCCTCGGCGATTTCACGATTCGCAACGTTGAAGTCGTCGGTCCGAAAGTCGGCGCGCAACTGCGGCGCCAGGCGATTCTCGCGACTCTGTATGCGTTGGCAGGAATGCTGGTTTATATCGCGATTCGATTTGAGTGGGTGTATGGTGCTGCCGCCGTTATCGCCGTTTTCCACGATGTGCTCATCACTCTAGGTTTTTTCTCGCTATTCCATTTCGAGATTTCGCTGACGGTTATCGCCGCACTTCTCACGCTGGTTGGCTACTCCATGAACGACACGATCGTGATCTTCGATCGCGTGCGAGAAGACCTTCGTATCATGCGTAGAGAACCATTTCCAGACGTAGTCAATAAAGCCATTAACCAAACCCTCTCTCGTACCATTCTTACCAGCGGGCTGACTTTTCTCACCGTTCTGGTACTCTTCCTGATGGGTGGGGAAGTTCTTCGCGCGTTCTCTTTTGCTATGGTGGTAGGAGTTGTGGTAGGAACATACTCCAGTTTCGGTATTGCAGCGCCTATCGTGGTGCTTTGGAATAAATATCGTGGTCAGGGAACTGCCGTTCGCGCCGGATCCGCAGCCGATAAGCGCGTGGTGGCAGCGGCAAGGAGGTAGGTACCATGTTTGATGATCTTGTTGTTTCCAGCCCTCACGTAAAGAAGACCAACAAGCCTTGGACCGTGGTGCTTTCCGCGATCATTCAGGCCGGTCTACTGGGCATCTTGATTTTGATTCCGCTCATCTATACCGAAGCCTTGCCTAAAGCGATGTTAACGACGTTCCTGGTCCCGCCGCCCCCGCCTCCTCCGCCGCCTCCTCCTGCTGCGGCAGTGCAGCGGATCGTGAAGCCGGTGCAGCGCTTGCTTCATAACGGCCAGATGATGGCTCCGACCGTCATCCCCAAAAAAGTTCAGATGATTAAAGAAGAAGAGTTGCCGCCGGACGTGGGCGCAGTTGGCGTCGTGGGTGGCGTGCCCGGTGGCGTTCCGGGCGGGCAAGCCGGTGGAGTGCTCGGCGGTATTATCGGTGGCGTGGGCTCGGCTCCGCCTCCTCCGCCGAAGGCGGCTCCTGCGCGCATCCGCGTTGGCGGAAGCGTGGCTGCGGCCAAACTCGTCCGGCAGGTGACTCCGGTTTATCCGGCAATCGCCAAGACCGCTCACATTTCCGGCACGGTGATCCTCCACGCAATCATTTCCAAGGACGGCTCGATCGAGCAGCTCGAATACGTTTCCGGTCCGCCGTTGCTCATGAAAAACGCGATGGACGCGGTCCGCCAATGGCGCTACAACCCCACATTGCTCAACGGCGATCCGGTGGAAGTGGACACCACAATTTCGGTTGTATTTACTTTGGGTGGTTAAGCTGTAAATGGTTCAGGTCTCTCGCGGGGCCCGGGCTGATTCGAAATAAAATCCGACCGGCAGAATATCGCTGCCGTGATCGTCTAGCAGGAACGGAGGAGCAAACTAATGTTTTCGAATTTACTTCTAGCTGGCGTGGTGATGTTTCAGCAGCAGAGCGGCGAGGTCGGTTGGGATTTGGTCAGCATGTGGCACAACATGGGCGTGCCCGCGAAAGTGGTGGTCGTCATTCTCTTTACGATGTCTGCCTGGTCGGTGGGCATCATGATTGACCGCGCCCTGATGTACAGCGCGGCGCGCAAGCAGTCCCGCATATTCGTTCAGCAGGTGGCGGGCGCCCTTAAGGACAACAAGCTCGACGAAGCGATTTCCATTGCCGAGCGCAACAAGAAGAGCCACATCGCCAAGGTTGTGGCCACGGGACTTTCGGAGTTCCAGGCTGCCTCGGCGCAGGTCGGCGATGAAGAAGTGATCGAAGCGGCCAAGCGCGGTCTCGAGCGCTCCGTCGCCATCGTGCACGCCGAAATGAAGCGCGGTCTCTCGGGTCTCGCGACCATCGGATCCACGGCGCCTTTCGTCGGTCTGTTCGGAACCGTGATGGGCATCATCAACGCGTTCAAGGGCATTTCGGCATCGAAGGCTACCGGTCTGTCGGCGGTCGCCGGCGGTATCGCGGAAGCCTTGGTCACCACCGCGCTCGGCTTGCTCGTGGCCGTTCCTGCCGTGTGGACCTTCAACTATTTCACCAACAAAGTAGAAGCCTTCGACGTCGAGATGGACAACTCCTCGATGGAGTTGATCAACTATTTCATCACCCGTCGCGGCGGGAAGAAGTAAATCATGGGATACAAGCCAAAAGCACCACCAGTAATGGCCGCCCCGAACGTCATCCCCATGGCGGATATCATGCTGGTGTTGCTCATCATCTTCATGGTAGTCACGCCCATGTTGCAGAAGGGCGTTTCGGTGGACATGGCCAAGGTGAATAACGCCCAGGATATGCAGGACGCCGACAAGGATGACGCTATCATTCTGGCCGTCACGCGTGACGGCAGAATGTACTTGGGCAGCACCGAAGTTCATCTTGACGATATAACTACCAAGGTGAAGGACTTGATATCCAATCGTCTCGACAAGACGGTCTTCGTTCGGTCCGATGCGCGCGCAAAGTATGGCGACGTCGTCAAGGCCGTCGACGAAGTTCGCTCTGCGGGCGTGGACAAGCTTGGCCTGCTGACCGAGAAGAATCGCGGTAACAAGCCAACGGCGCCTCCACCTCCGCCGGCCGATTAATTTGAGGCGACCAACAAAATCGCAACGATTTGATTTAAAGATTTAAAGGAGTATTCCCATGGGAATGGCAGTTGGTGGCAGTAAAGGATCGATCTCCGAACCAAACATCGTGCCCCTGATTGACGTGTTGCTGGTGCTGATCATCATCTTCATGGTTATCACCCCCACAACTCCGCAGGGTCTTGATGCGCTCGTTCCACAGCCCACTCCTCCCAACCAGCAGGAAAATAAAGAGCTGTTGGACAAGACCATCGTGGTGCAGGTGACTTCCAACGGAAAAGTGATGATCAACCAAGATGATATTTCCTGGGATGATCTCGGGCCGCGCCTGGAAGACATTTTTAAACAGCGCGCGGAGAAAGTTGCCTTCGTCAAGGGCGACGACACCGTTGAATTTGCGAATGTAGCTCGCGCCATCGACATCATGCGCGGCGCGGGAATCGATAGCGTCGGCCTCATAACCGCGAAGATCGAAGCGGGCCAGTAGTTCATACTCTTCGGGCCGCGATTCGCTTTCATCAAGGAGAGCAAGGAATGCAGCGGAAGCCTCATACAAGTTTACTTCTGGCTGTGGTGTTGGTTTCGATCACCGCGTCAGTCGGTTGCGATAAGCTGAGAGCGCGCGACAAGCTCAACAAGGGCGTGCAAGCTTATAAGGGCGGTCAGACCGACCTCGCCATTGAAGATTTCAAGCAGGCCAAGGATCTTGATCCTTCGTTGACCAACGCAAGGCTCTATCTAGCCACGGCATACTCCGCGCAATATATTCCCGGCGCGCCTTCTCCTGAAAATATCCGCAATGGCGACCAGGCCGCTCAGGAATTCCAGCAAATCTTATCGAGCCAGCCTGACAACCTCTCGGCGATCGATGGCGTCGGTTCCATTCTTTACAATATGGCGGGCGGGCCGCCTTTCGATCCCAAAAAGATGGAGGAATCGAAGGCCTTCCATCTGAAACACATCCAATTGAAGCCTGACGATCCCGAACCATACTACTGGGTCGGCGTAATTGACTGGTCGCTGGCTTTCCGAGGCAATCGCGACATGCGCGAGGATTACAACAAGACCGCCAAGAAGTCGATTAAGGACACCGATCCAATGCCACCGGCGCTGGCCTCGCAGTTCCAGCAGAAGTACGGAACCGTTGTGCAAGAAGGCATCGACAACCTGCAAAAAGCGATTCAACTTCGTCCCGACTATGACGATGCGATGGCCTACTTGAACCTGCTGTATCGCCAGAGAGCGGATATGGAGACGACTCCGCAAGCACGCGATGCTGACGTCAAGCTGGCGGATGATTTAGTCGACAAGGTCAAGGCTATCAAGCAGAAGAAGATGGAGAATCCGCAACCAACGTCGTAGCTTTATACAATTTAGCGATTGGTCACAGAAACTATACGACGGGCCCGAGGGCCCGTCGTTTGTTTTTGAGCCCATTTGTTACTCGGGTGTTCATGAATTGAAACCAGTCGCCGACGGCGGGCACTGCCTGATCCGCCCAAATTGAGATAGAATTATCCATGCCCCCGGCAGAAAAGCCTGCCATTTCACCAGCGGCCCGTCGCGCGGTTGATTTGCGCTTTGTCGAATTAATAGACAAAGTGCGTCGCAGCCGTCCCGGCAACGACCTGGAACTCTTGCGGCGCGCCTACGATTTCGCCGCCGAGCAACATAAGACTCAAGTGAGGCTCTCCGGCGAGCCTTTCCTTTCGCATCCCTTGGAAGTGGCGCACATCCTCGCGGACATGAAGCTTGACGTCACCTCACTTTGTGCTGCGCTTCTGCACGACGTGGTGGAAGACACAAAAATTCCTCTGACAACAATCACCGATCAATTTGGTGCGGACGTCGCTCGGCTGGTCGAGGGCACCACAAAAATAAGCCGCCTGGATCTGATCGCGCCGGAGACGCGTCAGGCGGAAAATGTCCGCAAGATGCTTCTGGCCATGGTGAATGATGTGCGTGTAGTGGTGGTGAAGCTCGCCGATCGGCTGCACAACATGCGCACGCTCAACTTTCTTGATTCTGAACGTCAGCAACGCATCGCACGTGAGACTTTGGATATTTACGCTCCAGTGGCGAACCGGCTCGGCATGGGCTTGATTCGCGGCGAACTGGAAGACCTGTCCTTTCGTTATCTCGAACCCGATGCATTTTTCGAATTACAGAAAAAACTGGCAGCCAAGCAAAAAGTTTTTGATAAGTTCCTGGTCGAAGTACAGGATGCGATCCGCGACAAAATGGTGGAAACGGGAATTCCCGCAGAGGTGCAGGCGCGCGTCAAGCGTATCTATTCATTGCACCTCAAAAGCCAGAAGCAGCAGCGCACTATCGATCAGGTCTACGACCTTCTCGCCATCCGCGTCATCACCGACACTGTGAAAAATTGCTACGCCACCCTGGGTGTGATTCATCAGATTTGGCCTCCGGTGCCTGGCCGCTTTAAAGACTACATCGCCATGCCGCGCCCCAACCTCTATCAATCGCTACACACGACAGTCATTCACGGTGGGCAAGCCTTCGAAGTGCAAATCCGCACGCAGGACATGCACCGCATCGCCGAGCAAGGCGTGGCGGCGCACTGGAAATATAAGGACGGGCGCACTGAGGTCTCGACCGCCGATGACCAGCGTATCGTCTGGATGCGCCAGCTGATCGAGTGGGTGCAGGAGATGCAGGAACCCAGCGAATTTCTTTCCACACTCCGAGTGGACCTATATCCCGAAGAGGTCTACACATTCACACCCATGGGCCGTGTGGTAGTTCTACCGCGCGGCGCTACTACCATCGATTTTGCGTATACGGTGCACACCGAAGTGGGCCATCAATGTACCGGCGCAAAAGTGAATGGCGCGATCGTTCCTTTGCGCCACACTCTGGCCAATGGCGACGTGGTGGAAATTATCACGCAGAAAGGCCACGAACCATCCCGCGATTGGCTTTCCTTCGTGCACACTTCGCGAGCTCGCAGCAAAATCCGCCAATGGATCAATCTCCACGAACGCGAACAGGCAAAGGATGTCGGCAAACGTTTGCTGGAAAAAGAAGCGCGCCAAGCAGGTATTCCGCTGAAGAAAATTACGTCGGAGGATTGGCAGCGCGTTGCGTCCGAATATGGCTGCGGGCGTATTGACGATCTCCACGCCGACCTGGGATATGGCAAATGGTCCGCGCGGCAGGTACTGGCCAAGGCTTCCGGTCAGACGCTCGCCGAGCCCGCCGAAGAAAAGCCGAAAATCGTCGACACAGTAAAGCGCATGCTGGGCATGAACGACGGCTCAATTTTGGTGCGCGGCCACGACGATCTGATGGTCTACCGTTCCAAATGTTGTAATCCGATCCCAGGGGATGACGTAGTCGGCTACGTAACGCGCGGCCGCGGCATCGCGGTTCACGGCAAAAATTGCCCGAACGTTCAAAATCTTCTTTATGATGCCGAGCGCCGCATTGCCGTCGAATGGGCAGGCCAGACGCAAGCCACATTCCCAGTACGATTGCGTATTCTCACCGAAGATCGACCCGGCATGCTGGCCAACATTACCGCAGTGATCAGCGATGCTGGTGCGAACATCCGAACCTTCGAAAGCGGCGGCCAGGATCTGCGCGCGCGCATTGACGTGGCTCTCGACGTTCAAGACCGCAAGCAGCTAGAGCGGATTCTATCCGCCATTAAACGCATCCACGGCGTATTCGATATCGAGCGCGTCTACAACGTCTGATTCGGCGGAAAACGTAACGTAAGCTTGCCAAAGGTTTTAGTACAGCTTCGCGGCCCCCAGCTCGGCTTTTCCACGCGAATCCGAAAGCTCCACGGTATCAGTTGGCGGTTCTCGCTCATTTGGTAGCGGCCACTTCAGGTGCGCGCCTTTGACTTTCTCTGAGCCTCTGCGGTAAGTGTCCTGCGCCCCGTAACTGTTAATCCTTCCGCGTCACTCCAACCATCGCGGCCCGCCACTCTATACAATAAAAATCAGGGGCATCATCCAGCCGATCATGTTCGTCTGCAAACCAGCTGATACGAAGCACCGCGCCCGCACGTTAGCACCCGTGTTCGCAGGCATGCTGCTCCTGGCATCCTGTCGAAGCCTGATGCCCTTGGACATCGTGCCACTCGACAACGCGGGCATGGCATACGACTCCGTCAAAGACTTGAAAGCGCTTGATATCACACAGCCCGAAGTGGCCGAAATCGCGCAAGCGCGCCGGGCGGGCCTGCCCGATTCATATTGCGTTGAACTTCTTCGCATCTTCCATGAACGCCACCAGCAATTTACAGCTGGCAGCGCTGTTGCCGGAATGCTGCACTCCGGGATGCGCGACGGAACGATATTGGGTCTCGCCAGCATGGACCAATTGGGCCTGGGCTCCGGCGAACTGCAGGCAATGCATCTGGCGGGACTTTCGGACGAAATAATTCTGGAGGTAGCGCGACGTCATGCTTCCGGCCAGCCCGTCCTTTCGGGCGCATCGCTTGGTAATATGAGGAATGCCCGGGTGGACAATGCCACGTTGCTCGAACTGATCCGTCGCGGCGTCTCCAATTCCGAAGCGGCTGAAATCGTTGCGCTACGTCGCAGCGGCAAGAGCGACGCCGATATTCTGCGCCGCCTCCCTGCTCAATAAATCGTGGCCCGCTCATTTACGGAGAAGACCTCGCAGAATTAGACCGTTACGCCAATTTGGCTTTTCCCTTTTCCATCCTTCGCAGCTAAAATCTCCGTATCTTGGACCGCATTACGACGCGCTCGATTATTCCCGCACTACTCGCTTTCACCTTGCTTTGGGCTTCCAGTTGCGCCGTGCCTTTGGCCCCAGGTTATCGAATATTGAAGGAAAGCAGCGAAGTTAGCTTCGCGCCTGGCCCGCCGCCTGAACTTCATATTCGCGTTGCATATACGCTGCGAAATTCCGGCACCATCAGCTTGTCGTTCATTGATGTCACTTTCCCCAATGAGAAGCTTTACGGAAGGAAGGATCTTCGTGTTGAAGTAGACGGCCGCAATGTTATGCCGGCGACACTGCCTGAAGAATTGCAGCAGGAATCAACTAACGCGATGCGTATTCCCCTCGATCCCGTCTGGGAACGAAAGCAAAATCGCAGTGTGACGATCGAATACACCTTCAGTTCTCCGTCGGAAGTGGGCGCGCGCATAACCCTGGCTCCTGATAATTTTCATCTCAGCTCACGCGGTTGGCTTCCGCTGCCTCAGCCTCCCAAGCGCGTGCTGGCTCCCGATCCGGTGCGCCCACTGAAGGTGATGTACTCCGTGCGCGTGCCAGATGGCTTCCTTGTGCTGGCGCGCGGTTCGTCGGCGGGACGCAAAAAAGATGGCGGCGGAATCGAATATCGCTTTCAATTGCGCAAAGCAGACCTGCCTCCTTTTATTGTGGCGGGACGATATGTCGATTCCTCAGCTGACCGCGGCGCGTCTTCGGTGTCCTTTTGGACTTTGCAGCCGCTGAAGGAAGACCCCACCGTTGCGGCACAGAGTATTTCTAGCGCCTGGTCCACGTTGCAGAAAGACTTCGGCCCCCTCGACAAAAATATCAAGAGTCCGCATGTGGTGGAGTCTCCAGAGCTGCGCGCGGCTACCCGCGATTCCAACGTTCCGGACAAAATTCCAGTCGCGTCGTTTCCGGGAGGAGTGCTGGTAAGCGCGTTGACTGGTGGGCTGCGGAGCGATGAGCTTCTGCTGGAAATCAATGAGGCGCTGGCACACAGTTGGTTTGGAGAACAGATGTATCCGGCGCCGAACGCCACGATTGGCATAGGTCAAGGTCTGGCGAATTACGCCACCATAGTGATTGACGAGGCGAGTGGTGGCGACCCCGCGCGGCGTAAGCGTGTGATCGAATTCCTACACGCCTACGAGGACGCCGTTGAGCAAGCTGCCGGAACACCGAACGCCGAGAAGCCCATAATCGTCACGATGCCGTACGATCCGATCGAGCAACGCCGTATCACGCGAGCTAAAGCCACGCTCTTCTTTATCGCGCTCGAAGATGCGTATGGTGAAGAGCCGGTACGCCGGGGCCTCAGCGAAGTTGTCGCTTTGCTGCAGGATCAGCAAGTCGGATACGAAGATATTCGCTCCGCGTTAGAGCATTCCACTGGGAAGAATCTGGCCGAGCCGTTTCGCGTGTGGCTCTACACGGTGGGTATCCCAAAGGACTTTAGAGACCGCTATGCGTCCGCAGCCGCAAACATCAGTCAATAGGATTCGAAATCGAAAGGAGGCAACGTGAGAGAAGTAATTTCCACCGAAAAAGGACCGAAGGCCATCGGCCCTTATTCCCAAGCCATCAAGGCGAATGGCTTCATTTTCGTTTCAGGGCAAGTCGCATTCGACCCGGCCACTGGCAAGACCATGGAGGGCGACGCGGCTCAACAAACGGAGCGCATTTTTCAAAGCTTAAAGGCAATCGTCGAAGCCGCGGGCTCCTCGCTGGACCGTGCTGTGAGGCTGGGCGTATTTCTCAAAGATATGAACGATTTCGCCGCCATGAACGAAGTCTACGCGCGCTATTTTCCGAGCAATCCACCCGCTCGGACCACAGTAGAAGTGGCGCGTTTACCCCGTGATTTTCTCGTAGAAATCGACTTGATCGCGCTAGCCTAGCGCAACTCAACGAGTTCGAAGTGACAGAGGTTGACGCCTCACCTGGATTCGTCTCCGCATTCTCGGACCTTAATATCCAGGTTTCCAAGCCCGAGCAGTGGTATTGGATTGAGTACTGCTTCACGCTCCGGTCATGGCGGATTGTCGAGTTTTTGGAGTATCCTACTGTCGATCATGTTTCGGTAAACTTGTCGCGGCTCAGTCGTCCTGAACGTACTCTGTCCCCTTCCGTGCGTGGAAATTGGGGTTTGATCAACATCCAAAACGCTCAGCGGCACGCGAGTCACGCGGCCGCGGCGCGCAAATCCCATTTCCGAAATAACCCTGCATGATAAATAGGTGAGCGCATGCCTGAGACTCAGTTTGACCTCGTCGTGATCGGCAGCGGCCCGGCGGGCCAGAAGGGCGCGATTTGCGCGGCGAAACTTCGCAAGCGCGTCGCGGTCGTTGACCGCACGCTGATGATGGGCGGCGTTTGCGTGCATACTGGAACGATTCCCAGCAAGAGCGTCCGCGAAGCCATTTTTCAGCTGACGGGCAATGCCGTGAAAGCTTTTTACGGCGATAATTATCGCGGCAAAAACGAAATCTCCGTGCAAGACCTTTCCTTCCGAGTCCGCAGCATCGTAGCCCGCGAAACCGACGTAATTCGCGCGCAACTTCGCCGCAACAATGTTCAGATTTTTCAAGGCAGCGCGCAGTTTGTCGATCCAAACACAATCGAGATTCAGGGCGACAGCGAAAAGACCGTGATCCATGGCGAGCATGTTCTTATCGCTTGCGGGACGCGCCCGGCGCGTAATCCAGAAATTCCATTCGACGATAAATTCATCCTTGATACCGATCGTATTGCCGGAATGGAAGGACTTCCACGGGAACTCATCGTCGTCGGCGCAGGCGTCGTGGGTTTGGAATACGCCTCGTTCCTGGCGGCGCTGGGAACGGAAGTAACCTTGATCGACCAGCGCCCGACGTTGCTGGATTTTGTGGACCGCGAGATCACCGAAGCCCTGGCGTACCATTTGCGGCAAATGGGCACCATGTTCCGCTTGGGCGAGAAAGTGACGCGCGTCGGGGTCGATTCGCAGCGTCATCGAGTATTTGCCGAACTCGAAAGCGGCAAGAAAGTGCAAGCGGACGCGTTGCTCTACGCCGTGGGAAGGCAGGCCAATGGTGACCTGATTCGCGTGGAGGCTGCCGGATTGCAGCCCGATGCCCGCGGCAAAATCACGGTGAACCAGTTTTATCAGACCGGCGTTCCGCACATTTACGCAGCCGGCGATATCATCGGTTTCCCGGCGTTAGCCAGCACTTCCATGGAACAGGGCCGGCTGGCAAGTTGTCACATGTTCGGCGCTCCTTCCGAACATATTCCCGAGCTTTTTCCTTATGGCATCTACACCATCCCCGAAATTTCAATGGTCGGGCAAACCGAGGAAACCCTTACCGCGAAGAAGGTTCCCTACGAAGTGGGCCTCGCCAAATACAACGAACTGGCCAAGAGCATGATGCTCGGCGATGAAAGCGGCATGCTCAAGCTTCTCTTCGATCGCAACACCCGCAAGCTTCTGGGCGTCCACGTCATCGGCCAGCGCGCCACCGAAATCATTCACATCGGCCAGGCCGTGCTCTATTACGGGGGCACCATCGAATATTTTCGCGACACAGTTTTCAACTATCCGACTTTGGCAGAAGCTTATAAAGTTGCCGCTCTCGACGGTCTCAACAAACTTTAGTCTCTCGGCATCGCGCATCGTCAGTTGCCCAGAATTCATTTTCATTACATAATCTCAACTTGGTGATTTTCGCACCGGTTCCAGATCCAGTTAAACCAACTGCAACGCACCAGATCCCTTACGATCAACCGTTGTCGCACAACCACCACCGTACTCGCATGGAAGGAGAATTTCTTGATCTCGTTCACCATTAATGGCAAGCCGGTTTCCGTGGAAGATACTCCCTCTACGCCGTTGCTTTGGGTGATTCGCGATTCGCTGCAGCTCACCGGAACGAAATATGGCTGCGGCATGGCGCTATGTGGCGCGTGCACGGTGCACATCGACGGCGAAGCCGTCCGGTCTTGTGTAGCGCCCATTTCGCGGGCGCAAGGAAAGAAAGTCACCACCATCGAAGGAATTTCGCCGGATTTCACGCATCCGTTGCAGCAGGCGTGGATCGAGATCGATGTGCCGCAATGCGGCTATTGCCAGTCTGGACAGATTATGAGTGCCGCGGTGCTGCTCGCTGAGAACCCAGCACCTACGGATAAAGATATCGACGAAGCCATGTCCGGCAACATTTGCCGCTGCGGCACCTACCCTCGCATCCGCCGCGCGATTCACCGCGCTGCTGAAATTCAGGCCTATGGCAAGAGCACGAAGGCTGGCGGCTAGTGACCGTCTCTACAGAAATGAAGCGTCGTGAGTTTCTAAAAGCCGGCTCCGCCCTCGGAGGCGGACTTTTAATCAGCCTGTACATTCCTGATTTTGTGGCAGTGCGCGCTGCACAATCAGTCAGCAAGCCAGTTGCGCTTAACGCCTTCGTCCGCATCGGCACCGACGAGTCCGTAACTCTGATTTCAAATCACTCTGAAATGGGCCAGGGAATTTACACTTCCCTTCCGATGCTGCTTGCCGAAGAGTTGGAGGCTGACTGGACCAGGATTCGCGTCGAATCTGCTCCGGTGGAAGCGGTCTATAACCATACTGTTTTCGGCATGATGATGACTGGCGGCAGCACCACCACGAACTCCGAATACGATCGTTTTCGCAAAATGGGTGCGATGGCGCGCGTCATGCTGATCTCAGCCGCTGCGCAATCCTGGAACGTCGATCCTCAAACGTGCCGCGCTGAAAAAGGCTACGTCATTCACTCGTCCACGGGGCGTCGCGCATCCTTCGGAAGCCTTGCCGACGCGGCTTCGAAGATCGAGCCGCCCAAGGACGTTCCGCTGAAAGACCCGAAGGATTTCACCATCGTCGGCAAATCGACTCATCGCCTCGACACTCCGGCAAAAACAAATGGCAGCGCGCAATTCGGGCTTGATGTTTATATTCCCGGCATGATGACCGCCGTTGTGGCGCGTGCCCCTGTTTTCGGGGGCAAAGTGATCAGTTTCAATGCCGACAAAGCCAAAGCAATTCCAGGTGTCGTCAATGTCGTGCAAGTCCCATCTGGCGTCGCGGTGATTGCCAAGGGTTTCTGGCCAGCCAAGCTGGGCCGCGAAAAACTCGAAATAAACTGGGACGAGGGCCCGGGCGCGCAGATCTCCACGGTTGCGATGCGCGAGGAATTCGCAAACCTCTCACACTCTGCTGGCAATATTGCTCACAAAGTGGGCGATCCAGCGGAAGCGCTCTCGGGCGCGTCGAAAACAGTTACGGCCGAGTACGAAGTCCCGTATCTGGCGCACGCCATGATGGAGCCGCTCAACACAGTGGTTGACCTGCACGACGACCATTGCGAAATCTGGAGCGGCACGCAATTTCAAACCGGCGACCGCGCCGCTGCCGCAAAAGTTTTCGGTTTCAAGCCCGAGCAGGTAGCGATTCACACCACGTTTCTCGGTGGCGGCTTCGGACGGCGCGCCAATCCCGCGTCGGATTTCATCACCGAAGCAGCCGAGGTAGCCAAAGCCGCAAAAGTTCCAATAAAAGTTGTGTGGACCCGGGAAGATGACATCCGCGGCGGCTGGTATCGGCCCATGTGGTACGACCATTTCGCCGCAGGCGTCGACGCCAAGGGAAATCCTGTTGCATGGACCCACACCATCGTCGGTCAATCCATCTTCGAAGGCACCATGTTTGAGAGTTTCGGAATCAAGGATGGTATTGACTCCGCTTCTGTCGAAGGCGCGGCGGACCTGGTCTACGACATTCCCAATGTGCAAGTGGATTTGCACAGTCCCAGGAACCAAGTCCCGGTGCAATGGTGGCGCTCGGTCGGCCATTCTCACACCGGATTTTCCGTCGAGGCGTTTTTCGACGAAGTAGCGCACGCCGGCGGCAAAGATCCTTACGAGCTTCGCCGCACGCTCCTGGTCCATCAGCCTCATATGCTGGCCGTGCTTGACCTGGTCGCCCAAAAATCAAATTGGGGCAAGCCATTGCCCGCTGGCCACGGCCGGGGAATCGCCACTCATTTTTCTTTCGATAGCTACGTCGCGCAGGTTGCCGAGGTCTCAGTGGATGAGGATGGAACGGTTCACGTGCATCGTGTGGTCGCTGCAGTGGACTGCGGCAGAGTCGTGAATCCCGACACCGTGAAAGCCCAGATCGAAGGCGGGATCATCTTCGGCCTCACCGCGGCGCTGAAAACGGAAATCACCTTGGACAAAGGCCGGGTACAGCAGCGCAATTTCCATGATTACCCGATGATGCGCATGTTTGAAGCGCCCGAAATCGAAGTGTACATTGTGCCCAGTACCGACAAGCCCACCGGAGTCGGCGAGCCGGGCGTTCCGCCAGTAGCGCCTGCGGTGGTCAATGCCATTTTCGCCGCCACGGGCAAACGCGTTCGCCGCCTGCCAATCAAGGCGGAGGATCTGCGCACCGCATGAGCCGGCGCGAGGAAATGGATACCATGGCCCTAATCAGGAATCAGAACCGGCTGGCCGCACTATTCACATTTGCCAACCTGGTTTTCTGCTTTCCAACGAGCGCACAACAGTCCGCGTTTACAGTCTTATCTAACTCCTCGCGCGCTATGGCATCTACCGCTCCTGCGGGTACATCCGTCACTCCCAACAAAGAGGCCACAGCGCAAGCCGCCTTCAATCGCGCTTGGACGGTTTTCAATTCTCCGCGGTGCCGCAATTGCCATCCCGCCGGCGATGCGCCGCTTCAGGGTGATGACAGCCACGTCCACATACAAGACGTGAAGCGCGGCGACGACGGCCATGGCGTATACGGAATGAAATGCAACACATGCCACCAGGTCGCGAATCTGCCAGGCGACAACATGCCGCCCGGAAATCCGAAATGGAGCCTGCCCCCTCCCGGCATGAAAATGGTGATCGTCGGAAAAACTCCCGGTGAATTTTGCCGTCAGTTGAAAGATCCCGCGCAAAACGGCGGCAGGACGCTGGAACAAGTCATTACTCACGTCTCCGACGACGATCTAGTCGGATGGGGCTGGAATCCCGGCGACGGTCGCGCCCCGCCTCCGCTCAGTCGCCCCGATTTTGCAGCGGCTATGCGTGAATGGGTAAAGAATGGCGCTGCCTGCCCGCAGTAGATCCAACGATAGCGGCTCAATGCGCCACACCGGTGCGTCGCAGGTTTTGTGGTTATCCTTTGTCGCAACCCTTGGAAATTCACACGCCGTTCCACGCCAGCCCCATCGCAAATTGCATCTGGCTCCATGGAGTCATCCTCCTTGCCCTGCCCTCCGCGTGTTCATGATGTATTGATGTAAACTCTGCTGTCCGCTGCTACAAGACTCGAGCGGCCATCAAGGTTCATCCGTGAAACCCGACCAGGCAAAAACGCGATACGTCGATCCCGAGCTCCGGCTGGCGCTGAATACGGTGGTGGATTCGGGTTCGTATTGAGTTGGCGAAGGACCGGATGTCAATGTCCAGGTAATAATTTCCTGCGTCGCAGTGGCCCCGCCCGTGCCGCCTGTCAATCCGCAAACGCCGTATTGCCGCCGACCACGTTAGGAACATTCACGGTTGCAGAAGTGGTGAACGTTTTTGCGGTTGTGGTGTCAGTGATCGTCCACGAGAGCGTCGCGCCGTTATAAAGTGACGTGAACTTTGAAAATGTCACCGCTGTGAAGGTTGACGCCCGAACTGGTCATGTCCGTTGCGGGAGTAGTGGGGGATGCGCCATTCGTGTACGAGCCAGTAGAGTCCACGCCTTCGCCTGCATTGTTATAGAGATCGATTTTTATCGCGACGCTTTTAGCAATGGGTGTGTTCGGACTGGACGATAGCGAAGATGAATGTTTGGTGGGCCTGGGTAGACTTGAACTACCGACCTCAC
>CAVPFH010000003.1:0-21754 GCA_963703675.1 uncultured Acidobacteriota bacterium | reverse complement strand
CCTGATGGGTACCACAGCAAGCACATTTGCCGGCCTAAACCGCTGCTTATGAAAGAGTAAGACTGGTGGGGCTGGGGAGAGTCGAACTCCCGACACGCAGTTTAGGAAACTGCTGCTCTATCCATCTGAGCTACAGCCCCTTCCTTGGAGACTTTATCGCGTATGCCGCCATGGGGCCAAGTGTTTATCGCGATTGTCACTTTCTCTGGAACTGCGTTTTTCGGTTTGGTGCAAACTGAAATTCGGGTGCCGGCCTCAGAACTCTACGTGAAGCCGGAAGGAAGGCACTATCACCGGTCCTCGATCGCGGTTATATCCTGGATTGTTGATGTGTTGCACTCCCGGGCCCAAGTAAATCCCTCGCCATACGTGTGCGGTGTAATAGGTTTCGATAATGTTTTCGCGGCCGTAATTCAGTCCGCCGTCACCTAGCAGGAATCCCAAACCGCCGAGCCGCAGATAATTCTGATGGTCCTTGGCAATTCCATTGGTGACAACTGCCACTCCAGCGCGGTCGTTGCGCCGATGCCATAGCGCGCCCGCAGCCCCTAGACCTACGGCCAAAGTCGAATCTACTTCGGTATATGCGAACGATTCAGTTTTGCCATTGTCCCAGCCAAAACGCGCGAAGGCGGCCAAGTGCGGCGCAATATTCTGTTCCACATTCACGCCAAATCCATACTTACGCGTAATGCGCCAGGGATGATCCGTAATGTCAGGTCGCGGAACTAAACCTTCTTCAAACTCCGCTACTGCCTGGCGATAAATGCCCATATTCGCGTAGTTCGTGTAGGCCAACAGACGGATTGCGCCACTCTTCCTGGGAATGAATCCTCGACGCAATTCGTATTCGAAATTCTCCGCGTGCACTTGCCAGGGCCGCCATACCAAATCAATTCCATTGGCAACCTTCGGCATCAGTGCTTCGGCGAAGCGAAATCCCCAATTCCGGTCTTCGAAATCAGCCGTCACTCCGACGGTATAGCCACGCGTATCGGCGGCGTAATCCCAGGCGCCATTGTTGTCGACTGTCCAGTTCGTGAATTGAAAATGAGTGTCGGATCCGACAGAATTGACGTCGAAGAAATCCGGCAAACTGAATTTGCCGAAGCGGATCTCCAGCCGGCGGCGCGGCAGTTCCTCAAAAAGCGAAAAAGCAGTGCGCTCATTTTCTATCTTGTCCTTACTTAGCGCAAACACCTTATGGAACATGCCCCGCGCCAGATAAGGGACCTTGCTTAGTAGGGGGTTCCGTACGATATCCAGATCCGTGTTCCCAGCTAAACCCAAGCCGGTGCTCAGAGCGGCGCCTCCAGCTTCTTCGACATCGGCAAGAATTTCAAAAGAATCATTGAGCCGCACTCCACTATAAAGCGTCAGCACTCTGGAGGTGGCCTTTTCATAGTTTGGGCTAAGACTGTGTGGGCCGCTGTACAGAGCACGGAATGGAGGGTGAGTCTGGAAGATGAAATTTGCCTGCCCTGAGAGCCAGAAGCGCGTGTCTTTAAAGTGCGGAAACATTGCCTGGGGATCATCAGAATCACCCGAATCAGCCTCCGTGAAATCCGCGGCTGGTGTTGCCGTGTCGAGGGACAATTGCGGGTTTTGGTCCGCGGGAAGAACGGACGGCTTTGTCTCGGCTTCTTGTGCCTGGGCGACAGAGACCCCGCCCCACATGAGGAGCAGACACAACGCAGCCCGAACGGCTCGGCGTACGTTCTGCCATGGGCAATGCGCAACTGGATTGGCCTGTCTTGGCACTGGCAATGTCCTATAAATCTAGCGAGAGTTCGTTAACACTTTATTAACAGACGCGAGCCGGCTATTCGGGCGTTCCTCAACCTACCTCTATGGACCTATGGCTTGGTTCCCTCTCCCATTTTCTAACTAGGCTTTTGCATTCAGGGTTCGGATGTCGTAAACTTATACCGTACCGTAGTATCGTAATACTATACCCCCACTAGGTACTTAATTACAAAAAATGCCTCACACCTCTCGAGAAAAGCTAGATCTGGTCAACCGAACGAAAAAAGTAATCGGGCAGCTGGACTCCACTCTGCGCGCGCTCAATGAAGACGAGCAGTGCGCTGAAGTCCTGCAGAGACTGGCGGCTGCGAGGGGAGCAATCAACAGTCTCATGGCCGAGCTCATGGAAGACCATATTCGAAACCACATGCCGAGAAACACCAAATCGTCGGAAGACGCTGTAGATGACCTGATTGGTATCGTGCGTAGCTATTTGAAGTAGAGCCGACGTGACTTTGTCTCGAACATCAGCCAGCGACCCACCTGGTGAGGGCTAGCTTCGTCGCTCAAGACAGAATCCGACATAGATCTAAGGCAGCGTGTGACTACCTGTTTGAACCGTTAACGTGCGTGGGTTTGTTTTACACATATCAGTTTACAACTGAAGAAAGCCTTCGAAGCAGCGTTCCTTCGGTAATACCTTCGCGGAAGAAAAGTCCTCCTAAATGCAATGTCAGGGGCAGCGCTGTGCCACCTTCCAATCCGCAGGAGGGAAGTCGATATGCCAAAAGCGCGGAGCCGGCTGGGTGAACTCCAGGGCAACCTCGCTGTAGTTTGCTATCTGTTCTCCGACCCGGATCACTCGGGAGGACATTTCTTCGCCGCTGGTCACATTCTTGAGAACGAGAAGTTCATTAGCTTGGACCCTCATCGCCAGGCTGACCAGGGCGCCATGAGCATTTACCACCAGGGTATGCCCGACCTCTGACAACAACCCTTTGTCTTCCGCTCGGCGTTGTACCTGCACGCGGATGCGCGCGGCGACTCGCTGGCTGCGCCTGGTGTTAAGTTCGCTTTTGAGGAGGGTGCTACGGTGATCAACCATCGGGCTCGAAAATAGCAGGTGCTGACAGAGTGAGCAACGATCACGTCACGGTTGGTGCCGAATCAAGAAACAAGTTAGGGAGAGCATATAAGCGGCTATTTTTATGGACTTGTTTCAGATCCAGGCGTCTTTTGTACTAAAATTAATTTTGACTTGTGGCCGCAGAGTTAGACGATCGGTGATGGTGGTGATGAGTTTTTGATTTTTGAGCTTTTTTCGCGGGACACTGTTTTTTCACGCGCTCAATTTCATCTTTCAGATCGGCATTTTCCTTGGTTAGAACATCGACGCGATTTCCTAGGTCGCCGGAATCCTTCTGCAATTGCGCGATGTGCGCCTTTAGTTGTTCATTTTCTTGCAGTGTCTTAGTGTCTTTACACGCCGTGAGCACTAAACCCATCGCCACGGCCAGCATCAAACCAGCGATTCTGCGCGTTTTCATGGTCTCTCCCATCCGTTATTTTGCCCTAAACGATCTTCCGCTGTTGGGCGTAACTGGACAAAATACACCGCATGCGGGCAAGACCGCCAGTCGTTTTCCTTTGCACGAGCGCACGAGCAGCGCGTCGTTTTGGATGTCAAAGGCAGTGCTAAGATAACGTAATGCGCTATCTGGTGAGAGCAAAAATAAAGCCCGGCTGTGAACGAGATCTCCTACGGGTAATCAATCGCGGAACGTTGGGGCAAGGCTCGGTAGCACAGGGCGAATATCTGCGGAACATGAATGAGGCGCGGCTCCGTGAAGATGGCACTGCTCGCTGGGTCGAGGTCTGCTACTGTCCTACCCCACTGCAGGAAGAACGGCCGTACTGGGAACAATACTTCGAATTGACGAAAGTTCAAGACGCGCACGATCGGCGCCGTTGCCGCGACTACAATGGATCCGAACCGTGGGCGTGCGGCGACTGCGACTGTACAAAAAAGCTGGAACTGCGGCTCGAAGCCACAGGACGACCGCTTCTTGAACTGCTTGGTGGTGAGTGAATGCCCAGCGCGGCTTCCTAAACGGTCTTGGTATCGCAATCTAGCTTTTTCCCGCAATTTGATTCGTAGGCCAACGTGCGTCAACTTGACTGAGCAAGATCCCCGCCTTTCGAATGGCGTCAGTCAGCGCCTCTCGCAGCGCCGAAGGTGATTCTTCATCCAAAAACATAATTCGTGGTGCAGCTATGAAGGCCGCGCAGACAGCTAAAGTTTTTTTTCGCGATTCGTCCACGGCGACAAGCTAGCGCTTTTTATTCGCCATGACAAATTTTACTGCTTGAATTTTCACTTGCTGCTTCGCGCGCGAAGGTTCGGGGCACCTACGGTACTATGTTGACGGCGGAGGATAAGATGCCGGACCTAAAGAATATTGTGTTGATGCGTTTCGTTCCCGAGCGCCCGCAAATTGGACTGGCAATATTGCGCGTGTGGACCGGAGCGACGCTTTTTTTTCGGCATGGATGGGAAAAACAACCGGCAAACTGGGCTCAGTTCATGGCCCGTTTTCCCGATCCCATCGGCATAGGATCCCATCCCTCGTTTCTTATCGCATTCTTCTCGGATTTCGTGTGTGGGATTCTGCTGATGATCGGGTTAGGAACGAGGTGGGCCGCGCTGTACTGCTTCGCGAACATCTTTGTGGCGTGGGCTTTCCTGCACCGTTTCGCTTTTTTCGGCAAAGGTCCGGGCAGCGATGATGGGGAACTTATCGGGCTTTATTTTGGAGCGTTGCTGACGCTGCTGATCGCTGGTCCCGGCGCAGCATGTGCTGACCAAATTCTCGCGCGGAAGTCGTTACTTGAACCGTGCTAGTATCGCGACCCAGGGAGAAACCTCGATGCGCTATGGATTTTTAGCACTCGCTTTCATCCTTTTTTTCGCATGGATTGGGGCTTTTCTCGTTTTTCACGTTGTCGCCGCACTTATCCATATTCTCCTGATCCTTGCACTCATTGCCTTCGTAATTCATTTATTCAGTGGGCGGGGGACGGCGGCGTGACAGCATGGACCCAGACCGGAAATCGCCGGGGATAAATCTCCCGGAAGGGCACGGCTCTTAGATTTTTTAGTTGATCGATTTCTGGAGGTTTGTAACGAACGTATCGGGGTCTTCAACTTCAATAATCAGTTCGTTGTAGAATTCGTGCGCTAAAGAAATAACCACCGCCCGCTTGGGATAATGGACATCCCAGAAGACGCGTTTTCCGTCCTGATAGAACGTGCCTGCGGCTATGACTCCGGGAACAGATGTGCCCGGCATTCGAATTCCGTGAATCCACTCCGCAACGACTTCCTCATCCAGTCGTACGCCAGTGATATTTTGCAACGGAATGCTGAGCTGGCTCTTGAAAGCCCAGAGTTTGTCCATTCCTTCAATGTGAAGGACTAAATTCCCGTCCAGGATTTCAGGCCTGACCATGAAGCGACTTTACCACGGAGTTGCGGTACCGTACGCTCTAGGCGGTCGCGGCGGTTATGCTATGGAATATTCAATATACAGTGAACGTCGCGAACGTCCCTCTGATTTCGTCTACCGATTCCCAGACCATGCGAGTTCCAAATTTAACATTTCGGTGCGTCCACTGAATTTTTTCTCCACGAAGAATTCAACTCCAGCTTGACCGCACAGAATCCCAGGTATATCGTCTCCGACAATATTTGAATTTTATCGGGAGTGTGTCGTTTCTACTCCCGGGGGTGGGACGACATGCTTACTAGAACTCCATCGAAAGCCAAAGCTGTATTATTTGTCGCTTTCATTATCTTCGTTTTAGTCGTTGGAACGCCGCTTTACGCGCAGAGCACCATTGCGACAGGAAACATCCAAGGGACGATCACCGACAGCAGCGGCGGAGTTGTTTCTGGCGCCAAAGTCATCATCACCAACAAAGACACGGGACAGTCCGTCAATGTGACCACTTCGTCGGCCGGAACCTATAACTCCGGCACTCTCGTTCCCGGAGATTATTCTGTTCGCGCCGAAGCCGCCGGTTTCAAAACTGTCGAAGAAGGCGTCGTGGTGAAAGTGGGCGTGATTTCAGGAATCAATTTTAGTTTGCAGGTAGGTGCTGCTAACACCGTGATTGAGGTTGCTGAACAATCTGTTGCGGTTAACACGGAGCAGCCCAGCGTTCAGGGAGTGTTGAACAAGGAGCAGATCGAGAACCTGCCTGTTAATGGCCGGAATTTTCTTGATCTAGCGCAACTCGAACCGGGTGTGCAAATCCAGGATGGGGCTGATTTTGACCCCACCAAGGTTGGTTTTTCCTCGATTTCCGTAGGCGGCCGCTTCGGGCGCACGGCGCGGATTGAAGTCGATGGCGTGGACGTCAGTGATGAGACCGTGGGTACCACTACCGAGAATATTCCGGCGAGTGCCATCGATGAGTTTCAGATTAGCCAGTCGACTCTGGATCTTTCGAATGAGCTAACGTCCTCCGGAGCGGTGAACGTCACAACCCGTGCGGGCACGAATAGCTATCACGGTGAAGGCTTCGCGCTGTTTCGTGACAGCGCTTTCTCTGCGGCGCTTCCAGGCCCGCCCTCGCCGTATCAGCGGAATCAAGACGGCGGTAATTTTGGCGGAGCGATCCTAAAGGATAAGCTCTTTTTCTTCCTCGACGCCGAACATACGAACCAAAATATTTTGGCGCCGATTGTGCCTGCTCCCCCGTTCGATGTGTACACCGGAAACACGGGCACTCCATTCCGCGAAACCGACTACGACGCGAGACTCGATTGGCAATTTTGGAAAAACGTCCGGATGTTCTATCGCTTCAGTTATTTCGACAGTAAAGCGGTGGCGACCGGCGGGGCGATCGGATATCAACCGTTCCAGGATAAGAATTACACGCGAACACACGTGATTGGGGCGGATTTCACGACCAAAGGCGGATACACCCACAGCTTCCGCTTCGAATATTTGAAATTCATCAACAACCTGGGAGATACAGTTCTCGGGTCGGGTCTGCCATTCGCGAATTTTCCAGTTAGCTTAAATTTCACGAGCTTCGGCTTCCTCACCGGACCCAATTTCCTGGCTCCACAACAGACCTACCAGACAGATCGCCAACTTAAGTACGACGGTAGCAAGCTCCTCGGCACACATATACTTCGGTACGGCGTCTCGTACAACAGGTTGCGTGGCGGAGGTCTATTCTCGTTCAGCGCTATCACTCCGAATGTAAGCCCGATAGGAAGCACTACGGAAATTGCCAACGCCGCAAGCGGTCCGTTCGCGTGTCCTGGCGGGATTACGGGTTCTTCATGCCCACTGAACTATCCGGTGGATAACGTGACCCTCGGTAATGGCGAAGAGTGCGACACAGAGATCCCCGCGTTTAATGCGCCTTGCAGCGGCACGCCGCCGGACAATCGTATAGGTCTGTACGTGGGAGATAGCTGGAAGGTCAAACCCAACTTCACACTAACCTATGGAGTGCGTTATGTGCGCGACACGGGACGTTCGGACAGTGACCTTCCTGCGCTCCCGGCTCCTGACCTGGACCTTATTCAGCCCGGGCTTGCGAATCGGGTACGCCAACCAAACCATAACTTTGGTCCACAATTAGGAATTGCTTGGGATCCGCGCAAGGACTCGAAGACGGTAATCCGGGCCGGCATCGGCGTGTTCTATGAGAATGCGATCTGGAACAACGCGGAGTTCGATCGCCCAGAACGCCTTGCAACCGGAGCTTTTCTTGCAAACCCGGTAGCGTGCTTCAACGGTAGCGCTTCCGGCGTTCCGTTCCCCGCACCTGGTACAACCGGTACTTTGGAATTCTTAGGCGGTAACCAAACGGCGGCGGGAGTTATCTGCACTGCGCTCATCGGTCAGACACTGGACGCTACCGCGGGAACCTGCGCCGGAATGACCGCAGCACAGTGTATCGCCATGTTCCAGACTACGTATCAAGCTGCTTCTAAAGCTGTGGGTGCCAGCGCCTTGAATCCATCCTATCTGCCTAATCTCATCTCAACAGGTTCCGCTATTCCCCTCGGAGCATTAGCGCCAAATTATCGGACGCCTTATTCGGTGCAAATGAACGCCGGAATTCAACGAGAGATACGACCGGGCATGGTGCTTAGCGTCGATTATCTGCGCAATGTGAACCTGCACTATCTAATTGGAATTGACGCGAATCATAGCGGCGATGTTAACCCGAAATACTTCAACCTTTCGGCTGCTCAACAAGCCATCGCAACAACGAACTCTCAATTTGGATGTCCCATGTCGTTCAGCGCCGCAGCAACTAATTGCGCTCTGAATTCTTCCGTCATAGACCAATTCACGCAGCTTCCGGGAGCTTCGATCGCCAGTTATGCCAACAACGGACTTGATTCCGCAGCCGACCTGGGTGTCGGGGGCTGCAATATCGCGCTCGGTTATCCATGTGCGTTTCAAGGAATAAACCCGAATGTGGGGCCGGCGATCTTCTTGTATCCGATCGGTCGTTCTGTGTACAACGCCATGGACGTGAAGCTGGTCGACAATGTGAAGAACCCGTTCCCGGGAGTGAAGTATTTGAACTTCCAGTTCGCGTATTCTCTTTCACGGTTTACGAACTGCGGCGCAGCCCTGACCACTTCCGCGGGCACTTCGCCAGCTGCCGCTGATCAGGATTTCGTCAACCCGACGATCGACAACAACAACCCCTGCGGCTTCAGTGGCCCCTCCGCCCTCGACCGCACTCACCAGTTTTCCTTTGGTGGCTACGCAGACCTTCCGGCGCATTTCCGCCTCGGAACAATTTTTCACTTCGACAGCCCACTGGCCAGCGCGCTTGCAGTTCCCACCACGGGCATTGGACCGGGAGAAATTTTCCGCACTGACTTTACCGGGGACGGCACGGTGGGCGATCCTATTCCCGGAACCAAGCAAGGCTCATTCATGCGTGGCGTATCACTGAGCGATCTCCCAAATGTTGTGAACAATTACAACAATAATGTGGCCGACAACCTCACGCCCGCCGGGCAATTACTTGTCTCTCAAGGGCTTTTTACACCGCAGCAACTTGGAGTGGGTAATCAGTTGTGCGTCAACAATCCGAATGGCGTGTCGGCAGGAGCGGCTTGTGCCGTGGCTCCTCTTCTTTCTCCGGTTGTGCCTGGCGAAGTAGGACTGACGTGGCTCAAGACGTTTGACATGAGCCTGACATGGATCGGCAAATTCAACATAAAAGAACGAGACTTTACGCTTGAGCCGAGCGCGAGCTTCTATAACTTGTTCAACTTTGCGAACTTCAACATTCCCGGCAATGTTTTGAGCGGAATCTTGACAGGCGGCCCCGGTTCTCTAAACGGTACAACATACGCTAATGCAAACTCGGTGCGCATTGGTGTCGGCACCGGCGTATTCGCTCTTGGCGCGCCGCGGACGATCGAGTTCGGATTGAAGCTGACATTCTAGGCTCGAGTCAATCGCGTCCGGCTGATTGATATCGATGGGCACGCCGCGGAAGTGCGCGGTTTGTATTGGCGTTTGTTTCCCACGTCCAATACAAGTTCCGGTGGGACTTTACTTCGGAGCTACCGGAGCGGTTCGGGAATTACTTCGAGTGTGCTCTCGGTCGCGAGATTTGCTTCGACGTTCACTGCCCCCTCTGGTCCCTTGTAGACATATTTCGCGGTTTCCACCAGTTCACCTGGGATAGCCACATCCTTGCCGGGGCCGAGAGATTTAAGGACGCTACCTCCTGCCGGAACTACGAACGTTAGCGATACGGGGCTAAGCTTCGAACCTGCAATCGGAGTGACTGTTAGCACTCCCGTGACATTCTGGCTGGAAGTGTTGGTGAAATTGTAGGACCCTTTCGGAAGCTTTTGATTTTGATGTGTATCCACGGCGAAAACTTTGAAGTCGCTGAAATCGTGGCGGCGATAATAGCGATGGCCGTGACGCTCCCAATAGAGTTCGGCTGTCTTCGGCAGCCAAAGCTGCACGGAGTGCGAGTGGAATTGTACTTCGCCGTATTCTATCGAAAGATGCTCGTACTTGAGATCAATCACCTTGACTGGCTGCACCAAGTCCGTTTCCAGCCGCAACATCTGATGAGTCTTGGAATCGATCCAGGCGCGGCCCCTCAGTGCTACGGGATAGTAATTGCCTTGAATTTTATAATAGCGGATGCGATTCGGACGGTCTTGGCGCTGTTCAAAGCGAACCTGCCAGGCGGGGTGTCCGTCCCACTGGCCCAGTCCCTCGCACGACATCTTGAAATCGGGTGCCAACAGAGGGTGAAAGATCAGCGCCATCACCGGCAATGCTTCGGTGGCGATGCCCGCTGGGAATTGCGCGGGGTCCGTGCTGCCGTTGCGATACTCGTCCAATTGAAAGCCCGAAACAGGATCCTGCAAGACCGTAACTACGTATTCAAAAGATCGAGATTCTTCGGAACGAAGCGCCCCTGCAGAGTCCACCCTGTAATGATCAATATGCTCTGTGGCACTGAATTTTTCGAGGTTTTCCACCAGTTGAGTCATCCGTGTGCCAACACCGTGCAGAACCGCGGGGAGATTGCATGTCACCCCTGGAGAAACTGGCGGAACAAAGTCATCAACGCTGGGTGGCACGACGAAAGCCGCATTTTCATTCAGGGCGCTGGTAACCGGTGCGGGAGAGGTTTCATGCAAACTCGATTTTCGAATGACCACTTGCATAACCAACTGCGTGCCCTTTTTCAACCGAACATTTCCGGATTTCGAAACCACGAGGGAAATACGCTCCCCTTTTTCCGTCTGATTCGCGATCGAAATGCCTTTCAGTCCGTAAACTCCCCTGCTCTCGTGGCTGAGGCCATCGATTGTTCCGCTCACTACGTCCAAATGGCCGGCCGCCAGCGCATCCTGCTCGACGCCAGGCATACCCCGAGCGTCCAACAGCGTATCGGTTTTAACATCCATTTCAGGCGCGAGGGCCTGGATGTCCAGGTTAAGACCTACCTGCTCGCCGTTCATCAACGTAATGCGGTCAAACAGAATTGCAATAACGCACTGGGATGTTTCAGTTGAGAAGGTTTGAACCGAGGTGATGTGACCGTTCAAAGTCGAACCGCTTTTGACTCGAACATGACGACCGGATTTGATGTCTTCGTTGACGCGGACATCCACCGGGTCGCCCATTTTCGCTTCACCTGCATCCAGATTCGTTAGCAGTTTTCCGAGAACCTGCGTGTTGTTAGGGACGCTTACGGACTTTCCGGGCGGCTGACGAGTGCTCTGGGTTGGCGTGGTCGCTTGAGCAGCAGACGAGACAAATATCTTGCCTGGGGTCGAGAATGAGAGAAGGGCCGCGATCGAAACTAAGTATCGTCCCATAGATATTGCTTTTAGTCGTTAAAATGGTACCTATCATAACAGATGCTCGTGAAATAATCCTCCCATGTTGCATCCGGCCGGCACCATGACCAGGAGCGTATAATCCTTCAAAAGGAGGCCTTTCATGCTGAGGAATACAGCTCTTATCTTTATCCTCGTTATCGCGCTTCCACCGGCAGCATTGGCGCAGGCTAACTCGAGCGCCCCTCCCAGCGCCTCAGTTCCGTCAGCTCAGCCGATTAATCTTCCGAAGGACATCCCAGTTCTCGCTAATCTTAAGACTGATCTGGATACGACGGGCGCCGAGCCCGGTGATCCTGTCGAAGCCGAGTTGGTTGAGGATTTGAAGTCGGGCCATGATGTATTGCTGCAGAAGGGTTCGGTTTTGGGCGGTCATGTTTTCGGGGCGCAGGTATTCTCCTCTGAAGACGCCAAATCTGTTGTAAGTATCGTATTCGATCGAGTCATCCTGAGAGATGGCGAGCAGCGCTCAGGCAACTTCAGAATACAAGCGATTGCGCCTGCGGAGGGATCAAGAATCGAAGCCGAGGTAAACCCTAATATTCATGTCCGGGACATCAAGGCAGTCGTCGGTCCTCTGGACCACAAAAGTGTCGGGGCATATAACATGCCCGGCGTAGAGTTGGAATATGTGGTTACGAAGAAAGGTGACGCTTCGCTTGTAACATCCACAAGCGGCAACGTCCGTTTGAGAAGGGGGATGCAGATCGTATTCATCACAACGGCCCGAGTAGTGCCCAACCAAGCATCGTAGTTACCGCACGAAGCGACGTCGGTAGAAAACATCGAACGTCAACCATTCTACGATCGATCGTGATTGTTACGTCAGGGTCTCCGTCTAGTGTTTTTCGATTATTGCGCTTCAAATTCCTCGAAATACAATGACCGCAGTTTTCGTTTGTGCTTCCGATCACATTCACGAGGCAAATGAAATTGTGTCGGGGAAAATGTGTGCTCGATTCTTATTCCAACAGCCACGTGTTGTGCCGCCTTGCGTCCGTGAAATCTGAGACAACCGGAGACTGCGTGAAGAGCTTGCTATGTGTCCTGCTGCTTCTGTTCTGTGCTGCTGTGACCGCCGCGCAAGAGGCTGAAACGCAACCGATACAAATTGGCAGTGTCACTTTTTCCGGCAGCATCCGTGAGAGGTACGAAGTCTGGAACTGGTTTGAGCCGCAGAGCGGCAACAATTTCTACGGCTATTCGGGTACCGTCGTGCGTTTTGGATTTTCTCAAAAACATGACGATTATGACTGGAACATCGAATTCGAAGCCCCCATTCTGCTGGGGCTCCCGAACCACGCGGTAAATCCCGCTCCTCTCGGTCAATATGGTTTAGGCGGCGCCTACTATGCCGCTAATCACAACAGTCAGGAAGCGGCGTTCATCTTTCTCAAGCAGGGCTTTCTACGCTTCAAAGGAGAACATTCCAGTTTGCTCCTGGGCCGTTTCGAATTTACCGATGGCAGCGAAGTGACGCCCACTGATTCAACTCTGGCGTATCTGAAAACAGAACGAATCGGCCAGCGGCTGATCGGCAACTTCGGATTCTCGGACGTCATGCGAAGTTTCGATGGAGCGCAATTCTCCTACCTCAACGGTCCCTGGACTGTCACAGCCGTAAGCGCGATCCCGACTCGCGGGGTGTATCAAGTCGATGGCTGGGGATGGGTGAAGACGCCGGTCAGCTACGTGGCGCTGACGCGGGAAGCTGAATTCGGCAACAGCCACGCCGAGTGGCGGGTCTTTGGAATTTATTACAACGATGATCGTAGCGTTGTGAAAACTGACAACCGTCCTGCCGCCGTTCGTAATACCGATCTGGGCGGCATCAATATCGGCACATATGGCGGGAACTTCATCATGGCTACGCCTACCTCGGCCGGGACTTTCGATCTGCTTGGATGGGGCGTGTTGCAGAGCGGAGGCTGGGGCAAGTTGACTCAGCGTTCCGGCGCGGGAGCAGCCGAAGGGGGTTGGCAACCGACGTTTGCGAGTCGCATCCGCCCGTGGATTCGCGGCGGATATTACTACTCGAGTGGTGACGGCAATCCCGCGGACGGCACTCACGGCACATTTTTTGCCATACTGCCCACACCGCGCACCTATGCGCGGTTTCCGTTCTTCAACTCCATGAACAACACCGATCTTTTCGCAGAAGTGATGCTGCGCCCGGCGAAAAAGCTCGTTATCAGAAGCGACGTGCACGGTCTGCGGCTGAGCAACAAGAACGATTTGTGGTACACGGGAGGCGGAGCGTTTCAACCGTGGACTTTCGGCTTCAACGGCAGGCCGTCAAATGGTGCTTCTTCCCTGGCAACTCTGTATGACATCAGCGGCGACTATAAGTGGAAGTACGGCCTCTCGTTCGGTCTATACTTCGGATACGCGGTGGGCGGCGAAGTAATCAAGAAAATCTACCCCGTCAATCCTAACGGCGCGCTCGGCTTCAGCGAATTGAATTATCGGTTCTAGCAGCAAAGACCCTGATACGGACATCCTCAGTAACTCCGTTGCTCGGCCTCCGGTTGTTGCAACCCGCGGGCCGTGGCTATTTCGAAGCAACTCTCCCACCACTTCGGCTCAATTCAGCAGTTCCCGCACGTTCCAAAATGGGACAGTACTAGTAAAAAAAGTACTAAAGCACTATTTCTGCACCGCATGATCGGCAGTAACCTCAAATTCACGCGCTAGTCTCACTTGATCGTCGCATCAGCGCGGGCGCGAACGGAGTAAGCAGTGCCAACGCATTCGCAGTTAGATTTCAGCTTCGTGCTCGGAGTAGCCACTTCGGCGGCAGGGCTCTGCATCGCCCTGTCGGCATGGCAAGGCATGAAAGCATTGTGGAAGATGCAGCACACCCGACATCCCAAACGTCGTTCGCGAAAACAATTAACCTAGTTCCTTCCTGATTTTTCACCTTTGTAACATCTCCCTATAATTCCTGACTGGTTGATAGGTCGAAGTGTTCTCGAAACAATCCGACGTGAAAGCTACAGCTGCAGACGGCGTCGCGTCATGACTGGAAGACCGCGAAAGAAAATGGAGGCGTGTGTTGTTGTCTCAGAATGAGATTCAAGATCAATTATTTGACGAAATTTCATTTGCGTGCGGAACAAGAGAAATGTACTCTGCAAAAACTCAGGGTGTAGTTCCTCGAGGAAAACAAAGAATCGCGGCCAGCAGGAGCATCACATGTCCAAAGAACGCCGTACTGCCCTCCGAACACCTTGTGCGGTTCCGGTTCGATTTCGGGTGCGTACGGAGATATTTGCACCTGAACCCCCGGAAAGAACTCATGCGCGCGGCGAGCAATTTTCTGCGACGCGCTCGATCGGCGTGCAGGAAGGCGAGACGATTAACATCTCTGAGCTCGGGATCTACTTTAAATCCACTAAGCAAGTAGCCTTCGGTGAAGAAATCGAGGTGTCCCTTAAGCTGCCCGTCGAACTGACAGGACGCGGCCCGGAGCATGTCAGGTGCAGTGCACGAGTGGTCCACGTTAAGCCGAGCATCGACGGTAAAGGTACGTCTGTAATTGGCGCGGCGATTGGCCGCTTTGCAAAGATTGCGTGCTGAAATCAGGTCTTCGTCATAAGTATTTAGATTTCTCTCCGAGAGCCTCCCCTCGGCTGGTTGCTTCAAACGCTACGACCTGGGTGTAGAGCGCGGACTTGCTCGCCCTTCTTGTGCTAGGATTTCTGGATTCCTCTCAGCTGACTCTCACAAAGGATCGCATGAGCAATGCTGATGAACGCTTTACGGTTCTAGTGGCTGACGATTCCGCCGTCTATCGCAAAATCGTCGAACGAACACTGGAAAAAGACCAGTACGCAATTCTGTTTGCGAAGACCGGACAAAGCGCCATAGAACTGTTCGAGGAGCATCGCCCTGCCCTGGTAATTACAGACTGGATCATGCCCGATATCACCGGGATCGAGCTGTGCCAGCAAATCCGCGCCAGCTCGGAATCCTCATATACCTACGTCATCATCGTAACCAGCATCTCCGAGAAGGAAAATGTGGTGAAGGGCCTGGCGGCCGGGGCCGACGATTACCTTACCAAGCCTTTCTACCCGGAAGAATTGGCGGCGCGCGTCGCGGTTGGCCGGCGAATCGTCGACCTTCAGAGGCAGATCGAGGTCAAAAACAAGCTGTTGGAGGAACTCGTTCTTACAGATCCCCTGACCGGTTTGCCGAACCGGCGGGCGATCGAAGAATTCGCATCCCGCCAACTGAGCGGAGCATCGCGCTACGGCTTTTCGTTTTGGGTGGCCATGGCTGACCTCGATAATTTCAAGCGGGTGAATGATACATATGGTCACGACGCGGGCGATATGGTCCTTAAGGGCTTCGCGGAAATCCTAAAAGCGAAATTGAGACGCTCGGACATTGGCGGACGCATTGGTGGCGAAGAGTTCCTGTTGGTCCTCACCCACACAAACGAGGAAAACGTCCGCACCTTCCTCGACCGCATTTTGGAAGACCTTCGTAACCACGAATTCTCGTTTCGCGATCAAACCATTCGCGTCACAGCCAGTTTTGGCATAGCTGGTTTTCAAGGGGAAGGAACTCCGGAATTTACAAGACTGGTTAGCCAGGCAGATACCGCGCTTTACGCCGCCAAACATAAGGGACGAAATCGGATTGAGTCCAGCACAGCGATGCCCGCACGATTATCCTGAACTCATGGTTGGTATACCCACCCAAAACTTGACTCCTGGCTCCGTTGAGACTATATCTACCTTTGACCGCAAACCAGCGGACTCCCCGCCGCTGAAATGGATTACACCATGAACCGACGCACTGTCGTACTTTTCGCTGTGGTACTGGCGGCTCCGCTTTTCGCATCTTCTGCACAAGCCCAGAGGCACGGAGGAGGGGGATTCTCCGGTCGTGGAATGGGATTCTCGCACGGGGGAGCAGTAAGAGCGCGTGGCATCCGTCTGCGGCGCTCCGCTGGATATTTCGGTGATAACGGCTTCGGGCCGTATTTTTATTCCGATTTCGATCCCGGCGTTGGATTAAACGACGCGCCCGCTCCGCAATATATTGTTCAGCAAGCTCCGCCGGCGCCGGTTCAGCACCATTCCGAACCGATGTTGCTTGAATTGCAGGATGACCATTGGGCGCGAATTACCAATGGGGGATCGCAGGCCGGTGCACAACTCAGCGAGCCCACCCCTTCTGGCGCAAACACTCGCCGAACTTCTGAGAGCGAATCGCTTCCGCCTGCAACACTGGTGTTTCGCGACGGCCACCAAGAACAAATCGGAAAATATATGATCGTGGGCTCGACGATTTTCACCCGCGCGGATTTCTGGACCAGTGGCTCCTGGACATGCAAAGTCGAGGTTGCCGAACTGGATATTCCCGCGACTTTGAAACTGAATCAGCAGCGGGGAGCGAAATTCAGTCTGCCATCCGGACCGAATGAAGTAATGATTCGGCCGTAAAATCCGTCCTTTCAAAAACCTTCGACCAGCACTTCCGAAAGTCTGGCCGCGTTTGGAAAATCCGCATCACATCCCGTCCGTCACTGGATTTGCCTTGATGTACCTAACGAAACTCCGCAAAAGTGTCTTTGTTCCAGGTTTTCGTTTTCGCGCTCTGCTATTTGTGATTTCCACCAAGTCACGGTTTCGAAGAGACATTCCTGCCCGGAAAGGTCAGAATCACGGACGGCACCAGCAGACCTCGGCTTTCGTGCAGCAGGCAAGATGGATGGTGATGTCCGGGCGAATATCTCGAATGGCCTGGCCGACGAACCTGGTCATGATTCTTTAGATCGAGCTCTACCGCGTGGACCTTGCCGCGAATCCCATGTTGCTTTCCCAATGGCCAGATGTTCCGCGCAGCTGCGAAAACTGAGTAACCCCGTTCGGTTAGAGCCTGCACTACGGTGCGAACCGATGAACCCCGACGCCCCTGTAACAAAAACACGCATACTCAATCCAACTCTTTGAACTACGCAATTTTCGATTTTGGAACGACACTAACGCCCCGCTGCAACATCGGACCTTGCCTGGTGTCATGAAATTCACGTTCCATCAGACTTTTTTGCTGAGCGCGAATCCCTATCGAGGCAGAGGGGAGCTATAACAGGGTAGCTCAGTTCTTGTAGCTGATAACTTCGCAACACGAACAATTCATCGATCGCGCTGCGCTTGCTATCAGAAATCGGATTGTTCTGCGGGTTTCGACGACGGTCGAACACAATCCATCCGGCGAAACACCGCTGCTCAATAGAGTCGCGAGCGCCTGACAGGGCGTCATAGAACTTTTGTTCTCAATCGAATCTGGATCTTTTCCCAACTCACAGTGGATCTGCGGAATCTCCCATGGCCGTTTCCCTCCATGGTCTAACACGAGTGGTGGGACTCTAACGAAGCGGTAGATACTTGTCGAGATATGTAGGGCCGCCGGACAGATTGCTAAGATGTTTTGCGTGAAGAAATGTTGGTTTGTGGCAGCCCTCAATTGAACCGCACGTACTCGAAATTCAGCGATTGCCTGTTGATTCCACGCGCTGGAGGCGCGATCCAATTCGCGAATTTTCCGGGTTCGATCACGCGTCCGGTCATCAGCGATTGCACGAAGGTCTGATTTTCTGCCGTAGGCAGCCATTTATACTGATTATTCGCCCACGCCTCTTTCGTTAATACGTCGCCTTCCGGGCTGATACATTTTCCTGCAAAGTTTCCGATCGCTCTATGGAATCCCTTGTGGGGCAGCACCAGACGGAACGGAATCCCGGCCTGCTCAATAATTTTATTCCAACGATCCACTCCGCCCTGAATCTCGGTGATGTAATCGTCACGCAATCTCTCGTTCAGTGCTGTCAGCGCCGGCACCTGCCGAGTGATTATTTTATTGCCCGCAACTTCGAGCACGGGATATACGGCATCCTGTAGCGAATGGTCGTCGTCGATTTTCGTTTCCTCGTAGCGTCCTTTCAACCCAGTGGTGTAGTAGCTGGCCGCGTTCGAGGACGCATCCGATCCAAAAAGATCGATCGTCACGCTGAAATGGAAGTTCAAGTATTTCTGCATGGTCTGCAGATCAATCACGCCCAGCGCGCGCACGTCCGAGGGATTTTCAACCTTGTGTTCCTTCATTACTTCACAGGTTCGCTGCAGGATGCGGCTGATGCCGGTCTCGCCCACGAACATATGATGTGCTTCTTCGGTGAGCATGAACCGGCAAGTGCGTGCCAGAGGGTCAAACCCTGACTCGGCTAGCGCGCACAATTGGAATTTTCCATCGCGATCGGTGAAGAACGTGAACATGTAGAACGCCAGCCAATCCGGCGTGGGCTCGTTGAATGCGCCCAGAATGCGCGGATTGTCCGCGTCGCCGGAACGGCGGTCGAGTAGCGCTTCCGCCTCTTCGCGTCCATCGCGGCCGAAATAGCGATGCAGCAAATAAACCATGGCCCAAAGATGCCGGCCTTCTTCCACGTTCACCTGAAAAATATTGCGCAGGTCATACAACGAAGGGCAGCACATACCCAATAAGCGTTGCTGTTCCACCGACGCGGGCTCCGTATCTCCCTGCGTGACGATCACGCGCCGCAAAGTCGAACGGTACTCGCCGGGCACTTCCTGCCATGCAGGCTGGCCCTTATGCATGCCGAAATTCACCTGGCGGTTGAGATCCCGAGGCTGCAAGAAAATACCCCAACGATATTCGGGCATGCGCACGTAACCGAATTGCGCCCAACCGTCGGGTTCCACGCTGATCGCCGTGCGCAGGTAAACTTCGAGCGCGTGACTCTCGCTCGGGCCCATGTCATACCACCAGTTCATATACGCGGGTTGCCAATGTTCCAGCGCGCGCTGCAGCACCCGGTCCCTTCCCAGGTCCACGTTATTAGGAATTTTGTCGGTGTAATCAATCATCACAATCTCCTTGCATAACCTTTATGAAACCAATCCGCGCAAAAATTACGGGTTCAAACCCTTTCCCAATTAAATCTCACCGGTGCGCCGGTACCGTAAATCTTTAGCGCGCCGCTTTCGCCTACTGCGTTGGGCCGGACAAAAATCCAGTTTTGCCAGGCGGAAAGCCTGCCGAAAATCCTGCTCTCCGTTGTCTCCGGCAACCCGAACCGCAAATTGGCCTCGAGACCGGTCAGCGCGTCGGGAGAAAGCGCGGTCCTGGATTCAATCGCTTGACGCACTTCATCCTGCCAATCGAGGTCATCCGGCGCAGCCGTCACCAATCCAGCCTCCAAAGAATCTTGCGCGTTTAGTTCGCGGCCTATCAGTTCGCGTACCGTGCCCAACCGCGAAGAGTCCTCATAAAAGCGAGCGGCGAGGCGCGAAAGATGGTTCACCATCGGCAAGGCGCCATAATTCATTTCCGAAAGCATCATCGACGCCTTCCTCTCGCCTTCTTGTGTATCGAGCATGTAAACTCGGTCCGCCGCCAGCGCCAGTTCCAGTAAAGTGCCCGCAAAACATGATTCCGGCTCGACGAACGCGAACATCGAACGTGACGAAACATCCAACCGCGCAAAAGTCCGCCGCATCATCCCTAGTACTTCTCTCACGAACCAGTTTTCTTGATGTTGCAGTATGAAATCGTCGATAGCCAATACCGCATAAGAGCTGCCAGTCGTTTTCAGGATCCACAATCCGAGATCGGTTTCGTTAGTTCGCAGCCCCAATATGGCATCATCCAATTCGCGAGCCATTTGCAGAGGCCACCATCCAGCGCCTTCGGCAAGCACGCTGTCGATGGTCATTTTGGCCACAGCTTCCGGCGCACGGACAGTTAACGTGACCGTGCGAGTATTGCGGTCGCATTGCGCATCAACAAATTCGTAGTGCCGTCCGGCGTCATCAACCGTGCGTCGCAGTGGCGCCAAGGTCATGCCCTTCGCGTCAGCAGGACGATCGCTTTGCTCCGCCAATTGCAGTGAGCGTTGCTTGATGTGGTCGGCGAATTGCTGGGTTTTCACCACGTCATCAACAAGACGCCAGTCTTTTGCACGCCGGCCCTTCACTCCGTCGGCCGATGTACAGAAAATATCAGCGTGATCGCGTCGGACTTTTCTTTTGTCGGTCACTCGGGTAAGTCCGCCGGTGCCAGGAAGCACGCCTAGCAGCGGAACTTCAGGGAGGCTCACGGCTGAGGAGCGGTCGTCCACGAGAACGATTTCGTCGCAGGCCAGCGCGAGTTCATATCCTCCACCGGCTGTGGTTCCGTTTAACGCCGCAAGGAATTTCAGGCCTGAACGTGCGCTCGCATCTTCGATTCCGTTGCGTGTCTCGTTCGTGAACTTGCAGAAATTTACCTTCCAGGCGTGGGAGGAAAGTCCCAGCATGTAAATATTCGCTCCAGAGCAAAAAATGCGATTCTTGGCGCTTGTCAGCACCACGCAGCGAATTTCCGGATGTTCGAATCGAATTCTTTGCAGCGCATCATGCAGCTCGATATCCACGCCCAAATCGTAGGAATTCAGTTTCAACTTGTATCCAGGACGCAGCCCGCCATCCTCATTCACATCCATCATCAAGGTCGCCACCTGGCCGTCATAAGCCACGCGCCAGTGTTTGTACTTGGACGGCTCGGTCTGATAATCGACCGGCGTCGCCATCGTTTGCGAATCTTGCGCTACACTAGCGTCCACGAGTGCCTCCTGCGTTTTTTGATTCCAGCTCGCGTTTAAGCTTCAGAAAATTTTCATCCGTCGATTCTCCCGAAGTGTTCACGGAAATATCCGCGATGCGATACAGCGGCTCTCGCGCTTCAAGAATCCGGCGCAGGTCATCCATCGCTTCATTGTTGTCAGCCATTACTCGGAAATCTCCCTGGGCGATGACACGCGACATATGTTCTTGAGGACTTGCCTGCACCCATACCGTGAAACAACTCGAAAGCAGACGATCGTAAGTTTCTTTCTCCGACACCACGCCGCCACCAATCGAAAGAACGGCGCGCGGGTATTGTGCGAGCACTCTATCGAGCGTGCGCTTCTCGATCCGGCGATAGCCGGACTGTCCATAGAGCGAGAAAATCTCCGCTAGATCAATGCCCGTGTCCTTTTCGATTTCGCGATCGAGTTCAATGAAAGGAATATTCATTTCCTGCGACAGCCGTAAACCCAACGTCGACTTGCCCGCTCCGCGTAGCCCGATCAAAGCGATTCGCGAACGCCGGTCAGTTTCGTCGCCCGATAATTCGCGAGTAAGCCGGAGCACCGTTTCACGCAGCCGATGTGCGGGAAGACGGTCCAGCAAATCGATCAGCATTCGTTTTCCGTCGGATAGTTTAGTTTCCGGGGCGAACAGATCGACAAGGGAGGCGTTGCGAGCGGTTGCGATCCGGCAAAGCGGAACCGATGGAAGCGTTGCCCTTCGCCTAATTCCAACTGCGAACATTCCGCATCTCGAGCGACCATTTTCCGCGTCATACCCCGCAGGCTTCGCAGTTCGCGCACCCGTGCGCCCAACGACCCAAGAAAATCGTCGTCAGCAGCGGGTAGGACCTGATCCGGTATCGGACTTGGGTTAAGAGAACGGATTTGGGCGGCATCGCTCTTGGCGTTCATCTTCATGCAGTATAGTACATTTC
>CAVPFH010000002.1:0-84036 GCA_963703675.1 uncultured Acidobacteriota bacterium | reverse complement strand
CGGTATGGTGCAGGGGTTAGCACGCCAGATTCTCAATCTGGAAACCCGGGTTCGATTCCCGGTACCGCTACCAACAACTACTACTGGGCGCTACTCAAGTGTACTGAAAGGACTTCCACAGGTGGTCTGTGAATTGGCCAGGACTCTCCAGGTTCGCTAAATATCAGACTATAACGTTAGGTAACGGCAGGTAGGGGGCACAGTAGGGGGCACATGTTGTGGTTTGCCGGCGTCGGATTGGTTTGATGAAGGTGGCTTTAACTGGTGCAAGTATCTCAAATGGGACGCATGAAATCGTTCCGGCTCATTTGCCGATTGTCGCGAAAGCTAATCCTGCGTCCTTACATCGCCAGTTGCGGGACCTTTATGCCCTGACGGTGCGCGCCTCGCTAAGTGTGTTGTGCAGCGTTGAGTTCTATTTGTCCGGGCTTTAAGCAATCCCGAAGCACGGATCTAGGACGGAGAATCTGTTCGCGCCCTCAAATACCACTATCGCCACCGCACCATCGGCTATTCAGTTTCGTCGGTGGTTTAACCGCTCGCGTTCGTGAACTATGTCCGTCTGATACGACGCGCTTCACACCAAGGCAACTTGAGCATTTTCGTTTTCTCACTGTGCGGATTTGCAAAATTCGGATATATTGGCGCTGCTTTTACGTAGGACAGATGTCACGCTGTTCCGCTGGCGACCATTTATCGTACGCCGCTCCATCGCACGGCAAAAGATACCGACCGCAGGGAAAACTTGGAGGGTAGCAATGGCGAAGAAAGTAAGACCGAAAAAGCGTCCTAAACCGCGTAAGGCGATTAAGGGTGTTAAACATGGTATTCCGGAGCCAAACATGAACGCGGTTAGTGATTACCTGTCCGAAACAAGTTAACTGCAATATAGCGTTCGAGTGGCATTGGTGGCCAGTTGGTGCGAACTCCTTTGTGCGAAATTCGCACAGAGTCTATCCCGGTCGCGGCCATCTCGCAAAATTCACTCCGATTACTGTTGATAAACTTGGGTTATTATCAGCTAATTACTATTCAGCCTTCGATAACTCCCGATGCGGCGGATTACAGGCAAGTGACAGTTGCGGGCGAGGAACGGCATTGCGGGAAGTTAGGTTAAAGGTTGGGAGCCCCAGTTTTCGACCGGGCAAAAGGAACTGTTGCCAGTCGCGTTGCCCGCGTATGAAGATTCATGGTACATGACGCGGTGACCGGGGAAGGGGTAGTGGAGGTATTTTCGACCCGGTCCAAAACGAAGCTGGAGTTCACCGAGAAAAATTTTAGGCGGGCGATATAGAATATTTTCGCTTGCTGTTTTTTTGTGTGGAGTCAGACGCTGTCCCATTTGAGATTCCGCTGTCTCCCCTCGCAGATATGAGGAGTACAATTTGGCCACACGGTGCGTTTCGATCCCAGCCGGAGGTGACTACATGACCAGGAATATATTCTCCTTACTGACCGGCGTAATTTTCCTCGCCGTCGCGGTCGCTCACGCCCTGCGGCTCGCCTTCAAGTGGCAGGTAAATATCGCCGGCTGGAATGTACCGATGTGGCTGAGCGCGGTCGCCTGTATCATCGCAGCTTATCTCGCCTATGAAGGATTTCAGATAAGGAAGAACACGTAGGACAGTCCACACTCAAAGCCGCGAGTTACGCGGAGCGATTCATTGCAGCTTGGCATATTCGGGTTTAGCAGCAATGAGGATGGGAATCTCAGGGTCGGCGTCTTTCCAGAGCGTGAGAAAATCTTTATAAGCGGCGAGCGCCCGGACGCGGGCGGCATCGGCATCCGCTCCCTGCAAGGTTTTCGCTTCCAACGCATTGGCGCGAGCCACTCCTAGATGCGCCAACGCTCCCGTCCAGCAGTTCCAGACGATTCCGCTGTGGTCGAGAATTTTCTGAAACTCTGCGGCGGCAGCACTGCCTTGTCCGGCTGCCAAGTATGCCTCTCCTCGTACATACACATGGTAGAGGCAGGAAATATTGCTGACGAACGCAATTTGCCCCAACTCGATGGGGGAAGCAGCTTGCAGGGCATTCAGGGCGGCAGCCGGGTTCTTTCTGTTCAGCGCCAATTGCGCCTGAATTGCTGGCAGCCAAAGCGACTGTATCTGCGTGTCCAGCGGGAAGCGTTTCCCCTAAATCCTGCGCCAAAGACTCGGCTCGTTCCGTATCGCCCGCAAAGACCTTTTCGAGCAACTATAGCGAACTTAAGCACCCGCAATAGTTGCGGTCTCGCTTGCGCTACAACAAGTGCATCACGTTCTGGGACGTACAGATTATTTAAGTCAGATAGTCGGACAACTGCCAGTAACTGGCTACGAACGGCGTTATGGGAAATGAAAACGGCAACGAGTCATTGATGAAAGTCACTTCCCACAACGGGATCCATCGGGAGTAATTTTGTTTTAGTGCAGCTTCGGGTACTCGGCCTCGGCCTGATGCCGGATGAGGATGCCGGGTCCGCCGCTCACTCTGCCTAGCTGGTCTGCTGCCCCATCAGTTCCTGAAAGCGGGGATGGTTGCGCACCGAATCCAAATCCGAGTCGTGCAGCGCCCACCTCTTGTACCAAAACCCGTGCTGCAGGGCCTTTTCCAGACAATCGATGGCTTCGTCGCCCAATCCCTGAAGGGAATACACGCAGGCCACATTGTAGAGGATGCCGCAATCCTCCGGGTCGATAGCCAGCGCGCGGCGAGCCCAATCCAGGCTGCGAGTGCGCTCGCCCAACTGGCAGAGATCGGTGGCGCCGAGGTACAGGGCGCGGGCATCATCCGGGTGCAATTCGAGATGTTTCTCCGCCGCCCGCAGCGCGACCCGATGTGCAGTGATCGCTTCCGCCGTGCGGCCCTGTCCTTCCAATACCATCGCCATCATGCTCGGCGCCTGATAGTCCTCCGGTTTCACCTTCGCGGCGCTCTCGAACAAGGCCCCTGCTCTCTCCAGCTTCCCTTGTTGGAAGCAGGCCCGGGCGTAGAAGTAATAGGCCTCGTAGAGTTTTGGATCAAGCCGGATGGCCATCTCGAATTCCTGTTCCGCTTCGTCGTAGCGCTTGTTGAGTGAAATCGCCAGTCCGCGCGAGATGTGAGCTTCCGCCAAGTCCGGGTCGAGCTGCAGAGCTTTCTGACTGGCATCGTCGGCCGCTTTCAGATTTTCATTAATGGCTTCCCAATACATGTAGAGGTACGAATAGCAATCGGCCACCCCGGCGTAGGCGCGGGCATATCCGGGATCGAGTTCGATAGCGCGGGAAAAAAGCTGCCGCGCAAAATCATAGCCGCGCCTCCGGAACTGATAGAAGAATTGCCTTCCGCGCAAATAAAAATCATAGGCTTTCACATCCGCGGTCGGAGCTTTGGCGATGGCCTGCTTCTCGCTCTCCGTCAGCATCACCTTCAACGCAGATGCAATGCTTTGGGCGATTTCGTCCTGAATGGCAAAAACGTCCTCCATCTGTCGATCGTATCGTTCCGCCCAGACGGAGTGCCGCGTGCGTGTCTCCACCAACTGCACGGTGATGCGCAGGCGGTTTCCCGCCCTGCGCAGGCTGCCGCCCAACACGAAGGCGGCGTTGAGTTCCTGCCCCACCTGCGGCGCCGTGACGGTCTTATCGCGGTATGCGAACATTTCCGCGCGCGGGAATACATGAAGCTGGCCGATCTTGGACAATTCCGTGATGATGTCTTCGGTCATGCCGTCGCGGAAATATTCGTCTTCTTTGGCCCCGCTCAGGTTTTCGAAGTACAGCACGGCCACCGATTTTCCGGCCGGCGCCTCGCCGGCTGCAGGGGCCCGGCTGGAATCGAAATCACGCCTCAAATTTTGCAGGTCGGAGCGCAGCTTCGCGGCGCTCTGGCAGCGCGCTTGAAGATCTTTCTCGAGCAGCGTGTTAATGATTCTTTCCAGCTCCGCGGGCAGCCGCGGGTTCAAGCGCCTTGCCGGAATGGGGGCGCGGTTCAAAATGGCATCGAAAATCACCGCTGAAGTTTCGCCGGGAAAAGCGAGACGCCCCGTGGACATTTCATACAGGACTGCGCCTAAAGAAAACAAATCGCTACGAATGTCCACATCTTGTCCGCGGGCCTGCTCAGGCGACATGTAAGCGATGGTGCCCAGCGTGGATCCCGGACTCGTCAAATGCTCCGGAGTACCGGCCGCAGTCGCATGGGCCGTCATTCCAGCCGATTCACCGATCGCCTGGCGTTTGGCAAGTCCGAAATCCAGAATCTTAGCTAGGCCGCTCTTGGTGATGAAGAGATTTGCCGGCTTGATATCGCGATGGATTATGCCTCGCGCGTGCGCCGTGGCCAGCGCGCTGGCGATCTGGATACCGAACTCGAGGATTTCGTCCGTTTCCATCGGCCGGCCCTCGATGCGGTGCTTAAGGGTCTGCCCATCCAGAAATTCCATGACGATGAAATGCTGCCCGCCCTGTTCCCCGATGTCGTAAAGAGTGCAAATGTTCTGGTGATTGAGTGCAGACGCGGCCTCCGCTTCACGCCGGAATCTTTCGAGTGCTGCCCGGTCGTGCGCCATATCGGGAGGAAGAAACTTGAGGGCTACGGCGCGATGGAGTCGGGCGTCCTCAGCCTTATAGACCACACCCATCCCGCCGCCTCCGAGCTTCTCTAGGATGCGGTAGTGAGAAATCGTGCGGCCGAGTATGGGCGCGGAATCGGTCATTGCTGACGCATCTTAGGCCGCGCCTCATGGCAAGTCAACGAACGGAAGTCAGGTGCATAGCTGCGAAGGTTGCGAACAGCCGGCGCACGAATTCGTTGCGGATGAACTCAGAATTATGGAGAGGGTGGAGTCACGGCTTTCGACCGGGGCAAAGGAACCCCCTCAGTTAGCTTGTATGTTCCGTTGAGTGTGTATTATGGTTGCGTCGCGATCTTTACTCGAAGGGTTCTTATAACTGTGGATATTCTCACGTCAACTGAATATTCGCTTCCTTTGGATGTACCTCCGAAGATGCGCATGAGCGTAACCGCGCGACTGTCACTCATTTCTGACTGGATATGCGGCCCCCTCGTTGTTCGGGCAGCAAGAAAGTATTCGAGTGCTATCTGCACGCCGGATCATTTCGTCGAAATGTTATTTCTCGTCGAGGACAAGAGGTTCTCGGTCCACCTTGGAGTTGATCCCATCGCGATTGCGCGAGCCATGGCCTTTAATCTCCGACGAGGATCGCTTCAAGGGGCGAGCACCATAGCGCAACAGAACGTTCGGGACTCGCTGCGCGGAGAGCGGTATGGACAAGTTTTCGCTAGCACGCCTCATGAGCCACAGCTCGCCTCGGATTGCAGAGCGATACTATATTCACGTTTCAGAGCAGCATGTAAATGTGGGATTCGAGCGATTTGTAGATTATCAAGCCTCGAAGCAAGCTGAAATACTCCTGCCGACTACTAGCACAATTCAATAAACAACCTTGTGCCCTTTGGGGGCACAAGGCGGGGCACACGAGGTAGAAAATCAGACGTAACCTATTGGAAGCACAGGCGCAGCGCTCATATTCTCAATCTGGAAACCCGGGTTCGATTCCCGGCACCGCTACCAAAATTCATGTCAAAAACTGCCTTGCTGCCCTTATCGCAGCCAACCCGCCGGCGGTGATCCATATGCGTCTGCGAGCGCACTTTCCTGCTGAAAAATTGCCCTGAAAGGCATTCGATACGTCTAATTAGGGTGTTTATCTTCGTGATGCTTGGGATATACGGTTTTCGCAGAGCATTAATAGCATGTGTTAAATTGGTATTTTCAAGAGAGAGCCAACCAACCTAATGCGACGAAGCCTTTCGTGTGTTCTTGTCTGCCTGATAGTTGCATGCGCCATTCCACTCGGCGCTTTTTCGTCCAATGCCCAAGAAAACGTCTTACTGTCTACTATGCGGCGGGAACTCAAACGCGCAACGACATCTTTGGCAAAGACCGATCCGGCTCCGTACTACTTGAGTTACGCCGTGACGGATTCCGATGGCACGGCGGTGATTGCATCGAACGGAAGTGTGGTGTTCTCGACCAACATGAACCATCGCGAAGCGGATGTAATGATGAGAGTCGGTTCTGTGGCGCTCGATAATACGCATAACCAGAGCCGCGCGTCCGGTATCACATCCGGAATGCTACCTTTGAACGATGACACAAACGCAATCTCGCGAGTGCTTTGGCAGCTGACTGACCGCGAATACGACCAAGCGTCAGCGGCGTTTTTGAAAGTGAAGACGAGCAACGCGGTGCAGTCGGAAGAAGAAGATAAATCTCCGGATTTTTCGACGGAATCTTCGCAAGACCACCTGGATACGTCGCAATTGCATGACGGGTTCAAGCAGAAAGCTTGGGAAGACCGGACTCGAACGATTTCGGCCGGATTCCTGAAATATTCGGACGTTTACGAGTCGTTTGTGTCATTTACCGTTACAGCGGACCGATCGTACTTGGCGACCAGCGAAGGGACGGCTTTGATTCGACCGAGCGCCATTGCACGCCTGGTGATTCAGGCTCAAACGCGCGCTGACGATGGCATGGAATTAATGCGCGTTGAATCATTTCAAGCGGCGTCCGCGGATCAGCTTCCGTCGGATGCGGAAATCGCGACCAAGGTCGAGAAGATGGCGGTGGACTTGAAAAATCTGCGCGCTGCTCCGGCTGCGGAACCTTACGTCGGGCCGGCCATGCTTTCAGGCCGCGCTTCGGCCGTGTTTTTTCACGAAGTTCTGGGCCACAGGTTGGAGGGCCACCGGCAGCGCGATGAGAATGAAGGTCAGACATTTACCAAGAAAGTCGATCAGGTGGTGCTTCCTGCGTTCCTGAGCGTCACTGACGATCCGACGTTGAAGGAACTCAACGGAGTTCGGCTTGCGGGTCATTACGATTATGACGATGAGGGTGTGCCGGCGGCGCGTGTGGATGCTGTGGAGAATGGCGTGCTCAAGAATTTTCTGATGTCCCGGATGCCCATCAAGAATTTCAGCCAATCGAATGGACATGGGCGCAGGCAGCCGGGACTGATGCCTACTGGACGCCAGGGGAACTTGATCGTTACGTCTACGAACACAGTGAAGGATAGCGAACTGCGGCAGAAATTCGTCGAAGAGATCAGGAAGCAAGGGAAACCTTACGGACTGTACTTTGATGATATTCAGGGTGGATTCACGCTGACGCAGCGCGCGGCGCCGCAGGCGTTTCAGGTGTTGCCGGTGATGGTTTATCGCGTATACGCTGACGGACGGCCGGATGAACTGGTGCGTGGCGTGGATATCGTGGGAACGCCATTGCTGTCGCTGAACAATATTATTTTGACGGGGGACACGTTGCAGGTGTTCAACGGAATTTGCGGCGCGGAATCCGGGCAGGTTCCTGTGGCGGCTGCGGCACCGGCGATGCTTTTTTCCGAGATTGAAGTTCAAAAACGGCGCCGCGGAACCGAACGCCCCCCGATTTTGCCTCCGCCCGGTTTTGAATCTGCTCCGTACCACGCCAGCGTGAGCCCCGCAGCCACAGCGGGGGCTCAGCCATGATGGCGAGATCGTCTAGAACGCGGCGTTTCTTGTTTGTCGCTTTTGTTTTTGTGATTTTTACAACTTCTGCAATTCCGTCATATGCCAAGCGAAAATCTGGCGCGACTGCCGCTGCGCCTGATAGCTCGACGGCCGATCCTATCCTGAAGGCGATGCGTGAAGAGTTGGACCGATCGAAGGCAAAGCTCAAGATGGGCAATGTTGCCGCGCCTTACTACATCGAGTATCGCTTGTCGGACGTGGATGAATATGATGCGGAGGCTGCGTTTGGGGCGTTGCGGCAGGACCAGCGCGTGCATGGCCGCAGTCTGCGTGTTGTGGTGCGCGTCGGCGATTACAAGCAGGATAGCTATTACGGTCCTGGAACGGGGGTGGTGACCTTCGCGCCGCTCGATAATGATCCGACCGCGCTGCGGCGTGAATTGTGGATAGCGACTGACCGAGCCTACAAGATTGCGAGCGAGGCGCTGGCGTCCAAGAAGGCCTTGCTGAGCCAGTACACCGCAGACCAGCCTTTTGATGACTTTGCGCGCGCGCCTGCGATCGACTCGATAGGACCGGTGACAAAGCTCGACTTTAAGGCGGAAGCATGGAAGGACACTCTGGAGAAGACGACCGATCTTTATCGCAGCGATCCGAAAATTCAATCGCTTAATGCGTATCTTAAGTTTTGCGCGGTAAACGAATACTTTGAGAACACCGAAGGTGCGAGCATCAGGCAGGGCTACGCGGTGTACTCACTCAATCTTTCCGCCGAGACTCAAGCCGACGATGGAATGCAACTGGGGCGTTCTCCTTTTTATGTAGCGAGTGCCGCCGGAGAACTACCGTCCCAGGAAAAATTGCTGGCGGACACGGTGAAGATGATTCAGACGCTGAAAGAACTGCGCGAAGCGCCGATGGTGGAAGAAGATTATCGGGGCCCGGTTGTATTTTCGAACGACGCTGCGAGCGACATTTTGGACGGAATGATTGGCGAGAATATTTTGGGAATCCGGCCTAAGCCGGGTGCTTCGGCGCGGACTGTCGGCGAGTTTTCGTCCAATTATAAGAGCCGAGTTTTGCCGAATTTCTTATCGGTCGTCGATGATCCCACCATGAAGAATTTTCAGGGCAAAACGTTGGTGGGACGTTACGAAATCGATGAAGAAGGCGTTCGCGTGTCCGCAGTTCCTGTGATTAAAGACGGATTGTTGATCACGTATTTGCTGGGACGCGAACCCATTCGCGATCTTGCCGATTCCAATGGGCATGGCCGCGCGGCGCCGGGTCAGCCGCCTTCGCCGAATATCGGCAACTTGATTTTGCAGGCGAAGGAAACCAGTTCTCCTGACGAGTTGAAAAAAAAATTGATCGAAATGTGCAAGCAGCAGAATAAGCCTTACGGCTACTATGCGGAAACACTCGTGGGATTCAATCCGAGGCTGCTGTATCGAATCTACGTGAGTGATGGGCATGAAGAATTGGTGCGCGGCGCGATTTTCAATGAATTGGATACTCGCACGCTGCGGAATAATCTCGTGGCCGCGGGCAACGACCCGCTTGTAAGCAACCGTGAAGGCAATGTGCCGACGACCGTCATTTGCCCTTCGATTTTGTTCGATGAGTTGGAAGTGAAACGGACTGATAAGAAAAACGCTAAGTTGCCGGAATATCCTCCGCCTGCTTTGACCTCACATTAGAACGATTATCGAATTCGGTACGCACTGCCAAAAAATCAGCAGCCTATCGGTTCGGAAAATCGTAGCGCAGGCCGATGCGTGCGACTATCGGCAGGCCGAGCTGCGGAATCGGGGTTGCGGCTGTGGAATATTTCTCGTTGAACAAGTTTTCGGCCGCTCCGAAGATTTGAAGTCCCCGGCCAATCGCGCGGGAAGCCATGGCGTCCAATACGAAAAGGTTTCCGAGCGGGAACTGGTTCAGATCGTCGTCGAATTGTTTGCCGATGAAACGGCCGTCGACGGAAATGAGGGCAATTCGGGGGTTGGTATAGCGTGCCTGGAACGTGAACGAATTGTGAGGGACTTGCGCCACCCATAATCCCACCAGCGATGTGGTCGCCGTGCTGCCCGGAAAACTGACTACTCTTGAGTTCACAAACTGATATCCCCCCGACAAATCGAACTCGCGTGTGATGTGTGCCGTGGCTCCAGCCTCGAACCCGGGAGCGCTGGTGCGGCCCAGGTTCTCACGGATGCGCGCGATCACATGCGGAGTGGGACTTGGGCAGCCCGGCAGTTCGTTTGGCAGCGGTATGCAGGTAACGTTTGCTACTGGATTGACGATCTGGTTGTAGAAAAATGTGCCGCGAATTTCGAGGCGCCGGTTGAGTTCGTTCAGCGAAATTCCCGCGTCGGCGCCAGTCAGGTGCTCGGCGCGTAAGTCTGCGTTTGCCTGGGTGGTGGTGTTGCCCTGGCGGAACGATCGGTACAGTTCATTCAGCGTCGGAGCGCGGAAAGCGCGGTAGACCGAAGCATCCCAGGAGATTGCAGAGTTGATCTGGTGGCGTAGAGTCGCACGTGGACTGAAGGCGTTTTGGGAACGATCGGCGAACACAGTCTCCGCCGGAATTCCCGTCGAGAGTGGAGTGTGCACGATGGCACGATGGAAGCGTCGAAATTGCTCCAGTGATCGACGCGAGCGCTAAGCGAAAGCATCCAACGCGGAGCAATTTGTATTAAGTCTTCACCGAAGAATCCGTGGGTGCGCTCGCGCCCGCCAGAGGATTGGTCAGCCGAAGGCTTGCCTTTGGTGAGAAGTATGTCGTGGCTGGCGCCGATTTCTTCGTGATCGTCAAATCCGCCGACCAGGGACTGGCGTTTTCCCAGCTGGCGCGACCAAAGCGCCGACCCGCCTACGCCTTGCGATGGAACCGTCTGCAGATCGGTCAGCGTTTCGGTGTCACGCTGCGTAACGACCGACGTTACCGAAGAAAAAGTCTGGTGATACGTCTGTACATCGCCATAAAAACGCAGTGTGAGCGCGCCGAAAGATCCTAGCTGCAGGTTCGCGCCGAGAGCGCCCTGGCCCAGTTTCGTGTCGTTCCTTTGCAACACTGTGCCGTTTCCTTGTGTTTCGTCCAGGTACCAGCCGCGTGCGAAGATTTCGCTTTGGTCGCCGATTTTGCGGCCGACCATCAGGTTGGCTGCGCCGTGCTCCGAACCCGCCTGGTGTCCACGGGACCGCGGTCGGCTTCGGGCGTTAGCACGTAGCCTTCGGTGTGAAATACTTCACCGCCAAACGTAGATTCCCAGTTGCCCTTCTGGCCTCCGGCCCAGAGCGACAGATCTGGGGTGTTCTGGTTGCCGTAAGAAGTTTCAAGCGAGACTCCCGCAGGCTCTGCGGGGCGGGAGATAAACTGCACCACCCCACCCAGTGCATCGCTGCCATAGAGGCTGGATGCGCCTTCCTGCGCGATCTCCACAGCCGCTACGGACTCGGCAGGCACGCGGTCCCAGTAAACCCAGCCGCCGAATGGATCGTTGAGCGGGAAGCCGTCCTCAAGAACCAGAGCGCGGCTTGTACCATTGGCGCCGAGACCCCGCAACGACACGCCCTGGGTCGTTGGATTCGCCACGCGGCTGCCTGAGCGGCGATAAAGGCTGAAGCCCGGAACTTGGCGAAGCTGATCATCGAGCGTCAGCGCAGGTGTCTCTTGTAAATCCTCACGCGTGAGTTGGGCGTCGCTGACGGGCACATCGGTCATAAGCGTGGCTGCGCGATTTGAGGTGACTTCTATTTGCTGCTTAAGTGCCAAGGCGGTCATCGTGATTTCCAACTTGGCTGGAGTCGCCGAGGACGTCCATTCCTTAGTGACCGTGTTGAAACCTTTTGCGGTAATCACGAGCGTTCCTGATGAATTCCGGCACGTTTTCGAAGGCGAAGGTGCCGCTGGAATCCGTAACAGTCGACGCTGAATATGATTTTGTGTGGAGTTCCACCTGTGCGCCAGGCACGGAAGCGCCGCTGGAGTCGCGGACGTCGCCTTTAACGACTGTTGTTTGCGCTCGAGTTACACTTGGCATCAACAAAATAAACAGAATCACGAAAGACGGAGGAGCTGAAGATGGGCGGGCAGTTACTTGAGCGAGACCGTTCGCGAGCAAGGGCAGAACTCCTCCATCAATTTGGGCGTTCTATTCCAGGCAGCTCGAGTGCAGGTATCAAAAGCCAGATAAAATCCTAGCGAACGACGATGCAGAGCCGCAGTGCGGACGATGAGGCAGTAATGCCGGTATAATTGACGGGTATGTGTTGTTTTCAGGAGAACCCGCATGGCGACGGCTGCACAACGTCGAACGGATCGTGTTTCGCTGACTTTACTGCTGGAAGCTTCGGGCAAGGACGTTAACGGCGAGGAATTCGCGCTGCCGGCCCGCACGATTCAGATCAATCAGGCGGGGGCAGTAATCGTGCTGGACCGGGATTTACGGCGCGATCAGACGATTCAAATCAAGCGGAAGGCTCCCCACGAGGCGCACCGGGGGAGCGAGGCGCGCGTGATTAGTCAGTTGGGAAAGCAGGAAGACGGGCAGGTGTATTCAATCGAGCTATTGCAGCCGGACAACGATGTGTGGGGAATCGATTTTCCGGACATTAGAGATGAAGAAGCCGTCGCACGGATGCTGCTGGAATGCACCTATTGCCGCGGGAAGGAAGTGATGTACCTCAATCAGGTCGAGCTCCGCGGTTTCGAAACGACCCGAGGCGTTGCGCGGCATTGCAGGTCGTGTGGCGTGCCGACGATCTGGGCCTATACAGCGAACGAAGACGAAAAGAAAATTGCGTCGCGAGCGGCGCGCGGCCGCCGCGGGCAGCCTGGTCCTGCCGAAATTCCCTCAGGCGGCGAACAACGAGAGCGCCAGCGTATGCGCTTGAAGACGCGGCTGACCGCCTGCATTCGCCAGACCGACACTGACGACGAACTGGCAATTTGTGAAGACATTTCTCCGGTAGGAATGTGTTTCCGAAGCAAGCGCCGCTACGATTCGAAGACGCCACTGAGCGTGGCTGTGCCGTATTCGCCTCAGGCGGCTAATATTTTTCTTCGAGCACGAGTGATTTACTGCGAAGAGATTCCCAAGGCTGGCATGTTCCGGCACGGAGTTGAATATCTGAAGTCCGTCGCACCTCAATCGTAAGGGTTCAAGATTTTAATGCGGCTCTGACTTAGTGGACCGTGACCGGCGTTTCATCTCCGCTGCGGCGATGGAGGTAGTGCATGGCGATGTTCAGATGCACGTTGCCGGCTGGGGTTTCAAAGCACAAAATCGTCGCTTCCGAATCGTGTCCTGCTTTTTCGCATTGCTCCTGAGACAGAACCTCGGGCGGCAGCACTTTGAACTGAAAGCCTGCGTCGTTGAGCTGCGTAACCGCGTTTCCGATCACCATATTTGCCAGCTCACAAACCGTTTCAGAAACGATCGAAGCTCCCGGGTCAACGTGCCCACCCGCGAGGTAGCTGGCTACCTGTGCGGCGGCGCGGGGCTCCATGTCGAGAATAACGCGTCCTTCGATTTGACCTTTGAAGCAGACGGCCGCAGCCGTTCCCTTGCGCCGATAGCCTTCTTCTTCCATCGTGAGATCCACGATCTTCGCGGGAACATTCATCATTTCGGCCAGCACGGAATCCAGCGAGCCGATGAAAGGTTGAATCAGGTCCATCCTCATCGAGAGGTCTCCTGTTCGGCGCCTACTGCGGCGGTGACGCCGTCATCATTGAGCACGTAACGTACGATTTCGTACAGCGAATCCGCTTTGACCGGTTTCTGCACGAAGTGGCGAGCGCCTTTCTGCAGAGCGGCCAAGATGTTGTCCTGGTAACCGACTGAGGAAACCATGACGACACGTGCGTCGGCATGCTCCTGCACGATGCGTTCGACGGCTTCGATGCCTTCCATCTGCGGCATGGTGATGTCCATCAAGACCAGATCCGGCAGCGTGCGCGAATACTCGGTAATGGCGGTTAGCCCGTCGCCGGCCTCTCCCACCACTACTCCCCCGAAGGACTCGACCATTTTCGCAAGACTCTTGCGCGCGAAGACGGAGTCGTCCACGATCAGGTAGCGGACGGCCTGACTGTCTTTTTTTCGGGTCAGCGCTTCAAACTGTTTCATGACGATCTCCTTCGTGGTCCTGGCTCACCGGCGACAATTTCGGCGGTTGGAGTTTCGGTAGTTGAATCGGTGCGCGGTCGATCAGAAGAGCACCTTGCTTGTAAGATGCTCGCTAGATTTGAGGGCGAAACTATGCGCCCAGCGAAGCCGCGCGTGATGGCGGATCGCGGCATACTGTCCACCACACAAGTCTCCGGGCTCTGAGCGATAGTGGTTCCTCCGGCAGCCTGGATGGCACCCAGGCCGGCGGCTCCATCGTCGCCCATGCCGGTCATTAAGACTCCAACGGCATTGGGGCCAAATTCCTGAGCGACCGAATGGAACAGAACATCGCACGATGGCCGGTGGCCGTTAACGCGAGGCTGATCGACCAGGATCGCCACATTTCCGTGTTCCATACGCCGAACCTTTATGTGCCGGTTGCCGGGACAAATTAAAGCGCGGCCCGCCAGCAACAAATCTCCGGATTGCGCTTCCTTCACTTCGATCGCCGAGGATTCGTCGAGCCGGCGCGCGAACATCTCGGTGAAGCCCTCGGGCATGTGTTGAACCACAATGATGCAGCCGGGGAAATCCGCGGGCAATTGGGAAAAAACATATTGCAGGGCGTTCGGACCGCCGGTGGAGATGCCAATCGCAACGATTGCGGTTGGCCAGTGCGGCATCGAGGCCCGACGAGGCTCTTTCCGTTTCGGCTCAGGCGTGGGGATGATTAATTTAGGCGCGCCCGACGCGGCTGCGACTTTGATCTTCAGCGCAAGCTCCGAGGCGATTTGCTCAATACGTCCCGAAGCTGCGTCCGGCGGTTTGGTGACGAAATCGAAGGCGCCTAGCGACAGCGCTTTAAGCGTGATCGAAGCCCCGCGCTCGGTTTGTGCGCTGAATACGATCACCGGAACTCGATGTTTACGGGTTATTTGACGCAACATCTCGATGCCGTCCATTCGCGGCATGTCAAGATCGAGAGTCACCACATGAGGCCGTAATTCAGCGATCTTCTTTAGGCCCATCTCGCCGTCCATCGCTGTGCCGATTACCTCTATCGATCCATCGCGCTGCAACACCTGTGGTATCAGTTTTCGCATCAGCGCTGAATCATCCACCACTAGCACTCGGATCTTGTCGCTCATGCGATAGCTCCGATGGCTGGAATGCGAGCAAGATGCGAAATCACCGCACTAATGTTCAGGATCAGCACGACCGTGCCGTCTCCTAAGATCGAAGCGCCACTTACCAGAGGAGAGCTCACCAATTTATCTTCGAGCGCCTTGATGACCAGTTCTTCCTCGCCCACCAGGCTATCGACTGCTAATCCGAAGCGGCGACTTCCCGATCCGATCACCACGACGAAGATGCGTTTGGAGAATTCACAGACCCGCTGAGACTCCAGGCGATTCAGGCGCACCAGCGTCAGAACCTGCTGCCGAAGTTGAAACACCTCGTGATCGTCAACGCGATGAATCTCGGTTTCTGTGATGCGCGTGATTTCAATCACGGAAGCGAGCGGGACGGCGTAGAGGCGGCCGCCAACGTGGAACATAAGCGCTTGGATGCTGGCAAGTGTGAGTGGAACCTTCAGACGGAAAGTGGTCCCTTTGCCGGATTCGCTTTCAATTTCTACCGATCCCTTCAGGTCTTCTAGAGCGGCTTTTACCACGTCGAGTCCCACTCCACGTCCGGATATTTCGGTTACTTCCTTAGCGGTGCTGAAACCAGGAGTAAAAATCAAATCGTAGATTTCGGAATCGCTTAGCCGTGCGGTTTCTTCCGATTTGAGGATGTCTCGTTCGATAGCACGGTCGAGCACTCGTCCACGGTCGATCCCGCGGCCATCATCGGAAACTTCGATGATGACTTGATCGCCTTCGTGGTAGGCATCCAAGCGGATGGTGCCGTTGGCCGGCTTGTCGCCGGCGGCGCGCTCTGCCGAACTCTCAATTCCGTGGTCGGCAGCGTTACGAATCAAGTGCGCCAGTGGTTCGGCCAGGGCGTCGAGGATGCTCTTATCGAGGTCTGTATTTTGGCCCGCGATTTCGAGCGAGATTTCCTTGTGGCACTGTTTGGCCACGTCGCGAACGACGCGCGGAAACCGCCGGAACAATTGGTCGACAGGGACCATGCGGATCTTCATCACAGACTTTTGCAGTTCGTTCAAAATGCGCGACTGAAATGCCAGCGCATCGGAGAATTTCCCGCGAAGCGGGTCCTTTGCAAATTTACGTTCGAATTCGGCGATGGTGCGTTGCAGCATGGATTTGCCGATGATGAGTTCGCCGACCAGATTCATCACGGTGTCGATCCTGTCGGCATCGACGCGCAGAGTGTTTTCGGTTACCGCGTGCGCTAGTCCGGTTGGTGCCGGAGCGGCGTGCGTCTCATCACGATCGTGAGATTCACTGTAACCCGCAGCTTCTCCGGCAACCTCAGCGGCAACAGCAGCAGCTTCGGCCTCGACAAGAATGTCCAGCACGTCCCGCGGTGGAGTGTTGAGCAGGGGAACGCGTTCCACAGAGATTTGAGCGACTACGGACGGAACCTGACAGTGTGTGCGAATCCAATCGGGTGTCTTGCTGCTCGAAAGCGCGGCTTCAATGATTCCACCGCTGCTGACTTCAGAGCTCTTCTCAGGGCGAAGAGCGAGAATCTTCCCGGCACGCTCCAATGCTTTCTTGCCTAGCTCGAATGCAGCGGCGGGCAACAGACCGTCCGTCGCTAGATGCAGCGCGACTTGATAAACGCTTTCACCGCGCCTGAAGGATTCGGAGATAAGTAATCGCTCGTATTCCGTCCAATTGAATTTGGCGACAGCCGGTTCATGTTTCGGCAACTCGGGAACTGTGCTGCTGGCTGGTTTGCGAAGCAATCGCTGAATATGTTCGCGAAGCGCGGCGCCGACTGGGGGCGTGAGATTATTTCTGTAGGCTGCCAGGATTTCGTGAAACGTGTCAGCCGCAGTCAGAACCACTTCTGGAATTAGCGCTGCATGCTGCTTGGCCAGTTCCGGAGTCAAGACATCTTCCAGTTCATGAGCCAGCTCACTCAGCTCGCGGTAACCGCAAGCGGCTGAGTCACCTTTCAAAGTATGAACCGCGCGCCTGACGCTGCGAAGACTCTCGTTGTCGCCTGGGCGTTCCTCCAGCGCGAGACCGGCGTCGTTCAACGCCTGGAGGATTTCCTCGGCGCTCTCGAAGAACAGATCGCGGAGTTCCGATTCCCGATCGTCGGGGAGAAACGTCACTGTGCCGCCTCGATTCGCTGATATACGGTTGCGTTGTTCTTGTGAATCATGTGGTAGCGGGCCGAAAGGCCGAACAGGCTTTCCGCGTGGCCGACGAACAAGTAGCCATCAGAGACTAGGCAGCGATGAAATTTTTCGATCACGCGCTTTTGCTCGGCTTCATCGAAATAAATCATGACATTTCGGCAGAAGATGGCATCGTTGCGCTGCGGCAAATATTCAGTTTTCAAATTATGGAAATCGAACTGAATCAGATTTTTCAGCGCCGGCTTAATCGCGTATTTGTCGCCCACTTTATCGAAATAGCGCAGGCGGCAGGTGTAGTCCACGGTTTCCATTTGCGCTTCGGTGTAGATTCCCTGCTGCGCCGTGAGTAAGGCCGAATAGCTGATGTCGGAGGCGATGATCTCAACCTTCCAGGGCGGTGGGATCAGCGGTTTCGGCGTCGGCATATCAAAGGGCAACGGGTTCCGCAGGTAGTAATATGCCAGCGCGTCGCAAATCAGCATGGCCAGTGTGTACGGCTCCTGGCCTGTCGAGCAGCCGGCACTCCAGATTCGAATTGACCAGTCGCGGCGCTCCTGCTTCCGCTTCAGCAGGTCTTCCAGCACAAATTTCTGAAACAGTTCAAGCTGCGGGCGAATGCGAAAAAAGCTGGTCTCGTTGACGGTTAGATTTTCGAGTAATGCACCAAGCTCCTGCTTGCCTTCATTGCTGGTGAGCAGGCGATAGTAGCGGTAGAACGAATCGATCTGGCAGACCTTCAGGCGGCGTTGGAGCCGGTCGCGCAGGAAGTGCGTGCGACGCTCGTCGAAGAACATCCCGCATTCTTGGTAGACGAGGGTCTGCAGGAGCCTCATTTCAGAGTCTGTTAGTGGAACCGGTACCGTGAGTGTCGACATTCGTTCCTCGAGCTTGCTCTATCGGCGCGTGGCCTGGTATTCCCGGTCCGCGCCGACCGTAACGACCGACGCAGCGGAATCAGCGGCATCCTCCAGACGCCGCAGTTCGCCGCGCTGCAGAATTTTTCCAAGATCCAGCAGCATCACCAGCCGCCCGCGCAATTTTCCAACGCCGGTAATGTAGTTCAACTCGCCTTCCTGAAAGACAGCGTGCGGGGCTTCAATGTCGGATGGCGGAATTTTCAGCACTTCGGAAGCGGAATTCACGATCAAGCCGATATTGCGATTTTCCAGTTCGACCACGACAATTCGGTTTCTCTTGTCGGCCTTAATCACCACTTCACCGAAGCGTTTGCGCAAATCCACGACCGGGATAATGCGGCCGCGGAGATTGATGACGCCCTCGATATAGTCGGGAGCGTTGGGGATCGAGGTAATTTCCGGGACGCGCACAATTTCTCGGACGATCGAGATAGGTAATCCAAATGTTTCGCGCCCGATTCTGAAACCGACGATTTGCAGTTCTTTTTCCATGTCAGCGCGACTCTACGCCCGCCCAACTTCCGCAAATTCAGCGTCCGTTTCTCGATCACCGAGGGAGTGACGTGCGGGCGAGACACCGGATTTCTGGCGCCGGCCCGGCTGACGACGATTTTCGGCGTTGGCATCCTCGATCACGAAACGATCCATAGAATCCATCAAGGCGCGCGAAAGCTTGGACATTTGATCGGCTGCCGCGGCCAATTCGGTGGAGCTGGAGGTCGATTGCTGCACCAACTCGCGCATTTTTTCCATGGCGCGCACGACGGCTTGCGACCCCGATGCTTGCTCCTCGACCGATGAATTGATTTCCTGGGTGATTTCGGTCAGGCGATTGGTGGCCTTGGCGATTTGTGAGGAACCGCTGGATTGTTCGGTGGTGGCCGCTCCGATTTCCTGCGAGAATTTGTAAACCTCGGAGACGACGTCGGAAATTTTTTCGAGCGCTAAACTCAAATCCTTGTTGAGGACCAGACCCTCTTGCACCATGGCCGTGCTCTTTTCCATGTTGTCGACGGCTTGGCGTGCTTCCTTCTGAATGCCCTGAATCAATTCCGAGATTTCCTTGGTGGATTGAGTGGATTTTTCCGCCAGCTTGCGGACTTCTTCGGCGACCACGGCGAAGCCCAAGCCATGTTCCCCGGCTCGTGCAGCTTCGATGGCAGCGTTAAGAGCGAGAAGGTTGGTCTGCTCCGCAAGGTCATCGATGACTTCGATGATCTTCCCGATGTCGTCCGCGCGGCGGCCCAGCACGTCGATGATCTCCGCGCTGGATTGAATTGCATGGCTGGTGCGGTTAAGGCCTTCGGTGGCCTTTTCCATCGTCACCATGCCGGTCTGAGCTTCTTCGCGGGAACGATGCGAAATATCAACGAGCAGCTTTGCGGTATCCGCAACACGCTGGATCGAAGTGACCATCTGGTCGATCGACGCAGAGGTCTCGGCGACGCTGGAAGCCTGCACCTGGGTGTTCTTAACGACGTTCTGCACATTGATGCTCATTTCATGCATCGTGCTGGTGACTTCATCGATGGCTGATGCTGCCTGCACGCTCACTTTCGCGGATTCCTCGGATGCGCCGGCCATTTGACCGGAGCCACTGGCGACCTGGGCGGCGCTGTCGCGCACCTGGCGAACCAGTTCACGCAGCCCGCGGGTCATCTGCTCGAAGGCCTTTGCCATGGTGTCTTGTTGAGACCGAGGATGCACAGAAACTGATAGCTGACCTTCGGCGATGGCGGCAGAGACGTCGGCCATTTCCTTGAGGTGGACGATCATCTTGTTGAAGTTTTCAGCGAGAAGGCCAACTTCATCCTGGCGGTGGATATCGATGGATTGCTCCAGATTTCCGGTCTCGCCGATCCGATGCGCAACGTCGATCAGATGGTAGAGAGGGTCCTTGATGGACTTGGCGGTATAGAATGCGATGCAACCGCCAAACAGAATCGCGCCTAACGTTCCCAGCGAAGTGACCCAGGTGCTGAGAGAAGTCGCGGCCGCTGCCGAGTTATTGGAATCATCGAGCGATCTCCGTACCGCGCGATTCGCGTCGTCCAGTACCGCAGTGGACTTCGTTACCCACCCGCTGGGATCGTGCTGCAGATAGTAAACTTGCAGGTCTGAAACGGTGACGTCACCGGAGTCCACTTGATGGCGTTTTGCCATCATCTGTTTCGCAAAATTTTCGGACCAGTTGCTTTCGGTATCACCCACCTGCTGCAGCGCGAAGCGCAGGGCATCATCGCCGGTTCTGTTCTGGCCTTGCTTCAGCATCACGAGCAGGTCGGCAACGCCCTTGTTAGTCTTGTCTTCGTCGCGCAAATCGCCGCTGAGCAAGTAATTTCCCAGGTACAGGCGATTCTCCATCATCTGGAAGCGCACGTTCTCAATGGTTTGCACGACGAGAAGCGTGGCACGAACGTTTTCTCTTGCGGAGTATTCGCGGCGCACGGTCATAAGGTTCGTGAGGAACAGAAGGAACATGATCGCGAGAATTCCGCCGAAGCCCAGGTATAGTTTCTTGCTAATCGTCATAGCAAATGCCTCCACTCCCATTTGAAAAGCGGCCAGCCCCCTGATTCCCCGCTGGCTAGTTGTCGTCTACCGAAAAAGTGAATTCGACGACTTCTGTGGTTTCTTTTGGCCCTGGTTCGTAACGCCATTTTTTTAATGCTTCGGCGGCGCAGCTCACAAGAGTCGGGCTCCCGCCTAAAATTCGAGTCGCCGTCACATGACCGTCGGGTGCCACAGTGGCCTCGACTTTGACTTTGCCGGTGACGTTGAGTTTCTTGGCGAGATCGGGATAATCCGGCATCACTTTGCTTCGGACTTTTCTCTTTGCCGCTTCGGACGGCGTTTCCTGCGCCGCAGTCCTAAGCGCCGTTGCCGCCGATCCCCCCAGGATCAGCACCAGGCCCAAAACTGCTACGTGAAATCTACGTTTACGCAACACACCTTCTCCATTGAAGGGGGCAGGACCCCAGTTCGGAAAAGCACGGACGGTGCCACGCTGAAACAGTTGTGGTGGTGTAAATCAATCTGTAAACAGCTGAGGTAAGCGGCTGAACTACAAGGACTTAAACTAATCACACGGCAAACTGTGACTCGGAGGCTTCGACGGATTCGTCTCAAAGCCCTCTGTTCGCGTGGCGCGCGTGTCTCATCCTGCGACGCAGATGATTGCTCTTAGGGCAACAAGCGCCGCAGTTTCCTTGACTCAAATTGAGATCAAACCGTAACGTCTTTATCTTGCATAGGCGATGCGTGCGCACGGCCCCTAATCCTCCATGCGTGCACTAAAGAAAAGTCGTGAAGTGTCTCCGCGTCTCACGGGCTCTTTCGAGAGCTTGCTTGCGCAGTTCTCCGCAACAACCCTGGAACTGAATCCATCGCTCGGAACGAGCGAATTCTCAAGACGCCTCACAAGCAGAGCGGCGCAGATGCTGGGAGCGCGCGCGGCCACTCTGGTCTTAGGTCATGAGAATAATTGGCAGATTGCCGCGTTGAGTGGTCCAGCGCAACGCTGGGATCCGATGAGTCAGAATCGACTGGCAACGCTGCTCGCGGAGCAAGCCGACGTTCCGGGATCAGAACTGCGACGGGGACCCGCGGCGTTTCTTTTAGGACGTGGCTTAGCCGACTCTCTCGGTTGGAATGAGTTAGTTGTCGCACGACTTTCCGGTAGCGAGGGCGAATTATTAGGTGTGCTGTGCATTGCGGATTTGCCGGGAGAGCTTTCCGAAACTGAGTTTCAATTGCTGGAAGCTTTGGCGGGCCATGCGGCAGTAGCGCTTGAGAACGTCAGGCTATTTTCAAAAGTGGAATTATCGCGCAAGCAGTGGGTCGAGGATTTCGACGCGATCTCTGATTACATCCTCGTGCACGACGCCGGCAATCGCGTTTTGCGCCTGAATCGAGCCCTGGCAGACGCGTTGGAGCTGAGGCCGACTGAAGCGATTGGGCGCCGAATCGATCAGCTCGACATACTCGCTGCTCCCGGCAAGGCAGGGAACTGCCCTTTTTGCCGGAATCCGACCCTTGCCCATGAAGAATTCATCTACGAATCGGGAATGCGGACATTTTTGATATCCGCCTCGCGCATAAAAAATATGCCGACGAACGATTTGCGCACCGTTCACGTGATGAAAGATATCACCGACCGCCGTCTGGCCGAACGGCGCTATCGGCGCGAGCGCGATTTCAATAAAAACATTCTCAACAACACCCAGAGCATGATTCTGGTTCTTGATACGGCCGGGCTTGTGAGTTATGCCAATCGCCGTTGTTTCGAGACCGGATATCGCGAACAGGATCTATTAGGACAAGCACTGATTGGTCTGGTGCCGCCGGCGCGTCGTTCGCAATTTACGGAGGCGCTCGAACGAACGTTGCAAGGCGCGGCGCTCGATAACCTGGAGATCCCGTTGTTTCGCGGCAACGGCAGTACCGGCCAATTTTCCATCAGCCTCAGCCCCATGCGCGACGAACACGGCGACATCAACAGCGTGGTCGTCGTGATGACAGACGTAACGGATGCTGCCGATTTGCAGGCGAAATTGATGCATACCGAAAAGATGGCGGCACTGGGCCAGCTCGTTTCCGGCGTAGCACATGAAGTCAATAATCCGCTCGCCGCCATTGTGGGTTTCACGGATCTGCTGCTCGAGAACAGCGGAGTTCCTGAGGATGCGAAAGAGGAACTCAAGGTGATTTTGCAGGAAGCTCAACGCACCCGGGTGATCGTTCAGAACTTGCTTAGTTTCGCGCGACAGATGCCGGCTCAACGGGAGCCTGTACAGGTGAACGCTGTACTACGGCAAACCATGAAGCTGCGCGCCTACGATTTCGCGAATCATGGCGTGGAACTGACCGAAAAGTATGACGAGGACCTGCCTGCCATCATCGGCGATCCGCATCAACTGCAGCAGGTGTTTCTTAACGTCATAAACAATGCCTACGATGCTGTGCTGGAAACGCGGCGAACGGGAAAAATCGAAATTCAAACTTCACGTCGCGGGAATCAGATCGAAATTGCATTCCGTGACAATGGACCGGGAATCTCCCAGATCGATCGGATTTTCGACCCCTTCTTCACGACTAAGGAAGTAGGCAAGGGCACTGGACTGGGTCTTAGCATCTGTTACGGAATCATTCGCGCTCACCACGGCGAGATTATTGCACACAACAATTCCGATGGCCAGGGATCGACGTTCGTCCTCCGGTTGCCAAATGCGGAAAAGGCCGCGGAGATGTCTGCGGCCGGAGGAGCGGAATGACGAGTGTTCCGGACGCTGTCACCGGCTCTTTGTCGCGCATTCTGATCATCGAGGATGAGCCAGCTGTGGCCGCATTCCTGCGGATGGCGCTGGAACGCCATGGCTATGAAGTCACGTCTTGTTCATCCGCTGTCGACGGACTGAGGCTTCTTGCTCTCGAGGATTTCCGCGGCGTGATTTCCGATTTTCGGACGCCCGGCGGGATTACGGGATCGGATGTACACGATTGGCTGGCGCGTCACCGCCCTGTAATGGCGTCGCGCATTATTTTTATCACCGGCGACATTGCCAGTGACGAAACCATTGCACTGCTGACGATGGCCGGGACACCGTGCGTGGAGAAACCATTTCGGATTCAACAACTGCTGGAAGCGGTTGAGAAAACCATTGGCAAACCACTATGACAGATGAATTGAAACTTCGCTTTTTGATTGTGGATGACGAGCAAAGCATTCGCCGCCTTTGCATCACGGTGGGCCAGGGGCTGGGCTATCAGTGCGCGGAGGCAGAAACCGCCGAGGCTGCACTGGAGACTTTGGAAGTGAGCCCGCCCGACCTGCTTGTGACCGACTTGAAATTGCCGAGTCTGTCGGGCGTCGAACTGCTGCGAAAAGTGAAGGAGGTCGCGCCGCGCACTGAGGTTGCGATCATGACCGGTCACGGGTCCGTGGAAACCGCTGTCGATGCGATGCGCCAAGGCGCCTACGATTACATCGAGAAACCCTTTCGAGTGGAACGGCTGCGGCAGCTTTTGCAGCGCATGGCCGAAAAAGTGCGTTTAGTCACTGAGAATCGATTCCTGCGCGAGCGTGTGGATACCGAGACACAGCTTGACGGGATTGTCGGCACTTCGATGAAGATTCAAGACGTGATGAGAATGATTTCTAGGCTTAAAGAGACGCGAACGCCTGTGCTGATAACCGGCGAGAGTGGAACCGGAAAAGAACTGGTAGCTCGCGCAATTCATTTCCGGGGGCCGCTAGCAGCCATGCCGTTCGTCGCGGTGGACTGTGGTTCGTTGGTGCCAACGCTGATGGAGAGCGAGTTGTTCGGCCATGAGAAAGGATCATTCACCGGTGCGTTGAAGACCAAAGCCGGTCTTTTTCAGGCGGCCAACGGCGGCACCATATTTCTGGATGAAATCGGCGAGTTACCATTGGAATTGCAAGCCAAGTTGCTCCGCGTGCTGCAGGAAAAAGAGGTGCGGCCCGTGGGCAGCAACGAAAAAGTGCCCGTGGATGTGCGGGTAATCGCGGCCACCAATCGCGATCTGGAAGCGTCTTATCGCGGCGGAACATTTCGCAAGGATCTTTACTTCCGGCTGAACGTCGTCACCATCCACGTACCTGCGCTGCGCGAAAGGCGCTCGGATATACCGCAGCTCACGCATTTTTTTCTGGACCGATACGCGCCGGGCGAAACGATCCAGGTGACACCTGCGGCCATGAAAAGTTTTTTGCAATACGAGTGGCCCGGGAACGTGCGCGAACTCGAAAACTGCATCGCCCGAGCCGTAGCTTTGGGAAACCACCACACGATTGACGTGGAAGACCTTCCTCCGGCGATTCGGGCGGTCCAAGAAAACGAGGGGACCGCTGCCAATTCCGCGGCAATTTCAATCACCGCGCTCGCCGACTTGGAGCGAATGACTATTTTGCGCGTGTTCGAGAAGGCGGGTGGGGACAAGGCGCTGGCTGGGAAAATGCTAGGTATTAGCCGCGCCACTCTCTATCGTAAGTTAAAACTTTACAATATTCCCTTGAGGCCAGTTCACAAACACGACGTCAAAATGGCATCGTAGAAATAGCGTCGTCAGATTCGTCCCTTTCCGGTTGGAGCTTGCTCACTCTTGAGACGACCCGTATCAGGGTGAGACACACGCAAGATTTCGTTCTCGAAGTCCCGCTTTAACCCCAACATTTTGTTGCGTCTAATCGTAACCCGAGCGAGGTGTCTTTGGCCGCTTTCGTGCAAAACACTCCCGGGATGTCTCTTTGTGTTCGCAGGCATTTGATGTCTGCCATCCTGAGACTTGCGGATAGAGAAAAAGGTTGGGGGCCCATGTTCAGTGGAACCGCAGAAGTCGCTGCACTCGAAGTGTCGCAATCATGCATTGAGAAGCTGGCACAACTCTTCCCCAGCGCTTCGCCCACGCGAATAGCAGTACGCGTAATGACGCTTGCTACGGCCCGGAGAGCTCTGCAGGAACAGACCGTGATTGAATTCGGAACAGAGCAGGAAGTGCTGTTTTCTTCGACTCTGCCGTTGGAGTTCGAAGATGGCCTGCGGGTGGTGAATTCAGACGGTTCGTTTGACGCGCGCGCGACGGTGGTAGCTGTGAGATATCACAAGGGACAAAAAGCCGTCGCCGCTCGTTTTGTCGGCGAAGTGGCCAATTGGATCATAAAACGATGAGCCCGAAATCGGACGTGAGTATATTAAAGCCACCGTTTGGCGGGGAAGTCAGTCCCGAAGACATTGTGGCTCACTGGGCGGAAGCGCTGGACGCCCACCCGTTGTACGCGGCACTGGCGACGCAATTCGACTTGGGTTCATTACCTCACTCGGCCGGAGTCTTACCCCCCCACGAGCCAACGCCAGAAGTGTTGGAGAGCGATCTACGATGGCTCGACGACATCGATGAAAGAGTTCGCGCCTTCCAAATTCGCCAACTGCCGCCTGAAACTCTAAATGCGAGTGAACAAGGCTTGCGCGCTTTCCTGCAACGGCAGTTGCGGCGACCGGATAAGACGACGGTAGACCGCGACAAGATCGATTTGCTGCTGGTCCAATATTTTGCTTTGTGCGCGCCGGAGGAGTTGTACCGGAAGGAGATTCACCTCAAGGATGTTGCCGCCGTATTGAAGCCCGTGTTGCATGGCGAGGACGCAACGCCGCTGGAATGGTGCGCACCGCTTGATCAGATTCTGAACAAAATCGCACACTGCGAAAGTTTGCGGGACATGATGGAAGGCGGTCTGCTTGAGCAGGGACGTCTGATAAAAGAATCTGCGGGAGCAATGTTTTACGATCCAGCGGCGCTCGTCGCGTTCTGCCGGTTCAATTTTTTGCTGCGCCGCGCGTTTATTCGACTGCTGCATGCGGACCTGAGCGCTGTTCGCCATGCGCTTGCAGCCCTTGAGGCCGCCGGCGTGAAAACCATCGACTGCCGCCGCGCAGGTTTCTCTGCGGCGGAAAAAACCACACAGGTGCGGTACTACACGGAAAATTGGAAACAGCCGTTCCACAAGGACTACACGGCATCGTCTGTCAACCGAGCATTCGAGCAACTTCTTGCGTTGCGCGCTGACCTTGAAGAGGCGGTTGGGCGCGTCTGTTTGTTGCCGACGACCCCCGGAGACAGCAAGAATGTGGTGAGGCAGGCTTCTGACAATCCTGCCGTGCAAGTATCCACGTCGAATGCGCTTTCGCCCCAGAAGGGCGAGGAATCCACTGCCGCCACCACTGCAGATGGGACCGGTGCGGCCGCCGAATCTGTGACGGGCAAGGCAAAGAAAACACCTCGTGCGAAGTTTAAGCCGACCGGCCCTGCGGGGACGGAACACTGTTTGGAAGCAATCTGGGATCAGTTGACTGCAACTCCTCCGTCCAAGCCATATTCGATGGCCACCGTGCTGCTGCAGGATACGAAGGTTCTATTGTCCTCGTGGGAAGTCGCCGCGTTTATGGCCAACGGCCAGCAGGAAGCCGACGACCTGCGGCGTGCCGTTGTGGCGCGCGCTTTGCTCGCGGTAGCGACGGACCAACGAAAGCGTTCTGGCGACTGGAACCAACTGGCGGCAACGCTGACAATCGCGAAGACAGAAGTCGTTTATTTTCAGTCGCGCATCGAGCAGGCCAAGAAGGACAAGAACACAGAAGCCGCAGTGAATCTGGGAATCAGCACCAAGCGATTGCTTTCATTCGTCGAAGAAGCGGAAAAACTTCAGCCATAAACGCGCAGAGTTAGGGAGTCATCTTTTGAGCTACGCTAGCGTCCTGATTGTTTCGGACGACACCGATTTTGCGCGGATGGTTGCAGCACGTTGGCAGGCACAGCGCCGCATTCCCGAAATTACATTAACGACCAGCGATGTTTGGCAGGCGGCCTCGGCCGACGGCTATAACCTGGTGATCGTCGGTCCGGTGCAAAAGGGCAAAATTTCCGCAATCTTGTCCGCACTTTCTTCGAATACCAGCAGCGCGGTCATTTGTGTTTGCGACGACGCGCGTGAAGTCTCCACCCTTTCTGCCCAATATCCGTGCGTGCTGGCGATGCCGCGCAAGGAGGGCTGGATTGGAACCTTAATTCTGGTCAGCGGCGAGGCTTTGCGGCGCACGGACGCTGTGGCCCGTGCGCAACGCGCAGAACGCATGGGAATCGAGAGCCAGCGCGATGCAACTCTTGGGCGTTACATGCTGGAGATGCGGCCCGGCCTGAACAATGCGCTGACCTCGGTCTTGGGCAATGCCGACCTGTTGATGCTGGACCCGGGACAACTCTCCGCTGAAGGACGTCACCAGGTACAGGCGATTCATGCAATGGCGTTGCGTATCAATGAAGTCATGCAAAGATTCTCATCGCTTGCCGCGGAGATGCGCGCGAACAAAAAAGAATCCCAGACGGATGTGGTAGATACTTTCGAACGCGCCTGATTCTTCGCTGCACAGCCCACTAGACCTGCAACTGATGTCACGCTGCCGCCTCTAAATTTCGCTGATTCTTAACGAACAGTTAATCCTCGAACGGCTCCTTGCGATAGCAAGATAACTACCGTTCGCGTCATGGCGCGTGCTTGGAATTACGTCCTCGCAATGTCACAATTCCACATCTTGCGGCTAGGCTGGATTCCGGTTATGGCCTTCCGGCGTGGGAGTCGGTCTATGAGAGGAATTACGCGTGCGGTGGCGGTCATTTCGCTGGCAGGCTTGCTTTTGCTCTGCTGGACGGCCCAATCACGATCCTCGGCGGATACGGCTGCTGCAACTTCGCGGAGATTTGAATTCATTTCGATTGTCCATGTGCCTGCCGTTCCTGAAGGAGCCAAGGAACTGCGGTTGTGGGTTCCGTTACCGTACGAAGAGCAATACCAGTCGATCACCAATCTGAAAATAGAGAGTCCAGTCTCTTATCATATCGATCGCGAAAACGAGTATGGCAACCGATATGCATATTTTGTGGTGAATGCCGATCAGGCCAAGACGGCATTTGAAATTCGCATTTCATTTCATGCACAACGACTCGAGCATCGAGTTCTTCTGGACGGCAAGAGCTTAGGCCGGGATCAACCCGCGATCGCTCCGGTACGATTCTTGAAACCCGATCGTCTTGTTCCAACGGATGGAGTTATCGGCGATCTCTCACGTCAGGAAACTGCGGGTGCGACCGCACCGCTGGATAAGGCGCGGCGTTTGTACGACTACGTAATTGCGACGATGCATTACGATCACGACGGTACGGGCTGGGGACGCGGAGATGCCGTATGGGCCTGCGATTCGAAGCATGGTAACTGCACCGACTTTCATTCCTTGTTTATTGGCACAGCACGAGCTGCTGACATTCCGGCACGCTTTGAAATTGGATTTTCGTTGCCGACGAACGCACATGAGGGAGCGATCACCAGTTATCACTGCTGGGCGCAGTTCTATGTACCAAGTATGGGTTGGATTCCGATTGATGCGTCGGAGGCCTGGAAGCACAAAGAGTTGCGCGATTATTATTTCGGCGCTACGGACGCCAACCGGTTGAAGATGTCCTTGGGGCGTGATATTCGACTGAATCCGCCGCAGAAGGGTGAGGCGTTGAATTATTTTGTGTATCCCTACGCGGAACTTGACGGGAAGCCCTTTGCTGATTTGAAGAATGAGTACTCGTTTCGAGACGATCCTGCTTCTGGCGCAGCGGCAGTCACCGGTACGGGAAACCGTTAGATATCTCCGCTAACCGACTGCGCCTCTGGGCCGGAGGTTCGCGTCGGTCTCCGAATGCCGCGCTGAATGCTACATTTCAATCTTCGCCGCGACACGTCAATCTAATCCTTTGGCATGCAGAAATTCGTGCGCTACCTCTGAGATGTCGCGATGTTCGCCGTCCACTTCGTAATTCATCTTGCGCATTTCCGCGTCGTTGATCTTGTTGCTTAATTCCGTTAGGGCGGTACGAGTTCGGGGGTACCGCGCTAGCGCGTCTGTGCGGACGATCGGTACGGCTTCGTACGGCGGGAAATAGCGCTTATTGTCTTCAAGCATCACTAGATCGCGCGCAGAGAGCAGGCCGTCGGTGGAATTGCCTGCGACGATGTCGACTTGTTTGTCGAGAAGGGCGCGATAGAGCAGGCCCAGATCCAGGATACGCGGCGCGCCAGCGAACGAGAGTCCGTATGTTTGAGCCAAGCCCTTGAATCCGTCGGGGCGTTCCATGAATTCGTAGCCGAATCCGGCTCGCCATTTCGGAGTGTAGGGCGCGGCATCCGAAATGGCTTTCAGATTTAATCGACGGGCGTCTTCTCCGCGCACTACGATCGCGAAAGTGTTGTTGAACCCGAGCGACGGCAGCACCTCTAAGCCGAAACGCTGTTGGTATTCACTTTGCACGCGTGCGAAGACGGCGTCTGCGTTTCTTTCAAGGGGGTCGTGCAAAATGGCGGTCAATGCCGTGCCGGTGTATTCGACGTAGGTATCGATGCGTCCTGCGAGGATCGCCTGTTGGCAAATATAGGAGCCTGCGAGATAAAACCTGCGCTCGACCGGCTGATGCAAGCGCGCTTCCAGATGCTGCGCGACGATTTCTCCTAGCAGCGATGATTCCGAGAAGTTCTTGGAACCGACTACGATTCCTATGTGACGCGTCGGACTATAAGAGAAAAGAAAAACAACAATGCAGAGAGCGAGTATGCCAAAAAGTATTGCCCGCCAGTTCATGTGCGCACGGGCCGTAGGCGGCGCGCCAAGAGGCCGAGAAAAAAGTCGGCGCCGAGAGCCAGAAGCGCAGCAGGGACTGCACCGGCCAGAATGAGTTGGTTATTGACCATTGCTAATCCGCGAAAAATGAATTCACCTAGGCCCCCAGCGCCTACCGCCGCCGCGATCGTGGCGATGCCGATGGTCAGCACCGTGGCGACACGCACACCAGCTAGAATTGTCGAAAATGCGAGCGGTAGCTCAACACGGAAAAGTATTTGTCCTTCGGTCATTCCCATGCCTCGGGCGGCTTCGCGGACAGGCGAGTCTACGCCGGAAATTCCCGCTGCCGTATTGCGAATTATGGGTAGAAGCGCATAAAGCGCGAGTGCGGTAATTGCGAGCCTGTCTGCGCGAGCTCCTAGCCAGGGAATGGCCAGCAAAAAACCGAATAGCGCCAGGCTTGGAATGGTTTCGGCAATATTTGCAGTGCCCACAATGGGCGTTGCCAGCCACGGACGGCGGGCTACTAATATTCCTAGCGGAATTCCCACAGCCACCGCCAGCAGCATGGCAATGCCTACTAGCCAGACGTGCTCCAGGGTGCTTTGAAAAATCTCGCCGCGGTGATGGGCAAAAAATTCCAGCAGGTTCATTGTTGGTTCTCCGCTTCTTCATACATCCGCAGACTTTTCACGTACTCGGCCGCAAGCGGTTCCGTAGCAGCGAGGAATTCCCGTGGCGTGTAGACTCCTGCCAGTTTTCCGGCGTCAAGGACCGCGATTCGCGAGCCGAGCAGAAGCGCTTCGCCAATTTGGTGTGTGACCAGCACGATGGTTTTTCTGAGGTTCTTCTCGAGATTCTGGAATTCGCGCAGCACTTCGGCTCGCGTAAGCGAATCGAGCGCGCCGAAGGGTTCATCCATCAGCAGAATGGGAGGATCGGCTGCCAGCGCGCGTGCGATCCCGACGCGCTGGCGTTGCCCGCCCGAAAGTTCGTGCGGATAGCGCCCCCAATATTGTCCGGGATCGAGGCCTACGAGTTGAAGCAACTCCTCTACTCGCGCTCGTATTCGTTCTTCGGGCCAGCGTTCGAGTTGCGGCACCAGAGCGACGTTCTGCTCGACCGTGTAGTGCGGAAAGAGGCCAATTTCTTGGATCACGTATCCAATATGGCGACGTAGTGCGATCGGGTCTGAATTTTTCGTGGATTGCCCATTCACGAAAACTTCGCCCTCGCTCGGTTCGAGCATACGATTAATCAGTTTCAAGGCCGTCGACTTACCAGCTCCACTGCGGCCCACCATTGCGAGAGTTTCGCCACTTTGCACGGTTAGATTCAGGCCGCTGAGTAACGCTCGGCCGTCGGCCAGCCGGTAGCCTGCGTTGCGAAAATCGATGGCGGCTTGGTTGTTGGGGACAGGACCGGTTTGGTTTTCGCGGGGCATCGATTGACGCGACGTGAAGTACGAAGGGGCGCGTGAAAGGGAGGCTAACAAGTACTCAATAGAGGTGTCAAACACCTGTGGTTTGTTGCTTGCTACTTGCTACCCCACTCGCCACAACCGAGCGTCAATAGCACCACCATCGAGGATGCCACCGACGATTTGCAGAGCCTCCTGAACAGACCTCACGGTGAGTGGACCAGACATTGCGATATGTCCGGGAAAGCGCTTGCCGAAAGAAGCTCGCACGGGGTATAAGCAGCCCCGATCTACAGGAGACTTGTTACTCAACCAATACGCCATGCCAGATGCGCCCAAAGTCCGGAGTGCCGGCGAAGGTGAAGTGCAATCGGAAGCTGAAAATTTCCCCGGCAACGGCCGAGAAGCCGTTTCCAGGCCCGCCGCCGCTTCAAGTTGGCTGTGGAATAAGGATCTCGCGCCGATTCCTCACGGCCGGCGTACCTGGGGGACCTACAACTACGCCGCGCTATGGGTGGCGATGAGCGTCAATATTCCCACTTATATGTTGGCGAGCGCCATGGTCGCTGGGGGGATGAACTGGAAACAGGCGATTATCACAGTGTTTTTGGGCAACGTGATCGTGCTGATTCCAATGCTGCTCAATGCACATGCTGGTGCGGAGTACGGCATTCCCTTTCCAGTTTTTGCGCGTTCTTCGTTTGGCGTGCTGGGAGCGAATATACCGGCTGTTTTGCGAGCTCTCGTTGCGTGCGGGTGGTTTGGGATTCAAACGTGGATTGGCGGGGAAGCGATCAATACGTTGATGGCCGCAGTGAAGCCGGGCTGGAACCATCCTTGGTTGTGCTTTTTGGGTTTTTGGCTTCTGAATTTAGCCGTGATCTTGCACGGCATTGAAACGATTCGTTTTCTGCAAGGTATTACCGCGCCGCTGCTTCTGCTTCTGGGAATCGCCATGCTTGGTTGGGCTTACACCAAGGCCGGTGGCTTGGGACCGATGCTCTCGACGCCGTCACAATTCCATACATTCCGCGAGTTTTTTACTTTCTTCATCCCATCGCTGACAGGCGTCGTGGCGTTCTGGGCTACCGTCGCGTTGAATATTCCGGACTTCACACGTTACGCGAAAGGACAGCGCGAGCAGATGCTAGGACAAGCCCTTGGGCTGCCCACGACCATGACGTTTTACTCTTTCATCGGCATCGCAGTGACGTCGGCGACAGTGATCGTATTTGGCCACGCAGTTTGGGACCCGGTCGCAGTGTTGAGCCATTTGGGAAATCCGATTGCCGTCGTTGTGGCCATGCTGGCAGTGTTGTTGGCGACGCTCAATGTGAATGTCGCCGCGAATGTGGTATCGCCGGCCAATGATTTCTCGAATCTGTATCCGCGCAAGATCAGTTTCAAGATCGGGGGAGTCATAACCTGCTTCATCGGATTGCTGATGCAGCCCTGGCGCTGGCTCTCAAGTCACGGAAGCTATGTGATGGGCTGGCTGGTGGGGTATTCAAGTTTCCTCGGACCGATTGCCGGCGTGATGATTGCCGATTACTACTTGGTGCGAAAGCGAGTGATTGCTACTGACGATCTGTTCGAGCGTAACGGCATTTATGAATTTTCACGGGGCTTCAATTGGCGTGCTATTGGTGCGCTGCTCGCGGGGATCCTGGTAGCGCTGAGCGGCCTCGAAATTCCGGCGTTACGCGGGCTATATCCATATGCGTGGTTCGTGGGATTTGCAGTTTCGTTTTTTGTTTATTTATTTTGGATGCCAAAGCCGCAAATTCATGACCGTGACAAGGCCGCCAGGCTCAGGCCGGCGGTGCCAATCAACCCGAAACAAATTAGCATGTAAGCCTGATGGCCTTCAGTCTTCGTCATGACTGAGGAATTTTCGTATGTCGCGGAGGACTTTCAACAACATGGCGTCGGTCAGTTTGCCCGTGAAAGTATTTTGCTGGCTCGGATGATAAGACGCGAATAAGCGCGGTAGCCCTTCCGCAAGTTTGTAGCTTGCACCGTGTCGAAAGGGGAATGCGGCCAGGCTCGGAATCCTCCCCTCGCCTTTGAGCAGCCCCAGATACACTCGCATCGCAATGCTGCCAAGAACCAAAATCGCCCGGAGCGGGAGGAGTTCGAGTTCGCGTTCTAAGAACGGGCGGCAATTCGCCAGTTCTGATGGCAACGGCTTGTTCGCGGGCGGCGCGCAGCGCAACGCAGCCGCAATGTAGGCATTCTTCAGCGCGAGTCCGTCGCCACGATGCGTCGAGGTTGGTTGATTCGCGAACCCGGCGCGGAAGAGTGCCTTATATAGAAAATCTCCAGAACGATCGCCGGTGAACACACGGCCTGTGCGATTGCCGCCGTGGGCCGCGGGAGCAAGACCTAAAATTAGGAGTTCCGCGCCCGGATCGCCGAAGCCCGGAACAGGCTTACCCCAATACTCCCATTCGAGAAACGACCGGCGTTTCGCCTGCGCCACCTGTTCCCGGTAGCGAACCAGGCGCGGACACTTGCGACAGTGAATTATTTCCTGATTTAATTGGTCCAAACCGGTCAATTTGAGACTCTAAGTAAAAGCTACCATGAATCCCGACAACCTCGGCATACGTCTACTGGATTAGGCCGGGAGGCTGCTACGGGTGACAGGGAGTCTTTGTAGTGTAATAATTTTCTTCTAGGATTAGCAGCAGGTAGCCGGCGCAGCCGCTAAACTTTATGGAAACCAAGCCTGAAAAGATCGTCGTTCTGGACGCTGATCCACGCAGCCGCGAAGATACCAGCGCTGCCTTGCGGACGGCGGGATACGACGTCGCCGTGTACGCGACCGTCCGTGAAGCGCTCGACTCCATCCATCAGAATGGCGCCGATCTGGTTCTGATTGATTCGGCTTTAGACGAGTCTGGCGCGCGCGAGGCCCTGGCGACAATACGCGGCTCGGCAAAAACCGCCGCAATGCGGGTTGTGTTGTTGGTTGGCGAGGCCGCGGAAGAGCGCACGGCGGCTCTCGATCTGGGCGCGAATGATGCGATTTCGCGGCCCTACGATACGAAGGAGCTGCTGGCACGGGTCCGCGCCAGATTGCGCGTTCAACGAGCGGAAAATCAGCTGCGCGACAAAATGCGGATCGCGGAAGAAGGCCAGCAAATCGCTCATACGGCTTTCGAAGCGCTGGCTGTCACGGAAAAGATGGCGAACGACGCTGTCTCCCTCGATCGCAGGCTCAAGACGGGTTTCGCGGCAGTATTCGCGGTGGCGATCGTAATGGCAGGAATTTATTTCCTGTTTGCACGCAGCGCGCAGAAAGTGACACAACGCTCAAATACGATCATCGCGCGGTTGGATGGAGGCATTCTCCGACAGCAAGACTTGATTGCTCAGGCTCGCAAGCTTCGGGACCAGCAGGGAACCGGCAACGCCACCCCTGCCGCTAAAGATGATTTGAAGAAGCAGGCCAATGATCTGAAGCAAAAAATGGCCACCGCGAATCCCGGCGATGCGGTGAGTTTGCAGAAACAGCTGGAAGAAACCAACAGCCGGTTGCAGCGCCTGGAAGCGCAGGGAGAAGCAGCCCAGAGCATAATTCCCGCGGATGTTCAGTCGGTTTGTCTGCTGCACGTAGCCGTGGCGTTCAATGATAAGGATTCGGGGCGCCGGCTTCGTTACGGCGGGCTCAATCAGGATGGCGATCCGCTGCAAGATAGCGACGGCAATCCGATCTTGACGCTCGAAGGCAGCGGTCCGGAAGTAAAGCTCGATGTCTTTGGCACCGGGTTTGTTGCCGGCCCCAACGGAACTGTGATCACCAACCGGCATGTCGCCGAACCTTGGTGGAAGGATGATGATCTCAACAACATGGTTAGCAAGGGCGTGCAGCCGGAGATTTCGTCGATCCGGGCCTACTTCCCGGGTGACCCACGCGCATTTCACGCCGAGATTCAGGAGATTTCGCAACAAACGGATCTGGCGTCCATGCGCGTCGACATGCAAGGTCTTAAGCGCCCCGTGCTGGCGGTTGAGAAAACCGCGAACCCCGCGATGAGCGGTCAACCAATCATTTTGATGGGTTATGCCACGGGCCTTGCCGCGATTCTAGCTCGCACCGACGAAGATTCGGCGCAGGAAATTCTGAAGAAAAGCGGGAATGATGTTTCGCAGGTGCTCAACGAACTGGCCAAGCGCAATCTAATACGTCCGCTTATTACGCAAGGGCATATCGGCGACATTTTGCCTGATAAAATTGTTTTTGACGCGCAGACCACGTCGGGAGGCTCGGGCGGTCCGCTGTTCAACCGGCAGGGAAGAGTCATCGGGGTTACATACGCGGTGCTGAAAGGCTTCGGCGGCTCGAACTTGGGCATTCCTATCCAGTTGTCCGAGCCGCTGCTGAAGCAACAGCAGTAACTTCTTCCATGCGACGCCATCTGCGGTGCGATTTTCATCAAATTGACATTCCGTAGCCCGCCCGACTAGCATAGTGCCAGCGATTGTTCTGCATTGTGCACCTTAACGCTGCCACCAAGATTTTAATGTACGCGGCGGCCTTTAGCGCGGCAGACTTCCACGGCGGGTCCGCTCGGCAGCCAACCCGTGCGATGGGGTTTTCGACCATGGAAACAAGCACGCGTTCAAACAACATTCTGCATCGAATTGTCGAAGCGCGTCGCCTGTCGATTGCGCATCGCAAGCGCGTGCTACCGGAAGTGGCGCTGAAAATCGCAGTGGAAACAAAAGTGGCAGTACCACGAGATTTCACAGCAGCCATGATTCGCGCAGGTGGTATCAACATTATTTCGGAGCTGAAGAAAGCTTCGCCTTCGCGCGGAGTGATTCGGCAAGAGTATACGCCGGCGGTTCTCGCCGCAGATCTGGAAGAGGCGGGCGCGGCCGCGCTCTCGGTGCTGACCGAAGAGGATTTCTTTTCCGGTTCGCTCGCGGACATGAAAGAGGCAAGTAAGGTAACGAAGATCCCTATCCTGCGGAAAGATTTCATCATTGATCCCTGGCAGGTCTGGGAGACGCGTGCTGCCGGCGCGGATTCCTACCTGCTAATTGCGGCCATACTGGAAGACGGCGAGATGGCGGAACTGCTTGAGCTGGGGCGCTCAATGAAAATGGAGCCGCTGGTGGAAGTCCACTCGCGAGACGAGCTTGAACGGGTGGTTGCCGTCGGTGCGCGGATTATCGGCGTCAACAATCGGGATCTGCGTGATTTTCAAGTTCGTTTGGAAACATCGCTCGAACTGGTGACGGCAATTCCTGAAGATTGCATTGCTGTAAGTGAGTCGGGATTGCGGTCTCACGATGATCTTGTTCGTTTGCAACGCGCCGGATTTGACGCGTTTTTGATCGGCGAGCATGTGATGCAGAACGCCGACCCCGCGGCCGCTCTTCGGGCACTTCGTATGGCGGAGGATGCCGATCATTCCGCGGTGTGATCGTCCAAGAGAAACGACGGGACCAGAATGGTAAAGATTAAAATTTGCGGAATCACGAATTGGACTGATGCCCGCGATGCAGTTGAGGCCGGAGCGGATTTTCTCGGATTTAATTTTTATCGTGCGAGTCCGCGGTATATCGCACCCGCTGCGGCTCGGCGTATCGTGAAGCGCTTGCCCCGGGGTGTGGAGGCCGTGGGGGTTTTCGTAAATGCACCCGAACGCGAAATGCTCTGGATTGCGCGCGCCGTCGGCCTTGACTACCTGCAATTACACGGAGAAGAATCGCCCGAAGTTGTTACGGAATTGCAGCGAACCATCCCGGTGATTAAAGCCCTCCGGGTGCGCCACGCATTTCGCGTTGCGGACCTTTCGCGATTCAAGCAAGCGTCCGCATTTTTGCTCGATGGCTTCGAAAGAGGTGCACGCGGCGGTACCGGTAAGACCTTCGACTGGAAAGTGGCGAAGAGAGCAATGCATAAACGGCGGATATTCATTGCCGGTGGCATAAATCCGGAAAATGCCGCTCTGGCGGTGTCGGTAGCCAAGCCTTATGCAATTGATGTCTGTAGTGGAGTCGAGAAAGCGCACGGCAAGAAGGATGCAGTACGCATGAGGGCAGTGGTCGACGCGGTGCGTCATACACGGAGAAAACCTAAACGATGAGTGCCATCCCGCTCTTGACGCCAGATTCACGCGGACGCTATGGACCGTACGGGGGCCGTTACGTGCCGGAAACGTTGGTCGCGCCGCTCGAGGAACTCGAACGCGCATATGCTGCCGCTCGCGCAGATACCAAATTTCAAGCAGAACTCGATCTGCTGCTGCACGATTTTGCGGGACGTCCCACGCCCTTACAGTTTGCTTCGCGATTGACGGAGCACCTGGGCGGTGCGCGCATTTATATCAAGCGTGAGGACCTGCTGCACACTGGCGCGCACAAGATCAACAATGCGCTTGGTCAGGGATTATTGGCAGTACGCATGGGCAAGAAACGCATTATCGCGGAGACTGGTGCCGGCCAGCACGGTGTGGCCACTGCAACTGTGGCCGCGCGACTGGGCCTTACATGCACGGTTTACATGGGCACGGAAGATATGGAACGCCAGCGGCTGAATGTTTTCCGGATGCGCCTCCTCGGAGCTGAGGTCGTCGGCGTGGATGCTGGAAGCCGAACTCTGAAAGATGCGATTAATGAAGCGATGCGCGATTGGGTCACGAATGTCGCGACTTCGCACTATTTGCTGGGATCGGTTCTCGGCGCGCATCCTTATCCGCAAATGGTCCGGGATTTTCAAAAAGTAATCGGGGAAGAGGCGCGCGGGCAGATTATCCGAGCCGAAGGACGCGTGCCCGATACATTGATCGCGTGCGTAGGCGGCGGCTCGAATGCCATCGGCCTCTTTTACGCATTTATTTCGGATGCTTCGGTAAAAATGATTGGCGTGGAAGCCGGTGGTCGCGGAAAAACGCTCGGCGAACATGCGGCGCGCCTTGCAGCATCTAATGGGTTTGAGGGCGCACGTCCCGGTGTGCTACAGGGAACCTACACAAATATTTTGCAGACGGCTGACGGCCAGATTGCAACTACACATTCGGTTTCCGCAGGACTGGACTATCCAGGAGTTGGTCCGGAGCATGCGTGGCTGGCCGAGCAGGGAAGGGCGCAGTACTGCGCAGTTAGCGATGAAGACGCTGTGCAAGCTGCACGGAGTCTGGCGCGGCTGGAAGGAATTATTCCGGCCCTCGAATCGGCGCACGCACTCGCAGAATTGATGCGCCGCGCGCCCACTATGAAAAAAGACGAAATCGTGATTCTGAATCTTTCCGGTCGCGGCGATAAGGATATGGAAATTTTTTCGCGCTATGTCTGAGCCGGCGGTTTCACACAATGCAGCGGCTGCGATTAAGCCGGTCAGACGTATTGCGCGCCGATTCCAAGAACTCGCCGAAGCCAGCCAGCTTGGTTTGGTCGCGTACATCACGGCAGGCGATCCGTTCCTGGCCGCAACCGAAAAAATCGTCGTCGCTGCTGCCGAGGCGGGCGCGGACGTAATTGAACTGGGGATACCATTCAGCGATCCAGTCGCGGATGGCCCCACGATTCAACGGGCTAGTGAAAGAGCATTGCGCGGCGGGGCGACTCTTGCCGGCGTGCTTGAACTCGTTCGATCGATTCGCTCGCGGTCGAACGTTCCTCTCGTGCTCTTCAGTTATTTCAATCCGATCTTGCAGATGGGGCTTGAGAAGTTTGCCGACGCAGCCGCTTCAGTAGGAGTCGATGGCGTTCTCGCAACTGATCTGACGCCGGAGGAAGCCGGGGATTATCGCGCCGTGTTGCAAGCGTACGGCCTCGATACGATTTTCCTCGCAGCCCCTACTTCCACTGATGCGCGCCTCGCGCATATTGCGCAAGCGTCGACAGGTTTTCTTTACCTGATTTCGCGAACAGGCGTCACCGGAGCGCGGGAGGCGCTGCCACCTGACCTGCCGGCGCTCGTTCATCGCACGCGGAAATTTACTTCGCTGCCGATCGCCGTGGGATTCGGCATCTCGCTACCGACCCATGTCACTGTGCTCGGAGGAATTGCAGACGCCGTCGTGGTTGGTTCAGCCTTGATGGCTGACATTGAGAAAGCAGCCACCGTGGACGCGGCCGTTGATGCGGTTGCAGAGCACATTCGCAAACTGAAATCTGCAGCGCGCGCGGGAATCAGCCGGCGTAGCAGCGAAGCGCTCTAAATATGCAGATCTACGTTGCAAGCCACGAATTTCCCAACTTGCAGTACACTTCTGTCGCACTAAATACATAGAATTGCAATCTAGGAGCACAGATGGACAAGCGCGTTGCCAACGCGGATGCAGCCGTTGCGGGCATTCAAGACGGCACAACGATCTTGCTTGGCGGCTTTGGCTTGTGCGGCATACCGGAAAATTTGATTGCTGCGTTGCGCCGCAAGGGCACGAAAGATCTGACGCTTGTGTCCAACAACGCGGGCATCGATGATTTTGGCATTGGCGTACTGCTGCAAAGCAAGCAGGTTAAAAAAATGATTGCGAGTTATGTCGGCGAAAATAAAACGTTCGAGCAACTCGCGCTGAAAAAGGAAATCGACGTTGAGTTGAATCCGCAAGGAACACTGGCTGAGCGTATCCGATGCGGCGGTGCGGGCATTCCAGCTTTTTTCACACCTACAGGGTACGGAACGTTAGCCGCGGAAGGGAAGGAAGTTCGTGAGTTCAATGGCAGGCCGCATGTGTTGGTTCCGTCGTTGCGCGGCGATTTCGCCTTCATAAAAGCATGGAAGGGCGACCGCTGGGGAAATCTCGTCTATCGCAAGACAGCGCGAAATTACAACCCGGTGATGGCCACAGCGGCGGATTATGTAATCGCCGAAGTAGAAGAAATTGTGGGTTTGGGTGCTCTCAATCCTGATTGCGTCCATACGCCTGGCATTTTTGTGGATGCAATTTTTCAGGGCGCAAATTATGAGAAGCGCATCGAGCGCCGCACGGTGCGAAAACGTTAGGAGCCTCGAATGCCGGCTGAGATTGACAAGCGTGAAGTAATAGCACGCCGGGTAGCGCAGGAATTGCGCGACGGTTACTATGTGAATCTCGGGATCGGCTTGCCGACGCTGATCCCGAATTATTTGCCGCCGGGCATGGAAGTGATTCTGCAATCGGAAAACGGAATGCTCGGTATCGGCCCGTATCCTTACGAGGGCGAAGAAGATCCTGACCTGATCAATGCAGGCAAGGAGACCATCACCGAAATCCCTGGTTGTTCTTACTTTTCGAGCGCGGAATCATTCGACATGATTCGTGGCGGAAGAGTCAACGTAACGGTTCTAGGCGCTCTGCAAGTGGATGAAAAGGGCAATCTGGCAAACTGGGCCATTCCCGGAAAAATGCTGAAGGGCATGGGTGGCGCGATGGATTTGGTCGCTGGCGCTAAGCGCGTCATTATTGCCATGGAGCACGCCACGAAAGATGGCCGGCCGAAAATCGTCAAGAAATGCAGTCTGCCGCTGACCGGAGTCGGTGTGGTAAAGCTAATTGTCACCGAGCTAGGCGTGATCGAGGTCACGCCGGACGGATTGCTGCTGCGGGAAGTGGCCGCGGGCGTGACGCCCGAGGAAGTTCAAAAGTCAACCGAGCCGGTGCTGAAGCGAGCCGACGATCTGAAGACGATGGCGATCTAGAAAAGTAAGCGAGGCTGTTCCCGCGGACAACTCTTGCGCAGGTGAGCCTGCGCCGGACACGCGAACTGCGATAACATCCAGTTCGGGCATCTTCCAGGAGAGGCGATGGAGCCGCATTCAATTGTCGTAATCAGCCTGCACACGCCGAAAGAAAAGCTCTGGGGCGAGTTGATCGCCATCTCAAATTCGGGAATCACTGTGCGCGGAATCGACGTGAGCTCATTCGATGATTTCGTAAGCCAGGTGCTCCATCCCGAAGGCGATCGCATGGGTTTGCCTACGTTATTTTTTCCCATGCTGCGAATCGAGCGCATCGCTCTGGACGAAGCGCGCGGTTCAATACCATCCTTGGCGGATGTGTTTGAAAAGAAGACGGGCCGGTCACTGCCGGACTACCTGGCACAGTTTGCGTGAAGCGGCGTTGTTCCGGTTTAAAAATCCATGCCCACCCGAATATTCACAGTTCCTAATCAACTCACGTTCCTGCGCCTGTTCTTCATCCCATTTTTCATCATGGCGATTCATTACGAGCGCTACAACTGGGCGCTCCTAATACTGATTGTCGCAGGTATGACCGACGCCCTCGACGGCCTGCTGGCGCGCGGCCTAAATCAGAAAACGCCCTTGGGCGCATATCTCGACCCGTTCGCGGACAAACTGATGCTGTCCTCGTCGTACCTCGTACTAGCGTTGCACAGCAAGGTCTCGTGGTGGCTAACGATTTTGGTGCTCGGACGGGACATCCTGCTGCTGGCGGCGAGCGCCGTGATCATCATCACGGTAGGTTACATGTCGTTGCCGCCGAGTATTTACGGAAAATCCACGACATTCTTTGAAATACTGATGATTTTTCTGGTTCTGGTTCTAGCCATATGGGACAACCACGCCCTCTGGGTCTTAAAGGAAGTTTGCGGTTACTGCGTCGCGGTGTTCGTGTGCCTATCCGCCGCGAACTACAGCATCGTTGTTTCGCGCCGTCTGCATGCTGGAGGTTAGTTTAAGAATTCCTCGATTTAGTCAATCTAACCGCGACTAAGAACGTCAAAGACCATTATCCCAAGACTCGCCGCAATCAGTACCGCCGATGTCCATCCAAGTAAATTCGCTCGCCTGCGTTCTTCCGGCGAAGACGGAGCGCGATCAGCCATAATTTTTCCGAGCGCGAAGCCCGTAATCAGGCCGCCTAAGTGCGCAAAGTTATCAATTCCGGACATCAAGAATCCCATGATACCGATATAGATCAGCCATTTGATCAGCTGGCTCCGCATCATTTGCATCGCCGCACTGCGACGATTCGTTGTTATGGCGAGAAGAACTCCGATCAATCCGAGCAGTGAGCCTGAGGCGCCAACGCTGAAATGGCCGACCAGGCTGCTGAGAAGATAAGCACCGATCCCCGTGACGACATACATAAAAAGATAACGCGCGGAGCCGTAGAGTTCTTCAACCTGTGGCCCAATGTCCATCAGCACCCACATATTGAATCCGATGTGGAGAAGACCACCGTGAAGAAATGTGGCCATTATCAGCCTCCACGGCTGGATCAAATCGTAGGGCCAAGGCAGAGACGCTCCTAAATCCCTTAGCACCGGGCCGCTGATTCCGCCGAGACCCATCAGTGCACCAAACCCACCTCCTGCCGGTGCCTGAAGCCCGTTGGTGCGGATGGTGGCGACCAGACTCAGTCCGTAGAGTACACAACTGAGGGTTAAAATCCCGTATGTCGCAGGCGACGTGGTAGGAAAAAGCCCGCTCAGCGAACGGCTAGCTGCGGCCATTCCGAAGGTGACGCTTGCGCCGCACTGATGACACCTGGTCGCAGTGGCGCCGACGAGCGTGCCGCAAGCGGGGCACAATTTCGGCCGCGGGTTTTCCTTGCGACCGCCGCCGAATAAACCACTCATCTGTTCGCGAAATCGGTCCAGTTTCCAACGCAGGCGCGGTGGGATTTCCAATAGGGTTCCTTGCGAGAATTTAGAAGCATCCTATAATACCGAAAATGAGCGCAAACCAGTGAATCGGGAAACTGCGTGAGGCTTCTGCGCCAGCGTCAGGCGGTACAGTATCTCGGATCCATCTTGCGCCGCTTGCCGCGCAAGAAAGCGAGTCTCGCAGGGCTTGCGCTGAGTTTAGCCGTTGCTATGGTGGCTGCGGCAGGATGTTCGCACCACAGAGCTTCGACTCGGCCTCCTGCGTCCACTCCCCAGCCGGGTCCATCGGCAGGTAAGTCAAAATCTTCGCCGCCTTCTGGCCTGCCACCGGCAATCGAGCGTCAACCCGCTATTCCGGGCTCGTACCTAGAAGAAGGTGTGGCGTCCTGGTACGGAATACCGTTCAACGGCCATCGCACGTCCAACGGCGAAATCTACGACATGCATGAATTCACCGCTGCACACCGAACCCTGCCGTTCAATTGCATGGTGCGCGTAACAAATTTGGACAACGGCAAGCAAACCGAAGTGCGCATCAACGATCGCGGCCCGTTCGTCGCGAACCGAATAATCGACTTGTCGCTATCGGCAGCGCAGGCGATCGAGATGGTTGGCCCAGGCACCGCGAACGTGCGCCTGGAAATCGTGTCCGGGCCAAGCCCGCAGGTCGGTTTCTTTGGAGTACAAATCGGCGCGTTCAAAGTCGAGGCGAACGCCGAGCACCTAAAGGCGCAGATGGAAGCGGTCTTCCCTCCGGTCAGCATAGCGACGTATGACTCACCGAACGGCGCCCTTTATCGGGTTCGCGTAGGTAGGTTGCCCACGGAAGAGGCAGCCCACGAACTGGCCAGCCAGTTGCGCAATGCGGGGCACTCGACAACCTTCGTTGTGCGCCTCGATAATTGAAAAACGCGTGCGGCTCGCACAGTCTACTTATGTTTCATCACGTATACGCCATCCCAGTCTGAAGCTGGCGCTTCGTGCAGATACTCAGCGCAACGTGCGACAAAAACTCGCGACGGACCATCATTCGGCCAACGTTCGAGCACGGCTTGAAATGAGCGTTGAGCTGCCCGCCAATCGTGGCACTTGTACGCTTCACGACCGATCCCGAATAATTCCATCAGTTCTTTCCTGCTCGCTTCGTCAACCCGAGGATCCAAAATCTCGTAAATGGTCAGCGGTTGCAGCTTCCCTTTTACGCGGATCAGATCGATTTCGCGGAGAATCAGTTTGCCGGTGCGAAGCTGATTGTGCGTGGAATCGCTGACCAGGATGTGCGTCCCGTATTCCTTGTTTAATCCCTCCAGCCGCGATGCGAGGTTTACCGCGTCGCCCATCGCGGTGTAGCCGTAACGCAGTGATGAACCCATATTCCCGACGGAAGCGATGCCGCTGTTGATTCCGATCCCGATTTCCAGAACCGGCTTCCCCTGTGCGCGCCATTGCGCTTGCAATTCGGCAAGGCGGGAAATCATGTCCACTGCACTCAAACAACTACGCTCCGCGTGTTCTCGTTCGTCGAACGGGGCGCCCCAAATCGCCATAACGGCGTCGCCGATATACTTATCAAGCGTGCCCTGATGTCGAAAAATAATTTTAGTCATCTCAGTGAGGTAGTTGTTGAGAAGGTCCGCGAGTTCCTGGGCGTCCAGCGATTCCGAAATTGTGGTGAAATCGCGGATGTCGCTGAAAAGCACAGTCACTTCGGTCTTACGCGGTTTAACGCGTTCCGGGTCGCTAAGCAAGCGACGGATAACCTCCGGGCTGACGTATTGCTGGAACGCGCCGCGGACGCGACGCTTTTCGCGTTCCTCGATAAGCACCCGGTACAGCGCAACCAAGCTGACATTTGGAATTAAGGTGAAAACTGCCGGCACAACAAAATTCAGCCACCAGCCATATAGAAACGCCCAATAGACCACGCCCGCGAACGGAAGGAGCAGTACCACCCCGCATACCATCCACCGCGGTTGTGCTACGGCGAGCCACAAACCAAGCGGGATGCCAAATAGAAGGATGAATCCGAGATCTGCAAGCGCTTGTGGACCGCGCCGCACCAGGAACTGCTGATTCAAAATGTTGTCGATCAAGTTCGCGTGCACTTCGACCCCGGGGAAATCGATGCTGCCAAAAGGCGTGGCGCGCAAATCCCCGATTCCGGTTGCAGAAGCACCGATTAGAACAATCTTGTCTTTGAACGTTCCGGGTTGGAATTTCTTTAAAGCGGCATCCGCGAATGATACATAAGGATAGGTTCGCGATGGGCCGTGAAAATTTACCAGAAGGCGGCTTAAGTCATCCGGATGCACGATCAGCTTCGGTCCGAACCGGATGAACGCGACTCCGCCGTCTCCATAGTAAAGAGCCGTGTCTTGATTACTGAGGCCCAGATAAAGACGAATGGTTTGCACGTCGAGCGATGCGTAAAAATCCCAATCCGCGGGATCCGCATCGCGGCCGTACGGGATCGCGAGCGGAACCCGGCGCACGACGGAATCGGCGTCGACTACAACGTTGAAAAATCCGGCGGCACCCTTGCCCGCCGCGAGCGCATCTCTGAAAACGGACGCATTGGCCTCGGCGCCGCGAGGCACCAACCCTTGATCTTCGTAAAGTTGGATCACGTGCACGCGGCCCTCTTCGCCGCGAGCTGACGGCAGCGGACTTACTCGCGGAAACGGGAAGTCCGCGAGGAGATCCGCGTATTGGTCGAGCGCCTCCTTTGAGACACCTTCAAGATCGGCCTTCGTATACAAGAAATAATTACCCAGCACCACTTTTCCAAAGCGCTGAATCGATTCCGCGAGTTGTTGGTCGTAATCGTATTTTTGTTCCTTGTCTTCGACCGCGGAAAGAATGGCAGAGCTCACTGGTGCCCCGTTTTTCTTCTGTTGCGCCAGCTCGGCGGAAAGATCCTGCAACGGCAGCAGGGTCTGATCCGGCTTGCTGAAAGTCATGTCGAAAGCCGCAACGCTCGCGCCATCTTCTCGAAGCGCATCGAGCAAATTCGCGAATTGGACGCGTGGAAATGGCCAACGCCCCAGCACTTCCTGAGAGTGCTGATCGATATCCACAATGACGATTCTGGGGTCCGGCTGCGTGCGTCCGCGTAATTGGAATCGAGTATCCAGCGTGGATAATTCTAGGCGGTTCACAAAATCGAATAACGGCATGGGCCGTTCGCCCAAGAACGTGACGTAATAGACCGCAAGAGCGGCGAGCGTAACCAGCAGGCTTATAGCCAGGGAGCTTTTGTGGCTCCACCATTCGCGAAGTAAGCCCCGAGATTTGCCTGCCGGACGATTGGCCACAGTAATCAAAGCCTGCGTGGGCGGAACAGGATTGAAATCCGCGCAAGGCTAACAAAGGCTCACCAGCGTTTCAAGGTGCGAGCCTGGAACGTGTGCTATGCGCGAGAGGAGCAATAGGGAGTAGAATCGGCGAATTGTGCGGCGCGGATGGGTTTCGTTATACTGAAATGCAACCTCCTCAGCACACGGCTTATGGGCGAAAAGAAACGCATTTGGTACCTCGAGGGCTCGGCAGCGGCGAAACTCGTTGCGGCATTGGGTGCCGGCTATGACTTGCGGCCCTTCAAAGCGAGTCCTCGAAATGAAAAAAAGAAGCCTGCCGTTACTGCGGGCGATGCGGCGCCCTGCGTTGTACTTACCGATTCTAAGAACGGCGCATCGGCGCTTCCTCCGCAATTCGCGAATGCGGGGAGCAACTCCCGCATCATTAAAATAATAGATCCGGCAGGCAATGCCGAGCCCGCCTCCGGATCGCGAGCCGCTAAATCCGACCCTTCCGTTCTGGCCTATATTTCTTCCTGCGCTTCTCCCCAGGAGATTGAAAAAACTGTGGCGCTGGCATTCGAAAATATCGAGCTTGTGGAACGCGAGCGGATCAGCCGGGAAGCGCTGGAAAACGCCGACCGCGAGCGCGAACAGCTCAACGAAATCGGGATGGCGCTATCTTCGCAAAAAGACATTCAAGTCCTGCTCAATTTGATTCTGGAGAAAGCGCGGGAGATCACTCGAGCTGACGCCGGTTCGTTGTATCTTGTGGTTGAGGAGGCCGAAGGACGGCGCCATCTTCGTTTTATGCTGACCCAAAATGACAGCGTCGAATTTCCCTTCAAGGAATTCACTTTGCCGCTCGCGGAAGATTCCATGGCCGGCTACACCGCGCTGCGGGGCGAGGTTCTCAATTTTGCGGACGCGTACAAAATTCCCCGTGAAATGCCTTTTCGATTTAATGATCGCTACGACCGCGATTCGGGTTATCGCACACAATCGTTGCTCACTTTGCCGATGCGCAACGCGAAAAGCGAAGTGCTGGGCGTGCTGCAGCTGATCAATTCGAAACACGATCCGGCTGCGCGGTTGCGCACCGCGGCTGACGTTGCGAAGCAAGTGCAGCCGTTCCAGCCTCGATCGGTGCGGCTTGCGCTTTCTCTGGCATCGCAAGCGGCCGTTGCCTATGAGAACCGTAGGCTGTACGAGGACATTCAAACGTTGTTCGAAGGATTTGTCAGTGCAGCGGTCACCGCGATCGAGCAACGCGATCCAACCACGTCCGGCCACTCTCTTCGCGTCGCGGCTTATACCGAGGGCTTGGCCGAGGTCGTGGATCGCACGTCGTCGGGTCCGTACAGCGGCGAGCATTTCGATCTGGAACAAATGAAGGAAATCCGTTACGCGGCCTTGTTGCACGATTTCGGAAAAGTGGGCGTGCGCGAGGATGTACTGGTTAAGGCAAAGAAACTCTATCCGTTGCAAATGGACCTACTGAAGCAGCGTTTCGATTACATACGCAAAGAATTGGAAGCGAACATGGTGCGCCGGAAGCTCCAAACCTTTCTGGAGCGCGACCGCGGCGATGCGCTTTCTGAAATCGCGCGCCTCAGCGAAGATTTCGATCAGCGGCTCTCGCGCATTGAGGACTATCTTGAGTTTATTGTCGCGGCCAATGAACCGACACTGCTTGAGGAAGGCCAGTTCCGGAAACTGCGCGAGATAGCGCAGCAGTATTTTGTCGATACTAAAGGAATTGAAAAGCCATACATCAACGCGGATGAAGCGCGGCTGCTGTCGATTCCGAAGGGAAGCCTGGACGAGTCCGAGCGCCTTCAGATTGAAGCGCATGTGGTTTATACCTTCAATTTTCTAACGCAGATACCGTGGACCAAAGAACTGCGCGGCGTTCCGGAGATCGCGCGTGCGCATCATGAAAAGTTGAATGGCAAAGGATATCCTTACAAATTGCACAGCGACCAGATTCCGCTCCCCGCTAAAATGATGAGTGTTTGCGATATTTTTGACGCGCTGACCGCTTCGGACCGGCCGTATAAGCGTGCCGTGCCGATAGATCGCGCGTTTGGGATATTGGACGATTGCGCGCGAAACAACGAAATCGATTCCGAGCTGGTCCGCCTATTCCGAGAATCCAAATTGTACGAGCGGGTCATCGCGCCCGCATCGAAGTAATGCGGCGCTGGTCGCTTCCGGCTCATAGGAGCCGAGCACCGGCGGCCGCGAGGGAATACCTGCAGGCATGGCATTGCGTGACTGCGAGTTCTTTCACTGTGAGAAAAACCGTCGGCGCTATTGCAGTGATGTTTTTTATCGCTCTAATTTTTGCAAATTCCCGTTCGATCGTAAGAGCGCAATCCACGTCGCCCACGACTTGGGCCGTATCCATTATGCTTCCACCGCGGCTTGTTGCGGGCCAACCCGCGACCCTCGCTGTTTTAGGAGTTGATGGCCGCCTTGCGGAAGGGATCACGGTTCAAGTGGGTTTAGACCAACAAGTAAAGACGGACAAGACGGGTCGGGCATTCTTCACGGCGCCCAAGAATACTTCGGTCGTGATTGCAACAGCTTCGGGGAATTCTGCTGCAGCATTGGTGGACTCGGATGTCCCGAGTGGTGGACGACAAGGACCTGTAGTCGCCCCTATTGTGTCGCAGCTCGATCAGTTTCCAATTTGCGGTGGCGGCTACCGCGGTGATGTGGACGGAGATCATGTGACCTTAAATGGCGATACCGCGTTTGTGCTAGCTGCTTCGCCAGAATGTATGGTGATACTCGCCAGCCCGCGCGCGATTCCGGGACCTGCCAAGATTTCGATTGAAACTCCCGATGCGCAGTGGACTGCAACCACCACACTGGTCAGTTTGCATTTCGATCCGCCTCTACCGCCGCTGGTGCCGGAGAATAAAAGTAATCTTGTGCTGCACGTGCAAGGCTCGGACCAGGTTTTGCGGGTGTCGGTCGAAAACAAAACCCCCGGCGTGCTGCGATTCGTGCGAGGCGACCGGCAAGCGCTGCTCACTTCAGGCGGACCACAGAATTCGGCAGAGGTCGAAGTTAAAGCGATTAGAACCGGAGATTATTCGTTCCACGCGCGCATTCTCGCCGCACCCGATTGGGACGCAGCCCGACGATACTTGGTTGCTGCAGAATCGATCGCTCCCCAGGATTTTCAGCACGTTACCAAAACCCTTGCCGACCGCCTGACGCACCATTCGCGCGATACTCAAAAAGTTAAGCGTGAAGTCGACGAGGTGGTGGCAACAACGATGGCGGGGGATTACCGGACGCTATTCGCAGCTGCAGCTTCCGCGCTGGAATAGAGGTTTCTACCGGCTTTGGTCTCGACGGCGCAGGTTACGGGCACGGGCCTAGGCCGCGACGGCGCGCTTCTGAGGTTTAAATGCAGCGCCGCGGCCTTTAGCGCGGCAGATATTCGCGACGGCGAGCGTGTGCGCCTGCCAGCCTCTACAAACCTGCGATGTCGAGGACCAAAGGTTGCGGAGGTCTTATTCTTCAGTGGCGGGAGCAAACATCTTAGGCGCTGCTTCAGGTAAAGCACTTTCCGAGGGTGCGCCTTGCGCCATTTGTTCGAGCGAATTGCGAGCCCGGCTAAGTCGGCTATCGGCATCCTCATAGCTTTGCTGCGCGTGCCGCAGATGCGTGCCCAGCTTGTCATACACGTCCTCGAACGATTCGAACTGCTTTTTCAACCCAGCCATTCCGGCAAGTATATGCCGAGTGTTTTCCTCGATTTTTTGTCCCTGCAAACTGATGGCGACAGCGCTTAGGAATGCGTAGAAACTGTTAGGCGACACCGGAAAGACATGTTTCGCGCGGCAGTATTCGTCGAGCTGTCCGAATTTCCCGTCCTCGCTGATCAGAAGTTCGTAATAGACGCCTTCCGACGGCACAAACATCAATGCGTAATCGAAAGTGTGCTCGTCCTGCAGGATATATTTTTGCGCGATGCAATCGGCATGTTTGCGCACCGCGACGCAAAATTCGCGCCTCGCCGCCTCTCCTGTGTCCATGAGTCTGCGATAGGCGTCCAACGGAAATTTCGAATCCACGGACAGGACGCGGTCGCCGCTGCGCACAATAGCGTCGACAATATCCCCGGTGGAATCGAAACGGTGTTGAGTCTCGTATGCACTGCGCGGGAGCGCATCCTGCAGCAAGCGTTCCAGGATCACTTCGCCGAGTATGCCGCGGGTTTTCGCGCCACCCAGAATGTTGTGCAGGGTTTGCGTAGACTTCGACATCTCCTGGCCCGCTAGCTGCACCTCCGCAAGTTGTATACTAATTTTCCTGATGGTTTCGTTTGAAGATTGAAGTTGTTGCGCCATCGCGATCTGAGCGTCGCTGGCAAGCTTGCCGGACGACGCGACTCCGCTGTGAAGTTCCTGACGAACCTGCCCGAGCTGGGTTGTCATCGACTGCACGAGATGATTAATCTGCGCGCTCACGGACTGGCTTTGATTTGCCAGTGAGTTCTGCATTTCCTGGCGGACTGCGGAGAGCTGCGCATCCGAACGCCTTGCCGCAGACCACACAATCCCAGCGATAACGGCGATCGCAGCCAGGCCAACGAGAACCCACACAACTGAGCTCATCAATACAATCCTCACGTTTAAGTGTTATTGTCTCGATTCTCAACTACTTTAGCGCGAACGCGCGAGGGCGAGAAGAGTTTTGCAGAGTATGTGGGACGCAAAAAGCAGAGAATCAGACCTGCGCATGGCCAACGTGCGCAGCCTCGTTTGAGAATCGTCGTAACCGCGAGACTGCTTCGTAGCGCCGGCGTTCCGTCGGCGTCGGCCCAGAAGCTAAAAGTTGAGCTTTAGCGCGAATTGGAACGTTCGCGGATCATAAGCCGAGGTGGGCTGTCCGGCGGAACAGGTGGTTGCGCCCGCAGTGGAATCGCAGACGGGATTCACGCCGCTCACGTTGAACCTATTGAGCATGTTGAATCCGTCCGCGATCACCTGGAGATTTACCCGCTCCGAAACAGGTATTTGCTTGGCGATGCGGAGATCAATTTGGAAGAAACCGGGCTGGTTGAAAGCATTGCGCCCAAGATCTCCAGTGCAACCTGTCGGCGGCGTCGGAATGGCAGGATTCGGCGGGATTGGCGATCCGTCGCTTCCAAAGCAATTCGTCGGAATGATGAACTCCGCTTTGGAAATGTAAGGGGAGACGGTCGCTGCCGGGAACCCCCCAGGAACGGCGGTCCCAGCGGGCAGAGCGGACGGGCGGCCCGTTGAAGAGCCGAAGTCAAGGTTCGAGTCATACCCTAGAAGAACATTGAAAGGCCGTCCGGAAGCGAGTTCGATTACTGGCGACACGGTAATGTTTGACAGAATTTTGTTCCAGAGGCCAGAATCGCTCTGGCGGAAAGGAGTCTGATATACGGCACTGGTAATCCAGCGATGGCGCTGATCGAAGTCCGAGTTTCCTCGATCGCCGTTGGGGTTGCTATTGTCCTGCGCATTTAGCAGCGTAGAAAGGTCAGTCGAATCGTCAATCGTGTGCGAATACGTCCAGCCAGACACCATTTCAAATCCGTGCGAGAATCGCTTTGTAACCGTTAGCGTGAATCCGTTGTAGAGTGAATTACCGGTCGAAGTCTGAGGGTTCACATCGCTCCACGGCACCTGCACCCCTGCGAAACCGGTTGGGAAACCGCCTGCCTGCGCAAGCCCAACCAAGTTGGCATAGCCGCCGACGAGTCCGGCAAATGACGGATTTGGACCAGACGGGCGGAAGAAATTAAACGCGGCCGCCGTGCCGATAGGTCCGACGGGCGATCCGCATCCAGGCGTGGACGAACCGATCCCGAAAACGCCGGGCGCCTCTACCAGTACGCTACCTGTGCCGGTGGCAACGCAGCCCGGAACGCCTCCGTTTGTCGGAACCTGGACCGTGAGAGGATTCGTCCCCGGCGTTATCAGACCAGCCGCGAGGGCATTGGCTGCGTTGGAGTCCAGAATCGCAGGATTGGTGACGTTGATGTTGATGGTGCGGTCGAGATGTGTGCCGTGCGTATAGTTGTAGCCTGCGCTGACTTTCCAGTCTCTGGTGATCTCTCGCTCGATCGAGAGATTCGCCTGCTGTGCAAGTGCGTACTGAAAATTTTTCTTGATGGGAATGGTGTACGGAATGCCGACCAGTGGATAGCCGAGTGCTCCTCGCACATCCGGATTCGGCACGGACAGATAGTTTTGATCGATAAAGAGGGAATTGGGCTGAAACGGGTTGAAGCGCTGCTGATTTGCTTGATAGCACATATTGGGTGTAGCCGTCGAACAGCCCATGTTGGGCACATTCAGAATTCCTTGGAAAATCGAAGCCGCGTTAAGAGAACCATCGGGCGTACCGCCGGGAAACTGCAGCAGGGAAGAACGTGCGCCATCTTCCGCGGTCGCTAGAAAGGTCAGCGCAAGAGCCGGGTTATCGTAGAAAAATCCATAGCCGGCGCGAATGACGGTCTTACCGTTGCCCCAGGGATCCCACGCAATTCCGATGCGCGGAGACACATTATTCGTGTCCACCGGCACGCCTTCCTGAACGCCGAAGGCATTTTCGGCCACAGCATTTCCCGGCGTGCTTGCCGGGAACGTGGGCTGCCAGCCGATGTCATAACGCACACCATAATTCACAGTCAACTTTTGGTTAACCTTCCAGCTGTCCTGCGCGAAAACTCCCAACAACTTGTTGTTGAAAGGCCTATTCGATTGACCGATTCCCTGAAAGAAAATGGTGGGAGTGCCAAAACCATAAGCCTGGACGGGGGTTAGACTGGGAGCCCCAGCAGCAATGGAGACACTACCGAAATCGTAAACACCGCCATAATTTAAGGTGAAGATCTGTGACGAGGGAGACTGCAGCTGAATAAAGTTAAAGTCACCGCCGAATTTGAGCGAGTGTTTTCCTTTAATCCAAGTCAGGTCATCGGTCCATTGATAGCGTTTTTCAACCCGGTTTTCGGTGGAGAAAGGCTCGCGACCGAAATATGCAGAGCCGGCAATATTGACGGCAGGATCAGAACCTCCGGGAAGGTCCGAGAAGCCATAGAAGAGACTACGTCGCGCAAACTGAAAGCGGGCTTCATTGAATAGATTGCTGCTGATGGCGCTTGTGTGCTGGGCGATCAGAGCCCAGTCGTGCGTCTGCTGGGTGGAGGTGCGATTTCCCGCATTCTGTCCAAAGGTTTGATTTTGCGCATTCACTTGAATCCCGGTCACGCTGTCGGGCGAAACCATGGCGCGGATGAATGTGTTGTTCTTGGAATTCCAGATATGATCGAGCCGCAGAGAGTAGATGCTGCCCTTTTCGGAGGTGGGAAAGTTTCCGATGGTTGAAAGCAATCCGGTGAAAGAGGCCGGCACAGGCACGCTGGTGCTGGGAAACGTGGCGCCCGGGTAGAGCGCCGTGTTACCAAAAATGGCCGTGAACGAGCTGGCCGCCGCGGCGCAAAGATACGGGACGCCAATCGAAGCAGGTACGCCTGCAACGAACGCTCCTTGCGTGGGCGTTATCAGATACGCGGGGAGTGGGCAGGGCCCCGCGTCAGGAGGCAAGATGGTCGAATTGACAAACCCGAAATTGTCCTGGCCGATGGCGGTGAATCCCGTTTCTTCACGGCGTGTGAGCTCATAGCTGAAGAAGAAAAAAGTCTTGTCCTTTTGAATGGGTCCGCCGAGGGTGAGTCCGGATTGAACGCGAGTATAAGACTGCTTGACGGGAGTAGTGCCGCACTGAAATGTGGTGGGATCGCAGGACGCAGTTACGGAAAACGGATTTCGGGCTTGGATCGCCCCGTTTCGCAAGAATCCGAAGGCATCGCCATGGAATTCGTTCGAGCCTGACTTGGTCACGATGTTGACGACGCCGCCCATCGCCCGCCCGTATTCCGGCATATAGCTGCTGCTGATGACTTGAAATTCCTGAACGCCTTCCTGGGACACGGTTGCGCGCACCCCGTTCACGGAACTATCAATCGCATCGGCGCCGTCCACGGAGATTTCGTTGGAACGGCCGCGCTGGCCGCCGAGGTTCAGGCCTGTGTTCGGAGCCGCGCCGATCGACGGTGTGTTATCGCGAGCTGCTCGCGAATCCAGCAGCGTAAAGTTGATGTAGTTTCGTCCGTTGATCGGCAAATTATCAATTTGATTTTGCGTCACGGTCATGGACACGTCTGTCTTACTGGTTTCGACGAGATCGGGAGAGGCCGAGACGCTTACCGTTGCCGCAGTGGTCTTCAGTTGCATCTGCGGGTTGTATTCGGCGGCCTGGCCGAGCGTTAAGGTAAAGGACGTGTCGGTCAAAATCGCGAAGCCAGGCGCTTCCACCGTTAGCGTGTAGGTTCCGGGGGGGAGGCCGACCAACTCGTATCTTCCGTTCGCATCGCTGCTGACGGTGCGCTCAAATCCCGTACCCGGATTCTTGAGGGTTACCTTCGCGTCTTTCACTGCCAGGCCCTGGGGGTCAAGCACCGTGCCGGACAGGTTTACAGTGTTCACTTGCGCCAGACTTCGCGAAGTGGAGGCCGCTAGAGCACTACAGATCAGCAATACCGTGACGAAAAGCTTTCGTAGGCTCATCGGTACACTCTCCCCATTTCGATATTCCATATGCTGGATTGCGGCAGACGGTTTACATCATGTGAAAGCAAAAGAAATGCGCTCTGTACACCGCAAAGCAGTGCCCTAACGATGAGCGACTTCTACGCCCACGCGTGCCCCTTGGCAATAATAATTTTGATAGGTTGTATAGAAGTTGCTAAACACGGAAGTGAGCTTGGCGGTGGACAAACAGGCGAGAAATTAGCTTTCGGCAGGGCCCAATTAAAAAAGGATCGGTTAGTTGCGGCTGGAAGGCCCGGCCAATTGGACTAAATTGTCCGCAGATATTGGAGCAGCGGGACCTGACTCATGGCTTTGCGGCGAACGCCAGGAGTCCATGGTTGAGATTTGATGCACGCAGGAAACGGTGCAATTCGGAGCGCAGCCTTTTTTGGTGAGAAATTCTCGCTGGCGATGCTCTAACGTATATTCGGCAAGCGGCACGCCCGGGTATCCGCGCTGCTGCGAGCAGTAATGAACCAGGCCATCTTCGCAGATGTAAAGGTAGCGCGAGCCCGCGCGACAACGCCAATTGTTTTCCAAACCTTGAGCAATATTGCGCTGGAATTTGTTGATGCGCGCGAACGATTGCTTGCCCAGCGACATAATCTCGTCAAAAATCTGCTGCTCGCGTGGACCCAGGGGCTTCAACTGGCCGTTATGGTCGTGAATGATACCCACGGTTGAAGTAAATCCCAGCTCGATCGCACGGTGCGCCACCGTCAACGCATCTTCGGCACTTACTATGCCGCCGCCCAGCACGGAATTGATGTTGACTTGAAATTCGGCGTGTTCGGCAAGAAGTTTGAGTTTTTGGTCCAGCACTTTCAGGCTTTTCTTCGACACTTCGTCTGGCGTGACGTTATCTATGCTGATCTGAAGATATTCAAGCCCTGCTTGGTTCAGGGCTTCAATCCGCGGGGCCACCAGCAAATAGCCATTGGTGATCAGACCCGCCATAATTCCATTTTTTCGTATGCGTGCAATAATGGCGTCGAGCTCCGGATGCAGTAGCGGCTCACCGCCGCTGATGGTAATGATCGATGTGCCCATCGCACCCAACCGGTCGATTCGCTTGAACATCTCGTCTGTCGGAACCGGCTTCGAAAAATCGTCGAATTCATTGCAATACGTGCAGGCAAGATTGCAGCGGCGAATGGGAATGATATGCACCAGCAAGGGATGCTTTGTGGAGGTAAGTCCCTTCGCGATCATGCGCCACTCACGTACCTTTCGATGGGCGGCGAGGAGTTTGCTTCGAATTTTCTTTTGAGTGGTCACGATTTGCGCAAGTAGGGTGGAATATCACCCACCGGTCGCACCGGATTGTTCGCTAATTATTATGCCATATCAGTGACCTCACCTCGTGCGTTGCATATGGTTTCGGTGCCTGGGGGGATATGTGGACACCACGCTGAGTGTGCTTTGGCCGAATGGCCGTTGTGAATTTCTAATCGCCAATGACCGCGATTAGAAATGACCGTAACTCCAAGAAAACAAACAACCACACCCCGTTCTCATCGTCAATTTCAAAGGGGTTCGCGCGTCACAAAAAACCGGTTCACAGCCCACCATTCACTCTGCTTCAATGGCCGGTCCGGCCGAAATCGCCAGACCGGCGGCTACAAGGTCCAAAATCAATCGGACCACTTTTGTGGCTTGCGATCCCAGCGATGCGCTCTCAACTTTTGGAGCAAATTCGCATCGAGAGGACCGGCGTCGCTCAAGGCAATATTTTCCTTCACGTGATTCAATTTTCGCATTCCTATGATCGTTGTGCTTACGTCGGGATTCGACAAAATGAAGCGGATCGACATTTCAGGCAGCGTCATCCCTGAGGGCACTATTTTCTTCAGCTCATCGACCCGCGCCATTGTTTTCGCCAGATTTTCCGGGCCAAAATATTTGGCGCGCCAGTCGTCCGGCGGGAATTTTGTTTCCGCGGTCATTTTTCCGCCCAAGCTTCCTTCATCCAAGGGCACTCGCGCGATGACGCCGATATTCAACTCGCGGCAAACAGAAAACAATTTATCTACCGGCGCTTGATCGAAAATGTTGTAGATCACCTGCACCGCGTCCACCAGGCCAGAGTGCAGCGCCTTGATGCCATTTTCAGGTTCCCAGCGATTCAGGCTCAATCCGAATGACCGAATGAGTCTATCAGCGTGTAGCTTCTCAACGGTTTCACGGAACTCGGCTTCACCAGCCCAACTATCGTCCCACACATGGAATTGGAGCAGGTCGATCGACTCGGTTCCCAGCTTTTCGATGATTTTCTTGGTGTAGTTGAAAACATGTTTGGCTGGGAAAACATCTTTGTATCTGTAAGCGGGTACTGCCGGCCATTGGTCATTCATGGGTGGAATTTTCGACGCGGCATAAAGCCTCTTATTTTTGTTCTTCGCTAGAATTTGTCCTAGCAGAGCATCGCTTTTTCCGTTCCCGTAAGCCCAGGCGGTATCAAAGAAATTGCAGCCCAAATCAACCGCTGATTGCAGCGCTTGCAACGACTGCTTATCCTCTGAGCCGCTCCAACCGCTCATCCCCCAAAGTCCCTGCGCGATCTCACTGACCTCGAAGCCGGTGCGCCCGAGTTTTCGGTATTTCATGTTGTCTCCCTCCGCCTTCTTTGAATGCTCTGATGCGCCGATCGCAACGGACAGAGAATACCTGACTTACACATGGGGAAAGCCCCTAATTACCCTTTTCGCTGTATTGCCGCGATGCGCAGGGGACGCTAGCCTAAGTTCGACAGGATTTCACGCCTGTTCGACCGGTACCAGGTGCTCACTTGTGGAAAAGCGAAGAGAGGTTCAGCCATTTTCTGGGTTGCCATCGTCTTCTCCAAAAAAGTCATCACTTGTTTGCAGTTGCTTTTGCCGCTGACGTCATTGTTTCGCAGTTGCTTTTGGAGCTGCCGTCACCGGCTGCCGACGTCAACAGTTTCTTTTGCACCCGACGTCATTCTGAGCGAAGCGAAGTTTTGGGAGTTTATGCAAAACTTCCATCGGTGGATCGGGCGGTGGGCGAACTCACCGCGGCGGGATTCCACGAGTCCGAGATCTCGGCCATTCTCCCTAAGGATCGCGGCGGAGCTAAGGTGGAAAGAACCGCGAGCCGAAAGGCGTCGCTGACAAGGTGACCGATCTTACGTCTAAAAACTCCAAGGACATTAGTTCCGGCAGGCCTCGTGATGTTCCTGCCGAGAACACCAAGATTCCGCAAGGTGGGGCAACTGGTGCCGGTATCGGCGCTGCGCTGGGAGGCGCGCTGGGAGTATTCGCCGCCCTAACCGGTTTAGTGGTGCCCGGGATTGGCGCTCTGTTGGTCGCTGGACCATTGTTCGGTGCATTTACCGGCGCGGCCGCGGGTGGAGAGCGGTGGGCGTGTTCGTCGGGCTTGGCATTCCGGAAGATGAGGCGAAGTTGTACGAGGAGCGACTGAAGAAGGGTGGGATTTTAGTTTCGGCGCACGCGGATAGTGAAGCGAAGGTGAAAAAAGCCCGAGCGATTTTGCAGCGCACCGGCGCGACTGACATCGCGACTACTCATGAAGCGAGACGCGCACCGATGGCTAACGAAGGAGTCCCAAAGGTGGGAAGATGAATTACTGCGAGCTAGTGGTTGTTGCCAACGATCCTAAGGCGTTGGCGAATCCTGGAATGATTCCGGCGGATCAAGAGAGCACTGTTTCCAGAATGCGGCCTCCGACAAATCCCCGGCCACCATTTGTTTTAAACTCGACAGCGTGGCGGCGATTTGTCCTCCGTCTGCAGAGTCAAAAACTATAACGACTCCCAGGACCGGCAGCGTGGCCGAGTTCACCTCCGCATAGGTTTTCAAGAATAGCGCCTTGGCAAAATCCAGCTTTTGTCTAGGCGTCGTGGCCGGGGACGCGAAAGCTGGCTCAATCCAAAGTACCTTCACAGTTTTACCTTTCAGCGGTTCCCAATTGCCTCCAAAAGTGTTCGTTTCCTGCTTGCTTATCGAGAACAGGCCTGTGCCGGACGGCGCTGCTGCACTTGTCTTGGGGGTCGTCTTTCCGTAGTCAGAGGGTAAGTCGACTTGAGAGCGACGTATCCAGCCGCGCGAAGCGCCGGAGATTTGCACGTGTACCCAGCCGCCTTCGGTTTCGATGATTTGGAATTCGTCTTCCGCGTCGGCGGTGAGTAAAGTCTGAGAACTGTCCGAAGGCTTGCTCATAACCGGTGTTGCTGATTTTTTCACGACCGCCAGATCGGTCGGCCGCACTTGATTGTGAAGTACTTCTTCCAGGCTTTTGATTTGCGCTGTGAGTTCCTGAGCCAGTCTTTCATCGTTATTGCGGCGCATTCTCATCGATTCTACGCTCTCGCCGGGCGCTGCCGCGGGCGGTGAGATGCTGTCCGCCGGCTGCCGCACGGGCACGGTGTGCCCCCCGACAGCAGCGCTTTTATTCGACGAAGATTCATTGGGACTCAGCCCAGATGGATCGGTCTTGAGTTGGGGCCGCAAACCGCCCGAAGAAGTGCCGGCGCGTGAAGCCGGTGGCGTCGCGGTCGCGGCGACGGTTGAATTCGGCCCTAACGCGGCTTCAATCTGATCCAGCAGATCATTTTCGACGTGACCATTCGATACCAGCACGCGATAGCCAGAACGTGCTGGAACCGGGTCTGTGTACCAAGCCGTGATCTTGGCGGTCGCTTGGACCTTCGAGCCTCCGGAGCTGGTGGGGGATATTTGGAAGGTGCACTCGTAGTAGCCACGTTGATACTGGTCCAACGGCTGGTCCGGGGATTCGACGAAACCTTCGAGAGTTGGCAGGCGCCCCCGCGACGCCTCGCGTAGATCGTTCACCACTCGCTGCACGTCAGCGACTGGCTTGGTGAAGGTTCTTTCGTAGGTTGTCTGCGCCCAGGCTGGACCGGTGAGGAAAGCTATTAGGGCGCAGAATTGCAAGAAACAAAATGTTGGCCGGGCGATTTTTGTCACTGGATAGTTTCCACCTGGTCGCGGCGAAGCCATCCTCGGTGACCGTCTTCGGTTTCGACACCGTACCAATAGGGAGTGATGATTTCGACGAGAACCTGGGAGTCCGCGGGTATCGACACGAGGGTCGCCGCGCGTTTGAAAGGGGCAGATTTCAATTCGGCCTTGTCTTTCACTTTCACTTCGGCATCATGTTCGAGTTCGTGCGCGCGCAATTGCAAGCCTTTGAGCGAAACCTCGGCATCCTGGAGGCGCGCAGCCTCCTCCGTTCTTTCCTTTGTATTCGCTTGGGCTTCTCTCAGCCGTTGCTGCCGCGCCAGAACTTCGGCTGTCTCCCGTTCCTCTCTTTGAATATGAACGAGTTGGGCCTGGATTTCGGCGAATTCGCTGGTTTCCACTGTAGTGTCTGATCGATGAACTTTTTTGGCGCCGTCCTCGATGAAAACTGCGTCAATTTGCAGGTGCGTTCTGTGGGGATCAACACCGATAATGACGTAGCGCACCGTGATCGTCCCCATATCCGTGCTGTTCTTGAAATGCCGGGGAGAAAGCGCTCCGGGGCGGACTTTGTAGAATACATGGCCCGGGCCTTGCCACATTCCGTAGTATGCCGATGAAGTCGCAGGTTGCGCGTCGGTCAACTCGTCCTCCCTCGCGTAAACCTGCGTTCCGTGAATGATCTGATCTTGAATTACGTATTGCACCGCCTTTATAACGTCTGCTTCAGAAGCCTTCAGGTCAATCTCGAAACCTTCGGGGATATCCGCTTGCTTATCATGCCGCCGCGGAACGGCGGATGCTCTTAAGGAGGCGAACAGAATGAGAAGAATGGCACAGCAATGTAGGTAGTTAGCCGACGCTAGACTCAATCGTTGTCTTGCGCTCTTCATAGAAATTAGCGATCTCAGTGCCCGGAACCTAGATAAGATGCCGCACCTTCCGATGCTGGATACCCGAACTCAGTCTCCCACACGTTCGCCAAATTCCGTCGATTCAGTCGTACCGCTGGCGGATGCCGGGTGTCAAATCGAAAAATGCAAGCCGCATCCGTTGACTTGCCTACGAATTGCATGTTCGTCGTTATACTAATTGACAGGCTTCGTGCGGTGTCATATGCAAAACTGCAAAACGATTCTACGCTCAAGGAGAGCAAGGTTCCAGCGTCGAAGGGGTGTGCCTGATAAAACGTTAACGGACAAGTGCTATTGATTCGTTCGATTTCACGGCTAATTAGAACTTGGCGACATGGCCGCGTAGCCGGACCCGTCGCGACATCGGCGGGATACCGACAATGATTGCCAGAGCCAATGCAAATTTCCCGAGCGTTGGCAGAGCTACAGCATGCGACCGTATAAATTCGAAGAGGCGCATGTCGCCTCCCTTGCCTGACTCAGGTAATTCGAACCATTCTTAGCCTCGGTAGATAACTTTTGGTGAGGATTAGTATTTGCCGTGGAATACTGCCTGATTGATGTCCGGCCAGAACTCTTTTAATACGTTGAACAAGCCGTCCAAGCCTACCTCCGTTCCCCACCGTTGATAGGTTTTTACCCAGGCGTTGGATTGTGCCGGATAATACGTATTGCCGATGCCCGCGGCCGCTCCCGCCCCCACGATCTCCGAAAAATTAAAGGTTCTCCGTCCCGAGTCGGTCCGTGTGATGAACAACCGACTTACCGCATAGCCGGTCCGCTTGACAAATCCACCTTTGCCCAGTGTGTAGTACCTTGGGTCTTCTCTCATCAACGTTGGCACGATCGCTTCCGTCATGTAGTTCTCTATAGCGCCGTCCACAAAGATGTGCCAATAGTAGCGGCCGTAGCCTGCAGCGTCTTGCCCAAAGGACGGCTGCGATTTTTGGGCCAAGGAAATTCCCGCGATGCCTCCCACAAGAAGAAAATCGGAGTAGTCGAACGTATCCTCGGTCGCCAGCCAGAATTTTTTCTTTAAACTAAGCGGAGGCAAATAAGTGTTGGCACTGACCGCCCGGTAATTGGGGATGATCCACAGAATTCTCTTGGGTTGCTTGCCATATTGGCCATCAGCGTCATTTGTATTTGCTGGGGTGGTCTCGGGTGTCGGCTTGTCTGGCAACGAGGATTTTTCGCCGTGGTTGCGCCCGCTTGCTGAGGGCTCTGGCTGAACAGCGAAACATGGTCAAGCCGCAACCGTACCGATCCGGCTCGGGATTCTACCCCCGCGATCGTTGGCTCCTGAGCTTGAATACACGCAGGTCCCAACATCCCCGCTAGCGCTGCCGCCGTGCAAAGCGATCGAATCGGTTTCAAATCTGCTCCCACATCCGTTTTGCCATTTTGGGCCCTGTCTGCTCCGCGCTTAAGATTCCTGACATCCTGATTCAGCAACGTTTGCAGAAAAGAAATACCCTTGTAGGTTGGGATGCACCGCAAGCCTTGCCACGGAGAAAATGAACAACTTGTCATCCACAAGAAACTAGGATTTCATTCTCGACTGATAGAGTTCCGCATCGTACTTTGGGACCGCTTTGGGAGGCACTCCTAAAGATCGGCAGGCGCGAATTCTGAGCGGTTGATACACTGCAATTACCGTAATCGGCCGGCCTCCCAGCAACCTAGTTATCGAACTCAGTTCAATCTGGCCGGACCGTATCAAGTACAGCAGGATGCTGAAGCCAATCGAGAGCCGCACGGTGGTGGGAAGAATCTCGCGCGATGACTATGACGGTATTTCCGCCTTCGATGCGAGCACGGAGTTAATTTTGGACATTCTTCACTGAGTTCTAGGGGGCGCGAAGGCGAACCTACCACGCACTTTCTAATTTTAATGGTTGCGCGTAACGCATGCTTAGGCCAAGTAACGAACCCTTCTGATGCATGCTGAAATTCGTGAGCAACACTTTTCCGCCGCTCTCCATCACCGTTTCGAATTGTTCCGCGCCGATCAAATCTTTCAAACGCATCGCGCCAGCTTGTGACGCGACCAAATAGCATCTTTTGTTGCCGAGCCACAGTTGTGTGAATTGCGCGTCGGTCAAAAAACATTCGGCGCTGCCGGAGCATTGGCACCGTATTCAAGGTTCTCGAATTTGCCGTTCAGCAGAAGCGGCTCTTGCCCGGTGTAAAACACGACCGAAGAGAAGTTGTTGTAGTGGTGGTCGAGAACCAGTTGTCCCGGCGGCATTTCGTTCAGTTTGTCCGCGATCGGCCGCGACGTCATGTACGGATCGAACACCACCAAGGCGAGCCGCGCCGCATGAAAGAACAGCGCCATCATCAGCGCCGTCAGAAGAAAGGCGCGCAGCCCCGACCAATGAAGATTAAGCTACAGCGCCTATCAAGAATGCGATACCCGCAACCACAAATGGCCCACGCAAATACGCAAATGAATCCAGCGTGAGGTCTAGCATATGTCCCAGTGAAAGGGAGTATTGGGGGGAAGGGTTCCGCGTGAGCGCCATGGAAATATCACCGGGCGTCGGCACCTGTCGGACTTGAACCAGAATCATAAAGGCGGCAATAGCGCATAGTGAGGTAATTACACCTAACGCGCGCGTGCCGTATCTAGACCACTTCTCATCCGAAGCCATGACGTAGCCAAGCAGCAAGGCCAGAGCCGGATAGCACGGCATGGAGTAGTACTCCCGGGTCGTCGAAAGAGTGAAAAACACGAGAACAAAGCCAGTCCAACAAAGTACCAAAAGGCACGTCTGCCCGGCCCGGTCGAACGGTTTGAATGAAAGTTTGAACACGGCCGGAAGATACACACTCCCGGGAAAGAGCCAGATGAGGTGAAACAGCCAGAAATATAAACGGGGCACCGTGTTGTAATCGCGCGGGTAGCGGATGTTTAAAAAGCGAAGTAGCTGTTCGTTGATGAAATAAAACCACAAAAATCCGTGATACAGGCCCGGTCCAGTTTTGAGAGTCCAGGGCAAAATAGGGTGGGTTGCGCAGTGTCCCAAGCACGTGCCAAGGTACTGCAATCGTACTGACGATCGTTAAACCCGTGATAGGTCGCAGTCGATGCCACGTGCGAGATAGAAAAAGCTGCTTTGTCAGAAAGAGATAAATAACTATGGTCGCCAACGGAAACACTAGGGCGACCAGACTCTTCAATAGGAGCCCAATCCCCAGGCTGGCGGCGAAAATCGCCGCCCAAAGCCGCAAGTGTGACTCTTTGTCGTCGAGCGCCCTCAGAAACGCCCACATCGCGAGCGCGTTCGTGAACGTCAGCATCACATCTGGAATCTGGATGCGCGTGAACAGGAACAATCCCACGCAAGTGCCTACGACTATCCCAGCATAAAGGCTTGCGCGTTTTCCGAAGGCCCATATGCCGAACGCAGCCGTCAGCAGCGCAAGAGCAATCGCTGAAAGTGCTACGGGCAAGCGCGCCACCCAGTCCGATACGCCTAATACTTTGTATAAAATTGCGATGAACCAGTAAATGAGTCGTGACTTCTCTAGGTATAAAACGCCGTCAATCCGCGCGGTCACCCAATCGTGACTCGTTAGCATGTTCCTGGCGATCTGCGTCTGAACCGCGTCCACATCATCCATGAGCGAGGGCGGCGAAACAACGCAGCCAAGATAAATCGATCCTACAATAATCGAGATGAGAACAAAGATAAACCAACGACGGTCGAGCAGTTGGTTCATCGTAATATCGCTGGAATCTTGATTCGCCATTTTTTCATCCAGAGCAGGAGCATGAGCAGTCCCCACAGGTGGTATCCAACGTTCGTTTTTCGCGTCTGATGCCTGAAATTGAGTTGTTCGATATTTTGTTGGTTGAAGAAATCGCCGTACTCTGCGAACCCAAAGCATAGAGTCTCTTCCAAGAGGTCGCGAAGAACACCACGCATCCATTCGTGCGTGGGGATGTCGAATCCAATTTTCTTCCGCGCAACGATACTCGTAGGCAGTTTGTCCTTCATCAGATGTTTCAGTATCACTTTCTGCCGGAAACCACTGATTTTCATGGCGGCAGGCAGCGTAGCGGCGAAATCCACGATGCGATGGTCAAGAAAAGCGGGGCGCACCTCCCCTGAATGCGCCATGCTCATACGATCACTCTTTGTCAAAATATCGTCCGCCAGAACTTGGGAGACAGTGCTTTTTGCTTTCAAACTGTTGTGGGTCAGATTTTTGGGTGTACATTGTTGGAAAGCGGAGAGCTAAATGCGCTTGCTGGTTGTGGAAGATGACCTTGCCATTCAGGGGTTTCTTAAAAGGGCATTGGTGGAAGCTGGATATCAGGTGGATGCCGCCGGCGATGCTAAGACGGGAGAACTGAAGGCCCTAGAAGGCATCCACGATGCCTTTATTATAGACCTCGGACTTCCTGACATGGACGGACTAGATTTGATAGCACGATGCCGTGACCAAGGAAGCCCGGCGCCCGTCTTGATTTTGTCTGCCCGTCGTTCCGTTGACGAGCGAATACGTGGACTGGAACGCGGCGGAGATGACTATCTGACGAAACCATTCGCGATTGCGGAACTGCTTGCGAGGCTGCGCAATCTTCTTCGCAGATCTTCCGCGCCTTCGCATGATTCAGTTCGGCTGCAAACCGCTGATTTGCAACTCGACCTTGTTCGGCATGAGGCACGACGGGGTAATCATGTGCTCGAGTTAACCACACAAGAGTTCTCCCTTCTGGAATACCTTTGCCGTAACGCGGGACGTGTCGTAACCCGTACTATGATTCTGGACCATGTCTGGCGCATGAAAATTGATCCCGCGACTAATGTGGTCGATGTTCACATATATCGTCTCCGGAGCAAAGTGGACCATAAAGGTTTTGTACCTCTGATTCACACCATCCGCGGCGTCGGCTACATTCTGAAACATGACTAAAATCTTGCGCACAACTGCTGCCTGGCGCATCTCGATATGGACGACAGTTGCGTTCGCCATCGGAACGGCCGGGGCGTTTTCGATTGTTTATCTTCGCATCTCACAAGGTATACGGGATCGGAGCGATGCGTGGCTACAGGGTGAGGCGGAAGTGCTTGCTCGGGTCTCGGCCGACACCCCTCGGGACCGCCTGTATCACAGAATTATTGGAGAAGTGGCTGAACTGGCGAGTCGAGAATTGCCGGAAGAACGTAATGCCCAAGGGCAAAATCTCAATTCCGTATTCTTCTTGGAAGAGGATGTTAATAACAAAGAGAATCCCCCGCTGTGGGTGGGGCCGAGCGCAGATGATGCGTTCCTTAGAGCGATCCACAACAGCAAGCCTTCCCCCGCATCTCCTCAGCCCTTAAAAGTTGATGGATGGCCAACGACATTTCGAATGGTTACCCGCCACGAAAACGGCAAGGATATCTATTTAGGGCTTTCTGATCGTGGCACGAATCACTTACTGCACGCGTTCACTCGACGTTTCGTTTTGCTCTGGGGTGGTACAGTGCTCATAGGTTTTTTGATCTCGTACTTGAGTGCCTATCGAACGTTGCGCCGCGTCGAGCGGATTACGGAAACGGTCGGGCGAATCGGCAGTAAAGATTTGGGCGAACGGCTGCCTGAGCCAGCTAATTCTGATGAGATCTCGCGTCTTGCCAAAACTTTCAATCGAATGCTAGACAGAATAGAGTCTTCTGTTAGCGAGCTTCGTTTGGTAACCGATGGGATCGCGCACGATCTGAAGAGTCCGGTTACATCGATTCGCGGCATGCTTGAATCGGCGCTATCAAAACAGTCCGATGACCAGTTGCGAAACTCGATTTGCGAAGCGATCGAAGGTCTCGATAGACTCTCGAATTTGCTCAACATGACGCTGGATGTTGCAGAGGCACAAGCGGGCGCCCTCCGGATGGAGCGAAGCCCTGTTGACCTCTCTTCGGTGCTGAAGCAATTGGTGGACCTGTATCAACCATCCCTGGCGGAGCACCAACATGAATTGACTTTGGACATCCGAGATCACGTAGTTGTCGATGCTGACGTGCCATTGTTACATCGAGTCATTAGCAATCTGCTCGAAAATGAACTCGCGCACTTGCCATTAGGATGCAAGATCGCCATCAAACTGCAGTCCAAGGACGGGTCAGCCGATCTCGTTATCGAAGACAACGGTCCGGGATTTCCGCCTGACATAAGCAGCCGCGCTTTCGAAAGATTCGTCAAAGGCAAACACTCTCAAGGACATGGACTCGGACTTGCATTCGTGGATGCGGTTGTGCAGGCGCACGGGGGCAGTGTTAAGGTTGCGGATTGCCCCGCAGGCGGCGCCATTGTAACCTTGTCGCTGCCGACTAAGATGCTCCAAGTTGTTATAGCTGGCAATCTGGACGATCTTACTGTTTCCCCAACACTTACTTCTCGGCCTGGACGTCCTTTCTTCTGAGTGCGGGGCGCTGAGCGCGTTTTTTCTTGTGACCGGATATGCTCACGTGTTTAAGCTCGGATGCGAAAGTGCCGATTGGCGCGCTCTCTTTGTGGCGGAGAGCATTGCGAGTACTGCGCCAGTTTACGTGCGGCCGGATGAGCGATGGATCGATCCAATGTTTGTATTTCAAAGCGATATTCACAAGCGAATCCAACAGCGCATGCGAAAGAAAATGAGGCTCCAAGCCAAGATCGATCAGTTTCGAGTGTTTCGCCTTGTAATAGTGTTCCTCCGCCTCGACCCGCGGATCCGGCAAATGATTGACTGTGACAGCCAGTCCCAGCTTTCTGGCCGCCATTTTCACCATTTGTGCAACCTCTAGAACTGCAAATTGTTCGGTGAACTGGTTGAATATGCGGCATTCACCTCGAGCGGCGGGGTTCAGGCATGCGATCTCGATACACCGCACGGTGTCTCGAATATCGAGAAAACCGCGTGTTTGCCCGCCCTTCCCATAGATGGTTAGCGGGTGTCCGATAGCCGCTTGAACACAAAAGCGGTTCAGAACGGTGCCAAATATTTCATCGTAGTCAAAACGGTTGACGAACGTCTCGTTGAGCGATACCTCATCCGTCACCGTTCCATAGACAATTCCCTGATGTAAATCGGTGGCCCGCAGTCCCCAAATCTTGCAACTAAACATGATGTTGTGAGTGTCGTGCACTTTCGGAAGGTGATAAAAGGAGCCCGCTTGCTTCGGATAGGGAAGTACATCTGTTCGATCGTGGTGTCGAATGGTGATATACCCCTCTTCGATATCGATATCCGGCGTGCCGTACTCGCCCATAGTTCCGAGCTTGACCAGATGACAATCAGGGACGAATTCTCGAATCGCGAACAGCAGATTCAGGGTGCCGACGACATTGTTCACCTGCGTGAAGACAGCGTGGTTGCGGTCGATCATTGAGTAGGGCGAGGCACGTTGCTCCGCAAAATGGATGACCGCTTCCGGCTCAAGCTCTTTGATCGTGGAGGAGAGAAATTCGTAGTCGGTGATGTCGCCGACAAAAAGCTCAATAGTGTAGCCCGTGACAGCCTGCCAAACTTTTAGCCTTTCCGCGATGGGGCGAATTGGAGTCAAGGTTTGCACTGCGAGTTCATGATCCCATTGGCGGCGCGCGAAGTTATCGACTATGGCAACCGAGTGTCCCCTGGCCGACAGGTGCAACGCCGTGGCCCATCCGCAATAGCCGTCTCCACCAAGTACGACAATTTTCATGCACCTCCCGTGATACAGACTCCACTGACTACAGCTCGTTGCACAGGTATTTGTTTTCGGATGGATCTATTCGAACCGGAGGGATCATCAACCCCAACACCAGAATTTCTGACGCTTGCATTTTCAGGTGCACACCTTCACTGCTTCGTCGTGCTCGGATCAGCGGGCTTAAGTAAGTTCGGAGAAGGAGCCGATGTACGGCTCCCAATAGCAATTTCCATCGCTGTATTTTTCGGGAATTCGAGGTCGCGTCCGCGCGCGATGAAATGCGAATAGACGGACATACTTGCACCATATGCACCCATCGCCATGCCCAGCGGCTGCGAGTGAACGCAGACACCCATTACGATCCCAATAAGTTTGAATCCGCCTGCACCACCTGCTATTCGACTGTTAGTGTTGCCGTTAACATCGCCGCTACGAGCGTCAGGATCGCCACGAGCGGACACAAAGGCCAACGCCACGGCGACTCCAGTTGTTAAATACCTGGTCTTCGGAGAGTTGGCCTCAGCGCCGCCTTCCGAATCGAGTTTTACGTCCTGTGCTTTGCCGGCCTGAACGCCCTCCAAGCTGGCCGCCACTTTTTGTTCGAGGCCGTCCGGCAATATAAGTTCGTGGAACACCATCCGAAGCTGTCCATTGCGGCTGAGCCGGCGCGCGGGCCGAACCTGAACCACGGAACCTTTCAGCCGGCTTCCCTGAGGAAGGACAAGCCGGTTTCCGTCGAACAAAGGCTGCGATAGGACCGCCTCGACTTCCTCGCCCTTCTGCGCCGTCGCCGAGCTCAGTCCCGTCATGAGTCGTACATGAACGGAGCTACCGGGGGGTGGCGGCGCGTTGATCGAAGCCGCAACTTCTGGAGTCAACGGCTCGTTTCCGAAATCGAGCGGCTCCTCAAGTTCCGCGAAATAGACGGTTCCTGCATCAATATATTGAGGATGGACGGGGAGTTGCGCGACGCCATACCGAATGATCTTGTGCATTTTGCCGGGCTCATGTACTTGCTTCATGGCATCGTCCCACTGCCGCTTGGCTTCTTCCTTTGCCTGGTCCACTTTCTCAGACGCCCCATCTTTTACGCTCTTCTTTTTGTCATTGTCGGCAGATGTGACGAACTGGATCACTTGTCCTGAGCCGAGTGTGACGTTAGTACGGATGGGAATGTGCCGACCGTCCATCAATTCGAGGTCGTCGAATTTGATTTGTACCTTGCGAGCAGGAGTGAAATCGGCATTCAGTGCATCAAGGGTGCGCCTACCACCAGAAACGCTCTCGAGCTCGGTGATTTGGCCTGTAACCTCGGTTCCTACGGGCACAACCAGTTTGTCAAAAGCATACACAGGCTCGGCAACTCGACCGTGGACCGGCTGCCCGACTTTCTGAATTCTCACTTCCTTGTCGAGAACCACCTGCACCGCAGTCCCCTTCGGTACCGTGAGTGGGACGGTATCATTCGTTGAAGCATTAACCGCGACAACCGATTTGTATATCGACGGTGAGTCAGAAGCAGGTGCGGACACCGGAACAGCATCCTGATCCTGAGCCTTCGCCAAGCTCACCCACATACATGTCAAAAAAACCGCAGAAATCAAGCGTCTTGTCGCCATGTTATTTCTGCCTCTGCCATGTCATTTCCACGCGCACTGGTATGTCGTTCTTCACAGGCATCGATAAGAGCGATGGTGGGTCAATCTTGAAATCGGTCAGCGTGGCCGGAATGGTTCCTGATATCCGAATCTCATTTCCTTGGGTTGTCTGTTGGAACGGAATCTGGTCAAACTTGGCAGTCTGTCCGGCGAACTGGACCTCCAGGTCGGCATGAATCGTCGCTGATCCCGACGCGCTTTCGGGCAAACGAGTGCGCACGGTCACCATTGGAAATTGACCGCCCCGAGTCACCTGGAGCATGTGAAGATCGCGGTTGCCGTCCCCTGAATCGAATGATTTGACAGGCACCGCGATTAAGAAATCGCATTGCCCAGTATGGCAAACGCCCTTGCCCCGTGCCCCATGGCTGACACCGTCAACCTGATGCAGCGGATGAGACACGTGATACGTGAGAGTGGATTGTTCGAGAACCCATTGCGTATCGGTTTGTGCAAAAACCGAAAACGCCAGCGTAGAAACAGCAACAAACCCCACGGCCATCGCTATCTTTCTCTTTGTCCTAGTCATAGAGAGTTCTCACCATTTCAGAGATACGGACAAAATGGAGGCTCCATATGCAGCAGCTGTTACGATGGCCACCGCTCCATGAGCACTCGCGATGCCATGCACCCTTTCCCCTTTACTCTTTTGATCGAAAGCAATCGCCCCCAAGATCGGTGTCAAGATCATCCCTGGGCCGTGAATCCAGGCCAGAGCCTTGTGCAGGCGGATGGGCCCGCGAATTTCGGTGCCCGGGATCTTGGGCGCGCGGATTGCATAGTAAGCGCTCAAGAAGTACAAGTCCCCCGTCACCGAACCCAGAGCAAGATGCGCAAAACGGTCGGTCGAACTGGTGCTTTTGCCGCCAGCGCCGGTTCCCAAGATGATCGTGGCGAGCAGAGGAGCGGTATCTATCAACCCCAGTCGCTGATGGATCTTAAGCATATGCGACCGCTTGTCGAGCCTCGCCTGATCTTGGGCATTTCCTTGAGTCTGAGTCGGAGAGAAGCCAAGATCCCCCAGGGAAATACCAGCGCCCAAGGTAACGTTCATCGTCTGCTTGGCTCCTTGGGTGATCGTCACTGCAGTTACATTCGTGCTGAAACCTTGCGCCGAAATTGAAACCTCGTAATCTCCAGGCACGAGACTTAGAACTTTGTAGACGCCTACCGAATCGGTCCGGGTTTCGGTCGATCGCCCCGTAACTATGTTCTTGACGGAGATCGTGGCGTCTGCCACCACCTTTCCTGAGGGATCCGTGACGGTTCCAGATAATGTGGCGCTAGCAACTTGTGCCCGCAGTTGATTCGAACTCAAAAGAGAAAGGACCAAAACGCCCACGCAACGGACCGACTTCCACCCTTTCCGATTCATTTGAGGTTCTCCTCTTGATGTCAGGCTTGTCGGAAAATCAACCCAGAGAGTCTCGGTGAGTCAAAGATGTATGAACCGCTCGAAATTCGCGTCTGCCGATCTTCACGAATGCATCTTAAAGCGTTCCTAAACTACGATGCAGAACTCTATCCAGTGGGAATGAAGTTCTAGTGTCTTGTCGATGACAAATTATTCATTTTCCCTTCGGTTGACATGGCGAGGGCACCATCAAGCCGATAGATTCTTAACCAGACTGAGGCGGACCTGATGTGACGTCCTTGGCTGCGGACACGAGCTCGTGGGAACCGAAGGTCATACTTCGACGTCGAACACTATCAGTCGAGATGACTTTGCGGCGTCTTGGAGATGACAAGTTGTTCATCTTAGTTTTGACCATACCTGACCGAGCTTCTAATCTTTAGCGGATACGCTAGATTTCCGCTCCTTTTGTTCGAGGACGTCGGTAAGGAACTCGGGCGGCCGTTCGCCTTTCGTAAAAAATCTCTTGCATTCCTCTAATTTAAGGGGTATGTCTGGCCTCGTTTCTGGAACTCAGTATAGGGCCTTTTCCAAACAGGCGCAGCGAAGGCAGGACATCTGGGGGATGGTCTGTTGCTTGCTCCAACCCATTTCGCGAATTCCCGTTCATTCTGCTATCGAATTCTCTCCTCGCGCAAATCTAGTCTCAGAATACGCACAGTTTTTTTTAAATACATTTTGTAGCATCCCACTAAGCGGGAGGCTGTATGAATAAGCGGTATCTGAGAAATACAAGGAGTATTCAGTCGCGGTCACTGAGCTCGTTCCTCATCTTCGGATTGTTGCTAATGGCGATGATCCTCGGCGAGAGTCAGCCCGCTTACAGTCTTCCTTTGCATAAGGTGGCGGCTATCCCGGCGTTTGCACGCAAGTACGGTCTTCCCTGTTCGGCATGCCATACCGCGTGGCCGGAACTAAACAACTTTGGTCAGGTGTTTCGGGACAATGGATATCAGTTGATGAACGACCGCGACTCGCCGATTTGGCAAAACCCTTCCTATTTTCCGATCACTTTCCGAATCACACCGAACTGGCACCGTGAGAGCACCGACCACCAGCAGGTTCAGATACAGAATGGCTCAGGCGTCTTCACCGGAAAAGTGACGCAAGCTGGTTTCGATTTATCTGGAATGGACCTTTGGTCCGCTGGAACCCTTTACAAGAATATTTCCTTTCTGTTGTTACCATCCTCGGATGTCACGGCGGTATGGCACTTCGAGAGTGCCTGGGTGCGATGGGATAACATCAAGGGATCTTCGTGGGCGAACTTAAAGGTCGGCAGGTTCGAATTGGACAACCTGATTTCCGAGAAGCGATTCCTGTTCATTTCGGCCAACGGCGGCCTCTACCAGATTTACCATTTTAATGTGCCGGGGGGCACCAACGATTTTGGATACGGAGACAATCAAATTGGCGTTGAGCTGATGGGGCACTCGAAGAATAGCTACACAAGGTATTCCGTGTCGGTGGTTAGCAGCAATGAGGGCGGGGTTGGGCTTACAAATTCGGTCACACCCGGAGGAACTCCATCCAATCGAAGCTATGACGTGAATCTGGCGTTCAGCCAAGCTTTCAACGCTCCTGGATTTAGTGAAAGCGGACTTGGGTTGGAGCGCGTCGGGGCATTTGCTTACATCGGGCAGCGTCCTACCTACTATGAACAAGACGCTCTGGGTAATGACTTGGTGGGTCTAGGCAATAAACCCTTTTACCGTGTCGGTGTGGCTGGCGATTTTGGCTACAAGAATCTTGAACTCTTGCCGTTGTTTATGCACGGACACGACAACGCGTTTCTCGGGACTTCGACTGCATCAAACACTCCATTGCCAACGGGTGCCCAAGCGCCAACGTTCAACGGCGGCTTCATCGAAGCTCACTACTACTTAAACCCTCAGAATGTGGCGCTATTCCGCTACGAAAAGATAAACGCAGGCACGCAAGCGTTTCCGTCAGCGGTGTCGGGCAATCCGGGCAATTTTGGCAACGTGACTGCGTACTCGTTTGGCTACCGCTGGTATCCGATCATGTTTAGCCGCGCGGGATTTGCCATCGACGCTGAATACTCGCGCACAAAATCAATTGGGATCGTTCCAGAGAGCGGGGACGGAACTGGTAATCCGCCATTGTTCCCAACGGACGGTGTTTGGAGCAGCAGCATTTTTTTCGGATTTGACTTCGACTTCTAAGGGAGAGACCAGCAATGACACTAAAAAATTTCGCAGTGACATTTGCTCTGGGCTCGATGGCCCTTCTTACCTTCGGTGCGGCAACGGTGCTGGCTCAGTCGCACGTCAATTCACCGGACCCTGCCCTCGGGACGCCCAATGTGCAAACCGAACAAAGCCATATCGGTAGTATAACCGGGCATGCCGTAGACGGTAAGAAACTCTACCGGCGCTTCTGCATCGGATGTCACGGACCCGACGGCAACGGACAAGGTGAGAACGCTCAGTGGATTGATCCCAAGCCGAGGGATTTCACTCTGGCCACTTTCAAGTGCCGTTCAACGCCGACCGGCACCTTACCCACGGACGACGATTTGTTCAACGCAATTACACGCGGGTTTGTGACCACCAATATGCCACAGTGGAAACCGCTCTCCCTGCAGCAACGTGCCGATTTGGTAGCGTTCGTCAAGACCTGGTCTCCACTCTGGGCGCAGGAAAAGCCTGGGACTCCTATAAGCATTCCACCAGAAACTCCCAGCACGGCGGAAAGCGTCGCGCGCGGCAAAATCCTCTTTCAGACGACGCTGAAGTGCTTCGAATGCCACGGAACAACCGGCGTTGGCAACGGACCTTCCGCAGCCACACTGCACGACAATATGGGAAACGCGATTAAACCGTTCGACTTTGTGCATAGCTCTCGTTTCAAGTGCGGTTCGACGGACCAAGACCTGTACCGCATCCTCATGACCGGCTTGGACGGCACACCGATGCCTTCATGGTCGGATTACATGGACGCGAACCAAGCCTGGGATCTAGTTCACTACTTGCGGACGCTGATGCCGAATTATCACGCGCCGCTTGCTACGAAAGAGAACGCCAAACCCAAGGAGCAAAAGGGCGAATAAGAATCCTTACGTGCCCGGGACCTACACATCATCACGCGGTCCGGCTGGTCTTGGCCGCCAAAAGTGAATGAATTTATTCGCTAAACCTTAATTTCTAATCCACGGGGGGGTAAAGAAATGAAGAGCACTTTGAAAATAATTATTCCGACGATCTTGTTTCTATCCAGCCTAGCCATGGCTTCCACAGTCTTCGCGCAATATCAGGTAATTACCGTCAGCGATGGCGGAACAGTTACAGGGAACGTGAAGTGGACGGGCACAAAGCCGCAGCCAGTCGTCTTGCCGATCACGAAGAATCCCGACGTATGCGCGCCGCAAGGGCAAAAGACTCGCGATCTTGAGCGTATCATCATCGCTCCCGATGGGAGCGTAGAAAACACAGTGGTTTACTTAAAAGGCATTTCGAAGGGCAAAGCCATGGATTTGCCTGAGGCGAGGCGCTCACTCGACCAGAAGAACTGTCGCTACATTCCCCACATCATGTTAGTTCCAAAAGGAGACGACCTGACGATGGTGAGTGACGACCCGATCCTTCACAACATCCATATGACGGGTGTCCAGCTCTATAACATTCCATTTCCGATTGCCAACCATCCCGTCAAGAGACCTTTTCAACGCGATGGAGAAACAGATCTGAAATGCGACGCAGGTCATGTTTGGATGAATTCTGTCGTCATGACTGTCGAGAGTCCTTACTACGCCATTACGGATGAGCATGGCAATTTTAAACTCACGGACGTGCCACCTGGAACTTATACGATCGAAGCTTGGCACGAAAACTGGCAGATCGCTCGGCAAGAATCGGTGATGGATGTGGACTCACACCAGATGGTAAATCGCCCAATCTTTGCTGATGGTATGACCTGGGATAAGAGCGTCACGGTACCCGCGAAGGGCAACGTTTCGGTTGATTTTCAGATTTCCCAGAAGTAGGAACCCACATTACTTGCTCTCGCAGGTCGGTGATTTTACCGAACTGCGATAAGGGGAGGGGGCGATGGCGGCTTCTCACGCGTTGCTGGAAAACGAACCGCTCGTAAATGGAAAGCTGGTCAAGCAATGGTTGTTTTGGGGAATCCTCTGGACGATGATCTTCCCGCTCGTTGGGGTGGTCGTCTCCATCAAATTCAACTATCCGGACTGGCTGGGCCAGACATCCTGGCTCACCTGGGGCCGGATCCGGCCGATGCATGTCAACGGCGTAATCTTCGGGGCGTTCTCCACTACCTTCTTCGGCCTCGTCTTTTATATGGTTCCCAAACTCACCGGAATCCGCATGGTGGGCGAGAAGATGGGGTACTGGTGCCTGTGGCTCTGGAATATCGGCATAGTCCTGGGCTCGTATTCGCTGATGGCGGGCTATCAAAAGGGCATCGAAGCCGGCGATTACGCGCTCTGGGCGGACGTGCCGTTGATCATAGCCTTCATAGTGTTGACCTACATGGTCATCGCTACCATCGTGCAACGCAAAGAGAAACTGCTGTACGTTTCTCTCTATTACGTAGCCGGTGCGATGGTCTGGACGGCGATCAATTTCCCCTTGGGGAACATCCTACTTCCGTACTGGGTCCCAGGCGTTAACAACGCGGCCCTCCACGGGCTTTACATCCACTACATTGTGGGTCTGTGGATCACGCCTGCGGGTCTCGCGTTGATTTACTTCTTCCTCCCGTTGGCGTGCAAGAATCCACTTTACAGCCACAAGCTCTCACTCGTTGGCTTCTGGTCCATCGCTTTGTTCTACCCTTTCGTCGGCATACACCACTATCTCTACAGCCCGATTCCCAACTGGACCCAGACGATCGCGATTTTCACCTCAATGATGCTGATCATTCCGGTATGGACCGTCACTCAGAACTTCTTCGGGACCATGATGGGCAACTGGAAATCTCTGCAGGAGAGCTTTGTCGCGAAATTCTGCATCATGGGTGCCATCTTTTACTTCCTCGGCTGCTTCCAGGGTTCCACCGAAGCTTTGCGAGGCATGCAACAGCTCACCCACTTCACCGATTTCGTGATTTCGCACTCTCATCTTACGATTTTCGGGACATTCGTCGTCTGGACGATGGCGGGCCAGTACTACGTTTGGCCTCGCGTCACCGGCAATGCCCTGTGGAGCAGAACTCTGGCCACCTGGCACTTTTGGCTCATCGCCGTTAGCTTCAGCGTGATGGCCGGCGTGCTCACTCTGATGGGGTTGCTGCAGGGCACGATGTGGATGGATTCAGTGGACTTCGTCGACACCGTCGTAGCCATGAAACCCTATTGGTTCATCCGGACGCTCTCCGGAGTGGGCATGGACATTGGCATTTTCCTTTTCATGGTCAACATGTTCATGACGGCCGTAGCACCTTCTCCGCTTCCGGAAATGGAGCGTGAGAAGGGATTCGTGCCGGCGGCGGCGGACTGACATGCAAAATAAACGCATCGACACATTCATTATGTTTATGGCCATTGTGTTCATGGGGGCCGCAGTCTTCGTTATGGGACTGCTGCCTTGGCTCGGACGCGCACATGCGATGACTGTGGTCACGATGGACGGAAAGGTGGTCCAGGCGCAGCCTTACACCCCGCTCGAAGCCAGGGGCCGTAAGGTGTACATCCGGGAAGGCTGCTGGTATTGCCACTCGCAGTATGTCCGCCCGGTGACCGGAGAGGATCGCCGTTGGGGGCCCGTTTCGCAAGAGGGCGAATACGCCTACGATGTTCCGCATATGTTCGGGACTCGCCGTATCGGCCCCGACTTGACGCGGGAAGGCGGAAGGGTCCATGACGATTGGCACTTCGCCCATCATTTCAATCCACGCATGGTCGTGCCCGACTCGATCATGCCTCAGTTTCCCTGGCTGTATAATGGCGTAGACGCAAACGGCAAGCCCATTCCAACAGATGACGCGGTCGCACTCGTGGCCTACATCCAGAAGTTAGGAACGAATCTGGGGCCCTGGCGAAAGAATTTCCTCTATATCTCCGCAGGATCGTCCATCCCGTCGATTCCAGCCGACATCGAAGGTGGTATTCAAGCAGGCAGGAAAGTCTTCGAGCGTCGGTGCATTGGTTGCCATGGCGATACGGGGAATGGGAAAGGTCCAGCTGCGGTCTTCCTGACCACCAAGCCGCGCATCTTCACGGACGGCATCTTCAAGTTGCGTTCGACGCCTTCCGGCTCGATTCCCACTGACGCCGATCTTTACCGCACGATTACGATGGGCGTACGGGGCACCGCTATGCCTAATTGGCATGAATTGACGGAGGAGGACCGATGGTTCGTGATCCAGTACATCAAGACGTTTTCCGACCGGTTCAAGGACGAGACACCCGGCGATGTCATTGTCATTCCGCCGGAACCGCCCAACACGGCTGAGGCAGTGGCCCGCGGCAAGATTGCTTATGACCAAATGAAGTGCGCCGAGTGCCATGGGGTGGACGGCACGGGCAATGGTCCTTCTGCATCCACGTTGCGCGACAATTGGGGCAACCCCATCGCTCCGCGCAACTTTACGCACGGCGGCACGGATATGAAGAGCGGGCCGGCGCCGCAGGATATGTACAAGGCATTCAGCACCGGCCTGGACGGAACTCCTATGCCGTCGTACGCGGACTTCCTCAACGCGGATCAGCGGTGGGATCTGGTTCACTATGTGATGTCCTTTGGCCCGGCGGACACCTATCTGATCCTTACCAAGCAGGAGGCAGGAGACGCTTATGGACACTGATATCCTATTCTGGACCTTTTTATCCGGCCTGGGTTTTGCGCTCAACGCCTGTTGCATATTCTTGCTGCTTGTCCGCCACGGCCAATATCGTGACCCTGAGAAGCCGAAGTTCATCATGTTCGCAAATGAAACAAGAGACGATTCGGCGTTCAGCCCCGACTTGGTGGACGTATGAGCTATCCCAAGGAAGAACTCCAGCTGCCGACCGGGGCCTCGGATGATCATCAGTCGCATTTTTCCTGGCAGGTCGGTCTGTACGCGATCCTAGTAGCCGTAGCCATCTATTACTTGTGTGTCGCATAGAATCGGCGGGGGATTACGCGGATTACCCCCCGCCGGCTTTAGACTGGCAGAATTGGCCTCGGAGGTGGGAAAGGGTGACCAACATGAACAAGGACAATGAACACGATCATGATATTCACACGTATGAGTATTCCGGGATTCAGGAGCGGGTCGGCAAAGTAAATACGTGGTTGATTGTCTTATATGCCGCCCTGCTGATTTGGGGGATATGGTATCTTATCACCTTCTGGAATCACGCCTGAGTCGTGGCTGCATAATGAGGCGTCACCGTTTCGCCTAGCTCGCCGATTTCGAGGCTTGAGCTGATAGGCTCGCAAAGAATGTGCAAAAGATAACGAATAACATGGTAATTGGCGGCGATTCATCGACGCAAGAGAATTTGTGATACACGATGCCGGAGCTGTTACGCTCTGTAAGGTGTTTCGCTACGCGCTCGGACCCGGATAGCTGTTCTATAAGGTAAAGACGAAAGCCCTTCCGTCCATCTATTTTCGCGTGGGACGATTTGAGCGCAGCGACCGTATATTGCATCATCCAGACCGTCATCCCTATGCGTGCGCCCGAAGATTGGGACTCTTCTTGTGCAAGAAGACGCCCCGGCCAGCCAACGTATGTTATTTCCCCCACATTTGAAGATTGGTAGGTCCGGACTTTATGGAGGCGGGAAAAAGGCGTTTGCGTGAAGATGCCAAGCCTGAAGCCACCAACGACGAGGTTCAGCAGTTGCATCAGAAGAATGATCGGTTGAAGTTGCTCGCGGCCGGCCGATCTGCGTCTCGAAAACCTGACGCTGCAAAACAGCCGGAATTGGGATTCTCGCATGTAAGAGGCACGGGAGGATGAAGCCGGAGCGGAAGCGGGAGGTGATTCAATTGATGCGGCGGGCACCGGTGGCGCACAATGAGACGCTTCGGGAGCTGAGACTTTTCGCTTCGACCTACTATCGTTGGCGGCGCTCGCGAGGACGGAGAAGCAGGGCTTGTGGATTGAAGACCTGAGCCAAACATCCGAACGCACTTTGCTATTTCTCTGAAATCGAGAAATCCACTGTGACAGTTTGCTGGGGCTTCACGTTTACTTTCTTAGCCCAGGTCATGGGCTGGCTGTAAATGGGACGGCTCACTTCTACCTGCGAGGCGACATCCAGAACTTTTTCCTCCGATATGATTCGGAAACCTTCATGCCAGGCCTCAATCTCATACTCCCCCGACGGAACATCGCCCAGCTTGAAAAACCCGTGCTCATCGGTGACCACATAGTATGGATGTTTTACGACTAGCACCTCTGCGTTCATCCAGACGTGCCCTGCGTTGCATTTCAAATTCACCACGCCGGTCCGGCGCATTTTTGCCGGGATATACTGCCCTTGAAACGGAAACGGAATGTTATTGTCTGCTGCCCCAAACATGTGAACCGTGTGTAGAATCGGATCATCGCTCTTGATTTGCAGATCGCCGCCTTGTGGCACCAGCATAATGTGCGGGACGTATCGGCAGCTCTTTTGATCCATGTGTTGGCGTGATTCGGGAAGATCCATCGCCTTGCCCTTGGTGATGTCCGTCAAATATACCACCGTATTCGCAACCCCTCCATCCGAATCGATCAGCAATCGCTCGAGGTCCCGTACCTTGTCCGATCCAGGATCGCATATGTCTGCATTCTTCGTAATCGCCAACTTGGGAATCTTGGGGATCGGGCCTGTCCATCGAATGGTTCCGATGATTGTCCCCGGGTTCTCAACTGTAACAACCGTGTAGTCAGACTGTGCGGTCGCTCGCGGCTCGCAAAAGGCAACCGCAAGAACAAGAACCAGAGCCAACACACAGCGCTGATTCTTGATGGCTGTTCCCATAACGCCCTCCGGAACTTCTCAATATTCGGGAGCGGCGGAAGTCGAAACTATACCCCCAATTTGTACCGCTCTCGCCCAGCCGTTTAGGAGCCACTAGAGAACATTCTCAGAACGCGAAGCTCACGTCGAGCCTGAGTGCCTCGAGGATCACCACTAAGGGCTTTGGCTTAGAATATAGTCCTTTCAGGTGCGGTCCTTGTACTCTGTTTCACGGACATTTATCCTATAAGTACATGAACCATAATTTCCGGTTTTGAAATCCAGAACAGATGGTCCTACATAAGGTTGTCTCGATAGCTGCTTCCTGCGAGGATCCACAGTGCAGGGACTTTAATTAGAAGGTTGCTCTCACTTGGAAACGCAGCCCAACCGTCAACTGGCAGGGTGGGTGGCCGCGGGTTTGGGTCAGGTCGGCTGGGCACGGGAATTATTCGAACAAGACTGACGCAGCATCCTTTGGCATGGAAACAACGACAACGCGTTTCCGCGGCCAACACGCTAGAGCTATTGGAATGAATGCCTCGAAACCGCATGGATTTTGGACAATCCTGAGTTATTGCAGCTTGGAGGATTCGGATTTGGCTTCCTGCAGGATGGGGATGTCGGGGTCGGCGTTTTTCCATAGGGCGAAGAAATCTTGATAGGCGGTGCGTGCCCGGGCGTTGTCGCCTTCGAGCGCGAAGGCTCGGCCGAGGCCGAGATGCGCCAGCGCGCCGATCGCGCCGGTCAGCACGACGCCACGATGGTCGAATATCTTCTGGAATTCGGCGGCTGCGGCCCGGCCATCACGCGCGGCCAGATACGACTGTCCCCGAACGTAAACAGGCATGAGAGACAGATGGGCAGGAAGAGTTCCGAGTTCGTAAGGAGAAGCCACCTGGAGTTCCTCGATGGCTTTCGAGGCAGCATTCTGAGCGAGGGATATGGAAGCGCAAATGGTCGGCAGATAGTTGAACTGCACCAATGTATCCTCCGGGAAGCGCTTTGCCAGATCGCCGGCGAGCGTTTGAGCGTCCAGCGTATCTCCGGCGAGGGCCAACGCAATTGCCTCCGCAGCCTTGACATCCCGATCCGCGGAAAATCGCAAACCCGTGGTAGCTGCCTTGCGCGCTTCGGCCGCATTTCCGAAGAGGGCCTCGCGCAGTGCCGTTCCCGCATCGTGCCTCGCCGCTGTGTCCTTTTCTTCCGCGCTACTTGGAGAGGCCATAGCCCGTTGGGTTAATGTGTTGGCTCTCGCAACCTGTCCCGCGTAGGCGGCCGAATCTGCTTCGAAATCCATGATCTCATCTTCCACTCCGGGCTTTCCCATCCCCCAAGCAACTTCGTGAGCCATATCGTCCGCGTTGTTTTGCATAAATGCGAGGGCATAGACGCCCAAGTGCAAGGGAGGAGAATCGAGTTTCTTCATTTGCGCCTGCTCGACAGTGGCCCGGGCTTCGTCTAGGCGATTCAAAGCGAGATAAGCTTCAAAGAGGTTTACATAATTCACTCTGCTGCTCGGTTCGACCTGGACCGCCTCGCTTGCTTGTGCGAGGCTCTTGTCAAATTGGCCGATTTGCCTGTAGAGCACGCTTAGGTTAGTGCGCGGTCTTGAATCTCGCAGGTAGGCCTGTGCCCATAGCTTGCAGGCGCGAGCGGCCTTGTCCAGATCACCCATGACGAATCCATAGTACTGACAAGAAATGTCGAACTTTTCGCGTTCGCTCAGCCGATCTCGAAGCTCATAGGCCTTCTTCAGGTTATCTGCCCCGAGTCTGGGTTCGCTGAGGTTGTAGTAGTCGGTTCCGAGGGCAGCATATGCCATGGAGAAATTAGAATCGAGGTTGATGGCGTGCTGGAGGAACGGAAGAGCAGCCTCAAGATCTGCGTTATTGATTGCTTTCATGCCCAGGCTGTAGGCCTGAAGGGCTTCGAGCGACGATGTCGTGGCTTCCACGAGCGGTGTATCAAACTGTGCAAGCAAGCCGTGCGACTCTCCGAGTTTAGTGCGAATTCCTGTCGCGGCCTTTCCGAGCGCCGCGAGGACGTGTTCCTTATCCTCTGACGTAACCTGTTCCTGCGCCAGAGTCTGGCCCGTCTTGCAATTCACGGCGTTGAGCCCGACAACATACTCGTCTTCCAAACTTGCAATCGAACCGTTAATTACTGCCACGCTTCCCGTGTACCCGCAAACCTGCCTCGCAAGGTACTGATTGAGTTGTAGATCAGCTGGTTGGCCCATGAGGCGCAGCGTCTGCGCGATTTCCTGGTCAGAGACAATATTCAGAAACTTCGATTCCTCAAGTTTCGCGACGAGACCCTCCCGTAAAGAGCCGTCGAAGACTCCGTCGCCGGTAGTGTTCGTGAAATCAGCGATAACGATGAAATCCTTGCCCGTGAGTCTCGACGGGCGATGGAAATAGAAATAGCCGCCGAACACCGCAACGAGAACCGCGACGACCAAGACTGTGGTTTTCCGTTGAACGCTCATTCTGACATGCTCGTGACGCCGTCGGCCGGCTCCGCGTCGTGAGAGAGGCTCTCGTTGTCGGCGTACACGAACAGTAATCCTCCGGCCGCCCTGTCAGCTCTGGAGATTTAGTGCCTAGAAACTCGGCACAACTCGAGCATTTGGTTAGCCAGGACTTCCCAGCGAAGCGGATCTTACAATAGAACAACGATGTTCGCCGCTGCAAGCGAGGAGCGCCTTTGCAAACTACGGAGACTGGAACAGGCCATCCGTCGGTGGAGATGGCGTTAGTTGCGCGAGCCCGCTCCCGAGGCACGTCTGACGGCGGCATAGAACAGAAACAGCAAGCAAAGTGCGCCAAAAACGAGGGCTGCCCTCATGTAGTCCTTCCCTTCCTGCTCTGATAGCAGTCTGCGCGGTAGAAGCACAGGCTGAGGCGTCGTGAGCGTAATCCCGCGGTCCTGAGCGATGACATCGGCAACACGCCGAGACATCAGCAAAAGTGCAGCGTCATAATTCGCTTGGCGCAGATAAGGCAAAGCTTCGTGCCCGAAGCTGGCGGTTTTGTTGTCTGGGAGTACCGGCTCGAGACCGTGGCCAACTTCGAATCGGTACTGCCGATCTTCTACCGCAAGCAGTATCAGGACACCGCTTGCCGATTGCGCTGGCCCCATACCGCGCTGCGTCGCGAGATCGATTGAGAAATCTGCTATCGAGCGACCATCCAGTGACTTCACCGTACTGACAACGATTTGCGCGTGAGCCTTTTGGTCAACCTCCTCACAGAGAGTCGTCAGTTGATCTTTGGTCGACGAGGTCAATACCTCGGCGAAATCGCTTACGTAGCCGCGAGGCTCTAAGTCTTTTTGAGCAGATGTGTTCAGCGCGGTCAAAGATGAATTGATGATAACCAACATAGAGGCCCAGGAAGCCATTCTCAGGAAGAGGATGCGTCGCATTGGGGGAAGTGTATCGACCCACGCAATGGTAGAACCAAGCGTTGGGGGTGTCAATGCGGCGAGCGGCTTAGCAGCAGTTTCGGAACTTCGGCGGAAGGAAGCTTTGGACAGCCGTTTTGTTGCGGGTGACTGGC
>CAVPFH010000001.1:0-21711 GCA_963703675.1 uncultured Acidobacteriota bacterium | reverse complement strand
ATGCCTTGGAATTCATGCCTGGAGACCAAAAGACAATCTATAGGGTCGACTCTTCACGGCGAGATGTTCGGTTCTTTTTTTCTGCTGCTCCCTACCGCTTTTTTGTCAGAGCAATAAGGGTGCGTGGAAGCCAGGTTGCGAATCTGCCACCGTGTTAACCTCGACGACGGCGCCCCCCTTGCGTCCGTATTCGGCGGGGATGCCTCCGGTATAGATGCTCATAGATTGCACGTCGTCCGCTTCGATCTCGGGGCCGAAACTGGGTGAACGGTTGTCAGTAAGCGGAATGCCGTCAACCACAAACTGCGTCCGATATTCGGAGCCGCGCGGATGCAATACCGCGTTCCCTTCGTACAGCCACCCGGCGGCTTCAGGCCGATGGACAGAACCTCAACAATGTGCTGAGCGTCATAGATTTTGGCGGCCTTTTCTCCGGCAACGCCATCGAGCCTTCACGCAGCTATGCTCTGCGTCTGACAACCAATTTTTAGCGTCAACCTCTCGAGTTTGAGTAACGCGTAGGCCATGGACCACGCAGCTGCAGTTATTGGGACATACTGTCAGCTATGCAGAAGCTATCCTGAAACGGCTTGTGGGGAATAAAAATGGGAAACAAGCAGTGACGAAAGTTACTTCCCAGCTGTCGTTCAGCTCTCCACTATAAACTTTCAGCTTCCATGGCCCGTCGCGCATAATGAATGCGGCGGAGGGTCTGCCGTGGCGCGCAAAGCTCGCAGCGTAGGTTTAACCCAGGTGTCTGAATGGGACGACGGCAAACTTCGCCGCAAAGATGATTACCTCGCTGCCGAAGAACCCCTCGAAATCCGCGTGGGCGATGAGCCGCTGAGTGTCACCATGCGCACGCCGGGGCACGATTTGGAACTGGCCGCGGGTTTCCTGTTCACCGAGGGGCTGGTTCAAAAACACGCGCAGATCACTTCGCTTGTAAGTTCCGCGCTCGAAAATGGCTCGAATTCGGGGAATGTGGTTCGGACTCAAATTTCACCCGACGTTGCCCTTGACCGGGAACAAATGCGGCGTCATTTTTTGGCCGCGTCCAGCTGCGGTATTTGCGGGAAAGCGTCGATCGACGCGATTCGCTCGCGCTGCCTGGTGACACCCAACGAGGGTTTCCGTCTGGATGCTGAAATTCTGGTGCGCTTGCCGGAGATTCTGCGGTCTTCCCAGGATGTTTTCGAGCGCACTGGTGGGTTGCATGCTGCGGCGTTGTTCAATTCTTTGGGCGAGTTGCTGGTCTTGCGCGAAGACATCGGGCGCCACAATGCCGTCGATAAAGTGATTGGCTGGGCGCTGCTCGAAGATCGCGTGCCCATCGCGGATTGCGTTTTGTTGGTCAGCGGGCGCGGAGGATTTGAAATTGTGCAAAAGGCGATTGTGGCGGGTTTGCCGGTTGTGGCTTCTGTGTCCGCGCCTTCCAGCCTGGCGGTGCAGCTGGCGCGCGAATTGCGTTTGACATTAATTGGATTTTTGCGCGGGAGGAGGTTTGTGATTTATTCAGTTAAGGAGCGTATCAAGACGGCGTTACGGCACGAATAGCGCGGACTATGCCGAGTGGAAAAGCAATTCGGCCACCTGAAGAGTCCGGGTGGCAAGTCGAAATTCGTGGCTTCAGCGGCCAAAGTCGCGTTGATCCTGCTCCGGTTACCGCACGGCTAAACAGCTTGCGGAAAAACGCTCAAACGTTGTCCTCAGGGGCTAAAGCCCCTTTATAACCACCTATCTATTGTCGGAGCTAGAGCTCCGACCCCCAAAAAGCGACCTTTCCCGCAACCTGTAAAGCCGTGGCCTGCTTCAAAACAACGGTTATCACAGGCTTTGCCATTCGAACCTGCCACCGGTGTGTGATCAGCGATCTCGATAATTTCATCGAACAAGGCCTGCGCCTGAAGCGCGCGTATCGGGCGCGAAATTCGTCATGCTCCGCCAGCCAGCGGTAGATCGTCGTAGTGGAGGGAAAGCGCTTATTTCGAGTACAGATTCTCCGTAGCCCTTCCGAGCTAGTGGCGATGGCGAGACACAGCTACGATCGCCGGTTCGTAGCCCGTAGGCCGTCCGACTTTTCGCTGCTTTCTCTTCATGTTTGTCCCACCGCCGTGCTCATCCTAAGAACATTAGGGCTCTAAATAGAAAGTTACCCCGCGTTAGGATTCCGCTGTGGCCGATTCCAAAAGGTAGGTTTTTTCGGCACGGTACATCAGCGGTTGGTGGGAAGATCAAACCCAGCTCTACGGATCGTGAGACTGTAAGCCGGATTCTCCGCGAACCTCGGGCGTCTCTGCAAGTTCCGTGGAATCTGCACGGATTACGTCAATCATTTCAATAGTGTCCACAGTTTTCCCGAAGTGGGGCACGAGATGGGCACGTTTCGTATATCCGCTCATTTTTTTGCCTTGGCTCGCGCAACGAAATCGTTCCATTCGTATGCCGGCTTGCCTGAGAACTGCTTTCAAAGGCTCTGACGATCTGTTTTTCGCGGGTCACGAAATGTATGTCATCCGCTGCAAAATATGCAGCCTGGTTCATATCACCGATATGGGCCATCATACCGCCTCCCTTCCATCCCTCAGTACGTGTCCACCCCAAGAGAATGCGTTCGACTCGGTAGAACCCGCAAGCCGTTCATTGAAGATTTGCCGATTGGCAGGATTGTTGGGAATGTCCAAATCAATCATTTTCAAGATGCCCATTCCTCCATCGTACAGTCGGCACGCCAGGTCTTCGCTTCGGCCAGCTGCTCCGCCAACAGCGCCTTCCTTTGATCATTCTGCTGGAGCAGAGCAGATAACCTAACACCAGCCTTATAGCCTCCCAGCGTCGCAAAGTCAGTCTCGACGCCAGCCGGTTCAACCGTATCCAGGCCAAATATTTCTCTGTGAAGGAAGTATTTCACATGCGGAACATGGACGGCAGTCGTGAAGGACTTAGCAAGTTTCTGCAGTGGCTTGTGATTCTTTTCGAAGTGTTTTTCGTCACCTCTGGCTATGCCCTCCAGTAATTCGGCAACCGTTACCGGTGTGACTGCGTGCGTGTAGTTGCAATCGACGAATCCCTCACCACCCGCCAGTCCTCAGGCGGGATATCGCCTTTGGCAGCGTCTATGAAGACACTTGTGTCGAAAATGATGCGAGGCGGCTTGAGGACCGGCATGACCGATTATATGGGACTCCGCACCCTAGGTGACGAGCTTGGAACTTTTCCTTGGGGAACGGTCGTGTGAGCAGATCACCTCCAATAGCTTGAGCTTGAGATTCCCGTAGGACGCGAAGCATGCAGCGTCGCTATCTTATCGGGTGTAGCTCGGTTCGTAGGATCACGATGGCGTCGGCGTTTTGTCTGCGCGATGAGGCGTCGCACGGCAATCGTTTCGAGTCAGACCGAGCTTCGAACGCTTCAATGGGATTCTTCGACGTGGCAGTGCGTGCCGATCTGGACAAGCCTCACTTCTTCATTCGGTCGGGCAGTTCTTCGGCTCAACAAAAATAGGGTCGGGAGCATTTGTAGAGGCGGCTCGGCGGTTTGTGTCGAGCCGGCAGCCTTAGGTTTGGTGTTGTGTTGAAATCAGTAACCCTCGGCCTTTCCCGGGCCGCGATCGTCATGGCCGCCTTGCAGCCATCCGTCGCTGATCTCGATTGCTTCGACTCGTGCCAGCATGCGGGCATTCGATTCAGCGATCGCGTATCCCATACGCTTGAGGATTGTGATCGTGTCTGGTGATACGCCAGCCTCGAATTCCAAACGATCCGGTTTCCATTGGTCGTGAATGCGGGGAAAATCTACCGCGTCTTGCACATTCATTCTGAAATCGACTACGTTGACGATGACCTGCAGCACGGCGGTGATGATAGTCGGGCCGCCCGGAGCGCCGAGCACGAGAAATGGTTTGCAATCTTTTAAAACGATTGTGGGAACCATTGAGGAAAGCGGGCGCTTGCCTGGCGCGATTGCATTTTTCTCGCCCTGTACCAAACCAAACATATTCGGAGCGCCGGGCTTCGTTGCGAAATCATCCATTTCATCGTTCAGCAGAAATCCCGCGCCCGGGACTGTTATTCCGCTGCCATAACCGTTGTTGAGAGTGTAGGTGACTGCGACTGCGTTGCCATCCGCATCCACGATGCTGTAGTGCGTCGTGTCCGTCCCTTCATGCGTAGCTGCGAGCCCCGGCTTTACTTGATCGCTCGGCGTAGCGTGCTCGGGATCAATCGTGGCGCGCCGCGATTGTATATAGGCTGTGTCCAGCAGCGCGGAAATCGGATTCTCCACAAAATCGGGGTCGCCTAAGTATTGATTTCGATCCGCAAAGAAGCGCCGCATCACTTCCGCTAAATAGTGATAGGAGACGGCTGAGCCCTCGCCGGATTTCTCGTAGCCAGTCGTATTCAACATCCCCAGCATTTGCAGCAGGCCGACGCCGCCCGAACTCGGCGGCGGAGAAGTAATGATGTGGTAGCCCTTGTAGTCGCGTTCCAGTGGCGCGCGCTCGACTGCTTGATAATCGCGCAAATCCGCGAGCGTAATCAGGCCGCCGTTTTTTGCCATTGCGGTTGCGAGCAGGTGCGCGGTTTCGCCCTCGTAGAAATCGTGAGCGCCCTGGCGGGCGATGCGTTCAAGCGTGCGCGCCAGTTCGGGCTGCCGGAACGTCTCCTGCCAATCGTAGAACGCGCCATCTTTCAGAAATATGTGCTTCGAGTCTGGGAATTGCGAAAGTAGCTCCGCGGAGCGCTTCCAGGAATCCATCTGCCAGCGCGAAGCGGGAAATCCCTTGTCTGCAAGTGCGATCGCGGGATTCACCAGTTCAGCCCACGGCTTGCTGCCGTACTTTTTATTCGCCAGTTCAAAGCCGCGAACTGTTCCGGGGACGCCGACGGAGCGCCAGCCGACCACGCTATCATTTGTGGGATTGCCATTCGCGTCCAAATACATGTCGCACGTGGCCTTGCCCGGCGCGCGCTCTCGAAAATCGATGAATGTGGCGCGGCCGTCGGCCATGCGGATGAGCATGAAGCCTCCGCCGCCGAGATTTCCTGCATGGGGATGAGTTACCGAAAGCGCGAAGCCGACCGCTACCGCGGTGTCTACCGCATTGCCGCCCGATCGCAAGACCGACACACCGACGTCGGTCGCCAAATCCTCTTGCGCCACAACCATCGCTTTACGGCCGTAAACGGGATCGCGACTTTCGGCCGCGGGCACAAAGAGGGCTGCCATCAGCAACAGCGGTAGAAATGGTGGTGGCTTTATTCTCATGAGGCTAAATGACCTGAATGGAGAAATTCGGTTAGGCGACATGAATGAACGGCTTGCAGGAAAAGGCCCAAACCTTGTCCTCAGCGGCTAAAGCCCCTTCACCTGGGATTTTCATTTTGACTTCTCGACCGACCGAAAGCGTATATCCGCCCCCCTCATTATGCAATGCACCAGCCAGGTTTTTGAGTGCAGAGCCTTTTCGGCGCTGCGGGAAAAATACCAAAGCCCAAAATTCGGTTTCTCAAACCCATTTCTCAGACACTTTTCCTTCTCCGATCCGGCTCGGCACCGAAATCCCCTTCGGTCGATGCCCCGTCTATCCTGTTGGAAATGGAAGTGCCGCGATCCTTCCCAGCGTGCCCAAACAGCCGCCGCGTTAGGTGGCTCTCGGCCAGCAGGAGCCAATAATAGCGGGCATGCTTGACCAGTCGCCCGCCCGTCTTGACCAACCGCTGCTGCAAGCTCGTCAGCGACCAGGTGTCGATTCTTTTTGGAAGCGATTGAATGATTAGATCAGTTTAAAGTGACCGTTTTTCAGCGATACCGACTCGTGATTATAGCTACTCTAGTTTTGGGGCTCGCATTAGTACTTTTTGCTTTATTTCGACACTCGTCTCCAACCACCGCCGATGTTTTCGTTTTTTTGGTTGGGTTGGTCTTTCTCCTTGCTCCTGCGCTCGCGTTCGTGCTCTATGTGGCAGGTGGGCTGCCAGTTTTCTTTCGCCAAATATGCAGTGTTTGCCGTGGCGCTCATCCCACTTGGAGTGTTGCTTGCGATATTCGCAATTCCCTTGGGCCCGAATTGGCTTTCAGTGCCCTCCTGTTGAACGTCAGCGCTGAATCGTTGCCAATGGGCTCGCACACAATCACTCTCGTTCCTTCGAATGTGACCGATGACGGTCAGCCCAGTTTGGTTAGCCTCAAGCACAGCCGAACGTACGAGACGCCACTGGCGTTGGAGACTCTTCAAAAGTGGTTGTCTCTTCGTTCGTTTTCCTGAAATGGGATGTCTCGGGTGGACGCACTGCCGATAGCGATCCGTTTCATTCGAGGAGTTTACTGCTCAGAATCGGGGAAGAAAGACGGGACAATTGCCGGTTCGTAGCCCGTAGGCCGTCCGACTTTCCGCTGCTTTCTCTTCGTGTTTTCCGCATGACAGTGCACCAGGTTTGTTTGCCGCCGCGCAACTTTCCGCGGTCCCAGCCTTAACTTGCAGTGTGGGCCGTTTCAAATTGCGCTCTCATGGAAGTTACCCGTGCACTAGGTTTCTTCTCAGGTTGATTCGCAAAGATAAGTGTCACCGCACAGTTTCCTCGGGCCGTCGTGAGGCCAGGCGTCGTTATGACATCAATCGTCCACTCGCGGAGTGTACAAAAAGAGACAGCAGTTGCTTCTAGTTTTGGCGCACAGTGGGACCAACGTTGTTGCTGAAAGGAGAGATTTTAAAATCGTGCAACCGAACAAACGCACAACTACTGCGGGGAACCGCGTAAGCAACAAAATCCTTCTATCAATTAGTGACAAGGAATACGCCCTGCTTATTCCGCACCTAGAGTTTCTCAGCATGCCACACCATCTTAGTCTCTACGAACCGAGGCCGACCGCTGGAGTTTGTGCATTTTCCAAATACGGGTATGGTGTCTCTTGTAATTGCGACCGAAGACGGAAGGACTGTTGAAGTAGGGGAGGTCGGCAGGGAAGGTTTTGCAGGGGTACAAGCCGCGGTTGGCATAGACAAGAACCAAGTGCGCGAGATCGTACAAATCGCGGGAGATGGGTTCAGGATAAAAATTGGCGCGTTGCAAAGGGTCTTGCAATCAGCTCCAGAGCTTCAACGGATTCTGACCCGCTATGCAGTCGTTCAGGGGATGCAATTCGCGCAAACAGCTGCGTGTAATCGGCTCCACAATATTGACCAGCGCCTCGCACGCTGGCTACTTATCACTCAGGACAGAGTGGATTCCGCGACGCTCGCGATCACCCACGATTTCCTTGCGACGATGCTAGGGACGGACCGACCCACAGTAACCTTGACAGCTGGTATTTTGCAGGAAAAACATATTATCGAGTACACGCGCGGTGCAGTGCAGATTCTGAGCCGGGCGAAACTCAAAGAGCGCACCTGCGAGTGTTACGGAGTTATCCAACAGTATAATCACGAGATTGGACTGAGATAGTCTACCGATAGTGTTCGATACCCTACAGACAGTAATCTACCTTCGCAGTTAAGTTGGATTTGAGGTGTCACGCGCCTGCGATGGTCAAAGAACTAAAAAGTGCAAAGGTGCCCGTTTTCGATGCCCAAGCTTTCCTCGATTCGGCAGGTGTGGCTCGGAAAGTTACAGAGTTTAAGAAAAAAGCGGCGATCTTCTCGCAGGGCGATGCCGCCAAGAATGTTTTCTATATTCAAAAAGGCGCAGTAAAGCTTTCGGTCGTCAATGAAACCGGCAAAGAGGCCGTCGTTGCGATTTTGGGACCGGGAGATTTTTTTGGTGAGGGTTGTCTTGCCGCTCAGCCGATACGGATAGGATCGGCAACTGCGGTTGCACCGACCACGGTACTGGTAATTGAAAAGAAAGAGATGATTCGCATCCTCCACGCCGAACATGCGTTTTCCGACCGTTTTATCTCTTACATGCTTTCGAGGAACATCCGGGTTGAGGAGGATTTAGTCGATCAGCTCTTTAACTCCAGTGAGAAGCGTCTAGCTCGCACGTTGTTGCTGTTGGCACGCTATGGCAAGGAAGATACGCCCCAAAAGATGGTCCCTAAAGTATCGCAAGAGATGCTGGCGGAAATGATAGGCACAACGCGGTCTCGCGTTAATTTGTTCATGAATAAATTCAAAAAACTGGGCTTCATCAAATACAACGGCGGGCTCCACGTCAATAGTTCTCTCGTGAGTGTTGTGCTGCACGAGTAATCATCAACTTTTCGCCCGGTATCTACTTCGTTCTTCGGCAATCACTTCAACTCATGCGTGGCGTGCATGTCTTTCTGACCTGTCGATTCTTCGGTCGACGCCTTTGATCTGCCGCTTCACCCACATGATAAGGGAAACGTTATCCGCTGTTCCGATTTTTTTCGCATATCGCGCATCATGCGAAGAAACGTCGCTGGCTCCGTACGGAGTTCGTTACACACCTGTCTGTTGGTTTATCCAGGCGGCGAGAGCCCGCAGTATGATTGCTTCTTCGCTGGTCAACGTCGGGTCCAACCGGAAAGCTGAAGTGCGGAGGATACTAATTACGTTGTGCTTCATTGGTTCACCGAGCACTTCTTGCTACCGGCCGCCGCTTTATGGAGAAACTCCGCGGTCTTCCCTTGGAAGCAACAGGCCGCGCTGCGTGTTCTAGCTTTCATGGCGTACACTGCGACGTCCGCTGCGCCCATAAGCTTATCAATCTTTTCGCCATCTTTAGGGTATATAGCAACACCGATGCTGACCGAAAGTTTTGGCTTCCCGCCATCACGCGCAAGGTTGTCGCAGATGCGCCTGGCCACCAAGCTTGCCGGCACTGCCCCTGTCTCGGGCAGGACAAGTGCAAACTCATCCCCGCCGAAACGCGCCGCGGTATCGATGTCCCGGCTACAGATGCACAAAACATCAGCCAGCCGACACAGCGCTTGACTGCCAACTAAGTGGCCGAAACGGTCGTTGATCTTCTTTAGCCCGTCCAAGTCAAGGAACAAGAGGGCAAATTCACGTGCGGTGCGCTCTGATCGTTTGATCTCGATGTCAAGGGTTTCTACCAGATGGCGGTAATTGGCCAGCCCCGTCAGCGGGTCCTTAGCCGCCTGCTGCCGCAGATGATCCTCCAGCTTTCGCTGTTGTGTGACATCCTCAACGATGATCTCGTAACTGTCTTTCTCGCCCTCGTTGCTGACCTCGCGTCCGCTGAGCCGGACCTTCAGCGGGGTGCCATCCTTCCGTTTCCAATCCATTTCGACGGGAACGCCGCGATTTTCTTCTCCAGTGTGCCCCAACAGCTGCTCCCGTTTGCCGGGATCACAAAGAATATCTCGGGCATGGTGTGCCGCTAAGAGCTCCTTTCGAGATGCGTAACCAAGCATGGTGACGAGTGCCTGATTGACATCCAGAAAGTTGCCTTTCCGGCCGCAGCGACACATTCCGTAGGTCAGGTTTCCCACCAGAGCGCGGTAGCGTGCTTCTGAATGGCGTAGCCTGTTCTCCGCTTGATCGCGCTCCTCGCGCAGGTTGTTCTCACTGAGCGCTCGACGAACCGCTATAGGGAGGTGGCCAATGTGATCCCTATCAACACAATCGGCTGCTCCTTCCGTAATAAGCTCCGCCAGGGTTTCCAATTCCACCGTGTCGGTCAGGAAGATAATGGGGATGTGTCTCTTCCTCGCGCGTAACACTTCGAGTACCCGCGAACCATGCCAGTTGCGCATGGGGTATTTGGCCAGCACTACGTCGTAGTATTTTGAGTCCAGCTGTTTAACAAACTGCTCGGAGCTTGAAACTACATCTTCGCTGACTTTGCAGTGCGCTCTCTTGAGTTCTCGGACCCATCGCTTTACTTCCGCGTCGACGCCATGAACAAACAGGACGCGCAAGGGCGGCCGTCTGCTCGCCGGCCCGTGCAAACCAGGAGCGTACTCAAGTTGGCTGAGGTGATGTCGTGAGGTTAAAGGCATCGAAAGTTCCGGAACGGGTTAATGCCACCCCATCGGAACCGTAGTCCAACAAGGTGCGGAGCATATGTGCAAAACAGCACACTTTTGTTTTTGGGTTAACGGTTACCGCACATCATGCTAGAGACGCTCGATGCAATCCGTGACGGAAGTGGCTTCACACGAAATGTTTGTTCGTCTGTTGAAGCTCGCTGTAGAAGGATTGTTTGCGCAGGGACCGCAAAATCCGATAGCAGTACCTGTCCAAAACGATACAGCCGCCGTCCTGGGCCTTTTCTATGATTCATTGTTGCGTGAACGCGCCCCGCGCCGTGGAGCGAGAACTGAACAGTAAAGCAAGGATCTAACTGAGCAGCTGTCGCACTGGAATGAAGCAGGAAAGTCCAATGCCGGAAGATTCGTTTGAGAAAGCCCGCAAGGCATTCTTCGTCTCCGCAGAGACAGCGCCTAAGCCGAGCGTGTCTTCAGCCAAATTCCTCGAATCGGACCACATTGCGACGCAATCAAGAGAAATAGGAGACCTGCCCTCATTCTTTTATCGCCAAGGTGTGCCATTTCGGACAGACACGATCTGAGAATTTGGTCATCCTTCATCGTCATTCCAATCGGAAGCTCTCGCATCTGGCTAAAGAGGTGCATCTATAAATCCAAGCACAAACGATGAAATTGAGGGTGGATATCACGAATTAAAGGGAAAATAGGGCGTTTGACGAACGACACCGACCTAAAGGCCGAAGGCCAAACAGAAGAGGTAGCCGGGAAAATCCAACGGAAGATTGGACAGGTGAAGAAAGTCCTCGGCAAATAGTGGGAAGGTTCCGTCCGGGCCAAAGAAAACGAGCTGTCCGATGTGCCCAGATAGGCCGCGAGCGGTCGTGAAATCGAAACGATTGATTCAATTTACAGACTGAAAGGAGATTCACATGTTGCTACTAATTATTATCCTGTTGCTGTTGTTCGGTGGTGGCGGTGGCTATTACGGATATTCGAGATGGGGAACGGGCGGAGGTATCGGGATCGTCGGGACGGTCGTTATTATTGCGGTACTCGTATACCTGTTCGGCGGATTGCGACTCTGAAGCTCTTCAAGCTGGCGGACCCTGCTTCATGATTAGTGGGCGAAGCAGGAAGGCTGACGAATGATGTCGGTTTGGAAGCCTAAGGCATGGTTGAAAAGATGGCCGGGAAAATCCAGAAGGAAATCGGCGAGGTGGAAAACGCCATCGAAAAACCGTGGCTAGCGCTGCATTGCACATCCGAGCCGGTAGCAGGTTTTGAATTCTCAAATCGATTGAAAATTGGAGACGGGTTATGAATCTAGCAGAGTTAAGCACGACGCAGATAGCCGTAGTCATCGCTTTGGTGGCGGCCGTCGTGATCGCAGGAATGTGCATATGGCTACTTGTTCGTAAACGCAGAACGGAAAAACTTCGTACTCAGTTTGGCGGCGCTGAATACACCCGCGCGATGAAAGAAGGTGGGAGCCGGCGGCAAGCAGAAGCGGTGCTCGACGATCGTGCGGAACGAGTGGAGAACTTGCACATCCGGCCTCTTGCTCCTGGCGATCGTGCGCGGTTTGTCGAGTGCTGGAGTAGAGTCCAGGCTAGGTTCGTCGACGGCCCGGGAGGTGCGGTAACGGACGCCGACCAATTATTGGGCGATGTGATGTCCACCCGCGGCTATCCGGTAAGCGACTTTGAGCAACGTGCGGCGGATATCTCGGTGGACCATCCCCTGGTTCTGGCAAATTACCGCGCGGCGCACCAAAGCGCGCTTCGTCAAACCCAGGGACTGGCCAGCACTGAAGACTTGCGCCAGGCCATGATTCATTACCGGACGCTTTTTGAGGAGTTGATCGCAGAGCCAGAGATGGCCCGTCCATAGGCGACGCACACACGAAAGCCACGGATGCGCGCGAAACTTATATAGGCGGGCGGTTACTGATTCACACAACGATCCCCGCGACAAACTGGAGGCATGATGTGTTGACGCTAAATAAAAATGGCAAGAAAGAAATCGGCAACACGACGCGTGCCAGCGTCGAAAAGGAAATGGCGAAGCCGCGCGTGGCTAGGTCGGCAAGAATAGCGGAGCTGAACCTAGATACTGCGCGAATTCCAGAGCAGCCAAGTACCACCCTGCCCGGAACCGTCGACAAAATCATCCCGTCTCCACGTCCGAGTCAACCGGAAAAGGCACAGATTGTTGTTGATGGGGCTGACTACCGGTATCGAGATCTCCGTATTGAGAATACATTAACGGACGAACACGGCGACGATGTGAGGCTCATAAAGGGTGCTCACGTCGAGGTTACTGTCACAGCCGTCACCCGACGCAATTAACAAGACAGCCCACCGACTCGGAGTGAGACAGCCGGCCTGGACCGCCGGATGAGGAGATGCGCGCATGCCCGATGAAGAGTGGATCAAAAAACTTGAAGACGGGGCCCTATTCGGTCGTTTTGACCAAAGCAAGAAACCCGCTCAGTCGTGAAGATGTCGAAAGCCATTTCAAGGGTGAGCCTTCAAAGAAGTAGCAAGACTCGCAACTGAGCACTGAGGATAAATGGCTGCAATTAGTGATCTCGACCGGGGCGCATTTGAAAGTGTGACGAAGGGCGTACATGATTTTAACGAGGGTGAACTTCAATACCTTCACGAAGTCGCGATGGAGGTAAAGGATATTGTGCGAGTCGCAAACTATCGCCAACAGAAGGCCATTAACCGACCTTAATTCCTTGCTAATAAATCGGGCATATTAACAGCGTCAATTCGCAAAATGAAACCATACAACCGAGAGGGTTTGCCATCGCGTGATTCGTGATTACGCCTAACCAATGAAAGTTATTCTTCGGCCCTGAAGTGGAGTCTTCCACTGTCTAGCTAGCTTTGCGAGATTTCTTTTCTCTCTGGTTAGCTTTTGGAGCCGCAGGAAAAGTGTTTTCTGCGAGGCTCCTTCTGACGGGCTTTTCTTCGAGACCGCGACCCAGTCAAGGGAAACGCTTAGAATAGTGACGCCTTATCTAATTTCTTGGACAAAGATTGTGGCCAGGATTATAAATCCGACAAATGGAGTTGTTGTTTCTCCGCTCTTCATTGAAGAAAGACATCTGTTCGCGTTGGATAAAGTTTTGACGATTTTATCGAAGAAAGAAAAAGCGAAGAAGGTGACGCTGAAGCGAAAAATCTAAAATCCTCCGATCGGCACAACGATTGATAATGATTTATCTCGCGGGTGGTAGAACTGTGAAATCGGATCGTTTCGAGGATGCCATCAAGCAGCTGCCACAGGTTAGTACAAAAGAACCGTTGGGATTTAGGGCATATCTTGAGGTTGGGCGAGTCAAAGCTACGGTAAGCGTGGCGAAGTTACCTCGAAACGTGGTCCAACCAGTTTCTCCTACCAAATTTCAAGTGGTTCAGGAATCGGCACAGCTTGAATACGTTGTTGAACCGAGCGAGCACCAGTCTGCGCCAGAGTTATTTGGGGCAGTCGAAAACTGGGCGGCCGATCTTGCGCCCTCGCTTTGGCTGCGGGTCTAGGCACGTTACCGACCCCTGTTTATCATTTTGCTTACCGCTTGGTTGCTAGTAGGCGGGCTTATTCTACTTTCGCTAGTCTCTCATGCCGTATTGGCAAAACCTACAAATATCGTGACGAAGTACGGAAAATTCTTCGCGAAGGCGTGAATGAAAACACCAGCGGAAGGCAATCGAAATTATTCTGGCAATCGCCTCTCAAAACGAGCCTGAGAGGCAAGGTTTCAAGTGGACACCCGGTAGAACGTATTGGCCGCGGTATGTTTTCGGAGCCGTGATCTTTTTAATGTTGTCGTGCAGCCCTTCGATTATCATCGGTGTCTGGAGGGGCAAGCGAAAACTGGAGCGATGGCGGCATTGGACGAAGTGGGCCGTTGGGCTGTACCCAGCACGCTGTTTGTGACAGTTGTGTTGCCAAGGATTTTGAACTTGATCGGTCTATGAGTCTAACGTTATGCCGCGAGTAGCCGAATAGGATTCGTTGATTTGACGCGCGCAATAAAATGCCGCACTAATCCGCTTTCCCGTGAAAGGCAGATTGCCATGAACTTGTTGCGGGTCAAAAAACAGTAGGTCACCCGGCTTATATGCAATCGCAATGCGCCAACGCGGCAGGATTAGAGCAGCGCCCTCAAAATGCCCAACGGGCGTGATAGCAGTCAAAACTCCACGCAGGTTGTTGTTGTCCTTGTGATATCGCGACGACCAAGACTTCAAGAGATAAACGGAAGTGAGGGCGATCTTCCACAGTCCGCGGTCTCCGGCGCTTTCTTAATCACAATGCGGGCCTTCTGGCGGACCTGCGGCAGACGTTCCTTAAATAATTTGTCGGCTAGTTCGGTCGGTTCGCGATTGTCGTCCAGCATTTGCGGATACTTTTTTGTTATCGGAGTGATGCCTTTAGAGGACCAGCCTAGCGTCTCTTGCAGCGCCTTGCCAGCGGGCGTCGTATCCAGAACCTCTTGTTAACGCCGTAGAATCCCGATGCACTTCCATCGCGGCGCATTGACTTCGGTAAAGAACGGCTGCCGAGCACGGAGGGTCGGTCCGTTACCTGATGGGTCACGCGGTTCCACCAACTATCGAAAGCCCCGTGATGGAGCTTCGCGGGGATTACATCGCAAAGCAGAAGAGCAACGATGTGGCCGCCCGTAGAACAGACAGAAATCCTGACTGAAGGTGCGCGTGGCCTGCTCCGCGTAAGGAACGCTGTTAAGCAGCGCTTCAGCTTCGACCTCATAATCCCAATCAGGCTGGACGGTTAGCAATGCGCTCTCCCCTTAGCCACGGCTGTAGAGGTTTGATGACTGCCGCTTCGGCCTCAATCCGTTCAGCCGACTTCCGCAAGTTGCGGAGTCGCTGTATCTCTTCGGCGTTCAGGTCGTGGAGTACAAAACTGTACACAGTGCCGTCGAACTCGGCTTTCTTGTTTGCCGTTACGGCGTGGACTACGTCGGTCTTGGGCGAAAACGAATAATTATTCGTATTTGATTTCGGGTTCCGGTAATGCGCCAGAGCCTCTTTCATGTACTTTTCCGCTGCTCGAAAATCGAACTCTTAGCCCTGTTCGTCAAACCAGGCCCGAAAATTCCCGTGGCCCTGCGCTTCCTCGACTAAGCCCTTAATCAGAAACAGGCGTTTGCCTATCGAAATGCAAACCTGTAGTCGAGTCGGGAAGATCGCGTGTAGCTGATCGTTCCAATCCTCTATCATCGCCGCTTGGTCGCCCGGTTTAAGCCTTGGCGAGCGGAGCAAGTCAGGTCCGACATAATGCGTGTCTCCCATTTTGGTCGCTCCATTTTTAAATTGCGATTGAACTACGAAGTTGACCGCGTTTCTATGCGGCCTTCTTGAATAAACCTTCAAATTGGATTGACATTTCGGGGATTAAACCTACGGATTGTGCCGGGGGCTCGATTCTACCGGCCGGGTATTCGTTCCGCGCAAAACCTGTGACGCGCGGGCGGCTGGAATCTTCAATTCACGCGAATGCTGCAAACTCAATTTACGCCCTTACGCAGAGTTTTGGGTGCCGTCTCTTTTTCGCGCTCACGCATCATCGTCCGAAACGCGTCCACCAGTTCAGGATCCCACCATCCGCGTTCGGTTTCTTCTTCCATCATATCCAGCGCAACTTCCGGGGTGAAGGCCACCTTGTAGGGGCGCTCGCTTGTCAGTGCGTCGTATACATCGGAGATTTGCAGTATCCGCGCCGTCAACGGGATCTCTTCACCGCGAAGACTATCGGGATAGCCTGTACCGTTATATTTTTCGTGATGGTGGCGAATGATCGGTAAAACCAGGCGAAAGGTTTTCAATGGAGCGCAAATGCGTTCCCCGATCACCGGGTGTTTCTGCATTTCAATAATTTCACCGGGAGTCAGCGGGCCGGGCTTCAGTAAAATTGCGTCCGGCACAACCACTTTGCCGATGTCATGGACGATCCCGGCGCGACGCAGCGCCTTAATATGCTCTTCGGGCACTCCCAGAACTTTTCCCAAACGCGCGGACATTTCCGAGAGACGCTCGCAGTGGCCGTGCGTGTACGGATCGCGCGCTTCAATGCTGTGCGCCAGGCTGAGCAGGACCGATTCCGCGTTTTCGAGTTCGTCCGTGTACTGCTTTAATTTCAGCAAGGATCGCGTGCGTGCGAGCAATTCGTTCAAGTCAATCGGCTTGCTGAGGAAATCGTCGGCGCCTGCGTTGATGCCTTTGATGCGGTCTTCGGTAGTGGTAAGACCCGTGATCAACACGACCGGAGTAAGCCGCGTTTCGGGCGTTGCTTTAATTCGGCGGCACACTTCCAGGCCGTCCATGCCCGGCATCACAATGTCCAGAAGGATCAGATCGGGGCGAAACGACGCGCATTCCGCGATAGCACTCGGACCGTCGTGGGTGTGTCGCACATCGAATCCTTCGCGGCGCAACAGCACTTCCAGCGCTGCGCGTGCTCCGGCTTCGTCGTCCACGATTAGAATCTTTTCGAGCATGACAGCGTTTTCAGACTCCTATCCGTTGACTTGGATTAATCGCACCTTGTTTGACGCGGACAAAAATATCCCGGGTTGCCGGCCGGCAAACGAACCTGTAGTGAGCTTCGCCACGTAATTAATTAAATGTATCGTGTCTGCGATTTTGGAACAACCCCTGATCCTGGTGGTCATCGAGGCTCACAGTCTAGTCAAATTGCGCACGTGGGCCAGCTCTGAATTGCATTCTGGCTTGCGCGGAAATGCTGCGCTGAAGCCCTACATTTAAGCCTTACTGGTCTCTGCGTAAAGTGGCTTCGATCAATCCGTGAGGTTCATCGGTGGGGAGGAAAACTTCTGCGGGATTATCCATTCCGAAAGGAGACAGGTCCACTCGATTGAAATGTTTATTCGGCAAAGAGAGATGGATTTCGCGTGCGTGTTCGAAGTTTCTTAGTACTGCTTCGCCCATCGCATAGAGTGTGTGCTGCAACGATTGGCTGTCGTGTTCTGCAAAAGTTTCCAGCAGTGTTTGGCGTATGCCGTGCCATAGCGCGCTGAATTCCACGTCGCTGCCTTCGTACAGCCAATCCGCGTGAATGGATGTGGAAAGGATGCGGTCGCGATCTTCTTTCAGAGTCGTGTAAGGGTCTTTCAAAAATCCTTCGAAGGCGGACTTCGTCGTTTTTAGCACGATGAGATGCGCGATCCCGGCTCTGACGGCGGTTCCCTCGCGTGTGCCGCTCAGCGTTGCCGTGCGCTTTTCTTGCGACCCGTGCAAGAACGCGGAGGCGTGCGGCTTTCCGCCCAGCACGATCCGGTTCCAGAGACTTTCCTGGGCTTCGATGCGGACGCGCGAAACTTGCGGGTTGTAAGTTAGAAAGTGTTCGATCAAATGCGAGCAGAAATTTTCCAACGCTTCCGAAGGATATTGCCGCGCTAGCACGTATACCGTGTTCTTCATCGTATCCGTTGGCAGGATTTTGCTGTTGTCGCCCTTGGTGTGCGCGGTTTCAAAATCGCCTTCGAACAGAATCTCGATCGTCAGCTCGTGAACGTCGTGGCGGCCTTCCTGTCTTGACACCCGCAGCAGGCGAACGCGCGATTTGCCGTAGTCGTTTTGCACCAGCTTAATCGTCATTCATCAGCTCCCGCGATAGGTGGAATATCCGTATGGGCTCAGCAGCAGCGGGATGTGGTAACGATCGTTCTTATTCGCGACGTGAAATACGATCGAAATCGTTGGGTACAGTCCCGGAATTTTGCGCGAATTAAAATATGCGCCGGCCTCAAATGTAAGCCGGTAAGTCGCTTCTCTCAGCGCGCCGGGGTCGAGCAGATGGTGCAGTCTCCCGTCGGCGTCTGTAGCTCCGCGGCTGATTTCCTGCCAGCCCTTTCCAGCCTGAATCTCGAGCGTTACTGCTACACCGCCCGCGGGTCGGCCCAGCGAAGTGTCGAGCACGTGTGTCGTGATCTGGCTCATGATTTCAGCAGTTTCTCCAGGCGCAGCCGCGTGATTTTCTTTTGCTCTCCCGCCGCGACTCGCAATTCCACTTCAGGCTCGTGCCCCAAGCGTTCCTGCAACGCCTTTAGTATCTCTTCGCTGCTTTTCCCTGTGGCACAAATCAAGAAGACGTGTCCGAATGTAGTTTCATACGCGCGATTTGCCTCTGCCAATACGCTTGACGTTTCCGGTGAGGCCTGTTTCGCAACGGACTGCTCACCCGTCGACCAATTTCGCGCCGTCGTCGTTTGTTTCGCTGCCGCTTTTTTACCGCCGATTGCGGGATGGCTGTGAAATGCGGCGAGCCAGTCCTTGCGTCCCAGCTTTGACCAGGCTTCCTCCGCGGCGTCACGAAAGTGAGAGGCATCGCCAAACGGCCGGCGATCGAGTACCTGCGCTACCCACCTTTTCGAACCACAGCAATCGTATAGCGCCTTCGCCGCTTGTGCTCGAGTCATCTGGTTCAATTTTTCTAGGCTGCTCAACGCAACTGCTCCAGGCGAGGCCACGCCAAACAGTCGGAAGCGGCTGACGCCTCCGTCGGGAAAAATATTCAGCCGCACATGAGTGGCTGCGTTCTTGTCCCGGAGTTGCCGGCGAAAGATATGGACTTGGTTTGCCTTCAGCGGAATTCGCGGCAGAAGCTCTCTCCAAATGATTGCTGAATTCGCTGCTAAGATCGAGCTGTCGCCTTCCTCGCTTGCTGCGTAGCAGGCTTCTACAGAACAGCTTTCCGGGAAATTTCCTTTGAAATGCGCGGTGTCGACTTCGATCTGGCGGATTGCGCCTGGCGCGCCGAGTTTTACGATGACCCAGTCGTGGCCCGCTCCACGTCTACGGCGCGTCTCCCAGCCGTCTCCCATGTTTTGCCCCCGGCCCGGCATCAGCAGATTCAGAGGCTCGCTGAAGAATTGATCGCTAGAGGAAATCGCCCGGCCGCCGTTCCCAATCGCAACTAGATCCACTTCGCCTTTCGTGATGCGCCTCGTATCCGGCAGCACTTCTCCATGAAGACGGAGCCGCGCCACGCCTCCATCGGGGTAAATCTTCAAACGTACGTGGGTGAAGCGGCCCTCCCGGTCAATTGAAAGCAAATTCTGCGAATCGCCTTTCAGCGCGGTTTCAGGGAGCAGCTCTACCCATCTCGTCGTCGCAGCCTTGAGTCTTTTCTTTTCATCCTTATAAGGAGCGCGACCGCCAAGGTAGCACGCCTCCAGCGAAAATCGTTCCGGGTAATTTCCTCCGAAGAAGCTGGTATCGACCACTACACCGCGAAGAACGCCCGGCAATCCCAGTCGCACGATGCACCAATCGAACCCGGGCGTGCGGCGGCGGCGGGTTTCCCAGCCGTCCATCCATTTCCCGTGCGCGGTATATTTTCCTTCGATGAAAATCGGCTTGGAATGCTTCAGTAGATTTTCTTTGGGCGCGAAGAATTCATCATTGGCCTCGATAACGTGGCCGCCCAGCCGCTCGGCCGCGAGATCGACGAGTTGAGTAAATTCATTCATACAGCGCCTCGCAGCAGAACACGGCCGATGGGACTTGTGGAAAATTCTCCGCGATCGAAGATCTTGCGCCCGCGCAAAAAGGTTGTTGTGACCTGGCCCGAAAGCTCACGACCGGCATACGGCGTGATTTTATGCCGGTGATGCAACTGCGCGGCTTCAACCCGAAATCTTGCGTCCGGATTCCAGATCACGAGATCCGCGTCGCATCCCACCGCAATCGATCCCTTTCGTTTGTCCAAGCCTGCTAGCCGCGCCGGTCCATGGCACAACCATTTCACGATATGCGCCACCGCATAGCCGCGCGAACTCGACTCCGTCCACACGATCGGCAAGCTGAGTTGCAAGGATGCGATGCCTCCCCAGGCTCGAAGAAAATCGCCTTCTTCTGGCAGCTTCATCGCTGGAGGGCACGGAGAATGATCTGTCGCAATTAGGTCAATTGTGCCGTTACCGAGTCCTTCCCATAATTTCCGGCGATTCTCCTTCTCGCGAATCGGAGGCGCGCATTTGAATCCCGTGGCGCCATCGGCGATTTCGTCCGCGGCAAATGTCAAATAGTGGGGGCAGGTCTCGACACTTACCTGGACTCCTTCAGCGCGGGCGTGCTGCAGCACCGGGATCGCGTCAGATGAAGACAAATGCACGATGTGAATGCGCGCGTCGAATTCGCGGCTTAGATGCAGCAGGAGCGCGATAGCTTCATTCTCGGCTTCACCGGGCCGAGCTGCGAGCCAGGTGTGATATCGCCGGGCTGACGCAGCCTTCGGAAGATTTGCGACGGCTTTTTCGATCGGTTCCGGCAGTTCCGCGTGTGTGAGCAACGGCGCGCCAAGCGCGCTTAACTTCGGGATTGCCGCGCGAAGATGATCCCTTGTTACGTGTCCAAATTCGTCAACTCCGCTCGGCACCAGAAAGCACTTGAATCCAAAAACGCCTGCGTGCCAAAGCGCCTGCAGCTCCGTGATACTTTCCGGGACCAGACCTCCCCAGAAACCAACGTCGACCCAAAGTTTGCCCGCCGCTGCCGCCTGCTTTTCACGAAATGCCGCTGGACTTGTAGTTGCCGGGATACTGTTCAACGGCATTTCGATCAGTGTCGTCGCACCACCCGCGGCCGCTGCACGTGTCGCGGTAGAAAATCCTTCCCACTCTGTGCGCCCTGGTTCGTTGATGTGAACGTGCGTGTCCACGATGCCCGGCATCACAACTAAATCGCCCGCCTCGTGAATCGGAACTCGCTCGGGAATGTCGTCGAATCCGGAAATCGCCGTTATCACACCACCGCGGATATGGATCGCCGCAGGCTGCTCACCTGCCGGCGTGATAACTCGCTTGCCGCGGACAATGAGCTCCGCGTCTGAGATGTTGGGAGAATCGGCGGAGTTCTGCATGTCTGGCGTTTAGCCTGTGAGAACTTCGAAAAATTCGGCGAGCAAATTCCGCGCAACTTTCCGGCGATAACGCGCCGTTGAACGTATATCGTCAATCGGCGCTATTTCATTCGCGAGTGTATCCTGCGCCGCTTTCAGAATGGCCGCGTCCGGCTTCTGGCCCCGAAGCAATCCCTCGGTGCGATCGGCACGAAGCACCGTCGGCGCAACACTGCCAAGCACGATCCGCACATCGTCAATTCTGCCGGAATTGATGCGCGCCGACGCCGCAAAGCTAACTTTGGAGATTGCTTGGGCGCGCCGGGTACCAACCTTCCGGTAATATTGCTTCCAGGAAGCCTTTGCTCGTGGCAGACGGATCCGCCGGATCAATTCTTCCGGCCGCAAATCCATTTGTTTGTATCCGGCGTGAAAACGATGGTACGGCGTCCAGCGCGTGCCGTTGGTGGAAATGATTTCGAGTTCGGCGTCGTAGACAATCAATGCTGGTGGCGAATCCGCTGCTGGCGAGGCGTTGGCGATGTTGCCACCCAGCGTCCCCCGATTCTGCGTTGCCACACTTCCCGTTTCCGCGGCGGCCCTGCACAGCAGCGAAAATTCACTTGCTAAAATTGGGTGGCGGCGTACATCCGTGTAGGTGGTCAAAGCTCCCAGCGTCACGTGATCGGCGCTGGTTTCAATCCCCCGCAGCTCAACTAAATTCCAAATGTTCAGAAATTGTCGCTGCGGAAGCTTCCCAGCCTCAAGCAAAACCATCAAGTCCGTGCCACCAGCGAAAGGCTTCCACACTCCCGGCTCGTTGCCCAGCAGATCTAGTGCCTCGCTAAAATCGCGCGGCGTTTCCATCTCGTACGCCGGGAGGAATGACCT